>NZ_CP068986.1:4925000-5702273 GCF_016925575.1 Pseudomonas sp. 15A4 | reverse complement strand
ACTGGCAACCACTTCTGCGCAACTCGTCAGCCCCCAAGTGCGGGTTGGCGTCCGACGCAACAAGATCGACCGTTAACCAAACCTCTCCCTCTGTTAGTCTTCTCCCTCTTTTGAAAGACCAAGGGACGCAGCTATGCCGGTGACATCCAATCTCAACCCCGGGTTTATGGTGGTCCATGGGAATCGCCTGGATGAGCTGCGTGGCCTTGTTGTGTCATGGATGCGACGTTATCCCCTGACTCCCCTTGAAAACGAGGTAGCGCTGGTACAAAGCAACGGTATCGCGCAGTGGCTGAAGCTCGCGTTGGCAGAAGATGCACAGGACGATGATCAAGGTGGTTGCGGTATCGCTGCCGCGATCGATGTGCAGCTGCCTGGCAGTTTCATGTGGCAGCTGTATCGAGCGGTGTTGGGCAAGGCAGAGATTCCGGAAACCTCGTTGCTCGACAAAGCTCCCCTGACCTGGCGTTTGATGCGATTGCTCCCCGGCTTGATCAATCAGCCACACTTCGAGCCACTGCAACGATTCCTGACGGCCGACACTGACCTGCGCAAGCGCTACCAGCTCTCCGAGCGACTCGCTGACCTGTTCGACCAATATCAGGTGTACCGCGCCGACTGGTTGGAAGATTGGGCTGCTGGCAAGCATCAACTCAGGACCGGCCGGGGAGAACCAAAGCCGCTGAAAGCAGAGAACTGCTGGCAAGCCGAACTGTGGGGTGCACTGCTCCATGATGTCGGGGCAGAGGGCATGGCCCAGAGCCGGGCTGGGGTGCATCAGCGTTACATCGAACGTATCAACATCCTGACCGAGGCACCGGCGGGTTTGCCGGCGCGAGTGATCGTCTTCGGCATTTCGTCATTGCCCGCTCAGGCATTGGAAGCGCTCGCCGGTCTGGCTCGTTTCAGCCAGGTCCTGCTCTGTGTTCACAACCCTTGCCGCCATCACTGGGCAGACATCGTGGCTGACAAGGATCTCCTGCGTCACGAATACAAACGCCAATCACGAAAACCCGGCATGCCGGTGGTGCTGAACCCTGATGCGCTGCACCAGCACGCTCACCCGTTACTGGCTGCGTGGGGCAAGCAGGGTCGTGACTACATCAATCTCCTCGACAGCCATGATGACCCGAATAGCTATCGTTCGATCTTTCGCGACGGGCGCATCGACCTGTTCAGCGAGAGCGAGCCCAAGACGCTCCTGAATCAACTCCAGGACGATATCCTCGAGCTGCGCCCCTTGAGCGAGACCCGCGAAGTCTGGCCGCCCGTGGATATCAAGACCGACCGCTCCATTCGCTTTCATGTCGCCCACAGCGCCCAGCGCGAAGTGGAGGTGCTCCACGACCAACTGCTCGCGCGCTTCAGCAAGGATCCGGACCTTCGTCCTCGGGACGTCATCGTCATGGTGCCGGACATCGACAGCTACGCCCCCACATTCGCGCAGTCTTCGGCCAACTGGATCGCGACGACCGTCGCTTTATTCCCTTCACCCTCGCCGACCAGGGCCAACGAGGCCGTGATCCGCTGCTGATCGCCGTGGAGCACTTGCTGAAGATTCCAGACAGTCGGTTCCCGGTCAGTGAAATCCTCGATCTATTGGACGTCCCTGCGCTAAGAGCGCGGTTCGGCATTGATGAGCGAGACCTGCCAACCCTGCACCGCTGGATTGAGGGGGCAGGCGTGCGCTGGGGGCTCAATGCTAAGCAGCGTGAGGGGCTGGGGCTGCCGGAACAGCTTGAGCAGAACAGCTGGCACTTTGGTCTGCGTCGCATGTTGCTGGGCTACGCCGTCGGTGCGGGTGCCGCTTACGACGGCATTCAGCCCTATGACGAAATCGGCGGGCTGGATGCGGCCCTGATTGGCCCTCTCGTATCCCTGATCGACGCGCTTCAGGTTGCGCACAATGAACTCTCACAGCCTGCGACGCCGGCGATGTGGGGCGCGCGCCTTCAGGCGATCATGCAGCTGTTCTTCATGGCCGACAGTGAGCACGACGACTACCTGCTCAGTCAGCTGGAAACCCTGCGTGAAACCTGGCTGCAGACCTGCGAGAACGTTGGCCTTGAAGAAGAGTTGCCGTTGACGGTCGTGCGTGAAGCCTGGCTGGCTGGGCTGGACCAAGGGCGGTTGTCCCAACGCTTTCTGGCCGGCTCGGTCAACTTCTGCACGTTGATGCCGATGCGCGCCATTCCATTCAAAATCGTCTGCCTGCTCGGTATGAACGACGGCGATTACCCACGCGCGCAACCGCCGCTGGATTTCGATCTGATGGGCAGCGATTACCGTCCCGGCGACCGTTCCCGGCGCGAGGATGATCGTTATCTGTTGCTGGAAGCGCTGCTGTCCGCCCGTGATCAGCTGTACATCAGCTGGGTGGGGCGCAGTATTCGCGACAACTCCGAGCGGCCGGCTTCGGTGCTCATCGGGCAGCTGCGCGATCATCTGTCCAGCGGTTGGCGGCTGGCCGATGCCATCGAGCCCGAGGACGATAAAAAGCGTGATCCGGGCCAGCAGTTGCTGCACAGACTCACCGTCGAGCATCCGCTGCAGCCTTTCAGCGCCAAGTACTTTCAGGAGAACCCGGAGTTCTTCAGCTTCGCCCGCGAGTGGCAAGTGCTGCACGAAGCCCTCACCGAAGCAGGCGAAATAAAAGCGCTGCAACAGCACCAGCAGGAAGAGCCGCTTAGCCTGATGCAATTGCAGGATTTTCTGCGCAATCCGGTGAAGCACTTCTTCAGTCAGCGCTTGAAGATATTCTTCGAAGTTGCCGAAGCGCCCTTGGCGGACGAGGAGCCTTTCGTGCTCGACGCGCTTGAGCGCTACGGCCTCAGCGACAGCTTGTTGCAAGCGGCGCTCACAGATCCCGGGCACATTCAGGAATCGCTCCACGCACAAGCGACGCGCTTGCAGGGCAGCGGACTGCTGCCGATGGCCGGGTTCGGCACCTTGTTGCAGGATGAACTGATCGAACCGCTGCCCGATCTCGTCGCCCGCTATCACGAATTGCTGGTTCGCTGGCCGGTGCGGCTGCACAGCGCGTTGCCGGTCAGTTATCAGCATCAGGGCGTCGAGCTCGATGGCTGGGTCGATGGGCTTTATCAGAACCCTCAGAATGAGTTACTCGCGATCACCGCTATCCCCAATGCCATTGCCAGCAAGAAGACGCGCAAGTGGCATCGTCTGACCAAGCCGTGGGTGAACCATCTGGTGGCCTGCGCGTGCGATCTGCCGTTGACCACCGCGCTCGTGGCCAGCGACGAAACCCTCCTGCTGCCGCCGCTGGACAAAGACACCGCCACGCGCACCCTCAACGACCTGCTGCTGGCCTGGCACCAAGGCATGCAGCGACCGCTGCCGATCGCGGTCAAGACGGCCTTCGCCTGGCTGGGGCAGAACGACGAAATCAAAGCCGAAGCCGCCGCGCGCAAGGCCTATGAAGGCGATGGCCAGAACAGCAATGGCGAGCGTGCCGAAAGCACCGCCTTGGCGCGTCAGTTCCCGGACTTCGATGCATTGTTGGGCAGCGAAGAGTTCGTGGGTTGGTGCGAGGCGTTATACAAGCCCATTTTTGAAGCGCCCTGGCAGGCACTTTCTCGCCAGGAGGCCGGCGCATGAGTGACGCACAACAACCATTGGCCCTGCGCTTCCCGCTGAAAGGCAGCCAGCTGATTGAAGCCAGCGCCGGCACCGGCAAGACGTTCACCATCTCGGCGCTGTACCTGCGTCTGGTGTTGGGGCATGGCAGCGAGGACTCAGGGTTTGGCCGTGAGCTGTTGCCGCCGCAGATCCTGGTGGTGACATTTACCGACGCGGCGACCAAGGAACTGCGCGACCGTATTCGTACGCGACTGGCCGAAGCCGCGCGGTTCTTCCGTGAAGAAATCGAAGCGCCCGACGCGTTGATCGCCGGTTTGCGTGACGAGTTTGCCATCGAGCAATGGCCCGGCTGCGCCAGTCGTCTCGACATCGCGGCGCAGTGGATGGACGAGGCGGCAGTTTCGACCATTCACAGCTGGTGCCAACGCATGCTGCGCGAGCACGCCTTCGACAGCGGCAGCCTGTTCACCCAGAGCCTGGAAACCGATCACACCGATTTGCTGAGCGAAGTGCTGCGCGATTACTGGCGCAAGTTCTGCTACCCCATGAGCGATGACGCGCTGATCTGGGTGCGCGAGAACTGGAGCGGCCCTGCGGCGTTGTTGCCAAGGGTGCGCGCGTTGTTCGGCAGTGAACGGGCGAGCGTGACGCAAACCCCGACGCAGATCATCGAGCAGTCGATTCAGGAGCGGCGCGAAACCCTCCGCCAGCTCAAGGCGCCATGGGCTAACTGGGCCGCGGAGCTGCATGCGATCTGCATCGACGGCGTCGCGTGCAAAGTGGTCGACGGTCGCAAGATGCAGGAACGTTATTTCAGGCCCTGGTTCGACAAACTGATTGCCTGGGCCAATGACGATGAGCAAGAGCAACTGGACCTCGGCACCGGTTTCACCAGGCTGACGCCCGACGGCATCGCCGAAGCGTGGAAGAACAATCCGCCGTCGCACCCGGCGTTCGAGGCGATGGTCGAGCTCAAGGTGGCGCTGGACACGCTGCCAACGCCCGATGCGGCGGTGCTCGAACACGCTGCGCAATGGGTCGGTGCGCGCTTCGAAGAGGAGAAGCGGCGCCGCGCTGAAATGGGTTTCGACGACATGCTGCTGCGGCTGGACGCTGCATTGCGCGGCAGCGGCGGCGAGCGCCTGGCGACGCTGATCCGCGAGCAGTTTCCGGTCGCGTTGATCGATGAATTCCAAGACACCGACCCGGTGCAGTACCGCATTTTCGACAGCATCTACCGGCTTGAGGCCAACGACGAAAGCACCGGGCTGTTCCTCATTGGCGACCCGAAGCAGGCGATCTACGCCTTTCGCGGCGCGGACATCTACACCTACCTGCGCGCCCGACAGGCCACCACCGGCCGCTTGCACACGCTGGGCACCAACTTCCGTTCCAGCCACGCGATGGTCGATGCGGTTAACCACGTGTTCACGCGCGCGGAGACGAGCGAGGCCGGTCGCGGTGCGTTCCTGTTCCGCACGTCCGAGGACAATCCCGTGCCGTTTCTGGCGGTCGGGTCTCAGGGCCGTAAAGAGACGTTGCAGGTCGACGGGCAAGTGCTTGCGGCGCTCAACGTCTGGCAGCTGGAAACCGATCAGCCGGTGTCGGGCACGGTTTATCGTCAGCAACTGGCGGCGAGTTGCGCCAGTGAGATCGTCCGTTTGCTCAACGCCGGGCAACAAGGGCAAGCGGGCTTTGCCAAAGCTGGAGAGCCGCTAAAAAAGCTGATGCCCGCCGACATCGCGATTCTGGTACGTGACGGCAAGGAAGCGCAGGCGGTGAGAGGCGAGTTGTCGGCGCGTGGTGTGCGCAGTGTGTATCTCTCGGACAAAGACTCGGTGTTCGCGGCGCAAGAGGCCCATGACCTGCTCGCCTGGCTCAAGGCCTGCGCCGAGCCTGACGCCGAGCGAACCCTGCGCGCGGCCTTGGCGTGCATCACCCTTGCGTTGCCGCTGGCCGAACTTGAGCTGCTGAATCAGGACGAACTGGCGTGGGAAAATCGCGTGATGCAGTTCCGCGATTACCGACGCATCTGGCGCACCCAAGGCGTGCTGCCCATGCTGCGTCGGCTGCTGCACGACTTCAAATTGCCCCAGGCGTTGGTTCAGCGAACCGATGGCGAGCGTGTACTGACCAACTTGCTGCACCTCAGCGAACTGATGCAGCAGGCGGCCGCCGAGCTGGACGGCGAGCAGGCGCTGATTCGTCATCTGAGCGAGCATTTGGCGTTGTCCGGTCAGGCGGGAGAAGAGCAGATCCTGCGCCTCGAAAGCGATGAACAACTGGTCAAGGTGGTGACCATCCACAAGTCCAAAGGCCTGGAATACCCGCTGGTGTTTCTGCCCTTCATCTGCTCAACGAAGCCGGTGGATGGCAGCCGTCTGCCGCTGCACTTCCATGACGCCGAAGGCCACGCGCAGATCAGTCTCAAACCCACGCCTGCGCTAATCGAGCAGGCGGACGACGAGCGTCTGGCAGAGGATCTACGTCTGCTGTATGTGGCCCTGACCCGCGCCCAACACGCGTGCTGGCTGGGCGTGGCCGATCTCAAGCGCGGCAGCAACAGTGCTTCGATACTGCACCGCTCGGCACTGGGCTATTTGCTCGGCGGCGGGCAGAAGCTGGCTGATTCGGTAGCGTTGGGCCAGTGGCTGCGTTCGCTGGCAGACGATCATCCCGCCGTTAAGGTTGAGCCTGTGCCGTTACCCACCACAGAGTCCTTCAGCGCGCCGCGCAACGAGGTCGCGTTGAGCAAGCCGCGCGTGCCCCGACGCAGCGCCCGGGAGAACTGGTGGATTGCGTCCTACAGCGCGCTCCGCATTGGCGACACCATCACCGACAGCGGCGATCAGTCGCCGGACAGCCCCCAGGCGCAGAAGCTGTTCGACGATGAGCGTCTCGACCCGGATGCGCCGCGAGAGGTGATGGTCAGCGGCGGCGATATCCACCGATTCCCGCGCGGCCCCAACCCCGGCACCTTTCTGCACGGCTTGCTGGAATGGGCGGGCGAGAAGGGCTTTGCCGAGGCGGCTGCCGATCCGCTGTCGCTGGAGAAAGTCGTCGCCCAACGCTGCAACCGGCGCGACTGGAAAGGCTGGATCAACACGCTGACCGATTGGCTGCAGCATCTGCTGACCCTGCCGCTGCGTTTGGGCACGGATGCGCAGCCCATGGCCTTGTGCGAGCTGGACCAGCCGAACCAGTACCGCGTCGAAATGGAGTTCTGGTTCGCGTGCTCGAAGGTCGATGTGGCGCAGATGGACGCGCTGGTCCGCCGCTACACCCATAACGGCGCGCCTCGGGCGGCGGCAGAAACGGTCTCGCTCAACGGCATGTTCAAGGGCTTCATCGACCTGACGTTCGAGCACGAAGGTCGTTACTTTGTTGCCGATTACAAATCCAACTGGCTCGGCGTCGACGACGATGCCTACACCGAGCAGGCGATGGAACACTCGATTCTGGACAACCGCTACGACCTGCAATACGTGCTCTACCTCCTGGCCTTGCACCGTCAGCTCAAGGCGCGGCTCGCCGATTACGATTACGACCGGCACATGGGCGGCGCGGTGTATCTGTTCGTGCGCGGCAGCCGTGCGGCGAGTCAGGGTGCGTGGTTTACAAGACCGCCCCGCGAACTGATCGAAAGTCTCGATCTGCTGTTTCAGGGCCGAGCGCCGATCACGGAAGACGTGCTGTCAGGAGACCTCGTATGAACCGCACCTTCGCCCACTTGATGCCCACGGCGCTGGACGCCGACAGCCTGGCCGACCTGAAACCCCTCAGCCGCGTGGAGGATTTGCTGCTGTTGCTGCAGTGCTGGGTCGAACGCGGCTGGTTGCGCGCGTTGGACAAGGCCTTCGTGGCGTTCCTGGCTGACCTTGATCCTGCCGCCGATTCGCTTGTGCTGTTGGCGGCCACGCTGACCAGCCACCAGTTGGGCCACGGCCACGTCTGCCTGGACCTCTACGAAACCCTGAAAGAGCCGGACTTCGCCTTGTCGCTGCCGCCGGAGGGGATGTGTTGTCGACGCCTATGTTGCTGCCGTCCTCGCTGCTTAAGTCACTCGACGGCGCAACGTGGTGCAAGGCCCTGGAAGCCAGCGCGCTGGTTGCCCACGCCGGGGATACCAGCGACGCGGCGGCGCAGAGGCCATTGGTTTTATCCGACCGGCGCCTGTATCTGCGCCGTTACTGGACGTACGAGCGACGGATCGATACGGCGTTGCGTCGGCGGCTGGCTCAGGTGGAAACGGGGTTCAGCGATTTGCCCCAGCGGCTGGATGCGCTGTTCGGCCCGGCCAATCACGCACCTGACGCCTTGATCGACTGGCAAAAGTTGGCATGCGCCCTGGCAACCCGAGGCGCGTTCAGCATCATCACCGGCGGCCCCGGCACGGGCAAGACCACCACGGTCGTGCGCTTGCTGGCGCTGCTGCAATCGCCGGCAGTGGAACGCGGCAAACCGTTGCGTATTCGTCTGGCGGCACCGACCGGCAAGGCCGCGGCACGTCTGACCGAGTCGATCAGTCATCAGGTGCAGTCGCTGCAAGTGCCGGAAGACGTCCGGCAGAAGATCCCCAGCGAAGTCACAACGGTTCACCGCTTGCTGGGCAGTCGTCCGGGCACGCGGCATTTCCGGCATCACGCGGGCAACCCGTTGCCGCTGGACGTGCTGGTTGTCGATGAAGCTTCGATGATCGACCTGGAAATGATGGCCAACCTGCTCGACGCGCTGCCGCCCCATGCGCGGATGGTGTTGCTGGGCGACAAGGATCAACTGGCGTCGGTTGAGGCCGGCGCGGTGCTGGGCGATTTGTGCCGCGACGCGGAGGCGGGGATGTACAGCCCGCAGACCCAGGCGTGGCTTGAATCGGTCAGCGGTGAAGATCTGTCCAGAAGCGGTTTGCAGCAGGGCGACGATCAGCATCACGCGTTGGCGCAACAGGTGGTGATGCTGCGCCATTCCCGGCGTTTCGTCGCGGGCAGCGGCATCGGTCAGTTGGCCAAGCTGGTGAATCAGCAGCAGGACCAGGAAGCGCGCGCATTGCTTACGGCTCGTCAGTATCCGGACCTGTTTTCCCTGGTGCTCAAGGGTGAGCAGGACCGTGCGCTGTCGCGACTGCTGCTCGACGGTCACGGCGACGGCCCGCAGGGTTACCGTCATTATCTGGGCGTGATGCACGCGCAGCGGCCGCAAGACCTGACGCAGATCGAAGACCCGCGCAGCGTCGAATGGGCGCGGCAGGTGCTGAACGCGTTTGATGAGTTCCAGCTGCTGTGTGCCGTGCGCAAAGGGCCGTGGGGCGTGGAAGGGCTGAATCGACGGATCACTGAAACGCTGTTCAGCGCCGGTCTGATCGAGAGCGATCATCAGTGGTACGAGGGCCGCCCGGTGCTGATGACGCGCAACGACTACGGGCTGGGTTTGATGAACGGCGACATCGGCATTGCCCTGCGTCTGCCCGAGGGGCCGGTCGAGGAGAACCGTCAGGCGCTGCGCGTCGCATTCCCCCGTAACGACGGCAGCGGCGGCGTGCGTTTCGTGCTGCCGAGCCGGCTCAATGACGTGGAAACGGTGTACGCGATGACGGTGCACAAGTCCCAGGGCTCGGAGTTCGCACACACGGCGTTGATTTTGCCGGAGGCGCTGAACCCGGTACTGACCAAGGAGCTGATCTACACCGGCATCACCCGGGCCAAGCACTGGTTCAGCCTGATCGAGCCGCGTCAGGGCGTGTTTGAAGAAGCCCTGCGGCGCAAGGTCAAGCGCCTGAGCGGGTTGATGTTGGGGCTGTGAGGCTCACGCCTCTTTGAGCGCAGGCGCTGGTTGCGCAACGGCGTGATCCAGCCCCATGAACGTGCGCACGCGCGCGCCGCACTGATCGGAAAGAATCGTCTGCGGCGCGGCGTCGACCTGCACGATGCCGTTTTCCATGAAGATCACCCGGTCGGAAATCGACAGGGCGAAGTCCATCTCGTGGGTCACGATGAGCATCGTCATGCCTTCTTTCGCCAGCTCGGCGATGACCTTCAGCACGTCGCCCACCAGCTCCGGGTCTAGCGCAGAAGTGGGCTCGTCGAACAGCATGATCTGCGGGTCCATCGCCAGCGCTCGGGCAATCGCGACACGCTGTTGCTGACCGCCGGATAACTGGTGGGGGTATTTGTGCGCGTGGGCCAGCAGCCCGACCTTGTCGAGCAGGGCGTAGGCACGGTGTTCGCTGACTTCCCGGTCGCGACCGTGATAACGCGGCGCCAAGGTCACGTTGTCGAGAATGGTGCGATGGGGGAACAGGTTGAAGTTCTGAAACACCATGCCGATGCGCTGCACGCCGCGGCGGATCTGCGGCGCGTTGGGGTTGTCGCCGGCATGAATGTAGCCCTCGCCAAAAGGATGATCTCGCCCTTGTCGATGGTTTCGAGGCTGTTGACCGTGCGAATCAGTGAGGTCTTGCCCGAGCCCGATGGGCCAATGATGGAAATGACCTGACCGGCGCTCACCTCCAGATTGATGCCCTTGAGCACTTCATGCTGCCCGTAGCTTTTGTGGATGTTGACCAGCTTCAGCGCTGGCGCCGACCCCGGTCCTGTTGTCGGCTGGCGTACTACCGCGGGCTGCGCGACCAGGCTGGCGCGCAGGTGAGTCAGGGCGGTGTCGTCGAGGGTCTGCGGCTTGCGATTGCTCAGCTCAAGGTGCTGCTCCAGCCAGTGAAACAGCCAGCCGAATACCGTCACGATCATCACGTAATACACCGCGACGGCCGACAGCGTTTCCATCACCAGAAAGTTTTGCGCGTACAGGCGTTGGCCCACGGTCAGCAGTTCGGTGAGGGAAATCACTGACACCAGCGAGGTCAGTTTCACCACGGTGATGTATTCATTCACCAGCGTTGGCAGGGAGATACGGAACGCCTGCGGGATGACGATCAGACGCTGCATCCCGATCAGGCCGACACCCAGGGCGCGGCCGGCTTCTTTCTGGCCCTTGGCGACGGAGATCAGGCCGCCGCGGTGAATCTCCGCCATGTACGCTGCTTCCGTAACCACCAGCGCGAGAAGGCCGGAATAGAAGGGGTTGGAAAGTACGTCACGGGTGACCGGAAACATCTGCGGCAGGTTGTAGGTAAACACCACCAGCACCAGCAGCGGAACACTGCGGAAGAACCAGATATAAATCGACGCCGGAACGCTGATCCAGCGCGCGGTCGACAGCTTGGCCGAGGCCAGCAGAAAACCCAGCAGCATGCCGATAAACCAGCCCAGGGCGCTGAGCTCGATCACGGTGATGCAGGATTCCCAGAAGTCAGCGACCGAGAACAAAGAAAAAAGTAGGACCATTCGAATTGCATACACACACCTCAGCAGGGCGGCCCGGCGGGATTCCCTTAACAAACGCGATCCCTGTAGGAGTGAGCTTGCTCGCGAGGCATAAGCACAGACACCGCTGAGGTGACTGACCTACCGTGATCGCGAGCAAGCTCACTCCTACAAGGGGTAAAGCATCAAACCGTCAGTTGGCGGGCGCTTCCAGGTTGTATTTCTTCAACAGCGCAGCGTATTCGCCGGATTTTTTGGTCTCGTCGAAGGCCTTGAGCAACGCCTGATACAGCTCGTCATTGCCCTTCTTGACGTAGATGCCAAGCGTCTGCTGATAGATGGAATGCTCGGTGCTGACCACCACGCGGCCCTTGGTGCGTTCGGCGATCATGCCGGCGGCGCCGTCGATTTCCACTTGCGCCTGAACGTTGCCCGACAGCAGCGCCTGGGTGACTTCCGGCGCGGACGGGAATTCGCTGACGGCGACCGGGCCTTTGCCCTTCGGCACGCAGTATTCGGCGGACAGCTTGTTGAACTGGGTGACCCACGTGGTGCCTTTTTCCAGGCCGATTTTCAGCCCGCACAAGTCTTCCGGCACCTTGGGTTTGAGCGGGCTGTCCTTGAGCACCATGATCGCCGCGCCCGTTACGGCGTAGGGGATGGTCTGGGCCTGGGTCTGGCGCTCCGGCGTGATGTACATGCCCGAAATGATCGCGTCGTAGTGACCGGCATTGAGGCTGAGGATCAGGCTGGAGAACTTGGTGTCGACAAACTCCGCTTTGAGGTCCATGTGCTTGGCGAGCAGGCGCGAGAGGTCAGGGTCGGCACCGACGACGTTCTTCTTCTCGTCGTAGGACTCGAAGGGCGGATAGGTGATCTCCATGCCGACCTTGAACTGCCCGGGCGTCACCGTGGTGGCAGCCTGAGCGACGGTTGCCGCAAACAGGGATGTACCGAGCACCGCAGAGGCAAGCACGGTCAAGCGGACAGCAGTGTTCAGAGTGTTGCGCATCGTCGGTGACTCCACGTCAGGAAGGTAGGGTTGGGTGTGCTGGGTTTTTGAGTGATGCAAGGCGCCGTATCGCATCACGATACGTCCTGTGTCTGATTCTTCAGGTGGCCGAAGCTCGACGGCTTGCGGGCCTTTTCGTACAACTTGATTTCGCCTTTCTCGACCTTGCGCCGCAGGTATTGGTAGGTCTGCAACGCCTGACCGAACATGTGCTCGCCGATGGTGATTTCTTCGTAGTCGGCCGTGCCCTTGTCGAACTGCGGAAGGGGCTTGATCTGGGTGTGGAAGTCGCAGGCGAAGAACAGCGGAAACGAATAGCGCTCCTCGCTGACCGTGCGGACCCGATGAGCCGTAGCAACGAACGTACCAGCGGTCATGACCTCCAGCATGTCGCCGATGTTGACCACAAACGCGCCCTCCACCGGGGGCGCGTCGATCCACTGTCCAAGGTCGTTCATGACTTCCAGGCCGGGCTTGTCGGCCAGCAGCATGGTGAAGCACTCGTAATCGGTGTGCGCACCAATTCCGGGCGCGTCTTGGGCCGCGCCGTCGAACGGGTAATGAATCAAACGCAGCTTGGAGGGCGGACGGGTGACCATCGCTTCGAAGTAGCCTTCCTCCAGGCCCAGCGCCAGCGCAAAGCCATCGAACAGGCGGCGGCCCAAGGCAAATACCGCCGCGTAATACGCTTCTACCGCAGGGCGAAAACCGGGCAGGTCCGGCCACTCGTTGGCGCCGATCAGCGGGGTTTTGGCGATCACCAGCGGGTCGTCATCGCCCACTTCGAAACCCATATCGAACGCTTCCTTGTGGTCCGGCTTGCCCTTGGCATACACCTCTTCGCCCTCGGGCACGAAGCCTTTGTGACTGCGCGACGTGCCGATGTAATGCTGCATCTTGTAGTCAAGGGATTGGGCGAACAGGTCCTTGGCGGCCTGACGCAGGCCGTCGATCAACGACGGCGCGATGCCGTGATTCCTGACGTAAAGAAAGCCCACTTCCCGCGCCGCCTTGCCCAGTTGGTCGGCGACGGCCTGGCGCCGGGCGATATCGGGGCTGAACAGGCCGGCGATATCGACCACGGGAATGCTGCTGAAATTGGCGACCTTCGGGGCTGCCGCGTGCGACGGATCTGGCATGACGAAACGCTCCTTATCGGCTTGGTGTGTGGGTGAAGCGCTGGAAGTGTTCGCGTTCGGTCTGGCCCATCCACACGTTCAGCGACCAGAGATCGGCCACCGGCACATTGGTGAAGGGCAGGTGATGCAAATAGCCGTCGGCGCCGAATTCAGGCGTCATCGTGCTGACCTGGCAATCCCGCGCCTGCTGGGATTTCCACACGGCTTCCCAGTGCTGCTGATGGAAAGCCAGCTCGCGGGCGTACTCGGGGGCAGCGGGATGCGGGACTTGCGGACCCTGGTCGTAACCGACCCGAGCCTGAATGTGATTAACGCGCTCGACAAACGCGCTGAGGTCGTCTTCCGGGTCGTCGAGCAAACGCTCGCAGGTGACGATCCAGTGACTGATGTCGCTGGTGAAACGTAGATCGGGCAATTGGCGGATCAGCTCAAGGGTGACCCACGGATTGAATAGCGAGCGTGCGCGGTGGGTTTCGAACGCCACTGCCTGACCATGCTTGCGCGCCACCTCCAGCGCCTGACCGAAGAAGTCCACCTGCTGCGGCAATTGCCAGCGGTCGTTGCCCGCCAGCACGTTGACGAAACGCGGCGCCACTTCGTTTGACCAGGCGAGCTTCTGTTCCAGATCGGTGAGGTGCTCTGCGATGGTTGCTGATTGTTCCGGAAGGACGTCGTAGGCGGTGAACACCGTGGCGATGTAAGGCACGTGATTGGCGCGCAGGAAGGCGCCGAATTCCGCGCGCTCGACAGGCGTCAGTGGCAGGCGTGCTTCCATGCCGTCGAACCCGGCTTCCAGCAACTCGTCCAGCGCCTGGGCCTTGCTGGCGCGGTAGCCCCAGAGCGTGCGGAAGATTTCCAGTTTCATCGAGCGTCCTCAAAGATTGCGTCGTGCGGCTGACGTGTGACCCGAGACAGGGCTCCGCCACGGCACAGGCCAAGACGGGGTACAGCGGCAGTCACATCAGAAAAGGCAATCTTCGGGCCGGGTCTCTAATGGACGGGCTCCTTTATTGGGGGCGATCTTTGATTTGGCTGAGGAACGGGAAGAATAGGAAAGCTCAAATGCATAGTTCAGAGATTTCTGAACTATGTTCGGGAGGGGCGAAGTAGACGCAGACTTCAGGCATGCGACGGTCATGTGGAAGTGACCGGGGTGGCGCTCCACCTTGCTCGCGGATAAGTAGGAACATCCACCGCATCTTCAGCGCCTGAACTGCCGCTTTCGCGAGCAAGCTCACTCCCACGGGACCGAGTGGTGCTCAACGACCCGTCCGGACCAGATCCCCCATTCAATCCACAAACGTCATCCGACCAGTCTTGCCCAACAGAAACGCCTGATTGCACTCGGTGGCGGCGCGGATGTAATCCCACAACAACGTAATCCGCTTGAGCTTCCTCAAGTCCTCGCGGCAATACATCCAGAACTGCCGGGTGATATCCACCTCACTCTCCAGCACCGGTAGCAATCGTGAATCCTGTGCCGCCAGAAAACACGGCAGGATCGCCAGCGCTCGTCCCTGCAGCGCGGCGACGTATTGGGCGATGACGCTGGTGCTGCGCAGGGTGGCGTGGGCGCCGGGGAGCAGGTTGCTGAGGTAGAGCAATTCCGAACTGAAGGCCAGGTCGTCGACGTAGCTGATGAACGGATGGTCGGCGAGGTCTTCGGTCCTGAAAATCGGCGCGTGGGTGTCGATATAATCCTGGGTGGCGTAGAGCCTGAGGCTGTAGTCGCACAGTTTGCAGCACACGTAAGGCCCGTGCTCCGGACGTTCCAGCGCGATGACGATATCAGCCTCGCGCTTGGACAGGCTGATGAAGTGCGGCAGCGGCAGGATGTCGACAGAGATGGCCGGGTACGTGTCGGTGAAGTGACTGAGTTGCGGGGTGATGAAGAAGCTGCCGAAGCCTTCGGTACAGCCCATGCGCACATGCCCCGACAACGCGACGCCGGAGCCGGAAACCTGCTCGCAGGCCAGATGCAGCGTGCTTTCGATGGACTCGGCCGCGCCCAGTAATCGCTGGCCTTCAGCGGTGAGGATGAAGCCATTGTTGCGGGACTTTTCAAACAGCAACGTGCCCAGTGACGTCTCCAGCGAGCCGATCCGTCGCGACACCGTGGTGTAGTCCACTGCGAGACGTTTGGCCGCGGAACTGGCCTTGCGCGTGCGCGCCACTTCGAGAAAAACTTCAGGTCATCCCAGTTCAGTGCGCTCAGGGACGTGATGTTTTTTTGCATGTTGAACCTGCTTTTATGTGCGTTCTTATTAGAAGTTTGCACATCTATACTCCGAAGCGCGGCCGGATCCAACCTGCCCGTCAACGCCTGTTGCAGCTGCTGAAACCAACGAGGTAACGGCCCGGTAAATCGCCTCATCCCACATGCCATAACACCCTGCACAACAATAAATAAGCGGAGGAGTTTATGAAGAACGCTATTACGGCGGACGCTGGCGCACTCGATGCCAGCCCCGTGAAAAATGCCCGATCCTACCGGCTTGCCGGCGCGGCGAGCATGGCCGGCACAACCATCGAGTGGTACGACTTTTTCCTCTACGGCACGGCTGCCGCACTGATCTTCAACAAGATTTTCTTCCCTGCACTGGACCCGATCATCGGTGTGCTGGCGGCGTTCGCCACCTACGCCGTGGGCTTTCTCGGCCGGCCACTGGGCGGCATCGTGTTCGGCCATTTCGGCGACAAGATCGGGCGCAAGTCCATGCTCCTGTTCACGCTGATGCTGATGGGTATTCCGACCATTATCATCGGCCTGATCCCGACCTACGAGCAGATCGGCTATTGGGCCGCAGTGTTGCTCGTCGCGATGCGTTTCTTGCAGGGCATGGCGGTCGGCGGCGAGTGGGGCGGGGCGGTGCTGATGGCCGTCGAACATGCGCCCGAAGGCCGCAAGGGTTTCTACGGCAGCCTGCCGCAAACCGGCGTTGGCGCAGGGCTGGTGCTGGCGTCGCTGGCCATGGGCATGGTCGCCAAATTGCCAGAGGCCGACATGTTGAGTTGGGGTTGGCGCATTCCGTTTCTGGCCAGCGTCGTGCTGCTGGGCGTGGGCTGGTTGATTCGCCTGAAAGTCCCGGAGTCGCCCGATTTCGAGAAGATCAAGAAGGACAACATCGCCGTCAAAGTGCCGCTGTTCAAAGTGTTCCGCGAACACCCGAAAGAAACCCTGACCATCATCGGCGCGCGCACGGCCGAGAATGCCTGGTTTTACATGTCGGTGACCTTCGCACTGGCGTACGCCGCCAACCAGTTGCTCATCCCCCGCGCCGACGTGCTGAGCGCGATCACTGCCGGCGCTGCGCTGTCCCTGGTGACCATGCCGCTGTGTGGGCACCTGTCCGACAAGGTCGGTCAGAAACGTCTTTATTTCGCCGGGCTTCTACTGCTCTGCGCCTTCGTTTATCCGTTCTTCGCCATGCTTGGCACCCGCGAACCGCAGATGGTGTGGTGGGCGATGGTGCTGGCGGTGGGCGTGGTCTTCCCGATCCTGTACGCGCCGGAGTCCCTCTTATTTGCCCGGCAGTTCCCGGCGGAAATTCGCTACAGCGGCATCTCCGTCTCGGTGCAGTTAGCGGGCGTCCTGGGCGGCGGATTTGCGCCAATGATCGCCACGCAGTTGCTGGCCATGGGCGGCGGCAGTCCGCACTACGTGATCGTTTACCTGATCGGCATGGCGTTAGTGGCATTGGTCTGTACCGCGCTGATGAAGCGTGATCCGCCCCGCCATCGCGCTGCCTGAAATCGACTTTTTTCAGCGCGCCCACGCTGGCGCGCTGCCTTGAATGGAGCAATGGCAATGAACGTGTCACTGAACAAAAACAACACCACCGTGGCCCGCGTGAAGCTGCTTATCGGCGGCGAATGGGTTGAGTCGCAAACCACCGAGTGGCTCGACGTGGTCAACCCCGCCACCCAGGAAGTGCTGGCCCACGTGCCGTTCGCCACGGCCGCTGAGGTCGATGCCGCTGTCGCCGCTGCGCAGAAGGCATTCACCACCTGGCGGCACACGCCGATTGGCGCCCGCATGCGCATCATGCTCAAGTTGCAGGCGCTGATTCGCGAACATTCCAAGCGCATCGCCGTCGTGCTCAGCGCCGAACAGGGCAAGACCATTGCGGATGCCGAGGGCGATATCTTCCGCGGTCTGGAAGTGGTCGAGCACGCGTGCTCCATTGGCACGCTGCAGATGGGCGAGTTCGCTGAAAACGTAGCCGGTGGCGTCGACACCTACACGCTGCGTCAACCCATCGGCGTCTGCGCGGGGATCACGCCTTTCAACTTCCCGGCGATGATCCCGCTGTGGATGTTCCCGATGGCCATCGCCTGCGGCAACACCTTCGTGCTCAAGCCGTCCGAGCAGGACCCGATGTCGACCATGCTGCTGGTGGAACTGGCGGTTGAGGCGGGTGTGCCGGCGGGCGTGCTCAATGTCGTGCACGGCGGCAAAGAGGTGGTCGACGGGATCTGCACCCACAAGGACATCAAGGCGGTTTCCTTCGTTGGCTCGACGGCAGTGGGCACTCACGTTTACGAGCTGGCGGGCAAACACGGCAAGCGCGTGCAGTCGATGATGGGCGCGAAGAACCATGCCGTCGTGCTGCCTGATGCCAATCGCGAGCAGACCCTCAACGCGCTGGTCGGCGCCGGTTTCGGTGCGGCAGGTCAGCGCTGCATGGCGACGTCGGCGGTGGTGATGGTCGGCGCGGCGAAACAGTGGATTCCCGAGCTGAAGGCGCTGGCGCAGAAGCTCAAGGTGAATGCGGGAAGCGAGCCGGGCACCGATGTCGGGCCGGTGATTTCCAGGCGCGCGAAACAGCGGATTCTTGATCTGATCGAGAGCGGCGTTCAGGAAGGCGCCACGCTTGAACTGGACGGGCGCGACATCACGGTGGCGGGCTACGAGGACGGCAACTTCGTCGGGCCGACGCTGTTCACCGGCGTGACCACCGAGATGCAAATCTACACTCAGGAAATCTTCGGGCCAGTGCTTGTGGTGCTGGAAGTCGACACGCTGGATCAGGCCATCGCGCTGGTCAACGCCAACCCGTTTGGCAACGGCGTCGGGCTGTTCACCCAGAGCGGTGCGGCGGCGCGCAAATTCCAGAGTGAAATCGATGTGGGTCAGGTCGGCATCAATATCCCGATTCCCGTGCCGGTGCCGTTCTTCAGCTTCACCGGTTCGCGTGGTTCGAAGCTGGGGGATCTGGGGCCGTACGGCAAACAGGTGGTGCAGTTCTACACTCAGACCAAGACCGTCACCAGCCGCTGGTTCGATGACGACAGCGTGAATGACGGGGTGAACACGACGATCAATTTGCGTTGAGTGCGACGCGCTTTAAGTGAGCCTTCGCCTGCTCGCGATCGCGTTGCGTCATTCAGCGTTGTGCCATCTGAACGATCGCTTCGCGAGCAAGCTCGCTCCCACAAGGGGCCTGCGTCACCTGTGGAACTGGAACTGAACAAGGAGAGCAACCATGAAAATCGCATTCATCGGCCTGGGCAATATGGGGGCGCCGATGGCGCGGAACCTGATCCGTGCCGGGCATCAGCTGCATTTGTTCGACGTTAACCAACAGGTCTTGGCCGAACTGGCCGAATTGGGCAGCCGCATCAGTGAGTCGCCCAAACATGCTGCTCAGGGCGCCGACCTGGTCATCACCATGCTCCCGGCGGCCGCTCACGTCCGCGCGGTTTATCTGAATGACGACGGCGTGTTGGCTGGCATCAGCGCAGGGGTGCCGGCGGTGGACTGCAGCACCATCGATCCGCAAACCATCCGCGATGTGGCTGCGGTAGCGGCGAAACAGGGTGTAGTCGTTGGCGATGCGCCAGTTTCTGGCGGCACGGGCGGGGCGCAGGCCGGAACGCTGACGTTCATGGTCGGCGCGAGCCTTGAGCACTTCACGGTGCTCAAGCCGATCCTGGCGCAGATGGGCCGCAACATCGTCCATTGCGGCGATGTCGGCACCGGTCAGATCGCGAAGATCTGCAACAACATGCTGTTGGGCATTTCCATGATCGGCGTGGCAGAAGCCATGGCGCTGGGCAATAGCCTGGGCATCGACACCGGGGTGCTGGCGACCATCATCAACAGCTCGACCGGGCGCTGTTGGAGCTCGGAAATGTACAACCCGTGGCCCGGCGTCGTGGAAACCGCCCCGGCGTCGCGGGGCTACACCGGAGGGTTCGGTGCGGAGCTGATGCTCAAGGACCTGGGCCTGGCAACCGAGGCTGCCAAAGCCGCGCGCCAACCGGTGCTCATGGGCGCGCTGGCACAGCAGCTGTATCAGGCGATGAGCCTGCGGGGTGATGGCGGCAAGGATTTCTCGGCGGTGGTTGAGGGGTACATCAAGAAGGAAAAATGATGGTGCATGGCCCGGCCTCTTCCCGGCTAAAGCCGGTCCCACAATAGGCACGCGATCAGTCAGTGGGACCGGCTGCGCGCAATTAACCCCGCGGGCCGCTGTAATCCTTGGCCCACTGCTCTTGCGCCACCAGGTGCTGTTTAAACCGCGCGATCTGTTCGGCCACTCGCACCGGCGACGTTCCGCCCCAGCCGCTGCGCGCTGCCAGTGCGGCTTCCAGCGTCAGGCTCTCCAACACCTGTGGCGTCAGGCGCGGGTCGGTGTGGGCGAGCATCTTTGGCGTCAGCTCCGGCAGCCCGATGTCCTGCGCCTCACACAGCTGAACCAGTTGCCCGGTGATCTCGTGGGCTTCCTTGAACGGCACGCCGCGAACGGCCAGCCAGTCCGCAATCTCCGTCGCCAAGGTAAAACCCAATGGCGCCTGACGCAGCAATTCGTCCTTGCGCACCGTCATCGTCCGGACCATACCGGCGAAAGCGGGCAGCACCAGATTCAGCGTGTCCAGCGCGTCGAAGATCGCGTGTTTGTCTTCGCTCAAGTCGCGGTTGTACGACAGCGGCTGCGCCTTGAGCACCGACAGAATCGCTGTCAGCGAGCCGATCAAACGGCCGGATTTGCCCCGCGCCAATTCGGCGATGTCCGGGTTCTTCTTCTGCGGCATGATCGAGCTGCCCGTGGCGTAGGCATCGTCCAGCTCGACCCAGCGAAACTGCCGCGACGTCCAGATGCAGAACTCCTCGGCCATGCGAGAAATATTGATCCCCAGCATGCTCGCGCAGAACAGAAACTCGGCCACGTGATCGCGGCTGGCGACGGCGTCGATGGAGTTCTCACACGGGCCGGCGTAGCCCATTTCCGCCGCCGAACGTTGAGGGTCGCGGGCGATGGCGGACCCGGCCATGGCGGCGGCGCCGAGGGGCGATAGATTGAAGCGCTGATCCCAATCTTGCAGGCGCTGGATGTCACGATGAATCGCCTGGGCATGGGCCATCAAATGGTGCCCGAAGACAATCGGCTGAGCCTGTTGCAAGTGGGTGAAACCCGGCGCGATGGTCTCGATATGCGCTTCGGCCTGGCCGACCAACGCCTGCTGCAAATCCAGAATCGACAGGGTCAGCACGCGAATGCGGTCACGCAAAAACAGCCGCATGTCGTTGGCCGTCTGATCGTTGCGTGAGCGCCCGGCGCGAAGCTTGCCGCCCAGTGCGCCGAGGCGTTCGGTGAGCAGGCGCTCGATGAACGTGTGCACGTCCTCGTCGGCGGGAATCGGCTGAATCGTGCCGGCGGCGAAGTCCTCGTCGATCGATTCCAGCGCGTCGATGATGCGGCGAGTTTCATCGGCGTCCAGCAAACCGGCGCGCTCCAGTTCATGGGCGTGGGCCTTGGACCCCGCGACGTCATAGGGCGTCATGCGGAAATAGACGGCGGGCGAGCGTGACAGGTTGGCCATCGCTTCAGCCGGCGCTGACTTGAAGCGCGCGCCCCATAGACGCTCAGTGGCATCGGACATATGCATTCTCCCTTAAACACGTGATGGCTGGCGAACCAGGCGTCGGCGACGTCAGGGGATCCTAGGAAAAACCCGCTGCCGTTGAAACGTCACAAATGGCAAGTCGGGTTGGCAAAAATGGAAAGCTGCCCGCATTGGCCTGCTGATCAGCCGCGTGGTGCTGAGCATTTTTTCCATTACCCCAGGCGCCGGAATGTGGTGAAGTGGCGCCGATTGCAACGTTCGTTGTTGCCCATCGTCGACCTTTCGCAGGATGCGCCCATGACTGATTTTCTATCGCTGTATCAGCACCTTGGCTGGACGTTGTCAGTGCTGGTGCTGCTGACGTTTCTGCTGGCGGGGACGGTCAAGGGCGTGATCGGCATGGGGCTGCCGACGGTTGCGATGGGCCTGCTGGGGGTGATGATGCTGCCCAGCCAGGCGGCGGCGTTGCTGCTGATCCCCTCGACACTCACCAACCTTTGGCAGCTGGCAATCGGCGGGCATTTGCGCGGATTGTGCGTGCGGTTGTGGCCGTTGCTGCTGACGATCGTCATCGGCACGCTGCTCGGCTCATACGCGTTGGGCCTCGGCAACGGGCACGGCATGGCGAGGGCGCTGGGCGGCGCGCTGTTCGTCTACGCGTTATGCGGCTTGTTTCTGCCGACGCTCAAAGTGCCGTCCGCTGCGGAGGGCTGGCTCGGGCCCTTGTGCGGCTTCATCACCGGCCTGGTCACCTCGGCCACCGGCGTCTTCGTGATTCCAGCGGTGCCTTACATTCAGGGCCTGGGGCTGGATCGCAATGAACTGGTGCAGGCGCTGGGACTGTCGTTCACCGTCTCGACCCTGGCACTGGGCGTTGGTCTGTTCTGGAATGGCGCGGTGGGCAGCGCCGAAATGGGCGCCTCGTTGCTGGCGCTGGTTCCCGCGTTGCTGGGCATGATGTTCGGGCAGTGGCTGCGTCAACGTATCAGCGCGCTGGTGTTCAAGCGGATGTTCTTTATCGGCATGGCGCTGCTGGGTACGCACCTGATGATTGCTGGCTGAAAACTCGCTCCGGCTAAGACTTTCATCTACGTGCGCGACAACTTGAATTCATGAATCAGCGTTTCATTCGTGATTGGCACGCAAAGGTATTTTGCCCGCTCCCGGCTTATTCCCGCCTGATGCAACCGATATTCTGCCGTCCATTCCAATTGAAGACCCTCAATCCAGTGCCGCTGAACCGCGGGCTGCATTGACGGCGGACGAGGCTTGATATGAAAAAAGTACTGTTTCTCAATGGCGGCAAACAATTCGCGCATTCCGATGGCCGCTACAACACCACCCTGCATGAAGCCGGCATGGCGTTTCTGGACCGCGCCGGGTTTGATGTGCAGCAGACCTTCATCGACGGTGGCTATGACGTGGCCGAGGAAGTGCAGAAGTTTCTCTGGGCCGACGTGATCATCTGGCAGATGCCGGGCTGGTGGATGGGCGCGCCGTGGACGGTGAAAAAGTACATCGACGAAGTGTTCACCGAAGGTCACGGCAGCCTGTACACCAACGACGGTCGCACCCGTTCCGATGCGTCCCGGCGGTATGGCAGCGGCGGTTTGCTGCACGGCAAGCAATACATGATTTCGGCCACCTGGAACGCGCCGCAGCAAGCGTTCGACGACCCCGCAGACTTCTTCGAAGCCAAGGGCGTGGATGCCGTGTACTTCCCGTTCCATAAGGCCAACCAGTTCCTGGGCATGACCGGCCTGCCGACCTTCCTGGCAGTGGACGTGATGAAGATGCCGAATGTCGACACAGACGTGAAGCGGTATGAGGCGCACTTAGCGTCGGTGTTCGGAATCTGAGAGGGAGGAGCGAGCTACAAGCTTCAAGCGGCAAGCTTCAAGCTCACGGCTCACGGCTCACGGCTCACTTGCAGCTTGCAGCTTGCAGCTTATAGCTTATAGCTTGCTCCGAAGAGCGCTAATATCCGGTCTCTTGTGAGCGGGAGACAACAGTGAAAGCCAGGTCGGATGAGTTGCAGGTGTTTGTCACGGTGATCGAGAGCGGTTCGATTTCCGCCGCTGCCGAGCAGGTCGGGCAGACGCCGTCGGCGATCAGCCGCACGCTGTCGCGACTGGAAGGCAAGCTGGGCACGACGTTGATCAACCGCACCACGCGGCGCATGGACCTGACCGAGGAGGGCAAGTATTTCCTCGAGCGGGCCAGGCAGATTCTGGATCAGATGGAAGAGCTGGAAGAGCGCATGTCGGTGCGCCAGCAGACACCCTCCGGCCGCTTGCGGATCAACGCGGCGTCGCCCTTCATGCTGCATTCCATTGTTCCGTACGTCGCGGAGTTTCGCGCGCGGTACCCGGACATCCAGCTGGAGCTGAACAGCAATGATCTGATCATTGATCTGCTGGAACAGAGCACCGATGTAGCAATCCGCATTGGCGTGCTGGCCGATTCCACGCTGCACGCAAGGCCACTCGGCAGCAGCCCGCTGAACATCCTCGCCAGCCCGGAATACCTCGAAAAACACGGCACGCCGAAAACCGTGGAGGCGCTGAGCGGGCATTCGCTGCTCGGCTTCACCCAGACCGAAACCCTCAACCACTGGCCGTTGCGCCACGCCGATGGGGATCGGTTGTTCATTCAGCCGACGGTCTCCGCTTCCAGTGGCGAGACGTTGCGCCAGTTAGCGTTGGCGGGTGAGGGCATCGTCTGCCTGTCACACTTCATGACCCACGAGGACATCCGCCAGGGCCGCCTCAACGTCATCCTGCCGCAAGCCAACAGTGGCTATCGCCAGCCGATCCACGCGGTCTACTACCGCAACTCGCAACTGGCGTTGCGGATTCAGTGCTTTCTGGATTTCATTCAGGAGAAGCTGGCGGTGTACGCCGCCTGACGCGTTACGCGTCGCCAACCCCGCTGAACTCCGCCCGCAACATCTCCACAAACGCCTCCCGCGCGGGGTGATGCTGGGCGCTTTCGTGCCAGTAAAACAGGTTGTCGATGGAGGTCAGTTCAGGGAATTCATAACCGACCCAACCCGAGCCTTTTCGGTACTGCTCGTAAACCCCTTTGGGCACCAGCGCCACGCCCGCCCCGGCGCTGACGCAACCGACGATGGTGCCGTAATTGGCGATGCTGACGATGGGCTGGGTCTGGCCGTCGTTGTGCAACCAGCGTTCAAGCGCTGCGCGGTAAGGGCAGCCCTCGGGCCACATGAAAATCGATTTGCCCTGCAGATCTGCGGCACTGGAAATCGGCCCCAACGACTCTGCCGCAATCAGCACCAGATCCTCCCGGTACATCGACGTGCGCTTGAGCCGTGGGCGTTTGACGTCGATGGCGACGATCGCGCCATCGAGCTTCTGGTTGAGCATTGCATCGAGCAGTTGCGTGCCGGTGCCGGTGGTCAGCTCCAGCGACACTTGTGGGTAACGTGCATGAAAACGCGCCAGCAGTCTCGGCAGCCGCGCCGTGGCCGAGGACTCGATGGCGCCAATGCGCAACGGCCCGGAGGGCGCCGCATCCGGATGCACCGCGCGTTTGGCTTCGTCGGCCAGGCTCAGCATCTTGCCGGCGTAGGTGAGGAAGATTTCCCCGCCGGGCTGATGCGCAAACCGCGGCCCTGGCGGTAGAACAGCTCGGTGCCCAGCTCCGCCTCCAGCGCCTTGATCCGTGCGGTGATGTTCGATGGCACGCAATGCAACACCTCTGCGGCACGGGCAATGCTGCCGGTGTCGACGACGGTCTTGAACATGCGAATCTGGGCCAGTTCCATTCATCACCAAAAGTGAGGGGTTGAGTCATTATTGTTCGGTTGTGGTGAGCATAGGTTGTTTCGATACTCGCAGCCATGGGCAGGCGTCGGGCTTGTCGGCAGGAGTATCGATATGAACGTGGTGGCTGAACCCGTTTGCGGGTCGGAGACAACGGTTAGTGCTGCGGTGCCTTGGCAGGGGATGAGAGTCGCCCTGGCCACTTTCTTCGTGGTCGCCTGCTGGGGCTTCTCGCCGACCGGCATTCGCATCGGTTTGCAGGCCTACGAGCCCGGGCATCTGGCGCTGCTGCGCTTTCTGATCGCGTCGGTGTTCATGCTGTTAATCGCCTCGTCGCACCGTATCGCGTTGCCGCGCCTGAAGGACCTGCCGTTGCTCGCGGTGTTGGGTTTCTTCGCCGTCAGCCTGCACCACATCGCGCTGAATTTCGGCCAGGCCGGCGTGAGTGCCGGGGCGTCCAGCGTGCTGGTGCAGTCGACGCCCCTGTTCACCGCGCTGCTGGCGCATTTCGTGTTCAAGGAGCGAGTCAGCGTCTGGCGTTGGGGTTGTGTGGCGCTCGGCCTGGTGGGCGCCGCGATTGTTGTCACCGGAGATCGTGGCATCGGCCATATGGACGCGCGCGGGCTGCTGATTCTGGCGGCGGCGTTTTCCTGGAGCGTGTATTTCTCGCTGCAGAAGCGTCACAGCCACCGGTACGACGGCCTGACCATGGTCTGCTACACGGTCTGGGCCGGCACGGTATTTCTGCTGGTTTACCTGCCGGGGCTGATCGGCGAGATCCTCAACGCGCCGCTGCGGGTCAATGTGGCCGTAGGGGTATTGGGGCTGTTCCCGAGCGCACTGGCGTACCTGGCCTGGGCGTACGTCTTGAAGCATATGGACGTCAGCCGTGCGTCGATGAGTTTGTACCTGACGCCGCCGATGGCCATCGCCATTGCCTCGGTGATGCTGGGCGAGCTGCCTTCGCAGCGAGTTATCGTAGGCTCCATTGTGGTGCTGGCGAGTGTCTTGGCACTCAATCTGCGGCGGGAGAGGGCGGTGGTGTTTCCCGTCCGGGATGAGCCTGAACGTCCCCCGCTTTAGGGGCCTGGCTGTTTGCGTTTGTGGCAAGTTTCATCATTAATGTGCAGCCGGACCGTTAGTCTCTTCAGCCTCCAGACAGCCCATCAGTTTCAAGCTGTCGCATTTGTCATCAAGGAAGCCCCATGCGTGCAGTGACCTTCAAAACCCTTGCCCTGTCGGTGATCTTCGCCGCGAGTTCGCCGGTATATGCCGTGGTACTGGAAGGCGGCGCCGTTGCGGCCCCGGACCAATACGGTGCTCAGGTCGCTGCGCAGATTCTGAAAAAGGGCGGGAACGCAGTCGACGCTGCGGTTGCCACGGCGTTCACGCTGGCGGTCACCTACCCCGAAGCGGGGAACATTGGCGGCGGGGGCTTCATGACGCTGTTCATGAACGGCCGACCGTACTTTCTCGACTACCGCGAAGCCGCGCCAAAAGCGGCGACGCGCAACATGTACCTGGACGACAAGGGCGAGGTTATCCCGGGCATGAGCCTGGTGGGCGCACGTGCTTCAGGCGTTCCCGGCACCGTGATGGGGCTGTGGGAAGCCCATCAGAAATTCGGCAAGCTGCCGTGGGCCGAGCTGCTGACGCCGGCCATTGGTTACGCCAAAAACGGCTTCAAGGTCGCCGACAAGCAGTACATGTACGGTGCCGAAGCGATCAAGCAGCTCAACGGCAAGACCAATTTTGCCGATTACTTCGGCGACATGAAGACCGGCGAGACCTTCCGCCAACCGGAGCTGGCCAAGACCCTGGAGCGCATTGCCAACAAGGGTGCCAACGAGTTTTACCAAGGGCAGACGGCTGACCTGTTGGTGTCGCAGATGCAGCACGACAACGGCCTTATCACCAAAGAGGACCTGCAGGATTACAAGGCGGTCTGGCGCAAGCCGCTGCATGTGAACTTCAACGGCAACACGCTTTATACCGCGCCGCTGCCCAGTTCCGGCGGCATTGCGCTGGCGCAATTGATCGGCATGAAGCAGCTGCTTGCCGATGACTTCAAAGACGTGCCGCTCAACTCGGCGCGCTACATCCACTTGCTCGCTGAAATTGAAAAACGCGTGTTCGCCGATCGCGCCAACTACCTCGGCGATCCGGACTTTTCCGTGGCGCCGGTGAATCAGCTGACCGACAACGCCTATCTGGCCAAGCGCGCCCACGAGGTCAACCCGACGGCAATTTCGCCCACGGAGAACGTGAAGGCCGGGCTTGAGTCGCACCAGACCACGCATTTTTCCATCGTCGATGCCAAGGGCAACGCGGTCAGCAACACCTACACCCTGAACTGGGATTACGGCAGCGGCGTGGTGGTCAAGGGCGCAGGCTTTTTGCTGAACGACGAGATGGATGATTTCAGCTCCAAGCCGGGCGTTGCCAATGCGTTCGGCGTGGTGGGCGGGGATGCCAACGCTATTCAGCCTGGCAAGCGCATGTTGTCGTCGATGAGCCCAAGTCTGGTCACCCGCGACGGCGCCGTGACACTGGTGCTGGGCACGCCGGGTGGCTCACGGATTTTCACCACGGTGTTTCAGGTGCTGAACAATATCTATGACTTCCACATGCCGCTGAAAGACGCCGTCGCGGCGCAGCGGGTTCATCACCAGTTGCTGCCGAAAGACACGATCTACACCGAGAAATTTGCACCGCTGGCAACCCCGGTGGCCGACGAGCTGACGGCCATGGGTTACACGCTGAAGGATCAGGGCTGGTCGATGGGCAATGTGCAGGCGATCAAGATCGACGGCACGAAGGTCGAAACCGCGTCCGATCCCCGTGGGCGGGGTGTGGGGATGGTGGTGAAGTAACGAGAGGCCCGTGTGGGAGTGAGCTTGCTCACGAATGCGTCAGTTCAGGCTACTCATACTGTCTGTCATGCCGCTTTCGCGAGCAAGCTCGCTCCCACAAGCGTGGGAACGATCACTCGGAGGAGTGAGCCTTAGTGATGCTCCCGCGTCGCGCGGAATTTCACGTCGGGCCAGCGCTCTTCCATCAAGGCCAGGTTGACCCGGGTGGGGGCGAGGTAGGTCAGGTGACCGCCGCCGTCCACGGCCAGGTTTTCCACAGCCTTGTTCTCGAATTCCTCGAGCTTCTTCTTGTCGCTGCAGTCGATCCAGCGGGCTGACCACACGGTGATCGGCTCGTAGGCGCACTCGACCTTGTATTCTTCCTTCAGGCGGCTGGCGACCACATCGAACTGCAGCACACCGACGGCGCCGAGGATGATGTCGTTGCTGCGCTGCGGGAAAAAGACCTGAGTGGCGCCTTCCTCGGCCAGCTGCTGCAGACCCTGACGCAGCTGCTTGGATTTCAGCGGATCCTTCAGGCGTACGCGACGGAACAGCTCAGGGGCAAAGTGCGGGATGCCGGTGAAGCCTAGCGCCTCGCCTTCGCTGAATGTATCGCCGATCTGAATCGTGCCGTGGTTGTGCAGGCCGATGATGTCGCCCGCGTAGGCTTCTTCAAGCTGTTCACGCTCGCTGGAGAAGAACGTCAGCGCGTCACCGATGCGCACGTCCTTGCCGGTGCGCACATGGCGCATTTTCATGCCCTTGTCGTACTTGCCCGAACAGATGCGCATGAACGCGATGCGGTCGCGGTGCTTGGGGTCCATGTTCGCCTGGATCTTGAACACGAAGCCGCTGAATTTCTCCTCGACCGGCTCTACCGTGCGCTCGTTGGCGACGCGGGCCAGTGGCTTCGGCGCCCAGTCGACCACGGCATCGAGCACATGGTCGACCCCGAAGTTGCCGAGTGCCGTACCGAAAAACACCGGCGTCAGCTGACCGTCGAGGAATTCCTGCTGGTTGAATTCATGACAGGCGCCCTGAACCAGTTCCAGCTGATCGACAAAGCGATCGTACTCATCGCCCAGGTGGGCGCGGGCCTCGTCCGAGTCGAGCTTCTCGATGATTTTCACCTCGGTGCGCTCATGACCATGACCGGCGGTGTACACGATGATGTAGTCGTCGGCGAGGTGATACACACCCTTGAAGTCGCGGTAGCAACCGATCGGCCAGGTGATGGGCGCGGCCTTGATTTTCAGGACGGCTTCGATCTCGTCGAGCAGCTCGATCGGGTCGCGAATGTCGCGGTCGAGCTTGTTGATGAAGCTCACGATCGGCGTGTCGCGCAGGCGGCAAACGTCCATCAGTGCGATGGTGCGGGGCTCAACCCCTTTACCGCCATCAAGCACCATCAGCGCCGAGTCGACAGCGGTCAACGTGCGGTAGGTGTCTTCGGAGAAGTCTTCGTGGCCCGGGGTGTCGAGCAGGTTGATCATGTGATCGCGATACGGGAATTGCATGACCGAGGTGGTGATGGAAATCCCGCGCTGCTTCTCCATTTCCATCCAGTCGGAGGTGGCGTGACGGTCGGATTTACGCGACTTCACCGTACCGGCGACGGAAATGGCCTTGCCCATCAGCAGCAGCTTTTCAGTGATGGTGGTCTTACCCGCATCGGGGTGGGAAATGATGGCGAAAGTGCGGCGTTTCGCGACTTCGGCGGCCTGTCTGGTCATGGGAAATCGCCCGAGAGGTGATTCAAAAAGGGCGGCGATTATAGCCCAAACCAGAGCAATAACCGAACCGTTCAGTCGATAAGGGGTGGCCAGATACCATCGCACGTGGGAACCTTTGCGGTTAAGGAGACGTCCATTCCCTGGTATCGCTACACGCCAAGGGTTGCAAAATCAGCAAGTTAGCTTGACGAAGCTGCGCTCATGGCTTGTGTTTTCGCCGAGGTATCAACCTTTCCGGCGACCCACCCGCTGCTCTTCGCGAACGTTCGCGTGCTGCCTGAAGAGGCCAGTTCCACGCCAGACGTTCGCCGACTGAAATAAGGAGTCCGCCCGTGGCAAATCGCTATGGCAAGGGGCTGTTGGGAGGTGTGATTGTCATCGCACTCCTGGCCCTGCTGATCCAATGGATCGGCATCAGTACCATCAGGCAATATCAGGATGATCTGCTGTTTTATCTGCAAGCCCACGTCTGGCTTGTGCTGGCTTCGATGCTGGCGGCACTGGTGGTCGGGATCCCGACCGGCATTGTCCTTAGCCGACCGAACATGGTTGGCCGCGCCGAACGCTTCATGCAGATCTTCAACATCGGTAACACCGTTCCTCCTCTCGCCGTGCTGGCCATCGCTCTGGGTATTCTGGGCATCGGCAGCGGTCCGGCGATCTTCGCTTTGTTCCTCGCTTCGTTGTTGCCCATCGTGCGCAACACCTACGAAGGCCTGAAAAACGTTCAGGGTTCCCTTAAAGAAGCTGCTCGCGGCATCGGCATGACACCGCGCCAGGTGCTGTGGCGCGTCGAGCTGCCCAATGCCGTGCCGATCATCATCGGCGGCGTGCGCGTGGCCCTGGCGATCAACGTCGGGACCGCGCCACTGGCGTTCCTCATTGGCGCGAACAGCTTGGGCAGCCTGATTTTCCCCGGCATCGCCCTGAACAATCAGCCGCAACTGGTGCTGGGCGCCGCGTGTACCGCGTTGCTCGCGCTGTTGCTCGATGGTGCCGTGACCCTGGCAAGCCGTCTCTGGCTGGAACGCGGCCTGGCTCGATAAGTCGAGCCCCGCTGAGAAAGGAATTGCTATGAAGAAGTTATGCACATTAATCATGGGCGTCGGGATGTTGCTGTCCGGTTTCGTCCAGGCCGCGGATGCACCGGCCGAAATGCCCGTGCTGCGCATCGGCGCGCGGGTGTTCACCGAACAGACCATGCTCGCCGAACTGACGGCGCAATACCTGCGCGACAAGGGCTATCAGGTTCAGATCACTGGCGGCCTTGGCAGCAACCTGGCGCGCAGTGCCCAGGAAACCGGCCAGTTGGATCTGCTGTGGGAGTACACCGGCGTGTCGCTGGTTGCCTACAACCATGTCGACGAAAAGCTCGACAGCGATCAGACCTACCAGCGCGTCAAGGAGCTGGACGCCAAGAAGGGGCTGGTCTGGTTGTCACCGTCCAAGTTCAACAACACCTATGCGCTGGCGCTGCCGGACAAAATTGCCCAGCAGTACCCGCAGGTCAACAACATGTCTAACCTGACCACGGTGCTCAAGGCCGAGGCCGACAAGGGTCACATCGTCGCGCTGGACACCGAATTCGCCAACCGTTCCGACGGCCTGGTGGGCATGGTCAAGCATTACGGCATGAACCTGGGGCGTGAAAACACCCGTCAGATGGACGCTGGACTGGTCTACACCGCGCTGCGCAACGGGCAGGTTTTTGCAGGGCTCGTCTACACCACCGACGGCCGTCTGAACGCGTTCAAACTCAAGGTGCTGGAGGACGACAAGCACTACTTCCCGGACTACACCGCGGCGCCAGTCATTCGCAAAGAATACCTGGACAAGCACCCGGAACTGGCCGATTTGCTCAAGCCCCTCGCCGCGCTGCTGGATAACCAGACCATGCGCACGCTGAACGCGCGCATCGACGTCGACCACGAAAGTCCTACCGTGGTGGCGGCTGAATTCCTGCGCGAGCATCCGATCAATCCTTCCGCCGACAGCGTGCCGGTCCCACCGGCGCCGGCGGCAAAACAGGAGGAGAAACCATGAGTTTCCTCAGCGCTTTCTCCCATCTGGACTGGAATCAGGTCATGCACCTGACGCTGCAACACATCACCTTGGTCGGCATCGCGGTGACGCTGGCGATCGTGGTTGGCGTGCCATTGGGCGTGTTGATGACACGCTTCCCGACCCTCGCCGGGCCGTTGCAGGCCAGCGCCACGGTGCTGCTGACCATCCCGTCGATTGCCCTGTTCGGCTTGCTGCTGCCGTTCTACTCCAAGTTCGGTCAGGGCCTCGGCCCGATGCCGGCGATCACCGCAGTGTTTCTCTACTCGCTGCTGCCGATCATGCGCAACACCTACCTGGCGCTCACCGGCGTCGAGCCGGGCATTCGTGAAGCCGCCAAGGGCATCGGCATGACCTTCGGCCAGCGCCTGCGCATGGTTGAACTGCCGATCGCCGTGCCAGTGATCCTCGCTGGCGTACGCACTGCCGTGGTCATGAACATCGGTGTCATGACCATCGCCGCCACCATCGGCGCGGGCGGTCTGGGCGTACTCATCCTCGCTTCCATCAGCCGCAGCGATATGTCGATGCTGATCGTCGGCGCCGTACTGGTCAGCATTCTGGCCATCTTCGCCGACCTGCTTCTGCAATGGCTGCAACGCTCGCTGACTCCAAAAGGACTCCTGAAATGATCGCCAAACAAATGATTGAGCTGCAGAACCTCACCAAGACTTTCCAGAGCAACGGCAAGGAAGTGAAGGCCGTCGACTCAGTGAGCCTGACCGTCAATGAAGGCGAGATCTGCGTGTTCCTGGGTCCGTCGGGTTGCGGCAAAAGTACAACGCTGAAAATGATCAACCGGCTGATCATGCCGACCTCCGGCAAAGTGCTGATCAACGGCGAGGACACCACCGGTCTCGACGAGGTCACACTGCGCCGCAACATCGGCTACGTGATTCAGCAGATCGGCCTGTTCCCCAACATGACCATCGAAGAAAACATCGTGGTCGTGCCCAAGCTCCTGGGTTGGGACAAGCAGAAGTGCCACGACCGTGCCCGCGAACTGATGAGCATGATCAAGCTGGAACCCAAGCAGTACCTGCATCGCTATCCGCGCGAGCTGTCGGGTGGTCAGCAACAGCGGATCGGTGTGATTCGTGCGCTGGCCGCCGACGCGCCGCTGCTGCTGATGGACGAGCCCTTCGGTGCGGTCGACCCGATCAACCGCGAGATGATCCAGAACGAGTTTTTCGAGATGCAACGCGCGCTGAACAAGACCGTGATCATGGTCAGCCACGACATCGACGAAGCCATCAAGCTGGGCGACAAGATCGCCATCTTCCGCGCCGGCAAGCTGCTGCAGATCGATCACCCGGACACCCTGCTGGCGCACCCGGCGGATGATTTCGTCAGCAACTTCGTCGGCCAGGACAGCACGCTCAAGCGCCTGCTGTTGGTGAAGGCCGAAGACGCAGCGGACAACGCGCCGTCCGTGAGCCCGGAAACCCCGGTCGCCGATGCGCTGGAAATCATGGACGAAAACGACCGCCGCTATGTGGTGGTCACCGATGCCGCAAACAAGGCGATGGGCTACGTCCGCCGCCGCGACCTGCACCGCCAGACCGGCACGTGCGAGCAATACCTGCGCCCGTTCAACGCCACCGCCGCCTACGACGAACACCTGCGCATCCTGCTGTCGCGCATGTACGAGTTCAACCGCTCGTGGCTGCCGGTGCTGGATGCCGAGAATGTATTCCTGGGTGAAGTGACGCAGGAATCGATCGCGGCTTACCTGAGTTCCGGCCAGTCGCGCGGGATGAAGACCAGCATTGTTTCGCCGGCTGAGTTGGTGGAGCAGGCTGCGTTGAGTTGAGGTGAAGGGCCTGGGTGCCTTTGGTGCCCGGGCCTTTTTGACGGTGGTGCCGCTGACTCGTCACCGCTGACATGTCAGGTTGCTCTTGGTCTGCACGAACGACATAAGGACCACGCCCAGGGCGTTCCCTAAAATCGTGATGACCATGAGTGAGTCAACGGACTGTTGGAAAAACGCTAGCTGTGCGATCAGTGTGTAAAGGGCGGTTCCAGCAAAACCCACCGTCAGGATAGGCCGGCTGATTGTTCTTATGGACAGCACAAGTGCTGATTGCATCAAGATCAGGAAGAGCACTGTCAGCGCCGCCAACTGAGGCGCCTCAGAAACGATGGTCGCGAGGGCGCCATCCAGCAATCCGATCGTTGTGCACACTAGAAACGCGAACAGTGATCGACGGACCTGTATCTTGTGAAAAGATTGGCCGAGATCGTTGAGTCGCTTGCTTAGGAGTGCGATGAAGTAAAGCGAAATACCGCACGCTATTGAAAAAGTCACGCCTATTTCCAGCTCGTAATCATCATGTAGGCCTGCGCCTTGTATGACTGAGCTATATGAAGTTGACAGCACCCAAACTGTGCCCAATGCAAGCATTGAGCCGACTACGCCCAGCCTTCCCAGCCTTCCCAGCTTTAGTACGTCCGTCAACGCCATGATGAGCGCGCTGACGGCTAGGGCGATGGCGGCAACCGCGGCTGGGTTTAGATTTAACAAGGCGGTATAGCCGCTGGTCCAGCAGGTAAACGTAAACAGGGTGATCCAGAGGTAAGGCTTGATCAGTCTTTTTGAAGATACAGCAGTGAGTGGCGGAGAGCGGTTAAACAGGAACAGGGGTAACGCTATGATGATAGATGCCAGCGATGCGACGCTGGCAAGGACGACGGGCTCCAGGTCCACGTTTTGCTTGTAAGTGATGTAGTTCATCATCATGGCATTGCTGAATACAAATAGGATTAGCGTGGTAAGGCCTAGCGGTTTGGATTGGGTCATAAGCGAGTCAATGTGCCGTAAATGTGAGGTTCGGTTGTATGTGTTTTTTGGTTTTGAGTGAGCTCTGATAGAAGGCGATATTTTTATTCTCGTAGTGGTCTGTGTAGGCCGGTGGTGGCGCGTACCACGTTAACGAAACCCATCCCAATGTTTCCTGGGCAGATTTTTGCTTCTTTGGTGTCTTGGCGAGGAAACTCCCTATGGCCGCCAAAGAAATTGATCGAGAATACGCTTTTTAGTGCGGTGATCAGGTTTATAGTTGCGCTCTTTTGAGGGGTGGGGAGTTCGTTGGTAGTGCTGAGCCCCATATGATTCAACGTGATTCGGGCCTTTGCAATGAAATCAGCCCCTTCCTCCTCGGTCGTCAAGTTGTTCAACAAGACGATGCCGATGGCATTCGAGTTATAGAGAATTAGATGCTCGCCTTTGAAGCGAATGTCCCTTCCTTCATAAATGATGCCCGCGCAATCAATTGCAAAGTGGTAACTGAAGTCGTCAAATATCTTGCCTTGTTGCTTCGCCTGAGTGTCCAGCATTTGCTCACTCCCCACACCACACGAATAACTCCTCCCTGCATGATGAAGCGCAATCATTGTGTAATCCCAGTCGCGAACCAAAGGTTTTTTAGGCGGCTTCGCGTGCCACTCCGACCGCTCAACAAACCCGTGGCCCAGCTCACGCACCTTCCGGATGATCGCCTCGCGCGTTGCGGCCCGATCATTCACGGTGATCACCATGGGCTTCGGCGTTTCCCCGTGGATCAACGTCTCGACACGCGTCGTACTGGTCACCACCCGGGTGTTCATTCCTGCAAGCTCGTTCAACTCGCGTGCGGGCGAGCGGAACATGACGTGGACGGAAACGACAGAATCTGCTGAAGAACCCTCAACGCGCGCCAATCCGTTGCTGTCGGTGGTACCTGACTTTTGCTGACCATCCACCGTCGCCGTGAATGTCCGGTTCGCGAGCGGCTGCCCCGTTTCGCTGTCGCGGATGGCGAACGCACGGGCGAAGATTTTCCCCGGCGCCGTAGTGGTGTGTGGATAAACAGAAGACGAGGTGTTCGACATGGGCATAGCAGGATGTGGCGCCGCAGCGGCGTCCGGTGCCGCTCGACTGGCTCCCGCACGCCCTGACCGCGGAGCAATCAATCGATTCGCGCCCGGCGGACACGCGCACAACACGAGCGCGTCATGCACGGCGGTCGGTATGCCATCCCACGTGAAGCTGTCGTCCCCTTCGACAATTTCGCCCACTTGCCCACACACGCCGCAAGGGCTGGTCTTGTCGCCGAGCCGCAATGCCATGCGGCCATCTTCCAGCGAAGTTTGAGCAAGGCTGGCGTGGCAGATGGCGCCGGTGGTGGTTAGGTCGCCGTCGAGGCCTTGCTCCCGGCCGTTGATATCGAAGATTGTCATGCTTCAATTCTCCACGTCGGGCAGAAAGTCATCCGGCCAGGCGACATCCTTGCGCTGAAGCAGAAGAAGAGAACCCTGCGGCGTGCTGATGATCACGTCGCCGTTGCTCAAGCGGCTGCCCACCAGCGCCATTTGGCTGTTCGCCTTTCCTGCACCAGTGACGACCTGTGCCTCAGTGCCATCGGGGTAAACGGCGCAGTCACCGACGCGAGCACCCGCAACCTCACGGCCGTCCGCCAGCCTGAACTCCACGCCAAGGGTGCCTCTCACGATCACACCACCATCGCGGGTCTGGCTGCCTTCCGCCGCCACCCGGAAAATGCCGGTGCAGGGGTGGGCTTGCTTGTATGCCTCACTCTCTCTCACCTGAGCCAGCGCTGCCGGACTGAACGTGGTCAGCGCCTCTTCCGAAAAGGGCGGTCGATCCAGATCACGCAGGTACTCGGAGGTGACGTCATTGGTGTACAGCGGGGAATAGGCAGTCTTGTGCATGACTTTGATCCTTGGTCAGGTTGATTCAGCGCCTCGTACAGTTCGAGCGAAGCGAATGGACGCCAACCCTAGTGATCAGGATCAATGGGATACGTGGGGGAGAGAGATCCGGTGCGTAGGGCATTTCGGGTGATCAGGTAGCCGATGTCTGACGGACAGGTGGCTTTCGTGGCGGATTGCCCATTTGCCACCCACCGGGAACATCACCCTGTCATGTCGGTCGGTTACTACGGGTTGATTGAACGTGCGCGGATTCCCGTCTGGCAAAAACGGGCAGAAACGCGACATTTTTAGTTGATCTCCGGCCCCTCAGGTCCTACAGTTCGCGCCGAACGTCCATGCTGGAAACGATCCATCCGGCTCAAGTACTGACGACGAGACAGCAAGGCCAACCGTGACCTGTCACCGGATGGCCTTTTGCTTTCGGCCGAGCAGCCTTGCGAAGTAGGCGAACCAAAGTGGGGATACGGAGGACGTTCACGAGCCGCGCGCTCACACCCATTGTTTTTTACCGTTTGCCAACAGGAGTCCCCGCATGTCGATCCAGGTCGAAGATTATTTCGAGAAAAGCACCTTCGATAAGATGAAGGCGTTTGCCGACAAGCAAGAAACCCCGTTCGTGGTCATCGACACCGCGATGATCAGCAAGGCCTACGACGACCTGCGTGCAGGCTTCGAATTTGCCAAAGTGTATTACGCGGTTAAAGCCAATCCGGCGGTCGAAATCATCGACCTGCTGAAGGACAAGGGCTCGAGCTTCGACATCGCCTCGATCTACGAGCTGGACAAGGTGATGGATCGCGGTGTCAGCCCGGATCGCATCAGCTACGGCAACACCATCAAGAAATCCAAAGACATTCGCTACTTCTACGAGAAGGGCGTGCGTCTGTTCTCCACCGACTCCGAAGCCGACTTGCGCAACATCGCCAAGGCTGCGCCGGGCTCCAAAGTCTACGTGCGCATCCTCACCGAAGGCTCGACCACGGCTGACTGGCCGCTGTCACGCAAGTTTGGCTGCCAGACCGACATGGCAATGGACCTGCTGATCCTTGCCCGTGAACTGGGCCTGGTCCCTTACGGCATCTCGTTCCACGTTGGTTCGCAGCAGCGTGACATCAGCGTCTGGGACGCCGCGATCGCTAAAGTGAAAGTGATCTTCGAGCGTCTGAAAGAAGAAGACGGCATCGTTCTCAAGCTGATTAACATGGGCGGCGGCTTCCCGGCCAACTACATCACCCGCACCAACAGCCTGGAAACCTACGCCGAAGAAATTATTCGCTACCTGAAAGAAGACTTCGGTGATGACCTGCCGGAAATCATTCTGGAGCCGGGCCGTTCGTTGATCGCCAACGCCGGTATTCTGGTCAGCGAAGTGGTGTTGGTGTCGCGTAAATCCCGCACTGCTGTCGAGCGTTGGGTGTACACGGATGTGGGCAAGTTCTCAGGCCTGATCGAAACCATGGACGAAGCCATCAAGTTCCCGATCTGGACCGAGAAGAAAGGCGAAGTGGAAGAAGTGGTTATTGCCGGCCCGACCTGCGACAGCGCCGACATCATGTACGAAAACTACAAGTACGGCCTGCCATTGAACCTGGCCATCGGTGATCGTTTGTACTGGCTCTCGACAGGGGCGTACACCACCAGTTACAGCGCTGTTGAGTTCAACGGCTTCCCGCCGCTGAAGTCTTACTACGTCTAAGCCCGGCCGCCGGACAGAAACCCGCGAGAGATCGCGGGTTTTTTATTGAGTCATTGTCGGGTGTGCTCGGTCAGTTCTTCTGCCAAGTCCAGTCGGACCAGCGCCGATTCAACCATCTCATGAAACCTCTGGAGGGTGATCGAGGTGAAAAGGTCTTTGAATTCATCCAGCGCGCCGGAAACAAGACGCTCCAGGTTGGAATAACCCTCGCTGAGATCCCTTGATGCATCCGCCAGTAGCCGCTGTTCGTCCTTCATTTGTTCAATGAGCGCTCTTACGGTGACAATCCCGGCGTCGTTGCTCAGAGGATCGACATTGCGCTCTTTTGCATACGTCTCGATCGCAACCTGCATGAAGTTGATCAGACGCGGCAAGATGAGCGACGAGTTCTGGTACACGTTGCTGCAGGTAAACGCAGCGCTGTTGTATTGATTGTTTAGATTGAGCACGTGTTGCTTTACCTGCTGAACGAACGAAAAACCCGGTCCGACACTCAACACTTTCATCCGGCCGTTCAGTTCAAAAGGCGCCCGTGAGAAGTCCAGCGCAGACAAAAAACCGCCACGCTCAGCGGTGTTCATTCCGTCCAAGACCCGCGAGTATTCAGCGTCGAGCCGCCTTATATCGCCCACCAGGTCTGACTGCTGATAGAAAATCCGATTGGGCCACTCAAACAATTCGGGCCAGCTTTGAAGCCGGCCCCTCACCTGGATAAGCGTCATATCAAGGCTCGGCTGGTGAAGCTGGACAAACACCTGATTCGAGGTCAGCCCCAGTTCCTGCTTCACGCGGTCGGTGGTTTCCTTGGCCTGTTGCAGGGTAATACGGTAGCGGTTGAGCGCTTCGAAGTTGGTGAGCGCGAAGAAGGGTGTGGACATATCGACATCCTTGTCGGTGGACTGACAGTGACAGCGCATTGGCTGTCACTGTCTCCAGGGGCTCAGCGAGCAATGTTCAGATAGGCAACAAGAGAAGGGGCCGCAGCCACCAACCGGTCTTCATAGTCTGCCTGTTTGGTTACCGCCATAAGATCAGCGAATGCGCTGATCGATTGTTCAACTTTCGAATACTCAGCACGTGCGCCGAAAAAGTTCTCGAATAAACCGTGAATGCTGACGATCAGTTTCGTCTTGCTGCTGATGGTCTTTACCTGTGCCGCGTAATCTGCCTGTTTGGGCTTCAATGCCTTGATCTTGCTGACCAGAAGCTCGCGTTGCTCATACATGGTGAGATAGTTGAGCGCTTCGCCAATGTTCTCGAGTGTTTTTTTCATGTGCTCGATAGCAAATTTGATGATCTCGACCTGCGGGGCGACGAGTCCGAGGGCGGAAATGCTTTCGGCGGTGATCAGCGTGTCCTTGGCGATATCGACAAAGTTACCCTTCTCAAGCACCGCCATTGCATCGTTAATAATGGTCCGAGAGTTTTCCAGCGCGGCGGCTTCAGCATCAATGGCTGCCAGCGCCGTGTTCAGCTGCGTCAAATCAGCCTGCAGGGCATCCTTGTAGGTCGTCGTCAGCGCCGGATCAAATGTAACGTCCGCGAGTGCCTTGTATCGCTGTTGAATGACCTCCACCGCAGGCGCATACGCTTTTTTAAAGGTGATGATTGTCTGTTCTCGCGCGTAAGTATTCGCTTCAATTTCTTCGTCCGTCAGTTCTTCAGTGGCCTGCGCACGATATTTATTCAGGTTACTGAGCGCCTTGGCAGAGACCGTTTTCAGCGTGTCAATACTCTCGTCAATGTTGCGCTTTGCCTGCACGATAGAGGTGTGCAGACCACGCGCCTTGGTGTGAATGGAGGGCAGATACTTGGTTTCATTGAAGGCAAAATCCGCCTCGGCGTTTTGTTGGAGCATTTTGCCAATATTGAGTTTAATCAGCTCATAGTCTGGTGCGGTGTAGGTGACTTCGGTGCTAAACGGGATAATGTTCATGGGAAAAGACCTTAAACGGAACGAGGTAGTTTTTTGATTTCTTCGTCGGCTTCTGCGAACACCGCGTACAGTGCGTCGGCGTCGCTCTGAATGTATTTCCACGGCTCCACAACTTCGTCGAAGTGATACGCCAGCAGGCTAACTTTCAGCGCGTCGGTGATAATGTCCGATTGCTCTTTTGACGTTCTGACGTACAGATGAAGGGCATTCCAGACAGTCACAAGGTTTTGCGTAGCGGCGTCGGCCTGAAGGCTCAGGAACTCCAGATCCTGCAGGTCGGCCTTAACCTCATTCAGGCGTTTCAGAATCATGTTTTTCATACCCATTTCCGCATTTTTCGCATCTCGGGTTTTTTTAAGCTCGTTTCGTTCCTTCCGGACCTTTTCTGCTTCTACACCGATATAGATGGCCATGCCCAAGCCGATTAAGTTGAGGCTGGAGGCAGACGTCAATGAATCATTCACCATTTTTTTATAGCTGGCATTCTTCTCGTCTACTTCTTTAGTGAGCGCCTCGATTTCGGTTTGCAGGCGGACGACGTCCTCTTTAAAGTTATTGTTATCGATGGCGGTCAACTGGTACGTGATCTGCGGTCGAACGCGGGTGGCCAGTTCGAGCGAGAAGTTGTCCAGGTCAATCTTGAGTTGTTCTGTCTGAAGCGCTCGGGCGTCGATTTTTTCCTGCAGGACTTCGAGCAACGCCGTGATGGTGGTCACGTTCTCCAGATCATCATCGTCCAGCGTGATCCCCGGAAACTTATCGCCCATCTCCGCTTCAACCCTTCTCAGGTCTTCCAGCGTTTTAATGCCATATTGTTTCAACACTTTGAGCGCCGCGATTTCGTCAAGCGTCGACGTCATGTGTTTTCCAGTATTGATGATACTGGCGGCAAACACTTTCAGCTCGCTGCTGACTTGTTTAACTCGCTGGCGCAGGCCATCCCATTGACTGGCATGGGATTTGATAATTGTGAACGTTTTGACAAAATCGGTGACAGCGAGTCCACGGCCAGGCGAGATCATCGAGTCATATCCGAGGTATGAACTTACATCCGCCTCGGAGGTGGGTAAATGCAGGCCTTTCTGCTCATAAAGGTACAGGTCGATGATTTGTTGTTTGGTCAGGATTAGCCCTTTGGGTCTCAGGCTGCCGGTCATCGCGCCGGTTGAAGCATCAATTAGTGTTTTAGGTGCCTTGGCTGCGTTGTTCGCCGTCTCTGCCAGAGAGGCATCCGGCGTTAAGTTGAGTGCGTTACTCATAATAATTCCCTGTTTTAGTTAGGCGCCTTCCTGGCGTCTTTTCAACATACTCACTGCACTTGCTGCTGCAGTTGCCGTAGATTAGTTGCGTCTATCACGAAATGTCAAAGCGGCTTCGGCTTCATCTGCTGTAGGAACAATTACAACTTCCATCCGGTGTCGCCCTTGACTCAACAGGGGCGGGCAGATAAGGCGTGGTTATTGTAGATGTTTCAACAGAATACTAAGCGGGCGTGCGAGTAATACCCACGCATTCAGACAAGGCAGTCTCGTCGTCGTTGCCCAGATCCGCCGCCTTGCGGCTGTAGTCGATGGCCAGCGCGCGTATTTCGGGATGGCTGGAAGCTATGAGTGTTCTACGACTAACCCGCAGGAAATTGAGGTTGCCCAGGGCAAGCGCAGATTTGAACCAGATCAGAGCTTCATCGACCTGACCGTGATCCGCCAGCACAGACGCATAGCTGAACTGCCCACGGAAGTCGCCGCCCTCCGCCGAGCCCCGATACCACTCATGGGCAGCGGCGAGATCTCGCTCGCAGGACAGACCCTCTTCCAGATAACGCCCCACCAGGTTCATCGACTTCGCATGACCCAGCTCTGCCGCCTTGCGGTAACACGCCAATGCGCGGGCCTGGTCTTTATTGACGCCACGGCCGGTTGCCAGAAGATTGCCATAGTTATAAAAACCCCAATCAAGTCCGGCTTCGGCGGCGAGACGATAATGCTCGGCAGCCTTTGCGGCATCCGGCTCACAGCCCCACCCATGCTCGTGGCAACGGCCGGCCATGTTCTGGGCCATCGCGTGGCCGCGACGGGCCGCAATCTGAAACCAGACCAGCGCCAGCGCCGGGTCGCGTTCTATGCCGCTGCCGTCGAGCAGGATCTGCCCGAGCAGCGCCTGGGCGTCGACGATGTTGGCCTGCGCCGCGCTCAGAATCGCCTTTGCGGCACTGGCCGGGCTCTCTTCCAGCATGGCGCGCAACTGGTCGCCATCGAGCACCTCTTCACGTCGCAGATTCCAGGTCATGACTCAGACCTCGGCCCACTGCCGCAGCAGGTTGTGATAGGTGCCGGTGAGTTGAAGCAGCGAGGGGTGATCAGGCACATCGCGGCTGAGTTGCTGGATGGCCGTGTCCATTTCGAATAGCAACGTGCGGTGGCCATCGTCCCGCACCAGGCTTTGGGTCCAGAAGAACGAGGCGTACCGCGCGCCCCGTGTGACGGCGTTGACCTTGTGCAGGCTGCTGGCCGGATAAAGCAGCAGGTCGCCCGCCGGCAGCTTCACCTGACGGGCGCCGAACGTGTCCTGAATCACCAGCTCACCGCCGTCGTAATCATCGGGATCGCTGAAGAACAGCGTCGATGAAAGATCCGTGCGCACTCGCTCGGTGCTGCCCTTGGCCTGACGCACGGCGTTGTCGATATGAAAATCGAAACTGCCGCCGCCGGTGTAGCAATTCACCAATGGCGGGAAGACCTTGTGGGGCAGGGCGGCGGACATGAACAGCGGGTTCTGCCACAAGCGCTCGAGCATCGCCGCGCCAATCTCCACGGCGAGCGGATGGCCTTCGGGCAACTGCAGGTTGTGCTTGGCTTTCGCCGACTGATGCCCGGCGGTGATTCTGCCGTCAGCCCATTCGGTTTCTTCCAGAGCCTGTCGGATGCGTAGCACCTCCTCGGGTGAAAACAGACCGGGGATATGTAGGAGCATGAATCGCGACCCGCGAGAAGAATGAAGCGGCGGATGATAGTGATTCTTATTGATCGTGTAAAACGTGGCCCGCGCGCGTGAATGGGTAGATGTGAAAATTCGGTAATGGGAAAGTGTAAAGAATGTAAGTTTTCTGCGAATGCGAAGCAGTCTCAACTATATTCCGCCGCCTTATTGTTTCCTTGGGGAAGGAAAATGTCGCGCCAAGCACAACCGGTTACCGCCCATTCGCAGCGTTCCATCGTCAGCGCCGTCGGTGTTGCCCTTGCGGCGATGTCAGCCGCCCATATGGCGCAGGCTGCGGAACCTGCATCGGATGCTCTGAATCTCGGGGCCACCAACATTGACGGCGAGCGGGCCGACACGGCTTACAAGACCGAAGAATCGACCTCGAAAAAGTACACCGCACCCCTGCGCGAGACGCCAAAGAGCGTGACGGTGATCCCGCAGCAAGTGATCCGCGACACCGCAGCCACGAGCCTGACTGACGCATTGCGCACCACCCCCGGCATTACCTTTGGCGCGGGCGAGGGCGGTAACCCGAATGCGGATCGCCCGATCATCCGTGGCTTCAACGCAGAGAGCGACGTGTTCGTCGACGGCATGCGCGACGTGGCGGCGCAGAGCCGGGAGATTTTTAACGTCGAGTCGGTCGAGGTCAGCAAAGGCCCGGGCTCGGCCTTCACCGGCGCAGGCTCCACGGGTGGCAGCCTGAACCTCGTCACCAAAGGCGCTCATCTGGGCGATGCCTTCAACGGTGGCTACACCTTCGGTTCGGACCAGACTCAGCGCTACACCCTCGACGTCAACAAGCAGATGACCGACACCTCGGCCTTCCGCCTGAACCTGATGAAGCATGATTCCAACGTCGCCGGCCGCAACGATGTCGACAACAGCCGCTGGGGCGTTGCGCCTTCGTTCGCATTCGGTCTGGGCACCGACACGCGGGTCAAGGTCGACTACTACCACCTGTCCACCGACGACATGCCCGACTATGGCATCCCGCTGACCAGCACCCCCGGTCGCAGCCAGTACGTGGTCGACAAGCCGGCCCACGTCAATGAAAACAACTTCTACGGCCTGACCGACCGCGATTACCGCAAGAGCGTCAACGACAGCGGCACGATCCGCCTCGAACACGACCTCAACGACAACCTGACGATCTCCAACAGCTTCCGCATGTCGCGCTCGACGCTGGATTACATTGTCACCAACCCGGACGACAGCCGCGGCAACGTCGCCAGGGGCCTGGTCTCGCGCTCGGCGAAGAGCCGCAATTCCACCTCCAGCGGCTTCGTCAACCAGACCGACCTGCAAGCGAAATTCGACACCGGTTTCATTCAGCACAGCCTGGTGACCGGCCTTGAGTTTTCGTATCAGGACACCCACAACCGCGGCTACAACGTGCTCAGCGCCAGTGGCGGGACCATTGGTTCGACGTGCAACGCAGCGCTGCTGGCCTCGGGCGACTGCACCAGCCTGTCCAACCCGTCACCGAAAGACGATTGGAACGGCACCATCACCGACAGCCAGGCGTACACCGATACCGACACCAAAACCAGTGCCGCGTATGTGTTCGACACGCTGAAATTCAACGAGCAGTGGTCGTTGAACCTCGGCCTGCGTTACGACGATTACGACGTGCGCTCCAGCGGTTACAGTACGGGCGGCCGCGGTTCGGTGGCGGGCGGCTTCAAGCGTGAAAACACCAGCCAACTGTGGAATTACCAGGTCGGCGTGACCTACAAGCCGCTGCCGAACGGCAGCATCTACGCAGCATGGTCGACGTCCAGCAACCCGTCGGGTGAGACCAGCGGCAACGGCGGTCTGGAAATCGCGGCGAACAACGCCAACCTCGATCCGGAAAAGAACCGCAACTACGAGCTGGGCACCAAGTGGGATTTCTTCGACGACAACCTGTCGCTGACGGCTGCGCTGTTCCGCACCGAGAAGACCAACGCGCGGGTGACCGATCCTGACAACGCGACGTTCCAGGTGCTGGACGGCGAGCAGCGTGTCGACGGTCTGGAGCTGACCTACAGCGGCAACATCACCGGCAAATGGAAAGTCTACGGCGGCTACACCTACATGGAGAGCGAGATCGTCAGTGCGACCAGCAAGGCGGACGAGGGCAATCACATGCCGAGCACGCCGCGCAACAGCTTCAACTTCTGGTCGACCTACGAACTGATGCCGAAGCTGACCGTGGGCGGCGGCGCGACCTTCGTCGACTCGCGTTTCGGCAATGAAGCCAACTCGGTGGAGGTGCCGTCCTACTGGCGCTACGACGCAATGGCCACCTACGCGCTGACCAAGAACGTCGACCTGCAGCTGAACGTGCAGAACCTGACCGACAAGCGCTATTACGACCAGGTCTTCACCACTCACTACGCCCACATGGCCGCCGGGCGTACCGCGCTGATGAGTGCCAGCTTCCACTTCTGATCTGAAAGCGAACCCGACACCTGTGGGAGCGAGCCTGCTCGCGAAGGCGGAATCGACCGCTGGGTATCCAGCGGATGTCCCGGCCTCCTCGCGAGCAAGCTCACTCCTACAGGATGTATGTTGGCCGGGTGAGCGCGGGGTGTCAGGACGCGTTCACCCCACATCTTCGCATCAAGAATCAGCCACAGATGAGAATGTATGCCGTTTGTGCGCATAATGCGCGCCGTGGCGGGTGAGTGAGGGGTCGAGGGTGTTGAAGAAAGTCCTGTTTCAAGTGCACTGGTTCTTCGGAATCACGGCCGGTCTGGTGCTCGCCCTGATGGGGATCACTGGCGCGCTGTATTCCTTCGAGGACGAGATACTCGACGTGCTCAACCCCGATGTGTTGTTCGTGCAGCCTCAGGGGCGTCAACTGTCTCTGGCGGAAATGGTCAGCAAGGTTGAAGCCCAGGGCAAAGACACGGTGGCGATGTTTCGCATTGATGTCGACAGCGACAAGGTCGCTCAGGTCTGGTTCAAGCCGCCGCCGGGGCAGCGTCGCGGCGAGATGCACAACTTCAACCCTTACACCGGCGCGTTCACCGAGGACGCCGTGGGTCAGGACTTCTTCGGCTTCATCCTTAACCTGCACCGATTCCTTGCCGCAGGGGAATATGGCAAACAGGTCACCGCGGCCTGCACGCTTATCCTCATTTTCTTCTGCCTGTCCGGGCTGTATCTGCGCTGGCCGCGCAAGCCGCTGAACTGGCGCGTCTGGCTGACCATGGACTGGGCGAAGAAGGGACGCAGTTTCAATTGGGACCTGCATTCGGTGTTCGGCACCTGGTGCCTGATCATCTATCTGCTGCTGGCGATCACCGGGCTGATGTGGTCCTACGACTGGTTCAGCAACGGCATGACCAAGCTGATTGGCGATCCTCCCGTGGCGGGCGAACAACGCCGTGGCGGAGGGCCGCGTCCAGGTCCTGCTGTGAAAGAGGCGCCTAAGGAACTCACGGCGTCGGCCCCGGATTACGACGCGATCTGGCAGACCATTCAGAGCGCGGCCGGACCGGACCTCAAGACGTACAACCTGCGCATGCCTCAGGCACCGGGCCAGATGGCGACGGTGTTCTACCTCCTCAAATCCGCGCCGCACCCCCGCGCGTTGAACCAGATCACCCTCGATCCGGCCGACGGTACGCTCAAGGCAGTGTCGCGTTACACCGAGAAAAGCCTCGGCGCCCAGTTGCTCATCAGCAACTACGCGCTGCACACCGGCAGCTACTTTGGCCTGATCGGGCGCATCGTCGTGACCGTGGCCGCGTTGCTGATGCCGCTGTTCTTCATCACCGGCTGGTTGCTCTACCTGGACCGCCGACGCAAGAAGCGCGAGATCCGCAACGCCCGCGGTGAAGTGTCGGCGACGACAGGCGAGCAGGGCGCGGCCTGGCTGATCGGCTTCGCCAGCCAGAGCGGATTTGCCGAGCAACTCGCCTGGCAGACGGCCAGCCAACTGCAGACCGCCGGCCTGCCGGTGAAGGTGCAGCGTCTGGGCGACATCACAGAGCAGGACCTGCACCAGAGCCGCAACGCGCTGTTCGTCGTCAGTACCTTTGGCGACGGCGAAGCACCGGACAGTGCCCGCGGGTTCGAGCGCAAAGTGCTGGGCCGGCCGCTGGCGCTGGATAACCTCAACTACGCGGTGCTTGGGCTGGGCGATCGCCAGTATCAACAGTTCTGCGGTTTCGCTCAGCGGCTGCACGGCTGGCTGGCCGAGCGGGGCGGGCGCACGCTGTTCGCGCCGGTTGAAGTGGACAGCGGCGACGGTGCAGCGCTGCAACACTGGCAACAGCAGTTGGGTCAGTTGACGGGCTCGACGCCGACGACGGTCTGGCAAGCGCCGGAGTATCGGAACTGGACGCTGGTGGCCCGGGAATGGCTGAACCCCGGAAGCGTGGGATCGAAAGTGTTCATGCTCGGCCTGACGTGTGAGTCGGCGACTCGCTGGGAGGCCGGCGATCTGGTGGAGGTATTGCCGCGCAACCCGGCGTCTATGGTCGAGCAGCTCCTGTCCGGGTTGGGTATTGCTGCCGACACGCAAGTCACCGTCGACGGCCTGAGCGACACCCTCGGCCAAGCCTTGTCCACGCGTCAGTTGCCGGTCAATCGCAGTCATCTGGTCGGCCTGCATGCGCAGGCGTTGGTCGATGCGCTGGTGCCCCTGGCGATGCGCGAGTATTCAATCGCGTCGATTGCCGAGGACGGTGTGTTGCAGCTGATCGTGCGTCAGGAACTGCACCCCGATGGCAGTCTCGGGCTGTGTTCGGGCTGGTTGACCGAGCATGTCGCAGTGGGCGGCGCGGTCAGTGTGCGGGTGCGTCGCAACAGTGGTTTCCATCAGCCGGCCGAGTCGATGCCGATGATTTTGATTGGCAACGGCACCGGGTTGGCAGGCCTGCGCAGCTTGCTCAAAGCGCGCGTCGTTTCGGGTGAGCAGCGCAACTGGTTGCTGTTTGGCGAGCGAAACAGAGCGCACGATTTCCACTGCGCGAACGAGCTTAATGGCTGGCTGGCGAGTGGGAATCTGGCGCGTCTGGACCTGGCGTTTTCCCGGGATCAGGCTGAAAAAATCTATGTGCAGGACCGGTTGCGTGAGGCGGCTGATGAGCTGCGTCGCTGGCTGAATGAAGGCGCTGTGATTTACATCTGCGGCAGCCTCGAAGGCATGGCGTCCGGGGTCGATGAAACGTTGAACGCATTGCTGGGTGAGGACGCGGTGCGGGAGTTGATAGAGCAGGGGCGGTATCGGCGGGATGTGTATTGATCGGATCTGCTTGTGAGCCTGTCGGGTCACTCCCGGCTAAAGCCAGCCTAAACTGCAGTTCCCGGCTAAAGCCGGTCCTACGCCAGCCACAAAAAGGCCGTTGCGCTCACACGCAACGGCCTTTTCCTTACTCAACTATCACGCCACAAACTGTTCCGCGTAATGGCAGGCAACCTGGCGGTTGTCGACCCAGCGCAGCTCCGGCACTTCGACGGCGCAGCGTTCGGTCGCGTAGGGGCAGCGCTTGTGGAACGCGCAGCCGGACGGCGGGTTCAGCGGGTTAGGCAATTCGCCGACGATTTTGATCTTCGGCTTCGACGGGTCCGGGTGGATCGTCGGAGTCGCAGACAGCAGCGCCTGGGTGTACGGGTGCAGAGGACGGTTGTAGATCTCTTCCTTGGGACCCATTTCGGCCGGGCGACCGAGGTACATCACCAACACCGTGTCGGCGACGTGACGCACCACCGCCAGGTTGTGGGAGATGAACACGTAACCAGTGTTGAACTCTTGCTGCAGGTCCATGAACAGGTTCAGCACCTGGGCCTGAATCGACACGTCGAGCGCGGAAGTCGGTTCGTCCGCCACCAGCACTTTGGGCTGCAGCATCATCGCCCGGGCCAGCGCGATACGTTGACGCTGACCGCCGGAGAACATGTGCGGGTAGCGCTGATAGTGCTCGGGACGCAGACCGACCTGAGCCATCATCGCCTGCACTTTCTCTCGGCGTTCGGCGGCGGAAAGGCTGGTGTTGATCAGCAGCGGCTCACCCAGTTGATCACCGACTTTCTGCCGCGGATTGAGCGATGCGTACGGGCTCTGGAACACCATCTGCACGTCTTTGCGCAGCTGCTTGCGTTGCGCCTTGGTCGCGCCGGTGACTTCCTGGCCGGCGATCTTCAACGATCCCGAAGAAGGCTCTTCGATCAGCGTCAGCGCGCGGGCGAGGGTGGACTTGCCGCAGCCGGACTCACCGACCACCGCCAGGGTCTTGCCGGCTTCGAGTTCGAACGACACGCCGTTGAGCGCGCGCACGGTTGCATGGGGCTTGAACAGCCCACGGGACACATCGTAGTGACGAGTAAGGTCACGAGCGGTCAGTACGATTTCGCTCATCACGCCACCTCCTGATTCAGCGGAAAGAAGCAACGCGCCAGGCTATGGGCTTTCGGGTCGAGGCCCGGGCGCTGCTGGCGGCATTTATCCTGGACGTACGGGCAGCGCGGCGAGAGCAGGCAACCACTTGGACGGTCATAGCGACCCGGCACGATACCCGGCAGCGTCGACAGGCGCGCGGCGCCCATGCTGTGTTCGGGGATCGCTGCCAGCAATGCTTCGCTGTACGGGTGCGCCGGGATGTCGAACAGTTGGGGGACCTGACCCACTTCCACCGCCTGCCCGGCATACATCACGCAGACCCGCTGAGCGGTTTCAGCCACCACCGCAAGGTCGTGGGTGATCAGCACCAGCGCCATGTCCTGCTCTTTTTGCAGGGCCAGAAGCAGGTCCATGATCTGCGCCTGAATGGTCACGTCCAGCGCGGTGGTCGGTTCGTCGGCGATCAGCAGTTTCGGCTCGCCGGCGATGGCCATGGCGATTGCAACGCGCTGGCTCATGCCCCCGAGAGTTGATGCGGGTAGGCGTCCAGACGCTGTGCAGCGCCCGGGATTTCAACCTTCTGCAGCAATTCCAGTGCGCGCTGATGGGCAGCACGCCCCGACAGACCCAAGTGCTGCTTGAGCACTTCCTTGATCTGGAAGCCTACGGTGTAGCTCGGGTTCAGCGCGGTCATCGGGTCCTGAAAGACCATCGACATGTCTTTGCCGACGATCTTGCGACGCTGGCGTGCATTGAGCGTGAGCATGTCCTTGCCGTCGAAGACCAGAGCGTCGGCGGTGACGATGCCGGGGTGCTCGATCAGGCCCATGAGCGCCATCATGGTCACGGATTTACCCGAGCCCGATTCGCCCACGATGGCCAGCACTTCGCCCTTGTCGACGGCCAGGTCCAGGCCATCGACGACCGGGGTGGCCGTGGCGTCGCCAAAGCGCACGTTGAGGTTCTTGATGTTTAAAAGAGACATTCGGACGTCCTCAGGCGGCGTTCTTGAGTTTCGGGTCCAGCGCATCGCGCAGACCGTCGCCCATCAGGTTGATTGCCAGCACGCTGAGCAAAATGGTCAGACCCGGGAGGCTCACCACCCACCAGGCGCGTTCGATGTAGTCGCGGGCCGAAGCGAGCATGGTGCCCCACTCAGGCGTCGGCGGTTGTACACCCAGACCGAGGAAGCCCAGCGCCGCAGCGTCGAGGATCGCCGAGGAGAAACTCAGAGTCGCCTGAACAATCAGCGGCGCCATGCAGTTCGGCAGGACGGTGATGAACATCAGGCGCGGCAGCGTTGCGCCGGCCAGACGCGCGGCGGTCACGTAGTCACGGTTCAGTTCGCCCATGACCGCAGCACGGGTCAGACGAACGTACGACGGCAGCGAAACGATGGCGATGGCGATGACGGTGTTGATCAGGCCAGGGCCGAGGATCGCGACGATGGCCACAGCCAGCAGCAGCGATGGCAGTGCCAGCATGATGTCCATCAGACGCATGATGGTCGGACCCAGGATCTTCGGAAAGAAACCGGCCAGCAGACCCATGAGGATCCCCGGAATCAGCGACATCACCACCGACGACAGACCGATGAGCAGCGACAGGCGCGAACCCTGGATCAGACGCGAAAGCAGGTCGCGGCCCAGTTCATCGGTGCCCAAGAGAAACTGCCATTGCCCGCCTTCAAGCCAGACCGGCGGGGTCAGCAGGAAATCACGGTATTGCTCGCTCGGGTCATGGGGGCAACCCACGGCGCGAACAGGGCGCAGAACACGATCACCAGCATGAACAAGAGGCCCGCGACGGCGCCTTTGTTCTTGGCGAAGTGCAGCCAGAACTCTTTGTAAACGGACGGGTAGAGCAGGCTTTGATCGACTGCTACTACGGGAGTAGGTGTGCTCATAAAAGGGATCTCAGCGCTGATGACGAATGCGTGGGTTGGCAAAGCCGTAGAGGATGTCCACCACGAAGTTGACCAGAATCACCAGGCAGGCGATTAGCAGGATGCCGTTTTGCACGACAGGGTAGTCACGGGCGCCGATGGCTTCGATCAGCCACTTGCCGATGCCCGGCCAGGAGAAGATCGTTTCGGTCAGAACCGCACCGGCCAGCAGCGTGCCCACTTGCAGACCGAAAACCGTCAGCACCGGGATCAGCGCGTTGCGCAGGCCGTGAACGAATACCACGCGAGCCGGCGAAAGGCCCTTGGCGCGCGCCGTGCGCACGTAGTCTTCACGCAGGACTTCGAGCATCGAGGAGCGGGTCATCCGGGCGATGACCGCCAGCGGGATAGTACCCAGCACGATGGCCGGCAGAATCAGATGACGCAGGGCGTCCATGAACGAACCTTCTTCATCGCTGAGCAAGGTGTCGATCAGCATGAAGCCGGTTTTCGGAGGAATGTCGTAGAGCAGGTCGATACGTCCCGATACCGGGGTCCAGCCCAGGGATACCGAGAAGAACATGATCAGGATCAGGCCCCACCAGAAGATCGGCATCGAGTACCCCGCCAGGGAGATACCCATGACCCCATGGTCGAACAGGGACCCTCGCTTCAGTGCCGCAATCACACCGGCGAGCAGCCCGAGGATGCCTGCGAAGATCAGCGCCGCAATCGACAGTTCCAGTGTTGCCGGGAACAGCGAAGTGAATTCGGACCACACGCTCGTGCGCGTACGCAGCGATTCGCCCAGGTCGCCATGGGCGAGCTTGCCGACGTAATCGATGTATTGCGCATAAAGGGGTTTGTTCAGGCCAAGACGTTCCATGGCTTGGGCGTGCATTTCCGGATCGACCCGGCGTTCACCCATCATGACTTCGACAGGGTCGCCCGGAATCAGGCGAATCAAGGCGAAGGTCAGCAAGGTGATGCCGAAGAAGGTGGGTATGAGCAACCCCACTCGGCGAGCGATAAAACTAAACATCTTCTCGTGTACCTCATCAGGTACCGGCGAGTCTCTGGGTAGCAGAGCCCGCCGGATTCTTCTTCTACTTCGCTTGGGTGGTAGCGAAGTTATTAGTGGTGAGAGGGCTGATGTGGTAACCCTCCACGTTGTTGCGCATTGCAGTGAACATCTTGGTGTGCGCCATGCTGATCCATGGCAGGTCCTGATTGAAGATCACCTGAGCTTGCTCGTAGAGCGCAGCGCGTTCGGCCGGGTCGGTTTTTTCCCGAGCCTGATCGATCAACGTCTGGAACTTCTGATTACACCAGCGCGCGTAGTTTTCGCCGTTTTTGGCGGCCTCGCAACTGAGGTTCGGGGTCAGGAAGTTATCAGGGTCGCCATTGTCACCTGCCCAGCCGGCCGACACCATGTCGTGTTCGCCGTTTTTGGCACGTTTGAGCATTTCGCCCCATTCCATGACGCGTATATCTAACTTAATGCCGACTTTGGCCAGGTCGGCCTGCATCATTTGTGCGCCGAGCATTGGGTTCGGGTTGGTCGGACCGCCGCCGTTGCGCGTGAACAGGGTCAGTACCGTGCCTTCAGGGACACCCGCTTCCTTGAGCAAGGCGCGGGCCTTGTCCAGGTCGTGGGCAGGGTTTTTCAGGTCTTTGTTGTAACCCAGCAGCGTGTCCGGATACGGATTCACGGCGACGGTGGCGTTGCCTTTGCCGAACAGCGCGTTGACGTAGGCTTCTTTATCAAATGCGATTTCGATGGCCTTACGCACCCGCACGTCGCTCATGTATTTGTGCGTGGTGTTCATGGCGATGTACGCGGTGGTCATCGCGTTCAGCTCATCAACCTTGAGGTTGGTGTCTTTCTTGATGCTCGGGATGTCGTCCGGCTTCGGATACAGGGCGATCTGGCACTCGTTGGCCTTGAGCTTCTGCAGGCGCACATTGTTGTCGGTGGCGATGGCGAAGATCAGGGTGTCAGCCGGCGGCTTGCCACGGAAGTAATCCGGGTTGGCCTTGAAGCGAACCTGAGCGTCCTTGGCGTAGCGCTGGAAGACGAACGGACCGGTGCCGATGGGCTGGCTGTTGAGGTTGTCGGTCTTGTTGGCCTTGAGCAACTGATCGGCGTACTCCGCCGAGTACACCGAAGCGAATGCCATGGCGACGTCAGCCAGGAACGGCGCTTCGCGGCGGGTCAGGGTGAACTTGACGGTGCTGTCGTCCACTTTCTCGACGTTCTTCAGCAGCTCTTTGAAACCCATGCTTTCGAAGTACGGGTAACCGACCATCGACTGTTTGTGCCAAGGGTGGTTGGGGTCCAGTTGACGCTGGAAGCTCCACACCACGTCATCGGCGTTCATGTCGCGGGTCGGTTTGAAGTATTCGGTGGTGTGAAACTTGACGCCCTTGCGCAGATGGAACGTGTAGGTCAGGCCGTCATCGCTGATCTCCCACGTGTCAGCCAGCGCGGGAACAATCTCGGTGGTGCCCGGCTTGAAATCCACCAGACGGTTGTAAATGGTTTCCGCCGACGCATCGGCGGTCACGGCGGTGGTGTAGAGCGCCGTGTCGAAACCTTCCGGACTGGCTTCGGTGCAGACCACCAGAGGCTTGGCCGATACGCCGACCGCAACGCTGAATACCGCCAGTGCGATCGCGCTGCGCAATGTTGCGAGTTTGAATGTCGATTTCAAGTAACGCACTCCGCAAGTGATGAAGCCATTAGTGAGTCGGTATCGGGCCCCGAAGTTCGGTATAAACCGCACCGTGAGGCCCGATCGATCATGCTGATTACATAATGTTGAATGGAATCGTGGTCACCAGACGGAACTCGTTGATGCTGCCGTCAGCCTGATTGGCGCTCGCGCGGTGAGTGGTGTAGGTCGCACGCATGGTCGAAGCCTTGAGCGGGCCGGACTGCAGGGTGTACGACGAGCCAACACCGTATTCGTAGTGAGTTTCGCCGTCCATTCGCGAGACGTCATAGGCGGTGCCTTTGTAATGGGTACCGTCGATGTCGAAACCGCGCGCCTGATAGATGTTGAACTTCAGGCCTGGCACACCGTAGTCGGCCATGTTCAGCAGGTAGCTCAGCTGAACCGACTTCTCGTTCGGGCCGTTGAAGTCCGAGAGCAGGGAGTTGGCCAGGAAGATGGCGTTGGTGTCGTGGACGTAGTCGAAGTAGGTGTCGCCTTCGACTTCCTGGTACGCGACGCTGAAGCTGTGCGCCTTGTGAGTGGCGGTCAACGACAGGCTGTAGGTGTCGTTGTCGATCTCGCCCATCTTCTTCTGACCGGAATCCTTGGTCTTGTAGTAGTTCAGGTTGGTGCTCAGGCCCAGTACATCAGGGTCACCCAGTTCGTGGGTGAAGGCGAAGTAGTACTGATGCCAGAAGTCTTCGACATTGGAGGCATAGAAGCTGGTGGTCAGGCTCTTGAACGGCTTGTAATCCACGCCCGCCATGTCAACGCGGTCGGCGGTGGCGGTGTTGTTGGTGTACTCGGAGCGGAACTTGGTCAGGCTCTGCTCGGTACGTGGCGACACGCGGTCGAAGCTGCCGGCCTGGATCGAGATGTTGTTGAACTCTTCGCTCAGGATGCTCACACCTTCGAAGCTCGAAGGAAGTGCGCGGTTGCCGATGTAGGCCAGCACCGGGGTGTTCATCGACTGGCGGCCGGCGGTCAGGGTCGTATTGGAAACGCGCGCCTTGATGTTGGCCAGGCCCATCTTGCTCCACTGCCCGACAGGGTCGCCGTTGTTCTCGGTCAGCGTACGGTTGGCGCCGCCCATCAGGTCGTCTTTGTCACGGTCCAGCGCAACGGCGTTGTAGACCGCCATCTGCGTGGCAAAACCGACAGTGCCCTGGGTAAAGCCCGAGCTGTAGTCAACGATGGTGCCCTGAACCCAGTTGATCCGGCGCGGGTCGCTGTCGACCACAACGCCGTTCTCTTTGCGGGTGAACTCGCCGCCACGGCGCAACAGTTCGTTGGCGTACCAGTTCTTAGTCGAACCGGTCAGCTTCGAGTCTTCCAGAAAGCCCTTGGCTTCGCCCTGGAGGTTGCTGGTGGCCAGTGTGGTCGGAACGAACTCCTGACTGGTCGGCTCTGCCTGGGCCGCGACGCTGATGGCGAGTACGGATAAGGCGAATACAGCGGTGCTGGCTTTTTTCACGTTTTGAAGCTCCCGATTGCTGCTTTTTTAGAGGCGGGCTTTTTATGGTGTAGCCCGCTCGATGGTGCGGCCCTATGGGCCAGTTTCTTGCCTATCCGGCTAAATGCGGATAAAGCAATGCCAAAGGGCGTGGTTGCGCCCCAGGCAAGTTTTGAATTATTCGGCGATGCTGACGCCCGAGAAGTTGTTGCGGTTGAACGGGCTCACCAGGAAACCTTGCACTTCCTTACGCAGCGGCTGGATCACCGTCGAGTGGGCAATCGGCGTAATGGGTACCTGTTCTTTCAGGTAATGCTGAGCCTGTTTGTACAGCTTGATGCGCTCGTCTTTGTTGGTATTCGAAACGGCGGCCTTGACCAGTGCGTCATATTTTTCGTCGCACCACATCGAGTAGTTATTGCCCCCGATGGAGGCGCAGCTGTAGAGCGTGCCCATCCAGTTGTCCGGGTCGCCGTTGTCACCGGTCCAGCCGATCAGCGAAATGTCATGCTCGCCGTTCTTGCTGCGCTTGAGGTATTCGCCCCACTCGTAACTGACGATGGTTGCCTTGATGCCCACCTTCGCCCAGTCGGCCTGAAGCATCTGGGCCATTAGCTTCGCGTTGGGGTTGTAGGGGCGCTGGACCGGCATGGCCCACAGGGTCAGTTCAGTGCCTTCCTTGACGCCGGCGGCGCGCAGCAGCTCGCGGGCTTTTTCCGGGTTGTAGGGCGCGTCCTTGACCGTGTCGTCGTAAGACCACTGGGTCGGTGGCATGGAGTTCTGGGCCAGTTGCCCGGCGCCCTGGTACACCGCCTCGATGATCGCTTTCTTATCCACCGCCATGTCCAGCGCCTGACGAACCTGCAAGTTGTCCAGCGGGGCGTGGCGCACGTTATAGGTGACGTAACCGAGGTTGAAGCCGGGCTTTTTGATGACCTGCAGGTCCTTGTCCGCCTCAAGCGACGCGACATCAGCCGGACGCGGATTAAGCGTCACCTGGCACTCGTCTTTTTTGAGTTTTTGAATACGCACCGAAGCATCTGTATTGATGGCGAAGATCAACTGATCAATCTTGACCCGACTCGGGTCCCAGAACTGTTTGTTTTTCACATAGCGAATCTGAGAATCTTTTTGATAGCGCTGAAATACAAAAGGACCCGTGCCAATAGGCGCCTGGTTAATATCGCGTACATCGCCCGACGCCATCAATTTTTCGGCATATTCGGCGGACAGAATTGCCGCGAAGTTCATGGAAACGTTCTGGATGAACGCCGCATCAACTTTGTTGAGTGTGAATACGACGGTCATCGGGTCGGTCTTTTCCACCGACTTGATGTTCTTGTCCAGGCCCATGCTGGTGAAGAACGGAAACTCCGTCGGATACGCCACGCGGAACGGATGGTCCTTGTGCAGCATGCGATTGAAGGTGAACAGCACGTCGTCGGCGTTGAAATCGCGCGTGGGCGTGAAGATCTTGTTGCTGTGGAACTTGACGCCTTCACGCAGATGGAACGTGTAGGTCAGGTTGTCAGGGGAAATATCCCAGCTTGTCGCGAGAGCAGGGACCACGGTGGTCTCACCGCGTGCGAACTCGGCGAGACGGTTGTAGATCGGCTCGGCGGCATCGTTGTCGGTGCCCGAGGTGTACTGACCGATATCAAACCCGGCCGGGCTGCCTTCCGAGCAGAAGACCAGGCTTTTGCTGGCAGCCTGAGCGACAGGCGTCATCACCAGAAGGCCGGCGGCAATGAGTGATGGCATAACGATATTCGTACGCATGATATTCCTTATCGTGAGAGGCGCATTTACTGCGAATACCTGCGCGATCCATTGCAATCGTTTGCGCAAATGGAGAGTCAACGCCTGGAAAAAAATCCCACTGTTCAAGATAAACAACGGACCGTATGTGCGGCTTGTCAGACGGTATGTCTCCGGCGCCGCACAGTCCATAGTTACGCATGCTTCAAAGTTTGTAGGAAAAGTGCTTATCGTTGGTAGGCAATAACTGTAATCCAGTCGCTACTCATCTAACGATAGTCAATTTCATTTAACGATCGAGCACATGACAACGCGATCGCGTCGCCCTGGGGCAACGCGACCGGGTGGTCATTTAAAGATATTACTTGCCGCTGACGCTGACGCCGTAGAACGAGTTCAGACCGAACGGGCTGATCTTGAAGTCCTGAACTTCCTTGCGCATTGGCTGATAAACAGTCGAGTGAGCAATTGGGGTCATAGGGACCGCGTCTTTGAGCAGGTGTTGAGCCTGCTTGTACAGCTCGGTGCGTTTGGCCTGATCAGTGGTTTCCTTGGCCTGGTGGATCAAGGTATCGAACGGCTTGTCACACCATTTGGCGAAGTTGTTGCCGTTGAGGGCATCACAGCCAAACAGGGTACCCAGCCAGTTGTCCGGGTCACCGTTGTCGCCGCTCCAGCCAATCAGCATTGCGCCGTTTTCGCCGGCCTTGGCGCGCTTGATGTACTCGCCCCACTCATAGGAAACAATCTTGGCGTTGATGCCGATCTTCTTCCAGTCGTTCTGGAGCATCTCGGCCATCAGCTTGGCGTTCGGGTTGTAAGGACGCTGAACCGGCATCGCCCACAGGGTGATTTCGGTGCCTTCCTTCACGCCCGCCTGCTTGAGCAGGTCCTTGGCCTTGGCGATATCGAACGGTGCATCTTTGATGGTGGTGTCGTAGGACCACTGGGTCGGCGGCATGGCGTTGGTCGCCAGTTGGCCCGCGCCTTGATACACGGCATCGATGATGGATTTCTTGTTGACTGCCATGTCCAGCGCTTGACGCACTTTGAGGTCAGCCAGCGGGTTCGGCTTGTCTTCGCCTTTGATCTGGGGCATCACGTTGTAGGCGATGTAACCCAGGTTGAAGCCGGCCTGGTCAGGCATCTTCAACGCAGGGTCGGCTTTCAGCGGAGCGAGGTCAGCCGGACGCGGGTAAGCGGTGATCTGGCATTCGCCTTTCTTCAACTTCTGCGCACGAACCGAGGCGTCAGTGGTGATGGCGAAAATCAGGTTGTCGACTTTGACGTCTTCAGGCTTCCAGTAGTCCTTGTTCCCGGTGAAGCGGATGTTGGAGTCTTTCTGGTAGCTCTTGAACACGAACGGGCCAGTGCCGATCGGCTTCTGGTTGATGTCTTCCGGCTTGCCTTCTTTCAGCAGCTGGGCTGCGTATTCAGCGGACTGAATGGACGCGAAGCTCATCGCCAGGTTCTGGATGAACGCAGCATCGACGGTGCCGAGGGTCATTCTGACGGTGTGATCGTCGACCTTCTCGATCTTGGTGATGTTGGTGTCCATCGCCATGTCGGTGAAGTACGGGAATTCGGTCGGGTACGCCTTACGGAACGGGTCGTCCTTGTTGATCATGCGGTTGAACGTGAACAGCACGTCATCGGCATTGAAGGTACGCGTCGGCTTGAAGTACGGCGTGGTGTGGAATTTCACACCTTCACGCAGGTGGAAGGTGTAGGTCAGGCCATCCGGGGCAACGTCCCAGCTGGTGGCCAGGCCTGGAATGACAGCGGTGCCGCCACGTTCGAACTGGCTCAAACGGTTGAAAACGGTCTCGGCCGAAGCATCGAAGTCGGTACCGGTGGTGTATTGACCTGGATCGAAACCAGCAGGGCTGCCTTCGGAGCAGAACACCAGATTCGATGCTGCATGGGCGAAGGGAGCGCTGGCGATCAAACCTGCGCCGAGAAGAAACGGAATGACCGCTTTTTTGAGCATGGTGGCCTCAGTTGTTGTCATTTTTTGATTGAGGGTACGGCCTTTTGAGCCGGTCCCACGGATACTTATGCAGGCGCCATACCCAAAGCAAGATGTTGGCGCCAGCAAGGTGTCAAACAGTGGCACGAACGTACACGAATGTCGCATAAGTGTAATTTCTGACGCTGTTGAACGTTTGCGTGTCGCATATCGATATCTTTGTAGCACCAAAAGGGTGCATCGCAACGTGACGATTGCACCCGCTTCGGTCATCGAGTGTTACTTCTCTGTTGGTTTCAGCGAGTTACTTGGCCAGGCTTACGCCGTAGAAAGGCGTCAGGCCAAACGGGCTGAGTTTGAAGTCCTGAACCTCTTTACGCATCGGCTGAAAGACCTTGGAATTAGCGATCGGGGTGATTGGCACGTCGTTCTTCAGAATGTTCTGCGCTTGCTGGTACAGCTTGACGCGCTTATCGCGGTCGCTGGTCAGCTTGGCCTGGGTGACCAGCTTGTCGTAGCTGGGGTTGCACCACTTCGCGTAGTTGCTGCCTTTCACCGCGCCACAGCTGTACAGCACGCCGAGCCAGTTGTCGGGGTCACCATTGTCACCGGTCCAGCCGTAGATCATCACGTCGTGCTCACCAGCCTTGGCGCGCTTGATGTACTCGCCCCATTCATAGCTGACGATGTTGGCCTTGATACCAATCTTCGCCCAGTCCGACTGGATCATCTGCGCCGACATGCGTGCGTTGGGGTTGGACGCACGCTGTACGGTCATCGCCCACAGGTTGATCTGCGTGCCTGGCGCAACGCCGGCCTCCTTGAGCAGCTGCTTGGCTTTTGCCGGATCGTGGGGCGCGTCCTTGATGTTCGGATCAAAGCTCCATTGCGCAGGTGGCAGAGCGTTCTGTGCCAGCTGCCCGGCGCCCTGGTAGACCGCCTTGATGATGGCCGGCTTGTCGATGGCCATGTCCAGCGCCTGACGCACCTTCAGTTGATCCAGCGGCGGATGGGTCACGTTATACGCAAGAAAGCCCAGGTTGAAACCGGCCTGGCTCAACACCTTGAGGTTCGGGTCTTTCTGCGCTTCTTCGATGTCCTGTGGACGCGGATACCCACTGATCTGGCACTCGCCGGTCTTCAGCTTCTGCAGACGGGTGGCGGCGTCGGTGTTGATCGAGAAGATCAGGTTATCGAGCTTCACGTCCTCCGGCTTCCAGTATTCCTTGTTGCCGACGTAACGGATCTGCGCGTCTTTCTGATAACGCTTGAACACAAACGGCCCTGTACCGATCGGCTTCAGGTTGATGTCGCCTGCCTTGCCTTGCTTGATCAATTGGGCCGCGTATTCAGCCGACTGAATCGAGGCGAAGCTCATCGCCAGGTTCTGGATGAACGCCGCGTCGATGTTATTCAGCTGGAAGCGGACGGTTTGGTCGTCGACCTTTTCGACCTGCTTGATGGTGGTGTTCATCCCCATGTCGGTGAAGTACGGCGACTCCGACGGGTACGCCTTTCGGAACGGGTCGTCCGGGTTCAGCAGGCGATTGAAAGTGAACAGCACGTCATCGGCGTTGAAGTCGCGGGTCGGTGTGAAATAGTCCGTGGTATGGAATTTCACGCCAGGCCGCAAGTGAAAGGTATAGGTCAAGCCGTCTTCGGACACGTCCCATTTCGTTGCCAGGCCCGGCTCGACATCGGTGCCGCCGCGCTTGAACTGGGTCAGGCGGTTGAAGACTGTTTCCGCTGACGCATCGAACTCGGTGCCGCTGGTGTACTGACTGGGATCGAAGCCGGCAGGGCTGGCTTCCGAGCAATAGACAAGGGTGCTGGCCGCCTGCACCGAGGGAACGCACAGCGCCATTGCGGCTGCCAGGAGCAGGGGTTTGAAGGTGGTGTCCATGTGAACCTCATTAAGTGCGGCACTCATGCCTGAATTCATCGACGGGATGATAGACCGCCAAGAATGCCGCACGGCTCACTCGGGCAACAAGCCAGGTAAATTCATAAGCTTATTACTTAATGAAGTTCTGCAACTCCTTCCACCAGGTGGTGCCGGAAACCACTTTCATGAATCCCTGCTCCAGAATGCCCTGCAAGCCCGAGGCCTGTGAGGTTTTGCTGTTGAACACGTAGTCCAGATAGCTCTGGCTGTCTTTGATGAGTGTGTTCTGGATGGCGCGAAGTTCGTCGATTGCCGCTTGCTGGGTCTTGTCCAGCTCGCTCTTCGATTCACTGCGTGCCACTTCCGCCGGATTGCTGGCCGCCCATGCGTTGACGATCGGGTACTGCCATTCGCTGTCGGCAGGATGGCAGAAGAATGCCGACGCGACGGCGACCGGATCTGCCTCAGGTTTGCCAGCCCAGTAATCGACCATGGACTGGGCAACTTTGCGCACGGCTTCGGTAGCGAGCAGCGCGGCCAAATCGTGGAGCGGGTGCTCGGCGTGGTCCTTGGAGAGTTGCGAATGGCTCGGCTCCAGCGTCGGATCGGTGTTCGGGTCACTGCCCAGCAGAGTCTGCGCATCGTCGACGCTGTTGCCGATCCAGGTCAGCACACCTTGTGCCGCGCTGTTGTACGCGTTCAGCAAAATGCCCGCCGGGGTGTTGATCAGCCAGCGATAGAACTTCAGGGTGTCTACGCCCATTTTTTTAGCGAGCGTCACCAGGCCGTCCCTGGCCGTCAGCAGCGCGTTGAATGCGTTGAAATAATCCTGATCAGGGTGTTCGCTCAGCAACACCAGCATCACTTTATCTCTGTCCGAACGATAACCCGGCTGAGTGAGCTCGAACTCAAGCTCCTGGGTGGAAAAGAGGATTTTGCCCAGCGGTCCCGCCAGACTGGCGATGACGTCGGTGGCCCCGAATGTGCCCGTGACCAGAGGCAGGTTCCATTTGACGTGAACAGGCGTTGTCCAGGGTAGAACCCTGACATGGCCGGCCTTGATCAGGCTCAGTTCTGCGAAGTTTGAATGGGCGAACAGGTCTTCGAGCACATGCAGCGCGGCGCCGAAGCTGCGCAGTCCGTCGAGGGAACGGCCCTGTTCCATGGCCAGGCGCAGCTCCTGCTCCATGTAGCCCACCGCGTTGCCGATGTAGCGTTTCATTGACGTGGCCAAGTCCGCGCCAAGGGACGGATCACCGGATAGCACCCAGGCTTCGAAGTCCGGGTCACGCACTTTCGGGTCCGGGAACGGCGGATTGGTCACCAGCGGATTGTCGATGTGCTCCGTCGGCCGGTAAACACCCAGTGTTGTGGGCGTGACCTTCATTTCGTTCGGATAGCGCATCCGCAGGTCGAAAAATTTCTTGGCTGCCAGCACGTCGACCAGATTCGTCCAGCCCTCGCGGGACAGTGTCGCCGGGAATTCTTTTGGCATGTCGGGTGCACGGGTGATCTTGGGATCAACGACCTGGGAGTAATCCCGTAGCCAGTTGCCGAAATAAACGGCGTCGATTTCCGTTCGGCTGAATTTGAAATCCTGCAGTACCCATTCAATCGTCTGGTGGGTGCTGCCTTTCGCCTCGGCGTTGCCGGCTTCGAAGGCTTCGCGGTCGGAATTGCTGTGGGAAGGCTCGATGCGCAGATCGGTCGAGGCCAGATAGTCGCGAATGGCTTCGCAAGCGTTCTTCCAGGACATCTCATACTCACGATCGCTGGAAGCCACTTCGGAATACGTGGCGAAGCTCAGGTCGTCTCGTGACGGGGAGGCTGCTTCGGTCAACCACAAGGTGAACAGATGGCCTTCCTCGAATGGGGCATCGTTCGCCAATGGCGCGTTTTCATCAGCCAGTTCATGGCGCAGGACGTTGTCGATGTGGTGGCCGAATTCGTGGAGCAGTGCGGTGAGCAACCACCAGTAGTGCTGCGGATGGGCGGTCGTACGCGCGAAGAATGACCAATCGACACGGATGACCCGCTCGCGGTTGTCATAGTCGGCTTCGAAGCCCAGCTCCCAGGAGAGAAGCACGGCAGGGTTTTGCACCTCACCCGCCAGCAGTTTGTCCCGCAGCTTCGTATAGAGGTGAGGCGGAATGTCGTTACCGAAGACGTTGCCCATCTCGATTGAAAAAGATTCTGGCGCGAGCGTTTCGGCCACGTGGGTCAGTAGATCCAGCGCGAATGTACTGCGCAACGTGCGGGTAGACACGTCGACAGGAGTAACGGTTTGAGCTTGAAAAGGCATGATCGGATTCTTCCTTGAATCATTGGCTGCGCACGGCTGTGCCCTCTGGAGCAGGCGGCCTTGAGTGCGCGTCAGGTGTGTTTTGCTGCGGACAATTCTATTTATTTCGGGCAGCGTGAAAATCGGCCGAATCGCCCCGGGACGTAGGAGATAGGAGCTGCGCTGATGGGGAAGCGGCCACGGGATAGCCGGAATAACGCGGGGGCGGGAGAGGGAAAAGGCAGCAGCCCTTGGCTGCCGCCGGGTGCATCAAGGGATAGCGACTTCGATCACGCCATCTGCTGCCACACTGACCTGGCTGGTGCCGGCCTCGACATCAGGCGTTGGCGCGGCGTCGGCACGCGCGGCCTTCATCATCATGACTGGCGCGCGCAGATACGGCTGCGGAAAACCGGAGGTGTTCAGGTTCAGGTTGACCAGCTTGTAGCCGGTACCGCCCAGTGCGTCGGTCACCAATTTCGCGCGAGCACGGAATGCTGTCACAGCGTCCTTGAGCAACGCGTCTTCGCTGGTCTTGCGTGCGGGGTTGGAAATGGAGAAGTCCATGCCGCCCATTTTCATGTCGCCACCCAGCAGGTCGCCGGTCAACTTGGAGAGGGCGGCAAAGTCGGCGCTTTCCAGGCGCAGTTCGGCGTGTTCACGCCAGCCGGTGATCTTCTGGCCTTTGTCGTCGTAGATCGGGTAGCTGTTGCGGCTGCCCTGACGAATGTTGATGTCCTTGACCTGACGCGCTTCGCCCAGGGCCTTGTTCAGGGTTTCAGTGACGCCGGCCGCCAGCTTGGCCGGGTCGGTGTTCTGCGATTCGGTGTAGAGGGTGACGGTCATCAGGTCGCGCTGCACTTCCTGGCTGACTTCGGCGCGGACCGAAACCTGGTTGTAGTGAACGTCGTCGGCGAGGGCAGGGGTGCTGGCCAGCGCGAGTGCGCCGAGGGTGAACAATGTGGCAGTGGGGCGAAGGCTGAACATAAAAACTCCTTGTTTGGCGAACCGTCCCGAGGGATGTGGCAAGTCCTCGGCGGACGGATGCCCATGAGACTGTGAACCCGGAGGCTTGTTCCTGCGCCATTGGGCGGAGGTCAAATGGATGTGGCGGTTTGACGCACTTTGACGGCAACTGTTGTCGCATTGGTTATACTCGCTCCGATTCGCCTGGAGCGCTCATCAGGAGAGCTCATGCTCGCCCCCTTGCAACTGCTTTCTGCCACCCGTCAGAACCTCTGGCGCCTGACGTTCATCCGCATTCTGGTGCTGGGTGCACAGGCGGGCTCAGTGGGGTTCGCCTATCTGTTCGATTTGCTGCCGCTGCCCTGGCTGCAGCTGGACATCACCCTGGGTTTCTCGGCGATCGTCTGCCTGCTGACGGCCATCCGTTTGCGCACCTCGTGGCCGGTGACCGAGCTCGAATACGCCGTGCAACTGGCATTCGACCTGTTTATCCACAGTGCGCTGCTGTACTTTTCCGGCGGCTCGACCAACCCGTTCGTTTCTTATTACCTGGTGCCGCTGACCATCGCCGCCGTGACGCTGCCGTGGCGTTATTCGCTGATCCTGTCGGGTATTGCGCTGGCGTTGTACACCCTGATGCTGGCCAAGTTCTTCCCGCTGGATGCCTTCGTGGCCCGCGAGAACATGCAGATCTACGGCATGTGGCTGAGTTTCGCGCTGGCGGCCGGGGTGATCACTTTCTTTGCCGCGCGCATGGCTGAAGAACTGCGCCGTCAGGAACACATGCGTGCCTTGCGCCGCGAAGAGGGCGCGCGCGATCAGCAATTACTCGCGGTGGCCACCGAAGCTGCCGGCGCCGCCCATGAACTTGGCACGCCGCTGGCGACCATGAGCGTGTTGCTCAAGGAAATGCAGCAGGACCATAAAGACCCTGCGCTGCAGGACGACCTTTCGGTGCTGCAGGATCAGGTCAAGCTGTGCAAAGAGACGTTGCAGCAACTGGTTCGCGCCGCCGAAGCGAATCGCCGGCTGTCGGTGCAGGAACAAACCGTTACGCACTGGCTCGATCAGGCGCTTAATCGCTGGCACCTGATGCGCCCGGAAGCCACTTACCGCTTTCAACGGCTGGGGCAGGGTGACGTGCCGATGCTGGCGCCGCCGCCGGACCTGACCCAGGCGCTGCTGAACCTGCTCAACAATGCTGCCGATGCCTGCGCCGAAGGGCTTGAGGTGAATCTGGACTGGACCGTGACTGAAATCCGCATCAGCATCCGCGATCATGGAGCCGGGGTCCCGCTGGCCATCGCCGAGCAGATCGGTAAACCGTTTTTTACCACCAAGGGCAAAGGCTTCGGCCTTGGCCTGTTCTTGAGTAAGGCCAGCGTGACCCGCGCGGGCGGCTCGGTGAAACTCTATCCTCACGAGGAAGGCGGCACGCTGACCGAGCTGCGCCTGCCCCGTGACGCACGAGGAGATGAAGCATGACTGACGAAATCCAGGTTGAAGGCGAAGAACTGCCGCACCTGCTGCTGGTGGACGATGACGCCACTTTCACCCGCGTGATGGCGCGGGCTATGGCGCGCCGCGGTTTTCGCGTGAGCACCGCCGGCTCCGCCGATGAGGGCCTGGCCCTCGCGCAGCAGGACATTCCGGACTACGCCGCGGTCGACCTGAAAATGGAAGGCGATTCGGGGCTGGTGCTGTTGCCCAAGCTGCTGGAACTGGACCCGGAAATGCGCGTGCTGATCCTGACCGGTTATTCGAGCATCGCCACGGCCGTCGAGGCGATCAAGCGCGGCGCCTGCAACTACCTGTGCAAGCCCGCCGATGCCGATGACGTGCTGGCAGCGCTGCTGTCCGAACACGCCGACCTGGACACGCTGGTGCCGGAAAACCCGATGTCCGTCGACCGCTTGCAGTGGGAGCACATTCAGCGCGTGTTGACCGAACACGAGGGCAATATTTCCGCAACGGCGCGTGCGCTGGGCATGCATCGACGTACCTTGCAGCGCAAGTTGCAGAAGCGCCCGGTCCGTCGCTAAGCAGGGACTGCTTCTTAAACATTTATTCATGGAAGATCGTCTGTGGCGTCTGGCACATTGGCGCCAACGCCTTCAATTGCCTGCTGCCGAGCTTTTGCCATGAATTTTGATGTAGACGAATCCAGGGTCAATGACGCTGTAAACGGGAATTTCTTTTCCCGGGTCTGGAAGCTGGTGACGCCCTACTGGCGCAGCGAAGAAAAAGGCATGGCCTGGGTGCTGCTCATCGCAGTGATCGTGCTGTCGCTGTTCAGTGTGTTTATCTCGGTGCTGGTCAACAGCTGGTACCGTGACTTTTACAACGCCCTGCAGAACAAGGATCTGGGCGCCTTTACCCACCTGATTCTGTACTTCTGCGGCATTGCCGCCATTGCCATACTTGGCGCGGTCTATCGCCTCTATCTGACCCAGATGCTGACCATCCGCTGGCGTCGATGGCTGACGGAACAGCATTTTGCCAAATGGCTTGCGCACAAGAACTACTACCGGCTGGAGCAGGGCGGTTACACCGATAACCCGGACCAGCGTCTGTCTGAAGACCTCAATAACTTCACTTCCGACACCCTCAGCCTGAGCCTCGGCCTGCTGCGCACGGTGGTCAGCCTGGTGTCGTTCTCGGTGATCCTGTGGGGCGTGTCCGGCAGCATCGAGCTGTTTGGCATCACCATCCCCGGCTACATGTTCTGGGCCGCACTTATTTATGCCGCGGTCGGCAGCTTGCTGACTCACCTGATCGGCAAACGCTTGATCGTGCTGAGCAACCAGCAACAGCGTTACGAGGCCGACATGCGTTTCTCGCTCGTGCGCGTTCGCGAGAACGCCGAGAGCATCGCCCTGTCCGATGGCGAGGCCAACGAGAATCAGCGCCTGAGCGCACGGTTCGGCATGGTCTGGAGCAACTTTTGGACGATCATGAAGGTGCAGAAGCGCCTGACGTTCTTCACCGCCGGTTACTCGCAGATCGCCATCGTTTTTGCCTTCGTCGTTGCTGCGCCGCGTTATTTTGCCGGCAAGATCGAACTGGGCGAACTGATGCAGATCAACTCGGCGTTCGGCAATGTGCAGGAGAATTTCAGCTGGTTCATCGACGCGTACACCCAACTGGCATCGTGGCGCGCCACCTGTGATCGTCTGCTCAGCTTCCGTCAGGCCATGGACGAAAACGAAGCGCGCGTGCCGGCCATCAAAGTCAGTCATGAGAGCGATGCCTTGCAGCTCGAGGGTCTGGCGCTGTCTCTCGCCGGCGGTCGCCAGTTGCTGAACAATGCCAACATTCGCATTGCGGCAGGCGAAAAGGTCATGCTCAGCGGCCGCTCCGGCAGTGGCAAAAGTACGCTGCTGCGGGCGATGGGCGGATTGTGGAAAGAAGGCCATGGTGCCGTGAAGCTACCCGCCAAACGCGCGTTCTTCCTGCCGCAAAAACCGTATCTGCCGATTGGCACGCTGCGGGAGGCGCTGAGTTATCCCCAGGCGCCCGAAGTCTATCCTGCCGAACGCTTTGCTCAGGTGCTGGAAACCTGCCGCCTCGATCACCTGATCCCGCGACTGGACGAGAGTGAACACTGGCAGCGCCTGCTGTCGCCGGGCGAGCAACAACGCGTCGCTTTTGCCCGAGCGTTACTGTTCGCGCCGGACTGGCTTTACCTGGATGAAGCCACATCCGCGATGGACGAAGAGGATGAAGCCGCGCTGTATCAGGCGTTGCTGGACGAGCTACCGGGCGTGACCCTGCTCAGCATCGGCCACCGCAGCAGCCTCAAGTGCTTCCATGGTCGCCACGTGCGCATCGACGGTGGCCAGTTGCACGAGCAGCCGCTAACCGAATCGGCACTTTAAGCGTAGAGTGCTGAAGCGATAAAGTGTCGTAAACCAAGTGCTTCGCCGGGGTTGTTGTGTGATCGCACAACCCGGTGAGCTATCATCAGCGTTCAGCGTATTTAGAGATGCATGTTGGATATGGAAAATCAGAGCGCTCCGCCTCGCGCACGCAGAAAGCACCGCAGTCTCGCACAGGAACTGGTGACTGAACTCTCCGAGCGGATCCGCACTGGCGGGCTAAAGCGCGGGGACAAGTTGCCTACCGAGTCTGCAATCATGGAAGAGCAGGGCGTCAGCCGCACGGTTGTTCGCGAAGCCATCTCTCGCCTCCAGGCCTCCGGACTCGTCGAAACCCGGCATGGCATCGGCACGTTCGTTCTGGACACGCCGAGCCCGAGCGGTTTCCGTATCGATCCGGCCACCATCGTCACCCTCCGTGACGTCCTGGCGATTCTCGAGCTGCGCATCAGTCTCGAAGTCGAATCAGCCGGCCTGGCCGCCCAACGCCGATCCGCCGAGCAACTGGCCGATATGCGCGCCGCGCTGGATGCACTCAGCGAAAGCGCGGCCCATGCCAGCGATGCTGTCGGCGCCGACTTCCAGTTCCACATGGCCATCGCCCTGTCGACCGGCAACCGCTACTTCACCGACATCATGAATCACCTGGGCACTAGCATCATTCCCCGTACCCGTCTGAATTCTGCGCGCCTGGCCCACGACGACAACCAGCATTACATGAGCCGCCTGAGCCGCGAGCACGAGGAAATCTACGACGCCATCGCGCGCCAGGATTCCGATGCCGCCCGCGCCGCCATGCGTCTGCACCTGACTAACAGCCGCGAACGGCTGCGTCATGCCCATGAAGAGGCTGAATCGCAGCGGGCTTGAGGCACGTTGTTAGAAGGGTAGGGCATAGCTGCGCTGCCCTCTAAGGTGTTTGCGCGGGTCGGTGATTCAGGCTTGGACGTCGGCTCGCTGACTCTGGCCGGAGGCCGTAGGAGTGAGCTTGCTCGCGATCGGCTGCGCAGCAGTCGTAAACATGACGCTCCGGTGCTTTCAGACGCGCCGCATCACCAAGAATGCTGCCGCTTTGCACCCGATCGCGAGCAAGCTCACTCCTACAAAGCGCGCCATTCAGCACGCCTCTGCAGCGACTGCGGCCTCTCATAACCGGGCTTCGCACCCTGCCAGCATCAGCAGGCACCACTCATCCTCCCCCGTCATAAATATTTCAAAACGCTATTGAGTGATCCCCCTCTCAGTTGTACGATGACTTACGACATCAGCGCAGGACTGGTGCTTCATCCACAAAAATAGCTCCCCAGGGTGTTCGAATAATGAATCCACAAGAACTGAAGTCCATCCTCTCTCACGGTCTGCTTTCCTTCCCGGTTACCGATTTCAATGCCCAAGGCGACTTCCACCGCGCTGGCTACATCAAGCGTCTGGAATGGCTCGCCCCGTATGGCGCTTCCGCACTGTTCGCCGCAGGCGGTACAGGTGAGTTCTTCTCCCTGACCGGCGACGAATACTCCGAAATCATCAAGACTGCCGTCGACACCTGCGAAACCAGCGTGCCGATTCTGGCTGGCGTCGGTGGTCCGACCCGCCAGGCGATCCAGATGGCTCAAGAAGCCGAGCGTCTGGGTGCAAAAGGCCTGCTGCTGCTGCCTCACTACCTGACCGAAGCCAGCCAGGACGGCGTCGCCCTCCACGTTGAAGCGGTCTGCAAATCGGTCAAGATCGGCGTTGTCGTCTACAACCGTAACGTCTGCCGCCTGACCCCTTCGCTGCTGGAACAACTGGCCGAGCGCTGCCCTAACCTGATCGGCTACAAAGACGGCCTGGGTGATATCGAGCTGATGGTTTCGATCCGCCGTCGTCTGGGCGACCGCTTCTCGTACCTGGGTGGTCTGCCAACGGCAGAAGTCTACGCCGCTGCCTACAAGGCGCTGGGCGTGCCGGTTTACTCCTCGGCGGTGTTCAACTTCCTGCCAAAAATGGCGATGGACTTCTACCACGCCATCGCCAAAGACGATCACGAGACCGTCGGCAAGCTGATCGACGATTTCTTCCTGCCGTATCTGGACATCCGTAACCGCAAACACGGCTACGCGGTGAGCATCGTCAAGGCGGGCGCCAAGCTTGCCGGTTACGACGCAGGCCCTGTCCGCGCGCCGCTGACTGACCTGACGTCGGACGAAGTCGACATGCTGGCTGCATTGATGGACAAGCAGGGCAAGCAGTAATCGCCCAGTTGCCGCAAAACCGCTGAGCGATCAGCGGTTTTTTGCCCTCGGGGCTTCGCTAACGGACAGCTCGCAGCACAGCTACACATCGCATCTGTTTTAGGGGCAGAGGCGAGCAGCACACACACATAAGATCGTTTACCCGCGCAAAAAAATAACTAGTGGGAGTTTCGAACATGCAGAAAACCAAGCCGACGCACGTCCGCTATTTGATCTTGCTCATGCTGTTTCTGGTGACCACGATCAACTATGCCGACCGTGCAACCATCGCCATCGCGGGCTCCAGCCTGCAGAAAAGCCTCGGCATCGACGCCGTCACCCTCGGTTTCATCTTCTCCGCATTTGGTTGGGCCTACGTCGCCGGCCAGATCCCCGGCGGCTGGCTTCTGGACCGCTACGGCTCCAAGAAAGTCTACGCACTGAGCATCTTCACCTGGTCGCTGTTCACCGTGCTGCAAGGCTACGTCGGCGAATTCGGTCTCTCTACCGCCATCTTCCTGCTGTTCGCCCTGCGCTTCATGGTCGGCCTCGCCGAAGCACCGTCGTTCCCCGGCAACGCCCGTATCGTGGCGGCCTGGTTCCCGACGTCTGAACGCGGCACGGCCTCGGCGATCTTCAACTCGGCACAATACTTCGCCACCGTTCTGTTCGCCCCGATCATGGGCTGGATCGTTTACACCTTCGGCTGGCAGCACGTGTTCATCGTGATGGGCAGCATCGGCATCCTGTTCTCGCTGATCTGGCTGAAAGTTATCCACAGCCCGCGCAACCACCCGAAAATCAACAAGGAAGAATTCGATCACATCGCCAACAACGGCGGCATGGTCGACATGGATCAGGATAAGGGCAAAGGCTCTGCCAGCGGCCCGAAATGGGACTACGTGCGTCAGTTGTTGACCAACCGCATGATGCTGGGCATCTACCTGGCTCAATACTGCATCAACGGCATCACTTACTTCTTCCTGACCTGGTTCCCGGTGTACCTGGTTCAAGAACGCGGCATGACCATCCTCAAGGCCGGTTTCATCGCTTCGCTGCCGGCCATTTGCGGATTCATCGGCGGCGTACTGGGCGGGATTATTTCCGACTACCTGCTGCGCAAAGGCCACTCGCTGACCTTCGCTCGCAAGGCGCCGATCATTGGTGGGCTGCTGCTGTCGACCTCGATCGTGACGTGCAACTACGTCGACATCGAATGGGTCGTCGTGGGCTTCATGGCACTGGCCTTCTTCGGCAAGGGCGTTGGCGCACTGGGCTGGGCGGTCATGTCCGACGCATCACCGAAACAAATCGCCGGTTTGAGCGGCGGTCTGTTCAATATGTTCGGTAACATCGCTTCTATCACCACCCCGATTGTCATCGGCTACATCATCAGCACCACCGGTTCGTTCAAATGGGCCCTGGTGTTCGTCGGCGCCAACGCGCTGGTGGCGGTGATCAGCTACATCTTCATCGTCGGTGAAATCAAACGTGTAGAACTCAAGGAAACCCCACAGAAGGGTGCCTTGCCGGCCAGTGAAGCCGAGCTTTCTCAAGCGAAACTCTGAGGAAAAACCGTGATGAACTTGATCCAACATGCCGACTCGCCGCGTTACATTCGCTTGCACGCGCTTGATAACGTCGTCGTCGTGGTCAATGACCAGGGCGTACCGGCGGGGACTGAATTCGATAACGGACTGGTGACCGTCGACAATGTGCCGCAGAGCCACAAGGTGAACACCGTGGACATCGCCGAAGGGGAGCCGATCATTCGTTACGGCCACACCATCGGCTATGCGCTGCAGCCGATCCCGAAAGGCAGTTGGGTCAAGGAAGATCAGCTGCGCATGCCATCAGCGCCGGCGCTGGACAGCCTGCCGATGTCAGACGCCGTGCCGGTCAGGGGTGAGCCGCTGGAAGGCTTCACCTTCGAGGGTTACCGCAACGCCGACGGCACCGTCGGCACGCGTAATATCCTGGGCATCACGACGACGGTGCAGTGCGTCACCGGGGTTCTGGATTTCGCTGTCAAGCGCATCCGCGAGGAACTGCTGCCCAAGTACCCGAACGTCGATGACGTGGTGGCGCTGACCCACAGCTACGGCTGCGGCGTCGCCATCACTGCCAAAGACGCGTACATCCCGATTCGCACGGTGCGCAACCTGGCGCGCAACCCGAACCTGGGTGGCGAAGCGCTTGTGATCAGCCTGGGCTGCGAGAAGCTGCAGGCCGATCAGGTCATGCACACGGGCGACGCCTCGGTCGACCTGAGCGAGCCCTGGCTGTATCGCTTGCAAGACTCGAAGCACGGCTTCAACGAAATGATCGAGCAGATCATGGAATTGGCCGAGACACGCTTGAAGAAGCTCGACCAGCGCCGTCGCGAAACCGTGCCGGCGTCGGAATTGATTCTGGGCATGCAGTGCGGCGGCAGCGATGCGTTTTCCGGCATCACCGCCAACCCCGCGCTGGGTTATGCCTCGGACCTGTTGTTGCGCGCAGGCGCAACCGTGATGTTTTCGGAAGTGACCGAAGTGCGTGATGCGATCTACCTGCTGACCTCCCGTGCCGAAAACATGGAAGTGGCTGAAGGCCTGGTTCGCGAAATGGACTGGTACGACCGTTACCTGGCCAAGGGCGAAGCGGACCGCAGCGCCAACACCACGCCGGGGAACAAGAAGGGCGGGCTGTCGAACATCGTTGAGAAGTCGCTGGGGTCGATCGTCAAATCCGGCAGCAGCGCGATCAACGGGGTGCTTGGCCCTGGCGAACGGGTGACGCGCAAAGGCCTGATCTTCTGCGCAACGCCGGCAAGCGATTTTGTCTGCGGGACGCTGCAGCTGGCGGCCGGGATGAACCTGCACGTGTTCACCACAGGACGCGGCACGCCGTATGGTCTGGCGATGTCACCGGTGGTGAAAGTGTCGACCCGCACGGAGCTGGCACAGCGCTGGCCCGATCTGATCGATGTTGATGCAGGGCGCATTGCAACCGGGCGCGCCAGCATCGAGGACTTGGGATGGGAGCTTTTTCACTTCTACCTCGACGTCGCCAGCGGAAAGAAGACGACCTGGACCGAGAAGTATCGTCTGCACAACGACATCACCCTGTTCAACCCGGCGCCGATCACATAAGCCGGAGTTCAGCTCTTTACCAGCCGGGCTTGGTAGCCCGGCTGGTACATGGTCCATGTGGGAGCGGTCGTGTCGCCACAGGTTTCTGCGCCGTACTCAGCGCCCCTGTGGCAGCGAGCTTGCTCGCGGATACGTCACTTCAACCACTGAAGAGTCAAAGGCATCAGCGGCTAGTCACCAACCCCGCTTTCTCTTCACCCGCCTCAGGCTCCGGTTCCGGAAACGCCTCGGTGTGATCAAACTCCACGCCTTCGCCCATCGCCTTGTATTTCTTGCGCAGCGCGTGCAATTCCTTCTGATCAAGATTATCCAGACTCAGCACGGCGTTCTGCGCGTCTTTCGTCACGCGCAGCAGTTCGTCGATCTTGATATGCATCTCATCGGTGTCGCGGTTCTGGGTGTTCTGAATCAGAAAAACCATCAGGAAGGTAATGATGGTGGTGGACGTGTTGATGATCAGCTGCCAAGTGTCGTTGTAGTGGAAGAATGGCCCGGTCACGGCCCACACACAGATCAGCGCAATCGCCACGAGGAAGGTTCGTGGGCTGCCGGACCACTGCGACAAGGCCTGCGCGAACTTCGAGAATTTCATTAACGGGTTTCCTTAGTTAACCAAGAGAGATACCCAAGGGACCACGCTAAGTCTTTGAAATTTCTTATCGCAACATGAAATCGGCGACAGGTTTCAGTCCCAGCCGAACACTTCACACGCATTGGCGGTGCTCGCTGCGGCCAGTTTGTCCGCAGGGATTTTCATCAGTTCGGCGATGGCCGCGCATATATCGGGAAGGTGCTCGGGGCTGTTGCGCATGCCCGGAAACATTGCCGGCGCCATGTCCGGGGAGTCGGTTTCCAGCACGACGCTTTCCAACGGCAGATCGGCGATCACCCGGTGCATGCGCAACGCCTGCGGCCACGTCGCCGCACCGCCCAGCCCCAGCTTGTAACCCAGCTTGATGTATTCCCGGGCTTCTTCGCGGCTGCCGGCGAAGGCGTGAACGATGCCGCAGCGCTTGAGCTTGAAGCGCTTGAGCGCGGCAATGGTGTCGGCGTGGCTGCGGCGCACGTGGAGCAGGGCAGGGAGGTTGAAGTCGGCCGCCAGCTGCAACTGCTGGTCAAGCAACGTCTGTTGCCGCGGGCGGTCCAGGGATTCGATGTAGTAATCCAGACCGATTTCACCCACGGCGCAGAGCTTGGGATGCCCGGCCAGACGCGTCAGCCAGTCGCGCATCTGCTGCATATGCTCGGGCTGATGTTCTTCGAGGAACACAGGGTGCAGACCCAGCGCGGCGTACACCGAAGGCTCGCTGATCGCCAGATCCCACACCCGCTGCAGATTGCGCTGGTAAACGCCCAGCACCACGATGCGCTCGACACCCAACTGCCGGCTGTTGGCGAGGACGGCGTCGCGGTCGGCGTCGAAGTCATCGAAATCCAGGTGCGTGTGGGTGTCGATCAGTCGCACGTTGCTTACGCCTCGTGAATCCGTTGTTTGAATGTCCGCACGATGGCATGCACGCCTGGCTCGTACTGATCCTGCTCGATGGCCGACAACGCCAGGGCCAGGGCTTTTTCAGCGATCAGATGGTGCTGCTGGGCCATGGCATTGACCGGCAACGGCAGGAAATCCAGCAACTGCGTGTCACCGAACGTGCCCAGGTGAAGTTGGTCCGGATTCAGGCGGCGCTGGTGCAGCAAATCGAACACCCCTTGCAGCAGGACATAGGACGTCGTAATCAGCGCGTCGGGGAAATACCCCAGGCGATCAAGCATCTCGCTGGCGAGTTGCTGGCCGCAGTCACGGCTGAACGCGTCGCCGTGTTCGATGATCACCGAGCCTTCGAAACCCTCCAGCGCATCTTCGAAGCCACTGGCCCGCGCCTGACTGACGCTCAGCTCCGGCCGCGCGCCGATCAGGGCGATGTGCCGCGGCTTGATCTCCAGCAGGCTGCGGGTCAGTTGCTGGCTGGCGTCATGGTCATCGCTGACCACCGAGCAGAAGTGCGCCGGGTCCATCTCCCGGTCGATGGCGATGACCGGCGTCCCTTGCTGCTGCAGCGCGCGGTAGCTGTCATCGCTGGCCGGCAGGCAACTGGCGACGAACAGCGCATCGCAGCGTCGCGCGCGAAACAGCTGCAACAACTGCAACTCGCTGATGGGATCGTCGTCTGAACTGGCGATCAGCAATTGGTAACCACGCGCGCGGGCACCCTGTTCCAGTTGCTTGGCGATGCGCGCGTAACTGGGGTTCTCCAGATCGGGCAGGATGAAGCCAAGGGTCCGGGTATGCCGGCTGCGCAGCCCGGCCGCTTGCGGGTTGGGCCGGAAGCCGTGGGCGTCGACCACCGCGCGCACGCGCTCGACCGTCGCACTGCTGATGCGTTGCTGTTCGGCCTTTCCGTTGATCACGTAGCTGGCCGTGGTCACAGAAACGCCGGCCAGACGCGCAATATCACTGAGTTTCAAGCCGGGCATCCTTTCGTGATGAGAAGCAGAAGTGAGAGCTGAACTACCGTGGCAGGGATTTTCACCGATTAACAGCCATCATGACAGCAGACCGTTGTCGCGTAGGAAGCGTGTGTGCCGCGAAGGATGTTTCCTACACGATTCGACCGGATGAGCTTCAATCCGCATGGATTATCAAGTAACGTGCGCGGCACGCTAGATTAAACGATTCAGCAGGCCTGTTTATGGCGCCTTCTGCCCTGTTCTTTGCCTAAGGCGGGGCTGAGTCGAAGTATCAATGTGAGTTTACGCATTCATTAGTAGCAAACCGTAAGTCATCGGTGTGTACGACCGGTCCTACAACAAGAATCTGGCGCGACCCCGCGCAGCACAGGAGAACGCAATGCTCGAGCTGACCATAGAGCAAATTTCCATGGACCAGTCGGCGGTGGACAAGCCCGCCGCGTTGCAACTGCTGGCTGACTTGCTTGTCGCCGATGGCCTGGTGGCTCCCGGCTACCTTGCAGGCTTGCAGGCGCGTGAGCAACAGGGTTCGACTTTTCTGGGGCAAGGCATCGCCATTCCCCACGGCACGCCGCAGACCCGCGACCAGGTGTTCGCCACCGGCGTGCGCCTGATGCAATTCCCCGAGGGGGTGGACTGGGGCGACGGGCAAATGGTCTATCTGGCCATCGGCATCGCTGCCAAGTCCGACGAGCATTTGCGCTTGCTTCAACTGCTGACCCGCGCCCTGGGTGAAAACGACCTGGGCGAAGCGCTGCGTCAGGCGAAGGATCCCGAGTCGCTGCTCAAATTGCTGCAAGGCGCGCCGCAGGAACTGGCCCTCGATGCTCAGATGATCAGCCTGGGCGTCATGGTCGACGATTTCGAAGAGCTGGTCTGGCGCGGCGCGCGTCTGCTGCGCAAGGCCGAGTGCGTGAACAACGGTTTCGCGGCGGTGCTGCAGCAGGTCGAGCCGCTGCCGTTAGGCGAAGGCCTCTGGTGGCTGCACAGCGAGCAGATGGTCAACAAGCCCGGCCTGGCCTTTGTTACGCCGGACAAACCCATGCGTCATCTGGGCCAGTCGCTGACCGGGCTGTTCTGTCTGGCGAGTCTGGGTGAGTCCCACCAGGCGTTGCTCGAACGTTTGTGCGCCTTGCTGATCGAAGGTCGCGGCCACGTACTGGGTGAAGCGACCAGCAGTCGCGCGGTGCTTCAGGCATTGGGCGGCGAGGTGCCGCCCGACTGGCCGAGCGAGCGCGTGACCCTGGCCAATGCCCACGGCCTGCATGCGCGTCCCGCAAAATCCTCGCGCAACTGGCCAAGGGCTTTGACGGCGACATTCGCGTGCGCATCGTCGACGGCACCGAAAATCCTGTGTCGGCCAAGAGCCTGAGTAAACTGCTGAGCCTCGGCGTGCAGCGCGGTCAGTCCCTTGAGTTCATTGCCGAGCCGACCATTGCTGCCGACGCCTTGCCCGCTTTGATTGCTGCGGTGCTCGAAGGCCTGGGCGAAGAAATCGAGCCGTTGCCGACCCATACCGAAGTCAAGCCAGCCACGGCGGTTGTTGAAAAAACCCTCAGCGCCCCCGCCGCAGGCACTCAGGTTCAGGCCGTGCCTGCTGCGCCCGGCATCGCCGTCGGCCCGGCCCACGTGCATGTTCTGCCGGTGTTCGATTACCCGGCACAGGGCGAATCGCAAAGCGTCGAACACGAACGTCTGCACAGCGCGCTGGCGCAGGTGCGCGTCGACATCGAGCAATTGATTCAACGCAGCACGGCGAAGGCCATTCGCGAGATTTTCGTCACCCACCAGGAAATGCTCGCCGACCCCGAGCTGGTCGACGAAGTGGCCCAGCGCCTGAAACAAGGCGAAAGCGCCGCTGCCGCGTGGATGAACGTGATCGAGGCCGCTGCGCGTCAGCAGGAACAGCTGAAAGACGCGCTGCTGGCCGAGCGTGCCGCTGACTTGCGGGATGTCGGCCGCCGGGTGCTGGCGCAGATCTGCGGCGTCGAAGACCTGGTTGAGCCGGAAGAACCGTACATTCTGGTGATGGATGAAGTCGGTCCGTCCGACGTCGCGCGTCTGGACCCTGCCCGTGTCGCCGGCATTCTCACCGCCCGCGGCGGCGCCACGGCCCACAGCGCCATCGTTGCCCGGGCGCTGGGCATCCCGGCCCTGGTGGGTGCGGGCGATGCGGTGTTGCTGATCAAATCCGGCACCCAGTTGTTGATTGACGGCCAGCGCGGGCGTCTCGACGTTGCGCCCGACGAAGCGACCCTGCAGCGCGCCTTGCAAGACCGTGACACCCGCGAGCAACGCCTCAAGGCTGCCGCTGCCCTGCGCATGGAGCCAGCGATCACCCAAGACGGCCACGCCGTTGAGGTCTTCGCCAACATCGGAGACAGCGCCGGCACGCCGGCCGCGGTGGAGCAGGGCGCCGAAGGGATTGGTCTGCTGCGTACCGAATTGCTGTTCATGGCCCACAGCTCCGCGCCGGATGAAGCGACCCAGGAAGCGGAATACCGCCGCGTGCTCACTGATCTCGAGGGTCGCCCGCTGGTGGTTCGCACCCTGGACGTCGGCGGCGACAAACCGCTGCCGTACTGGCCCATCGATAAGGAAGAAAACCCGTTTCTCGGCGTGCGCGGCATTCGCCTGACCTTGCAACGCCCGGACATCATGGAAAGCCAGCTGCGTGCGTTGCTGCGTGCGGCGGACAATCGCCCGCTGCGCATCATGTTCCCGATGGTGGGCACCGTTGAAGAATGGCGTCAGGCCCGGGACATGACCGAGCGCCTGCGTCTGGAGATCCCGGTGGCCGACCTGCAACTGGGGATCATGATCGAAGTGCCGTCGGCGGCGTTGCTGGCGCCGGTGCTGGCCAAGGAAGTGGACTTCTTCAGCGTCGGCACCAACGACCTGACCCAGTACACGATGGCGATCGACCGCGGTCACCCGACTCTGTCCGCCCAGGCCGATGGCCTGCACCCGGCGGTGTTGCAACTGATCGACATCACCGTGCGTGCGGCCCATGCCCATGGCAAGTGGGTGGGCGTCTGCGGTGAGTTGGCCGCCGACCCGCTGGCCGTGCCGGTGCTGGTCGGCCTGGGTGTGGATGAATTGAGCGTCTCGGCGCGGAGCATCGGCGAAGTCAAAGCCTGCGTCCGTGAATTGAATCTGATCGAAGCCCGAAAACTTGCGCAGGCGGCCCTGGCCGTTGGCAGCGCGGCGGACGTGCGTGCCCTCGTGGAGGGGCTGTAATGGCGAAAATTCTGACATTGACCATGAACCCGGCGCTGGACCTGACCGTGCAGTTGGGCCCCTTACAGATCGGCCAGGTCAACCGCAGCGACGCCATGCTCAGCCACGCGGCGGGCAAGGGCATCAACGTCGCCCAGGTGTTGGCTGATCTGGGGCACGAGCTGACCGTCGCGGGCTTCCTCGGCGTCGACAACCAGCAGCCGTTCGAAACCCTGTTCGCCAAGCGCGGCTTCGTCGATGAGTTCGTGCGGGTGCCGGGCGAGACGCGCAGCAACATCAAACTGGCGGAAAGCAGCGGGCGTATCACCGACCTCAACGGCCCGGGCCCGGAAGTCAGCCTTCAGGCGCAACAGGCGCTGGCCGCTCGGGTTGAACAGATCGCGGCGAGTTTTGATGCGGTGGTCGTGGCCGGCAGTCTGCCCCGCGGCGTCAGCGCGCAGTGGCTGAAAACGCTGTTGCTGCGCCTCAACGCCATGGGTTTGAAAGTGGCGCTGGACACTAGCGGCGAAGCGTTGCGCGCCGGCCTGGAAGCGTCGCCGTGGATGATCAAGCCCAATACCGAAGAACTGGCCGACGCCCTTGATGCGCCGATCATTTCCATCGCTGCGCAAGCCGAGGCGGCGGCCGATCTGCGCCAGCGTGGCATTGAGCACGTGGTGATTTCCCAAGGCTCGGAGGGCGTTCACTGGTTCAGTTCCAACGTGGCGTTGCAGGCACTGCCGCCCAAAGTCACCGTCGCCAGCACCGTCGGCGCGGGGGATTCGCTGTTGGCCGGGATGGTCCACGGCTTGCTGTCTGGACACAAACCCGAGCAAACCTTGCGAACTGCCACGGCCATTGCGGCCATGGCCGTGACTCAGATCGGCTTCGGCATCAATGATCCGGCGCAATTGAAACGTCTGGAAAGCGGCGTCAACGTCCGCGCCCTGACGGCATAACAAGAGAGGAAGTGTGATGAAGTTAGCCATCGTTACGGCCTGTCCGAACGGCAAAATCAGCAGCGTCCTCAGTGCACGTCTGCTGGATGCAGCGGCCCAGCGCCAGGGTTGGAGCACCAGCGTCGAGATCCATGATCCGCGTCATCCGGAGAAGCAACTGTCGCCGGGCGAGATCGAAGCGGCCGACTGGGTTCTGGTCGTCAACACCGGCGCGCTGGACCTGGCGCGCTTCGCCGGCAAGCGCCTGTACCAGGCCACGCCCGCCCAAGCATTGCAGGACGCCGATGGCTTTCTGCGTTCAGCGGCGGCGCTGGCCAGCGAGCACACCGCGACTTCTGCTGCGCCGACTGCTTCCAGCGCGCAGCCGCGTCTGGTGGCGGTGACAGCGTGCCCGACCGGCGTTGCCCACACCTTTATGGCGGCCGAGGCGATTCAGCAGGCAGCCAAAAAGCTCGGCTATGAACTGCAGGTGGAAACCCAGGGCTCGGTCGGTGCGCGTAACCCGCTCAGCGCCCAGGCCATCGCCGACGCCGATGTGGTGCTGCTGGCGTGTGATATCGAAGTCGCCACCGAGCGTTTTGCCGGCAAGCGCATCTATCGCTGCGGCACCGGTATTGCGCTCAAGCAAGCTGAAGCGACGCTGAAGAAAGCGCTGGCGGAGGCGGAGGTTGAGTCCACGGCTTCAACGTCCAAGGCCTCTTCCAAAAGGAAAAGACCGGCGTCTACAAACACCTGCTCACCGGCGTGTCTTTCATGCTGCCGATGGTGGTGGCGGGCGGTTTGCTGATCGCACTGTCGTTCGTGTTCGGCATTCATGCGGCGGAAGAACCGGGCACGCTGGCGGCAGCCTTGAAACAGATCGGCGCGGGCGCGGCGTTCCAGTTGATGGTGCCGTTGCTGGCCGGTTACATCGCTTATTCCATTGCCGACCGTCCGGGCCTTGCGCCGGGGATGATCGGTGGTCTGCTGGCGAGCACCTTGGGCGCGGGCTTCATTGGCGGCATCATCGCGGGATTCCTGGCGGGTTACAGCGCCTGGGCGGTGAATCGCTACGCGAAGTTGCCGGCCAGTGTCGAAGCGCTGAAGCCGATTCTGATCATTCCGCTGCTGGCGAGCCTGTTCACCGGTCTGGTGATGATCTACGTGGTGGGCAAGCCGGTGGCCGGTATGCTCGAAGGGCTGACCCACTTCCTCGACACCATGGGCACGGCCAACGCGGTGCTGCTCGGCGTGCTGCTGGGCGCGATGATGTGCGTGGATCTGGGTGGGCCGATCAATAAAGCGTCCTATGCGTTTTCGGTGGGCTTGCTGGCCTCGAGCAGCGGCGCGCCGATGGCGGCAACCATGGCGGCTGGCATGGTGCCGCCGATTGGCATGGGCATCGCGGCATTGATCGCCCGGCGCAAGTTTGCCCAGAGTGAGCGTGAGGCGGGCAAAGCGGCGTTCGTGCTGGGGCTGTGCTTCATCTCCGAAGGCGCGATTCCGTTTGCGGCGAAAGACCCGCTGCGGGTGATTCCGGCGAGCATCGTCGGTGGCGCGCTGACCGGTGCCCTGTCGATGCTCTTCGGCTGCAAACTCATGGCGCCCCACGGTGGGTTGTTCGTGCTGCTGATCCCGAATGCGATTAACCATGCGCTGCTGTATCTGCTGGCGATCGTGGCGGGCAGCGTCGTGACGGGCGTGCTGTACGCGCTGCTGAAACGACCGGAAACGGCAGAGCTGGACGCGGTGCCCGCCGGCGCGTAATCGCCGACCGCACCGGCCTCTTCCCGGCTAAAGCCGGTCCTACAAATTGTGGCTCCAGCCGGTCCTGTTGGATGCACGCGATGCTTTTGTAGGACCGGCTTCAGCCGGGAAGAGGCCCGTCGGCACACCATCAAAAAATGCGGTGTGAATACCGACGCCTTCCCGGCTAAAGCCAGTCTACAAAGTGCATGCGGTCAGTGGGACCGGCTTTAGCCGGGAAGAGGCCGGTGTTTTCGCCATCAGATTTTTGGTGTGAATGCTGACGCCTTCCCGGCTAAAGCCAGTCCTACAAGTGCGCGGTCCGGCTTCCGGAGATGTGTCGGATGTTCGGGCCTCTTCGCGAGCAAGCTCGCTCCCACAGGGCGAAGTATGGCACTGGATTTTGTGCCAGCCAGGGTCAACATTCAGCCTCACCCCACGGCCCTGTCATCTCCCGCAAACAATCCGCTGCTAGCGTCCTCCTTTTGGATTCCCTTGAGGAGGATAAACATGTCCCGGTTCGACCTGACTCGCCGCCGTATCATCCAGGCCGCTGGCGCCGGATTGTTGTTGCCGGGGCTTGCGCCGGCGGTCATTGCCTCGGTGAAGGATCGCCCGAAGATGACCGACGGCGTGCAGTCCGGCGATGTGCTCGGCGACCGCGCCATGGTCTGGAGTCGCAGCGACCGGCCGGCGCGCATGGTGGTCGAATGGGACACCCGCAGCATGTTTAGCAACCCCCGCCGCACGGTCTCGCTGCTCGCCGACCAGCGCACGGACTTCACCGCTCGCGTCGAACTGACCGGTCTGCCGGCGGATCAAGCCATCTTCTACCGCGTGTTTTTGAAGACGCGCAAACCGGCGTCGCCAGCGAACCCTGGTTCGGCCACCTGCGCAGCGTGCCGGTCAGTCGCCGCAACATCCGCTTCGTCTGGAGCGGTGACACCGTCGGCCAGGGCTTCGGCATCAACCCCGAGATCGGCGGCATGCGCATCTATGAGGCCATGCGCCTGCGCTTGCCGGACTTCTTCATCCACAGCGGCGACACCATTTACGCCGACGGCCCGGTGCCCGCCGAAGTGGTCACCGAAGGCGGGCGCATCTGGCGCAACATCACCACTGAAGAGAAGAGCAAGGTCGCGGAAACCCTCGACGAATACCGCGGCGCCTACCGCTACAACCTGATGGACGAGAACCTGCGGCGCTTCAACGCCGAGGTCCCGCAGATCTGGCAGTGGGACGACCACGAAGTGACCAACAACTGGTCACCGAGCAAGCAGCTCGACGACCGCTACAAGGTCAAAGACATCCAACTGTTGGCATCCCGCGGGCGTCAGGCGTTTCTCGAATACTCCCCTATGCGCCTGCAGAGCGCCGACAACGGCGGGCGTGTCTATCGCAAGATCGCTTACGGCCCGATGCTGGACGTGTTCGTGCTCGACATGCGCAGCCACCGCGACGGCAACGACGCCAATCTGGCCGACAAGCCCGGGCCGACCACCGCCTTCCTGGGCCGCGAGCAACTGGACTGGCTCAAGCGCGAACTTCAAGCGTCCGGCGCTCAGTGGAAAGTCATTGCCGCCGACATGCCTATCGGCCTCGGCGTGCCCGACGGCGAGATCAGCCCCGGCGTGATGCGCTGGGAGGCGATCGCCAACGGTGAAAATGGCGCGCCAAAGGGCCGCGAACTGGAGGTCGCCGAGCTGCTGGGTTTCCTGCGCCAGCAGAAGGTGCGCGACACCGTCTGGCTCACGGCCGATGTGCATTACTGCGCGGCACACCACTACCACCCGGATCAAGCGGTGTTCCAGGATTTCGACCCGTTCTGGGAGTTTGTCGCGGGGCCACTCAATGCAGGCAGTTTCGGACCTAACACACTCGACAAGACCTTCGGGCCTGAGTTGGTGTTCCAGAAGGCGCCGCCGGCGCAGAACACCTCGCCGTTTGCCGGGTTCCAGTTTTTTGGTGAGGTGAACATCGATGGCCAGAGCGGGGAGATGACCGTGACGCTGCGGGATCTGGACGGGGTTTCGGTGTTTGAGAAGACGCTGCAACCCGCGCCCATCGCCTGACGCATCCTTGGGTTGTACGACCACTGCGCAATTGCCGGTAACACTTCCCGCGCCGCTGGCCTATCATTAGCCACCTAACGACGGCTCAGGGTTTGGCGTGCATGCTGGCAATCTTTCTGGAAACCCTGAACATCACCGCGCCGGTCTTCGCGATGTTGTTTCTTGGCGTATTGCTCAAGCGCGTGGGCTGGATCAACGACAGCTTCATTCACACCGCTTCCTCGTTGGTGTTCAACTGCACCATGCCGGCACTGCTGTTTCTGGGGATCATTCACGCTGACCTGCACGCGGCGTTTCAGCCAGGCGTGTTGATTTACTTCATCGTCGCCACGCTGGCGGGTTTTGCGTTGTCGTGGGGCTGGGCCATCTACCGCGTGCCGTTCGCCGAACGAGGCACGTACACCCAAGGCGCGTTTCGCGGTAACAACGGTGTCATTGGCCTCGCCCTGGCCGCGAGCATGTACGGCGACTATGGCATTTCCCTGGGTGCGATCCTCGCCGCGCTGGTCATTCTTTTCTACAACACCCTGTCCACCGTTGTGCTGGCGGTCTACAGCCCGGTCATCAAGTCCGACCCGTGGAGCATTACCAAGAGCGTCATGGCCAATCCGCTGATCATCAGCATTGTCATTGCGGCGCCGTTCGCCTACTTCCAGATCCCGCTCCCCAAATGGCTCGACACGTCCGGCAGCTATCTGGCGCAGATGACTCTGCCGCTGGCGCTGATGTGCATCGGCGGCACGCTGTCGTTGAAGTCGTTGCGGGATAGCGGCACGCTGGCGATCAGCGCGAGCCTGATGAAGATGGTCTGGCTGCCGCTGATCTGCACGCTGGGCGCGTGGTTGCTGGGCTTCCGTCATGCGGAGCTGGGTATTCTGTTTCTGTACTTTGGCGCCCCGACCGCATCGGCCAGTTTCGTCATGGTCCGCGCGGCCAATGGCAATCACGAGCTGGCGGCGTCGATCATTGTCATGACCACCTTGGCAGCGGCGGTTACCACCAATATCGGGATTTTCATCCTGCAGTGGGGCGGGTGGATTTAGGAATCCCGGCGCTGAAGGGTGGGAGATAGCTGTCGTCCGTACGCCAAGCTTTCGCGCAGCAATCACTTTCCGTGTGGGAGTGAGCTTGCTCACGAAGACGTCACTTCAGCCGCTGAAGATTTGGTGGATGTCCCTGCGCATTCGCGAGCAAGCTCGCTCCCACCATTCGCGAGCCCCTACGATTTTTCAGGGCTTAGTGCTGACGCCGCCATGCTCGCACCGTACCCACCACGATGCACAGGGCGATTACCGGCAGCGCGTAGTGAATCATCAGGCGCTCCAGTCGCTCGGCCAGTGGCATGCCCGTGGTAAACGCCACGATGTGCAGCCCATACACCGCGTACAGCCCGAGCAGCAGCAGCCCCTCCAGCCGGGTGATCCGGTACCCCGAATAGAACAGCGGCACGCACAGCGCCGCGACGCCCAGCATCACCGGCAAATCGAAATCCAGCGCATTGGGCGAGATCGATAACGGCGCGGTGGAAATCAGCGCCGTGATGCCGAGCACACCCAGCAGGTTGAACAGATTACTGCCGATGATGTTGCCCACCGCGATATCGCGCTCGCCACGCAAGGCTGCGATGAGCGAGGTCATCAGCGCGGGCAGCGAGGTCGCAACGGCGATCACGGTCAGGCCGATCACCCGCTCCGACAGGCCCAGATCCAGGGCCACCGAGACCGCCGCGCCGACCAGCAGATGACTGCCAAAGGTCAGCAGGGCCAGGCCGCAGGCCATCAGCGCCAGTCGACCCAGCAGCGGCGTGACGCGACGACGCGGCTCAAGGTCCGTCCTCGCCACATGCCGCGCGCCGTGGGCGAACTGGCGCACCACGACGAACAGATACGCCGCCATGGCCAGCAACAGCACGACGCCATCCAGCGCGCTCAACTCGCCATTCCACGCCAGCGCTGCAACCAGGGCGGTGGCAGCGATCATCAATGGCAAATCAACGCGCACCAGTTGCCGGGCCACGCGCAGGGGGATGATCAGGGCAGACAGCCCCAGCGTGACCAGCACGTTGAAGATATTGCTGCCGATGACGCTGCCCACCGCAATGTCGGTGCTGTCAGTGAACGCCGCTTGCAGCCCGACCGCCAGTTGCGGGGCGCTGCTGCCCAGCGCAACGACGGTCAGGCCGAGAAACAGAGGGCGGGTTTTGAGCAGGGCGGCCAGGGCCACGGCAGCGCGCACCGACAGTTGCGCGCCGAGGATCATCAACAGCAGGCCGCACGCCAGCTCGATGAGCGTAGGCAGGGGAAGATTCGTTAGGGCGAGAATTCAGGGCACCAGTCAGTCGTCGAGGGCTTGTACCCGCACGTGGGCGGTTCCGCTGCGCAGCATACCCAATTGCGCGGCGGCTGCACGTGACACATCGATCAGCCGCCCCCGGGTGTGCGGGCCGCGGTCGTTGATACGGACAATGACCTTGCGGTCGTTGTCCAGGTTGGTGACTTGCACGCGCGTGCCGAACGGCAGTTGCCGGTGCGCGGCGGTCAGGGAATTGGCGTCGAAGCGTTCACCGCTGGCGGTGCGCTGACCATGATGTTGCGAGCCGTAGTACGAGGCGCCGCCGGTGGCGTTGTAACCGTGCGGGTCGATGATGCCGTCACTGGCGCAGCCGGCCAGCAGAGAGAGCAGGGCGCAAGCGCCGAGGATTCGCTGCATGGGGCAGGGTCCTGATCCGGGATTGATCGTTCCCACGCGCCGCGTGGGAATGCAAAGGGTGACGCTCTGCGTTACAAAACAGACGCGGAGCGTCCGGGTAGGTGCTCCCACGCAGAGCGTGGGAACAATCATGCAATCAGGTTGAGTGCCTTCAGCCTTCCAGCTTGCGCTTCAGCAGTTCGTTGACCTGAGCCGGGTTGGCCTTGCCTTTCGATGCTTTCATCGCTTGCCCGACGAAGAAGCCGAACATCTTGCCGCGTTTGGCTTCGTCGGACGCGCGATATTGCTCGACCTGCTCGGCGTTGACGGCGAGGACATCGTCCAGCATCGACTCGATGGCGCCGCTGTCGGTGACTTGCTTCAGCCCGCGCTGCTCGATGATCTCGTCGGCGCTGCCTTCACCATTGGCCATGCCCTCAAACACCATCTTGGCAATCTTGCCGGAAATGGTGTTGTCCTTGATCCGCAGCAGCATGCCGCCCAACTGTTCAGCGCTGACCGGCGACTCGTCGATCTCGACGCCTTGCTTGTTCAGCAACGAACCCAATTCGACCATCACCCAGTTGGCCGCGAGCTTCGCGTCGCCGGAAATGCTGACCACCTTCTCGAAGAAGTCCGCCTGCTCACGGCTGGACGCCAGGACGCTGGCGTCGTACAGCGACAGGCCGAACTGCGACTGGAAGCGCTCGCGTTTCTGCGGCGGCAGTTCCGGCAACGTGGCGCGGGTATGCTCCAGGAATGCGTCTTCGATGATCACTGGCAACAGGTCAGGATCGGGGAAGTAACGGTAGTCGTTGGCTTCCTCCTTGCTGCGCATGGCACGGGTTTCGTTAGTGTTCGGGTCGTACAGGCGGGTCTGCTGAATGACCTTGCCGCCGTCTTCGATCAGGTCGATCTGGCGCTGGATCTCGCTGTTGATCGCCTTCTCGATGAAGCGGAACGAGTTGACGTTCTTGATCTCGCAGCGCGTCCCGTACTCAACCTGGCCTTTTGGACGAATCGACACGTTGCAGTCGCAGCGCAGCGAGCCTTCGGCCATGTTGCCGTCGCAGATGCCGAGGTAGCGAACCAGCGCGTGCATGGCCTTGACGTAGGCGACGGCTTCTTTGGCCGAACGCATGTCCGGCTCGGAAACGATCTCCAGCAACGGCGTACCGGCGCGGTTCAGGTCGATGCCGGTCATGCCGCTGTAGTCTTCGTGCAGGCTCTTGCCGGCGTCTTCTTCAAGGTGGGCGCGGGTCACGCCGATGCGCTTGATGGTGCCGTCTTCCAGGGTGATGTCCAGGTGGCCTTTGCCCACGATCGGCAATTCCATCTGACTGATCTGATAACCCTTCGGCAGGTCCGGGTAGAAGTAGTTCTTGCGGGCGAACACGTTGTGCTGACCGATCTCGGCGTCGATGGCCAGGCCAAACTTGACCGCCATCTGCACGGCTTCCTGGTTCAGCACCGGCAACGTACCGGGCATGCCCAGGTCGACGAGGCTGGCCTGAGTGTTGGGCTCGGAGCCGAACGTGGTGGCGCTACCGGAGAAAATCTTCGATTGGGTGGTGAGCTGGGTGTGAATCTCCAGCCCGATGACGACTTCCCATTGCATGTGTTTTCTCCTTAGAAGCCAGCCGGCGAGCGGGTGTGCCAATCGGTTACTTGCTGATATTGATGGGCAACGTTCAGCAAGCGGCCTTCCTGGAAATACGGCGCCAGCAATTGCACGCCCACCGGCAGGCCGTCGGCGAAACCGGCAGGCATCGACAGACCCGGCAGGCCCGCGAGGTTGGCGGTGATGGTGTAGAAGTCTTCCAGGTACTCGGCGATCGGGTCAGCGTTCTTGGCGCCGATTTTCCAGGCCGGGTTCGGCGTGGTCGGGCCGAGGATCACGTCGACTTCGGCAAACGCGTTCATGAAGTCGTTCTTGATCAGGCGGCGGATCTTCTGCGCTTGCAAGTAGTAAGCGTCGTAGTAACCGGCCGACAGCGCGTAGGCGCCGACCATGATCCGGCGCTGCACTTCAGGGCCGAAGCCTTCACCGCGGGAACGCTTGTACAGATCGGTGAGGTCTTTCGGGTCTTCGCAGCGATAGCCGAAGCGCACGCCATCGAAACGCGACAGGTTCGAGGAGGCCTCGGCCGGCGCGATCACGTAGTAGGCCGGAATCGCGTGTTGCAGGTTCGGCAGGCTGATTTCCTTGACCACGGCGCCGAGCTTTTTCAACTCTTCGACGCTGGCCATGATCAGATCGGCGATGCGCGGGTCCAGACCTGTGCTGAAGTATTCCTTCGGCACGCCAATGCGCAGGCCTTGCAGCGAGGCATTCAGACCGGCGCTGTAATCCGGCACGGGCTCGTCGATGCTGGTGGAATCGTTGACGTCGAAACCGGCCATACCTTGCAGCAACAGCGCGCAGTCTTCAGCGGTGCGCGCCATCGGGCCGGCCTGATCGAGACTGGAGGCGTAGGCGATCATGCCCCAGCGCGACACGCGACCATAAGTCGGCTTCAGGCCGGTCAGGTTGGTCAGTGCAGCAGGCTGGCGAATGGAACCGCCGGTGTCGGTGCCGGTGGCGCCGGGCAGCAGACGCGCCGCCACCGCCGCCGCTGAACCGCCGGACGAGCCGCCCGGGACGTGCTCCAGGTTCCACGGGTTTTTCACCGCGCCGTAATGGCTGGATTCGTTGGCCGACCCCATGGCGAATTCGTCCATGTTGGTCTTGCCCAAGGTCACGGTGCCGGCGGCGGCGAGCCTGGCAACCACGGTGGCGTCGTAGGGCGCCTTGAAGTTGTCGAGCATCTTCGACGCGCAGCTGGTGCGAATGCCCTTGGTGCAGAAGAGGTCCTTGTGCGCCAGGGAGCGCCCAGCAGCGCGCCGGTTTCGCCTGCCGCACGACGGGCGTCGGCGGCCTGAGCCTGGGTAATCGCCAGGTCTTCGGTGACGGTAATGAAGCTGTTGAGCTGCGGATCCAGCTGGGCGATGCGCGCCAGCAGAGTGCGGGTCAATTCTTCGGAAGAAAACTTTTTATCGGCGAGTCCGCGAGCGATCTCTGCCAGAGTCATTTGATGCATTGCAGGCACATTCCCTTAGTCGAGGACTTTCGGAACCAGATAAAGGCCGTCTTGGACCGCTGGTGCGATGGCTTGATAGGCGTCGCGATGATTGACCTCGGTAACGGCGTCTACACGCAGGCGTTGCGAGGCTTCAAGGGGATGCGCGAGGGGCTCGATGCCGGTGGTATCGACCGCCTGCATCTGGTCAATCAGCCCGAGAATGCTGTTCAGTGCTTCAGTAGTACGCGGGATATCGGCGTCATTAAGGCCCAGTCGGGCCAGATGAGCGATTTTTTCCACGTCGGAGCGATCAAGCGCCATGGGGTTCTCCAGTGGAATGCGCACGGCGCGAGCCGTACGTCAGATTGCGGAACACTACGCCCTTTAAACGGTCATAAGGCCGCGATCTACCAGGGTAGTGCTCGGAAAAACCGCCAATTTAACATATTGGCTCCTTGCCCAAAATCCCTGTCGTTGTTAGAGTTTGCCGCACTTTTTTACCCACGCGTTGCCTAGGGTCCTTTCCCCATGTTCAAGAAACTGCGTGGCATGTTTTCCAGCGATCTTTCCATCGACCTGGGCACTGCCAACACCCTTATTTACGTGCGTGAGCGCGGCATTGTGCTGAATGAGCCATCAGTTGTGGCCATTCGGACCCACGGAAATCAGAAGAGCGTTGTTGCGGTCGGGATGGAAGCCAAGCGGATGCTGGGCCGTACCCCGGGCAACATCGCCGCCATTCGCCCGATGAAAGACGGCGTCATCGCCGATTTCAGCGTCTGCGAAAAAATGCTTCAGTACTTCATCAACAAGGTTCACGAGAACAGCTTCCTGCAGCCAAGCCCTCGTGTGCTGATCTGCGTTCCCTGCAAATCGACCCAGGTCGAGCGTCGCGCCATCCGCGAATCCGCTCTGGGCGCGGGTGCACGTGAAGTCTTCCTGATCGAAGAGCCAATGGCTGCGGCCATCGGTGCCGGCCTGCCGGTCGAAGAGGCCCGCGGTTCGATGGTCGTCGACATCGGTGGCGGTACCACTGAAATCGCGCTGATCTCCCTGAACGGCGTCGTGTATGCCGAATCCGTCCGTGTCGGTGGCGACCGTTTCGACGAAGCGATCATCACTTACGTGCGTCGCAACTACGGCAGCCTGATCGGCGAATCCACTGCCGAGCGCATCAAGCAGGAAATCGGCACGGCCTATCCGGGCGGCGAAGTGCGTGAAGTCGATGTGCGCGGTCGCAATCTGGCCGAAGGCGTGCCACGTGCCTTCACCCTGAACTCCAATGAAGTGCTGGAAGCGTTGCAGGAATCCCTCGCAACCATCGTTCAGGCCGTGAAGAGCGCGCTGGAGCAGTCTCCGCCAGAGTTGGCCTCGGACATCGCCGAGCGCGGTCTGGTGCTGACCGGTGGTGGCGCGTTGCTGCGTGATCTCGACAAGCTGCTGGCCCAGGAAACCGGTCTGCCGGTGATCGTGGCTGAAGACCCGCTGACCTGCGTCGCTCGCGGCGGTGGTCGTGCGCTGGAAATGATGGACAAGCACACCATGGACCTGCTCTCCAGCGAATAAGTCGCCGGATCGCAGCATGTTGCGCTTAACGGGCAGCACCTCACCGTGCTGCCTGTTCGTGTCTGACCTGTTGACGTCGCGCAGCGATGTTGCAAGTCTGACGCCCTGCATTTCCATCAACCCGCATCAGGCCGGTTTCATGTCGCATGAATAAGCACAGTCACACTCACGCATCTCTGGAAGGAGCGGCCCATTAAACCGCTTTTCTCCAAGGGCCCGTCCCTGGGCGTCCGTCTACTGGTGCTGGTCGTGCTGTCTGTGGCCATCATGGTCGTGGACGCGCGTTTCACCCTGCTCAAGCCTGTCCGCAGCCAGATGTCGCTGGTGCTGATGCAGTCTTACTGGATTGCCGATCTGCCCGAGCGCCTGTATCAGGGCGTCGCCAGCCAGTTTGGCAGCCGCACCGAACTCGCCGCCGAAAACGAAAAACTCAAGACCGAGAACCTGCTGCTCCAAGGCCGCCTGCAAAAGCTGGCTGCCCTGACCGAGCAGAACGTGCGTCTGCGCGAGTTGCTGAATTCGTCGGCACTGGTCAACGAGAAAGTCGAAGTCGCCGAGCTGATCGGCATGGACCCCAATCCGTTCACCCACCGGATTATCATCAACAAGGGTGAGCGCGACGGCGTGGTCCTCGGTCAACCGGTGCTCGATGCGCGCGGCCTGATGGGGCAGGTGGTCGAATTGATGCCGTACACGTCTCGCGTGCTGCTGCTGACCGACACCACCCACAGCATTCCGGTTCAGGTGAACCGTAACGGCCTGCGCGCGATTGCCAGCGGCACCGGCAACCCGGAACGTCTTGAGCTGCGCCATGTGGCGGACACCGCCGACATCAAGGAAGGCGACCTGCTGGTGAGCTCCGGTCTGGGTCAGCGGTTCCCGGCGGGCTATCCGGTGGCGACGGTCAAGGAAGTGATTCACGACTCCGGCCAGCCCTTCGCCATCGTGCGAGCGGTGCCGACCGCTGCGCTGAATCGCAGCCGCTATCTGCTGTTGGTGTTCTCGGACGGCCGTTCTCCAGAAGAACGCGCTGCCGACGCCGCGCAGCAGCAGGAATCCCTTGATCGTCAGACGGCTGACCCGTCAGCAGTGCCATCGGCCACTGTGCCCGGTGCTGCCCCAGCCGCCACGCCGAACAAACCGGTCGTTCCGGCCACCGTGCCGAAGCCTGCCGGGCACAGTGCTTCATCGACGCCCGCCAACGCCAATGGCGCAGCGGCTCCGGCGACCACCGCACCGGCGGCAACCACGCCTGCCAAGCCCGCGACCAGCAAGCCGGCCGCCAAACCTGCGGCGAAACCTGCCGCCACCCGACCGGCGACCCCTGCTGCGACCACGGCCGCCCCACGCGAGAGGGAAGAATAATGGCGCGTCACGCTCCCGCACGAAACGGCTGGGTGGTCTGGTTGACCTTCGCCATCGGCCTGCTGCTCAGCGTCTCGCCGCTGCCGCAGTTCATGGAAATATTTCGACCACTGTGGCTCGCGCTGCTGCTGGCCTTCTGGGCGTTGGCGCTGCCGCACAAGATCGGCATGGTCACGGCGTGGATGCTCGGGCTGGCCGAGGACGTGCTGTACGGCACGTTGCTGGGGCAGAACGCGTTGATCCTTACGCTGATTACCTTTCTGGTGCTCTCGTTGCAGCAACGTTTGCGCATGTTCCCCATGTGGCAGCAGTGCCTGGTGATCCTGGTGATTTTCGGCCTCGCCCAACTGGTGCAGCTGTGGCTCAGCGCCCTGACCGGCAACCGTCAGCCGACCCTGGCGCTGGTCTTGCCGGCGTTGGTCAGCGCATTGCTCTGGCCATGGGTCAGCTACGGCCTGCGCGGATTGCGCCTGCGGTTGAAGATCAACTGAGCAATACCATTCAGTGGGACCGGCTGCGGTCTGTCTCAGTAGGACCGGCCTCAGCCGGGAAGAGGCCGGTATGGGCGCCATCAATTTTGCAGCGTGACACCCGACGCTTTCCCGGCTAAAGCCGGTCCCACAGGATGAACGCGATGCTTTAGTGGGACCGGCTTCAGCCGGGAAGAGGCCGGTGTGACCACCATCACGTTAGCGGCATGCACCAAGGCTACGCTTGTGATCAACGACACGGAGACGTCCCATGCCCCAACTTCTTCTTGCCTCCGGCTCCCCGCGCCGTCGCGAATTGCTGACTCAGATTGGCGTGCCATTCACGACCCTGAGCGCCGATATCGACGAAACCCCTCTGGCTGACGAAACCCCAGCCGCTTACGTCCTGCGACTGGCTCGTGGCAAGGCGGACGCCGGGCTGCTACAGCTCGCCAACGATCCTGCGTACCCGACCGCCTGCGTCCTCGGTGCCGACACCGCCGTGGTCCTTGATGGCCGCATCCTCGGCAAACCGGCGGATGAAGCCGAGGCGCTGGCGATGCTCGCCGCACTTTCGAACCGGGAACACGAAGTCCTGACCGCCGTTGCCGTGGTCCACGAAGAGCGCTGCGAAACGCGAACTGTCACCAGCCGTGTCCGTTTCCGCGAGATCCCGGAAGATGAGGCCCGCCTCTACTGGGCCAGCGGCGAGCCCTGCGACAAGGCTGGCGGCTATGGCATTCAAGGGCTTGGCGCGGTGTTCGTGGAAAACCTCAGTGGCAGTTATTCCGCCGTGGTTGGCCTGCCCTTGTGCGAAACCGCAGAAATCCTCCAGCGTTTCGGCATACCCTGTTGGCAACGCCCGGAAGGTGACAAGTCATGAGTGAAGAGATTCTGATCAACATCACGCCGATGGAATCGCGCGTGGCCGTCGTTGAGAACGGGGTGTTGCAAGAGGTGCACGTCGAACGCACTCAACGTCGCGGGATCGTGGGCAATATCTACAAGGGCAAGGTCGTGCGCGTGCTGCCTGGCATGCAGGCGGCATTTATCGACATCGGCCTGGACCGCGCGGCGTTCATTCATGCATCGGAAATCTCCATGCGCGAAGGGCCGGCCGTGGAGACCATCAGCTCGCTGGTCCACGACGGACAGAGTCTTGTCGTGCAGGTCACCAAAGACCCGATCGGCAGCAAAGGTGCGCGGTTGACGACTCAACTGTCGATCCCGTCCCGCTATCTCGTCTACATGCCGCGCACGGCCCATGTCGGCATTTCTCTGAAAATCGAAGACGAAGCCGAGCGCGAACGCCTGAAACAAGTGGTCAGCGATTGCGTCGCCAAGGAAGGGATCAAGGAGAAGGGCGGGTTCATCCTGCGCACGGCGGCCGAAGGCGCGGGCGCGGACGAGATCATGATGGACATCCGCTATTTGCGCAGGCTGTGGGACCAGATTGGTGAGCAGATCAAAACCATCAGCCCGGCCAGCGTGATCTACGAAGACCTGGGCCTGGCGTTGCGCACGCTGCGCGATCTGGTCAGCCCGCGCACCGAAAAGATTCGCATCGATTCACGGGAAACCTTCCAGAAGACCACCCAGTTCGTCGCCGAGCTGATGCCGGAAATCGCCGACCGCCTTGAGTATTACCCCGGCGAACGGCCGATCTTCGACCTGTATGGCGTCGAAGACGAAATTCAGCGGGCGCTGGACCGCAAGGTGCCCCTCAAGTCCGGCGGCTATCTGGTGATCGATCCTGCCGAAGCCATGACCACCATCGACGTCAACACCGGCGCGTTCGTTGGCCATCGCAACCTCGAAGAGACCATTTTCAAGACCAATCTTGAAGCCGCGACGGCCATCGCCCGGCAGCTGCGGCTGCGCAACATCGGCGGCATCATCATCATCGATTTCATCGACATGGAAGACGCCGAGCACCAGCGTCAGGTGCTGCGAACCCTCGAAAAACAACTCGAGCGCGATCACGCCAAAACCAACATCATCGGCATCACCGAACTGGGTCTGGTGCAGATGACCCGCAAGCGCACCCGGGAAAGTCTGGAGCAAGTGCTGTGCGAGCCATGCAGCAGTTGTCAGGGCCGTGGCAAGCTGAAGACACCGGAGACCATCTGCTACGAGATATTCCGTGAGATTCTGCGCGAAGCCCGCGCTTATCAAGCGGTGGGTTATCGCGTGCTGGCCAATCAGAAAGTGGTCGACCGGCTGCTCGACGAAGAATCCGGCAACGTGGCCGAGCTGGAGGTGTTCATCGGCAGGACCATTCGTTTCCAGGTCGAGACCATGTACTCCCAGGAACAATATGACGTCGTGCTGCTCTGAGAGTGCGTGATGCGCCGCGCTGCCGAGTGGCGGTGCCGTTGAAAACAGAAAACAGTGCCCTTGAGGCAGACGGAACGGATGCCGTCCAAAGAGAACACCGCGTGGCGATTGAGCACAACCTGGACGTACCCGCACCTGCACGATTGGGCCGGATTCCACTTGCAGGCAGTTTTTGCGGAGGCGCTGCGACATGGAGCGTCTGACCCGCTTTCTGGCTGTGCTGACCCGTTGGGGGCTGAGCCTGTGCGCCCTCGTCGTGGTGCTGGTTGCCCTGTACGTGAGCGTCGGACGCCAGTTGGTCCCGATGGTGGCCGAATACCGCGCCGACGTCCAAGCCAAGGCTCAGGCCGCGCTGGGCATGCCGGTCAGCATTGGCCGCCTGGAAGGCAGCTGGAGCGGGTTCGCCCCTGTCTTCGTTGCGCGCGACGTGATGATCGGTGACGGCGGCAACGCCGTTCGGCTCGATCATGTGCGGGCCATGCCGGACCTGCTCGCCAGCTTGCGGACTCGCGAAGTCCGCCTCGAACGGCTTGAGCTGGACGGCCTGCAGATCGGCCTGAAAGAAGACCAGAACGGCCACTGGGCACTGCAAGGGCTTCCAGTGCAGCCCGATCAGATTGCCGATCCCGAGAAAATCCTCAACCAGATGCAGATGGTTTCGCAGCTGTCGCTGTTCGACAGCCAGATCACCTTGCAGCCGTATGACCACTCGCCTCTGACGCTGACCTACGTGAGCCTGACGCTGAGGACCGGGAGTCTGCATCAGCGCCTCGACGCTCGCCTGAACCTGCCTGATGGCCAGCCGTTGTCGCTGAATGTCCGCTCTACCGTGCGCGCCCACGAATGGCGCGACGGCAAGGCCGAGGCCTACTTGAGCTTGCCGCAAAGCGACTGGTCGAAGTGGCTGCCGAAGAGCCTGACCCGCGACTGGAAGATCCAGAAGCTCAAGGCCGGCGGTGAGGTGTGGCTGAACTGGGGCAAAGGCAATCTTCAGAACGCGGTTGCGCGCCTGAATGCGCCGCAGTTCAAAGGCGCGTACGCCGACCGCAAACCTGCAAGTATCGATAATCTTGCCCTCAACGCCTGGTTTCAGCGCGACGAAAAAGGCTTTAGCGCCACGCTCGACCCGTTGGCGATGGACCTGAACAGCAAGCGTTGGGAAAGCCACGTTCATCTGCAGCAGACCGCCGCGACGGCCGACGCCGAAGAACTGTGGCACGTTCAGGCTGACCGGCTTGATCTGACGCCGATCACGCCGCTGCTCGACTCACTGGCGCCGTTGCCCGACAAAGTCATGGTGGCGGTCGACCGCCTGAAAGTCACCGGCGGGCTGCGCAACGTGCTGGTCGATTACCGACCGCAGGCCGAGCCGCCCAAGCGATTGAGCTTCGCCGCCAATCTGGACAAGGTCGGGTTCGACGCCTACCACGGCGCGCCGGCGGCGGGGAACGTCAGCGGTGCCATTAGCGGTGATCTCGGCCAAGGCGAACTGCGCCTCGACACCGACGATTTCATGCTGCATCTGGACCCGATCTTCCGTAACGAATGGAAGTACCGTCATGCCAATGCAAAGCTGACGTGGTCGCTGGACGATCAGGGCTTCACGCTGATTGCGCCGTACATCAAGGTCGAGGGGGAAGAGGGCAGCATTGCCAGTGATTTCCTGATCCGCCTGCACTTCGATCACAGCCAGGAAGACTACATGGACCTGCGCGTCGGGCTGGTCGACGGCGACGGTCGCTACACCTCCAAGTATTTGCCCGCCGTGCTCAGCCCGGCCCTCGATCAGCGGCTGCGCACCGCGATTCTGGGGGCAACGTCGATCAGGGTTTCTTCCAGTACCAAGGCTCGATCAACAAGGACGCGCCTGATGTGGCCCGGGTCATCAGCCTGTTCTTCAAGGTGCGCAACGCGAGCCTGGCCTTCCAGCCGGGATGGCCGCAGCTGAACAATGTCGACGGCGATGTGTTCGTCGAAAACAGCGGCGTGCGCATTCGTGCCAACAAAGGTCAATTGCTGAACACTCAAGTCAGCAACGTCGATGTGGACATTCCCCACGTGCCGGCGGGCCAGTCCAGCCATCTGTTGGTGGATGCGGATCTGAAAGGCAGCCTCCAGGACGGTATGAAGATTCTTCAGGAAGCGCCGATCGGCACCGCCCAGACCTTTGCGGGCTGGCAGGCGGAAGGGCCGTTGCAGGGGCATCTCAATCTGGATATTCCGCTGGTCAAGGGTCAGGACCCCAAGGTCGTGATGGATTTCAGTACCGACATCGCGCGGCTCAAGCTCGCTGATCCGGTGCTGGAGCTGACGCAACTGCGCGGGGACTTCCGATTCGATTACACCAAAGGCTTGAGCGGCAAGAACATCAAGGCCGTCGCGTTCGACAAGCCGGTGAACGCCGAGATTTTTGCCGAAGGCAAGCCGGGGGCGCCGGTGACGCGCATCACCGCCAGCAGCCAGATCGCCAGCAAACGCCTGACCGATTGGCTGGGCGTCACGCAGCCGCTGCCGATCTCTGGGGATCTGCCCTATCAGCTGCAGTTGACGTTAAGCGGCAACGCCAGTCAGCTGCAGATCAACTCGAACCTGAAAGGGCTGGCGGTCGATCTGCCAGCGCCGTTCGGCAAAACCTCTGATGAGACGCGCGACACTGATTTCCGTATGAACCTGCAAGGTCCGGAGCGGCGCATTGACGTCGGCTACGGCAACATCGCTAACCTCGCGTTCGCATCACCGCCGGGCGCGTTTGGTGATGGGCGTGGCGAGCTGTTCCTTGGTGAAGGCGGGGCGATCGTGCCGGACAGCAAGGGCCTGCGCGTTCGCGGCTCGTTGCCGGAACTGGACATCGCGCCCTGGCAAGCCATGGCTGAGCGCTACGCTGGCAATGACCCGGGCGGCAGCGCCAAGCAATTACTCAACAGCGTCGATTTGCAGATCGGCAAGCTGACCGCGATGGGCACGACCCTGGAGCAGGTGGGGGTTCAGCTTCAACGCAGCAGCGCCGCATGGGCCCTGTCGCTGGACAGCTCGAAGGTGAAAGGCACGGCAACGTTGCCGGACAGCAAGACTGCGCCTATCGACATCAGCCTGCTGTATGTGCGCTTGCCGGCGCCGGACCCGACCGCGGCGGTCGTTGAAAACGCGCCGGACCCATTGGCGGACGTGGACCCGCGCAAGATCCCTGCGCTGAACATCAAGATCACCCAGCTGTTTCAGGGCGATCAATTGATGGGCGCGTGGTCGCTCAAGGTCCGCCCGACGCCGAACGGCATCCAGATGGCCGACATGAATCTGGGGCTCAAAGGCATTGCGCTGCTGGGCAACGGCGGCTGGGAAGGTACGCCGGGGACGACCAGCAGTTGGTTCAAGGGCCAGGTGAGCGGCAAGAATCTCGCTGACGTGCTGAAAGCCTGGGGTTTCGCGCCCACCGTTACCAGTCAGGAATTCGAGCTGAACGCTGACGGTCGCTGGCCAGGCTCGCCCGCGTGGGTAGGCTTGAAGCGGTACTCCGGCAGCCTGGATGCGACGCTGAAGAACGGCCAGTTCGTTGAGGTCGAGGGCGGCGCGCAGGCGTTGCGGGTGTTTGGGTTGCTCAACTTCAATTCGATTGGCCGGCGTCTGCGCCTGGACTTCTCCGACCTGCTGGGCAAGGGCTTGAGCTATGACAAGGTGAAGGGGCTGTTGGTGGCGAGCGATGGTGTCTACGTCACTCGCGATCCGATCACCATGACCGGCCCGTCCACCAATCTGGAGCTCGACGGCACGCTGGACATGGTCCGCGACCGCGTCGACGCCAAGCTGTTGGTCACGCTGCCGGTGACCAATAACCTGCCGATTGCCGCGTTGATCGTCGGCGCGCCAGCAATCGGCGGCGCGTTGTTTCTCGTCGACAAGCTGCTCGGGGATCGCGTATCGCGCTTCGCCAGCGTGCAGTACAAGGTTGAAGGGCCATGGAAAGAACCCAAGATCACCTTCGACAAGCCGTTCGAGAAACCGCAGTAATCACAGTGCACCCCCAAGGGGACTGATTTATTTACAGCGCTTCACCGTAAATTAATCTGTCCGCCGTGGCTGAGTTCTGCGGTGCAACACCTGCCGCCTTCCCGGCTAAAGCCGGTCCACTGCGGTTGGCTGTCGAATTGGGACTGTCGAACAAGCCCAATCATCGGTGCCTGGAGTAGAGTGCAGTTCTATCGATCAGGGAGCGCTTATGTCCTTTGCAGTCATTCAGATGGTCAGCCAGAGCGATGTGCTCGGCAATCTGGCCCAGGCGCGCAGGTTGCTGGAACAGGCCGCAGCGTCGGGTGCGAAGCTGGCAGTGCTCCCGGAAAACTTCGCTGCCATGGGCCGTCGTGATGTCGCTGCCATCGGCCGCGCCGAGGCCCTTGGTGAAGGACCGATCCTGCCATGGTTGAAACTGGCTGCTCGCGACCTCACATTATGGATAGTGGCCGGGACATTGCCGCTGCCCCCTGAAGGTCAGCCTGATGGCAAAGTCACCGCATGCTCGCTGCTGGTCGACGACCAAGGCCGGCAAGTCGCGCGTTACGACAAGCTGCATTTGTTCGACGTCGATGTCGCTGATGCACGGGGGCGCTACCGGGAATCCGATGATTACGCCCACGGCAACAATGTCGTAGTGGCTGATACGCCGGTCGGCAGGCTGGGGCTTTCGGCGTGTTACGACCTGCGTTTCCCGGAGCTGTACACCGCGCTGCGGGAGGCGGGGGCTGAATTGATCGCCGCGCCGTCTGCCTTCACCGCGGTGACCGGCGCGGCGCACTGGGAGATTCTGCTGCGCGCCCGCGCCATCGAAACCCAGTGCTACATACTGGCGGCCGCGCAAGGTGGAATTCATCCGGGACCGAGAGAAACATTTGGGCACGCGGCGATCATAGATCCATGGGGCCGCGTGCTGGCCGAGCAGGCACAGGGTGAAGCCGTGCTGCTGGCCGAACGAGACAGCGTAGAACAAGCGTCCATACGGACGCGCATGCCGGTATCGAATCACCGGCGATTTTTTCGCAGGCCGCCGTGCGACCTGCCAATACCCCGGAGTGAATATGAGCCACTTGTCCTCTGTCAGCGAACACCTTCTGGCACCCGGCGGCCTGAGCATCGGCAGCCTGCAATCGGTGCTCGGCGAACTGGCCGGTCCAGGCATCGACGCGGCCGACCTGTATTTCCAGGGGCAGATTTCCGAGTCCTGGGCGCTGGAAGACGGCATCGTCAAGGAAGGCAGCTTCAACCTGGACCAGGGCGTCGGCGTCCGCGCGCAATCGGGTGAGAAAACCGGCTTCGCCTACAGCAACGCCATCACCCCTGAAGCACTGACCCAGGCGGCCCGTGCCGCTCGCTCGATTTCCCGTGCGGGTCAGAATGGCCAAGTTCAAGCGTTCACCACTCAGGACGTCGCCCAGCTGTATGCACCGGACAACCCGCTGGAGGTCATGACCCGCGCCGAGAAGGTCGAGCTGCTCAAGCGCGTTGACGCCGCCACCCGTGCGCTGGACCCGCGTATTCAGCAGGTCACCGTGAGCATGGCCGGTGTCTGGGAACGCATTCTTGTGGCGTCCACTGACGGCGGTCTTGCCGCCGACGTGCGTCCGCTGGTGCGCTTCAACGTCAGCGTGATCGTCGAGCAGAACGGCCGTCGTGAGCGCGGCGGGCATGGCGGCGGCGGTCGTACCGATTATCGTTATTTCCTCAGCGACGACCGTGCCATGGGCTATGCCCGCGAAGCGCTGCGTCAGGCGCTGGTCAATCTCGAAGCGATTCCGGCCCCGGCGGGCACCTTGCCGGTGGTGTTGGGCTCGGGCTGGTCCGGCGTGCTGCTGCACGAAGCCGTCGGCCACGGCCTTGAAGGCGACTTCAATCGCAAGGGCAGTTCGGCGTACAGCGGCCGCATGGGCGAGATGGTCGCGTCCAAGCTCTGCACCATCGTCGATGACGGCACCCTGGCCGATCGCCGCGGTTCTCTCACCGTCGATGACGAAGGCACCCCGACCGAATGCACCACGCTGATCGAAAATGGCGTGCTCAAGGGCTACATGCAAGACAAGCTCAACGCACGGCTGATGGGCGTGGCGCGTACGGGTAACGGTCGTCGCGAATCCTACGCGCACCTGCCGATGCCGCGCATGACCAATACCTACATGCTCGGCGGCCAGAGCGATCCGGCGGAAATCATCGCGTCGGTCAAGCGCGGCATCTACTGCGCCAACCTCGGCGGTGGACAGGTGGACATCACCAGCGGCAAGTTCGTCTTCTCCACCAGCGAGGCCTATCTGATCGAAGACGGCAAAATCACCGCGCCGGTCAAAGGTGCGACGCTGATTGGCAACGGCCCGGAATGCATGAGCCGCGTGTCGATGGTGGGCAACGATCTGTCACTGGACAGCGGCGTTGGCACGTGCGGCAAAGACGGTCAATCGGTTCCGGTCGGCGTCGGTCAGCCCACGCTGAAGATCGATGCGATCACCGTTGGCGGCACTGGCGGGGCTTGATAGTCGAGGGGCTTGCGCCGGTTGAGTGTTTCAAACGGCGCAGCGGTTCTAGCGCAGTCCGCGTTTGCTTTCGTCCAGCTCGCGGATGTATTTGAAGATTTTGCGGGTCGCGGTAGGGGCCTTGTTCTGCGCGGCTTCATGCTGAGCCTGACGGATCAGCGAGCGCAGTTGCTGGCGGTCGGCGTCCGGGTATTCACTGACGAACTGCTCAAGTACGTCGTCGGTACCGGTCACCAGGCGATCACGCCAGCGTTCCAGATTGTGGAAGCGCTCGTTGTACTGGCGCGTAGAAGCGTCGAGCTGATCGAGCAGCACCAGGATTTCATCCAGATCCTGATCGCGCATCAGCTTGCCGATGAATTGAATGTGGCGTTTGCGCGCAATGTGCGCGGTGTGCTTGGGAGCATCGGCCAATGCCCGACGCAGAGGGTCGGTCAGAGGCAGCTTGGCCAGCACATCGGGCTTGAATGTCGTCAAGCGTTCGCCCAGCTCCACCAGAGCGTGAAGCTCTCGTTTGACCTGGGTTTTGCTTTTCTCTCCGTCGAAGGAGTCGTCGTAAGAATCAACCATGGGGGCCGTCCGCAAATAAACGCCGCCATGATAACCAGTCAGGGCCCGGTTGTCCGGCCCGGCTGCTGAAATCAGAATTTGATGGAGAACGTCATGAGTGCATCAGAAAGCGTCGGCCCGCAGGCTTTGCCGGCATTGCAGCAGCAGGTCGAGCAGATCGTCGCTGAAGCCAAGCGTCAGGGCGCGACCGCGTGCGAAGTCGCCGTGTCGCTGGAGCAGGGCCTGTCCACCACGGTTCGCCAGCGCGAAGTCGAGACGGTCGAATTCAACCGTGATCAGGGTTTCGGCATCACCTTGTACATGGGCCATCGCAAGGGTTCGGCCAGCACCTCCGCGAGCGGCCCCGACGCCATTCGTGAAACCGTTGCCGCGGCCCTGGCCATCGCCAAACACACGTCGGAAGACGAGGCCTCAGGTCTCGCCGACGCTGCGCTGATGGCGAAAGACCAGCCGGATTTTGATCTTTATCACCCGTGGGACATCACTCCCGAGCAGGCCATCGAACGCGCGCTGATCTGTGAAGCCGCTGCCTTCGACGCCGACAGCCGGATCAAGAACGCCGACGGCACCACGCTGAACGTGCATCAGGGCTGCCGCGTGTATGGCAACAGTCACGGTTTCATCGGCGGCTACGCGTCGACCCGCCACAGCCTGAGCTGCGTGATGATCGCCGAAGGCGAGGGGCAGATGCAGCGCGACTACTGGTATGACGTCAACCGTCGTGGCGAGCTGTTGATGGACGCCACACTGATTGGCCAGAAAGCTGCCGAACGCGCGGCGAGCCGACTGGGCGCACGGCCGGTGCCGACCTGCGAAGTGCCGGTGCTGTTCTCGGCAGAACTGGCGGGCGGTCTGTTCGGCAGTTTTATGGGCGCGATTTCCGGCGGTAACCTGTACCGCAAGTCGTCGTTCCTCGAAGGCGCGATCGGTCAGCGTCTGTTCCCCGAGTGGATGACCATCGATGAGCGCCCCCATCTGGTCGGCGCCATGGGCAGTTCTGCGTTCGACGGCGATGGCCTGGCGACCTACGCCAAGCCGTTTGTCGAAAATGGCGATCTGGTTTCCTACATCCTCAGCACCTATTCAGGCCGCAAACTCGGCCTGCCGAGCACCGCGAACGCAGGTGGCGTGCATAACTTGTTCGTCAGCCACGGCACCGAAGACCAGGCAGCGCTGATCCGCCGCATGGGACGCGGGCTGCTGGTTACCGAGTTGATGGGCAGCGGCCTGAACATGGTCACCGGTGATTACTCCCGCGGTGCGGCGGGTTTCTGGGTCGAGAATGGCGAGATCCAATTCGCGGTTCAGGAAGTGACCATTGCCGGCAACATGCGCGATATGTTCAAGCAAATCGTCGCCGTGGGCAGTGATCTGGAGCTGCGCAGCAACATCCGCACCGGTTCTGTGCTGATCGAGAAAATGATGGTGGCGGGTAGCTAAGTTCGCTGTGTTTCATCGCTCCATCCCAAGGCCTGCCCCGATCCCGGTGCGGGCCTTTTTAATGGGCGCGTTCAGGCTCAGCGCTTCAACTGAATCCATCACTGGGGTTGTGCTGATTCTTAAACTCATTTAATAATGAATCTCATTCGTTAAGTGGGCCTTGGTCATGGGCACTGTTCTGCACGAGTCGCCGTACCTGGAGCACTGGCGCGCATTGAGTCTGCGGATTCGTTGCGCGCTGGATCCGGACGAGCCGCGGCTTATCGAACACTACCTTGCGGAAGGCCGCTATCTGGCGCGCTTTACCGCCACGCCCAAATCCCTCATCTGTGAAAGCACCTTTCGCCTGCTGATCGACACCGCCAGCGACACCGCGCTGCCCTGGCACTGGCGATGCCTGTGCCTGGATCAGGCATGGCGTCCGCTGCGTGACATGCAGTCGCTCGCCGAGTCGGCTGCGCAACAGCAACGCGTCCAGGCTTTCGCTCGTCGCCTCGCGAACTGCGCGCTGCTGCCGTCGTTGCCTCTGGCAGAACGCGCGCCATCGAATCCGCAAAACGCCCTGCCGACGGCATCTGATCGCCGGCGCCACCCGTGAGGACCTGCGCCATGGAGCAATGGAAACGTACCATCCTGAGCGGTAACAGTTGCTTCAACCGAGGCGACCTGATCGATGCGCGCGAGCTGTACCTGCAGGCTCTCGCCCTGGCGCAGGTGCTGTTCGACCGATGGCGCGTCGCCGATGAAGCCGTGGCGGCATACGTGATTTCTCATCACAACCTGGCGGATTTGCATTTGAGTCTGGGTCAGCCGGAGGAGAGCGCCGAATACCTCTGCACCGTCCATCAGCGGCTGCTGAATGTGATTCAAGACCCACAAATGGCACCGGCCCTGCGACAGGCAGCGCTGCGACACAGTAATAAAACCTACAGCGAACTCGTGGGTTTCGTCGGCCAATACGGCGAGTACCCACGTACCCAACGCCTGCTCAACAGCAATGGCGAACATTCCCGCTCGGCGCTTCAGCACCCTGCTGCTCGTGCCGGCACCCTCTCGTTCGGAGTCCACTGACATGCCCTTCACTTTGCCAGCCTTGCCCTATGCCTACGATGCGCTCGAACCCCACATCGATGCTCAGACCATGGAAATTCACTACAGCAAGCACCACCAGACCTACATCAATAATCTCAACGCGGCGGTCGACGGCACTGAATACGCCGAGTGGCCCATCGAGAGGTTGGTCGCCAGCGTCGCCGAGCTTCCGGAAAAAATGCGCCCGGCGGTCATCAATCAGGGCGGCGGTCATGCCAACCACTCTCTATTCTGGGAAGTAATGAGCGCCCAAGGCGGCGGCGTGCCAAGCGGTGCGCTGGCGTCAGCGATCGACGGGCAACTGGGCGGATTCGAAGCGTTCAAAGATGCCTTCACCAAGGCGGCGCTGACACGTTTCGGCAGCGGCTGGGCCTGGCTGAGCGTCACCCCGGACAAAAAGCTCGTGGTGGAAAGCAGCGGCAATCAGGACAGTCCTCTCATGAACGGCAACACGCCGATCCTCGGGCTGGACGTCTGGGAGCACGCTTATTACCTGCGCTACCAGAACCGTCGGCCGGAATACATCGCTGCGTTCTACAACGTCGTCAACTGGGATGAAGTTGCCAGGCGCTACGCAGCAGCACTCGGCTGAAAACTCTCAGAACTCGGATAAGGCGATTTATGCGCTCGGACATACTGGCTCTCGGCAGCGTGCGATTACTGCGCCTGGCATTGGGCTTGATTCTGGTCATCGTAGGCACAGCGTTGCTGGTGGCCCAGGGCCTCTCGTGGGTGGCGCTTGAGCCCAGAATGTTACGAGCGCTGGAAGGCGGCGCCATCTGTGCATTGGGCACCGCGCTGGGGGCCGTGCCGGTGCTGGTGATCCGTGGCATGCCGGTGGCGGTGTCCGACGGCCTCCTGGGTTTCGGCGCCGGCATCATGCTGGCGGCGACAGCCTTTTCGTTGATCGTGCCGGGCCTGGGCGCGGCTCATGACCTGGGCTTTACTCCATGGGGTGCCGGAGCCTTGGTCAGCTTCGGGATACTGCTCGGGGCGGCGGGTTTGTTTCTGGTGGATACGCTGGTCTCCAGAGGGCCGCAGTTATCGGAGGTGGCCGGGAAACCGGCGATCCCTTCGAACATCTGGCTGTTTGTGATTGCCATCATTGCCCACAACATTCCGGAAGGCATGGCAGTGGGGGTGTCGGCAGGCGGCGGTCTGGCCCACGCCGACAGCCTGGCGATGGGCATCGCTTTGCAGGACGTCCCGGAAGGACTGGTTATCGCGCTGGTGCTGGCGTCGGCCGGCATGTCCCGCCTCAAGGCGTTCCTGATCGGCGCGGCGTCCGGACTGGTCGAGCCGGTATTCGCGGTGCTCTGCGCCTGGCTGGTGGAAGTGGCCGCGTTGCTGTTGCCGGTGGGACTGGCGTTGGCGGCCGGGGCGATGCTGCTGGTGGTGACCCACGAAATCATCCCCGAATCCCGTCGCAATGGTCACGAAAAGATCGCCAGCTTCGGATTGCTGGTCGGGTTCTGCCTGATGATGGTGATGGACACCGCGCTGGCCTGAGGAGCGCGCAGGTGAAGGTCTGCCTCAGCCCAGCTTCGACAGCGTCACGGCATCTGGCTCGCCATCAAAAAACGCCTCAAGCACTTGCTGAAACACTGGTGTGTCCGGCGCGACCGCTGCAAACAGCGTCATGCTTGATCGCAGCTTCATGTCATCCGGTGAGCCCATGATCTGCGTGGCGCTGCGGTCTTCCCACTGAAGCAACGCTTCGCAGCAACGGGCTAGCCGATCTCCCAATACCGGATGCTGCACATAAGCGATCGCCTCTTCACGCCCACTGATGCCATACCGCCGGGCCATGTCGCTGTGGCCCAGGCCGGCCAGCTGCGGGAAGACGAACCACATCCAGTGCGACTGTTTGCGCCCGGATTTGAGTTCCGCCAATGCGCGTTCATGCATTGACGCTTGCGCCTCGACAAATCGCTGCAGGTCAAATGGATCGCTCATTTCACTCACCTCGTTCTGACCACGGCACCCCGCCGTTCATGAGATTGAGACTACAGCAGTGGGCGATGTTTCCAGCTCTTTGAGGCGCCGACTCCCCAGGTGGGTAAAAACCCTTATAATCCTGCGCCTATTCATCTGATGCGAGATCCGCCGTGAGCTTACCGCCGTGCCCAAAATGCAGTTCCGAGTACACCTATGAAGATGGCAGCCAGCTCGTGTGCCCGGAATGCGCCCACGAGTGGTCGGCTGATGGCGCCAGCGCTGAAGCGGGCGATGACACAAAGGTCATCAAGGACGCAGTGGGTAACACCCTGCAGGACGGCGACACCGTCACCGTCATCAAGGACCTGAAGGTCAAAGGCTCTTCGCTGGTGGTCAAGGTCGGCACCAAGGTCAAAAACATCCGCCTGGTGGACGGCGATCACGACATCGACTGCAAAATCGACGGCATCGGCGCGATGAAGTTGAAGTCCGAGTTTGTGAAGAAGGGTTGATCGCCGGCCGGCCTGATCGGCAGGTTGATCGTCCCTCACGGTTTGCCTGCTGATCGTTCCTCACGCTCTGCGTGGGAATGCCGCTGATGATGCTCCGCGTCCCCTCAATGTAGGCGCGGACTTGGGACGAATGTCGCAATTATGTAGGCCTGATCCTCCTGCCATCTCGGACGCTTCCTACCGCCAGAGTGGCATTGCTGCCCATCAAACCCGCTGTAAGTCCCATAGCCTTTGCCACCTTGGATTGGCTAATACAGGGATTGCTTCGGTGTCAGATTTCTACCAGTACTTCAAAGAAAACATGGAAAGCATGGGACTGCCTGCGCCCCAATCGCTCTTCGGCTCTGTGACGAGCGCGGTGGCGACAGCGACGACGCTTCTCAGCCAGGTCGAGAAATTCGGTAAAAAAGTGACCATTAATGAGCTTGTGCGCGCGGGTACCAGATTAGAGCAACTTGCAATCGTCGGAACATGCTCGGCGGCGTTCTATTTGGGTGCGGTGATTGGAAGCATTGCCGTTGCTACCGGAAGGGTGCTTGGTAACGGCGCGACTTTGTCCGACGTGCTTCTCACCGCCCAATCCCATGACCTTAGGACTGACTGGCTGGTCCATTGCTTACACATGTATCCAGGCATATACCAAGCCGCCACTCCGGGCAAAACCCTTTATCGATTCTTGGGACATGTGGTGTGAAAGACTCAATCTTGCTGCTGACAGTCGCTGTGATCGTCGCCTATGCCGCATGGGTTTTCTGGCACTACGTCGGTCTGAACGGCTTTGAGCTAATAAGCACTTTGATAGTTGTGTCGCTTGCGGTGGACAACACGCGCTTGAGGCGCGAGTTGAAAAAGCGCAGAGCTTAGTCGGTAAGTGCGATCCCAGCGGCCTTGCTAACGGGCGCTGTGATCGTTCCTCACGCTCCGCGTGGGAATGCCGCTCATGATGCCCCGCGCCTGTGGAGTGCCACCCCGGTCACTCCCACCGTTAACTGCAAGCCGCCATGTAGCTGAGAGACGCGGAGCATCCCCGAAGGCGTTAGCACGCGGAGCGTGGCAACGGTCATAGTGGGGTGACACGTCTGCGCCTCAACTCGGCAAATTAATCCCGAACGTATTCACCCCATGCTCGCTGCGCACGAACACGGTGCCGCCGTGCATCAGGGCGATGGCTTTGACGATCGCCAGGCCCAGCCCGTGGTTGGCGCCGCTGTTGCTGCGCGAGGCGTCGACGCGATAGAAGCGCTCGAACAGTTTCGGCAGATGCTCGCCAGCAATCGGCGCGCCGGGATTGGTCACGCCAATACTGACGTGATCGCCCTCATCGCGAATATCCACCTGAATCAACTGCCCCGGCGAGGTGTGCTGCACCGCGTTGTGCAGCAGATTGATCAGCGCCCGGCGCAAGTGCGCGGTTTCGATCGGCGCGTTGGCATCACCACGCACTTCAACCTGGACCTGGGCGTCCTCGAGAATGAAATCCAGATAATCCAGGGTCTTCGCCACTTCTTGGGCGAGCGAGGCCTGGGTCAGTTGCGTGGCCTTGCTGCCCTGATCGGCGCTGGCCAGAAACAGCATGTCATTGATGATCGAGCGCAGCCGTTCGAGCTCTTCAAGATTGGATTGCAGCACCTCGAAGTAATGCTCGGCCGATCGCCCCCGGGTCAGCGCCACTTGGGTCTGGCCGATGAGATTGGTCAGCGGCGAGCGCAATTCGTGGGCAACGTCGGCGTTGAACGACTCCAGCCGCGAATAAGCCTGCTCGACCCGATCCAGCGTTGAGTTGAAGGAGGTCACGAACTGATCCAGTTCCGGCGGCAGCGGCGACAACTTCAGGCGCCCGCTCAGTCGTGGCGGCGTCAGCTTGCGCGCCTCCAGTGACAACTCCGTCAGCGGTTTCAGGCCGATACGCGCCACCCAGTAACCCAATGCAGACGCGAGCAGGATGCCGATGGCCGCCAGACTGATCAGCGCGATCAGCAGGGAATGTTGGGTCTGCCAGAAGGTTTCGGTGTCGACCGCTGTCAGAAAACGCAGCGGCGGGCGTTGATCTTTCGCCGGGAACTGACTGACCAGCACCTTGAACGGGTAATCATGGCCCCTCAGGTTCAAGTCGCGCATGCCCAGCGGACCGTTGGCGAAGGCACGGATCTCGGCGTCCGGGTCGCCGAATTCGTAGGTCGGGTTGTCGCTGACCACCCAGAAGCGCAGGCGTTTGTCTTCCTCGCTGAGCAGCCTGAGCTTGGCGTTGATCTTGGCCCAGTGTTCCGGGTTTCCGTAACGCTGCACGGCGGATTCGAGCACGCTGTAGCGGGCGTCGACCTCCGCTTCCGGCAGCAGGCCGAGGCTTTTATCCACTTGCAGGTAGAGCGCCCAGCCGATCAACAGAAACACCAGCAGCGCCACGAGGGCAAACATGCCGCTCAGGCGCAGGGCGATGGAATTAGTCGACACGACGGCTCTCCAGCACGTAACCCATGCCGCGGATGGTGTGCAGCAATTTTTGCTCGAACGGCCCGTCGAGCTTGGCCCGCAGGCGTTTGATCGCGACTTCGACAACGTTGGCGTCGCTGTCGAAATTCACGTCCCAGACCATCTCGGCAATCGACGTCTTCGACAGGATTTCCCCCTGACGCCGGGCCAATACGCTGAGCAGCGAAAACTCCTTGGCGGTGAGGTCCAGACGCACGCCGGCGCGGCTGGCTTTGCGGCTGATCAGGTCGATCCACAAATCGGCGACGCTGATCTGTACCGGCTCGTGGCCGCCGCTGCGCCGGGTCAAGGCTTGCAGACGCGCCACCAGCTCCAGAAACGAGAACGGCTTGCCCAGGTAATCGTCAGCGCCTTCGCGCAGGCCGCGGATGCGATCGTCGACGTTCTCGCGGGCGGTGAGCATGATCACCGGCGTCTGTTTACGCGCACGCAGGGCGCGCAGCACGCCATAACCGTCCAGTCCCGGCAGCATGACGTCGAGAATGATCACCGCGTATTCGCTTTCCAGCGCCATGTGCAGGCCTTCGATGCCTTCGCGCGCGACGTCGGTGGTGTAACCCTGCTCGGTCAGGCCCCGGTGCAGGTAATCGGCGGTTTTCTCTTCGTCTTCGATAATCAGGACACGCATCGGTCCACGCTCACTTTTTCGCTGCTTGCTTATTAGGTGCTTGGGTTCAACCACTTATTTTTCAGCAACCAGGTCGGCCGCAGCCGGCCTGGGAACTGTTGAACCTGATGCTACCGAGCCCGGCGTCGGACGCTGGCGATGGAAAATTCGCTCCAGTTGCAGGTAGATCACCGGCGTGGTGAACAGCGTCAACGCCTGGCTCACCAGCAATCCTCCGACCACTGCAATGCCCAACGGCTGACGCAGTTCAGCGCCGACACCATAACCGAGCATCAAGGGCAGCGCGCCAAGCAATGCGGCCAGCGTGGTCATGATGATGGGCCGAAAGCGGGTCAGACACGCTTCATAGATAGCGTCGCGCGGGGACATCCCGCGATTGCGCTGGGCGTCCAGCGCGAAGTCCACCAGCAGGATGCCGTTTTTCTTGACGATGCCGATCAGCAGCACGATGCCGATCAGGCCCATGATCGAAAAGTCCTGACCCATCAGCCACAGCAGCAACAGTGCGCCGATACCGGCGGAGGGCAGGGTGGAAATGATCGTCAGCGGATGGACGAAGCTTTCATACAGCACGCCCAGAATGATGTACACCGCCACCAGTGCGGCGAGAATCAGCCACGGCTGGTTCGCCAGCGAGCTCTGAAATGCCTGGGCCGCGCCCTGGAAGTTGCCGATGATCGAGGCCGGCATGCCGATCTCGTTCTTCGCCTGATCGAGCAACACCACGGCATCGCCCAGCGCCACGCCCGCCGACAGGTTGAAGGACAGGTTGGCGGCCGGGAACATACCGTCGTGGCTGATCGACAACGGGCCCATCCTCGGCGCACCGACCTTGGCCAGCGCCGACAGCGGCACCATTTCATTGGTCAGCGGCGAGCGCAGGTAAAAGTAGTTCAGGCTTTCGGCCTTGCCGCGCTGTTGCGGCTCCAGCTCCAGAATGACTTTGTACTGGTTGATGTCGGTCTGGTATTCGTTGATCTGGCGCTGACCAAAGGCGTCGTACAGCGCCTGATCGACATCCGCCGTGGTCAGGCCGAAGCGCGCGGCGGCGCTGCGGTCGATGTCCAGATGGGTGACGCTGCCGCCCAGTTGCAAGTCGTTGGAGAGGTCGCGGAAAGCCGGCAGTGTTTTCAGCTTATCGGTCAGCTTCTGCGTCCAGACATTCAGCAGCGCGCCGTCGTTGCTCTTGAGCACGTATTGGTACTGCGCGCGGCTCGGCCCGGAACTCAGGTTGATGTCCTGCCCCGCGCGCAGATACAGGACGATGCCGGGGATCTGCGCCAGTTTCGGCCGGATCCGGTCGATGAACTGACTGGCGGAAACGTCACGGTCTGCACGGTCCTTGAGGGCGATCCACACCCGGCCGTTGGCGATCGTCTGGTTGCTGCCGCTGACCCCCACCGAGTGGGAAAACGCCTTGACCGCCGGATCGGCCGCGATGATTTTCGCCAGCTGTTTGTGTTTCTCGATCATGTCCGGGAAGGAAATATCCGCCGCCGCTTCGCTCGTGCCGAGCACCATGCCGGTGTCCTGCACCGGGAAGAAACCTTTGGGGATCAGCACATAGCCGACAACCGCGAGCACCAGAGTCAGGCCAAAAATCCCCATCATCAATCGCTGGTGGGCGAGGGCGAAGCGCACGCCGCGGGCATACCGCGCCAGCAGTCGTTCGCCGAAGCCGGGTTTGGCGTGGGAATCGTGTTTCGGCGCGCGCATGAACAGCGCCGCCAGGGTGGGCGCCAGGGTCAGCGAGACCACAACCGAGATCAGAATGGTCGACGTCGCCGTCAGCGCGAACTCCTTGAACAGCCTGCCGACCACGCCGCCCATGAACAGCAGCGGAATGAAGGCGGCGATCAGCGAAAAGCTGATCGACACCACAGTAAAACCGATTTCGCTGGACCCCTTGATCGCCGCGTCGCGCTTGCTTTCGCCGGCTTCCAGGTGTCGATGGATGTTCTCCACCACGACAATCGCATCGTCGACGACAAACCCCACCGCGACCACGATGGCCACCAGCGTCAGGTTATTCAGGCTGAAGCCGAGCACGTACATCAGCGCGAAACTGGCGACGAGGGACACGCCCAGCACGGCAGTCACGATCAGCGTCGCAGAGAGCTGGCGCAGGAACAGCGCCATGACCGCAATCACCAGCGCGATGGCAATCAGCAACGTCATTTCCACTTCATGCAGCGACGCACGAATGGTTTTGGTGCGGTCGCTGAGCACCGAAACGTCCACCGACGCCGGGAGCATTTCCTGCAATTTGGGCAACTGGCCGAGCACGCGATCGACCGTCTCGACGATGTTCGCGCCGGGCTGGCGGAACACCACGATGTTCACGCCTTGTTGATCCCCGGACCAGGCCCGCACGTAGGCGTTTTCAGAACCGTTGATGACTTTCGCCACGTCACGCAGATGAACCGGGGCGCCGTCTTTGTAGGAAACGATCAGTTGTTCGTAGTCCTTCGCCTGAAATAGCTGATCGTTGGAGGCGAGGGTGGAAATGCTGTCTTTGCCGTACAGCGCGCCCTTGGCCAGGTTGAGGCTGGTCTGCTGCAGGGATTCCCGAAGATCGGCGAGGGTCAGTCCGATGGACGCCAGTTTTTCAGGTGCCGCCTGGACGCGAATTGCCGGACGTTGCTGGCCGGTGATGTTGACCTGTCCGACGCCATCGATCTGGCTCAACTGACGTGCCAGCAGGGATTCGGTAACGTCACTGAGTTCGGTGCCGGGCATCAGGTTCGAGCTGACGCTGAGAATCAGCACCGGGCTGTCCGCCGGGTTGACCTTGCGCCAGGTCGGCAGTGTCGGCAGGTCTGCGGGCAAACGTCCAGCCGCCGTGTTGATCGCTGCCTGCACTTCCTGCGCGGCGGTGTCGATGCTTTTGTTAAGGGTGAATTGCAGGGTCAGGTTGGTGGAGCCCAGTGCGCTGCTCGAGGTCATCTGGGTCATGCCGGGAATGGCGCTGAATTGCACTTCAAGCGGTGTTGCCACCGATGACGCCATGGTTTCCGGGCTGGCACCGGGCAACTGGGCCGCGACCTGAATCGTCGGAAATTCGGCTTCCGGCAGCGGCGCCACCGGCAGGCGAGGGAAGGCGATGCAGCCCAGCAGCACCAGCGCGAAGGTCAGCAGGACTGTGGCAATCGGGTGATTGACGCACCAGGCGGAAATAGACCCGCGGCTGTTCATTTCGCCGCCCCGGTGGCGTCGGCCAGGGTATCCACAGGATCACCCTTGACCACCTCGATGCGCGTGCCGTTTTTTAGGCGCGACTGACCGTCGCTGACCAGCACGTCATTGGCCTCCACCCCGCTGATTAACATCAGGTCGCTGTCCTGGTACAGCACCTTGACCGGCACCACCTCGGCAGTGTCGCCTTTGATCCGATACACGTAATGCTGGTCGATGCCGCGCTGCACCACTTGCGGCGGGACCTTCAGGGCTCCGCGGTCGATGGCGGTCTGAATCCGCACGGTCACCAATTGCCCGGGCCATAGCTTCTCCTGCGCATTGTCGAATATCGCCTTGGCGCGGATGGTGCCAGTGCTAGCGGCCACCTGATTGTCGATCAACAGCAACTTGCCCTGACCCAGCAGCGTGCCGGTCGCCCCTTCGCCGAGGTAGGCGTTGACCGGCGCGGGCGTGCTGGAAGCAATCAGATCATGCAGCGTGGGCAGCATCTGCTGCGGCAGGGAGAACTCCACTGACACCGGGTCGATCTGCGTCACCGAAAACAGCCCGGTGGCATCGCTGACGCGCAGGAAGTTGCCCTCATCGACGTTGCGGATGCCAACCCTGCCCGTCACCGGCGAGCGTATTTGCGTGTAGGAAAGCTGCACTTGCGAGGCATTGATCGACGCCTGATTGCCCAGCGCCGTGGCCTTGAGTTGGTCGACCAGCGCTTGCTGCTGATCGTATTGCTGCCTGGAAATGCTGTTGTCGACGGTGAGCAGCTTGTAGCGCTTGAGGTCGACATTGGCCACGTTCAGCTGCGCCTGGCTTTGGGTCAACAGCGCTTTGGCCTGTTCGAGGGCGGCGCGGATCGAGCGATCATCGATGGTTGCCAGCAGATCACCTGCTTTAACCTGCTGCCCTTCCTTGACCAGCACTTTGGTCAGGATGCCGTCCACCTGCGGGCGGATCACCACGCTTTGCAGCGACAGCACCGAGCCTATGCCGGTGACATAGCGGGGCACGTCTTCCTGCATGACGTTGATGACGCGCACCGGCACGGCAACGGGAGCGCTGACCTTTTTCGCAGCGGGGCGGGTCATTGCCCAGACGCCTATCACCACCAGCACGACCACCAGGGTCGCGAGCACCACCACGTTGTTCTTCTTCTGCATACAGGGACAGGCCAGCCAGTGAATGAGGGGCGGGTAACCGGAAGCGTCCTTTATAACCCTTTGACCCGGTCAGCAAAATGACTGCTACCTGTCAATATTGTCAGGTGAATAAGGGCAGACGATGAACGTGGGTAAAGAAACAGCGCCGCAGGGCGATACCCAAGTAGAAGCCACGAGTTTCGATGAACGAGTTCTACTGTGACGGGGAAAATTCCTACATAAACTTCGTGAGTTCTAAATGCTTGTTCACAGGCCGGGACTTACTTTGTGAGCCGGGCCTACTCCGGAGTGTTTGCGATGAAAAGCCAAAAGGCTGTTTCGCTGTTTTTCTCGATCACGGTCATCGGTGCATGTGCCATGACAACGCCAGCCGCCTGGGCTGCCCAAGGCGCGCTCATGTTTCACGGCAGCGTGACCAATGCGACGTGCGACGCGCAGGTTTATAGCGCTCCGTCTTCAACCGGCTCTTTTAAAACCTTGCGAGCCGACACTTATCTGACCGTGGGCGATAGCGGTGGTGACGACACGTGCGCTCAGCGAGTTGGGCCCGTACAGGTCACTTTCAACGAGCTGTCCGCAGCCGGGCCGGATATTCACGCGGGCATCGTCACGCTGACTTACCAATAGGCGGTTTCTAGCTCCCCTAAAACATTCGCTCACGAACCCGGCTCAATCGAGCCGGGTTTTTTGTGGGTGAAGGCTTTTAAGCCGGCCTTCGGCGGCCAGGCCTTTCGGGGCACGGTGCAAACGTTCGTACCAGGTTTTCTGAAGGCTCAATCACGCAAGCCCCGGCCTACGGGAGGTGTGACACAAAAGCGTAACCTCCTACCGAAAAGTCCGACGCGCGCCACTGTGCTTTCTGTCCATAGGAAGTAGAGCGCCTGACAGCCGCCCTTGGAAGCGCTGCTTATAGTTCGTCTCGTCCTTTTGGGCACACACGAATCGACACAAGGAACGTCGTTATATGAAAAAGCTTTCTCTTACCCTGGCTATCGTGGCCGCGTTCGGCCTCGGCATTTCCGGTACCGCGAATGCTGCCAACAACGGCAAACTTGTTTTCACCGGCACCCTGACCAACATCACGTGTGACATCGGCGCCGGGACTGGCGCAACCCCCGGCAACAACCCGGGCGAGATCAACGTAGACCTCGGCAACGTCTCTTTCTCCGACATCGGGCTCTTTGCCGATAACAAACTTGAAACCGCTTCGCCTATCCAGCTGTTGGTCAACTGCACCGGCGGCGCCGCTCAATACAACACTGTCAACATGCGCTTCGTCGCCCGTCAGGGCAGCGGTCTGGATAACCTCGATCAGAAACTGCTGCGGGCTACCGGTGCGGCAGACGGTGTGGGCATCGGCCTGCTCAATGCATCCAACCAGTTGATGGACCTCAGCGGCAACGAAACCATCGACACGCCGCTGATCAAGGACGGCGCCGATGGCGCTACCGCCGAGATCAACTTCGGCGCGGTTTATGTCCTCAACGGTGCGACAACCAACCCGGGTAACGCCGACGGCTTCCTGCCGTTCGTGATGGATTACCAGTGATGTAGCAGGCGAGCGGGCACTGCTCGCTCGCCTTCCTCACGCGCTCACTTCCAAACCCGAGACGGTCTCATCATGCTTCCTGATTTCATTCGTTGCTCCGCCATCTGGCTGGGGTTGCTTCTGGCTGCCCCGGCGCAGGCAGGTATCGTGCTCAACACCACGCGTGTCATCTACCAGGCCACGGACAAGGAGGTCAGTTTCGTTGTGAACAACAGCGGTACGGCTGACATTCTTGCCCAGTCCTGGCTGGAAGCGCAGAGCGACACCGAGAACCTGCCCTTCGTCGTCACCCCGCCGCTGGCGCGAATGGCGGGCAGTACGCGGCAAATGATTCGGGTGATCTACGCCGGCGAAGGTTTGCCTCAGGACCGCGAGTCGGTGTTCTGGCTCAACGTCCAGGAGATCCCGCAATCGGCGAAAGACAACCAGCTGCAGATCGCGATTCGCCAGCGTATCAAGCTCTTTTACCGTCCCGCCGCATTGAGTGGCGACCCGCTCGACGCTGCAAAAAACCTGCGATGGCGGGTGCATGACGGCCAGCTGGAAGTCAGCAATCCGACGCCCTATCACGTGTCGATGATCCAGATCGACGCCCGACAGCAGGGCAAGACGCTGTTCACCGCCGACAGCCGGATGCTGGCGCCCCTGCAGACCGTGCAGTTGCCGCTCAAGCAGACGGCCAGCGGTCAGGCGGTGGACCTTCGGTTCATCAGCATCAACGATTTCGGCGCGCAGGAGCCGTACACCGCAAAAGTGTCCGGTGGACAGCCGACCCAAGCCATCAAGGCCGCCAATGTCGTGACCCACGCCGAGTAGCCACTCGGTTGCGGGTGGAATTTTGCCCAGGTCTTCCTTCGGTCGCAGTCATGCGGCTCCAGCGCCTTGCGCCTGCCAAACATGATTTTGCCAGCGCGTCGGAATCGAGAACACGAGTGAAACCAGCCAATGGAACCCCGAGATCACACCAAGGGACATGCACGGACCGCAGCATGCTTTTCCCCCGTCGACCGCAGACATCAGGCACGCCGGCCGTTCCTGCTGAACCCGTTGGCGAGGATCATCCTTGCATCGGCAGGGCTGGCGCTGGCCTCGTCTGCGACGGCAATGACTGATCAAAACAGCGCCGCGACCGATCTGAAATTCAATACTTCGTTCATTCAGGGCACCGATCAGCCTGCCGATCTCGCGACGTTTCTGCATGGCAACAGCGTGGTGCCCGGAAGCTATCGGGTGGACGTCTACGTCAACCGTGTCCTGAGCGGCCGGCGCGACATCAACTTTGTCCCCAATGCTGAAAAAGGCTCCGTCGAACCCTGTCTCACCCTGGACATGCTCCGCCAGTTCGGCATGAACGCAGAGGCTGTGCAAGCCGGCGACACCTTGCCGACGGCGTGCTTCGATCTCCCGGCGCGTGTCGAATTTGCCCGCGTCGATTACCAGCCGGCGAGCTTGCGCCTGAACATCAGCATTCCTCAGGCGATGATGTCGCGCAGCGCTCGCGGCTACGTGCCGCCGGAATTATGGGACGAAGGCGAGACCGTCGGTTTCGTCAATTACAACTTCAGCGGCGCGCGCCGTACCCGCAGCGGCCAAGGTCGATCTCAAGCGCAGGATCAGTATTACCTGAGCCTGCGCAACGGCATGAATCTGGGTGCTTGGCGACTGCGCAACGAGTCTTCGCTGACCTATGGCAATGACCAGCCCTACCGCTTTCGCAGCAATCGGACGTTCATGCAGCGGGACATCACCTCGCTGAAAAGCCAGCTGACCCTGGGCGAGACCTTTACCGATTCGCAAGTCTTCGACAGCGTTCGATTCCTCGGCGCCATGGTGATGTCCGATGAAGGCATGTTGCCTGACAGCGAGCGCCTGTTCGCGCCCGTCATTCGTGGCATCGCCGACACCAACGCATTGGTGGAAGTGCGGCAGAACGGTTTCATGCTGTACAGCGGCAACGTCTCGCCGGGTCCGTTCGAAATCACCGACATCTACCCCAGCGGGTCGAACGGTGATCTGGAAGTGACGGTCGTCGAAGCCGACGGCAGCAAGCGTGTCTTCGTCCAGGCCTACGCATCGCTGCCGATCATGGTGCCGAAAGGCGCGTTGCGCTACAGCCTCGCCGCGGGGCAATACGACAGCAACACTGAAGACGGCCTTTCACCCTCATTTGCCAGTGGCACGCTGGTGTATGGCCTGACCGAGCAGATGACCGCAGCGGGCGGCGTGCAAATCGCCGAGGATTATCAGGCGGGCAACATCGGCGCGGGGGTCAATACCGGGCTGGGCGCGGTGTCGCTGGACGTGACCCAGTCCCTCAGCCGACAGCGCGAGCAACGCTACAGCGGACAGAGCCTGCGCCTGCGCTACGCCAATACGCTGGACCTGACCAACACCACCCTCGCCGTGGCCGGTTATCGCTATTCAACCGATCAATACCTGACGTTCGACGATCACGTCGATGCGTTGCAAGCAGATGACGGATCAGCCCGCGCGCGCGCCAAAGATCGCATCGAAATCAGCCTGACCCAGGCGCTGCCGGAGCAGTCTGCGTCGCTGAGCTTTACCGGGTCGGAGCAGCGCTACTGGGACCGTGGCAGCAAGACGCGACAGCTTTATCTGTCGTGGAACTCGGCGTGGCGTAGCCTTAGCTACAACGTGTCGGTGGAGCGCAATCAGACCTTCGAGCGCAGCGGAGAAAGCCAGTCCGACAACCGCATTGCGCTGACAGTGAGCCTGCCGCTGGGAAGCGATTCCGGTTCGTCGCGGCTGTTTGCCAATGCCGTTCGTGACAGCGCCGGCGCGTCCAGCCTGCAGTCCGGCTTGAACGGTCAGCTGTTCGACGACCGCAACAGCTTCTACTCGCTGCAGGCCGGCCACGACAGTGCGTCGGGCTCATCGGGCTTCGGCAAACTCAGCACCACAACGGCCTACGGGCGTTTCGATGCGGGGTACGGGCAGGGCAGGGATTATCAGGCGCTGAGCATGGGCGCTTCAGGTTCGGTGGTTGTTCACGCGGGCGGGGTGAATTTCGGTCAGCCCCTGGGCGAGACCTTCGCCCTGGTGCAGGTAAAAGACGTCAGCGGTGCGCGGCTGAGCAATTTCAGCAACGTCGAAACCGCCGATAACGGCTACGCCATCCTGCCTTACGCCCAGCCGTATCGGACCAACTGGGTCAACCTCGACACGCGTCAGCTAGGTGCCGACGTCGAGTTGGAGAATGCCGTGGATCAAGTCGTGCCTCGCCGTGGCGCGGCGCCCTTGGTCAGCTTTCGCACGGCAATTGGCCGGCGTGTGCAATTCGACCTGGAGCGGGCCGATGGCAGCCGCGTGCCAATGGGCGCAGCGGTGGAGGACGAGCAGGGCAAGCCGCTGGCGACCGTCGATCCGAGCGGGCGAGCACTGGTACTGAGCGAACGGGACAGCGGCGAGCTCATCGTCAAATGGACCGGTCAACAGTGCCGCGCAACCTTCGTGCTGCCGCCGAAAGAAGCCCGCCGCAGCTACGATCGCTTGATGGTGCAGTGCCGATGAAACGCGCTTGCCTGTCAGGTATTTTGCTGGCCTCGATCAGCGGCATGGCCCAAGGCGCGGTGTCGCTGTCAGGCACCCGGTTGATCTTCGACGGTCGCTACAACGAGGCGACGATCGAGGTCAGTAACCGCGGTGATTCCGAGGCTCTCATTCAAGCCTGGCTCGATACGCCGCGCGGGGACGATCAACCAGGCAATGGGCCCTCAGCCGATCTGCCGTTCGCGTTGACCCCGCATCTGGTGCGCATCCCGGCAAAAAACAAACAAACCTTGCGCCTGTTGTATGAAGGCATCGGCATGCCCCAGGACCGGGAATCGATGCTGCATCTGTACGTGCTGGAAATCCCACGGCGCAGCCCGGCGGTTCAGCAACTGAGCATTGCCATACGCCAGCGCATTAACGTGTTCTACCGCCCGGCGGGGCTGGCCGGCGATCCGGCGGATGCCCCGCAAACGCTGATCTGGCAACGCATTCCGTCGGCCAACGCTGCGTTGTCCCTGCGCAACCCGACGCCGTATCACGTTTCGCTGCAGGACCTGCGCATCAATGGAATCAAGGTCGCGGACCACCAGTTGCTGCCGCCTTTTTCGGACGCATCACTGACGCCGCCTGTCCTCGGTAAGAAGGGCACACTGCCCGAAACCCTGAGCTTCAAGGCCATGACCGATTACGGCGGGCAGCGTGAGTACTGCGCACCATTTCGGGAAGGGCAGCCGTTCACTGTGCCGCTGGGCAAGCCGGATTCACACTCACTCACAGGGAAATGCTGACATGAAAACATCCATCATCCGAAAGTGGCTGATGCTGCCGATCACGCTGCTGATGACGCTATTGATGCCTGCCCTCGCACTGGCGCTGACCTGCAAGACCCAGGGCGCTGGCGAGTCAGTGGTTCGCGCGGACCTGAGCAGCACCGTTGCCATTCCTGCGAACCTGCCCGATGGCAGCGTGGTCTGGCGCTCGGAGCGATTGAACCTTGCCGTCGAGTGCGCGCGGGACGAAGCGGGCGGCGCTGAAGACGTATTCATGTATCTGAACCCTGAAAACTTGCAGATCGGGGAAGGGATTCGCGCCGGGCTCACGTTCAGTGGCGTTGATTTCGTGCAAACCAGCGGGCGGATTCCTACGCAACAGCAGGCGCCTACCTGCACCGATGCAAGCTCGCGCTGCCCGAGCGTCAGGTTCAACCTGCCGTTTTCGGTGTTTATAGAGAAGTACGGTCCGACCCCGCCCTCCGGTGTCGCCAGTGACCTGTACGACTATCGGATGTTTCAACTGGATGGCCGTGACGGGCCGAGTTCCGGGGCTGACGGCACGTTGAGCTACGTCATCAACAACCTGGTGGGCTTGCGCTTTGTGGCGTGCGACGCCGAATTGCGCGTCATGCCCGAGACGGTGGACTTCGGCGACGTTGCCATTCGCAATGTGCGAGTGGGAGAGATGGCGACATTTCAGCGCTTTGCCCTGGCCACCAGCCGGACCTGCGAATCGCCGTTCAGCCTCAATGCGCGGATTACCCCGGTGTCCGGGATACTCAAGGGCGATGTGCTGGTGCCGGTCGACAACGACAGCATCGGCATTCGGATCACTCAGGCCCGCGACCGCTCGCCCGTGCCGTTCCACGAACCCTTTCACCTGACCGATCTTCTGGAGGGCAACTACTCGGACACGGCCGACTTCAACGCCGAACTGCTGTGGCAAACCAGCACGCCGACCGCAGGGCCTTTTTCAGCGGAAGTGATGGTGGATCTGTTCTACAAATAGGCGGGCGCAGCCGGTCTGTTGGCAGCAGCGATCCGGCGGCGATTCAGGTATGCTGCGCGGCCCTCGGGCGCCGCCCGTATTCCTCGACCGTCTGTCATCCCGGAGCTTTCATGACCACCCCCGAACACACGCCCGCTCCTGAACTGGACCCGTCGGTCGACACCAACGCTGTCCCGGCGGATACGAAACCTGCGATTCCCGCGTTCAGCTTCCCGTTCAAACCGGGCGAGTTGTTGCAGTCGAAGAAGGATCAGCAGCACTACAAGGGTTCAGGCAAATCGAACCACGACAAGCGTCCGGGCGTTGCGCCATCAGGCACACGTCGGTCAATGGGCAAGCGCTGATTACGCCTTCGCTGACGCGCGCTGCAGGATCATTCTCCGCCCGCCATGCTCATGCGTCCTTGCGAAAACTGTCCCGGTATTGAGTCGGCGTCACTCCCAGACGCTGGCTGAAGATCAGCCGCATCCGCGCGGCGCTGCCAAACCCGCAGTGATACGCCACCGCCTTGATCACCATTTCGCTGCCTTCCAGCAAGTGCCGGGCAGCGTCGATGCGCGCGCGCTGCACGAACTCTGCAGGGGTGACCTTGGCGTCGCGGGCAAACACCCGGGCGAACGTGCGCGGACTCATCGCCACCACGTCGGCCAGCCGCTCCACTGAAAACGGTTCGCCGATGTGCTCCATCACATAGCGCTGCACCTTGGCCACGGGCGAATCGTCGTCTGCCGACGCCGTGAGGTACGGGCTGAATTGCGACTGCCCGCCCTGACGCTGGGCGACCACCAGCAGACGCTTGGCCACCGCGAGGGAAATCGCCGGGCCGTGATCCTCCGCCACCAATGCCAGCGCCATGTCGATCCCCGCTGTGACCCCGGCTGATGTCATCAGCGCGCCGTCGCGAACGTAAATGCGATCAGGCTCGACCCTCGCGTGGGGGAACCGGTCGGCGAGTTGTCGAGCGTGGCTCCAGTGGGTAGCGGCCTGCCGGCCATCCAGCAAACCGGCGTGCCCGAGGATGAACGCCCCGGTGCAGATCGAGCCGTAGCGTCTCGCCTGGGGCACCGCTTGCAGAAGCCATTGGGTAAGGGCGGGCATTTCCCCGGCGTCCGGCAGCGAAGGCCCGCCGGGAATCAGGAGGGTGTCGAACGGCTTAGGCGCGTCCGCCAGGGAATACTGCGCGCCTAGTGGCATGCCGTTGGACGCAATGATCGGGTAGGGCGCCGAGCCGATGGTGACGATCTCGTAGCCATCACCCTCGGGCAGGAATCGGTTGGCTTCGGCGAAGACATCGAGTGGCCCGGCCACGTCCAGAGACTGAACGTTGGGAAACAGCACGATCGCGACGCGCTTCATGCCGGCACATCCAGACCGAAACGGGAGGCTTGAAGGCGAGGGTTGCTGTGGGAATTATCCCGCCAGCCAGGCACACGCCGCGAACAGTCCGAGCGCAAGTCGCCTTACTTCTTCGGCAACGTGGTGACGTTGTCCCACTCAGTAATCAGCGCTTTCTTGTTCTTGCGGTCGTAGAGGCAGAGCTCGGTTCCCGTCTTGTTCTTCATGAACGCCTGTTTGTACTGACCTTTGATCAACAGCGCGTTGAAGCCGACGCTGTCGTCGAAGGCAGCGTCGGCGCCGGCAGGTTTGGCGTTCTTCAGGGAGCTGGCGCTGACACAACTGTCGACCAACGTTTTGTTGAAGGCGGTCCAGGCGTCCGGGCTGGAAGCATTGGCCTGACCAGCAGCGGCGGCGGTTAGTACGAGCAGCAGCGCGGTGTGCATCTTCACGGGTAGGCATCTCCATGGCGTGAGGGGTGAACGCGGCCCGGCGCAGAATCAGCGCGGTTCGAGTTCGTGGCGCTGAATATATTGCATACCGGCGCGCTCATACAGCCGGCGTGCGCCGAGATTGCTTTCCATCACCTTGAGGTCGACGTGGCCCTCACGGCGCTGGCGAAAGGCTTTAAACACCTGATCGAGCAGCGTGAGACCCAAGCCCTGATTGCGCGCGCGAGGGTGAACCACCAGGTTGCGGATGAACGCGCTGGTCCAGCATTGCGCAACCGCGGCAACACCCTGGGCGTCCTCCAGCACGAAACACAGCGCCCGATCACACTCAGGATCAGTCTCGAAGGCGTCAAGCCATGCCGGGTAATCCGCGACGCGACCGCCACCGTGCTCGCGGCCCAGCGCCAGCAATTGGTGCACCAAAGGCGCGTTTTGCGCGGTGAATTCAACGAGGCGCACGGCGGCCGGCCACCCCGGATCATCAAGGGTCGGGCCGAGGTCGCGGCGCATCAGCCAGTAATGCGCGGTGGAGGCATCGCCTGCGGTCGGTCTCAGATGCCCTGAGCTTCGACCGTGCGGGCGGCTTCGATCAAGCATCGTGTCAGCTCGGGCGAGGAAAATTTTGTCAGAACTGCGTTGGCGCCGGCGGCGTTGGCTTTTTCGGCGTTCATCGCGCTGTCCAGTGAAGTGTGCAGCAGCACGTACAGCTCCTGGAAGTCCGGCGTTTCCCGAAGTGTGCGAGTGAGCGCGTAGCCGTCCATTTCCGACATCTCGATGTCGGACACCACCACGTTGATCTGCTGTGCAGTGCCTTGCAGTTCAAGCAGTTGATCAATGGCTTCCCGCGCGCTGCGGGCCGTGTGGCATTCGACGCCCAGATTGCGCAGAGTGATCACCGATTGCTGCAGCGCCACCTGACTGTCATCGACCACCAGAATACGCGCCTTGGCGAGCACTTCGGCGTCTTCAGGGCGCAGCTCGGCGCGCTCTGCAACAATGCGCGGCGGGGCGATACCGTGAATCACCTTCTCGATGTCCAGCACCTGAACCAGCGTCCCGTCCACCTGCGTCACGCCGGTGATGAATGACTTGTTACCGGAGCCAAACGGAGGCGGACGAATGTCGGTGGTCAGGCAGTGAACGATCTTGCTGACGGCCTGCACGTGCAGCCCCTGCTTGGAGCGGCTGACATCGGTGACGATCAGGCAGCCGCCATCCGGGTCCACCAACGGGCGCTCGCCAATGGCACGACTCAGGTCGATCACTGACAGCGGATTGCCGCGCAAGGTGGCGACGCCTTTGACGTGTGGATGGGATTCCGGCAGACGCGTGAGGGGAGGGCAGGGAATGATTTCACTGACCTTGAGCAGGTTGATCGCCATCAGCTTTCCGCTGCGTAACGTGAACAGCAGAAGCGAGAGTGAATCCGCACGGACGTTCTTGGACATATAAACCTTCTGTGATGCGTTGCCTGGCCGCATGGAATCGGCCAACAGCTTTCGATGACGGTTTATCGACCCGCTGAGGGCAGGCTTTAACCCTTTCGGTTTTTCCCGGCCATGTGGTCCGTCCGAATCGCAGTCATTTTGACTGCGATCAAGTCACTTTGACCTACCGTTTTCTCGAGTCATATTGACTGTGCGGTGGCCAAGCCCTTGATTTCGGGCCTTGGAGTCGCTGGCACGATTCCTGAACTACCGAGGTAACCCATCCTCATCACCTCTCGGGAGTTCTTTTATGTTGTCCGCATCGGATCGTGCCATCGTCAAGTCAACAGTGCCACTGCTGGAAAGCGGCGGAGAAGCGCTGATTACCCATTTCTACAAAATGCTGCTCGATCGATATCCACACGTACGTCCTCTGTTCAATCAGGCACATCAGGCCAGCGGCGATCAGCCTCGCGCACTGGCGAACGGGGTGTTGATGTACGCGCGGCATATCGATCAGCTTGATCAACTGGGCGATCTGGTCGCCAAAATCATCAACAAGCACGTAGCCCTTCAGATTCTGCCCGAGCACTACCCTCTTGTCGGGGAATGCCTGCTCGAATCCATCCGCCAAGTGCTGGGGGCCGAAATTGCCACTGACGAGGTGATTACGGCGTGGGGCAACGCCTACGGGCAACTGGCCGACATTTTGATCGGCGCAGAAAAAACCATCTACGACGAAAAGGCACAGGCAGTGGGCGGCTGGCGTGGCGCGCGGGAATTCAAGGTCGTCGCCAAGACTCGGGAGAGCTCGGAAATCACCTCGTTCTACTTCGCCCCTGCAGACGGCAAGCCGATTTTGCAGTTCACTGCCGGCCAGTACATCGGTCTGCAGTTGCAGGTGGAGGGCGAAGAAATCCGCCGCAACTACTCGTTGTCGGCGCTGGCCGGCAATAACCAGTACCGCATCAGCGTCAAGCGCGAACCGGACGGTGTCGCTTCCAATTACCTGCACGATCAGCTGCAGATCGGCGACAGCATCAATCTGTATCCGCCATCGGGGAGTTCACGCTGACCGACAGCGACAAGCCGCTGGTGCTCATCAGCGGGGGTGTCGGCATCACGCCAACCCTGACGATGCTTGAGGCAGCGTTGCCGACCCAGCGGCCGATTTACTTCATCCACTGCGCACGCAACGGCTCGGTCCATGCATTTCGCGACTGGATCGAGAGCCTGGCGAGCAAGCATCCTCAGCTCAAGCGTTTCTATTGCTATGCCGAAGATGACGGCGTCAGCCCGGCGGCTCATGGGACGGGTCTGCTCGATCAGACACGCCTGGAACAGTGGCTGCCGGAGAATCGCGACGTCGATGCGTACTTCTTGGGGCCGAAGGGCTTCATGGCGGCGATCAAGCGTCAACTGAAAGCGGCCGGGGTGCCCGAGGCACAGGCGCGTTATGAATTCTTCGGTCCTGCGTCAGCGCTGGAATAATCGCTGCGACAATTAGACGCATCCTACATATATATAGAAGGGCTCAATGCCGTGATCCGTGTCTGCGACAAAAAGCCGCACTCTTCTATATATAGGCAGGAAACAGGAGCGCTCACACTAGCGTTTGAATTGGAATGTTAACGCTCGGCTAACGCAGCCGTGTTCACCATTGCGCGGGATACGACGGTGGACCGGAAGGCGGTTACGTCCGGTCGCGAATGGCACTGCGTGAACGGGCTGTCTCGACGGTGATAGAATCGCCGCCTTTGCGGGGCGTCCGGGCCGCAACACTCCACATCCGTCGATCCGGATGACTCCAATTCAAAGGACATGTGAATGACTGAAGAGATGTTGTACCTGCGGCGTGAAAAGCAGTTTCTGGTGTTGCTGGGCATCATCTGCCTGGCGTTGATCGGCGGCGCCTTGTACATGCAGGTGGTACTGGGCGAGGCGCCTTGCCCGCTGTGCATCCTGCAGCGGTATGCGCTGTTGTTCATCGCGGTATTCGCGTTCATTGGCGCAGCAATGCCGGGCCGTCTGAGCCTGACCATCTGCGAAGCGCTGGTGGTGTTGAGCGCAGTGGGCGGGCTGGTTACGGCCGGGCGCCATGTGTACATCCAGACCCACCCGACCGAGAGCTGCGGCATCGATGTGCTGCAGCCGATTGTCGACGGTTTGCCCCTGGCGTCGCTATTTCCGCTAGGCTTCCAGGTAGGCGGTTTCTGCGAGACGCCATATCCGCCAGTTCTCGGATTGTCGCTGGCGCAATGGGCGTTAGTGGCGTTCGTACTGACTGTTGTGCTGGTCCCGGTGGGAATCATTCGTAACCGGATGAAAGCACGCTGATTACAAAGTGTTGCGTAACAAAGTCCCGGAAATCCTTCAATAGAACCGGGGCTTTGCCCAGTTTCAGGGTGCGACATAACACCGCATTTTTACGGATCGTGAAATTAACTGTTGCGCAGAAACTTATAGTCAATAAAACTTTACGTATCTACAATCGCCCCCAATTCACGCCCCCCTCATTTGCGGGACGGTGTAAATCGAGGTTATGGAGCGTCTTTTCGCTCTAGTAGACGCGGTTCGAATGGCCTCCCGAGTCACGTTCTGAATGTCTGCGCCAAGGGATAGGGTCCGCATTAGCGGGTGCCACCATTCGAATAAGAAACCAAAGCTCAACCCGGATTTGTTGTGAGGCCCCATGCTTCCTGACAGGCCCCTTTTCAATCCAAGCATTTGCCAGCACCTGGCAGGGTGAAGTGTTGGCGGTCGAAACCCAACTGCGATGCGAAAGCTGCTTTTAGAGGTCGTGAGATGAGTAAAAAAAGGTACCCCAGGTTTTTGGCTTCTTGGCCCTTTTCAGCATGCTCCTGCTCAGCGGGTGCGATTACACCCTGCTGGATCCCAAAGGCCATGTGGGCGTTCAAGAGCGTGACCTGATCATCACTGCTACCTTGCTGATGCTGCTGGTGGTGGTGCCGGTCATTTTCATGACCATCATCTTCGCCTGGAAGTATCGCGCTACCAACAAGAGCGCGACGTACACGCCTGACTGGGCGCATTCGACCCGGATTGAGCTGGTGGTCTGGCTGGTTCCATTGGCCATCATCATTGTGCTCGGCTATGTGACCTACAAGTCGACCCACGCGCTGGATCCTTACCGTCCGCTCGAGTCCGACGTCAAGCCGGTGACCATTGAAGTGGTCGCACTGGACTGGAAGTGGCTGTTCATCTATCCGGAACAAGGCATCGCCACCGTCAACAAGATCGTGTTCCCGGCCAATACGCCGATCAATTTCCGCATCACTTCCGATTCGGTCATGAACTCGTTCTTTATCCCTGCGCTGGGCGGCCAGATCTACGCGATGGCCGGCATGCAGACCAAGCTGCACCTGATCGCCAATGAAAACGGCGAGTTCGATGGCATCTCCGCCAACTACAGTGGCGCAGGTTTCACCGGCATGAAATTCAAGGCGACTGCCACCTCACAGGCTGATTTCGACGCCTGGGTTGCCGACGTCAAGAATTCACCTAAAACACTGGCAACGGCCGAATACGCCGCGCTGGCCAAGCCTAGCGAACGTAACCCCGTTGAACTCTACTCCTCGGTCACTCCGAACCTGTTCCAGATCATCATCGACAAGTATGAAGGTATGAAGCCGGGCAAGATTGTCCACGAGAAGAAAGAAGTAGCAGGTACGGAAGGGATGGACATGGGTAAGCATTCAGCTGCGCAGGCAGAGGAGTAAACGATGTTTGGTAAATTAAGTCTGGACGCGATTCCGTTCCACGAGCCGATAGTCATGATCACGGTCGCCATGATCGCGATCGGTGGTGCGGCGTTGCTGGGTCTGATCACGTACTTCAAGAAGTGGACTTACCTCTACACCGAGTGGCTGACGTCTGTCGACCACAAGAAAATCGGTGTCATGTACATCATCATTGCAATGGTCATGCTGCTGCGCGGCTTTGCCGACGCCGTGCTGATGCGTTCGCAATTGGCCATGGCCACTGAAGGCTCACCCGGCTACCTGCCGCCTGAGCACTATGACCAGATCTTCACCGCTCACGGTGTGATCATGATCATCTTCATGGCGATGCCGTTCTTCACCGGCCTGATGAACATCGTCGTGCCTCTGCAGATTGGCGCTCGCGACGTTGCCTTCCCGTTCCTGAACTCCTTGAGCCTCTATCTGCTGATCTCCGGCGTGATTCTGGTCAACGTGTCTCTGGGCGTCGGCGAATTCGCACGTACCGGTTGGGTTGCCTATCCACCGCTGTCGGAACTGGGCTATAGCCCGGGCGTGGGTGTGGATTACTACATCTGGGCACTGCAGCTGTCAGGACTGGGGACAACGTTAACCGGGGTCAACTTCCTGGTCACCGTGCTGAAGATGCGTACCCCTGGCATGAAACTGATGGACATGCCGATCTTCACCTGGACCTGCACCTGGGCCAACGTCCTGATCGTGGCTTCGTTCCCGATCCTGACCGGCACCCTGGCGTTCCTGACCCTCGACCGTTATCTGGACTTCCACATTTTCACGAACGAGTTGGGTGGTAACCCGATGATGTACGTGAACCTGTTCTGGGCGTGGGGTCACCCCGAGGTATACATCCTGATTCTGCCGGCGTTCGGGGTCTTCTCCGAAGTCATCTCGACCTTCACCGGCAAGCGTCTGTTCGGCCACCACTCGATGATCTACGCCTCCGGTGCGATCTCGATCCTCGGCTTCATGGTTTGGCTGCACCACTTCTTCACCATGGGTTCGGGTGCAAGCGTCAACGCTTTCTTCGGTCTGGCGACGATGCTGATTTCCATCCCGACGGGTGTGAAGCTGTTTAACTGGCTGTTCACGATCTACCAGGGGCGTCTGCGTTTCACCGCGCCAGTCTTGTGGACCCTGGGCTTCATGGTCACCTTCTCCATCGGTGGTATGACTGGCGTACTGCTGGCTATCCCGGGTGCTGACTTCGTTCTGCACAACAGCCTGTTCGTGATCGCGCACTTCCATAACGTGATCATCGGTGGTGCTGTGTTCGGTTACATCGCCGGCTTCGCGTTCTGGTTCCCTAAAGCGTTCGGCTTCAAGCTGAACGAGAAGTGGGGCAAGGCAGCGTTCTGGTTCTGGATCTCGGGTTTCTACGTCGCCTTCATGCCGCTGTACGCATTGGGCTTCATGGGCATGACCCGTCGTCTGAACACCACTGACAACCCGGACTGGACGCCATACCTGCACGTCGCCTTCGTCGGTGCGTTGCTGATTGCTGTCGGTATCGCCTGCCAGCTGATCCAGATCTTCGTGAGTATCCGTGACCGCGAGCAGAACCGCGATCTGACCGGTGACCCATGGAATGGCCACACCCTGGAATGGTCCACTTCGTCGCCGCCGCCTTTCTACAACTTTGCAGAAATGCCGAAAGCCAACGAAATCGACCCGTGGTATGCCGCCAAGCGTGATGGCGAGGCGTACAAGGTTCCGGCCAAGTACTCCGACATCCACATGCCGAACAACACGGCAACGGGCATGGTGATGGGCGGCCTGCTGACCGTGTTCGGTTTCGCGATGATCTGGCACATCTTCTGGCTGGCGGCTGTCAGCCTGATCGGCACGATCGTTTACTTCGTGATTCACGCAGCACGTGACGATCAGGGCTACATGGTTCCTGCATCCGAAGTGGCACGTATCGAAGGCGAGCAACACGCGATCCTGGCTCGTGTTCGCAATGGTCAGACAAACTCTCCTGTCAACAAGCTGGAGCAGGCATAAACAATGTCGAACTTAGTATTTGATGGTGCGAAGGGTCACGACCACGGTCATGACCACGAGCACGACCACGGTCACCACGACGCCGGCGAGATGAAGATCTACGGCTTCTGGATCTACCTGATGACCGACTGCATTCTGTTTGCGTCGATCTTCGCCATTTACGCGGTACTGGTTAACAACGTAGCGGGTGGTCCTGCGGGCCACGACATCTTCGAACTGCCTTACGTGCTTGGCGAAACCGCCTGCCTGTTGCTCAGCTCGATCACCTACGGCTTCGCCATGCTGGCGATGCACAAGGGCAACAAGTCGGGCGTTCTGGGTTGGTTGTTCGTGACCTTCCTGTTCGGCCTGGGCTTCATCGGCATGGAGATCAACGAGTTCCACCTGCTGATCTCCGAAGGTTACGGTCCTAACCGCAGCGGTTTCCTGTCGGCGTTCTTCACGCTGGTCGGCACCCACGGTCTGCACGTGACCAGCGGCCTGATCTGGATGGCGATCATGATGTATCAGGTCTCCAAGCACGGTCTGACCGGGACCAACCAGACTCGCCTGAGCATGCTCAGCCTGTTCTGGCACTTCCTGGACGTTGTCTGGATTTGCGTGTTCACCGTTGTCTATCTGATGGGGACCATTTAAATGGCGAATTCACATCACTCAAATGACGCTGCCAGCCATGAACCTGCCGCCCATGGCAGCTTCAAGTCGTACATGGTCGGTTTCATACTGTCGATCATCCTGACCGCGGTTCCCTTCGGTCTGGTGATGTTCCCGACGATCTCGAAAGTGGCCACGCTGTGGGTCGTTCTGATCTTCGCAGTCGTGCAGGTGTTGGTTCACCTGGTGTACTTCCTGCACCTTGACCGCTCGGCGGCACAGCGCAACAACGTCATCGCGTTTGCCTTCGCTGGCCTTGTGATCGTGCTGCTGGTTGGTTTGAGCACCTGGATCATGTTCAGCATCCACACCGCCATGATGGCGAAGTGAGGAAAACCTGATGTCACTGAAGCACTTTATCCAAATCACCAAACCGGGGATCATTTTCGGTAACGTGCTTTCGGTGGCAGGTGGCTTTTTCTGGCGTCCAAGGGACATGTCGACATCGGCCTGTTCCTGGCAGCCGTGATCGGGACTTCGCTAGTGGTGGCTTCTGGCTGCGTGTTCAACAACTGCATCGATCGCGATATCGATGTGAAGATGGAACGCACCAAGAATCGGGTGCTGGTGCAGGGGTTGGTGTCACTGAAACTGGCACTGATCTACGCTACCGTGCTGGGCGTTGTCGGCGTTGGCCTGCTGTACACCAAGGCCAACGCACTGGCGGCGCTGTTTGCCGTGATCGGCTTCGTGATCTACGTAGGCTTTTACAGCCTGTACCTGAAGCGCAGGTCGGTTCACGGCACCTTGGTAGGCAGCCTGTCAGGCGCGATGCCGCCGGTGATTGGTTACGTCGCGGTCAGCAACACCTTCGACCTTGCGGCGCTGACCTTGCTGGTGATGTTCAGCCTGTGGCAGATGCCTCACTCGTACGCCATTGCGATTTTCCGCTTCAACGACTATCGGGCTGCGTCGATTCCGGTCCTGCCGGTCAAGCGTGGTATCCGGGTCGCCAAGCGGCATATCCTGATCTACATTTTGGCTTTCCTGCTGGCGACCTTGATGCTGACGTTCGGCGGTTACGCCGGGCTCAATTATCTGGCCGTTGCGGCGGCGATGGGCATGTACTGGTTGTACATGGCCTGGACCGGCTACAAAGCCAAAGACGACACTGTTTGGGCACGCAAGCTGTTCGTGTTCTCCATCTTCACGATCACTGCCTTGAGCGTGGCCATGTCGCTGGATTTTCAGGTAACTAAGGAACTGTTGGTCACATACGCAGCGCCTTAGTCGACTGAATGAAACGAAGAAAACCCGGTTGCTCGTGAGAGAAACCGGATTTTTTTGAGCTGAATAAAGTCTCTGGGTTAGCTTGCCGGGTCTTTCGCGGAGGCCTCCTCGGCGTCCTTGGCTGGCCCGAGCACGATGGCCAGATGGCGCAAGTCTTCAATCTCCACGCTGACGCTTTTCCCGGACGGACTGGCAACCAGTTTGCCCAGGGCAAAGACCGTGAAGAAGCGTACCTCATCGGCATGGCTCAGCAGCTCGCTGAGGTAGCGGCTGGAGCGGTAGGCCTGCATCTGCGCGGGCGACACGTACAAGGTCACCAACTTGCCTTGCAAGCGATCAAAGAACTTGAATTTGAAGCCCGTCCCATAGCGCTCGACCAGACCGCCGCCATACAGCACCCGGCGCTCGTCATTGAGCTGAGCGAATTTGATATGGCGAAAATAGGCGCGCAATGACACCTCGCCCTGCCCCGGAATGCGCAAGGTGAGCAGAGCCAGTTCTTCCTTGGTCAACGAGGCCTGGGCCTGACGAAAGCTGTCGACCAGACGCTCCAGATTGCTGGTGCGATTCTGCTTGTCCTGTTTGGCCTTCAACGCGTCAGCTGGGAGCGTGGCGTCTTCGTGCTTCTCGGTCGGCTCGGCGTCAGGCTTGTCTGTCGGCGACGTGGATTTTACGCGTTCCTTCGGGGTGGGATCGAAGACGTCGATGTAGTCATCCAGCTTGCGCTTGACCTTGCGCAACTCGCTTTCAACTTCGGTTTCGTTTTCCTGCGCAACCGGCGTCTTGACGGCTTCATCCACCCACTCGCAATCGGCGTGATGTTCATAGTTGGGGTTGGCCCGGTAGTGCGCGGCGACGAAGGTCGGATGCTCCTGGGGCTTAACGTCATAGCGAACCCCGGTGATCTTGACGCCCAAGGCGCGACACGATTCGGACGAGCACAGGAAACTGAAGCGCGCCCGAGGTGGCTCTTGAGAAAAATACTCGCGTCGCGCCGCCACGATGGAAAGCTCTTGCTGCAGCTCAACGCAAAACGCGCGAGTAATGGTTCTGTTGGTTTTCATGGATACGGCGGGGTCCTGTGCCGAAGTCTTGCGGGCGTGCTGCGCGTCGTCACTCTTTAGGCATCGCCAGCCATTCGCCAACCACTTTCTTGTAGGCGCCGGTGGCTTTGGTGAGATGCAACCACTGATCAACATAGGCCTTCCAGGCCACGTCATCCCGCGGCAGCAGGTAGGCCTTTTCGCCGTACTGCATGTAATTCGACGGATTGACCGTGCACAAGCCGGGGATGCGTTTCTGCTGGTACAGCGCTTCGGACGCGTCGGTGATCATCACGTCGGCCTGCTTGTCGAGCAACTGCTGGAAAATGGTTTTGTTGTCGTGGAAGGCCAGGCTGGCCTTGGGCAAATAAGCGTGGGCGAAGGCTTCGTTGGTGCCACCTTGAGGTTCGATCAGTCGAACGCCGGGCTGATTGATCTGCTCAAGCGTCTGGTACTTCGATTCATCTTCGCAACGTACCAATGGCACCTTGCCGTCGATGTCCAGCGTGCTGCTGAACGCCGCCTTCTTCTGCCGCTCCAGGGTGACCGAGATACCGCCGACGGCCATGTCGCATTTGCCGGCAGTGAAGTCGGGCATCAGGGTTTTCCAGGTGGTCGGGACCCACTCGATCTTCACACCGAGGCTCTGGGCCAGCGACTGCGCCAGCTCGATGTCGATGCCTTCGTACTGGCCGTCTGGCTTGATAAAGGTGTAGGGCTTGTAGTCCCCAGTCGCGCAAACGGCCAGTTGGCCCTTCTGTATGACGGTGTCCAGGTGCGACGGCGTCTCAGCGGCTTGGGCCTGTGCGATGCTGACCATGCTCAACAGCAAACCGGCGGTGATGCGTGTGTTCATCGAGTCGATCCCTCTGCGTCAAATGCCTGTCTGCCGTTATAGAGGCGGTCGCCGCAGATGGGAAGTGTTATCCCGCAGAGGAGGGCGGGACGTCTTTCGCCCGCTTGGCTGCCTGGCGGGCGGGGCGCGTTTTCGCGCGACGATGCCGATACAGCGCGACAGCTGCGCCCACCACAACCACGCCGATGAAGATCGGCATTTTATAAGGCTTCAGGTTGCCGAGCATGTTCTCCAGGAAACCGCCCGCCCAATAGCCGGCGGCCAGAAACAGGCTCGCCCAGACTGCCGCGCCGATCAGGTTGATCACCGCAAAACGGATAGGCGACAAGCGACTCGCGCCGATGACCAGAGGCCCGATCAAACGCATGCCGTAGAGAAAGCGCACCGAGAAAATGGACGCCGTGGGGTAGCGCTTGATCAGGTCGGACACGCGATCGATGGTTGCTTGCTGGCGGTGCAAGCGCGGCAGCAGGCGTGGGCCGAAATGGCGCCCGGTCCAGAACAGAATCTGATCGCCCAGCATCCCGCCCAACGTGGCGTAGATCAGCACCTGCTGCCATTGCAGTACGTGCTGGTGCGCCGCCAGCCCGCCGAGGATCAGGATGGTTTCCCCCTCCAGCAGGCAGCCGATGAACACGGCCCAGTACCCGTAGTTTGAGAGCAGATAGTTGAAGTCGATGTGTTCGAACATGGAAGGCCGGTGGTTTTCGGTGAATGGATGCCTGCTGAAAAGTCCAGCAGTGTGCGCCTTGGGGGACACATTGCACGCCGTTCGACCGAAGCCGGTCGTCATCGGTTCGGTCGCTTTAAGTCGAATCTTCCGGCGCCGCACCGTCAGGGAAAGGTCTGTGGATCGCTCAGGCAGTGGATCAGGTGATCGTAGACAAGTCGTACCCTGCTCGGCACCGGCCCTGACTGCGTCCGGTACACGGACAGGTCCATGGGCGGTGGCGCCACTTTCGGCAACACCTCGACCAGACGCCCGTCGCGAAGATGCGCCTCGGCCAGGTAATGGGGCATCTGCGCAAATGTGACGCCTGCCAGCACGAATTCCAGCTCAGTCTCCGGGTCATCACAACTAAAGGCGGGGGAGGGCGGCAAGTAGCTTTGGCCTTCGGACAGAAACCACGGCCAGGGTCGTCCGTTGTTACGGTCAATCAACGCCGACAGCGGCAGTGTTTTCAAGTCTTCGAGTGTGGCCGGCATCCCGACTGCCGCAATCAATGCCGGCGCTGCCACGATCTTCAACGGCACATGCGCCACCGCCCGCGCGATGTAGCGCCGGTCCCGGACCGTGCCGATGCGAATGCCGATGTCGATCCTCGAGGCGACGGCGTCGGTGAGCTGGTCGTCCAGGCTTAACTCGATCCGCAGGCCGGGATGTTGCTGCATCAACGGCTGAAGGAAACCGGCCAGATAGAGCTTCCCGATCGAGTGCGGCGCTGTAATGCCCACGCGGCCCACCTCATCCGCCGCAGGGTTTTTCGTGTGGGCGGCGAACAAGCGATCGAATTGGTCGAGGGTCTCACGCGCCTGTCGCGCAACCTCTGCGCCGTACGCCGTGACATGGGCCTGTCGTGTGCTGCGATGAAACAACGGCTCGGCGAAGGTTCGCTCAAGCTCTTTGATGGCACGCGTAACCTTTTGTGGCGAGGTGCCGAGGCGAGTCGCGGCTTCCCGAAACGTAGGCGCGTCAACGGCCACCAGAAAGATACGCAGCATTTCCATTCGGTTAAGCATGTCAGGCCGCCCGTATTCCAGAAAGTGGAATTCTAAAAACCGAACTCTTCCATTTTGTGGCAGGAATATCCAGCGCAAACTGGCTCCCATCAACTTCCCATGCGTCAGGAGAACTGCAATGAGCAATGGCATTCAAGGCAAAGTCGTCGTCATCACCGGCGCAAGCAGCGGACTCGGCGAAGCCACCGCGCGGCATCTGGCAAAACTGGGCGCCAAGGTCGTCCTCGGCGCACGCCGTCAGGAGCGCATGGACGTCATCGTCCGCGACATCAAGGCTAACGGCGGTGAAGCATCGGCCTACACGGTTGACGTCACTCGTCGAGACGACCTGTCAGCACTCGTTGAAAACGCCATTCGCGACTTCGGCCGCATCGACGTCATGATCAATAACGCCGGGCTCATGGCCATTGCGCCTATCGCGGAATTGCGCGTCGACGAATGGGACCGCATGATCGACATCAACGTCAAAGGCGTCCTCTACGGCATCGCCGCCGCACTGCCGAAGTTCGAAGCACAGGGCTCCGGGCACTTCATCAACATCTCGTCGGTGGCCGGCATCAAAGTCTTCAGCCCGGGCGGCTCCGTTTACAGCGGCACCAAGTACGCCGTCCGCGCGATCTCCGACGGCCTGCGCCACGAAGTCGGCGGCAAGATCCGCACCACCACCATCGAACCCGGTGCCGTGGATTCCGAATTAAAACTGGGCAGCGGCCATCAGCCGAGCGCGGATGTGGTCAAAGAGTTTTACAAGCAGGCAATCCCCGCCGAGTCCGTAGCGCGGGCGATTGCCTATGCGATTGAACAGCCGGGGGATGTGGACATCAACGAGATCGTGCTGCGGCCGACTTCGCAGGACTTTTGATTGGGAGGGTATTGCGGCTGGGGTGGTAAGGTCGCAAGGCCGATTACGGGAAGCATTGGAAAGAGGTGCTTTGAACCCCGATAGTTTTGAGGTGTGTCACCTGGCGCCTTCCCGGCTAAAGCCAGTCCTACCAAGCGCACGCGTTGGGTCAGTGGGACCGGCTTCAGCCGGGAAGAGGTCAGAATGAGCACCCCCAATTCTGCAGCGCGCCACCCGACGCATTCCCGGCTTAAGCCAGCCTCACTAAGTACATGCGATGTGTCAGTAGGACCGGCTTTAGCCGGGAAGAGGCCGGTTTGAGCGCCATCAGATTTGCAGTGAACGCATACCGCTCTATGCGGCGCCAGTGATGAGTAAACGGCATAGGCCATCGGCGCGTCCTCCCTGCATCCACCAAATCCCGCCCGCAAAAAAACCGGCTCAGAGCTGGCCGGTTTCTTTGTTCATCAAGTCACACCACTTGAAGGTGTTACTGTTTTGTGCCCGAGGAGGCTCGCGCACTCTGTAGAATCCATGTCGTGCACAGCGACAATGTGATTAGTGCTACTGGTAGTGATAAAACCTCAGTGGTGCTGTATCAGCCACCGCACCTCCGAAAAGTTAGGGCAGAGACCAAAAAGCGTGCCTACCCTCTTTACGTTGGACGATTTTGCCTTCGTTATGCAGATCCCCGAGCAAACGGTAGACGTATACCTTGCTGATGCTCATTCTCTCGTAAACGTCTTGGGTAGAAAGTTCGCCTTCTACAAGCAAACTCAAGATTTTCTCTTTTCGAGAGTCCATGGATGCCTGTTCAACTGCGCCTCCAACCTTCTCGGTGATCCGCTGAACCTGCTCAGCCGATAGAGCAACCTCGTCACCCACAACCTTAGTCAAGCTGCCGATGACCTCCATTTTTACGGCCTCCTTCAGACGCAGGGATTCCAAGTACATCTCCTCATCTGCAAAATCGCTTGGTGCATAAAGGACTGTATGGTTCCAGTTCAGCAGCGCGAAGAACGTTCCCACAATCAGGATAGGAAAAATCATGACAAAGTAAACGAATACAGCCTGAATCTCTGGGGGAGGTTGATAAGCGATATTGTCGCGAAGCCTTCCGCTAGGGTGGAAAATATTGCTACGACAGTTAGCGGATTACTGACCTTGGTGGCCATCTTTAGTCCTTTGTGATTGCCATGGGGGAGTGAAGCTTAGCCGCGTTTTACCATGTTGACTACTCCTTAATTGCGCGGGGTACCTGCGCGGGAATTCGCCAAATAAGGGGTGCCCTTGGCATTTTTTAACTAGCACGTAATTGGAAGGCCGCGGGACTGATTGAGGGGGAGTTTTAAAGGTTGCTCAAACTCAATCATTGAATTTGAAATGAGTTCGGATGAAAGCAGGCCGTCGTTACCGCATCGGTAACAGTGGCCTTTGGTGTTGATGACCATGGAACCCTTTGCCCGTCAACCGATGAATTCAACTCAATCAAGAATCAGGCGCGTAATGACGTGCTCGCCAGCCTGCGGATCCCGCCGCAGTTGATGGGGGTTGTTCCGCAGAATGCTGGTGGTTTTTGGTCGGTCAGAGAGGCGGCGCAGATTTATGCGGCCAATGAGCTGGAGCTGATTCAGGCGAGAATGATGCAGTTGGATGATTGGGTGGGTGAGGATGTTGTGCGGTTCAAAGTATATGCGATAGCTACAGAGGTATAGAGCCAAAAACACTTCAGCTTCTAAGCCTTTTGACTACATCTCCGCAGATGGGTGATGAGTTCTTAAACGGTACACAAATGAAGGTGTCGGAGTTCGAGGCGGCGTCCAGGTGAGGTTTTGTAATGTGGCGGTCATTGGTGATTGAAGCGCTGTCAACTTACGAGAAGCATTGTTTGACTAATGTCAGCTCGGCCGATAGCTGCTGTAAGTTACCAGTTATGTTCGGGAAAATTGAGTTGATTTGAGTTCGTGTTGGGTAACCCATATTTTTTATAACCTCCCATGCTGCTTAACAATTTTCAGTATAGTGTTCAATATTGGCTCAAAGCCCGAAAAATCTATCGATTCCTGTTGCGCCTTTACTACAAACTTTGCAAAATGATTTTTGCTATATTCGTTCGACGTCATTTTCGCGTCGTCGGGGTTGAATTTCTTACCGTTCAACTCAGTTTTCAACAGCTTCGGTTCGAAGAGATCTTCAACCATAGTGTTCTGTCCTTTGTTTAGTGGCGTGGGTACAACATATAGATTTCGACCGATAAAGTGGAGCTCGTCACTGCCGTCTGGTTTTTTGGCGAGCTTCTTCATCTTGTGAATCTGCTTGTAGATTTCAATAGCGCCCTGGTCGTTGTCAATCAGCATGATTACTGGTTTGAGACCGATCGGTGCCTTAAAAAAGGCACATTCTTTTGTGTAGCTAGTCATGAATTTTGTCATTTCTCCAGTTCCGCCAGAAAGACTCATGAGGTGTTTTATCTGTTCTGTGTATTTGAAAAGCTTAATTTTAAGTTTCTTGGACCCGTCTTTGTTTGTTTCGACCAGTTCTGGATATTTCGCCGATAGACTATAAATGGCCGCACGCAGATAAATATTATCTGTTTTTCCTTCGCAGATTATTGTAGGAACTGGGCTGGCATAGAAGTCTCTATAGAAAATGAATCTTTTGTGTGATTTTTCAATCGACTTCAAACGATCTGGAGTCGGGGTAAAAGCGGGATTCAGCGGATTTTGAGCGCGGAGCTTTCTGTTGTAGTCATTAATCATGTAGATGAAGCTAAGTATGCCGTTCAGCTGGTGAAGGCTACCTGCCGTTTTCTCTTGTATGCCATGCTCGTTTGCTTTTAAAACTTCGAAACTTCCCGTCCGGAACAGTTTATGAGTCATGGCTTTCGCAGTTCGATGGTATTCTGCGCGTACATTGACCTTTGAGTTGACTGTCAATCCTGTGACTATTTGACGAGAGTCGCGGTACTGCAAGCGAGTTTTCTTACTATTTATTGAAAACCACGCCCTGTTAATTGTATTTTCCAAGGCAGTGCCGGCGACCCATGTATGATTAACATGGTCGATACACCTTACCAAACTTTCGGAGAATTCTTTTTTGTTAGTTGAGAAAGTGATATCGTCGGCATATCGAGAGTAACTACTTTTTTCAGCTGCCGCTAGCCGCGCTAATCTGATATCTAGTATGTGAGCTATCATGTTAGATAAAATCGGGGAGCAAGGGCTTCCTTGGGGTAGCGCGTTCTCGTGACATGCGATTTGCGCAATAACCGTGGCTACTGATGGACTGAGTTTAAAGTTTTCATTTTTTAAGAAAAATCCTCTGACACGTCCAAAGTGTATGCTTCCAAAGAAATCAGCCAAGTCAATATTTAAGACTAAATTTTTGTTGCGATGATTAATGGCATTCGTGATGATGGAGTAACCGGGTTTAAAACCATGTGATAAGCTTCTTTTTTTGTCTGCTTATACGTAACTTTCAGGCTTGATGGTGCTGATCTTGATTTTTCTATTTCGTCGTTACAGTCTTGAAGGAGCGTTGCTAGCTGTTTCTGTAGATACTTAAGTTCTAAGCATGGGGCAGAAATAGTTCTAGAGCCGCCTGTTTTTTTAGGAATGTTGAACTGACTATATAAACCTATCTTGGGTCTTATATAGAGAATGTACGAGACTGACTTGGGAGGCATTTCTAGAATATCAGCGAGATCGCTTAAGCTCGTAGCTTTCCTTAGCTTAGTCAGTTTTGACATGGGACATTCCATAGAAAAGGTGGTGGGCTTGTAGACACTCATATGCAAGTGTCAATGAGTCTCTCCGCGTGAGATTGCGAAGTAATGTAATGGCAATACCTACCACCGTTGATGTCACTTATCGCGATTCGCGATAAAACGATCTGTCTACAAGCCCGCATTGATCATAACCTCGCCGGCCTTTTAATGTCACCTACCAATTCTGCTTCGATCCGATTATCGAATCCCACGGTCTCTCAGTCAGCTCAACCCGCCGCGCCTCGGTAGATCCATTCCGCGCTGCTGCGTGTTGGAGTCTGTGGCGCGCGCCGTCATCCCCCCACCTCGCCTGCGGGCTAAATAGGTCCCTTTTTCTGCGCTTCTGCATCCTGACCAAAACAAGGCTGGCTACGAGCTGCCGGGAAGAGTGGGGACGGTTGCAACCCTGCGAAAACCCGCGAGGCACGGTTTTTTTAAGTACGACCAAGGCCCGGCCTGCAAGCAAATCTCGGAGTCGGCTCGGGGAATGGGTAAGTTTTTTGGTTCGGGGATGTGGGTTCCCGCGACACCCCGTGTTTGCTGGGCTGGAGAGCTAACACGTAGGGGTTAATTACAGTAAGCGCAGCGGTTAACTATCCGTAAGCATTTGTTGGAAAAGACTTTTATATTTTGGTTGTTTAACGCTCTGTGAGGTTAGTAAATTCGTTATCCCTAACCCAAGCGCTAACCTAGGCTGCCGGTCTGAAAGGCGCACCAAATGGAGGTATCAGGCAGGTGCGCAAAAAACTCACCCTCCTTACCCGTTTCCGGTGGGTCAACATGAAAAGCTGATAGCTCCTCAGGGATGGCCACCGGCGGACCGCGTTCCCGATTGTTCTCTCCCACCCAGTCGCAGTGGCTGACTCAGCGTCTGCTAACGCGCGCGTTTGGTTTCGAGCTAATCAACCGCGTGCATGTGCTGTTGTTGGCCCGCTTTCGGCGGCAGTCCAGGCTTGGTGTTACCGTCAGCGATCGGCCTTATTCGCAAGTCTCACGGCTACTAGGCCAACCCCAAAACCGACGACCATGGTCAGGCACGACCAGATGATTGCGTATGAGCGTAAGGGCCAGAGGTGAACCGTGAGAGTTTGGATCGCCTGAATTGCGAACAAAGCTAAGAAGAACACTGTTGGAACGCGTATCCATGGGCTGATCACGGCGGGTTTTAAAAGTCGTCCGTATCCCATATAGAAGGTGTAGAGACAAAAGCACCCGACGGAGACGAAGCCAGCCCACAGAGCGGCTACCGGTTTAGTGCGAGGAGTAGTGAAATCTTCAACGATGATCTCTTTAATGCCTGCAATTCGGGCGGTCGGCTTTACTACTGGTTTTCCCGAGGTTACGAGCGTGATCGTTATCTCATCGCCAGGATTGGATAAAAATGGAAGAATCTTGATTTTACCGTCGGCGATTTGCAGCTCAACCGGAATACCTTTGGGAGTCGATCCCGCCAACCTCGCGGTGACTAACCGTGCAGGCTCCTCCGTAGTCAAAACCATAGGGCTTTCAAAATCTGCGCTGGCAACGGGCTTGGAGCCGGTATTAGTAATCGTGATGGAGGAGACGAAGGGGTTTTCGATTTTATCGCCGTCGAGTATGACTTGGAGATCCTGAAAGCGCGGTCCGCTGGGTGGCTGCAGCTCCCAGGACGATACAAGGGTCATGGTTAGCTCGTGCGCAGTGAGCTCGGCCCGAGGAAGATAGAGCGATATGGCGATCGCGAAGATGCTCACAGCAAAGGTGCTGAAGAACTTCCAGTCGAGCTTGAAAGGGGCCAAAACATTCCTCCTGGAAAAAATCCTCTTACGCCAACTTTACGCCAGACGAAAAAAAGGCCTTGATAATCAAGGCCTTTCTTCATTGTGCTGGTGCCCCGAGGGAGAATCGAACTCCCACTTCTTTCGAAAACGGATTTTGAATCCGCCGCGTCTACCAATTCCGCCATCAGGGCTCAATGGCGGCGAAGTATAGAGATGAGCCTACCGTTGGTCAATCATGTTTCATGGTCAATTTTCACTTATTCGGCTAAACTTCCCGGCCCTGCTAGACGAACCCCATCATGCGTGTCGCTGACTTTACCTTCGAGCTCCCGGATTCATTGATCGCTCGCCATCCTTTGGCGGAGCGACGCAGCAGCCGTTTGCTGACCCTCGACGGGCCAAGCGGCGCGCTGGCACACCGCCAATTCACTGATTTGCTGGAGCATTTGCGCCCCGGCGATCTGATGGTCTTCAACAATACCCGGGTGATTCCGGCGCGGCTGTTCGGGCAAAAAGCCTCGGGTGGCAAGCTGGAAATCCTCGTTGAGCGCGTTCTCGATCAGCACCGTGTGCTGGCCCATGTGCGCTCCAGCAAGTCGCCCAAGCCGGGTTCGACAATTCTCATCGATGGCGGTGGCGAGGCCGAAATGGTCGCGCGCCACGATGCGTTGTTTGAACTGCGCTTCGCCGAGCCGGTGCTGCCATTGCTCGAGCGCGTCGGGCACATGCCGTTGCCTCCTTATATAGACCGCCCGGACGACGATGCCGATCGCGAGCGCTATCAGACCGTGTACGCCCAGCGCGCCGGTGCGGTGGCGGCGCCGACGGCAGGTCTGCATTTCGACCAGACCATGATGGCCGCGATTGCCGAGAAGGGCGTCGAGACCGCATTCGTGACGCTGCACGTCGGCGCGGGTACGTTTCAGCCGGTGCGCGTCGAGCGCATTGAAGATCACCACATGCACAACGAGTGGCTCGAAGTCACTCAGGAAGTGGTCGATGCCGTGGCCGCGTGTCGCGCACGCGGCGGTCGGGTGATCGCCGTGGGCACGACCAGCGTGCGTTCGCTGGAAAGTGCCGCACGCGATGGCGTGCTCAAGCCCTTCAGCGGCGACACCGATATCTTTATTTATCCGGGCCGACCGTTCCATGTGGTCGATGCGCTGGTCACCAACTTCCACTTGCCGGAATCGACGCTGTTGATGCTGGTTTCGGCATTCGCCGGTTATCCCGAAACCATGGCGGCCTATGCGGCTGCGGTGGCGCACGGTTACCGCTTCTTCAGTTACGGGGATGCCATGTTCATCACCCGCAATCCCGTGCCGACCGCTCCTGGGGAATCCACCCCGACGGACTCGGCCCCAGAGGATCAAGCATGAGTCGCACCTGTCGTATGTCTTTCGAGCTGCTGGCCACCGATGGCAAGGCGCGTCGCGGTCGTTTGACCTTTCCTCGCGGCGTTGTCGAAACGCCTGCGTTCATGCCGGTCGGCACTTATGGCACGGTCAAGGGCATGCTGCCTCGGGATATCGAGGCCACTGGCGCTCAGATGATCCTCGGCAACACCTTTCACCTGTGGCTGCGTCCGGGCACTGAAGTCATCAAAGGCCACGGCGACCTTCATGATTTCATGCAGTGGAAAGGCCCGATTCTGACCGATTCGGGCGGTTTCCAAGTGTTCAGCCTGGGCGCGATGCGCAAGATCAAGGAGGAGGGCGTGACCTTCGCCTCTCCGGTCGACGGCGCAAAAGTGTTCATGGGGCCTGAAGAATCGATGCAGGTTCAGCGCGACCTCGGTTCCGACGTCGTGATGATTTTCGACGAATGCACGCCGTACCCGGCCGACGAAGAGGTTGCGCGCACCTCCATGGAGTTGTCGCTGCGCTGGGCCAAGCGCTCCAAGATCGCCCATGGCGAAAACACGGCGGCGCTGTTTGGCATCGTTCAGGGCGGTATGCACGAGAACCTGCGCATGCGCTCCCTCGAAGGCCTGAACGAACTCGACTTCGACGGCCTGGCAATTGGCGGCCTGTCGGTCGGCGAGCCCAAGGACGAAATGATCAAAGTCCTGGACTACCTGCCGGGGCGCATGCCGGCTGACAAACCTCGTTACCTTATGGGTGTAGGCAAGCCCGAGGACCTGGTTGAAGGTGTCCGCCGCGGCGTCGACATGTTCGACTGCGTGATGCCTACGCGCAATGCGCGCAACGGTCATCTGTTCATCGACACCGGTGTGCTGAAAATCCGTAATGCGTTTCATCGTTACGATGAGTCGCCGCTGGATCCGACCTGCGACTGCTACACCTGCAAAAACTTCTCCCGCGCCTATCTGCATCACCTGGACAAGTGCGGCGAAATGCTGGGTAGCATGCTCAATACGATCCACAATTTGCGCCATTACCAGCTGCTTATGGCTGGTTTGCGCGAGGCTATTCAACAAGGTACATTGGCCGCCTTTGTCGACACGTTCTATGCCAAACGCGGGCTTGTGACGCCGTTACTGGACTGAGCGACATCCGGTCTTTCGCTTCCTATTATTAAAATATGCAACTGGAGTGTTAAATGAGCTTTTTCATCTCTTCCGCTTTCGCGGATGCGGCTGCCCCTGCTGCTGCAGGCCCTATGGGCGGCGGCTTCGAGTGGATTTTCCTGGTCGGCTTCCTGGTCATCTTCTATCTGATGATCTGGCGTCCACAGGCCAAGCGCGCCAAAGAGCAAAAGAACTTGCTGGGTAACTTGCAGAAGGGTGATGAAGTCGTCACTACCGGCGGTATCGCGGGCAAGATCAATAAAGTGACTGATGACTTCGTTGTTATCGAAGTGTCCGACACCGTAGAGCTGAAGATCCAGAAGGGCGCAATCGCTGCCACCCTGCCCAAGGGCACTCTGAAAGCCATCTGATTCCAGTCTTTTACCAATCGACGGGGCGCGCAAGGCGCCCCGCGTTATAAGCAGGCGGCGTGATGTTGAACAAATACCCTCTGTGGAAATACATCCTGATCCTGGCAGTGCTGGTGATCGGTTTTATTTATTCCGCACCCAATCTCTACCCTGATGACCCGGCTATTCAAGTCAGTGGCGCAAGCACTGCGCTGCAGGTCAACCAGGCTGATCTGGATCGCGTAAGCAAGGCGCTTACCGATGCTGGCATCGCGGTCAAGGGCGCGTCTCTGGCCGAGAATGGCAAGGGCGGTTTGTTGCGTCTGACCAAACAGGAAGACCAGCTGCCAGCCAAAGATGTCGCACGCAAGGCGCTGGGCGATGACTACGTTGTTGCGCTCAACCTGGCTCAGACCACGCCGAAATGGCTTCGCAGCATTGGCGCTACGCCGATGAAGCTGGGTCTCGACCTGTCCGGTGGCGTGCACTTCCTGCTCGAAGTCGACATGGACAAGGCGCTCAGTGCGCGCCTGAATGTCTACGAAGGCGAAGTGAAGAGCCTGCTGCGCAAGGAAAAAGTGCGTTATCGCAGCCTTCCGCAAGATAACGGCGCCATCCAGCTGGGCTTCAGCGATGCTGATACCCGCGAACAGGCCCGTGCGCTGATCCGCAAGGACTACACAGATTTCGATATCACCACGAGCGATCGCGGCGAGATGCCGATCCTGCGCCTGGCCATGACCCCAGCCAAGATCGCTGAAATCCGCGAATACTCGATCAAGCAAAACCTGACCACCGTGCGTAACCGGGTCAACGAGCTGGGCGTCGCCGAACCGCTGGTTCAGCGTCAGGGCGCCAACCGCATCGTGGTTGAGCTGCCAGGTGTTCAAGACACCGCCGAAGCCAAGCGTATTCTCGGCAAGACCGCCAACCTTGAGTTCCGTCTGGGCGCAGGTCCCGACGACAACAAAGCCACTACCGAGATGTTCGAGTTCCGCGAAGGCGGTCGTCCTGCGGCGCCGGTCGAGCGTGGTCTGATCATCACCGGTGACCAGGTGACTGACGCCAAGGCCGGCTTTGACGAGCACGGCCGTCCTCAGGTGAACATCAAGCTGGACGGCCATGGTGGTGATCTGATGAGCCGCGCCACCCGCGCGAACGTCGGTCGCAGCATGGCAGTGATTTTCATCGAGCAGAAGCCGACCACCACGTATACCAAGCAAATGGTAAACGGCGTCGAAAAAGACGTGCCGGTCCAGACGTTCAAGGAAGAGAAGAAGATCATCAGCCTGGCGACCATCCAGTCGCCGCTGGGTGCTCAATTCCGCATCACCGGCCTGAACGGCGCGGGTGAATCTTCCGAGCTGGCGCTGCTGCTGCGTGCCGGTGGTCTGGCTGCACCGATGTACTTCGCTGAAGAGCGCACCATTGGTCCAAGCCTGGGTGCCGACAACATCACCAAGGGTATCGATGCATCCCTGTGGGGCATGCTGTTCGTCTCGCTGTTCATCCTCGCCATCTACCGTTTCTTCGGTCTGATCGCGACGGTGGCGCTGGCCTTCAACATGGTCATGCTGCTGGCACTGATGTCGCTGCTGGGTGCAACGCTGACTCTGCCAGGCATCGCCGGTATCGTCTTGACGATGGGTATGGCGGTCGATGCGAACGTGCTGATCTTCTCGCGGATTCGTGAAGAGATCGCCAACGGCATGACGGTCCAGCGTGCGATCAACGAAGGCTTCGACCGCGCGTATACCGCGATCCTCGACGCCAACCTGACGACGCTGCTGGTCGGCGGCATTCTCTTTGCGATGGGCACAGGCCCGGTGAAGGGTTTTGCGGTCACCATGTCCCTCGGGATCTTTACCTCGATGTTCACAGCCATCATGGTGACCCGCGCAATGGTCAACCTGATCTTTGGCGGTCGTGACTTCAAGAAGTTGTGGATTTAAGGGGCTGCCATGAAACGTACGATCAACTTCATGGGCGTTCGCAACATTGCGTTCGCCATTACCATGCTCCTTACCGTTCTGGCGTTGTTCAGCTGGTTCTATAAAGGGCTGAACTTCGGTCTGGACTTCACTGGCGGTACGCTGATCGAGCTGACCTATGAACGTCCGGCCGATCTGCACAAGGTGCGCGAAGAGCTGGTGGCTTCGGGTTATACCGAAGCCGTTGTACAAAGCTTTGGTGCAACGACTGATCTGCTCGTTCGCATGCCGGGTGAAGACCCGCAGCTGGGCACTCAGGTTGCCGACGCGCTGCGCAAGACAGGGGCCGATAACCCGGTAACCGTCAAGCGCGTCGAGTTCGTCGGTCCGCAAGTGGGTGAAGAACTTCGCGACCAGGGCGGCCTCGGCATGCTGCTGGCGCTGGGCGGCGTACTGGTCTACCTGGCCTTCCGCTTCCAGTGGAAATTCGCGGTAGGGGCAATCATCTCGCTGATCCACGACGTGGTGGTGACGATGGGCATCCTCTCGTTCTTCCAGGTGACCTTCGACCTGACCGTACTGGCCGCTGTGCTGGCGATCATCGGTTACTCGCTCAACGACACCATCGTGGTATTCGACCGGGTTCGCGAGAACTTCCGTCTGCTGCGCAAGGCATCGCTGATCGAGAACATCAATATCTCCACCACGCAGACGTTGCTGCGGACCATGGCGACCTCGATCTCCACATTGCTGGCCATCGTCGCGTTGTGGATCTTCGGCGGCGATAGCCTGCACGGTTTCTCGGTGGCGCTGTTCATCGGTGTTCTGGCGGGTACGTACTCGTCGATCTACATCGCCAACGTGGTGTTGATCTGGCTGAACCTGCGCAGCGAAGACCTCTTGCCACCGGTCACTGTCGACAAAGTGGATGATCGTCCGTAACCGATACTGGTAACCGGCCATCACCTGAAAAGGCGCGAGTGTGAACTCGCGCCTTTTTTATGCTCCAAGGCTGGGAGTAGCGCGAGCAATTGCGCTGAATATCGTCAGGAGGTTCACGTGAACAAGTCGTTGCTTATTGGTGCAGTATTGGGTGCTGTCGGTGTAACCGCCGGTGGTGCTTTGGCCACCTATAGCCTCGTAAAACAAAGCGGCCCAGAGTACGCAGACGTACTTGCCGTCGAGCCTGTGAAAGAACAAATCAAAACCCCGCGACAAGTCTGCAAGGACGTTGCCGTGACTCACCGAGCGCCGGTCAAGGACCAGCATCAAATCGTGGGGAGTGTCATCGGTGCCGTAGCGGGTGGCCTGCTCGGCAACCAGGTGGGTGGCGGTAATGGCAAGAAGATCGCCACGGTCGCCGGTGCGGTGGGTGGTGGTTACGCCGGTAACAAGGTTCAGGAAGGCATGCAGAACCGCGACACCTACACAACGACTGAATCGCGCTGCAACACCGTCAACGACATCAGCGACAAGGTTGTTGGCTACAACGTGAAGTACAAGCTCAACGACAAAGTCGGGCAGGTGCGTATGGATCGTGATCCAGGCAGCCAGATCCCTGTTAACAAGGACGGTCAGCTGGAGTTGAGCCAGGCCGGCCAGTAAGCCCTGAGTCAACGCTCAAAAAAACGCCCCTTATACAGGGGTGTTTTTTTTGCCTGGAATAAACGCACTGAAGACGCCGAGACTCCTACGCAGCCACAGCCATACGTATTAAGTATCGTGTGGGTAGCAACTATATATTTTTAATCAAAATTCCCGGCCGGTAAGCTCGTTTCGGTGGCAGGAGACTTCTACAGTCCCCATTCCACTTGAATAACTCTAATAAAAACGAGCTGGACCCAACGGGATATAACAATGCACAAAAGCCCTATGTCTCTAGGACTCACGTCTGCTGCCCTCGGACTGAGCCTTGCTTTACCCGGTTTCGCGGAAGCTGACTTTTTTGAAGACAGCAAAGCGGATCTGGAATTTCGAAACTTCTACTTCAACAGCGATTACCACCAGGACGGCGCGCCTCAGTCCAAGCGCGACGAGTGGGCGCAAGGTCTGATCCTCAACTATGAGTCGGGATTTACCGATGGCACGGTAGGGTTTGGCGTAGATGCCATTGGCCTCTTTGGTTTGAAACTGGACTCCGGACCTGACCGCCGCAACAGTGGACTCCTGCCGGTCGGTGACGACAAGGCGCCCGACGATTACGGCCGATCAGGCGTGACCGCAAAAGCGCGGATGGCCAAGAGCGTGCTGCGCGTGGGCACCTTGTTGCCCAAGCTGCCGACCGTCCTGCCCAACGACGGACGCCTGCTGCCGCAGACCTTTCGTGGCGTCCAGTTGACCTCAAAAGACGTGTCCGACATGACGCTCAATGTGGGGCGGCTGACCAGCAATACCGAACGCAACGACAGTGGCCATGAAGACATCGAGGCCGAGGCCAAGGGTATCAAGGGCGGGCGCCCCAGCGACAAGTTCGACTTCGCCAGCGCGAGCTACAACTGGAGCAAAGGCCTCACCACGTCCTATAACTACGGCGGTCTGGAAAACAACTACAAACAGCATATCGTGACGCTGCTGCACAGCGTCCCGCTCGGTGAGTCGCAGTCGCTCAAGAGTGATCTTCGATACGCCCGTTCGCTGAAGGACGGCAATACGAACATCGATAACACAGCCATTGGCGCGAAGTTCACCTACAGCGTCGGTGGTCATGGCTTTGGCGTTGCGTACCAGCGCATGAACGGCGAGACCGGGTTTCCCCACCTGGCCGGAACCGACTCGTTTCTCGTCAACTACGTCATGATTTCCCCGGACTTTGCCAACCCCGAAGAGCGTTCCTGGCAGGCGCGATACGACTATGACTTTGCAGCGGTCGGACTGCCCGGCCTGAGCTTCATGAGTCGCTACCTCAAAGGCGACAACTTTGCCCGCGGCGCCAGAGAAGGCACCGAGTGGGAGCGCAACACCGACATCGCCTATGTATTCCAGAGCGGTGCGTTGAAGAACCTCGAACTGAAGTGGCGCAACGGCAGCTACCGCAGTAATGGCGGCAACGACATCGACCAGAACCGCGTCATCGTCAGCTACACGCTGCCGCTGCTATAGCCGCTGCGCATCCTCCGCACTCATCACGACAACGCACCCTCGGCAACCGCCGCACTGGAGCCTGAAATGCCCACAACAAAAACCCTTCTTCATCTGGCCGTCGCCTGCGTATTGAGCACCAGTTATGGCGCGTACGCAGCCAACACCGCCGAGGTGCCCTGCAAAACCACCGAGGAATGCGCCGCTCAAGCCGCGAAAATCGGGGCGACCGTTGAAAAATCGAAAGCCCGAGGCAGCAACACCGACAGCCAGTTTTCATGGCTGAACAGGATTAACAAGGCGTCGATCGTGATGCTCACTGAAGAAGGCATCGTCAAGCCCGAGATGGGTCAGAAGATCGCCACGGGTGTGCGCTTCGCCATCGATCAGGCGGACCAGCCCAATGGCAAGCGGCCCACCGATGTGTTGCAGCTTGAAGCAATCATGACCGACAAGATCGGGCCCGAGGCCTCGCTGATTCACTCCGGCCGCAGTCGCCAGGACATGCTCGCCACCTACCGCCTGGCGAAGTTGCGCTCCGATGTGCTGGCGTACAGCGAAGCGCTGAATGCCACGCGCAAGCGCTTGTTGGATCTCGCCGACAAGAACATCGACACGCTGATTCCCGCCTACACCAACGGCGTCCAGGCCATGCCGATCACCTACGCGCACTATCTGCTGGCGTACGAGGCAGCGTTTGATCGTGACGGACAGCGCATTCGCGAGTTGTACCAGCGCTTGAATCAAAGTCCGATGGGCACGGCAGTACTGGCGAACTCAGCGTACCCGCTCAACCGCGAGCGGCTCGCCGAACTATTGGGCTTCGACGGCGTGCGGGAGAACTCACTGGATTCGAGTCAGGTTTCGACGTACGACATCCCGATCGAGGCTGTGGGCATCGCGTCCTCGTCAGCCATCCGGGTAGGCGCACTGATTGGCGATATCCACACGCAGTACCACCAGATTCGTCCGTGGTTGCTACTGGATGAGGAAAAGACCTACACCAGCAGTGCGATGCCGCAGAAGCGCAATCCGGGGTTGCTCATGCGTGCCCGTGAATCGGCGTCGGACGTCGTGGGACTGGCGCAGACGGTCACGCTGCGGGCCCATAACGTTACCACCGGCATGACCGACTACAAGTTCGCGTTCGATTCCCTGGGCGTGTTCGATTCGACAAAAGAGATGTTTGGGGCAGTGGACGCAGTGATCGATGCGCTGCAGGTCAATCCCCAGCGAGCGCGGGAAGAGCTGGAGAATGAGTGGACGACCTCCATGGAACTGGCCGACACGCTGGAACGCACGCAGAAGGTTCCCTTTCGGATCGGCCATAGTTTCGCTTCGTTGATCGTCGAACAGGCCCGCAGTGAAGGGCTTACTCCGAAGACCTTCCCCTACGCCGATGCACAGAAGCTCTACACCCAGGCGGCGGACAAGTATCAGTGGAAGCAAAATGCCTTGCCGCTGGATGAGGGGACGTTCCGCGCTTCACTTTCTCCGGAGAACATGGTGAAGACTCGAAAAGGCACTGGCGGTCCGCAACCGGAGGAGGTCAAGCGCATGCTGGCTGAAGCGCACAAAACCCTCGATGGGGACCAGGCATGGTTGCGTGAGCGCAGCGAAAAGCTGACCCAGGCCGAAGGAAATCTGGATCGCGCGTTCGAGAAGTTGCTTTCCTCCAAGGGATGATGGCGAAGGGGCGTGGCGATGAAGCGTTGCTGCGCCCCGGCTTGTAACGTTTACCTCGTTGGTGGGCAAGCAGGTCAGTCCTGCGGTGCTTCGCCGTGAATCGCCGTAGGGGCTGAATCAACCCGCGATGTGTTTTGCCACTGTGCGATGGCGAGGCAGGCAACGCAATTCCCCAGCACGTTGGTCAGCACGCGGCACTTCATCAGTCGCTCCACACCCAGCAGCAAACCGACACTCTCCATAGGCACCATCTGGAACAGATTCAAAGTGGCGATCAAGGTAAAAAATGCCGAGCCTGCCATGCTGGTCGACCCAAGTGAGGTCACCATTGAAATCAGCAGCAACATTAGCCAGTTCGCCCCTGTCAGGTTGATGCCCGACATCTGAGCCAGAAAAAGCACGGCTGTGATCAGGTAGATATTCGAGCCGGCGAGGTTGAAGGTGTAACCCGTGGTCAGCACCAGGCGGGTCAACTGCCGCTCACACCCCAGGCCCTGCATCTTTTCGATCAGGCCGGGAAGCGCCGCTACAGAAGAACCTGTGAAGGTCACCAGCAGCAGGTCATCCTTCAGGTGCAGCACAAGCGACCAGAGCGTAATCCCTGAGGCCCGCGCTATTGGCGCGAGTACCAGCAGAACGAACGCGCCACAGGCCAGGTACATGACCGCGACAAACTTGAGCAGCGGCAACGCTGAACCGAGCCCGAACTTGCCGATGGTGAAAGCAATGGCGCCGAAAGCGGCGAGGGAGCGAAGCGCAGTATCAGCCTCAGGCACCTGAAGAGCTGCTCGACGATTCTTTCAAGCAGGAGTCGCAGCGCGTCCGCCCGTGGATGGCCACGGGCATGCGCTATCCATGCCCCGGTCAGCAGGCCCGCGAGCATGATTTGCAAGACGGGATTGTGCATGAGTGCGTCGGCAAGTGTGGCGCCAATCCCTGTCCATGAGAGGGTTGTCGAAGAGACGCGCAGGCTATCCAGACTGTTCGGCAGCCAGGAAGCCTCCGACGCCGCGTGGCTGCCGGGTTGCATCAAGCCGGCGATCACGCATGCCAGGAACAGCGACAACAGCGCCATGGCTTGAAAATAGACTATTAGCCTGGCTGCCAGCCCCCGTTGCCCGAGGCGCAAACCCGCGACGCCGGATGCGATCAGCAGAAACATCATAAATGGCATCAGCCAGCCAATAACGCGAATGAAGCCGTCGCTCAACGGTTTCATCTCTACCGCGAGCGGCGGATTGAGGGCGCCAAGCAGCGCGCCACTGAGGATGGCGACAAGAAGATGCAGAGTTGTGCTGCGCAGAAGCCTGAGAGGCATCGGATTCCGGAGTGGGCATGTTTATTGTTATGAGCGCGCCTTGCCAGTGTGTTGGCGATTGGGCACGCTTGCTGGCCAACGTCGCGTAGATCGACGGCAATCATAAACCCCATAGCGAGATAGACACCATGGAGCTTCGTCATCTGCGCTATTTCGTCATGGTGGCTGAGGAACGACATTTCACCCGCGCCGCAGCACGCCTGAATATGCAGCAGCCCCCGCTGAGCCAGCAGATCCGGGCGCTGGAGGACGAGCTGGGTTTCGAGCTGTTCAAGCGCCATCCCAAAGGGGTGGATCTCACCGCGGGCGGGCAGGTTTTCCTGCAAGAGGCGCAGGACATTCTGGCGAGGGTCAAGGAAGGTTCGCTCAAGGCTTCGCGCGCCGCCCACGGCATCGAGGGGCAGCTGACCATCGGTTTCACCAGCTCGGCCGCTGCCCATCCGCTGATTCCCCGGATCATTCGTGCTTACCGTGAGCGTTTCCCTGGCGTGGCGGTTTCGCTGAGGGAGGGCAGCGCGCAGCAGCTGACCGAGTCAGCCATTGATGGCAGCGTTGACGTCGGCATCTTGCGAGCGCCCGTCAGCCGTCATCAAAGCATCGCCTTTTACCGGCTGCTGAACGAAGAGATGCTGCTGACGGTACCGGTAGGGCATCGCTTGTTGACCGGGCATCAGGCAGACCAGGGGCCGCCTGTTATTTCGCTCCTCGATCTGGCCGAAGAGCAATTCATCCTGGTCCGTCGTCCGGGTGCCCCCGGGATGTACGCCAACCTGATCAAGGCCTGTTTGAACGCCGGTTTCAATCCGAAGGTCGCCTTTGAGGTCGAGCGTATGCTCACCAACGTCAGCCTTGTCGCCGCGGGCGCGGGCATCTCTATCGTGCCGGCGTCGATGCGCGATGTGCACAAGGAAAGCGTGGTGTATTGCCGGATCGCTGACGCAAAGCCTCGGTTGCACGCACCAATAACGCTGGTATGCCCAAGCTTTAATCCACAGCCGCCGCTGAGCAATTTCGTTGCCCTGTCACAAGAGCTGAGCGGGCGGAGAATTACGCAATAAAAAACCGGCACATGGCCGGTTTTTTGTACAGTCCGCTTGGCTTAACGCTTCAGCGACGTCGGCACAAACGGAGCTATCGAGGTCAGCACCGCTTTAAAGCATTTGGTGTTGCCCGCAACGATGTGGCCTTTTTCAAGGAAGTCGTGACCGCCGTTGAAGTCACTGACCAGACCGCCTGCTTCCTGAATCAGCAGGGCGCCTGCGGCCATGTCCCACTCCGACAGACCCGATTCCCAGAACGCATCGAAACGGCCCGCAGCCACGTAAGCCAGGTCCAGGCTCGCGGCGCCGGCGCGACGGATGCCGGCAGTCTGGCCCACCAGCGAACGGAACATGTTCATGTAGTTATCGAGGTTGTCGAGTTGGTTCTCGCGGAACGGGAAACCTGTGCCGAGCAGTGCGCCTTCAAGGCTCTTGCGCGGGCTGACGCGCAGACGACGGCCGTTCAGGGCAGCGCCCCGACCGCGGCTGGCGGTGAATTCTTCCTGACGGACCGGGTCCAGAACAACGGCGTGTTCCAGGCGACCGCGGTATTTGCACGCGATGCTGACGGCGAAGTGAGGAACGCCACGCACGAAGTTGGTGGTGCCGTCGAGCGGATCGATGATCCAGAGGTAGTCGGTGCCTTCGCCGCTGCCTTCATGCAGGCCGCTTTCTTCGCCAAAGATGCCGTGGGTTGGATACGCCTTGCGCAGGGCAGTGATGATGCTCTGCTCGGCGGCGCGGTCGATTTCGGTCACGTAATCTTTCGCGTCTTTTTCGTCGACCTTGATGGTATCCAGGCGCTCGATGGAGCGGAAAATCAATTCGCTGGCGCTGCGGGCGGCGCGCAGCGCGATATTCAGCATGGGCTGCATGGATGGATCACCTAGGTCGTTAAAGAGAGCCGGCCATTCTATTGGTTCTCTTGGATGATTTCCAGCGCGAGTGCAGACTTTGCCGCGCGTCCGGTCGGCTTGGTGTGGGCAACTCGGCGATGCTCTGTGCCGTTTTAGTGGCGCATCCCTTGCGTGAGGCGCAAGGTTCGTGGCGTTGAAGCAAGCGCTTCTGTAACATTCGTCCCCCTTTTCACCTGCTAGCGAGACTTCACCAGTGCTGCAAAATATTCGTGTCGTCCTGGTCGGTACCAGCCATCCCGGAAATATCGGTGGCGCCGCACGTGCCATGAAAAACATGGGCCTTTCGCGTCTGGTGCTGGTTGATCCCGCCATGTTTCCCCACCATGAAGCCGATGCGCGGGCATCTGGGGCGGGCGACATTCTGGAGGGCGCGCAGGTCGTGGCGACGCTGGAAGATGCGTTGGTGGGTTGCAACCTGGTATTAGGCACCAGCGCGCGGGATCGCCGCATTCCCTGGCCGCTGCTCGACCCTCGCGAAGCGGGCGTCAAGACCGTCGAGCATGCCGCGCTGGGCGAAGAGATCGCATTGGTGTTCGGTCGTGAATACGCCGGCCTGACCAACGAAGAGTTGCAGCGCTGTCATTACCACGTGCACATCCCCTCGGACCCGGAGTTCAGCTCGTTGAATCTCGCCGCCGCCGTGCAGGTGTTGAGTTACGAAACCCGTATGGCCTGGCTAGCCGCCGACGGACAGGCAAGCAAGGTGGAGAAGTTTGAGGTGAACTCGGTGCGCAGTACCGAACTGGCGACCATGGATGAGATGGAGAAATTCTATGAGCATCTCCAGTCCACGCTGGTCACCATCGGCTTCCTTGATCCCGAGAAGCCGCGTCACTTGATGGCCCGGCTGCGTCGTCTCTACGGCCGCTCTGCGGTGAATAGATCCGAGATGAGCATCTTGCGCGGCATCCTCACCGAAACCCAGAAAGCGGCGAACGGCGAACCCTACAAGCGGAAGGATCAGTGATGTTCGAGCGTTTGCGGGAAGACATTCAAAGCGTGTTTCATCGTGACCCGGCGGCTCGAAACGCCTTTGAAGTGCTCACCTGCTATCCCGGCATGCACGCCATCTGGCTGCATCGGCTGTCCGGCTGGCTGTGGCGCAACGAGCTGAAATGGCCAGCACGCATGGTCTCCAACTTCGGCCGCTGGCTGACGGGCATCGAGATCCATCCGGGCGCGAAGGTCGGCCGGCGCTTTTTCATCGATCACGGGATGGGCATCGTCATCGGCGAAACCGCCGAGATCGGCGATGACGTGACCCTCTACCAGGGGGTGACCCTGGGCGGTACCAGTTGGAACAAAGGCAAGCGCCATCCGACCCTAGAGTCTGGCGTGGTGGTCGGTGCGGGCGCCAAGGTGCTCGGCCCGTTCACGGTAGGCGCGGGCGCAAAGGTCGGTTCTAACGCAGTCGTGACCAAGCCTGTGCCGGCGGGGGCGACGGTGGTGGGCATTCCGGGACGGATCATCGTCAAGTCTGACGACGAGGCGCAAGCAAAGCGCAAGGCCATCGCCGAAAAGCTCGGCTTCGATGCTTATGGCGTCAGTGAGGACATGCCGGATCCAGTGGCGCGCGCGATCGGCCAATTGCTCGATCACCTGCAAGCGATGGACGTGCGAGTGGAAGACATGGGCAAGGCACTGAAGAGCCTGGGCGGTGAATACCGCGAGAAGGAATTGCCGGAGCTGCGTCAGGAAGTCTTCGAATGCATGAAAGAGCGTTCCGAAACTGATGCTCCTACCAAATAAGGCAGCGCGCGCCTGCAGGCGGCACGTGTGCCAATCCCTGGCGCGTTTTGCTATGATGCGGCCGCGCTTTTGCGGGTAATCCCGACTATCCCGCTAGGTCTTATAGTTGACTTAAATACTCGGGAATAGCATACTCGCCCCCATTCCGAACCTCCGCGGTACACGTCATGCGACTGACTACAAAAGGCCGATACGCTGTCACTGCCATGCTCGACCTTGCATTGCATGCGCAGCATGGGCCAGTGTCTCTGGCCGATATCTCCGAGCGGCAAGGGATTTCCCTTTCCTACCTCGAGCAACTGTTCGCCAAGCTGCGCCGCGGCAGCCTTGTTTCCAGCGTGCGTGGTCCCGGCGGCGGTTATCAGCTGTCCCGCGACATGCAGGGTATTCAAGTGGCGCAGGTGATCGACGCCGTCAACGAGTCGGTTGACGCGACGCGCTGCCAGGGGCTCGGTGACTGCCATGCTGGTGATACCTGTCTGACCCACCATTTGTGGTGCGACCTCAGCCAGCAGATTCACGAATTTCTAAGCGGTATCAGCCTGGCCGACCTCGTCACTCGCCGTGAAGTGCAAGAAGTCGCCCAACGTCAGGATCTGCGCCGCTGCGGTAGCAAGACGCAGCCACTGGACAAGATTGAAACATCCGCCGTTGAGTGAACGCAGATGAACGCGCGGCGCGCCTGCCTGATAGGAGATATTCAATGAGATTGCCGATTTACCTCGATTATTCCGCGACCACCCCGGTCGACCCGCGTGTTGCGCAGAAAATGAGCGACTGCTTGCTGATGGATGGCAACTTCGGTAACCCGGCGTCGCGCTCCCACGTCTTTGGCTGGAAAGCTGAGGAAGCGGTTGAGAACGCTCGCCGTCAGGTGGCCGATCTTGTCAACGCCGACCCTCGCGAAATCGTCTGGACCTCCGGTGCTACCGAATCCGACAACCTCGCGATCAAGGGCGCTGCGCATTTTTATGCCTCCAAAGGCAAGCACCTGATCACCAGCAAGATCGAACACAAAGCCGTGCTCGACACCATGCGTCAGCTTGAGCGTGAAGGCTTTGAGATCACCTACCTCGAACCGACCGAAGATGGCCTGATCACTCCGGCCATGATTGAGGCGGTGATGCGCGACGACACCATTCTGGTCTCGATCATGCACGTCAATAACGAGATCGGTACGGTCAACGACATCGCGGCGATTGGCGACATGACCCGTTCCCGCGGTGTGCTCTTCCACGTTGACGCGGCGCAGTCCACCGGCAAGGTTGAAATCGACCTGGCCAACCTCAAAGTTGATCTGATGTCGTTCTCGGCCCACAAGACCTACGGTCCGAAAGGTATTGGCGCATTGTGGGTCAGCCGCAAGCCACGTGTTCGCATCGAAGCGGCCATGCACGGTGGCGGTCACGAGCGCGGTATGCGTTCCGGCACGCTGGCGACGCACCAGATCGTCGGCATGGGCGAAGCGTTCCGTGTTGCCAAAGAAGACATGGCTGCCGAGAACGTTCGTGTCAAAGCCTTGAGCGATCGCTTCTATCAGCAGGTCGCGCACCTGGAAGAGCTGTACGTCAACGGCAGCATGACTGCCCGTGTGCCGCACAACCTCAACCTGAGCTTCAACTATGTAGAAGGCGAGTCGCTGATCATGGCGCTCAAGGATCTGGCGGTTTCGTCCGGCTCCGCGTGCACCTCGGCTTCGCTGGAACCTTCCTACGTGCTGCGTGCCCTGGGTCGGAACGATGAGTTGGCACACAGCTCGATCCGTTTCACTTTCGGTCGCTTTACTACCGAAGAAGAGATCGACTACGCCGCGCAGAAAGTCTGCGAGGCCGTTACCAAGCTGCGCGCCTTGTCGCCGCTGTGGGACATGTTCAAAGATGGCGTCGACATCTCCAAGATCGAGTGGGCGGCGCACTAATTCAAAGTCGCCATTTCATGCGGCACTTTGAAAACCGGGTTTTCCAAGTGTCGTGAGAGCGACGTGTTGTATCTGATGAGGATTGCACCATGGCTTACAGCGAAAAGGTCATTGACCACTACGAAAATCCGCGCAACGTCGGCAAGATGAACGCGGAAGACCCTGATGTCGGCACTGGCATGGTCGGCGCGCCGGCGTGCGGCGACGTCATGCGTCTGCAGATCAAAGTCAACGAGCAGGGCATCATCGAAGACGCCAAGTTCAAGACCTACGGCTGCGGTTCTGCCATCGCGTCGAGCTCCCTGGCCACCGAGTGGATGAAAGGCAAGACTCTGGATGAAGCAGAGACCATCAAGAACACTCAGCTGGCCGAAGAACTGGCCCTGCCGCCAGTGAAAATCCACTGCTCCGTACTCGCTGAAGACGCCATCAAGGCGGCCGTTCGCGACTACAAGCAGAAGAAAGGCCTGCTCTAAGCAGAGCATGTTCCGCTGCGTTAAGTAACTTGCGTGAGGTAAGGAGTTCCGATGGCTATCAGCATGACCGAAGCAGCCGCCAACCATGTGCGTCGCTCCCTTGATGGGCGCGGCAAGGGTGACGGCATTCGTCTGGGCGTTCGCACGACCGGTTGTTCAGGCCTTGCGTACGTGCTCGAGTTCGTCGATGAGCCTGAAAGCGAAGACACGGTGTTTGAGTACCACGGCGTCAAGGTGATCATCGATCCCAAAAGCCTGGTCTATCTCGACGGCACCGAGCTCGATTTCGTCAAGGAAGGGTTGAACGAAGGCTTCAAGTTCAACAATCCCAACTCGCGCGGTGAATGTGGCTGCGGCGAAAGCTTCAACGTCTGAGGCTTATCGTGGGTACTCCTTGTCACTTTGCTTTGTTCGACCTGCAGCCGGGCTTCAATCTGGATCTCGACCTGCTGGCGACGCGTTACCGCGAGCTCGCCCGGAGCGTGCACCCCGACCGTTTTGCCGACGCCCCCGAGGCTGAGCAACGGGTTGCGCTGGAGCGCTCCGCCAGTCTGAACGACGCCTACCAAACCTTGAAGAATGCGCCCAAAAGGGCGCGTTACTTGTTGGCGTTGAAGGGTGAAGTTCCGCTGGAAGTCACCGTGCAGGATCCCGAGTTTCTGATGCAGCAGATGCAATGGCGCGAAGAGCTCGAAGACCTGCAGGACGAAGCGGATCTGGCAGGTGTCGCGGTATTCAAGCGCCGGCTGAAGGTTGCCCAGGAAGAACTGAACGAAAGCTTCGCGGCCTGTTGGGACGATGCTGCACAGCGTGATCAGGCTGAAAGGCTGATGCGTCGCATGCAGTTCCTCGACAAGCTCTCCTACGAAGTGCGCCAGCTCGAAGAGCGCCTCGACGATTAACCCCGCGCCGTCCTTCTGGGGCGGCTCGCCAGTGATATCAGAAAAGCAATGGCTCTACTGCAGATCGCCGAACCCGGCCAAGCTCCAAAACCTCATCAGCGTCGCCTGGCTGTCGGGATTGATCTCGGCACTACCAACTCCTTGGTGGCTGCCCTGCGCAGCGGCATCAGTGAGCCGCTTCCCGACGCAAACGGTCAGGTCATCCTGCCGTCTGCCGTTCGCTATCACGCCGAGCGCGTCGAAGTGGGCCAGTCGGCCAAGGACGCTGCGGCGACCGATCCGCTGAACACCATCATTTCCGTCAAACGCCTCATGGGTCGCGGGATCTCCGATGTGAAGCATTTGGGTGGGCAGTTACCCTACCGTTTCACCGGTGGCGAGTCGCATATGCCGTTCATTGAGACGGTGCAGGGCCCGAAGAGCCCGGTTGAAGTGTCGGCTGACATCCTCAAGGTGCTGCGTCAGCGCGCTGAAGAAACACTGGGTGGCGAGCTGGTCGGCGCGGTCATCACCGTTCCCGCTTATTTCGATGACGCTCAGCGTCAGGCCACCAAAGACGCTGCGAAGCTGGCGGGTCTGACCGTGCTGCGCCTGCTCAACGAGCCAACTGCGGCTGCCGTGGCGTATGGCCTGGATCAGAACGCTGAAGGCGTGGTCGCCATTTACGATCTGGGCGGCGGCACCTTCGACATCTCGATCCTGCGCCTGACCGGCGGCGTGTTTGAAGTCATGGCCACCGGCGGCGACAGCGCGCTGGGCGGTGATGATTTCGACCACGCCATCGCGACGTGGATTATTGCTGAAGCCGGTTTGTCCGATGACCTCGATCCGGCTGCCCAGCGCCGTTTGATGCAGACGGCGTGCGCGGCGAAAGAATCCCTGACTGACGCCGACTCGGTCGAAGTCGTCCATGGCGACTGGCAGGGTGTACTGACCCGCGCCGCATTCGATGCCCTCATTGAGCCAATGATCGCCCGCAGCCTAAAAGCCTGCCGTCGTGCCGTTCGTGATTGTGGCATCGAGCTGGATGAAGTCGAAGCCGTGGTCATGGTGGGTGGTTCCACCCGCGTCCCGCGTGTTCGCGAAGCGGTGGCCGAACTCTTTGGCCGTCAACCGTTGACCGAGATCGACCCGGATCAGGTAGTCGCCATCGGCGCGGCGATCCAGGCCGATACGCTGGCAGGCAACAAGCGCGATGGCGGTGAGCTGCTGCTGCTCGACGTGATCCCGTTGTCCCTGGGGCTGGAGACCATGGGCGGCCTGATGGAGAAGGTCATTCCGCGCAATACCACGATCCCGGTGGCCCGCGCACAGGAGTTCACCACTTACAAAGACGGCCAGTCGGCCATGATGATTCACGTGCTGCAAGGCGAACGTGAGCTGATCAGCGACTGCCGTTCACTGGCGCGTTTTGACCTGCGCGGCATTCCTGCGATGGTCGCCGGCGCCGCGAAAATCCGCGTGACCTTCCAGGTCGACGCCGATGGCCTGCTCAGCGTGTCCGCCCGCGAGCTGGCATCCGGCGTTGAGTCGAGCATTCAGGTCAAGCCTTCGTATGGCCTGACTGATGGCGAAATCACCCGCATGCTCAAGGATTCGTTCCAGTACGCCAGTGATGACATGGTGGCTCGCGCGCTGCGTGAACAGCAGGTCGACGCTCAGCGTTTGCTCGAGGCCGTCGAAGGCGCGTTGCAGGCTGATGGCGAGCGCTTGCTCGATGCCGAAGAGCGCATGGTCATCGACCTGCAGATGGAAGAACTTCGTGAATTGATGAAGGGCGATGACGGCCCGGCCATCGAGCTGCAGACCAAGCGTCTGTCGCAGGTGACTGATGCGTTCGCCGCCCGCCGCCTGGACTCGACGGTGAAAGCCGCGCTGTCAGGGCGCAACCTGAATGAGATTGAGGAATAACTGATGCCGCAGGTTACATTTCTGCCACACGCCGAGCATTGCCCGGACGGAATGGTTGTCGAGGCTGAAGTCGGCAAGTCGATTCTGGAGCTCGCCCACGATCACCACATCGAGATCGAAAGCGCGTGCGGCGGCGTCTGCGCCTGCACCACCTGCCACTGCATCATTCGTGCGGGGTTCAACTCCCTCGAAGAAGCGGACGAGCTGGAAGAGGACTATCTTGATCGTGCGTGGGGTCTGGAAGCGCAGTCCCGTCTGGCCTGCCAGGCCAAGGTCGGCACCGAAGACCTGACCGTCGAGATCCCGAAATATTCGCTTAACCACGCTGCCGAAGCGCCGCACTGATCGAGAAGCTGTCATGAGTTACGGTTGGAATGACGTACAACGCATCGCTGAAGAACTCGCCGCGACCCACCCCGGCGTCGACCCTTATTCGGTAGGGTTTACCAAGCTGCAATTGATGATCAAGCAACTGCCTGATTTCGACGACACTTCTGGCCGCGTCGGCGAGAAAGTGCTCGAGGCGGTGCAGACGCTCTGGGCCGACGAAATCGACTGATCAGATTTGCACGTTAGGCAATAACATCAAACCCGCGTATAATTCGCGGGTTTAATTTTTCGCAATAATCACTGCTTCTGGAGTTACACCATGGCTGTTCAACGTACTTTCTCGATCATCAAGCCTGATGCTGTTGCCAAAAACGTCATCGGCGAAATCACCACCCGTTTCGAAAAAGCCGGTCTGCGCGTTGTCGCTTCGAAACTGAAGCAACTGTCCAAGGCCGAAGCAGAAGGTTTCTACGCTGAGCACAGCGCCCGTGGTTTCTTCGGTGATCTGGTTGCATTCATGATCTCCGGCCCGGTTGTCGTACAGGTTCTGGAAGGCGAAAACGCTATCGCTCTGAACCGCGAGCTGATGGGCGCTACCAACCCTAAAGAAGCAGCGGCCGGCACCATCCGTGCTGACTTCGCTGATTCCATCGACGCCAACGCTGTTCACGGCTCCGACTCCGAAGCCGCTGCTGCTCGTGAAATCTCGTACTTCTTCGCTGCTACCGAGGTAACCACTCGCTAAGCTATTGCTGCGAGTGAGGGTGAATCCATGACTGAATCAACTGGCAAAATCAACCTGTTGGGTCTGACCCGGCTGGAAATGGAAAAATTCTTCGAGTCTATCGGGGAGAAACGCTTCCGTGCCGGTCAGGTCATGAAGTGGATTCACCACTTTGGCGTCGATAACTTCGACGCCATGACGAATGTCGGCAAGGCCCTGCGCGAAAAGCTGCAGAGCCGTGCCGAAATTCGTGGTCCCGAGGTCGTCAGCGAGGACATCTCCACCGACGGCACCCGTAAATGGGTCGTCCGTGTCGAGTCCGGCAGCTGCGTCGAGACCGTCTATATTCCGCAAGGCAAACGCGGCACGCTGTGTGTCTCGTCCCAGGCGGGCTGTGCGCTGGATTGCAGTTTCTGCTCCACCGGCAAACAAGGCTTCAACAGCAACCTCACTGCCGCCGAAGTCATCGGTCAGGTGTGGATTGCCAACAAATCTTTCGGCAGTGTCCCGGCTACCGTCGACCGTGCCATCACCAACGTGGTGATGATGGGCATGGGCGAGCCATTGCTGAACTTCGACAATGTCGTTGCCGCCATGCATCTGATGATGGATGACCTGGGGTATGGCATTTCCAAGCGCCGGGTGACGTTGTCCACCTCCGGCGTGGTGCCAATGATCGATGAGCTGTCCAAGCACATCGACGTCTCGCTGGCCCTCTCGCTGCACGCGCCCAACGACGCGCTGCGAAACCAGTTGGTGCCGATCAATAAAAAGTACCCCTTGAAGATGCTCCTCGAGTCCTGCCGCAACTACATGGCTGCGTTGGGCGAGAAGCGTGTGCTGACCATCGAGTACACGCTGCTCAAGGACATCAACGACAGGCCTGAGCACGCGATCGAGATGATCGAGCTGCTCAAGGATACGCCGTGCAAGGTCAACCTGATCCCGTTCAACCCGTTTCCGCATTCGGGCTATGAGCGCCCCAGCAATAATGCGATCCGTCGTTTTCAGGATCTGCTGCATCAAGCCGGTTTCAACGTCACCGTGCGTACCACGCGCGGTGAGGACATCGATGCTGCCTGCGGCCAGTTGGTCGGGCAGGTCATGGACCGCACCCGTCGCAGCGAGCGTTATATTGCCGTGCGGGAGCTCAGTGCCGATGCCGAGGTGGTGCAGGTCGCTTCTGCTCGCAATTGAATGCGAATTTGACTGAGAGGATCTCTATGTTCCTGCGCGTTGCGCTGCTGCTCTGTTTTGCCACGCTGCTGGTCGGTTGTGTGTCCACCGGCAACGTCGATCCGCTGAGTACCAGCAAGGGACGTGACGAGGCTCGTCAAGCTTATGTGCAGTTGGGATTGGGCTATCTTCAGCAGGGCCAGATGGAGCGTGCGAAGGCACCTCTGAAAAAAGCGCTTGAGCTCAACGGCTCCGACGCAGACGCCAATGCCGCGCTGGCTCTGGTGTTTCAAGCCGAGATGGAACCGGAGCTGGCGAACCAGTATTACGAGAAAGCATTGTCGGCACGTTCCAAAGACGCGCGGATCCTCAACAACTACGGCAGCTTTCTCTACCAGCAGAAGCGTTACAAGGAAGCCTACGAGCGCTTCGAGCAGGCCGCCGAGGATAACCTCTACGCCGAGCGCGCCCGGGTTTTCGAGAATCTCGGCATGACCGCGGTGATGCTGGGCGATCGCGTCACCGCCCGTGAGCATTTCGACAAGGCGCTGCGTCTCGATCGTCAGCAGCCACGCGCGTTGCTGGAAATGGCTGAGTTGTCGTACGAAGACAGGCATTATGTGCCAGCGCGCGATTACTACGAGCGTTTCAGCCAGTTGAGCGAGCAGAATGCGCGGAGCCTGTTGCTCGGTACGCGGCTGGCGAAGGTGTTTGATGATCGCAACAAGGCGGCCAGTTACGGGTTGCTTCTAAAAAGACTCTATCCCGGTACGCCGGAATATCAGCAATACCTGTCGGAGCAATGATGAAAGCGGCGCATCCCGAAGTTGTAGCAGCCACTCGCACGAACCCAGGCGAAACATTGCGTCAGGCCCGCGAGAGCAAGAACTGGTCGCTGCCAGATGTGGCGTTGAGGCTTAACCTCACCGTGGCGTCCCTGACTCATCTGGAAGCGGGCGATTTTGACAAGCTCCCCGGCCATACCTTTGCCCGCGGCTATGTACGCGCATACGCCAAGCTGCTGGACCTTGATCAAGCGGCACTGGTCAGTGCGTTCGATCAGTACACCGGCACTGACGGCAAGGGCAGTAGCGTTCATGCGCTGGGCCGAATCGAAGAGCCGGTGCGCCTGTCTCACAACATTCTGCGCATCGTCAGCCTGTTGCTGCTCATCGCATTGATCGGCGGCGGCTTTGTGTGGTGGCAGGATCAAGCCACGCTGCGCGGCAAGGAACCGACCAATCTGGGCATGGAACACGTCGAAGTCGAAAGTGCTGACGGCACCACCCAGATCCATCCGCTTGACGAGCCGGAAGATCAAGCTGTCGCTCAAGGCCAGACCGCGCTGCCGTTGAATAACGCCGAGCCGGCGTCCGCGCCTGAAGCGCCTGCTGCATCCAGCAGTGCATCCGCCGCCACGGGCACGGTTGCAGGCGCTGTTGTTCCCCACAGCACATCCACCACCGCACCGATCGCTCCGGCACATACCGCGTCGAACGCGACCGCGCCGGTCACCACCGTAGCGCCAACGCCGGCGACCACCGCACCTGTCACCACCGCGCCAAGTGCGACGGCTGACGCTGCGCCCGTACCGGCAGGTGCCGGCCGCGTGCAGGTGCTGTTTGTCAACGATTGCTGGACCCAGGTCACCGATGGCAACGGCAAAGTGCTGATGAGCGGTCTCAAGAAAAAGGCGACAGCCTCGACGTCAATGGGAAGCCGCCGCTGACCCTGCGCCTGGGCTTCGCTCGTGGCGCGCAAGTGAGCTACAACGGTCAGCCGGTTGATGTGGCACCTTTCACCAGTGGCGAAACTGCTCGCCTGAAGCTAGGGCAATAAGTCATGCACGGCGAATCTCCGATCAAACGTCGCGAATCTCGTAAAATCTGGGTCGGCTCGGTGCCGGTCGGTGGCGATGCCCCGATCGCAGTGCAGAGCATGACCAACAGCGACACCAATGACGTCGCGGCCACCGTGGCCCAGATCAACCGTCTGGAAGCCGCTGGTGTGGACATCGTTCGCGTCTCGGTGCCAGACATGGACGCTGCCGAGGCTTTCGGCCGTATCAAGCAGCTGGTCAAGGTCCCCCTGGTCGCTGACATCCATTTCGATTACCGAATCGCCCTGCGCGTTGCCGAGTTGGGCGTCGATTGCCTGCGGATCAATCCGGGCAACATCGGCCGCGAAGACCGTGTCCGCGCGGTGGTGGAGGCGGCCCGTGATCGCGGCATTCCTATCCGTATCGGCGTCAATGCCGGTTCGCTGGAAAAAGACCTGCAAAAGAAGTACGGCGAGCCAACGCCCGCGGCTTTGGTCGAGTCAGCACTGCGTCACGTCGAGCATCTGGACCGTCTGGACTTCCAGGACTTCAAGGTCAGCGTCAAGGCCTCCGATGTGTTCATGGCGGTCGAGGCTTATCGCCTCCTGGCCAAACAAATCATCCAGCCGTTGCACCTGGGTATCACTGAAGCGGGCGGTTTGCGCTCAGGCACAGTGAAATCGGCCGTCGGCCTAGGTATGCTGCTGGCCGAAGGAATCGGCGATACCATTCGGATTTCCCTGGCTGCCGATCCGGTTGAAGAAGTGAAGGTCGGTTACGACATCCTCAAGTCGCTGCGTCTGCGTTCCCGTGGCATCAACTTCATCGCCTGCCCGAGCTGCTCGCGGCAGAACTTCGATGTGGTCAAAACCATGAACGAGCTGGAAGGGCGCCTTGAAGATTTGCTGGTCCCGCTGGATGTTGCGGTGATCGGCTGCGTGGTAAACGGTCCCGGCGAGGCGAAGGAAGCCCACGTTGGTCTGACCGGTGGCACGCCGAACCTGATCTACATCGATGGCAAGCCGGCGCAAAAGCTGACAAATGACAATCTGGTGGAACAGCTTGAACGCTTGATCCGCCAGAGAGCGGCCGAAAAGGTCGAGGCCGACGCAGCGCTGATCGCGCGCGGCTAACCCAGTTTCCAAGGAATATTTGTGAGTAAGTCTCTGCAAGCCATTCGTGGCATGAATGACATCCTGCCGGATCAGACGCCGCTGTGGCGCTACTTCGAAGGCACCGTATCGCGTTTGCTGGATAACTACGGTTATCGCCAGATCCGCATGCCGATCGTCGAGTTCACCGACCTGTTCAAACGCTCCATCGGCGAAGTCACCGACATCGTCGAAAAAGAGATGTACACCTTCGCCGACCGCAATGGCGATTCGCTGACCCTGCGCCCTGAAGGCACAGCGGCCTGCGTGCGTGCGGTCCTCGAACACGGCATCGCCGGCGGCGGTCAGGTGCAGAAGCTGTGGTACATCGGCCCGATGTTCCGCCACGAGCGTCCGCAAAAAGGCCGTTATCGTCAGTTTCACCAGATCGGTGTCGAGGTGTTCAACCTCGATGGTCCGGACATCGACGCCGAGCTGATCGTTCTGACCTGGCGCCTGTGGGGCCTGCTGGGTATCCGCAATGCCGTCAAACTGGAACTCAACAGCCTGGGCACCAGTGAAGCCCGCGGCCGTTATCGTGAAGCGCTGGTCGAGTATCTCTCTGCGCGTCACGAGCAACTGGACGAAGACAGCCAGCGTCGCCTGAAGACCAACCCGCTGCGTGTGCTCGACACCAAACACCCTGAAACCCAGGCTGTGCTGGTCGATGCACCCAAGCTGGCCGATTACCTGGACGACGAATCCCGGGTTCACTTCGAAGGCCTGAAGGCGCGTCTCGATGCGGCGGGCATTCCGTACGTGATCAATCCGAAGCTGGTTCGCGGCCTGGATTACTACAGCAAAACCGTATTTGAGTGGGTCACTGACCAACTCGGCGCTCAGGGCACCGTCTGCGCGGGCGGCCGTTACGACGGTCTGGTCGAGCAGATGGGCGGCAAGCCGACATCAGGCGTGGGCTTTGCCATGGGCATTGAACGTCTGGTGCTGCTGCTGGAGACCCTTGAGCAGGTGCCCGAAGACATCGCCCGTACGGTCGACGTTTACGTCTGCGCCTTTGGCGAGGCCGCCGAGCTGGCAGCGCTGACCTTGTCCGAGCGCTTGCGCGATCAGGCGCCGAACCTGCGCCTGCACGTCAATGCCGGGGCTGGCAGCTTCAAGAGCCAGTTCAAGAAGGCCGACAAGAGCGGCGCACTGTACGCGCTGATCCTTGGCGATGAAGAGCTGGCGCGCAAGGAAGTGGGCGTCAAGCCGCTGCGTGGTCAGGGCGAACAACAGAATATTGCCTGGGATGCTCTCTCCGAGCACCTGGCCACCTGCATCTCGCAGGGTTGAAGCAGACAAAAGCCGATTTAGCGAATAGGAGTATTGGGGTGTCGAGTACCGATGATGATGAGCTGGTTGCCGTAAAGGACTGGTGGCAGCGTAACGGCAAGCCTCTGGTGACCGGCGGCCTGCTGGCGGTGATCGTGGTGTTGGGCTGGCAAGGCTGGCAGCGCTATCAGAACAACCAGGCGCAGGGTGGTTCGGCGCTTTATCAGCAATTGCTGGAAACCGCACTGACGCCTAGCGGCCAGGCTGATGCAGGCCGTGTGGCCGAGATCGCCGGCAAGCTGAAGAGCGAGTTCGGCGGCACCGCGTACGCTCAGTACGGCAGCCTGTTCGTGGCCAAGGTGGCCGTAGACACGGGCAAGCTGGATGACGCTGCGAACGAGCTGAAATCCGTGACCGACAAGCCGGCCAATACGACACTGGGTGAAATCGCCCGTCAGCGTCTGGCTCGCGTGCTTGCCGCACAGAACAAGGCTGAAGATGCGCTGAAGTTGCTCGACGGTCAGGCCGACACGTCGTTCGCGGCCAGCCGTGAAGAGCTCCGCGGTGACCTGCTGGTGCAGCTGGGTCGTACCGATGATGCTTACGCTGCATACAAAAAGGCCAAGGCGGCGCTTTCTGAAGAAGCGGCTGTTGGCGGTCTGCAAATGAAGCTCGACGATCTGGCGAAAGGGGATGCGTGACGTGATTCGTTGGAAACATGCAGCATTGCTGGCTCTGGCCATTCTGGCCGCGGGTTGCAGCAGCAACAGCAAAAAGAGCTGCCTCCGGCAGAGCTCGTCGACTTCAAGGAAGAAGTGACCCTGCAGAAGTTGTGGAGCCGCTCCGTCGGTGACGGTCAGGGCGATATATACAACATGCTGGTCCCGGCCATCGACGGCGAAAACATCTACGCTGCCGACGCGAACGGTCTGGTCATGGCGATCAATCGCAGCAACGGTGACGTGGTCTGGAAAAAGAGCTTGAGCAACCGGTTTCCGGCGCCGTTGGCGTAGGTTTCGGTCTGGTCATGCTGGGCACGTTGCGCGGCGAAGTCATCGTCCTCGACGAAGCCACCGGCGAGCAGAAGTGGAAATCCAAGGCGACCAGCGAAGTGCTGTCCGCTCCGGCCACCAACGGCAGTGTCGTGGTTGCCCAGACTCAGGATGATCGGGTTATCGGTTATGACGCCATCACTGGCGATCAGCGCTGGATCTACGAGAGCAGTCCTGCGGTTCTGACACTTCGTGGCACCGGCGCACCGATTGCCACCGATTCGCTGGCCATTGCTGGGCTGTCGACCGGTAAGGTCGTGGCGCTGGATATCAACAACGGCGTCCCGGCCTGGGAGCAGCGCGTTGCCGTTCCGACAGGTCGCTCCGAGCTTGATCGTGTGGTCGACATCGACGGCGGCTTGCTGCTGTCCGGCAACACGCTGTACGTCGCGACTTATCAGGGCCGCGTAGCCGGTCTGGAACTGCAGAGTGGCCGCGTGCTGTGGCAGCGTGATGCATCGAGCTATTCGGGTGTGGCGCAGGGCTTCGGCAGCGTTTACGTTTCGCTGGCCAACGGCACCGTGGAAGGCATCGATGAGCGCTCGTCCACCGGTCTGTGGAGCAACGACTCGCTGGCCCGTCGTCAACTCGGCGCGCCGGAAGTGTTTTCCAGCTACGTTGCGGTCGGTGACATGGAAGGCTATCTGCACCTGCTGAGCCAGGTCGATGGCCACTTCGTCGCCCGTGAAAAGATTGACAGCGATGGCCTGCGTGCCCGCCCGCTGGTCTCCGGCAGCACCATTTATGTCTTCGGCAACAGCGGCAAGCTGGAAGCGCTGACGATCAAGTAGTGGCTGTCTATGCTTGAGGAGGTCGAGCTTCGACTTCCCCAGGCGGTCCCGCTTTCATGGGGCCTGCGACGCTTCGGTGTCGCTCCGAACTCCGGCCGCTGCCTTGCAGCGGCTTTTGTATTTTCTGAAATAACGAAGTGGAGAGCCGCATGGTTCCCGTAATCGCCCTGGTGGGTCGACCGAACGTCGGCAAGTCCACCTTGTTCAACCGCCTGACCAGGACTCGCGACGCCATCGTCGGCGACTTGTCCGGTCTGACCCGTGATCGCCAATACGGTGAGGCCAAGTGGCAAGGGCGCTCCTACATCCTGATCGACACCGGCGGTATCTCTGGCGACGAACACGGCATGGACGAAAAAATGGCCGAGCAGTCGCTGCTGGCCATCGAAGAAGCCGATGTCGTGTTGTTCCTCGTTGACGCAAAAGCAGGCTTCACTGCCGCCGACCAGATGATTGGCGAGCACCTGCGCAAGCGCAACAAGACGTCCTACGTCGTCGCCAACAAGGTCGACAACATCGACCCTGACATGGCCCGCGCCGAGTTTGCACCGCTGGGCATGGGTGACGCGATTCCGGTGGCCGGCGCTCACGGACGCGGCATCACCCAGATGCTCGAGATCGCCCTGCGCGATTTCCCGAAAGACGCTGACGAAGTCGAAGAAGGCGAAGAAGAGGAAGTCGTTGCCGAAGGTCAGGAAGCCAAGCGCATTCCGGGTCCGAGCGAGAAGGACGGGATCAAGATCGCGATCATCGGTCGTCCTAACGTCGGCAAGTCGACGCTGGTCAACCGCATGCTCGGTGAAGACCGGGTTATCGTCTACGACGAGCCCGGCACCACCCGCGACAGCATTTACATCCCGTTCGAACGCAACGAGGAAAAGTACACGCTGATCGACACTGCTGGTGTGCGCAAGCGCGGCAAGATCCACGAAGAAGTCGAAAAGTTCTCCGTGGTCAAAACGCTGCAGGCGATCAAAGACGCCAACGTGGTGATCTTCGTGATGGACGCCCGTGAAGGCGTCGTCGACCACGACCTCAACTTGCTGGGCTTTGCCCTTGAGTCCGGTCGGGCGCTGGTCATCGCACTCAACAAGTGGGATGGCATGGTGCCGAGCGAGCGCGACTATGTGAAGGTTGAACTGGAGCGTCGGCTGTTCTTCGTCGACTTCGCCGACATCCACTTCATCTCGGCGCTGCACGGCACCGGCGTGGGTAACCTGTATCAGTCGGTGCAGAACTCGTTCAAATCCGCTGTGACCCGTTGGCCGACCAGCCGTTTGACCCAGATTCTGGAAGACGCGGTCAGCGAGCACGCACCACCCATGGTCGGCAGCCGCCGCATCAAGCTGCGTTACGCTCACTTGGGCGGCGCGAACCCGCCGTTGATCGTGATCCACGGTAACCAGGTCGAGAAAGTACCCAAGTCGTACGTTCGGTATCTCGAGAATACCTATCGTCGCGTGCTCAAGTTGGTCGGTACGCCGATCCGCATCGAGTTCAAGGGCGGCGAAAACCCGTACGAAGGCAACAAAAACACGCTGACCGACCGCCAGGTCAACAAGAAGCGTCGAATGATGTCGCACCACAAGAAGGCCGACAAGAAGCGCCGCGACAAGCGCTGATCGTGTAAAGGTCTTTCTCGGAAAAGGCGCCAGTGGCGCCTTTTTTGTGCGCGATATCTGGGCTATCCTGCCAGTCCCCGAGCCCTTCAGGTATCGGGAGTGGAGCAGGAAAACCCATGATCACCAGCAAACTGCCGAACGTTGGCACCACCATTTTTACTGTGATGTCTCAGCTTGCCGCCGAAACAGGGGCGATCAATCTGTCCCAGGGTTTTCCCGATTTCGATGGGCCCGACGCACTGCGTGAAGCCTTGTGCCGCCGCGTCATGGACGGCAACAACCAATACGCGCCGATGGCCGGGCTGCCGGCATTGCGCGAGCAAGTCGCCGCCAAGATCGCTCGCTGCTACGGCCGTCAGGTCGGCGTCGACAGCGAAATCACCATCACGCCCGGCGCCACCCACGCCATCTTCTGCGCCATCCAGGCGGTTGTCAGAGCCGGCGATGAAGTCATCGTCTTCGACCCGTGCTACGACAGTTACGCGCCTTCGGTGGAGCTGGCCAGTGGACGCTGCGTCCATGTTCAGCTCAAGGACGGTGACTTCGCCATCGACTGGGAAAAGCTCAGCGCCGCGTTGAGCCCTCGCACCCGAATGATCGTGATCAACACGCCGCACAACCCCAGCGGCGCGCTGATCACCCGCGGGGAACTGGATCGCCTGGCTGCGTTGATCCGGGGCCGGGACATCTACGTGCTCAGCGATGAAGTCTACGAACACCTGGTGTTCGACGGCCTGCAGCACGCCAGCGTGCTGGCCCATGACGAACTCTACCAGCGCGCTTTCGTGGTCAGCTCGTTCGGCAAGACCTACCACGTCACCGGCTGGAAAACCGGCTACCTTGTCGCGCCGCCGGCACTGACCGCCGAAGCGCGCAAGGTCCACCAATTTGTTGCGTTCTGCGGCGTGACACCGCTGCAATGGGCGCTGGCCGATTTCATGGCGGCGCACCCTGAACACGTCGACGAACTGCCGGCGTTCTATCAGGCCAAGCGCGACTATTTCTGCGATCGCCTGGACGCCTCGCGCTTCACGTTCACGCGCGCCAGCGGCACGTACTTTCAGCTCGTTGATTATTCGCAGATCCGCCCGGACCTCAATGACGTCGACATGTCGCTGTGGATGACTCGCGAACACGGTGTCGCGAGCATTCCGATTTCGGTGTTCTACCAGAATCCGCCTGAAGGCCAGCGCCTGATCCGGCTGTGCTTTCCCAAGCGTGAGGAGACGCTGCGTCAAGCAGCGGAAAAACTATGCGCGATCTGAGCACGCTGCCCAATCTGAACATCGCGTTGGTCCAGACCACGCTGGTCTGGCACGACGCCCCGGCGAACCACGCTCACTTCGAAGAACTGCTGGCCCAGGCCCAAGGCGCGGATCTGGTGATCCTGCCGGAAATGTTTACCACCGGGTTTTCCATGGAATCCGAACTGCTCGCCGAGCCCGAAGACGGCCCGACGGCTCAGTGGATACTGGCCCAAGCCAGGCAACTGAATGCGGTGGTGACCGGCAGCGTGATCATTCGCGCCGCTGACGGCAGCCATCGCAATCGCCTGCTGTGGGCGCGACCGGACGGCGAGCTGCTGCATTACGACAAGCGCCATCTGTTCAGAATGGCTGGGGAGCACGAGCATTACAGCCCGGGCGAGCGCCAGGTGCAGTTCGAGCTCAAGGGCTGGCGGATTCGTCCGCTGATCTGCTACGACCTGCGTTTTCCGGTGTGGAGCCGTGACGCCCAGAATACCGATCTGCTGCTGTACACCGCCAACTGGCCGGGCGCTCGCCGTCTGCACTGGAACCGCTTGCTGCCAGCGCGGGCCATCGAGAACCTCTGCTACGTCGCGGCGGTGAATCGCGTCGGCATTGATGGGAAGGGCTTCGCCTACACGGGCGACAGCCAGGTGCTGGATTTCCAGGGCGAGAGCCTGCTCAACATCGGCGAGGCAGACGGGGTGTTTCAGGTCAGCTTGTCAGCGCAGAGTCTGGCGGCGTATCGCGAGAAATTCCCGGCCTGTCTCGACGCGGATACATTCGAGATACAGTAACGTCATAGAGTTGAGGGGCGCGTGGTCGATAGCGGTTGTACCCAGACAGGAGATCGGTATGACCACCATCAGCACATCCTCATTGAGTTCGTACTCCACCCGCTTCACGGTCGCGGTCAAGAAAGACGCCACGGCTGAAGTGGCTGACAGCGACGCCTCGACCACCACAGAGGCTGTTTCAGCGTCTGCAACGCCGGCGACCGCTGCGGGTAGCGCCGGCGGTGCCGGCGGGGCAGGTGGCGCGTCAGACTCTTCCAGCACCAGCGAGCAGGCCATCGCGAAGCTGGAAGAGCAGATCAAGGAAACCCAGAAGCGCTTGCAGGAGCAGCAACAGCAGCTCGCTGCCGCCCAGGCCAGCGCTGGCACCGACGAGGAAAAGTCTGCGCGCGTGATGGCGATTCAGGGACAGATCTCGTCGTCCACCGCCAGCCTGGCCACGGAGCAGGCGGCCCTCTTGCAACTGCAGAAGTCCGGCAGCATCAACACCACCGCCTGATTCACTGATTCAGAGGCAAACCGCTCCATGACATCGGTCGTGGGGCGTTCCTGTGGTGCAATAAATTCGACTTCAGATGTTTGTACGCTGGCCGATACAACGTGCACCTCATAAGGAGTTCATCATGACCACTATCAACACCAGTTCCTTGGGTGCTTACTCCAGCGTGTTCACGGCTGCCGTCAAGACTGACGACGCCACCAAGAGCGATGCCAAGGCTGCCAGTGTCGAGCTGCGTGGCAATGTGTATGGAGACTCCAAGGCGTCTGGCGCCACCGAGTCAGGCGACGCGCCGAGCATGAAGGAGGAGATGATCAAGCAGTTGCAGGAGCAGATTGAGCGTACTCAGAAGATTCTTCAGCAGCAGCAGGCTCAGCTGGCCGCGGCTCAAGGCAGCAAGGCGCCGGATGAGCTGAAGGCGACGCAGGTCATGGCTATCCAGCAGCAAATTTCCGGGACCATGGCTCAACTGGGCGCACTGCAGGCTTCCCTGTTGAACTTGATGAAAGTCAAAGTCGACACCACGGCCTGACGATCCGGCGTTAAACAAAAGGCCCTGAAGCTTGCACTTCAGGGCCTTTTTTGTCGCTGTCGCGTTTTACCACGCAGCGTGCTTGCCGGCGATTACGCCGCCTTCGTCGCGTCAGCCTGCAGCAAGCCACGATTGAGCGCGCTGAACAGCGCCTTGAAGCTCGCGGTGGTGATGTTCTCGTCGATACCAACGCCATGCACCGCGCGGTCGCCATCCACACGCAACTCGATGTAGGCAGCGGCCTTGGCCGTGGTGCCTGCGCCAATGGCATGTTCGTTGTAATCCATGATCTCGGCCGAAACCGGCAGGCCGGCGACCAGCGCTTCCAGTGCACCGTTGCCCGTGCCTTTCCAGCGCAGGTTGCTCTCGCTGTCGCCCATGCCGGTTACAACCACTTCCACGGCGCTGTTGCCGTTCTCTTCCTGCAAGCGATGGCTGACCAGTGCGTAGGGCTTGTTGGCCTGCAGGTATTCACGCTTGAACAGCGAGTAAATCTGCTGAGCCGTCATCTCCAGGCCCAAACGATCGGTCTCGCCCTGAACCACTTGGCTGAATTCGATCTGCATGCGACGGGGCAGGGAAATGCCGTATTCCTGTTCGAGCAGGTAAGTGATCCCGCCTTTACCAGACTGGCTATTAACGCGGATGACCGCCTCGTAGCTGCGGCCGATGTCAGCCGGGTCGATCGGCAGGTAGGGCACTTCCCACAGCGTGCCGTCCTTCTGCTGGGTGAAGCCCTTGCGGATCGCGTCCTGGTGAGAGCCGGAAAACGCGGTGTGCACCAGATCGCCGACGTACGGATGACGCGGGTGCACCGGAATCTGGTTGCATTCCTCGACCACCTTGCGGACGCCGTCGATGTCGGAGAAATCCAGCTGCGGATTCAGGCCCTGGGTGTACATGTTCAGCGCGACGGTCACGAGGTCGACGTTGCCGGTGCGCTCGCCGTTGCCGAACAGGCAGCCTTCGACACGATCCGCACCGGCCATCAGGCCCAGCTCGGTCGCGGCGACGCCGGTGCCACGGTCATTGTGGGTGTGCAGGCTGATGATCACGCTGTCACGACGGGAAATGTTGCGGCAGAACCACTCGATCTGGTCGGCGTAGATGTTCGGGGTGGCGACTTCGACGGTGGCTGGCAGATTGAGGATCACCTTGTTCTGCGGCGTCGCGTTCCACACTTCGATGACGGCGTCGCAGACTTCCTTGGCGAACTCCAGCTCGGTGGCGCTGAATGTTTCAGGCGAGTACTCGAACTGCCATTGGGTTTCCGGCTGCAGCGCGGCGTATTTGACGAACAGCTGGGCGGCATTTACCGCAATGGCTTTCACGCCCGCTTTGTCCTGATTGAAGACGATGCGGCGGAAGGAGGGGCAGGTGGCGTTGTACAAATGGACGATGGCTTTTTCGCGCCGCGCAGGGATTCGAACGTCCGTGCGATGAGGTCTTCGCGGGCCTGGGTCAGAACCTGAATCGTGGTGTCGTCCGGGATGTGGCCGTCTTCGATGAGCGTACGCACGAAGTCGAAATCGGTTTGCGAGGCGGAAGGGAAGGAGGCTTCGATTTCCTTCACGCCGACTTGCACGAGGGTTTTCCAGAAACGCAGCTTTTTGACCGCATCCATGGGCTCGATCAGCGACTGGTTACCGTCACGCAAGTCGGAACTGCACCAGATCGGCGCCGCAGTGATGGTCTTGGAAGGCCAGGTGCGGTCAGGCAGGTCAATGACAGGAAAGGCGCGGTACTTCGTCGAGGGATCTTTGAGCATGGTCATGTGAATAGTCCTTGTTGTACTCAGGGCCGAAAGAAGGCGGCCAGCCGGTTGATGCGAGAGTAGCACTGCGGGTAAGCGTCGAGGCACCGCGTTCAGCTTTGCAGTCGTGCACTGACGAGGCAGAGGCAGCGATGTTGACGCATCAGAATGAGGGTGTGAGAGGTTTTCATGTCGCCAAACGTAACGAATGGGGTGAAAGCTGGCAAGCGGTTGGGAAAAATTGAGAGAAGTCAGCGCTAATGGCTTGTGGTCGAGATGTTATTGCCGTATTTCGGGGAATTGCCCGATTAAATTGCCGTCACGGTTGGGGCTGACCGCAACGGCTGTTATGGTAGGACCGGCTTCAGCCGGGAAAGCGCCAGAACTCACACCATCAGATTTGCAGTTCAGCGCCTGATCCCTTCCCGGCTAAAGCCAGTCCTACAGGGCTACTCGGCCCTCTCAAGCATTACGGCTGAAACGCATTGATGAAAATCGCAGGATCCACACGCGCGTCATTCAGGCTGACGTTCCAGTGCATGTGCGGCCCCGTCGCGCGGCCAGTCGAACCGACTCGCCCGACTACGCCACCGCGAGGCACGGCATCGCCGACCTTCACGTCGATCTTCGACATATGGCAGAACATGCTGATGAAGCCCTGTCCGTGATCGACGAACACCGTGTTGCCATTGAAGAAGTAATTGCCGATCAGAATCACCTTGCCCGCCGCCGGCGACTTGATAGGCGTACCCGCAGGAACGGCGAAATCCAATCCCGCGTGAGGGTTTCGCTCCTCACCGTTGAAAAAGCGTCGAACACCGAATTTGCTTGAGAGCGGCCCGTCCACTGGTTTGTCCAGCAACAGATTGCTCGGCGTGACCGGGCTGAACGTGCGGTAGGCGCGAACCTGCACGTCGAGCTCCTGCTCGATGCGCTTCAGGTCTTCCAGGTCGGGATTGACCTGACGCTTATTCTTCAGGGTAATCCGCTGCTCCGGGTATTTCTTGTCGCCGACCACGAAGGGCAGGTTACGGCCGCCGCTGCTGACCTGCTGCGAGGTTCCAGGCTTGATGCTCAACGGAATGCCGACGATGGCCAGCCAGCGCGCGTCCTGATCCTTGACCACCAGCACCGGCTTGCCCTGCCACGTGGCTTTGGGCGCTTGTGCGGCGGGGCCGAGATCGACCACCGCTACGCCGCCTGGCACCGGCTTGTTGAGCAGGCGGGAAATGTAGCTGTCAGCATAGGCGGGCAGGGCCGCGCAAAAGACCAAGGCAGCAGTGGCTAACGAACGGGATAGAAGAGGCAGCATTGATCAATCCAGAAGTGAAAGGGTGACAGGCGTCAGATGGTTGTCTTCGACGCGCACTTGCAGTTCGCCGTCGGCCAGCTTCGCCGTCAGGCGCTGACCCTGATGCGTCTGCTCGGCAGCGCGAATGGCCCTGCCGCGTTCATCCAGCAAAATACTGTAACCACGGCCAAGGGTCGCCAGCGGGCTGACCACGTTGAGCGTCTGCACCTGACTTTGCAGCTGCAGGCGACGGCTCTTGAGGTTTTCCTTGATCGCACGGGGCAGCCGCTCGGCCAATACCGCCAGGCGCTGACGCAGAAACATCAGTGTGCGTCCCGGATGTTGCGCGGCCAGGCGGCTTTCCAGATGGCTCATGCGCACCTGGCGCTTGTGCATCTGCTGCTCAAAGGCCCGTCGCATGCGCATGTCCAGGTCGTCGAGGCGCTGGGCGCGTTGGCGCAGACGCTCGCCAGGGTGACGCAAGCGGCGGGAAATACCGTCCAGGCGCAATTGCTCGCGCATCAGTCGGTCCTGCATGCGGCTGATCAGTCGGCGCTCCAGGCTGTCGACCCGGCGGTGCAGATCACTTGAATCCGGCGCCAGCAGTTCAGCGGCAGCGGAGGGCGTCGGGGCGCGCACATCGGCGACGAAGTCACTGATCGAGACATCGGTTTCATGACCGACCGCGCTGACGATCGGCGTCACGCAGGCGTCAATGGCCCGGGCGACGGCCTCTTCGTTGAAGCACCAGAGGTCTTCCAGCGAACCGCCGCCCCGGGCGAGGATCAACGCGTCGAAACCCCGGCCGTCAGCGAGCGTCAGAGCGCGCACGATCTGGCCGATGGCTTCGCGGCCCTGCACGGCGGTGGGGATCAGGGTGAGTTCAACCTGGGGCGCGCGACGGCGAAACACGCTGATGATGTCGCGAATCACCGCGCCGGTCGGGGAGCTGATGATGCCGATGCGCTTGGGGTGCAGGGGCAGGGCGACCTTGCGCTCGGCGCTGAACATGCCTTCGGCGCTGAGCTTTTCCTTCAACGCATCGAAGGCCAGACGCAGCGCGCCATCGCCAGCAGGCTCGACGGTGTCGAGAATCAGCTGGTAGTCGCCGCGACCCTCAAACAGCGAGACCTTGCCGCGTACCTTGACCGCCAGGCCGTCCTTCAACGCCTGACGTACCCGCGCCGCGTTGCTGCGAAACAACGCGCAACGCACCTGGGCGCCGGAGTCCTTCAGCGTGAAGTAAACGTGCCCGGAGGCCGGACGCGAGAGGTTGGAAATCTCGCCCTCCACCCAGATGCTGGAAAACACATCTTCCAGCAGCACGCGTGCGCGGCCGTTGAGCTGGCTGACAGTGAGAACGTCCCGGTCAAGGCCGAGTCTTGCGAAGGGGTCTTTGATCATGGCGGCATCATAAAGGCATTGGGGCACGGGTCACCAGATGAGATCGCTGACGGCGCGCGCCCCGACGGCCATACTTGACGTCACAGACAGCGCGATTAAGCTGCCGCCCCCGATTACTCGTCAGACAGGCCCGTCATGGACACCCAAAGCATCATCGTCCCGCAAATCTCCAGCTTTCCTGCGCACGAAGCGAAGGCGCGGGCGATCCTGCGCTGGCTGGTGAAGCTGAACGTCGTCGAAGAATCTCTGACCACCTGTGGGCGCAGCTTCAACCGCATGGCCTACGCGGTTGCCCCGGGCGCGCGACGCTTCGTCGAAAACCCTGACGCCTTGCCATTCGGTCAACCGGTCAACGGTCTGGAAATTGTCCTCAAGCGCTGCATCTATACCCCGCAGCAGGGCTTCAAGGAGGAGGCCGGTTGTCCAGAGTGTCGGCGCGAGATCGGCGAAGCCCTGTTCGACAGCCTTGAAGACTGGATGCCGGGCCATACCGACAACTTCATGTGCCCCGAATGCCGCCATGAAGACGACATCAACGGGTTTCTGTTTCTGGAGCCGTGCGGGTTCTCGAATCTGGGGTTCATTTTCAATAATTGGCTGGATGCCGGTTTCAAAAGCAGCTTCGTCGAGGCATTTGCCGAGCGTATGGACCGTCCGGTGTCCCATGTCAAAGTCAGGCTGTAGAGGTGCTGTGCAGTGATAGACGGCATTAATCTCGCTCGTACGCTAAATAGCCTGATCTTTACATTGAGATAGTGCAGGTGTCTGGGTACAATGGCGCGCTTCCATTTTCCCGCTCGGGAGCCCAGCGATGCTGCGTATAAGCCAAGAAGCCCTTACATTCGACGACATTCTCCTTGTGCCCGGTTATTCCGAGGTGCTTCCCAACGAAGTCAGTCTGAAAACACGATTGACCCGTGGCATCGAACTCAACATCCCCCTCGTTTCCGCCGCTATGGACACCGTCACTGAAGCCCGTCTGGCAATCGCCATGGCTCAGGAAGGCGGCATCGGCATCATCCACAAGAACATGACCGTCGAGCAGCAAGCTGCCGAAGTGCGCAAGGTCAAGAAGTTCGAAGCGGGTGTGGTCAAGGATCCGATCACCATCGAGGCTGACGCGACCGTTCGTGACTTGTTCGAACTGACCCGTCAACACAACATCTCCGGCGTTCCAGTCCTGCATGATGGCGAGCTCGTCGGCATCGTGACCTCCCGCGACGTCCGTTTTGAAACCCGCCTGGACATCGCCGTTCGCGAAGTGATGACGCCGAAAGAGCGTCTGGTCACCGTCCGCGAAGGCGCCGACAAGTACGAAGTGCGTGACTTGCTGCACAAGCACCGTCTGGAAAAAGTCCTGATCGTCGACGACAAGTTCGCGCTCAAGGGCATGATGACCGTCAAGGACATCGAGAAATCCAAAGCCTGGCCTCTCGCGAGCAAGGACGACCAGGGTCGTCTGCGTGTCGGCGCTGCGGTCGGCACCGGTAAAGACACCGGCGAACGCGTCAGCGCGCTGGTTGCTGCGGGCGTGGACGTTATCGTGGTCGACACCGCCCACGGCCACTCCAAAGGCGTGATCGACCGCGTTCGCTGGGTCAAACAGAACTTCCCTGACGTGCAAGTCATCGGCGGCAACATCGCTACCGGCGCCGCTGCACTCGCACTGGTCGAAGCTGGCGCTGACGGCGTCAAGGTCGGCATCGGTCCTGGCTCCATCTGCACCACCCGTATCGTCGCTGGCGTGGGCGTCCCGCAAATCAGCGCCATCGCCAACGTGGCGTCGGCACTGGAAGGCACTGACGTTCCGCTGATCGCCGACGGCGGCATCCGTTTCTCGGGTGACCTGTCCAAGGCCATCGTTGCCGGCGCTTACTGCGTGATGATGGGTTCTATGTTTGCCGGTACCGAAGAAGCTCCAGGCGAGATCGAGCTGTTCCAGGGCCGTTCGTACAAGGCCTATCGCGGCATGGGTTCGCTGGGCGCAATGTCCCAGGCCCAGGGCTCGTCGGACCGTTACTTCCAGGACTCGTCCGACGGCGCGGAAAAGCTCGTACCGGAAGGTATCGAAGGCCGCGTTGCGTACAAGGGTTCCCTGACTGCCATCGTTCACCAGTTGATGGGCGGCCTGCGCTCCTCGATGGGTTACACCGGTAGCGCCGACATCCACGAAATGCGCACCAAGCCTGAATTCGTGCGCATCACCGGTGCCGGCATGGCTGAATCCCACGTTCACGACGTGCAGATCACCAAGGAAGCGCCGAACTACCGGGTCGGCTGATGCCTCCAGCCACAAGTTGATAGTTACTAGCTACAAGCGATCTGTAGCGGCACCGCCTCTAGGCCTGTCGCTACGGATCTGCGGCCCCCGACACCTTGCAGCTTGAAGCTTGAGGCTTGAAGCTGCTCTATCTAGAGTCCTCTCATGGCCCTCGACATTCACGCCCACCGCATCCTGATCCTGGACTTCGGTTCCCAGTACACCCAGCTAATCGCCCGTCGCGTTCGCGAAATTGGCGTTTACTGCGAACTGCACCCGTTCGACATGTCGGACGAAGCGATCCGCGAATTCGCCCCGAAAGGCATCATCCTCGCCGGCGGCCCCGAGTCCGTGCACGTTGCCGACAGCCCGCGTGCGCCGCAGGCCGTGTTCGACCTGAACGTGCCGATCTTCGGGATCTGCTACGGCATGCAGACCATGGCCGAGCAACTCGGCGGCCGCGTGGCCGGCTCCGAACTGCGTGAGTTCGGTTACGCCCGCGTCGACATCGTCGGCAAAAGCCGCGTGCTGGATGGCATCGAAGACCACGTCGACGCCGATGGCGTTTTCGGTCTCGACGTATGGATGAGCCACGGCGACAAAGTCACCGAAATCCCGGAAGGCTTCCACGTACTGGCCAGCACCCCAAGCTGCCCGATCGCCGGCATGGCCGACGACACCCGCGGTTACTACGGCGTGCAGTTCCACCCGGAAGTGACCCACACCAAGCAGGGCGGTCGCATCCTGTCGCGCTTCATCCTCGACATCTGCGGCTGCGAAGCGCTGTGGACCCCTTCGAAGATCGCTGAAGACGCCATTGCCCAGGTTCGCGCCCAAGTCGGCACCGACAACGTGCTGCTCGGCCTGTCCGGCGGCGTTGACTCCTCGGTGGTCGCAGCGCTGCTGCACAAAGCCATCGGCGACCAACTGACCTGCGTCTTCGTCGACAACGGCCTGCTGCGCCTGCACGAAGGCGAGCAAGTCATGGCCATGTTCGCCGAGAACATGGGCGTGAAGGTCATTCGCGCCAACGCCGAAGACCAGTTCCTCAACAACCTGGCTGGCGAGAGCGACCCGGAGAAGAAGCGCAAGATCATCGGGCGCACCTTCATCGACGTGTTCGACGCCGAGTCGACCAAGCTCGACAACATCAAGTTCCTGGCCCAGGGCACCATCTACCCTGACGTGATCGAGTCCGCTGGCGCCAAAAGCGGCAAGGCGCACGTCATCAAGTCGCACCACAACGTGGGCGGCCTGCCGGAAGAAATGAACCTGAAACTGGTCGAGCCACTTCGCGAACTGTTCAAGGACGAAGTCCGTCGCCTGGGCCTCGAGCTCGGCCTGCCGTACGACATGGTGTACCGCCACCCATTCCCGGGCCCGGGCCTGGGCGTACGCATCCTGGGTGAAGTGAAGAAGGAATACGCCGACCTGCTGCGTCGCGCCGACCACATCTTCATCGAAGAACTTCGCAAAGCCGACTGGTACCACAAAGTCAGCCAGGCCTTCGTCGTGTTCCAGCCGGTGAAATCGGTTGGCGTGGTCGGGGACGGTCGTCGCTACGCCTGGGTTGTCGCCCTGCGCGCCGTAGAAACCATCGACTTCATGACCGCACGTTGGGCACACCTGCCTTACGAACTGCTGGAAACGGTGAGCGGCCGGATAATCAATGAGATCGAAGGTATTTCGCGAGTGACGTATGACGTGTCGAGTAAGCCGCCTGCGACGATTGAGTGGGAATGATCAACTTCTGATCTGAACTATTTATAACGTCGTAGCTAAAAGGCCGGGGGCCATCAACGCATCCCCCGGCTTTTTTGCATTCAAGCCTCAACGCACCAACGTCATCCCCATCAGCTCCAGCGCAGTCGTCAAATCCGCCAGCGTCTCAAACCGACGTCCGCTCACTCGCTGCCATTTAGGCCGATCGATATAGACGCGCTTGCCCTCTCGCTTTATCTCGGTACGAACCGCAATGCCTTCGTTGCTGCGGTGGACGATGCTCAGTTGACCATCACTTTCATCGAGGGTGAACATGCCCGCTCGAGGCAGTTTGTTCTCCAGGCTGATCTCAATCCGGGGCGCGGCGACAAGAACCTGCAGACGCAGATCACTCTGTACGCGTCCCGCACGACGGCCCACCGTGTCGGTCGTTTCAACCCCGGGGTCCGGCGTTATTCCCGCCGACTCAGCCACACGAACGTCTTCAATGCGCAGCCCTACAGCACCTTCCAGTTCCGCGAGACCGGGCACGCCCTGATACGTATTGGCGTGGGAATTACCCACCAGTGCCACCCAGTTACCACCGATCTGCGCCGACTGATCTGCGTCGATAACGCCCTTGGCGTAGTAATTCATCATTTTCTGTCGCAGCGTGGGATCCGCGCCTTCGATTCGGCCGATGCGATAGCTGGCCATGCAGTCGATAGCCCGGACGCGGACGCGGTTTTCTCGTGCTGCTTTCAACACCGCCATGAACGTGTACTTGCCTGTGGGGTCGGTCCGGTGGCCCTTGTCCAGTGACTCGACGTAAGCCTCAAGCGTTGGTGACAACTCGCCGGACTTCGAAAAGGCGTCCAGATCCGCTTGGTGAAAGTCGGTCAGCAGGTGCTCCATATACAGGGTTTTCACCTTGAGCTTGGTGAGCAGCGGCATCTGTTCGATCAAAAACTGTTTGCTGCCGATCCCCGCATGACTCTCGCCGATGATTAGGCCCAATGAGCGTTTGAATATCGTCTTGAGAACACTTTTGAGCGGTGCGTTGGCAGGCAGCTCTGGCATCGCTGGACGCCTCGGCAGTTCGAGCGTGTTGAAGAATGCGTTGGCGTCATCGCGGAGATTGCGACGGATGCGCTTGAAATCGTCGTAGGGATCGGGTTTGTCAAAATCGGCGCTGTGATAGCGATCGTCGACAAAGCGGCCGCCATATTGCGCGCCATCCATGACATCAGTCCTCAGCGCCGCTGGCACTTCGTATGGGCTGGGGAGGGTGGTCGTCTGGGGATAAACGCCGACCCCACGACCGGGACCCATCTTGCCGAGCACTTTGCCGCCGCCTGACAGGTTCAAGGAAGTGACGGGCTCCCACGCGCCAGCGGAGGTAAGGCGCACAGGCACGTTTCGGTAAAACGAGTAGGGGTTTGTCGGGTCGATGATGGCCCAGGATTTCAGTTCGTTGATGTAGCGAACGGCGTAGGCGAAGCCATCGATCTCAATGAAGGTTTCGCCCTGATCGGTCAGGTAGATGCCGTTCATCCTGCCCTCTTCACGTATGGGCTCGAAGGCATCCAGCAGCATGTTGGTCTCGAAAGAATTCAGCCCATCGTTGCGCTTAAAGGGGTAAACGGATTCGGGTTCCAAGCCCGGCGTTTCAACGAACCCATCAGTAGGCCCATCGATTTCGGGTACTGGCTGTCCCTCGGGTTCAGGCTGAAGCAACTCGCCTTCCGATATCGCCTCCCCGCCGACAAGAAAGGTGCTGTTGAACAGGACGTCGATGCTGGCCGTCACGGCGCCGATGACCCCCGCCTTGCGCTCCGCCGTGCTCGCGCCGTTCATGGCCTGATCAATGTTAAGGCCCATGTCGGCGATGCCGGCGCCAACGGCTGCCAGCGCAATCGGCCAGTCAACCGCTGCCAGTGCACCGGAAAGCTGAGAGAACGACCGCAGATAGCCGATCCACATCTGCTTGCGCAGGTCGCCGTTGGAATGCAGTGCCAAGTCGGCATCGGCAAACATCCGCGCTCGGATCGCGTCTCGCAGATGAGCGAAAGGGTCCCCTGACACAGGCTGGCTGTGTTGATTAATCACGCCGGGATGCGCCGCGCCCCACGTGGTGTAGAGCACATCCAGTCCGTGGAACAGCCCGATGTTGCTGTCGGCCTCTCCGTGTGCCGACAACGGGAAGTGGCCCATGAAACGTGCGCGCCGCTCCGGGCGGTTATTTTGCGACAGCAGCCACCCATGCAGGTCTTCCGAGGTGGCGAAAGCATGAAACGCCTGCACCTCGCCGGGGGTGTAGAGAATCTGTCGGCCGCCCGCGGTCACGATGCGCAGGATATCGCTGGCCTCGTAACCGATCACGTCAAAGGTCCAGACGCTCGCTTCGGCGCTGGCCGGCGCGCTGGCTTGCAGGGTTGCCAGGCTCGGTGACTCGGACGGTTCTACGTTCGCCACACGTAAGACGCTTCGCAGATCCTCTTCGCTGAGCCAGCCTGCTTGATGGTCTTCGAAAGCGCTGGCGATGAAGTTGGCCTTGGCCAGGGTGCGAAAATCATCAGCGAAGTCGCGCCAGAACGTCTTCAACTTCTCTTGATAGCGGGATTTGAAATCCACGGCCCAGAAGTCGCTCATGACCTGCGCGGGCAGCATCCTGATCTCGTTACGCTCGTCGAATGCGTCGGCATCGGCGCCTGCGGTATAGAAGCCGCTGAGCATCTGCAGGGTGTCGGCATTGTCCTGATCACGGGGGTTGAAACGGTGCATGACCAACTGCGGAAGGGTCATCGATTGCCAGGGCACATCGCGGTGCTGCCAGCCATTGAATGATCGTGGACTGCTGACCGCCGTGTGGAAGCGGTGCCAGTAAACCGTATCTGGCTCGGTGTCGTGACCGGTCTGGCGCAAGAGAATTTCTCGAGCGATGCTGCGGGCCATTTCGCGCATGTCCGGGCAGGCATTGACCAGACGGTCACTTATTCTGATGAGGGCGGTTCGATCCTGGTCCAGGGTTGCAGAGGACAGGTGATTAACTGCGGTGGTCATATTCGTCTTCCTTGATGAACGGGAAGACAAGCTTGGCGTGATCGCCGATTCATTTGGCACTAAATATGTATTGCGTACGCGGTCTTCTTAAATTTCTGTAAGGGCAGGTGTATCGTGTCCGCCCCTCGCATCGCTCACGGATGCGACCCGTCGTTTGAGGTTTTTGCGTACATGTCTTTTACCCGTCGACAGATACTCGGAGGTCTGGCCGGTCTTGCCGTGGTCGGGCTTGGGGCGGGTGGCGCCTCAAGGTATTGGCTGGGCAAGCGCGGGCCGGGGAAGGGCATGATTACGAACTGATCGCCGCGCCGCTCGACGTTGAACTGGTGGCCGGGCACCAGACGCCCGCCTGGGCATTCGGCGGTTCGGCACCGGGCACTGAGCTACGCGTCAGGCAGGGCGAGTGGCTACGGGTGCGCTTCATCAATCATCTGCCCGTTGAAACCACCATTCATTGGCATGGCATTCGGCTGCCGCTGGAGATGGACGGCGTGCCTTACGTCTCGCAATTGCCGGTCAAGCCGGGCGAGTACTTCGACTATAAATTCCGGGTGCCGGACGCCGGCAGCTATTGGTATCACCCCCACGTCAGCAGCAGCGAAGAGCTGGGCCGCGGGCTGGTGGGGCCGCTGATCGTCGAGGAGCGCGAGCCGACGGGGTTTACCCACGAACGCGTGGTCAGCCTGAAGAGCTGGCATGTGGACGAGGAGGGCGCTTTCACTGACTTCAGTGTCATTCGCGAGGCGGCCCGCGAGGGCACGGCCGGGCGATTGTCGACGATCAACGGCGTGCCACAGGGCGTGATCGAGTTGCCTGCCGGGCAGATCACCCGGGTGCGCATTCTCAATCTCGACAACACGGTGACCTATCGCCTGAATCTACCGGGCGCCGAGGCGATGATCTACGCCCTGGACGGCAACCCGGTCAAACCGCGCGCGCTGGGCAAGGATTACTGGCTGGGGCCGGGCATGCGCATCTGTCTGGCGATCAAGGCGCCTGCCGCCGGCGAAGAACTCTCCCTGCGCAACGGCCCGGTGCGGCTGGGCACATTTCGCTCGGTCGTCAACAGCGATGCGCCGGGCGAATGGCCACCTGAGCTGCCGGCGAACCCAGTCGCCGAGCCGGATCTGGCGAACGCCGAGAAGCTCAACTTCAATTTTGAGTGGGTTGGTTCGGTGTCGGTGAATGTCGACAACGGAAAACCGCCCAGCTTGTGGCAGATCAATGGCCAGGCCTGGGACATTACCGACAAGACCTGCGCGGACCGGCCAATCGCCAGGCTTGAACGAGGCAAAAGCTACATCTTCGAGCTGAAGAACATGACGCAGTATCAGCATCCCATTCACTTGCACGGCATGAGCTTCAAGGTCATCGCTTCCAATCGAAAGAAGGTGGTTCCGTATTTCACGGACACCTATCTGCTGGGGCGCAACGAGCGAGCGCGCGTCGCCCTGGTCGCGGATAATCCCGGCGTGTGGATGTTTCACTGCCATGTGATCGATCACATGGAAACCGGTCTCATGGCCGCTATCGAGGTTTCGTAATGCGTCAGCCCCCATCATTGATCGCAGTGGCGATCAGCACTTCATGCGCGAAGCGCTGGCACTGGCCGCCGAAGGTGCGTTGCTCGGCGAGGTGCCGGTCGGTGCGGTAGTGGTGCAGGGCGGTGAAATCGTGGGCCGCGGCTTCAATTGCCCCATCAGCGGCAGCGATCCCAGTGCCCACGCGGAGATGGTCGCCATTCGTGCGGCGGCGCAGTCACTGAGTAATTACCGCCTGCCGGGCAGCACGCTGTACGTGACGCTGGAACCCTGCAGCATGTGCGCGGGTTTGATCGTCCATTCGCGCATCAGCCGCGTGGTGTATGGCGCCACCGAGCCGAAAGCGGGGGTGGTGCAGAGTCAGGGGCAGTTCTTTACGCAGCCCTTCCTGAATCATCGAGTGCTGTTTGAAGGCGGGGTGCTGGGGGAGGAGTGCGGGACGATGCTGAGTGAGTTTTTCAGGATGAGGCGGGCGAAGGGTTAGTTCAGTGCGACGGCGAGCGGATTCTGGCGCTGACTAAAGCGGCGCCTTCTCTTCTGACGGCTTGGTCTTGTCCACGCCGGGCACATGCAACGAGCCTTCCGCGACCTGGCCGCCTTCCATCTGCGGCTGCGTCACCCACGTGAGGATGTCGTAATAACGGCGGATGTTGGCGACGAAGCTGACCGGTTCGCCGCCTCGGGCATAGCCGTAGCGGGTCTTGCTGTACCACTTCTTCTGCGACAGACGCGGCAGCATCTTCTTCACGTCCAGCCATTTGTTCGGGTTAAGCCCTTCGGTTTCCGCCAGCTTGCGCGCGTCATCCAGGTGGCCGCTGCCGATGTTGTACGACGCTAGCGCCAGCCAAGTGCGATCCGGCTCCTGAATCGAGTCGTCGAGCTGTTCCTTGACGTAGGCGAAATACTTGGCGCCGCCCTGAATACTCTGTTTTGCGTCGAGCCGATTGGACACGCCCATCGCCTGTGCCGTGCTCTGCGTGAGCATCATCAAGCCGCGCACGCCGGTCTTCGAGGTCACGCCCGGCTGCCACAATGATTCCTGATAACCGATGGCTGCAAGCAGCCGCCAGTCGACCTGCTCAGCCTTGGCGGCGGTCTGGAAGTGCTTTTCGTACTTGGGCAGGCGTTCCTGCAAGTGTTGGGCAAAGGTGTAGGCGCCGACGTAACCAAGAACGTCGACATGCCCGTAATAGCGGTCTTTGAGACGCTGCAGCATGCCGTTCTTCTGCATCTTGTCGAGATAGGCGTTGATCTCGTTGAGCAGGCTGTTGTCATCGCCCAACGCCACGGCCCAACGCTGATCGCGGCCATCGCCGAGGTCGAAGCCGACGCGCACGTTGGGGAAATACACCTGATTCATCGCCAGTTCGTTGGAATCCACCAGGGTCAGGTCGATCTGGCCCTCATCCACCATGCGCAGCAGGTCGACGACTTCGACCTGATCGGACTCTTCATAGTTGATGCCGGGGTACTTGACCTTTAGCGCCGCCAGCTGCTCGGCGTGGCTGCTGCCTTTAAGCACGAGGATGCGCTTGCCGACCAGATCGCCCGGGTCGGTGGGGCGCGACTGGCCGTTGCGGTAAATGACCTGCGGGGTGACTTCAAGATAGGAGTGGGAAAACCGTACCTGCTTCGCGCGGTTTTCGCTGCTGACCAGGCCCGCTGCCGCCAGCACTGGGCCGCCGGGTTTGCCCATCTGATCGAACAGGTCGTCGAGGTTGTCGGCGGCTTCGATTTTCAGTTCAACGCCCAGATCATCGGCGAAACGCTTCACCAGTTCGTACTCGAAACCGGTTTCACCGTTGCGGTCCTGAAAATAGGTCGCCGGGCTGTTGCGGGTGACGACGCGCAGAACGCCATCCTCCTTGACTCGTTCCAGCGTGTTGGGTTTCTCCACACACGCGCCGAGCAGCAGGAAGATTCCGGTTGCGATGAGCCACTTGGCACAGCGTGGGCGGAAATCTGATAGGGAAAACATCGGTGCAGTATACGCAAAGGAGCCATACCGCCATATCTCGACAGCGCGGGTCCCGTCTGATAGAGCCGAGGAATTTTTACCTTCCGGCGCAGGCAAGCGCCCGGAGCCGACATTCGGGTGCATCCCACGCCGTGGTTTCGGGTGCCGACGCAGACTGATTAGGCTAGAATGCACGGCCTCAAAGCACACCCCTTCCCGAGGCTGTCCCGACGATGTTGATCCTGCGTGGTGCTCCCGCCCTTTCCGCCTTCCGCCACAAGAAATTACTTGCGCAGCTGAACGATAAAGTTCCGGCTGTCAGTGGCCTGTACGCTGAATTCGCCCACTTCGCTGAGGTCAATGGCGTCCTGACCGAAGACGAGCAGCAAGTGCTTGCCCGCCTGCTGAAATACGGCCCGAGCGTACCGGTGCAGGAGCCTGCGGGCCGCCTGTTCCTGGTCCTCCCGCGTTTCGGCACCATTTCGCCATGGTCGAGCAAGGCCACCGACATCGCGCGCAATTGCAGCCTGACCAAGATCCAGCGCCTTGAGCGCGGCATTGCCTTTTATGTAGAAGGCCAATTCAGCGACGCCGACGCACAGTTGATCGCCGACGCGCTGCACGACCGCATGACCCAGATCGTCCTGGGCGCGCTGGAAGAGGCCGCCAGCCTGTTCAGCCACGCCGAGCCCAAGCCGCTGATCGCCATCGACGTACTGGGTGGCGGCCGCGCGGCCCTGGAAAAAGCCAACGTCGAACTGGGTCTGGCCCTGGCCGAAGACGAAATCGATTACCTGGTGAACGCGTTCACCGGGCTCAAGCGCAACCCCCACGACATCGAATTGATGATGTTCGCGCAGGCCAACTCCGAGCACTGCCGTCACAAGATCTTCAACGCCAGTTGGGATATCGACGGCCAGAGCCAGGAAAAAGCCTGTTCGGCATGATCAAGAACACCTACCAGATGCACAACGAAGGCGTGCTGTCCGCTTATAAGGACAACGCCTCGGTGATCGTCGGCAGCGTTGCCGGCCGCTTCTTCCCGAATCCTGAAAGCCGCGAGTATGGTGCTGTTCAGGAGCCGGTGCACATTCTGATGAAGGTCGAAACCCACAACCACCCGACGGCGATCGCTCCGTTTCCGGGCGCAGCCACCGGTTCCGGCGGCGAGATCCGCGACGAGGGCGCGACCGGCCGTGGTGCCAAGCCGAAAGCCGGCCTCACCGGTTTTACGGTGTCCAACCTGAACATTCCGGGTTTCGAGCAGCCTTGGGAAAAGCCTTACGGCAAACCCGAGCGCATCGTGACGCCGCTGGACATCATGATCGAAGGCCCGCTGGGTGGCGCGGCGTTCAACAATGAGTTCGGTCGCCCGGCGCTGACCGGTTATTTCCGTACCTTCGAGCAGTCGATCAGCACGCCACACGGCGATGAAGTTCGCGGCTACCACAAGCCGATCATGCTCGCTGGCGGCATGGGCAACATCCGCGAAGAGCACGTGCAGAAAGCCGAAATCACCGTCGGCGCCAAGCTGATCGTGCTCGGCGGCCCGGCGATGTTGATCGGTCTGGGCGGCGGCGCGGCTTCTTCCATGGCGACGGGCACCAGCTCGGCTGACCTGGATTTTGCCTCGGTGCAGCGTGAAAACCCGGAAATGGAACGCCGTTGCCAGGAGGTCATCGACCGCTGCTGGCAGCTGGGCGACGCCAACCCGATCGCGTTCATCCATGACGTCGGCGCGGGCGGTCTGTCCAACGCCTTCCCTGAGCTGGTCAACGACGGCGGTCGCGGCGGCCGCTTCGAGCTGCGCAACGTGCCGAACGACGAGCCGGGCATGGCCCCGCTGGAAATCTGGAGCAACGAGTCTCAGGAACGTTACGTCCTGGCCGTCAGCGCCCCTGACTTCGAACGCTTCAAAGCCATCTGCGAACGTGAGCGTTGCCCGTTTGCGGTCGTAGGTGAGGCGACTGAAGAGCCTCAACTGACCGTCACCGACAGTCACTTCGGCAACAACCCTGTCGACATGCCGCTGGAAGTGCTGCTGGGCAAGGCCCCGCGCATGCACCGTTCGGCCGAGCGTGAAACAGAGCTGGGCGACGACTTCGATCCGGGCACCCTCGACATCGAAGAAAGCGTGCAGCGCGTGCTGCATCACCCGGCCGTGGCGAGCAAAAGCTTCCTTATTACCATCGGCGACCGCAGCATCACCGGCATGGTCAATCGCGACCAGATGGTCGGCCCTTGGCAAGTGCCGGTGGCGGACGTCGCCGTCACGGCAACCAGTTTTGATGTGTACACCGGCGAAGCCATGGCGATGGGTGAGCGCACTCCGCTGGCGTTGCTGGACGCTCCGGCGTCCGGCCGCATGGCGATTGGCGAGACCCTGACCAATATCGCAGCGTCGAGCATCGGCAAGCTTTCCGACATCAAGCTGTCCGCCAACTGGATGTCCGCTGCCGGCCATCCGGGCGAAGACGCGCGTCTGTACGACACCGTGAAAGCAGTGGGCATGGAGCTGTGCCCCGAGCTGGGCATTACCATTCCGGTGGGCAAGGACTCAATGTCCATGAAGACCCGCTGGAGCGATGAGGGCACCGAGAAAACCGTGACCTCGCCGCTGTCGCTGATCGTGACCGGTTTCGCGCCGGTCACCGACATTCGCAAGACGTTGACCCCGCAGCTGCGCATGGACAAGGGCCTGACCGATCTGATCCTGATCGACCTGGGCCGTGGCCAGAACCGCATGGGAGCGTCGATTCTCGCCCAGACCCACGGCAAGCTCGGCAGCGTTGCACCGGATGTCGATGACGCCGAAGACCTGAAAGCCTTCTTCGCCGTCATTCAGGGCCTCAACGCCGACGGCCACCTGCTGGCCTATCACGACCGTTCCGACGGTGGCTTGATGGCGACCGTGCTGGAAATGGCGTTCGCAGGCCATTGTGGCCTGAACCTCGAACTCGACACGCTGACCGCCAAGCGCGAAAAAGTCGCAGCCATTCTGTTCAACGAAGAGCTGGGTGCGGTGATCCAGGTTCGCCAGGACGCCACGCCGCTTGTGCTCGCACAGTTCAGCGCTGCCGGCCTGGGCGAAGATTGCGTCGCCGTGATCGGTAAGCCGATCAACAACAGCGATGTCATCATCAGCCTGAGCGGCGACACCGTGTTCAAAGGCGATCGTCGCCTGCTGCAGCGTCAGTGGAGCGAAACCAGCTATCAGATCCAGCGCCTGCGTGATAACGCCGATTGCGCCGATCAGGAATTCGATGCACTGCTGGAAGAAGACAACCCGGGGCTGAACGTGAAGCTGGGCTACGACGTCAACGACGACATCGCTGCGCCTTACATCAAGAAGGGCGTGCGCCCACAAGTGGCGGTGCTGCGTGAGCAGGGCGTCAACGGTCAGGTTGAGATGGCAGCTGCGTTTGACCGCGCCGGCTTCGCCTCGGTTGACGTGCACATGAGCGACATCCTCGCCGGTCGCGTTGACCTCAACGACTTCAAAGGTCTGGTGGCGTGCGGTGGTTTCTCCTACGGCGACGTGCTGGGTGCCGGCGAAGGCTGGGCCAAGTCGGCGTTGTTCAACAGCCGTGCACGGGATGCGTTCCAGGGCTTCTTCGCCCGCAGCGACAGCTTCGCGCTGGGGGTTTGCAATGGTTGCCAGATGATGTCCAACCTGAGCGAGCTGATCCCGGGCAGCGAGTTCTGGCCGCACTTTGTGCGCAACCGCTCGGAGCAGTTCGAAGCGCGCGTGGCGATGGTCGAAATCCAGAAGTCGGCGTCGATCTTCCTGCAAGGCATGGCCGGCTCGCACATGCCGATCGCCATTGCCCACGGTGAAGGTCACGCTGAGTTCAAGACCCCTGAGTCGCTGATTGAAACCGATTTGTCCGGCACCGTTGCCGTGCGTTTCGTCGACAACCACGGCAAGGTCACCGAAACCTATCCGGCCAACCCGAACGGTTCGCCCCGTGGTATCGCGGGTCTCACCACCCTCGACGGTCGCGTGACGATCATGATGCCGCACCCTGAGCGCGTGTTCCGCGCCGTGACCAACTCGTGGCGCCCGGATGAGTGGGAAGAGGACGGCGCGTGGATGCGCATGTTCCGCAACGCGCGCGTTTGGGTGGACTGATCGCTGATGTACAAGCTGGCCTTCTTTGTGCCATTAAGCCATGTGGAGCAGGTCAAAAACGCGTTGTTCGCCGCCGGTGCGGGGCGAATCGGCGCGTATGACTGCTGCTCATGGCAGGTGCTCGGGCAAGGCCAGTTTCGTCCGCTGGACGGCAGCCAGCCGTTCATCGGGCAGGCCGGCGAGGTCGAGCAGGTTCAGGAATGGAAGGTCGAGCTTGTCGTGTCAGATGAGCTGATCAGGCAGGCGGTTGCTGCGCTGAAGAACAGTCATCCCTATGAAGTACCGGCTTACGATGTCTGGAAGCTGGAAGATATCTAGCTTTCCTGCAGCATGGCTCGAGATTGGAGCGATCTGCATCACCCCCGCAAAATCCTACGGCCGAATCTCGATCATCGTGCCGTCCTTCACCAGATCCCACACCTCACGAATATCGCTGTTGCGCATGGCAATGCAGCCGTTCGTCCAGTCCAGCGTGTGGAAATACCACTCCGGGTAATCGTCGTTGATCGGCGTGCCGTGAATCATGATCATGCTGCCGGGTTTCACACCTTCGCGTCGGGCGCGTGCGGCATCGGAAATGTTGGGGTAGGAAATGTGCATCGACAGGTTGTAGGCGTCGCTGGTCTTGCGCCAGTCGAGCCAGTAGAAACCCTCCGGCGTGCGCTGGTCGCCTTCCTGCAGCTTGGGTCCGTTAGGCGCTTTGCCCAGTGAGATCCGGTAGGTCTTCAGCGCCTCGCCACGGCTGATCAGCTGCAACTGATGTGCGGATTTGAGGACCAACACCTTATCGATGGTGCGGTCCGCGATGTTCTGGGTGTCGACGACCTTCCCGCCAACGAACTTCTGTTCGCTGCCTTTGGGCACGATGGTCTGAGTGAACGCAGCCTGGGACAGCGGCACCACCGACAGGCATAAAACGACAAGCAACCAACGCATGAAAAGGGTATCCCTGAAGCCTGCGCGGCAATCGCGCAGCATCGTTTCGATCAAAGGGCCTTGAGCGGCGGTGTGACAGACAGACAATCGGTGCGTACCTGGAAATCTTGATGCCGCCGGTCGCGGAAAAAACACTCCAGGGTTCGCTTGACCGTATTGAACGCCAGCTCCGACCACGGGATATCCGCTTCGTCGAACAACTTCACTTCAAGGCTTTCGATACCGGCAGCGAACTCCGGTTTGACCAGATTCGAGCGGTAGAAGATATGCACCTGATTGATGTGCGGCACGTCGATCATCGAATACAGCTGCAGGTCCTCGACCTCTGCACACGCCTCTTCAAGGGTTTCCCGGCGGGCGGCCTGCTCGACGCTTTCGCCGTTTTCCATGAACCCTGCGGGCAGCGTCCAGTAGCCCATTCGTGGCTCGATGGCTCGACGGCACAGCAACACCTTTTCGCCCCACACCGGCACGACGCCGGCCACGATGTTGGGGTTCTGGTAGTGAATAGTGTCGCAATGTTCACACACGTAACGCAGGCGGCTGTCGCCCTCGGGAATACGCTGGATGACCTGTTTGCCGCAGTTGCTGCAGAATTTCATGATCGAATCGGGTTCCTGTTGGCAGCGGCTATCTTGAGCTGTAGCGCGGGTGGACGGCAAGAGGCGTCTTGCACGCGCGGGTTGTCCTACAAGACTTGGGCGCGTCGTCGCTTTGGTGCATGATGCCGGGCAGGCAACCGATCGAGAATTCCCATGCTGGATGAGCTACTTCACCGTATGAGCAGCTACACGCCGGTGATGCTGGAAACGGACGCGCGCTTCCCCGAGGCCGCCGTGCTTCTACCCATTACCCGCAACGCAGAACCTGAACTGGTACTGACGCTGCGCGCCAGTGGCCTGTCGACCCACGGCGGCGAGGTGGCCTTCCCGGGCGGGCGGCGTGATCCGGAAGACCCTGACCTAATCTTCACGGCGCTGCGCGAAGCCCAGGAGGAGATCGGTTTGCCGCCTGGTCTCGTCGAAGTGATCGGCCCCTTGAGTCCGTTGATCTCCAAACACGGTATAAGAGTGACGCCCTATGTCGGCGTTATTCCTGATTTCGTCGAATACACACCCAATGATGGCGAGATCGCGGCCGTGTTCAGCGTGCCACTGGACTTCTTCCGTCAGGATGCGCGCGAACACACCCATCGCATCGACTATGAAGGGCGCAGTTGGTACGTGCCGAGTTATCGCTTCGGGGAGTACAAGATCTGGGGCCTGACCGCGATCATGATCGTCGAATTGATGAACCTGCTTTTCGACAGCGGCATCGACCTTAACGAGCCGCCCAAACGATCGATCATCCACACGCTGAAATCCTGACCCGCAGCCGCCGCGCGAGCATGAGGACTGAGCCATTGAGGGCCTAACCATGAGGAGCAAACCATGAAATACCGCCTGGGCGATGCCCGCGTCGACGCGCATGCCAGCAGCTGGATTGCGCCGACAGCCACCGTCATCGGCAATGTGCGTTTGCAGGCCAATGCCAGCGTCTGGTTTGGCGCTGTGTTGCGTGGCGACAACGAGCTGATCGACATCGGCGAGAACAGCAACGTGCAGGACGGCACGGTGATGCACACCGACATGGGGTCGCCGCTGACCATTGGCCGCGACGTGACCATCGGTCATAACGCGATGCTGCATGGTTGCAGCGTGGGTGACGGCACGCTCATCGGCATCAACTCAGTCATCCTGAACGGCGCGCAGATTGGCAAACATTGCATCATCGGCGCGAATTCGCTGATCGGCGAAGGCAAAGTCATCCCTGACGGTTCACTGGTCATGGGGTCGCCCGGCAAAATCGTCCGCGAGCTGACAGATGCCCAGAAGCAGATGCTCGACGCCAGCGCCGCTCACTACGTCCACAACGCCCAACGCTACGCGCGTGACCTGGCCCCACAGGAAGATTGATGTCCAGCGCCGAACCCCCAATCAATGCAGCACCCGTCGATGAAAAGCCGATCCATGAAAAGCCGGTCCGCTCGCCCTGCGTGAGCATTTGCGCACTGGACGACGCCGATATCTGCACGGGTTGTCAGCGCACCGTGGCTGAGATCACCGTCTGGAGCCGTATGGACAATCAGCAACGCCGCGCTGTCTTGATCGCCTGTGATGAACGGGCGAGGGCCGGCGGGATGATGTTTCAAGTCAGTGGCAACAGCCCTCGACGGTGAATCAAGCCCAGGCGGCTGCATCCCATTCCCCGGCCTTCATGGTAAATTGCGCGCCTTTCTACCTGCGGTTGCTTGCACACGCCGAGCGACCCTCGACCTGCTCCACGAGGACCTGAGATGACTCAAATCGGAACTCCACTGTCGCCGACCGCGACCCGCGTTTTGCTCTGCGGTTGTGGCGAGCTTGGCAAGGAAGTAGTGATCGAACTTCAGCGCCTGGGCGTTGAAGTGATTGCTGTTGACCGCTACGCCAATGCTCCGGCGATGCAGGTCGCGCACCGCAGCCACGTCATCAATATGCTCGACGGCGCCGCCTTGCGTGCGGTGATCGAGTCCGAGAAGCCCCATTACATCGTCCCGGAAATCGAAGCCATTGCCACCGCGACCCTGGTGGAACTGGAGTCCGAAGGCTTCACGGTCATTCCGACGGCCCGTGCCGCGCAGTTGACCATGAACCGCGAAGGTATTCGTCGTCTGGCCGCTGAAGAACTGGACCTGCCGACCTCGCCCTACCACTTCGCCGACACCTTCGAAGACTACAAAAAAGCCGTCGAAGACCTTGGCTTCCCGTGCGTGGTCAAGCCGGTGATGAGCTCGTCGGGCAAGGGCCAGAGCCTGCTGAAAACCGACGCTGACATCCAGAAGGCCTGGGACTATGCGCAAGAAGGCGGTCGTGCCGGCAAAGGCCGGGTGATCATCGAAGGCTTCATTGATTTCGATTACGAAATCACTCTGCTGACCGTGCGTCACGTCGGCGGCACGACCTTTGTGCGCCGGTTGGCCATCGTCAGGAGAAGGGCGATTATCAGGAATCGTGGCAGCCCCAGGCCATGAGCCCGGTGGCATTGGCCGAGTCCGAGCGCGTTGCCAAAGCAGTGACCGAGGCCCTGGGTGGCCGCGGTCTGTTTGGCGTCGAGTTGTTCATCAAGGGCGATCAGGTCTGGTTCAGTGAAGTCTCGCCACGCCCCCACGACACCGGTCTGGTCACGCTGATCTCTCAGGACCTGTCGCAGTTCGCCCTGCACGCCCGTGCCATTCTCGGTCTGCCGATTCCGTTGATTCGCCAGTTCGGGCCATCGGCGTCGGCGGTGATTCTGGTAGAAGGCCAGTCGACCCAAACGGCGTTCGCCAACCTGGAGCAGGCCCTGAGCGAACCGGACACCGCGCTGCGCCTGTTCGGCAAGCCCGAGGTCAATGGACAGCGCCGCATGGGCGTTGCCCTGGCGCGCGACGAGTCGATCGAAGCGGCCCGTCGCAAGGCCACTCGCGCGTCGATGGCGGTGAAGGTTCAGTTGTAAGCGTCACGCTGAATAAGAAACGGCGCCTTCAGGGGCGCCGTTTTTGTTTCGCGATCACGCACCGTCGATGTCCGGTTTGCTCAGGCAATCGTATCCAGGTCCGCGTGCCGGGTTTCTTTCAGGCACAGCACGGCGATCACGCTGATGAGTGCCGCCGCCGAGACATACCCACCGACCCAGCTCAGGCCACCCATTTCCACCAGCTTCTGCGCGAAGAAAGGGGCGACCGAGGCACCGACGATACCCCCGATGTTGTAGGCCGCCGACGCGCCGGTATACCGCACACGCGTCGGAAAAAGCTCCGGCAACATCGCCCCCATCGGCGCAAAGGTGACGCCCATCAGGAACAGCTCGATCGACAGGAACAGCGTCACCGCCCAGGTCGTACCGTGGGTCAGCAAGGGCTCCATCAGGAAGCCCGACAGGATCGCCAGCACGCCGCCGATGACCAGCACCGGCTTGCGACCGAATCGATCACTTGCCAACGCGGAAAGCGGTGTCGCCAGGGCCATGAACAGCACGGCAAAACACAGCATCGCGAGGAACGACTCGCGGCTGTAACCCAGGGTTTTTACGCCATAGCTCAGCGAGAAGACGGTGGAGATATAGAACAGCGCGTAGCACACCACCATCGACGCTGCGCCCAGCAGCATCGGCTTCCAGTATTGACCGAACAGCTCAGCAATCGGCAATTTCACACGCTCATGGCGGGCGATGGCCTTGGCGAAAACAGGCGTTTCCTCAAGCTTCAGGCGCACATACAAGCCAATGATCACCAGCACGGCGCTGAGCAGAAACGGCACGCGCCAGCCCCAGGAGCGGAATTGCTCGTCATCCAGCGTCATCGCCAGTGTCAGAAACAGCCCGTTTGCCGCAAGGAAGCCGATCGATGGGCCCAGCTGCGGGAACATGCCGAACCACGCCCGTTTGCCCTTGGGGGCGTTCTCGGTCGCCAGTAACGCGGCCCCGCCCCATTCGCCGCCCAGTCCAAGGCCTTGGCCGAAGCGCAGTACGCAGAGCAGGATCGGCGCCCACGACCCGATGGCGTCGTAACCCGGCAGCACGCCAATCAGCGTGGTGCAGACGCCCATGAGCAGCAGCGAGGCCACCAATGTCGATTTGCGGCCGACACGGTCACCGAAATGGCCGAACAGCGCCGAGCCCAACGGACGTGCGAGAAAGGCGATCCCGAATGTCAGAAACGCCGAAAGCATCTGTGCGGTACTGGACGTCTGTGGGAAGAACACCGGCCCGATCACCAGTGCGGCGGCGGTGGCGTATACGTAGAAATCATAGAACTCGATGGCGGTGCCGATGAAGCTGGCCGTGGCGACGCGGGCCGCCGAGTTGGCGGGGCGGGCCTCGCTCTCGTCACGGGTTGGACAGGCAGAAGTCGTGGTCATGGGAAATCCCTGGCAGTCGTATCGCCTGTCAGCGAGAGACGAAGATTCGTTCGCGCGCTGCGGCAATCGTTAATTGTTTTTTTGGTCCAGCGCTGAACAGACTAGCCCGGATGCGGGCAAGGCGCGTGGCGTGCTCGGGATGGGAGCGAAGGCCAGGGTGTCGCGTGAGCGGTCAGGCTGTGTGACTGGCCGGATCGCGCATTGTGCGGGTAGCACGCGGATCGGCGGGGCTGGGTAAGCGGATCGATTATAGGAAGGGGATTGGCGCGGAAACAAGTGTTTCAGGGCGCCGCCTGCCTTCTCAGATCACGTCTTTGGTGCGGGTGTTCAACCACACCAACGCCCGGCTGACGCGGTTGTCTTCGGTCTCGAGGATTTCCAGGCGGTAGGGCCCGATCTTCAGGCAGACCGCGCTGTTAGGGATTGTCTCCAGCGCTTCAGTGATCAGCCCGTTGAGGGTTTTAGGGCCATCGGAGGGCAGATGCCAGGCGAGGCTTTTATTCAGATCGCGAATCGACGCCGCGCCATCGATCACCAGCCGCCCGTCAGGCTGCGGGTGGATGTGCGGGTTATCGAGGGCTTGCTCGCTTTCGAACTCGCCCACGATCTCTTCAAGAATGTCCTCGAGGCTGACGATGCCCAGCACCTCGCCGTATTCATCGACCACCACGCCCATGCGCCGCTGCTGCTTGTGGAAGTTGAGCAGCTGCATCTGCAGCGGCGTGCTCTCTGGTACGAAGTACGGTTCGTAACAGGCGGCTTGCAGGGCTTCTTTGGTCAGCTCGTTGCGCGGGAGCAGGTGGCTGATCATCCGCGTGTTGAGCACGCCTTCTACCTGATTGATGTCGTTGTGGTAAACGGGCAGACGGGTGTGGCGGGAAATGATCAGCTTGTCGACGATCTCCTCAATGGTGTCGTCGAGGTTAATGCCGTCGACTTCGCTGCGTGGTACCAGGATGTCGTTCACGGTCATGCGGTCCAGCGCGTAAATCCCGGAGATCACATGGGCGCGGCCATACTGGCTTTCGTTGTCCTGATAGACCGTCGGGTGCGTGTCGTCTTCGTCATCGTGGGTGTCTGGCCGACGCGTCGACAGAAAAGGGCGCAACAGCGTTTTGGCGATGTTCTTGTAGATCCAGGTCAGCGGCTGCAACAGCCGAACCGGGATACGCAGCACGTTGTTGCCCAGCAGCAGAATGGATTCGGGGCGACGCGCCGCCAGCTTTCGCGGGATGAACTCGGTTATCACGACCAGCACGCTGGCAACACCCAGCCAGGCAATCAGCGGCCCTTGAAAATACCAGTGCCCGACGGCAAGAAGGGTGGCGAGGACGGTAATCAGCGTCTTGAGCAGCGTATTGCCGAGGATAAGGCTGTTGAGGTTGAACGCGAGCACCGGCTTCGGTGGCTCGTTGGAGCGGGGATTGACCGGCATCGCCCGAAGATTGTGGTGCGCAGCCTCGACCGCGCTGAACAGCCCGGACCAGAGCGTCAGCAGGGCCAGGAGCGTAAGCATTGTGCCGACCGGCAGGTTGTCCATGATCAGCGCTCGTCAGATATGCAGGATGTATTCACGAACGAGCTTGCTGCCGAAGTAGGCCAGCATCAACAGCAGAAATCCGCCCAGTGTCCAGCGAATCGCTTTGTGACCCCGCCAGCCCAGATGATGGCGGCCCCAGAGCAGCACACTGAAGACGATCCACGCGAGAATCGACAGCAAGGTTTTATGCACCAAATGCTGGGCAAAGAGGTTTTCGACGAACAACCAGCCGGAAATCAGCGACATCGACAGCAACACCCAGCCGGCCCAGAGAAAACCGAAGAGCAGGCTTTCCATGGTTTGCAGCGGCGGGAAGCTTTTGATCAGGCCAAGGGGATGCTTGTTTTTCAGTTGATGATCCTGCAGCAACAGGAGCAAAGACTGGAAGACCGCGATGGTGAACATCCCGTAGGCGAGAATCGACAGCAGGATGTGGCTGATAATGCCGTGTTCTTCAATGATCGGCTGCAGCGTGCCGGAGGGCGCGAACTGCGCCATCAGGGTCGTGAGCAGGCCCAGTGGGAAGAGGAGAATCAGGAGGATTTCCACCGGCAGGCGAATGCACGCGAGCATGGTCACGATGATGACTGAAACAGCGATCAGGCTGGCGGCACTGAAAAAGTCCAGACCCAGGCCGATAGGGCGCACCAGTTGGCCAAAAAGCGCACTGGCCTGGCAGGCGACGGCAAGGGTGCCGATCAGGCACAGCAGCCATTTGTCGGCCTTCTGGCCCTGGCGCAGGCGCATACCCTGGTAGACGGTCGCAGCGGCGTAGAAGACGGCGGCGGCGAGGCTGAAGAGCAAACTCGGTGACAAAGGGAACATAGATCCTGTTGGGCATGCCCGAAAGCCGGTGAGTTTGGCATAAAACGCGCATTTCACGAAAGACTACAGAAGCAGACGCCGTGGTGTCCGTGCGCCGGAGTCTTCGCTATAATCCGCGACCTGCTCAAGCCACAGGCTTGCCGATCGCTGTTTCAGCCACTTTTATAGCGTCACTATTATCAATAGCGATGCTGTAAAGAGCAGGCGTCGCGATTTCGGCAGCCGACTGAACGGCCGCTACGGGCCGGGCCGCATCAATCGGCGTTCAGCACGAACCCAAAGGATCACGCATGTTTGAAAATCTGACAGATCGTCTCTCGCAGACGCTGCGCCAGGTCACTGGCAAGGCCAAGCTGACCGAGGACAACATCAAGGACACACTGCGTGAAGTGCGTATGGCGCTGCTTGAAGCCGACGTCGCCTTGCCGGTTGTCAAAGACTTCGTCAATCGCATCAAGGAGCGCGCCGTCGGCACGGAGGTGTCGCGCAGCCTGACGCCGGGCCAGGCGTTCGTGAAGATCGTCCAGGCCGAGCTGGAAGAGATGATGGGGGCGGCCAACGAAGAGCTGACCCTCAACGTCACGCCGCCGGCGGTCATCCTGATGGCCGGTCTGCAAGGTGCGGGCAAGACCACCACTGCCGGCAAGCTCGCCCGCTTCCTGAAAGAACGCAAAAAGAAAACCGTGATGCTGGTGTCGGCGGACGTTTACCGTCCCGCCGCGATCAAGCAGCTGGAAACCCTGGCCAACGACATCGGCGTGACGTTCTTCCCGTCCGACATCAGCCAGAAGCCGGTCGACATTGCCGAAGCGGCTATTAAAGAAGCCAAGCTCAAGTTCATTGATGTCGTGATCCTCGACACCGCTGGTCGTCTGCACATCGATGCCGAGATGATGGGCGAGATCCAGGCGCTGCATGCGGCGGTCAAGCCGGCCGAGACGCTTTTCGTCGTCGACGCCATGACCGGCCAGGATGCCGCCAACACGGCCAAGGCGTTCGGTGATGCACTGCCGCTGACCGGCGTGATCCTGACCAAGGTTGACGGCGACGCCCGTGGCGGTGCTGCGCTGTCGGTGCGCGCCATCACTGGCAAGCCGATCAAGTTCATCGGTATGGGCGAGAAGAGCGAGGCGCTGGAGCCGTTCCATCCGGACCGTATCGCATCGCGCATTCTTGGCATGGGCGACGTGCTCAGCCTGATCGAGCAGGCTGAACAGACCCTCGACAAGGACAAGGCCGACAAACTGGCCAAGAAGCTGAAGAAGGGCAAAGGCTTCGACCTCGAAGACTTCCGGGATCAGCTGCAGCAAATGAAGAACATGGGCGGCCTGGGCGGGCTCATGGACAAACTGCCAAGCATCGGCGGCGTTAACCTGTCGCAGATGGGCAACGCGCAAAGCGCCGCTGAAAAGCAGTTCAAGCAGATGGAAGCCATCATCAATTCGATGACCCCGGCCGAGCGTCGCGACCCTGAGCTGATCAGCGGTTCACGCAAGCGCCGCATCGCCATGGGTTCCGGCACCCAGGTGCAGGACATCGGTCGTCTGATCAAGCAACACAAACAGATGCAGAAGATGATGAAGAAGTTTTCGACCAAGGGCGGCATGGCCAAAATGATGCGCGGCATGGGCGGAATGTTGCCCGGCGGCGGTATGCCCAAAATGTAAATCGCAACGCGCGGGCGCTATTCCCGCGCGTTCTTCATTGGGGCAACCGTCCCGGTGGCCTGCTCAGGCAGGCACTCAACGCCGTCATCGCTGACGGCTCCATGGCAGATCTAGGTGGCCCGACGGCGTACGCCGGAAAAAGTCATTTGCAAAAATCCGGATATTCCTTAGAATATGCGGCCTTTCGGGCACCCATGCCCGCTGTGCATCTTAGATTTGCAGCACCGACTACAGGAAAATTGTTCAATGCTAACAATCCGTCTTGCCCTTGGCGGCTCTAAAAAGCGCCCGTTCTACCACCTGACTGTCACCGACAGCCGCAACCCACGTGACGGTTCCCACAAGGAACAAATCGGTTTCTTCAACCCGGTTGCCCGTGGTCAGGAAATCCGTCTGTCCGTGAACCAAGAGCGTCTGGCCTACTGGCTGAGCGTTGGTGCACAACCTTCTGAGCGTGTTGCTTCGCTGTTGAAGGAATCTGCCAAGGCTGCGGCCTGAGCAATATGAACGCGACGCCAGCTTCCGCCGACGATCTGATCGTCATCGGCAAGATTTACTCGGTACACGGCGTTCGCGGCGAAGTGAAGGTGTATTCCTTTACTGATCCAACCGAAAACCTGTTGCAGTACAAAACCTGGACGCTCAAGCGCGAAGGCAATGTGAAACAGGTCGAGCTGGTCAGTGGACGCGGGAACGACAAGTTCCTGGTCGCCAAGCTCAAGGGTCTTGATGATCGTGAAGAAGCTCGTCTTCTGGCCGGTTATGAGATCTGCGTGCCACGCAACCTGTTCCCTGAATTGACCGACGGCGAGTACTACTGGTACCAGCTTGAAGGTCTGAAGGTCATTGACGGTCTTGGGCAATTGCTCGGGAAGGTCGATCATCTTCTGGAAACCGGCGCAAACGATGTAATGGTGGTCAAACCCTGCGCAGGCAGTCTGGACGATCGCGAACGCCTTTTGCCCTATACGGAGCAATGCGTGTTGGCAGTTGATCTGGTTGCAGGCGAGATGAAGGTGGAATGGGACGCGGATTTCTAAGCAATGGCCAGCCTGCGCATAGACGTCATCACGCTGTTTCCCGAGATGTTTTCCGCCATCAGCGAATACGGCATTACCAGCCGTGCAGTGAAACAGGAGCTGTTGCAGCTCACCTGTTGGAATCCGCGGGACTACACCACTGATCGACATCACACTGTGGACGATCGCCCGTTTGGCGGTGGCCCTGGCATGGTGATGAAGATCAAGCCCCTCGAAGATGCTCTGGCTCAGGCCAGGCAGGCGGCGGGGATGCGGCGAAGGTGATTTACCTGTCGCCACAAGGCCGCAAGCTGGATCAGTCTGCGGTACGCGAATTGGCGCAGGAAGAAGCACTTATCCTGATTGCCGGTCGTTATGAAGGCGTCGACGAGCGTTTCATTGAAGCTCATGTCGATGAAGAGTGGTCGATTGGCGACTATGTGTTATCTGGCGGTGAGCTGCCGGCCATGGTCCTGATAGATGCGGTTACGCGACTGCTGCCTGGAGCTTTAGGGCATGTAGATTCCGCGGAGGAAGATTCCTTCACGGATGGTCTGCTGGATTGCCCGCATTACACCCGACCGGAGGTGTATGCGGATCAGCGTGTTCCCGACGTATTGCTTAGTGGCAATCACGCACACATCCGGCGTTGGCGTTTACAGCAGTCCCTTGGGCGGACCTATGAACGACGCGCCGATCTTCTGGAAAGCCGCTCGCTTTCTGGAGAAGAGAAGAAGCTGCTGGCGGAATACCTCCGCGAGCGGGACGATAGTTAACGTATCGATGGTAAATCCAACCGGTTTACCTTAGGAGCACAGCATGACTAACAAAATCATCCTTGCACTCGAAGCAGAGCAGATGACCAAAGAGATCCCTCCCTTTGCCCCGGGCGACACCATTGTCGTTCAGGTGAAAGTGAAGGAAGGCGACCGCGCTCGTCTGCAGGCGTTCGAAGGCGTTGTTATCGCCAAGCGTAACCGTGGTGTGAACAGTGCTTTCACTGTTCGTAAAATCTCCAACGGTGTCGGCGTTGAACGTACTTTCCAGACCTATAGCCCGCAAATCGACAGCATGGCTGTGAAACGTCGCGGCGACGTTCGCAAGGCCAAGCTGTACTACCTGCGTGACCTGTCCGGTAAAGCAGCTCGCATCAAGGAAAAACTGGTTTAATCCCAGTCTTCCCATGCGAATGAAAAAGCAGCCTACGGGCTGCTTTTTTGCTTTCTGGCCTTTGGTTTTTGTGCCGTCGTCGCAGGTGTGAAAAACTGCCCGCTGCATTTCACCACTCAAGTCAGAACCCATGCCTGCCATTGACCATCCCATGATCGACCGCTTCCTCGACGCCCTCTGGCTGGAGAAAGGGCTGTCGGACAACACCCGCGATGCCTACCGCAGCGACCTCGCGCTGTTCAACGGCTGGTTGCAGGAAAAGGGCGTGGACCTGATGAGTGTCAGTCGGGAAGCGATTCTCGACCACTTGGGGTGGCGGGTCGACAACGGCTACAAACCTCGCTCGACGGCACGGCTGCTTTCCGGCGTGCGCGGCTTCTATCGCTACCTCCTTAGGGAAAAGCTGATTGCGGTCGACCCGACGTTGCAGGTCGACATGCCGCAGCTGGGTAAGCCACTTCCCAAATCCTTGTCTGAAGCTGACGTCGAAGCGTTGCTGGCCGCCCCTGACCTGAGCGACGCCATCGGTCAGCGCGACCGGGCGATGCTGGAAGTGCTCTATGCCTGCGGACTGCGGGTAACCGAACTGATCAGCCTGACGCTGGAGCAGGTCAATTTGCGCCAGGGCGTGTTGCGCATCATGGGCAAGGGCAGCAAGGAGCGTCTGGTGCCGATGGGGGAGGAATCGATCGTCTGGGTTGAGCGCTACATGCGCGACGCTCGCCATGAGTTGCTCAATGGTCGGCCCAGCGATGTGCTGTTTCCCAGCCAGCGCGGTGAGCAGATGACGCGCCAGACCTTCTGGCACCGCATCAAGCATCAGGCCAAAGTCGCCGGCATCGGCAAATCCCTTTCCCCTCACACCCTGCGTCACGCCTTCGCCACCCACCTGCTTAACCACGGCGCCGACCTGCGCGTCGTGCAGATGCTCCTCGGCCACAGCGACCTGTCGACGACGCAAATCTACACCCACGTCGCCCGCGCGCGGTTGCAGGACATGCATGCGAAGCACCACCCGAGGGGTAGCGGACTTCATGAATTTACGACCTGTCTTACATCAGCGAGCGTCGGCCTCGCGAGCCTTATGTGATAGGCTTTGCCGGTTTCGCAGATCAGGGCCCTGAAAACATCCCGGTGCTTTTTTGCCACCCGTTTTCAGCCCGGCCCGTCTGCTCACCGCTCGAGGAGTTTTCATGCGCGTCACTCGTTTTCTCGGTGCTGCCGTTGTAGCGCTGGCCAGCTCTTTCAGCCTTTTTGCCCACGCCGACGAGGCGTCTGACAAAGCCATTCGCAAGACCCTGGAATCGCTCAATCTGGAAATTCCCGTCGAGAGCATTTCCAGCAGTCCGTTGAACGGCCTCTACGAAGTCAATCTCAAAGGCGGTCGCGTGCTCTACGCCAGTGCCGACGGGCAGTTCGTCATGCAGGGCAACCTGTACCAGATGCAGGCCGGCAAGCCGGTCAACCTGACCGAGAAGGTTGAGCGTCAGGCGATTTCCAAGACCATCAATGGCATTCCTGCCGCTGAAATGGTCGTCTACCCCGCCGTGGGCGAGACCAAATCCCATATCACGGTGTTCACCGACACCACCTGCCCGTACTGCCACAAACTCCACGCCGAAGTGCCGGAGCTGAACAAGCGCGGCATTGAAGTGCGTTATGTGGCGTTCCCGCGTCAGGGCCTGGGTTCGCCGGGCGACGAGCAACTCCAGGCAGTCTGGTGCTCCAAGGACCGCCGCGGTGCTATGGACCGCATGGTCGACGGCAAGAATATTCAAGCGCCCAAGTGCGACAACCCGGTCACAAAGCAATTTGAAATCGGCCAGTCCATCGGCGTGAACGGCACACCGGCCATTGTGTTGGCCGACGGTCAGCTGATTCCGGGCTATCAGCCAGCGCCGCAAGTGGCCAAACTGGCGCTGAGTGCCAAGTAATCTCGTTTATCGCAGCCTCCTGCGGTCAACACTGAAGCGGCCTGTCAGCAGCGCTTCATCAATAGCGAGCCGTGCTGAATGCGGCTGATTCCACGGCCGGCCTTGCGTCGGCCGTTTTATGGGGAGTTCATAGTGAAACCGGTCAAAGTAGGCATCTGTGGGCTGGGTACTGTCGGTGGCGGTACCTTCAATGTGCTAAAGCGTAACGCCGAGGAAATTGCCCGCCGTGCCGGGCGTGGAATCGAAGTGGCGCAAATTGCCATGCGTACACCAAACCCCAATTGCCAGATTACCGGTACCCCGACCACGACCGACGTATTCGACGTGGCGAGCAACCCTGAAATCGACATCGTCATCGAGCTGATCGGTGGCTATACCATCGCCCGCGAGCTGGTGCTCAAGGCCATCGAAAACGGCAAGCACGTGGTCACCGCCAACAAGGCGCTGATCGCCGTGCACGGCAACGAGATTTTCGCCAAGGCCCGGGAGAAGGGCGTCATCGTGGCTTTCGAAGCGGCGGTGGCAGGCGGTATTCCGGTGATCAAGGCCATTCGTGAAGGCCTGTCTGCCAACCGCATCAACTGGGTCGCCGGCATCATCAACGGCACCGGCAACTTCATCCTCACCGAGATGCGCGAAAAAGGCCGCACCTTCCCGGACGTCCTCGCTGAAGCGCAGGCGCTGGGCTATGCAGAAGCCGATCCGACCTTCGACGTCGAAGGCATCGACGCGGCGCATAAGCTGACGATTCTGGCGTCCATCGCCTTTGGCATCCCGCTGCAGTTCGACAAGGCTTACACCGAAGGCATCACCAAGCTGACCACCGCCGACGTCAATTACGCCGAAGCGCTGGGCTACCGGATCAAACACCTGGGCGTCGCCCGCAGCACGCCGACCGGTATCGAGCTGCGGGTGCACCCGACCCTGATCCCGGCGGATCGCCTGATCGCCAACGTCAACGGTGTGATGAACGCCGTGATGGTCAACGGCGACGCGGCCGGCTCGACATTGTTCTACGGCGCAGGTGCCGGCATGGAGCCCACCGCTTCGTCAGTCGTGGCCGATCTGGTCGACGTGGTCCGTGCCCTGACCACCGACCCTGAAAATCGCGTCCCGCATCTGGCCTTTCAGCCCGATTCGCTGTCGGCCCACCCGATCCTGCCGATCGACGCGTGCGAAAGCGCCTACTACCTGCGCATTCAGGCCAAGGATCATCCCGGCGTGCTGGCGCAGGTGGCGAGTATCCTGTCCGAGCGCGGCATCAACATCGAATCGATCATGCAGAAAGAAGTCGAAGAACATGACGGCCTGGTGCCGATGATTCTGCTGACCCACCGCGTGGTCGAGAAACGCATGAACGATGCGATCGAAGCGCTGGAAGCGCTCGAAGACGTTGCCGGCCCGGTTGTGCGCATCCGCGTCGAGCATCTGAACTGAAAGCAGCGATAAGTCCAAAGCGGCAAGCTGCAAGTGAGAGCAAAATCATATCGCGGTGAGCTTCGTGCTCCGGGCGGCAGGGGAAGGCAAATCGTCTTGACCTGCAGCCCGCCACTTGAAGCTTGCCGCCCAAACCGAAGGTTTGAAAAATGCGCTATATCAGTACCCGCGGCCAGGCACCGGCCCTGAATTTCGAAGACGTGCTGCTGACCGGTCTGGCAAGCGATGGCGGTCTGTATGTGCCGGAAAACCTGCCGCGCTTTACTCAGGAAGAGATCGCGTCCTGGGCCGGGCTGCCTTATCACGAGCTGGCTTTTCGCGTGATGCGTCCGTTCGTGACGGGCAGCATCCCCGACGCGGATTTCAAAAAATTCTCGAAGAAACCTACTGCGTTTTCTCCCACGCTGCGGTGGCGCCGCTGCGCCAGCTGAACGGCAACGAGTGGGTATTGGAGCTGTTTCACGGCCCGACCCTGGCGTTCAAGGATTTCGCCCTGCAACTGCTGGGTCGTCTGCTGGATTACGTGCTGGAGAAGCGTGGCGAGCGCGTGGTCATCATCGGCGCCACCTCGGGTGACACTGGCTCGGCCGCCATCGAAGGCTGCCGTCGTTGCGATAACGTCGACATCTTCATCCTGCACCCGAACAATCGCGTGTCCGATGTGCAGCGCCGCCAGATGACCACTATCTTCGGTGAGAACATCCATAACATCGCGATCGAAGGCAACTTCGACGACTGCCAGGAAATGGTCAAGAACAGCTTCGCTGACCAGAGCTTTCTGAAAGGCACGCGTCTGGTGGCGGTGAACTCGATCAACTGGGCGCGGATCATGGCCCAGATCGTCTACTACTTCCACGCGGCCTTGCAGCTGGGTGGTCCGGCGCGTTCGGTGGCGTTCTCCGTGCCGACCGGCAACTTCGGCGACATTTTCGCCGGTTACCTGGCCCGCAACATGGGCTTGCCGATCAGCCAACTAGTGGTTGCCACTAACCGCAACGACATCCTGCACCGCTTTATGAGCGGCAATCAGTACGTCAAGGAAACCCTGCACGCCACGCTGTCGCCGTCGATGGACATCATGGTGTCGTCCAACTTCGAGCGTCTGCTGTTCGACATGCACGGTCGCAACGGCGGCGCGATTGCCGAGCTCATGGCCAACTTCAGGCAGGGCGGCGGTTTCAGCGTTGAAGAGGAACGCTGGACCGAAACCCGCAAGCTGTTTGATTCCCTGGCGGTCAGTGACGAAGACACCTGCAAAACCATCGCTGAAGTGTTCGCCAGCACTGGCGAGTTGCTGGATCCGCACACCGCGATCGGCGTAAAGGCCGCGCGGGACTGCCGCCGCAGCCTGGACACGCCGATGGTGATTCTGGGCACAGCGCATCCGGTCAAGTTTCCGGACGCCGTGCTGAAAGCCGGTGTAGGAAAAGCACTCGAGCTGCCTGCACATTTGTCTGATTTGTTTGAGCGAGACGAGCGCTGCACTGTCCTGCCAAATGACCTCAAGGCCGTACAGGCCTTTGTCAGCCAGCACGGTAATCGTGGCAAACCTCTCTGACGGTATCGTCGTGTAACAACTAAGGCCCGCCTCGCAGCGGGCCTTGTTTTTTCTGCGTGCCACACTTCCGAAGAATTTTAATTCTCGGATAAGCCTGTGGTTGTTAAACATTTTTACTCAACGGTATTCAACGGCCGTCACCTTGATTTCGGACCGGCGCTGTGGGCGGTGCTCCTGCTTGTGTGTCTCTACAGCCGCGTCGGCCATACTTCTGAAAACCTGCCTTTCACGTTGGGCGCGCCATTCCTTGCGCAACAGCCCCTGGCGCTTGATGACGCGGACCGCCAATGGCTGGACGCACGAAAAGTGCTGCGGGTCGGTATTTCCGTCGCCGATCACGAGCCCGTCGACATCACCGCGGATCGTAATCGGTATCAGGGCATCAGTGCGGATTACCTCAGCGTGGTCACTGCCCGGTTGGGGATTCCGACCCATGTGCAAGGGTTTGCCAAGCGTGCACACGCGGTGGACGCGTTGCTGGCCGGAGAAATCGACGTGCTGACCAGCGCCAGCGGGTTCGAGCGAAACACAGCCGGGCTGGCGTTCACGCCTGAATACGTGCCGGACCGTGCGGTGGTGGTCGGCCGCGGCAACGACATTGGCCTCAAGCCTTCGCTCGAGAACAAGCGCGTGCTATTGCTGGATGGCTATGCCGATGCTGCAGTGGTGCAGCGAACCTACCCCAAAAGCGAGATCGTGCTTGCCCCCACGCTCTACAGCGCCATGGAGGCACTGGCGCACGAGGATGCCGACGCACTGATCGCGAACGAGCTGATGGTCCAGTCCTACAGCGTGTTGCGGCCCTACCTTGGGTTACAGATCAAGTTCGACAGTCTGTTGCCGCCCGTGGGATTTTCCTTCGCATTTCGTGAACAGGAGTCAAAGCTGCTGCAGCTTTTTGGCCGTGCCTTGGCGAACATAAATGACTCATTGAGCCGTGAAATCCACGGACGATGGACCGTTGGCCTCGGCGCAGATCCGGGTCATCGGCAAGTCAGTTTCAGCGCCGGCGAACAGCTATGGATTCGCAAGCATCCGCGGGTCATCGTGGCGTCAACCCAGCACCCTCCGTACGTCTACAAAGACGCTCGAGGGCGATGGGTGGGGTTGAACGTCGATCTGCTGTCGCGCATTTCGCGTCTGACCGGATTGCAGTTCGTGTACGAGGACGCGGCTTCCACCCATGCGCTACTGGAGACATTGGCAGACGGCGGTGCACACATGAACACCACGCTGGCCGAAAACCCGGCGCGCAAGAAACTGCTGGATTTCACCTATGCCTTCGGCGGCAACAGCTGGGTATTTCTGTTGCGCGCCGACAGCGACGCGTCCCTGCAATTGTCGGACATGGCCGGCAAGGTGCTGGCACTTCCTGCGCGGCATGCGTTGCTGGAGTTCATCCAGAAGCGCTATCCCGACATCCGCTTGCGGCTTGTGCCCACTTATGCTGAGGCGCGACAGTTGGTCGAGGAGGGCGAGGCGGACGCAACGCTCCAGAACGAGGCGGGTGCATGGATCTCTCCTGGCGAACTGAAAGTGGGGCGCAGCGTCGAAGGCCTGTGGTCGCCGGACAGATTTTCCGTGGTCAAGACCCATCCCGAATTGCTCAGCATTCTGAACAAGGCGCTGGAAGAATTTCCTGTGGCTGAAATGCGTGCGATCCGCCTCAAATGGCTTAGCGCGGGCGCCGTTCCACCCTCGGTCTGGAATCGTATACCGGCGTGGATTTACTGGGTCATGAGCGTTTCGCTGCTGCTGGGCATTGTGTCCCTGGCCTGGAGCAGCCGTTTGAAGTTTCAGATTCACCAACGTCAGCGCGCGGAAGAACAGCTGGGTGATCAGTTGGCCTTCAAACGCACGCTGCTCAACGGCATCCCGAACCCGATTTACGTACGTGATCTTCAGGGGCGGCTGATTGCCTGCAATCGCAGTTATGAGGAAAGCTTCGGCATCGGTTACGAGCAACTGCAGGGACGGCGCCTGATCGACGTCGATCTCGTTCCTGGCGACCTGGCCGAGCAAATGCACGCTGATTACATGAAGCTGCTGGACACGCAGCAGCCCGCATTTACCGAGCGCACCCTTACGCTTGCCGGGCGACAGATCCATGCCTGGCAATGGGCGGTGCCCTACCACCGTGGCGACGGTCAGTTGCATGGCTTGCTCGGCGGCTGGATTGACATCAGCGAGCGCAAGCGCCTTGAGTCTGAGTTGCGCGACGCGCGCACGGCGGCGGAGGAAGCGGCAGGGCAGTTGCGCGCGCTGCTCGACGGCATAGGGCAGGCAAAGGCTCCGGAGGAGTGAATTCTGCCTGTCACAATCGGCAGGCATGCTCGGGGATCAGACTGCCGCAATCAGGTGCGCTTGAGTTCGCGCATTCCGGCTCTCGAACTTTTCGCTGCTGCCAATGGTCATTGGTTAGCACCTTTGCATTCAAACTGTTGAGTGGTGATCCGGATGGAAAATATCAGCTTGCTACTGAGCGAAGCGCTGTCCCCCTATCAGGTGAATATTGGCCCTGCCGGTATCCTGGGCGAGCGCCTGGTGACGCTGAAAAATCCAGCGGGTGCGATGGTAATCGAACGTGTTTTCTCTGCATCGCAATTGGGCGACAAGCGTCAGCTGACGGACGTGGTAGATGGTCTTCACCGTGACTTGATGGTGGCAGAAGGGCGCATCGAGCCTTGCGTTATCGCCGCCTTGCGCAATGTTTCGCAGTCCGCCGCTTATGCTGCAGCTCGACCTTTTGTCTGAGCTGCGGGGAACCTTCTCAATTCAGTAGGCTCCTATCAGTTACGGTAGGCGCAGGCATTGTGCTCCGGTGTTCATGCTGCCTGCCGTGCGGGTCCAAGAGGGACCGCGGTTGACCCCGAGCAGTCTCCCCGCTGCTCGGGGTTTCTTTTGTCTGAAATCCGGCTTTTCGCGCCAGACAGCGGTTTACCCCACGTCAATTCGGCGGCTCCTCGAAAAACGTCTGGGCGTCGCGAAGATACTCCTCCTTCTTGACCATCCACTCCGCATAAAACCCGATCAGTCGCGTCACTCGCAGCACGCGCATTTCCCGGTTGATGATGTCCATCGCCGCGCGTCCCTTGTCTGTTTTTGAACAGGCAATGTGAGCGAACTGGTATTTGGGCACGCCCTTGACCGGCAGAAACTCCAGGTCGTCCAGGGGGATGCCTTGTTGCTGGGCGTGAAAGCGCGCCTCCGGCCAGTAACTGATGATCGCCTGAAAGCGATCCAGTCGTTCCATCTCCAGCATGCTGCCGACCGCCGCGTTGCCGTAGTGCAGGATCAGTCGATTGGGGTGAGTGGTCTCGCGCAGCACTTTGTCGATGACCGGGCCGTAACTGCGTCCACCGACGATGCCGACATCGACGCTGTCGCTGGCCAGCAAGGCGCCAAGGTCCAGACGCCCGTCGGCATCCATGAACGCCGCGAAGAATGCGTGACGCCGCCGCTCGATGGTCACGCCATTACTGGGCGTGGCGTAGGCAGGGATGGAAAACAGAATGGTTTTATCTCGCTCCGGCGTCCATAGCAGGGTGGGGTCGCAGGCGAACACATCGGGGTCATTGAGCATCTGCGTTCCGCGCGCGCGGTTGACGTGCATGATCTGATGATCGTATTCCGGCATCCGTGCCGTCAGCTCGGGCATCAGCTTGTCGATGGCCCCCTGGCCCGCCAGTGGCCCGGAAAATATGGTGAGAGGCGGGAAATCGCGGAGCAGCCAGATCAGCGTTTCACGCGCCGACGCGGTAGCGGGCAGGCAGGCGAACAGCGCAACGACCAGCAAGGCGCGCATTCGGGAACCGGTGTCATGCATGGAAGCGTTGACCCTCATCGACAGCGTCTCGCAGCAAGGAATCGGTGATGTGCTTCATTTATTTAACACATGTCGTACGGGCTTGAGTAACCCCTCGCGAATGCTGTGCCCCATCCCCCATTCGAAGGGCGACCCGCATCGCTCATCGAGTTCGGTCGTTCAACGGGGCTGCATCGGGTAGACTTGCCGCCTTTCCCGTCTCTCTAGAAGCCCGTTCATGGCCCAGCCGTCCACGACCTACAAGTTCGAACTCAATCTCACCGACCTTGATCGCGGTGTCTATGAAACCGTCAAGCAGACCATCGCCCGTCATCCTTCGGAAACCGAAGAGCGCATGACCGTGCGCCTGCTGGCCTACGCCTTCTGGTACAACGAGCACCTGTCGTTCGGCCGGGGTCTGTCCGACGTCGACGAACCTGCCTTGTGGGAAAAGAGTCTGGACGATCGCGTTCTGCACTGGATCGAAGTGGGCCAGCCTGATGCCGACCGCCTGACCTGGTGCTCGCGCCGCACCGAACGCACCAGCCTGCTGGCCTACGGCAGTCTGCGGGTGTGGGAAGGCAAGGTCATACCGGCGATCAAGACATTGAAGAACGTCAACATCGCGTCGGTACCCCAGGAAGCGCTCGAAGTCCTGTCCAAAGACATGCCTCGGGTGATCAAGTGGGACGTGATGATCAGCGAAGGCACCATCTTCGTCACCGATGATCGCGGCCAGCACGAAGTGCAATTGCAGTGGCTGGCAGGCGAGCGGGGCTGATTCACGCCTGCACCGCGACGGCCTCGCAATGCTGTTGCCAAGGCATCGCGACGGCATCGCTACCTCCTGACAGTCCCAACGAGAATCCCAGCGGAACCTGAATGCGCATCGAACCACGCGAGTTACCTGACAACCTGCCTTTTCTTGGCGATCTGCCGCCCTTGCTCACCCGGTTGTACGCAGCACGCGGTGTGGCCTCGGAGGCAGAGCTCGACAAGGGCCTGGCCCGGTTGATTCCGTATCAACAGCTCAAAGGCATCGACGCCGCCGTCGATCTGCTGGTGACGGCCTTTCAGCAGCGTCAGCGCATCCTCATCGTCGGAGACTTCGATGCCGACGGCGCGACGGCCAGCACGGTCGGCGTGTTGGGCCTGCGCCTGCTGGGTGCGGCGCATGTGGACTACCTGGTGCCGAACCGTTTCGAATTCGGTTACGGCCTGACACCGGAAATCGTTCAGGTCGCGCTTGAGCGCCAGCCCGAGCTGTTGATGACCGTGGACAACGGCATTTCCAGCGTCGAAGGTGTGGCGGCAGCGAAAGCAGCAGGCTTGCAGGTATTGGTCACCGACCATCATTTGCCTGGTCACGAATTGCCGGCGGCCGACGCCATCGTCAACCCGAACCAGCCCGGCTGCACGTTCCCGAGCAAGTCGCTGGCCGGCGTCGGCGTGATCTTTTATGTGTTGATGGCCTTGCGCGCGCGACTGCGGGACATCGGCTGGTTCGAGGGCCGTGCTCAACCCAATCTGGGCGAGTTGCTGGATCTGGTGGCGCTGGGTAGCGTCGCTGACGTGGTGCCGCTGGATGCCAACAATCGGATTCTGGTGCACCAGGGATTGATGCGCATCCGCGCCGGGCGTGCGCGTCCGGGGTTGCGCGCCATTCTCGAAGTGGCCCGTCGCGAGGCCTCGCGGATCACTTCCACCGACCTGGGCTTCATCATCGGCCCGCGCCTGAACGCCGCCGGGCGTCTGGATGACATGAGCCTGGGCATCGAATGCCTGCTGTGTGATGACGAGACCGAGGCGCGGGAAATGGCCGTGCGTCTGGACGAACTCAACCAGGACCGTAAATCCATCGAGCAGGGCATGCAGCGAGAAGCGCTGGCCCAGCTCAAGGACCTGCCGCTGGAGTCGATGCCGTTCGGGCTATGTTTGTTCGAACCCGAGTGGCACCAGGGCGTGATCGGCATTCTGGCCTCGCGCATGAAAGAGCGTTATCACCGCCCGACCATTGCATTCGCCAGCGCCGGCGAGGGGTGCTGAAAGGCTCGGCGCGTTCGGTACCGGGCTTTCACATCCGCGACGCACTCGATGCCGTGGCGGCGAGGCATCCCGAGCTGATCAGCAAGTTCGGCGGCCACGCGATGGCGGCCGGGCTGTCGCTGCCGGAGGGCAACTTCCCGGCATTTGCCGAGGCCTTCGACACCGAGGTTCGCCGCCAGCTCAAGGAAGAGGACCTGACCGGCCGGCTGTTGTCCGACGGCACCCTGGCGGTGGAAGAATTCCATCTGGAACTGGCCCGTGCCCTGCGCAACGCCGGCCCGTGGGGGCAGCACTTTCCCGAGCCGTTGTTCCATGGCGTGTTCCAGTTGGTTGAGCAGCGAGTGGTCGGCGAGCGCCATCTGAAGATGGTACTCAAGACCGAGTGCGGCAGCGTGAAGCTTGAAGGCATTGCCTTCAGCATCGATCGCGAGGTATGGCCCAACCCGACGGTGCGCTGGGTCGAGCTGGCGTACAAGCTGGACCTGAACGAATTCCGTGGCAACGAAACCGTGCAACTGATGGTGGTTCACCTCTCGCCACGCTGAGCCCCGATCAACGTGCGGTGTGCCTACTGACGCTTTCCCGGCTAAAGCCGGTCCTACGGGTGTACGTGTTGTTTCAGTGGGACCGGCTTTAGCCGGGAAGAGGCCTGTTTGAGCACCCTCAATTTCGCAGTGCGACCCCCGACGCCTTTTCCGGCCAAAGCCAGTCCTACAGGTGCACGCGGTGTGTCAGCAGGACCGGCTTCAGCCGGTAAACGACTGAACCCTCACTTCTCTCGGGTTGTCGACTAGGCTCAAGGTTCGCAACCTATGGAACCTGCCACACGATCTGAGAGGTCCCTATGAGCCTGCTGCTTGAACCCTATACCCTTCGCCAACTGACGCTGCGCAATCGCATTGTGGTTTCGCCGATGTGTCAGTACTCCTGCGCTGACGGCCTGGCCAATGACTGGCATCTGGTCCATCTGGGCAGCCGTGCGGTAGGCGGCGCCGGGCTGATCTTTACCGAAGCGGCGGCAGTTACACAGGACGGTCGTATCACCCCGGAAGACCTCGGCATCTGGAACGACGAGCAGATCGCACCGCTGCAACGCATTACTCGCTTCATCGAGGCGCAAGGCGCGGTGGCCGGCATTCAGCTGTCCCATGCCGGACGCAAGGCCAGCACATGGCGTCCGTGGGTGAGCCAGAGCGGCGCCATCCCTGCCGATCAGGGCGGCTGGGCGACCTGGGGTCCGTCGGACATCGCTTTCGATCCGAGTTACACCACGCCCACTGCGCTGGATGAAGCCCAGATTCAGGAGGTCATCAAAGCCTTTGCTGACGGTGCCAAACGTGCCTTGACCGCAGGTTTCAAAGTGGTCGAAATCCACGCTGCCCACGGTTATCTGCTGCATCAATTCCTGTCGCCGCTGAGCAACCAGCGTCAGGATCAATACGGTGGCTCGTTCGAAAATCGCATTCGTCTGACCCTTGAAATCACCAAAGCCGTGCGTGAAGTCTGGCCCGCGGAGCTGCCGGTGTTCGTGCGTGTCTCGGCCACCGATTGGGTGGAGGGGGTTGGAACGCAGATGAAACTGTCGAACTGGCCAAGCGCCTGAAAGCGTTGGACGTCGATCTGGTTGACGTGTCTTCCGGCGGTACTGCAGCCAAAGCCGAGATTCCGGTGGGCCCGGGTTATCAAACCGAGTTCGCCGCTCGCGTGCGCAGTGAATCCGGCATTGCCACCGGCACCGTGGGCATGATCACCGAACCCACCCAGGCCGACACCATTCTGCGGACGGGTCAGGCTGACCTGATTTTCCTCGCACGTGAGCTGCTGCGCGATCCCTACTGGCCGCTGCAGGCCGACGAAGCCCTCGGTGGACGCCAGGCCACATGGCCTGCGCAATACCAGCGTGCAACCCACCGCGACCAGCCGATTCATGAGTCGGATTTGCGGGATTGATCACACCGCTGAATAGCTGATCTGGACTGCTCCAGCATCTCTGGCTCTGTGATGCTGGTTCTATTGGAGAAGATCCATGTGGGAGTGACCGGGGTGGAGCGCCACCCCGGTCACTCCCACATTTGTTCTGCGTCGGCCTTCGGAATGAAGATAGCCCTTCACTTGCCCCCGCTGCCCGCCACGCTTTCCCCGCCCCGAGTCAGGTAGTACGCGCCGAGGATGGGCAGCATGGTCACCATCATCACGAGCATCGCCACCATATTGGTCACCGGCACGTCCCGTGGGCGGCTGAGTTGGTTGAGCAGCCAGAGGGGCAGGGTGCGCTCATGCCCGGCGGTGAAGGTGGTGACGATGATCTCGTCGAACGACAGGGCGAACGCCAGCATGCCGCCGGCCAGCAGCGCCGAGCCCAGGTTGGGCATGATGATGTAGCGGAAGGTCTGCCAGCCGTCGGCGCCGAGATCCATCGACGCTTCGATCAGGCTGTGGGACGTGCGGCGCAGGCGGGCGATGACGTTGTTGTAGACGATCACCACACAGAAGGTCGCGTGGCCGACAATGATGGTGAACATCCCCGGCTCGATCCCCAGGGTCTTGAATGCCGACAACAAGGCCAGCCCGGTGATGATGCCGGGCAGGGCGATGGGCAGAATCAGCATCAGCGAAATGCCGTCCTTGCCGAAGAAGTCCCGCCTGTACAACGCCGCGGACGCCAGCGTGCCGAGCACCAGTGCGATCAGCGTGGCGCCACAGGCGATTTGCAGCGACAACTTGATCGACTCCAGCACGTCCGGCCGCGCGAAGGCCACGCTGATCCACTTCAGGGTGAAGCCTTTCGGCGGGAAGCTGAAGGCGGCGTCTTCGGTGTTGAAGGCGTAGAGGAAGATGATCAGGATCGGAAAGTGCAGAAACACCAGTCCGCCCCAGGCGGCGATTTTCAGGCCCCACGACGCTTTTTCAGAGTGCATCGAAAGCCCCCAGTCGTTTGACGATAGCGAGATAGACCGCGATCAGCACAATGGGCACCAGCGTGAACGCCGCCGCCATGGGCATGTTGCCGATGGCGCCTTGCTGGGCGTACACCATGCTGCCAATGAAGTAGCCCGGCGGGCCGATCAGTTGCGGCACGATGAAATCCCCCAGCGTCAGCGAAAACGTGAAGATCGAGCCCGCCGCAATGCCCGGCACCGACAACGGCAGAATCACGCGCGTGAACGTCTGCCGGGGCGTGGCGCCGAGGTCGGCGGAGGCGTGCAGCAGTGACGGCGGCAAGCGTTCGAGGGATGCCTGAATCGGCAGAATCATGAACGGCAGCCAGATGTAGACGAACACCAGGAAGCGCCCAAGGTGCGAGGTCGACAACGTACTGCCGCCAATGCCGGGAACGCTCAACAGCCACTGCAACACCGGCGCCAATCCCAGATGCTGAACGAACCATTGCGCGACGCCGCCCTTGGCCAGCAGCAGCGTCCACGCGTAGGCCTTGACGATGTAACTGGCCCACATCGGCATCATCACCGCGATGTAGAAAAACGCCTTGGTTTTGCCGGTGGTGTAGCGCGCCATGTAGTACGCGATGGGGAAGGCGACGACCGCGCTGGCGATGGACACCGCGACCGCCATGGTCAGGGTGCGCCGGATGACGTCGAAGTTGGCCGGGTTGAACAACGCGGCGACGTTCGCCAGGGTCAAGTCGGGCGTCACGGTCATGCTGAAGTCGTCGAAGGTGTAGAGGCCTTGCCACAACAGGCCCAGCAGCGAGCCGAGGTAAATCGCGCCAAACCAGAGCAGCGGCGGGATCAGCAGCAGCGACAGGTACAGATTCGGGCGTCGATACAGCAGGCCGGAAAAACGCCGGAGTGGCGATTGCTGTTGCGTCGGCGCGGAGCCAGTGAACGTCTGACCCATCTCAATGCGCCTCGTCCGGCGCGTCATGCAGCGCAATCATCGCTTCCCGCGCCCAGCGAACGGTAACGCGTTGCCCCGACGGGTAGCGCGCGCCCGTGTCCAGCCACTGATCATTGGCCTGGCTGACTGTGAGCGTCTGGCCGTTGTCCAGTTTGACCTCATAGCGGGTGGCACTGCCCTGATATTGAACGTCGTGCAGCACGCCGCTGACCTGAACCTCGTGGCTCGCCCCAACGCCCTCGGCGAACCGAATATGCTCCGGCCGAATGGAAAACGCGCCCGGGCTGCCGCTCAACGCCTGGGCCAGTTCGCCGCGCACAACGTTGGAGGTGCCCACGAATTCCGCCACAAAGGTCGTCGCTGGTTTCATGTACAGATTGCGCGGCGTATCGACTTGTTCGATGCGGCCCTTGTTGAACACCGCGACCCGGTCCGACATCGACAGCGCTTCGGTCTGGTCGTGGGTGACGAAGATGAAGGTGATGCCCAACTGGCGCTGCAGTTTCTTCAGCTCACTCTGCATCTGTTCGCGCAGCTTCAGGTCGAGGGCACCGAGGGGTTCGTCGAGCAGCAGCACCCGCGGGCGATTGACCAGCGCGCGCGCCAGGGCCACACGCTGGCGCTGTCCGCCGGACAGTTGCACCGGTTTGCGCGCACCATAGCCATCGAGCGCGACCATGTTCAGGGCCTCGTCGGCCCGCTTGATTCGTTCGGCCTTGCCGACGCCTTTGACTTTCAGGCCGTAGGCGACGTTGTCCCGTACGTTCATGTGCGGGAACAAGGCGTAGTCCTGAAACACGGTGTTGACGTCACGCTGATAGGGCGGCAAGCCGGCCGCTTCCTGGCCATGAATGCGGATCGAGCCGGCGCTGGGTTGCTCGAAGCCGGCGATCAGGCGCAGGCATGTGGTCTTGCCGGAGCCCGAGGGGCCGAGCATGGAAAAGAACTCGCCGTCCTCGATATCGATGGACACCCGGTCCACGGCTTTCACCTCGCCGAACAACCGCGAGACCTGGGTGAACTGGACAGCGTGGGTCATGGCTTAACGTCCACCCATGATCGCAATGTAATCCTGAGTCCAGCGGCTGTACGGCACGTATTTGCCGCCCTCGGCCTGGGGTGTTTTCCAGAAGGCGATTTTTTCGAACAGGTCAAACCCGTTGGTTTCGCAGCCCTCGGCGCCCAGCAGTTCGTTGCCCTTGCACGCTTCAGGCACCACTGGCAGGGAGCCGAACCAGGCCGCCACGTCGCCCTGAACTTTCGGTTGCAGCGACCAGTTCATCCATTTGTAGGCGCAGTTGGGGTGTTTGGCCTCGGCGTGCAACATCGTCGTGTCGGCCCAGCCGGTGGCGCCTTCCTGGGGGATGGTCGAGGCGACGGGCTGCTTGTCGGCGACCAGCCCGTTGACCATGTAACCCCACGAACTGGACGCCGCCACGCCTTCGTTTTTCACGTCGCTCATCTGCACCGTCGCGTCGTGCCAGTAGCGATGAACCAGCGGCTGCTGGGCGCGAAGCAGGTCGAGCACGGCTTTGTACTGGGTCTCGGTGAGCTGGTAAGGGTCGACAATGTTCAGCTCCGGCTTGGCGGTCTTCAGATACAGCGCCGCGTCGGCGATGTAGATCGGCCCGTCGTAGGCCTGGACCCGACCCTTGTTCGGTTTGCCGTCGGGCAAATCCTGTGGCTCGAACACCACGCTCCAGCTCACCGGCGGCGTCTTGAATACGTTGGTGTTGTACATCAGCACGTTCGGGCCCCACTGGTAGGGCGTGCCGTACGTTTTGTTCTCGACTGTGTACCACGGCCCGTCTTTCAGGCGCGGGTCGAGGGTTTTCCAGTTCGGGATCAGTGTGGGGTCGATGGGCTGCACCCGCTTGCCGGCGATCAGGCGCAAGGACGCGTCGCCCGAGGCGGTAACCAGGTCATAGCCGCCCTTGGTCATCAGGCTGACCATCTCGTCGGAGGTCGCGGCGGTCTTGACGTTGACCTTGCAGCCAGTCTCCTGTTCGAAGCCGGTCACCCAGTCGTAGGCCTTGTCGCTTTCGCCACGCTCGATATACCCCGGCCACGCCACGATATCCAGTTGTCCCTCGCCATCGCCCACCGCCGTGAGTGCTTCAGCGGCCTGCACCGCGCCATTGGTGAATAGGGCGCTGATCACGGCGCTCAGAATCGCGGTCTTGTGCACGGACATGGTGGGGTTGCCTCTTGGTGGTTGTTTGGGCAGAGATCGGTGGTGCAGAGCGTAGTGCCCAGTTCGATCCTCGACAAACTTTGATGCAGCAAATACCGAGCCCATTCCAGCAGGCTGAGGCGCTTCAGTGAAAACCCTTCGTCACCCCGACGCAGGACACCCGGCCGCCGCAACATTCAGAAGCAAACCGGCCCAACGGGCGCAGGTGCCTTCGTCTTAACCTGCGGGTCGAATCGTCTGTCCCTCCTTTAAAGGTGAAGTCATGAACACTCGCGGTTTACTCGATCAACTCTTGAAATCCGGCCAGGACCTGCTGCAAAACAAGGCCGGCGCTCACGACAAGAGCGGCAACAACGGGCAGGGCGGTCTAGGTGATCTGCTTGGAAAAGTCAGCGGCGGCAAGTTGGGCAGTGGCATGGGCGGGAATTCGGGCGGTGGGCTGGGCGGGCTGCTCTCCGGTGCCGGTGGCGGTGCATTGGCGGCAGGCGCGATGGGCTTGCTGATGGGCAACAAAGGCGCACGCAAGATGGGTGGCAAAGCGCTGACCTACGGCGGGCTCGCGGCCCTGGGCGTGCTGGCCTACAAGGCCTACGGCAACTGGCAGGCGAGTCAGGGTGTGGCGCAACCGGCTGAGCCGCAAACCGTGGACCGCGTGCCCCCGGCCCAGGTCGAACAGCACAGCGAGGCCATCTTGCGGGCGCTGGTGGCAGCGGCCAAGTCGGACGGGCATGTCGACGAGCGTGAGCGCGAGCTCATCGAAGGCGAATTCACCCGCATCACCGGCGACAATGAACTGCAGCAATGGCTGCACGCTGAACTCAACAAACCGCTGGACCCTGCCGACGTGGCCCGCGCAGCGCGAACCCCGGAAATCGCCGCCGAGATGTACCTGGCCAGTGTGATGATGGTCGACGAAGAGCACTTCATGGAGCGTGCTTACCTGGACGAACTCGCCAAGCAGCTGAAGCTCGATCCGGCGCTCAAAACCGAGCTTGAGCATCAGGTTCGTCAGGCGCAGCCGTAAGCGGTCAGTCTTTGCCGCATCGGTTACAAGAAACCGAGTACCTGCAAGTCCCCGGGTCAGCCCCAATAATCATTGGAGACTGACCCGCATTCTTCTCCCGCGCTCCAAAAGTCCCCACTCATTCATCCGCCTTCAACGCATTCGTACCATCAAGCAACGCCGCATCAAGCCGATAGCGTGTAAGACACTTCCGATCTGGCTGTGCGATATGGCGTTTTTCTTGTCGGAAACGGCCCGTTTATTGGGAAGTCACTAAGCTATACTCCCGCTCGTTTTGGACCGTTCGTCGGTCCGCTTCTTGAACCCGGTCATGCCGGCGTTGAACCCCTGAGGGCTGACTGTGAAGAACTGGACGTTGCGTCAACGGATTTTGGCGAGCTTCGCTGTCATCATCGCCATCATGCTGTTGATGGTGGTTGCGGCGTTCAATCGCCTGTTGGTCATCGAAAACAGCGGCGACGCGGTGAGGCTGGACGCGCTCCCCGGCGTTTTTTACAGCAGTACCGTGCGCGGCGCCTGGGTTGAAAGCTACGTAGCCACCCAGCATCTGCTGGTTGAAGGCGCGGGTCGCGACCTCACCAGCGCTGAAGAAGACCAGTACAAAGAATTCGAAGATCGCCTGCAGGCGCAGATCGTCAATTACCAGAAAAGCATCTTCGACGAATCGGATCGCAACGACTTCGCCCAGTTTCTGCAATTGCGCGAACGCTACCAGCTGGTGCTCAACGGGGTGCTAGCGGCTTACCAGGGCGATAACTACGCGCTGGCCCAACGGATGTTCACCGAGCAACTTACGCCCGCGTGGTTTGAGGGTCGCAAACAGCTCAACGCACTCGGCGCCAAGAACAAGGTGGTCGCCGACAAGGCATCCGACGCCATCCAGGCCGCTGTTTCCAGCGCCAAGATCACGCTCGGTATCTCGCTGATCATCGCCTTGCTGGCGGCCGCCGCGTGCGGTCTGTTGCTGATGCGCGCGATTCTGGCGCCGATGAATCGCATCGTGCAGATCCTCGACACCATGCGCACTGGCGACCTGAGCACACGACTGGCTCTGGACCGCAACGATGAGTTCGGATCGGTGCAGACCGGTTTTAACGACATGGTCGCCGAACTGGCCGCGTTAGTGTCCCAGGCCCAGCGCTCGTCGATTCAGGTGACCACCTCGGTGACCGAGATCGCCGCCACCTCCAAGCAGCAACAGGCAACCGCCACCGAGACCGCCGCGACCACCACGGAGATCGGCGCCACATCGCGGGAAATTGCCGCGACGTCCCGGGATCTGGTGCGCACCATGACCGAAGTAACGTCGGCGGCGGATCAGGCTTCGGTCCTGGCGGGCTCCGGTCAGCAAGGCCTGGCGCGCATGGAAGAAACCATGCACTCGGTCATGGGCGCGGCCGATCTGGTCAACTCCAAGCTGGCGATCCTCAATGAGAAGGCCGGCAACATCAATCAGGTTGTGGTGACCATCGTCAAAGTCGCCGACCAGACCAACCTGCTGTCGCTCAACGCCGCGATCGAAGCGGAAAAAGCCGGTGAATACGGCCGTGGTTTCGCCGTGGTCGCCACCGAAGTCCGCCGCCTGGCCGACCAGACCGCCGTTGCCACTTACGATATCGAGCAAATGGTTCGCGAGATCCAGTCGGCGGTGTCGGCGGGCGTCATGGGCATGGACAAGTTTTCCGAAGAAGTGCGTCGCGGCATGTACGAAGTGACCCAGGTCGGCGAGCAGCTTTCGCAGATCATCCATCAAGTGCAGGCCCTGGCGCCGCGTGTTTTGATGGTCAACGAAGGCATGCAGGCCCAGGCCACCGGCGCCGAACAGATCAATCAGGCGCTGGTGCAGCTGGGCGATGCCAGCAGTCAGACTGTGGAATCCCTGCGTCAGGCCAGCTTCGCCATTGATGAACTGAGTCAGGTGGCGGTGGGGCTGCGTAGCGGCGTTTCGCGTTTCAAGGTCTGAGCCAGGCCATGATCGAGCATTCAGCCAGGCGCAACGCTGCGGTGTTGCCGAAGAACAAGCTGTTTCTGCTATTTCGCATCGGTGCGGAACGCTACGCGCTGCAAGCGACGGAAGTCGCCGAAGTGCTGCCGCGGCTGGTGCTCAAGCCCATCGCACAGGCGCCGCACTGGGTCGCCGGTGTCTTTGCCCACCGTGGCGCCATCGTCCCGGTCATCGACCTCAGCGCGCTGACCTTCGGCCATCCCGCGCAACTGCGCACCAGCACGCGGCTGGTGCTGGTGCATTACCGCCTTGGCGGTGATCGTCCGGCGCGGGAACTGGGTTTGATCCTCGAACAGGCGACCGACACGCTGCGCTGCTCGCCCCATGAATTCAAGGCCTACGGCCTGGACAACTCACAAGCGCCGTATCTGGGCCCGGTGCGCGAAGACGAACAAGGCCTGCTGCAATGGATACGCGTTGAGGACTTACTCAGCGACGCCGTGCGCGAGCTGTTGTTTCCCGAGCAGCCCATGAGTCTCGATGCCTTCGAGGCCGCGCCATGAGCAGCGACGCGCGTTTCTTCGCCTTTCTCAAAGACCGCATCGGGCTCGACGTCGCGTCGGTGGGCGAGGCGATCATCGAGCGCGCCGTGCGTCAGCGCTGCACGCTGTCCAAGGCGCGTGACCACGACGACTACTGGCACATGCTGCTGGGTTCGGCGGACGAACAACAGGCGCTGATCGAAGCGGTGATCGTCCCCGAAACGTGGTTTTTCCGTTATCCGGAATCGTTCGTCACCCTCGGCAAGCTGGCCAATGCCCGACTGGCGCAGCTCAATGGCGTACGCCCGCTGCGCATTCTCAGCTTGCCGTGCTCCACCGGCGAGGAACCTTATTCCATCGCCATGGCGTTGTTCGACGCCGGTCTTCGAGGGCCGCAGTTCAGCGTCGAGGCAGTGGACATCAGCCCGCTTTCGATCCAGCGCGCGCGCCAGGGCGTGTATGGCAAGAACTCCTTCCGCGGCGATCAACTGGGTTTTCGGGAACGTTTTTTCAGCGCGGTCGAGGAGGGCTATCGCCTGGAGGAGCGGGTGCGGGATCAGGTCCGCTTTCAATCAGGCAACCTGCTCGACCCTGCGATGGCGGTGGCGCAATCGGCGTACGACTTTGTGTTCTGCCGCAATCTGCTGATTTACTTCGACGTCGACACCCAGCGTCAGGGCTTCGAGGCGCTGAAACGCATGACCCGCGAAGACGGCGTGTTGTTTATCGGCCCTGCCGAGGGCAGCCTGCTCGGGCGCATGGGCATGGTGTCGATTGGCATCGCGCAGTCCTTCGCCTTTCGTCGGCGTGACGAGGCCATTGCCGAACCCCACAGTGTCGTGACTGCCCCAGCCATGCAGCCGTCGCGAAGCGATTCCTCTGCTGCTCACCCAACATCGGCCCTGTCGCGCGGCGCCCATAAACCTCAGCCCTTTGCGCGAAGGTTAGTGAGTGATCCTGCGCTGACCGAAGAACGCAGGGCTGCGCTCAGACCCGACATCAAAGCGGTGGCGGCGACGGGTTCTGGCAACGGCGAAGCTGCCGAGTTATTGCGCAGCATCGCAGCCCTCGCCAATGAAGGCCGCACGACGGAGGCAAAGGCTGCTGGTGAGCAGTACCTCAAGCGCTTCGAACCCGTTGCGCCGGTGTTCTACTGGCTGGGTCTGCTCAGCGAAGTGGCGGGGGAGACGAGCGCGGCACAAGGGTTTTATCGCAAGGCGTTGTATCTGCAACCACAGCATCCGGAAACCCTGGCGCAACTGGCCGCGCTGCTCGCCGCCCAAGGCGACAGCGCAGGGGCCCGGCGGCTGCAGGAGCGCGCGGCAAGGGGTGTCACTAAAGAAGGACGCAGCGGATGAGTCGCGTACACACAGAGCTGGTCAGCGACGACGCCGCGGCGATCGACGACTGCTGGAATCGCATCGGCATCCATGGCGACCGGTCCTGCCCGCTGCTTGCCGATCACATTCATTGCCGCAACTGCTCGGTGTATTCAGCCGCGGCAACGCGCTTGCTCGACCGTTACTCCCTGGCCCAGGAGCAGCGTGTGTCTGTGCACAGCGATGCGCTTGCCGCTGACGTCCAGACCCGCTCGACGGTGGTGTTCCGTCTCGGCGAAGAGTGGCTCGGTCTGCCGACGCGGTGTCTGGTGGAAGTATCGCCGGTGCAAGCCATTCATTCCCTTCCGCACCAGCGATCCCGTGCCCTGCTGGGCGTTGCCAATGTGCGCGGCGCGCTGGTGGCCTGTCTGTCATTCGTCGAGTTGCTCGGGCTGGACCCGTCGGTTGCGCCGGTGGGTGATGCCCGAACATTGCCGCGCATGCTGATCGTTTCGGCAGACGGCGGCCCGGTGGTGGTGCCAGTGGATGAGGTCGACGGCATTCATGCCATCGAAGCGCGCCTGCTGGATACGGCCTCGGCGTCGGCGCAGAACAGCAACGCGCGCTTTACCCGAGGCGTCGTGCAATGGAAAAACCGCAGCTTGCGCCTGCTCGATGAAGACCAGCTGTTGTCGGCCGTGAACCGGAGCCTGACATGACGCCCGATCAAATGCGCGACGCGTCGCTGTTCGAACTCTTCACCCTGGAGGCTGAAGCTCAGACCCAGGTGTTGAGCGCCGGCCTGTTGGCCCTTGAGCGCAACCCGACCCAGGCCGATCACCTGGAGGCGTGCATGCGCGCGGCCCATTCGCTGAAAGGCGCGGCGCGGATTGTCGGGGTCAACGCCGGTGTCAGCGTCTCCCACGTCATGGAAGATTGCCTGGTCAGCGCTCAGGAAGGGCGATTGCACCTGCTGCCCGAGCACATCGACGCCTTGCTGATGGGCACCGATTTGCTGATGCGCATCGCCACGCCCGGCGCCAGCGTGCCCCAGGCGGATGTGGACGGTTACGTGGCGCTGATGAACAACATGGTCAGCGACGATCCGGCCATGAAAGCCATGCTGGTGCCCGCCGCGCTGCCTTCGCTTGAGGACATCCTGCTCGCCAACGCGCAGTCGCTGGTCACCTCGCTTCAATCTGCGCAGGATTCGGCGGCCGAAGAGCTGGCAGCCTCCGTTGTCGAACCCGCGCCGGACCCGGCGCTCAAAGCGGATGGCCCCGGCGAGCGACGCGTTGCCGAAACCGGCGAGCGGGTCCTGCGCGTCACTGCCGAACGTTTGAACAACCTGCTGGACCTGTCGAGCAAGTCGCTGGTCGAGACCCAGCGCCTGAAGCCGTATCTGGCCGCAATGCAGCGGGTCAAACGCACCCAGACCGGCGCAACAAGGGCGCTGGACAGTCTTGAAGCCTTGCTCGGCGCCAACACCGATCCCGACGCGCAGAAGGCGCTGGACGAAGCGCGGCGTCTGCTCGGCGAAGCGCAGCATTTGCTGATTCAACAGACGGCTGACCTCGACGAGTTCGGCTGGCAGGCGTCGCAACGCGCGCAACTGCTCTATGACACCGCGCTGGCCTGCCGCATGCGCCCGTTTGCCGATGTGCTGGCGGGGCAGGCGCGCATGGTCCGTGATCTGGGCCGTTCGCTGGGCAAGCAGGTGCGCCTGGAAATCGACGGCGAGAAAACCCAGGTCGACCGCGACGTGCTGGAAAAACTTGAAGCGCCCTTGACCCATCTGCTGCGCAACGCCGTCGACCACGGCATCGAACTGCCGGCACAGCGTCTGGCCTGCGGCAAGCCGGCCGAGGGGCTGATTCAACTGAAGGCCTCGCACCAGGCCGGGCTGCTGGTGGTCGAGCTGATTGATGACGGCGCCGGAGTAGACCTCGAACGCCTGCGCCTGAGCATCATCGAGCGCAAACTTTCGCCCGCCGAAACCGCCGCGCAGTTGAGCGAAGAAGAATTGCTGAGCTTCCTGTTCCTGCCCGGTTTCAGCATGCGCGACAAAGTCACCGAAGTGTCCGGACGAGGGGTTGGCCTGGACGCGGTTCAGCACATGATTCGGCAACTGCGTGGCGGCGTTGAAATGGATCAGCGCGCCGGGCAGGGCAGCCGTTTCCATCTGGAAGTGCCGCTGACCTTGTCGGTGGTGCGCAGCCTGGTGGTGGACGTCGGCGGCGAAGCGTATGCCTTTCCGCTGGCGCACATCGAGCGCATGCGGGACGTGCGTGCCGACGAAATCGTGCAACTGGAAGGCCGTCAGCATTTTTGGCACGAGGAGCGGCATGTCGGGCTGGTTGCGGCCACTCAGTTGCTTAACCGTCCTGCCAGCCAGCACAGTGAAGACGTGCTCAAAGTGGTGGTGATTCGCGAGCGCGATGCCGTGTATGGCGTCGCTGTGGAACGCTTCATCGGCGAACGCACGCTGGTGGTTCTGCCGCTGGATCCGCGCCTGGGCAAGGTTCAGGACATCTCCGCCGGCGCTTTGCTTGACGACGGCTCGGCGGTGTTGATCATCGACGTCGAAGACATGCTGCGATCGGTGGAGAAACTCCTCAACACCGGGCGCCTGGAACGCATTGATCGGCGCAGTCGTCAGGCCGACACCCGGGTGCGCAAGCGCGTGCTGGTGGTCGACGACTCGCTGACGGTGCGCGAACTGGAGCGCAAATTGTTGCTCAGTCGTGGCTATGAAGTGGCGGTGGCCGTGGATGGCATGGACGGCTGGAACGCCCTGCGCGGTGAGGATTTCGACTTGCTCATCACCGACATCGACATGCCGCGCATGGACGGTATCGAGCTGGTGACGCTGGTGCGTCGCGACAGCCGCCTGCAATCGCTGCCGGTGATGGTGGTGTCGTACAAGGACCGTGAAGAAGACCGCCGTCGCGGCCTGGACGCCGGTGCCGATTATTATCTGGCCAAGGCCAGTTTCCATGACGATGCGCTGCTCGATGCAGTCGTTGAGTTGATAGGAGATGCGCAGGGATGAAGATTGCCATCGTCAACGACATGGCCATGGCGGTGGAGGCGTTGCGCCGCGCGCTGGCCTTCGAGCCGGCGCACCAGATCGTCTGGGTGGCCAGCAACGGCGCCGAGGCGGTGGAGCGTTGCGCCCAGCTGACGCCTGACCTGATATTGATGGACCTGATCATGCCGGTGATGGACGGTGTGGAGGCGACTCGACGTATCATGGCGGCGACGCCGTGCGCCATCGTCATTGTCACCGTGGACCGCGAGCAGAATGTGCATCGGGTGTTCGAAGCCATGGGGCATGGCGCGCTGGACGTGGTCGACACGCCCGCGCTGGGGGCTGGCAATCCCAAGGATGCAGCCGCGCCTTTGTTGCGCAAGATCCTTAATATAGGCTGGCTCATTGGCGAGCGGGACACGCGGGTCCGCCCCGCGCCGCCACCGGTGCGCGAGTCGGCACAGCGTCAGCGGTTGATCGCGATCGGCTCATCGGCCGGCGGGCCCGCCGCGCTGGAAATACTGCTTAAAGCGCTGCCTGCGGATTTCCCGGCAGCGATCGTGCTGGTGCAGCACGTGGATCAGGTGTTTGCCGAGGGGATGGCGCAATGGCTGAGCAGCGCTTCGGGGCTGGAAGTCAGGCTGGCGCGCGATGGCGAGCCGCCGCAAGTGGGCACGGTGCTGCTCGCAGGCACCAACCATCATATTCGTCTGCTCAGGAACGGCACACTGGCGTATACCGCAGAGCCGGTTAACGAAATTTACAGGCCGTCCATCGACGTGTTTTTCGAAAGTGTGGCCAGCTATTGGAATGGTGATGCAGTGGGTGTTTTGTTGACCGGCATGGGCCGTGATGGTGCGCAGGGGCTCAAACTGATGCGTCAGCGGGGCTTCCTCACCATCGCTCAGGATCAGGCGAGCTGCGCGGTATACGGCATGCCCAAAGCGGCTGCGGCGATCGACGCCGCCATGGAAATTCGCTCACTGGACTCGATCGCACCTCGCTTGAAGGAGGTATTCACCCAATGAATTTCCAGGTGATCTCACAGCCCGCCTGTGACCAGGAGACCCCGCATGCATGATTTGCAACTGGACGATCTGAACGCCACGGATGAAAACGCTGCCATGGTGTTGCTCGTCGACGATCAGGCCATGATCGGCGAGGCCGTCCGACGCGGGCTGGCTCACGAAGACAATATCGACTTTCACTTCTGCGCGGACCCACATCAAGCGATCGCGCAAGCCATTCTCATCAAACCTACCGTGATTCTTCAGGACCTGGTGATGCCCGGCCTGGACGGCCTGACGCTGGTGCGTGAATACCGCAACAACCCGAAGACCCGTGACATCCCGATCATCGTGCTCTCGACCAAGGAAGACCCGCTGATCAAGAGCGCCGCCTTTGCCGCCGGCGCCAACGATTACCTGGTCAAATTGCCGGACAACATCGAACTGGTCGCGCGAATTCGCTACCACTCGCGCTCGTACATGACGCTGCTGCAACGCGACGAAGCCTATCGTGCGTTGCGCGTCAGCCAGCAACAGCTGCTCGACACCAATCTGGTGCTGCAACGCCTGATGAACTCAGACGGCTTGACCGGCCTGTCCAATCGCCGACACTTTGACGAATACCTGGAACTGGAATGGCGCCGTTCCACCCGTGAGCAGACGCAGATCTCGCTGCTGATGATCGACGTGGATTACTTCAAGGCCTACAACGACGCCTTCGGCCATCTCGAAGGTGACGAGGCGTTGCGTCAGGTCGCCAAAGCGATCCGCGCCAACTCCAGCCGTCCCTCCGACCTGCCTGCGCGGTATGGCGGCGAAGAATTTGCGCTGGTACTGCCCAGCACATCACCGGGTGGCGCACGCCTGCTGGCGGAAAAGCTGCGCCAGACCATCGCCGGCATGAACATCCCCCACGTCGCCCCGAGCCAAGGCTCGAGCCTGACCGTCAGCATTGGCCTGGCCACTATGGTGCCGCAAGTGGGCAGTCACAGTCGCCAGCTGATCCAGAGTGCGGATCAGGGGTTGTATGCGGCCAAACACAATGGCCGCAATCAGGTGGCGGTGGGGTAGGGCGGGGAATCCACACTCCCGCGCTCCCTGGCCGTCACCGGATTGGTGACTCGTCAAGGACAATGAACACGGCTCACCCCCGCCCAACGGACTGCCATCGCTGGATTGGCTGCGCTATACTCGCCGGCTTTGTGAAAATCGCCTGCGAGTGCTGCCTACCATGGAAATCAACCCGATCCTAAACAGCATCAAGGACCTGTCCGAGCGCTCCGAAACCATTCGGGGGTATCTTTGACTACGATCACAAACATGATCGTCTGACCGAAGTTAACCGCGAGCTCGAAGATCCAAACGTCTGGAACAACCCGTCTTACGCCCAGGAACTGGGCCGCGAGCGTTCGCTGCTGGCGCAGATCGTCGACACCCTCGACGAGATGAGCACCGGCCTGGTGGACGCCAAGGACCTGTTGCTGATGTCCGCCGAAGAAGAAGACCAGGCCGCCGTCGACGACGTTGCCGCTGAAGTCGAGCGCCTGCGCGAAGCCCTGGAAAAACTGGAATTCCGTCGCATGTTCAGCGGCGAGATGGACCAGAACAACGCCTACCTGGACATCCAGGCCGGTTCCGGCGGCACCGAAGCCCAGGACTGGGCGAACATCCTTCTGCGTATGTACCTGCGCTGGGCCGACAAGCGCGGCTTCGACGCGACCATCATGGAACTGTCGGCCGGTGAAGTCGCCGGTATTAAGGGCGCCACGGTGCACATCAAGGGCGAGTACGCATTTGGCTGGTTGCGCACCGAAATCGGTGTCCATCGTCTGGTCCGCAAGAGCCCGTTCGACTCCGGCAACCGCCGTCACACCTCGTTCTCGGCCGTGTTCGTGTCGCCAGAAATCGATGACAACATCGAAATCGACATCAACCCGTCGGACCTGCGCATCGACACTTACCGCTCCTCGGGCGCCGGTGGTCAGCACGTTAACACCACTGACTCGGCGGTCCGGATTACCCACGTTCCGACCAACACCGTGGTCAGCTGCCAGAACGAACGCTCCCAGCACGCCAACAAAGACACCGCGATGAAGATGCTGCGGGCGCGCTTGTACGAGCAGGAAGTGCAGAAACGCAACGCGGCCTCGCAAGCGCTGGAAGACACCAAGTCGGACATCGGCTGGGGTCACCAGATCCGCTCGTACGTGCTTGATGCCTCGCGCATCAAGGACCTGCGCACCAGTGTCGAACGCAGCGATTGCGACAAGGTGCTCGATGGCGACATCGACGAGTACCTGATCGCGAGCCTCAAACAGGGCCTGTAATCGCCACACCACTGTTGCGGGTCGGGCGCGTCATCATGACGTCGCCGCCCGCGATCCTTTGTCGCGCTTCCCGGCCAGACGAAGGGCCACGAACCTGTGATGGATAATCAAGACATGAGCGACCAACAACTCGACCCGCAAGCCCAGCAACAGGAAGAAAACAGCCTGATCGCCCTGCGCAAGGAAAAACTTGCGGCCGAGCGCGCCAAGGGCAATGCCTTCCCGAACGACTTCCGTCGCGAAAACTACTGCAACGACCTGCAGAAACAATACGCGGACAAGACCAAGGAAGAGCTGGCTGAGGCGGCGATTCCGGTCAAGGTCGCCGGGCGCATCATGCTTAACCGTGGCTCGTTCATGGTGATTCAGGACATGACCGGTCGCATCCAGGTCTACGTCAACCGCAAGACGCTGCCCGAAGAAACCCTGGCCTCGGTGAAAACCTGGGACATGGGTGACATCATTGCGGCCGAAGGTACCCTGGCGCGTTCCGGCAAGGGCGATCTGTACGTCGAAATGACCAACGTGCGCCTGCTGACCAAGTCCCTGCGTCCGCTGCCCGACAAGCACCATGGTCTGGTGGATACCGAGCAGCGTTATCGCCAGCGTTACGTCGACCTGATCGTCAACGAAGACGTGCGCGAAACCTTCCGCGTTCGCTCGAAAGTCATCGCCCACATCCGCAGCTTCCTGATGCAACGCGACTTCCTTGAAGTCGAAACGCCGATGCTGCAGACCATCCCGGGCGGTGCTGCGGCCAAGCCGTTCGAGACTCACCACAACGCGCTGGACCTGGAAATGTTCCTGCGCATCGCGCCGGAGCTTTACCTCAAGCGTCTGGTTGTCGGTGGGTTCGAGAAAGTGTTCGAGATCAACCGCAATTTCCGTAACGAAGGCGTTTCGACCCGGCACAACCCCGAGTTCACCATGCTCGAGTTCTACCAGGCCTACGCTGATTACGAAGACAACATGGACCTGACCGAGGAACTGTTCCGCGAACTGGCCCAGCTGGTTCTTGGCAGCACCGACGTGCCGTACGGCGACAAGGTGTTCCACTTTGGCGAGCCGTTTGCGCGTCTGTCGGTGTTCGACTCGATCCTCAAGTACAACCCCGAGCTGACCGCCGATGACCTGAACGACATCGACAAGGCCCGCGCCATCGCCAAGAAAGCCGGCGCCAAGGTGCTGGGCTTCGAAGGTCTGGGCAAGCTGCAAGTGATGATTTTCGAAGAGCTGGTCGAGCACAAGCTGGAGCAGCCGCACTTCATCACCCAGTACCCGTTCGAAGTGTCGCCGCTGGCCCGTCGCAACGATGACAACCCGAACGTCACCGACCGCTTCGAGCTGTTCATCGGCGGCCGCGAAATCGCCAACGCCTATTCCGAGTTGAACGACGCGGAAGACCAGGCCGAGCGCTTCATGGCTCAGGTCGCGGACAAGGACGCCGGCGACGATGAAGCCATGCACTACGACGCAGACTTCGTCAGGGCGCTGGAATACGGGATGCCGCCTACAGCGGGCGAGGGCATCGGCATCGACCGTCTGGTCATGCTGTTGACCAATTCGCCGTCCATACGTGACGTCATCCTGTTCCCGCACATGCGGCCTCAGGCGTAAGTGATGTAAAAAATAGCCGCCTGAGCAGGGCGGCTTTTTTTGGCTGTTCGTTGAGTGAGCGGCTGCATTTGGAGATGCTATCGAGAGCAAGCTCACTCCTGCAGGGGCACGCCGCCGGTTGTAGGAGTGAGCTTGCTCGCGATGACGTCGGCGCAGATACCGCCGCAAGCTGACGTTGCTGTGATGTGAATGACTCGAAAAAGGAAACCCCGTTGTGAACCGCACGATCGCTCAAAAGGGAGCCGCTGGCCTGGCCACGGCAGTCGCACAGAGTGTTCAGTACCAGGGCCGCAAGGCGAGTCGACAGGGAAGTGAACAGCGTCGGCAACAGATTCTTGATGCGGCCATGCGCATCCTCATTCGTGACGGCGTCCGGGCTGTGCGTCATCGCGCGGTGGCAGCCGAAGCGCAAGTACCGCTCTCCGCCACCACCTACTACTTCAAAGACATCGATGACCTGCTCACCGATGCCTTTGCGCAGTATGTTGAACGCAGTGCGGCCTACATGGCCAAGCTGTGGACCAATACCGAAGCGCTGCTGCGCGAGATGGTCGCGCGCAATGACGGCAGCGTCGAGGCCCGTGCCCGGCTGGCGGATGAGATCGCGCGGATGACCATGGAGTACGTGCGCCATCAACTGCTGACCCGTCGCGACCAGCTCATTGCCGAGCACGCGTTCCAGCTCGAAGCGCTGATCAACCCGCGTCTGGCTCCCTTGGTGAGCGCCCATCAGCAGATTTTGTTGCAGGGCAGCGCCCAGTTTCTCGAAGTCATGGGCTCGGTTCAGCCGCAACTGGACGCCCAAGTGTTGACGGGGCTCATCTGCCGGATGGAATATCAGGGGCTGCTCAACGGGCCTCAGCCCGGCGCAGACGAAGAAATGCTCGCTATTCTTACTCGCCAGATGCATCTGGTACTGGGCACCGCCAAGCCGATGGCTGGCTGATACCTCAAGGAGAACCCGATGAGAGTCTGGAGCGTTTTGCTCGCCCTGTCGTTCGCGCTGTTGAGCGGATGCCTGGTGACGTTCAAAGACCCGATTCCGGCCAGTAATACCGCCCCGCCCAAATTGCTCGGTACCTGGAGCAGCAAAAATGCCTGGGGCGAGCCGCTCGAACTGGAAATCAGCCGCGCCGGCCCCGACCGCTACAAAGCAGTGAGCTACCGCAAAGGCGATCGCAAGAACCGTGACGAGTACGCCTTCACCGTGTCGCGCCACGGCAGCCGCTGGTACGTGTCCGCTGCGCTGCCTGACAAATACGGCGGCAATTACGTCATCGCCGGGTTTGACCTGATGGATAACGAGAACGGCGCCGACGAATTGGTGGTCTATGACCTCGACCTGGAGCGGTTTCAGCAGTTGGTCGAGCAGAAGGTGCTCGACGGCGAGCGGGTCGATACGGTGAAGGGCGACGGCATGCTGATTTCAAGCCCCATGGACAGGGTGTTTGCCTACCTCGACGATCCGGCCTATTCCGATGTCTTTCTCAAAGCAGCTCAATATCAGCGCATGACCAAATAGCGCAACGTTTCAATAAGGGGTACCGGGTGGACGAATACCAACAGACTATTCGCACGTTGTCCGATCGTATCGTGGTGGCGCAGACGCCGATCCGCGTCCTCGATGCCGTGAAATGGGATGACAACATCCGCAAGACTTTCCTCGACGGCAAGGGCAAGCACCTGCCGGAAGTGGATCGCGCGTACTACGAGAATCGCCCACTGGGATTTGATTCTGGCGCGGTCAAGCTGGAGTTCCAGAACATCGAGCGGGACATCACCCGACAACTGGGCCAGTTCAACCCGGTCGGGCAGATCATGCGCCGCATGTGCAAGGAGTACCGGATGGTCATCCGCATGCTCGAAGCGCGCGGCACCCCGGACTTCGGCCTGATCTCCCAGGAGCTGTACGGCGCGGCGTCCGATGCGTTCCATGCCGGCGACCCGACGTTGTCCGACCTCGGCATGATGCTCTCCGATTACCTGAACAACATCGCCGGTCGCGGTGACCTCAAGGACGAGCCGAAAATCCTGACGGCCAAAGACGCCGTTGCCATGCTGCAGACTCGGCTCAATCGCACGTTCGGTGAAGCCGAAGAGACGATTCGGGTGTTCGAATCCGACGGCATCGTGGCCGACGCTGCGGCTGGCGCCGATTACATCAAGATTCGCAGCGACGCCATGTTCAACGAGCGCGACGTGCGGGCGCTCGAAGTCCACGAGGGCCTGGTCCACGTCGGCACTACGCTCAATGGGCAGAATCAGCCGATCTGCACCTTCTTGTCCAAAGGCCCGCCCTCGTCGACGGTGACCCAGGAAGGCCTGGCGATTCTGATGGAGATCATCGGTTTTGCGTCCTACCCGAGCCGCCTGCGCAAGCTGACCAATCGTACGCGCGCCATCCATATGGCCGAGGAGGGCGCCGACTTTTTGCAGGTGTTCGAGTTCTATCGTGAGCAGGGCTTTGGCATGTCGGAAAGCTACGGCAACGCCAGTCGGGTATTCCGCGGCTCTGTGCCGAATGGGCTGCCATTCACCAAGGATCTCTCCTACCTCAAGGGCTTCATCATGGTCTACAACTACATCCAGTTGGCCGTGAGAAAGGGCAAGCTGGAGCAGGTGCCGCTGCTGTTCTGCGGCAAGACCACGCTGGAGGACATGCGCACGTTGCGCCAGTTGGTGGACGAAGGTCTGGTTGTACCGCCCAAGTACCTGCCCGACCAGTTCCGCGACATGAACGCGCTGTCGGCATGGATGTGCTTCTCCAACTTCCTCAACCACCTGAGCCTGGACCGGATCGAAGCGGATTACTCCAATATTCTGTGACCCCTATCCTAAATTAAAGGACATCGCTTGAAGCGTCTTCTTGCCTTGCTTGTGGTCATCTCCCTCAGCGGCTGCAGCGGATTGCTGTTCTATCCGGAACGCGGTCTGCCATTGACGCCGGATAAAGCGCACCTGGCCTGGCGCGATGTCACCCTCACAGCCGCCGATGGCACCCGCCTGAATGCGTGGTTTCTGCCGGTCAAGCCTGGCGTACCGGTGAAGGGCACGGTGCTGCACCTGCATGGCAACGGCGGCAACATGGCCTGGCATCTGGCGGGCAGCTGGTGGTTGCCGGAGCAGGGTTATCAAGTGCTGCTGGTGGACTATCGCGGCTATGGCCGGTCCGAAGGCGAGCCAAGTCTGCCGGCCATTTATCAGGACATCGACGCGGCGTTCGACTGGCTGAACGCTGCGCCCGAGGTACAGGGCAAACCACTGGTGGTACTCGGCCAAAGCATCGGTGGTGCGCTGGCCGTGCACTACCTGTCGGAGCATCCGCAGCAACGCGCCCGGGTCAAGGCGCTGGTGCTCGATGGCGTGCCGGCGAGCTATCGCGAGGTCGCGCGGTATACCCTCGGCACCTCGTGGCTGACCTGGGCTTTCAAGAGGCCGCTGTCATGGGTGATTCCTGACGGCGACAGCGCCATCAACGGCATGCCCCAGCTCAAGGGCACGCCCATGCTGCTGTTCCAGAGCCTGGACGACACGCAAGTGCCGATGCACAACGGCATCAGCCTGTATCAGGCCGCACCGCCGCCGCGCGTGCTGCAACTGACCCGCGGGCCGCACGTGCAGACGTTCGGCGACCCCACCTGGCGCGAGGTGATGGTTCGCTACCTGGATGATCCGCAGCACTTCAACGGGTTGCGCAGGTTAGGGAAATTCCGAATTATCCTGATCCTCAAACCGGCAAGACGGGGCCGTCGTCGTCTCAACCGTGAGCGGAGCAGCATGAGTGACAGTCTGCGCGATCAGAATTTGTGGGAGTGAGCTTGCTCACGAAGAGGCTGGCACATACGCGTGCCTCTTCAGCGCCTGACCAGGCTTATTCGCGAGCAAGCTCGCTCCCGCAGGGCTCGTCATTTTGGAGTACCCGCAGTCTGAAAACGCCACAAAAAGCCCCGCCTGTCTCTCAACAGGCGGGGCTCTTTATGTGCCGCTACAGCCGCATTACTTCATGGAAGAGCGCGGTGCTACTGGCTGGTTGTCGTTGGAGATGGTGACTTCCACACGACGGTTCATGGCACGGCCCGAGGCGCTGGCGTTGTCAGCGACCGGGTATTCCTTGCCGTAACCCTGAGCAACGATACGCTCCGGGCCTACGCCCATCTTGATCAGCGCCATGCGCACGGAGTTGGCGCGGCGCTCGGACAGCGAGTCGTTGTAAGCAGCGGAACCGGTGCTGTCGGTGTAGCCTTCGACGATGACCTTGCGATCAGGGTTTTCCTGAAGGAACTGGGCCAGCTTGTTGACGTTGACCAAGCCGGACGACTTGAGCTCAGCCTTGTTCAGGTCAAACAGTACATCGCCAAAAGTCACCAGCGTACCGCGTTCGGTCTGCTTGGCGTTCAGGCTGTTCTGCAGTGCCTTGATCTGTGCATCGCGAGCATCCAGACGCGCCTGGGCACGCTGGGCCGCAGCGCCTTTCAGATCGTTCTCAGCGGTCTTCAGGTTGATGGTCTGCTTGGCCAGCTCAACGCGCTGGTTGGTCAGATACGCCAGCTGATCGACCTTCTTCTGATCATCATTGTTGCGGTACGCAGCGTCAGCCTTGTCCAGCCACTCGCTGGCGTCTTTGGTCTCCAGCGCAGCCAGTTCGGTGGATTTCGGATTGCTTTGCAGCGCGGAGTAGTTGGTGCGGGCTTGTTCCAGGTTCACGTTCGGTTGCGACGAGCATGCCGCCAGACCAACGCTCAAAGCCAGCAGGGCAGGGATAAGTACTTGTTTACGCATAATATTTTCGTCCTTTAACTCAATGGCCAATGCTTGAATTGCGAAGCGTTACTGAGTGACAGGCTGAACCTGACGCATGCCTTCTTCACGCAACTCATTGACGCCTTGACGAGCGTCCTGCACTGCTTTCTGTGCCTTGGCGGCTTGAGCCTTACGCTCGGCTACACGTGCATCCCACTCGGCCTGTTCGGCGTATTTACGAGCTTCGTCGTATTTCTTTTCCTGCATCGCCAGTTCGGCTTGCTTGAACTTGTCCTGGGCGGACTTCATTTCAACAGCGGCGTATTCGGTAGCGCCGGCGGTGACAGCGGCATTGACGGCCGATTGGGTCACGGCGTACTGCTCGCTTGGAGGATTACCTGCGCAACCAGCCAGAAGAACGCTGGTGCCCAGTGCCAGTGCAGCCATCTTCAGCCCGCGCAGGCGATTGAACGTTGGTTTGGCAGTGCTGGTGTTCATGGTGGTCAACTCCATTTCTTTACTCCTGAAAACTGGTTGTTCCATTTCAGCAGAAGCCCACGCGGATGGATGGTGTTGCGTCACTTCCGCTGTCATCTGACGGCTTTACTGCAATGGCTAACTGGTCGGACCGCTGCTTTTTTGAATAGTTCAGACATTTTTTTAAACTTCCGGTCAGCTTTTGTTACGTGTTGTAAAATTGACGCTCAAAAAATGACGTCGTTTTGCTCCTGACATTACTGGCCCGATGCCGCTCGTAGCGGATTTGCCGTGTCAGAAACCGACGTCGCAGATGCAGCCCTCAAGAGCCTTCCCTATCGGAGATTTCCTGGAGGTGGCGCCGAGACAGTTCGAGGAACCGAGGCGTGGGTCCGACGTCTTCGTAAAGCGGGTTGCCTTCCTCATCGGTGGCAACGACATGCTGGCCGCGCACGTATGGGAAGCTCGCCTCCAGTTCCTCCAGCGCAGCGCCGATCAACTCGCCGAGCAACTCCTCGGGCGTACGCTTGGGGTACATCTCGGCGATCGCCGCCAGCCGCGCGGCAGCCTCAACATCCAAATGAATGGCGTAGGCGGTCTCGGTCAGACGGCCCTTGGCGTTCTGTTCCCACTGTTCGGCGAGCTCTCGGATCTTCATGAATACCTCATCATTGCCCGCAGCACGGCGGGCGTTGGACGTGGGCCCGAGCCACAGCCAGGCGTGACTGAGACGGGCTTCCCCGGCGGTGTTAAGTGCGTCGAGGGTTGCGTAGGGACATCAATTTGTCGCTCTATACACACCAATAGAAACGAAACCCCGCAGGGCGTTCCGTTCGGCAGCAGCGAATGGACCCCTGCAAGGACTCGCCGGTAAAACAATAACGCTGAAGGAGAGGGCTGGATGGCTGATATCGATGCACGATTGCGCGAGGACGTTCACCTGCTCGGTGAGCTGTTGGGCAACACCATTCGTGATCAGCACGGTGCTGATTTCCTCGAGAAGATCGAGCGCATCCGTAAAAGCGCGAAGGCAGACCGGCACGCGTCGACTCAAGGGACTGAGCAGCTTAGCTCCAGTCTTGAGGGCCTGGGCGAAGATGAGTTGCTGCCGGTTGCGCGTGCGTTTAACCAATTCCTCAATCTGGCGAACATCGCCGAGCAATATCAGCTGATTCATCGTCGCGATGACAGCAAGCCGCAGCCGTTTGAATCCCGCGTGCTGCCTGAGCTGCTGGAACGCCTGAAGCAGGCCGGGCAGACGCCAGAGGCGCTGGCGCGGCAATTGACCACGCTGGAAATCGAGCTGGTGCTCACCGCGCACCCCACCGAAGTCGCGCGACGCACGCTGATTCAGAAGTACGATGCCATCGCTGCGCAACTGGCCGCCCTTGATCATCGCGATTTGAATCGCCACGAGCGTGAGCAGATCACCGAGCGCTTGCAGCGACTCATTGCGGAGGCGTGGCACACCGAAGAAATCCGCCGCGTTCGCCCTACACCTGTCGACGAGGCGAAGTGGGGGTTTGCGGTCATTGAGAATTCCCTGTGGCAAGCGATTCCCAACTACCTGCGCAAGGCCGATCAGGCGCTGCACGCCGCGACTGGCCTGCACTTGCCGTTGGAATCGGCGCCGATCCGCTTCGCTTCCTGGATGGGTGGTGACCGCGACGGTAACCCCAATGTGACCGCCGCTGTCACCCGTGAAGTATTGCTACTGGCGCGCTGGATGGCCGCCGATTTGTACCTGCGCGACGTCGATCAGCTGGCCGCCGAGTTGTCGATGCAGCAAGCCAGCCCTGCGCTGATGGAAGCGGCGGGCGACAGCGCCGAACCTTACCGCAGTGTTCTGAAACAGCTGCGCGAGCGGCTTCGGGCCACGCGCAACTGGGCCCACGCCTCATTGAGTGTCACCCAGGTCGCACCGGAAGACGTCTTGCACGACAACCGCGAGCTGCTCGAGCCGCTGCAACTGTGTTTCGACTCACTGCATGAATGCGGCATGGGGGTGATCGCTGATGGCCCGCTGCTCGACTGTTTGCGCCGCGCGGTGACCTTCGGCCTGTTCCTGGTGAAGCTCGACGTGCGCCAGGATTCCACGCGGCACAGCTCGGCCATGAGCGAGATCACCGAATACCTCGGGCTCGGCCGCTATGACGCGTGGGATGAGCCGACCCGCATCGACTTCCTGCTGCGAGAACTGGACAACAAGCGCCCGCTGCTGCCCGCACATTTCAGCCCTGAAGCGGACACCGCCGAAGTGTTGGCGACCTGCCGTGAAGTAGCGGCTGCGCCGGCGGCGTCGCTGGGGTCGTATGTTATTTCCATGGCCGGCGCGGCCTCCGATGTGCTCACCGTTCAACTGTTATTGAAGGAAGCCGGGCTGCAGCGCGCCATGCGCGTCGTGCCGCTGTTCGAAACACTCGCCGACCTGGACAACGCCGGCCCGGTGATTGAGCAGCTGTTGAGCATTCCGGCCTACCGCCGAAGCCTGGAAGGTCCGCAGGAGGTCATGATCGGTTACTCGGATTCGGCCAAGGACGCCGGCACCACCGCCGCGGCCTGGGCGCAGTACCGGGCGCAGGAAAAACTGGTTGAGATCTGCCGCGCGCAAGAGGTTGAGCTGCTACTGTTCCACGGTCGCGGCGGTACGGTCGGTCGAGGCGGCGGCCCTGCCCACGCAGCGATTCTGTCGCAGCCGCCCGGCTCGGTGGCGGGGCGTTTCCGCACCACCGAACAGGGCGAGATGATCCGCTTCAAGTTCGGCCTGCCGGACATCGCCGAGCAGAACCTCAACCTCTATCTGGCCGCGGTCCTGGAGGCCACGCTGCAACCGCCGCCGATGCCGCAACCGGCCTGGCGCCAAGTGATGGACGAACTGGCGGCAGATGGCGTGAAGGCCTACCGTGCCGTGGTGCGGGAAGACCCGGAGTTCGTCGAATACTTCCGCCAGGCCACGCCGGAACAGGAACTGGGACGCTTGCCATTGGGCAGCCGTCCGGCCAAGCGCCGCGAGGGCGGGGTGGAAAGCCTGCGCGCGATTCCGTGGATTTTCGCCTGGACCCAGACGCGCCTCATGCTGCCCGCCTGGCTGGGCTGGGAAAACGCGTTGAGCAAGGCGCTGGAGCGCGGTCAGGGCGATCTGCTCGCCGAGATGCGTGAACAATGGCCGTTCTTCCGCACCCGCATCGACATGCTGGAAATGGTGCTGGCCAAGGCCGACAGCGATATCGCCCAGCTCTACGACGAACGTCTGGTGGAGCCGAAACTGCTGCATTTGGGGACGCATTTGCGCGGCCTATTGTCGCAGGCGTGTGACGTGGTTCTTGGCCTCACGGGTCAGTCTCGGCTGTTGGCCCACAGCCCTGAAACGCTGAAGTTCATCAGTCTGCGCAACACCTACCTCGACCCGCTTCATTTATTGCAGGCGGAGTTGCTGGCACGCTCCCGTCAGCAGGAAGCGAGTCTGGACAGTCCGCTGGTGCAGGCGCTGCTGGTGTCTGTCGCAGGCATTGCCGCCGGATTACGCAACACCGGCTGACGGGGCAGCGCGCGCGACCGAATCAGGACGAGGGTGTTGATTCGGGCGCGCCGGACGCGTTGCGAGCAGTGCAGCCTTACCGAGTTGCACGTCGTCCCACCCTTGCGCCGATCGATGCCAAGCTACTGGTTTTTCGCGGGTTACTGCGACTTTCGGCGTCTTGTGCGGCATGAATCGGCTGTGTATCTTGATCAGCCTTTGGCCGTTGGGTCAGTAAAATTTTGCGATTGGCCCCATTTAGGCGAATCCGACGATATCTCTATAAAAATTTGAGGAGCACAACAATGCGCGTGATTCTGCTGGGAGCTCCCGGGGCCGGCAAAGGTACTCAGGCAAAGTTCATCACTGAGAAATTCAACATTCCGCAGATTTCCACCGGCGACATGCTGCGCGCTGCGGTCAAGGCCGGTACTGAACTGGGCCTGCAAGCCAAAAGCGTCATGGACAGCGGCGGCCTGGTCTCCGATGACCTGATCATCGGCCTGATCAAGGATCGCCTGTCCGAGCCGGATTGCGCTGGCGGTTGCCTGTTCGACGGCTTTCCTCGCACCATTCCTCAGGCTGAAGCCCTGAAGAAAGCCGGTCTGGCCATCGACCACGTCATCGAGATCAAGGTCGACGACGAAGAGATCGTCAAGCGCATCTCCGGTCGCCGCGTTCACGAAGGCTCCGGTCGCGTTTACCACACGTTGTACAACCCGCCGAAGGTTGACGGTGTGGACGACGTTACCGGCGAGCCACTGGTTCAGCGGAAGGACGACGTTGAAGCCACCGTTCGCCATCGCCTGTCGGTCTACCATTCACAGACCAAGCCGCTGGTGGATTTCTACACCAAACTGCAAGCGCAGGACGGCACGCCGAAGTGCAGTCACATCGAAGGCGTGGGCACGGTCGAGCAGATCACCGCCAAGGTGCTTGAAGCCCTGAGCTGATTCGCGTCTCTAGGCATCGAACAACGGCCCGCTTGCGGGTCGTTGTTGTTTATAATGCGGCACTTTTTTCGCACAACGATGGAAACCCCGATGACCACCTTGCTGGCCCTGGACACCGCCACTGAAGCCTGTTCAGTCGCTTTGCTGCATGACGGCAAAGTACTGACTCACTACGAGGTGATCCCGCGCCTGCACGCGCAAAAACTCCTGCCGATGATCAAGGACTTGCTGGCCGAGGCGGGCATCGGTTTGTCGGCGCTGGACGCCATTGCCTTCGGCCGTGGCCCGGGCGCGTTCACCGGCGTGCGCATCGCCATCGGTGTGGTACAGGGCCTGGCCTTTGGTCTGGATCGGCCGGTATTGCCGGTCTCAAACCTCGCGGCCCTCGCGCAACGAGCCTTTCGCGAGCAGGGCGCCACTCAGGTCGCGGCCGCCATCGACGCGCGGATGGACGAAGTCTATTGGGGTTGCTACCACGAAGTGGCGGGAGAGATGAAACTGGCGGGTGAAGAGGCGGTCATGGCGCCGGAACTGGCCGCTTTGCCAGGCGCTGCAACGGGCGACTGGTTCGGTGCAGGCACCGGCTGGGGTTATGCCGAGCGTATTGCCGCCGTTGTCAGTGCCCGGGACGCCACACTGTTGCCCCACGCGCAGGACTTGCTGACCCTCGGTACGTTCGCCTGGCACCGTGGCGAAGCCATCGTCGCCGACAACGCCCAACCGGTTTACCTGCGCGATAAAGTCGCCACGCCCAAGGCGCGCTGAGCGTGACATCAGGTACACGCACGATCATCAATCTGTAGGCGCCGGTTTGCTGGCGAACCTGGGCCATTTACTGCCACTGCAGTAACGGGGTGAATTGCGTTCGCCACCAAGCCGTCTCCCACCGATTGCCGGCATCCACCGGGCCCCTAAATGCAGGGCTGTACGCCGGATCTGCGAACCAGGTCACACCGTTGATGACCGTTCGGCGATAAATCCGCAGAAAATTCCGGCTGATTTAAACAATTCGCAATAAGTGTGGTCTAGTTATCGTTCGCATGTTTGCTTAAGGGCTTACTGTGAGATTAAATTGCCACCATTAGACGCCGAGTAAGCATGATGCGAATCACCGGTCCCTCACCACGTACCTACCCGATCAAGCGCAAGCCACGCAAGGATTCTGCGGCGCTGGAAGGCTCGTTCGAGGAAGTGAACGATGAGATCGAGGTGAATCCGCAAGTGGCCCGTCGCCAGACCGGGACCACGGCCAATGTGCCCGCGCGTCAGCAAGACATTATCTTCCCCCGTGCCATGAGCACGCGCGTCGCCCATGCGTTGAGCAGCTACTTGATGACCTCGACCTTCGTCGAATGGGACCTCGAAGTCTCCGGGCTCGACCTCCACGTTTGAACCTCGCCCACCCGCCTTACTACATCGGTTGCCCGTCCTGGAGCGAAAGAGCCTGGCGTGAGTCCCTGTACCCGCCGGACGCCCCAGATCTGGATTTGCTTGGGTTGTACGCGCAGGTCTTCAATGCCGTCGAAGGCAACACCACGTTCTACGCGCGTCCCAAGCCTGAGATCGTCCAGCGTTGGGCGGCCGCCTTGCCCGAGCACTTCCGCTTCTCGGCAAAAATCCCCCGTGACATCAGCCATGCCGGCGACCTGCGCGAGCATCTGGGCGCGGTAGAGGATTTCCTTCAGCTGCTTGCGCCGCTAGGGTCTAGGCTTCAACCGCTGTGGCTGCAGCTGTCGGCCAGTTTCGGCCCCTATCGGCTCAATGAGCTGGGCGCGTTCATTGATGCGCTGGAAGGCCGGCCGCTGGCGGTGGAAGTGCGCAACATGGCGTTTTTCACCAAGGGCGAAGACGAGCGCCAGCTCAACCGCCTGTTGCTCGACCGCGGCGTCGAGCGCATCTGTCTGGATTCCCGGCCGCTGTTCAGTTGCGTTTCCAGTGAGCCTGCCGTGCTTCATGCGCAATCGAAGAAGCCCAAAGTGCCGCCGCGGCCGGCGGCGCTGACGTCCTTTCCCCAAGTGCGCTTCATTGGCGGGCCGGATGAGGCGATCAACGAAGGCTTCATCGTGCAATGGGCGGAAAAGGTGGCTGGCTGGATCGAGGAGGGGCGTACGCCCTCGGTGTTCCTGCACACCCCTGACAACATCGCCTCGCCCCAACTGGCCCGTCGTTTTCACCATCAGTTGATGACCCTGTTGCCGGGCCTGCCCGATCTGCCGCAACTGGATCGCGGTCGGCAAGTGGAGCAACTCGGGCTGCTCTGAGGTCGAGATAGGGTGGACTCATCCCTCCGTCAGACGAGAACCTTCCTGCATGCGCGGCTCGACCCTCTTTCTTCTACTGATTTTGATCGGCGCGGCGGTCGCGGTATCGATCTGGCGTGGCTGGTTGCCTGTCGCTGACCGCTGGAACCCGTGGGCGCCGCTGAATGTGCAGGACGAGCCCAATCTCATTACGCCGTTCAAGCTCTGGCGATTGCAGGAGGATCCGGCGTTGTGCGAGGCCGCGCTGCACACCTCGACCCTGCGTTACACGCACCAGGCCGACAGTGCCGCCGACGCCAAATGCCCGCTTACCAACACCTTGCGGATCCAGGGCGGCGACGTCGCGCTGAGCAGCAGTTTTCTCTCCAGTTGTCGCCTGGCGGTGGCGTATGCGCTGTTCGATATTCATCAACTGCAGCCAGCGGCGCAGGCCGTATTCGGGCAAAAGGTCGCGCGGGTCGATCACCTCGGCAGCTTTGCCTGCCGCAACATCTACAACCGCAGTGAAGGCCGTCTGAGCCAGCACGCCACCGCCAACGCGCTGGACATCGCCGGATTTCGCCTGGCAGACGGGCGCAAAATTTCGGTGCTCAAGGACTGGAAAGACGACGGCGACGACGGACGTTTTCTGCGGTTGGTGCGGGATGGCGCCTGCCAGCATTTCAATACGGTGCTAAGCCCGGACTACAACGCCGCGCACCGAAACCACTTTCATCTGGACATGGGACGCTGGCGGGTGTGTCGCTAAAGGCAGCGAGCGAGGTTGCGCGGTTCGGTTGGGTTAAACCTGGCGTCAGGCCGCGAGACGAAGGTTCTGCAGCACAATCGGCCGCGCCCAGCCGTTATCGAAGGCCAGATGACGCTGCTGCTCGGTCATTTCTTCAGCGCTGAAAGGCGTCGCAGGCTTGTCGGCCAGGTTCCATTCGAACTCGGCAATCGGCAGGAACAGTGGGCGAGGCTGGGGGCCCGGGCCGGGTTCAACGCTGTCATCGTACGGGTTGAGCACGGTCGGGCGAACCCAGTTGTCGTCGAATTCGAGGTTGCGCTGCTGCTCGATCATTTCCAACGCGGTGAACGGCTTGGCGGGCTTGTCGGCCAGGTCCCATTCGAACTCGGCGATCGGCAGGAACAGCGGCTCCGGCGGCGCGATTTCCTTGTCCTGAACTGGGCATTCACGTTGCTCGACGATCTTGTCCAGCGCGGTAGCACCGGCAATCGGCTCGCCGGTCTGGTTGTCCGTCGCGGCAACGGCGCTGCATTCCGGGGTTTCGCCTGCGTTGTCATCGACCTGTTGAGCCATCGCACGGGCAAACGCGTCCTGCCAGAGCTGCGTGACGCCGCTCAGGGTTTGGGTATTGCGTACGCTGTAGTCGCCTGCGTACGTCAAATAGCCTATCGAGGAGGTTTGCTGAATGTCTGACATAAGCGCTCAGTACAGCCCGTGGGTCTGGCAAAATGCCGGATACTTTTGTTATCGGCAGCCGTTGCCAATCATTAAGAATATTTGAGTGCGTAGAGACAATGACTGAGCAGCACGCGGGCAGCCGCATTCGGGTCGACAGCCTGACCCCCGACGGGCAGGACACCGCAGCGCAATGGGCGCAGCGACTGGGTTTGCCGCTGGCCGACGCCGACGCGGATTTCGCCCTGCAAGTGGCCGAAGACGGCCTGCAATTGCAGCAACTGGGTGACGACGCGCCGGGCCCGGTCCGAGTGGATTTCATCGAAGGCAAGGCGGCCCATCGGCGTCTGTTTGGTGGCGGCAGCGGGCAGATGATCGCCAAGGCCGTAGGCATTCAGCCGGGCGTGCGGCCTCGGGTGCTGGATGCCACGGCGGGGCTGGGCAAGGATGCGTTTGTGCTGGCGAGTCTGGGTTGCGAAGTGAGCCTGATCGAGCGGCAGCCGATCATCGCCGCGCTGCTTGAAGACGGCCTCGCGCGCGGGGCGAGGGATCTGGACGTCGGCGGGATCATCGCGCAGATGCGCTTGTTGACCGGCAATTCCATTGAGCTCATTCGCCAGTGGGAAGGCGAGCCGCCCCAGGTTATCTACCTCGATCCGATGTTTCCCCACCGGGAAAAAACCGCGTTGGTGAAGAAGGAAATGCGCCTGTTCCGGCCACTGGTCGGCGACGACATGGACGCCCCGGCGTTACTGGAAGCCGCGCTGGCGCTGGCGACCCACCGCGTCGTGGTCAAACGCCCGCGCAAGGCGCCAAGCATCGAAGGGCCCAAGCCTTCCTACGCGCTGGACGGCAAATCCAGCCGCTATGACATTTACCCGAAAAAGGCGTTGAAAAGCGCGGGTCCGTGACACTCGTCCGGTAAAGCTGAACCCGGCAATCCCGGGCGCAGTCCTCTGCTGTGCCGATGCCTGACAAGCCACCGTTTCAGGTGTGCGCACATCGGCGATACGCCCTGACCAGAGCAGTAGCCGGAGATCACCGATGAGCACTTCCCGTTTGTCCGTAACGCCTTTGGCGTTCGAGCCGCAGTTCGAGCAGATACCCGATGACGAGGCTCAGACGAGCAAAGAACTCGCCGAGGCGATGCACAGTATTCTGGAAACCACCTACAAGGATGGCGGCCATGCTATACGCAGCGTGCATGCCAAGGCGCATGGCTTGCTGCACGGGCAGATTCATATTCTGGACGGCCTGCCCGCTGAGTTGGCTCAGGGTGTTTTCGCGCATCCCGGCACCCTGGATTTGAAGATGCGCTTTTCCACCAATCCGGGTGACCTGCTCGACGATAAGGTGTCGACGCCTCGTGGGCTGGCTATCAAGCTGGTCGGTGTGCAGGGCGCACGTTTGCCGGGGAGTGAAGGGCAGGTCACCCAGGATTTCGTGATGCAGAACGCCAGGGCGTTCACGGCTGCTACTCCGAAGGATTTTCTCAAGACTCTCAAGCTGCTCGCCAAGACCACCGACAAAGTGCCCAACATGAAGAAAGCGCTGTCGGCGTTGTTTCGTGGCCTGGAGTCGACGGTCGAAGCGATGGGCGGGGAGAGTGGCACGCTCAAATCACTGGGCGGGCATCCGATGACTCATTTGCTGGGTGAAACCTACAACACTGTGGTGCCGCTTCTCTACGGCCGCTATTACGCCAAGCTGAGCGTGGTGCCTGTTTCTCCCGAGCTCACCGCGTTGACCGACCAGAAAGTGGACCTGAATGATCATCCCGACGGTTTGCGGGAAGCGGTACGCAGTCACTTCGCGAGCAAGGGAGGGGTGTGGGAGGTGCGCATCCAGTTGGCGACCGACCTTGAAAAAATGCCGATTGAAGATGCTTCGGTGGAATGGTCTGAGGAACTGAGCCCGTTCGTGACCGTTGCCCGTATTGAAGTGCCGCTCCAGGACAGCTGGTCGGAAGAACGCCAGCAGGAAATCGACGACGGCATGGCCTTCAGCCCCTGGCATGGCGTGGTCGAACACCGACCACTCGGCGGCGTCATGCGCGTGCGCAAACCGTCCTATGAGCTGTCTTCAGGCTTCCGCGCCAGCCACAACGGCTGCCCGATGCACGAGCCTCGCTGACAAGCTGGTAGTCAAATTCTGTGGTGTCTTCCACTTCGCATTCCCGGCTAAAGCCGGTCCCACTCTGAGTACGCGGTCGATTAGTGGGACCGGCTTCAGCCGGGAAGAGGCCCGCGTGCGCACTATCGTAGTTATGCCCCTAAACCCTATACGCCTTCAGAAACAACGCCACCACTTCCCGCACATGGTGCTCGGCGGCCTGCTCATCCGGCCGTTCGCCGGTGCCGATCAGTAGCCTGAAATTGCACACCCCTTTGATCAAACACAAAAAGTGCCCCGCTGCGCCAGCAGGCGATTCGAAGCGCAGACCGTTCGTGCCGTTCAGTCTGGTCAGAAACCGCTCCATCTCATGCAGGATGCGCTGCGGTCCCGCTTCGAAAAACACTTGAGACAATGAAGACCCTTGGGTTCCCAGGGTGATCATCAGGCGATGTAAATCGATGGACTCAGGGCTGTTGATCAGCGTCTGGAATCCTCTGGCAATACCCAGCAATACTTTCTCGACGGGCTCACCCATCGGCACATCCACGAATAACCCCGGCACCTGCTCCTCACAGCGCGCAACCACCGCGCAGGAAAACAATGTCTCCTTGTCGGTGAAGTGGCTGTACACCGTGAGCTTGGAAACCCCGCCTTCAGCCGCAACGGCATCCATGCTGGTGTTGGCGTAACCATTGCGGACGAACAGGTTTTTGGCGGCTTCGAGAATGGCCTGGCGCTTGGCCAGATCCTTGGGGCGGCCGGGTCCGGTGGAGGAGGTCGAGTCAGTCATGGCGTTGTCAGGCGTCTTCGTTTGATTAGTGGACTGTTCAGTTCGGTAATTTTAAATATACTCGCCGGTACAATTATTCAAAGCTCTCTTGCCAAGGTGCCTCATCATGCTCCGCGATGCCCTGCTTCTTGCCCTGCCGGTCAGTCTCATCGTGGCACTTTCCGGTTGCGGCAAGGAGGCACCGGTGACCGCCGCAGTGCGGCCCGCCATGGTGGTGCAACCGCTGCCGTCGGCCCAGTCCATGGACAGCTATCCGGGAGAGGTCCGCGCCCGCTTCGAGCCGGAACTTGCTTTCCGCATTCCCGGCAAGGTCAGCAAGCGTCTGGTCGAAGAAGGCGAGCGGGTCACCGTCAATGAGCCGCTGGCCGAGCTCGATGCCCAGGACGTGCGCTTGCAGCAGGACGCCACCCGCGCTCAGGTTGCCGCTGCCGACGCCAACCTGCAGACAGTCCGCTCCGAGCGCGACCGCTACAAAACCCTGATGGACCGGCAGATGGTCAGCAAGTCGCTTTACGACAATGCCGAAAACACCTACCGCGCCGCAGACGCCCGTCTTAGACAGCTCAAGGCTGAATTGACCGTTGCCGACAATCAGACCGGCTACGCCGTGCTTCGTGCGTCGCAAAACGGTGTCATCGCCAGACGATTGGTGGAAGTCGGTCAGGTGGTGGCGGCCGGGCAGACCGTCTTTACTCTGGCCGCTGACGGCGAGCGCGAAGTGTCGATCAGCCTTCCGGAGCAGAATTACGGCCGCTTCAAGATCGGTGATCCGGTTTCCGTCGAACTCTGGACCCAGCGCGAGCAGCGTTTTCCGGGCCGTATCCGTGAGCTCTCGCCCGCTGCCGATCCACGTTCGCGCACCTTCGCCGCGCGCATCGCTTTCGCCAGCGGGAAGGTCCCGGCCGAGCTGGGCCAGAGCGCTCGGGTTTACATTCAGTCCGAACACGCTGTTCCGTTGTCCGTGCCGCTTTCCGCGCTGACCGCCGAAAACGGCGTGACCTACGTCTGGCGTCTGCAAAGCGATGCCACCCTGAAACGCACGCCGGTGCAGGTCGGCGCCTACGGCCAGGAAACCGTGCCGGTGCTCAGCGGCTTGCAGGCCAGCGACTGGGTCGTCGCGGCGGGTGTGCACGTGCTCCACGAGGGCGAGCAGGTGCGCCCGGTCGACCGCAGTAATCGAGCGGTGAAGCTGGCGGCGAAGGAGTAGCGGCATGCGTTTCAATCTTTCCGAATGGGCCCTGCGTAATCGGCAGATGATCCTGTATCTCATGATCCTGCTGGCCGCAGTCGGTGCGCTGTCCTACACCAAACTGGGCCAGAGTGAGGACCCGCCCTTCACCTTCAAAGCCATGGTCATTCGTACGCTATGGCCGGGCGCGAGTGCCGAAGAAGTGGCGCGACAAGTCACCGACCGCATCGAGAAGAAGCTGATGGAAACCGGTGACTATGAGCGCATTGTCTCGTTCTCGCGGCCCGGTGAATCTCAGGTCACGTTTGTCGCCCGAGACTCATTGGTTTCCGCGCGGCTGCCGGAACTCTGGTATCAGATCCGCAAGAAGATCAGCGACATCCGTCAGACCCTTCCGGCCGGCGTGCAGGGCCCGTTCTTCAACGATGAATTCGGCACCACGTTCGGCAATATCTATGCGCTGACGGGGGAGGGGTTCGACTACGCGGTGCTCAAGGATTACGCCGACCGCATCCAGATCCAGCTGCAGCGGGTCAAGGACGTCGGCAAGGTCGAGTTGCTCGGTCTGCAGGACGAAAAAATCTGGATCGAACTCTCCAACGTCAAACTCGCGACCCTCGGCCTGCCAATGCAGTCGGTTCAGCAAGCGCTGGAAGCGCAGAACGCGGTGGTGGCGGCGAGCTTTTTCGAGACACCCAGCGAGCGCGTTCAGCTGCGCGTGACCGGGCGTTTTCAAACCGTCGACGAGATCCGCAGCTTCCCGATTCGCGTGGGTGATCGCACGTTCCGCATCAGTGATCTGGCCGATGTGCGCCGTGGCTTCAACGATCCGCCCGCGCCGCAAATGCGTTTCATGGGTCAGGACGCCATCGGGCTCGCCGTCGCCATGAAAGACGGCGGCGACATTCTGGTGCTCGGCCGTGCGCTGGAGACGGAGTTCGCGCGCTTACAGAACAACCTTCCTGCCGGCATGCAGCTGCGCAAAGTCTCGGACCAGCCAGCGGCGGTGAAGACCAGCGTTGGCGAGTTCGTTCAGGTGCTCGCCGAGGCCTTGGGCATTGTGCTGCTGGTGAGCTTTTTCTCTCTCGGCGTGCGCACCGGGATGGTGGTAGCACTGGCGATTCCGCTGGTGCTGGCGATGACATTCGCCTGCATGTATTACCTTGGCATCGGCTTGCACAAGATATCCCTCGGCGCATTGGTGCTGGCGTTGGGCTTGTTGGTGGACGACGCAATCATCGCCGTGGAAATGATGGCGATCAAAATGGAGCAGGGTTACGACCGGCTGAAGGCCGCCAGCTTCGCCTGGACCAGCACCGCGTTCCCGATGCTTACCGGCACGCTGATCACCGCAGCAGGTTTCCTGCCCATCGCCACCGCGCAGTCGAGCACCGGCGAGTACACTCGCTCGATCTTTCAGGTGGTGACCATTGCGCTGATCGCCTCGTGGATTGCTGCTGTGGTGTTCGTGCCGTATCTGGGCGCGCGGCTGTTGCCGGACCTGGCGAAAATCCATGCAGCCAAACATGGCGCCGGTGCCCACGCGCCGGATCCTTACGGCACGCCTTTTTATCGACGTGTTCGCGGGCTGGTGGGCTGGTGTGTGCGCCGCCGCAAAACGGTCATCGTGCTGACCATTGCGCTGTTTGCCCTGTCGATTTTCATGTTCCGCTTCGTGCCCCAGCAATTTTTCCCGGCGTCGGGCCGGCTGGAGTTGATGGTCGACTTGAAGCTTGCTGAAGGCGCCTCGCTGACCAGCACCGCCGAGCAGGTCAAGCGGCTGGAAGCGATGATCAAGGACCACGCCGGCGTCGACAATTACGTGGCCTATGTCGGCACCGGTTCTCCGCGGTTTTACCTGCCTCTGGATCAGCAATTGCCCGCGGCCAGTTTTGCCCAGTTCGTCGTGCTGGCGAAAACCATCGAAGACCGCGAGGCGCTGCGCACCTGGTTGATCCAGACGCTGGATGAGCAATTCCCGATGCTGCGGCCCCGCGTCACCCGCCTCGAAAACGGCCCGCCCGTGGGCTATCCGGTGCAGTTTCGCGTCACGGGCGAGCACATCGACGAGGTGCGCGCGCTGGCCCGCAAGGTGGCGGCGAAGGTCCGGGAAAACCCCCATGTGGTCAATGTGCATTTGGACTGGGAGGAGCCGAGCAAGGTCGTCTACCTGAATGTCGATCAGGATCGGGCCAGGGCGCTGGGCGTAACCACTGCCGACCTGTCGCGTTTCCTGCAAAGCCAGTTGACCGGGTCGAGCGTGAGCCAGTACCGCGAGGACGACGAGCTGATCGAAATCCTGCTGCGCGGCACGGAGCAGGAGCGCCATGAACTGGGCAGCCTCGCCAGCCTGTCGGTGCCGACCAGCAACGGCAGCAGTGTCGCGCTTTCCCAAGTGGCGACGCTGGAGTACGGTTTTGAGGAGGGCATCATCTGGCACCGCAACCGGTTGCCGAACGTGACGGTGCGCGCTGACATCTACGGCAAGGAGCAACCGGCAACGCTGGTCAAACAGATTCTGCCGACGCTGGAAGACGTGCGCGCCGAGTTGCCCGACGGTTACCTGCTGGAGGTGGGCGGCACGGTGGAAGATTCGGCCCGCGGGCAGAACTCGGTGAACGCCGGTGTGCCGCTGTTCATCGTGGTGGTACTGACCTTGCTGATGATTCAGCTGCGCAGTTTCTCCCGCACGTTCATGGTGTTTCTGACCGCGCCCCTGGGGCTGATTGGGGTAACGCTGTTTCTGCTGCTGTTCAACCAGCCGTTCGGCTTTGTGGCGATGCTGGGCACCATCGCGCTGTCGGGGATGATCATGCGTAACTCGGTGATTCTGGTCGACCAGATCGAGCAGGACATCGCGGCGGGTCTGGACCGCTGGCAGGCGATCATCGAAGCGACGGTGCGGCGCTTCCGGCCCATCGTGCTCACCGCGCTGGCGGCAGTGCTGGCGATGATTCCGCTGTCACGCAGCGTGTTTTTCGGGCCCATGGCCGTCGCCATCATGGGTGGCCTGATCGTCGCCACCGCACTCACCCTGCTGTTTCTGCCCGCACTGTATGCGGCGTGGTTCAGGGTGAAAAAGGATGAGCGGGTCGAGGTTTGATCGCTTAACCCGCCACGGCGCGTCTCACAACGCGCCGAACACCTTCTTCGCCAGGCCGGTCGCCGCCGCTGCCGGGTTGGCGCGGATGGTTTCTTCCTGTTTGGCGATCATTTCGAACAGGCCGTTCAACGCCTTCTCGGTGACGTAGCCTTCGATGTTCGAGCTCTTCGCGTCCAGCACGCCCAGGGTCGCGGCCTGTCCGGCGAAGGCGTTGTATTTCTGCGCCAGGCCGACTTTGTCAGTGGCCTGTTTGATGATGGGCAGGAATTTGGCGCGGATCTGTTCGCGGCTGGAGGTGCTCAGGTACTGGGTGGCCGAGTCCTTGCCGCCGCCGAGGATGGCCTTGGCATCTGAGACGCTCATCTTTTTCACGGCGTCGACCAGCAACGTCTGCGCCTGGGGCATCGCTGCTTCTGCCGCCTGATTCATGCTGTTTTCCAGCTGATCGACCTGCGCGCCCATACCGAACTGCTTCATCTTCTTGGCGACCTTGCCCAGGTTGCCGGGCAGCTCGATGCGCACGTCCTTGTTGTTGCTGAACCCGCCCGGCACGCCCAGTTGCTTGACGGCGACCTGCGCGCTTTGGGTCAGGGCATCCTTAAGCCCGCCGGTGGCGTCCGATTGCGACAGATCATTGAGCGACAGCGCGAAGGCACTGGCCGACAACAGCAGGCCGGCGCACACGCCAGTGAACGAAAGAGAGCGACGCAACATGGGTAATGTCCTTTTCAGCGGTCTGTGATCCATGCCCGATCAACGGGCCGGGCTCAAACGAATTTTGACGGGCGGTTTTTCGTCCAGCGTCAGGTCTACCGTGTAGCGCTCGGTGCTGATCATCAGCAGCTTGCCGTCCACCTCGATGCGCGCGCTGACCGAGTAGGTGTGTCCCGCCTGGACCTGCTTCTGATCGTAGGTCAGGTGAAACGGCAGCGGCACCTGGCCTTTGATCGGACCGTTCTGGCTGGCGAGGATCTGCGCGGGCGCGTCGGCCAGCGTCACGTCCTGCAGCGTAACCTTTAGCGAAGCGGTAGGCGGAAGCGCCATGCGCTGCAGGTAAAACACCTCGCCATCCACCGAGCCCGGCAGGTTGTCCGGCCCATGGGCGCACGCGGCGAGCACGGTGGTCATGAGGGTGAGCAGGATGTGTTTCATGTGAATGTCCTTGTCATGTGAAACGTTAGGTAGGGCGTGCGTCGTCGCTCAGGCGATCGGCGCGGCCCCGACGACTTCATCACTGCGGTGCAGCGCCACCTGGCGGATCGACAGCCTGATTTCCGCTGGCAGTACGCGTTTGGCTGCGCCTTCCGCCAGATCCCCCAACATATCGTGATAGCTCAGTTTGTCGGCGGCGTCGGTGCGCAAGACGCCCTGATCCAGCAGCGTCTGGATGAAATGACGGAACAGACTTTTGTCGAAGAATTCCGGCGCGTTCAGGCCGTGCAGGATCGACAACCGCTGGGCCATCGTCGTGCATAACTCCTCAAGCCCCTCGGCAGTGAGCGTGTGCTGACCGCTGTTGAGCAGCAGCGAGATCGCCATGTAGAAACGCTGCAGGGTCTGGGCAATCGCCCGCGACAGCACCGTCAGCAGCACAAAAGCCCGCGAGCTTGGCGCCGGGCGCAGGTAGACGCCGTTCTCGAATCGCAACAAGCCCTGCTCCACAAACGCCGCCAGCCACTGATCGATGACCTCATCCAGATCGTCCAGCGACCAGCGGATGAACAGCTCCGATTGCAGGTACGGATACAGGGCCCGGGTATACCGCAGAATCTGCTCGCGGCTCATACGCGACGAGCTCTGGAAGAAGCAGGCCAGCAACGAAGGCAGCGCGAAAATGTGCAGCACGTTATTGCGGTAGTAGGTCATCAGGACGGCATTTTGCTCGTCCAGGTACAGAATCTTGCCCAGCGCATCGCTGAGTTCCGAGAGCAGATTCATGTCCTTGACGTGCTCGATCAGCGCGCGGCCATCGCCCTCCGGCAGCGTGGTATGGGGCGAGTAGGGCACGGTGCGCAACAGCGTCAGGTACAGATCGAGCACCCGCGCCAGGGCCTGATCGTCCAGCGCGTGTTTGGCCGTCGACAGCAACGCCAGTGCCACCAGATTTACCGGGTTGATCGCCGCCGCTTCGTTCAGGTGACGGGCGACGCGTTCGCCTAGACGGTGTGTGGTCTCGTTGAGCCAGGCCGGTTTGAACACCGGGCCGAGTTCCTGAGTGCGCCAGTCCGGCTGCTCATGGTCGAGAAACTCGGTCAGCTTGATCGGCTCACCGAAATTGACCGAGACCTGGCCGAAGCGCTGCTTTAGGGCGCCGATGACTTTGAAAATGTCAAAGATCGACTCTTTCTTCTTCGCTGCACCGCGCAGTTCACCCAGGTAGGTCCGGCCTTCCAGCACCCGTTCATAGCCGATGTACACCGGCACGAACACGATGGGCATGCGCGAGTTGCGCAGGAAACTGCGCAGGGTGATCGCCAGCATTCCGGTCTTCGGCTGCAACATGCGCCCGGTGCGCGAACGTCCGCCTTCGACGAAGTACTCCACCGGAAAACCTTTGGTGAACAGGGTGTGCAGGTATTCGTTGAACACCGCGGTGTACAGCGGATTGCCCTTGAACGTGCGGCGCATGAAAAACGCGCCGCCGCGCCGCAGCAGGCCACCGATCACCGGCATGTTGAGGTTGATACCCGCAGCGATATGCGGCGGGGTCAGGCCGTTGCGAAACAGCAGGTACGACAGCAACAGATAGTCGATGTGACTGCGGTGGCACGGCACATAAATGATCTCATTGCCCTGGGCGACGTTCTGCACGCCCTCCAGGTGACTGACCTTGATGCCGTCGTAAATCTTGTTCCAGAACCAGCTCAGCACCACTTCCAGAAAACGGATGGCGGTGTAGGTGTAGTCCGAGGCGATTTCGTTACCGTAATGAAGCGCTTTGTCCCGGGCCTTGGCTTCGGTGATTTTCTCCCGGGCGGCCTCGTCGAGAATGGCCTGCCTGACCAGCGGATCCGCCACCAGCCCTTTGACCAGATGACGACGGTGGGAAAGGTCCGGGCCGATCACGGAGGTCTTCAAGTTGCGGAAATGCACCCGCAGCAGGCGTTGAGCCATGCGCACCGTGCGCTCGTAACCCTTGTTCTGATCGACCAGCTCACGCAGATGAACCGGTGCCGAGAACTGCACGCGGGTCTTGCGGCCCAGGATCAGAATGGTCACAAAGCGACGCAGACGCCCGGTCACCTTCCAGCTATCGGCAAACAGCAGTTTCCACGGGCTGTCTTCCTTGTCCGGGGACTGGCCCCAGAACACGCTGACTGGAATGACTTGCGCGTCTTCGGTGGCGTTTTGCGTGACCGCGCTGACCAGGCGTTCAAGGGTCGGTGGTGCGCCGCGTTTGTCGTGGCGTCCCAGCCAGTCAGGCTCGGGCGTCAGGTAGAAAAACGCGGCCGGCTCGGTCAGATTGCCAACGGCCACGGAGAGTACCGGACGCGGCAGACCGGCCTTGCGGCACTCGGTGTCGAGGACGGCGAGGTCGCTCATTGAAGGGTTTTGCAGCGCATAGAAAACCGGGCGGCTGCGGTCGAGATTGAGGGTGAAGGACGACTGGTTGATCGTCTCCGAGCGCACCCACAGGTAAAGCAGGCGGCGCACGGTGCCGAATACAAGACGGCGAAACGGGGAACGGGTCATAGAATTCTGCTGAGAGGGGCGACGCCCGCGAGGCCGCCAGTTTGCCGCATCTGGCGGGGATGGGCAAAGCGGCGGGGGCGCCCGTCAGGATGATGTATCAGGACGTATGCCAGGTGATTTCTTCTTCACCATCCACGCTGATGCGGATCCATTGATCGGCTTCGGCGTCACTCTCTTCTTCGACCCACGTCCCCGGCGCGCAACGCACTTCGACTTTCAACGCAGCGAAGGCGGCGCGGGCGCAGGCGATGTCGTCTTCCCACGGGGTTTTGTCGCTGTCCAGGCACAGGCTGTTCCACTTGCCGACGGCCTTGGGAATCCAGGTCACGGGCACGTCGCCCGCCTGGCATTTCCAGGTCTGGCCTTTCTGTGCCCATTCGGTACAGGGGCCGATGGCTTGAGTCAGCCAGGCGGTGATGGCCTTATGGTCGACGTCAGCGTCTTTCAGGTAAATCTCGATATCGGGTTGGCGCATGGATGCCTCTTGGTTGTGCTGGAAAATCCACTCGCGGATTCAGTCTGTTCGGGTGCTTCAAGCCGTCAGTTCAGGACGAAATAATCGTAGCGCATGGACACCGTGACCTCGAACGGCTCGGCCTGCTCGATCACGTTCGCACGACGTTCGGCACTGGCGCGCCAGCCGTGGGGCGTCATGGCCAGCAGATTGGCACGGGCCTGGCCGTCCACCAGTGTCAGTGTGAAACGCAACGTTTCACTGTGCTGCAGGCTCATCCCTTCCGGCACCAGGGCCAAGTGCTTGTCATCGCTGTAATCGCGGACTTCGTCGTACAGGCGCTGACGCAATTCCATCAGGTGATCGTTGGTCGGTCCTACACGCATCAGGCCACCGCCCGGCGAAAGCAGACGCTTGGCCTCGGCCCAGTCCAGCGGGCTGAACACGCTGGCGATGAACTGCATGCTCGCATCCGGCAGTGGCACGCGCGCCATGCTGGCAATCAACCAGGTGATGTTCGGGTCGCGTTTGCAGGCGCGCTTCACCGCTTCGCGGGAGATGTCCAGCGCATAGCCGTCGGCGTTGGGCAGACCCTGGGCGATCTGCGCGGTGTAATAACCCTCGCCACACCCAATGTCGAGCCAGTGCGCGGGGGCACGCTCGGCGGCCAGTTCGGCGAGACGCTTGGCAACCGGCGCGTAATGCCCGGCGTTGAGAAAGTCGCGCCGCGCCTCGACCATCGCCTGATTGTCGCCAGGGTCGCGGCTGTTTTTGTGCTGCACGGGCAGCAGATTCAGGTACCCCTGACGGGCGCGGTCGAAGCGGTGCCCGGCGGGGCACACGACGCCGTTATCCGCTGAATCGAGCGGGGCGGAGCAGATCGGGCAGGTCAGCATCAGGCGAGCAACTTGACCAGGGTCTGGTAGTAGATCTCGGTCAGCACGTCGAGATCGCTGGCGAGAATGCGTTCGTTGACCTGATGGATCGTCGCATTGACTGGCCCCAGTTCGACCACTTGGGTGCCGAGGGTGGCGATGAAGCGACCGTCCGAGGTGCCGCCGCTGGTCGACGCACGGGTGTCGCGGCCGGTGACGTGTTTGATGCTCGCCGACACTGCGTCCAGCAATGCGCCCGGTTCGGTGAGGAACGGCAGGCCGGACAGCGCCCATTCCACGTGCCAGTCCAGATCGTGTTTGTCGAGAATGTCGGCGACGCGCTGCTTGAGGCCTTCGACTGTGGATTCGGTGGAGAAACGGAAATTGAACACGGCCACCAGATCCCCCGGGATCACGTTGGTGGCGCCGGTGCCGGAATTCAGGTTGGAGATCTGGAGGCTGGTCGGCGGGAAGAAATCATTGCCGTTGTCCCAGTGCTCGGCGGCCAGTTCAGCCAGCGCCGGTGCTGCCAGATGAATAGGGTTTTTCGCCAGATGCGGGTAGGCGACGTGGCCCTGAATGCCTTTGACGGTGAGGGTTGCGCCCAGTGAGCCGCGACGGCCGTTCTTGACCACATCGCCTACCAGCGTTGTGCTCGACGGTTCGCCAACGATGCACCAGTCGAGACGTTCCTTACGCGCCGCCAGACGCTCGACCACCGCTTTGGTGCCGTGGTGCGCCGGGCCTTCTTCGTCGCTGGTAATCAGGTAGGCAATCTTGCCTCTATGGTTCGGGTGATCGGCGACGAAACGCTCGGTAGCGACAATCATCGACGCCAGGCTGCCTTTCATGTCCGCCGCGCCACGGCCGCAGAGCATGCCGTCTTCGTCGATCAGCGCGCTGAACGGATCATTCTGCCAGGCCTGAACGGGGCCGGTCGGCACGACATCGGTGTGACCGGCAAAACACAGCACCGGACCGTCCTGGCTGCCGTGGGTGGCCCAGAAGTTATCCACATCCTGAATACGCATAGGCTCCAGGGCAAAACCGGCGTCGCTCAGGCGTTTCATCATCACGGCCTGGCAGTCGGCGTCCAGTGGCGTGACGGATGGGCGACGGATCAAGTCGCAGGCGAGTTGCAGCGTGGGCGAGAGGTCGGCTGGGGCTGTCATGAAAGGTCCGAGATATTGAGTGAAGGCAAGGCATAAACCGGCGAATAGCTTAAAGCAAAACGGCGACCCGAAGGCCGCCGTTTAGTACAGCGCCCCATTGTTTCAGGCGGTAGCGGGTTCGTCTGCCGGTTTCGGTTTCGGCAGCGACGACAGAAACGCCATGATCAACGCCGCCAGATACGGCAGCGATTGCACCAGCAGCATGATGACCCAGAAGCGCATGTCGTTGCTCGGCAGACCCTGCACCAGACAGATCCCCAATGCAGCGCCCCACAGCATCAGCATGATGAACAGCTCTTCGCGGGCCTCGGAGATCGCCACCAGCAAGCCATGGCTTTCGGCGTTTTTCGGGGTGCGGAAGAACGGGATGCTGGTGGTGAAGAACCCGTACAGCACCGCCTTGGCGATGGTGTGGGACAGCGCCAGCCCCGCGAGCGCTGCGTAGAACGCGTCCGTGAGGTTCACGCCAACGGCGCGGCGGTACAGGAAGATGATCTTGCCGACCTTGAAGAAGAACAGCGCCAGCGGCGGGATCGCGAAAATCAGCAGCGGCGGGTCGACCCGGTTTGGCACGATGATCATCGCCGACGACCAGAGCAATGCGCCGACCGTGAAGAAAATGTTCATCCCATCGGCCACCCACGGCAGCCAGCCCGCGAGGAAGTGATAACGCTGGCCGCGGGTCAGCTCGGTGTCTTTGCCGCGCAGCAGGCTGGCGGCGTGACGCTTGATGATCTGAATCGCGCCATAGGCCCAGCGGAATCGTTGCTTCTTGAAGTCGATGAAGGTGTCGGGCATCAGGCCCTTGCCGAAGCTATTGTGGGCGTACGCCGCCGAATAGCCTTTTTCGAACACGCGCAGGCCCAGCTCGGCGTCTTCACAGATGCACCAGTCTGCCCAGCCCAGTTCTTCCAGAACCGAGCGACGGGTCATGGTCATGGTGCCGTGCTGAATGATCGCATCGCGGTCGTTGCGGGTGACCATGCCGATGTAGAAGAAGCCTTTGTATTCCGAGTAGCAGAGCTTCTTGAACGCACTTTCGTGCTGGTCGCGGTAGTCCTGCGGAGACTGCACCACAGCGATTTTCGGATCGGCGAAGTGCGGAACCATGTGCTTGAGCCAGTTGCGGTCCACGCAGTAGTCCGAGTCGATCACGGCAATCACTTCGGCGTCCGGCGCGGTGTGCGGGATCAGGTAGTTCAGGGCGCCGCCCTTGAAGCCGGCCAGCGGCGCGACGTGGAAAAACTTGAAGCGCGGCCCGAGCATTTCGCAGTGGGCCTTGACCGGCTCCCACACGGCGGGGTCCTTGGTGTTGTTGTCGATCAGCAACACTTCGAAATCCGGGTAATCCAACGCGGCCAGTGCGTTGAGGGTCTGTTTGACCATCTCCGGCGGCTCGTTGTAGCAGGGCACATGAATCGACACTTTCGGTCTGTAGGCCGAATCCCCTTCAACGGGCAGGAATTCGCGGCGGCGCTTGTGCGTCCACACCGCTTCGGCCAGCTCGTGGGCCTCGGTCAACAGCACGATAAAGACGCCGAACGCGCCCAGCGCCAGTAAAAATCCTACGAGCAGACTGAACCAGGTGCTGTATTGCTGGCTGTAGTCGTAGCCGATCCAGACGAGGACAGATCCACACAGGAAAGCAATGAACGTCAGGAATGTCCGGCCACGCTGACGCAGCGCCGAGCCATCAATCAGCAGCAAGGCCAGGGCAAGCATCGCCAACACCGCCGAACCGATCGCCAATACACGCCATTGCGGGATCGCAACGACCGGGCCTTCGAAGTTGAATTTCTGCTGGCGGGCGGCGTTGTACACGCCCCAATACGCCCCGACAGAGCCTTCGTCGCTGGCTTTCCACGGCTGGTCGAAGGCTTCGATCACGAAGTAGTTGAAGCCTTGACGGTTGAGCTTGTTGACCAGCGTGCGCAGGTAAACCGCTTGATCCGCCTGGGTGGCGTCCGCACCGCCCCGCATGTGGCCGTTGCTCGGCCAACCGACTTCAGAGAGCAGCAGCGGCTTTTTCGGGAACATGCGTTTCAGTTCGCGGGCACGATCAAGCACATACTGACCGGCTTTATCCATCGGGATGTATTCCCAGTACGGCAGGATGTGCGCGGCGATCAGGTCAACGTGTTTGGCCAGTTCCGGGTACTTCTCCCAGATATGCCATTGCTCCGACGTGGTCACCGGGACTTTGACGGCGGCGCGCACGCGGTCGAGGGCGGCCATCAGGTCCTTGGGTTTGATCTCTTCGCGATACAGCGCTTCGTTGCCCACCACCACGCGAACCACGCTGCGGGTCGTGTTCGCCAGCTCGATCGCCGTGGTGATTTCGCGCTCGTTGCGCTCCAGGTCCGGGCTGATCCAGATGCCGAGGGTCACCCGCAGGCCGAACTCTTCGGCCAGCTTGGGGATGTCCTTGAGCGTGCCGTCCACTGAATAGATACGGATGTTGTCCGTCTGCTTGCTCATCAGCTCCAGGTCCTGACGCATTTCTTCGTCGGATGGGTAGGAATCTTTCTGTGGATTCTGTCCGAGGCGGAAAGGCGAATAGGAGAAGCCGGAGATCTGTTCAGGCCAGTTGGGGGCGGTGACGGGGCGGTTGATCAGCGCCCAGAAGCCGGTGAACAGCGCAGCAATCGCCACGACGACAACGAGGTTGAGTCCAAATTTACGCGATGACATAGGTGCTTCAGGTTCCAAGAGGGGAACGGGGAGGAGTGACAGGGTACAGCGGGCCAAAACTTTGGCAACCGACACGTGTTGAAGTTCTGTTCGGCCGGGGCTGTAGGCCGTTACCTGTTCTGTATTGGGCAGGCGGGGAAAGAGGTGACTTTCAGACCAAACGCCTGCCACTCAGCGCTTTGCGAATCGCCGTCAGGGCCTATAATGCGCGCCGGTTTTTGGGGTATTGGTCATGAGTACAGAAGATCCGCGTTTCGCTGGCGTTGCCCGCCTGTACGGCATTGAGGGCCTGGAACGCCTGCGCGCGGCCCACGTGGCGGTGGTCGGCATTGGCGGTGTGGGTTCCTGGGCGGCGGAAGCCATGGCACGCTGTGGCGTAGGCGAAATATCCCTGTTTGATCTGGACGACGTCTGTGTCAGCAACAGCAACCGCCAGTTGCACGCCCTGAGCAGCACCGTTGGCCGCGCCAAGGTCGAGGTCATGGCCGACCGTCTGCGAGAGATTAATCCCGATTGCGTCGTTCATGCCGTCGCCGACTTCGTCACCCGCGAGACCATGGCCGAATACATCACGCCGGACATCGACTGCGTGCTCGATTGCATCGACAGCGTCAACGCCAAGGCCGCGCTGATCGCCTGGTGCAAACGCCGCAAGATCCAGATCATCACCACCGGTGGCGCGGGCGGCCAGATCGACCCGACCCTGATTCAGGTCTGCGATCTCAACCGGACATTCAACGATCCGCTGGCGTCCAAAGTGCGTTCGACCCTGCGCCGCGATTACGGCTTTTCTCGCACCGTCACCCGCCACTACAGCGTGCCGTGCGTGTTCTCCACCGAGCAACTGCGCTACCCCAAGCCGGACGGCAGCATCTGCCTGCAGAAAAGCTTCGTCGGCGATGGCGTGAAGCTGGACTGCGCGGGCGGGTTTGGCGCGGTGATGATGGTCACTGCCACTTTCGGGATGGTCGCCGCGACCAAGGCCGTGGACAAAATCGTCGCCGGCGTGCGACGGCCGTCGGAGCGAGCCAAGGCGCAGCCGGCGGCTTGAAGGTCGAGGCGTGGGAGCAATCTTGCTGACGCCTCCTTTGTGAACAGCCGCCGATAGTCCTGCAAATGAACTACCTGTGGGAGCGAGCTTGCTCGCGAAGAGGCCGGTACATCCGCTATATATCCAGCGGTTGAACGGCCCTTTCGTGAGCAAGCTCACTCCCACAGGTTTTGTGTACGCCGAAGATTCCAAAGTGTTGCTCGGGACCCCTTGTGGGCGCGAGCTTGCTCGCGAATAAGGTCTTACATCCCCTGAATTTTCGGCGGCTGTAAGCAGTCTTCGCGAGCAAGGTGGAGCGCCACCCCGATCGCTCCCCCAAGTCTCATGTTTGCTGCGCAACAGCGCGGCGCCTGGACGACGGGGCATCTCTACCGTGCGAGCTGCCGCATCTTCTGCAACACCGCATTCAGCCCGTTGCTGCGGGATGGCGACAGCTGACGGGTCAATCCCAACTGCGTGAACCACTCAACCAGATCCACTTCCTGCAGTGCTTGCGACGACAGGCCATTGACCCGGGCCAGCAGCAACGCCACCAGCCCCCGAATCAACCGCGCATCGCTGGCGGCGCGGAACTGCCAGTGCCCGTCGATCACGTCGCCCACCAGCCAGACCTTGCTCTCGCAGCCGTCCACCAGACGCTCGTCGGTCTTTTCCTGGTCGCTCATGGGTGGCAGGCGGTCGCCCCATTGCATCAACAGCCGCGCCCGCTGCTCCCAGCTCAATGACCCGTTGAAGGTTTCCAGCGCCGTCTGCGCCTCGATTGGCAGGCTCATCGCAACACCTCCAATGCCTGATCCAGAGCACTGAAAAACCGCTCCAGGTCCTCGGAATCGTTGTACAGCCCCAGCGACACCCGAATCGCGCCGGAGAGGCCCAAGCCACTGATCAACGGAATGGCGCAGTGGTGACCGGCGCGAACCGCGACGCCTTGCTCGGTCAGCAGGTGCGCAAGATCGGCATTGTGTACGCCCTCGACCACGAAACTCACCAGTGCCACATGGGGATCGCCCAGCACCTGCACACCGTCGCGCAGCATCAACCCGGCGCGCAACCGCTCATGCAGGCACGCTTCGTATTCGGCGACGGCGGACTGGTTGAGGCCATTGAGGTAATCCAGCGTCGCGCCGAGACCGATCACCGCGCTGATGGGCGGCGTGCCTGCTTCGAAGCCCAGCGGTGCAGGACGAAACGTAGCCGTCTGGTAACCGGTCTGCAGGACCATTTCGCCGCCGAACTGCCAATGCTGCAGCTGTGCCAGCGCCTGATGTCGCCCGAACAGCACGCCCACGCCATCCGGGCCATAGAGCTTGTGGCTGGAGAACACATAGAAGTCGCAGCCGATGTCCTGCACATCGTGTCGGCCATGGACGACACCCTGGGCGCCATCAATCACCGTCAGCACGCCATGGGCTCGGGCCAGCGCGACCAGTTGCCGAACCGGCTGCCAGGTGCCGAGCACGTTTGACAGCTGGCTGACCGCCAGCAAACGGGTGCGTGAAGTAATCAGCTCGGCGGCGGCTTCCACATCAATCACGCCGGCGTCGGTGATCGGTAGCACCACCAGCTTCAGGTCGCGACGCAGGGCGAGCTGCTGCCAGGGCAACAGATTGGCGTGATGCTCCAGGGCGCTGATGACAATCTCGTCGCCGGCCTGAAACACGTGCTCCAGACCGTAAGCGAGCAAGTTAAACGCGGACGTGGCGCCGTGGGTGAAAACGATCTGCCCGGACGCTCCGGCATTCAGCCATTCGCCGGCCTTGCGTCGCGTGTCCTCGAAGGCCTGGGTCGCCATGGCGCCCGGCAGGTGCTGGGCGCGATGCACATTCGCTGCGCCGTTGGCGTAGTAATGCACCGTGGCGTCGATCAGGGCGTGGGGTTTTTGTGCGGTGGCGGCGCTGTCCAAGTAGGTCTGGCCTTGCCGTTGCAGGGCGTCGATGGCCGGAAAGTCAGCGCGCCAGGGAGAAATGAGGGGCATATCAGTCACGCTCGTTGAGGCGGGTTCGGAGCCCCGAGGGAAACCGAACCCGCACGCAGCATCGATCAGTTGTGAGCGTGCAGCGCTTCGTTCAACTCGATGGCCGACTTGTGGGATTTGCATTCCACCGCGCCGGTCTGCGAGTTACGACGGAACAGCAGGTCCGGTTGACCGGCCAGTTCTCGGGCCTTCACAACCTTGACCAGCTCGTTCTTGTCATCCAGCAGCGCCACTTTGGTGCCCGCAGTGACGTAGAGACCGGCTTCAACGGTGTTGCGATCGCCCAACGGAATGCCGATGCCGGCGTTCGCGCCGATCAGGCAGCCTTCGCCGACCTTGATCACCATGTTGCCGCCGCCCGACAGCGTGCCCATGGTCGAGCAACCGCCGCCCAGGTCCGAACCTTTGCCGACGAATACGCCAGCCGACACACGGCCTTCGATCATGCCCGGGCCTTCGGTGCCGCCGTTGAAGTTGACGAAACCTTCGTGCATCACGGTGGTGCCTTCGCCGATGTATGCGCCCAGACGCACGCGGGCGGTGTCAGCGATGCGCACGCCGGCCGGCACGACGTAGTCGGTCATTTTCGGGAATTTGTCCACCGAGAAGACCTCCAGAAACTGGCCTTTCAGGCGGGCTTCCAGCTGACGCTCGGCCAGCTCGCCCAGATCAATGGCGCCCTGGCTGGTCCACGCGACGTTCGGCAGCAGCGGGAACACGCCGGCCAGGCTCAAGCCGTGGGGCTTGACCAGTCGATGGGAGAGCAAATGCAGCTTGAGGTAAGCCTCGGGGGTGGAGGTCAGCGCGGCGTCTTCGGCCAGCAGCGTGGCAACCAGCGGGTTGTGGCTCTCGGCCAGCCGGGTCAGCAGCGCGGCCTGGGCGTCGTCGATGCCTTTGAGGGCATTGGCCAGACGCGAGGACAGGTCGGTGTTGAATGCGATGGCCTGATTGCCACCGGTGTAGCCCAGGATCGGTGCGACCGCGGCGACGATTTCAGCCGACGGGTTGAGCAGTGGCAGGGCGTAGAAAACTTCCAGCCAGGTGCCTTGACGGTTTTGTGTGCCAACGCCAAAGGCCAGGCTGAACAGAGAAGTGGACATGCAGATACCTCGTTATTTAGGGCTATCTCAATCAGGCGATAGCCGCAGCGTACAGTTCGGGTTTGAAGCCAATCAGGGTTTTGTCGCCAAGATCCAGCACCGGGCGCCTGATCATCGACGGCTGAGCGAGCATTAGCTCAATGGCCTTTTCCTGATCGAGGTCGGCTTTCTGCGCCTCGTCCAGTTTGCGAAAGGTCGTGCCGGCGCGGTTGAGTACCGTCTGCCAGCCATGCTCGTTGCACCAACGGGTCAGGTGGTCGCGGTCGATGCCTTGGGTCTTGTAGTCGTGGAAATCGTAATTCACCGATTTTTCATCGAGCCAGGTGCGCGCCTTCTTCATCGTGTCGCACGCCTTGATCCCAAACAGGTGCAACGTGTGGGTTTCCTTGGCCATCGGCCTGCTCCTTTCGGGACGGTTGAAAAAAACGGTGGAGGATTATGCCACGTACACGCAGGGTAAGCGCGGCGGGCCGACGCTTTGTCTACTTGACCCGTGTTTACGCGCCATGTCTGGCGGCGACGGCGGTTGGCCACTCATGATGTATCAGGAACCCATGACCGTTACAGGCACTAATATGGGCACTTTGCCGGACGCATCCGGTCTGTTGCCGATGTCAGTCATGAGTCAACGCTTGGGGAACACGCAATGCAAACAGCCTATACCGTCCTTATCTTGTTGACGCTGGTAGGTGTCTCGCGATTGCTGGCCCGGGTGATTCCGCTGCCGCTGCCGCTGGTACAGATCGCTGCGGGTGCCTTGCTCGCCTGGCCGACGCTGGGCCTGCACGTGGCACTCGACCCTGAGCTGTTCCTGTTTCTGTTCCTGCCGCCCCTGCTGTTTTCAGATGGCTGGCGGATGCCCAAGCGCGACCTCTGGCGCTACCGCGGCGCCATTCTGACCCTGGCGGTCGGGCTGGTGATTTTCACCGTGATCGGCGCCGGCTACTTCATCCACTGGCTGCTGCCTTCCATTCCCTTGCCTGTCGCCTTCGCGTTGGCAGCGGTGCTGTCCCCGACCGACGCCGTGGCGGTCTCGGCCATCGCCCAGGACCGGCTGCCTGCGCCGATCATGCGCATGCTTCAGGGCGAAGCGTTGATGAATGACGCAACCGGCCTGGTGACCTTCAAGTTTGCCCTCGCAGCCGCCATCACCGGGGTGTTTTCCCTGACCGATGCCAGCCTGAATTTTGTGCTGGTGGCCTGTGGCGGTCTTGCCGTTGGCGTTGCGCTCAGCTGGATGGTGGGGCGTCTGCGAAGCTGGATGATCACCCGGGGCTGGGATGATCCGGCGACCCACGTCGTCTTCATGTTGCTGCTGCCGTTCGCCGCTTACGTCCTTGCCGAGCGGCTTGAACTGTCCGGAATTCTCTCGGCGGTGGCGGCGGGGATGATGCAAAGCTGGGTCGATCTGCTGCCCCGCCAGACCACCACCCGACTGCTCAATCGCAGCGTGTGGACCCTGTTGGAATTTGCATTCAACGGCCTGATCTTCCTGCTGCTCGGCTTGCAGCTGCCTGACATCATCACCGCCGTTACCCACCATGAAGCCACGCTGTGGCCGACCTTGTTGTGGCGTTGCCTGGATGTGCTGGCGATCTTCGTCGTGCTGGCGGTGTTGCGTTACATCTGGGTGCAAAGCGTCTGGCGGCTGATGATCCAGATTCGGCGCTGGCGCGGCAGGGGCGATGGCACGCTGGATCTGTCGACCCGTTCGTCATTGCTGCTGACCGTGGGCGGGGTGCGCGGTGCCGTCACGCTCGCGGGTACATTGTCGGTGCCGATGCTGATCAGCGCCGGCGTCGACTTTCCAGAGCGGGACTTGCTGATTTTCATTGCTGCCGGGGTGATCCTGCTGTCGCTGGTGTCGGCGAGCATCGGTTTGCCACTGCTGCTGCGTGGGCAGGTCAATGAACCGGACATGCGCATGAAGCGCGAAGTGAGGGACGCCTGGAAGCGTACGGCCCAGGCGGCAATCAAGACACTGGAAAACGAAGCGATCCCGGCGGCCACGGATTCACCCGAGGCCGCACAGGCTGTGCTCGCGATAGAAGTAAAAGCGCGGATCATGTCCGAATACCGCCAGCGTCTGGATATCTTCAACGACACCGCCGAAGCCCAGGCCCTGGCATTCCAGATGGACCAACTGGAGAAACGCATGCGCCTCAACGCCCTGCGTGCCCAGCGTCTGGAACTGTACAACCTGCACCGTCACCACCAGATTGGCGATGACGTGCTGCGCCTGGTGCTGGCGGAACTCGATCTTAATGAAGCCAATCTGGGGCTGGCGCACTGAGGCCTATAGCCAGCCTCAGTCGGCGGGATGTCAGCGGCTCGTCACAAACTCGCGAATACGCTGCGCGGCTTCGATGCACTCGGCCAGCGGTGCAACCAGTGCCATGCGCACCCGGCCGGCGCCGGGGTTGAAGCCGTCGACCTCGCGGGACAGGTATGACCCCGGCACCACGGTCACGTGCTCAGTGACGAACAGATCACGGCAGAACTTCGCATCGTCAGTCCCGACGTTGGGCCACAGATAGAAGCCGCCGTCGGGACGCTGTACGTCCATGACCGGGCTAAGGATTTCCAGCACGGCGTCAAACTTTTCCCGGTACAGCGTGCGGTTGGCGCGCACGTGTTCTTCGTCGCCCCAGGCCGCGATGCTCGCCAGTTGCGTCTGCACCGGCATCGCGCAGCCGTGGTAAGTGCGATACAGCAGAAATGCCTTGAGAATGTCGGCATCGCCGGCGACAAAACCCGAGCGCAGGCCCGGCAGGTTCGAGCGCTTGGACAGGCTGTGGAACACCACGCAACGCTTGAAATCCTGACGACCCAGTTCGGCGCAGGCGCTGAGCAGGCCGGCGGGCGGGGTCGCTTCGTCGAAATACAACTCGCTGTAGCACTCGTCCGCCGCGATCACAAAATCGTGCTTGTCGGCCAAGGCGATGAGTTTCTTCAGGGTATCCAGCGGGATCAGCGCACCGGTCGGGTTGCCCGGCGAGCACAGGAACAGAATCTGGCAGCGATCCCAGATGTCGGCGCTGACGGCGTCGAAATCCGGATTGAAACCGTGCTCGGCCAGGCAGGGCAGGTAGTGCGGTGTGGCACCGGCCAGAAACGCCGCACCTTCATAGATTTGGTAGAACGGGTTGGGGCTGATCACCAGGCCGTTATCAGCGCGATTGACGACCGTCTGGGTAAACGCGAACAACGCCTCGCGGGTGCCGTTGACCGGCAGCACGTGTTTTGCTGCATCCAGCCAGCCAGCTGGCACGCTGAAACGGCGTTCGCACCAGTGGGCGATGGCTTCACGCAATGCAGGAATCCCGGCTGTGGTCGGATAGACCGCCATTTGATCGAGATTGTCGGCCAGCGCCTTGGCGACGAACTGCGGCGATTTGTGCTTGGGTTCGCCGATCGACAGGGCGATCGGACGTTTGTCCGGATTCGGTGTAACGGCACCGAGCAACGCGCGAAGTTTCTCGAAAGGGTAGGGCTGGAGCTGCTGCAGGGCGTTATTCATGTCGAATCGTTCTCAAGGCTGGGCGCCCGCACTCGTGGTCACGAGGTGGCAAGGCGCCGTTGAATCAAGTCGTTAAGTCGTGCCGTCCTGGCCGGTTCAAATGCTGATGCGCAATTCGCTGCCGGGCTCGGAGTTGACGCTGAGCTGCTCGACGATTTCATCCTGAAGGCGTCGGCACAGTTGCGGATCGGACAGCGGCTGGTGGTTTTCATCGGTCAGGAAAAACACGTCTTCTACGCGCTCGCCCAGCGTGGCGATCTTGGCGTTCTGCAATGACAGATCGAACTCCAGGAAAATCTTGCCCAGTCGCGCCAGCAGCCCGGGACGATCCGGCGCGCTGAGTTCAAGCACCGTGACCGGCCTTTGAGCGTCATTGGAAATCGTCACCACGGGCGCGAACGCAAAGTGCTTCAGCTGACGTGGGACACGACGTTTGATGATGGTCGGGTAGTCGTCGGGGTTGCGCAGCGCATCGGTCAGTCCATCGCGAATGGCCTTGATGCGCTCCGGGTTGTCACCGATCGAACCGCCTTCGCTGTCGAGCACGATGTAGGTGTCGAGGGTGAACTGGCTGGTGGAGGTGATGACCCGGGCGTCGTGAATGTTCAGGTTCAGCTGGTCCATCGCCGCCACGGTCACGGCGAAAAAGTCGTGCTGGTCGGGTGCATAAATAAAGATCTGCGTGCCGCCTTCGAACTCGCGCTGGGTGGTTTCCTTGATCAGCACCAACGGGCCACCATCGGCCGGCTGCTGCAAAATCGCGTCGCTGTGCCACGCCACGTCGCCTGCGGTGTGACGCAGGAAATAGTCATCACCCAGTTGCGACCATAATTGCTCGACGTCGTCGGGATCGGTGCCACTGCGCACCAGAATATCCAGGGCGGCGCTTTGCGTGCGACGGATCTGCTCCTCGCGGTCGACCGGGTTTTCCAGCCCACGCTTGAGCGCGCGCTTGGTCTCGGTGTACAGCTGGCGCAACAGGCTGGCACGCCAGGAATTCCATAACGTCGGGTTGGTCGCGTTGATGTCCGCGATGGTCAGCACGTACAGGTAGTCCAGATGCACTTCATCGCCGACGAACTGGGCGAAGTCGTGGATCACCTGCGGGTCGGACAGGTCCTTGCGCTGGGCGGTGGTCGACATCACCAGATGGTTCTGCACCAGCCAGACAATCAGCTGGGTGTCCCACTGTGGCAAGTGGTGACGGGTGCCAAACGCCTCGGCGTCGATCGCGCCCAGTTCCGAGTGATCGCCGCCGCGGCCCTTGCCGATGTCGTGGTAAAGCCCGGCCAGATAAATAAGCTCGGGCTTGGGCAGTCTGGCCATGAGCTTGCTGGCGAGCGGGAATTTCTCTGACACCTGCGTGTATTGCAACTTACGCAGATGCTTGATCAGGTTCAGCGTGTGAGCGTCGACCGTATAGATGTGGAACAGGTCGTGCTGCATCTGCCCGACGATGTGGCCGAACTCCGGCAGGTACAGCCCGAGAATGCCGTAGCGGTTCATCCGCCGCAGATTGCGATGGATGCCGATCTCGCATTTGAACAGCTCGATGAACAAGCTGGTGTTGCGGATATCGTTGCGGAAATCGTCGTTGATCAGGTACAGATGCTCGCGCAGCAGCCGGATGGTGTCGGCCCGCACGCCCTTTATTTCGGGGCGCTGCGCCATCAGCACGAAGATCTCGATCATCGCGAACGGCGTGCGCTTGAACACGTTCGGATGGGTCGCCTCGATGTAGCCGTCATGCAGCTGGAAGCGCGAGTTGATGGTCTCGGTGACCGTGCCGTCGTCGTCTGCGAGGATGACTTCTTCGAAGTGCTGGATGATCAGATCGCTGAGCTGCGCGATGCTCATGACCACCCGGTAATACTTTTGCATGAAGCGTTCGATGGCCAGCTTGGCGTCGGTGTCTTCGTAGCCCAGCAGGCGCGCGATGCTGGTCTGGTAATCGAAGAGCAGACGGTCTTCGGAACGACCAGCGAGCATGTGCAACGCATAGCGGACCTTCCAGAGAAACTCCTGGGAAGACGCCAGCAGTGCGTTTTCGCTCTCCAGCAGAAAACCCTCGTCGGCCAGGGCGTGCAGATTCAGCGTGCCGTACTGGCGACGGGCAACCCAGAGAATGGTCTGAATGTCGCGCAGCCCACCGGGCGAGCCTTTGACGTTGGGCTCAAGGTTGTACTCAGTGTCGAAATACTTGTGGTGGCGGTTCTTCTGCTCGGCGCGTTTGGCCAGGAAGAACTCCTTGCTCGGCCACATCTCGCGGGTGCTGGTGACGGCGAGCATGCGCTGACGCAGTCGCTCGGGACCGGCAATCGTGCGGCTCTCCATCAAATTCGTGATGACCGTCAGATCCGCCCGGGCTTCTGTGACGCATTCATCCACCGAACGCACGCTCTGACCGACTTCCAGGCCGATGTCCCACAGCAGTGTCAGAAAGCGTTCGATGGAATCGCGGAAAACTTCATGGTCGGCGCTGTCCAGCAGGATCAGCAGGTCGATGTCGGAATAGGGGTGCAGCTCGCCGCGACCGTAGCCGCCGACCGCCAGCAAGGCGATGTCGGCGTCTTCGCTCCAATCGAACTGATCCCAGGCCTGTTGCAGGATGTTATCGACGAACCAGGCACGGTCTTCGATCAGGCGGCGGATCTCGCGGCCGGATTTGAAGCGTCCGTCCAGTACTTCACGCGCCTGACGGATGGCTTTCTTGAAGGCGGGTATGGGGCTGGCCTTCAATGCCAGCTCGGCCTGAAACTGGCCGCGATCGAACAAATCTGGGTCCACCTGCGGCATCGAACTGCTTTCCTTCTATCTATACCGACCGTGCTAAACCGACCGTGCTGGCTGTACCGGCTCTTATCGCAAGTGACTCCGCGATCAGACCGAGGTGCGGGCGATGGTGTCATCACTGCGCAAGGTGAAGATTTCGTAGCCGGTCGCGGTCACCAGAATGGTGTGCTCCCACTGGGCCGACAGCTTGCGATCCTTGGTGATGGCTGTCCAGCCGTCGCCCAGCAGGCGGGTGTCGGCCTTGCCCTGGTTGATCATCGGCTCGATGGTGAAGGTCATGCCTTCTTTCAGCTCCATGCCATCACCGGCCGCGCCGTAGTGCAGCACTTGTGGCTCTTCATGGAAGACCCTGCCGATGCCGTGGCCGCAGTATTCGCGGACGACAGAGAAGCCGTTCTTTTCAGCGTGCTTCTGGATCACTTCGCCGATATCGCCCAGGTGCGCGCCGGGCTTGACCACTTCGATGCCTTTATAAAGGCACTCTTGCGTGACGCGGGACAGACGCTCGGCCCACTCCGGCACTTTGCCGACGTGGAACATCTTGCTGGTGTCGCCGTGGTAGCCGTCCTTGATGACGGTGACGTCGATGTTCAGCACGTCGCCATTCTTTAACGGCTTCTCGTTCGGAATGCCGTGGCAGACCACGTGGTTGATCGAGGTGCAGATGGATTTCGGGAAACCCTTGTAATTCAGCGGCGCCGGAATTGCCTTCTGCTCGTTGACGATGTAGTCGTGGCAGATGCGGTCCAGTTCTTCGGTGGTCACGCCAGGCTTTACATAATCGCCGATCATTTCCAGGACGTCGGCAGCCAGGCGGCCGGCAATGCGCATCTTTTCGATGTCTTCGGGGGTTTTCAGTGTCACGGTCATTAAACAGGCTCTCTCGGCGCGGCAGGGCCACGGCTTGATACGGAAAAAACGCGATTCTACCAGACCGTCGTCAGCCGGGTTATCATCGCGTCCTCCATCGATGCGGGCAGGGTGTCCGACCGCTGGCACGAGGGGGCAAAAGCGTCGGAAAAACAGGCTCTTATTTCGAGTTCCGTTATCCAGTCTTTTGTGATATAAAATGCGCCGCTTTACGGGGTCTGCCCCGAAAGCTCTAACCCACACACGTGTCGACACGATGACCTGGGTGCCTTCGGCTCAAGTCGCTGGTTGGTCATTGGGATACGTGGAGGCCTAACCCGACTTATCAAGGAACTATCATGTCCCAAGTCAACATGCGCGATATGCTGAAGGCCGGTGTGCACTTCGGTCACCAGACCCGTTACTGGAACCCGAAAATGGGTAAATACATTTTCGGCGCGCGCAACAAGATCCACATCATCAACCTTGAAAAAACCCTGCCTATGTTCAACGAAGCTTTGACTTTCGTTGAGCGCCTGGCTCAGGGCAAAAACAAGATCCTGTTCGTCGGCACCAAGCGTTCCGCTGGCAAGATCGTTGCTGAAGAAGCAGCACGTTGCGGTTCGCCGTACGTCGATCACCGCTGGTTGGGCGGCATGCTGACCAACTTCAAGACCATCCGCGCTTCCATCAAGCGTCTGCGTGATCTTGAAATCCAGGCAGAAGACGGCACGTTCACCAAGCTGACCAAGAAAGAGGCGCTGATGCGCACTCGCGATCTGGAAAAGTTGGATCGTAGCCTGGGTGGTATCAAGGACATGGGCGGTCTGCCAGACGCTCTGTTCGTTATCGACGTTGATCACGAGCGCATTGCGATCACCGAAGCCAACAAGCTGGGTATCCCGGTCATCGGCGTTGTCGACACCAACAGCAGCCCTGAAGGCGTTGACTACATCATCCCGGGCAACGATGACGCAATCCGCGCCATTCAGTTGTACATGGGTTCGATGGCTGACGCTGTGATCCGTGGTCGCAACAACAATGCTGGCGGCACCGACGTTTACGCTGAAGAAGCTCCAGCGGCAACTGTTGAAGGCTGAGTAACAAACGCCTGGCGTTGACTCAGTACGCAAAAAGGGGCTTGGCCCCCTTTTTGCCACCTCGAAAACCATCTGACGTTGCCATCGATCTTATTGTCATGTGCAGCAGTCACCATGGATTTTCAAGAATTTGAACGCCCGTCTTGCGGGTGGAATGGTTGAAGACCTATCCAAGAGGATTTTGAAATGGCAGAGATTACTGCAGCGTTGGTCAAAGAACTGCGCGAGCGTACCGGCGAAGGCATGATGGATTGCAAAAAGGCCTTGACCAAGGCTGGCGGCGACATCGAAAAAGCCATCGACGACATGCGTGCTTCGGGCGCAATCAAGGCGGCCAAGAAAGCAGGCAACGTTGCTGCTGAAGGCGCCATCTCCATCAAGGACGACGGCAAAGCCGCAGTCCTGATCGAAGTCAACTCCCAGACCGACTTCCTGGCTCTGCAGGATGACTTCAAGGCATTCGTCGCCAAGAGCGTCGAGAAAGCCTTCGCTGACAAGCTGACCACCGTTGAGCCTCTGGTTGAAGCGATGGAAGCTGATCGTCTGGTTCTGGTCGGCAAGGTTGGCGAGAACGTCAACATTCGTCGTCTGGCGCGTATCGAAGGCGACGTGCTGGGTTCGTACCTGCACGGCAACAAGATTGGCGTGGTTGTTGTCCTCAAGGGCGGCGACGCAGAGCTGGCGAAGGACATCGCCATGCACGTAGCAGCGACCAACCCTGAGTTCCTGCTGCCTTCGGACGTTTCCCCGGAAGCGATCGAGCGCGAGAAGAATGTCTTCATGCAGCTGAACGAAGACAAGCTGAAAGGCAAGCCTGCTGAAATCGCCGAGAAGATGGTTGGCGGTCGTATCAGCAAGTTCCTGGCCGAAGCCAGCCTGGTCGAGCAAGCGTTCGTCAAGAACCCGGAAATCAAGGTCGGTGAACTGGCCAAGAAAGCCGGCGCTGAAATCGTTTCCTTCACCTACTTCAAAGTAGGCGAAGGCATCGAGAAGCCAGTCGACAACTTCGCTGAAGAAGTCGCTGCTCAAGTAGCTGCAAGCAAGCAATAAGACGGTTTCCAACTGTCGCCCCGAAGAGGCTGCCCGCTAACGCGCGCAGCCTCTTTGTCAAAGCGGTATGCGGAATTGTCATTGCTGCACTGAATTTGTTTTTGCAGGGGTTGGGCCTACGAGGCTGCATTTCCCTGAAGCAGTGACCTAGAGTGAGCGCAGGCCGACAATGGCCCGCAACTCGAACGATTTTTTCAAACGCCGCAGGAGAGATTCGCAATGGCTCAGCAGGGCAGTGGCTATCAAGCTCGCTATAAACGCATTCTACTCAAGCTCAGCGGCGAGGCCCTGATGGGGTCGGAAGAGTTCGGCATCGACCCAAAGGTGCTGGATCGCATGGCCCTTGAAGTCGGTCAGCTGGTCGGCATCGGCGTTCAAGTCGGCCTGGTCATCGGTGGCGGTAACCTGTTCCGCGGTGCAGCGCTGAGCGCGGCCGGCATGGATCGGGTCACGGGCGACCACATGGGCATGCTGGCCACCGTGATGAACGCGCTGGCCATGCGTGACGCGCTGGAGCGGGCCAACATCTCGGCCATCGTAATGTCCGCCATTTCCATGGTGGGTGTGACCGATCACTACGATCGTCGCAAAGCCATGCGTCACCTGAATGCCAAGGAAGTCGTGATCTTCGCCGCCGGTACCGGCAATCCGTTCTTCACCACGGATTCGGCAGCGTGCCTGCGCGCGATCGAGATCGACGCTGATGTCGTGCTGAAGGCAACCAAGGTCGATGGTGTGTACACTGCCGATCCATTCAAGGACCCGCATGCCGAGAAGTTCGATCGTCTGACCTACGACGAAGTGCTGGATCGCAAGCTGGGTGTAATGGATCTGACAGCCATTTGTCTGTGTCGTGACCACAAGATGCCACTGCGTGTCTTCAATATGAACAAGCCCGGCGCCCTGCTGAACATTGTGCATGGCGGCGCGGAAGGTACTTTGATCGAGGAAGGCGAACAATGATCAACGAAATAAAGAAAGACGCTCAAGAGCGGATGAAGAAATCCCTTGAGTCCCTGGCCCATGCATTCGGCCAGATCCGCACCGGTAAGGCGCACCCGAGCATTCTCGGCAGCGTCATGGTGCCGTACTACGGTTCCGACACCCCGTTGAGCGGCGTCGCCAACGTCACCGTGAAGGACTCCCGTACGCTGCAGGTCGTGGCCTTCGAGCGCAACATGCTCTCTGCGGTCGACAAGGCTATCCAGAGCGCTGGCCTGAACCTCAACCCGACCAACCTGGGCGAGATGCTGTTGATCTCCATGCCTGCCTTGACGGAAGAGACCCGCAAGGGCTTCACCAAGCAGGCACGCAGCGCCGCAGAGGACGCCCGCGTTGCCGTGCGTAACATTCGCCGTGACGCGTTGGGTGAGCTGAAGAAGCTGGTCAAGGACAAGGAAATCAGCGAAGACGAAGAGCGCCGCGCCGCTGCCGACATCCAGAAGCTGACGGACAAGGCTGAGGCGGACATCGACGCCGCGACCAAGTCCAAAGAAGCGGACCTGATGGCCGTATAAGGGCCGGGAAGCTTTCATGGATAAGACAAAGCTGGCTGCGCCGGCATCGGTGCCGCGTCATGTCGCGATCATCATGGATGGGAACAACCGCTGGGCGAAGAAGCGCCTGCTACCGGGTGTAGCAGGCCACAAAGCCGGCGTCGACGCTGTTCGTGCGGTGATTGAAGTCTGTGCCGAGGCCAAGGTCGAGGTGCTGACCTTGTTCGCGTTTTCCAGCGAGAACTGGCAGCGCCCGGCGGAAGAAGTCGGCGCGCTGATGGAGTTGTTTTTCACGGCGCTACGCCGCGAGACCAAGCGCCTCAACGAGAACGGCATCAGCCTGCGCATCATCGGTGACCGTTCGCGGTTTCACCCTGAACTGCAGGCTGCCATCCGCGAAGCCGAGCAGCGCACGGCTGAAAACAGCCGCTTCGTTCTGCAGATCGCCGCCAACTACGGCGGTCAGTGGGATATCGCGCAGGCGGCCCAGCGGCTGGCGCGCGAAGTTCAGGCCGGCCACCTGCGCCCGGAGGACATCACCCCGGAACTGCTGCAAACGTGCCTGGCCACGGGTGACCTGCCGTTGCCCGATCTCTGCATCCGCACGGGCGGCGAGCACCGCATCAGCAATTTCCTGCTCTGGCAGCTGGCCTACGCCGAGCTGTATTTCTCCGACCTGTTCTGGCCGGACTTCAAACACGATGCCATGCGCACTGCGCTGGCCGATTTCGCTTCTCGCCAACGCCGCTTCGGGAAAACCAGCGAGCAGGTAGAAGCTGGAGCCCGCGCTTAATGCTTAAACAACGAATCATCACCGCGTTGATCCTTGCGCCGCTCGCCCTGTGCGGTTTCTTCCTGCTGGCAGGCGGCAGCTTCGCGTTGTTCATCGGTGCGGTGGTCGTGCTTGGCGCTTGGGAATGGGCGCGCCTTTCCGGCTTCGAAGCGCAATCGTCCCGCGTTCTTTACGCCGTGGTGGTCGCTGCGCTGCTGTTCTTGTTGTACCTTCGGCCCGCTATTGCACCATGGCTGCTGGTGGCGGCGCTGATCTGGTGGCTGGTCGCAACCTGGCTGGTGCTCACTTTTCCTGAGTCGAGTGAGCATTGGGCCAGTGCGATCTGCAAGTTGGTCATCGGCCTGTTGATACTGCTGCCGGCGTGGCAGGGTCTGGTGTTGATCAAAGAAATGCCGCTGGGCAACTGGCTGATCCTCTCGGTGATGATCCTGGTGTGGGGCGCCGACATTGGTGCCTACTTTTCCGGCAAGGCATTCGGCAAGCGCAAGCTGGCGCCGAAGGTCAGCCCGGGTAAAAGCTGGGAGGGCCTTTATGGAGGCCTGGCAGCATGCCTGCTGATCACGGCGGTGGTGGGTGTCTACCGTGGCTGGTCACTGGGTGAAATCATCTTCGCCCTGGTGTCGGCAGCGATCGTCGTGCTTATCTCGGTCGTCGGCGATCTCACCGAAAGCATGTTCAAGCGCAAATCCGGGGTCAAGGACAGCAGCAACCTGCTACCGGGCCATGGCGGCGTACTGGATCGCATCGACAGCCTGACCGCGGCCATTCCGGTGTTCGCCTTGTTGCTCTGGGCCGCCAAAGACTGGGGCGTGATGTGAGTACGCCTCAGCTCATTACTGTACTTGGCGCAACGGGCTCGGTCGGGTTAAGCACGCTGGACGTCATCGCACGCCACCCGTCGCGGTACCAGGTCTTTGCCCTGACGGGTCATACACGTATGGCCGAACTGCTGGCATTGTGCGTTCGCCATACCCCGCAGTTTGCCGTGGTGCCGACGACGGCCGCCGCCCGCCAGTTGCAGGATGACCTTCGTGCAGCCGGTCTGGATACGCGGGTGCTGGTGGGGGAGGGCGGGCTCTGCGAAGTGTCTGCGCACCCTCTGGTGGATACGGTGCTGGCCGCTATCGTGGGTGCCGCCGGTTTGCGCCCGACCCTTGCCGCGGTCGAGGCGGGCAAGAAAGTCCTGCTGGCCAACAAGGAAGCGCTGGTCATGTCCGGCGCCTTGTTCATGCAGGCTGTCCGCCGCAGTGGCACGGTACTGCTGCCCCTCGACAGCGAGCACAACGCGATCTTCCAGTGCTTGCCGCGTGATTACGAAAGCGGTCTCGAGAAGGTCGGCGTCCGGCGCATTCTGTTGACTGCCTCCGGTGGTCCGTTCCGGCAGACACCGCTCGCCGACTTGGAACACGTCTCGCCGGATCAGGCGTGTGCCCATCCCAACTGGTCCATGGGCCGCAAGATTTCCGTCGATTCCGCCAGCATGATGAACAAAGGCCTTGAGCTGATCGAAGCCTGCTGGCTGTTCGATACGACGCCCGCGCGGATCGAGGTGGTGATTCACCCTCAGAGCGTGATCCATTCGATGGTCGATTACGTCGACGGCTCGGTGCTGGCGCAACTGGGTAATCCTGATATGCGCACGCCGATTGCCCACGCGCTGGCCTGGCCTGAGCGCATTGATTCCGGCGTCGCGCCGCTGGATCTGTTCAGCATCGCGCGGCTGGACTTCGAAGCTCCGGACGAAGTGCGCTTCCCATGCCTGCGTCTGGCGCGGCAAGCTGCCGAGGCGGGCGACAGTGCACCCGCAGTGCTGAATGCGGCCAATGAAGTCGCAGTCGCCGCATTTCTCGACAAGCGCATTCGCTACCCCGAAATCGCGAGTATGATCGACGAGGTTTTGAACCTGGAGCCTGTCGTTGCCGTGTCCGAGCTGGAGACGGTGTTCGAGATCGATGCACGGGCGCGGGCGCTGGCCGAGCGCTGGCTAGCTCGCAATGGTCGCTAGGCAGTCGGTTCAGGCACTGATGATTTCGACGAATTGCACGCAATGTGGGCTTCAACGCACCGCTAGATCGGTACCCGGAGAGCAGCGATGAGCGCGCTATACATGATTGTCGGCACCCTGGTTGCGTTGGGCGTGCTGGTAACGTTTCACGAATTCGGTCACTTCTGGGTGGCGCGCCGGTGTGGCGTCAAGGTCCTGCGTTTTTCAGTGGGCTTTGGCATGCCATTGCTGCGCTGGAGTGATCGCAAGGGCACCGAATACGTCGTTGCGGCGATTCCCCTCGGCGGCTATGTGAAAATGCTCGACGAACGGGAGGGCGACGTTCCCCCCGAGCTGGCGGATCAATCCTTCAACCGCAAGTCGGTTTATCAGCGCATCGCCATCGTGATCGCCGGCCCGGTCGCCAATTTTCTGCTGGCGATTGTGTTTTTCTGGGTGCTCGCCATGCTGGGCAGCCAGCAGGTTCGGCCCGTCGTCGGCGGCGTTGAGCCAGGCAGCATTGCGGAAAAGGCCGGGCTGAGTTCCGGTCAGGAAATCGTCTCCGTGGATGGTGAGGCCGTCACCGGATGGGCGGGCGTGAACTTGCAGCTGGTCCGCCGTCTGGGTGAAAGCGGTAGCATTGCGCTGAACGTTCGCGATCAGGGTTCCGACGTGGAAACCCCGCGTTCACTGGTGCTCAACGACTGGCTCAAGGGCGCAGCCGAGCCGGACCCGATCCGTTCGCTGGGTATTAGACCGTGGCGTCCGGCGCTACCGCCGGTGCTGGCAGAGCTCGATCCGAAAGGCCCTGCACAAACCGCCGGGCTGAAAACCGGCGACCGCCTACTGGCTCTTAATAACGAGCCTGTCGACGAATGGCAGAAGGTCGTTGACTGGGTTCGTGTCCATCCCGATACGCGGATTTCGGTGCGCGTCGAGCGTGATGGCGCACAGCTGGAGGTGCCCGTCGATCTGGTGACACGGGGCGAAGGCACTGCGGCGACCGGGTATCTCGGTGCTGGCGTGAAAGGCGTGGATTGGCCGCCGGAGATGTTGCGCGAGGTCAGCTATGGCCCTGTAGCCGCCGTCGCAGAAGGCGCGCGGCGTACCTGGACCATGAGCGTGCTGACCCTCGATTCGCTGAAGAAAATGTTGTTCGGCGAGCTCTCGGTAAAAAACTTGAGCGGACCGATAACCATTGCTAAAGTGGCGGGCGCTTCGGCCCAGTCAGGCGTAGGTGACTTCCTGAATTTCCTCGCTTATCTGAGCATAAGCCTGGGCGTTCTCAATTTGCTGCCCATACCAGTGCTGGATGGGGGGCACTTGCTGTTTTATCTGATCGAGTGGGCGCGTGGCCGACCACTGTCAGAGAAGGTGCAGGGCTGGGGGTTCAGATCGGTATCAGTCTGGTGGTTGGAGTGATGTTGCTCGCACTGGTCAACGATCTGGGACGACTGTAAAAGCTACGCCGAATTGTGAATCTGCCGCATTTTGCGGCAGTTTGTTTATTGCCAGTTGGAATAAGAAAGGACTTCATGAAACGTCTGCTGCTAACTGCGGTTCTTGCCGTACTGATGATCGCCGAAGTTCACGCCGAGTCCTTCACTATCTCCGATATCCGTGTCAACGGTCTGCAGCGGGTTTCCGCCGGCAGCGTGTTTGGTGCGCTGCCGTTGAACGTGGGTGAACAGGCCGATGATGGGCGTCTTGTCGACGCAACTCGCGCGCTGTTCAAAACCGGATTTTTCCAGGACATCCAGCTGGGCCGCGACGGTAACGTCCTGGTCATCACAGTTGTCGAGCGTCCGTCGGTTTCGAGTATCGAGATCGAAGGCAACAAAGCGATCACCACTGAGGATCTGATGAAGGGTCTGAAGCAGTCGGGTCTGGCCGAAGGCGAGATTTTCCAGCGCGCCACGCTGGAAGGCGTCCGCAACGAGCTGCAACGTCAGTACGTGGCTCAGGGCCGCTATTCTGCAGAAGTCGCTACTGAAGTCGTGCCGCAGCCGCGCAACCGCGTGGGTCTGAAGATCAACATCAACGAAGGCGCGGTCGCCGCCATTCAGCACATCAACGTGGTGGGTAACTCGGTTTTCCCTGAAGACGATCTGGTCGATCTGTTCGAACTGAAAACCACCAACTGGCTTTCCTTCTTCAAGAACGACGACAAGTACGCCCGTGAGAAACTCTCCGGCGACCTGGAACGTCTGCGTTCGTATTACCTCGACCGCGGCTATATCAACATGGATATCGCCTCGACCCAGGTATCCATCACACCCGACAAGAAAAGCGTGTACATCACCGTCAACATTCATGAGGGCGAGAAGTACAGCGTGAAGTCGGTCAAGCTGAGCGGCGACCTCAAGGTCCCCGAAGATCAGGTCAAGTCGCTGTTGCTGGTCAAGCCGGGCCAGGTGTTCTCCCGCAAGGTGATGACCACGACCTCCGAGCTGATCACCCGCCGTCTGGGTAACGAGGGTTACACCTTTGCCAACGTCAACGGTGTGCCAACGCCGAATGACGAAGACCACACCGTCGACATTACCTTTGTTGTCGATCCGGGCAAGCGTGCATACGTCAACCGCATCAACTTCCGTGGCAACACCAAGACAGCGGACGAAGTGCTGCGTCGTGAAATGCGCCAGATGGAAGGCGGCTGGGCATCCACTTACCTGATCGACCAGTCCAAGACCCGTCTTGACCGTCTGGGCTTCTTCAAGGAAGTGAACGTAGAAACCCCGGCGGTGCCTGGCACCGACGATCAGGTTGATGTGAACTACGCAGTAGAAGAGCAGGCGTCCGGTTCGATCACCGCCAGCGTCGGCTTTGCGCAGAGCGCCGGTCTGATCCTCGGTGGTTCCATCAGCCAGAACAACTTCCTGGGTACCGGTAACAAGGTCAGCATCGGCCTGACCAAAAGCGAATACCAGACCCGTTACAACTTCAGCTACGTCGACCCGTACTTCACGCCTGACGGTGTGAGCCTTGGCTACAGCGCGTTCTACCGCAAGACCGACTACGACGACCTCGACGTCGACGTCGCGAGCTACTCGGTCGACAGCCTGGGTGCCGGTATCAACATGGGCTACCCGATCAGCGAAACCTCTCGCCTGAACTTCGGCCTGTCGGTACAGAAGGATGAGCTGAGCACCGGTAAGTACACCGTTGACGAAATTTTCGACTTCATCGAGCAGGAAGGCGACAGCTTCACCAACTTCAAAGCGTCGGTGGGCTGGTCCGAGTCGACGTTGAACAAAGGCACGTTGCCGACCCGTGGCAGCTCCCAGAGCCTGACGCTGGAAACGACTATTCCGGGCAGCGACCTGTCGTTCTATAAACTTGATTATCGCGGCCAGTTGTTCCACCCGATCACCAGCAACTACACCCTGCGTCTGCACTCGGAACTGGGTTATGGCGACGGTTATGGCTCGACGTCTGGTCTGCCGTTCTACGAGAACTACTACGCTGGTGGCTTCAACTCGGTACGTGGCTTCAAGGACAGCACGCTCGGTCCGCGCAGTACGCCAAGTAGCGGTCGTGCAGGCAGTGGCACCCTTGCTGACCCGGACCAGGATCCGCTGCCGTTCGGTGGTAACGTCCTGATCACCGGCGGTGCCGAGATCCTGTTCCCGCTGCCGTTCATCAAGGACCAGCGTTCGCTGCGTACCTCGCTGTTCTGGGACGTGGGTAACGTTTTCAATACCAACTGCGGTTCGCAGAAGACCACGACCGATGGTCAGAAGGTCGAGTGTAATGGTCCAGAGCTGTCGGGCCTGGCCAGTTCCGTCGGTGTCGGCGTGACATGGGTCACTGCCTTGGGTCCGTTGAGTTTCGCCCTGGCGATGCCGGTCAAGAAACCGGACGACAGCACCGAAACCCAGGTCTTCCAATTCTCTCTCGGTCAGACCTTCTAAGGGTCTGATCACTGCTAACGACAACGGATTCTGTAGGAGTTACATCGTGCGTAAGTTGACCCAATTGGCATTGCTGGCAACGGTTCTGATCGCAGGCCCGGCATTTGCTGACATGAAAATCGCAGTACTGAACTACCAGATGGCCTTGCTTGAATCCGACGCAGCCAAACGGTATGCAGTAGATGCAGAGAAAAAATTCGGTCCTCAGCTGACCAAACTGAAGGCTCTTGAGAGCAGCGCCAAAGGTATCCAGGATCGTCTGGTCGCCGGTGGTGACAAGATGGCCCAGCCTGAGCGCGAGCGTCTGGAGCTGGACTTCAAGCAAAAGGCCCGTGACTTCCAGTTCCAGTCCAAGGAGCTGAACGAAGCCAAGGCTGTTGCTGACCGCGACATGCTCAAGCAACTCAAGCCGAAGCTGGACCAGGCGGTAGAAGAAGTCATCAAGAAAGGTGGTTTTGACCTGGTGTTCGAGCGCGGTGCCGTGATTGACGTCAAGCCACAATATGACGTCACTCGCCAGGTTATCGAGCGCATGAATCAGCTGAAGTAAGTTAATGACTGCGACCATCACACTCGGCCAATTGGCCGAGTTCCTCGGCGCCACCCTGCGTGGCCCGGCGGACAAGCAAATCACAGGACTGGCAACCTTGCAGGAAGCCGGTCCTGATCAGGTCAGTTTTCTGGCCAATCCTCAGTACCGAAAATTCCTCGCGACCACCCAGGCCGCTGCCGTGCTGCTCAAGCCGACAGATGCGGAAGGGTACGCCGCCGACGCGTTGCTGGTGCCTGATCCGTATTTGGCCTACGCCCGTATTTCCCATCTGTTCGATCCCAAGCCCAAGGCTGCTGTTGGTGTTCATCCAACAGCCGTGGTGGCAGCGGATGCTTTCGTCGACCCGTCGGCCAGTGTTGGCGCGTATGCGGTTGTCGAGAGCGGTGCACATATTGCAGCGGGCGTGACCATTGGCGCGCATTGCTTCATCGGTGCGCGCAGCGTAATTGGCGAGGGCGGCTGGCTGGCCCCGCGCGTCACGCTGTATCACGACGTCCGTATCGGGCAGCGCGTGGTTATCCAGTCCGGCGCAGTGTTGGGCGGTGAAGGTTTTGGTTTCGCCAACGAGAAAGGCGTCTGGCAGAAGATCGCGCAGACTGGCGGTGTGACCATCGGTGACGATGTCGAGATTGGCGTAAACACCGCCATCGACCGCGGCGCCATGGATGACACCCGCATCGGCAATGGCGTGAAGCTGGATAACCAGATTCAGATCGCTCACAACGTTCAGATCGGTGATCACACGGCCATGGCTGCGTGTGTGGGTATCTCAGGCAGCGCCAAAATCGGCAAGCACTGCATGCTTGCCGGCGGTGTCGGGCTGGTGGGCCATATCGAGATCTGCGACGGGGTTTTCGTCACCGGCATGACCATGGTCACGCGGTCGATCACCGAGCCCGGCTCCTATTCTTCGGGAACGGCGATGCAGCCGGCGGCAGAGTGGCGCAAGAGCGCGGCACGCATGCGCCATCTCGACGACATGGCGCGGCGCCTGCAGCACCTGGAAAAGATTGTCGAGGCAGTGACCTCAGGCGGTAAAGCTTCATCTGATGGCTGATACTTTTTCTTATCAAGCGTGCACAGCCGATAAACTGCCTCCTTGATTTGCTAGAGGAGTGACGCGCGTTAGTCGCGCCCTCCCAATCTTTACTACAGGCTTCCCTTCGAAATGATGGACATCAACGAAATCCGCGAATATCTGCCGCACCGTTACCCGTTCCTGCTTGTGGACCGTGTGGTGGAGCTGGATGTCGAGACCAAAAGCATTCGTGCCTACAAGAATGTCAGCATCAACGAGCCTTTCTTCAATGGCCACTTTCCTCAGCACCCGATCATGCCGGGCGTGCTGATCATTGAGGCCATGGCTCAAGCGGCCGGCATCCTGGGCTTCAAGATGCTCGATGTGAAGCCTGCCGATGGCACCCTTTATTACTTCGTCGGCTCCGACAAACTGCGCTTCCGCCAGCCAGTACTGCCGGGCGACCAGCTGATCCTTGAAGCAAAATTCCTCAGCTGCAAGCGCCAGATCTGGAAGTTCGAATGTCAGGCGTCGGTTGATGGCAAGCCGGTGTGCTCGGCTGAAATCATCTGCGCGGAACGCAAACTATGAGTTTGATTGACTCTCGCGCAATCATCGATCCGACGGCCGTACTGGCCGACAATGTGGAGGTCGGCCCGTGGTCGATCGTCGGACCTGGTGTGGAAATCGGCGAGGGTACAGTGATCGGTCCGCATGTGATCCTGCGCGGCCCGACCAGGATCGGCAAACACAACCACATCTACCAGTTTTCCTCGGTAGGTGAGGACACGCCTGATCTGAAATACAAAGGTGAAGCGACGCGTCTGGTGATTGGTGACCATAACGTCATCCGCGAAGGCGTGACGATCCACCGTGGCACCATTCAGGACCGTGCGGAAACCACGCTGGGTGACCACAACCTGATCATGGCGTACGCGCACATCGGTCACGACAGCGTTATTGGCAATCACTGCATTCTGGTCAACAACACCGCGTTGGCCGGCCATGTGCACGTGGATGACTGGGCGATTCTGTCCGGGTTCACCTTGGTGCATCAGTACTGCCACATCGGCGCGCACAGCTTTTCCGGCATGGGCACTGCCATCGGCAAGGACGTCCCGGCGTTCGTCACCGTGTTCGGCAACCCGGCCGAAGCCCGCAGCATGAACTTCGAAGGCATGCGTCGTCGCGGCTTCTCCGAAGAGTCGATTCACGCGCTGCGCCGCGCCTACAAGACCGTCTACCGTCAGGGCCTGACCGTAGAGCAGGCGATCGTCGAGCTGAGCGAGCCTGCTGCGCAGTTCCCTGAAGTGGAGCTGTTCCTCAAGTCCATCCAGTCATCGACTCGCGGCATCACTCGCTGACCATGGCTCGCTTGCGTATTGCGCTGGTGGCCGGAGAGGCTTCCGGCGACATTCTTGGCTCCGGCTTGATGCGTGCGATCAAGGCGAGGCACCCGGACGCCGAATTCATCGGTGTCGGCGGTCCGCTCATGGAAGCCCAGGGCATGACGTCGTATTTTCCGATGGAGCGCCTGTCGGTCATGGGGCTGGTGGAAGTGCTCGGCCGGCTCAAAGAGCTGCTCGCCCGTCGCAAGTTGCTGATTCAGACCCTCATTGACGAGAAGCCGGACGTGTTCATCGGCATCGATGCCCCGGACTTCACCCTTAATATCGAGCTCAAGCTGCGTCAGGCCGGGATCAAGACCGTTCATTACGTCAGCCCGTCCGTGTGGGCGTGGCGGCAGAAGCGTGTTCTGAAGATCCGCGAAGGCTGCGACCTGATGCTGACGTTGCTGCCGTTCGAAGCCCGTTTCTATGAAGAGCAAGGCGTGCCAGTGCGTTTCGTCGGGCACCCGTTGGCCGACACCATTCCACTGCAGGCAGATCAACTGGCCGCTCGCGCCGCGCTTGGCTTGGGCGAAGGCCCGGTGGTCGCGCTGATGCCGGGCAGTCGCGGTGGTGAAGTCGGGCGTCTCGGTGCCCTGTTTTTCGACGCAGCCGAGCGCCTGCTGGCCGTGCGTCCCGACATCCGTTTCGTGCTGCCCTGCGCCAGTCCTCAGCGCCGCGAACAGATCGAACAACTGCTGCAAGGGCGCGAACTGCCGCTGACGCTGCTCGATGGCCAGTCCCATGTAGCGCTGGCGGCGTGCAATGCCGTGCTGATCGCTTCCGGGACCGCGACCCTCGAAGCCCTGTTGTACAAGCGACCGATGGTGGTTGCCTATCGTCTGGCACCACTGACTTACTGGATACTCAAGCGGATGGTGAAGAGCCCGTACGTGTCGCTGCCGAACCTCCTGGCCCAGCGTTTGCTGGTTCCGGAGCTTCTGCAGGACGCGGCGACCGCCGAGGCCCTGGCGCAGACGCTGCTGCCGTTGCTGGACGACGGCGACGCACAGACTGCCGGCTTCGATGCGATTCACCGTACCTTGCGTCGCGATGCGTCCAATCAGGCTGCCGAGGCGGTATTGAACCTGATTGGCGCAACGCCTTCACAATGAGCAAGCAATCAATGCAAATGGGTCTGGACTTCAATCTCGTCGAGGATCTGGTCGCCGGTGTCGACGAAGTCGGCCGCGGTCCGCTGTGTGGCGCCGTGGTTACCGCGGCGGTCATTCTCGACCCCAAGCGCCCGATTCTGGGCCTGAACGATTCCAAGAAACTCACCGAAGCCAAGCGCGAAAGACTGTTCGACGAGATTTGCGAGAAAGCACTGTGCTGGCACATCGCGCGGGCTGAAGTCGAAGAGATCGATGAGCTGAATATTCTTCACGCCACCATGCTGGCGATGAAGCGAGCCGTAGAAGGTTTGATCATCACGCCGAAACTGGCGCTGATCGATGGCAATCGCTGCCCGCAGCTGTCGGTGCCCAGCGCGCCGGTCATTCAGGGCGATGCCCACGTGCCGGCCATTGCCGCCGCCTCGATTCTGGCCAAGGTCAGTCGCGACCGGGAAATGGCGCGCATGGAGCTGCTCTATCCGGGCTACGGCATCGGCGGCCACAAGGGTTATCCGACAGCCGTGCACTTGGAAGCCTTGGCGCGTTTGGGGCCAACGCCTATTCACCGGCGTTCCTTCGGTCCGGTCCGTCAGGCCTGGGCCGCGCGGGACATGATGGTCGCTACCGGTTTCATGTCGCTGCCACTCAGTTGATCGCGGGCTGATGTTTTTCTGAATGGCCGGTACAATCCGGCCTTCGTTTTTTCTGCACCATAGGATCAACCATGCCGGCTTCTTTCGTTCACCTACGCCTGCACACCGAATACTCCCTCGTTGATGGTCTGGTCCGTGTAAAACCGTTGGTCAAGGCGCTCGCGGCCATGAACATGCCGGCCGTGGCGGTGACCGACCAGCACAACATGTGCTCGCTGGTGAAGTTCTACAAAGCGGCCATGGGCGCCGGCATCAAGCCGATCTGTGGCGCCGACATCTGGCTGGCGGGGCGTGATCGCGATGCACCGCTCAGCCGTCTGAGCCTGCTGGTGATGAACCCCAAAGGCTACCTGAACCTCACCGAACTGATTTCCCGTGGCTTCATGCACGGCCAGCGCAACGGCTTGGTGGTGATCGAGCGTGAGTGGGTGGCCGAGGCCAGCGAAGGGCTCATTGCCCTGTCTGCGGCGAAGGAAGGCGAGATCGGCATGGCCCTGCTGGGTGGCAATCCGGCCGAAGCCGACGAGTTGCTGAAAGAGTGGCTGACGGTTTTTCCGGACCGCTTCTACATCGAAGTCCAGCGCACCAACCGCATCAATGACGAAGAACATCTGCACGCCGCCGTCGCCCTGGCCGAGCGCCATGGCGTGCCGCTGGTGGCGAGCAACGACGTGCGTTTCATCAAGCAGGAAGATTTCGAAGCCCACGAAACCCGCGTGTGCATCGGCGAAGGCCGGGCGCTGGACGATCCGCGCCGCTCGCACAACTACAGCGATCAGCAGTACCTGAAGAGCGCGGAGGAGATGGCCGAGCTGTTCAGCGATCTGCCTGACGCCCTCGCCAACACCGTCGAGATCGCCAAGCGCTGCAACATCGACGTGAAGCTGGGCACGCACTTTCTGCCCAACTTCCCGATTCCCGATGGCATGACCATCGACGAGTATTTCCGCAAGGTGTCCTTCGAGGGGCTGGAGGAGCGCCTTGCCGTGCTCTGGCCAAGAGAAACCACGCCGGACTACGAGGCCAAGCGGCAGGTGTACGTCGACCGCCTGAATTTCGAGCTGGATATCATCATCCAGATGGGATTCCCCGGTTACTTTCTGATCGTTATGGACTTTATCCAGTGGGCCAAGAGCAATGGCGTGCCGGTGGGTCCGGGCCGTGGGTCGGGTGCCGGTTCGCTGGTGGCCTACGTGCAGAAGATCACCGACCTTGACCCGCTGGAATACGACCTGCTGTTCGAACGTTTCCTCAACCCCGAGCGGGTCTCCATGCCCGACTTCGACGTCGACTTCTGCATGGACGGTCGCGACCGGGTCATCGAGTACGTGGCTGAGAAATACGGTCGCAACGCGGTCAGCCAGATCATCACCTTCGGCTCCATGGCCGCGAAAGCAGTGGTCCGGGACGTGGCGCGGGTGCAGGGCAAGTCCTACGGATTGGCGGATCGTCTGTCCAAGATGATCCCCTTTGAAGTGGGCATGACGCTGGAAAAAGCCTACGAGCAGGAAGAGATCCTGCGCGACTTCCTCAAGGTCGATGAGGAAGCGGCTGAGATCTGGGAAATGGCGCGCAAGCTCGAAGGCGTTGTGCGTAACGTCGGCAAGCACGCCGGTGGTGTGGTCATCGCGCCGACCAAGCTGACTGATTTCTCGGCGATCTACTGCGATGAAGAGGGCGGTGGCCTGGTCACCCAGTTCGACAAGGATGACGTCGAGGCCGCCGGTCTGGTGAAGTTCGACTTCCTGGGTCTGCGCACCCTGACCATCATCGACTGGGCACTGAAGACGATTAACCGCGACCGCGCCAAGGTCGACGAAGAACCCCTCGACATTGCGTTCATCCCGTTGGATGACATGCCGACCTACGAGCTGCTGCAGCGCGCCGAAACCACGGCCGTCTTCCAGCTTGAATCCCGCGGCATGAAAGAGCTGATCAAAAAGCTCAAGCCCGACTGCCTGGAAGACTTGATCGCACTGGTGGCGCTGTTCCGTCCCGGTCCGTTGCAATCGGGCATGGTTGACGACTTCATCAACCGTAAACATGGTCGCGCGGAGCTGTCGTACCCCCACGTCGATTACCAGTACGAAGGCCTCAAGCCGGTGCTTGCGCCGACCTACGGCATCATCCTGTATCAGGAACAGGTGATGCAGATTGCTCAGGTCATGGCCGGCTACACCCTTGGCGGCGCTGACATGCTGCGTCGTGCAATGGGCAAGAAGAAGCCCGAAGAAATGGCCAAGCAGCGCGGCGGTTTCATCGAGGGTTGCAAGACCAACAACATCGACCCTGACCTGGCCGGTAACATTTTCGACCTGGTAGAGAAATTCGCCGGTTACGGTTTCAACAAGTCGCACTCGGCGGCCTACGGGCTGGTGTCGTACCAGACCGCCTGGCTCAAGCGTCACTACCCGGCTCCATTCATGGCGGCGGTGCTTTCAGCGGACATGCACAACACCGACAAGGTCGTGACCTTGATCGAAGAAGTGCGGATCATGAAGCTGCGCCTGGATGCGCCGGACGTGAACAACTCCGAGTTCAAGTTCACCGTGAATGACGACGGCCGCATCGTCTATGGCCTCGGCGCGATCAAGGGCGTCGGCGAAGGCCCGGTGGAAGCGATCACCGAAGCGCGTCAGGAAGGCCCGTTCGCCGACCTGTTCGATTTCTGCGCCCGCATCGACCTCAAGCGCGTCAACAAGCGCACCCTCGATGGCCTGATTCGCAGTGGCGCCCTGGACCGTCTCGGCCCGTTCTTCTATGACGAGCCAAAACAGTATCAAGCCAATATCGACCGTAACCGCGGTGTCCTGCTGGCCGCACTCGAAGAAGCCATTCAGGCCGCCGAGCAGACCGCCCGCAGTCACGACAGCGGCCATGCCGATCTCTTCGGCGGCCTGTTCGTTGAAGCCGACGCCGACGTTTACGCGAACCATCGCAGCGCCAAAGAGGTCACTCTCAAGGAACGGCTGCGTGGCGAAAAAGAAACCCTGGGCCTGTACCTGACCGGGCACCCGATCGACGAATACGAAGGTGAGATCCGCCGCTTCGCGCGTCAGCGGATCGTCGACCTGAAGCCCTCGCGGGAGACCCAGACCATCGCCGGGCTGATCATTGCCTTGCGGGTGATGAAGAACAAAAAGGGCGACAAGATGGGCTTCATCACCCTGGACGACCGTTCCGGGCGTATCGAAGCGTCGCTGTTTGCCGATTCGTTCCAGGCGGCTCAGTCGCTGCTGCAAACCGATGCGATGGTGGTGGTGGAAGGGGAGGTCAGCACCGACGACTTCTCCGGTGGCCTGCGGTTGCGTGCCAAACGGGTGATGAGCCTGGAAGAAGCGCGCACCGGGCTGGCGGAAAGTTTGCGCCTGAACGTGCGGGCCGAGGCGCTCAAGGGCGACCGGCTGCGCTGGCTGGGCGAGCTGTGCAAGAAGCACAGAGGCGCGTGCCCGATCACCCTCGACTACACCGGGCAGGAAGCCAGGGCATTGCTGCAGTTCGGCGAAGCGTGGCGGATCGATCCCGCAGACAGCCTGATTCAGGCGCTGCGTGACCAGTTCGGACGAGAGAACGTCTTCCTGCAGTATCGCTGACACCGATCAGCTCAATATTGATGACCTCGACACTTTAAACTCGACCGAAAGGCGCCCGCTCCATTAAGGTATGGCGCTTATCGGATCAACCGGCCGGCCTCTTGGCCGTCGACCCAAGACGGATGCCTATGAACCCGAATTTTCTGGATTTCGAACAGCCGATTGCTGACCTGCAAGCCAAGATTGAAGAGCTGCGTCTGGTGGGCAATGACAACTCGCTGAACATCGGCGACGAAATCTCTCGACTGCAAGAGAAGAGCAATACGCTCACCGAAAGCATTTTCGGCAACCTGACCAGTTGGCAGATCGCGCGCATGGCGCGTCATCCGCGTCGTCCGTATACGCTGGACTACATTCAACACATCTTCACCGAGTTCGACGAGCTGCATGGGGATCGCCACTTCTCCGACGACGCTGCCATCGTCGGCGGTATTGCCCGGCTGAACGACCAGCCAGTGATGGTGATCGGTCATCAGAAGGGCCGCGAAGTGCGCGAGAAGGTTCGCCGCAACTTCGGCATGCCGCGTCCTGAAGGCTACCGCAAGGCCTGCCGCCTGATGGAAATGGCCGAGCGTTTCAAGATGCCGATTCTGACCTTCATTGATACGCCGGGCGCATACCCAGGCATCGACGCCGAAGAGCGTAACCAGAGCGAAGCCATCGCGTGGAACCTGCGTGTGATGGCGCGCCTGAAGACTCCGATCATTGCCACCGTGATTGGCGAAGGCGGTTCAGGCGGCGCACTGGCCATTGGCGTGTGCGATCAGCTGAACATGCTGCAGTACTCGACCTACGCGGTGATCTCGCCGGAAGGCTGCGCGTCCATCTTGTGGAAAACCGCCGAAAAGGCGCCGGACGCAGCTGAAGCGATGGGCATCACTGCCGAGCGTCTGAAGGGACTGGGCATCGTTGACAAGGTGATCACCGAGCCATTGGGCGGCGCGCACCGCGATCCGGCCGCTGCCGCTGCCTTGATCCGCGAAGAACTGAGCAGCCAACTGAGCATGCTTCAGAAGTTCGATAACGACGCGCTGCTGGCCCGCCGTTACGACCGCCTGATGAGCTATGGCCTTTAACCGGACCGTTCTGCAAAGAGAGCGTCACCGAACCCGGTGACGTCTCCGGTCCGGCGAGCTTTAAGCAGGGTTAACCAGCATGAGCAAACCGGACAGCATCAAACTCGCACTCTCCAGACGTCTGCTGTCGCGCCTCGAACCCTGGCGCGCTGCATGCGCCTGGCGCGTCGCATTCTCCGGTGGGCTCGATTCCACTGTTCTGCTTCACCTGCTGGCGGAACTTGCCAGGGTTCACCCGCTTCCACCTCTGACCGCTGTTCACGTCAACCATGGCCTTCAGGCTGTGGCGGCGTCGTGGCCGGTGCATTGCCGGCAGATGTGTCAGATTCTGGGCGTACCGATGCAGGTCATCGACGTCCAGGTGCGCCCCGGTGCGAGCCTTGAACAAGCGGCGCGGGACGCGCGATACACGGCCTTCAATTCGACGCTCGCGGCTGGCGAAGTGCTGCTGACCGCCCAGCATCGGGACGATCAGGCTGAGACGCTGCTGTTCCGTCTGCTGCGTGGCGCCGGGGTGCGCGGGCTGGCTGCCATGCCGGCGCAGCGGCCACTGGGCGCAGGACAGTTATTTCGGCCGCTGCTGCACGAATCCCGCGCAACCCTCGAGGCCTATGCTCGGGAGCAGGGTTTGAGCTGGATCGAAGACCCGAGCAACAAAGACAGCCGTTTTTCGCGCAACTACCTGCGCAGCCACGTGCTGCCGCTGGTGACGACGCGCTGGCCGCAGGCAATTGCGAGCATGGCTCGTAGCGCCGCGCATCTGGCCGAAGCTCAGCAGTTGCTGGACGAGCTGGCGGTGCAGGACCTGGCTCTGGCCGATACACCGTGCCCCTGGCCGTGGCTGGACATGCCCTCTCTTGAGCTCGCGCCGCTGGAAACGTTGTCACCCGCCCGGCAGCGCAACGCATTGCGCCACTGGCTGGCGCCGCTCACTCGACTGCCTGATACCGATCACTGGGCAGGCTGGGATTCGCTGCGCGATGCCGGGCCGGACGGTCGCCCCATCTGGCGGCTGGCCGATGGTCAGATGCACCGAGCGGAAGGGCGCATCTGGTGGCTGTCGGGGATCTGGCTGAAAAACGTCGCCGGCTCGCAGCACTGGTCCATGGCGTCGCAACCTCTCGCGCTGCCGGGCAACGGCATGTTGCAGATCCTCGGCGCTGCGCCATCGGGTGGCCTGCATGTGCATTACCGCCAGGGCGGCGAAACCTTTGATGTGCCGGATCGGGGACGTCGAGACCTCAAACGGCTGCTCAACGAAAAGGGTGTGCCGGTGTTTCTGCGCGGCCGATTGCCGCTGTTGTACCGCGGCGAGCAGTTATTGGCCGTGGCAAACCTTCCGGGACTGGACGCCAGCCCCCGTGGCGACTGGCGATTGCACTGGTTGCCACCGACGAATGACCAAAGTTTGAGCTGAAAGGGCCTTTCCGGTAGACTACGCTCCCTTCTTGATACAGCTTATGTCGATCCTTCCGGAACGACGCAAGTTGCCGATTACCAGCCAGTCTTTACTGGGCGATTCTCAAAAATGTGGCGAACCACGGACAGGCCTTTTCAAGGCCGGTCGTTGATTTGGGCGCGACAGATTGGAAATGCACAGTGGAACATGCAGGTTGTCGGGGGCTTCGGCCTTCCTTCGCTTTCCCCGGCGGCTCTGACCGCTTTAACGCAGACTTCTAGGGTTTTTCATGACGCGCTACATCTTCGTCACGGGCGGTGTTGTTTCTTCATTGGGGAAAGGCATCGCCTCGGCTTCATTGGCGGCCATCCTGGAGGCGAGGGGACTTAAGGTCACCATGCTCAAGCTGGACCCCTACATCAACGTCGATCCCGGCACCATGAGTCCGTTCCAGCACGGTGAGGTGTTCGTCACCCACGACGGCGCCGAAACGGACCTGGACCTGGGTCACTACGAGCGTTTCATTCGCACCACCATGACCCAGAACAACAACTTCACCACCGGCCGTGTGTATGAACACGTCCTGCGCAAAGAGCGCCGTGGTGATTATCTGGGCGCGACCATTCAGGTGATCCCGCACATCACCGACGAAATCAAGCGTCGCATCATCAAGGGTGCCGGCGATGCCGACGTCGCCATGGTCGAAATCGGTGGCACCGTCGGCGACATCGAGTCGCAACCGTTCCTCGAAGCGATCCGTCAGCTGCGTTTCGAAGTGGGCGCCAAGCGCGCGATGCTCATGCACCTGACGCTGGTTCCGTACATCGCCACCGCGGGCGAGACCAAGACCAAGCCGACACAACACTCGGTGAAAGAACTCCGTTCGATCGGCCTGCAGCCAGACGTACTGGTCTGCCGTTCCGACCACCCGATCGACATCTCGTCGCGCCGCAAGATCGCGCAGTTCACCAACGTTGAAGAGCGCGCGGTCATCGCCCTCGAAGACGCCGACACCATCTACAAGATCCCGGGCATCCTGCATTCCCAGGGCCTCGACGATTTCGTCGTCGAGCGCTTCGGTCTGCAGTGCGGCAGCGCCGACCTGTCCGAATGGGAAAAGGTCGTCGACGCCAAACTCAATCCGGAACACGAAGTCACCATCGCGATGGTCGGCAAGTACATGGAGCTGCTGGATGCCTACAAGTCGCTGATCGAAGCCATGAGTCACGCCGGGATCAGCAACCGTACCAAGGTTAATCTGCGCTACATCGATTCCGAAGACATCGAGAATCAGGGCACTGGTTTGCTTGAGGGCGTTGACGCGATTCTCGTTCCGGGCGGCTTCGGTCTGCGCGGTGTCGAGGGCAAGATCACGGCCGTGCAGTTCGCTCGCGAGAACAAGGTTCCGTACCTGGGCATCTGCCTGGGCATGCAGGTGGCGGTCATCGAGTTCGCCCGTAACGTGCTGGGCTGGACAGACGCCAACTCCACCGAGTTTGATCGTGCCAGCCAACACCCTGTCGTCGGTCTGATCACCGAGTGGGAAGACGCCACCGGTGCTGTCGAAACCCGGACCGAAACTTCGGACCTGGGCGGCACCATGCGTCTGGGTGCCCAGGAATGCCTGCTTGAGCCGGGTTCTCTGGTGCACGATTGCTACGCCAACGACGTTATCGTCGAGCGCCATCGCCACCGCTATGAAGTGAACAACAAGCTGCTGCCACAACTGGTCGAAGCCGGCCTGAAAATCTCCGGTCGTTCGGGTGACGGCGCGCTGGTTGAAGTGGTGGAGTCTCCTGACCATCCATGGTTTGTGGCTTGCCAGTTCCACCCCGAGTTCACCTCTACGCCCCGCGATGGCCACCCGTTGTTCAGTGGTTTCGTGAAAGCAGCGCTTGCTCAACACCAGAAGAACGGTTGATAGGGAATCCATCACATGGCACAGAAAATCATCCGCGTCGGCTCCATCGACATCGCCAACGACAAACCCATGGTCTTGTTCGGCGGCATGAACGTCCTGGAGTCGCGCGACATGGCGATGCAGGTCTGCGAAGAATACGTGCGAGTGACCGAGAAGCTCGGCATTCCGTACGTGTTCAAGGCCAGCTTCGACAAGGCCAACCGTTCCTCGGTGACCTCCTATCGCGGCCCGGGCCTTGAAGAAGGCATGCGGATTTTCCAGGACATCAAGCAAGCGTTCGGCGTGCCGATCATCACCGACGTGCACGAGCCTGAGCAGGCTGCTGCCGTGGCGGAAGTCTGCGACATCATTCAGTTGCCGGCTTTCCTGTCCCGCCAGACCGACCTGGTCGTGGCCATGGCCAAGACCGGCGCCGTGATCAACATCAAGAAGGCCCAGTTCCTGGCGCCCCACGAGATGAAACACATCCTCGCCAAGTGTGTGGAAGCGGGCAACGATCAGTTAATCCTGTGTGAGCGCGGTTCGAGCTTCGGCTACAACAACCTGGTCGTCGACATGCTCGGTTTCGGCATCATGAAATCGTTCGAATACCCAGTGTTCTTCGACGTGACCCACGCCTTGCAGATGCCGGGCGGCCGCTCCGATTCCGCCGGTGGCCGTCGCGCCCAAGTCACCGATCTGGCCAAGGCCGGGATGAGTCAGGGCCTGGCCGGTCTGTTCCTGGAAGCCCATCCGGATCCGGACAACGCCAAGTGCGACGGTCCTTGCGCCCTGCGCCTGGACAAGCTGGAGCCGTTTCTGGCCCAGCTCAAAGCGCTCGACGAACTCGTTAAAAGCTTCCCGACGATCGAAACGGCGTAAAACCCGCTTCTCCGGCGCCGAGCCCTCCGGTAGAGTGCCGTTCGTTGTTTTCCCGACCAAAGGGTCGGGAAAATTGTCGTTTCAGGCCCTGCCCGTTGTCCTAGAGCCCTGAGACGCCGAATCGTTTTCCCAGCTGCGTCGTTTTCGTCAATCTTGGAGTGTTAACAACAATGGCAAAAATCGTCGACATCAAAGGTCGTGAAGTTCTCGACTCCCGTGGCAATCCCACCGTGGAAGCAGACGTGCTCCTCGACAACGGCATCATCGGCAGCGCCTGCGCGCCGTCCGGTGCTTCCACCGGCTCGCGTGAAGCGCTGGAGCTGCGTGATGGCGACAAGAGCCGTTACATGGGCAAGGGCGTTCTGAAAGCTGTGGCCAACATCAATGGCCCGATCCGCGACCTGTTGCTGGGCAAAGACCCGGTTGACCAGAAAGCCCTGGATCACGCGATGATTCAGCTGGACGGCACCGAAAACAAAGCCAGCCTGGGCGCCAACGCGATCCTCGCTGTGTCGCTGGCTGCGGCCAAAGCAGCTGCTCAGGATCAGGACCTGCCGTTGTACGCGCACATCGCCAACCTGAACGGCACGCCGGGTGTTTACTCGATGCCGGTTCCGATGATGAACATCATCAACGGTGGCGAGCACGCTGATAACAACATCGACATCCAGGAATTCATGATTCAGCCGGTGGGCGCCAAGACCTTTTCCGAGGGCCTGCGCTGGGGTACCGAGATTTTCCACCACCTCAAAGCGGTGTTGAAAGCGCGCGGTCTGAACACTGCCGTGGGTGACGAAGGTGGCTTCGCGCCGAACCTGAACTCCAACGGCGACGCGCTGGACGCCATCGCCGAAGCCGTTGCCAACGCGGGCTACAAACTGGGCACCGATGTGACCCTGGCGCTGGACTGCGCAGCGAGCGAGTTCTACAAGAACGGCAAATACGTGCTGAGCGAAGAAGGCGAGTACGACTCTGCCGGTTTCGCCGACTACCTGGCTGACCTGGTCAGCAAGCACCCGATCATTTCCATCGAAGACGGTCTGGACGAGTCGGACTGGGATGGCTGGAAAGTACTCACCGACAAGATCGGCGACAAGATCCAGCTGGTGGGTGACGACCTGTTCGTGACCAACACCAAGATCCTGAAAGAAGGCATCGACAAGAAGATCGGTAACTCGATCCTGATCAAGTTCAACCAGATCGGCACGCTCACCGAAACGCTGGAAGCCATCCAGATGGCCAAGGCCGCGGGTTACACCGCCGTGATTTCGCACCGTTCCGGCGAAACCGAAGACTCCACCATTGCCGATCTGGCCGTGGGCACCGCCGCCGGCCAGATCAAGACCGGTTCGTTGAGCCGTTCCGACCGTATCGCCAAGTACAACCAGCTGCTGCGTATCGAAGAGCAACTCGGCGCCAAAGCGGTGTACCGTGGTCGCGGCGAGTTTCGCGGCTGATTGCAAAGATGGTAAAAAGGCAGCAGGCGTTGTAGGAGAAGTCGCTGAAAGGTGACCGCTCTTGTCGTCCTGATCCATGAGCCCGGTGACCACCGGGCTCATGGGCATTTGAAATGGTCGGTTTTGCTGTCTTTATTCGCCGGGTAACAGATATTCACAATGCGCAGTCCTAACTGGTTGTTCCTCGTTCTGCTTTTGATGCTCGCTGGCTTGCAGTATCGCCTATGGGTAGGTAACGGCAGTCTCGCGCAGGTGGCCAGTCTGACGCAGCAAATCGCCGATCAACACGCCGAAAACGATGCGCTGCTGGAGCGCAACCGGGTCCTCGACGCGGAAGTGCTGGAGCTGAAAAAGGCCTCGAGACCGTTGAAGAGCGTGCCCGTCATGAATTGGGCATGGTCAAGGACGGCGAAACCCTTTATCAGTTGGCACAGTGACGTTGGTGTAATGACTCAATCCCTTCCTGCCTTCTGGGCAGTGATTCCCGCAGCGGGCGTTGGCGCGCGCATGGCGGCAGACCGTCCCAAGCAATACCTGCAACTGGGCGGCCTCACAATTCTTGAACACAGCCTGCTTTGCTTTCTCGATCACCCCCGGCTCAAGGGCCTGGTGGTCAGTCTCGCTGTGGATGACCCTTATTGGCCTACGTTGCCTTGCGCCCTGGATTCCCGGATTCAGCAGGTCGCAGGCGGCAAAGAGCGTGCGGACTCGGTGCTCAATGCACTGCTGCACCTGCACGCCAACGGCGCCGATGACAACGATTGGGTGCTGGTGCATGACGCCGCGCGCCCGAATCTGGCGCGTTCGGACCTCGATAATCTGCTGGGCGAGCTGGCGGATGATCCGGTCGGCGGCTTGCTGGCGGTGCCGGCCAAAGACACCCTCAAGCGCGCCGACGCCAATGGCCGTGTGACCGAAACCGTGGACCGCACCCTGATCTGGCAGGCCTATACGCCGCAGATGTTTCGTCTGGGTGCGCTGCACCGCGCGCTGGCGGACAGTCTGGTGTCCAACGTGGCGATCACCGATGAAGCTTCCGCTATCGAGTGGGCCGGGCAATCGCCGCGTCTGATCGAAGGGCGCGCGGATAACATTAAGGTCACCCGCCCTGAAGACCTCGAATGGCTGCGCCAGCGTCGGGTGGAATTCAACGGCTGATCCGCCTACACGCTGTATTCCTCCCGTGACGCCAGTCCCGCTTTCAGATAATCCACCAGCTTTCTCACCTTGGGCGACAGATGCCGCTGCTGCGGGTACAACGCCCAGACGGCGGTGTTCGGCGGCTGATGGGCATCCAGCAACGAGACCAGCGCGCCGCGCTTGAGATGCTCCAGCACGTAGTAATCCGGTAGCTGACACAGCCCGACCCCACGCAACGCCGCATCCAGCACTGCCTGCCCACTGTTGCAGCGCCAGTTTCCCTGTACCCGCTGGGAAAATTCCCGCCCGTTTTGCTGCAACAACCAACTGTCCGAGCTGCCGATCAGGCAATTGTGTCGGGCCAGTTCGGACACGCTGTGGGGCCGGCCGTACCGTTCGAGATAGGCGGGGAGGCGCACAGGTACATCTTACGCGGCGCCAGTCGGGCGGCCACCAGTCGTGACTCCTGCAAGCGACCCAGGCGAATCGCCAGGTCCAGGCCTTCATGCACCAGATCCAGCGTGTTGTTGGTCAGCTCGATGTCCACGCGCAGTTGCGGGTAATCCTCCATGAAGCGCGTCACCAGCGGGGCGATGAACCGCTCGCCGTACGCTACGGCGCAGGTCATCCGCAGCAACCCCTTTGGCTCGCTGGTCAGGTCGGTCACTGCCCGCAATGCTTCCTCGCGTCCGTCCTGCAGGCGTTGGCAGTGATGAAGAAACGTCTGACCCGCTTCGGTCAGCGCGACCTTCCGGGTGCTGCGATACAGCAACCGCGTCTGCAAGCGCTCTTCCAGTCGCGCGATCTGCCGACTGATGTGCGATGACGACACCCCCAGGCGCTCAGCGGCGGCGGTGAACTGCCCGCACTCGGCGACGGCGACAAACTCGTCCAGACTTTCCCAACGATTGACCTGCATCGATTGTCCCTGCACAGCATTAATGTTTTGCTTTCAGGCGGATTATTCATCAGCCAGCACTGTATTACACTCCGGGCTCGTATTTATTTAGCTGGAGATCATGATGATCAAGTCACGTGCTGCCGTCGCTTTCGCGCCCAACGAACCACTGCAGATCGTCGAAGTGGACGTTGAAGCCCCGAAAGCCGGCGAAGTGTTGATTCGTACCGTGGCATCCGGCGTTTGCCACACCGATGCCTACACCTTGTCCGGTGCTGATTCCGAAGGCGTCTTCCCTTGCATCCTCGGTCACGAAGGCGGCGGCGTCGTTGAAGCCGTCGGCGAAGGCGTCACCTCGCTGGCCGTGGGCGACCACGTCATCCCGCTGTACACCGCCGAATGCCGCGAGTGCAAGTTCTGCAAATCCGGCAAGACCAACCTCTGCCAGAAAGTCCGCGCCACCCAGGGCAAAGGGCTGATGCCCGACGGCACCACCCGCTTCAGCTACAACGGCCAGCCGATCTATCACTACATGGGCTGCTCGACGTTCTCCGAATACACCGTGGTCCCGGAAATCTCCCTCGCCAAAATCCCCAAGGAAGCGCCGCTGGAGAAGGTTTGCCTGCTGGGTTGCGGCGTGACAACCGGCATTGGCGCAGTGCTGAACACGGCCAAGGTCGAAGAGGGCGCCACTGTGGCGGTCTTCGGTCTCGGCGGTATCGGCCTGGCGGCGATCATCGGCGCAAAAATGGCCAAGGCCTCGCGCATCATCGCAGTCGACATCAATCCGTCCAAATTCGACGTGGCCCGTGAATTGGGTGCTACCGAGTTCGTCAATCCGAAGGATCACGACAAGCCGATCCAGGAAGTGATTGTGGAAATGACCGATGGCGGCGTCGATTACAGTTTCGAGTGCGTAGGCAATGTGAACCTGATGCGTGCGGCACTGGAATCGTGCCACAAGGGCTGGGGCGAATCGGTGATCATCGGCGTCGCCGGTGCCGGTCAGGAAATCTCTACCCGTCCGTTCCAGCTGGTGACCGGTCGCGTCTGGCGCGGTTCGGCCTTCGGCGGCGTCAAAGGCCGCACCGAATTGCCAAGCTACGTCGAAAAAGCGCAGGCCGGCGAGATCCCGCTGGACACCTTCATCACCCACACCATGGGCCTGGACCGGATCAACGAAGCGTTTGACCTGATGCACGAAGGCAAAAGCATCCGTACCGTCATTCATTTCTAAGGAGTAGCGGCAAGCTTCAAGCTACAAGCGGCAAGAGGAGCGTGTCATGACCTCTTGCCGCTCGAGGCTTGCAGCTTGCCGCCCGGAGAAGCCTATGAGTCTGGAAAATATCTCGTGCCAGAAAAGCTTCGGCGGCTGGCACAAGCGTTACAAACATCACTCTGATGTGCTTGGCTGCGACATGGTGTTCGCGGTGTATCTGCCTCCTCAGGCGGAGCAGGGCGGCAAGTTGCCGGTGGTCTATTGGTTGTCAGGACTGACCTGCACCGATGAGAACTTCATGCAGAAGGCCGGTGCACTGCGAGTTGCTGCCGAGCTGGGGCTGATCATCGTGGCGCCGGACACCAGCCCGCGCGGCGCCGACGTGCCGGATGACCCGGACAAGGCCTATGACTTCGGACTGGGCGCCGGCTTTTATCTGAACGCCACCGAACAGCCGTGGGCGCGGCACTACCGCATGTACGATTACGTGATCAGCGAGCTGCCGGCGTTGATCGAGGCGCACTTCCCGGCCTCGGACAAACGCAGCATCAGCGGGCATTCCATGGGCGGCCACGGCGCACTGGTCGGCGCGTTGCGCAACCCGGGCCGCTATAAATCGGTGTCGGCGTTCTCGCCCATCTGCAACCCGATGGATTGCCCGTGGGGGCAGAAAGCCTTCTCGCGCTATCTGGGCGAAGACCGTTCGCGCTGGCGTGAATGGGACGCCAGCGTGCTCATCGCCGAGGCCACCGAGCGCCTGCCATTGCTGGTGGATCAAGGCGATCGCGACGACTTCCTCGGCAATCAGCTCAAGCCGGAATCATTGGTTCAGGCGGCGAAGGCGGCCGGTCATCCCCTGGAATTGCGCATGCAGCCGGGGTACGACCACAGCTATTACTTCATCGCCAGTTTCATCGAAGACCACCTGCGCCACCACGCCCGAGCCCTGGCCGGCTGAAGTCTCCGCCTTCAATTGCAGTGTCTCGGGCAATTGCGCGCCGGCCGGCCCTAATGTCGATCAAAGTAGGTAGAATCACGCCCTGACTTTTTCAGGGCGTTTTTTTATGCGTATTGGCCACGGCTATGATGTGCACCGTTTCGCTGAAGGCGATTTCATTACCTTGGGCGGCGTGCGGATTGCGCACACGTCGGGTTTGCTCGCGCATTCCGATGGCGATGTAGTGCTGCACGCGTTGAGCGATGCTCTCCTTGGCGCTGCCGCCCTGGGCGACATCGGCAAGCACTTCCCTGACACCGATCCGCAATTCAAGGGCGCCGACAGCCGGGTGCTGCTTCGTCACGTGCTCAAGCAAGTGCAGGGCAAGGGCTGGAAGGTCGGCAACGTCGACGCGACCATCGTTGCCCAGGCGCCGAAGATGGCCCCGCACATTGAAAGCATGCGCGCCTTGATTGCCGAAGACCTGCAAGTCGACATCGACCAGGTCAACGTCAAGGCCACCACCACTGAGAAGCTGGGCTTCACCGGCCGGGAAGAAGGCATCGCCGTGCACGCCGTCGCACTGTTGATCAGCGCATGACCGAGCTCGAACTTCTGGGCCCGAGAGCATATTGCGACGCGTTGGGCACTGCCGTGCTGAAGGCCACCGCTGAAGACTTTCAGGTCGATGAAGTCCTCGATATCCCGCTTTCCGGGGATGGCGAGCACCTGTGGCTGTGGGTCGAAAAGCGCGGCCTGAATACCGAGGAAGCCGCCCGGCGTCTGGCCAAGGCAGCTGGTGTGCCGTTGCGAACCGTCGCCTATGCCGGTTTGAAGGATCGTCAGGCGTTGACCCGGCAGTGGTTCAGCATTCAGCTGCCGGGCAAGGCTGATCCAGACATGTCGGTGGCTGAAAACGATTCCCTGAAAATCCTCGACAGCAAACGCCACAAGCGCAAGCTGCAAAGGGGCGCCCATGCGGCCAATGGTTTTACGCTGCGTTTGACGCAATTGCAGGCCGACAAGGCCGGGCTCGACGCACGTCTTGAGTCGATCAAGCAACACGGCATCCCCAACTATTTCGGTGCCCAACGCTTTGGCTACGAGGGCGGGAATCTGGGTGAGGCCCGTCACTACGCTGAGCGTCAGGCCCTGCCCGAGCAGCGCAATGTGCGCTCTCGACTGTTATCCACTGCGCGCAGTTACCTGTTCAACCAGGTCTTGGCCGCGCGGGTCGCCGATGGCAGCTGGCAACGTGCGCAAGTGGGCGATCTGCTGGCCTTCACCGACAGCCGCAGTTTCTTCCCTGCTGGCGAAGCCGAGTGCAGCGACCCGCGATTGGCGATCCTCGATCTGCACCCGACCGGGCCGCAGTGGGGTGAGGGCGATTCCCCGGCCGCCGGCGCCACCGCCGCGCTTGAAAACAGCATCGCGGTGCGCGAGGCGTCGCTCTGTAACTGGTTGATAAAAGCGGGAATGGAACACGAACGGCGCATCCTGCGACTGCCCATCCGGCGGTTGACGTGGCATTATCCCGAGCCTGACATTCTGCAACTGGAATTCGTCCTGCCGGCCGGATGCTTCGCCACCGCATTGGTGCGCGAACTCGTCGATCTCGCCCCGGCAGGGCAGACGGACAGCTCATGCGTATTCTGATTTCAAATGATGACGGGGTCATGGCGCCCGGGCTTGCTGCGCTGCATGGCGCGCTGGCGGGGTACGCCGAGTGCGTGGTGATTGCGCCCGATCAAGACAAGAGCGGCGCGAGCAGTTCGCTGACGCTGGACCGGCCCTTGCACCCGCACACCCTGGACAACGGCTTCATCAGCGTTAACGGCACGCCCACCGATTGCGTCCACCTTGGGCTCAACGGTCTGCTGCCCGATGAGCCGGACATGGTTGTTTCGGGTATCAATCTGGGCGCCAATCTGGGTGACGATGTGCTGTACTCGGGCACCGTCGCTGCGGCGCTGGAAGGCCGTTTTCTGCAACGCCCGTCATTTGCCTTTTCATTTTTGTCACGTCAGGCCGATAACCTGGCAACCGCCGCGCATTTTGCCCGGCTGCTGGTCGAAGCCCACGAGCGCCTCGACCTTCCACCCCGTACCGTATTGAATGTGAATATCCCTAACCTGCCGTTGGCAAACGTGCGCGGTATCCAGCTGACCCGTCTCGGCCATCGCACCCGTGCGGCGGCCCCCGTGCGCGTGGTCGACCCGCGCGGAAGGGCCGGTTACTGGATTGCTGCCGCCGGAGATGCCGAAGACGGCGGGCCGGGCACCGATTTCCACGCCGTGATGCAGGGTTATGTGTCGATCACCCCGTTGCAGCTGGATCGTACCTATCAGGACGGTTTCAACAGCCTGAACGCATGGCTGGAGGGAATGGCCTGATGTCGCGTGAGCAAGATGATCTGTTACGACGTGGCGTGGGGATGACTTCCCAGCGTACCCGCGAGCGTCTTATCCAGCGGTTGTGCGAAGAGGGCATCGCCAACACCCAGGTGCTGGACGTCATTCGCAAGACTCCCCGTCACCTGTTCGTCGACGAAGCCCTGGCGCACCGCGCCTACGAAGACACGGCGCTGCCGATCGGCAACAACCAGACGATTTCCCAGCCTTACATGGTGGCGCGCATGAGCGAGCTGCTGCTGGCGGCGGGCCCGCTGGACAAAGTGCTGGAGATTGGCACCGGCTCGGGCTACCAGACCGCCGTGCTGGCGCAACTGGTGGAGCGGGTTTTCTCCGTCGAGCGCATCAAGGTGCTGCAGGATCGCGCCAAGGAACGCCTCGTCGAACTGAACCTGCGCAACATGGTGTTTCGTTGGGGCGACGGCTGGGAAGGCTGGCCGGCGCTCGCGCCTTACAACGGCATCATTGTCACTGCGGTTGCCACCGACGTACCTCAGGCCTTGCTGGACCAGCTGGCACCCGGCGGTCGTCTGGTGATTCCGGTGGGTTCAGGCGAGGTGCAGCAACTCATGTTGATCATTCGTGAGGAAAACGGTTTCTCCCGGCACGTATTGGGCGCTGTCCGTTTTGTCCCGCTGCTCAACGGACCACTGGCGTAAGCGCTATTTTTTGGCGGCAATGAATTCCCGAAGACGCAGCCGGTCTACAGGCTGGCGTTTTGCAACGATGCTTCGGTTAACTCCCGCAGCGCCGTCTTACACCCTGTTTTTCATGGCTGCCTGGTCTTCCACGACCCAGGACAGTTTCTTCTTCAGTCACCGGTAAAGGGAGTGGCGGGTGAGTCTCACAGTCATTCGGCAGCGTAGTTCTTCAACAAGCTTTCAGCGTCTGGTGATTGGAGTTGCCTTGAGTATCCTTCTGGTCGGCTGCTCCAGCACGCCATCGGGCGGCGTACGCGTTGTCGACCGCAACGGTAAATCGACGGTGCCGACGCGTCAGCCCGTGACCACCGGACAGTACGTCGTGAAGCGCGGCGACACGCTGTTTTCTATTGCATTCCGTTACGGCTGGGACTGGAAAGCGCTGGCCGCACGCAACAGCATTCCAGAGCCCTTCACCATTCATGTCGGTCAGACGATCCGCTTCGACGGGCGCGCCAACTCGCCGTCCACGGCAGTGGCTGCTGGCTCTGCACGCGTTCCGCAGACCACCACGAGCAGCTCGACATCCCCCTCCGGGTCGCTGAAAACCACCGTCATTTCAAGGCCGGTAGGGGCTGTCGCGGCCACGACGCCACCACCGACCAGCAACTCGACGACGACGCCGGTCAATACAACCGTGGTGACCGGCGCCCGTTCTCCAAGCGGCTGGACATGGCCGACGAGCGGCGTTTTGATCAGTAAGTTCTCTTCAAACGGTAGTTTGAATAAAGGAATTGATATCGCTGGTGATTTGGGACAGCCTGTTTTGGCCGCGTCTGATGGGGCAGTGGTATACGCCGGAAGTGGATTAAGGGGCTACGGCGAATTGGTCATCATCAAACACAGCGACACCTACGTCAGTGCATACGGACATAACCGTCGGCTCTTGGTTCGGGAGGGACAACAGGTCAAGGCAGGGCAAAGTATTGCCGAGATGGGATCAACGGGAACTGACCGGGTGAAACTGCATTTCGAGATTCGCCGCCAGGGTAAACCGGTTGATCCACTGGAATTCTTGCCACGTCGCTGATCGGTTGTCAGCCTGTTCCTGCGTAGAGGGGACAGGCTCAAGTGCTGCCACGGAAGAAGGCGTCACTGGAGCTTGAGGTCGAACTCACCAAAGGACTATAACAATGGCTCTCAGCAAAGAAGTGCCGGAGTTTGACATAGACGACGAGGTGCTCCTCATGGAGCCCGCAATCGTCCTGGATTCTGCAACGGATGAGAAGCCAGCTACACCTTCCGTTCGTGCGAAGCCCAAAAACTCTGCAGCGCTCAAACAGCATAAGTACATTGACTACACTCGGGCACTGGATGCTACGCAGCTGTACCTCAATGAAATCGGCTTTTCCCCCTTGCTCTCCCCGGAAGAAGAAGTCCACTTTGCGCGACTGTCGCAGAGCGGCGATCCGGCTGGGCGCAAACGCATGATTGAGAGCAATCTGCGGCTGGTCGTGAAAATCGCCAGGCGCTACGTCAATCGTGGTCTGTCATTGCTGGACCTGATCGAGGAGGGCAATCTGGGCCTCATTCGAGCGGTCGAAAAATTCGATCCGGAGCGCGGATTCAGGTTCTCGACCTACGCCACCTGGTGGATTCGTCAAACCATCGAACGCGCGATCATGAATCAGACGCGGACGATTCGCCTCCCGATTCATGTGGTCAAAGAGCTCAACGTCTACCTGCGCGCCGCGCGGGAGCTGACGCAAAAGCTTGACCACGAACCCTCTCCCGAAGAAATCGCCAACCTGCTGGAGAAGCCGGTCGGTGAGGTCAAGCGCATGCTGGGCCTCAACGAGCGGGTGTCTTCGGTGGATGTGTCGCTGGGCCCTGATTCGGACAAGACGCTGCTCGACACGCTGACGGACGATCGTCCTACCGATCCGTGCGAGCTCCTGCAGGACGATGATCTGTCCCAGAGCATCGATCAGTGGCTTTCAGAGTTGACCGACAAACAGCGTGAAGTCGTCGTGCGTCGATTTGGGCTGCGCGGGCATGAAAGCAGCACGCTTGAGGACGTCGGGCTGGAAATCGGCCTGACTCGTGAGCGTGTACGGCAGATTCAAGTGGAAGGGCTGAAACGCCTTCGCGAGATACTCGAGAAAAATGGCCTGTCCAGCGAGTCACTCTTCCAGTAAGGCGAGAGAGTGGGCGTTCGTTATATCAAGCGGTATGAAAGCCCCGACGAGTCGGGGCTTTTTTATGTCGATCCAATGTGAGTTAGATGGACGTCTCATGACAGCGTCTTGAGAGGTCGATGATCTTTTTCACAATCAGGTAAGTGATGCTTACTCATGCTGTAAGCAGTTTCTTACGCGTCCTGTGAGTTATCGTCTCTTCTTTGGCTGATCATGTCTCCGTCAGGTGAAAGCCAATAGTTATCCTGTTGATTTAGTTGGCAATTTAAAACTGGCGTCAGTCAGTGGCTGAATTTTCCTGAAAACTCTCGGCCCTTGCCCTGACCGTTTAAATCACTAAGATCAGTCCTGTACCGACGGATTGGTACAGGCGGTCAAGGAAGACTGCTCAAGGACATCGCAGGACGCGATTCATCAGGATGATGAACACGGATTGAAGGGATTAAGGAAAAATGTGGGCGGGTCATACCGCCCCTTTTTTCGTCTGTAGAAAAGTGCGGCTGCAACCACCTCACTACGCAAAAAGGCCCCGAAGGGCCTTTTGCATCAGCGGGCGCTCGATGCTTCGGAAGCTTAGCGCTCCAGGTCCGCGATCTTGCCGGTCTTGCCATCCCACTCCGCCGCATCCGGCAACGCGTCCTTGCGTTCAGTGATGTTGGGCCAGACGTCGGCCAGCTCAGCATTCAGCTGAATGAAATTCTCCATGCCGGCCGGAATCTCGTCTTCGGAGAAGATCGCATTCGCAGGACATTCCGGCTCGCACAGGGCGCAGTCGATGCACTCGTCCGGGTGAATCACCAGGAAGTTCGGGCCTTCGTAAAAGCAGTCCACCGGACAGACTTCTACGCAGTCGGTGTACTTGCACTTGATGCAGTTGTCGGTGACGACGAAGGTCATTTCTAATTCTCTCCTCAGGCGGCGGCAGCAAGGCCGTTCAGTCCGGCTTGCCAGGTACGGGACGTCCCCGGCCGTAAAACTCAGCTTCTCGAGCAACGCGGCAGGCAAGGTGTCCTGCGCGGCGATGTCCGACCTTGGTTCGCTGCGTTCAAACGCGGCCAGGTGCGCTGTGAAGCCAGGCTAAAAGCTCACAGCGTCCCGAACCGCGCGGGATTCTAACAGCTTGTTACGAATCACGTTAGATGCGTGTCTTCATCGAATACAACAACTCAAGCGCCTGGCGCGGCGTCAGGTCGTCGATCTTCAGGTTCGACAACTCGTCCAGAACAGGGTGCGGCAAGCTTGCAAACATGTCGCTCTGCATCGGCAGCGGCGGTTTGCCCGGCTTGGCCTTGGGCTGTTCGTGGGGCAGGCTGGTGGCCTCCAGGCGCAGCAGATGCTCCTTGGCTCGCGTGATGACGCGCCCCGGCACGCCGGCCAGTTGCGCCACGGCAAGACCATAACTCTGGCTCGCCGGGCCCGGCAGCACGCGATGCAGGAAGACAATGCGCTCGTTGTGCTCGGTGGCATTCAGGTGCACGTTGGCCACCAGCGGCTCGCTCTCCGGCAACACGGTCAGCTCGAAATAATGGGTGGCGAACAGCGTGTACGCACGAAGCTGGGCGAGGCATTCCGCCGCAGCCCACGCCAGCGAAAGCCCGTCGAAGGTGCTGGTGCCGCGTCCGACTTCATCCATCAGCACCAGGCTTTTGTCCGTGGCGTTGTGCAGGATGTTCGCCGTCTCGCTCATCTCCACCATGAAGGTGGAGCGTCCGCCGGCCAGGTCATCGCTTGAACCGATACGCGTGAAGATACGGTCGACCAGTGAAAGCTCGCAGCTCGCCGCCGGCACGAAGCTGCCGATATGCGCCAGCAACACGATCAAAGCAGTCTGGCGCATGTAGGTGGATTTACCGCCCATGTTTGGACCGGTGATCACCAGCATGCGCGTGTTGTCGTTCAGATCAAGGTCGTTGGCCACGAACGGCGATGACAACACCTGCTCCACCACCGGATGCCGACCTTGCTCGATGCGCATGCACGGCTCATCGGTGAAACGCGGACGGTTCAGGTCCAGATTCAGCGCACGCTCGGCCAGGTTGCTCAGCACATCCAACTCGGCCAGCGCGGCGGCTGTGTCCTGCAGCGGCGCCAGGTGGCCGATCAGGTCTTCCAGCAGCGTCTCATAGAGCATTTTTTCCCGAGCCAGCGCGCGGCTCTTGGCTGACAACGCCTTGTCTTCGAATTCCTTGAGCTCAGGGGTGATAAAACGCTCGGCGCCCTTGAGCGTCTGGCGGCGGATGTAATCGGCCGGCGCCTGCTCCGCCTGCTTGCTCGGCAGCTCGATGAAGTAACCATGCACGCGGTTGTAGCCGACCTTGAGGTTGGCCAGGCCTGTGCGTGCCTTTTCGCGGGTTTCCAGATCGATGAGGAACTGCCCGGCGTTCTCGCTCAGGGACAGCAATTCATCGAGCTCGGCGTCGTATCCGGTCTTCAGGACGCCGCCGTCGCGAATCACCGCAGGTGGATTGTCGATGATCGCGCGTTGCAGCAGGTCAGCCAGCTCCGGGTAGGTGCTCGCGGTTTTCGCCAATTGCTGAATGTGCGGCGCTTCAAGCTCGGCCAGGGCCAATTGCAGTTCGGGCAACGCGCTCAGGGCATCACGCAGTCGCGCCAGGTCCCGAGGACGGGCATTGCGCAGGCCGATACGCGCAAGAATGCGCTCGATGTCGCCGATCTCTTTCAACTGCGGCTGCAGGTTCTCGAAGCGGTAGCGCTCGAGGAAGCAGCCAATAGACTCTTGCCGGGCCTGGAGGATGTGCAGATCGCGCAACGGTCGGTTCAGCCAACGGGTCAGCAAGCGCGTTGCCATGGCGGTCTGACAGCGATCCATCACCGACTGCAGCGTGTTGTCGCGCCCACCCGAGAGGTTGGTGTCGAGTTCCAGATTGCGGCGGCTAGCCCCATCCAGAATCACCGTGTCGTCGAGGCGCTCATGGCGCAGGCTGCGCAGGTGTGGCAATGCCGTGCGCTGGGTCTCCTTGGCGTAGCTCAGCAGGCAGCCGGCCGCGCCGATCGCCAGGGTGAGGTTCTCGCAGCCGAAGCCTTTGAGATCCTGAGTCGAGAACTGCTGGCACAGGCTTTTGTGCGCCGAGTCGCGCTCGAAGTCCCATGGCGCGCGACGACGGGCACCGCGGCGTTTCTCTGCGGGCAACCCTTGGGGCCAGTCATCGGGAATCAGCAGCTCGACCGGATTGATGCGCTCAAGCTCGGCCAGCAGGTTTTCCCAGCCCTTGATTTCCAGCACGGTGAAATTGCCGCTGGTGATGTCCAGCACGGCGAGGCCGAACAGGCGTTCGTCACCCAGCACGGCGGCGATCAGGTTATCCCGACGCTCGTCCAGCAAGGCTTCGTCGCTGACCGTGCCCGGCGTGATGATGCGCACCACCTGACGATCGACCGGGCCTTTGCTGGTGGCCGGATCGCCAATCTGTTCGCAGATGACGACTGACTCGCCGAGCTTCACCAGCTTGGCCAGATAGCCTTCCGCTGCGTGATAGGGGATGCCGCACATGGGAATGCTTTGCCCCGCTGACTGGCCCCGCGCAGTCAGCGTGATGTCGAGCAGCTTGGCCGCCTTCTTGGCGTCTTCGTAGAAGATCTCGTAGAAGTCACCCATGCGATAGAACATCAGCTGATCGGGATGCTGATTTTTCAACCGCCAGTATTGCTGCATCATCGGGGTATGCGAGGACAGGTCGGAAATTGCTTTATTCATCAGTTATTTAGGCAAATTCTGTAGGGGATTGAGGCAAGTTTCGGGCGACGGCGGGGATTCCACCTACGTGGCTCGACGTCGGATCCGATTGCTTTTGCGATGGCGGCAAGGTTACCACGCACGTTCGCGGGCCGCAGGTCCGGCTGATTCGTCACGGCGCGTTTCCGAACCGACACGAAGCGCTTCGAGCTGGCTAGGATGTCGAGCACCGCCCGACGGGAGGCGGCATTATCGACAAGGATTGCCCTATGCAACGCAAGCGAGGACGAGATTCAACCAACGGCCGTTTCATCCCTCTGGAGGAGGCCAAGCGAAGGCCACGGGAAACCATCGTGGAAACAGTCAAGAAACCCTGCCCCGAGAAACCGGAGCGCAAATAGAGGGCTCGCAGGCATGAACCGGATTCGGATCGCGTCCTGTGTTGCACATCAACCCGGCTGGTGTAGCGTGTCTACTTTGCCTCGACCGATACGGAGAACCCCTTTGGACGACATTACCCACCTGGCAGCAACCTTGGGTCAGCAACTGTTGGCAGCGGGCGCGCAGGTCAGCACGGCCGAATCCTGCACCGGAGGCGGCATCGCCGAAGCCATCACCCGTATCCCCGGAAGTTCGGCCTGGTTCGAGGCCGGCTATGTCACCTACTCCAACCGGCAGAAGACCCGACAGCTGGCGGTGCCGGAAGCGCTGTTCGCCCAGGTCGGCGCCGTCAGTCGCGAGGTGGTCGAGGCCATGGCCAAGGGCGCGCAGGCCAATAGCGGCGCGCAGTTTTCAGTCGCGGTCAGCGGCGTGGCCGGACCGGACGGCGGCTCGGCGGAGAAACCCGTTGGCACTGTGTGGGTCTGCTGGGGCATGGCGGAACGATTGATCGCCGAGTGCCTTCTATTTGCAGGTGACCGTGATGCGGTTCGCCGACAAACGGTGATCGCCGCGCTAGAGGGGCTTGTCCGCCTCTCTCGCGGAGAAATACCAAATCAGGGGTAGGCGCGCGTCAGGCCCTGTGGAATAATACTGGCTACTTATACAGTTATATCGGCCGTCAAGGCCTAACCTATTACGAGAGGATTCAATGGACGACAACAAGAAGAAAGCCTTGGCTGCGGCCTTGGGTCAGATCGAGCGTCAATTCGGCAAAGGTGCCGTAATGCGCATGGGTGACCATGACCGCCAGGCTATTCCTGCTATCTCCACCGGTTCGCTGGGTCTCGATATCGCACTTGGTATCGGTGGCCTGCCAAAAGGCCGGATCGTTGAAATCTACGGCCCGGAATCTTCGGGTAAAACCACCCTCACTCTGTCCGTCATCGCAGAAGCCCAGAAAATGGGCGCCACCTGCGCATTCGTCGACGCCGAGCACGCGCTCGATCCAGAGTACGCCGGCAAGCTGGGCGTCAACGTCGATGACCTGCTGGTCTCCCAGCCAGACACCGGCGAGCAGGCCCTCGAAATCACCGACATGCTGGTGCGTTCGAACGCGATCGACGTCATCGTCGTCGACTCCGTTGCCGCCCTCGTTCCGAAGGCTGAAATCGAAGGCGAAATGGGCGACATGCACGTCGGCCTGCAAGCCCGATTGATGTCCCAGGCGCTGCGTAAGATCACCGGTAACATCAAGACTGCCAACTGCCTCGTTATCTTCATCAACCAGATCCGTATGAAGATCGGCGTGATGTTCGGCAGCCCGGAAACAACAACCGGTGGTAACGCGCTGAAGTTCTACGCGTCGGTCCGTCTGGACATCCGCCGTACAGGCGCGGTCAAGGAAGGCGACGAAGTCGTCGGTAGCGAAACCCGCGTCAAAGTCGTCAAGAACAAGGTGGCCCCGCCGTTCCGTCAGGCTGAGTTCCAGATTCTCTACGGCAAGGGCATCTACCGTAACGGCGAGATCATCGACCTCGGCGTGCTGCACGGTCTGCTGGAGAAATCCGGTGCCTGGTACAGCTACCAGGGCAGCAAGATCGGTCAGGGTAAAGCCAACTCCGCGAAGTTCCTGGCGGACAACCCGGAAATCGGCACCACCCTCGAACGGCAGATTCGCGAGAAGCTGCTGACGGCAGCGCCTGATGTGAAGGCCCAGTCGTCCCGCGTAGCGGCAGACGATGTGGCTGAAGTTGAAGCTGACGCGGATATCTGATCCCCGCCATGCCTGCTTTGCTTGATACCCCCGTCGCTGTCAGGCGGACTGCAATGGACCTGCTCGCGCGACGCGAGCACGGTCGTGTCGAGCTGACGCGCAAGTTGCGTCAGCGCGGCGCACCTCCCGAATTGATTGATGCGGCGCTCGACCGTCTGACGGAAGAGGGTCTGCTGTCTGAATCCCGATACCTCGAAAGCTTTGTTTCCTACCGTGCCCGTTCTGGCCACGGCCCTTTGCGTATCCGCGAGGAGCTGGGGCAACGCGGTTTGGCGCGCCCGGACATTGAGCAGGCGCTGCGCGAGTGCGGCGTGGACTGGTGGGAAAAACTGGAAGCGCTGTGGCAGCGCAAGTTCAGCGGCCAACTGCCCAGAGATGCCCGCGAGCGGGGGCAGCAAATGCGCTTTTTGAGCTATCGCGGATACCCGCCCGAGCTGATTGGTCGTTTGCTGAGTGGTAAGGGAAACGACGACTGAAACGTGATTGGCTTGAAGGCGTGCAAGAACGCCCTTAAGCATTGCACGTTAAATCGATTTTGCGGGCTCGGTTGCTTGGGCCTGCTGAGATTGCGCAGGTGTCGCCCAGTTCTCCTCCAGGTTTATGAAGTCCACCAGCTCGCGCAAGCGGCCGTGATTACGGCCGTTAAAGGCAAACGCCAGACGCGTGAGATGGCTGAACTGCGCATCGTCATATTCGTCTTGATGGCCGTATTGCTGGAAGTCGCCGCTTAACCGTAGATCGGCGAACCTGTCCTGCAGGGCGCTCAGCGCCTGTTCGCTCAACGCATGGTGCATGCGGATGACGAAGGTGTTCTTCAGCCAGCGGCTGGAGTGGAAGTTGCTATAAAAGCGGTTGATCTCGGCGACAGCCTCATCGGCGCTGTACACCAGCTTCATCAGGTTCATGTCCGTGGGTAAAATGTATTTGTTTGCCTCCAGCTCATTCTTGATGAAACCGAGCGCGCCTTCCCAGAACGTGCCTCCCGGTGCATCCAGCAGCACGATAGGAACCAGCGGGCTTTTGCCGGTCTGGATCAGCGTCAGCACTTCCAGCGCTTCATCGAGGGTGCCAAACCCACCGGGGCAGAGCACCAGCGCATCGGCCTCTTTGACGAAAAACAGCTTACGCGTGAAGAAGAAGTGGAACGGCAGCAGATTGCCGGTGCCATCCACGGTCGCATTGGCGTGCTGCTCGAACGGCAGGGTGATGTTGAAGCCCAGGCTGTGATCCAGGCCTGCGCCTTCATGGGCCGCGGCCATGATCCCGCCACCGGCACCGGTGATGACCATCAGGTCGGAGGCGGCCAGTTGCTTGCCCAGTTCACGGGCCAAAGCATAAACGGGGTGTTCCAAGGGCGTGCGTGCGGAGCCGAACACCGTGACCTTGCGGCGGCCTTTGAAGCGTTCAAGCACTCGAAAGGCATTCTCCAGCTCGCGTAATGCTTGCAGGGTGATTTTGGCATTCCAGCGATTGAGATCGTCCTGGGCCATGCGCAGGACGGTCAGGGTCATGTCGCGGTAGAGCGGAAGATTGGGGCTGTCCGGAGCAACCGAACCGAGGAGTTCTTCGACCTTTAGGGTGAGGTCGTTTCCGTTGCTCTGAAAGTGCTGAGACAACGCATCACTGGGTACGTACGGCATTCACGCTTTCTCCTTCTGCAGAATCATTGACCGCCGCCAGGGGCGGGATCGCGACGCTTCATGCGTCGGCGTGCGCAGCGCATCCGAAGGTAAGGGAGGCATCAGACCTGCGCGGCGCCCGATTCTGGACTAATCCGTGGTTGAAAAGAGAAAACATTGATGGCAACCGGCGCCGCAGGCAACCCTTTCTTGCATGCAAAATGTGATGAGGCAGAACGGGCACGGCCAAACGAAAATCAGGCATCAGGATCAGCGATCAAGCAGCGGGGGGACGTGCTGAGTGGCGTGGATTTGAATGGGGTCTGTAGCGGGGAGGGAGAGCAAGGCTGCGCGTTGAAAAGATATCGAAACACGCAGCCCGTAAAGCCGGTTACATCACTTCTTGTGGGCAGGGGGTTTGGCAGCGCAGTCCGCCGCTTTGATTTCCTGAGTCGTGATGAGCTTGTTGGTTTTGTATTCGGTGAACTGGTAACGCAGGATCGCGCCCTTGGCCATAAGTTGACGGTAACCGGCGTTGCGGCACACGCTGCCGCCCAGCTGACCGCGGACATCGTCCGGGTGTTCACGCATTTGAGCGGCCTGGCCAGACTGCACACTCAGGTGATTGATCAGCATCTTGCCTTCAACGGTATAGCCCTCGTCGAGGATGTCTTCGTTGATGGCGCGTGGCGTGCCGACACTGCTTTCCTTCGCGACTTTATCAAGCATCTGGCTCAGTTCGTAATCCTGCTTGGACGCCGCGTTGGCGCACAGTGGAGCGACGAGCAAAAGCGTGAGAGTGGGGGCGATGAGGCGCAGCATTGAATTCTCCTGGTGCATGGACGGGTGGGGCAGAGGCAGGCCGTTGGACCGGCGACATCCCGAGGCGTTCACTGCTGAGTGAGTGCTCTCAAGGCCGGCCAGTATAGGGGAGGAGCCTCGGCGGACACCAGAGAACACGGCGCGTCGGGCTGCGTCTGATAGAATGCCGCGACTTTTCGACCTGCCGGATGCCCCTCGTGTCACTGCCTTCCTACCCGTCAATGGCCCAGACTGTTTTTCACACGAATTCGGTCGCACGTCTGAGAGATGAGCGGGAGGAGGAGAGTACGAAGCCTTACTTGGCCCGCGGATCACGTGCGCCAAGGTGCCATTACTGTCGCGTGATCGAAAGTCACTGCCTTTGCAGATGGCGTCCCAAGGTCGAGGCACAATCAGGGGTGTGCCTCATCATGACGAAAAAAGAGGTGTTTAAACCCAGCAACACGGGTTGGCTCATCGCAGACGTCATTCCTGATAACCACGCCTTCGTATGGTCACGCACCGAAACTGATGAAAAGCTGATTGCATTGCTCAATGATCCGCAATGGCAGCCCTATCTGGTTTTTCCGGGTGAGTACGTAGCGGCCGAGCGCGTCACTAACACCGTGACGATCAACCCGAACAAGAGACCGCTGTTTGTGCTGATTGACGCGACCTGGACTGAAGCGAGGAAGATCTTCCGTAAAAGCGCTTACTTTGATTCGATCCCGATTTTGAGCCTGATTCCCGAGAAGCTCTCACGATATAAATTGAGACGCTCCACCCGCAGCGAACATCTCTGTACCGCTGAAGTGGCCGCACTGTGTTTCGATCTGGCCGGCGATACTGAGGCAGGCTCTGCGTTGAGTTGTTATTTCGATGTGTTCAGTCAGCACTATTTAGGGGCTAAAAACCAGTTACCCCTCGACTTGCTAAGCGACGCCCATCAAGAGCTGAAGGGTTACCTCGAGTAGTCATCAGTTGTGCCGCCGCCCGCGAGCCGCATCAAAGCGGCTCGCAATAGAAGCTTTATCTCAGGCGAGGGTTTTCTTCGGCCACAACTGCGCCAGTAGCATCCCTGCCAGCATCAGTCCGCAACCGATATAACCGCGCAGTTGCAACGCCTCTCCAAGAATCCAGGCCCCGGCGATGGCGGCGAATACGGCCTCCAGCGAAAGGATGATGGCCGCGTGGGAGGCAATGGCGTGTTTCTGCGCGACCACTTGCAGTGTGTAACCCACGCCGACCGCGACGATGCCGCCGTAGAGCAGGGCAGGGCCCGCGTCGATGATCGCGTTGAGGGCGATCGGTTCGAAGAGCACTGCCAGCAGCAGACTCACCACCGAACAGATGGCGAACTGCAGAAAGGCCAGACGGATCGGGTCGTGGCGGCTGGCGAACAGACTGACCAACACCACGTGGCCGCCCCACACGAACGCGCCGATCAGCTGCAGCCAATCCCCCGAAGCGACATGAAAGTTATCGCCAATGCTCAGCAGGCACATGCCGACCACCGCCAGCAGGCAGCCCAGCCAGGTGCCCAGCCCGGTTTTATGACCAAGGAGCAAGCCCAGCAACGGAACTACAATCACGTACAGGCCGGTGATGAAGCCGGAGTTGGTCACGCTGGTAAACAGCAGGCCGACCTGTTGCAGGTTGATGCCCAGTGCCAGCGCCAGGCCCATGATGATGCCGGCGCGCAGCATGCCGCGATTGAGCAAGGGCTCCGGCACGCGCGCTGTTTTGGCGTTGCGCAGAATCAGCGGGATCAGGCAGAGGGAGCCGAGCGCGAAGCGCAGGCCCGAGAACAGGTACGGACCGATGTGATCCATCCCGGCGGTTTGAGCGACAAAGCCGGTGCCCCAGATCAATGCGGTCAGGAGCATGAGCAGGTCCGCTCGCAGGGCATGGTTTGGCATGGTGGCACTCGTTAGGTCGGGGGCGCAGACTTTGCCGCAAAGCATCAGGCTTGACCACCCCGACTTCGCTGGGCATCCTTGGCGCCGCTCACGTACGGTCCCTGTGTCAAGATGTCGCGGGCTGCCTCATTGGGTGTTGAATCCGTCGGCGCTGAGTCATTTAAAGGATCATGAAATGCCATACGAAATCCTGATTGCCGACGACCATCCCCTGTTTCGCAGCGCCCTGCACCAGGCGCTGAGCCTTGGGCTCGGGCCGGACGCAAGGCTGGTCGAGGCCGAGAGCATCGCTGATCTGGAAGCGCGACTGACCGAGAAGTCCGACTGGGATCTGGTCCTGCTGGACCTGAACATGCCCGGCGCTTATGGCTTTTCGGGGCTGGTGTTGTTGCGCGGCCAGTACCCGCAAGTGCCGGTGGTGATGGTGTCTGCCCAGGAGGAGGCCGCGGTCGTGGTCAAGTCCCGTGAATTCGGCGCCAGCGGTTTCATCCCTAAATCCAGTTCCCTTGAAACCATTCAGAAAGCCGTACGAACGGTGCTGGATGGCGATGTCTGGTGGCCCCCGCAGGTTAATGAAAGCATCAGCGTGTCGCCGGAGGCCAAGGCCGCCAGCGAAGGCCTTGCCAGCCTGACGCCCCAACAGTTTCGCGTGCTGACGATGGTCTGTGAGGGGCTGCTGAACAAGCAGATCGCCTACGAGCTGAGCGTGTCGGAGGCGACGATCAAGGCCCACGTCACGGCGATCTTTCGCAAGCTCAATGTGCGCACCCGAACCCAGGCGGCCTTACTGCTGCAACAATTGGAATCCATTCCGCAGAGCTGATTCCCCGGAATCAGGCTCAGCCCCGGGCTTTGCGCGGCCGACCTTCACACTTTTTTGACCGGCGCCGCACTAGCCTCCACCGCTTTCATTCATCAGTAGTTTTCCTATGACGTCCCCATTCAAAGGCCAGACCGGCCTGAAACGCATTCTCAACGCCTCCGGCTATTCCTTCGACGGTTTGACCGCTGCATTCAAAGGCGAAGCCGCCTTCCGTCAACTGGTGCTGCTCAACGTCATATTGATCCCGCTTTCCTTCGTGTTTCACGTCAGCCGAGGCGAGCGCGCGATCCTGATCGCGGTGTGCCTGTTGGCGCTGATCGTCGAACTGCTGAACTCGGCGATCGAAGCCGCGATTGACCGAATCTCCCTCGACCGCCACCCGCTGTCGAAGAACGCCAAAGACATGGGCAGCGCCGCACAGTTTGTGGCGCTGAGCATGATCGCCGTGGTGTGGGGCCTGATCCTGTTGGGCTGACCTTCACCTTTGATAGTCGGGCGGCGCCTCAGGCAATGCTCGGCAGGACGATTTCGTCGCTGCGGTTAACACCGGCGGTGAATGAGCGACAGAGGTCGAGAAACTCGCGGATAGCCGACGTCTGATATTTCTGCTTGTGCCAGATGAAGTAGAACTGGCGCACCAGGTCCAGCTCCGGCGTTTCAACGGCCACGAGGCTGCCCCGGCGAAAGGCGTCCCGCAGGGCCAGACGCGAGATGCAGCCGATTCCCAGCCCTGACTCCACGGCGCGCTTGATGGCCTCGGTGTGTTCCAGCTCCAGCCTCACGTTCAGGCTGTTCAGGTGATGACGCATGGCCTGATCGAAGGTCAGCCGCGTCCCCGAGCCCTGTTCCCGCAAGATCCACGCCTCGCGCGTCAGTTCCTCCAGCGACGCCCGGCCCTTTTTGGCCAGCGGGTGCTGAGGAGCGCAGAACACCACCAGTTCATCCTCGACCCAGGTCTGCACTTCGATGTCCGGGTGGCTGCAGTCGCCTTCGATCAAGCCCAGATCAATCTCGTAGTGGGCAACCTGCTGAACGATGTTCGCAGTATTTTGCACATGCAGCTTCACCTGGCTTTCAGGGTGGCGCTGCATGAAGCTGCCGATCAGCAGGGTCGCCAGGTAGTTGCCGATGGTGAGCGTTGCACCGACCGCCAGCGAGCCGAAGCCGGACTTGCCGTTGAGCAGGTCTTCGATCTCCTTGGCCTGATCGAGCAGGGCAACGGCCTGAGGTAAGAGTTGCCGGCCGGTCGCGTTGAGGCTCAGCCGTTTACCGGCCCGGTCAAATAGCTGGCAGCTGGACTGGCGTTCCAGTTCAGTAATGGAAGTGCTCGCCGCCGATTGCGACAAGGACAGCAGCACCGCGGCGCGGGAAACGCTTTCCTGTTGGGCGACGGCGACGAACACCTGGAGCTGACGGAGAGTAAATCGCATATCTATATAACCGATAACCCATATCTTGATAATTCAGTTAACAGATATTGTGTCTGCCACTAGAATGTCGCGCAATGGCGCATTCGATTGGCGCACGTTATTTATCAGGAGCTCCCACGTACCATGAGCAACATGAATCACGAGCGTGTCCTCAGCGTTCATCACTGGAACGACACCCTCTTCAGTTTCAAGTGCACCCGTGATCCTGGCCTGCGCTTCGAGAACGGTCAGTTCGTCATGATCGGTCTGCAGCAGCCAAACGGGCGCCCGCTCATGCGTGCCTACTCCATTGCCAGCCCGAACTGGGAAGAGCATCTGGAGTTCTTCAGCATCAAGGTGCCGGACGGCCCGCTGACCTCGCAGCTGCAGCATCTGAAGGAAGGCGACGAGATCATCATCAGCAAGAAGCCTACGGGTACGCTGGTGCTGGACGACCTCAAGCCGGGCAAACACCTTTACCTGCTCAGCACCGGTACCGGTCTGGCGCCATTCATGAGCGTGATCCAGGACCCCGAAACCTATGAGCGTTTCGAGAAGGTCATCCTGTGCCACGGCGTGCGTTATGTGAACGAAGTGGCTTACCGCGAGTTCATCACCGAGCACTTGCCGCAGAACGAATTCTTCGGCGAGATGCTGCGCGACAAGCTGATCTATTACCCGACCGTAACCCGCGAGCCGTTCGAAAACGAAGGCCGCCTGACTGATCTGATGCGCAGCGGCAAGTTGTTCAGCGACATCGGTCTGCCGCCGATCAACCCGCAGGACGACCGCGCCATGCTGTGCGGCAGCCCGAGCATGCTCGACGAAACCAGCGAAGTGCTCAACAGCTTCGGCCTCACCGTTTCGCCACGTATGCGCGAGCCGGGTGATTACCTGATCGAGCGCGCATTCGTCGAGAAGTAGCCCCCAGAGTAGTAATCGCGCACAGACACGACCCAATCGCCGATGAATCATCCTCGCAGCACTGCGAGGGTGACGTCATCGGCGAATAGGTCAGTACAGGCACCCGCGTTTTTGGGGTCTGAAAAAACCGCCTGGAGGTCACGGACCAGGCGGTTTTTTGTGGGCGGGCGTAACGCGTTTATGAACCGACGGCAGACACCACTTCCAGCACGCAAATGACGCCGGGCTGCGGATAATGCCAGCGAACGTCCAGGTCCCAGAACTGCGCGCCGTAGCGTCGTTCCGGCGTGGGCGTCTGGTAGGCCGGTCGCGGGTCTTGCGCCAGGCACTGCTCAATCAGTTCGATCAGCGGTTCTTCGAGGCGCACCCCGTGTTCGCGGGCCTGCGCCAGCGCCGCATCCCCCACTGCACCGGAATCAGCTCCGGCGCGGCGGCGGCCATGCCGTTGCGCGCATCAGCGATGACATCGGCGTAGGGCACGTAGGGTTTGACGTCCAGCACCGGCGTGCCGTCCAGCAGGTCGATGCCTGACAACCACAGGCGCCCGGCTTCGACCTTGTCCAGCTTGACCACCGACTGACCGATGCCGTTCGGCCGATGGGTCGCGCGCGTGGCGAACACGCCCATCGACTGATTGCCGCCCAAGCGAGGAGGGCGCACCTTGAGTCGCGGCTTGTCCTCCAGGGCCTGATGAAACAGAAACAGCAGCCAGACATGGCTGACCTGTTCCAGGCCCTGCACGGCGTCACCCTGATCGAAAGGCGCAACCAACTCCAGCACGCCCCGGGCGGCAGGCGCCAGTTGCGGCTGCCGTGGAATGGCGAACTTCTCTTTGAAGCACGAGCGCATGAAGCCGATCGGCGAGACGCTATAGCCTTGGGTCATCGACGTAGCCGCAGCGCTTAGCCGCGTACGCGCAGGGTCAGACCGCGCAGGAAGTTGCGCAGCAGTTGGTCGCCGCAGACGCGGTAGTTGGTGTGGCCTGCCTTGCGGAACAGGGCGCTGAGTTCAGGCTTGGACACCGGGAACTCGGAGGCCTTGAGGATCGCGTGCATGTCGTCTTCTTTCAGCTCGAACGCCACACGCAGCTTCTTCAGGACGATGTTGTTGGTGATAGGCAGCTCGACAGGCAGTGGCGGGCGGCTCTCGTCCTTGCCACGCTTGAAGAACACCAGGCCGTCGAGAAAGTGCGCCATGACTTCGTCGCTGCACGGCACGAAGCCTTCTTCTTCGTCTTTCTTCATGTAGGCCGCGACATCGGCTTTGGTCGCGTCGAATCCGCCGAGCTTGATGATATCGACCACTTTTGCGTCGTTGATATCAAGCATGTAACGGATGCTGCGCAGTACATCGTTGTTCATCATGGTGCGTGTATTTCCTGGAGATTCGCAGATGAGCGCACGCGAGACTGGATGCGGCGCTCAGAAAGGGGATTCAGAATTTTTCTTTGTCTGTCATGTAGCGCCACTGGCCTTCCGGCACCTTGCCGATGGACACGCCGCCGATACGAATGCGCCGCACGGAAACAACCTTGAGACCCACCGCTTCGCACAGTTGGGCGATGACACCGGGCTGAGGGTTTTTCATGGCGAAGCGCAGGCGGTTTTCGTTCTGCCAGCTGGCTTTGACCTTCGGCAGCTCCTTGCCTTTATAGGTCATGCCGTGGTTCAGGCGGTTGAGGCCGTGGGCAACCATGTCGCCCGAGATCTCGACGACGTATTCCTGCTCGATCTTGCTGCGGTCGTCAGTGAGTTTGCGCAGGATTTTCCAGTCCTGGCTGAACACCATCAGGCCGCTGGCATTGGCTTGCAGCGTGGAAATCGCTTCCAGGCGCAGGAAGTGCCCTTTGAGCGGACGTCGACCGATGCTGTGGTCCGCCGACAACGTACCTGGCGTGATCAACGCCAAGGCACTTTCGGGGGCCATGCCCGCCGGTGCGTTGAACAGAAGGGTGACGGATTCAGGTGTATCGGCTTTCGCTTCAGCGTTCAGCACCACGGTCTGGTTTTCGACCTTGAACTGCGGCTCGTCTACCACGACGCCGTCCACCGTGACCCAGCCGCCTTCGATGAACAGCTCGGCTTCGCGGCGAGAGCAGCCGACCAGCTCGATCAGGCGTTTGGAGAGGCGAATGGGATCAGTCATGAGAAAAGCCGTAACAAAATGGAAAGGCGCCTATTGTACCCGCGCATGCAGCGTTAATCGCGGCCACATTGAAATTGGTGGGTGAATAAGCCTCCACTCGATGGATTTTTCCGGGAGTGACGCAGGTCTGCTCTCTATTCCTACACTGTCTGGAGCGAATTCATGACCAAATGGCTACCCGCACTGCTGATGACTGTCAGCCTGCCGCTGCTCGCTGCGCAATCACCGTCTTACGGCCCACAGCTGGAAGGCTTTCAGTATCCGTTCCCGGCGCAGAATTTCACGTTTGAGTCCCAGGGCGGACCGGTGCAGATGGGTTACATGGACATCAAGCCGACCGGTACCGCCAATGGTCGCAGCGTAGTGCTGCTGCACGGCAAAAACTTCTGCGGCGCCACGTGGGAAGGCACCATCAAGGCGTTGACGGGCGCGGGGTATCGGGTGGTCGCGCCGGATCAAATCGGCTTCTGTCGCTCCAGCAAACCGGCAGATTATAAGTACTCGTTTGAGCAACTCGCGCAAAACACCAAAGCGCTGCTGACCCAGCTGGGCATCGATCATGTCACGGTGGTCGGGCATTCAATGGGCGGCATGCTCGCGACCCGGTTTGCGCTGATGTACCCCGAGCAAGTGGATCAGCTGCTGCTGGTCAATCCTATCGGTCTGGAAGACTGGAAAGCCAAAGGCGTGCCGGATCGCAGCTTTGATGACTGGTACGCCCGTGAGCTAAAGACCAATGCCGAGAGCATTCGCAAGTATCAGCTGTCGACCTACTACGCCAATGAGTGGCGGCCCGAGTTCGATCATTGGGTCGATATGCAGGCCGGGATGTTCAACGGCAAAGGCAAGGAAGAGGTGGCGCGGGCGTCAGCGCAGACCTACGGGATGATCTTCAATCAGCCGGTGTTCTACGACTTCGAGAAACTGAAGATGCCCACCGTGCTGCTAATCGGGCAGAAGGACAACACCGCCATTGCCAAGGACGCGGCGCCCGAAGCGTTGCGCAAGACCCTGGGCAATTACCCCGAGCTGGGCAAGGCCGCGGCCAAGCGCATTCCCCAGGCGACACTGGTGGAGTTTGCCGGGTTGGGGCATGCGCCGCAGATTCAGGACCCGCAGCAGTTCAACAAGGTGCTGCTGGAAAGTCTGAAGCGCTGATGCAGGGTTGCTTCAGATGACCTTGAGCCGCATCCGCAATATCGGATGCGGTCGGCCGAGCCCGTCCAGCTCGGTCCGGCCCACCACCTCAAACCCCTGTCGTTCATAAAAGCCCAGCGCCTGGGCATTCTGTTCGTTCACGTCCAGCTCGGTGATATGGAAATGCTCGAGCGCATAGTCCAGCAGTTGCTTGCCCAGTCCCATGCCGCGGTGATCGGGGGCGATAAACAGCATTTCCAGCTTGCCGGGCGTGGTGCCGGCAAAACCGGTGATGTGCAGGTGGGAGTCGCGGGTGCAGAACAGGTTCACGGCGCCCAGGTACTGGGTTTCCAGCAGGTGCCGGAGCAGCGTGATGTAGTTCTCGGCCAGAAAGTCATGGGTCGCGCGCACGGAGGCTTCCCAGACCCGGGTGAGTTCGGCGAAGTCGTGCTGCCTGGGCAGATAAATGACCGATGGGTGAGTCACGTTGCCGCTGCTCCCTGGGTAGTGATCCTGATGTGGGGACGATAGCCAGAAAAACAAACCCCGCCGTTTTACGGGCGGGGCTGTTTGAGGCGGAACGGTGTTGGAACCGGCGCTTGAGCGTTAGATCGGCTCAGCCCACAGGTCGTACTCATCAGCATCCACCACGCGGCACATGACCTTGTCGCCTGGCTTGAAGTCGCGATCGCTTTCGACAAACACGTTGCCGTCGATTTCCGGCGCATCGAAGAACGAACGGCCGACGAAACCCTGCTCGTCCACTTCGTCGATCAGCACTTCGATTTCCTTGCCGATCTTCATCTGCAAGCGTGCGGCGCTGATGGCTTGCTGGTGCGCCATGAAGCGGTCCCAGCGATCCTGCTTAATGTCGTCCGGCACGATCGGCGCATCCAGCAGATTCGCCGGCGCGCCCTCGACAGGGGAGTACTGAAAGCAACCGACGCGATCGAGCTGGGCTTCAGTCAGCCAGTCCAGCAGGTACTGGAAGTCTTCTTCGGTCTCGCCCGGGAAGCCGACGATGAAGGTGGAACGGATAATCAGGTCTGGGCACTGTTCGCGCCAGTTCTTGATGCGCGCCAGGGTCTTGTCTTCGAAGGCCGGGCGTTTCATCAGCTTGAGGATCTTCGGGCTGGCGTGCTGGAACGGGATGTCCAGGTACGGCAGGATCTTGCCCGCCGCCATCAACGGAATGATTTCGTCGACGTGCGGGTACGGGTAGACGTAATGCAGACGTACCCACACACCCAGCGAACTCAGTGCCTGGCACAGCTCGGTCATGCGCGTGCGGACCGGTTGGCCGTTCCAGAAACCGGTGCGGTACTTGATGTCGACGCCGTAGGCGCTGGTGTCCTGGGAGATCACCAGCAGCTCTTTCACGCCGGCTTTGACCAGACGCTGGGCTTCGTCGAGCACGTCGCCAATCGGGCGGCTGACCAGTTTGCCGCGCATGGACGGGATGATGCAGAAGCTGCAGCTGTGGTTGCAGCCTTCGGAAATTTTTAGATAGGCGTAATGACGCGGGGTCAGCTTGACGCCTTGCGGCGGCACCAGATCGATCAGCGGGTTGTGATCGAGCTTAGGTGGCGCGGCGTCGTGGACGGCATTGACCACTTGCTCGTACTGCTGCGGACCGGTCACGGCCAGCACGCTCGGGTGCACGCTGCGAATCACGCTTTCGTCCACGCCCATGCAGCCGGTGACGATCACTTTGCCGTTCTCGGCCAGCGCCTCGCCAATGGTTTCGAGGGATTCAGCCTTGGCGCTGTCGATGAAGCCGCAGGTGTTGACCACGACCACGTCAGCGTCCTGGTAAGTCGGAACGACCTGATAGCCTTCCATGCGCAGCTGGGTCAGGATGCGTTCGGAATCGACCAGGGCCTTCGGGCAACCGAGGCTGACAAAGCCGACCTTGGGGGCGGCAGACGTGGTGACGGTGGACATTGACTAACCTCGGCGTAGGATGCCCGGCGTTTGGCCGAGTCACTGACTGGGCGCTTGGGGCGCCTCTGATCAAAAAGTGCGCAATTCTAGCGGCGCATCAAACGATTGACCAGTGTTATACAGAGAATTACGACGAGTGCTGCGCTATGCTTCGCGGCGCTACGCCCGGCACCCCAAGGGAGCCGGGCACATCGGAATTTACCGGTGCGGCGTGGGTCAATCCGACAACGCCGGATCGCGGTGCTCGAGTCATGGTTTCAGGAGTGGTAAATGGGTCACGCAACGAGTCAGGCAGAGGTCGGGCATTCTTCGGCGAAACCGTTGAGTCTGCTGGTGGGCGCGGTGGGTGTAGCCTATGGCGACATCGGTACCAGCCCGCTTTACACCATTAAAGAGGTCTTTGTCGGCGGTTATGGCGTGCAAGCCGGCCACGATGCCGTGCTGGGCATTCTGTCACTGATCTTCTGGTCACTGATCTGGGTGGTCTCCTTCAAATACATGGCCTTGGTGATGCGCGCCGACAACGACGGTGAGGGCGGCATCATGGCGCTGACGGCGTTGGCGCGGCGGGCATCGGCCAAATACCCCAAGCTACAGGCGAGCATGATCGTCTTCGGCCTGTTCGGCGCGGCGCTGTTTTACGGCGACAGCATGATTACCCCGGCGGTCTCCGTGCTGTCAGCGGTCGAGGGCATGGAGCTGGCCTTTGACGGGCTCGAGCACTGGGTGGTGCCGATCGCGTTGGTCTTGCTGGTGGCGCTGTTTCTGATTCAGCGTCACGGCACTGCGCGCATCGGCGTGATGTTCGGACCGATCATGGTGCTGTGGTTCGTGACCCTCGGGGTACTCGGTGTCCACGGCATCCTCCAGCAGCCGGAAGTGCTGCACGCGGTCAATCCGGTGTGGGCGGTTCGCTTCTTTATTGATCATCCCGGCATTGGCGTTTCGGTCCTGGGCGCTGTGGTGCTCGCACTGACCGGTGCCGAGGCGCTCTACGCGGACATGGGGCACTTCGGTCGCAAGCCGATCTCCCGCGCGTGGTTCGCACTGGTCTTGCCGGCGCTGGTGCTGAACTACTTTGGTCAGGGCGCCTTGGTGATTCAGGACCCTGAAGCGGTGCGCAACCCGTTCTACCTGCTGGCGCCGAGCTGGGCCTTGTTGCCTTTGATCGCCCTGTCGACACTGGCGACCATTATTGCTTCCCAGGCCGTGATTTCCGGGGCGTTCTCGATGACGCTGCAGGCGATTCAGCTCGGCTACATCCCGCGCATGTACATCCAGCACACGTCGAGCGACGCCCAAGGGCAGATATACATCGGTGCGGTGAACTGGGCGCTGATGGTGGGAGTAATCCTACTGGTGCTGGGTTTCGAATCCTCCGGCGCGTTGGCCTCCGCCTACGGCGTGGCGGTGACCGGCACGATGCTCTGCACAACGATTCTGGTGGCGTCGGTCATGCTGCTGGCCTGGAAATGGCCGCCGCTGATCGCGGTGCCGATTTTGGTCGGATGTCTGTTCGTTGACGGCCTGTTCTTCGCGGCCAACGTGCCAAAGGTTGTTCAGGGCGGGGCCTTTCCATTCCTGGCGGGGATCGCGCTGTTCATCCTGATGACCACCTGGAAGCGCGGCAAACAGCTGCTGGTGGAACGCATCGACGAAGGCGGTCTGCCGCTGCCGATCTTCATCAGCAGCATTCGCGTGCAGCCGCCCCATCGCGTTCAGGGCACGGCAGTGTTTCTCACGGCGCGTGCGGACGCCGTTCCCCATGCGCTGTTGCATAACCTGCTGCACAACCAGGTGCTGCATGAGCAGGTGGTGTTGCTGACTGTTGTGTACGAAGACACCCCGCGGGTGCCCGCTGCGCAGCGTTTCGAGGTCGAGGTGTTCGGCGAGGGCTTCTATCGGGTGATCCTGCATTTCGGCTTCATCGACGAGCCGGACGTGCCGGCGGCGCTGAGCCTGTGTCACTTGCCGGAACTGGATTTCAGTCCGATGCGCACGACCTACTTTCTCAGCCGCGAAACCGTGGTCTCCTCGAAACTGGTGGGCATGGCCCGCTGGCGCGAGGGTCTGTTCTCGTTCATGTTGAAGAACGCCAACGGCAATTTGCGTTTCTTCAAGCTGCCGTTCAACCGCGTGATCGAACTGGGTACGCAGGTGGAGATGTAAGCAACTCCGGCTTTTGTGGGACCGGCTTTAGCCGGGAAGGCGTTTAGTGCCGCGCTGCAGGATTGATGGTGTATGCACCGGCCTCTTCCCGGCTAAAGCCGGTCCTACGGGAGATGCGTGCATCCAATGGGATTGGCGCAACCGGGCTATTGTAGGACCGGCTTTAGCCGGGAGGGCGTCAGGCGGTACGACGCGAGATTGATGGCGTACATACAGACCTCTTCCCGGCTGAAGCCGGTCCCACAAGGATGGCGCGTATTCCAGGTGGTACCCGGCTTGGGCAGACCCCGAAAACAAAAAAATCCCCGCAATCGCAAGAGAGCGGGGATTTTTTATGGGTGGGGGATTACTCGGCGGCGGGCTCTTTGCCCTTCCACTTGTCGATCACCGCGCTCAGGCGCTTGGCCAGGGCAGGGTAGTCTTCGTCGAAGTGATGGCCGCCGGGCAGTTGCATCTTCTCGCCAGGCGCGGTGGCTTCGGTGCAGCCGCTTTCATCCTTCTCTTCGATGCCGTAGACGCACAGCACCTTGTCGCCGGGCAGCTTGGCCATCTCAGGCCCTGTCGCCGCTTCTTTACCGGCAGCGCCCAGCCAGCCTTCGACGGCAATCTCGAAGCTGCCGGTGCGGGCGAAGGCCAGCAGGATAATCCCGTCAACTCGCGCCTTGTCTTCTTCCGGCAGGCGATTGTAGATCGCGGGCAGTACGTCGGCACCGAAGGAATAACCCGCGAGCACAAAGTGCTTGGCACCCCATTTCTGCCGGTAATGGGCCATCAGCTCAGTCAGGTCAGCGGCGGTTTGTTCAGGCGATTTGTGCTCCCAGTAGTAACGCAGGGTGTCGATGCCAACCACCGGGTAGCCGCCCATTTTCGCCATGTCGCCCGCCACGTCCTTGTCAAGGTCGCGCCAGCCACCGTCGCCGGAGAGGAACAGCGTCACCGTGTCAGAGGGCTGCGAAGACGGCACCTCAACCACAGGTATGTTCAAGCCGCCGTTGTCGTCACCCCCAATCAGGCGACGGCGCACTTCGTTGTTCAGCACCTGCGGGTACTTGATGTCGTAGTCGCTGATGCTCGTTTCGGTGTTGGGTGCGTCCCGTACCAGCGTGGCGCTCTCGTCGTCGGGGCCATCGTTCCAGGCGACCGTCCATTTGCCGTGCGCAGCGGCTTTCGGCACAGGATCGGTACAGCCCGGTTGATCGCGCACGAAGCCGACCGAGATGGCCCGGGCGTTGTCGTTGGTCTGGCCGGCCAGCCAGCGCCAGGCCAGGGAAGCGCCTGATCCGACCCCGGCGACCAGATCCGGTGCGCCGTCGAGCTTTTGCAGTGCGGCATTGAAGGTCTTCGCCTGAAGCTGGCAGTCGTCCTTCGGCAGCGTCACTTGAATGACCCGGGCCGAAGCGTCATAGCTCAAGGCGAGCAGTTGTTTCTCGGTCAGCGATTCTTCGGTGGTAACGGCCAGCGCGACCTGGGTTTTCACCTTGGTCGAGGGCACTACGCGGGTCAGCGCAGAGCCGTCATCCAGCGTGATGTGTTCCAGAGTAGGTTGCGCGGCGGGGCGGTTCCACAGCCAGAAACCCAATGCCACCACCAGAATTACCAGGGCTGCGAGCAAAAAGCGCCAGTAGCGTTGAATCATCAGCGTTTCACCAATCCAGTCAGGCCGCCCGCGATCAGGGCGGCGGTATCTGCCAGTGCCACCAGCGGATCAAGTCCTGCGGGCACGGCCATATAACGAGGTTCCCAGTCAGGCTGGAATTTGTCTTTGAAACGGCGCAGGCCCTGGAAGTTGTAGAGCTGCTCACCACGACTGAACACCATCGAACCCAAACGCTGGGTCAGGGGTGCGCCCCGCCGTGGTTGCAACCCGGACAACGGCACCATGCCGAGGCTGAAGCGGGCGTAACCTTCTTTTTGTAATGCAGGATCAGCCCGACCATCATGAACTCCATGGTCAGCTTTGGCGCTTCCGGGTGCGAGCGCATGAGGTCCAGGCTCGCCAGGTCATTGCGCGAGGTTTCCAGCAGATTGGAGAACGCGACCGGTTTGCCCTGGAAGTGGACGATGGCGATGCGGAAATGCTTGAGGTAATCCAGGCTGAAGCGGCCCAGCGAGAAGCCCTTCTCGCGCACGTTCTTGCCCAACAGCCACGCATCGGAGATCACTTTCAGCTCTTCCATGGGCGCCTGGCCCACTTCGTAGATTTCCAGCGAAAGGCCGTCGCGCCCACCCCGATTCCAGGTGTAGCGCAGGTCTTTCATTTCCTTGCCCTTGGCTTCGATGTCGAACTTGTGCAGATCGACCCTGGCTTCTTCGCCCAGCTTGATCGCGGTCAGGCCGATATCCATATAGAACGGCAGGTTCTCGGCACGCACCTGATAGAACACGGGGCGGGCATGGTGAACGTCGCACAGATCGCGGAACTGCCAGATCAGCTCGGCCCGTTGCTGGGTCGGGCCGATTGGATCGTACAGCGCAACAAGACTGCGGCCGCGATGGGCGTACATCAGAAAAGCGTTGCCGTCCGGGTGCATCAGCACGGCTTTGTCGCCGGTTAGCACCAGGCCGCCATCGGGCTGGCTGGACGCTTTGATGATCTCCGCCGCTTTGGCCAGTTGCGCTTCGTCCGGCAGATTGATCACAGGGCGTGCGGTGCGCAGCAGCCAGGTCAGCGAGACGATCAGCAGCAACACCGCGCTGCCCAGCGCCGAACGCAGGCCGCGAGGTGCGTCGGCGTCCAGCGTGAACTGCCACCACAACTGATGGCTGTACGGCACGTCCTGATAGGCGAACAGCAGCAACCAGATCGAAGCGCCCAGTACGCAGACACTGGCGACCAGATACAGCGGCGAAAACGGCAATTCCAGCAAGCGGCTCGGCCGGTAGAACGAGCGACGGAAGATCGCCAGCAGGCACGCGGTCAGCAGCAGCAGGCTCGCTTCCTCCCAGTCGAAACCCTTGAGGATCGACAGAATGGAGCCCACAAACAACAGGATGGTGGTCAGCATCCACGCCGCCGAAAGACGTCGACGCAGACCCTGTGCGAGCAACAGGCAAAGCACGCCAATCAGGCTGGCGCCGAAGTGCGAAGCGTCGATCAGTCGATGGGGAATGAGAAATCCGAGGCTCTCCAGACGGGTGTCGATCTCGGGAGTCGAGCCGGAAAACAGCAGTACCACGCCAGAGAGAAACACCAGCAGCGCCAGAATCAGGGCGCCCAGCCCTGAAGCAACGCGCATGGCTTGTTGCGCGAACAACAGTCGCTTGGCCTCGCTGTAAAGCAGAACCAGACAGGCGATGAGCAGCGGCATCACCACATAGATCAGGCGATACAGCAGCAACGCGGCGGCCAGCGGTGCGGCGCCCAATTCGTCGGCAAAGGCGGCGAGCAGAATGGCTTCAAAGACGCCGACCCCGCCGGGCACGTGGCTGAGAACGCCAGCGGCCAGGGCCAGCAGGTAAACCAGCAGGAATGCGCCGAAGGGCGGGGCAGAGGGCAGCAACAGATAAAGGACGGCGGCAGCGGCGGCGACGTCCAGCGCGGTGATCACCAGTTGCATCAGGGTCAGCCGTACGCCCGGCAGACGCAGGGTGCGGCGTCCGGCGCGGACCAGCAAGTTATGCGGGATCGTCTGTTCCGGCAAGCGTCGGCGATAGATCGCGTAACCCAGGATTACGCTGATCGCCAGCACCGCAACCGCTGCGGTTGCCAATACCGGCACCGACACATGCAGTGCCAGCGAAGCGGAGGGCAGGTCACTCAAGGTGGCGAGTGCAGCCAGTGGAGGAAGTGCGCAACCCAATGACAGGCTGGCAAAGAGCGTCATGTGGGCAACTTCGCCCGCACCCAGCCCCAATCGCGAGTAGAGGCGGTAACGAACCGAGCCGCCGGACAGCATCGACAGTCCTACCGCGTTACCGATGGCGAACGCGCAAAATCCGCCCATGATCAGCGACTTCGGCGGCAGATCGACATTGGCGTAGCGACTGGCGGACCACTCGTAGCCCAGCAGAATCACGAAACCGATGGCTGTCGCGAGCACCGCGCCAGCCAGAGAAGGCACAGGCACACTGAGCAGCGAGTCCTGGAGCGCGTAGATGTCCAGCTCGGTCAGCATGTGCCGGCAGGCGATCAGGGCAACGGCAAACAGAAGGATCGTGACGCCCAAGCCGATGGGTTGACGATACTTGCTCACCAGTTCGCGTAGACGCAGTCGTTTTGGGGGAGTCGGAGGATTCTCCGTCACTGCTTCATTTGTGTCGGACGGGTTGGCGCGCATCAATCACTCCTTGGATCGTGCGCGACAGGATGGAGGTATACAGCCAAGTTACCAATCCCTACGCAAAAAATAATTCAGGATGTTAGCGCTTCAACGTCTAACGAGCGAATACCACGGATACGTATCGGTGGCCGTTCAGTCTAGGTTCAGTCGCTGGCCAGCGTATCGGCAGGGGAGATCAAAACTATCGCCCGGCAACATACAGTAACAAGACCTCTCGGATGAACGCACCCCGGTAGTGGGGATGTGACAAGGATTCCGGCCCGCTGTTCGTGAACTTTCAGCGAGGCAAAAAAAGGCCACTCTTTCGAGTAGCCTTTTTAGATGTTGGTTGCGGGAGCCGGATTTGAACCGACGACCTTCGGGTTATGAGCCCGACGAGCTACCAGACTGCTCCATCCCGCGTCTGTGTGGCGGCATTCTACAGTCGAACGACAAAGTGTCAACCTTTAATGCCAGAGATCGACAAAATAACCGAATCGGCGGCGTCAGTAGGCCTAAGTGGCGGTTGGACAAGGCTTTTATCGCAATCCGCGCCTAAAGACAGGTGGGCATCATCCGCGGGCCTTGTTTCATTTATATGAAGGGAGAGAGGGAGATAGCGAAGGGAGCAGGCTCGCTCAAATGACGCCCACAAAAAAGGCCACTCTTTCGAGTAGCCTTTTTTGATGTTTGGTTGCGGGAGCCGGATTTGAACCGACGACCTTCGGGTTATGAGCCCGACGAGCTACCAGACTGCTCCATCCCGCGTCTGTGTGGCGGCATTCTACAGAGGATCGCCGGGGTGTCAAGCAAACGGCAGAAAAAAATGCTTTTTCTTCAAGCGGTTAGCATTGGGCCTGTGGCGGCCAGCTAAGGCGCGCCTCGCTTTCAGCGCGTTTGGGGCGGGTTTAGTGAAGGGTACATTCCGTAGGGAATGAGGCATATTCAGTGTCAGACAGGCCCGTGAATGAGATACTGCGCGCCTGTTTTCCTACGACCCTGTGTGATGCCGCAGCGCAAAATCATCCATATCGATTGTGATTGCTTCTACGCCGCTATTGAGATGCGCGACGATCCGCGTCTGGCTGGCAAGCCGTTGGCAGTCGGTGGGTCGGCAGAACGGCGGGGCGTGATCGCCACCTGCAACTACGAGGCCCGGGCCTACGGCATCCGCTCGGCGATGTCGTCCAGGCATGCACTGACGCTGTGCCCGGACCTCACCATCGTCAAGCCGAGGATGGATGCCTATAAAGAAGCCTCGAAAGAGATCCAGACCATCTTCCGCGATTACACCGACCTGATCGAGCCGCTGTCGTTGGACGAGGCTTACCTGGATGTCACGGAATGCGAGCACTTCGCCGGCAGCGCAACGCGTATCGCCCAGGACATTCGCCGCCGGGTCTCCAATCAGTTGCACATCACGGTTTCCGCCGGCGTGGCCCCAAACAAGTTTTTGGCCAAGATCGCCAGCGACTGGAAAAAGCCGAACGGGCTGTTCGTGATCACGCCCGATCAGATCGAAGAGTTTGTCTCCCAACTGCCGGTGTCCAAACTGCACGGCGTTGGCAAAGTGACTGCCGACAAGCTTGGCCGTCTCGGCATTGTTACCTGCACCGATTTACGCAGCTGGAGCAAACTGTCGCTGGTGCGCGAATTCGGCTCATTCGGCGAGCGGCTGTGGAACCTGGCCCATGGCGTCGATGAGCGGCCCGTGCAGAACGACAATCGGCGCCAGTCGGTCAGTGTCGAAAACACCTACGACACCGATCTGCCGGATCTCGCCAGTTGTCTGTTGAGGCTGCCGGCATTGTTGGAAACGTTGAACGACCGGATTGCGCGGATCGATAGCCTTTACCGCCCCGGCAAGCCGTTCGTGAAGGTCAAGTTTCACGACTTCACCCAGACAACGCTGGAACAGGCGGGAGCAGGGCGGGACTTGAGCAGTTATGAGCAACTCTTGACCCAGGCCTTCGCACGCGGCGGCAAACCGGTGCGATTGCTGGGAATTGGCGTGCGCCTTCATGACCTTCGGGCTGCCCACGAGCAGTTGGAGCTGTTCAGCTGAGGTTATTCACTGCCCGGCGGTACCGCGACCAGTCGGCCAGCGTCTTTGGCCAGTGACCGAAGGAATTCGTGCTGCAGTTGCGGATCGTTGCGGGTCAGCTCGATCAGGGACTGTTCCAGCTCACTCGCTTCATCTTCAAGGCCTAATTCGGACAGACGCTTGACGCGATGCACCCACTGGCTCACCTCGTCGTCTTCCAGGTCGTCGTAGATCAGGTCGTGCGCCTCGATCAGCTTGCCGCGCAGTGATTTGCTCAGTGGCAACGTGGCGGTTGCCTGGACGTTGCTCTGGTCATCCTGCACTTTGATGTTCAGTTGGGTGACATAACTGAGGTTCTGTTCGGCGAACGGGCTGTCCAGCAGGTTGACGCGCAGCCCCCGTTACGGTCCGTCGTCAGCTCATGGGTCTCTTTGCCCGCAGTGACTTCAACCGGCGCGTCACTCCAGGGCAGGCTTGAATGCTCGACGCGATGATCGCGCTGGACCTCGTCGATGCCGGCCAGGTTTTGCTGCGCACGGCCATGGGAGGGTGCGTTCATGAACGGGTTGACGCCGGCGACGCCGTAAGTGAGCCAGTCCTTGGTGACGCTGTCGGGCAGGCTGCCAAGCGTCAACAGGTTGACCACGTTCGCGCCAATGCCCGCAACGATGGCGACGGCGCCCAGCGGGATTTCATAGATTTCCCGCCACGGCTGATACGGCGTATATCGGTCGTAGTGCCGGGTGACTTCGAATTCGGTGATGTCGAAGGTTTTCAACTCGTGGATCCGTATCCGGCGCTGGGGCAATTCCAGCGTCCTGGGTTCGCCGAGGTCGACCTGAAAACTGTGGTCGAGCAGTTTGCGCTCGACACGTTCTTCATGCTCGCTGCGTTGAGACAGTTGATTGGCACAGCCGCCGAGAAACAGGCTGGTGCACAACACAGCGCCTGCGAGACGTGAGGGATTTCGCTTGAACATGAGATCTCTAGGTGCAGGTAAGGCGCATCGCAGAGGCGTGGCGGATGAATGCGCGCCTGCATAGTCGCAGGCGCGCAATCCGGTCAGCGCTTGATCCGGTCCTTGATGAAAGACAACACATCGGCAACAGGCAGGGCCTGCGCTTCGGCTTCGGTGCGGCTCTTGTACTCGAGGTTACCCTCGGCAAGGCCACGGTCGCTGACCACGATGCGGTGCGGAATGCCGATCAGTTCCATGTCGGCGAACTTGATCCCCGGACTGGTCTTCTTGTCACGGTCATCCAGCAACACTTCGAAGCCCGCAGCCGTCAGTTCGGCGTACAGCGTGTCGGTGGCCTCTTTGACGGCATCGGTTTCGTAACGCAGCGGCACGAGGGCAATCTGGAAAGGCGCGAGTGCGTCGCTCCAGATGATGCCGTTTGCGTCGTTGTTCTGCTCGATGGCGGCAGCCACAACCCGCGACACACCAATCCCGTAGCAGCCCATGGTCAGCGTGACCGGCTTGCCGTTCTCGCCCAGCACCTGGCACTTCATCGCGTCGCTGTACTTGGTCCCCAGCTGGAAGATGTGCCCGACTTCAATGCCGCGCTTGATGATCACATTGCCCTGACCATCCGGGCTTGGGTCGCCGGCGACGACGTTGCGCAGGTCAGCCACGGCCGGAACCGGCAAGTCCCGCTCCCAATTGACGCCGAAGTAGTGCTTGTCGTCGATGTTGGCGCCAATCCCGAAGTCGCTCATCAGTTCAACCGAGCGGTCGATGATGCACGGCAGTGGCAGATTCAGCGGGCCGAGGGAACCCGCGCCGGCGCCAATGGCTTCACGCAGTTCGGTTTCTGAGGCCATGACCAGCGGACTGGCGACCTGCTCCAGATTGGAGGCCTTGATTTCATTGAGCTCGTGATCGCCACGGATGATCAGCGCAATCAGCTTGCCTTCTTCAGCCGCGTGCACGACGAGGGTCTTGACGGTCTTTTCGATCGGCAGATTGAACTGCTCGACCAGCGCCGCGATGGTCTTGGCGTCCGGGGTGTCGACAAGGCGCAGCTCTTCAGTCGGCGCAGGGCGGCTGGTTTCGCGTGGAATGGCTTCGGCTTTTTCGATGTTCGCGGCGTAGTCGGAGGTGTCGCTGAACACGATGTCGTCTTCGCCGGACTCGGCCAGCACGTGGAACTCATGGGAGCCCGCGCCGCCGATGGAACCGTTGTCAGCCACCACAGGGCGGAAGTTCAGGCCCAGGCGGGTGAAGACGTTGCAGTACGCCTGATGCATGCGGTCGTAGGTTTCCTGAAGGGAATCCTGGGTCGCATGGAAGGAGTAGGCGTCTTTCATGATGAATTCGCGGCCGCGCATCAGACCGAAGCGCGGGCGGATTTCGTCACGGAATTTGGTCTGAATCTGGTACATGTTGATCGGCAGCTGTTTATAGCTGTTGAGTTCGTTGCGAGCCAGATCGGTGATGACTTCTTCGTGGGTCGGGCCTGCACAGAAGTCCCGATCGTGGCGGTCTTTCAGGCGCAACAGCTCAGGGCCGTATTGCTCCCAGCGCCCCGACTCTTGCCACAGCTCCGCTGGCTGAATGCCCGGCATCAACACTTCCAGCGCGCCCGCTGCGTTCATTTCTTCACGAACCACCGCTTCGACCTTGCGCAACACCCGCAGGCCCATGGGCAGCCAGGTGTAGAGACCGGAGGCAAGTTTGCGAATCATGCCGGCACGAAGCATCAGCTGATGGCTGATCACGACCGCATCGGATGGCGTTTCTTTCTGTGTGGCGAGCAAATATTGACTGGTACGCATGGTCGGCCGTTGTCGGTTGCGGTGGCTGGGAAATGATTCGGGATTGTACGGTGGTGGTATCGCTGAGTACAGGCCGGGCGGGCGTTGCGAAGGGAGGGAATGTCACACATGCTCCCATGAAAAAGCCCGGCGCGAAGGCCGGGCTTTTCGTTAACGAGTGTCAGACAGTGCGATTACAGGACCGAAATCGGGTAGTCGACGATCAGACGGAACTCGTTGACATCGCCTTCGCCTTCGTCGGCATTGGCACGGTGCCATGCTTGACGAATACGGAACGACAGGTCTTTTGCAGGGCCAGCCTGAACGACGTACTTGGCCTCGACGTTGGTTTCGTGGTGGCTGCCGTCAGCGCCGTAAAGGCCTGAGTAAATAGCGTTGTTGCCACGGGTGCCGTCGATGTTGGTACCGCTGACGTAACGGGCCATGAAGCTCAGGCCCGGCGTGCCGTAGGTGGCCATGTTCAAGTCGTAACGACCTTGCCACGATCTTTCGCCAGGAGCGTTAAAGTCGGAGTATTGAATCGAGTTCGCAAGGAAGATCGAGTCGCCGCCTTTGTTGTTGTCACCGATACCGATGTAGTCGAACGGCGTATTGCCGTTAACTTTCTGGAATGCCAGTGTCAACGTATGCGCCGCCAGGAAGGAGTAAGCAGCCGAACCCGACCATGCGGTGTTGCTGATCGCCCCGGCTTTGGCACTGCCGGTATCTTTGGTGTTATAGATGTTGAAGTCGAAGGCCAGGGCCTGGTCGTCAGTCAACGGCAGTGCGTAGTTGATGTTGCCGTAGTACTGGTTCCACACGTCTTCCAATTTGGCGTAGTAGAAACCAACGCCCAAGTTGTCGGTAATGGAGTATTTACCGCCGCCAAAGTCAGCGGACTTGGCCTGCACGTTAGCGTATTGAGCGAAGATTGAGCCATCGTGGCTGGTATCGTTCTGGCTGGTGCCCGAGTAGTAATGACCGGCTTCAACATCCAGGCCCGAGATTTCGCTGCTCTGCAGGCTCAGGCCGCTTGCGGTCTGTGGCAAGAGGCGCGAGCCACCTACCGCGAACACTGGGTTCTGAGGCTGCATGTCACCAATTTTGAGTTCGGTTTTCGAAACCCGGAACTTGACTGCGCCACCGGCCTTACCAAAGCTGTCGTGGTTGTCGCGGAAGCCGTCGGAATTGGGTGTGGTGTCCAGCGTCAGGTTGCCGGAACCAGAGTGCTTGTCGTCGCCGCTAAGCTTGAAGCCGGCATAGCCGAAGGCATCGACACCTACGCCGATCAGGCCCTGGGTGTAACCCGAAGTGAAGTTGCCCCAGAAACCTTGGGTCCAGTCACGTTGGTCTTTGCGACCTTCGTCGTGCAGGATGTGGCGGTTGAAATAGTAGTTACGAGCCTTAACGTCGAGCTTGCTCCCCTCTACAAAACCAGTTGCTTCGGACTGATCGCTTACGAATGCCGCAGCCGATGCCAATTGGGTGCTGGCTGCAGTAACGGCCAGTGCGATTGCGCTCCACTTCATCACTCTCATCGTGACTTTGCTCCTTTGGTTTTTAAGAAGAGTACTGCCGTCCACCTGTTTTTTTATCTGGCCGGCTTCTTTCTTTTTGGTGTCGGCGAAATCTACAACACGCTGACATTAATGGCGATAGTGACAAACCTATCCTTTCTATTTCTTTACGGCCTTGTCGCCGCCCGCTCTGTCCATGTCGGTACTGAACAGCTCCAAATTCTTCAATCGTGCAACTACCGGGTCATGTTCAATGCTGGACTCGTTCACACCCTCATCGAGTCCAGCCTCTCCAGCTACCTTGCTAAGCATCGCTGCATCCCTTCGGTCCTGGCCTGTCTTGCGACACGCTCGCCTTCAAGCTTGTGTGTGACAAAGCAACAACCGTGCACAAAATTTCGACGAACATGAAAAAAATGTCGAAAGCGCTGTAAAAACATTCGATGTCAGCGCCAAGCTATTGAATATAGATGATAAAAATATTTTAGATAGCCTGCTTTGCAACGGCGATTTTGTTGAGAATAGCGCGGGCAGGTGTCACTGACGTTACCTGTCACCCCTCAAAAGTGGGTAATTCGCGGATGGCTGTCACATATTCGGGCTTGATCTGAGTCTTTTTGGTGCACCGTGCCGCACAACTGCCTGCGTTTGGTTCCTCAGCCCCGAGTCCGGCGAGTTGGCGAGCATGCTGCACGCAGCCCTGCTCCCGAAACGCGTCCTGCAGCCCCGGATTCACTGGCGTTACCCGGAATTTGCTAGCTGATTTTGCGCGGTCTGCGCCAGCGGTCAGCTGCTTCATGTCGGTGCGCGGCCTTTTTTTCGCTCACTGCCAGTGCGGGGTGGGCTTGCGGTGATCATCGATCAACAGCAAATCCGCAAAATGCTCTGAACCGTTGTGCCGGATGAATCCTCAGGAATTCGCGCGTATTCTTTCCGCTACCCAAGACTTTCTTTTCGGGCCAGTCAATCGGCTCGATGAATCAAATCGGCGATCAGGAGTAATTTTTCGTGTTTGTTCTAGATCCGCGCTTGCTGCAAGACACACTACCGATCGGCGACTTCCCGCTGTGCACGCTGCTGCTGTCCAATGATTCCAGTTACCCCTGGTTCATTCTGGTGCCCAAGCGTGCAGATATCAGTGAAGTGTTCCAACTGTCCGAAACGGACCAGGTGCAGTTATGGAAAGAAACCACCACCCTCTCGGCCGTACTTGATCGCACGTTTCAGGCGGACAAGATGAACGTTGCTGCGCTGGGCAATGTGGTCAATCAGCTGCACATGCACGTCATTGTTCGCCGTGTTGGCGACGCGGCGTGGCCAGCGCCAGTGTGGGGCAAACATCCGGCCAAGCCATATACGCCGGAGGAGGTAGCGCGGATCAGCGCGCAACTGAAGTCCGAATTGACCGAAGCATTCACCTTTAAGGAGGGCTGACCATGGATCTCGAATCGCGTGTCATGGAGCTGGAGAGTCGACTGGCCTTTCAGGACGATACCATTCAAGCGCTCAACGACGTGTTGGTCACCCAGCAGCGTAGCCTTGATCGTCTGGAGTTACAGATCGCAGCCCTGATCAAGCGTCAGGAGGAAATGGGCGGGCAGGGCGACGATTTCGTTGAAGACTCTCGCCCTCCTCATTATTAAAGGGAAGAGAGCCGGGCAGGAATTTCAGCCAAAAAAACCGCGCCTCTCAGCGCGGTTTTTTTATGTGGCGAAGTTAACGGCGCGGGAGCGCAGCGATGACGTCTTCCGCTTGCAGGCCCTTGTCGCGATTCATCACCGAAAACTCGACACGCTGGCCTTCGACCAGAACGCGGTGGCCTTCACCGCGAATGGCGCGAAAGTGCACGAAGATGTCGTCGCCCGAATCCCGGGAAATGAATCCGAAGCCTTTGGAGGTGTTGAACCACTTCACCGTGCCTGTATCGCGATTGCCCAGATCCTGGGACTGGGCGGCAGGCGCAGGGGAGGACCGGTAGAAGCTGACCGCCAGGTGCAACGCCACGGCAACGACGACGGCGAGCAGGCTGACCAGAACGGCCGGTTGGCCAGCAATGGTTTCGAGCGGAACGAGCAGCGTGAGGATTTGAAGCACGACGGCCAGCACGAGCAAGCCGCTGACCAGGTTTTGCAGTTGATGACGTGGACCTTTGTTCCAGTAAGGAATCACTGGCGCAAGCACCAGGTTGATGAGGCCGAAGAGCGCCAGGTACAGCGCATCCGGTTGGGACAGGTAAGAAGACAGCGCTTCACTACGAAGGCTGGGGATGAAAGACAGCAGCAGGGCAGCTGCGCCCGTTAGCAGGTGGACTATTTTCAACATTTCGATGACTCACATTAAGATGGATCACAAGGAAATAGCGGGTGACCTTCGGTACGCTTCGAGTAAAAAGGGAGGCGTGATGCACGAGTGTCGGTCCTGCCTATGCGCTGCAGCCGGACGGCACTTTGGCGGCAGCGCGTCTGTATTTAACAGCAAAGCCGAGAGCTACTCAAATCAAGCGCTTAGCTCACGTGTTGACCGGTGAGGGTGGCTGTATGTCGGTTTTTTTATTCCGGTCAAAGGCTCGCGCCAGAGCGGCCGGGATAAACAACGCGCCAGCCCGATCGTCTCCATTAAAGGAAGTGGGGTCTGACTGCGATGGTTGTCGCTGAACTAATCCCGACAGATGGCTGCGCAGGGTCAATGGTCTTGGTAGAGTGGGCGGCAGTCGTTTGACAATAAACCATCATAGAAGAGGGCTGAACATGGCAATCGATATCGGCATCAGCGAAGAAGATCGCAAGTCCATCGTGGACGGTCTTTCCCGCCTGCTGGCAGACACCTATGTGTTGTATCTGAAAACCCATAACTTTCACTGGAACGTGACTGGCCCGGCTTTTCGTACGCTGCACCTGATGTTTGAAGAGCAATACAACGAACTGGCGCTGGCGGTGGATCAGATTGCCGAACGTATCCGCGCACTGGGCTTCCCGGCGCCGGGCACCTATTCGACCTACGCGCGCTTGTCGTCGATCAAGGAAGAAGAGGGCGTACCTGCGGCCGAGGACATGATTCGTTCGCTGGTTCAGGGCCAGGAAGCGGTCACCCGTACTGCCCGTGGGATTTTCCCGTTGCTGGATAAAGTCAGCGACGAGCCAACGGCAGACCTGCTGACCCAGCGCATGCAGGTGCATGAGAAAACCGCCTGGATGCTGCGCTCGATGCTCGAAGCCCAGTAATCACCAGCGGATCAAAGAAACACAGGCGCGGGCAACGTAACGAGTGCCCGCTCCGCACTGCTGTCCCCCGCCTTGCACGACAGTCCCCTCCTGATTCATCCCCTGTATCAAATCCCTCTGCTCATAGCGCTCACCTGTAAAACGCATTTCCCCTGTTTTTCGAGTCGGGCTGACTATGGCGATTGGCTGAACGGGAAGAAATAAACCGACAAAAAATACATATCTAACACCTCAAGGGAGATAGGGCCTGGGCCGTTTGCTGGCTCTCGAAAATCACCCCTGCAGCGTGGTGATCTCCTACAGGTTCAAAGTGCTCCTTCTGCTGGTTGCGCCTTGTGGAATACGGCTTGATAGGCACCTCTTTTCAACTGATTGCGAAGGTGTCGATGCCCTATCCGTGATCGCAACATGGGGGACCTGCATGAACCTGGATACTGCCCGAGAGGGGTGGGAGCCCACCCAATGTCTAAACGCCCGGGGCGACCCGTTTATCGAAAATTTCAACATGAGCCTGGCCCAGCCGCACGCCAGATCGGTGAGGCTGAATGGGCTGGCCACATGCTTGCGACTTGAGGAGGTGTACTGGAATATTCTGTCCGAAATGGCACGTTTCAACGATTGCTCCATCAACGCCGTGCTGTCCTACGTGGATCGCGAGGTTCACCTGCGCTACGGCGGCGTCAAGAATTTCAGCGGCCTGATCCGCGTCGTGTGCGTGGCGCACGTATTGAGTGCCGAGGGCCTGCGGTTGACGCCGTCCCCGACATGACCTGATTTCAGCGGGCCCGTTGCGGCGGGCCTGCATTCGCTGGCGGCAACGCGGCCTCCACGCCGCGCGCCGACATCTTCTTGCCCGGTATCGGGCTGCGCGGCTGCACAGCGATGATTATCCCTATATAATCCCCCGCCTTACTGTGGAAGGCAGTAACTGACCGTCAGGTCGGACTGCATGCCAAAGCTTGCGCACCCTTGCACCGGCGACGGGCGAAAGCTCCATCGAATTCCGAATTACGAGAAGTGAACACACGATCATGATGCGCAGCCATTATTGCGGCCAACTGAACGAGAGCCTGGAAGGTCAGGAAATTACCCTTTGCGGATGGGTCCATCGCCGTCGCGACCACGGGGGTGATTTTCCTCGACATTCGCGATCGTGAAGGTCTGGCCCAGGTGGTTTTCGATCCGGATCGTGCCGACACCTTCGCCATCGCCGACCGTGTTCGCAGCGAATACGTGGTCAAGCTGACCGGCAAAGTACGTGCGCGTCCTGCTGGCGCCGTCAACCCGAACATGGCGTCGGGCGCGATCGAAGTGCTGGGCTATGAGCTGGAAGTCCTCAACGAGTCGGAAACCCCGCCGTTCCCGCTTAACGAATACTCCGACGTCGGCGAAGAAACCCGCCTGCGGTATCGCTTTATTGACCTGCGTCGTCCGGAGATGGCTGAAAAGCTGCGTCTGCGCTCGCGCATCACCTCCAGCATCCGTGGCTTTCTGGACGGCAACGGCTTCCTCGATGTCGAGACGCCGATCCTCACTCGTGCCACGCCCGAAGGCGCTCGCGATTACCTGGTTCCAAGCCGTACCCACCCAGGCAGCTTCTTCGCATTGCCGCAATCGCCCCAGCTGTTCAAACAGCTGCTGATGGTTGCCGGTTTCGACCGTTACTACCAGATCGCCAAGTGCTTCCGCGACGAAGACCTGCGTGCCGACCGTCAGCCTGAATTCACTCAGATCGACATCGAGACCAGCTTCCTCAACGAAGAGGACATCATGGGCATCACCGAGACCATGGTCCGCAAGCTCTTCAAGGAAGTGCTGGATGTGGAGTTCGATGACTTCCCCCACATGACCTTCGAAGAAGCCATGCGCCGCTATGGCTCGGACAAACCAGACCTGCGTAACCCGCTGGAACTGGTTGACGTTGCCGATCAGCTTCAGGCCGTGGATTTCAAAGTGTTCAGCGGTCCTGCCAACGATCCGAAGTGCCGTGTGACGGCGCTGCGCGTTCCCGGCGGCGCAAGCATGCCGCGCAGCAAGATCGACGAGTACACCAAGTTCGTCGGCATCTACGGCGCCAAAGGCCTGGCCTACATCAAGGTCAACGAGCGCGCCAAGGGCGTCGAAGGCCTGCAGTCGCCTATCGTCAAGAACATCCCGGAAGCCAACCTCAACGTGATCCTCGATCGCGTGGGCGCAGTGGACGGCGACATCGTGTTCTTCGGCGCGGACAAATTCAAAATCGTCAGCGAAGCACTGGGCGCTCTGCGCATCAAGCTGGGCCACGACCTGAACCTGCTCACCCGTGAATGGGCGCCGATGTGGGTCGTTGATTTCCCGATGTTCGAGGAAAATGACGACGGCAGCTTCTCCGCGCTGCACCACCCGTTCACCGCGCCGAAATGCTCGCCTGACGAGCTCGAAGCCAACCCTGCCACCGCGCTGTCACGCGCGTACGACATGGTGCTGAACGGCACTGAGTTGGGCGGCGGTTCGATCCGTATCCACCGCAAGGAAATGCAGCAGGCCGTGTTCCGTCTGCTGGGCATTTCCGAAGACGAGCAGCAGGAGAAGTTCGGCTTCCTGCTCGACGCACTGAAGTACGGCGCGCCGCCCCACGGTGGCCTGGCGTTCGGTCTGGACCGTCTGGTCATGCTGATGACCGGCGCTCAGTCCATTCGTGAAGTCATTGCCTTCCCGAAAACCCAGAGTGCTGCGGACGTGATGACCCAGGCACCGGGCGTGGTCGATGCCAAGGCACTGCGCGAGCTGCACATCCGCCTGCGCGAGACGCCGAAGGCCGAGTAAGCCGTGTCGGCTTTTAGGCATGGGCTCGGCGGACCGACCATTCGGTCCGCCCTGAGCCTCGCCCATTTCGGGCAAAGATTCGAGTGAAGCGTCTGCGTTTGAGCGATCAAGCGCGGGCGTGCGTGTTTCAAGGTTTGGAGCGTGTTATGGCTGGTCATTCCAAGTGGGCGAACATCAAGCACCGCAAAGAGCGTCAGGATGCCAAGAAAGGCAAGATCTTCACCAAGTGGATTCGCGAACTGACCGTCGCTGCCCGTCAGGGCGGCGGTGATCCGGCGTCGAACCCGCGCTTGCGTCTGGCGCAGGACAAGGCCCTTGGCGCGAACATGAGTCGCGACATCATCGACCGCGCCATCGCTCGTGGTGCCGGCGCCGCCGATGCCGATGACATGGTCGAACTGGGTTACGAAGGCTACGGCCCCGGCGGCGTTGCGGTCATGGTCGAAACCATGACCGATAACCGCAACCGGACCGCGGCTGCCGTGCGTCATGCGTTCAGCAAGTGCGGCGGCAACCTGGGGACTGACGGCTCGGTGTCTTATCTGTTCGAGCGCAAGGGGCAGATTTCCTTCGCGCCGGGCGTAGATGAAGACGCGCTGATCGAAGCTGCGATGGAAGCGGATGCTGACGACGTGGTCACCCACGAAGATGGCTCTATTGACGTATTCACTTCGTTCTCCAGTTTCTATGCCGTGCGCAACGCGCTGGAAGCCGCTGGTTTCACGCCCGCCGATGCGGAAATCGTGATGCAGCCGACCACCAGTGCGGTGCTCGATCTGGACATGGCGGAAAAGGTCCTCAAGCTGATCGATATGCTGGAAGACCTGGACGACGTGCAGAACGTCTACTCCAACGCTGAAATCCCGGACGAGGTGCTGGAGCAGCTCGGCTGATCCTTTGCCCGTTCGGAACTTGAGGCCGGAGCGCACGAAGCGTTGATGATCAACGCTATCGGCCTCCGGCTTCTGCCTTTATGCTGCGTCCAATTGTTCGCGTTACCTCTCAAGCTGCAGGCGTTATGACTCTTATTTTAGGTATCGACCCCGGTTCAAGAATTACCGGGTTTGGCGTGGTGCGTGATACCGGGCGCGGCTGCGAGTACGTGGCCTCGGGCTGCATTCGCACGGGCACAGGCTTGCTTCATGAGCGGCTGCAGATCGTGTATCGCGGCGTGCGCGAAGTCATCCAGACGTACGGCCCGGTGACGATGGGCATCGAAAAAGTTTTCATGGCGCGCAACCCGGACTCTGCCTTGAAGCTGGGTCAGGCCCGCGGTGCGGCGATTGTTGCGGGTGCCGAAGAAGGACTGGAGATCGCCGAGTACACCGCGACTCAGGTCAAGCAGGCCGTTGCCGGAACAGGCGGCGCCAACAAGGATCAGGTGATGATGATGGTCATGCACCTGCTCAAGCTGACCACCAAGCCTCAGGTGGATGCGTCGGATGCACTGGCAATCGCCATGTGTCACGCGCATACCCGATCCAGCCTCATCCCTCACGGCCTCAATACGGCGCGCAGTCGTGGCGGACGTCTGCGGCTGTGATGGCATTATTCGTGTTAGCACGGCCCGTCGTGGCGATGGGCACCTGGAAAGGATTTGATTCGTGATTGGACGTCTACGCGGTACGTTGGTCGAGAAGCAGCCGCCGCATCTGGTACTGGATGTCAACGGCGTGGGTTACGAGGTCGAAGTGCCCATGACCACGCTGTATCGCCTGCCTCATCTGGGCGAAATCGTGACGCTGCATATCCATCTGGTGGTCCGCGAAGATGCGCACCTGCTGTTCGGTTTCTACGAAAAGCGTGACCGCGAGATGTTTCGCGAGCTGATTCGCCTGAACGGCGTCGGGCCGAAGTTGGCGCTGGCCCTGATGTCGACGCTGGAAGTGGACGAGTTGGTGCGGTGTGTGCAGGCGCAGGACACCTCCGCGCTGACCCGCGTCCCGGGCGTTGGCAAGAAGACCGCCGAGCGGTTGCTGGTTGAGCTGAAGGATCGCTTCAAAGCGTGGGATTCGTTGCCAGGTACCTTCGCGCTCGTGTCGGACGGGCCGGGCGCGCCGATTCCAGTGGCAACGGCCGAGTCGGATGCTGTCAGTGCGTTGATTTCCCTGGGCTACAAGCCCCAGGAAGCGAGCAAAGCGGTGACCGCGATAAAAGACAAGAATCTCAGCAGCGAAGACCTCATTCGTCGCGCACTGAAGGGGATGCTGTAAGTGATAGACGCCGACCGTCTGATCGCCGCGACCGGGCGTGACCGTGACGAGCAACTGGACCGTGCGATTCGGCCGCTGAGCCTGGCCGATTACATTGGTCAGCCCACCGTGCGTGAGCAGATGGAACTGTTCATTCAAGCGGCACGCGGGCGCAGTGAAGCGCTGGATCACACGCTGATCTTCGGTCCGCCAGGCCTGGGTAAAACCACACTGGCGCATATCATTGCCCAGGAAATGGGAGTATCGATCAAGAGCACCTCGGGCCCCGTGCTTGAACGGCCGGGTGATCTTGCGGCGATTCTCACCAATCTTGAGCCCCACGACGTGCTGTTCATCGATGAAATCCACCGTCTGTCACCCATCGTTGAGGAAGTGCTGTACCCGGCGATGGAAGATTTCCAGCTGGACATCATGATCGGTGAGGCCCTGCGGCGCGCTCCATCAAGCTTGATCTGCCGCCGTTCACACTGGTCGGCGCGACGACTCGCGCAGGCATGCTGACCAATCCGCTGCGTGACCGCTTCGGTATCGTGCAGCGTCTTGAGTTCTACAGCACTGCGGATCTGGCCACGATTGTGTCGCGCTCGGCGAAAATTCTCGGGCTGTACATCGAGGACGAAGGCGCATTCGAGATTGCCCGACGTGCACGGGGTACGCCGCGGATCGCCAATCGGCTGCTGCGTCGGGTGAGGGATTTCGCCGAAGTACGCGCCAAGGGCGAGATCACCAAGGCCATTGCGGATCTCGCGCTGAACCTGCTGGACGTCGACGAGCGCGGATTCGATCACCAGGATCGTCGCTTGCTGCTGACGATGATCGAGAAGTTCGACGGCGGGCCGGTCGGGGTGGATAACCTTGCGGCGGCCATCAGCGAAGAACGACACACAATTGAAGATGTGCTGGAGCCCTATTTGATCCAGCAAGGCTATATGATGCGCACACCTCGCGGTCGCATGGTCACGCGGCATGCGTATCTGCACTTCGGTCTGAACATTCCCTCGCGCCTGGGCGACCGTGCGGTGCTGGATGAACCGGTCGAAGACCCTGACGAATAAATGCACAATCAACCGATTTATTCGGGTGTTTGGTGGTCTGACGGGCAGTCACCGCAAAGTGATGTGCCACAGGCAGTAAAAACGATGAAAAACAGTTGCCTGGCCGGATTGGCAACCTGAGGAGTAAGCACTAGAGTATGCGCGCGCAAAACGGGGCTCAGTCGTTCGCACATCGTTGTCGCGTTTATTACGAGGACACCGATGCCGGCGGCATCGTTTACTACGTCAATTACCTGAAATTCATGGAGCGGGCTCGAACCGAGCGACTGCGGGAACTGGGCTTTGCCCAATCCGCAATGGCGGGTATCGAGAACCTGTTGTTCGTCGTGCATTCAAGCGAGGCTCGGTACCATAAGCCCGCGCGGCTGGACGACGAACTGCTGATCAGCGCCGAAGTAATCGAATTGAACCGCGTCAGCCTGCGCTTTCAGCAACAGGTCAGGCGGGCTGCGGATGATGTGCTGCTCTGCGAAGGGCAGTTTTTGGTGGCGTGTGTGCGCGCCGACAGTTTGAAACCCCGGGCCATTCCCGAAGCTCTGCGCACGGCCTTTGCCGGGCAGGGCGGCGCGGGTACACATTCAGAGCAGGAGATACAGCGTGGAAGCTAACGTCGTCGACCATTCCTCCATGTGGAGTTTGGTCAGCAATGCCAGCGTGGTTGTGCAGTTGGTAATGCTGATCCTGGTGGCCGCCTCGGTCACCTCGTGGATCATGATTTTTCAGCGCAGCGCCATGCTGCGCGCCGGGCGTAAGGCCTTGGACAGCTTCGAGGAGCGCTTCTGGTCAGGCATCGATCTGTCCAAGCTCTACCGTCAGGCTGGCAGCAACCCGGACCCTGACTCCGGCGTAGAGCAGATCTTCCGCGCGGGCTTCAAAGAGTTCTCCCGTCTGCGTCAGCAGGCCGGCGTCGATCCGGATGCGGTGATGGAAGGTGTTGCCCGTGCCATGCGCGTTGCCATCTCCCGTGAAGAAGAAAAGCTCGAGCAGAGCCTGCCGTTCCTGGCAACCGTCGGTTCCACCAGCCCGTATATCGGTCTGTTCGGTACCGTGTGGGGCATCATGAACTCCTTCCGCGGTCTGGCCACTGCGCAGCAAGCCACTCTGGCCACGGTTGCACCGGGTATCGCCGAAGCACTGATCGCCACCGCTATCGGCCTGTTCGCAGCAATCCCTGCGGTCATCGCTTACAACCGCTTCGCCGCTCGTGGCGAGAACCTGATCGGTCGCTACTACACATTCGCCGACGAGTTCCAGGCGATCCTGCACCGTAAAGTGCACACCAGCGAAGAATAAGCAGGTATTTCCCAATGGCTTTAATCGCTCGCGGCCGACGCAACAAGCGCAAGCCGGTCGCCGAAATGAACGTGGTGCCGTACATCGACGTGATGCTGGTGCTGCTGGTCATCTTCATGGTGACGGCTCCGATGATCAACCAGGGCGTGAAAGTTGATCTGCCCAAGGTCTCCAGCGAGGCTTTGCCGCAGGACAACAACAATCAGGTCCTGACGATCTCGATCAAGGCTGACAAGACCTATTACTGGAACCTTGGCAGCGAAGTCGACACCGACAAGCAAATGGACAAGGCCATGACCTTGCCGCAACTGACCAGCGCAGTGACCAAAATCATTGCTGCCGGCCGTGATGCTGGCAAGCAGACTCAAGTGTTCATCCGTGGCGACAAGACGGTCGACTACGGTGCCGTCATGGGCACGATGGGCGGGTTGCAGAAGGCCGGGGTCGGGAACGTTGGTTTGATTACCGAGGCCCCCTGATGCAGCCGATTCGAGAGCCGTCCGCCTCGGAAAGCTACTTCTGGCCGTCCGTCTGGGCGGTAGGACTGCACGTCCTGATTTTTGGTTTGTTGTTCGTCAGCTTCGCCATGACGCCTGAGCTTCCTGAAGCCAGGCCGATTGTTCAGGCCACGCTCTATCAGTTGAAATCAAAAAGTCAGGCAACCACCCAGACCAACCAGAAGCTTGCCGGTGAGGCGAAGAAATCCGCTGCGCGACAAACCGAAGTCGAGCAGATGGAGCAGAAAAAAGTTGAGCAAGAGGCGGTGAAGGCGGCGGAACAAAAGAAAGCCGATGCCGCTCAAAAAGCCGAAGAGCAAAAGGCCGAGGAAGCGAAGAAAGCTGACGACGCCAAAAAAGCCGATGACGCTAAAAAGGCTGCGGAAGACGCCAAGAAAGCCGAAGCCAAAAAAGCGGATGACGCGAAGAAAACCGCCGAAGAGAAACAATTGGCTGATATAGCCAAGAAGAAAGCCGAAGACGACGCGAAGAAGAAAGCCGAGGAAGACGCCAAGCGTGCGGCCGCTGAGGAAGCCAAGAAACAGGCTGCCGAGGACGCGAAGAAGCAGGCTGCGGACGACGCCAAGAAAAAGGCTGCTGAAGACGCGAAGAAGAAAGCGGCTGAGGATGCCAAGAAGAAGTCGGCCGAGGACGCGAAGAAGAAGGCCCAGGACGCTGCTCGCAAATCGGCGGAAGACAAGAAGGCGCAAGCACTGGCCGACCTGCTTTCCGATAAGCCGGAACGCCAACAGGCGCTGGCCGATGAGCGTGGCGATGAAGTGGCTGGCAGCTTCGATGACTTGATTCGCTCTCGAGCCGCTGAAGGCTGGGCACGTCCACCTTCTGCGCGCAAGGGCATGACGGTCGTCCTGCAGATCAACATGTTGCCGGACGGCACCTTGACTTCGGTCACGGTGAGCAAGTCCAGCGGCGATGGTCCTTTCGACAGTTCAGCAGTAGCGGCGGTCAAGAATATTGGTCGTTTGACAGAGATGCAGGGGATGAAGCCTTCGGACTTCGCGCCTTACCGTTCATTCAAGATGACATTCACACCTGAGGACCTAGCCTTGTGATTAACCTTCTTCGAGGAATGCTTGTCGTTCTGTGTTGCGCAGCGGGTTTTGCCGCTGCCGACGAAAAGAACATTCTGGTAACAAGCGGCAGTGACCGCGCCACGCCTATCGCGGTCGTACCGTTTGGCTTGCAGGGCGGCAGCGTCCTGCCGGAAGACATGGCCAAGATCATTGGCAACGACCTGCAGAACTCGGGCTACTACTCGCCGATTCCAAAGGAAAACATGATCAGCCAGCCGAGCCAGGCCAGCGAAGTCATCTTCCGCGACTGGAAAGCACTGGGCGCGCAGTACGTGATGGTCGGCAGCATCGTTCCTTCGGGCGGTCGCCTGCAGGTCCAATACGCACTGTTCAACGTGGCCACCGAGCAGCAGGTTCTGACCGGCAACGTTTCGGGCACAGCTGACCAGCTGCGTGATATGTCGCACTACATCGCCGACCAGTCGTTCGAAAAACTGACCGGCATCAAGGGTGCGTTTTCGACCCGTATGCTGTACGTGACTGCCGAGCGTTTCTCCACTGACAACACTCGCTACACGCTGCAGCGTTCGGACTACGACGGCGCCCGTGCGGTGACACTGCTGCAATCCCGTGAGCCGATCCTGTCGCCACGCTTTGCGCCGGACGGCAAGCGCATTGCCTATGTGTCGTTTGAGCAGAAGCGTCCGCGCATTTTCGTTCAGCACATCGACACCGGTCGCCGCGAGCAAATCACCAACTTCGAAGGTCTGAACGGCGCGCCTGCGTGGTCCCCGGACGGCAGCAAGCTGGCGATGGTCTTGTCGAAAGATGGCAACCCGGAAATCTATGTGATGAATCTGGCGTCGCGTCAATTGTCGCGAGTGACCAACGATTCCTCCATTGATACAGAACCGTTCTTCGGTAAAGACGGCTCGACGCTTTACTTCACGTCTGATCGCGGCGGCAAGCCACAAATTTATAAAACCAATATTAATGGCGGAGGGGCAGAGCGCGTTACTTTCATCGGTAACTACAATGCCAACCCTAAGTTATCGGCGGATGAAAAGACTCTGGTGATGATCCATCGTCAAGATGGCTTCACCAACTTCAAGGTGGCGGCTCAGGATTTGCAGCGCGGTAGCGTAAAAATCCTCACAGACAGCAACCTTGATGAGTCGCCTACTGTTGCGCCTAACGGCACCATGGTAATCTACGCCACCCGCCAGCAGGGCCGGGGAGTCTTGATGCTCGTGTCCATTAATGGACGCGTAAGGCTCCCGCTTCCTACCGCTCAAGGCGAAGTCAGAGAACCTTCCTGGTCCCCTTACCTGAACTGACGCGGCGCTTTACGTTGTACTTAACACACTTGGGGTTCATTAGGAGTTTTACGATGGAAATGCTGAAGTTTGGTAAATTTGCTGCGCTGGCTCTGGCCATGGCCGTAGCTGTAGGTTGCTCGTCCAAAGGCGGCGACAATGCCGGTGCTGGCGGCGCTGCTGTAGATCCTAACGCTGGTTACGGCGCTAACTCTGGCGCTGTTGATGGCAGCCTGAGCGAAGAAGCTGCTCTGCGCGCTATCACTACTTTCTACTTCGAATACGACAGTTCTGACCTGAAACCAGAAGCCATGCGCGCTCTGGACGTTCACGCCAAAGACCTGAAAGCCAACGGCGCTCGCGTAGTTCTGGAAGGCAACACCGACGAACGCGGTACTCGCGAATACAACCTGGCACTGGGCGAGCGTCGTGCGAAAGCCGTTCAACGCTACCTGGTTCTGCAAGGCGTTTCGCCAGCTCAGCTGGAACTCGTTTCCTACGGTGAAGAGCGTCCAGTTGCTACCGGTAACGACGAGCAATCGTGGGCTCAAAACCGTCGCGTCGAACTGCGTAAGTAATTTGACATGCGAACGTGCCGACGTGCTTTAACCGTTTTGGCTCTCACCCTTCCTCTTGCAGCGATGGGTGCGGTTCCTGTGGTCGATGACAACTCTGGCTCTGCTGGTAGCAGTTATCCGCCATCGGGTTATGGTACGTCTGGCGCCTACGCCGGAGGTGCGGCTACGGCCGCGCCTTCGGCGCAAGGTCAGCTGTTCATGCAATTGCAGCAAATGCAGGACGAAATTTCGCGCTTGCGCGGAATAGTGGAAGTCCAGCAGAACGATATCCAGCAGATGAAGCAAGAAGCGCTGGATCGCTACAAAGATCTCGACTCCCGTATCGGAGCTGGCGGCGCATCTGCCCCATCAGCTGCCAACAATTCTGCTTCCGACGGCGGCACCAGCGCCGGCGGAGCACCCGCGTCACAAGCCGCTCAAGCGCCCCAGGCGAGCAGCGAGCCCGGTGACCCAGCGAAAGAAAAGCTCTACTACGACGCGGCTTTCGACTTGATCAAAGCGAAGGATTTCGACAAGGCCAGTCAGGCCTTTGCGGCATTCCTGCGCAAATACCCGAACAGCCAGTATGCGGGCAATGCCCAATACTGGTTGGGCGAAGTGAATCTGGCCAAAGGCGACCTTCAAGGTGCCGGTCAGGCCTTTGCAAAGGTCAGTCAGCTCTACCCAAAGCACGCCAAAGTACCTGACTCCCTTTACAAGCTGGCGGACGTCGAACGTCGCCTGGGTCACACCGACAAGGTGAAGGGTATCCTTCAGCAAGTTGTTGCTCAGTACCCGGGCAGTTCAGCCGCTCAGCTGGCACAGCGGGACCTGCAGCGTCTTTGATTGCCAGGCAATCTGACCGCTGATTCAAGAAAGCCGCGCATTGCGCGGCTTTCTTCGTTAGAATTCCGCCCCCGAAATTCCGGTATTGATTACGCTTCTGTGGATTCTGCGTGTGCAGGGTGTACAGAAGTGCCTGACGGAGGCGGATGGCCTGTTTAGCCGTTACGCCCGTGGCCCTTATGCAAGACACATTACGCATCACCGAAGTTTTCTACTCTTTGCAGGGTGAAACGCGCACGGCAGGCTTGCCTACCGTTTTCGTGCGTCTCACCGGCTGTCCATTGCGTTGCGGTTATTGCGACAGCGAATACGCCTTCACGGGCGGAACCATCCAAACCCTCGACTCGTTGATGGAGCAGGTTGCCGGCTACCGCCCGCGCTACGTCTGCGTCACAGGCGGCGAGCCCTTGGCGCAGCCAAACGCCATCCCTTTGCTTCAGCGGCTGTGTGACGCGGGCTACGAGGTTTCGCTGGAAACCAGTGGCGCGCTGGACATCTCCAAAGTCGATCCCCGCGTGAGCCGTGTCGTCGACCTGAAAACCCCGGGTTCAAAAGAGGTGGCGCGCAATCGATACGAAAATATCGAGCTGCTCACGCCTAACGACCAGATCAAATTCGTCATTTGTTCGCGGGAAGATTACGACTGGGCCGTCTCGAAGATCATTCAGTACGGTTTGGACCGTCGTGCCGGCGAAGTGCTGTTTTCCCCTGTCCACCGCGATCTGAACGTCAGAGACCTGGCCGACTGGATCGTGGCCGACAACCTTCCGGTGCGTCTGCAGTTGCAGTTGCACAAAATCCTGTGGAACGACGAGCCGGGGCGATAAATGAGTGAGCAACCGATGACTGAGAAAAGAGCGGTAATCCTGCTGTCCGGCGGGCTGGACTCGGCCACTGTGGTGGCGATGGCCAAGGCCGATGGCTTCAGCTGCTACACGATGAGTTTTGACTACGGCCAACGGCATCGTGCCGAGCTGCAGGCGGCGGAGCGTGTAGCGGCGGATATGGGCGTGGCTGAACACAAGGTCATCGGCCTTAACCTCAATGGCATTGGCGGTTCCGCGCTGACCGACAGCAACATCGCGGTGCCGGAGACGCCGGGCGAGGGCATTCCGGTGACGTACGTGCCGGCGCGCAATACCGTTTTCCTCTCTCGCGTTGGGCTGGGCGGAAGTGCTTGGTGCCCGGGACATCTTCATTGGCGTCAACGCCGTGGATTACTCCGGCTACCCGGATTGCCGTCCGGAGTTCGTCGAGTCGTTCGAGCGCATGGCCAATCTCGCCACAAAGGCTGGTGTCGAAGGTGAGGGCTTCACGATACAGGCCCCGCTGCAGATGCTAAGCAAGGCCGATATCGTCAAAACCGGTACGCGTCTGGGGGTGGATTACGCATTGACGGTTTCCTGCTATCAGGCCGACGACCAGGGGCGTGCGTGCGGAAAATGCGACAGCTGCCGGTTGCGCGCTGAAGGCTTCGCGGCGGCTGGCGTGACGGACCCAACGCGTTATTTTTAAATTATTTTCGCTTGGGTGTTGAATTACTGTGAAATATCAGTAATATACGCGCCACAACGAAGCGGGTCGTTAGCTCAGTTGGTAGAGCAGTTGGCTTTTAACCAATTGGTCGTAGGTTCGAATCCCACACGACCCACCATTTCGAAAATCTGGAAGGCCCATGAAAATGCGGATTTCCAGATTTTTTTGCCTGAAAGGCAGTGGCCGGGCCTGACTCAATAACTCAGCGCCCCTCGCGTTCATCTCACGCCTTCCCGAAAACCACGTCCAGGGACATCGAGTCAGTGTGCCGCATAGGGTTATTGCCTTGGCCCAAGGTGTCGTCATTCGGATGCTGATAGGTCATTCCAGTGCCCAGTGCTTTGGTCAGGAAATCGCCTCCCTGTCTCATCTTCTCCGTGGACCCGTCATACCATCCGGCGATGGTTTTGTTCCCGGCGGAGTCCAGGGACGTGATGCTGTCAGGTGCCTTGTCAGCAATACTCTGCTTGTCACCGATTTCAAACCCTTTGCCGTCGGTCGCATGGATCGCCGCATTGCGGCCATCGATGTCGCTGGTATTGATGAAGCCGTTGTAGAACTCCAGGCGGCTCGCATCGGGCTTGTAGTTGCCGTCCGCGTCGGCCTGTTTGAGCAGGCCCGTCGTATCCGCCTCGTACTTCATGGTTCCTCTTTGCCCAGGCTCGAGTGACAGTTCGCCTACCCGTTTTTCATTTTTGTCGAACTGGCCAATCTTTATCGCATGGTCTTGGGTATTGGTGATATTGAGCGAGTAAGGACCACTGCCAGCGGGGGCGGCGTCGGCCACAGCGCCAGGCTTGCCTACGGACTCAGGCGCAGTTGCGGGCTTGGAGGCCGTCAACGTGTCCGGCGCAGATGTGGAGGCATGAGGAGCGGCCGATGGCGCCTGGGTTACCCCTGGCGTTGCAGCCGCCTGTTGGGACACAGCGTTCGCTGCCATCGGCTGACCAAGTGCCGAGACTGCCGCTGACTTGCCTTGCGGACTGCCACCGCCTGGGGAAGATGCGCCCGTATCGCCCCGACTTTGCTGCATGAACTGTGCGAGCGCCTGCATGATTTGCTCGACCAGATTTCGTACCGATGCAGCGAGGTCCTGATCGGTGGGATTGGCCGCGCGCTCGCTGGCATTCACTCGGCTGTCACTGTGGTGCGGCGAGGGTCCGCCGAAGCTCACCGACTGCGCACCAGCACCGGGCGACGCACCAAAATCGATGCCCGCGCCCGCTTGCCGTTGATCAGCGAAACGCCCCTGGGGCGATCCAAAATCGCTGTTATGCAAGCCGAACATCTGATCAACAGGCCCACTCACTTTCGTCGACATACGCCACCCGCTTTGGACTTTATACCGCGTGTGTGGCAACTGAACCGCTTTGGTTCCATCGTCCCACGCTATGGGGCCAAGGCCGTTTCTTTTGACGCGCGGTGTATGAGCGTTCGCTTAGAGAAGGGAGAGCAGCGTTTCCAGCTGACCGCGTTCCCAAGTGCTCAGCAGCTCAAGCGGATCAGTGCCGTAGCGTTGGCGGGCGTCAAACATGTAGAGACGGCCTTCGGGGCTGAGGCAGCGGTCGCAGTGATCCAGGGCATTGTGCTCGTTGTAAAACGTGACCAGCCAGCCATCAACCTCTACGGTCATCAGACCGCTGTCGATGTCGACTTGAGCGTCGCCGCCCACCCGACGCATCACCCGAATGCCGAGGGCGATGTCACGCAGCACCTGACAGGTGTCACGGGCAGTAAGAGGCTTTGCTGACAAATGGACTTTCCTTGATGGCTCAGCTTGAAGGGCGGTTACTTGAAAATGTCTACCCAAGGTACGTGCCAGTGGCATCGTTTTGACAGCTCCGCGTCATTTTTTGGATTGTCCATGACTGATGCAGAGCTCAGCGTCAGTGCGGCGGGCAGCAGGTCTTTTCAACCGTCGAAGCGATGAGGTCGCGCAACCACATGTGCGCGGGATCGCGGTGCAGGCGCTCCGGCCACAGCATCAACATTTCAAACCCGGGGATAACGAGAGGAGGAGCCTGAACATGCAAGGCAGCCTCATCTTGCACCATCCTCTGCGGCACGACTGCCACCAGATCACTGTGGGTCAGGGCCGAAATAAGTGAGTTGAAGTTGGGCACCGACAACACCACTTGACGTTGCAGGCCTTTGATCGCCAATGCCTGATCAGTGATGCCAGCAAAGCCTGCGCCGTTGGGGGACATGATGGCGTGTTCAAGGGCGCAAAACGCTTTGAGGGTCAGCTTTGACTGGAACGCTGGGTGCCCGTGCCGGCCGGCCAGGACGTAGCGTTCGTGGACCAGCGAGCGTTGACGCAACTTTGGCGGAGCTTCGTCGCGAATGTGCAGAGCGAGATCGAGACGACCACCTTCCAGGTCGCTGGCAAGGTCGAGAGGGTGCTTGTTCAGAAGCGCCAACCGAGTCTGCGGCGCGATGCTCCTGATCCGTTGCAGTGACGGCCAGACAAGAGCGGTGGTGGCGTAGTCGCTGGCGGCTACTTTCCAGGTTTGATTTGAGGATCCGGGGTCAAATGCATCAGCAGGGCTCAATGCGCTGTTCAAGGCTGCCAGCGCTTCGCTCAACGGCTTGCGCAATTCGCGGGCGCGTTCCGTGGGCAGCATGCCCCGGGGGCCTGGCAAGAGCAGAGGATCGGCCAGCATCTCCCTGAGCCTGCCCAGCTGCAGGCTGACAGTTGGCTGCGATAGGTTGAGGACGCGTGCCGCGCGCGTGACATTCAGTTCAGCCAGCAAGACATCGAGCGTCAGCAGCAGATTGAGGTCCAGTCGGCACAAGATATTGTGCATGCAAATACCAGCTGTTTCGGGAATTCATTTCTAGCATAGCGCGATCGCCGCTACGGTGAGGCATCCATCCCATCCGGAGCCTCTTGTGAACATACTGTTGATCTACGCCCACCCTGAATCTCGCTCTCTCAATGGATCGCTGAGGGACTTTGCGATCGCCCATCTCAAGGCGGCTGGCCATGACGTGGAAATATCGGATCTCTACAGCATGAAGTGGAAGGCGGCGCTTGACCCTGATGACGCTCCTGGTTACGACCCCAGTACGCCTTTCAATCCCGCCGTCGAGTCACACCGAGTGTTCTCCGCCGGTGTCCAGCCCCACGACATCGAGATTGAGCAGGCCAAGTTGCAGTGGGCTGATGCCGTGGTGTTCCAGTTTCCACTGTGGTGGTTTTCGATGCCGGCGATCCTCAAGGGCTGGGTCGATCGAGTGTATGCCTATGGTTTTGCCTATGGTGTGGGCGAGCACAGCGAAAGCCATTGGGGTGATCGCTACGGCGAGGGCCGGATGGTCGGGAAGCGCGCGATGCTCACGGTCACTATGGGCGGATGGGAGTCTCACTACAGCGAACGCGGGGTGAACGGTGCGTTGAATGACGTGCTCTTTCCGATACAACACGGGGTGCTGTTTTACCCCGGGTTTACAGTTCTGCCGCCTTTCCCGATCTATAAAACCGGCAAGGTCGATGCTGTGCGGTTCGACCAGTTGTGCGCTGAATATGCGACGCGGCTGGATAACCTCTTCACCGATCCGCCACTGCCGTTTCGTCGACAGAATGCCGGCGATTACGAGATCCCGGCGCTCACGCTCAAGCCACACCTCGCGCCGGGGCGCCACGACTTTGGCATCCATTACGCCTACGGCGATTAAAACTGAAGCAATCGTGCGGACCTCGGTTCGCACCCTCCGACCAACGCCACGTCCTGTCCTTCAAGTCAGATTTTCCACGGCCGATACAGAGGAAAGCTGCCGCGTATGCACGCATCCGCTCAGCGATCCTTTCTAGCGAGCCGACGATGAACCCATTCAATCTCTTTAACCGAACCCGTGCCAACCGCCAGGAAGCGATCAGCATTAATTGCACTGCTGGCGAACTGGATCGTGCCCTCGCGGCCGTGCGTTCGGCTCCCGTTCTGGTGACAGGCTTCGTCTCTCCGCACCTGGACATCGACCAAGTCGCTGCGCGTATCAAGCAGCGCTTTCCCGACAGCGCGCTGAGCCTGTGCACCACCTCCGGCGAGCTGTGCAACAGTGCGAGCGGTTTGTATTGTGCGACCGGCGATCGATGGGACCGCATCGTTCTGCAGCTCTTCGAACGCAGCGTGATTGCCTCCGCTGAAGTGGTGATGGTGCCGCTGGAATGCGAAGACATCCGCGGCGCAGGCAAGCGCATGGAGATGCGTGAGCGCATCGAAAAACTGGTCAACAACATCAAGCGTGCTCAGGTCAGCACCACCATCGATCATCGCGACACCTTGGCCTATGTGGTGTTCGATGGCTTGTCAGCGTCCGAATCGTTCTTCATGGAAGCGCTGTATGAGTCCGGGCGCTTTCCCTGCCTCTTTGTAGGAGGCTCCGCCGGCGGCAAGTCGGATTTCAAGAAGACGCTGATTCACGACGGCCAGCGCAGCTATCAGAATCATGCGCAGATTGTCTTCATCAAGACCGCCGCCGACATACGCTTCGGCGTGTTCAAAAGTCAGAATTTCCAGCCCGCCGGGCTGACCTTCAGTGTCCTGACCGCGTCTGTCGAAGACCGCACCATCGACCAGGTGATCGACAGCAAGGGCAACATCATGAGCATGGTGCAGGCGCTGTGTAACGCCTTCGATTGTGACGCCCAAGCCCTCGAGAAGAACCTGGCTGATTACTCCTTTGCCATTCGGGTGGGCAGCGAGTTGTTCGTGCGCTCCATCGCCCGCATCGACCATGCGCAGCAGATCATTCAGCTGTTCTGCGACGTGGCTCCCGGCGAGGAACTGGTAATGGTCAAGCGCACGCCGTTGCGCGAAGCCACCCGCGTGGATTACGAGCAATTCCTGCGCGGCAAAGGCGGGCAGCCCGTCGCGGCGATCCTCAACGACTGCATCTTGCGTCGGGCCAACAACGGCAAGGACCTGGGCAGCATGACCGGATTGTTCGGTGACGTACCGCTGGTGGGTTTCTCGACCTTTGGTGAAATTCTCGGCCTGAACCTGAACCAGACGCTCACCGCGATCTTCTTCTTTCGGGTGGCAAAGGGTGCGTCATTCACGGATGAGTATGTGGACAATTTCATCGCCCACTATGGCGAATTCAAGGCGTTTTTCCTGCGCCGCCAGCTCAAGAAGATGGTGGGCTTGAATCACGTCATCGTGAAGCAGATCGAGTCGTTCAAGCTCAACGATTTCAACAACGCCCTGGATACTCGCGGGCTGGATACCAAAGTCCTGCCTGTCTTCGAAGGCCTCGCCGCACTGGGTCGGGTGCTTGCCCAGGCCGGTCAGCAGCAGGAAGAGATGTCCACGCAAATCAAGCACTACTCCGGCGAGCTGCACCTGTCGATGGACGATCTCGCCGGTACGATTGACCAGCAGAACACCGTCTCGACAAACGCCGGCAATACTGTTGTAGCGTTGGTCAGCCAGGCGGACGAAGCGGTAGTCGGCGCACGAGCCCTTGCGGAATCGAGCCTGCGCATCCAGTCCATCGTGCAGGTGATTCAACAGATCGCCGGCCAGACCAATCTGCTGGCGCTCAACGCCGCCATTGAAGCCGCACGGGCAGGGGAACTGGGCCGAGGCTTTGCGGTGGTCGCCGACGAAGTGCGCAAGCTGGCGGAAATCACCCGCAAGAACGCGGCGGAAATCGGCGTTGACATCGACCTGCTCTCCAGCGAGATCCAGCGGGTGGCGCAGCAGATCGAGGACCAGTCCACCGGCGTCGGCGCGCTGCGCGAAATGCTCGACTCTCTGGAACATTCTAACCAAGCCACCGAAGGCACGGCCCGGCGCACTAAAGCCATCGCCGATACCCTGACCGGCTTGACCCACGCCAGAGCTTGACCCACGATGCCTGATTGTCGGCGATCAACGACCGCAGGGATCACGAGTGAGTTATGGCGAAAAGACCGTCGATAGAGCAGCGCCGCGAGTTCGGCAACTTCCTGTCCAGCCGGCGGGCGCGGCTTGATCCGAAGGACTTCGGTCTGCCGGAAGGGCCGCGGCGCACGCCCGGATTGCGTCGCGAAGAGGTAGCGGCGCTCGCCGGGGTCAGCGTCAGCTGGTACACATGGCTTGAACAGGGCCGGGACATTCAGCCCTCGCCGGACGCGCTGCAACGGATCTCCAAAGTCCTCAAGCTTGATCGTGTGGAGTCTGCGCACCTGTATGCGCTCTCCGCACTGGAGGTGCCGGCTGCTGCGACCGGAGGCGGGGTAACGGCCGGTCTGGAAATGCTTGTGCAGGCGATCAACCCCATTCCGGCGTATGTGCGCAACGCCCGGCTCGACATTCTGGCGTGGAACGACGCCATCGCCGAGCTGTTTGTCGACTACGGTTCGTTGCAGCCCCATGAGCGCAACACGCTGCGTCTGCTTTTTCTGTACATCCCGTACCGAACCATCATTCTGGATTGGGAGCAGATGGCGCGCGGCATGATCAGTGCGTTTCGGGCATCGCGCGCGCTGGCCCAGGACAAGGCACCGTTCGACAGCCTGATCGAAGAACTTTCGGCTCTGAGCCCTGAGTTCAAAGAGTGGTGGCAGGACACCGAGGTCAAAGGTTTTGAAGAAGGCCGCAAGCGTCTGTTGCATCCCATTAGCGGCCATATCGATTTCACCTATGTCGCGTTGACGCCTGAAGGACGGCCGGATCTTTCGCTGGTGACTTACATTCCTCGCCACACTGCCTATGACTCACGGTCATAGGATAACAAGACGCCTTACTGGCTTTTTCGGGCTTGCCTAGAGTGACGGTCATCGCAGCGCACATGTGCTGCACCGACCGCCAACGAGGTAATCACGATGTCTGACCTGAGCCCGATCTCCACCGCAAACGTCGCTACATCACGCAACCCGGCCACCGGTGAGCTGATCGCCACTTACCCCTTCCAGACGCAAACCGACGTCGAGCAATTGCTGGATGTGAATGCTGCGGCCTTTCGTCTGTGGCGCGCCACGCCGATGCGCGAGCGCGTAGCGGCCTATCGCCGTTTGGCGGACACCCTGCGTGAGCGCTCGGAATCCTTCGCTGCGCTGATCACCGCTGAAATGGGCAAAACCCTGGCGGCGGCCCGTGGAGAAGTGGAGAAGTGCGCGGCCACTATTGAGTGGATTGCCGACAACGGCCCGGGGATTCTTGCCGATGAGCCCGTCAATGTAGGCAGCGACGACGAGGTCCACGTGTCCTTTCTGCCAATCGGCACCGTGCTGGCGGTGATGCCCTGGAATTTTCCGCTGTGGCAGGTGATTCGTGCGTCCGGGCCGATCATGTTGTCGGGCAATGGCTTCATGCTCAAGCACGCGCCGAACGTCATGGGCTCGGCTTACGCGCTGCAAGAGGCCTACGAGGCAGCGGGCTTTCCCAAAGGTCTGTTCACCAATCTCATCGCTGACAACGACACCGTGGCCCGCACCATTGAAGACCCGCGCATTGCCGCCGTCACCCTGACGGGCAGCATGCGCGCAGGTTCTGCCGTGGCAGCGACCGCAGGCAAGGCACTCAAGAAGAGCCTGCTGGAGCTGGGCGGTTCGGACGCCTTTATTGTGCTGGCCGACGCCAATATCGACCTTGCGGTGAAGGCCGCCGTCGAGGCGCGTTTCCAGAACGCCGGCCAGGTCTGTCTGGCGGCCAAGCGCTTCATTCTGGAGGCGCCGATCGCCGAGCAATTCACGCGTCAATTCGTGGCAGCTGTCGAGCAACTGAAAGTCGGCGACCCGCTGGACGGCGCAATCAATGTTGGCCCGATGGCCCGCGCTGATTTGCGCGATGAGCTGGATGGTCAGGTTCAACGTACGATTGCAGCGGGTGCGACGTTGCTGCTGGGCGGGAAGAAGATCGACGGCCCCGGCAACTTCTACGCGCCCACCGTGCTGGCCGATGTGAAGCCAGGCATGGCCGCATTCGACGAAGAAACCTTCGGCCCGGTCGCAGCGATCACCGTTGCCGCCAACGCCGAAGAGGCGATCGTGCTGGCCAACGCCAGTGACTACGGATTGGGCGGCAGCCTGTGGACCCAGGACATCCCGCGCGCGCAACGCATCGCCCGGCGTCTGGAGACCGGCGGTGTGTTCATCAATGGTTTCCCGGCCACCAACGCGCGGATCCCGGTGGGCGGCGTCAAAAAGAGTGGCTATGGCCGCGAGCTGTCCCACTTCGGGCTGCGCGAGTTCACCAACGCCCAGGCGGTATGGGCCAAAAGCGTTGACTGAGAGTCGGTGAGCAGTACCCGCATGTGAGAAGCTGTGTCACCGCCCATGCTGCAAAAAGCCGTCGCACCTGCGACGGCTTTTTCATGCCTGCCATTCGGGTTGGCAGTTCTGGATTCAGCCGATCGTGTGCAGGTCAGCGGGTGCCAGACCCACAAGCTCAATGGGCGCAGCGCTCGTGTGGGCGCTTGCGTCGGCGACGATCAGATATCGGCGGTGAAGATCTGGGCGACGTTCTTGTCGATACTGAACTCGAATGGGTTACCGTCAGCGTCCGCTTCGTAATCCTTGAGCCAGGTATAAGGTGGAGGCCGTATCGTCAATCAGCTTAAACGTGCTGTCGGTGCCACCTCCCAGGCGGTCAAGCTGAAAGCCGAAACGTCCAGCAGTTCAGTGGCGCCGAGCCTCAAGCAGTGGATGAAGTCGACGCTGAACTCCCTCTTGCCGTTGTTCACCACGCTGTCGGTGAGGTGTTTGAAGGCAAAGGTGTTGCGGGCATTGGCGCTGAACATCGGTTCCGCGCCTCCTTCGCCTGTCACAACGGGCATCGTGACCGTTCATCAATGCCCGCCACTGGCGTGATAGACCCGGCGAAGCAGTGTCCGTTTGATTATTCGCATCCGTCCAGAAACGACAAAGCCCGACATAAAGTCGGGCCTGGGGTCGGGTTGAATCCGTTCATTACCAGTTCATGGCGGTTATCTCGGTGCAAAGTTGAGAAGCGGGGAGGGGTGCGAACACCCCTCGCGCCGGGCGGTGATCAGGCCGATTTGTTTTGCAGTGCCTTGATCAGCACGTCTGCCGCAGGGCCGGAGGAAGCAGGGTTCTGGCCGGTGATCAGCAGACCATCGGTGAGGACGTACGAGCCCCAGTCCGGACCTTTGGAGTAGACGCCGCCCAGTGATTTCAGCTCGTCTTCCACCAGGAAAGGCACCACGTTGGTCAGGCCGACGGCTTCTTCTTCGCTGTTGGCAAAGCCGGTGACCTTCTTGCCTTTAACCAGTGGCGTGCCGTCGGCGTTCTTCACGTGGCGCAGCACGCTGGGGGCATGGCAGACGACAGCGACTGGCTTGTTGGCGGCGATGAACGATTCGATGAGCTGGACCGAGTTTCTGTCTTCAGCCAGATCCCACAGAGGACCATGGCCGCCTGGGTAGAACACAGCGTCGAAATCTGCCTGGGACACGCTGTCCAGTCGGACGGTATTGGCGAGCAGGGCTTTGGCGGTTTCGTCTTTCTCGAAACGACGGGTCAGGTCTGTCTGGAAGTCAGGCTCGTTGCTCTTCGGGTCCAGCGGAGGTTGCCCGCCCTGTGGCGAAGCCAGAACGATTTCAGCGTTGATGTCGCTGAACGCGTAGTAAGGCGCGGCCAGTTCTTCCAGCCAGAAGCCGGTCGGACGGCCGGTGTTGCCGAGGGTGTCGTGGGACGTCAGAACCATGAGAACTTTCATCGGGTATTTCCTTTTCGATTTAGGTTTGCGACTGCCGAGCAGCAGCCGAAAGGTAGAGCATCATTTGCTTGGATTAATAGACTAGTCGTCTAGTTCAACGGTAAAACGAAATTCACTTGGCAGCTTTTATGATCAAGTCAGCCACGGCCTTGGGATAGGCCAGCATCGCAACGTGGCTTGAAGGGACCTCGATTGAGTCGGCGTGCAGGCGCTTCACCTGATCGCGCTGCAGTTGTGGCGAAATGATCTGGTCGTTTGTGGCGACCACCGCAAAGGAGGGCACCTTGTGCCAGGCAGCGTGGGGGATGGGCTGGCTCAGCGCTTTGATGTTCAGCGCACCTTGGGTGGCGGCCACAAGTTTCTGTTCGGCGCGGGGCAGATCAGGGGCGAAGAATTTGGCGACGCCTTCGTTGCTGACCTTCACGTAGCCATCTGCGTCTTTCACGAAGGAGGCCTGGCCGGGCATGTCGGGATAGCCTTTCACGGCATCGAACACTGACTGGCCATCATCCGGGGCGTAAGCGGCGACGTACACCAGCGAGCGGACTTTGTCGTTGACGCCAGCGTCGGTGATGACTGCGCCTGCCCAGGAATGGCCGACGAGAACCACCGGACCCTGCGCAGCGGCAATGGCGCGCTTGGTCACAGCGACATCTCCGTCCAGGGAGTCCAGCGGGTTCTGCACCGCCACCACATTCAGACCGGCTTTTTCCAGCAGCGGAATCACTTTGTTCCAGGAAGAGCCGTCGGCGAAAGCGCCGTGTACCAGCACGACAGTCTTGGCGGTCAGCGGAGTGGCAGGGCGATCCTGGGCTGACGCGAATCCAGCGGCTGCAAGCAGTGTCACGGCAGTGGCGAGAGCGGTGATCGTTGTTCTGGTTTTCATCACGTCAGTCCTTGTGGCGGCGGGTTAATGTGGATACACCTTAACTCTGAGTAGACCAGTCGTCTAGAGTTATTTTCAAATTATTTCAGAGGGCCTTTTTCGAGGTGTTCGGTCATGGGGGGCGTAGACGATACAAAGCCGGTCAGGAGAGACCGGCGGGCTTTATGCAGATTTGAAACGAAGCCAGAGAGAACAGCGGGACACTGGGGGGCTGATCAGTTAAGGCGCAAGATCGTGCGCGTGGTGGCCATGGCCGTATCGAAGGGCGCGAGGCTTCTTTCGATCTTGACCATCACGCTGGCACCGACCCACAGCTGGTACAGGCTTTGCGCAACGGCGTAAGGGTTGTCGCAGGCGGGCAGCGAGCCGTCGGCAACACCAGCCTCGATTGCGCTGCCAAGGCGGTCAGTAATCCCGGAAGTTCCTCGCTTGAGGACGGCACGCATGGTCTCCGACAGATCGGCCACTTCAACGCCAAGCTTCACGGCCAGGCATTTGCCCTGACATTCCTGGAACGACTGCGTGTCTTGCCAGACCCGCCAGTAGTTCATCAGGCGCTCGCCCATGGGGAGGCCGGGCTCGCCGAGGATGCGATCAATATCAGCGAGGTAGTCGTCGAAATAGTGTTCGAGCAACGCCTCGCCGAAGGCATCCTTGGAGCCGAAGTAATGATAGAAGGAGCCTTTCGGCACGCCCGCGGCGGCAAGAATTTCGTTCAGGCCTACGCCGGAATACCCCTTGGCGGCCATGATGCGTTGGCCGACGTCGAGGATTCCTTGACGGACATCAGATGAACCACGTGTTTGAGGAGTATTCATGGCTCGGAGAATACATCCTAGTAAGTCGGTCTACTAGCTGATTCTGATGGGCGATGATGTTGTGCGTCGGCGGGGGCGATCTCCAACGACGGCGTTGCCCGAAAGCCGTCGTTGGACGCGGTTTTACCGCGAGCGTGCCCGTTATACCTGATCCACCGCTTCAGGCACGCCCTGATCTTCGCCCAGAAACCCGCCGCTCTGGTGATGCCAAAGCCGCGCGTATGTGCCGTTCTTGTTGAGCAGTTCAGCGTGGGTGCCCTGTTCGATGATGCGCCCGTCGTCCATCACGATGAGCCTGTCCATGGCCGCAATGGTCGACAGCCGGTGAGCAATGGCGATCACGGTCTTGCCCTTCATCATTTCGTCGAGGCTTTCCTGAATGGCCACTTCGACTTCCGAATCCAGCGCGCTGGTGGCTTCGTCCAGCAACAGGATCGGCGCGTTCTTCAGCATCACGCGCGCAATGGCAACCCGTTGGCGCTGGCCGCCCGACAGCTTGATGCCGCGCTCACCGACCAGCGTGTCGTAGCCGCTGTGACCATGCTTGTCGCTGAGCTGGGCGATGAAGCCATCTGCCTGAGCGTTAGCCGCAGCGGTGTGGATTTCCTCATCGGTGGCATCGGGTCGGCCGTACGCGATGTTGTCGCGAATGGACCGATGCAGCAGCGACGTATCTTGCGTGACCATGCCGATGGCGCTGCGCAGGCTGTCCTGCGTGACCTGTCTGATGTTCTGCCCATCAATGCGAATCTCGCCGCTGTCCACGTCATAGAAGCGCAACAGCAGATTGATCAGCGTGGATTTGCCGGCACCTGAGCGGCCGACCAGCCCGATCTTCTCGCCCGGCCGGATCGCCAGGTTCAAACCGTCCAGCACCTGACGCTCGCCGTTGTAATTGAAGCTGACGTTGTCGAAGGTTACCGCGCCGCCGTTGCTCTTCAACACCGCTGCATCTGGCGCGTCCTGCACTTTAGGGCCCTGAGTCAGCGTCGCCATGCCGTCCTGCACCGTGCCGATGTTCTCGAACAACGACGTCATCTGCCACATGATCCAGTGGGACATGCCATTGATGCGCAGCGCCATGGCGGTAATTGCCGCCACCGCGCCGGTGCCGACATCGCCCTGATGCCACAGCCACAGGGCATAACCGCCCGCGCCCAGAATCAACGCCACCACCAGCGCCTGATTGACGATTTCGAACTGGCTCACCAGACGCATCTGGCGAAAGCCGGTCTGCTTGAAGTCCTCCATTGCCGCGCGGGCAAACTGCGCTTCGCGTTTGGAATGGGAGAACAGTTTCACCGTGGTGATGTTGGTGTAGGCATCGGAAATCCGCCCAGTCATCGACGACCGCGCGTTGGCCTGCTCCTGCCCGACTTTGCCCAGGCGCGGCACGAAATACAGCATGGCCAGGCCGAACAACACGATCCAGGCAAGGAAAGGCAGCATCAGCTTCAAGGCGAAGCCGCCGGCCAGCGCGATGATGGCGATGAAATAAACGCCGATGCCGGGCGCGATTTCAATCAGGGTGAACAGCACGTCCCGCACCGCCAGCGCGGTCTGCATGACCTTGGTGGTGACCCGGCCGGAAAATTCATCGGAAAAGAACGACAGGCTTTGTCGCAGCATCAGGCGGTGAAAGTCCCAGCGCAGTCGCAGCGGCAGATTGATCGCCAGCACCTGGTGCTGGACCATTGTGCGCAAGGCCACGAGCCCAACGCTGATCACCAGCACAATGCCGATGCCCCACAGCGCCCGACTTTCCTCGCCAGCAGTGGCGCCGCCGTCCTTCCAGGTCGACAGCAGATCGACCACTTGCCCTAGGAACGAGAAAAGCCACGCTTCGTAGAGCGACACACAGGCGCTGAGCACTGCAAGGGCGAGAATGTAACCACGCGCTCCCCGGGTGCAGGCCCACAGAAAACGCACCAAACCCACAGGTGGCGGGGGTGCTTCGTCGGGTGGGAAGGGGTCGAGTCGTCGTTCAAATACGCTCAGCATGAGGGGCTCCAAAACTGTCCATTGACGCAGATTCTGCCATTGAATGGCGGGCTTGAGGGTTTCGGTGCTTTTTTGGGTGACTCGTTCCAACCATTACGTGGGTGTTTTTGCGTTGTCCCAGGGTTGAGGTATTGGCGCCTGCGTTAATTCAGTGGGACCGCGGGTAAGTGATCGCTCAACAGATCCCGTGCTAACTTCCCGGCCGTTTTCTTATCATGCTGACTCTACGTCCGCGCATTCAGGTCTATCGACATGACACACATTTCTGAACGCCTCCTGGTCCAAGCGCACCTGGACGCCAAACAGCCCAAAATCCTGAGTGCGGACGAGGAAGCGGAGTACCGCCGCTTGATCGCCGCCGAGCTTAAGGCCCAGGACGCTGTGCTGGTGGCGCACTACTACTGCGATCCGGTGATTCAGGCGCTGGCGGAAGAAACCGGCGGTTGCGTCTCGGATTCTCTGGAGATGGCGCGTTTCGGCAAAAACCACCCGGCGAAAACCGTGCTGGTCGCCGGGGTGCGTTTCATGGGCGAAACCGCAAAAATTCTGACCCCCGAAAAACGCATCCTGATGCCGACCCTCGAAGCGACCTGCTCACTGGATCTCGGTTGCCCGGTCGATGAGTTTGCTGCGTTCTGCGATCAGCATCCCGAGCGCACCGTGGTGGTTTACGCCAACACCTCCGCCGCCGTAAAAGCCCGTGCCGACTGGGTGGTGACGTCCAGTTGCGCGCTGGAGATCGTCGAGAGCCTGATGGACAACGGCGAGAAGATCATCTGGGCGCCCGACAAGCATCTGGGCCGTTACATCCAGCGCGAAACCGGCGCCGACATGCTGTTGTGGGACGGCGCCTGCATCGTGCACGAGGAGTTCAAGTCCCGGCAGTTGGAAGACATGAAGGCCTTGTACCCGGATGCGGCCATTCTGGTGCACCCGGAGTCGCCCGAATCGGTCATTGATCTGGCGGACGCGGTGGGCTCGACCAGCCAACTGATCAAGGCGGCGCAGACGCTGCCGAACACCACCTTCATCGTCGCCACCGATCGCGGCATCTTCTACAAGATGCAGCAGCTGTGCCCGGACAAGGTCTTCATCGAAGCGCCCACGGCCGGCAATGGCGCCGCCTGCCGCAGTTGTGCCCATTGCCCGTGGATGGCGATGAACACCCTGGCGCGCACGCTTCAGTGTTTGCGCGAAGGCACCAATGAGATCTTCGTCGACCCGGCTGTCATTCCTCACGCCGTTCGGCCGCTGCAGCGCATGCTCGACTTTACCCAGGCGGCACGCATGAAAAGCTCGGGTAATGCCTGATTACCAGCGGCAAGCGGCAAGCGGCAAGCGGCAAGCGGCAAGCCTCAAGCTAAAAGCCGATTTGCCGCATTTCAGCTTGCAGCTTATGGCTTGCCGCTTGTAGCTGACCGTAGCTCGCCTCAGTTCATCATGTCCTTCACCGCCCGTTCCTGGGCGATGATTTCCTGCTGCCGCGCGTCGATGCGAGAGGCCAGCTGGAAGTTGTTGTTCGCCCGGCGCTTGGCGAATTCAAGCTGCTGAATCGCCTGCTTGAAATCGCCCATCAGCGCGAAGTATTCCGCACGGGCCTGATGCAGGCCGATGGTGTTGCCAGACAGGCCTCGGGTGTCAGCCACCTGATTCCAGATGTCCGGATCGTCCGGGCGGCTCTTCAGCAAAATTTCCAGAGACTTCAACGCCTCGGGCGCCTTGGACTGCTTGAGCAAAACATCGACTTTCGCCTGATTGAGCGGGTAGCTGTCGGGGTACAGGTTCAGCATTCGGTCCACCCGCTGTTGAGCGTCGGGCAGGCGATTGTTGGAGATGTCCAGATTCACGGCAGCGAGGTTGTAGGCAATGTTGTCCGGCGCCTTGTCGAGCAAAGGCTTCAGCGTCTCGCGCCCTTCATTCAGTTGCCCTGCTTTGGTCTGGGCCAGCGCGAGGCCGTAGCGAGCCGCGTCGTTTTTCGGGTTCTCGGCCAGTTGCGCGCGGAAACGCTTGGCGGCCATGCCGGGGTTTCTTCGTAAATCAGCACGGTGCGCGCGCGCATCAGCTGATACGTAGGGCTGTCTTCCTTGCCGCCGGGTTTGGCTTGCTCGGCGCGGTTGCGGGTATCGGCGATACGGGACTCGGTCACCGGGTGGCTCATCAGGAATTCCGGCGGCTTGGCGTCGTAGCGATATTGGCGCGCCAAACGCTCGAACATGGTCGGCATATTGCGCGGGTCGTAGCCGGCTTTCTCCAGATTGAGGATGCCGATGCGGTCCGCTTCCGCTTCGTTTTGCCGGGAGAAGCGCGCCTGCTCCTGGATTGCAGCGGCCTGGGTGCCGGCAATGGCGGCGATCCCCGCATCGCCTGCACCCGCTGCGGCCATGACAATACCGGCGAGCATCGCCGCCATCACCGGCACTTGCATGCGCTGTTGCGCCTGCACGCCCCTGGCGAAGTGCCGTTGCGACAAGTGAGCCAGTTCGTGGGCGAGGACCGCGGCGTATTCGCCTTCAGTCTCCGCGTGGAGGAACAGCCCGCCGTTGACCCCGATGATCCCGCCGGGCGCTGCGAAGGCGTTGATCTCTGGCGTGTTGATCAGGATGAATTCGAGCCGGCGGTCCTGCACCTGGCTGGTTTCGGCGAGCCGATAAACTGAAGACTCGACGTAGTCCTTGAGCAGTGGGTCGGACAGTTGCGCCACTTCAGAACGCAACAGCCCGAGCCAGGCGCGCCCCAGGTCGTGTTCTTGCTGGGGAGAAACGATGGATGAACTCGCGTCGCCGAGGGAGGGCAGGTCATCTTCTGCGAAGCTCGGCGCTGCCAGCAGGCAGGCGAGGGTCAGCAGCGTGGGGCGCAAAAAATTCATGCACGAGACTCTGGGGCAGAAAGGCGCCACTGTAGCTGGCTCAATGGCTTGCTGACCAGAGTGGGGTATTCTGGAAAACTTGTAAGAATGTTCTTCCGCCCGTTGGCTTTTATGCGAGGGCGGATGTGTCTATCCGGAGAGAAACGATGTCTGACGCTGTAGGACACCCCGCTACCTGCGATGCAGAGCTCGACGCCAGCGGTCTCAACTGCCCGCTTCCCTTGCTCAAGGCCAAGATGGAACTCAACCGTCTGGCCAGCGGCGCGGTCCTCAAAGTGACGGCCACCGATGCCGGTTCGCAGCGCGACTTCCGTACATTCGCAAAACTGGCCGGGCATGTGCTGCTGCATGAAGAAGACGCTGACGGCATTTATCGGTATTGGCTGCGCAAGGCCTGAGCCTTTCTGACCCCTCGCAACCCCTTTAGGATTCTTGATGTTCAAAGTGCTTCGCGACTGGATACAGCGCTACTTTTCCGATGAGGAAGCGGTGGTGCTGGCAGTGCTGTTGGTTCTCGGATTTACCGTAGTGCTCACCCTCGGCGGCATGCTCGCTCCGGTGTTGGCCGGGTTGGTGCTGGCTTTTCTGATGCAGGGGCTGGTCAATCTGCTCGAGCGTTTGCGCGTGCCGGAAGGTGGCGCAGTGGGGCTGGTCTTCGCGTTATTCATGGGGGCGCTGGCGCTGTTTCTGCTGGTGCTCGTGCCTTTGCTGTGGCGCCAGCTCATTACCTTGTTCAACGAATTGCCCGGGATGCTCGCCAAGTGGCAGTCGTTGCTGTTGCTGCTGCCGGAGCGCTACCCGCATCTGGTGTCGGACGAGCAGGTCTTGCAGGCGATAGAAGTGGCTCGCGGCGAGGTCGGAAAGTTCGGGCAATGGGCACTGACGTTTTCCCTGTCCAGCTTGCCGCTGTTGGTCAACATGATGATCTACCTGGTGCTGGTGCCGATCCTGGTGTTCTTCTTCCTCAAGGACCGTCGGATGATCAGCCGCTGGGCGAGGGGCTATCTGCCCCGCGAACGCACGCTGATTACCCATGTGGCCGAGGAAATGAACCGGCAGATCGCCAACTACATTCGCGGCAAGGTCATCGAGATCTTCATCTGTGGCGGGGTGACCTACATCGCCTTCGTGACCATGGGCCTGAATTATTCGGCGTTGCTGGCGATGCTGGTCGGGATCTCAGTGGTAGTGCCCTATGTGGGCGCTGTGGTGGTGACGGTGCCGGTGGCGTTCATCGCGCTGTTCCAGTGGGGCTGGAGCGATCAGTTCATCTATCTGATGGCGGTCTACGGCATCATCCAGACCCTGGACGGCAATGTGCTGGTGCCGCTGCTGTTCTCCCAGACCGTGAGCCTGCACCCGGTGGCGATCATCTGCGCCGTCCTGTTGTTCGGCGGTCTGTGGGGATTCTGGGGGATTTTCTTTGCGATCCCACTGGCGACTCTGTTCAAGGCTGTGCTCGATGCGTGGCCACGGAACGAACCGACGGTGGCGCCGTTGTTATAGGCGTTGCCTTGCTTGTGTCGAAGTGAGCTTGCTCGCCATCGGCGTCGTCCTGGTCAATATACGATGACTAAACGAACCCGATCGCGAGCAAGCTCACGCCTGCATCATGGCGGTCAAGCCTTGTTCAGCGCCTGAGCCGCTTCCAATACTGTCGCCACATGCCCCGGCACTTTTACGCCGCGCCACTCTTTACGCAGTACGCCGTCCTTGTCGATGAGGAAAGTGCTGCGGTCGACGCCCAGGTATTCCTTGCCGTACAGCTTTTTCAGCTTGATCACATCGAACAGCTGGCACAGCGATTCATCCTTGTCCGAAATCAGCTCGAACGGGAATTCCTGCTTGGCCTTGAAGTTCTCGTGGGATTTCAGGCTGTCCCGCGACACACCGAACACCACCGTGTTGGCGGCCTTGAAGTCAGCGTGATGATCGCGGAAGCCCTGGCCTTGGGTGGTGCAGCCAGGGGTGCTGTCCTTCGGGTAGAAATAAAGCACGACTTGCTGACCTTTCAGCGCCGACAGGCTGACCGCCTGTTCGCTCGTGGCCTGCACTTGAAAGTCGGCAACGGGTTGGTCGAGTTCTACAGCCATTCGGGGCTCCTTACATCGGTGCTTGAGGGCGCCATGGTTCGATCAGCGCATCAAGGTTTAGGGCGTCGGCGAAGTCCAGGAACTGGTCACGCAGCCAACTGATCTGGGTGCCGGCCGGCAATGTCACGGTGAACGTCGCGTTGAGCATGGTGCCGCCGGTCTGCGGTGCCTGATAGGTGTCGCAGATCAGGTTTTCCAGCTCGACGTTGTGATCGATGAAGAACTGGCACAGCTCGTTGATGATATCCGGGCGATACGCCGAACTGACGTAGGCCACGTAGGGCAGGGCTTCCGGACGGTTTTCCAGGGAGGCACTGCGCACCACATTGACGGTGAAGGCGTGTTTCTTGGCCAGATTGGGCAGACCCGTTTCCAGACGCGCCAGCGCGTCCCAGCTGCCGGAGATCTGCAGGATCAGGGCGCTGCACTCACCGTGGCGAGTGAGGCGTGAGCTGACGACCGAGCAACGGCTTTCGTTACTGGCGCGGCACAGGACGTTGGTCAGCTCCATTGGGTTGGCGCCAAGGGCACTGATGACAAGGAATTGTTCGCGAACTGTGGGGATGGATGACATGCAGCATTCCTAAACGATGAGCGGTCGGTACGCAGCAGGCCTGTGCCGGCGGGTTCGACGGACGAAGGCATCGTGACGTCGCCCCGACCCACAGCCGTCAATCGCGTCCATGAGCCTGTCATGGCGCGCGATAACGACGCAGGGCGGGGTAAGTGACGACAAAATCGAGCAGTCGAGCGAGCCGGGCAGATGACCCGTACCGATCAAAGACCGAAGGGTAGCGAAAACCGGCGCCGAGGGGAATGCTCGCCTTGTGCAAGGATCATGGCGCCAGTACCATTACCGCTCTCTTTTTCCGGCAGGAGCGGTTTGCATGATTGCGGGCAGTATGGTGGCACTGGTCACACCCATGGATGCACAAGGTCGTCTCGATTGGGACAGCCTGAGCAAACTGGTGGACTTTCACCTGCAAGAGGGCACCAACGCCATAGTTGCCGTCGGCACTACAGGTGAATCCGCGACGCTCGACGTCAACGAGCACATCGAAGTCATCCGCCGCGTGGTACAGCAGGTCGCTGGCCGCATTCCGGTCATCGCCGGCACGGGCGCCAACTCCACCCGCGAGGCGGTCGAACTGACCACCAATGCGAAGAACGCCGGTGCCGATGCCTGCCTGCTGGTCACCCCGTACTACAACAAGCCGACCCAGGAAGGCTTGTACCAGCACTTCAAGCACATCGCCGAAGCCGTCGACATCCCGCAGATTCTGTATAACGTGCCGGGCCGTACCGCCTGCGACATGTCGGCCGAGACCGTCATTCGCCTGTCGAAAGTCAAAAACATTATCGCCATCAAGGAAGCCACCGGAGACCTGCAGCGCGCCAAGGATATTCTTGCCGGCGTGAGCAGCGACTTCCTGGTCTATTCCGGCGACGATGCCACTGCGGTCGAGCTGATGTTGCTCGGTGGCAAAGGCAATATTTCGGTCACTGCCAACGTTGCCCCGCGCGCCATGGCGGACCTGTGCAAGGCCGCGATGGCCGGTGACGCCGACACCGCCCGCGCCATCCACGAAAAACTGATGCCGCTGAACAAGACCCTGTTCATCGAATCGAACCCTATTCCCGTGAAATGGGCCCTGCATGAGATGGGTTTGATGCCAGACGGTATTCGTCTGCCGCTCACCTGGCTCAGCGAGTCCTGCCACGAGCCGCTGCGTCAGGCCCTGCGCCAGTCCGGTGTATTGGTCTAATGAGGAAGCATTACGCAATGAAGCGACTGGCCGGACTTTCCGCACTAGCCTTGATTATCTCCAGCACCAGCGGTTGCAGCTGGCTTTTTGGCCAGGACGGTTATTTCCGCGATCGCAGCAGCGATTACCTGGAAGCGACCCAGAAGCCGCCGATGCAATTGCCCGAGGGCGTTCAGGAAGTCAAACGCCTGGACCCGTTGCTGCCGATCCCGCGCAACGTTGCCGACGACACCCAGAAGGGTGAGTTCAATGTGCCGCGTCCGCAGCCGCTGACCACTGCTCAGGACTCCGGCGACTACACCCTGCAGAAGAGCGGCGACAACCGCTGGATTCTCGCCCAGCGCGCACCGGCTGAAGTCTGGCCTGTGGCGCATCAGTACTTCGAAGACAACGGCTTCCGCATCGCCGAAGATCGTCCGCAAACCGGTGAATTCAACACCACCTGGCAGCGCATGGACGAGTTGTCCGCATCGGTTGCCAAGCGCATGGGTTCGAGTGGCGATGCCGCCAACACCGAAACCCGTGTCCGCGTTCGCATCGAGCCGGGCGTGCAGCGCAACACCAGTGAAATATACGTCGTCAGCGTGCAACGCCCGGCGGGAAGCAACGATGATCCTGCGTTCCCGTCGCGCAGCACTAATGTCGGCCTCGACTCTGTGCTGACTGACGACATGCTCGCAAGCCTTACCCGCACTGCCGAGAAGGGCGGTTCGGTCTCCCTGCTGGCGGCGCGCGATTTCGACACCCCGAGCCGCGTTTCCCTTAGCGAAGACGGCAGCGGCAACCCGGTGCTGAACCTGGGCGCGGACCTGGATCGCGCCTGGTCGAGCGTCGGTCGTGCGCTTAACCAGGGCGACTGGCGCGTTGAAGACATCAACCGCAGCCTGGGCCTGTACTACATCAACGTGGCGGAAAAGCCCGACAATCCTGAAAACAAGCCTGGCTTCCTCAGCCGCGTGTTCGGCAGTGAAGAGTCCAAGGAAGAGAAAGAAGCCCGCGCCGAGCGTTATCAGGTTCGCCTGAGCAAGGTCGGCGAGAACGTTCAGGTCACGGTCGAGAAGAACATCAACACCGTGGCGCCGACGGAAGTCGCTCGTCGTGTGTTAAGCGTCATTCAGGACAACCTGGGTTAAGTGCGCTTCGCGGTTCTTGGCAGCGGCAGTCGCGGCAATGCCACGCTGGTCGCGAGCAACGACACGTACGTGCTGGTCGATTGCGGTTTCTCCCTGCGAGAGACCGAACGGCGGCTCGACAGGCTGGGCGTCAGCGGTAAACAACTGAGCGCCATTCTGGTAACCCACGAACATGCCGATCATGTGCATGGCGTGGGTTTGCTGTCTCGGCGCTACGATGTGCCGGTGTACCTCAGCGACGGCACGCTGCGCGGCATGCGCAAACCGGTCGAAGCGGGTCTTCGGCTGGTGGGCGGGCAGGGTCTGCGCATTGGCGGTCTGGGCATCGACGTGGTGTCAGTGGCTCACGATGCGCTGGAGCCCACGCAGTTCGTGTTCAACGACGGGCGCCGGCGCTTCGGCCTGTTGACCGACCTTGGTTCGTATTGCCCGATGGTGCTCGACAGCTACCGCGGGCTCGACGCGCTCATGGTCGAGTCCAATCACTGCCGCGATCTGCTTGCGCGGGGCCAGTACCCGTACTTTCTCAAGCAGCGGGTGGGCGGCGATCACGGTCATTTGAACAATCATCAGGCTGCCAGTCTGGTGAACGAGTTGGGATGGCAGGATCTGCAGCACCTGGTGCTGGCCCATCTGAGCAGCAAGAACAACCTGCCGCATCTGGCCCGGCAATGTTTCGTCGACACCCTTGGGTGCGACGAGGACTGGCTACAATTGGCCGATCAGGATTCAGGGCTCGACTGGCGCGAAATCGCCTAGCGTCCCAAACGGGCGACTTGCCCCCACTATTCAGCCAGATTCAGCAAGCGGAGCCCATCATGGAAAAACGTGAAGAACTCTACCGCGGCAAAGCCAAGTCGGTTTACAAGACCGACGACGCTGACCGCTTGATCCTTGTGTTCCGCAACGACACTTCGGCGTTCGACGGCAAGCGCATCGAACAGCTCGACCGCAAAGGTATGGTGAACAACAAGTTCAACGCCTTCATCATGCAGAAGCTGGAAGCCGCAGGCGTTCCGACCCAGTTCGACAAACTGCTGGGCGACAACGAAGTGCTGGTCAAGAAGCTCGACATGATCCCGGTCGAATGCGTCGTGCGTAACTACGCCGCGGGCAGCCTGGTCAAGCGCCTGGGCGTGGAAGAGGGCATGAAGCTCAACCCTTACACGTTCGAGCTGTTCCTGAAGGACGACGCCAAGGGCGACCCGTTCATCAACGACTCCCACGTTGTCGCGTTCGGTTGGGGCACCGCCGAGCAACTGGTTCGCATGAAAGAACTGTCGCTGAAGGTCAATGAAGTCCTGACCAAGCTGTTCGACGACGCCGGCCTGCTGCTGGTCGACTTCAAGCTGGAATTTGGCGTGTTCAGCGACGGCTCGATCGTCCTGGGTGACGAGTTCAGCCCGGACGGCTGCCGCCTGTGGGACAAAGAGACCCGCAAGAAAATGGACAAGGACCGCTTCCGTCAGGGCCTCGGCGATGTCATCGAAGCCTATGAAGAAGTCGCCCAGCGTCTCGGCGTACCGCTCTGATCCAACGACTCCGGCGGAAAACGCTGCAAGCATCTGAAAGAACGCGAAAAAATCCTTAAAAAGGGTTCGCGTTCCTCGAACGAACTGTTATGATGCGCGCCGTTGGAGAGATGCCGGAGTGGCCGAACGGGACGGATTCGAAATCCGTTGTACTGGCGACAGTACCTAGGGTTCAAATCCCTATCTCTCCGCCATTATTTAAAAAGCCCCAGAAGTTATGCTTCTGGGGCTTTTTCGTTTCTGGCGTCTGCGTGCACTGCCTATCTTTCGATGAATCCGCACAACGCGGATCGGTCGCGCTCCGAGATCACGCCCACTCCCCCAGCGCACGTCCGTCAAACCATATCGCCGCCCATGGGCGATCAGCGCCGTTAGCTCTTCCCGGGTCTTTGACAGATTGTGCAGTACGCCGATGCCCGCATGCAGGCAGGCGTAGTACCAGGCATCAACTTCGTTCAGCGCCGAATCGGGTTGGAGAAAGACACGTTGCTCGCCCAGAAAGCGGTAGTGGATACGAAAGATGCGCTGGCCTGACATTAATATCTCCGGATTGATATCAATGTGACTGCAATGGCGTATCGCCAGTTCAATGTGTAAGGCATTTCGTCCCTTGATCCAGGGTGACCACGATCGAAAGCCCTTTTCTTGAAACGGTCAAATCGTCATGCCGGCGTTTTCACTGTGACCCAGCGCGCGGTTTTTGTTCCTAATCCAAGGGTGTTTCCTCACCCTGTGGACGCTTGGGCGCCACCATTTCGCAATCGACGGGCGACAAAATGTCGCAATCGTTTTCAGGCGAGTAAGATAGGCACCCTGTTTTTACCCCCTATTTTTTCGGACGGATCCCGCGTTGAGCGTCGTATACATCGACCTCCGGGGCATCGTGTCGACGACGTATTGATAGAGCAAACAGAGAAAAGGCGATCACTGCAAATGACCAAGACCTCGCGACCTTTATATATTTCCTATGCCGGCCCTTCGTTGCTGGAGATGCCGCTGCTCAACAAGGGCAGTGCGTTCACACCGCAAGAGCGCATCGATTTCAACCTGGTCGGCCTGCTGCCGCAGAACGTCGAAACGATCGAAGAGCAGGTCACCCGCGTTTATAACCAGTACCAGCAATGCGCGAGCGATCTGGATAAACACATTTATCTGCGCTCGATCCAGGACAACAACGAAACCCTCTTCTTCCGCCTGCTGGATTCGCACCTCGACGAGATGCTGCCGATCATCTACACACCGACCGTGGGTCAGGCGTGCCAGGAATTCTCGAAGATCTACCGTACCCACCGCGGGCTGTTCATCTCCTACCCCGAGCGCGATCGCATCGACGATATCCTGCGCAGCGCAACGAAAGATCGCATCAAAATCATCGTGGTAACGGACAGCGAGCGCATCCTCGGCCTGGGCGATCAGGGCATCGGCGGCATGGGCATTCCGATTGGCAAGCTGTCGCTGTACACCGCGTGCGGCGGCATCAGCCCGGCCTACACCTTGCCGATCGTGCTCGATGTGGGCACCAACAACAAAGAGCTGCTGGACGACCCGATGTACATGGGCTGGCGCCACGAGCGCGTCACCGGCAAGGAATACGACGACTTCATCGCGCTGTTCATCGAGGCTGTTCAGCGCCGCTGGCCGGACGTGCTGCTGCAGTTCGAAGACTTCGCCCAGACCAACGCCATGCCGTTGCTGGAGAAGTATCGCGATGAGTTGTGCTGCTTCAACGACGACATTCAGGGTACGGCTTCGGTTGCCGTGGGCACCTTGCTGGCGGCTTGCAAGGCCAAGCACGAAACCCTGGGCCAGCAGCGGGTAGTGTTCCTGGGCGCGGGTTCGGCAGGTTGCGGGATTGCCGAGCACATCATTGCGGCCATGGTCATCGAGGGCTTGAGCGAAGCCGAAGCGCGCAAACGCGTGATGATGGTCGACCGCTTCGGGCTGCTGACTGACAGCATGGACAACCTGCTGGACTTCCAGAAGAACCTCGCGCAGAAGTCTGTCGACGTGTCGGTCTGGTCGAGCGGTGAGGGTTCGCCCGAGTTGCTGGACGTGGTCGCCAACGGCAAGCCGACGGTGCTGATCGGCGTGTCCGGCCAGCGCGGGCTGTTCACCGAGCAGGTTATCCGCGAGATGCACAAGCACTGCGCCAAGCCGCTGGTCATGCCGCTGTCCAACCCGACCTCGAAGGTCGAAGTTACGCCGCAGGAAGTGCTGACCTGGACCAACGGCGACGCGCTGGTCGCGACCGGCAGTCCGTTTGCCCCGGTCACCGTAGGCGATCGCACGTTCCACATCGCCCAGTGCAACAACTCCTACATCTTCCCCGGCATCGGTCTGGGTGTTGTGGCGTCGAAAGCCACGCGCATCACCGACAAAATGCTGATGGCGGCTTCCAATGCGCTGGCGGAATGCTCGCCGATGGTGACGGGCAAAGGTGACGCTGTCCTGCCGCCGTTGAAAGAGATTCAGCAGGTGAGCAAGAAGATTGCCCTGGCCGTGGCCAAGCAGGCTCAGGCTGAAGGCATGGCCCTGGAGACCACCGAAGAAATGCTCGTCGAAGCCATCGAGCATAACTTCTGGATGCCGAACTACCGCAGCTACCGCCGCAGCGCGGTGTAATCGCATCCGTTACTGACAGCAAACGCTTCAACCCGGACCGCCCCATGGAAACATGCGGCGGTCTTTTGTTTTGTGGCGAATAACTTCAGGATGGGCTCTGCATAAAAACAAAAATATCAGCGAGGGACGCATGCAAACGGACGTCGGTCTCCATGACTACATCATCGTCGGCGCAGGCCCGGCGGGCTGCCTGCTGGCCAATCGGCTGTCGGAGAATCCTGCCCATCGAGTCCTGCTGCTCGAAGCGGGCGGCCAGGACAATTACGCCTGGATTCATGTGCCGGTGGGCTACCTCTACTGCATCGGCAATCCGCGCACCGACTGGTGCTTCAAGACCGAAGCGGAGCCCGGCCTCGGCGGGCGGGCTCTCAATTACCCTCGCGGCAAAGTGCTGGGCGGGTGCTCATCCATCAACGGCATGATTTACATGCGCGGCCAGTCGCGGGACTACGACGGCTGGGCGGAGCAGGGCAACAACGGGTGGGGCTGGAAGGACGTATTGCCGATCTTCAAGCGCTCGGAAAACCACTACGCCGGCGACTCGGACCTTCACAGCGCGAAAGGTGAGTGGCGCGTCGAGCAGCAGCGCCTCTCATGGACGTTGCTGGATGCGTTCCGTGAGGCGGCGGCGCAAACCGGCATCCCGTCGATCCCCGACTTCAATGGCGGCGACAACGAAGGGTGCAGTTATTTTCAGGTCAATCAGCGGCGCGGTGTGCGCTGGAACGCGTCCAAGGCATTTCTCAGACCGGCGTTAAAACGCCCCAATCTGACGGTGATCACCGGTGCAGAAGTGTCGCGCGTGTTTTTGAAAACAACCGGGCCAGCGGAGTGATTGTTCGCGTCAACGGGCAGGAACAGACGCTTCGCGCCCGGCGGGAGATCATCCTCTGCTGCGGCGCCATCGGGTCGCCCATGGTGTTGCAGCGCTCAGGCATCGGGCCGCGTCCACTGCTGGAAAAGCTCGGCATCGGCGTTCGGCATGCGCTGCCCGGCGTTGGTGCGAATCTGCAGGATCACCTGCAGTTGCGGCTGATCTACAAGGTCAGCAACGGCCAGACGCTGAACCAGATGGCCGGCAGCCTGTGGGGCAAGATGAACATGGGTCTGCGCTATGCCTTCAATCGCAGCGGTCCGTTGGCGATGGCGCCGAGTCAGTTGGGCGCGTTTGCACGCTCGGGGCCGGAGCAGGCAAGCGCCAATCTTGAATACCACGTGCAGCCCTTGTCCCTTGAGCGCTTCGGCGAGCCGCTTCACGGCTTCCCCGCATTCACTGCGTCCGTGTGCGATCTGCGCCCGCAGAGCCGTGGCACGGTGGAAATCCGTTCGGCGCTGGCCGATGCCGCGCCCATCATTCGCCCGAACTACCTGAGTCACGAGGCAGACCTCAAAGTGGCCGCAGATGCGATTCGCCTGACCCGTCGCATCGCCGCGGCACCTGCCCTCGCTCCCTTCGAACCGGTCGAGTACCTGCCCGGCGCGAGCCTGCAAACCGAGGAAGAATTGCGCGAGGCGGCCAGCGTTGTCGGCACGACGATCTTTCACCCGGTCGGCACCTGCAAGATGGGGCAGGGCCGCGACGCCGTGGTAGACGAACGCCTGCGCGTGCACGGCATCACCGGCCTGCGCGTGGTGGATGCGTCGATCATGCCGAACATCACCTCCGGCAACACCTGCTCGCCGACCGTAATGATCGCCGAGAAGGCGGCGCAGATGATTATTGAGGATGCAGCGGCGCAGGCCCGCTCGGCGTAAAGCTTGATCGGCTACTGAAGACCTGGCTGATTTCCTGCGGCTTGCACCGCAGGATCCTATCTAATAAGCAACAAACCCACCCCACCATTCGTTCTCATCCTTTTCACAAAAAATTGATGGCCAGATGCCTAAAGTTCGCGGCATCGGCGGGGGTCCTTCCGCGTTTATATTCTCATTTCCAACCAAGCAGACTTTTATGCTCAACGTCAAAGCAGTTCGTCCCGAGCTTGTGACATTGCTTGCCAGTGCCTTTTTGTTGGTCGGGTTTAACCTGACCCTCTGGCAGCATCTATTTGCAATCACCGACTCGGACGGCAAGGGTGTGTTATTGCGTTGTGCGTTTGCGCTGATGGTGTTCTGCGCGTTCAATATCTTTTTCACGCTGTTAGCGTTCAAGCGTGTATTGAAATCTGTACTGATCTGTCTCTTTTTTATCAGCGCCGGTGTGGCTTATTTCATGAGCCAATACGGCGTGATGATTGACGCGGGCATGTTCAGAAACTTCGCTGAAACCAATGTCACCGAAGTGCGCGATCTTCTTTCATTGAAGTTGCTCGGTTATTTGTTTTTTCTGGGTGTTGTGCCTTCATTTATTCTTTTCAACACACCGATTGCTTATCGCCGCTGGCCCCGTGAGTTGCTCAGCAAAGCGCTGGTGTCTGTTGTGTGCGCGGTCGCCATTGGCGGTGTGGCGCTGTTGAATTATCAGGGGCTGTCGTCGCTGTTTCGCAATCATCACGAGTTGCGCCTGATGGTGGTGCCGAGCAACTACCTTGCGGCGTCATTGGGTTACTTGAGCGAGCAGGTCAAGTCGGCGCAGCGGCCGTTCGTGAGTATCGGTCAAGACGCCAAGCTTGCCAGCGATTGGCAGCAGCACAAGCGCAAGTCACTGACCGTGCTGGTCGTGGGCGAAAGTGCGCGGGCCGAGAACTTCGGCATTCTGGGTTACAACCGCGATACCACGCCGCAGTTGAGCAAGGAGCAGGGCCTGCTCACGTTTACGGATGTGCATTCCTGCGGCACGGAGACGGCGGTGTCGGTGCCGTGCATGTTCTCCAACATGGGCCGCAAGGATTACAACGCAACCACCGCCCGCAATGAAGAAGGCATGCTTGATGTGTTGAAACGCGCCGGGCTGGATGTGATCTGGCGCGACAACCAGTCGGGTTGCAAAGGCACTTGCGACCGGGTGACGTTGCAGGATGTCAGCAATCTCAAGGACCCGGCGCTGTGCGCCAACAACGAGTGCCGCGATGAAATCCTGTTGCAGGGCCTGCAGCACTTCATCGACACACTGGACAAAGACACCGTGCTGGTCCTTCACCAGATGGGCAGTCATGGGCCTGAGTACTTCAAGCGTTATCCAAAAGAGTTCGAGAAGTTCACGCCGGTGTGCGAAAGCAATGCACTGAATAATTGCTCCCGGGAAAGTATCGTTAACGGTTACGACAACACATTGCTGTACACCGACCATGTACTCGCGACGTTGATCGACATCCTGCGCAACAATCAGGGCAACGTAGACACGGCCATGGTTTATCTTTCCGACCACGGCGAGTCGTTGGGTGAGTACAACCTGTTCTTGCACGGCACGCCTTATATGCTGGCGCCCGATCAACAGAAACATGTCCCGATGGTTGCCTGGTTCTCCGAGAACTATCAGCAGTCATTTGCCGTGGATACCCATTGCCTGCAAAAAGAGCGAAACGCGCCGCTGAGTCAGGACAACTTGTTCCACTCAATGCTGGGTCTGCTGCAGGTGCGGACAAGCGTCTACAACCCCGCGCTGGACATGTTCGCGGGCTGTCGGGGGATTTATACGGACGGGGTATTGGCCAATGAGTGAGTCCCTCGATAAAAACCTTCACGCCGGTGAGTTCGGGCGCCCACACGGACACACCCTCAGCCGACGTCTCAGTCTCTGGCGCGATGCGCAAATAGCGCGCAGAGCGTTGCGAGACGCGGGGGAGCCCGGGCTGGTGCTGGATTTGCCGTCGGGCTCGGGGCGTTTCTGGCCAGTGCTGGCCGAACACACCAATCGAGTGATCCTCGCGGCCGACCCTTCCACCGACATGCTGGCGCGTGCCGAGGCGCAGTCGTCGAGCGAAGTGCGCAAGCGCATCCGCACGTTCCAGAGCTCGGCGTTTTCCATCGGCCTGTCCGCCAATGCAGTGGACTGCATCTTTTGCATGCGGTTGTTCCATCACCTGGCCGACCGTGAAAAACGCGGCGCGATTCTCGACGAGTTTCATCGAGTCACCCGCGACACAGCCATCGTCGCGCTGTGGGTCGACGGCAACGTGAAATCGTGGCGTCGCAAACGTCAGCAAGGTCGACTGGACGTTGAAGCATCCGCTCCACGCAATCGGTATGTGGTGTGCCGCAGCGACATCGAATCCGAGTTCGCGCAGGCGGGTTTCAGGATCATCGATCACCACGACTTTCTCCCCGGCTACGCCATGTGGCGTGTGTACGTGCTGCGCAAGGCGGGCCAGTGATCAGTGATCGGATGGACGGTCGTCGCCGCGGCGGCTATTTGCGCGCTCCAAAGATGAAGTTGTTCGAGACTTGCAGGACGGATGCCCGGTAACCGCTTGTAGCGATATATACTGCGCGCCATTCTTCGAGGGAGAGCCGTGTGGCCATCGATATTCACTGGATTCGCGACGACCATAGCCTCGCCGAACATTGCGCACAGTGGCAGACACTGCCCTACGTTGCGCTCGACACCGAATTCATGCGGGTCGACACCTTCTATCCCATCGCCGCGCTGTTGCAGATCGGCGATGGTTCAAGCGCTTACCTGATCGACCCGTTGCTGATAAGCGACTGGAAACCTCTGGCCGCGCTGCTGGAAAACCCTGACGTCATCAAAGTCGTTCACGCCTGCAGCGAGGACCTTGAGGTGCTGTTGCGCCTGACCGGCAGTCTGCCGGCGCCGCTGTTCGACACGCAACTGGCTGCGGCCTACCTGAACCTCGGGTTCTCGATGGGTTATTCGCGTCTGGTTCAGGAAGTGCTGAACATCGATCTGCCGAAGGGCGAGACGCGTTCCGACTGGCTGCAGCGGCCGCTTTCGGAAACCCAGATCAGCTACGCCGCCGAAGACGCCGTTCACCTGGCCGAGGTGTACAACCTGCTGCGTCCGCGTCTGTCCGATGAAAAGTACGCATGGGTGCTGGAGGACGGTGCCGAACTGGTCGCCAACCTGCGCCGCGAAACCGATCCCTATGACGCTTACCGCGACGCCAAGCTGGCGTGGAAGCTGTCCCGGGCGCAACTCGCCGTGCTGCGTGAGCTCTGCGCCTGGCGCGAGCAACAGGCGCGCCTGCGTAATCAGCCACGCAATCGCATTCTGCGCGAACATTCGCTCTGGCCGCTGGCCAAATCCCAGCCGGACAACCTCGCCGCGCTGGCGAAGATCGATGATATGCACCCCAAGACCGTGCGGCAGGACGGCGAATTTCTGCTCGACCTGATCAAGAAAGCCGGCAGCGTGTCGCCGGATCTGTGGCCGCCCGCACTGCCGGAACCGCTGCCGATCGAGGCCTCCAATGTGCTCAAGAGCCTGCGCGCCATTGGCCAGCAGCAAGCCGAGCGCCTCGACATGGCGCCGGAATTGATGCTGCGCAAAAAGACCCTCGAAGCCCTGCTCAAGACCGGTTACCCAGACGGTCCCTATAAACTGCCCGATTCGCTGCGTGGCTGGCGCCGCGAATTGATGGGTCAGATGCTGCTCGACAGCCTGGCCAACGCCGGAGAACAGCCTTGAAACGTATTTGCTCCATCTACCGCAGCCCGCGCAGGAACGAAATGTACCTGTATGTCCTCAAGAGCGACGCCCTGGAGCGTGTGCCCGAGGAGTTGCTGACCGCGTTCGGCAAGCCGCAGCACGCCTTCAACCTGGTCCTGTCGCCGGAGCGCGCCCTGGCCCGTGAAGACATTCACGCGGTGCTCGCCAATCTGGACAAGCAGGGTTACCACCTGCAGATGCCACCGGCCGAAGACGACTACATCGAGCACTTGCCTGAAGAGCTGCTGCGCCGCAACGATCCGATGTGATCGATTTCTGACCCTGCAATCCATCGCAGGGGTACACCGGACCGTTGCATGCGTCAAATCTGACCGGCTGAACCGAGCACGGTCTGGAACGCTGCGCGGTCGCATGCCCCGTTTATTCGAGTTTTGAATCCATGCGCGTTCTGATCGCCGAACACGATTACCCCGTTTACACCGAACTGCTCCGCCAGACGGCCCCCGAGATCGAAGTGATGAGCAGCGGTAATTCCGCCGAACTGTCGAAAATGGCCGCCGAAGCACCGATCTGGCTCGGCCAGCCTGACCTGCTGGCCAATCTGCTGCGCCAGGGACACAAACCGAAATGGCTACAATCGACATGGGCCGGCATCACGCCGCTGCTGGCTGACGGGCTGTACCGCGATTATCAACTGACCCGCGCCGTTGGCATCTTCGGTCAGGTGATGGCCGAGTTCGTGTTGACTTACATGCTGGTGCACGAGCGTGAAGTGCTGGCGCGGCTGGTCAGTCAGGTCGAGCGCAAGTGGGACAATCGCATGGGCCGCAGTCTGTCCGGGCGCAAGGCGTTGATCGTCGGGACGGGCGACATTGGCCGGCACGTCGCGCAGTTCCTCGTGCCGTTTGGCGTCGAGTTGTATGGCATCGCGTCGAGCGCGCGGACCGAAGCGCCGTTCGTTGAAGTGGCTGCGCTGGAGGACCTGCCGCGTCTGGTGGCCGAGGTTGATTTCGTCATCAACCTGCTGCCCAACACGCCGCAGACCCAGGATCTCTACAACGCCAAACTGTTTGCCTGCTTCAAGCCTTCGGCGTTGTTCATCAACGTCGGTCGGGGCACGGCGGTGGTGGATGCGGATCTCGTAGAGGCGCTGAAAGAAGGGCATCTGGCCGGGGCGGTTATCGACGTCTGCCGTCAGGAACCGCTGCCCCAGCGTCACCCGTTCTGGACGGCGTGGGGCTTGTTGCTCACCGGTCACAGCTCGGCGCCGACGTCGCCGCCGGCGATGACCCAGCTGTTCGTGGACAACCTCAAGGCCTATGCGGCCGGCGAGGCGTTGCGCGGCGAAGTGGACTTCGCCAAGGGGTATTGAAGCCTGTCCTTGTGGGACCGGCTTCAGCCGGGAAGAGGCCAGTATGTACGCCATCCATTTTGTGGAGTGGCCCCCGACGTCTTCCCGGCTAAACCCGGTTCCACTAAAACCGAGCGTCCAGCCCTTACAAACTGAAATCCCCCTCGGCCGCCAATTCAGCCAGCGGCCGACGCGGGCTCGGCGTTTCCCGAGCCTGAAGGTATTCGGCCAGCGTCGATTTATCCCCCAGCTTGCCGATCGCCACGGCCGCGTGCACCGCGTAATCCTCTGGAATCTTGAGCTCCTGGCGAGTCAGTTCCTGATCGAAACCCGCCATGCCATGGGTGTGCCAACCGCCGAGACTTGCTTGCAGCGCCAGGTATCCCCACGCCGAACCGGTATCGAAGGTGTGCCACAGCGCCGGCGTTTCTTCCGTCGCGCCGGGGGCGGTGAAGGTGGTTTTGGAAATAATGATCACCAGCGCCGAGGCATGCTGTGCCCAGCCCCGATTGAATTCATTCAGCAGGCCGAGGAAACGCTCCCAGTTGGGCGTGTCACGGCGGGCGTAGAGAAAGCGCCAGGGCTGTGAGTTGTAAGCCGAAGGTGCCCAGCGCGCGGCTTCAAAAAGCTCAGCAGGGTTTCCTGCGGGATGCTCTCGCCGCTGAACGCGCGCGGCGACCAGCGCTCGATGAATTGCGGGTCGATGGCGTATTCGGCAACACGTGGATTGGCGCTCATGGATTCGATCCTAAAAGAGAGATAAACCGCTCGCCTGCAGCAGGTGGCGGGATCATTCAGATGGGCCGTTGACGGCAGGCATCGTCGCAAAGGGGGTGGGTCAGCGCGGGCAATGGCAGACCTGCCCGCGAGGGCCTAAAGCTACTGCGCCGCTTCGCTGCTGACAAGCTTGCGCATTTCGCAGTTATAGCCGCTTCCATCTGCCGCGCCCGTCGACCGACAGTCGCCCGTGCTTGGCCCAACGGACCTGTACCTCTAGACTGGCGGCCTTTCATTGCCCACAGCTGTTTGCGCGAGAACCATGGCCGCCATCGTAGAACCCTTCTGGATACGCAAAACCCTCGATCAGCTCGATGCCGTCGAGTGGGAGTCGCTGTGCGACGGTTGCGGTTTGTGCTGCCTGCAAAAGCTTGAGGACGAGGACGACGGCAGCGTTTATTACACGCGCATCGCCTGCAAGCTGCTGGACCTGAAGACCTGCGCCTGCACTGACTACCCGAATCGCCGCGCCCAGGTCCCGGACTGCATTCAGCTGACGCCCGGAAAGGCTGACGAATTCAAATGGCTGCCGCCCACCTGCGGCTATCGGCTGGTCAGCGAGGGCAAGGACCTGCCGCTCTGGCACCACTTGGTGTGCGGGGACCGGGATCAGGTGCATAAACAGCATATTTCCCAGTCCGGACGCATGCTCAGCGAAGGCAGCGTGCCCGAGGACGACTGGGAGGATTACCTGATTTTTCGAGCAGGCTAATGCAAAAAGCTCGTGAGGCTGTGGGTTCAGCCGTCACGAGCTTGCTTGCGATGCAGCGTCGATCAGACGCCTTTCGGACCTTTCAGTGCGTCGACGCCGGTGTCGACAGCGTCTTCTACAGCGACTTCAGCTTTGGTTTTCAGCTTGCTCAGCTCAGCGCCTGCTTCTTCGATGCGCGAACGGGCCACGTCCATTTCGCTGCGGCTTTTGTCGATCAGCGACTTGGCAGAGCAGTGGCCGGTGATGCCACGGGCCAGAACGGCGCCGCCGATTGCCAGCTGCACCAGACCAAAAATCCCGCCGCGGCGCAGGCCTTTGCCCATCATCAGTACACCACCTGCCAGCGAGCCAATGCGCTCCCAGCCCTGTACGTTCTGCTCCGGGTAATCGTGCAAAGGTCGTTCGATGCGTTCAATGATCGGGGTGTCGCTCATGATGCGTTCTCCGTGAAAGGTTGGGGTCCTTAAAGCTGACTGTCAGCAGCGCAAACTGTTCAATGCGTTTTGTCAGCGCGCGGACGTCAGGTGCGATCGGTTTCCCGTCCGAACTGCGGGCCAGAGCGGGTATTGATGCCTTTGGCCATGCGGTCGTAAAGCACGACGTTGACGGTCGCGGCGAGGTTCATGCAGCCCGTCGTGGGGATGTACACCACGTCTTCGCACCAATCGCGGATCTCTTTATCCAGCGAACCGTCTTCCGGCCCGAAGATATAGATCGCCCGGTCCGGGTGAGTGTAGTCGGGCAGCGCACGTGCGCCCTCGACCAACTCCACGGCCACCGGCACGCAGCCCAGCGGGATGATCTTGCGCAGGTCATCAATGCCGATCAGCGGAATGTCCTGGTGGATCTTCTTGGTGTCGGTAACGAAATCACGCGCACGCTCGTAGCGCTTGCCGGTGTAGAACACCGACGCCACGCCATAGCAGCCCGCTGCGCGCATCACCGAACCGACGTTTTCCGGGGATTTGGGATTGAACAAGCCGATGCAGGCATAGCGTTTGTTGGCCACGGGGGAGGGTGCTCATCAGAGAAAGCGCGGGAGTATAGGGGAAAGAGGCAGCTTTAAGCTTTAAGCGGCAAGCCACAAGCCACAAGCCACAAGCCACAAGCCACAAGCTGCAAGCCTCAAGCCTCAAGCTTTAAGCTGCAAGAGGCGGTGAACGGTGGCCCGACAAACGCCGCTGTGCTTTTACTTGCAGCTTGCCGCTTAAAACTTGCAGCTCAACGCCTCAATCCTTCTTCATCAACCCCGCCAGCGCGGCGAACGGGTTGTGGGTCGCCTTGGCGGTTTTCGGGCTGCTGGTCGAGCTTTCCGAGAAGTATTGCTGATCGGTGTAACGCGAGTGTTCGTTGTCGTGGCAGTACAGGCACAGCAGTTCCCAGTTGGAGCCGTCCTGGGGATTGTTGTCGTGGTTGTGGTCGCGGTGGTGCACGGTCAGCTCACTGAGGCGTTTTCCGGCAAATTCCCGGGCGCAGCGGCCGCACACGTGCGGGTACATGCGCAGGGCTTTGTCGCGGTAACCCATCTCGCGGTCACGCTGGTTGTCGGCGAGGATGCGGTCCAGCTTGGAAGTGTTGGTTGGCGTGTTGGCCGAACTCATGGCGTCACCTGTTTCGTGTTCTGTTGGCGATGGAGAGCAATGCAGGCAAGTCTAGCGCTTTGCCCGTCGATCAGCCCTTGAGTTTTTCAGCGATCCAGATGGTGTGCCGTGTGCCTTTGTTGCCGTGGGCGTAGACCTTGACCTCTTCAGCCTTGAAACCGGCCTTGCGCAGCTTGTCGCTGAAAGCCGCGTCGGCGCTGGCGGACCATACGGCCAGCACGCCTTTGGGGCGCAGCGCGCTGGGACAGGCCGCGAGACCACCGGCCGAATATAGCCAGCTGTTGGATTTTTGTGTCAGGCCTTCGGGGCCGTTGTCGACGTCCAGCATGATCGCGTCAAAGCCTTGAGGCTCGGCCTTCAGTACCTGGGCGACGTCCTGCACCACCACCTTGGCGCGTGGGTCCTGCAACGGATTGCCCGATTTCTCACCCAGCGCGCCGCGGTTCCACTCGACAACACCGGGCACTAGCTCGGCGACGACGACTTCCCCGTTCTTGCCCAGGTGCTTGAGTGCTGACGCCAGGGTAAAGCCCATGCCCAGCCCGCCGATCAGCACCCGAGGGTTGAGGCGCGCCGCGACCTTCTTGCAGGGGATTTCCGCCAGGGCGTCTTCGGAACCATGCATGCGCGTGTTCATCAACTGGCCGCCGTCGCCACCCTGGATCTTGATGACAAAATCCTCGCCGTACTCGAACAGGCACAAGGCGCCGCCGTTATCGGGGATCGGAGTGGTGTCGAGCAGAACAAAACGTTTCATGGATAACTCGTCAAAAGGGTTGGGCCGCATACAGCGCAATTTGTCAGAGCGCGATGGGTTGCGCAGGAGTAGCCTGAGCGATAAGCGAAAGATTGGCAGGGGAGGCCAACGATGAAGTGCTCCATTCTACTGACGATTGTCATCACTGTGCTCGGCGTGTCGCAAGCGTCTGCCGAGAGCCTGCAACCTGTTCTGAATACGCCCGAGCCCATCGCGGCGTCGGCCGGTTCGCCCGGCACCGCAACGCCCACACCCTATCCGCAAGTGGCACCGCCGGGCATTCCCCATGCAGGCGGACAGGGCAACCCGCCGCTGCTGCCGAAGATCCCCCAGCCAGGCCCTCCGAAGGAAGATGAGCCATTGCCGGGCTTGCAGCCTTCGGCCAAGCCGACTCCCTGAAGGCCGTTCTGCTTAATCCTGCTGCGCCACGACCTGGCCGTCCATCATGCGCAGTCGCTTGGACATCGCCACCGCGATCGCGCGGATGATTTTCGCTGCCACTTTCGGCGCGTCGTTGAGCATCTTGTCCAGCGAGTCCTTGCCCAGGTTCAGCAAATAGCACGATGAAGCAGCGATGCACGTGGCCGAGCGACGTTCGCCATCCAGCACCGCCATTTCGCCGAACGCTCTGCCGCTGCGCAGGATGGCGGTCTCCACCGGGTGGCCGTCGCCGTTAAGCTTCTGCACCGACACCGTGCCCGAATGCAGGATGCACATGAACGTGCCCGCGTCGCCTTCGTTGAAGATCGCGTCGCCCTTTTCAATGCTGCTGATGCTGAAGTACCCCGCAGCGGCGGCAAATTCAGCCGGCGTCAGGGCGAGGAACAAACCGCAGTCCATCAGCTTGTCGCGGATTTCCTTATTGAGTGACGAAGAGTTGAGCAATGTAGACATGGCGAGTTCTTGTTGAGTGTTCTAGAGGGTTGCGTTAAGCACGGGCTGCCGTGAAAGCAGCCCGGACTTTACAGGGTCCGGGCTTGTCATGTGACACACCGCCCGCGCAGATGTCGTCAGGCCATTTTCAGCACTTTCAGAATAAACCCGTATTCGAGGGCTACGTCACGCAATCCCTGATAACGCCCGCTCATGCCGCCGTGGCCTGCGCCCAGTTCGGTCTTGAGCAACAGCAGGTTATCGTCGGTTTTGCGATCACGCAGTTTCGCCACCCACTTGGCCGCTTCCCAATACTGCACGCGGCTGTCGTTATAGCCCGCGATCACCAGCATGGCCGGATAATGCTGCGCCGTGACGTTTTCATATGGCGCGTAGGCCTTGATGCGCGCGTGGACGTCCGGCTCTTGCGGGTTGCCCCATTCGTCATATTCAGTGACGGTCAGCGGCAGATCGGGGTCGAGCATGGTGTTCAGTACATCGACGAACGGTACTTCAGCGATGGCCGCCTTGAACAGCTGCGGACGCTGGTTCACCACCGCGCCAATCAACAGGCCGCCGGCGCTGCCACCGCTGATCACCAGTTGTTCGGCCGTGGTGATGTTTTCCGCGATCAAGTGTTCGGCGCAGGCGATGAAGTCGCTGAAGGTGTTCTGCTTGTGCTCCTGCTTGCCGTTGCGGTACCAGGCTTCGCCCAGCTCCCCGCCGCCGCGCACATGGGCGATGGCAAACCCGATGCCGCGATCAAGCAGGCTCAGCCGTGCATGGGAAAACCACGGGTCCAGGCTTTCGCCGTACGCGCCATAGCCGTACAGATACAGCGGAACGGTCTGACCGGCCAACTCGCGTTTGACCACCAGGCTGATCGGCACTTGCGTACCGTCGGCAGCTGTCGCCCACAACCGCTGGCTGACGTAGGCATCGGCGTCGAACACACCCAGTACGGGCGTTTCCTTGAGTACGACCTGTTCCCCGGAGGCCAGCGACAATTGCCACACCTGCGGCGGGCGATTCAGCGATTGATAGCGCAGGCGAATCTTGTCGCTCTCGAATTCAAGGGTGTCCTGCACATACAGGTTGTAGGCCGCATCCGGCAGTTGCACGCGATACGCCGGGAGACCTTGGGGATGCACTTCGACGATCGGCAGGCCGCCTTCGCGCAGGCTCAAGGTCAGGCCTTTGGCGTTGAGGCTGAAGCCGTCGAGCATGACGGTCTCGCTGTGGGCAATCAGGTTCTGCCAATCGCTCCGTTCCGGGATGCCATCGGGTTTTTCAGGCGCGTGGTACAACGCAAAGTTGATGCCGTCCTGATTGCTGCGAATGACCCAGCTCCACTTGCCCTCGATCAGCCCGTGGTCCACCGAATACTCATGGCCCTCGCTGCGCGGCGCCATGCACACGAACGTCTGTTCTGGTGTGCTGGCGTCCAGCACCCAGGCCTCGCTGGTGGTTTTGCTGTCCAGCCCCACGATCAACTGCCCCTCCGAGCTGCTGCGATAGCAGTGGAGAAAGAAGCGCCCGTCGGGCTCGCTGAACACCAGTTCGGCGGAGGCTTCGCCCAGCTTATGGCGATACAGCTTGTGCGGACGGTGAGTGTCGTCCAGTTCGCCGAAGAACAGCGTCTGGCTGTCGTTCGCCCAGGTCATGCTGCCGTCGCAGTCTTCGAACGGCAGGCTGCTGACCACGCCGCTGTCCAGCTCCTTGACGTAGAGCTGATAAACCTCTTCGCCGCTGGTGTCGAGGCTGTAGGCCAGGCGTTGATGGTCGGGGCTGATGCTGAACGCGCCGAGGGAGAAGAAGCCTCCGCCGGCCAGTTCGTTCGGGTCGAGCAGCAACTCTTCAGCGCTTTCGTCGATGGTTTGGGAGTCATCGCCCGGCCGCGGGCAGCGATAGTGACGGGCGTATTCGTCCCCTTCGGTGGTGCGGGTGTAATAAAGATACGGGCCCCAGGGGGAGGGCAGTGACAGGTCGGTTTCGAGGATGCGGCCCTTGATCTCCTGAAACAGGGTTTCGCGCAACGGCTGCAGGTCTGCGAGCTGCTGTTCCTGCCAGGCATTTTCGGCCTTGAGGTAATCGAGCACTTCATCAGTGTCGCGGTTTTGCAGCCAGACGTACGGATCGGCGCCGTCAGCCTTGCGGGCGACGGGGGCGCTGGAAGTATGTGGGGCGGAAGGCATGCTGGGCTCTCTCACGTGGGCTCATTTAAAAGGGATCGGTCGCGTTGCCCGGTGCCGGACATACCGCAGATCGATAACTGAAGCCGGGGAAGCCGGGCTGGTGAAAAGCCGTTATCATAAGCGCCTCTTTACCTGCCTTACCACGGACGTCATGACCGACAACGACTATCTGATTGCCTGGGGCCTTTACGCGTTCGCCGCGTTGGGCTGTCTGTTGGTGTGGTTCAAGCTGACCGGCTGGATGTGGCGCTACCTGCGCGAACCCTTGCGCGTGATCGGAGCCGTGCTGTTGTTCTGCCCGACGATCGTTGATCCCGCCAAAGACCAATACGCCCCGGCGCTGGCGATCAGCGTGCTGGACCTGGCGCTCAAGGTCGGCAACAACGTCTGGCGCGCCGTGCTCGACCTCGCCACCTATGGCGCCATCGCCCTGGGGCTCTACGTCATCTTCGCTTTGATCCGCTTGCCGTTCCTGCGCAAGAAAAAGCCCGTCTGGCCCACGCCGAAGCCGCCGCTGCACAAGCTGCCGCCGAGCAGAAGGAACACGACGAGCCTTATGCAGACCCAGCCGCAGGGCGCTTCGCCAGCCAGTCTCCCGCTTCCACGCCGGCGCCTGCACCCAGCGGCCGCTATCGCGTCGAACCCAAACTGTGATGGTGACCGGCATTCTCCCAGACGCGTGCTTCACCGCACCGAGACCTGAGCATGTGTGAACTCCTGGGCATGAGTGCCAACGTACCGACAGACATCGTGTTCAGCTTCACCGGGCTGATGCAGCGCGGTGGTCGCACCGGTCCGCACCGCGACGGCTGGGGCATCGGTTTCTACGAAGGCCGGGGTCTGCGCCTGTTTCAGGATCCTGCCGCGAGCAGCGAGTCGGAAGTCGCGCAACTGGTGCAGCGTTACCCGATCAAGAGCGAAGTGGTCATTGGCCACATTCGTCAGGCCAACGTCGGCAAGGTCTGCCTGTCCAACACCCATCCCTTCGTCCGCGAACTGTGGGGGCGCAACTGGTGTTTCGCCCACAACGGTCAGCTCGCGGATTTCCATCCCGGCGCGACTTTCTATCGGCCGGTGGGCGATACCGACAGCGAAGCGGCGTTCTGCGACCTGCTCAACCGGGTGCGCGAAGCATTTCCCGAGCCGGTCGAGATCGAGCAGTTGCTGCCGACACTGGTCGAGGCCTGCAGCGAATACCGCAGCAAAGGCGTGTTCAATGCACTGCTCAGTGATGGCGACTGGCTGTTTTGCTACTGTTCGACCAAGCTGGTGCACATCACCCGCCGCGCCCCGTTCGGGCCGGCGCGCCTCAAAGACGTCGACGTCATCGTCGATTTCCAGGCGGAGACCACGCCCAACGATGTGGTGACGGTGATCGCCACCGAGCCACTGACCGAAAACGAGACCTGGAACCGCTACGAGCCAGGTCACTGGAGTCTTTGGCGCCGCGGCGAATGCGTCGTCGAAGGTTCGGCCTGAAAGAGAGGGATCTATGCTGCGCAGCTATATACGACTGGTGTTGTTCACGGCAGGCCTGTTGATAGGCGTGCAGATTCCGGGGTTTATCAGCGACTACACCAAGCGCGTCGAAGCGCACATGCTGGAAGCTCAGCAGAGCCTGCGCGGCTACAACGAGACTGCCCTGCGGTTCTTCAATGGCGACGTGCAAGCGCTGATCCAGCATTACCGCACCAGCGATGACCCGGTGTTCCGCACCGACGCCGACAACATCAATAATCTGCTCACCCGCAATCAGACCCTCGACCGTGAATGGCTCGCGTTGCAACGCCCGTGGTACGCCCGCGCCTGGCATGTGCTGACTGACGCTGACACTGCGATCCGCACCGAGACCTGGAATGGCTACACCTGGCAGGTGTTGTTGTCGCCGGAAGTCATCGGCTGGGGCCTGCTGTGCGCGCTGCTGTTTTCGCTGGTCATCGAAAGCATTGTGGTGTTCATCGACTGGGTATTCGTCGGTCGGCACCACGTGCGGCCGGTGGGCCGGGACTGGCGCTGAGGCGGATTGTCCGGCTTGCCTTTCGTTGATGGCGATGCTGCCGACGCCTTCCCGGCTAAAGCCGGTCCTACAATGGTGCGTACTTTGTAGGACCGGCTTCAGCCGGGATGAGGCCATCCCGGTCAGCAAGGATCCCCCGCACCGTTCACTTTTTCTTATCCTCCCCCGCGCTTTTATTCGTTGGACGCTTCGGCCATTCGCGCCGAAGAATGCTCCCATCCGCACAGCCCTGTGTGCCGCGCTGCCAACCTGATGAACCCGCGCGTACACTCGAGCTTCTCCCCGTTTCGTTCGCACAGGAGTCACGCCCTTGAGCCGCCTGTTATTGAATTGTGATATCGGCGAAAGCTACGGCGCCTGGACCATGGGTCTGGACGCCGAGGTCATGCCCTACATCGATTGCGCCAACATCGCCTGCGGCTTCCACGCCGGGGACCCGAGCGTCATGCGCAAGACCGTCGCGCTGGCTCTGGCCAACAACGTCACCATTGGCGCGCACCCGGCGTATCAGGACCTGGTGGGCTTCGGGCGTCGCTCGATGGCTTGTTCCCCGCAAGAGATTCAAGACCTGCTGCATTACCAGATCGGCGCGCTCGACGGCGTTTGCCGAGCCCAGGGCAGCCATGTCAGCTACGTCAAGCCCCACGGCGCGATGTACAACGACATGATGGCCAACCCGACCCAATTGCGCGCCGTCATCGAAGCCATCGCCCGTTACAACCCTGAACTGCCGCTGATGCTGCTGGCCATGCGCGACAACTCGGCAGCGCAGGCCATTGCCGATGAGTTCGGCGTCACGCTGTGGTTCGAAGCCTTCGCTGATCGCGCCTACGACAGCGTGGGGCGGCTGGTCTCGCGCAACCTGCCCGGCGCGGTGCATCACGATGCAGAGGTCATCATCGCCCAGGCCATGACCTTGTCTCGAGGCGAAGCCTTGATTGCCAGCGATGGCAGCGAGCTGCGACTGCAACCACACACCTTGTGCGTGCATGGCGACAACGCCAGCTCCATCGACGCGGTCCAGCGCATTCGTCAGGCGTTGAACGCCGCTGACGCCGGACCGTCTGCCCTGTGAACCTGCGCATCGAAGTCGTCGCCATCGACTGCCTGATGGTCCGTCTATTCGACGCCATCGACGAGGCCAATATGCCGTGGATGCTGGCCGCGACGTCGCGTCTGCGAGAGGGTTTCGCTGCGCATTTGATTGATCTGGTGCCGTCCTACACCACGCTGATGGTGCATTACGATCTGTTGGCGCTAAGTCCGACACAGGCCAGGGCAATCATTACCGATGCGCTGACCGACCTCGCACCCGACGCCGCCCAAAGCGGTCGGCAGCATGTGTTGCCGGTCTGGTACGACCTCAGCGTTGGCCCCGAGTTAAGCCTGTTGTCCAGGCGCAGCGGGTTGTCGGTGGACGAGGTGATTCGCCGCCACAGCCAGCGCGAGTATCAGGTTTTCGCCCTGGGCTTCGCACCGGGGTTTGCGTTCATGGGGCTGGTGGAAGAAGTCCTCGCCGCGCCACGTATCAAGACACCCCGCAAGCGCGTCGCGGCGGGAAGTGTCGGCATCGCCGAACGGCAAACGGCGGCCTACCCGCTGGAGTCGCCCGGCGGTTGGAATATCCTCGGGCGCACCCCGGCCAAGCTCTTTGATCGCGAAATCGACGGCTACAGCCTGATGCAGCCCGGCGATACCGTGCGCTTTGCCGCGGTTGATCACGCAGAATTCATTCGTCTGGGCGGCGACGACACGCCGCTGGAAGGCCTGGCATGAGCGCGTTGACGGTCAAAAGCAGTACGCCGCTGTGCCTGTTGCAGGACGTTGGACGGTTCGGCGTAAGGCACCTCGGCGTTACCCAGGGTGGGGCGCTGGATTGGGTGTCGATGTCGTGGGCCAACAAGCTGCTGAATAACGCTCTGAACGCCGCCGTTATCGAAGTGACGCTGGGCGGTCTGACGCTGCTGGCCGAATCCGACTGCTGCCTGGCGCTGGCCGGTGCGGATCTGGGCGCCGTGCTCGACGATCGTCCGATTGCGCCGTGGCGCAGCTTCTTCGTGCGCAAAGGCCAGCAGCTACGCTTTACCCGGCCCATCACTGGTGCCCGCGCGTATCTTGCTGCGCCCGGCGGATTCGCGGCGGTCGATGTGCTTGGAAGTTGTGCCACCGTCGCACGAGAAGGGCTGGGTGGGCTCGAAGGAAGCGGCAAAGCTTTGGTTGAAGGCGATCAACTGACTTATTCAGGGGCGTCGTTTGAGCTTCACGCGCTGCCCGATCATCTTATTCCCGACGTTTCCGATCAGCGTCCGCTGGACGTGGTGCTGGGTGCACAGATCGGCCAGTTCAGCGGCTTGAGCTTATTCGATGCGTTCAACAGCGACTGGACCCTCGACAGCCGCGCCGACCGCATGGGCATGCGCCTGCTCGGGCCGGAGCTGGCTTACCGGGGCAAGCCGATGATCTCGGAAGGCATCCCGCTCGGCGCGATTCAGGTCCCGCCGGATGGCCAGCCGATCATCCTGCTCAACGACCGCCAGACCATCGGCGGCTACCCAAGACTCGGCGCACTGACGCCGATGTCACTGGCCCGGCTGGCGCAAAAGCTGCCGGGGAGTGTGGTGCGGATGAAAGCCGTCGTGCAGGACGTTGCACATCGGGAGCAGGTGCGGTTTTTGAAGCTTGTCAGCGGTCTTCTTTAGGAGGTTTCAGTTGTCCAGGCGCCGCGCCACCATGCGGCAATCACCGTCCGTGTGGGAGTGACCGGGGTGGCGCTCCACCTTGCTCACGAAAGCGGCATTTCAGTCGCTAAAGATTCAGTGAATGTACTGACCTCTTCGCGAGCAAGCTCGCTCCCACGATGGAGCTGCGTTTGCCGGAATATCGGCGTCATGCACTGAACCTGTGGGAGTCAGCTTGCTGGCGAATGCGCTGGGTCAGGCGAAGTTGATGGCTCAGGCGGTCCCCATTCGCAAGCAAGCTCGCTCCCACGATGGAGCTGCGTTTGCCGGAATATCGGCGTCATGCACTGAACCTGTGGGAGTCAGCTTGCTGGCGAATGCGCTGGGTCAGGCGAAGTTGATGGCTCAGGCGGTCCCCATTCGCAAGCAAGCTCGCTCCCACGATGGAGCTGCGTTTGCCGGAATATCGGCGTCATGCACTGAACCTGTGGGAGTCAGCTTGCTGGCGAATGCACTGGGTCAGGCAAAGTTGATGGCTCAGGCGGTCCCCACTCGCGAGCAAGCTCGCTCCCACGATGGAGCTGCGTTTGCCGGAATATCGGCGTCATGCACTGAACCTGTGGGAGTCAGCTTGCTGGCGAATGCGCTGGGTCAGGCGAAGTTGATGGCTCAGGCGGTCCCCATTCGCGAGCAAGCTCGCTCCCACGATGGAGCTGCGTTTGCCGGAATATCGGCGTCATGCACTGAACCTGTGGGAGTCAGCTTGCTGGCGAATGCACTGGGTCAGGCGAAGTTGATGGCTCAGGCGGTCCCCACTCGCAAGCAAGCTCGTACACAGGGAAAATTAGCGAAGTCGTTATGACCTTGGTACTAAAACCTCACTTCGCCAAATACCGCATCCCTTCCTCCAGCCCGCGCAATGTCAGCGGGTACATCTGATCTTCGATCAAGTCGCGCACGATGTTGGTGGAGGTGGTGTAGGCCCAGGCGTCTTTGGGGTACGGGTTGATCCAGATGATTTTCTTGAACTTGGCCATGAACCGCTGCATCCAGACGTAGCCCGCTTCTTCGTTCCAGTGCTCGACGCTGCCGCCCGGTTGGGTGATTTCGTACGGCGCCATGGCAGCGTCGCCGATGAAGATCACTTTGTAGTCAGCGCCGTATTTGTGCAGCAGGTCCTGAGTGGCGGTGCGCTCGGAGGTGCGGCGCTGGTTGTTCTTCCACACCGATTCGTAGACGAAGTTATGGAAGTAGAAATACTCCATGTGCTTGAACTCGGTCTTGCAGGCTGAAAACAGTTCTTCGCAGATCTTCACGTGCGCGTCCATCGAGCCGCCGATGTCGAACAACAGCAACAGTTTGATGGTGTTGCGGCGTTCCGGGCGCATCTGGATGTTCAGCAGGCCGGCGTCGCGGGCGGTGTGGTCGATCGTGCCATCAATGTCCAGCTCGTCCGCCGCACCCTGGCGCGCGAACTTGCGCAGGCGCCGCAGGGCCACTTTGATGTTGCGCGTGCCCAGTTCAACCCCGTCGTCGAGGTTCTTGTACTCGCGTTGATCCCAAACCTTCGCTGCCTTGCCCTGACGCTGGCCGGCGTCGCCTACTCGAATCCCTTCGGGGTTATAACCGCCTGAGCCGAACGGGCTGGTGCCGCCGGTGCCGATCCATTTGTTGCCGCCGGCGTGGCGCTCCTTTTGCTCTTCCAGACGCTTCTTGAATTCTTCGATCAGCTTGTCCAGGCCACCCAGGGACTGGATCTGCGCGCGCTCTTCAGCGGTCAGCGAGCGCTCGAACTCCTTGCGCAGCCAGTCTTCGGGGATCAGTGCCTGCAGGTGATCGTCGAGCTTTTCCAGGCCATTGAAGTAAGCGCCGAACGCCCGGTCGAACTTGTCGAAATGGCGCTCGTCCTTCACCAGAATCGTGCGCGACAGGTAATAGAACTCGTCCATGTCAGCGAACGTCACGCGCTGCTTCAGCGCGTTGATGAGGTCGAGCAGTTCACGCAACGAAACCGGCACTTTGGCCGCACGCATTTCGTTGAACAGGTTGAGCAACATAGTCGGCGTCCCGCGCTTGATCTAATTAAGCTTGACCAAAAAGGCTCAGCGATTGCCGCGACGGCTCATGAACGCCAAGCGCTCAAGCAGGTGCACGTCCTGCTCGTTCTTGACCAGCGCACCGGCCAGCGGCGGGATGGCTTTGGTGGGGTCGCGCTCGCGCAGTACCGCTTCGCCGATGTTGTCGGCCATCAGCAATTTGAGCCAGTCCACCAGCTCGGAGGTCGATGGTTTTTTCTTCAGGCCCGGGACTTTGCGCACGTCGAAGAACACGTCCAGCGCCTCGCTGACCAGGTCCTTTTTGATGTCCGGGTAATGCACGTCGACGATCTTCTGCAGGGTGCTGCGATCGGGAAACGCGATGTAGTGAAAGAAGCAGCGGCGCAGAAAAGCGTCCGGCAGCTCTTTTTCGTTGTTGGACGTAATGATGATGATCGGGCGCTTTTTGGCCTTGATCGTTTCGTCGATCTCGTAAACGTAGAACTCCATTTTGTCGAGTTCTTGCAGCAAGTCGTTGGGGAACTCGATGTCTGCCTTGTCGATTTCGTCGATCAACAGAATCACCCGCTCTTCGGATTCAAAGGCTTCCCAGAGCTTGCCCTTCTTCAGGTAGTTGCGCACGTCGTGGACTTTGTCGACGCCCAGCTGCGAGTCGCGCAGACGGCTGACCGCGTCGTACTCATAGAGGCCCTGATGGGCCTTGGTGGTCGATTTGATGTGCCAGGTGATCAGCCGCGCGCCGAAGGACTCGGCCAGTTGCTCGGCGAGCATGGTCTTGCCGGTTCCGGGCTCGCCCTTGACCAGCAGCGGGCGCTCCAGGGTGATGGCGGCATTGACCGCAAGCTTCAGATCGTCGGTGGCGACGTAGGCGTGGGTGCCTTCGAATTTCATGGGGAAAATCCTCGAACAGCGCGAACAGGCCTGTGGCCTGAACCGCGCAAGATAGGGCGCAAAGAATGCAGCGACTATACCGCGCACCCCGCGCGACTGTGAACGCAGACGCTTTATTCAGTATCTGAATGGAGCGTCACGGTCTGACCGGGGAGAAAATTGTAACCACCGTTGAGGTATCGCCAAAATAGCGATACCTTCCTGCGCATGTCGACCAAATACAGATTCAGGGACAAATACAGGATTCAACTGCGGGAAAAGGATCACCTGCCGCCCCACGTGCACCTCACCGGTGGCGGGCTGGATGTGTTGATCTGTCTGCAGTTGGTTGAACCCATGCTCGGCCACGCCCCGGCCGCCGTCCTCAGGGAGGCGCTCGAATGGGTAAGGACCCACCAAACAGAATTGCTGGAGGAATGGAAACGATGGCATCCATGAAACGTCCACGCCTCAAAACCGTAGAGGCGTTGGCTCATCAACAATTGGCGCTGACATTTATCAACGACGTGAAATACGTCCTCGACCTGAGCGGCGACATCGCTGCATTTCCGGGGCTGCAACCGCTGAAGGATCCGAACGTGTTCAAGCAGGCTCAGATCGGCGACGACGGCTGGACCGTCGAGTGGGCGGGGCCCGACATCCAGATCGGCGCCGACACCCTTTACCTGGACGCCAAGGCGCAGGTCGCTACCGACGAAAACACGCGGATTTTCATCGGCTGGCGCGCGCGCACCGGATTGCCGCTGGCCTTGGCGGCCGAGGCACTGGGGGTCAGCACGCGCAGCATCACCCGCTACACCAACGGCAGCGAGGCCGCACCGCGCACCTTGGCGCTGGCGTGTCTGGGATGGGATGCGTTGCAGAATCAGCCCGAGAACGGCGTGATGGTGGCCGAGAAGCGTGCACCGTACGGAGCTGACAAAGGGAGCAGCGTTGAGAAGAAAGGCGGCGGCGGCGAGGGGGCACGCGAAGAGGGCGAGTGAACTGACTCGCGAGAGAAGCGTGTCAGCGATGAAAGTCATCGCTGACTAAGCGCTTCGCGAGCAAGCTCACTCCTACAGGATGCGCCAATCGAACCGCTGTGTTTACTTCGCCTCGCTCTTGCCACTGTCATAGCGCGTGTTGAACGCCTTCACGAAGGCATTGCGCAGGATCTGCAAAAACGCCTCGAACGCATTGATGTCCTGTTTGTGAACACTGCCGCTAAGTTCGACGCGGGTTGCGAACTGGTTCTTGCCTTGATTCTTGAGGACCGTTTCGCCGCCGCCGACCACGGCTTCCCAGATCGAGCGGAAGAAGCCTTTGTCCTGATTCTCGACGTCCTGTTGCCAGTCGAATACATCGACATTACGCAGCAGAGGCTTTATGTAGCCGCTGAGCTGGCCATTGGTGGCCTGCGCTTCGACGACCACATCGCCGTCGCCCGCGTTGAAGTCGAATTTGCCGTACGCCGAGGCGAAGTCGTTCAGGCGTTTGAGCTGGATACCGGTCGCCCTCAGCTTGAAGTCAAAGTCCTCCAGGCTGAACGGGTCGAAGGTTGCGGTGCTTTCCAGTGGCGCGTGGCCCAGCAGCATGGCCTTGCCCTCGAAACGGGCATCACGCTTGCCGGCCTTGTCTTCGACGTTGGTCAGGTTATAGATGCTGGCGTTGATATTATCGGCATCGATTTTCACTTTCGGCGTCGAGTTGAAATTGCTGAAGGTGATCTTGCCGTCCTGAATGCGCAGCTCGTTGAGGGTGATCGGCAGCAGCTTGTCCAGCTGAGCGCGCCAGTCAGTGCCGGCACCGGTCTGGGACTGGCGCTTGTCCGGGCCACCGTCGACGAAGTTGAGTTCGGGGCTGACGAACGCGACCTCGGCGACCACGGCATGGTCGTACCAGAGCGAATGCCAGCTGACCGCGAGGTCGATGACCGGTGCATCCAGCAGCGGCACCGGGACCTTGCCGTCGACCTTGACGATTTTCAGACCGTTGATCCGGTACGCCCCGCGCCACAGGGCCAGGTCCACGTCGGTAACCTGGCCGCGGTAGTCGCCCATGTCTGCCAGCTTGTCATTGAGATAATTGCGCACCACGTACGGCAGCGCGATATGCACCGCGATGAGCAGCACCACCAGGCCAACAATTGTCCATAACGGCCAGCTGTAACGACGTTTCATGTTTCCACCCTCCAGTCACGTAGTTTTGTTGACTGCTGGCGATGTGATCGGTTCGCTTCGACTGGACGTTGCACCGGCTCAAGGCATAGGCTTTGAGCTTTTCCAAACCTGCACAAGGACCCGGTCATGAGCCGTATTTACGCAGATAACGCCCATTCCATCGGCAACACGCCACTGGTGCAGATCAATCGAATCGCGCCGCGCGGGGTCACCATCCTGGCCAAGATCGAGGGGCGTAATCCCGGGTATTCCGTCAAGTGCCGGATCGGCGCGAACATGATCTGGGACGCCGAAAGCAGCGGCAGACTCAAGCCCGGCATGACCATCGTCGAACCCACGTCAGGCAATACCGGCATCGGCCTGGCATTTGTCGCCGCAGCCCGTGGTTACAAACTGACCCTGACCATGCCGGCCTCCATGAGTATAGAGCGGCGCAAGGTGCTCAAGGCCCTGGGTGCCGAACTGGTCCTGACCGAGCCTGCGCTGGGTATGAAAGGCTCCATCGCCAAAGCCGAGGAGCTGCTTGCCAGTGATCCCGACACGTACTTCATGCCGGCGCAGTTCGAGAACCCGGCCAACCCGGCCATTCACGAGAAGACCACTGGGCCGGAAATCTGGAACGACACCGACGGCGCCATCGACGTGCTGGTCGCGGGCGTCGGCACCGGCGGCACGATCACCGGCGTCTCGCGCTACATCAAGCACGCCATGGGCAAGCCGATCATTTCGGTGGCGGTAGAACCCATGGGCTCGCCGATCATCACCCAGGCGATGGCCGGTGAAGAGATCAAACCCAGCCCCCACAAGATTCAGGGCATTGGCGCGGGCTTCATCCCGAAAAACCTCGATCTCTCGATTGTCGACCGCGTCGAACTGGTCAGTGATGAAGAGGCCAAGGCCATGGCCCTGCGTCTGATGCAGGAGGAGGGGATTCTCTGCGGTATTTCTTGCGGCGCGGCCATGCACGCCGCGGTGCGACTGGCCGAGAAGCCGGAAATGCAGGGCAAGACCATTGTGGTAGTGCTGCCGGATTCGGGTGAACGCTACCTGTCGAGCATGCTCTTCAGCGACCTGTTTACTGAACGCGAGCTGACCCAATAGTCGTGTCCGCGGCCGCTTCGGCTTTTTACCCGGCGGACTAAAGCTTATGATGGCCGCCATTCGAAACCCGCCGGAAGATTGTCCCAGGTCATCCGGCAGCGGTTTCAGCAGCGTAAGCTTCGGGCCGCGCCGTTCGGCCCTGTTCCAAGGAGAGTTTCATGACCCTTTCTTTTGCTGTCAAAGCGGCGATTCTGCTGCTGTTTGTCGGCAGCACGCTGTACGTGCATCTGCGCGGCAAGGCGCGTTTGCCGGTATTGCGCCAGTTCGTGAATCACTCCGCACTGTTCGCCCCCTATAACGCCTTGATGTACCTGTTCTCCAGCGTGCCGTCCAAGCCGTACCTGGACCGCAGCAAGTTTCCCGAACTCGATGTGCTGCGTGATAACTGGGAAACCATCCGCGACGAGGCCATGCACCTGTTCGACGAAGGCTATATCCGTGCCGCCGCCAAGGACAACGACGCGGGTTTCGGGTCGTTCTTCAAGAAAGGCTGGAAGCGTTTTTACCTGAAGTGGTATGACAAACCGCTGCCATCGGCCGAGGCGTTGTGCCCCAAGACCGTCGAACTGGTCAGCCGTATTCCCAATGTCAAAGGCGCGATGTTCGCCCTGTTGCCCGGTGGCAGTCACTTGAACCCGCACCGCGATCCGTTTGCCGGCTCCTTGCGTTATCACTTGGGCCTGTCCACGCCGAACTCCGACGATTGCCGCATCTTCGTCGACGGTCAGGTGTATGCCTGGCGCGACGGTGACGACGTGATGTTCGACGAAACCTACGTGCACTGGGTCAAGAACGAAACCGACGTCACCCGGGTGATTCTGTTCTGCGACATCGAGCGGCCGCTGAGCAACCGCTTCATGACCGCCGTCAACCGCCGCGTCAGCGCGTTTCTCGGCCGTGCCACCGCGCCGCAGAACACCGATGACGAGCGCGTCGGCGGGATCAATCAGGCTTATGCGTTCAGTAAGCGGTTCAGCAACAGCTTCAGCGGCAAGGTCAAGCAGTTCAAACGCGCCAACCCCAAGGCCTATCGCATCTTGCGTCCGGTGCTGGCCGTGCTCGTGCTGACGCTGCTGGGCTACTGGCTGTTCGGATGAACGAATGGCTTTATCAAGCGCCGTTGCACCCTGTGCAGCGGCGTTTTTTATGCCTGGCGCCAGGGCATAACCGGCAAATAGCACGTCTATTCAATCCTCCTCGGGCCAGTCGGCGGACCCTGCGTCCAGCCCTTTTCCCCCGGAGACGTTGTTCATGCGCGCCAGATTCCTGATGCTTTCCGCCACGCTGTTCTTGGCCGGTCCGATGGCGGCCGTGGTTGCACCCACCGTTGCCTTTGCCCAGTCCGCCGCTGTGGCCGTTGCGCCGCAATACGACACCACCCATGTGTACGTGGCCCCCGCAGACGTGGACCGCTTCGTTCAGAGTTTTACCGCCACGTTTGGCGGACAGAGCACGCCGCAGGTGGTGGTCAACGTGTTGCCGGTGCCAAGCAGCACCACGTCCCAACTGATTCAGACCCCGGTCGGCACGGTTTCGCTGTTCGGTTTCAAGACCCCGATCCCGCGTCCGTTTGGCGATGAGCGCAACGGGTATCTGGTCAAGGACATGGACGTTGCGATTAAAGAGGCCCGTCAGGCCGGCGCCGACGTGATCGTCTCCGATTTCCCGGACCCGATCGGTCGCGACGCCGTCGTGCAGTGGCCGGGTGGCGTGAACATGCAGCTTTACTGGCACACCAAAGTGCCGAATTACGCGCCGTTCCAGACCATTCCGGAGAACCGCGTCTACGTCTCCAATGACCGCGCTGCGGCTTTCGTGAAAGCGTTTGTCGCGTTCTCCCACGGCAAAGTCGTCAGTGACGAGCAGAAAGCACCGGGCATCGAAATCGGCCGCGCTGATGCTACGTTCCACCGCATTCGCATCGAGTCGCCGTTTGGCAAAATGGTCGTGCTGGCCACCGACGGCCATCTGCCGTATCCGTTCGGCCACGACAACACCGGCTACGAAGTCGCTAATTTGCAGGACACCTTGGGCAAGGCCAAAGCAGCGGGCGTGAACGTGCTCGTCGAGCCGTTCACGAGCGAGGGGCGCACGGCAGCAGTCGTTGAGTTTCCAGGTGGCTACGTTGCTGAAATTCATCAGACCGCTGCGGCCGGTTGACCGATGGCGCGTACTCGATTCGCGGCAGGTGTGAGCGGTCTGTGCCTGGCCGTGGCGTTGCCGATGGTCAGCAGCCCGGCCCGTGCTGCCGACGCTGAAGCCAGGCCGACGATCAAGACCAATCGCTGGCAGGAGGATTGGTCGGTGCTCGCCAATCCGACCCTCAGGACCGCACCGCTGGACAGTCTCAAGTACATCCCGTTGTCCGCCGACAATCCTCAGACCTACCTCTCACTGGGCAGCACTTTGCGTGAGCGCTTCGAGATGAACGACGCCAGCGCGTTCGGCACCCGCAATGTGGCCCGCGACAGGTATCGGCTGCAGCGCTTTCAGGTCCACGCCGATCTGCACTTCAACGAGAACTGGCGCGTGTTCACGCAGTTGGAGGACGTGCGCGCCTATGACAAGACCACGATTGGTGGCGCTGATCAGAACCGTACCGACCTGCGCCTGGCGTTTCTGGAGTACACCAAAAAGCTGGGCGACAACACGTTCAAGGCGCGGGTCGGGCGGCAGGATTTCGCGTTCGACCTGCAGCGCTTTATTTCTTCCCGCGACGGGCCCAACGTGCGCCAGTCGTTCGATGCGTTGTGGGCGGACTGGGAGACCGGCTTGTGGCGCTTCATCGCGATCGCCAGTCGACCGGTGCAGTATCAGGACGAGCGCCACTTCGACGATCGCTCGAACCATGAATTTCGCTTCCACATGCTCCGCGCCGAGCGCCTGGTCGGCGGCAGTAACGAGCTCTCGGCGTACGTCGGCCTGTATGAACGCGACGACGCCAACTATCTGGACGCCAGCGGCGCAGAGCACCGGAACATCTTCGACGCTCGATTGGGCGGCGCTGCCGATGGCTACGACTGGGACCTGGAAGCGATGGGGCAGACCGGCTCGGTCGGCGCCAAAAGCATTCGTGCCTGGGCAGCGGGCAGTCGCGTGGGCTACACGTTTGCCGACATTAGTTGGACGCCGCGGTTGGGCCTGCAACTGGACGCGGCCTCGGGCGACCGAAACAACGGCGATGGCACGCTGGGCACCTTCAATCCGCTGTTCCCCAATGGCTATTACTTTTCGCTGGGCGGCTATACCGGTTACGCCAACATCCTGCACGTCAAACCGTCGATTACCATCAAGCCCATCGCCAAGCTGAGCATTCAGACGGCGCTCGGCCTGCAATGGCGGGAAACGACCGAAGATGCCGTTTACGTGCAGCCCAACATTGCGGTGGCGGGGACGGCGGGGCAGGGCAGTCGCTGGACCGGCGCGTATGGACAGGTGCGCACGGACTACGCGTTCACCGGCAATCTGAGCGGCGCGATCGAGGCGGTTCACTATGATGTCGGCCAGTCAGTGCGCGATGCCGGCGGGCACGACAGCAACTACCTCGGCGTTGAGCTGAAGCTGTCTTGGTAGGGCTCCCTTGGTGGTAGCGCATCAGGGCCATTCACGACGTCGCGCTATGGCATTGCACGAGGCACCGATCGCTGGTTATAGTCAGTCTCGTTGCCGTAACACTTGGCAACACCGAATCACTCCTTCCAGAAGATGAGCACGATGCCTGCATCCAGCAAACGGTTCGCTTTATCCGCCACGGCTTACGCTGTTGCGGAACCGTGCAGCTGCATGCAAATCGCCGTCATCACGCACTACCCGCCACCCCCACCTGTGAACAGTCCTGTCGTGTGCGCCGTTGCACCGCCAGGGGTCATTGTGCTCGGCTGATCGACTGCCTCAACGCTGTCGGTCCAGGCCTGCACACGCCCGCAAAACATCCGTGAATCCGGTTCGTGCCGGGTCCGATTTTGTCTGAATCACAGGTGACTCATGTTCGCTAATAAAGCCTTGGCCTCGGTAGCCACGACGACGCTGTTCGTCCTGCTATGGAGCAGTGGCGCAATTGTTTCCAAGTGGGGCCTGACCCACGCTTCACCTTTTGCGTTTCTGCTGTTTCGTTTCCTGCTGGCGCTTGTTGCGCTGGCGATCCTGATCCCTGCATTGGGTTACAAGCTTCCCGCCACCCGCGCCTCGATGGGCTTCGCGTTGCTGACGGGCGCTGTGCTGCTGGGCGCGTATCAGATCTGCTACCTGCTGGCGCTGGACATGAAGGTCGCGCCCGGCGTCATGGCCACGATCATGGGCGTGCAACCGATTCTCACGGCCGTGCTGGTCGAACGCAGCCGCTCGGTGTCACGCCTGTTTGGCCTGAGTATGGGGCTGGTCGGCCTGGTGCTGGTGGTCTGGCAAGGCATCGGCGACGGTGGGTCGCTGGCCGGCATGGCGTTCGGCGTGCTTGGCATGTTGAGCATGACCGGCGGCTCGATCATGCAGAAACGCATTACCGACAACCCCCTCGGCACGTTGCCGGTGCAGTACCTTGCGGGGACGGCGGTGTGTGCCGTCTTCGTGCCGTTTCAGCCTTTTCATTTCGAGCACAGCATCGGCTTCTACGTGCCGGTGCTGTATATGGGGCTGGTGGTGTCGGTGCTGGCGACGTTTCTGCTGTATCGCCTGATCGCCCAGGGCAACCTGGTCAACGTCACCAGCCTGTTTTACCTGGTGCCCGGCGTCACCGCGATCATGGACTACCTGATCTACGGCAACCGCCTCGGGATGATGAGTTTGCTGGGGATGGTGTTGATCGTGGTGGGGTTGATGTTTGTGTTCAGGAAGGTTGGGTAGGGCCGTCCAAGCCTGCGGCGAATGCTTCGGGCAATGCGGAAGAAAACTGTAGGAGTGAGCTTGCTCGCGATCTGGCGCGCAGCGGCAGCAGACTGTGAATGCGGTTTGTCAGGCATTGCCAGGGCGTCAGTTTCACGACTGCTGCGCATCCGATCGCGAGCAAGCTCACTCCTACATCGATCGTCGTCTGGCGCGGAATCTGCGCACGGTCAGGCACGATTTGTGGTCTGGGGCGAAGCCATTCATGCACGATCAGCCTGGGTGTTGCTGACGAATTCTCTGGACGCTGCAAAAACTGTAGGAGTGAGCTTGCTCGCGATCTGGCGCGCAGCGGCAGCAAACCGGTGCATGCGGTGTGTCAGGCATTACCGGTTTCACGACTGCTGCGCAGCCGATCGCGAGCAAGCTCACGCCTACAGTGGATCATCGTTCCCATCTTGACGAGACCAGCCAGCCTCAACCCAGCCGCACATGCCGACTCAACAACGCTCGCAGGGCTGCCGGCTTCACCGGTTTGGCCAGGTATTCCAGGCCGGCGGCATGCACCTGGGCGATTAGCTCCGGGCGGCCGTCGGCGCTGATGACCACCCCGGGGACGGGCTCACCCAGTTGCGTACGCAGCCAGGCCATCAGTTCGGTGCCGATTTCGCCGTGGTCCAAGTGGTAATCCACCAACGCCAGGTGCGGGCGAATGCCGTTGTTGAGCAGGGCCTGGCATTCCTCGCGATTGCGCGCCGTCCAGACCTGACAGCCCCAGCGGCTGAGCAGGCTGTTCATGCCGATCAGGATGCTGTCTTCGTTGTCGACGCACAGAATCTGCGTGCCGTTCAGCACGGCCCGCAAAGGCTCGCTCGGCGCAGCGGCCGGCGTCGGCAAGGCGGGCGCCAGCGGTACCGTAACGCTGAACACGCTGCCCCGGCCCGGCCATGAACGCACTTCCAGCGAATGACCGAGCACGCGGCACAGACCATCGGCGATCGCCAGGCCCAATCCCAGCCCTTTCTCGGCGCGGGTCTGATGGCTGTCCAGCCGCTTGAACTCCTCGAAAATTACCTGCCGCTTGTCCTCTGGAATGCCCGGGCCACGGTCCCAGACTTCCAGGCTCAGCTGCCCGTGTCTGCGCCGCACCCCCAGCAGAATCGGCCCCTTAGCGTAACGGAACGCATTGGTCAGGAAGTTCTGCAACACCCGCCGCAGCAGCTTGGCGTCGCTGGCCACGCGTAAATTGCTGGCGCGCACACGGAAGTCCAGACCCTGCTCCTGGGCCAGCGCCTTGAATTCGGCGCCGAGGGTTTCAAACAGATTGTTCAGCGCGAACGGCGTGATGGTCGGCGTGAACTTGCCGCTCTCCAGGCGCGAAATATCCAGCAAGTCGCTGATCAGGTCTTCGGCCGAACGCAGGGAGCTGTCCAGGTGCTGGATCAGCTGCTTCGCTTCCGCCGGCACGTTGTCGTCGTTGTGCAGCAAGGCGGCGGAGAACAAACGCGCAGCGTTCATGGGCTGCATCAGGTCGTGACTGACCGCGGCGAGAAACCGCGTTTTCGACTGATTGGCGGCTTCGGCATGGGCCTTGGCTTCGCTCAGCGCCGTGTTCAGCTGCGACAGCTCCCGCGTACGCTCGGCCACGCGCTGTTCGAGGCTTTCATTGGCGCCCTTGAGCGCATGCTCGGCCTCGCGGAAGGCCGTAATGTCGGTGAAGCTCATGACGAAGCCGCCGCCGGGCATCGGATTGCCGATCAGCTCAATCACCTGCCCATTGGGAAACAATCGCTCGGAGGTGTGCGCGCGGCCCTGACGCATCCAGTGCAGGCGTCGGGCAACGTGCACCTCGGCCTCGCCGGGCCCGAGCAGGCCGCGCTCGGCGTTGTAGCGGATGATGTCAGCGATGGGCCGGCCCACGCTGATCAAGCCTTCCGGGTAGCTGAACAGCTCCAGATAGCGTGCGTTCCAGGCCACCAGCCGCAGGGACTGGTCCACCACACTGATGCCCTGGGTGATGTTCTCGATGGCGCCTTGCAACAGCGCGCGATTGAACTGCAGCACTTCGGAGGCTTCGTCGGCGATGCGCACCACATCTTCGAGCTGCATGTCGCGGCCTTCGATCGCCGCCTTGACCACCGCCCGTGTCGACGACGTGCCCAGCACCCCCGCCAGCAAGCGTTCAGTGTGGGCGATCCACTCGCCGGTGGCGTTCTGGTTGGGGTTGAAGCCTTTGCCCTGTCGGTAGGCGAAGCGGATGAAGCTTTGTTGCGCTCGCTCTTCGCCCACAAAACGCGCCGAGAGCTTGAGCAAGTCTTCGATCTGCACTGCCAGCAGCGAGCGATTGTTAGGCCGCGGCTGCAATTCCTGACCGATGAAACGCCCCGCCTGCCAGTGTTCGGACACCCGCGTTCGCGACAGCAGCGAGACCCACACAAACAGCGCCAGGTTGCCCAGCATCGACAGGACCACACCCTGGGTCAGCGGGCTGATCGGCAGATTGAAGGGGTTGCTGTGCAGCCACGCCAGCAGCGGAAAACTGCTTAGCGACCAGCCCATGCTGTGGGCAATGATCGGCAGCACCAGCGTGTAAAACCAGATGAACACCCCTGCCGCAAGCCCGGCAAACACCCCGCGCCGATTGGCCGGCTTCCAGTACAGCGCGCCAATCATCGCCGGCATCAACTGCGTGATGGCGGCGAAGGCGATCTGGCCGATGGTCGCCAGGCTGGCGGTCGATCCCAGCAGCCGATAGCTGACGTAGGCGAGCAACAGAATGACGACGATGCTGACCCGGCGCACCGAGAGCATCCAGTGGCGGAACACTTCAAACGGGCGCTCGGCGGTTTTGCGCCGCAGCAGCCACGGCAGCAGCATGTCGTTGGAAACCATGGTCGACAGCGCGACGCTGGCGACGATCACCATGCCGGTGGCCGCCGAGGCGCCGCCGATGAACGCTAGCATCGCCAGCGCCGGGTGGGCGTGGGCCAACGGCACGCTGATCACGAACGAGTCCGGCAGCACCGAGGCGGGCAGCAGCATCTGCCCGGCCAGCGCAATCGGCACCACGAACACCGCCGCCAGCACCAGATACGCCGGGAACACCCATTTGGCCAGGCGCAGATCCTGAGGCTCGATGTTCTCCACCACGGTGACGTGAAATTGCCGGGGCAGGCAGATGATCGCCATCATGGCGACACCGGTCTGCACCACCATCGACGGCCAGTTGACCGTTTCCCTCCAGTATTCCTCCAGGCGCGGTGCGAGCATGGCCTGGTTGAACAGGTCGTCCACGCCGTCGTACAGCCCAAAGGTCACGAACGCCCCGACGGCCATGAAGGCGAACAGCTTGACCAGCGACTCGAAGGCGATCGCCAGGACCATGCCGCGGTGGTGTTCGGTGGCGTCGAGGTTGCGGGTGCCGAAGACGATGGTGAACAGCGCCAGCACCAGCGAGACGATCAGCGCGGTGTCCTGGGCGCGGGTCCCGGTGGCGTCGGCGCCGGCACCAATCAAGATGTTTACTCCCAGCACGATGCCTTTGAGCTGCAGCGCGATGTAGGGCAGCACGCCGATCAGGCAGATCAGCGCGACGACGACGGCGAGGGTCTGCGACTTGCCGTAGCGGGCGGCGATGAAGTCGGCGATGGACGTGATGTTTTCCTGCTTGCTGATCAGCACCATTTTCTGCAGCACCCAGGGCGCCAGCAGCAACAGCAGGATCGGCCCGAGGTAGATCGGCAGAAACGACCACAGTTGCTCGGCGGCCTGACCGACCGAGCCGAAAAACGTCCAACTGGTGCAGTACACCGCCAGCGACAGGCTGTACACCCAGGCGCGCAGGCGCGGCGGCAGCGGTTTGCTGCGACGGTCACCGTAAAAGGCGATGGCGAACATGATGGCCATATAGGCCAGGGCGACCGCAGCGATCAACCCGCTGGACAGCGACATGGGAACTCCAGAGACAAGCGGCGAGCGGTTTCGGTGGCGATCCCTCGCCGGCCGGATAGTCTCGCACGCCGCGTGGGGTTCGTCTGTTTCGACCATGGTCTGAGCGGCGCATCTTGAGCGTTTGCACCGGCCCTTTCCCGGCTAAAGCCGGTCCCACTAAAAGCAGCGCGTGCAGTCAGTGTCGAGGGTGCTCTGACGCCTATGTTTTCAGTCGGCACCTATATATCTGGGAAATCTATGACCCATAGCTAAATTACCCGCTTAGTCGATATCAGCTGCCGTCCTACTATGGGGACCACCTCACACGAGGACAGGAGCCCGCCATGACCCACGCCATGTTCTTCCCGCAAAGACCCTTCAGCCAACTGATTCATTCCCGGGAAGTCATCCGCCAATTCACCCCCAACTGGTTCGCCGCGACCATGGGCACCGGCATTCTGTCGGCTGTGCTGGTGCAGCTTCCGGTGACCATCCCCGGTGTGTTCCAGCTGGCCGAAGCCTTGTGGATGCTCAACATCGTGCTGTTCCTGACCTTCAGCGCCCTCTACATCGCCCGCTGGGTGATGTTTTTCGACGAGGCGCGGCGGGTGTTCGGGCATTCCACGGTGTCGATGTTTTTCGGCACGATTCCCATGGGCCTGGCGACGCTCATTAACGGGTTGCTGACTTTCGGCCTGCCTCGCTGGGGCGACGCCGTGTTGCCGCTTGGCGAACTGTTGTGGTGGCTGGACGTGGCGATGTCCCTGGCCTGCGGCGTGCTCATCCCGTTTTTGATGTTCACCCGCCAGGAACACCGCATCGACCAGATGACCGCCGTCTGGCTCTTGCCGCTGGTGGCCTGCGAAGTAGCAGCGGTGAGCGGCGGACTGCTGGCGCCACATCTGGCTGAAAGCCACAGCCAGTTCGGCGTGCTCATCACCAGTTACGTGCTGTGGGCGATGTCGGTGCCGGTGGCGTTCAGCATTCTGACCATCCTGTTGCTGCGCATGGCCCTGCACAAATTGCCCCACGAAAGCATGGCTGCTTCGAGCTGGCTGGCGCTGGGCCCGATCAGCACCGGGGCATTCGGCCTGATCGTGCTGGGCGCAGACTCTCCGCTGATCTTGAACGCCAATGGTTTGCCCGGCGTCGGCGAGATCGCCTCGGGCCTTGGCCTGATTGGCGGCGTGATCTTGTGGGGTGTCGGCGTGTGGTGGTGCCTGATGGCGCTGCTGATTACTGCGCGTTACCTGCGCAACGGCATCCCGTTCAATCTGGGCTGGTGGGGTTTCACCTTTCCGCTGGGCGTGTTCGCGCTGACCACCCTGAAGCTGGGCGCGCTGCTTCATCTCGGGTTCTTCGCGGTGCTCGGCAGCGTGCTGGTCGCCGCACTGACTGTCCTGTGGCTGGTGATCATGAAGCGCACCGTGAGCGGGGCCTATAAAGGCGAGCTGTTCGTTTCGCCGTGCATCGCGGGCTTACGCTAGATAACGCTCCCACGCTCTAACGGGCTATGCGTTCGAGCAGGTGCTCGACTTTGCCGCCGGTGTCGTCTTCAATGTGGCCCGGAACCGCCGTTCGGCGTTCCCATCCGAAAGCCGGCACCGGCGCCACTCAGGACCAGGGAAGATGAGTCAGTCGCAGTTCAGTTTGTTGGGTAAGCGGCGTTTTCTGCCGTTTTTCGTGACCCAGTCCCTCGGGGCGTTTAACGACAACATCTTCAAGCAGTCGCTGATCCTCGCCATTCTCTACAAGCTGAGCATCGACGGGGACCGGTCCATCTACGTCAACCTCTGCGCCTTGCTGTTCATCCTGCCGTTCTTTCTGTTCTCGGCGCTGGCCGGGCAGTTCGGCGAGAAGTACCCCAAGGACAAGCTGATCCGCATGATCAAGGTTCTGGAGATCGTGATCATGGTCGTGGGGGCCACGGGCTTTCTCTTCAATCACCTGTCGCTGATGCTGGCCGCGCTGTTCGCCATGGGCACTCACTCCGCACTGTTCGGGCCGGTGAAGTATTCGATCCTGCCGCAGCACCTGCATGAGAACGAACTGGTGGGCGGCAACGGTCTGGTGGAAATGGGCACGTTTCTGGCGATCCTCGCTGGCACCATCGGCGCCGGGGTGATGATGTCGGCGACTCACTACGCGCCCATCGTGGCCGCAGCGATGGTTTCGGTGGCGTGCCTGGGTTATCTCGCCAGCCGGGGCATTCCGCCGGCGGCCGCCGCTTCGCCGGACATGCGCCTGAACTGGAACATCTTCAGCGAATCCTGGGCCACCCTGAAACTCGGCTTGGGGCAGACCAAAGCGGTGTCGCGTTCCATCGTCGGCAACTCGTGGTTCTGGTTCGTCGGGGCGATTTACCTGACGCAGATCCCGGCCTACGCCAAGGACTTTCTGTACGGCGATGAAACCGTCGTTACCCTGATTCTGACCGTGTTCTCCATCGGCATCGCCGCCGGTTCGATGCTCTGTGAGCGCCTGTCCGGGCGCAAAGTTGAAATTGGCCTGGTGCCGTTCGGCTCCATGGGTCTGACGGTTTTCGGCTTGTTGCTCTGGTGGCATTCCGGTGATTTCCCGCAGAACGTACAGGCCAACAACTGGCTGGCGATTCTGGGGTACGGGCAGGCGTGGTGGGTGTTGCTGGACATCCTCGGCATTGGCGTGTTCGGCGGCTTTTACATCGTGCCGCTGTACGCGCTGATTCAATCGCGAACGCCGGAGAAGGAGCGCTCGCGGGTCATTGCCTCCAACAACATCCTCAACGCGTTGTTCATGGTGGTCTCGGCGATTGTCTCGATCGTGCTGTTGAGTGTGGTGAAGCTGTCGATCCCGCAGCTGTTCCTTGTGGTGTCGCTGATGAACATCGCGGTCAACACCTACATCTTCAAGATCGTGCCCGAGTTCACCATGCGCTTCATGATCTGGCTGCTCAGCCATTCCATGTACCGCGTGGAGCATCGTGATCTCGACCTGATCCCCGACGAAGGCGCGGCGTTGCTGGTCTGCAACCATGTCTCGTTCGTCGATGCGCTGTTGATTGCAGGTTCTGTGCGCCGGCCGATCCGCTTCGTCATGTACTACAAGATCTTCAATCTGCCGGTGCTGAATTTTGTGTTCCGCACGGCGGGTGCTATCCCGATTGCCGGCATCAAGGAGGACAAGGCGGTGTTCGACAGAGCGTTTGAACGCATCGCTCATTACCTCAAGGAAGGCGAGCTGGTGTGCATCTTCCCGGAAGGAAAACTGACCACCGACGGCGAGATCGACACATTTAAAAGCGGCATGACCCGGGTCTTGCAGGAAACCGACGTGCCGGTGATTCCGCTTGCATTGCAGGGGTTGTGGGGCAGCTTTTTCAGCCGCGACCCGAACAAGGGTGTGTTTCGCAGGCTGTGGTCGCGAGTGACCCTGGTGGCCGGGCCAGCGTTGACGGGTGAGCAATCGCAACCGGCGCTGGTGCGTGAGCGGGTGGCGCAGTTGCGGGGGCGGTGCGTTAGCCGGAAGCCGATGTTTTGAGCTGTCGGAATACCTTGTGGGAGACTGCTGGTTGAGCTGCTACAGAGCACCTGTGGGAGTGAGCTTGCTCACGAAGAGGTCGGTAGATCCGCTAAACTTTCAGCGGTAGGAATATCGTCTTCGCGAGCAAGCTCGCTCCCACAGGGGCCGCATTAGCTGTACGACATGTGACCGATCGGGAGTCTCTTACTTAAGCCAAACCGATCAACCTACAATCGGCTTCTCTTCCGCAACCACCGCATCCGGCGTCATCTTCCGGAAGTACGTCGAAAGCAGCGCGCCGGAGATGTTGTGCCACACGCTGAACAGCGCGCTTGGCACCGCCGCCAGTGGCGAAAAGTGCGCGGCGGCCAGGGCGGCGCCGAGGCCTGAGTTCTGCATGCCGACTTCCAGGGACAGCGACTTGCGCTGAGCCAACGGCAGTTTGAACAGCTTGCCGGTGAAATAACCCAGCAGAAAGCCGAAGCTGTTGTGCAGGATCACCACGGCCATGATCAACAGGCCCGACTCCGCAATCTTCGCCTGACTCGCAGCCACCACCGCACAGACGATCATCACGATACTCACCACCGACACCAGCGGCAGCACGTCGACGGCAAAACTCACCTTGGCGCCCAGCAGGCGCTGAGCGACGACGCCGAGCACGATCGGCAGCATCACCAGCTGCAGGATCGACCAGAACATTTCCATGAAGGACACCGGCAGCCACGCCGAGGCCAGCAGCCAGATCAGCGCCGGGGTCAGCAGCGGGGCGAGGAGGGTGGTGACGGCGGCGATGGCCACCGACAGCGCCAGGTCACCTTTCGCCAGCCAGGTCATGACGTTGGACGACGTGCCGCTCGGGCAGCAGCCGACCAGAATCACGCCCACGGCGATTTCCGGCGGCAGGTGAAACAACTGGCAAAGCAGCCAGGCCACGCCGGGCATGATCACGAAATGCGCGACCACCCCCAGAGCCACGCGCCAGGGATGGCGCACGACTTCAGAAAAATCATCAAGCTTGAGGGTCAGGCCCATGCCGAACATCACCAGTCCGAGCAACGGCACGATGTACGACTTGAGGCCGATGAACCAGGACGGGAACAGGAACGCCAGCACGGCGAACAACAGCACCCAGTACGCGAAGGTATTACCGACAAAACGACTCAACGCAGCCAGGGCGCGCATAGCCTGCTCCTTTCTTATGAGTATGAAGTGGAGCCGGAAACTGCAGGCGATTCCCTGTTGTTCCGGCTTCCCGGTGTCGCGCGGCAGACGCAGTCCCTGTGGGAGTGAGCTTGCTCACGAAGACGGCCTGTCAGCCAATAAAGATCCAGCGGATGTCCCTGCCTTTTCGCGAGCAAGCTCACTCCCACATTCATCCGTCGCCAGATACATCTGCGGCAGGGTCATCCTTGATGGGAGCCAGCACGCCGGCCCCTACGCAGGCAGTGAAATCAGATCCCCTGTGGAATCTCTTCGCCGCCCAGTGCCTCCATCAGTTGCGGCAGGAACTCGCCGAACGTCAGCATCATCAGGGTGAAGCTGGCGTCCTGCTGACCCAGCGCATCGTCGCCGCCGTTCTGCTCGGCTTCATCCTGCAGCAGGTCTTCGAACTTCAGGCGTTTGATGCCGAGCTTGTCGTCCAGCACGAATGACAGCTTGTCCTGCCACGCCAGCGACAGCTGAGTGACGACTTTGCCGGTGCTCAGGTGCAACTGGATTTCGTCGCTGGTCAGGTCCTGACGTTTGCACTTCACAACGCCGCCGTCTTCGTGGGTGTCGCGCAGTTCGCACTCGTCCAGCACAAAGAAGTGCTCGGCGGTTTCGCCGGTCTTGACCCATTCGGTCATCACGGCGGTTGGCGCTGTTTTGACGGTGACGGGGCGGACGGGCAGCGAGCCCACTACTTCACGCAGGGTCGATAGCAGGTCTTCGGCGCGCTTCGGGCTGGAAGCGTTGACCAGAATCACGCCTTGCTTGGGGGCGATGGCAGCGAAGGTCGCCGAGCGACGGATAAAAGCGCGGGGCAGGAAGGCCTGGATGATTTCATCCTTGAGCTGATCGCGTTCCTTCTTGTAGACCTTGCGCATCTGCTCGGTCTCGATCTCTTCGACTTTCTCTTTCAATGCATCGTTGACCACGCTGCCGGGCAGGATACGTTCTTCCTTGCGCGCCGAGATCAGCATGAAATCGCCGCTGACGTGCACCAGTGGCGCGTCTTCGCCCTTGCCGAACGGGGCGATGAAACCGTAAGTGGTCAACTCCTGGCTGGCACAGGCACGTGCAGGCTTGGTCGCCAACGCGGTTTCCAGCGCCTCGGCGTCAAATGGCAGGTCCTGGGTCAGGCGATAGACAAGCAGGTTTTTGAACCACATGGGGTACATCTCTCCTTTATACAAAGGGGGGCATTATTCGCTGCTGTGACCCTGCGGCCAACCCTGATGTAAGCCTTTGGAAGGATTATAAAATTTATTTCAAAAAGTGCTTGCCAGCTTTTTGATCGCTCCGTAGAATGCGCGCCACACCGAAGCGAAGGGTGATTAGCTCAGCTGGGAGAGCGTCTGCCTTACAAGCAGAATGTCGGCGGTTCGATCCCGTCATCACCCACCATTCGTTTCAAGTGTTACGCGCAGCGGTAGTTCAGTCGGTTAGAATACCGGCCTGTCACGCCGGGGGTCGCGGGTTCGAGTCCCGTCCGCTGCGCCATATTGAGTTACGAGGCCCTTGAACTCCTCGTAACGACAAAGAGAGCGACCTTAGGGTCGCTTTTTTTGTGCCTGGGATTTGGTGGGCGCAGTCTCATCGATGATTGTTCCCACGCTCCGCGTGGTAACACTGTTAATGACGCTCCGCGTCAACTTGCCCAGGCTTGAATGAGCGTCGCCTGCAGGACGCAGAGCGTCCGGGGCGGTGTTACCACCCGGAGCGTGGGAACGATCAGAAATAAGTTTGAGATAAAGCATTCGCGAGCAAGCTCGCTCCCACAGGAAGTGTGGCTGATCAGCAATACTGTCGGCGCCTGGGCTGGCCCCTTCCCGGCTAAAGCCGGTCCCACTAAAAGCAGCGCGTGCATTCAGTGAGATTGGTTCCGACTGTAGGACCGGCTTTAGCCGGGAAGCTTTCGCTCTGCATCTGCACCTGCCTTTGATTTTGATCTTCAAACACAAGAAGTTCAGGCACCACCAATCGCGACTTGGGTGCAGGCTGAACGCAGGTCTCGCGCAGTGGGCCGAGCCGCATGGATGCGGCGAGAGCGCCGTCAGGACATGGATGTCCGTTCGGCGCGGGCCCACGGAGCGAGACCGGAGTGAAGGAACCCGACGAAGTCGGGCCCAACCGAGAGCAGGCACCCTTGGTTACTTGGGGTGCTTTTCCAAGTAACTCGCCGAAGGCGAAACAGTCTGCCGTTAGGCAGACGCCCTGGATCTTTCTAAGCCACGCCGCGGATCCAGACTCAGCGAACTTATCCGACATCTACCTCGACCACGTCGCCCACCAGCCGCACCGGCCAGGTCCGCAGCCGCAGTGCCGCATCCTCCAGACACGTTCCGTCCTTCAGCCGGTAATGCTGCTTATATAAAGGCGAAGCAATCACAAGATCCCCGCCCAGACTGCCAACCAATCCCCGCCCAATCACATTCACCCCGGTGGCCGGATCGCGATTGTCCACCGCAAACAACTGCGCCGCGCCGCCAATGGACGCCACATAAAACAACGCCACCTGCGCAGTGCCCACCAACGCAACCACGCCGGAATTCAGCACCAGATCCTCACGGGCACACACCGCGCGCCACACCTGAGTCTTCGGCATCTCCATCACTGCAGCATTGGCCTGGCTCATCGTGCAACCTCCACAGCGGCAATCAGATTCAACTCTTCAGCGCGAGCTGGACGACGCTGGCTGCGCTCCTTGACGAAATGAATGTCCGGGTCAGCGCCCTTGTCATTGACGAATGTGCGGAAGCGCTTGAGTTTCTCCGGGCTCTTCAGCGCGTTCGCCCACTCACACTCATAACGGTCGACCACCAACTGCATCTGCGCCTCCAGTTCGGCAGCGAGCCCAAGGCTGTCCTCGATCACCACTGCTTTCAGAAAATCCAGCCCGCCCTCAAGGGACTCGCGCCAGACCGACGTCCGCTGCAACTTGTCAGCGGTGCGGATGTAAAACATCAGCACCCGGTCGATGTAGCGAATCAGCGTCTCGTCGTCCAGATCGGTGGCGAACAGCTCGGCGTGGCGCGGGCGCATGCCGCCGTTGCCGCACACGTACAGATTCCAGCCGTTCTCCGTGGCAATCACGCCGATGTCCTTGCTCTGGGCTTCGGCGCATTCACGGGTGCAACCGGACACCGCGAACTTCAGCTTGTGCGGCGAGCGCAGGCCTTTGTAGCGGTCCTCGATGTTGAGCGCCATTTGCACACTGTCCTGAACGCCGTAACGGCACCAGGTGCTGCCGACGCAGGACTTCACCGTCCGTGTCGATTTGCCGTAGGCATGGCCGGTCTCGAATCCGGCAGCGATCAGCTCGGCCCAGATGTCCGGCAGCTCGTGCAACTGCGCGCCGAACAGGTCAATGCGCTGGCCGCCGGTGATCTTGGTGTACAGGTCGTATTTCTTCGCGACCGCGCCGATGGCGATCAAGCCGTCCGCGGTGATTTCACCCGCCGGGATGCGCGGCACCACTGAGTACGTGCCGTTCTTCTGCATGTTGGCCATGAAGGTGTCGTTGGTGTCCTGCAGTGGCACCAGCGACGGGTCCATGATCGGCCGGTTCCAGCACGAGGCGAGGATCGAGCCGACGGTGGGTTTGCAGATGTCGCAACCCAGATGGCCTTTACCGTGGCGAGCAAGCATCTCGTCGAAGCTTTCGATGTTTTCTACACGGGCGAAGGCGTACAGCTCCTGACGCGTAAAGGCGAAGTGCTCGCACAGGCTTTTATCGACGGTAACGCCGCGGGCGATCAGTTCGTGCTCGAAGACGCCTTTCAGCAGCGCCGCACAACCGCCGCACCCGGTGGCGGCCTTGGTGCAGGCTTTGAGCCCGGCGAGGTCCGTGCAACCGCCGTCGATGGCCGAGCAGATCGAGGCCTTGCTGACGTTGTGGCACGAGCAAATGGTTGCCGTGGCGGGCAGGGCATCGGCGCCAAGGCTTGGCGCGCCGTCGCTGTGGGGCAGGATCAGGCTCGATGGATCGGCGGGCAGCTTGATGCCGTTCTGTGCGTATTGCAGCAGGGTGTCGTAATAACTGTTGTCGCCCACCAGCACCGCACCGAGCACCTGTTTGCCATCGGCGGACACCACCAATCGGCGATAGCTGCCACTGGCCTCATCGATGAATCGGTAGCTGCGCGAACCTGTCAGCGCACCATGGGCATCGCCGATGGAGCCGACGTCGACGCCGAGCAGTTTCAGTTTGGTCGACATGTCCGCGCCGAAGAACGGCTCGGCGGTCAGGTCGCACAACTGCGCGGCGACATTGCGCGCCATTTGATAACCCGGCGCGACGAGGCCGAAAACACTGCCGTTCCAGGCCGCGCATTCGCCGATGGCAAAAATGTCGGCGTCGCTGGTGCGGCAATGTTCGTCGATGGCGATCCCGCCGCGCGGGCCCAGCGCCAGTTCACACTGACGGGCGAGGGCGTCCTGGGGGCGGATGCCGGCGGAGAAAACGATCAGGTCAGTTTCGAGGAATTCATCGCCGGCGAAATTCATCCGGTAGCGGTATTCCTCCCCCGCGCTGATGGATTGCGTCGCGCGAGACAGATGCACGCCAACGCCCAGCGCTTCGATGCGCGCCTTCAGGGCCGCGCCGCCGTGGTCATCCAGCTGCACTGGCATCAGGCGCGGCGCGAATTCCACCACGTGGGCTTCCAGGCCCAGGGACTTCAGCGCGTTGGCCGCTTCCAGTCCCAACAGCCCGCCGCCGACCACCACGCCGCGTTTCGCCTGGCGGGCGGCGGCGCGGATGGTGTCGAGGTCGTCCAAGGTGCGGTAGACCAGCCGCGAGTTGCCTTCAGCGCCTTCGATGGGCGGCACGAAAGGATACGAACCGGTCGCCAGCACCAGCTTGTCGTAACCAAAGCGGCCCTTGGCGGTGATCACTTCGCGCCCCACCCGGTCGATTTCCAGCACCGGTACACCCAGGTGCAGCGCAAGCCCGGTCTGCTCATATAAGGAAGCAGCGCTCATCGCCAGTGACTCGGCGTCGCGACCGCCAAAGTATTCGGACAGATGCACGCGGTCGTAGGCGCGCTGGCCTTCCTCACCGAACACATGAATGCGGTAGCGCTCAAGGGCGCCGGCGGCGATCAGTTGTTCGACGCAGTGGTGACCCACCATGCCGTTGCCGATGACGATCAGGGTTTGGACGTCGTTGAGTGGGGCGACTGTGGTGGTCATATCGAGTCCCGGCCAAGGCCAATCAGGTTTTTCGAAAGCAAAAAAGGCGCCCGGAACCTCTCGGTTCCAGGCGCCTTTGCCTGTTCTTTTAAGGGTTGCCGCCCGACCACAGTGTCGACGCCAACCTGGTGAGCCCGATGCCGCGAACGGCTGGCGGTCTGCGTTGACCGGCCAGGGCTGCCAACCGGGTGTTCAGGCTGGACTTGATAAGGGACGTAGCAATGGCTGTGCCAGTGAAGAATGTCCAGGTGTCGGATGCCTTTCGTTCCCGCCAGACGCGAAGGTTTGACGGGTCAGAAGCGTGATCGTAAGCCGATCTCATCGCCCTCAATAGCGAACGGTTCCGGCTCGAAAAGGGTGCGATTTACCCTGGTGCGCCCCACTGTGAAGCTCAACGCCCTTTGATCGTGTGAGCAGAATTCGCCCGAAACCGTCCGCTGCACGTCTTCCGGCCAGGCTGGCCTGTCGTTTGCAACACCGTGTCCACAGGCAATCAACGCCGATTGCCATATTCACGACAAAGGCGCCGTGTGCTCTCCGTTTTTCAACGGATGAGAACAGGGCGTCTTTTTTGCTTTCAGGAAACGGAATATGGCGAGCAGCAGCGTAAAGAGCGTGTGTCCTTATTGTGGCGTCGGTTGCGGCATCGTCATGCAGGTCGAGGACAACCGAGTCATCAAGGTGGCCGGCGACAAGACTCACCCAAGCAATTTCGGCCGTCTGTGCACCAAAGGCACCACCTGCGGCCAGGCGATTGCCGAGTCGGGTCGGATGGAGTCTGCATACATCCGCCATCAGCGCAGCCACGAGCCGGTGCGCGCTGACATGGACGCCGTGATCAGCGAAACCGCCCGGCGCCTGCGTGGGATTCTGGATCGCGACGGCCCGGGCGCATTGGCGTTCTACGTCTCGGGGCAGATGTCCCTTGAGGCGCAATACCTGGCCAACAAACTCGCCAAAGGTTTCGTGCGCACCGCCAATATCGAGTCCAACTCGCGGCTGTGCATGGCCAGCGCGGGCAGCGGCTACAAGCTTTCGTTGGGCGCGGACGGCCCGCCGGGGTCCTATGATGATTTCGACAAGGCCGATCTGTTTTTCGTGATCGGCGCGAATATGGCCGACTGTCACCCGATCCTGTTCCTGCGCATGATGGATCGGGTCAAGGCCGGGGCGAAGTTGATCGTCGTCGACCCCCGGCGCAGCGCCACTGCCGACAAGGCCGGGCTGTTCCTGCAGATTAAACCCGGCACTGACCTTGCGCTGCTCAATGGCCTGCTGCATCTGCTGGTGGAGAACGGCGATACCGACGCCGAATTCATCGCCTCGTTCACCCAGGGCTGGGACGCCATGCCCGACTTCCTCGCCGAGTACTCGCCCACGTACGTCGCGCAGATCACCGGCCTGGGCGAAGCAGAAATCCGTCAAGCCGCGCGGATGATCGGCGCGGCGCAAGAGTGGATGAGTTGCTGGACCATGGGCCTCAACCAGAGCACCCATGGCACCTGGAACACCAATGCGCTGTGCAACTTGCACTTGGCAACCGGAGCGATTTGCCGGCCCGGCAGCGGTCCGTTTTCCCTGACCGGCCAACCGAATGCCATGGGCGGAAGGGAAATGGGCTACATGGGCCCAGGACTTCCCGGACAGCGCTCGGTACTGGTGGACGCCGACCGCCGCTTCATTGAAGACCTTTGGCGCATCCCCGAGGGCAGCATCCCGCACTCACCCGGCGGCGGCACCATCGACCTGTTTGAGCAGATGCGCGACGGCGTGATCAAGGCCTGCTGGATCATCTGCACCAACCCGGTGGCCAGCGTTGCCAACCGCGCCACGGTCATCGACGCCTTTAAGGCCGCCGAGCTGGTCATCGCCCAAGACGCCTTTATCGACACCGAGACCAACCGCTACGCCGACATCCTTTTGCCGGGCGCGCTCTGGGCCGAAGCGGAGGGGTGATGATCAATTCCGAACGCAATCTGAACTTGACGCAAAAAGCGGTGGATGCGCCGGGCCAGGCCTTGCCCGACTGGCAGATCATCGCCAGGGTCGCCTGTGAAATGGGCTTCGCCGACGCCTTCAGTTACGCCTCGGCGGAGGAGGTGTTCGAGGAAATCAAACAGGCGTGGAACCCCTCCACAGGCTATGACATTCGTGGCGCCAGCTATGGGCGGCTGCGGGATCAGCCGGTGCAGTGGCCGTGCGGGCCGGACGACGAGCGTACACGCAACCCGATTCGTTACCTCAGCGATACCGACGCACGACCCGTTGAGACAGCGATACGTCCTGCGATCCTTTTTCCCACCGCAAACGGCAAAGCGGTATTTTTCCCACGTCCGCACATGGCGCCGGCTGAACTGCCCAACGATGCATTTCCCATGGTGCTCAACACCGGCCGCCTGCAACACCAATGGCACACGCTGACCAAGACCGGGAAAGTGCCGACACTGAACGCGCTCAATGCGCGGCCGTTCGTCGAGCTGCACCCCGACGATGCCCTTGCGCTGGGCATCCGCGAAGGGGATGGCGTGGAAATCCGTTCCGTACGAGGCTTGGCGGTGTTGCCTGCGGTGATCAGCGACCGCGTGCTGCCGGGCAACTGCTTCGCGCCCTTTCACTGGAACGACGTGTACGGCGAAAAGCTGGCCATCAACGCCGTGACCAACGACGCCGTCGACCCGATCTCCCGACAGCCCGAGTTCAAATACTGCGCGATCGCCTTGCGCAAGGTCGAGCTGATCGGGCATCGCTTCCTCGATTTGCCCCAAGCCGAGCCCGAGAACGAGATTGCACCCGACCATGCGCTGCAGTTGGCGCTGCTGTGGGCATCCCAGACCGGGAATGCCGAAGCGTTGGCCCGGCGGTTTGGCGAGCAGTTGAAGGCTGCCGGTGTGCCGGTTCAGGTGGCGGCGATGGACAGTTTTTCTTCCGAGCGTCTGGACCAGCTGCAGAACGTCGCGCTGATCAGTAGCACGTTTGGCGATGGCGAATCTCCCGACAACGGGCAACAATTCTGGCAGTCACTGGCTGCCCGGCAAGCGCCTCTGGAGTCGCTGCGTTACGCCGTGCTGGCGCTCGGTGATTCGAGTTATGACCGCTTTTGCCAACACGGCAAGAACCTCGACCAGCGCCTGCAACACTTAGGCGCTTCGTCACTGCTCCCCAGAGTCGAGTGCGATGGCGATTACCAAGCCCACGCAGACACTTGGTTCACAGGGTTGCAGCAGGCCCTGTCGCTGAATCTTCCTACTCCTTCAATGGTCGACAACGCACCGGTTTTTGGGAATCAGCCGTCACGGACGCAGCCCCATTACGCGCGTTTGTCCCTCAACCGGCGGCTGAACGCCGACGGTGCCGCCAAGGACACGCGGCAACTGGCGCTGAGCCTTGAAGGCTCGGGCATGACCTATGAGGCGGGCGATGCCTTGGGGGTCTGGCCGCGCAACTGCCCTGAGCTGGTGAACGAACTGCTCGAACTCACGGGGCTGAACGCCGACCAACCGGTGCGTGGCCTGAAGGCTAGCGACGTGCCGCTGGGTCAGGCGTTGGCCGAGCAATATGAAATCGCGCGACCGGGTGCAGACACTCTGGCATTCATCGCCGAGCGAAACGGCAGCAACGACCTTAAAACCCTGCTCACCGAACCCTTCAAAAGCGAGCTGAAGGACTGGCTGTGGGGGCGGCAGCTCGCCGACGTGTTGCGCGAGTTCCCTATCGCCTGCTCTGCTGAGGAATGGCTTGACCATCTCAAGCCCCTTCAGCCCCGGCTTTATTCCATCGCGTCGAGCGCCAAGGCGCATCCCGATGAAGTCCACCTGACGGTTTCCGCCGTGCGCTATGGATCGCGTAAAGGCGTGTCGTCGACCTTTCTGGCGGATCGTGCGGGCGATTGCGAGGTGCCGATTTTCCTGCAACCCACGCGGCATTTTCGCCCTCCGCTGGATGGGGATGTGCCGATGATCATGATTGGTCCGGGCACCGGCGTGGCGCCATTCAGGGCGTTTCTACAGGAGCGGCGCGCGCGCGGCGACCGGGGCCGTAACTGGCTGTTTTTCGGCGAGCAGCATCAGGCCACCGACTTTTACTACCGCGACGAACTGCAAGGCCTGCAGCAGGACGGCCTATTGACCCGGCTGAGCCTGGCGTTTTCCCGGGATCAGGCGGAGAAAATCTATGTTCAACAGCGCATACAGGAACAGGGCGCCGAGCTCTGGCGATGGCTGGAGGAAGGCGCGCACCTGTACATCTGCGGTGATGCTTCGCGGATGGCGCGGGATGTCGATCAGGCGCTGCGTCGCGTGATCAGCGAACAAGGCGGCGTCAGCCTGGAAAAAGCGGCCGAACAGTTGCGCTGTCTGACCGAGCAAAAGCGCTACCTGCGGGACGTGTATTAGCCCCGTTCGCTCACCTTGTGGTTGGCGACTGAACCGTAACTGAACGGATTTCTCGATCAAACAAGAAAACCTTTGGATACCTGAACTTATCTGCCTTTTCTGCCTCTCATGCCGGTAGCCATTGATCGCGGCAGCCTGATAAGCTCGCGGCTTTACTCGTTTGCCCTATTGGCGCATGAACAAGGAAACAGAATGAAACAGCATCGGTTGGCAGCGGCGATTGCCCTGGTCGGTCTGGTACTCGCGGGCTGTGACAAGCAAGCCAGCACCGTTGAGCTGAAAACCCCGGCCCAGAAAGCCTCTTACGGCATCGGCCTGAACATGGGCAAAAGCCTGGCTCAGGAAGGCATGGACGATCTGGATTCCAAAGCGGTAGCGCTGGGTATCGAAGACGCCGTTGGCAAGAAAGAGCAGAAGCTCAAAGACGAAGAGTTGGTTGCAGCGTTTGGCGACCTGCAAAAGCGCGCTGAAGAGCGCATGGCCAAGATGAGCGAAGAGTCGGCAGCCGCCGGCAAGAAGTTCCTCGAAGAAAACGGCAAGCGTAAGGAAGTCACCACCACCGCTTCCGGTCTGCAGTACGAAATCATCAAGAAAGCCGACGGTCCAGTACCGAAGCCAACTGATGTCGTGACTGTTCACTACGAAGGCAAGCTGACTGACGGTAAAGTGTTCGACAGCTCTGTTGAACGCGGCAGCCCGATCGATCTGCCAGTGAGCGGCGTGATCCCGGGTTGGGTCGAAGGTCTGCAGCTGATGCACGTTGGCGAGAAGGTCAAACTCTACATCCCTAGCGAATTGGCCTACGGCGCGCAAAGCCCTAGCCCAACCATCCCGGCGAATTCGGTTCTGGTCTTCGACCTGGAACTGCTGGGCATCAAGGACCCTGCTGCTGCAGGCGCCAATGATGCTGCTGCCGGCGCTGATGAAGAAGAAGAGGCTGCCCCGGCCGCCGAACCGGCCAAGCCAGCCGCCAAGAAGTAATCTTTCGAAAGACTGATTACCGCTTGAAAGAAATGCCCCGTCTCGACGGGGCATTTTCATTTCCGGGGCGATTTGATCGAACCGGCTTGAGCGGGCAGAGTCCCATGTCGGGCAGTCAGCGGGTGTTAAGCCGGGATTTGTCGGAGGCTGAGAGTCATTTATTGGGCCGTGGCTAGCCTCACAGACAGAATGAGTCAACGGTTTTTGCGGGTTTTTATGTGTGTAAAAAACGCGCGATCTAAGCCCAGGCCCGGTAGAACGGGCGTTCCGGGCTCGAAAAGCAGGTCTGTTCACAAGGTTATCCACAATTTGTGTGGATAACCTTTGGGCGCGGAATCGGCTGCCGAGTCGGTAGGCTTCAGTACGATACACGTGAGACAGCAGGTCGATTTTTATCGGTAATTGTGGAGTAGATATGAAAGCACCCTGGAATCTCATTCGTTATCTGCCCATGGCCAAGCGCTTGATGGCGGCAGGTCGTTTGCCCGCATTGCTGTTTGCCGTGGCAGGCAAAACGGCCAGTGAAGGCGGTCGACTGGGGAAGATAAAAGACGATCTCAAACTGCTTCAAGCGTTGTGCCTGGCTTACTGGCGCGGGGAATATCGCGCCATCAGCGGTAAGGCGATTCTCTCGATCGTGGCCGGCCTGATGTATTTCATCAGCCCTCTGGATGCAATTCCTGACTGGATTCCGGGCTTGGGGATGCTGGATGACATCGCCGTGCTGGCGTGGGTGATGAAGCACCTCGAAGCCGAGCTCAGCGCGTTTCGTGCCTGGCGCGCGTTGCAGAACCCGGAAAAGCTCGCGGTGGTTGAGCGTTTGCCGGCGACGCCGGTCTTGCTGGAGCATGAGAAGAAGATTTGAAGACGGCCTTGCGTGGCTTATCAGTGGCGGCGGCAGCACTCATTGACTCCGCACACGCCAGTCGTCGCTGACCGCTGTTAAGATGCCGCCCATACTTAGAAAAATACTACGTAAAGCGCGTTTTTGTCCTACAGGGGTGTTGGTATGGATCTTCAGGTTATTTCGCGCGATGGAGAGCCGGAATATGCGGTGCTGCCATGGGCGCAGTATCAGGCCCTGTTGCGTGCGGCGGGGGTTGCGCATGGCCCGGAGTCCGAGTCTGCCACTCACACTGAGGGCCGTCGCGAACAGCCTGCTAGCGCAGTTGACCTTCCTTCTTTCGATCAGCTAAGTGCCCTGCGCGAGGCCAAGGGCCTGGAAGTAGCGCAGCTGGCCCGCGCAGTCGGCATCAGCCCGTCTTATCTGAACCTGATTGAAAGCGGCGCCCGTGAGCCGGACGCGGCCATTCGCCGTAGTCTGGCGTGGGAGCTGGGTGTTGCGGGCTGGCGGGGTGAGGCATGAGCGTGCGCATCAGTCGCCAGCATTGGGACGGGTTGCTCGCCGAACTGGACCTGGCCCGTCGTCAGCGTCATCTGGTGACCTATCGCGCATTGCTTGAGCGGTTGCAGTTGCCCACCCCCGCCATGCAAACCCTGACCGCCGCCCTTGAACACCTCGCCGCCCTCGACGCCCGCGCCGAGCAGCCATTGCGCAGCGCGCTGGTGATCAGCCAGGGCGCCAGCCGCCTGCCACGCACCGGATTCTTTGAATGCGTCGAACGCCTTGGCCGTTTCTCCGGCCCCTCCGACGGCATCGCTGCTGCCTCCTGGCACGCCTCGGAAGTGGCGCGAGTCTTCGAATATGAGTACCCGCAACCGGCGAAGCCGGAGTAGAGCAGGCATCTGATTCCCGGTTCGCCGCGCTATCGCCTTCGCGAGCAAGCTCGCTCCCACGTGATCTGAGCTGTACTCGGGATTCCGGTCTGATCGCGGATCCTTGGAAGTGATCAAGGCTGACTTAGGGTCAAGGTTTGATCTCGGACCTGTGGGAGTGAGCTTGCTCACGAAGGGGCCATTACGCTCGCTGGAAGTTTAGCGGCTGAAAGAACGCCTTCGCGAGCAAGCTCGCTCCTGCAGGGTCAGTGTCGCACTCGGGATTTCGAGACTGACTCCCACCCCCAACCCGATTTCATAATACCGGCACCTCACCCCAAAACCGCCTGATTCAACGTCGCCATCACCTCCGCCTCTCGCGTATTGATCACATGCACACTCGCACCCATCACCTCCTTGGCGTGGTGCTTGGCCTGTGAGGCCAGTTCGGCGAGTTGGCTGGCGTCGAGCGTCGTGCAGACTTCCGGATAGAGGTGCACGACGCCGATGGACAGCGACAGCAGCGGGAATTCCTGGCGCTGGCCTTGGCGGTTGAGTGCCACGAAGCAACCGGCCTCCAGATGCTCGGCGCGGTAGAAGCGTCGACACTGGTTCTGGAAGTCCTCCAGCAGCATGGACAAACGTTTACGCCAGTCGTCCGAGCCCAGCACCATCAGGAAATCATCGCCGCCGATGTGGCCGACAAAGTCGCGACTCTGGTCGATCCGGTCGTTCAGGCATTGCGCCAGGCACAGCAGCACCTCGTCGCCGCGCCCGTAGCCATAGATGTCGTTGAAAGGCTTGAAGCTGTCGATGTCCACGTAGCAGATCATTGATTCGCGGCCCTGCTGCAATAGCCGGGTCAGGCATTGCTGAATCGGCACGTTGCCCGGCAGCAGGGTCAGCGGATTGGCGTAGCGCGCCTGTTGAATCTTCACCTCGGTGATCAACTTGAGCACATCGATGACTCGGCCCAGCCCGAGGTAGGTGCCGTTTTGCATGATGATGAAATCTTCTTCGATGCGTTGCCGCGCCCGACTGGTGATCAGTCGGCTGACCTGCTGCAGCGAATGGCTCAGCTCGACAGCCAGAAAGTCGTCGCTCATCAGACGACTAATGGGCTTGCGCGCATACAGCTCGGTGGCGAACGGCTGCAGCAGTACGTCCGACAGCGAGTGGCGGTGGACGATGCCGATCGGCTGATGCTGCTCATCCAGCACTGCCAGCGAGTTGAGATTGGCCTGCTTTCGAAACGCTTCCAGCACTGTGGCCGTGGGCGTGGTCTGCACCACCGCCGGCTGCTCGTTGAGCAGGGCGCTGAGGTCGCTGGTTTCTTCGGTGAGGGTCGCGGCGGCCGGGTCGATTTTCGGCAGCAGCGCACGGGCGTCCCGGGGCGGAAACTCTTGGGGTCGGCAGAGCAAATAGCCCTGAACCAACTCGACGCCCATGTCGATCAACACGGCGAGTTCTTCCTGCAACTCGATGCCTTCGGCGATCACCAGCGCCCGCGAGGCCTTGGCCATCTGCAACATGGAACCGACAAACTCGCGCTTGACCGCGTCCTGATGAATGCCATCGATGAAATGCCGATCGATCTTCACGTAATCCGGGCGCAACTCGGACCACAGCCGCAGGCTCGAATAGCCTGCGCCCAAGTCATCGAGGGCAATGGAAAAGCCCATATCCCGATAGTGATACAGCGCGTTGTAGAGCAGACCGAAGTCATCGGTTGGTGTCTGCTCGGTCAGCTCGATGACCACGCGGCTAGGCGGGATCCCGTAGCGTTGCAACAGCTGCAAGGTGCGCCCCGGCGGGTGCGAGGCTTCCAGCAGTGACTCCGGCGAGATGTTGAGAAACAGCTTGCCCTCCAGCTTCTGTTGGCTGAAGCGACGACAGGCCGACTCGCGGCAGGCGAGTTCCAGTTCGCTCAGGCGCCCGGCCTGACGGGCCACGGCGAACAGGTTCAGAGGGGAATGCAGCGCGCTGTTGGAAGGGCCGCGAGTCAGGGCTTCGTAGCCGAGAATGCGCCGATCCGACAGCGACACAATCGGTTGGAACAGGCTGTGCAAGTCGCCGTGAGTCAGGATCGAACTCAAAGCGCCCAGCTGTTCAGTCACGGTCATGGCAATCTCGGGGCAAGAAAAAGGGGCTGGACGCCTGTGGCGCCGAGCCCCGCTATTTCACGACAGATTCATGACTATTTGATGACGATTTGCCATCATTTAGTCATGTTTCATGCTGCTTACTTCTTTGCCACCGAACCGCTCAAGCCCAGGTAGTCGAGCAAGATACGCCCGGTTTCGGCCAGGTAGGCGTCATCCTCTGGCTTGGTCTTGTCATCGTCCGAAGGCAGTGCGTCTTCGTCTTCTTTCTTCAGCTCTTTAAGCGGCTCTTCGCCTTTGGCCTTGCGACGTACGTTTTCCATCGCCAGCTGCTGGCTCTCGATGTCGGCGTGTTGCTTGCGGCGCTCGGCTTCGTTGAGGCTGACGGTTTTTTCGCTCATCAGCTTCTTCGCCAGCGCGAGTTTTTCTTCGATGAAAACAAACTCGGCGTCCTTGGCTGAACGCACGTCGTGACGCGATTGCAACTGGGCGAGGAACGGTTTGAACGGATCCACCGCAGGCTTGATCGCCGGCTTGATGGTGTCGTAGGTCATCGCCTCAGGCAGCGCGCTTTCGCCGATTTCCTTGGTGTCGATGATCGACGGGTAACCAATGTCCGGCAGCACGCCCTGATGCTGGGTGCTCTGGCCGGAAACCCGGTAGAACTTGGCCAGCGTGAGTTTCAGTTCGCCATGGTTCAGCGGCTGAATGGTCTGCACGGTGCCTTTGCCGAATGTCTGGCCGCCGATGATCAACGCGCGGTGATAGTCCTGCATGGCGCCGGCGAAAATCTCCGAAGCCGAGGCCGAGAGGCGGTTGACCAGCAAGGCCATCGGGCCTTTGTAGAACGCACCGCTGTTTTCGTCTTCCAGTACATCGACCTTGCCGTCGGCGTTACGCACCAGAACGGTCGGGCCTTTGTCGATGAACAGACTGGTCAGCTCGGTGGCTTCCTGCAGCGAACCACCGCCGTTGTTACGCAGGTCGATGACCACGCCGTCGACTTTCTCGGACTGCAATTCGGTCAGCAGTTTCTTGACGTCGCGGGTCGTGCTCTTGTACTCGGGATCGCCGGCGCGGTAGGCCTTGAAGTCCAGGTAGAAAGCAGGAATCTCGATGACGCCCAGTTTGTAATCCTTGCCGTCCTGATTCAGGTGCAGGATGGACTTCTTCGCCGCTTGCTCCTCGAGCTTCACCGCTTCGCGGGTGATCGAGACGATCTTGGTGGTCTGGTCGCTTGGCGCATTGCTGGCCGGGACGATTTCCAGACGCACGACCGAGCCTTTCGGACCGCGAATCAATTTGACCACTTCATCCAGACGCCAGCCGATCACGTCGACCATCTCTTTGTCGCCCTGGGCGACGCCGATGATCTTGTCGGCGGTTGCCACTTGCTTGGTCTTGGCGGCAGGGCCGGCCGGCACCAGGCGGACGATCTTGACGTTGTCGTTGTCGCTCTGCAGGACAGCGCCGATCCCTTCCAGGGAAAGGCTCATGTTGATGTCGAAGTTTTCCGCGCTGTCCGGTGACAGGTAGTTGGTGTGCGGATCGTAGGACATCGCGAAGGTGTTCAGGTACGCCTGGAACACGTCCTCGCTGCGGGTCTGGCCCAGACGCGCGAGTTGGTTCTTGTAACGCTTGGTCAGGGTTTCCTGAATCTTCGCCGGGTCTTTGCCGGCGATCTTCAGACGCAGAACCTCATCCTTGACGCGCTTGCGCCAGAGGTCGTCGAGTTCGGCTTCGTTCTTGGCCCATGGCGCGTCCTTGCGATCAACCAGCAAGGTTTCCTGGGTGTTCAGGTCGATCTTGTCGACCCCCTTGTTCAACTGCGCCAGGGCGAAATCCAGACGCGACTTGATGCGGTCCAGATAACGCTTATAGATAGTGAAACCTGGGGCTAGGTCGCCGCTTTTGAGGAAGTCGTCGAACTGGAATCGCCACTTGTCGAACTCGGCGATGTCACTGGCGAGGAAGTAACTGCGCGCAGGATCGAGAAGTTTGAGGTAGCTCTGATAGATGATTTCCGAACGCTTGTCGTCCAGCGGCGGCTTGCTGTAGTGGTGGCGCTTGAGCAGCTCCACGACATTCAGACTGGCGATGACTTCATCGCGATCAGGTTGAAGATTATCCCAGCTGTTGGCGGCGAACGAACTGGCCGACATTGGCAGGACAGTCAGGCCAATGAGTAATGCAAGGGTGGTGCTGGGTAAAAAATGCTTCATGCTGATTCGACGCGGGGACAATTGATAACGCATATTAGGCCGTCTTTGGAGGTCGCCGGTTCGGTCAGAACACGGTCGCATAATGCAAAAAGCCCAGTGGCCGTGAGGCACATCGGGCTCAGTCAAGACTCACTATGGAGGCACCGTGAAAGCATTGCAAGGCGTTGAAGGTCGTGTGGAATGGGTTGAAGAGCCATCGCCGACGCTGGATGTAGGACAAGTCCGCATCAAGGTGGCAGCCGCCGGACTTAATCGTGCCGATTTGCTGCAACGCTCGGGGCATTACCCGCCACCGCCGGGTGTCACGGAAATCCTCGGCATGGAATGTTCCGGGGTGATTGCCGAGGTCGGCCCGGGCACCGCGTGGGAAGTCGGCGACCGCGTGTGCGCGCTGGTTGCGGGCGGGGCGATGGCCGAAGAAGTGGTGGTCGACGCCCGGCATGTGCTGCCGGTGCCTGAAGGAATTTCGCTGCACGAAGCGGCGGGGATTCCCGAGGTGTACGCTACGGCCTGGCTGAATCTGTTCCAGCTGGCCGGCCTCCAGCCCGGCGAAAAAGTGTTGCTGCACGCCGGGGCAAGTGGCGTTGGTTCAGCTGCCATTCAGCTGTGCAAGGCCTTCGGCAACCCGGTCTGGGTCACCGTCGGCTCGGCGGAGCGGCTGGCGTATTGCGAATCCCTCGGCGCCCAGGGCGGTGTGCTGCGCAACGAGAACCTCGACGCGCTGAACGACTTTGCGCCTTTTAACGTCATCCTTGACCCGGTGGGCGCCAACTATGCGGCGCTGAACCTCAAGGTGCTCGGCGTTGACGGTCGTCTGGTGCTGATCGGGCTGATGGGCGGAAGCAAGTCCGAGCTGGATTTCGCAAAGGTGCTGGGCAAACGCATTCATATCCTCGGCTCGACCCTGCGCAGCCGCGACGACCAGTTCAAGGCCGACCTGCTCAGCGATCTGGGCCAGCACGTCATGCCGCTGTTCACCGAAGGCCGCTTGAAGCCACAACTGGCGCGCAGCTTTCCGATCAGCGAAGCCGAAGCGGCCTACGCAGAGCTCGCCACCAATCAGGTGTCCGGCAAGGTCGTGCTGGTGATCGACGACAGTCTGGTGTGACCCTGCTTTTGCTGTTTCCGTTCTGCATGGCAGTGCCTCGTCAGCCGACCGGCGGTGGCCGGAACTGTCATTTCTGACAGTAGTCAGCCTGGCCCATTCGGTTCTCAATAAAGCCTTGTTGCGTGAGCTCAGTCGGCGAGTGTCGGCTGAGAACGCTTCATCGGACGAGGTGAGGACGGGATGGCCAAGGACAGGAGTAAAGAGCCGCTGATGCGGCGACCACCGAACATTTCGAAGATCAATCTGGCGGCGCCCCAGGTGCCAGCGATTATTGATCCGAATGATCCGCTAGGCCTCGTTGCGACGGGGACCCAGACCAATGATCTAGAGGTGCTGGTGCCGCTGTGGGCGCTGCCGGCGATGGATGGCGAGACCGACCTGCTGGAGCTCTTCTGGAGCGGCAAGTCCGATAACCTGCCTGTGGCAAGCGCCAGTTTCCAAGGCCCCGTCGATCCTCTCTTGTTCCCTGTTTTACTCACGTTCGACAAGGAACTCTTGCAGCCGGATGGCCAATACCAACTCTGGTACACGGTCACCAACGACGCTGGCGCGGTTGCACTTTCCGATCAGCGCACCGTCACCATCGACACCCGCCCGCCCAGCTACGACAAGCAGTTGCTGGCCTTGTTGTTACCCATTGATCTTGTAGACGGGGTGATCAACGAAGCGTACCTGGCAAGTCATGGCGATCAGGTAGAGCTGCGCCTGCCGAGCCCTGTATATCTCGACGCGAAAGAAGGCGATGTCGTTGACCTTTACTGGTCACAGGACAACCCGCCAACGACGTCGGTTGTGGCCAGCGTGACGGTGACCCAGGCGCAGATCGATGCAGACGATATCCGCATCAGCCTGCCCGGCGACGCCGTGCGCGCACCGGACCGGGATGGCGATTTTTACGCCACTTACAAAGTACGAGACCTTGCCGGCAACGAGACGGACTCGTTCTCCCGTGAAACGCCCGCTACCGTTGCGCTGAAGCCGCTGCCGGGGGCGATCTCCCCGAGCCCGATTTTCCGGAAGCGGACATCGACGGTTACATCAACTGCGCTAACGAGCCCTGGAACGGCATTACGGTACGGGTCACCTTCGTTCGTAACCTGTTCGAGTACCAGGACCAGATCACGCTGTATTGGCAGGGCTATCACACGTTGAACGGCAACGATCCGATTGCGGGCACCGAGGGCGTGTTTGCCCGAACGGTCAGCGTGAAGAACGTGACCGACGGTTACATGGACATTCTGGTCGAGCCTTTCACTCCCCACATCGAACCCATCCTCAACGGATCGGCGCTGGCCACTTACCGGTTGACGAAAGTCGGCGGGCAGTCGGGCGCGTCCTACGAAGGGCTAGTGAAGATCGATCGCCAGTTGCCCAGCGGCGAGATCTGCGGGCCGACGACGTTGGCCATGCAGTCTGACGCGACGTTGGCTGGCGGATGCAGCGCCTGCCGCAAGGTCAGGCGTTTTATCGCCCGCGTGTTTCAGGCAATCGGGCGTGGCAGTAGTGGGAGGTAACCCGGAAACAAAGGACGCGCCGGGCGGCACGGGCGCGAGTCAACTCAAGGAGAAACGACATGAGCAGCAAACCAACCAAACGATCCATTGTTCTCGCGAATGCGCTCGAACGCAGTGTCAATAAACTGAAAACCCAGAAGAGAGCAAGCCAGGCTCGTGACACGCTCGTCGCGCCGGTGATACCCGTCTGGTGGCCAGAGTCGGAGTTCGCCGGTTTGGTTCCGGCGGATGAGCAAGAAAGGGACATGGACATCCAGATCGGTATTTGGCCAAACACAGCGCAAACGGGCGAAATTGATGTCCTGCAATTTGAATGGAAGTTGCAAACCTCCAGCGTCTGGCAACCGGCTCAGCCCGCGATTGATCTCCCAGGGCCTCTAGATGCGGCCGATTTTCCAAAGACGTTGCAGTTGTCGAAGGATAATTTCAAAGTCGAGGGCACGTACGACCTTCGTTATACCGTTACGAGTGACAACGGCATCCTTACGGAGTCGGACCTTACTCAGATCATCATCGATAAAACGCCGCCTGCTAACAATCAGTCGCCGGACAAACTCACTTTCGTTGACCAGGCGGTGACAGATGGCGGTATCACTGGAGAGTATCTGACCACGAATGGTGGTGTGGAGGTACTAATCCCGGATTACCCGGACGAGCAACTTGGGGATGCCGTGGATATATATGTCCACATGCCTGCCACCAGTCCCACCGAGCCGACTCATCGCGCTTCAATGGATGAGAACCGTCAAATCACAATTCCAGCTGATAAGTTTGAAGGTCTGCTGGACGGGCTTATCTATGTCTCCTACCGGCTGCGCGACAAAGTGGGAAATCACGGGCCGCGCGCCGATGACACGATCACCGGCCTGTTCAGAAATCCACTGCCTGGCACTCCCCTGCCCCCTCCCACTGTGCCAAGGATCGCGAATGACAACACGCTGAATCTTGCTGACATTGCTTCGGGTACGGAAACCCTCGTTGAGATCGCGCCTTACACCAACGCTTTGGAAGGCGATAAGGTCGAGTTGACCTGGGGGACTGCCGCAATGAAGAGTATCCACGAAGTCACCCAGCCGACGGCCAAGATCGTGCTGAACGTCCCGTATGAATCAATGCTTGCGCCGGCCTACGGCAGCACCAACATCGAGCTGCCTACGTCCGTCACGTATGTCGTCAAACGCGGTAACAGGACGTTCGAATCCCCCGAAGCGATCATTAATGTCGACTTTTTTGTGCCTGGACCGGTAAACCCTGACCGCCCGAACCCCGTAAATACGAGGCTTCCCCAAGTACTGGTGAAGGGTACCGGCGCGTCGGCCGCAGATAACAAGCTTAACGAGGGCGACATAGACTTACCGGTAGAAGTTACCGTGGCTCTGTATGCACCTATCGGCCCACAGGAAAAGATGGTGCTGTACTGGTCTTCGCTAGAGCACAAGGTAGCCGAATTCGGTCCGGTCGACGACACGACCGACCCCTATAAATTCACGGTCGCGTGGGACGCCATCGAGAACCTGCCAAGCGGGACCAATGTGCCGGTCTTCTACACTGTCGGACGTATGAATGATAAGGGCAACATTGAGATGTGCGTTCCTACCCTGGTCGATGTCAGTGCGGCCTTGCCGATCAAGCTAGCTGATCCGGAGTTTCCTGATGCGGGATCCGCTACAGGCGGGGCTCCCATTCTTAACTGCAATTCATTCATCGGTGCGAATCAAGACGTTGCCGTCGAGATCCCGGCGAATACTCCGCTGTTGAAGGGCGGTGAAACGCTTACTTTCACTTGGCAGTGCTACACCGATAAAGTCGGTAACTACCCGGTGGGCACGCCACTGGAGACCGATAAGGCGATTACCGAGGCCGAAGCTCTCAATGGCTTTAGTATAGTATTCGGGCCCTTTGAGACTCACATCAAGCCAGTCGGAACCAATGGTTCGATCAAGCTGACATATGAGTCGGATACCACGCCGCCTATGAAAGGCGAAATGCTTATCAGGGCATCAGCGACGAATTCGGCCGGTTTTTGCCCTCCCAATTCGCGTCGTCGTGCAACGTTGAAAGGGTGCGGCTGTTAAGTTCGGGGCAACCTGAAATTTGCATCTTGCTGAGTCGTTTGATACCACCAAGGCCGCGTCACGCGGCCTTGGTCTTTGAACCGTCAGGTTGCCAAATCAGGCGGTAAACGGCAGGCGAAGTGCATTGTAGGAAGCTACGCTCAAAAGGTTAGGAAACGTCCTACATCAGATGTGGATTTGAAGAATGTAGTCTTCGCGCCCTTATCCTGCGGCGTTTAAATAGATGGTTCCGCGGGAATGGCGTTTATTCCCAAGGAGCAGGTCATGGCCGAATCGCGTTTTATCTCCTCTCGATATTTCAAACCCTCAACCTTCATTTCTCTGGCCCTGTGCATCAGTGCCGTAGCCCAGGCGCGCGCGTTGGTACCTGGCGAGTCTACCGAGGTCAATCAGGGCGACACGCCCGAATCATGGACCCTGGCCACCGGTTCTACTCTCACCGTTAACAACGGCGCGCAAACGCTGTCGATCAACGGTGGAGGTGCAGGCAGCGTCGTCAATCTCAATACAGGCAGTTCGGCAGGCAGTGTCAATCTAAGTGCCCCAGGTGCTGTGGCCAACATCACGGGTGCCAGCGTTATCGCAAGCGGCAATGCGCTGGTGCTCACCGACAGCTCGGCGATACTGAACAATGCCAACGTTGTCAGTACAAACGGTCTGGGGCTGTTCGGCACGCAAGTCCTCACCGGATCGGGCAGTTCGTTCCTGATCAACGGCGGCACCATTACCGGTTCCACTGGCGGCGCGTCGCTTTCCTTTGGCAGCAGTCTGGACGCAACCGGGACGGTGATCACCGGCACTGGCGGGAACAGTTATGGGGTCCGAGGTTTTGGCTCGGACATTACCCTGCGCGACAGCACCGTGACGGGGGCCTGAATGGTCTTGCCTACCGCGCGGACGTTTCCAGCGGGCGACAGGGAACGATCAATATCGAAGGTTCCCATATAGAAGGCACCAACGGCGCTGCGATCCTGCTCAATGGTCAGGGCGGCGGGATGGTTGCCAACCTCAACCTGCTCAACGGCACCACCTTGACGGGCGGCAACGGCAATGCGCTGGAAGTGACCAACACGGCGACGGCGAACGTGCTGCTGCAGAGCAGTGAAGTGACCGGTAACTTCGCTATCTCCAACGGCAGCATCGCCAACCTGACCTTCGATCAGGGCCGGTTGATCGGTAACGTTTCGGCGGACGCCACCAGCAGCGGCACGCTGGCGCTGAACAATAACTCGGCGCTCACGGGCGATGTCACCGGTATTGATACGGTCAATCTGAATGCAAGTTCCATTACCGGAAACGTGACCTCGGCCAGCAACGCCGGTGTGGTTTCGCTGGCTAACCGGTCAGTGCTGGAAGGCAACGTGAACAGCGACAACGTCAGCCTGGATACCAGTCAGATGAAGGGCGACATCACGTCGATGAGCAGCGCAGGCGTGGTGTCGCTCGTCGGCAGTTCAGTGCTGGAAGGCAACGTTAACAGCGACAACGTCAGCCTGGATGCCAGTCAGATGATCGGCGACATCACGTCGTTGAGCAGCGCAGGCGTAGTGTCCCTGGTAGCAGGCTCCGTGCTGGAAGGTAATGTCAGCAGCGATAACGTCAGCCTGAACGCCAGTTCAATGAAGGGTGACATCACGTCGACCAGCAACGCCGGCGTTGTATCGCTTATCGGAGGGGCCACCGTAGAAGGTCAGGTTATCGGTGACAACGTCAGTCTTGACGCCAGCTCGGTTGTCGGCGATGTCACTTCGGCCAGCGGAGCAGGTGCCGTCAAGCTGGTTCGCCGCTCTCTGGTGAGAGGCAACGTGAACAGCAACAACGTCAGTCTCGACGCCAGCTCGATAGTCGGGAATGTCACGTCGACCGGCAATGCAGGCGTGGTGTCCCTGGTGGCAGGCTCCGTGCTGGAGGGTAATGTCAGCAGCGACAACGTCAGCCTCGACGCCAGTTCGATCGTCGGCAATGTCACATCGACCGGCGGCGCAGGTGTGCTGAGGTTGCTCGGCGGCTCAACGCTGAAAGGCGATGTGAGCAGCGGTAATGTCAGCCTGGATGCCAGCTCGATGTCCGGCGATATCACCTCCGGTGGCGGCGTGGTTTCGCTGACCAACAACTCGGTGCTCACCGGCAACTTGATCAACGTTGACAGCGTTACCCTCGCAGGGTCTTCCACCTGGGAAATGCTGGGCTCCAATAGCCTCAATTCACTTGCAATGAACGACAGTGCGGTGAGGTTTGGCGCGACCAATGCGTTCTACCAACTCAACGTCGGCACGCTGTCCGGCAACGGCACGTTCATCATGGACGCGGATTATCTTACCAACGAGCACGACCTGCTCAATGTGACCGGCTCTGCGACGGGCAGCCATACCTTGCTGATCGCAGGTTCCGGCGTCGATCCGACGTCACCACAGCCCCTGACCATTGTGCAGACCGGGGGCGGTGACGCAACCTTTGCGCTGGCGGGCGACGGTGCGGTTGACGTGGGGACCTATTCCTATCAACTTGCGTCGGCCAGCAATGGCGCGGGCGGCACAGACTGGTTTCTGGACCCGAATACCGCGACGATCAGCCCTGGCACGCGCTCGGTGCTGGCGCTGTTCAATACCGCGCCGACGGTCTGGTACGGCGAGCTGACATCGCTGCGCAGTCGCATGGGCGAGTTGCGCTTCAACGGCGGTAAATCGGGCGGCTGGGTGCGCACCTACGGCAACAAATATAACGTCGATGAAGCGTCCGGGGTCGGCTATCAGCAGACGCAGCAGGGCGTATCGCTCGGCGCCGATGCACCGCTGCCGATTGGCGACGGGCAGTGGCTGGTGGGCGTACTGGCCGGGCACAGCAAATCCGATCTTGACCTCAGTCGCGGGACGTCGGGCACGGTCAACAGCTATTACGCCGGGATCTACACCACCTGGATGGACCAGGCCAGCGGCTACTATTTCGACGGTGTGTTGAAGTTCAACCGCTTCCGCAACGACTCGAAGGTCAGCATCAGCGACGGCACCCGTGCCAAGGGTGATTACGACAACTCGGGCGCCGGTGGCTCAGTGGAGTTTGGTCGACACATCAAGCTGAACGACGGGTATTTCATCGAACCGTACAGCCAGTTGTCCGCGGTGGTGATCCAGGGCAAGGATTACCGGTTGAACAACGACATGCGTGCCGAAGGCGATCGCACCCGTTCGCTGCTGGGCAAGGTGGGGATGACGGCAGGTCGTAACTTCGAGATGAGTGACGGCAAAGTGGTGCAACCGTATGTGCGGGTGGCGGGTGTGCACGAGTTCGCGAAGAACAACGAAGTGCAAGTGAACAACAACGTGTTCAACAACGACTTGTCCGGCTCGCGAGGTGAGTTGGGGGCGGGCGTTGCCGTGGCGTTTTCAGACAGCCTGCAGGTGCATGCTGATTTTGATTACGCCAATGGCGAGAATATTGAGCAGCCGTTTGGGGCGAATGTTGGGTTGCGGTATAGCTGGTGAATATAACGCGGGAGAGCCTGAGTAGCTCTCCCGCCTTCCTTATATCGCCATCACGTAACAAAAGCCGCCGGCGGGGGCTGTTGTATATGCTGTACCTTCCGCACCGGTTGCCAGGTTCTTCGTCCAATTGCGGAACAGCCCTGCAGAGTCGGTGGACCAACATTCATGGCTTCCCATTGGGAAGTTGCTGCCATACAGATTGTAGATTTGCCGCAGTTGGCCCATGTTCATCATCCTCCGTCCGGCACCGGAAACAGTCCTGTTTGCATCTGGCCAGTTTCGATTCCCCATTCCGTGCACCAGAGTCACATTAGAAACGGTCACCGTGTAACTGCCTTGGCGACCCTCCTTGTCCCGCACTGTGATAGTTGCCGCGCCGTTGGATGCTGAATAGATACGGCCATTTTGATCGACGCGCACCATTGACGTATTGCTGGACGAGTACGAATAAGGTGGGACACCACTGGTGGGTGTTCTCACCAGTGTGGTACCGGCTGGCCAACTGAGCGGGAGCGTCCCGGGATAGCCTCCAAACGCGTAAAAACCGCCATTCAGCGAAACGGGCGACGAATTCAGCACGAACTCAGGTATCGGAGAAATGACCGAAAACTGGCGAACAGCCGATGCAGGATTTGGACCGTATTGCCCCACAGCTTTGAGACTGTGGTCACCCAGCGCCACGGCCACCGATGCGCTCCAGCTACCGTTACCGCCTACTGCGGTCTTCCCTTTAGAGGTGGTCCCGTCGAAGACTTCCACCTGCTCATTGGCCGCCGCTGTGCCTGACGCCGTCACCGTGGTCTCTGCGGTGGTGCCTCCCTGTGCGATCTCGCCTTTTGAGTCGCGTACGATCAGCGTCGGCGCCGTTGCAGCCCTGACGCTGAAGGTCCAGGGTGAGGACGCCGGATGACTGGCATACACGGCTTTGGCAGTCAGGCTATGGGCCCCCACCGACAGGCCGCTGACCGATCGAGACCATCCACCGCTTGAGTTCACACTGGCAATCCCTTTGGACGAGCCTCCGTCGAACAGCTCCACGGATTGGCCAATCGACGCCATGCCCGATACGGCGACAGCATTGGCATAGGTAGCCCCGCCGTTACTGACAGCGTTGCTCTGAGGGTCTACGACTCGTGTAATGGTCGGAGTGACCACATCGGTGACCGTGAACTTACGCACGGAGGATTCCGGATTGCTTCCGTAGTTCGCCCTGACTTTCATGTCATGCCGCGCCAGGCTCAGCCCCGTGAGGGTGATTGTCCATTGCCCGCTTGCATTGGCAGTCGATCTGCCGCGCGACGCCGCGCCGTCGAAGACTTCTACTTCAAGACCCGCGCTGGCTTTGCCGGTCAACACCACGCTGGTATCGACGGTGAAACCATCAGGCGGGATCTCCACGGCTTGCGTGTCTTTAATATGGGTGATGGTCGGTGTGACTGCGGCGGAGATGATCACCGTCCAGACAGCGGATTCAGGCTGCGTGCCATACATGGCCCTGGCCTTGAACGGGTGCGAGGCAACGGTCAGCCCGGTAACCGTGAGCGACCAGACGCCGGCTCCATCTGTTCTGGTGGTGCCTTTTGAGACCCTGTTGTCAAACAGCTCGATCTGCTGATCAGCGCTCGCCAGCCCCGATACCGTGACACTGGTGTCCACGGTCGTGCCGCCGTTGGTGACTGGCCCTCGAGAGTCGAGCACCTGATTGATCACTGGCGTCACATTGGCCAGAACTTCGAGGCGGCGAGGCGGTGAGATCAGCCCGCTGCCGTCGAGGGCCCTTGCCGTGAAGCTGTAGTTTTTCGGAGTGAGCGCCGACAGATTCGTGCTCCACGCACCGGAGGCATTGGCGCGCACACTTTCGAGTCGGTTCGTGCCATCCAGGATTTCCTGTTCGGCGTCAATCGTGGAGGTACCGCTGATGCTCACAGCAGTGTCGAACGTGGTGCCCCCGTCAGCCACTTCGCCCTTGCTGTCCCTGACGCTGACGATCTGCGGGCTGACCCAATCGTGATGCAGCTTGAAGGTGTAGACCGTTCTCGGGAACTGCACGGCAGCACTCTCGCTGGCGACGCCATCGAAAGCCACATTGCAGATCATCGTCACGCGGGTGTCTTGCCCGAGTTTTTCGAGCTCGGTTCGCAGGATGGACAGAGACAGGCCGGCAGAAGCCTGAGCACTGGTCAGCACAGCGCTGTCGAGGAGCGTAATCGAGTGCATGCCGCCGCTGCCGGTTTCCCCTTCAAGGCGCAGCCATACACGCTGCCCCTCGAGAATAAATGGCCATTTCGCGACGGTTGCGGTGCCATTGCCGGTGAAAGTTGCCAGGTTAAGGATCAGCGTCTGGCTGTCGGCCTGAGTGATAGCGGGATGCGGCAGGTCATTGTCCGGGTCACCGAAGGGCAGTACCGAGAGCATCGTTGGATCGGATTGCTTTTCTGCGGTGTAGCGTTTCACCCGATAGGACACGCTGATATCACGGCCAATGTTCGCGCCGACTACCGTGGCGGGTACTGTGAAATCAACTTGCCCGCTGGCGGTGCCTGGTTTTGCCTGGTCAGCAGGCGTGCCCGGCCCCGGGCTGCCCAGCCAGGTCATCGTGATACGGTCCTGGGCCTCCATGCTGGCGTAGCTCACCTGTACCGTCGCGCCGGTCAGCGCGTCAATGGGGTCAAGCTCCCCGGCGCTGGCCTCCAGCACGATAGGGGCGGGCAGTTCGCCGATGAGTTTGCCGATCACCAGGTCCAGCGTTGCCGAGTATTGAAATTTGCCGGTGGCGCCCCGCTTCAGGGTGTACAGCACCCGCACTTCATCATTGATGTTGGGCTCGACCAACGAACGGGGAATGGTGAAATCGACCGGTTCGCCGGCAATGGTAGTGGTGATGGGGAGCCAGTCACTGCCGCTGCCCTCCAGCGGATGACCGAGCCAGTACCAGGTCAGCGTATCGCCGGCAACCGTACCGAGGTAGTTGACCCGTAGGGTGACATCACCGGGATTCACTTCGGGGTCAAGCACGCCGTCCGGTGCTTCAACGATAATCGGCGCCGGCAATTCACTCCTGTGTTGCCCAATCTTGACGACCAGATGCTCGGATACTCTTACATCTCTTACATCTCTTACATCTCGTACCTGCCACGCGTCGTTAGAGACCCGATAACTGACATCGACTGTGCCGTTTTCAAGCAAGGCAATGTGTTCGCCCATCACAGGGATATACACGACGTTGCCCGCTTCGTTGGCGGTGACGACGTGCTGGGTTTCATACAGGTAGGGCGCGCCATCAGTGCGAGTGCCCAGCCAGGCCAAATCGATCAGATCCCCGTTGGCCATACCGGCGTAGACCGGGATCTCTACATGGGCGCGTTCTACATACGGGTCGAGCACGTCGCCGATCACTTCCAGAATCCGCGGGATCTCCAGCGGTGCCACACCGGTGATCCGCACGGCTGCCCGTTTCGACGATTGCGGCGGGTCACCGTTGGCTTTGGTCAGAACATACGAGGCCTGAGCGGTCCCGTTGATCATTTCGCGCACGAGTGCATTCGGCACGGTGGTGTCATAGATTGCCGGGATATTCGTTATGCTGACCGATTGGCTGTGCTCCAGCGGAGTGCCTGCCGCCGTAGTGCCGAGCCAGGTCATGGTCACTGTGTCCCCTCGCTCGAATGGGTCTGCGGTGACAGCGATCCTCACCGTGACGTCCGCGCTGCCCAGGTGGCCCAGATCGATTTCGCCGTTGATAGCGTCCTGAATGATCGGTGCATCCAGCTTCCAGGCGCCGGCATCTACCGGCACGAACGTCTGCAGCGACCACTGCTCGGAGAAGTTCCAGACTTCGTCATACACCTGATAGTGAACGAGCAGGTTTGCAGAGTCGCCTGCTGCGAGTATGTCGGCCTGCTTAACCTGGATGACGATGGGGCCATTGCCCGGTGCCTCCTCAACCGAGATCACATGTCTGATTGACACCACGCCCCACCGCAACTCCAAGGTGTCGCGCGCGGCGCGTCCCGGGTACGCAGCAATGGTCACCGGGATGCCATCCCTGGCCGATTGGGCATCAACGCCGTTGTCGATAATGTCTTGGGGCAGTTGCGGCGCAGCGAGTTCTGAGTGGCCGGGCAGATGCGGGTCGCGGTCCTTGCCTCCGGGCCGGTCAAGCTTGACCAGCAGGCTTCTTAACACGGAGTCTTCCGGCACGCTCGAGCCGACGCGGGTCAGGCTGTAATAGACCTCTTTCTTTCGGCCGGCTTCGATAGCAGTGGATTCCAGCCTGAAAAACATACGATTGTCGATGTCGGCCTCTGCGACGACGCGTTCGCCCATGAGTACACCGTCCCAATGGATCTTGACACGGTCGCCGACCTGCATGCGCAGCCAGGGGTCGACGGCAGACAGCACACCGGACGGGTCTTCGACAATGCTGAGGTTGATCCCGCCGTCATGGTCCAAGACGTCCTCGACCATGCCGGAGATCAGCAGAGGGCGCAAAGCCAGCGTTGAATAATTCTGGTCCAGCGGGGGAAGAGGGTGCGTGAGTAGCGTTTCATGATGAGCTTCCTTTCAGAGGATGTTGTCCTGGGCGGATCAGTTGTCGCCGGTCCATCGTCAGTGCATTGAGTTCGGTCGGCGCCTGGAGCGGCAATACCGCGGCTGAAGGCTCCCTAGGCTATTGAACCGCCAAACGGATGTGCTATCTGGTGGAGCGTCAAACGCGCAGGTCATTTACGGCGCACTCGACCTGTGCAAGGCCGGTCACTGTCACGATCGCTTCAATCGTCATCCCGTCGTCGTAGACCGCGACCGGGGATCTCCAGGTCGATGAGCGAGCTAATACCACGGGAAGAGCTAGACGAGTTCCGCGGCGATGAGGTCATGGCGGTTGACTCCTGTCGGTGAATGCCAGGAGTCATTGAGCGCCGGATCAGGGAAGTTGACTACTGTCAGAAATGACAGGTTTTGCTGCCTTTGGTCGGGCTTCAACTGGCTGTCAAGGCAGATGTGTGTAAGCCGAGAGATTGGCTGTGACAGCCGTCTGCCTTGCGCTCGGCTCCTATGGTTATTGCCCGCTATCAACAGGTCTGCTGGCGATCAGCACAGCTCGCAAAGCCAGCGTCGAATGATTGTGGTCCAGCGAGAGAGGGTGCATGAGTAGCGTTTCATGATGAGCTTCCTCGCTAAATGGGATCCTGCCCGTCGGACGCCTTTCAAGGCGTTAGCATTGATTCCACCGCTTCTACAATGATGGGGGGGCAAAAGACTCTGTGCAGCGCCGACACTGAAGCGGTTGATGCCCGAGTCGCTGCGGCGTCCGCTCGTACGAATCACCCAATAGGAAACCTTTACAGCGCCGCCGTCGTTGTCCGAAATGTATTCTTGCTTTACGTCGAATTTGACGGGTTTGTTCTGGGTGAATGAGGTGATTCTCTGCGAGTCCTCCGCATCTTTGGCGCTGCCGTCCCATTGGTAATACACCACATCGTCTATCTCCATTCCCGTGTAAACCGGCACGGTCACGGTGGTTGCGCCGTAAGCGGGATCTATCAGCCCGTCGACTACCCCTTCAACTACCGGAGCGTCCAGCTCGGGCCGAGGCTCACCGACGTTCAGCCTTGCGGCGCGAGCCGATTCGCGCTCGACAATTGGGCGTTTTTTCACCTCTTGAGCAAGGATGAAATACAGCTCGAGGGTACCGCCCTCGATCGCTTTGAGGTGCTTGCCCTCTACTCTGAAATCGATCGGAGCCTTGGTGGCGGCTTCGCCGTCGGTGATGGCGTGCGGGGGCAACTCGGGCATATAGATGTCCAGGTCAGGCTCGGTGCCGACCCATTGCAGTCTGAGTTGATCGCCCGCTGCCATGCTGTCATCCCACGGGATCTGCACGGTCGTAGTGGGGAGGTCTGGATCAATCGCACCCTGTTCGACATCAAGCGCAACCGGCGCGGCCATGCGCACAGCTTCACCGATCACACCGATGAATGCCCCTCTGGACTTCGACTCGGTAGCGTCCGCATGAATTGCCCGGTAGGAGAAAATCGCCTGGCTTTTTGCCAGTTGCCGGATCACGGTGTTAGGGATCTGGATTTCGAGGATCTGCGGCAGGTGGTCGATCGTAATCTCAGGCGCTTCATGATTGATCGGAACGCCTTCAGTCGTGGTGCCCTTCAAGGTCACCCGGATCTTGTCGCCTCTGGCGAGGCCCGTCTTGAGTGCCCCGAGACGCGAGAGGGTTTCTTTGCCCATCGATGCTTGCAACTGTGCGGCTTGTTCCGGCGTTAATGACTGGCTGAGTTGCTCTAACATCTCCCGACCGTCGAACGCGACGATCTGCACGGTTATCGGTTTGCCCGCCAGGGTGTCCACGTCCAGAACATTCTCGACAGCTTCCTTGACAAGCGGTGCGCTCAACCGAGAGTTGCCGGTGTCAACCTCAATACGGGTCTCGGCGGCCCAGTCTTCGGACCGGTTCTGCACCACATCGTAGACCTCGAACGTCACGGCCAGGCCGTTTGCGCCTGAGTCTCCACCGCGTTCAATGACGTCTTTAGCGACAGTCATCTCGATCGGTTGACCCACTTCGTCCGACGTCACCGCATGTTCCACAAACTGCCCACCCCAGGAAAGCTTGATAGTGTCCCCAGCGGTCATGTTCGGATAATGCGCGATGGTAACGGGCACGCCATTCTCGGCGGCACCGGCATCCACACCATCGTTGACAATGGCCTCGGGCAGCGTGAATTTCAGTTCCGAATGGCCGGGTGTGTCGCCGTTCTGATCCTGTCCGCCGGGCCGTTCAAGTTTGACGAATATATCTGTGTAAGCGGAGAACTGGGGCGTTTGACCGAATTGCGTCACGCTGTATCGCAGGGTGTGCTTGTCGGAAATGAGGTCCTTTTCTTTGACGAAGGTAGTCAGCCGATGGCCGGCCTGCTCCGGTACCGTGATGAACTGCGTGGTGACTACTTTGTCGTCGAGCCATACGGAGACACTGTCGCCCATAGCCATATTCGGCCATGCCGGAATGTACAGCTGCAAGCCATATAGCGGAAAGTTATCCAGAGCCGCGCCGTGGTTAATGCCCAATAGCGTCTGACCTGGCTCAGCCGGTGGCACGGGCAGAGGGCCCACGCGGCCGGGGATTTCCAGGTCGATGAGCGAGCTGGTCTCACTGGAGGGGCGAGACGGGTTAAGCGGCGATGTGGTCATGGCGGTTGACTCCTGTCGATGAATGCCAGGAGTCATTGAGCGCCGGATCAGGGAAGTCGGCTACTGTCAGAAATGACAGGTTTTGCTCCCTTTGGTCGGTTTGGACGGCGGCGGGGGCAGCTGAGACAGCTACTTCCAGTGATGAATCGGCCAGCCGGCCTTTTCAGCGTGTTCGCGCAGCGCCGGATCCGGGTTCACCGCGTGGGGAAATCCACTTTCAGCAACAGGGGCAAATCGTTGCGCGAATCGGAATAAAAGCTCGCGCCTTCCAGGTTTTCGCCCTCCTGATCCAGCCATGCCATCAAGCGGGTGATTTTGCCTTCGCGGTAGGTGAGCACGCCGGTGGTCTGGCCGGTGTACACGCCATGGGCGAGCTCCAGATCGATGGCCAGCACCTCATCAACGCCGATGCGCTCGGCAATGGGCTTGACCAGGTGCACGCCCGACGCCGAGATGATCAGAATGCGGTCACCGGCGGCGCGGTGTTCGGCGATGGCCTTGGTGGCGTCGCTGAAAATGATCGGCTCGATGTAATCCTCGACCCAAGGCCCCACCAGAAAATCCACTTCCTCCGGTGTGCGCCCGATCATCGGGTCCAAGCTGAACGCCATGTAATCTTCCATGGCCAGCTCGCCCTTGCCGTAGGCTTCCATCAGTTCGTGGTCTTTCTTCATGAACCACTCGGGATCGACCCAGCCCAGCCGGCCCATCTGCTCGCTCCACAGGCTGGAACAGTCACCGTGGATCAGGGTTTCGTCCAGATCGAAAATTGCTAAAGGCACCGCGCCCTCCATTAATCAGTGTTGGTTCTGTTGGTGTCCGGCGCACAGCGGCAAGTTCCGAGCCGCAAGCTGCAAGAAAAAGCTGGATCACCGCCGCGCCCTCTTGCAGCTTTTAGCTTGAAGCTTGCAGCTGCTTCAAACGGCACACAACGCCGAATCTTCAATGTGCAGGGTGACGCGCTGACCCTTCGGGTGCAAGTCGCTGGCCGAACGGTTGAGCACGTCAACCACCAGTTCCACGCCCCGGGCTTCGACGCGATAGCGGATCACGTTGCCCAGCAGGCTATGGCTGCGCACTTCGCCTTCCAGCGAACCGGTCAGGCTTAATTGAATGGCTTCCGGGCGAATCGCCACGCGGCTGTTGATCGGGCGCTGCATCAGGCGGCTGGCTGCATCGGCTTCCAGCAGGTTGTAGTTGCCGATGAAGCCGGCTGCGAAGGCGTCGACCGGTGCGGTGTACAGGGTTTCGGCGTCGCCGCTCTGCACGATCCGGCCCTGATTCATCAGGAAAATCCGGTCGGACATGGTCAGCGCTTCTTCCTGATCGTGGGTCACGAAGATCGTCGTCAGGCCCAGCTCCTGCTGAATGGCGCGGATCTGCTCGCGCAGGTGCTTGCGGATGCGCGCATCGAGGGCCGACAGCGGCTCATCGAGCAGCAGCAGGCGAGGGCGCGTCACCAGCGATCGCGCCAATGCCACGCGCTGACACTGCCCGCCCGAGAGCTGATGCGGGTAGCGCGTGGCGAACTCGTTCAGCTCCACCAGCTTGAGCACCTCGCCCACCCGCTGCTTCATTTCGTCTGTACTGACTTTCTGCATGCGCAGGCCGAACGCGACGTTTTGCTCCACGTTCATGTTGGGAAACAGCGCATAGCTCTGGAACACCATGCCGATGCCGCGCTTTTGCGGCGACACCGGCACCAGGTCCTTGCCGTCGAGGAAGATGCTGCCGCTGGTCACAGGCGTCAGCCCCGCGATGCAGCGCAGCAAGGTGGACTTGCCGCACCCGGACGGGCCGAGCAGGGTGACGAACTCGCCTTTGTGGATGTCGCAATTGATGTCGCTGAAGACCGCCGTGCTGCCGTAATTCTTCTGCAGGTTTTCGACACTGACGAAGCTCATATCAGTCTTTGTCCTTGTTCAGTCGGTTGGCCGCCCACGTCAGCAGCAGTACGAAAAAGAAGTAGGAAATCACCAGCGCGCTGTTGAAGTGACCGCTGCTGTTGCGCATGTTGTTGAGGTACACCTGCAGGGTCTCGTAGCGGGTGCCAACCAAAAGATTGGCGAACACGAACTCGCCGAACAGGAACGAGAACGACAGCAGCAGGGCAATCATCAGGCCTTTGCGCAGGTTCGGCAGCACCACCAGAAACGCTGCCTGAAAGGTATTGGCGCCGAGCAACTGGGCCGCGTCCATCAGGTCAACCAGATTGATCGCTTGCAGGTTGTTGGTGATCGCCCGGTACATGAAGGGCAGTGCCACGGTGAAGTAGCAGCCGATCAGAATCCACGGCGTGCCGACCATCGCCAGCGGCCCCGAACCGTAGAGCTGCAACAGACCCACCGAGGACACCACCGGCGGCACCGCGAAAGGCAGCAGGATGAGGATGTTCATCAGCGCGTCGAGTTTGGGGAAGTGGTAATGCACGACGAAGAGCAGCGGCAGAATCAGCACCACCGACAGCACCAGCGCGCCGACGCACACCAGCAGCGACTGGCCGAACGCGCGGAGAAAACGCGGATCGCTCCACAGCGCGACGTACCATTTGTAGGTCAGCCCGTCGGGCAGAATGGTCGCCGACCAACTGGTGGCGATCGAATACACAAAGGTGCCCAGCAGCGGCGCGAGCAGAATCAGAAACAGCAGGTAGACCACGACGCGGTGGTAAAGCCCCGGCGGGCGGCGTTCAGCGCGAGACATGGTAGCTCCTCTTCAACAGCCACTGATGCACGACGGTCACCAGCGTCATCATCCCCACCAGAATCATCGCCAGGGCGCTGGCCATGTTCGGGTCCAGCGTAATGTCGCCCGCGACCATCGCCGCGATGCGGATCGGCAGCACGTTGAAATTGCCGGTGGTCAGCGCATACACCGTGGCGTAAGCCCCCAGCGCGTTGGCCAGCAGGATCACGAAGGTGCCGAGCAGCGCAGGCGTCAGCACCGGGATGCCGATGTGCCGCCAGTAGTCCCAGCCGCTGGCGCCCAGCAGTGACGCCGATTCGCGCCAGTCTTCCCGCAGTGCGTCGAACGCCGGGTACAGCAGCAACACGCCCAGCGGGATCTGGAAATAGGTGTAGAGAATGATCAGGCCGGTTTTCGAGTACAGGTTGAAGTCATCGATGATCCCGGCCTGCTTGAGAATCAGCGTCAGCGCGCCGTTGAAACCGAGCAGGATGATGAAGGCAAACGCCAGCGGGACGCCGGAAAAGTTGCTGGTCATGTTGGCGAAGGCGCTGACGAAATCCCGGAGGCGCGACGGCACTTTGCGCAGGGAATAACTGCCGAGAATCGCGATGACGATGCCGATCAGGCTCGACCAGAAACTGATCTCCAGGCTGTACTGCATCGCCTGACGGTAGAAGCGCGAGTTGAATGCTTTGACAAAGCTGTCGATGCCCCAGCCGGCGTCCGATTGCAGGCTGTTGATCGCCACCCAGGCCAGCGGCGCGATCTGAAAGGCGATGAAGAATACCGCAAACGGCACAAGGCACAACAGCGCCAGCCATTTGCCGCGGCTTTGTGAATTCACTTGAGCACCTCTCTGCACACAGGTTTGTCGTGGGGCACCCCGAGCAGTTCGCAGACGGTGCCGCAGATCTCGGTCTGTTTCGGGTGCGCGTCGGGGTCGAGGCTGAAGGCGTCACCGAGCACGAACAACGGGACTTCGCGTTCTTCCGGCAGCACGCCGTTATGTGAACGGTCGTTGTTCATGCCGTGGTCGGCGGTCACCAGCACTTGATAGCCCGCATCGAGCCAGCGCTGCAGGTACTCGGCGAGGATGATGTCGGCGGAGCGCGCGCTGTTGCGGTACTGCGGGGTGTCGAGGCCGTGCTTGTGGCCGGCGTCATCGATATTCATCGGATGCACGAACAAGAAGTGCGGCGCGTGGGCGGTTCGCAGATGCTCGGCATCGTCGAACAGATGGGAATCGGGGTAGTGATCGACGTAGTAGAAATGCCCGTGCTGAATCGGCAAGTCGACGTCGTCGGTGTGACGGTCGCGCGCGGCCATAAACGGGCTGCGGTTGTACAGCTCGCTGACCCAGTGGTATGCCGCAGCGGCGGTGGTCAGTCCGGCGTCGGTGGCGTAATGGAACACGCTGCGCTGGTTGGACAGCCGGGAAACCTGGTTGTGCACGATGCCGCTGTCTATGGGCGCCACGCCGGTCAGAATGCACTCATACAGCGGGCGTGACAGCGACGGCAGTTCGCATTCGAGCTTGTACAACGCCGCACGGCCTGCGTTTCGGTAGGCCAGCAAATGCCCCATCGCATGGTGCGCGACGCTGTAACTCAGGCCGTCCAGCAGGATGAGGATGACGTTGTGTTTCATGTGCCGCTCCGGAGGGTGTTGGAGTTTGTCGGAGATCCCTGTGGGAGTGAGCTTGCTCACGAATGCTGATCAACAGGCCCTGAAGAGGTTGAATATATGGGCCTATTCGTGAGCAAGCTCACTCCCACAGTGCAATGGGTGGCTGAAAACGGCGCCCCATTTCTGGAGCGCCGTTCGGCTATTACTGCATCTCGACGATGACTTGCTCGTTCCACTGCTGTGGCAGGGCTTTCGAGGTTTTTCCCATGCCGCAGCGTCTTTGATCGGCGTCACGTTCTTGTACTGCTCGTTGGGCAGTAGCTTGGCTTGCACGTCTGCTGGCAGCGTCAGATGCTCGGCGCGGATTGGGCGCGCGTTGCCTTTGGCCAGGTTGATCTGACCGGCGTCACTGAAGATGTATTCACGGGCCAGCTTGGCGGCGTTCGGGTGTTTGGCGTACTTGTTGATGATCGTCGTGTAGCCCGAGATCACCGAGCCGTCGGACGGGATCAGCACGACGTAGTCGTCAGGATTGGCCATCTTGGCTTTGTAGCTCAGGCCGTTGAAGTCCCAGACCACGCCCACTTCCACTTCGCCTTTTTCCATCGACTGGATCGTCGGGTTGTTGATGCCCAAGCGCTTTTGTTTGGCCAGTTCGGTGAACAACTGCAGGCCCGGCGCGAGGTTGGTTTCATCGCCTTTCATGGAGATCGCAGCGGCCAATACGCCGTTAGCCGCCTGGGCCGCGGTGCTGACATCACCGATGGTGACCTTGTACTTGCCGTTCTTCAGGTCAGCCCATTGGGTCGGTACGTCCGAGCCGTGGAGCAGCTTTTTGTTGACGATGAAAGCGATAGTGCCGGTATAGGCCAATGCCCAGTGACCGTCTTTATCCTTGGCCCAGTCCGGTACCTGAGCCCAAGTGCTCGGCTTGTACGGTTGAGTCACGCCCTTCGCCACAGCGATCGGGCCGAACGCTGCACCCACGTCGCCAATGTCAGCGCTGGCGTTGTCTTTTTCCGCATCGAACTTGGCCACTTCCTGAGCCGAACTCATGTCGGTGTCCATGTGCACCAGACCGTACTTGGCGGTCAGGTCGGTCCAGGTGCCTTTCCAGTTGGCCCAGTCATCGGGCATGCCCACGCTGTTGACCGCGCCCTCAGCCTTGGCGGCGGCTTCAAGTGTTTTGAGGTCGGTGTCGGCGGCCATGGCCGAAGTGCTCAGCGCGATGGCCGAACCCAGGAGTGATGCCAGCAAAAGGTGTTTCATTCGAAGCTCCTTTGTGCACTTCTCGACGGACTCATAGAAGTGTTCGTTGCGGATGGTTGGTCTAGGTCAGCAATACCTGAGCCAAGTTAGGCGAGTTACATGACGCTTTCGTGTCTGGACCGACTCTTGCTGGGGCGAGACACAGCCCGGCCAGTTGCTGTGGAATGAGCGTAGACCATGCTCAAGGGCCTGATCTGAAAGGCCCGCATGATTTGCTGAGCGCTGGTGTTGCGCCCGTTCCTGGCTGGAATGTCACGCAATGGTCATCTAGGCTGCCTAGGCTCTGGAGCACCGAAACGGGCCAGTCAACGAGCGACTTCGCCCTTTAATAGCGCTGGTCTAGTCCAGATAGGTAACGCAATGCGCGACGAAATACCCCGAGCAGTGACGACCATTTGCAACGCGCTGCAAGAACAGATCGAACACGGTCTGTTGCCGCCGGGCAGCAAGTTGCCGGCTGAGCGCAAGCTGAGCGAGGTCTTCGATACCACACGCATCACCTTGCGCGAGGCGCTGGTGCAGTTGGAGGCCAGGGGCTTGATCTATCGTGAGGAGCGGCGCGGCTGGTTCATTTCACCGCCGCGACTGGCCTATGACCTGATGCGGCGCAGCCACTTTCACGCAATGGTTCAGGCCCAGGGCCGAGTGCCTGCGACCCAGGTGATTTCCGCGCGGCTGCAACCGGCCTCCGCCGTGATTTGCGGTTTGCTGCAATTGCCGGCGTTGTCCAGCGTGATCCAGATCTGCCGCGCCCGTCGCATCGATGAACGGCTGGTGCTCTACGTCGAGCACTACCTCAATCCAGATTACTTCCCGCAGATCCTCGAGCTGGACCTAAACCAGTCGCTCACCGAGCTCTACGCCAGCTATTACGACATTCGCTATGGCCAGGTGCGTTTCGAGATGGTGCCCACGGCGTTACCCGTGGAAGCGGCAGGGGCGCTGAAAGTCTCCATCGGCAGCCCGGGCCTGCGCATTGTTCGGGTCAACCACGACCAGCGCGGGCGGCTGATCGATTGCGATCTGGAATATTGGCGCCATGACGCGATTCACGTAAGCGCGGTGGTGGGGGATATCTAGGCCGGCTTACACCGAGGCATCGTCTTTCTTCTCACGCACCTTGTTCACACGCCCGCCACTGGTGCTGACCTGCACGTTCAGGCGCGGCGTCGCCAAGTCCATGCCGGCCTCATCCAGATAACGCTTGAGCGACAGGTTGAACGCCCGCGACACTTCCCACTGCTTGATCGGCGCGGTCTTGAAGCGTGCGCGCAGAATGGCGTTGCCCGAGTCGAAACTCTCTACCCCCTGAATCTCCAGCGGCGACCAGATGTTGCGTCGTTGCAGCGGGTCGGTGCGCATCTTCTGGCCGACGTCGCGGATCATCTTCAGGGCGTCGTCGATGTTCATGCTCGCCGGAATCGCGATGCGGAAAATCGCGTACCCGAACTCCCGCGAGTAGTTCTGGATGCTCTTGATCTCGCTGAACGGGATGGTGTGGACGATGCCGTCGATGTCGCGCAGGCGCACGGTGCGGATCGTCAGCCCTTCCACAGTGCCCAGGTGACCGCCGACGTCCACGTAATCGTCGATGGCCAGCGAGTCTTCGATGATGATGAACAGCCCGGTGATCAAATCCGCCACCAGCGACTGCGCGCCGAAACCGATGGCCAGACCGATCACACCCGCACCGGCCAACAGTGGCGTCACGTTCATGCCCATGTTCGCCAGGGCGACAATCAGCGCGATGATGAAAATGGTCACGAACAGCACGTTGCGGATCAGCGGCATCATGGTTTGCGCGCGGGTATTCGCCAAGCCTTTGCGCGAGCGGGTGAGGGCGTGGTGAATGGCTGTGTCCGCGAGAATCCAGATCAGCCAGGCGAACATCAGCGTGGCCGCCAGGCCGATGAGCCTGACGCTGATGTCGTGGCCGTCGCCCTCGGCGAATCGAATAAGCGACAGACCCCATACGCGCAGGCCCAGTTCGATGAACACCAGCCAGATGAGCAAATGCGCGACCGTATAGAAGAAGTTCTTCAGGCGGTCCGAATACAGCGCGTGGCGCTTGTGAGCGTGGCTTGGCTTGAGCGAATGACGCCGTACCAGGCCGTTGATCACCATGCACATCACCAGCAGCACGGTGCAGATCAGGGCCTGACGCAATGCGGTGCTGGTGTCGCCCGCAGAGAAAAACGTGGCGAACAGGGAAACGCCCACCAGCACCAGCGCTGGCAGGTACCAGAACGTGCCGAGCACCTCGATGCTGTCACTCAGGGCGCGGCGTTTGAGGCGACGCTCAAGCGCCTGATTGCGGATCAGGTGCGCGATCGGGCGACGGAAGCGGATGATAAACAGCCCGGTGGACAGCGCGGCCATGACATTGGCCAGGGTCGCGGCGGTGTGCGCCAGGTGCACGCCGAGGCTGGCGACCAGACGCGGGTCGCTCAACGCCTCGCCGAACGCGGCGAAGCTGCCAATCCACCACAGCGGCCGAAATGCCTGATGCCGCAGAATGTAAAGCGCCTGGTGCCGGTGCGGGCCGTCCAGCAGAGAAAACGCGATGACGCACACCGCCGAGAACAGCGTGCCGACCACCAGCGCGTAGGCGAGCACCATCGCCAGATCCCGGCCTAGGGACGGCGGCAGCGAGTAACTCAGGTAGATCGTGATCACCAGCGCCACCAGCCACGGGCCCAACTTGCGCAACGCGAAACGCAGCATGTCCGACAGGCGCGGGTGCTGCGGAAGCTCGGCAGACAGGCCGAAGCGCAAACGGACCTTGTGGCCCAGCCAGATCAGCGCTGCCGCCAGCAGCCCCCAGATCGCCAGGACCACGGCAAAGCCCCAGATGATCGGCCACCACTGGTTGGCCGGCAGCATCAGCGCCACCAGCTCATCCTCCGCCATACCTGCCTCGTCCGCCCAGCGGCTGAGCGGGCTGTCTGCGCCGGTGAACTGTTTTTCCAGCCCGGCAAGGGAGCTGCCGATCAGGCCCAGCACGCCTTGCTCCACCGTCGGCTGCGCTTTTTTGGTGGCGTCCCGCAGTTTTTTCAGGTCATCGAGCAACTTGCTGCGCTGTTGATCGTTTTCCAGCGACGTAATGACCTCGTCCAGCGACTGCCCCAACGGTTCCTGGGCCTGAGGCTGCGTCTTGTCACCGCCACTCAGCAGACTTGGCAGGCCAGCGGCGTGGGTCAACGCAAACGGGAACAGCGCCAGCAGGCAAAGCAGGAAGAGGCGGGGCAGAAGGGAAAGGCGGGTGGGAGCGATCACCTGGAAACAAACCTCGAATAGACAGGCGCTTGAAGTAGCGCGGTATGGGGGCCGTGCAGGGTCAAGCAGAGGCGGATGAGTTTACGAGGGGATGGGGGGTGTGGCGAGGGGGAATTTTGAAGTCCGGGACAGCGCGATGTGCAGGCCGTTTCCATGACCCGTGAAGGACATGGATCGGCCTGCTTTCACCAGTGGCTTGAGATCAAGGCAACTCGGCACTCGCGTAGAACGCCGACAGCACCTTCACCAGATGCGCCAGATCCTGACTGCCCGCCAGTTCGCGGATCGAGTGCATGGCGAAGGTCGGCAGGCCGATGTCGACGGTCCGTACGCCGAGGTGGCCCGCCGTGATCGGGCCGATGGTCGAGCCGCAGGCCATGTCGCTGCGCACGACGAAGCTTTGCACCGGGACTTCTTCGGCCATGCACAGGTGACGGAAGAAACCGGCGGTTTCGCTGTTGGTGGCGTAGCGCTGGTTGCTGTTGACCTTGATCACCGGGCCGGCGTTGAGTTTCGGGCCGTGGTTGGCGTCGTGCTTCTCAGCGTAGTTGGGGTGTATGCCGTGGGAATTGTCAGCGGAGATCAGCAGGGACTTCTGAATCGTGCGCACGTAGTCGTCGCCTTCCGGCAGCAGGCGTTGCAGCACTTGCTCGAGCATCGGGCCGTCGGCACCGCACGCGGACGTCGAGCCGACTTCTTCATGGTCGGTGCAGATCAGCAGGCAGGTTTCGTCGCCGTCGGCATTGAGCAGCGCTTGCAGCCCGGCGAAGCAGGACAGCAGGTTGTCCAGGCGGGCGCCGGCGATGAAGTCACCGTTGAGGCCGATGACGGCCGCGCTTTGGGTGTCGTAGAAGCTAAGTTCGTAATCGAGGACGACGTCAGCGTTCAGGCCGTGTTCGCGAGCCAGTTGATCAGTCAGCAGGGCGCGGAAGTCGGGGCGTTCGTCACCGGCGACCTGGGCCAGGATCGGTGGCAGTTCGGTCTGCGGGTTGATTGCCCAGCCTTCGTTGGCAGTGCGATTGAGGTGGATCGCGAGGTTGGGGATGATCGCGATCGGCAGCTTGAAGTCGATCAGCTGGCTTTCGACTTTGCCGTCGCGGCGGAAGGTGACGCGGCCGGCGAGGGAGAGGTCGCGGTCGAACCATGGCGCGAGCAGGGCGCCGCCGTAGACTTCGACGCCCAGTTGCCAGAAGCCCTGACGTTGCAGTTCGGGTTGTGGTTTGACACGCAGGCACGGGCTGTCGGTGTGGGCACCCACCAGGCGGATGCCGCCGGTGAGGGGCGACAGGCGACCGAGTTTGAAGGCGACGATGGAGGAGTCGTTGCGGGTGACGTAGTAGCGGCCGCCGGCTTCGGTGTACCAGGGCTCGCGTTCGTCGAGGCGCTGGTAGCCGGCGCCTTCGAGGCGTTGGACGAGGCTGGCGGTGGCATGAAAGGGGGTGGGGGAGGCCTTCAGGAAATCGATAAGGCCCTGATTCAACTCTTCGCGCATAGGTTACTCCAGGCAGCAATGGGCGGGAGTTTACAGGCCAAAAGGTGTTTTGATCGAGATCAAGATCAAGATCCTTAAGATCAAGAGCGTCTGTCTGGGGACAGACTGTTTCGCCTTCGGCGAGTTACTTGGAAAAGCACCCCAAGTAACCAAGGGTGCTTGCTCCTGGTTGGGCTCCTCCTTCGTCGGAGTACCCTCACTCCGGTCTCGCTCCGTGGGCCCGCGCCGAACGGACATCCATGTCCTGACGGCGCTCTCGCCGCATCCATGCGGCTCGGCCCACTGCGCGAAACCTGCGTTCAGCCTGCACCCAAGTCGCGTTTGGCGGTGCCTGGACTTTGTGTGTTCGAAGATCAAAAGCAGATCAAAGGCTTCCCGGCTGAAGCCGGTCCTTGTATGTTTCTCCCACACCCGCTCAGACTCGCTAGTCTTCTGGATGCATAACCAAAAAGATGTGTTCTGGGGGAGACCGATCGGTCCCTAAGGCAGACGTTAATCCTGACCTTGTCCGTAGAGAGGTCCCCCCGCCTCATTGCCCACCACGTAGAGTATCGAGAAGCCGACAAGTCGGACTTCGCATTACAAGGTTGCAGCGGCATGAAGTTCGAGGTCAGGGGAACCAGAGCCATCATTACCCAGTTTTTCTGGAGATGAAAGCCATGGCTATTCACGTCGGTCTTGATGTTGGTTCACGCACGACGGCTATGGGATGGCGCGATGAGGGTCGATCAGCCGGCGCGTGGGAAATTGCTCAAACACCTAAAGGCTGCAAGGCTGCCGTCAAGAAACTCCTGGCCCTCAAACCGCTCAGTGTTGTCATGGAAGCCACCGGCATTTACTACCTGGATCTGGCGATAGAGCTGAGTGCAGCGGGTTTGCCGGTCTCGGTGATTAACCCGAAAAGCTCTCGTAATTTTGCCAGGCTGAATCTTCAGCACAGCAAGACGGATGCAATCGATGCCCAGTTGCTTGCCGAATATGGCGAGTGTATGACGCCTCGCTTGTGGACTCCGCCAACTTCCGCCCAGCTTGAGCTGCGGGCTATCGGCCGGCACATCAATCGTCTGGTCGACCACCGTACCCAGGCGAAAAATGAGTTGCACGCGCTTAAAGCGACTGACACGTCTTCGGCACTGCTGATCGAAGACGAAGAAGAGGCCATCGCAGCCTTTGACAAGCGTATTGAACGCTTCAGAAAGGCTGGACTGGATCTGGTTGCCAGCTGTCCTGTGCTGCAAGGTCAGTTCGATAATATGCTGGCGGCCCCCGGCATGGGCGAAGTCTCCACGCTGGCCGCGCTTGCTGAAATGGCGACCCTGCCAACGACCTTGAAGTCAGGCCAGGTAAGCCGCCACGCAGGTCTGGATGTGCGATTGACTCAGTCTGGAACGAGCATCGACAAGCCTGGCAGGCTCAGCAAATGCGGCAACGCTTACTTACGCTGTTCAATGTACATGCCATCGCTGACCGCGATCCGTTGCGACCCCTATGTGAAGGGTTTTTACGAGGCTCTGGTGGGCCGAGGCAAACGTAAGATGCAAGCGATCTGCGCAGTGATGCGTAAATACCTGACAGGTTTGTGGGCTTGCATGCGCAGCGGCGAAGACTTCAATACGGCCAAGCTTTTCAGCGAAAAACATCTGCAAAAAGCTTGATCGGGAACAGAGTATCTACGGGGGTACGCAGTGTGCTTTTTAGTGGGGCCGGCTTTAGCCGGGAATGGACGCGGAGCGTCCTCGGATGCATACCCACGCAGAGCGTGGGCTCGATCGTAAGATCAACAGCTTCCCGGCTGAAGCCGGTCCTACAGTCGAGGCCAATCGCACAGTCGAGGCCAATCCCACTGGATGCATGCGATTTCTTGGTAGGACCGGCTTTAGCCGGGAAGGGGCCAGTATGTGCGCTGGTAGTTTTGCAGACCGCCCCTTTCCCTGTGGGAGCGAGCTTGCTCGCGAATGCTGTTGCTGTTGCTGTTGCTGTGCTTTTGATCTTCCTACACAAAAAGTCCAGACACCGCAAAACGCGACTTTGGTGCAGGCCGAGCGCAGGCGATGCGGAGTGGGTCGAGCCGCAGGGATGCGGCGAGAGCGCCGTCAGGACATGGATGTCCGTTCGGCGCGGGCCCACGGAGCATCGTCGGAGTGAGGGAACCCGACGAAGTCGGGCCAAACCGAGAGCAGGCACCCTTGGTTACTTGGGGTGCTTTTCCAAGTAACTCGCCGAAGGCGAAACGCTCTGCCGTTAGGCAGAGCCACAAGAACGATCAAAACGGCGCCGGGCACTCAAACCGAACCCGCTCACCCGTCCCCGGATGGGTAAACGCCAGCATGCTCGCATGCAGACACAGCCGCGGATACGCCGCCAGCGCCTCCGGATGCGCATACAAACCATCGCCCAGCAACGGATGCCCGATCGACAACATATGCACCCGCAATTGATGCGACCGCCCCGTAATCGGCGTCAGCTCGACCCGACAGTGGGTGCCATACCGCTCCAGCACCTTCCAGAACGTCAACGCATGCTTGCCCAACTCATGATCCACCACATGACGCGGCTTGGTCGGCGGATCGTAGCGCAACGGCAAATCGATACTGCCACTGTCCAGCGCCGGCTGACCCCAGGCCAGTGCCGTGTAGGCCTTCTCCGTCTCGCGGTCATGAAACTGCCGGGACAGCTCACGGTGGGTGTCCGCGTCACGTGCCAGCAAAATGATCCCGGACGTTTCCCAGTCCAGCCGGTGGACGATTCTCGCCTCGGGGTAGCCGTTTTCCTGCAGGCGGGTAATCAGGCAGTCCTTGTTATCGTCAGCGCGACCGGGGACCGAAAGCAGCAGGGTAGGTTTGTTCACCACCAGGACAGCGTCGTCCTGATGGAGGATATGAACGTTGGACAGCGGCATTGAAAGCCTCATCACTCAAACAGGCGCCGCACGATCGAAACAGCCATCGCGGCGCAGAAAACAGGTATTCAGGAACGCCAACGGCGGCGCGCTTGCCTGATCCCGCAAAGGGCTTCAGGCAACCGGGCCGCCGTGGCGACTGCCTTGTCGATCAACGATCAGGCAGGGTGATATTCAGTTCCAGAATCGAGCAGCTGCCGTCGTTTTCAAGGGCGACATGCACGTCATCGTTACCGATATTGACGTACTTGCGGATCACCTCGACCAGCTCCTTCTGCAAGGCGGGCAGGTAATCCGGGGTGCTGCGTTGGCCGCGTTCATGCGCCACGATGATCTGTAGACGCTCTTTCGCTACCGACGCGGTGCTGGGCTTTTTGTTGGCACGAAAGAAGTCAAAAATGCTCATCAGTTACCCCCGAACAGGCGTTCGAAAAATCCTTTTTCTGTACGTCCAGGAAGCGGTGCTCACGGTCCTTGCCCAACAGACGGTCAACGGCATCGCTGTACGCCTGGCCAGCGTCGCTCTGATCATCAAGGATGACCGGCACGCCCTGGTTGGACGCCTTGAGTACGGCCTGGGACTCTGGAATCACGCCCAGCAGGGTCACCGCGAGGATTTCTTTGACGTCTTCAACGCCCAGCATCTCGCCCTTGCTCACGCGCTCAGGGTTGTAACGGGTAAGAAGCAAGTGCTCCTTGATCGGGTCTTCACCACGCTCGGCGCGACGGGACTTGCTGGCCAGCAGGCCCAGCATGCGGTCCGAGTCACGAACCGAGGACACTTCCGGGTTGGTCACGACGATGGCTTCGTCGGCGAAATACATCGCAAGGTGAGCGCCCGTTTCGATACCGGCAGGGGAGTCGCAGACCACGTACTCGAAGGTTTCCTTGAGTTCCATCAGGACTTTCTCAACGCCTTCCTTGGTCAGCGCGTCTTTGTCACGGGTCTGGCTGGCGGCGAGGACGTAAAGACCTTCGATCTTCTTGTCCTTGATCAGCGCTTGCTGCAGGTTGGCTTCGCCGTTCACTACGTTGACGAAGTCATAAACGACGCGACGCTCGCAACCCATGATCAGGTCGAGGTTACGCAGGCCGACGTCGAAGTCGACGATTACTGTCTTGTGGCCGCGCAGTGCGAGACCGGTACCGATGGCGGCGCTGGTGGTGGTCTTGCCCACACCACCCTTGCCGGATGTAACCACGAGAATCTTGGCCAAGGTGTATCACCCCTAGAGGAAAAGGACGTTGAGTCCCTGAAGAGCCCCTCATGACGGCGCAACCAAAGCGGGCGAGGGCGGTGATCGGAACCCGTGACGGAATTCCTGTTCGGGAGAACAAAAAATAGCCCGAACGTCTCGGTGCCTTCGCGTCGTTTTCGCGACGAATCAGAGTGGCTTAAAAATGGCGCAGTATCCGTTAAAGACGGGTGATGTTCAACACGTCGCCGGACAGACTGATCTGCACACCGGCGCCCCACAGCGGATCCCGGCGCAGGTCTTCGGACACCTTGTACTGGCCGGCGATGGAGATCAGTTCGGCGACCATCTGCTGGCAGAAAATCCGTGCCTTGGTATCGCCTTTGATCCCCGCCAGCGCGCGGCCGCGCATCGGGCCGTATACGTGAATGTTGCCGTCGGCGAGCAGTTCGGCGCCGGGGCTGACCGAGGAAATCACCACCAGATCCGAGCCCTGGGCGTAGATCTGCTGACCACCGCGCACGGGGGCGGTGATGATCTTGGTCGGCTTAATCAGCGGCTCGGGCGGCTTTTCAATGATTTCCGGCTTCTTTTTGATTTCGCCTTCCGTCGGATCGAGCGGTCGCTCGCGCGCACCCGACGGCGGCAGCACCGGCAGGTCGATGGAAATGGCGGCGGCGATGTCTTCAATCCGGTTGGCGCGAATGGCCAGGGTGCGCAACCCATGCTGGCGGCAGATGCGCATCATTGCCGGCAGATCGATCGCGCCTTCATCCGGCGGCAACTTGTCGAGCGCCAGCACCAGCGGTGTATTGCTGAAGAAGTTCGGCGCCTGGGCGACTTTTGCCGCCAGTTGACGATCCAGCGCTTCGAGGTTGTTGCGGGCCAGTTCCAGCACAGTGATGGCCAGCATGCTGCCCTTTAGCTGGAACACGGGTTCCTTGTCTTGCAATTCGATTTGGCTCATGTCGGCATACAGCGGCTTGTCGCTAAAAGTGCCGAGACTTATAACGATAACGCCCGCCAGCCGCAAGGGAGGCGCAACCGACGGCGGCACGATCCGCGCGAACCGATGTAGAATGCCCGCCTTTGTCCTGACGGAAGCTGTAATGGATCGCCCGCGTTTTCGAGCTCACTTTCTTCATCCCCGCTTCTGGCTGCTGTGGCTGGGGCTGGGCTTGCTCTGGCTGATCGTGCAGTTGCCGTTTCGCGTGTTGCTGGTGATTGGCCGTGCGTTGGGCTGGGTCATGTATTACCAGGCGACCGATCGACGGGTGATCGCCGCGCGTAACCTCGAACTGTGTTTCCCACAGTATTCAAAGGCCGAGCGCAAACGCCTGCTCAAGAAAAACTTCGCCTCCACCGGCATCGCTTTTTTCGAGATGGCCATGAGCTGGTGGTGGAGCAAGCCCCGTCTCGCGCGGCTGGCGCACGTCGAAGGCCTGCATCATTTAAAGCAGGCGCAGCTGGACGGCCATGGCGTGATCCTCATGGCGCTGCACTTCACGACGCTGGAAATCGGCGCAGCGCTGCTGGGGCAGCAGCACACCATCGACGGCATGTACCGCGAGCACAAGAACGCGCTGTTCGATTACGTGCAGCGTCGCGGCCGCGAGCGCCACAACATGGATTCCATCGCCGTCGAGCGCGAAGACGTGCGCGGCATGATCAAGCAACTGCGCAAGGGCCGGGCCATCTGGTACGCGCCAGATCAGGACTACGGCGCCAAGCAAAGCATCTTCGTGCCGCTGTTCGGCATTCAGGCCGCCACCGTGCCGGCCACCAGTAAATTCGCCAAGCTCGGCCACGCGCTGGTGGTGCCGTTTACTCAGGAGCGCCTGGCCGATGGCAGTGGTTACAAGCTGGTGATCCATCCGCCCCTGAGCGATTTCCCGGGGAGAGCGACGAGGCGGATTGCATTCGCATCAATCAATGGGTCGAGCGCGCCGTCACCGAATGCCCCGAGCAATACCTGTGGGCGCACCGGCGTTTCAAGAGCCGGCCGCCGGGTGAGCCGAAGCTGTACAAGAAGCGTGGCTGAAACCAAGAGCTCAATCCCCATGACGACAAGCACCACAGAACAACACGCGGTGCGCCACGCCTCAGCGCTAGCCCCCGGCGTCGAGCCGGTTACCGGGCTGATCCTGTCCGGCGGCGGTGCCCGCGCGGCCTATCAGGTGGGCGTACTGGCCGGCATCGCTGACCTGCTGCCTGTCGGCGCCAAGAATCCTTTTCCGGTCATCGTCGGCACCTCCGCCGGCGCGATCAATGCGGTGAAGCTGGCCAGCGGCGCCGCGCAGTTTCGTACGGCAATCCACGAACTCACTGACTTCTGGCAGGGCTTTCGCAGCCATCAAGTGTTGCGCAGCGACTGGCCCGGCGTCGTCCGGCAGGCCGCGCGTTTCTTCGGTCGCAGCCTGTTGGGCATCGGTCGCCAGCAGGTGCCGGTAGCACTGCTCAACAGTTCGCCGCTCAAGGACCTGCTGACCGCGCGGCTCAACCTCGACGGCATCGACGAAGCCATTGAAGCCAGGCATCTGCGCGCGGTGGCGATCACCGCATTCGGTTACGAGTCGGGGCAGGCGGTCACGTTTTATCAGGGTAAGGGCACGATCGATTCCTGGCTGCGGCATCGCCGGATCGGCCTGCCGACGCGCTTGACCATTGACCATCTGCTGGCCAGTTCCGCGATTCCGTTGCTGTTCGCGCCGGTGAAGCTGGGACAGGAATATTTTGGTGACGGCGCGGTGCGGCAGTCGGCGCCGATCAGTCCGGCGCTGCACCTGGGCGCCAACCGCGTGCTGGTGGTGGGCGTCAGCGGCAACCCCGGGGCCCTGGCGCGAATCCGTCTGTGCCGCGGGCGGTCCGTGGCGTGCAACCGAGTCTCGCGCAGATCGGTGGGCACATGCTCAACAGCACATTCATTGACAGCCTCGAAAGCGACATCGAATTGCTGGAGCGGCTGAACATCGTCAGCCGCATGCTGCCCGAGCCCGACGTGCCCAAGCCGCAGTCGTCAGACTCGACGCCCATTCAATCCCTGGCGCCGGTTGAAGTACTGGTGATTTCGCCCAGCCAGCCCATCGATGAAATCGCCGCCCGTCATCGCCGCGAATTGCCCCCGGCGCTGCGCACGTTTCTGCGCGGCCCGGGTGCGACCAAAACCAGCGGGGCAGGGGTATTAAGTTATCTGTTGTTTGAATCAGGTTACTGCAGCGAGCTCATCGAACTGGGCCGTCGCGACGCGATGGCCCAGAAGGATGAGTTGATGCGGTTCCTGCAGCTGGAGTAGTTGCTCTGCTGAAGGCCGGGTCGAGGGCAATCACGCCGTCAGCTTGTCATCCCGAAAATCCCGCAGGGCCTGTTCGATTTCTTCCCGGCTGTTCATCACGAACGGGCCGTATTGCACGATCGGCTCGCCCAGCGGCTTGCCAGCGATCAGCAACACGCGGGCGCCCGCCTGGGTGTTCAGCTGAATCTCACCATCTTCCGACAATCGCGCGAGACGGCTCGTACCCAACTTCTGTGGCTGCCCTGCGATCTCGACTTCACCTTCGTACGCGTACAGCAGCACGCGATGGCCGTCGGGGACCCGCGGGCTGATGAGGCTGCCGGCAGGCATGTGGAAATCGAAATACTGCGGCTCGGTGTCCGGACGCTGCACGGCGCCTGCCTGGGACGTGTGGCCGTCGTCGAACTGGCCGGCGATGACCACGACGTCGACGCCGTCCTGCGTGGTGATGCGCGGAATGCGCTCGGGCTGAATGTCGTCGTAACCGGCGTTGCCCATCTTCGATTTGGCCGGCAGGTTGAGCCACAGCTGGAAGCCGCGCATGGCGCCTTTCTCCTGCTCGGGCATTTCGCTGTGAATCACGCCGCGCGCAGCGGTCATCCACTGCACGCCGCCACCCTGCAGCAAGCCGACATTGCCCATGTGGTCTTCATGGCGCATGCGGCCTTCGAGCATGTAGGTCACGGTTTCAAAGCCGCGATGGGGATGGGGTGGAAAACCGGCGATGTACTCGTCGGGGTTCTCGGAGCCGAACTCGTCGAGCATCAGGAACGGGTCGAAGGCTTCGATGCCGGGCCCGCCGAACACACGGGTCAGCTTGACGCCAGCACCGTCGGACGTCGGTTGGCCGGCCTGGATCGACAGCACTTTACGAAATGGGGGCATGGGGCTCACTCCGGCAAAAGGGGAATGGCGCCTATGGTAGGCCTGTTGAGGCGATGGATGGGTGACGTTTTTGCGGGGGAATGATCGGGTTTGGCGATGGGTCTGGGGCTTGTTCCGGATACTGTCGGGGAGCCTCTTCATCCGGGCGCCGTAAGGTCGAGCAGCAAACACTGTCCATGTGGGAGTGACCGGGGTGGCGCTCCACCTTGCTCGCGAAGAGGTGTTAGCGGCCGCTAGATCTCCAGCGGCCGGACCGCGCACTTGTGGGACTGGCTTTAGCCGGGAAGACGCCGGCATTAACACCACGAATGTGATGGCGTGCCGACGGGCCTCTTCCCGGCTGAAGCCGGTCCTACAGGTTTTGCTGCCAGCAGTGCCAGCAGTATTCAGATCACGTTACTCGGACACCTGCAGCTTGCGGGCTTCGGTGTACACGTAACGGACTTTCTCGTACTCGAACGGCGAATCCATCTGACCGTAGCGGAAGCTGGTGGTGTAGCGACGGTCGATGGCGCGCAGCAGGTACAGTTCAGGGTGGTCTTCGCTGACCTGAGCGACGTTGAGGAAGTTGATCTGCGATTCAGCGGTGAAGTCGAAGACCAGGCCGCCGGTGTCACGCAGGTTCGATGGACCGAGGATCGGCAGCACCAGGTACGGGCCGGCCGGTACGCCATAGAAACCCAGGGTCTGACCGAAGTCTTCGCTTTGTTTCTTCAGGCCCATCAGGGTGGCCGGGTCCCACAGCCCGGCAATGCCCAGCGTGGTATTGACGATCAGGCGGCCGGTGGTTTCCATCGAACGCTTGCCCTTGAACTGCAGCAGGCTGTTCAGCAGGTTCGGCACATCGCCCAGGTTGCCGAAGAAGTTGCTGACGCCGGTACGCACGAAGCTCGGTGTTATGTATTTGTAGCCGTTGACCACCGGCAGGAACACCCACTCATCGAAGCGATAGTTGAAGTGGTAGACCCGGCGGTTCCAGGATTCAAGCGGGTCATAGACGTTCAGCGCGTTCAGCGACGAGCGCTCGAACTCCTGAGCATCCAGACCCGGGTTGAATTTCAGCGACTTCAACGGCTCGGTGAACCCGTCCGGGTTATCGATGCGTTGGACCGGGGCTGCCTGGGAAATGATCGGCGCGTCGGCCGCGTGGACGGCGCCAGCGCAGAGGAGGGCGGCGATAAGCAATAGACGTTTAGCCACGGAAAAACTCCAGCATGGCGTCGCTGTTGACGCGATAGTTCATGTTGCCGCAGTGACCGCCGTAAGGGTAAACGGTCAGGCGATCGCCAAAAGTCTTGCGCAGGAAACCGAGGTCGCCCGGGCCGAGGATCACGTCGTCGGCGTTGTGCATCACCGCGATCTTCTTGCTGCTGGCCAGGTAATCCTTCAGCGCGTACAGGCTGACCTGATCAACCAGTTGCAACAGGCTGCCGCCGTCGGTGCGGGCACGCCACATCGGGATGACCTGCTCGGTCACGTAGCAATCGAAATCGCATTGCAGTGCGCGCTTGAGGAACGGCGTCAGGCTGGTGCCTTCACTGATCGGGGTCTTCGGCGGAGTAATCAGACCGCGACGGTTGATCAGGTCGGAGGTGAACGCGATGTCGGCAGCGGAGAAACGGAACGAGGTGCCGATCAGCATGGCCATCTGTTCATTGGACAGGTGCTGCTTGGACTGCTGGAAGTCGTACAGCAGCGCATCGTTCAGGTCGATGTAGCCTTTTTCGCGGAAGTAACGGGTCAGCTTCTGCAGCACCAGCTCATAGAAGGTGGTGCTGTTGGTGATGCCTTTAACGTCGGTCTGCACCATCTTGTCGAGGTTGGTGATCGAGGTGTAGAGGTTCACCGGCGGGTTGATCAGCAGCACTTTCTTGAAGTTAAAGCTGCGGCGGGTTTCGTCGAGTTTGCTGACGAATGCCGCATCCAGCGCGCCGAGGCTGTAACCGGTCAGGTAATACTCGGTGACCTGCAGTTTCGACTGTTGGGCGCGAACGGCCTGCATGACGCGGTACAAGTCTTCGGCGTCTTCCTTGGTCACGCCAGGGGTGGCGAAGCGCGAGGCGGCGCTCATGAAGTCATAACTGGTCGGCGACGAAAGCTGTACGACGTTGTAACCCGCGCCGTAATAAAGCTTCTTCAGGTATTCATTCAGGGTGCTGTTATACGGCGCGCCGGTGCCGGCGATCAGGAAGATCAGCGGCGCAGGGTGGTCTTGTTTGGCGAGGCGGTAACGCAGTTTTTTCACGGCCCAGAAGTTGTCCGGCAGTGTGAACTCACGCTCCGGGCGCATGGTGAGGCTGTAATCGTCCTGATCGATGTCGGCGTCTTCAGGCACCTTGGCACGCAAATCCGGTGGGGTCGTGGCGATGGTCGCTTCGAACGGATTGGTCAAGGGGAAGCCATAGCTGGACGGATCGATATCGACCGCCATCACGGACGCACTCAAAAACAGGCCGCCTGATAAGGCGGCGAGGCGCAGAAAACGAAGCATGACTGAATCCCTTGGGAATGATGTGCTGTTGAAATACGCAGGCTATGACACGGGTGTAGTGCCAAAGTGCCGTGACGGCAAGCGACTCTCGCATGACCCTCTCCGACGATACAGGTTATGGCACTTCTGACCTGTCCGCTCGTGCTTTTTATTGCCCGGATGGTTTTGTTCCGGCCGCTACGGCTATGCTGCGCGCCGTTGGTTATTTTCTGGAGTGTGTCGTGTCCCGTCGTCTGCCGTTGGTGGTGCTGTTTTTGATTCTGGCGCTGTGGCTCGCCGTCAGTTACGGCTTGCGTTACGGCCTGATGGAGGACGTGCAGTGGGTAGGAATCTGTGCGGACGAGTCGTCGAAATGGCAGTGCCAGTTGCGCTCCAATCTGGGCCTGTGGATTCACTTCGGTGTGTTCGGGTGGGGCGCGCTGATCACGGCGCTGGTCGCGTTCTTTATTCCGCGTCAGGTCGGTCGAGCGCTTGCAGTGGTCGGCTTACTGCTGGGGATATTGGCGCTGGTGCTGTATACGGCCAGCTTGGCGGTGTTCGCGGTGGTGATTGCCGGATTGCGGCTGGTGCGCGATCAACGTGCTTAACGTCACTGCGGGCATGGCTTCAAAAGCCAAACGCCAGACAGCATAAAGGGGAGCCGAGGCTCCCCTTTAAATCGTTGCACGTGCTCTTTCTTATTGTTGTAGGGCGGTCTGTTGTTGTTATTGGCAACCGGTCCCTCTACAGCGTCTTCGGTGATCCCCATACGGGATACAAGAGCAAACGTATTTTTTTGAGCGCTGACCTGCTTTGATTCCTCTTCTGCGAGAGGTGATCCAACCCGTTCTGGCCGCTACCTGAGGGTAGTTTTATTATTCTCGGTCGGGCTGCGAGGCCTAAGCCTCAGTAAAGCGTTTCTACTCCAAAAAAATCTGTTGGCTGCGTCTCTGTGCCGTTGTTCTTGTTATGTCAGAGCCGATTCATCTTATTTTTATTGGGTTTTCACATTTTGTTCTTGTTATGCAGGAGATATAGCAGGGTGCGTGCCAACTTTTGCAATACCTTATAAATCAAGGCCTTGCAGATTCCGATCAACTGGCACCCCTCCTGAGTAACGGATTTTTGTTTCCGTGTTACCCGCCTTCGAGCCTTTCAGTCCCTCGGCGGTAACACAATGTATCCGTCCCAACGCACACTCGGTTACACAGCATTGGCTACACAGCGTCAACGGTGCTCTGCTGCGCAGTGCTCCGCGCGTTTACAGGTGCGCCAATGCGCACGCTGCGCCACAGTGCCAGCGCCATTAGCGCACTCACGGCCGCCCACGCCCAGGCTTGGGGATTGCTCAAGCCTTCGCGAAACAGCTGCGGCACGATGCCGGCGCCGACGATGAACATCAGCAAACCGATGTCTCGGCGCGGTGCCGCCGCCGGGCGGATCAGGTAGACCAGCGCCGGCAGCCACAACGTTGCCGTCGCGAAGCTGCGGTAGCGCGGATCAAAAACCATCGCCAGCATCATCACCGCCGCTGCGAAGCCGCTGGCGTACAACCACCAACCGGCCCGTGCGTCCAGCCAGGCGAACACGCGCTCGCGCCAGCCTGCGCGGGCTGACAATGCCAGCGCTGCGTGGGCGAGCACCAGCAGATTCAGCACCACCAGGGCCACTGCCCACAGGTATTCACCGGCGAAGCGGCTGGTCACCCGGGCCAGTTCACCCCAGGTGCCGATGCAGCAACCGGCGAACGCTGCCAGCAACGGCAGCATCAGCGCGCTGCGTGCTTGACTGACACGACCCGCCCACGCCAGCGCCATCACGGCGATCGCGCCACTGACCGTCAGCCAGAATGGCCACAACGGCAGGTTCGACACCGGTCCGGCCAACACGCCTTTATCCTGGCGATCGGCATCGAACAGCCCCCAATAACCGCCCACTGCGCCCTCGGACTGGCGCTTCCACGGCTGGTCGAACGCCTCGATCAGGTTGTAATGCCAGCCGTGTTGCTCGGCCATCGCGACAAAACTGCGAATGAACCTGGCCTCGTTGACCCGGCTGGGCAGCGCGGTTTCACGCTGACGGCCTTCGCTGGGCCAGCCGGTCTCGCCGATGAGAATGTCCTTGGGCGCGAATTGCTTGCCGAACGTTTCACGGATCTGCGCGACGTGGGCCAGGGCCTTGTCGATGCCGGTGGGGTCGTCTTCCCAGTACGGCAGCAGATGGATCGTCAGGAAATCCACAGCCGGGGCGACTTCCGGGTATTGGAGCCAGTATTCCCAGACGTCTGCATAAGTGACCGGCTGCTTGACCTGCGCCTTCACCTGACGAATCAGCGTGGCCAGTTGAGCGCCGGTGACTTCCTTGCGCAACAGGCTCTCGTTACCGACGATCACCGCCGTCACCACATCCGGGTGGGTATTCGCGGCCGTCACCAGTGCCTTGATTTCCTTGGCGGTGTCGACCGGGTTGCCGTTGACCCAGGCACCGAGCATCAGCTTGAGGCCGTACTTGCGAGCGATGTCGGGAATCGCCTCCATGCCGGTCATTGAATAGGTGCGCACGCAGTCGAAGCGCGTCGCCAGCAGCGCCAGGTCAGCGTCCATCCGCGCGGGGCGCAGGGTGAAGGGCTGGTCGAACGGGGACTGGTCTTTGTCGAACGGCGTGTAGGACGCGCATTGCAGTTTGTGGGTCGGCGTGGCGGCGTCCGGCAGGATCACCGGTTTGCCCAGCCAGTACCAATAGCCGCACAGGCCAAGCAAGGCAATCACACAGGAGAACAGATAAAGGACGACAGGCGAGCGGGAGGGTGCGGACATGATGGGGCCGAAGTGGGGCGAAGGGCGGCATATTAGCAAGATGATGCCGCTACACACCTCATCCTCTCAGCGCTTTCGTAAACCATGCAATTTCCGGACGAGCCGCTAGCCTCTTTACGACCTGTCTGTCGTTGATGGCGCGGTGATGTCGTTTACCGGGTGGCTGGGTGTCGCTGGCAGGAAAGGCACGAGGTGTATGGGGGTTGATGATCAATCGTCCACGCAGCGATTGCGTCTGCGCAGGCACGTGGTGGAAGCGTGAAACGCGTGGCTTGCCCCGAACCAGGGCGCAAGTGCGACGTTATAAGAACGTTAACGACGCCCGACCGCTGTCGGGCTCTGGACTACCGGGGAAGTGAAAATGACGATGCGAAAAATCCTGGGTGTCGGTGCCGCGCTGGCACTGGCCATCAGTTCCACGCTGGCCCATGCCGACGCCAAACCCGAGCTGAGCATCGGTTACGTCGATGGCTGGTCCGACAGTGTTGCCACCACCAACGTCGCCGCCGAGGTGATCAAGCAGAAACTCGGTTATCCGGTGAAGCTGCAGGCCGTTGCCGCCGGGATCATGTGGCAGGGCGTCGCGACCGGAAAGCTGGACATGATTCTGTCTGCCTGGCTGCCCGTGACCCACGGCGAGTACTGGACCAAGAACAAGGACAAGGTCACTGACTACGGCCCCAACTTCAAGGACGCAAAGATCGGCCTGATCGTGCCTGAGTACGTGAAAGCCAACTCGGTGGCGGACCTCAAGACCGACGAATCCTTCAAGAAGAAAATCGTCGGCATCGATGCCGGTTCAGGCGTGATGATCAAGACCGATCAGGCGATCAAGGATTACGGCCTCGACGGTTACAAGCTGCAGGCCAGTTCCGGCGCCGGCATGATCGCCGAGCTGACCCGCGCTGAGAACAAGAAAGAATCCATTGCCGTGACCGGCTGGGTACCGCACTGGATGTTCGCGAAATGGAAGCTCAAATTCCTGGAAGACCCGAAGGGCGTTTATGGTGCAGCTGAAACCGTCGACAACATCGGTAGCCTTGATCTGGCGAAAAAGGCCCCTGACGTTGCGGATTTCCTGAAGAAATTCCAATGGGCCAACAAGGATGAAATCGGCGAAGTCATGCTCGCCATCCAGGACGGCGCCAAGCCTGAAGCGGCGGCCAAGGACTGGGTCGCGAAGCACCCGGATCGCGTGAAAGAGTGGACCGGTAAGTAATCCGTCACAAAGATTTAACGTCTTACCGAACCGCCTGGCGAGCCATCGTCAGGCGGTTTTTTGTTGCCGCAACCTTAAGTTTCGATCTGCCTCGGGCGAAAGAGGCAATTCTTCGAACATCAACTAATGTCGTTCTAATACTAAGGTCGTCTGGAGTGCATCGCAGAGCGGACTAAAGTGCAAACCGTGACATCCATCTGTGCTGCGAGGACAAAAACAATGAACGACAGCATTTACCTCTCGATTCAGAACAGCCCGCGCTTCAAGGAGCTGGTCTCGAAAAGGGAACGATTCGCCTGGATTCTCTCGGCAATCATGCTTGGGCTCTATGCCGCATTCATCCTTCTGATTGCGTATGGGCCTCAGATTCTCGGCGCCAAAATCAGCGCCACATCAACCATCACCTGGGGAATGCCGATCGGCGTCGGGCTGATTGTGTCCGCGTTCGTTCTGACCGCCATCTACGTTCGCCGCGCAAACGGTGAATTCGATGACCTGAACAACGCCATCCTGAAGGAGGCGCAGCAATGATCCGGCGCTTGCTTGCGGCCTTCGGCCTTGCCGCTTTCGCACCGACACTCTGGGCAGCCGACGCGCTGACCGGTGCGGTACAGAAGCAACCGTTGAACGTGTCGGCGATCATCATGTTTGTGGTCTTCGTCGGGTTCACGCTTTACATCACGTACTGGGCGTCGAAAAAGAACAAGACAGCGTCGGACTATTACTCGGCAGGCGGCAAGATCACCGGTTTCCAGAACGGTCTGGCCATTGCCGGTGACTACATGTCGGCGGCGTCTTTCCTGGGGATTTCCGCGCTGGTCTACACCTCCGGCTACGACGGTCTGATCTACTCCATCGGCTTTCTCGTGGGCTGGCCGATCATTCTGTTCCTGATCGCCGAACGCCTGCGTAACCTGGGCAAGTACACCTTCGCTGACGTGGCGTCCTATCGCCTCAAGCAGAAGGAAATCCGTACCTTGTCCGCCTGCGGTTCGCTGGTGGTGGTGGCGTTCTACCTGATCGCGCAGATGGTCGGCGCCGGCAAGCTGATCCAGTTGCTGTTCGGCCTGGACTATGCGGTGGCGGTGGTGCTCGTTGGTATTCTGATGTGCCTGTACGTGCTGTTCGGCGGCATGCTGGCGACCACATGGGTACAGATCATCAAAGCGGTGATGCTGCTCTCCGGCGCGTCGTTCATGGCGTTGATGGTGATGAAGCACGTCAACTTCGACTTCAACGTGCTGTTCTCCGAGGCTGTGAAGGTTCACCCGAAAGGTGAGGCGATCATGAGCCCGGGCGGTCTGGTGAAGGATCCGATCTCGGCGTTCTCCCTGGGTCTGGCGCTGATGTTCGGCACCGCGGGCCTGCCACACATCCTGATGCGCTTCTTCACCGTGAGTGATGCGAAGGAAGCCCGTAAGTCGGTGCTCTACGCGACCGGTTTCATCGGCTACTTCTACATCCTGACCTTCATCATCGGTTTTGGCGCGATCCTCTTGGTCAGCACCAATCCGGCGTTCAAGGACGCGGCGGGCGCGCTGCTCGGTGGCAATAACATGGCGGCGGTTCACCTGGCCGATGCGGTCGGTGGCAGTCTGTTCCTGGGCTTCATCTCGGCGGTGGCGTTCGCGACCATCCTGGCAGTGGTGGCAGGTCTGACCCTGGCCGGTGCTTCGGCGGTGTCCCACGACTTGTATGCCAGTGTGATCAAGGCAGGCAAGGCCAACGAGAAAGACGAGATCCGTGTGTCGAAGTACACCACGGTGGCCTTGGCGGTCGTGGCGATCCTGTTGGGTATCGCGTTCGAGAGTCAGAACATTGCGTTCATGGTGGGCCTGGCGTTCTCGATTGCAGCGAGCTGTAACTTCCCGGTGTTGTTGCTTTCGATGTACTGGAAGAACCTGACCACGCGCGGCGCGATGATTGGCGGCTGGATGGGCTTGATCAGTGCCGTGGTGTTGATGATTCTGGGCCCAACGATTTGGGTGCAGATTCTGCATCACGAGAAGGCGATTTTCCCGTACGAGTATCCGGCGTTGTTTTCGATTGCGATTGCGTTTGTCGGGATCTGGTTTTTCTCGATTACGGATAAGTCGAAGGCGGCGGAAGGTGAGCGTGCGTTGTTCTTCCCGCAGTTTGTGCGTTCGCAGACGGGCCTGGGGGCCAGTGGTGCGGTGTCGCATTGAGCTGATGTAGTGTTGTTGTGGAAACGCCCCGATTATTCGGGGCGTTTTTGTTTTGAACGCGCTTAAGATCAAGATCAAGAGCGTCTGCCTGGGGGCAGACTGTTTCGCCTTCGGCGAGTTACTTTTAAAAAGCACTAAAAGTAACCAAAAGTGCCTGCTCTCGGTTGGGCCCGACTTCGTCGGGTTCCTTCACTCCGGTCTCGCTCCGTGGGCCCGCGCCGAACGGGCATCCATGCCCTGACGGCGCTCTCGCGGCATCCATGCCGCTCGGCCCACTCCGCAAGACCTGCGTTCAGCCTGCACCCAAGTCGCGTTTGGCGGTGACTGGGCTTTTCGCGTACGAAGATTAAAAGCAACGGCAACGGCAACGGCAACGGCAACGGCAACGGCAACGGCAACGGCTTCCCGCTGAAGCCGGTCCCACAGGTGGACGCGGTATGCTTTTCTAGTGGGACCGGCTTTAGCCGGGAAGGGGTCCGTTCAGACGCTGAAAATGCCTAGGGGACTGATTTATTTACAGCGCTTCACCGTAAATGAATCTGTCCCCGGATTATGGTCATCCCGCTCGAAGGGGACGGTGCAGGCGCTGACTAATCTGATGCAGATGTCATTTTTGCGTTCAGTGCTTAAAAAGATTGAACCGCTTTCAAGCCGCTTCGCCTAATGATCAGCGTGTGGAGATTCCCACAGGCCTTGTGCTAATACCGGCACTCTTTGAGAGGTGGTTAACGTGGCTAAAGACGACAAGAAAACCAAAGGCGAAGCTTCGAAAGCCAGCAAGGATTTGAAAGACAAAAAGTCCTCACCAGAAAAGAAATCAGCGGCGGCATCGGCTCTTTCGAAGTCTTCCGAAAAGAAAGACACCAAGAAAGACACCAAGAAAGCAGCTGAGCCAAAGAAAGCTGCAAAGAAAGCTGATAGCAAGCCAGAGAAAGCCAAGAAATCAGACAAGGCAGAAAAGGCCGACAAGCCTGCAAAAAAGAAAAAGTGATATCTGCACCCCGCTAGGGCTTTACGCCCTAGCTTCCCAGAACGTTCTGTTCGATTGCTGTAAATCCTCCCTCCCGCTGATTTCCTCCACGCCCAGTCGCAGCCGCTGATGAGTGAACGCGCGTTTAAAATTTACGGTGTTCACGCCGGCCCCTTCCCGGCTAAAGCCAGTCCCACTAAAAGCAATGCGTGCATTCAGTAGAATTGCAGCGGCGCCTGTAGGACCGGCTTTAGCCAGGAAGCTCTTGATCCGCTTTTGATCTTCAAACGCAAAAAGCCCAGTCACCGCCAATCGCGACTTGGGTGCAGGCTGAACGCAGGTCTCGCGCAGTGGGTCGAGCGGCACGGATGCCGCGAGAGCGCCGTCAGGACATGGATGTCCGTTCGGCGCGGGCCTACGGAGCGGGACCGGAGTGAAGGAACCCTGACGAAGGAAGGGCCCAACCGAGAGCAGGCACTTTTGGTTACTTTTAGTGCTTTTTAAAAGTAACTCGCCGAAGGCGAAACAGTTCTGCACCAGCAGAGCCACTTCCATAAGCCCATAAAAAAACCGCGCCTAAGCGCGGTTCTTTTTATTGGCAGCTTTAGCAGTTAAATCCTGCCCAGCAACACCAATATCAGCAGGATCACCAGAATCGTACCGATAATGCCCGACGGACCGTAGCCCCAGCTCCGGGAGTGCGGAAATACCGGGAGTCCACCGATCAACAGCAGGATGAGGATGATGATCAGAATTGTGCCGATGCCCATGACGAGTTCCTTCTAGTGTTCTTGGAAGATGGCTATGCAGTTCAAGAGGTTGCCACTACGGCTAATCATTGTGCTGCTTGATGAATCCGACTGCTGCAGTAATCAAAAGGTTCTGGAACGCAGAAATAAAAATTAACACCTCCAGAAAATACCATTCGAATCAAATGCTTGGGTGTTTAAAAGTCGCCGCGATCGCTTAAAGCCCTGACGTACAAAACGTGCGAAAAGTACCTCGCTTAGTGTGGAACCAAGCAGTAACTAACAGGTCGTCGGATTCGACATTAGAGTGTGTCCTGCAAATAATCATCGGCCAAATACACCCAAAAGAGTGATTAACACTCAAAGCACCGGTTTGCGTCTCATATTCAGCGATCTGATGAAGGGTTTGTCGGACAATCCTCCTGTTTACACTCTAGCCACTTCTTCGTAATCGACAAGGCGTCTGCTATGCACAATCGCATCATGATTACCGGCGCAGGGTCCGGGCTGGGACGTGAGATCGCGCTGCGCTGGGCGCGCGAAGGTTGGCAGCTGGCGCTGTCGGATGTCAGCGACAGCGGCCTTCAGGAAACCCTGCGCCTGGTGCGGGAGGCGGGAGGGGATGGGTTTGTTCAGCGCTGTGACGTTCGGGACTACAGCCAGCTCACCGCTTTCGCCCAGGCCTGCGAACAGAAATTCGGCGGCATCGATGTGATCGTCAATAACGCCGGCGTCGCCTCAGGCGGCTTCTTTGGCGAACTGTCCCTTGAGGATTGGGACTGGCAGATCGCAATCAACCTGATGGGCGTCGTCAAAGGCTGCAAGGCGTTTTTGCCGCTGCTGGAACAGAGCAAAGGCAAGATCATCAACATCGCCTCCATGGCGGCGTTGATGCAGGGGCCGGCGATGAGCAATTACAACGTGGCCAAAGCCGGTGTGGTGGCGCTGTCCGAGAGCCTGCTGATCGAGCTGCGTCACCAGGAAATCGGTGTGCATGTGGTGTGTCCATCCTTCTTCCAGACCAACCTGCTGGATTCCTTCCGAGGCCCCACGCCGGCGATGAAAGCCCAGGTCGGCAAGCTGCTGGAGAGTTCGCCCATCAGCGCGAAGGACATCGCCGACTACATCTACCAGCAGGTCGCCAGCGGTGAATTCATGATCCTGCCCCATGAGCAAGGTCGAATGGCCTGGCAGCTCAAACAGAAAAATCCGCAGTTGCTGTACGACGAGATGGCCAACATGGCGGAGAAGATGCGTGCCAAGGCGAAGGCCTGAAGCGGAGCCAGACATTCCCAGGCTCTTTTCTGATAGGGTTGCCGGCACTTTCCGGCTGCCCTGGACGACGCTCATCGTGCTCAATTACCTCTGGTTTTTTCTTGCCGCGCTGTTCGAGATAGCCGGTTGTTACGCCTTCTGGATGTGGCTGCGTCAAGGCAAGAGCGCGCTGTGGGCCCTTCCGGCGCTGATCAGCCTGACGCTGTTCGCCCTGCTGTTGACTCGAATTGAAGCCACTTACGCCGGGCGCGCCTATGCGGCATACGGCGGCATCTACATCATTGCCTCCATTACCTGGCTAGGCGTAATCGAGCGTGTGCGACCGCTGATGTCGGACTGGATCGGCGTTGGCTTATGCGTGATGGGCGCAACCATCATTCTGTTCGGGCCGCGCTGGTCAGCCGCCTGATCTTCCCGGCCGCAGTGAAAAAACTGGCGTCTGCCGGACCTTTCTCTGAGTGCAGGCCGGAAATGGTCGGGCGCGTAGGACGCGTCTGTCAGCCGTGGTCTTGAAGGATTGAAGGACGTTACTGATTTTGCTCTGGCGCATTGAAGCGCCGGGGTCTGAGCGTCAACCTGCTCCCTCGGTTACAGCCAAGGAGTAGGACGTATGCTGGTATTGACGCGGGAAATCGGAGAGACCTTCAACATTGGCGATGACATTACCGTGAAGGTGCTGGGCATCACCGGCAATCAGGTCCGGCTGGGAATCGATGCGCCGCAGCATATTAGGATTCACCGCACAGAGGTGTTCCGAAGAATCGCCTCACGGCTGCAACAACTCGCCAACCGCTCGCCGGGAAGGTAAGTCCCTTTATTCCTCGAAATATTCCTTCGGCACTTCGCGCTTGAGCATCAGCTGACATTGCTGGCTGTCCATGTCGAAGAAAATCACCGCCTGACCTTTGCTTAGCGCATGACGTACCCGTAATACGCGGGTTTCAAGGGGAGTGTCATCCCCGTTGTCAGTACCGTCGCGGGTCACGAAGTCCTCGATCAGGCGCGTCAGGGTGTCGGCTTCGAGTTGGTCGTAAGGGATCAGCATAGGTTTCTCGGCCATCACAAAATATACACGGGGCGGCGATGCTATCGCGCCCCGTGCGGGCAGGCTAGCGCTGCCCCACTAATGTATCCACCGACGGCACACGGGTGTCGCTTTCCATTTGCGCGTCGTGCTCCAACTGATGGCTGAAATTCTCCAGAGACGCATTGGACGGATGCGCATCGCTGGCGAACACCGGCGGGCTCATGATGTAGGCGGTGAGCAGACGGCTCAGCGTGTTCAAGCTGTCGATGTGTGTGCGCTCATAGCCATGGGTCGCGTCGCAACCGAAGGCCAGAAGGGCCGTGCGCGTGTCGTAACCGGCAGTGATCGCCGAGTGCGCGTCGCTGTAGTAATAGCGGAACAGGTCGCGGCGCACGGACAGATCGTTTTGCTCGCCCAGGCGCAACAGATGTCGCGACAGATGATAGTCATATGGGCCGCCGGAATCCTGCATCGCCACGCTGACCGCGTGTTCGCTCGAGTGCTGGCCGGGCGCGACAGGCGCGATGTCGATCCCCACGAACTCGCTGACGTCCCACGGCAGGCTCCCCGCAGCGCCGCTGCCGGTTTCTTCGGTAATGGTGAACAGCGGGTGGCAATCGATCAGGGGCTCGACGCCGCTGTCGACGATGGCTTTGAGGGCTGCGAGCAGAGCGGCGACGCCGGCCTTGTCGTCCAGATGGCGAGCGCTGATGTGGCCGCTGTCGGTGAATTCGGGCAACGGGTCAAATGCCACGAAATCGCCAATGTTGATGCCCACCGATTCGCAGTCCGCGCGAGTGGCGCTGTAGGCGTCCAGGCGCACTTCGACGTGGTCCCAACTGATGGGCATGGTGTCGACGGCCGTGTTGAAGGCGTGCCCGGAAGCCATCAACGGCAGCACGCTGCCGCGAATCACGCCAGTGTCGGTGAATACGCTGACGCGGCTGCCTTCGGCAAAACGGCTCGACCAGCAACCGACCGGGGCCAGGCCCAAGCGGCCGTTGTCTTTGACTTCTCGAACACTGGCGCCGATGGTGTCCAGATGCGCGGAAACGGCGCGGTCGGGGCTGTTCTGTTTGCCTTTCAGCGTGGCGCGGATGGTGCCGCGACGGGTCAGTTCGAACGGGATGCCCAGTTCTTCAAGGCGCTCGGCGACGTAGCGCACGATGGTGTCGGTAAACCCGGTCGGGCTCGGGATGGCGAGCATTTCCAGCAGGACTTTCTGCAGGTAATTCAGATCCGGTTCAAGGGAGGTTGCAGTCGTCATAGGGACCTCTTTGTGTGGCGCAAATTAACCTGATAGCGGAGTCGCTCGCGGTACCGGTCCGGCGGCGACGCATTCGTTGCCATACCGGACCAGTTGCGGGCACGCGCACTGCTACAGGGATTTCGCCTTAGCCATGAGCAGGCTGGCTGTGGGGAAACAACAGATCGACGAAGCGCTCGGCTGTCGGTTGTGGCTCATGATTGGCCAGGCCGCAGCGCTCGTTCGCTTCGATAAACACATACTCCGGCTGATCAGCTGCAGGGACCATCAGGTCCAGGCCGACCACCGGGATGTCGAGGGCGCGTGCGGCTCGTATGGCGGCGTCCTTCAGTACCGGGTGAAGAATCGCGGTGACGTCTTCCAGGCAGCCGCCGGTGTGCAGGTTCGCGGTACGGCGTACGGCCAGCCGCTGATCGGCCGGTAACACACTGTCAAAGCTGAAACCCGCTTCCTCAACGGTGCGATGGGTTTCGTCGTCCACTGGAATCTTGCTCTCGCCGCCCGTGGCTGCGGACCGACGACGGCTTTGCGCTTCGATCAACTGACCCACGGTGTGACGGCCATCGCCAATGATCTCGGCAGGACGGCGGATGGCCGCTGCCACCACCTCAAAACCGATCACGACGATGCGCAGGTCCAGGCCTTTATGAAAACTCTCTAGCAGCACGCGGCTGTCGAACTGGCGAGCACGCTCGACCGCCGCCTGGACGTCCTCGATGGTGCGCAGGTCCACGGCCACGCCCTGACCCTGCTCGCCGTCAACCGGCTTGACCACGACGCGCTGATGTTCTTCCAGAAACGCCAGGTTGTCGTCACCGTTACCCGCCAATTGCTGCACCGGTACTTCCAGCCCCGCCGCCTTCAGCGTCTTCTGGGTCATGCGCTTGTCCTGGCACAGCGTCATGCTGACGGCGGTGGTCAGATCGCTCAACGACTCACGGCAGCGCACACGGCGACTGCCATGGATCAGCGTGAACAGTCCGGCCTCGGCGTCATCCACCTGCACCTCGATGCCGCGACGATGGGCTTCTTCGACGATGATCCGCGCGTAGGGGTTGAAGTCTGCCTGTGGGCCGGGGCCGAGAAACAGCTTTTCGTTGATGCCGTTTTTACGCTTGATGGCGAAGGTCGGCAGATTGCGGAAGCCCAGCTTGGCGTACAGGCTTTTTGCTTGTTCGTTGTCATGCAGCACCGACAGGTCCAGGTACGCCAGGCCCCGGCTCTGGAAGTGCTCGACCAAATGACGCACCAGCACTTCGCCGACGCCAGGCCGTGTGCATTGCGGATCAACCGCCAGGCACCACAGGCTGCTGCCCTTTTCGGGATCGTTGAAAGCCTTTTGGTGATTCAGGCCCATCACGCTGCCGATCACGGCATTAGTGGTCTCGTCTTCAGCAATCCAGTAGACCGGGCCGCCCTGGTGCCGAGGTGTCAGAAGAGCAGGGTCGATGGGCAACATGCCACGGGCGATGTACAGATTGTTGATCGCGGTCCAGTCACCTTCGCTTTGCGCTCTGCGAATCCTGAAACCACGAAACACGCGCTGGGCGGGGCGGTAATCGCTGAACCACAAACGCAAAGTGTCTGATGGGTCGAGAAACAACTGTTGCGGCGATTGCGCCAGCACCTGCTGCGGTGCGGCGACATACAGGGCGATGTCGCGCTCACCCTGTTTTTCGTTGAGCAGCTCCTGCGCCAGAGACGCAGGATCAGGGTAGGTGTGGCCAATCAGCAGCCGTCCCCAGCCGCAATGCAGAGCCAGCGGTTCTGTCTCAGGCGTGCTGCCGTCCTCGGCAAGGCGAGCCTGCAAGCGCTCGTACGATGGCGTCTGGCCGCGTAGCAAACGCTGGTTATGGATCGAAGCGTTGGCTTTCATCGGTCAGAGTCCTTGTTCGCTGAGCCACAGGTTCAGCGCCGCGAGCTGCCACAACTTGGAGCCGCGCAGTGGCGTCAATTGGCCCTGTGGATCGGTGAGCAGTTTGTCGAGCATGACCGGGTTGAACAGGCCTCGGTCCTGGCTTGGATCAAGCAGCAGATCGCGGACCCAGTTCAGCGTATTGCCTTCCAGATGCTTGAGTCCCGGCACCGGGAAATAGCCTTTCTTGCGATCGATGACTTCCGACGGGATTACCAGGCGAGCGGCTTCCTTAAGCACCTGCTTACCGCCATCCGGCAGTTTGAAACGGCCAGGTACCCGTGCCGACAGCTCGACCAGTCGATAGTCGAGGAACGGGGTGCGGGCTTCAAGGCCCCAGGCCATGGTCATGTTGTCGACGCGCTTGACCGGGTCATCCACCAGCATGACGGTGCTGTCCAGTCGCAGGGCCTTGTCCACCGCCGCATCAGCCCCTGGCATCGCGAAATGCTCGCGCACGAAATCGCCTGCGGCGTCATTCGCGGTCAGCCACTTCGGCGCGACGGTCTCGGCATATTCGGCGTAACTGCGGTCAAAAAACGCATCGCGGTAAGCAGCGTAGGGATCGCTGGCGCCGTCTACTTGCGGGTACCAGTGATAGCCGGCGAACAACTCGTCCGCGCCTTGGCCGCTCTGAACCACTTTGCAGTGCTTGGCCACTTCGCGAGACAGCAGGTAGAAGGCGATGCAGTCATGGCTGACCATCGGCTCGCTCATTGCCCGAAATGCGGCGGGCAGTTGCTCGATGATTTCGCTTTCCTTGATGCGCAGCTGATGGTGGTTGGTGCCATAGTGTTTGGCGATCAGGTCCGAATACTGGAATTCGTCACCCCGTTCGCCGCCCGCGTCCTGGAAACCGATGGAGAAGGTCGACAGATCCTTAACGCCCACTTCGCGCAGCAGGCCGACGAGCATGCTCGAGTCAACGCCGCCGGACAGCAGCACGCCGACGTCCACCGCAGCGCGTTGACGGATGGCAACGGCTTCGCGGGTGCTGTCGAGCACGCGGTCGCGCCAGTCTTCGAGGGTCAGATTGGCTTCGTCGGCGCGCGGGCCATAAGGCAGCGTCCACCAGACCTTCTGCTCGACCTTCCCTTCGGCACTCACGCGCATCCAGGACGCCGGCGGCAGTTTCTCGATGCCGGCCACCAACGTGCGTGGCGCAGGCACAACGGCATGGAAATTCAGGTAGTGATTGAGTGCGACCGGGTCGAGCATCGGGCTGATGTCGCCGCCTTTCAACAAGGCGGGCAGGGCGGAAGCGAAACGCAGGCGCTTGTCGGTGCGCGACAGATACAGCGGCTTGACGCCAAGACGGTCGCGGGCGATGAACAGGCTTCTGTTGTCGCGCTCCCAGATGGCGAACGCGAACATGCCGTTCAGCTTGGGCAACATGTCAGCGCCCCAGGCGTGGTAGCCCTTGAGCAGCACTTCGGTGTCGCCGCCGGAGTGGAACTGGTAGCCAAGGCTTTCAAGCTCGGCACGCAGTTCCGGGAAGTTGTAGATAGCGCCGTTGAAGGCCAGGGACAAACCCAGGTGACTGTCGATCATCGGCTGCGCCGAACCGTCCGACAGGTCCATGATTTTCAAACGACGGTGGCCCAGGGCAATCGGCCCCTGGCTATGGAACCCCCACGCATCCGGGCCGCGGGCCGCGAGATGATGGGTGATACGTTCTACTGCGGCGAGATCCGCAGGTTGATTGTCAAAGCGTAGTTCGCCAGCTAATCCGCACATCAGTCCTAAACCCTTTATGTTTCGGCGTGTTTGGCGTTACCGGGATTGCGCGGCGGTGAATGCCGGGTTCATTCCGGACATCAGGCGCATGGTTGCGTACGTGTGGCGCGTGGCGTACATCCTGCGCTGTCTAATCCCAAGCTCGCGCAATGCACTCAGCCAGTAACGTTTCGGCCCTGTTTCGGCGCGGATAAGACCCTGACGTGAATCCGCTTACTTCAAAAGCGAACACATAATCAGGGCGCGCTGCCGTCAGCGGCCTAGCTTTATCGAGTGCAGGCAGGCGTGGATCGTTCAATAAAAAAACATTGCAGGCGAGGGAGGTGTGGCCGGGTTTTTAATCACCGACGAGGTTTTTCGTGGGGTGCCGACGCGCTCACAGGTTCAAGAAGCGCTGCCCACGTGATGTCTGGGAAGCGCATATCTCGCCCGACTCAACGCGATCGGTTGGCGATCCGTAAAGCTGCGGTTTTGATGTACCTCACCGAGTTGGCAAGGTTACCGGCGTGACTTTCGAGGAGCATGAGGTCCTCTTGTCGACACACAACTCTCTGAGCCTTCAGGTAGATGGCATGACCTTCGAGAAATTGCGACAGAGAGTCAAAGTAAGCCGCCGAATCTTCAAGATCCAGCTGCATATCTTTCAAGCTTAATGTAGACATCGAGGCTCCAGACGCTATTGAAGCAGGCGTCCTGGCCTGACGGGGTTGGGATATCGGGTTCACTGTCCGATTCTTTGTTTATCGGCAGCCGCCAGGAAACTTTAGATGATTCTGAGGGTCCGTCGCGGCGGCATGTCAGTAGCCCGTCATCTCCAGATACCCCACACCCTCATGGCTACCGTTCAGGGTGACCGGCCCTTCCCAATAGGGGATCTGCAAGTTCATCCATGCCTGCGGGTTGAGCGCTTCGACGGCAATGTCCACGGCCTTCGACGGGATTTTCACCGACCAGCGTGTGGGGATGTCGCGGCCTTCAACGTCAGTGGTGTCTTCCGGTACCAGTTCTATGTCCTTCGCCGCCAGTTGTTCGGTGCTGCCATCGGCGTTGATCCATGTCCCGGTCAGGTACGGTTCACCGTCCCTTTGCCGCATGCGATACAGCATGACTTCGGTGCCATCACCCAGATGCAGCGAGAACCAGTCCCAGCCTGTCTGATTGTCCGTGAGCGGCTGGCTGCTCCACTCCCGGTCCAGCCATGCAGGCCCCGACACCTGATAGGTTTTGCCGTCAATCTCGATGCTGCCGTCCGCCTGAAAAAACGGCTGGCTGTAGTAGTACGACGCCTGACCCTGCTCGGACTTCTGACTGAAACCCTGTTTGCCTTGCAGCACCAATGGTTTCGTGGCTTTCAGGTGCAGGCGATAGTTGAACTGCGGACCGCTGGCCTGCAACTGCATGTCCGCCAGCGGGTCCTTGTTGGCAGACTGGCTGATGAAGGACCAGTCATCGATCCAGGCTGCGAACGGCGCCAGCGTCACACCGGCCTGCTGCACGCCGCCACGGGCGTAGCGTTCCGCTGCGAAATGGTCGTCTCGGGACGTCACTGCCGCGTGGCCCATCCACAGGTTGCGGTTATTCCAGCCAGAGCCGTCGCCCTGAAAGCCTTTCGCACGGGGCAGTGCGTTGCGAAACAGCGTCCATTGCACCCCAAACGACTGGCCGTCGGCATCCTTGAGATTGGCGGTGACGTACCACCACTCGATGCGGAAGTCATCGTGGGGGCCGTGGTCGTCGGGAAAAGCGAAATGCCTGTCCGGCGTTACCTGTGCGTAGCTTGAAGCGTCGTCGGCAAGGCCGGCGAAGCCTTTCTCTTCCTCGGGCTTTTCATCGCAGCCGCTCAGCAGCGTGATGAGCAGTAGCCCACCGAAGAGGATCAGGGCCTTAACCTTCATTGGCGAAAGTCCTCAGCAAATCGGCGGGGCGGGTACGGTACAAACGGTAGAGCGGCCACGCCGAGGCCAGCAGTGTGGCAAGCATCGCCAACAGCGTCAGGCGCAATAGCTGCATGGGGAACACCTGCAGTGGCAGGCGCCAGCCGAAGGCTTGCACGTTGATCACAGCGTCCAGGCACCACGCCAGCAATAGCCCCAGCGGAATCGCCAGCACCAGCGTCAGCACCGCCAGCAACCATGTTTGCGCCAGATTGAGCAGCATCAATTGCCGCCGCGTCACACCCAGCGCCCATAACGGCGCCAGTTGCGCGAGGCGGCTCTGGCTCTGGGTCAGCAAGCTGATGAAGAGGGCGACACCAGCGACCATCAACGTCAGGCTGTTCAAAGCGGCGGTGGCGGCGAAGGTGCGTTCGAAAACCTGCTGCGACCAGGCCTTGAGCTGGATCTGATCGACGATGCGGTTGTCGTCGATGGTGAATTTGTTGTGCAGCACACGTAGCAGCTGCGGGATGGCTTTGGGATCGATGCGCAGATTGAAGCGGTTGGGCGTCAGTTGCGGCCAGTGATTAAGCAGGTGGTCAGCGTTCACCAGCATGTGGCCCTTGGGGTTGCCGTAGTCGGCGTAAATACCGACAACGCGCAGCGGCCACGGCCCGTCCGGCGCGGGCAGGTTCACTTCATCGCCAACGCTGACGTCCAGGCGGCGGGCCAGCTGTTCGCTGAGCATCAACGTGTCTTCCTGCGCCAGTTGCTTCCACGCATCCCCGCTCGCCGACTCCAGCAGCGGCCAGTGCTGGCGATAGTGCGGATGGTCAATCACGCCATACAGCTCGGCTGGCCAACCATGGAGTTGCACTGAAACCTGCCAGTTGGGCAGCACCGCTGACGTCAGCGGTTGCTGACTCAGCCACTGCTGCAAGGGTGCGGCCTGGGCCGGATTCTGCGGATTGATATACAACTCTGCGCTGAGGCGTTGTTCCAGCCAGTGAGTGAATGTCTGGCGGAACCCCGACGTCATGCTGCCCGCGCCGATGTTGGCGGCCATGGCCAGTAACAGGGCCATCAGCGCCAGACTCAGGGCCGGCAGTTGCTGGCGGCAGTCGGCGAGAAACCACTGCCCCAGCACCGAGCGGTTCCTGCCCAACAGTGCGTTGAGCAGCAGATTGAGCAGCACCGGCAGGCCCAGCGCCGCGCTCAGCAGGAGACTCGCCATCAACACAAAGCCCAGCGCCAGGCTATCGCCAAACAGCCCGGCCAATACCGCAATCAGCGCTGAAACACCGGCGACCCAGCCTTGGCGCCGCAGCCATTTGGCGTGGGTTTCATGCCACGCCTGGGCATTGGCCAGCGCCAGCAAAGGCAGGCGCGCGGCACGCAGCAGGCTGCTGGCGCCTGCGAGAAACGCGCCGAGCAGACTGACGCCCAGACCACTCAACCACCACCAGATGCTCAGGTTCAGATGCCCGGCGACTTCAGCCCCGTACAGCCCGCGCAGACTCGCCGCCACATCGGGCAACAGCGCGCTCGCCAGCCAGTAACCACTGATGACGCCGGCGATGCCGCCGAGTAAGGCCAGCACGCCGAGCTCGACCACCAGACTCACCATCAACCCACGCGCGCTAACCCCGCAGGCGCGCAGGTTGCGCAGCAGCCCGCGACGCTGTTCAAGTGCCAGACCAATCGCCGCATGCACGATGAACAGGCCGACCACGAATGACAGGAAACCCAGCGCGTCGAGGTTCAGGTGGAAGCTCTCTGTCAGCCTGCCCAAGTCGTTGTCTTCGCCACTTTTGCGCAGTACCAGCTCGCCCTTCAGCTCGGCGGGCAACGCAGGGGCGTTATCGGCAAAATCCTTGGGCAGCACCAGTCGCGAGATCTGATTCGGCTGATTGAGCAGCTGCTGGGCGAAGCCTATGTCCATGAGTAGCACGCCCGGCGCCATGTCCGTTTTCGCACGCAAGGGGGCAGCACCTTGCCCGATTCGATGACCGGCTGCTGGCCTTCATGCAGGCCGAGGGCCGCGAGGGTCTGCGGTGAAATCCAGGTGGTGCCGGGAGGCGTGAAGAAGTCGACGATCTGCTCGGTGTCCAGCGATTGCCCCGCCAGCGCGGTGTTCACTGGCAGTGAGACCGGCTCTATGCCGAGCACCGTCAAACGCTGCTCCGGCGCTTGCTTTAGGTTTACACGACCGCGCAATGCAGGTGAGACCGGCCAGCCGGCGCGGCGCAGGGTCACGAACAGGTCCTGGGAAAAGTTGGCGCCGTTGGGCGAGACCAGAATTTTCTGGGGCTCGCCGCCGATCATCTGACTGGCCTTGGCGTAGCTTTCACGGGCCTGGCTGTTCAGCGCCTGCACGCCGGTGAGCAGGCTGGTTGCCAGCCACAGGCCCGTGAGCACGCTGAAAAACTGCACGGGATGGCGCCGCCAGTGGCTCAGCAGTGCTTTCAACGTCCAGTAGAAGACCGCCATCTCAGCGTTCGCCTTCGCTGACCAGCCTACCCAGGTGCAGCACGGCCTGACGCTGCAATCGCGCGGCCACCCTGGGGCTGTGAGTCACCATCAACAGGCTTGTGGTGCTGTCGGCCAGGAGGTCAAGCAGCAACTGCAGCACTTCATCGCTGGTGGCTTCGTCCAGGTTGCCGGTGGGCTCGTCAGCGAGCAGCAGGGCTGGGCGCGAGGCGAGTGCCCGGCCAATCGCAACGCGCTGCTGCTGACCGCCGGACAGCTGTTCGGGGTAGCGCTTGAGCAGCGCGCCCAAGCCCAGTCGCTCAGTGAGTTCAGCCTGCCATTCAGGCTGATAGCGCCCGGCCAGACGCGCCTGAAATGCCAGGTTGTCCTCGACCTTCAGACTGCCGATGAGGTTGAACTGCTGGAACACCAGACCGATTTCCGTGCGTCGCCAGTTGGCCAGTTGCGCCTCGTTCATCTGGTCGAGACGCTGTCCGGCGATCTCGATGCTGCCCTTGTCCACGTGGTCCAGACCGGCCACCAGATGCAGAAGTGTGCTCTTGCCGCTGCCGGACTCACCCATCAACGCCAGACTGCCGCCCTGATTCAGTTGCAGGTCCGCTCCACGCAAAACAGCCAATGGGCCCTGGGCCGTGGCATAGCTCTTGAACACACCCTGGACTTGCAGCATCGACACGCACCTGAATGGAGGGATGGGCTGGAGGATAACGGTTTGGCCGGAGCCGATGTAGCTGGCGAAGCAGTGGATCTTCGGAAGGAGGAAGAAGTTGCGTCGGATAGCGGCGGCGGGCGCCTGGACAGCCGATACCGCAGGCTTTTCTATTTCCCTCGAACTCAGCCCGCGCAGCGCGAATCGGTTGGGGTGACAGGCTTCGGCCACGCTTCGCGGCAGTGGCAGCGGTTCATCATTCAGCCAGGCGGCGATCAGTTCGCCTGACAACGGCGCAGTGATCAGGCCGCGAGAGCCGTGACCGCTGTTTACATACAAACCGTCGAGCCATGGGCATTCGGTATCCGGCGTCCGGCGCGCGTCCTTGCGCAGCACGGCGTACGTTTCAAGGAATGCTGCCCGGTCCGCGAGCGGCCCGATGATAGGCAGGTAATCCGGGCTGGTGCAGCGAAACGCGGCGCGACCTTGCAACTCCTCGGCGGGCAGCGCGTCGGCATTCAGCCGCTCGGTCAGGTCCTCGGAGATTTCCCGCAGCAATTCGAGATTGCCGAGGTGCTCAGCCGTGCTCGGCGTCAGGTCATCGCTGTTGAAGGCGAAGCTTGCGCCCAGCGTATGTTCGCCAGCGCGCGCGGGCGCTACGTAACCCTCGGCGCACACGACAGTCGTCAACGCCTGGCTTCCGGAGGTTGCAGTCAGTCGAGTGATCTGCCCGCGAATTCGCTTGAGTGGCAGGTCCGCGCTGGGCGGGAAGCGTTTGATCTCGGCTGCTCCCGCCAGCACGACGACGGGAGCGCAAGCCAACAGTCGCTCGCCATCCCACGCTTGCCACAGCACGCCGTCGCGCCGCAGCTCGATCACCTCGCTGTGGGTTAGCAGTTCAATGTTACTTGCGCTGGCCTGATCGCGACACAACGCCGGTGGATGCACCCAGCCACCTTGCGGGTAAAACAAACCGCCGCTCTTCAACACCACACCCGCCTGCGACTCAGCGTCAGCCCGGTCCAGCACATGCAGAAGATCGTCGGGAAAGGCCGCGGCGAGTTGCGCCTGACGCTCACGCTCTTTTTCATCGAAGGCCAACTGCAGCACGCCGCAATCGTCCCAGTCGATGCCCCGTTGCAGCCGCTCCAGCAAACGTCGCGTGTGACCAAATCCGCTCAAGATCAGCTGCGAGAGCGCGGTGCCGTGGGCCGACAGCTTCAGGTAGAGCACGCCTTGTGGATTGCCCGATGCTTCTTGCGCCAGATCCCCGTGGCGCTCCAGCAGACTGACGCGCCAACCGCGCGCGGCCAGACTCGACGCGGTGGCGCACCCGGCCAGCCCAGCGCCGATTACCAATGCTGTGCGAGGGGTGTCCGGTGAACGGGGCATTGAACGAGGTCGGGCAAACCAGGGCTTGTCACGTGGGGGCGTTGCCACGTCTGCGGGCCAGCCGATAAAGCGGCCTTTAAGCACCTCCCACTTATGCCCGATCCCCGGCACGCGCTTCATTTTAAAACCGGCTGCGTTCAAGGCCCTGCGCACCCAGCCGGTGCTGGTAAAGGTGCCGATGGTCGAGCCCGGTGCCGCCAGCCGCGCCAGCTCGGCGAACAGCTCGGGCGTCCACATTTCAGGGTTTTTCGCGGGCGCGAAACCGTCGAGAAACCACGCGTCGATCTGCCCGTCGAGTTGCGGCAGCATGTCCAGCGCGTCGCCGATCAGCAAGGTCAGCGTGACGCGGCCGCCATCGAAGACCAGCCGCTGGAAGCCCTGATGGACTGCCACGTATTGGCCCGCCAGCTGGTCCGCTTGCTCCTTTAGCTCGGGCCACAAACTCAGCGCGCGCTGCAGATCAGCCCGGCTCAGCGGAAATTTTTCGACGCTGACGAAATGCAGGCGGGCGTCTGCGACTGCGCTGGCGTTGAACAGCTGCCAGGCACACAGGAAATTCAGCCCGGTACCAAACCCGGTTTCGCCGATGACCAGCCGACCGCCCGCCGGCAACGCGGCAAAGCGCTCGGGCAGCTCGTTCTGAGTCAGGAACACATGGCGGGTTTCATCCAGGCCCGACTCGGTCGAGAAATAGACGTCGGAGAACACCCGCGAATGCGGATTGCCGTGTTCGTCCCAGTCGATCTGCGCGTGGCCGTGGACAATCCCGGCAATCTGGGTGGGGTCAATGGTAGTCATGTTCGGCTCGGGACGGGCGAGGTGGCGATGTTACTCCAGCGTCCGGGGGCCGTGCACTACATATGTATGCCACTTTGCGGGTGCGTTCCTGTTTATCTATGCGCCTTTGATCACACGCAGAAACAAGGACGTAAGATGAACACCGCCAGTCAGGCTCTCACGACTTCATTTATTCAGAATACGCTACCGCAATGGTTCATCCAGGCGACGCCAGCCTTGCGCGATGCGCTGCGCCAGGACATGACCCTCGCACAGGCTGCCCGCGAAGACCTCAATCAGGTGCTCCAGCGCATTCAGGGCTTGCCGGCGTTCGCCAGGCCGTTGCTGATCCAGGCCCTCGACACCGAGTTCGGGCGGGGTCTCGATGTCGATCGCGACCACTTCTTCCACGCCAGATTCCAGCGCGACTGGCTCACAGGTCGTGCTTCGCCGCAGCGTTCCAGCACGCGTTCGCTGCTGGCTGCCGCCCTGCAAAATTTTGAAGCGGTGGAGGCAATGGAAGCGGATCGTGAAAGCACCTCGGCCATCCTTGGCGGCACGCCAGACACATCTGCGGGGCCAGAAAGCGTTCATGCATTGAACGTAAGCCCCGGTCGCTTCATCGAACTGTGCCGCCGGCTTGACCTGGGTGGCCAGTATCAGCGGCACCTGCATCATGTACTGCACCCTGTCGCGAGGCCGGACGTTCCCGGTAGCCTGGGCAGCGATGACATCAAGGCGCGCATTATCGAGCACGCCCGTCTGGCCTTGCGGGTCGACTCCCACATTGCACGCCTCAAGGGCGCCATTGATGAGGCGCAGTACCAGATGTTGCTGCAGCTCGACGCCTACGGCCCTGCGGATGAGGTGTCTACCCTGCAACTGCTGGGCTGCAAGCTTCGCGGGCCGCTGTTATTCAAAGCCTCCGAGCAGACGCGTTGCGTGGTGTACCTGCCTGGCGACGCCGATTGCTCCATTCAGTCCTATCCATCGCTGGACCATTTCACGCAAGCGTTGCGGACCAAGCTGCGTACAGAGGCGTATCAGCGCTACTTCGACCGCTTCATCCCCGAGCGCAGCAAGGCAGCATTTTTCAAGCGGCTGCATGAGCGCCTGGCACCCCATGTTCTGCACAGCGTCGCCCGCGGCAAAGGCTTCCACCGACAGCTGATCAGCGTTTCGGAAGTGGATCAGAATGCTTTTCTCGACCTGGAAGCCATCGACGTGGGCGGCGCGCTGGGTGATGTTTTCTATCTTCATCAGATGCTGCGACTGAAAGACGACGCTCGCGTACTGGCGGTCCCCACCGATGACGAGGACCAGAAAACCCGCGACCAGCGCCTCGCGGACTGGCTGGACTACGGCATGGACGCGCTCAATTTCGCTGCGCTGTTCGTTCCCGGTCTTGGCGAAGTCATGATGGTTGTTGCGGGCGCGCAATTGCTGGACGAGACCTTCGAAGGCATTGACGCGTGGCGCCATGGCGAGATGAATGAAGCACTGGATCACTTGGGCAATGTCGCGCAAAACCTGGCATTCATGGGGGCGCTGGGTGTCGCGGGTGCCGTAACAGGCGCAATGGCGGCAGAAGCTGCGGCGTCGCAGCCACCTTCGTTCATTCGACGCAGCGTTCCGGCCCGAAATGCTGCAGGTCATCTGCGCCTGACCGACGTGGGCGTTGCCCTGCGTCGCCTCCATCCGGAACTCGCGGACATCGACGACAAAGCCGTTGGCCGGATAATGGCAGTCAGCGGGGTAGACGAAGAAGAGCTCGCGGCATTGCACATTGGCAATCAACCTGCGCCGGCAGCGCTGCTCGATACCGCCAAGCGTTTTCGCCTGAGTCAGCAGGCGGCAGACTCCGCTGATGCTTTCAACGCGGCCTACCTCGCCACCGAGCAGTCAAACGACCCGCTGATTACCCTGCTCAGACGGGATTTTCCCTCCCTTACGCTGGCAGCAGGCCGAGAGCTGATCGCGGAGACCGCGGGCGAACAAAGGGTTGCCATGCTGGACACTCGGCGCATCCCGCTGGAAATGGCAGGAAAGGTTCGTGGGCATTTGCGTCAGACCCGCATGAGCCGCGCGCTGGAAGGCTTTTTCCTGACGCCCAGTACGGCCAATGATGATCTTCAGCGCCTGACGTTGCGCAGCCTTGAAACATTCCCGGGATGGCCGGCTGACCTTCGCATCGAACTGAGGGACGGCAGCGCCACCGGGTCCTTGCTGGACAGCATTGGTGCGAAAGACGCCGCCCGACGCCGCGTATTGATCAAGGGCGACAAAGGCTTTCAGGTAGAGGGTACCGAGGCGCCCGAAAAAAGTCAGCTTGTTTGCCGCGCTCTTGCGTGCGCTGCCCGAAAGCAGTCGCCAGGCGATGGGGTTCAACGATCTGGAAACGGCGGCAAAGGTGTTCAAGCGCCGCATTTTCAATTGGGTCCGGTCGCAACCGAAATGGGCGGCCGAGCAATTGGGGCAATGGACGTTGCCGACTGGCTTCAGGCCGCCGCGGCGTCTGCTTGACGGGCGCATCGGCTACGTATTGAGCGGGCGCGGTTTGCCTGTGGCCGACAGTGCGGTTCATCAGCAATTGCTTCAGGCGATGGCGCAACTCTACCCGGAGAGCCTCGAGATAACGGAGCAGGTGCGTGGCATGACGCGACGGGGGCGATCACTGGAACAACTGCTGAGCGCGACGCGTGCACGCGCTGTCGCCTACGGCCAATTGCACATGAGCCTGGTCGCCTGGGCTGAGGCCGACGATATCAGCGTGTTGCTCAATGACGGTGAACGTCTGGCGCGGCGCCGGGTGGCCAATGCGCTGGGTCGGGCCTGGCGCTACAGCCATGATGACGCACCCCGGGGTACTCATTGGCTGACGCTCGAATACCTGACAATGCCGGACTTACCGCCGTTGCATAGCTTCTACGCCGACATCACACAGATCGAGCTCAATAACGTGCAGTTTGATACGGGCGCTGCCAATGCTTTTCTGGCCAATTTCCCGAGCATGACCCATTTGAACGTTCGCGGCAGCTTCACCGCGCTTCCGGACGTCTTGCCGCAGTTTCAGTCTTTGCATCATCTGACGCTGGAAAATATGTCGTGGACGCTGGACCAGCCCGCCATGAATACGTTGATGGATATGCCTGCGCTGAACTCCCTGAGTCTGGCCGGCAGCCAGTTGGGTGAATTCACCGACACCAGCCGCTTTAACTTATCGACTCTCTGGATCAATAACACGGGCCTCACGCAGTGGCCGGAGTGGACCCACTCGCTGGGGCTTGGCGAGCTGGACATCAGTGACAACCAGATCACCGACATCCCGCTCGAAGTCATCGAAAACCCGCTGGACGATAGCCGGCACACGGTGATCTACGCCTACAACAATCCGTTCACTCACCAGGCGCTTGAGGATTACTGGCGCAACGACACCGGTTATGGTCATCGCTATCAGCTTGATTACGACTTTCCCGAAGACATCCGCGAGATCCACGTGGAGGGCGCGCCGATGAACGCCGAGTCTGAGGCATCCGACGACGAATCCGAGTCCCATGGCCACCGCGCGGGTCCGAGCGCGAGGGCTGGCAGACCCTCCGCGCAGGCGTGGTTGCGCCCGGGCGAGGATGTGCTGAATCAGCGGTTGCTCGCGGCCTGGGCGCAAGTTGAACAAGCCGCCGATGCGCCTCATCTTTTAATGTTGATGCAACGTCTGAGGGAAACCCCGGACTTCCGCCAGTTCCACGCCGAGCTTGCCAGTGAGGTGCTCACGGTCCTGGAAACGACCGCGCAGGATGCCGTGTTGCGCGGGCAGATCGAGGTCATGGCCAACGACCGCTTGTTCGGAGCCAATCAGACCTGCCAGGACGGTGCGCGTCTGATTTTCAGTGATATTCAGGTCGCGGTTTACAGCCATGGATCGCTGCAGGGCGTTGCAGAAAGCCAACGCACGGATGCGTTGCTGGGTGTTCTCCGTCAGCTTTTTCGCCTTAACGAAGTGCAGGCGATTGCGGATGCGGAGATTGCCCGGCGCGAAGCCCTTGGCATGGCGCTGGATCATGCCGAGGTGCGACTGGCCTACCGCGTCGGGCTCGCGGATGAGCTCGGGCTGCCCGGCCAGCCTTACCGCATGGTCTGGGCGCGACTGGCGGCAGTTGATCGTGGGGCATTGCTGGATGCCAGTCGCCAGGTGCTGGAGGCGGAACGCGGCCCGGCTTTCCTGCAGTTTGCCGTCAGTGACCGGCAGTGGAACGCGCGTTTGCGCTCCGAGCATGCGCCGGCACTGGCTGCGGCCACTGCGCCAGTGCGCACCCGTATGGCGGCGCTGGAGGATCATCCGCCGGTTGATCCCGACGAGTACCACCGACAGGGCCTGGCGTTGATCGCCGAGCGCGAAGCGGCCGAAACGTTGCTGCTCACCCAGTTGACGGATTTGTACCGCGCGGGCTGGTAACGCGCGCATCGAGGTGGACTCGTGATGCCGCCGCCTCGGTGCTACTGCAACCGAATGTTTCTCGATGCAGTGATCCATCGCAGCGATTGGCGGTCATAACCTGCATCGACGCCGCCTGTCGCCTGCTAGTCTTGAGCGATCCTGAAGGGAGCCCTGCATGTTCGAATCCGCTGAAATCGGCCACACCATCGACGACGAAACCTACGACGCTGAAGTCCCGGCCCTGCGCGAAGCGCTACTGGAGGCTCAGTACGAGCTGCATGAGCAAGGCAAGCGCCAGATCATCGTGCTGATCAACGGCATCGAAGGCGCCGGCAAGGGCGAAACCGTCAAATTGCTCAACGAATGGATGGACCCGCGTTACATCGAAGTGCGCACCTTCGATCAGCAAACCGATGAGGAGCTGGCCCATCCGCCGGTCTGGCGTTACTGGCGCCAGTTGCCGCCGAAGGGCCGCATGGGCGTGTTTTTCGGGAACTGGTACAGCCAGATGATTCAGGGGCGGGTGCACAAGCGGTTCAAGGACCCGGTCCTGGATCAGGCCATTAACGGCGCCGAGCGCCTGGAGAAGATGCTGGTTGACGAAGGCGCGGTGATCTTCAAGTTCTGGTTTCACCTGTCCAAGCGGCAGATGAAGCTGCGCCTCAAAACCCTCAAGGATGACCCGTTGCACAGCTGGCGGATCAGCCCGCTGGACTGGCAGCAATCGAAGACCTACGACCGCTTTGTGCGTTTTGGTGAGCGCGTGCTGCGTCGCACCAGTCGCGACTACGCGCCCTGGCACGTCATCGAAGGGGTCGACCCGAACTACCGGAGTCTGACCGTCGGCCGCTTGCTGCTCGAAGGTTTGCAAAACGCCCTGAAGACGCCTGAAGGGGCGACCCATCTAGTCGGACTCGGCCCTTTGCCCAACAACAGCAATGAGCTAAGCCTGCTCGACAACCTCGACATGACACTGGCGCTGGAGAAGGACGACTATGACGAGCAACTGATCACCGAGCAGGCGCGACTTTCCGGGCTTATGCGCGACAAACGCATGCGCCGTCACTCATTGGTGGCGGTGTTCGAGGGCAACGATGCAGCGGGCAAGGGCGGCGCGATCAAACGGGTCGCCGGCGCCCTCGATCCGAGGCAGTACCACATCGTGCCAATCGCCGCGCCCAGCCAGGACGAACTGGCCCAGCCGTATCTGTGGCGCTTTTGGCGGCAGATCCCGGCGCGCGGGAAATTCACCGTGTTTGATCGGTCATGGTATGGGCGTGTGCTGGTTGAGCGGGTTGAAGGATTCTGCTCCGAGGCGGACTGGCTGAGGGCTTACAGCGAGATCAACGACTTCGAAGAACAGCTCACCGACTTTGGCGTCGTGGTGGTGAAGTTCTGGCTTGCGATCGACGACAAGACCCAGCTGGAGCGTTTTCAGGCGAGGGAGAAGGTGCCGTTCAAGCGCCACAAAATCACCGAGGATGACTGGCGTAACCGCAGCAAGTGGCCGCTGTATCGGGAGGCAGTGAGTGACATGGTGGATCGCACCAGCACTGAAATTGCCCCGTGGACGCTGGTCGAGGCCAACGACAAACGCTGGGCGCGGGTAAAGGTACTGCGCACGATCAACGAAGCGATCGAAGCGGCATTCAGGAAGAGTGACAAGAAGCACAAGTAGCGAGGGGAGAGTGTGCGGGCCAATTTCGGCTCGCACACGGAAGTCATTGCCTCACCGCGAGGCTTAGTGATGGCGAGGCTTGAGGATCGCCGGCTTTTCATCCGGGGCTTGCAAAAGCAGATACAGGGCGGTCAGCGCTTCCGGGATCTGTACGATCATGTCGTCCATCAGGTTGGCGTCGGCAGCGATGTCAGCGAACTCTGGCTGTTCGTCGAACAGACCGGAACCGACCATGATCGGCAGCAGCATCTCGCTAACTTCCTCTTCGTCGTTTTCGAACCAGGCGGACTCGCGCAGGAACACGCCTTCCATGAAGCCGATGCACCAGCCGCGCAGCTCGGAGTCGTCGGGGTCATCGCCCAGGTCCAGGTCGCACGGCAATTCGAACTCTTCGTCCGACGCCAGTTGGCGAGCGATGTGCGCTTTGAGCTGGATCAGCGTGGCTTCGATTTCCTGATGCTGGGCGTCGTCGGCGTAATGCGGCGGCTCGGCGAACAGCGCGTCGATCCACTCACGGTCCGGCACGGTTTCGGCGCAGATGGACAGCGCGGTCAAATAGCCATGGGCGGCTACATAGTCCAGCGCTTCGTCATGCAGCTCATCGGCATCGAGGAAGGCTTGCAGGCGGTGTAATTGCTCAGCGAAGGACATTGACAGACTACCTTGGGAATAAACGATGCTGAATTCTAGGCCCTGAGGCCGCCCGGCGCCAGCGGCGAGGCCACTGGAATCACTATTCCGGTTAATTTCGACCGCCGGTGTCGCCGCTGTCCAATCTGTCGGAGCGCTCCGGTATACTGCCGCGCTTTGCGATTTTCACAGCGATTATCGACCGCTGTTGCGGCACCATCCGGGGTATTTATGCTCGACCAGGCTCAACGCGTACTTAAAGACATCTTCGGCTACGACAGCTTCCGTGGTCGCCAGGGTGCCATTATCGAGCGCGTGGCCAGTGGCGGTGATGCATTGGTGCTGATGCCCACCGGCGGCGGCAAGTCCCTGTGCTTCCAGGTGCCCGGTCTGCTGCGCGATGGCCTCGCGGTGGTGGTTTCGCCGCTCATCGCGTTGATGGACGATCAGGTCGCAACGCTTGAAGAACTCGGTGTTTCAGCCGCAGCGCTCAACTCCACCCTCAGCGCCGAGCAGCAGCGCGACCTCGCCAACCGCATTCGTCTGGGCGAAATCAAGATGCTGTACCTGGCGCCGGAACGTCTGGTCCAGCCGCGCATGCTGTCGTTTTTGCAGAACCTCAACATTGCCCTGTTCGCCATCGACGAAGCCCACTGCGTGTCGCAATGGGGTCATGATTTCCGTCCGGAATACCTGCAACTGGGGCAGCTAGCGGAGCTGTTTCCGGATGTGCCGCGCATTGCCCTGACGGCTACGGCCGACAAGCGCACCCGTGAAGAGATCGTCGAGCGTCTGCACTTGCAGAACGCCGAGCGATTTTTGTCGAGCTTCGACCGCCCGAATATTTTTTACCGCATCGTGCCCAAGGAACAGCCGCGCAAGCAGCTGCTGGCGTTTCTGTCCGAGCGGCGCAGCGACGCCGGCATCGTCTATTGCCTGTCGCGAAAGAAGGTCGAAGAGACCGCAGCTTTCCTCAGCGACAACGGCTACCCGGCGCTGCCGTACCACGCCGGTTTGCCCATCGAAACCCGCTCCGGCAATCAACGGCGCTTCCTCAATGAGGAAGGGCTGATCATGGTCGCCACGATCGCGTTCGGCATGGGCATCGATAAACCCAACGTGCGGTTCGTGGCGCACATGGATCTGCCCAAATCGCTGGAAGCCTATTATCAGGAGACCGGCCGGGCAGGGCGGGACGGTCTGCCGGCCGATGCGTGGATGGCGTACGGTCTGCAAGATGTGCTGATGCTCAAGCAAATGCTGCAAAACTCCGAAGGCGATGAGCGCCACAAGCGCGTCGAGCAGCACAAGCTCGACGCAATGCTGGCGCTGTGTGAAGAAACCCGCTGCCGACGTCAGTCGCTGCTGGCCTACTTCGACGAAATCATGCCCAACCCCTGTGGGCATTGTGACAACTGCGTCGACGGCGTGCAGACCTGGGACGCCACCGAGCCTGCGAGACAGGCGCTTTCAGCGATCTATCGGACTGGCCAGCGCTACGGCGTAGGGCATCTGGTCGACGTCTTGCTGGGCAAGGAAAACGACAAGGTGCAGAGCTTCGGTCACCAGAAGCTGGCGGTGTTCGGTGTCGGCAAGAGCCGCAGCGAAGGCGAGTGGCGTTCATTGTTCCGACAACTGGTGGCCCGTGGTCTGGCCGACATTGACCTGGAAGGCTACGGCGGCTTGCGCCTGAGCGACACGTGTCGGCCGCTGTTGCGTGGCGAAGTCACTTTGCAACTGCGCCGTGACTTGAAACCGCAGACCACCGCGAAAGCCTCCGGCAGCCCGGCGAGCCAACTGGTGCGCGGCGAAGAGCGCGAACAGTGGGAAGCGCTACGTGCCTTGCGGCGCAAGCTGGCGGAGGAACATGGCGTGCCGCCTTACGTCATCTTCCCGGATTCGACTCTGCTCGAAATGCTGCGCAGCCAGCCGGGGACCATGGCCGAAATGGGCCGGGTCAGCGGGGTGGGCGCGCGCAAGCTGGAGCGTTACGGTGAGGCATTTCTTGAAGTGCTCGGCGGTGCGGCACCGGCGCCGCGTGTGGTCACCGATGTGCGGCATGAGCTTATCAGCCTCGCCCGCGCCGGCATGACCCCGATGCAGATCGCCGGTCAACTGCAATGCTCGGAGAAAAACGTCTACACGATGCTCGCCGAAGCCATTGGCAAACAGCAACTTTCACTGGATCAGGCGCTGGACCTCCCCGAAGACCTGATGACCGAGATTCAGGACGCATTCCTCGACGGTGAAGGCGAACTGCCCCCTGTCACCGCCATTGCCGAACTGTTTACCGGCCGCGTTCCCGAAGGCGTGCTGTATTGCGTGCGCGCGGCGCTGCAGTCGGAGTTTGAAGTTTAACCCGCCGCCATCGCGGCGCACGGCGCACTGCGCGCCCGCATTCAAACAACCCCAAGGCATACCCGCCGCATCCCGGCCCCTCCCAGCCTCTGCGACGAATCACCGCGCTCAGGCGCTTGCCTCCTGCCGGGCTCCATGGTTAGCTGCCTATTAATTAGGAATTGCCTTTAACCGTCGAGTTACCTATGCCGTTAACCGAAGAACACCGCTTTGGCATGCAGCTGGCCCATATGTCCCGGGGCTGGCGTGCGGAGCTGGATCGCCGGCTGGCTGATCTGGGATTGTCCCAGGCGCGCTGGCTGGTTTTACTGCATCTGGCACGTTTCAAGACGCCGCCGACCCAGCGTGAACTGGCCCAGAGCGTAGGCGTTGAAGGCCCGACCCTGGCCCGGTTGCTGGACAGTCTGGAAAATCAGGGACTGGTGCTCAGGCAGGCGGTGCTCGAAGATCGTCGAGCGAAAAAGATCGTCCTCTGTGACCCCGCACGGCCCCTGATCGAGAAAATCGAAACCATCGCCACGGCCTTGCGGCACGAGCTTTTTGCCGGCATCGACGAGGAAGAACTGCACCTGTGCATGCGTGTTCATTCGAAAATCCTGGCGAATCTCGAAAAATCCTGAAAACCGCGCGAACGCCCGCGACAAATACATTGATGCGGGCGAAACATCCTGTTCTATTTGCACCCATACTGATGCTGCCCGGATGACGTGTCCGGGCGTACCGAATGTGCAGGGACGCCTGCCTCGTCTTCAAAAGGGTTCGCATGCTGAAGAGTTTTCAGGCCGGTAGTCGTCGTGAAGGGGGTGCCCCTTCGCGTTCAGTCAGGTCTTCGTTCGGGTTTGCTGGCCATCGGGCTTGCCTCGGCCGCGCTGCTGCACAGCTCCGTGGCGGCTGCGCTGGGGCTGGGTGAGATCAGCCTGCATTCGGCCCTCGGGCAACCCTTCAACGCCGATATCGAACTGATTGAAGCGGGCGGGCTGAGTCCTGAAGAAATTGTCGTCGGGCTCGCGCCGCCCGAGGCTTTTGCCAAGGCTGGCGTGGAGCGCGTCTTTTTCTCAACGACCTGCGCTTCACCCCGGTGATCCGTGGCAGCCGCAGTGTGATTCACATCGAATCGCACAAGGCGGTCACCGAGCCGTATCTGAATTTCCTTGTCAGGCTGGTACGGCCAAACGGGGACCAGCTGCATGAATACACCGTGCTCCTTGATCCGCCGACCTCGCCGACAGGGCTAGCCGCGACGCGCAGCCGTACTCAATCGCCGGCGGCGGGTGCAAAGAATGATGAGTCGCGTCTGCCGGTCGCGCCGCCCCAGGCTCGACAGGGCAAGCATTACACCGTTGTGTCCGGCGACACGCTGGCGGGTATTGCCCGCCAGGTGCAGGCGCCGGGCAGCAAGACCTCTTCTGCCGAATTGATAAAAGGTGTGGTGGCGCTCAATCCGCAAGCGTTTGCCAATGGCGAGCGCAGCCAGTTGAAGGTCGGGCAGAGCCTGTTGCTCCCCGACAACGCCGTTGAACCGAAGATTGCCCCTGCACCTGCCGCTGCAGGTAGCACCACGTCGCCAGCGGCCTCTGCGCCAGCGACCGAGAACGTCGGCGAGCAGCTGGCGGCGACGGCGCTTGAAAACCAGCAGTTGAACAAGACGCTGGATGACCTCAAGCAGCAAGTCCAGACGTCCACGGTCGAAGAGGCCGACAAGGACAAGCAGATCATCGAACTGCAGACACAACTCGCCGAACTCAAGGCCCAGTCGTCCAAGCCTGCGCCAGTTGCTTCCGCCCCTCTGCAGTGGCGACGACCACAGTTGACCCGGCAGCTGCAACGCCAGCCCCACCTGCTCCGGTAGCCATTCCTTCACAAGCGCCGGTGCCGGTTGCCGCCGAGGACGATGACTTCCCTGGACGACGGTCCTGGCGGCTTTGTTGGTGATAGTGCTGCTCCTCGCGCTGGCCTGGTCGGTGCGCCGCAACCGGATCAAAAATCAGCTGGCCCTCGAGCCTGTGCCCGTGGAACCGGTGGTCAGGTCTTCCGCCACGGTCACGCCAGTCTTCGAGGTACCGGCGGTCACCCCTGCGCGTTCGGCCTCTTCAGCGCCTGCCGGCCAGCGCCTGGCCGGTGCCGCCACCGACGCGCTGGATGGCGCGAGCATTTACATTGCCTACGGTCGCTTCGCCGAAGCCCTGGCCATTCTGCGCGATGCGCTGGACAAGCAGCCCGAACGTACCGATGTTCGCCTGCGCATCCTCGAACTGCTCGGCGAACAGGGCGACGTGGAAGCGTATGACGAGGAAGAGCGCGTTCTGCTGAGCCAGGGCGTCGACGCACAGAAGCTTCAGGGCATCCGCGATCGTTATCCGAAACTCAAACCCGAGCCTGTTGCGCCCGAAGCGCCGTCCGCGCCGGTCGCGTCGCCTGCCATGACCTCGGCGGCAGCCCCTGTAGCTGCGCTGGGTGCTGCCGCAATGCTGGCTGGTCAAACAGCCTCGGCCAGTCAAGCATCAGAAGACCGGACGGAGCTCAGCCTCACGGAGCCCGCCCGGTTGGACGAAAATGCGGCCGCGTCGCTGAACCCGGTTGACCCTGCGGATGATTTTCAACTCAATCTCGACGACCTTTCCATGGACGCCGACTGGGAGCTGGTTGATCCGTTCGATAGCACGCCCGCGCCCCGCACGCCCGTCCCGGCAGCTGAGGCCGAACCTGAACTGGACACCTCGTTCTCGTCCGACCTCACCCAGCTGCCCGAGGTCTTCGAGATGCCGGAAGAGCAGTTCCTCAGCGATTTTGCCGAAGAGGAAACGCCGCCGGAAATGGGCGTGCATTTCGAGCCGGGCCCGGCAGACATCGTGCAGAGCAACAGCGATTTAATGGATGACGCTTTTCTCGACAGCTTCATGATCGAGGAGGGCGGCTTCGATCTGCTGAGCCTGGACGAAGAGCCGCTGAGCAAGATCAACGAGGCGCAGGTGCTGATTGATGAGGGCAACATCGACGAGGCCCGTCGCTTGTTGCAGGAAGTCATCGACGGTTCCGACGATGGCCCGCAGCAAACGGCCCGTGACCTGCTGGCAGGGTTGGGCTGATTAATGTCCGCCAAGCCTGAAATCACCATCACCTACTGCACACAATGCCATTGGCTGTTGCGTGCCGCCTGGCTGGCTCAGGAACTGCTAAGCACCTTCGCCGACGATCTCGGCAAGGTGTCGCTGAGTCCGGGCACCGGCGGTGTGTTCCGCATCACCTGCAATGACGTGCAGATCTGGGAGCGCAAGGCTGACGGCGGGTTTCCCGAGGCCAAGGTTCTCAAGCAGCGGGTGCGTGATCAAATTGATCCTGCCCGAGACCTGGGACACAACGATCGTCACGCAGGTCTGGACACCTGAATGCGCATCGGGTCTCGGAAAGTGTTAACCGATATGTCGTGTCATCAAAGCTAAACACAGCCGTCATGTTCATATCACCGACCGCGTCCACCCTTGGGAAAACCAAAGTGGAGGTGGTCCATGAGCATTGCCGAGAACGCGAAACCCAGCCGCAAACAACGTGTCCGGACCTTGTGGATCTCTGACGTGCATCTGGGAACCCGTGACTGCCAGGCCGAACACCTCTCTGGATTTCTCAAGCAATACCATGCCGACAAGGTGTACCTGGTCGGTGACATCATCGACGGCTGGAAGATGCGCGGCGGCATGTACTGGCCGCAAGCGCACACCAACGTCATCCGCCGCCTGCTGACCATGAGCAAGCGTGGCACCGAAGTCATCTACGTCACCGGCAACCACGACGAATTTCTGCGCCGCTATTCAAAACTCATTCTGGGCAACATCCAGTTGGTCGATGAGGCCGTGCACCTGACCGCCGATGGTCGTCGGCTGCTGGTGATCCACGGTGACCAGTTCGACGTCATCACCCGCTATCACCGCTGGCTCGCCTTCCTTGGCGATTCGGCCTACGAATTCACCCTGACCCTCAATCGCTGGCTCAACCACTGGCGCGCCAAATACGGTTACGGCTATTGGTCGCTGTCGGCGTACTTGAAGCACAAGGTCAAGACAGCGGTGAGTTTCATCAGCGACTTCGAGGAAGCCATCGCCCATGAGTGCGTCAAGCGCGGGCTGGACGGGGTGGTGTGCGGACATATTCACCACGCCGAAATCCGTCAGGTGGGCGGCGTGGAGTACCTCAACTGCGGCGATTGGGTGGAGTCCTGCACGGCCTTGATCGAGCACTGGGATGGCACGATCGAGCTGTTCCGGCTGGCCGATGCCCACGTCAAGGTTAAAAGCCCGCAAGCCCCCGAGCCCGTGGGCGAGACGGTCTGAGCGCCGGCAGCTTTTTGCTCAAGCGGCGCGGCAGCGAGGCGTCATGAGCGACGCCGATAACGTTGGGTCAAAACGGCACTTTGCCCCTGAGCATGTCCTTGTACATGACGAAATCGCCGAGCAGGCTGTAGAACGGATGCTTGAACGTGGCCGGGCGGTTCTTCTCGAAAAAGAAGTGGCCGACCCAGGCAAATGTGTAACCCGCCAGCGGCAAGACCCACAACAACGTCCAGTTTGCGCTGAGCACGGCGAATGCCAGGATCAGGATGACCAGACTGGTGCCGATGAAATGCAGACGACGGCAGGTGCTGTCGCGGTGTTCATGCAGGTAATACGGATAGAAATCTGCAAACCGGTCGAAAGTCTTCAGGGTTTCCACAAGGTTGTGCTCTGCGGCCAAGGTGTTGGCTGAGCTTAGTCCAGCCCCCGCCGCCCGAGGTGAAATTTTCTGACGGCGCCGCCCGTGATGTTGTCCGGCTTGCAGTGTTCTAGTGGCGCCAGAACGCCGGGATGCACAGCACCAGCACCGTGATGATCTCCAGCCGCCCGAGCAGCATGCCCAGGGACAGAATCCACTTGGCGGCGTCCGGCAGCGTCGAGAAATTACCCGCCGGCCCGATGGTTTCACCGAGCCCTGGCCCTACGCCCGACACGGTACTGGCGGCGCCTGTCAGCGCGGTCATCCAGTCCAGCCCCAGCAGCGACAGCATCAGCGCGATCAGGCAGATGGTGAAGGTGAAGAAAAACGAGAAGGTCAGGATCGAGCGCACGATCTCGTCATCCAGCCGGTGACCGTTGTACTTCTGCTTGATCACCGCGCGCGGGTGAATCAGCTGGTGCAGGTTGGCGCGCAGCAGGATGTACGCGACCTGAAAGCGGAAGACTTTCACCCCGCCCGCCGTCGACCCCGAACACCCGCCGATGAACCCCAGATAGAAGAACAGCATCAGCGCGAAGTTGCCCCACAGGCTGTAATCCCCCAGCGCGAAGCCGGTGGTGGTCACCACCGATGTCACGTTCAGCGCGACATGACGCAGCGCGTCGTACCACGGCAGATCGGTCGTCGCCCAGTACCAGGCCCCCATCACCAGCCACGTCACCAGCAGCAGGACGAGGAAACCCTGCACCTGCTGATCCTTGAGCAGCGCCCCGCGATTGCCCCGCAGTGTCGCCACGTACAGGGTGAACGGCAGGGCGCCGAGGATCATCACGACGATCGCCACCCAATGCACGGCGGGTTGTGGCCATTTCGCCAGTGACTGGTCAGAGGTGGAGAACCCTCCCGTCGATATCGCCGACATCGCGTGATTGATGGCGTCGAACAGGCTCATGCCCGCCCACCAGAATGCGAGCGTGCCGAGCACGGTGATGCCGAGGTAAACCAGGACGATGAACTTGGCGACCATGTGGGAACGCGGCATGACTTTTTCGGAACGGTCCGACGACTCGGTCTGGAACAGGCGCATGCCGCCGATGCGCAACAGCGGCAGAATCGCCACCGCCATGCCGATGAAGCCGATACCGCCGAGCCAGTGCAGCAACGAACGCCAGATGAGGATGCCGGGGGACATGGTGTCCAGACCGCTGAGCACGGTGGAACCCGTCGCGGTGATGCCGGACATGCTTTCGAAGAAGGAGTCGGTGTAGCTGATGTGTTGCGTCAGCAGAAACGGCAGCGCCGCGAAGATGCACACAATGACCCAACTGCTGACCGTCAGCAGGTACATGTCGCGCGGACGCAGGTGCACATGCTCTGGCCGGCCCTGGCCCACCAATGCCAGCCCGGACACGAAGGTGATCAGGCTCGACCACAGAAACGACGGCATGTCGGCGGTACGGTGGAAGATCATCAAGGTGATCATCGGCACGACCATGGCGATGGCCAGGGTAATCAGGAAGATGCCGATAATGAAACCGATGATGCGGAGGGTCGGCAACGCCATGCAGTCGCTCTGATCAGGAAGTGAGAGGGCGGCCATTCTACTCGCGAGCCCGTTGGTGTAAACCGAGGCATTTCCGAGAGTGTTGTAAGTAATTGCCCGGGTTAATCGTTATTGAAGTTCAAGACTGCACCGAGGGCACTACAATGGCCCGTCATTTTTCCTGGAGACGACTTAATGGAAGCGCTCGACGTATTGCTTAATCGCGTGTCCGTGCCCCGCTTGATCGAACCCGCCCCGGACGCCGAGCAGCGCGAGATCCTCTTTGGCGCCGCCCTGCGCGCGCCTGACCATGGCGTCTTGCGGCCTTATCGCTTTCTGACCGTCGAAGGCGACGCACGCCATCGCATGGGCGAATTGCTCGCCCAGGCATTGGTCGACAAGGGCGGCGATGTCGACGCCAAAGCGCTGGACAAGGCCCGCAACGGGCCCCTTCGCGCGCCCTTGGTGGTCGTCGTGATAGCCAAGTTGACTGACCACTACAAAGTGCCGAAAAAGGAACAGGTGATTACCGCAGGGTGTGCCGCCCACGGCATCCTGTTGGCTGCCTACGCAATGGGTATCGGCGCGGTCTGGCGTTCGGGGGATTTGTCGTACTCTCGCCACGTCGCCGAAGGGCTGGGTCTGACAGGCGAAGAAGAAGTTGTCGGCTTCCTCTACCTCGGTACCCCGCAAAACCCGCCGCGAGAACCTGCGAAGCCTGAGGTGGCTGATTTTGTAAGCGCTTGGGAGGGCTAGTGGGACCGGCTTCAGCCGGGAAGGCGGCCTGCGTTACACCGCAAAATAAATGGCGCTCTTGCCGACCTCTTCCCGGCTGAAGCCGGTCCTGCTGAGCATCAGGCGATCACATTGGGTCAGCCGTGCAGAACGGTCAGCTCGCGGGGTACCACGATGCTGGCCACGAAGCCGCCCTGCGGGTGATTGCCCAGCATCAGCGTTCCGCCGTGCTTCTCGGCGGCGCGTTTGGCGATCGCCAGACCCAGCCCGTAACCCGGTGCGGTCTGGTTCGGCGCGCGATAAAAGGGCTCGCCCAACTGCGCCAGATGCTCCGGGTTGGCGCCTGGGCCATGATCCCGCACGCTAAGGCGCAGTTCATCCCCCTCGGTGCTTGCGCTCAACTCGATCGGCTGGCCTGCCGGATTGAAACGCAGCGCGTTGCGCAGCAGATTATCCAGCGCCCGTTCCAGCACGCTCGGCCAGCCCTGCAACTGCACGCCCGGCTCCACCGACACCGAAACCGTCTGTTCGCCGCTGCCCATCTCCGTCTCGGCCTGCAAATGGTGCAACAGCCCTGACAGATCCACCGCCGTGGCGCTGCCCATGTCGGCGTCCAGTCGCGCCAGCGCCAGAATCTCGCTGATCAACTCTTCCAGCCGGTCGCACTCGCGCGTCAGGCGCGGCCACAGCTTGTCTCGCTCGACCGGTTCGGCACGTTCGGCCAGCGCCAGGGCAATCCGCAACCGGGCCAGGGGAGAGCGCAGTTCATGGGAAACGTCACGCAGCAACTGCCGCTGGCTGCTGATCTGACTCTGCAACCGGGCGCCCATGCGGTTGAAGTCATTTGCCAGCACGCCGAATTCATCCCGTCGATTAGCCAGTTGCGCCAGGCTGTTTTGCTGGTAGGTGGTCTGGCCCAGATCATGCACCGCGCCGCGCAGACGGCTTAACGGGCGGGTAATCGACAGCGTCACCATCAGGCTGAACAACGTCAGCACCACGAGCGCGATACCCAGCGCACTCAGCGGCCAGACCAGACTGTCGCGGTGCCACGCGTCCAGCTCCGGGTGGGGGATACGGTAAATCAGCAGGTAGGTTTCACCTGTTTTTTCGCTGGTGTATTCGCTGGTCAGGCGCCGCCACGGCAATGGGCGTGTATCGTCTTTCTGTCGCTCTTCAAAGGCCGCCGCGCGGGGCGGAAGGTGCCGGGGATCACCGCTTCGCCGCTGTCGTTCAGCACCTGAACGTCGATATGGTATTTGCGCTTGAGGTCTTGCAGATAGTCTTGGGCAGATTTTTCACCTTGGCCTTCGTACAGCTCGACCCATTTCTGCGGCAAGTTATGCAGACCGGGATGACGACTGAGAATCCAGGCGTCCTGATTGAGCACATGGCCCATCAGAATCGACAGGCCCGCCACCAACGCGATGGCCAGCCAGAAGCTCGCCAGGATTCTCCAGAACAATGAACGCACGTGCTGCCCTCGACCCGGTTCGTCAAACAGAAAACCCGACACGCCGGGAAGCGTGTCGGGTTGGGGGAAGTGTAATGCCGCGCCAGCAGGCCGTTACTGGGTTTTTGCGCTTTCTGCGCTTTCCAGGCTTCGAACTCGGCGCGGTCCGCACGGCGCTGGGCTTCGTCCTTCTGGACCTGGTCGAAGGTCTTCTGTTGCTCCGGCGTCAGCAGGGCGCGAATGTCGGACTGCGTTTTAGCACGGGCAGCGTCCTGTTCATCCTTCATCGCCTTCTGGTCGGCAGCCGACAGCTTGGCCAGGTACTTCTGGGTGATCTCGTTGCGGCCGTGCCATTGAGCGCCCATCAGCCTGTCGACTTGCTGACGTTGTTCCGGGGTCAGGTTGAGTCTGTCCATCGGACCGTTGCGGTGATGCATGCCGGGGCCATCGAAGCCTGGGCCGCCAGGGCCACCCATCGGGCCGCCTTCCGGAGGCATGGCCATTGCAACGGTAGGCAGGGCTGCGGCGAACATCAAAGCCATCAAAGTCTTGCGCATGGTGAATCTCCTTGTCTCGATTTCGGCTCTGTGCCGGTTGAGGCCAGTTTAGGGAGATCAAGGTCAAGGGAGGTCAGGCATCGGTAAAGCTTGGGTAAAGGGGGCGCGCTGGCGTGTTGACGTAGTGTGCCTACCGAGTGCGCGCCCAGCTGTAAGCTGCAAGCCACAAGCTTCAAGCCAAAAGCAGTCCGGCGTCGCTGCCGATGCTGTTGCTTGTGCTGTCGCTGTTGCTTGCAGCTTGCCGCTCCCAACTGCCTCGTCAGAGGCTGTAATAATACCCGCGGCTGCGCAGCGCAACGATGCGCGGGCGGCCGTCGGCGTGGGGGCCGATCTTCTTGCGCAGGTTGCTGACGTGCATATCAAGGCTGCGGTCGTAGAGGGTCAGCTTGCGGCCCAGGGCCAGCTGCGCCAGCTCCTGCTTTTCCAGCGGCTCGCCGGGCTGACCAAGCAAGGCTTCAAGAAGGCGCGCTTCGGAAACGGTGAGGGTGAATTCCTGCTCGTCAATCGTGACCACACCGCGCGCCGGACTGAAGCACAGGTCACCCAGCTCGATCTGCGACGACACCGCCGTCGGGTGGCTACGGCGCAACACGGCACGCAGACGGGCGGTCAGTTCGCGTGGGTCGCAGGGCTTGGCCAGGTAATCGTCGGCGCCCAGCTCCAGACCGAGGATACGGTCCAGCGGTTCGCCGCGCGCCGAGAGCATCAGCACGGGGAGGTCCGGGTGATCGGTGCGCAATTGTTTGAGCAGTTCCAGACCGCTGCCGTCGGGGAGCATCACGTCCAGCACCACCGCAGCGGGTGCAAATTCAGCGAGCGCCTTGCGCGCGCTCTGGCCATCGTGACAGGCGCGCACGGCGAACCCTTCCTGACTCAACCAACTGCTCAGAAGCTCACAGAGCTCCTGGTCATCATCAATAAGTAACAGCTCGCTCATGACTCACTCAATTTAGCCAGTGCCGACGACGTCTACGCCAGCCGCTGGCAACGATACCGCACTGGAGGGCCACCCTTGCTGTGTGACCCCTCGCGACAAACCATTATTGTTCGATCAACACCCACAAGGCATGACCGCCCGTGCCTCTTTGAGCCGCAGTTAAAGCCTTTGGTTCTAGCAACGTATCGGCAGGGCGGTGCGAAGGGTGAGCTTTAGCGTGCGGGTTGAAGGCGGCCCGACTCGGTGAGAAGAGCCGGGTGCTCGACTGAGGTATCAGGGCAGGACTTGCTTGAATGGTTTGACGACCACGCCGGCGTAGACACCCGCTGCGACGTAGGGATCAGCATCGGCCCAGGCCTGGGCGTCCTTGAGCGACTCGAATTCGGCGACGATCAGGCTGCCGGTAAACCCTGCCGTGCCCGGGTCGATGCTGTCTATCGCGGGCATCGGGCCCGCAAGGACGATGCGGCCCTCGGCTTTCATTGCGTTCAGACGCTCCAGATGCGCAGGGCGTGCGGCTAGGCGTTTTTCCAGCGAGTTGGCGACGTCGGTTGCCACGATTGCGTAGAGCATGTCAGTCCTCTCTTTTTTTGTTTGAAGGCTGGGTGGACGGGTCGGCGTCATGGATATGGCGGGCCAGGAAGATGCCTTGGCCGACCAGGAACAGCAGGGTCATGCCCAGACTGCCGAACACCTTGAAATCGACCCAGAATTCTTGATAGGTAAACGCAACATAAAGATTGGCCGCGCCGCAGAACAGGAAGAACACGATCCAGGCGATGTTCAGCTTGGTCCAGACCGCCTGCGGCAGGGTCAGCGCGTGACCCATGATGCGTTGAATCAACAGACGGTCGCCAATGAAGTGACTGCCGGCGAAGATCAGCGCGAAGACCCAATTGACGACTGGTGCTTTCCACTTGAGGAAGGTTTCGCTGTGGAAGGCCAGGGTGAGGCTACCGAAGACCAGACAGGCAATCAGCGTCAGCCACTGACTTTTTCCAGTTTGCCCTGACGGACATAAAGGACGCCGTAGACCACGAGGGAACTGGCGATCAGCATCGCGGTGGCGCTGTAAATCCCGCCTACCATGAAGCTGTGGCCAAGGACATCGACGGCTTGCGGGCTGATTTTGTAAACGATGAAGAACAGGATGAGCGGGATGAAGTCGATGAATTGTTTCACAGTAAGAGCCAGAAGCTGGATGTGACGGCATAATAACAAACATCAATGACTGCGAAAGCGCCCCTATGAACGTCGATCTGCACTGCCACAGTACCGCTTCCGATGGCGCCCTTGCGCCCGCGGTACTTGTCGCGCGTGCCCACGAGCACGGCGTCAAAGTCCTCGCGCTGACCGATCACGACACCCTTGAAGGCCTGGCCGAGGCCCGTGCTGCGGCGCTTGCGCTGGGTATGCAGCTGATTGATGGCATCGAATTGTCCTGCACCTGGGGCGGTGCCACCATTCACGTACTGGGCTACGGATTCGACGTAGATGCCCCGCAATTGCGTGAGGCCATCGAGCAATTGCACAAGGGGCGCTGGTTGCGGGCCGAAGAAATAAGCCGAAAGTTGGCGATGAAAGGTATGCCCGGCGCGCTCGAAGGTGCACGCGCGGTGCAGCAGGCGCTGGGCGACAGCGGCAATGCGCCGGCCCGACCGCATTTTGCCGACTTTCTGGTCAATCAGGGTTTCGTCAAAGATCGCGCCGAAGCGTTCCGCAAATGGCTTGGTGCGGGCAAACTGGGCGACGTCAAGCAACACTGGCCGACCCTTGAGGAAACGGTGGCGACCCTGCGCGCCGCCGGGGCCTGGATCAGCCTTGCGCACCCTTCGCATTACGATTTCACTCGCAGCAAGCGTCGCAAGCTGGTCGCCGACTTCATCCAGGCCGGCGGCCACGCAATAGAAGTGGTCAACGGCCTGCAGCCTGCCGATCAGGTCGGCAGTCTGGCGATTCTGGCCCGTGAGTTCGGTCTGCTGGTCAGTGCCGGCAGTGATTTTCATGCCCCAGGCGCATGGTCTGAAATCGGCGTTTATCGCCCATTGCCCGAAGACCTGCCGCCCCTTTGGTGTCGGTTCAAACATGACCAGCCTACTGCCGTCTGAACAGGAAATTACCGTGAGTCAATTTTTCCAGGTCCACCCGGAGAATCCGCAAGCGCGCCTGATCAAGCAGGCCGTGGAAATCATCCGGGCGGGCGGTCTGGTGGTGTATCCCACCGATTCGTCCTACGCATTGGGTTGCCAGATGGGCGACAAGACGGCCGTCGAGCGCATCCGTCGCCTGCGTCAACTCGATGACAAACACAATTTCACGCTGATGTGCAGCGACCTGTCCCAACTGGGGTTGTTCGCCAAGGTCGATACGGCGGCGTTCCGCGTGCTCAAGGCGCACACGCCGGGGCCGTACACCTTCATCCTCGGCGCCACCCGTGACGTGCCGCGTCTGGTCCTGCACCCCAAGCGCCGGACCATCGGCCTGCGCGTGCCGGGTCATCCCATCGCCCAGGCGCTGCTGCAGGAACTCGGCGAGCCGCTGATGAGCGTGAGCCTGATCATGCCCGGCGAGACCATTCCGATGAGTGACCCTTACGAGATGCGCGGAATCCTCGAGCACCAGGTGGATCTGATCATCGACGCAGGCGAGGGCGGCATTTCGGCCTCGACCGTGGTCAACCTGACCGATGGCGAGCCCCAGGTGGTGCGCGTGGGTTGCGGCGATCCGACGCCGTTCGGGGTCGAAGTCGAGTGACCGAAGCGCAAACCCTGGATGCTCAGACCGACGCGCAGGCCGGTGCTCAGCAAGAGCTGCCGTTTGCCATGGTCTACGGTCAGGCCGTCACACAGATGCCGGTCGACCTGTACATCCCGCCGGATGCGCTGGAAGTGTTCCTCGAAGCCTTCGAAGGCCCGCTGGACCTGCTGCTTTACCTGATTCGCAAACAGAACATCAACATCCTCGACATCCCCGTGGCGGAAATCACCCGTCAGTACATGGGTTACGTCGAGCTGATGAAAACCGTGCGCCTGGAGCTCGCCGCCGAGTACTTGGTCATGGCGGCCATGCTCGCCGAGATCAAATCGCGCATGTTGCTGCCGCGCTCGGAAATGGCCGAAGAGGAAGAGGGCGATCCCCGCGCCGAACTGATCCGCCGCTTGCAGCAATACGAGCGGTTCAAGGCCGCGGCAGAAGGTATCGATCAGCTGTCTCGCGTGGGCCGTGACGTACTGGTGCCCAGGCTGGAAGCGCCGGAAGCACGGGTGCGCAAGTTGTTGCCGGATGTCGCCCTCGAAGAGCTGTTGATGTCGATGGCCGACGTGCTGCGCCGTGGTGACATGTTTGAAAGCCACCAGGTCAGCCGCGAAGCGCTGTCCACCCGCGAGCGGATGAGTGATGTGCTGGAGCGCTTGAAAGGGGCGGGTTTCGTGCCTTTCGCCGAGCTGTTCACGGCAGAAGAGGGGCGGCTGGGTGTGGTGGTGACGTTCATGGCCGTGCTGGAACTGGTCAAGGAGCAACTGGTGGAACTGGTGCAAAACGAGGCCTTCGCCGTCATTCATGTGCGGGCGCGAGCCGAATAAAGAGCAAGAACTGACCAATGAACCTGAATGAACCTCGCGATCTGGCGCCGTTGCTCGAAGCGTTTCTGCTTGCCTCCGGAAAACCGCAATCCCTGGAACGCCTCTATGAGCTGTTCGAAGAGGGCGAGCGGCCTGAACCGCCGGTGTTCAAAAAGGCGCTGACGTTGCTGGGCAAGTCCTGCGACAACCGCGCCTTTGAACTGAAAGAAGTCGCCACCGGCTATCGCTTGCAGATCCGCGAGAAGTTCGCGCCCTGGGTCGGGCGTCTGTGGGAAGAACGGCCCCAGCGCTATTCACGGGCCCTGCTGGAAACCATGGCGCTGATCGCGTATCGCCAGCCGATCACTCGGGGCGAGATCGAGGACGTGCGCGGCGTCGCGGTCAATACCAACATCGTCAAGACCTTGATGGAGCGCGAGTGGATCAGGATCGTCGGCTACCGCGACGTGCCCGGCAAGCCTGCGATGTTCGCCACCACGAAAGCCTTTCTTGACCACTTCAACCTGAAAAACCTCGACGAACTGCCGCCGCTGGCCGACTTGCGCGAGATGGAAACCGAGCCGGTGCTGGAATTCGACGACGCGCCAGTGCCTGCGCATTTGCAGGCGTTGGCCGATGCCAGCCTGGAAGTTGATCCCGACGCAGAGCCTGAAACACCTCGGGATGAGACCAGTTTCCGCAGCCTGCTGGCCGAGCTGGATACCATGGAGCAGGGCCTGAGAATCGACTTCGACGATTTATTGCTCGATGAGGCCGATAAAGAGTCTGAATTGGAAGAACCGCCGCAGGACGATGAAGATCCGCGGTGACGATGGCTGCGGCGGAAATGTCCGCAGCTCCAATTCCTCACTCAGGCGAACCCATGAGCACCAAGAATCCCTGCATCAGCCTCTGCAAGTTCGACGAAGAGATTTGCCTCGGCTGCGGTCGCAGCAAGCGCGAGATCAAATCCTGGAAGAAGATGGAGAAGGACGAAAAGCGCTCGGTGCTCGCCGAATCGGCCCTTCGGCTGATCAAGCTCAAGGGCGCCAGTCGGCGGAAAAAGAAGTGAGCCTGATTTTTTCATCTAGTCTTTGATGCGCAACGCGCGTCAGGCGCGTATGATTCGCGACCTTTTGGCGATCCACACGCGCCAGGGATTTCAGTTTTCTGCCCGTTCCGCGTCAGAGTTGTTCTGATCCGGAGTCGCTTTCTTCCAGAGAGCCGGGCCACAGGCCATGCCCACTCGCGCATGCCCTGATTCGACACACCGGGAGGTGCCCAGATGAGTGAACAAGACAAGCAAGACAAAGAGATCGGCCCAGCAGGCGAAAAACTGCAGAAGGTTCTGGCGCGCATTGGCGTTGGTTCCCGTCGCGACGTTGAAGCCTGGATCGGCGAAGGCCGCATCAAGGTCAACGGCGTTCAGGCCACGCTCGGTCAACGCGTTGACCTGCACGACGCCATCACGGTCGACGGTCGCGTGATCCGACGCGAAGAAGCCGCCGAAACCGTTCGCCGCGTCATCATGTACAACAAGCCAGACGGTGAAATCTGCACCCGTGACGACCCCGAGGGCCGTCCGACCGTCTTTGATCGCCTGCCGCGCCCGAAAGAAGGCCGCTGGATCAACATCGGTCGTCTGGACATCAATACCACCGGCTTGCTGATGTTCACCACTGACGGTGAATTGGCCAACCGCCTGATGCACCCCTCGTTCGAGATGGACCGCGAGTACGCCGTGCGCGTCCGTGGCGAAGTCGACGACGACATGCTGGCACGCCTGAAGGCTGGCGTGGTGCTGGAAGACGGCCCGGCGCGTTTCACCGACATCCAGCAGGCACCGGGCGGCGAAGGCTTTAACCACTGGTACCACTGCGTGGTGATGGAAGGCCGCAACCGCGAAGTTCGCCGGTTGTGGGAATCCCAGGGCTTGGTGGTCAGCCGCCTGAAGCGCGTGCGTTTCGGTCCGGTGTTCCTTAATTCCGACCTGCCGATGGGCCGCTGGCGCGAAATGAGTCAGCAGGAAGTCGACATCCTCAGCGCGGAGGTCGGCTTGACGCCGGTCGCCATGCCGCAGATGACCGCCAAGACCAAGGACAAGCTGGAGCGTTTGCAGCGTCAGTCGTCCCGTCCGTTGGGCAAAGGCGAGCGCGTGCGTCAGCTGCGTCCGGCCAAGGATGCGGTGTCTCCGGATCGTCCGGCCCGCGAGCCGCGTCTGGCGGATGGCGAGCGCCCGGCGCGCAAGCCTGCGGAAAACGGTCGTCCGGCGCGCACCCCGCGTCCGGCCATCGGTGGTCGTGGCGGCGACAATGCCCGTGGCGGCAATCCACGTGGCGACAGCGCTCGCAGTGACAACGGTCGTGGTACGCCAGTGGCGGAACGTCCGAGCGACATGAACAAACGCCCAGCCAAGCCTAAGCCTTCGCGCCCTGGCATTGGTCTGGTGGACGACAAGACCCCGTCCGGCAAACGCCGCGGCCCGCCAAGCGGCTCCGGTCAGCGTCCAGGCTTCGGTCGTCGCAAGCCTGAGTAATGCCGTAGTGAAACACTGACAGCGGTCTGCACTACGAAAAACGCCAGTCGAGAGACTGGCGTTTTTTTATGCGCGCTTAACAGTCAGACGACGTAGGCGGTGCCGTCGAACACCACGCGCTTGTCCACGGCCAGTGAACCGCTGTTGAAGATCAGGTCCATGTGATGGCTGCCCTTGGCGCCGCCGCCCAGGCCCAGATGCAGCCCGCAGTGACGCTCTTCGAACCCCGCGTTGCGCGCGTACAGCTGACTGACGCCTTCGTTGGTGCCGATCCCCAGTTCTTCGATGCGCCGGTTCGAAGGATTGGCGTCCAGGTACTTATTGAAGTCATGCTCCAGCCCCGGTACGTCAGTAGCGATGCGGGTCACCACGGAGTTCTCGATCCACAGTTCCAGTGGCGATTCGATGATCCCGTACTTGCGCGCGAAAGGGATGGTGCTGAGAAAGGTGCCGAGGAACCGCACATGACCGTTGATGGATTCGCTGTGGGTGGCGATCTCACCGGGTGCCAGGTCGTAGTTGCCGACGCCGTTGATGTTGGTCCACTTCTTCAGTTCGCGCAGCGGTGCCTCGAAGTACGAGCCGTGCTCGTCGCTGAAGCTGAGGGTCTCGCCTTCGTTCATGGTGTCGATCAACGCCGCATTCAGCTGCGCGATGCGCTCTGGCTCAACGCTGAACGTGTCGTAGAAATAGTCGCCGTAATCCTTGAACAGCAGAGACTTCTTCCACTGCGCCGACATCACGTCCTGCAACTGACGAATGAAAGGCGGTCCTTCGGCGCGCGGGTTAGGCAGCGTTGAGGAATCGTAGAACAGGACAAAGAGATCGGAATGGGTGATGGCTTCTGTCAGTTCGCCGACCGGGGTGGTGTCCAGCGGCATAGTGCTGAACCGGAAGAAATCCCGCGCCGTCGAGCTTTCGGCGATGGCGTCGATGAGGCTGCGGTATTCCGGGGTATGGGCCAGTAGTACTTGAGGAGTGGTCATGCCGTTAACGGCGGGGTGGTGTTGCAGGTAATACAGGAAGTGTTCGATGGCGCTGCTGTTGTCCATGGGTGCGCTCCGCTCCGAATGCTCAAAACAAGAGGGCGAACGCGTTAGCCACGTTCGCCCTTCAGCTGTTTTAGAACGGCCACATTGCGGTGCCAAACGGCACCACGGCGTCGGCCTGCATCATCTCCACAGCGGCATCATGAGTCGGTGCTTCAAACCAATCGTCCAATTGCAGTTCTTCTTCCAGAGCCAGTTCAACTGTTTGCATAGGTGAATCTCCTGAGAATGACGTACTTGCCGAATGCAGCGAGGACGAAAGGCATCGCTTTAAGTCCTCGTCATGGAAGCACACTGACCTTCGTGGCCAGCAAGCACTGAAAAAACTAGTTCAATAGTCAGGCTGTTGCAAAGTGAAAAACGGGTGCTGGATGCTGGCATTTTGCCGGACTTTTCAGAAGTTGCAACGAAAACAACGTTAGGGGGCTTACGATTTTATTTAATTATTTTTGCGACAAAATTGTGTCGGTGGGGTGATTGAAAGCCCAATCAATAACAGCTTCCCGGCTATAGCCGGTCCTACTCTTCCGCGCAAACCGGTGTGAGCGGTGTACAATGCGCGCCCGTTTTTTCTGTGATCCACCGGCGTACGGACGCCAACCCCTCGGGGTTACCCACTCCGTTTTCCTCCGTCGCGCCATGAGCGCGTCGGGTTCGATTCCGTCACAGACAAGCGCGCCAAGGTGATTTGCCAATGAGTGAAAACATGTCCCATTCGGGTGACTTGAAGCGCGGTCTGAAGAACCGCCACATCCAGCTGATCGCCCTCGGTGGCGCGATTGGCACGGGTCTGTTCCTGGGCTCGGCAGGGGTTCTGAAATCCGCTGGCCCGTCGATGATCCTTGGCTACGCCGTCTGCGGCTTCATCGCCTTCATGATCATGCGCCAGCTCGGCGAGATGATCGTCGAAGAGCCGGTGGCCGGGTCGTTCAGCCATTTCGCCCACAAATACTGGGGCGGCTTTGCCGGCTTCCTGTCGGGCTGGAACTGCTGGGTTTTGTACATTCTGGTGGGCATGTCCGAGCTGACCGCCGTCGGCAAATACATCCAGTACTGGTGGCCGGAAGTCCCTGCGTGGGCCTCGGCAGCCGTGTTCTTCGTGATGATCAACGTCATCAACCTGGCCAATGTGAAAGTCTTCGGCGAGGCCGAATTCTGGTTCGCGATCATCAAGGTCGTGGCGATTCTGGGGATGATCGCCCTGGGCAGTTATCTGCTGGTGAGCGGCGAGGGTGGCCCGCAAGCGTCGGTGAGCAATCTATGGGATCGGGGTGGCTTCTTCCCCCATGGCGTGAGCGGGCTCGTGATGGCGCTGGCGTTCATCATGTTCTCGTTCGGGGGCCTGGAAATGCTCGGCTTCACCGCTGCGGAAGCGGACCAGCCGCGCACCATCATTCCGAAGGCCATCAACCAGGTGATCTACCGGATTCTGATTTTCTACATCGGCTCGCTGGTGGTGCTGCTGTCACTGACGCCGTGGGACGCCTTGCTGGTTGACCTCAATGCCTCCGGCGATGCCTACAGCGGCAGCCCGTTCGTGCATGTTTTCTCGATGCTGGGCAGCACAACGGCGGCGCACATTCTCAACTTCGTCGTGCTGACGGCGGCTTTGTCGGTCTACAACAGCGGCACTTATTGCAACGCACGCATGCTGTTCGGCATGGCCGAGCAGGGCGATGCGCCGCAGTCACTGGCGCGGGTCGACAGTCGGGGTGTTCCGGTGCGGGCGATTCTGGTATCGGCGGCGGTGACGCTGATTGCCGTGTTGCTCAACTACCTGATGCCGCAAAACGCCCTTGAGCTGCTGATGTCGCTGGTGGTCGCGACGCTGGTGATCAACTGGGCGATGATCAGCTATTCCCACCTCAAATTCCGCCAGCACCTGAGCCGCGTCGGCCAGCAGCCGCTGTTCAAGGCGCTGTGGTACCCGTACGGCAACTACGTCTGTCTGGCGTTTGTGGTGCTGATTCTGGGGATCATGCTGATGATTCCCGGTATCCGGGTTTCGGTGTACGCGATCCCGGTCTGGCTGGCGGCGATGTGGGTGTTCTACCTGATCAAGAACAAGCGCCGGGCCAACAGCGAGTCGATGGCCCAGCGCACGTCGATCATCAAATGAGGCGAGAGCCGCCGGTGAAATCGCGGCGGCTTTGAACCAGGACATAGGTTGCGATGCTGATCATCTCCAACAACATCCATCTGCCGGACAGCGACGTCGAGCTGACCGCCATCCGTGCCCAGGGTGCCGGTGGCCAGAACGTCAACAAGGTGTCCAGCGCCATGCACCTGCGCTTCGACATCAACGCCTCGTCGCTGCCGCCGTTCTACAAGGAGCGACTTCTGGCGCTGCGTGACAGTCGTATCACCAGCGACGGCGTGCTGGTCATCAAGGCGCAGCAATACCGGACGCAGGAGCAGAACCGTGCCGACGCGCTGGAGCGTCTGAGTGAGTTGATCATCAGTGCAGGGAAGGTCGAGAAGAAGCGCCGGCCAACCAAGCCGACCCTGGGCTCGAAGACCCGTCGACTGGAGTCGAAGACCAAGCGCGGGTCGATCAAGGCAGGGCGGGGCAAAGTCGATTTTTGACCCGCGCAAGCGGGATCAGCTCGCGACTGGCTTTTCCCGGGTCCTCTTCGCGTGCTTATAGAGATACACGCTCAGCCCCAGCCCGCTCAGCGAAGCCAGCGCGGCAAACAGGAAAATCGACGCAAAGCCGAAGCCTGCCGCCACGGCGCCCGCCACCGGCCCGGTAATCCCCAGTGACAGATCAATGAACAGCGAATAAGCCCCCACTGCCGCACCGCGACTGGCCGGTGGCACAAGATTCACCGCTTCAACGCCGAGCGCCGGGAACACCAGTGAGAAGCCGAAGCCGGTCAGCGCCGCGCCGGCCAATGCCAGATTCGGGTTGGGCGCCAGCCACAACAGCAGCAACCCCAACGTCTCCACCGACAGGCAGGCAATCGCCACGCGGAAGCCGCCGATGCGATTGATCAGGTTGCCGAACAGCAGGCGTGCGCCAATGAAACAGGCGCCGAACAGGCTCAGGCACAACACCGCATTCGGCCAGGCGTGGCTGGCGTAATACAGCGTGATAAACGTCGCGATGGTGCCGAAACCGATCGACCCCAGCGCCAGCCCGGTGCCGTGGGGCAGCACACGCCCTAGCACGTGAAGGAAGGGCAAACGCTCCCCATGCACCAACGGCGCCGGGGTTTTCTTCCAGGCCAGGGAAATCCCCAGCGCCGCGAGCAGCATGATGCTGACGCCCATGCTCCACAGCCCCAGCGCGTTGACCAGCAGCACACCCAGCGGCGCGCCGATGGCCAGTGCGCCGTAGCTGGCAATACCGTTCCAGGAAATCACTTTGGCCGTGTTGGCAGCGCCGACGCGGCCGATGCCCCAGCCAATCGAGCCGGAGCCAACCAGACTTTCTGCGCTGCCGAGCACCAGACGGCCCACGAACAAGCTGATCAGACTGACCATCGGCCAGGCGTCGAGCCAGTCGGCGAGGAGCATGAACACGCCGCTCAACCCGCAGCCGAACAGGCCGATGATGACGGCCTTTTTCGGGCCTCGGGTGTCGATGAAGCGCCCGGCAAAGGGGCGACTGAGCAGTGTGGCGAGGTATTGCACGCTGATGACCAGCCCGGCGGCGACCGCGCCGAAGCCAAGGTCGGTGTGCACATAACCCGGCAATACGGCCAGCGGGATACCGATGTTCAGGTAGCCGATGAAGGTGAACAGCACGATGGAAACAACCTGCAGCGTGACAGCCATAGGACGTTGAGGGGCAGCGCTCGAAGCGTCTGGCATGGGCATAGATCCACGGTTACGACGGAAAAAGAATAGCGAGGGGTCAATCGGGTTGAAGCGTAGACGCTTGAATCCGTGCGAGGGCACATGATAACGAGGCACGGTGGTTCATGGCAGCAGCGGATGGGCGGATCTGATTTCGGGGTCAAGCAGAGGTAAAGCCTGTTGCGAATGATTCAGCCCTTATGGAAATACACCTTGAAGACGCTCTTCCATAGGGGCTGAACAGTCAGCGGTAAAAATCGGCCTTCAGCGCGGGCTTTGGGCTTTGCTGCTGTCATTACTCTTACCGCTGGCTTTCATCTCGATCGGCTGACCGAGTTCCTGGCGGGCTGCTGCACTTTGCTGGGTTTGGCTTGGGAAGGGGAAGTTCGGGATTTCATGCATATCATCGCTCCTCACAAGTGTGTTGCGGCTGAATTGAACAGCGCGTCTTAAAACGCTCAGGGAGGATACAGCAGTACAAATGACAATCAGACTTTTAAATGCGGGCCGCCGGTCATGTAGTGAGGATGGGTTCCTACAACATGCGCGCGGCCCTCGAAAAAGTCGGCTCGGTGAGCGCCTCAGTCCTCGCAAACCGCTGCAAACGCCGCTGCCAGTTCAGCCAGTCGCGTGGCATCAATCCCCGCCACGTTGGCCCGACCCGCCGCCACCATGTACACGCTGTGTTCGTTGCGCAGACGCGCCACCTGATCGTCGTTCATGCCGGTGTAGGAAAACATCCCGCGCTGCACGGCGATGTGGGCGAAGCGTTCACCCAGACCCAGCGGCGTGAGTGCCTCGACCAGCCCGACCCGAAGGTGCGCAATGCGGCTGCGCATCTCTTCGACTTCTTCAGCCCAAAGGGCTTTCAATTCAGGATCGCCGAGGATTTCGGCGACGACGGCAGCGCCATGATCCGGTGGATTCGACCACAGATTACGGGCCGTCGCCGACAGCTGACTGCGTACATCCATCAGCTTGTCGGTGGTGTCGGCGCAAACCAGCAAGGCGCCGGTGCGCTCGCGGTACAGGCCGAAATTTTTCGAGCACGAACTGGTGATCAGCAGCTCCGGCAGTTCGCCGGCAAACAGGCGAACCGCCCAGGCGTCCTCCTCAAGACCGTCGCCAAAACCCTGGTACGCGAAATCGATCAAGGGCAGCAGGTTGCGTTGCTTGACGATGTCCAGCACCGCGTACCAGTCATCACGGGACAGGTCGAACCCGGTCGGGTTGTGGCAGCAGGCATGCAACAGGACGACGTCGCCCTCGGGAATGGTCCTCAACGTCTCCAGCATGGCCGGCACGTTGAGCGTGTTGTCACTGCCCACGTAGGGGTAGTGACTGACTTTCAGGCCCGCCGCGGCGTAGATGGTTTCGTGAATCGGCCAGGTCGGATCACTCAGCCAGATGCCCTTGCCCGGCAGGCAATGGGCAATGAAGTCCGCGCTCAAACGCAGCGCTCCGGTGCCGCCGGGTGTCTGCGTGGCGCCAACGCGCTTGCTGGCGATCAGCGGTGAGTCGGCGCCCATGACCAGCTCACAGATCAGCGTGCCGAACCGCGGTTCGCCATGGCCACCGATGTAACTCTTGGTGGGTTGCGAGTCGACCAGCCGCTGCTCGGCGATTTTCACCGCGCGGGGAATGGTCGTCAGGCCCTGCGCATCTTTATAGACGCCCACGCCCAGGTCGAACTTGTTCGGATTCGGGTCTTTGGCGTAGGCCTGAATCAGGCCCAGGATGGGATCGTCCGGTACGCGCTGGATCTGTGAAAAATGCATTTACTTACGGCCCTCGGCACTTTTGGCCACCTCGTCGGTGCGGGAGGCCATGATGAAATCGTTGCGGTGCAGCCCCTTGATGGAATGGCTCCACCAGGTCACGGTCACTTTGCCCCATTCGGTCAGCAGACCCGGGTGATGACCTTCGGCCTCGGCAATTTCGCCGACCGCGTTGGTAAACGCCAGCGCAAATTTGAAATTCTTGAACAGAAAGACTTTTTCCAGCTGCATGACGCTGTCACGCACTTCGATGTTCCAGTCCGGGATCTGCTTGAGCAAGTCCGGCAGCTCGGCGTCACTGACCTGTGGGGCGTCGGCGCGGCAGGCTTCGCACTGGGATTGATTGAGAGCGGTCATTGGGAGATTCCTTGATCGGGTTCGGGCTTGCTGTTTCAGGCAGCTTTTGTTTAGGCGGCTTTTGTCTTGGCGGCGAACTTCGGCGCGTGCAGCCCTCGTTCGGACGCCGTGCGGGCCATGCCCATGATGTCTTCGTGGGCAAGGTCGAACAGGCGCTTGAGATCCGGCAGCACAAAATACAGCGGCTGGAGAATGTCGATGCGGTAGGGCGTGCGCATGGCTTCGATCGGGTCGAAGGGTTGATGTTCGGGGGTTGATGACACGCTGTAAACGGTTTCCTTGGGCGAGGAAAGGATGCCGCCGCCGTAGATCTTGCGCCCTTGGGGCGTGTCGACCAGGCCGAACTCTATGGTCATCCAGTAGAGGCGGGCAAGATACACGCGCTGCTCTTTGCTGGCTGCCAGACCGAGCTTGCCGTAGGTGTGGGTAAATTCTGCAAACCAGGGGTTGGTCAGTAGCGGGCAGTGTCCGAAAACCTCGTGAAAGATATCGGGCTCTTGCAGGTAGTCGAGCTCTTCTTCGCTGCGAATGAACGTAGCGACTGGAAATCGCTTGCTCGCCAGCAACTCGAAGAACGTTTGAAAAGGGATCAGCGCCGGTACGCGCTCGACTTGCCAACCCGTTGTAGCGCCGAGGACGCGGTTGATCTCGCCGAGCTGCGGAATACGGTCGTGGGGCAGGGCGAGTTGCTCGATCCCATCCAGATACTCCTGACATGCACGGCCCTCGACGACCTTGAGCTGCCGGGTGATGAGGGTGTTCCAGATGCTGTGCTCAGCGTCGGGATAATCAATGAATCCGGTGGCATCCGGCTCGCGGGCGACGTACTGCGTACTCATGGGGCACTCCTGATGGTTTTTTCTTATATGGAGCAAGCGATGTGCGGATGTTAAATCCGATTGAGCCATTGATAGCTGATTTGGCGCTCTTGAAGTGCAGGGTTGCCGTTCGATCAGCACCGAAATGCTCGCGGATCTGTAAAGAAATCGTGACGACCAGCCGGTGCTTGCTCAAATACATCACCTGATGCGCTTCATTCAGCGCTTGCGCTGTAACGTATTCTTGACGATAAACTCGGCCCAATCCGAAATCGATGCCACGTTCGCGAGCCCTTCATGCGTATCAAAGTCCATTGCCAGAACCGCGTCGGTATCCTGCGCGACATCCTCGAGTTGCTGGTGGCTTACGGCGTCAACGTCTCCGGCGGCGAAGTGGGCGGTGAGCATGGCGACGCCATTTACCTGCGTTGCCCGAACCTGATCAATCTGCAGTTCCAGGCGCTGGTGCCGAAGTTCGAGACCATCGCCGGGGTATTCGGCGTCAAGCGTGTGGGATTGATGCCCAGCGAGCGTCGGCACATGGAGCTCAATGCTTTGCTCGGCGCACTTGAATTCCCGGTGCTCTCCATCGACATGGGCGGCTCCATCGTTGCGGCCAACCGCGCCGCCGCGCAGCTGCTGGGAGTGCGGGTTGATGAGGTGCCGGGCATCCCGCTGTCCCGCTACGCTGAGGACTTCGACTTGCCACAACTGGTGCGCGCCAATCGCTCGCGCATCAACGGCATGCGTGTGAAAGTGAGGGGCGACATCTTTCTGGCTGACATCGCGCCCCTGCAATCCGAGCATGAAGACAGCGAGGCCATGGCCGGCGCAGTGCTGACACTGCACCGCGCCGACCGGGTCGGCGAGCACATCTATAACGTGCGCAAGCAGGAGCTGCGTGGGTTCGACAGCATCTTTCAAAGCTCGAAGGTGATGGCCGCGGTGGTCCGGGAGGCCCGGCGCATGGCGCCGCTGGATGCGCCGTTGCTGATCGAAGGCGAAACCGGCACGGGTAAAGAACTGCTGGCGCGGGCCTGTCACCTGGCCAGCCCCCGCGGCCAGTCGCCGATGATGGCGCTCAATTGCGCGGGGTTCTCCGAATCCATGGCTGAGACCGAGCTGTTCGGCTACGGCCCCGGCGCATTTGAAGGTGCACGAGCCGAAGGCAAGCTGGGGCTGCTCGAATTGACCTCGGGGGGACGTTGTTTCTCGACGGGGTTGCGGAGATGAGTGGACGGTTGCAGGCGAAACTGCTGCGCTACTTGCAGGAAGGGTGCTTTCGGAGGGTCGGCAGCGACGAGGAGGTGTACCTGGACGTGCGCATCATCTGTGCCACGCAAGTGGACTTGTCCGAACTCTGCACCCGGGGCGAATTCCGCCAGGACCTCTATCACCGGCTCAACGTGCTGTCGCTGCACATTCCGCCCCTGCGCGACTGCCTGGACGGCCTCGCGCCGCTGGTTGAGCACTTTCTCGATCAGGCCAGCCGACAGATCGGCTGCACTTTGCCCCGGCTGGCGCCAGCGGCAATGGAGCGCCTCAGCCAATACGATTGGCCCGGCAATGTGCGGCAGCTGGAAAACGTGTTGTTCCAGGCTGTTTCGCTGTGCGACGGAAAACTGGTGAAAGCTGACCATATTCGCCTGCCGGATTACGGCGTGCGACAACCCTTGGGAGCGTTTTCCCTGGAAGGGGGCTGGAAGATATTGTCGGGCGGTTTGAGAAAGCAGTACTTGAGCAGCTCTATGCGGCGCACCCGAGCAGCCGTTTATTAGGCAAGCGATTGGGTGTTTCCCATACAACCGTCGCCAATAAGTTGAAGCACTACGGAATAGGCCAAAGTTAAAAGTTGTTCATGACTACAGAGGCACGCTTACCCGCGAATCTGTAATGCTGTTAGCGGATATATAAACTCATACACCGCGATTCGCGGGCAAGCGCTCTTGCAAACAAGCGGCGAGCGCAACTGATCAGCCGTTGCTGCAACCGTTGCCCATGACCTGATACTCAAGCACGTGGCGTTTGCCCTGAGAGTCAACGTAGGTCATATGCTGTGGGACGACCTGGCAGACGTTCGGCACTTCATCCACCGAAATAACCTTCGCGATATCCAGCTTGGTGGAGTAGGTGTATTCCTCGACACGCTGTTGCTGGGCGGCGACTTTTGCGCCGGATTCTTCTGCCATTGCCATGGCGCTGAAACCACAAAGAGCCATTACAACCAGTGCAGCTTTCATTACTCATTTCCTCTAAGTTGCTTCATTAACACTGCGACGCAGAAAGTGCGGTCGACAGGGTGCGCAGAATCCTTGTGGGGCTCTGGGTGAAGCGAATGATGACCGGGTGGGTTTAGTTGATCGATACTCCAGCGTGGGGGCTGTTGTTAATCAATCATTTGCCGTGTTGGCGGAACGGATTCTATGCCCCTGTCTGGAATTCATATAGAAACCATTCTGATAAAGTCTGTTGAGCAAATCGGCAACAATCGCTGTTATTCGGTTGTTGGCCGGGCTCGACGGGTTCTTTAGTCGTAGCCGGGACATGAAGATTTGCCTGAAACCGGGCACCTCAGCTGCTTTCGGCGCTATGCTCGGAGTCGGTAAGACCATCGTCGAATGGCCTTTGCAGCCATCGGCGGATACAACAGGGTCATAAAACAACAACATTTCCACCGAGGTAAGAAAGATGAGTGCGGCTTCCCTGTACCCCGTCCGCCCTGAAGTGGCAGCCAATACGCTGACTGACGAGGCGACCTACAAGGCGATGTACCAGCAGTCGGTGGTCAACCCCGATGGCTTCTGGCGCGAACAAGCCCAGCGCCTTGACTGGATCAAGCCATTCACCACCGTCAAACAGACCTCCTTCGACGACCACCGCGTCGACATCAAGTGGTTCGCCGACGGCACCCTGAACGTTTCCTACAACTGCCTCGACCGCCATCTGGCCGAGCGCGGTGATTCAATCGCGATCATCTGGGAAGGCGACGATCCTTCCGAGAGCCGCAACATTACCTACCGCGAACTGCACGAGGAAGTCTGCAAGTTCGCCAACGCGCTGCGCGGGCAGGATGTCCATCGCGGCGACGTCGTCACTATCTACATGCCGATGATCCCGGAAGCCGTGGTGGCCATGCTGGCCTGCGCGCGCATTGGTGCGATTCACTCGGTGGTGTTCGGTGGTTTCTCGCCTGAAGCACTGGCTGGTCGCATCATCGACTGCAAATCGAAGGTAGTGATTACCGCAGACGAAGGGCTGCGCGGTGGCAAGAAAACCGCGATGAAGGCGAATGTCGACCGTGCCCTGACCAACCCGGAAACGGCGAGCGTACAGAAAGTCATCGTGTGCAAGCGCACCGGCGGCGATATCGAGTGGAACCGTCATCGCGACATTTGGTACCACTCGCTGCTGGACGTGGCCTCAAGCACCTGCGCGCCGAAAGAGATGGGCGCCGAAGAATCGCTTTTCATCCTTTACACCTCGGGTTCCACCGGCAAGCCGAAGGGCGTGCTGCACACCACAGCGGGCTATTTGCTGTACGCCGCGCTGACCCACGAGCGCGTGTTCGATTACCGTCCGGGCGAAGTGTACTGGTGCACCGCGGACGTCGGCTGGGTCACCGGCCACAGCTACATCGTCTACGGTCCGCTGGCCAATGGCGCGACCACGCTGCTGTTCGAGGGCGTGCCGAACTACCCGGACATCACCCGCGTGTCGAAAATTGTCGACAAGCACAAGGTCAACATCCTCTACACCGCGCCGACCGCCATCCGCGCGATGATGGCCGAGGGCACCAAAGCCGTAGAGGGCGCCGACGGTTCGAGCCTGCGCCTGTTGGGTTCGGTGGGTGAGCCGATCAACCCGGAAGCCTGGAACTGGTACTACAACACGGTCGGCAAGAAGAATTGCCCGATTGTCGACACCTGGTGGCAGACCGAAACCGGCGGCATTCTGATCAGCCCGCTGCCTGGCGCCATTGCCCTGAAGCCGGGTTCGGCGACCCGTCCGTTCTTCGGCGTGATTCCGGCCCTTGTGGATAACCTGGGCAACCTCATCGAAGGCGCAGCGGAAGGCAATCTGGTGATTCTCGACTCGTGGCCGGGTCAGTCGCGCAGCCTGTATGGCGATCATGACCGTTTCGTCGACACTTACTTCAAGACCTTCCGCGGCATGTATTTCACCGGTGACGGCGCCCGTCGCGACGAAGACGGTTACTACTGGATCACCGGCCGCGTCGACGACGTGCTCAATGTGTCCGGCCACCGCATGGGCACCGCCGAAATCGAGAGCGCGATGGTGGCTCACCCGAAAGTGGCCGAAGCGGCGGTCGTGGGCGTGCCTCACGATTTGAAGGGGCAGGGCATCTACGTCTACGTCACGCTCAATGGCGGTGAGGTGCCGGACGAGGCGTTGCGCATCGAGCTGCGCAACTGGGTGCGCAAGGAGATCGGCCCGATCGCCTCGCCGGATGTGATCCAGTGGGCGCCGGGCCTGCCGAAGACCCGTTCCGGGAAGATCATGCGACGCATCCTGCGCAAGATCGCGACCGGGGAGTACGACGCGCTGGGCGATATCTCGACGCTGGCTGACCCGAGTGTGGTGGCGCATCTGGTGGAAACCCACAAGACCATGACTGCGGCGTGACGGTCATGCTTCGTAAGATCAAGGGCGTCGGCCTAACGGCCTCTGTTTCGCCTTCGGCGAGTTACTTGGAAAAGTCGAAAGTCGCACCATCCCCAAGTAACCAAGGGTGCCTGCTCTCGGTTGGGCCCGACTTCGTCGGGTTCCTTCACTCCGGCCTCGCTCCGTGGGCCCGCGCCGAACGGACATCCATGTCCTGACGGCGCTCTCGCCGCATCCCTGCGGCTCGGCCCACTCCGCGAGACCTCCGTTCAGCCTGCACCAAAGTCGCATTTTGCGGTGTCTGGGCTATCGCGTAGAAGATCAACAACAACAGCTTCCCGGCTGAAGCCGGTCCTACAGTCGGCGATAGTCCCACTGAATGCACGCGCTGCTGTGAGTGGGACTGGCTTTAGCCGGGAAGAGGCCAGTCCAGGCGCCAACAATTATGCTGATCGCACCCCCGTCCTTGTGGGAGTGAGCTTGCTCGCGAATGCTGCATTTCAAACATCAGAGATTCGAAGGATGTACCAACTCCTTCGTGAGCAAGCTCACTCCCACAAGTCCCCCAGTATCCTTAGCCCGCAATCCGCCCTCGATCTGCCTTTGATCTGCCGTTGATCTGCCTTTGATCTGCCTTTGATCTGCCTTTGATCTGCTTTTGATCTTCATGCGCAAGAGGCTCAAACACCGCCAATCGCGACTTGGGTGCAGGCTGAACGCAGACGACGCGGAGTGGGCCGAGCGGCATGGATGCCGCGAGAGCGCCGCTAGGACATGGATGTCCGTTCGGCGCGGGCCCACGGAGCGTCGTCGGAGTGAGGGAACCCGACGAAGGAGGGCCAAACCAGGAGCAAGCACCTTTGGTTACTTGGGGTGCTTTTCCAAGTAACTCGCCGAAGGCGAAACAGTCCGCCCCCAGGCGGACGCTCTTGATCCTAATAACCCGGACGGTCCCCCGAAGAATCGGGAATTATCGATCTGTTACCGCACATCCGCTCGCGTAACCTTGCGCCCCGCTGTGGGGCGTTTCCACCCGAAAACAAAGCATTTCATCCTCCCGAATCAACCCGCTTCCACGCTGGACTTGCCGGATCATAAGGCTTTGCCAATAATGGGCGCGTTATTTGCTTCGTTGATAGGTTTGCCAGCTCTGGCACTCGCATAAAGCTTTTTGGATGTCAATTAGCCTGAATACGATTTCATGCGCTTCTGTAACTAGTTGTCGCATTGAAGAAATATCGACTTTCAGCCTGCCGCTAAAATGCCGACCACTCGCCGAAGGCTAGTCGGGTCCAGAGACCCGCCGGCACCTCGCGTCGCAATTTCTGATTCCTCCTGCTCATTGAGCGTCTCGCTCATTGCCATTTGTCGCGTTATACCGATGGAGTTCCAAGAAATGAAAAAGCTCATGCTGCTGGGTGCGCTGGCACTGTCCGTATTGGCACAGCCCGTGTTCGCCGATGAAAAGCCCATGAAGATCGGCATCGAAGCGGCATACCCTCCGTTTGCCTCGAAGGCGCCGGACGGCAGCATCGTCGGCTTCGACTACGACATCGGCAACGCCCTGTGCGAAGAGATGAAGGTCAAGTGCGTGTGGGTCGAACAGGAATTCGACGGCCTGATCCCGGCGCTGAAAGTGCGCAAGATCGACGCCATCCTGTCCTCGATGTCCATCACCGAAGACCGCAAGAAGTCGGTCGACTTTACCAACAAGTACTACAACACCCCGGCCCGTCTGGTCATGAAACAGGGCACCGTCGTCAGCGACGCCCTGACCGAGCTCAAGGGCAAGAACATCGGCGTGCAGCGTGGCTCGATCCACGAGCGTTTCGCCAAGGAAGTCCTGGCCCCGCTGGGTGCTGAAATCAAGCCGTACAGCTCGCAGAACGAAGTCTATCTGGACATCGGCGCCGGTCGTCTCGATGGCACCGTGGCGGATGCCACCCTGCTGCAGGACGGCTTCCTGAACACCGAATCCGGCAAAGGCTACGCGTTCGTCGGCCCGGCCTTCACCGACGTCAACTACTTCGGCGACGGCGTCGGCATTGCCGTGCGCAAAGGCGACAAGGCTGACCTGGACAAGCTCAACGCCGCCATCGCGGCCATCCGTGCCAATGGCAAATACAAAGCCATCCAGGACAAGTACTTCGACTTCGACATCTACGGCAAGTAAGTTGGTTTAAAGCCGTCAATGGCGCAAACAGCCGGTCACCGCACCGACTAATTGCGCCATTTTTCTATCCCGCGCTTGAGGGCCAAACAACATGTTGAAAGGTTACGGAGCCGTCATCCTCGACGGTGCATGGCTGACCTTGCAGCTCGCTCTGTGCTCCATGGCGCTGGCGATCGTGCTCGGCCTGATCGGCGTGGCATTGCGGCTGTCGCCGGTGCGCTGGCTGGCCTGGCTGGGCGATCTGTACTCCACCGTGATCCGCGGCATTCCCGATCTGGTGCTGATTCTGCTGATTTTCTACGGCGGTCAGGACCTGCTCAACCGCGTTGCACCGTTGCTCGGTCACGACGACTACATTGACCTGAACCCGCTGGTGGCCGGCATCGGCACGCTGGGTTTCATTTTTGGCGCGTACCTGTCGGAGACCTTCCGCGGCGCGTTCATGGCCATCCCGAAAGGCCAGGCCGAAGCGGGCATGGCCTACGGCATGAGCAGTGGCCGGGTGTTCTTCCGCATTCTGGTTCCACAGATGATCCGTCTGGCGATCCCCGGTTTCACCAATAACTGGCTGGTACTGACCAAGGCCACCGCGCTGATTTCCGTGGTCGGTCTGCAGGACATGATGTTCAAGGCCAAGCAGGCGGCCGATGCCACCCGCGAGCCCTTCACTTTCTTCCTCGCAGTCGCGGCCATGTACCTGGTGATCACCAGTGTCTCGCTGCTGGTACTGCGCTACGTCGAAAAACGTTACTCGGCCGGCGTAAGGGTGGCAGACCTATGATTTTCGATTACAACGTCGTCTGGGAAAGCCTGCCGCTGTATTTCGGCGGCCTGCTGATCACCCTCAAACTGCTCGCGCTCTCGCTGTTTTTCGGCCTGCTCGCTGCACTGCCACTGGGCCTGATGCGCGTGTCGAAAATCGCCTGGGTCAATCTGCTGGCCTGGAGTTATACCTACGTCATTCGCGGCACGCCGATGCTGGTGCAGCTGTTCCTGATCTACTACGGTCTGGCGCAATTCGAAGCGGTGCGCGAAAGCATTCTGTGGCCGTGGCTGTCGAGCGCGACGTTCTGTGCGTGCCTGGCCTTCGCCATCAACACCAGCGCCTACACCGCTGAAATCATCGCCGGCAGCCTGAAGTCCACGCCGCCGGGCGAGATCGAGGCGGCGCGAGCGATGGGCATGTCGAAAGCCAAAATGTACCGCCGCATTCTGCTGCCGTCGGCCCTGCGCCGGGCGCTGCCGCAGTACAGCAACGAAGTGATCATGATGCTGCAGACCACCAGTCTGGCGTCCATCGTCACGCTGATGGACATCACCGGTGCGGCGCGCGCTGTGAACGCCCAGTTCTACCTGCCGTTCGAGGCCTACATCACCGCAGGCGTTTTCTACCTGTGCCTGACGTTCATTCTGGTGAAACTGTTCAAGCTGGCCGAGCGCCGCTGGCTCAGTTACCTCGCCCCGAGGAAGCACTGATATGCAGCGCATCGATCACGATTTGCCGTGGGGCAACCTCGGCACCCAGCGCACCCTGAGTGTGTTCCGTTTCGGTCAGGGCGAGCGCAAGGCCTACATTCAGGCCAGCCTGCACGCCGATGAGCTGCCGGGCATGCGCACCGCCTGGGAATTGAAGAAACGCCTGACCCAGCTGGAAGAACAGGGCCTGCTCAAGGGCGTCATCGAGCTGGTGCCGGTCGCCAATCCGATCGGTCTGGGCCAGTTGCTGCAGGGCAACCATCAGGGCCGTTTCGAGTACGGCAGTGGCAAGAATTTCAATCGCGATTTCACCGAATTGAGCGAGCCGGTGGCTCAGGCGCTGGCAGGCAAGCTCGGTGACGACCCCCACGCCAACGTCAAACTGGTTCGTCAGGCCATGGCCGACGTGCTTGAGCAGTTACCGCCGGCGGGCAGCGAACTGGCCGGCATGCAGCGCGTCTTGCTGGGTCACGCCTGCAACGCCGACGTGGTGCTGGACCTGCATTGCGACACCGACGCTTCGCTGCACATGTACGCCTTGCCCCAGCACTGGCCGCAATGGCGTTCGCTGTCGGCGCATCTGGGGGTCACGGTTGCGCTGCTGGCTGAAGATTCCGGCGGCAGTTCGTTCGACGAAGCCTGTTCGTTGCCGTGGCTGCGTTTGTCCAAGCAGTTCCCGGACGCGCAGATCCCGCTGGCCTGCCTGGCGACCACTCTGGAACTGGGCGGCCAGACCAACACCGGCAAGGCTGAAGCCGAGGCCTACGCCGAGGGCATTCTGGCGTTTCTCGCCGAGCAGGGCCTGATCAGTGGCGACTGGCCGCAAGCTGGCCATGAAGCGTGCGAAGGCATGCCGTTCGAAGGCACCGAAATGATTTACGCACCCCATCCCGGCGTGCTGACTTTCTTGCGTCCGGCGGGGGCCTGGGTCGAATCAGGCGAGCCGCTGTTCGAAGTCATCGACCCGTTGACCGATCGCGCCACCACCGTTTGTGCCGGCACCGCCGGGGTGCTGTTCGCCATCGAAAAACTGCGTTACGCCCAGCCGGGTTTCTGGATGGCCAAAGTGGCCGGCCGCACACCGTTGCGCAGCGGCCGCCTGCTCAGTGACTGATTACTTGTGAGAACCGACATCATGAACAAACTGGAAGTCCAGGACCTGCACAAGTGCTATGGCAGTCACGAAGTGCTGAAAGGCGTCTCGCTGACCGCCAAGGCTGGTGATGTCATCAGCATCATCGGTTCCAGCGGCTCGGGTAAAAGCACCTTTCTGCGCTGCATCAACTTGCTGGAGCAGCCGAAATCAGGGCGCATCCTGCTCAACAATGAAGAGCTGAAACTCGTCTCCAACAAGAACGGTGGTCTGAAGGCAGCTGATCCGAAACAGCTGCAGCGCATGCGTTCGCGCCTGTCGATGGTGTTCCAGCACTTCAACCTGTGGTCGCACATGACCGCACTGGAAAACATCATCGAAGCGCCAGTGCATGTCCTGGGCGTGCCGAAGAAAGAGGCCTTGGAAAAGGCCGAACATTATCTGAACAAGGTCGGCGTTTATCACCGCAAGGACGCTTACCCAGGGCACATGTCCGGCGGCGAACAGCAGCGAGTGGCGATTGCCCGGGCGCTGGCGGTGGAGCCGGAAGTCATGCTGTTTGACGAACCGACTTCCGCGCTGGACCCCGAGCTGGTCGGCGACGTGCTGAAAGTCATGCAGGCGCTGGCCCAGGAAGGCCGGACCATGGTGGTGGTGACCCACGAAATGGGCTTCGCCCGTGAAGTGTCGAACCAGTTGATCTTCCTGCACAAGGGCCTGGTCGAAGAAAGTGGCAATCCCCGTGAAGTGCTGGTCAATCCGAAATCCGAGCGTTTGCAGCAGTTCCTGTCCGGCAGTTTGAAGTAGCGAGCCCGCCATGTGAGAGCGGTGCGTTTTGCTTCAGAACGGTTCATGCTGCGCGTCATTCAGACCGCAGCCATTGACTGAAGGTTACAGAATCCCATCGCATGCCAGGCGTGCGACCCCTTTTAGCGACACGTTTCGGATTGCACGCCATGACTGCCCATCGAATCGGATTTCTCATCTGGCCCGGCACCAAAGCCTTGACCCTGGCGCTGGCGGAGGAAGCCCTGCGTGTTGCTCAGCGCGTTCACCCCGAAGTGGTTTACGAACTGTCGTTTCTGCAGGCCGAGCCGCCAACTGATGGCACCGGCTGGCAATTGCCGGGCGAGCCGTGGGTCGGTCGTCTGGAGGGGTTTCAGAAGCTGTTTCTGCTGGCCGACGAGCCGCCGGCGCCGATGTCTTCGGCCCTCGGTGGCGCGCTCAAGCAGCTGGTCCGCGCCGGTTGCGTGATCGGCGGGTTGTCGGCGGGTGTGTATCCACTGGCGCAGCTGGGTTTGCTCGACGGTTACCGTGCCGCGGTGCACTGGCGCTGGCAGGACGATTTTGCGGAACGCTTCCCCAAGGTCATCGCCACCAGTCATCTGTTCGATTGGGATCGCGATCGCCTGACGGCCTGCGGCGGGATGTCCGTATTGGATCTGTTGCTCGCGGTGCTGGCCCGTGATCATGGCGCCGAGCTGGCCGGCGCGGTGTCGGAAGAATTGGTGGTGGAGCGCATCCGTGAGGGCGGCGAGCGTCAGCGGATTCCGTTGCAGAACCGTCTGGGTTCCAGCCACCCGAAGCTGACCCAGGCGGTGCTGTTGATGGAAGCCAACATCGAAGAGCCGCTGACCACCGACGAAATCGCCCAGCACGTGTGCGTCTCGCGACGTCAACTGGAACGCATCTTCAAGCAATACCTCAATCGCGTGCCGAGCCAGTATTACCTCGAACTGCGCTTGAACAAGGCGCGCCAGATGCTGATGCAGACCAGCAAGTCGATCATTCAGATCGGCCTGTCCTGCGGGTTCTCCTCGGGGCCGCATTTCTCCAGCGCCTACCGCAACTTCTTCGGCGCCACACCCCGTGAAGACCGCAACCAGCGTCGCAGCAGCAGCCCATTCGAATTGTCGTCGGTGCCCGCCGAGCGTGGTTGAGCATTAGCCCTGGGCTGTTTCGATCCTGCACTGCAATACGCGCACGCCACCGGTTAAACTGCGCCTTTGTGACGCAATTTGTCGCATTGCCGCAAACCCCGTAAAAAGCCGGTTTGGCGCTGTAAGAAGTTGTCGCTTGGCGGCAAGGCCCGGCCCGAATCAGTCCTTACAATCCTTCCATCGCTCGCCTGTCCCAGGCAGGCGTTCCTCTTCAGGAGACTCCGATGTCCGTTGAGCAAGTACCGGTGCAACGTGCCGATTTCGACCAGGTGATGGTCCCCAACTATGCCCCGGCAGCGTTCATCCCCGTGCGCGGTCAGGGTTCTCGCGTCTGGGATCAGTCGGGTCGCGAACTGGTTGATTTCTCCGGCGGCATCGCGGTCAACGTGCTGGGCCACGCGCACCCGGCGCTGGTGGGCGCGCTGACCGAACAGGCCAACAAGCTGTGGCACGTCTCCAACGTCTTCACCAACGAACCGGCGCTGCGTTTTGCCAAGAAGCTGGTTGACGCCACCTTTGCCGACCGCGTGTTCTTCTGTAACTCCGGCGCGGAAGCCAACGAAGCCGCTTTCAAACTGGCCCGCCGCGTGGCCCACGATCTGTACGGCCCGGACAAGTACGAAATCGTCGCTGCCCTGAACAGTTTTCACGGTCGTACCCTGTTCACGGTGAGCGTCGGCGGTCAGCCGAAATACTCCGACGGCTTCGGGCCGAAAATCACCGGCATCACCCACGTCCCTTTCAATGACCTTGACGCGCTGAAAGCCGCTGTCTCGGACAAGACCTGCGCGGTGGTGCTGGAGCCGATCCAGGGCGAGGGCGGCGTACTGCCTGCCGAACTCGAATACCTGCAAGGCGCACGCAAATTGTGCGACGACCACAACGCGCTGCTGGTCTTCGACGAAGTTCAGAGCGGCATGGGGCGCAGCGGTCATCTGTTCGCTTACATGCATTACGGGGTGACGCCGGACATCCTCTCCAGCGCGAAAAGCATCGGCGGCGGCTTCCCGATGGCGGCCATGCTCACCACTGAAAAACTCGCCAAGCACCTGGCCGTTGGCGTTCACGGCACCACCTACGGCGGCAACCCGCTGGCGTGCGCAGTCGGCGAAGCGGTCATCGATGTGGTCAATACCCCGGAAGTGCTGGCGGGCGTGAAGGCCAAGCATGAATTGTTCAAGGCGCGTCTGGAGAAGATCGGTCAGCAATACGGCGTGTTCAGCCAGGTGCGCGGCATGGGCCTGTTGATCGGTTGCGTATTGACCGACGCCTGGAAAGGCAAAGCCAAAGACTTCTTCAACGCCGCCGAACAGGAAGGCGTGATGGTGCTCCAGGCCGGTCCCGACGTGGTGCGTTTCGCCCCGAGTCTGGTGGTGGAAGACGCCGACATCGAAGAAGGCCTGAACCGCTTCGAACGGGCGGTTGCCAAGCTGACGGCGGCATAAGCCACCTGTGGGAGCGCCACCCCGGGCGCTCCCGCAAGCCCACACCTACAAGGTCGGGCACGCTTCACTTTTTGTTTTTTCCTGTGCCGGAATACCGGCCCGATTTTTTCTCAAGGAGTGACACCATGCTGGTGATGCGCCCCGCGCAAATGGCGGATCTGAGCGAGGTTCAACGACTCGCGGCAGACAGCCCGATTGGTGTCACGTCCCTGCCGGATGACGCTGGACGTCTGAGTGACAAGATTGCTGCGTCCGAAGCCTCGTTCGCGGCGGAAGTCAGTTTCAACGGTGAAGAGACCTACTTCTTTGTCCTCGAAGACACAGAAGCGGGCCGCCTGGTGGGCTGTTCAGGGATCGTCGCCTCGGCGGGGTACTCCGAGCCGTTCTACAGCTTTCGCAACGAAACCTTCGTCCACGCCTCCCGTGAACTGAAGATCCACAACAAGATTCACGTGCTCTCGCAGTGCCACGACCTTACCGGCAACAGCCTGCTGACCAGCTTCTACGTGCTGCCCGAACTGGTCGGTACGCTGTGGTCGGAGCTCAACTCCCGCGGCCGTCTGCTGTTCGTCGCCGGCCACCCGGAGCGCTTTGCCGACTCAGTAGTCACTGAGATCGTCGGTTACAGCGACGACCACGGCGACTCGCCGTTCTGGGACGCCATCGGGCGCAACTTCTTCGACATCAACTACGCCGAAGCCGAGCGCCTGTGCGGGCTGAAAAGCCGGACCTTCCTCGCCGAGCTGATGCCCCATTACCCGATCTATGTGCCGCTGCTGCCCGATGAAGCCCAAGAGGCCATGGGCCAGGTCCATCCGCGCGCGCAGATCACCTTCGACATCCTGATGCGCGAAGGCTTCGAGACCGATCATTACATCGACATCTTCGACGGCGGGCCGACCCTGCACGCGCGGGTCTCGGGCATTCGTTCCATCGCCCAGAGCCGCGTCGTGCCGGTCAAGGTCGACACGGTCAGTACCGGTGATGCGGTCAAGGGCGGGCGGCCTTATCTGGTTTCCAATGGCCAGTTGCAGGATTACCGCGCGGTCATGCTGGAACTGGACTGGGTGCCCGGCAAGCCGGTCGCTTTGAGTCTGACTGCGGCCGAAGCGCTGGGTGTCGGCGAAGGCGCCAGTGTGCGCATCGTCGCGGTCTGACAACCGGGTCAAGTTGGGTTGAGATGAGTTGACGGCGAACGGCGATGCAATGGCAGGCCGACGCCGTAAAGCAGGTTAGCGAGTTCGCCGGGGGTTGCAGAACCCCGGCATGAGGAGAAAGCATGATCGTTCGTCCCGTACGCAGCAGTGACCTTCCGGCGCTGATCGAGCTGGCGCGCAGCACCGGCGCAGGCCTGACCACCTTGCCGGCCAATGAAGAGCGTCTGGCGCACCGGGTCGGCTGGGCCGAGAAAACCTTCCGTGGCGAGGCGGGGCGGGGCGATGCTGATTACCTGTTCGTGCTCGAGGATGACGACGAGAAAGTCGTCGGCATTTCTGCGGTCGCCGGCGCTGTGGGGCTGCGCGAGCCCTGGTACAACTACCGGGTGGGCCTGACGGTCAGCGCGTCCCAAGAGCTGAACATCTACCGCGAGATCCCGACGCTGTTTCTGGCCAACGACCTCACCGGCAACTCCGAGCTGTGCTCGCTGTTCCTTCACGCCGACTACCGCAATGGCCTCAATGGCCGCTTGCTGTCCAAGGCGCGGATGCTGTTCATTGCCGAGTTTCCGGAGCTGTTCGGCACCAAGACCATCGCTGAAATGCGCGGCATCTCCGACGAGCAGGGTCATTCGCCGTTCTGGGAAAGCCTGGGTCGGCACTTCTTCAAAATGGAATTCAGCCAGGCCGACTACCTCACCGGAGTCGGCAACCGCGCGTTCATTGCCGAGCTGATGCCCAAGTTTCCGCTGTACAGCTGCTTCCTCTCAGAAGCCGCGCGCGAGGTCATCGGCCGCGTGCACGTCAGCACCGAACCGGCGCTGGCCATGCTCAAGGCTGAAGGCTTCAGCTATCAGGGATACGTCGACATCTTCGACGCCGGCCCGGCCATCGAATGCGAAACCAGCAAGATCCGCGCGGTCCGCGACAGCCAGGCGCTGGTGCTGGCCGTCGGCACGCCGGGTGACGACGCGACGCCCTTCCTTATCCACAACCGCAAGCGCGAAGACTGCCGCGTGACCGCTGCCCCTGCGCGTTTCGCCGCCGGCACCCTGGTGGTCGATCCACAGACCGCCAAGCGCTTGCGCCTCAGCGCCGGTGATCAGGTTCGCGCCGTGCCACTGTCGCCTGCCCGGGAGAGTATTTGATGAACACGTTGTATATCGGCGGTGCCTGGCAGGACGGCCAGGGCGACGTATTCGATTCCCTGAACCCTGTGACCCAGCAAGTGATCTGGTCGGGCAAAAGCGCAACGGCGGAACAGGTTGATGCGGCGGTCAAATCGGCCCGTCAGGCGTTTCCGGCCTGGGCGACGCGCAGCCTGGACGAGCGCATTGCTGTGCTTGAAGCCTTCGCCGCTGCGCTGAAGAACCGCGCCGATGAAATCGCCCGTTGCATCGGTGAGGAAACTGGCAAGCCACTGTGGGAATCGGCGACTGAGGTCACCAGCATGGCCAACAAAGTGGCGATCTCCATTCAAAGCTACCGCGAGCGGACCGGGGAGAAGAGCGGCCCGCTAGGCGACGCCACCGCCGTGCTGCGACACAAACCCCACGGCGTGGTGGCGGTGTTTGGTCCTTACAATTTCCCGGGTCACTTGCCTAACGGCCACATCGTCCCGGCGCTGCTGGCGGGCAATACCGTGGTGTTCAAACCCAGCGAACTGACCCCCAACGTCGCCGAACTGACCGTGCAATGCTGGATCGAGGCCGGTCTGCCGGCGGGCGTGCTCAATCTGCTGCAAGGCGCGCGGGACACCGGCATCGCACTGGCCGGCCATTCAGGCATCGACGGCTTGTTCTTCACCGGTTCCAGCCGCACCGGCAATTCCCTGCATCAACAGTTCGCCGGTCGCCCGGACAAGATTCTTGCGCTGGAAATGGGCGGCAATAACCCGCTGGTGGTCGATCAGGTCGCCGACGTCGATGCCGCGGTCTACACCGTGATTCAATCAGCCTTTATTTCTGCCGGCCAGCGCTGCACCTGTGCCCGCCGCCTGCTGGTGCCCCAAGGTGCCTGGGGCGATGCATTCCTGGCGCGGCTGGTTGAGGTGACCTCGACCATTCAGGTCGGCGCCTTCGATCAACAGCCGGCGCCGTTCATGGGCTCGGTGATTTCCCTGGCCGCTGCGCAGGCACTGATCGATGCCCAGGAAGTGATGCTGGCCAACGGCGCAGTTGCCCTGCTTGAAATGGCCCAGCCTGCCGCGCAATCGGCGCTGCTGACGCCGGGCATCATCGACGTCAGTGACGTGGCAGATCGTGAGGATGAGGAACTGTTCGGGCCGCTGTTGCAGGTGATTCGCTACGCTGATTTCGACGCAGCCATCGAAGAGGCCAACGCCACGCAGTACGGGTTGGCGGCGGGGCTGTTGTCGGATTCCCAGGCGCGCTATCAGCAGTTCTGGCTGCATAGCCGTGCAGGCATCGTCAACTGGAACAAGCAACTGACCGGCGCGGCGAGTACGGCACCGTTCGGCGGTGTCGGCGCCTCGGGCAACCATCGCGCCAGCGCCTACTACGCGGCGGATTATTGCGCGTACCCGGTGGCGTCGCTGGAGACCGAAACCCTGGCGCTGCCTGCCAGCCTGACGCCCGGCATCACCCTGAACTGACCGCGCTCCTTGATAGCGCCGCGCACTTCGAAGAATGTGCACATAAAAACAGATCCACGGAGCCTCACCGATGAAATCCTGTGAAGTCAACTTTGACGGTCTAGTGGGCCCGACCCACAACTACGGTGGGCTGTCCTACGGCAACGTCGCGTCCCAGAACAACTGCCAGCAATCCTCGAATCCGCGCGAGGCCGCTTTGCAGGGGCTGGCCAAGATGAAAGCGCTGATGGAGATGGGTTTTGCCCAGGGCGTGCTGGCCCCCCACGAACGTCCCGATGTGGCCGGTCTGCGTAAGCTGGGCTTCAGCGGCAGCGACGCACAGGTCATCGAGCGCGCGGCCAAAGAGTCGATGCCGCTGCTGGCCGCCAGTTGCTCGGCGTCGAGCATGTGGGTGGCCAACGCCGCCACGGTCAGCCCCAGCGCCGACACCGCCGACGGCCGCGTGCATTTCACCGCCGCCAACCTCAACTGCAAATACCACCGCAGCATCGAGCACCCGACCACCAGCCGCGTGCTTGGCGCGATGTTCGCCGATCAGCAGCATTTCGCCCACCACGCGGCGCTGCCTGCCGTTGCCCAGTTCGGTGACGAAGGCGCTGCCAACCACACGCGCTTCTGCCGCAGCTACGGGGAGCCCGGCGTCGAGTTCTTCGTTTACGGCCGCGCTGCGTTCGACAGCCGTTTCCCCGCGCCGCAGAAATACCCGGCACGCCAGACCCTCGAAGCGTCCCAGGCCGTTGCGCGTTTGCATGGCCTGAGCGCCGAGGGCGTGGTCTTCGCCCAGCAGAACCCGGCCGTCATCGATCAGGGCGTGTTTCACAACGACGTGATCTCGGTGGGCAACGGTGAAGTTCTGTTCTTCCACGAAGATGCGTTCCTCAATACCGAGCCCATGCTCGCCGACTTGCACGCCAAACTCGGTCAACGCGGCGGTCGCTTCCAGGCCATTTGCGTGCCGCGCAGTGAAGTGGCGGTGGAAGACGCGGTGCGTTCGTACCTGTTCAACAGCCAGTTGCTGTCCCGTGCCGACGGTTCGATGCTGTTGATCGTGCCGGAAGAGTGCCGCAGCAACGAGCGCGTGTGGCATTACCTGCAGCGCCTGCTGGCGGACGACAGCCCTATTCGCGAGGTCAAGGTGTTCGACCTCAAGCAGAGCATGCAGAACGGCGGCGGCCCGGCGTGCCTGCGTCTTCGCGTGGCCTTGAATGAAACCGAACTGGCGGCGGTCAATCCAGGCGTTATCATGACCGCGCCGCTGTACGACACGCTGACGCAGTGGGTCGACAAGCACTATCGCGACCGCATGAGCGACAGTGATCTGGCCGATCCGCAGTTGCTGACCGAATGCCGCACGGCGCTGGACGAGCTGACGCAGCACCTGAAACTGGGCGCGGTCTATCCTTTCCAGATCAACTGATGCACCCCATCCGTTACGCCTGCGCCCGAGCGGCGTCAGGCGACGATGTTTTTGCTTTTACAGAGAGAGTTTTGCCATGACCGACGCGCTGCGTTTGATCCTTGAAGACACCGACGGCACTCAGCTGGAAACGTCCTGCACCCGTCTTGCCGTTATCTGGCAGGGCAAAGAGGTCTGGATTCAACAGGACGGCCGTGGCCAGTTGCTGATCGGCGTTGACGTCGAAGAAGGCGATGCCGAATACGCCAACCTGCTGCTGCGTCCATTGGCGACCAACCTGGTCAGCCTGCAGCTGGAAATGGAGCCGGCTGACATGAGCGGCGACGACGAAGAAGGCCACGTGCACGGCCCAGACTGCACCCACGACTAAGCCTGCGCAGGAAGCTTCCCCATGCTCGCCCTCGGCAAACTGCTTGAACTGACCCTCGCGGGTCGCGAACCCGCGGAAAAGACTCAGCTGACCGTCGACGGCGTTCGCATGCGCTGGCTCGCTGAGGGGGCGCTGGAAGTCCGGCCTCCCGAAGCACGCGACAATGGCACCGACCTGCTGCTGTCCGCCGGCATCCACGGCAATGAAACCGCGCCGATCGAACTGCTCGACACGCTGATTCACGCCATCGCCCGGGGCGAACTCAAGCCTCGCGCGCGTATTCTGTTCCTGTTTGGCAACCCCGAAGCGATGCGTCGCGGCGAGCGATACGTCGAGCAGGACGTCAACCGGCTGTTCAACGGCCGTCACGAGCACAGCGGCGGCAGCGAAGCCTTGCGCGCCTGCGAACTCGAGCGTCTGGCCGCCAGCTTCTTCAATATTCCGGGCCGCTATCGCCTGCACTACGACCTGCACACGGCGATTCGCGGCTCCAGAATCGAGCAGTTCGCGCTGTACCCGTGGAAAGAAGGTCGCGCCCACTCCCGCCGTGAACTCGCCCGTTTGCGCACGGCGGGCATGGAAGCGGTGCTCCTGCAGAACAAGGCGTCGATCGTGTTCAGCGCCTACACCTACGACAAGCTCGACGCCGAAGCCTTCACCCTGGAACTGGGCAAGGCGCGCCCGTTCGGGCAGAACCAGCAGGTCAATCTGGACAAGCTGAAGTCCTGCCTCGAACACCTGATCGCTGGCACCAACGCCGATCAGCCTGCCGATCTGGATGGCTTGCAGCTGTTCAGCGTGGCCCGGGAGATCATCAAGCACAGCGACGCCTTCCGCCTGCACCTGCCGGCGGACATCGAGAACTTCACGGAACTGGAAAAAGGCTACGTGCTGGCCGAAGACCTGGCCGATTCACGCTGGGTGATAGAAGAAGAGGGCGCCCGGATCATCTTCCCCAACCCGAACGTCAAAAACGGACTGCGGGCGGGGATTCTGATCGTGCCGGCGACGGACGAGACATTGGCGTGACGCGCCAGTAGCTGTCCCGCCGAAGACCGAACTGTGGGAGCGAGCTTGCTCGCGAAGAGGCCGGTACATCCGCTACATTTCTAGCGGCTGGAATGCCGTCTTCGTGAGCAAGGTGGAGCGCCACCCCGGTCACTCCCACAGGGGCCGGTACATCCGCTAATTTTCTGGCGGATGTACTGCCGTCGGTTTGATCAACCCGCCGCTTTCTGCACCTCACCCACCCGACGCACTGCACGCAGTTTTGTCAGCGTGTCGGCGCACGTTTTGGCGGCTTCCTGGCCTTTGTGCACGAAGTGGTCGAAGAAATACTTCTGGTGCTCTTCACCCGCGTGGAAGTGGTGCGGGGTCAGCACGACCGAGAACACCGGCACTTCGGTTTCCAGCTGAACCTGCATCAGCGCGCTGATCACCGACTGCGCAACGAACTCGTGGCGATAGATACCACCGTCGACCACCAGACCGGCCGCCACGACGCCGCCGTAGCGACCCGACTTGGCGAGCAATTTGGCGTGAAGCGGGATTTCGAACGCGCCGCCGACTTCAAAGAAATCGATGTCGGTCTCGGCGTAACCGTGTTGCGCCATCTCGGCGACAAACCCTTTACGCGCTTGATCGACGATTTCCTTGTGCCAGCAGGCTTGAATGAAAGCGATGCGCTCGTGAGCGTGAATGGCGGTAGGTTGCATGTGTTCTGACTCCTGTTTAATGAAAAAAACAGGGCGTTTTGGATCGAATGGGATGCCAGGGTACGTGCGAAACCGTCCCCGACGCCAAGCGCCTGGAGCTGTCTCGAAACGATCCTGTTGTGCCAGTCCCGTTCTCTCTTCATCCGGACTATGACCGTCGGCCCCGGGATCACACCGGGTCTGCTGACCTTGCATCGAGCCTTAGCTCGGCGCAAGCGCTCGCGGGCTAGACGCATTGCGCGCCATTACCGCCGGTGGGGAATCGCACCCCGCCCTGAGAACGTTGCCAACGGCGTTTCGCGTCGGCGTGCAGTTTGTAACATACATTTCCCGGATTCGCTTGGAGCCTTTTTGATGGTTTTCATCAGCTTTTCTTATAAGGCGTATTGGCATTCCCGCCCCAAGCCTTGATTATCGGTGCCCCGGGCCTCAGAACTGAGGCTCGACCCTAATCATTGGGAGCTTCATCGTGGCGGTTATCGATCTGCGCAGTGACACCGTGACCCAACCCTCCGCCGGCATGCGCGACGCCATGGCCGGCGCGCCCCTTGGCGATGACGTGTACGGCGAAGACCCGACGGTCAATCGGCTGGAATCGTGGCTGGCCGAGCGTCTCGGTTTTGCCGCCGCGCTGTTCGTGCCGACCGGCACCATGAGCAACCTGCTCGGCCTCATGGCCCACTGTGAACGGGGCGACGAATACATCGTCGGCCAGCAGGCACACACCTACAAATATGAAGGCGGCGGGGCGGCGGTGCTCGGCTCGATCCAGCCTCAGCCCCTCGACAACCAGGCGGACGGATCGCTGGACCTGGATCAAGTGGCTGCCGCCATCAAGGCCGACGATTTTCATTTCGCCCGCACCCGGTTGCTGGCCTTGGAAAACACCATGCAGGGCAAGGTTCTGCCGATGGAATACCTCGCGGCGGCCCGGGCATTTACCCGCGAAAAAGGCCTCAGCCTGCACCTGGACGGCGCTCGCTTGTACAACGCCTCTGTCAAGCTGGGGGTGGACGCGCATGAGATCACCCGCCATTTCGATTCGGTGTCGGTGTGCCTGTCCAAAGGGCTCGGCGCGCCGGTCGGCTCGGTGCTGTGCGGCTCAAGTGAGTTCATCGCCAAGGCCCGGCGTCTGCGCAAGATGGTCGGCGGCGGTATGCGTCAGGCCGGTCTCCTGGCGGCAGCGGGGCTGTACGCGCTGGAGCATCAGGTCGAGCGCCTGGCCGACGATCACGCCAATGCCACCGCTCTGGGCAAAGCGCTTGCAGACCTCGGTTTTAACGTCGAGCCGGTGCAGACCAACATGGTTTACGTGCAGATCGGCGATCGTGCCCAGGCGCTCAAAGCTCTGTGTGCCGAGCGCGGTATCGTGCTGAGCGCTGCGCCGCGGTTGCGCATGGTCACCCATCTTGATGTGACGGCTGCGCATCTGGACAAGGTCGTTGCGGCCTTTGCCGAATTTGGCGTTCGCTGATCGGGTGATCGGCCCGATTGCCGGTTTCTATCGAATAACACGCTGTACCGAGCGTACAACGCCTATATAATGCGGCCCTTTGCCGTCGCTGCGTCGAACGACGCTATGCATGTGCCAGGCCGCAGTTCCCGTGGAAGAACCTATGAAAAGCGCAGAAATCCGTGAAGCCTTCCTTCGCTTCTTCGAAGAGCAAGGCCACACCCGAGTCGCCTCCAGCTCCCTGATCCCGGGCAACGACCCGACCCTGCTGTTCACCAACGCAGGCATGAACCAGTTCAAGGATTGCTTCCTCGGCCAGGAAAAACGGGCCTACACCCGCGCCGTCAGCAGCCAGAAGTGCGTACGTGCCGGTGGCAAGCACAACGACCTGGAAAACGTCGGCTACACCGCGCGCCACCACACCTTCTTCGAAATGCTGGGCAACTTCAGCTTCGGTGATTATTTCAAGCGCGACGCGATCACCTACGCGTGGACCTTCCTCACCGGCGTGCTGAACCTGCCCAAGGAAAAGCTCTGGGTCACGGTTTACGCCTCGGACGACGAAGCCTACGACATCTGGACCAAAGAGATCGGCGTGCCGGCCGAGCGCATGGTGCGCATCGGTGACAATAAAGGCGCGCCTTACGCCTCCGACAACTTCTGGACCATGGGCGACACCGGCCCGTGCGGCCCATGCACCGAGATCTTCTACGACCACGGCGCCGACATCTGGGGCGGCCCGCCGGGTTCGCCGGAAGAAGACGGCGACCGTTACATCGAGATCTGGAACAACGTGTTCATGCAGTTCAATCGCACGGCCGACGGCGTGCTTCACCCGCTGCCAGCGCCATCGGTCGACACCGGCATGGGCCTTGAGCGCGTCAGCGCCGTCCTGCAACACGTCAATTCCAATTACGAAATCGACCTGTTCCAGAGCCTGTTGGCCGCCGCTGCCAAAGCCATCGGCTGCAGCAACGACAATCAGGCGTCCCTGAAAGTCGTCGCCGACCACATCCGCTCGTGCGGCTTCCTGATTGCCGACGGCGTGCTGCCGTCCAACGAAGGCCGCGGCTACGTGCTGCGCCGCATCATTCGTCGTGCCTGCCGTCACGGCAACAAGCTGGGCGCCAAGGGCAGCTTCTTCTACCAGATCGTCGCTGCACTGGTCGCCGAAATGGGCGAAGCCTTCCCCGAGCTGAAGAACCAGCAGGCGCACATCGAGCGCGTGCTGAAGGCCGAAGAAGAGCAGTTCGCCAAGACCCTGGAGCAGGGCTTGAAGATCCTCGAGCAGGATCTCGCCGAACTCAAGGGCACCATCGTCCCCGGCGACGTGGTCTTCAAGCTGTACGACACCTACGGTTTCCCGATGGACCTGACCGGCGACATCGCCCGCGAACGCAACCTGACCCTCGACGAGGCCGGTTTCGAGCGTGAGATGGACGCCCAGCGTGAACGTGCGCGTTCCGCCAGTTCCTTCGGCATGGACTACAACAGCCTGGTCAAGGTTGACGTGGCCACGCAGTTCACCGGTTACAAAGCCACCGCAGGCGAGGCCAAGGTCGTCGCCCTGTACAAAGACGGCCTCGCGGTCGAGCAATTGAGTGAAGGCGAGGACGGCGTGGTCATCCTCGACCAGACTCCGTTCTACGCAGAGTCCGGCGGCCAGATTGGCGACAGCGGTTACCTGACCGTGGGCGATGCGCGCTTCGACGTGAGCGACACCACCAAGACCGGCGGCGCGTTCCTGCACCACGGCGTTCAAGTGTCGGGCAGCCTGAAAGTCGGCACCACCGTCAGCACCGAAGTGGCTGCCGAAGTGCGCCAGGCCACTTCGCTGAACCACTCCGCCACGCACCTGCTGCACGCTGCATTGCGCCAAGTGCTGGGCGATCACGTCCAGCAGAAAGGCTCGCTGGTCGACAGTCAGCGCCTGCGTTTCGACTTCAGCCACTTCGAAGCCATCAAGCCCGAGCAGATCAAGGCGCTTGAAGACATCGTCAACGCCGAAGTGCGCAAGAACACGGCCGTCGAAACTGAAGAAACCGACATCGAGACCGCCAAGCAGAAGGGCGCCATGGCGTTGTTCGGCGAGAAGTACGGCGACAACGTCCGCGTGCTGAGCATGGGCGGCGGTTTCTCGGTCGAGCTGTGCGGCGGCATTCACGCCAACCGCACCGGCGACATCGCGCTGTTCAAGATCATCAGCGAAAGCGGTGTGGCCGCCGGCGTGCGCCGTATCGAAGCGGTGACCGGCGCCGTGGCACTGGAATACCTGAACGCGGCTGAAGAACAACTGAAGGAAGCCGCGAACCTGGTCAAAGGCAATCGTGACAACGTTCTGGACAAGCTGTCGGCGGTGCTGGAACGCAATCGGCTGCTGGAAAAACAGCTGGAACAACTGCAGGCCAAGGCGGCCAGTGCTGCGGGCGACGATCTGTCAGGGTCGGCAGTGGACGTCAAGGGCGCCAAGGTTCTCGCTGCCCGTCTCGACGGTCAGGATGGCAAGGCGCTGCTGGCCCTGGTTGATCAATTGAAGAACAAGCTCGGCCGCGCAGTGATCCTGCTCGGCGGGGTGCATGAAGACAAGGTCGTGCTGGTGGCAGGCGTCACCAAAGACCTGACTGGCCAACTCAAAGCCGGTGATTTGATGAAGCAGGCGGCTGCCGCAGTAGGCGGTAAAGGCGGCGGTCGTCCTGACATGGCGCAAGGCGGCGGTGTTGATGCTGCCGGACTCGAAGCAGCGCTGGCACTGGCTGTTCCGTTCGCCGAGCAAGGTATTTAAGTCGACCCACCCGGGGCCCGTCATTCGGGTCCCGGCGCTTCGCGGTTTGAATGATAACGGGCGCCCTTCATGGGCTGAGGCGGCTTTGAGATGGCTTTAATCGTACAAAAGTTTGGCGGCACCTCGGTGGGCTCGGTCGAGCGCATCGAACAGGTGGCCGACAAGGTCAAGAAATTCCGTGATGCGGGCGATGATCTGGTGGTGGTGCTTTCGGCCATGAGCGGCGAAACCAATCGCCTGATCGAACTGGCCCGGCAGATCAGCGATCAGCCGGTGCCTCGCGAGCTGGACGTCATTGTTTCCACCGGTGAGCAGGTCACCATTGCTCTACTGGCCATGGCGCTGATCAAGCGCGGCGTTCCGGCTGTGTCGTATACCGGCAATCAGGTCCGCATCCTGACCGACAGCGCCCATAACAAGGCGCGTATTCTGCAGATCGACGATCAGAAAATCCGCGCTGACCTGAAGGCCGGTCGTGTGGTGGTGGTCGCCGGATTCCAGGGCGTCGATGAAGACGGCAACATCACGACCCTGGGTCGTGGCGGGTCCGACACCACCGGCGTGGCCCTGGCTGCGGCATTGAAAGCCGATGAATGCCAGATCTACACCGACGTCGATGGCGTCTACACGACTGACCCGCGTGTTGTGTCGCAGGCCCAGCGTCTGGACAAGATCACCTTCGAAGAAATGCTGGAGATGGCGAGCCTTGGCTCCAAGGTCCTGCAGATCCGCGCGGTCGAGTTCGCCGGCAAGTACAACGTCCCGCTGCGCGTACTGCACAGCTTCAAGGAGGGTCCAGGCACCCTCATTACCATTGATGAAGAGGAATCCATGGAACAGCCGATCATTTCGGGCATCGCCTTCAACCGCGACGAAGCCAAGCTGACCATCCGTGGCGTGCCAGACACCCCGGGCGTTGCGTTTAAGATTCTCGGTCCCATTAGTGGCGCGAACATCGAAGTCGATATGATCGTGCAGAACGTTTCGCACGATAACACCACCGATTTCACCTTCACCGTTCACCGCAATGATTACCAGGCCGCGCTGCAGGTTCTGCAGAACACCGCCAGTGAAATCGGCGCGCGCGAAGTCATTGGCGACACCAAGATCGCCAAGGTTTCCATCGTCGGTGTCGGCATGCGTTCCCATGCCGGTGTTGCCAGCCGCATGTTCGAAGCGCTGGCCAAGGAGAGCATCAACATTCAGATGATCTCGACATCCGAAATCAAGGTCTCGGTGGTGATCGAAGAGAAGTACCTGGAGCTGGCCGTGCGCGCACTGCATACCGCTTTCGAACTCGACGCACCGCGTCAGGGCGAGTAAGCCTTGGACAGAAGGCCCGATTTCGGTCGCGCCTTCTGCGAGTGGATGTGTGCAAGCCGCTATTCTTTTTCCGGCGCTGGTCGATACTGAGGCATGATCCTGCGGCCTCTGGCTCGGGATCATGCCGTTTGTCTGTGCAGACTGTAGTCCCTTGAATGTAAGCCGTAAGGAGATAGGTATGCTGATTCTGACTCGCCGGTGCGCGGAAAGTCTGATCATTGGTGATGGTGAAGTCACCGTGACCGTGCTCGGCGTAAAAGGCAATCAAGTACGTATTGGGGTCAACGCGCCCAAGGAAGTGGCTGTTCACCGCGAAGAGATTTACCTGCGTATAAAGAAAGAGAAGGACGAAGAACCAAGCCATTAATTTTTATTGAATTTTTGGTTTGCAAACGGGGAAAAGGGTGGTTATTATACGCCCCGTGTTGCGGAGAGCTGGCCGAGTGGCCGAAGGCGCTCCCCTGCTAAGGGAGTACACCTCAAAAGGGTGTCGGGGGTTCGAATCCCCGTTCTCCGCCATTATTTGCGTAGTACGTTGTAATCTGGCTTGATCGGTAAGTTGTTGAATTTACTAGAAAAAGTGCTTGACCAAGAGATTTGACGGCCTATAATGCGCGGCAACAAATGCACTCGTAGCTCAGCTGGATAGAGTACTCGGCTACGAACCGAGCGGTCACAGGTTCGAATCCTGTCGAGTGCACCATTTAAGCGTTGCTTGTAGTGATACAAGCAACTGTCTTAAGTTAGAAAGAGCCTGGCTTCAACAGGTCTTCGGAAGCACCACTCACTTCCAGAAGTAAAATGCGATGCCCAGAGGTGAACTGGTTTAAAAAGCACCATCTGCACTCGTAGCTCAGCTGGATAGAGTACTCGGCTACGAACCGAGCGGTCACAGGTTCGAATCCTGTCGAGTGCACCATAAAACGAAAAGCCCGCATGCAAATGCGGGCTTTTTGCTTTCTAGCGTTTGCCTTTTACACAGCCGTGCTCATCGAATGACACCTGTCGGCTGCGTCCCTTCTTTTCCTCATACACATATCGGACTTCAGCGTTCCGGCTGATGATCTTGTCCGGTCGTCCGAGCAAATTTTCCACATCACGTTTGCTCATCCCCGTTGGCGTCTGCCGATTGATGATTGCCTTGCGGCGCTGCTCTGCGCTCAGGATATTTCCGCAACCATCATCGCGCTGACCCACGACCACCACCTCTCGGCTTTTGCGATCTTTCGTCTCCTCCGCTTTCGAAGTTGGAGGAGGGGGCGTGAAAGTCATGCCTGATGCTGGGTTGATACCCTGTGGTGTTGTCGTTTGGCCGCTGGGGCAGCTCAGCGTGGTGAAGGTCACGCTGCCGCTTTGATCCTGGCAGCGATTGACGGTGGAGGCACCTACGCCGAATGGCAAAAGCAGTAGCAGAGTGATGAAGAGCTTTTCAGTGTTCAGCGGCATCGCGACGTCCTCCCTGACCTGTGTCCGCAAAGGGTAGCGATGAGAATTTCTCACGGCGAGCGAGTTTTGTTCGCCGGATGTGACGGCGCGATATCAGGGACTCGGACAACGGTTAGGGATGCGATGCAACCGATTGTTTCAGGTTGAATTTTTAGCCTCCCGCCACGGCAAGCGGTGTATGATTGCGGCCGTCAGCCCCGCCGGGGCTTGTGGACTACCTCCATGGACTTACCCAGTAGCAACTCAATACTAAGTTTCACCAATCAAGAATCGACTGATTGATCTTCTGGCGGGTTCCACTGCTGGGAGTGGAGTTCGCCTATGACCCAAATCGAAGTAAAAAAGACGCAGGAAAGCCTTCAGGATCGTCTCGCCCAAGTCATCGACTTGCTGCAGCGTCAGCGCATCGTCGAAGACCTGACACACCGTCAGGAAGGCCAGCACCAGGATCGTGTCGAAAACCTCGTTCACCGGCAGAACCTCGTGGAGCTGCAGCGTAAGCTCGACGATCTGCACTCTGCCGACGTTGCCTACATCCTCGAAGCACTTCCCCTCGAAGACCGTCTGACGGTCTGGCAGCTGGTGAAGGCCGAGCGTGACGGTGACATCCTTCTCGAAGTGTCCGACTCCGTTCGGGAAACCCTGATCGCCGACATGGACGATCATGAGCTGCTGGCCGCCGCCAAGGAAATGGACGCCGACGAGCTCGCCGACCTTGCTCCAGAGCTGCCGCGCGATGTCGTCCATGAGCTGATGGAGGCGCTGGACAGTCAGCAGCGCGAGCGCGTGCGCTCTGCTCTGTCCTACGACGAGGAGCAGGTCGGCGCCCTGATGGACTTCGAGATGGTGACGATCCGTGAGGATGTCAGCCTGGAAGTCGTTCTGCGTTATCTGCGCCGTCTCAAAGAACTGCCCGGCCACACCGACAAGCTGTTTGTTGTCGATTCCGATGGCGTGCTCAAGGGCGTTCTGCCCATCAAGCGTCTGCTGGTCAACGACCCCGAAAAGCAGGTGTCGGAGGTCATGGCCAGCGACCCGGTGAGCTTCCACCCTGACGGCGATGCATATGAAGCCGCCCAGGCGTTCGAGCGTTACGACTTAATTTCCTCCCCGGTGGTCGACAAGAACGGCAAGCTCATCGGCCGTTTGACCATCGACGAGATGGTCGACCTCATCCGCGAGGAGAGCGAGACCGAAGTGCTCAACATGGCGGGTCTGCGCGAAGAAGAAGACATCTTCGCTTCGGTCTGGCGTTCGCTGCGCAACCGCTGGTCCTGGCTGGCGGTCAACCTGATTACAGCCTTTCTCGCCTCACGTGTGATCGGCCTGTTCGAAGGCTCCATCGAGAAGCTGGTGGCGCTGGCGGCATTGATGCCGATCGTGGCGGGGATCGGGGGCAACTCCGGCAACCAGACCATCACCATGATCGTTAGGGCCATGGCTCTTGATCAGGTCAACACCGGCAACACCTCACGCCTGATGCGCAAAGAGCTGGCCGTTGCGCTCATCAACGGTCTGGTGTGGGGCGGGGTGATAGGGATTGTTGCTTATCTTCTCTACAACAGTTGGTCCCTTGGGGTGGTGATGACCGTCGCCATGACATTGAATCTGCTATTGGCGGCGTTGATGGGCGTGCTGATCCCGATGACCCTGGCGCGGCTCGGGCGCGATCCGGCCATGGGCGCCAGTGTGATGATCACGGCCATGACGGACAGTGGCGGGTTCTTTATCTTTCTCGGGCTGGCGACCGTATTCTTGCTTTGACCCATCGCTTCAATCGAAACCGCCTTCAAGGCGGTTTTTAATGCGCGCAGACCAGGTTTCAACCGAATTTCAGGCACAAAAAAGCCAGCAGAGCGCTGGCCTTTAAGTCTCTGGCTTGCGCGACTTATTCGTCGTCGTTTGCCAGGCTAGTGTCATGTGCAATCAGGGAAACCAGCGCGTTCTGTTGGCGATGAGCCAACTGACGGAAGCGCTGCAACAGCTCACGTTCATGAAGCGAAAGCTCCGGGCTGTCCAGGCGCAGGCTTGGCTCATCACCCAGCGCGCCTTCTTGAATCAGACTCTGCTCAATACGCGCAATGATTTCAGAGTTCATGCTGCGGTGGTGCTGTTTGGCGACGTCCGCAATACGCTCGCGCATGCCTTCCGGTAGACGAACTACGAACTTGTCAGCTGTGCGACTGGAATAATTGGCCTGTTTCATAGGGCTCATATATTTAACCGAATTAGTTCAAAGAGAGAGGCGGTTCTTGCATTAGGCCGCGAGATGTCATGCTCTGACTGTCTTTTAGACGAAATGTTCAACCAGCCCGCATAAAGGACCGACATCCTGCATCAATGCGTCGAATCCTTGGCGTCAAATGTGTGACAAATATTGAACTAGATAAAGGCTTTTAGCCAGCACCAATTATCCGAATTGCGTGCTGGTTTGCAAAGTGCGAAGGCTAGCGGCCTGATGGTACTGGGCCTGCGCCGTGATGGCTATCTGTCTCCAGCGTAGTGGGAGAATAAGCAAAATACGAGGAGGGAGTGAATAAAAAGACGAAGGGTCGGCTGCGGTGTGAGCGCCTTGCATATGCCTCAGCCGCCTGGGAGACGGCGATCAGCCTTGAAAGCACCCCAGCGTGGGGCTGGCGAGGCGTCAGGACTTGGCTTGCCGCAAGATCGGGTCAAACTTGATGCGGCGCCCTACGAAGAGTGCTACAACGAACAGGCTGGCAAAAACGCCTGCCGCGGCTTTCGCCAAGGTGCTCATCGTTTCCATTGAAGGCACCAGTAGCTGGTCTGCTGCGAGGGCCATCAGGGCCAGGATCAGGAATGAAATTGCTGCTTTGGACATGGTTGCTCTCTATGTTTGCTCTCTGGAAGAGAGCTCATCGAACTCTTTGAAACTGCCGATCGGCGATTTTTTTCAGAATACCCAACGGTCCGGGCGGTTAACGGGTACCGCCTCTTCACTGTCATTAGCCAAGATAGCTTCTGTACCCTGGCTCGGCATGGCTGCGAACCTGGGAGCTTGCTGCATGAGGTAATGGGGCTGCGCCTGTATTGCCAAGCTCTCTGAACGGACCGCCTCTGACGTGCTGCCATCATCCTGGAAGTGGAAGGCGACCAATGCGACAAGCGCGGCAGCGTTAAGCAGGGGCAGGGTCATGTTCATCTCGGGTACCTTCGCAGGGATGGCGTACAGAAGGGTAATTTGCGAGGAAAAGTATTGCAGCCTGCATGCCAATCTCGAAGACGAATAAAACCGATGTAAATCAATAACCTATGGCTTATTTGGCGGATTGTAGGGTTGCGTTTTGCAATATGGCCTATTGCCGTCGTTGCATTCTGCACGATGGCCCTTCGATGTGACGTCCAGCCAGCGGCCTACAGCTCCCGTTGATAATGACGACATGACAAGCATGCGCCTTGCCGTTAAGATGCACGCCGTCCGTTTTAGTGTCCTCTTAGTTCAACGGATAGAACGAGCCCCTCCTAAGGGCTAGATGCAGGTTCGATTCCTGCAGGGGACATATCTGATCCACTTCCATTCCCGCCAGAACACCTTTCCTTCCCGGTAACGCGTCCCGGCCGCCGGCCATTCAAACCCATCTGTCATTCATGCCTGCGTGCTCGCTTAAGCGTGCTGATCTGCATACCAGCGATTGCGACCATTATTTTTCGCGTAGTAGAGATAGGCATCCGCCGCTTTGATCATGCCGGCGGGGGTCGTGTCTTCCTGCGCAGGAAACCTGGCTGTGACGCCAGCGCTTGCGGTGACGATTCGCTCAGGATGATCGGCATGTTCCAGCGCGAGCCCACGGATAGCCTGCAGGATGTCCTCCGCAAGACGCCCTGCACCTTGGATGTCAGTGTCCGGGAGCAATATCGTGAATTCCTCTCCGCCGTAACGAACGGCGAGGTCCGCAGGGCGTTTCAGCACGCCGCTGATGGCCTGAGCGACCTGCTGGAGGCAGTCGTCACCCGCGCCGTGGCCGTAGCGGTCGTTGAAGCGCTTGAAGTAATCGATGTCGAGCATGATCAGGGCAAGCGGGTAGCGCTGACGTTTCGCGCGCCCGATTTCGCTGTGGAGTGCCATGTCGAGGCGCCGGCGGTTGCCCAGCCCGGTCAGGCTGTCGGTCAGTGCCATGTCTTTGACCGCCTGGTGGGCGAGGCGTATTTCACTTTCCATGGCCATGCGGCGGCGCAGCTGGGTGAGTACGATGAAGGCAAATCCGATGAGCCCGGCAACCAGGACCAACAGCACGAGTCCGGACTTGAACAGGTCGCGACGCCACGGCCCTACGAAGGACTCTCTCGACAGCCCCGCTTCGACCACCAGCGGGTAGCTGGACAGGGCGCGGTAAGCGTACAGCCGGTACGTGCCGTCAACGATGGCTTTGACTTCCGCAACCCCTTCGTCGGCGGTCGGCAGGTAGCGTTTGAATATCTCGCTGTCGGCCAGGCTTTGCCCCACCATCGAATCCATGAAAGGGCGCCTGATCAGGATAGTGCCGTCGCGCATCGCCAGGACCAGCGCACCACGATCATCAATCTTGAAGTCGCCGTAGTAATCCATGAAGTAGCTGAGCTTGATGGTGCCCAGCAGCACGCCCGCGAACGACCCGTCCGGGTTATTCAGCCGTCGGGAGACCGGGATAATCAGCTCGCCGGTGGACCGGCTCTTGACCACGTTACTGATGCGTACACGGTGATCGGTGTGGGTCCGGTGATAGTTAAAGTAATCCCGGTCTGCGTTGTTTGCAGTCTCCGGGGTGATGTCCTTGTCGGTGACGATCCATCGACCGTCGGGGCCGTAGATGAACAGCCCGTGGAGCTGAGGCATGAGCCTCGATTGCTGCACCATCAGGGCGTGAATGCGGGGAACGTTGATATTGGCCAGGCCGTCGCCTTCGACCCGCTCACCCAGGGCGTACGTCAGGATGTCGACCTGCCTGATGGCGTCCTCAGCGTGCTGCGCCGTGGCACGGGCCAGATTGGTGACCGAGTCCCGGGCGAAGTCGTACGCGTGGTTGTAGTCGCGCCAGGCGCGCCACCCTCCACCGAGATGAACGTCAGCAGCACCAGAATCATGAAAGCAAGGGTCAGGCGAAACACCGCCGTGTTGCGCCCCGGGCCCAGGTCCAGCAGATCGAAGGCGCCTGACGGCGGTGGATGCTGTTCGCCTCCTGGCATGCTCGCGGTCTCCTGCAATAAGTCAGCTATGGACGCTGCCGACCGCTTTGATCAGCGCGTCTGCCATTTCTTCCGCACTCAGTTGAGGGCTCGATATGGTTTTTCGCATCGTCTCGATCGGCATGCTGGGCACCGGCGCCTCCTCGGGACGCTGGACAAAACTCAACCCGCCGGCGTTCTTGACCGCTACCGCACCCTCCGCACCATCGGAGTCGCCGCCTGACAGCACCAGGCTGATCACTCGCTCGCGAAAAACCTCGGCAGCAGTGGTGAACAGGCGATCGGCGGCAGGACGTGCGAGGTGCAGCTTGGGTCCGTCGTCGAGATGAATGATCCCGGGGGAGACGATTTCCAGATGCCGGTCAGGAGGGGCGAGGTACACACGGCCAGGCAGCACCGGTTCGCCTTCCTCACCATAGCCTACAGGCAGCGTCGAGTAACGACCGAGCACTGAAGCCATGTAGTCGGGACCTGAAGGGAGCGTGTGAATGACGATGAGCACCGCAGCGGGGAAATCCGCCGGCAGCTTGACGAGCAGGTGCCGCAGGGCCTCGGTCGCGCCTTGTGAACCTGCGATGACGACGACATCCCTAAGCACTTGTGTATTTGTGGCGTCCATACCTTTCTCCCTGACTGGTTCTACAGGATGGACCCGACGCAAGCGCTTGCCGTTCACTTTCACCTCATCAGCGGTTGCCGACGCTCTTCAGGCAATCCGCAAGGCCCTTGGGTGGGTGAACAGGCAATAAAAAAGCCACGAGACGCGGAGTCTCGTGGCTTTCGTGAACGGCTGCAGAGGCATCGATGCAAACGGTCAGGCGTGCTTACAGCGCCATGTCGCTGGCGGGCTTGCTTTCAGCAGGCTTGCCCGGCGCAGCAGTGCTGGTGCCGACGCTCTGATCGAGCACAGGTGGCTTGCCCAGTTGCAGCACTTCGGCAGTGTAGTTCCACTCTTGCTGAACAGCAGCTGGCGATTCATTCAGCTTGGTGCCATAGCTCGGCACGATCTGATGGATCTTCGCTTGCCACTCAGGCGTCGCAACCTGAGTCTTGAACAGTTTTTCCAGGACGTTGAGCATGATCGGTGCAGCAGTCGAAGCACCTGGCGATGCGCCCAGCAGGGCAGCGATGGTGCCGTCCTGGGAGGAAACGACTTCGGTGCCCAGTTTCAGCACGCCGCCCTTGTCCGCGTCACGCTTGATGATCTGCACGCGCTGACCGGCTTGCCACAGGCGCCAGTCTTCTTTCTTGGCGTGCGGGAAGTATTCCTGCAACGCCTTGAAACGGTCGTCGTCAGACAGCATCAACTGACCGGCGAGGTACTCGACCAGCGGGTACTGCTCGATGCCCACTTTGGTCATTGGCCAGAAGTTGTGGGTGGTCATGCTGCTGAACAGGTCGAAGTACGAACCTTCTTTCAGGAACTTGGTGGAGAAGGTGGCGAACGGGCCAAACAGGATCACGCGCTTGCCGTCCAGCACGCGGGTGTCCAGGTGCGGAACCGACATGGGCGGCGCGCCGGTGGAGGCGATGCCGTAGGCCTTGGCCATGTGCTGCATGGCAACGGTCGGGTTCTCGGTCACCAGGAACGAACCACCAACCGGGAAGCCTGCGTAGTCCTGAGCTTCGGGAATGCCGGATTTCTGCAGCAGCTTCAATGCGCCGCCGCCTGCACCGATGAACAGGAACTTGGCGTCGGTACCGGTGGTGGTGCCGTCTTTCAGGTTCTTGTATTCAACGTGCCACGAACCGTCGTCGTTGCGGGTGATGTCGTTGACTTCGCTGGACAGCTTCAAGTCGAAGTTCGGGCGGGTCTGCAGGTACGACACGTACTGGCGGGTCACTTCACCCCAGTTGACGTCGGTGCCGATTGGCGTCCAGGTGGTCGCCAGCTTCTGCGAAGGATCACGGCCTTCCATCATCAGCGGGACCCACTTGGCGATCTGCGCCGGGTCTTCGGAATACTGCATCGGGCGGAACAGCGGGCTGGCTTGCAGCGCGTCATAACGCTTTTTCAGGAATTTGATGTTGTCATCGCCCCACACGAAGCTCATGTGCGGTGTGGTGTTGATGAACGAAGGCGGGTTCTTCAGGACGTTCTGGCGGACCTGCCAGGACAGGAACTGACGGGTGACCTGGAAGGCTTCGTTGATCTCGATGGCTTTGGAGATGTTGACCTTGCCGTCTTTGTCTTCAGGCGTGTAGTTCAGCTCGGCGAGACCGGAGTGACCGGTGCCTGCGTTGTTCCAGCCGTTGGAGCTTTCTTCGGCCACGGCGTCGAGGCGCTCGACCATTTCCATCGACCAGCTCGGCTCGAGTTCATTGAGCCAGACGCCCAGGGTCGAACTCATGATGCCGCCGCCGATCAGCAGTACATCGACTTTCTTGCTTTCTGCGGCATGGGCTTGCAGGAAGGTGGCCGAAATCGCGAGGCCCAGTAGAGCGGTGCTCGTTTTCTTGAACATCGAATCATCCAATAGATAGAAAGTTATCCGCCTGCAGCAATCGTCGCGCAACGTCCTGCGATGCCGGGCGCCAGTGTGCGGCGCGAACGTCAGACAGGCTTCGCTCTCGGAAAACGAGGAGGAAGGGTCAAGAGGCCAGTGAACAGGTCGACCTCGTGTTCTATGTCCCTCGGTGCTGTGCTTTTTATTCGATCATTGGAATCAGCAGCTTGAGTAAACATCATCCACCGCAGGACCTGGTCATCAGGTCCATCCCCTGCGGCGGGCGGGGATTGTACCCGAAATGTCATTTTCGACAAATCGGGTGTCAAATTAGTCAATACGCCATTTTGTCTCAGGGTGGCGATTGGCTGGCCGGACGCCGAAACGCCAAGCCGGTTACAGCGTGAATTTACCGACCATGGCGTGGAACGACACGGCCAATCGCGACAGCGCCTGACTCGAGGCGCTGGTCTGGTTGGCGCCCGCCGCGGTCTGTGTCGACAAGTCCTGGATGTTCACCAGATTGCGGTCTACTTCGCGAGCCACTTGCGCCTGCTCTTCCGCGGCGCTGGCGATGACCAGGTTGCGTTCGTTCATCTGGCTGACGCCCTCGCTGATGCGTGCCAGTGCGTGGCCGGCCTCGGTCGCCAGCGACTGAGTGTGCACGGCGATTGCCTGACTCTTGCCCATGGCCTGTACGGCTTCGTCGGCGCCATTGCGCACCTTGGTGATCATCGACTCGATTTCGCCGGTGGAGGTCTGAGTGCGGTGGGCGAGGGCACGTACTTCGTCCGCCACCACCGCAAAGCCTCGGCCCTGCTCGCCGGCGCGGGCGGCTTCGATGGCGGCATTGAGCGCCAGCAGGTTGGTCTGCTCGGCGATCCCGCGGATCACATCGAGCACTTTGGTGATATCGCGGATCTGCCCGGCCAGCGCTTCGACGCGTTGGGTCGAGTCGGTGATTTCCACGGTCATGGTATTCATCGCGGTGACAGCCTGTTGCACTTGTTGCTGGCCCTTGATGGCATCTTCGGAGGTCTGCGCAGACACCTGCGACGCGCTGGCGGCGTTGCGCGCCACTTCTTCCACCGCAGCGGTCATCTCATTGACGGCCGTGGCGGCTTGCTGGATTTCATCGTTCTGACGCATGAGCCCGCGGGTGCTGTCATCGGTGACCATGGTCAGTTCTTCAGCGGCGGACGCCAACTGGTCCGACGCGGTGGCGATCTGCTGAACCGTGCCTTTGAGGCTGCCCTGCATGTTGGACAGCGCCTTGAGCAACTGACCGGTTTCATCCTGGCCGCCACCCTGGATCGCCTGACTCAAATCACCCGCCGCCACCCGGGTGGCGCTGGCCACCGATTGGTAGATAGGCCGGGTGATCATTCGCGTGACGCTCAGCCCCAACGTGATGGCGCACACCACCGCGATCAACGAGCCGATGATCAGCGTCCAAGTGACCTGCTTGTCCGTTTCAACCCCCGCCTGGGCCTGTTCGTTGGCCTGGCGCATGTTGGATTCGATCATGAGTTTCAGTTCACCCATGGTCTTGCGATAGCTGGGCGTCACGCTGGTGGCCGCCAGTTTGCTGGCTTGCTCCAGGTCGCCGCTCTGCGCCACAGACAGCGCATTGAGGGCGGCGCTGATGTAAGCGGCCCAGTCGCGTTCGAAGTCATCGCCTGCGGCTCTTTCATCCGCTTCAAGCGGCGTTGAGCGATAGACCTTGAAGTCGGTCTCGGCCTGGGCCTGATTTTCTTTCAGTGACTGGATCGCCGCGTTGATGTCGTCCGGGTTGGCCTTGAGCGCGCTCAGTCCGATGGCCTTGAAAAAGTCGCGGTTGGTGGCGATGACGTTGGCCTTCACCGAATCGACTTTGGCGATCGATACCAGATTGTCGCTTACGGTGTTTTCAAACAGCTCGTAGAGGCGGGAGATACCGCTCTGACCCAGCACGCCCACGACCACGGTGATCAGCGCACACAGGCAGAAAGCCGAAAGGAGCTTGGTCTTCAATTTCAGGTCGGTCAGCCAGGACATGGGGTGCACTCGAAGGGAATGGGTTGTTGCTGTTGGCTACGCGTTGCATGACTGGATATCGGCTGGGCACCCAAGGACTTTACCTGCTCGTGCACGCCTCATTCGGCGTCGATGCCCCCATCAACCCGACGCGCGCCCGTCACTTTTCCCGCGCGGCGTGCCTAAGCTTTGCCCTGCAGCCGCCGATAACTCGGACAAGCGGCGTCATGCCGCATTTCTATTGGCCGTCTCTGCCCGACGTTGGGAACGAGACCGCCGCCCTTGCAAGTGCCTCAGGGCCGACTATTTATCCGGTGACAGGAATCTCGATGCTGGCGTGGAACCAAAAAACCTTTCTGATCGTCGACGATTTTTCCGACTTCCGCAGTTCGGTCCGCTCGATGCTGCGCGAGCTGGGCGTCAGGGCAGTGGACACTGCCGACACCGGCGAAGAGGCGCTGAAGATGTGCGCGCAGAAGCGCTACGACTTCATCCTCCACGACTTCAATCTGGGCGATGGCAAGAAAAACGGCCAGCAGGTGCTTGAAGACCTGATGACCGATCGGCTGATCAGCCATGAAAGCGTGTTCGTCATGGTCACCGCTGAAAACAGCCAGGCGATGGTGATGAGCGCCCTGGAGTGGGAGCCGGATGCGTACCTCACCAAGCCGTTCAACCGCGCGAGCCTGGCTCAGCGTCTGGAGAAGATCGTCCAGCGCAAGACCCTGCTCAAACCGATCCTGCAAGCGCTCGATCGCAGCAACCCCACCGAAGTGCTGGCGGCCTGCCTCGCGCTGACCAAACAGGACCCCCGTTTTGCGCCGCTGTGCCTGCGCTACAAAGCCGACGCACTGCGTGACCTCAACCAGCACGAGCCGCTGGAAGCCTTTCTCAAATCGATCCTCGCGGACCGCCCGCAGCCCTGGGCATATGCGGCATTGGGCAAGCTGCTGTTCAAGCGCGGCCGCAATGCCGAAGCGCAAGCCGTGTACGAAGAAGCGATTCGCGCCTTCAACGCCATGCCAGTGTTGTACGACGGGCTGGCCGATGTGTTGGTGGCCAGCGGCGACAACAAGCGCGCCCAGAAGATGCTGGAAGAAGCGGTGCGCTTGTCGCCCTACGCCGTTCGCCGTCAGCGTTTGCTGGGCAAACTGGCGCTGGAAAATGAGGACTTCGACGGTGCGTCGAAAGCGTATCGTCAGGCCGTTTCCCAGGGCCAGTTTTCTCGCTTCAAGGACCCGGAAACCAACCTGGGTTTTGCTCAGGCATTGATCAGCCGTGGTGGCGAGCGCGGGCTGGATGCGCGCACTCGCGTGGAGATCAACCAGACCCTGACCGAAGTCGCCAAAGAGAACGGCAACGATGCCGGCCTGCAGGTGCGCGCGCGTCTGATGAAAGCCACCAGCGTCGCATCTTCTGATCCGGACATGGCCGCCAAGCTGACCGAGCAGGCGATGGAGCGGCTCGAGGGCATGGAGCAGTTTCTCAGCGCCGATGCGGCGCTGGCGGTGGCGTCGCAGCTCAAGGCGCTCGGCCAGGAAAACGCCGGCGCGGGCATTCTGAAAAGCTGTGCCGAGATCTACGGCGACGATCCGGTGGTTATGCAGAACATCGCCAAGCAGACCGACGATCCCGAGATTCTCGGTGCGGGCAAAGCGGCTATCGACTTCAACGTTCAGGGCATTCGCTGCTACCGCGCCGGCAAGCTCGGCGAGGCGCAGGATCTGTTCCGCCAGGGCCTGGCCCTGCAACCGAAGAACATCAGTATCGCCCTGAACATGGCGCAGTCGCTGCTGCACATGGGCGTTCAGAACCTCGACGCGGCGAGCCTGGCGGAATGCCAGAACAGTCTCAAGATGGTCGGCAAGATGCCAGAGACCGACCCGCGCTTCGAGCGCTTCCAGAAACTGCGGCTGAGGGCTTTCGGCGAATGAAAGATCAGGATCTCGGGCTCGACTTCTCTATGGTGATTGCTTCCACTGTCCATGACATGAAGAACTCGCTGGGTTCGTTGATTCAGGCCCACGGTCAATGGGTCAAGCAGCTTCCCGAGAACTGTCGTGGTACGCCGGATCAGGGTGTCATTGATTACGAATTCGCCCACCTGAACGGCATGCTGGTGCAGCTGCTTGGGCTGTACAAGCTGGGGGTCAACCAACTGCCGTTGCGCCCGGATTATCACGAGCTGGACGATTTCATCGAAGCGCAGCTGGCCTTCCATCAGGAAGTCCTCGTCAGTCGCGGCATCTCTGCCCGCTTTACCGTCGATGCTTTCGATTTGCCGGGTTTCTTTGATCGCGAGCTGGTGGGTTCGGTGGTGTCCAACGTGGTCATCAACGCCATTCGCTTTGCGCGCAGCGAAGTGCTGATTACGGCAGGACAGGTCGGCGAGCAACTGGTGATCAGCATCAACGACGACGGCCCGGGCTTTCCCGCGCGCATGATCGAGGAGCAGACCGACTACGTGCTGGGGATCAACCAGAACAGCGGCAGCACGGGGTTGGGTTTGTACTTCGCGGCGAACATTGCCCGGCAGCATCAGCGCAAAGGCGTCCCCGGCCACATCGAAATTGCCAACGGCGGCGAGCTGGGCGGCGGGTTGTTCAGCATTTATCTGCCCTGACAACAATGACGCTGTGGGCGAATCTGTGGGAGCGAGCTTGCTCGCGAATACGGTATTCCATCGCTTGAAAATTCAGCGGAAGCCGCCCTTTCGCGAGCAAGCTCGCTCCCACAGTCTCTGCGTAAGCCGCCTGATGGTGGACACGGCAGGAGCGTCTGCCAATTACAGCTTCACGCCTTTTCCGAGCACCACATTCAGCGCGTTGCGCGCATCGTCCAGTTGCACCAGCGTGGCGTGGTGGGCGCCCAGTGCATCGCGATTTTCGATGGCAGTGAGGATCGCACGATGGCGGGGCAAGGCCAGTTCGTGCAGGTTCGGGCGTTTGTTGGAATGCTTCAACGCTTCGCGCAGTGCCAGCGACAGCATGTTGCACAAGTGCGCGAGCAGGTCGTTGTGAGTAGCGTCGGCGATGCGGCTGTGGAAATCGAGGTCGGGTTGCAGCACGTCTTCGACGGTCGGCGCCGCAGCCATGCGCTCGTAGGCTTCGCCAATGGCGGTGAGGTCTTCGGGGGTCGCATGTTGCGCGGCGAGGGCGGCGGCGGCCGGTTCGATGATGCTGCGCACGCTGGTGAGCAGGGCGAAAAATTCATTCTGCGGCGAGCTTTGCATCAGCCAGTGCAGCACGTCCGGGTCGAGGATGTGCCATTCGCGGCGCGGCTTGACCACCGTGCCCACCCGTGGCCGGGAATACACCAGCCCTTTGGCGACCAATACCCGCGTGGCTTCGCGCAGCACCGGACGGCTGACCGCATATTCTTCACAGAGCAAGGCTTCGGCGGGGAGCTTGTCGTCGGGCTTGAATCGACCCGAGACAATCTGCATGCCGATGTCCTGGACAATGCGCGAGTGCATGCTTTTACGGTCGGAGGGCTTACGGTAATCCATGGGGCGCGGGGCGATCCTGAGCGATGAATGCGGCGCATCATAGCATTGGCGGCGAGAGAGGCGCGCCGCCCGAAATGAGCTGGGATTGTTCGGCCGAACACCGAACCTGTGGGAGCGAGCTTGCTCGCGAAAGCTTATGTCCAGCCGCCAGAGATGCAGCGGCTGGACTGACGTCTTCGCGAGCAAGCTCGCTCCCACAGGATCTCCACCAGTCGCGGAATTCCAGGTTGAGTCTGAACTCAGTCGCTCCCACAGTTCCGGCGGCGTGGCGCACTCAATTAATGACTGTCAATCAATGCGAATGCCGTGGCACTTCCGAGCCGCGCATGCCGACCAGGAAGTCGAAGTCGCAACCCTGATCCGCCTGCATCACATGATCGATGTACAGCTGACGGTATCCGCCGATCAACAACTGTGGCGGCGCTTGCCAATCGGCCAAGCGCGCGGCCAGTTCCGCTTCCGGGATGTCCAGGTGCAAGCGGCCGGTTGCACAATCCAGCTCTATGAAGTCACCTTCCTGCACCACCGCCAGCGGACCGCCGGCAGCCGCTTCGGGCGCCACGTGCAATACCACCGTGCCGTACGCCGTGCCGCTCATGCGTGCATCGGAAATTCGCACCATGTCGGTCACGCCCTGGGCCAGCAGCTTGGCCGGCAGACCCATGTTCCCAACTTCGGCCATGCCCGGATAACCTTTCGGCCCGCAGTTCTTCATCACCAGAATGCTGCTGGCGTCGACGTCCAGATCCGGATCGTTGATGCGCGCCTTGTACATGTCAAAGTTCTCGAACACCACGGCGCGACCCCGGTGCTTCATCAGCGCAGGCGTGGCGGCGGACGGCTTGAGCACTGCGCCCAATGGTGCAAGGTTGCCGCGCAGCACGCAGATACCGCCATCGGCCACCAGCGGATTGTCGATGGCGCGGATCACTTCATCGTCGCCATAGATCGGCGAGTTCTGCACGTTTTCCCAGAGCGTCTTGCCGTTGGCGGTCAAGGCCTCGGGATGGGGAATCAGGTTGTTCTCGCCCAGACGACGCAACACCGCAGGCAGGCCGCCGGCGTAGTAGAACTCTTCCATCAGGAAGCGCCCGGAAGGCTGCAGGTCCACCAACGTTGGCGTGCCGCGACCGATGCGGGTCCAGTCGTCGAGCTCCAGCTCTACGCCAATACGACCGGCGATGGCCTTGAGATGGATAACCGCGTTGGTCGAACCGCCGATGGCCGCGTTGACGCGAATGGCGTTTTCGAAGGCTTCGCGGGTCAGGATTTTCGAGAGGCGCAGGTCTTCGTTGACCATCTGCACCGCGCGCATGCCGGACATGTGCGCCAGTACATAACGGCGGGAGTCGACGGCAGGAATCGCAGCGTTGTGCGGCAACGAAGTACCGAGCGCTTCGGCCATGCACGCCATCGTCGAGGCGGTGCCCATGGTGTTGCAGGTACCGGCCGAGCGGGACATGCCCGATTCGGCGGAGAGGAATTCGTCGAGGCTGATCTGCCCGGCTTTGTAGGATTCGTGCATCTGCCAGACGATGGTGCCGGCGCCGATGTCCTTGCCCTTGTGCTTGCCGTTGAGCATCGGCCCGCCGGTGACGACGATGGCCGGGATGTCACAGCTGGCGGCGCCCATCAACAGGGCAGGGGTGGTCTTGTCGCAACCGGTGAGCAGCACCACGCCGTCGATGGGGTTGCCGCGAATCGCCTCTTCGACGTCCATGCTCGCCAGGTTGCGGGTCAGCATCGCGGTGGGGCGCAGGTTCGATTCGCCGTTGGAGAAGACCGGGAATTCCACCGGGAAACCACCGGCCTCGATCACGCCGCGTTTGACGTGTTCGGCGATGGTGCGGAAGTGGGCGTTGCAGGGAGTGAGCTCGGACCAGGTGTTACAGATGCCGATGATCGGCTTGCCCTGGAACTGATGGTCGGCGATGCCCTGGTTCTTCATCCAGCTGCGGTACATGAAGCCGTTCTTGTCGGCGGTACCGAACCACTGGGCGGAGCGCAGCACGGGTTTCTTATCGGAATCAGACATAAATCGGCACTCTTATTGTTAGGGCTTATTTGTAAGACTAAAGGCTGCAGGTGCCGACTAAAATAGGCCGAAAATGTCACGAGTGGAAGAGTTGTAGTCTTAAATAGTAATACTATATAGTCGATCTCGACCGAGGGACGACCCTGCCGGCTTCTTCCGCAGCAATGCGCACACGAAGGCAGAGGCGATCCCCGCAGGCTTCCATAACAAAAACAATGAGGACCGCATCCATGAGCCAGGAACTCAGGCTTATTCGTCGCATCACCCTGAAACTTATTCCCTTTCTGATCCTGCTCTACCTGATCGCTTATGTGGATCGTTCCGCCGTCGGCTTCGCCAAGCTGCACATGGGCGCGGACGTGGGCATCGGCGACGCGGCCTATGGCATGGGCGCCGGCCTGTTCTTCATTGGCTATTTCCTGTTGGAGATCCCCAGCAACCTGATGCTCGAACGCTTCGGCGCGCGGCGCTGGTTCGCCCGGATCATGCTCACCTGGGGCGCCATCACCATGGGCATGGCGTTCGTCCAGGGCCCGACCAGCTTCTATGTCATGCGCTTTCTGCTGGGCGCGGCCGAAGCGGGCTTCTTCCCGGGCGTTCTGTACTACATCACTCAATGGTTCCCGGTCCGCCATCGCGGCAAGATCCTCGGCCTGTTCATTCTTTCCCAACCGATCGCGATGATGATCACCGGCCCGATTTCCGGCGGTCTGCTGGGCATGGAAGGGGTGGCCGGTCTGCACGGCTGGCAGTGGCTGTTCCTGTGCATCGGCGCGCCGGCGATTCTGCTGACCCTGCCGGTATTGCGCTGGTTGCCTGACGGCCCGAAAGACGTGAAGTGGATGGATCCGGTCGAGAAACAATGGCTCGCCGGCGAGCTGAAAAAGGACCTGGAAGAATACGGCCAGACCCGCCACGGTAATCCGCTGCACGCGCTGAAAGACAAACGCGTTCTGCTGCTGGCGCTGTTCTACCTTCCGGTCACCCTGAGCATTTATGGCCTGGGCTTGTGGCTGCCGACGCTGATCAAACAGTTCGGCGGCAGTGACCTGACCACCGGCTTCATCTCAGCCGTGCCTTACATCTTCGGCATCGTCGGCCTGTTGATCGTCCCGCGCAGCTCCGACCGGCTCAACGACCGCTATGGCCACTTGGCCGTGCTGTATGTGATCGGCGCGATCGGTTTGTTTCTGAGCGCGTACCTGACCGTGCCGGTGCTGCAACTGGCGGCGCTGTCGCTGGTAGCGTTCTCACTGTTTTCCTGCACCGCGGTGTTCTGGACCTTGCCCGGTCGTTTCTTCGCCGGCGCCAGTGCCGCGGCGGGCATTGCGTTGATCAACTCGGTGGGCAATCTGGGCGGCTACATCGGCCCCTTCGTCATCGGCTGGCTGAAAGAACTGACCGGCAATCTGGCCAGCGGCTTGTACTTCCTTTCGGGCGTGATGATCTGCGGCCTGATTCTGACCGGCGTGGTCTACCGTGTCCTGGAACGCAAGCACGTCTTGCCCGAGTCCAAATTCGCCGCCAGCGCGCGCGGCTCTCGTTAACCTCAGGCCGCTCTCCGGGGCGGCCGTGTAGACCCCAAACAGGAGAATCCCATGCATTTAGTACAGTTCGAGCTGGGCAACGGCCAGCGTCGCGTCGGTCTGGTGGACGGCCCCCTGGTGCGCGAAATCCAGGGCGCGACCAGCACCCGTGATCTGGCCCTGGCAGCCATCGACAAAAAATCTCCCTCGCTGAACAGGTCGACAGCCTGGGCCTGGGCGACAACCACGATTACTCGCAGCTGCGCGCCGATCTGATGATTTTGCCGCCACTGGATCACCCCGATCCGGCGCACTTGTTGGTCAGCGGCACGGGCCTGACCCATCTGGGCAGCGCCTCGGCCCGGGACAAAATGCACCAGCAGGGCAATGACGAAGCGGGCATGACCGACACCCTGCGCATCTTCAAATGGGGCCTGGAAGGCGGCAAGCCAGCAGCCGGTCAGCCGGGCGTGCAGCCGGAGTGGTTCTACAAGGGCGACGGCAGCATCGTCATTCGCCCGGGTGAGTCGTTCCCGCAGCCGCCGTTCTCCGAAGACGCCGGCGAAGAGCCTGAGCTGAGTGGCCTGTACGTGATCGGTCACGATGGCAAGCCTTACCGCCTGGGTTTCGCCATCGGCAATGAATTCTCCGATCACATCATGGAGCGCAAGAACTACCTGTACCTGGCCCATTCCAAGCTGCGTGCCTGCTCGTTCGGCCCGGAGCTGCGCGTCGGCGATCTGCCGCAGAATCTGGCGGGCACCAGTCGCATCCACCGTGACGGCCAGGTGCTGTGGGAGAAGGAATTCCTGAGCGGCGAGGCCAACATGTGCCACAGCCTGGAAAACCTTGAATACCACCACTTCAAATACGCCCAGTTCCTGCGCCCGGGCGATGTGCATGTGCATTTCTTCGGCACCGCAACGCTGTCGTTTGCCGACGGCGTCAAGACTCAACCGGGCGACACGTTCGAGATCAGCCAGCATGAGTTCGGCGCGCCGTTGATCAATGGCATCGCGCCGGCCGAGGCCGTTTTCCAGCCGGGCGGCATCAAGCAGCTTTGATTCCTGGCCGGCTGCACAACGCTTCAATGGCCAGGACTGCATGCGCGGTGATCCGCCGCGTTGCAGAGATTTTTGTAGGAGTGAGCTTGCTCGCGATGCGGTGATTCAGTCCCTGAACGGGATGACCGGAATTTCGCTATCGCGAGCAAGCTCACTCCTACAGTGGCTGGCTGCTGCGCTCGATACGACACCCATAAAAACAAAACGAGGTGCGACCCATGACCGCCACTGCCATCCCGCTGGAACGCCTTGATGCCGACGCCCTCGAGGACAGCATCTATCGCAAGGTGAGCTGGCGAATCGTGCCGTTGTTCATCGCCTGTTTTCTGTTCGCCTACCTGGACCGCGTCAACATCAGCTTTGCCAAGCTGCAAATGGCCAGCGACCTCGGATTCAGCGAAACCGTTTACGGACTGGGTGCGAGCCTGTTCTTCGTCGGCTACTTCCTGTTCGAAGTGCCAAGCAACGTGCTGCTGCACAAGATCGGCGCGCGAATCTGGATCGCGCGGATCATGGTCTCGTGGGGCATCGCCTCCGCCTGCATGATGTTCGTGCAGACCGAGTTCTGGTTCTACACGCTGCGCTTTCTGATCGGTGTGATGGAAGCCGGCTTCGTCCCCGGCGTCCTGTATTTCTTCACCCAGTGGTATCCGGGCTCACGTCGGGCGCGGGTCAACTCCTACTTCAAAAGCTCCATCTGCCTGTGCGGGATCGTCGGCGGTCCGATTGCCGGGCTGATCCTCGGTCACTTCGACGGCGTCATGGGCCTGGCCGGCTGGCGCTGGCTGTTCCTGATCGAAGGCATTCCGTCCATTCTGCTCGGCGGCGTGGTGTTCTGGCTGGTTAAAGACCGTATCGAGGACGCCACCTGGCTCAGTGATCAGGAGAAACAGGTGGTACTGGCGCGCATGGCAAAAGAGGCCAAACCCGTCGTTAAACAGACCGTAAAGGACATCTGGAAACACCCGACCACTTACGTGATGTCTGGCATTTACCTGTGCCTGGTCATGGCGCTGACCGGGCTGTTGTTCTGGATGCCGCAGTTGATCAAAACCGCTGGCGTGACCGACACCCTGAACATTGGCTTGCTGACAGTGATCCCGTATGTGGGCGCGGTGATTGGCAATCTGCTGATCGGCGCCAGCTCCGACCGCCACGGCGAACGCCGCTGGCACATGGCGGGCTGCGCGACGCTGACCGCTGCGGGCTATCTGGTCTGTGCGTTGTTTCCCGGACAACTGGTGCCGCTGATGATCGGCATGACCATGATCATGACCGGCATCATCGCCTGGATGCCGATTTTCTGGACCATCCCGCCGCGCTTTCTCACCGGTATCGCCGCCGCTGCGGGCATCGCGCTGATCAACTCCCTGGGGCAACTGGGCGGGATCATCGCGCCGTTCATGGTCGGCCGCATCAAGGACCTCACCGGCACGGCGACGCCGGCGCTGTTCGCGTTGTTCGGCGTCAGCGTGCTGGCCATCGCGCTGATCGTCTGGGGCATCCCTTCGCGCTACTACGTGAAGGAAGCGGTTCAGGACTGAACCTGCGGTCATCGGACGCCGAGGCCAGCGCCTCGGCGTCTTTCCCCTATCATTCGCGCTTTCACTGATGCGAACCACTGCCATGACCACCACACCTCAATCCCTGCGCACTGAACTCCAGGCCGCGCTGACCGCCCACAGCATGCTGGAAATCGACGGCTTGCACGCCTTCGAATTCACCCTCGACGAAATGCTCCAGATCGAAAGCATGGACGGCCGCGAGCGCAAGGTCTGGCGCTTCTCGCTGGCGCAGATCGACGCTGCCGAATTCGATGCCGAGCTGCAGAGCTGGGTCATCAATGACGGCAACGCCGACCACCGCATCGTCGTGCTCAATGGCATCTCGGCGAGTGACGAGGATGACGAGGGCGAACAGGAGTAATCGCGTACTCATCAATCAAGGCGACATGGCGGATAACGGGTGATAACCCTTCTGCGCCTGACCTCAATTTAGAGGGCAACGCCTATTCTCCGTAGGAGCCGGCTTGCTGGCGAACGCATTCTTCCAGTCGCCGCAGCGGTGAGAGATTCATCGTGTTCGCCAGCATGCCGGCTCCTGCAAATGTGCTGCGTGCCCCGAGGCGTCCAGCCCCAGGCAACTACTTTCCGCACTACGCTGTCATAGCCGGTGAACGCCCGCGTGCACGGCACGCCAACAACTCCAACAAGAGAACACCCCAATGACTCCCAGAATTCTGCCGTGGTTAGTGCTCGCCAGCAGCCTTTCCGCGCTCTCCGTTCAGGCCAAACCCATGACTGATTACGACGTACTGGTCGGTTCGTATACCGCCGGCGCCAGCGAAGGCATTTACCGCTTCGGCTTCAACACCCAGACCGGCCAGCTCGATGCCAAGCCGCGTCAGGTCATCCAGACTGAAAACCCGTCCTGGCTGACGCTCTCCAAGGACCAGCGCCACATGTTCGCGGTCAACGAAAACGGCCCGGGCCAGACTGACGTCGTCGGCAAGGTCAGCAGCTACTCAATCGATCCCAAGACCCATGCGGTGTCGTTTCTTAATCAGGTTGACACCAAGAGTGACGAGCCGACCCATTCCAGCCTGAGCCTGGACGGGCGTTTCCTGTTCGTTGCCAACTACGCCGTACACCCTGATCCGGGTGGCCTGCTGGCGGTAGTGCCGGTCGGCAACGACGGCAAACTCGCGCCGGTGGTGCAGACCGCGACCCACGAAGCGAGCAAGGTCAATCCGGAGCGTCAGGCTTCATCCCACGTCCACGCCGCGGTACCGACGCCGGATGGCAAGTACCTGATCGCGATGGACTTGGGCGCCGACAAGATGTTCGTCTTCAACTACGACGCCAAGCAGCCCCAGCCGCTGCAACCCGCGAAAGTGCCTTCGGTCGATCTGCCAGCGGGCAGCGGTCCGCGTCACCTGACCTTCAGCAAAGACGGCAAGCACGCTTGGCTGACCATGGAAATGACGGCGCAAGTGGCGGTGTTTGACTACCACGACGGCGTGTTCAAGCAGACCCAACTGGTGGATCTCGCCAACAAGGAAGGTCAGCAAAACCGCGCTGCCGGTGGCCTGCACACCTCGCCGGACGGCAAATTCCTCTACGTTGCCAACCGTGGCGAAGTGAATGAGCTGCTGGTGTTCAGCATTAATGCTGCCAACGGCCAGCTCAGGGAAATCCAGCGCCGCGCCGTGGAAGGCAAGGAACCGCGCGAATTCGCCTTCGACCCGAGCGGCCACTTTGTGCTGATCGCCAACCAGAAGAGCAACCAGATCGTGACCGTTCGCTTTGACCCGAAAACCGGTCTGCTGGGCGACACCGTGCAGAAAGTCGACTTAGATTCGCCGTCTGACTTTCATTTCCTGACGGCGCACTGACGCCGGCGTGACACTTTGACGCAGGCTCGGCCCTTGCTCCACAAGGGCTCTGGGCCTGTATCAATTCAAGTGATAAGGGCTAGTGCCAGAAAAGATTTTTTCCAGAACATCCTCGGGCGTAACTTTCATTCCACGGCCACGACGGTCAAGACTTGAAACGACACACCACAGCGAGGTACCCACCATGAACTTCAATCTCTTCTCCATCATCGCCGCGTCCGCCATCTCCGCCACCGTTGCATTGCCTGCCAGTGCCAGTGTTGAAGCGACCGACAAGAAAGTCAGCTCGACCCAGAGTTACACCCCGAAGTACCTGCAACAAAGCGCCAACTTCTACGCCGCTCTGGATCACAAGATTCAACAATGAATAGAAATTCGAAGTGAATCCATTCCCCGTTAACGAACGTATCGTTGCCGGGGAATGGATTTGTAAGAACCTGGTTTTTAACGGCAAGTTTTTGATCACCGGAAAACGCTTTCGCGAGCAACTTCGTCTTCTACAGGTTGATGCGACCTACTGACCATTGCGTGTCAGGCCATGCATCAAGTGCCGGCGAGCTTGTTCGCGAAAGCGCTGAATTCCTCCCTTGGTCCCCGTCTGCTGAATAAGCGATGGGGATTTTTTGTGGGTTGTATCCAAGGGGGTGACGCCCGGTTTCCGACAGCAGGCACTGATCCTGTGGAAACGAGCTTGCTCGCGAAGACTGCATTCCAGCCTCTGGAGATTTGGTGGATGTCCCAGCCTATTCGCGAGCAAGCTCGCTCCCACTTGGATTGATGTAAGTATGACCAACGCGTTGGTCTATTTACCTGATTAACTTCTTGAATAATCAACCCCATCGATTTTTTGAATCGCCAGCCATCGTTTTTTAATAACTATCACTTCAAGCATTCTGGGCGCCTGAAACAGACACGTCCCGGAGCTACACACATGGCCACTGCCATCCTCAATTCAATCAAACACGGCGCTTATACCGCCATCGCGTTGTATGTTGTTTTCATCGCAGTGGTTACCGTCATCAGCACGAACCCACAAATAAATGCCCCGTCGCAGATGTCGACGCAAACAGCATCCGTTGAAGTCATACGAGCGCCAGTTCAGTCCCAGGGGCGTGCGTCGTGAAAGGCGCGAACTTCTGGGGGATTGTGTTCTTTGCACTGATCAACAACGGCTGCTCATTGCTCGGCCATGGCGAAGGTTCGGTGGGCGGTGTGGCACGCAGCATGGAGTTCAAGACAGAGGTCGCTGAAGCGGTCGAGATGCAGCGCTCGCAGAAGCTCAACACCGGCAATCCGCCGCCACGGCACAGCGAGATGATCTCGCCGATCTTTCAGTTGGAAGTGGCGTAGCGAAGTGGTTTGGCTATTAACCGATGCGGTTGCAATCAGCGCTTGGCCATCGCCGTGATGAACAGCTCCGATGCCAGAAATCGCTGCAACCAGCGCTGCAGGTGAGGGTAGGGGCTTTGCCAGAACCAGTCCGCATCCACCGCGCAAAATTGCCGTATGAACGGCGCAATGGCGGTGTCGGCCAGGCTCAGTCGATCGGCGATCAGAAAGTCCCGTGACGCCAGTAACTCGTTCAGCCTGCGCAGAAACCTCTCGCCCCGCTGGCGGTATTCTTCCTGCGTGAATTCGGGATAACGCACGGCGTATTTGTAGTGATCCAGATCCTGTTTGAAGCTGCTGTCGTTTTCCGCGATCAGCGCGGCGATCTGTTGCTGACCTTCGACGTTGCGTGCGAGGGACCAATCGTCCGGGTCATGCTGCGCCAAGGCCCAGTGCATGATGTCCAGACTCTGCTCCAGCACCCGGTCTTGCAGCACCAGAACCGGCACGGTGCCTTTGGGTGAGCGTTCGAGCATCTCGGCCGGTTTGGCCTTGAGGCTGACTTCCACGGTCTGCACCGGTGCGCCGCAATATCCCAGCGCCATGCGGGCGCGCATGGCGTAGGGGCAGCGGCGAAACGAGTAGAGCGTCGGCACCGTCGATTCAGCGTGAGGCGCCGACGTCATGCTCAAGCCTCGGTCAGTTCGCCGCAATCGGCGATGACGACTTTCTTGCTGGTGCGGCCGGATTGCGAACCCAGCGCTTCGATGGCCTTGACCACGTCCATGCCTTCGATGACTTTGCCGAAGACGACGTGTTTGCCGTCCAGCCATTCGGTGACGATGGTGGTGATGAAGAACTGGCTGCCGTTGGTGTTCGGGCCAGCATTGGCCATCGACAGGTCACCTGGGGCGGTGTGCTTGAGGGTGAAGTTTTCGTCTTCGAACTTGTTGCCGTAGATCGACTTGCCACCGGTGCCGTTGTGGTTGGTGAAATCACCGCCCTGCAGCATGAAGTTCTGGATCACGCGGTGGAAGGACGAACCCTTGTAGCTCAGGCCGTCGCCTTTTTCGCCGGTGCACAGCGCGCGAAAGTTTTCAGCGGTTTTCGGAACGACGTCGTTGTGCAGCTCCATGACGATGCGGCCCATCGGCTCGTCGTTGGCAGTGATGTCGAAGAATACTTTTGAGTTTGCCACGTGGTTTTACCTTCTTTCGAGTTTGGCGCGACTGTCGCGCAAGGGATACAGGGTTGCACAGAAACGCCATCGGGCGCTTCCGTGCGTCGTGAAAAAACGGATTAGCCGCTGCTGACCTCGACGGTGCTCAGGCCATTGCCCTGACGCCGCACCTGAATCTGCACGGGGATTCGCTCGTGCATTTCCTGCACGTGGGAGATCACCCCGACCTTGCGGCCCTGGGCCTGCAGCCCGTCGAGGGCGTCCATGGCCAGTTGCAGGGATTCAGGATCGAGGCTGCCGAAGCCTTCGTCGATGAACAGCGATTCAATCTTCAGCGTGCTTGAAGCCATGGACGCCAGGCCCAGCGCCAGGGCGAGGGACACCAGGAAGGTTTCACCGCCCGAGAGCGAGTGAACCGACCGAAGTTCGTCGCCCATTTCGGTGTCCATGACCAGCAGGCCGAGCATGCTGCCGCCGCGTTTCAGGCGATAGCGACGCACCAGCTGCTTGAGCTGCGCGTTGGCGTGGTGCACCAGCAGATCTAGGTTGTAGGCCTGGGCGATCTTGCGGAACGTATCGCCGGTGGCGGAGCCGATCAGCGCGTTGAGTCGGCCCCAGCGCAGATATTCAGCGTGTGCGTGGGCGATGCGCTGTTGCAGCTCGCTGCTGGCGTCGCGACGGCGGTTGTCTTCGCTGACCTGGGCGCGCAGGTCGGCGCACAGTTGATCTTGAATCACCGATTGCGCCTGCGCTTCGGTCAACGCGGCCAGTAACTGCTCGGCGTCGCCACTGTCGCTGTGCTGGGCCTGATGCTGTTGCAACTGCGCCGCGCGCTCTGCCACCAACACCCTGGCTTGCTCCAGCGCCTTTTCGCTGGACTGCAATTGCTGACGTAACCCGCCAACACTGTCGTCGCTCATCCCCAGCAAGGTCTCAAGCGCGGCATCATCCAGCTCGCTGTGGCTACTGCGCCACTCGGCGATCTGCCGTTCGAGTTCTGCCAATTCCTGTTCAAGGGCCAGTAAGCGGTGTTGCTCACCCTCCAGTTCGGCGGTCAGCTTGATCAGTTCGCTGCGCGCCGCTTGCAGTTCGTGGGCAATGGCGGCCTGAGCCTCACGGGCCTGTTCGACCGCCTGTTCAAGGGCGTGCTGCCAGCGCTCGGGCGACGCGTGATCGCCGAGGGTCTGTGCCAGGCGCTGTTGCACCGTCTGTTGCTGCTGATGACGGGCCGCGAGTTGCGCTTGCACCTTTTGATGTTCGGTCTCGCGACTCTGCTGCGCAACTTGCTCGCGTTCTAGTTTTTGCGCCCGCTCGCTGTGCTCCTGCTGCTCGGTCTTCTGCTGATCGAGCTGCTCGACGCGTGCGGCAATGTCGTTGTCCAGCTGCATGAAGCTCTGGGTCGCCGACTCGCGCCACTGGCTCAGGCTTTCGGCGGGTAGCAGGGGTTCGAACTCCTGCAGCGCCGCTTCGAAATCCTGGTTGTCCAAGGCGATGTGGCGTTGCTGATCGTCCAGCAGCTTCATGGCCTGCTGACTGGCCTCGCGCGCCTCAAGCACTTGCTGCTGCAGGGACTCGGCATCCCGCTGCACTTTCAGCAGACGGGTCTGGCGCTGCTCGGCGCTGACGATGTCCTGGGCCAATTGGTGCAGGCGTTCGCTCAGCCAGTCGCCGCGCAGGTGCTCGGGTTGCTCCAGCAAGCGCGGATACAGCGGGTGAGCTTCCAGCTCAGGTGCCAGGGTCTGCAGCTGTTCGGCCAGTTGGTCCTGCTGCGGTTTGGATTGCTTAAGCTGGTTATTGAGCTCGGCAACTTCGGCGCGCAGCTCGGCGAGCTTTTCGCTGAGCTGCCCGACGGTTTGCCGGGCGCGCGCCTCTTCGCCATCGTCATGGCCGGACAGCGCTTCCAGCAACGCGGCCGACTGGTGATACGGATGCTCTTCGCTGCCGCACACCGGGCACGGTTGCTGATCGACCAATTGCTCGCGCAGTTGCTCGACACTGGCGCTGCGGGCCAGGCGCTGGCGCTGCAGCAGTTCGACGGTGACCTTCAGCGCCTGCTCGGCGGCTTCGTGTTCGGCCTTGAGTTTCAGGCCTTGGGCGATGCCTTGGGCGCGACGCTCGGTGGCCTGCTGCTGGCGGGTTTGCACGTCCAGCAACCGGCCGGCGACGTCCTGATGGCGCTGCCACAGGCGTTCGAGCGAGTCGCTGGCGCCGTGCTGCTGGCGGTTGTCCTGCAGCAGTTGCCCCAGCCGGTCGATGTCGTGGCTGACCGCATCGGCCTTGACCTCGGCGTCGTCGTACAGCGCCTGCAACGCGCTGCGGCGCTCGCTCAGGGTCTGCTCGGCGAGGGTGGCGTTTTTCTCCAGCTGCGGCAGCTCGGCACGTCCCTGAATCAGGCGCGCGCTGAGCTGCACGGTTTGCTGAAGACGCGGCCGGTAGGCGCTCCACGACTGACTCAACGTGGTCAGCGACGCGCTCTGTTCCAGCTGCTCGGCGATCGACTGCAAACGCGCTTGGACCTGGCGCTGCTGCTCGGCGAGTTGATCGAGTGTCGACTGGCCCTCGGTGCTGGCCTGCTGCGCGGCGCGTGCCTGCTCGCCAAGCGGTTGCAGCTCCTGATTCAGATGATTGAGCTGAGCCTGCTGCTCGAACGCTTCACTCAGGGCCGGCCGCGCATTGAGCAGTTGTTCCTGCGCTTGCTGCAACGCGCCGTCGGCGCTGATGCGCTTGCTGTCCAGGTCGGCGATGCGCCCATCAAGCCCGGTTTGCTTGAGCTGATGGGCCTGAATCGCGGCGGTGAGCGGCGCGAGCTGAGCGTGAAGCCGGGCGCGCTGACCGAACAGATGCCGCTGTGGCGCCAGACGCTCCAGCAGCGCAAGCCGCTGGCGATCAGCGCTGTGTGCGTCCCACGTCTGCTGGGCGCTGGCAAGCTGTTCGTTGGCCGCCTGATGGCTGTCGCGCAGGCGATTCAATTCCTTGAACCACTGTTGCTTGAGCTCCAGCTCGCGCAGGTGCGCCTGTTGCAGTTTCAGCTGCTGCTGAGCGTCGTTGAAGCGCTGCTCAAGCTCGGCGCGATGCTCCGGCTCCATCGGCGTCAGCGTGCCGGCCTGGGCCTGAAGGGTTTTCAGCGCTTCTTCGGCTTCCTTGCTTTTGCTGTAGGCGCGGCGGCCCAGCTGGCTGTAGATCGCCGTGTCGGTGAGCTTCTCCAGCAGTTCGCTGCGGTCTTTGTCGTCGGCCTTGAGGAAGGCGCTGAACTCGCTTTGCGCGAGCATCACCGCGCGGGTGAACTGCTCGAAGTTCAGCCCCAGCCGTGCTTCGAGCAGGGTCTTGTACTCGGTCTTGTTCTGCGTGCTGAGAATCTGCTCGCTGTCCAGATCGATCAGCGTCTGGCGGCTGGCCTGCAGTTTTTTCGTGGCGTTGTCGCGGGCGCGGTTGGCTTCCCAGCGCGCGCGATAACGACGCTTGTCGATGCCGACGAAATCCACCTCGGCGTAACCGCTGCCGGTGCCGCGACGCAGCAGGTTGCGCGGGTCGTTTGTGCTGATGTCGCCATCGATCTCCGGCACGCGGGACTGGCCGATGTTGTTCAGCCGGGGAATCGCGCCGAACAGCGCCAGGCACAGGGCGTCCAGCAACGTGCTTTTGCCCGCGCCGGTGGGGCCGGTGATGGCGAACAGGCCGGCGCTGGCGAGGGGCTCGGCGGTGAAATCCAGCTCGAAGGGGCCGGCCAGCGAGGCGAGGTTTTTCAGGCGAATGGCGAGGATTTTCATGGCTGCTCGCTCTCCAGCTGAACGTCCTGAAGCAGGGTCGCGAAGTCCTGCAGCGTCTGCTCATCTACTTCGCTGCCGTAACTGTCCTGCCACGCACGGCTGAACAGTTCCTGGGGGCTCAACTGGTCCAGTTCGATCAGGTCCTGGTTGGCGTCTTCGCGGCGGCCCTTGCCGGCGTATTCGGCAGCGATCCGCACCAGCCGAACGGCCTTGCCTTCCAGCGCGGCCTCGATCTGGTTGCGCAGGTCTGGCTGCGGTTCGTCCAGGCGCACGCGGACTTCGAGCCACGGCTGACGGTCGACATCGGCCAGCAGGTCGATGTCCGGCAGATCCCGCAGCTGCAGCAACAGCTCGGCCAGTGGCGCCGGGCCGACCCTTTGCAGGTTGACGGCGCGGGGAATCAGTAACGGTTTGACGCTGACCAGTGTGTCGCCGTCGCACTCGATTTCGAGGATCTGATGCTGGTAGCCGATTTCCGAAAACGACAGGGGAATGGGCGAGCCGCTGTAGCGAATGCGGTCTTCGCCGTTAATCCGCTGGGGCTTGTGCAGGTGACCCAGCGCGACGTAGGTGATGCTGTCGCCGAACAGTCTCGCGGGCAGGGCTTCGGCGTTGCCGATGATCAGGCTGCGTTCGGAGTCTTCCGACACTGAGCCGCCGGCCATGTGCGCGTGGCTGATGGCGATCAGCGCCTGGCCTTTCTTGCGCCGCTGATTGGCGGCGGCGATGAGCATTTCGTGGACCTGCCCGATGCCGCGCAAGTAGTTGTCGCCCAACGCGGCGCCGGTGACTTCAGCGGGGCGCAGGAAGGGCAGCGCCAGGCACCAGCCGACGATTTTGCCCTTGGCGTTGCTCAGCGGCAGCAACAGGCGATCGACGTCGAGCACGCCGTCGTCGAGCCAGAGCACCCGGCCCAGGGCGTGGGTGCGCAGGCGTCGCATCAGCGGCGCGGGCAGTTCGATGCGCGAGCCGGAGTCGTGGTTGCCGGCGATCATGACGATGGTCAGCTGCGGGTTCTGCTCGTGGGCGCTGACGATGAAATCGTACAGGCGCTCCTGGGATTTGACCGGCGGATTGACCGTGTCAAAGATGTCGCCGGCGATCAGCAGGACATCTGGTTTGCGCTCGGCCAGACGGGCCAGCAGCCAGGTCAGAAAGCTGGCGTGTTCGAAATCTCGCTCCTGACCATGAAGGTTCTGGCCGAGGTGCCAGTCGGAGGTGTGGAACAGACGCATGGGGGTACCTTGGTTTAACAATCAGCGCATTGTGTCTGTGACCGGTGAATGCGCTGATCGATGGAAATCATTTTGGATAAAGCGGCGGCAAGCTGTCGCCTCCGCTCGGGTCCTGGGGGTTTTCGATGGCGGGCAGCGCTTTGACGGCGCGCCAGAGGTCGTCGCCCAGCCACAGTTTTTCGGTCTCGCTGTACAGCGCGCCATTCAAGCCATCCAGCGCATGGGACAGCGGCACGAAGCGCGCGGCCATGTCGGCCAGGGTTTCCGGCTGCTGACGGGCCCAGGCGTCCAGCGCCTGGCGGGTGGCGTGGGGGTCGTTGGCCAGGCACGCGCGTTTCAGGTCGTCGAGCACTGTACGCGGACTCGGCCCCGTTTGCGCGACTCGGGCCAGTGCCGGTTGCCAGCGGCCGCGCCACCACAGGCCGAAGCCCAGCAGCGTGGTGAAACTCAACAGCACCGTGCTCAACTGCCATGGCCAGACCGGCGGACCCATCACCGTCACATTTGCGTTGTCGCTCACCGGCGTGTCCACGGCAAAAGCAGGGTTGAGGCTGACCTGCAAGGTGCGAGCGGGGAGGGCGCTGTGCTCCAGGTGATCTTCATGGGTGTTCCACCAGACCAGATCGACAGCGGGGATTTCGATGGCACCGGGACGATTGGGCACCAGCGCCTCACGCTCCTCGCGCACGCCGGTCAAACCGCGTTCGCCGGGCTGATTGCTGAGTTGCGGCTGATCGGGGTAACGGCGCAACGCACTGACGTCAGTGGCGGGCAGCGGCGGCAACTGCGCGCTGGACAAGCCTTCGGCCTTGAGCTGCAAGGTGCGCGTGAGGGAATCACCGACCTGACTGTGGGCGGGATCAGGGCTCCAGCTTTCGCTGAGGCTGACGCTGCGCGCCGGTAGCCATGGCGTGTCGGCCGGGTAGTGCGCGGGTTGCGGCTTGACGTCGAGGGTCAAGGGAAGCGATGTCACGTGCATCAATCGGCCAGGTTTCGGGCCGCTGGCAATCGCGCCCGGTGCCATGGCAGCGGCCGCAGCGGCGTCGGTAGTGTCCTGAACCAGCGTGGCGCTGAACGCCTGTGCCGGGATGGTCAGCACACCGCTGTGCTGGGGGTACAGCGCGTAACGCATTTCGATCACGCCGTGGCGAACGCCATTGATTTGCTTCTCGTACGTGCGCGTCTCGCCGAGCTTTTCGATGCGCGCGTCGGGCACTTGCAGCGGTGTCAGGCTGCTGTCGTCGAACAGCGACACCGAGTGGTAGATGCGCACGGTGAGCAAGACCTGCGCCTGAACATACACGCTGTCCTGATCGAGGCTCGCCTCCATGAACACCGGGGCGAGCTTCTGCTCCTGACCCTGGGCGGCGGGGCCGACGTCGACCACTTGCAGCACGATCGGCTGGCTGGTCATTTCGCCCAGTTTCAGGGACGGGATTTCGATCGATCCGCTGTGGCGCGGCATCAGCGTGATCAGCCAGCGGGTCGTCGCGTGGACGTTGCCTTCCAGCGTGGTCAGGCTGTTGAGCTGGCGGGTGTCGCGGACCTCGAAGTCGGCGTCCAGCGCGCTCATGTCCGGCCGGCCGAAGACGGTCGCGTCGTCGGTCTCAAGGGTCAGTTCGACGGTTTCGCCAGTGTTGACGCGCGTGCGATCGACGCTGGATTGCAGCGTGGAGCCTGCACTGCCGGCCTGCGCCACCAGGGCAAACAGGCACCACATTCCTGCGATCAGCAACCTGTGCAGACGACTCATCGGGTCTTTTCCTGATGCTGCTGTTGTTCGTACCAGAATTTGCGCCGCAACAGCTCACCGGGTTCGTCGGGGATCTGTCGCAGCCATTGTTCGAGCGCCTGTTTCTGCTCGCCATCGATTTGCCCGTCCCCCGGTTTGCCGGAAGCGCGGGCAGGCTCATCGCTGTCGGATCCTGCGCCAGAAGCCTGCTCGTCGGCCGAGGCTTCCTGATCGCTGGCCGAGCGGTCGGCATTGGCATCCTGCGGCGCTGACTGCGCGTTCGATGACGTCTGTCCGGCATTGCCTTGGCGGGCATTGTCGGCGTTCTCGTCAGTCTTCGCCTTCTCGTCTGCTTTTGCCTGATCCGACGCTTTGCTTTGCTCCAGGAGCTGTTCCACCAACGCCTTGTTGGCCAGCGCCGCCGGGAAGTCCGGTTGACGCTCCAGCGCCTGTTCATAGGCGTCAATGGCGCCTTCCAGTTCACCACTTCGGGCCAGTGCATTACCACGATTGTAATGGTCCGCGGCGCTGCTGCCCTGGGCAAAGCGCTGGACGGCGCCAGCGTAGTCACCGGCCTGATAGAGGGCAACGCCTTGCCACTGGGGGTCTTCGAAATGCCGAGCGGCTTCCGCCGGGTGATGCCGCTTGAGCAGGTGTTGGCCCTGCTGATCGGGCGTGCGCCACAGGTCTTCGAAACTGAAGGCATAGCTGGGTTGCGGTACGGCCATCAATAGCAACGGCAAACACAACAGCCAGCCGCGACGCCCGGCGCAACCGGCCAGCAGCAGAAGCGGCAGCAGCAACCAATAGCCCTGATCCGCCCAGCGGTCGAGCCGCACTTTCTGGCCCTGGCTGATCAGGCTCTTCGGACCGTCGAGCAGGCCGAGTTCGTCGAGGTCCTGATTGTCCAGGCGCAGCGCGGTGTAGCGACCGCCCATGCTGTCGGCGAAATCCTTGAGCACAGGCCCGTCCAGACGCGGCACGAGAATGCCGCCCTGGGCGTCCTTCAGAAACCCGCCTTTCTCTTGCGTGACTGGCGCGCCTTCCGCCGTGCCGACACCGAGCATTAACAAAGGGGGGCATCGCGGCCGGTCATCGCGGCGCGAATCCCCTGACGTTCGGCGTCGCTGAGGGATGAACCGACCCACAGCAGTCGCCCCTGGCCCAGGTCGCCCTGTTCCAGCAAATCCAGCGCCTTGCGCACGGCGAGGTCGGCGCGCTGGCCGGCTTCAGGCATGATCGATGGCTTGATCGTATCCAGCAGGTTTTTGCTGGTCGCCAGGTCATCGGACAGCGGCACCAACGTGTGGGCGCTGCCGGCGTACACGATAATCGCGGTCTGTGAATCGCTGCGCGCCTGTAGCAGATCGAGCAACTTGCGCCGCGCCTGTTCGAGTCGGGTGGGCGGGCTGTCAGCCGCGAGCATTTCCGGGGTCAACTCGATCATCACCACCAACGGATCGACCGGCCGCTGGCTGTTCTGCTCAACCCGCTGCCAGCTCGGCCCGAGCAGTGCCAACACCGCCAGCAACCAGCCAAGGCCCAGCACCACCCACGGCAATTTGCTTTCCCGACCGCCGCCACCGCTGAGCAAAGCAGAATGAAAGGCGCTGGGAATAATCATCTGCCAGCGCCCGACGCGCTTCTGCCGATTCCATAACCGCCACAACAGCCAGCCAAGCGCTGGCAGCATCAGCAGCCACCCCGGGCGCGACCAATGGGGCCAGAGACCGGACAGGAACTCGATCATGGGCGCCTCGTCAGGCGCTTCAAGTGCTGAATCCACTGCGTGCGCCGAACGAACGTCGGCCGGCGCGCGAAGAAGTGATAAACCGGGTTGTTCGGCCAACGCTCCTGAACCACCAGCAGCAGGCTCAACAATAGGGCCATCGTCAGCGGTACGTGATAAAGCGCCCGGGCCGGACGTGCCTGGGTGGGTTGTTGCGCGACAGGCTCCAGCCGGTCCAGCGCCTTGCCGATGCTGGCGAGTTCGGCGCCGTTGCGCGCACGGAAATACTGCCCACCGCTGACCGCGGCGATTTCCCGCAGCGCAGGCTCGTCCAGATCCAGGCTCGGGTTGAGGCCGAGAATGCTGGTGGCGCCTTTGTCAGGGTCGGCGCCGATGCCGATCGGGTAGATTTTCACGCCTTCGCTGGCGGCCAGGCGCGCGGCCGTTCTTGGGTCGATCTGGCCCGCATTGTTGGCGCCGTCGGTGACCAGAATCAGCACGCGGCTCTCGGCCGGGCGCTGGCGCAGACGCTTTAAAGCCAGGCCGATCGCGTCGCCGATGGCGGTGTTCTTGCCGGCGATGCCGATGCGCGCTTCGTCCAGCCAGACGCGCACGGTCTTGCGGTCGAAGGTCAGCGGCGCCTGCAGGTACGCTTGGCTGCCGAACAGAATCAGGCCGATGCGATCGCCCTGACGGTGCTCAAGAAAGTCCCCTAGCAGGGTTTTCACCAAGGTCAGCCGGCTGACCTCGTCGTTTTTCCAGACCATGTCCGGGTAATCCATCGAGCCCGACACATCCACCGCCACCAGCAGATCGCGCCCGCTGGCGGCAACCGGCAACGGCTCGCCCAGCCACTGCGGGCGGGCGGCAGCGACCAGCAGCAGGAGCCAGACGGTAATGAACGGCAACTGACGCCGCCAGCCCGGCAAACGGGTTCGGGCGCGGCGACCGGCGAGGCCTTCGAGCTCGGGGAGAAAGCTGATTTTCAACGCCGCTTCGCCGCTGTCTGCGGCGGGCAGCACGAAGCGCATCAGCCACGGCAGCGGGAGCAGGGCGAAAAGCCACGGCCAGGCGAATTCAAACATGCTTGCGAATCCAGGTCTCGACCGACTGGGTCAGGCCGTTGATGGCCTTGTCGTCGAGCTTGCATTCCGGTTTGTAGGCACCCTCGACGAGGATCATCCAGCGCGTCAGGCCGGCGGCCGGGCAGCGGTTGTCGAGAAACGCCAGCCATTTGCGGCCGTTGAGGGTGTGGCTCTGGCTGTAGGGGTAGTGATTGCGGCACAGGCGCTTGAGCAGGCCATTGATCTGTTGCAGCCAGGCACCGGCCGGGGCGCCGTCGTAGGGTTTGGGCATCTGCGCGAGTTCGACCAGCGCGGCCTGGCGCAGCGGGTCCAATGGCTCGACGGTTTCGCGGCTGGCCTTTTTCGGCAGCAGCGTGCGCGCGCGCCAGAGTCCGTAGCCCAGCGCCGGCAGCAGGATCAGCAACAGCCACCAGCCCGGCGCGGGCGGCCAGAACCCGACCGGCTCCGGCAGGATCAGCGGTTGCAGCTGGTCCAGCGCACTCATGGCTGTTTCACCGGACGCTGGCCGTTGAGGTATTCGCGCAGTTGCTCGACCATTTCCCGCTGGGTGCTCAGCGGCATCATCAGCACGCGCAGCTTTTGCGCCAGCAGTTCCCAACGTGCCTGGCGGGCCTCGCCCTGGGCGCGGTAGCTCTGGCGCAGGTCGGCGTTCAGCGTGTCGAGTTCCAGGTGCGCGCCGCGATCAGCAAAGCGCAGCAGGCCGGCAGCGGGCAAGGCGTGATCCAGCGGATCGGACAGCGGCAGCAGCAACAGATCGCAGTGCCGTGACAGCAAGGTCAGTTGTTGTTCGGCCGAGTCGGACAGCGCGCGCTCATCGCACAGAATGATCGCCAGACTGCCCGGACGCATCACCTCCCGCGCACGACGCAGCGCCACGCCAAAGGTGTCGCGGTCAGCAGCGGCTTCGGTGTGCAGCGACTGATTGACCCGCACCAGCCGGTTCAGCAGTTGCAGCAGGCTTTGTTTGCTGCGTCGCGGTTTGATTTCGTAATGCTCGTTGTCACCAAACACCAGCCCGCCGACCCGGTCGTTGTGGCCCAGCGCTGCCCATCCCACCAACGCGGCGGCTTGGGCAGCGAGGACTGATTTGAACATTAGTCCGGACCCGAAAAACAGACGGCGGCTTTGCTCGACCATGATGAAAATCGGTCGCTCGCGTTCTTCGTGAAACAGTTTGGTGTGGGGCTCTTGCGTGCGGGCGGTGACGCGCCAGTCGATGGTCCTGACGTCGTCGCCGGCCTGATACACCCTGACCTGATCGAAGTCGACCCCGCGCCCGCGCAGCTTGGAGTGGTGCAGACCGATCAACGGGCTGCGCTGGCTGGGCGTTGAAAACAGCTGCACTTCCCGCACGCGATGACGCATTTCAATCAGCTCGGCGAGGCTGATGCGGATGCCCGGTTGGGAGATCAGATAGGGTTGCATGGGGTCAGGCGACGGCCACGACGTCGAGAATGCGCTGGATCACGCGGTCTTGATCGATGCCAGCCGCTTCTGCTTCAAACGACAGAATGATGCGGTGGCGCAACACGTCGAACACCATCGCCTGAATGTCTTCCGGGCTGACGAAATCCCGCCCAGCCAGCCAGGCGTGGGCCCGGGCGCAGCGGTCCAGGGAAATCGAGCCACGCGGGCTTGCGCCATAACCGATCCACTCGGCCAGCTCGGCATCGAACTTGGCCGGCGTGCGGGTCGCCATCACCAGCTGCACCAGGTATTCCTCAACGGCATCGGCCATGTACAGACCGAGGATTTCCTTGCGCGCGGCGAAAATCGCCTGCTGGCTGACCCTGCGCTCGGGCTTGGTCTCGCCGTTGAGCGCTTCGCCCCGGGCCTGCTGGAGAATCTTGCGTTCGACGGTGGCGTCCGGAAAACCGATCTTGACGTGCATGAGAAATCGATCGAGCTGCGCCTCGGGCAGCGGGTAGGTGCCTTCCTGCTCGATGGGGTTCTGCGTCGCCATCACCAGAAACAGCGGCGACAGGTCGTAAGTGCTGCGCCCGACGCTGACCTGACGCTCGGCCATGGCCTCCAGCAAGGCAGATTGCACCTTGGCCGGCGCGCGGTTGATTTCGTCGGCGAGCACCAGGTTGTGGAAGATAGGGCCTTGCTGGAACACGAAACTGCCGGTTTCCGGACGATAAATCTCGGTGCCGGTGATGTCGGCGGGCAGCAGGTCAGGGGTGAACTGGATGCGATGGAATTGCGCTTCGATGCCTTCGGCCAGCTCTTTGATCGCCTTGGTCTTGGCCAAGCCCGGGGCACCTTCGACCAGCATGTGGCCGTCGGCCAGCAGCGCGATCAGCAAGCGCTCAACCAGTTTCTCCTGCCCGAGAATCTGGGTGGAGAGAAAGGTCCGCAGCGCGATCAACGCTTCACGATGTTCCATCGATGACAGTTCCTGGCAGGAGAGGCAGCAGCGCCAAGTGGCGCCGAAGCTGGGGGCGTTACTTTAATCGATCCAAGGGCTGGCGACTAACGGCGAAGGGGGTTTTTGCAGGATTTTCAGGGAAGGGTGTCGCAAAGTGGAGAATTGGCTGAAGGATACGAATCCTCGCTCGGCTCGTCAGCGCCAACAGAACGTATTCTCAGAGCTGCCCGCACATTGCTCAGACTTTTTTACGGGTGCTTACCCTCTTTAGTCGCGGGTCGCGGGTCGCAGGCTGAAGCCTCTTGTATGACTACGCCGTTAGTCGGTTCTGCCCGGCGGATTGGCGTGGGTCTGCTTGACTTATCTTAAGGATCTTGTGCGGTGATCCGTTAATGGAAGCGTTATCTCAGGATGAGGACCGTCATGAAGAAGATCGTCAAGAATTCCGCCAAGTCCGTTTCGGCCCTGGATATGCTGCTGGGCAATACACGGCAGACCAAGGCTGGAATTTCTGCGCTGACCCAGCAGTTCAGTTCGGTTCTGAGCCTGGCCCAAGCCAATATTCCCCGCTTGATGAAGCAAAACCCGCAGATGCACATCACTGAAGCCCGCGATATCCATGCGCGTGCGCAGGCGATGTCTGTGGTGATTGCCCGACAGTTTCGCGAGCAACGTCTGACGGCCTCGGTGCGCCAGGCTAACCGCCCGCCGTCCGGAATCAAAGGTTTGGTGGAAGGCCCTACCTACACAGACATGTTCAACCCGGACTGGGCCAATCACTGTCCGCCGGATGCCATTGAAGCCACCACCTCGCCTGTTGCCTATCTGGCGGATCTGTATCGGTTCGCGCTGGAGTTGGAGGCCTCCGGTGATCAGAGCGCAATCATCAGCCTCGACGCGCGGCGGCCTGATCTGAAGGACCTGCTGCTCGACCACACCGCGCTCAACCGCGTAGAGCCGACCATCGTGTTGGTCAACGAGATTCTGGAGAGCTCGATCCGTGGTTATCTGGACGGCATCGCGCTGGAGGACAAGCCGGTCGACGATGCGCTACTGGAGGCGCGCTACCCCAATGCGCTGCCGTTCGAGCGCTACACCAGCCAGATCAACTACGCCCTCGGCCGCAAGAATTACACCCTGGGCGATGCCATACGCGCGGCGGACCCTGATTATCCGTACTTCAAGGAGCCCGGTGTGCATTCCTTGCTGTCAGACATCGCGCTGATTCAGGACACCGGGTTTGGTCCGGTGCAGCAGGGGTTGCTGCTCGAAGCACCGTATTTTCCTCAAGACGATGCCCCGGCACATCCGCTGAGTTCAAGCCGAGGCCGCATCGATCCGCGCACCCGCCTGTTGCGCGATGAAACCGACCTGGGCACCCCCACAACGTTTTATCTGGACAACTTTGGTGTGGGCGGTTTTACCGATTTGGAGGACACCCAGACGTTTTGCCTTCGCACCGGGCTTACCACCGAGGAACTTGAAGCCTTATTGTCCGTCGGTGCGTTCGCAACGACCCGTTCATCCAACGTCACTCAGGCCGCGGGGCAGGCGGTGGATGGCAGCCTGTCCGGTTCGGTCTACATCAACGCTGGCGCATCGCCGGCGATGGGCATTGAAACGCTGCCAGCGCAGGACGGCGGTCCAGGGCCAAGTCATCGCCTCACCGGTAGCTCGCCTGATCGATTTGATCGCATGAACCGAATGATCCGCTTATCGCGCTGGCTTGAGCTGCCATTTCATGAAGTGGACCTGCTGCTGGTGGCCTCGTTGCAAGCCGAGCAACAGGCATCCACTGTCACGCGCAGAGTCAAGGTAGGCGACTCGAACCCCTACCACATCACCCAGAACACACTGCGCTCGCTGGGCCTGTTTCAGATCGTGCGTAAACGCTTTGGCGCCACCGCCGAAGACTTTGCCGCGTTGCTGTACGGGTTGGGCACGTATGGACGGGGGAAGACCGCGTCGCAATTTGATCGGGTGTTTAACGGCCAGGCGTTGTTTGAAGTGCCGCTGATTCTCGACGACCAGCCGTTTTCGATCATCCCCGAGAACGAGGCTGAGCGGCAGAAGATCAATCACTTGTGCGCGGCGCTGGGGATGACCTACGAAGTGTTTCGCTATGTCGCCAAGGTGGTGCGACAGGCCTACGCCGGGCAGTCATTACGCTGGTCCCGCGAAGTGGTTTCAGCGTTTTATCGCCTGGTAAAACTGCCGCGTTATCTGGACCTCAATACTGTCGAAGCACTGGCGCTGCTGGAGTTGCTGGACGGCGGCGGCAGTCATCTGGTTTCCAAGCTGGCGGGCGTCACGCAGATCGCGACGTACTCTGCCTCGGCCAACACCGACACGTTGAGCGTGATGCACGCGCTGGTTGATTTCAGCGTCTGGCTTAAGGACAACAAATGGACCGTTACTCAATTGTGTCAGCTGGTGCTGCCTCCAGTGACTAGGCCCATTGCCACTGAAGCCGAACAAGGCTTGCTTGAGCAAATCCACTCTCGGCTGACGGAGGCACTGGTCACCGACAGCAGCTTCGCTCAAGTGGGGGCGCCGGAGGTGTCGGTGACGTCGCAGCCTGATGAGCAGGGTAAGAAATTTCATACCAGTGAGCCGATTGACTGGTTTGCCGAGTTAGAGACTTTCATCGATACGGGTAAAACCGCGGCCACTGCAAGGGGCCTGGTGAAAATTCTCAGTGGCGAGACAGAGGCAGAATTTGCAAACGCGTTGAGCGAGCAGGTTATAAGAGTCATAAAAGCCCATGGCCTCGCCGTTGAGGAGCTGCACCCGAAAATTACTAACATGATCATGCGTGCCCGAGGTGCGCAGGAAGCTCTGCTGATGGAGGATTTAGCCAGCTACTTGAATACCTCTGCGGACCTTGCAAAGGCGCTCTTGAGCTGGGCCCATGGTAGCCGTTATCAGTTGCTGAACGAGGTGCTCAGGGTCTACAGCCAGCCAGGTGATTCCACGGTAGACATCGGCGATGAGGTGTTGCTGGTGCTGGATGCATTAGTCAAACGCGCGGCTGTCAGCTCGCATCTGGAATTGAGCTCGGCATTGATCACACAACTGTTGGAACATCCGGCGTGGTTTGGCCTAAATGACGCCGAGCTATCACTGCAGCTGGTATTTTTTCTGACGCAATACGCCACAGCGCTGCGTTTGAGTGAGCAGAATGAAGAGACTGTGCTGGACTACTTCCGGTTGATCAACACTCTTTGGAAGGACGGGTTATCCGAAGGGGACAAACGTCTGATTCGCGAAAGCGCGGCGAATAAGCTGGCCGGTTTTTTGCGCTGGAGCGTCCGCGAGATATTGGCCATTGCCTTTCATGTTGAGCCCAAAGACGGCGTGATCGATACATTGCGCACATTCGATACGGCGGTCCGGATTTCGCGGTTCAGTGGCAACACCCGGATGGATGCCAAAGCCCACTTGGCGTTGCATGCGCTAGCACCTACCAGCGTAGCCGAGCAATATCGTGAGGCTGCAGAACTGGCGCTCAGTTGTCTGACCGAAACCTCCCAGGGGGTAGCCGACGAAGTCGGGCAGAGTTCCAACAGTGTCATTACAGTTACGCCTGATTATCTGGTTGCAAAACGCAGAGATACCGCCACTTACACCATTACTCTGCGCGACTTTATGAACAATCCCATCGCGCAAGCGACCGTTACATGGAGCAATCCTGAACTGGGCGAACTGGATCAGTTATCCGGCGTGACAGATGAAAACGGAATGAGCTCCGTAATCTTCACCAGTGGCGATGAGATGGGCGTCGTAAATGTTGTAGCGAATTATGGGCTCGATGACGTGCTCAAGGCGCCTTCGTTGAGAATTGACTGCGATGAAGGTACGTTGACTTTCATTGCGGGTGAGCGTTCGCCCGATTCAGCATTGTGCAACCTGCTGGAATCCATCCCGCACAGCGTCACTCTAGAGGACTATTACGGGAACAGGGGGTTGACCGAGCTGTTGAGTGGGCCACCTCGCTGGGTGCATTCAAGCGACCTCAAACATTCACCAATAGCGATGGTGTGGCGACGGCTGACTTGAGAAGTCTGCATCCGGGTTCTGCGATTGCAGTGGCGCGCTTCAGTAACGGCGAGGAATATCCGTTTAAATCGGTCGAGTTCTTAAGCATCCCATACTTTGAATATGTGCGATTCGTGAGCACGCTTATAGCGGGTATTGAGGTTGGAATAAATTGCCGTGTCGTAGAGTTGGATGGCACTCCCAAACAAGGAGTGACAGTCGACTGGAGTGCGGACGCTTCGGGCCTCTCAGGGCTGGAGAGCATTACTGGGGAGGACGGTATTGCGGTAAATCGTTTTTTACCGGAAGCGGCGGGCCAGGTGCAGTTAACGGTAACCGCGACCACAGACATGGGCGATTCAATCGGACCTAAAATTTCGCCAGTGACTAAGATTTATCAGCATGTGGTTATTTCTAAACAAGAGGCTACCAGTGAGCGGTATCTAGTTGGATTATCTAAGCCCATCGTTTTTTCAGTTTGGCTGGAAATTGAAAGCGAAGTTGCGCCGGGAATGCCGGTAGATTGGCTAATAGATGGGGCGAAAACAATAACTACGTACTCAGATAAATTAGGTCTGGCCAGTTTTAATTCGGATTTTGCAGCAGGAGACCATATAGTCATTGCGCGAATTTATGGCGGGCAAGAGTCGGCTGAGTTCTCGGTTGCTTCATTTACGAGGTGCGACTTTGTCGTGAGCCTTAAAGGGTTACAACATCCGGCAGAGTCCAGGCTATTATCGAGAGGCTCCTCCTACGTCCTCAATGTTAGAGTCGTCAATGAAGATGGTTTAGAAGACGAGGGCGTAAAATTCGCATTAAAGTCCACCGGTGTGGAACCAGCTCTGGAAGGCGTGATAATCGATGGTTTAGATGAGGATCTGGTTTCGATCTCGGGTGGCGTAGATATATTAATCGACGTCGAAGGTGGGTCGCGGGCGGATATTGGACTAATCTTGCAAGGAGACGCGATTACACCTCTGAGTCTGAATTATTATATAGGATCGATTTGCAGTTATGCCGGGATCATATTCTATCAGGGGCTGGCCATTGCGATTTGGCAACCGGCGTCAGACTCCCGGGTTTTCGGCACGATGCCCGACGCTCTTCATCCTACTGACGGTTCTGACGGTTCAGATCTTTTGGATGGCATCCTCTATACAGATTACTCATCAGTAGATGGTTGGACAAAGCGGACAACCATAGTCTTTGCACCATTCGGGCAGGCTATATGGGGCTCGCTCCTTGATTCTGTTGACAATGTTCCTTGGGTGGGTGGCGAATCGACGTCAAGCACGGGCTGTGTATCTGAAAATAGACATTTAGGGTTTCTTCCTGGTCACAGTGTTGTCCATGGTTATGATCAGGCGCGCTTGTTTCAAAGGTGAATAACCATGCTAACGACTCGTGTGAATCAATTAGCTCAACTACACCGCGACGCCCTCGTCGCCTACTACCTCGGCCAACTTGTCCCAAGTCCGGAATATCCTGCGCCCGAAAACATTATCACCCCGGAAGACCTCTACGAATACCTGCTGATCGACAATCAGGTCAGCGCCGAAGTAGACACCAGTCGTGTCGCGCAAGGCATTGCCAGCATTCAACAGCATGTGCATGCCATCTATAACGGCATGGAGCCGGGGTTCGGGGAGATTCCCGATCTCGCCGAGCACACTCGTACGCAGCAATTGTGGCGTGACGGCATGAGTGAATACAGCACCTGGGCGGGTTACCAGATGCTGGCCGACTATCCTGAAAATTATCTCGACCCGTCCTTGCGGCTGAGCAAGACGGAGGCGTTCAAGGCGCTGGAAGGGGATCTGGCGCAGGCGCGACTGACAACCGATACGGTGCAAAAAGCGCTGGGCAACTACCTGACGCTGTTTGAAGAAGTCAGCAACCTCAATACGGTGGCCTGTTACATCGATGGCGTGGATTTCTGTAAGTCCGACTATTACTTTATCGGCCGCCAGACAGTGGAGCCGTTCGCTTGTTATTGGCGCAAGGCAGCCATTGATCTTGATGGGAGCAGCCCGGTGGTGCCACCGTCCGCGTGGACTGAGTGGAAGAAGATCGAAACGCAAACGTCTGGAACAGTTACTCATGTCCGCCCGGTGGTGGTGGAGGGGCGTCTGCATGTGGTGTGGCTGGAACAACTACGAGAAGAGCTGGACGCAAATGAAAAGCCCAAGGCTGACAGTTTTATCTATCGACTGAACGTGAGTTACCTGCAAAGCAACGGGCAATGGAGTGCTGCAATCGCGTTGCGTGAATGCACGATGCCTTCGTTTGAAACACTCGAAGCGTCGGATTACATGCTGATAGCTACGTTTGATAACCGCTCTCATGCGGATCCCAGACTCATCATCGGCTTTTTAAAACGACACGTTACTCTGGTGGAAGGCCACGCATTTGTGCTCGTGAAAGATAAGTACTGGCAGTCCGTCACGCCGACTTCGGCGTCCATGACCTCAGCCCTTACCGCGCTGGTGAAGCAGTTGGGTGGCGATCGCGGGCGCGCACAGGTTCCGATGGAAGGTGCCGACGCTGACGGGAAAGTGTGGACCCTGGACCGCGTGGACTTGAATCCGAGCGGTGACAACGATCCTGGCGTCTTGAGTTCGTTTCTCGATCTCAATGTACGCATCAAAGTGATTGACCAGGTTTGCAAAATTGAGTCCATCGGCGTGTGCAGCAAGCCGCTGTATGAGGACGCTGAAGGGATCACTCCCCTACGTCGCAACTTCGGAATCTGGAAAAGCGTGCCAGACGCCGATCATGCTCTTGTGCTCAATGGCTCGGCCAGAACGACTGCGCAAGTTGATCCATGGAGCGGCGAGTTGACGTATCCGATGCGCTTCGGCATGAAAAAAGAGGCGGGCAGCCTGGGCTACAACGAATTCACCATCACCCGCAAAGAACGTTCCGATGCGATGCCCACTATCGTCACCGCCGCCGATGGCAGCCAGTTCATCGATCTGGAATGCCTGTTGGTGCCGTCTCTGCGTTACGTGCGGCTCAACACCGCCTTCGCCGGTGAGCTGGTGCGCAGGGCTGAGATCTCTGTGGAGGCGGCGCTGGGCTGGGAGGCACAGCACATGCTCGAAGGCGCTGCACCGGGCAAGCAGCCCCAGCCCGTCGATTTCAATGGCGCCAACGGGCGGTACTTCTGGGAATTGTTCTTTCACCTTCCACACCTGGTCGCGACGCGTTTGCATCAGTCGTTCGACTACGCGGGCGCTGAACAATGGCTGCATTATCTGTTCAATCCACAGGCGCGGGTGGCGCCGTTGCATCCCGCTCCTGCGCTTGTGGACTGGCTGCCCTACTGGACCAGCCGACCGTTGGCGTTCGCCGATGACCCGTCGCGCGACACCGCCGCGCCACGGGACCCGGACACCATCGCGTATGGCGCGCCTTCACACTATCGCAAAGCCATTTTCATGCTCTATGTGGACAACCTCATTGCCTGGGGCGACTCGCTTTACCGGCAGGTGACGCGCGACACCTTGACCGAAGCCCAGCTGCATTATGTCCGTGCACTGTCGCTGCTCGGGCCTCTGTCCAAGGGCCGCAGCATCAGCCAATGGGCGCCGCAAACCCTGGCTCAAGCCGCCCGTCATGAGGATGACGCCTTGGCAGCTTTCGAGGTATCAACCGCCGCGTCCCCCGAACACGTGACTTGCGCGTCTCTGGGTGCCGGATCCTGGCTCCGGCTGATCGACGCTCCGTGGTTTCGCCTGCCGGTCAATACCCGCCTGCTGGACGTATGGGACCAGCTGGACACGCGTCTCTACAACCTGCGCAACAACCTGACGCTGGATGGCCGGCCGATGAAGTTGGCGTTGTATGAGGCCCCGGCCAACCCGCGGGACCTTCTGCGTGCTCAACTGGCAGGCAGCAGCGCCGCCGTCCGGCGTCTGGGTGCACTGGCGATCATTGCGCCTTACCGCTTTTCAGCGATGCTGATGCGTGCGCGGTCGGCGGTGGACACGCTTATGGCGTTTGGCAATCAACTGCAGGCGCATATGGAAAACCGCGACCGCGCCGAACAGCAGAGCCTCCAACAGGCTCATCTGCTGGAGCTGACACAGTTCGTGGAAACCTTCGACACTCAGGCCATCGAGCAGGCGGAATTTAATCTGGCAGCGTTGAAGTCGCGCCGTGAGCAACTGCACGCCAAAGTCGCGTCCTACGACAAATGGCTGGAAGAGGATGTCAGCGATGCGGAGCTGGCGGCGGAACAGATGCTCGCCGGAGCCAGTGCCTCACGGATGGTAGCGGCCGGGTTGCGCTCAGCCGGCAGCGCGTTGAGCGCGCTTCCCAACACCATCACCTTGATATGCGCCCCGGTGCCTATCCCCGTACCGGGTGGATGGACGTGGGGAGGGCCGCCCTGGGCGGCGGCTTCACTGCTAGAGGGTGCGGCCATCTATTTTTCGGACAGTGCCGAAGCGCAGATGCGTGCCGATGCCCGTGAGCGGCGGCGCACCGAGTGGGCGTTCCTCAAGGACGAGGCGCAAAAGCAGGTCGAGGCGCTCGCCCTGCAGGATGAGCTGCAGCAGATGTTGATTCGTTCAGCACAACTGAAACGCGATCGCTCTCGCAAATCCAGTGAAGCGGCGCAGGCGCTGTATGCATTTATCCAGAACCGCGCCACCAATGCTGCCCTGTATCAGTGGTTGGGCGGGCAGATGGCCACGCTTTATTTTCAGGCCTACGACGCCGTGTTTTCGCTGTGCCTGGCCACCGAAGCATGCTGGCAGTACGAGATCGGAGATGATGACACGCGCTTCATACCGGTCAATGCGTGGCAGGACAACCGCCACGGGCTTACGGCAGGAGAAAGCCTGGGGCTGGGGCTGATGCAAATGGAGTCGGCCTTCCTTGTGCGCAATGAACGGTCCCTTGACCTGGCAAAAACCGTATCGCTAAGACGCTTGCTGGCCGACTACCAAACTGACGGAAACGAGGCAGGCTGGCCTTCCGTGATCGCCCAGTTGCGTACGTCCGGCACCCTTGATTTTGCCTTGAAGCCATCGCTGTTCGACCGGGATTATCCGGGCCACTACTTGCGTCGACTGGGACAGGTAACGCTGTCGCTGCCCGGCGTGCTGGGGCCGTTCGAGAACGCCCGGGCGGTGCTCGGACAACTCACTAACAGCTACTTGCTGAAGGCTGATCCGGGTGGTTGCAAACACATGTATCAGCAGGCCAATGAGTTGCCGGGCGAGCACGATGACGTCAATCCCAGGTTTGTCATCGCCAATCCCAGATCAGGGCAGCAGATCGCGATCTCAGGTGATACCGAAGACAGCGGTCTGCATACGCCCCTGGCGGGCGATGAGCGTTACCTGCCCTTTGAGGGGACTGGCGCAGTATCGAGCTGGACGCTGACATTTGCGCGACACGAATGTGGCTCGCAGCAACGGATGTTCGATGAGTTGCAGGACATCATCATCCACCTGCGCTATCGCGCTATGGACGGTGGGAAAGTGTTTGCCGAACAGGTCAAGGCGCTGCTGCCACCCCTGACCAGCGTCGGTTAGCGGCGACGCTGGCCGCCAGCCTTCAACAGGATCGTGCCGCTCTGGCGGCGCGGCGTACGCACATCAACGGATGATGAGGGCAAGGCCATGAGCCAGGCAATTATTGGGGTTCTGGAAGAACAACGACGGGATGCTTTGGTCGCCTACTATTTGGGCCAGCTCGCTCCCCAGGGAAACGCGGCGTTGAGTCCGGCGCTGACCCAAGACGATCTCTACGAGTATCTGCTGATCGACAATCAGGTCACCGGGCAGGTGGACACCAGTCGAGTGGCGCAGAGCATTGCCAGCGTCCAGCAACATATTCACGCCATCTACAATGGCATGGAGCCAGGCTACGCCAACGCATCCCGCGAATCGCTGACGCTCTGGCGCGAGGGCATGTCGCAGTACAGCGTGTGGGCGGGCTACCAGATGCTTGCGGATTACCCCGAAAACTATCTTGACCCGACGCTGCGACTCGACAAGACGAGCATGTTCGAGACTTTTGAGTCAGAAATCGCCCAGGCCCGGTTGTCTCGGGATTCGGTTCAAAGCGCGTTGGGCAACTACCTGCAGGCATTCGAGGTGATCAGCAATCTGCAGATCACCGGTTGTTATGTGGACAGCACGAAGTTCGTGGATGCCGATTACTATTTTATCGGACGGCAAAGCATCGAGCCGTTTGGGTTCTATTGGCGCAAGGCGCATTTATATCCGGGAGACGATGCAACCAAACCGACCATGGCAGGCTGGACACAGTGGTTGCCGATTGACTCGGTCTCGGGTGCACATATAAAACATTGTCGGCCGGTTGTGATGGATGGGCGGTTATATGCGGTCTGGGCTGAGTCCGGGAAAGCGGTATATGACGATGCCGGGGCTACCACCGGTGAGTTCGAATATCATCTGAAGCTGGCATATCGAAGGCTTGATAATGGCTGGAGTGTGCCAATTCTTCTTCAGTCGGGTGTGGCGCCGGATGAATTGCTCGCCAACGAGGTGAGTGCCGAGGGTGTTGTTACAAAAGGCTATCGACTCGGTGTTGGCACTGACCGGGCCGCTGATGGTGGTCGGCTGTTAGCGGTACACTTTGTCTCACAAGGATTCGAGCCTGATATCAACACTTACCTCGTGCGCGACAGTCTTTTAAACCCTATCAACCTTGATGTCTCCGGGAGCATGGGTGCAATGCTTGGCGCAGACAACCGTCGGGTTCAGTTCGCCTTCGACGATGTGGCCAGCGAGTATACGATTGCGCCGATAACGTGGGATCAAACAAGCGAGGGAACGGTACTCGGGAAAGGAGAGTTGGCGGTCAATCAATACCTGACACTTCACGTCGATTGGAAAAACAATGCCGGGACCCTTCAAGGGTTCTGCAATAAGGCAGTCAATGTAAAGCGGGGCAGTGATTTTATTTATAGTAAAGCCATCGACTACAGTCAGCGGTATGGATTTCATGTGGACGTCATCTCAGGTATCGGCGATTTAACCTTCAGCGTGATCAGGTTTATCGACAAGGACTTGGTATTTCCTCCTATAAGCGCATCACTCGTTTGTGCTGGACAAGAGCTCTGTACCGTTAATGAGGCCGACTTTGCGGACTACGGCGACGGTTATTTCACCTACATGCGGGCAGAGAAAGTTATTGAGTTTGATCAAGAGGCGTTTGAATTGACGGGCAGTGACGGTGAGTTCATCGTCCGCATAAGCGATAGCATGGACTGGCCACTGGATTGTGCTCAATACAAGCCTAATTACCAACCGGCGGAGATGGAGTGGGTTATCCGCCGCTTCGATCCCATTGCACCGGTAGGAAGTGGAACATTAATTTTAAATGGCGCTGCCAGGACGCCCCTGATCGAGCACAGTTGGGCGACGGGTTTTGACCATAATCGTGTGTATCAGTGGGGTGAAAAACTGGGTGATGACGTGAAGTTCGGCGCAAACGCATTCAAGGTGGAGCTGGTGCCGGTATCCACCCCCGCTCCACTGATCATGACAACCCCAGCCGGCGCGCATTACCTTGATCTCAGCCCCATTGGCATCGATGCCAGCGCCGCTTCCATCCGCCTCAACACCCTTTTCGCAAAGGAACTGTCGCACAAGGCTGCTTTCTCGCTGGAAAGTGCCTTGTCCTGGGAAACCCAGCACACCGTAGAACCTGAATTACCCGGCCAGACCGCGCCGGTTTACCTGGACTTCGATGGCGCCAATGGCCTTTATTTCTGGGAGATTTTCTTTCACGTCTCGCACTTGGTCGCCTGGCGCTTACAGCAGGAGTTCGACTACTCAGAAGCGCAGGCCTGGCTGGAGCGCCTGTTCAATCCGCAAATGCGCGTTGCTCCCCTTTACCCGCCGCCTTCAACGACAGATTGGTTGCCTTACTGGAGTTGCCGTCCGCTGGGCCTGCCTGATCGCTTCAACACCGAGCTGGAAGGTTTGGGCAATCCTGACGCCATCGCGCGAGGGGCGCCGTCGCACTACCGCAAAGCGATATTCATGCTCTACGTGAACAACCTCATGACCTGGGGCGACATGCTGTATCGCCAGGTCACCCGCGACACCCTCAACGAGGCCAAGCTGCTGTACGTTCGGGCAGGCTCCCTGTTAGGCCCGTTGTCGAAGGGCCGCAGTATCAGCCGCTGGACGCCGGCGACCCTGTCTGCTGTGCTGGAACCGGAGAAGCGTTCCTTTGCCTTGCTCGAGTCATCCATGCTCCACAAGCTGCGCGACTTGATCCCGCTGCGCGACGACGGCGCACCCTGGCTGCGTCTGCTTGATCTCCCGGCCTTCCGACTGCCGGTCAACAGCCTGTTGCTGGACCTGTGGAGCCAGCTGGAGCAACGGCTGTTCAACCTGCGCCACAACCTGACGCTGGACGGCAAGCCGATGCAACTGGCGCTGTACGAAGCCCCGGCCAATCCGCTGGACCTGCTGCGTGCGCAGTTGAGCGGCTCGAGCCTGAGCCAGCGGCGCCTGGGCTCGCTGGCAATCATCCCGCCGTATCGTTTTCGCGCCATGCTGCCACGCACCCAATACGCGGTGGAAATGTTGATCCGTTTTGCCCAGGTAGTGCTCAACCACATGGAATCCCGGGACCGCGCCGAGCAGGATGAGCTGCAGCAAGGGCAGATCGTCGATGATCTGGCGACCTTTGCCGAGCGGCTACAACAAAATGCCATCGATGAGGCCGGCAAAAGCCGCGACGCGTTGCAAGCAAGTCGTCGCGGTGTCGCCGCGCGCAAAGAGTATTACGACGCGTTAGTGCGCAAGGATGTCAGCGCGCTGGAAAAATCTGCCCATGGCAAGCGTATGGCTGCGATGGGCTCTACCGTTGCTGCCCGGGCGCTGGGTGCCGCTGGACACTTCGCCAACCTGGCACCTAACCTGTTCGGTGGTGCCACCGGTGGCATGCACTGGGGCGGCGCTGCTTTTGGCCCGGCGGAATTAGCCGAAAGTGCCGCTGCAGTATTGTCGGAGCTGGCCCAGGTACAACTGACCACTGACATGCAAAATCGCCGTCGTGACGAGTGGCAGTTCATGGCCAAACAGGCCGAGTTCGAGCTGGAGATACTCGATCAGCAGATCCAGGCGCAGGACGTGAACCTGCAGTCGGCCATAACCAGCCTGGAACAGGCCACCAAAGCGCGGGAACAGGCGCAAGCGATGTACGCCTTCATCAAAGGGCGGGCCTGCGGCGCTGGGCTGTATCAATGGTTGTTGAGCCAAATGTCGACGCTGTATTTCCAGGCCTACGACGCCGTGCTCTCGATGTGCTTGAGCACCGAAGCCTGTTGGCAGTATGAAATCGGCGATCGCGATACGCGGTTTATCTCGACCACCGCCTGGGCTGATAACCGCTTCGGGTTGACAGCGGGCGAGTCCCTTAAATTGGGCTTGCTGCAGATGGAGTCGGCGTATCTGAGTCGTCATGAGCGGCGCCTTGAACTGACAAAAACCGTGTCGCTCAAAGCGCTATTGCAGGATTACGATCCAGGCGCTGCTTTCTCGTCGCAGACCGCTGCCACGGGTTGGGACGCGGTGGTCGAGACACTGCGGGCCGAAGGTGAAATCAATTTTCAGCTCAAGTCCTCGACATTCGACAAGGATTACCCCGGCCATTACTTGCGCCAACTGGTGCGGGTGTCGGTGTCATTGCCAGTCGTGCTCCAACCCTATCAGGACATTCATGCAACGCTGAGCCAGCAGTCCAGTAGCTACCTGTTGAAGCCGCAGATTGGCAATGTGAAATACCTTTATCAACAGGCTGGGGAGCTGGCAGAAGGCGACGAAGATATTCGTCAGGACCAGATCGTCTTCAACCCACGATCCAATCAGCAGATTGGTCTTTCCAGCGGTGTTGATGACCACGGCATGGCGACGCTGGACTTTGGCGATGAGCGTTATTTCCCGTTTGAAGGCACGGGCGCCATCTCTAGCTGGACGCTGAGTTTCCCCAACCATGAATCCGAGAGTCAGCAGGCTATGCTTGCGACGCTGACCGACGTCATCTTGCATGTGCGATACATGGCGCTCGACGGCGGAAAAGCGTTCAGTGAAGAGGTCGAGGCGTTGGTGGCGTCGGTCGAAGAAGGGAGGCCAGTCGTCGCTCACCGCCGGGTGTACTCCACGACCGGGTCACTCACTAGCGGATTTCGCTGATGTATGCCCCTACATCCTTGAGGATGATTCGCAACGTTGCATCCAGATCGGCCAGCTCACTGGCCGGCGTGCTGTGCAGGATTTCGTAGGACGTATCTCCGCCCAGATGGATGGCGTCCCCTGCGTCAATCTCCAAGATCAGGCGGGTGGCGCTGAAGGTCACGATGATCTGCTCGTCGACGTGAATGGTGTCGTCGCGGAAGGTGATGTCGACTTCGTCCTCGTCCGGAAAGCGCGCCAGCATGAACAGGTCGCCGTTTGACCCATGGCAACACGCCAGCGCCATGTCATCTTCTTCCTCGTCACAGGGGTTGTAGATGAAGCTGTCGGTGGTCATGAGCATGGGAATGTTCCTTGAGAGCGTCTGGGGGTGAGCGGGATTTTGCCAGTGTTCGCGCACATTTGCCCACTCACTCGTACCAGGCCCGGGTTGTCATCTCAGCCAGGCGGCGCCTTCGCCGCTTTCGCAACATCCCGTAGCAACCCGATGTCCGAATATGTCGCAGCACCGCAAGCAGGCGCGCGGCTGGTCTCGTTAAGCTGCGTAGCAGATGAAACGCTGTACAGCCGAGCCTGCCTGGGCGACGGTGTACACGGTTCATTCGGGTCGGCCAGATGTGACGGCGCACACACGACAAGCGTTAGTACTTAAGCAAAGCGCTACGCTTTGCCCGTAGTCACGTTTTCCTGACTATCCTCGTGCAGCGGTAAACGCGACACTCGACCCGGCACCACGCATCTCTCCTAAGACCGTATATAAAAGCCCAAGCGGAGTACCAAAGATGGCGTTCTTCACCGCAGCCAGCAAGTCCGACTTCCAGCACCAACTGCAAGCGGCACTGGCCCAGCACATCAGTGAACAGGCACTGCCACAAGTGGCGCTGTTCGCTGAGCAGTTCTTCGGCATCATTTCCCTGGACGAGCTGACCCAGCGTCGGCTCTCCGATCTGGCAGGCTGTACCCTTTCTGCCTGGCGTTTGCTTGAGCGCTTTGAACATTCCAGCCCGCAAGTGCGGGTCTACAACCCCGATTACGAGCGCCACGGCTGGCAGTCGACCCACACCGCCGTCGAAGTGCTGCACCACGACCTGCCGTTTCTAGTGGACTCGGTGCGCACCGAGCTCAACCGCCGCGGCTACAGCATCCACACCTTGCAAACCACCGTACTGAGTGTGCGACGCGATGCCCGTGGTCAACTGGTCGAACTGCTGCCCAAAGGCACCAGCGGCGAAGATGTGCTGCAAGAATCGTTGATGTACCTGGAGATCGACCGTTGCGCCAATGCTGCGGAGCTGAACGTGCTGGCCCGCGAACTGGAGCAGGTGCTGGGGGAAGTCCGCGTCGCGGTGGAAGACTTCGAGCCGATGAAAGCCAAGCTCCACGAGCTGCTGGCCGGCATCGACGCCACCGAGTACAACATTGACCCCGAGGAGAAATCCGAGGTCAAGGTGTTCCTCGAATGGCTGGTGAACAACCACTTCACCTTCCTCGGTTACGAAGAATTCACCGTCAGTGACGAAGGCGAGGGCGGTCAGCTCCAGTACGACCCGTCGTCCTTCCTAGGCCTGACCAAACTGCTGCGCGCTGGGCTCACCGCCGATGACTTGCACATCGAAGGTTATGCAGTGAAGTACCTGCAGGAGCCGACCCTGTTGTCGTTCGCCAAGGCCGCGCACCCAAGCCGCGTGCATCGCCCGGCGTATCCGGACTACGTGTCGATCCGCCAGATCGACGCCGACGGCAAGGTCATCAAGGAGTCTCGCTTCATGGGCCTGTACACCTCGTCGGTGTACGGCGAAAGCGTGCGCGCCATTCCCTACATCCGCCGCAAGGTCGCCGAAGTCGAGCGCCGTTCCGGGTTCGACGCCAAGGCGCACCTGGGCAAGGAACTGGCGCAAGTGGTTGAAGTGCTGCCGCGCGACGACCTGTTCCAGACCCCGGTGGACGAGTTGTTTACCACCGTCATGTCGATCGTGCAGATCCAGGAGCGCAACAAGATTCGCGTGTTCCTGCGCAAAGACCCGTACGGTCGTTTCTGCTACTGCCTGGCCTATGTGCCGCGCGACGTGTACTCCACCGAAGTCCGTCAGAAGATCCAGCAAGTGCTGATGGATCGCCTGAAAGCCACCGACTGCGAGTTCTGGACCTTCTTCTCCGAGTCGGTACTGGCGCGTGTGCAGCTGATCCTGCGGGTGGACCCGAAAGTCACCCTCGACATCGACCCGCAGCAGCTGGAAAACGAAGTCGTTCAGGCCTGCCGTTCGTGGAAAGACGACTACGCCAGTCTGGTCATCGAAAGCTTCGGCGAAGCCCAGGGCACCAATGTACTGGCCGACTTCCCGAAAGGTTTCCCGGCCGGCTACCGCGAGCGTTTCGCCGCGCACTCTGCCGTGGTCGACATGCAACACGTGCTGAGCCTGTCCGAAGCCAATCCGCTGGTGATGAGCTTCTATCAGCCGCTGTCGGGCGACAAGGCGCAGCTGCACTGCAAGCTGTACCACGCTGACACGCCGCTGGCGCTGTCCGACGTGCTGCCGATTCTTGAGAACCTCGGCCTGCGCGTGCTCGGCGAGTTCCCATATCGCCTGCGCCACACCAATGGCCGCGAATTCTGGATTCACGACTTTGCGTTCACTTACGGCGAAGGCCTGAAGCTGGACCTGCAACAGCTCAACGACACGTTGCAGGACGCCTTCGTCCATATCGTGCGGGGCGAAGCCGAAAACGACGCCTTCAACCGCCTGGTGCTGACGGCCGGTTTGCCGTGGCGCGATGTGGCGTTGCTGCGGGCCTACGCGCGGTACCTGAAACAGATCCGTCTGGGCTTCGACCTGGGTTACATCGCCAGCACGCTGAACAACCACGCCGACATCGCCCGCGAGCTGACGCGTCTGTTCAAGACCCGCTTCTACCTGGCGCGCAAGCTCAGCGGCGGCGACCTCGACGACATGCAGCAGCGTCTGGAACAGGCCATTCTGACCGCGCTGGACGGCGTGCAGGTGCTCAACGAAGACCGCATCCTGCGTCGCTACCTTGACCTGATCAAGGCGACCATGCGCACCAACTTCTACCAGAGCGACGCCAACGGCCAGAGCAAGAGCTACTTCAGCTTCAAGTTCAACCCGCGCCTGATCCCCGAGCTGCCGAAGCCGGTGCCGAAGTTCGAAATCTTCGTCTACTCGCCGCGCGTCGAAGGCGTACACCTGCGGTTCGGCAACGTAGCCCGTGGCGGCCTGCGCTGGTCCGATCGTGAAGAAGACTTCCGCACTGAAGTGCTGGGTCTGGTCAAAGCCCAGCAGGTGAAAAACTCGGTCATCGTGCCGGTCGGCGCCAAGGGCGGCTTCCTGCCCCGTCGTCTGCCGACCACCGGGACCCGCGACGAGATTCAGGCTGAAGCCATCGCCTGCTACCGCCTGTTCATTTCCGGTCTGCTGGACATCACCGACAACCTGAAAGAAGGCGCGCTGGTACCGCCGGCCAACGTCGTGCGTCACGACGACGATGACCCGTACCTGGTCGTGGCCGCCGACAAAGGCACCGCGACCTTCTCCGACATCGCCAACGGCATCGCTATCGATTACGGCTTCTGGCTCGGCGACGCCTTCGCTTCCGGCGGCTCGGCGGGTTACGACCACAAGAAAATGGGCATTACCGCCAAGGGCGCGTGGGTCGGCGTACAGCGCCACTTCCGCGAGCGCGGCATCAACGTGCAGCAGGACAGCATCAGCGTGATCGGCGTTGGCGACATGGCCGGTGACGTGTTCGGCAACGGCCTGTTGATGTCCGACAAGCTGCAACTGGTGGCGGCCTTCAACCACCTGCACATCTTCATCGACCCGAATCCGGACCCGGCGAGCAGCTTCGTCGAGCGTCAGCGTCTGTTCGACCTGCCGCGTTCGGCGTGGACCGATTACGACACCAGCCTGATGTCCGCAGGTGGCGGTATCTTCCCGCGCAGCGCGAAAAGCATCGCGATCACCCCGCAGATGAAAGCGCGCTTCGACATCACCGCTGACAAGCTGACCCCGACCGAACTGATGCACGCGCTGCTCAAGGCGCCGGTGGATCTGTTGTGGAACGGCGGCATCGGCACCTACGTCAAGGCCAGCACCGAATCCCATGCAGACGTCGGCGACAAAGCCAACGACGCGCTGCGCGTCAACGGCAATCAGCTGCGTTGCAAAGTGGTGGGCGAGGGCGGCAACCTCGGCATGACCCAACTGGGCCGTGTCGAGTTCGGCCTGATGGGCGGCGCTACCAACACCGACTTCATCGACAACGCCGGTGGCGTGGACTGCTCCGACCATGAAGTGAACATCAAGATCCTGCTGAACGAAGTGGTTCAGGCCGGCGACATGACCGAGAAGCAGCGCAACCTGCTGCTCGAAAGCATGACCGACGAAGTGGGCAATCTCGTCCTCGGCAACAACTACAAGCAGACCCAGGCTCTGTCCCTGGCGGAGCGCCGTGCCTACGAGCGCATCGCCGAGTACAAGCGCCTGATGAGCGACCTGGAAGCGCGGGGCAAGCTGGACCGCGCCATCGAGTTCCTGCCGGCGGAAGATCAGCTGGCCGAGCGCATTTCCGAGAAGAAGGGCCTGACCCGGGCCGAGCTGTCGGTGCTGATTTCCTACAGCAAGATCGACCTCAAGGAAGCGCTGCTGGAGTCCCGCGTTCCGGACGACGATTACCTGGCCCGCGACATGGAAACCGCGTTCCCGCCGTCGCTGGGCGCGAAGTTCTCCGAGTCGATGCGTCGTCACCGTTTGAAGCGCGAAATCGTCAGCACTCAGATCGCCAACGATCTGGTCAACCACATGGGCATCACGTTCGTGCAGCGACTCAAAGAGTCGACCGGCATGACGGCCGCCAACGTGGCCGGTGCTTACGTGATCGTGCGTGACATTTTCCACCTCCCGCACTGGTTCCGTCAGATCGAGGCGCTGGACTACAAGGTCCCGGCCGAGATTCAGCTGGCGTTGATGGATGAGCTGATGCGTCTGGGCCGTCGCGCGACGCGCTGGTTCCTGCGCAGCCGTCGCAACGAACTGGACGCGGCGCGTGACGTGGCGCACTTCGGTCCGCACATCGCGGCGCTGGGTCTGAAGCTGGACGAGTTGCTGGAAGGGCCGACCCGTGAGGTCTGGCAGACGCGATATCAGGAGTACGTGGCAGCCGGCGTGCCGGAGTTGCTGGCGCGGATGGTGGCGGGTACGAGTCATTTGTACACGCTGTTGCCGATCATCGAGGCGTCGGATGTGACCGGTCAGAATGCAGCGGACGTGGCGAAGGTGTATTTCGCGGTGGGCAGTTCGCTGGATGTGACGTGGTATCTGCAGCAGATCAGTGCGTTGCCGGTTGAAAACAATTGGCAGGCGCTGGCCCGTGAGGCGTTCCGCGATGATATCGATTGGCAGCAGCGGGCGATCACGGTGTCTGTGTTGCAGATGGCGAATGGTCCTGCGGACGTCGAGGAGCGTTTGAATCTGTGGCTGGAGCAGCATTTGCCGATGGTCGAGCGCTGGCGCGCGATGTTGGTGGAGTTGCGTGCAGCGAGTGGTCACGATTACGCGATGTATGCGGTCGCTAACCGTGAGTTGCTGGATCTGGCGATGAGTGGGCAGACGGCTGTGGTTTGAGGGTTTAGTCGTTTGTAATCGGAAGCCCCGCGTTGAGAGACGCGGGGCTTTTTTGTTTTTGCGTTGGGAGATCAAGGTCAAGGGCGTCTGCCTGGGGGCAGACTGTTTCGCCTTCGGCGAGTTACTTGGAAAAGCACCCCAAGTAACCAAGGGTGCTTGCTCCTGGCTAGGCCCGACTTCGTCGGGTTCCCTCACTTCGACGATGCTCCGTGGGCCCGCGCCGAACGGACATCCATGTCCTGACGGCGCTCTCGCCGCATCCATGCGGCTCGGCCCACTGCGCATCATCTACGTTCGGCCTGCGCCCAAGTCGCGTTTGGCGGTGTCTGGGCTTTTTGCGTATGAAGATCAAAAGCAAAGCAGATCAAAAGCTTCCCGGCTAACGCCGGTCCCACAGGGTGTACGCGGTGTGCTTTTTAGTGGGACCGGCTTTAGCCGGGAAGGGGCCAGTGTGGACGGTGGCAGGTTTGCTGGCCGAACAACCTACCTGTGGGAGCGAGCTCGCTCGCGAATGCTGTTGATCGTTCCTACGCTCCGCGTGGGTATGCATCCTGGGACGCTCTGCGTCGTTCTTCCAAAGGGCTGGGCGGTTATTTCAGCCGCGCCATGCTGATGGCGTCGACGAGGACGCCGTCGCGTATGGCGTAGTCACGCAGGCGGCCTTCGGTTTCGAAGCCGAACTTGCGGTACAGCGCCAGGGCGGCTTCGTTGTCGGCGAACACCGTCAGTTCAACCCGGTGCAGGTTCATCCAGTTGTCCGCGACTTCCAGCACGGCAGCCATCAGCCGCGACCCCACCCCTTTGCCCTGCCACGCCGCCGCTATGCCCATGCCGATCGCGCCGACATGGCGCTGGCGAATGCGCGCGTATTGCTCCAGACCAATGTTGCCGATCACCTGGCCCTGATGCAAAGCGACAAGTTTCACAGACCGGTCGTCCGCCCCCGCCAGCCGCTTGCGCCAGACATCGGCGGACTGATACGGCATCTGAAGCACCTGACGACACACCTCGGGGTCGTTATACAACGCAGTCACGCCCTCGATATGGGCCTCGGTAAAACGATGGATCACCACTTGATCGACAGCAACATTCACTGGATTCGTCCTTTGAAAACAGAAAGAGGGAACAGTCTAAGCGGCCAATTGCTGACATGGCTACGGCGACCCGTGCCCAAAAGCATGGACATCGCGCGTTGTGACGCAGAGCGTCACGGGATGCATGCCCACGCAGAGCGTGGGAACGATCAAGCGTCATGCCGTGAAATTACCGTCGCCCACACCGGCCCCTTCCCGGCTGAAGCCGGTCCCACTAACAGCAGCGCGTACGCCCGTAGGACCGGCTTCAGCCGGGAAGCTTTTGATCTGCTTTGCGCTTTTGATCTTCATACGCAAAAAGCTCAGTCACCGCAAAACGCGACTTGGGTGCAGGCTGAACGCAGGTCTCGCTCCGTGGGCCGAGCGGCATGGATGCCGCGAGAGCCGCCCCCGCCATGGATGGCGGATGGCGGCGCGCCCACGGAGCGAGACCGGAGTGAAGGGACCCCGAGGAACGAGGGGCCCAACCGAGAGCAAGCACTTTTGCTTACTTTTGGTGCTGTTCAAAAGTAAGTCGCCGAAGGCGAAACAGTCTGCCCCCAGGCAGACGCCCTTGATCTTAAAAACAAAAAACCCCGCCGAAGCGGGGTTTTCTCAACACGGTCTCAGCTATTAAGCCTGAACAACCGGGATATTAGCGTTCGCCGCAGCCTCACGGAATTCCGCGATCTGATCGAAGCTCAGGTAACGGTAAACATCGGCAGCCATGCTGTCGATCTTGCCCGCGTACTCCATGTACTCCTCGACCGTCGGCAGACGACCCAGAATCGACGCCACCGACGCCAACTCAGCCGACGCCAGATACACGTTCGCCCCATCACCCAAACGGTTCGGGAAGTTACGGGTCGACGTCGATACTACGGTCGAATTCGGCTCCACACGTGCCTGGTTACCCATGCACAGCGAGCAGCCCGGCATTTCCATGCGCGCGCCAGCCTTGCCGTAAATGCCGTAGTAGCCTTCCTCGGTCAATTGATGAGCATCCATCTTCGTCGGCGGCGACAGCCACAGACGCGTAGGAAGCTGACCTTTGACCTGATCCAGCAACTTGCCCGCAGCGCGGAAGTGGCCGATGTTGGTCATGCACGAACCGATGAACACTTCGTCAATCTTCTCGCCAGCAACGCTGGACAGCAGACGGGCGTCGTCCGGATCGTTTGGCGCGCAGAGCACAGGCTCTTTGATGTCGGCCAGATCGATCTCGATGATTTCTTCGTACTCGGCATCAGCGTCCGCAACCATGAGCTCCGGATTGGCGACCCAGGCTTCCATCGCTTGAGCACGACGTTCCAGGGTGCGCGGATCGCCGTAACCCTGTTCGATCATCCAGCGCAGCAGGGTGATGTTCGAGTTCAGGTATTCGGTGATCGACTCTTTCGACAGCTTGATCGTGCAACCTGCGGCAGAACGCTCGGCCGAGGCGTCGGACAGCTCGAATGCCTGCTCGATGCTCAGGTTGTCCAGGCCTTCGATTTCCAGGATGCGACCCGAGAAGGCGTTTTTCTTGCCCTTCTTCTCGACGGTCAGCAAACCCTTCTGGATCGCGAAGTAAGGAATCGCGTGAACCAGGTCGCGCAGGGTGATGCCCGGTTGCATCTCGCCCTTGAAGCGGACCAGGATCGACTCCGGCATGTCCAGTGGCATCACGCCAGTGGCCGCGGCAAACGCCACCAGACCGGAACCGGCCGGGAACGAAATCCCCATCGGGAAACGGGTGTGCGAGTCACCACCGGTGCCGACGGTGTCCGGCAGCAGCATGCGGTTCAGCCAGCTGTGGATGATGCCATCGCCCGGACGCAGGGAAACGCCGCCGCGGGTCATGATGAAGTCAGGCAGCGTGTGGTGCGTGGTCACGTCGATCGGCTTTGGATACGCCGCGGTGTGGCAGAACGACTGCATCACCAGATCGGTCGAGAAGCCCAGGCACGCCAGGTCTTTCAGTTCATCACGGGTCATTGGACCAGTGGTGTCCTGGGAGCCGACGGTGGTCATCTTCGGTTCGCAGTAGGTGCCAGGACGCACACCTTTGCCTTCCGGCAGACCGCAGGCCTTGCCCACCATTTTCTGCGCCAGGGTGAAACCCTTGCCGGTGTCGACAGGGGCTTCAGGCAGCTTGAACAGGTCGGTCGGGCCCAGGCCCAGCTCGGCACGCGCCTTGTCGGTCAGGCCACGGCCGATGATCAGCGGGATACGACCGCCGGCACGGACTTCGTCCAACAGCACTGGGGTCTTCAGTTCGAAGGTGGTGATGACTTCTTCACTGTCGTGCTTGCAGACTTTGCCAGCGTATGGGTAAACGTCGATCACGTCGCCCATGTTGATGTTCGAGACATCGAATTCGATTGGCAGGGCGCCGGCGTCTTCCATGGTGTTGTAGAAGATCGGGGCAATCTTGGTGCCGAAGCAGAAACCGCCCGCGCGCTTGTTCGGTACGTTCGGGACGTCGTCGCCGAAGAACCACAGCACCGAGTTGGTTGCCGACTTGCGCGAAGAACCGGTGCCGACCACATCGCCCACGTAGGCGATAGGGAAACCCTGGCCGCGCATTTCTTCGATCTGTTTCATCGGGCCGATGGAACCCTGAACGTCAGGCACGATGCCTTCCCGGGCCATTTTCAACATGGCGAGGGCGTGCAGCGGGATGTCTGGACGCGACCAGGCATCAGGTGCAGGCGACAGGTCGTCGGTGTTGGTTTCGCCGGTGACCTTGAAGACGCGCAGGCTGATCTTCTCGGCCAGGGTCGGACGCTTGCGGAACCACTCACCGTCAGCCCAGGACTGCAGAACGCCTTGGGCGATTGCATTACCGTTTTTGGCTTTTTCAGCGACGTCGTGGAAGGCGTCGAACATCAGCAGGGTGTGCTTGAGTTGGTCGGCAGCGACCTGGCCCAATGCAGCGTCGTCCAGCAGCTCGACCATGGTCACGATGTTGTAACCGCCCTGCATGGTGCCGAGCAGCTCTACAGCGTGTTTACGGTCCAGCAGAGGGGAAGTGACTTCGCCCTTGGCCAGGGCAGAAAGGAAACCGGCTTTGACGTAGGCAGCTTCGTCAACGCCTGGTGGAACGCGATTGGTGATCAGGTCAAGCAGGAAAGCTTCTTCGCCAGCCGGTGGGTTTTTCAGCAGCTCGACCAGGCCTGCAGTTTGTTCGGCGTTAAGCGGCTGGGGCACGATACCCTGGGCGGCACGCTCTTCGATGTGTTTACGGTAGGCTTCAAGCACAGTATTACCCTCATCAGTGGTCCCAAATGGGTGTCCGGGACGCTCATCCAGAGAAGGTCCGCATCGGCGCTCTCGAACTTTTTAAAGTTTCTTGGCAGGAAGCTGACGATCTCCAACAGAAGCTGTTTTCAAAGTTTTACGCCTGCATGATCGGTCGAGGAGGGGACGCAAGCGAACTCGCGTCGGACCGGACTGCAGGGCGGGCTTTGTGCGACGGGTGGCTGGCCGACTCATCGTAAAAAGCCCTGACTGTGCTCGTGACGCTTTGAAAACAGCTTCCAACGGACATTGGCGCCTTAAAAGGCCCGGTGATTCTACGGTAAAAAACCGCTGAAGGTAAGTTAGCCCCTACAGGTTGAAGGGTGTACCTCGTTAGACAAAGGGCTAACATGCCGGCTTGTTTCGTTCGCCGCCGTGTTGCTCCTTCATGCCCAATCAAATCATCAAAACGCCCTGCGTGGGCCTGTGCTCCACCGTCTACGGCGACCTCGTGTGCCGGGGATGCAAGCGCTTCCACCACGAAGTGATTCACTGGAACGGCTATGACGAAGAGGCTAAACGTGCCGTCTGGCTGCGTCTGGAACAGCTGCTGGTGCAGGTGATGGCGGGGAAAGTCGAGGTCTTCGACCCGGCCAGGCTTCGGGCGCAGCTGGAGCAGCGCAAGATCCGCTTCGTCCCCCATCAGTCTGAATATTGCTGGGCGTATCAGTTGATTGCGCGGGGTGCGCGGGTGATCAACCAGCTGGACGCTTACGGCATGGTGCTGCTGCCGGAGTTTCGCGACTGGTCGCTGCCTGAACTGCGCGATGCCATTGATCGGGAATTCTTCCTGCTGTCCGAAGCGCACTATGAACGCTACATCGCGCCCGGCTTCCTCAAGGATGCGATGGGCGCGGTCTGACAGCAGCGTGACGCTCAGGCGCCTGCGGTAAATCCTGCGCTTTTCATCTGCGCAGGCTGGCTCTGCCGGTCAGGCTCCGTATAATGCGGCGCCTTGCCCAGCCAGCCATCCGTGAACCCATGCAGATTTATCCAGAAATCGACGCCTTCCTGCTTTGCCCCACGCCCGACAGCTGGGTTCAGGCCGCCTTGCAGAATCTGGATATCCTGCTGATCGATCACGCCAACAATGAAAAGAAGGCCGCCGGTGCGGCGTTTCAGTTCATGTTCCAGTACAACGACAAGTTCGATCTGCTGGCAAAGATGTCGCGGTTGGCGCGCGAAGAGCTGCGTCACTTCGAGCAGGTGATCGGCATCATCAAGAAGCGCAACATCCCGATGGCTAACATCAGTTCAGCGCGCTATGCCGGTTCGCTGCGCAAACTCGTTCGCACTCACAACCCCTACCGACTGACCGACGCGCTGATCGTCGGCGCCATCGTCGAAGCGCGATCCTGCGAACGCTTCGCTGCGCTGGTGCCGCATCTGGATGAAGACCTGTCGAAGTTCTACGCCAGCCTGCTCAAGTCCGAAGCCCGGCATTTTCAGGATTACCTGAAGCTCGCCTACACCTACGGCACCGAGGCGGACGTCGACGCCAAGATCGAAGAAATCCGCCAGGCCGAGCGCGAGCTGATCTTGAGCCCGGACGAAGACTTCCGCTTTCACAGCGGCGTGCCGGCCCTTTAAATCGTCTTTGGTTAACGCGTCATTTCAGGCGCCTCCTCATAATTCAGGCGCCGCGCTGTCGGCAGCAATCAACGTCCATGTGAGAGTGAGCTTGCTTACGAAGACGGCGTTACATCCGCTGAATATCTAGCGGATGTACGTACCACTTCGCGAGCAAGCTCACTTCCACAGTTTCTCATCCGCATTAGATGCGTTAGATCCCCACATCATCAAAGCCTCCGCGTCAGCAGGCGAATCACGTTCGTCCGATTTCGTGCACCTTAAATATTGTTTCATTGTGTGTTCACTGCCTAGGCAGTAAGATCCGCTCCATTCACTGCCTAAGCAGATAATGGTTGGCTATCAATGGCGCATTTCACTCCCGAAAACTTTCACGACAGTCTGCTGGGCATGTTGCTGGGCCGGACTGAACAGCTGAAAAACCGCATCCTCGACCGACATCTCGAGCCCCATGGCGTCACCGCGCAGCAGTTCAAAGTGCTGGTGATGATCGCGCGTTTCTGCGCCGAGACCCCGGCTGACATCTGTCGCATGTTGAACCTGGACAGTGGCTCGATGACCCGCATGCTCGATCGCCTTGAACAGAAAAACCTGCTGTCCCGCGCGCGCTCGGAATCAGATCGACGCCAGGTGCAGTTAGTGCTGACCGATGAAGGCAAGGCGCTCTCTGACCTGTTGCCTGAAATCGGCGCACACGCGATGAACGAAATGGTCGGCGTGCTGGAAGACAGCGAGCTGCTGGCACTGGAAAAGATTCTGACAAAAATTCTGGTTGCCTCGGGCGACCCCATCACGATTGCCCGGATCGCCGAACGATGAGCACTCACATTCAGCGGGGCTCGACCCTGCGCACGTCCCTGAGCCTGATAGTCGTGGCACTCGTGCTGGCCGGTTGCGCCAGTTCCAAAGGCCTGAAAACCGAAGGCGTCGGCATTGATGCAAACACGCTGCAGGCGACCCAGAGCCTCAACGGCATCACCCTGTCGCCCGCGGCCTGGCCCAAGCGCGACTGGTGGACCAGCCTGGGCGATCCGCAGCTCAACAGCCTGATCACCGAAGCGCTGCGCGACAGCCCGGACATGCAGATCGCCGCTGCCCGCACCCATCAGGCCAATGCCCAGGCGTACGCCGCCGACGCCGAACGCATGCCGACCGTCGATGCCGATGCCAGCGTCAGCCGTTCCCGTCTGGCCCGGGATCAGGACCCGACCGGGGCCGGCGGTCGCTACAGCACCTTGCGCAGCCTGAGCGCGGGCTTTAATTACAACTTCGATCTGTGGGGCGGCCAGCGCGCTGCCTGGGAAGCGGCATTGGGCCAGGCCCGCGCCAGCGAAGTCGATCAGCAAGCGGCGCAGCTGACCCTCGCTGCCGACGTTGCCCGTGCCTACAGCGACCTGGGCCAGGCCTATATCGTCCGCGATCTGGCGGCCGAAGACCTCAAGCGCACAAGTCAACTGCTGGACCTCGGCTCGCGGCGCTTCAAGTCGGGCATCGACAGCGAGTACCAGTACGAGCAGACCCAGAGCCTTGAAGCCAACTCCCGCGAGTCGCTGGCGGACGCGGAAAAGAACCTGCGCAGCGCCAGGATCCAACTGGCCGTGCTCATGGGCAAAGGCCCGGACCGCGGCGAACAGTTGAGCCGGCCTGCCGTGTTGCAACCCGCTGCGGTGGCCTTGCCGTCGGTGGTGCCTGCGGAATTGCTGGGCCGTCGCCCGGATCTGGTCGCCGCGCGCTGGCGGGTTGAAGCAGCGAGCAAGAACATCGACGTCAGCAAGACCAACTTCTACCCGAACCTCAACCTGAGCGCCTCGGCAGGGGCGGAGTCGCTGCTGGGTGATGCGATGTTCGGTTCCGCCAGTCGCTTCTTCAACGTGGCGCCGACGGTGTCGCTGCCGATCTTCGACGGTGGCCGTCGCCGTGCCGACCTTGATGCACGGGACGCCGACTACGACCTCGCCGTGGCGCAATACAACAAGACGCTGGTCCGGGCGCTGGGGGATGTCAGCGATGGCATTGGCCAGTTGCGCGACATCCGTCGCCAGATCGAGGCCCGCCAGCAGGCGACCGACGTGATTCAGAAATCCTACGACACCGTCGTTCAACGCTACTCATCCGGCATCGGTAATTACCTGGACGTGCTGAGCGTCGAGCAACAACTGCTGCAATCGCAACGCCAACAGGCTGATCTCAACGCGGAACGAATCGATCTCTCGATCCAGTTGATGCAGGCCCTCGGGGAGGCTTCGAAGACAGCAAGCCCGGCGAAAACGCCGCCCCGGTCGTCCCGTCAACTGCTTCGCTGACTCATTAAGGTAATCGTCATGGCCACTGCCACTACCGACAACAACGCTGAAAACGAACAAAAGGACGTCAACGCTTCGGCGCCCGACAAGGCCGCTGACAAGCCAGCCGAGAAGGGCGCCGGGCAGACCACGCCGACCAAAAACCCGCGCAAGCGCAAGTTGCTGCTGCTCGGTTTGCTGCTGATCGTGGTGCTCGGCGTGATTGGCGTCTGGGCCTGGTACGAAATGTATGGTCGCTGGAGCGAGAGCACCGACGACGCCTATGTCAACGGCAACGTCGTGGAGATCACCCCGCAAGTCACCGGCACCGTTGTCAGCATCGGCGCCGACGACGGCGATTTGGTCCGCGAGGGGCAGGTACTGGTGCAGTTCGACCCGAATGACGCCGAAGTGGCGCTGCAAAGTGCCGAAGCCAATCTGGCCAAAGTGGTGCGTCAGGTGCGTGGTTTGTACAGCAACGTCGACGGCATGAAGGCGCAACTGGCGGCCCAGCGCGCCGAAGTGCAGAGAGCCCAGGACAACTACAACCGTCGTCGCAGTCTGGCGGCGGGCGGGGCGATTTCCCAGGAAGAGCTGTCCCACGCCAAGGATGACCTGACCACCGCGCAGAACGCGTTGACCAACATCCAGCAGCAGTTGGCAACCAGCACCGCGCTGGTGGACGACACCCAGGTTTCCTCGCACCCGGACGTCAAATCGGCGGCCGCGCAACTGCGCCAGGCCTACCTGAGCAACGCGCGCAGTACGCTGATTGCGCCGGTCACCGGTTACGTCGCCAAGCGCACCGTGCAGTTGGGCCAGCGGGTTCAGCCGGGCACTGCGCTGATGGCGGTGATTCCCCTCGACCAGCTGTGGATCGACGCCAACTTCAAGGAAACCCAGCTGGGCCAGATGCGCATCGGCCAGCCGGTGGACATTGAAGCAGACCTGTACGGCGGCGACATCAAATACAGCGGCACCGTGGACAGCGTCGGCGCCGGTACCGGCAGTGCGTTTGCGTTGCTGCCCGCGCAGAACGCCACCGGTAACTGGATCAAGATCGTCCAGCGTGTGCCGGTGCGGATTCACATCAACGCCGACGAACTGGCCAAGCACCCGCTGCGCATAGGCCTGTCGACCACCGTTGACGTCAACCTGCACGACCAGAGCGGTCCGGTGCTGGCGCAGCAACCGCCGAAGCAGCCGCTGTTCACCACCGATGTCTACGCCAAACAACTGGCCGACGCCGACACGATGATTGCCCGCGTGATCCATGAGAACAGCGCGTCAACCAGCGGCAAGACGGCCCTGCGCTGATTCGCCAATCCATCTGCCCCGGCCTGTGTGTACAGGCTGGGGTGATCTTCGAGTGTCAAAGGATTCGCGATGAGTAATAACGCTCCCGCTTCTTTCACGCCGCCAAGCCTGTTGCTGACCACCATAGGCCTGTCGCTGGCGACTTTCATGCAAGTGCTCGACACGACCATCGCCAACGTGGCCTTGCCGACCATTTCCGGCAACCTCGGTGTGAGTTCGGAGCAGGGCACCTGGGTCATCACCTCGTTCGCGGTCAGTAACGCCATCGCGCTGCCGCTGACCGGCTGGCTCAGCCGACGCTTCGGTGAGGTGAAGCTGTTTCTGTGGGCGACGTTGCTGTTCGTGACTGCCTCGTTCCTCTGCGGCATTTCCACCTCGATGCCTGAGCTGGTGGGCTTTCGGGTACTGCAGGGCATGGTCGCCGGGCCGTTGTACCCGATGACACAGACGCTCCTGATTGCCGTATATCCTCCTGCGAAACGGGGGATGGCATTGGCATTGCTGGCGATGGTGACGGTTGTGGCGCCGATTGCCGGGCCGATTCTTGGCGGCTGGATCACCGACAGTTACAGCTGGCCGTGGATCTTTTTCATCAACGTGCCGATCGGTCTGTTCGCGGCGTTCGTGGTGCGTCAGCAGATGGCCACGCGACCGGTCAGCACCAGTCGCCAGCCCATGGACTACGTGGGGCTTATCACGCTGATCATCGGCGTGGGCGCGTTGCAGATCGTGCTCGACAAAGGCAACGACCTGGACTGGTTCGAGTCGAATTTCATCATTATCGGTTCGGCGATTTCGGCGATTGGCCTGGCGGCATTTGTCATCTGGGAAATGACCGATGACCATCCCGTGGTCAACCTGCGGCTGTTTGCGTTCCGCAACTTTCGCTACGGGACGATCTGTCTGGTGGCGGGCTATGCGGGGTTCTTCGGGATCAACCTGATCCTGCCGCAGTGGCTGCAAACGCAGATGGGTTACACGGCGACCTATGCAGGGCTGGCGGTGGCGCCACTGGGCGTGCTGCCAGTGCTGATGTCGCCCTTTGTGGGACGTTACGCGCATAAGTTCGACTTGCGTCTGCTGGCCGGTCTGGCGTTTCTGGCGATCGGCCTGAGCTGCTTCATGCGTGCGGATTTCACCAGTCAGGTGGATTTCACCCACATCGCGCTGGTGCAGTTGTTCATGGGGGCAGGCGTGGCGCTGTTCTTCATGCCGACCTTGAGCATCCTGCTGTCGGACCTGCCGCCGTCGCAGATTGCCGACGGCTCGGGGCTGGCGACGTTCCTGCGTAACCTGGGCGGCAGCTTCGCAGCGTCGTTGACCACCTGGATCTGGATCCGCCGCGCCAATCAGCATCATGCGTATCTGAGCGAAAACGTGAACGCCTACGAGCCGACAACGCGGCATGCGCTGGAGACCCTGGGCGGGGCGAGCAATCAGGCGTATGCACAGCTCGATTCGATGGTGACCAGTCAGGCCTACATGATGTCCACGGTGGACTATTTCTACATGATGGGTTGGATCTTCCTGTCGCTGATCCTGATCATCTGGCTGGCTAAACCGCCGTTTACCGCGAAGGCGGCGCCTGGGGAGGGCATTGATTGACGCCGCGCTGTTGGCGTCAAACACGATACTTGTGGGAGTGAGCTTGCTCACGAAGACGGCATTTCAGCCGCTGAAGATTCAGCGGATGTACCGGCCTTTTCGCGAGCAAGCTCGCTCCCACAGGTTCCCCGTCGGACAATCGTCGGACTGTCAGGCCTCAAACGCAAACGACTCCAGATGAAAGCCCGATTCATCGATCTGCAGCAACCACCCCTCACGATCCCAGTCCCCCAGCACGATGCGCTGCGCCGTGGTCTCACCCAGTTGAAGGTCGTGAACCGCAGGCCGATGGGTGTGACCATGAATCAGCGTCTTCACGCCAGACTCGTTCATCACCCGTGGCACTTCTTCGGGCGTGACGTCGACAATGTCGCTGGCCTTCATCCGCGTCTGCGCACGGCTTTCGCTGCGTAGCTTGCGCGCCAGCTTGTGCCGTGTGCTCAACGGCAGATGCCGCAGCACCCACAGCGTCAGCGGATGGCGCAGGTAACGGCGCATACGCATGTAGGCTTCGTCCCGCGTACACAGGCTGTCGCCGTGCATCAGCAGCACCGGTTCGCCGTTGAAATTCACGACGCTCGGGTCCTTGAGCAGCGTACAGCCCGCCGCTTTGCAAAACCCCTGACCGATCATGAAGTCGCGATTGCCATGCATCAGGAACACCCGCGTGCCGCTGTCGCTCAGCGTACGCAGCGCCTGGCAAATCGAGCGCTGAAAGGGCGACATGGCGTCATCGCCAATCCAGGCCTCGAAAAAGTCCCCGAGGATGTACAGCGACTCGGCCCCACGAGCGCGCCCATTCAGCAGACCGAGAAACGCCCGGGTAATGTCCGGGCGTCTCTCCTCCAGGTGCAGATCGGAGATCAGCAATATCACTCAACGATCTCGGCTTTCTCGATGATCACGTCGTCAGCCGGCACGTCTTGATGACCCGCCTTGGACGTGGTGGCGACGCCCTTGATCTTGTCGACCACCTCAGTGCCTTCGATGACTTCAGCGAACACGGCGTAACCCCAGCCCTGCACGGTCTTGGCGCTGTGGTTGAGGAAGTCGTTGTCGGCAACGTTGATGAAGAACTGCGCCGAGGCTGAATGGGGCTCCATGGTCCGGGCCATGGCCACTGAGTACTTCTTGTTCGGCAGGCCGTTGCCGGCTTCGTTCTGGATGCTCGGGCGCTTGTCTTTCTTCTCTTTCATGCCCGGCTCGAAGCCGCCGCCCTGGATCATGAAGTTGCCGATCACGCGGTGGAATACGGTGTTTTCGTAGTGACCGGCTTTGACGTATTCGATGAAGTTGGCGACGGTGAGCGGCGCCTTCTCTGCGTTCAGTTGCAGAACGATTTCACCGTAGTTGGTGGTCAGCTTTACTTTCGACATGGTCAGCTCGCTCTTTGAAGTCTGTGGTGAGGGGCGGTGATCGCAGCAGTCGGCCATCGGGGTGCGAGGCCTGTTCCTTTGATCACACCAGGCGCGCAGTTTACAGAGGGTCGCCGTCGCTCGGGTAGTTGCGATTGCCCCGGCGGTTCTCGCTAGGTACACGTCCATCTCGGCAGTTTTGTCACAGCGCGCTGTCAGGGGCTTGACAGCTTCGGCTATGATAGGCGCTTTGATTTAACCGGCCTTCCTGGCCGCGACCCGTACAAGGATCCTATGAGCAAGCCCACTCAAGATGCCGCTGCGAATTCCAAGGCAGGCCCTGCCATTCCAACCAACTTCCTGCGCCCCATCGTGCAGGCAGACCTGGATTCGGGCAAGCACACCCAGATCGTGACCCGCTTCCCGCCGGAGCCCAACGGCTACCTGCACATCGGTCATGCCAAGTCGATCTGCGTCAACTTTGGTCTGGCTCAGGAATTTGGCGGCGTCACGCATCTGCGCTTCGACGACACCAATCCGGCGAAGGAAGACCAGGAATACATCGATGCCATCGAAGCCGACGTCAAATGGCTGGGCTTCGAGTGGTCCGGCGAAGTGCGTTATGCCTCGCAATACTTCGACCAGCTGTACGCCTGGGCGGTCCATCTCATCGAGACGGGCAAGGCCTATGTCGATGACCTGACCCCCGAGCAGGCCCGCGAATACCGCGGCACCCTGACCGAGCCGGGCAAGAACAGCCCGTTTCGCGATCGCAGCGTCGAAGAGAACATCGACCTGTTCAGCCGCATGAAAGCCGGCGAGTTCGAAGACGGCGCCCGCGTACTGCGCGCCAAGATCGACATGGCGTCGCCGAACATGAACCTGCGCGATCCGATCCTCTACCGCATTCGTCACGCCCACCACCACCAGACCGGTGACAAGTGGTGCATCTACCCGATTTACGATTTCACCCACGGTCAATCGGACGCCATCGAAGGCATCACCCATTCGATCTGCACTTTGGAATTCGAGAGCCATCGCCCGCTCTACGAGTGGTTCCTCGACAACTTGCCGGTGCCGTGCAAGCCGCGCCAGTACGAGTTCTCGCGCCTGAACCTGAACTACACCATCACCAGCAAGCGCAAGCTCAAGCAACTGGTCGATGAAAAGCACGTGCATGGCTGGGACGATCCGCGCATGTCGACGCTCTCGGGCTTCCGCCGTCGCGGTTACACCCCGGCGTCGATCCGCAATTTCTGCGAAATGATCGGCACCAACCGTTCCGACGGCGTGGTCGATTTCGGCATGCTGGAATTCAGCATCCGTCAGGACCTGGACCACAACGCCCCGCGCGCCATGTGCGTGCTGCGTCCGCTGAAAGTCGTGATCACCAATTACCCGGAAGGCCAGGTCGACCACCTCGAACTGCCGCGCCATCCGCAGAAGGAAGAGCTCGGCGTGCGCAAGCTGCCGTTCTCCCGCGAGATCTACATCGACCGCGACGACTTCATGGAAGAGCCGCCGAAAGGCTACAAGCGTCTGGAGCCCAACGGCGAAGTGCGCCTGCGTGGAAGCTACGTGATTCGCGCCGACGAAGCGATCAAAGACGCCGACGGCAACATTGTCGAGCTGCGTTGCTCCTACGACCCGGAAACCCTGGGCAAGAACCCTGAAGGCCGCAAGGTCAAAGGCGTTGTGCACTGGGTGCCGGCAGCCGAAAGCATCGAATGCGAAGTGCGTTTGTACGACCGTCTGTTCCTGTCGGCAAACCCTGAGAAAGCAGAAGAGGGCAAGACCTTCCTGGACAACATCAACCCAGGCTCCCTGCAGGTGTTGACCGGTTGTCGCGCTGAACCGTCGTTGGCTGACGCTCAGCCGGAAGACCGTTTCCAGTTCGAACGCGAAGGCTATTTCTGCGCGGATCTGAAGGACTCGAAACCCGGTCATCCGGTCTTTAACCGGACTGTGACGCTCCGCGATTCGTGGAGCTAAGGTAGGCAACGTGCTTTCTATCTACAACACGCTCAGCAAGAGCAAAGAAGTCTTCAAACCGCTGGATGGCAACAAGGTGCGCATGTACGTCTGCGGGATGACCGTGTACGACTACTGCCACCTGGGCCACGGCCGCAGCATGGTGGCGTTCGACGTCGTCACCCGCTGGCTGCGTTTCAGCGGCTACGACCTGACCTACGTGCGCAACATCACCGACATCGACGACAAGATCATCAACCGCGCCCGTGAAAACGGTGAGGCCTTCGATGCCCTGACCGCGCGCATGATCGACGCGATGCACGAGGACGAAGCGCGCCTGAACATCCTCAAGCCGGACATGGAGCCGCGTGCCACCGATTACATCGGCGGCATGCATGACATGATCCAGCGCCTGATCGACAAGGGCTATGCCTACGCACCGGGCAATGGCGACGTGTACTACCGCGTCGGCAAATTCCTCGGTTACGGCAAGCTGTCGCGCAAGAAGATCGAAGACCTGCGCATCGGTGCGCGGATCGAGGTCGACGAAGCCAAGGACGACCCGCTGGACTTCGTGCTGTGGAAAGGCGTCAAGCCGGGTGAGCCGAGCTGGGAATCGCCGTGGGGCGCAGGGCGTCCGGGCTGGCACATCGAGTGCTCGGTGATGTCCACCTGCTGCCTGGGTGAGACCTTCGACATTCATGGCGGCGGCAGCGACCTCGAATTCCCGCACCACGAAAACGAGATTGCCCAGAGCGAAGCCGCGACCGGCAAGACCTACGCCAACGCCTGGCTGCATTGCGGCATGATCCGCATCAATGGCGAGAAGATGTCCAAGTCCTTGAACAACTTCTTCACCATTCGCGACGTGCTGGATAAATACCACCCGGAAGTGGTGCGTTACCTGTTGGTGTCGAGCCACTACCGCAGCGCGATCAACTATTCCGAAGACAGCCTGAAGGAATCCAAAGGCGCGCTGGAGCGTTTCTATCACGCGCTCAAGGGGCTGCCGGTCGCGGAGCCTGCGGGTGGCGAAGCGTACGTCGAGCGTTTTTCGGCGGCGATGAACGACGACTTCGGCACGCCGGAAGCGTGCGCCGTGCTGTTTGAGATGGTTCGCGAGATCAACCGTCTGCGCGACAGCGATGTCAACGCAGCGGCAGGTCTGGCGGCGCGCTTGAAGGAACTGGCCAGTGTGCTGGGTGTGTTGCAACTGGAAGCCGACGACTTCCTGCGCGCCGGCGCCGAAGGTCGTGTGGATGCTGCCGAAGTCGAAGCCTTGATTGCCGCACGCCTGCAGGCGCGCACTGACAAGAACTGGGCTGAAGGCGACCGCATCCGCGATCAACTCACCGCCATGGGCGTGGTGCTGGAAGACAGCAAAGGCAGCACGACATGGCGGCTGACGGATTGATCAGCCGCGCACACGGTTGATGACGATCGTTCCCACGCTCTGCGTGGGAATACCTCGTCTGACGCTCCGCGTCTAATTTGACGCGGAGCGTCATCGGCGGGTTGCCATGCGGAGCGTGGGAACCATCTAAGCCTTCAAAACCCCTGTTCCCGCAGTCGCTTGTACAGCGTATTCCGGCTTACCCCCAGCCGCTTCGCCAGCTGCGAGATATTCCCGCCCGCGGCCTGCAACAGCTCACTCAGTTCCTCCGGCGTGTCCAGCGCAGCCTTGCGGTTGAGCACTGTCTCGGGCTCGACGCGCTCGCAGCCCATCGCCAGGTCCGCAAAAAGTCTTCCGGCAGATGCTCGGTGGAAATTGGCTGATCGTCGGCGAGCGCCAACGCCACCTGAATCACGTTGCTCAACTGCCGCAGGTTCCCCGGCCACGGGTGCCGTTCGAACAACTCCATCACCTGCGGCTCAAACCCCGCGGTCTGCTGCGGTTCGCGGTGCTGCTCCCAAATGGCACGCACCAGCGCGGGCTTATCTCTGCGATCCCGCAACGGCGGCAACTCCAGGTTCAGGCCGCTGATGCGGTAGTACAAATCCTGACGAAACCGCCCGTTCTGCACATGCTCGCGCAGTGAACAATGGGTCGCTGAAATCACCCGGATGTCCACCGGGTACAACTCGCTGCTGCCCACCGGTTGCACGCACCGTTCCTGCAACACCCGCAGCAAGCGCGCCTGAACCGGCAGCGGCATGTCGCCGATTTCGTCGAGGAACAGCGTGCCTTTGTCGGCCTTGCGGATGAGCCCGATGCTGCCTTTATGGTGGGCGCCGGTGAACGCGCCTTTTTCATAGCCAAACAACTCGGCCTCGACCAGTTCCGACGGGATCGCCGCGCAGTTCACGGCAATCATGGGCTGATCGGCGCGGGAGCTGGCACGGTGCAGGGCCTTGACGAACACTTCCTTGCCTACGCCTGTTTCGCCGAGGATCAACAGCGGAACGTTCTTCTCCAGCAGTCGCTGACCTTGGCGCGCGGCTTTCTCAACCCGCTCATCACCCAGCCCTGGCTCAATGGCGCCAACGGTGACCGACCGTGACACAACCGGTGCTTGCACCGGAATTGGCACCGGTACCGTTCTGAGCTTGAGCACCGGCGCCTTCGGCCGCTTCAGCACGCAATGAAAACGGTTGTGGCCAGAGGCCTGAAGCGGGAAAGGCTGGCCTTCCGGTTGATCAAGCAGGTCGGCGATCGGCGCCTTGAACAGGTTTTCGATGTTGGCGTTGAGCAGGCTGACGCCCAAAAGGTTGTCGGCGCGGCGGTTGGCACAGAGCACCCGGCCGCTTTCGTCGAACACCAGCAGCCCGGCCCACTGGCTGTCGAGGTTGTTCAGGCCGGTATTGAACACCAGCTGGAAATGGCTGTGCTGAAATTGGTCGAGGATCAACCGGTTTTCGATGGTCTGGCCCATCATCTTGACCATCCCAAGGGTGTGGGAGGGCGGCAGGAAGCTGTCGCTGGACACATCGAGCACTGCGATCATCCGCCGCGACGCATCAAAAATCGGCGCCGCCGACCCGGTCATGAAACGGTTGGCCTTGAGAAAGTGTTCATCGTGTTCAATGTGAACAGCCTGTTCACACGCCAGGGCCGTGCCAATGGCATTGGTGCCGGCGCCTTGCTCCAGCCAGCTGGCCCCGGCGACGAAACCCGGTTGTTGATCTGGCTCGACGAAGCGCTTGTTGCCCCAGGAATTGAGCACTTGGCCCTGATGATCGGCGAGCAGAATCAGGCAATTGGAATTGCTCAGGATGTTCTCGTAGAAGGGCAGCACCTGCTGATGGGTGGTCTGCACCAGTGAATGATGGCGCTCGAGCAGTTGCGAAACCTGCTGATCGGGCAGGCGGCCAAAGGACGGCCGTGACTGGTGGTCGAGGCCGAACTCGCGGCAACGGGCCCACGAGTCCTGAATGATGGTGTCGTGGCTGGGGGATGCGCCTGCTGTGGCCATGAAATGGCTCCGTCCGAGTACTTTTTATTTATTGTTGTCGAGATGCCGCTAGGCAGAGCATCCCTGCTCGAAAACGTCCACCCATTGTTGTTCAGGATTGTTCAAAGTCAATGTTCATTTTGTTCAGGTGTTCAGCCTTTCCTGTTCATTTATGTTCATCTACGAATGCCGATCTTTGCGGCAAATTGTCACCACCGCTCTAGTCCGCGCATTTCAGCCAGAAAGCGCCGGAGCAGGCCGGTTGGCACGATTGTCGCTATCCAACAAGCGGTCAGCACAATCGGTCAACGGATGTCACGGCCTGCCATACGGCACACACGCAACACCCCGAACAAAACAAATAAAAAGGGCACGCCATGTCTCTCACGCTTGAGCACGTCAGCCGCGCCGTCGACGGTCAGATCTGGATCGACGATGCTTCGCTGAGCTTTGAACCCGGCTCATTCAACGTATTGCTGGGGCGCACCTTATCAGGCAAAACCAGCCTGATGCGCTTGATGGCCGGTCTGGACAAGCCAGACAGCGGCCGGGTACTGATGAATGGCAAAGATGTCACCCAGGTCGCGGTGCGTCATCGCAACGTTTCCATGGTTTATCAGCAGTTCATCAACTATCCGAGCATGACCGTCTACGACAACATCGCCTCGCCGCTGCGCCAGGCCAAGATGTCGAAGGACGAAATCGACCGCCGCGTTCGCGAAACCGCGAAGATGCTGCGCATCGAAAAATTCCTCAGCCGCCACCCCCTCGAATTGTCCGGCGGCCAGCAGCAGCGCACGGCCATGGCGCGGGCACTGGTCAAGGACGCCGAACTGATCCTGTTCGATGAGCCACTGGTCAATCTGGACTACAAGCTGCGCGAAGAGCTGCGTCAGGAAATGCGTCAGCTGTTCGAGACGCGCAACACCATTGCTATCTACGCCACCACCGAGCCGAACGAAGCGCTGGCGCTGGGCGGGACCACCACGATTCTGCACGAAGGTCGCGTGATTCAGAGCGGCCGTACGCCCGAGGTGTATCACCAGCCGAAAACCGTGCTGGCCGCCGAGCTGTTCTCCGAGCCGCCGATCAACCTGATGCCAGGCCGCATCGAAGGCAACGAAGTGAGCTTCGCCAACTTCGTGCACTTTCCGCTGAACGTCGACCTGCGCACCATCGGCGACGGCGAGTACCGCTTTGGCGTGCGCCCGAGCCACCTGAGCCTGGTGCCTTCCAACGACGACGACCTCGAGCTGGCGGTCACCGTCGAGCTCGCCGAGATCAGTGGTTCGGAAACCTTCCTGCACGTGCGCAACGAGCACTTCTCGCTGGTGCTGCATCTGCCGGGCGTCCATGAGTACGACGTGGACACGCCGATTCGCGTGTACATCCCGACTCACAAACTGTTCGTATTCGATCAGCAGGGCGGCCTGATTCAGGCGCCGGGCCTGCGCATGGCGAGGGTTGCCTGATGGCCGAGATCCGCTTGCAACAACTCGCGCACAGCTACAGCGCCAATCCGACCGGCCCTGAAGACTATGCCATCCGTGAAATGACCCACATCTGGGAGCAGGGCGGCGCGTATGCCTTGCTCGGCCCGTCCGGCTGTGGCAAATCGACCCTGCTCAATATCATCTCCGGCCTGCTCAGCCCTTCTGAAGGCAAGGTCCTGTTCGACACCACCGTGGTCAACGACATGTCGCCGGAAGAGCGCAACATCGCTCAGGTTTTCCAGTTTCCGGTGGTCTACGACACCATGACGGTGTACGACAACCTCGCCTTTCCGCTGCGCAATCAGGGCATGCCGGAAGCGAAAGTCAAGATCAAGGTGCAGGAAATCGCCGACGTGCTGGATCTGCAGCCGTTGCTGAGGAAGAAAGCCAAAGGCCTCACCGCTGACGAAAAGCAGAAAGTCTCCATGGGCCGCGGGCTGGTTCGCGATGACGTGTCAGCGATTCTGTTCGACGAACCGCTCACTGTGATCGACCCGCACCTGAAGTGGAAACTGCGCCGCAAGCTCAAGCAGATTCACGAGCAGTTCAACATCACCATGGTCTATGTCACCCACGATCAGCTGGAGGCATCGACCTTCGCCGACAAGATTGCGGTGATGTACGGCGGCCAGATCGTCCAGTTCGGCACCCCCGCGAACTGTTTGAAAAGCCGCACCACACCTTCGTCGGCTACTTCATCGGCAGCCCCGGCATGAACCTCATCGAGGTCAAGCCTGAAGCGGGCGGGGTGGGCTTTGGCGGGATTCATCTGCCGTTGTCCGACGCCTTGCAGCAGCGCTTGGCAGCCACTAAATGGAGCACGTTGAAAGTCGGGATTCGTCCCGAGTTCGTGCACGTCTGGGACGGCCCGGTGGATGACGCCATGCAGGCTGAAGTCACCTACGTCGAGGACCTGGGGACCTACAAGATCCTCACCCTCAAGCTGGCCGGCCAACTGTTGAAAGTACGCCTGCAGGAAGACAAACCCGTGCCTCAGGGTCAGGCCTGGGTCAGTTTCCCTGCGCAATGGCTGATGCTCTACGCCGATGAATTTCTGCTGGAGGCCGCGACGAACACACTGTCGGCCAGCGAGGTGTCCCATGACTAAAGTGCAAAACAACAAGGCCTGGTGGCTGGTGCTACCGGTGTTCCTGCTGGTGGCGTTCAGCGCCATCATTCCGATGATGACCGTGGTCAACTATTCGGTGCAGGACATCTTCGACCAGTCCAGCCGTTACTTCGTCGGCGCCGACTGGTTCCGGCAAGTGCTGCAGGACCCGCGCCTGCATGACTCCCTGCTGCGCCAGTTCATCTACTCCGCCTGCGTGCTGCTGATCGAAATCCCGCTGGGCATCGGCATCGCCCTGACCATGCCGACCAAGGGACGCTGGTCGTCGGTGTGCCTGATCGTCATGACCATTCCGCTGCTGATCCCCTTCAACGTGGTCGGCACCATCTGGCAGATCTTCGGCCGTGGCGACATCGGTCTGCTGGGCTGGATCCTCAACGATGTGCTGGGCATCAGCTACAACTACGCGGCCAACGCGTCGGACGCCTGGGTGACCGTGCTGGTCATCGACGTCTGGCACTGGACCTCGCTGGTGGCGTTGCTGTGCTATTCGGGTCTGCGCGCCATTCCGGACGTGTACTACCAGGCGGCGCGTATTGATCGGGCGTCGAACTGGGCGGTGTTCCGACACATCCAGCTGCCGAAGATGAAGAGCGTGCTGCTGATCGCGGTGATGCTGCGCTTCATGGACAGCTTCATGATCTACACCGAGCCGTTCGTACTCACCGGTGGCGGTCCGGGCAACTCGACGACCTTCCTCAGCCAGACCCTGACGACCATGGCGCTGGGCCAGTTCGACCTGGGCCCTGCGGCAGCGTTCTCGCTGGTGTATTTCCTGATCATTCTGTTGGTGTCGTGGGTGTTCTACACCGCCATGACCCACAGCGAAAAGAACTGAGGAGCGCCCATGAACAAGCGCGAGAAAGTGTCGTTCAAAAAGCTCATACCGCTGTGGATCTACCTGCTGTTTCTGCTGGTGCCGATCTACTGGCTGGTCAACATGTCGTTCAAGACCAACACCGAAATCCTCGGCGGCCTGACCCTGTTCCCACAGGACTTCACGCTGGCGAACTACAAGGTGATCTTCACCGACGAAAGCTGGTACAGCGGCTACATCAACTCGCTGTATTACGTCTGCCTGAATATGGTGATATCGCTGAGCGTCGCATTGCCTGCGGCCTACGCGTTTTCACGCTATCGTTTCCTCGGCGACAAACACCTGTTCTTCTGGCTCCTGACCAATCGGATGGCACCACCTGCGGTTTTCCTGCTGCCGTTCTTCCAGCTGTATTCGTCCATCGGCCTGTTCGACACGCACATTGCGGTAGCGTTGGCGCACTGCCTGTTCAACGTGCCGCTGGCGGTGTGGATTCTGGAAGGCTTCATGTCCGGGGTTCCCAAGGAAATTGACGAAACGGCTTACATCGACGGCTATAGCTTTCCCAAGTTCTTCGGCAAGATTTTCATCCCGCTGATTGGCTCGGGCATCGGTGTGACGGCGTTCTTCTGCTTCATGTTCTCCTGGGTCGAGTTGCTGCTGGCGCGCACGCTCACCTCGGTCAATGCCAAGCCGATCGCGGCGGTCATGACCCGGACTGTTTCAGCGTCGGGGATTGATTGGGGGTGCTGGCGGCGGCGGGGGTGTTGACCATTCTGCCGGGCATGCTGGTGATCTGGTTCGTTCGTAATCACGTGGTCAAGGGCTTTGCTCTTGGTCGTGTCTGAGGAGTCGAAAAATGGAGTGGATGTCCTGGACCCTGCCAACTGCTATTTTCTTTGCGTCCATCGCTGCGATCCTGGTAGCGATGACGGCCTGGGAACTGCGTTCGGCGAGCATTGAGCGGCGTGGGTTTCTGCCGATCGCCACGACGCGCGGCGATCGTCTGTTCATTGGCCTGCTCGGAAGTGCCTACTTGCATCTGCTGGTCATCGGCGCGACGAGCTGGGATATCTGGGTGGCCTCCGGGTTGTCCCTGGTCTGGCTGTTGGTGGTGATGCGTTGGGGTTGAAAAGGTTTTGCCAGCAGGGGGCAGACGTACCCCTGCTGCAAGCGAATGACGAAGGTTGAAACGCGGGATCACATAAGATTCAACACAAGAGGTGTCTATGTTCAATAAGAAAAACAAGCTGCGACATAGTGTGACGGTAGCAACGATGGTAGTGCTCAGTGGTTTGAGCGTGTCAGCCTGGGCCGATCAGTACGAGGATGCCGCGAAGAAATGGGCCGACAGCGAGTTCAAGCCGAGCACGCTCTCCGATGCCGAGAAACTCAAGGAGCTGGAGTGGTTCATCAAGGCCGCCGAGCCGTTCCGCGGCATGGACATCAAGGTGGTTTCCGAAACCTTGACCACCCATGAATACGAATCCAAAACCCTGGCCAAGGCGTTTACCGAAATCACCGGCATCAAGGTCACTCACGACCTGCTGCAGGAAGGCGACGTGATCGAGAAGCTGCAGACCGCCATGCAGTCCAACCAGAGTATCTATGACGGCTGGGTCAACGACTCTGACCTGATCGGTACGCACTTCCGCTACGGCAAGGCGATGTCCCTGACGGACCTGATGGCCAGCCCGGAAGGGGCGAAAGTCACTTCTCCGACGCTTGACCTCAAGGACTTCATCGGTACGTCCTTTACCACCGCGCCGGACGGCAAGCTTTACCAACTGCCTGACCAGCAATTTGCCAACCTGTACTGGTTCCGCGCCGACTGGTTTGACCGTCCTGACCTGAAAGAGAAATTCAAGGCCAAATACGGCTATGAGCTGGGCGTGCCGGTGAACTGGTCCGCCTATGAAGACATCGCCAAGTTCTTCAGCGAAGACGTCAAGGAACTCGACGGCAAGAAAGTCTACGGCCACATGGACTACGGCAAGAAAGACCCGTCCCTGGGCTGGCGCTTCACCGATGCCTGGTTCTCCATGGCCGGCAGTGGCGACAAAGGCTTGCCCAATGGTCTGCCGGTCGACGAGTGGGGCATTCGTGTTGAAGCGTGCCACCCGGTCGGTTCGAGCATCACCCGCGGCGGCGACACCAACGGCCCGGCCGCTGTGTACGCCACTCAGAAGTACATCGACTGGCTCAAGGCCTACGCGCCGCCTGAAGCGGCAGGCATGACCTTCTCCGAGTCCGGTCCGGTGCCGTCCCAGGGTAACGTCGCACAGCAGATCTTCTGGTACACCGCTTTCACCGCTGACATGACCAAGCCAGGTCTGCCGGTCATGAACGCCGACGGCACGCCGAAATGGCGGATGGCGCCATCGCCTAAGGGTCCTTACTGGAAAGAGGGCATGAAGCTGGGTTATCAGGACGTGGGCTCCTGGACCTTCCTCAAGTCCACCGAAGAGAAGAAACGCCTGGCCGCCTGGCTCTACGCGCAGTTCGTGACATCGAAGTCCGTCTCGCTGAAGAAAACCATCGTGGGCCTGACGCCGATTCGTGAATCGGACATCAACTCCAAAGAGATGACCGCCCTGGCGCCGAAACTCGGTGGTCTGGTCGAGTTCTACCGCAGCCCGGCCCGTGTGCAATGGTCGCCAACCGGCACCAACGTTCCGGATTATCCGAAGTTGGCTCAGTTGTGGTGGAGTCACGTGGCTGAAGCCGTTACCGGCGAGAAAAGCGCGCAAGCGGCCCTCGACGGTCTGGCCAAGGATCAGGATGCAATCATGACCCGCATCGAGCGCTCCAAGGTTCAGGAACCAAGCGGTTGCGCGCCGAAGATGAACCCGGAAACCTCGGCCGAAGAGTGGTACACCAAAGCCGAGAAGAGCAACGGTGCATTCCTCGCGCCACAACGCAAACTGGCCAACGAGAAACCGAAGGGCGAAACCATCGCTTACTCGGACCTCTTGAAGAGCTGGGAAGCCGCGAAGAAGTAAGCTGCACGCTTCTACGTTCGGCCCATAAAAAACGGCACCCTCGGGTGCCGTTTTTCATGTGCGCGCTTTGGGGCTCAGGCTTGGGAAATCAGCCGTGCAGCGTTTCAGCCGCGTACAGCGTGTTTTCCAGCAGGCAGGCGCGGGTCATCGGGCCGACGCCGCCTGGCACCGGCGTGATCCAGCCGGCGCGGGGCAGGGCGGTTTCGTACACGACATCGCCCACCAGCTTGCCGTCATCCTGACGGTTGATGCCGACATCGATGACGATGGCGCCTTCCTTGATCCACTCGCCCTTGACCAGGCCCGGCTTGCCCGCTGCCACGACCACCAGATCGGCGCGCCCGACGTGTCCGGCCAGATCCTGGGTGAAGCGATGGGTCACGGTTACGGTGCAGCCCGCCAGCAGCAGCTCCATCGCCATCGGACGACCGACGATGTTGGAAGCACCCACCACGACCGCGTCCTTGCCGTACAGATCGACACCGGTGCTTTCAAGCAGGGTCATGATGCCTTTGGGTGTGCAGGGCCGCAGCAGTGGAATGCGCTGGGCCAGACGACCCACGTTGTAGGGGTGGAAGCCGTCGACGTCTTTATCCGGGCGGATGCGCTCCAGCAGGCTGGAAGATTCCAGATGCTCGGGCAGCGGCAGTTGCAGCAGGATGCCGTCGATGGCCGGATCGTCATTGAGGCGGTCGATCAGATCGGTCAGTTCGGTCTGGGTGGTTTCACTGGGCAGGTCATAGGCCTGGGAGATGAAGCCGACCTCTTCGCAGTCTTTGCGTTTGTGCGAGACGTAAACCTGAGAGGCCGGGTCGCTGCCAACCAGAATCACCGCGAGGCCTGGCGTGCGCAGGCCTTGCTCGCGACGCTGGGCGACTCGTTGAGCGATCCGCTGGCGCAGGTTGGCTGCGATCGCTTTGCCGTCTATTAGTTTTGCAGTCATTACGCGTGATTAACCATCGGAAGGGGAGGGAAAAAGAGCGCGCATTCTCGCATGACCTGACCCAAGGGCAAAGACGGTTGGTCCGGTTAATAAGCTAAGCCCTTTAATTAACTGAATTTTTTAGAAAAAAGTGTTGACGACCTTTTGGGCCGTCTATAAGATTCGTCGCACTTGTCGGGCACAACCCCACACAGGATAAGCCGGAAGCGGTAGATCAGGTCGAAAGGTTGAATAAGTCAGGTAGAGTTAAGATCGGCTCAGCGTGATTGAAAGCTCTTAATTTGCAGTCTCATGAAGGCAAATGAAATAAGTGCCCGTAGCTCAGCTGGATAGAGCATCCGCCTTCTAAGCGGATGGTCGCAGGTTCGAGTCCTGCCGGGTGCGCCATTAGGCAGCTTTGGCACAAGTAGCATTCAGTTTGAGTGCGTCGGTTACAACGCAATATGGTGGGCGTAGCTCAGTTGGTAGAGCACGGGATTGTGACTCCCGTTGTCGAGGGTTCGATCCCCTTCGTCCACCCCATATTCGAAAAGGCGCCAGATTTTTGATCTGGCGCCTTTGCTTTAAGCGCTTCAAAACGCGGATGTGGTGGAATTGGTAGACACACTGGATTTAGGTTCCAGCGCCGAAAGGTGTGAGAGTTCGAGTCTCTCCGTCCGCACCAGTTACAAGTCTCGCAACGCCTCGGGTGTTGAGGGGCGAAAGAAAGCCGCCTAGTGCGGCTTTTTTTGTTTCAGCGTGCTGCTTTTTACCGCGGTGCGAGCTTGATGGGGTCCATGACACAGGGCTCGTCCGGTGTGCTTCCAGGGACTGGATCATGTTTCGGTCGTCCTTTTGCTTCCTTTATATAGGGGCGTATCAGGTGCGTTCCAGACACCTCCCGCAGGTTGAAACATACGTCTGCGATTCCCAGGCTGCATGCCACTTTATTTACCCTTGTTCAGTAGGGTGACTTCTTGAGTTTGACCCACTAGAATGCTTGCCCTTGATTCTGGGGTCGGAAACGGCCGGCTAACGTCTGTGCAACGAGGAATATCCATGCAAGTTTCTGTTGAAAACACTTCCGCTCTCGAGCGCCGCATGACCATTGGCGTGCCCGCTGAGCGCATCGAGACTGAAGTCAACAAGCGTCTGCAGCAGACCGCACGTAAAGCCAAGATCCCGGGCTTCCGCCCAGGCAAAGTGCCTATGAGCGTGATCCGCCAGCGTTACGAAGACGGTGCTCGTCAAGAAGCACTGGGCGACCTGATCCAGGCGACCTTCTACGAAGCAGTCGTCGAGCAAAAGCTGAACCCGGCCGGCGCACCGTCCGTCGAGCCTAAAACCTTCGAAAAGGGCAAGGACCTCGAGTACATCGCTACTTTCGAAGTGTTCCCTGAATTCACCGTTGCCGGTTTCGAGTCCATTTCCGTCGAGCGTCTGTCGGCTGACGTCGCTGATTCCGACCTGGACAACATGCTGGAAATCCTGCGCAAGCAGAACGTCAGCTTCGAAGTCGTTGACCGCGCTGCGCAAAATGAAGACCAACTGAACATTGACTTCGTCGGCAAGATCGACGGCGAAGCGTTCGCTGGCGGTTCGGCCACCGGTACTCAGCTGGTGCTGGGTTCGGGTCGCATGATCCCGGGTTTCGAAGACGGTCTGGTCGGCGCCAAAGCCGGTGAAGAGCGCGTTCTGAATCTGACCTTCCCAGAGGATTATCAGAATCTGGAACTGGCTGGCAAAACCGCCGAGTTCACCGTCACTGTCAACACCGTGTCGGCACCGACCCTGCCTGAACTGAACGAGACCTTCTTCAAGCAGTTCGGTATCAAGGAAACCAACATCGAAGGCTTCCGCACCGAAGTTCGCAAGAACATGGAGCGCGAGCTGCGTCAGGCCATCAAGTCCAAGGTCAAGAATCAGGTAATGGACGGTCTGCTGGCCGCCAACCCGATCGAAGTGCCTAAAGCGCTGCTGGAAAACGAAGTGAACCGTCTGCGCGTTCAGGCTGTTCAGCAGTTCGGCGGCAACATCAAGCCTGACCAACTGCCGGCAGAGCTGTTCGAAGAGCAGGCCAAGCGCCGCGTTGAACTGGGCCTGATCGTGGCTGAAGTCGTCAAGCAATTCGACCTCAAGCCTGAAGACACTCGCGTTCGCGAGCTGATTCAGGAAATGGCTTCCGCTTACCAGGAGCCAGAGCAGGTTGTGGCCTGGTACTACAAGAACGAACAGCAAATGAACGAAGTTCGTTCGGTTGTGCTGGAAGAACAAGTTGTGGATACTGTTTTGCAGAAAGCGAGCGTGACCGACAAAGCGGTCTCGTACGAAGAGGCAGTCAAGCCGGTTGAAGCTCCACAAGCCGACTGATTTCCTTCTCTCGTTCGAAAACACCATAAGCCAGCCTTCGCGCTGGCTTATGCGTATTCAAGACATGACTATTTGGGAGTGAATGCGAGACATGTCCCGCAATTCTTATATTCAGCAGAACTCTGACATCCAGGCCGCTGGCGGCCTGGTCCCGATGGTTATCGAGCAGTCCGCCCGTGGCGAGCGCGCCTATGACATCTACTCCCGCCTGCTCAAGGAACGCGTCATCTTCCTGGTCGGTCCGGTTGAAGACTACATGGCCAACCTTATCTCGGCGCAGCTGCTGTTCCTTGAAGCGGAAAACCCGGACAAGGACATCCATCTTTACATCAACTCCCCAGGCGGTTCGGTGACCGCGGGCATGGCGATTTATGACACCATGCAGTTCATCAAGCCGGACGTTTCGACGACCGTCATGGGCCAGGCCTGCAGCATGGGTGCTTTCCTGTTGGCCGGTGGTGCCAAGGGCAAGCGTTTCGCACTGCCGAACTCTCGCGTCATGATTCACCAGCCGTTGGGCGGTTTTCAGGGTCAGGCGTCGGACATTGACATCCACGCGAAAGAAATCCTGTTCATCCGTCAACGTCTGAACGAGCTGCTGGCGCACCACACCGGCCAGACGCTGGAAGCGATCGAGCGCGACACCAACCGCGACAACTTCATGAGCGCCGAACGCGCTGCTGAATATGGTTTGGTGGACTCGGTGATCGACCGGCGTCAAATGACCAAATGATTGCGTGAAGGGCAATAATCCCGGGCGGTTGATACATCCATGCCGCCTGTGGACTTGAAAAATCGAGCAATTGCCCTCATCTTGTGTTGCAAGCCTACCGGATTGGATCGATCGAATGACTGACACCCGCAACGGCGAGGACAACGGCAAACTGCTTTATTGCTCCTTCTGTGGCAAAAGCCAGCATGAAGTGCGCAAGTTGATTGCCGGCCCCTCGGTATTTGTTTGTGACGAGTGCGTCGACCTGTGCAACGACATCATCCGCGAGGAGGTGCAGGAAGCACAGGCCGAGAGCAGCGCGCATAAACTGCCATCGCCTAAAGAAATCAGCGGCATCCTTGACCAGTACGTCATTGGTCAGGAACGTGCCAAAAGGTTCTCGCAGTAGCGGTGTACAACCACTACAAGCGACTGAACCAGCGTGACAAGAAAAACGACGACGTTGAACTGGGCAAGAGCAACATCCTGCTGATCGGCCCCACAGGCTCCGGCAAGACTCTGCTGGCGGAAACGCTGGCTCGTTTGCTCAACGTTCCGTTCACCATCGCTGACGCCACCACCCTGACCGAAGCCGGTTATGTGGGTGAGGACGTGGAGAACATCATCCAGAAGCTGTTGCAGAAGTGCGATTACGATGTTGAGAAGGCCCAGATGGGTATCGTCTACATCGACGAAATCGACAAGATTTCGCGCAAGTCCGACAACCCTTCCATCACCCGTGATGTGTCTGGCGAAGGCGTGCAGCAGGCCTTGTTGAAGCTGATTGAGGGCACTGTGGCTTCCGTTCCGCCTCAAGGCGGTCGCAAGCATCCGCAGCAGGAATTCCTGCAGGTGGACACGCGCAATATCCTCTTCATCTGCGGCGGTGCGTTCTCTGGCCTGGAAAAGGTCATCCAGAATCGCTCCACCAAAGGCGGCATCGGCTTCAACGCCGAGGTGCGCAGCAAGGAAGAAGGCAAGAAGGTCGGCGAGTCCCTGCGTGAGGTCGAGCCTGACGATCTGGTCAAGTTTGGTCTGATCCCGGAATTCGTGGGTCGTCTGCCTGTTTTGGCGACGCTGGACGAGCTGGACGAAGCTGCGCTGATGCAGATTCTGACCGAGCCGAAGAACGCGCTGACCAAGCAATACGGCAAGCTGTTCGAGATGGAAGGCGTAGACCTCGAGTTCCGCCCGGATGCGTTGAAATCGGTTGCCCGTCGTGCGCTTGAGCGCAAGACCGGTGCTCGCGGTCTGCGCTCCATCCTCGAAGGCGTTCTCCTCGACACCATGTACGAGATCCCGTCGCAGTCCGACGTGAGCAAGGTGGTGATCGATGAAAGCGTGATCGAGGGCACCTCCAAGCCGCTGTTGATTTACGAAAATAGCGAGCCACCTGCCAAGGCGGCACCCGACGCGTAGCCTGCTGGCAACGTACCGGGCGACTGGAAACGAAAAGGGCCCTCGGGCCCTTTTCGCGTTTCTTCCGAAGCCGGTCTGCGTTTAAGCATCCTTTCGTTTTAACTCAACCCGGCGCTTGTTTTTTTAAGGTTCTACCCCCATCTTGATTTTCAGCTTATTTATATCTGTCCATGGCCTGAAGGCCGCCGTAGAGGCGAAATCATGAAGACGACCATTGAACTGCCTCTCTTGCCATTGCGCGATGTTGTGGTTTACCCGCATATGGTTATCCCGCTGTTCGTGGGGCGCGAGAAGTCGATCGAGGCCCTGGAAGCGGCGATGACCGGCGACAAGCAGATCCTGCTGCTGGCGCAACGAAACCCGGCGGACGACGATCCCGGCGAAGACGCGTTGTACAACGTCGGCACCGTTGCCACCGTGCTGCAACTGTTGAAGCTGCCGGATGGTACCGTGAAGGTGCTGGTCGAAGGCGAGCAGCGTGGCTCGGTCGAGCGCTTCATTGAGGTAGACGGCCACTGCCGCGCCGAGGTTGCGTTGATCGATGAAGTCGACGCGCCGGATCGTGAATCCGAAGTCTTCGTTCGCAGCCTGCTGGCTCAGTTCGAACAATACGTACAGCTGGGCAAAAAAGTCCCGGCTGAAGTGCTTTCCTCCCTCAACAGCATCGATGAACCGGGTCGTCTGGTCGACACCATGGCTGCCCACATGGCGCTGAAGATCGAGCAAAAGCAGGAGATCCTCGAGATCATTGACCTGCCAGCCCGTGTCGAACACGTGCTAGCGTTGCTGGATGCCGAAATCGACTTGCTCCAGGTCGAGAAGCGCATCCGCGGTCGCGTGAAAAAGCAGATGGAGCGCAGTCAGCGCGAGTACTACCTGAATGAGCAGATGAAGGCCATTCAGAAGGAGCTCGGTGACAGCGAAGAAGGCCACAACGAAATTGAAGAGCTGAAAAAGCGCATCGATGCCGCCGGCCTGCCCAAGGACGCAATGACCAAAGCCACCGCCGAGCTGAACAAGCTCAAGCAGATGTCGCCGATGTCAGCGGAGGCCACTGTCGTTCGCTCCTACATCGACTGGCTGGTCCAGGTGCCGTGGAAGGCCCAGAGCAAGGTGCGTCTTGACCTCGCCCGCGCCGAGGACATCCTTGACGCTGACCACTACGGTCTTGAAGAAGTCAAAGAGCGGATCCTTGAATACCTCGCCGTGCAAAAGCGCGTGAAGAAGATTCGTGGCCCGGTGTTGTGTCTGGTCGGTCCTCCTGGCGTGGGTAAAACCTCGCTGGCCGAGTCGATCGCCCACGCCACCAATCGCAAGTTCGTGCGTATGGCTCTGGGCGGCGTGCGCGATGAAGCTGAAATTCGCGGTCACCGTCGCACCTACATCGGTTCGATGCCAGGTCGTCTGATTCAGAAAATGACCAAGGTTGGCGTTCGCAACCCGCTGTTCCTGCTCGACGAAATCGACAAGATGGGCAGCGACATGCGTGGTGACCCGGCGTCGGCGTTGCTGGAAGTGCTCGACCCTGAGCAGAACCACAACTTCAACGACCATTACCTGGAAGTCGATTACGACCTGTCCGACGTGATGTTCCTGTGTACCGCCAACTCGATGAACATTCCGCCGGCGCTGCTCGACCGTATGGAAGTCATCCGTCTGCCCGGCTACACCGAAGACGAGAAGATCAACATCGCGACCAAGTACCTCTCGCCCAAGCAGATCGCTGCCAACGGCTTGAAGAAAGGGGAGATCGAGTTCGAAGTCGAGGCGATCCGCGACATCATCCGCTACTACACCCGTGAAGCGGGCGTGCGCAGCCTTGAGCGTCAGATCGCCAAGGTGTGCCGCAAGGCGGTCAAGGAACACGCCCACGAGAAGCGTTTTTCCGTGGTCGTTACGGCGGATATGCTCGAGAACTTCCTGGGCGTGCGCAAATTCCGTTATGGCCTGGCCGAGCAGCAGGATCAGGTCGGTCAGGTGACCGGTCTGGCCTGGACGCAGGTGGGCGGCGAGTTGCTGACCATCGAAGCGGCAGTTGTTCCGGGCAAGGGTCAATTGATCAAGACCGGCTCGCTGGGCGATGTCATGGTCGAATCGATCACGGCAGCGCTGACTGTTGTGCGCAGCCGTGCGAAGAGCCTGGGCATTCCTCTGGACTTCCATGAGAAACGCGACACGCACATCCATATGCCGGAAGGTGCGACGCCAAAAGACGGCCCAAGCGCAGGCGTAGGCATGTGCACGGCACTGGTGTCGGCCCTGACGGGGATTCCTGTCCGTGCTGACGTCGCCATGACGGGTGAAATCACCCTGCGTGGACAGGTGCTGGCCATCGGTGGTCTCAAGGAGAAATTGCTGGCCGCTCACCGTGGTGGCATCAAGACAGTGATCATCCCGGAAGAGAACGTTCGTGATCTGAAGGAGATTCCGGACAACATCAAGGCAGACCTGCAGATCAAACCGGTTAAATGGATTGACGAGGTCCTCCAAATTGCGCTGCAATACGCGCCGCAGCCCTTGCCGGATGTGGCTCCCGAGATGGTTGCCAAGGATGAAAAGCGCGAGTCTGATGCCAAGGAGAGGATCAGCACGCATTAGTCTGGGAGGCCTTCCTTGACAGGTTTTTGGGGCCCTTGCTATAAAGCGGCTCTTCAAGCCTGTTCAGGCCGCTCAGTGTTCGTTTGGTTGCACCAAAAAAACTTAGAAATACTCAAATATATAAGGGGACTTAGAGTGAACAAGTCGGAACTGATTGATGCCATCGCCGCATCCGCTGACATCCCGAAAGCTGCTGCTGGCCGTGCGCTGGACGCTGTAATCGAATCCGTCACTGGCGCTCTCAAGGCTGGCGACTCTGTTGTACTGGTGGGCTTCGGCACTTTCTCCGTCACTGATCGTCCTGCCCGTACCGGCCGTAACCCTCAGACCGGTAAAACCCTGGAAATTCCAGCGGCCAAGAAACCAGGCTTCAAAGCCGGTAAAGCTCTGAAAGAAGCCGTCAACTAAGTTTCTTTTTACTTTGCCCGTCCAGGACAGCGTTATCTCTGTTCGGGGCGTGAAGCGGTACGTGCGGTTGGTCAAGCGCTGGACTGTCACTCGGGGAACGCACATCGAACCCCGTCCGCTCTGCAAGTTACGAGAAGGCGCATCCTCGGATGCGCCTTTCTTCTATCCGGATTCAACCCACGCTCCGCGTTACCGTGTGCAGCAGCCTGGTGAGTCGAGTACAACCCTCTGGGGGATACATGCTGCAGAATATCAGGGACAATTCACAGGGCTGGATTGCCAAAACCATCATCGGGGTCATCATCGCCCTGATGGCCCTGACCGGCTTCGATGCCATTTTTCGGGCTACCAGCCATTCTCAGGACGCTGCGAAGGTCAATGGCGAGGAAGTCACCCAGGCTGAACTGGGTCAAGCGGTTGAAATGCAGCGCCGCCAACTGATGCAACAGCTGGGCAAGGATTTCGATCCTGCGATGCTCAACGAAAAGATGCTGCGTGACTCGGCCCTCAAAGGCCTGATCGATCGCAAGCTGCTGTTGCAGGGCGCCGCTGACTCCAAATTCGGCTTCTCCGAAGCTGCGCTGGATCAGCAAATGTTGCTGACGCCGGAATTCCAGGTCGACGGTAAATTCAACGCCGATCGCTTCGATCAGGTCATTCGCCAGCTTGGTTACACCCGCCTGCAGTTCCGCCAGATTCTGGGTCAGGAAATGCTGATCGGTCAGATTCGTGCCGGCATCGGCGGCAGTGCGTTCGTGACTGACGCCCAGGTCGACGCGTTCGCCCGCCTGGAAAAACAGACCCGCGATTTCGCTACGCTGACCCTTCCGGCCGATCCGTCGAGCGTTAAAGTCACCGACGACGAGATCAAGGCGCACTACGATCAACACGCGAAAGAGTTTCTGAGTCCTGAGCAAGTGGTGCTCGACTACATCGAACTGAAGAAGTTTTCCTTCTTCGATAAGGTTTCGGTGAAGGACGAAGACCTGCAGGCGGCCTATCAGAAAGAAATCGCGAATCTGGCCGAGCAGCGCCGTGGGGCGCACATCCTTATCGAAGTCAACGACAAGACCACGGATGCTCAGGCGAAAGCCAAAATCGAAGAGATCCAGCAGCGCGTGGCCAAAGGCGAAGATTTTGCGGCGCTGGCAAAGGAATTCTCTCAGGATCCGGGCTCGTCGACCAAAGGTGGTGACCTGGGCTACGCCGGCAAGGGCGTCTACGATCCAGCGTTTGAAGACGCGCTGTACGCGCTGAACAAGGATCAGGTTTCGGCACCCGTTCGCAGTCAGTTCGGCTGGCACTTGATCAAGCTGCTGGGCGTTGAAGCGCCGTCGGTACCGACGTTCGCCAGCCTGAAGGAGAAGCTGACCCACGAGCTGAAGTCTCAGCAGGTCGAGCAGAAGTTTGTTGATGCGAGCAAGAAGCTGGAAGACGCTGCGTTCGAAGCGTCCGACCTGTCTCAACCGGCTCAGGATCTGGGTCTGAAAGTGCAGACGACCGCGCCGTTCGGTCGCGAGGGTGGCGAAGGGATTGCAGCCAACCGCGCGGTGATTCAAGCGGCGTTCAGTCCGGAAGTGATGGAAGAGGGTTCCAACAGTTCTGCGCTGGAACTGGATCCGGAGACTGTGGTGGTGGTGCATGCCAAGGAGCACCGTCAGCCGGAGCAATTGCCACTGGAAGCGGTGTCGGCGCCGATTCGTGCGCAACTGGCGAAAGAACATGCCAGCGATGCGATGAAGGCCAAGGGCGAGGCGCTCTTGGCAGGCCTGCGTGACGGCAAGGTGCCGTATGCGGCGACCAAGCAGGAAGGTCAGAGCTGGAAGGTCGTGGAAGCGGCCTCACGCAGCCAGGAAGGTGTCGATCCTCAGGTGTTGCAGGCGGTGTTCCGTATGCCGAAGCCTGAAGGCAAGGACAAGCCGGTATATGGCAGCCTGACGGCGGCGGATGGCAGTTTTGTGATTGTGCGTCTGAATGGCGTGAATCAGGCGGCGCCGGCGTCGGATGAGGAGAAGAGCCAGTACCGTCGTTTCCTGTCATCCCGTGAGGGGCAGCAGGATTTCGCGGCCTACCGTAAGCAGTTGGAAGTAGCGGCGAAGATCGAGAAATATTGATCGACGCAGGAAGCTGTTAACAGAAAGCCCCGACTCGCGAGAGTCGGGGCTTTTTTTGTGTCCATTATTCCGCGTTCGTGCTTACAGAGATCTGCGGCGTGGCATATGAAGATCACAAGCGCCTGCCTAACGGCAGACATTTCGCCTTCGGCGAGTTACTTGGGGTGCTTTTCCAAGTAACTCGCCGAAGGCGAAACCCGAGGCCGTTAGGCCGACTCCAATGAACGCCGCATACCCCGACTGGCAAACTCAGGACGAAAAAAACGGCAGATCATTCAGCCTCAGGGCCGTCTGATCCACCGCTTTCGCCAGCTAGCCGGCGCTTGCAGGTCTTGCGCCCGTCTTCAGAGCGTCGTCACTCTGAAAACGGGCAGCAACCATCAACCTTCCAGATCACCCATCGCCGTGGTGTTGAAACCACCGTCGACGTACATGATCTCGCCGCTGACACCGGACGCCAGGTCAGAACACAAGAACGCGCCGGCGTTACCCACTTCTTCAATGGTCACGTTGCGACGCAATGGAGTCTGCGCCTCATTCGCCGCCAGCATCTTGCGGAAGTTCGAAATACCCGAAGCGGCGAGGGTACGGATCGGGCCAGCCGATACGGCGTTGACGCGGGTACCTTCCGGGCCGAGGCTGCGGGCCAGGTAACGGACGCCGGCCTCAAGGCTGGCCTTGGCCATGCCCATTACGTTGTAGTTCGGCATGGTGCGCTCGGCGCCCAGGTACGACAGGGTCAGCAAGCTGCCATTGCGGCCCTTCATCAGATCGCGGCCGGCTTTGGCCAGGGCCACGAAGCTGTAGGCGCTGATGTCGTGAGCAATACGGAAACCTTCACGGGTGGTGGCTTGGGTGAAGTCACCGTCCAGTTGGTCGCCCGGCGCGAAGCCAACGGAGTGCACGATGCAGTCCAGGCCGTCCCACTTCTTGCTCAGCTCTTCGAAGACCTTGGCGATTTCTTCGTCGCTGGCGACGTCGCAAGGGAAGCACAGCTCAGCGTTCGAACCCCAGCTTTCGGCGAATTCCTCGACGCGCTTCTTGAGTTTTTCGTTCTGATACGTGAAGGCAAGCTCAGCGCCTTCACGGTGCATGGCGGCAGCGATACCGGATGCGATGGACAATTTGCTGGCGACACCGACGATCAGGACGCGCTTACCGGCGAGAAAACCCATTGTTTTGTTCCTCTTCAGGTTAATCGACAGCTGCCGGCGCCAAGAAGGCGGCCTCCAGCAGCTGCTGTGTATAAGGATGTTGCGGTGCGGCGAAGATGGCTTCTGCCACACCCTGTTCAACCACTTGGCCTTGCTTGACCACCATCAGTTGGTGGCTTAACGCCTTGACCACCGCCAAGTCATGGCTGATGAACAAATACGTCAGGTTGTACTTGGTTTGCAGGGAGCGTAACAGCTCCACCACTTGACGCTGAACGGTGCGGTCGAGGGCCGAAGTCGGCTCGTCCAGCAAAATCAGCGCCGGTTTTAACACTAATGCCCGGGCAATGGCGATCCTTTGCCGTTGTCCCCCGGAAAACTCGTGGGGGTAGCGGTGCCGGGTCGCTGGATCAAGGCCCACTTCCTTGAGCGCTTCGATCACCGCCGCTTCCTGTTCGACCGGCGTGCCCATCTTGTGGATTCGCAGGCCTTCGCCGACGATGTCACACACCGACATGCGCGGGCTCAGGCTGCCGAACGGGTCCTGAAACACCACCTGCATCTGCCGCCGCAGCGGCCTGACCTGATGTTGATTCATCGCGCCCAGCGAATGCCCGTGAAAGCGTATCTCGCCTTCGCTGCGAATCAACCGCAGGATCGCCAGGCCCAGCGTTGATTTGCCCGAGCCGCTCTCGCCGACAATCCCCAGCGTCTGGCCCTTGGGCAGACTGAAATGGATGCCGTCGACAGCCTTGACGTGATCGACCGTGCGCTTGAACACACCTTTCCTGATCGGAAACCAGACCCGCAGGTCCTCGACTTCCAGCATCGGCGCGCCCGGCGGATTGTTCGCCGGCCCGCCTTTGGGCTCTGCGCTGAGCAATTCCCGGGTGTACGGATGCTGCGGCGCGCGGAACAGCTCTTCGCACGATGCCTGTTCGACGATGCAACCGCGCTGCATGACACATACTCGGTTGGCAATTTGCCGGACGACGTTCAAATCGTGGCTGATCAGCAGCAACGCCATGCCCAGCCGGGCCTGCAATTCCTTGAGCAGCTCGAGGATTTTCAGCTGCACCGTGACGTCCAGCGCAGTGGTGGGTTCATCGGCGATCAGCAGCTCGGGCTCGTTGGCCAGGGCCATCGCGATCATCACCCGCTGCCGCTGGCCGCCGGACAGTTCATGGGGCAGGGCTTTCAGGCGCTTGGCCGGTTCCGGAATGCCCACCAGATCGAGCAGCTCCAGCGTCCGTCGCGTCGCGGCTTTGCCGGTCAGGCCCTTGTGCAGGCCGAGCACTTCGTTGATCTGTTTTTCGATGGACTGCAGCGGGTTCAGCGACGTCATCGGCTCCTGGAAGATCATCGCGATGCGATTGCCGCGAATGCCGCGCAGGCGCTTCTCACTGACTTTCAGCAGGTCGTCACCGGCGTAGCGAATCGTCCCCGTCGGATGGCGCGCAAGGGGGTAAGGCAGCAGCCGCAGGATCGAGTGGGCGGTGACTGACTTGCCCGATCCGCTTTCTCCGACCAGCGCCAGGGTTTCGCCCTTGCGGATGTCGAAGCTGATGCCCTCGACCACCCGCTGGACGCTGGTGCCGTTCACGAATTCGACGGAGAGGTCGCGGATTTCGACCAGATTGTCCTGATTCATCTCATTTCCTCGGGTCGAATGCGTCGCGGGCGGATTCGCCGATAAACACCAGCAGGCTCAACATGATCGCCAGCACGGCAAAGGCGCTGATGCCCAGCCACGGCGCCTGCAGGTTGGATTTGCCTTGCGCGACCAGTTCGCCCAGGGACGGTGAGCCAGCGGGCAGGCCGAAGCCGAGGAAGTCCAGCGCGGTCAGCGTGCCGATGGCTCCCGTGAGAATGAACGGCATAAAGGTCATGGTCGACACCATCGCGTTGGGCAGGATGTGGCGGAACATGATCGCGCCGTTCTCCATGCCCAGCGCCCGGGCGGCGCGGACGTATTCGAGGTTGCGGCCACGCAGAAACTCAGCGCGCACCACGTCCACCAGGCTCATCCACGAAAACAGCAACATGATGCCCAGCAGCCACCAGAAGTTGGGCTGGACGAAGCTGGCGAGGATGATCAGCAGATACAGCACCGGCAACCCGGACCAGATTTCCAGGAAGCGCTGGCCGATCAGATCGACCCAGCCGCCGTAGAAACCCTGCAGCGCCCCGGCGATCACGCCGATGATCGAGCTGAGGATCGTCAGCGTCAGGGCGAACAGCACCGACACCCGGAAGCCGTAGATCACCCGCGCCAGCACGTCGCGGCCCTGATCGTCGGTGCCCAGCAGGTTCTCCCGCGAAGGCGGGGCCGGGGCGGGGACTTTCAAGTCGTAGTTGATGCTCTGGTAGCTGAACGGAATCGGCGCCCACAGCGTCCAGCCGTCTTTGGCCGCCAGCAACTCCTTGATGTACGGGCTCTTGTAGTTGGCTTCCAGCGGGAATTCGCCGCCGAAGGTGGTTTCCGGGTAGCGCTTGAACACCGGGAAATACCACTCGCCGTCGTAGCGCACGGCCAGGGGTTTGTCGTTGGCGATAAGTTCGGCGCCAAGGCTTGCGCCGAACAGGATCAGAAACAGCCACAGCGACCACCAGCCACGCTTGTTGGCCTTGAAACGTTCGAAACGGCGTCGATTGAGAGGGGACAACGTCATATCAATGATCCCTGCGGTCGAAGTCGATGCGTGGGTCAACCAGCGTGTAGGTCAGGTCGCCGATCAGTTTCACCACCAGCCCCAGCAGGGTGAAGATGAACAGGGTGCCGAACACCACCGGGTAATCGCGGTTGATCGCGGCTTCAAAACTCATCAGGCCAAGGCCGTCGAGGGAAAAGATCACTTCAACCAGCAGGGAGCCGGTGAAGAAGATGCCAATGAACGCCGACGGAAAACCCGCGATCACCAGCAGCATGGCGTTGCGGAACACGTGGCCGTAGAGCACGCGGCGCTGGGTCAGGCCCTTGGCCTTGGCGGTGATCACGTATTGCTTGCCGATCTCGTCGAGAAAGCTGTTTTTCGTCAGCAGGGTCATGGTGGCGAAGTTGCCGATGACCAGCGCGGTGATCGGCAGCACCAAGTGCCAGAAGTAGTCACCCACTTTACCCAGCCAGCTCATTTCGTCGAAGTTGCTCGACGTCAGCCCGCGCAACGGGAACCAGTCGAAGTAACTGCCGCCGGCGAACACCACGATCAGCAGGATGGCGAACAGGAACGCCGGAATGGCGTAGCCGACGATGATTGCCGAGCTGGTCCAGACGTCGAAATGGCTGCCGTGGCGCGTGGCTTTGGCGATCCCCAGGGGGATCGACACCAGGTACATGATCAGCGTGCTCCACAGCCCGAGGGAGATCGACACCGGCATCTTCTCGACGATCAGGTCGATGACCTTGGCGTCGCGGAAGAAGCTGTCGCCGAAATCCAGATGGGCGTAGTTCTTGACCATGATCCACAAGCGTTCCGGCGCCGACTTGTCGAAGCCGTACATGTGCTCGATTTCTTTGATCAGGCTCGGGTCCAGGCCCTGGGCGCCGCGATAGGTCGAGCCGGCCACCGAGACTTCCGCGCCGCCGCCGGCGATGCGGCTGGTGGCGCCTTCGAAGCCTTCAAGCTTGGCGATCATCTGCTCCACCGGACCACCCGGCGCGGCCTGGATGATGACGAAGTTGATCAGCAAGATGCCGAACAGGGTCGGAATGATCAGCAGCAGACGCCGCAGAATGTAGGCCAGCATGTTATTGCTCCGTGCCTTTTGGCTGGTCGGTTTCAGGCTGGGCGGGTTCAGGCTCGGCGGCGTCCGGCGCGACCTGCACGGGAATGGCCGGCGTCGCGTCGGGTTTGACCCACCAGGTCACGGTGCCGATGTCGTACAGCGGGGTTTTGCCCGGGTGGCCCAGGTGATCCCAGTACGCGACGCGCCAGGTCTTGATGTGCCAGTTCGGGATCACGTAGTAGCCCCACAGCAGCGCGCGGTCGAGGGCGCGGGTGTGGTCGATCAGGCTCTGGCGCGAGTCGGCGTTGATCAAGCCGTTCACCAGCGTGTCGACCGCCGGGTCCTTGAGCCCGATGACGTTGTAGCTGCCCGGCTTGTCGGCGGCTGAGGAATCCCAATATTCGCGCTGTTCGTTACCCGGCGAGCTCGATTGCGGGAAACTGCCGACGATCATGTCGTAGTCCCGTGAGCGGCGGCGGGTGATGTACTGGGAGACGTCGACCCGGCGGATTTCCAGATCAATGCCGATGTCGGCCAGGTTGCGTTTGTACGGCAGCAGCACGCGCTCGAATTCGGTCTGGGCCAGGAGAAACTCGATGGTGACGGGCTTGCCGTCGGTGTCGACCATCTTGTCGCCAACGATTTTCCAGCCAGCCTCCTTGAGCAACTGAAACGCCTTGCGCTGTTGCTCGCGGATGATGCCGCTGCCATCGGTGACCGGCAGTTTGAATGCCTCGGTGAACACCGATTCCGGCAGCTTGCCGCGCAAGGGCTCGAGAATCTTCAGCTCGGCAGGCGTCGGCAGGCCTTTGGCGCCCATGTCGGAATTGTCGAAATAGCTTTTGGTGCGGGTGTAGGTGCCGAAGAACAGCTGCTTGTTGGTCCACTCGAAGTCGAGCAACAGGCTGAGGGCCTGACGCACGCGCACGTCCTGGAACATCGGCTTGCGCAGGTTGAAGATGAAACCCTGCATGCCCTGGGGATTGCCGTTGGGGATTTCTTCCTTGATCAGACGACCCTCTCTGACAGCCGGAACGTCATAGGCCGTCGCCCAGTTCTTCGCCGCCATTTCCTGCCAGAAGTCGAAGGCACCCGCTTTCAATGCTTCGAGGGCCACCGTGTTGTCGCGGTAGTAGTCGGTGGACAGCCGGTCGAAGTTGTAGAAGCCCTTGTTGATCGGCAGGTCCTTGCCCCAGTAATCCTTGACCCGCTCGTAGCGCACCGAGCGGCCGGCCTTGACCTCGACGACCTTGTACGGCCCGCTGCCAAGCGGAATTTCCAGGTTGCCCTTGCTGAAGTCGCGGGAGGCCCACCAATGTTTTGGCAGCACCGGCAACTGGCCGAGGATCAGCGGCAGTTCGCGGTTGTTGTTGTGCTTGAACTTGAACAGCACCGTGGTCGGGTTTTCGGCGACGGCCTGATCCACGTCCGCATAGTAACTGCGGTACAGCGGCGAGCCGTCCTTGATCAGGGTCTCGAAGCTGAACACCACGTCTTCTGCGCGCACCGGGTGGCCGTCGTTGAACTTCGCTTCGGGGCGCAGGTAGAAACGCACCCAGCTGTTGTCCGGGGCCTTTTCGATCTTGCCGGCGATCAGGCCGTACTCGGTGAACGGCTCGTCCAGGCCCTGGCGGGCGAGGGTGTCGTAGATCAAGCCGATGTCGTCGGCGGGCACGCCTTTGCTGATGAACGGGTTGAGGCTGTCGAAGCCGCCAAAACCGGCGCTGCGCAGGATTCCGCCTTTGGGCGCGTCCGGGTTCACGTAATCGAAGTGCTTGAAGTCGGCCGGGTACTTCGGCGCTTCGTTGTACAGGGTGATGGCGTGTTGCGGGGCCGCGTGGGCTGGACCGGTCACGCCCAGCAGAAGCGGGGCCAGCACGAACGGACTCAGAAACAGGCCGCCGGCGCGGGTCAGGGAGCGCAGGGCAGTCATTGGGTTTTCTCCGAAGGCTTGAGCCACCACGCACGCAGGCCCAGGGTATAGGGCGGGGTGGTGACCATGGCGAACCGGTTGCGATACGCCAGACGATGATTATTGAGGTACCAGTTGGGGATCATGTAGTGCTGCCACAGCAACACGCGATCCAGGGCGCGGGTCGCTGCCACCTGGTCGTCCCGGGTCTTCGCGGCCAACAGCTGGTTGAGCAGGTTGTCGACCACCGGATTGGCGACGCCGGCGTAGTTTTTACTGCCTTTGATGCTGGCCTGGCTGGAATGGAAATACTGCCATTGCTCCAGCCCCGGACTGAGGGTCTGGTTCAGGGTCATCAGAATCATGTCGAAATCGAACTGGTCCAACCGCTGTTTGTACTGGGCGCGGTCGACGGTGCGCAGGTGCGCGTCGACGCCGATCCGCGTGAGGTCTTCGATGTAGGGCTGCAGGATTCGTTCTAGGTTGGGGTTGACCAGAAGTATTTCGAAACGCAACGGCTGGCCCGCGCGGTTGGTCAAGCCGCGCTCGGTGAACGTCCAGCCTGCGTCGGCCAGCAGCCCCAGCGCCTTGCGAATGGAATCCCGGGGCACGCCGCCGCCGTCGGTTTTTGACACGGCGAACGGTTGGGTGAACAGCCTGGCCGGCAGTTGCTCGCGGTAGGGCGAAAGCATAAGAAACTCCCGGCCGGCGGGCAGTCCGCTGGAGGTGAATTCACTGTTGGGGTAGTAACTGGTCGAGCGCATGTAGGCGTCGTTGAACAGCGTGCGGTTGGTCCATTCGAAGTTAAACATCAGCCCCAGGGCCTCGCGCACGCGGATGTCGGCGAACGCGCCGCGGCGGGTGTTCATGAACAGCCCTTGGGTCTGCGTGGGGATCTGGTGCGGGATCTGCGCCTTGATCACCTTGCCCTCGGTTACCGCCGGAAAGTCATAGCCGGTGAGCCAGTTTTTCGCCTGATGCTCGATGTAGATGTCGAACTCGCCCGCCTTGAAGGCTTCGAACGCCACGTCGGCGTCGCGGTAGAACTCCACTTCCACCCGATTGAAGTTGTACTTGCCGCGGTTGACCGGCAGGTCCTTGCCCCAGTAATCCTTTACGCGCTCGAACACCAGACTGCGCCCCGGCCGCACCTGGGTGATGCGATAGGGGCCGCTGCCCAACGGGGGCTCGAAGGAGGTGGCCTTGAAGTCCCGGTTCTTCCAGTAATGCTGCGGCAGGACCGGCAGTTCGCCGAGGCGCAAAATCAATAATGGATTGCCGGCGCGCTTGAACACGAAACGAATGCGGTGGCGGTTGAGGATGTCCACCCGCTGCACTTCCTGAAGCGCGGTGCGGTACTGCGGGTGGCCGTCCTTCAACAGCGTCCGGTAGGAAAACGCCACGTCGTAGGCGGTAATCCGCTTGCCGTCGTGAAAGCGCGCTTCGGGGCGCAGGTTGAAGACCACCCAGCTGCGGTCCTCGCTGTACTCGACGGTTTTGGCGATCAGGCCATAGCTGGAGGTGGGTTCATCGCCGGACGGGTCGTATTGGCCGGTGCCTACCATCAGCGGTTCGTTGAGTTCGCTGACGCCGTACTGGCCGAAGTTGGCCGTCGAAATCGGGCTGCTGCCCTTGAAGGTGTAGGGGTTGAGGGTATCAAACGTGCCGTTGGCCATGATTCGCAGGGTGCCAGCCTTCGGCGCCTCAGGATTGACCCAGTCGAAATGCGTGAAACTGGCAGGGTACTTGAGGACGCCGAATTGTGCGTAACCATGGCTTTCGCTGATGGTCGCGGCGGCTGTCGTGCTCAAGACCAGGCTGAAAGTCAGCAGCAGGTGACGTATCAAGTCGGCGGTCGATCCAGGCAGCGGTCGGTCACAGTAACAGCTTGTATCGGCTGGAAAAAGGGTGGGGCGGAGGTGTCAGGCCGACGCTCCTACACGGCGCGTCGGCACGGCGGGCGTAAGATCAATGCGGCAGGTACACCGTCAACGTCTGCCCTGGCTTGAGCGCCTGGCCGCTGCGCGGATTCCAGCGCTTGAGGTGCTGCATTTCGACGTTAAACCGCTTGGCGACGAGGTACATCGAATCGCCTTTCTGGATCTTGTACTGCATCGATTTCTTGCCGGCGTCTTCGCCCCTGGCGCTGTTGTCGGCCTTGGCCACGGCGCGGGAGCTGGCTTTCGCCGGTTTGCTGTTGTCCTGCATGACCAGGGTCTGGCCAACCTTGAGGTTCTGGCCCGACAGCTTGTTCCAGTGCTGCAAATCCTTGACGTCGACCTTGTTGATGCGCGCGATCTGCACCAGGTTGTCGCCCTTCTTCACCCTGTAGCTGCGGGTGCGCGCTGGCTTCTCGTCCACCTCGGCGACTTCTTCGAACACTGGCATCGCGAATTGCATGCCCGGTTGTACCGGAATCGTCAGCGCCTGGCCGCGCTTGACCTGGTTCCCGGACAGCTTGTTGATGTCCTTGAGGGTGCTGGTCGAGACCTTGTAGCGGCTGGCGATGCTGGCCAGGCTGTCGCCCGGACGTACGCGGTACTGCTGCCAGTCGACCAGCTCTTCAGGCTTCATGTTCGACAGGTTGGTGGTCAGCAACTGGGATTTCGAGGTTGGCACCAGCAGGTGCTGCGGGCCATCGATGGTCAGACGCTTCTTGAACGCCGGGTTGAGCTGCACCAGCTCGTCTTCGTCGATGTTCGCCATGGCGGCGACCTTCGACAGGTCCATGCGCTGATTCAGCTCGACCACCTGAAAGTACGGCTTGTTGTCGATCGGGCTGAGGTTGACGCCGTAAGCATCCGGCGACATGACCACCTGGGACAGCGCCAGCAGCTTAGGCACATAGTCGCGGGTTTCCTGTGGCAGCGGCAGGTTCCAGTAATCGGTGGGCAGGTTGAGCTTGTCGTTGCGCTCAATGGCGCGGCTGACCGTGCCTTCGCCGGCGTTATAGGCCGCCAGGGCCAGCAGCCAGTCGCCGTTGAACATGTCGTGCAGCTTGGTCAGGTAGTCCAGCGCTGCCGTGGTGGACGCGGTGATGTCCCGGCGGCCGTCGTAGAAATTGGTCTGACGCAGGTTGAAGTAGCGGCCGGTGGATGGAATGAACTGCCAGATCCCCGCCGCATCGCTGCGTGACAAGGCCATCGGGTTGTATGCGCTCTCGATCACAGGCAGCAGCGCCAGTTCGAGGGGCATGTTGCGCTCTTCCAGTCGCTCGACGATGTAGTGCATGTACAGGCTGCCACGGTTACCGGCCGTTTCGAGGAACGACGGGTTGTTGGCGTACCAGAGGCGCTGCTGATCGATACGTGGGTTTTGGTCGTTGCCGTCCTGCAGCTGGAAACCCTGACGCATGCGCTCCCAGACATCGTGGGGCGGGGCCAGCGGCACGGGTTTGCGCGCAATGTAAACAGGCTTCGGCTTGGTACTGGCGACGGGATGAGACGTGCTGCTGCCATTCCCGGACTCGAGGCTGCCGGTGCTCTGGCAGCCTGCCAGTGTCGCGCTCGCGACCACCGCGATCGCCTGGGCCAACCGAGTCAATGTGTCGGAATTGAAGGTTTTACGTATAGATGACGACATTGGCTGGGGGATAGTTCCAGGCGAAAATGTCGGGCGATTCTAGAAAGCGGCTGCTGAACGGTCAACCTTTCAGAATTTCCGTGCTGATTCGCAGCCTGTTTAGAACTTATCTTTCCATGCCCGCAGCACGGCAAAGACCTCTGTGGGCGTTACGTTGAGGGTTCCGCTCCGTTCGTCTGCTTTTTGTTTCACTGAGATGACGGCGGCGCGCAGAAACGGATTGGTCTTGCGCTCCAGTGCCAGTGTCGACGGCACGCTGATGCGATTTTGCGCACGCCATTGCGTCACTTGCTCGAAACGTTGCAGCACGTCAGGGTTGTCCGGCTCGACCGCGACAGCAAAGCGCAGATTGCTCAGGGTGTATTCGTGGGCGCAGTAGACGAGGGTGCTGTCGGGCAGCTCGGCGAGTCGGCTGAGGGAATGGTGCATCTGCTGCGGGGTGCCTTCGAACAAGCGGCCGCAACCGGCGGCGAACAGCGTGTCGCCGCAGAACAGCAGCGGCTGTTGTGCGTCGGCATGGTAAAAGGCGATGTGGCCCAGGGTGTGGCCGGGGACCGCATGGACGCTGAATGTCAGGCCGAGTACGGTGAGCTGATCATTGTCGGACAGGGCCACGTCCCGCGCCGGAATCTTCTCGTTGGCCGGGCCGTACACCTTGGCGCCGGTGAGCGTTTTAAGTTGCGCGACGCCACCGGTGTGGTCGGCGTGGTGGTGAGTGATAAGAATGTCGGTCAGGCGCCAATCCGGGTTGCGCTCAAGCCAGGCAATGACCGGAGTGGCGTCGCCCGGGTCAACCACGGCGCAGCGCTTGGCGGCATTGTCTTGTAACAACCAGATGTAGTTATCGCTGAAAGCGGGCAGGGCATCGACCTGTATCATGGCGCGGTTCGCTTGGCTGGAAACATAGAGAAGCATCTTAGGGTCTGAACTGACTCGAGGCGAGTCTCTATCGCAATGACCTTCTCATGGAGACCGGAAATGACCGATGAAGCGTTCGCCCAGGCCGATCCTGAATGGCTTGAGCTGATCAGCGCCGCCCGCGACTGGCTGTCCGGGCCCCTGGGGCAGTTGTTGCTGGAAGAAGAAAGCCGCGTGCTGGAGCAAGAGCTCGAGCGTTTTTTCGGCGGCTATCTGGTGCATTACGGTCCGTCCGCGCAAACCCCGCCGGCAGCAAAGCAGGTGCAGCGCAACGTACGGCTCGGCGCACCGTTGCCGGGTGTCGAGATTGTCTGTGAAGAGCAGGCCTGGCCGTTGAGCGAGCACGCCGCCGATGTGGTGGTCATGCAGCATGGCCTGGATTTCTGCCTGTCGCCCCACGGCCTGTTGCGCGAAGCGGCCAGCAGCGTGCGGCCCGGTGGGCATCTGGTGATCGTCGGCATCAACCCCTGGAGCACTTGGGGCATTCGTCATTTTTTCGCCAACGACGCCCTGCGCAGGGCGCGTTGCATCTCGCCTTCGCGGGTTGGTGACTGGCTCAACCTACTGGGCTTCGCGCTGGAGAAACGCCGCTTCGGGTGCTATCGTCCGCCGCTTGCTTCGCCCAAGTGGCAGGCCCGTCTGGCCGGACTCGAACGTCTCGGCGATGGCTGGCAAAGTCCCGGCGGCGGCTTCTATCTATTGATTGCACGTAAAATGAGCGTAGGGCTGCGACCTGTGCGCATGCCGCGCCGCGAGCCGATGGGCAAATTGCTGCCGCTGCCGATGGCCAAGGTCAATCGGCGCACGCCCGAGCCTTGATTCACCGGCCGGCGCCACGCTTTCTCAATTTTCTGGAAACATCGTAATGAGCGATACCGTAGAACTCTTCACCGATGGCGCCTGCAAGGGCAACCCGGGGCCCGGCGGCTGGGGTGCGTTGCTGGTGTGCAAAGGCGTCGAAAAAGAACTCTGGGGCGGCGAAGCCAACACCACCAACAACCGCATGGAGCTGCTCGGCGCCATTCGCGGGCTGGAAGAGCTGAAGCGGCCGTGTGAAGTGATCCTGGTGACCGACTCGCAGTACGTGATGAAGGGCATCACCGAGTGGATGACCAACTGGAAGAAGCGCGGCTGGAAGACCGCAGCGAAGGAACCGGTGAAAAACGCCGATCTGTGGAAGCAGCTGGACGAGCAGGTTGGCCGCCACAAGGTGAGCTGGCAGTGGGTGCGTGGGCACATTGGCCATCCTGGCAACGAACGCGCCGACCAGTTGGCGAACCGCGGCGTGGATGAAGTGCGCGGTATCAAGCACGCCTAGCTTGCATTGAGTATTGCAGGCGATCTCTGTCGATCGAACGCCGCGTTGTATGGCAGTGACTGCGCTCCCACAGATTTAGCGTGCGCTGAAGATTATGGTCGCTGCAACAGTGGTGTCCGTCGCCCGAGGGGAGCGCACATCCCAAAACCCCCATGCTAATATCCGCGCCTGAAGCTGAGGCGGTAGGCAATGACTGTACAAAACATCATCACTGAACGAAGGGTTGTCCTCGATACCGAGACCACCGGTATGCCAGTCACCGACGGCCACCGGGTTATCGAAATCGGCTGCGTCGAGCTGATTGGCCGACGTCTGACCGGGCGGCATTTCCACGTTTACCTGCAACCGGACCGGGAGAGTGACGAGGGGGCCATTGGCGTTCACGGCATCACCGACCAGTTCCTGATCGGCAAACCGCGTTTCGCTGAAGTGGCCGACGAATTCTTCGAGTTCGTCAAAGGCGCTCAGCTGATCATCCACAACGCGGCGTTCGACGTTGGCTTTCTGAACAACGAATTCGCCCTGATCGGCCAGCACGATCGCGCCAACCTGAGCGATTACTGCACGATCCTGGACACCCTGGCGATGGCCCGCGAACGTCACCCGGGCCAGCGCAACAGCCTCGATGCGCTGTGCAAACGCTACGACGTCGACAACTCTGGCCGCGAGCTGCACGGCGCCTTGCTCGACTCCGAGATTCTCGCCGAAGTCTATCTGGCGATGACCGGTGGCCAGACCACCCTGTCGCTGGCGGGCAACAACGATGGTGAGGGTGGCGCCGACCGTCCTTCCGAGATCCGCCGGATCGCCAATCGCACGCCGGGCCGCATCATCATCGCCAGCGAGTCAGAGTTGGCGGAGCACGAGGCGCGTCTGGCCGTTATCGCCAAATCCGCCGGTGCCCCGGCCCTGTGGACCCAGCTGCTTGAAGCGCAGACTCAGACTCAGGCAGAAGCCTGACGGCAGCAGCGACGCGAAGACTCTGCTTGCGTGAGACGGCGGCTCTGATAGAAGGTGATGTCGATCCGGTAATGGTGCAGGAGGCCCATGGTGAACACGTCCAGCCCGACGTTCAGCATTCGTGTCGCTGACGAGTGCTTCGAAGACTACATCCTCAACAGCGAATTCACCTTCACCGTCACCGGTTACGCACGGGTGCAGATCGGCGAGCCGGTTGCTCACTGGCCCGTCGATGCGGTCGAGCCTTACCTGAAAAACTACGGCATCGATTCGGAAGAGTTCTGCGATTATCGGGACGCCGCCGACAGCACCGTGCTGGTGGCCTGGCTTGACGAACAGCCGGTGGGGCATGTGGTGGTCAGTCAGCACTGGAATGGCTTCGCCCATATCGACGAGCTGGCGGTGGACACCGGGGCGCGGCGCAATGGCGTGGCGCGAAAGCTGCTGGACGTGGCGCAGTTCTGGAGCCGCAAGCGCGGTCTGCCGGGCATTACCCTGGAAACCCAGAACAATAATCTGGAGGCGTGCCGGTTATATGAGCGCTACGGATTTGTGGTCGGCGGGGTGGATCATCTGCGTTATCGCGCGATAGATCCGGCGACGCAGGAAACGGCGATTTTCTGGTATCTGCTGTTCGACGCGCCGGGCATCGATCACTGTGGCAAGCCCTTCTAACCAGACTCGTGGCCGCGCCAGTTGCACGGCCTGTGGGGAGAGAGGCGGGCTTGCAGGGTATTTCAATGCTCTCGTATGAGCTTGACCTTGCCCTGAATCAACTCGAATTCTTCTCCGCCCAAATGTTTGACGCGGTCGCCAATGGCCAGGCGATAAGTGGAAACGGGCTCCTTGCCATCAACCTCGTCAGGTTGTGATTCACGGAATTCATGCACCGAGTAAACGCGACCCTCCGCATCCCTCGCATGAAATTGCCCAACTAGAACTGAAGCCATTTGCTTTGTAACCTCTGGAAATAACTGCTCGTTTTCGCTCGCATCCTAACACCGCGAGTGAATAAACCGTGGCCGCTTGTAAGGTAATTCCTAAATTTCTACAGGGACCTTATTCGCCTAAGGCAGTCAGACCGCCGTTTCAAGAGGTAGTTTTCGCCGCGTAAAAAATAGTCGCGACCAACGGTAGCGCCGGGATCGAGGGGCCTGTCGATGGACGCGCTGAAGGCCAACGCTTCAGGATCGAACCTTTCGATGATCAGCAACGGAAAAACAACGCAGAATGTCGCACCTGTTTCATCTATAACTGTTGTTTCCTCCCACAGCAGAAGGTCCGTTTCATGAGCCAGGTTCATTCGATTGCAGTCATCGTCGGCAGCTTGAGGAAAGACTCCATCAACCGCAAAGTGGCCCGTGCACTGGCCGAACTGGCGCCGCCAAGCCTGAAGCTGAGCATCGTCGAAATCGGCGACCTGCCGTTGTACAACGAAGACATCGACCTCGACTCGCCGCCTGCCGCGTACACCGCGTTCCGCGAAGCCTTGCAGGGCGCGGACGGCTTTCTGTTCGTCACCCCTGAATACAACCGCTCGGTACCGGGCGCGCTGAAGAATGCCATCGACGTCGGCTCGCGCCCTTATGGCAAAAGCGCGTGGGGCAAAGCAAAGCCGGCGGCGGTGGTCAGTGCGTCGCCTGGGGCGATCGGCGGTTTCGGCGCCAATCAGCATCTGCGCCAGTGCTTCGTGTTCCTCGACGTGCTGTGCATGCAGCAGCCGGAAGCGTATCTGGGCAACGCCGGCACCTTCTTTGACGAGCACGGCAAACTGAGCGAGAAAACCCGGCCGTTCCTGCAGAACATCATTGATGCGTTCGCCGGCCACGTTGAGCGCACGTTGAAAGCCTGATTGGCTGGACTGTCTTCTGATCAAAAGGCCCGCACGCCACTCGACGTGCGGGCCTTTCGCATTCATGGCCTGACGTCGCCGCGCCTTCGCCAGTCAATCCTGAATTTTCCTTCCCGTGTACAGCGTTATGTACCGCAGTCGCGGTGGATTTCTTCCCTACGCTCCCAGCCTTCCTGCCCACAGCCGGCCAACGCCAGCCGTGGGCGCCTGTGCTCAAGGAGCTATCATGTCCACCGTTACCACCACGTACTTCAACAGCGCGTCACTGCGACAGCGCTTTCTCGACGAACTCGACCACGCTTTCGCTGCGGGCGTGCTCGGCTCTTCCGAACAAACCTGGCTCAGACGCGCAGCAGGCGCGATGGCTGCCGATGATCCCGATCCGGTCAGGGTCGATCGGCTGTTGCTCAATGACGGCCCGCCCACGTCGCTTGAGCTCAGCGCTGCGCTGATGTTCAGCCACGGCCAGACCCCCGACCCACGGATTTTTCTGTTTACCCTGGCGTCCGGCATCGAAGCCTTTGACGATCGCCATGCTTTGCTGGAGGCGCTGCTTGGACGCTTTGCGAACAGCGACCGCTCGGCGGCGTTCGAGTACGAGAAAATCGAAAATCAGTTTTTTCACGCGCAGATGCAGGCCATCGTCGAATATCAGGCGCAGTCAGTGAGGCAGTTCACCGAGAAGCTGAAGTTGACCCCTGACCTGGTTGGCGCTGTCACGTCGGCTCTGGCCCTGCAACTGCGCCGGCTGCTGCCGGATCAGGCTATTGATCCGGCGAAGCACCTTATGCGCATGGTGCAACCTGCTTTCAGTGCTGACGAAGAGCAGGTGCTGATGACGCAAACCCTGGCGCAGACGGCCTTTGAAGCGTTTTGCAAGGCCGAGCAGACTGCGGGGGTGACGCAGCAATTTCTGGATGAGCAGGGGCGGGTGGTAAGCGATCGCGACGCGCAATTATTCACGCAGGCCATGGCCGATGCGATTCCTGCGCTGCCTGACCGATTCGCCGCGCTGCTGCGCGATTACTGGAGCCAGCAACGCGCGACCGGTTCCTGCCGCGACATGGCTATTCAGGTCTACGCGACCAGCCTGTGCCATGAGCTGTACCGCTACGGCCACGAGGGCAACCTCACTCGGCAAGAGTACGAAAGGCTGAAGCCGTTGCTCATCTCGGCGCCGCTCTACACCTCGTCAGACGCTCAAGTGCGCTGCAGACGTCTTGTGCTGCACCTGGCTGACGGGACCGTCACGCAACTGGCCGGCACACTGGTTTTCGATTTCAGCCCGGCCGACCTGCCGCTGCTGTGGTTTACGCCGGAGCACGGCCTGCGCCGATTCGCCAACCTGACGTCGCTGAGTTCATTTTGCTCAACCCCGGAAGGACGCGAGCTGTTGCGCCCGACACTGGGGATTGCCGACCAGCCACTGTTGCTGCGTGAAGGCTCCTTGACCGTGTCGCTGGAGATCATCGGCGGGCCCATGCTTCGCGAACGGGTGGATTCCATCCTTGCGCTTCAGCTGCGCAATCTGCAGTACGTCACAGGTTTGTCGGCTGAGTCGGTGAAGGTGTCGGCGATGTATGACGACGCGCTGGACGTGCGTCACCTGATCGATCCGCGTCAGGTGCATTTCACTGCGGGCCGCTGGCGGCACAATCAACCGATGGACTTCGCCGCCGTCTGGTGCAGCAGCGCCGCGGACAACCTGATTCAGGTCGCCCTGGCGCCGGGGCCTGACAGTGCCGTCCATGAACCCCCAGCCTCCGGACCCTCCCAGACCGCTGTGCTTCAGCCGTCGCCACCGTCCTGGCTGGAGAGAACCCAGGCGTCCGATGCCAGCGCGGCGCACCTGCGCCAGTTGGACAACGTTCTCGTCAGCTACGCCGAGCAGGCACTGCAGAGCTATCTCTGCGCGGCGTCGGCACGGGGCCTGCGCGCGGGTGAGGTCCGGGTTCGCTGGCTGGAATCGCTGCCGATTGCCGCCTCCGATGTCGAGCCGACCTCTGTCGCCATCAGTGAATCCTTGCGCGCGACGTCAATGGATCTGGTGGCGTTGTTGCTTGAGCGCGTGAGTGGTCACCGACCTGATCCCCTCATACACACGGCGCAGGTACTGGTCTCTTCCCAGGTGGCAGGGGCGCACCTGGATATCGAGCTGATCAACTTCATGCTCAAGCGCATTGCCGAGGACTTCGTCGAACGCTACCTGGATCGGTTTGAGCAGTCACGCGTCGCCCTTGCGCGCCTTGACGACAGGCAGCTGCAGCCGGTTGCGATGGCGCTGGTGCTCAGGGAAGACGCCCTGCGGCTGGACCTGGCCGTGAGGCAGCGCATGGAACAGGTGACGAGCGAGCAGGCGCGCATGGTCATGCAAGTGCTCAACGCTCCGCTCCGTGCGCAGAGAACAGCGTCGGGCCTGTCGATGACCGACGTGTTTTCGCTTTCGCTGGTATACGGGCCCGAGGTCAGGGCCATCCTCAGCGATGCGATGGTGCTCTGGCAGCCGTTTCAGCCCGGCGCAGGTCTGATGTTCTGGAGCAGCCTGCAGGGGTGGGAGTACTTCGCCTCCACTCAGGCATTGATCGACAAACTCAGCAGTCGATTGCGCAGCGGACACAGCGAGCGCTGGCTGGGTTTGTTGGGGGAGCGAGACCGGGTGCTGCTGCGCAATCACCTGCGTACGCAACCGAGCGGGCAACTTCATGTGCGTTTCAATCGTTGCGACGGCCATGCGATCGAGGCGTTACAGCAGAGCGTGTTCAATCGCCAGTTGCAGAATCTTCAGCAGCTGTGCGCCCGGGCCCGGCGTTGTCGGTTTGAAGCCGGGCTCTTTACCGGCGTCGCCCGTGCCACCGAACTGGATACGCAACTGGTCGACATGCTTGACGCGCTCGCGGTCCGGATCGACAACACCCTGTTTGAAGAGCTGTTGCCGGACTGGTTCAAGACCGCCTCGGTCAGCGACATTCGTGCCTATAACGCGATATGGCGTCGTTTTTTCTCGCCAGCGAAGGCGATGAAGACTTTCTCTTTGGCATCCCGACGCTCTCTGAATACGCGCGCACCAGGCTGCTTGATCAGATGAGCATGGATTTCCCAGGACGCAATCTGGATCCTGACCAGATCAGGGTCACCCAGCGTCGTTACGTGGCCGCGCCTCCCGGCATTGGACAAATTCCCTCAGCGATTCCCGCCGCCACCCTTGAGCACAGCGAGTCACTGACCGATTACGCCATCAATCGCTTCGTTGAATTCCCGGACGCGGCGTTGACCCTCCACTCCACCGAATACCCCGATGTCAGCCGCCTGGTGACACCGGATTATGTGCGCAGGACTGTCCGTCGGCTGGACGTCGGCGCAGGCTTCCGAGCATTGTTGCGGCAGACGTTGAATCCTGCGGATGCCAATTGGGAAAAGCGAAACACCCTCTATGTCAATCAGCTGCCGCCGATGATGCAGGCGGTGGCGATGCAGCATAAGTTGCAAGGAAAACTGAGTTTCAGGGCCTGCGAATTCATCTCGCAGGTGGTTGAAATGCCCGACGGTATCGCCCGCGAACCGTTTGACGGCGAGCGCACGATCATCAGTGCCCTGCGCCTGGTTGCCGATGAAGGCATGACACCCGACCCCGTCAAGGGCGTTTATCTGATCTGCGCCGAGGACCCTGACAGCGGCCCGGTGATTTTGCACGCCGTGTACCACCCGGATTTGGTCTTCCGCGAGTACGCCAGCCTGTCCGCCTTACTGGCCGATATACGCAGCGACACCACAGTGCAACAGCTGCTGCTCGAACGACTGGACCCGGAAATACGCAAGCGATACGAACACGGCGGGTTCGTCGAGCCCCATCTGCCGTTCTTTTACCAGGGGCCGGGCGATGTGCCCACCAACACGCCGGGGCCGGTCACGGTTTCGCTCGATGAAGAAAAGGGCAACGCCCTGCAGTTCATGTTTACCGACACCGTCAGCCTGCTGCTGGACATTGGCGCGTCCGACACGGTCACCACCGAGGAGGCCGATCAGGCGTCCCGCAAGTTCCTGGCGTCGCTGGGCCTGGAGCAGGCATTGAGCATCGTGCCCGGCAAGCTCGCCACTCTGGTTGCGTTGTGGCAGAGCCATACGCTGTTTCGTGCATCGGCGGCGTCTGCGGCCGGGCGTCATTGGGGCGAGGCCATCTCGGAGTTTTCCGCGGCGCTGGGCGTGATGGTGACGGCCAGGGAACAGGCCGAAAAGGACGAGTTGATCGGGGGCGATCTGATCACCGACGAGGACTTGAGATCCTCAGACTTTTCCTGGGATGAGGTCACACTCACCGCCGAGCAACTGAAGCGCCTGCAGGCGCTGGAGGCCCGGAACATCTCGCTCAAAAATCTGCGTCGCGATGAATTGTTGAGCCTGTTCATCAACCCGAGCAACGGCAAGGCCTACGCGGCGGTTGCCGGACGGGTATATGAAGTGCGACGCGAGGCCAATAACGGCAGATGGATGATTATCGGCGCAGACCGGACACTCGGCCCGCGCATCAGGCTGGACGACAAGCAGCGCTGGCAGCTGGACATCGAGTCCGGTCTGAAGGGCGGTGGCGGGGCAGTGACCAAGCTGCGCGCACATGCTGCGGACGTCAGCGCCGATGACGTCTTGCTCGTCGAGGCCACTGGCATGCCCGAGATACGCCAGTTCTTTCGCGAACGCGCGCAGCATATCGGCGAGGCTCATCTGCAGGCCAAGCGCTACCTTGAAAACGCGCTGGATAACTTGAACGTGCATAAACCGGGCGCTCCGCTGCACCCGCGTGTCACGCAAATCATCGGTGACTTTTTTGGCGTCAGTCAGCCCGATCCCGAACTGTTGGTCGAGACCGAGCGCGCGATCAAGGCGCTGTTCGATGAGGTCATGGATGCGTCGCTGTCGCCGTATTCATCACCGCGGTTTGTGGTGGGGACCAATCGCGCGGGCCATTCAGGGACCATGGGCTTCGTCATCAAGAGGGACCCGAAAAAGCGCGTGTTCCTGACTGATCGCTATTTTGATGCACCGCCGTTCCCGCTCACACCCGAGGCGGCCGCCCAGGGCTTCGATTGCCCGGCCCATTACCGTGCCGCGACGTTGATCCACGAACTCTCGCACCTGGTGCTCGATACCCACGACATTGCTTATCTGGAAAGCACGGCGCCGTATCCCGACCTGCTACTGGAAAACAACGCCAACAACATCAAGCTGAAAGCGGATATCGAGCGGATGCAAACCTACGGCTTGTCGCACCTGAGCACGCGCAATGAGCTGTTTCTGCAGCTGAAAGAGGGCGAGTGGCGTGATTTCGATGAAGATGAGGGCTTTGAACACGGCGCTATCCTCAAGCTTGCGCGCACCAAGACTCTGGACGAGGCCCGTGACGTGTTTCTCAGCGATGCGAGTAAACGAAGCAAGATTCTGCTGGCCAATGCCGATTCGGTGACCCTGCTGATCCTGCGCCTGGGAAGACGCAGCTTTGTCGTGCCAGCCTCTTCGCCGGGCGGCCGCTGAGTGACAAACGCCGAGCTTTGAGGGGCTCGGCGTTCGTTGGGTGGTGAGCAGGCGAGGGCGTGCCGGCGAACCGGCTCACCCTTACAGCGCGTAGAGCCGTAGCTCGCGGGCAATCAGCAAACGCTGGATTTCGCTGGAGCCCTCGTATATCTGAGTGATCCGCGCGTCCCGGTAGTATCTCTCCACCGGGTAATCTTCCAGATAGCCGTAGCCACCATGAATCTGCACGGCCTTGGAGCAGACCCACTCGGCCATTTCCGAGGCGAACAGTTTGGCCTGGGACGCTTCCGACAGGCAGGGTTTGCCCGCCGTTCTCAGGCGTGCAGCGTGCAGGACCAGCAATCGCGAGGCGTTGATGCGGGTGTGCATGTCGGCCAGCAGATTGGCGACGCTCTGGTGTTCGATGATCGGCTTGTCGAACTGCACCCGCTCGCGGGCGTACCCCAGCGCGGCCTCGAAGGCGGCGCGAGCGATGCCCAGGGCCTGGGCGGCAATGCCGATGCGTCCGCCTTCCAGGTTCGAAAGGGCAATCGAAAGACCCTTGCCCCGTTCACCCAACAGGTTCTGCGCCGGAATCCGGCAGTCGTTCAGGGTCACCGCGCAGGTGTCGGAGGCGCGGATACCCATTTTGTGCTCCATGCGGTCGACGCTGTAGCCGGGATTGTCGGTGGGCACCAGAAACGCCGACAAGCCGCGCTTGCCCAGCTCCGGGTCGGTGACGGCGAAGACGATCGCCAACTGCGCGCGCTTGCCGTTGCTGACGAACTGCTTGGCGCCATTGAGCACCCATTCGCCGTCTTTCAGCTCCGCGCGGGTGCGCAGGTTGTGAGCTTCAGAGCCGGCCTGGGGTTCGGTCAGGCAGAAGCAACCGATGGCCTGGCCACTGGCGAGTTTTTCAAGCCACTGTTGTTTCTGCGCGTCGCTGCCGTAGTTGAGCACCGGCCCGCAGCCCACTGAACTGTGCACGCTCATCAGCGTGCCGGTGGCGCCGTCGGCGGCGGAGATCTCTTCCACCGCCAGCGCGTAGGCGACGTAGTCGATGTAGCTGCCGCCCCATTCGTCCGGAACGATCATGCCAAGCAGGCCCAGTTCGCCCATCTTGGCCACCAGCCCGTCGTCGATCCAGCCGGCTTTTTCCCAGGCTTGAGCATGGGGCGCGATTTCGTTGCGCGCGAAGTCCCGCGCCATGTCGCGGATCATCACTTGTTCTTCGGTCATTTCAATATCTTGCATAGGTCACGCCTCATGACCGCTGAAGAAGCTTGCCACGTGCTCGGCATCCAGGGCCTGCACACTGGAAGGGCTCCATTGCGGTTTCTTGTCTTTGTCGACGATCAAGGCACGAACGCCTTCGATCAGGTCACCGCGTTCAAACCACTGGCGGTCCAGGTGCAGCTCCAGGGCGAAACAACGCTCCAGCGGCAAGTGCCGGCCGCGGCGCAGCAGCTCCAGGGTCACTGCCATGGCCAGTGGTGAGCGGGTTTGCATCAGGTGAGCGGTGTCGATGGCCCAGGCATGGGTGTCAAAGACACTCACTTCCAGCAGTTGCTCGATGATGCTCGGGACGTCTGGCAGGGCGAAGAAGTGATCGATGGCTGGCCGCAACCGGGCCAGCGGCGGGGCGGGCAGATGCTGCACGCCGAGTTTCGCCAGCACGCCCTGCAAGTCCTTGAGCGGGGTCAGGCTCCACTTCAGATTATCCAGCTGCAGATCGAGGTCATCGAGGCGTTCGCCGTCGAGGTACCAGTTCGCCAGACCGCAATACAGCGCGTCGGCAGCCTGGATCTGCACACCGGTGACGCCCAGATAGACTCCCAGCTCGCCGGGGACCCGGGACAGAAAGTAGCTGCCGCCGACGTCAGGGAAATAACCGATCGCCACTTCCGGCATCGCCAGACGGCTACGTTCAGTGACGACGCGCAGGTCTGCACCTTGCGCCAGCCCCATGCCGCCGCCCAGCACGAAGCCGTCCATCAGGGCGACGACGGGTTTGCGGTAACGATGCAGCGTGAGGTCCAACGCGTATTCTTCGACAAAGAAGTCCAGGTGCTCGGTTCGACCGGCGTGGAAGCTGTCGTACAGCGAGCGGATGTCGCCGCCGGCGCAGAACGCCTTTTCGCCGGAGCCGCGCAGGACCACGGCGTAGACGTCATCATCCTTCGCCCAGGCGTCCAGCTGGAACTGCAGCTGCCGGACCATGTGCAGGTCGATGGCGTTGAGGCCCTGGGGGCGGTTGAGGGTGAGGTGACCAATGTGATTGCGAACGTCGGACAGAACGCTCGCGCAGGCTGATTGCTGGCCCGCGTATTCGGCAGGTAAGACCTGAGCCGTCATCGCTGACTCCCTGTTGATTATTGTTGTGCTCAATCCCCGGCTGAACCGCCGGGATCCGTGAGGGTGCTAACGGATGCTACCAGCGCCATTTTGCAAATGACACTGGAGAATCCTGTGGGAATGTCGAGGCATCAACCGACCGCAATTGTGGGAGAACAGCGATCCCCATCAAGCCTGCAAACTGAACAGCGCCATTTCCGGCGCGTCGCTGATCCAGCATTCGCTGACGGTCCACCCTGCACGGGCCGCCAGTTCAGTGAACGACTCGACGGTAAACTTGTGGGAGTTCTCGGTGTGCAGCCGTTCACCGGCAGCGAAACGGAAGGTGTGGCCGGCGACGGTGACGCTCTGCTGTTTGCGGCTGACCAGGTGCATTTCCATGCAGGACTGTTCGGCATTCCAGACCGCCAGATGGTCGAAGGCAGAAACGTCGAAGTCGGCGTGCAGCTCGCGATTGATGCGGGTCAGCAGGTTCTTGTTGAACTGCGCGGTAACGCCCTCGGCATCATCGTAGGCCGCCACCAGTGTCTGCTCGTCCTTGACCAGATCGACGCCGACGATGAAATGGGCGTTTTCACCCAGCACATCGTGGGCGCTGTGGAGGAAATCAACAGCCTGCTCGTGGGTGAAGTTGCCGATGGTGGAGCCCGGAAAGAAACCCACGCGCGTGTGGCCGTCGGCTTCTTCAGGCAGCGTGAGCACCCGGGTGAAGTCATCGACCTGCGGCGCGACGACCAGCGACGGGTAGCGCTGGCGCAATGACCGTGCGGCCTTGTTCAGCGCGGTTGCACTGATGTCGATGGGCACGTAGACGGCGATGTGCGGCGCGGCATCGAGCACCAGGCGCGTCTTCTCACTGGCGCCGCTGCCGAATTCCACCAGCGCTGCGCCGTGTGGAATGGTCGCGGCGATCTGCCCGGCGATGCTTTTCAGCAGCCCGGTTTCGGCGCGGGTGGGGTAGTACTCAGGCGTTTCGCAGATGGCTTCGAACAGGTCCGAACCCGCTGCGTCGTAGAAATACTTGGGCGACAGGGTTTTCTGCGGGGCGCCTAGACCGGCCACCACGTCGCGGGCAAACTCGCTGTCGTTGGGGTCAACCACGCCGGGCTGACGGCTGTCACGGGCCAGGCGCAGGCCCGAGACCATCCAGCGCTTGTCGGCGTGGAAGAAATTGCGGTATGTCAGGCGGCAGTGATCGGGCGACGTGATGCTGGCACCGCCCCGCAGGACCATCTGATTGACCATGAACTTGCCGTTGTACTCGCCGACGGCACCCACTGACGGCTTGAAGCCGGGGTAGGCGCTGTAGGCACTTTGGGTCCACTGCCAGGCGACGTCGTCCACTTGCTCCAGCAGACCGGCGCGGGCAGCGGCTTCCCATTCGGCTTCGGTGGGCAGGCGCGCATCGGCCCACAGTGCAAATGCGGCGGCTTCGTAATAACTGATGTGGGTGACCGGCGCTGACGGGTCGATCGACTCAAGACCGCGCAGGCTCATGCGCTTCCAGCCGTTCTCGTCGTGCTGCCAGTACATCGGTGAATTCCAGCCGTGTTCCTGCACCAGCGTCCAGCCTTCGGACAGCCACAACGCAGCGGTGTGATAGCCGCCGTCGGCAATAAAGCTCAGCCATTCCCCATTGGTCACCAGCCGGTCGCTGATCTCGAAGGACTGCAGGTAGGTGGTATGGCGTGGGCCTTCGTTGTCAAACGAAAAGCCGTCGCCGTCGTGGCCGATCTCGGTCAGGCCGGCGCTTAGCGGCTTGAAATGACCGCGGCGTCCGGACAGGTCCTTCGGCCAGCGTGGGCTATAGGCCGGTTTCAGCGACGAGAGGCTGAACAGATGGAGAATGTCCATCAGCAGCAGTTCCTGATGCTGCTCTTCGTGGGCGAGGCCGAGTTCGATCAGGCTGGTCATCTCGTCGCTCAGCGGCGTCATCAGCAGCGTGGTCATGTTTTCGTCGACGTGCCTGCGGTAGGCCAGGACCTGATCGACGCTCGGCCGGGTCATCAGACCGCGTTGCGGACGCGGATGGCGCGGGCCGACGGCTTCGTAATAGGAGTTGAACAGGTAGCCGAATGTCGGATCGAAGGGCTCGTACGCCGACAGGTTCGGGATCAGCAGAAATGTCTCGAAGAACCACGTGGTGTGCGCCATGTGCCATTTGGCCGGGCTGGCGTCAGGCATCGACTGCACCACCATGTCCTCGGCGCTCAGCGGCTCGACCAGAAATTCGGTACGGTCGCGCACGCTCTGAAAGCGCTGGCACAGGGTGTGAGTGGAGGATGTTTCGCGAAGCTGGCGTAATTGGCGCGTCATCAGGTGCTCTCCGGCGTAGCCGATGCCCGGTGGGCCCGGTGGACTGATTCCACGCAGCCAGGCGGTACGGCGATTCAGGGTTTGAGACTCGGGTCGCCCGGAATGTTCAACCGAAATATCCAAACGAAGGATGGCGCTTGTCCACGAGTACGTTGATGCCCTGGATTATCAGCGTTTTGCATGGATTTAACGGCAAGCTTCGAGTGTAGCCCCGGCGTCGGCTGATTCGCCCGGTTGGTGACCGATGGCCAACCCGCGCGCCGTCTGCGGTAACCTGCTGGCCAATCGCTGGAAGTGCGCTGCGCACGACGCGTGTTTCGTGGGCAAAACCTGAACCTGCGCCGCGACTCGCAGTCTGCACAACAGCACTTGCGTCACAGACGGCAGTGGCTTTTCAGGCTATGTGTCAGGTGACAAACGAATCACGCCAGATGAATGAACCGGTTTTTGGGGACGCGCATGAATGATCTATCCAGTCTGCTGGAGGCGCTTGATGAGGCGCAGACCGGGCAGCAGGAAGTGGTGATCGCCACGGTGGTCAAGGTCGAGGGTTCGGCCTACCGACGCCCGGGGGCGCGGATGATCATCGCGCCGATGGGCGAGTCGACCGGTACCGTCAGCGGCGGCTGCCTGGAAAGCGACGTCAGCAAAAAGGCCTGGTGGCTGACGGCCAATGGCAAGCCGTCCATGCGCACATACAGCACGGGCGAGGACGACGACGAGCTCGAAGACGCCGAACTCAGCTTCGGGCTGGGTTGCAACGGCACGGTGCACATCCTTTTCGAGCGGATAGATCCTCACGCCGCGAGTCTGGTGGTCGACGTGCTGCGTGAGGTCAAGGCCAGCGGATCTGGCGCTGCGCTGGCGACGGTGATCGGCACACAAAGCGAACGTCACACCGCGCTGGGTGAACGGGTGGCGATTCGCTCATCCGGGCAGGTGCAGGTCGAAATGCGCGAACGCTGGCTGGCGACGGCCGTGGCCGAGGACCTGAAAACGGTGCTCGATGCCCGCCGCTCGGCCACCCGTAACTACGACAGCGCGGACGGCGCCGTTGAAGTGCTGCTTGAGTACATCGCAGCGCCGCGTCGACTGGTGGTCTTCGGTGCCGGACATGACGCCATGCCGCTGGTCAGCATGGCGCGGTTGCAGGGCTGGCACATCACGGTGATCGACGCGCGCTCGCATTTCGCCCGGCCCCAGCGTTTTCCGGATGCCGATCAGGTGCTTTCAGCGCCCCTGCAACCGATGCCCGAACTCCATGCGATGGTCGCCGATGCCGCCGTGGTGGTGATGACCCACAGCCTGAGCCAGGACCGTCATTGGCTGGGGCAGGTTCTGCAATCGACGCCGCGCTACATTGGCCAGCTCGGGCCACGCAGCCGCACCGAACGTTTGCTCGACGAGCTGCCGGATCAGGCCCGTGAAGCCGCTGCGCAGGCCAGCCTGCATTACCCGGTCGGGCTGGACCTGGGCGGTGACGCGCCCCACAGCGTGGCGTTGTCGATCCTCGCCGAGATCAACGCGGTGTTCAACGGCCGCAGCGGCGGGATGCTCAAGCATCGACAGGCAAGCATTCATGCGGTGGATGTGACGCTGGAGCAGGCGCGGGAACTGAGAATGATCAGCTAGTTTTAACGGGGGACCATTCTTGCAGGAATGGCCTCCCTCGCTTCTCGGTGATCTCGGCACGGCATCCATCAGGTTCGCTCAATGAACGACAAGTACAAACCCCACGACTGGGCCCCCCACGAGCGACCAACGTTGCCGGGGTCGCCGTCGACGCCCTTGCACGCAACGCCCAAGCGCTGGGCCTACGCCATCGTCGGCGTGATCGTGGCCTTGACCGGCGGGCTGGGCAACGCGCTGGTGGTCGCCAACCTCCAATACCTGCAAGGCTCGCTGGGCGCCACCCAGGCCGAAATCGCGTGGCTGCCGGCTGCTTACGTCATGACCAACGTTTCGATGAATCTGCTGTTGGTGAAGTTTCGCCAGCAGTTTGGTCTGCGAGCGTTCACTGAAGTATTTCTGGTGCTGTACGCGCTGGTCACCTTCGCCCACTTGTTCGTCAACGACATCGAATCGGCCATCGCCGTTCGCGCTGCCCACGGCATGGTCGGCGCGGCACTGAGTTCGCTGGGCCTGTACTACATGATTCAGGCTTTTCCGCAGAAGTGGCGGATGAAAGCGCTGGTGCTGGGCCTCGGCACGGCGCAACTGGCGACACCGCTGGCGCGACTGGTCTCCGAAGACCTGTTGCAGATTGCCGAATGGCGCGGGCTTTACCTGTTCGAACTGGGCATGTGCCTGCTGTCCCTGGGCTGCGTGCTGATTCTCAAGTTGCCACCGGGCGACCGCTTCAAGGCTTTCGAAAAACTCGATTTTCTGACCTTCGCCTTGCTGGCATCAGGCTTCGCGGCACTGTGCGCGGCGTTGTCGCTGGGGCGAATCGAGTGGTGGCTTGAACAACCGTGGATCGGCATCGCTCTCGCGTCGTCCATCGTGCTGATCCTGGCCGGACTGTGCATCGAGCACAACCGCACCCGCCCGCTGTTGATCACCCGCTGGCTGGGCAGTGGACGGATGATCCGCTTCGCCTTCGGCGTGCTGCTGACGCGGATCGTGCTGTCGGAACAATCCACCGGCGCGGTCGGTTTTCTTCAGGGCATGAACCAGGGCACCGAGCAGTTGCACACGCTGTATATGTTCATGCTGCTGGGCAGCGTCGCCGGCCTGGCGATCAGCGCACTGACGATCGATCCGCAGCACCTGTTCAAGCCATTGATCATTTCCCTGGCGCTGATGGCGATCGGTTCGAGCATGGACAGCTTTTCAACCAGCCTGACCCGCGGCCCGCAGATGTATTTCAGCCAGTTTTTGCTGGCGTTCGGCGGCACCTTCTTTCTTGGGCCGACCCTGGTACTGGGCATCAGCGGGGTGATCAGCAACCCGCGCAACATGGTCAGTTTTTCGGTGATGTTCGGGATCACTCAAAACGTCGGCAGCCTGATCGGCTCGGCGTTGCTGGGCACCTTTCAGGTCTGGCGCGAGAAATTCCATTCGGCGCATATCGTCGAACACGTCACGCTGATTGATGCTCAGGTGCAGTCGCGCCTGCAAAGCGCGAGCGGGACCTATATTTCCGCCATCGCCGACCCGGCGGCGCGCACCAGTCTGGGCATTCGCTCGCTGGCGACGGCCGCCACCCGCGAAGCCAATACCCTGGCCTATAACGATGTATTCATGCTGATTGCGGTCATCGCGGTGCTGACCATGATCTGGATCACCAGCCGCGCCACCTGGCTGTGGATCACCACCGAGCCGGTCGCGCCGTTTACGCCGGCGACCCCTGCGGCATCTCCCTTAACACCTTCTGGCGCTCAACCTTCATGACAGAACCCGGCAAACCTTCTGGCAACGCTACTGGCTATACAACACCCGGTGATTCGGGCAGCTCTGCACCGTCCTCGGCGAGTGCTCCGGCGCCCGCGCCGGCGGTGATGCCGGCCACCACGCAACCGCGTTCGGCGCGTATCCGCCTGGTGTCCTCCATTCTGTTCGGCGGCATCGCCCTGGCGGGTGTGCTGGTCGTGCTGTATGCGTGGCAGTTACCGCCGTTCAGCAGTCCGATCGAAAGCACCGAGAACGCCCTGATTCGCGGGCAAACCACGATCATCGGCCCACAGCTGAGTGGCTATGTGTACGAAGTGCCGGTGCAGGATTTTCAGTGGGTCAAGCAGGGCGACTTGCTGGTGCGCATCGACGACCGGATCTATCAGCAGCACCTGGATCAGGGCATTGCTCAGTTGGGCGTTCAACAGGCCGCACTGGCCAATAATCTGCAGCAACGGCGCAGCGCCGAAGCCACTATTGCCCAGCGGCAGGCCGCTATCGCGAATGCCCAGGCCCAGAGTGACAAGGCCGCAGCCGACCTTCGCCGCGGGCAGGCGCTGGTGACTGATGGCTCAGTGTCGAAAAGCGAATTCGATGTGACCCGTGCCGCAGATGCGCAAGCGAAGGCGGCGCTGGCCGAGGCCAAAGCGGCGCTGGAGATTTCCCGTCAGGACCTGCAGACGGTGATTGTCAATCGCGGCTCGCTGGAGGCCTCGGTGAAGAATGCCGAGGCGGCCATTGAGCTGGCGCGGATCGACCTGACCAACACGCGCATCACCGCACCTCGGGACGGTCAGTTGGGTCAGATCGGGGTGCGCTTGGGTGCGTACGTCAATTCCGGCGCACAGTTGATGGCGCTGGTGCCGCGCCCGCGCTGGATCATCGCCAACATGAAAGAAACCCAGATGGCCAACGTGCGTCTGGGTCAGCCGGTGAGTTTCACCGTCGATGCCCTGGAAAATCTGAAGATGCGCGGCCGGGTGCAGCGCATTTCCCCGCAGCGGGGTCCGAGTTCAGCCTGCTGCCTGCCGACAACGCCACCGGCAACTTCGTCAAGATCGCCCAGCGCATTCCGGTGCGCATCACCATCGACGACGACCAGCACGACGTCGACCGTCTGCGACCGGGGATGTCGGTGGTGGTCAGCATCGACACCAGCCAGGACGGCGCCGTACCGCCGGACCCGGTGGATGGCAAGGTGGACTCGGTGAACGGTCGCTGAATCGGCCCGCCTGTATCGCCGTGTATCCCGTCCCGTGGCAAATACGTGCCGATTCGTTGACTGATGTTTCCGACACACCGGCGACACCTCCCGCACGTTGAATGGCGGCTGCGAGGCAACACGCCTCGGCCGCTCTTACATCCAACGTGCCCAGTGCCCGGAGCCCGCCATGAACTGGAAAAACCTCACCACTGCCTTCCTGTCCGCCACGCTCATCAGCGACGTGGGTGGCCGGCCATGTTTCTGATCGCGTTTCTGGGCGGCATCGTTACGGTGCTCAGCCCCTGCATCTTGCCGGTCATCCCCTTTCTGTTTGCCCGGGCCGATCGGTCGGCGTCGTCGGTGCTGATGACCCTGCTGGGGCTGACCCTGACGTTTGCGCTGGTCTCAATCCTGGCCGTGGTCAGCAGCGACTGGGTGGTGGCGGCCAACGGCATCGGTCGTGATATCGCGCTGGTCATCCTGACGCTGTTTGCCCTGTCGCTGCTTTCCGTCCGCTTGGGTCACTGGCTGATGCTGCCGCTGGTGACGCTGGGCAATCGGCTCGACCCGGCTACGCGGCGCCTGTCCGGTCCTTGTGCGTCAGTGGCGATCGGTGTTGCGACCGGTTTGCTATGGGCGCCATGTGCCGGTCCGATTCTGGGGATCATTCTCACCGGCGCGATGTTGCAGGGGCCGAATGCGCAGACCAGCCTGTTGCTACTGGCGTACGGGCTCGGCAGTGCGGTGTCGTTGGGGGTACTGATTTTCGCCGGACGCGGGTTGCTCGCGCGGCTGAAACTGTCGCTGCCGGTCACCGGCTGGCTGCGGCGTGGCATTGGCTTCGCTGCATTGCTGGTGGCCGTGACCCTTGCCACCGGCTCGCAGAATCAGTTGCTCGCTGGCACCACGTCTGAAGGCGCAGCCGCGGTAGAAAAGGGCCTGCTCAGCGCCGTGCCCAAAACCATCGACTACGTCGTCGCCCGCGTCAACGCTGCCGCCGCGCCGAATCTCGGCAGCCAGGGCGCGATGCCTTCACTCTCCGGCGCAACGGCATGGCTCAACTCGCCGCCGCTCGATGATGAATCCCTGCGCGGCAAGGTGGTGCTGGTCGATTTCTGGACCTTCGACTGCATCAACTGCCAGCACAGTGTTCCGCACGTCAATGAGTGGGCGAAGAAGTACGAGAAGGATGGCCTGGTGGTGATCGGCGTGCACACGCCTGAATACCCTTACGAACGGGACATCGACAATGTGCGCAAGAACGTCGCCAGGCTGGGCCTGAATTACCCGATCGCTGTCGACAACGACTATGCCATCTGGCGCGCTTTCGACAATCAGTACTGGCCCGCGCATTACCTCATCGACGCCCGGGGGCAGATCCGTTACAGCCACTTTGGCGAAGGCGCCTACGACACCCAGGAGCAGGTCATTCGCCAGCTCCTCGATGAGGCCCATGGAAAGGCTGAAGCGAGAGGCGCTGACGAATGACAGGTCGCGCTTACACCATGCGTCTGACGGTGTTGTCCTTGCGCACAAAGTGGTGCCAGATCGCCGCGACCATGTGCAGGCCGATGACGTAGTAGAAAATCGTACCCAGCAGGACGTGGTAATGCTCCAGTGTTTCGGCGGTGTCCTTGGAAAGGTCGAACGGCGCCGGAATACTCAGCGAGGTCAGGGGAATTGGCAAGGCGCCACGTTCCAGCAGCACCGTGAACAGACCCAGCAGGGGTTGTGCGAACAGGAAGGCGTACAGCGCGTAATGGGACAACGTGGCGGCCAGACGCAACGCGCCTTCCAGAGGCGGGATGATGCCGGGCGGCGTGTGGCGGCGGCGCTCGGCGATGCGGAAAAATGCCATGACCAGCACGACAATGCCGACCCAGAAATGCGTTTGCACCACGAAGGTTCGTGCGTCGCTGCCACGGGCCAGTTGGGTACGGCTCAGGATCAGCGCGTAGGCGAGCACAATCAGGATCGCCATCACCCAGTGAAACCAGCGGGCTTTATAGCTGTAGCGTTCGGTAGCGAAAGGTTTGCTCACGGTCAGGTCTCTTGGTCTGTTTTTGTGATCTGGCGCGGCGCAATCACTGCCGCAGCGCTTTCATAACCCAATGGCGGGTGGTCGTCGAGGACAACGTGCGAGTCGACCTGCACTTGGCGCATCACCCGCTTGCGCGTGAAACATGTCCGCAGCGTTATCGCTTCCACTACGAAACAGTTCCATCCCTCATAATTGGTATGACTAATTATTTCACAGATCGCGGCTTCGAAAAGTTCATGGGCTGACTTGCTTAATACTGATTTGCACTAATTCTGATACTTAAATTAAATGTCATTCGTTTGAGTAAATTCAAATAGCGGGAAAACGCTGAATAATCATTCATCTTGATATTAGCTATATGCACTGCATCTTTTTATTCTGAATTGGCATTAAAAATCTGTCTAAATCAGTTTGACAGGTCATCTGCATGGATCCATCTTAATGCCTCGACGGCTCAGATTCCTGACTATCAGCTTGAAAAAGCTGGCATTTTGCCCGTATGCAATGGGGGCCTCGATTTTTCCTGGGTCTATTGAAAAGGGAAGGGCATTTACATGGATGCTTCGGGCTTTGTTGATCTGTTAAAACGTCATAACTCCGATGCGCAAGTGTGGTTTGATTCGTCGCCGACTGTATATAAAGACTGCGCCAACAAGTTGATGCGGGATTATCCGGACATGCGCGATGTTATTACCGGACTGTTGCCCGATGAACCGGGTAGTTCGGATGCAGGCGTCAGCGGGGCCACTACCAACCCTTCGCTCATCGGTCAGGCTGTCATGAGCAATGCAGCCCACTACCGTGATTTCCTTCACACCTTGCCGACGTCGATGTCGGTCGAACCCCGGCTGCGACAGCTCTACGACCAGGTGATCATCGACAGCGCTCAACCGTTGCTGCCGCTGTTTAAGCGTTCAAGACACCGATACGGCTGGATGTCGGCACAAATCGAGGGCGGGCACTGGATGAATCAGGACGCGCTGGTGGCGCGGGGCTGGAACTGGCGGCGCTGGCGCCGAACATCATGATCAAGATCCCCGGCAGCGCCCAGGGCTATCGCGCCATAGAGCAGTTGGTGGCGCGGGGCTGCTCGATCAACAACACCTTGTGTTTTACCGTTTCCCAGCTGGAGGCCTGCCTCAAGGCCATCCATGCCGGGCGTCAGCGTGCACTCGCCAACGGCGTGAACACGGAGCGGGCGCGTTACGTGGTCAGCTTCATGATTGGTCGGCTGGGTGCGGAAACGGAGTTCGAGCGGCAGGCGCGGGGCAGTCGTATCAACCTCAGCCGCACGGACAAACGCTGGGCGGAGCTTGCGGTGTATCAGGCGATGCAGGCGCTGATGCGACGGCGCGAGACCCCGGCGCAACTGTTGCTGTGCAGCATCAAGGTCGACACCGATGCACGCGGCCGCGAGCATTGCTGGCACCTGCAGCGCACCGGCGCCGACACCACGCTGTACACGCTGACGCCTCAGCTCATCGAGTTTATCGTGCGTCGCCAGCAGGCCGGGCGCAGCATCGTACCGGCCACCGAGTGGGTGCAGATTCCCGGCAAAGTCCTCGATCGTCTTCTGGCCATTCCTTATTTCAACCAGGCGTATTTTGAAGGCGGCCTGACCCAGGACGAATACGCGCGTCATCCGGCGTTCCTCACCGCAGGCAATGACGTGCGCCTGGGCATGCAACGCCTGCAAGGCTTTATCACCGACACCCTGGATCCGCCAGGTTTCGTGCGTCGGTCCGCGTTTCGGCAAGCGGCTCTGGAGGGCCGGGCATGAACCGCATGATTGCCCTGTGGGCCCATCCTCGGTCGCGCTCGACAGTGCTGGAAAGGGTGTTCATCGAGCGCGGTGACTTCGAGGTGTTCCACGAGCCTTTTTCGCACATGGCCTTCGACGAGCATTCGGCCATTCCCCATGGCGACCTCAACTGCGGGATACCCCGTGACTACGAAGCGATCAAGGCCCTGTTGCGCAACGCCCGCCAGCGCTCGTCTGTCTTGCACAAGGACATGTGCTACCACTGTCTCGCCCCGTTGAAGGCTGATGCCGAGTTTTTAATGGAGCAGCAGAACGTCTTCATCATTCGCGACCCGGCCCGGGCGATTCTTTCCCATTACGCGATCTTCCCGCAGATGCCGGTGCAGGCGATCGGTCACCAGGCGCTCTACGAAATATTCTGCGAAGTCAGGCGGCTGACCGGCAAAACCCCCTGGGTGATCAACGCAGAGGACCTTGCCAGCCGCCCGGAACATACCGTGCGCAGGCTGTGTGACCACCTGCAGCTGGACTTCATGCCCGATGCCTTGAACTGGAACGCGACATGTCCCGAACAATGGAAGACCTGGCGCGGCTGGCACAAGGACGCGGAAAACAGCACCACCATCACAGCTGGCAGCGCCGACTTCGACGAGCGTCCTCTGCACGCTGATTCGCGCTTGCTGACCTACTACCAGCTTCATCGGCCTTTTTATGAGCGCATGAATCAGTTCACCGAGCAGGGACAGCCATGAAAAAATCGTCATCACCGGTGCCGCCAACGGCATCGGCAAGGCCACCGCCATTGCTTGTGTAGAGGCGGGTTATTACGTCATCGCCGCTGACAAGGATCGCCTGGGGCTGCAAGCCTTGCAGGCCCGTCTGCCCACGCATCGGCTGGAAACGCACCTGGCAGACTTTTCTCAGCCGCAGGTCTATCAGTCATTCATCGGCGACCTCTATGACCGCCACCGACACAACGCACTTGAGGCGCTGGTGAACAATGCCGGGATCTATCACGGCAAGAGCGTCTATGACTACAGCGACGAGGAGGTGGAGGAAATATGGGCGGTCAATCTGAAGTCGCTGGTTTACCTGTCGAAGGATTTCGCCCGGCGCGAGTCCGGCGCAACGCACTTGCGCAGCATCGTCAACGTCACGTCGGTTGCGGGTGAGGTCGGCAGCATGGACGCGCTGTACGGCGCGACGAAGGCTGGGGTGATCGGCCTGACCAAGGCCAATGCCTGGAATTTTGCCCCCGGATCCGGGTGAACGCCGTGTCCCCGGGGCTGATTCGTGACACCTCGATTCATGACCGTATTCCGGAGCCGCGCCTTAAGGAGTACGAGCGGCAGGAAATCATCAAGGAGCCCATCCAGCCAGACGGCGTGGCCGACGTCATTCTGTTCCTGCTCTCGGAAAAGAGCCGTCACCTGACCGGAAAAGTCCTCGCAGTGGATAACGGCGCCTACCCGCGCTAGCGATCAGGAACACCGCAGTCCCTCACGCATTTCAGGGAGAACACCATGCACCGCAAGAAACTGCTCATCGTTGGCGGCGGCAATTTGTGCCTGCAAATCCTGCAGGTCCTGGCCCCGCGCAATCAGTTCGAATTCCACGTCGCCAGCCGCGATCTCGAAAAGGCCACGCGGATGTGCAACCTGATCCGACTGGCCGCACTTCAACAAAACGTCGCGATTCAGATTCACAGCCATGAGATGGACCTGCGCGAGTCGTGCATCACCCGCAATGCCGAGATGCTCCTGAAGATTCGTCCGGACATCATTATCAATTGTGCCTCGCTGCAATCCTGGCGTGTGATCACGCAATTGCCGGCCGAGCGTTTCGCTGCCCTCGATCAGGCGCAGCTCGGGCCCTGGCTACCGATGCACCTGGCACCGGCCTACGCGCTGATGCGCGCCGTCAAACAGGCGTGCCCGAAAAGTCTGGTGGTCAACGCGGCGTTCCCGGACGCCGTCAATCCGATCCTCTACAAGGTCGGCATGGCGCCGGATGTCGGCATCGGCAACATCGCCAACCTGGTTCCGGCCACGCGCAGCGCCATCGCGCATCTGACCGACTGCCTGCCGACACAGGTTTGCGCCAAACTCGTCGGCCATCACTATTTCAGCCACAGCGTGCCTCGCCATGGCTTGGCGACGCAACGGCACGACGCCAGCTTCAACCTGACCTATTGGATTGATGGCGAAGAGCGCACCGACGAGCACACGGCCGAGGCTATTTTTGGCTGCGTCGCCCGTGAATTCAGTCGGCTCGGCGGCGTTGACGGGCAGTATCTCACCGCCATGTCTGCGGTGACCGTGCTGGAAAACCTCTACGCCGATCACGAGGTGCGGGTTCACGCCCCCGGTCCCCACGGGTTGCCCGGTGGCTATCCGGTCAAGGTCGGCATGGGCAAGGTGCTGCTCGACCTGCCCTACGGCGTGACGCGCGAAGAAGCCATCAAGGTCAATGAAGCAGGGCAGCGCCTGGACGGCATCAGCCTGATTCGCGCCGATGGCACGGTAGTGTTCGGCGAGGCGCAGAGGCAGGTCATGCAGCGTGAACTGAATTTCGCCATGGCCGAGATGCGCGTTTGCGATTCTGCAGCGTGGGCGGAGGAACTGGGGAGCAAATACCGGGCGTACGCCGACGCGAGCCACCACACCAACAGCCATCACGCAGGAGTCGCCGCCCATGACGCCGGTTATCGCGCTTTCGCTTGCTGACCTGTCAGGCAGTGCCGAGGAGGATTATGCCCGGCAGTACACGGCGGATTTCGTCGAGCGCTGGGACGAACTCATCGATTGGAACAAACGTGCGGCCGGCGAGGGCTCTTTCTTCTACGATCTGCTGCGCCCCGCCGGTGCCTGGCGGGTGCTGGATGCCGCCACCGGCAGCGGCTTTCATGCCGCCCAGCTGCACAAGGCCGGGTTTGACGTCACTGCCTGTGACGGCAGCCCGACCATGGTGGATCGCGCCCGCCGCAACTTCGATCGGCTGGGGGTCGACGTTCCGCTCCATCGTTGCGACTGGCAAGCGCTGGACGCCCGCGTACTGGGCAAGTTTGACGCAGTGCTGTGCCTCGGCAGCTCGCTATGCCATTTGTTCGACCGCGAGGCGCGCATCGCCGTGTTGAAGCGGTTTCGGCAGATGCTTAAACCCGGTGGGCTGCTGTTGATCGATCAGCGCAACTTCGAGGCGATTCTAGCCGGCCGTTTCACCTCTTCAGGCCGGTACTACTACTGCGGCGACACCGCCAGTGTCAGCCTTGGCGAACTGGACGAGTCGGTGTGCGAGTTCGTCTATCGCTTCGCCGACGGGCCGCAATATCGGCTGCGCGTGTGCCCGATTCGCCCGCGCCAGTTGCAGGACGAACTGCGTGCGGCGGGGTTCCGCGCCCCCATGCGTACGGCGACTTCAAGCCGATCTACGACGTCATGAACGTGGACTTCATCATCCACCAGGCCCACGCCTGACGCCGACTCAAGGAGGAGCATTGTCATGATCACCCATACCCCTGGCCTGACGCAGCACAACAATCTGGTGCCGTACCCGTTTAGCGAAATCACCTCGGCCAGGCCCGGCGCCAGACCCCGGGTCCTCTGGTTGACCGGGCTGTCGGCGGCCGGGAAATCCACCATCGTCGACAACCTCAGGCCGGTGCTCAGCGCTCGCGGGTTGACGACCTGCATTCTGGACGGCGATTCGGTACGCACCGGTCTGTGCCGCGACTTGAGTTTCTCTGCCGAAGATCGTGAAGAGAACGTGCGCCGGGTGGCGGAAGTCGCGGCGTTGATGGTTGAAGCAGGGTTGACGGTGATGGTGGCGTTGATCTCGCCCACGCGCTCGGCCCGGCAGCTGGCCCGCTCGATTGTGGGCAGTGCGCGGTTTGTGGAGGTGTTTGTCGACGTGCCGCTGGCGGTGGCTGAAGCCCGGGACCCGAAAGGGTTGTACCGGCGTGCGCGGGCGGGGGGAATTACAGGGTTTACCGGGGTGGATTCAGCGTATGAACCGCCGGTGTTTCCCGAGTTGCACATTCGCAGTGATCAGGTTGATGTGGGGCGGGCGGTGAAGATGATTGATGATTGGTTGTTGGCGCGAGGGTAGGGGAAGAGGTGCGGATAACCACCCGTGGTCATCCGCACCTCTTCAAGCTGGCAAGCCGCTGATCAATCGCGTCCAGTTACCATGGGCAAATGCGTCGGTCGCTTCTTGATCGAGGCCGCACTGTTCCAAAAATTTCGGGCATCCCGACCCGGGCGGTACTGGTAAGGGAAGTCGGTGGAGAACAGCAACCGCTCGGTGCCGACGATCTCGACGGCACGGTCCAGATAGTGACGAAGAAACATCCCGCTGGCCGTCACATACAGGTTGTCGCGAAAGTACGTCTCGATGGGACGCTCCAGGCCGGCGACCTGATCCATTCGCGCAAAGCGCTCGGCATAGAACAACACCAGCTCGCCCCAGTGGCCGAGAATAATCTGCAGCCTCGGCAAGCGATCAAAGGTGCCAGACAGGATCAGCCGCAGAAACTGAAGACCGGCATCGTAGTGCCAGCCCATACCAAAGGTTGCGAAACAGGCATCCAGCGTGGGGTTGAATCCGGAGTAATACGCCTCGCGCACGGCAGTCGGCGGTGTTCGGGGGTGGAGCAATACCGGTGCGGTCAGCGCTTCGGCGCAGGCGAAGATGGAATGAAAGCGGCTGTGGTCCAGGTTGTGTTCACCCACTCTCCCGCACAGCATGGTCCCTTTGAAACCCAGGGCGGTGACACAGCGTTCCAGTTCCAGGGCGGCCTGCTCAGGCGATCCGACCGGCAACGTAGCCAGCGCCTGAAAGCGGTCGGGATGCCGCGCCACTGCCCTGGCGACCGTGTCATTGATCCGGCGTGCCATATCGACGCTTTCCGGGCCCAGGTCGTGAAGCGCCGGGGTGGTGAGCGACAGCACTTGAACATCCAGTCCTGTTTCATCCATCAGCGCGAGACGCTCGTCGGTGAGATTTGTCAGGCGTTTCTCGATGGCGCCGGCATGGAAGCCGACGCTGGGGTCGGTCAGCTCAAGGCCGATTGCGCTCCACGCGTCATGTACTTCCGCCATCAGAAAATGCTCTTCGATGCCTATCAGCTTCATCCTGTTCTCCGCGCTCACCGCGCAATGGGTCTACCGGGATAATTCAGCCCGATTGACCGTCGCCCGGCACGCTGTGCTGCGAGGGTCTTTGGGGTTGATTCGACTATAAAGTCGGCCTGCTAAAAGCGGTAGGCGCATAGGAATCACACTATAGTTGCGTCCGACGCCATAGCTGGCCATCGCAACCCCTGCGGATTCCCATATGAGCAACGTTGATTTGAACCTCCTCATGGCGCTGGATGCTTTACTCGTCGAACGCAGCGTGACCGGCGCCGCTCGCCGCTTGAACCTGAGCCACTCGGCCATGAGCCGTACGCTGGCGCGCTTGCGTGTGGTGACGGGTGATCCGTTGCTGGTGCGCGCAGGACGGGGGCTGGTGCCCACCCTCGTGCGCTGGAGCTGGTGGATCACGTCCATACGTTGACGCGAGATGCCCTGGCGGTGCTGCGGCCGCAAGTCAGTCAGGTGGACATGGCGTCGGTCGAATTGACGTTCACGGTCCGCGCGAGTGAATCGTTCATGAAGTGGCTTTCCGGCCCGGTGGCGAACGCGGTTCTTGGCGTAGCGCCACGCATCTGTCTGCGTTTCGAAGCGAAGCCCGATAAGGATGCGCAACCCCTTCGGGAGGGGCTGGTTGACCTGGAGATCGGGCGCATAGGAACGTCGGCACCGGAAATTCGCACCCGCTTTCTTTTCCACGATCACTACGTGGGCGTGGCGCGGATCGGGCACCCGATTCTGGAAAGTGAGGCGGTAACGCTTGAGCAGTTTGCCGCGTGCAGTCATGTTGTCGCGTTGCAGGAGGGGCACGCGATCAAGCCGCTGGATGACGAACTTGAAGGCATCGGTCTGCGCCGAAGAATCACCATTGTGGTGCCGGGCTACCCGGACGCCATGGGCATCGCTTGCCAGTCGGAACTGATCGCTATCGTCCCGGCATCCTGCCTCGCTGATGCGGCTTCGGCCCCGGGCTGCCAAACCCTGGGCCGCTTTGATCTTCCGTCACCCGTTCCGGCGTTCAAAGTCTCGGCGCTCTGGCACCCCCGCATGGACGCTGACCCGGTTCACCGCAGGCTCAGGGACATCATCATTTCCACCTGCCAGGCGGCGTATTCCGGTGGAACTCTTTGAACAACCCGGACACTGAGTTTTAGCGCGTGCCGCCGGGTCAGTCCCTTTTGTGGTCCACACGCGGCATCGTTCCGCAGCCTTCGGAGAACACTTCCATGCTTGAGCTCGATTCCCGCATCAAAGTCATTACCTTCGATTGTTACGGCACCCTTGTGCAGTGGCATGACGCTGTTCGGCGAGCGGCGGCATCCATCCTTGAGCGACATCTGTCGGCCCCTGCCTCCACGGAAAGCATCGCAAGTTTCGCGGTGCGCCTGCGCGAGATTGCGATGGAGCACCAACAGCAATCGCCCTTTCGCGACTATGAAGCGGTACTCGATGCGAGCCTGAACCAGGCGTTGCGCGAAACCGGTCATGACGCCACGGCGGCAGACCTTGAGGCCTTGCTCGCGACCCTGGGAAGGATCGAGCCCCACCCCGACGTACCCGAAGCGCTTGCCCGATTGCGCGAGCATTACCGGATCGCCGTCATCAGCAACACCTCGGATCACCTGATTGCCGACACCATCACCGCCATCGCAACACCGATCAATTTTGTCATCACGGCCCAACAGGCGCGTGCGTACAAGCCCGATCACGCGCTCTTCCACCACGCTTACGCCGCGATGGGTGTTACGAAAGATGAAACGATCCATGTCGCCATGGGCCAGTTCAGTGATCTGAAGGTCTGCCAGGAACTGGGCATTCGGTCCGTCTGGATCGACCGAGAGGGCGAACCCCTGGACCCCGCATGGCAACCTGACGCTGTACTGAAAGACCTTTCCAGGCTGCCGCAGTTGTTGATGCCGTCCTGACATCCCGGCTCGGCTGTCGGTCCCCACGCATAAAGGGGCGACAGGGCTGTTCATGCCGATGATCGGCGCATCGATTTCCGCCGCCCTGGCGGACCATGTGCCAGAGTCCAGCCGCACCAGGACGGCCGGGTATGCCACCACCGCCTATTGCGGCTGTGCGCCGTCGCCTCGATGGCGATCGCGGTAGTGATCCAGCTGATTCCATGGGCCAAGGGATCGTTTCTGAGCTGTCAGGAAGTTGCGCACGGCCGACTGTAATCGGTGAGCCTGAAGCGGGCGCACGCCAGCGGTGCCTGCACTACCGTGGGAGGTCACCAGGAGGTGAACATGTTCGAAGGTTTCCAACTCGCGATGATTGATCTGCCTGAGGCGACGCTACGGGTTCGCTACGGTGGCTCTGGTCCTCCGTTGCTGTTGCTTCATGGTCATCCACGGACCCACACGACCTGGCATCAGGTGGCGCCACTGCTGGCAGACTCTTTTACGGTGATCTGCCCTGACCTCAGGGGTTTTGGGCAGTCCAGCAAGCCCGCCGACCCCCATGACCACGAGGCGTTTTCAAAAAGAGCGAAAGCGCGTGATTGCATCGCCCTGATGGATAGCCTCGGTTTCGATAAATTTCATGTGGCAGGTCATGACCGGGGCAGCTACGCGGCGTTTCGTCTGGCCCTTGACCATCCCTCTCGGGTGCTGAAATTGGCGATTCTGGATGGCGTGCCCATCCTGGAAGCGCTCGAACGGTGTGGAGCGCGGTTTGCTTCCAGCTGGTGGCACTGGTTTTTCTATGCTCAACCCGACAAGCCTGAGCGGGCGATTTTCGCCGACCCCAAAGCCTGGTACGGAGGCAGCGCCGAATCGATGGGCCAGGAGAATTTCGAAGATTTTCAGGCCGCGATCCAGGACCCCGAAACGGTTATCGGAATGCTCGGTGATTATCGCGCAGGCCTCGCCCTGGACCACGTGCATGATAAGGAAGACCGCGAGGCCGGTCGCCGGATTCAATGCCCGCTTCACGTCATCTGGTCCTTGAAGGATGACCTCGAATTCCTCTACGGCGATGTGATTGCTGTTTGGCAGCCATGGGCACAACAGAAGGTCACCGGCATCGGAATCGATAGCGGCCACCACATGGCGGAGGAGGCGCCGGCTGAACTGGCGAGCGCGCTGAAGGCGTTTTTTGCTGCGAAGTGAAGATCGGGACCCCGCTGCAGACCGGACCCTTTATTTCCGCGGAACCGATCTGCCGTTAGGCGCCACACAAGGGCTACCCACTCCCACGCGAACCTCACAGCGATCGCCCCGTTACAACATCCAACACGCCTGCATCCGTGCAAGCGGTCCAGAGTGGGCCTGGGGCACTGCCAACCGACCTTTCAGTTTGGAGAAAAACGTGAAATTACCCGGACTCGGCGCCTCGTCGCCCAAGACACCAGACATCACTCCCCATGCCTCCAAGCCGGACGCCAAGCCGACGCCCGACGCGGGCAAACCCTCGAATACCTCCACCGACTCCGGTAACGGCGGCAGCCGTGCCACCGGCAACTTCAGCAATGTCGCCCAAGGTACGGGCGCTCTGGCCAGCGGCGGCGCGGCCATTTACCGGGCTGACCAGAGCACGCAGAATTCTCAATACGCCACGCAATCCACCACGGGCGCAGTGAACTATGGCGGCCCTGCCGGGAGTGGCGGGCCGTCGGGTCTGCAAAACCAGTCCCTGGCTCAGCAGAGCCCGGGACTGGGCAACGCCGGTGAGCAGTCGACGCAGAACTCACCGCTTCTGCAGCTGCTGGATAAGTTGATCGGGGCGCTGTTGCAGTCAGTTGGCGGCGGGGCGAGTAAGCAACCTGCCGGCGGCGATGCTGCCCGCACGCACACCAAGGACACGCCTGTGGCCGAGCAAAGCCATAACAAGGACGGTTTAACCGGAGCCGCTGGGCAAGTCGGGAAAGCACTGTGGATGGTGCCCGGTTTGAGTAACGTGATGACTGGCATCGGCGAGTCCGACGGCAGTGTCGGCGGGATGCTCAAAGGCGGCGTCGGAGGCGCAGTGGACACTGCGAAAGGCGCAGCCGTGGGCCTTATCGGCGGTGGCGGCAACCCGGTCGCCATGGCGGCTGGTGCTTATGGTGGGGCGTTGTCTGAAACCAAAGCTGCGCCTGAAGGGGTGCGCAACGCAGCGGGCATGCTCTAAACGATTCCTGCCGCATGTTTCCTCCTTCGGGGGACATGCCTGGCAGGGATTTCTCGATCAAAATACTTCACCAGACAATGGGTTTGTCGTCCCAGGCCCAAAATGTCCCGCTGTCCTCCGGCCCATGTGCGCCTACCACCTCAAGAATGCGATCCGCCGAGAAACCCGCTTCAAATAGTTGACCTTCAGGCACATTCGCCTGGAATGGCCGGGACAGGTCGGTATCCGTTGTGCCTGGGTGTATGGCGAGGACGGTAGAGGCAGGGTTCAAGCGTTTCAGTTCAATACTGGCCGTGTGCAGCAGCTGGTTGAGCGCCGCTTTGCTGGCTCTGTAGCTGTACCAGCCGCCCAATCGGTTATCGCCAATGGAGCCAACCCTCGCGGACAGCGCCGCGAACGTCGAAGGTTGCCTGCGCAATAACGGAAGCAGGTGTTTGAGCAACAGGATGGGAGCAAAGGCGTTGGTCGCGAAGCTCGCTTGCAGGCTCGCCAGCGACAGTTGCGCCAGACCCTTTTCTGCTTTGGCGCCGTCCTGATGAAGGATGCCCAGCGCACTGATGACGAGGTGCAGATGATCGCACCCTGCAAGCGTCTCGCTCACCAGTCCTTCGAGGGATGGCTCATCCCGCGCGTCGCAGTCGACTCGTTTCAGACGGTCGCCATAGTGCTCTGCGAGCTTTGCCAGCTCTGTAGCCGTAGTAGCGTTTCGTGATACTGCCCAAACCTGAGACACATCATCGCGAGCCAGCAACGCCGCGCACAGTGCCAGGCCAATACCGCGGCTGGCTCCGCATATCAGCACGTGAGCTTTGCCGTTCAGTTCGGGTATCAAACGCATAAGGCACCTTGAGGAGCATGGCTGAGGTGTTTTTATGACTTCGGGTCAGGTTTTGGCGTTCAGGTTTCGTGGCGTTCGGTTATGGATTAGCCTCTACGCCAGCCGTAAGCATGGCACAGGACAGTGCCTCATTCTCATGGGCGCTCAACACCCCTTACCCTGGAGATAAAATCATTTATGGAAAATAAACTGGCCTCCAAGACAGCGGTCGTTACCGGCGCGGCTCAAGGCATCGGTGCCGCCATTGCAAGGCTCTTTGTGCAAGAAGGTTGCTTCGTTTACGTCACGGATATCAACGAAGAGCTGGGTCGTGCGGTTGCAAGCGCGTTGGGTGTTCGCGCCTGTTTTCTGCGTCTGGATGTGCGGCGTGAAGAGGATTGGCAACGATTGGCCGGGCAGATTTCAGATGGCGGCCGCCGTTGGGATGTCCTCGTGAATAACGCGGGCATCACCGGATTCGAGAACGGCGCAGTGCAGCATGACCCGGAACATGCACGGTTGGAAGATTGGCGTTCGGTGCATCAGACCAATCTCGACGGTGTTTTCCTCGGATGCAAATACGCCATTCGCTCCATGCGCCCGTCAGGCGCCGGTTCCATCGTCAACATCTCCTCTCGCTCCGGCCTGGTGGGCATTCCAAGTGCCGCAGCGTATGCGTCGTCCAAAGCTGCCGTTCGCAATCACACTAAAACAGTAGCGCTTTACTGCGCCGAGCAAGGGCTGAACGTCAGATGCAACTCGATACATCCGGCGGCCGTCCTTACCCCCATGTGGGAACCCATGTTGGGCAACGATGCCGGTCGCGAAGCGAGAATGGCTGCGCTGGTTCGAGACACGCCGCTCAGGCGATTTGGAATGCCCGAAGAAGTGGCCGCTCTGGCTCTGTTACTCGCGTCGGATGACGCCACGTACATCACGGGCAGTGAGTTCAACATTGATGGTGGCCTGTTGGCCGGAACGGCTGCGACTCCAGTAGTCGCGGACGACAGCGAAACCTAGGGCATTAATGTCGCGAGGGCGGGAGACAGTTTTTGCGCGACAGCTACCCATCGCCATGAGCGGCTTTCGGCTTGTAGCGGACAGCGTTGAGGGAAAGATGGGTCCCCTGTTTTGCGCGCACTTCTTTTGTTTTTGGCGTGCTTGCTCACTTGGGATTGTTGCCCTGCCCCTGAGATGTGGTCGTGTCATCGCAATGAGCGGGCTTGGCCCTCCAGATCATTGAAATGCCGAGCAACGTCAAAATGATTGCAAATTGCTACCCTTGAGGATTCAATTAGCCACGCGAAATTAAGCGCGTCGATCACTACCAGGGAAAGGGAATACATGTCCAATCTACAATCTGAAATGCTCATCGAGCAAAAAGTATCCAACGCCCAGAAATCTACTGGAGTGGCTTACCTGCTCTGGTTTTTTGTGGGCGGCTTCGGGGGCCACCGATTCTATCTAGGCAAAACCGGTACTGCAGTGGCCCAGCTCATCATCACCGTAGTGGGTCTGTTTACTTTGATTCCGCTAATCATCACGGGGATATGGGTGCTGGTTGACGCTTTTTTGATTCCTGCCATTGTTCGTGAAAATACCGAAAGCGTACGTCGTCAGGCTCGACTGGAAGTCGCCTCGATAGACCGATAAACAGGCCAATGCGGCAAATGACCGGGCACTCCGTATGGCATGCTCGGTCGACCGCAGTCCTCACCTTCGATGATTTTTATTTCCTCGCACATTCCCGCGCGGGGGCCGGGTGATTTGATGCTGCCCCCTGCCTCCCGACCCGCGACCGACGCAATGCCGGTCCTTTGATACGCCATCTTCTAGACCTCAACAACCAAAATCCTGGCCAATTGTGTGATCCCGCCCCTCCAGCATTCGTCATGAATCCTAACCCCTGCTGCCGTCAGGGGATCGACACCAGGACCCTCCATGCAAACGCTGTTGAACGAGATTCTCGACGAAGTCCGTCCCTTGATCGGCCAGGGCAAGGTGGCTGATTACATTCCCGCGCTGGCCGACGTGCCGGCCCAGCAGTTGGGCATTGCCGTGTATGGCAACGATGGCACCTATCACTGCGCGGGCGATGCACTGGAGCCGTTTTCGGTGCAAAGCATTTCCAAGGTGTTCAGCCTGGTTCAGGCGATCGGCCATTCCGGCGAAGCCATTTGGGAGCGCCTGGGTCATGAGCCCTCGGGCCAGCCGTTCAACTCGCTGGTGCAGCTGGAGTTCGAGCGCGGGCGGCCCCGTAATCCCTTTATCAATGCCGGCGCTTTGGTGATCTGCGACATCAATCAGTCGCGCTTCGCCGCGCCGACGTTGTCCATGCGCGATTTCGTAAGGCGGCTGTCGGCTAATCCCCAGGTCTTGATTGATGCCCGCGTGGCGGATTCCGAGTACCAGTTTCGCGCCCGTAATGCGGCAATGGCGTACCTGATGCAGTCCTTCGGCAACTTCCATAACGAGGTTGAAACCGTGCTGCGCAGTTATTTCAGTTGCTGCGCGCTGAAGATGAGCTGCCTCGACCTGGCCCGGGCGTTCTGCTTTTTGGCGAACAACGGGTTCTGCAAGCACAGCGGCGAGCAGATCCTCACCCCACGCCAGACCCAGCAAGTGAACTCGATCATGGCCACCAGCGGGCTGTATGACGAAGCCGGCAATTTCGCCTACCGCGTGGGGTTGCCTGGCAAGAGCGGGGTAGGGGGCGGAATCGTGGCGATCGTGCCGGGGCAATTTACCGTGTGCGTGTGGTCGCCGGAACTCAATGCAGCAGGGAATTCGCTCGCCGGGATGGCGGCACTGGAATTGTTGAGCTCGCGGATTGGCTGGTCGGTTTTCTGACAGCGGGGCTTCGTGGTTTCAGGTTTGCTGAATCATGCAAAAGGGTGAGCTGTTTGCGCGTGGGTCGCTTCGCCGAAAAAACTGATGCGGGCCGTGTCGAGGGCGAAGGGTTACCCGATACAATGCCGCTCTAGCCCTGTCCAGTTCGAACCAGTCTGCGGGATGTTGATGCCGTGGCGATGTCGGGAGATCCGTTTGACTACCAATCCGGTCGATCCTAGCGGCGATGAGCGCCTGTCTCATGTGCTGAATGCCAGTGAGCGGCTGGTGATGGCGGAATCAGTAGATGAGGTCGTTGCCGTCCTCCGCGACGTGGCGCGCGCCACGGTCGGCGCGGATGGCGTTGCGATCGTCATTCAGGATGACGGGCGCTGTTCCTACATAGCGGAAGATGCGGTCTCACCGCTCTGGCAAGGCCAGACCTTCCCGGCCGATCACTGCATCTCAGGGTGGGTCATGCATCGCGGCGAGACCGTTGCGATCCCTGACGTGCGGGCCGATCCACGTATCCCGCAGGACGCCTACGCGCCGACGTTCGTCCGTAGCCTGGTCATGGCGCCTATCGGTCGACCTGTTCCGGTCGCGGCACTCGGCGCCTACTGGTCGCAGGTCCGCACTCACGACGACGACACGGTCAAACGCCTGGAAAGCCTGGCGCGTCTGGCAACGATTGCCATCGAGAATGCTCGCCTGACCCAGGCACGCAATCGCGCGGCAGCACGGGGGCCGCCCAGAACCGAATCCTTGAACTGGCGGTTGAAGAAACACCGCTGAACGTCGCGCTGGACGCGATTGTCCGCGAGGTGGAGGCGCTGTCCCCGTCCCGTTTTCTGGGCAATATCCTGCTCTTGAACGAGGAGGGCAATCATCTGCAGCATTGCGCCGGACCTGGCCTGCCCCTGGCATTTATCGAGGCTGTGGAAAGCACCCATGTCAGCCCGGGCGCAGGTCCCGGCAGCACGTCCTCGAGCCCGAACCCACGGGTGGCGGTGCCCGACATCTCCAACGATCCGCGTTGGGCCGCATTCCGGGCGCTCGCCGTCGGACACGGTTTGCAGGTCTGCGGGTCCATTCCGATTCGGTCGGCACAGGGTGCCATGCTCGGCACGTTTGTCATGTATCACCCTGAACGGCGCGAGCCGCTGCCGGCGGATATCGAGATCGGCGACTTCCTGGTCAAGACCGTCGGACTGGTCGTCCACCGTGCCCGGGCTGAGGCAGCGATTCGTAGCAGCGAGGCGCGCTACCGCCAGATCGTCGAAGGCGCAGAGGACTTCGCAATCATCACTTTTGATGCCCAAGGCAAGGTCACCGGTTGGAACATCGGCGCCCAGCGCGTTGTCGGCTACCGTGCCGAGGAAGTCATGGGCCGCGACGGCGATCTTTTCTACACCGAAACCGACCAGGCCGAGCGAGTGTTCCAGAGCGAGCTCGCACTCGCGGTGGAACAGGGGCGGGCCGTCAACGAGCGTTGGCACGTTGATAAAAACGGTGCGCGCTTCTGGGGCTCGGGACTGATGATGCCCCTTGTCATGGATCAGGGCGGTTTCGTGAAAATCTTCCGCGACCGCACCGCCGAGCATCAGGCGGAAGCGGCGCTGCAGGAGAGCGCGGCGAGACTGAGCTTTTTGATGAACTCGACGGTCGCCTTTTCAGCATCCGCCGCGCCGAAGACGCTCTGCTCGTTGCGACCGAGTTGCTCGGGCGCCGGCTCAACGTGTCGCGCTGCGCCTACGCGGATGTCGACGTCGATAACGACCGCTTCTGGATTCGCAGCGACTACAACGCGGCTGGCATCCAGAGCTCGGCCGGAACCTACAGCCTCGATCTTTTCGGCCCGCGGGCGGCGGCTGACATGCGCGAAGGCCGAACGCTGATCGTGCACGACGTCGGCGCAGAGCTCGGCCCCAGCGAAGGCCTCGAGATGTTTCGGGGCATCGGCGTTGACGCCATCATCTGCTGCCCGCTGGTCAAGAATGGCCGGCTGACCGCCATGATGGCGGTGCATCAGGATCAGCCTCGAGACTGGTTGCCCTCGGAAGTCATGCTCGTCAGGGAAGTCGTCGAACGCTGCTGGGCGCATGTCGAGCGGGTGGGCGCCGAGATGCGCATGCGCGAAAGCGAAGAGCGTCTGCGCCTTGCCGTCGAACACGCCGACATCGGCTTCTGGGACGTGGACATCGTTCACGACACGCTGATCTGGCCGCCCAGAACCAAAGCAATGTTCGGCATCCAGGCTGACGTGCCAGTCACGATTCAAGACTTTTATGACGGTTTGCATCCCCATGACCGGGACGCAACGATCGAGGCGTTCACGGCGGCCATCGACCCCGAACGCCGCGCCCTGTATGACGTCGACTACCGCACCATTGGCAGGGACGACGGCATGATTCGCTGGGTCGCCGCCAAGGGGCGCGGCGTGTTCGACGCCGCCGGCCGCTGCCTGCGCGTTACCGGCACGGCTGTCGAGGTGACCGCGCGCAAGGAGGCCGAAGAGGGACTGCGGGAGCTGAACGCCACGCTGGAAGGACGAATTGCCAATGCCATCGCCGAGCGTGAAGAAGTCCAGGCGGCACTGCGCCAGAGTCAGAAGATGGAAGCCATGGGGCAGCTTACCGGTGGCGTGGCCCATGACTTCAACAACCTGCTCACCCCGATCGTCGGCACCCTCGACATGCTCCAGCGCCGAGGCGTGGGCGGTGAACGTGAGCAGCGGTTGATCTCCGGCGCCGTGCAGTCAGCCGATCGTGCAAGGACGCTGGTGCAGCGGTTGCTGGCCTTCGCTCGTCGTCAACCGCTGCAGCCCGTGTCGGTCGATGTGGCGAAACTGGTGAACGGCATGGGCGATCTCGTCGCCAGCACTACCGGGCCGCAGATCCGGGTCGTGGTCGATGCCCCGCCTGATCTGCCAGCGGCGATCGCGGACCCTAACCAGCTTGAGATGGCGCTTCTGAACCTTTCCGTGAACGCCCGCGACGCCATGCCGGAGGGCGGGACCATGCGGATATCTGCCTGCACCGAGTGGGTGAGCAGGGACCACCGTTCCAGGCTGCCGACCGGCGACTACCTGTGCCTCTCCGTTGCGGACACCGGCATTGGTATGGATGCGCCCACCCTTGCGCGGGCGGTGGAGCCGTTCTTTTCGACCAAGGGGGTTGGCAAAGGCACGGGGCTGGGTCTGTCGATGGTGCACGGCCTGGCGTCCCAGCTGAACGGCGCGCTGACCATTCAGAGTTCGCCAGGGCTTGGGACAAACGTAGAGCTTTGGCTGCCCCGCAGCATGACCCTGCCGACCTCGGCAGCACGTATCGACGACGCGCAGGAACGGCACTCGCTGCGTGGGATCGCGCTGCTTGTAGACGATGAAGAGCTTGTGCGGGCCAGCACGTCGTACATGCTGGCCGACCTGGGCTACCGGGTCATCGAAGCCTCGTCTGGCGAGGAAGCCCTGCAACTGCTGGGGACCGGCCAGCACGTCGACCTGATCGTCACGGACCATCTCATGCCCGGCATCAGTGGCACCGACCTGGCCAGACGGGTCCGTAACGCTCGACCCGGGACTGCGATCCTGCTTGTATCGGGGTATGCGGAACATGAAGGGCTGGACCCGGATTTGCCGCGCCTGACCAAACCGTTCCGCAAGAGCGAGCTGGCGGCGAGTCTTTCTCAGCTTGGGAAGACGTCTTGAGGTGGGTGTGAGCTTGAGGTGGATGGCTGTGGCATCGGATCATGGGACTATTTGACAAACCAGGCGGTGTGAATCAGTATTTGCGGCAATTGCGCCCAATCCTCTGGTACCGGCAAGTCCGGTTCTATGGTTGGGCCTTCTCGTATTTGGGACATGGAAGTTGCGGCAACTCGCTCCACCTAAACCATTCCGGTCTTATAGCGACCTGGCCAGACTGCTGATCAGTCGCGGCATGGAGGTTGCAGATCCGCTTCGGGCTGAGCGCAAGCTTGCACAGGTGGGCTACTATCGGCTTAGTGGGTTCTGGTTTCCCGCACGAGAGTTTGAGCGGGATCAGCAAGGTCAAGTTACCCTCTGCAACGCCACGCTGAAGCCTCGGCGAAAAGAGGCCTTCACGGCTGGCGCCTCTTTTGATTCGGTAGTCAATCTTTATCTCTTCGACAAAAAGCTTCGCCAGTTGATGCTCGATGCTATCGAGCGTATCGAGATTCACATGCGCGCGATAATTGCTCATGAGGTTGGATACCACGATCCGCTCGCTTACCTCGACACGCGATTCGTCAACCCGAAGCAGACCACGAACTGGCAGGACCGACGCGGGAGGCAGCGCAACACCTGGAACGAGTGGCAGACCAGGCAAACGGATCAAATTAACCGCAGCCGGGAAGACTGCATCGAATGGCATCGTCAGAACCACAAAGCCATGCCTTTCTGGGTAGTGGTAGAGGCTTGGGACTTCGGGACTCTCTCCAAGTACTTTGAGATCCTGAAGGGAGGCTATCAAAACCGAATTGCAGCTCGACTGGGGATCAGCAACGCAAAGGTGCTTAAAGATTGGCTGCAGGAAATTAACACGCTGCGAAACCGTAGCGCTCACCATACCCGTATCTGGAACCAGGTAGCGTCTAATCCGTTACCAGTGCTCCCCACAGATGCATACTTCCAAGCCCTGGCGCTAGATCAGAATGCGCTCAGCCGTCTCTACGGACTGATTTCCGTTATGTGGTTCCTGCTACGCCAGATCGGGCCAGGGTCACGGTGGCTGCAACAAGTGGGAGACATAATCGACACGAAGCCCGATTTACCTGGCTGCCTGTTCGCATCGCTTGGCCTCCCATCCGAGCATGGGTTTCCTCGGCAATTGTTAGGTATATGAGTCGCCACTGCAGGGACCTGTTCGTTGGCGGAAGTAAGGACACATCAATGCATAAAGATGGCGCATCGGTTGGCTAGGGGCCGGCTTACTCTCAGCCCATGTCTGCAGAGGTGACCGGCAACTTGGAGTCGTGTACAGCCACTCACCCTACAACCGTCCGAAACTTCAGCAACCCCTCACATCTCTGCCATGATGCCCTCACCGCCTCCAGCTGAGGGCATTCCATGTCTATCGGACAACTGAAGATCAACGCCATCCGCCTCGTCGGCGGGTCGGCTGTGCTGGATTACCTCAATACCTGTGACGGCCGCCGCCCGGGCACGGGGTTGCTGGAGGTTGTCGACAAGCTGGGCAACCTGGAGGACATCGTCCACTGGTTCCGCCACGCCGACCTGATCGACGATCTGGAGCACCAGCACTTCGTTGCCGTCGTGCGCCGTTCTTCCTGGCACACGGTGACGGCATTTGAACAATTGATCGATTTCCGCGAAGCGCTGTATCGGTTATTGCTTCCTATGGCGCTGGACCACAGCGCCGATCAAGTCAGCCTCGATGCGTTGAATCAGGCGCTGGCCGACACGGCCGACCAGCGCCTGCTGGTATTGACGCCAGCGGGTGTGATCTGGCGCTGGCGTGTCGGCGATGATCTGGGCTCGATGACGGCCGGGTTTATCGGCCGGCTTGCGGTTCAGGCATCAGAGCTGCTCACCTCCGGCGATCTGTCGCGTCTCAGGGCGTGCGCCACCCCGGACTGCGACTGGCTGTTCCTTGACACCTCTAAAAACGGCCGCCGCCGGTGGTGCCAGATGAATGTCTGCGGCGCGCGGGAAAAGGTCAAAAGGGCCATGGCCGCGTCCTGAGCGCAGGCAGTGGCGCAGCCTGCGGCAATCTGCGCGACAACGCCCGCAAAAAGCCAGGGAACCTGCCGGGTTCCCAAGCTTCTTATCTCTAGTTCAGAAGTGTCGCGGCAGGTGCCGTGGCAGGACACGAGAGAGCACAGGCATGGGCGACATTCGTATCGGCATTTCAGGCTGGCGTTACACGCCATGGCGCGGGGATTTCTATCCCGACGGCCTGACGCAGAAAAACGAGTTGAAATTCGCCTCCAGAGCCGTGAACAGCATCGAAATCAATGGCTCGTTCTATTCGCTGCAATCGCCTGAGCTGTACGCGCGCTGGTACGACGACACGCCAAAGGGATTTGTTTTCAGCGTCAAGGGCCCGCGCTACATCACCCATGTCCGCCGTCTCAAGGAAATCGACGAGCCTGTCGCCAACTTCTTTGCCTCCGGTGTTTTTCAGCTCAAGGAAAAACTGGGGCCAATCCTCTGGCAGTTCGCGCCCAACTTCAAGTTCGACGCCGAGCGCTTTGAGCACTTTCTCAAACTGCTGCCCCACGACGGTAAAGCCGCCAAGGCCTGCGCCAGCAAATGCGCAGAACGGCTGCAGCAGCCGGGTTATCTGGACATTCCGGCGCGCCTGAAGCTGCGTCACGCCGTTGAAATCCGCCATGAAAGCTTTCTGGTGCCTGAGTTTGTCGCGCTGCTGCGCCAATACAAGGTGGCGCTGGTGGTCGCGGACACCGCCGGCAAGTGGCCCCACGTTGAAGACCTTGCCACGGATTTCGTCTACGTGCGCCTGCACGGTGACAAGGAACTCTATGCCAGCGGCTATTCCGACGAAGCGATCAAGCACTGGGGCGACCGCATCGATGCCTGGCAACGGGGCGCGCAGCCCAAGGATGCTCAACTGATCGTGGACAAAGCCCCGCGCGCGCGGAAGTCCCGCGACGTTTATTGCTATTTCGACAACGACATCAAGGTCCGCGCCCCTTACGACGCGCGCCGGTTGCTTGAACGTTTCAATCTCACTGAAAACCTGGAAGTTGCGCCAGGCGATTTGCATGGAGCCACGTTGTGACCAGTGCCCTGATCCCCGAAGACCTCAACGGCCGACGACAAAGCGCGTCGGCCTCGGTCACCCTTAACGTGCTGACGATGAACATGCACATGGGCTTCGGTTTCCTCAACAAACGCTTCATCCTCCCGGAGCTGCGCGACGCAGTACGCTCGGTGTCCGCCGATATCGTCTTCCTGCAGGAAGTCCATGGCGAGCATCAGGACCATGCGCAGAACGTGAAGAACTGGCCGACCACCTCGCAGTACGAATTCCTCGCCGACAGCATGTGGAAGGATTTCGCCTACGGCCGCAATGCCGTGTATCCCCATGGCCACCACGGTAATGCGCTGCTGTCCAAGTACCCGATCCTCCGTCATGACAACCTCGACATCTCGATCCACGGCACTGAGGAACGCGGTCTGCTGCATTGCGTGCTGGACGTGCCGCATTTCGGCGAGCTGCACGCAGTGTGCGTGCACCTGGGCCTGAAAGAGGTTCATCGCCAGCAGCAGCTGAAATTGCTCGCCGACTTGGTGGGGCGTCTACCGGCCGATGCGCCGGTGATTGTGGCGGGGGATTTTAACGATTGGCGGCAGAAGGCCGATGACGTGTTGAATCCTGCCGGGCTGCGCGAGGTTTTTGTTGAATCATTTGGCGCGCCGGCGAAAAGCTTCCCGGCGCGCTTTCCGTTGTTGCGCCTGGACCGTATTTACGTGCGCAACGCGCACATCCGGTCGCCCAGGGTGATGTCGAATCGTCCCTGGTCGCACCTTTCCGATCATGCGCCGTTGGCGGTGGAGGTAACGCTTTGAGGGGTATGAGAGCGATGGGCGCCATGTGTGGCCTTTGGCGGGACGGCAACTCGGTGGAGTTGCTGATCAATGGCGAAGACTTCTTCGCTCGGGTGTTCGACGCCATTCGCGGGGCGCGCGAAGAGGTGCTGATCGAGACCTTCATCATCTTCGAAGACCGCGTCGGCGAGGGTTTGCAGCAGGCCGTGATCGAAGCGGCCAGCCGTGGCGTGCGAGTGATTATTACGGTGGACGACTACGGCACCAGCGACCTGAGCACCGCGTTCGTCAGCAAGATGATCGAAGCCGGCGTGCAGATTCAGCTGTTCGACCCGCGCCCTAAACTGATGGGCATGCGCACTAACCTGTTCCGGCGCCTGCACCGCAAGGTGGTGGTCATCGACGGCGAGACGTCGTTCATGGGCGGCATCAACTACAGCGTCGACCACATGGCCGACACCGGCATCACCGCCAAGCAGGACTACGCCGTGCTGGTGCGCGGGCCGATTGTCGCCGACATTTATCGCTCGACCCTGGCCATGCTAGGCCCGGCCGTGCGCAAAACCTTCACGCCGCTCAAGCCGGTGACCCGTCAGGCCGGCAGCGCGCGGATGCTTCTCGCCGAACGCGACAATCGTCATCACACCACCGATATCGAAGAGCAATACCTGCTGGCGATGCGTAATGCGACTCAGCGCATCACCATTGCCAACGCGTACTTCTTCCCCAGCTACCGGTTCTTGCGTGAACTGCGCAACGCAGCCCGTCGCGGGGTGAAGGTCACGCTGATCCTTCAAGGCAAGCCAGACATGCCGTTTGTGCGCGTGTGCTCACGCCTGACCTACACCTGGCTGCTGCGTGAAGGCGTGGTGATCCATGAATACAAACAACGGGCGCTGCACGGCAAGGTCGCATTGATCGACCACGAGTGGTCCACCGTGGGTTCCAGCAACCTCGATCCGCTGAGCCTCGCGCTGAACCTGGAAGCCAATTTGTTCATCCGCGACCACGCCTTGAACCAGCGCTTGCACGAACACTTGCGCGACCTCGCGGTGGCCCACAGCAAACAGGTCAACCTCAAGGGCCTGGCAAAAGGGCAATGGTGGCGTGCGCCGATGATTTTCCTCAGCTTCCACTTCCTGCGGCACTTTCCGGCCATTGCCGGCCTGTTCCCGGTACACGGCCCTCGGCTTAAACCCCTGCGCGCACCGGAAACACTGCCGGAAGCCGCCGCCCTTAAAAACGACCTGCCGACCGATCAGGAGAAATCCTTATGACAGGCGTCTCCCAAGCTTCCACCCACGAGCAGAAACCGACCGAGGCCAGCAAGAATCGTCCGTGGCTGAAGTGGGCCAAACGTGCGTTTACGCTGTTCTTCTTCATCGCCGTGCCGGTCCTGCTGTTCACGCTGATGAAGAACCTCGACTGGAACGAGGTGATGCACGCGCTGGAGTCCTACAAGCTCAGCACCCTGGCGCTGGGCTTCGTCATCGCTGCGGGCAGTTATCTGACGTATTGCTGCTTCGACGTCCTGGCCCGGCGCTACACCGAACACAAATTGGCGGTGAAACAGATCATCCCCCTGACCTTCGTGTGCTACGCCTTCAACCTGAACCTGAGTTCATGGGTCGGCGGCATCGCGCTTCGCTATCGGCTGTATTCGCGGCTGGGCCTGGACGTGCCGACCATCACCCGGATCCTCAGCCTGAGCCTGATCACCAACTGGCTGGGCTACATGCTGCTGGCGGGGTTTGTCTTCGCGGGTGATTTCGTCGACCTCCCGGAAGGCTGGAAGATCGGCGACACCACGCTGCAACTTATCGGCTTCGTCCTGCTGGCGGTCTGCCTGGCGTACTTCCTGGCCTGCCGTTTCTCTAAAAAACGCACCTGGACCCTTCGCAAGCAACAACTCGTCCTGCCCTCACTCAACCAGGCACTGCGCCAAGCCTTGCTGGGCGCGCTGAACTGGGGACTGATGGCGCTGCTCATCTACGTCCTGCTGCCGGAAAAAGCCTTCTACCCGGCGGTGCTCGGGATCCTGCTCATCAGCAGCATCGCCGGCGTCATCGCCCACATCCCCGCCGGGCTCGGTGTGCTTGAGACGGTCTTCATCACATTGATGCAACACCAATTCAGCAAAGGCCAACTGCTCGCTGCGCTGATCGGCTATCGGGTGATCTACTTCCTCATCCCGCTGATGATTGCGCTGGTGGTTTACGTGGTATTGGAAAAGCGCGCGAAGGCCATGCGGCTCAGGAATGAAGGGCAGTTGTGAGTGGGAAGGGTGACGCGGGAGGTCGGGGGCTGATGAATTTGCAGTGAGGCGTCGTAAATAAATCAGTCGCTCAACTCAGTCAAAAAAGTGGTGCCCGGACTGGCCCCTTCCCGGCTAAAGCCAGTCCTACAAAAACACCGCGTTCACTCAGTGGAACCGGTTTCGGGTGACGCGGAGCGTCACGGTATGCATGCCCACGCGGAGCGTGGGCACGATCAGCGAAGATCCTGAAATCGCCAGCGCCTGAACTGGCCCCTTCCCGGCTAAAGCCGGTCCCACTAAAAGCATCCCCTGCGCTCAGTGAGACCGGCTTCAGCCGGGAAGCCTTTGATCTGCTTTTGATCTTCATACACTGATGGTCCAGTCACCGCCAATCGCGACTTGAGTGCAGGCTGAACGCAGGTCTCGCGGAGTGGGCCGAGCGGCATGGATGCCGCGAGAGCTGCCCCCGCCATGGATGGCGGATGGCAGCGGGCCCACGGAGCGAGACCGGAGTGAAGGAACCCTGACGAAGGAAGGGCCAACCCCAGAGCAGGCACTTTTGCTTACTTTTGGTGCTTTTCAAAAGTAAGTCGCCGAAGGCGAAACAGTCTGCCCCCAGGCAGACGCCCTTGATCTTGAGCTTGAAGATCAATCCCGCCCAGCGAACATCCTCACGGCATCCACCGCATCATTCGTCCCCGAACTGATCTGCACAATCGCATCCCCCGCCTGATCCGCCAGACCCACACCCTTCACCGCCGTACTCCGCGTATTGTCCATACTCACAATCGCCTGCCGCGTCTCGGTCTGAATCACCTGAATCATCTCCGAAATCTCCTGCGTCGAACGGCTCGTGCGTCCCGCCAACTGCCGAACCTCATCCGCCACCACCGCAAAGCCACGGCCCTGATCACCGGCCCGGGCCGCCTCGATCGCCGCATTCAACGCCAGCAAATTCGTCTGATCCGCAATACTGCGAATCGTATTCACGATCGCCGTGATCTGCTCCGACCGCTCACCCAACTGACCAATGATCCGCGACGAATCATCGATATTCTGCGAGATCTGACGCATCTCACTGGCCGCCTGCTGAATCACCAGCGTGCCCTGCTCGGCAAACTTCTGCGTCTGCACCGAAATGTGATAAGCCTGCGCAGCGCTGTGGGAATCCTGCTCGTGCTTTTCGATGCGCGCGGTCACGTCCGACGCAAACTTGACCACCTTCCACAGCTTGCCGGCGGCGTCGTACACCGGGTTATAGGACGCTTCCAGCCAGAGCGTCTGGCCGTGCTTGCCGACGCGCTTGAACTGATCGCTGAAAAACTCACCCTTGTTCAACCGACGCCAAAAGTCCTGATACTCGGTGCTTTTGGTGAACTCAGGGGGCAGAGTAACTTGTGGCTTTTACCCAGCAGCTCTTGCCGGCTGTAGCCCAGCAAGCGCAACAGGTTGTCGTTGGCAGCGATGATCGTGCCGTCCAGGTCGAACTCGATGACTGCCATGGCGCGGTCGATGGCCTGCAGCTTATTGTGGGTTTCACTCTCGCCCTGAAGCTTGGTGGTGACGTCCATCGCGTATTTGACCACCCGGGTGACCTTGCCGTCCGAGTCCCTGACCGGGTTGTAATTGGCCTCCAGCCATACGGTGCTGCCATCGCCCGCCATGCGCTGGAACCTCGACGAGACGAATTCGCCATTGCGCAGGCGCGACCACAATTGCGCGTACTCGGGGCTGCGCGCGTGCTCGGGCGTGCAGAACATGCGGTGTTCCTTGCCGATGACCTGCTCGGGCCGGTAGCGCATGGTTTTGAAGAAGTTGTCGTTTGCCTTGAGCACCACACCGTTCAGATCGAATTCGATGCTGGCCATTGAGCGATTGATCGCCTCCAGCAGACTGGCCTGATGGGCGACGGTCAGTTGCAGGTCCTGGATGATTTTGTTCTTGGACGAGTCGAAAAACATAATGGCGGCTCAGGCAAATGGATGAGGAGCGGTCCTATCCATGACCTGGCGAGCGCGAGGCAGCTCAGATGCGTATTCCGTGTGCAGTGCAGCGGATCATCACGCACGTGATGTTAAAAAGCTATACCGAAGTTATACAGCTCGTCGGTTTTGTATAAGGTTGTCTGATGTCAGTCCTCGAACCCCGCCTGCTCGGAGATCTCGTCCACTTTCAGCTCTAGGCGATAAGCCACGGCAATGAACAGTGCCTGACACAAACACAGCGTGGCGCTGAGGGAGCGAAACGCAAATGAACTGCCTTCGTTGACCAGCAGCACCGCATTGGCGCGCTTGGCCAGGGGCGACAGATTGCTGTCAGTAATGATCAACGTCTTGGCCTGATGATGCTGGGCGATGCGCAGACAGTGCTGGGTTTCCTTGCCGTAGGGCGTGAAGCTGATGGCGATCACCAGATCGTTGGCGCGTACGCTGCGCATCTGTTCCCGATAACTGCCGCCGAGCCCGGAAATCAGATGGATGCGCTTGTTGGTGTGTTGCAGGTTGTAGACCAGATAGTCGGCGACGGCGAACGAACGTCGCACCCCGACCACGTAGATATTGTCGGCGTTGACCACCAGGTCCACGGCGTTCTCGAAGGCCTCGTCGTCCAGTTCCAGCGCCAGCCGCTCCAGCCCCGACAGGGTGGCGTTCACGCATTCGCGGGCCAGGTCGCCTGCGCTGGCCTTCTGGGATTTGTTGGCGATCATGCTGCGAATGCGTTGCTGGTAGTTCTGCACCGGCGTGGCTTTGTGGGTGTAGGCCTCGCGGAACAGCGCCTGCATTTCGCTGAAGCCGCTGAAGCCGAAGCGCTGGGAAAACCTCACGATGGCGGAAGGATGCACTTCGCATTCCCGGGCGATGTCGCTGATGCGGTCGACCATGATCCGGTCGCTCTGCTGACTCATGTAGCTGGCAATGCGCTTGAGCTGGCGCGGCAGGCTTTCGTATTCGGCCGTGATCAACTTGAGCAGTGCATCGGCGGTCTCCGGCGCGGCGGTAACGGCCGTTGCACCGTCGGCTCCGGTATCGGGCGAGCCTGGCTGATCAAGGCTGGACATAAATGCGAATCCTTTGGCGGGGTGTTGCGTTGTGGAGTGTTCGGGACGACAGGCAGGCAGTTTTGCAGGCTGCGACCCGCATTGCAAAGTGGAATAAATATTCCACATGAAAATAATTTAGAAAAATTCATTGATCAAGCCTCGGCGGCGTTCTAGTCTGCACCCACGAACTCGCTTGCAGGCACCTCGCTTTCAAGCGGGTCCATGAGCAATCAAATCAATAACAATAAAAGAAGAGGGGCCGGCATGGGCCAGACTCGTTTTGCCACTGGGCGTCAGCTGGACGTGATTTGTCTCGGGCGCCTTGGCGTCGATCTCTACGCGCAGCAGATCGGCGCGCGCCTGGAGGACGTGAGCAGTTTCGCCAAATACCTCGGCGGCTCCTCCGCCAACATCGCGTTCGGCACCGCACGGCTGGGCGTGAAGTCGGCCATGCTGACCCGCGTCGGCGACGATCACATGGGCCGGTTCCTGGTGGAATCCCTGGCGCGGGAGGGCTGCGACGTCAGCGGTATCAAAGTCGACAGTGAACGCCTGACCGCCATGGTCCTGCTCGGCATCAAGGACCGCGAAACCTTTCCGCTGGTGTTCTACCGCGAGAACTGCGCCGACATGGCGCTGCAACCCGAAGACATCCACGAAGCGCAGATCGCCTCCAGCAAGGCGCTGCTGATCACCGGCACGCATTTCTCCACCGATCAGGTGTTCCGCGCCAGCAGTCAGGCGCTGGACTACGCCGAAAAACACAACGTCAAACGTGTCCTCGATATCGATTACCGCCCGGTGCTCTGGGGGCTGGCCGGCAAAGCTGACGGCGAGACGCGCTTCGTCGCCAACGACACCGTTAGCCAGCACGTGCAGCGCATCCTGCCGCGCTTCGACCTGATCGTCGGCACCGAAGAAGAATTCCTCATCGCCGGCGGCTCGACCGATTTGCTCAGTGCCTTGCGCCGGGTCCGCGAGCTCAGTGCCGCGACCCTGGTGGTGAAGCTCGGGCCCCAAGGCTGCACGGTGATTCACGGGGCGATACCGGAGAAGCTGGAAGACGGCGCAATTTACCCCGGCGTGCGCGTGGAAGTCCTCAATGTGCTGGGCGCGGGCGACGCGTTCATGTCCGGCTTCCTCAAGGGCTGGCTTAACGACGAGAGCGACGAGCGCTGCTGCCAGTTGGCGAATGCCTGCGGTGGTCTGGTGGTATCGCGCCATGCCTGCGCGCCGGCCATGCCCACGCTGGTCGAGCTGGAATACCTGTTCAACAGCCCGGTGCCGATTACCCGACCCGATCAGGACGCGGTGCTGCAGCGACTGCACCGCGTCAGCGTGCCCCGTCGGGAATGGCAGCCGCTGTTTATCTTCGCCTTCGATCACCGGGGGCAATTGGTAGAACTGGCGCAAAAGGCCGGGCGCGATCCGGCCTGCATCGGCCAGCTCAAGCAGTTGTTCGTTCAGGCGGTCGCCCGGGTCGAGGCCGATTTGCACAAGCGCGGCATTGCCGCTGATGTTGGGGTGCTGGCGGATCAGCGCTTTGGTCAGGATTCGCTGAATGCCGCCAGCGGCCGCGGCTGGTGGGTGGCCCGGCCGGTGGAAGTGCAAGGCTCGCGGCCGCTGGCATTCGAGCATGGGCGTTCGGTGGGCAGCACGTTACTGGCCTGGCCTCAGGAACAGATCATCAAGTGCCTGGTGCAATATCACCCGGACGACGAGCCGATGCTGCGGCTGGAGCAGGAAGCGCAGTTGTTGGGGCTGTATCAGGCGGCGCTGGCCAGCGGTCACGAACTGCTGCTGGAGGTTATCCCGCCCAAGGATCATCCTTCGACTCATCCGGACGTCATCCTTCGTTCTCTCAAGCGCCTCTACAACCTCGGCATTTACCCGGCATGGTGGAAAATCGAGTCGCAGCCCGCCGAAGTCTGGGAACAGCTCGACGCGCTGATTCACGAGCGCGATCCGTACTGCCGGGGCGTGGTGTTACTGGGGCTGAACGCGCCTGCCGAAACCCTCGCGGCCGGTTTTCGTCAGGCGGCGAAAAGCACCACCTGCCGTGGGTTTGCCGTAGGCCGGACGATTTTTCACGAACCGAGCCGAGCCTGGCTGGAGGGCGAAATCGATGACGCGGACCTGATCACGCGGGTGCAGAGCAATTTCGTGTTCCTGATCGAGTCCTGGCGCGACGCCCGGGCTTGAAGTCAGAACCTGAGGACTGTGCGTTCAGTTGAACGTGATAACAACAATAAAGGTGCAGCCATGCCCGCTTCTGCAATCCGAATTGGCATCAACCCGATTTCCTGGAGCAACGATGACCTGCCGGCCCTCGGCGGCGAAACGCCTCTGAGCACTGCGCTCAGTGAGGGCAAGGAGATTGGCTACGAGGGCTTCGAGCTCAACGGCAAATTCCCGAAGACCGCTCAAGGCGTGGCCGATGTGTTGCGCCCGTATGACCTGGCGCTGGTGTCAGGCTGGTATTCCGGTCGACTGGCCAGCCGTTCGGCGGCCGAGGAAGTCGACGCCATCGCCAGTCACGTCGAACTGCTTAAACACAACGGAGCCTCGGTGCTGGTCTATGGCGAAGTGGCCGATTCCATTCAGGGCCAGCGTATCCGGCTGGTCGAGCGGCCGCGCTTCCAAACCGCCAGCGCCTGGCAGGCCTACGCCGACAAACTTACCGAACTGGCCCGATTTACCTTGTCTCAGGGCGTGCGTCTGGCCTATCACCACCACATGGGGGCGTACGTGGAATCGCCGCAGGACATCGACACGCTGATGGCGCTGACTGGCGATGAAGTCGGCCTGCTGTTCGATTCCGGTCACTGCTACATGGGGGCGGCGAGCCGCTTCAAGTGCTGAGCAAACACATTGAGCGCGTCTGCCATGTGCATTTCAAGGACGTGCGCAAGCCGGTGGTGCAGTTGGCGCGCAACAACTTGTGGAGCTTTCCGGACTGCATCGTCAACGGCACCTTCACCGTGCCCGGCGATGGCGACATCGACTTCGCCGCGCTGCTGGACGTGTTGATGCAGGCCGGTTACCAGGGCTGGCTGGTGGTCGAGGCGGAACAGGACCCGGCCGTCGCGCCGAGTTATGCCTACGCGAAGAAGGGCTGCGAAACCCTGCGCACGCTGCTGGCCGCCGCGCAGGTGAACAGCGTGGCTGACCAACAGAACGCACTTCAACATCCCCTTGAACAGAGGAGCCTGTGAACATGAATCTTTTGGTCAAGAGCAAGCCGGAAGGGCGCGACGTGGTAGCGCTGGCCGACGGCGTGCTGACGTACGTCGGGTTCTCCGCCCACCGATTGAGCGTCGGCGAACGGCTGCCGGTGAGTACGGGCGACAAGGAAATCTGCCTAGTGCTGCTCAGCGGCCGCATCAGCGTCAGCGGCGAGGCGCCGGGGCAGGGCAGTTTCAGCTGGGAAAACCTCGGCGATCGGCAATCCGTGTTCGAGGACAAATCGCCCTTTGCGGTGTATCTGCCGCCGGGCAGTCAGGCCGAAGTCACGGCGCTGAGCGCGGTGCAGATTGCCGTGTGCGCCGCGCCCGGTGATGCGTCCAAAGACCTGCCGGCGCGCGTCATCACTCCCAACACGATGAAACGCAGCGTGCGTGGCCGGGCCGCCAACACCCGTTACGTCTGCGACATCCTTCCCGATTCCGAACCGGCGCATTCACTGCTGGTGGTGGAGGTGCGCACGCCCTCGGGCCACTCGTCGAGCTACCCGCCGCACAAGCACGACACAGATGATTTACCCCACCAGAGCTTTCTCGAAGAAACCTATTACCATCAGGTCAACCCGCCCCAGGGCTATGTATTCCAGCGCGTGTACACCGACGATCGCAGCATCGATCAGGCCATGGCCGTGGAGAACAATGACCTGGTCACGGTGCCCAAGGGCTATCACCCGGTCAGCGTGCCGTACGGCTACGAGTCCTATTATTTGAACGTGATGGCCGGGCCGAAGCGCGCCTGGCAATTCCATAACGATCCGCAACACAGTTGGCTGCTCGACTTGTAATTTCCCGCTTATTTTAAGGAGCCCGCAATGAGCACTGCCCCAATCATCGGCCACTACATCAACGGCCAGATTCACGACAGCGCCGAGCGTTTCAGTGATGTGTTCAATCCGGCCACTGGCGCCGTGCAGGCGCGGGTGGCGCTGGCGGAGCTGAAGACCGTTGATGAAGCCGTCGCCGCGGCCCAGGCGGCGTTTCCCGCGTGGGCGGATCAGTCGTCCCTGCGGCGTGCGCGGGTCATGTTCAAATTCAAGGAATTGCTCGACCAGCACCATGACGAGCTGGCCGCCATCATCTGCCGCGAGCACGGCAAGGTGTTTTCCGATGCCAAGGGCGAAGTGGTGCGTGGCATCGAGATCGTCGAGTTCGCCTGTGGCGCGCCGAGCCTGCTGAAAAGCGACTACAGCGACAACATCGGTGGCGGCATCGACAACTGGAACCTGCGTCAGCCACTGGGTGTTTGCGCCGGCGTCACGCCGTTCAACTTCCCGGTGATGGTGCCGCTGTGGATGATCCCCATGGCGCTGGTCACCGGCAACTGCTTCATCCTCAAACCGTCCGAGCGTGACCCGTCGGCGAGCCTGCTGATGGCGCAATTGCTGAAACAGGCGGGCCTGCCGGATGGTGTGTTCAACGTGGTGCAGGGCGACAAGGTGGCCGTGGACGCGCTGTTGCAACACAAGGGCATCGAGGCCATTTCGTTTGTCGGCTCCACGCCCATTGCCGAATACATTCATCAACAGGGCACAGCTCACGGCAAGCGGGTGCAGGCCCTCGGCGGTGCGAAAAACCACATGATCGTCATGCCCGATGCCGATCTGGATCAGGCCGCCGACGCATTGATCGGCGCAGCCTACGGTTCGGCGGGCGAGCGCTGCATGGCGATATCCATCGCCGTGGTGGTGGGGGACGTGGGGCACAAACTCATCGACAAACTGCTGCCGCGCATTGATGCGCTCAAGGTCGGCAACGGCATGAACGCCGATTCGGACATGGGCCCGCTGGTCACGGCGGTGCACAAGGCCAAGGTCGAGGGCTACATCGCTCAGGGCGTGCAGGAAGGCGCGAAGCTGATCGTCGACGGGCGCAACTTCACCGTGCCGGGCGCGGAGCAGGGCTTCTTCGTCGGCGCCACGCTGTTCGATGACGTGACCCCGGAGATGACTATTTATAAGGAAGAAATATTCGGGCCGGTGCTGGGCATCGTCCACGTGCCTGATTTCGCTTCGGCGGTGGAGCTGATCAACGCCCACGAATTCGGCAACGGCGTGTCGTGCTTCACCAGCGACGGCGGCATCGCCCGGGCGTTCGCGCGCAACATCAAGGTCGGCATGGTGGGCATCAACGTGCCGATCCCGGTGCCGATGGCCTGGCATTCGTTTGGCGGCTGGAAGCGCTCACTGTTCGGCGATCACCATGCCTACGGCGAAGAAGGCCTGCGCTTTTACAGCCGCTACAAGAGCGTCATGCAGCGCTGGCCGGACAGCATCGCCAAGGGTGCGGAATTCAGCATGCCGACGGCGAAGTAAGGAATTTGCGCTGGCCGTCTGTCGTAGGTGGTCAATGTGGGAGCGAGATTGCTCGCGAAGGGGCTCGGACATTCGCTAAATCTTCAGCGGCTGGAATGCCGTCTTCGCGAGCAAGCTCACTCCTACAGGGGATCGCGGTAAGCAGACGAAGCAATCACCTCTAATAACAACAAGGTGCAAGCATGACCACGACTCGATTGACCATGGCCCAGGCCCTGGTGAAGTTTCTCGATAACCAGTACGTCGAGGTCGACGGCGTGCAGAGCAAGTTCGTCGCCGGGGTGTTCACCATTTTTGGTCACGGCAACGTCCTTGGCCTGGGCCAAGCGCTGGAGCAAGACAGCGGCGACCTCATCGTGCATCAAGGGCGCAACGAACAGGGCATGTGCCACGCCGCCATGGGTTTTGCCAAGCAACACCTGCGGCGCAAGATCTACGCCTGCAGCTCGTCGGTCGGCCCCGGCGCCGCCAACATGATCACCGCCGCGGCCACCGCGTCGGCCAACCGCATTCCGCTGCTGTTGCTGCCCGGCGATGTCTACGCCAGTCGCCAGCCCGATCCGGTGCTGCAACAGATCGAGCAGTTCCACGACCTCAGCATCAGCACCAACGACGCCTTCAAGGCCGTGAGCAAATACTGGGACCGCATCAATCGCCCTGAGCAACTGATGAGCGCGGCCCTCAACGCCATGCGCGTGCTCACCGACCCTGCCGAAACCGGCGCGGTCACCCTGGCGCTGCCCCAGGACGTGCAGGCCGAAGCCTACGACTACCCGGATTCCTTCCTGCAAAAACGCGTGCACCGCATCGACCGCCGTCCGCCCACCGAAGCCATGCTAAATGACGCCGTTGCGCTGCTGAAGGGCAAACGCAAACCGCTGCTGATCTGCGGTGGCGGCGTGCGCTATTCCGGCGCGGCCGCCGAGTTGCAGGCGTTTGCCGAGCGCTTCGGCATTCCGTTCAGCGAAACCCAGGCGGGCAAGAGCGCCATCGTCTCCGCCCATCCACTGAACATGGGCGGTATCGGCGAGACCGGCAGCCTGGCGGCGAATACCCTGGCGCGAGAGGCAGACCTGATCATTGGCGTCGGCACCCGTTACAGCGACTTCACCACCGGCTCCAAATCCCTGTTTCAGAACCCTGGCGTGCAGTTTCTCAACCTCAACGTCGGCGCCTTCGATGTGCAGAAGCTCGATGGCGTGCAGGTGCTGGCCGATGCGCGCCTGGCGCTGCAGTCGTTGGCGAGTCAGTTGGGCGACTATCGCGCGCAGTGGGGCGAGCAGCCGCGAGAGGCGAGGGCCGCCCTGGACGCGGAAGTGGATCGGCTGTACGCCGTGGAATACCAGACCGAGAATTTCGAGCCGGAAGTCAGCGGCCACCTTGACCCGCAGGTGCTACGCGACTTCATCGAGATGACCGGTTCGTGCCTGACCCAGAGCCGGGTGCTGGGTGTGCTCAATCAGCAATTGCCAGCGGACGCGGTGATCGTCGCGGCGGCCGGCAGTCTGCCCGGTGATTTGCAGCGGGCCTGGCGCAGCACCAGTGTCGACAGTTATCACGTCGAGTACGGCTATTCCTGCATGGGCTACGAGGTCAACGCCGCGTTGGGCGTGAAAATGGCGGCGCCGGAACGTGAGGTGTACGCGCTGGTCGGCGACGGTTCCTACATGATGCTGCACTCGGAGCTGGCCACGTCGATTCAGGAACGGCGCAAGATCAACGTGGTGCTGCTCGACAATATGGCCTTCGGCTGCATCAACAATTTGCAGATGGGCAACGGCATGGGCAGTTTCGGCACCGAGTTCAGGTATCGCAATCCCGAGACCGGTCAGCTGGATGGCGATTTTGTGCCGGTGGATTTCGCCATGAGTGCCGAGGCCTATGGCTGCAAGACGTACAAAGTCAGCAACGCCCGGGAGCTGGAAGCGGCACTGGCCGATGCCCGCACGCAGACGGTTTCCACCCTGATCGACATCAAGGTGCTGCCGAAAACCATGATCCACGGCTACCTGTCGTGGTGGCGCGTGGGCGTAGCGCAGGTATCGACCACGGGCACGACCGCCGAAGCGTACGAGCGACAAAAAACGGCGTTGGCCAAGGCCCGTCAGTATTGAACAGGCTCCAGCAGGAACAGGAATTCCACCCATGAAAATCGGACTCATCGGCTACGGCAAAGGCGGGCGCTACTTTCACGCGCCGCTGATTGCCAGCCAGCCCGGCGTGACCTTTGCCGGCGTGGTCACCCGTTCGCCGGAACGCCGCCAAGACCTGCGCAACGACTACCCCAAGGTCCCGTCCTTCGACAGCCTGGCCGATCTGATCGCCGCCGGTGTCGATGCGGTGGTGATCTCGACGCCGCTGGCCGCCCGGCGTGCATTGATCCTCGAGGCCATTGAACTCGGCGTCCCCGTGGTCAGCGACAAGCCCTTCGCGCCGGATGCCCAGGCGGCACAGGAACTGGTGGACGCCGCCGAACGCCGAGGCGTGCTGTTGGGCGTGTACCAGAATCGTCGCTGGGACTCCGACTTCCTCACCGTGCGCAAGCTGATCGACCAGGGCATTCTCGGCGACATCAGCCGCTTCGAGTCCCGTGTCGAACGCTATTCGCCCACCTCGGTTGGCAAGGAAAGCGGCGGCGGCATTCTCCGCGATCTCGGCAGCCATCTGGTGGACCAGGCGCTGCTGTTGTTCGGGCCGGTGAAGCGGGTGTATGCCGAGCTTGAGTTTGCGACGCCTGAGCAAAAGATCGATCACGGCTTCTTTATTTCCCTGACCCATGCCAATGGCGTGGTGTCGCACCTCTGGGGCAACTGCCTGCAAAACGCCCAGGGCCCGCGATTTCGGGTCAATGGTTCACGGGGCTGCTATACCGTGGAGGGCCTTGACGGCCAGGAAGCTGCTGCGCTGGCCGGGTTGTCTCCCCGATCCGAAGGCGAACGCTGGGGCGTGGAAGAACACCGACGCTGGGGCTGGTTCGAGCAGGGCGAGCACCGCGAGCGGGTCCCGTCGGAGCGTGGCTGCTGGACCGAGTTCTACCGGCAGTTGCAAGACGCGGTGATGAATCAGGGGCGTAATCCTGTGGATGCCAACGATGCGGTGGCCTCGGCCAGGGTGCTGGATGCCGCGAGAATCAGCGCGATGGAGGGCAGGGTGGTGGTGCTGTGAAAAGCACACGCAGATGCCCTGTGACGCACTGCGCTGCACCCACCAATAGTCCGAACGTGGCGCATCAAAACGAAAATAGAAATTAATTCTAAAAGCTGTTGAAGTAGAAATTATTTTCCAATAGAGTCCTTTCCAGGTTGCCGATTCTCGCCGTCAGCGCCTGAGGTCGGGTCTTCCGGCAGCAGGCCGAACGAGCGACACAAAAACAAGAAAGCCAATCGCAGACAGGTACCGCCGATGAACATCTTCAGATCAGCCGCCAAGGCTTGCCGTCCCTTCTTACTCGCGCTTCCCGCCCTCCGCCGCGCTGTTTCCCACGCAGCTTCCCGCACGCTGGTCAACGCTGCCCCCGCGTTCGAATCCGCCCTCGAATCCGCCCTCGAAACCATCGCCCGCGTGCTCTACGTTCAAAGCCGCGGCGTTGTGGTGTGCGGGGCATCGGGCGGGTCGGTCGCGCACCTTGCAGACACGGCGCCAACCGCTCCGCGCTAAGTCTCAGCACCTCCAGCAGTCGTCAGCCCTGCCATTACAACAACAAGAATCTGGAGAAAGACCGTTCATGAATACCCCACTGCGTTTCACCTCACTCGCCCTGGCCCTGATGCTGAGCAGCGGCGCCGCCCTGGCCGCCGACCTGAAGATCGGCGTGTCCATGTCGCAGTTCGATGACACCTACCTGACCTACATGCGCGAGGACATGGACAAGAGAGTCAAAGCCATGGGCGGCGTCGATCTGCAGTTCGTCGATGGCCGCAACGACGTGAACAAACAGCTCGATCAGGTGCAAGAGCTGATTGGCAAGAAGGTCGACGCACTGATCGTCAACCCCGTCGACACCGAAGCCACCGTAAAAATCACCAAGGCCGCCACAGATGCCGGCATTCCGCTGGTCTACGTCAACCGCCGGCCGGACGATCCGAAGCTGCCCGCAGGCGTCGCCTCTGTGACCTCCGACGACAAAGAAGCCGGTCGCATGCAGATGGAGTATCTGGCCAAGAAAATGGACGGCAAAGGCAATGTCGTCATCTTGCTCGGTGAGCTGGCGAACAATTCGACACGCGACCGCACCGCAGGGGTCAAGGAAGTCCTGAAAAACTACCCCAATATCAAGGTGACCCAGGAGCAGACCGGCGCCTGGCAGCGGCAGAAAGGCATGGACGTCACCAATGACTGGCTGACCCAGGGCCGCGACTTCAAGGCGGTCATCTCCAACAACGACGAAATGGCCATCGGTGCGGCCATGGCCCTGAAGCAGGCCGGCAAGAAAGGTGAGGTGTTTGTGGCCGGTGTCGACGGTACGCCGGACGGCCTGAGCGCGGTCAAGAAAGGCGACCTCTCGGTCTCGGTGTTCCAGGACGCCAAGGGACAGGGTGAGGGCGCGATTGATGCGGCCGTGAAACTGGCGAAGAAGGAAACGCTGCCCGAACAGGCCATCGTGATTCCCTTCAAGCTGATCACGCCGGACAACGTCAACACCTTCAAATAACCGCTCATCTCACAACGACTGACACGCGGCAGAGCATCCCCCTCCGTGCTGCTGCCGCCCCTGTCACTCGAGGAGCCTGTGACCATGTTCGCTTCCGCTTCCGCAATGTCTTCGGCTTCGACCAACCCCCCGGTTCCGGGACGGCGGACGACGTCGAGCACCCTTATCTGCTGGAAATCACCAACATCAGCAAGGGCTTCCCCGGGGTCGTGGCACTGGACAACGTGCAACTGCGCGTGCGGCCCGGCAGCGTGCTGGCGCTGATGGGCGAGAACGGCGCGGGCAAGTCCACGCTGATGAAGATCATCGCCGGCATCTACCAGCCCGACACCGGCGAAATCCGCCTGCGCGGCAAACCGGTGGTGTTCCAGTCGCCACTGGCGGCGCTGCAATCGGGCATCGCGATGATCCATCAGGAACTCAACCTGATGCCGCACATGAGCATCGCCGAGAACATCTGGATCGGCCGTGAGCAGCTCAACGGCCTGCACATGGTCGACCACCGCGCGATGCACCGCTGCACGGCGGAACTGCTCGAACGCCTGCGCATCAACCTCGATCCGGAAGAAATGGTCGGCAACCTGAGCATCGCCGAACGGCAGATGGTCGAGATCGCCAAGGCCGTTTCCTACGACTCCGACGTCTTGATCATGGACGAGCCGACGTCCGCTATCACTGAGACAGAGGTGGCCCACCTGTTTTCGATCATTGCCGACCTGCGCGCCCAGGGTAAGGGCATCATCTATATCACCCACAAGATGAACGAAGTGTTCGCCATCGCCGACGAAGTGGCGGTGTTCCGCGACGGCGCCTATATCGGCCTGCAGCGAGCCGACAGCATGAACGGCGACGGCCTGATTTCGATGATGGTTGGCCGTGAACTGACTCAACTGTTTCCCGAACGCGACCAGCCCTTGGGCAAGTTGCTGCTGTCGGTTCGCGACCTGTCGCTCGACGGCGTGTTCGAAGGCGTATCGTTCGACCTCCACGCTGGCGAAGTGCTGGGCATCGCGGGCCTCATGGGCTCGGGGCGCACCAACGTCGCCGAAACGCTCTTCGGCATCACCCCGAGTACGCGCGGGGAAATTCTCCTCGACGGGACGCCAATCCGCGTCAGCGACCCGCACTTCGCCATCGAGAGAGGCTTTGCGCTGCTCACCGAAGACCGCAAGCTCAGCGGCTTGTTTCCGTGCCTGTCGGTGCTGGAAAACATGGAAATGGCGGTGCTGCCCCATTACGTGGGCAACGGCTTTGTCCATCAGAAAGCCCTGCGCGTGCTGTGCGAAGACATGTGCAAAAAACTGCGGGTGAAGACGCCGTCCCTGGAGCATTGCATCGATACGCTGTCCGGCGGCAATCAGCAGAAGGCGTTGCTGGCGCGCTGGCTGATGACCAACCCGCGGGTGCTGATTCTCGATGAGCCGACCCGTGGCATCGACGTCGGCGCCAAGGCGGAGATCTACCGGCTGATTTCCCTGCTCGCCAGCGAAGGCATGGCGGTGATCATGATTTCTTCCGAACTGCCGGAAGTGCTGGGCATGAGCGACCGGGTCATGGTTATGCACGAAGGCGAAATGATGGGCACCCTCGACCGCGCCGAGGCCACTCAGGAGCGGGTCATGCACCTGGCGTCCGGAAACCCTGTTCACTGAATTTCGGGCTGTTGAAGCTCCAATTCGAGCACTGCGCCAGGACCCAGTCGGGTCGAAAAAGAACAAGAGGCACACATGAAGATGAACGCGATACTGGAAAACAAACCCGCGCTGGCGCCCCGCAAGCACAAGCGCCGGCTGCCCACCGAACTGAGCATTTTCCTGGTGCTGATCGGCATTGGCCTGATTTTCGAGCTGTTCGGCTGGATCGTCCGCGATCAGAGCTTTCTGATGAACTCCCAGCGGCTGGTGCTGATGATTCTGCAGGTGTCGATCATCGGCCTGCTGGCCATCGGCGTGACCCAAGTCATCATCACCACCGGCATCGACTTGTCGTCAGGCTCGGTGCTGGCGCTGTCGGCGATGATTGCCGCCAGCCTGGCGCAGTCGTCGGACTACACCCGCGCGGTGTTTCCGTCGCTGACCGATCTGCCGGTGTGGGCGCCGGTGATCGCGGGGCTCGGGGTGGGGCTGCTCGCCGGTGCGATCAACGGCAGCATTATCGCCATCACCGGCATCCCGCCATTCATTGCCACACTGGGGATGATGGTCTCGGCGCGGGGCCTGGCCCGCTACTACACCGGTGGTCAGCCGGTGAGCATGCTGAATGATTCCTACACGGCGATCGGCCAGGGCGCCATGCCTGTCATCATCTTTCTGGTGGTGGCGGTGATTTTTCACATCGCCCTGCGTTACACGAAGTACGGCAAATACACCTACGCCATCGGCGGCAACATGCAGGCGGCGCGTACCTCGGGGATCAACGTCAAGCGTCACCTGATCATCGTCTACAGCATCGCCGGTCTGCTGGCAGGGCTGGCCGGGGTGGTGGCGTCGGCGCGGGCAGCCACCGGGCAGGCCGGCATGGGCGTTTCCTACGAACTGGACGCCATTGCGGCTGCGGTCATCGGCGGCACGAGCCTGGCCGGGGGCGTCGGGCGGATCACCGGCACGGTCATCGGCGCCTTGATTCTCGGTGTCATGGCCAGCGGCTTTACCTTCGTCGGCGTCGATGCCTACGTCCAGGACATCATCAAGGGCCTGATCATCGTCGTCGCCGTGGTTATCGATCAGTACCGCAACAAGCGCAAGCTCAAGCGCTAAGCTATAGACGTGCTGCTTAAAGGGCCTGATATCAGGCCCTTTTCGTTTTTCATCGGTTTGAACCGATCACGCAATGGCCGGTCAGACACCATCTGCCGCTTTTCGAGCGCACCCCGACCGGGCGAGCACGCGTTGAAATCCCGGCGCGACCCAATGCCACCGGGTATTCAAACCCTTGTTGGACGAATCCTGATCAATTATGTTGCCGAGTACCGAACCCGGCCTTAGACTGCCGCCCCTCGTAAATTGAGTGCCAAGCGGCGCTTCGAGACTACGGCGCTCTTTATGCCAGGTTGAGGCGCACCTTTGAGATCGCCTTAATGCACGTTTTTTTATAGAGAAATCAATGACCAAGGAAAAGTTGCTGGCGATGCCGGCCGATGACTACATGAACGCCGAGCAGCACGCGTTCTTCGTCGACCTGTTGCAAGCCATGAAAGTCGAAATCCACGAGCGTATCGAGCAGAGCCGTATCGCGATCGAAAGCCTGGACACCCCGGCTGACCCAGCCGACGCCGCTTCCGTGGAAGAAGAGCGTCACTGGCTGGTGAACGTGATTGACCGTGACCAGCGCATGCTGCCTCAGCTGGAAATGGCCTTGAGCCGCATCGCTGACGACAGCTTCGGCTGGTGCGAAGACAGCGGCGAGCCTATTGGCCTCAAGCGCCTGCTGATCAGCCCGACCACCAAGTACTGCATCGAAGCTCAGGAACGCCACGAGCAGATCGACCGCCACCAGCGTCAGGCGTGATCCCTCGGGTTCGACCGCCCGCAACGGGTGGTCGAGCCGTTCCATTGCGCACCGTCTGCTGCGCCCATTCAAGTTCCCCGTCACCGCACATTCCGACCGACTACCACCAATGACTCATGGCGCATGGCCGCTATTTGGGCGTCTAATGCTTTCACAATAATGAAAGCAGGGCAGGTCCCGGACATGGATGCGAAAGGTCGTCACGCAGCAACACCCTCCCACCCGGCGCACGCGTCTGCTGACGGGCAGGTTCGTACCGGTTCGCGCTGGCTGACGCCCGCCCTGCAAAGCCTTGGTCTGTGCCTGCTGTTTGCGGCGATGGCCTGGGTCGATGTGTCTGTCTATGTGAGTCTGCCCGTTGCGCTGTTGGTCTTGTGGTTACCGACGCTGTTCGCGAGTCAAACGCCAAGGGCCGTGGCAGGTACCAGCGAAGACGGCATGACACGTCTGACCCGGGATCTGTCCCGAAGCACCAGTCACAACGCGTTGTCTGCTGCGGCCGTAGCGTTTTCCGTCAGGCAACTGGCGGGCAAGCTGCAGTCCCAGGTCAATGCGGCCGAGCAAATCGTCAGCAGCGCTGATGTGATGATCACCACCGAGCGCGCCACGTCGACCCTGAGCCAGCAAGCGCTCAGCGCTGCCAGTCAGGCGCGGGAGAGCAGCGGTGCCGGGCTCAGCGTCCTCAATGAATCCATTGGTCTGATGCACCAACTGAGTGAACGGGCTGACAGCAGCCGTGAACTGATCGAAGCACTCAGCCAGCGCAGCGAAGACATTCAGCGTGTCACGGCGGTGATCCAGTCCATCGCCAGCCAGACCAATCTGCTCGCCCTGAACGCTGCCATCGAAGCCGCGCGCGCCGGTGAACACGGCCGTGGCTTTGCCGTGGTGGCCGATGAAGTGCGCGGGCTGGCCGGGCGCACGGCGACGGCGACCAATGAGGTCGGGGAGATGGTGGTTGATATTCAGCAGCGCACCCGTCAGGTGGTCGAGCAGATTCGCCAGTTGTCGGGCGACTTGAGTGGCGGCGTGGCCCAGGTTGAATCCACCGGGAAGCAGTTGGCGAACATCGCCGAGCTGGCCGTTGGCGTGGAGCAACAGGTCGGTGAAATCGCACGGGGCGCCCAGACCAATCAGGAGCAATTGAGCAGCCTGTTCGTGGCCGTCGAGCAAATGCGCAGCGACCTTGCCGTCAGCGATGACCAGACCCGGCGCCTGGCGCAGTCGGCCTTGCAAATGGAAGAACAGGCGGAAACCATCAGCGAACGCCTGGCCCAGGTCGGCCTCGATGACTACCACCAGCGCATTTACGACCTCGCCCGGGAAGGCGCCGGCCAGATTGCCGCGAAGTTCGAGCAAGACATCGATCAGGGCCGGGTCAGCCTGACCGACCTGTTCGACCGCACCTATCAGCCCATCGCCAACACTTCGCCGGCCAAGTACCAGACGCGCTTTGACCGCTACACCGATCAGACGCTGCCGGCCATTCAAGAGCCGCTGCTGACCCGTCACGAAGGGCTGGTTTTTGCCATCGCTTGCACCCAGCAGGGTTACGTGCCGACCCACAATCAGGTGTTCAGCCGACCGTTGACGGGCGACACGGCGGTCGACGCGATAAACAACCGCACCAAGCGCAAATTCGACGACCGCACCGGCATCCGCTGCGGCAGTCACCAGCAGCCGGTTCTGCTGCAGACCTACACCCGCGACACCGGCGAACTGATGCACGATCTTTCCGTGCCCATCATCGTCAAGGGCCGGCATTGGGGCGGGCTGCGGCTGGGCTATAGGCCGGAGAAAAGCTGAGCGGCAAGTTTCAAGTTGCAAGCTTCAAGCTGCAAGTGAAGAGCTACGAGCGAAGAGCGGGCCACTTGTAGCTTGCAACTTGTAGCTTGCAGCTCCAGAGACTAATCAACCGTCCGATATTGGAGTAGGACGCGTCTGAAGTGCAGTTCCATCGGTTGACGGAGCGTCAACTGCGATCATCCTGTGAGTATATGTCCGAATATGTAAGTACTTGTTCGGGACTCATGTCAGTACTCACGGATGAATCAAATGACAAAAATATCCAATACTCACGTAGCAAGCGATTCCCGCACCGACGCGCCCCAAGTCACCGTTCGCCTCGGCGTGTTCTTCGACGGGACCGGTAACAACCGGGTCAATAGCCAGATAGGCGCCGACTGCCAGGCCATGGCGGAAGTGAATGGTGGCGTGCATACAAAAGAATGCGGGGGTCGACACACTGACCCTGGCAGCAGTTACAGCAACAGCCTCACCAATATCGCAAGACTGGCCGGGTTATATGCACGGCAACGCAAGGCAATCATTAACGCCGATGGCGCTTATGTGTATGGCGCGGTGTATGTCAGTGGTGTTGGTACTACCTCTGGCGGGCGCGATTCCCGCCTGTCGGGTCAGGGCTTTGGGCGCGGTACTACCGGCGTGGTGGCGAAAGTGTCGTGGGGCATCAAAAAACTTGCCGACGAACTCCACATGTTTGAGAGCGATAACCCGGGTTGTGTCATCGGGGCGCTGGAACTGGACGTGTTTGGCTTCAGTCGGGGTGCGGCGTCGGCCCGGCATCTGGCCAACGAAGTGCTGAAAAAATCCCGGGGGCGCTGGACCCGGTTCTCGATCCCCGCAAGCTGCCGCTGTCGGACAGCTTTTCATGGGCCAGCGGCAGCGTGCGGCTGAAGGTCATTGGGCTGTTCGATACGGTGGCCGCCGTGGGGGGATTTCCGACCTGGGTAGCGTTCGCGATGCCGTCAATAAACGGGTCAATCTGTTTCTGCCGCCAGGGTGTGCGCAGCAGGTGCTGCACCTGGTCGCCGGCGACGAGCATCGGCGCAACTTCGTGCTTAACAGCGTCAAGCCCGACTGGCCCCGGGAAATCGTGCTCCCCGGCAGCCATTCGGACATTGGCGGCGGCTACCAGCCCCAGGAAGTGGAGAAAGTGTCGCTGTTCCGGCCTCGCCGCAGTCTGGTCAGCGTCAATACGCCGTACGATGCCACAGATGCCTGGCAGCAGGCCCACGCCGAGCTGTCCACGCTCGATGCACAACGCTTGCTCGACCCTGCGGATGAAAGCGCCTCGCTGGGCGTGGAGTGTTTCGAGCGGTCCGGCAGCACCTCACGAGGCGTCAAGACAGTCGTCGCGACAGTGACGCTGGAGCGCCGTGTCTACAACCATCTTGCCCTTGTTTACCTGCGGGTGATGCACGCGCTGGCGAGCGAAGAGGGCGTGCCGTTCCTAACCATCAAGGACTCCGCGGAAATAAGCCTGCCGCCGGAGTTGCGTCCCATTGCCGCCAAGCTGCTGAGTTGCGCCAAAGGGGAGGGCGGTGCGTTGAGTGATGCTGAGCAAACCCTGTTGTACCGGCGCTACATCCATCGCTCGGCCCACTGGAACAATTTCCGACGCGACGCGCTGGTGGACGGGTTGTTCGTGCATGCCCCTGCGCTCGAAGGGCGGCAGATGTTTACCAATATGGGTCAGCCCGGTTATCCACAGTGAGCAGAGCGCGTCAAACGAACCGGTGGCGATGATGGCGGAGCAGGAAAAAATGACGGCCTCCGGGGCCGTCATTTTTTATAAGCGCGACGTGTCAGGTCGGCGTGTGCAGCAAAACGTTCAGTTCGTCGACGATGGGTGCCCAGTCATCATCCAGCTGGATCTTTTCCTTGAGCAAGGCCGCTTGATTGTCCGTCCAGAAATCGGCTTCGGACACTTTCACGCCTTCAGGCAGATGATGCCCGGCGACGAACGCGTCGATGCTGGCCTGATCGGATTCCAGCCCCAGTTGTTCGAACAACAACTCAAGCGACGGTGTCATGATTTCCATTTTTTCTCCCGGACGGGTCGAGGACCCGGATTGGCGTGGTCAGTGAGTAACCTTCTGTTGCATGGGAGTGCCCGGAGAGGACAAGAGTTCTAACTGATTGCCTGAAGGGCCACTGACACACCGCGCGCTTTAGCAGGACTGGCGTTAGCCGGCAGCGCGGCTGGTGTCACACGGCGAAATTGAGGGTGCCCAAACCGGCCTCTTTCCCGCTGAAGCCGGTCCCACTCAAACATCCCATGGCGTCTTGCTGTGTAGGGCCAGGTCAACTGAAACAGCCTACGGCGTCAAAAACTTCATTACTGCGGACGAAAGGGATATATCCCCTATAGACTCACTGCCAGTAGAATCCATGCTCACGCCAGCGTCCGGTTTCAGGGCGCACCTTTCTCGTTTCTTTCTCGCCCGGTTCGCTGTACGGGCGAGTTCCTATCATGTTGGGAGTTTGTACATTGGCAGTAGGTAATCTGGATACCCATGCGTTATTCGTGCTCGGCGACGTGCGCGCAAAGTTGGTGAAGCTGTTCCAGGCGCGATTCGTTTATGTCATCGAACAATCCCCTGAAGGCATTTACATGTCGGAGATCGACACCGAAACCGCACTGGTGGTCGATGACAAGCCCGGGCTGGAACTCAAAGTGGGTGACCACTTCCGTGCCGCGGTATTGCCCAGCCGCGAAGGCGGCAAGTTCGAACTCCGTTTCCGCGACATCAAGATGACCATCTACGGCCTGGGCGAATACGCGTTTGTCGAAGTGCCCGAAGGCCACGGCATCGTCTTCAAAGAATCCCACAGCATCTTCATGGTGTTTGCCGCCCACGAACAGATCCAGTCCGGCCTGAGCAAAGTCCTCAAAGCAGCGACCGCCAAAGCAGCCAAATGGCGCAAAGGCGAACTGACGTTCAAGGCCAGCGAATAAGAGCACCCCTTCAGCAAAACCTGCACACGGAACGCGCCCACATCCCCCATGTCCCAAGCGGCGGGTGACGGGGCCGCCTGCGCGCTGCAAATCCGCAGACCGGGCTCAATGCCCCTGCTGTCTGCCGTCGCTGACCTCGGGTGGCACGTCGTCACCGGCCATGCGCTTGCGGAACAGCCCGGTGCGCGCCAGCAGCAAGGTGGTCACGGGGACGGTGATTGCGAGCAGGATCGGGATCAGCCAGGCATGCAACACGGGCCCTTCCTTCAGGGCAGAAAAGTAGACGATCGACGCCAGCGCCACGCACCATGCGCCGAGGGTCGAGGCCAGCGCGGGCGGGTGCATGCGCTGAAAAAGTCCTTCAGGCGCAACAGACCCAACGCGCCGATCAGGCCGAACAGGCTGCTGAGCACCAGTAGGGCGGCGGTCAGCACTTCGACCCAGAACGGCAGAACCTGCAACGAATTCATTCGATCACCTCGCCGCGCAACAGAAATTTGGCCAGCGCGAATGAGCCGACGAAGCCGAACAGCGCGATCAGCAGCGCGGCCTCGAAGTAGGTGTCACTGGCGTAACGAATGCCCAGCACCAGCATCATCAGCATTGCCAGGATGTACAGGTAGTCCAGGGCGAGTACCCGGTCCTGCGCCGACGGGCCTTTGAACAGCCGGATCAGGGTCATGACCATGGCGAGGGTGAACACCGACAGCGTAAACAGAATCGCGTTTGTGAGCAGAGCGCTCATTGGAAGATCTCCATCAGTGGCCGTTCGTACGTGCTTTTGAAATGCGCGATGAAGCGCGCTTCGTCGTCCAGGTCGAACACGTGCATCAGCAGCACGCTGCGATCCAGCGCCAGTTCAGACCAGACCGTTCCCGGCACCACCGTGCAGATCATCGCCAGCGCCGCCAGACCGTGGGCATCGTGCAGCTCCAGCGGGACCTTGACGAAGGCCGAGCGGGGCGGACGGCGACCTGCGCGCAGCACGCCCCAGGCGACGGCCAGATTGGACACCACCACATCGCGACCGACCAGCAGAAACAGGCGCAGGGCGACACCGGGTTTGCGAATTCGCGACGGCGACGGGCGCAACGGCGCGAAAATGTAGGGCGCGAAAAAGCCGAGCAGTGCGCCCAGCAGCAGATTGCCCGGGCTCAGGGACAGGTTGAGCAACAGCCACAAACCCCACAGGCACAGCGACAACAGCGGTGCGGGAAACAGGCGCTTCATGGCTGCACCTCCGCCGCTGACGACGCAGGCCCCGGTATCGGTCTGGCTGCCTTGACTGACAGCACGTATTGCTGCGGATCGTGCAGCGCCTGTGCGGTGTCCTGGGTGTAGTGCAACAGCGCCTGAGCCTTGAACGTCAGCACAATGGCGCAACCCACCAGCAAGGCAATCGGCAGGCATTCGTTGAGCCGCAGCAGCGGCGCCGCGTGTTCCTGAGGCGTCCAGAAACGTTTGATGCCGACACGCACAAACGCAAACAGTGACGTCAGTCCGGAAATAATCAGCAGGGCCACCAGCGTCCAGCTGTCGCCACGAATGGCTTCGTCCTTCGCCACATCAAGGCCCAGCGGATTGAGCAGGGCGCTGATTAGTGTCAGCTTGCCGAGGAAGCCTGACAGCGGCGGCATGCCGATGATCAACAGCGCGCAAGCGATGAAACTCAGGCCCAGGAACGCCATGGTCCAGGGGATGACATGGCCGACCACGGCTTTTTGTTCGTCATCCAGATTGGTGCCCGGCACCGGGTGCAACGACTCCAGCGCCTTGGGCAACTGGTCGGCGTCGTCATCGAGGGCGATGTCATTGGCCGAGCGCGAACGTTCGATCAGCTCCGCCAGCAGGAACAGCGCGCTCAGCGCCAGCGTCGAGCTGACCAGATAAAACAGCGCGCCAGCAGTCAGGCTCGGCTGCGCGAAACCGACCGCCGAGAGCAGAATGCCCGCCGACACCAGAATGCTCAGACTGGCCATGCGCTCCAGGCGCTGGGCCGCCACCACGGAAATCGCCGCCACAGCAACGGTCGCCATCCCGCCCCAGATCAGCCAGTCCCCGCCGAAGAACGCCGAGGCGCCGGCCTGACCGGAAAACAGCAGCGTCCACAACCGCAGCAGTGTGTAGAAGCCAACTTTGGTCATGATCGCGAACAGCGCCGCCACCGGTGCGCTGGCAGCAGAATACGCCGGCACCAGCCAGAAATTCAGCGGCCACATGCCGGCCTTGGCCAGAAACGCGACCGCCAGAATGGCCGCGCCAGCGTGCAGCAAGCCCAGATCGCCGTCCGGCACCTGAGGAATTTTCACCGCCAGGTCGGCCAGGTTCAGCGTGCCGGTGACGCCGTAGATCAGCGCTGCGCCGATCAGGAACAGCGACGAGGCCAGCAGGTTGATGGTGATGTAATGCAGGCCCGCCGATACCCGCGCCCGTCCAGAGCCGTGCAGCATCAGGCCGTAGGATGCGGCCAGCAGGACTTCGAAGAACACGAACAGGTTGAACAGGTCGGCGGTGAGAAACGCGCCATACAGCCCCATCAGCTGAATCTGAAACAGGGCGTGGAAACTGGCGCCGGCGCGATCCCAGCGGGCCAGGGCGAAGAGCAGCGCGCTGAAGGCGACGATGCCGGTCAGCACCAGCATCAATGCTGACAAATGATCGACCACCAGCACGATGCCGAACGGCGCTTCCCAGTTGCCCGGCAGATACACGCCGATGGAGCCGGTGGTGCCGGTTTTCTGCACCCACATCATCAGCGTGATGGCGATCGCCAAGCCGAGGCCGGTGGAGAACAGGTTGATCCGCGCTTTCAGCGGGCGGTGTTTCTCGCCGAGCCACAGCACCAGCGCAGCGGTGAGCACCGGCAACAGGATCGGCGCGACGATCAGTTGGTTCATCACACTCATTCACCCAGCTCCCGGCCGTCGACGTGGTCGTTGCCGGTCAGGCCGCGCGACGCCAGCAGCACCACCAGAAACAGCGCGGTCATGGCGAAGCTGATGACGATGGCCGTCAGCACCAGCGCCTGGGGCAGGGGATCGGTGTAGTTGAGCAGGTCCTGGGGCACGCCGTCCTTGATGATCGGCTCCTTGCCGATGAACAGGCTGCCCATGCTGAAGATGAACAGATTGACGCCGTAGGACAGCAGGCACAGGCCCATCACGACCTGAAAGGTCCGTGGACGCAGGATCAGCCACACGCCGGAAGCGGCGAGCACGCCGATGGCAATGGCGATGACTTCTTCCATCAGATGGCTCCTTGTGAAATCGGGCTGTCGGTCGGGACCGGCTCAATGGGCGGCGGCAGCGAGGTCGGGCGATGGCTGCGCACCGATTGGTGAGCCAGTGCCGTGAGGATCAACAGGGTCGATCCGACCACCACGGCGTACACGCCGATGTCGAAAAACAGGGCGCTGGCGATGTGCAGGTCACCCAGTATCGGCAGGACTACGTGCGCGGTGTGGGTGGTCATGAACGGATAACCCAGGGCCATCGAGCCCAGACCCGTGGCCAGCGCGAAGAACAGCCCGGTGCCCATCCAGCGCAACGGCCGCAGGCTCATGTTGGCCTCGACCCACTGAGTGCCGGCCACCATGTATTGCAGGATGAACGCCACCGACATCACCAGTCCTGCGACGAAACCGCCACCCGGCTGGTTATGCCCGCGCATGAACAGGTACATCGACACCACGAAGGCCACCGGCAAGAGCAGTCGCACCAGCACCGCCGGCACCATCATGAAGCCCAGTGCCGTGTCGGCAGCGTGACGCGGGTTGACCAGATCGGTGACCACGTCGCGGGCGAGCAGGCGCTGTTGTGCCGGCAGGGCGATGCTTTCTTTTGGCGGACGGAAGCGGCGCAGCAGCGCGAAGACGGTCAACGCCACGACCGCCAGCACGGTGATTTCGCCGAAGGTATCGAAGCCGCGGAAGTCCACCAGCATGACGTTGACGGCGTTGGTGCCGCCGCCCTGGGCCAGGGCGCGGCTCAGGTAAAACTCGGAAATGGCGTTCGGCGTCGGCCGCGTCAGCATCGCGTAGGACAACACCGCCATGCCGCCGCCCACCGCCACGGCCAGGACGAAATCGCGGATCCTGCGCACCTTGGCCCGGCGTCGCGCCTGGGACGGTGGCGGCACGTTTTCGTTGCGTCGCGGCAGCCAGCGCAGGCCCAGCAGGATCAACACCGTGGTGACGACTTCCACCGCCAGTTGGGTCAGTGCCAGGTCCGGCGCGGAGAACCAGACAAAGGTCACACAGGTCATCAGCCCACAGACGCTGACCATGGTCACGGCCGCCAGCCGGTGATATTTGGCCTGCCACGCCGCGCCGATGGCGCAGGCAATCGCGATCAGCCAGAGCATCACAAAGACGCCGGAACCGGGGATCTTCGGTCGATCACCCCAGCTCAGCCCGCTCTCGTACATTGGCACGAAACCGGCGACCAGCGCGGCCAGAACCATCAGGAACAACTGCGCCTGCAAACGACGTGTGGTCAGCAGCCTCATCAGTCGGCGGGCGCCGCGCATCTTCCACACCAGCACGCGCTCGAACATGCGCTTGCCGTTCAGACGCCACATCAGCGGCGGCCCATTGACTTGCTTGCGCTTGATCGGGCCACGGAGCAGCAGATACAGAACGATGCCAGCCGCCATGGCGATCAGGCTCATGATCATCGGCGCGTTCAACCCGTGCCAGATCGCCAGGCTGTATTCGGGGAGCTCACCGCCCACCACCGGCTGTGCCGCGGCGGCGAGCAATGGGCCGACGGAGTGCGTGGGAAAAATGCCGACGATCAGGCAGGCCAGCACCAGCAATTCCACCGGCAGGCGCATCCAGCGCGGCGGCTCGTGGGGCGTGTGCGGCAGGCGCGTGGCTTTCGGGCCGAAGAACACATCGACGGTAAAGCGCAGGGAATACGCCACGCTGAAAATCCCGGCGATCGTGGCGATCACCGGCAGAGCGATTTCCACCCAGTCGGTCGAGGTGATGAACACCGTTTCCGCGAAGAACATTTCCTTGGACAGGAAGCCATTCAGCAGCGGCACCCCGGCCATTGACGCGCTGGCGACCATCGCCAAGGTCGCGGTGTAGGGCATCAGCTTGATCAGCCCACTGAGTTTGCGGATGTCGCGGGTGCCGCTTTCGTGGTCGATGATCCCCGCCGCCATGAACAGCGACGCCTTGAATGTGGCGTGATTGAGGATGTGGAATACCGCTGCAACGGTTGCCAATGGACTGTTCAGGCCCAGCAGCAGGGTGATCAGCCCCAGGTGACTGATGGTGGAGTAGGCCAGCAGGCCCTTGAGGTCGTTCTGAAAGATGGCCGAGTAAGCGCCGATCACCAGCGTGCAGGCACCGGCGCCGCTGACCATCCAGAACCACTGTTCGCTTCCGGACAGCGACGGCCACAGGCGCGCCAGCAGGAATACCCCGGCCTTGACCATGGTCGCCGAGTGAAGATAGGCCGATACCGGTGTGGGCGCTGCCATGGCGTGGGGCAGCCAGAAATGGAAGGGGAATTGCGCGCTCTTGCTCAGCGCGCCGATCAGAATCAGCGTCAGCAGCACGGGGTACAGCGCGTGGGCGCGGATGGCGTCGCCCGAGGCCAGGACGCGATCCAGGTCATAGCTGCCGACGACGTGCCCGAGCAGCATCATCCCGACCAGCAGCGCCAGGCCGCCGGCACCGGTGACCATCAGCGCCATGTAAGCGCCGCGCCGGGCGTCGGCGCGGTGGTGCCAGTAGCCAATCAGCAGGAACGAGAAGACGCTGGTCAGCTCCCAGAAAAACACGATCTGAATGAGGTTGCCGGACATGACCAGCCCGAGCATGGCGCCCATGAATGCCAGAAAGAAAGAGAAGAAGCGCGGCACCGGGTCGTCCGGCGACATGTAATAACGCGCATACAGCGACACCAGCGCGCCGATCCCCAAGACCAGCATCGAGAACAGCCAGGCAAAGCCGTCCAGGCGCAGGACGAAGTTCAGGCCCAGGCTCGGCAGCCAGAAAAACTCTTCTCTGATGACCCCGCCATGGGCGATCTGTGGATACCACAGTGCGACCTGCACCGCGCCGATCAAGGCGATCAGGCCGGCGAGAATGGATTCACTGTTGCGTGCGTTGTGCGGCAAGAGCGCCGCCAGACAGCTGCCGATGAAAGGCAGAAGCAGTAGAACTATCAGGGACATAGGCTTCTAATCTGCGGAGAAATGTCAAGGATCATACGTGCCGGGTCCGGGATGACCAAACGCCAAGATGTCGCAGAATCCTACAAAGTTTGTAGGCAGCAGCGTAGTTGACAGTCTGTGTCGCGTAAGGTTGGCGGCTATCTGCCCTATTGTGGGAGCGAGCGAGCGAGCTCGCTCGCGAAGGGTCGGGGCAAAGTGCCGATTGGCGACCTGTACCGATTAGGCGACAATGCCGGCCTGTTTTCGGAGCCCCCTCATGTCTGATTCGATCACCCCCATGTCTGATCCCATTGAAAGCCCTGCCGTCGATGCCGTGCTCGACGCCACCGGCCTCAACTGCCCCGAGCCGGTCATGATGCTGCACCAGAAGGTGCGTGACCTGCCGCCCGGCGGCTTGCTGAAAGTGATCGCCACCGATCCGTCCACCCAGCGCGATATCCCCAAATTCTGTGTGTTCCTCGGCCACGAGCTGGTGGACAAACAGGCCGGCGACGGCGAGTTCCTGTACTGGATTCGCAAAAAGCTCGACTGATCAGGTTCTGCCTCCGCGGACGCGTTTCGCATCCCGCTGGCTCGTCGGGGCGCTGACGCCTACACTGCGGCCACTCCAGGAGCCCTGACATGCGCATAGTTGCCGACGAAAACATTCCCTTGCTCGACGCTTTTTTCGCAGGCATCGGTGACATCCATCGCTATCCGGGCCGTACGCTCGACCGCGCCGCCGTCGCCGAGGCCGATATTCTGCTGGTGCGCTCGGTGACCCGGGTCGACCGGGCATTGCTCGAAGGGACGCCGGTGCGCTTTGTCGGCACCTGCACCATCGGCACCGATCACCTCGACCTCGATTACTTCAAGGAAGCCGGCATTCGATGGTCCAGCGCCCCGGGCTGCAACGCCCGTGGCGTGGTGGACTACGTGCTGGGCAGCTTGCTGACCCTGGCGGAAATCGAAGGCGTCGAGCTTGCCAGCCGCACGTATGGCGTCGTGGGTGCGGGGCAGGTCGGCGGTCGCTTGATCAAGGTTTTGCGCGGCCTGGGCTGGAACGTTCTGGTCTGCGACCCGCCCCGACAGGCCAGCGAAGGCGGCGATTACGTCAGCCTCGACGAGATCATCGCCCGTTGCGATGTGATCAGCCTGCACACACCGCTGGATAAAACCGGCGACACGCCCACCTGGCACCTGTTCGACCGCGCCCGCTTGCAGCAGCTCAAGCAGGGCGCCTGGCTGATCAACGCCGCGCGCGGCCCGGTGGTCGACAACAGCGCCCTGCGCGAAGTGCTGCTGGAACGTGAAGACCTGCAAGCGGTGCTGGACGTCTGGGAGAAAGAACCGGCGGTCGACGTCGAACTGGCCGATCTGTGCGTCATCGGCACCCCACACATCGCCGGCTACAGCCTCGACGGGCGACAGCGCGGCACGGCGCAGATCTATCAGGCCCTGTGCGCGCACCTCGGCCAACCGGCGAGCATCAGGCTTGAAGACCTGCTGCCCAAGCCTTGGCTGGCGCAGGTCACCCTGGATGCCGCCACCGACCCGGTGTGGGCGCTGAATACGCTGTGTCGCGGCGTGTACGATCCTCGCCGCGACGACGCCGATTTCCGCCGCAGTCTGGTGGGCGATGCCGAGAGCCAGCGGCTGGCCTTCGATGCGTTGCGCAAGCATTACCCGCCGCGTCGGGAGATCGACGGCCTGCAGGTGCGCATCAACGGCGAGTCGGCGGCCCTGCGTCAGATCGTCGAGGCCCTGGGCGCGACGGTTGTGGACGGCTGATCGGCGCCCATAAAAACCCGGCAACCGGGCCGGGTTTCAAGCAAATCTGCACATCAACTTTGTTTTTCGGGCTGCACCCAGTACTTCTCGCATTCCTGGCAGGCTGCCTGAACCATTTCTTCAGTGATCAGGATTTCCTGCCCGTTTCTATCGAGAATCGCGCCGCCCAGTTGCAGCTCGGGCTGAGGGCGGAACACGGGTTCTTGATTGCTGCCGCTGTGCAAGGTCATGGCCTGTCTCCTCATCAAATACGTGCGCGTCGATAGTAATCACGGCTGCATGACCAGGCCGTGACAGCATTCCTTGACTGAAACCCGCCTGCAGAGTTCAGCGAAAGGTGACGAGCGTACACGGGGAGGGAGGTGTAGGCTCTGCGGCTGATTCGTCTACCGGGTGTCTTCCATGGCTTCAGTCTTTTCCGGCCGTCAGCGGCATGCCATTCGTCTTGCCCTGCGCATGATCGCGCCGTATCGCAAGCAAGCCGTCGGTGCGTTGGTGGCGTTGGTGGTCACCGCAGGCATCACCCTGTCTATGGGGCAAGGCATACGGCTGATGGTCGATCAGGGCTTCATGACCCGTTCACCAACCCTGCTCAATGAAACCATCGGCCTGTTCATGGGGCTGGTGGTCGCCCTCGCGGTCGGCACCTTCGCGCGCTTTTATCTGGTGTCGTGGATCGGCGAGCGGGTGGTCGCCGATTTGCGCAAGCAGGTGTTCGACCACCTCGTCAGCCTGCATCCCGGTTTCTACGAGAACAATCGCAGCTCGGAAATCCAGTCGCGCCTGACGGCCGACACCACACTGCTGCAATCGGTGATCGGCTCGTCGCTGTCGATGTTCCTGCGCAACGCGCTGATGGTCATCGGCGGCATCATCCTGCTGTTCTTCACCAACCCCAAGCTCACCAGCATCGTGGTCGTCGCCCTGCCTCTGGTGATCGCGCCGATTCTGGTTTTCGGGCGCCGTGTGCGCAGTCTGTCGCGCGAGAGCCAGGACCGCGTGGCGGATGTCGGCAGCTACGTGTCCGAGGCGCTGGGGCAAATCAAGACCGTTCAGGCCTACAACCATCAGGAGCAGGATCGTCAGCGTTTCGCGCAGACCGCCGAAGACGCGTTCGAGACGGCGCGCAAACGAATTCTGCAGCGCTCGTGGCTGATTACCCTGGTGATCGTGCTGGTGCTGGGCGCGGTCGGCGTGATGCTCTGGGTCGGCGGCATGGATGTGATTGCCGGCCGCATCTCCGGCGGCGAGCTGGCGGCATTCGTGTTCTACAGCTTGATCGTCGGCAGCGCGTTCGGCACCCTCAGCGAGGTCATCGGTGAGATGCAACGGGCAGCGGGCGCGGCAGAGCGCATCACCGAATTGCTGCAGGCGCGCAGCGAAATCACTGCGCCCGCCAGCGATCTGCTCACGCTGCCCGAACGCATCAGTGGTCGCCTGGCGCTGGAAAACCTCAGTTTCGCCTACCCCTCACGGCCGGAGCGCAATGCCGTGGACGGCTTGAGCCTGACCGTCGAAGCGGGAGAACCCTGGCGCTGGTCGGGCCTTCCGGTGCGGGCAAGTCGACGCTGTTCGACCTGCTGCTGCGCTTCTATGACCCGCAACAGGGGCGCGTGCTGATTGAAGGCATGCCTGCCGAACGCCTCGATCCGCTGGATCTGCGCCGTTGCTTCGCCTGGGTGTCGCAAACCCCTGCGCTGTTTTTCGGCTCGGTGGAGGACAACATTCGCTACGGCAACCCGGCGGCCAGCGTCGAGCAAGTGGAAGCGGCAGCGCGGATTGCCCATGCCCATGAGTTCGTTCAACTGCTGCCACAGGGTTATCAGACCCATCTGGGGGACGGCGGCATGGGCTTGTCGGGCGGGCAGCGTCAACGTCTTGCGATTGCTCGGGCCTTGCTGGCCGATGCGCCGATTCTGCTGCTCGACGAAGCCACCAGCGCACTGGATGCCCAGAGCGAGTACCTGATTCAGCAGGCACTGCCGACGTTGATGAAGGGCCGCACGACCCTGGTGATCGCCCATCGGCTGGCGACGGTGCAGAACGCAGACCGCATTGCGGTCATGGATCAGGGAAATTGGTCGCGGTGGGAACCCACCGGGAGCTGATCGCCAGCAACCCGCTGTACGCGCGGCTGGCCGCCTTGCAGTTCAATGCCGGGGTGGAGCAGGTCGACTGAGTGCCGACCTGCATCTGCGTATCAGTCCTTGCGGTATTCACAGAGGTAGGCGGTTTCTTCGGTCGCTTCGACGTCGAATTTGACGTTCGCCGGAATCTTGAAATCCGTGCCGGCTTCGAAGGTTTCCCAATCATCAGCGCCCGGTAGCAGCACCTTCAGCTCGCCTGAAATCACATGCATGATTTCTCGGTCGCTGGTGCCGAAGTTGTATTTTCCGGGAGCCATGACGCCGATGGTCGCGTCGCCTTCTGCTTGCTTGAAGGCGATGGATTTGACGGTACCGTCGAAATACTCGTTGACCTTGAACATGGCTGATCTCCTTGGAAAGGGCTGGAAAAGGCCGGACAGTATGCCGAACGTACAAAAGGCCGTCATCCGCTTTGGTAAATGCGCCACCGTTCAGCCTGGCATCACCAGCGGTAACAAGCGTGCGGTATTGCGCGCGTCCGACAGTGCCCGGTGTTGCGGACCGTTGAAATGCATTCCCGCCAGTTGCAGCGCGGTGTTCAGGCCGCAGGGTTTTTGCAGGTGACGTGCTTTGGCGAAACGTTGTTTCAGGTTGATGTGGGGCAGGGTCGCCAGTTCGCTGGTGAGCTGGTGCTGACGCCAATCCTGTTGCAGCTGCTGACGGTCGTAATCCCCCCAGCTTGTCCAGGCGACCAGCCGCTCCCGGTGTTGAGCAATCCAGCGTTCGAACTGTGGCCATACAGCGGGCAGCATCGAGGCGCTGTCGATGAAGCTCTGCTGAATGTGCGTCAGCTCACGGCAGAAGGGCGTCAGCAACGGCCGGCGTACGGGCCGCACGAAACGTTCGAAATGATCGATTTCCCGCCCGTCCTGATTGACCAGTGACGCACCGATTTCGATGATTTCCATCTCCGCCACCGGCCATCCGCCCTCTTCGGTGGTGGCCTCCAGGTCTATCACCAGCCAGTAGGACATCTTCAACTCCTGTTTCGTAACCTGCGGCAGCGTCCTTGAGCGTAGCCAGATGACGGCCGTCACGTCCAACTGCCCGGCGCAGATGATCCATGATTGGGACTCGTGACATGCCGGAAGGTTTGCAGGCGCAGCGTCTTTTGTAGTCCCTGACCCGCATATGGCCGGGACAGCGCTTGCCTGGCCAACGCGCCTCGGCATAAATTGCATGTGCGTCCGGTCCTCATATAAAGCGCGGCGCGGTCGATAACGCAAAGGACACGGACAGCTTCAGCGCTTTTGGCAGGACCGGCTTCAGCCGGGAAAGGGCCGGAAAGGCCGCAAGGGAAAGGGGGCAGCAAGGCGCAAGGAGGGCGAGAATTGGAACGACAGAGGTGATTTAGCCTCCGTTTGACCGTTGTCTAAATGATCGCGAACGCATAGCTTACGCACTCCGTTTCGCCTGAGGTGCCCTGTCTTGATGTCCACGCCGATGCGGATGGCTTTTAAAACCCTGCTGTTCACGACCACAACACTGTGGGCCTGGCAGGCGGGTGCGACGCAGATCGTGCGCATTGGTGCGGCGCATTTTCCGCCGTATACGATTCGTCCCGAGCGCGGCGAAGACACCGGATTGCTGCCGCAAATGATCAGCGCACTGAACGCGATGCAGAACGACTACCACTTCGAGGCAGTGCCCACTTCCATCCCGCGCCGGTTTCGCGATTTCCAGCAGGCGCGCTTCGACATGGCCATTTTCGAAAACCCTGCCTGGGGCTGGAAAGGCATTCCCCATCAAGATGTCGACATGGGGCTCGAAGACGCCGAAGTGTTTGTCGCCCACCGGTTGCAGGGCAGGACCCAGACGTATTTCGATGAGCTTCACGGCAAGCGCCTCGCATTGTTCAGCGGCTATCACTACGCGTTCGCGCGGTTCGACGCCGACCCTAAATTTCTGGCCGATAACTACAACGCCACGCTGACCTATTCCCACGACAGCAACCTGCTGATGGTGCTGCGTGACCGCGCGGACATCGCGCTGGTGACGCGCTCCTATCTGAGCACGTTCATGTCGAACAACCCGCAGGACGCCGAACAGTTCCTTGTCTCGGACCGCGTGGACCAGGTCTATCGGCACTATGCGCTGCTGCGCCCGGATGCACCCATCAGCGGCGAGCGCTTCAGCGAATTGCTCCGGCAGCTTCGGGAGAACGGGGAAATGTTCAAGATCTTCCAGCCGTTTCGGATCGCTGTGACACCGCAGGCAACTCATCACGCGGTGGCTCAGGGCGAAGATCGGTAAAGGGACTGACGAAGGCACGTATTACCGGCTGGGGACGCGCGGCGGGTGATTGGCGAATGATTGGCGAGCACATAGTGGGAGGGCGCTGAGTGCGCGCTCCCACTATGTGCTTGAACGATGTCGGTCAGCGTCGCCAAAGTGACTCAGCGATCTCGCGCTTCTTTTGCGTCCATCTCGGCATTGCGCTCGTGGACGCGTTTGAGTTGTTCATCGGTCAGGGGCAGTTTCTTCGCTGAATCCTTGAGCATCAGCAGACCACCGACGATCGAGCCGATTGCAACGAGCAGAATTAACCAGGCATACCAGGGCATAACGCTCTCCTTCTTGTGATAAGGGTTGGAGCAGCGACGCTGTCCAGTGGTTCAATTGTAGGAGATGTCCGACGCCTGGCGCGCATGGGGCAGGCATTTACCGATTGCCGGGTCCCGCCCTGCGGGATGTTCGGCTACAATGCGCGCCGATTTCGACTTGCCAGAGAACCCGCTCATGTCCGCCTGCCAGACCCCCATCATCGTCGCCCTGGATTTTCCGACCCGCGAAGCCGCGTTGAACCTGGCTGATCAACTGGACCCCAAACTGTGCCGGGTCAAAGTAGGCAAAGAGCTGTTCACCAGCTGCGCATCAGACATCGTTGAAACCCTCAACGCCAAAGGCTTCGAGGTGTTCCTGGACCTCAAATTCCACGACATTCCCAACACCACGGCGATGGCGGTCAAGGCTGCCGCTGAAATGGGCGTCTGGATGGTCAATGTGCATTGCTCCGGCGGCCTGCGCATGATGGCGGCCTGCCGTGACGTGCTGGATCAGCGTACCGGCCCCAAGCCGCTGTTGATCGGGGTCACCGTGCTGACCAGCATGGAGCGCGAAGACCTGGCCGGGATCGGTCTGGACATCGAACCCCTGGAGCAGGTGCTTCGGTTGGCGGCGCTGGCTGAAAAAGCCGGGATGGACGGTCTGGTGTGTTCCGCGCTGGAAGCGCAGGCGCTGAAAGCCGCGCATCCGTCGCTGCAACTGGTGACGCCGGGCATTCGGCCTGCCGGCAGCGCGCTGGACGATCAGCGCCGCATTCTGACGCCGCGCCAGGCGCTGGATGCAGGCTCCGACTATCTGGTCATCGGCCGCCCGATCAGCCAGGCGGCCGATCCGGCGAAAGCGTTGGCGGCGGTGGTGGCAGAGTTGGCTTGATCCGCTCTTGCAGTTGAATCGCCGGCAAATGCCGGCGGTTCTGGCTCAAAAGCCGCTGCGTTTCAGGATCGAGTCCATGCTTTCCTTCGACGGTCGACCGTAGAATTTCAGCAGTTCCGAAGCACGGTTGGTAAAGAACCCGTCCACGCCCTGTTCGCTGATCGCTTTGAAATCCACCGCGTCATCGACGGTGTACGGGTGGACGATCATTCCGCGATCATGGGCCATCTTGTTCATCCACGGCTGCACCAGGTCACTGTAGCTCTGGTCACCGCCGTTCTTCAGCGCCGCCGACGGCCCAGTCCCTACGGCGCCGTGGGCCTTGGCCCAATCCATCCAGGCGGCGAACTCTTCTTTGGATTTCACCTGCTGGCTGGCGTAGAAGCTGGCTTTGTCCTTGGCGCCCGAATCCTTGAACGTCTTGCCCGAAGCCGTTTCGATGGAGCCGTCACCCAGCCACAGCAGCAGGACTTTCGGCGTGTCGGGCATGGCCTTCTGCAGCAATTCCAAGCTTGGTTTTTCAAAGGTCTGCAGCACCACGCGGCCCGGCATGTGGGCGACGTTGACGTAGCCTTTGTCGGCGGCAGGACGCTGGCTCAGCCAACCGCGCTGATCGAGCTTCTTCTTTAAATCTTCTTCAATGCCCGGAAACTGCGCCGGCACCTTGGTTTCGATGTACAGACCGGGCTTGTTCTTTCCGCCTTCGGCGATGTCGATGACCTCATCCAGCGTCAGAATCTTCAGCCCGACGTAGGCGGCGCGGGCGCGATCCGGGTAGGCCTTGTTGAACCACGAGCCGGCGTCCAGACGTTTGATTTCTTCCAGCGTGAAGGTGTTAAGCGGGTCTTTGGCACGCTGCGGGTAGACCTCTGCGACATTCGTCGTGCGCTCCAGCGTGTTGTCGTGCAGCGCGATGAGCACGCCATCCTTGGTGCGCTGGATGTCCATCTCCAGGTAATCCGCGCCCAGTTCGCGGGCCAGGGTGTAGGAAGGAACCGTCTCTTCGGGCGCATTGAACGATGCGCCACGATGGGCAATCACTGCCGGCCACGGTACGCCGATCTTCGCCGCCAGTGCCCGACCCGGTTCCTTGCCGGTGTCTACGGCGGCCAGGGCCACCGCGGAAGACAACAACACACCGGCAATCGCGGCGCCGCTAATCGTTCTGGATAATCCTTTCAACATGGTTCTGACGTTCCTTTTCTGCATGTCCGTTCATGGCGCAGCCGTTGCCGCACCGCGTGGCACATCGTTTTGTCGTGAAAAATCAGGTGTCGCAGGGCTCAGACCTTAAACAGCAAAGCGCGTCTCGGGCAACGGGGATTGTCGTTTCGAGGGGGATTGCTGTCGTTTTGAAGGAGATCGTAAAGACCTCGGCTGCTCCGTTCACTCGGTATCGGGTGCGTGAAAGTGTCCGCGTTGCTTGTGACGTTAATGGGTCTGCCGGGCTAACGCGTTTTGTCAGGACCCTGGATTTTCATGTCCGCCTCTGCCCAACCGCTCTCACTCGCGCTACTGTCAGCACCACGAATTTTGCCTGGCGGAGGGATGATGAAAACGGTGTTGGTGCTGGTGGAAAGCGTGAACATGTATTTGCCGATTCTGGAAAGCAGCGGCTTTCGCCTGATTCTGGCGCCGACGCCGGCGATGCGTGCCGAGGCGGTGGCGAACGGGGGCGAGGAGATTGACGCCGTGCTGACCCGCGGGCCGCTGGGGTTCACTGCCGAGGAAATGGCCGCGCTGCCGAAGCTCGGCATCATCTGTGTGATTGGCGCGGGCTACGAACGTGTCGACCTCGAAGCCGCCGAGGCGCGGGGGATTGTGGTGACCAACGGGGCAGGGGTGAATGCCCCGACGGTGGCAGACCACGCGATGGCCTTGCTGCTGGCGGCGGTTCGCGACATTCCCCAGGCCGACGTGTCGGTGCGCCGCAACGAATGGCGCAAGGTCACACGGCCCTCGTTCGCCGGCAAACGCCTGGGCATTCTCGGCCTTGGTTCGGTCGGGATGGCCATCGCCAAACGCGCGCAGGGGTTTGATATGGTCATCCACTATCACAGCCGCTCGCCGCGCGCGGGCGTGGATTTCAACTATTGCGCGACCCCGCTGGCACTGGCCGAAGCGTCGGACTTTCTGGTGGTGGCGACGCCGGGTGGCGGGTCGACGCGGCACCTGATCGACAAGGCGGCCATCGCAGCGTTGGGCGCTGACGGCTTTCTCGTCAACATCGCGCGTGCCAGCGTCGTCGACAACGATGCGCTGATCGACGCGCTTCAGCACGGCCGTCTTGCCGGTGCGGCGCTAGACGTATTCGACGACGAGCCCCACGTCCCCGATGCCTTGAAAACCTTGAACAACGTGGTTCTCACGCCGCACTTGGCGGGGTTGTCGCCGGAAGCGTCGCGCGACACCGTGAAAATGGTCGCCGACAACCTGCTGGCGTTTTACGCCGGGCAGCCGGTGTTGACGCCTGTTCACAGCTGACGATCAGTTGCCTGGTCTTCTCTAACAAAAAGGAATCGTGCATGTCTTCATCTCCTGTATTGAAAGTTGCTTTGGTGACGGGCGCCGGGAGCGGCATTGGCCGTGCCGTTGCCCTGCAACTGCTGGCTGAAGGCTTTGCCGTGGTGCTGGCGGGGCGTCGGCCCGAGCCGTTGCAGAAGCTGGTCGAACAGGCCGAGTCTGCTGGACAGCGGGCGCTGGCGGTGCCGACGGATGTGCGTGATCCTGCCAGCGTCGAAGCGCTGTTCGCGACCATTGAAAGCACGTTCGGTCGACTGGACGTGTCGTTCAATAACGCGGGCATTGGCGCACCGGCCGTGCCGATGGACGAGTTGTCGGTCGAGCAGTGGAAGAACGTCATCGACACCAACGTCACCGGGATGTTTTTGTGCGTGCGCGCCGCGTTCGGCCTGATGCGGCGTCAGGTGCCTCAGGGTGGCCGGATCATCAACAACGGCTCGATTTCGGCGCACACGCCCCGGTTGTTCAGCTCGCCTTATACGTCCAGCAAACACGCCGTGTTGGGCCTGACCATAAGCACCGCGCTGGACGGTCGGCAGTTCAACATCGCCTGCGGCCAGATCGACATCGGCAACGCCCTCACCGAAATGACTGATCGCATGACCAAGGGCGTTTTGCAGCCCAACGGCGAGCTGCAGGTCGAGCCGACCATGAACGTGCAGCATGTGGCTGAAGCGGTGAGCTACATGGCCGGGCTGCCATTGTCCGCCAACGTGCTGAACATGACCGTCATGGCCAGTGGCATGCCGTTTGTGGGCCGTGGCTGATCATCGGTGCTAGTGGTTGCGTTGTTTTGTCCAAAACCTGGTGGGATCCGTCCAACCTGGCTAAGCGATCAATCGCCACACTCAACCCATGCCGAGCCACCTTAGATCGAGGACACCGCCATGACCGAGTTCGTTATCGCCCCCGTTGCCACACCGTCCCTGGCCGTAGCCGGGACTGCCAGCCGCTTTCCGATTCGTCGGGTTTTCTGCGTCGGTCGCAATTACTCCGATCACGCCCGGGAAATGGGCCATGACCCTGACCGCGAGCCGCCGTTCTTCTTCATGAAGCCGGCCGACGCCGTGGTGCCCGCAGAAGGCCAGATTGCCTACCCGCCGCTCACCGAGGACCTGCATCACGAGATTGAGCTGGTCGTTGCGATCGGCAAGGACGGTGTGAACATCGACCCGCAGGACGCCCTGACCCACGTCTGGGGCTATGGCGTTGGTCTGGACCTCACACGCCGCGACTTGCAGGCGCAGGCCAAGAAGATGGGCCGGCCGTGGGAGTGGGCCAAAGCATTCGACGCCTCCGCGCCCGCCACGCCGCTGCGCCCGGTCAGCGAGATCGGCCACCCGGAAGCCGGTGCGATCTGGCTCGACGTCAATGGCGAGCGCCGCCAGCGTGGCGATCTGTCTGACCAGATCTGGGCGGTCAGGGACGTGATCGCGTACCTGTCGCAGTCGGTCGGGGTCAAGGCGGGCGACCTGATCTATACCGGAACGCCAGCCGGGGTGGGCGCGTTGCAGCGCGGCGATGTGGTCAGCGCCGGGATCGAAGGCCTTGCCGAACTGAGTGTGACGATTGGCTGATCCCAGGTTCAAGCCCGCCTGAGAATCCTTTGGTTCGGCTGCCGCCGTTGCCCTACCATGGGGCAGTCCGAACCGGCGATTTCAGGTGTTTCAGCGATGGCCCATCCCTCCCGCATCCAGACCTACGGCATGCAGCAGCGCAGCGACCGCATGGATTTCTACATCCGTGACAAGTCCGCCCGGCCCGCGCTGACCGCGCCCCATCGTCACGACTATTTCCAGATCCAGATCAACCTCGGCGGCGACACCGTGCAGCACATCGGTGGCGCGGTCAGGCCTTTTCCGCGCAACACCCTGGCGTTCATCCTGCCCCATCGCCTGCACGTGATTCCGCACCCGGAAGAAGGCAATTTTGTCGTCATCAACTTTTCTCAGGAATTTCTCCTGCAACACCTGCAGTGCGACCCGATGGACCTTGAAGACGTGCCCGTCGCCGAGGCGCCTGAACTGGCGCCGTTCCGCTTTCAGGAACATCTGGATTTCACCCTCGATGACACCGACTTCGCCGAAGTGACCGCGCTGCTGGCGCAGATGCGCGAGATGGATCGCGCCAGGCAGTTGGGCTCAGGCGCCATCCTGCGGGGATGCCTGCTGCAATTGATCGGCACGGTGTGCAATCGCTACGAAGCGCAGTTGCTGGCGCTGTCGGCGAACAAGGCCGAGCGGCGTGGACGGCGCGATGCGATGAGCCGGGTGATCGACTACATTCGCGAACACATCGCCGATCCGGCCATGACCCTTACCGATGCGGCGGCGGCGGCCTTTCTGTCGCCCAATTACCTGACCCACCTGCTGCGCAAGGAAACCGGCAACAGCTTTTCCGAACTGGTCCTGGAGCGGCGCATGCGGCTGGCGCGCACGCATCTGATGAACAGCAGCAAACCCTTGAGCCACATCGCCGAGATCTGCGGGTTTGCCGACGAAGCGTATTTTTCGCGGCGCTTCCGCAAAGCCCACGGAATGCCGCCGGGACAGTTTCGCCGGGAGCGGCGGGGTGGTTGAGAGGGGTTGGCGAGTTGTTGATCGGTTCCACTCCACATCTTCTTCAGCGAACGCGGCCCTTGTGGGAGTGAGCTTGCTCGCGAAGGCTGCCTTCCATCCGCGAGTAATCTAGCGGATGTACCGGCCCCTTCGTGAGCAAGCTCACTCCCACAGGTTTTGTATCGCAGGGGCGAGACGCTTTTTACCACTCAATCGCCCTGGTCAGCTCGCTGAACAGCGCCGATACCGAGCGCAGCGCCCGGCAATCCGGCCGCGTCAGCAGCCACAGCCCGGTGTCATGCCCTTCGATTGCTTCGCTGATGGGCTTAACCTCGCTGTCCTTAAGCATGAAATCCGGCAGGGCTGCTACGCCCATGCCTGCGCGCACCAGTTGGGCCACGGCCAGCATGGAGCTGCAGCGGTAGGCGAGGTTCACGCCGGGCAGATGCTGCCGCCGCCACACCACGGTCGGGTGATCAGGAGGAAATCATCGGGGGCGATCCAGGCCATGTCGTCGAGGGCCAGATCACCGATGCGTCCCGCGTAGGCCGCGCTCGAACAGATCCGATACGCAACCGTGCCCAATCGAGTGCCCACCAGATGCTCAGGCGGTGTGTTGGTCAGCCGTAGCGCAATATCGGCGTCGCGGCGGCTCAGGTTCGCGAAGGTGCTGGAGGTGTTCAGCTCCAGGCGCAGGCCCGGGTAGTCCGGCATGAAACGGCTCAAGGCGGGAAGCAGCAGGCTTTGCAATACGGCTTCCGTGCAGGTCAGGCGCACGGTGCCACTGACAACCTGTCGGCCCTGCTCAAGGCTCAATTGCGCCAGCGCCAGGGCGTTCTCGGCGCTTTCGGCCTGCTGGGCGAGCGCCAGGGCTGCGCTGGTCGGCACATACCCCGCACGGCTCTTGTCGAAGAGCGCCGTGCCCACCGCTTTCTCCATCCGACGCACTGCGCGGAATACCGTCGAGACATCGACCTTCAGCAGTTCAGCAGCCTTGGCCAGCGTCCGCCCACGCACCAGCGCTAGGATGAGGGTGAGGTCGGCATGATTGATTCGATAGTGCGCGGCTGCATTGATCACTTGCCTGGACGCCAATTCTGATTGCAGAGCGACAAGCTTATAGTCGCCCCCGGACCTCATGCAAAGCGTTTTGATATCAGGGAGCACACATGACTCAAGGGCAAAAAATCCAGATCGCGTTGGTAGGTGACTACGAACCGAGTGTGCCAGCGCATCAGGCGATACCGGTGGCGCTGGACAGGGTGGCGAGCGAAACCGGGCTCGACGTTCAGGCAAGGTGGGTGCCGACGACGGAGATCGGGGATGGCGTGGGCTTGCAGGCGTTCGATGGCATCTGGTGTGTGCCGGCCAGCCCCTACCGCAACATGGACGGCGCGCTGACGGCAATTCGTTTCGCCCGCGAGCGGCAGGTTCCCTTCCTCGGCACGTGCGGCGGCTTTCAGCATGCGTTGCTGGAGTACGCGCGCAATTATCTGGGGTGGGCCGATGCCGAGCACGCCGAGACCGCGCCGGAATCGGAGAACGCCATCATCACACCCTTGAGTTGCTCGCTGGTCGAAGCCTTCGCGCCGATCCGTCTGCGGCCGGGTTCGCGGATTGCCGCCGCCTACGACGCGCTGGAAACGCAGGAGCGCTACCGCTGCCGCTATGGTTTGCGCAAGGAACTGGAGGCCGACGTGTCTGCCGGCCCGCTTAAAGTGTCGGGCTATGACGAAGACGACGAGGTCCGCGCGATGGAGCTCGACGGTCATCCGTTCTTCGTCGCGACGTTGTTTCAACCGGAACGCGCCGCGCTGGAGGGCAGCAACCCGCCACTGGTGAAGGCGTTTGTCCTGGCCTGCGCGGCGGAGTTGATTTGACATGATGATGGCAAACACCTTCGGCGCGCCGCATTACGCGGTGATCTTCACTTCGGTCCGCACTGAGCTCGATGCACAGGAATATGACGACGCGGCCCGGCGGATGCTCGAACTCGTTCGTCAGCAGCCAGGGTTTCTCGGTGTGGAATCGGTACGGGGCGAAGATGGGCTCGGGATCACCGTGTCTTACTGGGGGGACGAGGCCGCGATCCTGGCGTGGAAGCAGCATCCGGAACACCGGGAAATCCGCGAGCGCGGCCGTTCGACCTGGTATCGGCGATGCACCACTCGGGTTTCCAGAGTGGAGCGGGAATACAGTTTTGGCAGTTGAAGTACCGTAGCCGGGGACAGATTAATTTACGGTGAAGCGCTGTAAATAAATCTGTCCCCTTTGTGAATCAGTCCCCCCTGTGGTGCCCTCTGTGGTGCTTTTGTAGGACCGGCTTCAGCCGGGAAGGGGCCGGTGTTGGCGCCATCGGTTTTGTGTTGCCGCCGCCGACGCCTTCCCGGCTAAAGCCGGTCCTACATTTACCCGCCGGCGTTATTCACTCAATCAAGGCATCACCGGCGGCACGTACGCCAAGGTCGTGCCCAGCACCCACAACAGGAACAGCACCAGCGGCGTATGCACCAACAGCTGCACGAACGAGAAGCCGATCAAATCCCGCGCCTTCAAGCCAAGCACGCCCAGCAGCGGCAGCATGTAGAAGGGGTTGATCAGGTTCGGCAGCGCTTCGGCGGCGTTGTAGATCTGCACCGCCCAGCCGAGGTGATATTTGAGGTCGTTCGCGACCTGCATCACGTAAGGCGCTTCGATGATCCACTTGCCGCCACCCGACGGAATGAAGAACCCGAGAATCGCCGAGTACACACCCATCAGCAGCGCATAGGTGTCGTGGGAGGCGATGCTGGTGAAGAAGGTCGAGATGTGGTGCGCGACGGTTTGCGCATCGCCGCCCTTGACCGTGGTCAGCAGGGCGGCGATCGATCCGTACAACGGAAACTGGATCAGCACGCCGGTGGTGGTCGGCACGGCGCGAGCCACGGCGTCGAGGAAACTGCGCGGACGCCAGTGCAACAGCGCGCCGACCATGATGAACAGGAAGTTATAGGTGTTCAGGCCGGAAATCGCGGTGATTGCCGGCTTGGTGCTGAACTCGTTGTACAACCAGCCGGACGCCAGCGCGACCATCAGAATGATCAGCAGCGGGCTGTATTCCAGCCATTCCCCCGGGCGGGTGCGCGGCGGCAGCGGTGGCAGGCTGAAGCTCGGGTCAATCCCGCACTCTTTGGCGTCGCGGGCGTTGGCCGGACCGGGCGCCGTGGCGTAGGCGACGATGATCGAGACCACCACCAAGGCCAGCAGCATCACGCCGGACTGCCAGAGGAAGATGGTCTGGGTGAACGGAATCACCCCGGTGATGGCCAGGATCGACGGCGGCAGGCTGGCCGGGTTGGCTTGCAACTGCGCGGCGGACGACGACAGGCCCAAAGCCCACACCGCGCCCAGGCCCAGATAAGCCGCGGCACCGGCGGCGCGGTAGTCCATTTTCAAGTCAGTACGCCGCGCGAGGGCCCTTACCAGCAAACCGCCGAAGACCAGCGACAAACCCCAGTTGAGCAACGACGCCACCATGCTGATCAGCGCGACCCAGGCCACGGCCGAACGGCCGTTTTTCGGGAGGCGGGCCAGCCGGTCGATCAGCTTGACCGCAGGCGGTGAGCTGGCGACGACATAGCCGCCGATGACCACGAAGGCCATTTGCATGGTGAACGGGATCAGGCTCCAGAAGCCGTCGCCGAAGGCTTTGGCGGTGTCGGCGGGTTTGGCGCCGATGACCAGCGTGGCAAGCGTGACGATGACCACGGCCAGGGCGGCGAACACCCACGAGTCCGGGAACCAGCGTTCTGCCCATTTGGCGCAACGCAGGGCAAAGCGGGCGGAGCGGCTTTCTTCGATGTCGGCGGCCACGTTTATTACCTCTTGGAGTTATTGTTCAGGTTTTTGGACGGCAGTTTCAAGTGCTGGCGGTGACGCAAAAAAGCACCGGCTCAGATACAGCAAAGCCCCTTCATCGCTGAAGGGGCAGGGCGGTCTGACCAAAGGTGCGGGTGTGTCGAATGCTTATGCTGCGGCGAAAACGTGGGGCATGACGCGGATCCTGCAGAACCGCGCCGTTGCCGGGTCCATCAGAACGTCATTTCAACCACGTCATCCGGCACGATCAATTTGCCGGCGGTCTTGGCGATGATTTCATCGACGGTCACGCCCGGTGCGGTTTCGCGCAGCACGAAGGCGCCGTTTTCGATCTCTAGATACGCAAGGTCGGTCAGCACTTTCTTGATGCAGCCTGCGCCGGTCAGCGGCAGGCTGCAGCGCGACAGCAACTTGGATTCGCCGTCCTTGGACGCGTGGGTCATGGTGACGATGATGTTGTCGGCGCCGGCCACCAGGTCCATCGCGCCGCCCATGCCCTTGACCAGCTTGCCGGGGATCATCCACGAGGCAATGTTGCCTTCGACGTCCACTTCGAACGCGCCGAGCACGGTCAGGTCGACGTGGCCGCCACGGATCATGGCGAAGGATTCGGCGGATGAGAAAATCGACGCGCCCTTGCGCGCGGTCACGGTCTGTTTGCCTGCGTTGATCATGTCGGCGTCGATGGTTTCTTCGGTGGGAAAGGCGCCCATGCCGAGCAGGCCGTTTTCCGATTGCAGCATCACGTCGATGCCGTCCGGGACGTAGTTGGCGACCAGGGTGGGAATGCCGATGCCCAGGTTCACGTAGAAGCCGTCTTGCAGTTCGCGCGCAACGCGCTGTGCCATTTGTTCGCGGGAGAGTGCCATGGTCTTGGGTCTCTTTTATTCTGTCCGGTCCGTGGAAGCCCCGGCGCCGGAGATACAAAGGGGAAATCGGTTCGAGTACGACGCTGATGTCAGGCTTTTCTGACGGTTCGCTGCTCGATGCGCTTCTCGAACGTGCCCAGGATCACGCGATCGACATAGATGCCGGGGGTGTGGATCTCGGTGGGTAAAAGCACGCCGGGCTCGACGATTTCTTCGACCTCCACCACGGTGATCTTGCCGGCCGTGGCCACGACCGGATTGAAGTTCTGTGCGGTGTGACGGTAGACCACGTTACCGAAGTGGTCAGCCTTCCAGCCTTTAACGATGGCGAAGTCGCCGGTGATGGCTTCTTCCAAGATCACGTTGCGGCCATTGAACTGGCGGGTTTCCTTGCCTTCCGCAACGGGGGTGCCGTAGCCGGTGGCGGTGTAGAACGCAGGAATGCCGGCGCCGCCTGCGCGCATTTTTTCCGCCAGGGTGCCTTGGGGGTGAGCTCGACTTCCAGCTCGCCGCTGAGCAACTGCCGCTCGAACAGGGCATTTTCACCCACGTAGGACGCGACCATTTTGCGAATCTGCCGGTCTTCCAGAAGGATGCCGAGGCCAAATCCGTCGACGCCGCAGTTATTGGAAACCACCGTCAGGCCTTTCACGCCCATGCGCTTGATTTCGGCGATGAGGTTTTCGGGAATGCCGCAGAGTCCGAAGCCGCCGGAGAGCACCGTCATGTTGTCAGTCAGCCCGGCAAGGGCTTCAGCGTAGGTTGCCACGCGTTTGTCGAGTCCAGCCATGGTGAGATCCCGCCTTATTTGTAGTTGTGTCCGACAATCTAAGCATCGGAAAGCGTTGGCCGCATCTTCTCTCGCATGCACTGATTTGTTAATTTTGTTTTTTTGATAGATTGATAAGTAATCCAAATATATGAATGTGAAACAGCTTCGGGCTTTTCTGGCAGTGGCGCAGTGCTTGAGTTTCGCTCAGGCCGGCGAACGGTTGCATGTGTCGCAACCAGCGTTAAGCCTGACCATCAAGGCGCTGGAGGAAGACCTGGGCGGGCAGTTGCTGACCCGCACCACGCGCAATGTCAGCCTGACGCCCGAGGGCGAGGCCTTGCTGCCGCTGGCCCGGCAGCTGCTCGCCGACTGGGACAACACCGAAGAGCTGCTGCGACAGCGTTTCACCCTGCAAATGGGCAAAGTATCGGTGGCCGCCATGCCGTCCTACGCGGGCAATTCGCTGCCGATCGCGCTGAAGATTTTTCGCGAGCGCTACCCTCGCGTAAACGTCGCGGTGCACGACGTGATCAACGAGCAAGTGGTGGAAATGGTCGGGCATCGGCGCGTCGAGCTGGGCATCGGCTTTGAGCCCGAAGCGGGCAACAACCTGATCTTCACGCCGTTTTACATGGATCGGTTTGTTGCCGTGGTGCCGAAGGATTCCCCGCTGGCCGCGCGCCGCGAAGTGAGTTGGGACGAACTGTTGCATCACGACTTCATCACCCTGCAACGCCCGTCCGCCGTGCGCTTGCTGCTGGAGCAGGACCTGCAGAGCCAGCACGGCAAGCTGTCGGTGGCGTTCGAAAGCCATCAACTGTCGACAGTGGGCCGCATGGTCGCCAACGGCTTGGGCGTCAGCGCGGTGCCGTCGCTGTGCATCGCGCAGATGGAAGAACTCGGTGCCCGCTGCATCGCATTGGAAGGCCCGCGCATCGAGCGTCGCATTGGCTTGATGACCCAGGCGGACCACCAGTTGTCAGCCGCCGCTCAGGGGTTGCGCGAGGTGTTGATCGAATGCGCGCGTGACTCAAATGCTGGTTTCGCGAGCAAGCTCGCACCCCTGCGTGATGCTGCGGTTCAAGTAGGGGCCGGTGGCGAAACGGCCAGATCCTGTGAAAATTTAACTGCGACGCAATGCCGCATCCGGTATGGTTCGGCCGGTTGAAACATATTGTTTCAAACCTTCCTGAAATAAAAACCGAACTATAAGGGGTTCCGCGTTGGATCTGTCGTCTGCTGCCTGGGTGTTTCATGACACTCGTCTGATCATCTGCTGCCTGATCGCCATTGCTACCATCATCGTGCTGATCAGCGCTACCAAACTTCCGCCGTTTCTGTCGATTCTGGTGGGCACATTCATCGCAGGGATAGGCGCGGGGTTGCCAGCGGAGGCAGTGGCGAAGGCGTTCAGCAAGGGCGCGGGCGGGATTCTCGGTGAGGCCGGGATCATCATTGCCCTCGGTGCCATGCTCGGCGCGCTGATGGCCGAGTCGGGCGCGGCCGACCGCATCGCGTCGACGCTGCTGGGGCTGGGCAAGGGCAAGGCGCTGCCGTGGGTCATGGCCCTGGTGGCCATGGTCATCGGCCTGCCGCTGTTCTTCGAAGTGGGTCTGGTGATGATGGTGCCGATCATCTTCGTCATGGCCCGCCAGTCGAATCAGCCGCTGCTGAAAATCGCGATTCCGGCGTTGGCCGGCATGACCACGCTGCACGCCCTGATGCCGCCGCACCCTGGGCCGCTGATCGCTGTCAGCGCGTTACACGCCGATCTCGGCCTGACCATGTTGCTGGGTTTCTGCGTGGCAGTGCCCGCGGTGATTCTGGCAGGCCCTTTGTACGGCAACTGGCTGTCGAAGCGCATGCACATTGAGGAACCGGCGGAGCTGGGCGAGCTGTTCTCGGCCAAACCCAGTGCCTCCCGTCAACCGAGCTTCGCTATCTCGTTGCTGATCATTCTGCTGCCGGTGATCCTGATGCTCGGCAGCACCCTGGCGAAAATCGCCATGGAACCGGAAAGCAACATCGCGCTGACCCTGAAGTTCCTCGGTGAACCGCTGGTGGCGCTGGGCATTGCGGTGCTGGCGGCGACGGTGTGTCTCGGCTGGGCCAACGGCATTTCCCGCGAGCACGTGGGCGGCACCTTGCGTAAAAGCCTGGCGCCGATTGCCGTGCTGCTGTTGACCATCGGCGCGGGCGGCGGCTTGAAGCAAACCTTGCTGGACGCCGGCGTCAGCCAGACCATCAGTAAAGTGGCCGAAGGCGCGCACATGCCGTATCTGCTGCTGGCCTGGTTGATTGCGGTCGCGCTGCGGCAGGCAACCGGCTCGGCCACCGTTGCGACCACCACCACGGCGGGCATTCTCGCGCCGATGATGGCCGGGCTGGCGCCGGTGGAAGCGTCACTGGTGGCGCTGGTGATCGGCGCAGGCTCGGTGTTCTTCTGCCACGTCAACGACGCCGGGTTCTGGATGGTCCGCGAGTATTTCGGCCTGCAACTGAAGCAGACGATCTGGGTGTGGTCTGTGCTGCAGACGATTGTGTCGGTGGTGGGGCTGATCGGTACGTCGCTGTTGTGGCATTTCCTGGTCTGACGATCTTCCGGTCTCACGCAGATCCATGTCGGGGATCCCCGTCGTGCGAACACCGTAGATGTGGGAGCGAGCTTGCTCGCGAAGGTGGCGTGTCAGGCGATTGATTCGTCGCAGGCAGAATGCATTCGCGAGCAAGCTCGCTCCCACAGGATCTGCGTCGTCAGATACATCTTCGGTGTGATTATGATCAGAGCCCGCAGTTTCTATGCAGGCAGATGCACCGCGGCAACCCCGCATACGCACCAAACCCGATAGCCACTATCAAGACGACTGATTTCTGCTGGAAAGGCCCGGCGCGTAGCCTTGGCTTCATTCCAGAAACGAGCCGAATGGAGGCTCCCAATGAACCGTCTTCTTGCCCTCTCCCTGTTACTCTCCGCCTCCGTTCTCGCCGGTTGTGCCGCTGGCAATCATCCTGAACTGCGCCCCTACAGCGCAGAGGAAACCCACCAGTTGGCCCTCGAAGACCTCAACCGTCGCGGCTTGTCCTACGACGAATTTCAGGCCCGCAAAGCCCAGCTGATGGAACAGCCTCAACTGCAACGCGCCCACGAGTTCGATAACCGTGGCGAAGTGAACGCCGAAGTCAGCCTCCCTTCGAAAGCACGTCAGGGTTAAGTCGAAGGCTTACAACGCCAGCTTCAAATGCCCGCCCGCTTCCTTGTAACGCGCCTGGGTCCGGTGTTGCAGGCCCAGTAAGAAGTGATCCAGACCGTCATGCAGACGCTGGGTCAGCAGTTCATCCAACTCACCGCCCAACGCGTTTTCGCCGTAGCTGATCTGGCTGTCGATGGCGAACACGCCATGCAGCACTTCCTGGCATTTCAGCGCGGACAGCACCGGTTTAAGTGCGTAGTCCACCGCCAGCATGTGGGCGATGCTCCCGCCCGTGGCGATCGGCAAGACCACTTTGCCGTGCAGTGAACGCTCCGGCAGCAGGTCGAGCAACGTCTTCAGCGCCCCCGAAAACGACGCCTTGTACACTGGCGTGCCAATCAGCAAGCCGTCGGCCTTCGCCACCGCGTCGATGAAAGCCACGACCTGCGGGCTGTCGAACTTTGCGTAGAGCAGATCCTCGGCTGCAAAATCCTGAATGCGCACACCGTTCACGTCCACGCCACGGTCCTTGAGCCAGTGCGCGGCATGTTGCAGCACTACGCCCGAGCGCGATCGTGTGGACGGGCTACCTGAAATCGAGACTACTAACATGGGTTGTTTCCTTAGGGTCAGTCACCCGAGGTGCCAGGCACCGAGCAGGCCGCGTTCAACGCGAAAGTAATGGGCGTGAAGACCCTTTGCCAGGACTGAAGCAGCATGCGTGCCAGCGCTCTCCATCGCCCGCCGCCCCCGTCAATCCAGCGAGCACCCACAGCTGTAATCCTGCCAACCACCCCCCAAACTGTTGATCCAGGCGCACGCAACTGTTGATCCACTGTTTCCCCAGCGACACTTGCCCTCATCAAATCAAGCCCAAAAAAATCCCCGCAGTCGGACCACTGCGGGGATTTCTCTGTTGCTCTGCTGTCAGCTTGAAGCTTCAGACTTGCGGCTTGAAGCTGGCACTCAATTCCTGAACATCGCACCCGTCTGGATGATGTTGTTCGAACCCAGCAACTGGCTCACGTAACGGCTCCAGCGGGTGATGTTGGCCGGGCCGACAAACACCACGTCCTGGGCGGCCAGCTCGAAGCCTTTCGCCAGTGCATAACTGGTCGGCTTCTTCGCCGCCAGGTGAAACACCGTCGCACCGTGGGTGGCATCCTGTGCACGAATCACATACACCGCGTCGCCATCTGCCGCATCGGGGCTCAGGCCGCCGGAGGTGCCGAGGGCTTCCAGCAACGTCACGCTGGTGGTGCTGAACGAGATCACCTGTGGGCGCTGAACTTCGCCCAGTACGTAGATTTTGTTCTTCGAATTGCTGTTGAGGTGCAGGTAATCGCCGTCCTTCAGGAAGATCTTGCTGATCTGCGAATCCTTGCGGTTCAGCGAGTCAACATCGATCACGTAATCCTTGCCGTCGCGACGCAGGGTCAGACCGGCAAGGTTGGCGTCGGTCGAATCAAGACCGGCCTGGCTGATGGCCTGAACCAGGCTCAGCGGAATGTTGGTGATCGGTTGCGGGCCCGCCGATTTGAAGGCACCCGAGAGCAGAACGCGCTGGCTGTTGTAACGCAGCACTTTGACGTCGACTTTCACTTCGGTGTATTGCGGCGCCAGACCCATGCGCAGTTGGTCGCGGATCTGTGAAACGGTCTTGCCGGCGGCCTGGATACGGCCCACGTACGGGAAGAACACGGTGCCGTCGTTCAGCACTTCGCGGCTGTTGGCATCCAGTTGTTCCTGGGAGCCCGGCGCGGTCAGTTCAGGGTGTTCGAACACGGTCACCAGCAAGGCGTCGCCGGGGCCGACGACGTATTCAGGCGTCTTGTAGCTCAGCAATTCCGGGGGCAGCGGTTTGGCCGCTGCGTCCGCGGTTTTCTGCTGCTGCGCAAGCGTGGCGGGGGTGATGTTGATCAGCGTGACCTCGGGACCGTCGGGGTCTTTGTCGGTGACATCGCTGTATGACATGTATTGACCGGGGGCGAATGCGCAGCCTTGCAATACCAGACTGGAAAGCAGCACGACCGCTAACGTTACTTTCATATGAATGTTCCTTCTAATCCTAATAGGTGCGTACTGGCACCGCAGTGATTTCTTTGCATCCCTTACTTACACCGAACATCGGATCACATTCGCTCATGCACCCGTGCACCTCCCGCCGAGCTTACTAGCCCTTGGCCATGTTTGTTGTAATTGGCAGATTTTTTTAGAAGGCGTTCTTGTTGACGAAGCCTTTGAAGAGCGTCAGCAGGATGATTTTCAGGTCCAGCCAGACCGACCAGTGCTCGATGTACTGCAGGTCGAATTCAACGCGTTTCTGCATCTTGTCCAGCGTGTCCGTTTCGCCACGCCAGCCGTTGATCTGTGCCCAGCCGGTGATGCCCGGCTTGACCTTGTGCCGCAGCATGTAGCCCGACACCTGCTTGCGGTATTGCTCGTTGTGCGCCACGGCATGGGGGCGCGGGCCGACGACGGACATGTCGCCGAGCAGCACATTGAAGAACTGCGGCAGCTCGTCCAGCGAAGTGCGACGCAGGAAAGCGCCCAGCGGCGTGATGCGGCTGTCGTTGCGCGTGGCCTGGGTCACCACGGCGCCGTTTTCCTGCACGCTCATGCTGCGGAATTTCCACACCATGATCGGCCGACCGTCCAGGCCATAACGGCGTTGACGGAATAGCACCGGGCCTGGCGAGGTGAGCTTGATCGCCAGAGCGATCAGCATCAGCGGCAGGGCGATCATCGCCAGAATGAGGCTCGACAGCACGATGTCTTCCAGACGCTTGACCACGCTCCAGGCGCCATCCATGGGCGAATCGAAAATGCTGATGCTCGGCAAACCATTGATGCTCTCGCTGCGAGCGTGCAGCAACTCGAACATGAACACGTCGGGGATCACGTAGACCGACGCGGTGGTGTCGCTCAAGCCTTTGATCAACTCCTGCAGACGCGCCTGCGCGCCCAGTTCGAGGGTGATGTACACCTTGTCGATCTTGCCGTCGCGGGCGTCCTGGATCAGTTGATCCAGATCGCCCAGCACCGAAATGCGTCGGCCGATGCGCGCCAGGTCGATCTGCTGCGGCGCTTCGTCATAGAAACCCAGCAGGTTCAGGCCCATCCACGGCGCGCGTTCGATGGACATTGCCAGGCGTTCGCCGCAATGGCCGGTGCCGACGATCGCCACGCGGCGGGTGTTGAAACCCTGGGCGCGCAAAGTGTGCAGCACGCTGCGGATCGCCAGGCGATAGCCACACAACGCCACCAGCACGACGGCAAACCAGGCCATCTGGCTGTTGTCCGCCAGATCGTCGGGCTGCAACAGCAGGTAGTCGACGAACAGCAGCAGCACGAAGGCCAGGCCCCAGTAATTGGCGACCTTCAGCAGCTCGCGCGCAATGCGCTCGCCACGCCACGAGCCGTACAACTGGTGGTATTCGGCCAGCCAGTGAAAGGCGACCGCCGCCAGCAGAATCTGCATCCAGGCTTCGCTGCTCATCGCCATACCAGTGAGCAGGTTGACGCCGTAACCGCCAACCGCGATGACCGCCAGATCAAGCAGCCGGTGAGCGACGGACAGCGACGATGAATGGGCATGCAGGATGCCCCTTAATGGAGTGCGCATAGGCTGGGCTCGCTCAGACGGATTTGATCGGAACAACGCGGGCGGAGAGGTCGCTGCTGACCAGCGTCGGCGCGATCTGCATCGGCCGGATGTGCGCAGGCTGGCGGCTTTGACGCGCAGCACTCAGGCGGGTCTCGACGAACTGGCGCATTTCCAGTTCGAAGCGGGCTTCGCTGAAGCGCTCGGCGTTGGTCCGACAGGCTTGTGCGGTGATGCGTGAACCGTTGATCTCGAACGTCTCGATGGCGGCCATCAGCGCCGCCACACTTTGCTCCGGGTAGAGCACCCCGGTCGGCTGCGGATGATCCAGCCCGCAGACCGTTTCCACCACGCCACCCTTGGCGAACGCGATGACCGGCGTGCCGCAGGCCTGGGCCTCCACAGGGCTGATGCCGAAATCTTCTTCGGCGGCAAACACGAACGCCTTGGCGTTGCTCATGTGTTCCTGCAACACCGCAAACGGCTGATAACCCAGCAGCGTGACGTTCGGCGCGTTGGCCGCAGCGGCCTTGGCCTTTTCCATTTCCGGGCCGTCGCCGATCACCACCAGACGCTTGCCCGGCATGGCCGCAAAGGCTTCGATGATCATCGGCATGCGTTTGTACGGCACCATGCGCGAGGCGGTGAAGTAGTAGTCCTGCTTCTCTTCCTGCAGGGCGAAACCGCGGGTGTCCACCGGCGGGTAGATCACCGTGGATTCACGGCGGTAGGCCTTGGTGATGCGCGCGCCGATGAAGTGCGAGTTGGCGATGAAGTCATCGACGCCTGCGGCCGTGCGCTGATCCCACATGCGCATGTAGTGCAGGATCATCCGCGCCACTTTGCCTTTCAGACCTGTGCTCAGGTTCGCCTCTTTGAGGTACTGATGCTGCAGGTCCCAGGCGTAGCGGATCGGCGAGTGCACGTAGCTGACGTGCAACTGGTCCGGGCCGCAGAGGACGCCTTTGGCCACCGCGTGGCTGCTGCTGATGATCAGGTCGTAACCGGACAGGTCCAGTTGCTCGATGGCCATCGGCATCAGCGGCAGGTAGCGCTGGTATTTGGTTTTGGCCTTGGGCAGGCGCTGGATGAACGTGGTCTTCGCGACCTTGCCGCCCAATTGGGCGCGGTCCTGGTCGCTGAGGAAATCGATGACGGAGAACAGGTCCGCCTCGGGCCAGATTTTGATCAGCGATGCCAAGACCCTTTCGGCACCGGCGTACGTCACCAACCAGTCGTGGACGATTGCAATCTTCATTGGAATTCTCTGCATTAACGGCTGAGGGACGCCCGGCACGTCGAGCCAGGCTCGCGAGGGCCATCCCATGCCTATCCATGTGCGCAGGCGCTAAATCAGACGCTGACAGGCTGCGTCTCGGCGTTGCGGTTATTAAGGCGTTTTCCGAGCTGTATGAACGGGTGTTCGATGTAGCGAAAGCACAGATGGGCAGCGCCCAGGGTCAGCACTGTCGCGACCAGCGCCACCAGCAGGCCCGGTGCGTCGGTGCCGCGCAGCAGGAATTCGCTGAACATGCCCATCGACGGGTGCAGCAGGTACAGCGAGTAACTCACTGCGCCCAGCCAGACCAGCGCCGGGTGGTTCAGACGCACACTGCGGGTCAGCAGCACGAAGCTGACAATGGCCACGGCGTAGGTGAAGCAGTAACGCCCCCAGGTTTCGCCGGTGCCCATGTCCTTGCTGTAAGCCATGATCAGCGTCGGCGGTAACAGCACGGCGAAGGCCACGAACAGCATTTTCAGGTTCCGCGTCAGCGCCGGGCTGTGTTCCGCCAGCAACCACTGGCGCCACACGGAGCCAAAGAACATCAGCGACAACGCAAGAGGCAGGGCCACCGGCAACTTGTGTTCAGTCAGCGCGCGGGCCACGCTCATCGCCAGCGCGGCGAGCAGAAACACCAGCGAACAGCGCGCCCGGAAGGCCAGGTCGTACAGCTTGCCGGCGATGAACAACGCCAGGCACAGGCCGTAGAACACCAGTTCGATGAACAGCGTCCAGTACAGGCCGACCACGTCGTCGAAGCCCAGTGCCGCCTGCACCATGGTCAGGTTCGCGACGATCTGCGGCCAGGATGGCAACGGCGCGCCGCTCAGCTGAAGCATCAGCACAAACAGCACCAGTGACAGCCAGTAGGCCGGGTACAGGCGCATAAAGCGTGAGATCAGAAAACGCCGGGCGCCATCGGGGACCGGCTTCAGGCTGTAGGGAATCACTACGCCGCTGATCATGAAAAACCACAACACCCCCAACTTGCCGGGGTCGATCAGGTAATCCAGCACCCAGACGTGACCGATGACCGGTGCATACAAATGGGTGAAAACCACCATCAAGGCGGCGATGCCGCGCAATGCGTCGAGATAGGCAAGGCGTTTCATGGCAATGCCTCAGAGCTTGCTGGAAGATTCGCGACCCAGGGCATCGCTGCCCTGGCTGCTGCGCCGGTCTCTGGCCGGACTCAGCAGCGCGTCGATGCGTTGGGAAACCTGGCGTGCCGACTCTTCCCAGGAAAACCGCGCCACGTTGTTCAGTCCGCGCCGGCGCAGCGACTGGCGCAGCGGCATGTCCGTCAGGATGCGTTCCATGGCGGCGGCCATGTGTTCAATGTCCAGCGGGTCGAAATACAGCGCGCTGGCCTGAAGCACTTCAGGGATCGACGCCGCATTGGCCGCCAGCACCGGGCAACCGCAGGCCTGTGCTTCCAGGGGCGGAATGCCGAAGCCTTCGTACAGCGACGGAAACACAAACGCCGTGGCGCCCTGGTACTGGCTGATCAGTTCGTCATCGCTCAGGCGACCCAGAAAGCGGATGCGCGGGTCACGACTGGCCAGGCGTTGCAGGTTGTCGTCGCTGAAAATCCCGCTGGCGCCACCGACGATGCGCAGCTGCAGATCATCGTGGCCGCGCAGCAGCAGGAACGCCTGAATCATCCGGCTGAAATTCTTGTGGGCGCTGGGCGAAGACACCGCCAGCAGGTAATCCTGTTGCTCTTTAAGGGGCGGCCCCGGTTGAAACGCACCGCTCACGGCATTGGGCACCACGAAGATTTTCTTCTCCGGGAATTTGTAGAACTGCGAGATCTCGCCCTTGGAGAAGGCGCTCACCGTCAGCAGCGACTTGATCCGCGACAGCATGATCGGCGTCATGGTCCGGTAGAGCAGCCGGAAGGTGCTGGTGTAGCTTTCCGGGTGACGCACATAGGTGACGTCGTGGTGGGTCGCGATCTGATTGCCGTACAACAGCGGCGCGGTGCTGCACAGCGAAATCAGCAGCGGGTTGCCCTGACGGCGCAGGTACAGCGGCAGGTCCAGTTGCTCCCACAGGTGGCCGCTGTGACTGCCGATGCATTGCACGTCGAGGGCTTTGGCGCTCTCGTGCATCTGAATGCCGTGGGGGCCACAAACACCACGTCGTCGCGCAGTTGCTTGAGGGCCAGGCAGATCTGTTCGGCGAAGCGTTGAACGCCACGCAATTCCTGGGTCAGGAAACGTGCATTGATCACAATCATTGTGGTCGACCTGTAGAAGAGATAAAGGGGTCGTGCGCAGGCGCCTTCAGCGCGCTCAGTCAAGAGCCGTCAGCGCCCTGAATGAAGGGGCGCTCGAAAGGCGGGCCAAAAAAAGGCAGAATTCAGGGCAAGGCAAACAGTGCCGGGCGTGTGCCCAGGCTTATTATTTTCGGGAAGTCATCAATCGGCACTTGCGCCGAGCAACGCCCGTCGTTGCAGTTCCAGGGGATACCGCTGTCGACCTGCCCCCGTTGTGGCTGGCGGGTGTCGATGTATTGCACGTTGCCGCGCAGCACACTGCTGGCGTCGACCTTGATCGATCGCGGCAGCCCGGCGGTCCAGGCGACCATGATCTGCTCTGACCCCTTGGCGAATCGCAGCAGGTATTGCGAGTCGATTTCGCGACTCTTTTCAGCGTCGTAGCGGAACTGATGCAGCGTCGGGCTGATGGCCTTCAGCGTCAGGTACGCCTGCTTGATGCCCAGGTCCTGATTGAGCAGGCCGAAGTTCTGCTCCGGGTCAGTGCCATCGGGCCCGTCGTTCAGCAGGCCGTTCCACCACATGCCCTTGATGTTGGGCATCGTCTGCGCAAGGAAGAAACTGCGCGCCAGGAACGCTGCCTGGGTCTTCTCGTCACCGCCGCAACGCCCGTCGTTGCTGGGCCAGCCCATCTCGGTGAGGTACAGCGGCACCGGGCCTTTGTTGCGGTTCCTGTCCGTCAGGTCCTCGCTGATTCGTCGCAGCCAGGCAATCCAGTTTTCCGGGGTGTTGCGCTCATCCGAACGGCAATACACATACGGATGAAGCGACAACCCGTCGACATGGTTCAACAGCCCCGATTCCACCAGCCGGTCGGCGAACCCCAGGTCCATGCCCTGACTGGTCACGGCGCCGGCCAGAATCACCATCGGCCGCTGGTTGGCGCGAATGCGCTTGGCCGTTTGCTCGATGAGGAGGCTGTAGTCCCTGGCGAACGCCGGGTCGACCGGGTTTTCCTTGTCCCACTCATTCCAGATTTCGTAGAAGTCCACGCTGTCGGTGAGCTGGCGGGTGACGAAGCTGGCGTAGTTGCCGTAAGCATCGCGCACCGAAGGTTTTCGCGGTTTGGCGTAGTTCTCGTAAAACGGGTTGCCGTAGCCCAGCACCAACAGCGGTCGCAAACGGTTTTCCTGGGCGGCGCTCAGGAATGACTGCCACGAAGGCTCGATCTTCAACGACCCTCGTCGGGGCTCGGCGCTGGACCAATAGGCATCGTCGCGCACCGAGTCGACACCCGCCGCTTTCAGCAGCTGCAATGCGCGGACGGAGGTGCCGGGTTTGTTCATCAAGTGCGTGTCCACGCCGATGATGAACGCTTCGTCCGCCCGCGTGATGCAGCTGATCAACAAACCCAGCAACAGGACCGCCGAGGGTCGTCGTAACCGGGGCAGGTAAGGGATAAACATGGCTTGTCTCAATGAAGAGGCACGGTCCGGAGCGCTTGCTCAGGTAGGTCGCGGGCCGTCGGCGGTAATGTCGGCATGACGCAGGTGCATGCCGGCGTGCTCAAACGAATGTGTCTCAAACCGGGTAGGGCAGTGAGTGCCGGTTGCCTTGGGCGACATCGTCCAGCAGCGTCTGGTCGAAAATACTTTGGTAACTGTCGAGCATCAGCTCCAGGTTCAGTAACGACGCCACGCTGACCCGCGCCTCCCCGCTCAGACGCGCCAGTAATTCCGGGTTCTGGTGCAACTGCAACATCGCCTGGCCCAGTGAGTCGGGATCCTGCGGGTCGCACAGCAAACCGTTGAGCGGGTCCTGAATGATTTCAGGCAAACCGCCCATGCGGCTGGCAATCACCGGCACCGAGTGGGCGCAGGCTTCGACGGCAACCATGCCGAACGGCTCGTTCCACAGCGAAGGCACCACGGCGACGTCGATCTGGCGGTAGAACGTTTCAGGCGTCTGATAACCGACGAAGCTGATCTTCGACGAATTCGCCAGGGCCTTGAACGTGGCTTCGTCATCCGTCTGGCCACGTCCTGCGATCTGCAGCGTGGCGTCGAAGGGCAGTCGCTGAAATTGCTCGATCAGCCAGGCCACGCCTTTCTGGTGGGACAGCGTGCCCATGTAGCCGAAGCGCAACGGCGCTTTTTTCACTGTGAGATCCGTTTGCCGCCGCTGATGGGGCGAGGCGGTCGGCGGGGTGAACGGGCTGGCGTTGTGCACGACGTACGGGCTGGCGTTGCTGAAATATCCGCGCAACTGCAGCTTTTCAAGAATGAAGCGACTGACCCCGACCACCGCCGCGACCTGTGCCGACCGAACATCGTGGCCCTTGCGAAAGGTCTGGCAACTGCCGCATTGCTGTTGGCAGCATTGGCCGCGTTTGAACATGTTGCTGCTCGGGCACATCAGGTACATGTCATGCAGCACCTGAACGATCGGCAGCTTTGCAGCGGTGATCTCGTCCCAGACGGACACCGACCAGCCGGCCAGGTTGTGGCAGACCACCAGTTGCGGCTGCTCGTTGCCGATGACCTTTTTAACGTAGCTGCGCATCGCGCCGTTGTAGCGGTCGCGCAGATGCCAGCCCAGGCGCGCCAGACGGCCAGGCCGCTGCGCACCGAAATGCCAGTAAAAGTTACGCAGGCCGGCGCGGTAGACCTTGACGCCGTTCACCGCTTCAACGCTCAAACCTGCGTCGGGACCGGTCACCAGCACGCTGACTTCACAGCCGCGCTGCTGCAGGCCTTCGACGGTACGCTGAAGAATGATTTCCGCGCCGCCTCCAATGTGAGGGGCATACAGGCTGCTGATGAACAGTATTTTCATAATGGATACGACTGATTCAGACCCAGTACCCCGGACTCACCGTCACGGATGGCTTTTTCGATCAGGCCCAGGCGTTCCTCGGCACCGCGTCGCTTGGCGATCAGCCGCAGCAGGCGGAAGAACACCCAGCGGTTGAGGCCGTACAGCAGCGACGAATTGGCCCAGATGTTCTTGTCGAACCAGGCCTGGTTGCGCGCGCCGTAGTAGGCGCGCAAGTCCGAGCCGCCCAGCAGGAAGCTCTCGTAGATGTTGTTGGTGCGCGCCTTGATGTTCCACGAGCTTTCCAGATCATCGAGCAAGGCATCCGGCACCAGGAAGATCCGGCCGCCACCGGCGGTGATGCGAAAGGTGTATTCGCTGTCGTCGGCATAGAGCATCAACGCATCCAGCGGCAGGCCGATGCGGCGATACAGGTTGCGATGGGCGAGCAGGCCGCCGTAAGTAGCGAATGGCAATTGCACCATCGGCAGTTTGCGATGGGGGCTTTGCGGCGCGCCCCATGGCAGGCGACGCCAGACCTTGTACGGCAGCTGCGCGATGTGAAAACCGAAAAAGCTCGAACGGCGCTGAATGGCGAAGCGATTCGGCACGCCGGCGGCGATATCCGCCTGATGGGTCGGACGAAAGCCCAGTACGGCGGCCTTGTCCTCGCCGTCGACGCGTTTACGTTCTTCGAGCACCTGATGCAGCGTGGCAATGGCGTTGATGGTCGGCGCGTTGTCGTCGTCCATCAGCCAGATGTGCTCGGCCCCGGCGTCCAGCGCGGCCTGAATCCCCACTGAATAACCCCGCGCAGAACCGGTGTTCTCATGCATGTAGATCACGCTGACCTGGTTCGGCCAGTTGCGGCGCAGGGTGTCCAGCGGCGCGGTGGATGCGTTGCTGACAATGATCACGCGGTCGATCAGCGGGCTTTCCAGCGAGCGGCTGACCAGCGTGTGCAGGTAGTTGAAACGATCACCATAGGTGAGCGTCACCAGTGTGGTTTTCTGGGTCATGGCGAGTTCCGGGCGAAGGGGGTCAAGAGGCTGAAAGCATCAGCCCCGTGGGAATCAGGATGTGTGGGTCAGAATGTGTGGATCAGTACGGACAACGCTAACGGCTCACGCCTGCGCTTGCATCCGCGACAGGCTGCTGACCGGCAGGGTGACCTTTTGCTCGCGTTGCAGCAGGTTGAGCAGAATCACCGCACGTTCATCACCGTCGGCGGCGAGGAAGATCGCTTCGACGTCGTTGAAGCCCTCGGCCGTGACCCGCACCGTTTCGCCTTCTTGAAAGGCGACCCTGGCCGGCGGCGCCAACAGACGCTGGCGAATCTGCTCGATCAACGCATCCTGCACCGGAACCGGCATGCCGCCGAACGTAACGATGCGCGCCACGCCCCGGGTCGAGCGGATCGGGTACCAGTTGTCGCTGGCCTGGTCCATGTGGATGAACAGGTAACCGGGGAACAGCTCTTCTTCGGCTGGCGCCCGTGAGCCGCGTTTTTTCTCACCGTGCTTGACCGGGCGGTAGCACTCGAACTGCTGACGTTGCAGGTGCTCTGCCGCACGTGCTTCCTGACGGGGTTTGGTCTGGATGAGGTACCAGCGCGCGGAGCCACCGGAGCTATTGACGACTTCAGACATACACTTCACTCCACTGCGATCCGGTGCGACCCGGTCAGGACAACGTCAGGTTTTTGCGCCAGCCCGTGCATCATGACGGGCCTTGCGCAGGGTGGATTTTTGTCCAGCCCGTATTCGGTCAACAGTTGCTGCACCTGCTCGACGCAGTTGAACATCAGCACATCAATAATCGACAGGTTGGCGACGAAAGGTTGCCCGAACTGCCGATACGCCACGGGGTTCATCCGGAAAAACCGCACCAGCAAACCGTTGCGGGCAAAGTGATCACGGTCGTAGAGCACCGAGCCGCCTTCCGGGGTAATGAACGTGGTGGCTTCAAACGTGTGAGCGATGCGGATAATGCGCTCTTGCTTGTCCGCAGCGCTACCTAATATCAGGTCCGAGCTGCGCAGGATCGGCGTCACGATGTGGAGATAAGCACACATTTCACGGATGGCGTGTTCGGCATACAGCGCGATGTTCTGCTGGGGGAAACGGATCAACCGTTCCAGCAGCGGCATGACCTGCGCGAAGTAGGGCGCCTCTCGGTAGTTCTCGGCGAGCAGATCGATCAGCCGTGGCGCTTCATCGCTGAAATGCTCACACAGTTGGCGCTGATTGATCTGCAGCTGAAAGCGGTCTTTCTTCAACGGGAAGCTGATCAGCCTGGCCGCGCCGTTGTGCAGGATGCGATTGCGATTGACCCAGCCGGACCGCACATACTGCAGATCATCTCCCAGGACGAAGACGTCTGCAGCAGCGATGAGCTGAAAGTAGCCCAGGTACGGGAACAGATAGGGCTGCATCACTGCAAGGGTCCTGGCCATGTGTTTCTCCTTGGCGTGCGTGTCGATTTACTTGCGGACCGTGGTGTAGTCGTAACCGTATGCGGCGCAGTCGTAGTCGGCGGTCGACGCCTTGCGCAGGACGCCGTTGAAGATCGCGCCCTTGATCAGAATGCCGTTGTGCATCAGGCGGCGTTTGCACGCTTCGATTTCCTTGGCGGTGCTCAGGCCGAAGCGGGTCACCAGCAGGCAGGTGCCGGACTGACGGCCGACCAGCGTGGCATCGGTCACGGCCAGAATCGGCGGGGTGTCGATGATCACCAGGTCATACAGCGGCGACAGCTCGCTGATCATTTTGTTGAAGTTGTCGTGCATCAACAGCTCGGACGGGTTCGGCGCCGCGTAACCGCAGGAGATGAAATCCAGGTTCCGCACTTCGGTGTGGTTGATGACTTCCTTGCTGCCCAGACGCGCAGCGAGGGTGTCCGACAAACCATGCTTGGGCGTCAGGTTGAACATCTTGTGCAGGTAGCCTTTGCGCATGTCGGCGTCGATCAGCAACACGCGTTTGCCGGTCTGCGCAATGATCACCGCCAGGTTGCTGGAGACGAACGACTTGCCCACGCCCGGCGTCGGGCTGGAAATCATCAGCACGTTGTTGCGGGCTTCGAGCATGGCGAAGTGCAGGCTGGTGCGCAGGCTGCGCAACGCTTCGATTGCCAGTTCCGTCGGCGCGCTGACACTCAGCAGGCGTGGCTCTTTGCTTGTCGAACGGCTCTGAGCGGCCTTTTCCATGCGTTCCTGCAGTCGCGAATACGGCAGCGACGCGTACACCGGCATGCCGAGGTTTTCGATGACTTCCGGGTTGTCCACGCCGCGGTAGAACGCCTGGCGCACGAACACGGTGGCAACGGCCAGCAGCAGGCCGATCAGGGCGGCGACCAGCACGATGATTTTGCGCATCGGCTTGACCGGCTCTTCGACGTTGGCGTCGGCGTTGTCGATGATGCGGACGTTGCCGATGCTGCCGGCGCGCAGAATGTCCTGCTCCTGGCTCTTGTCCAGCAGCAGGGTGTAGGTCTGCGAGGTGACCTGCATGTCACGGTTCAGGCGCAGCAGCTCTTGTTGCGTGGCCGGCAGGGCTTCGATCTTCTTCAGCAGCGTAGTTTTCTGTGCTTCAACCTGGCCGATCTGAGTCATCAGGGCGCGGTAGGTCGGATGCTCCGGCGTGTACAGACGCTCGACATCGACGCGCTTCATTTTCAGGTCCGACAGGGTGCCTTCCAGCTTGACCACCTGATCCAGAACCGATTTGGTCTCAACGCTCAGGTCAACCGACTTGGCGCCCATCTGGAAGTTGTTCAGCGCGATTTCCGACTGCTCCAGCTGCTTGCGCACGGCAGGCAGTTGCGAACGCAGGAATTCCAGACGCTGGGCGGCTTCGGCCGAACTGCGCTCGACGTTCTGGCGCACATACAGGCGACTGACTTCGTTGAGGATGCGCTTGGCCAGTGCCGGGTCGGGGTCCTGAATCGACAGGTAGACGATCCCGGAGTCCTTGCCCGCTTCCATGATTTTCAGACGGTCCTGATAATCCAGCGCGGCGGTCAGGGTGCGTTGACGCACCACGGTGAACTCGGTGCCCGGACGGGCGTTGAGCGCAGCCACCTGGATTTTGATGCCGCTGCCTTCGACGGTCTGACCGACAGGGCCGCTGAGCAGCTTGTTGCGGTCTTCGTCATACAGGGTGAAGGTGCCCGGTTTGCCCGCCACCATGGTCATCTTTTCGCCCAGCAGTGCGTCCGGCACGTCCAGCTGAAAGACGTCGATTTTTTCGCCGCCCCAGGCGTAGCTGTTCAGGCCGAACATCGGATCGGCCAGCGCGCCTTCACGCTCGGGCTTGAACCGACGCGCCATGTAGCTGCCCAGGCCCGGGATGTATTTGGGCTTCTGCACGATGTACAACTTGAGGTCATCAACGACCTTGCCCAGCACCGCGCGGGATTTGATCAGCTCGATTTCGGTGGTCGCCTGGGAAACCGACAGCGGTTTGCTGGAGACTTCGGTGCGACCCTCGATGCCGACTTTGCGCGGCTCGATCTGAATCATCGCGTTGGCCTGGAAGATCGGCGTGGCGAGAATGGCGTAGGTGGCGCCGAGCAGGACGCAGATGCCGACAATCGACGCAATCAATCCTTTGTGATCGAAAAGTGTGCGCAAGATAGTCGCCAGATCGATCCGGGAGTCCTGGACCTCGTCCAGAGAAGTACGGTTCATAGCGGTCATTTATCTTGGATCTCCTGACTGAAGATAAGGAAGCCAGTCGTCGACGCAACGCGAAAGCTGCTCGTAGGTCTGTTCAAAGGCTAGTTTCGGGCGCCGGTAGGGGTCGGCGATTTCCAGCGCTTGTTGCCATTTGCCAATCAGAAACGTCTTGCCGCGTACCTCGGGGGCCAGCTTGAGGACGCTCTGGGTCTGACGATGCTCCATGACCAGAATCAGCTCTGCTTCGTGGAGCATCTGCCGATCGATCTGACGGCTTCGATGTTTGTGGGCGGGAACGCCATTGACCAGCAGCACGGCCTGAGCCAGCGGGTCAATGGTGGAGCTGAGCATGGCGTGGGTCCCGGCCGACGAGATCTGGACGCGTGCGTTCGGCATCCGTTGTCGGAACATGGCTTCGGCCATGGGGCTGCGACAGATATTGCCGACGCAGACCACCAGTACGTTACTGAACATGACCTTTGCTGAGGCTCGTCATCAGTCTCTTGCTGATGTTGGTGCTGAAGTTCTGCCCGACTGCCAGGAGCGTCTGCATCTTGCGTTTCGGGGTAATCGCCGACAGCGAATACTCGACCAGCTCCATCAGGAAGTGCTCATACAGCTCCTGATTGCCGAGCCGGTTGTAGTAGTTGGCCAGGGCGCCGGAGGTCTGCAGCGCCATGTGCAGCTTGCGTTTGTTGGAGCGCATGGAAAACACGCCCCCGGGTGCAACCGATACATCGCCGGCTTGACCTCACCCATGAATTTGCCCTTGCCGTAGGCACCGAGCAGCGACCACCAGACCAGATCGTTGAGTGGCGCGGCGCGCAGTTCGGGTGGCAACGAATCGAAGACGTTGCGGAATACCGTGGTCAACGTCGAGATCGGCCGCGCCTTCTGCAGCTCCAGCGCCGTGGCATCCCCGCGCAGCTTGCCTTGCAGCTGAATAGGGTACTGGCCGCTGATGTCGAAGGGGATCGCGTCGTGGTAGGTCAGCACGTAATCCGGGTTTTTTCGAGGAAGTCCACCTGGATCTGCAGCTTGCGCGGGTCAGTCCAGTAATCGTCGCCTTCGCAGTAGGCGATGTAGCGGCCCCGCGCTTCGCCGAACAGGCGCGGCACCGGCGGGTTGTTCTGCGAGTACTGATTGGTCTCGTGATAGAAGGGCCGGATCAGCGTCGGGAAGCGCTTGGCGTAATCGGCAATGATGCGGGCAGTACCATCCGTGGAGGCATCGTCGTTCACCAGGATTTCGAAGGCGAACGTGGTTTGCTGCATCAGGAAGCCTTCCAGCGTCTGCGCGACGTAGGCTTCCTGGTTGTAGGCTGGACAGACGATGCTGACCAAGGGCGCGGCGGACGGCGAGGTGCTCGTCTTATTGCTATTAGCATCCATGGCTTGGGTACTCGGAGTTAAACACTGGGTTTGCTGAACAGAACGGAAATCTTCATGACCAGCGGCTTGTAGCTGGCGGCCACAATCAGCAGCGTGAGCAGGCCGCTGACGGCCAGACCCAGGAAGATGCTGATGCGGTTTTCATTGGCGATCAGGCGCAGCAAGGGCTCGGTGATCGCAAGGCCCACGCCGGTCATCACGCTGATGCGGATGATGTCGCGCAGCCATTGGCTGTGAATGCCCGGGGCCAGGCGCTGGTGGACGATGACCGGCCAGACGGCGATGGACACGACGCGCAACACGAACCAGGCGATCGCCGCGCCGTAAGCGCCATAACCACGAATTGCCAGAAACATCACCGGCACCGTGATCAGCGCCGAAACGATGCTGTACCAGACATGCAGGTGCATGCGCCCGTAGGCGTATTGCAGATAAAACTGGAAGGCACTGACGGCCATGATGGCGCTGCCCAGCGAGTACCACGGCAGAATCGTTCGGCTCCAGTCGGCAGCAGGGCGATCCCCGACCAGGCAAAGACCATTTCGTCGGCGTGCAGCGCGATCAGCGCCGCGAGCGGAAACAGGAACGTGCACACAAACCGGTTGGCCGCCAGATACAGCTGATGCATGTCGTCCCGGCGTCCTTCGGCCATCAACACGGTGAGGCGCGGCAGCAGCGTCTGCGCCAGCGGGTTGGAGAGCATCATGATCCCGGTGGTGATCAGCGCCACCAGCGAGAAGTAACCATATTCATTGAGCGGCAGTAGCTCTGAGAGCAGCACCTTGTCGATCTGGGTCAGCACGATCCACAGCACCGCGGTGCCGGACATGCTCGCCGCGAACGGGATGATCGGCTTGACCAGATCCCAGTCAAAACCGGTCAGCGGCGATGGCGTCGGCATCTGCTGATAGGCACGGGCCGCGAAGATCACAGCTTCGATCAGTCCCACCAGCGCCTGGAATTCGAAGAAGTGCACCGGGTCGTTGGAAATCGTGCTCACCAGCAGCAGGCCACCGAAGTAGCGCAGCGTGGCGATGATCACGTTGGCGATGTTCAGCCATGCATGCTGTTCAAGGCCTTGAATTCCGCTTTTATAGAGCGTTGAAAACAGGCGCAGGGCGATGACGATGCCCATCAGCCCAATGCACTGCACCAGCGTCTCGGTCGACAATTGCTGAGCATTGAGCCAGTGCACGGCGATCCATTCGCTGCCGGCGTACATCGCCACGCAGCAGAACCCCGCCAGTGGCAGGAAAATGATTTCGAACGAGCGCAGCAGGCGACCTGTGTAGCGATCCAGTCCTTCACTGCCTTGTCGATGCGCCACTGCCCTGACCAGACTTGGCGACAACCCCGCATCCAGCAATTGCAGCCAGGCCTGCAGCACTGAGAAGAACCCGATCAGCCCGTATGCCTCGGCGCCCATGTGGCCGAGATAGAACGGCATGATCAGGATCCCTACGAGCAGCGTGTAGGCCTGGCCTGCATAGCTCAACGCAGTGTTGCGTATGACTGAGCGCTTGGTTTGCATCGAAAGTCCTTCCGGCGAAACAGGGTGAATGGCGCAATGGCTGGCCCGGCGGTGTTACATGACCTGCGCGAGGGACGGCACACGGTAGGGCGAGTGGGCGCCGCTGGTTTCGGCGATCACCGTGCTGATCACGCGGTCCTGATCGTCGCGCAGCAGGCCCGGGTAAATCGGCAGACACAGCACGCGCTCGCTCAATGAACGCGAAGCGGTTTGTGCCGCTTGCGGCTGCAAGTACTCAAGGGTGTCCAGCGAGGGATAGAAGTAGCGGCGCGGGTTGATCCCGTTGGTGTTCAGCGCTGAACGCAAACGCAGCAGTTGCTGTTCGTCGCTCAGGGCGATCGGGTAATAGCTGTGATTGAGCTGGCTGTTGTTTTCCGGCCGCTGCAGGTCGACGTAATCGCCCAGGCGAGTGGTGTAGCGGTCAGCGATTTCGGCACGTTCCTGAAGAATGTTCTCGATGTCGTCGAGAATGCACAGGCCCATCGCGGCGGAGAATTCGTTGAGCTTGGCGTTGATGCCGATGCCTTCGATCTTGTCGACGTCAACGATGCCGAAGTTGCACAGCAGGTGAACCCGGCGCGCTGTTTCGTCATCGTTGGTGATGATCGCGCCGCCTTCGATGGTGTGAAACAGCTTGGTGGCGTGAAAGCTCAGGGTGCTGATGTCGCCCCAGTTGAGCACCGACTGGCCAGCGTGGCGCACGGCGAAGGCATGGGCGCCGTCGTACACGACTTTCAGATTACGCCGACGGGCGATCTCTTCGATGCGCTCAACAGCGCACGGGTTGCCGAACACGTGGGTGCCGACAATGGCGGTGGTGTCGGAGACGATGCGGCTCTCGATGTGGTCGGGCGAGATGTTCCAGGTCTGGGCGTCGATGTCAGCGAAGATCGGTCGAATGCCTTCCCACTGCAGCGAACTGCTGGTCGCGACGAAGCTGAACGGCGTGGTCACTGCGCTGCCGCTCAGGCCCAGCGCGCGATAAGCGACCTGCAGGGCGAGGGTGCCGTTGTTGGTGAGGATGACGTGTTTGACGCCCAGATATTCTTTCAGGCGTTGTTCGAGCTCGCACACCAGCGGCCCGTGGTTGGTCAGCCAGCCGCGCGCATAAATGCCCTCGACGTAGCCCTTGAACTTGTCGATATCGCCCAGGTAAGTCTTGGTGACGTTGATCATCGAATTCTCCATTTCAGATGCAAAGCTTTTAAAAGGCTTTTGGGCAGTGATGCGGTGGCGCCGGTCTGACGCCGGGCCGTCAACGCCAGGTTCAAGGGGAATCAGTTGGGGGTGGATGCCGGCGGCGGGTTGCCTGCCTTGTTGCTCATCCGCCGCGCGCGGCCTTGATTGATTTTCAGGATCAACCGGGTGGCCAGGCTGCCGGTATGGGGGTCACCGAAGTGGAAGAGCGCGGTGGCGCGCTTCACGTCCGGCCGGCAGGCCTGATTGGCGTGCAGGCTGCGATAACCCCAGAAGAAATAAACGCTGCCCGGCTCCAGGCGCAGGACATATGGCTTAAGCCAGTTGCGCTGCATGCCTTTGATGATCCAGCCGCGGGTGATCTTGTTCTGCAGCAGAGCTTTCTCGATCACGTTGAATAACACCCATGAGCGCACCCGACGGATGTTGGGAAACAGCATCAGATCGCCGCGTCCTTCGCCTTCGCTGGGGATAAACACCGGGATCAGCGCGGTCACCAGGCTGGCGTCGTAATGGAAGCTGTTGGATTCGCGCTTGCCCTGATTGCCCTGCACGCAGCGCAGGACCGGGAAGATGCGGTCACTGGCAGCGTCGCGGCGGGCTGCATGCTTATAGAGACGACCCAGCAGCGCCTTGAAACGCGGGTCAGACCAGTAGCTCGCCAGCAGGCTTTCGCTCAGTGCAGCTTCGCCGTGGTAGGCAAAGTATTCGCCCCGGTGTTTCTGCGCCTGCTCGTCAGTCCAGGCCTGTAGCTGCTGCAGGTCCGAGTCCGGAACGGCCGCGTTCAGTTTTGCAAAGCCGTTGGTATCGATTTCGTCAGCCAGTCGCTGAACCAGCTGCTCATCCATGTCGAAAGATAAAGGCATTGCATCAGGCCCTCGGAGAGAGTGAGGAGTGCAGGGCAGGGGGTAGATTGCGCTTCAGGCACGCTACCGCCCGAATCTGCAGATCCTGCCGTTGTATTAATTAGGCGTGCATTCAAACGGCGGCCTTATTCAGCACTGGCTGACTAAAGCGTTGGGCAAAGCTACCGCCCCACCGAGCAAATTCAGTAATTCGAAAAAACCTTTCTCTGAACCAAAAACTGCCCACCGGCGCTGATTTCACACCGTTTGAATCGTCAACTTTTTGGGCAGTCGCAGGGTAATTAAGTCGGAATGCTCTCGGCGCACAGCTCTAGGGCCGCACTGCAAAAACGGAAAAACATTGGACGTGCCTATATATCGACGGAGGCGGAGTTTCTGTCAAATTATTTCGCCATCATTCTGTTAGATTTTTGATAAGCGGGCCGTCAGCATCGCTAAGTCGTTGATTTTATTGTGAGTCAATAAAACATCATCGCCCCGTCGTGGTGCGCGACGCTTTTTAGGCACTCCTGAAGACCACCTAACTGGCCGTCAAAAATAGCCGGAAAGACGTTTTTCCAACGTCAGAACTTGGGCGCGGGTGGGGTTAACGGTTTTATGGCGCTCAATGATTGAATCCCGTCATACAAACGTAATGGTGCGGTTGAGTAACTAATCCACTGAGCGGTAAGTGGTTAATTAAGCGACCACAGCGGTGTTGCAGTTTTATAGATGGAACTGTGTTCGGTTATATATAAATCGACGCGGGTGAAGTGGTTGATATGACGAAGCTTTCATCAGTGCGCCAGGAAGTGGATCCTACGCGCCCTTACTGCGCCCGACGGTGGAGGCGGCGCTGCGGTTGCTCAGCTTTGATCGCTGCTCCATTATCCGGGTCTGCGATGCAAACAATTCGGGTCACCAGGAGATTCAATGAATACGCAGTCGAAAACCACTGGAGTGGCGATGCAACGCCTTGCGCAGGCGCGCGCCCTGATGAGCCGTGAAGGCATCGACGCTTGGCTGGTGCCGTCGGCCGACCCTCATCTCTCTGAATATCTGCCCGGTTACTGGCAAGGGCGGCAGTGGCTGTCCGGCTTCCACGGTTCCGTCGGCACCTTGATCATCACTCAGGACTTCGCCGGCCTCTGGGCAGACAGCCGTTATTGGGAGCAGGCGAGCAAGGAACTGGCAGGCAGCGGTATCGAACTGGTCAAGCTGCAGCCCGGCCAGACCGGCCCACTTGAATGGCTGGCTGGCCAGGCAAAGGCGGATTCCGTCGTCGCTGTGGATGGTGCGGTATTAGCCGTAGCGTCGTCGCGTACGTTGGCTGCCAACTTGTACGAAAAAGGCGCGCGGCTTCGCACCGACCTCGACCCTTTAACGGAGCTGTGGAACGACCGGCCTGCGTTGCCGGCCCAGCCTGTCTATGAGCACGCGGCGCCCCACGCTACCGAAACCCGCACCGACAAACTGACTCGACTGCGCACAGTGATGACCGAGCGCGGCGCAGACTGGCATTTCCTCGCGACGCTGGACGACATCGCCTGGCTATTTAACCTGCGTGGCGCCGATGTCTCCTACAACCCGGTGTTCATCTCCTTCGCCCTGATCGGCCCGAACAGCATCAATCTGTTTGTCGCATCAGAGAAAGTCGATGCCGCGCTGCGCAGCACGCTGGAGCAAGAAGGCATCACCCTGCATGAATACACCCGCATCGGCACTGCGTTGCGCAACGTGCCTAAGGACGCGCGTCTGCTGGTGGATCCGGCGCGGGTCACCTGTGGCCTGCTGGATTACCTGGACAGCGAAGTCACCCTGGTCGAAGGTTTGAACCCGACCACGCTGTTCAAGTCGCAGAAGAGCGCTGCCGACACCCGGCATATCCGCCAGGCGATGGAGCAGGACGGCGCGGCGCTGTGCGAGTTCTTCGCCTGGCTGGATTCAGCGCTGGGTAACGAGCCCGTCAGCGAACTGACCATCGACGAGAAGCTCAGCGCGGCGCGGGCCCGTCGTCCGGGCTACGTGTCCCAGAGTTTCGCCACCATTGCCGGCTTCAACGGTAACGGGGCGATGCCTCACTACCGCGCCACCGAAGAAGAGCACGCGCGAATCGAAGGTGATGGCTTGCTGCTCATCGATTCCGGCGGCCAATACCTGGGCGGCACGACCGATATCACCCGCATGGTGCCCATCGGCACGCCGACGGCGGAGCAGAAGCGCGACTGCACGCGCGTTCTGAAGGGCGTCATCGCGTTGTCTCGTGCGCACTTTCCGCGCGGCATTCTTTCGCCGCTGCTCGACGCCATCGCTCGCGCACCGATCTGGGCCGAGGGTGTCAACTACGGCCACGGCACCGGTCATGGCGTCGGCTACTTCCTGAACGTGCACGAAGGCCCGCAGGTGATTGCCTATCAAGCCGCCGCTACACCGCAAACCGCGATGCAGCCGGGGATGATCACGTCGATCGAGCCGGGCACCTATCGGCCGGGACAGTGGGGCGTGCGCATTGAAAACCTGGTGATCAATCAGGAGGCGGGCAAGACCGAGTTCGGCGAGTTTCTCAAGTTCGAGACCCTCACGCTGTGCCCGATAGACACGCGTTGCCTGGAAATCAGTTTGCTGACGAAAGAGGAGCGTGAATGGCTGAATGAATACCACGCCCAGGTCAGGCAGCGGCTCAGTCCCTTAGTGGGGGCGCCGCGTTGTCGTGGCTGAACGGTCGTACTCAAGCGGTCTGATGCCACTGCCGCCGCTGTGTAGGCGGTGGCACCACGTGCGGGTCGTGTGCCTGGCGTCGTCTTTCTATATAGACGCCTTTGGCGTTCTTTATAGGCGCCGTTAGAAACCTGCCGGGTTAGCAGAGGGTGGTATGCAGGTAGCCGACTAGGGGTTAGTCGGCTTTTTGCACACAATGATCATGCTGCGGCTGGTGTAGCCGGCCGGATTGAGACCGAGCGGGTAGCCTCCAGTGTCTTCGGCGCCGTCACCGGATTTGGCGATTACCCGATATTGCTTGGAAACGCAGGAGTTGGTCGCCATTTCATAGCACTGCTCCCATGAGGACGACAGCCCCGAGCAATTGATATGAATACCGCGTTTGCCCATGACCGGTTTAGATGTCGCTGCGCATCCAGCGACAGCCAATGCTGCCAGTGCCATCAAAAAGTACTTCATTCATATCCTTACCTGACCGGCACGTTGCGGTCAGTGACTATCCAGAATTCGCATGCTGCCGCCGACGTTCACGTCCGTGTGGAGAGGGCGCGCATGTTAAGGCGCACGGGCTAAACATCGCTCAATAGTGAGACAAATGCCAGTGACATCGTGTATCACGCCGATGGCGTTGCTCCCGCTTGCTTCTCAGAGCCGCATGTGGAGTGGGTCTCCAGCCTCACACTCCATATAGGAATCTATGAATTGAGGTCGGTTAATCAGCAAAGGCGGCGAATATCATTGATTGGCGGTAAGTGAAAATAAGTGCTTGACGCCCCTCTGGATCTGTCTATAATTCGCCCCACTTCCGGCGCAGACGAAACGGAAAACTCCTTGATAATCAAAGAGTTGGACGAAGTAAGCAGCGAGGAATGCTTCGGTTCAGATGCTTGAATCGACAGCGGTGAAAAAGGCAGTTGACAGCAGGTTGTAACGCTGTAGAATTCGCCTCCCGCTGACGTGAGACGCCAAGTCGAACGAAGCGCAAGTGGTTGAAGTTGATAAGGAAACTTTGAAAACTTCTTAAAATAACCGCTTGACAGATACAAGAGACGCTGTAGA
>NZ_CP068986.1:1860000-4922500 GCF_016925575.1 Pseudomonas sp. 15A4 | reverse complement strand
GGCGAGCGAACGGGGACCAGCCCTTAAGTTGATTTGAGATTAGCGGAACGCTCTGGAAAGTGCGGCCATAGTGGGTGATAGCCCTGTACGCGAAAATCTCTTGTCAATGAAATCGAGTAGGACGGGGCACGAGAAACCTTGTCTGAACATGGGGGGACCATCCTCCAAGGCTAAATACTACTGACTGACCGATAGTGAACCAGTACCGTGAGGGAAAGGCGAAAAGAACCGCGGAGAGCGGAGTGAAATAGATCCTGAAACCGTATGCGTACAAGCAGTGGGAGCCCACTTTGTTGGGTGACTGCGTACCTTTTGTATAATGGGTCAGCGACTTATTTTCAGTGGCGAGCTTAACCGAATAGGGGAGGCGTAGCGAAAGCGAGTCTTAATAGGGCGTCTAGTCGCTGGGAATAGACCCGAAACCGGGCGATCTATCCATGGGCAGGTTGAAGGTTGGGTAACACTAACTGGAGGACCGAACCGACTACCGTTGAAAAGTTAGCGGATGACCTGTGGATCGGAGTGAAAGGCTAATCAAGCTCGGAGATAGCTGGTTCTCCTCGAAAGCTATTTAGGTAGCGCCTCATGTATCACTGTAGGGGGTAGAGCACTGTTTCGGCTAGGGGGTCATCCCGACTTACCAAACCGATGCAAACTCCGAATACCTACAAGTGCCGAGCATGGGAGACACACGGCGGGTGCTAACGTCCGTCGTGAAAAGGGAAACAACCCAGACCGTCAGCTAAGGTCCCAAAGTCATGGTTAAGTGGGAAACGATGTGGGAAGGCTTAGACAGCTAGGAGGTTGGCTTAGAAGCAGCCACCCTTTAAAGAAAGCGTAATAGCTCACTAGTCGAGTCGGCCTGCGCGGAAGATGTAACGGGGCTCAAACCATGCACCGAAGCTACGGGTATCACGCAAGTGATGCGGTAGAGGAGCGTTCTGTAAGCCTGTGAAGGTGAGTTGAGAAGCTTGCTGGAGGTATCAGAAGTGCGAATGCTGACATGAGTAACGACAATGGGTGTGAAAAACACCCACGCCGAAAGACCAAGGTTTCCTGCGCAACGTTAATCGACGCAGGGTTAGTCGGTCCCTAAGGCGAGGCTGAAAAGCGTAGTCGATGGAAAACAGGTTAATATTCCTGTACTTCTGGTTATTGCGATGGAGGGACGGAGAAGGCTAGGCCAGCCTGGCGTTGGTTGTCCAGGTTTAAGGTGGTAGGCTGAAATCTTAGGTAAATCCGGGATTTCAAGGCCGAGAGCTGATGACGAGTGTTCTTTAGAACACGAAGTGGTTGATGCCATGCTTCCAAGAAAAGCTTCTAAGCTTCAGGTAACCAGGAACCGTACCCCAAACCGACACAGGTGGTTGGGTAGAGAATACCAAGGCGCTTGAGAGAACTCGGGTGAAGGAACTAGGCAAAATGGCACCGTAACTTCGGGAGAAGGTGCGCCGGTGAGGGTGAAGGACTTGCTCCGTAAGCTCATGCCGGTCGAAGATACCAGGCCGCTGCGACTGTTTATTAAAAACACAGCACTCTGCAAACACGAAAGTGGACGTATAGGGTGTGACGCCTGCCCGGTGCCGGAAGGTTAATTGATGGGGTTAGCTAACGCGAAGCTCTTGATCGAAGCCCCGGTAAACGGCGGCCGTAACTATAACGGTCCTAAGGTAGCGAAATTCCTTGTCGGGTAAGTTCCGACCTGCACGAATGGCGTAACGATGGCGGCGCTGTCTCCACCCGAGACTCAGTGAAATTGAAATCGCTGTGAAGATGCAGTGTATCCGCGGCTAGACGGAAAGACCCCGTGAACCTTTACTATAGCTTTGCACTGGACTTTGAATTTGCTTGTGTAGGATAGGTGGGAGGCTTTGAAGCGTGGACGCCAGTCTGCGTGGAGCCAACCTTGAAATACCACCCTGGCAACTTTGAGGTTCTAACTCAGGTCCGTTATCCGGATCGAGGACAGTGTATGGTGGGTAGTTTGACTGGGGCGGTCTCCTCCTAAAGAGTAACGGAGGAGTACGAAGGTGCGCTCAGACCGGTCGGAAATCGGTCGTAGAGTATAAAGGCAAAAGCGCGCTTGACTGCGAGACAGACACGTCGAGCAGGTACGAAAGTAGGTCTTAGTGATCCGGTGGTTCTGTATGGAAGGGCCATCGCTCAACGGATAAAAGGTACTCCGGGGATAACAGGCTGATACCGCCCAAGAGTTCATATCGACGGCGGTGTTTGGCACCTCGATGTCGGCTCATCACATCCTGGGGCTGAAGCCGGTCCCAAGGGTATGGCTGTTCGCCATTTAAAGTGGTACGCGAGCTGGGTTTAGAACGTCGTGAGACAGTTCGGTCCCTATCTGCCGTGGACGTTTGAGATTTGAGAGGGGCTGCTCCTAGTACGAGAGGACCGGAGTGGACGAACCTCTGGTGTTCCGGTTGTCACGCCAGTGGCATTGCCGGGTAGCTATGTTCGGAAAAGATAACCGCTGAAAGCATCTAAGCGGGAAACTTGCCTCAAGATGAGATCTCACTGGAACCTTGAGTTCCCTGAAGGGCCGTCGAAGACTACGACGTTGATAGGTTGGGTGTGTAAGCGCTGTGAGGCGTTGAGCTAACCAATACTAATTGCCCGTGAGGCTTGACCATATAACACCCAAGCAATCTGCAGAGAGACAGCAGGTTGCGGTGTGTGAAGACGCATGAAGACGAAAGTTTGCGAACACACAAGCTGCACCTTGATCACATACCCGATTTGCTGAAGCGTTCGAGAGAACGAATCAGTACCCGAATTTCTTGACGACCATAGAGCGTTGGAACCACCTGATCCCATCCCGAACTCAGCAGTGAAACGATGCATCGCCGATGGTAGTGTGGGGTTTCCCCATGTGAGAGTAGGTCATCGTCAAGATTAAATTCCGAAACCCCATTTGCGAAAGCAGATGGGGTTTTGTTTTTGCGCGTGAAAAAGATGCTAAGTCACGGTCCAAAAAAACCACCCGATAGGGTGGTCTTTTCTTCTGCCAGCATTGGTCAGTCACCGCGATACACGCACCCGCTGGTGCATGTCTCATGAATCCGTATAGCGGACAGCTCTGGCAGCAGTGGTTTCAATTCTTTCCAAATCCACTTCACCAACACTTCACTGGTCGGGTTTTCCAGGCCGGGAATGTCGTTGAGGTAGTTGTGGTCCAGCCGCTCGTACAGAGGTTTGAAGATGGTTTTGATCTCGGAGAAATCGCGAATCCATCCGGTATGGGGATCGGGTTCGCCCTGTAGGTAGATCGCTATACGAAAGGAGTGACCGTGCAGACGTCCGCACTTGTGCCCATCAGGCACGTGAGGGAGCCGGTGAGCGGACTCGAACGTAAACTCTTTAAAAATTTCCACGGTGATATAAGCCTTGAGAAGTGGCGATCGCCAGCGCGATAAATGCAAGCGGCGAGTTTATCAGTAATGGTTTAGCGAGTGACAGGCAGACCTGGCCGCGTGGTTAAACCAGAGGCTCCAGTCGGTGGGCGAGACGGCCCGTGTCAACGAGTTCAAGAAATTCGTCCCCCAGCCGCTGACTGCTTTCCATTGCAGCACGCCAGTACCGTTGCCGTTCCGCATCACTGCCTACGAACCGTTTAAAGTCGCTCCGATCAGGCAGCTTGCCGTAGGGCAGCGTAGTCAGGTACTCCTTTACTCCTTGGAGGGCGCAAGCAGCACGACGTCTTGAAGCCGAGTCTGATCGCCTCTGCGCCAGGGCAGTGTCTTGTCAAACCAGCCAGGGATGATTTTGTCGGTGAAATGCGGATACAGCACAATGTCGCTTCCGCTGTATGGAAGATCCAAGTGGTAGTCAAGCAGGCCGCCATCCCGGAACATTCCTGCGCCGATACCGGGTATCTCTGGAACACCCTCCATTACCATCGGAATGGAGCCTGACGCCAGCAATGCCTGGCGCAGGTTCGATGTGTCCAGTGGCAAGCATCGGGATGGGAAATCAGTCAATGGCATGAGGGGAGGGGCAAGGCGCGGGTCGTGCATGATCAGCCGCTCGAAATGCCGTGACAGGCGCGCGCGCCCGATCAGGTTGTCAGCGATGACGGCCCCCAGTCCCAGACTCAACCCTGCGCGATGATCCCGGGCAAGCAAGCCCCGGCTTTTGACGATCATTACGTTGAGACGGTAATGGGGATTCGCCAGGACGTGTGCGTCATCCGCCTGCAAAAGCGCATCAAGCATCGTCACACAGCTGCGGGAGACCTGCGCCATCGTTACGCCTTTGGCGAAACTCTGCTCGTTGTACAAACGCCCAAGTCGCTGAAGACCTGCAACGGGGTCCGGCAGGCATGCGCTTGCAAAGCGCCACGAACCGATGGAAGCACCAATCAATGATCGCTCCCGTTGAGCTCGGGGGAGCCATTCGCCAAACAGCGCCAGATCCAAGCCCTGAATGCCCAGTGCTTTCGGGCCTCCCGCCGCGCCAGGGATAATGCCAACGTCAATCGGCGACAGGCCTTGCTCCCTGATCCGCGTCATCGCGCGCCTGCCGGCCTTGATAGTCAATGAAGGGTGTTTGATGTGAATGTTGCTCATGGCCCCTCCGGGGTCGGACTGGGGCGAATAATACCGTGGATCCCGCCTTCATCGACTGACGGTTGATAGGGTAGTGGCACGTAGCCAGATAAATTCAGCTTCAATTAAGTTCGCGCGTTTATGGTGGGCTCCGTAACCAACCAGAACCCAACGGAGATTCACCATGAAAATTCTGACTGCCTTCATCGCTGCCACCGCATTCACTTTCACAGCAGGTTACGTCCAGGCTCGAGACCTTGGTCCTGACGAGGCGCTGAAACTGCGGGATGCAGGTACTATTCAATCCTTTGAAAAGCTCAACGCCGTCGCTTTGGCCAAGCACCCGAAATCCACTATCACGGACACCGAGCTGGAACAGGAATATGGCAAGTACGTTTACCAGATCGAACTGCGAGATGCTCAAGGTGTGGAGTGGGACGTTGAAGTCGATGCCGTCAGCGGCCAGATACTTAAAGACCACCAGGACGCCTGATGATCGCCAGTAAGCGTCCCGCCAAGCGTTTCGTTTACTGTCTGGTGGCCGCCTGTGCGGTCGCCCCAGGCGTCGCGTGCCTGGCTCGGGACCTGAATCAGGACGAGGTGCTTGAGCTGCGCAGGAGAGGTGTGATTCTGCCGCTTGAGCAGTTCATCGATCAGGCACTGGGACGTTACCCCGGCTCCAAGCTGCTTGAAGCCGAACTTGAAGAAAAGCACGGCGTGTTGGTGTACGAGATCGAGCTTCTCACCGCCGATCATGTCGTGCGCGAACTCAAATTTGATGCCGGTGACAGCCGCCTGTTGCAAGACAAGGAAGACGATTGATGCGTTTGTTATTGGTTGAGGACCACGTTCCCCTGGCGGACGAGCTCATCAGTACACTGGGCCGGCAGGGTTACGCGATCGACTGGCTGACCGACGGCCGCGACGCTATTCATCAAGGCGCCACAGAGCCTTACGACCTGATCGTGCTTGACCTCGGCCTGCCAGGCGTCCCCGGGCTTGAGGTGCTGCAGGAGTGGCGCGCGGGCGGGCTGTCCACCCCCGTACTCATCCTGACGGCGCGGGCCTCCTGGGCCGAACGTATCGAAGGTCTCAAGGCCGGCGCCGACGATTATCTGACCAAACCCTTTCACCCCGAAGAACTGCAGCTGCGCATACAGGCGCTGCTTCGCCGTGTCCGAGGTCTGGCCAATCAGCCCAAGCTCGAATCTGCTGGCCTGCACCTGGACGAAGGGCGCCAGTGCGTCAGTCGCGGGGAGGAGGAAGTCCAGCTCACTGCTGCAGAGTTTCGCCTGCTGCGTTATTTCATGCTGCATCCCGGACAGATTCTCTCCAAAAGTCATCTGGCCGAGCATCTTTATGACGGGGAGAACGAGCGGGACTCGAACGTAATCGAGGTCCACGTCAATCATTTGCGCCGCAAGCTGGGTCGGGCCGTGGTCGAGACGCGGCGCGGGCAAGGCTATCGTTTTGCCGGGACGGGCGGGTGAGGTCGATACAGCGACGCTTGAGTCTGGGCCTGATCAGCGTGCTGCTGATTGTTGGACTGGTCCTGGCGCAAATCAGCCTGTGGCTCTTCGAAGTCGGCTTGCAGCGTTACCTGGAATCAGGCCTGCGCAATGAGAGCGAGCTGCTGCTAGTGGCCTTGGTGCGCGGCCCCGACGGCCTGCAGCTCGATGAGCATCGGCTGTCGCCGGGCTATCAGCGACCCTATTCCGGCCACTATTTTCGAATTGATGTTGACCACGGTCATTGGCGCTCGCGCTCGTTGTGGGATCTGGAGTTGCCGCATCCCGGGCAGCCCGGCTTGCATGCCGACCTTGCCCTGGAAAAGACCGATCAATCGCTGTTGCTGCTGCACACCGATTACCGCAAGTTCGGACAGATCGTCTCTATCACTGTCGCTCAGGACTACACCCCGGTGCGAGACAGTTTCGCACTGGTCCAGCGCATCGGTCTCGGGCTGGGGCTGATGGCCCTGGTTTTGATTCTTGTGTTGCAGCGCGTCACCGTTCGCCGCGCCTTGCGCCCGCTGGAAAGGGCCAGAGAACAGATTTTCCAGCTGCAACAAGGGCAGCGCTCGCAACTTGATGAGCGAGTGCCAGTGGAGCTTGAGCCGCTGGTTGCGCAGATCAATCATCTGCTGGCCCATACCGAGGACAGTCTCAAACGATCGCGCAACGCCCTTGGCAATCTAGGCCACGCGCTGAAGACGCCGCTGGCCGTGCTGATGAGCCTGGCCGAAGGCGACAGGCTGGCGGGCCACCCGCACGTGCGCGACACCTTGCGCGATCAGCTGCAGCACATTCAGCAGCGTCTTGAGCGTGAGCTCAATCGAGCGCGCTTGTCAGGCGATGCCTTGCCAGGCGCACGGTTTGATTGTGCTGCGGAGATCCCCGGGCTGTTCTCCACATTGCGGATGATTCATGGCGAGCATCTGGAACTGAGCAGTGAGATCGCTGCAGATCTGTTTCTGCCGTGGGACCGTGAAGACATCCTTGAGTTGTTGGGCAACGTCATGGACAACGCCTGCAAGTGGACCGACAGCGAGGTCAGGCTAACCATCGCCAGAGGCGCTGATGGCTACTGGCTGTCTATCGACGACGATGGCCCGGGTATCCCTGTTCAGCATCGCGATGAAGTCATCGGCCGTGGCAATCGTCTGGACGAGCAAGTGACCGGCCACGGTCTGGGACTCGGCATCGTCAAGGACATCGTCGAGGCGTGGGGCGGGCGCATTCAGTTGCTGGACAGCCCCTTGGGTGGGCTGCAAGTGCGTATCGATCTGCCCGAGCGACTCAGCCCGCAACTGCCGGGGGCCGAAAGCGCTCGTCAACCCTCGTGACCTCAACTTTTTGTGCGCCGGGCCGTTAACCGTAAAGGAACCCCAACGACTCAACGCACAAAAACAAAGGGTCATGACTTCTATGCGGCTAAATCTCAAAGCCAAAGTACTTTCGCTCGCCGTGCTCCCCGTGTTGGTGTTCGCACTGATCATCAGCGCCAGCACCGTCATCATGCTGCGGGAGCAGGGCAAGCGCGAAGTCGAGGAAACCCGCCAGCACCTGCTTGCGGAGGCCAAAGCCACGTTGCAGAGTTATGTGGCTGTTGCGCTAGGCACCATCAAACCGCTGTATGACGCCTCGGCGCCCGGTGACATGGAAGCCCGCGCGCAAGTCATCAAGATGCTCTCCCAAGTCAACTACGCCAAGGACGGGTACTTCTTCGGCTACGACTCGCAGGCGGTGCGGCTGTTCAAGGGCAATAGCCCCGACGGCATCGGCAAGAGCTTCAAGGACGCTCGCGATCCAAAAGGCGTTTTCGTCAATGCCGGCCTGGTTGACGTGGCGAAAGCGGGCACTCATTACCTGGAATATTCCTCTGCGCTGCCCGGGTCGAGCGAACTGGTGCCCAAACTGGGCTACACCGAGTATCTGCCGAAATGGGACATGGCCTTTGGGTCGTCGATCAACCTGGATAACATCGATGCCAAAGTCGCAGAGCTGCAGAAGAATGTGTCCGAGCGCCGGCAGAATATGCTCGTCAGCATCATTGGCATCACCCTGCTGGTATTGGTGATTATCGCGGCGGTGGGTTTCTGGATCGCGGGCGGTATTCTGCGGCCGCTGCGCCTGATGAAAGCCAACCTCGATGATATTGCCGCCGGAGAGGGTGATCTGACCCAGCGCCTGGCGGTGACCTCCCAGGACGAACTTGGCGAACTGGCCGGGTCGTTTAATCGCTTTGTCGACAAGATCCACGGCTTGGTCCGGCAGATTGCCGAAATGACCGCGCAGCTGACCGGGCTGGTGGGCGAGGTGACCGACCAAGCGCAGCGCTCCGAGCAGGCGATGGAGCGTCAGCGCCATGAAACCGACCAGGTCGCCACGGCGATCAATCAGATGTCGGCTGCGGCCCAGGAAGTTGCGAAGAGCGCTCAGGGCGCCTCGGTCGCGGCGCAGCAAACCGATGCTGAAGGTCAGGCCGCCAAGCGAGTGGTCGACGGCAGCATTCAGCAGATTCATGCGCTGGTGAACGACATCCGCGACAGCGGTACTTCTCTGGACAGCCTGCAGAATGACGTGTCGTCCATCGTCGGCGTGCTCGGGGTGATCCGCTCCATCGCCGATCAAACCAACCTGCTGGCACTCAACGCCGCCATCGAAGCCGCGCGTGCCGGGGAAGCGGGCCGCGGGTTCGCGGTGGTGGCCGACGAAGTGCGTGCGCTGGCCAGCCGCACGCAGCAAAGCACTCAGGAAATCCAGGGCATGATCGACCGCTTGCAGCAAGGCACCCAAGGCGCGGTGCAGGCGATGCGACGCTCAAGCGAGGCGGGCGACGGGACATCTGCGCGGGCTAATGAGGCCGGAGCATCGCTGGACACAATCGGTCAGCTGATCGGCACGATCAACGCCATGAACGCGCAGATTGCCAGCGCCGCAGAAGAGCAGACGGCCGTGGCGGAAGAGATCAATCGCAGCGTTCACCAGATCGCGGTGGCGGTCGAAAGCGTGGCCGATGAAACCCGCCACAGCGCCTCCACGTCGCGCAACCTTACGGAGCTGAATCAGCGTCTTGGCCAGTTGGTCCGGCAGTTCAGAATCTAGACCGGGGTGGCGGGCCTCTCTCGGGGCCCGCTTTGCGCACTTCCTCCATTGACCTTGCGCTTCAGGCGCGGCACTCCTGTGGCGATTGACGGACTAAGCATCAGACCGTGTGCTTGGCGCGGTGTAATGACATGGAAGAAACATGAACGAAACCGCGCTACAAAACAAAACCCTGCTGCTGTTATTGATCCTGGTGACCATCGCGTTCATCTGGATCCTGCTGCCGTTCTACGGCGCGGTGTTCTGGGCAGTGATCCTCGGGATCATCTTCGCGCCGCTGCAACGCCGTCTGCTGGCCCGCTTCGGTTGGCAGCGCAACCTGACGTCTTTGTGCACGCTGATGATCTGTCTGGTCATCGCGATCCTGCCGGTGATCGTCATCGCGGCGTTGATGGTTCAAGAGGGTGCGACGCTTTACAAGAATGTGGAAAGTGGTCAGCTCGACATTGCCAAGTACCTGGCTGAATTCAAAGTCCTGCTGCCACCTTACGTGCAGCATTGGCTTGATCGCCTGGGCATGGGGGACTTCAACGGCCTGCGCGACAAGATTGCCAAAAGCGCGATGCAGGGCAGCAACTACCTGGCCACACAGGCGTTCAGCTTTGGGCAGGGCACGTTCGATTTCGTTGTCAGCTTTTTCATCATGCTGTACTTGCTGTTCTTTTTCTGCGTGATGGCCAGGAGCTGACACGCAAGATCCGCATCGCGATTCCGCTGGCCGAGCCGCAGAAGCGCCGCTTGCAGTTGAAGTTCACCCGTGTCGTGCGCGCGACGGTGAAGGGCAACATTGTGGTAGCGGTGACTCAAGGCGCGCTGGGCGGGTTTATTTTCTGGGTGCTGGATATCCCAAGCGCTTTGCTCTGGGCAGTGATGATGGCGTTTCTGTCGTTGCTGCCGGCGGTGGGGGCGGGGATTGTCTGGGCGCCGGTGGCGCTGTATTTCCTGCTCAGCGGGATGATCTGGCAGGGCGTGGTGTTGGGGCTGTTCGGGATATTCGTGATCGGGCTGGTGGATAATGTGTTGCGTCCGATCCTGGTGGGCAAGGACACGCGGATGCCCGATTACCTGATTCTGATTTCGACGTTGGGCGGGATGGCGGTGTTCGGGTTGAACGGGTTTGTGATCGGGCCGATGGTGGCGGCGTTGTTTATGTCGACGTGGGCGTTGTTTACCGGCGACAAGAAAACCGTTCGATTGCCTGGTTAGCGTGTACTTCTAAGATCAAGATCTAAAGCGTCTGCCTAAGGGCAGACTGTTTCGCCTTCGGCGAGTTACTTGGAAAAGCACCCCAAGTAACCAAGGGTGCTTGCTCCTGGTTTGGCCCTTCCTTCGTCAGGGTTCCTTCACTCCGGTCTCGCTCCGTGGGCCCGCTGCCATCCGCCATCCATGGCGGGGGCAGCTCTCGCCGCATCCATGCGGCTCGGCCCACGGAGCGAGACCTACGTTCAGCCTGCACCCAAGTCGCGATTTGACGTCGTCTGGACTTCCTGCGCATGAAGATCAAGATAAAAGCTTCCCGGCTAAAGCCGGTCCCACATTAGAGGTCGCCTCGACTATCACTGGAGGCATGCGCTGCTGTTAGTGGGACCGGCTTTAGCCGGGAAGCCTGTGATCTGGTTTTGCCTTTGCCTTTTGCTTTTGATCTTCATACGCAGGAAGTCTAGACGACGCCAATCGCGACTTTGGTGCAGGCTGAACGCAGGTTTTGCGCAGTGTGCCGAGCCGCATGGATGCGGCGAGAGCGCCGTCAGGACATGGATGTCCGTTCGGCGCGGGCCCACGGAGCAAGACCGGAGTGAGGGTATTCCGACGAAGGAGGAACCAAACCTAGAGCAAGCACCCTTGGTTACTTGGGGTGCTTTTCCAAGTAACTCGCCGAAGGCGAAATGTCTGCCGTTAGGCAGATGCTCTTGATCCTGAAGTGTGCCGAAGTACTAAATCAAAGCCATAAAAAAACCCTGCTCTAAGGCAGGGTTTTTTGTGCATCACTCACTCATCACAAACCCGCATGGCCCACCAGGGTCAGCAGCGGTTGCGGGTACACGCCCAGGAAGAACGCCAGCAGCGTAATCCCCAACAGCATCACACCACCTGCACGCTGCGCCCAGTTGAACGGGGCGTCGTGACGCTGGATCTTCGAGTCCTGCAGATACAGAGTCACCATCACCCGCAGGTAATAGAAAACACCGATGGCGCTGCCCACGACCAGCGAACCGGTCAGCCACCACAGGTGCGCTTCAACGCCAGTTGCGATGATGTAGAACTTGCCGATGAAGCCAGTCGTCAGCGGAATACCCGCCAGGGACAGCATCATCACGGTCAGCACGGCCGTAAGGTACGGACGACGCCAGAACAGACCGCGGTATTCGAACATCGCGTCGGCATCACGGCCGCTGTACGGCGACGACATCAACGTGACCACACCGAACGCGCCCAGGCTGGTCAGCACATAGGTGACCAAGTAAACGTTGATCGCCTCGACCGCCATGCCCTTGCTCGCCACCATCGCGATCATCAGGTAACCGAAGTGCGCAATGGACGAATAACCCAGCAGGCGCTTGAGGTTGTTCTGCGTCAGGGCCAGCAGGTTACCGACCAGGATCGACGCCACGGCGATGACCGACATCACGTCCGTCAGCACGCCACTGGTGGCCGCCGGAGAGATCTGGAACAGGCGGACCAGCACGCCGAACACCGCGACCTTGCTGGCCGTGGCGAGGAAAGCCGCTACCGGGGCAGGGGCGCCTTCGTACACGTCCGGTGTCCACAAGTGGAACGGCACCAGCGACAGCTTGAAGCCCAGACCCACGAGCATCATGCCCAGACCCAGGCTGGCGATCGGGCTTGGCATGCCGGTGGCGGCGATGGCCTTGCCGATTTCGCTGAAACCCAGGCTGCCGGATTCGGCATACAGCAGCGCCATACCGAACAGCAGGAAAGCCGAGCCAGCCGCCGACAGCACCATGTACTTGATGCCGCCTTCCAGCGAACGCTTGTTGAAGAAGGCGTAGGCCACCAGACCGTAGACCGGCACCGACAGCAGTTCCAGACCGATGAACAGGCTTGCCAAGTGTTGCGCAGCGACCAGTACCAGCCCGCCGGCCGCGGCCATCAGGATCAGCAGGTAAAGCTCTTCGCGGTTGCCCGGGTAACCTGCCTTGCCTTCACCCAGATAGGCGTGGGCCAGAGTGACACAGGCCAGCGTCGACACCAGAATGATGCCCATGTAGAGGCAGGCGAAGCTGTCGATTTGCAGCAATGGCGTGACCACCAGCGGCGCAACTTTCAGCGCCGGGTAGATGGACAGCAAAGCCAGGTTGAGTCCCGCTACCGTCAGCAGGAATGATTGCGAATGACTGCGACGCCATGCGATGCCCAGCATCACCACCACAACGGTGATGCTGGTAATCAGCAGCGGCGCCAGCGCAATAAAGTGTTGAATCGTCAGGTCCATAGCGCTCTTACCGGGCCGAAGCGAGTTGAGTGAAGGCGGTGCCGAGCCATTGCTGCACGCCATGCATGGTCGCCGAGGAGGTGTCGAGGATCGGTTGCGGGTACACGCCCAGCAGAATCAACAACACCGCCAGACCCAGCACCATGATCAATTCCCGACCGTCCATGCCTTTGTAGACTGCGTCGGATTTGGCCGGGCCGAAGTAGGCGCGGTGGATCATGATCAGCGAGTAGACAGAACCGAACACCAGGCCGGAGGTGGCGATGGCGGTGATCCATGGCGAGCTGACAAAGCTGCCAATCAGGATCAGGAATTCACCAACGAAGTTACCGGTTCCTGGCAGGCCCAACGACGCGGCAGCGAAGAACAGGCTGATGGCCGGCAGGTACGCGATCTTGTTCCAGAGACCACCCATTTCGCGCATGTCGCGGGTGTGCAGACGCTCGTACAACTGGCCGCTGAGGATAAACAGTGCGGCGGCCGACAGACCGTGCGCGAGCATCTGAACGACGACGCCTTGCAACGCCTGCTGGCTGCCGGAGTAGATGCCGATCAGCACGAAGCCCATGTGGGAAACGCTGGAAAACGCGATCAGGCGCTTGATGTCGGTCTGGGCGAAGGCGAGGAAGGCACCGTAGAAGATACCGATCAGGCCCAGCACCATCGCGATCGGTGCGAACTCGGCCGAAGCATTCGGGAACAGTGGCAGGGCAAAACGCAGCAGACCATACGCAGCGGTCTTCAGCAGGATGCCCGCCAGGTCTACGGAACCTGCGGTCGGCGCCTGGGCGTGAGCGTCAGGCAACCAGGAGTGCAGCGGCACGATCGGCAGCTTGACCGCGAAAGCGATGAAGAAGCCCAGCATCAGGATGTATTCGGTGCCGTGGGACAGCTTGGTTTTCAGCAGGTCCGCGTAACCGAAGGTGATCACGCCCGTCTGGTTGAAGTGCACCAGCACCAGACCCAGGATCGCCACCAACATGATCAGGCCGCTGGCCTGAGTGAAGATGAAGAACTTGGTCGCTGCGTAGATCCGCGTCTTCTTGCCGTCTGCCGAGCTGTGACCCCAGAGCGCGATGAGGAAGTACATCGGCACCAGCATCATTTCCCAGAAGAAGAAGAACATGAACAGGTCGATGGCGAGGAACACGCCGACGACACCGCCCAGGATCCACATCAGGTTCAGGTGGAAGAAGCCGACGTTACGTTGAATCTCTTTCCACGAGCAGAGTACCGAGAGGATACCCAGCAGGCCGGTCAGCAGAATCATCAGCAGGGACAGGCCATCGAGGGCCAGGTGCACGCTGATGCCGAAGCGCTGGATCCACTGGAGCTTGAATTCAAGGGCCCAGGTCGGATCGGCGCCCGGAGCAGGAGCATAGGTAAATGTACCGGTGCTCCAGACCCACAGGCCCAGAATCGTCTCGAGAGACATGGTCAACAGCGCAATCCAGCGCGGCAGGGTAGGGCCGAAGCGCTCACCTTGCCAGCACAGCAGGCCGCCGATGAAGGGGATCAGGATTAGCCAAGGCAGAATCATGACGGGCTCAATTCCTTTCGCAAAGTCGCAAGGTTCATGTCAAATCGACTCATCAGACCAGCACAATCGCGCCGAGTACCAGTACGGCACCTGCGGCGATCGAAGCGGCGTACCAACGGAGCTGACCGGTTTCGGTGCGGGTCATCAAGCCGTTGCCTGCTTTGACCAGACGCGGAATCAGGCCGATTGTGTGGTCGAGCGGGTCACTATGCAGGATGCGGCTGATCGCCAGGTAAGGTTTGACGAACAGCACGTCATACACCCAGTCGAAGCCCCAGGCTGCGAACCACCATGCGGACAGGAAACGACCCGGACCGCTGTTGGCGATGGCGGTGACCAGACGACGCTTGCCGAGGAACAGCACCGCCGCCAGCAGAATACCGGCCAGAGCGATGGCGCCCGAGGCGATTTCCAGGCTGTGCTTGGCTTCGCCGCCGGCATGGCCTGCGCTTTCCGGCAACACACCCGCCAGTGGCGGATGAATCCAGGCGCCGATAAACGTCGACAGCACGATCAGCACACCCAGCGGCAACCAGTGGGAGATCCCGTGGCCGGCGTGGGCTTCAGTCTTCGCTTCGCCGTGGAAGGCGATGAAGATCAGGCGGAAGGTGTACAGCGAGGTCATGAACGCACCGAGCAGGCCTGCGTACAGCAGATAGTCATGGCCGCTGGCGAAGGCTTCCCAGAGGATTTCGTCCTTGGAATAGAAGCCCGCCGTCACAAGCGGCAAGGCTGACAGCGCAGCGCCGCCGACGATGAAGCTGGCGTAGGCCAATGGCAGCTTCTTCCACAGACCGCCCATCTTGAAGATGTTCTGCTCGTGGTGGCAGGCAACGATCACCGCACCGGACGCGAGGAACAGCAGCGCCTTGAAGAAGGCGTGGGTCATCAGGTGGAAAATCGCGCCATCCCAGGCACCTACGCCCAGCGCCAGGAACATGTAGCCGATCTGGCTCATGGTCGAGTAGGCGAGGATACGTTTGATGTCGGTCTGAACCAGTGCGGCAAAGCCCGCCAGCACCAAGGTAACGCCGCCGACAATCCCGACCAGATGCAGGATGTCCGGAGCGAGGATGAACAGGCCGTGAGTCCGTGCGATCAGGTAAACGCCCGCGGTTACCATGGTCGCGGCGTGGATCAGTGCCGAAACCGGAGTAGGACCGGCCATCGCATCCGCCAGCCAGGTTTGCAGCGGCAGCTGCGCGGATTTACCGACAGCACCGCCCAGCAACATCAGCGTGGCCAGAACGATCCAGAAGTCACCGACCTTGAAGTGCTGTGGCGCGCGGACCAGCAGTTCCTGGATATTCAGCGTGCCCAGTTGCTGGAACAGAATGAACAGGCCGATGGCCATGAACACGTCGCCGATGCGGGTCACGATGAAGGCTTTCAGTGCCGCGTTGCCGTTGTTGCGGTTGCTGTAATAGAAACCGATCAACAAGTACGAGCACAGGCCCACGCCTTCCCAACCGAAGTAGATGAACAGCAGGTTATCGCCCAGGATCAGGAACAACATGCTGGCAATGAACAGGTTGGTGTAGGCGAAGAAACGTGAGTAACCGTCTTCACCGCGCATGTACCACGAGGCGAACAGGTGAATGAGGAAGCCGACGCCGACCACCACACCGAGCATGGTGATGGACAGGCCATCGACATACAGGGCGAAATTGGGCTCGAAGCCGTCCACCGACATCCAGCGCCACAGCACCATGGTCAGGTGACCGCCTTCCGGTGGTGAGACGTTGAACTGGAAGATCACGTAAGCGGCCACGATGGCCGACAGGCCAATGGAGCCCACGCCGATCAGGGCTGAAAGGTTTTCCGACCATTTGCCGCGCGAAAACGACAGCAGCAGGAAACCGATCAGGGGGAATACGAAAGTCAGAAAGAGTAGGTTCATCCGCGCATCTCGCTGGCAGCGTCGATATCGAGCGTGTGGAAGCGGCGATACAGTTGCAGCAGGATCGCCAGGCCAATACTGGCCTCGGCTGCGGCAAGGCTGATCACCAGAATGAACATGATCTGGCCGTCAGGCTGTGCCCAGCGGCTGCCCGCGACCACAAAGGCCAGCGCGGCTGCGTTCATCATGATTTCCAGGCTCATCAACACGAACAGAATGTTGCGGCGTACCAACAGGCCCGCCAGGCCGAGGCAGAACAGGATGCCGGCGACCGCCAGACCATGTTCCAGAGGGATTGCTGAGTTCATGGCTTTACTCCTTCGCCTCGTTGCGGCCGACATGGAACGCCGTCACGGCTGCCGCAAGCAGCAGCATCGAGGCGAGTTCGACAACCAGCAGGTAAGGGCCAAACAGGCTGATGCCAACCGCTTTGGCGTCCACAGTGGTGTGACCGATGGAGGCGCCGGTGGAGTTGGCGAACAGCACGTAGATCAACTCCGCCAGGAGCAGGCCGCCCAGCAGAATCGGGCCGAGCCAGATGCCGGGTTTGAGCCAGGCGCGTTCTTGTTGAACCGAGGCCGGGCCCAGGTTCAGCATCATCACCACGAAGACGAACAGCACCATGATGGCGCCCGCGTAAGCGATGACTTCCAGGGCCCCGGCGAACGGCGCGCCGAGGCTGAAGAAGGTCATGGCCACGGCGATCAGCGAAATGATCAGGTAGAGCAGGGCGTGCACCGGGTTCGTGTTGGTGATCACCCGAAGGGTGGCCACCACAGCGATGCCGGATGCGAAATAGAAAGCGAATTCCATCTTTCTTCCTTAAGGCAGCAAGCTCTTGACGTTGATGGGCTGGGCTTCGTTCTGTGCATCGCCTTTCGGCTTGCCGGCGATCGCCATCCCTGCAACGCGGTAGAAGTTGTAGTCAGGGTTCTTGCCGGGGCCGGAGATCAGCAGATCTTCCTTTTCGTACACCAGATCCTGACGTTTGAACTCGGCCATTTCGAAATCCGGTGTCAGCTGGATCGCGGTGGTCGGGCAAGCTTCCTCACACATGCCGCAGAAGATGCAACGCGAGAAATTGATGCGGAAGAACTCCGGGTACCAACGACCGTCGTCGGTCTCGGCCTTCTGCAGCGAGATGCAACCCACCGGGCACGCCACGGCGCACAGGTTGCACGCCACGCAGCGCTCTTCGCCGTCGGGGTCGCGGGTCAGGACGATGCGGCCACGGTAGCGCGGCGGCAGATAGACCTGCTCTTCCGGATATTGCAGGGTGTCACGCTTACGGAAGCCATGGCCGAAGACCATGATCAGGCTGCGCAGCTGGGTACCCGTACCCTTAACGATGTCGCCAATATATTTGAACATGGGTCAAATCCTCACTGAGCCGCCAGGACGACCGCAGCGGTCACCAGCAAATTGATCAGGGTCAGTGGCAAGCAGAACTTCCAGCTGAAATCCATCACCTGGTCATAACGCGGACGAGGGATCGAAGCACGCAACAGGATGAACAGCATGATGAAGAACGCGGTTTTCAGGGCAAACCACATGAACGACAGTTGCGGCAGGATATCGAACGGGCCATGCCAGCCACCGAAGAACAGGGTCACCAGCAGCGCGGAGATCAGGATGATGCCGATGTACTCACCGACGAAGAACATGCCCCATTTCATGCCGGCGTATTCAATGTGGTAACCGTCGGCCAGTTCCTGCTCCGCTTCCGGCTGGTCGAACGGGTGACGGTGAGTCACGGCAACGCCAGCGATGAAGAAGGTACAGAAGCCGAAGAACTGCGGAATGATGAACCACAGGTGATCGGCCTGGTACTTGACGATGTCGCCCATGTTGAACGAACCGACCTGCACCACGATGCCCATCAGCGACAGGCCGAGGAACACTTCGTACGACACCGTTTGCGCCGAGGCACGCAAGCTGCCGAGCAGGGCGTATTTGTTGTTCGATGACCAACCGGCGAACAGCACCGCATAGACCGACAGACCGGCCATGGCGAAGAAGAACAGCAGGCCGATGTTCAGGTCGGCGACCACCCAGGTCTGGGTCACCGGGATGACCGAGAACGCGATCAACAGCGCGCTCATGGCCACCACCGGCGCCAGGGTGAAGATCACCCGGTCGACGAAGGGCGGGTTCCAGTCCTCTTTAAAGAACATCTTCAGCATGTCGGCAGCAATCTGGAACATGCCGAACGGACCCACGCGGTTCGGCCCGTAACGGTCCTGCCACCAGCCCAGCAAGCGGCGTTCGACGAAACTGAGCAGCGCGCCGCAGACCACCACGGCAAGCAGCACCACGATGGCCTTGACGACAGCGATGATCGAGTCGATCACTTCAGGGGTGAACCAGGTCATTGAGCGGCCTCCTGCACTGCATCAACGGTTTTGCCGAACAGCGCCGGAGGAATGCCCGCCAGACCGGACGGCAATGCCACCAGGCCTGCGCCCAGCTCTTCACTGATGCGCAGCGGCAGACGCAGGGTCTGGCCGGCAATGCTCAGGCTGAGCAAGGCGCCTTCGTTGACACCCAGACGGTCCGCTTCGGACTTGGCCAGCGCAACATAGGCCTGGGGAATACGCTCTTGAACCGGCGCGGCTTTGGAGGAGGTCTCCTCGCTGCCGAACAGGTGATAGAACGGCACGACCTGCCAAGTCCCTTGTGCAGGGGAGAAGGCGCGCGGGACGTTGGCGAACCAGCCCAGCTTGTCGCCGCTGCTTTCGATCAGGCGCACGCCCGGATCGCCAGCACGCAGGTGACCACCGACTTCGTCCTGGAACTTGTTCCACGCCTGTGGCGAGTTCCAGCCCGGCGACCAGGCGAAGGGCACCTGGGAGCGGGGTTCGGCAGAGCCCGAGTAACCTTCCATCGAGAACGCGAACGCGGTGTCTTTGTCCTGCGGCGTACGCGGTTCGTGGACGCTGATGTTGGCGCGCATGGCGGTCCGGCCGCTGTAACGCAGCGGCTCGCGAGCCAGTTTCAGGCCCTTGATGCGGAACGCAGCAGACGGCGCGGCACCGACAATGCCGGCCAGTTGCGGATTGCTCGCAGCGCAGGCAGCGGTGACGTGATCGAGCTGAGTCCAGTCAACCGGCTGATTCAACAGGGTAGCGCGCAGGGCATGCAGCCAGCGCCAGCCTTCGTGAACCAGAATGCTCGCGTCCAGATAAGTCGGATCGAACACCTGGAAGAAGCGCTGGGCGCGGCCTTCCTGGCTGACCAGCGTGCCGTCGCCTTCGGCGAAGCTTGCGGCCGGCAGCACCAGGTGCGCGCGGTCGGTGGTCGCGGTCTTCTGGTGATCGGCAACGATGACCACTTTGGCGGCCTTCAATGCCGCTTCAACCGTTGCAGCGTCAACGCGGGTGAACAGGTCGTTTTCCAGCACGACGATGGCGTCGGCCTGGCCCGAAATCACGGCCTGCAGCGCAGCGTCGACCGAGTCGCCACCGAACAGGGTCAGGCCCATGCTGTTGGCTTCCGGCACGATCAGGCTCAGCGAACCCTGCTTGTCGCGCAGCTTCAAGGCTTTGGCGATGTTCGCCGCCGCTTCGATCAGCGCGTTCGAACCCAGCGAGGCGCCGGACACGATCAGTGGGCGCTTGGCTTCAAGCAACGCGGCGGCAATGCGCTCGGCCAGTTCCAGCGCTTCGCTGTCCAGGCCGACAACGGCCGGAGCGCTCGGGTCGATGGCGTGGGCCACCGCGAAACCGATGCGCGCCAGGTCGTCAGGCGCCGCGTGCACGCACTCTTCGGCGATGTCGTCGAGGCGGGTGTCGGTGAGGCTGGCGATGAACAGCGGGTTCAGCTCGTGCTGACCGATGTTCTTTACAGCAGCGTCGAGCCATGGCTGGACTTTCATCGCAGCGGCCATGTCTTCGGCTTTGTTCTTCACCGACTGACGCAGGCCGAGGGCCATGCGCGCAGCGGTCTGGGTAACGTCTTCGCCGAGGATAAACACGGCGTCGTGCTCTTCGACTTCACGCAGGGTCGGGATCGGCAGCGGGCTGTCTTTCAGCACTTGGGCAATCAGGCGCAGACGCTCCAGCTCTCCGGCTTCGATGCCCGAGTAGAAATGCTCGGCGCCAACCAGTTCGCGCAGGGCGAAGTTGCTTTCCAGGCTAGCGCGGGGCGAACCGATGCCGACGATATTGCGCCCGCGCAGCAGGTCAGCGGCCTTGTCCAGCGCAGCGTCCAGGCCCAGCTTGATGCCTTCGGCCAGCGGCTGGCGTGGACGGTCCGTGCGGTTGACGTAGCCATAACCGAAACGGCCACGGTCGCAGAGGAAATACTGGTTCACCGAACCGTTGTAGCGGTTCTCGATACGGCGGATTTCGCCATAACGTTCGCCCGGGCTGATGTTGCAGCCGCTTGAGCAACCGTGGCAGATGCTCGGCGAGAACTGCATGTCCCATTTCCGGTTGTAGCGCTCGGAGTGGGTCTTGTCGGTGAACACACCGGTCGGGCAGACCTCGGTGAGGTTGCCGGAGAACTCGCTTTCCAGGGTGCCGTCTTCAACGCGACCGAAGTACACGTTGTCGTGGGCGCCGAATACGCCGAGGTCGGTGCCGCCGGCGTAGTCCTTATAGAAGCGCACGCAGCGATAGCAGGCGATGCAGCGGTTCATCTCGTGCGCGATGAAAGGCCCCAGTTCCTGATTCTGGTGGGTGCGTTTGGTGAAGCGATAGCGGCGCTCGTTGTGGCCGGTCATCACCGTCATGTCCTGCAAATGACAGTGACCGCCTTCCTCGCAGACCGGACAGTCATGCGGGTGGTTGGTCATCAGCCATTCGACCACGCTGGCGCGAAACGCCTTGGATTCGTCGTCTTCGATGGAAATCCAGGTGTTGTCAGTGGCGGGCGTCATGCAGGACATGACGATGCGACCACGGGTGTCGTTCTCGTCGGTGTACTGCTTGACCGCGCACTGGCGACAGGCGCCAACACTGCCAAGTGCCGGGTGCCAGCAGAAATAAGGGATGTCGAGGCCCAGCGACAGACACGCCTGTAACAGGTTGTCTGCGCCATCGACTTCGAGCGCTTTGCCGTCTACGTGGATAGTGGCCATGGTTCAAAGTTCTTCGTTGGCCCGGTGTCAGCGGGCGTGGCTAATGGAATCTCGGTGCCATCCGACTCAAACAGCCTCTCGGCGTCGTCGGATGCAGGGAAGGCGGCCTTGGGAGCCGCCGACCGTTTATCGTGTTATGCGCCGACCATGGTCGGACTGATGACCTGATTGAGGTCGCCCGCACGTGTCGGTGCGATGCCTGCCTCGAATTCCGGCCGGAAATACTTGATCGCGCTGCCCAGAGGTTCCACGGCGCCCGGTGCATGGGCGCAGAAGGTTTTGCCTGGGCCGAGGAAGTTGACCAACCCCAGCAGCGTCTCGATATCGCCCGGTTGACCCTGGCCGTTCTCGAGGGCGCGCAGCATCTTCACGCTCCACGGCAAGCCATCGCGGCACGGCGTGCAGAACCCGCACGACTCCTGGGCGAAGAACTCTTCCATGTTGCGCAGCAGCGAAACCATGTTGACCTTGTCGTCCACCGCCATCGCCAGACCGGTACCCATCCGGGTGCCGACCTTGGCCACGCCGCCGGCGTAGAACTGGCAGTCCAGGTGTTCCGGCAACAGGAAGCCGGTACCGGCGCCGCCGGGCTGCCAGCACTTGAGCTTGAAGCCGTCGCGCATGCCGCCGGCGTAGTCTTCGAACAGCTCGCGAGCGGGCAGGCCGAACGGCAGTTCCCATAGACCGGGATTCTTCACTTTGCCGGAGAAGCCCATCAGCTTGGTACCGTGGTCTTCACTGCCTTCGCGGGCGAGGGACTTGTACCAGTCGTTGCCGTTGTTGACGATGGCCGGGACGTTGCACAGGGTCTCGACGTTGTTCACGCAGGTCGGCTTGCCCCAGACGCCAACGGCGGCAGGGAAGGGCGGCTTGGAACGCGGGTTGGCGCGACGGCCTTCGAGGGAGTTGATCAGTGCGGTTTCTTCGCCGCAGATGTAACGCCCTGCGCCGGTGTGCACGATCAGCTCGAAATCAAAACCGCTGCCGAGGATATTTTTGCCCAGGAGGCCGGCGGCTTCGGCTTCTTTTACCGCGCGGCGCAGGTGCACCGCCGCGGTGGTGTATTCGCCGCGCAGGAAGATGTAACCGCGGTAGGCTTTCAGCGCGCGGGCACTGATCAGCATGCCTTCGATCAGCAGATGGGGTTGTTGCTCCATCAGCATGCGGTCTTTCCAGGTATTCGGCTCCATTTCATCGGCGTTACACAGCAGGTAACGGATGTTCATGGATTCGTCTTTGGGCATCAGCCCCCACTTCACGCCCGTGGGGAAGCCAGCACCGCCGCGCCCCTTGAGGCCGGAGTCTTTGACGGCCTGGACGATTTCGTCAGGCGACAGCGTCGCGAACGCTTTGCGTGCTGCGGCGTAACCGTCTTTCTTCTGATACTCATCGAGCCACACCGGCTCGCCGTCATCGCGCAGACGCCAAGTCAGCGGATGGGTTTCCGGGGCGCGGGTGATCAGGTTGGCGGGGCCGAAGGAAGTGATGGTCATACGTAACCCTCCAGCAGCGGGGCAACGCCCGCGGGCTGTAGATTGCCGAAAGTGTCGTCGTCGATCATGACCGCCGGCGCCTTGTCACAGTTGCCCAGGCAGCAGGCCGGCAACAGCGTGAAGCGGCCGTCGGCGGTTGTCTGGCCCAGGCCGATGCCCAGCTTGCTCTGAATCTCGCCAACGATGTCTTCGTGACCGGCGATGAAGCAGACCATGCTGTTGCAGACGCGAATGATGTGGCGGCCCACCGGCTGACGGAAGATCTGGCTATAGAACGTCGCCACGCCTTCAACGTCGCTGGCAGGGATGCCCAGCACTTCGCCGATCGCGTAAATCGCGCCATCCGGCACCCAGCCGCGTTCTTTCTGGACGATTTTCAGGGCTTCGATGGACGCCGCGCGCGGGTCCTCGTAGTGATGCATTTCGTGCTCGATGGCCGAGCGCTCGGATTCGCTCAGGGCGAAACGGTCTGTCTGGATAAGCGTGCTGTTCATGCTTAGCGGTCCACGTCGGCCATAACGAAATCGATACTACCCAGGTACGCAATCAAGTCCGCGACCATGCTGCCTTTGATCACCGAAGGGATCTGCTGCAGGTGCGGATAGCTTGGGGTGCGAATCCGGGTACGGTAGCTCATGGTGCCGCCGTCGCTCGTCAGGTAATAACTGTTGATGCCCTTGGTCGCTTCGATCATCTGGAAGGATTCGTTGGCCGGCATGACCGGACCCCACGAAACCTGCAGGAAGTGCGTGATCAGGGTTTCGATGTGCTGCAGGGTGCGTTCTTTCGGCGGCGGCGTGGTCAGCGGATGGTCCGCCTTGTACGGCCCGGCCGGCATGTTGCGCATGCACTGCTCGATGATCTTCAGGCTCTGGCGCATCTCTTCGACGCGGACCATGCAACGGTCGTAGGCGTCGCCATCGTGAGCCAGAGGCACTTCGAATTCGAAGTTCTCGTAACCCGAATACGGGCGCGCCTTGCGCAGGTCGAAGTCCAGACCGGTGGCCCGCAGGCTCGGCCCGGTGACGCCCCATTCCAGCGCTTCCTTGGTGTTGTACGCGGCAACGCCGACGGTACGACCCTTGAGGATGCTGTTCTGCAGCGCCGCCTTGGTGTACTCGTCCAGGCGCTTGGGCATCCAGTCGATGAAGTCCTTGACCAGTTTCTCCCAACCGCGAGGCAGGTCGTGGGCAACGCCGCCGATGCGGAACCAGGCCGGGTGCAGACGGAAACCGGTGACGGCTTCGATCACGGTATAGGCACGCTGACGGTCGGTGAAGGTGAAGAACACCGGGGTCATGGCGCCGACGTCCTGGATGTACGTTCCCAGGAACAGCAGGTGGCTGGTGATACGGAAGAACTCGGACATCATGATGCGGATGACGTTGACCCGATCCGGCACGGTGATGCCGGCCAGTTTCTCGACCGAGAGCACGTACGGCAGGTTGTTCATCACGCCGCCGAGGTAGTCGATGCGGTCGGTGTACGGAATGTAACTGTGCCAGGACTGACGCTCGGCCATCTTCTCGGCGCCACGGTGGTGGTAACCGATGTCCGGCACGCAGTCGACGATCTCTTCACCGTCCAGTTGCAGGATGATGCGGAACGCACCGTGGGCCGAAGGGTGGTTCGGACCCAGGTTGAGGAACATGTAGTCCTCGTTGGTGCCGGAACGCTTCATGCCCCAGTCTTCCGGACGGAAACGCGCCGCTTCCTCTTCCAGCTGCTGCTTGGCGAGGGTCAGGCTGTACGGGTCGAATTCGGTGGCACGGGCCGGGAAGTCCTTGCGCAACGGGTGACCTTCCCAGGTCGGCGGCATCATGATGCGGGTCAGGTGAGGGTGGCCCGGGAAGTCGATCCCGAACATGTCCCACACTTCACGCTCGTACCAGTTGGCATTCGGCCAGATGCCAGTCACGGTCGGCATGCTCAGGTCGCTTTCGGACAGCGCGACCTTGATCATCACGTCACTGTTACGTTCGATCGACATCAGGTGATAGAACACGGTGAAGTCGGCGTCCGGCAGTCCACGGCGCTTGGTGCGCAGGCGCTCGTCGACGCCGTGCAGGTCGTACAGCATCACGTACGGCTTGGGCATCTGACGCAGGAAGGTCAGGATTTCAATCAGCCGCGCACGTTGCACCCACAGCACAGGCATGCCAGTGACGGTGGACTGGGCGCTGAAGGCTTCAGCGCCAAAACGGTTATGGAGTTCAACGACGACCTCTTGGTCGTCAGCCTTGTGAGGCGGGATGTACAGAGCGGTGTCTGCAGTCATAGGTCTCGATCGCTATCGGTCAACGTACAGAATGAACCCAGGTTCAGGCTTCTTTTTGTAAAAGAAAAACTGGATCAGACTTCGTCGGGGCTGCGCAGGTTGGTCACCGCAATACGCTGTTCGCGGCGCTGTTCCTTCTGCGACGGCATCTCGGCGCGATAAACGCCCTGGTCACCGACGACCCAGGAAAGGGGACGACGCTCCTGGCCAATGGATTCCTGCAAAAGCATCAAGCCTTGCAGAAAAGCCTCTGGACGGGGCGGGCAGCCGGGCACGTAAACATCCACAGGGAGGAATTTATCCACGCCCTGAACCACGGAATAGATGTCATACATGCCACCGGAGTTGGCACAGGCGCCCATGGAGATGACCCACTTGGGCTCCAGCATTTGCTCGTAGAGGCGCTGGATGATCGGGGCCATCTTCAGAAACGGTGTACCGGCGATGACCATGAAATCCGCCTGACGCGGCGATGCCCGGATCACTTCGGCGCCGAAGCGCGCGATGTCATGGGGCGCGGTGAAGGCGGTGGTCATTTCCACATAGCAGCACGACAGACCGAAGTTGTACGGCCAAAGGGAGTTCTTGCGACCCCAGTTGACGGCACCATTCAGCACGTCTTCGAGCTTGCCCATGTAGATGTTTTTGTGGACTTGGTCTTCTAACGGATCGGAAACGACTTCGCGTTCGCCGATGGGGTACTGCTCGTTAGGAGCATCCGGGTCGATCCTGGTGAGATTATATTGCATTGCCAAAGCCTCATTGTTTTAGCTTCGCCTGCCGGTTACGACGACCAACGGGAGCCCAATCGAGCGCCCCTACCCGCCATAGGTAGACAAGACCTGCCAACAGAATTGCTATGAAAACGAGCGCTTCGGCGAAGCCGGTCCAGCCGCTTTCGCGGACAGACACAGACCAGGCGTACAGAAAGAGGGCTTCAATGTCGAAAATCACGAACAGCATCGCGACCAGATAGAATTTTGCCGAGAGCCGCAGACGGGCGCCGCCGGTAGGCAGCATGCCGGATTCGAACGGTTCGTTTTTGCTGCGGCCCCAGGCTTTGGAACCCAGCAGGCTTGAGAGGCCGAGCATGAAGGCGCAGAGGCCGACGACACCAAGGAGAAACACGGCGAAGCCCCAATTGTGGGCAATCAATCCTGTCGAGTCGGGCATGCTGGCAGTCCTTAACAGAGAGCAAAGGTCTCTGGGCTTGAAAGAAGTAGAAGCAGTGACGATATGTCGCAGTGCGATCAATCCCGGGATTTTATGTGCAAAAGGAGGGCAAGTAAATTTTCTGCATCAAATTTATTCGCAGGATTAATGAGATAGGTCACGGTTTTGATGCTTAGCCCCAGCAGGGGCGGGCGTCGAGGAGGGTTTCGAGAAATATGTTTCTCACAGCGGACCGGCAGTTCGGCCTGGCTTAAATGATAATAAATATCATTTGGAGGGCGTGTTTGATGTGTGTCACTGGAACGTGACGAAGTTCCGTTTAATTAGCCGAGACAATAAGTCGGTAATTGATTGCGTGGTTAATTAACGTTTGCGCGCTGATTTGAGTTGTCTATCGTTAGTAGTTGACTGGCAACGTAGGTTAAGTCAGCCATTGTCAGCAAAAAGCCGCCCAAAGGCGGCTTTTCATTTCGTAGGGCCGGCTTTAGCCGGGAAGGGGAGGTTCAAAGAGCTTCAATGGAATTGTTCTTCTTCCGTCGAGCCAGTCAGTGCCGTCACCGATGACTTGCCGCCCTGAATGACCGTGGTCATGTCATCGAAGTAGCCAGTGCCCACTTCCTGCTGGTGCGCCACGAAGGTGTAACCCTTGGCCGCGTCGGCGAACTCCTGTTCTTGCAGTTTCACGTAAGCGGTCATGTCGTTGCGGGCGTAGTCGTGCGCCAGGTTGAACATGCTGTGCCACATGTTGTGGATGCCGGCCAGGGTGATGAACTGATGCTTGTAGCCCATTGCCGACAGCTCGCGCTGGAACTTGGCGATGGTCGCGTCATCCAGGTTCTTCTTCCAGTTGAAGGAAGGCGAGCAGTTGTAGGAGAGCAACTGATCCGGGTATTCCTTTTTGATCGCTTCGGCGAAGCGACGGGCCTCGTCCAGATCCGGCTTGGCGGTTTCGCACCAGATCAGATCGGCATACGGCGCGTACGCCAGGCCGCGGGCAATCGCCTGGTCCAGGCCGGCGCGTACTTTGTAGAATCCTTCCGGCGTGCGGGTGCCGGTCACGAACGGCTGGTCATACGGGTCGCAGTCCGAGGTCAGCAGGTCTGCGGCGTTGGCGTCGGTGCGCGCCAGAATGATGGTCGGCACGCCGGCAACGTCAGCGGCCAGACGTGCGGCGACCAGTTTCTGTACCGCCTCCTGGGTTGGCACCAGAACCTTGCCGCCCATGTGGCCACATTTCTTCACGGACGCCAGTTGGTCTTCGAAGTGCACGCCGGCAGCGCCTGCCTCGATCATGCTCTTCATCAGTTCGTAAGCGTTGAGCACGCCGCCGAAACCGGCTTCGGCGTCGGCCACGATCGGCGCGAAGTAATCGATATAGCCTTCGTCGCCCGGGTTTTTACCGGCTTTCCATTGGATCTGGTCGGCGCGACGGAACGAGTTGTTGATCCGCTTGACCACGGTCGGCACCGAGTCCACTGGGTACAGCGACTGATCCGGGTACATCGATTCGGCGGAGTTGTTGTCCGCCGCGACTTGCCAGCCAGACAGGTAAATAGCCTGGATACCGGCTTTGACTTGTTGCACGGCCTGGCCACCGGTGAGGGCGCCCATGCAGTTAACGAAATCCTTGTCGGGACGGAAGGAAGGCTTGGCACCTTGGGTCACCAGGTTCCACAGCTTGTCGGCACCCAGTTTTGCAAACGTGTGTTCAGGCTGAACCGAGCCACGCAGGCGGACGACGTCAGCAGCGGAGTAGGTGCGGGTTACGCCTTTCCAGCGTGGATTCTCGGCCCAGTCTTTCTCGATGGCTGCAATTTGTTGTTCGCGTGTCAGTGCCATGGGGTAAACCTCGTTGCTTGATGTTGTGGGTCTTGAGGTGAAGTTCCTTGCTTCGCCGGCGCCGCGTGTTTCTTCAAGGCGCACTGATGGCTGCTCGCTGAATCGGAAAGCACGGATTCTCGGTCAGATTTTTTCGACCTCAGGATGGTGAGGGGGTGAAGCTGCCTTGTGGGCGGAAATGACGCTAATCGGCACGAACATGCTGAGTTCGAGCGCGATCAGGAGGCGTTCTGCACGCCCTCCGATCAGCGGGAGCGAGGCCATCATGCCTCGATGATTTAGCCTCGTCAAACACTTTGTAGTGCTTTTTTAGTTGTACTACATAAATCGTCGAATGCGACTTGGCGGTCAGTTTCGGGCGTGCGGGTGCTGGGGCGGGGAAGTCAGCGTAGATACTGGGCGGTCACGGAATGAAAGCAGGATGTAGTGTCTGTTCAAGCACTACATAATTGGCGGTATCTAACCGGAATAGCACGGATGGCCACGTTCCATGTGGGAGCGAGCTTGCTCGCGAAAGCCTTGTGTCAGCCACCAGAAAACCATTGGCTGAACCGGCCTCTTCGCGAGCAAGCTCACTCCCAAAAGATTTGTGCAGTGGCCAGCACACCATGGGGCCTAGCGTCGTGATAACGAGCGGTTCCCCTCAATCCAGGCTATCAACCTTCACCCGCAGCTGCATGTCGTTGCTGCCTTGTGTCGAGTAGCGTCGGACGACGCCGCGCTCATCGGCGCGAGATTGGTCGCTGGCGCCGGCCAGCGTGATCCACTCACCCAGCCGACCACTGACTTGCGTGTCGGTGCTCTGCACCTTGATCGCGTCGGCCTGTTGCTGACTCATGCGATCGTTGTTGGTGCTGATGCTCAAATGAACGATGTCGCCGGTGACCGTCGCCGTGACGTAGAAACCCTGGGTCACGTTGCGGTATTGCGTGTTGGTCTGGGGGTAGCCGTACCCATCGGACTGCACCGAAGTGATCGGTATGCTCTGGCCCATCTGAATCAGCGCCGGCGTGCCTTCATTGGCCTGAACCTGTTGCACGCCGCCCTCGCGGCTGGCGGTGCCGTAATTCTGGATGCGCGTCCGGCCGTCGGCGCTGAGGCGTCCGTCCTGCGAACGCACGGTGCCGTTGACCGAGTGACCCTGATCGCTCTGTACCGTGCTGTCACTGGTGTCGACGCTGATCATCAGCCGTTTGGGCGCAGTGTCGAGCTGGCCGAGGAGGTCGCGCAGCTCGCTGATCTTGTCCGGTTCGGCGTTGACGATCAGCTTGTTGCCATAGGCATTGACGCTGCCTTCGTTGCCCAGAAAAGATTTTACGGTGGGCAGCAGATCGTCGCTGGTGCGGTAATTCAGGGGGATGACTTCAGTGGCGGCCGCGGCCGTGAAGCTGCAAGCCAACAACAGTGAAGCGAGCAGGGTGCGTAATGACATCGATGTGGTCTCCGCGAGGGGCGCGTCTGAACGACGAGTTTGCCAGTTTGTCGGCCTGGGCAGCACCAAGTTGAATCGCAGACAGCAAAACGCCCCGGTGCTTTTGTTTCAGCTTAGGCAGCTGAAGCGCTAACGCCGGGGCGCAAATGTCGACAGGTGTAGTCAGTGCGCGTTGCGCACCATGTCCACGTGGGGCAGGCCGGCTTCAAGAAACTCGTCACTGACCACGGTAAAGCCGAAGCGCTCATACAGCGCCGTGGCATGAACCTGTGCGCTGAGCCGCGTCTGTTTCAGGCCGCGGCGTTCGGCTTCGGCGAGGATCGCAGTGATCAACGCTTCACCCACGTTCAGGCCGCGCCAGTCCTTGAGCACGGACAATCGGCCGAATTCACCATCGGGCAGCAGGCGCGCGGTGCCCACGGCGTAATCCCCTTCGAGCGCCAGAAAATGCAGGGCGCCTGCATCTTCCGAGTCCCATTCCAGTTCGGGCGGAACCGACTGTTCAAACACGAACACGGCGTCACGAATGCGCCGAATGTCGGCGTTGTCTTTCTGCCAGTCGGCTACCCGTACGTGGATCTTATTCATCAGCAAACCCCAGACTTCCTTGTTTGACCAGCTCACAGAGCAGGTTACGTCCATCGTCATCTGCCAGCCATTGGCCCAGATTGTCGATGTGCAGCGCATCGGCCGCGCAGATCATTTTCAGCAGTTCACGCAGATGGCCCGGCAACAGACGGCTCTGACCGCTGGCGAACAGCAGCAGGTCGTCGTCGACCTCCGACCACGCCAGTCGCGCGCTCGGGTTGCGGATCAGCACGGCGCCCTGTTCCAGGCTGTCGAGCAGCTCGCTCTCGGCCAATTCGGGGCCGACCACCAGCTCGGGATAACGGGGCTCGGTCATGAACTGGCCGAACCAGGTCAGCAGCAGGCGCTCGTCACCCATGTGCTCGGCCAGCAAGCCCTTCAGGCGATCAAGGGCGTCGTGCTGAATCTGGTGCGGATCGCTGACCGGCTGCGCGTCGGCGTCGGTGTAGCGTTCTTCTTCAGGCATGAACTGGCTGAGGAAGTCCGTGAAGTGGGTCAGCACTTCGGCGGCGCTTGGGGCGCGGAAGCCGACCGAGTAGGTCAGGCACTCATCCACCGCGACGCCGCAGTGCGCCAGACGTGGCGGCAGGTAGAGCATGTCGCCCGGTTCCAGCGTCCATTCGTCGGTACCCTGGAAGTCGGCCAGGATACGCAGGTCGGCGTGCTCAAGCAGTTTGCTTTCGGAGTCGCACATCTGGCCGATCTGCCAGTGACGCTTGCCGTGGCCCTGCAGCAGGAACACGTCGTAGTTGTCGAAATGCGGACCCACGCTGCCGCCGGGTGCGGCGTAGCTGATCATCACGTCATCGATGCGCCAGCTTGGCAGGAAGCGGAAGTTTTCCAGCAATTCGCTGACTTCAGGCACGAACTGATCCACGGCTTGAACCAGCAGGGTCCACTCGCGCTCCGGCAGCTTGCTGAATTCGTCTTCGGCGAACGGGCCGCGACGCAGCTCCCACGGACGCTCACCTTTCTCAATCACCAGGCGCGATTCAACTTCTTCTTCCAGCGCCAGACCGGCCAGTTCGTCGGCGTCGATCGGGCTCTGAAAATCCGGAATGGCCTGACGGATCAGCAAAGGTTTCTTCTGCCAGTAGTCACGCAGGAACTCGCGCGCTGTGATACCACCTAGGAGCTGAAGAGGGATGTCAGGATTCATGTGTAACCTATTGAAAAAACGAGTTTTTACGACGGGAATAAAAACGCCCGGCTCAGCCGGGCGTTCAGAGCGTATGCAGCGTGGTCAGATGCGCTGGGCTTGCGCCACGGCGTTGCCGATGTAGTTCGCCGGCGTGAGCTTTTTCAGCTCGGCCTTGGCTTCCGCCGGCATGTCCAGGCCGTCGATGAAGGTCAGCAGCGCTTCAGGGCCGATGCCCTTGCCGCGGGTCAATTCCTTGAGCTTCTCGTACGGATTCTCGATGTCGTAGCGACGCATGACCGTTTGGATCGGCTCGGCCAGGACTTCCCAGCAAGCGTCCAGATCGGCGGCGATCTTCTGCTCGTTGAGTTCCAGCTTGCCGATGCCTTTCAGGCTGGCTTCGTAGGCAATCACGCTGTGAGCGAAGCCCACACCGAGATTGCGCAGCACGGTGGAGTCGGTCAGGTCACGCTGCCAGCGGGAGATCGGCAACTTGCTGGCCAGATGCTGGAACAGCGCGTTGGCGATGCCGAGGTTGCCTTCGGAGTTCTCGAAGTCGATCGGGTTGACCTTGTGCGGCATGGTCGACGAACCGATTTCACCGGCGATGGTACGCTGCTTGAAATAGCCCAGGGAGATGTAGCCCCAGATGTCGCGGTCGAAGTCGATCAGGATCGTGTTGTAGCGGGCGATCGCGTCGAACAGCTCGGCGATGTAGTCGTGGGGCTCGATCTGCGTGGTGTAGGGGTTGAAGCCCAGACCCAGCTCGTCTTCGATGAAGGCGCGGGCGTTGGCTTCCCAGTCGATGTCCGGGTAGGCCGACAGGTGCGCGTTGTAGTTACCGACGGCGCCGTTGATCTTGCCCAGCAGCGGCACGGCGGCCACTTGAGCAATCTGGCGCTCCAGGCGGTAAACGACGTTGGCCAGTTCCTTGCCCAGAGTGGTCGGGGAGGCCGGCTGACCGTGGGTACGGGAGAGCATCGGTACGGCGGCAAAACGGATCGCCAGCTCGCGGATGGACTCGGCGATCTGACGCATCAGCGGCAGCAGCACGGTGTCACGGCCTTCGCGCAGCATCAGCGCGTGGGACAGGTTATTGATGTCTTCGCTGGTGCAGGCGAAGTGGATGAACTCGCTGATCTTGGCCAGCTCCGGCAACTTGGCAGCCTGCTCCTTGAGCAGGTACTCGATGGCCTTGACGTCGTGATTGGTGGTGCGCTCGATCTCTTTGACACGCTCGGCGTGTTCGAGAGCGAAATCGTTGGCCAGGGCATCGAGGATGGCGTTGGCTTCGGCGGAGAAGGCCGGGACTTCAGGGATTTGCGGGTGAGCCGCCAGGCGTTGCAGCCAGCGTACTTCCACCAGGGCGCGGAAACGGATCAGGCCGTATTCGCTGAAAATCGGGCGCAGGGCCTGGGTTTTGCCGGCGTAGCGGCCATCTACAGGGGAAACCGCAGTGAGCGAAGAAAGCTGCATAGGGTGTTCTCGGACTGTCGGGCAACGAAAAGGGGCGCGTATCATACATGAAAATTCCGGTCAGCCGAGGCTGGCTGACCGTTATGAGTCGCGCGATGTCGGGTCGGAAGCGAGCTGAAGGGCGTTGGCCCCTCAGCGGTGAAGCAATGGATACAGTTCTTTCAATAACTTGCGGCGGCTGATGACCAGTTGCCAGCGGTGACCGCCCACTTGTCGCCAAAGTCGCGCGCAGCGAATTCCGGCCAGTAATAGTGCGCGGATTTTCGAGGCATTGTTGGGTTGCTGCAGATTGCGCATGTCGCCGTGGACCTGAATCCGCTGACGCAAGGTGCTCAGGGTGTCCTGATACAGCGCGCCGCTGGCGGCTATGACGTTTTCGTGAGCGATACCGAAATGCTCGACCTGGGATTTGATCTGCGGCAGGCGCTTGCCGATGGTGTTGAGCATGTCATCGCGCTTGGACAGTTGACGTTCCAGGCCCAGCATCGCCAGGGCATAACGCAAGGGTTCCCGTTGCAGGGTGGCCGGATCGCGCTCCAGGGCACTGGCGAGGGCGCGATAGCCCTCGTGCAGATTAAGGTCGTCGCCACCGAACACGTCCAGCGTGTCTTTCGGGTCCATGACCAGCAGGGTGCCCATCATACAGCCCACGGCGGCTTCACCGGCCTGGCCGGTCTTGGCGATGCGATCGACCAGCACGGCGGCCTGAAAGACCCCGGCCAGGGCGACAAGTTGTTCCTGGATCGGGGTCATCAACGTGCATCCCTAGTGTGCCACGGCTCGGCGATTTCGATAACGCCGCCGCCGAGGCAGACCTCGCCGTCGTAAAACACCACGGACTGGCCAGGCGTTACTGCGCGTTGCGGCTCGTCGAAGGTGGCGCGATAACCGGTTTCAGTGCGTTCCAGGGTGCAGCGCTGGTCGCTCTGGCGGTAACGCACTTTGGCGGTCAACTGGCGCGGGCTGCTCAGGTCGATCGGGTTGACCCAGTAGATCTCAGAGGCGAGCAGGGCGCGCGAGAACAGCCACGGATGCTCGTTGCCCTGGCCGACGATCAGCTCGTTGTGCTCCAGGTCCTTGACCAGCACGTACCACGGCTCATCACCGGCATCCTTCAGTCCGCCGATGCCCAGACCCTGGCGCTGGCCGATGGTGTGGTACATCAGGCCGGCATGCCGACCGATGACTTCGCCTTCGGTGGTCTTGATCTCGCCGGGCTGCGCAGGCAGGTATTGCTTGAGGAAGTCGGTGAAGCGACGCTCGCCGATGAAGCAAATACCGGTCGAGTCCTTCTTCTTCGCGGTCGCCAGCTGATACTTCTCTGCGATGGCTCGCACCTCGGGCTTTTCCAGTTCACCGACCGGGAACAGGGTCTTGGCGATCTGCTCACCGCCGACGGCATGCAGGAAGTAGCTCTGATCCTTGTTCGGGTCCAGGCCCTTGAGCAGTTCGGTGCGGCCGTCGATGTCGCGGCGGCGCACGTAATGCCCGGTGGCGATCAGGTCGGCGCCGAGCATGAAGGCGTAGTCGAGGAAAGCTTTGAATTTGATCTCGCGGTTGCACAGGATGTCCGGGTTCGGCGTGCGGCCGGCTTTGTATTCTTCAAGGAAATGCTCGAAGACATGATCCCAGTACTCGGCCGCGAAGTTCACGGTGTGCAGCTTGATGCCGATCTTGTCGCACACGGCCTGGGCGTCCGCAAGGTCGTCCATGGCGGTGCAGTATTCCGTTCCGTCGTCTTCTTCCCAGTTCTTCATGAACAGGCCTTCCACCTGATACCCCTGCTCCATGAGCAGAAGGGCGGAGACCGAAGAATCCACGCCGCCGGACATGCCGACAATGACGCGCTTCTTTTCTGTATCGGAAAAGGCTGAATCAGACATAGGAATTCGATTGGGTAGCAGCAGGAAAGGGCGCGATTCTAACAGGGAGTCGGCGCCAAGGCTAAAAGCTATTCAGTTGCGCTCGGCGGCCAGTCAGTCCCGCACGACCTCCAGACTGTGAATCGGGCCCGCCAGGTACTCATCGACGCAGCGCAAGACCAGCTCGCTGCGCCAGCGCTCCGGTTGGCTGGCGAGTTCGTCGCGACTGAACCATGGCGCGCCGACGATGCCGGTGTCCAGCGTACGCTCGGCGTGGTGTCGCGTCGCTTTGGCCGAAAAGCACACACGCTGATAGGTCACGCCATTGCTCGGCGCGGTGTACAGGTAAATGCCGACGACGCCGGTCAGTTCGACGTCCCAGCCGGTTTCTTCCAGGGTTTCGCGAATGGCCGCTTCACGCAACGTCTCATCAGGCTCGAGGTGCCCGGCAGGCTGATTGAGCACCAGCTTGCCGTTTTTCAATTCTTCGACGAACAGAAAGCGGCCGTTGTCTTCGATGACGGTTGCGACGGTGATGTGGGGATGCCAGGTCATTGGGTTTTCTCGTTTCTGTAGGAGCCATCCGAGTTTACGAGGGTCGCGAAGCGGAGTGTCAGATAAACCGCTTTCGCAACCGTCGTAACCTCCGATGGCTCCTACAGGAATGGTGATAGCAAAAAAAGCCCCGGCGCAATGGCCAGGGCTTTCTTATCGCGCTAGACAGCTTTTCAGCCGCCGGTCGTCGCGCCTTACTTCAACGCGTTGATCGCGTCGTTCAGGGTCTTGCTTGGGCGCATGGCGTTGCTGGCCAGTTCCGGGGTAGGGAAGTAGTAGCCGCCGATGTCCAATGGCTTGGCCTGTACGCTGTTCAGCTCGGCGACGATGGTCGTTTCGTTGTCAGCCAGGGTTTTTGCAAGCTCGGTGAACTTGGCTTGCAGCGCCGTATCTTCGGTCTGTGCCGCCAGAGCCTGAGCCCAGTAGGTGGCTAGGTAGAAGTGGCTGCCACGGTTGTCGATACCGCCGACCTTGCGCGATGGCGACTTGTTGTTGTCCAGGAACTGGCCGGTGGCCTTGTCCAGGGCCGTGGCCAGTACCAGCGCTTTCGGGTTGTCGTAGACGTTGCCCAGGTGCTCGAGGGAAGCGGCCAGTGCAAGGAATTCGCCCAGCGAATCCCAGCGCAGGAAGTTCTCTTCGTTCAGCTGTTGAACGTGCTTCGGCGCCGAACCCCCTGCGCCGGTTTCGAACAGGCCACCGCCACTCATCAGCGGCACGATGGACAGCATCTTGGCGCTGGTGCCCAGTTCCATGATCGGGAACAGGTCGGTCAGGTAGTCGCGCAGCACGTTGCCGGTCACCGAAATGGTGTCCTTGCCTGCGCGGATGCGCTCCAGGGAAACCTTCATCGCGTCGACCGGCGACTGGATGCTGATGTCCAGGCCAGCGGTGTCGTGATCTTTCAGGTACTGCTCAACCTTCTTGATCATCGCCGCATCGTGGGCGCGCTCAGGGTCCAGCCAGAAAATGGCCGGGGTGCTGCTCAGGCGCGAACGGTTGACGGCCAGTTTGACCCAGTCCTGAATCGGCGCGTCCTTGGTCTGGCACATGCGCCAGATGTCGCCGGCTTCAACGTCCTGCTCCATCAAGACCTGACCTTTGTCGTCGGTCACACGGACCACGCCATCGGTTTCGATCTGGAAGGTTTTGTTGTGCGAGCCATACTCTTCGGCTTTCTGCGCCATCAGGCCAACGTTTGGCACGCTGCCCATGGTGGTCGGGTCGAAGGCGCCGTGTTGCTTGCAGTCTTCGATCACGGCTTGATAGATGGTCGCGTAGCAGCGATCCGGGATCACCGCCTTGGTGTCCTGCAGGACGCCGTCGTTGTTCCACATCTTGCCGGAATCACGAATCATCGCTGGCATCGAGGCGTCGACGATGACGTCGCTCGGCACGTGCAGGTTGGTGATGCCCTTGTCGGAGTTGACCATCGCCAGCGCAGGGCGGGTCGCGTAAACGGCTTTGACGTCCGCTTCGATCTGCGCTTGCTGGTCGGCCGGCAGGTCTTTGATACGGGTGTACAGGTCGCCGATGCCGTTGTGCAGGTTGAAACCGATTTCCTTCAGGACGTCAGCGTGCTTGTTCAGCGCTTCCTGGTAGTACTCGGCGACGAACTCACCAAACATGATCGGGTCCGAGACCTTCATCATGGTCGCTTTCAGGTGCACGGAGAACAGCACGCCGAGCTTCTTGGCGTCTTCGATTTCACGGGCCACGAAAGCGCGCAGGGCTTTCTTGCTCATCACCGCGCAGTCGATGATCTCGCCCGCCAGTACCGACGTCTTGTCCTTCAGCACAGTGGTGTTGCCGTCTTTGCCGATCAGCTCGATCTTCACGGCGCCAGCAGCTTCGATCAGCGAGGATTTTTCGCTGCCGTAGAAGTCGCCATTGTCCATGTGCGCCACGTGGGACTTGGAGTCCGCAGACCAGGCGCCCATTTTGTGCGGGTGCTTGCGCGCGTAGTTCTTGACGGAGAGCGGCGCCCGGCGATCAGAGTTACCTTCACGCAGCACCGGGTTCACGGCGCTGCCTTTCACTTTGTCGTAGCCAGCCTGGGCAACCTTGTCGGCGTCGGTCACGACTTCATCCGGGTAGTTCGGGATGTCGTAGCCCTTGGCTTGCAGTTCCTTGATCGCGGCCTTCAGCTGTGGAACCGAGGCGCTGATGTTTGGCAGCTTGATGATGTTGGCTTCCGGCGTGGTCGCCAGTTGGCCCAGCTCTGCCAGATCGTCGGAAACCTTCTTGTCACCCAGGCGCTCGGGAAAGCTGGCGAGGATGCGGGCTGCAAGCGAAATGTCGCGGGTTTCAACGGCGATGTCAGCGGAAGCGGTGAACGCTTCGATGATAGGCAGCAGTGAGTAGGTGGCGAGGGCTGGCGCTTCGTCAGTGAAGGTATAGATGATCTTCGAGCGGTTGGACATATTCGGGATAACTCTCTTCTTTGCTGAGCGTACACAAAATTTCGAGATGCGCAGGGTAGGCACTTTCGCCCAAAGTATCGATGAGCCGAAAGTCGAGAATTTCGTCGCGTGATAGGGGGTGCATCAGTCGAGCGTCAAGCGGTCGGACCCGGGTAGCGGTCTGGCCTGTCGAGGGCTGAACGCCTGGTTTCAGGTGGTCTGGCCCCCAATGACCCAACGGTCACCGGCGCTGAGTATATCACTGCACCCGGCCATTACTACGGTACTCGTATGACGGCTTTGCGGTGCCCGGGACGTTCGCGGTGGTCTCGGAAGGTGTCCGGATTCCCCATGAAAACCGTTTAGCCCTTGTAGTACGGGGCCTGCGGCAACTAGTCGCAGTTGCCTGGGGCCGATGCGTCCTGACCAGTACCCCACCTGATTTCGACTAAAGGAGCATCTGGGCCATAGTTGAGTTGGCTCGCCTCTCTATATAGATGGACGCAACAGGGCAGCGAAGGCACAAAAAAGCCGGCCAACCCTGAGAGGATTGACCGGCTTGTCGAATCTCGCGCTTGAACGGTCCGGCTCAGGCGTGATTGTTGCTCTATGCCTGTTGCTTCTCGAAATGTCGCTCGTGGTGGTGGGCTGCCTCAGGAATATCGGCAACAGCTTTCGCAGTGATGCCTACGGCATGAAGACCCTTGGGGCCCTGAGTGATCTCGAACTGAACCGGCTGCCCGGCCTTCAGGGTTTTATAGCCCTCCATACTGATCGCCGAGTAGTGTGCGAACAGGTCTTCAGACTTGCCGTCTTCAACGATGAAGCCATACCCCTTGGCGTTGTTAAACCACTTGACCTTACCGCTTAGCATAGTCACATCCCTCTGCAAAGGACTCCGATGGGAGTATCATCACCTCTCATCCGCCGGACCTAAAAAAATTTTGGTTGACTGCGCGGACCCTTTTTACCCAATGTGGGTTCTATTGTTTGTAACACTGATTGGCCGATAGTCAAGGTCAAGCGGCGGTCCAGTTGAAAACGGGTATCGCCGCCACCACTTATTTCAATCACGTCCTCTGTGAACCTTCTTTACCATGCATGCAATCAGCAAGATTCGACTAACATTCAATCAGGATGACCCGCATCCCCATGAGGACGATGCGTCGGGCACCGCTGTACAGGAAGCCAAGCCGATATTGCAGGTGCCGCCTATGTACAAGGTGGTTTTGTTCAATGATGACTACACCCCGATGGATTTCGTTGTCGAAGTGCTCGAGGTGTTTTTCAACCTGAATCGTGAGCTGGCGACCAAGGTCATGCTGGCCGTCCATACAGAGGGACGGGCCGTTTGCGGATTGTTTACCCGCGACATCGCCGAGACCAAGGCTATGCAGGTCAACCAGTACGCCAGGGAAAGCCAGCATCCGCTACTCTGTGAAATCGAGAAGGACGGTTAACGCCGGACACTTGGGTATGAGGTGAAGCTATGTTAAACCGTGAGCTCGAAGTCACCCTCAATCTGGCTTTCAAGGAGGCCCGCTCTAAACGTCATGAGTTCATGACCGTCGAGCACCTCCTGCTGGCCCTATTGGACAATGAGGCTGCCGCCACCGTACTGCGTGCCTGCGGCGCAAACCTCGACAAACTCAAACACGACCTCCAGGAGTTCATCGACTCCACCACGCCGCTGATCCCTGTGCATGACGAGGATCGCGAGACCCAACCCACACTCGGCTTCCAGCGCGTCCTGCAGCGCGCAGTTTTTCATGTGCAGAGCTCCGGCAAGCGTGAAGTCACTGGCGCGAACGTGCTTGTGGCGATTTTCAGCGAGCAGGAAAGCCAGGCAGTGTTCCTGCTGAAACAGCAGAGCGTTGCCCGTATCGATGTCGTCAACTATATCGCCCACGGTATTTCCAAAGTGCCGGGGCATGGCGATCAATCTGAAGGTGAGCAAGATATGCAGGATGACGAGGGCGGTGAGTCTTCTTCCTCAGGCAATCCTCTGGATGCCTATGCAAGCAACCTGAATGAGCTGGCCCGTCAAGGCCGCATCGATCCGCTGGTAGGGCGCGAGATGGAAGTCGAGCGCGTCGCTCAGATTCTCGCGCGGCGTCGCAAGAACAACCCGCTGCTGGTAGGCGAGGCCGGGGTGGGTAAAACCGCCATTGCCGAAGGCCTGGCCAAGCGCATTGTCGACAATCAGGTGCCGGATCTGCTCGCCAACAGTGTCGTGTACTCCCTCGACCTGGGCGCACTGCTGGCTGGTACCAAATACCGTGGCGATTTCGAGAAGCGCTTCAAGGCGCTGCTCGGCGAGTTGAAGAAACGGCCCCACGCGATCCTGTTCATTGACGAAATTCACACCATCATCGGTGCAGGTGCCGCGTCCGGTGGTGTGATGGACGCGTCCAATCTGCTCAAGCCGCTGCTGTCGTCGGGTGATATCCGTTGCATCGGCTCGACCACGTTCCAGGAATTCCGTGGCATCTTCGAAAAAGACCGTGCGCTGGCCCGTCGCTTCCAGAAGGTCGACGTGTCCGAGCCTTCGGTCGAAGACACCATCGGCATTTTGCGTGGCCTCAAAGGCCGTTTTGAACAGCATCACAATATCGAATACAGCGATGAAGCCCTGCGTGCCGCTGCTGAACTGGCATCGCGCTACATCAATGACCGTCATATGCCCGACAAGGCCATTGACGTGATTGACGAGGCGGGTGCCTACCAGCGGCTGCAACCGGTGGAAATGCGCGTCAAGCGCATTGAAGTGCCGCAGGTTGAAGACATCGTGGCGAAGATCGCGCGGATTCCGCCAAAGCACGTCAACAGTTCCGACAAGGAATTGCTGCGTAACCTGGAGCGCGACCTGAAGCTGACCGTGTTTGGTCAGGATGCCGCCATCGATTCGTTGTCCACCGCGATCAAGCTGTCCCGAGCAGGCCTCAAGTCGCCGGACAAGCCTGTCGGTTCGTTCCTGTTCGCAGGTCCGACCGGTGTCGGCAAGACCGAGGCTGCGCGTCAGCTGGCCAAGGCGCTGGGTATCGAGCTGGTGCGTTTCGACATGTCCGAGTACATGGAGCGTCACACCGTATCGCGTCTGATCGGTGCGCCGCCGGGCTATGTCGGTTTTGATCAGGGCGGTCTGCTGACCGAAGCCGTCACCAAACAGCCGCATTGCGTGCTGCTGCTCGATGAAATCGAGAAGGCGCATCCGGAAGTCTTCAACCTGCTGCTACAGGTCATGGACCACGGGACGCTGACCGACAACAACGGGCGCAAGGCGGACTTCCGCAATGTGATCGTGATCATGACCACCAACGCCGGTGCTGAAACGGCTGCGCGTGCTTCGATCGGTTTCACCCATCAGGATCACTCATCTGATGCAATGGAGGTGATCAAGAAGAGCTTCACGCCGGAATTCCGCAACCGTCTGGACACCATCATTCAATTTGGTCGCCTCAGCCATGAGGTTATCAAGAGCGTGGTGGACAAGTTCCTTACCGAGCTTCAGGCGCAGCTGGAGGACAAGCGCGTACAGCTGGAAGTGACCGACGCGGTGAGGAGTTACCTGGCCGAAGGCGGTTACGACGCAGCGATGGGTGCGCGTCCGATGGCCCGTTTGATTCAGGACAAGATCAAGCGTCCGCTGGCCGAGGAAATCCTCTTCGGCGAGTTGTCCGAGCATGGCGGTGTGGTACACATCGACGTCAAAGACGGCGAGATCACGTTCGATTACGAAACCACGGCTGAAATGGCCTGACGTTTCGCGTCCCTGCAACAAACCTGAAAGGCGCCGATTGGCGCCTTTTTTGTTGGCTGCGAATCTGCCGAACCCTGTAGGAGTTAGCTTGCTCGCGATTGCGATTTGTCTGAGACACATTAGGTGACTGACACGAAGCAATCGCGAGCAAGCTCACTCCTACATCTGTTGAAACGTGCCCGGTCTGATGGACCGAGTGAGCCGCTTTTTGCGACTTGCCGTGAGCGTGTAGGGTGAATCTCACGCACACAAAAACGCCCGGCACAAGCCGGGCGTTTTTGTTAAGACCTGTTAGCGGGCGCGGTAAGTGATGCGCCCTTTGCTCAAGTCGTAGGGCGTCAGCTCAACGCGGACCTTGTCGCCGGTAAGAATGCGGATGTAGTTCTTGCGCATCTTGCCGGAGATGTGCGCGGTTACGACGTGCCCATTTTCCAACTCCACACGGAACATGGTGTTGGGCAGGGTGTCGACGACAGTGCCTTCCATTTCGAAGCTGTCTTCTTTCGACATGCAGTAAAGCCCTCGGTATCCAATGAATGGCCCGGTGCAAACGGCAGCCAGGCAAAAGCGGGCTGCATTGTGCCCGAAAACTGAGGTTTAAGCCAAGGGCTTCAGTAAAGAGTGACCCATCTTTGATTGGTGAGCAGTTCGATGGGGCGATATTGGGTCTTGTAATTCATCTTTTTGCAGTTCTTTATCCAGTAGCCAAGGTACACCGCATGCAATTGCAGGCGTGCGGCCTCGGCAATTTGCCAGAGAATTGCGTAACGCCCCAGGCTGCGGCGCTCCTCCGCCGGCTCGTAGAACGTATAAACGGCGGAAAGGCCATTGGGCAGCAGGTCAGTGACGGCTACGGCGAGCAGTCGACTCTCCAGACGGAATTCGTAGAAACGCGAAAACGGCAGGTCGCGGACCAGAAAGGTGGAGAACTGGTCACGGCTCGGTGGAAACATATCCCCATCGGCATGGCGCTGCTCGATGTAGCGCTGATACAGATCGAAGTACTCCTCACTGAAATGCGGCTTGGTGCTCGTCACTTCGAGGTCGGCGTTCCTTTTGAAAATGCGTTTTTGCTGACGATCAGGCACGAACAGTCCGACCGGAATGCGCGCAGGCACACAGGCGCTGCAGTTCTGGCAATGCGGACGGTACAAATGATCGCCACTGCGGCGAAACCCCATGTCCGAGAGGTCGGCATACACCTGGACATCCATCGGCTGGCTGGGGTCGAGAAACAGCGTGGTGGCTTGTTCCTCGGGCAGGTAGCTACAGGAGTGGGGTTGAGTGGCATAGAACTTCAGCCGCGCCAGCTCGGTCATGATCAACCCTCGAGAAAAACTGTAGACATGAGTGTAAGCCAGCCCAATCAAACTCGCCTAGGCGACCAATCGGTGTAATTGCTCTCGTCGAGGTGTTTATGCAGATAGTCGGCGAACGTCTGGCGCGCAATCGAGCGCGCGCCAAGGCTTAGCAGGTGCTCGGTAGGCATTTGGCAATCAATCAGGACGAAACCCGATTCTTTCAAGTATTCGACCAGCGTTGCGAAGCCGACCTTGGAAGCGTTGTCGGCGCGGCTGAACATCGATTCGCCGAAAAACAGCCGGCCCATCGCCAGTCCGTAGAGACCGCCTACCAGCGCGTCGCCATCCCAGACTTCGACGCTGTGGGCGAAGCCGCGGGCGTGCAGTTCAATATAGGCCGCCTGCATGGAGCCGGTGATCCACGTGCCGTCGGTGTAGGCCCGGGGTTCGGCGCAGGCTTGAATGACTGCCGCGAAATCCTGGTCGAAAGTGACCCGATAACGCCCCTGGCGCAGTAGCTTGCCCAGGCTGCGTGATACATGCAGCTCATCCGGAAACAGCACGGTGCGCGGGTCCGGCGACCACCAGAGAATCGGCTGGCCCTGCTGATACCAGGGAAAACAGCCATGCCGGTAGGCGGCAATCAGGCGATCGGCAGACAGGTCGCCGCCACCGGCCAACAGTCCGTTGGGCTCGCGCATGGCTTTTTCCAGCGGAGGGAAATCAAGGGTGTCGCGTTGTAACCAGGTCAGCATGGCATCCAGACTTTACGAGAGGGGAGGGAGTCAACGCAGGCTTGCAACCCCGGCTGCAACTCTCTGTCGCAGGCATGGTCACAAGCCGCTTGATCATGCCGGGATCGTCGACCCGCTGTCTTCTTGATCCGGGGATGGCCTTTTGACAGTTCAAGGGAGCAGGATAAACACGTCATAAGCCTTTGTCGGCAAAGAAAATGCGTGCTCAAATTGTCACCGCCCGGCGACGCTTGAACATCTGCAAGCACCGCGCCAGACTAACGTAGCGCGCGGCGCGCAAATCCGTACAATGCCGATGTTGTTTAACCTCATTTCAAGTCACCTGTCGAGCGTGCGTTATCGCAGGCGCGGTTTTCCCTACTGCCATGATGCTGTTCTGGCCGATGTTCGGGAAAGCCACTGCCATTTCGCCAAGGCAGTCGTACACAGTCAATCATCAGATGTTCGCGCTTGCGCGCAGGAATTGAAGCGTTTTGAAGAAATCCACCATAGCACCCACCCCCGTTCCGCTCTGGCGGCAGCACTTGCACTACCGGCTCAAGGAAGGTGCATTGATCGCGTTCGGCGCGCTGTGTCTTTATCTGATCATGGCGCTGCTGACCTACGATCAGGGCGATCCGGGCTGGAGCCACACCAGCAGCTCGAGCAACTCGGCTCAGGTTCAGAACGCCGCAGGCTTTGCCGGTGCGTATTCTGCCGACATCCTGTTCATGATCCTCGGCTACTTCGCCTACATCTTCCCGTTGCTGCTGGGGATCAAGGCTTATCAGGTCTTCCGGCATCGCCACGAGCCGTGGCAGTGGAGCGGCTGGCTGGTTTCCTGGCGCATGATCGGTCTGGTGTTTCTGGTCCTCGCCGGCGCCTCGCTGGCGCACTTGCACTTTCATTCGGCGTCAGGCCTGCCGGGTTCAGCCGGTGGCGTGCTGGGCGAAGTACTGGGTGATCTGGCCAAGCGCGCGCTGAACGTCCAGGGCAGCACGCTGCTGTTCATCGCCTTGTTTTTGTTCGGTCTGACTGTGTTCACCGATTTGTCCTGGTTCAAGGTCATGGACAACACCGGCAAGATCACGCTGGACCTGATCGAATTGTTCACCGGCTCGCTCAACCGCTGGTGGACCGCCCGCAATGAGCGCAAGCAAATGGTCGCTCAGCTGCGTGAAGTCGACATGCGCGTCGACGAAGTGGTGGCTCCGGTTGCCCCGGATCGACGCGAGCAGGCCAAAGCCAGGGAACGAATCATCGAGCGCGACCAGGCACTGACCGAGCATATGGCCGCCCGTGAGAAGCACGTGCCAGCCGTGATTGCCCCTGCGCCTCCCCGCGCCCCTGAGCCGAGCAAGCGCGTACAGAAAGAGAAACAGGCGCCGTTGTTCGTCGACAGCGCCGTGGAAGGCACCTTGCCGCCGATCTCGATCCTCGACCCGGCCGAGAAAAAGCAGCTCAACTATTCGCCTGAATCGCTGGCAGCGGTGGGTCATCTGCTGGAGATCAAGCTGAAGGAATTCGGCGTTGAAGTCACGGTGGATTCCATCCATCCGGGCCCGGTGATTACCCGCTACGAAATTCAGCCGGCTGCCGGTGTAAAGGTCAGCCGTATCTCCAACCTGGCGAAAGACCTGGCCCGCTCGCTGGCAGTCACCAGCGTTCGTGTGGTCGAGGTCATTCCCGGCAAGACCACGGTCGGTATCGAAATTCCCAACGAAGATCGCCAGATCGTGCGCTTCTCCGAGGTCCTGTCGACGCCGGAATACGACGATGCGAAATCGCCGGTCACCCTGGCGCTGGGTCATGACATCGGCGGCAAGCCGGTCATCACTGACCTCGCCAAGATGCCGCACCTGCTGGTCGCCGGTACCACCGGTTCCGGTAAGTCGGTGGGCGTAAATGCCATGATCCTGTCGATCCTGTTCAAATCCGGGCCGGAAGACGCCAAGCTGATCATGATCGACCCGAAGATGCTTGAGCTGTCGATCTACGAAGGCATTCCGCATTTGCTGTGCCCGGTGGTCACTGACATGAAGGACGCCGCCAATGCCCTGCGCTGGTCGGTGGCCGAGATGGAACGCCGCTATAAGCTGATGGCCAAGATGGGCGTGCGTAACCTGTCGGGCTTCAACCAGAAGGTGCGTGAAGCAGAGGAGGCCGGCACGCCACTGTCCGACCCGCTGTATCACCGCGAGAGCATTCACGACGAAGCGCCGCTGCTGACCAAGCTGCCGACCATCGTGGTGGTGGTCGACGAATTCGCCGACATGATGATGATCGTCGGCAAGAAGGTCGAAGAGCTCATCGCCCGAATCGCCCAGAAGGCCCGTGCCGCAGGTATCCACCTGATTCTCGCCACTCAGCGACCTTCGGTGGACGTGATCACCGGCCTGATCAAGGCGAACATCCCGACGCGCATGGCATTTCAGGTGTCGAGCAAGATCGACTCCCGGACCATCATCGATCAGGGCGGCGCCGAACAACTGCTTGGTCACGGCGACATGCTGTACATGCCCCCGGGTACCAGCCTGCCGATTCGCGTGCACGGCGCCTTCGTGTCGGACGAAGAGGTTCACCGGGTCGTTGAGGCGTGGAAGCTGCGCGGTACGCCGAACTACAACGATGACATCCTGGCCGGCGTAGAAGAGGCGGGTAGCGGCTTCGAAGGCGGCGGTGGCGGCGGTGATGGCGAAGACAGCGAAAGCGATGCGCTTTACGACGAAGCCGTGAAGTTCGTGCTGGAAAGCCGTCGTGCGTCGATCTCTGCGGTGCAGCGCAAGCTGAAGATTGGCTACAACCGCGCCGCGCGCATGATCGAAACCATGGAAAACGCCGGCGTCGTGACGCCCATGAACACCAACGGCTCGCGCGAAGTGATTGCGCCAGCCCCAGTGCGTGACTGACACTTCCCGGTCACGCGTCACCGGGCGTCGTCATCGCGGCGGCGCCCGGCTTCAACCACACTCAAAGAGGAATCCCATGCGTCTTATCCGCATGCTGTTGGTATCTGCACTGGCTTTTTCTGCTGTCTCGGCCCACGCCGACAGCAAGGACGTGGCGCGCCTGACCCAACTGCTGGAAAACTCGAAAACCCTGAGCGGGCGTTTTTCCCAGCTCACCCTCGACGGTGGCGGCACCCAGTTGCAGGAAACCACCGGCGAGATGACCTTGCAGCGCCCTGGCTTGTTCTACTGGCACACCGACGCGCCGCAAGAACAGCTGATGGTCTCCGATGGCAAGAAGGTTTCTCTGTGGGACCCTGATCTGGAGCAGGTCACCATCAAGACCCTCGACCAGCGCCTGACCCAGACCCCGGCGCTGCTGCTGTCCGGCGACGTCTCAAAAATCAGCGAAAGCTTCGACATCACTGCCAAGGAAGCGGGCGGCGTGATCGACTTCGTGCTCAAGCCTAAATCCAAGGACACCCTGTTCGACAGCCTGCGTCTATCGTTCCGCAACGGCATGATCAACGACATGCAACTGATCGACAGCGTCGGCCAACGCACCAATATCCTGTTCACCGGCGTCAAGGCCAACGAGCCTGTCGCGGCGAGCAAATTCCAGTTCCAGATCCCGAAGGGCGCTGACGTCATTCAGGAATAAAAGGGGGTCGCCTGTTCAATGGACCTGTTCAGCACTGAACCGATCGCGCAACCGTTGGCCGCCCGCCTGCGAGCGACCAACCTGGACGAGTACGTCGGCCAGCAACATTTGCTAGCCCACGGTAAGCCGCTGCGTGAAGCGCTGGAGCAGGGCGCGCTGCACTCGATGATTTTCTGGGGGCCGCCCGGCGTGGGAAAACCACGCTGGCGCGGTTGCTGGCGAAAGTCTCCGACGCGCACTTTGAAACGGTGTCGGCGGTGCTGGCCGGGGTCAAAGAAATCCGTCAGGCGGTGGAGATCGCCAAGCAACAGGCCGGGCAGTACGGCCGCCGGACCATTCTGTTCGTCGACGAAGTGCACCGCTTCAACAAGTCGCAGCAGGATGCGTTTCTGCCCTACGTCGAAGACGGCACGCTGATCTTCATTGGCGCCACCACTGAAAACCCCTCTTTCGAACTCAACAACGCGCTGCTGTCCCGCGCCCGGGTCTATGTGCTGAAAAGTCTGGACGAGGGTGCGCTGCGTCAGTTGGTCAGTCGTGCGTTAACCGAAGAACGCGGGCTGGGCAATCGGCATCTGACCCTGGGCGACGAGGCCTTCCAGACGCTTCTGGCTGCAGCTGATGGCGATGGTCGGCGGATGCTCAATCTGTTGGAGAACGCCTCGGACCTTGCCGAAGACGGCAGCGAAATTGACCCCGAGTTGCTGCAAAGCCTGCTTGGCGACAGTCGCCGTCGCTTCGACAAAGGGGGTGAAGCGTTCTACGACCAGATTTCCGCGCTGCACAAATCCATTCGCGGCTCCAATCCCGACGCCGCGCTTTACTGGTTCGCGCGGATGATCGACGGCGGCTGCGACCCGCTGTATCTGGCGCGGCGGGTGGTGCGCATGGCCAGCGAAGACATAGGCAATGCTGATCCGCGCGCCTTGCCGCTGTGCATGTCGGCGTGGGATGTGCAGGAACGCCTCGGCAGTCCGGAAGGCGAACTGGCCGTGGCCCAGGCCATCGTTTACTTGGCCTGCGCGCCGAAGAGCAACGCTGTGTACATGGGTTTTAAAATGGCCATGCGCGAAGCCACCGAGCATGGCTCGCTGGAAGTCCCGCTGCACCTGCGCAACGCACCGACCAAATTGATGAAACAGCTCGGCTACGGCGAAGAATACCGCTACGCCCATGATGAACCGGACGCTTACGCGGCAGGTGAAGACTACTTCCCCGACGAACTCGAACCGCGCCAGTATTACCAGCCGGTCCCCCGCGGCCTTGAGCTGAAAATCGGCGAAAAACTCAAACACCTGTCAGCGCTCGACCGCGCCAGCCCACGTCAGCGGAGAAAATAGTGATTCAGTTGATTCTTGCCGTGTCCGCCGGTGGCGTGGCTGGTACATTATTGCGCTTCGCCGCCGGTAACGTCGTGGCTGCGAACTGGCCGCGCTACTTCTACACGGCCACGTTGGCGGTAAACCTGGTGGGCTGCCTGCTGATCGGTGTGCTGTACGGTCTGTTTCTGATCCGCCCGGAAGTCCCGATCGAACTGCGCGCTGGTTTGATGGTTGGATTCCTCGGTGGTTTGACGACGTTCTCGTCTTTCTCACTGGACACGATTCGTCTGCTTGAAAGCGGCCAGGCTCCTCTGGCCATTGGCTACGCCCTCATCAGCGTACTGGGCGGGCTGCTCGCAACATGGGCCGGCCTGTCTTTGACCCGAATTTAATATACGAGAAACCGATATGCTCGACTCCAAACTGCTGCGTACTCAACTTCAGGACGTAGCGGATCGCCTGGCTTCCCGTGGCTTCACGCTGGACGTCGCCCGCATCGAAGCGCTGGAAGCCCAGCGCAAGACCGTGCAGACCCGCACCGAACAGCTTCAGGCCGAGCGTAACGCCCGTTCCAAATCCATCGGTCAGGCCAAACAGCGCGGCGAAGACATCGCACCGCTGATGGCTGACATCGATCGCATGGCCGAAGAGCTGAGCACTGGCAAGAAAGAGCTGGACGCCATCCAGTCCGAACTTGATGCCATGGCCCTGAGCATGCCGAACCTGCCCCACGAGTCAGTGCCAGTGGGCGCTGACGAAGAACAAAACGTTGAAGTGCGTACCTGGGGCACGCCGGCGTCGTTCGACTTCGCGGTTCAGGACCACGTCGCCCTGGGCGAGAAGTTCGGCTGGCTGGATTTTGAAACCGCCGCCAAGCTCTCCGGCGCCCGTTTCGCGTTGCTGCGTGGCCCGATTGCGCGCCTGCACCGGGCGCTGGCGCAGTTCATGATCACGCTGCATATCAACGAGCATGGTTACGAAGAGGCCTACACGCCGTATCTGGTTCAGGCGCCTGCGTTGCAGGGCACCGGCCAGCTGCCGAAATTCGAAGAAGACCTGTTCAAGATCTCCCGCGAAGGCGAAGCCGATCTGTACCTGATCCCGACCGCCGAAGTGTCGCTGACCAACATCGTCTCGGGTGAAATCCTCGACGCCAAACAGTTGCCGTTGAAGTTTGTTGCTCATACCCCGTGCTTCCGCAGCGAAGCCGGCGCATCGGGCCGTGATACCCGCGGCATGATCCGTCAGCATCAGTTCGACAAGGTCGAGATGGTGCAGATCGTCGAGCCGGAAAAATCCATGGAAGCGCTGGAGAGCCTGACCGGAAACGCCGAGCGCGTTCTGCAATTGCTCGAATTGCCCTACCGCGTACTGGCACTGTGCACCGGCGACATGGGCTTCAGTGCGGTCAAGACCTATGACCTGGAGGTGTGGATCCCGAGCCAGGACAAATACCGTGAAATCTCCTCGTGCTCCAACTGCGGCGATTTCCAGGCGCGTCGCATGCAGGCCCGCTGGCGCAACCCGGAAACCGGCAAGCCGGAACTCGTTCACACGCTAAATGGCTCTGGCCTTGCAGTGGGTCGCACGCTGGTGGCGGTGTTGGAAAACTACCAGCAGGCCGACGGCTCGATCCGCGTGCCGGAAGTCCTCAAGCCGTGGATGGGCGGGATTGAGGTGATCGGCTAAATGGAATTTCTGCCGCTGTTCCATAACCTTCGGGGCGCCCGGGTGCTGGTGGTGGGCGGCGGCGAGATTGCCTTGCGCAAGTCTCGCCTGCTGGCCGATTCCGGTGCAGTGCTACGTGTGGTTGCTCCCGAGATCGGAGCGGAAGTGCGCGAGCTGATCGAGCGCAGCGGCGGGGAACAGATTCTGCGCGGCTACACCGAGTCGGACCTCAACGGCTGCGTGCTGATCATTGCTGCCACCGATGACGAGCCGCTTAACGCGCAGGTGTCAGCCGATGCCCGCCAGCGTGGTGTGCCGGTCAATGTGGTGGATGCGCCTGCGCTGTGCAGCGTGATCTTCCCGGCGATCGTCGACCGTTCGCCGCTGGTGATCGCGGTGTCCAGCGGTGGCGATGCGCCGGTGCTGGCACGGCTGATCCGCGCCAAGCTGGAAACCTGGATTCCACCGACCTACGGGCATCTGGCCGGTCTGGCCGCACGCTTTCGTCATCAGGTCAAAGGGCTGTTTCCCAACGTTCAGCAGCGCCGGGCCTTCTGGGAAGATGTATTCCAGGGGCCCATCGCTGACCGGCAACTGGCCGGGCAGGGGGCCGAAGCCGAGCGGTTGCTGCAAGCGAAGATCGACGGCGATGCGCCTGCCACGACCGGTGAGGTGTACCTCGTGGGCGCAGGGCCTGGCGATCCTGATCTGCTGACCTTTCGCGCCCTGCGTTTGATGCAGCAGGCGGATGTCGTGCTTTACGACCGCCTGGTAGCCCCGGCGATTCTGGACTTGTGCCGTCGCGACGCCGACCGGGTTTACGTCGGCAAGCAGCGCGCCGATCATGCCTTGCCGCAGGATCAGATCAACCAGCAGTTGGTGGATCTGGCCAAGCAGGGCAAACGCGTGGTGCGACTGAAGGGCGGTGATCCGTTCATCTTCGGCCGTGGCGGTGAAGAGATCGAAGAGCTGGCGGCCCACGGCATTCCCTTCCAGGTCGTGCCGGGCATCACGGCGGCCAGTGGTTGCGCGGCCTATGCCGGTATCCCGCTGACCCATCGCGACCACGCGCAGTCCGTGCGTTTCGTGACCGGCCACCTGAAGAACGGCACCACCGACCTGCCCTGGAAAGACTTGGTTTCGCCCTCGCAGACCTTAGTGCTCTACATGGGTCTTATCGGGCTACCGGTTATTTGCGAACAACTGATCAAGCACGGGCGCGCGGCCGACACCCCCGCTGCGCTCATTCAGCAGGGCACCACGGTAAACCAGCGCGTCTTCACCGGCACGCTGGCCAACCTTCCGCAATTGGTCGCCGAACACGAAGTCCATGCGCCGACCCTGGTGATCGTGGGTGAAGTGGTGAAGTTGCGGGAAAAACTGGCGTGGTTTGAAGGGGCGCAGGCGAGCGTTTGATTCCACCGCAGTCTTCCAAAAGGTTCTGCGGTGGAGAGGCAGGTGGGGTTTCAGCGTTAACTGAAACCCTTCAGCTGTTCTGCAATATCCCTTTTCCGCTCAAACGCCCGCGATCATGTTCGCCGCTGAAATCCTGCTGCGGGCCTTTTGGCACGACGCCGGTCGGGTTGATGGTGGCGTGGCTCGCGTAGTAGTGATGCTTGATATGCACGAAGTCCACCGTCTCGGCCACGCCCGGCAATTGATACATCTCCCGCACCCAGTTGCTCAGGTTCGGGTAGTCGGCAATGCGCCGCAGGTTGCACTTGAAGTGCCCGTGGTACACCGCGTCAAAGCGAATCAGTGTGGTGAACAGGCGCACGTCCGCTTCGGTCAGGTATTCACCCGCGAGGTAGCGTTTCTCGCTCAGCAGCGTTTCCAGCGCGTCGAGCTCGGCGAACACTTCATCGAAAGCCTCTTCGTAAGCACCTTGTGACGTCGCGAATCCGGCGCGATAGACACCGTTGTTCACGGCCGGGTAAATACGGTCGTTCAGCCTGTCGATCTCGTTGCGCAGCGGCTCTGGATAGAGATCCAGGTGATTGCCGGTCAGGTCGTCGAACGCCGAATTGAACATCCGGATGATTTCCGACGACTCGTTGCTGACGATGCGATTCAGCTGCTTGTCCCACAGCACCGGTACCGTCACACGACCGGTGTAATCGGCGGTGTCGGCGAGGTAGCGCTGGTACATGAAGGTGTGGCCATCCAGCGCGTCGCCGGTAGACCCTTTCTGCTTGTCGAACGTCCAGCCGTTTTCGCGCATCAGCCAGCTGACAACGGAGACGTCGATCAAACCTTCCAGACCCTTGAGCTTGCGCACGATCAACGTGCGATGGGCCCATGGGCAAGCAAGGGAAACGTACAAATGGTAACGACCGGCCTCCGCTTTGAAGCCGCCTTCACCGGACGGTCCGGGCCGACCATCGCGGGTGACCCAGTTCCGCCGTTTGGCCTGCTCGCGCTGAAAAGCGCCGTCTTTGCTGCTTTCGTACCACTGGTCTTGCCAGCGTCCTTCAACGAGAAGGCCCATGTCTGACTCCAAATTGAGCTGTACCGAAGTACGTTGGAGATCAGTCTAAAGACAATCGTTCGAACGAATAGCGCAAAGACTGGGGGTAGCTATCGGCTAAATCGATCTGTTGCGGTTTGCCCAGTACTGCTCCGCCCGGGCGAAGGCTTCAGCCCGCGGCATCCCGAGGCCCCGCAGTGCCAACGCCATGGTCGCAATCAACGCCAATTGCGGGTAACTGTCCTCGACATCGCCTTTCCAGATCGCGACCAGATGCTGCGGGTCGAGAGTCGCCGGCTTCACGTGGCGACGGTCCGACAACGCCGGCCATTCTTCGTCCCACGGCTGGCCATCGGTAGTGCCGTACAAGTGACTGATGGTGTCCGGGTTGATCTCGACTTCACCACCGTCGCCCTTGATCACGATGGCGTGGTCGCCGAGCAGGCTGCTGGCGTCACGATGCACGCCCTGATAGCCCGGATGGAAAATACTCTGCAGCCCGCAGCGGGCACCCAGGGGATTGAGAATGCGCGCCAGCGAGTGGATCGGTGAGCGCAGCCCCAGCGTGTTGCGCAGATCGATCATGCGCTGCAGCTGCGGCGCCCAGTCGCCAAGGGGAAAGAACGCGATGTTCTGCTGCTCCAGTGCTTCACCCACCGCTTGCCAGCTTCGGCACAGCGGAATGCCCAACAGCTCCAGCAACTGCTCGCTGTACAGGCGGCCAGCGGTATGGGCGCCGCCGCCGTGCATCAGTACGCAGACGCCGTTCTGCGCCAGGCACTTGGCCGCCAGCAGGTACCACGGCAGATGGCGCTTTTTGCCGGCGTAGGTCGGCCAGTCGATATCGACCGTCAATTCCGGCGCATGCAGACGCTCGCGCACGGCCTCGGTGAAGCCCGCGAGTTCGTCCGGGCTCTCTTCCTTGTGCCGCAGCAGCATCAGAAAAGCCCCAAGCTGGGTGTCTTCGACTTTTTCATCGAGCACCATGCCCATGGCTTCCCGTGCCTCGGCGCGGGTCATGTTGCGCGCACCACGCTTGCCTTTGCCGAGAATGCGAACGAAGGGCGCAAAAGGATGCTCGGCCGGGGTTTCGGTGGCGAGAGGGTGAAATCGGTCATAGGCAATTGGTCGGCTTTGGCAGGCCCGCCAGCTTGGCGGCAAGTTTGGCGGGAGTGCCGTTGAACAGACGATTCAGGTGCAAACTGTTGCCCTTGTCGGCGCCCAGTTTCAGCGCGGTGTACTTGACCAGCGGCCGTGTGGCCGGGGACAGCTGAAATTCTGCATAGAACGCCCGCAGCAATTCGAGGATTTCCCAGTGATCGGGCGTCAGTGCGAGGTCTTCCTTGAGAGCCAGGGCTTCGGCGACTTCGTTGGACCACTCGTGCAGGTCCTCGAGATAGCCGTCTTTGTCCAGCGCAACACTGCGCCCGTCGACGATGAGCGGGTTCATAGCCACGTGTTGACCTTGTCGTAGTGCACCGAGAGTGCGACGAAGCCGGCGTAGTCGACGCTTTCGGCCCAGTCAGGCAGCGCGATGTCTCGAGCGGTAGCGTCTTCATCGAGCACGAACAGCCTCAGGCTGCCAGTCTTCGCGCTCAGTGCCTCAGCTGTGGCGGTGTCTGCGCGCAACGCATAGGTCGCGTCGCCGCACAAAAGGATCGCGTCCTGACTGCCGAGCACGCGCAGGCAACTGCTCAGGCGCGCGTCGGTAAAGGGGAGTGAGAGAGTACGTGCAGGGTAGCCATCAGATCGTTATCACCTGGTCGTAACGGTCAATGAGCGCGGCGATTTGCGTGTCATCCAGCACCTCAAGTGGCTCGACACTCAGCGCGGTCGGCTGCATCCCTCGCTGATTCAGGCTGGTGCCGCAGGCGAACAGGTCTTCCACGCCGAACATCGACAACGCCTGAAGGTTGGCGGTCAGGTCTTTCTGCTGCACCTGACTGGCGTTCTGCGCCGTCGCCAACTGCAATACGCCGTCGTCCATGAACAGCATGGCCATCGGCAGATCGAACGCGCCGCCGGCCAGGGCAATATCCAGCGCCTCGCGGGCATCCGGACCCGCCCATGGCGCCTGACGGCTGATGATCAATAATGACTTCGCCACGTCATGGCCCTCCAAAGCAGATCAAACGATCAGCCGCCTGGATCGCGTCGTGCAGCTGACCCAGCCCCGACAACTCCCAGGGTGCCGCAAGGTTTGCCGCAGGTCGCGAGTAGCGCTCCGCTTCGTCAGCATTCAACACGCCCCGACGCAGGGCGGCGGCAATGCAGACCACGCCGTCCAGCTGGTGGGTGGTGACGAAATCACGCCATTGCGCGGCGGTGTCCGACTCGTCCTGGGGCGACACCACATTGCCGGATGCGCTGTGCACGCCGTCCTGGTAGAAGAACAGGCGCACGATTTCATGGCCCTGCGCCAATGCGGCCTTGGCGAACAGCAACGCGCGTCGGGAGGAGGGCGCGTGGGCGGGCGAATGCAGAGCGATGGCGAACTTCATGGGCGGCTCGGTGGGGCGCTGACAGGGAACATGGGCGCAATGATAAAGAATTCACGAACGCCGGACAGCAAAAAGCCCGCCGAAGCGGGCTTTTTGTTGAAGCGGGCAAACTGATCAGTCTTTGCTGCCCATGATGCCGAAGATCTGCAGCAAGCTGATGAACAGGTTGTAGATCGATACATACAGGCTGATGGTCGCCATGATGTAGTTGCGCTCACCGCCGTGAATGATCGCGCTGGTCTGGAACAGAATGCAGACCGACGAGAACAGCACGAAACCGGCGCTGATCGCCAGCTGCAGGCCGCTGATCTGGAAGAACATGCTGGCCACCACGGCCCCCAGCAACACGAAGAAGCCAGCGGTGATGAAGCCGCCGAGGAAGCTCATGTCCTTGCGCGTGATCAGCACGTAGGCCGACAGACCGCCGAAGACCAATGCCGTCATCGCGAACGCGGAACCGACGACTTCAGCGCCGCCCTGCATGCCGAGGTAACGGTTGAGGATCGGGCCGAGGATGAACCCCATGAAACCTGTCAGCGCGAACGCAGAAACCAGACCCCACGCCGAATCGCGCAATTTGTTGGTGAGGAAAAACAGACCGTAGAAGCCGATCAGCACAACGAAGACGTTCGGGTAACGGAAGTTCATCTGCTGGGAGACGAATGCCATGACGCCGCTGAAGGCGAGGGTGAGGGCCAGAAGGCCGTAAGTATTGCGCAGGACGCGGCTAACCTCTAGCTGCTCGACCTGCACGCGGTTGTTGACTGCGTAATCCTGTTCGCGCATGGCGCTACTCCTGATGGTAAAAATGAAGGGTTTGAAACCTCAAGTTGCAAAGATCATAACAGAGGCGACGCAGTGCGCTAGCCGGAGAGTTTGACAGCTTGTTTCATTACGGTATTATGGCGCCCGCAAAGCGACGGAGGGGTTCACAAACCTCCAACGCGAGATGCTTCGGGGAATTGGCAGAGTGGTTGAATGCACCGGTCTTGAAAACCGGCGAACGTTAATAGCGTTTCTAGGGTTCGAATCCCTAGTTCCCCGCCAAACACAGTAAAAAGCCCGCTTACGCGGGGCTTTTTCGTTTCCGGGGTTTGGTGCGGCATGGCTGCTTTTGGTCGCCACTGCTCGAGACGCTAACGCATGGGAGCCGTTCGATTTAGGAATCAAGCGGCTGCGCCGATATAAGTTGCACGTTCGATGCATCCAAGGCACACCCATGTTCAATCGCTTCTCTATTCAGTGGAAAATCACGCTGCTCGCAGCCCTTTGTCTGTTGTTCATCGTTACGCTGCTGGTCGGTGCTTCGTTGTATCAGTCGCAGCGCAGTGCTCAGGTCGTCCAGGCTTCCAGCACCGCCATGCTCCGGGAGTCCGCGCAGAAGCGCATGGCGGCTCGTGGCGAGAGCCAAGCCCTGCGCATCCAGCGTTATTTCATGGACGTTTACCAATACAGCGACGGTTTTGCCCGGCAAGTGAAGATGCTGATGGCCCAGGCCCGGCAGCACGGCATCGCCCCGGCTTCCGTGCGTGCTGATCTGTCCTCACAGATACACAATGCTCTTCAAGGCAACCCCAATCTGCTGGGGCTGTATGTGGTCTTCGAGGCCAATGGTCTTGACGGGCAGGACGAGCAGTTTTTAAACCAGCCGACTTTAGGCAGTAATGAAAAAGGCCGCTTCGCCTTGTACTGGTCCCAGTCCAGTGATGGAACACTCGAAGCCGAGGCCATGAAGGAAAAAGTACTCACTGACACCACAGTGATGAGCAACGGCGCTCCTTATAATTTTTGGTACACCTGCCCTGTTGCCAGCGGAAAAACCTGCGTACTCGATCCCTATGTAGATGAAGTGGACGACGTCAAAACTTTAATGACCAGCATTGCCGTTCCGCTTGTCGTAGAGGGCAAGGTCGTGGGTGTGGTCGGCGCTGACATTAGCCTGGCCAGCCTTCAAGAGATCAGCAACCAGGCAAATGCCGAGCTGTACGACGGCCATGGTCACATCAGTATTGTCAGTCCCTTGGGTCTTTTCGCTGCCCATAGTGGCGATGCCTCGTTACTGGGCAAACCCTTAAGCACGGGCTTTGGTGCCCAGAGCGATGAGCTCGTTCGCCTGACGGCGGGGGGCGCTCGCAGATGCTGCATCAAGGGGCGATGCTGCAGGTCCTGGAACCGCTGCTACCCATTCCAGGCGCCAGGCCCTGGAGTGTCCTGCTCGAAGTGCCCGAAGAAATCCTCACCGCGCCGGCGAGACAGCTTGAAGCCGAACTCGACAGCCGTCGCTCCAGCGACAGCCGTATGGCGCTGGGCATCGGCTTGCTGGCCGTTATTGCCGGTCTGGCCCTGATGTGGCTGACCGCCCGTGGCGTAACTCGCCCAATTCTGAAGGTGGCCGATATGCTCAAGGACATCGCTACCGGCGAAGGGGACCTTACTCGGCGCCTGGATTACAAAAAGGACGACGAGCTGGGCAAGCTGGCTGGCTGGTTCAACCGTTTCCTCGACAAGCTGCAGCCGATCATTGCCGACGTAAAGCTATCCGTTCTGGACGCACGTGCCACCGCTGACCAGTCGGCCGCCATCGCAAAACAAACGAGCGACGGGATGCAACAGCAGCTGCGTGAAGTGGATCAGGTGGCAACCGCTTTCCAGGAAATGAGCGCCACCGCCCATGATGTCGCGCACAATGCCGCGCAAGCCGCCGAAGCCGCCCGCAGTGCTGATGACGCGACCCATGAAGGGCTGGCCGTCATCGACAACACCACCACGGCCATTGAATCGCTGGCCAACAAGATGACTGAGGCGATGGGGAGGTCGAGGGTCTTTCCAACAGCAGCCAACAGATCGGCTCTGTACTGGAAGTGATCCGCTCGATTGCTGATCAGACCAACCTTCTGGCACTCAACGCGGCCATTGAAGCTGCCCGTGCCGGTGAGGCCGGGCGTGGTTTTGCTGTGGTGGCTGACGAGGTGCGCAACCTTGCCAAACGCACCCAGGATTCGGTTGAAGAAATCCGCCAGGTTATCGAAGGCCTTCAAAGTGGCACGCGCGAAGTCGTGGGTACCATGGGCACGAGCCATGAACAGGCGCAGAACAGCGTACGCCAAGTGGAACTTGCGGTGAGTGCGCTCAGGCGCATCAGTGCCGCGGTCGGGATGATCACGGACATGAACCTGCAGATCGCCAGCGCCGCCGAAGAGCAAAGTCTGGTGGCGGAAGAGATCAACAGTAACGTGGCCGCCATTCGCGACGTGACGGAGAGCATTTCCCGACAGGCGGGCGAGTCGGCGCAGGTGAGTCAAATGTTGAATAAACTGGCCAACCACCAGCAAGCTCTGATGGGTCAATTTAAAGTCTAGGGAAGCCGACGTAGCGCGGCTGAAGGTCAAGCTCGTCGTTACCTCAATTGAGGCAGCTGGCTTCCCGGCGCATTCCCTTAAAGGTCGGCGTCGCCCAGAAGCTCGCCGGAGTTTTTCTTGCCGGCCAGCTTTGGTTGATCCTTGTGTCGGCCAAACACGAAATCCGGCCCGCTGTTGCCCGCCACTACGGCAAGCAATGTCCAGCCTTTGCCTAATAGATCGTTGGCACCCGAGGTGCTGCTGGTGGTGATCACTTCGGCTACGTCTTTAAAGTCCATCGATGCGGCTCCTTTGCTGGGTGGATGGCCGCTCCAGCGCGGCGCGGCCGGGGCTTCTGTCTGCGATGTGCGAAACAGCGCGGCAGTGTTACACCAGGGTTGTTGCTCCGGCATCATTCCCAGAGAGACCCATTCACGTTATTCCGAGAATGGCCTGAGCCGTTAGTTCCCGGTTTTAGAAGGGGTAGCACTCAACCGGCGATTTATCGTCGATGGGTGGCAGCAAGTGCTCAGGGCCGCAGAATAGCGGCGTGGCCCGCCGAGAAAAGCACGCGGGCCCCCTGCAACGCCCGTCCGGTTGAACACATCCGTATGCTCCTGCACAATTCGCCGTGCCCATTTCGCCCAGCAGCGCGCTGCAGTCACCTTCCAAGGAACCCCATGCCGTTTAAAGACCTGTGCCTGGCATTGCTCGTCATCATTGCGTGGGGTTTGAATTTCATCGTGATCAAATACGGCCTGGATGGCCTGCCGCCGATGTTGCTCGGCGCGCTCCGCTTCACGCTGGTCGCGATTCCCGCCGTGTTTTTCATCCGCCGCCCAAAGCTGCCGTGGTTCTGGCTGCTTGCGTATGGAGCGACCATTTCTTTCGGCCAATTCGCCTTTCTGTTCGAGAGCATGGCCCGTGGAATGCCACCGGGGCTGGCCTCCTTGCTCCTGCAGGCGCAGGCATTCTTTACCCTGCTGTTCGCCGCGATATTCATTGGTGAGAAATTACGCGTGTACAGCGTGGCTGGCTTATTGATCGCCGCAGGCGGGCTCACTCTCATCGGCATGGGCACGGGGGCCGCAACTCCACTGCTGGCGGTGTTGCTGGTGTTGTGCGCGGCCTCGATGTGGGCGCTGGGCAACATCATCACGCGCCGGTTTGGGAACGTCGATCTCGTCGCCCTGGTGGTCTGGGGTGCGATCGTTCCGCCGCTGCCGTTCCTCGCCATGTCGTTGTGGCTGGAGGGGCCAGCGCTCATTGAGCATTCACTGCTCAATCTGGGATGGAGCTCGGTGCTGTCCCTGGCTTATCTGGCCTTCGTCGCCACGCTGTTCGGCTACATCAGCTGGAGCAAGCTGCTGTCGCGCTACCCTGCGGGCAAAGTCGCGCCGTTTTCCCTGCTGGTGCCGGTGGTCGGCCTCAGTTCCTCGGCGTTGGTGCTGGGCGAGCGACTCAGCGTGCTGCAATGCGCGGGCGGTGTGCTTGTGATGCTGGGTCTGACGGTAAACTTGCTCGGGCCCAAGCTGTTCAATCGTGGTCGACAAGCGACGGCATGAGGCGAGGCGTTTCAGGGGTTTTGCCAGGCACGCCGTCGTCTGGCACGCGCGCCCTATAAAGCGGCGCGTCTCTCAAAAGACCTGCCATGCACGAACCCTCTGAGTGGAAATCTTTAGAGACAATTTATCTGTTCTCTGAAAATGTTCGAGTGCGCAGAGCCGGCGGTGAGTGATGTTGCGACGAAGGGCCCGGAAACACACCGATCACAGTGCTTGACGGCCCAAGGACCGCAACCATTAGTTGCTTGCGAAACAGAATCAGAACCTCTAACACCTGATAACGCTTTGCATTACCAATTTATAAAAAAGTTGTTACGATCGGCGCCCTCATAGCTTTTCGCCATGCGGAACGTCGCTCGTCAGGGTGCCGTGCCGCGGATCAGCACGCCTTCGTCCTCTCCAGGAAGCACCCGATGCTACGTCCCGCCCTGCCAGCCTTGTCGGCACTTGTTGCCCTTGGTTTCTCCAGCCATTCCTTCGCAGCGTCGGTGCAGCAGGATTTGCCCGATCGGCCATCGGCGACCTCGGCCGCTCAATCAGGCAGTGACAGCGCCAACTCGGCGCCGGGCGCAGTGGCGTTGGAAGGCCTGAGCATCAACGCCGATTACGGCATCGCCGGGCAGGCGACCACGGAAAGTTCGGGCTCTTACACGACGGGTTCCATGAACACGGCGACCAAGCTGCCGTTGTCCATCCGCGAGACGCCGCAGTCGGTGAGTGTGATTACCCGCCAGCGCATGGACGATCAGGGCATGAACGACCTGAACGACGTGGTGAAATACGCGCCCGGCGTGACGCTGCACCGGACGGCGTCGGACCGTCAGGAGTTCCTGGCGCGCGGTTTCAAGATCGACAACATCATGTACGACGGGCTGCCGAGCAGCATCAGCGCGTACACCCAGGACGTGATTTCCGGCGCGGATCTGGCCATGTATGACCGCGTCGAAGTGGTGCGCGGGGCGACGGGACTGATGACCGGCGCGGGCAGCCCGGCGGCGACGCTGAACCTGGTGCGCAAGCATCCCACCGCCGTGCCGCAGGTCAGCGTGACCACCAGCGCCGGCAGTTGGGACCGCTACCGCACCGAGGTCGATGCCTCGAACAAGCTCAATGATTCCGGCACCGTTCGCGGCCGCGTGGTGGCGGCGTACGAAGACGACAAGAGCTTCTCCGACATCCGCAAGAACCAGCGCCAGACCTTTTACGGGATTCTCGAAGCCGACCTCAATGACTCGACCACCTGGACCGTGGGCGCGTCGAAGCAGCGTGACGACAACACCTCGGACTGGGGCGGTCTGCCCAGTGGTCCGAACGGCGAAGACCTGCACCTCAAGCGTTCGACGTTCCTCAGCAACGACTGGTCGTACTGGAACAAAGACAACATCATGTTCTTCACCGACGTCACCCACCGTTTCGACAACGGCTGGTCGGCCAAGCTCGCCGGGCAGAAGATCTGGGCCGAAGCAGACACCTTCTCCAGCTACATCGGCAACTACGACGGTCTGGGCTTTCAGCAATACCACGGCAAGTATCGCGACGACGATGACCAGACCAACCTCGACGCCTCCCTCAGCGGGCCGTTTCAGATGTTTGGTCGCGAGCATGAGCTGGTCGTGGGCGTGAGTCACCGGCAGGAGAAGTTTCACCAGTGGGGCGGCTGGACCGATGGCACGCCGATCGATCTCTACAACCCGACCCATTCACTGCCCAAACCTGACGTCGACACCAGCCTGTATGAAACCCGCAACGCCGCCACCGAAGAAGGCGTTTACGCCGCCGCGCGCCTGAACCCGATCGACCCGCTGCACGTCATCCTCGGCGGCCGCGTCAGTTGGTATGACTACGACAACCGCGTGGGCGATGGCGATTACAAGGTGGTCCGCGAAGTCACGCCGTACGCCGGCGTCATTTATGACCTGAACGAGACATACTCGGCCTACGCCAGTTACACCGAAATCTTCAAGCCGCAGACCGAGACGGATTCATCGCGCTCGGTGCTGAAGCCAATGACCGGCAAAAACTACGAGATCGGCCTGAAGGGTGAGTATTTCGACGGTGCGCTGAACGCCTCGGTGGCGCTGTTTGAAATGGAGCAAGAGAACCGCGCCTATCAGGAGGAAAATCAAAGCGCCGCTACTTGCCCGGGCTTCCCGGCGACCAGTTGCTATGGCGCGGCGGGCAAGGTGCGCAGCCGCGGCATCGACACCGAGCTGAGCGGCGCGCTGACGCCGGACTGGCAGGTCTCGGCGTCCTACACCTACGTGCTGAGCCAGTTTGTCGAAGACGGCATCAAAAGCAACGAAGGCAAACTGTTCGCCCCCGAGCAGCCGAAGCATCTGTTCAAAGCCGCGACCAGCTACACCTTGCCCGGCGAGCTGCACAAATGGCGCGTGGGGGCAGACGTGCTGGCCCAGAGCAAAACCTTCAACCGCGTCGGCGACGGTCAGGCGGACCAGCACGCTTACGGCATCGTCGGTCTGATGGCCGGCTACAAGCTGAACGAGCACTGGGACGGCCGGGTCAACGTCAACAACCTCCTAGACAAGCGCTACTGGCAGGGCATCCCGAAAGAGTCCGGCACCGGCGTTTACGGCGATCCGCGCAACCTGATGTTCTCGGTGAAGTGGACGCTCTGATCACGCAGCTGTCGTGCAACGTTTGACCGCGCAATGCAGCGATCAAAAGTCGAGCGTGGTTTGACTCTCTGCCAGATCGGGCCCCTCCAGGGGCTCGATCAGCCTGGCGCCGTCGTTGCGCACATTGCCCACGTCCCTGCCCACCGCGTGCCAGCGAAAATCACTGACCGGTCGGCAACCGTCCTGAGCGATTTGCGCAAGCCGTGATGCCGGCGTCTGCGTATCGATCCACTCCCGAGCGAGCGCCGGCGTCAGCACCAGCGGGCGACGGTCGTGGATGTCGAGCATGCCGGCGTCACTCGCAGCCGTAATGATGACGAAGCCGTCGCGTTCGTCCGGTTCAAGCCCGGGCCTGACCTGTCCCAGCGCGGCGAAGTACATAGGCTGTCGGTCTTTCAAATGGATGAACCAAGGCTGTTTGCGCTTTGCGTCGTTCGGGTCTTTGACCCACTCAAACCAGCCGTTGGCCGGCGCCAGCGCGCGACCTTCCGGCCACAGTTCTTTGAAGAATTTGCCCGTCATCACGGTTTCCACCCGCGCATTGATCGGGTCGGGCCGTTTGCCCTTTGCCCAGGAGGGCGACCAGCCCCAGCGTACTTTGTCGACGCTCAGGCCGTCAGCGACCGGCCGGATGATTTCAACGCGGGTGGTCGGCGCCACGTTGTAACGCTCGATGGGCCAGAGATCATAGCCGTTGATGACCAACTGCTCTGGCGCCAGCGTCTTGAGGTAATGGTCCATTGGCTCGTAGATCGAGTAGCGTCCGCACATGTGTCACCCGTCGAATTTTCCTGCCTACCAGATTGACCGCACGCGGCTGAGAACGTTAACTGTATATACGTACAGTTAACAAACACAAGGTCAGTCTCATGAGTGTCACCATCCTTGGCCGGTTGTCGGCAGCGGGCGAACGGTTTCCCCTTTACGCCTTTCAGGTGCCGGCGGGTTTTCCTTCGCCGGCGGCCGATCACATCGAGCGGCACATCTCGCTGGACGAGCTGTTCGACATCCGCGCGCCCCACGTCTACCTCGTGAAAATAGAAGGCGACAGCATGCAGGGCGCGGGCATCTATTGCGGCGACCTCGTGATTGTCGACCGCAGCCTGTATGCCGAGCATGGCGACATCGTCATCGCCGCGCTGAATACCGAACCGGTCTGCAAGCGCCTGCACATGAGGGGCAACGAGGTCATCCTCAAATCCGAGAACAGCAAATACCCGCCGCGCTACGTCATGGAAGGCGACGAGTTGCTGATCTGGGGCGTGGTGAAATACAGCGTTCGCGATCACGACAAGGTGATGCATTCGTGAAGAACGAGCTTCCTTATAGAGGGAGCACGCTAGGCGGCAGGTAAAAACGCTCCATGTGGTGGGAACCCTCCGGGCCTCGGCAGCCACACAGGCGGACGCTTCCATGGATGCCTGCTCATGCGTTTTGATAACCCGTTGCGATCGCTTCAACACTTCGGTGCCTCGGTCTTTCGCCGCCATGACGGCGCGCAGCAGCCTGCCGCCGGACCAAACCCCGGCGTTCCCCTGCAGCCGTTGGGCCCACCGACTCGTCTCGCCCTGGCGGTCAACGCGCAGGGGCGGGTGGAGGTCAGCGACAGGGCGACCATTGGAGGGCTGGACAACGAACAGCGCCTGTTGAGCGAGATCCTCAACAAGCCGGGCCAGTCGTTTGCCCATCATCCGGGCGGTCAGTTGATCGACGCCCAGGGCTTTGCCGTCAGAGCCGATGCGTCCGCGCATACCGTTCATGCCTATGTTGCTTCCAGGCCTCATCGCGCCGGCGGCACGCCGCCACCGATCCCCTTCGACAAAGGTCATCTGGCTCAGAAAAGTGGCATTTTCGAGGGCGCTGGCAGGGACGTCTGGACCCTTCATGACAAGCAGCTTTTCCGCTTTGGCGGCGACGCCAGCTGGCACGCCGCCGGACTGCCCGATGGCCACGAGGGCAAATTCAAATCATTGAGCCTTGATGGCAACGATGTCCACGCCCTCGATGAAGCAGGTGTTGTCTGGAAGCTGGGCGACAGTCAGCCAACGCGCGTGATGTTTGCCCATCCGGTCAGTGCGACGGCCGTACAAGGCAACGAGTTGCTGGGGGTGTCGACCCACGACGGGGCTGTTCACCTGGAGGAGCCGGAAGGTCGCTCCACGGAACTGACCCTCAACAACGCGCCGTTGGGTGATAAAAAAGCCGACAAGCCTTCAGCCATCGGTACCGCCGGATCCCATTTACTGATGGTCGACGGCGGCGGGCGTTTGTACAGAGGTCGGTTGCCGACTGGCGACCCGTGGCCGGACACACTGAATCTACAGCCCCATGCAGCGACGGAGTTGGCGATCGCGGAGTTTGGCAAGCTGACCTTCAGCGGTCTGTTCAATGACCAGGCCGGCAACTTGAACGCGCGGTTCAAGGACGTTCATGGCAAGGAGCACACCGCGCAATGGGACGCGACCAAGGGTGATTTCGTGCCGGGCTGGAACCTCAGTCAGTCCACGGCGGTGGTCAAGCAACGGAATTTGCCGACGCTGGTACCCGACGCCCACGAGATGATCCATCTGGACGGTGGCAGCGTGGCGCACAAAGACGGTCAGCTGCTGGTGAAGGACCCGAGAACCGACGAGTGGAGCAAAGGTTCGGAGTCGAATCTGCAAGACCTGCATCAGGGCAATGATGGCTTCGCCTATGTGGTCGACAAAGAAGGGGCGGTCAAGCGTCTGGCGGTGCAGGCCCAGGCGCTGTCGCGAACGATGGGCAGCGGCCCGGACCTCACCATCGGGCATGGCACCGAGGTGAAAGCGGGCGCGACACTTCGGGGCGCCCACGATGTTGTCGCGGAAAAAATCGCGGTGCTCAACGATGATCGTTACGTCACCCTGAGCGACGGACACCTGCGCGCCCACGACCAGAAAGGCACGCGCCAGGCGCTGCCGCCGTTGCCGGGCTTTGGCGACGACGAAACGCTGGGCATTCCGGATCCCCATGAGGTCGACCAACGTCACATCCAGGACATGACCATCGCGGGCGGCGATCTCTACGTGCTCAAGGCCGGCGCGCTGTTTCGCATGGCGGCGCAGCACTGGCAGGGCGGCAAGCAGGGCTTGGGGGTTCATCATCAGGATCAGTCCGCCTGGGAACTGGTTGAGCCGAATCTCCCAGCAGGTGTCTCGGTGGACAGCATTCGCACTGCCCCCGATGGGGCGTTGCTGCTGAAGCATGGCACCACCGAGCAGCAATTGGGTGCCGATGGAAGCCTGACTGCGCCTGCGCCGCAGGACGCCAAGTTGACCCGACAGCATGCCTTGCATCAACGCCTCGCCGATCGCGAAGACGCCTTGGGTCGGTTTACCCGCCACGGCAATCTCAAGGTCAACGCTGCCGTGCTGGGGCGGGCGAACATGGAAACGGTCACGCCCCGGGAAGCCACGCCCGGCCCGTTGAACTACCTGAGGTCGCACCTGCGCGTCGGGTCGGGCCTGCGCAAGCCGTTCGACAAGGCCACTCATGCCTTTAAGGGCCGTAAAGGTCTGGCGGAGGTCTATCAAACCGAATCGGCCATGCTGGCGCGACTGGATCAACGCTGGAGAACGAGGCCCACGTCCAGGGTCCCGGCGATGAGCGAGCGACTGGAGCAGATTCGCGGCAACGGCGCTTTCATCAAGAACCCCAAGGCTGACTTGCTCGCCGACGTCATAGAGCGAGCCACCCAAGCGGTTGCCGAAGACACCGAGCGGTTGCTGCGTTCGCTGGCCCAGGACCATGGCGTGCTGATGAGCGACGGGCAGGACAACCCGACCTTCACGCCGTCCAAACCGGTTGCCAATGACATGGTTGCCGGGCTGGCGCACTCCCTGGCGGTTTCCGGCGTGACCGGGACACCGCTGAACGGGTTACTTGAACAGTTGACGTCCCAGCGCTTTCAGGTCGGCCATCGCAAGCCCGAGGGTGATCGCGACCGTGGGGATGCGCAGGCGCTGGTCAAGGCGCGGCTGGCGCTTAACGCCGATGTGCTCTTTCAGTTGAATCAACAGCTTGACCTGCTCACGGCGGCCGCCCGCGAAGGCAATGCCTCGAACGCGCTGCTCGATGGCGTGGCAAATACCCTTGAGCAGACGTACGCCAAGGAATACGCCAACGCGCCGCTGAAGAAATACACCGACGCCGGGTTTCGCAGCCACACGGAACTTGAGGCCAGCTACGACGCCAGCAAGACGATGCTCAAATACTTCCGCGATGAAAAGCACCCGATGACGCAGAACCTGCGCGCCGGGATGGACGTCCCGTCCGCGCGCATGAGTGAAGAGCTCAGCACGGCGCTGCGTCAGCTCAAACCCCGGGAGAACCTGAAAATCAGTCGCAACTATGCCGGCAACGTCAACGCTGGCGTCAGCGGCCCGGTCACAGGACCTGCGTACCTGGGCGGACGGGTCAACGTCGAGCCGGAGCGTACTTACGGCCTGACCTTCACCCGGTACGAGCGCGGCCTCAAGGTCTCGATGAACCGCGACGGCGCCGTGGCCGGCGGCGGCAACATTGGCTTCGGCGCGGGCTTTGCCGATCACGCCGCGCCGAAACAGGACACCTCCTCCAACTTGATACAGAACGGCAGCTGGTTAGGCGTCAGTGCCGACCTCAAATACAAATACACCGAGAGCAACGCGCTGAGTTTTTTCGTGCGCGACGAGGACATCGAAGGCTTCGTGCGCGACCTGACCAGCACACCGTTGCAAAAGAGTGGCGACGCGCAGGGGGCGGTGGCCAGCCGGCTGCATCCCCTGTCTTTCCTGGATGAAAGCTCCGAGCAGGAAGTGCGCACCGGCACCAAGCACAACGCCGATGTGGACCTTAACCTTGGCGCCGAATACCGGCTCAATGCAGGGCAGATAGGCGCGAAGCCGGTCAAGGGCTTCTTGCGTGTCTCGGCAGGCGCCGTGGGCACCGCCAACCTGGCCAGCTACGAGCGAGAGCGGGTGGAAGGGCGCGGGTCGGACGGTTTGCGCACCGACATCCGCAGTGACAACAGGGTGCGTTTTCTGGAGAAGGGCGGCGCGACTGCCTATGCGCGGCTGTTCGATGCAGCCTTCAGCTCGCAGCCTAACCACGTGTTTCTGTCGGGCGGGGTACCGACGGGTGTCACTGCCAGCGTCGTGGTGGAGAACAAGACCGGCAAAGCGTTTGATATCCGTTTCAAGGACACCTTGCCGTTGCTGCCGGCGGAGACCAAAGCACTGGCCAGTACACTGGAAAAGGCGTTTCCGCTGATCGAGGCGCCCGACCTGTCGGGCAAGGACGCAAAGGCGCAACTGGATGCGCTGGCCTCGACCTACGCCAGGGTGACGATCCCGTTCGCCGAACCGTTGACCAATGCGCAGTACGCGGCGCTCAACAGCCTCAGCCAGACCCAGCGCCAGGACAGGGCGGCGGATCAAAACACCCGGCTGATGACGACCATGGATTTCACCACCAAACAGAGCAACGTCAACCGCATCGACCGCGCCAGCAACAGCAAACGCGCCACCGATCCGGTGCGCGCCTGGCTGGGGGGACGACCAACCCGGGCAACGCCGAGAGAATCGCCGGCCTGATGAGTCAGGACCCGCAACTGGCCGGGTTGCTGAAGGAGCTGCAGGACCGCCGGGGCACCACCCGGGCGGAGATCAAACTGGAAGTGACGGACGATGCCAAGGCCGAGATCGATCAACAGGCCATCGCCGGGACACTCACCGACGCCGGGTTGAAGAGGATTCTGGACAATGAGCAAAACCTGCGCATCAAGAGCATTTCGGTGTTCCGCAATGCGGCCAAGGAAGACTCGTTCACCTTGCCGGGGGTATGGACCAATTTTCGCAGCGGCAGCAACCTGAGTGTCGAGCGGCTGCGCGGCGAGATTACCTTCGACTACGCCGAGGCCCAGCAGGCACCTGTGGGCTACAAACTGGAAGGGCAGTTGACGGCCGAGCGCGACACGCCGTCATTGAGGGATATGGCGGCCACGGGGGCGGGCAGCTATCGGCCGACGTAACCCCAGCGTTCACCCGCTTCGGTCGGCGTTGTCAGCCCGGCCGAAGCGTGAACTTTCCGCGATTCAGCCCCTCGCCACGGAACCGTTCAGGCAGCCGTGCCACACAGCATAAACCTCTCAGGATGACCTCCCATGCCGCCTGCCTTCCGCCCGTATCCGGGCGCTTTGCGTGTCATTCGCCCGATGCGCATTGCTTCACTGACTGTCGCGATGTTGTGTACCGGTTGCCAGTCTTACGGGCCGCCCGAGGCAAGTACCGAACGCACGCCGCGCCTGGTGGCGGGGCTCCATCGCAGTGCAGAACCGGTGGCGTATTCACGGCCGACGCAACCCTATGACGGCAGTGATATCTGGCAGCGGATGGGACAGGATTTCCGCCTGGCCGACGACAACGGCGTCAACGAGCGCATCGTGCGCCAGCGCGACTGGCTGCTGGGCAATGCAGGGTTCATCCGCAATGCCAGTCAGCGGGCCAGCCCGTACCTCCACTTCATCGTCGAAACCCTCGATCAGCGCGCGATGCCGGCAGAGCTGGCCTTGCTGCCGATCATCGAAAGCGCCTACAACCCCAAAGCCAATTCGATCCGTAACGCGGCGGGGCTGTGGCAGTTCATGGCGGCCACCGGACGTGATTTCGACCTGCGTCAGACCGCCTGGTATGACGGTAGGCGGGACGTGGTGGCGTCCAGTAAAGCGGCGATGGATTACCTGACCCGTCTGCACACCCAGTTCGGCGGCGACTGGCTGCTGGCGATGGCGGCTTATAACGCGGGGGAGGGCACGGTGAGTCGGGCCATCGACGCGAATCAGCGCCGAGGTCTGCCCACGGATTACTGGCACCTCAGCTTGCCCAGGGAAACCCAGGATTACGTGCCGCGCCTGCTGGCGCTGTCGTTGCTGGTGCGCGAACCCGAGAGCTATGGCGTGAAGCTCAGCCCGGTGGCCAATGCGCCGTATTTCACGGTGCTGGAGCTGGCGCGGCCGGTGGACCTTGAGCGCCTCGCGGTCAGTGCCGGCATCGATCGCTCGGTGCTGTTGAACCTCAATCCGGCGTTTCTGCGCAAAAAAACCGCCGATGGACCCTCCCGCGTGCTGGTGCCCCGTGACCAGTTCGAGCAGCTTTCTGCCACCCTCGGCAAGATGACCGACGATGTCATGCCCGGTAACGAGGCACTGGCGGTCAGCACTGCTGCCGTCCCAGCGGGTACAGTTCGTCCCTGACACAACGCGTCCGCCAGGCGATTGTCCGCCTGGGGCCTATTTTTGGCAGCAATGAACCCGTCGTGTGTCGGCCCGGACACATTCCTGCTCGCCTGCTGTTCAGCCTTTCTCCACCCTCGGATCAGTCGGTTGGCACTTATTCACGCAATCAATTAACCCGAATCTCACCGAACTTTCGGGCGATGTGTAAAAGCGCTGATACATCGCGGCCGGTTGCCGCTGAAGACACAATTAGAAACATCCATGGCGGTGGGCGGATAAAGGCTGTGGGTTAATTGGCGTTGCCTGCGGAGCGATCATCCGGGACAGTGCGTAGTTGGATCCTATTATCCAGTCAGTGTCCACGCGCAGACCTTTGCTGTGCGTTTAATAGTCCGGATGAACAACGGCTTTTTGCCCGACCCGCTAGATTCAAGGGTTCTAGGCCTATACGCGAGAGTACAGTTAATGGCGTTCGGAAAACCGAGTTGAGACGGTCGGATTTCCGAACACAGGTAAACTAGCAGCGTTAATAACTAATCAATTAGGTTTAAATGTTTTGGGCACTTCGATGATTTTGCGAAGTGGTATATAAGCTCAATGAGGTGACGCGATATGAGGTGAGCGAGTTAGCGAGGTTTAGTAAGTGGTCCTTGGGTCATATATTTACAAAGTCGAGTTAAATCGCGGCCCTTCGATAGATACAGGTTTACGCATGCTTAATTAACAAGTTTGACGATTGACGGTGACGCGAGGGAAGGACCAACCTCGCCATTCAGTACGGAGTGCACCATGGCAGAGCATAACCCGCTGATTGTTAAGCTATTGTGATGCACGCGCCAGGCAGTCCGGGCCCTTGGCTCTCCCGCGTGAGTCATCGCCCAGTCGGGGGCAAGGGATAATTTGAAATAGCCGTTTGAATGTTTCGCAGATAATTAGTTGGTATCGTTCAATAAAGTCAAAGTGCTATCACTGAGGTATGTCTCGCGACGCCGGGGAACTAAAATTAATTATTGCTGCCTTTGGAATGCGTGGTATTAATAAATCGCTTGCCCCACTACAAGAGGTATCGATGAGAGAAGAAATCGATGTAAGCGACTGTCCGTGTCAGCCTGAAACTGTAGCGCTGGATATCCAGCAGATAGCATTGAATACCGCAAACCTGAGTATGGATTTGCTGCTGTGCGGGGAGACGGGAACAGGCAAAGACACGCTGGCCAAACGTATTCATGACCTGTCCGGTCGGACAGGTTCTTTCATCGGTATGAACTGCGCCGCTATTCCGGAATCCCTGGCGGAGAGTCAGCTGTTCGGGGTGGTGAACGGCGCGTATACCGGCGTCAGTCGGTCTCGGGAGGGGTACATCGAGGCGGCCTGCGGCGGCACGCTGTACCTTGACGAGATCGACAGCATGCCACTGAGTCTGCAGGCCAAGCTGCTGCGGATTCTGGAAACCCGAGGCATCGAGCGACTGGGCTCGACTGACTTCATTCCGGTGGACCTTCGGGTCATCGCCTCGGCGCAGCGGCCTCTGGATGAACTCGTGGAACAAGGGCTTTTTCGTCGCGACCTGTTTTTTCGGCTCAACGTGCTGACCATTCAAATGCCAGCCTTGCGCAAGCGTCGCGAACAGATCCTGCCGTTGTTCGACCAGTTCACCCAGGAAGTTGCCGCCGATTTCGGTTGCCCGGTACCCGAGCTGGATAATCGTCTGGTGCAGCTGCTCCTCAGCCATGCATGGCCGGGAAACATTCGCGAATTGAAATCCGCGGCCAAGCGTTTCGTGCTGGGTTTCCCGCTGCTGGGCGGCGATGCCCCTCCGGATCGCGATCAGGAAACGGGGTTGAAGACCCAGCTGCGGGTCATCGAAAGGATGCTCATCGAAGACGCACTCAAGCGTCACAAGCACAGCCTGGAAGCGGTGGTGCAGGAGCTCGACATTCCCCGGCGCACCTTATATCACCGGATGAAAGAGCTGGGCATGAACGATGCGCAAGAAGCGGCGATTTCGTAGGACCGGCTTCAGCCGGGAAAAGGCCAGTGTGTTCAGTATCAATCGTGTGGTGTAACGCCTGACGCCTTCCCGGCTAAAGCCGGTCCCACGAAAGCGAGTCCTGCCCAGCGTCTCACACATACCTGCCGCACCGAACGCGCTGTTTCGCAATGGACGCCTCGCAGCCAATCTCGCGCAGCCAATGTCGCGCAACCCTGAAATGCCAGAGGTCGTGGATGAGTGTGTACGAGTTATTCGATGAGCAACTGGAGGACGACCATCAGGTGCCGAACCTGCGCGTGGTCGCCCGCAGTCTCGGTCAGTTGGGGATCGACCTGTTGTTGTCAGGCGAAACCGGGACCGGCAAGGACACCGTCGCCAGCCGGATTCACGCGCTGTCCGGTCGCAAGGGCCGGCTGGTCGCGATGAACTGCGCGGCCATCCCGGAATCCCTGGCCGAGAGCGAATTGTTCGGCGTGGTCAGCGGCGCCTACACCGGCGCTGACCGGGCGCGGGTCGGCTACATTGAGGCCGCGCAGGGCGGCACCTTGTACCTCGACGAGATCGACAGCATGCCCCTCAGCCTGCAAGCCAAACTCCTGCGGGTGCTGGAAACGCGCTCCGTCGAACGGCTTGGCTCGACGACGCCCATTGCACTGGATGTCTGCGTCATCGCCTCGGCCCAGCGCTCCCTCGACGAGATGGTTGAACAGGGGCGTTTTCGCCGGGATCTGTATTTCCGCCTGAACGTATTGACCGTGACCCTGGCGCCCCTGCGCGAGCAGCGGGCCCGCATCCTTCCGCTGTTCGCCCGTTTCGCTGAGGCGGCGGCGCAGGAGTCGGGTATTTCGGTGCCCGAGACCACCGGCGTGCTGCGTCACGTCCTGCTCAACCATGACTGGCCGGGCAACATCCGCGAACTGAAATCAGCGGCCAAGCGTCATGTCATGGGCTTTCCGCTGCTGGGCGGGGAGTCCGGGGAGGAGGGCGAATCATCGGGGCTCAAATCGCAGCTGCGGGTGATCGAAAAAGCGCTGATCCAGGCCGCGCTCAAGCGTCACAACAACAGCGTCGAGGCCGTGAGCCAGGAGCTCGACATTCCCCGTCGCACGCTCTACCACCGCATGAAAGAACTCGACGTCTGACCTTCGCCCACCGCGCGGCTTCCGGCGACACAGGCTCGTCGACACGTCCCTGTCCGCAGCGTGCGTGAACATTCCGAATTTTATTGAGCCCCATGCGGAACCGATCCCGAGGTCCGGGCCACCCATTGGCACCAAGCACTTTCGCTGGTGATGACTCAGGAGTGTTCGACATGAATCCAATCTCAATGGTCGGTGGCTTCGCCAACAGCGCGATCAACGCGGGCGGGCAAATGACTCAGCAGGCAGCCAGCGCTGTGACCAACGTCAAGCAGGAAAACCAGATCACCGAGTCCGCCGCCCCTTCCAAGGCCGAAGCTGCACAAAACGCCGCTACCGAGAAGGCCGATGCAAGCCAGGCGCGCCTGATTGCCATGCAGACCGAAGCCGACATTCGCAAGCAGACCAACGACGTCCTCAGCGCCATCCGTTCCGGCAAGGAAGACAGCGCCAACAAAGCGATCAGTGCCGAGGCGCAGAACGCCAAGGGCATCAGCTACTGATCGGTCCGAGCGCCCTCTGAAAAAGGGGGCATCCACTTGAGGATGGAGGTCTCATGCTAAGTCTCAATGCCAATACCAATCCGCTGCAAAACCTGCACATCGGTACCGTGGTTTCCCAACCCGCGCTGGGCGGCGACAAGACCCCGCAGTCGCTGAAGGATGTCATCGATCAGCTCGCTCAGGCGCTGACCAAAGGCGGGCACCTGGACAAGGAGTCGCCGCTGGGCCAGATGGTCGGCAAGCAGATGGAGAAGAACAACCCGTTGGCGTCGCTGATCGGCGGCAATCCGGAGATGATCAAGGCTGCCCTGGGTGACCTGATCAAAGACAAGCTGGGCGAAAACTTTGGTGCTGCGGCCGATGCAGGCCAGGCAGGTGCCGGCGCGCCCGACCTGATGTCGCAGACCCTCAATGGTCTGGCCAAGGCGTCACTGGATGACCTGCTGACCAAAACGGATCAAGGCACGACCTTCTCCAAGGGCGACATGCCGCTGCTGGAAAAAATCGCCGAATTCATGGACCAGCGCACCGCTCAGGATCCGCAGAAATTCCCGGCGCCGGATTCGGGCTCCTGGAAGAACGAACTCACGGCTGAGGGCGACAATTTCCTCGACGGCAAAGAAACGGCTGCCTTTCGTTCTGCACTGGACTCGCTGGGCAGCCAGCTCGGTCAGGAACAGAACGGCCTCAGTGATGCCGGCGGCGGGTCGCCACTCGGCAGCGTTTCGCCCACCGATCCATCGGGCGGCGCTGCGCAGACCCCGAACAGCGCGACTCAGGACCTCGGCCAACTGCTGGGTGACCTGCTGCAGAAGGGCGTCAACGCCAGCGTCGGCGGCGGCCTCGGTACGCCGATGAACGATGCGTCACAGTCCGGCGGTGCCACCAATAGCGTGACCCAGGACCTGGGGCAACTGCTCAGCGGCCTGATCAAGAAAGGGCTGGAAGCTGAACAGAACGGTGCCGGCGTCAACGGCGCAGGCGGGCAGCCCAATCCGTTCGCTCAGCACGATCAGCAAAACATGCTGGTCCAGGCCGCTTCCGCCCTCGTCTCGGCACTGGTGGGCGGTGGTAACACCAGCAACAGCCTGTCCTGAACCCAGCCGCGACCCTCGACACCGTCTGCCGGAGAGCACCCGTGACCCTTTCCAATGTCAATCAACTCAAATCGCCGTCCACCGATCTTGAGCCGCGCCTGGATCAGGGATTGGTCAGCGGGCCTTCGCAGGCGGACGTCGATCTGTTCAATGCCGCCATGCGTCCCGAGCTGTCGATGCAGCAGAGTCATTTGTCGGAACAGATCGCCAGCGCGCTGTCGGAACGCCTTGGCGCCACCGACAAGCTTTCGCAGCAAGCCGCACGCAAGATGAAACGTGCGTCCACCACCGACGACCCGCTGGAAATTTCCCAGATGAGCCGGTCGCTGTCGCAGTATTCGCTGCAGATGGCGCTGACCACCAAAGTCGTCAGCAAGAGCGCTCAGGCCCTCGATAAACTGACCAATCTGCAGTAGAGGCATGCCGTGAACTACCTGACTGCGGGACTGATCTGCCTGATGCTGCTGCTCAGCGGGTGCAGCGATGACACGGACCTGTTTACCGGGCTGTCCGAGCAGGATTCCAACGACGTAATCGCCAGCCTTGCCGACCAGCACATCGACGCGCGCAAGCGCAGCGAGAAGACCGGCGTGGTCATCAGCGTGCCGACCGCCGAGATCAATCGCGCCGTGCGGATCCTCGATGCCGCCGGTCTACCGCGTCGCTCGCGCACCAGCCTGGGCGAAATCTTCAAGAAGGAAGGGGTGATTTCCACGCCGCTGGAAGAGCGCGCGCGGTACATCTACGCCTTGTCCCAGGAGCTGGAAGCAACGCTGTCGCAGATCGACGGCGTGATCGTCGCCCGCGTCCATGTCGTGCTGCCCGAACGCATCGCGCCGGGCGAGCCGGTGCAGCCTGCGTCGGCGGCGGTGTTCATCAAACACACCTCGGCCCTGGATCCCGACAGCGTGCGCGGGCGTATCCAGCAGATGGTCGCCAGCAGCATCCCCGGGATGTCCGGCGAGCCCTTGGATTCTAAAAAATTCGCCATCGTGTTCGTGCCGGCGGCAGAGTTTCAGGACACCGAACGGCTGGTGAATTTCGGGCCGTTTCTGATCGACAGCGCCAACCTCGACTTCTGGAATCGCATGCTGTGGCTCGCGCCGTTTGCCGCGCTGCTGCTGATTGCCTTGATCGTGTTGATCCTGCGCGGCGACTGGCGCAATGCGCTGTTGCAACGCATCGGCCTGCGCCGCAGTGCCCGGACGAGCATGCCGGTGCGGGCGTAATGTCAGGCGCCGAGGAGCACTGGATTCGTTGGTGGTGTGCGCCCTGGGAATGGGCCCATGCCGACTGGCTCAATGTGTTTGCCGACCATTGCGGCGTGACCCGCGAAGATTGCGCCGAGCTGCTCGGCACCCGACACAACGTCTTTCTGCACAGCGTCGGTGTGGTCCCGAGCCAACCGCCACCGCCCGTTGAATCGCTGATGCAATGGCTGCAACTGGATGAAGCGCAGCAGCAACGGGCGCTGTCTCTGGCGGGCCGAATCTGTTTCGGCCAGGGCGGGGAGGCGAGCGTTGACGACGCCGGGCAGGTGCATGAGCCCTGGTGTCGGGCGGTGGCCAAGGCGTTGCGGCCCGGGTTGTGGCTGGACGCTTCGGTGAGCGATGCGCGCCTGTTGCTTGCGGCGTGGGCGGGTGAGCCGTGCTGGTCGCGGCTGCGCCTGTCCTGGGCGCCGGATGCCCTGCCGCCGCCCGGCGCAGCGCTGCCCGAGAACAAGCTGCAAACCCTGTGGCACTCGGTGTTATGGCGGGTGACGACGCCTTGATGATTGCCGTTACCTCATTGTTTTTCAGGAGCTGAACATGCTCGCCAAGCGTCGTCTCGTGTTGTCTTCTTCCGCCGTGTTGGTCACCGACATCCTGCGTCGCGAAGACTTGGCCGGTACCGTGCTCGCCGCTGAAGTGCTGGACAATGCCCGCGCAGAAGCCGAGCAGATTCTGGCGGCCGCCCACGCCCAGGCCCAGCGCGAAAAGGACCAGGCGCTGGCGCAATTCTGGGACAGCGCCAACGGTTTTCTTCAGCAGCTGGAGCAGCAGCGATCGGCCCTGGCGCAGGAATCCATGAAGGCCGTGGAAACCTTGCTCAACGAGGCGCTCGCCGAGTTGCTCGACCAGACCACACTCGCTGAACGCACTCGCGCGCTGATGAGGAATCTCGCCGCCGGCCAGACCGTCGAAACCAGGGCCGTGCTCAGCGCTCATCCCGACATGCTCGACAGCCTCGGTGAGTGGCTGTCGGCCAGTCGCTTCGCCGATCACTGGCAGCTAAAAGGTGACCCGGTGCTGGCGCCGCAGACCTTGCGCCTGAGCGACGCCAACGGTGCGTTCGACATCGACTGGGACAGCCTGCGCCGTGGTCTTGTGGGATCGTCGGCGCCTTCATGAGTTTTTCTTGACCCGGTTGTGACGGTTCATGGAACCGGAGCGGCCGCAGGTTCCACTCAGGGGTTGAATCCCTCAGTTGGAGCCACCGGCATGATCAGTTTCAAATCCCTGCAAAACCACCTCGATCACTCCTATTCCCGCGCCCAGGACGATATGCAGGACGCCGCCGAAACCGCCTCGGAAAGCGGCACCATGGAAGACTTCCAGGCGTTCAGCGATGCCTCGCAGCAGACCAACGTCGCCAACATGATTCTTAATGAAGGGCTGCGCGCCAAACACGGCATCACCAAAGCGATCATCGATGGAATTCAGTGAATTCAGCGCGATCCTCGCTCAGTGGTGCGAGCGACGTCCGCTCGCGCCGCTGGACTGTTGGATCGATGACGCCAATGCGCGACTGGCGGTGTCGGGCAACGGCATTCGCCTGAGCCTCGATGTGCTCGATCCCTATGACGGCAGCGACCCGCAGCGCCTTGACGCGGTGCTCACCCAGGGCGGCGCCGGCGTGGCCTGTGCCTGTGAGGGTGGGCTGGCCATCGACCCCGACACACGCTGCGTGGTGTTGGTGAGCTGGATTCCCGACCCCTGCAATCCCACGCAACTGCTCGAACGTCTCGAACGCCTGGCCAATCAGCGCGCCGCGATGCTCAGCCTCATGCAAACCTCGATTCGCAGCGCGACCGCCTCGTCGTCCCGCTCGACCCTCAAAACCTGGCAACCGGGAGTGTGAAATGCGCAAGGCCTTAATGTGGTTGCCTTTGCTGATGATCGGCATCGCTGCGCCGGCGTTGGCCGCGGTGCCTGACGCCTGGAAACACACCGCCTACGCCTACGACGCGCGGCAGACCGAGCTGGCGACTGCGCTGGCAGACTTCGCCAAGGAGTTCGGCATCGGCCTGGACATGCCGGCGATGCCGGGCACCCTGGATGGGCGCATTCGTGCGCAGAACCCCCAGGAATTCCTCGACCGGCTGGGTCAGGAGCATCACTTCCAGTGGTTCGTCTACAACGAAACCCTGTACATCAGCCCCACCAGCGAGCAGACCTCGGCGCGCATCGAAGTGTCGCCGGAAGCGGTCGATGACCTGCAGCAGGCGCTGTCCGATGTTGGCCTGCTGGACAAACGCTTCGGCTGGGGCGCATTGCCCGACGAAGGCGTGGTGCTGGTGCGCGGCCCGGCCAAGTACGTCGACTTCGTGCGCAGTTACAGCAAGAAGGTCGAGGCCCCGGAAAAAGCCGAGAAGCAGGACATCGTGGTCCTGCCGCTGAAGTATGCCAACGCCGCCGACCGCACCATTCGTTATCGCGATCAACAGCTCACCGTCGCCGGCGTGGCCAGCATTCTTCAGGAACTGCTGGAAAGCCGTTCCCGAGGCGAATCCATCAATGGCGTCAATCTGCTGCAAGGGCAGGGCGGCGCAGGGGGATCTGCGGGCGGCGTCAACACGTCTTCGGGCCTGAATTACGGCGGCATGCAAAGCCAGGGCTTTGACACCGGCGCCATCGAACAGGGGCTGGATCGGGTGCTGGGTTCCAAGGGCAAGCGCGGCGGGTCGTCCGGCGAATCGGCGAGCCGCTCGAAGATCCGCGTCAGCGCCGACGTGCGCAACAACTCGGTGCTGATCTATGACCTGCCCAAGCGCCGGGCGATGTACGAGAAGCTGGTCAAGGAACTGGACACGCCGCGTAACCTGATCGAGATCGATGCCGTGATTCTCGACATCGATCGCAACGAGCTGGCTCAGCTGTCCAGCCGCTGGAATTTCAAAGGCGGCAGCGTAAGCGGCGGCGCCAACTTGTTCGATCAAGGCACCAGCACCACGCTGTTCATTCAGGACGCCGGCAAGTTCTCGGCAGACCTGCATGCCCTCGAAGGCAACGGCGCGGCCTCGGTGATCGGCAATCCGTCGATTCTGACCCTGGAAAACCAGCCGGCGGTGATCGACTTCAGCCGCACCGAATACCTCACCGCCACCTCCGAACGCGTCGCCGACATTGTGCCCATCACGGCGGGCACCAGCTTGCAGGTGATTCCGCGCTCCCTGGACCAGAACGGCAAATCCCAAGTGCAGCTGATCGTCGACATCGAAGACGGCCAGATCGACACCTCGCAAATCAACGAAGACCAGCCGGCGGTGCGCAAGGGCAACGTCAGCACCCAGGCGGTGATCGCCGAGCATGGCTCGCTGGTCATCGGCGGATTCCACGGGCTGGAAACCACCGACAAGGTCAACAAAATCCCGCTGCTGGGCGACATCCCGGTGATCGGCAAGCTGCTGTTCCAGTCCCGCACTCGTGAGCTGAACCAGCGTGAGCGCCTGTTCATCCTGACGCCGCGGCTGATCGGCGATCAGATCAATCCGGCGCGCTACGTGCAGAACGGCAACCCCCACGACGTCGATGACCAGATGAAGCGCATCAAGGAACGCCGCGACGGTGGTGAACAACCCACCCGCAGTGACGTGCAGAACGCTTTCACCCAGTTGCTCGACGGCGTGACCCCGGTGGGCTTCAACAGCGGCGAGACCTTGCCGTTCGAAGCGGACAGCCTGTGTGATCCGGGTGTCGGGCTGAGCATGGATCGCCAGCGTTCCCAGTGGTTTACCCGCAAGGATTGGGGCATTGCGGTGGTCGTGGCACGCAATACCACCAGCAAGCCGGTGCGCATCGACGAAAGCCGCTGCGGGGGTCGCTGGGTGATGGGTGTCAGCGCCTGGCCCCATGCGTGGCTGCAGCCGGGGGCGGAGAGCGAAATCTACATCGCCTTGCGCCAGCCGCAGGTGTCGAGCAAGGCCAAACAGAACCGACCTTCGCTGCTCAAGGGGGCTACACGATGAACCTGCGCGGTTTGCTTTTGCTGTTTCTGGTGACCGCCACGTTGGCGGGGTGTGCCACCCATGGGTGCTCGGGTTATTCGTGCAAGCGGCCGGATTCCAATGACCGGGAGTTGGTGATCTGGTGGCCGCCGGACATGCGTCAGGGGATTGATGAGCGTGACCATGAGCAGGACTTTACTGTGGTGCCATTGAAGGACTGAGCATGATTCGGGTATCGGAAAAAGCAGCGTTTTACGCCCACGTCGCCGCCGAGCGTGCGGCGATCTGGCCGGTGGCGACGGGCGTGGCGTTTGTCAGTCGACGTGAGCATCGGGACTGGGGCATCGCGCTGCATATCGAGGGCCGGGCCTTGCGCCCGGAGCAGTTGCGCGATGCGTTGGAGCGGCGGTTTTCGCAGGCGGAGTTGTTCAATGACTTCTTTTTGTTTTTGGATGTGCAGCGGGATTTTGTGGTCTGGCATGCGGTGCCGGGGGCGCAGGAGTCGCCGGTGAGTCTGGACAGTATTCGCCGGCAGGAGCTGGAGCTGGCGGGGTTGGGGCATCTTAGTGATGTTTTGCAGTAACTCAAGATCAAGATCCTTGAGATCAAGGGCGTCTGCCTGGGGGCAGACTGTTTCGCCTTCGGCGAGTTACTTGGAAAAGCACCCCAAGTAACCAAGGGTGCTTGCTCTCGGTTTGGTTCCTCCTTCGTCGGAATACCCTCACTCCGGTCTTGCTCCGTGGGCCCGCGCCGAACGGACATCCATGTCCTGACGGCGCTCTCGCCGCATCCCTGCGGCTCGGCCCACTGCGCAAGACCTGCGTTCAGCCTGCACCAAAGTCGCGATTGGCGGTGACTGAGCTTGCTGCGTCGGAAAATCAAAAGCAGATCAAGAGCAGATCAAGAGCAGATCAAGAGCAGATCAAGGCTTCCCGGCTGAAGCCGGTCCCACAGAATGCACGCGCTGCTTTTAGTGGGACCGGCTTTAGCCGGGAAGAGGCCCGTCCAAACCTGACATTCGATCGTCCCCACGCTCCGCGTGGGAATGCATCCTCTGACGCTCCGCGTCACCCCCGGGGCTGAATCCGCGTTGGAAATCCGGGATCGGACACCGTCCCTGTGGGAGTCGTGCTTGCTCGCGAATGCTGTATTGCAAACACCAACTATTCGGCGGATGTATCAATGCCTTCGCGAGCAAGCTCGCTCCTACAGGGAGGTAGTCGTGTCTGCAAAACTGCCAGCGGCCATACCGGCCTCTTCCCGGCTAAAGCCGGTCCCACTAAAAAGCAACGCGGACACCCTGTGGGACCGGCGGTGTCTCTCGTAGGACCGGCTTCAGCCGGGAAGCTGTTGCTTTGCTTTGGATCTTGATCTTGATCTTCAAACACATAACTCCCAGACGACACAAATCGCGACTTGGGTGCAGGCTGAACGCAGGTCTCGCGCAGTGGGCCGAGCGGCATGGATGCCGCGAGAGCCGCCCCCGCCATGGATGGCGGATGGCGGCGGGCCCACGGAGCGGGACCGGAGTGAAGGAACCCTGACGAAGGAAGGGCCAAACCAGGAGCAGGCACTTTTGCTTACTTTTGGTGCTTTTCAAAAGTAAGTCGCCGAAGGCGAAACAGTCTGCCCCCAGGCAGACGCCCTTGATCTTGATCCTGATTAAACATCGTCAATTCTAATGACTTCGTCCGGAACGTCCTCAAGCTGCCGCACGATCTGATAAATATTCGCCACCGCCAGCAGCGTCGTCCGCGGGATGTACTTGCCCGCCTTGACCTTATAAAGCGTCCGCGCCAGCCAGATACTCTGCACCACCGGAATCCCTGCCTTCTTCGCCCGCGCAATCAACGCCAGCGCCTCATCATCCTCACCCTTACAGTGAATCTGCGGCAGCGGCGTCGTGCCGGGTCGGTAATACAGCGCCACCGCATAGTGGGTCGGATTCACCACCAGCATGTCCGCATCCTCCACCGGCTTGGCCGGCGCGGTCGGTGCCTGGTTCAACAACTCATGGGCGAGTTGCCGCCGATGGCCCTTCACATGGGGGTCGCCTTCCGACTGCTTGTACTCCTTCTTGATGTCCTCATGGCTCATCCGCAGCTTTTTCGCGTGGAAGTACTTCTGCAGCGCAAAATCCACTGCGCCGATCACCAGTAGCAACCCCAGCGTCGCCCGCAAGATATGCCGGAACACCTGCAACAGGGCATGCCAGTACGTCGTCAGGTCCGTGCTCGACAGCAAAATCAACGTACCCAGCGACGGCTTCACCACGACATACAGCGTCGCGGCGATGGCCGTGGCTTTCAAAATGCTGAGCAACAAGGTCGTCAGGCTCTGCGCCGAGAACATCTGCTTGGCGTGGGCGAACGGGTTGAGCTTGTTGAAGTCCAGCTTCAACGCCTTGGGCGCAAACAGAAACCCGATCTGTATCCAGCTGCCCACCAGCCGCATCAACATCGCGATGCCGACGCTGCTCAGGATGAAGCCGACCAACACGGTCGCGCCTTCGCTGGCGACCTGTTCCAGCGTATGCATGAAGGGCTGGCCAACACCCTGGAACGACAGCGTCATCAAGTGCAGCAACCGCGCGACGCTTTCGTCGGCAAGGCCGAAGGTCACTTCGCTGACCACCAACAGCACCAGCAGTTTGCTCAGGTCCTGGCTCTGTCCGACCTGGCCTTTTTCCCGGGCGTCGCGCAGCTGTTTGGGCGTGGCTTTTTCGGTTTTTTCGCTCACGGCACATGCACCAGTTGGCCGAGCAGGTGCTTCAGATCGGCAAGTTGCATGATCTGGCCACTGCCCAGTTCCAGCAGCGTCGGCAGGTAGATGAGCAGGAAGGCGATGCCCGCCATGCTCTTGGCCGGCATGGCCAGGATCGATACGTTCAGTTGCTGCGCGTACAGGCCGATGATCGCCAGCGCGGCCTCGATCAACAGCAGCAAGCCAATGAATGGCGCGGCGTAGAGCATCATGTGCTGGAGGGTCTGGTTGAGTTGTTCGAGAAACAAGTCGAGCCCGTCGACGGTCATGCCGGGCAGCCAGGCGGTGGGCGGCCAGACCTGATAACTGTCCCAGATCACCTGAGTGATCAGCGATAACCCGCCGGACAGGATCACCAGCATGATCAACGTTTCCTGAAACAGCTCGCCCAACGGCGTCGCGTCAGGCCCCAGCGCCGGGTTCAGCTGGCCGCCGCTCAAGGCGCCGCGTTGGCTGTCGAGCAGCGCGCCCACCGAGGCGAACATCCAGAACGGCGCGTACAGCAACAGGCCGAGGAGGGTGCCGAGGACGGCCTCTTTGAGCAGCAGCGCGCCGATGGAAAACCAGTCGTCGTTCATGCCCGACAGCGCACGGCTGATGCTCGGCGCGGGCACCATCGAGACCACCAGCACCACCGCGTAACGCAGCGGGCCCTTGAGGTATTTGAAGCAGAACGCCGGCACCAGAATCATGCACGGCAGGATACGCGCCGCCGCCAAGCCCATGCCCAGCATCAGTTCGAACAGGCCCTGGGCGTCGAAGGGCATCTAGTGCGCGCCGCCGGATCGGGCAATGAGGTCGAAGGCCAGGTTGATGAACTGAATCAGCTCGACACCGATCCAGCGCCCGGTCATGGCCAGGGTCAGGCCGACGGCGGCGAGCTTGATGCCGAAGGGCAGGGTCTGATCCTGGATCTGCATCAACGCCTGCAGCAGCGAGGTGATGACGCCGACCAGCACGGCGACCCCCAACGGCGGCGCCGTGAGAATCACCACCAGAAACATGCCCTGTTTGAACAACGCCAGCGCTTCCATCACCGCCTCACATGTACGAGTAGAAAAGGCTGTCCAGCAGGCGCGTCCAGCCTTGCACCAGCACGAACAGCAGCAGTTTGAGGGGCAGCGAAATGGTCATCGGCGAGACCATCTGCATGCCCAGCGCGAGCAGCAGGTTGGAGACGATCAGGTCGATGACGATGAACGGGATGTAGATCAGAAAGCCGATCTGAAAACCGGCCTGCAACTCGGACAACACGAAGGCGGGGACGGCCAGCAGCAGGTCGCTTTTGCTGGCCTGATCGGCCATGTCCTTGGGCCACATGCGCTGGGTGTTGTCGAGCAGGTGGGCCACGACTTCCGGGTCGGTGTTGCGGCTCATGAAGCGCTGCAACGGTTCGATGACGGTGCTGGCGCTGGCCTGCAACTTTTCGGTGCTGCCCATCTCCAGCGGGTGATCGTGAACCCGCTGTTGGATTTCGTGGGCGACGGGGGCCATGACGAACATGGTCGCGGCCAGGGCGATGCCGTACAGCGCCATGTTCGGCGGCACTTGCTGCACGCCGATGGCGTTGCGGGTAATTAGGAGGGTCATGGCGATTTTGAGAAAGGCCGTGCAGACGATCAACAGAAACGGAATCAACGACAGGGCGCCGAGGAACAGCGCCAGCATCACCGGGTTCATCCCGTCCATGATCATGCTTGGGACGCCATGCGCGTAATTTGCAGACCGAGGCGGCCCTCGACGCTGACCAGTTCGCCTTCGGCGACGACACGTTCGCCGTGACACAAGGTGGCAAAGCCGGGCGTAACGCCGTTGACGGGTAATACGGTGCCGGCAGCGATGCGGCGCAGGTCGCCGAGGGTCAGTTCGAGGCTGCCGCAGCGCAGGGTCAGGGCCAGCGGCAGTTGATCGAGGGAATCGAGGGAGGGGTGGGTTTCCGCTGAATGAGGCTCGTAAGGTTCGTCCGCGTAGGCATCAGAGGCGGTTTCATCCTGCCACTCGCTTTCAGTGGTTTGATGCTCGGCGTCGTGAAAAGCTTCCCGGCTAAAGCCGGTCCCACGGTCGACAGTCTCAGGGCTGAAGCCGGCCCCATTGTTCAGAGCGTGCTCGGTCGACTCATCGTCGGCAAGATCCTCGATCTCGTCTTCGTACAATTCTTCATTGACCATGTCCCAAGTCTTCCTCGTGGCTGAACCGTACATACAGCTGCTCGGCGCGGCTGTCCGTCTGCACTGCCCATTGCCGACCCGCCAGTTGCAGGCGCCCGCCGCCTTCCTCGTCGAAATGACACAGCGACGGCAGCAGCACGTCCCCCGGTTGCAGCGACGCCAACTGATCGAGGCTCAACGACAGCTCGCCCAACACCAGCGGCTGACGGATGGGCCAGTCGTGCGCGACGTTCTGCCGGTGCGGCCGCCAGTGGTGGCTGCCGAGCAGTTGCAGCATGACCCGCGCGTCGGCGCAGAGCTGTGCGTGCAACACCTGCGAACCCAATCGCAGTTGCAGTCGGCAGGTCATTGGCGCGTCATTCGGACTTTCGCCACAGGCGGACAGCGCAGTGATATCGCTGAGTGGCCGCAAGGGGCAAAGCAGTTCCGCCAGTTCTGTATTCATGCGTTGATTCACCAGCTGCCAGTACCACGGCTGATGGTCGCCGCCGAGGGTGACCGGTAGTTCACCCAGCAGACTGAGCACCGCTTCGGCGTCGCTCAGGGCGAAGGGGCCGATGGCGCTGTCGAACCAGGTCAGCGATGACTTGTTCCTGGCTGAAGCCGGTGCTGCGAGGGGCGAGCCATCCCGGTTTGCATCGTTGGGCATCGATCGCAGGCTTAGCTCGCCGTGCTGACCCTGGGCGGTGTAGCTACAGCTCACGCCGGCACCCAGTAGACGCGAAGCCTCGGCGACGTCGGCGCTGACTTCCCGCATCTTCAGCGGACTGAATGGCGGGTTCCCGGCTAAAGCCGGTCCTACGGTGTTCAGGTCGCTCATGCCCACGTTCATGCCCATGTTCATGCCCGAGTTCGTGTCCGAATACATGGTCAAGTTCATGTCTGGCGTCATGCCTGCGACTCCTCGTGCAACGACAGATCAACGTCACAGCCCAGCGCCTGCTCCAGCGCGGTTTCGCAGTTGCGTTGGTGGGGCTGCAAGCGTTTCAGCACGCCACGTCGGGCGAAGCCCAGTTCGATGCTCCACTGGTTGTCGCGCTTGCTGGCGTTGACCTGCACCTTGCCCAGATTGGGCATCAGCAAGGTCAGGCTCAACGGGCCGTCCGGTTGCTGGGGCAGGCGTTGCGCGAGTTCGTCGATCAATTGCGTCGGCACGCCTTCGGTGGGAAACAGCGTGCTGAAGCTGCTGCCGGCAAAAGCGGATTCGCTTTGCTGCTCGGTCACCGGCGGCACCAACAGCTGAGAAAAAACATCCCGTCCGCACTCAACGACGCAGGCGAAGCGGACTCATCGCACAGCCGACGCAGGCGTTCGGTATCGGCGCGACGCACAGTGGCCAGCGGCTGGCGCGTTTCACTTGAGGACGCGGGAGAGGGCGAGGGCGTCCGGGACGGTTCAGCGCGCGGTTGCGGCTGTGGGCGAGGCGGGTGTTGCACCGGGCTGTTCATGACGATTCACCTTGTTCGTTGAGGGCCTCGGCCAGACAGGCGAGTTTTTCCACGGCGCGTTGGGACGCTTTCGCCGCATCTTTCGCCTCGGCCAGACGCTGCTGTTGTTCCTCGATACCTATCTCTTGGCGGGCCATGTCCTGACGGATATAGGCGAGCCGGTCGAGCATGCGGTTTTCCTTCTCGTGCCAGCGTTCGAGGTCGTCCAGCGACATCGCTTTGTTGACGTGGGCGCTGCTCAGCACCTGCCGGCGTTCGCGCTGGTTATGGCGTTCCTGGGTGTAGGAGTCGCGAGTTTGTTGCAGGTGTTCGTGCAGGTGCTCCAGGGTTTTCTGCGCCTGCCGTTGCGCGCGCTCGGCGCTGGCCTGGCGATGCTGGCGCAAAGGCGTGAGCACGCTGATGACCTGTTCCATGGCGAGGGTTTGCGGATCGACTTCAAGCGCTTCTTCCACGCCACTACTCCGGCAGTTGCGAGGTGAGTTGCATCAGCGCCGCCAGGGTCTCTTCCAGCGGTACCGGCTCGCGCAGGTCCTGGCGCAGGAACGCATTGATTGGCTCGTTCAGCCGTACCGCGCAGTCGGTCACCGGGTCGCTGCCGGGCTGGTATTCGCCCAGGCGCAGGAGCATCTCCACTTGCTTGTACGCCGCCATCAAACGGCGCAACCGGTTATTCGCCTGCTGGTGCTCGCGGCCGGTGACGTTGCTGATGATCCGGCTGATGCTGGCCTGCACGTCGATGGCCGGGTAATGCCCGCGCTCGGCCAGTTTGCGCGACAACACGATGTGGCCGTCGAGCAGCGAACGCACCTCGTCGGCGACCGGGTCGTTCATCGAATCCTGTTCGATCAGCACGGTGTACAGCGCGGTGATCGAGCCTTTCTCGCTCATGCCGGCCCGTTCAACCAGGCGCGGCAGCAGGGTGTAGACCGAAGGCGGCAGGCCACCGCGCCCGAGGGGTTCGCCGGCGGCAATGCCGATCTCGCGCTGGGCCCGGGCGAAACGGGTGAGGGAATCCAGCAGCAACAACACCTTCAAACCGCGCTCGCGGAAAGCCTCGGCGATGGCCGTGGCGGTGAAGGCCGCGCGGGCCCGCTCCATGCTGGAGCGGTCCGATGTGGCGCAGACCAGTACCGAACGCGCGCGCAACGTGGCGTCCAGCTCGTGGTCGAGAAACTCGCGCAGCTCACGGCCTCGCTCGCCGATCAGGCCGAAGACGATCACATCGCAGTCCATGTTGCGCGCCAGTTCGGCCATCAACGTGGTTTTGCCGCAACCGGCGCCGGCAAACAAGCCGACCCGCTGGCCTTCGCCGAGCAGAATCGCGCTGTCGATGGCGCGCACGCCCGTGGGCAAAGCCCTGCTGATCCGTGGCCGCTGGGTCGGCGGCAGGGCGTCGGCGATCACCGGCAGGGTCACGCGCCGATCACCGGGGCCGGCGAACGCGCCTTCTGAATCCCCCAGCAGCGGGCGACCGAAACCATCAAGCACGCTGCCCAGCAAACGGTCATCGACGCCGATGCGGTGAGCCATGCCCAGGGGCTGAATGTGCGCCCCGACCTGAATGCCGTCCGGCGTGCCCAGCGCACTGAGCAACGTGCAGTCGCGGGTGAAACCGACGATTTCCGCGAGCATGGTGCTGCCATCGGATTTGCTCACTTCACACAGGTCACCGACCTTGGCTGCGGGGATCTGGCACTCCAGCAAAATGCCGCTGACGGCGCTGACACGGCCGCTGACCTTCACCGCAGAAAAGCCCTTCAGGCGCTGACGGTGGGCGGATTTCCATTGATCCAGCGAGGCGTTCACCAGCTCACCTCGTAGTGGCGGTCGCCGTCGAACTGGATGCGGTTGTCATCGATGCGGGTCAGGCGCAGCCCGGCCAGTTCGTCGCCGACGTACAGCCGTCGACCGTCCGCCGTGACCAGGTGCGCGTGGGGCCCGGACATGATCTGCACGATGGTGAACGGCAGGCCACTGGTGCCGGCGGCGACGTTATCGATCAACGCGACCGGCGTGTCATAGCGGTCCTTGAAACGCTGGAGCATGCGCTGATAGACCAGCTGCGATTCCGGCTTGAGGTTGCCGCTCAACGCCAGACCCTCAGGCGTCTGCTCCACGCTGACGTCGCCCAGCAGTCGTTCGCTGAGCATGGTGTTGAGCTGGCGTTTGACGTCATCGACGCTGGTCAGCCGGATGCGTTTTTTGCCGGCAGCTCAGTCGTTTTGGCCTTCTCGTTCGAAGGTCTGGCCGGCTGATTGGCCTGCTGCGCAAGTTGCTGCGCCGGCGAACTGATCGCCAATTGCTCTGAGGCGGGCGTCGCGCTGCGGCTCAGGCTCCAGGCGCTGCCGGCGATGCCGAGCAACACGCCGATGACCACGCCGGTGGTGCGGTTGAAAAAGCGCGAGTGCGACTCGACCTTCTCCAGCGGCGCGCTGGCCGGCGCCTCGGCCTGCGCGGCATGCTCGGCCCGCGCCTGAGGAATCACTGCAGGCAGCGAAGGCCAGGGGTCCTGCGCCGGAGACACGCACAGCCAGACCGAACCCAACACAAACGCGCTGTTAGGGGTGAGCAGGGTGCTGGCGTGAAGATGCCCCTCGTCGTCAGCGATCTGGCCGTCGGCAGCGTTGAGCAGCCAGGCTTCGCCCTGGCGTTGCAGGCGACAGTGCAGCTGTTCGACGCCGGGATCGTGCAGCGCCAGATCCTGATCGGCGTCAGCGCCAATGCCCCATTGCTCACCCACCAGCGGCAGCGCGGCGCCCTGGTGCAGGCCGGTCAATACGCGTAATTCAAACATGTGACGCTCTCCAGGCACTCAAGCGGCGTACTCGTTATCCAGCGCGTGCGGGTCGTCTTCGTGATCGCTCTCGAAGTCGTCTTCCAGGTCGAAGCGCCCTAGCACTTTCACCTGCGCCGCATTGCTGATTTCGGCAAACGACAGCACCGGCACGTGATAGAACTCCTCCTGCAACAGGGTCCGCAGCGGGCTGCGCAAATCCTGGGCGACCAGCAACACCGCGCGCTGGGGGTACGCAGGGGGAAGGCGATGTGCAGTTGCTGGACCAGCAACTGGCTGGTTTCGTTGTCCAGCGCGAAGAAGGTTTCGGTCTGGGTCTGGCGCAGGCCGTCCCGCAGAATGCCTTCGCTTTCTGGCGTCAGTACCCAGACCAGCAGGCCCTCGGGGCCGCAATACTGGTGGTAGATCTGCGACTTCAGGGCGATGCGCACGTAGTCGGCGAGCACCGTGACTTCGCGCTCGTGCTGGCCGTGCTCGATGAGGGTTTCGGCGATCACACGGATCGCCCGCAGTGGCACGCACTCCGAAGCCAGGCGTTGCAGCACCGCCGAGAAGCGCGCCAGCGGCAGCACCCGCTGCATTTCCTGGGCAAGCTCCGGCTGCTCCGATTCCAGCCAGCCGAGAATCGCCTTGGTTTCCTGCAGGCCGATGAACTGCGGCCCGCACGACTGCAGCGCGCGTTCCATGCGCTCGATGATCAGCGTGGTCGCGTCGATGCGCTCGATGTGGGCTTCCTGCAATTGCGGGGCGTCGGTCGGCAGCCACAGCCACTGACCTTCCTCGCGCTCAAGGCTGCCGTACACTGCCGATTCCAGCGAGGCCCACTCCGGGGAGCCTTCTACCGAGCGTGCGTCGACCGCGACGTGGGTCTGGCTGAGCGTGGCCCGAAGCAGCGGCACTTCGTAGACCGAAAAGCGAAACTCGTCCGGCGGCAGCAGCTCGCTGGTTTCGATGATGAAGGAGGGCAGGGTCAGGCCGTATTGCACCACCAGCCGATTACGCCGCTGACGGATTTCGCTGACCAGCGCCTCGATCTGCGCGGGGTTCTGGCTGGGGTGAAAATGCAACACGAACTGGCGGCTGGGAGAGAAGGTGCGCAGGTCTTCGCGGCCGTTCATTTCCGGCGCAACGGCCACGGCCTGGGCTTGCTCGGCCTTGGGCTTGGCGCGGTGCAGCTGGAGCAGGCCGCCGACACCGCAGATGATCGAAATCACCACGAACACCGCCGTCGGCATGCCCGGTAGAGCAGCGAACCCCAGCATGGCCACCGCGGCGATGATCCACGCCTTCGGCTGGCTGGTGATCTGCTCGGCGATCTCCCGGCCGATGTTGGCTTCAACGCCGTTTTCGCCGCTGGGCACGCGGGTGATGATCATGCCGCAGGTGACCGAAATCAGCAGCGCCGGGATCTGCGCGATCAGGCCGTCACCGATGGTCAGCACGGTGTAGACCTGCAAGGCGTCGCCGGCTGTCATGTTGTGCTGCACCACGCCGATGGCGATGCCGCCGATCATGTTGATGGCGACGATGATCAGGCTGGCGATGGCGTCGCCATTGACGAACTTCATGGCCCCGTCCATGGCGCCGAACAGCTGACTTTCCTTGCCCAGTTCGGCACGTCGTTTGCGCGCTTCGTGGACGCTGATCAGGTTGGCGCGCAGGTCACTGTCGATGGACATCTGCTTGCCCGGCATGGCGTCGAGGGTGAACCGCGCGCCGACTTCCGCCACCCGCTCCGAACCTTTGGTGATCACCAGAAAGTTGACCACGGTGAGGATCAGGAAGATCACCAGGCCCACCGCCAGGTTGCCGCCGACCACGAACTGGCCGAACGCTTCGACGATGTGCCCGGCGTCCTGGTTGAGCAGGATCAGGCGGGTGGTGGAGATAGACAGCGCCAGGCGAAACATCGTCGTCAGCAGCAGCACCGCCGGAAACGTCGAGAACGCCAACGGGCGCGGCAGGTGCATCGCCAGCATGATCAACAGGCAGGAAATGCAGATGTTGATGGCGATCAGCACGTCCACCAGACCCGTCGGCAGCGGCGTGATCATCATGAACACAATGGCGATGACCACGAACGCACCGACGATTTCCGAGCGGCGCATGGCGGCGTGCGCGATCGCATTGAGCAGGTTAATGACACGATCCATCAGGCGAGGCCCCCTGGAGCTGGTTCTGTTCCTGCCGAGTCAGTTCGGCCATGAGAATGAGCAGGTTGCCCAAGGCGTTCTGGCGGCTTTTCAGGTCGCGCCAAAGCAGAATCGGCAGCTGTTGCAGCATGGGCCGCAGCCCGTTGAGAAATGCCAGTTGATGCTTGAGATGCTTGCCGCCGATGTGTTGCGTCAGTTGCAGGGTTTCGCCCAGGCTCATGCCCTTGCCCGACAGCGCGAGCAGGTGTTTGAGAAAGGCCGCTGCGTCCACTTGCAGCCCCGGGTTCTTGTTGCGCATGCGGCCCAGTAGATGTTCGCAACTGCGCAGCAGGGTGGTGACGTGCCGCGCGGTGTTCAGGCCATGCATCAGGGTGCGCAGTTGCGCCGGCGAGGTGGACGGGGTGAGGGATGAAAGATCGTCGGCGAGGGCGCTGCGCATGTCCCGCAGGTTCAGCTCGAATTCGCCGGGTTCTTCCTGCTCGTTGATCAGCGCGTCAATCAGCCCGGTGATGTTCTGCTGCCCGGCCACCGCCACGCTGTACAGATTGCGCAGGGCGCCGCGGCGCTTTTCCGAGGTCGGCCGGGAAAACGCCTTGGCGCTGTTGATGCCGGCGCGGGTGCGTTTGCCGTATTGACGACGCAACTGTTTGAGCTGCTGGCTCAGCACCACGTGTTCACCCATTTCGCCGTCGGCCTGGGCCTGCTTTCTCGCCGCTTGCAGCATCACATGGGCCTTCGCCGGGTCGCCGTCGGTGTAGCTCAGAATCTGCGCCAGGCTCGACGCGTTCTGCTTTTGCAGCTGCTTGCGCAAGTTGCGGGCGGCGTCGTCGAGGCCTTTGTCCTGACTGCCCATCAACAGCTGATACAGCTCGCCCAGTTTCACCGCCCGCGACTGCAGGGCGTTGCCGCTGGCCAGCAGCTCCCGCTGGCTGAGGCTGCGGCTCTGCTGAACCAACGCCGAGGCGAACCGCGCGACCTGTTGCGGCGAAGTGCCATTGACGTTCGGCGCATTGGCATGCAGCGGCGCGGGCGCAGGCGCAGGCGCCTGCATCTTTGCCGGCGCGATCGCGGGGGTTGCAATGCCTGTGGGGCAATCGGGGCGGCGATCTTCATAAGTCGGCTCTGGATAGCTCGGTTCGGGGCCTGGTCATGGGCTCTGAGTGGAGCGCGGCCGCAAAGCGGTTCCATCTATTTGCGGGCAGAAGGATCTGTGCCAAATCTCGTCGAAGAAACAGCGTGTTCGCGCAAATTTTTGCACAGCGCCGTTTTGGATAACTGTTTTAGTTGTTGAATATCAATAAGTTAGATTGTTCGTATGTGTGGCACGCATATCGCTATAGGGCTATTACACTCAAAACAAGGAAGAGCCCTGATGTTTTCCAACCTTGCGATTCTCGATATTGACTCCCCCGTGCGCCGTCCCGCCCAGGGGATACGTCACCTGACCAGTGATCAGATCAAGATGATTCGCGGCTTCATTCAGAAGCGGGTCATGAACCCGGAAGATGTCGACGACATTCTGCAGAGCACCTTTCTGGAAGCGCTGCGCAGCGAGCACAAGTTTCAGCACGCAAGCAAACCCCAGACCTGGCTGTGTGGCATTGCGCTGAATCTGATCCGCAACCATTTCCGCAAGATGTACCGCCAGCCGTATCAGGAAAGCTGGGAAGACCATACCCATTCCGAACCCGACAGCCATGGTGACATCGGCCACCAGGTCGACGGCCATCGTCAGCTGATGCAGGTCGTCAGGGCCATCGGCACGCTGCCGTCGAACATGCAGCGGGTGATCGAGGTGTCGCTGGAAATGGACGGCAATTATCAGGAAACCGCGTCGTCTCTTGGCGTGCCGATCGGCACCGTGCGCTCACGCCTGTCCCGGGCCCGCGAGCAACTCAAGCGGCAGATGGACCCGTTTGCCTGACCCTGGTGGGACCGGCATTAGCCGGGAAGGCGTCGGGCGCCACGCCGCAGGGTTGAGGGTGTTCACGCAGGCCTCTTCCCGGCTGAAGCCGGTCCCACTAAAAAGCATCGCGTGCATCCAGTGAGATGGGCTGCTCCCTCGGCATCCGAGAAACAAACTGCAACATTATCGGAACCGACGCCGCGCAGCAGCCACACAGTCGCTATCCCTCACGCCCGGATGACGACTCATGCGTATCTTAAGCACTCCTCCCAACGCCGCTGCTTCCCAATCTGCTGGCGCCGAAGCCGCCCAGAGATTGCCGATGACTGACGCCAAGCCTGCGCTGTTACTGAAGGGGGCGTCGATCCGACTATTCGCTTCGGCGCGTCGACCCAGCCATCGCCGGCGAACGGTGCCTTTGCCGGCAATAGCCCTGGCAGCACAGGCGCTGCGGGCAAGGCTCAGAGCATCGAACAGCAGCTGCTGTCATTGCTGACCCAGCTCACGCAGTTGTTCAAAGGACAGGCGCCATCGTCGCCCGAATCCGCCACGACATTTCCCAACGCCGCCGCGCAAAACGCTCCCACTTCCGGTGCCGTTCCCACGGCCAGTCCGCAACCTGTCGCCCAGGCGAACGCCGCTGCCCCCGCAGCGCCGGTCGAGGCGGCGAAACCGGCCGAGGACGCTAAAGCCGATGAACCCAAAGCCACCGAAGCAGCCTTTCTCGATGACTCGAAATACTCATCGCCCAAGGAGCTTGAGCGTTGGGCGCCGATGGTTGCCAACCTGCCGCCGGACCAGCGCGAGCAGGCCGCCAAAGAGCTGAATCGACCCATCGCCGCCGCGCGCATGGCTGCTGAAAAAGGCCCGGATGCGGCCAAGGCCATGGACTTCATCAACGCCAACCCGTCGCTGAAAACCGCAGTCGATACCGGCAAGCACGGCGGCAAAGCGGACGGCAAAATAACCGATGGCGACCTCAAGTCCTTCGCCAAGAACATGCAAAGAGCCGCCGACAGCGCGGACAAGGACATTGCCAGCTACCAGAAAGACCATCCGGACGCCGACCCTCAATCTCTGGAAATGGTCCGCAGCGCTGCGTTGATGCGCGCCAACGAGCCGCTGACCAAGGCTGCCGATCCCAAGCATGCCCTGGGCGCCGATGGCAAAACCAAGGTCGATGGCCTGACCAGTGCCGATGGCCTCAAGGCCATTCAGAACGACAACCCGGGCCTGGCGGGACCGTTGAAGCAGGCGGCGAAAACCTGGTCTCAGCCCGGCTTCCTCACCCAGATCGACCAGGGCGGTTTGAGCGGTCGCTCGCTGGCGGCCCACAGCCCGGACAAGCTGTTCAACGCCAAGAACATCAGCGACTGGATCAAAAAGCAGGCGCCCACCAACGGCGGCGAGTTTGCCAGCGTGCTCAGCGATGCCGCCACCCTCAACTCAGTGGCCAACGTCGACATCTCCAAACTGGGCAAGGACGTCTTCGACAACCCGTCGGCCTACAGCGGCGAGCAGAAAGCCGCGGTCATGATCAAGCTGCAGCAGACCCAACAGAGCGTCGTCGCCGGCCAGGACCTGCGCAAGACCGGCAAGACCGAAGAGGCGTTGAACGAGAAGATCGGCCAGCTGCAAGCCGATCCTGAGGTGCAAGCCTTCCTCGACGAACAGATACCGCAGCAGTCGCGGGCGCTGGTCGCCAGCACGCCGACGTTGCAGAAAGCCGTCACCGAGCAGATGCGCAAGGTCAACAGCGGCGAGGCCCTGCAGGCGGACCTGAACACCGCCGACAAGGCCGCCAAAAAGGACAAGCCGAACGCCGACTACAGCAGCGCCCTGGGCGGGTTGTCGGCGCAGCTGCAGATGCAGAAAGACCTGCTCGGCGACGACGCTCATGTGCCAACCGCGCAGCAGGTACTGGGTCAGCGGCCTGACCTGCAGGGCAAGGTTCAGGATTCGTACGTGCGCAACTTCAGCGAAGGCGGCGCCGTCCGGCAGTTGCTCGATCAGAAGAAAGCCGATGGAGAGGAGGCGTTGCAGAGCGCCGACGCGCAAAAGGCTGCGTATGACAGCGTGCTGCCCGACACCTTCGTGCAGAGCCAGCAATCGCGCTATGTGGATTCGACCTTTCACCATCTGGAAGACACCAAGAGCGGTCGCAAGGTGCTGGAAAACGCCAAGGGCGATAAAGACCATGCGCCGTCGATGGCCGCCCAGGTCGCTTCGAACATGGGACCGTCAGCGCTGCGCTCAGTGGCAGGTTTTGCCTCGGTGTCGGACATGCTCGCCCGCGGCGACAAAGCCGATGCCGCCAGGACCATTTATGACAGCACCAAATCCGGCCTCTCGGCGGCCAAGCATGGCTATGACGCGGTGGCCAAGTCCGCCGGGCGCGCAGGGCTGGGCGAGGTCGCGGCGAAAGTCGGCGGCCGCGTCGCCGGCATGGTCGTAGGCGAAGCAGCGGGGCTGGCCGCCGGGGCAGCCATCGGTGCCTCCATTCCGGTGGTCGGCTGGATCGCCGACGCGGCCATGGCCCTGGGTTTCGGCATCTCCGCCATCATCGAAGCCGTCAAGAAACACAAGGCCCAGAAGGCCTTCGATCACAACGTCGACCCGGTCCTCGATCAGTTCGGCATCCCCAAAGCCCATTGATGTTTCCTGACCCGAAAGAGGTAAGTGATCATGAGTATCGGTATTTCCCAGATTCGGCCGTTGAGCGAGCCCGGCCACCCGGACTTTTCGTCCCTGAGCGGCAAGCCCGGCCAGAGCAACTCCCTGGGCGGCGGCGGTGGCGCCGGTCAAGCGCTCGACGCGAGCTCGATTCTGTTTGCCCATGCCGGGCAGTCCCAGGTCAACTTTGGATCGCCTGAGAATCAGGATTCGAAGACCAACGCCGCTAACCCCTCGCTGGCGGCGCCGACCAGAACGGCATTGCCCAGCAGCTCATGGCGCTGATCATGCAGTTGATGCAAATGCTGATGCAGAACAACCCCAACCAGACTGGCAATCCGGCGGCGCAGAACAACGCAGTGACCGGAGGCGGTGGCGGCGCGACCGAGGGAGCGGGCGGTGGTGGTGGCGGTGGCGCTACAGAAGGGGCGGGCGGTGGTGCGCAAGGCGCTGGCGCTGCTCAGGCACCCGCTGCTGCGCTTGCGGCCAACACTGACACGGTGTCGGACGACACGGCCCTCAGCGGTTCGGGCGGTTTGCATTTGCCGCCTCAGCTTGAGGACTACCGGAAGGACATCATGGCAGCGTCCAACGCAACCGGCGTGCCGCCGAACATTCTGGCGGGTCAGATCTGGGCCGAATCCCGTGGTCAGTTGGGCCAGGACACCACCAATGTCAATGGCAAAAAGGATGCAGGCGTGATGCAGGTCAACGCCGACACCTTCGCCGCCCTCAAACGAGACAACCCCAACGAGCTCGGCAATGCCGACGTCAACAACGCCCACGACAACATCATGGCCGGCGCGCTGTACATGCGCGACCAGAAGGCTACGTTCGGTGACTGGAACTCCGCACTGCGCGCCTACAACTCGGGCCCGGACAAGGTCAACAAGGACAACCCCGCGGATGCCGGCGGCGTGGGGGATCCGAAGTACGTCGAGAACGTCATGAACTTCGCAAAAATCATCGAAAGCGGTCAGGGTCAGTTGCCGGCCTGATGCGCGTCGTTAATCCAATCAGGGGCGGAGCGGACAGGTGTCGCGCCCCTCTCAACGCATGAATCAATTCATGCCGACGGATCAGCACGACATTTGTACATTCCAGGCAGGATTGCCCTGCCTGGAATCATCCTTCATCGATTACGAGTGACCCGCCATACGGTGTTCGCCAGGTCGTCGGCGATGATCAATGCACCTTTAGGGTCCACCGTCACACCCACTGGCCGCCCGCGGGTTTTCCCGTCGGCACCCCGAAAGCCGGTCGCGAAGTCAATCGGCGCCCCGTTCGGACGGCCGTTGCTGAACGGCACGAAAACGACTTTGTAACCCACCGGATTCTCCCGGTTCCAGCTGCCGTGTTCGCCAACAAATACCCCGTCAGCGTACTTTTCACCCATCGCCGGGATGGAAAAATCCACGCCAAGGGCTGCGGCATGGGACCCGAGGCTGTAATCGGGCTTGATGGCGGCAGCGACCATTTTCGGGTTCTGCGGTTGGGCACGGGTGTCCACGTTCTGACCCCAATAGCTGTAGGGCCACCCGTAGAACCCGCCTTCGCGAACCGAGGTCAGGTAGTCCGGGACCAGATCCGGGCCCAGTTCATCGCGCTCGTTGACCACTGCCCATAACTTCCCGGTTTGCGGCTGGATGGTTAACGCCGTCGGGTTGCGGATGCCGGTTGCGTACGGTTTGTGGGCGCCGGTCTCGGCATCCACCTGCCAGACCCTGGCCCGGTCGAGTTCGACCTCCATGCCGCGCTCGGTCACGTTGCTGTTCGAACCGATGCCGACGTACAAGGTGCGCCCGTCATCACTGATGGCCAATGACTTGGTCCAGTGGTGATTTATTTCAGCGGGAAGGTCAGTGACTTTGATCGGTGGGCCGTCGGCTTTGGTCTGCCCCTCTTGATAATCGAAACGCACCAATTCGTCCTGGTTGGCCACGTACAATTTGCCGTTGGCAAACGCCAGGCCGTAGGGCGCGTTGAGGTTTTCCGCAAATACGGTCTTCGTCTCGTAGACGCCGTCACCGTCTGCATCTCGCAGCAACGTCAGGCGGTTACCGCCTTTGACCTTGGTGTTGCCCTGGGCCTTGATGTACCCCGCAATCACGTCCTTGGGCTTGAGTTTTGCGGCATTGCCGCCACGTCCTTCAGCCACGAGGATATCGCCATTGGGCAACACGAGCGTTTGACGAGGAATCAGCAAGTCGGCGGCGATGGCTGTCACGCTATAGCCCTCAGGGACCGTGGGCTTCTGGTCGCCCCACAACGCCGGTTCGGCAATCTTCATGCTGGGTAAAAGACCGCGCTGGGCGGCCGGCAGTTTTGGATCGGGTCCCAATGCCTGGGTGGCATCCCCGGCGTCACCGCAGCCGCTTAACAATAACGCCATGCTGATTGCGGTCAGTTTGATCGAGTGGTTCATTTTCCATCCCCCGTGCGCACGCTGGTGAGTCCCAGCCACGCTGTCACGCCAATCAGCAGCGTGGTCAGTGCGGAGAGAATGAGGCCCGACGGCATGGTGGCGAAGGCATCCTTGGCATGTTCAAAGGCGTTGACGAGCCCCAGTGCCCAAGTCACCACCAACAAGACCAGATAGACCACAGGGCGCCCGGCCTTGCGGTCGGCCCGGATCAGATTGACCAGCGCGAACAGAACAGCGAGTCCGCAGAACACCAGACCCCCGGCGATAAGCCAGGAAGCGAAGTTGCTCCATTGAATCTGGTACGTCTGAAAGTAGGTGATGTCGCTCAGCAATGCGCCGAGAAACAGCGGGACGGTTCCGGCAAGCATTATCGCGTGTAGCGGGCCTGGCGGGTTTCTGTAGACAAGATGGGCGGTAGTGTTCACGACGACTCCCTATTTTGCTGACGCTTATGCTGTGCAAATGAACTGACCCATCAGGGCCGCGCAGGGTGCGCATCGTTTGGGATCAATGGGTCAGGAACATAGTTCAGCCTATTTGGGCGTTATGCATATGCAGTTACATCTGCACGTTCAGTGGCTGCAGCGCTTGATGACTTCAAGCCCCCGTGCCTCAGCGAGGGCAACCTGGCGGTGCTCAGGGGCGGCTGCGTTCACTGCGGGCGCCAAAAAACACGGCTCAGGTCGCCTTGACCGTCCACAACTGATCAACCCGCGTCGTGTAACTGCTGCTCATCAGGTCACGGCGCATGGCCCATTCCGGCGCCGCCGGGACGCTGGCCGAGCGCAGTGTGCCGCGACCCCATCGCGTGTTGATTTCATCGAGCACCTCCATCACCTTGTCGGCGTCGGTGGGTTGCGAATGGGCGAACAGGTCATCGGTGAATTCGCCCGGGTGGCGCAAGTCCATCAGCAGCACTTCGGCTTTGCTGTATTTGAAGCCCGGCCGGAACAGCCGATTGACCGCTTCGGTCGCCGCTTTGGTCATCAGGCGCACGTCATTGGTGGGGTAGGGCAGTTCCACCAGTGCAGCATTGGCGTACTTGACTTCCTCGGGGTTGAACATCCCGGTGCGAATGCTGACGCGGATCTTCTTGCACAGCGAGTTCTGCGCCCGAAGCTTTTCGGCGGCGCGCTGGGTATAAGTCGCGACCGCCTCTTTGATGGGCTCGATGTCGGTGACCCGTGCGCCAAACATCCGGCTGCAGCAGATTTCCTGTTTCGGCGGCGTGACGTCTTCCAGCTCCAGGCACGGCGTGCCGGCCAACTCGCGGGCGGTTTTTTCGATGACCACGCTGAAGGTTTTGCGCAAGGTCCACGGGTCGGCACGGGCCAGGTCCATCGCCGTCTTGATGCCCATGCCTTCGAGGTGCGCCCTCATGCGTTTGCCGACGCCCCAGACCTCGCCGACGTTAGTGTTGCGCAGGGTCCAGTCGCGCTTGAACGGATCGCTCAGATCGACCACGCCGCCGGTGATGTGCGACAACCGCTTGGCAGTATGGTTGGCGAGTTTGGCCAGCGTCTTGGTCCGCGCGATGCCCACGCCCACCGGGATGCCGGTGCATTTGATCAGCCGCTCGCGAATGTTGCGGCCAAATCGATCCAGGTCGCCCGGAAGGCCGGTCAGCTCGGCGAACGCTTCATCGATGCTGTACACCTCAAGGGCCGGCACCATCGACTCGATGATCGTCATCACCCGCTCGCTGATGTCGCCGTACAGCGCGTAATTGCTGCTGAACGCCACCACCCCGGCACGGCGCAGGTCGTCCTTGATCTGGTAATACGGCGCGCCCATTTTCACGAAGGGTTTGGCGTCGTAACTGCGCGCGATGACGCAGCCGTCGTTGTTGGACAGCACGACGATGGGTGTCCTTATCAGGTCCGGGCGGAAGACCCGTTCGCAGCTGGCGTAGAAACTGTTGCAGTCAATCAGCGCGAAGGTTCGCTCATACGGGATCATGATGGGCCACGCTGAACCGGGCAGTCGCTGGATTGACCGGCGGATTCTTCGGCGCGCGGCGAGTGTAGGCCCGGGGCAGGGCGGCTGGACGTGCTGACGTAGGGCGTCGGCTGCGGGGAGTTGCGGAAAAACCGGGGAAAACGACGTTCATGATGAAGCCCTCCTTTTCGATTGCTGTATGTATATACAGTTAAGCGACTCTGCCGGGAGGGGTCAACCGTTGGCACTGGAAGACCGACCGACGCGCATGGATGGCGATTCTAGTGGACTCAGTAGGACCGGCTTTAGCCAGGAAGGCGACGAGCGTCACGTAGTAGGTAGGACTGGCTTTAGCCGGGAATGCGTCCGGCGACACGCTGCAAAATCGAGGGTGATCGGATAGGCCAGATGAACAATAAATCGGCGAGATCCTTCTTGGTCTGAACTTTGCTACATCCCTGTTACAGGCGGCCTCGATCACAGAAAATTGGCGCGAAGGCACTCCTGAAATCACCTTTAGTTTTGAATTGGCATGCTCTAAAACGCGCATGCCCAGGAGCCGGCCATGAGTACTCTCTCGGAAATTGCAGCAAACCTCTTGAAACGCGAAGACAGTCCCGAGCAGGCTGCTGCGCAGTTTGGCCCCCGTGGTCCGATGGGCTGGGAACAACTGATGATGCTCTCCAAAGAGAAGGACATATTGAAGTGGCAAGCCGCCCTGTCCCGGCTCATTGCAGACAATCCCGGCCAGCGTCGAGTGACCGTGATGCGTGTGATTCAGGGCGGTCTGGCCTGACATAACCCGGATTAATCGATGAGCCGCTTGTCGACACAACGTCTGGCAAGTGGCTTCCGCCGGTTCCAGTTGGACCGGCTTCAGCCGGGAAGGGACCGGTAGCCGCAGTACGCATGCGAATGTGTCCGTTAGCCGCTATTGATCGACATATTGGCGTTAGTCGGCAGGTGCATTGCGCGCTAAAGTGGCGGGCATGTTCCTGGCAGCTTCGGATAACGCAGATGACCCGCCCCCGTTTTCTACCCGACAACTTCACCCTCATGCTGATCACCGTGGTGATCATCGCCAGCTTCCTGCCCGCCACCGGGCAAGTGGCCGTTGGCTTCGGCTGGCTGACCAACATCGCCATCGCGCTGCTGTTCTTTCTTCACGGCGCCAAACTGTCCCGCGAATCGATCATCGCCGGCGCGGGGCATTGGCGCCTGCACCTGCTGGTCTTCGGGCTGACATTCGTCCTGTTCCCCTTGCTTGGCCTCGCGCTCAAACCCGTGCTGTCGCCGCTGATCGGCAAAGACCTGTACATGGGCATCCTTTACCTGTGTGCGCTGCCCGCGACGGTACAGTCGGCGATCGCCTTCACGTCACTGGCACGCGGCAATATTCCGGCGGCGATCTGCAGCGCGGCGGCCTCCAGCTTGTTCGGGATATTCCTGACCCCGCTGCTGGTTACGCTGTTACTGAACGTCCACGGCGAAGGCGGCTCGACCCTCGACGCGATCGTTAAGATCAGCGTGCAGTTGCTGCTGCCGTTCATTGCCGGCCAGATCATGCGGCGCTGGATCGGCGCCTGGGTCGGACGCAACAAGAACTGGCTGAAATTCGTCGACCAGGGCTCGATCCTGCTGGTGGTCTACGGCGCATTCAGCGAGGCGGTCAACGAAGGCATCTGGCAGAAAACACCGATCTGGGACCTGGCCGGGCTGGTGGTGGTGTGCTGCCTGCTGCTGACACTGGTGCTCGTGGCCGCGACCTTGCTGTCCAAGCTCTTCGGCTTCAATCAGGAAGACCGCATCACCATCCTGTTCTGCGGCTCGAAGAAGAGCCTGGCGACCGGCGTGCCGATGGCGCAGGTGCTGTTTGCGGGGAGCACGATTGGGTTGCTGATTTTGCCGCTGATGCTGTTTCACCAGATTCAACTGATGGTGTGTGCGGTGGTGGCGCAGCGGTATGCCAAGCGAGCTGAGCCGGTGGCGGAGTTGATGGCGCAGGTTGATCCTTGATTTTGGTGATCAATCAAATGGCGTGATGGAAAAGCCCCGATGATTCGGGGCTTTTTGCGTTTGGAGGGGGCGGACTTGGTCGTTCGGAAGGTCAACAATCTCTCGGTTCAGGGCGATAAAATCCACATGGGTTTTATGGGGGAATTTTTGACGGGATCGACGTGGCCTGCAGACCATCGACTCCGGCATGTCCAGCAAACATGTGCGCAACTTCCTGCGCACTCCGCCAAATTCGCACCGACCGTTCTTAAAGAAACACTCCATCGCGATCGAAATACGGCGGCAAGAAAACCATAGCAATCACGACCATTCGCAACGCTGTTCACCTAAGGAAAATGGTGTTTCCCTAATTGGGGTGAGCGCCTTTTTTCTTCGCCGCTGCACTTAAGCAAAAACCGTCGGGAGGAGGCCCTGAATGAACAGCATTACGCCGGAGCAACGGGCTTTTTCGTATTTGCTCTCCGCGCCGCCTTGGCTCTAGACATACTAATAGCCGCTTGCCTGCATGGTAGAGTTGGATCTCACTATGGAGGGTTGGGCAGTGCGAAAACTTGGGATCAGCTTGGTACTTTCATCGGTTGCAGTATTAGGCGGGTGCGGTCCTAAAGACCTCACCCCAGAACAACGGGCGTACCTTTCCAAACTGGACGTTGAGCTGTCACACACAAAATCCGAAATTGAGTCAGCCAAACAGGCGGCAGCCTCGTATAGCGGAGGACTCATCAAGGCACTTATAGCTACCAGGGTCGAAGTCCTTCAGACAAATCAGGCGCTCATTGAGCAAAGGATGCTGGCTGTCGAGTCAGGATCACCAGTCAAGGTAGAGACGACAACATCTGTGCCGGACGAGGCTTTGGCGTCATCCATTGCCGGCGAGATTCAGTCGGTGAAAACGAACATCAATGCAGCAAAGATCGATGCAGCAAACTACAGCGGCGGAATAATTTTATCTTTGAAGCTCTCAGCCATTGCGACCACCGAGCAATCACTGGCAATGCTTGAGCAGCGGTATCTAGTAGCAAAATTTGGGTTGAACCCTATTCGAGTACTTGCTTCACAAACCGTTGTGAACGATACACCTCCAGCACTAGAAACACAGGCTAAAGGAGCTGCCGATCTGCTGCCTGCTGGCGTTGGCCCATTTGGATTAGAAGCTGGTGTAAGCCTAGACACAATCGAAAAGGTGACAGGGCAAGCGCCCAAGATTGCAAAGGAATCTGAGAATTTATACGTAACCGGCAGCGTCCCGAAGCCTAACGACGCATTCGAGCAGTATGGGTTGGTGATATCTCCGACTGTTGGATTATGCGTGATACGAGCGGTAGGTAAAACAATCCAGACAAACGACTACGGGCATCAGTTGCAGTCCAGTTACGGGGAGGAAAGGGGACAGATTTATTTATAGCGTTAAGCAAGTGAATTTCCTGGTTTGCAAGATGAGGTTATAGAGTTGAAATATTAAAGGGGTCAGCCCCTTTAGTTAAGGAAGTTTTAGCCATCAAGGCCCGTGCCAGGGGTCAGTAAATCGCCATAAAAAAATGTGTCTTCAAAAGAATATATGGCCTTCGAGCTATTGACCACTAGCAGAAGGGAGTCTTCATCCGATGGGTAGAAGAAATCGTCCCAGGCTTTTATAAATATATCCTTGGGTACTATCGCCGCTGAGCGTCCACCCCAGAAAAACCAAATAAAGCCAGCCTCATTTAATCTGAACTTGAAGAACTCGGCTGACTCAGCACTTTCAGAAAAGCTTAGTGTAGATTTTTCATGGCGCTTGAAATTGTTACTAGTTAGCTCCATCAGGTTTTTTGTGGGGATAAATGCATCCCAGAGCCGTTGTGATTGGGGTTCATTAAACAAAATGATGCTTGCCTTTTCCTGGTCAGACAGCAGGCAATCATTAGAGTTGAATCGCCAAGCGACAGGGTATGTGTCGACATCGAAAATATAAGAATATTTAGTCATGGAATATGTGGCCTGCTCCGCCTGTTTTTTTGCCCGCACTCCAGTCTTTCCACTTGATGTGAGGAAGGTTGTTCTCAGGAGCGTTGTCAGTATGTGCTTCGTTGGGATGGCACTCGAAACCTTTCTTATAACGCTGGGTTGTATAAGTATCGTAGTTCACCATCTCTCCCTTAGCATCCTTCAATAGTCTCTCGCCTGTTGCCTGATCTGGAACCCTGAAATTTGTTTTGCTGCCTTTTTTATGCTTTCGGTGGCCGTTTTCCATTCCCTACTTCCCTTGCTTATCACGGGCAGATTGCTCGCGTCCCCTACATCGTTTCCAGTCAAGCCGCATGAAATCAGCCCAAGAGGGTCAACCCATTCGCATGGGTTCGGTGCATAACTATAAAGATTCAAACCTCCAGCAAGTTCAATCGGATCCTTGCTGATAAACCGCCCGACCCTTGGATCATAGTACCGGTGGCGGTTGTAGTGCAGGCCGGTTTCGTAGTCGTGGTGTTGGCCCTGAAATCGGATGGGGTTGGTCAGACCGATCTGTTGGGCGAATTCGGAGCGCTGTTCGGTTGCTTCGCCCCACGCTTTGTACTGCGCGCTCCAGGTGGTGTTGCCGTTCTGGTCGGTGATCTCCTGAGGGGTGCCGAGGTGATCGCACTGGTACCAGGCGAGGACGTCGATTGGCAGCGCCGCTGGTTTGTACGTCCAGAGCGGGTCTTCTTTGAAGTTGTAGCGGCCCTGATAGGTGGGTTGGCTTACGAGGCGGATGGTTTCGTGGCGGATGGCCTGGGCCACGGGGACGAAAGTGCCGGGCTCGTGGATGTAGTGGACGGTTCGGCCCAAGGCGCCGGCGTAGGGCGGCGGGCTGCTTTCCCAGGCGAGGTTGTCGCCGTCCCAGCCGTACAGGGTGAAGCCGCAGCCAAGTTCCCGCTCTTTGCGGGCGTGTTCGTTTTCGTTCCAGCCAGTGCCGGCTTCCGGGCGTGGGCGGTAGTGCGCTTTCGAGAATTTGTAGAGGCGACGTCCGAGGGGTCGTAGCCGAAGTCGACAGTCAGACGCGGATCACGGAAATGGACCAGTCGATCGAATAGATCCCAGTAAAGCTCACTGCGCAGGCCGTTGGTCCAGCGCTCGGTCTGGTTGCCACGTTCGTCGTATTCGTAGTGGTTGCCGGCGTAGTCCCGCAGCAGGTTGTCGATCAGTTTGTGACGGACCGGTTCGGGGTCGAGTGGGCGGCGTACGGGTGCGGCGCTGTCGTCGAGCAGATTGCTCGCGGGGTCGAAGGCGAAGGTTTCTGTGCCCAGGCGACTGGTGGCGCTAAGCAGGCGGCTGACCGGGTCGTATTTATAAGCAAGGACTCCACGGCGGCTGTCGTTGATGTCGGTGAGTTGGCCCGCGGCATCGTAGGTGTAGGCGCGTCTGATAAACGTGGTTTTGTCGTCTGCCCGGCCCAGTAGCTGTTCGTGAAGACGTCCCGCAAGGTCCCATTGCTGCGTTTGCAGCAACTGGTTGCCTTGATGACGGGCCACTTCACGGTGCAGGTCATCGCGTTCGTAACTGAGTAGTTCGTGCTCGTCGAGCTTCAGGCCCAGCAGATGCCCGCTGCCGTAGGTCAGCCAGCTGACGCGATGCCCGTCCGGGCGGATGGTCGCGACGCGGTTGTTCAGCGCGTCGTATTCATGCTGCCAGACGGCAACCAGTGGTTTATCCAGATTTGAGTAATGCTGATGCTCGCGCAGCAAATTGCCAGCCGGGTCGTGAAACCATTGCAGGCGACTGACGGCGTTGGTCGCCATGACCAGATTTCCGTTGCCGTCGTAGGCGAAGGTTTCGCTTTGGGACTGCTCGCCGAGGGTGGCCCGGCGTTCAGTCAGGCGGCCCATGGGATCGAAGGTCAGTGCGATGGTGCGCTGGCCGTTAAGCGTCTGAGCGAGCCGTCCCGTTTCTGGATCGTACCGGTATTGAGTCGAGCGATTGTCGAAGCCGCGTTCTTCCAGCAGCCGGCCCACAGGGTCGTAGTGAAAGTGCGCACGACGCTCGTTTTCGTTTTCCAGCGCGATTAACCGGCCGAGTTTGTCCCAGCGGTAGCGCAGGGTTTGCTCGGCGGCGTCGACGCGTTCGGCGATAAAACCGGCTGCGGTGTAGCGCCAGGTGGTGCAGCGTTCGAGGCCATCGGAGTGGGCGAGAAGTCTGCCTTCGGCATCCCGGCTAAAGCGTTCTTCGGTCTTGTCCGGGTGTTTGACCAAGACAAGCTGACCGGCTTTGTATTCGTACGTGGTGCTGTGCCCGGCCGGGTCGGTGAAGCGAATCATCTGGCCGCGTTCGTCGTATTCCCACGCGCTGATCTTGCCGGAGCAGTCGGTGTACTTAACGAGTTGTCCGGCGTCGTTGTAGGCCAACGCCTTTGTATTGCCGTTAGCGTCGTTGATTGCTGTAGGAAGGCCAAACGAGTTGTAGGTGTATTCGGTAACGTTCTCTAGCGGATCGATCGCCTCGACCAGATTTCCGCGATGGTCGTAGTCCCGCTTCCACAGCCCACCCTCGCCATCGCTGATCTTGATCAGGTGGCTTTTGTCGTCGTAGGCGTAATTCATCACGCTGTGATCAGCGCGGGTGTGCTCAGTCAGATTGCTGAGCTTGTCGTAACGATAGCGGTCGGTGCTGCCGTCGGTGTGGACGTGGCGGATGATGTTCTTGGCGGCATCACGGAAGAACCATTCGGAACGGCCATCGGCGTGGCAGATGCGATAGGTGTAGCCGAGGCTGTCGTAGTAATGCCGGGTTTCGTGACCGAGCGCATCGGTGACGCAGGTGAGACGGATGTTTTCATCCCACGCCAATCGCGTATCGAAACTGCCGTCGTCAGCCCACTCACGCACAGCCTTCGCATCGGGACCTGTTCCCTGCCACTGCAAATTCAACCCACGATTTGTGCGGTCGGTGTAGCGGGTAATCAGGTGGTTTTGATACTGGTAACGCCAGGCCGAACCGTTCTCGTCCTGAGCCAGAACAAGGTCACCAAAATCGTCGTACTGATACGCGCACAGTTGGCGTTTGACGTCGCCGTCACGAACTTCCCAAAGGCCCGTCAAGCGCCCCTGATCATCAATCAAAGTGCCCAGACGAAGATGCACTTTACTGACATCTTTTTCCGAGTACGTCACCAACTCGGAGAGCATCAAACGTCCATCATGCCGATGCTCGTAATGCAGCATCACCCCAGCGCCATTGGGCAGCACTTTGTTAATCAGAACAAACCGCTGTCCCCGCCGAACATAGGTCTCCCTGTGATCCAGGCCACGCATCAGCAATAACCGATCTTTGCTGAGGCGAACGACGGTCAGATTTTCAATGGCGTTGAAGTGAAACAACTTGACCTTGGGAAGAGGGAATTCATGGCTGCGGCCATCGGCGTCGTGGAAGACCAATCCGTCGCCGACGAGATCAAACCGCGTGTTAAACGGCGTGATCCAACGCGCACCGATGACGTCATGATCGTAAGCATCCAGACTCGAGCAATAAGTCCGATTCCACTCAATGGAAAAAGGCCCTGGCAAACTAAAGTCGGTATGACTGACCGACTCCGAGCCCATCGCAAAGCTGATGCTGTTCCCCGTTGAGCCGCAGTTACAGGCGCAAGGACAGGCACAGGTGCACTTCTTCAGTACGTTGGGCCGGCCCTTCGCCGGCTTCTCACGCTGAACAACTTCGAGTTTGCCTTCGCTGCCCCGTCGCTTGGCCTGATTAACCACCCCCGGCTTGATGTTGAAAGACTGACCATGCCCATTGCGGGAACGCCAACTTACAACCGCTCCAGCCAACGTCTGCAGCAACGCTCCAATCGAGTTTTGAACCTCAGGATCTGCTAGACCATTAATCTGGGCCCGAAGCTCTGACCCCATGGCACGCAACGACTTAGCCTTTCTGCGTACCGGGTCTTTCAGCGCTTCAGGCACAAGATGTTCGACGGTGCCGTTGACGATTTTTTGGCCGGCTGCGATGTAAACATCGGCAACCGCGATGAAGATGTTGGAAATCGCGCCTTTGGGATCGTAGTCCCACTGCTTGCGCCCATCGCTGATCAGTTGCACGGCCTCAAGCAGACTGCCCTCGGCATCGAGATCGCCGTTGACCACGCTTTCCAGACCCTTGGCGATCTCGTTCAGCACGCCTTCGCCCAGCTTCCCCGCGTCATCGAGAATGCCAGCAAGCTTGGTCTGCGCCTGCATTACAAAGTCATCAAGCGTTCCAACGATGTCCGCATTGAGGTGCCCGATCAGCACCTCGATCAGCGCATCGCCCAACAGCATCTTCCCCGCCTGCCGCATCTCCTGACGCACCAGAAACAGCGTCGGCCGCAGGCTCATCCGCGCTGCCGCCATGGTCGGCGGTGTCGGCAAGACGCCAATCAAATTGATGCCCAGACTCACCCAATCCAGAGGGTCGCGTTTCTCACTGGTCGCCAGCCGGACGATGTCATTCAGCGCATCAACCAGCGCCATGATGTTGCCCACCACAGGCAAAAAGCCCGCAGCGCTCTTGATCCGTTCAAGCGAAACGACCCCGCCGCTGATGCCCTGCAGCCAGGCATCGACAGTGGCCGCACCCGCTCCCACGTCCTCAAGCTGAATCAGATCAAGCGGAACGATCGCCAGCTGAGGCTCGTTTTTGCGTCGCTGCCGGACGTAACTGCGGGGTTTGCCAAGGATGCTCTCCGTGCTCAAAAAACCATCCGAGAAGGCGTGAATGCCAATCCGGGGGCACGGAGATATCAAGGGCTGTGCCAAATATGGATTAGCCCAGGAAAATCAATAGCTTAAGAGGAAAAACAGGAGGGTTTGGCGAACGCCAACCCAGACGAGAAGGCAAAGGTGCGCAAGAAGTTGCGCACCCCTGCGCAACTTCTTGCGCACTCGTCTGCACGCCCCGAACGACGTGGCCTGCAGAGCATTGCCCCTTCCATTTTCAACAAACAGGTGCGCAACTTCTTGCGCACTCCGCCAAACCCGCACGCGACCGCTCTTCACCAGCAACGCCGCACAGCGAACAAAAGTACGGCGAAAAACGCAGCCAAAAAAAAGCCCCGAAGATTCGGGGCTTTGAGCATTCAGAGCGGCTTAAGCTTTAGCCAACTGCTCCTTATACTCCTTGTGATACTCACGGGCCAGCGACTGCTTCTGCTGGTCGTCCAGCAACTTGCCCGCTGACTGGAAGAACTTCTGCTCTTCTTCCTTCAGGTGATGATGGACCTTCTCTGACAGCTTCTTGGCCGTGGCCAGCCATGAGGGGCTGGACATCTCGGTCTCGTCGAGCTCTTCCATCATTTCGTCCATTTCATGGTGCTCGGAAATGGCATGGCGGCTGAGGTCGACGCCATTGTCGAACTGCATCAGCGGGATATAGAAGAAGCGCTCTTCAGCGGTTTCATGGGCCTGGAGTTCAGCTTTCAGCTGTTTGTAGGCCTCGACACGCTCCTCACTGTCGCCATGGGTTTGGATCAAGGCGTCGGCATAGCCGCGTTGCCGTTCATGACTTTCTCTCAGCGCTTCAAAAATGTTCACGGGTGCTCCTGGGTTCGGCAACGGACTGATGTGCTTATCCCTAGACCGCAGCGGGTATTCAGCCGTTCCGTTGCACTTCGGGCATATGGATAGATCTATAAGTTTCTTTCATAACCTGCGCCGTTTTTTATAATGAAAGTGAAGCTGTTCCGATGTGCTCATTCGTTTTCGTGCTGAGCGCCCCTTAGTGCCCGTCCAAGGATCCTCATGTCCCTGCGAAAGATCATCGTCGCCGCTGCGTTAATGCTGGCGACCGTCACCGCTCACGCCGAGCAGGTCATCAATATCGGTTATCAGCGTTCGTCCACGCTGTGGATTCTGCTCAAGAACGACGGCCAGTTGGAGGAGCGACTCAAGCCGCTGGGTTTCACCGTCAACTGGCATGAATTCAGCAGCGGGCTGCTCAGCGCCATGAACGCCGGCAGTGTCGACCTGCACGCCGACGTCGCCGATGCGTTTGCCTTGTTCACGCAGGCGGCGAATGCACCGCTGACCTATTACGCCCGTGAGAATCCTTCCCCGACGGCGCAGGCCATCATCGTCCCGGACAACTCACCGATCCGCAGCGTTGCCGATCTCAAGGGCAAAACCGTGGCGGTGTCGAAGGGCTCAGGCAGTCATTTTCTGTTGATTTCGGCCCTGAAGCGCGCCGGGCTGACCCTCAAGGACATCAAGCCGATTTACCTGGAGGCGCCCGACGGTGTCGCCGCGTTTGCCAGCGGCAACGTTGACGCTTGGGCGATCTGGGACCCGTTCCTGGCGACCCAGCAGCGTGAGCATCATGTTCGCGTGCTGACCGACGGCTCCGGCGGCATTGCCAACTACAACCGTTTTTACGTGGCCAACACGCGTTTCGCCAAGGCCCATCCCGAGGTGCTGCAAGTGGTGTTCGACACCTTGCACGACGCCGGGCAGTGGGTGAAAGGTCATCCTCATGAAGCCGCGGCGAATCTGGCGCCGCTGTGGGGCAACATCCCGCCTGAGACCGTCGAGCTGGCCAACAGCCGACGCAGCTACGACATCGTCCCGGTCAAGGTGGATGAACTGGCCGAGCAGCAGCGCATCGCCGACTTCTATTTCGAGGCCGGGATGATCCCCAAAGCGCTGAAGGTGTCCGACATCGCTGTCTGGACCCCGCACGCCCACTAAGTCAGGAGCGCGATCATGAGTCGTCACATTCACCTGTCGGCGTTCCTGCTGACCGGGCCGGTTATTCACAGTCATGCGGTCTGGCGTCATCCCGAAACGGTCGGCCATTACCTTGATCCCGAGTATTACGCCCGCACGGCGCAGGTGGTGGAGGAGGGGCTGTTCGATTTCCTGTTCTTCGCCGACCGGCTGGCGGTGGGTGATCAGATGGGCGGCTCGCGGGACGTGGCCCTGCGGTATGGCGCGCAGGATGCGACGCGTCTGGACCCGCTGCCGATTCTGTCCTATCTGGTCGGGCAAACGAGCAAGCTCGGCCTGGGCGCTACCCGCTCGACGACGTATTACGAGCCGGCGCACATCGCCCGGGAGTTCGCCACGCTCGATCATCTGTCCAAAGGCCGCGCTGCCTGGAACATCGTCACGTCGATGAACGACAGCGAAGGGCGCCTGTTCGGCAAGGACAAACACCTTGAGCACGACCTGCGTTACGACCGCGCTGACGAGTTCGTCGAAGTGGCGCTGAAGTTGTGGCGCAGTTGGGCGCCGGATGCGTTGAAGCTGGACCGGGAAAGCGGCGTGCTCGCCGACCCGTCGAAGATCACTTCGGTGCAGCATCATGGCGAATGGTTCAAGGTCGAAGGTCCGCTGAACATTCCGCGTACGCCGCAAGGGCGGCCGGTGCTGATTCAGGCAGGCTCCTCGGGCCGTGGTCGGCGGTTCGGCGCGCGCTGGGCCGAGGCGATTTTCACCATTCACCCGCACCTCAAAGCCATGCACGCGTTTCGCCAGGACGTGCGCGAACAGGTCGTCGCGCAAGGCCGCCACGCCGACAGCTGTAAAGTGCTGACGGCGGTGATGCCGTTCATTGGTGGCAGCGAAGCGGAGGCGCGGGCAAAGCGCGACAAGCACAACGCATTGGCGCGCCCGGAACTGGGTCTGGTCACCCTGGCATCGCAACTGAACGTCGATCTCTCGCCGTTTCCGCTGTCGGCGACCCTGGCAGAGATCGCACGCTCGCCGTCGATACCGCCTGCTGCAGCGGAGAAGCTGCTGATGCAGGGGCCGGACACGACGCTGGAGGAACTGGGCCGGATTTTCGCCAGCAGCGTGCGGGTGCCGCAACTGGTCGGCACGGGGGCGCAGATTGCCGATCAACTGGCGGAGATGTTCACGTTGGGTGGTTGCGACGGGTTCGTGATTTCTCCGGCGTATCTGCCGGGCTCATTCAGCAAATTCGTCGAAAGCGTCATTCCGCACCTGCAACGCAAAGGGCTGTTTCGCACAGCCTATGAAGGCTCGACCCTGCGTGAGCATCTGGGGTTGGAGGCGCTGGAGTCCTGAACCCTGCGCTTAAGAAATTCATACTCCGTACAGCCACCTGACAGCTTTGCGCGATCATTGACGGGCTGACATTCGCGACATGCTGCGTATGATGAGCCCGACGTTTTTCGCAAAAAGGCTCACGCTCATGATGAAGTTTTTCGCCGCGCTGCTGTGTGTGTTCACCGGCATGGCCCACGCAGAACCCGCTCTGCTCACCGACCTTGCGCTGCCGTATCTGGCGGCGGTGCCCGCTGAATCCAGAGACAAACCCCTGATCATTTTCCTGCACGGCTATGGCAGCGACGAGCGCGACCTGCTCGACATCAAAAACGATCTTTCCCCGGGTTACACCTACCTCTCCGTGCGTGCGCCGCAGGAAGTCGACGGCGGCGGCTACAAGTGGTTCACCCAGGACACCGATCAGGCCGAATACGAAGGCGTGACCAGCGACGTCGACAAAAGCACAGACTTGCTGCGGACCTTCATCCAGCAGGCCACCGAGAAATACAAGACCCAGCCCGACAAAGTGATCCTGGTCGGCTTCAGCCAGGGCGCGATGATGAGTTACCAGATCGGCCTGCAATACCCGGAACTGGTGCACGGCATCGCGCCCTTGAGCGGCAAGATTCTCGCGTCCCTTCATTCACGCCTGAAACCCGATGAGCGTCTGAAACCACTGAAGGTGTTCATCGGCCACGGCTCGGCCGACACCCGCGTGGCTTACTCGGGTGCAACCGACGCCAAAGCGGTGCTGGAGAATTTGCTGATCGTTCCCGAGTTTCATGCCTACGCCGGGGCAGGGCATACGATTACAACGGATGAAGTGGCGGACTTGAAGCACTGGCTGGAAGCGCAACTGCAGAAATAACCCCGTGGAAGAGACCAGGGCCGCTACAGGCCCTGACTGCCACGAATCAGCTCATACGCCCGGCGCGCCAGCGGATTCACCGTATTGGGACGAATCCACAGGTAATAAGTGACGTCGGGCATTCTCGGCAGACCGTCGGCTTCCCCAGCACCCGCATGTCCGGCCCGAGCATTTCCATGCTTCGCGCCGTGACCCCGAGGCCCGCGCGCGTGGCCGCCTTGATGCCGATCAGGTTCGACGCCAGGTACGCCTGACGCCATTCGATGTCGGCGCGCTCCAGTGCTTCGATGGCATAGCGTCGGTAAATACTCGGCTCGTCCACCAGAATGAGCGGTATCGGTTCTCCAGGAACGTGCAGGTACTGCGCCGAGCAGATCCACCACACCGGCGACGTGCGCAAGGCGAACCCTTCCAGCGCCGGATCTTCGCGGGTTGAAATCACCATGTCGACCTTGCCGCGATGCAAATCCTCCATCAGAAACGGGCTCCGACCGACGTCGATCTCCAGTCGCAGCTTCGGCGCAGAACGGGCGATGTGGCTGAGGATCGGCGGCAGGATGGTGTCGGCGATGTCGTGGGGTGAGCCGATACGCAGCACGCCGCTCATGCTGCTTTCGCGAAGGGAGTTGAGCGCGTCGTCGTTCAGTGAAAGCATCTGCCGGGCATGCCGTAACAGCTGTCGACCGGGTTCGGTGAGTTGCTTCTGACGGCCCTGTTTCTGAAACAGACTGACGCCAATCTGTTGCTCCAGACGCTGCATGTGCTGCGTCACCGACGACTGCGTGCGCGACAGGTGCGCTCCGGCGCCAGCGAAGCTGTGGTGATCGACGACGGCGACGAAAGTGCGCAGCAGTTCGAGGTCTAGGGTGGAGGACATCGTGTTTACTCGTTTGAACGGTTTGTTACCCGCAGCGCCATTCCTCGTAGGCGTGAGCGTGCTCGCGATCGCGATCTGTCAGGCCAATCATCGGCGCAGATACACAGCAATCGTGAGCAAGCTCACTCCTGCACGCCTGGATTACATCAGCTGAACGGGCTAATACATTACGGTTTTTTATGAATGGGGAAAGCCCTGTCTCTAAAAATATCGATAAAACTCAATAAAACAGCGCTTATGCTTTTTTGCTTTAAGGGCCGAAACCAGAAAGTTATAACCATATTTGATATTTTCATTTCCGCTCCGGCAGTTCCCTCCCTAGCATGCAGCTCATTACAAGGCGCTGACGCATTACCCGTCGCACGCGCCGAGCCGATGTCCATCTGAGGGGAAGTCCATGCCGTCCACGCGTTCGCCACTTGCTCGTATCCTGCCGCTGATGATCGGCGCCACCGTGACGCTGGGCGCCAGTTTTGCGGCGCAGGCCGATGCCACTCTGGACAAGATCGAGCAGCGCCACCGTGTGGTGGTGGGGGTGCTGCTGTCCGGCGGCCCGTTTGGCTCAATTGACCCGACGACGCAGAAACCCGAGGGGCTGAACGTGGACCTGGCCAGAGACGTGGGTCGTCAGCTCGGCGCCGAAGTAGAACTGGTGTCCGTGCTGCCCGCCAATCGCGTGCAGTTCCTGCAGCAGGGCAAGGTCGATCTGCTGATCGCCAACATGGAGTGGACCGCCGAGCGTGGCCAGCAGTTGGGCTTCGTACCCACCCCGTTCTATCGCGTCGGCGGCACCGCAGCGGTGCTCAAAGACAGCAAGATCACCCGCTGGGAAGACCTCAAGGGCCAACCCGTCTGCACGTCCCAGGGCAGCAGTTACATCAAGCCGCTGACCGAATTCGGCGCTGAACTGAAAGCATTCAAAAGCTCGTCGGAATCCCTCCTGGCCCTGCGCGGCAACAACTGCGTCGCAGCGGTGCACGACGCTACCCTGATCAATCCATTGGTGGCCGACAGCCCGGAATGGCAGAACTACCGCGCCCTCAGTCCCGAGCTCAATCCTGCGCCGTCGGTGATCTGGACCCGCCCCGGCGAGACCGACACCCAGGCGAAACTCGACGCCATCGTCAAGGGCTGGCACCGCACGGGCTGGTTGATCGACGCAGAAAAGCGCCATCACATCAGCCCGCCGTCACCTGCGCTGATTGAACTGCACGAAAAATTCCAGGCCGCGGGCGCTTGAACGTGCGCCTTAAGGACGGGGCGAGCGCATGACGCACCTGCTTGAACTGTTCGTGCAGAGCGCGGCGAGGTTCGGTCTGAATTACGGCTTTTTGCTGGACGCTTACCAGCGCGGTTCGTTGGTTAATGGCGCCGTGACCTCCATTGCGTTGTGCGCATTCACGATCGTGGGCAGCCTGTTGGCGGGCCTTGCGCTGGCGGCGATGCTGACCAGCGGCAAGCCCAGTCTGGCCAGGCCAGCGCGGGTGTTCATCGAAGTGACCCGCAACACGCCGACGCTGGTGCAGCTCTACTGCGCGTTCCTGGTGCTTAACATGCTGCTGACCCAGGCCGTTGGCGCTGCGAACCCGCTGACGCCGTTCGCCTGGGTGGTCATTGTGATCTCCCTGCACAAGGGCGCATTTCACGCTGAGGCCTTGCGCGCCGGCATCGAAGCGGTGCCGAGCGTGACGCTGGAAGCCGCCAGCTCCCTGGCCTTCAGCAGCCGTCAGTTGCTGTGGAACGTGCAGCTGCCGCTGGCGATGCGTTTCGCGCTCCCGTCGCTGATCAACAACCTGATCGACCTGGTGAAGATGACGGCGGTGGCGTCGGCCATTGCCGTGGGCGACATCACCTACGCCTCGATCATGATCTGGACCCAGAGCGACAACGTGCTGGAACTGATGATCCTGCTGCTGGCGTTTTTCGGCCTGCTCAGCTTCGTCGTCAACTGCGTGGGCCGTGCCCTCGAAGCCAAATTGAGGATGCCTGGTTATGGCCATTGATTCGTCTGTGCGCCTGCCGCTTTACTGGTCGCGTCGGCATCCGGGCACGCTGGTGCTGCTGGCCGCCGTGTTGCTGTGGCTGGTCTTCGGCGCCCCGAAAAGCCCGGTGTTTGCGGCGCTCCTGGAGTGGTCGCCAGCGCTGGCGACGGGCTTTGCCCAGAACATTCTGATCAGCCTGCTGGCGATTGCTATCGGCTCCGTGCTCGGCCTGCTGGTGGGTGCGCTGGCGGTGTCGCCGCTGTGGATCACCCGGCTGCCCGCGAAGATCTGGGTGCAGGTATTTCGTAACGCGCCGTGGCTGGTGCTGATCTATTTCACCACCTACGTTTTCCCGTTCGAGCTGCACATCGGCACGTCCTGGATCTCGTTTCCGGACTGGGTGAAAGTCACCCTCGGCCTGGCGTTGCCCGCCAGCGCCAACGTCGCGGAAATCTTTCGCGGCGCCATCGGTTCGATACCCGGGACGCAGTGGGAAGCCTCCCGCTCGCTGGCCTTCACACGCGGGCAGATCTTCCGTTCGATCATCCTGCCGCAGTGCTTCAAGCGCATGTTGCCGCCGTGGATGAACCTGTATGCAGTCATCACCATGGGCACCGCGCTGGCCTCGCTGGTGGGTGTGCATGACCTGATCGACACCGCGCAGATTGCCAGCAATACGGTCAACCGGACCGGCTTCACAGTGCTGATCTACTTCAGCGTACTGGTGCTGTTTTTCGCCTACTGCTATCCGATTTCCCGATTCACTCAATTCCTGGAGCGACGTTATGCCTTCTCCTGACACGCGCGCCGAACCACCCCTAATCAGCCTGCGCGATGTTCATCTTTCGTTCGGCAGCAACCACGTGCTCAAGGGCATCGACCTCGACGTTCAGCGCGGGCAAGCGGTGTCAATCATCGGCCCGTCGGGTTCGGGGAAGTCGACCATCCTGCGCTGCATCACCGGTTTACTGCAGACCGAGCGCGGCAGCATCCGGGTGGGCGACACCGATGTGCACACGCTCAAGACCGAGGCGCAGCGCATCGAACTGCGCAAACGCGTGGGCTTCGTGTTCCAGCAGTACAACCTGTTCCCGCATTTGTCCGTGCTGGAAAATCTGGTGATCGCGCCGCGCAAGGTGCTCGGCGAAACGGCGGCGAACGCCGAAAAGCACGCGCACGAACTGCTCGCCAAAGTCCGCATGGAGCACAAGGCCGATGCGTATCCAGGGCAGCTGTCTGGCGGTCAGCAGCAGCGCGTTGCCATTGCGCGGGCATTGGCCATGCGGCCGGAACTGATCCTGTTCGATGAAGTGACCTCGGCACTCGACCCGGAAACCGTCGGCGAGGTGCTGACGGTGATTCGCGAGCTGACCGAAGAGGGCATGACCTGCGTGCTGGTCACCCACGAAATGCGTTTCGCGGAGGACATCAGCGATGTCGTGTATTTCACCGAAAACGGCCTGATCGTCGAGCACGGCAGCCCCGAACACATTTTCCAGCGCCCGACCCATGAGCGGACCCAGACGTTTTTGCGCCATGCCTTGGGCGACGCCGGACGCCGTCCGGTCGCCAGTGGCGATCCGTTTCTGTTGAGCAATATCAGCCGTTACAGCCTGTCGGTCTGAGCCGGGCCTGTTGGCCTGAACACACACAAGGAGCACCTGATGAGCATTGAGAACCGCAGCCAAGTCGTCGAAGCCTTTCTGCAGCAGATACGCGCCATCCATCAGCGCGGCGTCGATCGGGACGCACTGAACAGCATCGTCACGCTGCTTGAGGGGCTGGCGGAACGGCGCGATCTGTTCAACTTCGACACCTTTCCCGCGCCGGTGCCAGGCGAGGGTGACACCGCGTTCCGCTACCGGCTGAACGACGACGGCGAGACCCCGACGCTGTACATGAACTCACTGCTGCCAGGCAAAAGTACGCTGCCCCACAACCATGAAACCTGGGCGGTAATCGTTGCCGTCGAGGGTCAGGAGATCAATTACGTGTGGGCGCGCACGGACGACGGCAGCGATCCGGCGTTCGCCCGGCTCGCGCTGGAAAAGGAAGTGGTGGTGCAGCCCGGAACGCCCATCAGCTTCCTCGGCGAGGATTTGCACGGCATCAAAGTCGAGGGCGAGCAACCGACCCTGCATTTCCACTTGTACGGGCGTCCGCTGGAATCTTTGAACGGGCGCTATGGCGTGAACCAGGAAGGCAAGGTGCTCAATTACAACGCCTCGCAAATGGCCCCCTCGATCAAGGCCTACGCCTGATGGCGCTCTACAACAGAATCACGAGAACGTCATGAGCCAAAAAGTTACCCCGCAACAATTACACGCCTGGCTGTTCGACGGACAGGAAATCGCTGTATTCGATGTCCGCGAACACGGCCAGTACGGTGAGGCACATCTGTTTCACGGGGTGAATCTGCCGTACAGCCGCCTTGAGCTGGACGTGCATCGCCTCGCCCCCAATCCTCGGGTTCGCCTGGTGGTTTACGACCGCGATGATGGTGAACTCGCCGTACGCGCCGCGCAGCGTCTTGAAGCGCTGAGCTACAGCGGCGTGCATATTCTTGAGGGCGGCACCGATGGCTGGCGCGCCGCCGGCCGTGAGCTGTTTGCCGGGGTACACGTGCCATCAAAGGCCTTTGGCGAGTTGGTCGAAGAGGCCCGGCATACGCCGCATATCAGCGCCACCAAGCTGGCGGCGATGCAAGCCGGTGGCAAGCCGCTGGTGTTGCTGGACGGCCGACCATTCGATGAATACCGCAAGATGACCATTCCCGGTTCGGTCTGCTGCCCGAATGGCGAGCTGGGCTATCGGCTGAACGAGCTGGTACCGGATGACACCACGCCCATCGTGGTCAACTGCGCCGGCCGCACGCGCAGCATCATCGGTGCGCAAACGCTGATCGACCTTGGGGTGAAAAATCCGGTCTACGCCCTGGAAAACGGCACCCAGGGCTGGTATCTCGCCGACTTGCCGCTGGAGCACGGCAGTGATCGCCGATACCCGAATGTCCCGGTCGGCGCTTCGCTGGATAGCCAGCGTCAGGCAGCTCAACAGTTCGCCCGGCGCGCCGGGGTGCAGGCGGTGGACGCGGCGCAGGTTCTGGCATGGTTTGCCGAAGAGTCCCGCAGCCTGTTCCTGTGCGACGTGCGTACCCCGGAAGAATTTGCCCTCGGCAGTTTGCCTGGCGCGCAACACACGCCGGGTGGGCAGTTGATCCAGAGCACCGACTTGTACATCGGCGTGCGTCAAGCGCGCTTGGTGCTGGTGGACCATGACGGCGTGCGCGCACCCATCGTTGCCGCCTGGCTGCGTCAGCTGGGCCTCGACGCTTATGTACTTGAAGGCGGGTTGAGTAGCGGCTTGCACTTGCCGATCGACAATTCAGGTGCTTTCCCGGCCCTGGCTGGCATAGAAGCCGCCGAACTGGCGGAGGCGCTCAGAGACAATGCGGTCACGCTGATCGATCTGCGCGGTAGCATGGCGTTTCGTAAAGGCCACATCGAGGGGGCGCGCTGGTCGATTCGCCCTCGGCTGGCTGCGGACGTGCTCTCGCAGTGGAAACCTGTCGTGCTGGTGGCGGAGCAATCTGCCGTAGCGGCGCTGGCTGCACTGGAGTTGTCGGAGGAGTTGCGCGGCTCGGTGCGCTGGCTGGATCTCAATACATGGCAGACGGCAGGTTTCAACCTCAGCGAAAGCGCCGGTGATCCGCCTGACGAGGACTGCATTGATTTTCTGTTCTTCACCCATGACCGTCATTCGGGCAACAAAGCGGCGGCTCGGCAGTACCTGGCGTGGGAGATCGGCCTGCTGGGGCAAATGACCGAGCAGGAGATCGCCAGTCTCAAGCCCTTGTTGGCCGTTGCGGAGGAAGATCGCGTTCGTACCCGGTTGGTGCATGCCGCCCGTGGCGCAAAGGGCGAGGGCCGCGCGGCGTGAACCCGCCGGTCACGCGAATGAGCACCGTGCTCTTCGACAGCCTGGGCGATATGCGTGAGGCACGAAAGCGTCGCGACACCGAGCGCGTGCTGAGCTACGGTGCGCGGGGCAACCCGACCGCGTTCGAACTGGAAGACCTGATCACCGAGCTTGAAGGCGGCTACCGCACACGCCTGTTCGGCACTGGCCTTGCGGCGGTGGCGCAGACATTCCTGGCTTACCTGCGACCGGGCGATCATGTGTTGATCACCGACGCGGTGTATTCACCGGTGCGGCAAATCGCCGAAGCATTCCTTGCGCCGTTCGGTATTCAGTACAGCTACTTTTCTGCCGACGGCAGCGGCCTGGAACTACAGCTGCAAGCCAACACCCGAATGGTCTACACCGAGGTTCCCGGATCGCTGTTGTATGAACTGTGCGACCTTCCGGCGATTGCCGCGTTGTGCCGATCGAAAGGGGTCCTGCTGGCGGTCGACAACACTTACGGCTCCGGGTATCAGTACCGGCCTCTGGCCCTGGGCGCCGACATTTCCATCATGGCCCTGACCAAATACCTGTGCGGTCACAGCGATGTGGTCATGGGCAGCGTCTGTACCACCCAAGCCGTCTGGCAGCGTCTGGCCGTCATGACCGACACCTTCGGCAATACCGTCAGTCCGGACGATGCATATCTGGTGCTGCGCGGTGCCCGTACCCTGGCCGCGCGGCTGGACGTCCATGAGCGTCAGGCCTTGCAGGTCGCGCACTGGCTCCAGCAACAGCCGCAGGTCAAAAACGTGTTCCATCCAGCGCTGCCCCACCATCCGGGCCACGCTCTCTGGAAGCGCGACTTCAACGGCAGCAACGGCTTGCTCACCTTCGAACTCGCGGACACCGACCCCCGCCATCTGGAACGCTTCATCGACGCCCTGCAACTGTTCGGCCTGGGTGCGTCATGGGGCGGGTTCGAAAGCCTGATCATCGTCGCGAACGTCGGTGATCGTGACAACGCGTCGGACAAATCCTTGAACCCGTTGCTGAGGCTGCACATTGGTCTGGAAGATGTGGAGGCGTTGATTGAGGATTTGCGGAGGGGTTTGCGGCGATGGTTGATAGGCGACATTAAATTGGTAGCTATAAATATGTAACGCATGTGGCGCGGATACCTCCGTCATCATTCGCTGCTTTGGTATGCGGTGAATTTGGCAATGAGGAGACAGGGAAAGGGGACTGACCTGCGCAATCAGGTCCTCAAGTCGAAAGCGCGCGAATTGGTTAATCAAACCGTCGAGAAGTCCGCTGGAGTACGATCACTCGGTATTAACGGCGAGGCAGTGAAATTCTTACCTATTGATCCCGCGGCGCTCGCAATCAGCGATGGCTGGGAGCGCTGCCATTATCCTTGGCGAGCGGTGCCTGAGTGGAAGCTAAAAGATCCGAAAGGTCTTGACCTCGCCCTGTGGCATGCTCAGGAGCTTTGCGGTTTATGTTACGCAACACCTCGTCGAAGCCGTTTGCGGATCAAGATTATCTTGCTGGAAGGTCAACCGACTGAGAGTCATCCCCTGAAAGGGTCGGTTGCCCCATTGATGTTGATGGCGGTAAGGGTTTACGCGCAGTTGCTGAGATGCAAAGTCATCCAGATCGAACGCCCCGAGCCAGGCGTGGTGAACTACTATCAGGCACTGGGGTTCGAGTTCGACACGGCTGGATGCCTTGTTATTTCAGCCGATCGTTTCTAGGATGTCCCCCAAGACCACAGCAGGGAGGTGCTCATGAATATCAAAAAACGCAAGGCCAAGATTCGGGAAATGACGGAATTCAGTGCCGAAGCGCACAAGCGTGCTGCGGAGTATGCCCAAGCTCAGCTGCACTTTCTGCGCGTAGCGATCGAAATTGGAAGAGACCTTGAGCCAGCCGGCCCCATGGCTGGGTTCAGGGGCTGAACCTTCAAAAGAAAACCGCCGATATCGGCGGTTTTTTCTTGGGCGGCGATCAGCGCCTCCCGCCTATGGCCTGAGCATCCTGCGCGTGCCGCGCTCCGTTCTTCATGGCCGTGAGTTCTTCAAAAACCCTAACAACGCCAGCACTGGAAATGCACTCCCGACAATGACAATCCACACCCAGCCACCATGGTCATACAGCGCGCTGGCGACCACCGAGCCAATCGCGCCGCCGATAAAGATGCTGGTCATGTACAGCGCGTTGAGCCGGCTGCGGCTTTTGGCGTCCAAAGCGTAGACCGCTCGCTGGCCGAGGACCATGTTCATCTGCACGCAAAAATCGAGGATGACGCCGGTGACTGCCATGCCGATCACGGCGTAGGCAGGGTCAATCAGGCTGGGCAGAAAACTCAGTGCGGCGAACAGCATGGCGCACAGGCTGGCGACGCGGGTGTGGCCGGCGTCGGCCAGGCGGCCGGCGATGGGGGCGGCGATGGCGCCGATGGCCCCGACCAGAGCGAAGAGGGCGATCTGGCTTTGCGACAGGCCATGATTGCGCGCCAGTTCCAGCGGCACGGCGGTCCAGAACAGGCTGAAGGTCGCGAACATGCACGCCTGATAAAACGCGCGCTGGCGCAGGACCGGCTGTTTGCGCAGCAGGGTCCACAAGGATTTGAGCAACTGGCCATAGGTGGCGGTGTGGGCCGGCTGATGTTTCGGAATGGTGGTCGCCAGCACCACGCTGATCAGCAGCATCACCACGGCGGCCGTGCCGAACACCGCGCGCCAGCCAAAGTGGTCAGCGATCAGACTGGCGGCGGGTCTCGCCAGCAGGATGCCCAGCAGCAGACCGCCCATGATGCTGCCGACCACGCGCCCGCGTGTTTCTTCCGGTGCGAGGTTGGCGGCCAGTGGCACCAGAATCTGTACCGCCACCGAGCTGAAACCCACCAGCAACGAGGCGACCAGGAACAGATTGGGCGTTTGCGCGAATGCGGCGCTGAGCAGGCTGAGAATGGCGACGCCGGTGGTCACGATCATCAGGCGACGATTTTCCAACAAGTCGCCCAGTGGCACGAGGAAGAAGAGGCCCAGCGCGTAACCGATCTGGGTCAGTGACACGATGAAGCTGGCGAGTGTGCCGGACAGGCCGATGTCCGGCGCAATCAAGCCAATGATGGGTTGCGCGTAATACAGGTTGGCAACGATTGCGCCGCAGCAGAACGCGAACAGCATCGCCAGGCCCTTGGTCATTGTGGTGCCGTGGCTTGCGGAAGAAATGGACGTCATGGGAGTACCCGGGAGAGGTCGCAGGCCTGACAGAGACGGCTCTGGTACGGCGTGCAAAAAGGAGTGGCGGGAGCTTAACGCTTTTTCGTTGCGTTAAGAAGAGGCTTCGCCGAATAGGTACGCGATCTGTCCAGGCGGGCGTTTACGTGACACGTCTTGCGCACCAAAGGCGGGCAGCCCCCGCCCGCTATGTTGATGCAAGCGACGCTCCGGTCGGTGGCCCGAAACTTTTCCGCGTGCGCTCCGGTCACTTCCTACACATACCCCTCACACCCCATCGGAAATAAAAACTATGCCTCGGGCAATCTGGAAAGGCGCGATCAGTTTTGGGCTGGTGCATATTCCTGTGGCGCTGGTGTCGGCGACGTCGCGGCAAGGTGTCGACTTCGACTGGCTGGACAAACGCAGCATGGACCCGGTCGGTTACAAGCGCATCAACAAGGTCTCCGGCAAGGAGATCAATAAAGAAAACATCGTCAAAGGCGTGCAGTACGAGAAGGGGCGCTACGTCGTTATCAGCGAGGACGAGATTCGCTCGGCGCACCCGAAATCGACCCAGACCATCGACATTTTCGGTTTTGTCGACAGCGACCAGATTCCGCTCCAGCACATCGACACGCCGTACTTCCTTGCCCCGGACAAGCGCGGCGAGAAAGTCTACGCGCTGTTGAGGCAGTCACTGGTCGATACCGGCAAGGTGGCGCTGGCCCATGTGGTGATTCGCACCAGCCAGCACTTGGCGGCAGTGATGCCCCTGGAGTCGGCGATCGTCCTCGTGCTGCTGCGCTGGCCCTCGGAAGTGCGTGGCCTCGACAGCCTTGAGCTGCCCAAGGAGGCCACCGACGTCAAGCTCAGCAAGAGTGAACTGGACATGGCCAAGCGCCTGATCAAGGACATGAGCACCGAATGGACGCCGGACGCCGAAGAGTACCGCGACACCTTCCAGGACCAGATCATGTCGCTGGTGGAAACCAAGGCCCGCGAAGGCAAGATCGAGAATGTGGAAACGGACGCTGGCGACACCGAGCGCAAATCGGCCGATGTCATCGACCTGACCGAACTGCTCAAGCGCAGCCTGGGCGGTCGCGGCGCTGCAGCGAAGGCGGCGCCCGCCAAAGCCAAACCGGCGAGCAAAAGCAAAACCGAGTCCAAGGACGATGCGCCGGCGAAGCGTCGTGCGCCGCCCCGGAAGAAGACCACCAAGGCCTCTTGAACGCGTGTCCTGTTGTAGCGTTAAAAGATGCACCGTTCCACTGCGCAGAGGTTCATCGTCATGACAAAACCTGTGAGTGAATACACCCGCAAGCGCAACTTCGATGTCACGTCCGAGCCGGCCGAAAGCGAGGGCCAGACGCGAAGCGAGAAAGGCAAGGCGCTGAGTTTCGTCATTCACAAGCACGATGCGCGCAATCTGCATTACGACTTTCGCCTTGAGCTGGATGGCACGCTGAAAAGCTGGGCAGTGCCGAAAGGACCGAGCCTGGACCCGAAGAACAAGCGCCTGGCGGTGCACGTCGAAGACCACCCGCTGGGCTACGGCACGTTTGAGGGCAGCATTCCCGAGGGCGAATACGGCGCTGGCGACGTGATCGTCTGGGACCGCGGCATCTGGCAACCCCACGGCGACCCTCAGGAAACCTACAAGGCCGGCAAGCTCAAATTCACCCTGATCGGTGAAAAGCTCACCGGCGACTGGGCGCTGGTGCGGACCCGCTTGCCGGGCAACAGCGACAAGGAGCAGTGGCTGTTGATCAAGGAAAAGGACGATGCCGTGCGCTCGGGCGAGGAATACGACATCGTGGCCGACAAGCCGGCCAGCGTGGTCAGTGGCGCGACGGTGGGCGAGGGGCGCGCGCCGGCCAAGACCGCTAAACGTAAATCGGACACGTCTGAACCCGTTGCCGAGACCTCTACCGCGAAGAAGCCCGCAAAAAAGCCAGCGGTGAAAGAAGCCAAAGCGCCTTCGCCCAAAAAGAGCGGCGTGCCAGCCAAGCTCTCGCCTCAGTTGGCGACGCTCATGGACACCCCGCCCGAGGGCAAGTGGTTCTACGAAATCAAGTACGACGGCTACCGGATTCTGACTCGCATCATTGATGGCGAGGTGAAGTTTTTCACCCGTAACGGCAATGACTGGACCGAGCGACTGCCGTTGCAGGCCAAGGCCATCGGCGAGTTGAAACTGGACAACTGCTGGCTGGACGGCGAAGTCGTGGTGCTCAACGACGCCGGGTTGCCGGACTTTCAGGCGCTGCAGAATGCGTTCGACATCGACCGCAGCATGGACATCATCTACTACCTGTTTGACGTGCCGTTCCTGAACGGAGAAGACCTGCGCGAGATGCCCGTGGAAGACCGTCGTGCGGCGCTGAAGAAAGTGCTGGGGCGACAGAAAAAGGGCCTGCTCCGGTTCTCCGAAGCCTTCTCTGCCGGCCATCGCGACATCATTGAAAGCGCGAGTCTGATGTCCCTCGAAGGCGTCATCGGCAAGCGAGCTGGCAGCGTGTACCAGTCGAAACGCAACGCTGACTGGATCAAGCTCAAGTGCAAGCTGCGGCAGGAGTTCGTCGTCGTCGGCTTCACCAAACCTCAGGGCGCGCGCAATGGTTTTGGCGCGCTGTTGCTGGCGGTGAATGAGGAGGGCGCGGGTCTGGTGTATGCCGGTCGGGTCGGCACGGGGTTCAATCAACAGATGCTCGGCGACTTGCTTGAGCTGATGAAACCGCTGGAACAGGACGCTTCGCCGCTGGCGAAGAAAGTGACCAGCGCCCAGGCCCGGGGTGTGCACTGGATAGAGCCGACCTTGGTGGCGGAGGTCGAGTTCGGCGAATGGACCCGCGACGGCATCATTCGTCATTCGGCGTTTGTTTCGTTGCGCAGCGATAAGCCCGCCAGCGAAGTGGTTCACGAATACCCCAACACGCCGAAAGACATCAAGGCACCGTTCAAGCCCAGCGCCGCCAAGGCCAAGGCGCCGAGCAAAAAATCCGCAACCAGCGCCGAGTCTTCAGCCGAGAAACCCAAGCCTGCCAGCAAGCGTGCGGGCAAGGACCGTATCGACGTGGCCGGCGTGATGGTCAGCCATCCCGAACGGGTAATCGATGCCGAAAGCGGTCTGCACAAGATTGAGCTGGCGCAGTATTACGAATCGGTGGCGGACTGGATTCTGCCGCACCTCGACCATCGGCCCGTGGCGCTGTTGCGCTGCCCCGAAGGCGTGGAGGGCGAGCAATTTTTCCAGAAGCATTCCGAGCGCATGGCGATTCCCAACATCAAGCAGCTAGACCCCAAGCTCGACCCCGGCCATGCACGGTTGATGGAGATCGACAGCGTCAAGGCGCTGGTGGGTGCCGCCCAGATGGGCACCATCGAACTGCACACCTGGGGCGCAACGTACGATCAGATCGAGCTGCCGGACCACTTCGTCCTCGATCTCGACCCGGACGACCAGTTGCCCTGGCGCAGCATGATCGAAGCCACGCAACTGACGTTGTCGACCCTCGACGAGCTGGGCCTGGATGCGTATGTCAAGACCAGCGGCGGCAAGGGCATGCACATCGTCGTACCACTGGCGCGCCGGGCCGACTGGGAGTCGGTCAAAGCCTTCGCGAAGGCGCTGGCGCAATTCATGTCACGGGAGTTGCCGGACCGATTCACCGCGACGTCCGGGCCGAAGAACCGGGTCGGCAAGATATTCATCGATTACCTACGCAACAGCCGGGGCGCCAGTACGGTCGTGGCCTACTCGGCGAGGGCGCGGCCGGGGTTGCCGGTGTCGGTGCCGATCACCCGTGACGAGCTGACCGAGGTGAAGTCAGCGGCGCAGTGGAACATCGCCAATCTGCAGCAGCGGTTGCGCAAGCTGAAGGCTGACCCGTGGGCCGGTTACAAGAACACCCAGCGGCTGACCAAGCCGATGTGGAAACGCCTGGGCGCCACGCCGCCGGCGTGAAGCATGGGTCACCCGTCGACAGCGCTGATCAGGCTGCGGCGCAGTTGACCGGGCGCTATCCCGTAGGTGTCCTTGAAGACTTTGCTGAACGCCGCCTGGGATTGGTAGCCGACCTGAGCGGCGATGTCGCTCAGGCCTTCTTTCGACGCACTTAATAATCCATAGGCCCGTTGCATGCGAACCTGGGTCAGCAACGTCCACGGCGAGCTGCCGCTAAGTTTCGTGAACGCGCGCATGAAGGTCGCGCGGGACATGTTCGCCCGTTCAGCCAAGGCGTCGACGTTCCAGTCGTGGGCCGGGTTTTCCAGCATGGCCTGCCACGCCCGACCCAGCCGTTTGTCTGTCAGCAGCGCGAGGCTCCCGGTGTGCTGCGGGAACTGGCCAAGGTGCTCGCGCAAGACGAGGGTGAACAGCGCCGAGGTCAATGCATTGACCATGAACTGGCCCCCGCCAGGTTGGCGTCCGCTTCACTGCGCAACAGCGCGACCAGCGCCGGCAACGGGTCGCCGCTGCCCAGCGCCTGGGTCGAGACCTTCACATGATCGGGGAGGGACGAGAACAGCATCGCGTAGGGCTGATGGATGAAGCGGCCGCACAGTAAATCCAGCTCGACCCCGTCGCCGAAGCGTTGCATCGGCAGTAAGCCTGCGTCAGTCCGGCGCTGGGGCCGAGAAGGCGTCACGCGCTGGCCGGGGCTCAACAACAGGTGCTGGCTGCCTCGCGGCAGAACCAGAATGTCCCCTGCCGTCAGGGTCAATCGTTGTCGATCGGCCATCTCAACGTGACAGTGCCCGGCCAGCACAATGTGGTAGGGCGACGTGCCGGCGGGTTCCTGTGCATGGTCGAGGGCCCAGTCACCCTGAAACTGACAGCGAAGGTCGAGGCTGCCGCGGATGTCAGCGAGGGCGATGAGCGTATCAATGGCATTCATAGGCGACTTTCGGACAAAAGAATGAGCCAAACGAGCAAGTCGCCGCGCCGTGGTTGGCGGAGACTGAAGGTGTTCCGGCGCAGTCTAGTCGCCGCCCTCAGGAGATACCAACATGTTCAGCAATTGGCCCGATCTGGTTTCCACCATCAAGCAATCGTTTGGTGCGCTGTCCAAATCCAACCCGAAAATGGTCAAGGCCTACATGGTCCTTGGCGAAGCCGCTGCCGAAAACAACGTTCTCGACGCCAAGACCCGCGAATTGATTTCCCTCGCCGTTGCCGTCACTACTCGCTGCGACGGCTGTCTCGGCACCCATGCCCAGGCCGCGATTGCCGCTGGCGCGACCCGCGAAGAAGTCGCCGCCGCCCTGGCCACCGCGATCTCGTTGAATGCCGGCGCCGCGTACATCTACTCCATGCACGCGCTGGAAGCGTATGACGCGCTGAAGTCATAAATCGCGGTAACTCGCGGCGATACGCAAAGGCTGGCAGGTATATTCGCCGGCCTTACGCGTAGCTTCTGTACTCGGTTAAATCACTTGATCCCGTCCGTCCGCTCGCCCACCTCCGCTGGATAAAACTCCCCTTCAAGCCCTGCGGTCAGCAGGCGTTCACGCACTTGTGTTTCGACTTCAAGCACCTGCTCAGAGTCGTCGATGTCGTCAACCACCAGCCACACCGGCATGACGTTCTGACCATGGGTGCCTTCGCTGAGCATGTCGTGGGAGAAGACTTGGTTGGCGCGCCACAGGCACAGTTCGTCATCGGTGTGGCCGGGTTCGCGAACGGCAGTCGGCGAGGTCAGCCAGATTTCGGTGTAGGGGCGCAGGTCGGCGTTGGCGAGTTCGTTCAGGGTAATGACGGTTTTCATTTCGTGTCTTCCAGTGTTCAAGATGGAGTTCTGACGCATGGGGCTGCCCAGCGTTCCCGCGATCTGCGCAGGTGGTCGCGGTATTTGCGGTATTCGGCGAGATCGGGAGCGTCTGCCTAACGGCAGACATTTCGCCTTCGGCGAGTTACTTGGAAAAGTCGAAAGTCGCACCATCCCCAAGTAACCAAGGGTGCTTGCTCTCGGTTGGGCCCGACTTCGTCGGGTTCCCTCACTCCGACGACGCTCCGTGGGCCCGCGCCGAACGGACATCCATGTCCTGACGGCGCTCTCGCCGCATCCATGCGGCTCGGCCCACTCCGCGAGACCTGCGTTCAGCCTGCACCCAAGTCGCGATTGATGTCGTCTGGGATTCTTGTGTTTGAAGATCAAGATCAAGATCAAAGGCTTCCCGGCTGAAGCCGGTCCTACGGGGGGCGCAGTGTGCTTTTTAGTGGGACCGGCTTTAGCCGGGAAGAGGCCGGCCGGGGCGCAGGCATTCTTGCGGTGTTTAGAGGGGACAGATTTATTTACAACGCTTCACCGTAAATTAATCTGTCCCCGGTTCAGAGGTTTTCGATCGTTCCCACGCTCCGCGTGGGAATGCATCCAGAGACGCTCTGCGTCATTCCGAATAATTACGGGGAGTGATTGAGTTCCAGCGCGGACCTGCGATCTGCGCAGATGGTCGTACAGACTTGAACCCACGGCGCACGCGAGGGGTCGATCAATCACTGTGCGCTCACGTCAGCCCGCCACGGAGACATGCCCGTGACCGACCCACGCCCGCTCACCCGCAGAAGACTGATCACCCTGGCAGCAGGTGCCTCGGCGGCGCTGGTTCTTGACGCCTTCGGGCGCCGTGCGCAAGCATCCGAGGCCCCACCACCCGGCACATCGCCCGGTCAACCAGGAGAGCGGAACATGCTCACGCGAGACATTCCATCCAGCGGTGAAGCCTTGCCGATGATCGGACTTGGCACCTATCGGGGGTTCGATGTCGAACCCGCCAGCGACGCGTACAAACTGCTGCCCGCTGTGGTCGACCAGCTGTTTCAGGCGGGCGGCACGGTGATCGACAGTTCACCGATGTACGGCCGCGCCGAGGAAACCACCGGCGAGTTGCTGTCGATCCATCAGCCGTCATCGCCAGCGTTCCTGGCGACCAAGGTCTGGACCCGAGGACGGGACGAAGGCATTGCCCAGATGGAAGCGTCGTTTCGGCTATTGCGAACCGCGCGCATCGACCTCATGCAGATCCATAACCTGCTGGACTGGAAGACCCACCTGCCGACGCTGCGTCAGTGGAAAGAGGAAGGGCGGATTCGTTACATCGGTCTGACGCACTACACCCCATCGGCCTACGCCGAGGTGGAAGCTGCGCTGAAGGCTGAGGCGTTTGATTTTCTGCAGATCAATTACGCACTGGACGATCGCGCTGTCGAGGCACGGCTGCTGCCGCTGTGCCGTGAGCGGGGAGTGGCGGTGATTTGCAATCGGCCGTTCGGTGGCGGCGGTCTGCTCGGCCGCTTGCGCAACACGCCGCTGCCGGGCTGGGCGGGGAGGTTCAGGCCAGGAGCTGGGCGCAACTGGCGCTGAAGTTTCTGATCTCACACCCGGCGGTGACGTGCGCGATCCCCGGTACGGGCAATCCCAAATACATGAAGGAAAACGCCGAAGCTGCGCGTGGTCCGTTGCTCACCTACGCCCAGCGGCAACAGCTGATTGCATTGGTGGGGTGAGCCCCAGTCAGGGGACTGATTTATTTACAACGCTTCAGCGTCAATCAATCGGTCCTCGGTCCTGAGGCTTGGCCGACACCGGCCCGGTCATCATCTATTCACCAGCTTCGCCGGCAACGCCACCACCAGCAGGCTGCTCAAAATCAAACACCCGGCGAAGAACCACAACGCCCCGGCGCTGCTGCCGGTGACGTCGATGGCGATGCCCATCATCGAGTTGCTCACCAGCCCGGCGATATTCGCCAGCGAGCAGGCCAACGCGAAACCCGTCGCTGCCGCCCGGCCCTTGAGGAACGTTGCCGGCAGGCTGAAGAACACCGGTACCGCGCCAATGATCGCGGCCGAAGCGACGGCGAACAGCGCGACGGTCACGACCAGGTTATGGGTGAAGAACGGGCTGGCGGCCATGGCCACGGCGCCGATCCAGAACGGCACGATGATGTGCCAGCGACGTTCGCGACGGCGGTCGGAGCTGGCGCCGATCATCAGCATGCCGATCAGCGCGGCCACGCTGGGCAATGCGGTCAGCACGCCGATGTGGAAGGTGTCGGTGACCCCGGCGTTTTTGATGAACGTCGGCATCCAGAAGCCCATGGCGTATGCGCTGAGCAGGATCGAGAAGTCGATGCCGCCGAGCATCCACACCTTCAGATTGAAAAAGCCGTCGCGAAAGCTGTGCTTGCTGTCTTTGCCCTCAACGTCGTCCAGGCGCAGTTCGCCTTCCAGCAGGGTTTGTTCGGTGCTGTTCAGCCATTTGGCTTCTTTCGGATTATTCGGCAGCGCCCAGAACGTCATCACCCCCAGCAGCACGCTGGGAATGCCCTCGATCAGGAACAGCCACTGCCAGCCGCGCAGCCCGGCGGTCTGGTCGAAATGGCCCATGATCCAGCCCGACAGCGGGCCGCCGATGACGCTTGAAAGCGGCAGGCCGATCATGAACAACGCGATGATGCGGCCACGGCGGTAGGTCGGGAACCAGGTGGTCAGGTAGAACAGCACGCCGGGCAGAAAGCCCGCTTCAGCGGCGCCAAGGAGAAAGCGCAGCACGTAAAACTGCGTCGGCGTGCTGACGAACAGCGTGCAGGACGACAGCAAGCCCCAGGTGATCATGATCCGCGCGATCCAGATTTTCGCGCCGACCTTTTCCAGCACCAGGTTGCTCGGCACTTCGAAGAGGATATAGCCGACGAAGAACAGCCCGGCGCCCAGCCCGAACGCGGTCTCGCTGAAGTGCAACTGGTCGAGCATCTGCAGCTTGGCGAAGCCGATGTTGATGCGGTCCAGGTAAGCGGCCAGGTAGCAGAAGCACAGGAAGGGAATGAGCTTCCAGGTGATCTTGCTGTACAGCGCCTTGATCGGGTCCGCGGCTAAGTTCGCGGAGGTTTCTACATTCGCAGAGGGCATGGGTGTCTCCTGGCGGTTCTACGACCGGTGAGCGCGGCGGCGGCTGATTTTGCCTGTGTTTGCGGTGTTGTCATATGGGGAAGAAGCGGCAAGCGGTAAGCTTCAAGCTGCAAGAGGGGACCGCGTGCTCTTCACTTGCGGCTTACCGCTTGTAGCTTGCAGCTCATCGCTTACCGGTTGCCGCTCGCATGTGCGTCATAGCCTCCTGCTTACCAACCACATCCCCATACTTGCTGTCGATGTCGAACAGGTTCGCTTCGTGGGGATCGGGGTGACGGTCGCCCACGCACTCCCGCACCACGATGGTCCGGAAACCATGCTGCACGGCATCTACCGCTGTCGCCCGGATGCAGCCGCTGGTGGAGCAACCGGCCAGCACGACGGTGTCGATCCCTTGGGCGTGCAGCATTGATGCCAGTGACGTGCCGAAGAACGAACTCGCGTACTGCTTGCTGATGACGACCTCTTCGGGCAACGGCTGCACGGCCTCGCAGAACGCGGCCAGCGGATTGCCTTCGACCATGTCCTTCATCACCGGCGCTTTTTTCACCCACATGCCGCCGTCCGCGAAATGCGTGGGGTGGTAGCGGATATTGGTGTGCACCACCGCGATGCCGTGTTCCCGTGCGCAGGCCAGCAGCTCGACGCTTTCGGCCACCGCGCTGACCACGCCCGGCGCATACAACGGCGCACCGGGTTGGGTGTAGCCCTGCATGAAATCGATCATCAACAGGGCCGGTTTCGCACCAAAACCGATGCGATTGCCCCAGACGCCCTGATAGTTGGCGTCCGCGCTTTGTGGGTCGGTCATTGGGTTCTCCTGTTCATCGTATTAAGCAAAGGCCGTTAATTGAGCGGCGTACCGAGAAAATCCCCGAACGCGGCAAAGAACCCCGGGAGGTTGTCCCACGGAATCATGTGCCCGGCGTTTTCCACCCGCGCGATCAGAATGTTCGGTTGCAGCTGTCGGATTTCGGCTTCGTCTTGCGCCTGAATCACGCCCCCACGCTCGGCGACGATGAGCAGGGCAGGGACCGGCAGGTTCGGCAGGTCCTGATGGAAATCCACGTCATGGAAGTCGTTGAAGGCGCGCACGATGGCGGGTTCGTAGCAGGTGTGCAGCCACTCGGCGCGCAGCTGCAGTTGCTCCTCGGTCCAGGTCGGGCAGAACGCGCGCATGTCTTCCGCGCTCATGCCCTGTTGCGACTGGCGGATCGAATCGACGTACCACGGTAACTTCGCCGGGTATTCACGACGCCCCGGACCGGACACGGGCGGATCGATCAGCACCAGGCTTTTCAGCCCCTGCGGACAACGCACCGAAGCGCGTACGGCAAATCGCGCACCCATCGAATGGCCGGTCAGGTGATAGCTGTTGATGCCCATGGCGGCGGCGAACGCACCGATGTCGTCGGCGCAGGTGTCGACGCTGTAATCCAGATCCGGTCCCGTGGAAGAAAGCCCGCGACCGCGCGCATCCAGCACGTAGGTGTCGAAAGACTGGCCCAGGTGTTCAGCGACGAACCCCCAGGTGATCGCCGGGCTGGTGATGCCCGGGATCAGGATCAGCGCCGGTTTGCCCGCGTGTATGTCGCCGCCGTAGCGCAGGTAATGCTGACGGATGCCGTTGGCCTGAACGTTGCCACCCTGAATGAAGGTGCTCATGCCGCCACCCCCGATTTCAGCTCCTGGCCGTATAAGTCGTAACCGTAGACCCAGGCCGGATCTTCCTGGGTGCGCAGCCAGGTGTTGGCGTTGGAAACCGCTTGCACGCGAGAGGCGCGCTCCTTGCGATTGGCTTCGTACAGCTGGAACGCGGTGCGGTAGTCGCTGAGGCCGGTTTCCTGCAGGCAGCGGGTGAGCATCGCGGCGTCTTCGATGGCCATGCCAGCGCCCTGTGCCATGTGCGGCTTCATCGGGTGGCAGGCATCGCCGAGCAAAACGAGGCGGCCGCGACTCCACAGCGGCAGCGGGTTGCGGTTGAGCAGCGGCCACTTGGTCACGGTTTCAGTGGACTCGATCAGGGCCTGCACGGTGGGGTGATACCCGGCGAAGGCTTCGTACATTTCGTCCCGGCTGCTGTCGACCCAGTTGCCTTCAAAATCCCATGCGGCATGGGGCACGCCGGTGACGTAGTAGTACTCATCGCGCTTGCCGGTGGTGTGGTAAACCATCATGTGACGGTCCTCGCTCCACCATTTCACGCAGTTCTCGAACTCCAGGTTGTATTTGCTCAGCACCTCGCTGGGGATCAGCGCGCGGTGGGCGACCCAGCCGCTGTACAGCGGTTTCTCGTGGCCCAACAGCTCTTCGCGAATCCTGGAATTGATGCCATCGGCGCCGATCACGATGTCGGCGTCGGCATGGGTGCCGTCGGCGAAGTTCAGACGCACGCCGTTTTCGCGTTCCTCCAGGGTGGTCAGGCACTTGCTGAAGTGCACGCTGCCGGGCGCCAGCGTCGACATCTGCAGTGCGTGCAAATCGCCACGGTGCACGGTGATGTAGGCCGCGCCGTATTCTTTGAGCGAGAACTCGCCCAGGGCGATGCGCGACAGGTAGTCGCCGGTCGCACCGTCGCGGCTGAACCAGAAATCCGGGTGCGAACCCATGTCGCTGAGCTGTTGCTCAATGCCCATGCGCCGGAAGATTTTCATGATGTTCGGGCCCATGTGGATCCCGGCGCCGATGCGTGAAAACGCAGGGGCCTGTTCGTAGATGTCGACGTGGAAACCGGCTTTCTGCAACAGCGTCGCAGCCGCAGCGCCCCCCAGACCGGATCCGACGATGGCGATTTTTTGCGTGGTTGGCATGGCGCGCATTCCCTCGTGTTTCGTGAGTTCTGAGTCACAGGAGCTCTGAATGACCGCGAGGCGAGATTGATTGTCTCGTAGCGGTGTTTTTAAAGTGTATACGCTGATAATTTTAAAAGTGAACCGATATTTCCAGAAACGGCCGGCGGTGTCGCAAACAGGCATGTCACTCGCTGTAACCCATATCTGCTGGTATCTGTGTGGTTAGGTATCAGAATGGCGTGCCTATTGCAGCGGCGCACGGATTGATGTCTTATCGCTTTTAATAAGTGTGTACGCTTTAAAAAATGCACTGGTCTGATGCGCGACGCCTTGCAATGGTGCATCCGGCTCGTCATCCGCCCCAGAGGAGAAAAGAGATGCCGGTTAGCGATTGCGAATTGACCCAGATGTTCGAGCACGTCCTGAAACTGTCGAAAGTGGACGCGACCCAGAGTGTCGCGGTGCTTAAGAGCCACTACTCCGATGCGCGTACGGTGCGTGCCGCGATGGACGCTGCTCAACGCTTGGGCGCCAAGGTGTATGCGGTGGAGCTGCCGTCGTTCAATCACCCCAAAGCCATGGGCAACGACATGACCGCCTACTGCGGCGACACCGCGCTGACCGGCAATATTGCGGCACAACGTGCCCTTGAGGCGGCGGACCTGATCGTCGACACGATGATGCTGCTGCACTCGCCGGAGCAGGAGCAGATCCTCAAGACCGGCACGCGGATTCTGCTGGCGGTGGAACCGCCGGAAGTGCTGGCGCGGATGCTGCCGACAGTCGCGGACAAAGAGCGAGTGCTGGCCGCCGAACAGGTGCTGAAGGCGGCCCGGTCGATTCAGGTGAAGTCCCGCGCCGGCAGCGATTTCCGCGCGCAATTGGGGCAATACCCTTCAGTGACCGAGTACGGTTTCGCCGACGAGCCGGGCCGCTGGGATCACTGGCCCAGCGGTTTTCTGTTCTCCTGGCCCAACGAAGAGACCGCCGAGGGCACGCTGGTCATTGATGTCGGCGACATCGTCCTGCCGTTCAAAACCTATTCCCGCGAGCAAATCACGCTGGAGATCGACAAGGGGTTTATCACCGGGATTCACGGTGGTTTCGAGGCTGAGTACCTGCGCGAATACCTGAAGTACTTCAACGACCCGGAGGTCTACGGGATTTCCCACATCGGGTGGGGCCTGCAACCGCGCGCACAGTGGACGGCCATGGGCCTGCACGACAAGAACGACGGCATGTGCATGGACGCCCGGGCGTTCTATGGCAATTTCCTGTTTTCTACAGGGCCGAATACCGAAGTCGGCGGCACCCGAAAAACCCCGTGCCATCTGGATATCCCGCTGCGTCGTTGCGATATATATCTCGATGATCAGGCCGTGGTGCTGGCGGGGGAAGTGATGGCGCCCGAGGCATCGAAAGCCTGAGGCAGCTTCCCCGCGACCGTGAGACCCGTAGGCGTGAGCTTGCTCGCGATCGCATTCAGAACGCGGTCCCTGTGGGAGTGAGCTTGCTCACGAAGAGGCAGGTACATCCACCAGAGATCCGACGGTAGGAATACCGTCTTCGCGAGCAAGCTCCCTCCCACAGGAAGTGTGGCTGATCAGCAATACTGTCGGCGCCTGGGCTGACCTCTTCCCGGCTAAAGCCGGTCCCACTAAAAGCAGCGCGTGCATTCTGTGGGACCGGCTTCAGCCGGGAAGCTTTTGATCTTGATCGTTCCCCCGCTCTGCGTGGGATGCATCCCGTGAAGCTCCGCGTCACCTTCCCCGGCCTGAATGCGCGTCGTCTGCGGGAAGCGGAGCGTCCGAGGCGGCGTTACCACGCGGAGCGTGGGAACGATCAAAAGAGGGATTTTGGCTTGATGACAACCATAGAATCTCCCACAGGGTATGAGCAAGGCCGGGTCATCCGTGTCCGGTCACGACACAACTCACTCATTCCGAAGATTCCCCTCAACCCCCGCAAACGTTACTGTAGCCACCACTTCCCCGATCCTGCCGAACGAGCCATCCGTGTCTACTGACAACCCTTCCAACAACAATTCGTCCTACACCTTCTCCGAGCAGGTCGGCCATCTGCTGCGCAAGGCCTACCAGCGGCATTTGGCGATCTTCCAGCAGAATGTCGGCGATTCGCAGCTCACGGCGGTGCAGTTCGTGACCTTGTGCGCGCTGCGCGATCACGGCCCCAGCTCGCAGACCGAGCTGGTCAAGGCCACGGCGGTGGATCAGGCGACCATTCGCGGCATCGTCGATCGCCTGAAAGCCCGGGACTTGATCAGTCTTGAGCCGGACCCGCAGGATCGCCGCAAAGTCATCTGCAGCCTGACCGATAGCGGCCTGCAACGGGTGCAGGAAACCGTGCCTCGCGCCGCGCAGATCAGTGAGCTGACCCTGAGCAAACTCAACCCCGCCGAACGCGTGGCCGTGTTGTTTCTGCTGCGCAAACTGATTGATGAGGGCGACGAATAACGCCCCCTGACCCTCTCGCCAGGCGTCATCTCCCTCCCGAAAACTCCATCGTCCTACAGCCTTTTCTCCGCTGGCATGCTTCCTGCTCTCGTTTCATGAAGTAATCACTTCATCAAATGCAAGCTACAGCAGGTAACACATGACGGCTGACACAAGCGAGCCACAGCGGGCGGCAGAGAAGACCGTGACCTTGAACGTCAACGGTCAGGCCACGAGCGTTACGGCAATGCCTGACACGCCGCTGTTACTGATCCTGCGCAACGACCTGCACCTTAATGGCCCCAAATACGGCTGCGGCCTGGGCGAGTGCGGCGCCTGCACGGTGATCATCGACGGCGTTGCCGCACGCTCCTGCGTGTTTCCGCTGGCGGGCGCACAAGGACGGCAGATCACCACGCTGGAAGGCATCGGCTCGCGGAATCGCCCGCATCCGGTGCAGCAAGCCTTCATCGACGAACAGGCCGCGCAATGCGGCTACTGCATGAACGGCATGATCATGACCGCCAAAGCGTTACTCGACCGCAACCCGCACCCCACCGAAGCGCAGATCCGCAACGAACTGTCGGCCAACCTGTGTCGCTGCGGCACGCACCTGGAAATCCTGAGTGCGGTCCTGCGTGCCGCACGTCATCAGCCCAGCCCGGATCCCGTCCAATGACCCAGACTTTGCCCACGCGCGATGAATTGCTCGCCCAAAACGGCGTGCTGCTGATCGTCGACGACATCCTCCCGCCATCCGGTCCGGTCGCCAAAGGCGGCACCCCCACCGTCCGGCCCGTGGAATTGGGGCTGTTCATTGCCATCCATCAGGACGGCCGCGTCTTCGCCTTCAACGGCCACGTCGATCTGGGCACCGGCATTCGCACTTCGCTGACGCAAATCGTCGCCGAAGAGCTGGGCCTGCAGATGGATCAGGTGACGATGATCCTGGGCGACACCGAACGTGCGCCGAATCAGGGCGCGACCATTGCCAGCGCCACGCTGCAGATTTCCGCCATTCCCCTGCGCAACGCGGCCGCCGAGGCGCGGCGCTATTTGCTGCAACAGGCCGCGGAGCAGTGGTCGGTCGATGTGGATTCGTTGGTCATCGACAGCGGCGTGATCAAGACGCAGGACGGTCGCGAACTGACCTTTGGCCAGCTGCTGGTTGATCAGCGTGTCGAGTTGCGCATCTCCGGCAACGCACCACTCAAGCGGCTGGAAGACTACAAGCTGGTGGGGCAGGGCGCCGCCCGCGTGGACATTCCGGGCAAGGCCACCGGCGAATTGACCTACGTGCACGATATGCGTCTGCCGGACATGCTCCACGGCCGTGTCGTACGTCCGCCCTACGCCGGTTACGACACCGGCGACTTCGTTGGCACCAGCTTGTTGGAAGTAGATGAATCCTCCATCGCCCACATTCCCGGCATCGTCCGCGTGGTGGTGATTCGCGATTTCGTCGGTATCGTTGCGATGCGCGAAGAGCAGGCGGCGAAGGCGGCGCGCGAACTCAAAGTCACCTGGAAACCGTGGCAGCACCAGTTGCCGGACATGAGCAACATCGAGCGGGCGATTCGCGACAACCCGAGCATTCAGCGGGTGGTGCTCGATCAGGGTAATGTCGAAAACGCCTTGGCCCAGGCCAGCGAGCGAATGACGCGAACCTATCTGTGGCCTTACCAGATTCACGGCTCCATCGGACCTTCTTGCGGGCTGGCGGACTACAGCGAAGAAGGCGTTCGGGTCTGGTCCGGCACGCAGAACCCCCACATGCTCCGCGCCGATCTGGCCTGGCTGCTGGAATACCCCGAAGAGCGCATCGACATCATCCGCATGGAGGCGGCCGGCTGTTACGGGCGCAACTGCGCCGACGACGTCTGCGCCGATGCCGTGTTGCTGTCCCGCGCCGTGGGCCGGCCGGTTCGCGTGCAACTGACCCGCGAGCAGGAACACGCGTGGGAGCCGAAAGGCACCGCGCAATTGATGGAAGTCGACGGCGGGCTCAACGCCGATGGCGGCATCGCCGGGTATGACTTCAGCACCCGTTATCCGTCGAACAATTCGCCGACGCTGGCCTTGCTGCTGACCGGGCGCGTGGAGCCGGTGGCGACGATGTTCGAAATGGGCGACCGCACCTCGATCCCGCCGTACGACATCGAACACATGCGCGTCACCATTCACGACATGGCGCCGATCGTACGGGCGTCGTGGATGCGCGGCGTGTCGGCGCTTCCCAATACGTTTGCGCATGAGTCCTACATCGACGAGTTGGCGTTCGCCGCCGGCGTCGACCCGATCGAATACCGGCTTCGTTATCTGCACGACGAGCGCGCTGCCGAACTGGTTCGCTCCACCGCCGCCCGAGCTGACTGGACACCCCGCACCCAACCGATGCAAATTCCCGAAGAAGACGGCGTCTTGCGCGGGCGCGGTTTTGCCTACGCGCGCTACATCCACAGCAAGTTTCCCGGCTTCGGCGCGGCGTGGGCGGCGTGGGTCGCAGACGTGGCGATCGACAAGCACACCGGCGACGTGTCGGTGACCCGGGTGGTGATCGGCCATGACGCCGGGATGATGGTCAACCCGGCCGGCGTGCAGCATCAGATTCACGGCAACGTCATCCAGTCCACCAGCCGCGTGCTCAAGGAACGGGTGACGTTCGAAGAGTCGACCGTGGCCAGCAAGGAGTGGGGCGGTTATCCGATTCTGACGTTCCCGGAAGTGCCGAAGGTCGACGTCATGATGATGCCGCGCCAGGCCGAGCCGCCCATGGGTGCCGGGGAGTCGGCGTCGGTGCCGAGTGCCGCGGCCATTGCCAACGCCGTGTACGACGCGACCGGGATTCGCTTTCGCGAACTGCCGATTACCGCCGAGGGCATCCTTGCCGCATTGAACAGCGCTGGCACGCAATCCAATAGCCAACCGCCGCAATCGCCAACAGCCAAACGTTCGAAATGGCTGTTTGGTTCGTTGTTTGCAGCGTTCGGCGCGTTGCTCGGCATGGCGGCGACCGCATTGCCCTGGCGTGGGGAAATCGCGCCGATCACACCGCCTTCAGCGGGCACCTGGTCGTCGGCGACCCTGGAACGCGGGCGTTTGCTGGCGGCCGTGGGCGACTGCGCGGTCTGCCACACCGCCCCGAATGGCGCCAGCAATGCCGGCGGGCTGGCGATGCAAACGCCGTTTGGCACTTTGTATAGCAGTAACATCACCCCGGACCCGGAAACCGGCATCGGTAACTGGTCGTATCCGGCGTTCGAGCGGGCGATGCGTGACGGCATCAGTCGCGATGGCAAACACCTTTATCCGGCGTTTCCCTACACGGCGTTCAGAAATATCGAGGACGCCGACATGCAGGCGCTGTACGCGTACCTGATGTCGCAGACGCCGGTGAAACAGGTGCAGCCCGCCAATGACATGCGCTTCCCCTTTAATGTTCGGCCGTTGATGGCCGGCTGGAACGCGCTGTACCTGCGCAAAGGCGAGGTGCAGACGCAGCCGCAGCAAAGCGCGCAGTGGAATCGCGGTCAGTATCTGGTCAATGGATTGGGGCACTGCGCGGCCTGCCATTCACCTCGGGATCTGCTGGGAGCGGAGAAGGGCGGCACGTCGTTTCTCGCGGGTGGCATGGTGGACGGCTGGGAAGCGCCGGCGCTCAACAGCCTGTCGAAAGCGCCGACGCCGTGGACCGAGGATCAGTTGTTCAATTACCTGAGCAGCGGGTATTCCGATGCCCACGGTGTCGCGGCGGGACCAATGGGGCCGGTGGTGTCGGAATTGGCGAAACTGCCGAAGAGCGATGTGCGGGCGATGGCGGTGTATCTCGCGGCGTTGAATGAGCCTGCGTCTGGCAGCGCTGATGTCGGTCCGGCAACGGCGACCCGTCTGGCACAGAAGTCGAGCGTTTCGCCCCAGTCGTTGAGCAATGGCCAGCGGGTGTTCGAAGGTTCGTGCCAGGGATGTCACGCGGACGGTCTGGGGCCGAAGTTGTTTGGCGTGAGCCCGTCGCTGGCGACCAATACCAACGTCCACAGCGCGCTGCCGGACAATCTGATCAAAGTGATTCAGCAGGGAATAGACAAGCCGGCGACGGCAGATCTGGGTTACATGCCGGGCTTCAAGGACAGCCTGTCCGATACCCAGATCAGCGATTTGGCCGCCTACCTGCGCAACCGCTTTGCGCCGAATGAGCCGCAATGGGCGGGGTTGTCAGAGAAGGTGGCGCATTTGAAAGCCAATCCCGGAACGCACTGATTGGGTAAGCCTGAGGGATTTACTGACTCTTCAGGGACTGCGCTGGACCTGTGCTGAATAAAGTACGTGTGGGAGTGAGCTTGCTCACGAAAGCGGTATCTCAGCCACAGAATATTCAGCGGATGTACCGGCGCCTTCGCGAGCAAGCTCGCTCCCACAGACTGCATTTCAACCGCTAAATATCTAGCGGGTGTACTGGCCTCTGTGGGAGTGAGCTTGCTCACGAAAGCGGTATCTCAGCCACAGAATATTCAGCGGATGTACCGGCGCCTTCGCGAGCAAGCTCGCTCCCACAGACTGCATTTCAACCGCTAAATATCTAACGGATGTACTGGCCTTTGGGGGAGTGAGCTTGCTCACGAAGGCTGCATTTCGACCGCTAAATATCTAGCGGATGTACTGGCCCTTGTGGGGGTGAGCTTGCTCACGAAGACTGCATTTCAACCGCTAAATATCTAGCGGGTGTACTGGCCTCTGTGGGAGTGAGCTTGCTCAAGAAGACTGCATTTCGACCGCTAAATATCTAACGGATGTACTGGCCTTTGTGGGAGTGAGCTTGCTCACGAAAGCGGTATCTCAGCCACAGAATATTCAGCGGATGTACCGGCGCCTTCGCGAGCAAGCTCGCTCCCACAGACTGCATTTCGACCGCTAAATATCTGGCGGATGTACTGGCCCCTGTGGGAGTGAGCTTGCTCACGAAAGCGGTATCTCAGCCACAGAATATTCAGCGGATGTACTGGCGCCTTCGCGAGCAAGCTCGCTCCCACAATTTAGACTTGTGGCGTCTGCGGGGCCTTCGCCACACCCCGCATCACCAGGTCCTGAATAAACGCCAGCCAGTCCGTGCGCTCTTCCTCCGCGGCCATGCTCTGGCCCAGGAACGAGCTAAGGGTGTGCAGGTTGGAGTTATAGAAGTAGCACAGCGACGCGATCATCAAATACACGTGCTTGATGTCCAGGTCCTGCCGAAACAAACCCTGGGCCTGACCGGCCTCGATGATCGGTCTGAGCACGCCGACGGCTTCGCCTGACAGGCGTCGCAGCTCCCCGGACTGGCGCGCGTGCTTGCCCTTGTGCAGGTTCTCGATGCTGAGGATGGCGACGAATTCCGGGTGGCTGACGTAATAGTCCCAGACGAACGCCACCAGTTGGCGCAGCGTCTGTACCGGCGTCGACGGGTCCAGTGACAGCAGGCTTTCGGCGCGGTTGAACTGCTCGTAGGTGTGCTCAAGCACTTTGACGAACAGCTTCTCCTTGCTGCCGAAATAGTAATAAATCATCCGGTCGTTGGATTCGGCTTCGGCGGAGATCTTCTCGATGCGCCCACCGGAATAGCCGTCGCGGGTGAACACCGTGATCGCCGCCTGAAGAATGCGCGCGCGGGTTTGATCGGCCTGTTGCGCGCGAACGCCAGTGCTTTTGCCCATGGTCGTCAGAGAATCCGGTAGAGCAGGCGCTCGACCCTGACCCGGCTGACACGGCGCAGAAAGGTGCGCACGCCCACCGGGTATTCGCTCAGGGTATCGAGCTCGTCGAACTTGCCGACCCGATGGGTATTGCGCATCAACAGCGCGATTTCTTCCGCGCGGGGCTTCAGCCATTCGCCCTTGGGGTCATCGATCAGCACGGCGTTTTCCAGGTCCAGCTGAAAGGCCCGGGGGTTCAGGTTGTTCCCGGTCAGCAGGGTGTAGCGGTCGTCCGACCACAGGCCCTTGAGGTGATAGGTGTTGTCGCCGTCTTTCCACAGATGAATATTCAACTGGTGCTTGGCGATCGCCGTCTGATGCTTCTGCATGAAGCGACGCAGGCTGATCTCGTACAGATACGGCAGCGCGGAGATCACCTTGAATGGCTCCTCCGGCGAAATGAAAAAGTCGTTGGCGGTCTTGTCGCCGATGATGATGTCGACCTTAACGCCCCGCTTCAGCGCGCGATTGATCTCGCGCTTCACCACCAGCGGCATGTTGAAGTATGGCGTGCACAGCGTCAGTTGCTCATCGGTCGCGGCAATCAGATCACAGAGGGTTTTACTCAGCGGGTTCTTGTTGCCAATGCCCAGCAGCGGAATGACACGCAGCTCGCCGTTGTCACGCACGCCATCGTTGACGTCGTAGCTGGCGCGCTTGAGGTGCTGGCGGAACTGACGAATCTCCCCGCGCAGGCTGCGAGAGCTGGGCGGCGAGGGCAGGTCGAGGCGATGCACGGCGTCGGACGGCAGAATGTCCTGCTGCACCAGGCGCTGAAACGAGTCGGCCAGGCCTTTGCTGTCGATCAGGTGATAACGATCAAGCCGGTATTTGCCGAGTTTGTGCAGATAAACGTTATTGATGCTGGCGCCGCTGTAAATCACGCAGTCGTCGATGACGCAGCCCTTGAGGTGCAACACGCCGAACAGCTCGCGGGTTTGCACGGGCACGCCGTACACCGGCACCTCCTGATCGTGTTCCAGGTTCTGCGCCTGATACCACGCCGAGTTCCCGGCCTGCTTGCCGGCACCGATCAGGCCGCGTTGGGCACGGAACCAGTCGACCAGCACCACGGCGTCCAGCTCCGGGCGCGCAGCCTTGGCGGCATACAGCGCATCGAGCATTTCCTGGCCGGCTTCATCCTGCTGCAAGTACAGGGCGACGATGTAAATCCGCCGGGTGGCGGCGGCAATCTTGGCCAGCAGTGTCTGCCGATAGTCGGCTGCACTCGGCAGAATCGTGATCGCCGTGCCGGAGGATTCAAAACCGCGCAGCGCTGCAAGGGTAGAACGTCGGAAGGGAGCCCGCATAAGCCTCTCGATGGGTCGGATCAACAGCGCACGAGCTTACACCAGAGTGCGCCCTCTGGTGGTTTTGGCAGCGTTATCCGTGAGTTGTTCAGCGGATTATCAGCGACGGCTCACCCCTTGCGGTCTCGCCTTGACCTCAAACCTTCAGAACCAGCTTGCCGCTGTTTTCGCCCTTGAACAGCATCTGCAGGGTTTCGGGGAAAGTTTCCAGGCCTTCGACGATGTGCTCTTTGCTCTTCAGCTTGCCCTGGGCCAGCCAGCCGGCCATTTCCATCCCGGCCTTGGCGAAGTGTTCCGCATGGTCCATGACCACGAAACCTTCCATGCGCGCGCGGTTGACCAGCAGTGACAGGTAGTTGGCCGGGCCTTTGACGGCTTCCTTGTTGTTGTACTGGCTGATGGCGCCGCAGATCACCACCCGCGCCTTGAGCGCCAGGCGGGTCAGGACCGCATCAAGGATGTCGCCGCCAACGTTATCGAAATACACGTCCACGCCTTTCGGGCATTCGCGTTTCAGCGCCGCGTGGATGTCTTCGTTCTTGTAATCGATGGCGCCGTCAAAGCCGAATTCATCGATCAGGGTCTGGCACTTTTCCTTGCCGCCAGCGATACCGATCACTCGGCAGCCTTTGATTTTGGCGATCTGCCCGGCGATGCTGCCCACCGCACCGGCGGCGCCGGAAATCACCACGGTATCACCGGCCTTGGGCTGGCCGACTTCGAGCAAAGCGAAGTAGGCCGACATACCGGTCATGCCCAGCGCCGCCAAGTACACCGGCAGTGGCACCAGTTTTGGATCGACCTTATTGAAGCCCTTGGGCTCGCCGACGAAATAGTCCTGCACCCCGAGCACGCCCTGAACGTAATCGCCCACGGCGAATTTCGGGTGTTGCGACTCAATGACCTTGCCCGCACCCAACGCGCGCATCACCGCACCCAGCTCGACCGGCGCGATGTACGACTTGCCTTCGTTCATCCAGCCGCGCATGGCCGGGTCCAGGGACAGGTATTCGCTTTTCACCAGGATCTGGCCTTCGGCGAGTTCCGCAACGGGCACGGTCTGGAAGGTGAAATCTTCACGGCTGGCGGCGCCCACCGGGCGGCGGGCGAGGAGGAATTGGCGGTTGTTCAGGGCGGTCATGGCAGGGCTCTCGATTATCGGCGAAGCGGCAGTGATAGACCGGAACGGCCCGGACAGCAAGGATTGCCACTGCACCGAATGCCCGCCGATCCACGCTGATGATGGCGCTCGTCTCCGATCATCATCGCCACCAATAGCCCGGCAACCGGCCTCTTGATAGTGCTGACGCTGACTGTGTCGCGACCGCTAAGCTGCGGCCTATCAGGCGTTTGCCGAGCTCTTCAATTAATAAGTACAAAAAGGACGATCCCATGAGCATGACGTTTTCCGGCCAGGTCGCGTTGGTCACCGGCGCCGCGGCGGGTATTGGCCGAGCGACCGCGCTGGCGTTTGCCGAACACGGCCTGAAAGTGCTGGTGGTGGATCTGGACAGCGCGGGCGGCGAAGGCACGGCCGAGCTGATTCGTCAGGCGGGCGGCGAAGCGCTGTTTCTGCCGTGTGACGTCACTAAGGACGCCCAGGTGCAGCAAATGATGGCCCAGGCCGTGGACGCCTATGGCCGCGTCGATTACGCCTTCAACAACGCTGGCATCGAGATCGAGAAGGGCCGCCTTGCCGAAGGCAGCGAAGCCGAGTTCGACGCGATCATGGGCGTCAACGTCAAAGGCGTCTGGCTGTGCATGAAATACCAGTTGCCGCTGATGCTGGCCCAGGGCGGCGGGGCAATCGTCAACACCGCATCGGTTGCAGGGCTGGGCGCGGCGCCGAAGATGAGCATCTACAGCGCGTCCAAGCACGCGGTGATCGGCCTGACCAAATCGGCCGCCATCGAATACGCCAAGAAACACATCCGTGTTAACGCGGTGTGTCCGGCGGTGATCGACACCGACATGTTCCGCCGCGCCCACGAAGCCGATCCGCGCAAGGCCGAATTTGCCGCGACCATGCACCCGGTCGGGCGGATCGGCAAAGTCGAAGAAATCGCCGCCGCCGTGCTCTACCTTTGCAGCGACGGCGCCGCGTTCACTACCGGGCATTCATTGGCGGTGGACGGGGGCGTGACGGCGTTCTGATCGGTCAGACCCTTTCAGCGAAACAGCAGACCGGCGCTCCTGCGAGGTATTCAGCTAAGCTCCACGGGCTGTCCACCCCCAGGGAATGTCGATGGATCATTTGTGGTTCGCCTATCCGCTGATCAGCGCTGCCGTGCTGCTGGTCATCGACCTCACGCTCTGGCAGTGGCTGCACCCGCGCTGGCGCCGGCGCAAGCTCGTTTGCCGGTTGGTGCTGTTTGTGCTGTTCAGCATGGCGCTGCTTGATGGCGGGCTGAGTCCGCTGTATCCGGTGCCCGCCGACTGGTCCGTTCCGCGACATGTGCTGGCGACCATTCTGACCATCGCCTGGTGGCTCTACGGCGCGCGAACCCTGACCGTGCTCGCCGTGGTGGTCATGGAGCCGCGCATCGGCGGCAAGGGCCATCTGCTGCAAGACGTCATGGGCGCGATCATCTTCCTTGTTGCAACCGTAGCGGCGGCCGCTTACGTGCTGGACCTGCCGGTCAAAGGCTTGCTGGCGACCTCAGGCGCCGTGGCGATCATCCTGGGTCTCGCCGTACAAAGCACCCTGGGCGATGTGTTCTCCGGCATCGTCCTCAACGCGACCAAGCCGTTTCGGGTGGACGACTGGATTCGCGTCGACGACATCGAAGGCAAAGTCATCGAAATCGACTGGCGCTCCACCCACCTGCTGACCTCCGAGGGCAGCATGGCGGTGATCCCCAACGCCATGGCCGCCAAGACCCGCATCGTCAACTTCAGCCGGCCGGACCATTTCCATTCGGTCACCCTGTCCATCGAACTGTCGACCCGCCTGCGGCCCAGCTTGGTCCTGGATTCCCTGGAGAAAGCGCTGCTCGGCTGCCGCGAATTGCTGGCCCAGCCGGCGCCATCGGCAGTGGTGGTCAAGTCCGGCCTGCGCATCGTCGAATACCAGGTCACCGGCTACGTGAAATCCCGGGACCGAAGTTCAGCGGTGCGCAACCAGCTGTTCGACCTGATCCACCGACAACTGGCGTCCACCGAAACCCGCCAGGACCAGCAACGCCCTGCGACCCGCCAGTCTGCCGTACTGAATACCGTGAATGCGCTGCGCATGCTCAGCGACGCCGACCGCGCGCAGCTGGAACAGCGCATGCGCCTGGGCGCTTATCCGGCGAAAGACATCGTGCTGGCCGAGGGCGTGGTGCCTGATGCGCTCTTCCTTATCGAGTCCGGCGTCGTTTCAGTGTCGCTGCAACGACCGGACGGATGGCTGGAAGTAGGGCGCATGGGGCCGGGGAGTTGCTGGGTGAGAGTGGGTTTGTTGATGGGGCACCGACGCTTGGGCGCTTTTGTGCGTACACCGACTGCATGATTTACCGGATCGACAAGGCCGATCTGGAGCCGTGGCTGGCGGAGCATCCGGAGTTGATGGGGGCGTTGGCGGGGTTGGCCAAGTTTCGGGCGAAGGCGCGGGCGGCGATGCTGGAGGCCAAGCCAGTGGTGGCGGATGCCAATGGGTTTCTGGGTTGGTTGCGCAAGAATGTGAGGCGGTTTGAGGTGACGCGGGGCCCGGGATCTGATGACAGGAAGCGCTGAAAAAGAGAGCGGGTGGTCGAGAGGTAAAACTCTCCCAGGCAACTGACACTCCGAGGCGTACCTTAGACGCTGCCGAACGCTTGATCTGAGCTATGCCTTGGGCGCTTGGGTCTGTCCGCTGGCTGACCTGAATTCGACTCATCGAAAGCCACTTGATCCCAAGGGAATGATGATGCCTATCCCTTGGGAGCTTTGATTTAGAAGTCTATGGTGCCTGAGAGTTTGACCAGACGCGGGTCGCCCTGGCTGAGATAGCCGCCGTTGGCTGAGGCCCAGTAGTTCTTGTCGGTGATGTTCTCCACATTGACGCGCAACGTCAGGTCCTTTTGATCGACCCTGAATTTGTAGCGCGCGCCGGCATCGAACCGGTTCCAGGTTGGAAGGCTCAGGTTATTGGCCTGATCCGCATACTGGCCTCCAGTACGAAGCATACGGGCGCTGAGGGCAGCTCCCTCCAGGCCAGGAACGTCCCAGTCGACGCTCGCATTTAGCTGGAAGGTGGGCACCCCGATGGCATGGTTGCCATCAGCGAGCCCGCCCGCGGTCTTCTTCAGCTCCGAGGTCATGCGCGTGCCGCCTGCCATCAGGCGAAGGCCTTCGATGGGCTCACCAAACACGCTCAGCTCAATGCCTTTGTTCACCTGCTCGCCGTCGCGAATGTAGAGGCGCTGTGTCGCATCGACGTAGCCATCGCTGGGCTTCTCGATTCGGAACACGCCGAGATTTGCGCCGAACGATTGCATGTCCAGCTTGATACCCGCTTCCAGTTGCTTGGTGCGGCCAGGCGGGAAAGCTTCCCCAAGGTTGGTGACGTTGGTACCGGACGCGACCGGCCCTTTGGCCAAGCCTTCAATGCGGTTTGCATACAGGGAAACGGTGTCAGTCGGTTTATAGACGATGCCGTACACCGGAGTGGTGATGGATTTTTCGTAAAGCGAGGTACGGCTGCCGTCATTGGCCGCGTTAGCCGCTCCGTTGGAAGTGGTGCCGTCGTACGAGTAGTTCTCTACGCGCAGCTGCTGACGGCGTACGCCATAGGTCAGCAGCAAACTGTCGTCGAACAAGCCAACGGTGTCGGAAACGGCCAGGCTTCGGTTGCGGGTTTTGCCGGTGACGCCCGGATCGCCCATATCGCCGCCAGTGCTGGAGACCGCCGTTGGCTTGGGCAGATCAGGTGTGGTGTAGATATTGGTATTCCCGGTGACCGGGCGGTAGAAGGTGTAGGCGTTCTCTTGCTGGGTCCAGAGGGTAGAGGCGCCGATCGCGATCTGATGACTCACCGGCCCGGTTTGAACATGACCGTTAAGCCCCGCTGCAAAGCTGGTGTTGTCCTCATTGTGCGGGATCTCGGAGCCGCCGACAGTGGCAACGCCGTTATTACCTACGAGGGTTGGCGTGCCGTATACGCCCGTTTCACGCGTATGCTTGGCGCCCCCTGCAAGGTAGGCAGTCCAGTTTTCATCCAGGTCCCAGTCGCCACGCATCATGCCGAACGTGTCTTCGGTCTCGGCATTGGTCCAGTCCTGGCCGTAGTTGTGGCTGGCGTCAGGGGCGGTCGGGATTTTTGTCGTATTGCCCAATTGCACGGTGTTTCGTAAACCGTTGATGCGCTGTTTCTGGTAGCCAAAGTCGGTAGAGACGCGAAAGTTGTCACCCCGGTAATCGAGTCCAGCGACGAACAACTTGGTGCGCTGGTTTTCGTCATCAATCGCAGTGTCGCCTTCGCGTTGGCTAAGGTTGACTCGCGCTCCGAATCGATTGCCCTCGCCGAAGCGTTGGCCAAGGTCCAGATGCTCACCTACGCGGCCGTCAGAACTGATGTCTTGGGTGTAACGGCGAGTCGGCACGTCTTCAGCACGCTTGGGCTGCAAATTCACGCTGCCACCCAAGCCCGTACCGGTGGGGCTCACGCCGTTGATAAACGCGTTGGGACCTTTGAATACTTCCACCCGCTCAATCGCGTCCGTGGAGAGAATTTGCCGCGGAAGGACGCCGTACAGACCGCCGTAGGAGATATCGTCGCCTGCCAACGGCAGACCGCGGATCACGAATATCTGCGACTGATTACCGAAGCCGTAAGACTGGCGCACCGACGGGTCGTTGAGGAGTACGTCTCCCACATCTTCAGCCTGCTGATCCTCGATAAGCTGGGAGGTATAGCTGGTCATGGTGAAGGGGACGTTCATGTTGTCCTGATTACCCAGAACACCCATCTGCCCGCCACGAGCGACCTGACCACCTGCGTAGACCTCAGGCAGCGTGTTGGAATTGGCCTTGACGGCATCCGCGTTTATGTCAGTAGCGCCGAGCTCAACCGCCGAATCGGCAGCATTGGCGATGAAGCTCGCAGAGCAGCAAAGCGCAAGCAGGGTGGGGCGAAACGGATGCGAAAGGAACATTAAGGGCTACCCAGCAAGGTGATCAGAATGGATTGACGCCTCCCTGGCAATGCGAAGTATTCGCAGGTGAGAATGATATCAGAGTGCTTTTGAGTTTGTTGCCACTGACGACACATTTTTCACATCGTGTGAAACGCCTGACGAAGTTGAATGCAAGGCGCTGCCATCAGCAGAGCCTGCTGTCCTTCCTGTTTTCACAGTCCCGTGGAAAACTACGCGCGCTGTGCACTCATTTTTTGCCTGTTTTGATGGAGCCATGGATGGAAATCATGAACAACCAGCAAGAAAACGCCCTCGAACAGTCACTCAGGCTGGCGGCCGATGAGCCGGCCCATCGACCTGAGTTTTTCAACACGCTGCTGAACTCAGTTGTCTACGTGCTTGGCACTGCCGGGACTGGCAAAGGTCATGTCACGCTCGAGGCGGGTAGCAACATCAGCATCGCGAGTTGGCAGAAGGCTGACGGCTCACCTGTCATCCCTTTTTTTCTTCTTTAAAAACACTGCAAGGATCCATAGACAGCGAAGAGTCCTACGTCGAAATCCCGGCCAGATCGCTGTTTGAAATCACACTGGGCGCGCCTCTCTTCCTCAACCCGAAGTCCCCTTACGGGAAAGAGTTTTTGCCGGAGGAAGTGCGCCATCTGCTCTCCGACGGGATCGGCCAAAAGCCAGCGCAGCGCACGGTCGAAAAAGACACGAACGTGCTGCTCGGACAGCCGTCGCAATACCCGTCCAGCATGGTCAACTCGCTCACGCAGCTACTCGCCAAACATCGCAACGTTAAACGTGCATTTTTGGCGTTGATGCATGACCCATCGGTTGATCAAAAGCCCCATCTGATCATTGGTATTGAAGCGGACGGAGATTTTGAACGGGTCATGCGCGAAGCCGGTAACGTTGCCGGAGATACCGCGCCGGATGGCGAACCCGTTGACCTCTATCGCGTGACCGAAGGTGGGGAGGGCCTTAGCGATTACTTCCTTAAGGAAACAACGCCTTTCTATGAAAGGAAGTCGGCAGGCTGGCTGCGGTCATTGCTTGGTTTCGGTAAAGCGTGATGAAGACTAAACGCTGCTGATAGCGATGGACTCGAAATACCTTTGTGAGCGCCAACTAGGTCTCCTCCCAATCAAGGAAGGTGCATGAGCCAGGTCAACATTCAACTCATCACCCATCTGCCCCCGGAGATTCAGGCGCTAGAGAAAGAGGCGGTCGGAGAAGGCTTCCGGTTTATGACTCGCCTGATTGACGAGTGGAACTCCGGAGCAAATCGCTTCGATGCCCCCGGCGAATGTCTTATGGCCGCGTATTTAAACCAGCAACTAGTGGGCATCGGAGGCCTTTCAGTTGATCCATATGCCGCAAAGAGCATGGCACGGTTGCGACGGGTTTATGTCAGCGCTTCATCAAGGCGGCACCATGTGGGACAGACGCTAGTGAAGGCACTAATTGTATATGCCGCTCTGCGCTTTCAGAGCGTGGGCCTTTTCACGGATACCGCTGAAGGCGACGCTTTTTATCTGAAGTGTGGCTTCACGCGAACAGATCATGAAACTATTCATGCTACCCACGCCATGTGCTTGAGCAATACCTGACTCAAGCACGGTTGGCCAAGACTGATGAGTGCAGCCGTCTTCCTGTCTCAATGGCGCAGGTTTATTCCTTATCGTCCGACTCTCTCAAACCGGGCTTTGCGGCGGAGTGTGGTAGACGGATTCGTTATCCGACGTCGCAGTGTGGAAGCTGGCGTCGTCATCCGAGGAGTCATCCACCGGCACTGTGGTTTGAACCTGGAGCGGGGCAGGTGCCGCCGAAGACCTCGACCCAGGCCGCGCTGCTTCGCTAGAAGGGCCGCCGCTGATCGTGGGTTGCGCCTGCTCACCCTTGAGGCTTGCCCGAACACTGCCTGCTGGAGACTTGGTAGAGGAGGGCGCCGGGTTCTCCGCATTCGTGATCCGGTTGCCGGTCAGGCTGGTTCGTGGAAGAGAGCCCGAATCAGACGCCGCCCGCTGGGACCGTTGACTGGACGGTCTACTGGTGCGGGTTGCCTCGTCGGCGGGAGGTTCACCCGGAGCGTCGGCCGGGTCTTCATGCACGGATTGAGCGGTCTCGGTAGCGCCTGCCGTGGTTTCCGCCGTTGTCTTGCGTCGCGACTTGAAGTCGTCAACCAGCTTGTCCCCGACTGCCACACCAGCAGCGTTGCTGCCGAACACGAGCGAGCCGCCTGCCGTATTGATGGCGTGTTTTGCAAAGGAACTCAGCGCGGGGTGCTGCGCGCTCAAGGCGTTGACCGCAGCGCCTTTACCGGCTTCCAGTGCGGTGAAGCCAGCGGTCAGCGTGCTGACATTGGCGGCGCCGGAAGGGGTGAAAGTGGCTTTAGCGGTTCTCGACACCGCTCCGAGCGGATCGGATACCAGGGTGCGGCCGGCGTCGGCCAGACGTCCCACTCCATTGGCGAGCGGCGTACGGATGGTTTTCGCGTCCCGCAGTGCCTTCAACGTGTCGATCCATTCGGTTTCCTGACTCAGATCCTCTTTGGCCTCGGCATCTCTTCGTCCCAGCAGGAGCGCGGGGCCACTGGTGCCTTGTTCGGTGCGCCGACTGTTGGCGAGGTACCCGGTGCCGGTCCCTGCCGCGAGCCCACCCGCAATGGCAATGGCTGTGTCCACAATGGGCTCGGCCTTCGGATTGATCGCCGCCACCACCGGGCTGACAACCGTCCTTAGTGCGTTTCGCATCGTGAACGTCTGCGCCTCCTTGGCGTTCTGGATGGCCAGGTTCGCGGTGGTATCGATAGTCTCCAGCGCGGCATTCAACGAATCATGCAGTTTGTCCGCGGGCGCATGCAGGTAGTACGCGTCTTCTCGAAGTTTTTTAATGGAAGCGCCGCCGACCTGATCCATCGCTGATGCCGCCGCGAGCGAAATCGTCCCCAGGGCCGCTGCCTTTGCCACCGGGTTTGGTATGTTCGCCCCGATTCCCGTGATCACGGGAATGGCCGCCTGAAGCGACGACGCCACCGCGAACGGTGCGCCGCCCGCCGTACCCGACACCATTGAAGCGTTGCGGTCCATATTCTTGGCTTTTTCCATCAACGTTCCAAGCTCCTGGAACGAGATGTTCTCCTCCATCAGCTTGTTGACCCGGCTCTCTATGATTCGATCGATCTCCCCCGGTGCCCCGATTCCGGATCCAGGCGATCTTTGTAGGGCTGAAACTGACTGGTCACGTAGGTCGTGAGCAAATGCTTCATCTCACGGGCTTGGGTCAGCGCCGCTGCGCTTACCTCAGCGGATTGGGGATGACCTTGGCCCACGGACGCGTGGCCGGTGGCAGCCGTTGAATTTGACCGTTGCTGAAGTTCGATGGAGGGGGAGGGAACGGGGGTTGCTGGCCAGACACGCGCATGGTGAGGTCCTCTCTGGTTCTAGGGATGCAGCAAGACAGCACTGCTATCAAGGATGGTTTTCCAGAGGGTGTGTGGCCGAGCGGGCTATTCCGGTTCCGGTCGCAACGGCGGTATTTGACGTTTGTGTTTCAGGGTGATGACGATTTTCTGTCGATGAGGGCGAACATGTACGCAGCGCGATCAGCGGTAATAACGCGTGGGTGCGTTTACGGAAGGCAGTCTAGGACGGCAGAGGAAGATTACGAGTGGTCGGTCAGTACCGCTCCGTACATAACTGGTCCGTCTTCCTTTTCAAGTAAGGGGGCAGCTTTATTATTTAGATTAATGAACCCGGCCCTTATCGGGTCTTGCTCGGAACAGACGCCAGAGCGCTAATTTTTAAAGGTGGGAAGCAACCCCTGAATGAGTGACGATTATTAGAGCGCCGGAACGCCCGATCTGATAATCAGCCTACTGTTACGCGTGTCGCGGTGAAGCCAACTGATCTAAAAATCAAGCGATTTATGATACTAGCGGCCCCTACCAATCCATGTTTGCCGCTTGATCAGTCATGTTTGAAAGATACTCAACCAAGCTCTCCATCTCCTCCAGCGAGGTCATAGCACGGGCGTAAGTTCCATCTGTGCAAAATGTCACAATTGTTGGCAGGCTGCTTTCTTGAATATACAGCTGTGCCGGGGATCTTACCCCTGACCAAAGGAGTGTAATGAACTTATCGACTACCCCAAACGCCAATTCATAATCGAAATCCAAGTTGCTACCCAGAGAAAATTTCTTACTTCCATTTTTTTTGGCAACAACACTGGAACGGCACCCGCCGAGGAATGGAATGAGAAAGCTTCGCCGCCTTTTCCAAATGCGCCATGAGCTACATAATTTCTGAGCTCTTGCCGCAAGCAAAGCGCACTATCAAACAGGGATTTTTCTTCTATACTTTTTATATCGAACACGGCTCTGAACTTTCTTGGCCAATCCGCCGCTGCAAGATCCGCGATTTCATGCGCTGTCGTGACACCGCCAGTTAATATTGCTACATGTACCAGTACGTGCTCAGTCCAGCTGAAAAATGACTCGATAGCGGAAATCGCTAACCAACCCGCCTCTTGCTTGAGGTTTGAATACGCACCTCCTAAAACCCACACGCCCAATGGTAAATGTTTCTGCTTAGCTTTTAAGGCGTGCAGCTCGCTCTCTGCAGCCAATTCAGCGCACTTAGATTTGTAAGCTTTGCTCATGAACTCAAATCGGCAGTAAAGCGGAATACTATTATTAACTACGTTTACTTCGGAGAGTTCCATAGCCTGACGGGCAAGATGGTCAAAAAACGGAGTCGCTATCTTTACCGCTTTTTGGACGCGGGTCGCAATTTCTTCTGCCGCAGCACCTTCGCCTTCAGGATCATGAGCGTAAACACCAAGCCCAAACTTTCCATGCTCAAGCAGAAACGCAATACCATTAAAATCGATAGGAATGGACCAATCTATTTTTTCAAAACGGCCAAGATCTTTGAATCTCAATAAATCCACCATCAAGAAATACACTAAATAGTATGGCGGTAGTTTTCGCCTCGTAATTACCTGTTTGCGGTTGAACAAAAAATGCTTGTCAGCTCTCGTGTTGCCATCGGCAGCCTTAATTATTCCAAGTGCTTGCTGCGCTGACTTCCGAATCAGCTCAATGTCTTCAGGTGCCATGTCTAATTCCTACTAAAATTTTGACCTAAACAGTGGTTGATTGATCAAAGCGCGGTGTCTTCAAAGACTGGACCTGCACTGGGGTGCTCCAGCCATTTTAAAATAGGGCTCAGAAAGGGGGGCGGATTTATTTTTTTGCGCCAGAGCGAACGAAGTGGATAGTAGTTATCAATACCATAGAAGCTACATTTTCTGAATTTTCATTTTGTACTTGTCTTCTATATGGGAAATGAATTCTTCGATAGCTAATGAGATTGCGTCTAAGATGTCAATGTAGGCCTCTCGGGTTAGGCTCCTGTCTATTGCAAAGTGATGGACAATGCCGTGACGGTATTGGATTATTTCTGAAATTCTGTTTTCTAGAAATGTTATTGATTGTCCAATACGCTTCTTTTTAAAAAAGATATTTCTCACATCAATATTTAGCCATTCTTTGTATGCCTTGTTCAGCTGATCTAGATTCTGAAAGGTGTAGCTTTCGGCTATGATGCTTTCGATGCTTTGTTTGTTTTTTTGCACGTTTAGCATCGTGTTAAAATCAATCTTTGCCTTGTGGGTTTCGCGCTTTTCTAAGGCTTGCTTGTCGTAAGCAATTAGGACTTGAAAGGCCTGCGAAAAAAATATTCAAACATGGCTACTGCAAATGGCACTAATCCGTTATAAACTATCCGGCTAGGGTCCATACTGTTTGCGAGTTCAGTGAGCTCGTCAATCGCATTGCCGGCTTTTTTGAAGGAGGTTATCGACGGGAGCGGCAGTGCGTATTTTACTGAAGATATTTGCTGGGTTATATGTTGATATATTCCGGATATTCCTCTGCTTGTTGGAGTGCTCGTGTCTTCCCAGAGTGGCGCATATCTATTGGTTCCATAATCTCCCTTTATTGTTCCGCCAAACCGTTTTCTTGCGCCCCTAAGAACTTCGTTAAGCATTGCGACATCGTGCCAGCTTGCACTGTATAAATTTCGTACATGCAGTGCCCAGCCATTTGCTGTGATTTTTCTTTCTTTAGTCGATATCGGGTATACGTCGGCAGAAACACCATCGATAGACCTAAATTCATTACTTTCGAACCACGAATAATTCAAAGTTCCCTTTGGCCAATCCCAGAAATGGCTGCACCTCACAAAGCCGAGATTCTCTAAATATTCACTAAGTTCCTTTCTGGATGCGTTCTTAGGGTACAGGGTAACGTCTCTTCCCATGATTCGTTATTTCCGCGTTAGTGATGCAGTTAGACAGATATAGGTGGCGATAAGTATGACGTTTACAATTTCAGGTCAATCCGTAGCACCCCTCAGCTAATTGATTCCAGCGTAATAAACGCGGAGCGCGCAGATGATAATGCGACCACCTCTTAAAGGATGTTACTGAGTCATTGGCAGTATGTCTATGCTCAAGACTGGCATTGCTCTACAGTAAAAATCTCTTCTGGCCAATCGCTGCCATTCAAAATGATCACGAAGCGGCCGCTCCCAAATTTAGCCAAGCATATGTCCGGTACTATTGTGCGCTGTTGTCAGCCGGGGCCAACGCATGTGTACTGCGTCAGCGACCCCACATCCCGCAACAAGTGATGCGAATTTCCGATTCACGCCGCAACGGCTAGACACCTCAACACTTATCACAACACATACATCAGTTCGCAACCACATCCCCGGCGCGGCCTAAATGGTATATCAGCACCCTCCACTGGATTCACTCCCCCACTGCTCTACATTGCACCATCACCAAACACCCGCCGAGCCCCCAACAATGCCTGCCTCCCGCCCAACCCTCCACCCCAAAGTCCTTCGCGCCGGCGACGCCGTAGCGCTGGTTTCCCCAGCAGGCCCAGTCGCCGAAGCTCGGGTAGAAGCAGCGGTACGTGAACTCACGTCCTGGGGATTACGCCCCCGCGTTTACCCCCACGCGCTGGACAACATCGGCTTCCTGGCAGGCACCGACGCCGATCGCATTTCCGACCTCAACGACGCCTTGGCCGACCCCGAAATCCGCGCCGTGCTGTGCAACCGTGGCGGCTACGGCGTTCAACGCATCCTCGGGCAACTCGACTACGACGCCGTGCGCCGCGACCCGAAACTGGTGGTCGGTTTCTCGGACATCACCGCCTTGCACGCCGCACTCTGGATCCACGCAGGCCTCGCCACGGTTCACGGCCCGGTCGCCGCGCAGCTGGAGAAGGGCGGCATTTTCGCCAGCACGCTCAAGCACGCATTAATGAGCACCGAGCCTTCCGTCATCCATGCGGACCCGGCCGAACCCACCTTTACCGTGCGTACATCGGGGACAGTGGAGGGCGTCTTGCTTGGCGGCAACTTAAGCATGCTGAGTACCTGCATCGGCACGCCGTTCATGCCCGACCTGGAAGGCGCGATCCTGCTGCTCGAAGACGTCGGCGAGCTGGCGTATCGGGTTGACCGCAATATCACTCATCTACTCAATTGCGGGATTCTGCAACGGCTCGGCGGTATCGCGTTGGGTCAGTTCAGCGAGCCGGGTCACGGCAATAACCCAATCCGGCCGCCCGATGTCTTGATCGAGCGTCTGGGCGATCTGGGCATTCCGGTCTTGGGCGGTCTGTCCATCGGCCACGGCGATCGTAATCTGGCGGTGGCGTTGGGCACTCGTGCGGTGCTCGACACCGAGGCTGGCACCCTGACGGTGGCCCCGGCCACGCGCTAGTACGACGATCACCGTTCTGTAAGCGACCTCGCTCTAGCTATTTGCCATCATTCAGGCGCCAGCACCTTGTTTTGCCCCTTGGGCATTGCGAATCTCCACGGATATTGACTGGCCGCGCGCGGATGGCCTTGCCATGTGCGCCCTCAAGCTGTGGAGCGGAAACTGATGATGTCTGCCGTGAAGACGCGTTTCGCCAATCTGGGGATGGCCAAGAAGCTGGGCATCGGGTTCGTGCTGGTGCTGCTGTTGACGGCGCTGGTCGCGGCCATCGGGGTCTGGTCGTTGCGCTCGATCAGTGCGCATTTCGACAGCCTTAAGGCGATGACCGCACTCAACAGCGATGTGAATCGCGTGCGGCTGCTGGAGCAGGATTACGCTTTGCACGGCGATCCGAAGGTGGTCGATCAGGTTCACGCCGGGCTCGACGGCCTGAATGCCCAGGCGGAGCAGCTCAAGGCGGGCGCGCCGATCAACGAGCAGGTAATGGGCCAGGTGCAGCAGGCACTGGCGGCCTATCGCGCTTCCTTCGACGAGTTCGTCAGCATCAGTCAGAGCAAGGACCTGGCGCTGGAGATGGCCAGTTGGTCGGTGTCCAGCGTCGCCAATAACCTCGACGTGTTGCAGGCGGGGCTGGCCGACGACGGTGCCTACACGCTGAAGGATTCCCAGGGGCAGCAGGGTGCCGAGTTAATCGAGCAGGCCGGTCAGGTCAGCCAGGTTTCGAAACTGATGATGCAGGCCATGGACGAGGCCCGGGTGCGCCTCGACAAGAGCCGCAAGACCGGCTCGGGCGAGGAGGTCAAGACCGGCAAGATCGAGCAGGCGGTGCAGGCGCAGGAACTGGCCGAGCAGCTCAAGGGCGTAATCAAGGACGCCGGTTACCTCACGGTGTTGACCGAGGTGGGCGGGCACATCAGCAACTTCAGCGAAAAACTCAACGAATACACCGGGCTGCTGGAGTCGGAAGCGAAGGTCTCGCAGCAACTGGCGAGCAACGCCAAAGCCGTGGTGCAGCAGGTCAATCAGGCCTACGACGCCGAAGGCCAGTCGATGCAGAGCGAGTTGCAGGCCAACTCGATGATGATCATCGGCTCGTCCGTGTTGGCGCTGGTGGTCGGTCTGATCGCGGCGCTGGTGATGACGCGCCTGATCGTCGCGCCGCTGCGCAGTGTGATTGCCACGGCCCAGCGGATTGCGGCCGGGGACCTGAGTCGCACCGTGAATATCACGCGCAAGGACGAAATCGGCCAGTTGATGCAAGCGATGCAGCAAATGGGCGCGGGGTTGAGCACCATCGTCAGCGGCCTGCAGGCGGGCATTGAGCAGTTGGCGACGTCCGCCCATTCACTGTCGGCGGTGACCGAGCAGACCAATCTGGAAGTCAGCAGCCAGAAGGAAGAGACCGAGCAGGTGGCGACGGCGATGAACCAGATGACCGCCACCGTTCACGATGTCGCACGCAATGCGGAAGAGGCGGCGCTCGCGGCGCAGACCGCCGACACCAAGGTCGACTCGGGCCAGGCCGTGGTGCGCCAGAGCATGCAGCGGATTGAGCAACTGGCGTCGTCGTCCCGTTCTGCCAGCGATTCGATCGAGAACCTGAGCGCGGAAATCCAGAACATCGGCACCGTGCTCGGCGTGATCAAAAGCGTCGCCGAGCAGACCAATCTGCTGGCACTGAACGCCGCCATCGAAGCGGCACGGGCGGGGAGCAGGGCAGGGGCTTTGCGGTGGTGGCCGATGAAGTCCGCGCGCTGGCCAAACGCACGCAACAGTCTACGGAGGAAATCGAGCGCCTGGTCAGCCGGCTGCAAAGCGGCGCCCAGGCGTCAGTGGCGCAGATTCAGAGCAGCGGCGAGCTGGTCAAACTGGCGGTAAGCGATGCGCTGCAGACCGAGAGCGCGCTGGGCAGCATCGCCGCGGCCGTGTCGATGATTCAGCAGATGAACCAGCAGATTGCCGCTGCGGCGGAAGAGCAGAGCTCTGTGGCGGAAGAGATCAACCGCAGCGTCACCAGCATCCGCGCCAGTGCCGATCAGTCCGCGCTGGCAATGCAGGGCAACGCGGCTTCCAGCATCGAACTGGCGTCGCTGGGCATGGAATTGAAAGGCATGGTGGGGCATTTCAGGTTATGAGCCGGGGCTTGGCAAGCCGCCCTCCGCCAACTCGACCGAAACATGATCCCGCGCATTTGCAGTTCAGTCGTCGCTGAGGTCCACCCTCGAACCCGGTCTCCAACGTGCAACCTGGAGATGATCTCCATCGTTCATACAGCCGCGCTGTGGCGCTGCAAACACAATTCCTGTGAGAGCGAGCTTGCTCGCGAAGACGGCATTTCAGCCACTGAAGACTCAGCGCATGTCCCGGCCTTTTCGCGAGCAAGCTCGCTCCCACAATCCGTAGGTCGCCAGATACATCGGCGGCGTTGGTAGGTTTGACGAGCGCGCGTTTGCCCGCGAATGGGATCTGCCTGCTGCACTCGATATCGCCCGACTCACCGCGAATAGCGGGCAAGCGCGCTCCTGCAGAAGAGTGGAACGCCGCGATCAATCATTTGCGGTAGTTGAGAATCAGCAGCGTCAAAACACCCGCAACAATCCCCCAGAACGCCGAACCGATGGAAAACAGCGTCAGGCCTGACGCTGTGACCATGAAGGTGATCAGCGCCGCTTCGCGTTCCTTCGGTTCGTTCATGGCCACGGTCAGGCCATTGATGATTGAGCCGAACAGCGCCAGAGCAGCAATCGACAGCACCAGTTCCCTGGGAAACGCCGCGAACAGTGCCGCCAGCGTTGCGCCGAACACCCCCGCGATGGCGTAGAAAATCCCGCACCAGATCGCCGCCGTGTAGCGCTTGTCTCGGTCTTCGTGGGCGTGGGGACCGGTGCAGATGGCGGCACTGATGGCCGCGAGGTTGATGCCGTGAGCGCCAAAGGGCGCGGTGATGAGCGAGATGATCCCGGTGGCGGTAATCAGGGGCGAGGCGGGCACCTGATAGCCATCCGCGCGCAGGACCGCGACGCCCGGCATGTTCTGCGAGGTCATGGCGACGACGAACAGCGGAATGCCAATGCTGACGGTCGCCGCGATGGAGAACGAAGGCGTGGTCCAGACCGGCATCGCCACTTCCAGGGCGAAGCCGCTGAAATTCAGCAGGCCGAGCATGCCCGACAGCGCGACACCGACCAACAACGTCACCAGCACGGCGTAGCGCGGCGAGTAACGTTTGACGATCAGGTAACTGAAGAACATGCCCAGCACCAGGCCGGTGCGGTGTTGCGCGGCGACGAAGATTTCGCTGCCGATCTTGAACAGAATCCCCGCCAGCAGGGCCGCTGCCAGTGATGTCGGCAGGCGCTTGACCAGCCGTTCGAAGCTGCCGGTGACCCCACAAATAATCACCAGCGCCGCGCAAGTGATGAATGCGCCGATGGCTTCGGGGTAGGCGACGCCGCCCAGGCTGGTGATCAGCAACGCCGCGCCCGGCGTCGACCACGCCACGGTGATCGGCGAGCGATAGCGCAGCGACAGGCCGATGCTGCACACCGCCATGCCCATGAACAGCGCCCAGATCCACGAGGAAATCTGCGCCGAGGTCAGCCCGGCGGCCTGACCGGCCTGAAACATCAGCACCAGCGAACTGGTGACGCCGGTCATCATCGCGATGAAGCCGGCGACGATGGCGGAGGGCGAGGAGTCGGTCAGCGGTCGCAATGGCGCGAGGGGCACGTCAGTCATGCGGGTCTATCCTTGGCGCAACGGTTGAACAGAACCGCCAGCCTATACGCAGTGGTCATGCCCCGTTGCAATACAGCCATCGGCGCAATGGTCGGCACAGTTTCGGCCGCGGTCTGTAAACCGGCGGGTCAGCTGCGGGTCATCGTGTTGCCCAACGCCTGATTCACCGCCATCCAGCCATCCACCGCTTCGCGTCCGGCTTCGGCGAACACCCGCTGCAGCAGCTTGACCTGCTCGCGGCGCAGGGACTCTTCGAATTTGCGTCCCTCGGCGGTCAGCTCCAGCAGGCGCTTACGCTTGTCGTCCTCGGGCGCGACGCTGAGCACCAGCTCCATCTCGATCAACTGCCGCAGTGGCGTGTTCAGCGCCTGCTTGCTCACCCCGAGCTTGCCGAGCAGCTCCTTCACGCTCAGGCCCGGATAGCGGGCGATGAAAAACACGATGCGCTGGTGCACCCGACTCAGGCCACGGCGGTCGAGCATTTCATCGGCTTTAGCAGTGAACGCCTGATAGCCGAAGAAAAACGCTTCCATGGCAATTTGCTGGGTGGATGAATTTTTAAGGTCAAGCATATTGACGTATCCGTGTGCGGCATCGTAATTTCGGTCAACCAGTTTGACGTATTCCCCTTTCTTTCCGCCAGCGGTGATCCGATGCCATTTTCCGAACGCGTTACCCGTTTGAAGAGTTCACTGATTCGCGAAATCCTCGCCGCCGCCCAGCGCCCGGAGATGATGTCGTTCGCGGGCGGATTGCCGGCCGAGCCCATGTTGCCGAAGAGTGAATGGGCTGAGATGCCGCGCAGCATCGGCCAGTACGGCATGAGCGAAGGCGAGCCGCAGCTGCGTGAGGCGCTGGCCGCCCAGGCTCGGGGGTGGGCATCGACTGCGACGCGAGTCAGGTGATGATCGTCAGCGGTTCCCAGCAGACGCTGGAGCTGGCCGCCAAGCTGTACATCGACAAGGGCACCGAGATCCTGCTCGAAGCGCCGACCTATCTGGCGGCGCTGCAGATCTTCCAGCTGTTCGGCGCCGACTGCCTGACCGTGCCGCTGCTCGCCGAAGGCCCGGACCTTGACGCACTGCGTCAGCGACTGGAGCAGCACTCGCCGTCGTTCGCGTACCTGATTCCCACGTTCCAGAATCCGTCGGCGGTGCGTTACAGCGAAACCGCGCGGGATGCGGTGGCGGCGTTGCTCGATGAATTCGGCGTCACCCTGATCGAAGATGAGCCGTACCGCGAGCTGACCTTCGACGGCGGTAGCGCCCGGCCCATCGTCAGCCGCCTGAAGAAAGCCAGCTGGATCTACACCGGCACCGTGTCGAAAACCCTGATGCCGGGCTTGCGCGTCGGCTACCTGATCGCAACGCCCGACCTGTTCCCCCATCTGCTCAAGCTCAAGCAATCGGCGGATCTGCACACCAATCGCGTGGGTCAATGGCAGGCGTTGCAGTGGATCGGCAGCGAGCACTATGAGCAGCATCTGCTGGAACTGCGCAGCTTCTATCGCACCCGTCGCGATGCGTTCGAAGCCGCGCTGCAGCGGCACTTCGCTGATCTGGCGGAATGGAACAGCCCCCAGGGCGGCCTGTTTTTCTGGCTGACGCTCAAGCACAAAACCGACACCCGCACCTTGCTCGACAGCGCCCTGGAACAGAACGTGGCGTTCATGCCGGGCGAGCCGTTTTTGCCGATCCGGACGCCAACCCGGGTTATCTGCGGCTGAACTTCAGTCACATCGACCCCGAGCGCCTCGACCAAGGCTTGAAACGACTCGCCGCCGTCATTCGGCACACACAGCTTTCACAGGCGGCCTGATACATTGCGCACACGCACGACCGGCACGACTGACGGCACACGATTGAGGGGAGAGGGTTGATGTACAAGGTTTACGGCGATTACAACTCGGGCAACTGCTACAAGATCAAGCTGATGCTCCACCTGCTCGGCACTCAATACGAGTGGGTACCGGTGGACATCCTCAAGGGCGAGACCGAAACCGAAGCGTTTCTGGCGAAGAACCCGAACGGCAAGATCCCGGTGCTTGAGCTCGAAGACGGCACCTGCTTGTGGGAGTCCAACGCGATTCTCAATTTCCTCGCCGAAGGCACGCCTTACCTGCTGACCGAGCCGCGCCTGCGCACGCAAATGCTGCAGTGGCAGTTCTTCGAGCAATACAGCCACGAGCCGACCCTGGCGGTGGCGCGCTTCATTCAGTTTTACCTGGGGATGCCAGAAGAGCGGATGGAGGAATACCACTCGTTGCACCGGCGCGGTAACAAGGCCCTGAAAGTCATGGAGCAACAGTTGCTGCGCACGCCGTTTCTGGTAGGGGATAGTTTCTCCATCGCCGACATTGCGCTGTATGCCTACACTCACGTGGCCGATCAGGGCGGCTTCGACCTGGCGCAGTTCCCGGCGATTCAAGCCTGGCTCGCGCGGGTCAAGCAGCAACCGGGTTACGTCGGCATGCTGGATTGACGATTGGCGTTGTTCATTAAAAGGAGATGAGACATGCAGTACAGGATGATCGCGGTTGGCATGCTGATGGCGCTGGGCATCGGCTGCTCGGCCCAGGCTCAGGACTGCGACGCCAACCAGGCGTCGATGAATCAGTGCGCGAGCAAAGAGTACGCCGCGCTGGATGCGGAGTTGAACACTCAATACAACACGCAGATGGGCTATCTGAAGACGCCGGCACGCAAGAAAGCGCTGCAGGACGCGCAGAAGAAGTGGATCGCGTTTCGTGACGCCGATTGCCAGTATCAGGCCGGCAAGCGGGAGGACGGCGGAAGCATGTGGCCGCTGGTTCAGGCGCAGTGCCTGTCAGCCCAGACCAAAGTGCGGGTTGAGCAGTTGAAGGCATATACGGCGTGTCGCGAGGAAGGGTGCCCGAAGTAAAGGCGGAAGAGGGCGGGACATTGCTGAATCTCCACCAGCAGACACGCCGCCTTCGCGAGCAAGCTCACTCCTACACGTTTTGCGGGATGGCTGAGAGCGTGGGTGCCCCCGCTCTCACAAGTGGATTGCATCAAACCGCTGAGAATCGCTTCTCGAGGTAATCGATGATCACCTTCGATTCATACATCCACACCGTCTGACCTTCTTCCTCAATCCGCAGGCAGGGCACCTTGATCCGGCCGCCGCCGCTGAGCAGTGCCTGGCGATCCGGCTCGTTGTTCTTTGCGTCACGAAGGGCCACGGGCACGTTCAAACGGCGCATTGCCCGGCGGGTTTTCACACAAAACGGGCAGGCGTGGAACTGATACAGCGTCAGCGCTTTGGCCGACGCATCGACGGCAGCCTGGGCTTCGGGAGAACGCTTCTTCTTGCTCGGCCGGGTCAGGAAATCGCCCGCGATCACGAGCTGGCCGAGACCGACTCTCACTGCTTTCATCAACACGCTAAAACCTCACTCGGCAGCACGAGCCGCCAGACAGCCGCAGCCTGATGCTGCGGCCTTCAGGATGCCGGGATCACTTGATCAGGCTGAGAAACTCGGTGCGGGTCGCGGCGTTTTCACGGAATTCGCCCAGCATCACCGACGTGATCATCGACGAATTCTGCTTCTCGACGCCGCGCATCATCATGCACATGTGCTTGGCTTCGATGACAACCGCCACACCCATCGCGCCGGTGACCTGCTGGATGGCTTCGGCGATCTGGCGGCTGAGGTTTTCCTGGATCTGCAGGCGACGGGCGTACATGTCGACGATGCGCGCGACCTTCGACAGGCCCAGCACTTTGCCGCTCGGGATATAGGCGACATGGGCCTTACCGATGAAGGGCAGCAAATGGTGTTCGCACAGCGAGTACAACTCGATGTCCTTGACCACCACCATTTCGCTGTTGTCGGAGCTGAACAGCGCACCGTTGGTGACTTCTTCGAGGGTTTGCTCATAGCCGCGGCAAAGGTACTGCATGGCTTTGGCTGCACGTTTCGGGGTGTCGCGCAGGCCTTCGCGGGAGACGTCTTCGCCGAGTTGACCGAGGATGGCGGTGTAGTTCTGTTCCAGAGTCACAGGGGTGTGTTCCGTGTGGGTTCAAAAAACGCAGGGTTGCGGGCCTGCAAAGGCGCACATAGTAGCGTAGCTGGGCGCGCAGGGGTACGGCAGGCGGCCGAGAGGCCTGCGGCATGGCGCCGCCGTGCCGGAAGCTCGCGCTCGGTCCCTTGGGAAAGCACAGTCCTGCGTATCCGTTTTGGTACGCGACCGGTACCAAACCGCGACGCGGATTGACGGGCGCGTGCTGTCTCAAGCAGCAGGTGATTAATACCTGTGATCAAGCCCGCGTTTAGAGAGAAATCGAAATGTTGAGTCGTATAGCGAAAGTCGCGATGGTCATCGCGGTGATGTCGGCCATGTCCGGATGCTGGCCGTTCTGGGGCCCGGGCGGCGGAGGCCACGGGGGGCATGGAGGCGGTGGCGGCGGTGGTCACTATGAAGGCGGCGGCCCGGGTGGCGGCGGTGGCGGTGGCGGCGGTCCTGGCCCGCGTTGATCGGATAAGCGCTTAATGAGCGGTGGAAGCGACCGGGATGGCGCTCCACCTTGCTTGCGAAGAGGAAGTGATTACCGCTAAATTTTCAGGGGTCGAAATGCCGCCTTCGTGAGCAAAGTGGAGTGCCAACCCACAAGGACTGGTCGGCAAACGCCTGCCTTACTCGTCACGCCCTTCCATCATGGTCCGCTTGAGGATCACGTACACCGCACCGGCCCCGCCATGCTTGGCGATGCACGACGCAAATCCCAATACCTGCTGATGCTGACGCAACCACGTGTTGACGTGGCTCTTGATCATCGGTCGCTTGCCATCCAGCCGCACGGCCTTGCCGTGGGTGATGCGTACGCAACGTACTTCCAGCTTGGCCGCCTCGGCGAGAAATTCCCACATCGTCTCGCGCGCCATTTCGACGCTCATGCCATGCAGGTCCAGGCTGCCTTCGAAGCTGATCTGCCCAAGCTTGAGCTTGCGCATCTGGCCTTCCTGCACCCCGTCACGCGCCCAGTACAGCGTGTCTTCAGGGCCAACGTCGATCACGAACTGGTCTGACAAACCATCAACGGTAATCGTCGCATCGGAGCGCACGGTGGCTGCCTGACGCAGCTTGGCCAGGTTCTTACGGTCGGTTTTGGGTTTTCCTACGTCCGCATGTTCAGTCTTGATCGGCTTTACGCCGCGAATCTCACTTCTGAACAGGGAAAAATCGTCGTCTTGCATGGTGGTCTCCGCGAAGGGGGCCAGTTTAACCGCGTCACGCCGGAATCGGCGCGACTATCGATGATTAAGACTATCGGGGATTAAACGGCAGCGGATGACGCGAGGGTCAGTCGTGTTTCTTCATCAGGTGGGGAGACATGTTCAGCTCGCCGGCACGACGACGGCGACGACGACTGCGGCGCCAGAACCAGATGCCGACGTACAGCATCAGTAAACCGACGATGACCGTGACCACGGCGCCCGCCGGACTGGCGTTGAGTTCGCCCAGCGCGACAGGGTTGCCGATCAGGCTGGCAACGCCGGCCATTGCCAGCAGCACGCCAGCAGTGGCCAGGACGGCCGAAATCGCAGCAATAATGCGCATCCGCCAGCTGCCCTGGCCCTTGGAGCGCAGGCGACGGGCATCAAAACCATCGGATATTTTCATTCCGATTTCCTCTATGGGTATCGGCGCTCTGACCAGCACAGGGTGGGGTGGTTCCCGCCTGGCCAGGTTTCAGGGGCATCACGGGTAGATAACGGATAGGCGGTCAGGTGAACGGGTTAACCCCGCCTGACGACTGCATTTGTACGCCTTTTCTACAGGAACTGCCGGAAAATGATCGGTGCGAGGGCACACACAGTCAGCTCGGTCGCAACAGCTCCTGTCGAGGGAGGAATCAGATCAGATCTTTGGTCAGCGCCAGTTTGGCGAAATTGTCGTTCATGATTGCCATCTCCGCCTGCTGCACCAGCTCGGCCTTGATGACGCCGCTCGGGGTCGGCAGGTCGCGGGTGGCGCAGGCGTCTTCAACCAGCGTGCAGCGAAACCCGTAATCCTTTGCCGCGCGCACAGTGGTGCTGACGCTGGAATGGCTCATGAAACCGCAGACCACCAGATCCAGCCGGCCGCGGCTTTCCAACAGGCTGTGCAGGGTGGTGCGGTCATCGGTGGAGACGGTGCCATTCAGCGCATTGGGCAGGCGTTTTTCAATGATGATTTCATCGCCCTGCGGCTGCAATTCGGGGACGAACTGCCCGCGCTCACCCTGAGGATCGAACATGCCGCCGACGGTGCCCAGGTGGCGGACGTGAATGATCGGCGACTTCGCTGCACGGGCTGCGGCGACCAGTTTGACGATGTTATTGATGGCGTCCTGAACACCGGTCAGGGCGAGGGGGCCGCTGAGGTATTCCTTCTGCGCATCGATGATGATCAGGGTGGCATTACTCAAGGTGGCCGCCGCGTATTCGCGGCCACTGAGTTGAAACATGGTCTTCGGACCAGTGTTTGGAACAGACATCGGGGGCTCCTTCGAGTGGGGCTTTTGCCACATTGTCCACTGGCAGAGCGATTCTGTGAATCGCCATGCTCACAGGCCTCGCTTTTTTGCCGGGCTTCAAGCCGTCGAGCAGGTCGCGGTTGCTGTCATAGTGCCTGCAAAACGAGGCAAAGACTGAGGAAAATTTTGCGCGTGGCCGCCGCGCCCGGTGCGGGATCGTTTGTTGCGTGGAGGGCTGATAGAATCGCCCGTCGTTTTTTCAAGGAGTCTGCCGTGATCACTTCCCGCCTGCGCACCCTGCGCGATCATATCCGTTGGGCTGTCAGCCGTTTCCACGGGGAAGACCTGTTCTTCGGCCATGGCACCGACAATGCGTGGGACGAAGCTCGCCAATTGGTGCTCGGCGCCCTGCATCTGCCGTGGGAAATTGCCGACAGCTATCTGGACTGCAACCTCGAAGAGGAAGAGCTGGTGGCGGTTCAGCACCTGATCAAGCGACGCATCGAGGAGCGCGTGCCTACTGCGTATCTGCTGGGTGAGGCGTGGTTCTGCGGGATGTCATTCATCGTCGACGAACGCGTGCTGATTCCGCGCTCGCCCATTGGTGAACTGATCGAGCAGCGGTTCGCACCCTGGCTGGCTGACGATCCTGCGCGGATTCTCGATCTTTGCACCGGTTCCGGTTGCATTGGCATCGCCTGCGCCGACGTGTTCCCCGACGCTGAAGTGGTGTTGGCCGACCTGTCGTTCGAGGCGCTGGAAGTGGCGAATCAGAACATCGAGCGCCATGGCGTGGATCAGCGCGTTTACACCGTGCAGGGCGATGGGTTCAACGGCTTGCCGGGTCAGCGTTTTGACCTGATCGTGTCCAACCCGCCGTACGTCGATGCCGAAGATTTCGCCGACATGCCCGACGAATACCAGCATGAACCCGAGCTGGCGCTGGCCTGCGGTGACGATGGCTTGAATCTGGTGCGGCGCATGCTGGCCCAGGCCGCGGACCATCTGAACGAGAAGGGCTTGTTGATCGTGGAAGTCGGCAACAGCCAGGTTCACGTCGAAGCGCTGTACCCGGAAGTGGATTTCGCCTGGCTGGAATTCGAGCGTGGCGGCCACGGCGTGTTCATGCTGACCGCCGAGCAGTGCCGCAATCATCAGGATCTGTTTGCAGCACGAATCTAGTCCGGCGGTCGGCGGGCCTGTTCCCGGCTGAAGCCGGTCCTACTGACCGCATGCAACCTGTAGGACTGGCTTTAGCCAGGAAGGCGTCGGTCGTCACACCGCAAATCTGATGGCGAGCACACGGGCCTTTCCCGTCTTAACGCCGGTCACCGATGCGTCGCAATCCAGATCAGCAGGCCGGCCTGAAACACGGCAAACGTGACCAGGCAGGCGATGGTGAAGCGCAAGCCGCTGTCGTCCCGGCGGTATTTGCTGACCTTGTCTTCGGACTTCTTGATCGTGAGGTCCTGTTCCTGAATTCGCTGTTCGGCCTGTTGCAGCATCTGCGCGGCGTCGAGGATCTGCACGATCTGGATTTTGTCGGCATTCCAGGTGTTATTGAGGTTGCCGACCTTGGCGTCCTTGAGGGTGCCTTTCAGGTGCTGGGCATCGGCGTAGGCGACTTCGAAACCCTGGGTCTTGAGGAAGTGGTCACGACGCAGGCGCGTGTCTTCGTTGAGTGCATCCTTGTTCGCCAGCGCGACACCTTCAATCTTGTACTCGGCGCATCGTTTCTGCGCCCAGGCAATGCCTTGAGCCAGCATGAAACGGCCCAGGCCACGGTTCCATGGATCGATCTGCAGGCCGGACGCCGGGCCCACGCGAACGCTGCGATTGGCGTGATCCACCCAGATATCCAGACAATTCTGTTCTTTGCGGGTCTTCTGCCCCGGCAATTGGTAGCTCATGCGCAGCAGGCTGAATTCCTTGTTGTGGCGCTCGGCCTTGCCGAACTCGACAAAGCGCAGCGGGCGGGCGCCGGTTGCGCGATCAGTTGGCAGCGGCGCCAGACGCAGCATCGAGAAGTGCTCGGCGTGTACTTCTTCCCACAAGACAGGCGCGGCGACTTCGCCTTCTTGGGCATCGGTCGGCTCGACCGCGTCGGTTTGCATGGTTGCTTCTGTCATCACGGCGATCCTGTTATCGACATTGCCTGGCACATGGCACCGGCACACGATGCCAGCAGACTGCTATCGGCCGTTTATGACGAAGCTGAAGGGATCGTGGGTCGACTCGCGCGTCGACGAGAAGAGCACCGGCCTCAGGCGGCCGGGATCGAGTCGAGGAATTTCAGGATGCGGTCAGTCACTTCACTGGCCAGCGGCAACTGCGGATCCTTGTAGGACGCCAACTGACGCTTGATGTCCATGGGCACGATACGCAGCACATGGTTCATGCCGTCGATAATCGCCAGTTGCGAGTCGGGCTTGGCCTTGTGCAGCAACTCGGCGTCGCCCACGCCCACCTGCATGTCGTTGCGCCCCTGAATGATCAGCGTCGGGATTTTCAATTGCCCGAACGCCGCCGTCGGATTCTGCCGGAACAGTGAAATCAGATAAGGCTGCACGCTGGGGCGGAACACCACTTGAAGAGGCTCGGGCACGTCGTTGTCAGTCTTGCCGGCCTTGATCTCTTCGATCAGTTGCTCACTGCGCGCCAGCAGCGGAGGAGGAAGGCGATCCTGCAGTTGCTCGCGGACCACTTGATCCACCGGGCGACCGGTGCCCGCCACGGAGATCAACGCCACAGCGCCCGCTCGTTCTGCCGCCAGGGTGGCAACCAGTGCGCCCTCGCTGTGACCCATCAGAATCAAAGGCCCCAGGCGCGAGTCAGTCTTGAGCTTGGCGGCCCAGGCGACGGCGTCGTCGACGTACTTCTCGATGCTCAGATCGCGCTCGTCCGGGGTGGCAGGGCGACTGGCCGCGACGCCGCGCTTGTCATAACGCACGCTGGCGATGTTGTGCTTGGCCAGGATCAGGGCGAGACGCTTCATGCTGTCGTTGCGTCCGCCGTCGGAGTTGTTGCCGTCACGGTCGGTCGGCCCTGATCCGGCGATGATCAACACCACCGGCACAGGTTTCGCGGATTTGGGCAGCAGCAGTGTGCCGAACAGCTCGCCGCTGCCGGTGTCCAGGCTGATGGGGCGCTGCAGCACGACGGGTGTTCCGGCGTGGGCGATGGATGACAGCAGGGTCAGGCTCAAGATGATCGCTCGCAGCGGCCAGAAGCCGCGAATCAGGGGTAAGGCGCTTAGCATTGCAGGACCGTCATCAATAAAGTGTCAATTGGACGCGGGCAAATGAATAAGGTTCGAGGATGAACTGCGCCATAAGCCTGCGTATACTGGCGCGCTTGAGTTTTTGAACGTCCTCGGAGCCTCCCGCATGTCCGGCAATACCTACGGCAAGCTGTTCACTGTCACCACTGCCGGCGAAAGCCACGGTCCGGCGCTGGTTGCCATCGTTGACGGCTGCCCGCCCGGCATCGAGCTGTCGCTGGAAGACCTGCAGCGTGATCTCGACCGCCGCAAGCCGGGGACCAGCCGTCATACCACCCAGCGTCAGGAGCCCGACGAGGTCGAGATTCTCTCCGGCGTCTTCGAAGGCAAGACCACCGGTGCGTCCATCGGCTTGCTGATCCGCAACACCGATCAGAAGTCCAAGGACTATTCGGCGATCAAGGACCTGTTCCGGCCCGCCCACGCTGATTACACCTACCACCACAAATACGGCATTCGCGATTACCGTGGCGGCGGCCGCAGCTCTGCGCGGGAGACCGCCATGCGCGTCGCCGCCGGGGCCATCGCCAAGAAGTTTCTCGCCACCCAGGGCATTACCGTCCGCGGCTACATGAGCCAGCTCGGCCCGATCGAAATCCCGTTCAAGACCTGGGATTCGGTGGAAGACAACGCCTTCTTCAGCCCCGACCCGAGCAAGGTGCCGGAGCTGGAAGCCTACATGGATCAGCTGCGTCGCGATCAGGACTCGGTGGGTGCGAAAATCACCGTCGTGGCCGAGGGCGTGAAGCCGGGCCTGGGCGAGCCGATTTTCGACCGTCTCGATGCCGAACTGGCCCACGCGCTGATGAGCATCAACGCGGTCAAGGGCGTCGAGATCGGCGCCGGCTTTGCCTGCGTTGCCCAGCGCGGTACCGAGCACCGCGATGAGATGAGCCCCGAGGGTTTTCTGTCGAACAACGCAGGCGGCATCCTCGGCGGGATTTCGTCCGGGCAGCCGATCGTTGCGCACCTGGCCCTGAAAGCGACCTCCAGCATCACCACGCCGGGGCACTCGATCGACGTCGACGGCAACTCCGTCGAAGTCATCACCAAGGGCCGACACGACCCGTGCGTCGGTATTCGCGCCACGCCGATTGCCGAGGCAATGATGGCGATCGTGCTGGTTGACCACCTGCTGCGCCATCGCGGGCAAAACAGTGACGTGCGTGTCACGACGCCGATTCTGGGTCAGCTGTAATGCCTGAGCCGGGCGCTGCTGCCGCGGTCATCTGAGCGTGGCGGCGCTTCCTTACTGGCGGCTCGCCAGCTTCTATCTCTTCTATTTCGCCCTGCTTGGGGCCACGGCGCCGTACATGGCGCTGTATTTCAGCCATCTGGGTTTTTCCGCCGCGCGTATCGGCGAACTGATCGCGATCCCGATGCTGATGCGCTGCGTCGCACCCAATGTCTGGGGCTGGCTCGGCGATTACACGGGCCGACGTCTGACCATCGTGCGTTTTGGCGCCCTCTGCGGACTGGCCTGTTTCAGCCTGATTCTCGTCGACACGTCCTACGCCTGGGTGGCGATGGTCATGGCCCTCTATGCGTTTTTCTGGCACGCGGTGCTGCCGCAGTTTGAAGTCATCACGCTGACGCATTTGCAGGGCCAGACTTCACGCTACAGCCAGATCCGGCTGTGGGGATCGATTGGTTTCATCCTTTCGGTGGTCGTGCTGGGCCGGATGCTGGAGTGGTTCAGCCTGGATCACTACCCGCAATTGCTGCTGGTGATTCTGATCGGCATTGTCGCCAGCAGTTGGTGGGTGCCGAATGCTCAGCCGGTTGCCTCTGGCGTACGGGTCGCGGGCGACGGGTTTCTCAGGCAACTGATCAGGCCGGGGGTGCTGGCGTTTTATGTCAGCGTCGCGTTGATACAGCTGAGCCACGGGCCGTATAACACCTTTCTCACGCTGCACCTGGAACACCTCGGTTACACCCGCGGCATGATTGGCCTGCTGTGGGCGCTGGGGGTGATCGCCGAAGTGTTGATGTTCATGCTGATGAGCCGTGTGTTGCAACGGTTCAGCGTCCGGCAGGTGCTGATGACCAGCTTCGTGATCGCTGCCTTGCGCTGGCTTTTGCTGGGTAATCTGGCCGATCATCTGGCGATTCTGATCGTTGCCCAACTGATGCACGCGGCCACGTTCGGCAGTTTCCATGCCTCGGCCGTGCATTTCGTGCAACGCAGCTTCGGCCCGCGCCAGCAGGGGCAGGGTCAGGCGTTGTACGCCGCCCTTTCCGGCACCGGCGGGGCAATGGGCGCTTTGTATGCCGGGTACAGCTGGAACGCGCTGGGCGCCAGTTGGACCTTTGCCATTGCGAGTCTGGCGGCCGTGGCCGCTGCTGTTCTGACCGCCACATGTATGAAAGAGGAGCGCGTATGAGTCGCGAAGCACTGGCTCGGGAAATCATCGAAGCGGGGCAGTTTCTGTACGCCCGGGGCTGGTCGCCCGCCACCAGCAGTAATTATTCCGTGCGCCTGTCGCCGACCGAGGCGCTGTTGACGGTCTCCGGCAAGCACAAGGGCCAGTTGGGCCTCGACGACGTGTTGGCCACCGACCTTGCCGGCAACAGCCTGGAACCCGGCAAGAAGCCGTCCGCCGAAACCCTGCTGCACACGCAGCTTTATAGCTGCAAGCCGGCGGTGGGCGCTGTGCTCCACACCCATTCGGTCAACGCCACCGTGCTGTCCCGGCTCACTGCCGGTGATCATCTGGTGTTCGAGGACTACGAGCTGCAAAAGGCCTTCAGCGGCGTTTCCACCCATGAATCAAAAGTGGTGGTGCCGATTTTCGACAACGATCAGGACATCGCCCGGCTCGCCGCCAAGGTTCAGCCCTGGCTGGATCAACACCCTGACTGCGCCGGCTACCTGATTCGCGGTCATGGTTTGTACACCTGGGGCGCTAAGATGAGCGATGCCTTGCGCCAGATCGAAGCCTTCGAATTCCTGTTCGAATGCGAGCTCAAGACGCTGTCCGTGCTCAACCGCTGATCCCTGTTCTACGCACCGATCAATGCACCCAGCGTTCCCCAATGCCTGAATCAACGCGTCGGATCGGCCCCAGAGCCGGCAGACGCGGACCGAACCGAGGAAGCCCCGAAATGAGCAGTCTGTCCGTTTACCACGTGTCATCCCCCGAGCTGCCCAACAAGGTCCTGACCCATTTGGAAGACATCGCCTCGACCCTGGCCGAGCATGGCGTTGGGTTCGACCGCTGGCAGGCGGCGACGCCGATCACCCCCGGCGCCAGTCAGGAGGAAGTGATTGCTGCCTACCGCACCCAGATCGACCGGCTGATGACCGAGCGCGGTTACGTGACCGTCGATGTGATCAGCCTCAACAGCGATCACCCGCAAAAAGCCGAGCTGCGCGCCAAGTTCCTTGAGGAGCACCAGCATGGCGAAGATGAAGTGCGTTTCTTCGTCGCCGGCCGTGGGCTGTTTACGCTGCACATCGACGATTATGTCTACGCCGTGCTGTGCGAGAAAAACGACCTGATCTCGGTTCCGGCCGGCACCCGTCACTGGTTCGACATGGGTGAAAACCCCCACTTCGTCGCCATTCGCCTGTTCAACAACCCGGAAGGCTGGGTCGCCAAGTTCACCGGCAAAAGCATCGCCAGCCAGTTCCCGCGCCTGGAAGACTGATCATCATGACCATCAAAGCCATCTTGACCGACATCGAAGGCACCACCAGCGCGGTGAGCTTCGTCTTCGACGTGCTCTTTCCGTACGCCAAACAGCATTTGCCCGAGTTCGTTCGCGCGCATGCCGACGAACCCGACGTCGCCGCGCAGCTGCAGGCCGTGCGCAACGACAGCGGTGAGCCTGACGCGAGTGTCGATCGCGTGATCGAGATCCTGCTGCAATGGATCGCCGAAGATCGCAAAGCCACGCCGCTCAAGGCATTGCAAGGTATGGTCTGGCAACAGGGCTATCAGGCCGGGCAGCTCAAGGGGCACGTTTACCCGGATGCGGTTGAAGCGTTGAAACGCTGGCATCAGGCGGGGTACGCGCTTTACGTTTACTCGTCGGGCTCGATCCAGGCGCAGAAGCTGATCTTTGGTTGTTCGGAGGCGGGCGATCTGTCCGAGCTGTTCAGCGGCTTCTTCGACACCACCTCCGGGCCCAAGCGCGAGGAGGCGTCCTATCGATCAATTGCATCGAGTATCGGCCTCCCGGCGCAGTCCATTGTGTTCCTGTCCGATATCGTCGAAGAGCTCGATGCGGCGCAACTGGCTGGCATGGCCACCTGCGGGGTAGCGCGCGACGGTGGAAAGCTGAGCGGCCACCTCACCGTCAGCAGTTTTGCGTCGATCGAGCCCAGCGTTTTCTGACGTTTCGGGCGTACTGCAAATGACGGCTGATGTCTTTGACATTGGCCGTTTTTGTTTCTAAATGCGGAAAACTGTAAGTAGGTTTTTGTTCTTTTGTGGGAAGTTGCTTGTTTCACGGTCAGGCATGCCTGTTTGTTTTCGACGCTGTGTTTAACCCTTCTCGACTGTGTAACCCTTCGCCTGTCGGACCCTGACAGCTTTTGAATGCGCCGCGTGCGGTCGTGCTGACGACAGTACCTGGCGCGGTTTTCGAGCTGCCATGCATAAAAAATCCAAGGGGCATCAGGGCCGCGCATTTAGTTGTTTATACGGGAGGGGAAATGAAAAACGTGCAGACAGGGACGCTGAGTCCGTTGATCCAACAAATGGTCAGCAGCATCACTGAACAGGATGGCGATGCGGCCATCGCCAACGCGCTTGACTGGCTGCGGGCCGAATGTCGCAGCGAGCGGGCCATGCTTTATCAGTATCGCAATGGCGTGCTGCTGAGCTGTATCACGTCGAACGTCGACAGTTACTGGAAGGATCTTTATTGTCAGGGACGCCTGATGATCGAAGACCCGGTCATCCGCTGCTACCGTCACACCATGGGCTTTCTGAATTGGGAAGAGGCGTTCAAGACGTACCCGCCCTCTGCGGCCTATATGGCGGCGGTGGAGGATTGCGATCTTTTACCAGCGTTTTCCTACGGCTACAGCAGCCAGACCCGAGCCAATCAGGGCGTCATCACCATCTGCACGCTCAACGGCATGGAGCGCCCGCTGTCCCACAACGATCGCTATCTGCTGACAAGTCTGGTGCCGATGCTTCATGTGGCAGGGAAGGGGCGTCAGTTGCAGACGCGGGCGCTGTCTCCAAAAGAGCTGGAGATTCTCAAATGGGCGCGGGAAGGCAAGACTGCGTGGGAGATTGGACTGATAAAAGAAGTCTCGGAGGCGACCGTCAAGCATCACTTCAAAAGCATCTACGCCAAGCTCGGCGTAACCAACCGTGCTCAGGCGGTGGGCGAGGCATTGTGTCGGGGGATCATTCAGTAGAACCCGACTCGGTATCCGTCTGCGCTTGAGGTAAGCCTGGCACAAAAAAGCCAAAAAAACCGCGATAGCATCAACTATCGCGGGAATCTACAAGGGATGCTTCGATGAGAGTGAAACGTGCTGTCGCCGAAACGCTCTGTTGCGGCGTAGTACTTATCGGGTGTGATAAGTAGGCAAATCAAAGCGGTGCTGGCTTTGCAACATCGAGATAGCGGGCAGCTCACTGGCTTGAGCGGCCAAGTCGCGACGAATCGCGCTTATCACCCATTCCAGCTGCACGGGGGTATGCAGTTGAGCGTAGGACACGCAGCGGCGGATGTTGGTGCCTTCTTCGTTGCGCAGAGTCAACAGAACGCCACCGTCCGGACGCGGCTGGGTGGTGACTTCGAAATCGGAAAATACGGATGCGAATTTTTCTTGGATGAAAGTCATGTCTAGAGGCTCCATTGCTCATGGGATAACAAGCTTGGAATGACTAGTGCAGTGACTGTGCCAGCTTTTGAGGTTAAATAAATCTCAATGAAATCAACGGCTTATGGATTTTTGAAAAATATTGCCTCGTGCAATATGCATGAATGCCTCTCGTGCATCCTGCAATTTACCGGAGTGGGGAGTAGGGGATGGGTGTGACGGGGGGAGCGCTTGCCCATTGCGGACATAACTGAGACAGCGGTATCCCGGATTTATTTCACTACGTTGCTGAAATTTTCGCAGGACACCTTTCGCCGCTCCTATCGGGCTGATTGAAACCGCTGACTGGGCGCCCGAAACTGAAGCTGACATTGTGGATGCCCATTGTGCGGTGGCGCCATCAGTGGAACTAGACGCTTTGTCCAGGGCTCCTAGAGTGCCTGGCCTTAGATCGCCGCACCCGTTGATTGATCCCGCGCAATGCCTTGCGCTACTGGAGTTATGTAATGTCTGAAGCCCCCAACACGCCCGGTTCTGCCACGCGCATGACAGACGAAGAAGCACTGGAGTTTGCCGAGCAGGTATTCGACCGGGCCCGTGCCGGCGACGCCCCGATGCTCGACCGGCTGCTGGAAAACGGCTTGACCCCCAACCTTCGTAATCACAAAGGCGACACGCTGTTGATGCTGGCCAGCTATCACGGTCATCAAGACGCCGTGCGTGTACTGCTCAAGCACAAGGCTGACCCTGAGCTGCGCAACGACAACGGTCAGAGCCCGATCGCCGGCGCTGCTTTCAAAGGCGATCTGGAAACCGTGAAGATCCTTGTCGAAGGCGGCGCAGATGTCGAAGGCGCATCGGCCGATGGTCGGACGGCATTGATGATGGCGGCGATGTTCAACCGTACGGCCATCGTCGACTACCTGATCTCCAAAGGTGCCAACCCGCACATTCAGGATGCCAAGGGCGTTACTCCCTTGATGGCCGCGCAAACGATGGGCGCGACCGAGACCGCCGAGCAGCTCACCCGTCTGGGGGCGTAAGCGATAGAGGCGCGCAGCATTTCCAGCTATCCTGCGCGCCTGTTTTCCTGCCCTCGGACGATCTGCCATGAACGCTTCACTCATCGAATTCATCAGCAAGATCAGCTCCGGCTGCATGAGCGATGAAGAAATCGGAAAAATCGCCGACGAGGCCGCCCAGGCTTACGCCGACCCCGACGCATTCCTGACCGCCAATCCCGATATCAATTTCGACGACACGTTCCCGATTCCGCTGGGGGAGTGGGTTGTCATCGGCAGCCTCCCCGACACCGTCTTGCTTCAGGCCGATACCTATCCTGACCTGCTCACCGAGATCATGGCTTCGTTCGGCCCGAACGTTTCGTTCAATATCAAGCCCAAGCAACTGGTCAAGGCCGAGCCGCTGGTGGCGTTGAACCGCATTCAGGTGCAGCTTTCGAGCATGAACAAGGACATGGGCGGTTATGTGCTGATGGACATCAGCGAACCTCTGGACCATGTGTTGCAAACAGTGCTGGTCTACGGCACCGACGTTGAGCGGGTCATGGCCCTTGGCGTCGAGCTCGGTATTTTGATAGAGCCTGCGCTGGAGGCGCTCAAGGCGCAGATTTGATCTTCGCCTGCGGCCTTTGCTGCGCCGCGAAATATCCCTGCCAACCCACGGAACCCTCATTGCAGGCCACCACTCTCAAGTGGGCAAGCCTTCAATAAGGAGCAACACCATGGGTTCTACCTTCAACGGTCTGATTGGCCTGATTATTCTGGCGCTGGATATCTGGGCCATCATCAACGTGCTGAAAAGCGGCGCGGAAACCGGGAAGAAAATTCTCTGGATTTTGCTGATTGTCATCCTGCCAGTGCTGGGCCTGATTATCTGGGCAATCGCCGGTCCGCGTGGCAACGTGCGTATCTAGTAGCGTGGCTATCTAGTACCGCAGTAGAAGCGCAGCAAGGCTTCAGAACACATGACGCCCGACTGGCCTGGCCAGTCGGGCGTTTTTGTCTGGGCGGATCACCCTCGCGCCACCACGACATTCGACCTGTCATGCTCCGCGACGTAGAATGCGCGCCTTCTTGTGGGCGGCCTGCCGTCCTGTCATCAGTAGTTATCGGGGACTCCCTCCATGAGCGATTATCAAGAAACGTTGTACGAAGGCTACGGTCAGCGCTTTCGCATGGAAAAAATGCTGCATGAAGTGCGCACCGAGCATCAGCATCTGGTGATCTTCCAGAACCCGCGCATGGGTCGCGTCATGGCGCTGGACGGCGTGATTCAGACCACTGAAGCCGACGAGTTCATCTATCACGAGATGCTCACCCACGTACCGATCCTGGCCCACGGCCGCGCCAAACGCGTCCTGATCATCGGCGGTGGCGATGGCGGCATGCTGCGCGAAGTTGCCAAGCACGCGACGGTCGAGCACATCACCATGGTCGAGATCGACGGCACCGTGGTCGAGATGTGCAAGGAATACCTGCCGAATCACTCCAAAGGCGCTTTCGATGATTCGCGTCTGAACCTGGTGATCGACGACGGCATGCGCTTCGTCGCCAACACCGAGGAAAAATTCGACGTCATCATTTCCGATTCGACTGACCCGATCGGGCCGGGCGAAGTGCTGTTCTCGGAGAACTTCTATCAGGCCTGCCATCGCTGCCTCAACGAAGGCGGCATTCTGGTCACCCAGAATGGCACGCCGTTCATGCAGCTGAGCGAAGTGCAGACCACGGCAGGGCGTATGAATGGCCTGTTTGCCGACTGGCATTTCTATCAGGCAGCGGTGCCCACCTATATTGGCGGCGCAATGACGTTCGCCTGGGGCTCGACGGATTCCCAGCATCGCAAGATTTCACTGGATACCTTGCATCGGCGATTCGCCGGCAGCGGCATCGTCACCCGTTACTACAACCCTGAGGTCCACATCGGCGCCTTCGCATTGCCGCAGTATGTGCTTCAGGCGATCAGCAAACCTAGCAATGCCTGACGGCTGCTGGTGTTACGTAAACCTGACATTACCACCTCAATGTCAGGTTTGCGTAACTTTTCCTTGCTCGTCATTCATGTCACGTATACCTTCCATTCATTATTGAATGTTATGCAGGCGTGACAAATGGACGCGACGTTATTGCTCGAACGTCTGGGCCGTCAGATCGAGGAGATGCGCAAATCCCGCGGCCTTACTCAGGTTCAGCTGGCCTACCAGTCGGGCATGACCCGGCAAAAGCTCGCCGAAGTTGAAAAAGGCAGCCCGACCGTGGCGGTGAATTTCTACGCCAAGGTCCTGGCCGCGTTGAATGCCGAGATAAAAGTCGTCTCCGCCCGACGCCCGACCTTTGAAGAGCTGCGCGAGGTGTTCCAGTGAAACCGCTGGATCGCGTACGCATTTTTACCCCGGAGGGTGAGAGCGGTGAGCTGTCGGCAGCGGAGTCAGGCGACTACCTGTTTCGCTACGGCCTGGACGCGAGTCCGGCGGCGCAGATCAGCCTGACCATGGGCGTGCGTGATGCGGCCTACGTCTCGCGCAGCCTGCACCCGGTTTTCCAGATGAACCTGCCCGAAGGCTTCGTGCTGGAACAGTTGCGCAATCGCCTCGCCAAAACCACACCCCTCAATCCCATGCTGCTGATGGCATTGACCGGCAGCGGTTCGCCGGTCGGCCGGGTGGCCGTGGCTTCGCCCATGATCGACGAGTTGCTGGGTGGTGTGGGCCCGGTCGCAGGCAAAAGCCTGGGCCAGATACTCAGTTGGGACGGCACGCAGGATCTGTTTGCCGAACTGGTCGATCAGTACATTTTGCGCACGGGGATTTCAGGCGTTCAGCCCAAGGTCATCGTGCCCGACTCGGATTTTGTCACGGACCCGAAAGCCACGCTGTTGATGCCCGAATTGATCGTCAAGTCGGGGAGGGCGGACTTCCCGGGGCTGGCCGTCAACGAGTACGTGTGCATGGACGCTGCACGCAGAGCCGGCATGCCGGTACCGGAATTCTATCTGTCGGATAACCGCCAGCTGTTCGTCATGCGCCGTTTTGACCGGGACGCTGAGCAACGCGCCATCGGCTTCGAGGACATGGCTGTGCTGATGGGCCTGGGCACGGAGCAGAAATACGACTCGAGCTACGAAAACATCGCCAAGGCCATTCGCCTGTTTTGCGCACCCGAGCAGGTGCGTGATTCGCTGGACCAGTTCTTCGACATCGTCACGCTCAGTTGCATGGTCGGCAACGGTGATGCGCACCTGAAAAATTTCGGGGTGCTATACCGCGATCCTTTGGGGGCGGACGCACGACTGGCCCCGGCCTACGACATTGTCAATACCACCGCGTATATAAAGGATGACGCGCTTGCCCTGCGCCTGGATGGCTCGAAAAGCCTGTTCGGTTCAAGGCTCGGCATCCTGACCCTGGCGTCGACCTGTGACATCCGCAAACCAAACCTGCGCATCGCGCGGCTGATCGCGGCAGTGCAGGCGTCGCTGCAGGAAAACGCCTCGCTCAGCGCCCATGCACCTCATGTTTTCGAAGCCATCGAACACGCGGTCGAGCGGTATGCCCAGACATTCAAGGTTTAGGCGCTATTCAAGGCTTTGTAAGAAAATATGAGAGGCGGCATTAATGAACGGAATTTTCACCGTTTCTTCGGGAAGATTCGCGCCGTCTCAAGCCTGGCACCTGATTGAGGTAAATGTTTGTACCGATCCGTCATGAAGAATGCGCGGCATCGGTGGTAAACCGCGAGGGTTCACGTAAGATTTGGCCCTCGCAGCCCGGACCGGCATTTTCAATGCGGTCGGGCGCACAGCTTCTGAACTTAAACCTGAATCCAACGGATCCCACAACACATGGCCAAAACGGACGCCCCGGCGCGCGCGCCGCAACCTACCGTCAAATCGCACCTGGCCTATACGCTCCTGAGCGGCCTGGTGCTGATGGTCCTGTACACCCTTTTGCGCGTTGCGCTGCTGGTCTATAACCGCGAAGGCATCGGCGCGACGCCGGCGTCGACGTTCGTCGAGGCGTTCGGCAATGGCCTGCGATTCGATCTGCGTCTGGTCGTGTACATCCTGATTCCCCTTCTGCTGTCGCTGTTCAGCGCGCGCATGATGGCGGCCCGTGGGGTGTTTCGCTTCTGGCTGACGCTGGTTGCAAGCCTGACCGCGTTCTTCGGCCTGATGGAGATGGATTTCTACCGTGAATTCCACCAGCGGCTGAATGGCCTAGTTTTCCAGTATGTCAAAGAAGACCCGAAAACCGTTCTGAGCATGATCTGGTACGGCTATCCGGTGGTTCGCTATCTGCTGGCCTGGGCACTGCTGACCTGGCTGCTGAGCCTGGTCTTCAAAGGGGTTGATCGCCTGACCCGGCCCCGTGGCGGCTTCAACGTTGCCAGCGCCGACAACCGCATGGTCGCGCCGCTGTACAAGCGCGCCGTGGTTTTTCTGCTGTGTCTGGTGGTGGCCGTCATCGCCGCTCGCGGCACCCTGCGTCAGGGCCCGCCGCTGCGTTGGGGCGATGCTTACACCACTGAATCCAACTTCGCCAACACCCTGGGCCTGAACGGCACGTTGACGCTGATCGCGGCGGCCAAGAGCCGGATGTCCGAGGACCGTGACAACATCTGGAAAGCGACCTTGCCTCAGGCCGAAGCCCAGCAGATCGTCCGCGACATGCTGCTGACCGCCAACGACAAGCTGATCGATCCAGAAAAAGCTGCGGTGCGTCGCGATTTCACGCCGCCGGCGGCCAACACGCTGCCGATCAAGAACGTCGTCGTGATCCTGATGGAAAGTTTCGCCGGCCATTCCGTGGGGGCGCTGGGTGATGAATCAAACATCACACCTTACTTCGACAAACTGTCCCAGGAAGGTCTGCTGTTCGATCGTTTCTTCTCCAATGGCACGCACACCCATCAGGGCATGTTCGCGACCATGGCGTGCTTCCCGAACCTGCCGGGCTTCGAGTACCTGATGCAGACGCCGGAAGGCAGTCACAAGCTGTCCGGTCTGCCGCAGCTGCTCAGCGCCCGCAAGTACGACGACGTTTACGTCTACAACGGCGACTTCGCCTGGGACAACCAGTCCGGCTTCTTCAGCAACCAGGGCATGACCAACTTCATTGGTCGCAATGACTTTGTGAATCCGGTGTTCTCGGACCCGACCTGGGGCGTGTCCGACCAGGACATGTTCGACCGTGGCGCCGAAGAACTGAAAGCCCGCGAAGCCAAAGGCAAGCCGTTCTATGCCTTGCTGCAAACCCTGTCCAACCACACGCCGTACGCACTGCCGGCCAATCTGCCGGTCGAGCGCGTGACCGGGCATGGCACCCTGGATGAACACCTCACTGCCATGCGTTATTCGGATTGGGCGCTGGGTCAGTTCTTCGAGAAGGCCAAGAAAGAGCCGTACTACAAAGACACGCTGTTTGTGGTCGTCGGTGACCACGGCTTCGGCAACAACGAGCAGATCACCGAAATGGACCTGGGCCGCTTCAACGTCCCTATGCTGATGATCGCCCCGGGCCTGCAAGACAAGTTCGGCAAGCGCAGCAGCATTGTCGGCACGCAGATCGATATCGTGCCGACCATCATGGGCCGCCTGGGTGGCGACACCGTGCACCAGTGCTGGGGCCGCGACCTGCTCAATCTGCCGGCGGGAGACGAGGGCTTCGGTGTGATCAAGCCATCGGGCAGCGAGCAGACCGTGGCGCTGGTCACCGGTAACCGGATCCTGATCGAACCCAAGGAAATGGAGCCGAAGGTGTACAGCTACGCGTTGGGCACCAAGCCCCATGCCGAGCTGATGCCGAGCGCGCCGGACGTCGCCGAGTTGCGCAAGAAGCTCGACAGCTTCCTTCAGACCGCGACCAGAAGCCTGCTGGACAACACGGCAGGGGTCAAAGACGCCAAGCCACAATGACCGCAGCCTGATGAAAAACGCCCCGAGACCGGGGCGTTTTTTTGCCTGCGGATTCATGGCTTCAGGCTGCGAACGTCAGCTGTGCGCTGACGATTCGGGTTGAACGTCGTTGCGCCGCAAGGGTCAAGATCAACAGGCCGTAGTCAGGCCCTTACTGAGGAGAGATTGATGAAAGTGTGGACTATTTCGTTTCTGGACAAAGACGGTGTGCAGCAAACCCTCGATCTTGAATCCGATCACCGTCCCAGTGAAGAAGAGGCTGCGCAGCAACTCCGTCCGATCCTGTTCCCGGTCGCCAGTGATCTTGATCTGAACGACCTTGACGGTCGCACTGCCGAGCCCACCGTGAAGACACTCAAAGAGCAGAACGCGGTACAGATCATCTCCATCGTCGAGGCTTCGTAAGAAGCCTGCATTTCACGGCATCCTGCCAATTGGCAACGCGCTATCAATGGGCGTACTCTGCCAGCGAGGTCGGTGATGCATCTACCCGAGTCCACTCGCGTACGTATGCCCGTTTTGTAAAGCGCACCGGCCTTGTCAGCGACATGCTTGAGTCCCGGGCGGCAGATGACCTGCCGCTACACGCCTCGCCATCGAGGGGTGTTTCGGGATAGTTGAAACTCTATCTATCGTTGCATAGGAGGACGTTTCATGAGCACAGCCTATCAAGAAGACGTCAGCAGCCATGTTCTGCGCTGCATGAAAGAAGGCGGTTTCGACTTCGCACGCATTCACCCCATTGAGTTCTATGCCACCTTTCCGGATGAGGACCGGGCGCGTCAGGCTGCGGAAAAATTTCGTGGCGAGTCAGTCAATGTCCAGCTCAATGCACTGGAAGACGGTGCCTGGCACCTGGAACTGAGCAAAGTGATGTACGCCACCTACGACGGGATAGGCGATTTCGAGCAGGATTTCCAGACCGCGATTGTCGGTCTGGACGGGGAGGTCGAAGGCTGGGGCGTCAAACAGGTACTCCAGCGCCTTCATTGACCTTGAGGCGCTGAGCCATTGCGCCGATCTTCAAACGCTGTCTCCCGGCTCCACGGCAAAAGTGGGGCGGGAGATGCACCGAGCTGAATCACAGGCAAAAAAAGCCGCTCTCTTGGAAGCGGCGGAAAGGGAATATCGGTCGTTAGCAGCGATGCTGCGAATAAGGTTTTGTAGCCAATCGCCCTGTGTGATCCGGCGGGTTGGTCTGCGGTATGGGGCGATTATGATGAGCTCACGTACCGCGCGGAAATGAACTCTGGCTATGCGCGCGATAGTTTTTTCAAGCGCGGGACGCTTCGCCATGGAGCGTCAGGTAACAGGTCAGGGCGCATCGCGCACAGGAATGGTGCGGGCGCTCCGGCTGTTTAAATCAACCCGTTGATTTTCAAGCGTTTATGCCGATGGCACGGGCCTTGCGAAGGCTCTGGTGTCCATGGTGACAAGGAGTACGGCATGATCCGCACCTTTTATGACGAGATGTACGATGCGGGCGGCATAGTCCGTCCGCATTATCGGGAATTCGCCCGTTGGCTGGGCGAAGCGCCGCCTGAGTTGCTCGCTCAGCGCCGGCGTGAGGCCGATTTGTTGTTTCATCGCGCCGGGATCACGTTCACGCTGTACGGCGACGAGCAGGGCACCGAGCGGCTCATCCCCTTCGATACGATTCCGCGCAGCATCCCGGCCAGCGAATGGCGGGTGGTTGAGCGCGGTTGCATTCAGCGCGTCAAGGCGCTGAACATGTTTCTCGCTGACCTCTATCATGATCAGCGCATCATCAAGGCCGGGATCATTCCCGCCGAACAGGTCCTCGCCAATGAGCAATATCAGTTGGCGATGCAGGGCCTGAATCTTCATCGCGACCTGTATTCGCATATCTCCGGCGTCGATCTGGTGCGTGACGGCGATGGCACGTATTACGTGCTCGAAGACAACCTGCGCACCCCCAGCGGCGTGAGCTACATGCTCGAAGACCGCAAGATGATGATGCGGCTGTTCCCCGAGCTGTTCGCCGCGCAACGCATCGCGCCCATCGATCACTACCCGAATCTGCTGCTGGACACCCTGAAAAGCTCGAGTCCGCTGGATAACCCCAGCGTCGTCGTGCTGACTCCCGGGCGCTTTAACAGCGCGTTTTTCGAGCATGCGTTTCTCGCCCGTGAAATGGGCGTCGAACTGGTCGAAGGCGCCGATCTGTTCGTGCGCGATGACCGCGTCTTCATGCGCACCACGGACGGGCCGAAAGCGGTCGATGTGATTTACCGCAGGCTTGACGACGCATTCCTTGATCCGCTGGCGTTCAATCCGGATTCGATGCTCGGGGTGCCGGGCCTGCTGGCCGCCTACCGCTCCGGAAATGTTGTGCTCGCCAATGCCATCGGCACCGGCGTGGCGGACGACAAGTCGGTCTACCCCTTCGTGACCGACATGATCCGTTTCTACCTCGACGAAGAGCCGATCCTCAAGAACGTGCCGACCTGGCAGTGCCGCAAGCCCGAAGAGCTGTCCCACGTGCTCGCCAACCTGGGCGATCTGGTGGTCAAGGAAACCCAGGGCTCCGGCGGCTACGGCATGCTCGTCGGTCCCGCCGCCACTGCCGCCGAAATCGAGTCGTTCCGGGCGCGGCTCAAGGCCAAGCCCCACGCGTACATCGCCCAGCCGACCTTGTGCCTGTCGACCTGTCCGACCTTCGTCGAGAACGGCATCGCCCCACGCCACATCGACCTTCGCCCGTTCGTCCTGGCTGGCCGCGAAACCCGTGTAGTGCCCGGCGGTCTCACGCGCGTTGCTCTGCGCGAAGGCTCGCTGGTGGTGAATTCGTCGCAGGGTGGCGGAACCAAGGACACCTGGGTGGTCGAGGATTAAGGATGCCTGCCAATGCTAAGTAGAACTGCCTCGGATTTATATTGGATGTCGCGGTACCTGGAGCGCGCCGAAAACCTCGCGCGGATGCTCGACGTCAGTTACTCGCTGTCGCTGATGCCACAGGACGGGCGCGGGGATGGCCTCAATGAAATCGCCATGCCACTGCTGATCACCGGAACCCTGGACGATTACCTGGAGCGCCACGGCGACCTGCACGCCGAGCGCTTGCTGCACTTTTTCGCGCTGGACGCCGAAAACCCGGCCAGCATCTTCAGCTGTCTGGGTGCGGCGCGGGCCAGTGCCCATGCGGTGCGTGGGCGTATTACTGCGGACATGTGGGAAAACATCAACGCCACCTACCTGGAAATTCGCGGCATCGCCGAACAGGGGTTGAGTCGCTACGGGATGAGCCGTTTCTGTGAATGGGTCAAGGAGCGTTCGCACCTGTTCCGCGGCGCCACCTACGGCACCATCATGCGCAACGACGCCTTCCGTTTCATTCGTCTGGGCACATTCATCGAGCGCGCCGATAACACCCTGCGCATGCTCGATGCGCGCTATGAAATGCTCGAATTGCGCGGCCCGTCCGCCAACGCGGCGGCAGACAGTTCCGCCGCCGGCTATTACCAATGGAGTGCGCTGTTGCGCGCGTTGTCCTCGTTCGAGGCGTACACGGAGGTTTATCGCGATGCACCGGGTGCCCGTCAGGTCGCTGAATTGCTGCTGTTGCGTGCGGACATTCCGCGCTCATTGCGTGCGTGTCTGGAGGAGCTGGACATCATTCTCGCCAGTCTGCCCGGGGCAAATGGCCGCCCCGCCCAGCGTCTGGCCGCCGAGCTGGACGCTCGCCTGCGCTACACCGGCATCGACGAGATCCTCGATGAAGGCCTGCATGAGTGGTTGAACGAATTCATCCCACTTCTGGCCCAACTGGGTAGCGTCATTCACACTTCTTACCTGGAGGCTGCATGAGACTCTCAATTAGCCACGAGACCACCTATCACTACGACGATCAGGTCCGCGCCAGCATCCAGTATTTGCGTCTGACTCCCCATGACAGCGAGCGCCAGCAGGTGCTGAGCTGGCAATTGGCATTGCCGCGCCCGGTGCGTGCTCAGATCGATCCCTTCGGCAACATTCTCCACGTCCTGACCCTGGACGAACCCCATGAAGCCATCGTCATTGGCGCGCGTGGGCAGGTCGAGATCGACGAGAAGCGCGAGGCGGAACATGAAAGCCAGTCTGCATTGCCCTTCCTGCGCTTTACCCGCCTGACCGAGGCTGACGAAGCGATTCGCGCCTTTGCCATCGCGCAGACCCACAAGCGCACCGACCGCACCGCGCTGATCGATATGATGCACGCGCTCAACGAGCACATCACCTACACGCCGGGCTCTACCGCCGTCGATACCAGCGCCGCACAAGCGTTCGCCAATCGCGTCGGCGTGTGTCAGGACCACACCCATGCGTTTCTGGCTTGCGCCCGCAGTCTGGGGGTGCCGGCGCGCTATGTGTCGGGTTATCTCTGCAGCGACAGCAGCGAGCATCTGTCCAGCCATGCGTGGGCGGAAGCGTGGATTGACGATGCCTGGTACAGCTTCGACGTGACCAATCAATTGGCGATCCCGGAGCGGCATCTGAAGCTCGCCGTCGGCCTGGATTATCTGGACGCCTGCCCGGTGCGCGGCATGCGCCGTGGTGGTGGTTGCGAGCAGATGCACGCCAAGGTGGTGGTGTCGCCCTCGGCGCCGATCGCTATTCCTGCGGCTGCAAAAAGCCAGCGCCGATGATTCAGGTGCAACGCCAGGGCTGATCAACCCGTAGCGGTCGAGCGTTCAGAAGAACGCTCGGCGGCCATCAGCCGAACGGCGCGCCACTCGGTGCGCTTGAATGCCACCCCCAAGATCCCAAAACTTCGCGAGTTCAATACGCGATGCCCACACGGCCGCCGGTGACCTGCAGGACACAGGCAAGCCGGGGGCGGGGCTGCGCTTGCAAGCGGCAGGATGCTCAGCCAAACAGGCGGGTCATGTTGGGCAGGATGAGCAGCAGAGTAGTGGCGAAAACAATTAATCCAGCCTGGCGTATTTTCGAGCGTTTGAACTTGAACATAGTGGATGCCTTTCTTGTTATTCCTGAGCGACAGAAACCCATGGGCCTTGGGTATAACCAAAGCAAGGGTTGGCAAAGGTGAGGCAAAAGAGCAGGTGCCCCGATCAGCAGATCGCAAGCGGCGGGCGCTGGGTGAATCGTTTTTGTTATAGCGCCACTGCTACTGACTAAACCTTAGAGCCCGCGTGCTGTGTGGCTTAGATCGTTGAGGATTAAGCAGCCTGATTTTTATTGCTTAAGCACATTTGGCGAATAGCTATCACTCAGATATTCGCCTGCTAGACACCTGCGTACCAAACCGCCCAAGTTCAATAGCGCGCTACCGTTCGTCAGAGTCCGAAACTTCCCACAACCAGCTACCCTGTCAACCGATCAGGCGAAAGATCGCGCTGTGTGATATCGCTTGTGATAGACAGTGCTCCCATGACAGTTCGACTGTCGATCGCGCCTATAAAAAGACAGTTCATCGGGTTAACGAGGACAGGATGACCGAAGCGTTTATTTACGATGCCTTGCGCACGCCGCGGGGCAGGGGCAAGCCGGATGGCGCCTTGTACAGCGTCAAACCGGTGGATCTGGTGGCGGGGCTGCTGAAAGAACTGCAAGTGCGCAATCACCTCGACACCCACCACGTCGATGACATTGTCCTGGGCTGCGTGACGCCTATCGGCGATCAAGGCGCCGATATTGCCAAAACCGCAGCGCTGGTCGCCGATTGGGCCGCCAGCGTGGCCGGGGTTCAGGTCAACCGGTTTTGCGCATCCGGGCTTGAGGCAGTGAATCTGGGGGCGATGAAGATCCGCTCCGGGTTCGAGGATCTGGTGGTGGTCGGCGGCGTGGAATCGATGTCGCGCGTGCCGATGGGCAGTGACGGCGGCGCCTGGATGTTGGACCCGCAAACCAGTCTGCACACTCACTACACGCCCCAGGGGATCGGCGCCGACCTGATCGCAACCCTTGAAGGCTTCAGCCGCGATGATGTGGACCTGTTCGCCGTGCAATCCCAGCACAAAGCGGCACTGGCCCGGGAGCGCGGCGCGTTTCGCCGTTCGCTGGTGCCGGTCAGGGACCAGAATGGCCTGCTCTTGCTCGACCATGACGAGTTCATCCGCCCCGACACGACACGGGAGGCGTTGGGCAAACTGCGCCCCAGTTTTGAGGCGATCGGCAAAATGGGCTATGACGCCACGGCGCTGCGCGTCTACAGCCACGTTGAGCGCATTGAGCACATGCACACGCCGGGCAACAGCTCCGGCATCGTCGATGGCGCCGCCTTGATGCTGCTCGGCACTGCGCAAAAAGGTCAGGCGCTGGGGCTGCGGCCCCGGGCCCGCATTGTGATGACGGCGGTGACCAGCACCGATCCGACCATCATGCTCACAGGTCCCGCGCCCGCCACGCGCAAAGCGCTCGCGCGGGCGGGGCTGACCATCGATGACATCGATCTGTTCGAGGTCAACGAGGCCTTTGCCTCGGTGGTGCTCAAGTTCATCAAGGACTTGGACATCGACCCCGACAAGGTCAACGTCAACGGCGGCTCGATCGCCCTCGGCCATCCACTGGGTGCCACGGGCTGCATCATTCTCGGAACACTGCTCGATGAGCTGGAAGCCCGGCAATTGCGCTACGGCCTGGCGACCCTGTGCGTCGGCGGCGGCATGGGCATCGCGACGATCATCGAGCGGGTGTGAGCGTGAAGCACGATAACCACTTCGCCGACCGCCTTTATCCGACAACCGTTTCAGGAAGAACGACCGCATGACCGATGCCATCCGCTATGAAACCGGCCAGGATCAGATTGTCACGCTGACCCTGGACATGCCCGGCCAGCAGGCCAATACCCTGAACGCGGCGTACCGCCAGGCCATGGCCGACACCCTCGAGCGCCTGCGTTCAGACAAAGACGCCATCGTCGGTGTGATCATTCGTTCGGCGAAGAAGACGTTCGTTGCCGGCGGCGACCTCAACGAGCTGAGCCAGGTCGACGCCGCCCGCGCCGCCGCCTTCTACCAGATGACCATGGACCTGAAGGCGCAGCTTCGGGCGCTGGAAACCTTCGGCAAGCCGGTGGTGGCGGCCATTGAGGGCTCGGCTCTGGGCGGTGGCCTGGAGCTTTGCCTGGCCTGTCACCATCGCATTGCACTGAGTGGGGGCCACATAAAATTGGGCTTGCCGGAAGTCACCCTCGGTTTGCTTCCGGGCGGGGGCGGCACGGTGCGGCTGGTGCGCATGTTGGGGCTGGAAAAAGCGCTGCCGTTACTGATGCAAGGCCGGACCATGGGCGTCGACCATGCCTTGAAGACCGGTGTGATCGATCAGCTGGCCAGCGATGCTGAGGACCTGATGGCCAAGGCGCGCGCGTGGATTCTGGCCAATCCGGTGCCGATCAAAGCGTGGGATCAACCAGGGTTTCAGTTGCCTGGCGGCACGCCTGCGCACCCGAACGTGGCACAGATGCCGGCCATCGCGCCGTCAATCCTGCGCAGCAAAACCTGGGGATGCTATCCGGCGCCGGAGAAAATTCTGGCGGCAGCTGTGGAAGGCGCCCAGGTGGATTTCCACACGGCAGAAAAAATCGAAGCGCGTTACTTCACCGAGCTGGCTACCGGACCCATCGCCAAAAACATGATCGGCAGCTGGTTTCAGCTCAACCGGGTCAAGGCCGCCGAGGCGCGGCCCAAGGCGCCGCCGGTGTTCAACATGCGCAAGGTCGGCATCCTCGGCGCAGGGCTGATGGGCGGCGGCATTGCCTACGTCACGGCGGTGGCGGGTGTCAGCGTGATCCTCAAGGACGTCAACCTGGCGGCCGCGCAGAAGGGCAAGGATTACTCTGTGCGGTTGCTGAACAAGCAGGTTGCCAGTGGCCGCATCACCGAGACTCAGCGCGACGCCGTGCTGGGCCGCATCAAGCCGACCGGCCGCGACAGCGATCTGGAAGGCTGCGATCTGATCATCGAGGCGGTGTTCGAAAATCGCGAGCTAAAAGCCCAGGTCAGCGCTGCCGCCGAGCAAGTGGTGGTGCCCAATGCGGTGATTGCGTCCAACACCTCGACGCTGCCGATCACCGGACTGGCCAGCGCCATCAGCCGGCAGGAGCGCTTCATCGGCCTGCATTTTTTCAGCCCGGTGGAGAAGATGCGCCTGGTGGAAATCATCAAGGGCGCGCGCACCAACGACATGACCCTGGCGCGGGCCTTCGACTTCGTTCAGCAGATCGGCAAGACCGCGATTCTGGTCAATGACTCCCGCGGGTTCTTCACCTCGCGGGTGTTCGCCACTTTCGCTGACGAAGGCATTGCCATGCTCGGCGAGGGCGTCAGTGCGCCGATGATCGAAACCGAGGCACGCAAGGCCGGGATGCCGGTGGGGCCGCTGGCGGTGTCCGACGAAGTGTCGCTGAGGCTGATGAGCCAGATTCGCCAGCAGACGCGCAAGGACCTGGCCGAGCAGGGCGTCGAGCTCGCCGGGCATCCGGCTGACGCGGTGATCGAGCAGCTGTTGCATGAATTCGATCGCGCAGGGAAAACCTCCGGCGGCGGTTTTTACGACTACCCCGACGCCGCGCCCAAGCACTTGTGGCCCGAGTTGAAGACTCGATTCGAGAAGCCCGACGCACAGATCAGCGGCCAGGATATTCGCGACCGCTTGCTGTTCATTCAGGCCCTCGAAACCGTGCGCTGCATGGAAGAGGGTGTGTTGCGATCAACCGCGGACGCCAACGTCGGGTCAATGCTGGGTATCGGCTTTCCGGCCTGGACCGGCGGGGCGTTGCAGTTCATCAACCAGTACGGGCTCAAGCCGTTCATTACCCGTGCTCGCGCCTTGGCCGAGCGCTATGGCGAACGCTTTCAACCGCCAGCGTTGCTGCTGGAGAAAGCCGAGGAGGGCTCGCTGTTCTAGCGCCGGCTCCCGGTTGTGGCGCATGAAGTGCTGCGACAGCCGGGGTTCAGCTGACGACAGCGTGCGGCCACAACTGGGCCTTGCCTTGCCCTGGCCTTCAAGGCAGGCTTGGTCCCACGCATTTTCGCTTTTGTCGCTTCAGGAATTTTTATGTCGCTACGCATCTGCATTCTGGAAACCGACGTTCTTCGCCCGGAGCTGGTCGATCAATACCAGGGGTACGGGCGGATGTTCGAGAAGCTTTTCGCCCGCCAGCCGGTACCTGCGGAATTTGTCGTCTACAACGTCATGCAGGGCGACTACCCGCCGGATGACGAGCAGTTCGACGCGTATCTGATCACCGGCTCCAAGGCCGATTCCTTCGGTACCGATCCGTGGATCGAAACCCTGAAAACCTACCTTCTGGACCGCTACAAGCGCGGCGACAAGTTGCTGGGGGTTTGTTTCGGCCATCAGTTGCTGGCGCTGCTGCTGGGTGGCAAGACCGAACGCGCGCCACAGGGGTGGGGCGTCGGGATCCATCACTACAACCTCACACCGACCCAGCCGTGGATGACGCCGGCGCTGGACAAACTCACGCTGCTGATCAGCCATCAGGATCAGGTCACCGCACTCCCCGAAGGCGCGACGGTTATTGCCACCAGCGACTTCTGCCCGTTCGCGGCGTATCACATCAACGACCAGGTGCTGTGCTTTCAGGGTCACCCGGAATTCATCCACGACTATTCGCGCACGCTGCTCGATATCCGCCAGGACGCGCTGGGCGAACAGGTCTACGGCAAAGGCATCGCCAGCCTGGAAGAAGACCACCACGGGACGGCGGTGGCGGAATGGATGATGCGATTTGTGGCGAACAAGCGGCCGGTGAGCTGACAGCGTGGTTGTGCTCATTTTGCAACCACGCAGGTGCATCTGCTGAACGATCAATTGTGGGAGCGAGCTTGCTCGCGAAGAGGCTGGAACATCCGCTACATCTACGGCGGCTGAACCGCCGCCTTCGCGAGCAAGCTCGCTCCCACAGATTGAGAGTTCGTCAGTCCCCACGCCGAGCCCCGAGGGAGCACCCGGTGAGTCATCGAAGATTCAATACCATGGCGCGCCAACCCGTCAAAGCCACCCCGACCGTTTGAAGCTCGCGAACAACACCCCGCACCCGCCGACAATGACACCCAACACCATGTAGTACCCGTAGTGCCAGGTCAGCTCCGGCATGTTCTCGAAGTTCATCCCGTAAATGCCGGCGATGGCAGTGGGGAATGCCAGAATCGCGGCCCAGGCGGCAAATTTGCGCTGGGTCAGGCTCTGCCGGGAAGACTCCAGTAGCAGGCTGATTTCGATGGTCTGGCTGGCGATGTCGCGCAGGTTGGACAGGTCTTCCATCTGCCGTTTGACGTGGATCTCCACGTCACGGAAGTACGGGCGCATGTTCTTGTCGATGAAGGGGAAGCTGAGCTTCTGCAGCTCCTCACCGATCTCGACCATGGGTGCCACGTAGCGGCGCAGGCGCAGCAGATCGCGACGCAGGGCGTGGATGCGGTGGATGTCGGATTCGTTGAGGTCTTTGCGCAGCACGTTGTGCTCGAGCTCTTCGAGCTCGCAGTGAATGGCCTCGGTGACCGGCTGGTAGTTCTCGGTGACGAAGTCCAACAGCGCATACAGCACGAAGTCTTCTCCATGCTCCAGCAGCAACGGCCGCGCCTCGCAACGTTGGCGCACCGCCCCGTAGGATTTCGAATCACCGTTGCGCGAGGTGATGACGTAGCCCTTGCCGGCGAAGATGTGGGTTTCGATGAAGATGAGCTTGCCGTTCTCGCGGATCGGCGCGTAGGTCACGATGAACAACGCGTCGCCGAAGGTTTCCAGCTTCGGCCGGCTGTGGACCTCCAGGGCGTCTTCGATGGCCAGCTCGTGCAGGTTGAACTGCCGTTGCAGCGTGGTCAGTTCTTCCAGGCCCGGGTTCTCCAGGCCGATCCAGACGAAATGCCCCGGTTTCGCCGCCCAGGTCGCGCCTTCGTCGAGGGAAATGTTGGTGACTTTCTTTCCGGCACTGTAAACGGCAGCGGCAACCACTCGACCCATAATGTCTGCTTCTTCTTTTAGGGAGAACTGACGCGCAGCTTAGCGCGCTCCCTGATCAGAGTCGGCGGATTTAACCGAGTTCGCAGGTTTTTTCAGTGCTGTTCAGCGTCCGTTTGGATGGCGGCCGTCGACCCGCGGAGTTGAGCGTCCATGCTGGCGATGCCGGCCTGCATCTGGCCGTGGCAGAGCGCGATGAGCTGCGGGATGTCTTCGCTCGTCAGGCCCGCCGTCGGGACCGCGGGCAGCGTGCGGATGATCACCTCACCACTGTCCCATCGATTCAAATTCATGCTGCGCACGTAGTTGCTCACGCACACGGGCACGATAGGCACACCGGCCTCAATCGCCATCTGAAACGCTCCACGCTTGAACGCCAGCAACCCCTCACCCTTGTTGCGTGTGCCTTCGGGAAAGACCCAGATCGAGGTGTCCTTGTGCTGCAGGGTATCAGTGGTCTGGAGAATGGCCCGACGCGCCCGCTGCGGGTTGCCGCGATCAATCAGCACGTTGCCCGCCAGCCAGAACAGCTGACCAAAGAACGGCACCCACTTGAGGCTCTTTTTGCCGATGCAGACCGTGCGCGGCGGCACGATGTTGCCGAGCACAAACAGGTCGTAGTTGGATTGATGGTTACAGATGATCACGCAAGGCCTTGCCTGCTCGAACTGCGGGTCGAGCTGCGCATTCAGGCGCAGCCCGAGAATTCTCATGGCGGGGAGGGCGTAGAGGCGAGCACACAATCGGCTGTTGTCAGGGTTGAACGGGCGGCACAAGCCCAACAAAAGCCCCAGCGCGCCAGCGACGAGAAAGTGCAGGCCCATCAACCACATACGCAATACGAACAGCATGCAAAAACCACCCGGTAGGCGAAAGGCCGCGCAGTGTACGGATGTGCACTGGAATCGGCAATCGGCCACAGGCCGGGCGGGGAGCAGGAATTTAACGGGATGTTTCAGGGGAATGCGCTGCGGGGGACGCAGCGCGTTGTCGAGGGTTCCTCAGAGCGGGATCTGGCGATCCAGCTCAATGGCCCGGTCGAGGGTTTCGAGGAATTCCTTGCGCACTTTCAGCTTGGTCTGCTTGTGGGCGCGCATGTTGATCTTCTTCATCTGCAGCGCCACGGTGCGCGCGGCCTCGGTGAGTTCTTCCGGCGCGACCACCTTGTCGAAGAAGCCGGCCTGCAGCGCTCCCTTGGGATCGAACATCTCGCCGCAGATCACCGAGCGACCGAAGGCACTTTTGCGCAGGCGGTCACGGGCCAGTTCGATGCCGGCGTGATGCATGGTCATGCCGATCTGCACCTCGTTCAGACCGATGCTGAACGGGCCTTCGACGCCGATGCGGTAATCCGCCGACAACAACAGGAAGGCCCCTTTCGCCACGGCATGACCGCCGCACGCGACCACGACGGGGAAGGGGAACGACAGCATGCGCCGCGCCAGCGTGGAACCTTCGGCGACCAGGGCCATGGCGGCTTCCGGCGACGAGGTCATGATTTTCAGGTCGTACCCGCCCGAAAGGATCCCGGGCTGACCGGTGATGATCACCACGGCGCGGTCTTGCTCGGCGCGGTCGAGTGCGGCATTGAATGCGGCAACCACCTCGTTGCTGATGGCATTGACCTTGCCGTTGGCCAGGGTCAGCGTCGCAACGCCGTCATCGAGTTGATAGGCGACCAAATCACTCATGGAGCGAGTCCTTTTTGTTTTGAAGTGGCGCAGACGTTACCCACCCGGCAGGGCAAGGTAAAGCGTAAAGGATGACTGGCAAGTCAGGGGATCGGGTCGCCGAGGCTGGCGACCCTGAAGGTGAACGCAAGCAGGGCGGTTAAACCTCGACTTCGTTCAATTCGCAGTACTCTTCCCAGTCCATGTCCAGTGCCTCGGCCGCTTCCTTGTGCGCAGCTAGGCGCAGTTCCTTCAGTTGCTCCGGGGTTTCGGCAATGAAGGTCAGCGCCAGCTCCCAGGTCGGGATGCCCAGATTTTCGGCTTCGTCTTCGAAGGCCCAGAGGGTCTGCTGTTGCTGCTCTTTCGGACTCAAATCCTGGATTTCAGCCTGCAACATCGGATTGGTCACGATGTACTTCGCCAAGGCAGCTTCGGTCCAGTCGTTTGCGTTCATGCGGGGGTGATCTCCTGTGGGTCGAGCTGACGTGTTGCTGTGGGTGGGATGCTGAGGTGAGTCGCGATTGTGCGTGATGTGAATCACTGGCGCCAGCGGCACGCGACCCGTCGGTCGGGGTAGCCTCGCGGGTAGGTTCTCAACGAAAAGGGCCCGCTTTGCAGCGAGCCCTGGGTCAATGGCGTTGGCCTGTCAACCGATCGCCATCGGCTTCTTTACGTTGCGATGTGCGTTATTGCCGAGTAACGGGTGCGGACCCATGGCGCCGTACACGCCGACCGGTTCGGGGAAGGTGCGCAGCAGGGTGATGTATAACAGCGCCGCCAGGCCAAGGGTGATCGGCAGACTGATGTCGATGCCGCCCGCGAGATTGCCTAGCGGACCGATAAACTGCCCCGGCAAATTGACGAAGCACAGGCCCACCGCCGCGCTCGGAAGCCACGCGCCCAGTCCCCGCCAGTTCCAGCCGTGCTCGAACCAGTAATGACCGCCACTCTGACCACGGGTGAACACCTGCAGGTCTGCCGGGTGATAGAAGCCACGGCGAACGATCAGGCCCAGCACCATGATGACGATCCACGGCGAGGTGCAGGTGACGATCAGCACCGCGAAGGTCGACACGCTTTGCACCAGATTGAAGGCGAAACGGCCGATGAAGATGAAGGCGATGGCCGCGATGCCGATCAGAATCGTTGCCTGAGCCCGGTTGAGCAGGCGCGGAAACATGCTCGACAGGTCCAGCCCGGTGCCATAGAGCGACGTTGTGCCGGTCGACATCCCGCCGATGATCGCGATCAGGCACACCGGCAGAAAGAACCAGCTGGGCGAGACCGCCAGCAGGCCGCCGACGTAGTTGTTGTCCGCGATGTATTGCGGCGCCTGGGTGGCCACGATGGTCGCCGTGCAGAGGCCGAACAGGAACGGGATCAACGTGCAGATCTGTGCCAGAAACACCGACGCCATGATGCGTTTTTTGATGTCTGGCGTGGGATATAGCGCGACCAGTCGCCGAGAAACGCACCGAAGGACACCGGATTGCTCATCGCCAGAAGCGCAGCGCCGATGAACGCCGCCCAGAATCCCTGACTGCCATGGTTGACCGTGCCGGCGAAGCCCGCATCGAAGCTGCCGCTGAAGGCAAAGATACCCAGCAGAAACAACAGGCTTGAAGCGAACACTGCGATCTTGTTGACCCACAGCATGAAGCGAAAGCCGTAGATGCATACCACCAGCACCAGCACCGCGAAAATGCCATAGGCCAGCGCCAGGGTGATGTCATTCTCAGGCAGGCCGACCATGCGTTTGACACCGCCGATCAACGCATCTCCCGAACTCCAGACCGACAGCGAGAAGAACGCCACCGCGGTGAGCAGTGACAGAAACGAGCCGACGATGCGCCCGTGAACGCCAAAATGCGCGCCGGACGAGACCGCGTTGTTGGTGCCGTTGAGGGCGCCGAACAGGCCCATCGGCGCCAGGATGATCGACCCGAGCACAACGCCCAGCAGGATGGCCCAGACGCCGGCCTGGAATGACAGGCCGAACAGCACCGGAAAACTGCCGAGCACGGCGGTGGCGAAGGTGTTGGCGCCGCCGAAAGTCAGACGAAACAGGTCGAGGGGCGCAGCGTCGCGCTGATGGTCAGGGATCTGTTCGACCCCGAAGGTTTCGATCGTGGTGGTGGGGTGAGCCATGGGATGTTCCTGCGCGCTGTCGTGTTGTTATGGGGCCGACGCAAAAGCGCTGGCCCGTTATCTCGACCGGTGAACCCGATCGTGGCATTGGCAGTAGTCGGCATTGCGACCATGAATCAGATTAAGCAGTGTGTTGCAGGTGGGGCAGCCTCTGAGGGGCTACTCGCCACTGAGCGCGCGTGCGCGCTAGCCCGTCTTCACCGACAGGTGTTCGTGGCACGCCAGCCAGCGCGCGCCATATCGCCGAAAGACGATGGTTTCACGCTCGCCGAAATGGCTTTCTTCATCGCCGAATCGAACGTGGGTGTCGACGTCATGCATGAAAATGGCCACATCGCCTTGCAGACTGATGTGCGCGTTGCGCGACTGGCAACCCAGAACGGCAAAGCCATCGGCTTGCCATCCGGCCCACACATCGCGGTAAACGGCGCGGGACAGCAAGGGCGCGGGCAGCGTGTGGAAGAGGAAGGTGGCGTCTTCAGCGAATGCCGCAAAGTAGGCGTCCGTGTCGTTGCTGGCGAACGCGTCGATGAGCGTTTTTGCCGCGTGCTGAACGGCGTCGTGGCGGGTGTCGGTGGAGGTCATGGCCGGCTCGTTTTTGTGATTCTGGCGATGGGGCCCGACTGTAAGCAGCTCTCACGGGGCATCACATCGGCGCCGGTAAAAACTTAGTTCAGAGAATTGAGAAGTAATGGTGAGCGGCAAGTCTTAAGCGACAAGCGACAAGCGACAAGCGACAAGCGACAAGCGACAAGCGACAAGCGACAAGCGACAAGCTGCAAGTGGTGAGCAGCGGTGCGCAGTCAGTTTCCCGAGGATTTCATCAGGCCGCTTTTGACTGGCTGACGAACACGGCCGCCGGAAGGATCGAAGCAGGCGCTTTCATAGCGAGGGGCGACGCACGTCGAGGGTAGGCCAGGGGGAGGGGGCGGATGCTTTGCAGGCGATCGGCGATTTCTCGCTCGTTGGTGATGATCAGCTTTCTGCGTCGGCTCACTTGTAGAATTTCGGTGGCGTTCTTGTTCAGGCGGTAGGGGAAATCGGTTTCCTCCCACTCGCTGGAAAGCCGGGACGGAGGCGGCCGCTGCACGCTGGATTCGCCCACGTAGGTCGGGCAAGGGCTTTGGGCGAAACTGATAGCGCCGTTTGCGGCGACGCACTTGAAGACGTCGCCGTTTGCCACGTCGCACAAGAGCAACGTCATGACGGCGGCGGACAGTGCTGGAATTCTGATCATCGGAACCTCCCTGGATGGCGCAAGGCTACCATCTGAGAGGTTCAGCTGTCAGTCACGCTGATGGGGATCAGTGGGTTTCGTGGGCGGCTTTCTGGACTTTTGCCAGCGCGAGTGCTGCGAACATGTCGGCGTCACCTTGCAGCACCTTGAGGTGATCTTCGACATGGTCGGCGCTCGAGCGTGGCGCTTCGGAGTCAACCAGTCGGGTCACTTCGCACAATGCATTCGCCGTGATCCACAGGCTCTGGCGCAACTGGCTGATGATTTTCACCATGCTCTCCGAGCTGTCGAGATCGGCTGCGCTCTCCCTGTCCTGATTCGTCACCACCGTCGAAAACGTGGGTATTTCAGCGCGGGCAGAGGCGTCTACCCCAGTGACAACGCGGTTAATGTCCACTCCCGCGGCGGCGATCTTGAACAGATAATCTGCCCTGGGCAACCGCTGCCCGCTTTCGTAATGCCCCTGAGCGTTGGCTTCCACACCACCGATGGCGCCCAGCGCGCTTTGAGTCAATTTCAAACGTTTTCTTTCTTGGCGCAAACGTTTACCGATGCCATTCATTTACCTTCTCCTGCGAATTCGCACCCTGCATGTGTCTCTCGCGGGTGCGCAATGGGGGCCGGAATACGGACTGTTTTCTTTTGGGGTAGCGCTATCCGTGTACGGGAATTGGAGTCATTCACAGTACGACGGGTAGACCTTAGCTGCTAAGACACCCAAATGGCGATTTTTCCGACGCTTTGCGTGGAAAAAATAAACGCGGGGCGATTCTAGTTATTCCGCTGGGTGGGGTCACGCGGTCGTTTGCAGGGCGGGAAGGCGCGGGGCAAGGGCAGATACATCACCGCTCTACCAGTCGATGAGGGAACTGTGGGAGCGAGCTTGCTCGCGAAGAGCGGTTGTGACCGGAGAATATCTGGCGGTCGACATGCCGCCTTCGTGAGCAAGCTCACTCCCACATAGACGAGACTTGCCAAGGGCCAGAAACAAAAATCCCCGCACGCCATGAGCGTTGCGGGGATCTTTTTAATGTGGCGGTGAAGGAGAGATTCGAACTCTCGATACAATTTCTTGTATACACACTTTCCAGGCGTGCTCCTTAAGCCACTCGGACACTTCACCGTATCTCTTCAGACGTTCAGTCTGTCGAGGCGCGCTAATGTAGTCGAAAGCTTTGTTGAAGGCAAAACTTTTTTCAGAATTTTCATGCGCTTAAGCAAAAAGCGCGAAGCCCCGGCTCCTTACCAGGGTCCGGGGCTTTGCGTCGACGGCGAGGGCGCGTGGATCAGGCGCCGAAGCCGCCGTCGATGGTCAGGCTGGCGCCGGTGACGTAGCCCGCTTCCGGGCCGGCGAGGTAGGCGACCATGGCGGCGACTTCTTCGGATTTGCCGTAGCGCGGGATGGCCATCAGGCCCATCAGTGTGTCGGCGAAGTCGCTGTCGGCCGGGTTCATATCGGTGTCGACCGGGCCGGGCTGGACATTGTTGATGGTGATGCCGCGTGGGCCGAGGTCGCGGGCCAGCCCTTTGGTCAGGCCGACCAGCGCCGATTTACTCATGGCGTAGACGCCGCCTCCGGCAAAGGGCATGCGATCAGCGTTGGTGCTGCCGATGTTGATGATGCGACCGCCTTCCTTCATGTGCCGTGCAGCTTCCTGGCTGGCGATGAAGACGCTGCGTACGTTAATCGCCAGGGTTCGGTCGAAATCCTCAAGGGTGAATTCTTCGAGCGGCGCAATGGCCAGCACGCCGGCGTTGTTGACGAGGATGTCGAGGCCGCCGAATGTCTGCACGGTCTTGGCGACGGCGCTACGGATGTCCTCGGCGTTGGCGCTGTCGGCCTTGATGGCCAGGGCTTTGCCGCCGGCTGCAGTGATGCTGTCCTGCAACTCCTGCGCTTTGGCTTCCGAGCTGACGAAGGTGAAGGCCACTGCTGCGCCTTGTTCGACCAACCGTTTGACGATCGCGGCGCCGATGCCGCGTGAGCCGCCTTGGACCAGTGCTGTTTTGCCGATCAGATTGGTGGGGTGCGTCATGTCGATCTCCGATAGAGGTGAGGAGTAGGTTGATGGACACGAGTATCTGCCGACGATTACCCGTCCGGTAGCCGTTAATCGAGATAGTCTGTGTAAACCGGAAGTTGTGAGTGAGCGCGATGGAACACTTCAGCAGCATAGAATGCTTCGTGCGCAGTGCCGAGGTCGGCAGCTTTGCCGAGGCTGCACGCCGGCTGAGCCTGACGCCCGCTGCCGTCGGCAAGAGCGTCGCCAAACTTGAGGCGAAGCTGGGGGTAAGACTGTTCCAGCGCAGCACGCGCAAGTTGACGCTGACCGAGGCCGGCCAGCGGTTTCTCGGCGAGGTCAGTGCCAGCCTCAACACCATTCAGAACGCTGTCGCCAACCTGGCCAGTGCCGAAGGCAGTCCCGCCGGCACCTTAAAAGTCAGCGTCGGCACCATGTTCGGCTGTCTGTATGTGGTGCCGCTGCTGGCCGATTTTCTGCAACGCTATCCGGCCATCACCCCCGACTGGCACTTCGATAACCGGCAGGTGGACCTCATCGGGCAGGGCTTCGACGCAGCCATCGGCGGTGGCTTCGATCTGCCCCAGGGCGTCGTCGCCCGCAAGCTGGCGCCCGCTCACCGCGTGCTGGTGGCGTCGCCGCAATGGCTGCACGCCCACGAAGGCATCACGCATCCAGACGACTTGCACGGCTGTGACGGCATTCTGATCCGTTCGCCGCAAACCGGGCGGATCCGCTCCTGGCCGTTGAGCCATCGCAGTCATGAGCAAAGCCCGCTGCGCATGAAGGTGCGCATGACCCTGAGCGATTCAGAGGCTGCCTGCCGCGCGGCGAGTCAGGGCTTGGGTGTTGCGCTGGTGAGCATGCCGTTTGCCCTGCCGTACCTGCGCAGCGGTGCGCTGCAACGGGTGCTGCCGGAGTGGTATGTCGAGGACGGCAACATTTCCATCTATTACAGTGGGCACAAATTACTGCCGGGCAAAACCCGCGCGTTCGTCGACTTCATCATCGAACAGTTCGCCGAACAGCAATGGGCGCGGCATTTCAGTGCCGTTTGAGCACGTGCCCCTATTGGCTGAGTGTCATTCCCGGGATTGTCTTAAAGGAACAAACATGCACATCCAACCGAAAGCGGCGCTGGTCCTCATCGACATGCAGCAGGGCATCAACCACCCCAAGCTGGGCCGGCGTAACAACCCTGACGCCGAGCAGCGCATGCTGGAACTGCTGAGGGTCTGGCGCAACAGCGGCCGCACGGTGATTCATGTGCGGCATTTCTCCCGCTCACCGGATTCTGTGTTCTGGCCGCAGCAATCAGGTGTCGAGTTTCAACCGGCGTTTACGCCGTGGGACGACGAAGGCGAGCTGCACAAACAGGTGCCCGATGCGTTCTGCCATTCGGCGCTGGAAGGTTGGTTGCGGGCGGACGGGATCAATCAGGTGGTGATCGTCGGCGTGGTGACCAACAACTCCGTGGAGTCGACCGCGCGCACTGGCGGCAACCTGGGCTTCGAGGTCATCGTGCCCCACGATGCGTGCTTCACCTTCGACGGCGCGGACTTCTTCGGACAGCCACGCAGTGCTGAAGACATCCATGCCATGTCGCTGGCCAACCTGCACGGTGAGTACGCGCAGGTAGTGGCGAGCGAGGCTATTTTGCGGGCGATCAATTAACCCGCCTGTCGAGCCTCAGCACGGGTGTCAGGCGTGCTGCACACCCGCGCGCTTGAGCAGCTTCTTGCAGCGTTCCGACAGATGCACCACGCGCAGGTGTTTGCCCGCCTTCTGGTAGCGCTCGCGCAGGGTTTTCAGCGCCGCGATGGCGGAATAGTCCACGAAGATCAAGTGGCGGCAGTCCAGCGTGACGTGCTGTGGATCGTTGAGGTGATCGAACTGATCGAGGAACGGCGTGGTGGAGGCGAAGAACAGCGTGCCGTGCAGGTGATACATCTTGCTGCCGTCGGGCTCGACATGGCTGTCGGCGTACAGCTCGCGGGCCTGTTGCCAGGCGAAGTTCAGCGCCGCGATGAGGATGCCGAACAGCACGGCCGTTGCCAGGTCGGTGAGGACAGTGACGATGGTCACGGCGATGATTGCGAAGACGTCATTCAGCGGCACTTTGCGCAGCACGCGCAGGGAGGCCCAGGCGAAGGTCTGCTGGGCCACCACGAACATCACTCCGACCAGCGCCGCCAGCGGAATGCGTTCGATGAGGGGCGAGAGGAACAGCACGAACATCAGAATCATCACGCCGGCGACGATGCCTGACAGACGACCGCGGCCGCCGGAACTCAAGTTGATCACCGTCTGGCCGATCATTGCGCAGCCGCCCATGCCGCCGCACAGGCCGGACGCCAGGTTGGCGACGCCGAGGGCGACGCACTCGCGGTCGGGGTAGCCACGGCTTTCGGTGATTTCGTCGGTGAGGTTCAGGGTCAGCAGGGTTTCCAGCAGACCGACCAGCGCCATCAGGATCGCGTAGGGCGCGATGATCCGCAGGGTCTCCAGATTCCACGGCACGTCCGGCAGCGACAGGCCCGGCAGACCGCCGGCGATGTGCGCCATGTCGCCGAGGGTGCGCGTCGGCAGGTCGAACAGGTACACCAGCAGGCCCACGCCGAGAATGGCGACCAGCGCCGGCGGCACCGAGCGGGTCAGGCGCGGCAGCAGATACACCACCGCCATGGTCATCGCCACCAGGCCAATCATCAGGTACAGCGGCGTACCACTGAGCCAGGTTTCGCCGCTTTTGAAATGCTCCAGCTGCGCCATGGCGATGACGATGGCCAGGCCGTTGACGAACCCGAGCATGACCGGATACGGCACCATCCGCACCAGCTTGCCCAGGCGCAGCAGCCCGAACGCGATCATCACCAACCCGCCCAGCAACACCGTCGCCAGCAGGTATTGCACACCGTGCTGCACCACCAGCGCCACAATGACCACGGCCATCGAACCCGCTGCGCCGGAAACCATGCCGGGACGCCCGCCGAACAGCGCAGTCAGCGTGCAGATAATGAAGGCGCCATACAGGCCCATCAGCGGGTTGAGGTGCGCGACCAGCGCGAAGGCGATGCACTCGGGCACCAGGGCGAAAGAAGTGGTGAGTCCGGCGAGGACATCGGCGCGAAGACGGGCGGGTTTCATGAAATTCCTGAAGGGCGGGGTGCAAAGGGAGGGGATGTTACGGAATGTGAACGCAGACGGCCAGTCGGTGGGATGCCACACCCTGCCGCGTTTTACTCATTCTTCATGTGTCCCGTTACCCCTGATTGTGTAAGGATGTTTCCCTCAAACAGCACGCCGATTCCCGTCATCTAGGCTCGGCACGTCATGAAGGACAGAACACGGATGCTCGCTGCGCTCAGACACTACCCGGCTTCAGTCAATCTCCTGCTTTCTTCGGCGCTGTTTCTGACGCTGGGCAGGGCAATCACCTTGCCGTATCTGGTGATTTACCTTTCTTCGAATTTCGTTTTGAGCATGAGCGACATCGGCCTGGTCGTCGGTGGGGCGCTGATCGTCGGCTCGTTGCTGAGCCTGTATGGCGGCTACCTCACCGACAAACTGTCCAGTTATCGGTTGATCCTCAGCTTCACCGGGTTCTTCGTCGCCGGTTTCATCGGCATGTGCGTGACCGGCAAGCTGTGGCTGTTCTTCCTGTTTCTGGTGTCCTTCAATTTCGCGTATTCGGTCATCGATATCGTGGTCAAGGCGGCGTTTGGCAAGCTGTTGCCAGTGGCCGATCAAAGTAAAGTGTTCTCGGTGCGCTACACCCTGATCAATATCGGCTATGCCGTCGGGCCGTTCATCGGCGCAGGATTGGCGCACTGGAACATGAAGCTGCCGTTCGTGATGTCGGCCACTCTCGGCCTGGGTTTTTCCTGGTTTACGCGATGTACGGGGACCGCAAGCTGAGCTCGGCGGACCCTGCCAACGCACCGATTTCCTTCATCGCCGTCGGACGCATCCTGCTCAAGGATTACCGGCTGGTGTGCTTCACCGTCGGCGGCGTGCTCAGCGCGGTGGTGTTCGGGCAGTTCACGGCCTACCTGTCGCAATACCTGGTCACCACGACCACGCCGGAATTCACTTATCAGGTGATCAGCTCGGTGGTCGCGGTGAACGCGGCGGTGGTGATCTGCTTGCAGTACCTGGTCGGTAAACGCATCAGCCATCAGTACCTGAATCAGTGGCTGACTGCAGGTTTCAGCCTGTTCCTGATGGGCGTGGTCGGGTTTGCCTTGTCGACGACGGTGCTGCACTGGTCGCTGGCAGTGGCGGTGTTCACCCTCGGCGAGATCATTGTGTTCCCGGCCGAGTACATGTTCATCGACCGCATCGCACCCCCCATTTGCGCGGCATGTATTACGGCGCGCAGAACCTCTCCAACCTCGGCGGCGCCCTGGGGCCGGTGTTGTGCGGCTTCGCACTGGCGACTCAGTCGGCGCATTTCATGTTTTACATGCTGGCGGCGTTCATCATCGCCGGCGGCTGCTTCTATCTACTGGGCGCCTCGTATTCCAGACGCCACGACCAAAACTCCACTGCGCAGTGAAGCGTTTCGATGACCGTTTTGTCTCCACTTGAGGCCTGGCAGCAGGCCGTTGATGCCCAGGGTTTTCAACCTGACGAAGCCCAGCGCAATGCCGCACTGCATTTGCAGGCGTGTTGGCAGGCGCTGAACGACGGCAAGCGCGGCGGCGCGGTCAAAGGCGTGTATCTGTGGGGCCCGGTGGGTCGCGGCAAGACCTGGCTCATGGATCGTTTTTACGACAGCCTGCAGGTCCCGGCCCGGCGCCAGCATTTTCATCACTTCATGCGCTGGGTGCATCAGCGCCTGTTCCAGCTCACCGGCGTGGCCCAGCCGCTGCAAGTGCTGGCCCGGGAGCTGGCCCACGACGTGCGCGTGCTGTGCTTCGACGAGTTGTTCGTCAACGACATCGGCGATGCGGTGATCCTCGGCGGTCTAGTGCGCGCGATGTTCGACGAGGGCGTGGTGCTGGTCTGCACCTCCAATCAATTGCCCGAGCAACTGTACGCCACCGGGCATAACCGCGAGCGTTTCGTGCCCGCGATCACGGCGATCAATCACTTCATGGAGGTGGTGTCGGTCGACGGCGGCGAGGACCATCGGCTGCATCCCGGTCAGGCGCAGCAGCGTTACTGGGTGAAGGCGGAGCAGGGGCCGAGCGCGCTGGTCGAGGTGTTCGATACGTTGAGCAGCGGCGAGTCGGTGTCGACTCAGCCTGTGCCGCTGGGAAGGCGGCATGTGCCGGTGGTGCGCAGCAGTAGAACCGTGATCTGGTGCCGCTATGCCGACCTGTGCGAGCAGCCGCTGGCGGCGATGGATTTCATCGAGCTCTGCGATCGTTACAAGGCCGTTTTGTTGAGTGAAGTGCCGGCGTTGAGCGCACCCCAGCGCGAGGGACGCATTGCCCGTGGTACCGAGGATGGCGTTGAACAGGTCACCGCGGGGGACCGCGAACTGCCGCAGCTGTCGCCCTATGACGATGGCGTGCGGCGTTTCATTGCGCTGGTGGACGAGTGCTATGACCGCAAGGTACCGCTGTACGTCGAAGCCGCGATGCCGATGGCCGAGCTGTACACCGAAGGCTATCTGGCGTTTGCGTTTCGACGCACGCTTAGCCGGATGCAGGAGATGCAGCTGGCGCGGTTCGGTCATTAACGCTGCTAAGGCGCAAACTTCAATTCAAACGCTGTTGCGTCGTCGCTGGGCCAATACATGCTTGGCGCCTTCTCCCACCAGCACCATGACCGCCAGCCAGATCGGCAAGTAGGTCATCCATTCATCGCGGCCGATGGATTCGCCCAGCAACAGCGCAACGCCAACCAGCAGCACCGGCTCGACGTAGCTCAGCAAGCCAAACACGCTGAACGCCAGCAGGCGGCTGGCGCGAATGTAGCTGACGAGGGCCGACGCACTGATCGCCCCCAACACCGGAATCAGCACATAGAAGCGTGGGAATTGTTCCACGACCGAAGGGTTGCCCTGGCAGATGAACAGCACCGCGACGGGCAGGATCAGCAGCATGTCCCACCACAGACCGCCAAGGTTGTCGGTCTTGAGCTTGCGCCGCAACACGAAGTAAAGCGGATAACCCAGGCAGACGAGCAGGGTTTCCCAGGAAAAACTGCCCAGGCGCAGCAGCTCGTTGCCGACCCCGACCAGCGCGCAGCAGGCGGCGATCTTCTGCAGGTGCGACAGGTGCTCGCCGTACACCACGCGCCCGGTAAGGATCATGGTCAGCGGCAGCAAAAATACCCCAGCGACACCTCCAGGCTGCGGCCATGCAGCGGCGCCCACATGAACAGCCACAGTTGCGCGCCCATCAACGTCGCCGACAGCGCCATCCCCGCCAGCAATGCAGGCGTCTGGCGCACCCGGACGCCGAGGGCGCGGGCCAGCTTCCAGTCTCCGCTGGAGAGCATGAACAGCGTCACGCATGGCAGGGTCAGCAGCATGCGCCAACCGAAGATTTCTTCACCGCTCAATGGCGTGAGGAGTGAGGTGTAGTAGTACATGACCGCGAACAGGCAGGAGGCCATGACCGATAACGCAACGCCCTTGTACACAGGGGCTCCTTGTTTTCGATTCATCAGGTGTGGGATGCAGGAATGCTTTATCGGCGGGCTCTGACGGCACGCTTTGGCGGCACTTTATGAGGCGCTTTTTGAGGCATGGCGCACTGCAAAGGCGCAGAGTTTATCCGAGGTCAGGCGGGCGGTCCGCAGCAATCTGGTAAACCGCAGGTGGGCTGGCAGTAAACGATGCACGTTTGGCAGAGAACGAGACCGCGCGCCGATTGAGCCGAGATGCGCCGTCGCCCAGACTTCTCTTCAACGCGCCACCCCGGTGCGGCCGCTGGAGAGATTCCCATGACTCAATCGATTGCTGGTATCAAGATCCCTGACAGCGCGCTGGCCCGCGCCACCACCGAGTACATCCGCGAGCATGAAGATGACCTGCTGTTCAATCACTCGCGCCGGGTGTTTTTGTGGGGCGCGCTGACCGGTGAGCGCAAGGGGCTGGCCTACGACGCCGAGCAGCTTTACGTCGGGGCGATGTTTCATGATTTGGGTCTGGTGGCGCAGCATCGCAGCGCGGACCTGCGTTTCGAGGTGGATTCGGCCAATGCGGCGCGGGCGTTCATGCACTCGTTCGGGTTGTCGGAGGGGGATATGGAGCAGGTCTGGTTGTCGATTGCGTTGCACACGACGCCGGGCGTGCCCGAGCATTTGCGGCCGAACGTGGCGCTGGTGACGGCGGGCGTGGAGATGGATGTGTTGGGGATCAATTACGGGCAGTTCAGTGATGAGCAGCGGGAGGTGGTGACCCATGCTCACCCGCGCGGTGAAGACTTCAAGGAATGCATTTTGTGTGCGTTTGCGGATGGGTTTCGGCATAAGCCTGATACGACGTTCGGGACGGTGAATGCGGATGTACTGGCGGACGAAGACCCGTCGTTCAAGCCGCTGAATTTTGTGGAGATTATTCGGCGGTCGCCTTGGAAGGGGTGATCTGGATCAACGTCCTTAAGATCAAGGGCGTCTGCCTGGGGGCAGACGTTTCGCCTTCGGCGAGTTACTTGGAAAAGCACCCCAAGTAACCAAGGGTGCTTGCTCCTGGTTGGGTTCCTCCTTCGTCGGAATACCCTCACTTCGACGACGCTCCGTGGGCCCGCGCCGAACGGACATCCATGTCCTGACGGCGCTCTCGCCGCATCCATGCGGCTCGGCCCACTCCGCGTCGTCTGCGTTCGGCCTGCACCCAAGTCGCGATTGGTGGTGTCTGGACTTTCTGTGTACGAAGATCAAGATCAAAAGCGGATCAAGAGCAGATCAAAGGCTTCCCGGCTGAAGCCGGTCCTACAGGATGTACGCGGCGCTTTTCGTGGGACCGGCTTTAGCCGGGAAGGCGTCGGGCGTCACGCCGCAAAATGGATGTCGACCACGCAGGCCTGTTCCCGGCTGAAGCCGGTCCCACTGAAGCAATTGATCGTTCCCACGCTCCGCGTGGGAATGCATCCTTTGACGCTCCGCGTCCGCGTCTTGAGGAACGATTGAGGCGTTTCTGAGGCTGCTGCCTTCAACATCCCTTCTTCGGCATTGTTTCGAGCTTTGTTAGGCTGGTCCCTCTTTCGAGGGGGCTGATTTCATTTACAGCGCTTCACCGTAAATGAATCCGCCTCCGTCCAAGCATTCAACGGAGCGGCAATGACTTCCATCAGCACCGCAGCGCCCGTGGTTCCGGGGCGGCTGGAGCAGTTTTCTACGCGTATCGCTTTTTTGTCACCGGGTTCAGCATGTCGGCCTGGGCGCCGCTGGTGCCTTATGCGAAAAGCCGTCTTGGCCTGGACGACGCCGGCCTCGGGTTGTTGCTGTTGTGCCTGGGCATTGGCTCGATTGTGTCGATGCCACTGGCCGGGGCGATGACGGTGCGTTATGGCTGTCGGCGTTTGATCGTGATAACGGGCGCCATCGCCTGTGTGTGCCTGCCTTTATTGGCGACCCTCAGCTCGGTGCCGCTGATGGTCGCCACGCTGTTTGTCTATGGCGCGAGCATGGGTGCGCTGGGGTGCGTGACCAACATTCAGGCGATCATCGTCGAGCGGGCGAGCGGCAAGACCATGATGTCCGGGTTTCACGGGCTGTTCAGTTGCGGCGGAATTCTAGGGGCGGCGGGGGTGTCGGCGTTGCTGAGTGTCGGCGTTTGGCCATGGCTGGCGATGGCCTTCGTTGCGCTGTTCATCGCCCTTGCGCTTTATAAAGCCGCGCCGCACTTGTTGCCCTATGGCAGCGAGCCGGGCGGGCCGGCGTTTGCAATTCCCCGGGGCGTGGTGTTGTTCATCGGTTTGATGTGCTTCACGGTGTTCCTCACGGAAGGCGCGATGCTCGATTGGAGTGCGGTGTTCCTCAGCGCCCAGCGCGGCGTCGAGCCGTCTTACGCGGGATTCGGTTATGCGGTGTTCGCGCTGTTCATGGCCATCGGGCGCCTGTGCGGCGATCCAATTGTCCGGCGCCTCGGTGTACACAAAATCATTCTGTTTGGCGGGCTGTGCGCGGCGGCCGGGATGACCGTCGCGACGTTGATCCCGGTCTGGCAGGCGGCGTTGTGCGGGTACGCGCTGGTGGGCATCGGCTGTTCCAACATCGTGCCGGTGTTTTACAGCGCGGTCGGCCGGCAGAAAACCATGCCGGAGAACGTGGCAGTGCCGGCGATCACCACGTTGGGTTACATCGGCATCCTGATGGGCCCGGCCGGCATCGGTTTTGTCGCCCACCTCAGCAGCCTCGGCGCGGCGTTCATGATCATCGCCGTGATGCTGCTGGGTGTGGCGGTCAGCGGGCGGTTCCTGCGGGTGTGAGGCCAATAACGGGAATCAGCTCGGCATCATCGCAAAGCCGACGCCGAAACGGTTCCAGGCGTTGATGGTGGCGACGGCCAGGGTGATGTTGACCACCTCGGCGTCGCTGTAGTGCTTGAACAACGCTTGGTACTGATGCTGCGGCGCGCGGTGCACGGGCAGCAGGGTCAGGCTTTCCACCCAGGCGAGTACGACTTTTTCCTTCTCGGTAAAGAATTCGGTTTCTTCCCACACGCTGAGGGTCTGCAGACGGGCCTCGGTTTCGCCGGCCTTGCGTGCGTCATTGGCGTGCATGTTGACGCAATACGCACAGCCGTTGAGCTGCGAGGCACGCAGACGGATCAGCTCCAGCAGCGAATGATCCAGCCCGGATTTGCTCAGCGCCGTCTCCAGGCCGACCATGGCTTTATAGGCTTCGGGCGATTTCTGGGCCCAATTGATTCGGTTGTTCATGTGGGTGCTCTCTTCAAAGTGGCCGGCGGATGCCGCTGGACGTGGCGAAATGTTACGCCGGCGCCGCGGCCCGTCGAATAGCCAATGAAGGAGGTTTAGAGGAGACCAATCACGCCGCTATCGATCTGCGGCGCACGGTTGCGGGCGGTCGAGCAGACGCTCGCGAATCCGGTCGTACGCCAGGTTGAACAGCATCGTGTACGGCAGAAACAGCAGCAACAGGCCGATGTCCAGCACAAAGGCTTCCAGCAGGCTGATCGACAGCCACCACGCCACCATTGGCACCACCATGAACACCAGCCCCACTTCAAAGCTGATGGCATGCAGTGCCCGCGCCTTGAGATTCAGGGCGAAACCCCACCGGGCGCGCAGACGGTCGAACCCGGCGTTGAACACCATGTTCCAGAGCATGGCGACCGTGGAAATCATCACCGTCATAGCGCCCATCTTGCCGATGGACTGGCCGAGCACCCAGGCCAGCCCGGGCGCGAACATCAGCACGCCGATCAGCTCGAACAGCAGCGCATGCAGGGCGCGCTCTTTGAGGGACTTTCGCGAAACGACCGGCTTCGCGGTCTTGTGGGGCATGAGGGTGTTCAGAGGCATGTCGGTGATCACTTTCTCGCGGGCAGGTGTGCATTGTCGGGGCGCAATAGACTAGAGTGAAAATCGGTCCCATCGGAAAAACCGATGGGGACGTCACATGCACTTCAGAGGTGTCCTTCCGTGAGCTATTCCCCCGAAGCCCTTGAAGCCTTCGCGCAGACCATCGCGCTGGGCTCGTTCAGTGCCGCCGCCCGCCGCCTGGGCAAGAGCCAGTCGACCATCAGCGAGGCGATTTCGCGGCTTGAGATCGACTTGGGCCTGGAGCTGTTCGACCGCTCCACCCGTCATCCCGCGCTCACCGAAGCGGGCAGGGCGCTGGAAGGGCGCATCGAGGATGTACTTGCGGCGTCCGATACGCTGCGTCGCGCGGCGGGGCGTCTGGCGGAAGGCATGGAGCCGCGCCTGACGCTGGTGCTGTCCGATGCCAACCAGTTCGCTGAATTTCAGGCGCGCATGACCGAACTCGATCAGCGCTTTCCAGAGCTGGAACTGGAGTGTGTGTTTGCCGAACACGGTGACGCGATCAACTTGATCCAGAGCGGTCGGGCGTCCCTGGGATTGCTGTCGGCCCAGGCGTCGTATCCGCCGGAGGTGGGTTACGCGACCATCGTCGAGCGCGCAGACTTCGGCATCTTCGTTTCCCATAGCCACCCGCTGGCCGCAGAAGACGCCGTCGATTATCGCCATCTGGCGCAGCATCGGGCGTTGCGCCTGAACACCATCGTTGACGAGAGTGTGCCCACCGACGACCTGCCCAGCGGCGCGCGACGCAGCTGGTCAGCGCCCAATTACCTGCTGTTGATGGACATGGCGATCTTCGGATTCGGCTGGTCGGCGCTGCCGCGCTGGCTGGTCAGCACCTGCGGTCAGGGTCGGTTGAAGGAACTCACGGTGCCGGGTTGGCCGCGCAGCTCGGCGGTCGACGTGATCTGGTCCCGGCAAAAAGCCTGGGCCCGGCGGGGACCTGGTTGCTGGATACGCTGCTGGAGGGGCGGGGAGGGTATTGATCCTCACTCCGGTCCGCCCTCCAAAACAAAGCCCTCCGGCATTTCCTGAGCGAAGGCGTTCACCACCTCGCGAGTCAGGCCGACGATGTCTTCCACCAGCTCCATGCCCGCGCCGGTGCGCCAACTGGCGACGATGTCCATCAGCGGCGGCAGCGGCACGTTCTCGATCAGCGTCAGCACGCCCTGGGCCAGTTCGCCATGCACCAGCGTCACCGGCAGCGCGCCGATGCCGAAGCCATCGCGCACCAGGCGGGTAATGGCCGAGGCGGAGTTCACGCAGTTGATCCGTGGCGTGACGATGTTGGCGGTGTGCAGCATGTTGAGGATGTCCTGGTGCGGCCGCGAGTTGCGCGAGAACGTGACGATCCGAGCCTCGGCGATCTCCTCCAGGGTCACGTCCGGGCGGTCGAACGCCGAGGCGGTCGGCACCACCCAGCGCAGGGGGTAGCGCGCCAGCACCGCGTTGCGCACGCTGTCGAAGCGCAGCACGTCAGTCTGGAAAATGATGTCCTGATAACCCTTTTCCAGTTGCGAGCAGAGGTTGCTGGCGGTCTCGGCGGTGAGCTCGATTTCCAGGTTCGGGTAACACTTCATCAGGCGTGTTACCAAGGGGCTGAGCCAGGTGTGTATCACCGTATCCATGGCGCCGATGCGGATGCGGCCGCGCACCTGCCTCGGGTCTTTGATCGCCGCTTTCATGCTTTGCATCGTGTCCATGATGTGCTCGGCGTATTCCAGCACACGTGTGCCCTCTTGGGTCAGTGACACGCCTCTGGAATCCCGGACGAACAACCGCACGCCCATTTCGTCCTCCAGCGCGGCAATGCGGCTGGAGATGGAGGCCTGGGTGCTGAACAGTTTTTCCGCCGTCAGGCGAAAGCTTTTCAGTCGCGCGACCCAGACGAAGGTTTCCAGAAACTTGAGATTCACCGTGGGATTTCCTTGAGCAATTGAGCGCCCCTGCAGGCACAGGATGAGGTGCAGACGGCACACCCGGGCGGCACGACCTGTGCAAATACAGCACTGGAACAGCAGGTTACATGCCACTCCGGCAACAGAAAATCTTATGGCCGATAGCGGGTTTTTCCCGTTGGACGCCCCGGCGCGACTGCGGTGCCATGGGGCAACGGCGCAGTCACTTCTTTAAGCAGAGGCGCCGCGACCGCTCGTTTCTCGACCCTTTTCCTTATTCGTGCCCCAGCAAGGTACCGCCACTGCCAACGAGAACCCCAACATGCAAACCGCTATCAACCTCTGGCCGCTGCTTGGCGTGCTGGTCATCGTTCTGGGCTTCGTCCTGCGTTTCAACCCGATGCTGGTCGTGGCGCTAGCCGCCCTGGCCACCGGCCTTGCTGCCAGCATGCCGCTGGAAAGCATCCTGGCGACCATCGGTACCGGCTTTATCAAAACCCGCACGCTGCCGCTGATCATCCTTCTGCCGCTGGCGGTGATCGGTTTGCTGGAACGCCACGGACTGCGTCTGCACGCGCAGAACTGGATCGCCCGGTTCACCGGCGCCACAGCCGGACGCCTTTTGATCGCGTACCTCTTCGTGCGGGAAACCACTGCAGCGCTGGGGCTGACCAGCCTCGGCGGCCACCCGCAGATGGTGCGGCCGTTGCTCGCGCCCATGGCCGAGGGCGCTGCCGAATCCCGCTTCGGCAAGTTGCCCGAGGCGTTGCGCATCAAGCTGCTGGCGTTGTGCGCGGCGACCGACAACGTTGGCCTGTTTTTCGGCGAAGACATCTTCGTCGCGTTCGGTGCGATTGCGCTGATGCACACCTTCCTGCTTGGCTCCGGCATTGATGTCGACCCGATGCACATCGCCTTCTGGGGGATTCCGACAGCGATCTGCGCGTTCGTCATTCACGCTATCCGCCTGCACCGTTTCGATCAGCGCCTGAACCGTGAGCTCAAGGTGCTGCCGCTTGCCCCCGCGGTCGACAAGGAACTGGCGCGATGATCATTTCCATTCAATACCTGTACTGGCTGGCGGGGGTGATTCTGGCGATCACCGCGTTCATGACCGCGACCGACCGGACCAATCCCAAGCGCTGGACCACCGGGCTGTTCTGGGGCCTGTTCGCCATCGCGTTTCTGGTTGGCGAGAAGCTGCCACCGGTGTGGGTGGGCATCGGCGTGATCGTCATGGCGGTGATCGCCGGGTTCGGCGGCGTGGGTTTCGGTCAGCATGAGAACCTCAACGACCGGGCGCGGCGGGAGAGTGCAGGGCGCTTGAAGAACAAGCTGTTCATTCCGGCGCTGGCGATTCCGCTGGTCACGGTGATTGGCGCGGTGCTGCTGAAGAACATCAAGTTCGGCGACGTCTTTTTGCTGGACCCGGCCAACAGCACGTTCGTGTCGCTGGGCATTGGCAGTCTGGTGGCGCTGGGACTGGCCTGCTGGCTGACCCGCGACACGCCGGTGCAGGCCATGCGCGAATCGCGGCGCTTGACCGAAGCGCTGGGTTGGGCGCTGGTGCTGCCGCAAATGCTGGCGATGCTCGGGCTGGTGTTCAACGACGCGGGCGTCGGCAAGGCCGTGGCGCACCTGGCAACGGCGTACATCAACCTGGATTTCCGCCTCGTCGCGGTGATGGTGTATGTACTCGGCATGGCGCTGTTCACCATCGTCATGGGCAACGGCTTTGCCGCGTTTCCGGTGATGACCGGCGGCATTGGCGTGCCGGTGCTGGTGGGCATGTACGGCGCCAATCCGGCGGTGATGGCTGCCATCGGCATGTTCTCCGGCTACTGCGGCACGCTGATGACCCCGATGGCGGCCAACTACAACCTGATACCTGCGGCGTTGCTGGAACTGCCCGAAAAATACGCCGTGATCAAAGCGCAGATTCCCACGGCGGTGGCGATGCTGGTGGCGAATATTCTGTTGCTGTATTTCCTGATGTAGTGATTTTCTGATCCCGTTGCAGTGCCCGGCCCGCAGGCTCCTGCGGGCAGCTTTTTGCGGGCAAACCCCTCGCTCAGTTCGTTCAACTGCGCAAAGTTCGATGATGTTTCATCTCCATCGCAAACGTTTGCGCGAATCCATGGTCTGTACGACCAGTGGCTGCAAACCCTCTGCTGCAGGGCTTCCAGCCCGCTTCCCATAACCGCCGTGTGCGCCCCTTAACAGGCCGCATGTCTTCCCGGGAAGAAATAGGTTGAATAGTCACACAAAATGTTATTTAAATAACAAAAATAAAACCGCGACGGTGGCTCATTCTTCGGGCCCAGCGCGAGAACAAGGTAATCACACACATGAACAAGATCGCGGTCATCGGCAGCAATATGGTGGATTTGATCACCTACATCGACCGGATGCCGGCGCAGGGTGAAACCCTCGAAGCACCGAATTTCGCCATGGGCTGCGGCGGCAAGGGCGCCAATCAGGCCGTTGCCGCGGCCAAGCTGGGCGCTGACGTGTTGATGCTGAGCAAGGTCGGCGACGACATGTTCGCCGACAACACGTTGGCCAATTTCAAGCGCTACGGCATCGACACCCAGTTTGTGCAGCGCGTCCCAGGCGTCTCCAGCGGCGTGGCGCCGATCTTCGTGCAGAGCGATTCCCACAACAGCATCCTGATCGTCAAAGGCGCCAACGCGCACCTGAAACCCGCGGACATCGACGCTGCCCAGGCCGCGTTGCGCGACTGCACGCTCATCGTGCTGCAACTGGAAATCGAGCTGGAAACCGTCTACTACGCCATCGAGTTCGCCAAGGCCAACGGCATTCCGGTGCTGCTCAATCCTGCGCCAGCAGTGAAGGGTTTGAGCCGCGAGCACCTGTCGCAGCTGGACTTCTTCATCCCGAACGAGACCGAACTGGCGCTGGTGACCGGCCTGGTTATCGACTCGGTGGATTCGGCCCGCGCGGCCGCCCTGCAACTGGTGCAGGACGGCATACGCCACGTCATCGTCACCCTGGGTGAAAAGGGCGCGCTGTATGTCGGCGAAGAGGGTGAGTTTCGCGTTGAAGGCATCAAGGTCGATGCTCGCGACACCACCGGCGCCGGCGACGCATTCATTGGTTGCTTCGCTCGCCACTGGAGCGAAGACGGCGACATGCGCAACGCCATGACCCGCGCCGTGGCCTATTCGGCTTGCTCGGTCACCGGCCTTGGCACCCAGAGTTCCTACCCGGACGCTGCCGCGTTCAGCCACTTTCTCGACACCCTTTGAGCCGCTACGTCTTGCCGATCGCCTGATCGGCGGGGCGGGGTATTCCCTGTACTTCCCGGAGAACAACAATGACAAAGCCCGCGCTCCAACAATCACCGGACGGGTTCTACCTGAACCGCACGCCGTGGTTCGCCTTCCTCCTGCTGTGCTGCTGCTTCGCGCTGTGGGCGGCGGCCGCGAGCATGAACGACGTGCTCATCGCGCACTTCAAGAAGGCCTTCCTGCTCAGCGATGTGCAGACCTCGTTCGTGCAGTCGGCGTTCTACCTCGGTTATTTCTTCGTGGCGATTCCGGCGGCGATGGTCGTCAGACGTTTCAGCTACAAGACCACCATCCTCATCGGTCTGGTGCTGTACATGGCGGGCTGCTCGCTGTTCTTCCCCGCAGCGTCGATGGCCAAATACGGCATGTTCCTGATGGCGCTGTTCGTCATCGCGGCCGGCCTGGCCTTCCTCGAAACCGCCTGCAACACCTACTCGACGCTGATGGGGCCGCGTGAAACCGGCACCCGTCGCCTGAACATCTCCCAGACCTTCCACCCGTTCGGCGCAATGACCGGCGTGTACGTCGGCAGCTTCGTGATGTTCAAGGACACCGACGCCACCCGCGAGCAGTTGACGCAGATGAGCGCGTCGGACGCGGCGGTCCAGCAATTGCAGATGATTCAGTCCACGCTGCTGCCGTACAAATGGATGATCGCGGTGCTGGTGCTGATGTTCGTGCTGATTGCCTTCACCAAGTTTCCGGCGTGCAAGGGCATCGTAAAGGCTAACGTCAAATCCAGCAGCATCGGCCAGAGCCTGTCGCGTCTGTGGCGCAACCCGCGCTTCACGTTCGGCGTGCTGGCGCAGTTTCTGTACGTGGGCGCGCAAGTGGGCGTGTGGAGTTTCACCATTCGGCTGGCGATGCAGATGGGCGGGATGAACGAGCGCAGCGCCTCGTGGTTCCTGCTGACCACCTTCGCCGCTTACTTCGTCGGCAAGATGGTCGCCAACCTGCTGATGCGCAAAATGTCCCCGGCCAAGGTGCTGGCGATCTACGGCGTGCTGGCCATCGTCCTGCTGGCCTACACGATTCTGGTGCCGAACATCAGCGCGGTGTATGCGGCGGTGGGGGTGAGTATTTTCCTCGGTCCGTGCTGGCCGACCATTTACGGCCTGACCATCGACGGTCTGGGCGAAGACACCGGTGTCGGCGGTTCGCTGCTGGTGATGAGTATTGTCGGCGGCGGTGTGATGCCGATCTTCCAGGGCCTGCTCTCCGACGCCACCGGCGGCAACATGCAGATCGCCTATATCGTTCCGCTGCTGTGCTTCGTGGCGATCGTCGCCTACGCCATCAAGTGCATGCGTGATCCACTGCCGGCCCAGGCTCCGGCGGGTGCGGTGACGGCATCATGAGAACGGCCGACAAGCGCACCACGATTTCGCTGCACCCGGAGCTGTTCAGTGGCGATGAAAAGACACTGCTGGAATCCGCCGACTTTCGCGTGCTGGCCTGGACCTACCCCAGCGGCGTGAAAGCCCTGGCGCTGGAAAATGATCGCGGCCGGGTGGTGGTGCTGCCGTATCAGGGTCAGATGGTCTGGTCAGCGGTCTTCGATGGCTGCGACCTGACCATGCGCAACATGTTTGAGCAACCGCGCCCGAGCCCGACGGTGATCGGCACTTACGGTTGCTTCATGTTCCACAGCGGCCTTTTGCGCAACGGCTGCCCGACGCTGGAAGACGATCACCCGTTGCACGGCGAAATGCCCTGCGCGCCGATGGACAGCGCTTGGCTGGAAATCGGCGAGGACGCGGGCGGTGCATTTTTGCGCATCGGCGGCGAGTACGAATACGTGATGGGCTTTGGCGACCACTATCGCGCCAGGCCGAGCGTGACATTGCGCGCCGGCTCGGCGCTGTTCGACATCGGCATGGACGTGCGCAACCTGGCCGGCAAGCCGATGGAGTTGATGTACATGGCGCACATGAATTACGCCTACGTCGACGGCGCACGTTTCGTCGAGCCATTGGGCATGGCGCGTACGCGGGTTCGCAGCAGCGTGCCGGCCCATGTCAAGCCAACGCCGGCGTGGTCGGCGTACATGGCCGAACTGACGGAAGAGCCTTCGCGGCTGGACAGCCTGAGCACGCCTGAGCTTTACGACCCGGAGATCGTCTGCTTCTTCGACGGCGTGCACGCGGACGCCCAGGGCAATGCGCATTTCCTGCTCAAGCACCCTGAAGGTCCTGCGTTTTACACGCGTTACCAGCCGGCGCAGTTCGACCATGCGGCGCGGTGGATTCTGCACAACGCTGATCAGCAGGTGGCCGCGTTTGTGTTGCCCGCGACCTGTGAGCCCGAGGGTTATCTGGCGGAGAAGGCCAAAGGCAATGTGCGCCAGTTGGGCGCGGGGAAAGCGCGTCGTTCAGCGTGACGACGGGGTATCTGGGGGCTGAAGAGGTGTTGCAGCTGGAAAGCGATCTGAAACGCTGAAGGCGCCTTCGCGAGCAAGCTCGCTCCCACGAAGATCTGTGTTTATCTGCAGGTATTGCGGCGATTCCCAGACACTGTGTGAGTGAGCTTCCTCGCGTGCATCAACCTAAGCCGACCGCCGGAACTTCAGATGATATAGGACTTGTGGGAGCGAGCTTGCTCGCGAATTCGGTATTCCAAGCGATGCAAGTGGGCTGATCAAACCACCCACTTAGCCCCATACCCCTCAATCAAATCCCGATACACCTTCGGCAGCTTCTTGTCGCTGACCACCACATGAAAGTCCTGCAGCGTTGCGAAATGCGCCGTGCGCACGGCATCGAACTTTGAATGATCGGCCAGCAACATGCAGTGCCGGGCCTGGCGCAGAACCTTTTGCTTGACCTCCACTTCGTTGAAGTTGAAGCAGGTCACGCCAAGCTCGTCGCTGACCCCGGCCGCTGACACGAACGCCCAGGTCAGGCGGATGCCATCGAGAATGGTCGCCTCGCTGTGGTGCTCGAACACCTGATTCTTGCGATGAAAGGTGCCACCGCACAGCACGATGGAACAGTTGGGCTTCTGCTGCAGCTTGAGCAAGACGTTGAGGGAGTTGCACACGGCGGTGAATTCCAGCTCTTCCGGAATGAAGTCGATGACGAAAGGGATCGTCGTGCCGCAGTCGAAAAACACCGTATCGCCGGGTTGAATGAACGCGGCGGCAAGCTTGCCCACCCGGCGCTTCTCCTCGACGTGGCGGGTGCCTTGCTCGGTGACTTTGTAATCGCTGGCCTCGGACGGATCAAACGCCAGGGTGATATGCCCGCCCAGCAGGTGGAATTTGTCGGGGTGCCGGGTCAGGTCGCGACGCAAGGTCATCTCCGAAACGTCCAGCAGGGCGGCCATTTCCTTCAGGTGAATGGCCTTCTGATCTTGCAGGGCTTGCTGGATCAGCTTGATACGGTCGGATTTTTTACTGTCCACGGGCATTCCGATTGTCGAATGGATATGGTAAAAAAATAACATTCATTGTTATATTTACAACATAAAATGATGCGCTCAGGCATGAAGCTTAAAGCGTGTCGACGGTTACCGCCTCACTATCAGGAAACGATTGGCCATGAAGATCGAACCCGCAGCACTCGCCCAGTACATCGACCACACCTTGCTGGCCGCCGACGCCAGCCGCGAGCAGATCGCAACCCTGTGCCGCGAGGCGCAGGCGCACGGATTCTATTCGGTGTGCGTGAACTCTGGCCAGGTGCCCTATGCCTCTTCGTTGCTGGAAGGTGCGGCCGTCAAGGTCTGCGCTGTAGTCGGCTTTCCGCTGGGCGCCGGGCTGAGCGACACCAAGGCTTTCGAAGCGAAGCAGGCCATCGCCGCCGGCGCGGGAGAGATCGACATGGTGCTGAACATTGGCTGGCTGAAAGACGGCCTGTTCGACGAAGTACGCGACGATATCGCTGCCGTCAAAGACGCCTGTGGTGCAGTGCCGCTGAAGGTCATCTTCGAAACCTGCCTGTTGGACGACGCGCAGAAAACCCGCGCCGCCGAGATCTGCCGTGACCTCAACGTCGCCTTCGTCAAAACCTCCACCGGCTTCAGCCGCAGCGGCGCAACCGTGGAAGACGTGGCCTTGATGCGTAAGGTCGTGGGGCAGGGCGTAGGCGTGAAAGCGTCCGGTGGCGTGCGCGATTACGCCACCGCGGTGGCGATGATCGAAGCGGGCGCAACGCGACTGGGCACCAGCTCCGGGATCTCCATCGTCAGTGGTGCGGCGGCGTCGGGCTCGGGTTACTGAGTCTGCGGGAGGGCAGGGTTTGGTGCAGCCTACGGCGTGACGCCGTGCCCGATCAGGCGGCGGCCTTTCGACAGAAGGCCGTTCGCCGAAAAGAGCAGGACCCGCCCCGCCAATGAATGGCAAACTGCCGGTGCACTCACTTCTGCACCGGACACCGTTCTCAATGCAAACATTCTCCCTGTCGCGGCTCAAGGCCCGCTGGTTCTTCTGGCTGTGCATGTTGGTGATCGTCGTCGGTCTGCCGGTCGGATGCGCGGCGTTGCAGCACAAGGAACGTGAGCTGGTCTTCATGATCGAGCCCGGCACGGCGAGCTGGTACCGTGGCCTGCCGTCCGATGTGCAAGAGCTTGAGCTCAAGGGGCCAACCTTCGGCCTCGGGCAGAACATTCATGCCTGGTGGTGGCCTTCGGAGAAGAAGGACGCTCCCGCCATTCTTTATTTGCACGGCTCCCGCTGGAACCTCACCGGCCAGTTGTTCCGCATTGAACAACTGCGGGCGCTGGGGTTTTCCATCCTCGCCATCGATTACCGCGGCTTCGGCCAGAGCAAGGGCCAGTTGCCGTCGGAAGCGTCGGTCTATGAAGACGCGCGCATCGCGTGGGAACGCTTGAAGCAGATTCAACCCGACCCGCAAAAGCGCCTGATCTACGGGCATTCGCTGGGTGGCGCCGTGGCGGTCGACCTCGCCGCCGAACTGGGCCGGGACGCGCAGAAAGGTAACGAGCCCATTCAGGCGCGAGGCCTGATCATCGAATCGACCTTCACCAACCTCGCCGACGTCGCGTCCTCGGTCGCCAGCAAACGCACCTCGTTGCCGGTGCGCTGGCTGGTCTCGCAGAAATTCGACTCCATCGACAAGATCGCCGACGTGCACATGCCGGTGCTGATCGTGCATGGCACGGCGGATCAGTTTGTCGCGCCGCAATTCAGCGAAGCGCTGTTCGAAGCGGCGCAGGAGCCAAAGAACCTGCTGATGGTGCCGGGCGGTAACCACAACAACAGCATGAATCTCGGGCGCCAGGCTTACAGTCAGGCGATCCAGAACCTGCTCAGCGAGAAGCCACCGGCGGTGCATGCGTCCAACGCATCGGCGGCGTTGCTCAAGCAGCCCGGTTAGCCCTTTTTCATGAGCGCGGCCGGTGTCCTCTCAAAGCACCCGCCGTCCACTGCCGCGAGCCCTGCCGATGGACACACACGCAGACGAAGACACTCACCTGACCCACTCCGCACGGGACTGGGTGCTGCGTGCCGCGCCATTGCCCCAGATCGAGCGCATCGAGGCGTACTTTCACGGGCACGGTTTCGAGATGCACCGCCACGACACCTACGCCATCGGTCACACGATGTCAGGGGTGCAAAGCTTTCAGTACGGCAAGGAACAGGTAAACAACCTGCCGGGGCAAACGATGGTATTGCACCCCGACGAAGCCCACGACGGCCACGCCGGGACCGAAGACGGCTTTCGCTACCGGATGTTCTATCTGCAACCGGCGATGATTCAGCAGGTGCTCGGCGGCAAGCCGCTGCCGTTCATCAAGGGCGGGGCGTCGAATGACCCGCGCCTGTTCAGGGCGACGCAGGCGCTGCTTTCAGACCTGAACACCGCGCTGGATCCTCTGGAACTGGACGATGCGATCTACGACCTCGCCATCGCTCTGCAAGCAGCCGCCGGCGTGCGCAAAGGCCGCCAGAGCGTCAACTACGCCGGCGCGCAACGTGCGCGGGAAATGCTCATGGCCAGTCTGGAGCAGGGCGTCAGCCTCACCGATCTGGAACAGGCCAGCGACACCGATCGCTGGCGCCTGTCGCGGGATTTTCGCGTGCTGTTCGGCACCACGCCTTACCGCGACCTGACCCTGCGCCGGCTTGACCTGGTGCGTCATTCGATAGCGCTGGGCGTCTCGCTCAGCGACGCGTCGGTGATGGCCGGATTTTCGGACCAGAGCCACATGACGCGGCATTTCGTGAAGACCTTCGGCTACCCGCCGGGGCGGTGGTTGAAGATGTTGGCGGTTCGCTAAGCACTCACTGCACACCGCGATTACCCAGTGGGACCGGTGTCTTAGTGGGACTGGCTTTATCCGGGAATGCTGCAGGCGTCACACCGCAAAATGGATGGCGTACACACAGGCCTCTTCCCGGCTGAAGCCGGTCCCACTGAATGTACGCCATTGCACTGTAGGAGCCGGCCTGCTGGCGAAGGCGTTGTGTCAGGCGCTGCAGCAACGAAAATCAAACCGGGTTCGCCAGCAAGCCGGCTCCTTGTATCTCGACTTTGTCTTCTCAGAAGGTAAAGTTCTCGACTGATCATCGAGGGAAAGGCGTGAAGACGACCGGCTCCTAGTGGCGTTATAGCCTGCGAAGTAGATCCATTCTCCGCCTTTCCAACCTCACTCATTGAGCTCGTACGATATCTAGGGCCACGCTGTGAGCTCGCATTTACAAGGTCGAAGCCGAGTGACGCGATGATTGATCTTCAGTTGAAAAGGAGAACAGCATGTCTGCATTCGTTGGCGTTGACATGGCCAAGAATACTTTTGATGTTGCGACGCCGTTGGAAAATGGCAAACACCGCACCAAGGGCAAGTTGAGCAATGATGCCAAGGGATTTGCCGAGTTCGAGTCCTGGCTCCAGAAGCATGCCACCGCCGATGCGCTGATTGTCATTGAGGCCACGGGTAACTACCACGAAGCGCTGGCAGATTTCCTTTTCCAAAAGGGATATCGGCTTCATATCGCGAACCCTGCCACCACCGCCGCTCATGCCAAGTCGGAGTTGTCACGCAACAAGACTGACAAGACTGATGCCAAACTCATCTCCGATTTCGCCATGCAGAAGCATCGCAAGCTAAGGCTTTGGGTGCCTGAGCCACAGTCGCGGCGCCGCCTGAGGGCGTTGGTCCGCCGTCTGGAAGATCTCAACGAGATCCGTCAGATGGAGAAAAACCGCCTGGAAGTTGCCAGCCCGAACGTCGATCGAATCGGTGATTGCTCATGTCTCGGAAGAAATCACCGAAACCGAAAAAGCGATCAAGCAGCACATCGACGATGATCCTGACCTGCGCGGCAAGAGCGAGTTGATGACCTCCATCAATGGTCTAGGCGAGAAAACTGCCGCGCTGATCCTCGCGGAACTGGGAGACCCTCTGGATTACGAGGGACCGAAAAAGCTCTCTGCCTTCGCTGGATTATCGCCCCGACAGGACCGCTCTGGAGGCTACGTGGGTCCAACCCGCATAAGCCGAACCGGGTCGTCGCGGCTCAGGGGCGGTCTTTACATGCCCGCGATCGTAGGAATTCAACACAATGAGGTGCTGAGAGAATTCGCCAAGAGATTGAAGGCGAACGGAAAGGCTCCCAAGCAAGTTATCTGTGCAGTGATGCGCAAGATGTTGCACCTGGTCTATGGCGTGCTTAAGAGCAACAAGCCATTCGACCCTGGAATTGCTTTGGCCGCTTGAAGGCTGATCGACTAGGACTTGGATGGCCAAGGGGTCGTTGCCGGGTGAGCTGCGGAGGTACCTTCGTGCCTGACTAGAAGCAGCAGCGCTAACGCGCTGCTGGGGTTGCAGTCGAGATATCAAGACGATATCTACAGATCCATGCGGCCGCGACTGTTCACTGCTGCAGGACGGATGCACCCATCGTGCAATAACGTACAAGACCCCACCCACCCCCAGGTTCTAGATTGGCGCCACATCAACCCTTCGGAGCCGCCCTCGTGTCTACGTCCAACACTCATCACACCCCCGTTAACTTCGCCCAGAAATACAGCCTGTTCACCGAGCAGTGGCAGCCCAAAGTCATTGCGCAGATGAACGAGTACCAGTTCAAGCTGGCACGGCTGGAAGGGGAGTTTCTCTGGCACAGCCACGCTGACACCGACGAAACCTTCATCGTGCTCGAAGGCCGTTTGCGCATCGATTTCCGCGAAGGGTTCGTCGAACTCAATGCGGGCGAGCTGTACGTAGTCCCCAAGGGCGTCGAGCACAAACCCTACGCCGAGAAGGAGGTGAAGCTGATGCTGATCGAGCCCAGCGGCGTCATCAACACTGGCAGCGACACCAACGAGCGCACCGCGCAGAACGACGTCTGGATCTGACTACGCCTCGGGCGGCGCGGGCTCGGTTTCAGCTTCGGGCGCAGGCAACAACACCGCAATCAACGCCCTGACCACCCCCGGCAGGGCGTCCAGTTCGCGGACCAGGATGCTTCGTTCGCGCACCGCCCACGGCTCGTCGAGCTCGATGGTCACCAACTCCATCGTCCGGCTGTGCCGCAACGCCGCCGACTCCGGGATCACCCCGATGCCTACCCCGGCTTCGACCATCCGGCAGATGGCTTCGAAGCTCGACACCTGAATCCGCAGCGACAGGCTCTGCCCCAGCCGCTCGACGTGATCGCGCAGAAAACTCAGCAGCGTGCTGCCTTCGTGCAGGCCGATGTGCTGGAACGCCAGGGTCTGCTTGAACGTGACTTTTTCTCGGTCGCCAGCTCATGGCCCACGGGCACGATCAGCACCAGGCGGTCGGTGCTGAAGTGGATGACCTGCAAACCCGCCGCTTCCACCGGGCCGGCGATGATGCCCATGTCGGTGCTGCCGTCGAGCACGCCGCGCACGATGTCCCGGGACAGGCGCTCTTGCAGATCCACAGTGACGCCTGGCCGTTTCGCCAGAAACCCTGCCAGCACTTCCGGCAGAAACTCGGTAACGGCAGTGGTGTTGGCGAAGATGCGAATGTGCCCGGCCGAATCGGTGCCGTAGCGGGTGAACTCACTTTTCAGGTAATCCACCTGGCTCATGATCAGCCGCGCGTGTTTGAGCAAGCGCTGACCGGCAGGGGTCAGCTCGACCCCGCGGCTGTCGCGGTACAGCAGGCGCGTGCCGAGTTGGCCTTCCAGCGCCTTGATCCGCGCGCTGGCGGCGGCAGGGGAGAGAAAGGCCCGGCGCGCCCCCTGGGTCAGGCTCGGTGATTCACCGATATGAATGAAGAGACGCAAGTCAGCCAGGTCGAAATGCATGGTGGGTGTCCGGACGCTGCAGGAGGCGTTCAGCATACCCGAACGCCGCTATACGCAAATGCAAATTCACAGAATGCCGGCGCACTTCCATGATCGGGCCATAACAACAAACCCAGAGGGTTTACGCCCATGAGCGCTGCAGCGTCACCCGTGGATTTTACGGCCTGGATTGGCCGCACCGAAGAAGCCCAGGATCACCTGAGCGTGAACCTGATCAAGCGCATCGCGGCGACCTTTGGCGAGCCCACGCCCGCTGTCGGCGACCCGCTACCGCCGCTGTGGCAGTGGTGTTTTTTCCAGGAGCCGGTGTTCGAGGCGCAACTCGGCGGTGACGGCCATCCGGCCCGTGGTGGCTTTCTGCCGCCGGCGGACAATCGCAATCGCATGTGGGCCGGTGGCCGAGTCGAGTTCATCCAGCCGCTGAAAGTCGGCGCTGACGCCCATCGCCTGTCGACCATTCTGCACATCGAAGAAAAACACGGCCGCACCGGCTCGCTGCTGTTCGTAACGGTGCGCCACGATTACTCGCAACATGGCGAATTGTGCGTGCGTGAAGAGCAGGACATCGTTTACCGCGAACCCAATCCGCCGAAACTCAACAGTGGCGACGCGCCGGAGCAGGGCGAGTGGAGCGAGGTCATCGAACCGACGCCGACGCTGCTGTTTCGCTACTCGGCGGTAACCTTCAACGGCCACCGCATTCACTACGACTACCCCTACGTCACTGACACCGAGGGCTATTCCGGCTTAGTGGTGCACGGGCCGATGATCGCCACGTTCAACCTGCGCGCCTTCATTCGCGCCCATCCCGACAAGCGTGTGCGGCATTTCGCCTATCGCGGCGTGCGCCCGTTGAACGTGCCTGCGGCGTTCCGCGTCGGCGGCCGAATCGTCGAGCCGGGCAAGGCGCAGCTGTGGGCCGGTAATGACGCCGGCGTCGCCCAGAGTGCCGAAGTCGTTTTTGACTGAATCTTTCTTCTTTACAGCCCGGCGCGCCGATCCCATGGCCGCCGGTCGATGCGAGTGGACACCATGAATCCCTACGAAAACGAAGACCTCAATGCCATCCGTGACGGCGTGCGCGCGCTGTGTGCCCAGTTTCCGGCTGAATACTGGCGCAAGATCGACGAAGAGAAGGGCTTTCCGGAAACCTTCGTCAAGGCGCTGACCGATGAAGGCTGGCTCTCGGCGATGATCCCGGAAGAATACGGTGGCTCCGGGCTGGGCCTGGCGGAAGCCTCGGTGATCCTTGAAGAAGTGAACGCCTGCGGCGGCAATTCCGGCACCGTGCACGGCCAGATGTACAACATGTTCACGCTCTTGCGTCACGGCAGCGACGCCCAGAAAAGCTACTACCTGCCCAAGCTCGCCAGCGGCGAACTGCGTCTGCAATCCATGGGCGTGACCGAGCCCAGCACCGGCACCGACACTACCAAGATCAAGACCACGGCGGTGAAGCAGGGCGACAAGTATGTGATCAACGGCCAGAAGGTTTGGATCTCTCGCGTCCAGCATTCCGACCTGATGATCCTGCTGGCCCGCACCACGCCACTGGCCGAGGTGACCAAGAAGTCCGAAGGCATGTCGATCTTCCTTGTCGACCTGCGCGATGCTATCGGCAACGGCCTGACCGTGCAGCCCATCGCCAACATGGTCAACCACGAAACCAACGAGCTGTTCTTCGACAACCTCGAACTGCCCGCCGAGAGCCTGATCGGCGAGGAAGGCAAAGGCTTCCGCTACATCCTCGACGGCCTGAATGCCGAACGTACGTTGATCGCCGCCGAGTGCATCGGCGACGGCCGCTGGTTTATTGAAAAGTCCGCCGCCTACGCCCGTGATCGCGTGGTGTTTGGCCGCCCGATCGGGCAGAACCAGGGCGTGCAGTTCCCCATTGCCGAAGCGCACATCGAAATCGAAGCGGCGGACCTGATGCGCTGGCGTGCCTGCGAGGAATACGACAGCGGCAAGAACGCCGGTGCCAGCGCCAATATGGCCAAGTACCTCGCAGCGAAAGCATCCTGGGAAGCGGCCAATGCCTGCCTGCAAACCCACGGCGGGTTTGGCTTTGCCTGCGAGTACGACGTGGAGCGCAAATTCCGCGAGACCCGTCTGTATCAGGTCGCGCCGATCTCCACCAACCTGATTCTTTCCTACGTCGCCGAGCACCTGCTCGACCTGCCACGCAGCTTCTGAGGACGCCGACATGAGCCATACCCAGGCACTGGCGGGTTTCCTCGCCGAGCTGACCTACGAGCAGATTCCCGGCGTCGTGCTGGACCGCACCGAAGACCTGTTCCTCGACTGGATCGGCTCGGCGCTGGCCAGCCAGGGCGCGCGGCCGATTCCGTTGTTCGAGCGCTACGCCGAACGCATGGGCCCGCAGCAGGGCAAGGCGAAGATTCTGGTCAGCGGTCGCGGCACGTCGGCGTACTTCGCCGCGCTGGTCAACGGCGCGTCTTCGCACCTGGTCGAGCAGGACGATCTGCACAACAGCTCGGTGCTGCACCCGGCGACCGTGGTGTTTTCGGCCGTGCTGGCGGCGGCCCAGGACCTCGGCAAAACCGGCCAGGATTTGCTGCTGGCGTCGGTTGCCGGTTATGAAGCCGGTATCCGCATCGGCGAATTCATGGGCCGCTCCCACTACCGCATCTTCCACACCACCGCGACAGTCGGCACCCTTGCTGCGGCGGTGGGCGTCGGCAAGCTGCTGAATTTCGACAAAGAGCAGTTCATCAACCTGCTGGGCACGGCGGGCACCCAGGCCGCCGGGCTGTGGGAGTTTTTGCGTGACGCGGCCGATTCCAAGCAGCTGCACACCGCCAAGGCCGCCGCCGATGGCCTGCTGGCGGCGTACCTCACCGGAGAGGGCCTGACTGGCGCACGCAATATTCTCGAAGGCGATCAGGGCATGGCGGCGGGGATGTCCAGCGACAGCGATCCTGCGAAACTGTCCGATCGCCTCGGCAGCCGCTGGGCGCTGGTCGAGACCTCGTTCAAGTTTCACGCCTCATGCCGCCACACCCATCCGGCGGCCGATGCCTTGCTGCACTTGATGCAGCGCGAAGGCCTGCGCCATGGGGAGATCGCCAAGGTCGTGACCCGGGTTCATCAAGGGGCCATCGATGTGCTCGGCCGGGTCGATGTGCCGCAGACCGTGCACCAGGCAAAGTTTTCCATGGGCGCGGTGCTCGGGCTGATTGCGGTTCACGGCAGCGCGCAATTGATCGAATTCCGCGACCTGGCCCTGACCGATGCCGACGTCGCCGCCTTCCGCGAAAAAGTCACGATGGAGCTGGACCCGGAGGTTGACGGCGCTTATCCAGCGCGCTGGCTGGGTCGGGTGATCGTGACCACCACCGATGGCCGCACCCTTAGCGCCGGCATCGATGAGCCGAAGGGCGACCCGGGCAACACCCTGTCGCGTCCTGAGCTGGAGGACAAGGTTCAGCGCCTCCTGGCGTTCTCCGGCGCACGCACGGTGGAGCAGGGCACGGCGTTGATTCAGCGGGTCTGGCAGCTACGCGATGCGCAGGATTTGGTCACTTTGATCTAGGGCGAACGCCAACCCTTGTAGGAGTGAACTTGCTCGCGATTGCAGTGTGTCAGCGCCATCAGCCCTGACTGACAAAATGCTAGCGCGAGCAAGCTCACTCCTACAGGGGATTTGAAGAGGTTTACGAACATGACTCAACAAAACCCGCGTCCTCTGGACGGCATCACCGTCGTCAGCCTTGAGCACGCCATCGCGGCGCCGTTCTGCACCCGGCAACTGGCGGATCTCGGCGCCCGGGTCATCAAGATCGAGCGGCCCGGCGTCGGCGATTTCGCCCGTGGCTACGACCAGCGCGTCGACGGACTGGCCTCGCATTTCGTCTGGACCAACCGCTCCAAGGAAAGCCTGACCCTGGACCTCAAGCAGGCCCAGGCCGGGGACATTCTGGAGTCGCTGCTCGCCAAGGCCGACGTGTTGGTGCAGAACCTGGCGCCGGGCGCCGCTGCACGTATGGGCTTGTCGTTCGAAGCCCTGCACGAACGCTTCCCGCGCCTGATCGTCTGCGACATTTCCGGCTACGGCGAAGGCGGGCCCTACGAGAAGAAGAAGGCCTACGACCTGTTGATCCAGAGCGAGGGCGGCTTTTTGTCGGTCACCGGTGGCCCCGGCGACAACGAGATGGCCAAGGCCGGTTGCTCCATCGCCGACATCGCTGCCGGCATGTATGCCTACACCGGCATACTGTCGGCGCTGATGCTGCGGGACAAGACCGGGGTGGGCAGCCGCATCGACGTCAGCATGCTGGAAAGCCTGGTGGAGTGGATGGGTTACCCGATGTACTACGCCTACCACGGCGCGCCGCCACCGCCACGGGCCGGTGCGTCCCACTCGACGATCTACCCCTATGGCCCGTTTCCCACCGGCGGGGGCGGCACAATCATGCTGGGCCTGCAGAACGAGCGCGAATGGGCGCTGTTCTGCGAGAAGGTTCTGCTTGATCCGGAGCTGGCCACAGACGAGCGCTTTTCGGCGAACTTCAAGCGCTCGGAGAACCGCGAGGCGCTGCGGCAGATCATCGTCGATGGCTTCGCGTCCTTGAGCGTCGATGAGGTGGTTGCCCGTCTGGAAGACGCCCAGATCGCCAACGCCCGGGTCAACGACATGCAAGGCGTCTGGGACCATCCGCAGCTCAAGGCGCGTGATCGATGGCGCGAAGTCGACAGCCCGTCCGGCCCGCTGCCGTCGCTGCTGCCGCCAGGCCACAACACCGCGTTCACACCGCGCATGGATGGCGTGCCGGGATTGGGCCAACACACCGGCAGCATTCTTGGCGAGCTGGGGTTTTCGACTGAAGACCAGGCGCGGATGGCAGCGGGCGGAGTGGTCTGAGCCTCTACATTGCCGCGCGGGCCTATCGTCCGCGCTTGCAACAGTAGGCGCGCGCTTTGCCGCGAAATGGCCGCAACATCCGCCACATCTTCTGCGGATGGAGGGCAGTCATTGCGAGCAAGCGCCCACAGCGTCGGGATGACACCTTTTTTCAGGAGCTTCAACCATGCCACAAACCATCATCCGCTCCGCACTGTTCGTCCCTGGCAGTCGCCCCGATCGTTTTGCCAAGGCGCTGGCGGCGGGCGCTGACGCGGTGATCGTCGATTTCGAAGACGCCGTTGAAGAGCCCCTCAAGCGCCAGGCGCGGGACAATCTTGCGGCCTTTTTAAGCGATAACACACAAGCTTCAGTGTGGGTGCGGGTCAATGCGCCGACCCATGCTGAGCATGCGGACGATCTGGCGTTTTGCGAGCAATACGCGGGCGTCGCCGGCGTGCTGCTGCCGAAGGTCGAAAGCGCTGCTCACGTCGCGGCTGTCTGGCAGACAGGCAAGCCGGTCCTGCCGATCATCGAGAGCGCCAAAGGCCTGCTGGCCCTGGAGCAGATCGCCCGTTCTCCGGGAGTTGAGCGTTTGTCGTTTGGCGGGCTCGACCTGGCGCTGGACCTGAACCTCAACAGCGGCACCCACGCCGCGCAGACGTTCCTCGATCAGGCGCGGATGTCCGTGCAATTGCATTCGAGGGGCGCCGACCTGTTGCCACCGCTGGACGGCGTTCACCCGGCCATCGGCGACCCACAAGGCCTGCATCGCGCCATTCGCCACGCCTACGACATGGGTTACGGCGGCGCGCTGTGCATTCATCCGGCGCAGGTGCCGGTGATTCATGCCGCCTTGGCCCCCAGCACCGATGACCTGAACTGGGCGCAAAAGGTGATCAATGCCAGCGCAGCGGCCAAGGGGGCAGGTGCGTTTCAGCTGGAAGGGCAGATGGTCGACGCGCCGGTGCTGCTCAGGGCTCAACGGTTGCTGGCGTTGGCGACGGGGTGAACCGCGTTGACTCGAGGTTTAACGCATCAGGGCGTTCAGCTAGCCCGAACGCCGGCTTACACAAATGCTGATTCTCTAAACACCGGGGCATCGTCATCGTGGGGTTGCACTATGCTCATGCACTCCACCTGCTCCTTCAAACATAAGCTCCTACAAGAATAAAAAGGTGATATCGATGTTGAAGCTGACCAAAGCGCTTTTCTGCGCGGCCGCGGTGTCTGTGGCCAGCCTTGCACAGGCCGCTGACCCGATCACGATCAAGTTCGCCCACGTGGTGGCGGAAAACACGCCGAAGGGGCAGGGTGCGTTGCTGTTCCAGAAAATGGTCGCCGCCGATCCGGCCTTGAAAGACAAGGTCAAAGTCGAGGTCTACCCGAACTCCTCGCTGTTCGGCGATGGCAAGGAAATGGAAGCCCTGCTGCTCGGCGACGTGCAGATGCTCGCGCCGTCCCTGGCGAAATTCGAGCAGTACACCAAGAAAGTGCAGATATTCGACCTGCCGTTCCTGTTCAACGATCTTGCTGCCGTCGACCGCTTCCAGCAGGGGCCGCAGGGCAAGGCGTTGCTGACCGCGATGGACGACAAGGGCATTCACGGTCTGGCGTATTGGCACAACGGCCTCAAGCAATTGTCCGCCAACAAAAAGCTGGTTGAGCCAAAGGATGCCCGTGGCCTGAAATTCCGCGTGCAGGCGTCCAGTGTGCTGGAAGCTCAATTCGTCGCCCTGCGCGCCAACCCACGCAAGATGAGCTTCGCCGAGGTCTATCAAGGCCTGCAGACCGGCACCGTCAACGGCACCGAAAACACCTGGTCGAACTACGAAAGCCAGAAGGTCAACGAGGTGCAGCCGTTCTTCACCGAGTCCAACCATGGCCTGATCGATTACATGGTCATCACCAACTCCAAGTTCTGGAACGGCCTGCCGGCGGACGTGCGTGACGAACTGCAGAAGATCATGGATCAGGTCACCGTCGAAGTGAACAAGCAGGCCGAAGCGCTGAACCAGACGGCCAAGCAGAAAATCATCGATTCCAAAACCAGTGAAATCGTGACGCTCACCCCTGAGCAGCGCGCGAAATGGCGTGAAGTCATGAAGCCGGTCTGGGACAAGTTCTCCGAGGAAATCGGTGCCGACCTGATCAAGGCCGCCGACGATTCGAACAAGGCGCCTTGAGCCCTTCAGTCCCTTCTCGCTACAGACCGTGACGGCCCGGCGGCCACCCATGTCGTGGGTGGTCCCCCTTCACGGCCGTCTCTACACCCGGCTAGGTTCGGCTTCGTTCGGAGAATGCTTATGCACCCGCTGACGCGACTCTGGGAGCATCTGGAGGAGGGCATCATTGCCTTTCTGCTGGCTGCCATGACCCTCGTGACTTTCGTCTACGTGGCGTTGAACAACATCTACACCCTGTTTTATTCCCTCAGCGATCAGTGGGCGGTGAGCAGCGACTTCTTCGCCGCCATTGGCGACCACCTGATGGGCTACGCCCAAGGCATGACCTGGAGCGTGGCGCTGACCAAAGCGCTGTTTGGCTGGCTGATCTTCTTTGGGATTTCCTACGGCGTGCGCACGGCGGGCCACCTGGGCGTCGACGCGCTGGTCAAGAAAACCAGCAAGCCGGTCCAGCGCATTCTGGCGATGCTGGCCTGCGCCTGCTGCCTGGCCTACGCCGGTCTGTTCCTCGTCGCCAGTTACAAGTGGGTGTCGGCGCTGTTCATCGCCGGCATCGGTGCCGAAGACCTGGATCGTTACGGCATCAAGGTCGCGTACATCGCCGTCATTGTGCCGATCGGCTTTGCTCTGGTGATCGCCCGGTACCTGGAAATCCTCTACCGCATTTGGACGCACCGCCAGACCGGGTTGGGTCTGGCCGACGAAGCGGCTGAAGCGAGCAAACTCGCCAACCCTGCCGAGGAGCAGCACTGATGACTGTTATCTGCCTGTTCCTGCTGCTCTTCGTTTTCATGTTCCTAGGCGTGCCCATCGCCATTTCCCTGGGCTTGTCCGGCGCCGTTTCGATCCTGCTGTTCAGCCCTGACTCGTTGAGTTCGCTGGCGATCAAACTGTTCGAAACCTCCGACAGCTACACCTTTCTGGCGATTCCGTTCTTTCTCTTGTCCGGCGCCTTCATGACCACCGGCGGGGTGGCACAGCGACTGATCGACTTCGCCAACGCCTGCGTCGGCCACATTCGCGGCGGCCTGGCGATTGCGGCGGTGCTGGCGTGCATGCTGTTCGCGGCGCTGTCCGGCTCATCGCCCGCCACCGTTGCAGCCGTGGGTCCCATCGCCGTCGCCGGCATGGTGCGTTCCGGTTACCCGAAGGCATTCGGCGCGGGCATCATCTGCAACGCCGGCACGCTGGGCATTCTGATACCGCCTTCCATCGTGATGGTGGTGTACGCCGCCGCAACAGAAACCTCGGTCGGCAAGCTGTTCATTGCCGGTGTGGTCCCCGGGATTCTGCTCGGCGTGATCCTGATGGTGGTGATCTACATCGTCGCGCGGGTCAAAAAGCTCCCGGCCCAGCCTCGGGTGACCTTTCGCCAGTGGCTGCACACGGCGCAACGGGCGTTCTGGGGCTTGATGCTGCTGGTGATTATCCTCGGCGGGATCTACAGCGGGATGTTCACCCCGACGGAAGCAGCGGCGGTGGCGGCGGTCTACTCGGCGTTCATCGCGCTGTTCGTCTACAAGGACATGAGCTTCAAGGACTGCCCGAAGGTGCTGCTGGAATCAGGGCGCCTGTCGATCATGCTGATGTTCATCATCGCCAACGCCATGCTGTTCGCCCACGTCCTGACCACGGAGCAGATCCCGCAGCAGATTACCGCGTGGGTCATCTCCGAAGGGCTGACTCCGATCGGCTTCCTGATCATGGTGAACATCGTGCTGTTGGTCGCGGGCAGCTTCATGGAGCCGTCGGCAATCATCCTGATTTTGGCGCCGATCTTTTTCCCGATCGCGATGAAACTTGGTATCGATCCGATTCACCTGGGTATCGTCATGGTGGTCAATATGGAGATCGGGTTGGTCCACCCTCCGGTGGGGCTGAACCTGTTCGTGACGTCTGCGGTGACAGGTCTGACGTTGGGCGAGACTATTCGTGCGGCGCTGCCGTGGTTGTCGATCCTGCTGGTGTTCCTGTTGCTGGTGACTTACGTGCCATACATTTCGCTGGCGCTGCCGAACTGGTTGGGGATGCCATAAGAGATGGGGCTCGTTCTTAGAGCCACATCAAGATCAAGATCAAGATCAAGAGCTACGGCGGTCTGCCTAAGGGCAGACATTTCGCCTTCGGCGAGTTACTTGGAAAAGCACCCCAAGTAACCAAGGGTGCTTGCTCTCGGTTTGGCCCGACTTCGTCGGGTTCCCTCACTCCGACGACGCTACGTGGGCCCGCGCCGAACGGACATCCATGTCCTGACGGCGCTCTCGCCGCATCCATGCGGCTCGGCCCACTCCGCGTCGTCTGCGTTCGGCCTGCACCAAAGTCGCGATTGGCGGTGTTTGAGCCTCTTGTGTATGAAGATCAAAAGCAGATCAAGAGCAGATCAAGGACAGAGCACAGGTAGGAGGTGCTATCAACAAAATTGTTGGCGGCTGGGCTTGCCTCTTCCCGGCTAAAGCCGGTCCCACTAAAGCAACGGGTGCAGTCAGTGGGATTGACTCCGACTGTAGGACCGGCTTCAGCCGGGAAGCTTTTGCTTTTGATCTTCGTACGCAGAAAGTCCAGACACCGCCAATCGCGACTTGGGTGCAGGCTGAACGCAGGTTTCGTGGAGTGGGTCGAGCCGCATGGATGCGGCGAGAGCGCCGTCAGGGCATGGATGCCCGTTCGGCGCGGGCCCACGGAGCGAGGCCGGAGTGAAGGAACCCTGACGAAGGAAGGGCCAAACCGGGAGCAGGCACTTTTGCTTACTTTTGGTGCTTTTCAAAAGTAAGTCGCCGAAGGCGAAACCATCTGCCCCCAGGCAGATGCTCTACTAACTTTGGGCCAGACAAAAAATCCGCGCTGTCTCTGGGAGAACAGCGCGGATCTTTAATCACTCAATCAATGCACAAACAGTGCAATCAAGATAATGATCGGGATTGGGATGCCGAGGAACCACAGAAGTAGTGAACGCATGATGACTCTCCTTAATCAGCGAATGCTGGAAGTAGTGGAATAAGCACGGGTTTCGACATACGTCACTGCATCACGACGACGACCACCCCAGATAGCGGCAAGGCTTGCCACGAACGCACCGCACAGCAGCGAAACGAAAGTCCACAGCGCAGCGGTTGCAGCGGCCTTGGCGGCAGCATCGGCAGCTTGCTGGGCTTTCAGCTTGGCGTCAGCCACAGCTTGTTTGGCCTGAGCGTAAACCTGATCAACGCGCGCCTGGGCATCGGCCTGACTCAAGTTGGTACGCTGAGCGACCAGCTGTGCCAGGTAGGTGCGGTCTTCCGAAGCCAGTTGACCATCGTTGGCCATTGTCTTGGTGAAGATACGCACCACAACACCGTGGGCCGCATCATCGCTAACAGCAGCAGGGCGGTCATCGCGGAACAGCGAATCGATGTAGTAACCGTATTGGTCACTGCTGGTATTGCCGGCTGCAGAACCAGCGGCAGTGGCGGCAGTACCGGCAACGCCCGCTACCGCAGTGGCGCCGGCTTTCACGCCGCTTCCGACGACGCCGCTGACAGAGCCAACGACCAGCACGGCAGCTACCAGCGTCGCGACAGCCCAGGACAGGAAGCCGTGCGCGGTGTCACGGAAATAAACTTCGTCGCCGTGCATGTTGGCCCATTTGACGCGCAGTCGGCCTGCGAGATAACCGCCGAGACCGGATGCCACGATTTGCGTCAGCGCGAGCCAGACGACCGTCGAGATACCGATTGTCTTCGCGCTGGCGCCTTCGTTGGCCCAGGGCGACATCGCCGAAAAACCAAGGCCCGAGCCCAGCAAAATCAGGATCAGCGATAAGGCAGCGGCGCCGGCAGCGCCAGCAAAGATGGCACCCCAGGACACGCCCGAGACCGAGGAGGATTCTTCTACAGCGGCAGGATAAGAATCAGGTGAGACGTTCATTGTGCTGCTCCGTGCGAATGATGTTGTGCTTCTCCCCATTACGGTGCACTGCCTGTGCCAATCGCTTACCCAGATAAAAACGTAACAAAATCAATGACATAAAGAATTTGATCGCAAATGTTGTCGTGCAAAATGCATGAGTCACTAGAGCGGGCGGAGGCGTTCTGCCCGGTGAGGGTATTTCCATGACTGTCAGAGGTTTGCGACAATCTTCTGCGGCGGATTCAGGCCATTTGCAACATTTCGGCACATTCATGCTTGGATGGTGTCTTATACCGTCAGCTCTACGGGATGACAGTTATAGTCCGCCCACGGCCCCTGTTTCTTCGAGAGGTAACTCACCATGTTTATCCATCGCCCCCTGGAAGAAAAAGACGTTCCGTTCATCTGCGACATGCCCCAGAGCATTGATGAGCTGTTCTATATGTTCCCCAAGGCTGTTTTCCCGCTGACCCCGGAGCAGCTCAACGAATCCATCGCCCAGCGTTCGGACAACACGGTCATCGAGCTGGACGGCCAGGTCGTGGGATTCGCGAACTTCTCCCGCTACGATTTCAGAGGCCGTTGCTCAATGGGCAACGTCATCATTGATCCGCGCTTTCGCTCCAAAGGCGTTGGCCGCTACATGATCGGCTGCATGATGGAACTGGCCTTTGGCAAACACGAAGCGGCGGAGTTGACCGCTTCCTGCTTCAACCATAACGTCCCCGGATTGCTCTTCTATCCCAAGCTCGGCTTCAAACCCTTCGCCATCGAAGAGCGTCAGGACAAGAAAGGCGCGCGCGTTGCCCTCATTCATCTCAAGTTGCCACGCAGCTAATCCCAGGGATCGGTAAATGACGTCGCTCGTCGGGCCTTTGACCCTGTCCGACGGATGGCCAAGACAATGTAGCGCCTATTAGTCCGGCGATTGCGCCCGTTAAAGTGTGAACGGGTCGAGTTCTACCAGAGTGAATCGATTTACCTCCGCATCCCTGCAGCTCAGGATCTGAAATGAGCGCGATAAAGGCTGTTTGCTTCACTTTGGGCTGCGGCGTATAAGTTGAATATCCCTGTTTGCCAACTGGCGAATGGTGGCCCGGGAAACATTTCCCTCGTGGTGTAAACGGTTATTTATGGTCAGGCGAGCGGCTGAAGGCATCACCCAGTCCTGCCTGTGGAGGATTGAAGATGATTGCCTGTACGCTCTCCAAGCTTGAACTGCGCAACATTATAGAAAGTGCGTTTCTGCCCCTGCGTTGCAACTGCACGGTGATAGAGGATCGAATGACGGTTGAAGTCATCGACCCTGCCACTCAGCGCGTCGAGTTGTTCGCTTCCAATATTGCTCTGGACTCGCTCGATAATAGCCACGCCTTGTGCGTACTTATCCGTGACCTTCAGGCCGAACTCGTGAAGGCCAGGCATTACGCGCACGCGCTGGCGAGTTGAGCGCAGGGCTCTAGCAATAATCACCGTTCCGCCTTATGTTGGTCTGCATCGGCCACGGCGGCCAGGCGGGACATTGAGGATTTGCATGGCGTACGCGCAACCCGAGATCGATGCAGTACCAGAGCACAACCGAGCGGCGCCAGCGCGCCGCCGTCGCAAAGTAATGATCGGCGTCAGCTGCCTGCTGGGCATTGTTGTGGTTGGCGCTGCGTCGATCATCACGATGCTGGAGCGGCTGGAAACGCGGAACGCCAGCTTCAGACCGCCGATGACGTCCCTGGAGCGAGAGCAACTGCTGCCACCGGAGCCGGTGCTGCAAATCAAGCCTCAGGTTGAAGGCCTGCGCTACGGGGCCGACGTGCTGCCCGTACGTCAAGGTGCGGGCGGGGACGCCACTGCACTTGATACAGCGCCGACCTCTGCGGCAGTGCTGCCTTTCATCCCTCCGACCCTCGCCATTCCTCCCAACGTGGAGCCCCGGTCCGGCAAACCCCTTGGGATCGCTCAGGCCGTGCACGTCCACAACGGCGCGCAGTAGCGCGATCGTTTTCAATGCGTCCGGTGGAGGTGCTCATTCTCGAAGAGCAGCTTGTAGTGCTCCTCGCCGTTGTCTTTAACCGCATAGTGCTCACGAACGGGCCCCGCCTCAATGCGGCCGTCCATCGCAATGCGAATGATCGATGACTTGGGCAAATAATCCGGCACGTCACCGAGGATAGTCAGCTCGCGCAAGCTGTGCCCATCATGCTCTACCGTCGCGAGACGTACTCGGCAGGTCGCCTGCATCGGGATAGGTCCGAACAGTGTGTCCCGCGAATAATCAATTTCGGCGATGCTGGATCGATCGGTTTTATCAGCATTCATAGGTCACCTCTCTGTCCTTGGGAAAGTGCTTACACATCACAATGGAGGTACGACAGGGCCGAATAGTTCTCAGCTGGCCATACCAAAGTATCCCATTCATCGGATCCGGCAGGGTTCCCTTGCCACTGCAGACAGCTCAATTCCCCTAAGAAAATGAATAATTCTGGCGTCAATAAATGCTGGGGAATATTAATGATCATAGAAAAGTACGAGCAATAAATGACTCGAGGCGGTTTCATGTTGCGAACAGAGTTAGTTAATACCGTAGCGACCCGCCATTCACAGTTAAATTGCGAGGGGCGGTTATTTTATAAATCCATGGGCTCAACATGGAGCGCCGAATTGATGACGTCAAAATAAAAATTACGATCTAAATCAGTTAGTTACATCTACTATCGATCAAAATCCCCTTTGTCTCGTAAAATTGACACTTCGGCGGTTCTTTGCAACTATCACTTTACGTTTTCGACTTCGCTGAATCGCGCTTAGTGCAAGCGCCCGGCACTTCTTATTCCAGGATAAATCCGTTCAGGTGCGCGATGAGTTTGGCGGTAGCGTCCCTTGGGGAAAACTGACAACAGGCGGCACGGACAGTCGGATCGACGGAGCTTCAGGCAGGGTGTACCTCCCTTAAAGCAGCGTTCCAGAGCCTGCGCCGAATCAATTGACCCGGGTCGATGCGCCTGTTGTCACTGCCGCCAACGTGTCGCTCCTCATTGCGGTGTTCATGCCTGCCAGATCTAGTCATTCAGTAACAGCTCATTTTTTTCAACTTGAAAGTTCAGGCATCGTCTCAGCGATAGCGGTTGAACGCGCACGGAAGTGCGGATGTTCATAACGCAGGCGGCGATACGGTAACGACCCAGCGTGGAGTGACAATTATGCAAGGAGATCATCTGGAAACCGTTTGCGGTTGTGTAGTGGGAGGTGCCGGACCTGCAGGAATGGGGCTGCTGTTCAACGCATTGAAAAGCGGCGCCATGCCAGAACTGGCCAAGGAAGGTTTAATCATTGTCGACGCAAGTCCGACGCCGGGCACGGGTCGTCTGGGCGATTACCGAATCACCGCCAACTCGGTGGGCGATGTGTTTCTGGATTGTCTGCGCGACCCGGCGCTGCGTGATGTATTTGAACCCCTGGAACATTCGCCCGCCTACTGGCGCATCCGACACCAGGCGCAAAGCGCGCCGCAGTTGGCGGACGTCGCTGAACTGCTGGCGGAAGCCTCGACGCTGGTGCTCGACTTTATCGTCGAGCACTATGGCGTGAAGTTGTGGAGCAGCACGACGATCACCGAGATCGTGCGCGAAGACGATGAGTATCAGGTGTGGGTCGAGTCAGATGGCCGCAGTCGGCGTATTCGCAGCCGCGCAGTCGTCCTCAATCTGGGCGGCTGGCAGGACCCGCAGCACCTGCTCGACAGCTTGGCGGATCAAGGCCTCGCGGTGCCACCTTCGGCGCGGATCGAGAGCGCCGACGCGCTGCTGAGAATGAACGCCGTGCAGTTGCGCCACCTTTTTGCGACGACCCTGGCGGCCAAAGGGCGGGTATGCGTCGTGGGGGCTCCCACAGCGCGTTCTCAGTGCTGGAAAACCTGGCCGACGCGCTGGAGTTTGCCGGCCTGGAGGAGGTGACGCTGGTGCACCGTTCGCCGATTCGTCTGTTTTACGAAACTGCTCAGGCCGCGCTGGATGCGGGCTATGCGTTCGATGCGGCGAGGGATGTCTGCCCGGTGTCGGGTCGGGTCAACCGCTCCGGCGGTTTGCGCTACCGGGCGCTGGACGTGGGCCGTGAAGCCCTGTCCAAGGGCCAGATCGGCAAGACCGGCGTGCGCGTGCAGTTGCTGCAAACCCATCAGGGCCCGGCCGATCAGTTGGAGCGAGCGCGTCAAGCGCTGGCGGAAGCCGAGATTGTCGTGCAGTGCACGGGCTACCAACCGGTGTTGCCGGCCTTGAGCCACGCCGGTGGCGAGGCCATCACGCTGATGGAGGTCAAGGGCGGGCTGGATTCCGACCCGTCCGGCTGTCCGCTTGATGCCAGCGGTCAGCGCCTGCACGGCCTGCACCTGTTCGGTCTGGGGGCAGGGCTGGGGGTTGATCCGCGATTGGGCAGCGAAGCGTCTTTTGATGGCCGCATCTACGGCGTCTGGCAGTTCCATCACGACGCCAGTGGCGTGGTAATCGACTCGGTCCTGACCCGCTTGCAAACCCCGGCCGTGCAGCCTGTTCCTGCGGCGCCGCGACTGGTGTCCAGTCGCAGCGAAGAACGTCTGCCGTTCCTCTGGCCCGTGCTGGCCAACGCGCAATCCTGACTCTCCTTGCAGCACTTGTATCCCGGCGCACCTTTGTTTTGGTGCTCCGGGATTTTTTTGCCCATGATTCAACTATAGAAAATATATGTTGGCCGCCATATAAGCAGTTAGCCAGAGTCCCGCGGCTGATCTATTCTGCTTGCCCGACCCTCGACGTTGCATCGAACAGGAACTGACCAATGCGGATTTTGATGGTGGGCGCGGGTGCGATCGGCGGCTATTTCGGCGGCCGATTGCTGGACGCCGGGCGAGACGTGACATTTCTGGTGCGCGAAGGGCGGGCGCAAGAGCTGGAGCGTGACGGACTGATCGTGCGCAGCCCGCTCGGCAACATCGAATACCTGTCGCCGCCGCAGGTCATGGCGGCGATGCTGGATACGCCGTTCGACCTGATCGTCCTCAGCTGCAAGGCCTACGACCTCGACACCGCCATGGAATCTTTCGCGCCAGCCGTCGGCCCGGACACCTTGATCCTGCCGCTGCTCAATGGCATGGCGCATCTGGATCGGCTCGCCGAGCGGTTCTCTCCCGCAAACGTGCTCGGCGGTCAATGCCTGATCTCGCTGGATCGTGATGCCTCCGGCGTCATCCTTCACTTGAACGACACCAACCAGCTCTCGTTTGGCGAACGGGACGGTGGGTTGACGCCGCGCATTCAGCAGGTCGCCGATGCGCTGGGCAATGCAGGATTCGACGCGGTCCTGAGTGAGCAGATTACTCAGGAGATGTGGGAAAAATGGTGCTTCATCGCGACCGGGGCCGGCATTACCGGGTCGATGCGGGCGAGCATCGGCGACGTGGTTGCCAGTGGCGGAGAAGGGCTCATTCTGAAGCTGCTGGACGAGTGTGCCCGAGTCGCGGAACACGCCGGACACCCGCTGCTCAGTGAAACCCGCCAACGGTTCGAGAAGATGCTGACCACTCCCGGCTCGAAGATGACTGCCTCGATGCTCAGGGACATCGAGCGCGGCGCGCCGATTGAAGTGGAGCATGTGTTTGGCGAGCTGATTACCCGTCGGCCAGGCGCCGACAGGTCACCTGCAGATTCTCTGTCGGCACTCGATTACGTGTATCTGCACCTGCGCACGTATGAGGCGCGGCGGCTCACGTAACAGGCTCACGTAAAAGGCTCGGGGAGCAGGCGTAGGTCACTTTCCCGGAGTGTGCGTCGCCAGCTCCATGATCATCCGCGTCAACAGGTAAATGCGCGGCGACACACTGTCGACTTCCGCATATTCCTCGGGCGTGTGAATGTTGCCGCCAACGATGCCGAAGCCGTCCAGCGTCGGCACACCGACCCCGGCCGAGAGGCTCGCATCGGCCGCGCCGCCGCTGCCCTCTATGGTCAGCTTGCGGCCGATCTCGCCGTAGATGCCCTGAGCGATATCGACCAGCTTGTCGGTTTCCGGCGTCTGCGGCATGGGCGGCAAGCCGCGCTCAAGACGGGTCGTCACTTGGGTGTCCGGGATCAGTTTGTCAGCTGAGACACGGGCCAGATCCTTCTCGATACGATCAAACTCCTCCGGCACGGCGGCGCGGACATCGGCCTTGGCGGTGGCTTGATCCGGTATCACGTTGGTGCGATCGCCGGCGTTGAGCACGGTGAAGTTGATCGTGGTTTTCTTCTCGGCATCGCCGAGTTTGCCCAGTTGCAGGATCTGATGTGCCGCCTCCATGGCCGCGTTGCGCCCCAGTTCCGGCGCGACGCCGGCGTGAGATGCCTTGCCCTTGACCTCAACCACGGCGGTGGCGCTGCCTTTGCGCCAGATCACCAGGCCGTCGGCAGGGCGTCCCGGTTCCAGGTTCAGGGTCACATCGTGCTGTTTGGCGACCTTTTGAATCAGCGCCGTAGCGGCGGCCGAGCCGGTTTCCTCGCTGGCGTCCAGCAGGAAGGTAATCTGCGCATAGTCCCTGAAGTCGAGCTTCTTCAGAATCTTCAGCGCATAGAGCCCGGCAACGATGCCGCCCTTGTCGTCCATCACCCCCGGCCCGTAGGCACGACCGTCCTTGATATGGAATGGCCGGGCGGCGGCGGAGCCTTCCTTGAATACGGTGTCCATGTGCGCCATCAGCAGAATCTTCGCCTTGCCGGTGCCCCTGAGCGTCGCGACCACATGCTGGCTCTTGTCCGGCGCGGTGTTAGGGACCATTTCGATAGTCGCGCCCAGCGCCTTGAGCTGCGCGACGACGATGTCACGCACCTGGGTCAGTCCCGGCTCATAGCCGGAGCCCGAATCGATATTGACCAGTTGCTCCAGCAGCTTCAGCGCTTCGTCCTTGTATTGCTCGGCATCCGCCTGGACCTGTTTGTTGGGCTCGGCAAAGACAGGCGCTGCCGCGGAGAAGGCGATACCGAAGGCCAGAGCGCTGGCGAGAAGAGAACGGGAAAACGGCGAGGTCATGGTCGATCCTTGAAATGGCATGAAAAGGGTTCGACCGATACCCTAGCCCGTTGTACAGGATCGTGCATGTCAAAACGCGTTATTCACATCGGCAAAAACGCCGAACCTTTAAGCTGGGCTACCCTCAACATGCCTACATCAGTCATCAGAGGAGAGGCATCCCATGCCGGTTAAGCACGATTTGTACGCGGACCTGAGCGTTACCAAAGAAGAACTCGCCAAGCTCAAAAGCGGCGACGCGAAGCTCAATGCCCTGGTCGAGCACTACGATGAGCTGGACATTCAGATTGTGAGCGCCGAAGAGGCGGGCGATATTCCCGATGACGAATTGAAAAAACTCAAGGAAAAACGCCTGCAGGCAAAAGACACCATCGCCAGCCACCTGAACACGGCGGGCTGATCGGGTTAAACCGGTTGATAACTAAAAACGGCCGATCTCTTATGGAGGTCGGCCGTTTTAGTTGGCGATACCGGATGTCTGACAACTTGTCGCGACATCCGGAAGTGCATCGTCCGATACGCAGATTCTCTGCATTCGCTCACGCTTAGTTATCAGCGAAGCTGACTTTGATGGATCCAAAGTGCGGACGAAAAAAACGGCGCCTTGTCAGTCGCCGTCGCCGATCTGTCAGCACCTGATGGCCGCTGACAGTTATCGAATAAGCATAAACCGGTGGGCTTATTGCGGATCCTGGTCGGTTGCAGTTTCGGCCTTGATGCGTTTGTAGATTTCTTCGCGGTGTACGGAAACATCTTTCGGGGCGTTGATCCCGAGACGGACCTGGAGGCCCTGAACGCCCAGAATGGTAACGGTGATGTCGTCACCAATGTTTATGCTTTCGCCGACTTTACGGGTGAGTATCAACATAATCTTTTCCTTGATGGCCTCATGAAGCGCCTCTGCCGGGAGGCTGGCGTGAGCCTTTGGGTGATGGTAATTGCCGATTGCATCCAAATGCGGTCATCAGTATGACGCCATTGGTACGATTTTAATTCCCCAGGTTCATCGTCTCGTCACAGTGAGCGTCGCTCCTGGGGCAGAACGGCATGGGAATCTTGCCTGATGCTGGCGGTAATTTCCCGTACGAATCGGCTATCGCATTGATAGCCGGATTCAGAGCGGCGCCTATTCCACACTCCTTTGCCCTTTATTGCAAAGAACTCGTAGCGGCCGGCGATGAAATTTTCATTAGATTGCCTCGTACGAGTTCTCTGGGAGGAGTGTAGGAGACTTCCTAAATGAGTACCGGCAAAACGCCGTAACTTTAATCGAATTGATGACGGGATGTGTGAACGGTTTTGTATCAGGCCCGGCTGGACTGCACCGAAGACTCAGGTGGCGTCATCAGCAGAGCGGTGGTGAGCGCTTTGAGTGGGTCAGAAATGACATGCCCACCGTAGAGGTGGGCATGGGAACAGCGGCAAGGATCGCAGCGTCAATTTGCCGCGATCAACCCATCAGACCACCATCGATAACAGCATGATCAGGATGATGCCCACGACCGACAGGATGGTTTCCATCACGGTCCAGGTTTTCAGCGTCTCGGACACGGTCATGTTGAAGTACTGCTTGACCAGCCAGAAGCCCGCGTCGTTCACGTGGGACAGGATCAGCGAACCGGCACCGGTCGCCAGTACCAGCAGCTCACGGTTCACGCCCGGCACCATGCCGACCACCGGCGCAACAATCCCGGCACCGGTGATGGTGGCGACGGTCGCGGAACCGGTAGCGATACGGATGACCGCAGCCACCAGCCACGCCAGCAGAATCGGTGAGATCTGCGCCTGCACGGCCATGTGGCCGATCAGGTTACCGACGCCACTGTCCACCAGCATCTGCTTGAAACCACCGCCGGCACCGACGATCAGCACGATTGCGGCGACGGGCGCCAGGCTCTGGTCGAGCAGCTTGATGATGTGGTCGCGGCTGAAACCACGTGCCGAACCAAAGGTGTAGAACGCCAGCAGCAGGGCAAACAGCAGGGCAGCGATCGGGTGACCGATGAAGTCCATCCAGATGCGGAAGATGTGACCGGCTGGCAGCGCGACGTCGGCGAACGTCTTGAGCAGCATCAGAAACACTGGCAGCAGGATCGTCACCAGGGTAATCGCGAAGCTTGGCAGGTTCTCGTTGGTCGATTCCTTGGCAATCTGGTCCATCAGCTCTTTAGACGGGTTGCCCGGAATGTGCTTGGCAATCCACTTGCCGTAGATCGGGCCGGCGATGATGGCGGTCGGGAACGCAACGATCAGACCGTAGAAAATGGTCTTGCCGATGTCTGCGTTGAAGATGCCGATGGCCAGCAACGGACCCGGGTGCGGAGGCACCAGGCCGTGTACGGCCGACAGACCTGCCAGCAGCGGGATACCGATCTTGACGATGGACACGCCGCTGCGACGGGCAACGATGAACACCAGCGGGATCAGCAGCACGAAGCCGATTTCGAAGAACAGCGGGATGCCCACCAGAAACGCCGAAAACATCATGGCCCAGTGCACGCGGTCCTTGCCGAAGCGACGGATCAACGTCTGGGCGATCTGGTCAGCACCGCCGGAATCGGCCATCAGCTTGCCGAGCATGGTGCCCAGGCCAAGAATGATGCCGACGAAACCCAGCACGCCGCCGAAACCGTCCTGGAATGATTTCATCACTTTTTCGACCGGCATCCCGGAGGTCAGCCCGAGAAAACCTGCCGCGATGGTCAATGCTATAAAGGGGTGGACTTTGAACTTGGTGATCAAAAGCACAAGGCCAATGATGGTCACCAACGCATCGACCAGCAGATACGTGTCTTGAGTCATGCCGAACATGGGGGTGTCTCTCCGTTGTATTTTGTTTTTTTGGAGCTACTGCTTGACGCTGTTGCTCTCTGCCCTGTGAAGCGAGGGCAGCGTCATCAGAGACAGCGCTACCTTTGCCGCTCACGCCTGATCGAGGATCAAGAGCCGGTGCGCGCGGTGACAGATGGGGTTTGTGGCTCGGCGCTGGACTCGCTCCACCAGGTGGCCGCTTCCTTACCGATGGTTTCGATGGATTTGGTCGCGTCCACCACCAGTGTGCGGTCCTCGTTGTAAGGAGGTTCGAGGGTCGCGAACTGGCTGTCGACCAGACTAGCCGGCATGAAGTGCCCGGGGCGATGGGAGCAGCGTTCGGTGGCGAGTTCTTTGGTCAGCTCCAGAAACACGAAACCCAGCCCCGGCACGGCTGCACGCAGACGGTCACGGTAGATGAGCTTGAGGGAGGAGCAGGTTAGAACGGGTTTTTCGCCGTTCTTCAAGGCGGTGGCAACTTCTTCGCCGAGGCGGGTCAGCCAGCCGGCGCGATCGTTGTCGTCAAGCGGATGGCCCGCGCTCATCTTGTCGATGTTGGCTTGAGGATGGAACGCATCACCCTCGATCAGGCGGCCGCCGCTGTTGTTTGCGATGGCCTCGCCGACGGCGCTCTTGCCGCAGCCGGAAACACCCATTACCACGATGGCGGAAATAGCATGTGGAGCAGTAGTCATAAAAACCTCGTCCCGGAGACAGCGCTGTCTTCGCCGAATGGTGTGCAAGTCCGGCGAGACTGTTTCCAGGTGTAGTCATTGTTATGGGTATCTCGCTGATCCATGAGATGCAAAAACCCGGTCGTGGAATCGATCGAAAAGTTGCGGGCCTCCGTGAGATAGCGCTACCTTAGAGCCCATCCCACACAATCGCAACCCCTCAGCTTTCTTCCAATCAGTTGGCAACGCATGACACGTATTGGTTCCCGATCCACCGGTCGTCCCACCCTTAATGAAGTCGCCAAACTGGCCGCCGTCTCGCCGATTACCGCGTCCCGAGCCTTGCGTGGTGTGACCACCGTGGCACCGGATTTGGTGGAAAAAGTCCGCGCTGCTGCGCTGAGTCTAGGCTATGTCGCCAATCCTGCTGCACGGGCGCTGGCGTCTTCGCAAAGTCAGTCGGTGGTAGTGCTGGTGCCGTCGCTGTCCAACCAACTGTTTATCGAAACCCTCGAAGCCATTCAGACGGTCTTGCGCCCGCGCGGGCTTGAAGTGGTGATCGGTAACTATCACTACTCGCCTATAGAAGAAGAGAACCTGCTGCGCAGTCATCTGTCCCACCGGCCTCGGGGGATTCTGCTGACCGGTTTCGACCGCAGCGTGGCGGCGCAGCAATTGCTCGCCGCCAGTGGCGTGCCGTGCGTGCACATGATGGAACTCGACCCGACCCGCGCCGAGCCATGCGTAGGGTTTTCCCAGCAACAGGCAGGTGCCGAGGCGGCGCGGCATCTGTTGAGCCGTGGCCGGCGGCGACTGGCGTACGTGTCGGCGCAGCTCGATCCACGGGTGATTCAGCGTGGCGTCGGCTTTCGCGGCGTGCTGGAGCAGGAAGGGCTGTACGACGAAGCGCTGCAGGTGGCGTCGCCGCTGCCGTCATCCATCGGTCTGGGCAGTGAGTTGTTCGCCCGGTTGCTGGAGGCGCATCCGGATGTTGACGGGGTGTTCTTCTGCAACGACGACCTGGCCCAGGGCGCATCATTGGAGGCCCTGCGACGGGGCGTCCGCATTCCGGAACAGGTTTCGCTGATCGGCTTCAACGATCTGCCGGGTTCGGCGCACATGGTCCCGCGCCTGACCTCAATCCGTACCCCGCGCGAACAGGTCGGCCAGCGCGCCGCGCAACTGTTGCTCGGCTTGCTGGACGGCACGGTCCACGAAGCACAGGTGGATCTGGGGTTTGAACTGGTGGTGCGGGAGAGCACTTAGGCGTTTTCGTGAGCAGGCTCATTTCCACAACTCCTCCATCCGCCCCGAACCAAAGTCAGACGCTGATCCTGTAGGAGTGAGCTTGCTCGCGAAGGCAATCTGTCAGCCAGCCTGAGTGCTGCTGACCCACCCCATTCGTGAGCAAGCCACCCCCACTTCAAATCCCCAGCGCTTCCGCTCGATCAATGCTCCTTCTTGAACGCCAACCGGAACTCGTGCAACAGCGGTTCGGTGTAGCCGCTCGGCTGTTCGCGGCCTTTGAACACCAGCGCGCTGGCGGCCTGGAAGGCCACTGATTTTTCGAAATTGCCGGCCATTGGCGTGTAAGCCGAGTCCCCGGCGTTTTGCCGGTCGACAACCTTCGCCATACGTTTCAACGCATCTTTCACATAGTCCTCAGAGATCACGCCGTGGCGCAGCCAGTTGGCGATGTGCTGGCTGGAAATGCGCAGCGTCGCGCGGTCTTCCATCAGGCCGACGTTGTGGATGTCCGGCACCTTCGAGCAGCCAACGCCTTGCTCCACCCAGCGCACCACATAGCCCAACAGCCCTTGGGCATTGTTCTCGACTTCTTCGCGAATCTGATCCTCGTTCCACTCCGCCTTCTCGACGACCGGAATGCTCAGCAGGTCCAGCAGAATGTCTTCGCTGATGCTGTCCAGATCGACCTGTTCCAGCTCCTGCTGCACCGCTTTCACGTCCACTTTGTGGTAGTGCAGCGCATGCAAAGTGGCCGCGGTAGGGGACGGAACCCACGCCGTGGTTGCGCCGGATTTCGGGTGCGCGATCTTCTGCTCCAGCATGTCGGCCATCAGGTCCGGCATCGCCCACATGCCTTTGCCGATCTGCGCTCGCCCGCGCAACCCGCACGCCAGGCCCACCAGCACGTTGCTCCGCTCGTAAGCCTTGATCCACGGCGTGGCTTTCATGTCGCCCTTGCGCAGCATCGGCCCGGCTTCCATTGAGCTGTGCATCTCGTCGCCGGTGCGATCAAGGAAACCGGTGTTGATGAAGGCGACTCGAGAGGATGCGGCTTCGATGCACGCCTTGAGGTTGACGCTGGTGCGCCGCTCCTCGTCCATGATCCCCATTTTCAGGGTGTTGCGCGGAATTTTCAGCGCGTCTTCGATGCGGCTGAACAGGGTGTTGGCGAACGCGACTTCGTCCGGCCCGTGCATCTTCGGTTTAACGATGTAGACGCTGCCGGCGCGGGAGTTGGTGCGGTTGTGCAGGTCGTGCAGGGCAATCAGGCTGGTGATGACGCCATCAAGAATGCCTTCGGGGATTTCCTTATTGCCGTCGTAAAGGATCGCCGGGTTGGTCATCAGGTGGCCGACGTTGCGGATGAACAGCAGCGAGCGCCCGTGCAGGGTAATCGCGCTGCCGTCGGCCGCCGTGTATTGGCGGTCGGCGTTCAGGCGACGGGTGATGGTCTTGCCGTTCTTGACCAGCGCTTCGGTCAGGTCGCCTTTCATCAGGCCCAGCCAGTTGCGGTAGATCACCAGTTTGTCGTCGGCATCGACGGCGGCGACCGAGTCCTCGCAGTCGATGATGGTCGACAGCGCGGCTTCCAGCAGCAGGTCCTTGATTCCGGCCGGGTCAGTGGCGCCGATCGGGCTGGCGGGGTCGATCTGGATTTCGATGTGCAGGCCGTTGTTCTTCAGCAGGATTGCATTCGGCTGGCGCGGCTCGCCCTGATAGCCGATGTATTTCTCGGGCTGTGCCAGGCGCGACTGGCTGCCGTCGGCGAGGGTGACCAGCAATTCGCCGCTGTCCACCGCGTAGGCCTTGGCGCCGACATGGGAGCCGGACGCCAGGGGCGCGGCTTCATCCAGCAGGGCGCGGGCGAAGGCGATGACCTTCTCGCCCCGCAACGGGTTGTAGCCCGCTTTGATTTCGGCGCCGTTGGCCGAGGAAATGGCATCGGTGCCGTACAGCGCGTCGTACAGCGAACCCCAGCGCGCGTTGGCGGCGTTCAGGGCGTAACGGGCATTGGCGGCAGGCACCACCAGTTGCGGGCCGGCCTGCTCGCTGACTTCGATGTCCACCTTGTTAGTGGAGACCTTCACCTGCGCCGGCACCTGCTTCAGATAGCCGATGCTGTCGAGAAATGCGATGTACGCCGGCATGTCGGTGACCGGGCCAGGGTTGGATTTGTGCCACTTGTCCAGTTGAGCCTGTATGCGGTCGCGCTCTTTCAGCAACTCGCGGTTGACCGGGGCGAGGTCGTGGACGAGCGAATCGAAATCGGCCCAGAACAGTGCCGGTGTCAGGCCTGTGCCGGGAATCACTTCCTCGTCGACAAAGCGCTTGAGGTTGGCCGCCACTTTAAGGTTGTGGCAATTGACGAATTCGGTCATCAGGGGTCTCCATCGTGAATAGGTGTTGGCACCCTTGGGCGCCGGCGCGTAGAGCGTTATCGCGGGTGGCGTTATTGCGCGCTCACCGCCGCCACCCCGGCCTTGGCCACTTGGGCATCCTGGTCGGCCTTCACGCCGGACACACCCACGGCGCCGATGGTCTGGCCGTCGATGATCACCGGTACGCCGCCTTCCAGCGACGTCAGCAGCGGGGCGGTGACGAATGCGGTGCGACCGCCGTTGACCATTTCCTCATAGCCCTTGGATTCGCGACGCCCCAGCGCCGAGGTGCGGGCTTTTTCGATGGCGATGTAGCCACCGATGGGCGCGCAGCCGTCGAGGCGCTCGAAGCCCAGCAGGTGACCGCCGTCGTCCGTCACGGCGATGGACACCGCCCAACCGTTGTTCTGCGCCTCGGTACGGGCGGCAGCGAGGATCTGGGTGACTTCGGTCTGGGTCAGTACGGATTTGGTTTTCATGCAGTTCTCCTGAAGGGCAAAGGGTGTCATGCGTGTCGGTCTGATACGGATCAAGGGCGTCTGCAATCAACTTGGAGGCAACGCGTCCTCGATGAGTTCGATCCAGTGTTTGACCGGCGTGCGGTTGGCGCTGGCCAAGTGGGTCTGACAGCCAATGTTGGCCGTCGCGATCACGTCCGGGTTGCCGCTTTCCAGCGCATTCATCTTGTTGTCACGCAGCTGTTTCGCCAGCACCGGCTGGGTGATCGAATAGGTGCCGGCCGAGCCGCAGCATAAGTGACTGTCGGGCACTGGTGTGAGATTGAAGCCCAGCCGGGTCAACACGGACTCGACGGCGCCGCCAAGTTTCTGCGCGTGCTGCAGCGTACACGGGCAGTGGAAGGCCAGGGTCTGGAGGGTGCAACCGCCGAGCTGCTCCAGGGGTTCGGCGCGCAGCACTTCGACCAGGTCTTTGGTGCGTTCGCTGATGGCCGCGGCTTTTTGCGCGTAAGCCGGGTCGTTGCGCAGCAGGTGGCCGTAATCCTTGACGAAGGCGCCGCAGCCGCTGGCGGTCTGCACAATGGCTTCGGCACCGGCCTGAATGCTCGGCCACCACGCATCAATGTTCCGCCGCGCCCGCTGCAGGCCTTGTTCCTGGGCGTTCAAGTGATAATCCACGGCGCCGCAGCAACCGGCCTGGGCAATGGATGTGACGCTGATGCCCAGCCGATCCAGCACACGCGCCGTGGCCGCATTGGTGTTGGGCGACAAACCGGGTTGCACGCAGCCTTCGAGAATCAGCATTTGCCGCGCATGTTGCCGGGTCGGCCGCGCCTTGGCCGGTCGGATACTGCCGGGCAGCTTGGTCTTCAATGCGCCGGGCAGCAGCGGCCTGAAGGAATTGCCCAGCTGGGTGAGCGACTTGAACAGGCTGGCGTTTGGCACCACAGCGCGAAGGCTGTCGCGCAGTAATCGTTGGCCCAGCGGGCGCGGCACGGCGGCGTCGACCACTTCCCGGCCAATGTCCAGCAGGTTGTGGTAGTCGACGCCGGAAGGGCAGGTGGTTTCACAGTTGCGGCAGGACAGGCAGCGGTCCAGGTGCAGCTGGGTTTTCTCGGTGACTTCCTTGCCTTCCAGCACTTGCTTGATCAGGTAAATGCGCCCGCGTGGCCCATCCAGCTCATCGCCGAGCAACTGATAGGTCGGGCAGGTCGCGTTGCAGAAACCGCAGTGCACGCAGCTGCGCAGAATGCTTTCCGCTTCTTCGCCACGGGGCAGGCTTCTAGCGTGTTCGCTCAGGGTCGTCTGCATGGTTCAGATCTCCGCGTACATTCGGCCCGGATTGAACATTCCGTGCGGATCGAGTTGCGCCTTGAGCTGGCGGTGATAGCGCAGCAAGGGCGTGGCCAATGGCTGAAACGGGCTGTCTTCCAGGCCATGGCTGTAACAGGTGGCGTGACCACCTGCAGCGCTGGCGATGCGCCGAATCTCGCTGCCGCTGGCGTCGGATTTCAACCAGCGTTGCGCGCCGGCCCAGTCGATCAATTGATCCCCGGCAGGTCCAGCGCCGCCGTGCTGACGGGCAATGACACGCGCCATAGCGGCCGGCCATCGGTGAAGAAGTCCAGGCGGTGTTCGTTCAGCGCGCGCCAGTAAGCCGGGTCGATGGATTCGCCGCCGAGGCGGTCATGGGCCGCCGCGACTGAACCTTCACCGCCTTCAAGGCGCAAGCGCAGCACGCGGCCGTCGTGGCTGGCGGCGCTGATCGGCAGCGGTTGCTGACCCCACTGCGCGAGGCGGGCGAGGGCGGTGGCGCTGTCCATCTCCAGTGCGATGCTGGTGCACAGCCTCGGTTTGGGCAGGACTTTCAATGAGACTTCGGTGATCAGGCCCAGACAGCCAAAACTGCCCGCCATCAAGCGTGACAGATCGTAACCGGCGACGTTTTTCATCACCTCGCCGCCGAAGCGCAAATGCTTGCCGAGACCTGTGATCACCCGCGTGCCCAGGACGAAATCACGCACCGAGCCTGACCACGGCCTGCGCGGGCCGGACAAGCCTGCGGCGACCATGCCGCCGACGGTTCCACCACCTGCGCCGCCATCGCTGTAGCTGGGTGGCTCGCAGGGCAGCATTTGACCGGCGTCTTCCAGCGCGGCGTTCAGCACCGACAACGGCGTGCCGGCGCGGGCGGTGATCACCAGCTCGGTCGGGTCGTAAGTGACGATGCCACTGTGGATGCGCGTATCCAGCATTTCCCCGGCCACCTCGCGACCGAGAAATGCCTTGCTGTTGGCACCTTGAATGCGCAGCGGCAGGGCGGATTGAATCGCCTGGTTGACCTGTTCCAGCAGCGCATCGCTGGCATCGCGCTCCTGGGCCACGAAGGGCGGCTGACGTTGGGCATCCATCAGAAACGCTCCAGTTCAGGGAAGGGCAGCTTGCCCATGTGCACGTGCATGGCACCGAATTCGGCGCAGCGGTGCAGGGTCGGGATGTTCTTGCCGGGATTGAGGGTGCCGGCCGGATCGAAAGCGGCTTTTACCGCATGAAACAACGTCAGCTCGTCACTGTTGAATTGCGCACACATCTGGTTGATCTTTTCGCGGCCTACGCCGTGCTCGCCGGTGATGCTGCCGCCGACTTTCACGCACAGCTCCAGAATCTTCCCGCCCAGCGCCTCGGCGCGGTCCAGTTCACCGGGTTGATTGGCATCGAAGAGGATCAGCGGGTGCATGTTGCCGTCGCCGGCGTGGAAAACGTTGGCGACGCGCAGGCCGTATTCTTCCGACAGCGCGGAAATACCCTTCAGCACGCCCGGCAACTCCCGACGCGGAATGGTGCCGTCCATGCAGTAGTAATCCGGCGACAGCCGACCGACTGCCGGGAAGGCGTTCTTGCGCCCGGCCCAGAAGCGCACGCGTTCGGCTTCGTCTTTCGCCTGTCGGATTTCGGTCGCCCCGGCATTTTCCAGCACCCTGCGAACCCGGTCGCAATCGGCGTGGACGTCGGCTTCCACGCCATCGAGTTCGCACAACAGGATGGCTTCGGCGTCCACCGGATAGCCGGCGTGAATGAAGTCTTCGGCAGCGCGAATGGCAAGGTTGTCCATCATTTCCAGGCCACCGGGGATGATGCCCTCGGCAATGATGTCGCCGACCGCGCGCCCGGCTTTTTCCACCGAGTCGAAGGCGGCCAGCAACACCCGTGCGACTTGCGGCTTGGGCAACAGTTTGACGGTGACCTCGGTGATCACCCCGAGCATGCCTTCGGATCCGGTGAACAGCGCCAGCAGGTCGAAGCCCGGCGAATCCAGCGCGTCGGAGCCCAGCACCATCTGCTCGCCCTCGACCGTCAGGATGTCGACCTTGAGCAGGTTGTGCACGGTCAGGCCGTATTTCAGGCAATGCACGCCCCCGGCGTTTTCCGCGACGTTGCCGCCGATGGAGCAGGCAATCTGCGAGGAGGGATCTGGGGCGTAATAAAGGTCATAGGGCGCGGCGGCCTGGGAAATGGCCAGGTTGCGCACGCCAGGCTGCACCCTTGCATAGCGCCCGGCGGCGTCGATGTGCAGAATTTTGTTGAAGCGCGCCATCACCAGCAGCACGCCTTTTTCCAGGGGCAGTGCGCCGCCGGACAGTCCGGTCCCGGCACCACGGGCCACCACCGGCACGCCGCGCTCGTGGCAGACCTTCAGCAGCGTCTGCACCTGCTCGATGCGCTGGGGCAGCACCACCAGCATCGGCGTCGTTCGGTAGGCGGAGAGGCCGTCGCATTCGTAGGGGCGCAATTCTTCCTCCCGATGGAGGATGTCCAGATCGGGCAGGCGGGTTTGCAGCGCTTGGAGCAGCTGTTGTTTGTCGATGACCGGCAGAACGCCGTCGACGCGTTCGTCGTACAGGATATTCATGATGGGTTCGCAACCCTGTCTTGTTTTTATTGGAGGCCCGTTCCGTGACGGAACGTGAATGGCTGGCTTGCATCATTGGCTCAGCCTGGCTTAGTGTCTACCGGGTGGAGCAGTGGTCGAACCAGTTTCGCCATGAGGGAACAGGAAATTTTCCGCTAATACACATGAATATCAGTTAGATAGCGCCAGCCGCGCTCTCTGCTGTTCAGGTTGATATCCGCGGTCATACCAGTGCTACGCCCGTGGCAGCAGTCGGCTTGCTGGCGAACCGGGCAATCCAGTTTGTTGGATGCGGCTGAAAAATGTGTTCGCGAGCAAGCCGGCTCCTACGGATCGATTCGAGCGAACGGACTGGACCCAGCGCTAACCCGAGGAACACTTAGTCATGGAAACTACCCAAACCCAGCGCCCGCAGCAGGTCGCCGATGTCGTCAGCGAGCGCATTGAGCGGCTGATTGTCGACGGGGTGCTCAAGGTCGGTCAGCTGTTGCCTTCCGAGCGGCGACTGACCGAAAAACTCGGGGTGTCGCGCACCGCCCTGCGCGAGGGCCTGCAGTTGCTGCGCGCCCGGGGCATCATCGAAACCCGTCATGGCAAGGGTTCGTTTGTCGCGCAGATGGGCGGGCTCGGGCTGACCGCTGCCTCGCCGCTGATGCATTTGTTCGCTTCCCAGCCGCGCACGCTGTACGACCTGTTCGAGGTGCGCAGCCTGCTGGAGGGGAGTCCGCGCGGCTGGCAGCGTTGCGTGGTACCGACGCGGATTTCGTGCTGATCACCCGGGCCTACAACGCGTTGGTGGCCGGCCATGACCACCCGATGCCGGCGTCCGAACACGCTCGGCTCGACCATGCGTTTCATCTGGCCATCTGTGAAGCGTCCCACAACCCGGTGCTGGTGCAGACCCTGCGTTCGTTGACGGATCTGCTGCTCAACACGGTGTTTGCTTCGGTCAACAACCTCTATCACCGTGACGCCCAGAAGCGGCAGATCGATCGTCATCATGCCCGGCTGTACAACGCGGTCACGGGGCGCTTGCCCGAGCAGGCGCGCAAGGCGGCTGTGGCGCACATCCAGAACATCTGTGACAACCTGCGGGAGATCGAAAGCGAGGAGCAACGGCTGGTGCGCGCCACTCTGCGGCTGGAGGGCTGGGCTTGAGCCAGCTGGAGCTGAACTTGACAGCCATGCCGCATTGCCGCAGTTTACGCATTGCGTAAGTCGCTTACGCCGTAGTGAAAACCAAAACAACAATAACAGGCCATTCCCGTGGATCTTTTCACCTACTACCGATCGACCTCGAGCTACCGGGTGCGCATTGCCCTGGCGCTGAAAGGTCTCGCGTTCGACGCACTGCCGGTCAACCTGATCCGCGACGGCGGTGAACACCACCGGCCCGACTACCTGGCGATCAACCCCCAGGGCCGCGTTCCCGCTTTGAGGGGGATGGCGGTGAGGTGATCATCCAGTCCATGGCGATCATCGAATACCTCGAAGAATTATCCCCCGAATTCCCATTGCTCCCCGAAGCGCTGCTCGCCCGCGCGGGCCATCGGCAGGTTGCCGCCCTGATCGGCTGCGACATTCATCCGTTGCACAACGTGGCGGTGCTGAATCGCCTGCGCGGCATGGGTCACGACGAAGGCGATGTGACGGCGTGGATCGGCCACTGGATCGGCGAAGGCTTCGCCGCAGTGGAGGCCCTGATTGGCGATGCTGAGTTTTGTTTTGGCGCGGTTGGCCTGGCCGATGTGTATGTGCTGCCTCAGGTGTATGCGGCGCGACGCTTCAACGTCGACATGAGCCCGTACCCGCGTATTTGCCGGGTCGAAGCACTGGCGTTACAGCATCCGGCGTTTCAGACCGCCCATCCCGATGCGCAATCGGACAAGCCGGAGTAATCTTTCCCCCATGAAAAGCTTCGGTCTGCAATTGATCTTCGGCGACTTCCTCGCCCGCAGCGTGCGGGGATTTCCTGCGCGCCACCCGCTGAATCGTGATCCGAGCCGCTGTGCCTCTCACTTTTCAGCAGGAGCAAGACCGTGACTGATCTCTACGAAAATCCAATGGGCCTTATGGGCTTCGAGTTCATCGAATTCGCCTCGCCGACCCCCAACGTGCTGGAGCCTGTTTTCCAGATCATGGGCTTCAGCAAAGTCGCCCAACACCGTTCCAAGAACGTGTCGCTGTACCGCCAGGGTGCGATCAACATCATCCTCAACAATGAGCCCAACAGCGAAGCGTCCTACTTCGCCGCGGAGCATGGTCCTTCCGTGTGCGGCATGGCATTCCGCGTCAAGGACTCGCAACTGGCCTACAAGCGCGCGCTGGAACTCGGCGCGCAGCCTGTCGAGATCGGCACCGGGCCCATGGAATTGCGTTTGCCGGCGATCAAGGGGATTGGCGGCGCACCCTTGTACCTGATCGACCGTTTCGGCGAAGGCACCTCGATCTACGACATCGATTTCGTGTACCTCGAAGGCGTCGACCGTCACCCCAAGGGCGCCGGCCTGCAATTCATCGATCACCTGACCCATAACGTCTATCGCGGGCGGATGGCCTATTGGGCGAACTTCTACGAGAAGCTGTTCAATTTCCGTGAGCTGCGCTACTTCGACATCAAGGGCGAGTACACCGGCCTGACCTCGAAAGCGATGACAGCGCCGGACGGCATGATCCGCATCCCGCTGAACGAGGAATCGTCCAAGGGCGCTGGGCAGATTGAGGAGTTTCTGATGAAGTTCAACGGCGAGGGCATTCAACACGTCGCGTTCTTCACCGAAAACCTGATCGACACCTGGGACCGGCTCAAGGCGCTGGGCATGCGCTTCATGACACCGCCGCCGGACACCTATTACGAAATGCTCGAAGGCCGGCTGCCTAACCATGGCGAACCGGAGCACGAGCTGAAGGCGCGGGGAATTCTGCTGGACGGCAATTCCGAAGGCGGAAACAAGCGACTGCTGCTGCAGATCTTCTCGGAAACCCTGATGGGGCCGGTGTTCTTCGAATTCATCCAGCGCAAGGGCGACGACGGGTTCGGCGAGGGCAATTTCAAGGCGCTGTTCGAGTCGATCGAGCGGGATCAAGTGCGGCGGGGGTGTTGGCGGTGGATTGAGGCTGACGCCTCGTAGTCACGTGTTAACGCGATACCTGTAGGAGTGAGGCTAACGCCTCGTATTCACGTGTTAACGCAATACCTGTAGGAGTGAGCTTGCTCGCGAAGGGGCATTTCAGCCGCCGAAATTCTAGCGGATGTCAGGACGTCTTCGCGAGCAAGCTCACTCCTACAGTATGACCATGATCCTGGAGAATCACGCCAGTCGCGGCATTTCCCCACCCATCCGCGCGCTGATCGCCTGGGCCGTCTGCAGCAGTTTCTGTGCAGCGAGGGCCTGACGCTGATCGGTAAACACCGATGCCGAGCCCACCACCGTCACCACACCCACCAGCTTGTTGCCCATGGCAAACGCCGGCGATGACACCGCGTTGACGCCGGCCATCAACATCCCATGAATCTGATGCACCCCGGTGCTGCGGATCTCTTGGAGGTGCCGATCGATCTCCTGCAACTGCGCCGCGTTCAACGAGGCCGATTCCGCCTCCCTCAACCCGGCGGTTTCAGTCGCAGACAGAAAGGTCTCGAACACCAGCCCGGTGGACGAACTGAGCAGCGGCAGCACCGAGCCGATCTGCGTCACCAGCGTGACCGCCCCTAGCGACTGCTCGACGTACACCACCGTCGGGCCTTTGTTGCCCCACACCGCCAGAAAGCAGGTTTCGTTGAGTTCATCGCGCAGTGCGATCAGGGCTGGGGCAGACGTTTTCAGTACATCCAGTTGGCTCAGTGCGGCCAGGCCGACCTGTAACGCCGAACGGCCCAGTCGGTAATGATTGTTGGCCGGGTCCTGCTCGGCAAAGCCGCTGTCCACCAGCGCTTGCAGGTAGCGATGCACCTTGCTGGCGGGCATGTCGACGTACTCGGCGAGTTTCGACAGTGACGTGGCGGGGGCCAGTTCGGCCAGCGCCTTGAGGATGCCGACGCCGACTTCAGCCGACTGGACTTTCTGCTGGCGTGGCGCGGCGGCGGGGGTGGAATCGTCGGTCATGGCAAGGGAGGCCCCCGGTCTGGAAAGGCTGCTTTATAGCTTGACCCTTCTGCAAACTCAAATTACGTTATGCGTAACACGCTTACGATAAAAACAATAAGAGGTCGTCATGTCGACAGCACCCCGGTCCGAATCCTTGCGCTACCAGTGCGGCTTCGGCAATCAATTCAGCAGCGAGGCGATGCCGGGCGGATTGCCCCGCGGGCAGAACTCGCCTCAGCGTCATCCGCTGGGCCTGTTTGCCGAGCAATTCTCCGGCACCGCATTCACCGTCCCCCGCGCCGAAGCCCGGCGCACCTGGCTCTACCGTATTCAACCGTCTGCCGCGCACCCTCGTTTTCAGCGACTCGAGCGGCAGATTACCGGTCAACAGCAGGGCCCTGTCACCCCCAATCGCCTGCGCTGGAATGCGTTCGACATCCCCGCCGAACCGACCGATTTCATCGACGGCCTGCACGCGCTGGCCAGCACCTCGTCTGCCGAGCAGGCCGAGGGCGTGAGCGTCTACGTCTACACGGCCAACCTTTCTATGCAGCGCGCGTTCTTCAGCGCTGACGGCGAATGGCTGATCGTCCCCCAGCAGGGTCGCCTGCGCATCACCACCGAATTGGGCCTGCTAGAGCTTGAGCCGCAAGAAATCGCCGTGCTGCCGAGGGGTTTGAAATTCACCGTCGAGTTGCTCGACGGCGCCGCGCGAGGTTATCTCTGCGAGAACCACGGCTGCGCCCTGCGCCTGCCTGACCTGGGTCCGATCGGCAGCAATGGCCTGGCCAATCCCCGGGATTTCCAGGTGCCCCACGCCTGTTTTGAAGACAGCGTGCAGCCCACCGTGCTGGTGCAGAAATTCCTCGGCGAACTGTGGGCGACTACGCTCGGTCATTCCCCCTTCGATGTCGTCGCGTGGCATGGCAACAATGTCCCCTACAAATACGACCTGCGCCTGTTCAATACCCTCGGCACGGTGAGTTACGACCACCCCGATCCGTCGATCTTCACCGTGCTGACGTCTCCGGGCGCCGTCGACGGTCAGGCCAACGTCGATTTCGTGATCTTCCCACCGCGCTGGATGGTGGCGGAAAACACCTTCCGGCCGCCGTGGTTCCACCGCAACCTGATGAACGAATTCATGGGCCTGATCGACGGGGCCTACGACGCCAAGGCCGTAGGTTTCATGCCCGGCGGCGCCTCACTGCACAACTGCATGAGCGCCCATGGCCCGGACAACGCCAGCGCCGAGAAGGCCATGGCCGCCGAGCTCAAGCCGCACAAGATCGAACAGACCATGGCGTTCATGTTCGAGACCGGTAAAGTCCTGCGGCCCAGCTACCACGCGCTGGAAAGCCCACAGCTGCAAAGCGATTACGATGCCTGTTGGGATGGCATCGCCAGAACGTTCAAGCCTTTCGACACGGACAGCCAACGATGAGCACTTCACAGCACCTGCGCAGCTGGGTTGCCAGCGCCAACGACCATCCCGACTTCCCCCTGCAGAACCTGCCCCTGGGCGTGTTCAGCCGCCCCGGTTTCGGCAAGCGCGGCGGCGTTGCCATCGGCGATTTCATTCTGGACCTGCAAACGGCCCTGGAGGCCAGCCTGTTCAACGGCGCCGCGCGCGTGGCCGTCGAAGCCGCCAGCCAGGGGCAACTGAACGACTTTTTCGCCCTGGGCGGTTCCTCCCGGCAGGCGTTGCGCCATGAACTTTTGCACCTGCTCGACGAAAAAACCTGCAACGTGAGCGCTTGCAGGCCATGGGCGAGCGTCTGTTGGTGCCGATGGCTGACTGCAAGATGCACATGCCGGCGCAGGTCGGGGACTACACTGATTTCTACGTCGGCATTCATCACGCGATGAACGTCGGCAAGCTGTTCCGCCCGGACAATCCGCTGTTGCCGAACTACAAGTACGTACCGATTGCCTACCACGGGCGGGCCTCGACGCTGGGTGTGTCCGGGATGCAGGTCAAGCGCCCCAGCGGGCAAACCTTGAAGCCGGGTGCCGAGGCGCCGGATTTTGGGCCGAGCAAACGCCTGGATTACGAGCTGGAAGTGGGCGTGTGGATCGGGCAGGGCAACGAGGCGGGCGAGCCCGTCGCCATCGGCAGGGCGGGCGAGCACATCGCCGGTTTCTGTCTGTTGAACGATTGGTCGGCCCGGGACCTGCAAGCCTGGGAATACCAACCGCTGGGGCCGTTTCTGTCGAAGAGTTTTGCGACGAGCATTTCGCCGTGGGTGGTCACGGCCGAAGCCCTTGCGCCTTTTCGCGCGGCTCAACCGGTGCGCCCCGAGGGTGACCCGCCGCCGATGGACTATCTGTTCGATGAGCAGGATCAGGCCGGCGGAGCGCTGGACATCGAGCTGGAAGTGCTGCTGCTCACTGCGCGGATGAAAGAGCAGGGTATCGCGCCCCAGCGTCTGTCCCTGAGCAACACGTTGAACATGTACTGGACCGTTGCGCAGATGGTGGCCCACCACAGCGTCAACGGCTGCAAGCTGCAAGCCGGCGATCTGTTCGGCACCGGCACCTTGTCAGGCCCGCAGCCCGGCCAGCTTGGCAGCCTGCTGGAAATGACCGAAGGCGGAAAGCGCGCCGTCGAGTTGCCCAACGGCGAGACGCGAACCTTTCTGGAGGCCGGCGATGAGGTGATCCTCAAAGCGCGCTGCCGCAAGGACGGAGAAGTGAGCATCGGGTTTGGCGAATGCCGTGGGGTTGTGATTGGGTGAACCCAGTCCTACGGACACAGCGCATGCTTTTAGTAGGACCGGCTTCAGCCGGGAAGAGGCCAATGTGTACAGCCCAGATTTGCGGTGTGCCGCCTGACGTTTTCCCGGCGAGAGCCAGTCCTACAAAGATTAGCTAAATCCGCCCATCAGCGATCCGCTTCGCGGCAAGAACCGTCCCTGCCGTTCCCCCTGAGGCTTGCCCTCGGCATAGCTCAAATGCCCGTTGACCCATACCGCATCAATCCCCTCCGCCGGGCGCTTGGGCTCTTTGAAATCCGCCACATCGCGCACGGTGTCAGCGTTGAACAGCACCAGGTCCGCGCAATACCCTTCGCGCACAAAACCGCGATCCGTCAGCCCGAAGCGCGTGGCGGTCAGTCCGGTCATCTTGTGCACGGCGGTGTGCAGCGGGAAAAGCCCTACGTCCCGACTGAAATGCCCCAGCACCCGAGGGAACGCACCCCACAGGCGCGGGTGCGGGAACGGGTCTTCCGGCAGGCCGTCCGAGCCGATCATCGACAGCGGGTGTTTCATGATGCGCTGCACATCCCTTTCGTCCATGCCGTAATACACGGCGCCGGCCGGTTGCAGTTTGCGCGCGGCGTCCACCAGTGAAAGGCCCCAGTCCGCGGCGATGTCTTTCAGCTCGCGGCCGCCCTGATCCGGGTGCGGCGTCGACCAGGTGATGGTGATCGGGAACGCATCGGTGACCTGCTTCACATCCAGCGTCGAAGAACTGGCCGCATAGGGGTAGCAATCGCAGCCCACCGGGTGGCTCAGCGCGGCGTTTTCAAGGGACGCCAGCAATTGCGGGCTGCGGCCCCAATTGCCGGCGCCCGCGCATTTCATGTGGGAAATCACCACCGGCGATCTGGCGTGACGGCCGATCTCGAACGCCTCGTCCATGGCCTCCAGCACCGGCTCGAACTCGCTGCGCAAATGCGTCGTGTACACCGCGCCGAACGCTGTCAGCTCCTCGGCCAGTTGTTTGACTTCGTCGGTCTCGGCCGAAAAAGCCGAGGCATAGGCCAGACCGGTGGAAAGCCCCAGCGCGCCGTCCGCCAGGCTGTCGCGCAATTGCTCGCGCATGGCGCTGATTTCATCAGCGCGCGCCGTTCGAAAAAGATCGTCCATGTGATTGCTGCGCAGCGCGGTGTGGCCGATCAGCGCCGCCACATTGACCGCCGGTCGCGCCGCGTCCACTGCGTTGCGGTAGTCGATGAAGCGCGGATAAACGAACGCGGAAGCGGGGCCCAGCAGGTTCATCGGATCCGGTGGATCCCCCGCCAGGGAAACGGGTGAGGCGCTGATGCCGCAGTTGCCGACGATCACCGTGGTCACGCCCTGGGTGATTTTCGGCAGCATGGCCGGCTGGCGAATCACCACGGTGTCGTCGTGGGTGTGCACGTCGATGAAACCCGGGGCCAGCACGCGGCCGTCGGCGTTGATTTCTTCGCGGGCGGAGACGTCGTGCAGGTCGCCGATGCGCTGGATGCGGCCGTCGCGCAGGGCCACGTCGGCGCGGTAGCCCGGCGTATTGCTGCCGTCGATCACCAGCGCGTCGCGAATGATCAGGTCGTAAAGCATGGGGTCAGTCTCCAAGGGGCAGGCCGTCGTCGCCGCCGCGGTAGTCATCCAGGGCGAGCTTGATCCGCCTTAGCCGTTCGCGGTTGGCGTCGGGCGCCGTCAGCGCCAGTTCGGTGGCCAGCACGTCGATGGTCAGCAGCATGCCGTAACGCGCGGCGGTGGGTTTGTAGATGAAATGGGTTTCGGCGATCTGCAGCGGCAGCAGCACATCTGCGCGTTCCGCCAACGGTGAGCCGGGCAGGGTGATGGCGAGAATCTTTGCGCCGTAGCTGCGGGCCAGATCCACTGCATCGAGCAGTTCAGGGGGCGCCCGCTCAGGGAGCAGACGATCACGCTGTGCTCGGGCCCGAGGGTCGCGGCGATGAGCCGCATCATCACCGGGTCGCGGCTGGCGGCAATCGGATAACCGAGCCGCACCAGTCGGGTCTGCAGTTCTTCGCTGCACAGGCTGGACGCGCCGCCCATGCCAAAACTGTGAATCATCCGCGCCGGCGTCAGCAAAGCCACCGCCGCCTGGAAGCGCGATTCATCGAAACCGGCCAGGTGCTGACGCAGAGTAGATTCAATGTCGCCGACGATTTGGGTGAAAAACGCCGACTGTTCCGGCGCCTGTTCCGCGGTCAGGAAGCGGTTGCCCACGGCGCTGGCCTGGGCCAGTTGCAAGCGCAGGTCGCGCAGGTCCTTGCAGCCCACCGTGCGGGCGAAGCGCGACAGCGTGGCGCTGCTGACCTCGGCGCGGGCGGCGAGGTCGTCGAGGCTGGCGCTGGCGGCAAACGCCACGTCGCTGAGCACCAGTCTGGCGATGCGGCCTTCGCCGGCGCTGAACGACTCCTGACGGGCGCGGATCTGGTAAAGAATGTCCACTCAGATCACCTGCGCCAGCCCGAGGGTCAGCACGAAAGCGATCACCGAAATCAGCGTCTCCAGCACCGTCCAGGTCTTGAAGGTCTGTGCCACGGTCATGTTGAAATACTCCTTGATCAGCCAGAACCCGCCGTCATTGACGTGGGAGAAAATCACCGAACCCGCGCCGGTCGCGAGCACCAGCAGCTCCGGATGGGGATAGCCCAGACCCAGCGCCACGGGGGCCACGATGCCGGACGCGGTGGTCATCGCCACCGTGGCCGAGCCGGTGGCGATGCGCATCAATGCCGCAAACAGCCAGCCCATCAGCAGCGGCGACAGGTGAAAGTCCTGCGCCAGGCCGACGATCTCGTTGGTCACGCCGCTGTCGACGAGAATTCGGTTCAGACCGCCGCCTGCGCCGACCAACAACGTAATGCTGGCCGTTGGCGCCAGGCATTCCTGGGTGAATTTCAGGATTGAATCGCGGGAAAAGCCCTGGGCGATACCCAGTGTCCAGAAGCTTAGCAACGTGGCGAGCAGCAGCGCGATCACCGAGTTGCCGATGAACAGCAGGAAGCTGTTGAAGCCGCTCCCCGGCGTGGAAATCAGATTGGCCCAGCCACCCAGCAGCATCAGCACCACCGGCAACAGAATGGTCGCCATGGTGATGCCGAAACCTGGCAACTGGACGCGGGGTTCACGGTCGAGAAATTGTTTGGCGAGCGGGTTTTCGTCGGGCAAATGAATGTGCGGCACGATGAAGCGCGCGTAGACCGGGCCGGCAATGATCGCGGTGGGGATGCCGATGAGGATGGCGTAGAACAGGGTCTGGCCGACTGACGCCTGGTACGCCTGCACCGCCAGCATCGCCGCAGGGTGCGGCGGCACCAGGGCGTGGACCACAGAAAGGCCGGCGACCATGGGCAGGCCGACCATCAGAATAGACACGCCGACCCTGCGCGCAACGGTGAAGGCGATCGGCACCAGCAGCACGAAACCTACTTCGAAGAACAGCGGCAGCCCCACCAGAAACGCGATGCAGACCATCGCCCAATGGGCGTTACGCTCGCCGAAGCGGTCAATCATCGTGCGCGCCACCTGCTCGGCGCCGCCGGACTCGGCCATCATTTTGCCGAGCATGGTGCCCAGCGCCACGACCAGCGCGATGTGCCCCAGCGTCTTGCCGACGCCGCCCTCATAGGACGCGACGACGGCATTGGCCGGCATGCCGGCGACCAGCGCGAGGCCGACGGACACCAGGGTGATGACGATGAACGGATTGAGGCGAAAGCGCGCGATGAGCACGATCAGGGCGATGATCGCGACGGCGGCATAGACCAACAGAGACAGGCCGGTTGACGGAGGCATGCAACGGATTCCTTGCTGAGAATGAGGGGGTCAGGGCTTGGGCGGCGGCGGGGCTGAGCCTGTCGAGCTACAACAAAGCAGGACTCACCCGCGCAATGGCGTTAACCGGTGCGCAGCCAGGCGGTGAAAACGATCTCGGCATTGGGTGTTGCAGGCGCCATGAACGGCGAAAGAAGAGCAGGGGCGGGACGATCACAGGCAGTCATTATTGTTATCTCTGATTTCGTGATGGAAAGTAAATTACACGAAGCAGGATAAAAAGATCAATTCATGAAAATTAATTTCTCTCAGATGTTTTGCCTTGCGCCCCATCCATTTGTGGGAGCACGGGTTGCCTCAGGATTTCGGCCGGTTGGTTGGACGTGTGGGAGTGACCGGGGTGGCGTTCCACCTTGCTGGCGAATGCGGTTTATCCAGCGAAGAAAATTCATTGGCTGAACTGCCTTCTTCGCGAGCAAGCTCACTCCTACAGGTCTCTGTGCGCGACCTTTATTTCCCGGTCGATGCAGTCAATTTGTAGGAGCGAGCTTGCTCGCGAAGAGGCCAGACAGCCAGCCACTTTCTCTGGGGAAGGACAGTCAGCCTTCGCGAGCAAGCTCGCTCCCACATGATCGTGGGTGACTTGAGATTTCGAACCATGCCGAGACTTGTGGGAGCGAGCTTGCTCGCGAAGGGGCCAGGACAGCCAGCCACTTTCTCTGGGGAAGGACAGTCAGCATTCGCGAGCAAGCTCGCTCCCACAGGATCGTGGGTGACTTGAGATTTCGAACCATGCCGAGACTCGTGGGAGTGAGCTTGCTCGCGAAGGGGCCAGGACAGCCAGCCCCTTTCTCTGGGGAAGGACAGTCAGCCTTCGCGGCCGCTTCATGCCGCAGTGAACCGCTCCCGATACGCCTGGGGCGTCACTGATACCGCGCGCATGAAGCTGCGCCGCAACGTCTCTTCCGTACCAAACCCGCAGCGGTCGGCGATGCGCTTGATCGGCAGCGCACTGTCCCCCAACAGACGCCGTGCCGCTTCGACGCGCAATTGCTCGATCGCCCGCGCCGGCGTGTTGCCGGTGTGGGCGCGGTAGTGGCGGACGAAACTGCGCTCGCTCATGCCCACCTGCGCCGCCAGCGTGCCAACCGACAGGTCACTGGCCAGATTGTCGAGAATCCAGGCGTGCAGGTCGCCAAAGCGGCTGCCTTGATCGCGGGTCTGGTGCTGCATCGACAACGCCGTGCTGAACTGCGATTGCCCGCCCGGGCGCTTGAGAAACACCACCAGATCCCGCGCCACCGCCAGCGCGATGTCCCGCCCCAGGTCCGCTTCAACCATCGCCAGTGCCAGATCAATCCCCGCCGTCACCCCGGCGGACGTCCACAGTTTGTCCTCGTTGATGAAGATCGGGTCCGGATCGACGCGCAGGTGCGGAAAACGCCGCGCCAGTTCATCGCAACTGTCCCAGTGGGTGACCACCCGATGGCCGTCCAGCACGCCGGCGGCCGCCAGCAGAAATGCGCCGGTGCACACCGACGCCACGCGCCGGGCACTGAGGGATTGCGTTCGCACCCAGGCCACCAGAACCGGGTCCAGCAGCGCGGCATGGACCCCGCCGCCACCGGCGATGATCAGCGTGTCCGAAGGCGTGGACGGCAGCGGGTGAGTGAGCATGCCGAGTCCGGCGGAAGACGTGATGCCGCCGGGTGCGCTTGCAATGACTTCGGGCCGGTAGGGGATTTTTTCAGGCCCGCTTCGTGCGCCATGACGTTGGCCGAGGCAAACACCTGCAGCGGTCCGGTGACGTCGAGCAACTGAACGTTGGGAAAGGCCAGAACATGAACCGGCCGGGGCTGATGAGGCATGGCGCCCTCGTTGTAAAAAATTGGCGTGAATTGTTGGCTTTATGGCGTATCCGCCAGAGGCTAGCTCGCTACAGTGGTTTCGTCCAGGCGCTGGCCCGAGTCCCATCGGCAGCGTCACTTCATACCGTCAGATGAATCACTTCTCGTACAAGGAAACACACCATGACCCTGCATATCGGCCTGCTGGTATTCCCCAACGTCCAGCAACTGGACCTCACTGGCCCTTACGATGTTTTTGCAACCATGCCTGGCGTGGTCGTGCACCTGGTCTGGAAGAACCTCGAGCCGCTGCAGTCCAGCACCGGCCTGACACTGGTACCGACCGCGACCTTCGCCGACTGCATTGACCTCGATGTGATCTGCGTGCCGGGCGGGGTAGGCGTCGACGTATTGATGGAAGATGCGCAAACCCTGGCGTTCATTCAGCATCAGGCTGCCACGGCGCAGTACGTGACGTCGGTCTGCACCGGCGCGCTGGTGCTCGGTGCGGCAGGGCTGTTGAAAGGCCGCCGCGCCACCACTCACTGGGCGTCCCATTCGTTACTGGAGCAGTTCGGCGCGATTCCGGTACGCGAGCGCGTGGTGCGCGACGGCAACCTGATGACCGGCGGCGGCGTGACGGCGGGGATAGATTTTGCCCTGACGCTGATCAGCGAAGTGTTCGATGCCGATACCGCCCGGACCATCCAGCTGCAGCTGGAGTACGCGCCGGCACCGCCCTACGATTCGGGCCGCCCGGATTCGGCACCCGCCAATATCCTTGCCATCGCCACTGATCGCGCCATGCAGGGCTTGCTCGCACGCCGGCAGATTGTCGAGCGCGTTACGGCGGCCATGGATAACGGGACGGTTTAGGTCGAGGATTTATCCAGCGGGATTTCATACCAGCAGAGGAACAGGTCCAGCGCAGACTCGACCACTTCGCGCTGCTTGTCCGGCGCGAGCAGGGGTTCGTTGAGGGTGACTTGCGGCCAGAAAGCAAAGGCCTTGAGCAGCGCGTGAATCTGCGACGCGGCAGACACTGGCTCGACGGCCTTGAGGCGGCCGTCCTGTTGGGCGCCGCGGACCCAGACGGTGAAGGTTTCTTCCCGTTGATTGAGCCGGCTGACCCAGACCTGCGCGCGGTCGGGAGAGTGGATGGTCGCGCCGATGGCCACGCGAGCCAGGTCAATGAAGTTGCTGTCGCCGAGGGTCTTCATCTTCGCGTCGAGCAATTCCCGCAGTTGATCTCGCAGGGGCACCCCGGGCTTGTACACCGCATCAGTCTGCGTCGCGGCACTGGACCACAGTCGGTGAAGCATTTCGGAGAACAGTTCTTCCTTGCTGGGGAAGTGGTTGTACACCGTGCGCTTGGAGACCTCGGCCCGTGCTGCAATCCGGTCCATGCTCGTGACCTCGAAACCGTTATCGAGGAACTCGGCTATCGCCGCCTGAACAATGGCTTCGCGTTTACGGTCGGTCAGTCGCAATGGGGCAGTCATGGGGTCTCTTCTGTGAGGTGAGCCGGGCAACCAAGTCACCCGGCAAGAAAATTACACCGAGCAGTTTACTTCTCTTTGCCCATCGTGCAAGCTTGAAACTACACTGTGTAGTGTAAGAGCAGCTGGAAGCTTCAAGTTTTGAGCTCCAAGCTAAAGCCACAGCGAAAGCTCAAAGCGTACGCCATGCTCTTGCAGCTTGCAGCTTGCAGCTTGCACAGCGCAACGCCACCTTCACCCGTTTTATGGAGTCAGCACCCTCATGGCCTCGATCGAAAAAAACCTGGATTCAAATCCTGCGCTGCCTGTCCTGACTCGGCGCGAAGGTCGCTATTTCAATATCAAGCCAATGGCGCGCTCAAGCGTTGGCAAGACTTTGCGTATCTTCTGGAACGCTCTATTCAACAAACCCCATCACACCCGCCCGGCCGGCGAGATCCCGGTGCAGCCGCTGTCGCGCCAGCAGCTGTTTGCCGCGCCTGACAACACGGTCTACCGCCTCGGCCATTCCACGGTGCTGCTGAAACTGCGTGGCGCATATTTTCTGACCGACCCCGTATTTGCCGAGCGTGCGTCGCCGGTGCAATGGGCCGGCCCCCAGCGCTTTCACCAGCCGCCGATCCTTCTGCAAGACCTGCCGCCGCTCAAGGCGGTGATCCTTTCCCACAACCACTACGACCATCTTGATCACATGACGATTCAGGTGCTCAAGGACAAGGCCGAGCATTTCATTACGCCGCTGGGGGTAGGGGATACGCTGATCGAGTGGGGCGTGCCGGCGGCCAAGGTTCAGCAATTGAACTGGTGGCAGTCGACGGACATTCACGGCATTCGCTTTGTAGCGACCCCGGCGCAGCATTTTTCAGGCCGCACGCTGCGCGACGGCAACCAGACCCTGTGGGCGTCGTGGGTCATCCTCGATGGCGAGCAGCGGATCTTCTTCAGCGGCGACACCGGCTATCACGACGGTTTCAAGTTAATCGGTGAGCAGTACGGCCCGTTCGACCTGACCCTGATGGAAACCGGCGCGTACAACGAAGATTGGCCGGACGTGCACATGCAGCCTGAAGAGACGCTGCAAGCGCACATCGACCTGCGCGGCAAGTGGCTGCTGCCGATCCACAACGGCACGTTCGACCTGGCGATGCACGCCTGGCATGAGCCGTTCGACCGGATTATCGCGCTGGCGTGGGATCGTAGCATCTCCATCACCACGCCAGAAATGGGCCAGCCGTTTTACGTTCAGTACCCCAGCCGAGGCGAGGCGTGGTGGCTGAAAGTGGACAAGGCTGCCGAGCCGGCGGCAGGCCGCTGCGCTAAACAGCGGCACGGTCGCCAGCAGGCCACCAGCCAGGGCTAAAGCGGCTGCTTCAAGGTTTGGCGTCAGTAGGGTCTGCCGGGTGCTCGGTTTCCGGTGGTCGCTGTTGTTCACCACTTTGATTGGCTTGTTTGTGTTCCTCACCGACCTTGCCTGCGTTTTCAGGCTTGTGGTCGAGGTCTTCGCGGTTGGACTCTTTATCAGGCATGGTGCACCTCCAGTGCGCGGTTGAATAAGGGATTTTCGTCGTGCATCTCAATCGTCGATCTGATTAATCAGCATGAGCGCTTCGTCTTTGAACAGCGGTTGTTTCATGCGTTCGGCGAGCATCGCCATCGGCCTTTCACGTTCACAGCTGACCACGGCCGCGACGACGCCTTGCTTGCAGATGAGCGCCAGGAAATCAAATCGCTCCGGCTCGCCGAGGTAAACGATGTCGTCCCAGTCTTCGGCGTGGCCGAGGTAGTCCAGACGCTTTTCGAAATGGTAGGTCCAGAAATACGGCACGTCGGCGTAGTGCAGGTCATCGCCGAGCATGTTGCCTGCCGCGATGCGTGCCTGCTGTTGGGCAAGGCGCCAGTGCTCGATGCGCCGTGGCTGATGACTGAGGGGAAAGTGGCAATGTCACCCGCCGCCCACAGATCTTTGCCCGCGCGCATGCCGTCGTCGACCGCCAGTGAGCCATCGTCTTCCAGCTGAAGACCGTCGATGAAATGCGTCACCGGACTCACGCCGACGCCAACCAGGGCCAGGTCCACTTCCACCCGTTCGCCATTGCTGAGTACGGCTGCTCGCAGCACCTGCTGGCCATCTTGTTCATCACCCTCGAACCGGCTGACGTCGACGTGGGTGCGGAACAGCACGCCGTTTTGCTCATGCAGCGCGCGCAACGCTTTGCCGACGCGCTCGCCCAACTGGCTGGCAAACGGCACCTCGTGATGGGCCAGAACGGTCACGTCGACACCCTGAGTGCGCAACGCCGACGCCGCTTCCAGCCCGATAAAACTGTCGCCGACGATCAGCGCGTGGCTGCCGGGATGGACTGCTGCCAAAATTCGGCGCGCTTCATCACGGCTGCGCAGGGTCAGCACTTGCGGCAGGTCGGCGCCTTCCAGGGGCAACCCACGCGGCTCGCCTCCGGTGGTCACCAGCGCCGCGTCGTAGTCAAAGCGGCGCCCGTCCGCCAGGGTGACGCGCTTGTTGACGACGTCCAGTTTCATCACTTCGCCGTGCACCCGTTCGATGCGGTTGCTCAGGTAGAACCCGTCGTCGCGCAGGGCAGGGATCTCATCGGTTTCCATCTCGGCGGACAGCACAAATTTGCTCAGCGCGGTGCGGTCGTAGCCGGGCGCGGCGTCCCGGTCGATCAGCAGCAACCGACCGTTGAAGCCCTTTTCCCTGAGCGCGCAAGCGGCAGCTGTGCCCGCGGCGCCGGCGCCGATGATGACGAAGCAGCGGCTGTCTTCGGCCAGCGTCGGCGTGTCAGCGGTGACGGGCTGGTCATCGACGTGCACATGGCCATCGATGACGTGGACGGGGTAACGAGTCAGGGCATCCAGCGCAGGCGGTTCGCAGAGATGGCCGTCGTCGATGGAAAATTCGGCCTTGTGCCAAGGGCAGATGAGATGACCGTTGCAGATGGCGCCGTCGGCCAATGGCGCGCCGGCATGGGGGCAGAAGGCTTGAAACGCGCGGACTTCGTCGCCGTGCAGAACCAGCAGCGCCTTGGTTTCGCCAAACTCGACCTGGAGACCGCGATCTCGCTGAATGTCGGTCAAGCTGGCGACTCGATGCAGAGGCATGTGCGCTTCCTCGTGGGCTTTTTTATTGGGCTTAGGGGCTTTTAGTTCGGAGTCGGCGGTCAGGGGAGAGGTTCAGGGAATTATCGGGTGGTCGGTTGGGCGGGCGCTCCATCTGCATTAACTGCAGAAGGAACGCCCGGAGGCCCTGGTGACTTCACCCGGCCAGGCTACCGGGTCAATTTCAGCCGCTGATGCCAGTCGGCGATCGACTCTTCAGGGAATTCCTCGAACTGCTGGTCATTCGGCCCTGCGGCCACTTCCACCCAGGGCGCCTTGGAGTTCAGCAGCAAGTGCGTGTGCTCTGGCGGGATTGGCAAAGAGGTGTCGATGGCGGATGCGAAGGGATGAATCAGCTCAGGCCACTCGGGGCTGAACAACCACAGCCCGCTGCCGCACCGTTTGCAGAAATGCCGTTCGGCGCTGCTGATGTGGGTCTGGTGACCCTTATCGTCGCGCATCTTCGCGTGGTAGATGGCGATGCTGTCCTTGCCTTTGACCTTGAGGCTTTTGGCATCGCCGCCCAGATTGATTGCGTAGCCACCGCCGCCTTGGGTCTTGCGGCAGATCGAGCAGTAGCAGCGTTGATAAGGGTAGGGATGGGCGCTTGTCAGGCTGAATTCGACGGCGCCGCAATGGCAGGAACCTTCCAGATGCATGATTCACCTCCGCTTAAATGTGTGATTGGGCGTAAGGGTCTAGACCGCTCAAGCGGGCGGGGTTCGATGTTTTCTCGAACGGGCGTTCGGATTCTTCACGTGCGGTTGGCTAAAGAAGCCTGCGGCAGCGTCGATAAGCGGTAGTCATCTGACGACTTTGCGTCCCGACCCTACAAGAATGAGCCGACCGTTATGAGCCTACGCAACCTGACCATCGCCCGCCGCGCCGGCCTTGGGTTTACCCTGATTTCCCTGTTGGTCGCGTTGCTCGGCTGGTTCGCCTTGAGCCAGATGTCGACGATTCGCCAGAGCGAGGTGGCCGTCGAAAGCAACTGGATGCCGAGCATGCGGCTGGTCAACGACATCCGCGAGGCCATGCTGCGCATTCGCACGATCTCGCTGCGGGTTGCTCTTGATGCCGATCCGAAAAACGTCAGCGTCTACAAGGGTCAGATGGACGCGCGCGCGAAGATCCTCGACGAGAAACTTGCCAGCCTCGACACCTTTATCGACACCCCGGAAGAGAAGGCGCTGTACGGCAAATTCCGCGCGACCCTGGTCGATTATCAGCGCGGTTTGACCCAGTCTTTTGTGCTCGCCGAGAGCGGAGACCTCAAGGCGCTGAACAAGCTGTTGCTGGTGGACATGAAGACGGCGGTCGACAACTCCGGCGCGCAATTGGGCGAACTCGGTGACTTCTATTCCCATCAGGTCGAGCTCGAAGGCGCCGCCGCAGAAACCCAATACGGCAACTCCCGAAACGTGGTGCTGGTGTTCGTGCTGATCGCGGCACTGGCCACCGTGGTGCTGGCGGTGTGGCTGACCCGCAGCATCGTCCGCCCGCTGCAGGAAGCGGTTGATGCCGCCGAATACGTGGCCAAGGGCGATTTGACCCATGACATTCGCGTCGAGGGCAATGACGAAGTCACTCGCTTGCAGAGCGCGTTGCAGCAGATGCAAACCAATCTGCGCTCGACCCTGAGCCTGATCGGTAACTCGGCAAGCCAACTGGCGTCGGCCGCCACCGAGCTGAATTCGGTGACCGAAGACAGCCATCGCGGCCTGCATCAGCAGAACGCCGAAATCGAACAGGCCGCCACGGCGGTGAACGAGATGACTTCGGCCGTCGAGGAAGTCGCACGCAACGCCGTGTCGACGTCCCAGGCGTCGAGCGAATCGACCACCGCGGCCCGCGACGGCCAGAGCCGGGTCATCGACACGGTTAATTCGATCCAGACCCTGTCCGGCAACGTGCAGCACACCTCGGAACTGGTGCAGAACCTCGCCGATCAGTCCCAGGACATCGGCAAGGTGCTGGACGTGATTCGCTCCATTGCCGAGCAGACCAACCTGCTGGCGCTGAACGCCGCCATCGAGGCGGCGCGGGCGGGTGAGTCCGGACGCGGCTTTGCCGTGGTCGCCGATGAAGTGCGCGCACTGGCCCACCGCACCCAGCAGTCGACCCTGGAAATCGACAAGATGGTCACGACCATGCGCAGCGGTTCTACCGAGGCGCTGGAATCGATGTCGATCAGCCGCACTCGCGCGACCGAAACCCTGGGACTGGCCCAGGGCGCCGGCGAGTCGCTGAACCGGATCACCACATCGATCAACGAGATCTCCGAGCGCAATCTGGTGATCGCCAGCGCGGCTGAAGAGCAGGCCCAAGTGGCGCGGGAAGTGGACCGCAATATCGTCAACATCCGTGACCTGTCGATGCAATCGTCGTCCGGCGCCAACCAGATCAGCGCGTCGAGCAACGAACTGTCCCGGCTGGCGGCGGAGTTGAATCAGGTGGTCACGCGCTTTCGGGTCTGATTGCAAAACTATGGCTGCTTGCTGCTTGGCGCTTGCAGCTTGTAGCTGGCCAACCCTTTCACCTCATTCACTTGCCTGTCGCTGCCCTCGGCTTGCATGATTCGCCCCGACTAATAATTCCTGGCGGGCCGAACCTGCCGACGAGATAGGTGAAGGGCAATGGATGACGTGAATCGCGATTTCAGCAGTTGGCTGCGCTCCCCGGGTCACACGGCCTGGCTGATGCAGGAGGGCAATCGGCTGCTGGCGTTTGCCAAGGCCTCGGAGCTGCCCCAGGGCTTCGGCAATCTGGATGACCTCGGCCGGCTCCCCGCCGATGCCGTCGCCGAAACCATGAACACCGCACGCATGACCCACAGTTTTGCCATGGCCCACATCAACGGCATTCCCGGTTGCGCTGCGCTGGTTGATCACGGCATCGCGGCGCTGGCCGGGCCGTTGCGCGATGCCGAGCATGGCGGCTGGTTCGCCAGACCCCTGGAGCACAGCGCCGACACCGGCAAGAACGCCTACCTGCATGCCTTCGTTGCATTGGCGGCCAGCTCGGCAGTCGTCGCTCGACGCCCCGGCGCACAGGCGCTGCTGGAAGACGCGATTCAGGTGATCACCCGGCGTTTCTGGAGCGAGGAGGAAGGCGCCATGCGCGAGTCCTTCGACCGCGACTGGCGCAACGAAGAAAGCTATCGCGGCGCCAACAGCAACATGCACAGCACCGAGGCGTTCCTCGCCCTGGCCGACGTCACCGGCGATGCGCACTGGCTGGATCGGGCGCTGAGCATCGTCGAGCGGGTCATCCATCAGCACGCCGCGGGCAATAACCATCAAGTGATCGAGCATTTCACCCTGCAGTGGCAGCCGATTCCCGACTACAACGTCGACAAGCCCGACGACGGCTTCCGCCCCTACGGCACCACGCCTGGCCACGCATTCGAATGGGCGCGGCTGGTCTTGCACCTGGAAGCGTCACGGCGCAAAGCCAGGCTGGACACGCCCGCCTGGCTGTTGGAGGACGCGCGCGGGTTGTTCGAAAACGCCTGCCGCTATGGCTGGGACGTCGATGGCGCGCCGGGGATCGTTTACACCCTCGACTGGGAAAACAGTCCGGTGGTTCGCCATCGTTTGCACTGGACCCACGCTGAAGCGGCCGCTGCCTCCGCCGCACTGCTGCAACGCACCCGCGAGCAGCAATACGAAGACTGGTACCGGACGTTCTGGGAATTCAGCGAGACGCTGTTCATCGACTACGAAAACGGCAGCTGGCGCCACGAACTCAACCCGCAAAACCAGCCCAGCGCCGATATCTGGGCCGGCAAGCCGGATCTGTACCACGCCTATCAGGCGACGCTGCTGCCGGTCTTACCGCTGGAGCAAAGCTTGGCGACGGCGTTGGCGCACAGGGCCTAGCCCGCAGCGTTTGCGCCCTCGGCCGGCAAATACATCCCTTGTGGGAGCGACCGGGGTGGCGCTCCACCTTGCCCGCGAAGAGGCCAGTACATCCGCTATACCTTTTGCGCCTGAACTGCCGCCTTCGTGAGCAAGCTCACTCCCACAGGTTTGTGCGTGTGCTTTCTGTTGTGCGTCCGCCACAAAACCGGTGGTGCGCACCACCGCCGCTACTGGATCAGGCGCAGTTCCATGTGGGAGCCGAGCTTGCTCGCGAAGGCGGTGTCTCAGCCGCTGAAGATGTAGTGCATGTCCCGGTCTCTTCGCGAGCAAGGTGGAGCCCCACCCGGGTCACTCCTGCAGGTTATGTGTTGTTTGAGGATTTGCGCATCTCGGTCAAACCTTCAACTCAATCCACGTCGGTGCATGGTCGCTGGCGTGGGGCAGGTCCCTGACCCAGCGGTCCACCCCCGCGTTTTTAAGCTTGGGCGCCAGGTCCTTGCTCAACAGCAGGTGGTCAATGCGCAGCCCGGAGTTGGTCTTCCAGTGGTTGCGGAAGTAATCCCAGAACGTGTAAATCCGCTCGTCCGGGAATTTCGCGCGCAGGGCGTCAGTCCAGCCTTGCTCCAGCAAACGCTCGAAGCACGCGCGGCTTTCCGGTTGCAGCAAGGCGTCCTTGAGCCATGAGCGGGTGTTGTAGATGTCGTTGTCGGTGGGGATGACGTTGTAGTCACCGGCCAGCACCACCGGATGCTCGCTCTTGAGCAGCGAGTCGGCGTGGGTGATGAAGTGCTCGAACCAGTCCAGTTTGTAGTCGAACTTCGGCCCCGGCTGCGGGTTGCCATTGGGCAAGTACAGGCAACCGACGATCACGCCCTGAACAGCCGCCTCCAGATAGCGGCTGTGCTTGTCCTTTTCATTGCCTGGCAAACCCCGGCGGATCTCCAGCGGCTCACTGTCCCGGGACAGAATCGCTACGCCGTTCCACGACGGCTCGCCCTGCCAGATCACACCGTAGCCGGCATTGCGGATGTCGTCGGCGGGGAAGGCTGTGTCGGCGGCTTTGAGCTCCTGCAAACAGACGATGTCGGGCGCTTCCTTTTCCAGCCATTGCAACAGAATGGGCAAACGCGCGCGGATGCCGTTGATGTTGAACGTGGCGATTTTCAACTTGGCCATGGCGTTCGCCTCCAATGAGTGTGCAGCGTTGGAGGTCGCCGGTTCGATTAAGATTCCATCGGCGTGCGTGCCGCTGGATTTGCCTGCGTTCTTTCAGGCGAAGCGTTGCGACACACGAATCACTTGCCGGGCGATGTACGCGCCCGTCACGATCACAGCGAACAGCCGCAGGGTCTGCATCGCCAGCACGAAACCGACGTCCGAGTGGGTGTCGATGGCAATGATCGCCATGGCATCAAGGCCGCCGGGGCTGGTGGCCAGATACACCGAGAGAAAGTCCTTGCCCATGATTTCCGCGATGCCCCAGGCCGACAGGGCGCAGAGCAGAATCAGCACCAGCGCGCCAGCGATCATTGCCGGCAGCCGCCGCCAGACATAGCTGATGGTCACCCGATCAAAGCGCAAGCCGATGTAACTGCCGATCGCGCCGTAGGCAATCGCCAGTACCCAGGTGGGCAGGGTGATCTGCAGCACGCCGCTCAGCTGCAACGCGCCGCCAAGCAACAAGGGCACCAGCAACGCCCCGGCCGGCAAGCGACTGCCGAGCGTCACGCCGACCCCGATCACCAGCAGGCTCAAGCCCAGATTGAGCAGGTTCATCCCGTGCAGCAGTGCGTCCGTGCTGTGAGCCTCCGAACCGCCAGCATCGGCGCCGAGCAGCCGACTGACCAGCGCGCCGACCATTACCACGCAGACCACCCGCACGTATTGCATGGTGGCGACCACCCGCGAATCGGCGCCGTAATCCTCGGACATCGCAACCATCGCCGACGCTGCGCCCGGCGAAGTGCCCCACGCCGCGGTGCTGCTCTGAATGCCGCCCCACCGCGCCATGGCAATCCCGACCACCGCGCTCAGCGCGACGGTGAGCAAGGTGGCGAAGACCATCACATGCCACGACTGCATCGCCGCCAGCAGAACGCCGACCGTCATGGAATGGGCGACCAGCACCCCGACCGTGCCCTGACCGAGACGGAACACGTGCTTGTTCAGGCGAATGCTGGCCCCGGCGACGCCGAAGCCGATCGCCACCAGCATGGGCCCGAGAAACAGCGCGGCAGGTACGTGAAAGTATTTGAACAGTTGGCCGGCGCTACCGGCCATGAGGATGAGCAGCAACCATTGGATGAGCGGGTGCTGGTGGGCGAGGGCGAACGAGGTGGGGCGTGGCAACGCGGATCTCCAGAGCATTGGCGTTTCCTGATAGGTGTTTTCCAATGACGCCCAGTATCGACAGCGCAATCGATCAAGTCTATTTTCTAATAATCATGAATTGATAGCTTTGGTTGATATATGGACCTGCGTGACCTGACCTATTTCGAAACCATCGCCGAGCTCGGTCACCTGGGGCGCGCGGCGGAAAAGCTCAATCGCAGCCAGCCGGCGTTGACCAAAAGCATCCAGCGGCTGGAGGAATCCTTCGGTACCAAACTGTTCCAGCGCGACGGCCGCAGAATCAAGCTCACCCCCGTGGGCGAACTGCTGCAGGCGCGGGGCAAGGTGTTGCAGCAAAGCATCGCCCAGACCCAGCGCGAGGTGCGGGATTTCGCCAGTGGCGCGGTAGGGGATATCCGTTTGGGCTGTGCGGCGACCATGGCCGAGTACCTGCTGCCGGAACTGACCAGCGCGCTGCTCAAACGCTCGCCGCAGGTCACGCTCAAGCTGGTGATCGGCCAGGACGACATGCTCCGCGAGCAACTGCGCTCCGGGCACCTGGACATGATCATCTGCGCCCAGCGCAGCGCCGAAGAGGAATTCACCTACTACCCGATCCTCACCGACGAAGCGGTGGTGATCGCCAGCCGCAATCACCCGATCTTCACTGCGCCATTCGAGATGCGCGACTTGAGTCGGTACCGTTGGGTGTTGCCGCCTGCGGGGGTGTCGTCGCGGATCTGGGTCGACGACGCCTTCGCCCGCCACAACCTGCCGCTGCCGGAAGTGCAGATCGAGTCCAACTCGATTTCCCTGCTGCCTCGGCTGATCGCCCAGACCAGCCTGCTGAGTTTCATCGCCCGGGAGACGCTGGAGTTCGGCAAGAACATGCAGGACCTGCGCGAGGTGCCGCTGGAACAGACCACCATGACCCGGACCATTTGCGTGATGCTGCGCCGCGAGGGCTATCTGTCGCCTGCCGCCCACGCCATGGTGCAGATGCTGCGCGATGACGGCGGATCTTTCCTCAATTGGTCCTGAGCTGTGCTTTTACCCCGCCGGTTGGGTTAGCCTGCGTGGAGCCATTCACTTTCGGAGCCTCAATGATGCAGGTACAGATGCAGCTACAGACCCGCCAGCCAGACACCCAATCAATGGCCTATCTGGCACACGATGGCGATCATTTCGGCGGTGATCAATCGCCCCTCAACGACGCCGACTCCGACGAAGACCGCGATCCCGAGGGCGAGCTGGATTTAAGCGAACTGGACCTGGACGAGTTTGCGGACACTGACAAGCTGGACATCAGTTCATCGAACCTTGAGTAGAAGAGGGCGTCAGCGCCCGATTGTAGGATATCTCCAGTCGTAAACTGCTCCGCGGTCTCGCAGCAGATGCAAACCTTGTGGGAGCGAGCTTGCTCGCGAAGAGGCCAGTACATCCGCTGGATTTTCAGCGGTAAATACGACGCCATCGCGAGCAAGCTCACTTCTACAGGGGTTGGGTTCAGCCAGCCAGATGCGCAGCCAATGCCTCAATCGCTTCTTCGGCCTTATCGCTACTGCCAGCCCAGGTACACGCCAGCATTAAATTGCGCGGCAGCCCAAAATCCTCCACCTGAAACCCCTGCGCATCGAAGCCCGCCGCGTCATGTTCGATCTGGTCGCGTAGCGACCCGTTTGCTTCAAAATACGCCCAGACCGGCTTGCCCAGCGCGACGGCCATGCCCACTTCGAAGGCGGTGCCTGAATCCGGCTCGGCACCACGAAATGCGTTTAGATTCGCCAGCACGCCGTCGCAGCGTTTGATCATTGCGATATTGGCGTTGCAAATGACCGCGGCCGCTTCTTCAGGCGTAAGCCCTTGGGGCACGTCGTTATCGAAAGGGTACAACCCCTCCAGACCGTGCTGATCGCACAACGCTTTCAACGCGCGACCGTGCTCGATGGCATCAGCACGAAACACGTCGAAGCCCGCGAGATAAACAAGGGGTTTGCCGGTGGAAGGCATGGCGATCTCCTGAAAATACGTTGAGGGAGTGTAGCGGGTGGACAGGGCCCTTTGGTCTGCGCCGTTGATCGGGCCGGCGCCATCCTACAGCAGGCAAGGCTGGAATCTGTACGGATAACCAGTATCCTGACGCTCTTCCGTCAGCCTTTACGTGACCTCGCCGTGAGCCTTTCTCCCCTCGACAATCCGTTTTACTACCTGGAAAACTTCCGCCAGGTGCTGAACTGGATCGCCCAGCGCTACGACGACCTGCTCGATGAAGACGAGCGGCGTTTCATCGACGATTTTGCCCAGCTGCCGCAACCGGCACAGGCGTTGCTGGTGCGCATGGTCATGCGCAAAGGCACGCTGTTTCGCGCCAGCAAGCTGGATTACGCAGAAATCGGCGATGTCCGACTGGCCGCCGCGCCGTTGCTGGAAACAGGCTGGGTCGACGGTCAACCCCATCTGGACCTCCACGCCCTGTTCGCGCTGCTGCGCAAAGATGAACTGGGCGAGTGTTTCAAAGCCCACGGCGTCAAAAGCGCCGAGAAAAAATCCGACCTCTTGCAGCGCCTGTTGCCGATCTACGAAGCACCCCAGCGCCTGGAACACTGGTTTGCCGGCTTCGAAGAAGTGATTTTCGCCCTCCAGGTCATGCCGCTGTGCGACCGGCTTCGCCTGCTGTACTTCGGCAATCTGTACCAGGAATGGTCGGAGTTCGTCCTCGCGGACCTGGGCATCTATCGCTACGAGAAAGTCGAATTTTCCGTCGAGTCCCGCGGCATCAATCAACGCGCCGACATCGACATCTGCCTGCACCTGCACCGCTGTCGACAGGCGCTGGACGACGGCATGGCACTGGCCGACCTGGCTCCGCAGGCGTTGGCGGTCCAGACCGACAACCCCTGGCTGGCCATGCGTCGCGCCAAGCTGTTGTTCAAGATCGGTCAGCAAGCCGAGCGCGAGCAGGACTGGCCGCTGGCGCTCAGTGTCTACGCGCAGTCCAGTTACCCCGGCGCCCGTGTGCGCAGGATTCGCGTGCTCGAACGTAGCGAGCAATTCCTCGACGCAATGACGTTGCTGCTGCAAGCGCAATCGGCGCCGGAAAACGACGAAGAAACCCAGCACCTGCTGCGCATTCAGCCGCGTCTCAAGCGCAAGCTGGGCGAAGGCAGTGTGCAGAAAAGATTGAAGCGTACGGTCAGCCGGCTTGATCTAAGCGTGCTGCCGCTGCCCGATCACAGCGTCGAACGGCTGATTCAGCAGCACTTGGCGGAAGAGGGCAGCGAGGTGCATTACGTCGAGAATGCGCTGGTCAATTCGCTGTTTGGTCTGCTCTGTTGGCGGGCGATTTTTGCGCCGTTGCCGGGGGCTTTTTCCACCCGTTCCACAGCGCCCCCAGCGACCTCTACAGCCCGGACTTCTACCAGCGCCGCGCGGCCCTGTTCGACGAATGCCTGGCGCAACTCGACGACCAGCGCTACGAAGCGGTGATCCGCGACACCTACGCAAGCAAATTCGGCCTGCAATCACCCTTCGTGTTCTGGGGCACCCTGACCCCCGAATTGCTGGACCAAGCGCTGCATTGCCTCCCGGCTCAACACCTGAAACGCTGGTTCCGCCGCCTGCTGCAAGACATCAAAGCCAACCGCACCGGCATGCCCGACCTCATCCAGTTCTACCCCGAACAACGCCGCTACCGAATGATCGAAGTCAAAGGTCCCGGCGACCGCCTGCAAGACAACCAACTGCGCTGGATCGACTTCTGCGCCGAACACGACATGCCTGTTGTGGTGTGTTACGTGAAATGGGCGGAGGAAGAAGTACGGGCGGCGGGGTGAGCGATTGGCTGACGCGGGGACAGATTAATTTACGGTGAAGCGCTGTAAATAATCAGTCCCCTACAAACAGATCCAAAAAATCCAGCGCCTCAGCTGGCCTCTTCCCGGCTAAAGCCGGTCCCACTAAAAGCGCGCGTTGCATCAGTGAGACCGGTGACGCGGAGCGTCAGAGGATGCATTCCCACAGAGCGTGGGAACGATCAAATCAAAGGCTTCCCGGCTAAAGCCGGTCCTACTAAGCGTAAGCGCGCTTTTGATCTTCGTACGAAAGAAGACCAGTCACCGCCAATCGCGACTTTGGTGCAGGCCGAACGCAGACGACGCGGAGTGGGCCGAGCCGCATGGATGCGGCGAGAGCGCCGTCAGGACATGGATGTCCGTTCGGCGCGGGCCCACGGAGCGTCGTCGGAGTGAGGGTACCCTGACGAAGGAAGGGCCCAACCGAGAGCAAGCACCCTTGGTTACTTGGGGTGCTTTTCCAAGTAACTCGCCGAAGGCGAAACAGTCTGCCCCCAGGCAGACGCTCTTGATCTTGATGTCCTTAGCGTTTCACCTTTTTGGCCACCACCGGCAACGGCGCAAACAACGCCGCAATATCCTCATCCTGCAACTTCCAGTCCCCGGCCTTGCGCCCATCCAGCACACCGGCCGCTAGCGCCGCCTTCTCCTGCTGCAAATGCTGAATCTTCTCCTCCACCGTCCCCCGCGCAATCATCTTGTACACGAACACCGGCTTATCCTGACCAATCCGATACGCCCGATCCGTCGCCTGATTCTCCGCCGCCGGGTTCCACCACGGATCGTAGTGAATCACCGTATCGGCCGCCGTCAGATTCAGCCCCGTGCCACCTGCCTTCAGACTGATCAGAAAAATCGAATGCTTGCCGCTCTGGAAATCCTGCACCGGCACCCGCCGATCCCTGGTTTTCCCGGTCAGTAGCGAATACGCAATGCCGCGCTGCTTTAACTCCGCCTCGATCAACTCCAGCATCGAGGTGAACTGCGAGAACAACAGAATCTTGCGGTTCTCCGCAAACAACTCCTCCAGCATCTCCATCAGGCTATCGAGCTTGCCCGAACTGGACTGCCGCGGATTGACCGGCGCACTGTTGACCAGCCGCAAGTCGCAGCAGACCTGACGCAGCTTGAGCAACGCTTCAAGAATGATGATCTGACTGCGCCCCACGCCTTTACGGGTGATCTCGTCGCGGACTTTCTTGTCCATCGCCAGACGCATGGTCTCGTACACATCGCGCTGGGTGTCATTGAGCTCGACCCAATGCACGATCTCGGTCTTCGGCGGCAATTCGGTCGCCACCTGCTCTTTGGTCCGGCGCAGCAGGAACGGCTTGATCCGCGCGTTGAGGTGCTCCAGGCGCTGCTCGTTGCCCAGCTTCTCGATCGGCGTGCGGTAATTGCTGTTGAACTGCTTGGCATCCCCCAACCAGCCGGGCATCAGGAAATGGAACAGCGACCACAGCTCGCCCAGGTGGTTTTCCAGTGGCGTACCGCTCAGGCACAGACGCTGCCGGGCGTTCAACTGACGCGCCGCCTGCGCCGCTTTGCTGTTGGGGTTCTTGATGTATTGCGCTTCATCGAGCACCAGCACATGCAGCAGTTGCTGGCTGAGCACTTCGACGTCGCGGGGCAGCAGCGCGTACGTGGTCAGGATCAGGTCGTACTCCTGCATGTGCTTGAAATCCTGATGCCGCTGGGTGCCGAATAGCGCCAGCACGTTGAGTTGCGGCGTGAAGTGCTTCGCCTCGTCCATCCAGTTGGGGATCAGGCTAGTGGGCATCACCACCAGCGCCGGCCGGTCCAGTCGCCCGGCCTGTTTCTCCAGCAGCAGGTGCGCCAGGGTTTGCAGGGTCTTGCCCAGGCCCATGTCATCGGCGAGCACGCCGCCGACTTCCAGCTCGCGCAGTGCCTGCATCCAGCTCAAGCCCTCCAGCTGATAAGGCCGCAACGTCGCATTCAAGCCTTCCGGCACCTCGCCGCGCACATCCTTGATGTTCACCAGTCGCTCGGAAAACTGCCGCAGCCGGTCGCCGCCTTGCCACACCAGCGGCAGGTCATCCAGCTGCCGGAGCCGCGTGGCGTCGGCGGTGCTCAGGCGAATGGCGTTGTTGCCGTCCTCGCGCCAGTAGAAATCGCCGAGGGTCGCCAACACCGGTTTCAGCCGGCCATAAGGCAGCGCCACCTGGATCGGCACGCCGCCACGCTGGGTGAAATGGTTGAGCTGAACCAGCAACTGCTCGTCGTCCCGACGCTTGGCAATGCCGCTGGCGGTCATCAACTCGGGGTGGGTGCGCAGCAGGTTTATCAGGATCGGCAGCAGGCTCAGCCGCTCGCCGTTGACGATGATTCCCAGCTCCAGATCGAACCAGTCGCGCTCCGGCTCGTCGTCGACCACGGCGTACCAGTCGTCCACCGGGGTCACGTCGAAGCCGAAGTCTTCGCTCATTTCGATCTGCCAGCCTTCGGCGCGCAGGCGGGGCAACTCGTCGAGAATGAAGCTCAGCCAGGCCTTGTCGGTGGGCAGCTCGAACATTTCGCCGGCGCTGTCGGGCAGCGCCTTGCTCTGCCGGGTGGCGATGCGAAACCCCAGCTCCTGCAGCTGCTTGCGGTACTCGCCTTCACGCTCCGGATGGCGGCGCGTGCGCAATATTTCGTCCGGCAGATGCCAGAGGATGTCGCCGCCACGGCCGGGTGCGGGCACGCCGGACACATAGGACTCGCGATAACGAAACGCCAGGGCCGCGCGGTGCTGGATGTGCCGCTGCATCTTGCCGTTGCGCGGCTCGTAGGCGCTGTACTCGAAGCTGGCGAGAATCAGCCGCGGTTCGGGCTTGATGTTTTTTCCAGGCGCTCGGGCAGCTTGGGTTTTTGCTCGACGACTTTCGGCCTGCGCGCAACCGATTCGCCGTCGACCGCTGCCAGAATCCCGGGGCTGTTTTCCGGGTCCTGCAAAAAGAACAGCGCCGCCGCACAGTGCTTGCAGTTGTTTCTGACCGGGCAGGTGCATTTGCCGACGATGAAATTGCGCGTGCGCTCGGGGTCTTTGAACAGCAGCGTCTGGGTATAGATCTCCAGGCTTGAGCCCCGGCAAACCGTGCGCACGACATCTCCGCTCAAGTGTTCGAGCATCACGCGCTGCTGCCGCGCGTACTCTAGACCCCGCTCGACGGATTGCGTTTTAAATAGTGGTTCCCACGGCAAGGCGAGGGCTTTTTCCAGGTTGGACGCCACGTCTAGGCCTGCGTCAACGGGGTGGCTGGACGGGAGAAACCTTGATCAGCATGGCGAGGCTTCCGTTGTCCATGTAAGTAAGTTCTCCATTTCTGACCCGGGTCGCCTGACGCATGCGCTCGCTGGTCACCAGCACGCCGTGGCTGTCCAGCTGGTTGACCCAGAAGTTCGCGTCGATGTCGGTAAAGCGCGCCAGCCCCAGGCTCACCGTGCCCTCGATGGGGAAGTGGCCGAACTGCTCCTGGCCGTCACTGATCGCCACCTTGCTCGGTGTGGCGCTGATGTCCTGTTGCCAGGCTTTGTGCAGCAGCACGTTATAGCCGTCGCTTGATTCGAGCTTGTTCGCCAGACCGTTCAGCGCTGTCGGCGTCTGGCTGTCCGCGCCCAGCTGTTGCGCCCCGGCGGCCCAGTCTTCCGGCGCCGGTTGATTGGTCGCCGCCGGCTCGCCGTTCTGGCGGAAAAGGATCAGTTCCACCTGATAGGCGCCATCGGCGAAGGCCGCCGGGGCAAACAGCACCAGCAGCAGGGTGAAGGAACGGATCAAACCCATGGTGAATCCTTAAGCCGATTTTTGGAAGGCGGTGGGGTCAAGCGCTCGAACAGCGCCTCCAGCGTGGCGAAGCGTTCCTCGGGGCGCTCCATCGGCACCATGAATTTGAACAGCGTGGCGCCTTCGAACTTGTACCGTTTAGGCTGGCTCTGGATCAGCTTGATCAGCGTCAGCGGGTCGACCGGGGTTTCCGCCGCGAATTCGATGCGCCCACCCTGGGGCCCGGCGTCGACTTTCTTGATGCCCAGTTGCTCGGCCTTCAACTTCAGCGACGTCAGGCGCACCAGATTCTTGGTCGGCTCGGGCAACAGACCGAAGCGGTCGATCATCTCGACCTGCAGGTCCTTGAGACCCTCTTCGTCGGCGGCGTTGGCAATGCGCTTGTACAGAATCAGGCGCGTGTGAACGTCCGGCAAATAGGCCTCGGGAATCAGCCCCGGCACCCGCAGATTGACCTCCGGACCGCCACCCAGCGGCTGGTCGAGGTTCGGCTGCTCGCCCTTGCGGATCGACTTCACCGCGCGTTCGAGCATTTCCATGTACAGGGTGAAACCCACCGCCTGAATCTGCCCGCTCTGGCCGTCGCCGAGCAGTTCGCCGGCGCCCCGGATTTCCAGGTCGTTGGTGGCGAGCACGAAGCCTGCGCCGAGGTCCTGGGTGTTGGCGATCGCCTCCAGACGCTTTTCGGCATCCGGGGTGATCTGCTTGCGCGGCGGCGTCAGCAGGTAGGCGTACGCCTGGTGGTGACTGCGCCCGACCCGACCGCGCAACTGGTGCAGCTGGGCCAGACCGAACTTGTCGGCGCGCTCAATGATGATGGTGTTGGCGCTCGGCACGTCGATGCCGGTCTCGATGATGGTCGAAGCAATCAGCACGTTGAAACGCTTGTGGTAGAAGTCGCTCATCACCTGTTCGAGATCGCGCTCGTGCATCTGCCCGTGGCCGATGCCAATGCGCGCTTCCGGCACCAGTTCGGCCAGGTCCGCCGCGCATTTTTCGATGGTCTTTACGTCGTTGTGCAGGTAGTACACCTGACCGCCGCGCAGCAACTCACGCAGCAACGCTTCTTTGACGGTCGGCTTGTTCTGCTCCATGACGAAGGTGCGCACCGACAGACGACGCGCCGGCGGGGTAGCGATGATCGACAGGTCACGCATGCCGGCCACGGCCATATTCAGGGTGCGCGGGATCGGCGTCGCGGTGAGGGTCAGGATGTCGACCTCGCTGCGCAGGGCCTTGAGCTGTTCCTTCTGACGCACACCGAAGCGGTGCTCTTCGTCGATGATCACCAGCCCCAGGTTTTTGATCTTGACGTCGTCCTGCAGCAACTTGTGGGTGCCGATGACGATGTCGATCTTGCCCTCGGCCAGGTCGGCCACGGCGGCGTTGATCTCTTTCGCCGATTTGAAGCGGCTCATGACTTCGACCGTCACCGGCCAGTCAGCGAAGCGGTCGCGGAAACTGTTGTAATGCTGCTGCGCGAGAAGGGTGGTCGGCACCAGAATCGCCACCTGGCGGCCGCCGTGCACGGCGATGAACGCCGCGCGCATGGCCACTTCGGTCTTGCCGAAACCGACGTCGCCGCAGACCAGACGGTCCATGGGCTTGGGCGCGAGCATGTCAGCGCGCACGGCCTCGATGGTGGTCTGCTGATCCGGGGTTTCTTCGAACGGGAAGCCGGCGCTGAAGGTGTCGTAGTCAAGCTTCGGATCGGCGAAGGCATACCCTTCGCGTGCCGCGCGGCGGGCATAGATATCGAGGAGCTCGGCGGCCACATCGCGCACCTGTTCGGCGGCCTTGCGCTTGGCTTTCTGCCAGGCTTCGGAACCCAGACGGTGCAGGGGCGCGAGCTCGTCATCGCTGCCGGTGTAGCGAGCGATCAGGTGCAGGTTGGCCACCGGCACGTACAGCTTGGCCTCTTCGGCGTAGGCCAGCATGAGGAACTCGGCGACCTGGTTCTCGACCTCCAGCGTAGCCAGCCCCAGGTAACGGCCGACACCGTGGTCGATGTGCACCACCGGGGCGCCTTCACGCAGCTCGGCCAGGTTCTTGATCACGGCATCGCTGGCGTGACTGTCGGCGCGCTTGTCGCGACGACGACGCTGCATCACCCGCTGGCCGAACAACGGGCTTTCCGCCACCAGCGCCAGCGCCGGCTCTTCCAGCACCAGGCCTTCGTCCAACGGCCCGATGGTAATCGCCAGACGCTCCTTGCTGTCGACGAACTCCTGCCAGCTGTCCAGGGTTTTCGGGCGCAGCTTCAGGCGTTCGAGCAGCTCCAGCAACACTTCACGGCGACCGGCGGATTCGGCCGTAAACAGCACGCGTCCCGGGAACTCGCCGAGGAACTTCGACAGCGCCGCGAGCGGTTGATTTGCCTTGGCTTCGATGGCCAGATCCGGCAGGACCTGCGCCGGAAAACGCTCGCGACCGACGCCGCTTTCGACGTCATCCTGGCTCGCGACCACTCGGGGCCAGTTTTTCAGGCGGGCAAAGCAATCGTCCACCGGCAGGAACAGCTCCGCCGGCGGCAGCAACGGCCGCTCGGGATCGACCCGGCGTTCTTCATAGCGGTTGCGCACGTCCTTCCAGAAGGTCTCGGCCGCCGCTTCGATCCCTGGCATCGAGAACACCTGGGTGTCCTGGGGCAGGTAGTCGAACAGCGTGGAGGTTTCTTCGAAGAACAACGGAATGTAGTACTCGATACCGGCCGGCGTGATGCCGCTGTTCAAGTCCTGAAAGATCGGGCTGCGCCGGAAGTCGACGTCAAAGCGTTCGCGGAAACGCGCCTTGAAACGCGTCACCGCTTCCTTCTGCAGCGGGAATTCTTTGGCCGGCAACAGACGCACCGAATCGACCTTGTCGATGGAGCGCTGTGTTTCCGGCTCGAAGGTGCGCAGGGTTTCGATCTCGTCATCGAACAGGTCGATGCGGTAAGGCAGTTTGCTGCCCATCGGGAACAGGTCGATCAGCGCGCCACGGACGGTGAACTCGCCATGCTCATACACCGTGTCGACATAACGATAACCGCTGGCTTCAAGGCGGGTGCGCATGGCGTCGACGTCGAGCTTCTGGCCCACGTCGAGGACCAGACTGCTGCCCAGCAGGAAGCTGGTCGGCGCCAGACGGTGCAGGGCGGTGGTAATCGGCACCACCAGTACGCCGTGCACCAACTCCGGCAGCCGGTACAGGCTGGCGATGCGCTGGGAGATGATGTCCTGATGGGGCGAGAACAGGTCGTAGGGCAGGGTTTCCCAATCGGGGAAATGCAGGACCGGCAGATCAGGGGCAAAAAACTTCAGTTCCTGCTCCAGTCGCTCGGCGCTCTGGCTGTCTGCGGTGAGCAGCAGAGTGAAGCGTTTCGCGGCGCTGGCAGCCTCGGCAATGGCGAGACTCAGGGCGGCACCGGGGAGGTTACCCCAATGTTGTTTGCCTGCTGCAGCAGGCAGAATCGGTAGGCGCAGAACGGGCACGGAAGTTAAAGCTCCAGGCGTTGCGGCAAAGCCGGGGAGTGTAACTAATCCGCAGAGACGCTGTCAGTTTTGTGCGCTCGCAATTATGTAGTGCTCCAGCTCGTGAAAAGTCTGGATTGCTCATAAACAAAGGCCTGTGCATAATGTAGTCCCTTTTTTCAGCCCCTACATGTGGAAGGTTCCCGTGACTCAGAAGCCCGACCAGTGTCTTGGTGAATGGATCGATCGTGAAGCCCTCGCCGAGGCGATGATCCCGCTTATCGGTCAGCTCTACCGCAATAATAATGTGGTGAGTTCGATCTATGGCCGCAGCCTGATCAACCGTTCAGTCATCGCGATTCTCAAAGCACACCGCTTTGCGCGTCACCGCCAGGCCGACGCCAGCGAGTTGTCCGTACACGAGACATTCCCCCTCGTCAAAGCCATGAGCGAGCTCAAACTGGGCGCCGCTTCGGTGGACCTGGGCAAGCTGGCGGTGAAGTACAAGGCCGAAGCCAATGGCCGCACTCCTGAAGAATTCATCCGCGAAGAAATGGCCGAAGTCATTGGCCAGCAGAATTCCGGCGAGCGCAAGGGCACTGACGTCGTCCTGTACGGCTTCGGCCGCATCGGTCGTCTGCTGGCACGCATCCTGATCGAAAAAACCGGTGGCGGCGACGGCCTGCGTCTGCGCGCCATCGTGGTCCGCAAGGGCGCTGAAAACGATCTGGTCAAGCGCGCAAGCCTGCTGCGCCGTGACTCGGTCCACGGTCCTTTCGACGGCACCATCACCATCGATGAAGCCAACAACACCATCTGCGCCAACGGCAACCTGATTCAGGTGATCTATGCCAAGAACCCGGCCGAGGTGGACTACACCCAATACGGTATCAAGGACGCGCTGCTGGTCGACAACACCGGCGTATGGCGTGACGCCGACGGCTTGGGTCAGCACCTGCAATGCCCGGGTATCGATCGCGTGGTCCTGACCGCACCGGGCAAGGGCAAGCTGAAGAACATCGTGCACGGCATCAACCACCAGCAGATCACCGCCGATGACAAGATCATCTCCGCGGCATCCTGCACCACCAACGCCATCGTGCCGGTGCTCAAGGCAGTCAACGACAAGTTCGGCATCGTCAACGGTCACGTTGAGACGGTTCACTCGTACACCAACGACCAGAACCTGATCGACAACTTCCACAAGGGCGATCGCCGTGGCCGCAGCGCCGCGCTGAACATGGTTATCACCGAAACCGGCGCGGCCACTGCAGCGGCGAAGGCATTGCCCGAGCTGGCCGGCAAGCTGACCGGCAACGCGATCCGCGTTCCAACGCCAAACGTCTCGATGGCCATCCTCAACCTGAACCTGGGGACGGCCACCACCCGCGAAGAGATGAACGAGTACCTGCGCCACACCGCGCTGTACTCCGATCTGCACAAACAGATCGACTTCGTGAACTCCCTGGAAGTGGTCTCCACCGACTTCGTCGGCTCGCGTTACGCCGGCGTCGTTGATGCTGAAGCGACTATCGCCATGGATAACCGCGTTGTGCTGTACGTCTGGTACGACAACGAGTTTGGCTACAGCTGCCAGGTGGTCCGCGTGATGGAAGAAATGACCGGGGTCAACCCGCCGGCTTTCCCGAAGTAGGTTGAAAGCAGCGATAAGCGGTAAGCGGTAAGCCTCAAGCTGCAAGCTGAACTGCGAAGTAAAAAAACGCCCCGACTGGTTCGGGGCGTTTTCATGTGCGAGCAAGTCCAGCGAACCGGCCGAAATCTCAGGCGCCGCACGATCCTGTGGGAGCGAGCTTGCTCGCGAAGGCTTAGTGTCACTTGCCAGAAAAGTGGCTGGCTGTCCTGGCCTCTTCGTGAGCAAGCTCACTCCCACAGTTCCAGCGAACCGGCCGAATCTCAGGCGCCGCACGATCCTGTGGGAGCGAGCTTGCTCGCGAAGGCTTAGTGTCACTTGCCAGAAAAGTGGCTGGCTGTCCTGGCCTCTTCGTGAGCAAGCTCACTCCCCAGTTCCAGCGAACCGGCCGAAATCTCAGGCGCCGCACGATCCTGTGGGAGCGAGCTTGCTGGCGAAGGCTTAGTGTCCCTCCCCAGAAAAGTAGCTCGCTGTCCTGGCCTCTTCGTGAGCAAGCTCACTCCCACAGCTCCAGCGAACCGGCCGAAATCCCGAGGCGACCCACGTCATCTGGAAATAAAAACGCCCCGAATCAATCGGGGCGTTTTGTTTGCTTGAGCTTATGGCTTGAAGCTTGAAGCTTACTGCTCTCGACGATCAGCCGACCGCTGTCACGCCCTGAATCCGCGTCTGACCCTTGCGGAACAGCACGAGCGTGGCGATCAGGCCGAGCACTGCAGCGCCGCTTAGCCAGATGCCCGGTGCGGCTTTGTTGTCCAGCACGTGAATCAGGTACGTACAGGCCGCCGGCGTGAAACCGCCGAACGTCGCGGTCGCCAGGCTGTAAGCCAGGGAGAAGCCGGTGGTACGCACTTCGACCGGCATGATTTCGGTCAGTGAAACCACCATCGCGCCGTTGTACGAGCCGTACAGGAAAGACAACCACAGCTCGACCATCAGCAGGTTGCCGAAGCTCGGGTTGGCGGTCAGCCAGGACAGGGCAGGGTACGCCGTGATGATCGCCAGAATAGTCGCCGCCAGCAGCAGAGGCTTGCGGCCGATCCGGTCCGACAGTGCGCCCATCACCGGCAGCCAGATGAAGTTGGAAATACCCACGCAGACCGTTACCAGCAGGCTGTCCAGATCAGACAGGTGCAGCTCGTTTTTGCCGAACGTCGGTGTGTAAGCGGTAATCAGGTAAAACGACACGGTGGTCATGACCACCAGCGCCATGCCCGCGATGACCAGACCGAAGTTCTGACCGATTGACTTGACCACTTCGCCCAGGCTTGGGCGGTGGTGTTGGGCGCGGGCTTCGAACTCGGGGGTTTCTTCCAGCGAACGGCGAATCACGAAGATCGCCGGAACGATCAGGCAGCCGATCAGGAACGGCACACGCCAGCCCCATTGGCCCATGTCTTCGGGGCTCAGCCAGTGGTTAAGGCCAACACCCAAAAGACCGGCGAAAACCACTGCCGCCTGTTGGCTAGCCGACTGCCAGCTCACGAAGAAGCCCTTGCGGCCCGGCGTGGAAATCTCCGCCAGGTACACCGACACACCGCCCAGCTCAACCCCGGCCGAGAAGCCTTGCAGCAGACGCCCGATCAGCACCAGCAGCGGCGCGGCGACGCCCAAGGTCGCGTAGCCCGGCACGCAGGCGATCAATACCGTACCCATGGCCATCATCGCCAAGGTAATCACCAGACCTTTTTCCGGCCATGGTGGTCGATGTACGCGCCGAGGAAGATGGCACCCAGCGGGCGCATGAGGAAGCCGGCGCCGAAGGTGGCCAGCGACAGCATCAGCGATGCGAATTCACTGTCAGCGGGGAAGAAGGTTTTGGCGATAGCCGTGGCGTAGAAGCCATAGACCATGAAGTCAAACATTTCAAGGAAGTTGCCGCTGACAACGCGAAATATCGCCTTGCCTTTGCCTGGGGTCGAGGCCATCTGGAATTACTCACTTAAGCTGTCTAGCTGGGGGGATCCGTTGTATTTATGCGTCCTCTGCTGCGGCGCCCGAGCCTGGCCTCGCGTGCCGCAGATTTGTAACGATATGTGTAAAGCTGGCGGTTGGCAATCAGAACGCCCCGCCCATCGACCACGGACCCCCGCTGCGCCCGCGTGAAAACAATATTTATGTATCCCATCGATGGGCTCATTCCCGGTTTAACTCCTCGCAAATTCTCTCAGTGGCTGACAGGCCCCTGAGCGATCCTCAATCCATTGCACGAGTTAACTGGCCAATGAGCTCAACCCTTCATCTGATCGCTGGGGTTTCCCTGCGACCTACGCTGCATGACGTTGCAATCAAGCAGCTGCGTTCTGCACTGCAGCAACAATTCCCGAACGTTGAAATCGATCCCGAGATTTGCGTCATCACCCGAGCCGCCTCTGACGGCAGTCAGCGCGCGGAAACGCTGTTCAGAAATCTGCAACAGGCATTCCTGACGGGCAAGACGCCACGCTGGCGTTCCGGGGTTAACACACTGGTCATCGATCCCGCCGCTCAAGGCTCGACCCCGACGCCGATCGATTTTGATCAACTGAACATTCTGGTGGATACGGTTGCTCTGGAGCTGAACGAGCAGTTTCAGCAGGCGCTGGTGGATTTCTGGGGAACGCCGGCGGCAGAGGGACAAACCCCATGGGCACAGCTTGCCGATGCATTGAAGAAGGGCTATCTGAAGGCGCTGGACGACATACCGGGTTTGCAGGCTGACGAGGACGACTTTCTGCGTCCCATCGCGTCCTTTTCCGACCAGACCCAGCGCAATTTCATGCTGAGTATCAACGAGGCCCATCCGGACCCTGTCATTCGCGCCTGCATCCCTCAGGCGGTGGACGCTTCAAACCCGGTGTCAGGGCTGCCCGTGCTGGCGGCGACCGGTGTGTGGGGCGGCAAGGAGATGTTTTTCACTTGGCAGTCGCCGGGTGTCATCGTCAGGCATGGTTCGCTCGCTGATCTGATAGCCAGCCTCGGTAGGTCTCCGTCAGCCACCCAGCCCGAGGCCTGGACGCTGCGCGAGGTTGAGGGTGACCTGTTCAGTGCGCTGGCCCAGTCGATGCTGGCCCTCCAGCTGCAGCAGGTTGCCCGACTGGACCACGCCGACGCGGAGGATTTTGCCGAGCTCGATCGCCGTATGGCCGCTGCCACCGACATCACGCCTTTTCTGCTCCCCGTCGTTCCGGGCCTGGAAAGCCCCGAAACGCTTCCAGACTGGTTGCGCCAGGCCAGCGTCGCCGACCGCATGGATTTCAGCCGTCGAATGATTGCGTTGGCGGGCGCTACAGCGGGCGCAGAGAGCACGTTCAGCGAGGACATTCCGCCGTTGCTGGATTACGCCAGCCAGCAACTGCAGCGCGAAATGCTCGCCGATCACCCGGAGGCGGCGGATCTGCTGATCGCCGATCTGGACGTGGTTATCCGTAAAGTGGTTGCCGCCGCGATTCCCGGCGGTGGTCAGGTGTTCGCCTCGGGCCTGGTCGAACCGATACGCATGAGCCTCGCCGAGTTCGCCCTGGAAAACCTGTCCGGCGAGCCAGCCGGTGCGCTGCACATCGTGCACAGGGACGGCACCCCGGCGCCGGACTGGTTCAGCGCCGATTACCTGCGGCTGCTGGTGTGTCAGGTCGACATAGGGCGCCACTACCCGGCGCTGCTGAAACGGGCGCTGCTGACTGACCCCACACAGTCAGCCAAGCGTCGGGCGGCGTACATCGACCAGCTTCGCGCTCAACTGCCACTGCAGGCGCTGGTGCTGAAAATGCGTAGCGAGGGGCATTTTTGTGACAGCGCTTATCAGCGTGTTGCCGCCCTTGTTCAGCCGCCGGAGCGGCGCCCTTCAGCGCTGCGCAACACGACCCTGCGTCCGCTGGCCTTCCGGGCCACGGTTGGGGCGCAGGCAGATGAAGTCACCAATATGTTTGTGATCAGTGATCGCGATACGTCCAGGGGGCCGGTGGTGCTGTACCGACCGTTTTCCCCTCAGTCGCTGGTCGAATTTGAATCCTGGGCAGCCTTGCGCGCGGCTATCGTCAAACCCGGTGAGCTTCAGGACGAAGTGCTGACCTGGATGGCCGACCATGCACGCCAGGTGTATGCCAATGGCGGGTTTGATCAGCCCCATGTCGTGCGCTTCGGCCAGGGTTCTGACTTCGCGCCCCTCGAAATCCCGTCGCCTGCGCAGCTGGCGGTCGATGAAGCAGTGGGTGATCCACTGATTGCGCTGTTCAGGGCCAACGCGTCCGCGCTGATCCAGCTGGCGGAGAGGCAGTCCACCTCCAACGCCGAAAGCCGCTGGGCATTGCTCAAACGCGGCGGCTGGCTGGCGCTGGAGTCGGTCATGCCTTTCATTTCGGGCCCGGTCGGCCACGGGCTGTGGCTGGTGCAGTTCCTGAGCGAAGCCCAAGGAGCGCTGGCTGCAGACGGCACCGGCGGTGCACGGGAACGCACGGAATCCATGGGCAATGTGCTGCTGACCGTGGCGATGCTGTTGTTGCACAGCTCGCTGGGCGAGGGTGGCCGATCCGGTCGCCAGCACGCTGCCCAGTCCGTGCGCCCCAGTCTGGCGAATCTGCTCACGGGGGCATCGACGCCTTCGATCCCTTCCACCCCTATCATTCCAGTCCCTGCGCCTGATCCCGTTGTCATGCCGGCCAGCCTGAGGAGCCGGCTGGACTTCACGTGGTCGCGAGCCGATCTGAACCTGACCGCCCAGCAGACCCTCGCGCTACGGTCGTTCGAAATCCTCCCGCCGCCCGAGCTGCCTGAGCCTTCGAACGCCTTCGGCACGCAAGGTCTGTATGAGCGGGACGGCGCCTGGTATGCGCGCGTCGACAACGCCGTATTCATGGTTCGTGTCGGCGAGGGTGACGTGCAGATTGTTCATCCCCACAACCCCGAGCGCACCGGGCCCTGGCTGATGCGCAAGGGTGAGGCCTGGCGTCTGGACCTCGGTCTGCGGCTACGAGGCGGAGGCCCCAAGCGCAGCGCCCGGCAGCTGGCCCTGGAAAATGCTGCCCGGCTTAAACGCGTCAATGCCGAGAAGTCCGAGCTGCTCAAGCGCCAAAACGATCTGTACATCCGGATAGTGGAAAACGACAACCGTATCGATGCCATGCCGCTCGAACGGCACCATGAGGTCATTGCGCTGCTTGAGACAGACATCCGCGCGGTGATGGAGATCATCGACCGCAGGGACGAACTCGACCAATCGCTACGTCCTGCCGACCGCACCCCTGACAAAACCTATGCCAGGGACCTGCAAGGCATCGCCCGGCGGATCTGCCTGCTGGAGGGCGTGCTGCTGCGCGACATGCTGATTGTGGCCAGAGAAGAGGCAGCCCGAATGCGCGCGTTGTCCGGGGCGATCGCCGCCGAGAATGTCGGGATCTACCTGGGGGTTTTCGAGAAGTCACTGGTGTTGCAAGAGAGCGGGGTGCAATGGGCCCTGATCAGGGAGGGGCTGTGGCAGAGGCTGCGGGACGTGCCGAAAGTCGGTGAGGCCTACTGGCGCACGGAAGCGCTGGAGTTTTACAAGAGCCGGATGTACTCCCTGGTCGATTGGCGCGCCAGTCGAATGTGGTCGTCCCTGGAATTGTGTTTAAGTGCCGAGAGCATTCTGGATACCCGCAAAGCGGTGACGCTGAAGCGTCTGCTCAATGATGACCCTCTGCATGCCGCGCTGACGTCTCAGGCGGAATTGGAAAAACCGCACGATTACACAATTGCCGAACAGATCGATGTGCTCGAAAGCTCGCTGAGGCAGTATGACCGGGCCTCAATCGTCGCCCTGGCCGCGTTCGAGAGTGAGCCTGAGGTGGTCAATACGCCGCACTTTCACCGATTTTTCGAGGATCTGTCCGCGATTTCCGACCGTGCCGAGCACCGGCTTTCTGACCTGATACGCGAGAGCGAGGAGCCTGCCGAGACGCCTGCGGAATATGTCCCGAGGCTCAAGCAGACACGCAAGCGGGTAATCAAAACCCGAGGGCACCGCACGTTGATCGGCCGACTGCGTGAAGGCGACGAGCCTTCACTGGGTGAGGTCGTTGAGGTCAAGGCGGCCACCGGTGATCGGGTGGTTGGCGCGTACCACCAGCACGCGGAGGGGGAATGGGTCGAAATCGAGGAACAGCCACGCAAGCCGGGCAATCGCGACAGCATCGTTCCACTGGCAGAGCTCATGCGTCGAAGCCGCGCCCTGCTGGATCGTGTGGAGCCCGAGATTGCCAGCGCGGTGCGCCAGTCTCGCCGTGCCAATGAGCCCGAGGACATGGAAGACATCCTGGTGCAAAAGGCCGACAAATTAGGTGAGCTGGCGGAGAAGCTGCAGATTCATCTTGAAAATCCCCATGCGGTAGACGGCAAGGGTGAATCAGTTCAGCCCCTGCTGGACGAAATGCGTGTCGCCGAACAGCGATTTCGCGAGCAGGGACGTCAGCTGCGTATCGAGATGATAAAGCGCCAGCCGCCGACGGCCAGTCGCGTCAGTTATCTGGATCGACAACATGAGGTGCGCATTGCCCGTGTCGACGGCCGAAAAAACATGTCGGGCAGTCGTCGCAATGACTTCGTGCAGGAATATGCGATCCGCGACAAGGACGACCACCTGCTGTGGTGGGCGCATTTTCACTACGCCAGCGAGGACGCGGCGGCGAATGCCTTCACCGCCGCGCACCTTAAACTCCCGGAACAGCGTCTGATGGGTTACAGGGCCATGCTCAAGGCGGCCAAGGACAACAAGGAAGTGGTGAGCATTTATCGCAGCGCCATCGGCAAGGAACTGGCGCAACGTCTGTTTCTGCATCTGGCCGAGTGAATGCCTAGGGCCGCCGTAGAGACAGATGCCTGGGCGTGCGATTTTTTAGGAATCGTCACGCAAGGGATTTATCATCCGCAGCAATTCTCTAGTCGAGTGAGGTTTCCAGCACTCGACCTGCGGCATAGCAGAGAGGTCTGCCGAGGGACGCGACCAAGGGTTAATGGTCGTTTGCCCTCGGTGAGACTAGACTGCGCCGCGAGTTTCGATCCTTCATGCCGCCCGGGCGGCATGATTCAGCCGGAGACACCAGAGTGGTGTCTCGGCCAGTTCTGAGGAGTACGCATGGCTGTCTACAACTACGACGTGGTAGTGCTGGGTTCGGGCCCGGCGGGTGAGGGCGCGGCGATGAACGCTGCCAAGGCCGGGCGTAAGGTGGCAATGGTCGACAGTCGTCGGCAGGTCGGCGGCAACTGCACACACCTGGGCACGATCCCATCGAAGGCCCTGCGTCACTCGGTTAAACAGATCATCCAGTTCAACACCAACCCGATGTTCCGCGCCATCGGTGAGCCACGCTGGTTTTCCTTTCCGGACGTCCTGAAGAACGCCGAGAGGGTCATCAACAAGCAAGTCGCATCACGCACCGCTTACTACGCCCGCAACCGTGTCGACGTGTTCTTCGGCACCGGCAGCTTCGCCGACGAGCGCAGCATCGACGTGGTATGCAACACCGGCGTCGTGGAAAAACTGGTCGCCAACCAGATCATCATCGCCACCGGCTCGCGGCCTTATCGCCCAGCCGATATCGACTTCTCCCACAAGCGCATCTACGACAGCGACACCATCCTCAGTCTGGGTCACACCCCGCGCAAACTGATCATCTACGGCGCGGGGGTTATTGGTTGCGAATACGCGTCGATCTTCAGCGGTCTCGGTGTAGAAATCGAACTGATCGACAACCGTGACCAGTTGCTGAGCTTCCTCGACTCGGAAATCTCCCAAGGCCTGAGCTATCACTTCAGCAACAACAACGTGATGGTGCGCCACAACGAGGAATACGAGCGCGTTGAAGGGCTGGACAACGGGGTGATCCTTCACCTCAAGTCCGGCAAAAAGGTCAAGGCCGACGCCTTGCTGTGGTGTAACGGCCGTACCGGCAACACCGACAAGCTGGGTCTGGAAAACGTCGGCATCAAGGCCAACGGTCGCGGGCAGATCGATGTCGACGAAGCCTATCGCACCAGCCAGCCGAACATTTATGGCGCTGGCGACGTGATCGGCTGGCCGAGTCTGGCCAGCGCGGCCTATGACCAGGGTCGTTCGGCGTCGGGCAGTGCGGTCGACAACGGCGCGTGGCGCTTCGTCAACGACGTACCGACCGGGATCTACACCATCCCCGAGATCAGTTCCATCGGTCAGAACGAGCATGACCTGACCGTGGCCAAAGTCCCGTACGAAGTGGGCAAGGCGTTTTTCAAGAGCATGGCTCGCGCGCAAATTTCCAACGAGCCGGTTGGCATGCTGAAAATCCTGTTTCACCGGGAAACGCTGCAGATCCTCGGCGTGCACTGCTTCGGCGACCAGGCATCGGAGATCGTGCACATCGGTCAGGCGATCATGAACCAGCCCGGCGAGGCGAACACGATCAAGTACTTCGTCAACACCACGTTCAACTACCCGACCATGGCCGAGGCCTATCGGGTAGCGGCATATGACGGCCTGAACCGGCTTTTTTGAGCGGCTCCGGCCGGTGGCCTGAGCCGGCCGGGGAGACCGATTTCAGTACTTCCCAAGGGTGGCGCTGGCCAAACCGGGAAAGTCTGTAATCAGGCTGTCAACGCCGAAGTCGGCGAGTCTGCGCATGAGCGCGGGCTCGTTGACTGTCCACACCGACACATGCAGCCCTTGGTTCTGGGCTTTCTTCAAGCGCTCGGGCGTGCACAGCGTCCAGTTCAGCGCGAGTATTTCGCAGCCATACCCTTGAGCCACTTTCAGCGGGTCAAGCCAGGCGTATTCCGCCACCAGCCCTCGCGAAATATCCGGTGTCAGCTCCAGCGCCGCGCGCAGCACTTCCCGGGAACTCGACGTGATCGTCACTTTATCCAGCAGTCCGTGGCGCTGAGCCATTTCACGAATGGCCAGCACGGTGGTTGCCGCGCGGGTGCGTGACGCGCTTTTGACCTCAAGCTGCCAGTGATCGAAGGCGCATTTCTCGAACAGTTCTTCCAGTCGGGGAATGGGGCAGGGCTGCACCCAGCCGGGTCCGCCCTTGCGCGCGTCGTAGGTCATGAGATCGGCGGCGTCGTGCTCGACGACCTTGCCGCGGCGGTCGGTGGTGCGCTTGAGGGTCGGGTCATGGATCACCATCAGCTCGCCGTCGCGGGACAGGTGCAGATCCAGTTCGCAGCGTTTGACGCCGTGTTTGAGGCATTCCTGAAAGCTGGTCAGGGTGTTTTCCGGTGCTTCGCCCTTGGCGCCGCGGTGGCCGTAAATAATGGTCACAATCACTCCTTGGTACGCATGGCGCTGGAATAGGTCGGGCTGAAATAAGGGGTGCCGGGGTCAGGTTGGCTTGGTGTCGGGGTCTGCCTGCTCACGGGCCAGCCGCCGCTGCGCGGCTTGTCGTTGCAGGATGTGTCGGGCGAGCAATTGGCGCTGGGCGTCAGTGAGGTCGATCCACTCCGCGCCGACGTCAAAATCGCCGATGGTCAACGCATGACACTGCGTCACCCGGGCCCGCAGCATCATCCCCGACGCCTGGGGCATCAGCACCATCTTCACCGACAACAGGGTGCCGGGCTGGAAGGGTTGAGGGGTTTCGAATTGCAGGCCACCCTCGGACATGATCACGCGCTGCGGCGCGCCCAGCTTGCCCAGTGCGGTGTGCGCCACCACTTGGCCGAGCAAGTCGATGCGCTTGCTCATCGCTCGAAGGAAGCTGTTGGTAGTGCGGTCTCGATCATCCAGCTGGCGCAGCAGGTGCTGGGATTCAAACTCGGCGACGTGCAATTCGCTCAGCAGATCGAAGAGCGTGGACGTGTCGTGATGGCCAGGTTCCTCTCCCGTGCCAGTCTCGGCGATGCGGTTAATTTCCAGTGCGACGCTGTCCTCGATACGGTAGTATTCGCGGCGTTCTTCTTCATCTAGTGTCGGCATGGCGAACCCATGGTAGCGGCGGTTGTCAGAGTGATTGCTCAAAATCATAGCTCAGCTTTTCGAGCGTGATCCGGTGGTGATCCGAGTGTAAAGCCGCTTGCCCAGGCCCGCCACAAGGACGTTCCCATTCCTCCGAACAAGCCCCTAAATGTTCAGACCTCTCTTTGTATTCATCGGCACGCGCTACACCCGTGCAAAGCGCCGTAATCACTTTGTCTCCTTCATTTCCCTGACGTCGATGATCGGCCTCGCCCTGGGCGTGGTCGTGATGATCGTCGTGCTCTCGGTCATGAACGGCTTCGACCACGAGATGCGCACCCGCGTGCTGGGCATGGTGCCCCACGCTACCATCGAGTCCGGCGAGCCGATCAATGACTGGCAGGCCCTGGCCTCCCGGGTCAAACAGAACAAACAGGTCGAGGCCGTTGCGCCGTTCACTCAGATGCAAGGCCTGCTGACCAACAACGGCAATGTGCAGAAGATCCTGCTCAATGCCATCGACCCGGCGCAGGAGCGCAAGGTGTCGATCATCGACGGTTTCATGAAGCAGGGCAGCCTTGACGACCTGGTCGCGGGCGGCTTTGGCGTGGTGATCGGCGACAAGGCCGCGACCAAGCTCGGTGTCGGCATGGGCGACAAAGTCACGTTCGTGTCCCCCGAAGTCACCGTGACCCCTGCCGGCATGTTCCCGCGCATGAAGCGCTTTACCGTGGTCGGCATCTTTCATGTCGGCGCCGGCGAGCTGGACGGCTACCTGGGCGTCACCAATCTGCAGGACCTGGCGCGGCTGCACCGCTGGAAGCCGGATCAGGTGCAGGGCTTGCGTCTGAAATTCACCGATCTGTTCAAGGCGCCACGCACGGCGTACGACATCGCCCAGAACCTCGGCGAGCACCAGTATTACTCCCGCGACTGGACCCGCACTCACGGCAACCTGTATCAGGCGATCGGCATGGAGAAATCCATCATCGGCCTGTTGCTGTTGCTGATCGTGGCGGTCGCGGCGTTCAACATCATTTCCACGCTGGTGATGGTGGTCAACGACAAGCGCGGTGATATCGCCATTCTGCGTACCCTGGGCGCGACCCCGGGCCAGATCATGGCGATCTTCATGGTCCAGGGCACGGTCATCGGTGTGGTCGGGACGTTGATCGGCGCCGGTGTCGGCATTCTTGCGGCACTCAACGTCAGTTCGGCGATTTCGGCGCTGGAAGGTCTGATCGGTCACAAGTTTCTCAACGCGGATGTCTACTTCATCGACTATCTGCCTTCGCAATTGATGGCCCAGGACGTGCTGCTCGTATGCGGCGCGGCGCTGGTCCTGAGTTTTCTCGCCACCCTGTATCCAGCCTGGCGTGCTGCGCGCACCCAGCCGGCGGAGGCGCTACGTTATGAGTGAGTCGGGCATGAGTGATAAAGCTGTACTGAGCTGCCGCAACCTGGGCAAATCCTACGAGGAAGGTCCGGAATCCGTGGTCGTCCTCTCGGGCCTGCAACTGGAGTTGCACCCGGGCGAACGCGTAGCGATCGTCGGCAGCTCGGGCTCGGGCAAAAGTACCTTGCTCAACCTGCTTGGCGGCCTCGACACGCCCACCGAAGGCAGTGTCTGGCTGGCGGGCGAAGAGCTTTCGGCGCTCAACGAGAAGGCCCGCGGTCTGCTGCGCAACCGTGCCCTTGGCTTCGTCTATCAGTTCCACCACTTGCTGCCCGAGTTCACCGCGCTGGAAAACGTCTGCATGCCATTGCTGATCGGCAAGACGCCGATTCCGGAAGCCCGTCAGCGTGCAACCGCGCTGCTGGAGCGGGTAGGGCTCAAGCATCGACTGGCGCACAAGCCGTCGGAGCTGTCCGGCGGCGAACGTCAACGGGTGGCGATCGCCCGAGCGCTGGTCAACCAGCCGGGTCTGGTCATGCTCGACGAGCCCACTGGCAACCTTGACTCTCACACGGCGCAAGGAATTCAGGACCTGATGCTCGAGCTGAGCACGTCGTCGCGCACTGCGTTTCTGGTGGTGACCCACGACATGACGCTGGCCCGGCAGATGGACCGCGTGTGGCGTCTTGAAGAAGGCCGTCTGGTCGAAGCCTGACCCGTACGACCGGTGTCTTCAGGGCATCGGCTTTTTACTTTTAGCTGCTTAGTTACGGTGCTCCACGAATGTTCAGACCGTTATCCATCTTTATCGGTACGCGCTACACGCGGGCCAAGCGTCGCAACCACTTCATCTCGTTCATTTCCATGACCTCGATGATCGGGCTGGCGCTGGGCGTGCTCGCGATGATCGTGGTGCTGTCCGTGATGAACGGTTTCCAGCAGGAAATGAGTTCGCGGATCCTCGGCATGGTCCCCCATGCGGTGATCTCTGGCGTCAAGCCGCTCGACGACTGGCAGCCGGCGGCCAGGGCATCGCTGAAAGATCCACAGGTCACGGCCGCCGTGCCATTCACTGAAATGGACGGCATGCTGTCGTATAAGGGCTCGATGCAGCCGATACAGATTAACGGCGTCGATCCGGCCCTGGAATCCAAGGTCTCCATCGTGACCCAGCACATCGTGCAGGGCCGCCTGCAGGACTTGAAGGCGGGTGAATTTGGTGTGGTGATCGGCGAAATCACCGCCCGGCGCTTTCGTCTGAACGTCGGCGATAAACTGACGCTGATCGTTCCGGAAATCAGCAGTGCCCCCGGTGGCATCACCCCACGCCTGCAGCGCTTGACGGTGGTGGGCGTGTTCAAGGTCGGTGCCGAACTGGACGGTTCAATGGCGCTGGTCAACGTCGCCGATGCCGCCGTCATCCAGCGCTGGCAGCCCAATCAAGTGCAGGGCGTGCGGCTGGCGCTGACGGATTTGTACGCCGCGCCGCAGGTTTCAACGGCCATTGCCGCCGGACTCGGTGCGGACTACAAGGCGGATGACTGGACCCACACGCAGGGCAGCCTGTTCAGCGCGATGAAGATGGAAAAGACCATGATCGGCCTTCTGCTGCTGATGATTGTCGCCGTGGCGGCGTTCAACATCATCGCCACGCTGATCATGGTGGTGAATGACAAGGGCGCCGACATCGCCATCCTGCGCACCATCGGCGCCACCCCGAGCCAGATCATGACCATCTTCATGGTGCAGGGCACCGTTATCGGCGTCGTTGGCACCGTGATCGGCGGCGTGCTGGGGGTGGTCGCTGCGATCAACGTCAGTCAGATCGTCGGCTGGGTCGAGCGCGTAACAGGCCAGCACATTTTCACCTCGGACGTTTATTTCATCAGCAATCTTCCGTCGAAGCTCGAAGGCAGCGATGTGGCGCTGATCTGCAGTGCCGGCTTTATCCTCAGCTTTCTGGCAACGATTTACCCGGCTTACCGCGCCGCGCAGATCCAGCCGGCCCACGCCTTGCGTTACGAGTAGCAGATGGATCAGGGGCCGACGCGCAGTGGGGAGTACGGCCCGGAGCACGACACCGCGGCCATGAAGCACGACGATTCCACTAGCGGGCTGTGCAAGCCGGGCATGGTCGGCGAGGTGGCGATCAGTCAGTAAACGCTGAAAACCCTGAGCGAACCCGATAAACTTCGCGGCCTTGGTTTTAACAGCCGCTTTTTTCAGGTCCAGGTCCCGCCATGCATCCCGCAGCCGAACACTCGCCGCTGGGCAAGTCCAGCGAATACATCGCCACGTACACCCCGTCTCTGCTGTTCCCTATTCCACGCGCTGCCAAGTGGGCGGAACTGGGACTGACCGCCGAGACCCTGCCTTATCAGGGTGTCGATTTCTGGAATTGCTACGAGTTGTCCTGGCTGCTGCCGTCGGGCAAGCCGGTGGTGGCCATTGGTGAGTTCAGCATCGCGGCGGACTCGGCCAATATCATCGAATCCAAGTCGTTCAAGCTCTACCTGAACTCGCTCAATCAGACCGCCTTTGCGTCTGAAGCCGAGCTGATCGCCACACTGGAAAAGGACCTGTCGGCGGCGGCTGGCAAGCCGGTTGGCGTCCGCATTCGCAGCCTGAAGGACATCGAGGCCGAGGGAATTGTTTCGGTGCCGGGTGTGTGCGTCGATGACCTCGACGTGACTATTTCAAGCTACGACCGCCCTCAACCCGAACTGCTGCGCTGCGATGAGTCGCGGGTGGTGGACGATGCGCTGCACAGCCATCTGCTCAAATCCAACTGCCCGGTGACGAGCCAGCCGGACTGGGGCAGCGTGGCGGTTGAATACCGTGGCGCGGCGCTGGATCACGCCAGTTTTCTGGCCTACATCGTCAGCTTCCGCCAGCATTCTGATTTCCATGAGCAGTGCGTGGAACGCATCTTCATGGACCTGCAGCGTTTGCTGAAGCCGGAGAAGCTGACGGTGTATGCGCGTTACGTGCGCCGCGGCGGGCTGGACATCAACCCCTACCGCAGCACGGAAGCGCTGACACTGGAAAACGTGCGTCTCGCGCGGCAATAAGGCGTTGCTGCCCCATTTGTAGGAGTCGGCTTGCTGGCGAACCCGAATGTTCAGACGATAGGGGTGACTGACGCACTGCGTTAGCCAGCAAGCCGGCTTTCAGAATCGAGCCGGCTGCTTCAATGAGGTGGGCCAGCAGACGCCTGAATCAGATCCCCATGCTGCCCAGCGTTACCAGGACATTGCGCAGCGTACCGGCGATGGTCGGGTGATCGACCTCAAAACGCTCGACCGCCAGGTTGACGCCATCGGCAATGCTCGGGTCTTGGGAGACGGTCTCGAGTTCGATCTGCGCCTGGATCTGCTCCATGACCTCGGTCAGGTTCGAGCGATCCTCTGCGGTCAGATCAGGATTATGCTCCAGCTGCTGGTTCAGGCTGTCGAGTTGTAGTTGCAAGTCACTGACGGACATGGGGTCTTCCTTAATCTGATTGGTCTCACGATGGACCGCAATACGCAGGCAAAGGTCCTTTACCGCCCTAGACTAATCCACTCCAGGCCACTGTGCATGACCTCAGTCAGCTCAAGGCTTCTCCGACTTCTGCCGGCGCAGAGTGATATCCGCCAGGCACGACTCCAGCTCGCCCAAGTGATCAATGACTGAATGTGCGCCGGCCGCATACAGCTCGAGGGTGGCTCGGCCGCGACGGCGCTCGCGATCCAGATCGCTCAATGCCTCCCATTGCTCAGGCGACACACCGCACAGCGGGCCGCAAGACGCCAGCCCGACCGTCCACAGCCCTGCGTTGATGCCCGCCATGACCAGACGCGGATCGCCGCTCACCAATACGCAGCCGTCCAGTTGCTTCACGCCAAGGGTCATCAGCGCTTGCCAGCACGCATCAGGTGCAGGCCAACGGTGGGTCGGCGCGGGAGTGGGCAGAATCAGATTGCCGAGCGGTGCAGCCAGCTGATCGGTAATCGAGGAGGGGTATTCATCGAGCCAGGCGCAGGGAATGCCGTGCTGTTTGAGATGCTTCAGGGCGTTGATTGCACCTGGCGCGAGCGCTGCGAATGGCTGGGCGTCCCGGGAAGCCAGTGACCTGCCATCGCTGCCCAGCAGCGTGCGCGCCTGGGCGCCGAAGTCGACAAGGCAACCGCTCAGTCCGAACAAAACGGCAGTGAACGACGGTGCAGCGACGGCGACCGGGGCGAGCATGGCATTCCCTCTCAAAGCCGTTGACGCTAAGGGATTGCCATGACAAATCGATGACCGAACGATGACAGTGGTTCCAGATGTTTAAGGCCCTACAAAACACCCACCATTTCAGCGACGTAAATAGTCACAGAACGCTTTATACTCCCGCCTTTGGTTTGGGGCGTAGCGCCCGCTTGATTACTTTGACTGGGAGTCTCAGCTATGCCCGAGAACGGTGCTGGCTTTATCAATCGTCTGGTTCGAACGTGCGTGTGGGCCAGTCTGGCCGTGGCGCCGATGGCTGCAAATGCGGCGGACGAAGATCCGTGGGAAGGCGTCAACCGTGCGATTTTCCGTTTCAATGACACCGTCGACACCTACGCGCTGAAACCCATCGCCCAGGGCTATGAGTTCATCACGCCGCAGTTCCTTGAAGACGGCATCCACAACATGTTCAAAAACGTCGGCGAAGTCACCAACCTTGCCAACGATGTGCTTCAGGTCAAACCTGAAGCCGCGGGCGTCGATACCGCACGCCTGATCTTCAATACCACCTTTGGCCTGCTGGGCTTCTTCGATGTCGGCACCAAGATGGGCCTGCAACGCAACGACGAAGATTTCGGCCAGACCCTCGGTCATTGGGGCGTTCCAAGCGGCCCGTTCGTGATGCTGCCGCTATTTGGTCCGAGCACCGTGCGTGACACATTCGCCAAATACCCGGACACCTACACCCAGCCTTGGCGTTACATCGATCACGTCCCGACGCGTAACACTGCGCTGGCCGTGAGCGTTGTCGACACCCGGGCCAGCCTGCTCTCAGCCGAAAAGCTGATCAATGGCGACAAGTACATCTTCATCCGCAACGCTTACCTGCAAAACCGCGAGTTCAAAGTCAAAGACGGCAAAGTCGTCGACGACTTCTGATCCCGCCGCGCTGGAAAGCGACGCAAAAAAGGCGACCTGAGGGTCGCCTTTTTATTTTCGCTATTTTTCGAAAATGTGATGGAGTTCCGGACTGACGTCACTTCATCGCGAGGATCGTCAGCCCCAGTTTTTGCTCGCCGCCCTCGATGTCGGCAATCCACACCACCTCGGTGTCGGCCTCCAGGCCCTTGAGCGCGGCATGCTCGGAATCAATCGTCACGCTGATCTTGTCGCCCACCTGGAACGAGCGGGGCGCTTGTATCTGCATGCCAGAGCTGGATAAATCCACGCAGACGGCCGGGATAATCTGGCCGGCGTAGATCAGGCTGATGTCCGCATCGACCCGCATGCGAATGTAATCTCGTTTTTCTTCGTAATCGCGATCGAGCTGGCCCATGACGCATCCTTCGTTTTGATTGCTGATTTAACGGTTCTTATAACTCCGGGCGATTTGCGATGTAAAGACGCCGTTCGGCAGCGGGGCCGCGCTTGAAACGCCAGGCGGATGGGAGTACCGTCTGCGCCTTGAAGGGCAGCTCTGTCATGTGAAGCGTTTGACCAAAAGTCCGCTACCTGAGCCAGAGAGGCTAGAAGCGAATCCAGTACGCGGGCTGACTGCAACCAGCCGCCTACGCCAACCTAATCTGGCGCCGTTTGCCCACATGCAAAAAACCAGTGCCACGCTGCTGATCATCGATGACGACGAAGTCGTGCGCGCGAGTCTCGCGGCCTATTTGGAAGACAGCGGGTTCAGTGTTCTGCAAGCCGGTAATGGCCTGCAGGGTCTACAGACTTTCGAGCGGGAAAAGCCCGATCTGCTGATCTGCGACCTGCGCATGCCGCAGGTGGGCGGTCTCGAGCTGATCCGTCAGGTCACCAGTCTTGCGCCGGAAACGCCGGTCATCGTGGTGTCTGGCGCGGGTGTGATGAGTGATGCCGTCGAAGCACTGCGCCTTGGCGCTGCCGATTACCTGATCAAACCCCTCGAAGACCTTGCAGTGCTTGAGCACTCGGTCCGACGAGCGCTGGACCGGGCGCGTCTGCTCCACGAAAACCAGGAATACCGGCAGAAGCTGGAGACCGCCAATCGCGAGCTCGAGGCCAGCCTGCACTTGCTGCAGGAAGACCAGGATGCGGGCCGTCAGGTGCAGATGAACATGCTGCCCATCAGCCCCTGGGCCATCGACGCGTTCGAATTCGAACATGAGATCATCCCGTCGCTGTACCTGTCGGGCGATTTCGTTGATTATTTTCGGGTCGATGAGCGACGCGTCGCCTTTTACCTCGCGGACGTGTCCGGTCATGGCGCGTCGTCTGCGTTCATCACCGTGCTGTTGAAATTCATGACCACGCGCCTGCTGTTTGAATCCAAGCGAGGCGGCAGTCTGCCGGAGTTCAAGCCGTCAGATGTGCTGGGCCACATCAATCGCGGGCTGATCAGCTGCAAGCTGGGCAAGCACGTGACCATGGTGGGTGGCGTGATCGACGAGGTTACCGGGCAACTGACGTACAGCGTCGGCGGCCATTTGCCGCTGCCGGTGTTCTACACGCCGGGGGACACGCATTACCTTGAAGGCCGTGGTCTGCCTGTCGGGCTGTTCAATGAAGCGACTTACACGGATCACGTTATCGATCTGCCTGCGTCCTTTAGTCTCACCCTGCTGTCCGACGGCATTCTGGACCTTCTGCCAGGTGATACACTCAAAGAGAAAGAAGCCAACTTGCCCGAACTGGTCAAGGCGGCGGGGGCAGCCTGGATGGTCTGCGCCAGACGTTTGGATTGGCCACGCTAGGGGAGATGCCGGATGATATCGCCTTGTTAGTGTTGAGCAGGAACCTTTAATGAGTACCGGTAGAATCCAGTTCGCCGAGCAAGACGGCACATTCGTCCTCAAGTTTGTGGGTGAAGTGCGTCTGACGCTGTGCTCGGCGTTGGATGCGACAATTGAGCGGATCTTCACCTCGATGAATTTCTCGACGGTGGTCATCGATCTGACCGAAACCCGCAGCATCGACAGCACAACCCTGGGTCTGCTGGCCAAGCTGTCGATCCTCTCGCGCCAGAAGGCCGGGTTGTTGCCGACGGTCGTCACCACCCATGAAGACATCACGCGGCTGCTGCAGTCCATGGGCTTCGATCAGGTCTTCAACATCGTCGGGCGTCCTGTTCCGCGTCCCGAGGCCTTGAGCGATCTGCCGACCCAGGATCAGTGCGAAGACGTGGTGAAGGCCAAGGTGCTTGAGGCCCACAAGATCCTCATGGGCTTGAACGACTCGAACCGCGAAGCCTTCCGTGACCTGGTCAACGCACTCGAGCACCAGTAGTAGCGTCAGCAATAGCGCCAGTCACACGCTGCGGTCCTGAACCGAGGCATAAAAAGGGCGGCCCCTGTGAGGAGGCCGCCCTTTTTACATGCCTGACGCTTTAGGCTTTGGCCGACAGCATCTTTTCCAGTGCAACCTGGTCACGGGCGAACTGACGAATGCCTTCGGCCAGTTTCTCGGTGGCCATGGCGTCTTCGTTGGAAGCCCAGCGGAACTGGCTTTCGTTGAGAGTCACGCGCGGCTCGCCGCCATTGCCTGGCTTGAGTTTCTGCTCAAGTGTGCCGTTGTCTTCCGACAGCTTATGCAGCAGGTCAGGGCTGATGGTCAGACGATCGCAGCCGGCCAGTTCTTCAATCTGGCTGAGGTTACGGAAGCTGGCGCCCATGACCACGGTCTTGTAGTCGTTAGCCTTGTAGTAGTTGTAGATGCGGGTCACCGACTGCACGCCCGGATCTTCGGCACCGACGTAGTCTTTGCCTTCGGCCTTCTTGTACCAGTCGTAGATGCGGCCCACGAATGGCGAGATCAGGAACACGCCCGCGTCGGCGCAGGCCTGGGCCTGAGCGAAAGAGAACAGCAGGGTCAGGTTGCACTGGATGCCTTTCTTTTCCAGCACTTCAGCGGCCTTGATGCCTTCCCAGGTCGACGCCAGCTTGATCAGGATGCGGTCGCGGCCGATGCCGAAATCTTCGTACAAACCAACAATGCGGTCGGCGCGTTCGATGCAGGCCTGGGTGTCGAACGACAGGCGTGCGTCCACTTCAGTGGAAACGCGGCCCGGGACCACTTTCAGAATTTCACGGCCGATGGCGACGGCGAAACGGTCGCTGGCGACGTTGATGTCGTTGTTGCTGCCGGTGAACGCCTCTTTCAACCGGTCGCTGTTGCTGTCGCTGGAAGCGGCCTTGAGCAAGAGGGAAGGGTTGGTGGTGGCGTCGACGGGCTTGAGTTTTTCGATGGCAGCGAAATCGCCGGTGTCGGCAACGACGGTGGTGAATTGCTTGAGTTGTTCCAGCTTGGAAGTCATGAGCGTGCTCTGTCCTGTGGTTGTGCTGACATTACCCGAGCGCCGCCGGTCACTCAAGGGCGTAAACCGCGACACACGCACCGGTTTAGACGCCTGCGTTTGCGCAAACGGCGTGCCTGCGTGTCAGCCATGATCCGGGCGATGCGCGCTTTTAAAAGAGCGGCGCGGGGGCATGGTCTGTCGGTTCCCGAGGAAGGCGGATACTCGATCCAGACTGGTTGGAGCCCGGACCGGCCGGGATGTTCCCGGGCGCTGACATCTTATCCGCCGACGGTCTGCGACGGCCCCACAGGCATATGCCCGATACGGGAATCCGCGCGCAGTGGTGTGGCCACAATCAACGAGCGGGCGTCTCGCCGCAGTCGCTGTCGACTGATTTGATCAGCGTGGTCCGATCGAAGACTTCCAGATGAACCTGACACGTCGCCTCGGCCGGGAGGCTCAAGCTCACGCTGTTCGCCGCGATCCCGCTCTGCAGATCGCCTTGCTGGTCGATGGCCGTCGTGCCCTGGGCGCTGGTCTGCCTGACGGTCATTCGGTAGTGCAGCGTCAGCGGCGCAGGATTTTCGAGGTGCGGGCGGATCACCGCCGTCGAGCCGCTGCGCTGAGCGTCAACCGTCACAACGAGCTGCGTGAAGTCCATCATCGTGATCACCGTTGGGTCGCGCTGGCTTTCATGTTGTCGCCGAACTGCTTGACGGACACGGCACCGCCGAATCCAGCCTGGGTGACGCTGACCTGGTTGGCCTGACCGTATTGCCCGACGAAGGCCTGATTATAGGCGCCGGTCTGCACCACGCTCGCGGCGTTGTCAGTGCCGTGCTGCGTCACGCCGGTCTGGTTGTTGGTGCCCGATTGGCTAACCTGCGCGGTGTTCGCCGTGCCGTTCTGCTGCGCGGTGACCGCGTTGTTCACCCCGCTCTGGTTGACCACCGCCTGGTTGCGACTGCCGGTCTGACTCACGGCCTGATTCAGTCGGGCCCCGCTTTGATCGACGCGCGCCTGGTTGTAGGCGCCGATCTGCAAGATGGTAGCGACGCTGTTGCCGACAGTGATGTCCGCATAGCGTGCCTCGCGCACCAGATCCTGGGCCTGTGCCTGGGCAAGCGTGCCGGTGAGCAGCAGTGCGGCGGCGACCCAGGCGAATCCTTTAGCGTTGCGTTCCATTCTTTTCTCCTGTCGTAACAATGTCCTGGTCCGCCTCAGCCAGCGGCAAGGTGGTCATTTGTTCGTCGTAGCTCTGCAGGTAACTCTGCAGCAGCGGCTTGTTCAGGTCAGCGGGGTTTTTCAGGTTCCAGCTACCGTCCCGGGCGCCTTGGGCAATCATGTGGATCAGCGCCGTTTCGATGGCTTCGCGCACGCATTGCTGCACGGGTTCGTTGCGCGACACGCCGGTCTCGACCTCCAGCAGGTGCTTGAGGGAGACGAAGCGGAAGATGCCGAAATCGACCTGAATCGAGAATATGGTCTTGGTGGTCGTGATGCTCTGGATGATGTCACCGGTGCGGATGTCCACCGCCCTCAGGTTGACGGTCACCTGATCCTGGCGGTAAAGCTCGGATGGCCCGACACCGAGATAGCGAACGCCGATGCCGCCGGTGCGCACGTTGCTTTCGTAGGCGACGATGGCGCCTTCGATGATCATGTTCGCCGGCCGCAGCGCAGGCAGTTGCACCTGAGCCTGGTCCTGGGGCTGCTCCAGCGCGCGGATGATCTTGCGCTCGGTGAGCAGGTCTTGAAGGTTTTCCCGCTCCACCGGCTTGAACCAGCGTGAGTCGCGCAGGGCGCTGATCAGCAGCGACGCGGCGCCCTGGGTCACCGAGGTGGAAAACGAACTGTCGGGGGACGGTTTGTACTGCCCGGTCTGGTCGCGCAGGCCGTAGACCGCGACGCTGATGGGACCCGCGGGCGGCGGCAGGTGGGTCAGGTCACGCAGGCTCTGGGTGGCAGGCGACAACGTGGCCGGGGAAATGGTCGCCGCAGGGCGGGACGTGGTACAGCCGGCAATCAGCATGACGGCAGTGAACATCAACATGAGGGGACGGACGCGCATACTTTCTCTTCCCGCAAGAAAACCCCGCCAGACCCTGGCGGGGTACATCATCTTAGTGTTGGTAGATCGTTGCCACGTTGCCGCTGCCGCCGGTCTGGCTGACGTTGGCGACCATGTTGTTGCCGGACTGGGTCAGGCCGACGATGTTGGAGGATGTGTAAGTGCCGGTGCCGGTCTGGCTAACGACCGCGCGGTTGTTGTTGCCGGTCTGGAGCAGGGTTTCTTCGTTGTTGACGCTGGTCTGGGTGCTGGACGCGTAGTTGTTGTTGCCGAACTGCTGGACGTCTGCGGTCAGTGAAGTGCCGTTCTGGGAAGCGCTGACGGTGTTGAAGTCGCCGCGCTGTTGCACGTTGGCGCTGGTGAAGATGGAGCCGGTCTGCTGTATCGAGCCAAGGTTGTTGTTGCCGTTCTGTTGCAGAGTGGCGACGGTCTGCGCCTGGTTACGCTGTTGCGAAACGGTGCCGGTGTTGCTGTTGCCCGCTTGTGTGACTTTACCGCCCACGCTGTTGCTGTTGCCTTGCTGCGAGACGCTCGCCAGGTTGTAGCTGCCGGCCTGGGAGATGGTCCCGCTGGAGCTCGTGTTGGCGGTTTGCGAGACGCTGGCGGTGTTGTTGTTACCGCCGCCCTGGGTGATGTAGGCGCTGGTGCTGTAGTTGCCCTGTTGATCAATGGTCGCTTTGCTGTAAGCGCCGGACTGATTCAGGCTGGCGATCTGCGGTTGAGGGCCGCCGGCATTCTGAGTGATCGAGCCGGTGTTGTTGTTCCCGGCCTGTTTGGCGCCGGCGATGTTGTAGTAGCCGGTCTGGTTGATCGTCAGGTTGCTGTAGGTCGCGCTCTGGCTGACAGGAATGCCATTGAGGCTGGCGCCAGCGGTGTTACGGCCGCCGTTCTGATTGACCGTAACCGTCGACTGGGTGGCGCCTTGCTGCTCGACGCCCAACTTGTTGTCAGTACCGGCCTGGGTGGTGTTGACGGTGCTTGAGTCGGCCATGGCCGCACCGGATACCGCAAACAGGATGGCCAGAGACAGTAAGGATTTGCGTGCTTGCATGATGATCTTCCTTATTCAGTGTTGTTGTGGGGTATTGCAGATATCGGATGCGACGGGTCTTACGGTTGATTCACTTGGAACTGGGTGGTCTGGCCGGTGTTTTTGTCGGTCGTGACGATCTGCAGCAGGCCGCCTTGCAGGTTGGTGATTGCGATGCGGAAGTCCGTGGTTTCGACGGTGCCCGGAACCAGTTGGCCATTGGCGCCAACGATGCTGGACGTCACCGCCGACGACACCCGGCTGAGGATGGCGCTCTGCAACATGCTGTTGAACTGGGTCAGCGCGGTCTGCCCGGAGTAGGCGCCGGACGATGAGGACTTTTCGACGTAATGGTTTTGCGCCTGGGCCTGATTGAGCAGCACCGGGCCGTTCAACGGGTTGCCACCAAACGACGGGTTGTTCGGGACATAGGCCAGTTCGCTGGCCTGGACGCCTGAACAGAGGCCGGCCATCAAGGCGAGGCTGGCGACAACCACCAAACTGCGATTAATAGTGAGTACTCTCATAGCTCGTCTCGTCCCATGTCCGGGTCGCCAAAGAATTGTGCCAATTGATAATCCAGAATGGCCTGGTACACCTGACCGGCCGCGTCGGCTGCAATGGCCGGAATAAGCGTGCGGTTGGGCGGGAGGAACATTTGAAACAAACGGCGATTGCCGTAATCCACGAAGACTTGACTGCCTAAACGCGCAGTGGGGCGCTCGGTAATGGTGACGGTAAACGTTTCCGCTTCATCTTTCTCGCGCCAGGTATTGGCGAAACTGTCATAAAACGTCCGGCCTGCTAGGGTCATGGTCTGCCCGATCACAATACCGCCGACGTCACGGTGGTTGAGCGTCCGGTGCTGCTCAACTGTCGCGGAAGTGTTCACGCTGGGCTGAGCGAGCGCCGTGGTTGCGGCGCACAGAGGCAGCAGCCATAGGCCAATAACGTTAAGGGTTTTCATGTGTGTACGATTATGGGTACAGGGTGTTACTTGTTATATCTCATTCAACTTGCTTTGCCAGTGCTTAATTAAAATAAAGTTCATTTATTTTGTTGGCGTCAACTTCCATTCTTATTTAAATAATTCTGTTTGAACAGTAACGCCGTAACAAGGCTGCGAATTTATGGCGTCAAATAATCTGCCGGGAAAAGGCTTAATAAAGCCAGCATCTATGGATATGTATAAAGCGAGCGTCTTGAAAGAGGGGTTGTTAGCTGGCTAATGCTTAGGGTGGTCGTGAAGTTTATGACCCTGTGGCAGTGATGAAGTTGTTATAAGTTTCAAGCGACTGCTTCATTGCTTACCGTATGAGTTCTGCTCTGCAGAGCGCGCGTGTTTTCACCATGACCCGCTTCAGCCGGGCGTGCGAGCTGTTAGAATGCGCGTCCTCTTCGCCCGACCTGCTCATTGCTGCCATGTTGCCTACCACAGAACCCCGTACTGACCGCCTTCCGTTCGAGCCTTCACGGCGTTTTTCCGTAGCCCCGATGATGGACTGGACGGATCGTCACTGCCGTTTTTCCTGCGGCTGCTGTCGAAAAACGCGCTGCTGTACACCGAGATGGTCACCACCGGCGCGTTGCTGCACGGCGATACCGAGCGTTTTTTGCGCCACGACGAGACGGAGCATCCGCTGGCCCTGCAATTGGGCGGCAGCAACCCGGCTGACCTCGCCGCCAGTGCGCGCCTGGCCCAGGCGGCCGGCTACGATGAAGTCAATCTCAACGTCGGTTGCCCGAGCGATCGCGTGCAGAACAACATGATCGGCGCCGTGTTGATGGGGCATCCGCAACTGGTGGCCGATTGCGTCAAAGCCATGCGCGACGCGGTGACGATTCCGGTGACGGTCAAGCACCGCATCGGCATCAACGGCCGCGACCGTTACGAGCAGCTCTGCGAGTTCGTCGGCACCGTGCGCGACGCCGGCTGCACCAGCTTCACCGTGCATGCCCGCATCGCCATTCTTGAAGGCCTGTCGCCAAAGGAAAACCGGGACATCCCGCCCCTGCGCTATGACATTGCCGCGCAGTTGAAGCAGGACTTTCCCGAACTGGAGATCATCCTCAACGGCGGCATCAAGACCCTGGAGCAGTGCCAGGAGCATCTGAATACCTTCGATGGCGTGATGCTCGGCCGTGAGGCGTATCACAACCCGTACCTGCTGGCAGGCGTGGACCGCGAACTGTTCGGCAGCACCGCCCCGCTAATTACCCGCGCCGACACCCTGGCGCTGATGCGCCCCTACGTGGAAGCGCACCTTCGCGACGGCGGCTCCATGCACCACATCACCCGCCATGTGCTGGGCCTGGGCACCGGTTTCCCGGGGCACGGAAGTTTCGGCAGATGCTCTCGGTGGACATCCACAAGACGGACGACCCGCTGGGCTTGCTGGATCGGGCAGGGGAGTTGTTGGAAGGGCAATGATGTTCAGGGAGCCGGTGGGCTCCCTGGTTGCCGGATGATTGGCAGTACCGGTGCGAAAGCGGCCGCTGCGTGTGTTGCAGCGGCCGCTTTCGATTCACACCTTCATCGTCGGCGGCAACTCCATCAATTTGTCCAGGGTGATCGGCAGGTCGCGGATGCGTTTGCCGGTGGCATGCGACACCGCATTGGCCACCGCAGCCGCCAGGCCGGTGATCCCGATTTCTCCGATCCCGCGAGCGCCGAACTCATTGAGCTCAAAATCGGGGTAGTCCAGCAGGATCACGTCGATCTCTGGCTGATCCGCATGCACCGGCACCACGTATTCGGCGTAGTTGTTGTTCACCGGCATGCCGTTGCGCTCGTCGAAATCGGTGGCCTCAAACAGCGCCATGCCGACGCCCATGACGATCGCGCCTTCGACCTGATTGAGGGCGGTTTTCTGGTTGATCACTTTGCCCACGTCAATGGCACTGACCACCCGCGACACCCGCAGCCGCGAAATGCCCGGGTCCCAGCGCACTTCGACAAAGTGCACACCGAAGGAGCGGAACGAGTGCTTGCTGGTGTCGTTCATGCCGGTCTTGGCTTCACCGAAAGCACTGGCCTGCTTTTGCGCCTTGAGCACGTCAGCGATGGCGAACGTCTTGTCGCCGCTTTTCAATTGACCCTGCTCGAAGCTCACCTGATCGGCCTTGGCCCCGGCAAACACGCCCTTGGGCGCGGTCGCGAACGCCTTCAACTGATCGACGGCCTGGCGGGTGGCCTCGGCGATGGCGGGCAGTACGCTTGCGGTCGCCCAGGAGCCGCCTGACACCGGCGCCGGCGGGAACGACGAATTGCCCAGCTCGACCTCGATCTTGTCCAGCGGGATGCCGGTGATGCTGCTGACCACTTGAGCAACGATGGTGTAGGTGCCGGTGCCGATGTCCTGCACCCCGCAAATGGCCCAGGCCGTGCCGTCGGCGCGCAGCGCAACCTGTGCCTCTGCCGGCGTGCGATAGGCGTCCCAGTTACAGGCGGCCATGCCATAGCCGATGATCTCGGTACCGTCCTTCATCGAGCCGGGCGCCGGGTTGCGTTTGCTCCAGCCGAAGCGCTCGGCGGCCTTGTCGATGCACTCTTGCAGATGATTGCTTGACCACGGCAGGTTCTGGCTTTCGTCGCGCTCGGAGACGTTGAGCTTGCGGAACTCCAGCGGATCCATGCCGACTTTTTCGGCCATTTCATCCATGGCCGATTCCAGGGCGAACAGCCCCGGCGCTGCACCCGGCGCACGCATGGACGTCGGCGTGCCGCGATTGACCTCGATGATCTTGTGGGTCACCAGCACGTTCGCGCAGCTGTAGAGGCTCTTGGTCGAGGTGCCGCAGTTTTCCTTGTACGGGTCGGTAAACGACGTGGTGTTGATGGACTCGTGGCTCACCGATACCAGCTTGCCTTTGTCGTCGGTGGCCAGCCGCATGCGCTGACGGGTTTCCGGGCGGTGGCCGGTGGTGGTGAACATCTGCTGACGCGGCACCACCAGTTGCACCGGGCGCTTGAGCACCTTGGCAGCGCCACAGGCGGCGACCGAATGGGGCCAGATCCACAGTTTGCTGCCGAAGCCCGAGCCAATGAACGACGCGCGCACTTCGACCTTCTCCGGGATCATGCCGAAGATTTTTGCCAGGGAATTGCGGTGGGCGACCACGCCTTGAGTCGCCTCGTAAACGATCAGTCGACCGTCTTCCCAAGTGGCGACGGTGGCGTGCATTTCCATCGGGTTGTGGGTTTCGACCGGCGTCGAATAGGTGGCGTCGATGCTGTGGGCGGCGCTATCGAAAGCAGCGGCGGCGTCACCCCGGCTGTGGTTCGGGCTGCCATCCTGCAGCGTGCCGGCTTTCAGGCCTTGTTCGAGATTGGCCACGGCGTCGGTCTTGCTGTAACTGACTTTGATCTTGTAGGCCGCGGCGCGGGCGTGCTCGAAGGTATCGGCCACCACCAAAGCGACGAACTGGCCGGCGTAATGCACGGTGTCGTCTTCGAACGGCAGGCGGCTTTCGTCGGACTTGGCTGCCTTGAGGATCTGGGCGAACGACATCGGCAGCGTCGAGTTGTGATAGAGCGCCGGGAAGTTGCCGTGGTGCAGAATCTCCAGAACGCCCGGCGATTTCCGCGCCGCGTCCAGTTCCAGGCCGGTGATCTTGCCACTGGCGACGGTGCTGAACACGCCGTAGCCGTAGGCCATATTCTTCAGGTGGTGGTCGGACGCGTACATCGCGCTGCCGGTGACCTTACGTTGGCCATCGATGCGACGGGGTGCCGAGCCAATCATTGCGTCAGTCATGGTGAATTCTCCGGTCAGGCATTCAAGGTGCCGAGGTTGCGCACGATGGCCTGCTGCCCCAAGGCGATCTTGTAGGCGTTGTGGCGATAGGCTTTGGCGCCCTTGAGGGCGATGGCGGCGACTTTATCGAGGGTCTGCGGGGTCAGGCTCTGGCCCTTCAACGCCTGCTCGGCTTCGAGCGAGCGCCAGGGTTTGGTCCCTACGCCGCCCAGGGCGACCCGCGCGTCACGCACGGTGTTGCCGTCCATGACAACGATCACCGCGCTGGACGCCAGGGCGAACTGGTACGAGGCGCGATCCCGCAGCTTCAGGTACGCGGACTTATTGCCGGCCAGCGGCGCGGCCAGCACCACGTGGGTGATCAGCTCATCGTCCAGCAGCGCGTGTTCTTTCCACGGCGTCGCGCCAGGCAACAGGTGGAAGTCGGCGAAATCGACACTGCGCTTGCCCTTCGGACCCTGCACCTCGACCGTCGCGCCAATGGCGATCATCGCCACGCACATGTCCGAAGGATGGGTGGCGATGCACTGTTCGCTGGTGCCCAGCACCGCATGCACGCTGCGATTATGGCCGTCAATGGCGGCGCAACCCGAACCCGGCTCACGCTTGTTGCAGGGCGAATAACCGTCGCGGAAATAGTTGCAGCGCACCCGCTGCATCACGTTGCCAGCCGTTGTGGCTTTGTTACGCAATTGAGTCGTGGCGCCGGACAGCAGCGCCTGGGACAGCACGGCATAGTGCTCGACGATGTGCGGGTGATGAGCGAGTTCGGTATTGCTGACCAGCGCACCGATGCGCACGCTGCCGTCCTTCTGCACCTCGATCTGCTTGAGCGAGAGGTGGTTGACGTCGATCACTTGATCGGCCGGCATGATGTCGAGCTTGACCAGGTCGAGCAAAGTTGTGCCGCCGGCGAGGAAGAAGGTCGTCGGGCTTTTCGCGTGGGTCGTCACGGCCTGTTCGACGCTGTTGGCGCGCACATAATCAAAGGCTCTCATCAGCTCACCTCCTGGACTTTGATGCGCGCCGACTGGATCGCCGCGAGGATGTTCTTGTACGCGCCGCAACGGCAAATGTTGCCGCTCATGGCTTCACGCACGCTGTGATCGTCGGTGCCGATGTTTTTGTCTTTCAACAACGCCGCCGCGCTCATGATCTGCCCGGAGGTGCAGTAGCCGCACTGGTAGGCATCGTGTTCCCAGAAGGCTTCCTGCACCGGGTGCAATTCGCCGTTCTGCGCCAGACCTTCAATGGTGGTGATGTCGTCGCCTTCGTGCATCGCCGCGAGGGACAGGCACGAATTGATGGCCACGCCGTTGACGTGAACGGTGCAGGCGCCGCACTGGCCGTGGTCGCAGCCTTTCTTGGTGCCAGTGAGTTGCAGGCGATCGCGCAGCACGTCCAGCAGCGCGGCATTGGCCGGCAGGTTCAGGGTGTGGGCCTGGCCGTTGACCTTCAGGGTCATGCGCCGCTCGTCAGCGGCGGGCGGGTCGATGTCATCTGCAACGGCGGCCTGGGCTTCCAGCGCCTGGGTCCAGATCGGCGCCGTCGCGGCAGCGAGGCTGGACACGCCTATGGACTTCAGGAAGTTGCGGCGGGAAGGGACGGTGAAGGCCTTGAGGTCACAAGACAGTTCTTCTTTGATGGGGCGATCAGGCTGATCGGTCATGAGCAGGTTCCTCGTCAGCATCGGGTCAGACCTGGCGGCCGACGGTGGGCGGACGCGCGGGCAGGGACGGCAGGTGGAGCGGCATGCGGTATGGCCAGTGGCAACGGCAATTTTCAAAGCGACGGCAGTCTTTAACGATAACCAATGCGCAGGCACTGCATTTCGTTGGATTTGTTCATGCACTTGTGAGTCGCGCTCTCTAATCCGCGGCGCTGGTGTCAGCAGCGAAGGCTGGCGCCTTATCGGGATCAGCATAAGCGGGCGGTGCTGGCCATGGCTCAAGGGTTGTGACCGAGGCACCGGAGGATGGTTGCGGATATTTCTCGAGCGGAAAAATCACAGAATGTTACGAGTGCCAGGGCCGGCGAAACCGGCCCCGGAACCCTCAGCGTCAGGCAGCCGACGCTTGTTCTTTCAATGTCGCCATGTCGATGACGAATCGGTACTTCACGTCACCCTTTATCATGCGCTCGTAGGCTTCGTTGATGTCCTTCATGTGGATCATCTCGATGTCCGAGACGATGCCATGTTTGGCGCAGAAATCCAGCATGTCCTGGGTTTCCTGAATGCCGCCGATAAGCGAGCCGGCGAGGCTGCGGCGTTTGAAGATCAGGTTGAACACGCCTGGCGACGGGTGCGGCTGATCCGGCGCGCCCACCAGGGTCATGGTGCCGTCGCGCTTGAGCAGGTTCAGGAACGGATCAAGGTCGTGCGGCGCCGCCACGGTGTTGAGGATGAAGTCGAGCTGATTGGTCTGGGTGGCCATTTCATCCGGGTTTTTCGAGACGATCACTTCATCGGCGCCCAGGCGCAGGCCGTCTTCACGCTTGTTCGGCGAAGTGGTGAAAAGCACCACGTGGGCGCCCATGGCGTGGGCGATCTTGACCGCCATGTGGCCGAGGCCGCCCAGCCCGACGACGCCGACTTTCTTGCCCGGGCCGACTTTCCAGTGGTGCAGCGGCGAGTATGTGGTGATCCCGGCGCAGAGCAGCGGTGCCACGGCGGCCAGGTTGTCGCTGTGGGAAATCTTCAGCACGAACTTCTCTTTCACCACGATCTTGTCGGAGTAGCCACCGAAGGTGTTCTCGCCGCCAAACACCGGACCGTTGTAGGTGCCGGTGAAGCCGTTCTCGCAGTATTGCTCTTCGCCTTCCGCGCAGGACGCGCAGTGCTGGCAGCTGTCGACCATGCAGCCGACGCCGGCGAGGTCGCCGACCTTGAAGTGGGTGACGTTGGCACCGACGGCGGTGACCTTGCCGACGATCTCGTGGCCCGGCACCGACGGATACAAGGTGTTGTTCCATTCATTTCGGGCGGTGTGCAGGTCCGAGTGGCAGACGCCGCAGAACAGGATGTCGATCTGCACGTCATCGGCGCCCGGGTCACGGCGCTCGATCTGAAACGGAGCCAGTCTGTCAGTGGGTTTTTGCGCGGCGTAGCTGTAAGTCTTGATCATTGCGTGATCATCTCCAGTAGGGCAAAAAGACGGGTAACAGCAATCAGTGACAGGCGAGGGCGCGCAAAGGTCAATGCGTAAGGATGAAACCGTCCCGGCCGGGCTGTTTGACGAGCTGTGTGAAGCGGGCTGTTTAAACAGAGTGCCGGGTTAAATCTTTCGATTTGCAGGCCGCTATAGGGCCGTACGGCGGGTAATTCCAACAAATGTCGTGGAATTCGGTTTTTTCGTCGCGAATAGACCGCAAATGCGAATATCCCGCTTGCAACCTTCTGTCACACCCCATGAAGATAGCTCAGTCCGACGCTGGCAATGGAGCGCCTATGAATTCCCCACTTCTTACCCCCAGCGGGTACACGCCGATTGCCGACGAGCGGATCTCTGCACCCGACGATGACAGCGCGCTGGTCATGGGTGGGTTGACCGGGGAGAGTTCGCTGGACGCCTTGCTGCGTGCGGCCCATCAGACCGCGCCGACGTTGAGCTGGGCCGCGTACCGTGCCGGCCAGCAAATGCACTTGCTGGGGCAAGGCTGTTCCGCCACGGACTGGCCGACATTGATACCCCGTGAAGCATTCGATGGCTACTGCCGCCAGCATCATCTCCAGCGCTGGGTGACCGGCCATGGCGAGACAGCCCTGGGCTGGCTGTTAATGCCGGATGCCTATTCAAACGATCCATTTTTCGTCGAGCTGGCAGGACGTCTCGGCCTGCGCCTGCAGACCGACGCGCTGGCGCGGGCCCAGGCGACCCAGCGGGTGCTCTATGAAATCACCTACCTGGCCAGCTCGACCCGTGACCGCGCGGCATTTTTGCAGGGCGTGCACAAACAGCTCTCGACCCTGATCGACGCGGAAAACTTCTACCTGGCGCTGTACGAAAGCCACAGCGGCAAAATCACTTACCCGTATTACATCGACATCACCGACCTCGACGCCCTTGAAGCGGAAACCTACGAGTTTCTCGATCCCGAGCGGCTGTCCATGACCGGTTATGTGCTGACCACCGAGCAAGCGCTGTTCGTCGATGCTGCCGGGATCGAGCGGGCACGGGCGCTGGACCGCTTTCATTGCGTGGGCCATCGCCCGGAATTCTGGATGGGGGCGCCGCTGAAAAACGCTTCCGACGACGTGTTTGGCATGCTGGCGATGCAGGTCTATGACGTCGAGCGGGTCTACAGCGTCGAGGATCAAGAGCTGTTTCTGGTGGTGGCCCGTCACGTGGCCATGGCTCTGGACCGTATTCTGCACCGCGCGCAACTGGAAGAAACCGTCGCCCGCCGCACCCTTGAGCTGTCTCGCCTCAATGACGCCCTGCGCAATGAAGTGGCCGATCGTGAGCGCGCCGAGCACTTGCAGAGTGCGCTGTTCCAGATCACCGAGCTGTCGAGCCAGCCCGGCGACATGGCCGACCTGTTCAAAAGCCTGCACGGCATCGTCGGCGAGCTGCTGTTTGCCCTTAACTTTTACATTGCGCTGTTCGACGATGCCACCGCCGAGGTGACCTTCCCGTATTACGTGGACGAGCGCCTGACCCGACGCCCCGACCCGCGCCGTGGCGAGCGCGGCTTTACCGAATACGTCATCCGCCAGCGCCGGCCGTGCCTGATCGACGGTGCCGAGGCGCGCTGGCTGGAAAGCATCGGCGAGATCACCCTGCAGAACGAGGTCAACCGCTCCAGCTCATGGCTGGGCATACCGTTGTTCGACGGCGACGTGGTGCGCGGTGTACTGGCGGTGCAGAGCTATTCGTCCCACGTCAGCTATTCCCTGCGGGATCAGGAACTGCTGACCTTCGTTTCTCGCCACATCGACACCGCGTTGTCCCGGCGCAGTGCCGCCGAGGCCATTCACACTGCCAATCTGCGCCTGGAAGCGCGGGTTCAGGACCGCACCCGGGAGCTGGACTACGCCAACGCCAAGCTGCAACACGAAAACGCCCACGATGCGCTGACCGGGCTGCCCAACCGCAGCTACCTGCAGCAGCGGCTCAAAGGCGCGTGGCAGGATTTCTGCGAGCGGGGCGAGGATCTGGCGGTGATGTTCATTGACCTGGACCGCTTCAAGATGGTCAACGACAGCCTGGGTCATCACTCTGGGGATCTGTTGCTGGTGCAGGCCGCCGAACGGCTGCGCCATTGCATGCGCGACAACGATTTGCTGGCGCGGCTGGGCGGCGATGAATTCGCAGTGCTGGCCTACGCGGCGCCGCCGGACGTCACTGTGGCCATCGCCGAGCGCATTCTGCTGGCCTTCGACGTGCCGTTCTTCATCGACGGCCACGCAGTATTTTCGTCTTGCAGTATCGGCGTTGTCGGCGCCGACCTGCAGTTTCACAGCGAGCCGGCCGACCTGTTGCGGGATGCCGACACGGCCATGTACCGGGTCAAGAATGCCGGGCGCGACAGTTACGCGGTATTCAACCAAGAAGTGCGCCGCGAGGTGTCCGACCAGATGGAACAGGAGACCGCGCTGCGCAATGCCCTCAAGCGCACCGACGAACTGCTGCCGTATTTCCAGCCGATCATCGACGTGGCCAGCGGCCGGATACTGGCCCTCGAAGCGTTGATCCGCTGGCGTCAGGCCGATGGCCGGATCGTCGCGCCGGGGCAGTTTCTGCCGGCGCTGGAAGGCCTGCGCCTGATCGGCCGGCTCGACCTCTATATGCTGCAGCAGGTGGTGGTGATCCTCGCCCATCCCGACCACGCGCACTGGCCGACAGTCCACGTTAATTGCTCCAGCTACAGCATCACCCGCCCGGAGTTTTCCAGCGAAGTTCTGGGTTTGCTGAGCCAGCACGGCGTGGCGCCGTCGCGCATCTGCCTGGAACTCACCGAAGGCGCGCTGGTGGCCGAGCCCGAGCTGGCGCGTCAGGCCATGAAGCATCTGGCCGACAACGGCGTTTCGGTGGTCCTCGATGACTTCGGTGCAGGTTTTTCATCCCTCAGTTACGTGCACCAGTACCACTTCAGCGGCCTGAAAATCGACAAGTCGTTCACCCTCGAACTGACCACCAGTTCCCGCAGCCGGGCCATCGTTCGCGCCATTGTGCGCATGGCCGAATCCCTGGGGCTGACGGTGGTGGCGGAGGGCGTGGAAGACGCCGCGACCCTGGAACTGTTGCGGGACATGGGCGCGGGCCAGGCCCAGGGCTACTACTTCTCGATGCCGGTGCCCCAGGACAAGCTGGATTTGAGCGCGTTGCTTTAGAAGGCTGCCCAACAGGACGGGTCATCGCCCCAGCATTTTCCCCAGCGCGCGCACGACATCCGTCTTGCACTGCTCTGTCACGCCGCCCGGGTGCAGATCGAACATGTGCGGCACGCCGGGATAAACGTGCAGCTCGACGGGCACGCCGCTGCGAGAGAGATGGCCCGCGTAGGCCATGTCTTCATCCACGAACAGGTCCAACGCACCGACAGCGATGAAGCTCGGCGGCAGGTGGCTGAGGTCAGTGGCCAGCGCGGGAGAAAACAGCGCGGCCCGCTCATCGTTGCAGAGGTACTCGCCGCGGTAGCACTGCCAGCAGAATTGGTTGGCCTCCCGTGACCAGCTGAACGTACCGGTGCCGGGGTTTTGCACGGGCGCATCGGCGGTGCCGGTGCGAGGGTCGAGCATGGGGTAAATGAGCACCGAGCCGGCGACGGAAATCTCGCCACGGTCCCGGGCAAGCAGTGTCAACGCCGCAGCAAGTCCGCCGCCCGCGCTGTGCCCCATGATTGCGATGCGGCCAGGATCGACCCTCAGCGCAGCATGCTCTCGGTGAAGCCATTCAAGTCCGCGATAGCAGTCCTCCAGCGGCGCGGGAAACGGATGCTCGGGTGCGAGCCGATAATCGACGGCGACGATCACAGCGCCCAACTCAATCGCCAGATCCGCCAGGTAGTCGTCAGCCATTTCCGGGCAACCCAACACAAAACCTCCGCCGTGCACATAGAGGATCGCCGGGAGGTACTGGGTCTCGGCCTCCCGCTCGGGGCGGTAGACACAGAGCCGCAGTTTGTGAGCGGCTGCGGGCTGACTGGCCCAGTGCTGTTCACCGCGAGCAAGTCCGGCGGGTTTGAAGGTGGTGTGGATACGCGTACGAATGTCGGCGAGATGGCTCAGCGTCCATTCGCTGGACACCTCGTCGCGGAAGCAGCCGTACTCGGGATCCAGCAGTTGGTCGGGGTCCACGAATAATCTCCTCGGCGAAGAGGGGGACTCGAAAAGCCCCCGATGTTCTGCGCTTACAACCAAGCCTTGATACGCGCGCACACCGCCGGGGTGGAAATCCCGTAGCGATCATGCAGTGTCGGCAGGGCGCCGGCGTCGAGGAAGGCGTCGGGCAGGGCGATCTGCCGGAACGTCGGCGTCACGCCGTTGCGCAAGAGCACCGTCGCTACCGCTTCACCCAGCCCGCCGATAATGGAATGGTTTTCCGCCGTCACCACCAACCGTCCGGGTTTGCGCGCTTCGGCGAGAAGGGTCTGCTCGTCCAGCGGCTTGATGGTCGGCACGTGCAGCACTGCCACATCGACGCCATCGGCTTGCAGTGCCTTCGCCGCTTCCAGCGCGCGCATGGTCATCAGCCCCGTGGAGATGATCAGCACATCGTTGCCGGTGCGCAGGGTCTTGGCCTTGCCGATCTCGAAGGTGTAGCCGTATTCGTCGAGCACCAGCGGGACATTGCCGCGCAACAGGCGCATGTACACCGGGCCTTGATGGGCGGCGATGGCCGGCACCGCCTGTTCGATTTCCAGCGCGTCGCAAGGGTCGACGATCATCAGGTTGGGCATGGCGCGGAAGATCGCCAGATCGTCGGTCGCCTGATGGCTCGGGCCATATCCAGTGGTCAGGCCGGGCAATCCGCAGACGATCTTGACGTTGAGGTTTTCTTCGGCGATGGCCATACAGATAAAGTCATAGGCCCGACGGGACGCGAACACCGCGTAGGTGGTAGCGAAGGGCACGAAGCCTTCGCGGGCCATGCCGGCCGCTGCGCTCATCAGCAACTGCTCGGCCATGCCCATCTGGTAGAAGCGCTCCGGGTGGGCCTTGGCGAAAATGTGCAGATCGGTGTATTTCGACAGGTCGGCGGAGAGCCCGACGATGTCCGCGCGTTGCTCGGCGAGGGCCGCCAGCGCGTGGCCGAATGGCGCCGGGCGTGTGGCCTGGCCTTCGGACGCAATCGAAGCAATCATCGCCGACGTCGTCAGACGTTTCTTGCCGGGCTCGTTGTGGGTCAGTGCGCTCATGCCGTTCTCCCGAGTTGCAAATTGTCCAGTGCCAGATCCCACTCGTTCTCATCGACGCGAATGAAGTGGGTTTTCTCGCGGGTCTCCAGAAAGTCGACGCCTTTGCCCATTTTGGTGTCGCAGATGATCACCCGAGGTTGCGCCCCGGTGTGGTTGCGCGCGGCGTCAAAGGCGCTGACCAGGGCGTCGATGTCATTGCCGTCGACACGCTGGGTGAACCAGCCGAAGGCCTGCCAGCGGTCAACGATGGGTTCGAACGCCAGCACTTCGCTGGAATGGCCGTCGGCCTGCTGGTTGTTCACGTCGATGATCGCGATGAGGTTGTCCAGCTTCCAGTGGGAGGCCGACATCGCCGCTTCCCAGGTCGAGCCTTCGTTCAACTCGCCGTCCGAGAGCAGGTTGTAAACGAACGAGGCGGAGTGCTTGCGCTTTAGGCCCAGACACGCGCCGACGGCAATGCCCAGTCCGTGTCCCAGCGAGCCGCCGGTGATTTCCATGCCCGGTGTGTAAGCGGCCATGCCCGACATGGGCAGGCGGCTGTCATCGGAGCCGTAGGTTTCCAGCTCGTCGAGCGGAATGATCTCGGCTTCGATCAACGCGGCGTAAAGCGCGATGGCGTAGTGACCGATGGACAGGTAAAAACGGTCGCGATCTTCCCATTCGGGGTCTTGCGGCTGATAGCGCAAGGCATGGAAATAGGACACCGCGAGCAGATCGGCCGCGCCCAGCGCCTGACCGACATACCCCTGGCCCTGAACCTGCCCCATGCGCAGGGCGTGGCGACGAATATTGAAGGCGCGCTGGGCCAGCGACAAAGCGGCGTGACCCGATGGACTGATGTTCATGTGAGTGGCTCCTTTTATTAGCGATTGACGGACGCGGCGGGGATGCGCAGCACCAGCAGGGCGCCGATGCACAACACGCCTGTGATGAGGTACATGCCGATGGCGCTTGAGCCAGTTGCGGTGGTGATCCAGCCGATCAGGTACGGCGAGCAGAAGCCGGCGAGGTTGGCGAAGCTGTTGATGCCGGCGATCCCTGCGGCGGCGGAAACCCCGCCCAACAGCGTGGTCGGGAGCATCCAGAACAGTGACGATGCCGAGAGCACACCGGAGGCGGCGAGGCACAGGCTGAGCACCGACAGCAGCAAATTGCCCCCAGTAACGCCGCCAGCGACAGGCCAATGGCGCCGGCGATCATCGGGGCCACCAGGTGCCAGCGCCGCTCGCGGTGCTTGTCGCCACTGCGGCCCATCAACAGCATGGCCGCGATGGCGCACATGTACGGCAAACTGGTCAGCAGGCCGATGTGCAGCGGGTCGGCGACGCCGGCGTTGCGGATCAGCGTCGGCAGCCAGAAGGTGATGGCGTACTGACCCATGACCACGCAGAAATAGATGCACGCCAGCAGCCACAGGCGCCGGTCACGAATGAACTCCCCGACTGAGGCGTGGGTGACTTTCTGGCTGTTGTCCTCGGCAAGCTCCTTGTTGACCAGCTCCTTTTCCTCGTCGTTGAGCCAGGTGGCCTGGTGCACGCCGTCCTTGAGGTAACTCAGCACCAGCAGCCCGACGATCAGGGTGGGAATGGCTTCGATGACAAACATCCACTGCCAGCCGGCCCAGCCGTGCACGCCGGCGAACTGGGTCATGATCAGCCCGGACAGCGGCCCGCCGATCATTCCCGACAGCGGAATGGCGATGAACCACAGCACAGTCATTCGCGCCCGGCGGTAAGACGGAAACCAGTAGGTCAGATAGAGCAGCAGGCCCGGTGCGAGACCGGCTTCGGCGATGCCCAGCAGAAAGCGCAGGCCATAGAACTGCCAGGCGGTTTCAACGAACGCGAAGAGGGCGGAGATGATGCCCCAGGAAATCATGATGCGGGCGATCCAGCGGCGAGCGCCGACCCGATGCAGGATCAGGTTGCTCGGCACCTCGCACAGGAAATAGCCGAGGAAGAACATGCCGGCGCCGAGCCCGTACACCGCTTCGCTCAGGGCCAGGTCGTTCATCATCTGCAGCTTGGCGAAGCCGACATTCACCCGGTCCAGGTAGGCGCACAGGTAGCACAGCATCAGAAACGGCATCAGCCGCCACGCGGTTTTGCGGTAGGCGTTGGTGCGGACGGAAACGACCGCATCCAGGGAGAGGGTAGTCATGATGGTCTGATCTCTTGTTTTTATGGTCAGCTGCGGCTGAAACGTCGATTCAGAACAGCGCCGGCGGCCTCGGCCGGCGCAGAAGGCATCAATGAATGAGCATGCCGCCGTTCACGTCCAGGGTGATGCCGGTCAGGTAGGACGACAGGTCGCTGGCCAGAAACAGCGCAGCGTTGGCGACATCCTGCGCCGCGCCCAGACGACCCAGAGGAATGCCGTCGATGATCGCGTGGCGGCGCTCGTCCTGCATCAGGCCGCCGGTGATGTCGGTGTGAATCAGGCCCGGCGCGATGGAGTTCACGCGCACGTTGTCCGGCCCCAGCTCCCGCGCCATCGCTTTGGCCAGGCCCAGTACGCCGGCTTTTGCTGCGCTGTAGTGTGGCCCGCCGAAAATGCCGCCGCCACGTTGCGCCGACACCGACGACATGCAGACGATGCTGCCGGTCTTTTGCTCGCGCATCAGCGGAATCACCGCCTGGGACATCTGCAAGGTGCCGCGCAGGCTGACGTCGAGCACTTTGTCGTAGTCGCCGGGGCGAATGTCGAGGGTCTTGAGGGGTTGGGTGATGCCGGCGTTGTTGATCAGCACGTCGATGCGGCCGAAGTGTTCGATGACCCGCGCGACGGCTTGTTTGACCTGCGCTTCGTCGGCGACGTTGGCGGCGAGGCCCAGGTGACCTTCGCCCAGGGAAGCGGCGGCGTCGCGGGCGGCGGATTCGTCGAGGTCGAGGATGACCACGCGGGCGCCCTGTTGAGCGAAGGTGGCAGCGGTGGCGCGACCGATACCGCGAGCGGAGGCGGCGCCGGTGATGATTGCGATTTTGCCTTGAAGGAGCATGGGCGTGATCTCGTGTGATTATTGTTATGGGCTGGATCAGCGGGAGCGAACCTTTTCGCTGTCCGAAGTCTCTGGCCGGATCAGCTTGTGCTCCGTGCAAGGGTCGAGCAATGACGCAAAAGTCATTGGATGCTGAAAAAATTCAGCACTCGTCACGCCTCGTTCGGGGTGATTGAATGTCGGCTCCCGACATAACAAGAACTCACCCGGAGCCGGCCCATGAGGCGTATCGACGAAGCACCTGCCAGCATGCCACCGCTGAAAGCCATTCAGGCCTTCGAGCAGACCGCGCGCTTTGGCAACGTCGCCCGGGCGGCGGAAGTGCTGGACCTGACGCCCTCGGCAGTCAGCCATCAACTCGCCAGGCTGGAGGCGATGATTGGCCGCCAGCTGTTTGTGCGTGCGGCGCGCGGGGTCACGCTGACGCCGGTGGGCGAGCAGTACCTGAAGGATATTTCCGGGTTGCTGCACAGCCTGGCCATCGCCACGGAGCGGGCGGGCAGCGACGTCAGCCTCGACTGCCTGCGGCTGCATTCCTCGCCCAGCTTCGGGCTGCTCTGGTTGATGCCGCGACTGGAGGCCTTCCGCCTGAGCCACCCCGACATTCAGATCAATCTGTCGTGCTCCTATGAGTCGCTGCATTTCAGTCGCGACAAAATCGACGTCGATATTCGCCACGGCGAGCCGAACTGGCCGAGCTTCGAAGTACGCACGGTGCGCAACGAAACCTTCGCCGTACTGGCTTCACCCAAGCTCGTCGGCCAGCGTGCGGTCGCTCAGGCCTCCGACTTGCTGGACCGCGATTTGATTCTCTCGGAAGCCACGCTGCTGCGCTGGCCCGCCTGGTTTGCCCAGCATGGTCTGGCGCGCCCGGAAAAACCTTACGCGCTGAGTTTTGACCGCTCGTACATGACGCTCGAGGCTGCCAGCCACGGCCTGGGTTTTGCACTCGAAAGCACGTTGCTGGCGCAGAAATACCTGGCAAGCGGAGCGCTCGTCGAGGTGGCGCCCGAAGCGCTGTCAGCCCCGGTCGCGGCTCATCATCTGGTGTTCCCCAAAGCCCACTCCGGATTTCCCCGGGTGCGGCGCTTTCTTGAATGGATGGAGGGCGAGTTGGGGCATGGGTTTGTGTTCTAAGGGCAGTCGGCGGAGGTGGATGATTTCTGTCATCACAACTCGTCATGCCAAAATCGTGAAACATTCCGCAACATTTCCCTTCGTGGTGAGTCAACGCTACATCTCCCTGCAAAGAATTCTTCATGAAGACCCCTCGACCCACCGCCCGTATCAAGCCGCTCAATGAATTACGTAATCTGAAGATGGCCCGCTCGGCCCATGCGTATGTACGCGGCAGCACGGTGCAGTTTTACGAATGGCTGCACAGTCAATCGGGCCGGCGTCTGCCCAGCGGCCCGCCGGTGTGGATATGCGGCGACTGTCACGCGGGTAATCTCGGGCCGACCGGGGATTCCAAAGGGCGCATCGACATTCACATCCGCGATCTGGATCAGACGGTCATCGGCAACCCGGCCCATGACCTGGTTCGGCTGGCGCTGTCTCTGGCCACCGCTGCCCGGGGTCCTGACCTGCCGGGCGTCGCCACCGCAAGAATGCTCGAAGAGATGATGCAGGGTTATGAGCTGGCGTTCGAAGACGGCGCCGATGAGGAGCCCGCGCGCCCGGCGCAGGTGAAGGCGGGCATGCGCAGCGCGGTGCAGCGGACCTGGAAGCACCTTGCTCAGGAGCGCATTGAAGACACGCGGCCGACCATTCCGCTGGGCAAGCATTTCTGGTCGTTGTCCCGCGACGAGCGTCATGGCCTGAAAGACCTGTGCTCGACGCCGGAGATTCATGCGCTGGTCACTTCGCTCAAAGGCCGTTCGAAGGATGATCGCGTGGAGATGCTCGACTGCGCTTACTGGGTCAAGGGCTGTAGCTCGCTGGGCCTGCTGCGTTATGCGGTCCTGTTGAGCGTGGGCGATGACGAAGATCAGGAATTTTGCCTGCTCGACGTCAAGGAAGCCGTCGCTGCCGCCGCACCGCGCACCCCGCGCGCGGGCATGCCCCGGGACAACGGCAAGCGCGTGGTGGAAGGCGCCCGGCATCTGTCTCCGGGCCTCGGCAACCGCATGATTGCAACGCGCATGCTCGATCACGGTTTCTTCGTTCGCGAGCTGCTGCCCCAGGACATGAAGCTTGAGCTCGATCAACTGAGCGAACGCGAAGCCATGAAAGCGGCCGGTTACCTGGCTCGCGTCGTCGGTCTGGCACACGCCCGGCAGATGGACCTCGCCACGCGGACCTCGTGGATGCGCGACCTGCAGCTCAACCGCTCGCAGACCCTCGATGCGCCGTCGTGGCTGTGGAGCAACGTCGTGCATTTGGTCGGCAGCCACGAGCAGGGCTATCTGGAGCATTGCCGGCGGTATGCGCTGGAGAATTGATTCAAACGTCAGCGCCTGGTTGACCTCCACTTAGGTGGAGGTTCGAGACTGGGCGCCCTCACGTTCAGGATCACTGCCATGACGCAAACCCCCGCTGCTCCCTTCACGTTGTACAACCCACAAGGTTTGTACGATCCCGCCCCCAATGCCTATTCCCACCTCGCCGTCGTTGCGCCAGGCGCCGAGTGGCTGTTCGTCGCGGGGCAAGGCGGGGAGGATGCTCAAGGCCAACTGTCACCTGTCTTTGCCGATCAGGCAGCGCAAGCCATCGCCAACGTCCGCACCGCCCTGCAATCTCGCGGGGCCGACCTTCACCATCTCTTCAAGCTGACGCTGCTGATGGTTGATCACTCGGAGGAACGGTTGCGTGTGTGGGTCGAGCAGGCTGATCTCGCATGGGCCGGCAATATGAAGCCGGTGTGCACACTGATCCCGGTACCCCGCCTGGCGCTGGACGGCATGTTGATCGAGATCGAAGCGGTGGCAGCACTCATGCCCAGACACTGATTGGTTTTCAGTGGGACTGGCTTCAGCCGGGAAGAGAGGTTTGCCAGCCCCACTGGGGTACGCGGTCGATTCGTAGGACCGGCTTCAGCCGGGAAGAGGCCAGTGTGAGCGCTATCAATTCTGGATCGTGCGTGCCGACATCTTCCCGGCTAAAGCCGGTCCCACAGGCGAGGTTCGCCAGTCCGACTGGGGGTACGCGGTCGATTCGTAGGACTGGCTTCAGCCGGGAAGAGGCCAGTGTGAGCGCCATCCATTTTGCAGCGTGCCTGCCGACGCCTTCCGGCTAAAGCCGGTCCCACAGTCGAGGTTCGCCAATCCCACTGAAGGTACGCGGTCAATGAGTGGGACTGGCTTTAGCCGGGAAGAGGCCAGTGTGAGCGCCATCAATTCCGCAGCGTGACTGCCGACGCCTTCCGGCTAAAGCCGGTCCCGCAGTCGAGGTTTGCCAGTCCCACTGGGGGTACGCGGTCGATGAGTGGGACTGGCTTCAGTCGGGAAGAAACCAGTGTGAACACCATCAATTCTGCAGCGTGCCTGCCGACGCCTTCCGGCTAAAGCCGGTCCTACAATGCGTATGCGGTCCCACTATGGGCACGCGGTCAATCAGTGGGACCGGCTTCAACCGGGAAGAGACGCTTCACCTGCACACCGCGGCAGCCTCACCGTGAAGGTCGTGCCTTCGAGCGCGTCGGACACCACGGATACATCACCACCATGGGCCCGGGCGATTTCGCGGACGATGAACAGCCCCAGACCCACGCTGCGCAGGTCCGCATGGACGTCCGCGCCGCGGGTCAGCGGCTCGAAGAGGCGGGTGCGTTGCGCCTCGGGGATAACCGGGCCGAAGTTGTGCACGCTGATCGACACCGTCCCGACGTCCAGCGCAGAGGTAATGGTCACGGGTCTGGCATTGTCCCCATACGCCACGCTGTTTGCAGTGAGATTGCCGATCACCTGAAACAGACGGTCGTTATCCAGCGCCACCAGCCCGCTGCCGTTGGAGCGGTGCGCCAGCTCAGCACGCGGGAAGGCGACGCGCAGTTCATCAACGCAATGGCCGATGAAGGTGTGCAGGTCGACCTCCGTAGGGTTGACGCTAATGCCGCGCCCGACCCGAATCACCGTCAGATCGAGCAGGTCGGCGATCATCCGGGTGGCGCGCTGCACCGAATCCCCGACGTGCTGCAACAATCGGCTTTCCTGCACCGTGCGTTGACCCCGAGCGAGCAGGTCGGTGGCCATTTTGATCCCGGTGAGGGGGTTTTTCAGGTCATGACTGACGATCGCCACCATCTGCTCGGCAAACGTCGCGCGCCGTTGAGCGGTTTCGTAAGCCTCGCTGAGTTCCGCCTGAGCCCGACGCAATGCTGCCTCGGCGGCGATTTTTTCCTGCAGCAGGTCCTCCGCCGCCTTGCGCGCCTTGAGCAATTCGCGCTCGTATTTGTCTCGGTCAGCGGTGCCGAAAAAGGCCAGCTCGTTGTAGACCTTGCCTTCATGCTCGCGGCGCACGCCGTTGAGCAGCATGATGATCTGGCGGCGGTCGCGATGAACGATGCTTAACTTCACCTCCGCCACCGAGCCCTGCAAGCGCATCAATGGCGCCCAGTGGGTCTGGTGGAAAATGCGCCCGCCGACCGTGAGCAGATTCTGGAAAGGCATGCCGCTCAACTCGGCGTCGGTGTAGCCCAGCCAGTCACAGAAGGTGCGATTGGCGCGCAGGATGCGCCCGTCTTCGTCGGTGACGACCAGCCCGCAAGGGGCGCCTTCGAACAGCTCGAGGAGGTCCGGCGCTGCGACGACGTCAATCGCCACGGACGGTCGCCCACGGCCTGAGGAAGTCATCCATCGAGTCTGAACAGGCCGCCGGCGCACTCAGGTGCGGACAGTGCCCGACGTTGTCCACCAGACTCAGCGTGCTGTTCGGCAACGCAGCACGCAGGTATTCACCCACGGCAACGGGGGCGATCATGTCATCGGTGGATTGCAGGATCAGCGTCGGCGTGGTCAGGCCGTCAACGTCCCTGCGGTTGTCCGAGAGGAACGTGACCCGGGCAAACTGCTTGGCGATCTCCGGATCGGTGCGGCAAAAGCTGTTGGTCAGTTCTTCGCCAAGCGCCGGTTGACCCGGTGCGCCCATTATCACCGGGGCCATGGTGCTCGACCAGCCGAGGTAATTGCTGTCCAGCGTATCGAGCAGCGAATGCACGTCCTCTTCGGAAAAACCGCCGATGTAATCGCCGGAGTCAACGTAGCAAGGGGAGGGGCCGATCATCACGTGGGCGGCGATCAGCCCCGGGGTCTGGCGGTCCGCCAATACGCCAATCATTGCGCTGACCGAATGGCCGACGATGATCACCGGCCCGGTGGCAAATTCGTGGATGAGTTCGGTGAGGTCGTGGGCGTACCCGTTCAGCGTGGCGTATTTGTCCCGGTCGTAAGCCTCGATCGCCGAATTGCCCGCCCCCACAAGATCGTAGAGCACGACGTTGAAGCGGTCAGCGTAATGGGGGCTGAGCAAGCGCCACATGGCCTGATCGCAACCAAAGCCATGGGAAAAAATCAGGGTCGCCCGGCCTTCACCCATGACGTGCACGTTGTTGCGCTGCTGAAGGTTCATTGAGTGTCCGGAAAATAGCGATGGGCGCGAAAGGTGCCGAGCCTATAGGGTTACAGGGGATAAATCACCTGCAAAACCCATAACAGGCGAACCGCTTCAACCGCTTGCTGGTAAATTGGCGCACGCTTCATGTGTTGAGCCATCATGGGCGCCAGAAAGGCAGATTCGGGCAGGCACTCCAGCCCTTATCCTCGACGCTTGTTCTTGTTCAAACTCTCCTGCTAAAGGGATTTAAACCATGCGGCAATTTGCGGCCCTCGCTCTGTTTCTCAGTCTCAACGCCTTCGCCCAGGACGCACCCCAGCCGGTGGCCAAGTGGACGCTGCTGGATCAATTCGACAAGGCCTACACGCTGGACGACCAGGCCCAGGTGTTGTTGATCGCCCGCAGCATGTCGGCGGCGAAGATGGTCAACGCCGCCCTTGAAGAGGGGCCCGAGGGGTATCTGGAGCAGCGCCACGTCGTTTACGTGGCGGACATCGAGAAGATGCCGTCGCTGGTGAAAATGGTGGCAGTGCCCGCCATGCGTTCGGCCAAATACCGCATCTTGCTCGACCGTGACGCCCGGGTCGCCTCGGCCTACGACGGCGATCGCGACACGGTGCAGTGGCTGACGCTGAAAAACGGCGCGGTCGTGCGTCAGGAGCGCTTCTCCGACGGCGAGCAGCTCAAGCAGGCCATTGCAAAACTGGGTTCGCAGTCCGCTAGCCGTTGAGCGCGGCTTTCTCGAAGATCAGCCGCAGGTAGCCGGCGATGGTGGAGTCGTCGCCGTAGACCTCACGCAGGGCCTGCTCGGCGCTGGACAGGTGCAGGGCCAGTTGCCGCTTGACCTTGTCCTCGCCGTACAGCGAAACGAAGGTGGATTTGCCATCGTCCTTGCCTTGATCCTTATCACTGTCGGCGCATCGGTCGCGCAAATCGTCGTACATCTGGAAGGCCTGGCCCAGCTCCATGGCGAAGTTCTGCAGCAGCGGCCGCTGATCCTCCCGCGCGCCGCTGATCAGCCAGACCATGTCCATGATCGCGCCGAACAGCACGCCGGTTTTCAAGTTATTGGTTAAAGCGATCTCGTCCGCGTTACGGCTGCGCTGGCCGTCGCGCAAGTCCTGGAACTGCCCGCGCACCAGACCTTGCATGCCAACGGTATTGGCCAGCACTTCGACCAACTCGGTACGAGTAGTGGCGGCCAGATCACTGATGGTGGCAACGACACCGAACGCCCGGCTGAGCAGGGCGATGGCAGTCAGAACCGCCACGTCTTCACCAAACTTCAGGTGGACCGTGGGCTGACCGCGCCGCAGCGCTGCGTTGTCCATGCAGGGCATGTCGTCAAGCACCAGTGACGCGGCGTGGATCATTTCGACAGCGCAGCCCAGGTCCACGGCCTGGCGCCTGATCGTGCGGCTGTTTTCACGGCCGTCCTCGACCAGCCCTTCGGCAGCGAGCACCAACAGCACCGGGCGCATGCGCTTGCCCGGCGCCAACGTCGATTCGCGCATGGCCAGCGCCACCAGATCACGCTCGTTGCCGGATTCGGGCAGAAGCTCCGAGAGCCGCGTTTCGATGGCCGCCCGGACGTCTCCCAGTCGCCCGGCAAAGCTCGATTTGATTGTTGTGTCGACGTTACCTGCCATCGGTCTTTCCCTATGCTTTAGCGGTAATACTGTTCGTCGCGGACCGGTGAGGGGTGCGGGGTCGGTCGTCACGGAACAACTGCTGTTTCTAAATGCCTCAAGATACGGCAAAGTTGTACAGGAAAATCGGTTTTGTACAAGATTGCGTCTGCAGAAGACCGTATAGCCGGTTCAATAATTCAGCTGCATGGAGCGAGTATGACTCACAGCGATATGGGTCGTCGAAAAGACGATCACCTCGATATCGTGCTGGACAGGCGCGCCAGCGTGCGTTCTTCCTTCTCCGGACTGGACGACATCCGCTTCGAACACTGCGCGCTGCCAGAGTTGAATCTGGACGGCGTTGACGTGAGCAGCTCGCTGTTGGGCATTGCGTTGCGCGCGCCGCTGCTCATCAGTTCCATGACCGGCGGGGCCGACCGGGCCACCGCGATCAACCGTCATCTGGCCGAAGCTGCCCAGGAGTTGGGCATCGCCATGGGCGTCGGCTCCCAGCGGGTAGCCCTGCAAAGCGGCGGTGATCAGGGCCTCACTCGCGAACTGCGACGTCTGGCGCCGGACATCGCGCTGCTGGGCAATATCGGCGCCGCGCAGCTGATCGAGCCTGACGGCCTGGACATGGCCCGCCGTGCGGTCGACATGCTTCAGGCCAACGCGTTGATCATCCACGTAAACCCTTTGCAGGAAGCGGTTCAGGCCGGCGGCGACCGCCGCTGGCAGGGCATTCTCGACGCCATCCACCGCGTAGTGCTCGATGTCGGGGTGCCGGTGGTGGTCAAGGAAGTGGGCGCGGGCCTGTCTGCCGATGTTGCACTGGCGCTGGTGAATGCCGGTGTGCAGGTGCTGGACATCGCCGGCCTTGGCGGCACCAGTTGGGCCGCCGTCGAGGCCGAGCGCGCAGAGAACCCGGCGGATCGTGAAGTTGCCATGGCGTTCGCCCAGTGGGGCATTCCGACCGCCGTCAGCCTGGCCATGGTTCGCCAGGCGCTGCCGGACACGCCGCTGATTGCCTCCGGCGGCATTCATAATGGCATCGACGTGGCCAAGGCCATTCGGCTGGGCGCGGATGTTGTGGGTCAGGCGGCGGGCGTGCTGCGCAACGCAACCCTGTCCACCGCCGCCGTTATCGAACATTTCGACATCGTTATCCGCCAGCTGCGTATCGCCTGTTTCTGCACCGGTTCCGCTGATCTTCGCGCGCTGCGCAGTGCCCGCTTGCTGGCGCCCAACACCCTGCAGTCGTTGCTGTCATGACGCATTTCGCCGTCGTGGCACCGGCGTTCTACAGCCACTTTCAGGCGTTTCAGGCCCTGGCCGGAACGTTGATCGACCGGGGTCATCAGGTCACGTTTTTCCAGCAGGCCGATGCACGCCGCTGGCTGACCGATCCGCGCATCGGCTTCCATGCCCTCGGCGCCCTCAGTCATCCGCCGGGCAGCCTCGAAGCAGCGTTGCGGCGTGCTGCCTGTTCGAACAATCCGTTGCGCCTGCGCCGGGTGATCCGCGACCTGTGCGACACCACACGCATGCTCTGCGCCGAGCTGCCGTCGGCGCTGGCGCTGCGGCAGATTGAGGCCCTGCTGTGCGATCAAATGGAGGCGGCCGGCGGAATGGTCGCCGAAGGGCTGGGCTTGCCGTATGTCTCGGTGGCCTGCGCCTTGCCGGTCAACCGCGAGCCACAACTGCCGCTGCCGGTGATGCCGTTTGCCTACGCCACCGATGAGCGCAGTCAGCATATCTTCGAAGGCAGCCGCAAGGTGTACGACTGGCTAATGCGCCCATTGGGCAAGGAGCTGCGCGAGGCTTCACGCCGCCTGGCCATCGAGCCCCGCGACGGGCTGCATGAATGCCTCTCGCCCTATGCGCAGATCAGTCAGACCATCCCGGGGTTCGATTTCCCCGACAGCATCCGCCCGCGAATTTTCACGCGGTCGGGCCACTGCGGGCGGCTCAAACCGTACAACAGGGCGAATGGCCGATTGACCCGAGCCGGCCCTTCATCTTTGCCAGCCTCGGAACGCTGCAGGGCAGTCGTTTTGACATGTTCAAGCGCATCACCACGGCCAGCCGACAGCTGAATGCGCAGCTGCTGGTCGCCCATTGCGGTGGGCTCGACCGCCGGCAGGAGCAGCGGTTGATTAAAACCGGCGCGACTTGGGTGACCGATTTCGCGCCGCAACAGTGGGCGCTGCAACACGCTGATGCGGTGGTCACCCACGGCGGCCTGAATACGGTGATGGACGCGATCGTCGCGCGCACGCCGATGCTGGTCATGCCCATCGCGTTTGATCAGCCGGGCGTCGCTTCGCGGGTTACCCACGCCGGGATTGGCCTGCAACTGCGTCGCGGCGCCGGGGCAGGGCAGATCCGCGAAAGGCTGACGCAGCTGCGCGGGTTGTCCACCGAGCCTTTTGATCGCCTCGCAACGGAACTGGCCCGGGCCGGCGGCACGTCCCGCGCTGCCGACATTGTCGAAGCCGTGGTGCGCACGGGCGAGCCGGTGCTGGCGGGGTTGGTGCCATGACCTATGACCTGATTCTCGCCGGCGGCGGCCTGGCCAACGGGCTGATCGCCTGGCGTCTCAAACAACAGCGGCCGGAGCTGCGCGTGCTGTGCATCGAAGAGCAGGCGCACCTCGGCGGCAACCACACCTGGTCTTATCACGAGGGCGACCTCACCGCCGAGCAGCATCAATGGCTTTCGCCGTTGGTGGTGCAGCGCTGGGCGACCTATGACGTGCACTTCCCGCAACGCTCGCGACGGTTGAACAGTGGCTATGCCAGCATCACGTCGGAACGCTTTGCCGAGGTCATCGAGCCCGCATTGGGCGACGCGCTGCTGACCGGCCAACGCATCACCGAACTCACCCCGAATGGCGTCGTGCTGGACAGCGGCGAGCGGCTTGAGGCCCGCGCGGTGATCGACGGCCGCGGCGTGCAGGCCACGGCGCACATGGTGTTGGGCCAGCAGGCGTTTCTCGGACAGTTGCTGCGTTTGAAGGCGCCCCATGGCTTGACCGCGCCGATCATCATGGACGCCCGGGTCGCGCAAAGTGAGGGCTACCGCTTCGTCTACGTGCTGCCATTCTCAGCCGACACCTTGCTGATCGAGGACACCCATTACGTCGACCAACATTCATTTACTTCTGACCAACTTCGTCAGCACATCACTGATTACGCCGGGGCTCACGGCTGGGAAATCGCCGAGTGCCTGCGCGAAGAGCAGGGCGTGTTGCCGATCACCCTGGCCGGTGATTTCACCGCGTTCTGGCACGAAGCTGCAGGCCAGCCGCGATCGGGTTTGCGCGCCGGGCTGTTTCATTGCACCACCGGCTATTCACTGCCCCATGCCGTACGGCTGGCGGAGTGGGTTGCCGCTCAGCCAACGCTCCATTGCGACTCACTGGACGCAGGCATCCGCGCCATCGCGCAGCGTGCGTGGGAGTCCCAGCGTTTCTATCGGCTGCTCAACCGCATGCTGTTTCTGGCCGGGCGGCCGTCCAATCGCTGGCAGGTGATGCAGCGGTTCTATGGCCTGTCCGAAGGCCTGATCAGCCGTTTCTACGCAGGCCGCAGCACCCTGGCCGACAAGCTGCGCGTGCTCACCGGCAAGCCGCCCGTACCGATCAACGAGGCGGTCAAAGCCGCGGTCCGTTACCTGCCCAAGCATTACCAGGCCAGGCATCACCTGCCTAAGCACAACGAGAATTGAAATGACTCAAGCAAAAAGCGCAATTGTGATTGGCGCCGGTTTCGGCGGCCTGGCCCTGGCCATCCGGCTTCAGGCGGCGGGCGTGCAGACGACGCTGCTGGAAAAACGCGACAAGCCCGGCGGCCGCGCCTACGTCTACGAAGACGAGGGTTTCACCTTCGACGCGGGGCCGACGGTGATCACCGACCCGACGGCCATCGAAGAGCTGTTCACCGCGGCCGGTAAATCCATCAAGGATTACGTCGAGTTGCTGCCGGTGTCGCCGTTCTATCGACTGTGCTGGGAAGACGGGACGAAGTTCGATTACGCCAACGATCAGCAGGCTCTGGACACCCAGATCGCCGCGATGAACCCCAAGGACGTCGCCGGTTATCAGCGCTTTCTGGCGTACTCCAAAGCGGTGTTTGAAGAGGGTTATCTGAAGCTCGGCGCCGTGCCGTTTCTGTCGTTCCGCGACATGGTTCAGGCCGGGCCGCAGCTGGCGCGGCTGCAGGCCTGGCGCAGCGTGTACTCGATGGTGTCGGAGTTCATCGAGGACGACAAACTGCGCCAGGCGTTTTCCTTTCACTCGCTGCTGGTGGGCGGCAACCCCTTCGCGACGTCCTCCATTTACACACTGATTCATGCTCTCGAACGTCAGTGGGGCGTGTGGTTTCCCAAGGGCGGGACCGGTGCGCTGGTGCAGGGCATGGTCAAGCTGTTCCAAGACATCGGCGGGCAGTTCGAGCTGAACGCCGATGTCGCCAGTATCGAGACCCGTGGCCAGAGGGTGACCGGCGTACGGCTCAAGGACGGTCGGCAGATCAACGCCGATTGTGTGGCCTCCAACGCCGACGTCATGCACACCTACGCCGAACTGCTCGGCGGCCATCCGCGCGGGGTCAAGGAAGGCGCGCGATTGAGGGGCAAGCGCTTCAGCAATTCGCTGTTCGTCATCCACTTCGGACTCAAGCGTCCGCAGCCTCAGTTGCAGCACCACACGGTGTGCTTCGGGCCCCGCTACAAGGCGCTGATTCAGGAGATTTTCAAGCGGCGCGGCGCTGGCCGAAGATTTCTCGTTGTACCTGCACGCGCCCTGCATCACTGACCCGAGCCTCGCGCCGCCGGGCTGTTCCAGCCATTACGTGCTGTCGCCGGTGCCGCACCTGGGCAACGCCGATATCGACTGGGAAGTGGAAGGGCCGCGTTACCGCGATCGCATTTTCGAGTACCTGGAGAAGCACTACATGCCCGGTCTGCGCGAGGACCTGGTCACCAGCCGCATCTTCACCCCGCAGGACTTCAAGGGTGAGCTCAACGCGCACCTCGGTTCGGCATTTTCCCTTGAGCCGATCCTGCGCCAGAGCGCGTGGTTCCGCCCCCACAACCGCGACGCGAGCCTGAGCAATCTGTATCTGGTCGGCGCTGGCACGCACCCGGGCGCTGGCGTGCCGGGTGTCATCGGTTCGGCCAAAGCCACGGCCGGACTGATGCTGGAGGAGCTGCACTCATGAGCGTGGCCGATCAGGCGCTGCTCGACCACGCCACCCAGAGCATCGAAGTCGGCTCGAAAAGCTTCGCGGCCGCATCACGCCTGTTCGACCCGGTGACCCGTCGCAGCGCGGTGATGCTCTATGCGTGGTGCCGGCATTGCGACGACGTCATTGACGGTCAGGAAGCGGGGCATTCGGCGAAGGTGGTCAGTCAGCAGGAAGTCACCGAGCGGCTGCAACGGCTGATTGCCCAGACCCACGCCGTGTACGCCGGCACGCCCACCCACAGCCCGGCGTTCGAGGCGTTCAGGGAGGTTGTGCTGCGGCATGGCATCGAGCAGCGTTATGCCCTGCAGCATCTGGACGGTTTTGCGATGGACGTCAGTCAGCGCGAGTATCGGCGCATCGACGACACGCTGGAGTACTGCTACCACGTGGCGGGCGTCGTCGGCCTGATGATGGCGCAGATCATGGGTGTGAGCGACGAAGCGACCCTCGACCGTGCCTGCGATCTGGGTCTGGCGTTTCAGCTGACCAACATCGCGCGGGACATTGTCGAAGACGCCTCGGTGGGCCGTTGCTACCTGCCGGGCGACTGGCTGGATGAGTTGGGGATTCCCAGGGATCGGCTCGCGGATCCGCAGTATCGATCGCAAGTGGCCGTGCTTGCCCAGCGGTTGGTGGACATGGCAGAGCCGTATTACGAAAGTGCCAACGCGGGCCTGACCGCATTGCCGTGGCGATCGGCGTGGGCGGTGGCGACGGCGGGCTGCGTCTATCGCGAGATCGGCGTGAAGGTCAGGGCGCGCGGCGCTCGGGCGTGGGATGCGCGGGTGTCGACCAGCAAGCTGGACAAGCTGCGACTGGTGTTGGTGGGGGCGTGGAAGGCTAGCGTGACTCGTGGTCGGCAGTGGCCCGCGCGGCCTGCGAGCCTGTGGCAACGTCCGGGTCGGATTTCTGCAACGGACCGTCGTGCAGGCGTCGAAGCTGGGCGCGCAATCGAGTGACGCTCGGCGCGTACAGGAAGCCGAACGACACGCAACGCTCTTTGCCCGACACCGCGTGGTGCATCAGATGCGCCTGGTACAGGCGCTTGAGGTAGCCATTGCGCGGCACGTATTTGAACGGCCAGCGCTTGTGCACCAGGCCGTCGTGGGCAATGAAATACAGGAAGCCGTAAGCGGTCATCCCGGCGCCAATCCATTCCAGCGGGTGCGCGCCCTGGGTGCCGAGCGCGATCAGCACGATGGCGAAACCGGCGAACACCACGGCATACAGATCGTTCTTCTCGAACCAGCCAGTTCTCGGTTCATGGTGCGACTTATGCCAGCCCCAGCCCCAGCCGTGCATGATGTACTTGTGCGCAAACACGGCAAAGCCCTCCATGCCGATCACGGTGGCGAAAAATACGAGGGCATTGATCATCGGGTTCATCCGCGCAAGTGTCTCGACGTCAGACCGTAAAAGGGCCGACGGTGTTCGGTGCGTGATTGTCGCATGCCAGTGGCTGGAGGCGGAGGTCGGTTTGTCAGTTGCCGGTTGGGCGTGGCAGTCCGTTGTTATGTAGCGTGGCATTTGACGCCTTCCCGGCTAAAGCCGGTCCCACTATGAGTACGCGGTCGATTAGTGGGACCGGCTTCAGCCGGGAAGAGGCCAGTGTGAACGCCATCAATTCTGCAGCGTGACTGCCGACGCTTTCCCGGCTAAAGCCAGTCCTAAAGGTCGAACGCGTTGCTTTTAGTGGGACCGGCTTCAGCCGGGAAGAGGCCAGTGTGGGCGCCCCTCATTTTAACGGCACGTTGTGGACGCACTGCGCTGAGCAACGGTATCTTCGCGCGCTTTGTTCTCTGTCGTTCAAGGATGATCAATGTTGTCTACTCTCCCTGTGTCACGCCTGTTATTGATTCGCCCAATTTCTCCCTGGCTACGCTTGACCGCAATCCTCGGCGTTGCCTGCGCGCTTCTGGCCTGTCAGTCCCGGCAGGTGACGTCTCCTGTCGCTGCCCCGGCCGTCCCGAGCCCGGAAGACATCAAAAAGCAGCAATTTCACACCTTCGTCGCACGTTTCCAGTCCATTCTCGGAAACAGAGGCCTTGAGGCCAACAGCGAAGGCCTGACGGGTGAGGTTCGCCTGCGCATCAAGATCAATCGCAACAATCAGGTATTCAGCTGCGAAACCCAGGCCACGGGCCTTGCCACGTCGAATGCACCCCTTGCCGACCTTTCAAAAAGGTGTGTTGGAGCGCGGTGTTCCCGGTCGTACCCGTAGACCGGTTAGACAAAGACGGCAACGTCGAAGTCGTCGCCCCTTTGATCTATCTGCCCATGAATGATACCCAGCGCTTGTCCATGCAGCCCCTTTATCAGCACTACGCGCAGAGCCGCTATTTTGCCGAGCGGACATTGCTGAAAGCGCCGCCGGATAGCATTGGCGTGGTCACGTTCGAGTATCTGGCGAACAAGCAGGGCAAGGTCGAGGCGTGCGTCGTCAACCTCCAACGCCACCGCGAACGCCCTGAGGCCTTCACCTACGACAACGTCTTGCAAAGCCGGCTGGCCGAGCAATGCAAGCACTTGGACCTTACGCAGATGCCGGGTTTCTCCGTGGATGAAACCGGCGTGTCCAGAGGCGCGGTTGCGTTCGAATACAGTCCCTGGATGGCCGGGCCAGGCTTGCGCTAACGACCTTTTTGATCCTGGCGTTGGGCACCGTGGATCATAACCGACTGAACTGTGCGCGCCTCCTGCGGCCTCAGACTTACACCCGTTAAAGGAGGCCAAGGCCATGAACAACGACGAGTTCAATCAATACGACACAGAACGCTTTCACGGTCAGGTCGCCGAGCAGCTGGGCATCAGCGTGGAAGAGCTGAAAACCTGGATGATCAACGACATCGAGCGTGTCACCGAAGGCGGTGAAGAGGTGGGGCACATGGTGGTGTTCCGCGAGTCCACGCCGGATGAGGTGCTCGACAAGCTCAAGAATCCGCAGAGCCGTTTTACCGCGATGACGGGCGTTATCAAGGCCGACTGAGCCGTCGGCGTCACCGGCGAGCCAATCATTTCGCCAATTCCCTGAAGCCAGGTCGCGGTGTTCACTTGAAGGTAAGTGGGCACCGTGTCCTGGCTTTTTCAATCGGGCAGGCTCCATAACCACCACCGCCCTGTATCCCCGAGAAATGCCCGACAGTCCAACAGGAAATAGCCTTCAATAACGGATGGCCTGCGCCGATAACGTAGGCACAGCGGCGATTTTCCCACCGATAACCCGGGGCTTGATGATGTCGATAAAACTGCGTCTATTGCTATTGATCGGCACCAGCGTGCTCACCGTCGTGATCATCAGTCTGGTCAATTACCTGAGCAACGCGCGGACGGAAGCCGCGATGCTCGACAGTGAAGTCAGCATGACGGCGCTGAGCAATCATCTGGAAGCCGACATGATGCACGATGCCCTGCGCGCTGATGTACTGCTGGCGATGCTGGTCGGCGTGGGCAAAAGTGATACCCGTCGCGAAGACGTCGTGGCTGGCCTGAACGAGCATGCTGCGCACTTTCGCAAGGTCATCGCCGATAACCTCACACTGCCCCTCAATCCTGCGCTCAAGTCAGCGATGGAAAACCTCAAGCCTGGCCTGGACACTTATATCGTGGCGGGTGAGCGGATTGTCGAGCTGGCCCTCAACAGTCCGGAACGGGCACAGCAGGAACTGGCGTCGTTCAGCCGCGCGTTCACCCAGCTGGAAGATCAGATGGCCAGTTTGAGCGAGCTGATCGAAAACAACGCCAAGGCCGGCGGCGACGGGACTCGTGACGCGATCCACAGTGCCAACATTGCCCTCGGTGTTGTGCTGGTGATCAGTCTGTTGCTGCTGACCGTACAGGGCTTGTGGGTGACCCGAAGCATCATGGCCCCCTTGCAAACGGCCCGGCGCATTGCCGACAGCATTGCCCATGGCAACTTGAGCGAACCTATCGCTGAACCTGGTAATCGCGATGAAGCCAGCCTGCTGATCCTTAGCCTGGCAGCCATGCAGCGGGACTTGCGCGGGATGATCGAAGCGGTGCGCAATAACGCTCAAGGCGTCAGCACCATCAGCCAGCAGTTGGCGGGCAGCTGTCACGAAGTCGCCGGGAGCAGCCTGCAGCAGAGCGCCGCAGCCGGCACCATGTCTGCGGCCACCAGCGAAATGACGGCGAGCATCGAGGAGATCACGCGGCATGCGGAGCAGGCGCTGGCCATGGCCAATCAGGCCGAAACCCTGGCCAAGAATGGCGGCCGCGTAATTCATCAGGTGGTCAGCGACATGGATGGCATCGCTCGATCGTCTCAGCAGTCGGCGCAAGTGATTCGTCTGCTGGACAAAGAGTCTGAAGGCATCTTCAACATTATCCAGGTGATCAAGGGCATTGCCGACCAGACCAATCTATTGGCGCTGAACGCTGCTATTGAAGCGGCCCGTGCCGGTGAGCAGGGGCGAGGTTTTGCGGTGGTTGCCGATGAAGTGCGCAGCCTTGCGGGACGCACCAGCGCCTCTACCCAGGAAATTGCCAGTATGGTGGCACGTATCCAGCAAAGCACTCGCGACGCCGTGATGAGCATGGAAGCGGGTGTTGCTCAGGTCGATAAGGGTATGGCTGTAACTGCCGAAGTGGAGCAGGCCATAGGCGAAATTCTTGAGGCAACGCTGGGCACCACTCAGTTGGTCAATGACATTACCCGGACTATTGGTGAACAAAGTCTGGCCAGCAATGAGATTGCCCATCAAGTGGAGATGATCGCCAGCATGTCGGCTGGTAATAGCCAAGTGATTGGCCAGACGGCCAGTACCACCGATCAACTGGCAGTGCTCGCAGGCCAGCTCTCCCAATCGGTGGACCGTTTCCGGCTTTGACGCAGGCGTCGGTTTACAAAGCACCGACCACCGCCATGCTTGAATCGCAGGCAACAAAAAGCCCGATCACTCGGGCTTTTTGTTGTTGCTCAACCGCTGGTTATTTCGACGGCAGGGCGTAGGCGATCAACGAGTCGCCCATCTTGGTGCCAAACGAGCCATGCCCGCCGGCCATGATCACAATGTACTGCTTGCCACTGCTCTCGTAGGTCATCGGCGTGGCCTGGCCGCCCGCTGGCAGGCGTGCTTCCCAGAGCAGGTCGCCGTTGGTGACGTTGAAAGCGCGCAGGTAGTTGTCCTGGGTACCCGCGATGAACATCAGGTTGCCGGCCGTGGAAATCGGACCACCCAGCATTGGTACGCCGATTTTCAGCGGCGGCAGTTGAATGCCCTTCAGGCTGTCGCGGATGGTGCCGATGCGTTTGCGCCAGACCACATCGTGGGTCTTCATGTCCACGCCAGCCACATAACCCCAGGCCGGCTCTTTGCACGGCAGGCCCAATGGTGAGAGGAAGGCGTTGATTTCGACGCCATAAGGCACGCCGTACTGGGGCTGGATGCCCATTTCGGTACCTGAGCCGGTAGCACCTTCTTTAGGCCACAGCGGGTTGTTCGGGCCGCGTGGTATCAGCTTGGACACGAACGGCAGCGCCATCGGGTTCATCAACGCCACCTGACGGTCGGCGTTCACCGAGATACCACCCCATTCGAAGACCCCCAGGTTGCCCGGGAACACCAGCGTGCCTTGCTCGGACGGTGGCGTGTACTGGCCGTTGTAGGACAGCTGCTTGAAGATCACGCGGCAGACCAGTTGGTCGAACATGGTCGCGCCCCACATCTCCTTGTCGGAGAGTGTCTGAATGGACGTCAGATTGAGGTCCGAGCGCGGCTGAGTCGGGCTGACCCGATCGCCTGGCGCGGCTTCACCGGCAGGCACCTGCATCTCATGGACGGGCACAATCGGCTTGCCATCGCGACGGTCCAGCACAAACAGGTTGCCGGCCTTGGTCGGCACGTACACCGCGGGGACGGCGTCGCCGCTGCCGGTTTTCACGTCAGCCAGGGTCGGCTGAGCCGGTACGTCCATGTCCCACAAGTCGTGGTGAGTGGTCTGGAAGCTCCACACCAGCTTGCCGGTGGAACCGTTCATCGCGACGATCGAGCTCGCATAACGCTCCATCACCGGCGTGCGGTTGCCGCCCCAGATGTCGGGTGTCGGGTTACCGGTTGGCACGTAGACCACGTCGGTTTTCGCGTCATAGGCCAGCGGAGCCCAGGCGTTCGGCGAGTTGTTGACCAGGGTTTTGCCGTCGCCCGGGATTGCATTCGGGTCTTCGGCACCGGTGTCGAAGATCCACTTCAGCGCACCGGTGTTGACGTCGTAACCACGGATTGCGCCGGAAGGCTCGTGCACGGACAGGTTATCGGTCACCGAACCGCCGATGATCACGGTGGTACCGGTCACAACAGGCGGGGAGGTGGGTTCGAGGCCGCCCGGATACGGGTAGGGCTGCAGGTGCAGCAGATCCAGCTCACCGTTTTTGGCGAAGTCGGCGCAGGGTGCGCCGGTGTCAGCGTTGATGGCGAACAAGCGACCATCGTTGACTGGCAGGAACAATTTGCGCGGGCAACTGGTGGCGACCGGCTGGGTGCCTTCCAGGCTTTTTGCAAACTGAGTGGTGTCCGCCTGATCGAAGTAGGCGACGCCACGGCAGGTCAAGTGCTGGAAGGACGGATCGGATTTGAGCTTGGGATCGAATCTCCACTTCTCTTTGCCGGTGGCCGGGTCCAGCGCCACCAGGATCTGGTGGGTGGTGCAGATGTACATGTTGTCGCCAACCTTGATCGGCGTCAGTTCGTTGGTGGTTTCACCGGAGTCATTGGCGGTTTTCGATTCGCCACTGTTGAAGGTCCAGGCCACCTGAAGGTCTTTGACGTTGCCTTCGTTGATCTGGGTCAGCGGTGAATAGCGCGTGCCCGACTGCGTGCGGCCATAAGCAGGCCAGTCGCCATTGGCGATGCCCTCGACAGGCTGATGCTGGGCGGGTTGCGCCGTCGCCATGCTGCCGTTGATTTCCTGGGGGTCGTTGAAGATGGCGTAGACCATCACCACAATGGCCAGTGCCAATGTCGCGGATAAAAAGGTTTTGCCCGGCTTCAGACGCTCAGGGATATCACGGGTGACCCCCGGGATCAGCAGCCACAGACCCAACACCCCGAGGATGTCGAAGCGCGGCACCAACGCCCAGAAGTCCGTGCCTGCTTCCCACAGGCCCCAGACCACAGTGATCAGCATCAGCGCGCCATAGAGCCAGAGCGAGGCCGCGGAACGTCGCCACAACAGGACGGCGAACACCAGCAGCGCGACGCCCAGGAACAGATAATAAAAAGAGCCGCCCAATGAGAGCAGCCAGATACCGCCAACCACCAGAAACAGGGCAAAGATGCCTGCAATGATGGAAGTGAAACGCCTCAACCCTGAAGCTTTTGATAAGTCATTCATCGATGTTCCCCCTTGGGATGTAGTGCATGGACTGTGCGCGGTATAGGGGGTTCAACCCTCGGACGTGCCGTTTGGATGAAATTTTTCGGCACCACTGGCACCCGCTCTATCCAAGCATAGGTCGTGTTTATGATCTGATCCCGAGGGAAATGCATACACAGGGCCAACGATGCGACGTTCGACCCGTTCCTGCCTGGGGCAAATGACGGGAAGGGAGGGTTGGAAGCGCCCGTGCAGGCTGCGGCTGTTTTTGAAGGTTGCGAGGGCAATGGCTGCGTACTAGAGTCAAACCCACCCTGTTCGACGTCGCGTCCGGCAACGGCATGCAGGCGCTGTTGCGCATCGGTCTGCCGGTCAACCACGCGCTGGAAGTGTAGGTTCACTATGCAAAATGGAATGAGCGTAACGCGGGCCACGGCGTTGCTTATCGTGGCCGCTGCTGTCTCGTGCGCGTCTGGCTGCGCGAGCAAGCATCCGAGCAACGTGTCGCTGGTGGATTACCCGTCGGTGAGCGCTACGCCGCCGCCGGCCAGACACACCGGTCTGTGGGCCGGCCCCCATGCGGGGGCGTGTTCTATGTCGAGATTTTCGAAGACGGCAACTTGCGCACCTGCCTGAGCGCGCCGCCCTACTACCAGGCGATGGAGGGAAAATACACGGACCAGGCGCTGCACCTGGAGGACGGTACCCGAATCGAGTTTCGCCCGGTCGGCGCCCAGCGCATCACGATCTACTCGCCTCCCGGCAAACCGGTGACCACCCTGGAGCGCAAGGACCCGGGCGCCACCGCTACGCAGTGCCTGACAGGTGCCGCTGACGTGCGGCGGCAGGTCTCCCATTGGGCTGCGCATTAGCTTGCCAGGTGTTGTCCGGTGACTGACCGACGAGGGTCGACGCTCAGCCGTTATGTCGAACGCTACGGCGACCCGGACACCGAAGGGTCCGGCATCACTGTGTACCGGTGGCGTACATGATTCGCTGGATGATCAGACAGAGTATTGCGGGATAAGCGGTGCTACTGGGGACGAATGTGCCCGAATGCCTGGCGCAGGAACCGGGAAATCCGAGCATCAGCGCTGCACCGCCACGCACTTGATTTCCACCAGCAGGCCGGGCCTGGCCAGTTCGCTGACGCCGAGGCAGGTCCAGGCGCAGGTGCCCCTGGGGAAGACGCTGTCTTTTACCGCCCTGAACGCCGGCATGTGACGGTGCAGATCGACGTGGTAGGTCGTCAGGTCGACGACGTCTTCGAAGGTGCATCCCCCAGCGGTCAATACCAGTCGCAGGTTTTCCCATGCCGCGAGGAATTGCTGCCCCGGGTCGTCGATGACGGCCAGCTCATGGGTGCGCCCGACCTGACCGGCACAGTAGAGCGTTTTGCCGACCTTGACGGCAGGGGCATAGCCCGCGCGCTCGGCGAGCAAACGCATTTCGTCCGGGACGATGAGTTGACGGTCGGTCATGGGAGGGAGGCCTGGAAGTGGGTAGGAGCCGCACGCTATCTCAGGCGCGGGTATCCGTCCAGATCACGGGCCTGAACGTGCGGTGGAGCGTGGTTGGCGCGCAGTTGGAATCGGCGGGGACAGATTGATTTACGGTGAAGCGTTGTAAATAAATCAGTCCCCTTTCAGCTCTGTTGCAGTGCACCCGCTGCGCTGAGAATTCACACGCGCCGAATCAATGCACCGCCCACGAACGGGGTGCCGGGGTGTGGCTGAACTTGGAGATGCCTTTGACCCAGAAACGACGATGGGCCGTCTGGTCCGGTGGCAGCAGTGGCTGGCTCGACCACTGATGATGACGCTTGGCTTCATCGCGATACGCTTTCCACTCCATGGCTTCGGCGGTGTCCTGTGCGGCGCGTTCGTCATCGAACCAGCCCAACACAGAAACTTCACCTTGATCGCGGCCATGCTCTACCAGCAGAAAAATGTTTGTGTACATACTTTTGCCTTTCACTGATCCGGTCCGACCCGACATTTCGGGCTCTACGAATAGCGTATCGACAGCGGTGGCAGAAAATTTAGCCTCGGGTTTGTCTGCCCGGTTTTGCAGTGCGTTGCCTGACGCTTTCCCGGCTAAAGCCAGTCCTAAGGATCGCCGCGATCCCACTGTAGGACCGGCTTTAGCCGGGAAGAGGCCGGTGTGATCACCCTCGATGTCACTTCGGCAGCGGCGTGAGGATGTCGGCCTTTTCGTCCAGCAGGATGAACACCAGCAATTTCGCAGGCTTTGTCGCGCTGGCGTTTCGCGATTCGTAGTGCTTTGATCCGGCCGGCTCGTACCATGTCTGGCCCGCCTTGTAGGTAATCGCCTTGCCGTCGTTGACTCTCGAAATCACCTCGCCTTCCAGAACATAGGCAATCGCGCTGCCGCTGTGACTGTGGGCGATGGAGGCTTGGCCCGGCAGGTAATCGACGGTCAGCACCGTGGCTTTTTTCCCGGGCGCATTGAGCATCGGGTGTTGTTCCAGCACGGTCACCTTTTCCTGTTGCGCATCATGGGCCTGGGCGCTGCCGACAGAGATAAGGCCAGCGAAGGCCAGCCAGCAGAGCAGGGAGGGGAAGTGATTGAGCGGTTTCATAGGCGGGTCATCCGGCAGCGATTGATGACTGCTACGCTAAGGCTGCGGAGGTACGGGGGCTACGTCCAATCGCCCGGAAGATGGGGAGGCCAATTGCCGCCCGCGCGACGGCTCCAAAATCCATTGGGTCAATCAAATGCCCGAAACGAAAAAAGGGCCGAATCAGATTCGGCCCTTCATCGTATTCAGTGCTGCCCCGGCGCTTTTGCGCTCAAGCAAACACGGTCATCACATCGCGTTATTTGCTACCGCTGGAGCCGCTCGCGCCACCACCAGTGCCGCCGCCGCTGCCGCCCATGCCGCTGCCGTTGGTCATGCCACCGCCGTCAGCGTCGCCACGGGTGGTCCCGTTGGTGCTGCCCATGCCTTTGGTGCCTGGAGTAGACGTGCCTGGGGAGCTGCCGTCGTTATTCTGACCGCTGGTGGACGTGCTTGGCTTCGGGCCGTTTTTGTCGACCGGATCGGTCGGGCCTGTGGAGCCGGCGAATGCAGAGCCCGTGGCAACAGCCATCAGGCCAGCGAGGGTCAGGGCAGTCAATTTTGTCTTGATCATGATGTGAATCCCTTTGTTGTCATGGATACCTATTGGTCAGTCGCGCGACGCAAGAGGTGCATTCCACCCGACGGACGGTCATTCCAAGTTCAACGAGGTTCAAGGGGGGAACACTGCAGGAATCTCTTCCCGTCGAATCCCACGCCGCCATAAATACAAAAAGCCCCTGCAACGATTGGCTCGTCGCGGGGGCTTTCTTCCCTCTGTTTGTCTATTTCGCGTGCAGCTCGTATCCCACCGCCAGCGTCTGCAGATCGAAACGGTCCGAGATGCTTGAGCAATAACTGGTCCGCGCGAGGAAGGCGCCAGGCCCGCTGAGATAGGACTCGATGTCCTGCGCGCCTTCGCACAGCGCAATGGTTCGCCCCTTGAGCAGCCCGCTGGCTTGCGCGGAACGCAATGCGCCGTTGGGCGTCCAGTCGGCAACGATCAGCGCGCCTGGCGGGGCCGATTGTTCGTAACTCTGGATGAAGGCCTCCGCCGACCGATCACGCAGGTACGGCGCCATGAAGTAATGGATATCGTCACGGAAAGGCAGCGCTTCCTTGTGGGTCGGCAGCGCGACGACGCCGCCGGCGTAAATCGCGTACACCGCGAGGATCGTCACCGGGCCGCTGAAGGGCAGGGCATAGGCGACCACGGCGGCGTTGCGTCGCGCCAGCCACGCCTGCACATGAATCACGCCGATGATGCTCAACAGCACCGCCCCCGGCAGAAAAAACGTGAAGCGGTCGGTGACGTTGTAAGACACCGCAAAGAGGAAGTTCAGCACCGCCGCGCACCACAACAGTCGCAGGCGCCGGCTTTTGGGAAACAGCACCAGCGCCACCAGTTGCGGGCCGAGCAGCGACAGCATCAGCAGCGCCACCGAGTTTTTCTCGTGCCACATGTCGTCGAAGCGAAACAGCGAACCCTGCCAGCTCTGCTCGGTGGTTTTGTCGGGGATGCCGATCAGGTAACGATGACCGATATCGATCAGGCTCAGGCCGTTCTGCAGCTCCTGCAAGATGCCGGGGATCGCCACCGCAAAGCCCAGCACAAAGCCCGGAATCGTCAGCAAAACCCGCGCCCTGTGCTGCCAGACCAGTTGCACGTACAGCGGAAACAGCACGATGAACGTCAGTTGATGAATGGCGGCGGCAAGGCCTGTGAGCATGCCGATGATGAACAGCGCGGTGAGCAGACCCAGGCGCGATTTATCGCGAAAATGCACCATATACGCCAAGGTCACCAGCAGCGTGTGCAGCAGGTACACCTCCGCTTTGGTCGAGACCCAGAACACGCAATGGCACAGCAGCGCGGCGGCAATCGCCAGCAAGGCTTGCTGCGACGTGGCGCCGACGCCCTTGGCCAGGCGGAAAATCGCCCAGCCCAGTGGAATCAGCAGCATCGAGTTCATGAAACTCAGCACCAGCGGCCCGAAATGAGCGAACAGCGCGGTGGTGACGAACAGGTACAACGGGTGATCCAGCGGCCCGAGGGTGTCGCTGAAATAGCGGCCCTCCGAGGCGTCGGCGATGAAGATCCCGTTGTCCATCCATTGAATCGGTCCGCTGGACGCCAGAAAGCTCCAGAGAACGGCGGCCACCGCCAATAACAGAGGAATGCCAAACAACGCTCGATAACGTACTGCTGCCACCATGACTTGCACTCCTGTCCCTTTAATCCCGTCGAAAAGCGTTATTAAATCGGTTGAACCCGAGGCGTCGTCGCCTCGCCTTTGAGTTTGATCAGCATCACCGCGCCAATGGCCACGGCGAACCACAGGGTGGCCAGACGAATCAGTACGGTGGCGGCCACGGCGTCGGCGCCGTCCATGCCTTTCCAGACCAACAGCCCGACCATCACCGCCTCCGCGCCGCCCATTCCACCAGGCATGAAACTCACCGCGCCGGCCAGCATCGCCAGGGCGTAGACGAACACCGCAAAGGTCAGCGGGATGTCGGCGCCCATCCATTTCAGAATCCAGTCGAACGCCAGGGCTTCGGCGCTCCAGGCGACAACGCTCAGCGCGGTCAGGCCGAGCATCAGGCGCAGGCGATGGCATTGCTGCGCATGCACCAGCACCTGCAGCAGATGGCGAAGCAGGCCGAGTGCCTTGCCGCCACCGGCCGGCACCGTTTCGGTGATGCGCTCCAGCAGCCGACGTTGCGACAGCACGACCAGCCCGACCGCCACCAGCGCCACGCCGACCACAATCATCGGCCACGCCTGGGGGTACAGCGACAGGCCGAACAGGGTCAGCAGCACCACCGCAAACAGGTCCGACAGGCGCTCGCTGAAAAACGCCGCGAAACTCTGCGGGTAGGGCACGCCCCAGCGTTTCAGCAACACGCCGCGCAACGCTTCACCGGCCTTGCCCGGCGTGGTGGTCAGGGCAAAGCCGGCCAGGTAAATGTTCAGGCTCGGGCGCCACGGCATCGGATGGCCAAGCACCTTCAGGTAGGTCTGCCAGCGCACGAAGCGCAGGCCGTAATTGACCGACGACATGAACAGCGCGATGACAATGCCGATCAGCCCGACCTCGCTCACCGCAGCGCCCACTGCCTGCCAGCCGCCCCACAGCGAAAAGGCCAGATAGCCCAGCGCCGAACCGACCACCGACAGCAGCACCGCGCGGTAGCGCCAGCCGGACAGGTGCAAAGTCTCGGGCACGGCTTCGCTCACAGGTTCAGCCTCTTGAACACCGGCTGCGGGATCGAACGGATGACCAGCATGATCAGCGCCCAGAAACCCGGTGCGTACAGCGTCGGCACCTTGTTGGCGATGCCCTTGACGATGCGCTGGGCGACCTGCGCCGGTTGTGCCAGCAAGGCCGCCGGCAACGACAGACCCTGGGTCATCGGCGTATCCACGAAGCCCGGCTTGATGGTGGTGACGTGCACGCCGACCTTGAACAGCCGCGCCTGCAAGCCTTCGCAGTAGGTCGACACCGCCGCCTTGGCGCTGCCGTAGAGGTAGTTGGAAGGGCGGCCGCGATCAGCCGCCACCGAAGAAATGATCGCCAGACTGCCGCAGCGCTGGGTCTCGAACTGCATCGCCAGCACCGTCAGCAAGGCGATCACCGACGTGCAGTTGTTGGCGAATTCCTTCAGCGCCATGTGCACGTCACGCTCGCAGGCCTTCTGGTCGGGCAGTGTGCCGTGGGCGATCAGGGCGATGTCGATCTGGCCCAGGGCGGTCAGGCAGCGGCCCATCATCAAGGGGTGCGCCTCGATATCGTTGGCGTCCATCTCGTGCAGCGTGACGTTGGTCGCGCCACGCGCCTTGAGGTCGGCGGCGGTCTGCTGCAGCTTCTCGACGTTGCGTGCCACGAGGAAAAATCGCTGCCTTCCGTGGCCCACAAACGCGCGCACGCACTGGCGATGGCGGAGGTGGCGCCGATGATCAGGACTTTCTTCACTGCAGTTTTCATAAGATCACACGGCTCCAGAAACGGGACATCAAAGAGGGATCGCGCAGCGCTTCCAGCTGCTCCCAGGCGGGGTAGGCGCGGCGGAAATCGGCGCCAGTCATGTGGGCGTCCTTGGCCGGATACAAGCGCCCGCCGGCGGCGCGAACGATGTCGTCCAGACGCGGGAACAGCACCTTTTCCAGGGCCTCGCTCTGGGCAAAATCCAGGGCCAGGGAAGTGCCTTCCATGGGGAACGACAGCAGGCCTGGCGAGGCCATATCGCCGCAGCGCTTGAGCACGGCGAGAAACGAACCCTGACCGGCCTTAGCGATGGTGCGCAGCAGTTCGCCCATGGCCGCTTCGGCATTCACTGCAGGCACCACGCATTGGTATTGCTGAAAACCCCGACGACCGTAAATCCGGTTCCAGTGCAGGATTCGGTCGAGGGGGTAGAAAAAGGGTTCGTAGGCGCTGCGGCCCGGTTTGCGCTGGCTGGGGTGTAGGCGCCAGTACAGGCTGTTGAAAGCGCTGAGGGAGACGTTGTTGATCAGCGATACCGGCGGCGTCAGCGGCACGCTGAGCCTCTTGCGTTGAACGACGTCGAGGGAGCCGTATTGCGCGTGATCACCGACGATGAATACGCCGCGTCCGGTCTCCGCGCCTCTGGCCAGACAGTCGACCCAGGCGACGCTGTATTCATGACCCGCGTCGAGCTCGGCAGACAGCGCAAAGAATTCGGCCAGATTGGCGAAGCGCACCGTGGTGGTGTCAATCTGGCTGGCACGGATCGGCATCAACTGAATCTGCGCCCAGTGAATCACCCCGGTCAGGCCGAGGCCGCCGATGCTCGCGGCGAACAGGTCAGGGTGGGCGTCAGGCGAGCAGATCACTTCCGGCTCGCCGTGGCGCAGCAGGCCGAAGCCCAGCACATGACGGCCAAAGGTGCCGCGTACGTGATGGTTCTTGCCGTGAACGTCGTTGGCGATGGCGCCGCCCAGCGTCGCGAACTGGGTCCCGGGCGTCACCGGCAAAAACCAGCCCTGGGGGATGGCCACGGCGAGCACTTCAGCGAGGGTAATACCGGCCTCCGCCTTGATCACCCCGGTGCTCCAGTCGGCCTCGATCAGCCGATCCAGCGAGCGCATGTGCAGCACCTGATCGCTGGCGGCCAGACAACTGTCGCCGTAACTGCGGCCGTTGCCATAGGGCAGGCTGCTGCGGTGGGCGCCGATCACGTGGTCCATTTGCGCAGGCAATTCGTCGAGCCACACACAGCCATGACCGCGTTGCGGGTGGCGGGGAAAACGTCCCCAGGAATACAACGGCGTGCTCATGCGGCGATCCAGAACATCATCAGAAACGCAGCGCCGATCAGCTGGCTGGTGCGGTCGCGGATGGCGAACACCACCGGGTCTTCATTCATCTGCCCGCGATGGGTCAGCATCCACACCCGCGTCACCCAGAACAGCAGCAGCGGGCAGGCCAGCCAGATGATGTGTGGCGTGACGTACAGTTCGGTGGTTTTCGCGTCCTGGATATACAGCGCCAACACCATCACTGCGAGGTAGCCCGAAGACGCCCCCAACGAAGCGATCATGTCCAGATCGCCCGGGTGGTAACCCCGGCCGCGAGCGAAGGTATTGACCTCCCGGGCGCGGGCATCACGCAGCTCGGCGTAGCGTTTAACCATCGCCAGGCTGAGGAAGATGAACATCGAGAACGCGAGGATCCAGAAGGTCAACGTCAGGCTGAACGCCGCCACGCCGGCGATGATCCGGGCGGTATACAGCATCGCCAGGGCGATCACGTCCCAGGCCATCAGGCGTTTGAGTCTCAGCGAGTAGGTCAGGGTCAGGCCGTAATAGGCGGCCATCACCGCCGAAAATTGCCACGGCAAGAGCAAGAGCGCGGCGCCGAAGGCCATCGCCAGCAGCGTCGGCACCATCACCAGACCGGCCTTGATCGACAGACGGCCGCTGGCGAACGGCCGATTGCATTTGCTTTTGTGATGGCGGTCGTCGCACAGGTCCAGCAGGTCGTTGAGGATGTAGACGCTGGAGGCGCACAGGCCGAAGCACAGAAACGCAATGACGCCGTCACGCATCAGTTCGAACTGGGCCAGCCGGTGGGACGCCAGCAGCGGAACGAAGATCAGCGCGTTTTTCAGCCACTGGTGCATGCGCAGGGCCCTGCGCCAGTCTCGCAAGCTCGGCGTGTTGCTGCGAATGGTTGGCTCAACGCGGACTTGCGCTTTTACGTTGGCTTCCACTCCGCGGTCGGGATTGACCACATAGGCCTGCCGAGACACGTTCCATATCGGCAAGTCATCTTTGGAGTTGCCGATGTAGTCGAAACCGCCCTCGCCGAAGTGCGCCACCAACAGGTCCCGCTTGTTGTGGCCGGACAAGTTGCGGTTGGTGTTGGACGCCAGCACCAGATCGAATAACTGAAGGTGATCGGCGATGCGCTCGGCGAGACTTACATGACTTGCCGTCGCCAGCACCACCATGCGTCCGGTGTCTCTTTCGCGCTGGATCATCTCGATGATCTGCGGATCGTAAGGCAGCACGGAGACGTCTATTTCGGTGCTGAGGGCCAGGCCTTCCTTCAGAGCGGCTTTGCCTTTGAACAGCCAGCCGAGCATTTTCAAGGCTTTCAGCGGCTGGCCTCGAATAAACGCCATGGCCGTTTCCATGAGCAGGTCCGAGCGCAGTAACGTGCCGTCGAGATCAACTACCAAGGGAGGGGAAGTTTCAAGAACTCGTCCCTGAATTCTGGCCATAGTGAGTGCTCCTTTAGGGTCAACGGACTATAAACAAAATAAGATTTTCACCACTTTCATTTAAATTAAAGGGCTTCGTTTAATACGTCGGTAGGGTGGCGTCAGAATGACAGGGGACTTCTTTTACGAAAGTCTGCGGGGGTTGCTTTTGATTGTTGAGACTGCCGCCGCCGTAGCGTTGGCGACCAACGAATGACTTCTAGAGAATGACGGTTTAATGCCGTCTTTAATCCGGCGATCTCTGCCTGGCGGTGTTCAGACCGCCCTCCATTGCGTCGGCAGGGGTAGGATCGGCCAGGGTGTTGTCGTTTAGACTCTCACCGACGTCATAATGACCCGCCCACCGCGCCTCCTTCCCATGACATGACCGGGAGCTTTGATGACTCATCCTCTACTGCTGGCGCTGATTCCGCTGGTCGCCGACCTGTCCCGGGACTTGCCGGACGATGAGCGCTATCGCCGGCTGCTGCGCTCGTTGCGACAGTTATTCCCCTGCGACGCGGTGGCGTTGCTCAAGCTTGAGGATGAGGCGCTGGTGCCGTTGTCCGTCGAGGGCCTGAGCCCGGACACGCTGGGGCGACGATTCCGGCTGGGGGAGCACCCGCGGCTGGACATCATTTTGCAAAACCGCGAACCCACGCGGTTTTCCACCGACTGCGATTTGCCAGACCCGTACGACGGGCTGGTCGAGGGCGTACATGGCGATCTGGAAGTGCACGATTGCCTCGGCTGCCCGCTCTACGTGCAGAACACGCTGTGGGGGTGATTACGCTGGACTCCCTCGATCCGGCACGCTTTGGCCGGGTCGATCTGGGCGACCTTCAGGCGTTTTCCAGCCTCGCGGCGGCGACGGTGATGGCCAGCGAACGGATCAGCCAACTGGCGCGCGGGTTTGAGGATCAACGCCTGTTGGCAGAGGTTTACAAACGCGCCGCGGGCGGACGCGGGCCCTGGAGCTGATCGGGCAGAGCCCGGTGCACAAGCGTTTGCAGCAGGAAATCCAGTTGGTGGGCAACAGCCCGCTGACGGTGCTGATCACCGGCGAAACCGGCGTCGGCAAGGAACTGGTCGCCGAGGCCATTCACGTGCAGTCGCCGCGGGCGCAGAAGCCGCTGATCAGCCTCAACTGCGCCGCGCTGCCGGAGCTGTTGGTGGAAAGCGAGTTGTTCGGTCACGTCAAAGGTGCGTTTTCCGGCGCGGTCAGCAGCCGCAGCGGCAAGTTCGAGCTGGCCCATGGCGGTTCGCTGTTCCTCGACGAGGTGGGCGAGTTGCCGCTGCCAGTCCAGTCGAAGCTGCTGCGGGTGTTGCAGAGCGGCCAGTTGCAGCGCGTCGGTTCCGATCAGGAGCATCGCGTGGACGTGCGCATCATCGCTGCGACCAACCGTGATCTGGCGGAGGAGGTGCGCGCCGGCGCTTCCGCGCGGATCTCTATCACCGCCTGAGTGTTTACCCGTTGGTGGTGCCGCCGTTGCGCGAGCGGGGTCGCGATGTGTTGCTGCTGGCGGGGTATTTCCTGGAGGAGAACCGGGCGCGGATGGGGCTGCGCAGTTTGCGCATGAGTCCTGAGGGGCAGGCGGTGCTGTTGGCGTACCCATGGCCGGGGAACGTGCGGGAGCTGGAGCATTTGATCAGCCGGGCAGTGCTCAAGGCGCTGTCGGTGCATCGCGAGCGGCCGCGGATTTTGACGATCGATGCGGATGTTCTGGGGCTGGATGAGTTGCGGGTCGCTGCGCCTGCTGTGTTGCAGGCGAGCGAGGACCTGCCGGCGACTCAGCCGGGCGAGGGGCTGAAGGGGGCGGTGGACGGGTTTCAAAGGCGGTTGATTGGTGAGGCGCTGGAGCGGCATGGCGGGAAATGGGCAGATGTGGCGCGGGAGCTGGATGTTGATCGCGCGAATCTGAGTCGGCTCGCCAGGCGGTTGGGGATCCGGTAGGTTTTTTCAGATCAAGATCCTTAAGATCAAGATCCTTAACGTCAAGAGCGTCTGCCTGGGGGCAGACTGTTTCGCCTTCGGCGACTTACTTTTGAAAAGCACCAAAAGTAAGCAAAAGTGCCTGCTCCTGGTTGGGCCCCTCGTTCCTCGGAGTTCCTTCACTCCGGTCTTGCTCCGTGAGCCCGCGCCGAACGGACATCCATGTCCTGACGGCGCTCTCGCCGCATCCATGCGGCTCGGCCCACTCCACGAGACCTGCGTTCAGCCTGCACCCAAGTCGCGATTGGTGGTGCCTGAACTTCTTGTGTTTGAAGATCAAAATCAAAGGCAGATGCAGATGCAGATGCAGATGCAGATGCAGATGCAGATGCAGATGCAGAGCGAAAGCTTCCCGGCTAAAGCCGGTCCTACAGTCGGAGCCAATCTCACTGAATGCACGCGTTGCTTTTAGTGGGACCGGCTTTAGCCGGGAAGAGGCCAGCCCAGGCGCCGACAGTATTGCTGATCAGCCACACTTCCTGTGGGAGCGAGCTTGCTCGCGAATGCTTTATCTCAAACACCAGATATCCGTCTGATCGTTCCCACGCTCCGCGTGGTAACGCCGCCCTGGACGCTCCGCGTCTCGCAGACGACGCGCATTCAGGCCGGTGGAGGTGACGCGGAGGGTCACGGGATGCCTTCCCACGCAGAGCGGGGGAACGATCAGTTTCAAACACCAGACATCCGGTGGATGTCCTGACCCTTCGTGAGCAAGCTCACTCCCACAAGTCCTCCGCGCCTGATCTGCCCCTGATCTGCCCTTGATCTGCTCCTGATCTGCTTTTGATCTTCATACCCAAAAAGTCCAGACACCACCAATCGCGACTTTGGTGCAGGCCGAACGCAGACGACGCGCAGTGGGCCGAGCCGCATGGATGCGGCGAGAGCGCCGTCAGGACATGGATGTCCGTTCGGCGCGGGCCCACGGAGCGTCGTCGGAGTGAGGGTATTCCGACGAAGGAGGAACCTAGCCAGGAGCAAGCACCCTTGGTTACTTGGGGTGCTTTTCCAAGTAACTCGCCGAAGGCGAAATGTGTGCCGTTAGGCAGACGCTCTTGCTCTTCGCTGGACCGGGGACAGATTAATTTACGGTGAAGCGGTGTAAATAAATCAGTCCCCTAGCGATGCTAGCGATGAGCAATATCTTCGAGCGCCAGATTCCGCGTCTTCGGCCCAAACCCGCCAATCGTAATGATCACGATCAACATACTCATCACAATAAACGTCAACACCCCCGGCGTGCCGAAGTGATCCAGAAACAGCCCGATCAACAGACTGCTGAACACCGTCGACAGACGACTGAACGAATAACAGAACCCTACCGCCCGGGCGCGAATATTGGTCGGGAACAATTCACTCTGGTACGAGTGATAACTGAAACTCAACCACGCATTGCAGAACGTAATCATCACCCCGCAAAAGATCAGACCGGCCGCCGTCGTCTGCTGCGCGAACAGCGTGCCGAAAATCATCGAGCCCAGGGCCGAGCCCACAATTTGCCACTTGTTCTCGAAACGGTTGGCGAACTTCACGAACAGCAGCGGCCCAAGCGGATAGGCGAGGGTGATCACGAACGCATACGCCAGACTGTGGGTCACGCTCACGCCTTGACCCGAGAGCAACGCAGGCAGCCAGTTGCCGAAGCCGAAAAAGCCGATCGCCTGGAACACATGAAACACAATCAGCATCAGCGCGCGGCGACGATACGGCGGTTGCCAGATGTCGGCGAAGCGGCCCTTGCCTTCGACGGCCACATTGTGGGTTTCCGGTTCGTCCAGCGCCTGGCCGTGGTCCTTGACGCAACGGGCTTCGAGCTCATCCATGATCTTTTCCGCCTCGCTGAAGCGGCCGTGCTGCGCCAGCCAGCGCGGCGATTCGGGCAGGCGCGAGCGCAGCCACCAGATGAACAGCGCGAACACCGCACTGGCCAGCACCACCCACCGCCAGCCGGCGACGCCGAAGGGATCCTGGGGCACCAGCCACCAGGACATCAATGCCACCGACGGCACTGACAGGAACTGCACGAAAAACGCGAAAGCGAACGCCGAGCTGCGCATGCGCTTGGGCACCAGTTCCGACAGGTACGCGTCGATGGTCACCAGCTCGATGCCCAGACCGATGCCCACCAGAAAGCGCATGCAGATGATGCCCAGTGCCGACGTCTGAATACCCATCAAAACGGTGGCGACGGTGTACCAGATCAACGCGAAGGTGAAGATCGCGCGGCGACCATAGCGATCCGCGATCGGGCTCAGCAGGCTGGCGCCGAGGAACAGCCCCAGGAACGTCGCCGACGCAAACGCCGCTTGATCGGAAAAGCCGAATACACCCTGCGCGCCGGTCGCAAACAGCCCGTCGCGAATCAGGCCAGGGCTGATGTAGGCGGTCTGGAACAGATCGTAGAGTTCGAAGAAACCACCAATGGACAGCAGCGCCACCAGCTTCCAGATCGTGGCGACGGCGGGCAGTCGGTCGATGCGGGCGGAAATTCGCGCAGCGCGTATCGGGTCGATTCCGTCCTGGGTCGGGCGGGCGTGATCAGGGCTATCAGAAGCGGCATGCATTATTGTTTTTCCGAATCGGTGAGACGCAGCATGTTAGTGCCCCAGAGATTCAAGACAAAACATTTCTGCGCGTTTAAGCTCCGGGGCTGACCGCCACCACGTTTCGGATTCCCGTGAAGTACAAACTCCCGACCACCGCCACCGCGCCATTCTGCCCGTCGGCGACCACCGACAGCGTCGCCATTCCCGCCAATGCGTCTTTCCTGCGCAAGCTGATGCTGTTCGTCGGCCCCGGCCTGTTGATCTCCATCGGCTACATGGACCCCGGCAACTGGGCCACCGCCATCGAAGCCGGTTCGCGCTTTGGGTATGCGTTGTTGTTCGTGGTTGTGCTGGCCAGTCTGTCGGGCATGGTGCTGCAGAATTTGTGCTCGCGCCTGGGCATTGCCACCGGCCGCGATTTGGCCCAGCTGTCCTCCGAGCGCTATAGCCATCGGGTCGGCATGGGGCAGTGGGTTCTTGCCGAGCTGTCGATCCTCGCCACCGATCTGGCGGAAGTGCTGGGTGCGGCGTTGGCGTTCCACTTGCTGCTGGGCGTGTCGATCACCACCGGCGTGGCGCTGACGGCGTTCGATACGGTCATCGTGCTCGCGTTACAGGGCGCCAATTTCCGGCGTCTGGAAGCCATCGTGCTGGGACTGATCGCGACCATCGCGACGTGCTTCTTTATCGAACTGGTGCTGATCAAACCGTTCTGGCCGGACGTCGTGGCGGGGCTCAAACCGTCGTGGGAGATGCTCAGCAACCAAGAGCCGCTGTACATCGCCATCGGCATTCTTGGCGCGACGGTGATGCCCCATAACCTGTACCTGCATTCATCTGTGGTGCAGACCCGCGTCAACGGCACGTCAGTCGAAAGCAAGGCCAGCGCCATTCGCTACGCCCGGCTCGACACCATCGCCTCCCTGAGCCTGGCGCTGGTGATCAACGCCGCCATCCTCATCCTGGCCGCCGCCGCGTTCCACGGCACCGGTCACACCGACGTCGTGGAAATTCAGGACGCGTACCATTTGCTCGATCCGCTGGTAGGCGGCGCCGTGGCGAGCGTGCTGTTCGGGGTCGCGCTGCTCGCGGCAGGGCAGAGTTCAACGTTCACCGGGACCATCGCCGGTCAGGTGGTGCTGGAAGGGTTTCTGAAAGCGAAGATCCCGTGTTGGCAGCGCCGCCTGGCGACCCGTGGGTTGGCGCTGATTCCGGCGCTTATCGGCGTGATCTGGTTCGGCGATGGCGCGGTGGGCAAGATGCTGGTGCTCAGCCAGGTCGTCCTCAGCCTGCAGCTGCCGTTCGCCCTGTGGCCGTTGATTCGCTTCACCAGTGACAAACAATTGATGGGCCAGTTCGTCAACAGCCGCCTGACCAAAACCCTGGCCTGGGGGCTGTTCGGACTGATCTCGGGCGCGAACCTGACCCTGATGTTTTTCTGGGTGACCTGACCGCTGCGCCGAAACTGTAGGAGCCGGCTTGCTGGCGAACGCGTTCTGTCAGTCAACATCTTTATGTCTGACTCAACCGGTTCGCCAGCAAGCCGGCTCCTACGGACATTCGGCGATGCAGCGGTTGCGCGTGGGTCAGCAGCTTTCCACGGTTATTAAACACCTCAGCTCAATAAGATTCCCCGCGCCATGCCCGTGGCGGCGATGACGATGATGACCAACAGCAACGCCTCTATGTGGCCGATCCGCGCGAAGCGGCGCGACAGGGACGTATCAACGGGCTGGCTCTTCTTCAATGGGATGCGCCATTTGATCGGCGCGAACATCGGCACCCCTTCCAGCGCGAGAATGGCCACGAACGGCGCCGTTTGCAGGTGAAGGATTGCTTTTGCGGCGTGCGTGAACGAAATCAACGTAAAACGCCGAGAGGCCGAACACCGCTATCACCGAAACAATCACCAGACCGATCACCGAGTTATCCATCACGCTTGTCCCACCCATCGCCTAAAGGCCGAGCGCCTATTGATGCCGTTTGCCTGTTCAACTGCAATCAATACGACGGGATCTTTACGCGAACAGTGCTTCACCTGACGCCATTTATATAAGTGCCGGTGTCTGCGGATACTTTTGTGGATAGAGCACTACCGCCGCGCGAAGTTTGTCGGCGCCAAAACAACTCATGCCGGCGAACTCTTTATGACTGACCGGCATGTATTGGCAATCCATGGCCTGACGCTGTTGGCTGTGATCGATATCAGGGTCGTGCAAGAACACAAAGTCATCGTCGCAACCCGTCACCAATACCCAATGCGGCGCCTTGGAACGGGTCAACCGATAGCTGCTGATCAACACCAGTGCCAGGCCGTTGTCCTGTTGCAGTTGCCGGAGATTAAGCGGTGCGCTGCCCAGCTGACGAACCTCGCTGGCGGCCAGTTCGCGGCTGAATTCCTCATGCACCAGGCGCATGACTTCGCGCTTTTCTTCACTGCGCACCCCGGCGAGAAACAAGGGCCCGCGCACCGACACTTGCAGGCCGACCTCGAACCCGCGCCGTAACGCCGCCAGCGCCAGGCCCTGGGGGCTGCAACCGCCATGGCCGGAGGTCATGAACACCGTGGTCGCCTCGCGCCAGATCTGCAGTTCTTCGTGGCGCTGCATGGCGCGTGGCGGTTGCAGCGCTTTCATCGCCATCAGCAGGCACGCCGGGCCACAGCTGAAGTCCAGCGTTTGCGGGTAGTAAGGCACATGGCGGGTGACGCCGGTGGCGCGTTCGCGGATGCGCTTTTCGTAGCGCAGCGCCGGGGCGTGGTCTTCGTAGTAATCGTCAATGCGGTCGAACAGTCGATAGCCGTTACGCTCGTACAAGCGAATCGCCGGGGCGTTGTCCGGGCGGACTTCGAGCCGCAAATAGGCACACTCACGCTTAAGGGCTTGCTGTTCAGCCTGGGCCAGCAGTTGCTGCCCGAGGCCCTGGCCCCGGGCACCGTCGCTGATCGCCAGCGAGTAAAGCCGACCCAGAGACGTGCCGCGATGAAACAGTACCAGCGCGTAACCGGCAAGGCGTTGTTCGGGCTGATCGCCCAGCGCCACGATCAATCGCGCATTGGCCCGCGTGACCATCCAGTGAAAGCTGCGGGCATTCAGGCGGTCGGATTCAAAGCACTGGTTTTCCAGCACCAACAGTTCATCCACATCGGCAGGCTGGGCGAGGCGATATATAAAGTTCATGTCCGACACCGTAAAGAGTGAGTAACGAAACGGGACATTTCTACAAAGCCATGTTTTATAGAAAGGACTGTTTCCCGAAGGATCAACTCATGAATGCGGTGCCGGTGAAGACCGACGAAGTATCAGCACAACCTCAGCGTTCGGCAACTTTTAATGTCAATCCGCTGAAACCTGTTTCAACCCGAAGCCAACTGTTGATTGTCGTGGAGCGGCTCGAAGACTGGTCGTCTTACTTGCCCAGCGAACATTTGATCAGCGCCCAGGACTATCTGGAAAACCCGCCCCAGGACAATGCCGGGCAACGGGTGCAGGTGATCAACCTCTGCCGCAGTTACCGCTACCTGGGTCACGGTTATTACTGCTCGCTGCTGGCCGAAGCCCGGGGGCACCATGTGATTCCGTCGGTGAAGACCATCAGCGAGCTGACCCGTAAATCACTTTACGGCCTGGCCCTGGATGACCTCGACAAGCGCCTCGAACATGCGCTGCGTGACCATCCGTATGACGAAACCGAAGGCTTCACCCTGAGCCTGTATTTCGGTCAGACCGATCTTGCGCCGTTGCAGGATCTGGCCCGTCAGCTGTTCGAAGCGTTTCCGGCGCCGATCCTGCTGGTGGAGTTTCGCAAGCGCGACAACTGGCACATCGTCGGCATCAAGACCGGCGCCTTGACCCGCCTGCGCGATCACCAGCAGGACCAGTTCGCTCAATCCCTCGACAGCTTCAGCCGCAAGATCTGGCGCCAGCCGCGCTCGCGCCGCACCTATCGCTACGACCTGGCGATTCTGCACGACCCCCAGGAAGCGTTGCCGCCGTCCAACCGCAAGGCGCTGGACAACTTCATCCGCGTCGGCCAGCAACTGGGCGTCGATGTCGAGCTGATCGAGAAGAAGGATTACTCGCGGCTGGCCGAATACGACGCGCTGCTGATCCGCGAGACCACCAGCGTCGACAACCACACCTACCGCTTCGCCAAGAAGGCCGAGAGCGAAGGGCTGGTGGTGATGGATGACCCGGCGTCGATCCTGCGCTGCACCAACAAGGTCTACCTGACCGACCTGCTCAAAAGCCACAAGCTCGGCATGCCGGCTACGGAAATCCTTTACAAGGAGCGACCGGATGACCTGGAGCACGTCGCGGCACGACTGGGCTTTCCGCTGGTGCTGAAAATTCCCGACGGGTGTTTTTCCAAGGGCGTAATCAAAGTGCAGGACGCGCAGCAGTTGCAGGACGCGGCGCGGGAGCTGTTTGAGCACTCGGTGCTGCTGCTGGCCCAGGAATACCTCTACACCGAATACGACTGGCGCATCGGCGTGCTCAACCGCAAGCCGGTGTTCGCCTGCCAGTACTTCATGTCCAAGGGGCACTGGCAGATTTATAACCACAAGGCCATCGACGCGGAGGTCAATGGCGAGTGCCGGACCCTGGCGGTTCATGATGCGCCGCGGGCCGTGGTGGACCTGGCGGTGAAGACCGCCAACCTGATCGGCGACGGCCTGTATGGCGTCGACCTGAAGCAGTCCGGCGACCGCGTGGTGGTCATCGAAGTCAACGACAACCCCAACCTCGACGCTGGCATCGAAGACGCCTGGCTGCAGGACGATCTGTACGCGCTGGTGCTGGAGGAATTCATTCGCCGCCTCGACATCAAACGTCGCGGTCTGGCGGGTTAGGCCGGTGATCAAAGGCCACCGCCTGGAGGCGGGCAGGTTATGGGAATGCTCTGAGGCCGAGGCGAGCGTGCTGTGGTTCAGCGACCCGGATGCGGCGGAGAAGACGTTGCTGCTGGAGCGCTTCAAGCTGGATGACCACGCCCTGGCCTCGGCGCTCGACCCCGACGAGGTGTCGCGCATCGAGTTTCATCCAGACGCGCTGTTCATGATCTGGAAGCGCCCGGAGAACTACTCGGGCAAAGATACCTTTTCCTTTGACGTGTCATCGTTCGGGGTGCTGCTCAGCCCCCATCATATGGTGCTGATCTGCGCGGACGAGCGACAGTTCGGCGATCTGGGACAGCATCGGCCGATGCACACGCTGCTGGACGTGTTGCTGGAGGTGCTGTTCCACAACATCCATCATTATCTGGGGCACCTGAAGGTGATCAAGATGATCGCCCGGGAATTGCAGCAGCAGTTCAATGCGTCGATGGACAGCCGCCATCTGGTGCAGATGTTTAACCTCAGCGAAAGCCTGGTCTATTACATCAACGCCATCGACAGCAATGGCTCGGTGTTGACCCGTCTGCGCAATCACGCCCACAAGCATCAGTTTTCCGGCGACAGCCTGGCGCTGATCGAAGACATGATCATCGAGAACGAGCAGTGCCACAAACAGGCGAATATCTACTCGACGGTGTTCGCCAGTCTGATGGATGCGCGGGGCAATCTGGTCAACAACAACACCAATAACCTGCTGCGCAAGCTCACGCTGATCAACGTGGTGTTCCTGCCATTGAATCTGGTGGCGGGAATTGGCGGGATGTCGGAATACAGCATGATGACCACGCCGATCCCGTGGTGGATCAGCTACCCGGCGTTGCTGGTGGGCATGGCCGGGCTGGGCGTGGGGATGGTGGTGATACTCAAGCGCATGGCGAGGGCAAATCATTGATCAGTGGGCGCCCGGCGGGTGCCCACTGAATGCGGCGCGAAGGCTTATTCCGACGCCTGCAAACCCTTCTGCCGCATCACCTGGTTCTTCTCTTTCTTGTATTGCAGCGCGACTTCCGGCGCCGGACCGCTTTTGCCGGTTTCCATCCACAAGCGCATGCGGCTGGCATCGGCAAAGTGGGTGTATTTGCCGAAGGCGTCGAGAATGACTACGGACACCGGACGATTGGCCATGCTGGTCAGCAGCACCAGACAGTGCCCGGCCTGGTTGGTGAAGCCGGTCTTGGTCAGCTTGATGTCCCAGTTGGATTTACGCACCAGATGGTCGGTGTTGCTGAAGCCGAGGATGTAATTCGGCTTGCGGAAGGTGACGGTCTTCTCCGGCGTTGTGCTCAGCTCGCGCAGCATCGGGTAATTGCGGGCGGCGAGGGCCAGCTTGGTCAGGTCACGTGCGGTGGAAACGTTGTACACCGACAGCCCGGTGGGCTCCATGTACACGGTATGGTTCATGCCCAGCGACTTGGCCTTGGCGTTCATCGCCCGGATAAACGCCGGATAGCCGCCCGGATAGCTGTGGGCGAGGCTCGCCGCAGCGCGGTTTTCCGACGACATCAGGGTGATGAGCATCATGTCGTGGCGATTCAGCTCACTGCCCAGCTTGACCCGGGAGAACACGCCTTTCATTTCGGGCGTTTGCGAGATTTCGACCTTGATCATCTCGTCCATGGGCAACTTGGCGTCGAGGGTGACCATCGCAGTCATCAGCTTGGTCACTGAGGCGATCGGCACGACGATATCGGGGTTGCTCGCATACAGAACCTGACCGGTTTGCAGGTCGGTGATCATGGAACTGCCGGAGGCCAGATGCAGATTGGCCGGGTCGCGCTTGAACGCCACCGGCTCATTGGCCAGCGCCGTCGCGGAGAATGCGACAGTGGAAAGTGCGCAGCCTGTAAGTGCAAATAATAGGCCGATGACGGTTGGGCGAATTTTCAAGAGCCAAGCTCACTAAATGATGGAAATAGCGTGGAACGTCGGACTTTCTTCAAGCACGACAACAAGTTCGGCGCATTTTAGGAGCAAGTTTCTGAAGTTGTCGATGGGGTGGTGCGGGGTTTCGGTAATAAACCGCGATTGTATAGCTCAGGTTCAGGTGGCGGATCCAAAAAGCCTGTATTTAAAAGGGTCAAATTGCCTTTCATGGCGCACCTGCCGAACTGGGTTTCGCATCAAAACCGGATCACCGCGCAAAAAAAGCCCGCGTCATTAAAGAGGCGGGCTAAAGGGGTGTGCGGAGCAACGCACGATTCACAGGGAAGAGCGAATAGGGTTTCAGCTGTTGAGCGAGCGGCATTCAAGTTGCTGGGACAGGGCCTGCGCTGCCGGCAGTGAAGGCAATGGACCACTCACGGGCTCGCCGTTCTGCATCAGGTACCAGCACGCCAACAGCCCGCGCTCACGAAGCTGAGGGGGAACTGCGCTGCCGACAACCGACATGATTTGAACCTTGGTCATAAGTGCCTCCATCAATCTATGGCGCTACTGTACGGCGCGACCGCTTGAGGCAAAAATCACCGCGCTCGATAGTTGTCATTGATGAGCGGGTAGGGACGCTGATGGGGGATGTGCGCACACCGTGCAGTCCGGCATAAACGCCCGGAAACAAAAACCCCGCCAGGGAGGCGGGGTCAGTAGTGGGTGAGGGCTGGCGACCACGGATCGACAGCCCTGCTGGCCGGAGCAGACCGCCGTTACCAGCGACCGCCACCGTGGTAGCCGTGATAGTAGCCCGGTGGTGGGCCGTAATAACGTGGCGGACCGTAGTAACGCGGTGCGTAGACAACCGGGCGTTCAACGACATAAGCCGGCTGGTAGTAAACCGGCGGTGGCGGCGGTGGCGCGTAATAAACAGGCGCCGGGGCCGAGTAGTACACCGGCGCGGGCGATGCGTAAACCGGACCGGACGCCACTGCCGCGCCGACAACACCGCCGACGACCGCACCGATCACGGCGGCTCCACCCCAGCCCGGGCCGCCGCCATGGGCTTCAGCCTGGCCTGCGAGGGCGAGGGCGCCTAACAACAAGGCAACTTTGGGGATCTGACGAATCATGACTGTTCCTCGGTGTTCATTCCCGTTGTCGCGAGCCTGCGTTACGCTCAGGCACTGCCACGGGATAACTTCTCAGACAACGGTTTCGAAATTATCTGCGAGGCCGTTGGGTAAATTTTGTGTAAGGTATTCGACAACTTTCATGACAAGGGCTGGCGCCGTTGTAACGCGGTTAAAAACGTGTAGCGCCAGAACGCCGCGATTCTACGCCTTTCCCCAGGCGTCTTCTAATACCACTCGGGAGATTTCATGTTGGTCACTGCCAGTAAGGAAACGCTGTTGTGCATGTCGCTGGCCGGACGTCCGGGCAACTTCGGCGTTCGCTTCCATAACCACCTGTATCAACAGTTGGGTCTTAACTTCTATTACAAGGCCTTCTCGCCGAACGACCTGCCTGCGGCCATCGCCGGCATGCGTTCTTTGGGCATTCGCGGGTGCGGCGTGTCGATGCCGTTTAAAGAGGCCTGCATTGCACTCGTTGATGAACTGGATGCGTCCGCCGCCGCCATTCAATCCATCAATACCATCGTCAATACCGATGGCCACTTGAAAGCATACAACACCGATTACATCGCCATTGCCCAACTGGTCGACACCCATGAAGTGCCGCGCACTCGCTTCGCCCTGCGCGGCAGCGGTGGCATGGCCAAGGCTGTCGCCTGTGCCCTGCGCGACGCCGGGTTCACTGAGGGGCTGATCGTGGCCCGCAACGAGCAGGCGGGCAGGGCGCTCGCACAGACTTGCGGCTTCGAGTGGCAAGCCGAACTGGGCAGTGAGCGTCCGCCGCTGCTGGTGAACGTCACGCCGTTGGGGATGGCAGGTGATCAAGCCGAAGCGCTGGCCTTCGACGTGTCCGCCATCGATCAGGCCGATACCGCGTTTGACGTCGTCGCCACGCCGGCGCGAACGCCGTTTATTGTCGAGGCCGAACGGCTCGGCAAGCGCCTGATCACCGGCGACCAGGTGGCGGCGATACAGGCGCTGGAGCAGTTCATTCTCTATACCGGCGTGACGCCAAGCGAGGTGCAGTATCAGGCCGCGGCGGCGTTCGCGCGGGGTTAACGCGCTTAACCGTCCAGCAATGCCAGCCGCTCTTCCAGGGCGGCAATGCGGGCTTCGAGGGCTTCGACCCTCTCCGCCATCGCCGAGCTGCCCGCGCTGCCCGAATTGCCGCTACCGCTGCGCTCACCTGGATGCGCGCGGGCGGCGAGGATGCTCTCCATGTCGGCCGGGTCACCCAGTGCGTGCATATAGCGGTCTTCGCGCTGGCCTGCCTGTTTCGGGATCAACACCGCCAGCCTGCGCCCGATCAGCCGATCCAGCTGATGCACGACTGCGTCAGTATCTTCGAAGTCGTGCATGCGCTGGCTGCGGGTCAGCAGCTCGTTGGCGGTTTGCGGGCCGCGCAGCAACAGCAGGCCGGTGAGGATGAGTTGCGCCGGCACCAGCTCCAGGGTTTTGTCGACGCGGTGTTCCCAGCGGTCCGCCCGGCTGCCCATCACCAGGCGTGTCAGTTGCAGGCTTTCCAGCGCGCGCAGGCTCTGGCCGACCTGGCCGGGCGTCAGGTTCATCACCGGCTCGCGGCTGGTTTTCTGGTTGCAAGCCAGCACCAGCGCGTTGAGGGTGAGGGGATAGGTCTCGGGATGGGTCGCCTGCTTTTCGATCAGGCAGCCCAGAATGCGCACTTCGGTGCTGTTCAGCTGCAGCGCACCCGAGGCTTCAACGGTGTTTTCGGAATCCAGCTCGTCAGACATGACCCATTTCCCAGGCGTTGAAAAGGCTATGAGGGTAGGGGGTGGATGAGGTAAAAGACAAGCCGCGTTCGCGTCCGCCTCTGTGCGACTCATTTCCCCAGGAACTGCCATGACCCTTTCTCTTTACGCTGCCTCGATTCCTGTGTTCAAGCAAATGCTCACCGCCCTCAGCGCCGTTCTGGCGAAAGGCGAAGCCCACGCCACCGCCAAGAACATTCAGCCGGATGCCCTGCTGCAGGCGCGTCTGTTCCCCGACATGTTCCCGCTGGTGCGTCAGGTGCAGATCGCCGTTGATTTTGCCAAAGGCGCCGGCGCACGACTGGCCGGCCTTGAGCCGCCGAAGTATGAAGACACCGAAACCACCTTCGCCGACCTGCAAGCGCTGCTGACCAAAGTGCTGGCGTTCCTCGATACGATCAAGGCCGAACAGGTCGATGGCAACGAGGCGCGCGAAATCGTCCTTCGCCCTGGTACCGAGAAGGAAAAGCGTCTGAACACCCAGACCTACCTGCTGCATTACTCGCTGCCGCAGTTCTTCTTCCACGTCACCACGGCCTATGACCTGCTGCGCCACAACGGTGTGGAAGTCGGCAAGCGCGACTACATGGGCGCTTACTGACAGGCCTCGCTGCCCGGCTCAGCGTGGGCAGCGACACGTGGCTCGTCCGGCGCCTGGCTCCCAAGCGCCTGGTTCTGATACCCTCCGCGTCCTGATTCAAGCCACATCCGATCGACCGCTCCGCAAGGACCGGTCGTTTCGTCGTTCTGGAGATTTCATGTTTTTCCCCATCTACCTACTCTCGGCCGCCGGTTTTACCGTGCTGACCACAGAGTTCGTCATCGTCGGCCTGTTGCCCGCCATCGCCCGCGACCTGGCTGTCACCATCCCTCAGGCCGGCTTGCTGGTCACGCTGTTCGCCTTCACCGTGGCCTGCTTCGGCCCGTTCCTGACGGCGTATTTTTCGCGCTTCGAGCGCAAGCGCCTGTTCATTGCGGTGCTGATCATGTTCGGCGTCTCCAACGCCGTTGCCGCGCTGGCGCCCAACATTTGGGTCATGGCGGCGGCGCGGCTGATCCCGGCCCTCGGGTTGCCGGTGTTCTGGGCCCTGGCCAGCGAAACCGCCGTGGACATCGTCGGCCCTGATCATGCCGGCCGTGCGATCGCCAAGATCGGCTTCGGCATCGTCTGCGCCACGGTATTCGGCATCCCCGTTGGCACCTTGATCTCGGACGCCATCGGCTGGCGCAGTGCCTTCGCCATCCTCTCGGTGGTGGCCTTCGCCAAGGCGCTGCTGCTGTTCATCTATTTGCCCCATAGCGTGCACAAGGATCAGGCCTCGTTCCGTAGCCAGTTCCGTATTCTGCGCAGCCCGTTGATGCAGGGCCATGTGCTGCTGTCGGTGCTGGTGTTCAGCGGCATGTTCACGGCCTATACCTACCTGGCGGACATGCTCGAGCGCCTCGCCGGTTTCAACGGCACCGTGGTCGGCTGGTGTCTGATGGGCTTCGGTGCGGTGGGTCTGTTGGGCAATTCACTGGGCGGGCGGCTGGTGGATCGCCATCCGCTGATCGCCAGCCTGACCTTCTGCACGTTCATGATCGGCGGCATGGTCATGGTCGTGCCGAGCATGCACTCCCTGCCTGCTCTGGCCCTGGCGCTGGCGGTGTGGGGCGCGACCCAGGCGGCGCTGTTTCTGGTCAGCCACGTGCGGCTGATGAAAGCCGCGCCCCAGGCGCCGGCCTTTGCCGCATCGCTGAATATCGCCGGGGCCAATCTGGGCATCGGCATTGGCGCGATCATTGGCGGCCGGGTGATCGATCATCTGGGCCTTGGCAGCCTGGGCTTCGCGGCGGCCGGGATTATCCTGCTGTCGATCCTGCTGGCCCTGCTGCTGATGACAGTCCGCCCACACCCGGCAGCCTGCAACGCCTAATCCGGAAATAACTGGCGGCGTGCCCCCTCGGTGATCGCAACGATGCCGGGGTGCTTGACCTTGCGCTCGACCGAGATCGCGTAGAACGACTCGGTCACGGCGTCGGTATGGCCGATCAGCTCGACGTCGTATTGCTCGATCACTTCATCGGCGATCACGCTCGGCGCAATGAAAATCCCGCTGCCGGACTTGCCGAAGGCCTTCATCAGGGCGCTGTCGTCGAACTCCCCGACGATCTTCGGCTGGACATTCTGCTCAGCGAACCAGCGCATCAGGCGGCTGCGCACCACCGTCTGCTGGCCCGGCACCAGCAGCGGCGCCCCTTGCATGCCGTGGGGGAAGTTCTCGCCGTACAGGGCGGCGAGGGCGCGGGTGGCAAAAAACTCACGCCGCATTCGCCCAGCTTCTGGCTATAGCCTTTAATGTCCAGATGAGAGGGCATCGGGCTGTCGGAAATCACCAGGTCCAGGCGCTGAATCGCGAGGTCGGCCAACAAGCGTTCGAGCTGGTCTTCCCGGCAACTGATGCGCACCAGCTCGTTGAGGGCCATGCTCGGCGCGATGAGCCGATAGACAATGGATTTGGGCACGACGTCGGCGACCCCGACGCGAAAGAGGATTTGCTGTTCGTCCGGTTGCGCGCGCAGAACCGCTTCCAGCTCGCCACCCAGCTGGAACATCTGTTCGGCGTAGGGCAGGGCGACGCGGCCGGTTTCGGTCAGTTCCAGTTGGCGGCCGACACGCTTGAACAGCTCGACGCCGTAGGTCTGCTCCAGCAGGCTGATTTGCCCGCTGATGGTCTGTGGCGTGAGGTTCAATTGCTCGCAGGCCCGGACAATACTGCCGGTCTTGGCCACAACCCAGAAATAATGCAGCTGTCGATAATTGAGCATGGGGGACGTCACTTCGGGAAAATCGAAGTATACGCCTGAAAAATACGAATTTTACTGAAGTGTTTCCGTCCCTAGAATGCCGTCCTAACCCCTGAACTGATTCTGGACACTCGCTTATATGGAATACCTTCTGGAACTGGCCGCAAGCCCAACGGCGTGGATCGCTCTGGCGACACTGGTCGTCATGGAAATCGTGCTCGGTATCGACAACCTTATCTTCATCTCGATTCTTACCAACAAATTGCCGGTTCATCAGCGCACCAAGGCGCGCCGGATCGGTATCAGCATGGCGCTGATCCTGCGTCTGGGCCTGCTGACCACCGTGGCGTGGATTGTCCAGCTGACCGCGCCGGTGGTCGAGGTGTTCGGCCAGACGTTCTCCTGGAAGGACATGATCCTGATTGCCGGCGGCCTGTTCCTGGTCTGGAAAGCTACCACTGAGATCCATCACAGCGTCGACATCAAAAGCGAAGCCGAGAAAGCCGCGTCGAACACCGTCACCCTGGGCATGGCTGCCGCTATCGGGCAGATCCTGATGCTCGACCTAGTGTTCTCAATCGACAGTATCGTCACCGCCGTTGGCATGACCGAGCACTTGCCTATCATGGTGATCGCCGTGATTGCTGCCGTGGTCGTCATGCTGGTGGCGTCGGAACCCCTCGCCAAGTTCATCAACGATAACCCCACCGTGGTGATGCTGGCCCTGGGCTTCCTGATCATGATCGGCATGACCCTGATCGCCGAAGGCTTCGGCGCCCACGTCCCGAAAGGCTACGTATACACCGCCATGGCGTTCTCGGCCCTGATCGAAGTGCTCAACATGCTGGTTCGTCGGTCCCGCCAGCGCCGTCTGGACGCTGAAGCGCAGGGCCAGAAGGTCTGACACTGAAGTAGGCTCCGCCTGGCGTTGAGGGCGGAGCAGGAACCGCGAAGCAGTCAAATGCAGGGCAATAAAAAACGGTCGGGAATGGGATGCCATTACCGACCGTTTTCATTTGTACGGTGATTGATCAGTCCACAGCGGTATCAGTGCGCTGTGGCATGACGGATCTTGCGTTGTGCACGCTCTACGGACTTCGCGGCTTCGGTTTCCCGATAATGCGGATGATGGCGACGCGAGATCCGCATCACCCCCACAACATGGCGGACGCAACGGCCATCCAGGCAGCGATCAACATCACAATGGTCATTCCGAGGCTCATGGCTTCCTCCGGCTCTTCTCTTCGTCTCTTAGTAACCGACAGTCTAGTCTCCCTGTTGTTGCTAAAAATTGACCGGTGGTAAGAATCTCGTGACCGTTTTGTTCTATCCACTCGCGTTGACAGCGTTTCGGGCTATACCGCAACCAGTGGCGGCTCTATCATCAGCCTTCCGGCCGGATCTCGTGATCCCTCGCCATCAGTCAAGTGGGTGAAGAACGTGCGGGCATTGACGCGATTGGATAGCGTTGCAGGTCGACGCAAATGGCTGGCGCTTGCGGCCGTGCTGGTCTTGGCAGGCTGCTCGAATTCCCATAACTGGAAGCCCGGCTACCCGCCGATGTACAAGACGCTGCCTGACCGGGTGGAAATCAACGCAGTGCCGTCGTTCCGGGGCAAGGATTATCAGAGCGCGCCGTTCGCGCTGGCCAGTATGCTGACCGTGCATGGCGTACAGACCACGCCGGGCCTTCTGGAAAAACCGCTGAAACTGCCGGGCGCCGAAGACAGGCTCGACCGCAGCATGTTGGACCTGGCCCGGGAATACGGGTTTGTGGTGTACCCCGTCGACCCTGGTCTGCCTGATCTGCTGGCCCAGGTGTCGGCGGGTTATCCGGTCATGGTGCGGTTCTCGGACGGTTCCATGTTCTGGAAAGAGCAGCGCTACGGCGTGCTGGTCGGGTTCGATCAGAACAAGCGTACGGTGCTGATCTACACCGGGCCGGGGCGCGTGACGACGAGCTTTGATTCGTTTACTTCGGACTGGAATGACGCCGGCAACTGGGCCGTACTGATCCAGGGGCCACGACAAGTCCCGGTGCCGGTGGACCGTGAACGCTGGTTGAAAGCCGCCAATGATCTGGCCCAGGCCGGGCAGGAACAGGCGGCGGGCGAGGCGGTCAAGGCGCTGAACGCTAAGGTAAGTCGCTGACTTTAATCAGCGATAAATTCTCGTCGGATACTGAGATTTGTTTCTGTACAAGGAGCCGGCTTGCTGGCAAACGCAGCTGCTCAGCTACCAGGATGCAAGCTGGCTACTTTCGGTTCGCCAGCAAGCCGGCTCCTACAGGGCTAATGATCACTGGTGGAGCTGCAAACTCAGAACCCCAGCTTGTCCCGCAGGCTGTAATACCAGGCACCCAATGCCGTCAGCGGCGTACGCAATAGTTGCCCGCCTGGGAACGGGTAATGGGGCAGGCCGGCGAAGGCGTCGAAACGTTCTGCCTGTCCGCGCAACGCTTCGGCCAGCACTTTGCCCGCCAGGTGGGTGTAGGTCACACCGTGGCCGCTGCACCCTTGGGAATAGTAAATGTTGTCCCCCAGTCGCCCGACTTGCGGCAACCGCGACAAGGTCAGCAGGAAGTTTCCGGTCCAGGCGTAATCAATCCTCACGTCTTTCAGTTGCGGAAACGCCTTGAGCATCTTCGGCCGGATGATGGCTTCGATGTTGGCTGGATCGCGCGCGCCGTACACCACGCCGCCGCCGAAGATCAGACGTTTGTCGGCTGAAAGCCGGTAGTAGTCCAGCAAGTAGTTACAGTCCTCGACGCAGTAATCCTGAGGCAGCAACGTGCTCGCCAGTTCTTCGCTGAGAGGTTCGGTGGTGATGACCTGAGTGCCGCAGGGCATCGATTTGGCCGCCAGTTCCGGCACCAGGTTGCCCATATAGGCATTGCCCGCGACGATGACGAACTTCGCCCGAACCTTGCCCTCGGCGGTGTGCACCACCGGGCTGGCACCGCGATCAATGCGGGTTGCCGCCGACTGTTCGTAAATGACCCCACCCAGCGACTCGACTGCCGCCGCTTCGCCCAGCGCCAGGTTCAGCGGGTGGATGTGACCGCCGCTCATGTCGAGCAGGCCGCCGATGTACTGGTCGCACGCCACCACTTCACGGATGCGACGCTGGTCCATCAGCTCAAGCTGCGTGTGGCCGTAGCGTTCCCAGAGACGTTTTTGCGATTCCAGATGGCTCATCTGCTTAGGGGTGATCGCCGCAAAAACGCCGCCGTCTTTCAGGTCACACTGGATCTGGTACTTGGCGACTCGGTCACGAATGATCTGCGCGCCTTCGAAAGCCATGTGGCCGAGCAGTTGTGCCTCCCTGGGCCCGACGGTCTTTTCGATGGTGTCGATGTCGCGGCTGTAACTGTTGACGATCTGCCCGCCGTTACGGCCCGAGGCGCCGAAACCGACTTTAGCGGCTTCCAGTACCGTGACCTTGAAGCCGTGTTCGAGGAGAAACAGCGCGCTCGACAAGCCGGTGTAACCTGCACCGATGATGACCACGTCGGTTTCGACGTCCCCTTGAAGCCGAGGCCGAACCGGAACCGGATTGGCGGAAGCGGCGTAGTAGGAGTGGGGGTATGGCGTGTTCGTCATCCTGGAAGCCCTGTTTTATATTTTTTACGAATGGGCGGATCCTACCTGAGATGAAATTGGCCGACCAGCCGAGGTCGCAGGTTGGAAGCGCTACTGGCGCTGGCGAGGCGCCGGTTGTTGAGGCATGCACTCGATCCTATTCGCTCCCGTCGGCGCAAATAGCTTGGGCATTCAGAGGCTTAGGGATGAATCGACGTTGACAGCAATTCGATTCCCGGTAGAATGCCGCCCCACAGCAGGCACGTAGCTCAGTTGGTTAGAGCACCACCTTGACATGGTGGGGGTCGTTGGTTCGAGTCCAATCGCGCCTACCAAACAAATCCGCTCTGCTGGGCGGTAACGAAAAAGGGTGGCCCGAGAGGGTCACCCTTTTTTGCTTATGCATGTCTGAATACCTTAGGAGTTCGGTCATCTGCCGCCCTCGTCACTCGGCCTTGGCGCGAGTAATGCGGCCCGCTCTGATCTCGTCCACGTAGGCGCGCAGGCGGTCAGCGTCCTTGTACTGCTGATTCATCAAGTGCAGCACCGCGACCACGTCCACATCGTTGACCCGTTCGGCCAGTCGGCTGATTTCCCCTGCGGTACTCTCCAGATTCGCCGCAATCGTACTCAGGTCACGCTTGAGTTCCAGCGCTGATTTCTTCATGCCCACGGTGCCGCTCTCCACTGTTGATGACGCCCGGTCCCGAGACCCTGGTTCAGGCGCGGCGGCTGCGCACTATATCAAAACACCACGGCCAGCCACGACATCCAGGCACGAAAAGGGCGCTGTTCAAGCGCCCTTTCATTTCTAAGATGTACGAGAGGCTTCAACCGCCTGCGCCGCCCGCGCTCGACGAACCCGAGCCTTTGCTACCGCCACCATTGGTGGTGTCGCCACCGGGCAGGTCGGCATCGTTGTTATTGCCGGTGCCATTGCTCATGGACGTACCGCCGCCAATGCTGATGCCCTTCTTGGTTTGCGTGTCCACATCGGCGCCTTGGCGAGCGGCATCACTGCCCTGGACGCGCGGGTCGATGCCGGTCTGTGACGGTGGCGGACCCATGTCTGGCGATGTCGCGCCCGCCAGCGCTGCGAGGGAGGTGCAGGTCAGGGCGCAGCCGAGCATGAGTGCAGCAAGTGGTCTGTTCATCGGGTGATCTCCGTGTCGTTATTCCTTACTCATTCGGCATCTGGAGTTCGGCAGTAGTGCCATTACGGCGACAAGCGGCACATGCCTTTCAATCTCGCAGTCATGGAGACCCGTCACGCCGAGGTCGTAGCAGCAGAGGAGGGCTAACGTGCTGTCTATGACGTCGATCTACAGGTGTTGGCGCCGGGCCTAAATAATTTGCATATTCATAGGCTTACTGCCCAAAAAGACGTTGACAGCCATTTGAATATCCGTAGAATGCCGACCCACAGCAGGCACGTAGCTCAGTTGGTTAGAGCACCACCTTGACATGGTGGGGGTCGTTGGTTCGAGTCCAATCGCGCCTACCAAACAAATCCGCTCTGCTGGGCGGTGACAAAAAAGGGCGAATCGAAAGATTCGCCCTTTTTTATTGCCTGAAATTCCCTCGTCAGACCAGCCTTCCTAGATCCCGCCTCAGCCCCTATGGCCGGACGTTTTGACCCCATTTGATACCCGCGAGCCTCTGCGCGCCGCGAAATAAATCCGGTTTTTTTCCCGCTACCGTCTGGACCTTTTCCCATGATGCGCGATCATCAGTGCATGGAAAACCAGAGGAGATGTGTATGTTTAGCCGGTCGTTGACCCTTGCCGTTTTGTTCGCCGTGTCGAGCCCCTTGCTGGCTGCCGACGGTGATGGCCCACTTTCTCAGGAGCGCGGCAAGACCCGTCCACTGATCGTTATCGCGTCGAGTTCGGTCGACCCGACGCTGGTGAGTCTTAAGAAAAATCTGGACGAACCCGCCAACAAGGAAGGATTCGCCAAGCGCGACATGGTGCTTTACACCATCATCAATACCGTGGGGCAGCGTAACGGAAAAGACCTTGATGCCCAGGCCACCATGGCCCTGATCCGCGAACTCAAGCTTGGCGCTCAGACAGAAAAGCAGGCGCAGGTGATTCTGGTGGGCAAGGACGGTGAGAAGAAAATGACTCACAACGGTCCCATCGATCCGAAGGACATTTTCAGCACCATCGACCAGATGCCGATGGCCGAGAAAGAAGCGGCCGCCGCTGCTCCGCCTGCGCCGGTCGCCGAGCCGAAGGCCGCCACCCAGTCGGGCAAACCGGCCAAGCCCGGCAAGGCCGCTCCTGCTGCACCACCTGCCGGGCTGGATGATTAAGCGCTCAGACGGCTTAGCCATGGGGCTCGCTTGACGTTGCTGGTAACATCCCTCCTTTTTAAGGAAGAGGGCGCTTGATGAACGGGACTGGCATGAAACGTTGGGCGGGCGCTGTGGCGCTGCTCCTGTTATCGGGTGGGTTAACGGGCTGCATGAGCTTGAATCAGACGCGCTCGGCAGGGCCGGCGCAGGTTTACACCAGCCAGAAACCAGCAGTCGCCGTTGCCGAGTGCATCAAGGTCACGTGGGCCAACGTGCAACTGTTCGGTGACGTGGCCGACGTGTTCATGGCCAAAGGTGACCCTGGCGCGTTCACGGTCTATACCACCGAAGGCGAGTATTTCGCCGACGTCGCTGGCAAGGCGGGCATGACCAAGGTCAATTTCTACGCAAAGCCCGGCGCGAAGGCCATTGAGCAGCGTGGCGCGGTGCTCGCGACCTGTCTCTGAATCAGCCCTGCATTCACTGACCTGCGCGTGCTGACCGGTGCTGTTTCATCTATCGGCGCCACGCAGGTTTTGAACGCTACAAGCCCTGCACATTGGCCGCTTCATGGTGGCCTGCTTCACATCGGCGGAGCAACGCCATTTTCCCCCGCAGAAATCGACAGCGCCGTCAGCGCGTTGTCCGAACCTTTCTGCGCCTGCAGCACCACCTTCACACCGGGCTTGAGCAAGCTGCGATCGCCTGGCATCAGGTTGACGATCGGCACGTCATCAGGGATGACGATCTTCTTCTGCCCGCCCTTGTAATTCACCGTGATGGTGCGGCCATTACTGGCGACCAGGTCGCCGACCGATCCGTTGGTCATCGTGCTGTCCGGCGTCAGGTCAAAGGCCCGATGGCCATCCCCGTGCCCGCCATTTCCGGCGGGAACACATGCACCTCCAGCGCCTTCAACGAACCGTCCGGCAGCGGCACCGCGGCGGAGCCGATGTAGCTGCCCGGTTTGATTTCAGACACCTGCGCCAACGTGACGCCGCGAATCTGGGTGTCAGGGGTCAGCACGATCTGCAAGTCCTCACCACGATTGCTGTGAATCTTCAACGCGTCGCCCTCGACCGCGGTGATGGCGCCGCGCACGCGGGTGGGTTTGCCGTCTTCGGCGTGGGCTGGCAGGGCTGCCGATAGCAGTGCGCTGAGCAATCCCGATAGGAGGAGGCCGTGGCGGACGGTCTGGGATCTGGAGGTCTTCATGGGCGGTGCGAATCCGGTGATGGGTCGAGCACGCAGCATAGCGGTAGTGCACGAGGTGATGCATGACATTGCCGTCAGCACGCACCCACTAGAGGCGTTGACGTTGCCGGGGGTGCATAACAGTCCCTTCGATAGATAGACTATTTGCATAGTCATATAGAACAAAAATGAATTTAATTAATTAAAAGGTCGGTGCTAATGTTTTAAGCAGTCGGCGAAACCCCAGGATTTGGTTATTAAAATTCTCGTTCGGCGACGACCATTTCACTCACCGGGTAAGGGAACACCATGGCCGTTTTCGATCAACTGAGCCGTCGGCGGGTGCTGGGCCTTGCCGGCGCCGCGCTGGCGTCACCACTTCTGCTGTCAGTGCCGCGCGGCGTCTGGGCAGCGGACGAACACGCGGAGCATGCCGGGCATGGCACCGACGCCAGTGACGGGGCGAGCCAGGCTGCGGGCACGGGGGAGTTCATCAAACTCGATCAGCCCAGGGCATTGAAGCTCGCGATCAACTTGAACGCCGTGTGCCTGGCACCCGTGGTCATCGCCCACGGGCAGGGCTTCTTCAAGAAGCACAATCTGGACGTCGAGCTGGTCAATTTCGGGAATTCAACAGAGGTGCTGCTGGAAGCCATCGCAACGGGGAAGGCCGACGCCGGGATCGGCATGGCATTGCGATGGCTGAAAGCGCTGGAGCAAGGTTTTGATGTCAAGTTGACGGCCGGAACCCACGGCGGTTGCCTGCGTTTGCTCACGGCGGCCAGTGGCAACGTGAAGACCCTCGAAGACCTCAAAGGCAAGGCCATCGGCGTGACCGACATGGCCAGCCCGGACCGCAACTTCTTTTCCATCCTGCTCAAGAAACATGGCGTCGACCCGGTGCGCGACGTCGAGTGGCGCCTGTATCCGGCCGACCTGCTGGGTACGGCGCTGGAGCGTGGGGAGGTGCAGGCGGTCAGCGGCAGCGACCCGTTCATGTACCGATTGATCAACGCCGGCAAGGCCCGCGAGCTGTCGTCCAACCTGGTGGAGGACTACGCCAACCTGAGCTGCTGCGTGGTGGGCGTGACCGGCAACCTGGCGCGGGACGACAGACGTGTGGTGGCCGCGCTGACGCAGGCGATTCTTGAAGCTCACGATTATTCGGTCAAGCATCCGGAGGAGGTGGCCAAGGGATTCCAGGCCTACGCGCTGAACACCACGACCGAAGAAGTCGTCGCCATCCTTCACGATCATACCCATGGCCATCATGCCGTCGGCGCGGCGTTGACTGCGGAGATCGCCACCTACGTGCGTGATCTGAAAACCGTCGAGGTCATCCGTCAAAGCACCGATGCCAACGCCTTTGCTGCGGAGATTACGGCCGATGTCTTCAGTTGATCTGGTTGTTGAACTCGAACGGTCGAAACCCTCTGCAAGAATATTCTGGCTGCAGGGTGTGGTGGCGGCTGTGGTCTGGTTCGTGGCGGCGCTGTTGATCGTGTATCTGCCCAACGCCACTCGTCTCTGGCCGATGACCCAGGGCCTGGCGAATCTGTGCCTGATCATGACCGGGCTGATCCTGTTGGCGGTGGTGGCGGGGCGCTGGTCTCAGCGCGTTGTCGCGCATACGCACACACTCGGGCCCTGGCTGATCGCGCTGCCGATTCTGCTCACGATCTGGGAGCTGCTCACCGCCAAATTCGGCGTGTTGCCGGTGCCGTTTTTCGCGCCGCCCCAAGCGTTACTGGACGTCTATGTCGAAGACTGGCCGCGCCTGGCCGACAGCCTGTTTCATTCGGCCATTCTGCTGGGGAGCGGGGTTGCAGTGGGTGCGCTGACGGGGTTCATCGCCGGCGTCGCCATCGGCTGGTCGCGCAGCATCGGCTACTGGCTGCACCCGGTGTTGAGAATTCTCGGCCCGGTCCCGTCCACCGCGTTGTTGCCGCTGTGCTTCTTCCTGTTTCCCAGCAGCTGGAGCGCCAGTGTGTTTCTCATTGCTCTGGCGACCTGGTTCCCGGTGACGGTGCTGACGTGGTCAGGGGTGTCGAGTGTGGACAAGGCCTACTACGACGTGGCCCGTACCTTGGGTGCAAAGCAGGGATTTCTGATTTTCAAGGTGGCGATTCCAGCAGCGCTGCCTCACGTTTTCGTCGGCTTGTTCATGGGCCTCGGCGCCTCGTTCTCGACCTTGGTAGTGGCCGAAATGATGGGCGTGAAGTCCGGCATCGGCTGGTACCTGCAATGGGCCCAAGGCTGGGCGGCGTACGCCAACATGTACGCGGCGTTGTTGATCATGGCGCTGGCGTGTTCGGGCCTTATCTCGGCGCTGTTTCTGATTCGTGACCGTCTGCTGGCCTGGCAGGAAGGAGCAATGAAATGGTGAATGCAGCCAGAGCGGCAAGCGCAGAGCCGAGTCGTGGCCTGGCGCTGCGCATTGATAATCTGAGCCACGGTTTCTCCCTCGAAGGGCATAAATTGCCGGTGCTGGAACGGGTGTCGCTGGAGATTGAACCGGGGGAATTTGTTGCCCTGTTGGGCCCTTCCGGTTGCGGCAAATCTACCCTCCTGCGGTTGGTCGCGGGGTTGGAAGGTGCGGACAGCGGGAGCCTTACCGCGGACGGCGCTGCGATCACCGGACCGGATCCCACTCGGGTGGTGGTGTTTCAGGACCCGACCCTGTACCCGTGGCGTCCGGTGTGGGACAACGTTGCCCTCGGGCTGGAAGCCCGGCGCCTGCTCAAAACCACCAAGGGCAAAGTCGATGAGGCGCTGGCGAAGGTCGGCTTGAGTCAATTCGCGCGGGCCTATCCGCGACAGTTGTCGGGCGGCATGGCGCAGCGAGTCGCGCTGGCCCGGGCGCTGGTCAACGAGCCGCGGCTGCTGATTCTCGATGAGCCGCTGGGCAAGCTTGATTCGCTGACCCGGATCGCCATGCAGCAGGAGTTGATCGATCTGTGGCAGCGCCAGGGTTACACGGCGCTGCTGGTCACCCACGATGTCGAAGAGGCATTGCTGCTCGCCAACCGCGTCATTGTCTTCAGTGACCGGCCCGCGCAGATCAAGGCCGAGCTGACCATCAATCGTCCCTATCCACGGCACCGTGACGACCCGTATCTGGTCGACCTGCGCAAGCAGATTCTCGGTTTGTTGGGGTTGGGCCAGAGCTGGTAGGCAGAACGGGTATGCAAGGATTGGCGGCCGGGCTGTGCGCATGTCATCGAACGACTTCGCACAGCCCGGCGCAGGCCATTACTGCTGAAGCGAAATGGACGTGTTTGCCAGTTTTGGCTGGTTGTACAGGCTGACCAGCACTTCATCCAGTACCGAAGACGCACCCCACGGACGCGGGTCGTTGAGGATCGCGACCACCACCCAGGTGTTGCCATTGCTGTCGCGGCTGAACCCGGAAATAGCCCGTACGGTGTTCAAGGTGCCGGTCTTGATGTGGGCTTCACCGCGCAGCGCCGTACGTTTCAGACGTTTGCGCATCGTGCCGTCCATGCCCGCCAGCGGCAGCGAACTCATGAACTCGGCTTGAAACGGGCTGTTCCACGCGGCCTGGAGCATCTGCGCCATTTCCCGCGCGCTGACCCGTTCGGCGCGGGACAGGCCTGAACCGTTTTCCATCACCAGGTGCGTCGCGATGATGCCTTTCTTCGCCAGCCATTGGCGCACGACACGTTGCGCGGCTTTCGCGTCGTCACCGTCTGCCTCGTTACGGAACTCCGACCCCAGGCTCAGGAACAGCTGTTGGGCCATGGTGTTGTTACTGAATTTGTTGATGTCGCGGATGATCTCCGCCAGGTCCGGCGAAAAGGCCTTGGCCAGCAGCTTGGCGCTGCCCGGCGTCACGTCCAGCCGGTCTTTGCCGAGAATCGTCCCGCCCAGTTCCTGCCAGATGGCGCGCACGGCGCCGGCGGTGTAGGTCGGGTGGTCGAGCAGCGACAGATACGTCTGGGAATTACAGCCGTCGCCCAACTGACCGGACACCGTGACGGTGATGCCGCCATCGGCTGCCGGCACCGGGTTGTACAGCACGTCACCGGTGCACTTGCTGGACGACAGCGCCTTCACCTGGTTGTTGATGTGGATGGCGGCGATGGGCGGCTCCACTGAAACCAGAATCCTGCCGTCGTCGTTGCGGGTGACGAAACGCAGTGCCTTGAGGTTGACCATCAAGGAGTCGGGGCGCACCAGGAACGGCTTGTTCTTGTCGTTGCCATCGTCGTCGAACACCGGCAGTTGCGGTTGTACGAAATGGCTGCGATCCAGCACCAGATCGCCGGTCACCTGCTGCACGCCGTTGGCCCGCAGGTCGCGCATCAGCAGCCACAGGCGTTCCATGTTCAGCTTGGGATCGCCGCCGCCTTTGAGGTACAGGTTGCCACGCAGAACGCCGTTGCTGAGGGTGCCGTCGGTATAAAACTCGGTTTTCCATTGGTGGGTCGGGCCGAGCATTTCCAAAGCGGCGTAGGTGGTGACCAGCTTCATGGTCGAGGCCGGGTTGACCGACACGTCGGCGTTGAAAACAGTCGGGGTACCGGGGCCGCTGACCGGCAGCATCACCAGCGACAGTGCATCGTTCTGCAGCTTGCTGGCTTTAAGTGCTTCCTGAACCTTGGGCGGCAGGGCGGTGTTGATGGGGGCGGCGGCGATGGAGAACGAGAGGGGCAAAAGCAGGGTGGCAATAAATAGCGGACGCAAAGACTTGATCATTCAATAAACCCTACTGCAGCAAATGCGGAGATGAAGAGGGGGTGAATTCCCTCGCACGGTGAACGAGCCACCAGAAATGCCCGATGACAGGGCGTGACACTGGCGTTTCGGTAAAGCGGCATTATGCCCCAAGCTTTCGTGACTTGCGCCGGGGCGCTGCCGTCAAACGGCGCTATTTTTTGCGCTTGTCCCTTCAAAGTCACGTTAAACCGTGATTTTTGCGGGTGGGTCGGGCGCTTTAGGGGACTCGGCTGTTTAATTCCGCAGATCTGGCTGAGGTTTGCTGGGGCGAGAAACGCCAAGCCTTGAATTTCAGGCACAAAAAAACCATCCCTGAGGATGGCTTTTTTGAGGGTATCAGCTTGGCGGGAAGGCCCGCCCGCTGATCAGACAGCCGCGTTGATCGGCTTTTCCGGGTACCAGGCGTCCTGCAGAGGGCTGACTTCAACTTCAGTCAGCTCGCTACGGCCTTTGAGCCATGCTTCGACAGCAGCACGTTGCTCTTCGCTGACCGAACCACGGTTCGCCAGGCAAACCAGGCCGAAATCGTCGCCGCCGACGTAGTCCAGACCGTTAGCGTCCATGGCCTCGGTCAGGAAAGCGTCGAGGAAGGCGTCGATGGCCTCGTCATCCAGGTCTTCTTTGAAGCCAAGCTTCAGCTCGAAGCCCAATTCCTGGAACTCGTCGACACAGAGTTTTTTGCGCAGACGGCGGGAGCGGTTAGTGGCCATGAAGCGTTCCTCTTAAGTAATTTCGGGGCGCAGTCTACCAGCTTCGTCCCGGCGGTGCCTGCTTCGTCGCTGCCTGGGGTGAGCGACGATAAAGCGAGAAAGGGGACAGATTGATTTGCGATGAAGCGTGTCAATAAATCAGTCCCCCATCAGCCCTCAGCGTTTACGCATCATCAGCAGCGCAACCACAATCGCCAGGGCCGCAATCCCGGTCGCAATCCATCCCAACGACCCGAGTCCGAGGTGTCCAATCCCCAGGCCGCCAAAAATCGCACCCAGACCAATCCCGGCGTTAGCCGCCGAGATGTTCATGGTCGCGGCCAGTGCCTGTGCCTTGGCGCCGGCTTGCATGACCCGCACCTGGCACACCGGGAACAGCGCGGTGTACGCCACGCCCCACAGCACCAGCGCGGCAATCAGCCAGACGTGGTTGGTGGCAAGGGGAATGGCAGCGGCCATGCCGACACTCAGAATCACCAAAAACAGGACCATGGCCCCCAGCGGGCTGCGATCAACCAACGCGCCGCCCCATTGGTTGCCGATCATGCCCACAGCGCCGAAGCCCATCAGCCACCAGCCCACTTGGTTGGTCGGAACGTCAGCCAGGGTCTGGAGGATATCGGCCAGGTAGGTGTAGGCCGTGAACATGGCGGTGAACGCCAGCACTGACAGCAACACGTGGGCGAGAAAACGCGGCTGTTTCAGGATGTCAGTCTGCTTTGCGCCGTGCTTGGCAGGCGAGGAAGGCAAGGTGGGCATGCACAGTTGCATCAGGATGGCGATCACCAGCGAGATGACGGCCAGCACCCAGAAGCTGCCGCGCCAGCCGAGGGTGTCGGCGGCGACGGTGCCCAGCGGCACGCCGAATACGAGGGCGGCGGAGATGCCCAGGTACACCCGCGACACGGCCTGACCCGATTTGCCGGGCGCTGCCAGTTGCCCGGCGGTTTCGCTGGCGGTGCCCCAGAAGACGGGCAAACCGAGCGCCGGGATGAAGCGGGCGAGGGCCATGACCCAGATGTTGGTGGAAAGCGCTGCCAGCACGTTGGAGGCCGCGAACACCAGCAGGATGATGGTAAACAGCTTTTTGCGTTCCACGCCGGCGAGTTTTGCGGTGAGGAACGGCCCGAACAACATCACGGTAAAGGCGAACAGTGTCACCACCTGGCCAGCCACGGCGATCGATACACCGAGGTCCTTGGCCATGGCCGGAAGCAGTCCGACGATCAGGAATTCGGTAGTGACGATGATAAAAGCAGCGACCGCCATGATCAGGATCTGAACACCTGATCGAGAGGTGGCATCCGGCGCGGACGCCGTTGCCGAGTGTGTAGGTTGCATAGAGGAAGCTCCAAGAGACGTAGCCATAGCCTATTGGAGATTTGCGTTCTCATCCGCGACATAAATGACTTACTATCGCGAATTCAGTTCATCAGTGGTGATCGCGATGTTCTCATCCGAGCGGCTCAAGGGCATTGACGTGTTTGTGGCCGTGGCCGATTTCGGCAGCTTCGCCAGCGCCGCGCTGAAGCTGAACCTGACGCCGTCGGCGGTCAGCAAAAGCATCGCCCGGCTGGAGCAGCGATTGGGCCAGCGCCTGTTCAATCGCACCACACGCCGCTTGGCCCTCACCGAGGCCGGTGTGAAGTTCTACGCCACCTGCAGCGGCGTGCTGGCTGACCTCGAAGAAGCTGAATTGGCGCTCGCGTCGGAGCGGCATGAACCCCATGGGCGGGTTCGAATTGATTTGCCCGCCTCTTACGGGCGCCTCCATGTGTTGCCGCTGATTCTCAATTTCGTCAGGGAGTACCCGCTGCTGCAACCGCACATTTCCTTCTCCGACCGGTTCATCGATCCGGTGCATGAAGGCATCGATATCGTAGTGAGGATCGGCGGACGTGATGCCTGGGCGGCGGGGCTGGGGCACCGGTTCATTGGCGCCCAGCGACTGGTGTTCTGTGCCGCACCGAGTTACATCGCCGAACACGGTCGGCCTGAAACTGACGCTGATCTCGAAGATCATCATTGCATCGCCTACGGCCAGTCCGACGGGCAGGTGCAGCCCTGGTACTTTCGCGGGCGCGTGCCGGGGGATCAGGAGCGGCGGGTCATTCATCCGCGTATTGCGGTGGGGGACGGCGAGGGTGAAGTGTCGGCCACGCTGGCCGGGCATGGCATCGCACAGTTGCCAACCTGGCTGGTGCAGACCCATCTCAACGAAGGGCGGCTGGTGGAAGTGCTGCCGGAACTCGCCACTGACGGACTGCCCATGAACCTGGTCTGGTTGAAAACCAGGAGGCGCTGCCGAAGGTGAGCATTTTACTGAAATACCTGAGCGAGCACCTGGCGCCGTACGGCAGCGTTGATTCTGCTACCGCGTCGGCGTGACCGCCAACGCATGCTGGCAGACTAGAAATCCTTGCCCATGGTCACTTCACTGACAGCCAGCCCCGACATTTCGTACAGCTTGCGCGCCCCATGGTTGTCAGCGAAGACATTCAACTCCAGGCGCCGAATGCCGCGCTCGACGCCCCACGATTCGACGGCGCGCAGTGCTTGCCGGCCCAGGCCCTGACGTCTGAAGGCTTGATGAATCTCCAGGTCATAGATGAACACTTTAGCCGGCAGCGGCTGATCCTCCACCACGCCTAGCCACAGGCTGCCCACCTCAACGCCTTCATGGGTGCATAAGCAGTAGAAGTAATGCCCCTCTGTCTCCAGGCCATCCGCCACCAGGTCATTGAAGTCAGCGCTGGCGCTTTCGAAGGCCAGCACTTCAGGCAGCCCGTAGGTGCGAACAATGTCCCTGGCGTACCCGGCGACCGAACGGGCAGCAAAAGCCTGAAAATCAGCAGCGCTCATTGGAATCAGCCTCATGCCAGCGGCCTCGCCTTTGGCGCTGGCGTCTTCCCACGGTAAGCCACCAAGGCCTGCTCCAGAACTCCCAGCGCGGCATCAAGTGCTGACTGCCGTTCGCCGACAGTGGCGTCCGGTGCTTCGGCTTCACAGACAGCTTCCAGCGCTTCGCACGCTTCGATGACAGCCGTCGCGGAAATAATATTCGCCGCGCCGCGGACCTTGTGGCCGATGTCTTTCAACTGCTCCGGGAGCGTGCTGGCATTCAGCTCGGCGCGATCCTGGCGAATGCTGTCGATAAGTTGATCGAGCAGCCGCGCATTCATGTCGGCCCTGCCACCGGTCAGCGCTTCGATGGTGAGCGGGTCGAACACTTCCTGCGGCGGTTTAGCGGTCCCAGTCGCCACCGCAATCACCGCGCCTTGCGTCGACGCAGCCCGCAGCGGCATGACTTTGCTGAGGCGGTCGTTCAGTGCCGTCAGGCTGATGGGTTTGAACAGGCAGTCATCCATGCCGGCATCCTGGCAGCGTTGCTTTTCCTCCGGCTGGGCATTGGCGGTGTAGCCCAGCACGGTGCAGCGCGGACGTGCCTCGCTTTGCTCCAGCCGGCGGAGGGCTCGGGTCAGGTCGTAGCCGTTCATGACCGGCATGTTGCAATCGGCGATGACCAGATCGAATCGCTCAGCCTGCCACCGCTCCAGGGCTTCGGCGCCCTGTACCGCCATGTCGCAGCGATGCCCGAGAAAGCACAGTTGCTCGAATAGCAACAAACGGTTCGCCGGGTGATCGTCGACGATCAGGATGTGCAATTGGGCTGACGCGTGCGGCGCGGCTTCACGGGCGACGCTTTTTGCATCCAGCGGCTCGAGGGTGGTGAACTCGAAGGTCATCTCGATCCGCGTGCCATCCCCGGGACGGCTGCTCAACGTCAGGTGTCCGCCCATCATTTCGCACAGGCTGCGACAGATCACCAGGCCAAGGCCGGCGCCGGTTCGCGCCAGTTGCCCTGACTGGTCCACCTGAGCAAAGGGCGCAAACAGCCGCTGCTGGTCCTGCTCGGTGATCCCGATGCCGCTGTCGTGAATCACCACCTGCACGCGCATTTGCTGCGGGTTGCGGCCGGCTTCCGTCTGAAGGGTGATCTTGACCTGACCCAGTTCGGTGAACTTGATGGCATTGCTGATGAGATTGGAGAGAATCTGCTTGAAGCGCAGCGGGTCGATCAGCACATCCGTGTTGGTCCGCGCGTCCAGATCCAGCGCCAGCGTGAGGCTTTTTGCCGGGCCAGGCCGTCGAACACCCGCACCACGGATTCGACCAGCTGGCGCAGGTTGGCGCGCTCGGGACTCAGGCTCAAACGGCCTGACTCAATGCGGGCGATGTCGAGAATGTCGCCGATCAGCTCCAGCAGATCCTTCGCCGAGCTGTAGGCCACTTCGATGGCCGGGCGGTCCAGGTGGCCGTGGTCGGCGCGCTTCAGGGCCAGTTCGAGCATGCCGATGACCGCGTTCATCGGCGTGCGGATCTCGTGGCTCATGGTTGCCAGGAAGGTGCTTTTCGCGCGGTTGGCATCATCGGCGAGGTCCTTGGCCGTCTGCAGTTGCTCGATCAATTGCCGCCGTTCGCTGATGTCGATCCAGCCGCCGATGATGCCTTGCACTTTGCCGAGGGAGTCGCGGAACGGCAGGATCCAATGGTAGATCGTCAACTCGCGGCCGCCGATGTGCAGCGAGCGGTCGAGAATCAGCGGCTCGTTTTCGGCCATGACACGCTTGTAATCCTCGACGTAGCCCAGGGCCTCTTCGGTGTCGCTCAGTACACCGTCCAGAATGCTTTGTCCGATCACTTCCTCGCGGCGAGCGGCAAACGCGGCGAGGTAACTCTCGTTGCACATTTTCAGCAGGCCGTCGCGGTCGCGGACATAGATGGGATGCGGCGTGCCGTTCACCAGCGCGCTCATGAATTCGAACTGATCGTTGAGCGCCCGCTCGGCCCGCTCGCGCTGTTTGATCTGCCGACGCATCCAGGCATTCCAGGCCAGCGAGCCCAGCAGCAATAGGCTGGCGCCGCCGATGATCTGGTAGATCAACAATTGATAGTCGTGCCAGGCGCCACTGCTCGGCGGCGTGTAGGTGCGCCAGCGGTTGTTGATGGCCGCCAGGTCCTCCGGGGCGATGCTCGACAGCGCCTTGTCGATGATCGAGGTCAGCTCGGTCGCATTACGTGACGTGGCCATGGCGATGCGCGCCGGTTCCTGCCCGACGGTGACGCGCATCTGCAGCGTGTCGTTCAGCGCCCGGGAGGAAAGGAAATAACTGGCGCTGAACAATGAGGTGATGGCGCCCTCTGTCCGCCCGTGGGCAAGCAGGTCCAGGGCTTGGGCGGGGTTGTCGACCTCCACCGGATAGATGCCCGGGTGCTGCTCGCGCAGGAAGGGCAGGATCGGGCTGCTGAGGGCCAGGGCCACCCGCTTGCCGTCCAGTTGATCGAGATTGGAGGGCGCCGAGGTTCCTTGCGCGTGACCAGTACGAACACGTTGTCCATGTAGGGCCGGCTGAAATTGAAGCGATTCTGCCGCTCCTCGCTGGGGATCATCGCGCCGATCAGGTCGGCCTGGCCCTGGCTCAGCTGGTTGGTCATGTCGTTCATGCTGGCGGCGTGGCTCACCTGAAAGGTAAGCCCGGTGCGCAGACGAATGAGTTCGAGCAAATCGGCGGTGACACCGCTGAAATTACCGGCCCCGTCAAAAAAGTCAGCGGTGCATAGGCCTCGTTGAACACCACGCGAACGGTCGGATGCTGAGCGATCCAGCGTTCTTCCCGCTGATTGAGCTGCAGCTTCTGGTCGGTGAGCATCAGGTCACTGCCAGCGCCCCAGCGTTTGGAGATGGCGATGCGCTCTTCAACCGGAATGCCTTTGAGCACCCGGTTGACGATGTCCAGCAGCACGGGGTTGGTAGCCTCTACGGCGAAGCTGAAACCGTTCGCCTCATGCTTGCCGAAATTGGCCATCTGCACGTTATTCAGATAGCCCTTGTTGATCACGTAATGGGTGGAAATCGTGTCGCCCAGAAACACGTCAGCCTGGTTGAACGCCACGGCGTTGATCGCGCTCTGAAATGAGGGAAAGGTTTGCAGGCGCGCCTTGGGATAAAGCGCGGCAATTTCGTCGGGGGGCAGGTAGTGATAAACCATGCTCAGGCGCAAGCCGTTGAGGTCGCCGTTCAGTGGTCGCGCCTCTCCGGCGCGGGTCACCAGGACGGGCTGGTCAACGGCGTAAGGCGTGGACAGCATGATCCCGCGCGACGCCGCTTCGTAGCCATTGGCGCTGCCCAGCAGGTCGATTTCGCCCCTGCTCAGCGCCTGAATCGCTTCGTCGCGGCTGGCGAAACGCAGTACCTTCACCGGCAGGTCAAGCACACGTCCGAGGATGCCGACGTAATCGGCGGTAAAGCCTTCATAGTCACGCCCGGTCAGGGTCATGTCGAACGGCGGATAGTCCGGCGCGGAGGTGCCGACCACCAGCTCGCGTTTGTTGCGCACCCATTGCCACTGGGCGCGGTCCAGCGTCACGTCCATGTGCGCCGGGTTGGAGCGGCTCAGCAGCGTGTAGCGTTCGGGCGTCAGCGGGCCTGCCTGGGTATCGAAGCCAAGGCAGACAATGACGGCTGCTATGCAATAGTCCTTTAACGCCTTTGGCATCCTGTCTCTCACACTAGCGAATTGCGTTTTGCCATCTCGATAAGTTCTACCAGAGTCTTGGCCTTGAGTTTTTGCATTAAACGGGTTTTGTAAGTGCTGACCGTTTTGTTGCTGAGAAACATACCCTTGGCTATTTCCTTGTTTGTCCGCCCTTGGGCAAACAGTTGCAACACCATCAGTTCGCGGTCATTGACGAGTTTGAAGCGCTCAAGCTCGTTGGGGTCACCTTCTTTTTTGATCGTCGCGGCAAGGGCCTGGCTGGGAAAGTAATTGTAGCCGGATAATACGGCCTTCACCGAGCTGACAAGTTCGCTGAGGTCTTCCTGCTTGCACACATAACCCGAGGCGCCTGACTGCATGCAACGGATGGCGAACAGGCTCGGCGCTTGGGCGGTCAGTACGAGAATCTTGGAGGGCAGGTTCATGGCGTTGAAGCGGGCGAGTACTTCGAGCCCGTCCAGCTTGGGGATACTGATGTCGAGGATGATCAGGTCGGGCATGCATTCGCGGACCATCTGCATGGCGTCGACGCCGTTGTCGGTCTCTCCGACCACCTCGTAATTTTCGTTCTCCAGGAGCATACGTATGGCCATGCGTATGACCGGGTGGTCGTCGATAATAAAAATAGAGTTCATGATCAGTCCATAACGGGTGGCAAGAAAGCGCGCACCTTATCCCAGATGTTCAAAGGCGCACATAAAGAGATCATGCCCGAAGGGCTATATAGGAATGTTCCTACAGAAATAAGCGTATGTGCGTACATGGATGCACACAGCGGTCATGAATGTTTAATACGTAACAGCGGTTACCGCTGATTTAATGCTATGTAGAAACGCGTGTTTATTTCGAATCGGAATAACCCTACGCATTTTCGAATCATGGCCTACCTGTTTAATGTCAACGGTTGCGCCGATAACAACAGGCCTCATGAAAAGCATACTCGGCAGCGGCCTGGCTTATTAAGGGCTATGCCCGGAAAGGACGCATGCGGGTGATGTCAGGCGGGCGCAGAGAGCAGGCTGATCAGCTCCAGAGTATTGAGCGGTTTGCTCAGGCATCCCAGCAGCGGCAGACCCATCGCTCTGGCTTCGGACTCAAGATTGGCCAGCGGATCTGCATCGAGGCCGCTGAGCAACACGGCGCGCTGGATCAATCCGCGCCGGTTCGCCGTCTGTATCAGCTCCAGGCCGCACATGCCTGGCAGACGCTGGTCGCAGAGCAGCAGGTCATAAGGCTCGGCGCTGCGCTCCATGGCGCCGAGTGCTTCGCTGGCATTGAGCGCCGGCGTGACGCGGTACAGCCCATGATTGTTCAGCAGGATCTGCAAGGCGATCAGCTGAAACGGATGATCCTCTACCAGCAGGATTCGGAAATCTTTAGTGAACATCGGCGGTTCCAGACGTAGGGGAAGTGAGCGCCGCTGTTTGAAGGCGGGCCGGCGGCGCGCTCGCAGGGCGGGCGGTGTCTTCGGGAGGTAATGGGTCGAGTTGTCCCAAGGCTCGGAAGGCGCGGATTATTCGGCAGGGATGTACGACCAGCGATAAGGGCATTCCGACGGTTGTGTAGGAAATATCCGAACTTGCTGTTGGATTGCCTGAAGCCCCAATGTGAAAAAACCGAATCCGGGCCCTGATTCAGGGCCGGGTTCGGGCTTTTGCCAAGGCCTTCGAAAAGGCGCGACGGCTAAAAGGCGCCGCTAGACAGGGTTGGAATGGCCGGTCATTTCACGGGCCATTTCGCTGGCGTAGCTGTCGGTCATGCCGGCGATGAAATCGATGACCCTGAGAAAGGACGTGTGCAGCGGCCAGCTCGGGTCGGGTGCGTTATTGCCCAGCAGATCGAGAATCCGTCGGCTCTTGAACGACGGCTCATGCCCGCCGAACTGTTCCAGCGCCGCGCCGCAGAAGGCGTTGAGCAAAATCTCCAGCGTGGTGTAGGCACCGATTTCATGCAGCGTCTTGCGCTTGTCCTGAAAGATCTTCTTGCGCGCCATGTCCTTGGCATTGAGCACGCAGCGCTTGGCCGGCCCGTGCATGTGTTCGACCAGATCGCCCTGCAGCGTGCCCGCCAGCAACGCGTCCTGCTGTTCAACAAAAGCGCGCGCGGCGGCGTTGGTCAGGTGTTCGATGGCCTTGCCCCGCAGAATCGCCAGCTTGCGACGGCGCGAGTCATTGGGGCCCAGCTGGCGGTAGGTCTCCGGCAGGTCATCGCCCACCAGACCCAGCAGCAGCGACTCCACTTCGTCGTAGGTGAGCAACTCCATTTCCAGGCCGTCTTCGAGATCGATCAGCGCGTAGCAGATGTCGTCCGCAGCCTCCATCAGGTAAACCAGCGGATGACGTGCCCAGCGTTGATCCTCGATCTGCGGCAGGCCGAGTTTGCCGGCGATCTGCTCCAGGATCGGCAGCTCGCTCTGGTAGCAGCCGAACTTGTGCTTTTTGTAGCCCAGCGAGTCGGCGTGACGGGCCGTCCACGGGTATTTCAGGTAAGTGCCGAGGGTGGCGTAGGTCAGCCGCGTGCCACCCTCGAACTGGTGGTATTCCAGTTGGGTGAGGACGCGAAAACCCTGGGCATTGCCTTCGAAATTGAGGAAGTCATTGCGCTCGACCTCGCTCATCGCGTCCAGCCAGCCGCGGCCTGCGGCCTGTTTGAACCAGTTGCGAATGGCGTCTTCGCCAGAGTGGCCGAATGGCGGGTTGCCGATGTCGTGGGCCAGGCAGGCCGATTGCACGACCATGCCCAGATCGCTGGGGTCACACCAGTCGGGCAGGGCACTGCGCAGGGTCTCGCCGACGCGCATGCCCAGCGAGCGGCCGACGCAGCTGACTTCCAGCGAGTGGGTCAGGCGCGTGTGAATATGGTCATTGCTGGTGACCGGGTGAACTTGAGTCTTGCGGCCAAGCCGGCGAAATGCGCCGGAGAAGATGATCCGGTCGTGGTCCTTGTGGAAGGGACTGCGCCCCAGTTCCTCAGGGCTGTGGAGGGTCTTGCCAAGGCGCTCGCGGGTAAGCAGGGTTTGCCAATCCAAGGCCGGTACTCCGTCGAATGATTACCACGCTAGCTTCCCGGTTCACCCCGCACGCTGCAAGCACAAGATCGCCGAAAGGGTGTCCACAGACAGCCTCAAAACCCGGCCGCGTCGACATCGATCAGCAACAGTCGCTCGCCGTTGTCGAAGAACTGCCCGGCCGTCAGGCAGTACTGATTGCTGGTGGCGTCGCGGTAGGTGCTCGACAGCGTCAGACGCCGCTCGTGCCAGCCCTCGGCCAGCAAGTGATAGAAATAGGGCCGCCAGGACCAGTTATGGCCCAGATACCGAGCATCCGGGCTCCACGCGCCGTTGCGCCATTCCAGATTGGGCGTCAGTTGAGTGCCATGGCGGTCGCATTGATAAAAGCGCAGCAACCAGGGGAATTCCGTGACCTGGGGCAAGTCGCTCAGCGGCGCATCGTTCTCGGCCCAGCTCTGCAGCCGGGACATCAGTTGCGTGACCTGCCTTCGCAGCGTCATCAGCTGTTCCCGCTCGGCGACTTTCTTCATCACGTAACGATCGCGCAGGGCAGCGAAGCGCTCGACGAACGCATCGGCCTCGAAGAAAGACAACTGCGCCGGCGCAAACAGATAGCCCTGAACGTAGCGCGAGCCGCACTCAAGAGCGAAGTCCAGTTCGGCCTCGGTCTCGACACCTTCAGCGATGATCCAACACCCGGTTTTCTCGGCCATCTGCGCGAGGGCTTTGACCACATCGCTGCTGGGGCCGCCCCGCGCCGCGGCTTGAAACAGACGCATGTCGAGTTTGAGGATGTCGGGTTGCAGCGCAAGCACCCGGTCCAGCTGCGAATAGCCGGCGCCGAAATCATCGATGGCAATGCGTGCCCCGGCGTCGCGGTAGCGAGCCACGACGTTCTTCAGCCGCTGGCCGTCGCCGCTCAATTCGGTGATTTCAAAGACGATACGTTCTGCAGGAATGCCGTAGGTCTGCAGTTGTTTGAGGCTGGGCGGCGATTCATCGTGGCGCAGGCAGGTGATCCATCGAGGCGAGATGTTCAGGCTCAGGAACCAGTCGCTCGGCGCTTCGTGCAACCGGCTGAGGGCGTTGTCGCGAATCTGACGATCCAGCCGACGCAGTTGCACGGCCGGGCGCCGCGGATCCGCAAACAAAGGACCGACCGATTGCAGACTGCCGTCTGCCTGGCGCAGGCGGCCCAGTGCTTCAACGCCGGCAACGCGGCCTGTCGCGGTGTCGATGAACGGCTGAAAACAGGCGAGCGGTTGCCCATCGAACACGGGGCCTCCTTAGTGACGATTGATTGAAACGGTGCTGGCGAAGGCTTGGCTGTGGGATTTTCGCTCGATAAACACCGACGCCTTGCCCGATACGAATATCGGGCAAGGCGCGGATTGTTAGCAAGAATGCAGCCAGAAGGCTTTTAGCGACGGCGGGAGGAGTTTTGCAGCGCCATTTTGATTAACGGCAAAACAGTTGCGCTGAATTTGATCAGGCGGGTAACGCTGCCGGTTTTTTACTGCGAGTGCCCTTGCCGGTGAGAAATCCCAGCAGGGTGACAGCACCGACGCCCCACAGCGGCCCATGCTTGATGCCAAGGGAGCCAGGCAGGTCTGAAGCCATGCCACGCATGCGTTGCAGGGGATGCATCAAGCGCGAGGATTCCTGCCGGATTTCTTGACGGTGCATTTCCATGCGCAGGCGGATCAGCGCCTTGCGCAACTCGCGACGATTGTGGGTCTGGGGCAATTGAGGTGCGCTCATGGCATCAGTCGCTCGCGGTCGTTTGCCAGTTCTTCCAGTGTCGAATGGAAGGGTGAAGACTCATCGAAAACAGCTGCCTTCAGGCGCATTGCACAGAACAATGCCGCCAGGGTGTATAACCCGCACAGGCCGATGATTCCGTACAGGCGATAGCTGTCCCAGACCAGAATCAGCAGCAAGGCGGACAGGCCGATGAGCAGCAACAACGCGAAAACCAGCGCCAGGCCTGCGAACAGCAACAGCCTGACCGTACGGGCTTTCTGTTCCTGAAGCTCGATGCCGAACAGTTCGACATGGGTGTGCAACAGCCCCAGAAAAGCCGCACCCAGCCGCCGTGGCGAAGAGGATTGATCGGTCCCGGTTGGACCTGTCGGCTGCGTCATGGCCGTTAGCGCCGGGTGGCCAACAGGCCCAGCAGGAAGCCGACGCCAGCTGCGATGCCTACCGATTGCCATGGGTTGTTCTGCACATAGTCCTCGGTGACGATGACCGCTTCCTTGCCGCGGGCGCGGAGGGTTTCTTCGGTCAGCTTGAGGGTTTCGCGTGCACGGACCAGGCTTTCGCGAATCTGCTCGCGCAGTTCGTCGGCCTGTTCACCGGCCAGAGAGGCCGTGTGCGCCAGCAATTTTTCCGTATCGGCAACCAGCGTCTGGAAGTCAGACATCAATATGTCCTGGGCTTTGTCTGCTGTAGGTCGAGCCATGGTTTTCTCCTTAGGGGATGACGATATGGGGTTTCGAGTATGGCGCATTCCTGAAGGTTCATTCCAATCGCGTGAACAGGACTGCCGTTTCGCCGGAAGCGATTTCTGCGCTGTTCCGGTGCGCCTGTCGGACCTCGCGCTCCAGTGTGGGTGGGCGACGGGAGGACGGTAAGGGAGCCTGCGCAGGCTCGACGGTGTTCGCGGCCAGCTCTAGACTTCCAGATCAAACCCTTGGAATCACAGCCACAGAGGGGCCTGGCCATGCCACCGGAATGTCAGCTGTTTGGAACGTTGGGGTGTCATGTGTGCGAGGTGGCCGAAGCCGAACTGATGCCGCTGGTGGAGCACGGCTTGATGGTGGAGCTGGTCGACATCGCCGAGAGCGAGGCCTGCTACGAAACCTATAGCCTGAGGATTCCCGTGCTGAGGCGGGCAGACACCGGTGCCGAACTGGACTGGCCGTTCGACACCGATCAGGTCGTGCTGTTTCTGAGCGACTGACGCACGTGGGATAAGTGCATAACCGCGCGCGTCTTGACTGGCTTCAGAGGTATTGCGTGTCGACTACCATGGCTTGAGCGACGGCGGCTTTCTGCTCGTCGGTCATGCCGTCCCAGACGTGCACTTTGGCGTAGTAGCCAAGGCCGGCGACGATGTACAGGCTCAGGGTGAGTACGATGAACACCGACATGAACGTCCAGCGGCCCACGTCATGGTCCTCGTTGGAAAAGGACTGGGAATAGTTTTCATCGCTCTGCGAAGAAGTACCGGTGGAGAGACGTTTGATCCATTGGAAGAATTGAACCAGCATGGGCGTAACCTCAAAAAGTGGCGAAAGAAAAAGTCGTGGGCACTGGCGCTCGACGCGCGACACAAACCCTGAAAACGAAAAAAGCCCGTCGATGACGGGCTTTCTTTTTATGGGTTTCAGGTCTGGCAGGCGTTTTCGATTTCAGTCACGAAGAAGTTCGTGTCCGCTCGGATTCGCGCCTGCTTGCCGATTTCGAAACATTTTAGGACAAATCATTTTGCGCATCCAGCGCGGGACCGCGGTTGTCAGACAACTGGCGCCGGTTTTCCGTGCGGCATAACGTCGCGCACTTCTGTATCGCCCGGGCTAGAGCCTTCCGGCAAAGCCGTTATCTGCGCGGTCGCGCAAAGGTTCTTCGGCGTAGATAATGCCAGCCTTGCTGCTATCACCACTTTTATTTTGAGCTGTTTATGTCCGCACCTGTATTTACCGCTGCCCACCGTCAAGCCAGCACGTTGTATCTGCCGCCCGGACCGTGGCGGACGGTGCTCGATTGCCTGTGCGAGCGCTTCAGTGCCATCAGCCGCGAGCAGTGGCTTGACCGGATGGCGCGGGGCAAAGTGCTTGACGCTGAGGGCCAGCCGATCGCCGTGGAGCTTGCGTACCGCGAAGGCCTGCGCATCCATTACTTTCGCGAAGTGCCCAACGAGACGCCGATTCCGGTGCAGGAGTCGATCCTGTATGCCGACGAGCATCTTGTGGTTGCCGACAAGCCGCATTTTCTGCCCGTCACACCGGCGGGCGGGTACGTTGAGCAGACCCTGCTGCGACGGTTGATCCGTACCCTCGACAATCCCGATCTGGTGCCTTTGCACCGCATCGACCGGCATACGGCAGGGCTGGTGCTGTTCTCGGCCAACAAGCAGACGCGGTCGGCCTATCAGGCGCTGTTTCCGACCCGGCAGATTGAAAAGCGCTACGAGGCGATAGCGCCTGCGCTCCCGGACATGGCGTTTCCGCGTGTTCACAAAAGCCGCCTGGTCGATGGCGAACCCTTCTTTCGCATGCAAGAGGGCGAGGGCCCGAGCAACACGGAAACCCGGGTTGTGGTCAGCGAAAAAAGGGCGGGCTCTGGCGGTATGCGCTGTATCCGGTGACGGGGAAAAAACACCAGTTGCGCGTGCACATGGCCGCCCTGGGCGCTGGCATCTGCAATGACCCGTTCTATCCCGACGTGCTCAAGGACGCCGTGGACGACTACGCTAACCCGCTGAAACTCCTTGCCCAGGGATTGCGCTTTGTTGATCCGGTGACGGGGCAGGAGCGGGTATTCGAAAGCCGGATCACGTTGGATTGGTAGCGCGCTGGATAGGGCTGCGGGTTATTTAAGGCAAAAAAGACCCGCTCGATTGGCGGGTCTTTTGCTCTCTGCGACGGTGTGTTCAAACCCTCGCGATCAAGCCGGCATCACAGTTCTTTAACGGTGCGAACCTGATCCTTGTTGATGCGGGTTTCTTTGCCGTCCAGCTGCTTGAACTCGTAGAAGCCCGACTCTTCATCGAACTTCGGCTCGTCGGTTGCCTGGATTTCACGGCCGTCGTTCAGCGTGATCACGGTGGGCGACGAGCAACCGGCAAGACCGGCAAGGCTCAGCGCGAGCAGAAAGGCGGCAGGAAGAGTCCGTTGTTTCATTGCTGTGTCTCCGGGAATTTTATTTAGTGATGTGTCTGACGCAGAGTGTAACGGCAAAGTTCCATGAAACCTGCCCGCTGCGCTCAGGCCTTGATCTCGGTCAATAGATCCGGCGTGTTGAGGTTGGCGAGGCGCGGGTCGTCGGCCTCGCACTGCAACCCGACGGCGCGCAACTCTGCCAGGGTCCGGCGCGGGCTGCGCTGTCCTTCCCGCCAATGCTGTTCGAACACATGTGCGTGGCAGGTGGGAATGCAACACAGAAGCGGTTCCCACTGCTCGCCCTGGCGGACCATGACTGGCGTGCCGGAAGTGGCCGCGCTCTGGCGCAGGCCGTCGAGAATCTCACGATCCAGCAGTGGCATGTCACAGGGGATGACCAGCAGATAGTCATGTCTGGCCACGGCAAGACCGGCGCGAATACCCGCGTAAGGGCCGGGGAAGCCCTGTTGCTCATCCTCCACCAGTTGGTCGGCGTAGCGCGCGTACTGCTCGCGGTTGCGGTTGCACGACACGATCACATCGTCCGTGAGCGGTCGCACGAGCCCGTACAAATGCTCGATAAAAGGCTTGTCGCGCCAGGTGATCAGGCCTTTGTCACGCCCGCCCATGCGCCGACCCTGGCCTCCGGCAAGCAGCAGGATAGAGCAGGGCGGGAGGGCTTCGGAAGGGGTCATGATCAGCTCGGTTGGCGCGGAAAAAAGCAGGTGCTGTGATATAACACCGCCCTGTTTCCTCTACAACCGGACCTCGCCATGAAAGCCAAGGCAGACTCGCCTTTCGTACCCCTGAACATCGCTGTTCTGACGGTCAGTGACACCCGTACTTTTGAAACCGATACCTCCGGCCAGATGTTCGTCGACCGCCTGACCGCTGCAGGTCATGGCCTGATCGAGCGCGTGTTGCTCAAGGATGACCTGTACAAGATCCGCGCCCAGGTGGCGATCTGGATCGCCGACGATGAAGTACAAGTCGTGCTGATCACCGGCGGCACCGGCTTCACCGGTCGCGACAGCACCCCGGAAGCCGTGGCCTGTTTGCTGGACAAACAGGTGGACGGCTTTGGCGAGCTGTTCCGCCAGATTTCCCTGCCCGACATCGGCACCTCGACCATTCAGTCCCGCGCCCTTGCCGGTCTGGCCAACGGCACGCTGGTGTGCTGCCTGCCGGGCTCGACCAACGCGGTGCGCACCGGCTGGGACGGCATCCTCGCCGACCAGTTGAACAACAGCTTCCGCCCGTGCAATTTCGTGCCGCACCTGAAGAAGGCCGAACCCTGCGCGACCCGCGGGTGAGCCTCCATGAGCGCAACTGAAATGAGTCGCCTGATGCCGGTCGAAGAGGCCATGCAGCGGTTGATGGATCTGGCCGCCAACGCGCCGATCAGCGAGCGTGAAACCGTGGCGCTGGCCGATGCCCAGGGGCGCGTGCTGGCTGAGGATCTGATTTCGACGCTGGATTTGCCGCCGTGGCCCAACAGCGCCATGGACGGATACGCGATGCGCGTGGCGGACTGGACCGGCGAGCCGTTGCCAGTGAGCCAGCGGATCTTCGCCGGGCAAGCGCCCGAGCCCTTACAGCCGGGCACTTGCGCGCGAATCTTCACCGGCGCGCCGGTTCCTGAAGGGGCTGACTGCGTCGAGATGCAGGAAAACGCCGAGGTTCAAGCCGACGCGACCGTGCGCTTTCTCGAACCGTTGAGCGCCGGTCAGAACATCCGCCCCAAAGGCCAGGAAACCACCGTCGGCGACAAGGTGCTGGATGCGGGCACGGTCCTGAACCCGATCGAAATGGGCCTCGCTGCGACCATGGGTTTTGGTCAGGTGCAGGTTGTGCGCCGCGCCCGTGTGGCCGTGCTGTCCACGGGCGATGAGTTGATCGAGCCGGGGCAGCCGTTGGGCCCGGGGCAGATCTACAACAGCAATCGCGTGTTGCTGTGCAGTTGGCTGGCGCGACTGGGCTGCGAAGTGGTCGATGCGGGCATCCTTCCCGACAACCTCGAGAAAACCCGCGCGGCGCTGGGCAGCCTCAACGACGTCGACCTGATCCTCTCCACGGGCGGCGTGTCCGTCGGCGAAGCGGATTTTCTCGGTCACGCGCTGCGTGAAGAGGGCGAGATCGCTCTTTGGAAACTGGCGATCAAACCGGGCAAGCCGCTGACGTTCGGCCATTTCCGTGGCGTGCCGGTGATCGGCCTTCCGGGCAATCCGGCCTCCACGCTGGTGACCTTCGCGCTGCTGGCCCGGCCCTATCTGCTCAGACGCCTCGGCGTGCAGGCCGTCAAGCCGCTGCAGTTCCAGGTGCCTGCTGCATTCGTCTGGACCAAACCGGGAAGCCGGCGCGAGTACTTGCGCGGACGCCTTGAACAGGGCCGGCTGGTTGCCTACCGCAATCAGAGCTCGGGTGTGCTGCGCAGCGCGGCTTGGGCCGACGGGCTGATCGAGATCGTGGAAGGCACCACGGTGGCGGAGGGCGACCTGCTCAACTTCATTCCACTGAGCGAGGTCATGGGCTAAGAGGCTGAGCCTTCGCAAGAAGGCTCAGCCCTAGGCCGCTATTTTTTAGCCTTCACTGCAGGCTGCGCGTCACTCGCTTCCTCATCGATCCGGTCGGATTCGAACAGCTCGGACAATTCAGTCCGGGCTTCCAGCGCGCTTTGCATGACCTTCGCGGCATCATCGTAGATCAGGTGCTGGCGATTTAGCACTTGTTCGTCGTGGCGCTTGAACCGATCAATGCGCGCGGCCGCCTGGGTTTCACTCAGGCCCAGGCCGATCAGCGTACGCCGGGTCATTTCCAGGCTCGAATAGAAGGTTTCCCGCACCGCCTCGGCATCCAGGTCCAGCAAGCGGTGAACGTGCTGGCGGTTACGAGCGCGAGCAATGATCTTCATGTGCGGGTAGAGCCTGCGCACCAGCTCGGCGGTCTTGATGTTGGTGTCCGGGTCGTCCGTGGCGATGACGAAATATTCGGCCTGGTCGACCTTCGCGGCGCGCAGGATTTCCGGACGCAGCGGGTCGCCGTAGAACACCGGCACATTACCGAAACTGCGGGTGAACTCGATGGTTTCCACCGAAGTGTCCAGCGCAATGAACGGGATGTTCTGCGCGCGCAGAATACGCGCAACGATCTGCCCCATCCGGCCCATGCCCGCGATGACTACGCGCGGGTTGTCCGATTCGATTTCCTTGTACTCTGCCGGCACTTCCTTGATCACGGGCTTTGGCTTGAGCCAGCGCGACAGGGCCAGCAGCAGCAATGGCGTCAGCGCCATCGACAGAGTGATCGTCAGCACCAGCGTGTCGTACAACGCGGCATCGAACAGGCCCTGATCGCGGCCGATCTTGAATACCACGAACGCAAATTCACCGCCCGCGGCCAGGACCAGCCCCAGGCGCAGCGCACTTTGCTTGCCGAGCCCGCCCGCCAGACGTCCGACGAAGAACAGCAACGGCAACTTCAAGCCGATCAGCAGTAGCGTCAGGCCCAGCACCGTCAGCGGCGAGTTGATCAGTAGCCCGATGTTGGCGCCCATGCCGACGCTGATGAAGAACAGCCCCAGCAGCAGGCCTTTGAACGGTTCGATCTGCGCTTCGAGCTCATGACGGTATTCGGAATCCGCCAGCAGCAGGCCGGCAAGAAATGCGCCCAGCGCCATGGACACGCCCACCAGGTCCATCAGCCACGCCGTGCCGATCACCACCAGCAGAGCGGTCGCCGTGGAGACTTCCTGCAGTTTGGTTTTGGCGACGATGCGAAACACCGGCCGCAGCAGGTAACGACCGCCGACCACGACAATGGCGATGCCGCCGAGCACTTGCAGGCCGTGACGCAGGGAATCGCCGGAACCGGCATCGTGAGAACCGCCTGCCAGCATCGGCACCAACGCGATCAGCGGAATGGCCGCGATGTCCTGGAACAGCAGAATGGCGAAGGCCAGCCGACCGTGGGGTGCGTTGAGCTCCTTGCGTTCGGCCAGGCTTTGCAGACCGAAGGCGGTCGATGACAACGCCAGCCCCAGGCCGAGCACCACGGCGCTGTTCAGCGGCTGATTGAAGCCCAGCAACGCGACCGCGCCAATGACCACCCCCGTTAGCAGCACCTGTGCCATGCCGACACCGAACACCGATTTGCGCATGGTCCAGAGGCGTCGCGGCGACAACTCCAGGCCAATGATGAACAACAACAGCACCACGCCCAGCTCGGAGATGTGCGCGACGCTCTGCGGGTCGCCGATCAGGCCGAGGCAAGACGGGCCAATGATCACACCCGCGATCAGGTAGCCGATCACGGCGCCCAGTTGCAGACGTTTGGCCAGAGGAACCGTGAGAACGGCGGCGAGCAGGAACACGACTGCGGCCTGCAACAGGCTGCCTTCATGGGGCATTGGGGACTCCTTGTTGAAAGAGGGGGAGGAAAAATCTGCGTTGTTGGCAGACACGTCCTACAGCCCTGAAATGCTTCAGCGACTAAAAAGTGCGCGTATTAAACCACGTGAAAGTGACGGAAATCAGCGGCCGAGACGCTTCGCCGCAGCGGGGACGTAGCCTGACACAGCCCCGGGGCAGGCGGTGGCGTGCCAGCGTCGACCCGAGCAGGTACCATGTCCGCACATTTGCACCGCGCCCCACATCTCGACCGGTTTTCAGGAATCCCGTAATGACCAACAAACAGCGTCTGATTTATTCGATCATCATCGCCTTGAGCGTTCTGGCGATCATGCTTGGGCTGTCTCACCTACAGACCACCGGCGTGCTCAGCGAGAAGACCTTTCAATACATCGCGATCTTCGTTGCTGTTGTCGTGGTGGTGTTGAACGGTGTGCTGCGGCGCAAGGTCAAGCGCTGATCCGCGTTGGCGCAGCTTTAAGCCGCTGTCTGCGGTGGCATTCATTCGGCAGCATCAAGCGGTTACAAAACCTCGGATGAACTTATTTTCCGGTGACGAACTCCAAAATTTCGCATTCAAAAAGCCCGCAAAGGGAAATGGAGTTCAATCATGATCAAGAAACTTACCGCTGCCGTTCTCGCCACCGCTGCCCTGACCACCGCACAGTTCGCCCTGGCGGACAAGCCGGGCGCTGGCTGGATCACCATCGAAAAAGCGATCGAAAAAGCCAAGTCGGCGGGTTACACCGAGATCTACATGATCGAAGCCGACGACAATGGGTACTGGGAAGGCGAAGGCCGCAAAGCTGACAGCCTGACCTACGAATTCCGCATCGACGGCACCTCCGGTAACGTCCTGCGCGATCAGAAGGACTGATCGACCCAGCGCTTTAGCGCATGTGGAGGCCCCCGGGGCTTCCACATCCCTTCTCACTGATTCCCTCTAGTCCGTTGCTTTAACCTCTCGCACCTTTACTCCCTTCCGCATATCCGACAACCTTGGCGTCCCCATTTCCGTCAGCAGGAAGCGACGCATGAGTGTCCGTATCGAATTCAAATCCAACCCCTCCGAAGAAGAACGCCTGCAGATCCTTGAACCACTGAGGGCCTACAACGCGGCCATGGCAGGCGACGGCAAGCACGAAAAGTTTGCCTTGTTTGTCCGCGACGAACAGACCGACGCCGTGCTCGGCGGCCTTCACGGCCGCATTCTTTACAGCTGGCTGTTCATCGAACTGCTCGTGATACCTGAACAGGCCCGGGGCCAGCGCATGGGCAGCCAGTTGATGGCGATGGCCGAAGACCTCGCCCGCGAGCGGGGCTGCGTTGGCGTCTGGCTCGACACCTTTGATTTCCAGGCGCCGGAGTTCTACCGCAAGCATGGCTATGAACAGTTTGGTCGGCTGGATGACTATCCGCCCGGGCACCAGCGCTTGTTCTTTCAGAAGCGGTTGCAGGCGCAATAGTCAGCGGCGCGCCGAGGTTTACCCGAATCGGTCCGGGCTGTAAGGCGCGGGATCGGTAAAGGGCTTGGCGCCGCTCATCATCTCCGCCAGCAATCGACCGGTCACCGGGCCCAGAGTCAGACCGTGGTGCGCGTGCCCAAAGTTGAACCACAGCCCTTTGTGCGACGCCGCCGGTCCAATGACAGGGCGCATGTCCGGCAAACAGGGCCGACGCCCCAGCCACGGTTCGGCATCCAGCCGCTCGCCCAACGGATAAAGCGTTCGGGCGATGGCCTCGCAGCGGCGCAGCTGGATCTCGTTGATGGGCGCGTCGGGTGCGGCGAACTCGACGCCTGTAGTCAGTCGGATACCCCGCGCCATGGGCGCCAGCACATAGCCCGCCTGGGCATCGATGATCGAGTGCTGCAACGGCTCATTTGGTTTTGCTGCGTAATGCATGTGATAGCCGCGCTTGATCCCCAGGGGAATGCGGTATCCAAAGCGGGCGGTCACCTCCGTTGATTGCGGCCCCAACGCGACCACTGCGTTTTGCGCCCGCATCAGCCCCTCGCGGGGCTCTACCTGCCAGCTGTCGTCGTGCTGACGAAGACTGCGCGCGTCACCCTTGAGCAACAGGCCGCCGCGCTCAACGAACAACGCCGCATAACCGCGGACCAGTGCACCGGGATCGATCACGCTTTTCGGGTCAAGCCAGTGGATGGCGCCCAAGGCCCCGATCAGATGCGGCTCGCGATCGCGCAACTGGCTTGCATCAAGCACCTCATAACGCAGCCCGTGACGGTCGTAAGTGCGAGCATCGGCCACTGCCAGATCAAATTCCCCTCGGTCGCGATAGCACTCGATCCAGCCCTTGGCGCGGATCAGCGAGGTCATGCCTGAGGCCTCGGCCAGCAGGTCATGCTCACTGACGCAGCGTTCGATCAGCGGCAGCATTGCGCGGCTCGCGCTGGCCAGTTTGTCGGGCGAGGAGTTCTGCCAGTACTGAAACAGCCAGGGCGCGATCGTTGGCAGCCAGGCCGGGCTGAACCGCAGGGAAGACTGCCGGTTGAGGGCATAACGCGCCAGCCGCGACCACTCACGGGGAAAGGCGTACGGGACGATGCTGGAGCGCTCGATCAAGCCGGCATTGCCATGACTGGTGCCAGCTCCTGGCTCATCACGGTCCAGCAAGACCACCCGCTGGCCTGCCGCTTGCAGGTGCAGCGCAGAACAGACGCCGATGATACCGGCGCCGAGGACGACGGTCTGGCAATCAATGGTTGGGGAATCCATGGTGAGATCCTTGTTCGGTTGAGGGCAGGGCAGCCACTGCAGCAGGCCCGCAGTTTACCGGCTTGTTGCTGGGCATTACTCTTCAAACGAGCGTCTCCAGACACCTGTCTTTTCTGTTCCGCTTCCACATCCAATAATCACAAAGGAGCTTCAGATGCCTTCGATGCACGACAGCCAGACCACCCGGACAATTTCCTTTGCCGATCTGACAGAGCTGCTTCGGCAGATCTTTGTGCGCCATGACACCTCGCCCGAGGTGGCGCGGGTACTGGCCGCCAATTGCGCGGCCGCCGAGCGCGACGGGTCCCATAGTCATGGCATCTTCCGCATCAAGGGTTATCTGTCGTCGCTGGCGGCGGGTTGGGTCGATGGTCAGGCTGAGCCAAAGGTCGAAGACGTCGGCGCGGCGTTTGTGCGCGTCGATGCCATGGGCGGCTTTGCCCAGCCGGCGATGCAGGCGGCGAAAGCCCTGGTGATCGAAAAAGCGCGAAACGCCGGGATCGCCATTCTGGCCATCCGCAACTCCCATCACTTCGCCGCGCTGTGGCCGGACGTCGAGCCGTTCGCTCAGGAAGGGCTGGTGGCGTTGAGCGTGGTCAATAGCATGACCTGCGTCGTGCCCCACGGTGCGCAAAAACCCTTGTTTGGCACCAACCCTGTCGCCTTCGCCGCGCCACGCGCTGAGGGTCAGCCCATCGTGTTCGATATGGCCACCAGCGCCATCGCCCACGGCGACGTGCAGATTGCCGCCAGAGAGGGGCGCATGCTGCCGCCGGGAATGGGCGTCGATCGCAACGGCGCGCCGACCGAAGACCCGAAAGCCATTCTCGACGGTGGCGCGTTGCTGCCGTTCGGAGGTTACAAGGGTTCCGCGCTGTCGATGATGGTGGAGCTGCTGTCAGCTGCACTCACGGGCGGCAATTTCTCGTTCGAGTTCGATATGTCCACGTCGCCCGGGGCGCAAACCCCGTGGACCGGCCAGGTCATCATCGTCATCGATCCGGACAAGGGCAGTGGTCAGGCATTCGCCGAACGCAGCGAGGAACTGGTCCGGCAGATGCACGGCGTCGGCCAGCAGCGCATGCCGGGTGATCGCCGCTACCGCCAGCGTGAACAGTCATTGAAGGAGGGGATTGTGTTGGCGGCAGATGACCTTGATCGGCTCGAGGCGCTGGCACGGATTTAAGCGTCTGGCTTCAGGATCGGCGCCGTTTGGCGCCAGAAAGGCAGGCGTGAGTGATCACACTGTCGAACCTGATCGCCATGACCATTCGTCGCGACAGGACTTGCGCTCGGGGTTCGTTGAAAATACTGTATGTTTAAACAGTATCGAGAAGAAGAGCGCGATCATGCAAACCAATCAATCCAACACCCGTCCGGAATTCTCTGCGCAGAAGAACGAGTCGTCGTTCAGCAGTGTGTGGGGCAACGAGATGCAGCGTGAGGATTTTCTTGCCCTGGCATCAGGACTTCGCCAGTTCAGCGCCAGTCAGGCCGACCTGGCATTCGCGCCACCTAGCGCAGGCTACGCGACAGGCTATGCAATGGCCCATGCAAGCAGCTCTGGAAATGAGCAGGGTCAGCTCGCGGGGGAGTGATGTGAGGGCGCGTGCTCCACGCAACACGGCCACAATCGATTCAGGGCTTGAATCGCACCAGAACCGGGACGGGCGTTTGACCGCGCACTGTGTCGTCTGCGTCAGGCTGACGCGATTTACCGGTGCGAATCATGGCCAGCGCAATCAAGGTGCCGACGGCCGATAGCGCCAACCAACCCAGTAAGAAAGAAATCATCGTCTGGTTCTCCGAACTACAGAAATCGGGCTGCCATTCGAAAAGAATAGCGGTACATCAGAACCTATCGGCCACGAAGGGGATTCCTTGAGCCGTCAATTCGGAAGATTGACCAAATGGGCCCAAGGGCGCAACTCCCTCGGACCAATGGGGTCTTGCTCTTTGAACATAGTCAATTTCAGGACCCTCGTTTATGAAAGATCTCGGCTCACGTCTGAAAGAAGAACGCAAACGGCTCGGGCTGTCGCAACAGGACTTCGGTTCCATTGGTGGCGTAGAGGCCAATGCCCAAGGCAAGTACGAGAGCGGTGAGCGCATTCCGCGCTCCGATTACCTGGCGGCGCTTGGCAAAAAAGGCATTGACGTCATGTACGTGTTGTCGGGTGAGCGGACGCCCATCGCCACCGATACACTGAACGAGGCAGAGCGGGCGGTCATTACTCATTACCGGGCGCTTAGCGAAGACGACCGCGAGGCGATTTCGCAATTGGCCACGTCGCTTTCCGAGTGCGCGACCGAGTTCTCCCAATCGCGCTCGGCGTAAGGACGTTTGTCTCAAGAGATGCCCGCAGCGGTTGCGTGAAAATATATGAAACGTATATGCTCCGTATATACTTCGCGAGGTCGCTATGGGACTGGTAAAAATTTCCGAACAGATGCACGCCAACATTCGCTGCGCCAGCGCGGCCCTGAGCCGCTCGATCAATGCTCAGGCCGAACACTGGATGCGGGTGGGCATGTTGGCCGAGCTGCACCCCGGTCTGAATTACAGCGAGATCTGCCAGTTGCTGATTCGCGCTGAGACGTCCGGCGGCGCCGTGTTGATCCTTCAGGCCTGCGACCTCGTACCGGATCTTGCTCCGGCCAGGGCGGTGTCCCAGTGAGCATTACTATCAAGACTGAAACCGACCTGGTCGGCCTGCGTGTGGCAGGGCGTCTGGCCGCAGATGTATTGGCGATGATCGCGGAGCACGTCAAGCCAGGCATAAGCACCGAGGCGCTGGATGACATTTGCAACGCCTACATCGTCAACGAGCTGAAAGTGATTCCTGCCAACGTCGGTTACCACGGGTTCACCAAAACGACCTGCATCTCGCCCAACACGGTCGTCTGCCACGGGATTCCTTCGGCGGATGACGTGCTCAAGGATGGCGACATCGTCAATATCGACGTCGCGGTCATCAAGGATGGCTGGTACGGCGACACCAGCCGTATGTACTACGTCGGCGAGGTCAGCCCGCTCGCCCGGCGCCTTGTCGAAACCACGTACGAGGCCACGCTGGCAGGCATACACGCAGTGAAACCCGGTGCGACGTTGGGCGACATCGGTCACGCCATTCAGAGCGTGGCATACCGCGAAGGCTTCAGCGTGGTGCGCGAATACTGCGGGCATGGCATCGGTCGCAAATACCACGAAGAACCTCAAGTGCTGCACTACGGCGCAGCGGGCAAGGGGCTGAAACTCAAAACCGGTATGGTCTTCACCATCGAGCCGATGATCAACGCCGGCAAGCCGGGCACTTATGTGCTGGAAGACGGGTGGACAGTGCTCACCCGGGATCAGTCATTGTCGGCGCAGTGGGAACACATGGTGGCGGTGACGGAGACCGGCTTCGAGCTGCTGACCCCATGGCCGGATGGCACCGGCGATTATCCGGCGGTCTGAGCGCAGGCGATGGGTGCAAAGCCTGGCGACAGGGTCTGGACGCATGAAGTCACAAAAGCGGGCGTGACGAAAACAAGACCTGGCTTGTAGGCTTGTTCTCGTTCCCCTGTGGTGCTGCTTCCTGACAGGCTTAGGATGATCAGTGCAGGTAGCGCCAGGGGAGAACACCACTTTATCGAACACCTGAAAAAACCGGCCTTGGCCGGTTTTTTTGTTGCCTGCGCAAAACTTACTGTTTAGAAGGCTCAGCTTCAAGTTGCTTGGCAGCCACGACGCCGGAGGAACTCAGTTTTACGGGGTACTTCAGCGTGCGATCCCCGTCGGCGGGGCGGTTAACGCAACCGTCATGAATCAACCCGGCCTGTTGCAAATGCTCAAGGGTGTCTGCAACGGCGTTCTCCCCTCGGTAGTTGTCCAGAATTTCCTTACCCAGGCCTGCCGGGTGGGCATGCAGCAATCGGGTCAGGACTTCCTGCTTGAGTGCGTTATCGATGGTCATGTTTACCTCGCTTTGCTGGTGTAATGAGCGCTGCTTGTAAATTCCGACCACGTGAATCCACGTTTGTTTGCTGTTTTCCTCGATCAGGTGCGTTTCCATTGCACCTGTGTGACGCCCAGTCCCTCGGCGTAAAGCAGCGCACGTTTCACCGGGCCCGCGCAGATGTGGCCCTCGACCGCGCCCACCCCTGCATGCAAAGTCGCGAAATGCAGCGCGTCACTGTCGCAAAGATGGTTTCCCTGGTGGTTGAATCGCCGCGGCTCACCTTGAAACCAGTAATGAATTTCAAAATCCTTATAGTCATTCATTTGTCTCAGCCTGTGGAGGCGTGCGGTGACGCCGGTTGAGTGAGTACTTCCTTCACGTGCCTGACAGCATGGAGGTCGACTGCATCGTCGGTACCTTCACTTCAAGATGGATACAGGCTGATCAAATCCCGATGGCGTTGAATCCTAATGCCTTTTGACCGGGGCGGGACGTCCGCCAACAGGTTGCGGAGCGGCTGGCCCGGCAGAGAATTACACACCTTCGTGAGCGTTTAAAATCGCTCGCCGATGGGCGGCCATGTGCCATATCGATATGGATATTGGCCATGCATCCAAAAGCATTGAATGAATAAAATGAGTCCCCTCGGAGCCTGGATTTACCCATCTGAGGAAGAGCTTGCACGAGGGCTGGATCCTGCAATCCGACGCGTAAATAACTCAAGCGGTCATTCGTTTTTAACAGCTATCCGTCGCCTGCCACTGTGTGCCTGGCGACGGAAACATGGACTCGTGTCTGCCGCTGCGGATCAATGGCAGTTGCCGGCCAAGTGGTAATGCTGCGCTTCGGCTGCCGCCGGGCTTTTGAACTCAACCCGATTTTTCTCGGCGATCGCATTGTACGAAGGGCAGTCCGGGCGGTGGTAAACCAGGGTCTTCTTGTTGCCGCGAATCGCCAGCGTCAGGTTAGCTGCACTGCCGCCGGCACTCGCAACGGGCTTTGTTGAATTGCTCGCAGTGGGCCGGGCCTGCGCCGTGATGGCAGACGCGCTGGCCGTCCCGTGGGCGCCGCTCAAACTGGCGCTGAGAAAAATCGGTGCGTGGTCGGACACGCTGTCACGGCCCTTGGCGTGTGTCAGGCCGAGGAATTTCGGGTAATCGAACACCTCGACCTTGTTCACCCGGATCGCCGACTGCTTGCTGATGAAGATGTTGTCGTAAAGGTTGGCGAATTTGCCATCCTCGGTAGACAGCGTGCTGGCGCCATCAAGTACCAGCGGCCTGGCGCTGCTGTCGAGCTTGTCCCACGCGGGCGAGTTGGGCGGGGTGTTGAAGTCGCCCATCAACATGATCTGGTTGTTGCCGGGGTAGGTCCCCTGCAGCCAGGTCCAGTAATTGGACAGGGCGACGATCTCCGAAGCGCGATCCGCCTGGTTCTTGCCGTACAGGATGTGCACAGTAGCAACGACAAAGGTCTTGCCGTCCTTGAGCGACCGGAACTGCGCGGAGTACGGCTCGCGTTCGAAGGTATCGGTGCGGTCGAGGTAGCTCACGGCGCCGTCCTCATAGGCAACGGCGTCATCCCGCCAGACGAATCCGTACATTTCCTTGTAGGAAGAGCGGCCGACGGCATGGGAAGCCATTGAACTCCAGTGCTTGCCCGTCTGCCGAGTCAGCTCCTTGGCCAGCGCCTCCAGCGCGTCTTCGCTCATCAGCTCCTGAACGGCGAGAAAGTCGACCTTCTGCGCGACCTTGGCGATGCCCTGAAAGTCCTTGTTCGGGCGCACGCTCAAGTGCTCCAGGTTCCAGGTGCCAATGTTGACGTCAGCAGAAGCGGTTTGCAGAAAGGTAAAAGCCAAAAGCAGTGCGACACAAAATCTAAGCATGTTTTCCAACTGGGTAGTTCATCAAGGGGTGGGGCGGTTTGCAGGTCAATCTTCCTTGGGCACTGTCCAGAAAATCTGCACACCGCCGTCGTCTCGCCAGGCCAGGGTCACGTTGTCGTTCTCGTCGATCTCTTCCAGCAACTGTTTCCAGTCGTCCTCAAGCTCGTCCGCCAGCCGAAAAATCAGTGCCGCGCGGGCTTTCTGCGCGCTCTGGGAATTGATGATTTTCTGCACCCGCACGGCCATGCGCTCGTAGTGCCCTGGCGATGCTGCGGTTGCTGCATGGGTGTCAGACATGAAGTGACCCTCCTGTTCGCTGTATGCGCATACAGTATTTGAGTGTCGGACGTTTCGCAACTACGGATCAGACAAAAACCGTGATTGACTCAAGTCGCTGATTTTTCGTCTGATTGTTCGGGCCGCGAACCAAAGTTGATCCGGCTGATCTGATCTGCTACACGACGATTCAGCGCTCAAGCGCACTGCACACGAGTCATGCAAACCAGGAGGCTTTATGAAGATTCAATCATTGCTGATGCCGGTCGCGTTCGCCTGCTGTGCAGCGTTGGCAGGTTGCTCCACGTCCACCGTGGTTACCCTGCAAAACGGTACCCAGTACGTAACCAAGGATGCGCCAAAGACCAAGAGCAAAGACGGCTTTTATGAGTTCGAAGACATCTCCGGCAAAACCATCCGCGTTCGCGCTGACGAGGTAGCCACCGTCAAAGAAGAGGATTGAGCCACGCCAGGGCCCGACTGGCATGGCCACCGGGCCCGGCTGTATGCAAAGTCGTGCCAATCTGAGTGGAACATATTCGCATTAACGTCGCTCTAAACGAGGCTATCTGCTCACGATATTTCCTGTCAGGCCCTAATTATGGATACCCCACCCAACACCGGGTTCAGCGCAGCACCCCTGCGTTTCCTTGCCAACGGCGGTGCGGTCGGTGATCTGCTTCAGTCCTCATTGCTGGACGGCTCGCCCCTCGGCCAGCCCTCTGACTGGCCGGACAGTCTAAAAGCCCTGATGGGCACGATTCTCCCTGTGCAGGCGCAGATCGTGCTCTTCTGGGGGCCCGATTTCGTGGCGCTCTACAACGACGCCTATGCGCCAAGCATCGGAGAGAAACATCCCCGCGCCCTCGGCCGTCCCGCCATCGAGAATTGGCGCGAGCTATGGGACGACCTCGAGCCGCTGCTGCGTGGCGTAAGGGAAACCGGGCAAACCTTTGCTGCCAAAGATCGCCCGTTCTATATCGAGCGGCACGGTTACGGTGAGACCGTCTACTTTGACGTCTCTTATTCTGCGGTGCACCAGAACGATGGATCCGTCGGAGGCGTGCTTTGCATTGTCACTGAAACCACCGAACGCGTTCATTTCGAGCGTCGTCAGGCGCTGCTGCTTGAGCTGGGCCAGGCTTTTCCGTCCATTCACGACCCCGAGCAGATCGAAGCGGACCTCATACGGCGTATCGGTGGCGAGCTGGGCGCAGCCCGTGTCCATATCGCAGAGGCTGACGAGGTCGGTGAGTTCGGCCTGCGCCGTGAATACCGGCAAGGTGATGTGACAGCTCGATCAGGGCTGATCTCTGTCGGTGATGACACCTGTTCGGCGTTGCGTCAGGGTGTCACCGTGCAAGCGGCGACAAATGCCGATCCTGTTCTGGCCAACTCGTACGCCGGCGCTCTTCAGCCAGACGGCACGGCGAGTCTGGTCGTACATGTCCCGCTGATGCGCCATGACACGTTGGCCGGGGTGTTTACGGTCGAGTTCGAAGGGCTGCGGGTATGCAGCCCCCATGACATCCATATCATCGAAGAAGCGGCCAAGCTGGGCTGGCAGTGGATCAACCACATGCGGTCCGAAGCGGCGCTACACGCCAGTTCCGCGCAACTTGCCGGAATGTTCGAGCAGGCGGGCGCCGGGATTGCGCTGTGTGATCGCCGAGGCGTCTTCCAGCAAGTCAATGATCGCTACTGCGAGATCATGGGGCTGCAACGTCAGATGATTGCCGGCCGCTCGATCCTCGAGTTACAGAAAGACTTGCCAGCCAATTCGCAGCCGATGTTCTACGAGACATTCCTGACCGCCGAAGCGCCCTTTGAGCTGACCCAGCACCATGTCCTCGCAGACGGCTCCGTCGTCTGGGTGCAGACCCACGTGACGCCGCTGCTCGACGCGCAACAACACCTCAGCGGCTTGCTGTTTGTTTGCGTCGACATCACCGCGCGGGTTGGCGCCGAACATCAGTTGATCGAACTCAACGAGAGTCTCGAACAGCGCGTCGCCACGATAGTGGCCGAGCGAGAGGCGGCCATTTCTCTGCTGCACGAGTCGCGCAAGATCGAAATGGTCGGTCAGTTGGGCGGCGGCATCGCCCATGACTTCAATAACCTGCTGACGCCGATCATGACATCGCTGGAGTTGCTGCGGCGCCAGCCTGTCAGCAACGACCGCTCCCATCGGTTGATCGACGCTGCGCTGCAAGCGGCGGATCGCGCGCGAATCCTGGTAGGTCGTCTGCTGACCTTTGCCCGCAGGCAGACCCTCAAACCTCAAGTCGTGGCGCTGGACAGCCTGGTCAACGATATGCGCGACCTCATCCAGCGTTCGCTGGGGCCGACCATTGAAGTCATCGTCGAGATCCCGCCAGGATTGCCGAACATCCTCATCGATCCCCATCAGCTTGAGTTAGGCGTGCTCAATCTCGCGGTCAATGCGCGTGACGCAATCGCCGAACGCGGCTACTTGAAGATCAGTGCCTGCTCCGAGGTGGTCGCCGACGGTGCGGGCCTGGGTCCATCGCCGGCGCACGGTTGCTACGTCAGGCTGACGGTAACGGATAACGGCAGCGGCATGAGCGAGGACATATTGCAGCGCTGCGTTGAGCCATTCTATTCAACCAAAGGCGTCGGCAAGGGCACCGGCCTGGGGCTGTCGATGGTGCAAGGGCTGGCCCTGCAATCCGGGGGCGGATTTGACATTCAGTCGGCGCCGGGTCTTGGTACGCGGGTCGACATCTGGCTGCCGATTTCCAGCGCCGATCTACAGACACCGGCAGCCGGCGATGTCGATGCAGACCCGGCGCCTGGCGCGGATCATCCCTTTCACGTGCTGGTGGTGGATGACGAAGAACTGGTCCGCTACACCGTTGCGCTGCAACTGCGTGACCTGGGCTATCGGGTGACCGAAGCGGCGTCGCCCTCTGCTGCCGAACAGATGGTCAGCGCAGGCTTGCGGCCGGACGTACTTGTCACCGATCAACTGATGGCGGAGAAAAGCGGCACGCAGCTCGCCCTGAGTCTGCGCGAAGTCCTGCCTGCGCTGCCGGTGCTGATTGTCACCGGTTACACCAGCGAATCGTCCAAGCAGATTGCCGGTTTCGAGATGCTGGCCAAGCCCTTCAGCCGTGCCGATATCGCGACCAAAGTGGCGCAGGCGATCAGCGATCGGCGGGTGCCGGCGTTGATCAGGGAGCAGGCCGGTCACGCCTCTTGATGGGTTGAGCCCTTCACGCTGAGCCCTTCATGCCAGGTACCGAATGGCATGAAGGGCGGCTGCGTCGTCTAGATGGCTCGGCCGATGGCCTGCTCGTAGCACGACAGAAAGTACTGCCATTGGGACTCATCCCAGAATGAATGCCTTCTGAGCTGCGGAATGTCGTGACGGGCGGCACCCATCGCGGTGATTCGCCCGTGGGATTTTTCCAGATCCAGCAGCGCCAGTTCGAAATCAAAGCGCGTGTCAGTGACGGTCGCCTTGATGAAAATGTGCTTGGAGCGCATGCAGCCGTGCTGCCACTTGCCCAGGTGCATCTTCGCCAGCGTTTCAGCCAGACGCTTGAAGAGTCGCTGATGTTGCTCGGTGCTCAGCGTGGCGGCGCCGCCCTGTGCATTCCAAGTGTCGAGATCGATGAAGCCACCCAGATCCTTCGTGACCAGAACGCCTTGCCAGACGCCGGCAACCTTGCGAGCGCCATAAAACACAGGACGTGGCGCGTTGATGCCAAGCTCTTCAAGTTTTGTCAGCGCGATGCCTTCACGCAGGGCAGTCGGGCGCCCGGTGGGGTAGCGCAAACTGCGAAACAAATGGCCGGTCTGGCGTTTGACGTAGAACGTCTTGCCATCGTGAACCACGCGCTGCACGCCGCTGGTCCCGCTGCGGCGTACATTCGGCGGCTCGACCCACGGGCCTGACGTGCCCCACCAGAACTCAAACTCGTTGTTGCCCCGACCCATCTTGCGCTCCAAATACTGTAGAAAGCTTGCTTGTGCAGCGACTGCCATGTTGCAGTGCGAGCCACTCTGGCCGTCCCGCGCGTGATAAGTTCACTGCGGCGCAAGCATATTGGCTAATGGCCATTTCCGAGGCGCTCAGCTTACTGATTTGTTTCCTGCATGACGCCGTCAAACCCGTGCTATTTACGCCATCCAACCGGCTGAAACCGCAGCGTTCGGCGGCGCGCTGTCGCGAAGGTAATCCTCTTGAGAATTCAGGGCACGCGTACCCGGTGATCTGCGTCACGTCCGTTCGTCCCATTAATGACAAACTCGTGGAATTGCTGGCACCGGTCGACATCCACCGTGCATAACTAAATAAGGAAATTTGCCATGATCTCCACACTTGAACTCTGCCATATCGTCGAATCAGGCTTCCTGCCTGCCAAGTGCAAGTGCACCATCGATGCCAACGATCAAATAATGGTGCAGATATTTGATCGCGAAAGGGGCCACGCCGACCTCCTGGCCGGGGGTATTCCGGTCAGCTCGCTCAACTCCAGCCGCGCCATCGCCAATCTGATCGCCATTCTCAAAGAAGATCTGAAGCTCCACGCTGCCGGTCGACGTCCAACCGCCCGTCAGGAACGTGCTTGACTTAATCTGCTCAAGTGATCGTTCCTTTCTATCCTCCGGTTCAGGGCGCAGGTCACCAGCGTCGCCACGGCAATCGGAGGAGCAGGGCGATCCATGGCCCGCTCTAAAATTCGTGCTTTACTGAGTTGACAAACGCCCTGGCGCTTCCCATAGTTTCGTCCACGCAAACGTTTGCGATTCCGTCGATCCGTCACTGACGCGTAAACGCTGCCGATAACAACAATCATAATGTCGGAGTGATCCATGAAGCTGCCATTCGCTGCACGTCTTCTTGCTGTTGCCATGCTTACCGCTTCTGCTGCGTCCCTGCCTCTCTCATCTGCCTTTGCCGACGACGCGAAAAAGCCGACCGTTGCGCTGGTGATGAAATCCCTGGCCAATGAATTCTTCCTGACCATGGAAGACGGCGCCAAGGTGTATCAAAAAGAGCATTCCGCTGACTTTGACCTGATTTCCAACGGCATCAAGAACGAGTCCGACACGGCCGCGCAGATCGACATCGTCAACCAGATGATCGTCAAGAAAGTCGACGCGCTGGTCATTGCCCCGGCCGATTCCAAGGCCTTGGCGTCGGTCTTGAAAAAGGCCATGGACGCGGGCATCAAGGTCGTCAACATCGACAACCAGCTGGACGCCGACGTGCTGAAAAGCAAAGGCATGGAAGTGCCTTTCGTAGGCCCGAACAACCGCAAGGGCGCCAAGCTGGTGGGCGACTACCTGGCCAAGCAGCTGACGGCGGGTGCTGAAGTCGGGATCATCGAAGGCGTGCCGACCACCACCAACGCGCAGCAACGCACCGCGGGCTTCAAGGACGCGATGGACGCTGCGCAGATGAAGATCGTTTCCACGCAGTCCGGTAACTGGGAAATCGACAAGGGCAATGCGGTGGCGTCCGCCATGCTCAACGAATACCCGAACCTGAAAGCGCTGCTGGCCGGCAACGACAGCATGGCGCTCGGCGCGGTCTCGGCCGTCCGTGCGGCAGGCAAGGCGGGCAAGGTTCAGGTCGTCGGCTACGACAACATCAACGCCATCAAGCCGATGCTCAAAGACGGCCGCATTCTGGCCACCGCTGACCAGTTCGCGGCGCGTCAAGCCGTGTTCGGTATCGACACCGCTCTGAAAATGGTCAAGGGCGAGAAGCTCGAGATCACCAACGGCGTGATCGAGACCCCGGTCGAGCTGGTAACCAAGCCGCAGTAAGCCGGCCTGGTTGCTCAGTCAACACATTCCAAACCCGCAGTTCCAAATATGTACCGCCTGCCCGTGAGGGCAGGTGCGTGGAGATCGTTATGTCAGCGTCTGCTCAGGCCGCTGTTCTATCTGTCAGTGGTATTGGCAAAACCTACGCCCAACCCGTACTCGGTGACATCGACCTGACGCTTATGCGTGGGGAAGTGCTGGCCTTGACCGGGGAAAACGGCGCGGGCAAAAGCACGCTGTCGAAAATCATCGGCGGGCTGGTCACGCCGACCACCGGACAGATGCAATTTCAGGGGCAACCCTACCAGCCTGCCAGTCGCACCCAGGCCGAAAAGCTCGGCGTGCGCATGGTCATGCAAGAACTCAATCTGCTGCCGACGCTGTCGGTGGCGGAAAACCTGTTTCTCGACAACCTGCCCAGCCGCGCCGGTTTCATCAATCGTCGCAAGCTGCGCGAAGAGGCGATCAAGGCCATGGCCCAGGTCGGCCTTGAGGCCATTGACCCGGATACGCTGGTCAGCGAACTGGGCATCGGCCATCAGCAGATGGTCGAAATCGCCCGCAACCTGATCGGCGACTGCCATGTGCTGATTCTCGACGAGCCGACGGCGATGCTGACGGCGCGTGAGGTGGAAATGCTCTTTGAGCAGATCACTCGTCTTCAGGATCGCGGCGTTTCCATCATTTACATCTCCCACCGCCTGGAAGAACTGGCCCGCGTCGCCCAGCGCATCGCGGTACTGCGCGACGGCAAGCTGGTCTGCGTCGACTTCATGGCCAACTACAACAGCGAGCAACTGGTCACGTTGATGGTTGGCCGTGAGCTGGGCGAGAAGATCGATCTGGGCGAGCGTAAGATTGGCGCAGTGGCGCTGTCGGTCAAAGGCCTGAATCGCGCTGACAAGGTCCGCGACGTTTCCTTTGATGTCCGGGCCGGTGAAATCTTCGGGATTTCCGGGCTGATCGGTGCCGGGCGTACCGAGTTGCTGCGGCTGATCTACGGCGCGGACGTGGCCGACAGCGGCAGCATTGCAGTGGGCAGCCCCCTGCGCAGCGTGCAGATCAAGTCGCCGGTGGACGCCGTGGGTCATGGCATCGCCTTGATCACCGAAGACCGCAAAGGCGAGGGCCTGCTGCTGTCGCAATCGATCAGTGCCAACATCGCGCTGGGCAACATGGAGGCCATTTCCAGTGCCGGCGTGGTCAACGGCAATTCGGAGATCGCTTTGGCTCAGCGTCAGGTAGGCGCCATGCGCATTCGCAGTTCGAGCCCGACGCAACTGGTGTCGGAACTGTCGGGCGGCAATCAGCAGAAGGTCGTGATCGGCCGCTGGCTGGAGCGCGATTGCCAGGTGATGTTGTTCGACGAGCCCACGCGCGGCATCGACGTCGGCGCCAAGTTCGACATCTACGCGCTGCTGGGTGAACTGACCCGCCAGGGCAGGGCGCTGGTGGTGGTCTCCAGTGATCTGCGCGAGCTGATGCTGATCTGCGACCGCATCGGCGTGCTGTCTGCCGGGCGCCTGATTGACACCTTCGAGCGCGACACCTGGACCCAGGACGAACTGCTTGCCGCTGCCTTCGCGGGCTATCAAAAACGTGACGCGCTGCTGTCTGAAGCCGCGCCCAGGATCGACTGATGAAAACTTCTACTTCTCCTGCCGCGCTGCCGTCTCCGGGCAAGCGCAGCGGCAACTACTTCGGCCTGGGCACCTACCTCGGGCTGGCAGGCGCACTGCTGGCGATGATCGTGTTGTTCTCGTTGCTCAGCGATCATTTCCTGTCGTACGAAACCTTCAGCACGCTGGCCAACCAGATTCCCGACCTGATGGTGCTGGCGGTCGGCATGACCTTCATCCTGATCATCGGCGGCATCGACCTGTCGGTGGGTTCGGTGCTGGCGCTGGCTGCTTCGGCGGTCAGTGTGGCCATGCTCGGCTGGGGCTGGGGCGTGTTTCCGTCGGCGTTGCTGGGCATTGCCTGCGCAACGGCGGCCGGTACGCTGACCGGCTCGATCACCGTGGCGTGGCGCATTCCTTCGTTTATCGTTTCCCTCGGCGTGCTGGAAATGGCCCGCGGCGTGGCATACCAACTGACCGACTCGCGCACTGCGTACATCGGTGACTCCTTTGCGTGGTTGTCCAATCCCTTCGCATTCGGTATTTCGCCTTCGTTCGTCATTGCCCTGATCGTCATCTTCGCCGCCCAGGCCGTGCTGACGCGCACCGTGTTCGGCCGCTACCTGATTGGCATCGGCACCAATGAGGAAGCCGTGCGTCTGGCGGGGATCAATCCCAAGCCCTACAAGATCCTCGTATTCTCGCTGATGGGCCTGCTGGCCGGCGTTGCCGCGCTGTTCCAGATTTCACGCCTGGAAGCGGCGGACCCTAACGCCGGTTCCGGCCTTGAGCTGCAAGTGATTGCTGCAGTGGTCATCGGCGGCACCAGTCTGATGGGCGGGCGCGGTTCGGTGATCAGCACCTTCTTCGGCGTGCTGATCATCTCGGTCCTGGCGGCAGGGCTGGCACAGATCGGCGCGACCGAACCGACCAAACGCATCATCACTGGCGCCGTGATCGTCGTCGCTGTGGTCCTCGATACGTACCGCAGCAATCGCGCGCGGCGGCGCGGCTGACATGGCAACCATCAAGGACGTAGCGGCGATTGCCGGGATTTCCTACACCACGGTGTCTCATGTCCTTAACCGCACCCGACCGGTCAGTGAAGAGGTGCGTAAAAAGGTCGAAGCCGCCATCGTGCAGCTGGATTACGTGCCCAGCGCCGTTGCGCGGTCGCTCAAGGCCAAGGCCACGGCGACCATCGGCCTGTTGATTCCCAACGGCATCAACCCGTACTTCGCCGAACTGGCCCGGGGCATCGAGGATTACTGCGAGCGCAACGGCTTCTGCGTGATCCTCTGCAATTCCGATGACAACCCCGACAAGCAGCGCAGCTACCTGCGTGTGCTGCTGGAAAAACGCGTCGACGGCCTGATCGTCTCGTCGGTCGGCGGCGGTGACAGCCTCGTCGAGGGCTTGTCCGCAGTTCGCACGCCTTTGGTCATCGTCGACCGGGACCTGGACGGAGTGACGGCTGATCTGGTGCGCATCGACCACGAGTTGGGCGCGTACCTGGCGACGTCGCATTTGCTGTCCCTCGGCCACCGGCACATCGCCTGTATCTGCGGCCCGGCCCAGACCAGCGTGGCGAAGATGCGTCTGGCGGGGTATCACCGGGCGATGCAGGAAGCTTCGGTCGACGTGCCGGAAAGCTGGGTGGTAGAAAGCGATTTCACCGGCCCCAGTGGCTATCTTGCTGCGGTGAAACTGCTGGAGCGGGATCCGCCGACCGCCATTTTCGCGGCCAACGACATGGTCGGTATCGGCGTATTGCGCGCCGCCGCCGAGCGTAACGTGCGGGTCCCGGCCGATCTGTCGGTCATCGGCTTCGACGACATCCAGATGAGCCAATACGTTTACCCGGCCCTGACCACCGTCGGCCAATCCATTCTGCAACTGGGCGAGCGCGCTGCCGAGATGCTGCTGCGGCGGATCTCCTCGCGGGGCGAAACCGCTGTCGAACACCTGGTCGTTGCGCCGAGTATCGTGCTGCGCGAATCCACGGCGCCTCCACCCCAGGTATTTACCGAATTTCGTTAAGCCGAGCGCTCCGCCCGGTCTAGAAAGCGTTCTGAAGAGTAGACGTCATGCAAGCAAAAGTAGTGATAGTGGGCAGCCTGAACATGGACCTGGTGACGCGCGCGCCGCGTTTGCCCCGGGCCGGAGAAACATTGGCCGGGCAGTCGTTCGTCACCGTGCCGGGCGGCAAGGGCGCCAATCAGGCGGTGGCGGCGGCGCGACTGGGCGCCAGTGTCGCCATGATCGGTTGCGTCGGCGATGATGCTTACGGCGAACAACTTCGCACCGCGCTGCTGGCCGAAGGCATCGATTGCCAGGCAGTGACCCGCGTCACCGGCGAGTCCACCGGCGTCGCATTGATCGTCGTTGATGACAACAGCCAGAACGCAATCGTCATCGTGGCGGGCGGCAACGGCCACGTCACCGCCTCCGTGGTGGACAGCTTCGATGCGTTGCTGTCCGGTGCCGACGTCATCATCTGCCAGCTTGAAGTGCCGCTCGACACGGTCGGCCACGTCCTCAAGCGCGGCCACGAACTGGGTAAGACCGTCATCCTCAACCCGGCGCCGGCCAGTGGCCCGCTGCCGGCCGAATGGTTCGCCTGGATCGATTACCTGATCCCGAATGAAAGCGAGGCCACCGCGCTGACCGGTTTGCCAGTCGACAGTACCGCCAGCGCAGACGCCGCTGCATCGGCATTGCTGAAAGCCGGCGTCAGCAAGGTGATCGTCACGCTGGGCGAGCAGGGTGCCCTGTTTGCCAGCGCGTCTCGCTCCGAGCACTTCCCGGCGCCAAAGGTCCAGCCCGTTGACACCACGGCGGCCGGCGATACCTTTGTCGGCGGCTTCGCGGCGGCGCTGGCCGATGGCAAATCTGAGTCGGACGCCATTCGCTTCGGTCAGGTCGCTGCGGCGCTCTCCGTTACCCGTTCCGGTGCCCAGCCTTCCATTCCTGACGTTCGCCGAGGTTCAGGTCTCTGCGGCAAACTCCGCTGCACAAGGGCATCAATCATGAAAAAACACCGCTGCTGAATATCGCCCTGTCCCGCGCCATCGCGTCCCTGGGGCACGGTGACATCCTGATGATCGTCGATGCGGGCATGCCCGTGCCGGCCGGCGTCGAGCTGATCGATCTGGCCCTGACCCACGGTGTGCCCGATTTCCTCAGCGTGCTGAATGTGGTGCTGACTGAAATGCAGGTCGAGAGTCATGTCCTCGCTGAAGAGATGCTGTCGAAACAGCCGCCAGCGTTGGCCACCGTTTCGAGCTTGCATGCTTCGGGCAGCCTCGGTGAGCAACGCCTGGTGACTCATGACGCATTGAAACAGCTGAGCCGTGGTGCTCGGGCTATCATTCGCACCGGCGAATGCCAGCCATACACCAACATCGCGCTGGTGGCGGGCGTGGTTTTTTAACGCCGTTTTTTCATCTTTAGCCGTCAGGAACAAGGAGTTCCCATGAACACAACCCGACATTTTTTCACCGGACTGATCAGGAGTGCCGCGCTGTTGGCCATTTTATCCGCCACGTCCGTGCATGCCGCCGAGAAGCGCAACGTGATCATCGACACCGACCCGGGCGCCGACGACGTCGTCGCACTGCTCCTGGCGCTGGCGTCGCCGCAAGAACTCAATGTCATGGCGATCACCACCGTGGCGGGCAACGTGCGCATCGACAAGACCTCCCGCAATGCCAGGCTGGCTCGGGAATGGGCCGGCCGCGAAGAAGTGCCGGTGTACGCCGGTGCCGGCAAACCGCTGGTGCGCACGCCGATCTACGCCGAAAACATTCACGGCAAGGAAGGACTGCCGGGCGTGGAAGTGCATGAGCCGAAGAAGCCGTTGGCTGAAGGCAATGCCGTGCAGTACCTGGTCGACACCCTGAAGAAAGCTGCGCCCCACAGCATCACCATCGCCATGCTCGGGCCGCAGACCAACCTGGCGCTCGCGCTGATTCAGGCGCCGGAAATCACCCAGGGCATCAAGGAAGTCGTGGTCATGGGCGGCGCCCACTTCAACGGTGGCAACATCACCCCGGTGGCCGAGTTCAATATCTACGCCGATCCCGACGCGGCGAAGGTTGTCCTGGCCAGCGGTGTGAAGCTGACCTATGTGCCGCTGGACGTCACCCACAAGATCCTCACCAGTGAAGCGCGTATCAAGCAGATCGATGGCTTGAACAATCAGGCCGGCAAGCTGGTCAGCGGTATCCTCAACGAGTACGTCAAGGCTGACATGGTCCATTACGGCCTGCCCGGCGGGCCGGTGCATGATGCGAGCGTGATTGCCTGGCTGATCAAGCCGGAGCTGTTCAGCGGCAGGCAGGTCAATCTGGTGATCGATAACCGTGAGGGTGTGACCCACGGCCAGACCATTGCCGACTGGTACGACACCCTTGCTCAGAACAAAAATGTGTTCTGGGTGGAAAATGGCGATGCCCAAGGCTTTTTTGATTTGTTGACTCAGCGCCTCGGTCTTCTGAAGTAAATCCGCCGTGCTGCGCCGTGTGGCATCCCGATGCTCGGCGCAGAGCAATCAAGGTGCAAAACCGTGTCTATCGATCTCAATAATTCCGATTCCCTCACCCTCGACGCTGTCCGGCAAATGATCGCGGCTGCGCAGGATGGCGTGCATAACCAGTTGCGCGTCAGCCGGGACGGTCGCGCGTGGATTTCCAGCGACGCGGTGGGCGGCGTGGACATTGGGGGACTGCTGTTTCGTCTGGAGACCTGGGCGGCCGGTTCCGGTTGCGTGGGCCCGGTGGCTGCCAGCGATGCCGTATGGGTGACGCAGATCTACAATGCCCTTCGCGACAACTGGGCCAACCCCACCACGGATTACGTGGACGTCTACTGAGCCGCGCCCATCCCGCTCAATGGGTCCTGCGGGCGCTGTTTTAAACGTTTTGTCACGATTGAATGCGCCGGGCGAGTGACGCTTGGGGCAGACTCCTGCGCTGTCCTCGACAGGGGAGGTTTGCTCGCCCTGGTTTATCCATGGCGAAACGAAGCCGCTCGACCGCTGTCGCAGAGGTTCTGCTTTAGTTAAACGTTAGGAGGTTGTATGCCCTGGAAATACGCATCATCAGGTCTGGTGCTCGCCGCAGCGCTGCTGGCCGGTTGCAGCAGCACGTCGGAGTCTACGAGCCAGCCTGAGGAGAGCGTCGCCAGTTCCCCGGCCAGTTCCGCTGGTGGTTATGCCCGTTGTGACGCGGCAGCGGTGCAGTTCGCTGTTGGCAAGCCGGCGTCAGCGGCATTGCTGGATCAGGCGAAGGCCAAGGCCGGCGCGCAGACCGCCAGGGTGCTCGGGCCCCATGACATCGTGACACTGGAATACCGCTCGGACCGTCTGAACCTCAACACTGACGATTCAGGGAAGGTGAACCGCGTCAATTGCGGCTAACGCTGGCGCATCACGAAATTGCAGGCATAAAAAAACCCCGTCAGTGACGGGGTTTTTTCAGATCGCTGGGATTACTCCGCGCGAACCTGAGCAGCTTGCATGCCCTTTTGGCCTTTCTCAGCCACGAAGGAAACAGTCTGGCCTTCTTTCAAGCTCTTGAAACCGTCGGATTCAATGGCTTTGAAATGTACAAAAAGGTCGTCGCCGCCACCCTGTGGGGTGATGAAGCCGAAGCCTTTTTCATCGTTGAACCATTTTACGGTGCCGGATTGGCGATTAGACATGGTGTATCTCCAGGAACATAATTTTCAGTAGTGCTGTGTTGCTCAGGCCAACTGGGCACACGAGCGCTATCATAGTCGAATTGTGTGAATGCTGGACTTTTTCGATTAGAACTTTGCGTCAGCATCCTCGATATAACGCCCCAAAGGCGCTCCAGAGGCCTGTTTTCCATCATCAACGGGTGCATCGGCAAACCCTTCCGGTATGCCCGAAACCCGCAGAATTCGTGGCCTTCAGCGTGTCAGCCTTGACCCGCTTCTTTACGCCCCGGTGTGGGGCATCAAGGAAATGTAAATTTTTTATTTTTTGCCGTTCAGGCAATTTTTGCTCACCGCAGCCTGTAGGCGAGAGGTCATATCGGTACTGGGAGGCGTCGTTTTGTCATTCAGCGACGCAATCTCCTTGTCGGAGAAGTTCTTGTTGATCTGTTGAGCGCCGCACTCGCAGTGCGCTTTGACTGCACTGGCGTCCATCGATGGATTGCTCTGGGTGGCTGCGGTGGTGCATTCGTTCATGTAGCTGGTCTTGGTTTTCGCATCCATCGCGGCATGAGCGCTGAGGGGCAGTGTCAGGGCCAGCGGGGCGAGAAGGGCGGCAACGCGTAGAAGCTTCATGGTGATTTCCTTTTTGTCGGTGGCCGTCGAGGTGTCAGGCCTTGAACATGTACTACGGATAATCTGAGGTCCTTGAAGCGCACCAGTTCCGTGGCGCTGCTGCGGCTTGGTTCAATTGCTGATCCGCGTGCGACGCCAGCCACCGTTTAGCTGACCCTGCCGAAACGCTGTGATAGCATGCGCGCCTGCAGATTAGCTCGCGTCTCGCGGGGCCCCGGTGCCCTGCTGCAAGTTCTGTCGATTTCGTAAGTTCCAGTCACTCTGGTTCGGTCTTTAGGTTGGCCTTCGGGCTCCTGCCACTGTGAGGCAGGCATACCACCGAATCGCGTACTGGCTCTATCCCACCCACGTGACCTTTGGTAGGGGTCACCACTAGGAGAGGAGGCGCCATGCCAACTATTACTCTTCCCGACGGCAGTCAACGTTCTTTCGATCACCCGGTATCCGTTGCCGAGGTCGCAGCATCCATTGGTGCGGGCCTGGCCAAAGCCACCGTGGCCGGCAAGGTCAACGGTCAACTGGTTGATGCCAGCGACATCATCGACACCGATGCGAGCCTGCAAATCATCACCCCCAAGGATCAGGAAGGCCTGGAGATCATTCGTCACTCCTGCGCGCACCTGGTCGGCCACGCCGTCAAGCAGCTCTATCCGACTGCAAAGATGGTGATCGGCCCGGTCATCGATGATGGCTTCTATTACGACATCGCCTATGAGCGTCCTTTCACGCCGGACGACATGGCGGCGATCGAGCAGCGCATGCAACAGCTGATCGAAAAGGATTACGACGTCATCAAGAAGGTCACGCCGCGCGCGGAAGTGATCGACGTGTTTACGGCCCGTGGCGAAGACTACAAGCTGCGTCTGGTCGAAGACATGCCAAACGAGCAGGCCATGGGCCTGTACTACCACGAAGAATACGTCGACATGTGCCGCGGCCCGCATGTGCCGAACACGCGTTTTCTGAAGTCGTTCAAATTGACCAAGCTGTCCGGCGCCTACTGGCGCGGCGATGCCAAAAACGAGCAATTGCAGCGCGTTTATGGCACGGCCTGGGCCGACAAGAAGCAGCTGGCCGCTTACATTCAGCGCATTGAAGAAGCCGAAAAGCGCGATCACCGCAAGATCGGCAAGCGTCTGGGCCTGTTCCATACCCAGGAAGAAGCGCCGGGCATGGTCTTCTGGCACCCGAACGGCTGGACGCTCTACCAGGTTCTCGAGCAGTACATGCGCAAGACCCAGCGCGAGAACGGCTACCTGGAGATCAAGACGCCTCAGGTCGTCGACCGCTCCCTGTGGGAGAAGTCCGGGCACTGGGCGAACTACGCCGAGAACATGTTCACCACCGAGTCGGAAAACCGCGACTACGCCATCAAGCCGATGAACTGCCCTTGCCACGTGCAGGTGTTCAATCAGGGCCTGAAAAGCTACCGCGAGTTGCCGATGCGTCTGGCCGAATTCGGCGCCTGCCACCGCAACGAACCTTCGGGCGCACTGCACGGCATCATGCGTGTTCGAGCGTTCACTCAGGACGACGCGCATATCTTCTGCACCGAAGAACAAATGCAGGCTGAATCCGCCGCGTTCATCAAGCTGACCATGGCCGTCTACGCCGATTTCGGTTTTAAAGACATCGAAATGAAGCTGTCGACCCGTCCGGAGAAACGTGTAGGGTCCGACGAGTTGTGGGATCGCGCCGAGTCCGCACTGGCTGCAGCCCTTGACAGTGCTGGCCTGCCGTACGATTTGCAACCGGGCGAGGGTGCGTTCTACGGTCCGAAGATCGAATTTTCTCTCAAGGATTGCTTGGGTCGCGTCTGGCAATGCGGTACTCTGCAGCTCGATTTCAACCTGCCGATCCGTCTGGGCGCCGAATTCGTGTCGGAAGACAACGGTCGCAAGCACCCGGTCATGTTGCACCGCGCAATTCTTGGCTCCTTCGAGCGCTTCATCGGAATCCTGATCGAGCATTACGAAGGCGCGTTTCCTGCGTGGCTTGCTCCAACTCAAGCAGTGATCATGAATATCACTGACAAACAGGCTGATTTTGCCCTTGAGGTGGAAAAAACATTGGCGCAAAGCGGATTCCGTGCCAAGTCCGACTTGAGAAATGAAAAGATCGGCTTTAAAATCCGCGAGCATACGTTGCTCAAAATTCCGTATCTCCTCGTGATTGGGGATCGGGAGGTTGAAACGCAAACTGTCGCTGTGCGTACACGTGAAGGCGCAGACCTTGGCTCGATGCCGGTCGCCCAGTTCTCGGAGTTCCTTGCACAAGCGGTTTCCCGGCGTGGTCGCCAAGATTCGGAGTAATTATTATTAAGCGTGAAATGAGACAAGATAAACGAGCTGCACCGAAAGCCCCGATCAACGAGAATATCTCGGCACGTGAGGTTCGTTTAATTGGGGCTGAGGGTGAGCAGCTTGGGATTGTGTCAATTGAAGACGCGCTTCTTAAGGCTGAAGAGGCCAAACTGGATCTGGTGGAAATTTCCGCCGATGCAGTACCCCTGTTTGCAAACTGATGGACTACGGCAAATCGATCTTCGAGAAGAAGAAACAGGTTGCTGCCGCCAAGAAGAATCAGAAGCAGATCCAGGTTAAAGAAATCAAGTTTCGTCCAGGGACGGAGGAAGGGGATTACCAGGTAAAACTACGCAACCTGGTACGTTTCCTGAGTGACGGGGACAGGGCCAAGATTTCCTTGAGATTTCGCGGTCGTGAGATGGCCCACCAGGAGCTGGGGATGGAACTGTTGAAGCGGGTCGAAGCTGACCTGCTCGAATACGGTTCGGTCGAACAGCATCCTAAGATGGAAGGACGCCAGCTGATCATGGTCATCGCCCCGAAAAGAAGAAATAACCACCAGGGCACGGCAGGCCTTGCGGTTATGTTTATCAACTGAATGCGGAGTATCCGAACATGCCAAAGATGAAGACTAAAAGTGGTGCAGCTAAGCGGTTTTTGAAAACTGCGAATGGCATCAAGCACAAGCACGCTTTCAAGAGCCACATCCTGACCAAAATGTCGACAAAGCGTAAGCGTCAATTGCGTGGAAGCAGCTTGCTGCATCCGTCCGACGTGGCAAAAGTCAAGCGCATGCTGCGCCTTTGCTAATTTTGATCAAGAACAGAGGAATTAACTCATGGCTCGTGTAAAGCGTGGCGTCATTGCCCGTAAGCGTCACAAAAAAATTCTGAAACTTGCTAAAGGCTACTACGGCGCGCGTTCACGCGTATTCCGTGTTGCCAAGCAAGCGGTAATCAAGGCTGGCCAATACGCCTACCGTGACCGTCGTCAGAAAAAACGTCAGTTCCGCGCTCTGTGGATCGCTCGTATCAACGCTGGTGCGCGTATCAACGGTCTGTCCTACAGCCGTTTCATCGCTGGCCTGAAAAAAGCGTCGATCGAGATCGACCGTAAGGTTCTGGCTGATCTGGCAGTGAACGAAAAAGCGGCGTTTGCTGCGATTGTCGAGAAAGCTAAAGCCACTTTGGCCTAAGTCCCCGGCAATCACCGGACCCCCTCGGGGTTCGGTGTTAAACGTCATAAATAGGGGAAGAGCCTTGTAAGCTCTTCCCCTATTTTGTATCTGGAGTCTGTACATGGAAAACCTGGACGCGCTGGTCTCTCAAGCACTTGAGGCTGTGCAAAGCGCCGAAGATATCAATGCCCTGGAGCAAATCCGGGTTCTGTACCTTGGCAAGAAAGGCGAATTGACTCAGGTGATGAAGACCCTGGGAAATCTGCCTGCTGATGAGCGCCCGAAAGTCGGCGCGCTGATTAATGAAGCCAAGGAACGTGTCACAGAGGTTCTCAATGCGCGGAAGGCATCGTTTGAGGAGGCCGATCTTGCGGCCAAGCTCGCGGCCGAATCCATTGACGTGACCCTGCCTGGCCGTGGCCAGACCACTGGCGGTCTGCATCCGGTTACCCGCACTCTGGAACGAATCGAGCAATTCTTCACCCACATCGGTTACGGCATCGCCGAAGGCCCTGAGGTGGAAGACGATTACCACAACTTCGAAGCGCTCAACATCCCAGGCCATCACCCGGCCCGGTCGATGCACGACACTTTCTATTTCAACGCGAACATGTTGCTGCGCACCCATACCTCGCCGGTTCAGGTCCGCACCATGGAATCGCAAAAGCCTCCGATCCGCATCGTCTGCCCAGGCCGTGTGTATCGCAGTGACTCCGATATCACCCATTCCCCGATGTTCCACCAGGTCGAAGGCCTGCTGGTCGACCGCGATATCAACTTCGCCGACCTGAAAGGCACCATCGAGGAATTCCTGCGCGTGTTCTTTGAAAAAGAGCTGGCAGTGCGTTTCCGTCCTTCGTATTTCCCGTTCACCGAGCCTTCGGCCGAAGTCGACATGGAGTGCGTGATGTGCAGCGGCAAAGGCTGCCGCGTGTGCAAACAGACCGGCTGGCTTGAAGTCATGGGCTGCGGCATGGTCCACCCGAACGTGCTGCGCATGTCGGGCATCGATCCGGAAGAATTCCAGGGCTTCGCCTTCGGCATGGGCGTAGAACGTCTGGCGATGCTGCGCTATGGCGTCAACGACTTGCGCCTGTTCTTCGACAACGACTTGCGGTTCCTCGCGCAATTTCGCTAGGTCGCCCGTAACGAATTCTTTAGGAGAGCAGGATGAAATTCAGTGAACAATGGCTGCGCGGCTGGGTAAGCCCGCAAGTATCCCGCGACGAGCTGGTTGCTCGTCTGTCGATGGCCGGCCTCGAAGTAGACAGCGTCACCCCGGCAGCGGGCGTTTTCAGCGGTGTTGTGGTGGGTGAGGTGCTGAGCACCGAACAGCACCCGGACGCTGACAAGCTGCGCGTTTGCCAGGTCAGTAATGGCGCTGAGACCTTCCAGGTTGTATGCGGCGCGCCGAACGTGCGCCCCGGTCTGAAGATCCCGTTTGCCATGATCGGCGCCGAGTTGCCGGGCGATTTCAAGATCAAGAAAGCCAAGCTGCGGGGCGTCGAGTCCAACGGCATGCTGTGCTCGCAAGCCGAGTTGCAGGTGGGCGAGGGCAACGACGGCTTGATGGAGCTGCCGGCCGACGCGCCGGTGGGCCAGGATGTGCGCGTGTATCTGGAACTGGACGACGCGAGCATCGAAGTCGACCTGACGCCCAACCGTGGCGACTGCCTGTCGGTGGCCGGTCTGGCCCGTGAAGTGGGTGCGCTCTATGATGCAGTCGTCACGCGTCCTCAGGTTGCCGTGGTTCCGGCCGTGCACGATGAAGTACGTCCGGTTGAAGTGCTCGCGCCTGCGGCGTGCCCTCGCTATCTGGGCCGCGTTATCCGCAATGTCGACCTGTCACGTCCTACCCCGCTGTGGATGGTTGAGCGCCTGCGTCGCTCGGACGTTCGCAGTATCGACGCTGCAGTCGACATCACCAACTACGTGATGCTTGAGCTGGGTCAGCCGCTGCACGCGTTCGACCTTGCCGAAATCAACGGCGGCATTCGTGTGCGCATGGCGGAGGAGGGCGAGAAGCTCGTCTTGCTGGACGGTCAGGAAGTCAGCCTGCGCGCCGATACCCTGGTCATTGCCGACCACCAGCGTGCCCTGGCCATCGCCGGTGTCATGGGTGGCGAGCACAGCGGTGTGTCCGCGACCACCCGTGATATCTTCCTTGAAAGCGCCTTTTTCGATCAGATCGCCGTTGCCGGCAAGGCCCGTTCGTATGGCCTGCACACTGACGCTTCCCATCGCTATGAGCGTGGCGTTGACTGGCAGCTGGCCCGCGAAGCCATGGAGCGCGCCACTGGCCTGCTTCTGGAAATCACCGGTGGCGACGCCGGTCCGGTCATCGAGACTGTCAGTGACCAGCATTTGCCGTCCATTGAGCCGATCATCCTGCGTGCCGAGCGTATCGAGCAGATGCTGGGCATGAAGATGGACGCAGCGGAAATCGAGCGTCTGCTTACAGCGCTCGGCCTCACCGTCGCGTCTCACGCCAGTGAGCAATGGCGCGTTGAGGTGCCGAGCCACCGCTTCGATATCTCCCTCGAAGTCGACCTGATCGAAGAGCTGGCCCGCCTCCACGGTTACAACCGTCTGCCGGTTCGTTACCCACAGGCGCGCCTGGCACCGCAACCGCGTGCCGAGGCTCGGAGCGATCTGCCGGCGTTGCGTCGTCTGCTGGTGGCTCGCGGTTATCAGGAAGCGATCACCTACAGCTTCATCGACCAAAAATGGTTCGAGCTGTTCAGCCCGGGCGTTGAGCCGCTGCTGCTGGCCAATCCGATCTCGGCTGACATGTCGGCGATGCGTTCGTCCCTGTGGCCGGGTCTGGTGAAGTCGCTGCAACACAACCTCAATCGCCAGCAGGACCGCGTGCGTCTGTTCGAGAGCGGGTTGCGTTTCGTCGGTCAACTGGAAGGCTTGAAGCAAGAGCCGATGCTGGCCGGTGTGATCTGTGGCAGCCGTCTGCCGGAAGGCTGGGCGCAAGGCCGTGATGTCGTCGACTTCTTCGACGTCAAGGCCGACGTCGAGGCCGTGCTGGGCTTCGCCGGTGCGCAGGGTGATTTCCGTTTCGTACCCGGAAGCCATCCCGCGTTGCACCCGGGTCAGACCGCGCGTATCGAGCGTGACGGGCGTGAAGTCGGCTATATCGGCGCACTGCACCCGGAACTGTCAAAAACCCTGGGCCTTGATCGTCCCGTGTTCGTCTTCGAGCTGGTTCTGGCTGAAGTGGCGACAGGCCGCCTGCCAAAATTCCATGAGCTTTCACGCTTCCCGGAAGTGCGTCGCGACCTGGCGCTGCTGGCCGATCGTGATGTTTCGGCGACTGCCGTGCTGGACGTTATTCGAGAGAATGCAGGGGAATGGCTCACAGACCTCAGGCTGTTTGATGTTTACCAGGGTAAAGGCATTGATCCGCTTAGAAAAAGCCTTGCAGTCGGCTTGACCTGGCAACATCCATCGCGCACTCTTACCGACGATGAGGTAAACGCTTCGACGCAGCAAATTCTCACCTCGCTAGAGGCAAGGTTAAACGCCACGTTAAGGATGTAGCGTATGGGGGCTCTGACGAAAGCTGAGATGGCCGAACGTCTGTACGAAGAGCTAGGCCTGAACAAACGAGAAGCCAAGGAACTGGTCGAGCTGTTCTTTGAGGAAATCAGGCACGCTCTGGAAGATAACGAGCAGGTCAAATTGTCCGGATTCGGCAACTTTGATCTGCGCGATAAACGCCAGCGACCGGGCCGAAATCCCAAGACAGGGGAAGAAATCCCGATTACCGCTCGCCGTGTGGTCACCTTTCGCCCAGGGCAGAAACTGAAGGCCCGAGTTGAGGCTTATGCTGGAACCAAGTCATAACGACGAGCTACCGCCTATCCCCGGCAAACGCTACTTCACCATCGGTGAAGTCAGCGAGCTCTGCGCGGTCAAACCGCACGTTCTGCGTTATTGGGAGCAGGAGTTTCCTCAACTCAACCCGGTCAAGCGCCGCGGAAACCGCCGGTATTATCAGCGACAGGACGTGTTGATGATCCGCCAGATCCGCGCGCTGCTCTACGATCAGGGCTTCACCATTGGCGGCGCGCGTTTGCGCATGTCCAGCGATGAGGTCAAGGATGATTCACTGCAATACAAGCAGTTGATCAAACAGATGATTGTCGAGCTGGAAGATGTGCTGGTCGTGCTGCGCAAGTGACATCGCGCGGTGAGTCGAAATACTTCCATCATTCAAAAGCTTAGGGTATATTCCTCGACGCTTTCGCAAGAACCCGCAACACAGAAGTAGCAGTGAGTAACGCCTAGTCGGGGCGTAGCGCAGTCCGGTAGCGCACTAGCATGGGGTGCTAGGGGTCGAGTGTTCGAATCACTCCGTCCCGACCATATTTTGTAAAGGGAATCAGCCACTTAGCGGCTCGATTCCCTTTTTCATTTCTGGCTTGCGCAAAACCCGCGCAAAACTGGCGCAAAACTATCCGGCGATTTCGCTGATATCGAGGTCCGGAATGGCCTCCGACCAGATCACCTCGGCGTGCTCCTTCTGGTAGTTTTTGGTCATCTCCTCGCTGGCGTGCCCGGCGATCTTCTGCCCATCTTTCCCGGCTTTCTTGTACAGGTGCAGTGACAGTGCCCCGACTTCGTGGAAGTCTGGCATCTCTTTTTCCTTCCATCCGTTGTAGCAATCCGCCGCCTCCCTGGCGTCCTTGAATGCGCGCGTCAGGTAACGCTACTCAACCTTCTTGGTCCAGTGCTCTTTGGTCTCAGACTGCTTTTGCCTCTTCCGATCAGGTCTGCCCGGACACAAAGCGACACATCGAAACCGATTGCTCGCAAAACACCCAAAAATATGTACGAATCCCATTGCTGCCTAAGCTGTCACTTCTTGCAAAGCGTCTGCGGAGGCGCATCAGGCTCCATTCGTTTAGGTATCACGATCTTAGTACCAGGGAGAGATACGAGCTCGGCAATTCCGAATACGCAAGTAGGAGCTGGCGCTCCGTTTGCGTTAATGCTGAACCGGAGCCCTATCAATGCTTCGTAGTCCTTCCCAGGCTCCAGATGATAGATGAGGGCCTGGCCAGGGCATGACGAGAAAGAGCGGCCATTATTACCAAAAGTTGCGCCCCTAGTTGCAAGCTGGAACGGCAGATCAGCTCTGACCCGATACTCGGTTACGATCTCCTTGTGGACGCCTTCAGCCATTCGAGTCGCAGGAACGTACTCAGAAAGTTCGGGTGCAACTCTTCCGGGTATCCCTATTTTTTTCGGCTTTAACGGGTATTGCACATAATTGATGCTGGGCTGTCCGTCACGCCCAAAACGCCCGGCCCGAGCCATTTCATGACGGATAGCCGGAGCGCAACTGCCGATGACGCTATCACCAAACGCATCTGAGTTAGTGATGACCCGAACTCGAGCGAAGTTCTCAGTTTGAGAGTGTTCGTCGTAGGGGACTGAAGGTATTCCAGAGCAGCCGGAAAGTGCCCCAGCTATAAAACTTGCGAAAATGACCAGCCGCATGCCCATGTCCTTATGTTTTCCGGACTCTAAAAAAACCCGACGAGATGGTCGGGTTGTATGTTGTTGGTCGCTGCTTATCACCGCACGCAAGATCTACATGATGGGGCCAAATTACGGCCAACCGGACATCATGGTCAAGCGGCATCGTTGAATATTTGTTCGGCGTCGCAGACGTGGATCGCATGAATGACTGCCGACTCTTCCAGCTGTTCAAGGCGCTTGTGGATGCCGCCTCTACAATTGCGGCGGGTACGCTCCGGAAAGGCATCTACATCCCATGTGGTCAGGTCATAGAGCTCGGCGGTTATCCTTTCGCCCATCAGCTCGACAGCTCGACGCATCTGGTCGAGGGTGAGCAGCTCAATCCACTGCGGCGTGCTGACATGAGTAGCGTGGCCGTAGCCTCCGTTTATTTCGAGCATGGAATTCCTCGCCCGCCGTATGCAGGCTGGCTTCAATGTGGAGGGGTGGACGGCGGCGGTGACAATGCACTACCGTCAGAAACGTAATTGAATTGGGTGGGTTGCGATGGTCGTGCTGCTGGGGGTTGCGCTATGGGCGATGGCTCTCTACTTGCTGTCCCTTGACCTGGAGGGTTCTGCAGCAGCCCTGTTCCTTTTCGGCCTGGCCATGATTTGGCCAAGCATTTTCTACGGTCGCGCCGGTAATTCCCGCTTCGTAAGCTGGTACGAGTCTTTGAAAATAATTCTGAGGGGCTGGCTCTGAGGACCGGTGCGCCAGGGTCTCTACCTGGCCGTACACCGGCAGGCATGTGGATAGATGGGAAGGGGTGGCTGAGCCTGGACGGCATGGTAGATTCCAGAGCATCAAATCTATGGATGGAGTCGACCAGTGTTTCTTTTGAGAAAGCGCGATATTCAAATCGCGAAGTGGTTCTTAGTTGCAGTCTTTGTCGCTGACCTTACGGCTGCGTTATTTTGGGACCCGTCGAAGATGCCGGGTATCGCAATGAAGGCCGCATTTGTGTTTGTGCTTCTCGGTGGTGCAAAGATTGCGAACCGGCGCAGAGGCGAAGGGGACTGAGCCTCTGCCCACCGGGTCCGCAAATGCCCTTATCCGTTTGAACTCGACGACCCAGACCCATGGGTTCGCATCCCACGCAACGGCGCCGTTGATTGATTCCCACCGCCCAGCGAATCAACAGCTTGGAAATATCGGAGCATAGGGTGCTAGGGGTCGAGTGTTCGAATCACTCCATCCTGACCATATTCAGTTGAGAGGGAATCAGCCACTTAGCGGCTCGATTCCCCTCTTCATTTTCAGCCTGCGCAAAAGCCGCGCAGCGCTGTCCAGGAACTGCGCTCTCACGAAGTCGTTGAAGCCCTGTTACTACAACATTCCAGCCTACATGGTCGAATCCCTGACCAAACTTCTCAACTCACCGCCATACTCGCCCTCAAATGACGGCCAATGGCTACCGCTCGTCCGGCCTTAGCGTCAATTTGCAATGAACCGCCAGTCACGGGGTCAGAGTTATCCCTTCGTAACGAGCAAAGATATGCTTGCCTCAGACATGATCGCCGAAGATAGCGAGCGCCTGCTGGATGGGCTCAACCGAGCCACGGCAGAGCTGATGTCCATGGACAGTGCCGCTTTCGGGCGTGAGCAATGGCAGCTGGCGCATCGTCGTCAGCAAGCTGCATTTGCCGCGTGGCTGCTGTACATCAGAAAAGACCCTGAATTTCAGCACCGGTCAAACAGCACGCCGACAAACCGCTCATCAATCACCCGGCACTAATTCCCCTCAACCCACCTCTGTCCCATAAGCGCAGATTTCCTGCGTCTCGTACTGGAGGTCATCATGGGTATTGAAGACAACGGGCCAGAGAACGCGTATCCAGGCCCTGCCGAGCCGGGTAGCGAAGAAGAGGTCTATCCCGACGCAAGTGCTGACTCGGCTGAAGGCATCGACAATGAAGAGGACGCAGCCATCGCCGCCCGTAACAAAGGGCTGGACGAGATTGAGATCCCTGACAATCCTCCCGTCGACGAGGACGAAGAGCCCTCTCCAGGGAACAGCTAGCGCTTGGCGTCAGATCAAACCCCACCCCGTGTGGGGTTTTTCTGCAACATGGCAAATGTGTAACATAAATGAGCCACTCGTCGGAACGCGCGCACTATCAACGAGTTGGCTACTCCATTCAGTAGCCAAAAAAACGGATCGATTATGCGACCTCAGACTTTCGATATTCCTAACGCCCTCGACCTGATCAGCGAGCTGGATCAGGCTACCGAGCAAATGATGTCTATCCCTGTTGAGCACGTCGGAGGAACGCAGTGGGAAGAGGCGTTTGTCAGGCAGCAGAGCGCCTTCAGAAAGTGGCGCGACTACTTGTACTGCAAGGCCGATGAACGTCCCGCTGTCCGGCTGATGAATATCGCCTGACGCGCGCCTTTCTGCTGGGCGATCCTGCTCGCTCTTAGCTGCGCAGCTCGGGCGACTCTCTACCGACGCCCGGCAATACGCTCCACCGCAGCCAGCACCTTGGGCCGCTGTGTTTGCCATTCGCTTTTGGTGATGCCCAACAGCACCACGCTGACGCGTTTGCCGTCGCGAATGATGTTTTCACGTCGAACCCCCTCGATCAAAAAACCGAATTTCTGATGCATCTTGATCACTGCCGGATTGATCTCCAGCACTTCGCAGTTGAGTTTCTCCAGCGCTGCGGCGCCGAACGCGTGGTCGAGCATCCATAACTCCACCTGACTGCCAAAGCCTTTGCCTTGCAGCGTGGTGTCGAGATAGAAGGCCCAATCTGCTGTGCGGTGGGTGGTGTTGATGGCGCTCAGCGAGACAACGCCCGCCGCCGCACCCTCAATCAGCACGACGAAGACTTGCTGGCGAGAACTGGCACGAAGCCCTTCTAGCCAGTTTAGATGCTCGGCCTCGCTGATCTCATGGTCGGTGTACATGAACTTACGCACGTCGGGTTGATTGCGCAGTTGCCGGACGTGGGCTTGCTGGTCAACGGGCAGCTCGAGGATCGGCACGATGTTCATGGAGTCTCTTTTTAAACAGATCATAAGGCTATTGAGTCCCGCCCCATGCCGGTCGGCGAGCGATGCTCATCACGCCAGGCGTTGCGAAAGGCGGTTTTTTAAAAGTCACTGGAACGAATCGATTCGCGCTTCAGTCAACCTTTCTCACACCCAGGAGGCAGAATTATTATGGCAAGCGATATCACTGAGCAACTTCGTGAAGATCTTTATCAGAAAACCCGTTCCGAGCTGAACACTTTTCTTGACGAGACCAATGCCTTGCTGGCGGCAGGGGATGCCTTGAATGAGGATCGCACCACTCAGGCCCATGAGCGGCTCAAGGATTTCCTTGCCCGTGGCACCACTGCGGTGAGCGAAATCGAAATGGACGCCCAACCCGCGCTGACCCGAGCGGTGGGCAATGCCAAGTCCTACGTGACGACCCATCCATGGGCCGCCGTCGGTGCGGCTGCGGGACTGGGCCTGGTGGCCAGCCTGCTGCTCAAACGCAACAGGGATTGAGGAGGCCATCGTGGTTCGCCGTCGATTTCCGGTGGATCCGTTAAGTCCAACCAGCGGCCGGCTGGCGTTCGCCGGCCTCTGCACGCCCGTCATTTACCCTCGTTACCGGCTGGTACTGTTCATGGCGGGTACCGTAGCGGACGATGGATTCGGCACCGCCTTGGCGCCGGCCAATGTCTTGCGCAAGCATAAATGGGGGATACGCATGAATGTCGACGAAGACACTGTTCGTCAGTTGGCCCAGTTGATCTGGGAGACCGAAGGCAAGCCGGAAGGGCAGGAATCCCGTCACTGGGAAATGGCCACGCGCCTGGCGGAGTCCGCCGCCATGGCCCCGGTCCGCACTTCCAGCAAGCATAAGGTCGATACCTTGTTCCCGTCGCCCGACGAGTCAGGCCCCGACGCATGAGAGGTCCAGAGCGCGCCCGGGCGCAGTGTCAGGGCGACGCTTGGATCAACGTCACAATCGGGCACCAGCGCTCAGCATTCAAACTGACCCGGTCGGTTGCCTGACAACGCGGCGCTCGGCGTGCCGCGCATCCATCAGTGCCCAATACCACATGCCCAACCCGCCAAGGGTCAGCGCCGCTGCCGCATAGCCCGTGGCCGGCAGACCGCAGCCCGCCGCAATCACCAAACCACCCACCAGTGGCCCGATGGCGTTGGCCACGTTGAATGCGCTTTGCACCAGTGCGCCCGCCAGGGATTGCGCGTGGGGGGCAACGTCCATCAGGCGGGTTTGCAGAATCGCTGCCAGGCCCACACCGCACCCGATGAAAAACACCAGCGGAATGAGCAGCCACAGGTTACCGGTGGCCGACGGATAGAGCGCCAGCACCAGCGCGGTGAAGCCCAGCGAGACGCCCGCGGCGAGCATGGTTGCGCGGTCGGCGGCCCATCCGCAGATCAGGTTGCCCACCGTCGTGCCCACGCCGAACACGGCCATCACCACCGGGATCATGAAATCGGAAGCGTGGGTGACCTCGATCAGCGTGGCCGCCAGATAGGTGTACACGCAGAAGATCCCGCCGAAGCCGATGCCGGCGATGCCCAGAGTCAACCAAACTTGCCGCGAGCGCAGGGCGTTGAGTTCGCGCAACGGGCTGGCGTCAGCTTCGGCAGGCGACGCGGGCGCGAGGCAGCGGATCAGTACCGCCGTGATCGCGGCGAGTCCGGCGACGATGGCCAAACCCCAGCGCCAGCCGAGGGTCTGGCCGATCCAGGTGGCGAACGGCACGCCGATGATAGTGGCGATGGTCAGCCCCAGGAACACGCGGGAGACCGCCTGGGCGCGACGGTTCTTCGGCACCAGCGAAGCGGCCAGCAGCATGGCGACGCCGAAATACGCGCCATGGGGAAAGCCGCTGAGAAAGCGGAAGAACACCAGCCATGGCAGCGAAGGCGCAATGGCACTCAGCGCGTTGGCGATTCCGATGAAGGCGGCGAGCGCTACCAGCAAGGCTCGACGGGGCAGGCGCACGCCGAGGACCATGATCACCGGCGAACCGATGACCACGCCCAGCGCGTAGGCGCTGATGGCATGTCCGGCGAGGGGCTGGGTCACCTGGAAGTCATTGGCGATAAAAGGCAGCAACGTCATTGACGCAAATTCGGATGTGCCGATGGCAAACGCGCCCATGGCAAGGGCGAACAGCAGCCAGCCCATATTGAAGGCCGGGGGAGTGTGGGAGGTAGTCATGGGAGATCGAGGAGGGTTTCCGGGAAGAAGCATGCTGTGATGCTTGAAACCGATTTCAGTTCAACCCGCGATACCCGCCGGCTGATGCGGGTGGCGCATCAGTCGGCGGTTCAGCTTGGTCAGTCCTTGGGTTTGGCGTCGGGCAGGGCGGCGCCCTTGGGCCACAGCATCCAGATCTGGCCTTGCTGCTTCATGTTGCCCGCCAGCTCGCCAGCCGCATCGCCGGTGCCCCAGAACATGTCAGCGCGGACTTCGCCGGCGATGGCGCCGCCGGTGTCCTGCGCCGCGACCGGGCGCACCAGCGGCGTGCCGTCGGGGCGGGTCGAGGACAGCCACAACAAGCTGCCGAGGGGGATGACCTTGCGATCAATCGCCACGCTGTAGCCAGCGGTCAGCGGCACATTTAGCGAGCCGCGCGGCCCTTCGGTACTGTCCGGGCGCAGGGTGAAGAACACATAGCTCGGGTTGCTGCCCAGCAGTTCATTCACGCGTTCGGGGTGCGCGATCGCCCAGTCGCGGATGCGGCCCATCGACACTTCGTCCTTGGTCAATTGCCCTTGCTCCACCAGCCAGCGGCCGATCGGCTTGTAGGGGTAGCCATTCTGATCGGCGTAGGCGATGCGCAACTGACGGCCATTCTCCAGCTGAACCCGACCCGAACCCTGGATTTGCAGGAACTGCAGGTCGATGGGGTTTTCCAGCCAGGCCAGTACGGGGGCTTTGGCGCCTTTGTTGCCGATGGTTGCGGCATCGTCGTAGGGACGCAGCACACGGCCATCTAGGCGTCCGCGCAGGCGCTTGCCCTTGAGTTCGGGATAGATGCTGTCGAGGTTGACGATGATCAGGTCATCGGGCACGCCGTACACCGCCACCGGGTGTGCGTCGTTGCGTTGCTCGCTCCCTTTGTAGATCGGTTCGTAATAGCCGGTGATCAGCCCGTTGGCGCCATGCTCGGAGGAGCGCAGGCTGTAGACCTGCAGTTGATTCTTGAGAAAGTCGCGCACGGCAGCCGGGTTCTGCGGCACCTGGGCGGCGAGGGCGCAGGTGCCGCCCCAGACCGGGTCCTTGGCCAGACGCTTGCACGCCGAGAACCAGCTGTTGTAGCCGGCCATCAGGTCGGTGTCGTTCACCGCCGGCAGTTTGTCCCACTCGACGCTGACGTAGGTCGTCGCTTCGGAAGGCTTGGTCTTCGGCGCGCCGCCGTCACAGGCGGCGAGCAGGGCGATCAGGGGAGCGAGGCAAAATACGAAACGGCGCCAGTGCAGGCTTGTGGTCATCACGCGGGGTGTTTCCTGAGAATCATGCGAAGGCGGCTAGCTTGGTGAAAGCCGAGGGCTGCGTCAAATGGATGAGGGAATGATTTGCATGAAAGCTCACGTGACGGCGCAAGCGCCTTGAATGTGCGGTGGATTTGCGCGCGAATGCTTTATCTCGAACCCCGATATTCGGTGTGTGTACCGACCCTTAGGTGGACACATTCACTTCACCCTGTGCGTCGCACCTCATCCGCCCTTGATCGGCTTTGAAGGTTTTTAAAAAAGACTAACCACTTCGCGCCCTTATTCGTCTTTCAGGTAAGGCGCGCTTACCTGCGCCGTTCCAACACCATGAGGGTTTACACATGAGCTTCGACAGCGAAAGCACACAGTTCCGGGTCGTCATCAACCACGAAGAACAGTACTCCATCTGGCCCGACTACAAAGCCATCCCGGACGGCTGGAAAAGCGTCGGCGTCGAAGGCGACAAACAGACCTGCCTCAACCACATCGAAAGCGTCTGGACCGACATGCGTCCCCTGAGCCTGCGCAAGGCGATGGCCTGAATCCACCCCCTTCAGCCACATCAGGAGCGTACTGCCCATGAACATGCGCATGCTCACCCCCGAACGCCTGCGCCTCGAAGCCGGCTTTCCCCTGCGCGTCCAGCCCGGCCAGGCCGGGGTTCCCTGGCTGCCGAAATCGACGCCCTGCGCAGCATCGTCAACCAATCCCTGGAGCGCGACGGCGCCATCCTGTTCAGCGGATTCACCCCTGAAGGGGTCGAAGGCTTCCAGCGATTTGCCGCCGCGTTCGGCCACCCGTTGCTCAACTACGAATTCGGCTCCACGCCGCGCAGCCAGGTCGATGGCAAAGGCGTCTACACCTCCACCGAATACCCGGCCCACCGCTCGATCCCCCTGCACAACGAACAGGCCTACACCACCGAATGGCCCATGCGCATCTTCTTCTACTGCGCCAAAGCCGCTGTTAGCGGAGGCGAAACGCCGATTGCCGACAGCCGCCGCGTGTTCCAGCGCATCAGTCCGGCCCTGCGCAAACGCTTCGAAGAGAAGCGGCTTATGTACGTGCGCAACTACGGCAACGGCCTCGACTTGACCTGGCAGCAGGTCTTCAACACCGACCGCCACAGCGACGTCGAGGATTACTGCCGCCCTCGGGGCATCCAGTGCGACTGGAACGAGGACGGCGACCTGCGCACCCGGCAGTTGGTGCAAGGCGTCGCTCAGCATCCGCGCACCAAAGACTGGGTCTGGTTCAATCAGGCACACCTGTTTCACCTGTCGAACCTGGACGCAGAGATGCAGGAAATCCTCCTCGACACCGTCGGTGAAGAAGGCTTGCCGCGCAACGTCTACTACGGCGACGGCAGCCCGCTGGAGGCCGACGCGCTGGCGGAAATTCGTGGCGTGCTGAGCGAATGCGAAGTGGTCTTCCCGTGGCAGACCGGTGATGTGCTGATGCTCGACAACATGCTCACGGCGCACTCGCGCAAGCCGTTCAGCGGCGAACGAAAAGTCGTGGTCGCCATGGCTGAAGGCGTCAGCGGCAACACCCTGCACACCCTTTCCTGAGTCCGATATTCATGCAGAAAACCAAGCTTGTTTACGTCTGGTCACTGCGTAACGCAGCGGCGGACAAGGCCGGTCAATACGTCGATTACCACGGCGAACAGCGTTACATGACCTCGCCACTGGAGTACCTGGTCAAGGCGCTCAATGAGACTGCCCTCGGCGATCACTATTCCCTGGAAGCGATCATCTACGACGAGAACCCCGAGTCCGCACGGGACCGCGAGAGCATCAAGGATTACGGTTTCGCGCCGGGGCAGGGCGCGCACTGGTTCTACCCGCCGGGCCTGACGGTGCAGGGGCGCAAGGTCGATGACCTGCTTGAAAACGTGCCGTCGAGCTACCGCGCCTTGCCTTTGGGCGACAGCGCGCGGCCGGCCGGCAAGTCGGATTTCGAGCGACGTCTCGGCGAGCGCCTGCACGCGCTGGGCGCAGACATCGTGGTGCTCGACGGGCTGCTGGTGATCCTCGATGAACTGGTGCGTGAAGGCGCTGATTTCCATCGGCGCATCTTCAACGTGCACCCGGGCATCACGCGTCTGGAATCGCCTTACGAGCGGCGCGGCGCGTACGCCACCCTCGACGCGCTGTACGGCGCCCGCGGCAAGAAAGTGGTCGACTGGACCACGCGGGAGATGGTCGACATTCCGCTGGTGAACATGACCGGCGCGTCCTTCCATTACGTCGACACCGGCATCGATTCCGGTGAAGTGGTGTTCGATGTGCTCGACACCCCCATCGCGGCGTACGACACCATCCTCGAACTGCGTTGGAATAACTTCAACAACAGCCTGTTTCCGGCGCTGGAGCAGGGGTTGTGGGTGCTGGCGCGGCAGCGGTCTTATTGATCGTATGCGGGTGAACAGGTCGCCAGCGCAGCGAGTCGCCCCATGATTCCTGCGCTGGCGCCTTTGTTCATTGCCGATTTTCAGCACTATCGCGGCGTCCTGGTGCTGCCCGACGATCCCCGCGCCGGCGTGCCGTTGCGTACGATTCTGACCGGCGACGGTTTAAGCGACGTGCTCACGCGATTCGGCAGCGCCTATCCGCCCAGCGACCCTCGCGGACTGGCGTCGCTGTGGAGCAAGCACTACTTCATCAAGCTGATTCCGCCGGTGGTGGCGGCGTCGCTGATCCTCAACCACCGCCTGCCACTGCACCTCGATCATCTGCAATTGATCCTCGATGACAATGCCCTGCCTGCCGCTTTCAAGCTGCCTGATCCAGGCCAGGGCTGGACGCCCACACCGGCCGATGCTTTCGAGCGTTTCGATGAGTTGCTCGAACATCAGCTCAGGCCCTTTATCGACGCCATCGCCCGCCATGTGCACCTGTCCCCGAAAGTGCTGTGGAGCAATGCCGGCAACTATTTCGAATGGCTATTGGGCGTGCTCGCCAACGCAATGCCCCACGCCGATGTGCGTCACGGTCACCAGCTGCTGAACGCCCGACACCTGTCGGACGGACGTCGTAATCCGCTCTATCAACCGGTGCGCTACATCAACCCCGACGGCCAAGACAAACCAAAGCGCGAACGCCGCGTGTGCTGCATCCGTTATCGCGTCGACGGCCTCGACTACTGCTCCAACTGCCCGCTCTCCTGACTGACTGCGAACCCAATGCAGGACCGGCTTCAGCCGGGAAAACGTCGGTCTTCACACCGCAAAAGTGAGGGTGCTGCCACTGGCCTCTTCCCGGCTAAAGCCGGTCCCACGGGAGGAATGCGTACAGTCAGTGGCACCGGGTGGAGCCTCGATCTCTGATCGTTCCCACGCTCCGCGTGGTAATGCAGCGCCCGACGCTCTGCGTCGATGAAACGACGCACATTCCGGCGTCTCTGCGACGCGACGCGAGATGCGTGCCCACGCAGAGCGTGGGAACGATCATTAATAGCTGGATGCCCGATTTGTGGGACCGGCTTCAGCCGGGAAGGCATCGGTCGCCACACCGCAAAAGCCCGATCACGCCTCCTGTCCGCGCAACCCGCTGCGCCCATAAAACGCCACCACCACAAAACAACCCAGCGGAAGCAGGTACGCCAGCGCCGTGGAGAAGTGGTCCGCCACCAGGCCCATGAAATACGGCATCAGCGCGCCGCCGACGATGGCCATGATCAGGAACGAGCTGCCGCGTTTGGTGTGCGGGCCGAGGTTTTTCACGCCCATGGCGAAGATGGTCGGGAACATGATCGACATGAAGAAGAACACCGCGACCAGCGCCACCACCGACACGCTTTCCACGCCGCTGACCACCACCGCGCACAGCACAACGTTGATCCAGGCGTAGACCATCAACAATCGCTGTGCCGGGATGCGGCCCATCAGCCAGGTGCTGAAAAAACGCCCGCACATGAAGCAGATCATCGCCACCGACAGCAGGTACGCGGCGCTCTGGCTGGTCATGCTCGCCCAGTGTTCGGTCACGTAATTGATGAAAAACGCGCCCACACCGACCTGTGCCGCCACGTAGAAAAACTGCGTCACCACGCCGCCGACGAATTCTCTGTGCTGCCAGAGGGTCTTGTTGTCGTAGCGTTGAATGCTCGATTCCTGCTCGCGCAGATCGGGCATCGGCGTGCGGGCGAACAGCGCGGCCACCAGCAAAACGATGACCGCGATGACCACGTAGGTGGTTTGCAGCGAGCTGTTGTCACTGCCGGCGTTGCTGCCGCCGAAGAACAACGCGCCCCCCAGCAGCGGCCCAACGAACTGGCCGAGGCCGTTAAATGACTGCGCCAGATTGAGCCGACGCTCCGCGCCTTTCGGATCGCCCAGGACCGTCGCGTAGGGATTGGCCGCGGTCTCCAGGCAGCCCAACCCTAAGGCGATGACGAACAGCGCAAACAGGAAGAACGGGAAGCTCGCCGCATTCGCCGCTGGCATGAACAGCAACGCACCGGCCGCATACAGGCACAGGCCCAACAGGATCCCGGCCTTGTAGCCGAAGCGGTCCATCAAGAAGCCGGCGGGCAGAGCGATGATGAAATACGCGCCGAAGTACGCGGCTTGCAACAGCCCGGACTGGGCCTTGCTGACGTGCAGCGTTTCCTGAAAATGCTTGTTCAGCACATCCAGCAGCCCGTACGACAGGCCCCAGAGGAAAAACAGACTGGTCACCAGCATCAATGCCACCCGCACCGACGGCTCAGCGTGCCGGTACACCCCAGTCTGTACTTTGCTGTGTTTGGTCAACATAACGCTCTCCTTTTTTGTTGTTGTTCAAGCGTGCAGCGTGATGAAGCAGATGTTCGGTCGTGCAGGGATCGAAGCCCTGCACTCGTACCTGTGGGAGTGAGCTTGCTCACGAAGACGGAGTTTCAGGCGCTAGAGATCTAGGAGGTATTTCGGCCCCTTCGCGAGCAAGCTCGCTCCCACAATTGGAGCGCTTCAAGGCGGTTGATCCGCCAGGCTGAAAATCTGCGCCATCGGCTGCCATTTGTTGCCCGGCTCGGTCCACGGCGTCGGCCTCTGAAACCGCCACATCAATGCCTCCCATTCCTGCACCTTGGGGTTCGCCGCTGACGCCAGTTCCATCGCGTCGGCACTGAAGCCCGGCGCTGTGTCCATCACCATGAACAGCCGCGTGCCCAGCCTCCAGATCTGCATGTCCAGCACGCCTTGGCTGCGCAGGTGCGCGGCAATCTGCGGCCAGATGCGCCAATGCAGTTGCTCATACTCGGCAATCAACGCCTCGTCATCGGCAAGGTCCAGGGCCAGACAGAACCGCTGCGCGGCCATGCCGGTACTCATGTCAGCGCGCTCATGTCAGTGCCCGATCCAGATGCGTGTAGCCGCCGTCGACCACCAGCCACTGCCCGGTGGTGTGGGACGCGCGCGGGGACAGCAGAAACAGCACGCTGTCGGCGATCTCCGTCGGTGTGGTCATGCGCTGGCCGAGGGGGATCTTTCCGACGATCTTCGCCAGCTTCGCCTCAGGGTCGTCGAAACTGGCAATCCAGCGCTCGTACAGCGGGGTCATGACCTCGGCCGGGATCACTGCATTCACGCGCACGCCATCACTCAGCAGTGACGCCGCCCACTCCCGGGTCAGCGACAGTTGCGCGCCTTTCGACGCGGTGTAACCGCTGGTACCGCCCTGGCCGGTGAGGGCGGTTTTCGAGCCGATGTTGACGATGGCGCCCTGGCTGGCCTTCAGCGCGTCAACGCACAAATGCGCCATGACGTAGTAGTGAATGAGGTTCTTCTCCAGGGACTCGATGAACGCGCTGCGACCGGCGTCCAGCCCAACGTTGTCGTTGACCCCGGCGTTATTCACCAGCCCGTCGATGCGCCCGAAACGCTCCAGCACATGGCTCACCGCCGCCGCACATGCGGCCTCGTCACGGAGCTCGACCTGCACGAACAGGGTTTGCGGCTGGCGTCTGTCCAGCTCGGCGGCCAATTCGGCAGGCAGCGGCTGATTGGCGAAGATCACCGGGATCGCGCCTTCTTCGGCCAGCCCCAGCGAGATGGCCGCGCCAATCCCCGAGCCGCCGCCGGTGACGATGATGATTTTGTCTTGCAGGTGCAGATTCATGGGCAGTTTCCTTGCAGGCCATAGAGGCGAATGGCGGTGCCGCCGCGCAGCGCGTTTTGCTCATCGACGGCGAGCGTGCTGATGGCGGATTCAAACAGCTGGTGAACGTCGCTGTAGCTGCCGGCGACCTGACAGACCGGCCAGTCGGAACCGAACATCAGTCGCTGCGGCCCGAACAATTCCAGCGCCAGATAGAAATACGGCAGCAGTTCCACCGGTCGCCAGCGTTGCCAGTCCGCTTCGGTAATCAGCCCGGACAGCTTGCAGGCGACATGGGGCAGGGCCGCGAGCGGGGCGAGCCGATCGGCCCAGGCGATGGGGTCTTCCAGTGACAGATCCGGTTTGCCGAGGTGATCAAGGATCAGGTGATGCTGGTCGTGGCGTTGGCAGAAGTCAGTGGCGGCGTGCAGGTCCTTGTCTTTTATCAGCACGTCGTACGTCAGGCCGAGGGTTTGCAACTGACGCATGCCACGGGCAAAGGCCGGGTCCTGGAGGAACAGCGACGGCGCGGGTTCGTCCTGAATCAAGTGGCGAATGCCAACCAGTTTGGCCGCGTCGGTCCAGCGTGCCAGCTGGGCGTCGAGATCGTGCGCCCGCAGATCCGCCCAGCCGACCACGCCTAGAATCCATGGGTGATTGGCGGCATGGCTCAGCAGAACGTCGGTTTCATCCAGGCTGTGACGCGCCTGGACCGCGATGCTGCCGTCGATACTGTGCTGATCGAGCAGAGGCTTCAGATCGTCCGGCAGAAAGTCCCGTTGCAACACGCCATGGCGCTGGTCAATCCACGGGTAGTCCTGCGGGGTGTAAGTCCAGAAATGCTGATGGGCATCCACTCGCAAGGGCGGTGCCGGAACGCTTGAGTGTCGGGACGACATTGTTGTTGTACTCCGTCCGTTTCATGCCTGGGCAAAGCTCTGGCGGGGTCCTCAGCCTTTGTACGCGTAGTGCTCCCGCGAAGCGGCTTTCATCTGAATCGAGAACCCCGGCGCGGCCGGTGGCAGATACGCCGCATCGCGAATCACGCAAGGGTCTTCAAAATGCTCATGCAGGTGATCGACGTACTCCACGACCCGACCTTCATGGGTCCCGGCGATGCAGAGAAAGTCGATCATCGACAGGTGCTGCACGTACTCGCACAGCCCGACGCCGCCGGCATGGGGGCAGACCGGCAGCTGGTATTTGGCGGCCATCAGCATCACCGCCAGCACCTCGTTGACCCCGCCGAGGCGGCAAGCGTCGATCTGCACCACGTCGATGGCCCCGCGCATGATCAGCTGCTTGAAGACAATGCGGTTCTGGCACATCTCGCCAGTCGCCACCTTCACCGGGTGCACGCCGAGACGAATGGTGCGATGGCCCTCGACGTCGTCGGGGCTGGTCGGTTCTTCAATGAACCAGGGTTTGGCGAACGCCAGCTCGCGGACCCAGTCGATGGCCTCGCCGACCTCCCAGACCTGATTGGCGTCAATCATCAAATGGCGATCCGGCCCCAGCACTTCGCGGGCGATGCGCACGCGGCGAATGTCGTCCTGCAGATCGCGGCCGACCTTCAGTTTGATGTGGGAAAAACCGCCGTCGACCGCTTCCTGACACAGCCGGCGCAGCTTGTCGTCCGGATAGCCGAGCCAGCCCGCCGACGTGGTGTAGCAGGGGTAACCGTCGGCCAGTAGCGTTTGCAGCCGTTGCGCCTTGCCCTCTGCACGCTCGGTTAGCAGGGTCAGGGCTTCGTCCGGGGTGATGCAGTCGGTGATGTAACGAAAATCGATGCAGCGCACCAGTTGCGCCGGGGTCATTTCCGCCACCAGTTGCCACACCGGCTTGCCCTCGGACTTGGCCCACAAATCCCATGTGGCATTGACCACGGCGCCGGTCGCCAGGTGAATCGCGCCCTTGTCCGGGCCGATCCAGCGCAACTGGCTGTCGCTGGTGACGTGGCGCCAGAAACGGCCCATGTCTTCAGCGATCCATTCCAGTTTCAGGCCGATCATTACGCCGGCCAGCGCCTTGATCGCGGCACAACAGATCTCATTGCCGCGCCCGATGGTGAACGTCAGGCCGTGGCCCTGGAGGGTAGGGTGATCGGTTTCGAGAATGACGTAGGCCGCCGAGTAATCGGGGTCTGGGTTCATCGCGTCGGAGCCGTCGAGAAATTGCGAGGTGGGGAAACGAATGTCTTCAACGCGCAAGGCGGTGATGGTGGTCATGGCGGGTCCCTTTGGCATTGTTATGGGCAGCGCGGCTTGCTTGGGAATTCGGTTAAAACTTTTCAGCTTGGCACCACAGTGATCTCAGTCCGGCGAAACCCTGTGATCTCAGGCACCCCATGATCTCAACTGGATGGCGATCTTAAGGGAGTTGAAATCCTGTGTTTTCAAGTCCCACATGATCTCAAGCGGATGGAGATCTTGTGGGAGTGAGCTTGCTCGCGAAGGCGGCATCTCTACCCACAGAAATTCAGTGGATGTACTGGCCTCTTCGCGAGCAAGCTCGCTCCCACAGGTGCTGTGTCAACCTTGCTATCCGCAGGCATTCATCAAGTCATTGGTCACGCGTCGACTGTCAACTGCTGCTGTTCGCCCAAGCCTTCGATGCCCAGACGCATGGTCTGGCCAGCGCGCAGGAACACCGGCTCCGGTTTGATCCCCAGGCCCACGCCCGGCGGCGTACCGGTGGAAATCACGTCGCCCGGCTGCAGGCTCATGAACTGGCTCAGGTAGCTCACCAGTTTGGGAATCTGGAAAATCATCGTGCGCGTGTTGCCGTTCTGATAGCGCTTGCCGTCGACTTCCAGCCACAGGTTGAGCTGATGGGGATCGGCGATTTCATCGCGGGTCACCAGCCACGGGCCGATCGGGCCGAAGGTGTCGCAACCCTTGCCTTTGTCCCAGGTGCCGCCGCGCTCGATCTGGAACTCACGCTCGGACACGTCGTTGATCACGCAAAAACCCGCCACGTGCTCCAGCGCATCGGCCTCGTCGATGTAGCGACCGCCCTTGCCGATGACCACGCCCAGCTCGACTTCCCAGTCGGTCTTCTTCGAATTACGCGGGATTTCCACGTTGTCGTTGGGACCGACGATGGCGCTGGTCCACTTGTTGAAAATGATCGGTTCTTTTGGAATATCCGCGCCGGTTTCAGCCGCGTGGTCGGCATAGTTCAGGCCGATGCAGATGAACTTGCCGATCTTGCCCACGCACGGGCCCAGGCGCGGATTGCCCTCAACCAGCGGCAGGCTGTTGACGTCCTGGGACTGCAAGTGCGCGATGCTTTCCGGGCTCAGGGCGGTGCCCGACAGGTCGCCAATCAGATCGGTCAGATCGCGAATGCGGCCGTTGCTGTCCAGCAGGCCAGGGCGCTCTTGACCGGGTTCGCCGTAACGCAGCAATTTCATGGGGTGTCCTCTGCAGGTAAAAATCAGGATTGAGTGATCAGAATTCGGTGTAACCAACAAGCGGGATTGGCGGCGGGCTCAGTTGCTCCAGCCGCCGTCGATGATCTGCGCGGTGCCAGTGGTAAAACCGCTGGCGGACGAGCCCAGGTACAGCGCCAGTTGGGCGATTTCCTCGGGCGTGCCCAGGCGCCCCATGGGCTGGCGTGCTTCGAACGCCGCGTAGACTTCCGCCTCTTCGCGCCCCTCGCGCGCCGCTTGATCGGCCACCCGCTGACGCAGGGAAGGGGATTCAACGGTGCCGGGGCAGATGCAGTTGCAGCGGATGTTCTGCCCGACGAAGTCGGCCGCGACCGAACGGGTGATGCCGATCACGGCGGCCTTGCTGGCGCAGTAGGCGAAGCGGTTGGGCACGCCTTTGATGGCCGAGGCGACCGACGACATGTTGATGATCGAGCCGCCGCCATTGCCCAGCATCGCCGGCAGAAACGCGCGGATCATCTTGTACATCGCCGTGACGTTGAGGTCGAAAGCGAAGCGCCAATCGTCGTCGGAGCATTCGAGGATGTTGCCGCTGTGTACCACGCCCGCGCAGTTGAACAGCACGTCCAGCGCGCCCACGTCGGCGGCCAGCCGTTCGATGGCAGCGTGATCGGTGACGTCGAGGACACGCTTATGCACGCCTTGAAGGTGATCCAGCGCTGCGCCGTTGATGTCGACGGCAAAGACTTCCGCGCCGGCCTTCAGATAAGCCTCGACGCTGGCTTGGCCGATGCCCTGGGCGGCGGCCGTGATGAGCACTCGCTTACCGGTGAGGTCCATGTTGATCCCTTGTTTTTATTGTTGAGACGACCCGGCTGTGGGGTCTGTTGATCTAACCGGGGCCGCGCGATGAGCTGGATTCGATGCACGCGAACCCTCGTGGGGTTTGCTATGCTCCGCTCACTTCAGTGCTCCAATGGTCAGGCCATTGGTCCTGTTTTTAGCACTTGTCATGGACCGCAACAAGGTCATTTTTCGATCCAGTGCGCTGTAATTTTCCGAGCCGATTTCCGATGCCAATCCAAGTAATTGATAACCAGAGACTTTATCGCCAGATCGCCGATCAGCTCCGCGCGCTGATCGACAGCGGTGAATTTCCACCGGGCAGCCGCCTGCCGGCCGAACGTGAACTGGCGAAGATGCTGGGGGTGAGCAGGGCGTCGGTGCGCGAGGCGATGATCGCGCTGGAGGTGATCGGGCTGGTGGATGTGCGCGTCGGTAATGGCGTGCTGGTCTGCGAACCGCCGGGGCAAAAGCTGTCCGATGAACCGGTGATGACCCAGGTCACCCGGGACCAGTGGAAGGACGTCGACCCCGAGCTTGGCATTGAAGTGGATTTCAGCGCGGAAATCCCGCCCTTTGCCTTGCTCCAGGCAAGACGGCTGATTGAACCGGAAGCGGCGGCGCTCGCCGCGCATCACGCCAGCGATGAAGAGCTCGAAGCGATCCGGGAGGCCTTCGAACGCAATGCGCGGGACAACCGCGAGCATTCCCACACCCATCCGGGTGACCGCCTGTTCCACATCCGGATTGCCCAAGCCTCGGGCAATCCGGCCTACGCGCTGATGATCAAGCACCTGCTCGGGCATCAGTACGGCAGCATGTTCCAGCGGCTACAGGCGCACTACACCTCCGACGACATGCCGTTCCGCTCCGAGCACGAACACCGCCTGATCCTCGACGCCCTGCAAAACCGGGATGCAGAAGCCGCGAAGCAGGCGATGGCGGGGCATCTGGATGAAGTCATCCGGATCTTCAGCCGGGGCGGGGTGTAGCTTTCCAATCAGCCCCACATTTTCCCGGCTGCCGCCCAACCTTTAGCGACCTTGTCTGGACACTGCAAATGAGACTGATGACGGAGAACCTGTGGGAGCGAGCTTGCTCGCGAATGCTGACTTCCAGCCGCTAAATATGCAGTGGCTGGACCGGCGCTTTCGTGAGCAAGCTCACTCCCACAGGGGCCGCATCGTGGCCTGCATCCCACACATCAACTACATTTTCCGAACTGCCAGCGAAGCCTCACCCATCCGTCGAGCGCGACACCTCTTCCCATTCCGCAAACTCGGCCTCCAGCTGCGCCAGCTTTTCCCGCACCAGCTTTAACGCATCGCTGCCGAGCAACAAATGCGCTGGCGGGTTAGGGCTGTCGATCAGTTTGAGCATCGCATCTGCCGCCTTGACCGGATCGCCCGGCTGTTTGCCGCTGCGTTCTTCGCGGGCCTTGCGGATCGGGTCGAAGCTGGCGTCGTAATCGGCGATCTGTCGTGCAGTCCGTTGCATCGAACGGCCCGCCCAATCAGTGCGGAACGAGCCCGGCGCCACGGCCGTGACAAACACGTCGAACGGCTTCAGCTCCTTGCTCAGCGACTCGGAAATGCCTTCCAGCGCAAACTTGCTGCCGTGGTAATACGCGATGCCCGGCATCGTAATGAAGCCGCCCATGGAGGTCACGTTGAGGATGTGCCCGTTTCGACGCTGGCGGAACAGCGGCACGAAGGCCTTGATGATCGCGACCGCGCCGAACACATTGACGTCGAACTGACGACGCAGCTCATCGAGCGGCGACTCCTCCACAATGCCCTCGTGGCCATAACCGGCATTGTTCACCAGCACATCGATGGGTCCGAACGCGGTGTCGGCCTCGGCCACCACGCGGTCGATGGCGTCGAAGTCGGTGACGTCCAGCAGCACGCCGTGGGCGCGGCCGGGTGCCTGGGCTTCGAATGTCTGAACGGCGTTTTCATTGCGTAGCGTGCCAATCACGGTGTGACCCGCGGCCAGCGCCTGTTGCGCCAACGCCTGGCCGAACCCGCTGCTGACACCGGTGATGAACAGGGTTTTGGTTTTGCTCATTGCGCGTTTCCTCATGAGGCCTAAGCCGTTGATGGCAGGCCCCCATGGTAGGAACCCTTCGCCCAAAACCGATGACCCAGTCCTACGCGATGATTGCCTGATCCTGCCCCGGCTTGCCGCTGCCATGGGAAGACTGCCGGTCATCCTGTAGGGTGAGCTTGCTCGCGATCACGGTGTGTCAGTCAACTCACGTGCAACTGACACGCCGCAATCGCGAGCAAGCTCACTCCTACAAAGGGCAGACCGCCTGCATTTCACACCCGCGGATTGGCCGTATTCTTCGTCACCAACCGCAAGCCGCTCGCCACACTGCCCACCGCTGCGAAGCCCGCGCCGATGCTCAACGCCAGCACCGGGCCGTGGGTGCTGGAAATGCCGAAACTCAAGGCTACCAACGCCGCACCCGTGGCCTGACCGATCAGGCGAGCGGTCGCAATCGTGCCGCTGGCGCCGCTGGAGCGTTCCTTTGGCGCGCTGGTCATCAGCGCTTTCTGATTCGGCGCCTGGAAGAACCCGAAGCCGATACCGCACAGCATCATTCGCGCGATGATCGACATTACGCTGGCGTCAGCCGGCATGCTCGCCAGAGAAATCATCCCCAGGCACAGCATCGCCAGGCCGATCCCGCCCAGCAGCCCCGGTGGATAGCGGTCAGACATGCGCCCGGCAAACGGCGCGATCATCGCCACCACCACCGACCACGGCGTCATCAGAAATCCGGTCTGGATCGGGTCGCGGCCCAGGGTGCTTTCAAAAAGAACGGCAGCGACACGAACGCCAGACCCTGGGTGGCGAACGAACAGAACGCCGTCAGCGCCGACAACGCAAACATCGGCCGCTTCAGCAGATCCAGGGGGAACATCGGCGCAGGGTGCCCGACCTCGCGCTTGAGCATCAGCGCGCCCCCACCAGAAAGATCGCCAGCGCGATCAGCACGCTGGCCATCGAACCCAGCTGCGCCGCCTGACTCAGGGCGAAGATCAGGGCGCCGAAGGTGATCACGTTGAGCACGGCGGTGACGCGGTCGAAGGTCAGCGTGCCGAGGCGCGTCGCGGGCAGCGAATTCCAGGCGAACACCAGCGCGAACAGGCCGATGGGCAGGTTGATCGCAAACAGCCACGGCCAACTCGCCACCGACAACACCAGCGACGCGACGGTCGGGCCGATGGAGAACGATGTGCCGACCACCAGCGCGTTCATGCCCAGCCCGCGCCCGAGCCGTTCATGGGGGAAGATCGAGCCGATCAGCGCGGCGTTGACGCTCATGATCGCGCTGGCGCCGATGCCCTGCAGCACGCGAGCAACAGTCAGCGTGGGCAACGACCAGGCGAGTGCACACAACGCCGACGACACCACAAACAGAATCAGCCCGCCCAGATACACCTTGCGATGGCCAAGCACACCACCCAGCGCCGCGAACGGCAGCAGCGTGGCGACGGCAGCGAGCTGGTAGGCGTTGATGATCCACACTGATGCGGCGGGCGAGGCGTGCAGATCGGCAGCGATGGCGGGGAGGGCAGTGTTGGCGATGGCGGTGTCGAGGGTGGCGAGGGCGATCGACATCAAAATCGCCGCCATGCCGCGAAACTCGCGAGGGGTGAGTTTATTGCCGACGCGCGGCGCATCCTGAGTGGCGGGCTGGACCATTATCGACAACGCTCCGGGGATGAACTTCAGGCGGGTCTGCAGGCGCAGACGAAAGCGCGATGGTGCCGTTTTGTTAAGGGGCTATGCAATGACAGATCCGCGAGAGTGAGCGCCGGGTGCCGCCTTCAAGTGCGAAGCTGCAAAAATGGATAACGCTGAAATCCCTGTGGGAGCGAGCCTGCTCGCGAAGACTTAGGCTAAACCCAAAGAGATTCAGCGGCTGTACCGACCTCTTCGTGAGCAAGCTCACTCCCACAGATACTCATGAAAGTCGGACCCCATGATCAGAGCAGAACTCTGATCGGGTATCCGACCTCAACCCCCGCTGTATCAATGTCTTTATCCAGCTCGCCGGTCTGCCGTTCCTCTTTGGTCGTGTCCGGCGACTCATGCTCTTCGGGCTCAAAATCAGGTGTGAAACTGTTCTCGCCCGTCAGGTTGCCATTGTTCTCCTGACTCTGCACGCCGTCCTCGGACTGGCTTTGCGACCCGCTCTGGTTCTTCAACGCATCGTTCTGCGCCAGGCTACTGTCCGGCGTCTCTGGATTAATCGCCGGATCGTTGCGGTTGACGGTTTGATCATTGTTCTGGGTAGCCATATGCACCTCTTCTGTCATATCCCGTTCGCAGGACTTACAGATATCGAGGGCAACTAAGGGCAAGGGTTCGATCAAAGTGCTAACTGGCAGCGCGGCGGGGGATCGATCAGCTACGACAACAGCATTCGCGAGCAAGCTCGATCCCACAGGAGGGTGTCCGGTCAGCAACAATTTCGAGCGCCCACACCGGCCTCTTCCCGGCTAAAGCCGGTCCTACTAAAACGCCGCATACAGTCAGTGGGACCGGCGGCAGTCCGTAGGACTGGCTTCAGCCGGGAAGCCTTTGATGTGCTTCCGATGTGCTGTTGATCTTCAACCACAAAAAGTCCAGACAACACCAAACGCGACTTTGGTGCAGGCTGAACGCAGGTCTCGCTCCGTGGGCCGAGCGGCATGGATGCCGCGAGAGCCGCCCCCGCCATGGATGGCGGATGGCGGCGGGCCCACGGAGCGAGACCGGAGTGAAGGAACCCGACGAAGTCGGGCCCAACCGAGAGCAGGCACTTTTGCTTACTTTTGGTGCTTTTCAAAAGTAAGTCGCCGAAGGCGAAACGTCTGCCCTTAGGTAGACGCTCTTGATCTTAAATGTTCAGCGGTTTAGATAACCGCCAAGATCGCCTCAGTAACCGCCCCAATATTCCCCTGGTTCAACGCCGCCACACAAATCCGCCCGGTATCCAGCGCATAAATCCCGAACTCATTGCGCAACCGATGAACCTGCGCCGTCGTCAGACCCGAATACGAAAACATCCCCGCTGCCGCGCGACAAAACTGAAATCCTGCCCCGCCGCATTATTCGCCAGACGCTGGGTCATCTCCTCACGCATCCCACGAATCCGCAGGCGCATCTCGCCCAGCTCCTCTTCCCACTTCGCACGCAACTCAGGGCTGCTCAACACCGCCGCCACAATCGACGCGCCGTGGGTCGGCGGGTTCGAATAGTTCGTGCGGATCACACGCTTCACCTGAGACAACACCCGCGCCGTCTCCTCCTTCGAATCCGTCACGATCGACAGCGCGCCGACCCGCTCGCCGTACAGCGAAAACGACTTCGAAAACGAACTCGAGGCAAAGAACGTCAGGCCGCTGTCGGCAAACAGACGCACCGCCGCCGCGTCCTCGTCAATGCCGTCACCGAAGCCCTGATACGCCATGTCCAGAAACGGCACATGACCCTTGGCCTTCAGCACCTCAAGGACCTTCTTCCAGTCTTCCAGGGTCAGGTCAACGCCGGTCGGGTTGTGGCAGCAGGCGTGCAGCACGACGATCGAGCCGGACGGCAGGTTCTGCAGATCTTCCAGCATGCCCGTGCGGTTCACGTCATGGGTGGCGGCGTCGTAGTAGCGATAGTTCTGCACCGGGAAACCGGCGGTTTCGAACAGCGCGCGGTGGTTTTCCCAGCTTGGGTCGCTGATCGCCACAACGGCGTCGGGAGAAAGCTGCTTGAGGAAGTCAGCGCCGATCTTCAGAGCGCCCGTACCGCCGACCGCCTGAACCGTCATCACCCGGCCCGACGCCAGCAGCGGCGACTCGGCGCCGAACAGCAGGGCTTGCACGGCCTTGTCATAAGAGGCAATGCCGTCGATGGGCAGGTAGCCGCGGGGCAGGTGTTGGGCCACCCGGTTTTCTTCCGCTTCGACAACGGCGCGCAGCAGCGGAATTTTCCCTTCTTCGTTGCTGTAAACACCGACACCCAGATTGACCTTGGTCGTACGGGTATCGGCGTTGAATGCTTCGTTGAGGCCCAGGATAGGATCGCGTGGTGCCATTTCGACAGCGGAGAACAGGCTCATTGTGCGGGGGCTCTGAGTTGGGGAGTGAATGGGTCGCGTCGCTCCAGCCGATTGCACTAGAGCGGTGCACAAACGGGGAGCTAGTATAAAGACACGGGCCAGTGCGGGCGACAGGCCGGAGCAGGTTTTTCCCGCTTTTTGGCGAAATTTTTCGACCGTTAGTCCAGTGCCGCGGACTAATCTCGGGAGGGTGGCTTGAAAGGTGGCGCCGTCGACTCCACTTGTAGTCCCATCACTTCTTTTATGTACGTCTTTTCCCTGACGGGATCAGCCGTCCGTGCTCAATTGCGTTGCTGCAGGATTTATCTGGCAGTGGCCCCTCCAGAGGTACCTTATGTCCGAGTTTCAGCTCGTTACCCGTTTTGAGCCGGCCGGCGATCAACCGGAGGCGATTCGTCAGTTGGTTGAAGGCATCGACGCCGGCCTGTCGCACCAGACCCTGCTCGGTGTAACCGGTTCGGGCAAAACCTTCAGCATCGCCAACGTCATTCAGCAAGTGCAGCGCCCGACCTTGGTGCTGGCGCCGAACAAAACCCTGGCCGCGCAGCTGTACGGCGAGTTCAAGGCGTTTTTCCCGAACAACTCGGTCGAATATTTCGTTTCCTACTACGACTACTACCAGCCCGAAGCCTACGTGCCGTCATCGGACACCTTCATCGAGAAGGATGCGTCGATCAACGACCACATCGAACAGATGCGCCTGTCCGCGACCAAAGCGTTGCTGGAGCGCAAAGACTCGATCATCGTCACCACGGTGTCGTGCATCTACGGTCTGGGCAGTCCGGAAACCTACCTGCGCATGGTTTTGCACGTGGACCGCGGCGACAAGCTCGATCAGCGCGCCTTGCTGCGCCGGCTGGCCGACCTGCAATACACCCGCAACGACATGGATTTTGCCCGGGCGACCTTCCGTGTCCGTGGCGACGTGATTGACATCTTCCCGGCTGAATCGGACCTGGAAGCCATCCGCATCGAGCTTTTCGATGACGAAGTCGAGAGCCTTTCGGCGTTCGACCCGCTGACCGGCGAGGTCATTCGCAAACTGCCGCGCTTCACCTTCTATCCGAAGAGCCACTACGTGACCCCGCGGGAAACCCTCCTGGAGGCAATGGAAGGCATCAAGGCCGAGCTGAACGAGCGCCTGGAATACCTGCGCGGCGCCAACAAGCTGGTGGAAGCACAACGTCTGGAGCAGCGCACCCGTTTCGACCTGGAGATGATCCTCGAACTGGGTTATTGCAACGGCATCGAAAACTACTCGCGTTATCTGTCCGGGCGTCCGTCCGGCGCGCCGCCGCCGACGCTGTACGACTACCTGCCGGCTGACGCGCTGCTGGTGATTGATGAATCCCACGTCAGCGTGCCCCAGGTCGGCGCCATGTATAAGGGCGACCGTTCGCGCAAGGAGACGCTGGTGGAATACGGTTTCCGCCTGCCGTCGGCGCTGGACAACCGGCCGATGCGTTTCGATGAGTGGGAAAACGTCAGCCCGCAGACCATTTTCGTCTCAGCGACGCCGGGTAACTATGAGGCCGAGCACGCGGGGCGGATCGTCGAGCAGGTGGTGCGACCGACCGGTCTGGTTGACCCGCAGATCGAGATCCGTCCGGCGCTGACCCAGGTCGACGACTTGCTCTCCGAGATTCACAAGCGCGTGGCGATCGAGGAGCGGGTGCTGGTGACCACGCTGACCAAGCGCATGTCCGAAGACCTTACCGATTACCTGGCCGACCACGGCGTGCGGGTGCGTTACCTCCACTCGGACATCGACACTGTCGAGCGTGTCGAGATCATCCGCGATCTGCGCCTGGGCACTTTTGACGTGCTGGTGGGGATTAACCTGCTCCGCGAAGGTCTGGATATGCCGGAAGTGTCGCTGGTGGCGATTCTCGATGCCGACAAGGAAGGCTTCCTGCGTTCCGAGCGTTCGCTGATCCAGACCATTGGCCGCGCCGCGCGTAACCTCAACGGCCGGGCGATTCTGTACGCCGACCGCATCACCGGCTCCATGGAACGCGCGATCGAAGAAACCGACCGTCGTCGCGAGAAGCAGATCGCGTTCAACCTGGCCAACGGCATCACGCCGAAAAGCGTGATCAAGGACGTCGCCGACATCATGGAAGGCGCCACCGTGCCCGGCTCGCGCAGCAAGAAGCGCAAGGGCATGGCCAAAGCTGCCGAGGAGAACGCCAAGTACGAAGCCGAACTGCGCTCGCCGAGCGAAATCACCAAGCGCATTCGTCAATTGGAAGAGAAGATGTACCAATTGGCCCGTGACCTGGAGTTCGAGGCGGCGGCACAGATGCGTGATGAGATTGGCAAGCTGCGGGAGCGGTTGTTGGCGGTTTGATGCACGATCATCGTCTGTCGCAAGGCACTTTTCAGGCGCCCGCTGGCTGGCAAGTGCGGTGGATCAGTTATCCAGATGCAGGCTGATACACCCTCTTCGCGGTCAAGCGCGCTCCTACAAATGCTGAGTGCGCTTGAGACACCCACTGCTGCCAAAAATCTTGGCAGGAGGGGGAAGGGCATCATCCAGCTGGGCGGCCATGAGTGCGTCAGACATTCAACGCACTCATGAAGAGCACTTGAAAACCCGCTAAATGCTGTCGAACTGCAGTGACTGTTTGATCGGCGCCCAATGCCCTGCTTCGGACTCGCCCAGCGGCTGCGCCTTTACATAGCTGAGGGCGAGCATCTTGCGCGTGCCGGGCAGCACCAACGCCAGCTGATACTGGAACACCATCTCCTCGCCTTTGCTGAACTGGCTGCGCAGCTCAAGCGCCTCGATGTCCTGCGCGGCGCCGACTCGAATGGCTAGCGCTGGCTGATAACGCAGCTCTTTTACCTGCTGTTCCAGGCGCTTGAGCTGGGCGTCGAAGTTGCTGTGCAGGGTTTCGTCTTGCGCCAGAAAACTGCGGCTGACGATCAGCGAAGTGCCCAGCGCGGGAAACTTGAGGATGTTGATCGAGGCGTCCTGCAACGCGCTATCCGGCAGGGCGAACTGGAATTCGTTGATGCGGTACTGCATGACGGCGATTTCTCTCGAATAAGGTGTTTACTGGCCGGATTTCGGCTCGGGGAACATGGCTTTGACGGCTGCGTCGATACTGCCTTTTTCGCCTTGGCCGTCAGGCGTGGCACCCGGCCCGCCGCCGATGTTCAGGTGCAGATGGCCGCCCGTGTTGATCTCGGCGCTGCCCTCGGTGTTGAAGTTGAACTGCACGCCAGTGAGGTTGATCTGCCCGCTGGCATTGAGCTCAAGCACGCTCTTGCCGCAGACCAGACGCAGGTTTTCGCCGACCTCGATCAGGTAGCTGCGGCTAATGCTGTCGGTCTTGCTCGAACCCACCAGCAAAACATCGTCGTGCTGCACGGCGCGCAGTCGGTCGAGCCCAATCGTCACCGTCTCGGTGTTGCCGATGCTCTTGTTCCGGTCGTGCCCCACCGAGTGGCTTTCGTCCACTTCGACGACGATGTCCTGATTACGCTCGGCGTGGATGTACAGCTGCTCACTCCCTCTTTTGTCCTCCATGCGGATTTCGTTGAAGTTCGCAGGCGTGCCGCCCTTGCTTGACCGGCTTTTCATCCCGCTTTGCGTGGCATTGGCGGGTAGGTCGTAAGGCACAGTTTGTTCTGCGTTGTAAACGCGGCCGGTGATGATCGGGCGGTCGGGGTCGCCCTCGAGGAAGCTGACAATGACTTCCTGACCGATGCGCGGGATTTGCACCGAGCCCCAGTTCTTCCCCGCCCAGGCTTGCGATACACGAATCCAGCACGAGCTGTTTTCGTTGGACTGGTCGTGACGGTCCCAGTAGAAATGCACCTTCACCCGGCCAAACTGGTCGGTCCAGATTTCTTCGCCGCTGGGGCCGACCACCCGTGCGGTCTGCGGCCCTTTGACGATGGGGCGCACGGTCTTGGGCAGTGGCCGGAAGCTCTGTTGCGCGCTGATGCACGACATCGCGCTTTCGTACTGCAGGCCTGCGCCGCTGGTGCCGGTTTCCAGACTTTCCTGGCTGATCATGTAGCTGGCGGCAACGATCAGGTATTCGCGGTTTTGGTCCGGGCGGCTGAAGCCGGTCATGCTGAAAAGATGCCCCGATCCCAGTCCGCGTGTATTGCCGCTGAACTCGACGCGTTCGTGCAGGCTTTGAATCGCCTCGATGCGCGTGCGGGCGTAGTGCTCGCCGTCCTCGCTTTGCACGTACGTGCCGGGGTAGTCATACAGCGGATAATCGCCTGCCGCATGAGGTCGTGGCATGGCCGAGCGCACATCGATGCGAGCGCCGGGGCGCTGGAAGTCGTAATCGTTGAGCTCCAGAGAGCCCGGCTGGACTTCCTGCGCCAGCCGCCAGTCATTGAGGTGATCGCGCTCGCGGTGCTGACCGTCCGGTGGGTAGTAGGGAACAGACTCATAGCCAGGCGCCGGTTGATGCGCGCCATAAGCGTCAGCCAGGACCAATACGTGACGGTCTTTTTCATGACGGAAGAAATAGTAAATTCCTTCCTGTTCCATCAAGCGGCTGACAAAGTCGAAGCTGGTTTCCCGGTACTGAACGCAGTATTCCCACTCGCGATAGGGGCGGCTGAGGGCGTCTTCAAAGTCGGAGAAGCCCAGGTCGCGGAACACCTGTTTGATGATCTGCGGAATGCTCTGGTGCTGGAAAATCTTGCAGTCAGAGGTGCGCGTCAGCAACCACAGCCAAGGCCGCAGCGTGACCTGATAACTGGCGAACTGACCGGCATCGACGTTCTGGCTGCACCGCGCAACCAGCCCGTGGAAATAGCGCTCGTTGCCGTCAATCAGCTGCAGCGACAGGCTCATGGGCTTGCCCAGCAACTGGTTCAGGTCAATGGCCGCGTCGTTCGATGTCAGCTGCAATTCGTAATCGAACATACGCCCCAGCTCATCGCCGCCGCTCATGTGTTTGAGCAGCAACACGTCGGGCCCCAACGGGCTGCTGACTTGGGCGAGGCGGGTGAGTTGCTGAAAATTCATGGTCTGTCACCAGGATCGTTAAAGGGGCATGTGCGTCTGACGGGGTGCGTGGATGCTGTCGGCGTAGACGTACAGGCTGACAGGTTCGTTGCGCTGTTGCAGCAGCAGGCGCAGCCCGTCTCAAGTGAAGCGCGTTTCGCCGAGCCGTTGCCCGTTTTGTTCGTGTTCGCGTTTCAACAACGGCGCTAAAAGCCCAATCTCGTTCGCTTGCTCTTAAATTTAATCTACCATCCTCCTGGGTTACGAAAAAATGGGCGTAAGAAATGTTTCGCCAGTTCTTTATAGATACGTCAGTAGCGTTGCTGCCAAAGAGTTTAATCACGATCACATCATAATCTTGGCCATGAATCCCCCATTTAGCTATTTCGATTGAGGGTTTCTGCATGGTGTGTAGATTGATAGAGAATCTGCCTTCGACATCAAATCGTACTTGACCGATAAGGATGATTCCGACCAGTCCTTCGGGGAATATCCTCTTTAAGAAAAAGCTGTTATTGATGTAATCTAAAAAAATCATTTTAGGTCCCTGAAAGTTGTAATGTCCTTGAGTGCTGGGCATATTACCTGTCCCTAATCTTTTTCGATCTTGCATTTAAGTGGGTTTCTGCACCTCAAGCCTGTTGCAAAGAACCAACAGCTGCCATGACATCACGTCAAAGAATTACTTAGGTTGGACAGCTACTGAGCAAATAGTTATGAATCGTTCTTGCGGCGCTACTAGTCACCTGGTTTTTCCCAGTACACGATGCTTTCGAATGCTCTTTCGACATCATCCATATCGTCATCGCCAAGCTCATGATTGAATTTTGAAGAGATGATTTTTCTTGTCTTGGCCAAGCGACGAGTTACTTCATTTTCATCAATGAATCGAGTCGTCTCCAGCGCATATTCAACAGGTGTGGTGTCGGTTGGAGGGGAGTCGACACGCTCATAGTAGTAACTCGCGATTTTCTTCAGGGAAATCAATATGTATTCGATTTCACTAAGTGCCTCTATCGCCTCGGAGCCGGGAATTTCGATACTCTCGTTATCTTTCAGCGTGTCATTCCTGTTGGGTAGCCTGCTCTAATTGTCGCCTTGTGGTCCCGGGCTTAATTATATCGCCAGGGCCGTGATGGCTACTTAACCGCTAACTCAAGCACACCGCCATAGGTCACAAGAATAGTAATTTGATGGGTCACAGCTTTTTTACTTTCCAGACGCGAGTGGCAGCGGTAAAAGAAAGTCCTTTGAAATGTCCGATTAGCTCAAGCAAATTTTCCCATGTATAGACGCTTCTGGATGTGAAAATTTGAGAGCTCTCTTGGTTTGCTATCTCCAAGAAATAAAACCCTTTGTTGTGGTCCTGTTGTTTGCTGATCCTGTCTTCGAACCGGGCTGGTCGGATCGAGATGATACAGTCGTCCATAAGGTAGCATCGTTTTTCATAAATTGACTCATCCATGTTCCATGGATTTTTCTTTGTCAGATCAATTGAATTGGCATTATCGTGAACTACGGTGTACCAATATGATGGGCTACCTGTTTCGCGCGCTTTTTCGTCGTCGGAGTCGGATAAAAGAACAATTTTTTCCATTTTTCAGTAATCCAAACGCAAGTTGTCGAAAATGCCTTTTCATTGTTCCAAGCGTTGACATGAGGTCCTGCGCCAAACTCAGGATGCTCTAGCTCATCGTCCCGCCAGCCTGACGTTTTGCCCTGATTCCCACCACCGATTCTTCCCTTCGACGCTTGCCAACTGCGAGGTCCGCCTCTGAAGTCTGGCTTCCTCGCAGTTATGGGAGTGGAGCCCAAGTCGCCCCAACTGGCCCGTGATCTGGAGTTCGAAGCCGCGGCACAGATGCCCGACGGGATCGGCAAGCTGCGGGATCGGTTGTTGGCGGTTTGATAACGGCAGTAAAAATCATTGCCCAATGCCCGCGTCAGGATCAGGTGGGCAATCGTTAAGAAAGGTACGTCCTGCACTGTTGAAATGTCAGCGTGCCAACTGTAAATGCTATTTTCCAGCCCTCGCCTTTGGTTTGGATACAAAATTTGCGGTCGCGTAATTCGCACTCCATATTGCCGTAATCGATTTTGTTCCAATCCGCAATTTCTATGTCATCAATCCCCGTGCCTAGCATCACGATGACGACAGTGTCGTAATTCACTCCCCAAGCGCCCCATTTGGGTATCTCTCGAGACGGTTTCTGTCGTGTATGGATGTTTAGACTGAACTCAGAGTTTGGGTCCAAGCCGATGTGCGCAATGAGTGCAGTATCCGTGAGTCCTTCAGGAAAGATGCTTTTAAGGAACGTGTTGTTATAGATACAGTCGATTATGTTCATTTTTCGGTGCCAAAATTGTAGTGGCCGTGAGTGCCGTCCGCTGAGCCGGAGCGGAGGTTATCTCCCTGCCGAGCGTTGAAGTGTGGTTCTGCGCCATGCATATGTGTTGCCTTCGAGTGGCCGTAACTGTGCTCTTGAATAGTAATTTTGTTACCCCTGATATTGTCGTACTCATAGTTTCTTGTCATCACAGGTTGTCCATTTTTCATAACCGGACTGCCGTATCCATCATCAAGCGATTGTCTATAAAGCCTTGTTGGAGCTGCGCTGATTGGAATACCGGCATCACGCTTTAATTGTCGAAACGCATCCCTTCTGCTTGTCGCCTGATAGGACGTCTTCTTGTTGGGGTTGCAACTCCAACCCCACGGATCCACCCACCCAACCGGATTCGGCGCGTACTGATAGAGATTAATCCCACCCGCCAACCCAATCGGATCCGGCGTCGTGAACCGTCCCACATCCGGGTCGTAGAACCTGAAGGTGTTGTAATGCAGTCCGGTTTCGCGATCAAGGTATTGGCCCTGAAATCTGAGATTCTGTTCCTCGATGAAATACGGTTCGCGGGCCTCTTCGGCGGTGTTGCCCCAGACCTGATAACGCGCGTGCCAGACGGGGTGGCCGTCGGCTTCGGTGAGTTGTTCGGGAAGGCCGTTGAGGTCGTTGTGGTAATAACGCATTTTTTGCAAGGCGCCGTCGCCGTCGATGCGGGCGAGGGGCTCGTGGCTGCCGTCGGCGTAGACGTACAGGCTGGTCAGGCTGTTGCGTTGTTCTTGCAGCAGGCGCAGGCCGTCCCAGGTGAAGCGAGTTTCGCCGAGTAATTGGCCGTTTCGGTCGTGTTCGCTTTTGCCGATGCGTCGGCCCAGCGGGTCGTAGCTCATGCGCACGACGTGGCCGTTGGGGTTGTGCACTTCGGTCAAACGGCTGTCGGCGTTGTAGGCAAACCGTTGGGTGCCGTGGCGGGCGCTGCGCTTTTCGATCATCCGCCCGAAGCCGTCGTAGCGATAACGCTTGTCCTGATACGTCAGCAGTCTGTTGTGCACGACCCGCCCGGCACCGGATTGCGGGCCGTCGAGCAGGTTGGCGGCGGCGTCGTAGGCGAAGGTTTCGCTGTTTCCCTGAAGGTTGTCCTGACTGGCCATGATCCGTGCCGTGGCGTCGTAGTGCAGCAGCGTTCGCTGGTCACGCTGGCGGTTGCGATTCAGTCGTCCGATCAGGTTGTCGGCGGGATCGTATTCAAATTCCCTGCTCGATTCGGCAGGCAATTGCGGCGGTTGATGCGTGGCCCGACGTAACCGGGAACGCAGACGCCCCGTGCGGTCGTACTGGCTGCGCGTGCTGATCTGCCCTTGGCTGCGCAGCACCTCGCGATGCAGGCGATCACGCTCGAAGTCGCTGATGACCTGCCCGTCGAGATTGATCTGGTGCAGATGACCGCTGCCGTAATGCAGGCGATTGAGCCAGCGGCTGTCGGGCAGTTGCGTCTGAGTCAGATTCCCCAGTTCGTCGTAGTGATGCTGCAGCACGCCAGCCGCCGTGTGCTCGCTGAGCAACTGCCCCATCGCGTCGTAAGCAAACCCCAGCGTCTGTTGCTGACCAAGCTCATCAGTAAACGCGACCTCAATCAGCTGATCCAGGGGGTTGTAGCGGTACTCAGTACGCCCGTCGCCAGTGACCTTGGCAATCAGGCGACCCGCCCCGTCGCGCTCCAGTGAGTGAACAATCGAATCCGCAACACGCTGGGTTTCATCAGGCGCAGGCAACTGCTCTACGCGAACCGGATGACTCAGCGCGTCGTAGCCATAGCGCCGCTGGCTGCCATCCAGATCCTGCTGCGCCACCAGCCGATCAGTGGCATCCCAGGCAAAGCGATAGTGCTCGCCATTCTCGTTGGTCAGCGCCCGCAGCCGGCCATAGGCGTCATAGTTGAACTGAACCTGGCGATTGTGGGCGTCGACGTGCTGACGCACCTGACCCCGGCTGTTGTACTCATAGCGGGTGGTATGGCCGGCCGGATCGGTATAGCCGGTGAGCAATCCGCTGGCATCACGCACGTAGTGTTCAACCCGACCGTCCGCCAACTGGCTGCGCAATAGCCGGCCCTGGGCGTCGTGTTGATAAAGCGTGGGCTCCCCCAGCGCGTCGGTGACGCTCTGCAGATGACCGTGCACGTCGTAACTGAATGCCGTCGGATAGCCTGAGCAGTCCACGTATTCGATCAACTGACCGAATTCATTCCAGCGCAGCTGTTTGCGCTTGCCGGCCGCATCGGTGATCTCGATCACCTGACCACGTTCGTCGTAGCGATAGCGTGTGACATGGCCCAGCGCATCGGACTCGTGGGTGCAGTTGCCCCTCGGGTCATAGCGGTATTGCCAACTGCTGCCGGCAGCGTCGGTCTCGACCAGGGGCAGCGACCAATGCTCCAGCCATACCGTAGAGTCACTGCGCCCGAGCGGGTCTTCCGTTGCTGAGAGATTGCCAGCGTCGTCGTAGCGGTACGACCACTGTCCGCCCAAGGGATCAGTCGCGCCGAGCAACTGGCGCTCGTCGTTCCAGCCAAACCGCCAGGTCTGGCCGAGATTGTCGGTGTACTCGGTGATCTGGTGCTGACTGTTCCACAGGCGCGTGCTGCGCCGGTTCAGGCTGTCGGTGATCTGCGTGCTGCCAGCACCCAGGTCATAGTCGAAGCGGTACTCATCGCCCTCGTCAGTCCAGTGACGAACCACGCGCCATTCGCGCCCATCACTCAGCGCCCAATCATAAAAGCAGCGCAAGCCGGTCGGCAGTTGATGCTCGACCATCCGTCGCCCGCTGTCGTAAGCAAAACGTCGCTGTACCGCTCCAAGCGCATCGCGTACCTCGGCCAGATCGCCGACAGCGTCGTACGCATAGCTCGCCAGCACTTCCCGGGTTTGGTCGCTGAACAGGCGCTCGATACGCTCAACCCGACGCGGCCATTGCGCCGAATACGCCAGCGATACGCATAATGCGTCGAAGGTATCGCGCAGTTGAATAAGCCGACCTTCAGCGTCGTAATCCAGATAAATGCGGTTGTCGTTGCGGTCGCCCAACTGAGTCAGGCGCAGCAATGAAGAACCGCTTAACGTTGGCTCGAACAGCCGATAAACCCCGTCCTCGCTCTCGATCAGCAACTGACCATTGCCATGCCGCTTCACGGCCAGCCCTTCGCCTGCGCTGAATACCGCGCCGCCGAGTGGGATCGCCCCCATGTCGATGCTGCGCGCCTGCTCATCGATGTAGATCAGCCGTTCGCCACCCTCCGGATGGGCTTCGATGCGCACACTGACCTCAAACGCCACGCTCCAGCCCGCGCCGAACAGGCCATCGCGGCGCTCGTCACGGCTGCTGTAAAAACGCTGCCACTCAATGGGCAGGATGCCCGGCAGCACGAAGTCCAGCTCTTCAACACCGCCGAGGACTTTGGCGCCGGTGGCGGCATGCACCGGGTTTGGCGAACCGGCGATGGCGTTGGTCAACGCGCCCATGGCCGAACTGACGACAAAAGCGTTCACGCCACTGAGCAGCATGCACGGCAGGTTGCTGAGGAACTTGCCCTTGCTGCCCTTGAGCATCATCAGCGCAGTGATCGCCAGGCCCACCCCGGGCGTCTTGCCGCTGCGGATTTCCCGCACCACCACCTTGCCGCCGCCGATGCGCACGTTGGGCGAGATCAACCCCGAGGACACGACTGTCGCGTCGCACGTACTGCGATCGCCGCTGCGCACGGCGGGCTGCCCGTTGATGGTGACCTTGTCCGAACCTTCGGCGAGCATCTGGGGTGGCATCGGCGGGTGACGCGTGCAGAGCACCAGATCCAGCGGCTTGGGCACAACGCCCGGGCCCGGCGTCGCGACAGTGGGGCGCCGCATCTGCGCGAAGAAGCCCTTGGCCATGTCGAGAAAGCCCGGTTCCTCCGGGGATTCGGGTTCCTCGGCTTCTGCGCTGTCGGGTGAACCCGCAGGCACCAGCGTCGACGGCACGCTCCCTGCCGCCCGCGCGGCGGGAATGCCGTTGATGAAGGTGTCGGTGGAGCCGGTCGTAATAGTGGCCTGAGGCGTGGGCGGGAACAGGCCGTTGCCGATGTCCTCGCACAACGAACTGAGGCCCTTGTCGGCGCCGGTTTTGCTCATCACCACGCCGACAACCAGTCCGACCACCGCGCCCAGCACGCAGGCGCCGATGCCGCCAGTGGCTACGGTAATCCCCGTTGCCGCGACCACCGCAGCGGTGGCCAGCGCGCCGATGGCGACGTTGGCGGCCACTTCCAGCACGCCGCCGAGGATGTCGGCCATCATTGAGGTGTGCGATAAGGCATCGCCCACCCGAGCGGCCCAGAGTGCGTCAGACATTCTTTGATCCGCTCAGTGAAAGACGCCGTAATTTAAGGTCTTTGAGCTGCGTTGTCTGAACACAGAAACACAAAAAGAGCGGATTCCGCGCTTTTCAGAAAGAGACTACAACCCCGATGCCTACATTCCTGTGAATGACAAAGAAATGCCTGATGAAGACAGACTCGACGCCGACCCCGCGTCCTGGGGCTGGATGAACGCCGTTGCGTTGAGGGAATTGGTCACCACGATCAGCGGCTGGCCCCGCGCCCGCACGATCTGAATCTGATTGAACTGTGGCCCGGCGAAATCCGGGTTGAGCACAGCGGGCGGATCAGATCGTCACCGGCCATGCATGACCGCCACTGATGGCGGGGCATTTCTTGCAAGACTCGTTGCAGCGCGTGCCGGGCGGCGAGGGCGGGGCCGCCTGTCCTGCGATCGACACGATTCTGGGGTCCATCAAGCGCCGACGCTGGAGCCGCGCAGGCCGCGCCTGTTAACATTCGCGGCTTGTTCGACCTATCCGGGATTTTCCATGACCACCGTTCGCACCCGCATCGCGCCATCGCCCACCGGCGACCCCCACGTTGGCACGGCGTACATCGCGCTGTTCAACTATTGCTTCGCCAAGCAGCATGGCGGCGAATTCATCCTGCGCATTGAAGACACCGATCAACTGCGCTCGACCCGCGAGTCCGAACAACAGATTTTCGACGCTCTGCGCTGGCTCGGCATCGAATGGAGCGAAGGCCCCGATGTCGGTGGTCCCCATGGTCCGTATCGCCAGAGCGAGCGCGGCGACATCTACAAGAAGTACGTGCAGCAACTGGTCGACGCCGGTCATGCCTTCCCGTGTTTCTGCACCGCCGAAGAGCTCGACCAGATGCGCGCCGAGCAGACCGCCCGTGGCGAAACCCCGCGCTACGACGGCCGCGCGCTGTTGCTCTCGAAAGAAGAAGTCGAGCGCCGCCTGGCCGCTGGCGAACCCCATGTGATCCGCATGAAGGTGCCAAGCGAAGGTGTTTGCGTGGTGCCGGACATCCTCCGTGGCGAAGTCGAAATCCCTTGGGACCGCATGGACATGCAGGTCCTGATGAAGACTGACGGCCTGCCGACCTACTTCCTGGCTAATGTCGTCGACGACCACCTGATGGGCATCACCCACGTGTTGCGCGGCGAAGAATGGCTGCCGTCGGCACCGAAGCTGATCCTGCTCTACGAATACTTCGGCTGGGAAAAACCGGCGCTGTGCTACATGCCGCTGCTGCGTAACCCGGACAAGAGCAAGCTGTCCAAGCGCAAGAACCCGACCTCGGTGACGTTCTACGAGCGCATGGGCTTCATGCCCGAAGCGATGCTCAACTACCTGGGCCGCATGGGCTGGTCAATGCCGGACGAGCGCGAAAAGTTCTCGCTGGACGAAATGGTCGAACACTTCGACCTGACCCGCGTCTCCCTCGGCGGCCCGATCTTCGACATCGAGAAGCTCTCTTGGCTGAACGGCCAGTGGCTGCGTGAGCTGCCGGTGGAAGAGTTCGCCAGCCGCGTGCAGAAATGGGCGTTCAACAGCGACTACATGATGAAGATCGCGCCCCACGTTCAGGGTCGCGTCGAAACCTTCAGTCAGATTGCGCCACTGGGCGGCTTCTTTTTCGCCGGTGGCGTGACGCCGGACGTCAAGCTGTTCGAGCACAAGAAGCTGTCGCCGGAACAGGTGCGTCAGGTTATTCAACTTATCCTGTGGAAGCTGGAATCCCTGCGGCAGTGGGAGAAGGACAAGATCACCGGTTGCATTCAGGCCGTGGTCGAGCACCTTGAACTGAAGCTGCGCGATGCCATGCCGCTGATGTTTGCCGCCATCACCGGTCAGGCAAACTCGGTATCAGTGACCGATGCGATGGAAATTCTCGGACCGGACCTGACCCGTTTCCGTCTGCGCCAGGCGCTGGACATGCTGGGCGGCGTGTCCAAGAAAGAGAACAAAGAGTGGGAAAAGCTGCTCGGCGCTATTGGCTGAACGACGCCGGGCCATGGGGCATTTGCCGGGTGGCCCGGCGTGGTGCATTTTTGCGGGAGGCGGTAAGTGATTGTTATCCCGGAAAATTCTTTTGGAATTGTTTGAAAAAGAGTTTGACAGCTTTGTGGGTCGCACTTAATATGCGCCCCGTCCACACGGCAACGCAGAAACACGCGGTAACGCGGCGTTCTCTGTCAGTGTAATGTGGGGCTATAGCTCAGCTGGGAGAGCGCCTGCATGGCATGCAGGAGGTCAGCGGTTCGATCCCGCTTAGCTCCACCAAATTAGAAGCTTCAAGGGTCGCTTTACTGCCTTGAAGCTTGTACCGCTTCGGAACCAGCACCGATGCGGTACGCAAGGGTTACGTCCCCTTCGTCTAGTGGCCTAGGACACCGCCCTTTCACGGCGGTAACAGGGGTTCGAGTCCCCTAGGGGACGCCAGTTTTACCGAGTGATGCGTTAAAGCTGATCTCCGCCGAGAGGCGTAAAGTCGGGGCTATAGCTCAGCTGGGAGAGCGCCTGCATGGCATGCAGGAGGTCAGCGGTTCGATCCCGCTTAGCTCCACCAATTTCTGCCAGGGTTCGTCATGTTGTCACCGACGAATCTGCTCGAAGGTTTTGCGTCCCCTTCGTCTAGTGGCCTAGGACACCGCCCTTTCACGGCGGTAACAGGGGTTCGAGTCCCCTAGGGGACGCCACGATTTCTCGCTCTGCGAGACCAAGGGTCATTCGATTATTGAATGGCCCTTTTGTTTTTCGGGGTCTGGTTCCAGACCTTGTCCTTGATAGGTCTCTCCAGTCGTTCATCCCCCGGTCGTTGATCTCAAACATCGGTTGCGTCCTTGCCAACGCACATGATGAGGATAATATTATCGCCATCATCCCGGAGGCGGTCATGAACGACAAAAAGCACAGACCCGCGAACGCATACTCACTGCTGCAAGCACCGCGCTGATCGCGCGCGGCCCGATCGAACCCAGCGTCAACGAGATCATGGGCGCAGCGGGGCTAACCGTGGGTGGCTTCTACGCGCACTTCGACAGCAAGGAAGCGCTGATGCTGGAAGCCTTCAGCCAGTTGCTGGCCGAGCGCCGAGAGATGGTTGCGACGATCGACGATCAGTTACCGGGCGATGAGCGGCGCGCGCTGCTGGCGGCGTTCTACCTGTCGCGCAAGCACCGTGACGCGCAACAGCATGCATGCCCGTTGCCGACGGCGATCGGGGAGATGGCGCGTCTCTCCGCCGATTTCCGCAACGCCCTGGCGGAACATGTCGAACTGATGGTGGCGCAACTCGCTGCAAGCCCGGAGGAGGCCGACAAGACCCTGGCCGACATCGCCTTGATGGTCGGTGGTCTGGCGCTCGCCCGGGCCCTGGGCCCCGGCGAACTGTCGGATCGGGTGCTGAGGGCGGCGAAGTCGGCGGTGGTCTGAGTCAGGCAGTACATCCTGTGTCGCCAGCCTTTCCAGTAGTAGGACCGGCTTCAGCCGGGAAGGGGCCAGCGTGGACACCCTCAATTTTGCGTTGTGACACCCGACGCCTTCCCGGCTAAAGCCAGTCCTACAAGATGCGCGCGGTCAGTCAGTGGGACCGGCTTCAGCCGGGAAGGCGCCAGCGGGGACACCCTCAATCTCTGGTCAGGCAAGCCCGCCATCAGTTTTGTCCGATGCTTTTGGTTACACTGCCCGCCGGATGAGCCGAGGAGGCAGGAAGAAATGGTCTGGGATCTGGCAACGCCGTTCGTCATTGATCTGCAGGTGGGCGAGGAGGACATCGATGGCTTGGGTCACGCCAACAACGCTGTGTACGTCACCTGGCTCGAACGCTGCGCATGGCGGCATTCGCAGCAACTTGGGCTGGACCTGACCGAGTACCGCCGACTCGACCGGGCCATGGCCGTGGTGCGTCACGAAATCGACTACCTGGCCAGCGCGTATCAGGATGACGAGCTGCAACTGGCGACCTGGATTGTCGACTGGGACCAACGCCTGAAAATGACCCGGCGCTTCCAGCTCAAACGTCCCAGTGACGGCATGACATTGCTGCGGGCGCAAACCACCTTCGTCTGCATCGAACTGTCGTCGGGCAAACCCAAGCGCATGCCGAGCGAGTTCATCGACGGCTACGCGGCGGGGCTGCACGGCACAGTCTCCTGACGTTCGGCGCGCTTAAACCGTATCCAATCCGCCGGCCTCTGCGTAAACTGCCGGACTTTTTTCGAGTGTGACCCATGCAAATTGCCCTGGCGCCCATGGAAGGCCTGGTCGACGACATCCTGCGCGACGTGCTGACGCAGGTCGGCGGCATCGACTGGTGCGTGACCGAATTCATCCGGGTGACCGAGCGCGTATTGCCGGAGCATTACTTCCACAAGCTCGCATCCGAGCTGTTGCAGGGCTCGAAAACCCGCGCCGGCGTGCCGCTGCGTGTGCAACTGCTGGGTTCGGACCCGGTGTGCCTGGCCGAGAATGCAGCTTTCGCGGCCGAACTGGGCGCTCCGGTCATTGACCTGAACTTCGGCTGTCCCGCCAAGACGGTCAACAAGTCCCGGGGCGGGGCGGTGTTGCTCAAAGAGCCAGAGCTGCTGCACACCATCCTCAGCCACGTGCGCCGCGCGGTGCCGGCACACATCCCGGTCACCGCCAAGATGCGCCTGGGCTACGACAGCACCGAGCCGGCCCTTGATTGCGCCCGGGCGCTGGAAGCGGGCGGCGCTGAACACATCGTCGTTCACGCCCGCACCAAAGTTGACGGCTACAAGCCGCCGGCGCACTGGGAGTGGATCGGCAAGATTCAGGACGTGGTGAAGATTCCGATCATCGCCAACGGCGAGATCTGGACCGTTGACGACTGGCGACGCTGCCGGGAAATCTGCGGGCCCCGCGACATCATGATTGGTCGCGGTCTGGTGGCGCGTCCGGACCTGGGCCGACAGATTGCCGCTGCTCAGGCCGGGCGTGAGGTCATCCCCATGACCTGGATCGAGCTGCAGCCGCTGCTGCGAGACTTCTGGCTGCAGGCCATGGCCAAGATGACCCGCGTTCAGGCACCGGGCCGGCTCAAGCAATGGGTGGTCCTGCTGACCAAAAGCTACCCCGAAGCGACCGTGCTGTTCGATGCCCTGCGCCGCGAAACCGACTGCGAGCGGATCAGCCAGATGCTCGGTGTGAGCGTGCCGGAAGCTGCCTGAAAATTTTTTTGAGGACTCTTGAAACGCAAATGGCCGTCCCTATTTTGGGATTACGCGATGCCGAAGTCGGGTCGCGGAGATAACCACTTGCTGATTTATCAGGAGATTTTCAGATGACTACTGCATTTTCCCTGGCTCCACTGTTCCGTCACTCCGTTGGCTTCGACCGCTTCAACGACCTGTTCGAGTCGGCGGCGCGCAACGAGTCGGCCAGCAGTTACCCTCCCTACAACGTCGAGAAACACGCTGATGACCAATACCGCATCGTCATCGCGGCGGCGGGGTTCCAGGAGGAAGATCTGGAGTTGCAAGTCGAGAAGGGCGTATTGACCGTCACGGGCAACAAGCGCGAGAACACCGCGGAAGGCGTGACCTTCCTGCACCAGGGCATTGCCCAGCGTGCATTCAAGCTGTCGTTCCGCTTGGCTGACCACATTGAGGTCAAGAACGCTGCTCTGGCCAACGGCCTGCTGAACATTGACCTGCTGCGTCTGGTGCCTGAAGAGGCCAAGCCAAAACGCATCGAAATCAATGCTCAGAAAACCCTGACTCACTGATCCCGAGTCAGCGTAAGAAGGCGCCCTGCGGGGCGCCTTTTTGTGCGCGTTCAGCGCGCCTGCGATTGCTCCAGCCCTGCAGCCTGCGCATCCAGCAGCGCCATGAACGCCCGCGCGGCATTTGAAAGCGTACGTTCGGTGTGGACGATGTACCCCAACTGCCTGCGCAACTGAATTCCCGGCAACGGGATGGCGGTGACTTGCTCGTCGAGCATGGTCCGCGGCAGCACGCTCCACGCCAGTCCGATGGACACCATCATCTTGATCGTCTCCATGTAGTTGGTGCTCATGGCAATATTTGGCTTCAGGCCCTGGGCTTCGCAGAGTCCGCTGACGATGTGGTGAGTGAAGGTGTTCTCGCCCGGAAACACCGCCGGGTAGCCTGCGATGTCGGCCAGGCTGACATTTTTCTGAGTGGCCAGCGGGTGCTCGGGTGCGGCGACGAAGTCCAGGGGGTCGTCCCAGACCTTCACGGCTTTCACCAGCGCGTGGGGCTCGGGCGCCAACGTGATCACCGCCAGCTCCGCACGCCCATGGAGGATTTCTTCGTAGGCCACTTCCGAATCGAGAAACTGGATGTCCAGCGCAACGTCCGGATAAGTCTTGGTAAACGCCCTTAACAACGTAGGCAAACGGTGCAGGCCAATGTGGTGACTGGTTGCCAGGGTCAGGCGCCCGGTCACTTCGCCACTCAGGTTGGTCAGCGCACGCCGGGTGTCGTCCAGCACGTTGAGGATCTGATAAGCGCGGGGAGAAGGGCGCGACCGGCTTCCGTCAGGCTGACTTCGCGGCCCAGCCGATCAAACAGCCGCACGTCCAGCTGCTGCTCCAGACCGGCGATGCGCTTGCTGACGGCGGGCTGAGTCAGGTGCAGGCGCTCTCCGGCCGCCGAGAAGCTGCCCGTCTCGGCGATGGCAATAAAGGCATTGAGGTTGGCCAGATCCATCTCGAATTCCTGTTGGTTATGCAAAGCATGAAAAATATGAATTTGAGTTATTTAATCATATTCCATAGCATCTCCCCCACAAGCCAAGGGTCTTTACGGTGTCATTGCGACATCGGCGGCCGGGGCATAGAAATACGCTGATGAGGAACCGTCTGATGGCTGGCAAAACGCTCTACGACAAGCTCTGGGATTCGCATTTGGTCAAGCAGCGCGACGATGGCTCCGCGCTGCTCTACATCGACCGTCACATCATTCACGAAGTGACCTCGCCTCAGGCTTTCGAAGGCTTGCGCCTGGCCCGTCGCAAACCGTGGCGCATCGACGCCAACGTTGCGACCGTCGATCACAACGTGCCGACCACCCCTGACCGCAAGGACGGCGTCGACGCCATTGTCGATCAGGTGTCGCGCTTGCAGGTCAAGACGCTGGATGACAACTGCGACGAGTACGGCATCACCGAATTCAAGATGAACGATGTGCGTCAGGGCATCGTTCACGTCATCGGCCCGGAGCAGGGCGCGACCTTGCCGGGTATGACCGTGGTCTGCGGCGACTCGCACACCTCGACCCACGGCGCATTCGGCGCATTGGCCCACGGCATCGGCACTTCCGAGGTCGAGCACGTCCTCGCGACCCAGTGCCTGGTCGCCAAGAAGATGAAGAACATGCAAGTGAAGGTCGAAGGCAAGCTGCCGTTCGGCGTCACCGCCAAGGACATCGTCCTGGCCATCATCGGCAAGATCGGCACCGCCGGCGGTAACGGCCATGCCATCGAATTTGCCGGCAGCGCCATCCGCGACCTGTCTGTAGAAGGCCGCATGACCATTTGCAACATGTCGATCGAAGCCGGCGCCCGTGTGGGTCTGGTGGCGACCGATGAAAAGACCATTGCCTACGTGAAGGGTCGTCCTTTCGCACCGACTGCCGAGCAGTGGGACGCAGCCGTCGAGGCCTGGAAAGACCTGGTGTCCGACGACGACGCGGTGTTCGACACCGTGGTCGAGCTCGACGCAGCCCAGATCAAGCCGCAAGTCAGTTGGGGCACGTCGCCGGAAATGGTCGTGGCCGTGGATCAGAACGTGCCGGATCCGGCGCAGGAAGCCGATCTGGTCAAGCGGGGCTCCATCGAGCGCGCCTTGAAGTACATGGGCCTGAAGGCCAATCAGGCGATCACCGATATTCAACTGGATCGCGTGTTCATCGGCTCGTGCACCAACTCGCGGATCGAAGACCTGCGCGCCGCAGCGGACATCGCCAAAGGCCGTAAAGTGGCGTCGACCATCAAGCAGGCGATCGTCGTGCCGGGCTCGGGTCTGGTGAAGGAACAGGCCGAGCGGGAAGGGCTGGACAAGGTCTTCATCGAAGCCGGCTTTGAATGGCGTGAGCCAGGCTGCTCGATGTGCCTGGCGATGAACCCGGACCGCCTGGAGAGCGGCGAGCACTGCGCGTCCACCTCCAACCGTAACTTCGAAGGCCGTCAGGGCGCCGGTGGACGTACTCACCTGGTCAGTCCGGCGATGGCGGCAGCGGCAGCGGTCAACGGCCGTTTCGTCGACGTTCGCACCATGAGCCAGGCATAAGGAGCCCCGTATGAAGCCTTTTACCCAACACACCGGTCTGGTCGCTCCGCTGGATCGCGCCAACGTCGACACCGATCAGATCATCCCCAAGCAGTTCCTGAAGTCGATCCGCCGGACCGGCTTTGGCCCGAACCTGTTTGACGAGTGGCGCTACCTCGACGTAGGTCAGCCGTATCAGGACAACAGCAAGCGTCCGCTGAACCCGGACTTCGTGCTCAACGCCGAGCGTTACCAGGGCGCCAGCGTTTTGCTGGCCCGGGAAAACTTCGGCTGCGGCTCAAGTCGCGAACACGCCCCGTGGGCGCTGGAAGAGTACGGCTTTCGCAGCATCATCGCGCCGAGCTACGCGGACATCTTCTTCAACAACAGCTTCAAGAACGGCTTGCTGCCGATCATCCTGAGCGAAAGCGAGGTCGATGAGCTGTTCAAGGTGGTCGAAGCCACACCGGGCTACCAGTTGAGCGTGGATCTGGAAGCGCAGACCGTGACCCGTGAAGATGGCAAGGTGTACCGCTTTGAGATCGATGCCTTCCGCAAGCACTGCCTGCTCAACGGCCTGGACGATATCGGCCTGACCCTGGTGGACGGCGAGGCGATTGCAGCGTTCGAGAGCAAGCATCGGGCTTCGCAGCCGTGGCTGTTTCGCTGAGGGGCAATTATCAGCTTCAAGCTTCAAGCTTCAAGCTTCAAGCTTCAAGCGGCAAGTTGACCGCGGTGTGACTGCTGGTTCTTGCAGCTTACCGCTTGGAGCTTGCCGCTCCCGAGTTGGCACTATCTACCGGCTCGACGCATATTCTGAAACGAGGGTTTTATGAGCAAGCAGATTCTGATTCTCCCAGGTGATGGCATCGGTCCGGAAATCATGGCCGAGGCGGTCAAGGTGCTGGAGCTGGCCAGTCAGAAATACCAGCTGGGTTTCGAACTGAGCCACGACGTCATCGGCGGCGCGGCCATCGACAAGCACGGCGTGCCGCTGGCAGATGAGACCCTTGAGCTTGCCCGCTCCGTTGACGCCGTATTGCTCGGCGCCGTCGGCGGCCCGAAATGGGACGCCATCGAGCGCGACATTCGTCCGGAGCGCGGCTTGCTGAAGATCCGCTCGCAATTGGGCCTGTTCGCCAACCTGCGTCCGGCGATTCTTTACCCGCAGCTGGCCGATGCGTCGAGCCTGAAGCCCGAGATCGTGGCGGGCCTGGACATCCTCATCGTCCGCGAGCTGACCGGTGGCATCTATTTCGGTGCTCCCCGTGGCACCCGCGAACTGGAAAACGGCGAGCGTCAGTCCTACGACACGTTGCCCTACAGCGAAAGCGAGATTCGCCGTATTGCCCGCGTCGGCTTTGACATGGCCCGCGTGCGCGGCAAGAAACTCTGCTCGGTCGACAAAGCCAACGTGCTGGCGTCCAGTCAGTTGTGGCGCGAAATCGTCGAGCAGGTGGCCAAGGATTACCCGGACGTCGAACTCAGCCACATGTACGTCGACAACGCTGCCATGCAGCTGGTCCGCGCACCGAAGCAATTCGACGTGATCGTCACCGACAACATGTTCGGCGACATCCTTTCCGACGAAGCCTCCATGCTCACCGGTTCCATCGGCATGCTGCCATCGGCATCCCTGGATTCGAACAACAAGGGCATGTACGAGCCTTGCCACGGTTCGGCGCCGGATATCGCCGGCAAGGGCGTGGCCAACCCGCTGGCAACGATTCTGTCGGTGTCGATGATGTTGCGTTACAGCTTCAGCGAGCACACAGCCGCCGACGCCATCGAGAAAGCCGTGAGCGGGGTGCTGGATCAGGGTTTGCGCACCGGCGACATCTGGTCTGAAGGCAATGCCCGGGTCGGTACGCAGGAAATGGGCGACGCCGTAGTCGCCGCGCTGCGCAATCTGTAATATCTCGGGCCCACGACTGTCAGGTTGAGCCCGTTGGCTCTCTGCGGTCGGGGCCCCACTTTTAATTAAGGTGTAGTTGCGATGAAACGTGTAGGTCTGGTCGGTTGGCGCGGGATGGTCGGTTCCGTGCTCATGCAGCGCATGCTGGAAGAGCAGGATTTCGATCTCATTGAGCCGGTTTTTTCACCACCTCCAACGTCGGCGGCCAAGGCCCGTCCGTGGGCAAGGATGTCGCGCCGCTCAAAGATGCCTACAGCATCGACGAGCTCAAGACCCTGGACGTGGTGCTGACCTGCCAGGGCGGCGACTACACCAGCGAAGTATTCCCCAAGCTACGTGAAGCGGGCTGGCAGGGTTACTGGATCGACGCGGCGTCCTCCCTGCGCATGCAGGACGATGCGGTGATCATCCTTGACCCGGTCAACCGCAAGGTCATCGACCAGCAGCTGGATGCCGGCACCAAGAACTACATCGGCGGCAACTGCACCGTCAGCCTGATGCTGATGGGCCTGGGCGGGCTGTTCGAGGCCGGTCTGGTGGAGTGGATGAACGTCATGACGTATCAGGCGGCTTCTGGCGCCGGTGCGCAGAACATGCGTGAGCTGATCAAGCAGATGGGCGCGATCAATGCCTCGGTCGCCGACGAACTGGCGAACCCTGCCAGCGCGATTCTGGACATCGACCGCAAGGTGGCTGAGGCGATGCGCGGCGAGGGCTTTCCGACCGAGAACTTCGGCGTGCCCCTGGCGGGCAGTCTGATTCCGTGGATCGACAAGGAGCTGCCGAACGGTCAGAGCCGCGAGGAGTGGAAAGGGCAGGCGGAGACGAACAAGATTCTGGGCCGTTTCAAGAGCCCGATTCCGGTCGACGGCATTTGCGTGCGCATCGGTGCGATGCGGTGCCACAGCCAGGCGCTGACCATCAAGCTGAACAAGGATGTACCGATTGCGGACATCGAAGGGATGATCAGTCAGCACAACCCGTGGGTGAAGCTGGTCCCGAACAACCGCGAAGCGAGCATTCAAGAGCTGAGCCCGACGTCGGTGACCGGGACCTTGAATATCCCGGTAGGGCGTTTGCGCAAGTTGAACATGGGGTCGCAGTATCTGGGCGCGTTCACCGTGGGTGACCAGTTGTTGTGGGGTGCGGCCGAGCCGTTGCGTCGGATGTTGCGCATTCTGCTCGAGCGTTGATTTTGCGGTGACTGCAGCTCTTCCTCGCGGCAGAGCTGCATCGCCTTCGACGAGTTGCTTTCAAAACTGCTGCACAGCGCTTCGGCTGGTATGGCGATTTCCTGCCCAGCGCGGCCTGTAACGATGCGATGGCAACAGCCCTGTTGAATCGCAAGATGCCCTTTGAATCCATCTGCCACAGATCCTTCGGCGGTCAGGCCGCCCCATCGTCAGCCCCCCACAGGCCCTCATCAAATAACTGATGATCTGCGCAACCTCCGGCGCGGCCCATGGTCGTATTGGCAGCTATCTATAAGATCAAAGGCGTTCAAATGAGCTCTGATGCAGAAAATGTCGTACTCATCGTCGAAGACGAGCCGCTCATTCTGATGCTGCTGTCCGATTACCTCTCGGGCGAAGGCTATCGGGTGTTGCAGGCGGAGAACGGGGAGCAGGCATTCGAAATTCTTGCCACCAAACCCCACCTCGATCTGATGATCACCGATTACCGCCTGCCGGGCGGGGTGTCTGGCGTGATGATCGCTGAGCCCGCCGTCAAGCTGCGACCGGAGCTCAAGGTGATCTTCATCAGTGGCTACCCGGCAGAGATCGTGGATTGTGGTAGCCCGATCACCAAAAAGGCGCCGATCCTGGCCAAGCCGTTCACCATGGAAACGCTGCATTTGCAGATCCAGACCCTGCTCAACTGAGCCTGCCTCAACAAACAACAAAGCCGGCAATCGCCGGCTTGTGTGTCTAAACCCGTCCTGCTTCAGATCTCGATCATCTCCCGCACCTTGGCCGTCAGTTGGTCAAAGGCAAACGGCTTGGTGATCATCTGCATCCCTTCCTCGAGAAAGCCCGAGCGGGCACTGGCGTTTTCCGCGTAGCCGGTGATGAACAGCACTTTCAGGTCAGCCCGCAGCTGTCGGCCGATGTCCGCCAATTGGCGTCCATTCATGCCGGGCAGGCCGACATCGCTGATCATGAGGTCGATACGCTGGCTCGATTCCAGAATCGGAATCGCCCCGACCGCATCACCGGCCTCCACGTACGCATAACCCAGTTCGCTCAGCACCTGGCTGACCAGCGCGCGCACGGCCGGATCGTCTTCAACCAGCAGAATGGTTTCGCCCTCACGGGCCTGGGGTGTGTCGTTGGGAAGGGCGGGGGCCTCCTGCTGTTCGGCGCCCTGATAACGGGGCAGGAACAGCTGCACCGTGGTGCCATCGCCCACTTGGCTCTCGATCGCGACATGACCGTGTGACTGCTTGCTGAAGCCGTAGATCATCGACAAACCGAGGCCGGTACCCTGGCCGATCGGTTTGGTGGTGAAAAACGGATCGAACGCCCGGCTGATGACGTTCTCCGGCATCCCGCAGCCTGTGTCGCGCACGCTGAGCACCACGTAGTCGCCCGGCAGCAGGTTCTCGTAGGCGTTGGTGAACTCGCGGTCGAGGTGGCGGTTGAACGTCTCGATCATCAGCATGCCGCCGTCTGGCATGGCGTCGCGGGCGTTGAGCACCAGGTTGAGCAGAGCGCTTTCCAGCTGGTTCGGGTCGGCCTCGGCGGTCCACAGTTCCGGATCAAGGCACATGTCGAGGCGGATGCTCTCATTAACGCTGCGATTCAGCAGTTCGCCCATGGAGTTGACCAAGTCGTTCATCAGGACCGGCTTGGGGTCGAGCGACTGGCGCCGCGAGAAGGCCAGCAGGCGATGGGTCAGGGCAGCGGCGCGGTTGGCCGACGTCACACCGAGGTCGATCAGGCCATCGAGATCGTCGGTGCGACCCCGTGCCAGACGCCGCCTCAGCAGCTCGAGGCTGCCGATGATCCCGGTCAGCATATTGTTGAAGTCGTGGGCGATACCGCCGGTCAGCTGGCCCACGGCTTCCATTTTCTGCGACTGACGCAGGACTTCTTCGTTATGACGCAACTGCGAGGTGCGTTCTTCGACTTGCTGCTCCAGCGTTTCGTTGAGGCGGCGCAGCTGGTGTTCCGCCAGCTTGCGCTCGGTGATGTCCGACGTCACACCGGAAAGCAGGCTGACGCGGCCGTTCTGCGCCCGAATCGCCCGTGCGCGAATATCGATCCAGTGCACCGACCCGTCCGGCCAGACGTTGCGAAATTCGATGATAAAGTCCGCGCCGCTGTCCAGGGTGTGCTGCAGAGCCGACTGCATGCGCGGCTGATCTTCGGCATGCACCGAACTCAGCCAGTCGTGGTAGGAGAGCGCGTCGCGCTCGGCCCTGCCAAAATGCGCCTTGGTGATGTCCGAGCACTCCAGCGCCAGAAATTCGGTGTCCAGCTGCCAGGAACCCAGGCGTCCAGCCTTCAGTGCATGCTGCAGCCGTTGTTCGCTTTCCAGCAGTTCTTCCAGGCGCGTGCGGGCTTCGTATTGTCGTCGACGGCCGCGCACGGCTGTGCTCACCAGACTGATAAGCGTCGCAGGATGAAACGGGCGCTCCAGAAATGTGACGTTGCCAAGCATTTTGCCCAAGTGGGCTGACGGATTCTGCTTCGGGCCTCCATGGTGGGTCAGCAACACGATGGGGAAGTCCGACCAGGCCGGCTGATGGGCCAGCAGCCTCAGCAGCGGGTTGATGTCCGCATTGCGCAGGGCCTCGTCGGCGATGATTGCCAGACCGGCACCGGCCATCAGCTCACTGCACAGCTGCGCAAGATCAGCCGTAATCATCGCCGGGTAGCCGGCTTCCTGCAGCATCGTCAACGCGATCTGGCTGTCCCGCCCGAGGGGGCCAGGATAATGGCCCGCTCCGATAGCTGTCCCGGCGTGCTCACGCGTCAGTGTCCCGCAGCAGCGGATGGTTCTCACCGTGATACTGAGGGATGCCACGCAATACGCCCTGAAAGGCTTCCAGCGGTTTGCCGATGGTCATGCCGGACGAACTGATGCGATATTCACGAATGGTTGACTCATGGGTGCCTGTGCGTTTTTTGATGACAGAGATGGCCCGACGGACCTGACCCAGCGCTTCGAAGTAACGCAGCAGGATCACCGAGTCGGCGAGGTAGGTGATGTCCACCGGGGTCTGCATGTCGCCGACCAGGCCGTGCTGGGCGACGGTCATGAACGTCGAGGCGCCATGACGGTTGAGGTAGAGCAGCAATTCGTGCACGTGCAGGACCAGCGCGTTCTCTTCAGGCATCGCGGCCTGATAGCCGTTCAGGCTGTCGATCACCACGGTCTGGATGCCCAGTTCGTCAACACAGCGGCGAACGCGGTGGGCAAATTCACCCGGCGACAGCTCGGCAGCGTCGACTTGCTCGATCAGCAGATTGCCGGTGTCCTCAAGTGCACGAAGATCAATGCCGAGGTTGCGCATCCGCGTGTGCAGCAGGCCCAGTTCTTCATCGAAAATAAACAGCGCTGCCTTCTCGCCGCGCGCTACTGCCGCCGCGGCAAATATCAGAGAAATCAGTGATTTGCCGGTGCCTGCAGGCCCCAGAATCACCGTGCTGGAGCCGCTGTCCAGTCCGCCCCCGAGCAGGGCGTCGATTTCCTTGATGCCGCTGCTGAGCTGTCGGCTGACATACCCGGCACGGTGCTCCGCCGCCACCAGGCGAGGGAATACCTGAATGCCGTTATCCATGATGTTGAAGTCGTGATAGCCCCCGCGGTATTTCTGGCCGCGGTACTTCACCACCCGCAGGCGGCGGCGCTCGGCGCCATAGGTCGGCGTCAGGCCTTCAAGGCGGATTACGCCATGGGCAACGCTGTGCACGGTTTTGTCCAGAGACTCGGTGGTGAGGTCGTCGAGCAGGACGACTGTCGTGTCGTAGCGCGCGAAGTAATGCTTGATCGCCAGGATCTGCCGGCGGTAACGCAACGAACTCTGCGCCAGCAGACGAATTTCCGAAAGGCTGTCGATGATCACCCGGGAAGGTTTGACCTTTTCCACAATTTCGAAAATCTGCTTGGTCGCCTCGCCCAGTTCAAGGTCCGAGGAGTACAGCAAACTCTGCTGATGGGCAGCGTTCAACAGGTCTTCAGGAGGCGTCAGCTCGAACACCGAAATGTTCTCGTCCAGCTCCCAGCCGTGGGAACGTGCGCCGTCGCGCAATTCGCGCTCGGTTTCAGACAACGTAATGTACAGACCCCGTTCGCCCGCTGCCGAACCCGCCAGCAGAAACTGCAGCGCGACGGTGGTCTTGCCGGTGCCGGGCTCTCCTTCCAGGAGAAACACGTGGCTGCGTGAAAGACCACCCGCGAGGATGTCGTCCAGGCCCACGATACCGGTTGCCGCTTTTGATGTAGTCAAGAATCGCCCTCTTGCGACCTGAGAAAGTGTCGGGCGCCAAAACAGATTCGGCTGCCCAGGCCGTCAGGGTCGTGAAAATCCGATCCCATATCGCCAACACTCTGGACCGTTACCGGGTAAGACCGTTCAGTTTATTACTGGCCGATCAGTGGCATTTGCTGGTGTTTTCGCCGTAATCGCCGTCCGGCAAATGGCGGAACCGTGGCCTGCGAGCGCACATACTGACTTGCTATGATCCGGCGTCAAGGAATAAACCTCGTCTGCCCCCGGAAGGATCAACATCGTGTCTGACTACAGTGCGTTCAAGGTCGAACTGGCCGACCACATTGCCCATGTGCAAATCAATCGCCCGGAAAAAATCAACGCGATGAACGCGGCATTCTGGCAGGAGATCGTCGAGATATTCCGCTGGATCGAGGACACCGACGACGTCCGCGTGGTCGTGCTCAGTGGCGCCGGCAAGCACTTTTCAGCCGGCATTGACCTGACGATGCTCGCGTCGGTAGCCAACGAGCTGGGCAAGGATGTGGGCCGCAACGCTCGCCTGCTGAGGCGCAAGATCCTGCAGATGCAAGAATCCTTCAGCGTTGTCGACCGCTGCAGCAAACCGGTGCTCGCGGCCATTCAAGGTTATTGCATCGGCGGCGCCATCGATCTGGTCAGCGCCTGTGACATGCGCTATGGGGCGGACGATGCGCTGTTTTCCATTCGCGAGATCGACATGGGCATGGCGGCAGACGTTGGCACGTTGCAGCGGCTGCCGCGCTTGATCGGCGACGGCATGATGCGTGAAATGGCCTACACCGGCCGTAACGTCGGAGCCGAAGAAGCGCTGCGCATCGGCCTGGTCAACCGCACGTTCACCGACCTGCCGCAGCTGCTCGACGGCGTGTTCGCCATCGCCCGTGACATCGCAAGCAAATCACCCATCGCCATCAGCGGCAGCAAGCGCATGATCGGCTACATGCGCGATCACAGCGTGGACGACGGCCTCGAATACGTTGCCACTTGGAACGCTGCCATGTTGCAATCGGCCGACCTGAAGCTGGCGATGGTGGCTCACATGAGCAAACAAAAGCCGGTCTTCGACAATTGACTGACCTATTTGAATGCATAACTGCCTGCCGCTTCTGAGCGCTTCATCAAGCTGCAGACGGTCAGGTCGGTGATCAGAGGAGTTGAGGCATGACACGCCCGAAGCGTTGGACCACCGCCGTGCTTGATGTTCAGGCACCCGGCGGTTGGGCTGTGGTTCAGAGTGACCAGGGCTTTTTGAAGGACAGCAACGGCGTGCTGTTCCCGCGCGAGTGGCTGAAGCGGCAGGATTTGTCCTTGATGCACGAGCACGGCATTGGCCATTTTGACGGCGAGCCGGTGTACGTGCAGACACTTCGCGATGCGCAGGCGCTGGATGTAGAGGGTGCGCAGTGGCAAACCCTGCGCCAGTTCATGCTCGCCGACGACGCCGATGTGTTCCAGATGCTCGGCTACGCGGCGCAGATCAGCACCTGGGCCCGTGAACATCGTTATTGTGGCAGTTGCGGCCAGCCGGCCCGGCAGGTGACGGGGGAGCGGGCGATGTATTGCCCGCATTGCGATCTGCGTGCTTATCCGCGGATCTCGCCGAGCATGATCGTACTGATCACCCGCGGCGACGAAGTGCTGCTGGCGCGTTCACCGCGTTTCGTGACCGGGGTGTACAGCACGCTGGCCGGATTCGCCGAACCCGGAGAGTCGGCCGAGGACTGCGTGCGCCGTGAGGTGATGGAAGAGGTGCAGGTGAGGGTCAAGAACATCCAGTACAAGGGCAGCCAGTGCTGGCCGTTCCCGCACTCGATGATGCTCGGCTTTCACGCCGAATACGCCAGCGGCGAGATCGTGCCCCAGGCAGACGAAATCGAAGACGCGCAGTGGTTCAGCATCCACGACCTGCCGCCGTTGCCGGCCAGTCGCTCGATTGCGCGCTATCTGATCGATCTTTACCTTGCCCAGCGCTCAGGCTCAGTTGAACCAGTGTTGCCAGGCCAGGCGGACGGTTAACCCCAGCACCACGGTGATGAACACAGGGCGGATGAACTTGGCGCCGCCCTTGATCGCGGTTCTGGCGCCCATGAAGGCGCCGGCCATCACCGCCACGCCCATCGTCAATCCGATCACCCAGTCCACCGAGCCGTTGATGGCGAAGATCATCAGCGCAGCGGCGTTGCTGACGAAGTTCATGCTGCGTGCGACGCCGCTGGCTTTCACCAGATCCACCGGGTAGATCAGCAGCGTGCTGACGGTCCAGAACGCCCCGGTGCCGGGCCCGGCCACACCGTCGTAAAAGCCCAGCCCGAGGCCTTGGGGCAGCTGCCATTTGGTCTTGATCGGCGCGTTGCTGTCCAGCGGTGCTTTGGGCGTGCCGCCGAACAGCAGGTACAGCCCGCAGCCGAACACGATCACCGGGAGCATCTGATTCAGCAGCTCGGCAGGCAGATAATGTGCGACGACCGCGCCGATCAGCGCTCCCACCGCCGTACCGATCAACCCGCGTTTCCACTGCGCCGGGTGAAACAGCTTGCGGCGATAAAAGGTGTAGCTGGCGGTGGCCGAGCCGAAGGTCGAGCTGAGCTTGTTGGTGCCCAGCACCAGGTGCGGCGGCAGGCCGGCAGTGAGCAGGGCAGGCGTGGTCAACAGACCGCCGCCACCGGCGATGGCGTCGATGAAACCCGCGACAAAGGCGACGACAGCCAGCACCAGCAGGGTGGTGGGTTCAACGGTGAGTTCGAAAGGCATGGGAAGGCGCTTATCGGGCAGATGGGCAGAATGGCTGCCCGGAAGCGCAGCATTCTACCTGCAAGGCGGGCGGTGGAGTAGGACTGGCTTCTGCCGGGAAGAGGCCGGTGTGAACGCCCTCAATCTCGCGGTGTAGCACCTGACGCCTTCCCGGCTAAAGCCGGTCCCACTCACAGCGAGCGCGGTGTTTCAGGGGGTGCGCGCTCTTACTGTGGGACCGGCTTCAGCCGGGAAGAGGCCGGTTTGAACGCCCTCAATCCTGCGGCATGACACCTGGCTCAAATATCCGAAAGACTCACCCAGCGCATCTCCTTCGCCGCCACGCGAATCGCTGTGGCCAGGCGCTCGACTTCCATGGCTTCGGCAAAATCGGTCCCGTTTGAACCCTGCCCACCCAGCGCCTGAATCAGTTCGTGCACTTCCAGCGTCTTGAGCTCGTTGTACCCCAGCTGATGTCCCGGCGCCGGGCAGAAAGACGCATACCCCGGTTGCGCGGGCCCCGCCAGAATTCGCTGAAACCCGTCGCGTCCGGGGGATCCTGCCCGGTACAGCCGCAGCTCGTTCAAGCGTTCTTGATCAAACGACAGCGTGCCTTCGGTGCCGCCGATTTCGAAACTCAGATGATTTTTGTAGCCATGCTTGAGCCAACTGCTGCCGAACGTGCCCCGCGCGCCGTTGGCAAAGCGCAACAGCGCATAGGTCTGGTCATCGATGCTGATAGGCCGCCGTTCCTCACTGCCGTGGGTGGCCGGGCGTTGTTGGTGGACCGTTTGTGAATCCGCGCACACCGCGTCGACGTCGCCGAGCAGGTACCGCGCCATCGCCAGCAAATGACTGCCGAGGTCCGCCAGGGCGCCGCCGGCATGGGCCTCCTCACAGCGCCAGGACCAGGGCGACAGCCCATCGCCCATGAAGTCCTCGCTGAACTCCCCCTGAAAACTGACGATCCGCCCCAGCTCGCCGCTTTCGATCATCTGCTTCGCCAGCCCGATGATCGGATTGTGCTGGTAGTTGTAGCCCACCCTCGTCACGACGCCGGCCTTGCGCGCCGCCGCCTGCATTTCCCGCGCCTGTTCCAGACTCACTGCCAGCGGCTTCTCGCAGTACACCGCTTTGCCCGCTTCAAGAGCAGCCATCGCCATGGGGAAATGCAGCAGGTTCGGCGTGGTGATCGCTACCAGGTTGACCGCCGGGTCGCTGACCAACTGCTGCCAGTCGCCTTGACTGCGTTCGAACCCCCAACCGGTTGCGCACTGTTCCGCGCGCACAGCATCCGCATCGGCCAGCGCGACGAGCTTGAGGTTGAAGGGAAGATCGAAGGTGGTGCGTGCGTTGTGAAACGCCAGGGCATGAGCCCGACCCATGAAACCCGTGCCGATCAGGCCGACGCCCAGTTCTGGAAGAGAATTCCCGCGCATGACAGCGTGTCCTTTGAGACCTGTTGTTGTGCGGAAAATGTAGGCGGTTGGAGGTTCCTGATGGAATCTTTATTCCATCAGGAACACCTCAGTTTCACCTCAGCGGGTCAGGTGTGCTCAAGAGGCTCAGGACAGGAAACCGCCATCCACATTCAATGCCACGCCTGTCGTATAGCTCGACGCATCGCTGGCCAGGTACAGCACCGTCCCCGCCATTTCGCTCGGCGCCGCGACCCGCTTCAGGGGAATCTGCGCCAACGCGGTGTTGAGGATCTTCTCGTTGCTCACCAGCGCCGAGGCGAATTTGGTGTCGGTCAGGCCGGGCAGCAGGGCATTGCAGCGGATGCCGAACTGCGCGCACTCCTTGGCGAAGACCTTGGTCATGTTGATCACGGCCGCTTTGGTCACCGAATAGATGCCCTGATACACGCCCGGCGAGACGCCGTTGATCGAGGCCACATTGATGATGCTGCCGCCGCCGTGCTCGCGCATCAGCTTGCCGGCTTCCACCGACATGAAGAAATAGCCGCGGATGTTCACGTCAACGGTCTTCTGAAACGCGCCGAGGTCGGTGTCCAGCACGTTGCAGAACTGCGGGTTGGTGGCCGCGTTGTTCACCAGAATGTCCAGGCGGCCAAACTGCTCGCGGATCTGCGCGAACACGGCCGTGATCTGTTCCATTTCACCGATGTGGCAGGCAATGGCCGTCGCTTGACCGCCCTCGGCGATGATCGCATCTGCCACTTGCTGGCAGCCGTCGATCCGGCGGCTCGAAACGATGACATGGGCGCCTTGCTGGGCCAGCAGTTTGGCGATCGCCTCGCCGATGCCACGGCTGGCGCCCGAGACGAAAGCGATCTTGCCGTCGAGGTCGAACAGTTGGGTCTTGGACATGTTGTTTTCCTTGTCGTGTCGCAATCAGAGGCTGGAATGCTCAATCACTTGCAGGGCCATCCGCTCCAGCAGGGCGTTCATGTGAATGAACTGGGCGAAGCGCTTGTCCTGGGTCTGGCCGTGGAAGAAGCGGTAGTAGATCTGCTGGACGATGCCGGCCAGACGGAACAGCCCGTAGGTGTAGTAAAAGTCGAAATTGTCGATGGCAATGCCCGAGCGCTCGGCGTAGTACGCCACGAACTCATTGCGGGTGAGCATGCCCGGCGCATGGCTGGGCTGACGCCGCATCAGCTGCACTGGCGCCGGGTCGTCCGCCTGAATCCAGTACGCCAGGCTGTTGCCCAGGTCCATCAGCGGATCGCCCAGGGTTGTCAGCTCCCAGTCGAGCACGCCGATGATCTGCATCGGGTTGTCGGGGTCGAGGATCACATTGTCGAAGCGGTAATCGTTGTGCACCAGGCTGGAAACGGGGTGGTCCGCGGGCTTTTTCTCGTCCAGCCAGCGCGCGACCTTTTCCCAGCTCGGTGCGTCGGCGGTGCGCGCTTTCTCGTAGCGCTCGGTCCAGCCGCGAATCTGCCGCTCCACATAGCCCTGGGGTTTGCCCAGGTCGCCCAGCCCACAGGCGGTGTAATCCACCTGATGCAGCTCGACCAGCCGATCGATGAAGCTCTTGCACAGGGCTTCGGTTTGCGCGGCGTCGAGGTTCAGCTCGGCGGGCAACTCCGAGCGCAGGATGATGCCCTTGACCCGCTCCATCACATAGAACTCGGCACCGATGACGCTTTCGTCGGTGCAATGCAAGTACGCCTTGGGGCAATAAGGGAAGGCGTCCCGCAGCTGATTCAGGATGCGAAATTCGCGGCCCATGTCGTGGGCGCTTTTCGCCTTGTGGCCAAAGGCGGACGGCGCAGGACGAATTCCTGCTCCGGATACTTCAGCAGGTACGTCAGGTTCGACGCGCCACCGGGAAACTGGCTGATCTGCGCGCTGGCGCTCAGGCCGGGGATATGGGCTTTCAGGTAAGGGTCGATCAACGCAGCGTCGAGTTCTTCGCCGGATCGAACCTGGGTGGACTGGTCGGTGAGCGGCATGCTTATCCCTGCAGATTATTTTGGTTGGCCAGGATCATTGGCTAATCTAATGCGCCCCCACGCCCGTGAACAAGGGCTATTGGCGTGGGTGTTACGGGGCAATCAGCCGCCCTGATTCACGGACGGGGTCGTTGTCTTGCGCGCAGTCTGGACGAAAAAAACCGAAGCCAGGCAGCTTCGGTTTTTACAAGAACGGTGCGTTCTCAGGAAGGGAACAGCTCGCTCAGTTTCATCGCCAGCATCATGTCGCCTTCAGCGCGCAGTTTGCCGCCCATGAACGCCTGCATGCCGTCGGTCTCGCCGCTGACGATGCCTTCCAGGGTTTCGCCGTCCATCACCAGCGTGACCTGGGCGTCCGGGTTTTCGCCTTCCTGCAATTCGCAGGTGCTGTTCTTGACGATCAGGGAGAAGTTCTTGGTTTCGTCGATGCGGAACCCGAACACCAGGTCCAGGCCTGCGGCGGCGGCTGGGTTGAACTTGGCTTTCATGGCTTGAACGGCGTTTTCTACGGAGCTCATGGTGTGATCCTTTTATATGAGTGATGACGAGCACTTTGCGGGTGCGGTTGGCCGGGCTCAGCGGTAGGTGATGAGCTCCGGCGCCTTCATCAGTTGCAGGTGCGCGTAACTGTTGAAGGAAGCCAGGGACACCTCGCGCTCACGGAACTTTAGGTGGTTGAGCGAGGTGTTGACGATGTGCCAGTTGAGTTCGAAGGCCTGGGTGGCCGGCATTTGCGTGATCAGGTGGAGCAGGGCAGTGATGGTGCCGCCGGAGGTGAACACGGCGATGCGATCGCTTGGTCCGGCGCTGTCGAGAATCCCGCTCAGGCCCGCTTCAACCTCCTCGACGAACGCTTGCCAGCTCTGCAGGGCGGCGGCGTCGTGATCGCCCACCAGCCAGCGGCGAATGATCGCGGCAAACAAACGCTGAAACTCGGCGCGGTTGTTGGCGGCGTCGCGCATGATCTCGAAGGCTTCGGGTTCTTCATCCAGCATCGCGGGGATCAACGCACGGATCACGCCTTCGGCGTTGAATTCATTGAAGGCGATGTCGGTTTCAAGCTCGGGGGTGGCGAGGCCGGCGGCGTTGAGCTGGGCAATCACCGTTTCAGCCGTGTGGCGCTGGCGGTACAGGGCGCCGCTGATGCAGCGGTCGAAGGTCAGACCCAGCTGCGCGAGGTGTGCGCCGAGGATTTCCGACTGGCGAAAACCGGTGGGCGACAAGACGTCGTAATCGTCCGCACCAAACGAGGCCTGGCCATGTCGTATGAGATAGATGCTGCCCACGACCGCGTCACCCTGGCACGTTGAAAGTGCTGGGAGGTTATGAGGACGGCCCGCGGTCTGTCAATGAAAAAACATACGCTCGTTTGAATTGGCCGATCTGGCCCCCAATCCCCCGTCTCGTCACTGGCCCGGCGACCGGCGCGCCGGTATGCTTGGCCCCATTCGCGATCCTCTGCCGAGGATCTGCTGTACCGGTAAGGAGTTTCTGTGGAGTTCATTTTCGATTACGCCAGTTTCCTGGCAAAGACCGTCACCATCGTGATCGCGATCATCGTGGTGCTGGTGGTCATCGGCTCGATGCGAGGTCGTGGGCGCCGCGGTGCAGGCGGTCAGTTGCACGTCACCAAGCTCAATGACTTCTACAAAGGGCTGCGTGATCGCCTTGAAGGTTCGCTGCTGGACAAGGCGCGGCTCAAGGCGTTGCGCAAGTCCCAGGCCAAGGAACTGAAAAAGGACAAGAAGTCCACCGAGGTGAAGTCGCGTGTCTACGTGCTGGACTTCGACGGTGACATCAAGGCCTCGGCCACCGAGAACATGCGCAATGAGATCACCGCGCTGTTGACCCTCGCCACCCCCAAGGATGAAGTGGTGCTGCGCCTGGAAAGCGGCGGTGGCATGGTGCACAGCTACGGTCTGGCATCGTCGCAACTGGCGCGGATTCGTCAGGCGGGCATTCCGCTGACCATTTGCATCGACAAGGTCGCGGCCAGCGGCGGCTACATGATGGCGTGCATCGGCACCCGGATCATCAGTGCGCCGTTCGCGATTCTGGGGTCGATTGGCGTGGTTGCCCAGCTGCCTAACGTCAATCGCCTGCTGAAGAAGCACGACATCGATTTCGAAGTGCTCACCGCCGGCGAGTACAAGCGCACGTTGACGGTGTTCGGCGAAAACACCGAGAAGGGTCGCGAGAAATTCCAGGAGGACCTGGACATCACCCACGAGCTGTTCAAGAACTTCGTCGCCAGCTACCGCCCGCAGTTGCAGATCGACGAAGTCGCCACCGGCGAGATCTGGCTGGGCATCGCGGCCAAGGACAAGCAACTGGTGGATGAGCTGAAGACCAGCGATGAATACCTGTCGGAGAAAGCCAAAACCGCCGAGGTGTTCCATCTGCACTACGCCGAGCGCAAAAGCCTGCAGCAGCGTGTGGGCATCGCGGCGAGCACCTCGGTCGACCATTTGGTGACAGGGTGGTGGGGCAAGCTGACGCAACAGCGGTTCTGGTGATTTCGTAGGACCGGCTTTAGCCGGGAAGGCGTCGGACGTCATACCGCAGGACTGAGGGTGTTCGTAGCTTTATCCCGCAGAACTAAAAAAGCCCCGGCTTCTCACGAAACCGGGGCTTTTTGTTGCCTGTCGATCCGTGTCGGATCAACGACGCCGGAACAGCGGCAGCGGCTCGTCGGTGGCAGCTTGATACGTCACGGAAAAGTCCCTCAGACCCTCCAGCGCTTCGTACGGGTCTTTGTCCGCACGAATCGCAAACGCGTCGAACCCGCAGCGGTGCAGGTAGAACAGTTGATCACGCAGCACATCACCGATGGCCCGCAACTCGCCCTTGTAACCGTAGCGGTCACGCAACAGGCGGGCGTTGGAGTAGCTGCGGCCGTCGGTGAATGCCGGGAAGTTCAGGGCGATGACCTGGAACTGATCCGCGTCGTCACCGATTTCCTCGGCTTCCTCGTCGCTGTCCAGCCAGACGCCCAAACCGCCGTCGCGGGCCTTCAACGCATGGGCATGCTCGCGCCACAGGTTCAGCGGCACGATCAGATCGTCGCAGTTGGACAGGCTGTCGAACGTCGTGTCCTTGGGCAGCAGGTGCCAGGTCTCGTCGATGACCGCGTTGTTCTTAATGATTCGCTGCATAGACGCGCTCCTTGAAAGGGTCGATGCCAATACGCTGGTACGTATCGATGAAGCGCTCGTCTTCGTTGCGTTTCTCGACGTAGACGTTGATCAGCTTCTCGATCACATCCGGCATGACGTCCTGTGCGAACGACGGGCCGAGGATCTTGCCCAGGCTGGCGTCGCGGCTGGCGCTGCCGCCCAGCGACACCTGATAGAACTCTTCGCCCTTTTTGTCCACGCCGAGAATACCGATGTGGCCAACGTGGTGGTGACCGCAGGCGTTCATGCAGCCGGAGATGTTGAGGTCCAGCTCGCCGATGTCGAACAGGTAATCAAGGTCGTCGAAACGGCGCTGGATCGATTCGGCAATCGGGATCGACTTGGCGTTGGCCAGCGAGCAGAAGTCGCCGCCCGGGCAGCAAATGATGTCCGTCAGCAAGCCAATGTTTGGCGTCGCGAAGCCTTGCTCGCGCAGCTCGCCCCACATCGTGAACAGTTGGCTCTGCTCAACGTCGGCCAGGATTATGTTCTGCACGTGGGACGTACGCAGTTGACCGAAGCTGTAGCGGTCGGCGAGGTCGGCGATGCCATCCAGTTGCTTGTCGGTCAGATCGCCCGGGGCAACACCCGTGGGTTTCAGCGACAGCGTAACTGCGGCGTACCCCGGCTTTTTATGGGCCAGGACGTTGCGCGAGCGCCAACGGGCAAAGCCGGGGTGCTGTTTGTCCAGCTCAGCCAGTTCGGCGCTGTAATCGGTCAGCGGCTTGTAGTCCGGGTCGACGAAGTGTTTGGCGACGCGATGCACTTCGGCCTCGGTCAGCGTGGTCTGGCCGCCGCGCAGGTGGGCCATTTCGGCCTCGACCTTCTCGGCGAACACTTCAGGTGTCAGGGCCTTGACCAGAATCTTGATGCGCGCCTTGTATTTGTTGTCGCGACGGCCGTAGCGGTTGTACACACGCAGGATGGCGTCGAGGTAGCTCAACAGGTCCTGCCACGGCAGGAACTCATTGATGAACGCACCGACCACTGGCGTGCGGCCCAAACCGCCGCCGACCAGCACGCGGAAGCCCAGTTCGCCGGCAGCATTCTTGACCGGCTCCAGGCCGATGTCGTGCACTTCGATGGCGGCGCGGTCGGACGTCGAACCGTTGATCGCGATCTTGAACTTGCGCGGCAGGTAGGCGAATTCCGGGTGAAAGGTCGTCCACTGACGGACGATTTCACACCAGGGGCGCGGGTCCACCAACTCGTCGGCTGCCACGCCGGCGAACTGGTCCGTGGTGACGTTGCGCAGGCAGTTGCCGCTGGTCTGGATCGCGTGCATCTGCACGGTGGCCAGCTCGGCGAGAATGTCGGGAATGTCTTCGAGTGCCGGCCAGTTGAACTGCACGTTCTGGCGGGTACTGATGTGTGCGTAGCCCTTGTCGTAATCGCGGGCGATCTTCGCCAGCATGCGGGCCTGGCGTGACGTCAGCTGGCCGTAAGGCACAGCCACCCGCAGCATCGGGGCGAAGCGTTGGATGTAGAGGCCGTTTTGCAGGCGAAGCGGGCGGAACTCTTCTTCACTGAGCTCGCCGGCCAGATAGCGGCGGGTCTGGTCGCGGAACTGCTTGACGCGGTCCTCGACGATCCGCTGATCGTACTCGTCGTATACGTACATGGTGGTCCTGTTCTCAGGCGGTTCACTGCTGCTGGGCCAGCCGGAAAGGCGATGCGTTGTCGTCTGCTTTCAGGCTACCGAACAAATCTGCGCGCACGGCCGCGCACTCCTTGCGGAGCCGGGGGAGGTTACCAGTTTGCAGATATGCGCAAAAGTGATGTTTGAGTATATGCACAGAACCGAAAGTGCTAAGCAGCACGTCGGGTTGGCATAGCCTCACTTGTGATAAGGGCATCCCTGAACTTTACTGAGGCGATGGCCGACGACGTCCGTCGTTGGCACGCGAGTTTTGCGATCACCCATAAAACAGACAAAAGGCGATGCAATGCGAAATCACCCGAAAGTTGCCAAATCCGAGAGCCATGTGGATGCATGGGCCATTCTTTTCATTATTGTGCTGGTTGTGGGGGCGGTGGCGTTCTGGGTGACGCACCAGTAGTGGACATGGCCTGCTCGGCGAAGAGTGCCGATGCCGCGGGAGCCCCGCCATTGAAGGTGGCGGGTCCATGTGCCAGACCGGACCGGACTGAGGGTCCCCGACGAAGTCGGGCTAAACCGAGAGCAGCACTCTTGATTCTGCTCTGCCTTCAGACGTTGATGCGAGAGACATCATCGCTCCGCCGGCCGCGAAACGATCTGCGTCTCAAGCACTCCCCAAACCGCACCCCAGGCACCTCGATGTAGCGATGAACCAACATCGAAAGGACCACAACCGCCACCACCACCAACAGCAACAACAGATTGTCGTTCAGGGCAGTGCCTGTACTCAGATAACGCACCAGCGACCCCGGCATCTCCCCCGGCCTGTCCACCAACAGCGGATAACCGCCGAACTTGGCCGCCACCGTCAGCCCGGTGGCGACCACGAAAATCACTGCGGCATGGGTCAGGTAAATCGACAGCCACAGCCTGCCCAGCGCCGGAAAGGGCCGCGCTTGCAACAGCCGCGAAACCGCTCCGGCCTCCCACGCGAATATCAGAATCGCCAAGCAAAACAGCAGCGCCAGTTCAATCGTCAGCGGGGCCTCGCCGGCCACCATCACCCAGCCGATGGTCGCCAATATGACCAGTTCAAGCACGCTGGCCAATGCTACGCCCGGCGCGAAATTCCGCAGCCGCGCATAGAGCCTGTGCGTCACCGTGCCCGCAAAGAAACACGCCGCGCCCCACAACACATAACGCGTCAGCAGATCGGAATCTGCGAACAGCCCGACAAACGCCAACCCGCCCAGCAGCGTGAACAGCATCCGCGCCATTCTCGGCAACGCGTAGCAGATCAGCGCGAAGATCAGCCACAGATAAAACGCTACGCTGAGCCACCAGGACGGGTAGTTGAACGACAACGCGTTGAAGCCCGGCCACCACGCCTGGATCAGCAACACATTGGGCAGGATTTCTCCGGGCGCCCGATCCCCACTGAACGCCGGGAAATTCAACAGCAGCCCGTAGCGCTCCATGATCAGCTTCAAACACTCGAAACCGATGAAGAACAACAGTACCGCCAAGTGCAGCGGCATCACCCGGCAGGCGCGGGCCATCGTGAAGTCGCCGAGCTGCCGCGCACTATTTAGTGTGCCGACGTAGCGGCGGTACATCAGAAAGCCGCTGAGCGCAAAAAACAAACCGGCGAATTGGCTGGCATTACGGAAAAACGCCAGCTCCGTGATGCTTCGCTCGATGTGCGAGTGATGAACAATCAAGGTCAGGGCGCAGAGACCGCGCAGGCTGTCGAGCACGACGAATCGCTTCATCTTGAGGATCCTTTTTCAGATGAGTCAGGCGTGCGGGCACGCGAACAGGCGCCAGCAGGCGTGCAGGGCAGAGCAAACATTGAAAGGGTGCGACAGGCAGGAAAGTTACCACCTTCGACACTGAGGCCGATGAGTGGGCAGGGCACATGAAAAAACCGGTGAAAGGCACGGCGTGAGGCGGAGCAGCCCCAAGGTCATCATGCGTCGAGACGAATCCGGGTCTTCGTATAAGCGTCGCCAGCGACGGGCAGCAGTATGCCGAACCGCAAACCCGGACGGAACAGGCATTTATCGAATTTGCGTGACGATTCGTTGGAATCCCAATATGTGGGATCGTCCGTTATATATTGAGATATCGCCAGCAACCGGTTTATAGTCCGTCCCGCATTCACTCATTAATAACAATCAGGTGAAGCCATGCAGGCGCAATTGATCGCGCTCGATTGGGGTACGACATCCCTTCGCGCGTATCGACTCGGCGAACACGGCCGGGTACTGGAACAACGTTCGCTCGACGCGGGCATCATGCAGCTGCCCTCGACGCCCCGCTTGATCGGCGGGCAGCAGATCTCCAACGGATTCGAGCTGGCGTTTGACGAAGCCTGCGGCGACTGGCTCGACGCCGAACCGACGCTGCCGGTGATCGCCTGCGGCATGGTCGGCAGCGCTCAGGGCTGGCGCGAAGCCGTCTACCAGCAGACGCCCGCCAGCGTCGCGGCCCTCAGTTCCGCGCTGGTCACGGTGCGCAGCGTGCGCGGCGTCGACGTTCATATTATTCCCGGCATCCTGCAGCGCTCCGAGCTGCCCAACGTGATGCGCGGCGAAGAAACCCAGGTCCTCGGCATCTTGGACTCGCTGCCCGCCAGCGAAGCCGCCAAACCCCTATTGATCGGCCTGCCCGGGAGCCACTCGAAGTGGGTGAGGGCGGTGGACGGCCGGATCGAGCATTTCGACACCTTCATGACCGGCGAGGTCTACGCGGCGCTGTCCAGCCACACCATTCTCGGCCGCACGATGCAGCGCAGCGAGACCTTCGACGCTGAAGCGTTTGACCGGGGCGTGGCAGTGTCTTGCTCGGCCAGCGGTGCGGCAGGTCCCCTGTCGACCATCTTCAGTTGCCGCACCCTCGGCTTGACCGGCGTGCTGTCCGGCTCCGCTCAATCCGATTACCTGTCCGGCCTGCTGATCGGCCACGAAATCGTCGCGCTGGCGCAACTGCTGCGTCAGACCGACGCGCACTTGCCCGCCGTGATCCTGATCGGCAGCGACGCCCTGATCGCCCGCTACCGGCGCGCCCTCGATGCCAACGGCTTTGCCCAGGTGACCCTGGCCGAGCAGGCCACCGAGCGTGGCCTCTGGCAGGTCGCGGTGCAGGCCGGTCTGATTCAATCCTCCTCTTCGGCCGCTGCCCGGCCCCTTCACGTAGAGAACTGACATGCTCAAGCAAGCCCTCGTGCAAAACGGTCTGGTCGCGATTCTGCGCGGCCTGCGCCCCGAAGAAGCACCGGCCATCGGTGACGTGCTGTACACCGCCGGTTTCCGCGTCATCGAAGTGCCGCTCAATTCCCCGCAGCCGTACGACAGCATCCGCCTGCTGCGTCAGAGTTTGCCCGCCGATTGCCTGATCGGTGCCGGCACGGTGCTGACGCCGGAGCAAGTGCGTCAGGTCAAGGAAGCGGGCGGTCAGGTTATCGTTATGCCCCACAGTGATCCCAAGGTGCTGCGCGCGGCCAAGGCCGAAGGCCTGTTTTTGTCTCCGGGCGTAGCGACGCCCACCGAAGCCTTCGCCGCGCTTGCCGAAGGTGCCGACGTGCTGAAGATGTTCCCTGCCGAGCAGATGGGCCCGGCGGTGGTCAAGGCCTGGCTGGCGGTGTTGCCAGCCGGCACGGCGCTGATTCCGGTCGGCGGCATCACCCCGGACAACATGAAGGTGTTCCTCGACGCCGGGGTCTCCGGTTTCGGTCTGGGTTCGGGCTTGTTCAAGCCGGGCATGAGCGCCGAGGACGTCGCCAAGAGCGCCAAGGCCTACGTTGAAGCCTGGAACCAGCACAAGCCTGCGAACAACCAGTGACCCACCCGCTCGTTGCGCCATCGGGGCTGTGTTTTTAAACAAGTGCGCCAACAGCATGTGTTTTTAAACAAGTGCGCCAACAGCATGTGTTTTTAAACAAGTGCGCCAACAGCATGTGTTTTTGAATAAGAGAGACAAGACATGAAAATCACCAAACTCACGACGTACATCGTTCCGCCGCGCTGGTGCTTCCTGAAAGTCGAAACCGACCAGGGCGTCACCGGTTGGGGCGAGCCTGTGGTCGAGGGCCGCGCCCACACCGTGGCTGCAGCGGTTGAGGAACTGTCCGACTACCTGATCGGCAAAGACCCTCGCAACATCGAAGACATCTGGACCGTGCTCTATCGCGGCGGCTTCTACCGCGGCGGCGCCATTCACATGAGCGCATTGGCGGGCATCGACCAGGCGCTGTGGGACATCAAGGGCAAGGCGCTCGGCGTGTCGGTCAGCGACCTGCTCGGCGGCCAGGTGCGCGACAAGATTCGGGTGTATTCGTGGATCGGCGGCGACCGTCCTGCTGACACCGCTCGTGCGGCAAAAGAAGCGGTGGAGCGAGGCTTCACTGCGGTGAAAATGAACGGTACCGAAGAGCTGCAGTTCCTCGACACCTTCGACAAGGTCGATCTGGCCCTGGCCAACGTCGCTGCCGTGCGTGACGCCGTGGGCCCGAACGTGGGCATCGGCGTCGACTTCCACGGTCGCGTGCACAAGCCGATGGCCAAGGTGCTGATGAAAGAGCTGGACCCGTACAAGCTGATGTTCATCGAAGAACCGGTGCTCAGCGAGAACTACGAAGCGCTGAAGGAGCTGGCGCCGCTGACCAGCACGCCGATTGCCCTGGGCGAGCGCCTGTTTTCCCGCTGGGATTTCAAGCGCGTCTTGAGCGAAGGCTATGTCGACATCATCCAGCCGGATGCTTCCCACGCCGGCGGCATCACCGAAACCCGCAAGATCGCCAACATGGCCGAGGCCTATGACGTCGCGCTGGCGCTGCATTGCCCGCTGGGCCCGATCGCGCTGGCCGCGTGTCTGCAACTGGACGCCGTCTGCTACAACGCGTTCATTCAGGAGCAGAGCCTGGGCATTCACTACAACGAGAGCAACGACCTGCTCGATTACATCAAAAACCCGGAAGTCTTCGATTACGACAAAGGCATGGTGAAGATCCCGAACGGGCCGGGCCTGGGCATCGAAATCAACGAAGAGTACGTCAAGGAGCGCGCCGCCATCGGCCACCGCTGGCGCAACCCGATCTGGCGCCATGCCGACGGCAGCTTCGCCGAGTGGTGATTGAGGTAATTGACCCGTGCTGACTGACAGGTGTTGAACCTGTAGGAGCCGGCTTGCTGGCGAATGCGGCGGGTCAGGCGCTGCGTTGGTGAATGATGAATTGCGTTCGCCAGCAAGCCGGCTCCAACAGGGAGAGTGAGCCTTTCCGGCCACCTTAATGATCGTTCCCGCGCTCTGCGTGGTAACGCGTCTTCCGATGCTCCGCGTCGACTTCCAGACGCGGAGCGTTGCGGGCGGTTTCACCACGCGGAGCGTGGGAACAATCACAACTCAACTAACACACGAAACACATAACGCCAGACCTCAGATAACCATAAAAAGAGGCACTTCCCTTGCGCACACAGACCGCAACCCAGGCGCGGGCGACCACCGCCACGCCGACCCGCAAACGCTTTTTCATCATGGTGCTGCTGTTCATCACCGTGGTGATCAACTACCTCGACCGCAGCAACCTGTCCATCGCCGCGCCCGCACTGACCAGCGAGCTGGGCATCGACCCGGTGCATGTCGGCCTGATCTTCTCCGCGTTCGGCTGGACCTACGCCGCCATGCAGCTGCCCGGCGGCTGGCTGGTGGATCGCGTGCCGCCGCGCATCCTCTACACCGTGGCGCTGGCGCTGTGGTCCATTGCGACCATCTTTCTCGGCTTCGTTGGCAGCTTCATCGGCCTGTTCATTTTGCGCATGGCCGTCGGCGCGCTGGAGGCCCCGGCGTATCCGATCAACAGCCGCGTCGTCACCGCCTGGTTCCCGGAAAAGGAACGCGCCACCGCCGTCGGCTTTTATACCTCCGGCCAGTTCGTCGGCCTGGCGTTTCTGACCCCGGTGCTCGCCTGGCTGCAGACCCGCTATGGCTGGCACATGGTGTTCGTCGCCACCGGCGGCGTCGGTGTGCTCTGGGCGGCGATCTGGTACATGGTTTACCGAGAACCCCGTGATTTCAAAGGGATCAATCAGGGCGAGATCGACTTGATCAAGGACGGCGGCGGGCTGGTCGACATGCAGACCGACGCCTCGAAACGCAAGAGCGGTTTCAGCTGGCAGGACCTGGGCATCGTGCTGACCAAGCGCAAGCTGTGGGGCATCTACCTGGGCCAGTTCTGCCTGAACTCGACGCTGTGGTTCTTCCTCACCTGGTTCCCGACCTACCTGGTCAAATACCGCGGCATGGACTTCATCAAGTCCGGCCTGCTGGCGTCGCTGCCGTTCCTCGCGGCTTTCGTCGGCGTGCTCTGCTCGGGGTTCTTCTCCGACTGGCTGATCCGTCGCGGTCACACCGTGGGTTTCGCGCGCAAGACGCCGATCATCGCCGGTCTGCTGATCTCCACCTCAATCATCGGCGCCAATTACGTCGACTCGACCCCGCTGGTGATCGCCTTCCTGGCCCTGGCGTTTTTCGGCAACGGCCTGGCGTCGATCACTTGGTCGCTGGTCTCGACCCTCGCTCCGGCGCGGCTGTTGGGGTTGACCGGCGGGACGTTCAACCTGATCGGCAACCTGGCAGCGATCGCCACACCGATCGTCATCGGCTTCCTGGCGTCGGGTGATTCCTTTGCGCCAGCGATCACCTACATTGCCGTTCTGGCGCTGCTCGGGGCGCTGTCTTACATCCTGTTGGTGGGCAAGGTGGAACGCATCGAGTTGTAATGATGCTGTTGATACGTAAAGAGGAACGTCAATCACTTGCCCCGTGATGAACGTTTCCCGAGAAAGGCATGGAGGCGGCTATGCCTGGGCAGGACCGGGCTTTAGAGGCTGTCTGCATCAAAGAGAGCAGGCTTTCGAGTTCGCTGTGTTGCCCATGTTTAGGAGCTCCACCAGATAGCTGCTGAACCATTTGGAGGGACCAAATCGACCCTCCAAATGGTTTTTTAGTAGCGGGTGAGAGCACCAAGCTGGCGCAGGCTTTCAGGCAGCGCTAGAAGTTAGAACTCCCAATTCAGCGACAGCCCCACGCCGTGGGTTTTATCCCGGGCACCCAGCAGCCCGTTGTAGTCCAGGCTGATCCGCGCATCCCGGTTCAGGGCAAGGCTGGCGCGGGCGCCCACCACGGCTGCGTCCCGGTCCATGGAAACGCTTTGCACGCCAAAGGTATTCACCCCGCTGGCAAAGGCCAGGTGCTGCTCGGCCGAGGTATCGCTCAGGTTATGCTGCCAACCCAAGGTACCGGACACGTCCAGCTTCTGAGTGTCGGTCAGGTTGAAACGGCTACCGGCGCGTACGCCAAGGGTGGAAAGCACGGTGTCGCGGGTGTCGTCATCACCCTTCAGCGCCATGGCGCCTCCCTTCTCCGTAAAGCTGTCGCTGTCGAAGTGCACATAGGCCAGGTTGGCGAAGGGCTCTAGCGCCAAAGGCTGCAGGTTCAGGCGATAGGCCCCTTCGGTGAACACCTGGGTCGATTGCGCGTCGCGCTTGACCTTCAGGCGGTCGGTCGAGGTGCCCAGTTGCAGGTCTCGCTTGACGTCGATGCGGTGCCAGCTATGGGATGCACCGGCGGTCAGGCGCAACGGCCCTTCTTCGTGGCCAATGTAGACACCCAGGTGGTAGCTATCAGCCGAGGCGCTGGAATGGGTGTCGTCACCCATGCCTAGCGAGGTATCGCTGTAACCGGCCATGGCGCCCAACCGGGTGTGCTCAGCCACCAAACCGTCCACACCGGCGAGCAGGCCGCCCAGGGATGAGGTTGAACTGGCGCTGTCGCTGCTGCCGGCGTTCTTGCCCCAGGCGCCCAGGCCTTTCACCCACAGGTTGTTGCCTTCAACACCCTCCGCAGGCTGTTCGTACAGCCCTTCGACGCGCAGGCGATCACCTACGGCATCGCGTAGCTGGCGGCTGTCGTTGATCAACTGAGTGGCGATGGCCGGATGCACTTCGCCGGACAACTGGGTATAGGCACGCCGAGCGGTAGCCGCATCAGGGCTCAACAGCAGCTCTTCGTACACCGCGTTACCGGCCCCTAATTGCTCGGCGGCGGCCGCTACGTTGGCCTGGTTAGCGGTTTGCGCGGCGCTGGCGAAGCTATCCCCGTTGCGCTCCAGGGCCAAGGCAACGCCCGTACCGCTGTAGGCCAGGTCGCCATCCAGAAAGGCGTAGTTATCCAGCACCGACCCGAACTGGCCCTGCACGCCGCCAGCGGCTTGCAGCACGTTGAACTGCCGGCCGATCAGGCTGTTGACCTCGCCTGTGGTGAAGCCGGTGCCGTTTTCCAGCGAGAGGGCCATGGTCGCACCGCTCACCGTAGCCTGTCCGCCGGCGATGATGCGGTCGCTGCCAGTGGGCGACAACTCCACCGCATACACAGCGCCGGGCGCCAGGTTAAGGTCGCCCGCCACCTGTAAGGTCCCCACGGAATTGCCCGGCGCTACCGTACCGCCACGGTTGGCAGTAAGGGACGCGACCCGGCCGTTGCCGCCAAGCATGCCGGTGTCGTTGACGGTCACCGCCGAGGCCAGCGATCCATTGATCGCCAGGCGCCCTTCATTGACCAGGGTTGGGCCGCTGTAGGTGTTGGCACCGGTCAGCACCAAGGTACCGATACCCGTCTTGGTCAAGCCGCCATGCCCGGAGATGTCATTGCTCCACGTGTCCCGCCCGCATTGTGGCCCGCTGCAGAGGCGCTGGGTCGGTTTACCGGCATCGACCACCGCGCCTACCCCCGGCAGGTTGGCCACGAACTGGCTGTCGCCATAAGCGCCGCTGATACGAAACTCAGCAGGAATATCCGCCTCGGTGACGAACATGCTCGGGCCGTTGACGGCCTTGCCCAGGTTGATCATGCCCCAGCCATAGAGCGCGTCCACGCCAGGCGCGCCGAGGTCGGTGGCGGTGGTTTTCAACACGTCGGCGACCTGTGCGCCGGTCATGTAGGGGAAGCGCTCCATCAGTACCGCCATGCTCCCCGCCACATGGGGCGCGGCCATGGACGTACCGTTTTTGTTGGCCCAGCCCACCGTCAGGTCTTGCAAGCTGGTGCCGTTCAGCACGGAGCTGTAGATCCGCGTACCTGGCGCCGACACGCAGAAGCTGGCCGTGTAGCCGCAGCGAGAAGAAAAGGTGCTCAAGGTGTAAGGCGTGGCGCCGGCGGCCGTGGCGTTGGGGTTTTGCTGCAAAGCAGCAACCGTCAGCCAGTTGGGGGCGATCTCTGGCACGAAATACCCTAGCCCGGCCATGGCGTCCGGGTTGTTCAGGTTGTAGTCGTTGCCTGCGGCGAAAATAGTCACCACGCCGCTGCGCGCGGCATCGATGGCGCCCTGGTAAGCGCCCCCGGGGCGAGTGCCGAGGATCTGTTGGATCTGATCAAACTGCAGCTGCGCATCCTGCACGGTGAAGTGCGGAAAGGCCGGGTCGCGACCGCCCTGGTCAAAGCGGTCGGTAATGCCAATGCCCCAGCTGTTATTGATGATGCGCGCGCCACTGCTGACCAATGCGTTCCAGCCAGCCTGGTAAACCGCGCCATCGTTGCCCAGCACAATGCCGTCTTCCGGGCCTGGGTCGCCGTTGTCGGCGCTGATGATCTGGGCGTTGAAGGCCACGCCGTGCATGGGCCCGCCGTCTCGGTTGCCGCCAGCGATGCCACCTACGTGGGTGCCGTGGTTACCCAGCCGGCCGTTAGAGTCAGGGGTAGGGGCGCCGTCGTAACGGAAGGCGTCGCCGGCCTTTACCGGAATATAGGGGTCGGTGTACTCGCGATTGCCACTGGTCACCAGATTGATCACCTTATCCGGGCTGGCGAATTCCGGGTGCGCTGCGTACACCGGCTGATCGAAAATCCCCAACTTCACGCCCTTGCCGGTGTAACCGGCCGCATAGGCCTGGTCAGCGTTGATCGCGCCCAGCCCCCATTGGGCCGTGAACTCCGGGCTGCGCCAACTGGCGACATTCCCGGCCTGGCCGGCTTCTACGTAAGGCGCAGCCTGGGCTACACCGAGGGTGCCCAGGTAACCGGCCAGGGCGCCGCAAGAAACGCGATGGGCTTGCCGGATAGCGTGCCGAATGGAGCTGACAGCAACCTGTCGAGTGGTGGATGGCTTTTTCATAAATACAACTGTCCTTAGTTAGCGCACACAAAACCCCGCGCGAATGCCGTCTTGGCATCCGCGTCGTTCTTTTTCCAACAATGGGAAGGTTGAAACATTCCGCTTCAGGAAAGCGGCGGGCGAAGGCCTGGCTCGCCGTGCCGCTTTGCTCTTAGAACTGCCAGTTAAGGCTCAAGCCGATGCCGTGGCTTTTTTCACGGCTGGCCAATTGGCCGTTGTAGTCCAGGCTAACGCTGGCCTCACGGCTCAGTGCCATGCGGGCATGGGCACCCACCAGGGCCGCGTCACGCACCAGGGGCGAACTTTCGATGCCAAAGCTGCTGCCGCCTGCCGCAAAGGCCATGTGCTGCTCTGAATCGGTGTCGCTCAGGTTGTGCTGCCAGCCCAGGCTGCCGGAGAGATCCAGCTTCTGATGATCATTGATTGCGATGGTTTTAAGCGCCCGTACACCCAGCGTGCCGAGCACGGCTTCACGGGTATCGCTGCCGGATGCAAGCGCTGCAGCATCTCCCTTCTCGCTGAAGCTATCCGTGCCAAGGTGCACATAGGCCAGGTTGGCGAAGGGTTCAAGCACTGCGGGCTGCAACTGAATACGGTACGCCGCTTCGGTGAATACCTGTGCGGTTTGCGCATCGTGTTTGGTTTTCTCCTGGCCACTGGCGCCGCCGACTTGTACATCGCGCCTGCCGTCGATCCGGTGCCAGCTGTAGGCACCGCCGAAGGTCAGGCGCCAGGCGCCGATCTCATGACCCAGGTACGCGCCCAGATGGTAGCTGTCTACCGATGCACGGGAATGGGTGCCCGAGCCCATATTCACCGAGCTGTCACTGTAGCCGCCTACCAGGCCAAGGCGCGTGGCTTCACCTACGTCGCCGTCGACACCCGCCAGCACGCCGCCAATGGATGAGGTATAGCCCGCCGTATCGCTACCGGAATCCGTTTTGCCCCACGCGCCCAAGGCCTTGAACCACACATTGTCTTGCGCTGCCGTATTGGCGTCGGCGCCGAACACGCTGGCGCCCAGGCGCTCGCCAACGGCATCACGTACATAGCGGCTGTCATTGATCAACTGGGTGGCGACTGCCGGGTAGATCTCGCCCGACAGCTGCTGGAAACTTTCCCGGGCCGAGGCGGCACTTTGAGCGAGCAGCAGGTTTTCATACACCGCGTTGCCCGCCCCCAATTGCTCGGCGGCCGAGGCCACGGCTGACTGGTTAGGGGTTCGCGCCACGCTGTCGAAAGCCGCCGTGCGCTCGATATTCAGCGCGACGCCGTTAGCGGCGTAGTCCGGCCGGCCGCCGAGGAAAGCGTAGTTGGAGGTGACCGCAGCAAACTGCCCGTTCACACCATTGGCGGCTTGCAACACGTTGTACTGACGGCCAATCAGGGTTTGGCCGGGCGTGGCATTTAATGGCAGCGGCGTTGGGTCCAGGGCCAGGGTCATGTTGGCCCCCGACACCGTGGCACTGCCGGTGGCCACAATGCGGTCACTGGCCGTTGGCGAAAGCTCTACCGCGTAGGTTGAGCCCGGCGCGAAGGTTAAGTCACCGTTCACCCGCAAGGTGCCGATGGAGTTGCCCGGCGCAACCTGCCCGCCGTTTAACGCGGTGAGGTTACCGACCTGGCCATTGCCGCCCAGGGTGCCACCCGCATTGACCTGCACGGCGGACGCCAGGGAGCCATTGACCGACAGCACACCACCGTTGACCTGGGTATCGCCGCGATAGGTATTGTTGCCTTCAAGGATCAGTCGGCCCGCGCCGGACTTGATCAGGCTGCCTTGATACTGGCGCTGAGCCGCTGCCGCAGCGCGGGCGGTGCCCACGGCGTAGTCGGTCTGGTCCTGTTGGCTGGCGGTGCTGGCCACGCCGTTCTGCCAACCTCTGCTGACCAGGGTTTGCTGCCAGGCGGTCTGTTCAGCAGTGTCCTCGGCCTGACGCTGGATCAACGCCTGATCAGAAATATTGTTACTCCAGACATCGGTTTGGCCGGCGGCCAGGGTGGCATCGAAGGAGCCCAGCAACTGGCCTGGGCCGCGCATGGCCCGCTCCAGGTTGACCACACCCCAGCCCACAGTGCCATTGGGCGCCTGGGTGACCGAACCATCGAGCTGGGTCGCGGTGGTGAGCAGCACCTGCAAGGCCTGCTCGTTGTTCATGTACGGATAGCGCTCCATCACCAGCGCCAATGCGCCCGTGGCATGGGGCGCGGCCATGGACGTACCGGACTTGAGCGCATAGCCGCCGCCAGGCACGGTGCTGTTGATCAGCCTCCCGGGCGTGGTGATGCACCAGTATTTGGCAATGCCGCACTGGTTGTAGCGCTGCGTATTGGCGCTGTCCAGGCCAGACACCGCCAGCCAGTGGCCTTCCAGGTCTGGCTCGAAATACGGCAGCGCAGAACGCACACTGGCGTTGGCATAGCCAGTATTGCCAGCACTGAAGACGTTGATCACGCCCTTGCGCGACACGTTAGCCGCTTCATCCAGCCAGGTGCCCCGGTTGTAATGCTGGGCATAGGCAGCCTGTACGCCTTTCAACGTCGCGTAGGTCACATCCGGCGGCTGGCTACCCCAACTGTTGTTGATCGCCCGCACACCGGCATCGGCCAGCGCGCCATAGGCCGCCTTGAAGTACTGCGGATCCGGGCTCGGGCCGAACAGGAAGCTGTCGCTCTGGTTGGTGTTGGCCACATAGATTTGCGCGTTGTACGCCACGCCATGCATGCCAACGCCATCCCGGGCCGCGCCCATGGTCCCGGTCACGTGCGTGCCGTGGGTGTCGTTATTAGGGTTGATGGCACCCGTAACGCTAAAGGGCGAACCATTTACGTAGGTGCCGTTGGCCGTTACCGCATGGTACCGGGATGGGCTGGCTTCGGGATGAGAGGGGTCGAATCCTGAGTCCATTGCGCCGATTTTTACGCCGCTGCCGGTGATACCGGCAGCATAGGCCTGGTCAGCCTGGATACGGCCCAATCCCCAGTCACTCTGAAACTCTTCCGAGCGCCAACTGGCCGCGTCACCTAACTTCCCTGTTCCGCATAGTCGGCATAAGCCGAGCAGCCAAAGGTAAAAGACAACGCGCAAAGTGCGGTCGTGGTTGCGGGTTTAACGGAATAACGGACAGCATTGGACGGCTTGAACCTTCGCATCCCTGCACACCTTTTTTATTTATTAGCTCCCTAGTGAGCGCCGTAAGAAAATAGTCCGCTGCGCAGGAGATGGCAACTTATTTGTTTCAAATTTGATACAAACCCAATAGCAAGAAAACAAGCGGATGATAGGGCACAAGGCGCTGTGATGAGGCATCCAGACGGAGCAGGCACAACTAAGGTGCAATCCTGGATGGTGGCATTTTAGTTCCACTGTAGAGCAAGTAGCGCGTCTTTAGTTGGTTCAGCGTGGGGCTTGGCGACCTCCGCAGTCGCATGTCTACGCGGGATGAGTAATAGAGAGGTATTCAAGTAATAGATCGCGGGAACTTGAGCTGAGCCACTACTTAGCCACGACGCAAGATAGACTTGTGGCTCGAGGGACTTCGCGCTTACCCCGCGGCACCTTTGAATTTACAGAAAGGGTCTTTAAGTGAAAGAGTGCCAAGACTTCGCTGCCGCAATGATTACGTTCGCGCAATTTCCCGCAGTGCTGGTCACAGCAAACGATACTTCGTATGCAATCAGCGAATACACCGCAAGCGAATGGCAAATACACCCTGGATTATGGGGTAGCGCCCCATTGTTATGCTGACCGAGCAATCACAAGACGCGCCACCATGTTCAACGAGTTGTGGCGTGCAAGGTCAGCCATCGATGATCCATCACCTGTTCCAAGTCATCAGTCTTGCCCCCGGTTACTGTCGGGAAGCAACAGCGCTCGCGTTTAGGAGAACAGCCTGTTCAGTAATCCTTCAATGTGGGTTCCTTCGTATGCAGACCGTAATTCTTTTAGCTTCATGACCCTACGCTCCCCGCCAAGCAGGCTGAGCCCGTGGAGCTCATTCAAGAGCTTCTGAGACGCTTCGAGCTCAGGCTGCAGTGCACGCCAGGCAGTATTCGCCCGACCCGCTAAACCTTCAACCTTATGGCTCAGGCGTTGGGATTCGATTAGCGTGCCAGCACTCAACGTGTTGTTGAGTTCTGCCTGCGTGCGCTCTAGATCTTTAAGCAACTCCGTGAAAACTTCAGCTTGGTCAAGCGCCACGGAAAGACCGTCGACATAGAGGGTATCGTCCTGGACGCAGTAAATCCCCAAAGGCCCGTCGCCGCCTCCGGTGCAATCCAGCGCGAGCACGTTCCCGAGGCGTAACGGCTCTGGAATCCATGTGTGACCCGTGCAAACACGCCATACGCCGGCGACGCCTTGACGGTTATGTTTTTTGATCCGCTCTCGCCCCCAGAGGGCTATTTCTTCGACTTCCGCGTTGTCGATATCGTTGACGAACCGCTGCCAGGACAAGCCTCTCGGTACATCCCCGTGTATAACGCCGACGACCCCAAGGGGTGATTCGATCTCGATGAGGGTAGGGAGGGTCTCAAGCTTGACGATGATCATCTCTTTCGACTCATCGGCGACGGTTGCCCACCAACCCGCACCATGAGAGCCATAACGAGCGTCCGGGTTTTCACGGTAAGCCCGAATCAGCATCTGTTCATGGTTGCCCATTACGGTGAAAAACCACGGCTCGCCCAAAAGCTTAAGCCCATCGAGCACGCCCGGGCCGCGATCAATGAGGTCGCCGACGCCGATGACTCGGTCAGTCTTGCTGTCAAAGCCTAGTTTGTGCAGGCCTTTGTACAAGTCGGTGGTTTTGAAGTGAATGTCACCTACGACAAAGTCACGGCCATGGTGATTTTGCGAAAGTCTCAGAACCTTTTGCCTCATGCCTGCGGAATCCTTCATCAGCGAAACTGCTTAATTATCTGCCCTGGGAAGCGTGCTACCAAGGTGAATCTTGGGGAAAATGCGATGGTCTTCGAGCGTGCGTACGGCGCGTTGTCCGACATGCTGTTGGTGGGCAAGGTCGAACGCATCGAGTGGTCATGACCCTGTGCCGACGCAGAGCAAATTCTGCACAACGCTGGCAGGCTTCAAGGCTGGCGACGATAATGACGCCGGTTTTCTGATTCGATAAGGCGCGCCATGCAAGATGCATCCGACACCGCCGTCACTGGCAAAGACCCTGCACCCACCGGCACGCAAACGCTGATTCGCGGCCTGGGCGTGATTCATGCGGTCGCCAGCGGCGCTCGCGACCTCAAGGAAATCGCCCGGCTCATCGGCACCACCCGCAGCACCACGCACCGGCTTGCCAGTTGTCTGGTGGAGGAGCGCTACCTGCGAGTGGTGCCGCAAACGGGTTATCTCCTCGGGCCCAGGTTGATCGAACTGGGGTTCCAGGCCCAGGAAGAAGTGCCGCTGCTGGTGCTCGCCAAACCCTTTCTCGACGAATTATCGGCGCTCACCGGCGACACTGTGCACCTGGCGATGCGCGATGGCGACGAGGTGCTGTACCTGCACAAGAATCCCGGCCGCAATGGTCCGGAGATGCGTTCGCGAGTGGGCCATCGCATGCCGCTGGCGCGCACCGGCATCGGCAAGGCGCTGCTGCTGGACAGCCCGGAAAGCGAATGGCAACGGCTGTATGAGATCAGCGTGCCAACCACCGGCAAAAATCCGCTGTGGCCGGCCCATGAAGAGCAGACCTGGGAGCAGGTGCAGGCGCGCATGCGCGAGTACGTGCAGGGCGGTTATGCGTTCGATCTGGAAGACAACGAACCGTCGATCCGCTGCGTGGCCGCGCCCGTGCGTGACGCCAGCAAACAGATCGTCGCTGGCATCAGCATCGCCAGCACCGTGCCGTACATGCCATTGGAAAAGATGGCCGACCTGGTGCCGGTGATCAAGGACGCCGCGGCACGGTTGTCTGCGGAGTTGGGTGGCTAGCGTGTAGATGAGCAGAGCAGGGGATAACGGGCGAAACGTTGACGCAATGGACGGCAATCACCCCTGTTGAAATCCTGGAAAGCGCCTGCTGGTGAAGCGATCGATGAAGCGGCTCGTGATCGACCCAACCATAACCCCGACCCGCGGTCTTAACTGTTCAGACGCCATTGGCCGACCGGCCAGGGCACATGCGATTCGGGAAGGGGAGGCTGGTATGGCGAACAAACAAAAAACTGAGCTCACACCACTGCAGCTGCTTCAGGAGCTGGCCACGATCTTGCTGGAGCATTTTGAGCACGCCTGTGGGCAAGCGCTCGCCGGGGCTGAAAAGAAGCTCGCTAAGCTCGAAAAGAAACACAGCAAGGTGGAGAAGAAGCTTGGCAAGCAGCGGGACCGTCTCGACTCCACGCCAGCCGGAAAACGCAAAAAACAGATGAAGCTGCGCGCCACTATTTCACTGCTGGAGACAGCATTGGTTGACATGCAGCGCCAGGCTGATGAAACCCGGCACTACATCCGCGACTTCAAGCACGACGTCCACGTAAGCCTGGCGTTATTGCAGGGCGTGGGCGAGGTGCGTGAAGCTGCCAGCGAAATGCTGCGCCAGCGCGAGCTCGGCCAACTCGAAATCAGCGGAGCTACCTCGCCAGCCGCACAAACGGAGGCGACCGCCAAGTCTGCTGTGAAGCCTTCGCCTGCGGCTCGCCGCGCCACGAGGGAAGCCACAGCACTGAAAGCCATGGCTAATGCGGTGGTTGCCACGCCTACGGTGACGGTGGTCAAGGGACGGAAGCATGCACCCAGCGAGGTTGCACCATTGGCTCACGGGGTCGCCGAGGCCAGCGCTGCGCCCGAGCCGGATGAGGCGCCTCATGCTGAATCGGCGCTCCAGCCGGAGTGGCTTGAACGCTCGCGGTAGGGGTGTCGCCGTTCGCCCCGCATTGCGCGCGGGGCGAACCCGTGGATCAGGCCTTCAACGTGGCCATATCAATCACGAAACGGTATTTCACGTCACCGGCAATCATGCGGCTGTAGGCCTCGTTGATGTGCTTGATATCGAGCATCTCGATGTCGCAGGTGATGCCGTGCTCGGCGCAGAAATCCAGCACCTCCTGGGTTTCGGCGATGCCGCCGATCAGTGAGCCCGCCAGCACGCGACGCTTCATCACCAGATTGGCGGCATGCAGCGCGGGGTCCACGGGTTCGATCAGGCCGACCAGAATGTGCACGCCGTCAAATCGCAGGGTTTCGAGGTAGGGGTTCAGGTCGTGCTGCACCGGAATGGTGTCCAGCAGGAAGTCGAAATGACCGGCAGCCGCTTTCATCTGCTCGGCATCCGTCGAAACGATGACGTGGTCGGCACCCTGATGACGACCTTCTTCAGCCTTGCTCGCCGAGCGGGTGAACAGCGTCACTTCCGCGCCCATGGCCTTGGCGAACTTGATGCCCATGTGGCCCAGACCGCCCATGCCCAGCACGCCCACTTTGTCGCCGGCCTTGACGCCGTAATGCTTGAGCGGCGAATAGGTGGTGATGCCGGCACACAGGATCGGTGCGGCAGCGGCCAGGTCGAGTTTCTCCGGGATACGCACGACGAAGTGCTCGCTGACCACGATGCTGTTGGAATAGCCACCCATGGTGTTGCTGCCGTCGACGCGGTCCGGAGTGGCGTAGGTCATGGTCGCGCCTTCGAGGCAATACTGCTCAAGGTCGCGGGCGCAGGCTTCGCACTGACGGCAGGAATCGACCATGCAGCCGACGCCGACCAGATCACCGACTTTGTGCTTGCTGACGTTGGCGCCGACTTCGGTGACCTTGCCGACGATCTCATGACCCGGCATGAGGGGGTACACCGCGATGCCCCACTCGTTGCGCGCCTGGTGGATGTCGGAGTGGCAGACGCCGCAGTAGAGGATCTCGATGGCCACGTCGTCCGGCCGCGGACTGCGGCGGCTGAACGTCATAGGGGCGAGGGGGTTGGTGGCGGACTGGGCGGCGTAACCGATGGCTGTGTACATGAAGAACCTCGAAAACGATGACAGTTGAGGCGGTCCATTCTCCCCACGCAGGGCATCGTCGGCCATGGTCATTCCTCCGCCTGTCATGCCTGATCCTCCGGATTTGATCAATCGAGTAGGGCTTCGCGCCGCTGATCTGCGATGATTGCGGTGTCAAATCCTCCGTACGGCTGCCCATGTCTCCACTCTCCCATTCCGACGCCAACGCCGAGTTGGTCTCCCTTATCAAACCGCTGGCGCCGCGCCCGGGTTTCGTCGACACCCGAGTGCCGGGCGTGCAGGCGATGTCCTGGGATTATTACGTCGCGAGCAGCCCGCAGATCTATGAACCGAGCCTGGTGATCATTGCTCAGGGCAGCAAGCTCGCGCGCCTGGGCCCGCGAACCCTGGAATACGGCGCCGGTCATTATCTGGTGCAGGCGTTGTCCGTGCCGTTCATGTGCGAAACCTTCGCGACGGCCGAGGCGCCGATGTATGGCGTTGCCGTATCAATTGATCGGGCTCTATTGGGTGAGCTTGTTCAGGCCATGGGCGAGGCGCCGAACGTCAAGGTCAAGGCGCAGACGCCGGAGTCCATGACCTCCGCCGAGCTGGATGCGCCGATGCGCGAGAGCGTGGAGCGGTTGCTGCGCTGTCTGCACGATCCACTCGACGCGCAAGTGATGGGCCAGGCCCGGGTCCGGGAAGTGGTGTATGCCGCGTTGCGCGGTCCGCAAGCCGGGGTGCTGCGTGCGCTGGTCGAGCAGACCGGCCACTTCGCCCGTATCGCGGCAGCGTTGCACTACCTGCGCGATCACTACGACGAGGCATTGAGCGTCGAGGATCTGGCCCGCTGCGCCAACATGAGCGCTTCAACCTTCCATGAGCATTTCAAACGCAGCACGCTGCTGTCACCCGTTCAGTACTTGAAGCGCGTGCGGCTGCTCAAGGCTCAACAGATGCTCATCGGCGAAGGCATGGGGGTGGCGCAGGTCGCGCACAAGGTCGGGTATCAGAGCACCTCGCAATTCAGTCGCGAGTACAAACGCTACTTCGAGCGCAATCCGGGGAGGAGGGCGAGCGGCTGAAAATATCAGCGTGAGGGTGGTTGCTGAACCTTAAAAGCTTCCCGGCTAAATCCGGTCCTACGAGGGTACGCGGTGTCTTTGTGGGACCGGCTTCAGCCGGGAAGAGGCCAGCGTGCGCACCATCAATTGTGCGATGTGGCCGCTTGCGCCTTCCCGGCTAAAGCCGGTCCCACTGAACACGCGCAGTGTCAGTAGGACCGGATTCAGCCGGGAAGCTTGCAGCTCAAAGCTTGAAGCTTGCCGCTTCCCTTACATATTGGGATAGGTCGGCCCGCCTGCGCCTTCCGGTGCTACCCAGGTAATGTTCTGCGACGGATCCTTGATGTCACAGGTTTTGCAGTGGACGCAGTTCTGCGCGTTGATCTGGAAGCGTTTCGCGCCGTCTTCCTGGGTCACCACCTCGTAAACCCCCGCCGGGCAGTACCGCTGAGCAGGCTCATCCCACTTGGGCAGGTTGACGCTGATCGGGATGCTCGGGTCCTTCAGCTTCAAGTGGCAGGGCTGTTCTTCTTCGTGGTTGGTGCCGGAGATGAACACCGAACTCAGCTTGTCGAAGCTCAGCTTGCCGTCGGGTTTCGGGTAGTCGATCTTCTTCGAGTCGGCCGCCAGCTTCATGCAGGCGTAGTCCGGCTTGGTGTCGTGCAGGGTGAAGGGGATCTTGCCGCCGAACAGGTTCTGATCGATGAAGTTGAACGCCCCACCGAAGATGGCGCCGAACTTGTGAACCGCCGCGCCAAAGTTGCGGCTGGCGAACAGTTCTTCGTGCAGCCAGCTGGCTTTGAAACCTTCAACGTAGCCGTTCAGCGCGTCGCCACCCTCGTTGCCGGCAAACAACGCATCCGCCACTGCTTCAGCGGCGAGCATGCCGGACTTCATGGCGGTGTGGCTGCCCTTGATCTTGGCGAAGTTAAGCGTGCCCAGGTCACAACCGATCAGCGCGCCGCCGGGGAAGACCATCTTCGGCAGCGAATTCAGTCCGCCCTTGCAGATGGCCCGAGCGCCGTAACTGATGCGCTTGCCGCCTTCCAGGTATTGCTTGAGGACCGGGTGATGCTTGAGGCGCTGGAATTCATCGAACGGCGACAGGTATGGGTTGGCGTAGGACAGATCCACGATCAGCCCGACCACGACCTGATTGTTTTCCAGGTGGTAAAGGAACGAGCCGCCAGTGTTTTCAGTGCCCATGATGTCCAGCGGCCAACCGGCGGTGTGCACCACCAGGCCTGGCTGGTGTTTGGCCGGATCGACTTCCCAGATTTCCTTCAAGCCGATGCCGTAATGCTGGGCGTCGGCCTCACTGTCGAGGTTGAAGCGGTTGATCAGTTGCTTGCCGATGTGACCACGGCAGCCTTCGGCGAACAGCGTGTACTTGCCGCGCAGTTCCATGCCGGGGGTGTACAGGCCTTCTTTCGGATTGCCTTCGCGGTCGACGCCCAGGTCGCCGGTCAGAATCCCGCGCACCACGCCGCTTTCATCGATCAGCGCTTCCTGAGCCGCGAAGCCCGGGTAGATTTCGACGCCCAGGTTCTCGGCCTGCTGTGCCATCCAGCGGCACAGGTTGCCCAGGGAGATGATGTAGTTGCCTTCGTTGTGCATGGTCTTGGGAACGAATGCGCCCGGGACTTTCTGGCTGGCGTCGGCACCGGTCAGCACGTAGATGTCGTCGCCTTTGACCGGAGTGTTGAGCGGGGCGCCGAGGGCTTTCCAGTCAGGAAAGAGTTCGTCGAGGGCGCGGGGTTCGAACACCGCGCCGGAGAGGATGTGGGCACCGACCTCGGAGCCTTTTTCCACGACGCAGACGCTGATTTCCTGACCGGCGTCAGCGGCTCTCTGTTTCAGGCGGCAAGCGGCAGACAGCCCGGCGGGCCCGGCTCCGACGATGACGACGTCGAACTCCATAAATTCGCGTTCCACAGGCTATCTCCTACTCAAGGCTCAACGGCGTATTTTTAGACGTATTTTTATAGATGGCTAAAACCGACACCGGGAAGGTCGTTCGCCCGGGTGTCATCGTGAAGGCGCGCATTATATCTACACCACCTCGCAGGTCCAATACAAACGTTTGTTTGAATCGGCCGAAACCCTGATAAATCATGGTGAGGCGGCTTGTGACTGGCGTTTATGTCGTATTGACCCGACCAGACGTTGCGGTCAAGATACGGGCGGTTTTGCACTCGCCCCAGCTGGCTGTTCGCCTCGGCTGCCGGTACAAACCTGTTGGCAGCAGAACACCGCTAAAAGCAACGTGAGCATCGCCTCCGCGCCACCTTCAGCCCCACGCTGGCGGCGCGCTGCAGTTTACACGGGCGATCAACGTCTGGCTTGGATTGCCGCCGTAGCGTCGCCGCTTTTGCTGACATCCGCATTCGGCAACCGCGAATACGTTGTTTTCACAGGTATTCTTTACACTGACGAGTACCCATCGCCGGGCATGGCCTGGCGATTTTCTTTTCACCGGAGAGAAACGAGGAATCCATGAAGGTTCTTGTAGCTGTCAAACGAGTGGTCGACTACAACGTCAAGGTTCGCGTCAAAGCGGACAACTCCGGCGTCGATCTCGCCAACGTTAAAATGTCGATGAACCCCTTCTGCGAAATCGCTGTAGAAGAAGCCGTGCGCCTGAAGGAGAAGGGCGTTGCGACCGAGATCGTTGTCGTTTCCATCGGTCCGACCACGGCTCAGGAGCAACTGCGCACCGCGCTGGCACTGGGTGCCGATCGCGCCATCCTCGTAGAATCCGCTGACGAACTGACCTCCCTGGCCGTGGCCAAGTTGCTCAAGGCTGTTGTCGACAAAGAGCAGCCGCAGCTGGTCATCCTCGGCAAGCAGGCAATCGACAGCGACAACAACCAGACCGGCCAGATGCTGGCTGCGCTGAGCGGCTATGCCCAAGGCACGTTCGCCTCGAAAGTCGAAGTCTCCGGCGACAGCGTCAATGTCACCCGTGAAATCGACGCCGGCGCGCAGACCGTTTCCCTCAAGCTGCCGGCCATTGTCACTACCGACCTGCGCTTGAACGAGCCGCGCTACGCGTCGCTGCCGAACATCATGAAAGCCAAGAAAAAGCCGCTCGAAGTGCTGACCCCTGATGCGTTGGGTGTTTCGATTGCGTCCACCAACAAGACCCTGAAGGTTGAAGCCCCGGCTGCCCGCAGCGCAGGCATCAAGGTCAAGTCGGTTGCTGAACTGGTCGATAAACTGAAAAACGAAGCGAAGGTGATCTGATGACGACCCTGGTTATCGCTGAGCACGAAAACGGCGCAATCGCTCCCGCCACCCTCAACACCGTTGCCGCGGCTGCCAAGATCGGTGGTGACATTCACGTTCTGGTCGCGGGCCACAATGTCGGTGCCGTTGGCGAAGCTGTTGCAAAAATCGCAGGCGTGTCCAAGGTCCTCGTGGCTGACAATGCGGCCTACGAACACCAACTGCCGGAAAACGTCGCCCCGCTGGTCGTCGAGCTGGCTTCGGCCTACAGCCACGTGCTGGCCGCGGCGACCTCCAACGGCAAGAACATCCTGCCGCGTGTTGCCGCCCAGTTGGACGTCGACCAGATCTCCGAGATCATCTCGGTTGAAAGCGCTGACACCTTCAAGCGCCCGATCTATGCGGGCAACGCCATTGCGACCGTTCAGTCGTCGGCCGCCGTGAAGGTCATCACCGTTCGGGCTACCGGCTTTGACGCTGTGGCAGCTGAAGGCGGTTCTGCCTCGGTTGAAGCCGTCAGCGCAGCTCACGATGCGGGCAAGTCGTCTTTCGTCAGCGAAGAGCTGGCCAAGTCCGACCGTCCGGAACTGACCGCTGCCAAGATCGTTGTTTCCGGCGGCCGCGGCATGCAGAACGGCGAAAATTTCAGGCACCTCTACACCCTGGCTGACAAGCTGGGTGCAGCGGTCGGCGCTTCCCGCGCGGCCGTCGACGCAGGCTTCGTGCCCAACGACATGCAGGTCGGCCAGACCGGCAAGATCGTCGCGCCACAGCTGTACATCGCGGTCGGCATCTCCGGCGCGATCCAGCATCTGGCAGGCATGAAGGACTCCAAAGTGATCGTCGCGATCAACAAGGACGAAGAAGCGCCGATCTTCCAGGTGGCGGATTACGGCCTCGTCGCGGATCTGTTCGAAGCGATCCCTGAGTTGGAGAAGCTGGTTTAATCCACTTCCCTGACTTATAAAGAGAACCCGTTCGTTCGGGCTGCCGCAAGCGTGTTCCCTTGATGAACCAGCGCTCAGGCAGTCGGAACTGACGGGTTTTTTATGGGCTGAAAAAGGACGTCGTCATGTTGTCGCTAAAGCAGACGCTGGCTTCACTGCTGGGCGGGTTGCTGTTGCTGCCGTCGCTGGCCTGGTCTGCGGGCAAGTGTGACCGGCTGATTGTCACCGGCAGCCCGGATGCGCCGCCGTACCTGTGGCGCGACCCCCAAGACCCCAAACACCTGATGGGCGCCAATGCCGATCTGCTCAAGGAGGTCGCGCAGCAGGTCGGCGTCAAGGTCGAGCTGCTGTATGGCGGCAAGCGCAGCCAGGCCCTTGAGGAAGTGCGCACCGGGCGCATGGACATGCTCGCCGACACGCCGCTCAACAACGCCGAGCTGGAATCCCTGGACTTTATTCACCCGCCCATCGCCCAGAACGACATCATGGTCTGGACCCGCAACGGCCACGAGCAGCCGTTCAACTCACTGGCCGATCTGCAGGGCCATCCTGGGGCCATGTCAGAGAAGACCCGGGTGACCGCCGGATTCGATCAGGCGATCAGGGCGCAGTTGACGCTGGAGAAGCAGGCCAGTCTCGTTCAGGCGTTTCAGAAACTGGCGGCGGGGCAGGTCGAATTTGTCCTGGCCGGCCGCTACGCCGGCATGGCTGTGACCCAGGCGCTGGACATCGCCAAAGACCTGCAAACCCAGCCCGCGGTTCTCGATCATCCGGGGTTTTATCTGGCGTTGTCGTTCAATTCGGCTTGCAACGATCCATGGCTGCGCGGACAGCTGGCGAAAAAATGACAGAATTGGCGGCTTCCGGTCGCTCCGGTGAAGCCGTCATGCGCAATCTGGACCTGTGGAAAAACCAATTGCAGCAGTCCGGCAATGCCCTCCATCAGTAGGAATGTGTTTTGAGCTTTCTCTTGAAAATCCAGCCTGTATTTGGCGCTGTCGTGCTCGCCGCCCTTGTCGGCTGCGCCAACGACCCGGCGCCCACCGAACAACTCAAACTCACCGAACAGGCTGTTGCCCAGGCCACTGCAGTCGGTGCTACGGATGAAGAACCGGACTTGGTGACAGCCCAGGCGAAGCTGACCCAGGCTCGCGCCGACATGGCGGACAAGTCCTACAAGGATGCGCGTATGCAGGCCGAACAGGCCGAGCTGGACGCGCGTCTGGCCGAGGCCCGAGTGTTGACCCGGAAGAGCGAAGCGCAGGTGGCTCAGGTCAACACCCGGCTCGAGCGTCTGCGCAAGCAGTTGGGGGCCAGCCAATGAATGCTGTCGTGCGAAGCCTCAGTCTCGGCCTCATGCTGGCCAGTGCCGGTCTTGCGGGCTGTGCCGGCCACCAGAGCAGTGAGCAGTCGTTGCAGGGTGCCATTGCCGATTACCAGAAGGTCAAGGAAGACACCAACGTCCTGCGCAGCGCGCCGAAGGATGTCATCCGTGCCGGCGAATTGCTCGGCCGGGCCGAGCGCCTGTCGAGTTATATCGGCAGCGCTGACGACGTCAGTCATTACGCCTACTTGAGCAGCCGTTACAGCGCCATTGCCCGGGAGCACAGCAAGCTGCTGTTGAATCAGGAAAAGCTCGCGCGACTGGAACTGGAGCGTCAGCGCCTGCAGCTGGCTTTGCGTGAAGCCAAGCTGGCCGGTGCCCAGCAACAAGGCAAGTGGGCGGAAGATCAGGTGATCAGTCTGTCGACACAGCAGAACGAGCGCGGGCTGGTGATGACCCTCGGCGACATGCTCTTTGATACCGGCCGCGCCGAACTGAAAAGCTCGGCCAACCGCACGGTGCTGAAGGTCGTGCAGTTCCTGCAATTCAATCCCAAACGCGTGGTGCGCATTGAGGGCTACACCGACAGCACAGGCGATGCTCGGGAAAACCTTGCGCTGTCGAAGGACCGCGCACAGGCCGTTGCTGACGTGCTGTCTGATCTGGGCATCGAGGAAGACCGCATGCAGGTCGAAGGTTACGGCGATCAGTACCCGGTGGACGCCAACACCTCTGAAAGCGGCCGTGCGCAGAATCGCCGTGTCGAAATTGTCTTCTCGGACGACAAGGGACATTTGAGCGCGCCTCGCTAAGGCGCAGAGGAAGGTAGGAATCCGAGTGATTCAAACGCCGCGCCCTCTAGCCGGAACAGGAACTGTCACCGTACACTTCCGAACTGTTCCGGTGATCCTGCTTTTTAATCAACGGATACGAGATCAAAGCACAGGATCGAGGGACGCGAAATGACCAGTCTGTTGCTGTACCAACGCATCGCCCAACAGCTGGCCGAAGACATTCGCCGGGGCGTGTATCAGCCAGGCGAACGCGTGCCGTCCGTGCGCAAAATGAGCTCCCAGCTCAACGTCAGTCATGCCACCGTCCTGCAGGCCTACGCCAACCTTGAAGACCAGGGTTTGATCCGCGCCCGGCCACAGTCCGGTTACTACGTGCACCAAACCCCGGCCCTTACGGCGGCGACTCCCGATATCGCTCGGGTGGAGCGCCCCGGCCTGGTCACCCGCGCCAGCATCATTCAACAGGTGCTGGTCGAGGCGCGGCGGGAAGGGGTGTTCGCGTTTGGCGCAGCGGTCCCGCACATTGATTACCTGCCCCTGCGCGCGTTGCACCAGCAACTGGCCAAGGTCACCCGCTTTCAGAGCCCTCGGGCGTTCAATTACATGTTCAGCCCCGGCTTCGAGCCGCTGCGCCGTCAGGTGGCGATTCGCATGCGCGACGCTGGCGTAGTGATCGACCCGTCTGAAGTCGTGATCACCCATGGCTGCGTCGACGCGCTGCAAATGTCACTGCGGGTGCTGACCAGTCCGGGCGACCTGATCGCCGCAGAATCCCCGACCTACTACGGCCTGCTGCAGCTGGCTGATCTGCTTGGCCTGAAAGTCATCGAAATTCCCAGCGACCCCAACACCGGCATCAGCCTCGAGGCCTTGCAGCTGGCTGCCAATCAATGGTCGATCAAAGCGCTGGTGATGACCTCCCGGCTAAGCAATCCTCTGGGCAGCACCATGCCGGAAGAGCGGCAGAAACACCTGCTGCGCCTGGCGTCGGACTTCGACATTCAAATCATCGAAGACGACATCTACGGCGAGTTGATGTACGAGCAGAACAAGACGAAAGCCTTGAAGGCCTTCGACCGGCTGGGCCATGTCATCTACTGCTCCAGCTTCTCCAAGACCCTGTCGCCCGGGGTGCGTATTGGCTGGATGATCGCCGGCAAATACCAGGCTGAAATCCAGCGTCTGCAAACCTTCAGCACCCACTCAGCGTGCAGCGTGACGCAGATGGCGGTGGCGTCTTATCTCGAAAACGGCGGGTATGACCGGCATTTGCGCTTTATCCGCCAGGAGCACCGCAAGAATCTCAGCGCGTTTCAGCTGGCGGTGCAGCAGATGTTCCCGGAAGGCACGCAGATCAGTCGACCTGCGGGCGGGTTCATTCTGTGGATCAGCCTGCCGGGGCGGGTGAACACCCAGGAGTTGCACGTGCGTGCGCTGGAGCAGGGCATCAGCATCGCACCGGGCCTGATTTTCAGTAATACGGAGCAGTTCAACCACTGCATTCGCCTGAATTGCGGTCTCCCGTGGAACCGTGAGGCGGAGAGGGCGTTGATGACGGTAGGCATGCTCGCCAAGCAGCTGTGTCAGGATGCCGGGCAATCCTGGTGAACTCGTAGGGTTGCCAGCTTTCCATACGTTATCGGGGGAGGCAGACAGGGCCAACTTGTCAGTCGCCATGCAAAGGGCCAGCATATGGCCCCTGTCTTACTTACTGCCGTTCGGACTATGAAATCACTGCGTTGTGTAACTGTGATGTTGTTGGTGATGCTTAGCGCGTGTGATGCCGACAAAGCGCCCACGCCACCGGCGAAAGCCACTGCGTCGGCGGCCGGCACCCGTGCTGACGCGCCCGCTGTGTCGCCTGTGTCTCCCGAACCAGCGAAGCCTGCCTCTGGAGCTGAGCCTTCGTCTGCAGTGCCGGACAAGCCTGGGGTTGAAGCGCCAGAGGTCCATGCCTTGACGCCGAATATCAAGACCGTGCCTGTTGTCGCATCCGGCAAGTCATCGGCTGAAGCGCCGCGAACGGTCAACAACGCCAAAACAGCTGACGATAAGGCGGCGGGCTCCAACGCCAAATCTGCCAAGGTTAAAGCGGATAATGCCGAAGTGGCGCGGCGTGCCCCAGTGGCCAGCAAGAGCAAATCGGCGTCCCAAGTGGTGAAAGAAACCAAGCTGAACAAAGTGCCACTGGACCTTAGCCTGCCCCCGGAGATGGTCAAGCAGCTGACCCCGCCGGCTAATGTGATCAGCTCCGCGTCGAAGGCCAACGCGCCCTCAGCCGGTGCCAAGCCCCTGCTGCCGAAAATGTTTCCTGACGCCAACGCTGACCCTGACTTCCAGATGCAAGGCCGTCTGCTGAGCAACGAAATGGACTTGCAGTTGCGTAATGAGGCGCGCAAGGACGTGGAAGGCGCTGCGCTGGATTTCACATTCAAGAAGTGATGAACCCGTGACCCGCTCTCAGCGCCCGATTTCAAACGTGTGTTTTAGCGCGTAAGATCCTGCCATCGTCCTCACCGCCACAGCAGGTTCTCTTCATGGAATGCCGTCCAGGCTGCGGCGCATGCTGCATCGCGCCCTCCATCACCTCACCGATTCCCGGCATGCCCAACGGCAAACCTGCGGGCATGCGCTGTCTGCACCTGTCGCTGGACATGCTCTGCGGCACATTTGGACAGCCGGGAAGGCCGGCGGTGTGTGGCCAGTTTGCGGCGGAGCCTGAGGTCTGCGGCACCAGTTCGGAGGAGGCGATTCGTCTGATCGGCTGGTGGGAAAAGATGACATCGGTGGCATGAAGTGCGACCGGTCGTGACTGAACTTCAACAATAAGGAACAACCTATGAGTTCGCTGTACCGCATTGCTTTCGGGCTGGGACTGACTGTATGGGTCGCAGCGTCGGCCCAGGCTGAAGAGTGGAAAGTCGCGAAGAACGAGGAGGGCATCAAAGTCTCCCTCAGCGATGTGCCCGGATCGCAGTACAAGGCCTATCAAGGCGTGACCACCATCAAGGCGGGCATCGGCAAGCTCCGTGCTTTGCAGGAAGATGTGGCCAGCGCGTGTGCCTGGATTCACGAATGCAAACTGCAGAAGATCCTCAAGCACGACGGCGACAAGACCTGGACTTACTCCCAATTCAACACGCCGTGGCCAGTCACACCTCGGGATTCGGTGCTGAAAGTGACGACGGTGGAAGGCGCCGATGGCAGCGTCACCCGTGAGCTGGAAGGCGAGCCCAAGTACATCCCGGAAGAGAAGGGCTTTGTGCGGGTGGCGCAGGTCGAGGGGTTCTGGAAGTTCGTGCCCAAGGGCGACAACCTGACCGAGGTCACCTATCAAGTGCACACCGAGCCCGGCGGCAGCGTGCCGTCCTGGCTGGCGAACAAGTTCGTGGTGGATGCGCCGTTCAACACTCTGAAGGCGCTGAAGGACCGAGCCGAGAAGAACTGAGTCGGTTCGCTTGCGACGTTAAAGCCACACACTAAAAAGGCTGCCCTAGGGCAGCCTTTTTTGCGTCTTCGTGATGGCTGTCGAGTTACTTGCGCTCGGCCAGCGGAACGATGTCGCGCGACACTTCACCGGTGTACAGCTGACGTGGACGGCCGATCTTGTACGGGCTCGACAGCATTTCTTTCCAGTGAGAGATCCAGCCGACAGTTCGCGCCAGGGCGAAAATCACGGTGAACATACTGGTCGGGATGCCGATTGCCTTGAGGATGATGCCCGAGTAGAAGTCGACGTTCGGGTACAGCGAGCGTTCGATGAAGTACGGGTCGGTCAGGGCGATCTCTTCGAGGCGCATGGCCAGCTTGAGCTGCGGGTCATTGGTGATGCCCAGCTCGCGCAGGACCTCGTCGCAGGTCTGTTTCATCACGGTGGCGCGCGGGTCGCGGTTCTTGTAAACGCGGTGACCGAAGCCCATCAGCTTGAACGGATCGTTCTTGTCCTTGGCCTTGGCGATGTAAGTGTCGATGTTGGACACATCGCCGATCTCATCAAGCATGGTCAGCACGGCTTCGTTCGCGCCACCGTGGGCAGGGCCCCAGAGTGCAGCAATACCGGCTGCGATGCAGGCGAAGGGGTTGGCGCCCGAGGAACCTGCCATGCGCACGGTGGAGGTCGAGGCATTCTGTTCGTGGTCGGCATGGAGGATGAAGATCCGGTCCATGGCCTTGGCCAGCGTCGGGCTGATCGGTTTGATCTCGCACGGCGTGTTGAACATCATGTGCAGGAAGTTTTCCGCGTAGCTGAGGTCGTTGCGCGGGTACATCATGGGCTGGCCCATGGAGTACTTGTAAACCATCGCGGCCAGGGTCGGCATCTTGGCGACCAGACGGATCGCGGAAATTTCCCGGTGCTGCGGATTATTGATGTCCAGCGAGTCATGGTAGAACGCCGAGAGGGCGCCGACCACACCGCACATGACGGCCATCGGGTGGGCGTCGCGACGGAAACCGTTGAAGAAGGTCTTCAGTTGCTCGTGCACCATGGTGTGATTCTTCACGGTGACGACGAATTCGGCTTTTTGCTCGGCGGTTGGCAGTTCGCCGTTAAGCAGCAGGTAGCAGGTTTCCAGGTAGTCCGATTGCTCGGCCAGCTGTTCGATCGGGTAGCCGCGATGCAGAAGAATGCCGTTGTCACCGTCGATGTAGGTGATCTTGGATTCGCATGAGGCGGTGGACATGAAGCCTGGGTCGAATGTGAAGCGTCCGGTGGCAGTCAGGCCGCGTACGTCGATAACATCGGGACCAACGGTGCCGGTCAGAATGGGCAGCTCGACGGGGCTGCGCCCTCGATGATCAACTGCGCTTTTTATCAGCCATGTGGCCTCCTAATTATGCTTCAAATCATCAGACAGACCCCCACGCAGGGCCCGCATCACTATAGTGAGATAAATTCTAAAGTCAATTTGCCAAAAGTCTTGTAGCAGAAGGCTTTAACGGGGGATTTTCGTCGAAATTACGGGCCATTTACGCCAATTATCGGGCTAAAGCAATCCACCCTTGGGACGGGGTCTGCGCGTTGTCATTAGTTGGCTAACTGTCTATACTCGGCGTCCGACCGCCAGGGGCTTTCAGGCCCGATTCAACGGGGTTGGTCACTTCCTGGGTAGTGGGTACCTGACCAGTACACTTCCCAACAACTTGCCCTGAGTGTTAGGGCTCTTCAGTGTGAAAAAAAGCCGTGAAAAGCCAACGACCTGTAAACCTAGACCTAAGGACCATCAAACTCCCTATCACTGCTTACACGTCCATCCTTCATCGTATCTCCGGTGTCATCCTCTTCGTCGGCATTGCCATCATGCTCTATGCATTGGACCTGTCGCTCGACTCCGAGGAAGGCTTCGCGTCGGTGAAAGCAGGGCTGACCAGTCCGCTGGCCAAGTTTGTGATCTGGGCTCTTCTGTCCGCACTGCTGTATCACCTGGTGGCGGGCATCCGTCATCTGATCATGGACTCGGGCATTGGCGAGACGCTGGAAGGCGGCAAGCTGGGCTCTAAAATCGTCATCGCCGTGTCTGTGGTGGTGATCGTTCTGGCAGGAGTGTGGATATGGTAACCAACGTCACCAACCTTTCTCGTTCGGGCCTGTATGACTGGATGGCGCAACGCGTCTCCGCCGTCGTACTCGCGGCTTATTTCATTTTCCTGATCGGGTACCTGATCGCTCACCCTGGCATCGAATACGCCACGTGGCACGCGCTCTTCTCCCATAACGCAATGCGCATCTTCAGCCTGTTGGCCCTTGTAGCCCTGGCGGCTCATACCTGGGTTGGCATGTGGACCATCGCGACCGACTACCTGACGCCGATGGCGCTGGGCAAGTCCGCGACAGTGGTGCGTTTCCTTTTTCAGGCGGTGTGCGGCATTGCGATGTTCGCTTACTTCGTCTGGGGTGTGCAGATTCTTTGGGGTATCTGATTCATGGCTAACATTAATACGCTTTCATTCGACGCCATTATCATTGGCGGCGGCGGTGCGGGCATGCGTGCCGCATTGCAGCTGGCTCAGGGCGGCCACAAGACCGCTGTCGTCACCAAGGTCTTCCCGACTCGCTCCCACACCGTTTCCGCCCAGGGTGGCATCACCTGCGCAATCGCTTCGGCCGATCCGAACGATGACTGGCGCTGGCACATGTACGACACCGTCAAGGGCTCCGACTACATCGGTGACCAGGACGCTATCGAATACATGTGTTCCGTGGGCCCGGAAGCCGTGTTCGAGCTCGAGCACATGGGTCTGCCGTTCTCCCGTACCGAGCAGGGCCGCATCTATCAGCGTCCGTTCGGCGGTCAGTCCAAAGACTTCGGCAAGGGCGGTCAGGCTGCACGTACCTGTGCGGCGGCTGACCGTACCGGTCACGCGCTGCTCCACACCCTGTATCAGGCCAACCTGAAAGCCGGCACCGTATTCCTTAACGAGTACTACGCAGTTGACCTGGTGAAGAACCAGGACGGCGCGTTCGTCGGCATCATCGCCATCTGCATCGAAACCGGTGAAACCTCCTACATTCGCGCCGACGCGACTGTGCTGGCCACCGGCGGTGCCGGCCGCATCTATTCCTCCACCACCAACGCCCTGATCAACACCGGCGACGGCGTGGGCATGGCGCTGCGTGCCGGTGTACCGGTTCAGGACATCGAAATGTGGCAGTTCCACCCGACCGGCATCGCCGGCGCAGGTGTACTGGTCACCGAAGGTTGCCGTGGTGAAGGCGGTTACCTGATCAACAAGCACGGCGAGCGTTTCATGGAGCGCTACGCGCCAAACGCCAAGGACCTTGCTGGTCGTGACGTTGTGGCTCGTTCGATGGTTAAGGAGATCATCGCCGGCAATGGTTGCGGTCCTGACGGCGACCACGTAATGCTCAAGCTTGATCACCTCGGCGAAGAAGTGCTGCACAGCCGCCTGCCAGGGATCATGGAACTGTCCAAGACCTTTGCACACGTTGACCCGGCCGTTGCGCCGATCCCTGTCGTACCGACCTGCCACTACATGATGGGCGGCGTTGCCACCAACATTCATGGTCAGGCGATCACCCAGGACGCTGCCGGCGTCGACACCATCATCCCCGGCCTGTTCGCGGTGGGTGAAGTGGCGTGCGTTTCGGTCCACGGTGCCAACCGTCTGGGCGGCAACTCGCTGCTCGATCTGGTGGTGTTCGGTCGTGCTGCCGGTCTGCACCTGGAGCAGGCGCTCAACGAAGGCGTCGACTACCGTCGCGCTTCCGAAACCGACATCGACGTCGCACTGGCTCGCCTTAATGGCTTGAACTCGCGTACCGATGGCGAAGACGTCGCAACCCTGCGCAAAGAGCTGCAGAGCTGCATGCAGAACTACTTCGGTGTGTTCCGTACCGGCGAATACATGCAGAAAGGTATTGCCCAGCTGGCTGACCTGCGCACGCGTATTTCCAATGTCAAGATCAACGACAAGAGCCAGGCGTTCAACACTGCCCGGATCGAAGCGCTGGAGCTGCAAAACCTGCTGGAAGTCGCTGAAGCAACGGCGATCGCCGCAGAGCATCGCAAGGAGTCCCGAGGCGCTCACGCCCGTGAAGACTTCGAAGATCGCGACGACGAGAACTGGCTGTGCCACACCCTGTACTTCCCGGGTGACAAGCGCGTAGCCAAGCGTGCCGTGAACTTCTCGCCGAAAACTGTTCCGACTTTTGAACCTAAGATTCGGACTTATTAAGGGTGACCGCCATGTTGCAAGTCAGTGTTTATCGCTACAACCCTGATCAGGACGCCGCGCCGTTCATGCAGGATTTCCAGGTCGACACCGGTGGCAAAGACCTGATGGTGCTGGACGTCCTGGCTCTGGTTAAAGAGCAGGACGAAGGCTTCTCGTACCGTCGTTCGTGCCGCGAAGGCGTGTGCGGTTCCGACGGCATGAACATCAACGGCAAGAACGGCCTGGCCTGCATCACGCCGCTGTCGGCTGTGGTCAAGGGCAACAAGCTGGTGGTTCGCCCACTGCCTGGTCTGCCGGTCATCCGTGACCTCGCCGTTGACATGAGCATCTTCTACAAGCAATACGAGAAGGTGAAGCCATTCCTGCAGAACGACACGCCGGCTCCGTCCATCGAGCGCCTGCAGACCCCGGAAGAGCGGGAAAAACTCGACGGCCTGTACGAGTGCATTCTGTGCGCTTGCTGCTCGACGTCCTGCCCGTCCTTCTGGTGGAACCCCGACAAGTTCCTGGGTCCTGCTGCGATTCTGCAAGCCTATCGTTTCCTGGCCGACAGCCGCGACACCAGAACGCAAGAGCGTCTGGCATCCATGGACGATCCGTTCAGTGTGTTCCGCTGCCGCGGCATCATGAACTGCGTCAACGTGTGTCCGAAAGGCCTTAACCCAACCAAGGCTATCGGTCACGTGCGCAACATGTTGCTCAAAAGCGGTGTCTGAGTTCGCCACACCTGTAACATCGCAGCACCCGCTACTGCAGCACCCGTAAACGCTGCGGCGCAGGCTTCAACCGGCGCCGTAGTTTTAACCTGAGCAGTTGTCGTATGGCTTCAGCTCTTATTTTGAAGAAATGAAACCAGCAGGGGCATCCGGGCTGGTACCCGGACTATCTGCGTGATTCCTAGTGACTTGAAGTCGCTGCACATGGACTTTTCAAGTTTGCGCTGGCATCGACGCCGATGGTGTCCCCTAATCGAGGGTGACCAAGCATGCAAGAAAGCGTGATGCAGCGCATGTGGAACAGCGCCCACCTTTCCGGTGGTAACGCTGCCTATGTGGAAGAGCTCTATGAGCTCTACCTGCACGACCCTAACGCTGTGCCAGAAGAGTGGCGCACCTATTTTCAGACGTTGCCGGCTGACGGCAGCACTGCCACCGATGTATCGCACTCTACGGTTCGCGATCATTTTGTGTTGCTGGGGAAAAACCAGCGCCGCGCCCAACCGGTCTCTGCCGGCAGCGTGAGCAGCGAGCATGAAAAGAAGCAAGTTGAAGTGCTGCGACTTATCCAGGCATTCCGTATGCGCGGCCATCAGGGTGCGCAACTCGATCCTCTGGGTCTGTGGAAGCGTACTGCGCCAGCTGACCTGTCGATCAACCATTACGGTTTGACCAACGCTGACCTCGATACCACATTCCGTGCCGGCGACCTGTTCATCGGCAAGGAAGAAGCGAGCCTACGCGAAATCGTCGAAGCGTTGCAGCAGACATATTGCCGCACCATCGGCGCCGAGTTCACGCACATTGTCGATTCCAACCAGCGCAACTGGTTCATGCAGCGCCTCGAAAGCGTGCGTGGCCGTCCTGCCTATTCCGCCGACATCAAGAGCCATCTGCTTGAGCGTGTGACGGCGGGCGAGGGGCTGGAAAAGTACCTGGGCACCAAATACCCGGGTACCAAGCGTTTCGGTCTGGAAGGCGGCGAAAGCCTGATCCCGATGCTCGACGAGCTGATTCAGCGTTCCGGCTCCTACGGCACCAAGGAAGTTGTCATCGGCATGGCCCACCGCGGCCGTCTCAACGTGCTGGTCAACACCTTCGGCAAGAACCCGCGCGACCTGTTCGACGAGTTCGAAGGCAAGAAGAAGGTCGAGCTGGGTTCCGGTGACGTTAAATATCACCAGGGCTTCTCGTCCAACGTGATGACCACCGGCGGCGAAGTTCACCTGGCGATGGCGTTCAACCCGTCCCACCTGGAAATCGTGTCCCCTGTGGTCGAAGGCTCGGTGCGTGCCCGTCAGGATCGTCGCAACGACGCCACTGGCGAGAAAGTGCTGCCGATCTCCATTCACGGTGACGCTGCGTTCGCAGGTCAGGGCGTGGTGCTGGAAACCTTCCAGATGTCGCAGACCCGTGGCTTCAAGACGGGCGGCACTATCCACATCGTGATCAACAACCAGGTCGGCTTCACCATCAGCAAGCAGGAAGACTCGCGCTCCACCGAGTATGCGACCGACGTTGCCAAGATGATTCAGGCGCCGATCCTCCATGTGAACGGCGATGATCCTGAAGCGGTGCTGTTCGTGACCCAACTGGCGATCGACTACCGCATGCAGTTCAAGCGTGACGTGGTCATCGATCTGGTTTGCTACCGTCGTCGCGGCCACAACGAAGCCGACGAGCCAAGTGGCACCCAGCCGCTGATGTACCAGCAGATTGCCAAACAGCGCACCACCCGTGAGCTGTATGCCGATGCTCTGGCCACCGCTGGCATTCTCAACGCCGAAGCCGCCCAGGCCAAGGTCGACGAGTACCGCAACGCGCTCGACAACGGCATGCACGTGGTCAAAAGTCTCGTCAAAGAGCCGAACAAGGAATTGTTCGTCGATTGGCGTCCGTACCTGGGTCACGCGTGGACCGCACGTCATGACACCAGTTTCGACCTCAAGACCCTGCAGGAACTGTCAGCCAAGCTGATGGAAGTGCCGGAAGGTTTCGTGGTTCAGCGTCAGGTCCAGAAAATCTACGAAGACCGCCAGAAGATGCAAGTCGGTGGCCTTCCGATCAACTGGGGTTATGCCGAAACCATGGCCTACGCGACGCTCGCGTTCGAAGGCCATCAGGTGCGCATCACCGGGCAGGACGTCGGTCGCGGTACGTTCTCGCACCGTCATGCCGTGCTGCACAACCAGAAGGACGGCGACACCTACGTGCCTCTGCAGAACCTGTACGCCGGTCAGCCGCGCTTTGACCTGTACGACTCGTTCCTGTCGGAAGAAGCCGTGCTGGCGTTCGAATACGGCTACTCGACGACTCAGCCTAATGCGCTGGTCATCTGGGAAGCCCAGTTCGGTGACTTTGCCAACGGTGCACAGGTCGTGATCGACCAGTTCATCACCAGTGGCGAGCACAAGTGGGGTCGTCTGTGTGGTCTGACCATGCTGTTGCCCCACGGCTACGAAGGGCAGGGGCCGGAGCACTCATCGGCACGTCTTGAGCGTTACCTGCAGTTGTGCGCCGAGCACAACATTCAGGTCTGCGTACCGACCACCCCGGCTCAGATCTACCATCTGCTGCGCCGTCAGGTGATCCGTCCGCTGCGCAAGCCGCTGATCGTGTTGACGCCGAAGTCGTTGCTGCGCCACAAGCTGGCTGTGTCGACCCTGGAAGATCTGGCCCATGGCTCGTTCCAGACTGTCATCCCGGAGATCGACACCCTCGATGCCGCGAAAGTGACGCGTCTGGTGCTGTGCAGCGGCAAGGTCTACTACGACCTGCTGGAAAAACGCCGTGCCGAAGGCCGCGAAGACATCGCCATTGTGCGTCTCGAGCAGCTCTATCCGTTCCCGGAAGACGACCTGATGGACGCTATCGCGTCGTACACCAACCTGACCAACGTGGTCTGGTGTCAGGAAGAACCGATGAACCAGGGCGCCTGGTACAGCAGTCAGCACCACCTGCGCCGCAGCATCGGCAATCACAACCGCAACCTCGTTCTCGAGTACGCCGGCCGTGATGCTTCCGCTGCCCCTGCTTGTGGATACGCTTCGATGCACGCCGAACAGCAGGAAAAACTGCTGAAAGACGCGTTCTCCGTTTAACGCCTTCGCGCACTAGAAACCGAATTAAAGGAATTACAGATAATGGCTATTGAGATCAAAGCCCCTCTTTCCCGGAATCCGTTGCCGACGGCACCGTTGCCACCTGGCACAAGAAACCGGGCGACGCCGTCAAACGTGACGACCTGATCGTCGATATCGAAACCGACAAGGTCGTGCTGGAAGTATTGGCCGAGGCTGACGGCGTACTGGGCGCAATCGTTGCCGAAGAGGGCGCCACCGTCCTGTCGAACCAGTTGCTGGGCTCGATCGAAGCAGGCGGCGCTGCTGCCGCCCCAGCTGCCGCCGCTCCAGCCGCTCCAGCCGCTGCAGCATCGGCTCCGGCTGCTGCGCCGGCCCAGGCTGCCGCTGCACCTGCTGCTTCCGGTGACGAAGACGCCATCGGCGCGCCGGCTGCCCGCAAGCTGGCCGAAGAAAACGGCATCAACCTGTCCAGCGTCAAAGGCACGGGCAAAGACGGCCGCGTGACCAAGGAAGACGTGGTTGCTGCCATCGAAGCGAAGAAATCCGCGCCGGCCGCTGCACCTGCCGCCAAACCGGCTGCTGCCGCTGCGCCTGTGGCTGCCGTTGGCGACCGCACCGAGAAGCGCGTGCCGATGACCCGTCTGCGCGCCAAGGTGGCAGAGCGTCTGGTTGAAGCTCAGTCGAACATGGCGATGCTGACCACCTTCAACGAAGTCGACATGACCGAAGTCATGGCGCTGCGTTCGAAGTACAAGGACCTGTTCGAGAAGTCCCACAACGGCGTGCGCCTGGGCTTCATGTCGTTCTTCGTCAAGGCCGCGACCGAAGCGCTGAAACGCTACCCTGCGGTCAACGCTTCGATCGATGGCACCGACATCGTCTACCACGGTTATGCCGACGTCGGCGTTGCCGTGTCGAGCGATCGCGGTCTGGTAGTTCCGGTGCTGCGCAACGCCGAGCAGATGAGCCTGGCTGAAATCGAAGGCGGCATCGCTACCTTCGGCAAGAAAGCCCGTGACGGCAAACTGTCCATCGACGAGATGACTGGCGGTACCTTCACGATCACCAACGGTGGTACTTTCGGTTCGATGATGTCGACCCCGATCGTCAACCCGCCGCAAGCGGCCATCCTGGGCATGCACAACATTCTGCAGCGTCCTATGGCGATCAACGGTCAGGTCGTCATCCGTCCGATGATGTATCTGGCGCTGTCCTACGATCACCGCCTGATCGACGGTAAAGAAGCCGTGACGTTCCTGGTGACCATCAAGAACCTGCTGGAAGACCCGGCTCGTCTGTTGCTGGACATCTGATTCAAGGACAGCTGCAAGCCGCAAGCGCCAAGCTGCAAGTTACAGCAGCCTGGCGCCAACGCTTGGGTCGTCGCAACATCCTAATGAACAGGCTGCAACTCGTCTGTAAAGCATCACGGATCAGCTTGCAGCTTGTGGCTTAAAGCTCGCAGCTAAAGAGGAACTCTTTTCTATGTCCCAGAAATTCGACGTGGTAGTGATTGGCGCTGGCCCTGGCGGCTACGTGGCCGCTATCAAGGCCGCGCAACTCGGTCTCACGACTGCCTGCATCGAGAAGTATCAGGATAAGGAGGGCAAGCTGGCCCTCGGCGGTACCTGCCTGAACGTGGGCTGCATCCCTTCGAAGGCGCTGTTGGACAGCTCCTGGAAATTCTACGAAGCCAAGAACCAGTTCGGTGTTCACGGTATCTCGCTCAGCGACCTGAAAATGGACATTGCTGCCATGATTGGTCGCAAGGCTCAGATCGTCAAAGGCCTGACCGGCGGCGTTGCCAGCCTGTTCAAGGCCAACGGCGTCACTTCCCTGCAAGGCCACGGCAAACTGCTGGCCGGCAAGAAAGTCGAGCTGACCAAGCCAGACGGCACCACCGAAGTCATCGAAGCCGAGAACATCATTCTGGCGTCCGGTTCGCGTCCGATCGACATTCCGCCGGCTCCGGTCAATCAGGTCACCATCGTCGATTCGACAGGTGCCCTGGAATTCCCGGCCGTGCCTGAGCGTCTGTGCGTCATCGGCGCCGGTGTCATCGGTCTGGAGCTGGGTTCGGTCTGGGCTCGCCTGGGTGCCAAGGTAACTGTCCTCGAGGCCCTGGAGAAATTCCTGCCAGCCGCTGACGAAGCCGTTGCCAAAGAAGCGCAGAAGACCTTCACCAAGCAGGGTCTGGACATCAAGCTGGGCGCACGCGTTACCGGTTCCAAGGTCAATGGCGACGAAGTCGTCGTGACCTACACCGACAAGGACGGCGAGCAGAACATCACGTTCGACCGCGTGATCGTGGCCGTGGGCCGTCGCCCGGTGACCACCGAGCTGCTGGCTGCCGACAGCGGTGTCGACATCGACGAGCGCGGTTTCATCTTCGTCAACGAGCAGTGCGAGACCAGCGTTCCTGGCGTGTACGCGATCGGTGACGTGGTCCGTGGTCTGATGCTGGCGCACAAAGCGTCCGAAGAAGGCATCATGGTTGTCGAGCGCATTAAGGGTCACAAGACCCAGATGAACTACGACCTGATCCCGTCGGTTATCTACACCCACCCGGAAATCGCCTGGGTCGGCAAAACCGAGCAGACGCTCAAGGCTGAAGGTGTTGAAGTCAACGTCGGTCAGTTCCCGTTCGCGGCCAGCGGCCGTGCGATGGCAGCGAATGACACCGGCGGTTTCGTCAAGGTCATCGCTGACGCCAAGACCGACCGTGTGCTGGGTGTACACGTCATTGGTCCGGGCGCTGCAGAGCTGGTACAGCAGGGCGCGATCGGTATGGAGTTCGGCACCAGTGCCGAAGACATCGGCATGATGGTCTTCTCCCACCCGACCCTGTCCGAAGCGCTGCACGAAGCGGCACTGGCTGTGAATGGCGGCGCCATCCACATCCAGAACAAGAAAAACGCTAAAGATAACCACGACGGTCCGCCCGTCGTAGGCCCTGCTCGCAGGGCTTACCGCGGAAGGTCCGTTGGACTCGAACTCCCGGCAGCACAGGGCAGGCTTGATGCCTGACCTGCGTTCGCCGGGAGAAGCGGTCACAGGTGGTGCGGCACGCTTTGACGAGCAGCACCGAATGCGCAGTACCTAACGAAGACGGTAATAAGCATGAATCTTCACGAGTATCAGGGTAAGCAGCTGTTTGCTGAATACGGCCTGCCAGTTTCCAAGGGCTATGCAGTAGACACCCCGGAAGCAGCAGCAGAAGCGTGCGACAAGATCGGCGGAACCGAGTGGGTCGTCAAAGCCCAGGTTCACGCTGGTGGTCGCGGTAAAGCGGGCGGCGTCAAGCTGGTTCGCAGCAAGGAAGACGCCGCTGCGTTCGCTCAACAGTGGTTGGGCAAGCGTCTGGTCACTTACCAGACTGATGCCAACGGTCAGCCGGTCACCAAGATCCTGGTTGAATCGTGCACTGACATCGCCAAAGAGCTGTACCTGGGCGCTGTAGTCGATCGTTCGAGCCGTCGTATCGTGTTCATGGCTTCCACCGAAGGTGGCGTGGACATCGAGAAGATCGCTCACGACACGCCTGAGAAGATTCTCAAAGCCACCATCGATCCACTGGTTGGCGCTCAGCCATTCCAGGGTCGCGATCTGGCATTCCAGCTGGGTCTGGAAGGCAAGCAGGTCACCCAGTTCGCCAAGATCTTCACCGGTCTGGCCAAGCTGTTCCAGGACCACGACCTGGCCCTGCTGGAAGTGAACCCGCTGGTGATCAAGGCTGACGGCGATCTGCATTGCCTCGACGCCAAGATCAACATCGACGCCAACGCCATGTACCGTCAGCCAAAGCTGAAGGCTTTCCACGACCCATCGCAAGATGACCCACGTGAAGCCCACGCTGCCAAGTTCGAACTGAACTACGTGGCACTGGAAGGCAACATCGGCTGCATGGTCAACGGTGCCGGTCTGGCCATGGGCACCATGGACATCGTCAACCTGCATGGCGGCAAGCCAGCCAACTTCCTCGACGTAGGCGGCGGCGCAACCAAAGAGCGCGTTACCGAAGCGTTCAAGATCATCCTGTCCGACACCAACGTCGCTGCAGTACTGGTCAACATCTTCGGCGGCATCGTTCGTTGCGACATGATTGCCGAAGGCATCATTGGCGCCGTGAAAGAAGTCGGCGTGAAAATCCCGGTGGTTGTTCGCCTTGAAGGCAACAACGCTGAGCTGGGCGCTAAAGTACTGGCAGAAAGCGGCTTGAACATCATCGCAGCTACCAGCCTGACCGACGCTGCTCAACAAGTCGTCAAAGCTGCGGAGGGCAAATAATGAGCGTCCTGATCAATAAAGACACCAAGGTTATCTGCCAGGGCTTCACCGGCTCCCAGGGTACCTTCCACTCCGAGCAAGCCATTGCCTACGGCACCAAAATGGTTGGCGGCGTGACCCCAGGCAAGGGCGGCACCACGCACCTGAACCTGCCCGTGTTCAACACGGTGTCCGAAGCAGTAGAAAAAACCGGCGCAACCGCTTCGGTCATCTACGTTCCGGCTCCGTTCTGCAAGGATTCCATCCTTGAAGCAGCGTTCGGCGGCATCAAGCTGATCGTCTGCATCACCGAAGGCATTCCGACCATCGACATGCTCGAAGCCAAGGTCAAGTGCGACGAACTGGGTGTGGTCCTGATCGGCCCTAACTGCCCAGGCGTCATCACCCCGGGCGAGTGCAAGATCGGCATCATGCCAGGTCACATTCACTTGCCAGGCAAGGTCGGTATCGTGTCGCGTTCCGGCACCCTGACTTACGAAGCTGTGAAGCAGACCACTGACGCCGGTTTCGGTCAGTCGACCTGCGTCGGCATCGGTGGTGACCCGATCCCGGGTTCGAACTTCATCGACATCCTGAAGCTGTTCCAGGAAGACCCGAAGACCGAAGCGATCGTCATGATCGGTGAGATCGGCGGTTCGGCTGAAGAAGAAGCGGCTGCCTACATCAAGGCACACGTGACCAAGCCAGTCGTTTCCTACATCGCGGGTGTGACTGCTCCTCCGGGCAAGCGCATGGGCCATGCGGGCGCGATCATCTCTGGCGGCAAAGGCACTGCAGACGAGAAATTCGCTGCGCTGCAAGACGCAGGCGTGAAAACCGTGCGTTCGCTGGCAGACATCGGCAAAGCCCTGGCTGAGCTGACCGGTTGGGAAGTGAAGAAGGCTTAATCGCCTTCGTCTCACTGCTTAATCAACAAAAGCCACCTTCGGGTGGCTTTTGCGTTTCCGGCGTTTCGATTTGCGCCGATGCTTTGACCTTAATTCTGTAAGACATTTCTGATATGCGACACGAACGTGCGTTGAGTGGTCGCACCGCCCTGTATCGGTGCGCCAAATAGGGTAGGCTAGCCGCCGTTTTGTGCAGTCGGCTCCCACAAGGAGCGGCAGCGCGCTCAGGGTCTGTCTTAAAAGGGCGGGCAGCATTTCCCCCACCCTCAGGGAAATCCTCTTCTTAATTCCGATTCAGCAGTGTGGTTTCCTTAATGAAAGTGTTGAAAGGCCAGGACATTCTGGCATTGGGTTTCATGACGTTTGCGCTGTTCGTGGGCGCTGGCAATATCATCTTCCCCCGATTGTAGGCCTCCAGGCCGGCCCCAACGTATGGATGGCGGCCCTGGGCTTTCTGGTCACGGCCGTCGGCCTTCCGGTGGTGACGGTCATCGCGCTTGCCAAGGTGGGCGGCGCGATGGACGCATTGAGCAGTCCGATCGGCAAGGTCGCCGGGACCATCCTCGCCGCCGTCTGCTACCTGTCCGTAGGCCCGTTGTTCGCCACGCCGCGCACGGCGACGGTGTCGTTTGAAGTCGGCCTGGCCCCGCTGACCGGTGAAAGCCCGCTGGCGCTGTTCCTTTATAGCCTGGTTTATTTCGTTCTGGTGTTCTGGATCTCCCTTTATCCGGGTCGTTTGCTGGACACCGTGGGCCGCTTCCTCGCGCCGCTGAAGATCATCGCCCTGGCCATCCTCGGCATTGCTGCCTTTGTCCTGCCGGCGGGTGAGGTCGGTATCGCCGAACCTGCCTATGTTGCGGCGCCGTTTTCCCAGGGTTTCATCAACGGCTACCTGACCATGGACACGTTGGGCGCGCTGGTTTTCGGCATCGTCATCGTCAACGCGATACGCTCGCGCGGTGTCGAGTCGCCCCGGCTGATTACTCGCTACGCCATCATCGCCGGCCTGATTGCCGGTGTCGGTCTGGCGCTGGTCTACATCAGCCTGTTCCGTCTGGGTTCCGACAGCCATGCCGTCGCCGCCGGTGCAACCAATGGCGCCGCCGTGTTGCACGCCTACGTCCAGCACACCTTCGGCACCTTGGGCAGCAGCTTTCTCGCCGTGCTGATCTCGCTGGCGTGCCTGGTAACCGCGGTGGGTCTGACCTGCGCCTGCGCCGAGTACTTCAGCCGCGTGCTGCCGCTGTCCTACAAGACGCTGGTGATCCTGCTGGCGGCGTTTTCGCTGCTGGTCTCCAATCTGGGCCTGACCAAGCTGATCCAGTTCTCGATTCCGGTGCTGACCGCTATTTACCCGCCATGCATTGCGCTGGTGGCGTTGAGCTTCTGCAAGGATTTCTGGCACGAGCAAGGGCGGATCGTCGCCCCGGTCATGCTGGTGGCATTCCTGATCGGTGTGGTCGATGCCGTCAAAGGTTCTGCGCTGGGAGGGTATGTGCCGGATGCACTGGCTCATCTGCCGTTGAGCGAGCAAGGCCTGGCGTGGCTGATCCCGTCCCTGATCACGCTGTTCGTCGCGTTCGTGGTGGATCGCATGCTGGGCAAGCGCAGCGAAGCGCTGGCCTGAGGAGGAGGTCGGCGCGTCGCAGAATAAACGCGCCGATCTTTTTCAAGGAGACAAAACAAAGCCCGCTAAATGCGGGCTTTGTTTTTTGAAACTCTGGAAACTTACTGCTTAGTTGCAGGTGCTGCCTGGTTCGCTTCTTTAGCGCGCTCTTGAGCGGCTTCAGCGTTCTTTTGAGCGGCTTCCTGACTTTCTTTGGCAGCGTCGTTCACTTTGTCTTGTGCTTTTTGCATCGATTCTTGCGACTGCTCGGCAGCCTTGTTTGCATCTTGCTGTTTATCTTCGGATTTTTTGTCACAGGCGGCGAGGCCCAGAGTGGCAGAAAGCATCAGGGCAATAGCTAAAGATTTACGCATGGGGTGTTTCTCCTTATTGGTCATCAACGTGGCTTCGAGCACTTGGTCGCAGGGTTAGTTCCATGTTCCTACGGGATTAATACATTGGCGTCTCAGCGGTGTAACACCTCAGCAGATCCCACGAGCCTAATCGTTAATGTTCCGTCGTCAGTCATCAGATCTATGGCCTTGGTGGTTTCGATGAGGAAGATTCTTCACTGACAGGATGTCTCTCCCTTGAAATCGTCTCCTCAGCCCCCACCTTGATGACAACCCGCTGCTCGGAGCCGCCCTCGGCGTTTCGCGCAGCTACCCCTATTTGTGTGGACTGATTGGAGTTTGATGACCATGAGTGTGGAAACTCAAAAGGAAACCCTGGGCTTCCAGACCGAGGTGAAGCAGCTGCTGCACCTCATGATCCATTCCCTGTACTCGAACAAGGAAATCTTCCTTCGCGAGCTGATTTCCAACGCGTCCGACGCGGTGGACAAGCTGCGTTTCGAGGCGCTGTCCAAGCCCGAGCTGCTGGAAGGCGGTGCGGAGCTGAAGATCCGTGTCAGCTACGACAAGGACGCCAAGACCGTTACCCTGGAAGACAACGGCATCGGCATGAGCCGCGAAGATGTCATCACTCATCTGGGCACCATCGCCAAGTCCGGCACCGCCGATTTCATGAAGAATCTGTCCGGTGATCAGAAGAAAGATTCCCACCTGATCGGTCAGTTCGGTGTCGGCTTCTACTCCGCCTTCATCGTGGCCGACCAGGTTGAAGTGTTCACCCGTCGCGCCGGCCTTTCCGCCAGCGAAGGTGTGCACTGGTCGTCGAAAGGCGAGGGCGAGTTCGAAGTCGCCACGGTTGAGAAAGCTGATCGTGGTACCCGCATCGTGCTGCACCTCAAGAGCGCCGAAGACGAGTTCGCGGACGGCTATCGCCTGCGCAACATCATCAAGAAGTACTCTGACCACATCGCTCTGCCCATCGAGCTGCCGAAGGAGCAGGCGCCTGTCGAGGGCGATGCGGAGCCTGTTGAAGAGTGGGAAACCGTCAATCGCGCCAGCGCGCTGTGGACCCGTCCCCGTGCCGAGGTCAAGGACGAGGAATACCAGGAGTTCTACAAGCACATCGCCCACGATTTCGAAAACCCGCTGAGCTGGAGCCACAACAAGGTCGAGGGCAAGCTGGAATACAGCTCGCTGCTGTACGTGCCGGCCCGCGCACCGTTCGATCTGTACCAGCGCGAAGCGCCGCGCGGCCTGAAGCTGTACGTGCAGCGCGTGTTCGTCATGGACCAGGCCGAATCGTTCCTGCCGCTGTACCTGCGCTTCATCAAGGGCGTGGTCGATTCCAACGACCTGTCCCTGAACGTGTCCCGCGAAATCCTGCAGAAAGACCCGATCATCGATTCGATGAAGTTGGCGCTGACCAAGCGTGTGCTGGACATGCTGGAGAAGCTGGCGAAAAACCAGCCGGAAGACTACAAGGGCTTCTGGAAAAACTTCGGTCAGGTGCTGAAAGAAGGCCCGGCCGAAGACTTCGCCAACAAAGAGAAGATCGCCGGCCTGCTGCGCTTTGCATCGACCTCCGACGACAGCGGCGAGCAAAGCGTTTCGTTGGCCGACTACCTGTCGCGCGCCAAGGAAGGTCAGGACAAGATCTACTTCCTCACCGGCGAAAGCTACGCGCAGGTCAAGAACAGCCCGCACCTCGAAGTTTTCCGCAAGAAAGGCATTGAAGTGCTGCTGCTGACCGACCGCATCGACGAGTGGCTGATGAGCTACCTGAGCGACTTCGACGGCAAAGGCTTTGTTGACGTGGCGCGCGGTGACCTGGACCTGGGCAAGCTTGATTCCGAAGAGGACAAGAAAGCCCAGGAAGAAGTCGCCAAGGACAAGGAAGGCCTGATCGAGCGCCTGAAAGCCGCGCTGGGTGATGCCGTCAGTGAAGTGCGGGTTTCCCACCGTCTGACCGATTCGCCTGCGATTCTGGCGATTGGCGAGCAGGACCTGGGTCTGCAGATGCGCCAAATCCTCGAAGCGAGTGGTCAGAAGGTCCCGGATTCCAAGCCGATCTTCGAATTTAACCCGTCGCACCCGCTGATTGACAAGCTGGACAATGAGCAGAATGAAGACCGCTTCGGTGATCTGTCGCACATCCTGTTCGACCAGGCTGCGCTGGCGGCCGGCGACAGCTTGAAAGATCCGGCGGCTTACGTGCGCCGTTTGAACAAGTTGTTGGTTGAGCTCTCGGTTTAACATCCGCGTCACGGCAGAACCCGCTCCGGCGGGTTTTGTCATTTAATCTCCCTCCATCCTTGTCAGCAGGAGTTCGCTATGAGCAATGTGACCGTGCAGTCCATCGTCTATGAAATCGATGGCGTGAGCTACGAGAGCCGTCTGGCCTTCAGCGAGGGCAGTCAGGCCGCACCGGGTCTGGTGATGGCGCCTAACTGGATGGGTGTCAGCGTAGACGCCGAGCAGATTGCCAAAGATGTGGCAGCGAAGGGCTACGTGGTGTTATTGGCGGATTTGTACGGCCAGCAGGTGCGCCCGTCCAATGGCGATGAAGCGGCGGCTGCCATGATGCCGTTGAAGAATGATCGCGTGCTCTTGAACAAGCGCATGAAGGCCGCCCTGGATCAACTGACCGCGCAGACCATTGCCGCCGTCGACACGTCCCGGCTGGCGGCGTTCGGCTTCTGCTTCGGCGGTTGCTGCGCACTGGAACTGGCACGCACCGGTGCGCCGTTGAAGGCTGCGGTTTCCTTTCACGGCACACTCGACACACCGAACCCGGCTGACGCCAACAACATCAAGGGCAAGGTGCTGGTGATGCACGGCGCTTCCGACCCTCTGGTGCCAAAAGAGCAACTGCCGGCGTTCGAAGCGGAAATGAACGCTGCCAATGTCGACTGGCAATTGCTGAGCTACGGCGGGGCGTTCCATTCCTTCACCGACCCGCACGCCAACAACCCGGGCGTGCAGATGTACAACCCGACCGTTTCCAAGCGTGCGTTTACCTCGATGCATAACCTGCTGGACGAGGTGTTTGCAGGCTGATTACCTGAAGCAGGAGGCTGCTGACCGCTTGAGTTCCAATGTCAGCAGTTGCCTCGACTGAAGGGGTCGCCAGCAAGCCGGCTCCCGCAGGGTGTGTGACCCTGCGGCTATTTCCGGGGCGTTGGCAGTTCAATCCGCTCCACTTCCCCCGGCACGGTCGGCCAGTCCCCGGCCGCCCATTTTGCTCTGGCCTGTTCAATCAGCGCCGGGTGGCTGGCTACGAAGTTCCAGTTCATCCTTCTCGGCCCATCCAGGGGCGCACCGCCAATCAGCACCGCGTGACATTCGCTTTCCGCGCAAAGCGTCGGCTCGCTTCCAGCATCCAGTACCACCAGACTGCGCGCCTGCACCGGCTCGCCATCCAGCAGCAAATCGCCTTCGATGACGTACAACGCGCGCTGTTCGTGCTCGGCGGGCACACACAGCGTCGTGGCGGTCTGCAGGTTCAGTTCGGCGTATAGCGTGGGTGACAGCACCGGCACCGGCGACTTCAGGCAGAAGCCTTCGCCGGCAATCAGGCGGATACGAATGCCCATGCCATCACTGACCGGCAGTGTATCGGCAGGGTGATGGCTGTAATGACCTTCGCCCTGCTCATGGGAGGTGGGCGAGGCCAGCCAGACCTGCAAACCATGCAGGCGCGAGCCGATGGCGTGCAGGGCTTCGGGTGTACGCTCGATGTGGGCGATGGCCCGGCCGGCGGTCATCCAGCTGACTTCGCCGGGTCTTACGTGCTGATCGCTGCCGAGGCTGTCTTTGTGTCGGATTTCGCCTTCAAAGAGGTAGGTCAGGGTCGACAGACCGATGTGTGGGTGTTGGCGGATGTCCATGCCGGTGCCGGGCGCATAGGTGGTTTCCAGCATGTGATCAAAAAACACGAAGGGTCCGACGCTCCGGCATTGCGCAGCGGGAAGGGGGCGCAGGATGGGTTGGCCTTCGACGTCCTCGGCGCGGGGAATGATGGTCAGCATGATGGCGCTCTCCTTTGGATAGGGCACACAGGATATAGATCACTTGCGTACGTGGCTGGAATGCCGGTGATACGTCTCTGTAATGAATTATTACGAAGTGCTCAATGAATTGTCCTACAGAGCTTCATCTCTGAGCCGACATCACGAGCAACTGCTCTTTTCAGAGCGGTGTCTTGGGAAGGGACCAGGCATGACCGTTAGAAACATGAATATCGCACCCCGGGCCGCCCTCGGTTTCGGCGTGCTGGCCTTACTGGTGTTCGGTCTTGGCGCCTTTGCATTGATGCAGATGTCGAGCATGCGCAAGGAGTCTGACCAGGTCGAGAGCAAGTGGCTGCCCAGCGTCATGGAGCTTGGCACCATGGGCCAGGACCTCATGCGGATTCGCACCCTCACGTTGCGTCTGATGCTCAACCGCAGTCCAGAGGCTCTTCGCGAGAACACAGCCAAGCTCGACCAGCTCAAGGCAGGCCTGCAAACCACGCAGCAAAACTACGCTGCACTGATCGGCTCGCCCCGCGAGCGTGAGCTGTACGAAAGCTTCTCCAGTGCGCAACAGGCTTATTTCCAGCGCCAGAACCGGGTCATGGAACTCTCCGCTGCCAATCAGGTGGAGGGCGCAATGCAGCTGGTCAATGGCGAGATGAACCAGTTCGCCGATAAGATGACCCTCGCCCTGACCGAGCTGACGGCGTTGAACAAGGAGGGCGCAGGACAGGCGAGTCATCTGGCGCGGGCGGTCTTCTCGAATGCGTTCGCCTGGGTCGTGGGCATGATGCTGTTGACGGCGTTGATTACGTTACTGCTGGCGTGGGGATTGACCCGCAGCATCGTCAGGCCGATCACCCAGGCGCTGGGCATTGCTCAGGTGGTGGCGGCGGGTGATCTAACCGCCGACATCGTCGTGCAGGGCCGTGATGAACCGGCCCGATTGCTGGAAGCGCTCAAGTCCATGCAGCAGAGTTTGCGCAGCACGATCATGCGCATCGCCGATTCGTCGAACCAGTTGGCGTCGGCGTCAGAGGAATTGAGTACCGTCACCGAAGATGCCACCCGCGGCCTGCATCAGCAGAGCCTGGAAATCGATCAAGCGGCAACGGCGGTCAATCAGATGACCGCCGCTGTCGAGGAAGTGGCGCGCAATGCGGTGGCCACGTCAGAGGCGTCCGGGGAGTCTGACCGGATTGCCCAGCACGGCCGTCAACAGGTTCAGCAGACCGTGGCGTCCATCGCCCATCTGGCCGAAGACGTGACCGACGCCGGCGAGCAGGTACAGACCCTGGCGCAGAAGGTGTATGGCATCAGCAAGGTGCTGGACGTCATTCGCTCGGTTGCCGAGCAGACCAACCTGCTGGCGTTGAACGCGGCCATTGAAGCCGCGCGGGCAGGGAGGCGGGACGCGGCTTTGCGGTGGTGGCGGATGAGGTTCGGGCTTTGGCACATCGGACGCAGTCATCAACTCTGGAAATCGAACAACTGGTGGGCGACATCCGTCAGGGCACCGATCAGGCCGTGGCCGCCATGCAAGGCAGCAACAGCCGCGCCCAGACCACGCTGGAGCTGGCACAGTCCGCCGGGGTTGCGCTGGATGACATCGCTGCTGCCATTACGCTGATCACCGAACGCAACATGGTCATCGCCAGCGCCTCCGAGGAGCAGGCGCAGGTCGCGCGTGAGGTGGATCGCAATCTCACCAACATCCGCGACATCTCCCTGCAGAGTTCGGCGGGGGCCAACCAGACCAGCGCCGCCAGCCACGAGCTGTCCCGACTGGCGACAGACCTGAATGGCATGGTTGCAGCGTTTTCTGTGTGACCCCGGACGCCGTTCCACGGAATGCACGCGGTGCTTTTGTGGGACCGGCTTCAGCCGGGAAGAGGCTGGTTTGACCGCCATCAATCCCAATGAATTCACGCGGTGCAATTGTGGGACCGGCTTCAGCCGAGAAGGGGCCAGTTTGCGCACCATCCATTCTGCGGGGTGACCACCGACCTCTTTTCCCGGCTAAAACCGGTCCTGCAAAAAGCAGGTCCGGCTCAATGCATTTCAACAGCCCACAAAAAAGGCGCCCCGAGGGGCGCCTTTTTTCTGCAACTGACTGGATTACTTACCAGTCCAGCGCTTCATCACCAGCGTGGCGTTAGTACCGCCGAAGCCGAAGCTGTTGCTCATCACCAGATTCAGCTCGGTGTTTTCGCGGGTCTTGGTCAGAATCGGCATGTCGGCAACGGCGGGGTCCAGCTCGTCGATGTTCGCCGAACCCGCCATGAAGTTGCCTTCCATCATCAGCATGCAGTAGATCGCTTCGTGAACGCCGGCGGCGCCCAGGGAGTGGCCCGACAGGCTCTTGGTGGAGCTGATCGCAGGCGCCTTGTCACCGAACACTTCACGCACGCCTTCCATTTCCTTGACGTCGCCGACCGGAGTCGAGGTGCCGTGGGTGTTCAGGTAGTCGATGGTGCCGTCTACGGTGGACAGCGCCTGCTGCATGCAGCGGATGGCGCCTTCGCCGCTCGGCGCGACCATGTCATAACCGTCGGAAGTTGCGCCGTAGCCAACCAGTTCGGCGTAGATCTTCGCGCCACGGGCCAGAGCATGTTCCAGCTCCTCGACTACCACCATGCCGCCGCCGCCAGCGATGACGAAACCGTCACGGTCGGCGTCGTAGGCACGGGAAGCCTGTTCCGGCGTGTCGTTGCGCTTGCTGGACAGCGCGCCCATCGCGTCGAACAGGAACGACTGGCTCCAGTGCTCCTCTTCACCACCGCCGGCAAACACGATGTCCTGCTTGCCCATCTGGATCTGTTCCATGGCGGTACCGATGCAGTGAGCACTGGTGGCGCAGGCAGAAGCGATGGAATAGTTCAGGCCCTTGATCTTGAATGGCGTCGCCAGGCACGCTGAAACAGTGCTGCTCATGGTGCGGGTGACGTAGTACGGAAGAACCTTCTTGATGCCTTTCTCACGCAGGATGTCCAGTGCTTCCATCTGGTTCAGGGTCGACGCACCGCCGGAGCCGGCAATCAGACCGGTGCGCGGGTTGGAGACCTGCTCTTCAGTCAGCCCGGAGTCTTCCACGGCGCTCTTCATGGCCACGTAAGCATAAGCTGCCGCCTGACCGACGAAGCGCAGGGTCTTGCGGTCGACCAGTTCCTTGAGCGGCAAATTTGGATCGATAGAGCCCGAGACCTGACTGCGCAGACCCATTTCGGCGTATTCCGGATTGAAACGGATGCCAGGGCGACTTGCACGCAAGTTGGCGGAGACGGTGTCTTTGTCATTGCCCAAGCAGGAAACAATGCCCAGACCAGTGATAACGACGCGGCGCATGCGAATACCCTTAGAAATTGTCAGTGGAAGTGAAGACGCCGACACGCAGGCCTTCAGCGGTGTAGATTTCGCGGCCGTCCACGCTGACCGAACCATCGGCAATCGCCAGGTTCAGCTTGCCTTTGAGGACGCGCTTGATTTGGATGTTATAGGTGACCTTGCTGGCGGTCGGCAGTACCTGACCGAAGAATTTCACCTCGCCCGAGCCCAGTGCGCGACCGCGGCCCGGCAGGCCTTGCCAGCCCAGAAAGAAGCCGACCAGTTGCCACATGGCATCGAGGCCCAGGCAACCTGGCATCACCGGGTCACCTTCGAAGTGACAGGCGAAGAACCACAGGTCCGGGTTGATATCGAGTTCGGCGACCAATTCACCCTTTCCGTACTTGCCGCCTTCTTCGCTGATATGGGTGATGCGATCAACCATCAGCATGTTGGGGGCGGGCAATTGCGCGTTACCTGGGCCGAACAGCTCGCCGCGACTGCAGCGCAGCAGATCTTCCCGGGTAAAGGCGTTTTGTTTGGTCATGCGAGCTCCTCGATAATCCTGTGCGGCAGGGTGTGGCGTTACTTACCCAATCTGGCCAGCGGGAAATCCCTCGGCTGGCAGCCTACTCATAGACTATTGCGTTGTAGTGAAAGTCACAGCACGGGTGAAATGAATGTACACCTGTGCACTGAAATATTTCGTCCGCGCGTTGGCGTGGGTCAAATCTGCGCACAAGACTGCCGCAATTTATCATTTACCGCCAGTCGCAGATGGCTTAATGGTCAGCCATCGCTGCAAAACCTGCTGTAAATCAGTACGTTTGAACGGCTTGGCCAGGTAATCGTTCATTCCGGCTTGCAGACAAATATCCCGGTCGCCGTGCTGGGCATTGGCGGTCAGGGCAATAATGGGCAACGTCGCCAGCCCTGGCAACAGCCGGATTCGGCGTGTCGCTTCGTAGCCGTCCATGACCGGCAGTCGGCAGTCCATCAGAATCAGCGCGAAGCTTTCCCGACTGGCCATGCTCACTGCTTCAACACCATCCGCCGCCATACTCACCTGCAGGCCCAGACTGCGCAGCATTGCGTCGACCAACGTGCGGTTCACCGGGTTGTCTTCGACCAACAGCACGCAGGCGTCGCGGCTCTGGGGCAGCTCACCGACGGCGCCGGGCGCAGGCTCGATCACCGGCTGCTGAACCCGCTGCAGCGGGATTTGCAGCTGGAACACCGAGCCGAGTCCTTCGCTGCTCTGCGCCTGGAGCGACCCGCCCATCCGTTCGGCCAGATTGCGCGCGATGGGCAGTCCCAGCCCGGTGCCGCCGTAGCGCCGGGAGATGGAGTTGTCCGCTTGCTGAAATGCATCGAACATTGACTCCAGCAAATCCGGGGAAATGCCGATGCCGCTGTCGCGGACTGCACAGGTAAACAGGACGTGCTGCGGGTCGGGGCTGGTGAAACCCGCTTCGACGCGCACGCTGCCAAACTCGGTGAATTTCAGCGCATTGCCGATCAGGTTGACCAGAATCTGCCGGATTCGTGTCGGGTCGCCTTTGACCTGCAAGGTCTCTATCGAAGGCGGCGTATCCAGTTCCAGTGCCAGACCGCGCTGCTGGGCGTTGTGGGCAAACGCCTGAACCGAGGTGCTGATGAGGTCGGCGAGATTGAATGAAATGCTCTCCAGTTCCAGCGCATCGCGTTCGAAGCGTGAGAAATCGAGGATGTCGTTGATGACCCGCAGCAGATGCTCGGTGGATTCCATGGCCAGCGCAGCGTATTCCGCCTGCTCGTCGGTCATCCTGGTGGTTTCCATTAACTGCAGCATGCCCAGCACGCCATTCATGGGCGTGCGCAGCTCGTGGCTCATCATTGCCAGGAATTCGGACTTCGCGTTGTTGGCGCGTTCGGCTTCTTCGCGGGTGCGGATGAGTTCGTCCATCGCCTGCTTCTGCTCGCGGCTCGCCTTTTCCAGGCCCAGGGCCAGATTGTTGATGTGCCGCGCCAGATCGCCCAGTTCGGCATCATCCGCAACCGGCAGCGGCGCTGAATAGTCACCGTGCTGGATGGCCTTCACCGCTGCGCTCATGGCACTGATCGGCTGGGACAGGCTTAGCGACAAGCGCCTCGCCAACATGTAGGTGAACAGAAGGGCGAACATCGCCAGCACACCGGCCTTCAGCAATATTTCCTGTTCGCGCTGATTGAACGCATCACTGGACATGCCCACCAGCACCCGGCCCAGGTAACCTTCGACCGGCACGCTGGGATCGTCATCGGCACGTGCCGCATCGGCGTTTTCGATTAGCCGGGAGGACCTGTCAGGCTGTAGGCGAATCGGTGCCTGAAACACTTCCATCTGCCGCGAACGCCCCTGCTCCTCGGCAGGCTCGACATGCACCAGCACCACACCAGCGCTGTTGCGAACCTCGAGAAAACGCACGTGGGGCGTGTTCATCGTGGCCTTCATGAGGTTTTCCAGAACGGCATTGTTGCCGACGATGACGCCATATTCCGACGCGGGGGCCAGTTGGTTGGCGATGAGCTGCCCGGTGTGATTGAGCTCCTGTCGCAGGTCCTGAATGCGCACCACAGTAAAGAAGCTGATCAGCAGCAAAGTCAGCAACAGGGCCGGGCCCAGGCTGAGGATCTGCGTCCGGGTGCTGATGTTCCAGCCGCGCTGAGCTGTCACGAGGCGGTTCCGGCTGTCAGGGCCCGGAGGGTTTGCCGATGTTCAGGCATGGCAAAGCCTGACGGGGCACGGGAGGTGGACGCTTGGTGTCATGTGACGAATCTCTTCGGGAGCGACCTGACGATAGCTCATCGGCGCCGTTGAGGAATTTTCATTTCGGGTGCGCATCTTAACTGAGCTGTGGGCATTTTCCTCGGCAAGAGTGGGGGATCGGCTATAAGTTCGTGGGGGCAACTTTTGCCGCTGGCCGCGAGCCTGACGCTCCGTATAATGCCCGCATCGCCAGATGTGATGGCCCTGAATGGATTGTTTTATGACCCAGCAGCAACCAATAGCGGTCCTTGGCGGCGGCAGCTTCGGGACCGCAGTGGCCAATCTGTTGGCCGGCAACGGTCATCGGGTGACGCAGTGGATGCGCGATCCGGAGCAGGCCGAGGCGATCCGCGCCAATCGCGAGAACCCGCGCTACCTCAAGGGTATCAAGGTGCTCGAAGGCGTCGAGCCGGTCACTGATCTGCACGCTACCTTGCAGGGCAGTCAACTGGTCTTCGTCGCGCTGCCGTCCAGTGCGCTGCGTGGCGTATTGACGCCGCATGTCGATCTGCTCACCGGCAAGATGCTGGTCAGCCTGACCAAGGGCATCGAGGCCGACACCTTCAAGCTCATGAGCGAGATCCTCCAGGACATCGCACCTGCCGCGCGAATCGGCGTGCTGTCCGGCCCCAACCTGGCCCGCGAAATCGCCGAACACGCCCTGACCGCTACGGTCGTCGCCAGCGAAGATGAAGACCTCTGTCAACAGGTTCAGGCCGCGCTGCACGGCCGCACCTTCCGCGTGTACGCCAGCGCCGACCGTTTTGGTGTGGAGCTGGGCGGTGCGCTGAAAAACGTCTACGCCATCATCGCCGGCATGGCAGTGGCGCTGAACATGGGCGAGAACACCAAGAGCATGCTGATTACTCGGGCGCTGGCGGAAATGACCCGGTTTGCGGTCAGTCAGGGTGCCAATCCGATGACCTTCCTCGGGCTGGCCGGGGTCGGCGATCTGATCGTCACCTGTTCCTCGCCGAAGAGCCGTAACTACCAGGTCGGCTTTGCCCTGGGCCAGGGCTTGAGCCTGGACGAAGCGGTTACCCGGCTGGGCGAGGTCGCGGAGGGCGTCAATACGCTCAAGGTGCTCAAGACCAAGGCGCAGGAACTGCAGGTTTACATGCCGCTGGTGGCCGGGCTCCACGCGATTCTGTTCGAGGGCCGTACGCTGGAGCAGGTCATCGAGCTGTTGATGCGCGCCGAGCCCAAGACCGACGTCGATTTCATCTCAACCAGTGGTTTCAACTGACCCCCACATGGAGAAGCTCTTGAACGAATCAAAACTCAAGCAACACGAACCAATCCTGCTGCGCATCCTGTGGATGCTGCTGTTTGTGCTGGTCTGGCAGGTGGCGGAGGTCGTGCTGGGCGTTGCGGTCCTGGTGCAGCTGGTTTACCGCCTGTTCAACGGCGCGCCGAGCCTCAGCGTGATGTCGTTCGGTGACAGCCTGAGTCAGTACCTGGCGCAGATCGGCCGCTTTGGCACCTTCCACACCGATCAGAAGCCATGGCCTTTTGCCGATTGGCCAACGCCGCGTGCACCGGAGGGCGAGGCGCCGCATGTTGTGGTTGATAAGCCGGAACCGGCGCCTTCTGCTCCGCAACCCGCTGCAGCCACGCCGCCACCGGCGCCTGTTACTCCGCAGCCGGTACCTGCTGCGACGCCACCGGTTTCCGAAACCACATCAGCGGTCTTCGAGCCGCCGTCGGTGGTTACCCACACGTCGCACGAGGTTGCCGACGTACCGCCCTCTGCGCCGGTTACGCCGCCGTCCACGCCGGGTGAGGAGCCGAAACCGTGAAGGTCTGGATTCTGCGCCACGGCGAGGCGGAACCTCAGGCGCGTATGGACGCCGAGCGCGAGCTGACCGCCAAGGGCCGCGAAGAGGTCTTGCGCAGTGCCGCTCATCTCATGGGTCAGCCGTTGCAGCGGATCATCGCCAGCCCGTATGTGCGTGCCCAGCAGACCGCCGAACTGGTCCGTCAGGCCCTCGGGCTCACCGATGCCATCGTGACCGTGCCGTGGCTGACGCCGGACGGCAATCCGCACAAGGTACTGGAGCAGCTGGATGCGTTCAGTGCCGAGAATGTTTTGCTGGTCAGTCATCAACCTTTGGTGGGCACGTTGATCGGGCTGGCGGTGCATGGCTCTTTGCAGCAGGCGCAACCGATGCACACCGCCAGTCTTGCTTATCTTGAGGCAGATCTGCCCCTTGCAGGCGCGATGCAACTGGTGGATGTTCGGCACGTTGAATGATTAAGCGGCGAGCGTTACTGCGTTCCCCGCTGTGGTGTGAGATGCAGTGCAAACCCTCAAATAGCAAGGAAGAACCATGAGTGTATGGCGTAGCCCTCCAGACCTTGATGCGCTTAATGCGAAGCAGAAGAACACCATCGGTGAGGTGCTGGATATTCGATTTGAAGCCGTCGACGATCAGTCGCTGACGGCGAGTATGGCGGTGGATGAGCGAACTCATCAGCCCTATGGTTTGTTGCATGGCGGCGCCTCGGTGGTGCTGGCGGAGACGGTGGGTTCTACCGCCAGTTATCTGGTGATCGATACTGAGCGGTTTTTCTGTGTGGGGATCGAGGTCAACGCGAACCATTTGCGCGGGGTGCGCAGTGGGCGGGTGACGGCGGTGGCGCACCCGGTGCACATCGGGCGTACGACCCATGTCTGGGATATCCGGCTGACGACAGAAGATGGCAAGGCGTGTTGTATTTCCCGGTTGACGGTGGCGGTGGTGCCTCATGGGGAGCAGCCGCCCGGTCGTTGAGCGAAGATCAAGAGCGTCTGCCTAGGGGCAGACTGTTTCGCCTTGGGCGAGTTACTTGGAAAAAGCACCCCCTCTCTGTTTTAAAGAGCAGCCAAGGGTGCCTGCTCCTGGTTGGGCCCGACTTCGTCGGGTTCCTTCACTCCGGCCTCGCTCCGTGGGCCCGCGCCGAACGGACATCCATGTCCTGACGGCGCTCTCGCCGCATCCATGCGGCTCGGCCCACTCCGCAAAACCTGCGTTCAGCCTGCACCCAAGTCGCGATTGGCGGTGTCTGGACTTCCTGCGTATGAAGATCAAGATCAAGGGCAGATCAACGGCTTCCCGGCTAAAGCCGGTCCTACAGTCGGCGCCCATCCCGCTGGATGCATGCGATTTCTTAGTAGGACCGGCTTTAGCCGGGAAGAGATCAGCCAGGGCGCCACAGTTTTGCTGATCGGACCCCTCCCTTTGGGCGCGCGCTTGCCCGCGAATGCCGTTTGCAGTGCCTCTTGATATTCGTACATAAAAAATTCGGACGACGACAGTCGCGACTTGGTCCCGCGGAGCGTCGTCGAGTGAGGGGACCCGACGTAGAAGGGGCCAGATAGGGAGCAGCACTTTGGTCGTCTTTAGCCGGATTGGCCGGCTCGAACATCCATCCTTACTGCCGTGTGATGGATTTCATCACCTTGAGACAAACGTCAGAAAGTTAAGTTGGCCTTTATGGTCAAGACCTCGGCCGGCAGGGTCGGCCAAGGTCTTGAGGATGTCAGCTGAAGTTAGCCAGCAACCGGAGAGCGCCAGTCATCGGAACCCGAGGTGCCACACACTTCATGGGTCCAAGTGATTTTACGATAGGTGAACTCTACGTCTTCCAGATGAGTGAAGTGCGAGTTCGACGGGTCCTGGCAGTTATGCATGTAATCTTTGATGTCGACGATAATCGCGTCTTCAAGTTTGGTGGTGTAGTAATGCTCCTGTGTACCCGCTGCGGAAGTGCGATACCACTGGATGGTAATTTCGGTCAGACGTTCGCCCGATGTCAAAGCTGCCAGTAACAGGGGTGAAGACTTGTCGAACACCTTAGTGATCTTGACCGGCTTGTGCACACGCTGACCGGTTGGCTGGCCGGATTGCGGGTCGCGGGGAATGATCATTTCATGCTGGAACCCTTGCACCATGACCTGGTCTTCGTGACCTTCCTGGTAAGTGTTGCCGACCGAGTCAGCAGTAAAGGCGCCTGCGGTGATCAGACCCTGCTTGGTGCCCGTGATGGACATATATGCTGGTGTCGCCATGGAGATGCTCCTTGCCTCATAAATAGAAATACCCAAGAGCGTATTCGCTTTGGGTGTATGAGGTATTCCAAACTTCGTGCCAATTTCAGAAATCACATATAAATCAAATGCTTGCTGTGAAATTTAATGGTCAGGTCGTCATGAAGCCAGGCTAGTAGCGGTAATGTGCGCAAGAAGTTGCGCAGTAGTGCGCAACTTCTTGCGCACTCGCAGCAAAGGCCCGTCCGACAAGGCCGGGGAGCATTATTTGCCGTTTTATGAGATCGAGAGTGCGCAACTTATTGCGCATAATGGCTGGATGCTATTCCGCAATTGCTGTGGCGCCAAGACCTTTTGAAGTTCAGCAGCCTTCGTTAGGTGCTGTGTGTGGCAGCGTGGAACTCTCTTTGACTACTCTTATATCTAGCTTTACGCGTTAGTGATCAGGAAGCCGGATCGCTGGAACTCAACGATAATTGTGAGGTTTGTGGAAATTTCCTACGGAGCATATGGAATTATCGCGTTTATGGTTGGCTTGATAGTGATAAACATGCTGAGTATTATCTGCGGCCTCAGAAGGGTAGACGTTTTGTTACATATCAACCCGGCAGCAGTTTCTAAAATAATTCCGTTACATCAGCAGCTTTATTCGCTGCATTGACGGGGTTTTATATCGAAGATTATGCATGTCCTATTCAAGCCAGCTCTGCGCTCATTATCTTGAAGTTGCTCACGCCCCTATTTCCGTCGGGAGCTTTGCGGGCGAAGACGTTCGATTTTCAAATGAATACGAAGCGCTGGAAAGCGAGCTGAATAAAGCTCAATCCATGCATGTACAAGGTCAGCTCGACTGGCTGAAAGTGCGCGATCAATGTGAAAACCTGCTCCGCAACCTGTCCAAAGATCTGCGCGTTGGGGCATGGCTTGCCTGGGCCTTATATCAGCGTGAGTCGTTTCATGGGCTGTTGGCAGGACTTGAACTTCTTCACCATCTTTGCGTGCATCATTGGGCCGAAGTTCATCCCGCCAAAGCCCGCACGCGTTCCGCAGCCATGGGTTGGCTGATTCCCCGTATTGAGCAGGTGCTCAACGATAACGTTTCGGTCGATGAGCAATCACTGCTATTCAGTCGCCTCGTTGAAATTCTTGAAGACCTTGATGCGGTATTTACACAGCACATGGGCGATGACGCGCCCTTGCTCCTGCCGATCTCCCGCCGCTTGAAGAACATGGCCCAGCGGGCGACCGACAATCTGCCGAACGCCGGGGCAGGGGCCGTTGGCGCGGCTGTACAGCAGGTCAAGCAGGCTGCTACCCAGTTATTCGCTCCATCGGCAGTGATCAGCGATGAGAGAGACGCCCACAAGTCCCTGCGTCTCCAGCAGGAGAGCGCGCGTGCGTTGTGTGCCTGGTGGCTCAGTCAGAAACCTTGCGACCTGCGCGCGTTGCGCCTCAATCGCACAATGCTTTGGTTACCAATCGAGACGCTGCCAGAGCGCAACTTAGACCAAATCACTGCGCTTCGTGGACTTCCCGCAGACAAGCTCAAGGGCTATCAGGACAAATTTGATCAGGGCAGCTACGCCGATTTGCTCCTTGAGCTGGAGGCGAGCCTGGCAAAGGCACCATTCTGGTTCGATGGCCAGCGAATGGTCTGGGAGTGCCTGCAAGAGATGAGCGCTGAGACAGCAATGCGAGAGGTAGAACTTCACTTTGCTCAGTTGATTCAACGATTACCGGGTGTCATCGAACTGCGTTTTCACGACGGCGCGCCTTTTGCGGATCAGGCAACCCGGGCCTGGATCACCGCTAGCGTGATGCCTCGCCTGCAGGCCGCCAGCACGCCCCGCAAAGTAGAAATGGCTGACACGCAACCTGTTTGGGAGTTTGCCCTGGAAAACGCGTCGTCGGTATTGCGCAAGGATGGCCTCAGAGCGGGGGTGCAATTTCTCAAGCAAGGCATGCACAGCGCCCAAGGCGGTCGCGCACGATTTTTTTGGCAGTTAGCTCTTGCCCAGCTGTGCTTCACCGCCAGGAAATACGAACTCGCCAAGACCCAACTCGAAACCCTCGACAAAACCCTGCAGGACTCAGGCATCGATGCCTGGGAGCCTGAGCTTGCGCTGGAAGTGTTGCATCTCTTGCACAGCTGTTTCGAGTTGCTGCCTCAGGATCACGGAGCCCGGCAGCGCAAGGAAGAGGTGTATCGCAGGCTGTGCCACCTAGACCTCGAAGTCTTACTTGAATAGGCCTCAGAGCCTTAATAACAGGAGAACGGCCATGGCCAAAGAAGGATCGGTAGCGCCCAAAGAACGTATCAATGTCACGTTCAAGCCCGCGACGGGTGGTGCGCAGGAAGAGATCGAGCTGCCGCTGAAGCTGCTCGCCATCGGTGATTACACCCTGCGTAAAGACGAGCGGAAAGTTGAAGAGCGCAAGCCCATCAGCATCGACAAGATGACGTTTGACGAGGTGCTGGCCAAGCAGGCTCTGAGCCTCACGCTGAGCGTGCCGAACCGTCTGCAAGAGGGTGAAGGCAATGAAGAGTTGGCGGTGCAACTGCACGTCAAATCGATGAAGGACTTCAATCCCGCCTCGCTGGTGGACCAGGTACCCGAACTGAAAAAACTCATGGAACTGCGCGACGCCCTGGTGGCGCTCAAAGGACCGTTGGGTAACGCGCCCGCTTTTCGCAAAGCCATCGAAAGCGTCCTCGCCGATGACGAGTCCCGCGGTCGCGTGCTCGGCGAGCTCGGTTTGAATGCCGCCGCCCAGGACACCTGAGTCCATCCCGCCAAGGAGCCAATATCATGAGTACGACACCATCGCAGCAGCAGAGCAGAGCGTCCGGCGAGCTCAGCATTCTCGACAGCATCATCGCCGAAACCCGTCTGCCTCGAGATGAGGATGCCTATGGCATCGCCAAGCGCGGCGTGTCGGCGTTTATCGAAGAGCTGCTCAAACCGCAAAACGCGGGTGAGCCGGTCAAGAAGGCAATGGTTGACCGCATGATTGCCGAGATCGACGCCAAGCTCGGCCGCCAGATGGATGAGATTCTGCACCACCCGGCCTTCCAGTCTCTGGAGTCGTCCTGGCGTGGACTGCAGTTGCTGGTAGAACGGACCGACTTCCGCGAGAACATCAAGATCGAAATCCTCAACGTTTCCAAAGAGGACTTGCTGGAAGATTTCGAAGATTCACCCGAAGTCATGCAGGCCGGGCTCTACAAGCATATCTACACCGCCGAGTACGGTCAGTTCGGTGGGCAGCCGGTAGGGGCGATCATCGCCAACTACTTCATGTCCCCGAGCTCGCCAGACGTGAAGCTGATGCAGTACGTCTCCAGCGTTGCCTGCATGTCTCATGCGCCGTTCATTGCCGCTGCTGGCCCCAGGTTCTTTGGCCTGGAAAGCTTCACGGGCCTGCCAGACCTGAAAGATCTGAAGGATCACTTCGAAGGCCCGCAGTTCGCCAAATGGCAGAGTTTCCGCCAGTCGGAAGACGCCCGTTACGTTGGTCTGACGGTGCCGCGTTTCCTGCTGCGCAATCCGTACGACCCGGAAGAGAACCCGGTCAAGTCGTTCGTCTACAAGGAAACCGTTGCCACCAGCCATGAGCACTATCTGTGGGGCAACACGGCGTACGCTTTCGGTACCAAGCTGACCGACAGCTTCGCCAAGTTCCGCTGGTGCCCGAACATCATCGGCCCGCAGAGCGGTGGCGCGGTCGAAGACCTGCCTCTGCACCACTTCGAGAGCATGGGTGAAATCGAAACCAAGATCCCTACCGAAGTATTGGTGAGCGATCGTCGTGAATACGAGTTGGCGGAGGAGGGGTTCATCTCGCTCACCATGCGCAAGGGCTCAGACAATGCGGCGTTCTTCTCCGCCAGCTCGGTACAAAAGCCGAAGTTTTTTGGCACGAGCGCAGAAGGCAAGGCGGCGGAGCTGAACTACAAGCTCGGCACACAACTGCCGTACATGATGATCGTTAACCGTCTTGCTCACTATTTGAAAGTCCTGCAACGCGAGCAGTTGGGTTCGTGGAAAGAACGCACCGACCTCGAACTGGAATTGAACAAGTGGATTCGCCAGTACGTGGCAGACCAGGAAAACCCGAGCGCAGAAGTCCGTGGTCGTCGTCCGCTGCGTGCCGCGCAGATCATCGTCAGTGATGTGGAGGGCGAGCCCGGCTGGTACCGCGTCAGCCTTAACGTGCGCCCGCACTTCAAGTACATGGGCGCCGATTTCACCCTGTCGCTGGTGGGCAAGCTGGACAAAGAGTGAAGGGATTGAACCCATGACTGGATACGGCACCCTTTTCGAACGCCTGGGTGGCGACGCAGGCAAGCGCGTCGGCTGGAGCCCCGAAGACTCTGCCACGGCTTCGGTGGCCGCCCATCTGGCCAAGATGCTCAGTACGCGGGCGGGCAGTGTTCAGACGCTTTCCGACTACGGGTTGCCGGATCTCAATGACATGCGCTTGAGCCTTCATGACGCTTTAACGAAGGCGCGGCTCGCCATTGAAGTCTTCATCGAAACCTACGAGCCACGCCTGAGTCGTGTCCAGGTCATCGCACTGCCCCATGCCGGCGATCAGCTTCGGCTCGCCTTCCGTATCGAAGGGCTGCTGCAGGTTCAGGGCTTCAAGCGTCAGGTCACTTTCGCCGCACGCCTGGAGGGTGGCGGTCAGGTACAGGTCAATCACAGGAAAACCTGATGTCGGGAAAACCCGCCGCTCGTGGTTGCACCTGACGTCATAAGGCGCCAGCAGGCAGTTTTCCGCAACGCTCACCCTTGAATCAAACAGCTCCGCTCGAAGGTAATACCATGTCCTTTAATCACTACTACCAAAGCGAACTCACCGCGCTTCGCCAGTTAGGTCGTCGATTCTCCGAGCGTAGTCCGGCATTGGCGCCCTTTCTGGGGCAGGCCGGTCGGGATCCGGACGTGGAGCGGTTGCTGGAAGGTTTTGCCTTTCTGACCGGACGCCTGCGCCAGAAACTCGATGACGAGCTGCCTGAGCTCACTCATTCGCTGATGCAGCTTCTCTGGCCCAACTACATGCAACCGCTGCCGGCCTTCAGCATTCTCCAGTTTGACCCGTTGAAGCTGGCCGCGCCTGCGCTGAGGGTCGAGCGCAATACGCCGGTGGACAGTGTGCCGATCGATGGCGTGCAGTGTCGCTTCCGTACCTGCTACCCAACCGACGTCCAGGCGCTGGGTCTGGTTGCGCTGACGTATTCGGTCAAGGGGGACGGCTCGCTGTTGAGCTTGCGTCTGGAAGTAAATGGCGAAGGCCATTTCGGCGAGTTGGAGTTGAGCCGGTTGCGGCTGCATTTTGCTGGCGAGCGCTACATAAGCCAGATGCTCTATCTAAGCCTGCTGCGGAATCTGGAGTGTGTCGAGCTGGTACCGCTGGACTCGGACGGCAACCCCCTGCACGGCGTCAACGGCACGCCCATGGCGTTCAGAATGCCTGGCGATCGTATCCAGCCCGTGGGTTTTGCCGAGGACGAAGCGCTGATTCCGTATCCGCTGAATACCTTCCGCGGTTATCGCTATTTGCAGGAGTACTTCGCCTTTCAGGACAAGTTCCTGTTCGTCGACGTGACCGGCCTCGACCTTCTTGCCGCATTGCCAGAAGACACGCTCAAGCAAGTGCGCGGCCTTGAATTGCGTTTCGACATTCGCAAAAGCGACGTCCAGCGACTGCGTCCCACGCTGGACAACGTGAAGCTGCATTGCACGCCGATCGTGAACCTGTTCAATCACGATGCCACGCCTATCCGCCATGATGGCAAACAGGACGAGTACCTGCTGATGCCGGCGCTCTACGCCCCGGAAAACTGCGGCGTGTTTTCGGTCGAATCCGTGATCGGCTGGAAGCCCGGCGGCTTGGGTTACGAGACGTACGTGCCGTTCGAATCGTTCGAACATGACCCTAGTTTCGATGTGCCTGACCGCCAACCCCATTACAGCATTCGCCAGCGTTCGTCATCGCTTCACGATGGCCTCGACACCTACCTGAGCTTTGGCATCCGTCCCACTGAAGCATCAGAAACGCTGTCGATCGAGATGATGTGCACCAACCAGAATTTGCCGCGCAAGCTCAAGCTGGGTGACATCTGCATTGCCTGCGAACAGACGCCGGAATTTCTGACCTTCCGCAACATCACCCCGGCCACACCGAGTTATGCGCCGCCGCTGAATCAGGACTTCCTCTGGAAGTTGATCAGCAACATGTCGCTCAACTACCTGTCCCTTGCCGATGTCAACGCGTTGAAGGTGATCCTCGAAACATACGACCTGCCGCGCTATTACGACCCGCATGCCGCAAAGGTCAGTGAGCGCCTGCTGGGCGGACTCAAGTCGATCCGGCATCAGCATGTCGACCGGCTGCACAGAGGGTTGCCGGTACGCGGGTTGCGCACCGAACTGACCATCGATCCTCAGGGCTATATCGGGGAGGGCGATGTGTTCGTGTTCGCCTCCGTTCTCAACGAGTTTTTCGCGCTTTACGCCAGCCTCAATTCGTATCACGAACTGCGCGTAAAAAGCACACAGGGAGAGGTGTACCAATGGACACCCCGTATGGGCCTGCAGCCCCTGCTTTGAGCGGGCTGACCCAAGGCATACGCGAATACTCGCTGTTTCAGGCCGTTTTGCTGGTCATTGAGCGACTGCGCACTGCACAGCCGCATCTTAACGATGACGACTTGTACGACCAGCTGGAATTCCAGGCCAACCCGAGCCTGGGCTTTCCGGGCAGTGATGTTGACCGTGTGGAGTTTTTTGAAGAGTCCGGGCTGATGCGTGCGCGCTTGCGCTTCAACCTGCTGGGGCTTGTCGGGTCTGGATCACCTTTGCCGGCGTTCTACAGCGAGCAAGCCCTGGGTGACAGCGAGTCGGGCAATCCCACTCGCCAGTTTCTCGATCTGTTTCACCATCGCCTGCATCGGCTGATGCTGCCGATCTGGAAAAATATCGCTACCGCGCGCGCTTTGAAAGCGGCGCGATCGATCCGTTTTCGTCGCAGTTGTTCGCGTTGATCGGACTGGGCAGCGAGGAAATTCGAAGTGCAAGAGAGCTGAACTGGAAGCGACTGCTGCCGTACCTCGGTTTGCTCAGCTTGCGCGCGCATTCGGCAGCGCTGATTGAGGCGGTGCTGCGTTACTACTTCAAACATGCAGAGTTGACGATCGAGCAATGCATGGAGCGTCGCGTGGAAATTCTCGAAGAGCAGCGCAACAGTCTTGGCCAAGCCAACAGCCGGCTAGGCGAGGACCTGGTGCTGGGCGAACAAGTTCGGGACCGCAGTGGCAAGTTCCGTATTCACATTCGAGAGCTTGGCTGGCAGCGCTTTCACGAGTTCCTGCCGATCGGCGCGGGTTACCAACCGCTGTGCGCATTGGTGCGATTCACGCTGCGTGACCCGCTTGATTACGACGTTCGCCTGGCGCTGCGTCGGGAAGAAATTCGCGAACTGCGCCTGGCGGAGCAGAACGCGTGTCGACTGGGATGGACCAGTTGGCTGGGCCGCGAACGCGCGGACGGCGTGGTGACCCTGGCCAGCAAATCAATAAGGACAGCCGGATAATGAGTAACGTCAACCTGCAACAACTTATTCAGGCCCTCGACGCCGAAAGCCGTCGCGACCTGGAGCACGCCGCTGAACGCTGTGTGGGACGCGGCGGCAGCAAGGTCCTTGTCGAAGATATTTTGCTGTGCTTGCTGGAGCGCCCGGAGGGCCTGCTTTCTCGAGCGCTGCAGGATGCCGATGTGGACGCGGGTGAATTCCGCGCGGCGCTGCAGATGCGGGTGGAAAACAGCGCGTCACGCAACCCGGTATTCGCGCCGGAACTGGTGCAGTGGTTGCAGGATGCGTTGCTGGTGGCCAGCCTTGAATTGAGTCAGACCCAGGTCGATCAAGGGGCGCTGGTGCTCGCGCTGTTGCGCAACCCCGACCGTTACGCAGGCAGCCGGTATCAGGCATTGCTCGCCCGGCTGAATACCGAGCGACTGAAAGCTTTCGCCTTATCGCAGAAGGAGCATTCCTACTCGGGGAAACACGGTGCGGCCGGCGAGTCATTGCTGGCGCGCTTCACCCATAACCTCACCCAACAAGCGCGGGACGGCAAACTCGATCCGGTGCTGTGCCGTGACGAGGCCATTCGGCAAATGGTGGATATTCTCGCTCGACGGCGGAAAAACAACCCGATTGTCGTGGGTGAGGCTGGTGTTGGGAAGACGGCGATCGTTGAGGGGCTGGCGTCGCGCATTGCCGCCGGTGAAGTGCCCCAGGCAATAAAGGGCGTTGAGCTGCTGTCGCTGGACATGGGCCTGCTGCAGGCCGGCGCCAGCGTCAAAGGGAGTTTGAGCGTCGCCTAAAGGGAGTGATCGACGAGGTCAAAGCGTCGCCCAGGCCGATCATTTTGTTCATCGACGAGGCCCACACCCTGATCGGGGCCGGGGGTGAGGCGGGTGGTTCCGATGCAGCCAATCTGCTCAAGCCGGCACTGGCGCGCGGTGAACTGCGCACCATTGCTGCAACCACCTGGTCCGAGTACAAAAAGTATTTTGAAAAAGACCCGGCGCTCGCCCGTCGCTTTCAGCCAGTGCAGCTGCTCGAACCGACCGTTGATGAAGCGGTGACTATTCTCCGTGGCCTCGCGCAGGTCTACGAGCGAAGTCACGGCATCTATTTGCGTGACGATGCAGTGGTGGCCGCCGCCGAGTTGTCTGCGCGCTATCTGGCTGGCCGGCAGTTGCCGGACAAAGCCGTTGATGTGCTCGACACGGCGTGCGCCCGCGTTCGCATCAGCCTCGCTGCCGCGCCGCGAAGTCTTGAGCGTCTGCGCAGCGAACGGGCTGAAAGCAGCCGTCAGCGTCATGCGCTGCGACGCGACGCAGAAGCCGGTTTGCCCATTGATCTCCACGCACTGGATGCGCTGGAAGACCGTCTGCACGCTGCGGACGAAGAAAGCCATGCTCTCGAGGCTCTCTGGTCCGAACAGAAGGGGTTGGCCGAGCAACTGCTGGACCTGCGTCAGCGACTGGCGCTAGCGCGTGATCGGGCGAAGGTTGAACAGCACGTTACCGTTGAGGAAGGTACCGAAGGTGCTGCGATCGAAAACCGGTCCATCGATCAAGCGCAAAGTATCGGAGACCTGCAAGTCGAGCTCAACGAGACTCACCGCGCTTTGACTCAGGCCCAGGCCACAGAGCGGCTGGTGAGCTTTGAAGTGTGCCCTCGGCTTGTTGCCGAAGTGATCAGCGCCTGGACCGGCGTGCCCTTGGCGCAATTGGCGCGAGAACACAACGCCAGGGTCGCCAGCTTTGCCACTGACCTGGGCGCCCGCATCCGGGGTCAGGAGCCGGCTGTTCACGCCCTTGATCGTTCAATGCGCGCGACTGCTGCCGGCCTGAACAAAACTGACGCACCGGTCGGCGTATTCCTGTTGGTCGGACCGAGCGGGGTCGGCAAGACCGAGACAGCGCTGGCCCTCGCCGACTTGCTGTACGGCGGCCAGCGGTTCATCACCACCATTAACATGTCCGAGTTTCAGGAGAAGCACACCGTCTCGCGTCTGATTGGCGCGCCACCGGGTTATGTCGGTTATGGCGAGGGCGGCATGCTCACCGAAGCGGTGCGGCAGAGGCCGTATTCCGTGGTCCTGCTCGACGAAGTCGAAAAGGCTGACCCGGACGTTCTGAACCTGTTCTATCAAATCTTCGACAAGGGCGTGGCCAATGACGGGGAAGGGCGGGAGATCAACTTCCGCAACACGCTGATCCTGATGACCTCGAACCTTGGAAGCGACCTGATCAGCCACCTCTGCGCCGACGGCGCGCGTCCCTCTGCGCAGGTGCTTGAGGAGCATCTCCATCCGGTTCTCGCGCGGCATTTCAAACCGGCGTTGCTCGCACGCATGCGCGTCGTCCCGTACTACCCGGTGAGCGGGTCGGTGCTGCGTGAGCTGATCGAGATCAAACTGAAAGGTCTCGGTGAGCGTTTGAACAGCCGTCAGTTGGCGTTCACCTTTTCCGAGGCGCTGGTCGATCAACTGGCTGAACGCTGCAGCCAGGGCGACAGCGGCGCACGTCTGATCGACCACTTGCTGGAGCTTCACGTTCTGCCGCAGGTGGCTGACCGGCTGCTCGACGCCATGGCCGCAGGCCAACGTCTCACATCGGTGCACGCAACGCTTGATCACGGTGGCGCCGTGAACTGCGAGTTTGCCTGAGATGGGTGCCATGTTCCTACAGGTGCCACAGCCGCTGGCCTATGCCGAAGTGTTGCTGGAGCAGTTCACTCGCCTCGCACGTGCTGCAGACGATGCTGCACTGCTGGGCGGCCTTGCGCTCGGACTTGCCGAGTTGAGCGGGTGCGAGCTGACTCAGCTTTATCTGCTCGACGCGACACACACGAGTTTGGGCATGACGGCCGAGTGTCTTGAGGGCAGCGTGCAACCCCGTGGGGCACACAGCCTCCCAGCCGATTACAACGGCGAGCAACTGCTGCAGTTTGCGCTGTGCCAGAACCGCGTTGTGTGCATTGCCGATTTGCCAGGCAGCCTCCACGAAACCAGCTTCCTGCCGACCAGGGCGGCGCCCTGGCAGTCGCTGCTGTGTGTGCCCATCGTCAATGAGCAACAAACGGTCGAAGGCTTGCTCGTTTGCGCAAGCAGTCGACACCTTGAGCTACAGGCCTTTGCCGACTCCCTTGGCCGACTGGGCGCGTTCGTGCTGAGTCAACTGCACCTGCTCCACCGCTTGAGACGACGCGTCGATGATTCGCATCCGGTGCGCGTCAACGTGCCAAGCATCAGCGCCTACGGATTGATCGGCAAAAGCGCGCCAATGCGTCAGACCTGTTCGATGATCAGCAAAGTCCTGCACAGCCCCTACACCGTTCTGCTGCGCGGGGAGACGGGCACCGGCAAGGAAGTGGTGGCCCGTGCCATCCATGACTATGGTCCGCGCCGCTCCCAGCCCTTTATCGTGCAGAACTGCGCGGCGCTGCCCGAAAGCCTGCTGGAAAGCGAGTTGTTCGGCTATTGCAAGGGGGCATTCACGGGGGCTCTGCGCAATCGCGCCGGGCTCTTCGACGCAGCCAACGGCGGCACCCTCTTGCTCGATGAAGTCGGCGACATGCCGATGTCGCTGCAGGCCAAGCTTTTGCGCGTGCTTCAGGAGGGAGAGATCCGCCCACTGGGCTCCAACGACACGCACAAAATAGACGTACGCATCCTGGCAGCAACCCACCGGGATTTGTCAGTAATGGTCAGTGAAGGCACGTTTCGCGAGGACCTCTACTACCGCCTCTCGCAATTCCCCATCGAGCTGCCCGCCCTGCGCCAGCGCGGCGATGACATCGTTGATCTGGCCCGTCATTTTGCCGACAGGGCCTGCGCATTCCTACAACGGGACGCTCTGTGCTGGTCCGACGCAGCACTCGATCATTTGTCCGGTTATGCCTTTCCCGGCAACGTGCGCGAGCTCAAGGGGCTGGTCGAGCGCGCCGTTCTGCTGTGTGAAGGCGGCGAATTGCTTGCCGAGCATTTCACCCTGCGCGCGGATGTCGTGCCTAAACGCGCCCGCCTGGACCTGCGTGAACGCCTTGAGCAGGTCGAGCGCGCCTTGCTGCTCGACTGCCTGCGCAAAAACCAAGGCAATCAGAGCCTGTCGGCGCGTGAGTTGGGCCTGCCCAGGCGCACGCTGCTGTACCGCCTTGGGCGCCTCAACATCAATCTGGGTGACGTCAATGCGTAAGACAAACCGCCTTGTTCCCTGCTCGCTTTCCATAGCGCCCACTGTCGGAGCCTTGCGCTCACTTCTGGAGATCCTCTGATGTTTGCTCGTCACCGGCAAGCCGTTCTGCTGACCTTTGTTCTTCTCTGTGGCCTGTCGGGTTGCAGCGGCAATTACACGTTCAACGACAACACCTACCGCCCTCTGGGTGATCCGCAGGCGGTCAACCGCGGCAACTGACCGTAAGGAGCATCACCATGGAACTGGTTTTTGAAATGCAGAGTGCCCGGCAATTCGTGCCGGCGGACCTGTGCCAGAAGACCTTCATGCAGGCCGGTGGCGTGATCGGACGTGGCGCCGATTGTGATTGGGTCATTCCCGACCACAATCGGTATGTGTCCCACCACCACCTCACGATCAGCTACCGCGATGGCGGCTATTTTCTCACCGACACCAGCAGCAACGGCGTACTGAGTGGAGAGAACGGGACGCGGCTGCCCAAGGGCCAGGCCGTGCGCATCGAGCACGGCAGCCGGTATGTACTGGGCGATTTCGAGCTGCGTGCGCGACTCATGGGGGACCCGGCCTGCGTTGACGGTTTCGTGGGCCGTGCGCAGGCGGCCGGCAGCATCATCCCGGACGACTCGTTTCTGGACCTCGACCCGCTGACTGCGCTCGACCATCAGGAGCGCGTCCACTCGGACATCGACGAGCTGATTTCGCCAGTTACCGTCATCAAGGACGGCCAACAACGCGCTGACTATGCCCGGGTGGAGATGGACAGCCTGCGCGTACCCGAGCTGGTTGCAGATCCAGCAGCACAACCCGCGGCGCCTGCTGCACCCACGCCCGCAGCGTTTGAATTCGAGCGCCAGGACGATGATTTCTGGACCCGGTTTGCCGAAGCGCTGGGCATCGAATTCGATGAGCTTGATCAGGATGCCCGGGAAGCGCTGGCGCTCAATGCCGGTCGTTTACTCAGGCAGTGTGTCGGCGGGCTCCAGCAAAACCTGCACACGCGGAGCGAGCTGAAAAATGAATTGCGACTTTCCCAGACCAGCGTGCAGGGCGCTCAGCGCAACCCGCTGAAATCAGCTGTCGATGCTGGCGAAGCGCTGTCGGCGTTGTTGCGACCTGGCAAGCCCGGGCAGTTGCCGGCTGAGGTCGCGGTCACTCGAGCATTCCATGACGTGCAGGCGCACCAGGTGGCCCTGCTGGCCGCCAGTCGCGCAGCCATTCGCGCGACGCTGGAGCATTTTTCTCCGGAGCAACTCACCCTGCGGTTCGAGCGCGACAACCCGCCACTGCTCGCAACCTCCGGCAGTCGCTGGAGAGCATTTGGCCGTTATCACCAGGCGTTGCGTCAGGACAATGACTGGAGCGAGCGCCTGCTGGCGCGAGACTTCGCCCACGCCTATGAAGAGCAAATTCGTCTGATTTCCACCCTCCACACGGATCACCGGGGATGAAGCCCATGTTTCGCCGCTCAACTGTATTTCCCCATACGCTGACTGCGTTGATGGCCGTGCTGATGCTGGCAGGTTGTTCGACGTTTTCGCCGTTCTCACACCTGACCAAACTCAACCTCAGGCTCACGGCCAGTGATCAGCTGAATCCCGATCTGAATGGCCGTCCGTCACCGATCGTGGTGCGGCTGTACGAGCTCAAGCATGCGGTGGCCTTCGAGAATGCTGATTTTTTCAGCCTGTATGAACGAGCCAAAGAGTCCTTGGCCCCAGACATGGTCGCCACCGAGGAGCTTGAGCTGCGTCCGGGCGAAACGGTCGAGCTCAAGCTCAGTGTGCAGAAGGGCAGTCGCTACGTCGGCGTGGTCGCAGCGTACCGCGACCTGTCACAAAGCTCATGGCGCTCCACGCTTTACCTCGCGCCGAAAACCGCTACCGAAGTGGATCTGACCCTTGACGACAGCGGCATTCACCCCTCACGCCAAGAGCCCGCCGAGGCGGTTGACCAGCCATGAACGCCCACAAAGTCATCTGGCAGGAGGGCATGTTGCTGCGCCCTCAGCATTTTCAACACAACGACCGCTATTACGACCACCAGCTGAAAATGCGCACTCGGTTAATGGGTGGCTACGCCTGGGGATTCCTTACGCTGGAGATCGACCTGCAGTTTCTCAACATGGGCAAACTGGTGATCAGCCATGCTTCCGGCATCTTCCCGGACGGCAGCCTGTTCGAACTGATCGGCAATACGGAGTCGTTGGCGCTCGACGTACCGCCCAATACCTGCAACATGCCTGTTTACCTGGCGTTGCCGTTGGTCACTGGCAATCTCGTGGAGGCGCGGCGACCGGAGCAGTCCGACGTGCTGGCCCGTTACACCGCCTATGAAGCGCAAGTCGCCGATTCAAACGCGGGCGATGACGCAGCGTGTCAGGTCAGCTGCGGTCGTCCGGATTTCAGATTGCTGCTGGGCGAACAGCAGAGCGATCACGCGTACGTGAAGCTGAAAATCTGCGAGGTGCTCGACACCAGCCCTGACGGCGTGGTCAGCCTCGCTCCGGATTTCATACCCACCTACCTGCAGTCCCACGCTTCCAGTTATCTGCTGTCGTGCTTGAAGGAAGTCATCAGCATGCTCAGCCACAGGGGCGACAGCATTGCCGAGCGTATTCGCTCAAGTGGCACGGTCGCCGGCACGGAAGTGGGGGATTTCATGATGCTTCAGCTGATCAATCGTGCCGAATTGCTGCTGCGTCACTACCTCGGCCTCGAGCATGTGCATCCGGAAGAACTCTACCGCGCGCTGCTGACGCTGCTGGCCGATCTGGCGACCTTCTCGAGTGACAGCAAGCGCCCGCGGCTGGACAGCCGCTATCGGCACAGCAATCAAGGGAGTGCTTTCGCAAGGTGATGGAAGCGCTTCGGCACATGCTGTCGATGGTGCTGGAACAACACGCCATTGAGCTGGTGCTGCAGCCGCGCCAATACGGCATCACTGTCTCGCCGCTGCACGATCGCACGCTGCTGGGTTCGGCCTCTTTTGTATTGGCGGCGAGTGCCCACTGCGACGCCGAGGAACTGCGCCATCGTCTGCCCGCGCATTTCAAGGTTGCACCGGTGGAGCGAATCCGCCAGTTGGTGAACCTGCACCTGCCCGGAATCAAACTCACCCCGTTACCGGTGGCGCCGCGGCAGATTGCATTCCATTCGAAAAAACTTACTTCCTCCTCGAACTCAGCTCCGAGGACCTGGAGCAGCTCGAGCGTTCCGGCGGTTTCGCGTTCCACGTGTCCGGTGAGTTCGCCGAGCTTGAGCTCAATTTCTGGGCCATCAGGAACTGACCGCCATGATCAAAAATAACGACTACCGCCAGGACGACAAAACCGTCCTGGTCAGCCGGCACGGCCATGGCCCGGCGTCCAGGCCGATGACGGATTCCACGCCGCCGCCGCGCTTCGAGCAACTGGAAGAACGCATGGTCTACGCCGCGCGCCTGCAACCGGCGCAGACGTTTAATGTCGGCATGAACCCGCTGGTGGCAGCTGCATCGGAGTTGCTGTCCGAAGTGGTACGGCTCAAGACCGGTGACATCCCCCAGGACATGAGCGCGCTCCATGGGCATCTGGCGCAGGTGCTGAAAACCTTTGAAGCGCGCGCGCTGCACAATGGCGCCGAGAGCAGTCAGGTCGCGGGCGCCCGCTATGTGCTCTGTACTGCGCTGGATGAGGCCGTGGTAACGAGCGGCTGGGGCAATGAAAGCGAATGGTCGCAGATGAGCCTGCTGAGCCGCTTTCACCAGGAAACCTTCGGTGGCGAGAAATTCTTCCAGCTGCTGGATCGGCTCTCGAAAAACCCGGTCAAGCACCTGCCGATGCTGGAGTTGATGTACCTGTGCCTGTCTCTGGGGTTCGAGGGCCGCTACCGGGTGCAGACCCGTGGCGTGCAGGAACTCGAAAACATTCGCGACGCGGTTTACCGGCAAATTCGCCAGCTGCGGGGTGATGCGCCTCGCGAGCTGTCACCCCATTGGGAAGGCCTGAGCAATCAGCGCCGCAGCCTTGTTCGCATCGTGCCCACCTGGATGGTGGTGGGCTTCACCCTGGTCTGTCTGGTCGTGATGTATTCGGGCTTCGCCTGGGTGCTGGGTGAGCACCGCAATGCCGTTCTGCAGCCCTATCAGCCGTCTGATCAGCTTGCCGTTCACCCCCGATCGCAGCCCCAGCCCCAGCCGTAAACAGAGACGTGTGATGAAAAACCTTTTCAAGAAAACCGGCGCGCTTTTGCGTCAGACGTGGGTGTGGACGCTGCTGTTGGTATTGCTCGTGGCGCTGATGATCTGGTTCTTCGGGCCGGCCCTGGCGGTTGACGACCGGAAGTTCTGGGAGGGTTCAACCTCTCGGCTGTTGACAATCAGTTCGCTGTTCCTGCTCTGGGGCCTTGCGATGGTCTATGTCAGCTGGCGCGCCGGGGAGCGCAAGAAGGCAGTCGAGGGCAGTGAAGAGGGTCAGGCACGCATCCTGCGCGACGATCAGATCGATGAGGAGCAGGCTGAACTGACGACGCGTTTCAAGGACGCGCTGAAAACGCTGAAGACTTCGAGCCTGTATCGCGGCCGCAGTGAGCACTGGCGCACCGAGCTGCCGTGGTACCTGCTGATCGGGCCCGAAGGCAGCGGCAAGACCAGCCTGCTGGACTTTTCAGGGCTCGAGTTTCCGCTCAACGGCGTCGAGCGCAAGCTCACCCGAGACACCCGGGGCACTCGCCACTGCGATTGGTATTTTGCCAACAACGCCGTACTCGTTGACACCGCAGGGCGGTACCTGACCCAGCCGAGCGCCGACATCGACCGCGGCGCCTGGTGCACGTTACTGGGCCTGCTGGGCAAATATCGCCGCAAACGTCCTCTGAACGGTGTACTCGTCACCCTCCCGGTCGACACGCTGCTCCACGCCAGTGACCCCGAACTCGAGACCCTTGCCGGACAGGTGCGTGCGCGTTTGCAGGAGCTGCGTCAAAAGCTGCACCTGGAGGTGCCGGTCTATCTGGTGCTGAGCAAGGCCGACAGCCTTGCGGGCTTCGACGCGTTTTTCGATCAACTGACCCGTGAGGAAAGCGATCAGGTCCTGGGTACCAGTTTCCGTAAAGGCCAGAGCGGCACCGATGCCGACGTACTGCGCAACGAGTTCGCCGAACTGTTGGTTCGGTTGAACAGTCAGGTCATCACTCGCATTCATCAAGAGCGTGATGCGTCGCGCCGTGGCAGCATTCTGGATTTCCCTCATCAACTCAGTCGCATCGGCGAGCGCGTATGCGTGTTCGTAGAACTGGCGTTCACAGGCAATCGCTATCAGTCAGCCAGCCAGCTGCGGGGCTTCTACCTCACCAGCGCAGCGCACCTTGATCAGGACATGCACGTGTCCGTTGTCGGCAAGGGTATGGGGCCGGGTCTCAGCACAGATACGCGGCCGACATTGGGCAGCGGGCGATCCCGATTCATCAACCACCTGCTCAGCAGAGTCATCTTTCCGGAGGCGGACCTTGCAGGCCTGGACATGCGCGAGCGCCGCCGTATCCATTGGGCACAGCGCGCGCTGTATGTGGGAGCGCTGGCGTCGCTGGCGTTGTTCGGCACGCTCTGGGCCGTGAGTTTTTCCGGCAACTATGAAAGGCTCGACAGTGTGAGTGCGCTTGCCCGAATTCGGGCCGAGCAACGGTCGGCGAACACGGCCCCGAATGACCTGCTCGCAACGCTGAAAGCTTTGGATACCCGCTATGCGGCGACGCAGGTCTTCCCCGACACAGGGGGCGTTGGTTACCAGGTGCGTGGTGGCCTTTATCAAGGTGAGGTGGTCAGTCCAGTCGTCGAAACTGCCTACGAGCGCGAGCTGGAACGGCTGCTGTTGCCCCAAGTGGCGATGATGCTGGAGGGACAGATCGCCGCCAACCTGGAGAACCGCGAAGGTTTGCTCAAAAGCCTGCGGGCCTATTTGATGCTCGGCTTGAAAGACCGGCGCGAAGCGGCCTGGCTCAAGGAGCGGGTCGCCGCTGACTGGTCTGAGCTGTACCCCGGCAACGTCGCCGTGCAAAACAGTCTGAACAGCCACTTCGAACGATTGCTGAAGCTGCCCTTCGTCCATGCCCTCAATGATCAACGCGTGGCGCAGGCACGGCAGGTGCTGCGCGGTGAGTCCCTGGCGAACGTCATCTACCGGATGCTGCGTGAGCAGGCGGATGCCTTGCCGGACTACAGTTTTGACCCGCACCTCGGCCCGAAGACGGGGCTGTTCGTCGGTGCCGATTATGTGATACCGGGGTTCTACACCCGACACGGCTACGAGCAGTATTTCTCGGTGCAAGGCTCCCGGGTGGTGACCGATATCCTGCGGGACAATTGGGTACTGGGCGAAGGCGCCGACCTCAGCGACATGGACATGCGGCGTCTGATGGTCGAACTGGAACAGCTCTATTTTCGCGATTACGCCGACTACTGGGGCGAAGCGGTCAGCGCGGTCGAGCTGCCCGGGCCTTTCGATTTTGCCGACAGTGCGGAACAGCTGGCCAGCCTGACGTCGGCTCATTCTCCGGTCATCAACCTGCTCAGGGAGGTTCGAGAGAACACCCGTTTAACGCCTGTCGTTGCGCTGACAGATGCTGTCGATACCACTGCGCAGCTCGCGGAAACGGGCACGAAGGCGGCCAAACTGGCAATCGCCGCATCCGGTAAAGCCTCTGAAGCGCTGAGTGCATCGGTACCGGTTACCGCACGCAAATCACTGCAGAACCGTTTCGATCCATTGCACCGCCTGCTCGACGACAAGGACGGCCCGGCCGCGGATCTGACCCTCGTTCTGGCCGCACTCAACGAGCTGCAAATGCAGATGGCCAGCCTCGGTCGAGCCAGTTCGCCCGAGCAGGCGGCATTTGACATGGCCAAGTCACGCATGGGCGGCCAGCGTGATGCCTTGAGCAGTGTGCGCGGTGCATCCTCTCGCCTGCCGCCTCCGGTAAGCGCGTGGTTCAACACCCTGGCCGAGGACGCATGGCGGCTGGTGCTTCGCGACGTCTATCAGCACGTGAACCAGCACTACCAGAGTGAGGTGTACGGTTTTTACGCCAGGGCGATCAGCAAGCGTTACCCGTTCAACGCCGACAGTGCCAGCGATGTCGCGCTCAGTGATTTTCGCGAGTTCTTCAAGGTTCAGGGTGTTGCCGACCGCTTCTTCGACGGATTCCTGCGGCCGTTCGTGGTTGGCGAGAAGGGCAGTCATCGTCTGCGCAGTATCGACGGGCAAAGCCTGCCGATCTCCCGGGCGTACCTCGAGCAGATGAATGCGGCCCGGGTCATCCGGCAGGGTTTTTTCGCGGACAATCCGGGCGAGCCTCAAGTGCAGTTCAAGCTCGAGCCTCACACCCTGGACCCGTCGGTCAGTCGTTCCGAATTCAAGCTGGGTGACAAAACCCTCGAATATCGGCATGGCCCGATCGTTCCGGTGTCCTTCAAGTGGCCCACGGACGCCGAGGCCGGTCGAACAAGTCTGGTGCTCGACAGAATGGTTGGCCGACCTTTGGGCATCGAAGAAAGCACGGGGCCGTGGTCGCTGTTCCGTTTGCTGGATTCGCTGCAGCGGGAAGAGCTGACCGGTCGCGACGTGCTGGTGCTGAAGGCCGATGTCGGCGGGCTGCGGGCCAGCTACCTGCTGACCAGTCAGCGCTCGCCAAACCCATTCGACATGACCGTGCTGCGCAGCTTCCGTATGCCGGCACAACTGTGATGGCGATTGCCGGCGCCTGGCGCAGCGCTGCGCGGACCCACAGCGGCAAGGTTAGGGCACGCAACGAAGATGCGTTTCTGGAGCGTCCCGAGCAGGGACTGTGGGTGGTCGCCGATGGCATGGGCGGGCATCAGGGAGGTGATATCGCCAGCCAGATGATCGTCGCCAGTCTGGCGGAGCTCCCCGTCCATGAAGATTTCGATGACCGGCTCATCCGCATTCGACAATGCCTGCACTGGCTGAACCGTCGATTGGGCCAGGAGCTGACTGTCAGCGCAGCCCGACACGACAACATCATCGGCAGCACCGTGGTTGCGCTCCTGGCAGAGGAAAACCGGGCCGCGTGCGTCTGGGCGGGTGATAGTCGCTGCTATTTGTGGCGCGGTCAGCGCTTGTATCAGCTGTCCCGGGACCACTCGCTGCAACAGCAGTTGATCGACGAACAACAGATGAACGCTCAGCAGGCCCAGGCGCATCCCGGCGCGCACGCGTTGACCCGCGCAGTGGGCGCTGCCAGGCAACTGACGCTGGAGGTGCTGGAACTTGAGGTGTTTCCGGGCGATGCCTTTTTGCTGTGCAGCGACGGTCTGTACCAAGAGTTGAGCAGTGATGCATTGGGCCACGCGCTGAACCATGCGGTGCCGGAAACAGCGCTCAAGCGTCTGTTCGATGACGCGTTGCGCGGCGCCGCCCGGGATAACCTGACTGCCGTGGTGATTCGCGGATGACCGATCCCGTGCACTCGAACCCGGACGGGCAGGCAGTGATTGATTCCCCCGCGATGAACCGCCCGCCGACCTCACCTATTTCGCCTTTGCCCTCTCTCAGAAACCTGAACCGGCTCGGGTGGTCACTTCAGCCGGACTGAGCGCAATGCCCGATATTCTGGCGAATCGTTATCGCATCGAGCGCCTGCTCGGTGCCGGCGGTATGGGCGCGGTCTACCGCGCGCGCGATCTGCTGGCCGAGCAATACGGAGATCCCGATCCTTACGTCGCGCTCAAAGTCCTCAACCCAGACTTCGTCGAGTCGCCGGACGCCAGCGCGGTGCTCTACAGCGAGTTCTGCCTGACCCGATACCTGCGCCATGACAACGTGCTGCGTGTACATGGGTTTCACGTCGACACCTCATGCCAGCGTGCCTTCATCACCATGGAACTCATGCGAGGCCTGACGCTGGACAAATTACTCTGCGAGCGGCCGCTGGGACTGCCGTGGAAAGAACTGCGGGAGATCGTTGTGCCGCTGTTGGACGCCCTGGCATACGCCCACGCTCGCGGCGTCGTTCACGGTGACATCAAACCCAGCAACATCATGCTCAGTGAAGAGGGCGTGCGGCTGTTCGACTTTGGGCTCGGCAGGGCCGAGGAGGGCGTTCTCTCCAGCCTGCCGCACCTGAGCCGCGAGCGTTTCAACGCCTGGACACCGGGTTACGCCGCACCGGAACTGCTTGAACATCACTCGCTCACGGCACGCACCGACATCTACGCCGTGGCGTGTGTGATCTACGAACTGGCAAGTGGCAAACATCCCTTTCGCCACCTGCCCTCGACCCAGGCCCGTGATGAGCATCTCGACCGCGGGTTGCGGATGCCAGCCTGTTTACCTAACCCTTGCTGGCCGGCCTTGCAAACCGCGCTCGCTTTTGGCGCCGGTGCACGCGCGATAACGGCCGGGCAAATGCGTCACGCCTTCGCCTTCCCATCGTCCTGGCCGTGGGGCGGGAAAATCCCCAAGCCCTGGTGAGGCTGTCACTTGTGCGGTGTGAGACCCAACGCCTTCCCGGCTAAAGCCGGTCCTACCAAGAGCTCGCGGAGTTGTCGCGGCCACTTGTGGCTTAAACCCGCCCGAGTTTTTCCAGCGCCGCATCCGCCAGGAACGAAGATCGGCTTTTGACGTTGTGGTCGCGAACATAACGGTCGATCCGCTGTATGACAAATCCCGGCAAGGTGACATTGACCTTCTCGGTCTTGCCCAGATAAGGGGTAATGTCGATCTCGACCATACCCCAGCCCATGTTTACGAAGTCGTCATGACCGTGATAAGCCCGAGCAGACGACGGCATGGGCACGGGGTGACCGTCGGAAACCAGTTCTTCAAGGCAGATGTGGGCAATTTCGACCGCCGCGTTGTAAGCCTCTTCAAACGTGTCGCCAGCCGTCACCGCGCCGGGAATGTCCGGAATCTGTATGCCGATGGCCGTCGTATCGTCGCCCCATTCAATGGCGATTGGATATTGCATGGTGCGCTCCTGCATTGGGATTGATTGGGTGCCAGAGGTTATAGACATGCCCGCCTCCTGATGCTTTTGATCGTTCCGATGGGAAGGTCCTTCTTCGGATGGGGGACCGGGATGGAGTGACAGCTGCACGGGTGAGTGTAAATGTGATGGCTGCCTCGGATTCGGGCTAAGCTCCAGCCCGCTGCTTCTAATTCTGAGATCAATTCCCTGCTTTTCACCAGCGGCTCCCTTTGAAGTGTGGGGCGGATGGTGAAAGTCGTTCGATGTTAGATCAAGGAAGAAGATGTATCCAGAGTTATGAATGATGGACTTGGATAGTCTTGCTTCAGATGCCACAACGCTCAAGCGACTGATTTATTTACAGCGCTTTACCACTGGTGCGCAGGGACGACCGCATCTCCGCTGACGGCAACGAACCCTGCATCCTGTCACCGCGCCATGAAAGCCGCCAACTCCTCGGGCGCGCCGTTCGGAAACGCTCGTCTGAGATAATCGAGAAACGCCGAGACCCGCGCGCTCAATAATCGTCGCGACGGATACAGGGCCCACAGTGCGACTGGCGGTGCGTCGATGTCGCCCCAGTGCACCAGCGTTCCATTGCGCAGGTCCTGGCCCACCAGCGACACCGGTAAGCGGCCGGCGCCTACGCCCGCCAACACGGCGTCGCGGACCATGACCAGCGAAGACAGACTCAGCACCGGGTCTATGGCCATAGCGGTTTGGCCTTTGGGAGTTGCTAAAGCCCACACGCGCTGGCGGTCGCCGGGCCCTCTTGTCACCGCCGCTACCGGGACGTCGGGCTTGGGCCGGGCAAGGTGTGGGCTCGCGACGACGACCAGCCGGTCGTGCAGAAAGATGCGACCGATCAGGCTTTCGTCGACCTCCGGATTGACGCGAATCACCAGGTCATAACCTTCTTCGATCATGTCGACAGCGCGGTCTTCGGTCGTCACCTCGAGCCGTACTTCCGGATGCTCAAGGGCAAAGCCTGCCGCCAGCTTGCCCATGGCGGTCTGGGCGAAAAACAGTGGGGCGCTGATGCGCAATTTACCCCGTGGTCGCGCTCCGCCTGACGCGATCGCCGCAGCCGTCTCATCCAGTTCGGTCAGTAGCGCTCCCGTGCGTTCAAACAGCGCGCGGCCTTCCTCGGTGAGCTTAAGGGTACGCCCGCCGCGTTCGAACAGGCGCAAATCCAGGCTGCGTTCCAGCTCTGCAACCCGACGTGACAACGTGGCTTTGGGCCGCTCGGCGGCACGTGCCGCGCGGCCGAACCCGCCATGCCGGGCGACGAGATTGAAATCAGCAAGGGCAAGCAAATCCATGGTTCACCTGAAAACAAAGCAACGGTTGGAAATGAGCGATAGCGCCGGCCGCAGAGCAGCAGGGCCGATGCTGGAACGAGACTGTTCCATAGATGGAACGACGTGTCTAATATTGGCGTCTAGCGGTTCATTCATGATCCACCGATAGTGGCGTCTCCAGTCAAATCCACCACGGTGAACCACCATGACTATCTTCGTAACGGGCGCTACCGGCCGAGTTGGCAGCAAAGTCGTTCAACAGCTCCTCAAGCGCGATGCCCACGTACGTGTCCTTGTACGTGACCCTTCGAGCACACATTTCCCCACGCAAGTGGACGTCGTCCAGGGCGAGATGCTCGACATCGAATCCCTTCGTCGTGCGTTCGTGGGGGTTTCCACGTTCTTCCTGCTCAACGCCGTAGCGGCGGATGAATTCACCCAGGCACTGATCGCGCTCAATATCGCGAGGGAGGCCGGCGTCAACCGCTTGGTTTACCTCTCGGTTATTCACGCCGACCGCTTCGTCGACGTGCCGCATTTCGCGGTGAAATCAGGCGCTGAGCGGATGATTGAGCAAATGGGCTTCAATGCCACGATCCTGCGTCCGAGCTACTTCATCGACAACGACGAAATGGTCAAGGAAGCTATCTTCGAGCACGGCGTGTATCCGATGCCGATTGGCAGTAAGGGCCTGGCCATGGTCGATGCCCGGGACATCGCCGAAGTGGCGGCCATCGAGCTGTTGCGGCGCGATCAGACCTCGGACGACCTGCCCAACGTAGTCATCAATCTGGTTGGCCCGGATACACTGACGGGCGAGGGGTTGCCGCGATCTGGACGCAAGTCCTCGGACGTCCGGTCGTTTACGGGGGCGATGATCCGTCGGGTTTCGAGCAGAACGTCGCGACATTCATGCCCACGTGGATGGCCTATGAGATGCGCCTCATGGCCCAGCGGTTTGTCAGCGACGGAATGATTCCCGACACCGGCGATGTGGCACGCCTGACGCAAATCCTGGGACGCAAGCTTCATTCCTACCGAGATTTCGCGACCCGGTTGGCGCGGGCGGTCTAAACAGGCGGCCAGCGACAGGCTGATGGACGAAATTGATCGGCATTTCGCTGGCCGCACGCTCGGTTGCTCCTGCAGCAAGCGCGGCGTCGGATTGCTGAAACATCGCTGAGATGATTGCAATAGAGCCATCTCACGAAAAAAATGTATTTATTTTCATACACAATTTGCAACACCCGACCGCCCAGTCCTTCTACCCCTCAGGCGATACAACCGGGCACGTTGTCGCACCTGTAGCACCGTTGCCCGGTTGTGATCAATCGTTTCATCTGGCATAAAAAGCGGGCTTCGGGCTCGAAAATCTAGAAAAAACATAGATTAATGGGTCGACGATAGCTGCTGCATGTCCGACCCCCGCGCGCTACCCACCAAGCCAGTTTTGCTCGCTGCCCGAAGCAGAAATCTGTGCCACCCCTCTGCCTTTCAACCTCATCGAGGCCACTCATCGGCGCGCCCAAGCGTCCTGCATCAAAAAGGAACGGAAAATTGAGCGATCAATCCACTCCGAACACTCCACTCTCACGATTCTGCGACAAAGTGGGCATTCCCTATCCCATGTTCTGGGGCTTTGTCGGCCTGCTGATCTTCATGATCGGCGATGGCGTAGAACTCGGCTACCTCTCGCCCTTCCTCAGTGAACGCGGCATGCCCGGCGATGAAGTCGCCATGATCTTCACCCTCTACGGCGTCACGGTCGGGATTTCCTCCTGGCTCGCCGGCGCACTCTCCAACATCTGGGGCCCGAAACGGGTGATGTTCCTGGGCTTGGTCATCTGGAGCGTGTTTGAGGTGCTCTTCCTGATCTACGGACTGCAGGACCTGAGCTACTCAATGATTCTGCTGACCTACGGCCTGCGCGGCTTCGGCTACCCGTTGTTCGCTTACGGCTTTCTGGTATGGATCGCCGCGTCCACGCCCTCTCGCAAGATGGGCATGGCCGTGGGCTGGTTCTGGGTGGCTTACGCGGCGGGCCTGCCGATGCTGGGCTCTCTGGTGGCAAGTGTCGCTATCCCGCTGATCGGCGCATTGCAGACCTTCTGGCTGTCCTTTGCACTGGTGGTCGTCGGCGGCGCGATTGGTCTGATCGGGATGCGTGAAGCCCATGGCATGCGTCGGCTGGCGCCCGAGGGTGAACGGCCGCTCGTGTCGATGGCCAAGAACATCACCATCATGTGGACGCGCCCCAAAGTGTCGCTGGCCGGGATCGTTCGGGTGATCAACACCTCGTCGATGTTCGGTTTTCTGGTGGTCATGCCTGGATTCTTTATGCACACCGTCGGCTTCACCCTCGAAGAATGGCTGCGCCTGCTGACCATCGTCTTCGTGTTCAACATCATCGGTAATCTGGGCTCTAGCGTGATCAGCACGAAGATCGGTTATCGCAACACGATCCTGTGGTTTGGCGCGGTGGGCAGCACGATCAGCACCCCGTTGTTCTTCTTCATGCCCCAGGCGTTTCCCCACGACTTCCTGATCGCCTCGATCTTCGGCGCCTTCTACGGCCTGACATTGGCGTGTTTCGTGCCGCTTTCGGCGCTCGCACCCGCACTGGCGCCGAACAACAAGGCCGCTGCATTGTCGGTGTTGAGCCTCGGGGCAGGGGCGTCGACATGGGTGGGCCCTGCGGTGGTCGCGATCTTCAATGACAGTTACGGGATTGAAGGCGTGGTCTGGGCCTTTTGCGGGCTGTACGCGCTGAGTGCCGTGCTGACCGTCTTCCTGAAAGATCCGGAGCCCGTGCATGACCCGATCCTGATCAAGATCAAGCGCCGGATCAAAGTGTTCGCGCCGCGTCTGGATTATCGTTGGGCCCATGCCGAGGACCCAAAGAAAAACGTAAGCTGATTCCGGTGGTCGCGCGGCGCGACAGTCATGCAACGGTCGACTGCCGCGCCGCGTGTCTCAACGGGGCGGGGTGATCACTCCGCTGCCGCCGGCGGCTGTTCCTTGCCCAGCCCGTCGTTGATCAACACCATGCTCTGCGGTGCCGACAGGGCGATGCCCATTTCCCGCAGGCGACCCAACACGGTGAACAACAGATCGCTTCGCGCACCGCCCACCGAGCGCGGGCTGTTGACGTAACCCGTGGCGCTGATGATAAGGCCGGTGTTGGTCAGGTCTTTGAAGGTGACCGAGGGCGCTGGCGTATCGAGGACGGCTTCGTGCTCGGTAAACGCCTGCAACAGCAGTTCGCGGATCTGCAAGACATCCGTTTCCAGCGGCAACGTCAGGGAAATCCCGACCACGCCGAGTGCGTTGCCCATGGTCACGTTGCGCACGTTCTGGGTAATGAACTGTGAGTTCGGCACAATCACCGTGGAGCGGTCGGACATCTGGATCTCGGTGGCACGCACGTTGATCCGGCGAATATCGCCCTCGACCCCCGCCAGACTCACCCAGTCTCCCACCTTGACTGGCCGCTCGGTCAGCAGGATCAGGCCGGAGATAAAGTTCTGCACGATGGCCTGCAAACCAAAACCGATCCCCACCGACAGGGCGCTCACTACCCAGGTCAGGTTGGTCAGGCTGATGTGCAGCGTGGACATCACCACCGCAATCACCAGCACAAACCCGATGTAGCCGATCAGGGTCACCAGGGACGCCTGCATGCCGGCGTCCATGTTGGTTTCCGGCAGCAGGCGCTCGCCGAACCATTCCTTGAGCACGCGCACGCCCAGCATGCCAAGTACCAAACAACCCAGCGCCATGAGGATGTCGCTTGGAACGATGTTCAGGGCGCCCAGGGATTTGTCGGTCACTTCCATCCGGGTGAAGCTTTCGAGCAACTCGCCCGGGCTTGAACCCGAGGGCAGAAAGGCCAGCAGCACGGCGGCCAGCAGCAGCAAACTGCGGCCAACGCCCGCCAGAATCGTGCTCGCCTGGGCCTGATGGCGCGGCGACAGGCCGAGTGCCGAACCCAGTGCCATGCCACCCGGTTGCTTGGGCGACAGGAGGGTTTCGCAGACGTCGCCAAAGAACGCCACCAGCAGATAGGCGGTCGAGGCCACCACGCTCATCCACAGCAGCTTGACGGCGAGGAAGTAGGCCAGCGTCAGGTAGCCGCTCAACAACGCCAGCAGGCTTAATCCGACCCAGACCGCGACGACGAAGGGGATCAACCCGGCGAGGCCGCCGGGACGTTCAATGGCGAAGCGGCGGCGGGTGCGGCGGTAGCGCACCAGGCCGAAGAAAAACATCAGCGAAACGGCCAGTGCGGTCAGGCCGTTGACGGCGACGGTCAGTGCCAGGCTGCTGGCGATGACGCTGTTGATGCGTTCCTGGGTGCCGATGACCATCAGCGCCAAAGCCAGCACGGGCGGGAATCGGCCCATGGCGGTGGCAATTTCGTCAGGAATCTTCGGCAGGCGCCACGAAGGGTGTGGCAGCATCAGCAGCGCGCGGCCCAGGCCGACGATGAAGGCGCAGAAGGTGATCAGCGTCTGCAGTTGGTCGAGCAGGTTGACCACGTCGTTGCTGAGCACCGCATTGCTGACGATGCCCCAACGCAGCAAGGACGTGGCGGCGGTGATGGTGACCACCGTCGACAGCCCGACGGCCAGTGCCAGGGCGCTGCGACGCAGACGGCCTTCGGGCAACCAACGGACCATCAGGCGGATCAGCAGGCTCTCCAACAGGCGGCGCACCACCACCCAGATCAGCAGCGCGCCGATCACCACGCTGGCAAACAGCATGCGGTTGCCGGGCGCCAGTGCGCTGACGAACACGCTGCGGACGTCGTCCAGCAGCCCGTTCATGCGCCGGAGGTCGTCATCGGTCGGGCGAATCAGGGTCGACCAGAACGCCGAACTCAACGGGCTTGCCGTACGAGTGCTGATCTGGGAATCGAACAGGCTGCGACGCAGGCTGAAGATCTGGGTGGCCAGGTCCCGTGCCGACTGACTCAATGTATTGGTCTGCCGCTCGTCGCTGACCAGCGCGTTTTTCTGGGCCGTCAACGCCTTGCGCTGGCTGGTCAGGGCAGGCGCTTCGTCGGGTTGCACCGGGCCAAGGATGTTCAGCTGATCGTTGAGGTGCTCGATGTCAACGGCCTGTTTGGCGATGAGCTCATCGGCTTGCTTCTGCACCTGCAACGCGGCCTGACGCAGGCTCGACAGCAAGTCGTCATTGGCACTGACGGTAACTTTTTGCCGGATCTGGTCAAGCTGCTCGTTCAGATCATCCAGGCTCGGTGCCTCGACTTCAGGCGCCGCATCGCTTTGGCTGGCGGCCTGCGGCGCGGCCTTTGGGGCCGGCGCGGCCTGAGCAAACGCTGGCAGGGTCACGCACAGCAGCAACAGGGCCAGCAGTCCAGCATGGAAACGGTTCAACGTAGCGTGCTGCATTCGGGTTCCTTTGGGGGCGTTAACCGGTTTTGCGACCTGATCATGTGGCGCAGTCGTCGAAAGACAGGCGGGGGCTCGACCCTTCGTGCGCGCGGGGGCGGATGATAGCAAGGATTGGGTCGGGACAACTTACGCTCGTTGTGCGCAGCCGACGGTGGTGGGGCTGATGGGAGATCAAGGGCGTTTGCCTGGGGGCACACTGTTTCGCTGCACCCAAGTCGCGACTGGTGTCGTCTGCACTCGCAGTGTATGAAGATCAAGATCAAAAGCGTATTTAGATCAGATCAAAGGCTTCCCGGCTAAAGCCAGTCCTACAATCGCAGCCGGGCCTACGGGGCGTACGCGGTCTGCTATTTCCGATCGTGCCTACGCTCCGCGTGGGTATGCATCTTAGGACGCTCCGCGTCCATTCCCGGCTGAAGCCGGTCTCACTGAACGCGCGCGCTTCAAAGTGTGGGACCGGCTTCAACCGGGGAGGGACCTTCTCGAGCACCACCGCTCACCGATACCCACCATGCTCTCAGGTCATGTGATATTCACACTCAGCGGCACATGATCGTGTTCGTTGTATCAATAGGGCCCGCGAAGGGCCTTCTTCAATCAAGAGGTAGCAGGATGCCGACACATAACCCTCAGGTGGATCTCGACCATCGCCCCCGTCTGGCTGATCTTCATCCCGTCACGACCGAACAGTCATCCCATGCCACCGCCCTGCGGTCAGCCCCGCAGGCGCGGATCACGCCGGCAGCGCAACTGGAAGGTCGATCGGGCTACAACGGTGATTTTCTCGGGGAATTCGTCGTGCCCTGGCCGACCACCTCGACGCCGGATGACGTATTCCCCGTGGGGAATCCCGGCAACCGTCTGGACTACACCCATTTCTCCATCAGCATGTCCCGGAGTCGGCGCATTGCGTTGTACGTCGGCGTGAACATCGAGGGTGGCAGCAGCGTCGAGATCGTGCGGCGTCAGGACACCTGGGCCTATGACGGCCGCCTGCCGATCGAGGCGCAGCTTGGCGAGGATTTGTACCGCGACAACTTGCTCGATCGCGGTCATCTGGTGCGGCGGCAGGACCCTAACTGGGGCGACGAGGCGCAGACCGCCAATCAGGACACGTTTCATTTCACCAATTGCTCGCCGCAGATGTCCGCCTTCAATCAGAAAACCTGGCTGGAGCTCGAAGACTTCATCCTGGAAAACACCCGCCGCTGGAAAGAGCGCGCAACGGTGTTCACCGGACCGGTGCTGCGCAGTGACGACCCGCTGTACCGAGGGGTGCAAATCCCCAGAGCCTTCTGGAAAGTTGTCGCGTTTCTCGGCGATGACGGCAAACCTTCGGCCAGCGCGTACGTGATCGACCAGACCCGCGAGCTGGGCAAGCTGGAGCTGGTGTTTGGCGCGTTAAGGACGTATCGACGCAGCGTCACGCAGATTGAGACGCTCACGGGCATCAGCTTCGGGGAATTGGCGCGGTATGACGGTTTCTCCAATGAAGAACAGATCACCGGCACACGGATCGAGGCGCTGATTCAGCGGCCCGAGGATATTCGTCTCTAAGCCCATGACGCCAAGGCTCCGCGCCGAGCCTGGGCATCACCCTCTGGCCCGGCCTGATCCCGACGGCGAGTGAGCGGTACCGCGCAAAAACCACAAAATAACGGGATCCAAACGGAATTTATGGGCGCGTCGGGTATCTAGCATCACGCGTACAGACGGTACAGCGGCATCGGCATCGGCAAGCTGCCGACTGAACCCGCACGCCGTACCGCCTTGAAGCACGATTTCTCTGCCAACGTCTTTTTTCACTTCCTGGAGATCCACCGACAATGACCGTCTCATTCAGCCGCCACTGGTTACTCGCCCTCGCACTGCCGCTGCTCCTGACCGCCTGCGGCAGCAGCGAGCCTGACCAGCGCGCCGCATTCAAGCAGTTCCTGCAAACCCGCATCATCGACAAGCCCGGCGTCCACGTGCCCAAACTGACACCGGATGAATCGAAGTCCTTCGGTGATTACACCCAGCACTATGCCGTGATCACTGACTTCAACAGTGGCATGGACGCCAGCACCAAACCCCTGAACGGTTTCGTTCAGAAAGGCGCGTTCCGCTCATTGGGCGATGTGATCGCGCGCCGCGATGATCTCAAGACGGTGCAAGCCGGCGTGAACGACCTCGTCGTGCAACTCAAGCAAACGTTGGCGAAAGCTGATGCAGCCCATGCCCAGCTCAAGCAGCCGGACGATCTGAAAGCCGTGTATGACAGCGCCTATGATCGCACCGTCAGCGTACCGGCCAACACGCTCCTGACCGTCATGCCGCAAGTCAACGGCACCTTCGAATCGGGCCTGAAAGTGGCGGACTACGTCGACGCTCACAAGGCGCAGATCCAGATCAATGGCTCGGTGGTTCAAGTGACGGACCCCAAGGTGCAGGCCGAGTTGAACACGCTGTTGCAGGACCTGAATGCCAAGGCCAAGGTGGTTCAGGAAGCGCAGACACGCATGCAGGCGGTGTTGCTGGGGCGTTGAATCCACACCTGACAACGGCACTCGGCGCAGTAAAGTCTCGCTGACGCCTTCCCGGCTAACCCGGTCCTGCAACCTGCATGCAGTCAGTAGGACCGGGTTTGGCCGGGAAGCGCCTTGATCCTGCGGCGGAGGGACACAGGCAAAATCGAGGCGTGATTGCCCACCGCCTGTCTTATATCTCGTCAGATAACCCGCTTTTCACACGACATCCCCATACTTCCCCCGTCTTTTCAGTTGAAAACGGAGCACGTTATGACACTGCAATTCAATGTCCGGGATTTCGGCGCTGTGGGTGACGGACATACGTCTGACACCGCAGCCATTCAAGCCGCCATCGATGCTGCGGCGAAAGCCGGCGGCGGCGATGTGTATATTCCCGCGGGCACCTGGACCCTGACCCCGGCCGGAAAGCCTGCCGACGGCGCGCTGATGCTCAAAAGCAATGTGTTCATCAAGGGCGAGGGCATGGGCGCCACGGTGCTCAAGCTGGCCGATGGCACCGACCAGGCGGTCACCGGCCTCATCCGCTCGGCGAGCGGCGAGGCGACCCACGATTTCGGCGTCAGCAATCTCACCCTCGACGGCAACCGGGATTCGACCACAGGCAAGGTGGATGGCTGGTACAACGGGTTTCTGCCAGGCCAGCCGGGTCAGGACAGCAACGTCACGCTCTCCGGCGTCGAGATCCGCGACTGCTCCGGCTACGGGTTCGATCCCCACGAGCGCACGGCCAACATGCTCATCGAAAACAGCGTGTCCCATGGCAACGGGCTCGACGGGTTCGTTGCCGACTACCTGATCGACAGCACCTTTCGCAACAACCTGGCGTACGACAATGACCGCCACGGTTTCAACGTTGTCACGACCACCCACGACCTGGCGCTGCTGAGCAACGTCTCCCACGACAATGGCGGCGGCGGCATCGTCGTCCAGCGCGGCAGCGAAAACATCCCCTCGCCGCATCACATCACCATCGAGGGTGGCGAGGTGTACGGCAATGCGGCGGAAGGGGTGTTGGTGAAACTGTCCAACGGCGTCGATATCAGCGGCGTGGACATCCACCACAACGGCACCTCCGGCGTGCGTGTGTATGGCAGCACGGACGTTGAAGTGCGCGGCAATCTGATTCACGAGAACGCGCAGAAAGCCGGCATCCCTGAAGTGCTGATCCAGCCATTCGACGATCGCGGCGGCGTTTCCGGGAAGCTTCATCCGGCGGACCACAACACCTTCGCGGACAACATCATCACAGGCGGCGACAAAAGCACCTTCGGCGTGGCGGAGGAGAGCGGCCAGTCAGGCAGCAACTCCGTTTACGGCAACACCTTCGCTCATCTGCAGCAGGGTGCCGTATCGCTGCAAGGCGCGGGTGACCACGTCGGGACCAACCCGATGCTGAACGCCATCGACGGCGGGAATGGCAGCGATGTCCTCGTCGGAACGGCCAAGGCCGACTCGCTCAACGGCAAGGACGGAGCAGACACATTGAACGGTGGGTCGGGGGCGGATCTGCTCTGGGGCGGCGCCGGCCATGACCGCTTGCTCGGCGGCAGCGGCAACGACACCCTGATCGGCGGCGCCGATGCCGACGTGCTGTTCGGGGGCGCAGGTTCTGATCTGTTTCTGTTTACCTCTGTGTCCGACAGCTACAGAACGGCCACCGCCGGCCATGCAGACCGCATCGGCGACTTCGATGCCGCCCACGACACCATCGACGTCTCGGGCCTCGGCTTCACCGGATTCGGCGACGGCCATGACGGCACCCTGAAGTTCACCACCAACGCCGAGCACACCCGGGTCTACCTGAAAGACCTTGATCCTGATGTGCAAGGGCATCGCTTCGAACTGGTGCTGGACGGTGATTTCAACGGCGGTCTGCCTTCAAAAGCCATGGTATTTGCCGACGCCCCAGCGTTGCTGGCCAACACATCAACGGCAGCGGATGCCGTGTCAGTGGAGCTGGTAGGCGTGGCTCAGGATCATCCGGAGATGGGGCTGGTTTGACGTAACGTCAGGACCGTCCTTGCCCCTGCGCGAGCACGGGCGGTGAACCGAGGGTTGCACGCGCCGTGGGGCAATACTCACGGCGCGATGCCGTTCAATTCTGGCACCCAATTTCCGCGCCAACCTTTGCATCCTCAAGACCTTCCCGCTAAAGTCGGCCTCCGGGCGTCTGCTGCGCCTGCGGTCCGCGCGAAGGGGTTCCCCAAGGCAAGCGTTTCCCCAATCATTCATTCCAGCTCCCGGCTTGTCGGCGGACCGAGCCCTGTAAGGAGTTGGCATGCCTGCCATTAATGCGTCCCGTCAACACGGTCTGCTCGACCTGCCTGCGCTGCGTAAGCACGCAAAACGTCTGCTTAAATCACTTAAAACCGGCGAAGCCGATGACGCCCGGGCGCAACTGCGCGCAATGGGCCTGCCCGGACCCGACTACCGGCTCGCCGACACCCACTGGCTGGTGGCCCGCGAGGCGGGTTTCGCCAGTTGGCCCAAATTGATCGCCCATGCCGACGCTGTCGCATTTGCCGCCCGCCATCCGGATTTTGCGGCGACGGGGGAAGCACAGGTTCAGCACTGGCGCTGCGGCAACGACATCGAGCGCAGCCTGCGCGTTGTCGGCTTCGCAGGCTCGTTCCAGATGTTCGACGACCCGATGGTCATGGGACCGGTTCCCGCACTGCCCGACGATGAGTATTGGGCGATACGTGCCGCGTTTGCCGAGCAGGCGTTTGGACTGTCACCCCGTGACGTTCAGCAACGCCAGGCGATTCAGCGTGAGGCATTGGCCCGTCTGAACGCTAACAGTGAACTGGTGCTGTGGTGCGAGGCCGATGCGTACGATCAGCTGTTTCTGGTGCGTCTGCTGGCGAGTCTGCCCAGCATGCCGCGCAGGCTGGAACTGATCGAGATCAATCGCGTGCCCGGCGTCGAGCGATTCATCGGCATCGGGCAACTGAACCCGGACGTGCTCGCCTGGCTATGGCCCCAGCGGCGCGCCATCGGTGAAGACGCTCTGGCACTGGCCCGGCAGGTATGGGCCGCCTACACCGCAGCGGACCCGACGCGCTGGGCCGAGCTCGCGGCACAGCACCATTGCGCGCTGCCGCTGCTTGGTCCCGCGTTGGCGAGACAACTGCAAGAACTGCCCGGCGCAGAGGATGGCCTGGGCCTGACTCAGCGACTGACCCTGCGCATCCTCGCGGAGAAAGGCGAGATGGCGGCCGGCAAGGTCTTCGGCCATTTGATGCTGACCTATGAGCCGCTGCCGTATCTGGGCGACATGATGTTCAACGCACTGCTCAGGCCTCTCATCGAGGCGCCCCAGCCGCTGATTCACGAACAGCCGGGCAGTGAATGGCCCAGACGCCTTGTCCGGTTGACCGCGCTGGGTGAGCGCGTGGTGCGCGGCGAGTTGAACTGGCTTGAGCTCGGGCCGGCGGAGCGCTGGGTCGGTGGGGTGCAGATTGTTGCCGATCGCTCGCCCTGGGTGGTCAGCGCAGAAGGCCGGGTGTGGCGTCGCTGACTAAGCCGGAGATATCAGCGACTTCTCCATGATGATCGTCCGCTCCTCGCCGTGGTATTCATCCCGAACGGTCGAGTAGCCCAGTGAACGGTAGAAGCCCTCTGCCGTGATGGAAGAGGGCACGCGCAACCGACGGACGCCGTGGGTGGCGGCGGCTGACTCAACCGCCGCCATCAACGCCCGCCCGGCGCCCTGGCCCTGGTGTGTCGGCGGGACGAATACGCTTCGGACCGTGGCCCGTGTCAATCGGTTGCTCGATGGAGGCACCGAGCCCTTGGCGATCTTCTGTTTCCGGTGAACTGTCCGCTTTACGGACACCGCTGGGCAAACGGCGTAGTCTTACGCTGCTTGTCAACCCACCGGCAATGTCTGGTGTCAGCGCACTCAATGCGCTTGCGTGACGCGAGAACACCTGAAATGACGTCGCAGACGATCGATACCCACAGCCTTCATTTTGACCTTGGCCCCACGAGCGCGAACAACTGGTCCGAAGTGATGCTTGAGCACCACGGAATGCACTGCCAGCTAGATGCGTCGCTCTCGGCCGCGTCAACAGCGCACAGCTGGAGTCTGGGTGACGTCGGGCTGACTCTGGCGGATCTGTCGTCGGTGATACTGATGCCCGTTGGCGAGGAACGCGCTTCCTGGCAGGGCGAGTGGCTTTACCTGAAACTCATGACAGGGGGCCAGGTTGATATCGAAGCCTGCGGTCATCGTCAGCGTTTCACCACTGGCCACATGTTTTTTATCGACCCTGAACGCGCGTTCACAGAGGCTTTCACCGCGCGCGGGCAAATGACCGTGTTGCGTATTCCCAAGGCTGTTTTGCGTGATCGGGGGCTTAGGTCGTCGCTGCCCGCACCGCAAGTCGCGAACATGAATTCGGCGGACATGCGCGCCACCCGCGCGTTGATTCACTGCATTGCGCAGCAGCGCTTTGAACCCGGTCCGGTGATCCGCGAACTGATGGGGCGCCAGCTGCTCGATTTGATCGACGCCATGCTGGGGCACCCTGGCGACCGGGCAATCTCTCGCAGTACCGAAGTGGTGGTCCTTCGGGCCAAGCGTTACATTCATGGCGCGTTGAGCGATACCAGCCTTGACTCGACGGCGATCGCGGCAGCGGCCCATGTGTCAGTCAAACACCTGCAGCGCTTGTTCCGGGACCAGGGCACCAGTGTGATGCGGCATGTCTGGTCAGTGCGCCTTCACCACGCGCGAAGCCTGCTCAGTCCGACGCGAGTACCCCGGGCGACCGTTCAGGAAGTCGCTTGGCGATGTGGATTTTCCACCGCCGCGCACTTTAGTCGCGCCTACCACGCCCAATTCGGCGTTCGTCCTTCGCACCTGGAATCCTACACCCGCTGATTCTGTGTCCGTCGCATCCGAAGGATGCTCCACAGGTGCCTCCAATCAAATGCGCCCTGCGGACATGCATCAGGCGCCTTGCAGATAACGGCCGCAGAGTGCGCGCGTCTTAGAATCAATCACGTCATCCACTGGCGGATTAACTTTGAAGACTGCAGCGAGTTCGCTCAGTCAAGACCCTCGCCAATCACTTCCTGCGTTCAGGTCACGGCTGCTTCTTGTCGTGATCCCGGGCAAAGCCTGCAAGGTCATTTATGAACAGTTTCTCGGACGCCGCGTTTTCGCGTCGTGTAACGGACAATCAACAGCGCTTGAAAGCTTCCCTGCGCGATACCTACGACTACATCATCTGCGGCAGCGGCACATCCGGCTCAGTGGTAGCCAGACGTCTCGCCGAAAACCCCGACATCAACGTGCTGCTCATTGATGCCGGCGGCTGCGATAACGTGCCCGCCGTCAACGACGCCAGCGTCTGGTTCACCAATCTTGGCAGCGAGCGCGACTGGCAATTCACTGCGCAGCCCAATCGGCATCTCAACGGTCGCACCTTAGGCCTTTCGATGGGCAAGGTGCTGGGTGGGGGCGGGTCTGTCAACGCGATGGTCTGGGCGCGGGGTCACCGCAGTGACTGGGATTTTTTCGCCAGCGAGTCGGGCGACCCGGCCTGGAATTACGCCTCCACCCTGGCCACTTACCGGCGCATCGAAGCCTGGAAGGGCCCGCGCGATCCGCAGCGCCGCGGCACCGACGGACTGGTGTTCGTGCAGCCGCCGCAAGACCCCAATCCCGTCGCGTTGGCCATGCTGAAGGCTGCAGCACGCCGGGGCATCACGGTTTTTGAGGATCAGAACGGCGAGATGATGGAAGGTGAGGGCGGCGCTGCCTTGGCCAACCTGTGCGTGGAGGAGGGTCAGCGGCGTTCTATCTTTCGCAGCTACGTGTATCCGCTGATGGACCAACCGAACCTGACCGTCCTGACCCACACTCACGTGTTGCGGGTGCTGCTGGAAGGCAAACGTGCCGTGGGCGTACAGGTGCTCCGCGACGGCCAGGTCAGAAACTTCAAAGCCACGCAGGAGGTGGTGCTGTCACTGGGCGCGATACACACGCCCAAGGTGTTGATGTTGTCCGGCATCGGCGATGCACGGCAGCTGACGGCCCACGGGATCGGGCTGGTTCAGCACCTCCCGGGTGTCGGGCAAAATTACCAGGACCACATCATGGTTTCAGGGTGTATCTGGCAATACGAGCAAGCGCAGGCGCCACGCAATAACGCGGGCGAATCCACCTTCTTCTGGAAAAGCGACCCTGCGCTGGAGGTGCCGGATATTCAGACCTTCCTCGCGCAAATTCCCATTGCCTCCCCTGAAACCCAGGCCCTTTTCCAACCGCCAGCGGACACCTGGACGCTACTTCCGGGTCTGGTCCGGCCAAAAAGCCGCGGTTCGATCACCCTCACGGGCGCCTACCCCATGGACCCGCTCAACATCGACAGCGCCGCGCTGGCTGACCCCGATGACTTGCAGGCGCTGGTGCGTGCCGTCGAACTGTGTCGCGACATCGGCAACAGCGCGCCCATGCGGCCCTTTGCTCGCCGGGAAATCATGCCGGGCGCCCTGAACGGTCGCGAGCTGGAACACTTTGTAAGAAACGCCGCATCGACCGTCTGGCACCAGTCCTGTACGGCCAAAATGGGGCGGGATGAAGTATCGGTTGTGGACTCGCAATTGCGCGTCTACGGCGTGACGGGGCTGCGAATCGCGGACGCCTCAATCATGCCGCGCGTGACCACCGGTAACACGATGGCCCCTTGCGTCATCATCGGCGAGCGCTTGGGCGCCCTGCTCACCGGCCGGCCTTGACGCCTCGCTTCGCCACGTTCACCCATCAGCGAGGCGGCGTGCCGCGCTCGCGTTCTGCACCCCTGAAAGGACCCCCCATGGAACATGCATACAAGCTGTTGATCGACGGCGCGCTGGTACCGGGCCCCAGCCTTCTGGAAGTGATCAACCCCGCCACCGCGAAGGTGTTTATTGCCGTCCCCAGAGCCGACCAGGCGCAGGCATTTAAGGCCGTGGCGGCGGCCAGATTGGCGTTCCCGCAATGGGCAGCACTGACATATGCGGAGCGTGCTGCTTACGTGCTCCGGTTCGCCGACGTCATGGCGGCGAGCGCGCAAGACCTGATCACTATGTTGACCCGCGAGCAAGGCAAACCCTTGGGCGAAGCGCAGTTCGAAATTGAACTGTCGATCGCCAACCTCAGGTATCACGCCGCGCAGGAACTGACAGCGAAGGTCATTCGGGAGAACGCCGGGGAACAGATCATCGAACAGCGCGTCCCCCATGGAGTGGTCGTGGCGATCGCGCCGTGGAACTTCCCGGTGTGGGTGCTGATTTCCAAACTGGGTGCGGCCTTAATGACCGGTAACACCGCCATTGCCAAGCCGGCACCGACCACCCCGGTCACCACCTTGATGCTGGGCGAATTGGCGGCGCGTATCTTCCCTCGCGGCGTCTTCCAGACGTTGACCGACATGAACGATCTGGGGGCGGTGTTGACCCGTCACCCTGACGTCGCTTATGTCAGTTTTACCGGCTCCACCGTGACCGGGAAAAAGGTATTGAGTAGTACCGTGGCCACGTTGAAGCGTTCGACCCTGGAGTTGGGCGGTAATGACGCCGCCATTGTTCTCGACGACGCGGACATCAGCGCCGTCGCTGCCAGGGTGTATTCGGCTGCGTTCATGAACGCAGGCCAGATCTGTTTTGCGACCAAGCGCGTCTATGTCCCCGATTCGATGCTGGCAGCCTTCGTCGAGGCGTTGGTCAACCTGGCTAACGCGTCACGGCTTGGCGATGGGCTGGAGAGCACGACAACACTGGGCCCTGTCCAGAACAAAGCCCAATATGACAAGGTCCGGGCGTTCATCGACGAGGCGAGGGAACACGGCACCGTCATCAGTGGCCAGCAGACCGTGCCGGTTCAGGGTTACTTCATTGCGCCCACGATTGTGACGGGGCTTGCGGACGATGCGCGGTTGGTGCGCGAGGAGCAGTTTGGCCCCGTGTTGCCGGTGCTGGGTTATAGCAATGTTGAAGACATGATCCGCCGGGTGAACGACTCGGATTACGGGTTAGGCGCCTCTGTCTGGACCTCGAACACTCAACGGGGCATCGCTGTCGCCTCGCGGATTGACTCTGGAACGGTTTGGGTCAACGGCCACCTGCATTTGCCATTTGATATTCCGTTCGGTGGAGCCAAGCAGTCAGGGATCGGTCAGCAAGGCGGAATCGAGGGGATGAAAGACTTTACTCAAGTGAGGGTGGTCAACGTCGCGCTAGGCTGATCGAGCGTCGCTCAGTTCGCCACACAGGCCATTGCCGCTTTTCGTTTGACCCCATGAGTGACCGTGAGCCAGCCCGAGGCGATGGCCAGCAGCAAAGCGAACGTCGAGAGAATGCCACCCACCCAGTTGGGGGCGGCGAAACCAAACCCCAGGGCGATGACCCAGCCGCCGAGCCAGGCGCCGATCGCGTTGCCCTGGTTGAACAGGCCGATATTGACGGGCGCAGCCAGGTTGGGTGCGCCTGCCGCACGAGCCTTGTCCATCACCAGCCGCTGGATGGGCGACACGCTGGCAAAGCCGAAACCCGCCATCAGCAGCACACAAATGGCCGATGCCACACGACTTTCTACCACGAAGAAGAACGCGAACAGCACCAGTGCCTGTCCCGCCAGGGTGACGTACAGCAGGGGCATCAGCGCGCAATCTGCCAGCTTGCCACCCAGCAGATTGCCGATGAACAAGCCCAGGCCAAACAGGAAAAGGATGCCGGTCACCCCGTTGTTCGAGTACCCCGTCAGCTCCGTCATCATCGGTGAGATGTAGGTGATCGCTGTGAAGAATGCCGCCGGCCCCAGCACCGTAATGCCCATGGCCAGCAGCACGTGCACATCGACGAAAGCGGACAGCTCGCCCATCAGCGACACCAGCATGGTTTTCTGTCGCACGCGAGCGCCCAGAATAATGAGCAGCGGTGCGCCTACAAATACCCCTAGCGCGTAGCTCGTCGCCATATAACCGGCTTCTGAAAACGAAATGCCGAACTCGGTCGCAATCCCTGGCAACAGCCCGGCGATGACGAACTCGGTGGTGCCAATGCCGAAGGTGGCGATGGCGAGTGCCCAAATGGCAGCTGGCATGAACAGTCCCTCTCGATGGTGGTGCGTGGTCGATGAGGGATACTAGAGCCGTAGATCCGGATTGGAAATTAGGTACCATCCGGGGACATAGACACCTTTTGGTAACCATGACATGCCTGAAACCGATGCCGCGCCGTTAGTGTTTGATGCCCGTTGCGCACCGCGCAGGGTGATGGGCCTGTTCACCGTAAAGTGGGTCAGCCTGGTGCTGCACGCCCTGGATCGATGGCCCGGCGGACGCTGCCGTACCGGACAACTGCAGCGGGCGTTGCCTGGCATTTCCAAGAAGATGCTGGTGCAGACGCTTCACGACGTTGAGGCGCGCGGTCTGGTCGCGCGCCACGTCCACAGCGTCGTGCCGCCCAAGGTGGAATATGAATTGACGCCGTTGGGCAAAACATTTGCTCAGGCGGTCGAGATGCTCTACCGCTGGGGAGAGGAGCACCCGCAGGCGCTGGACGCGCTGGAGGCTAATATGGCCCGCGCCAGACCCGACCTCGAATCGAACCGCGCCGAGTCTCTTGAAGACGAATGACGCCGATGCTTACATGGCTATCCACCCCTCTTGGCCCGGTGTCATCCATGAATACCAGTATTTTCCACGCATTGGCCGCCGCCGCGTTGTTCGGTGCCAGCACCCCGCTTGCCAAACTTCTCGGGCTCGATGTGCCCCCTGTGTTGCTCGCAGGCTTGCTCTATCTGGGCAGTGGTCTGGGTCTGACCCTTGTCCGGTTGGTGCGTGACCGTGGCTGGAAAAACGTCGGCCTGACGCCGTCCGAGTGGCCTTGGTTGCTGGGCGCGATTATGTTCGGGGGCGTGCTCGGGCCGGTGGCGCTGATGTTTGGACTCACCACGACCTCTGGCGCAACTGCCTCGTTGATGCTCAATCTCGAAGCGGTGCTGACAGCACTGTTGGCGTGGGTGGTGTTCAAGGAAAGTGCTGACCGGCGAATTGTCTGGGGCATGATCGCGATCATTGCTGGTGGCGTGGTGCTGGCCTGGCCCCATGAAAGCCTGCAAGCCCATGACTGGCTCGGGCCGCTCGCCGTCGGCGCTGCCTGTCTGTGCTGGGCCATCGACAACAACCTGACACGCAAGGTGTCCGCGTCCGATGCGCTTTTTCTGGCTGGGTTCAAAGGCTTGGTGGCGGGGTTGGTCAATTGTTCGCTGGCGTTTCTGTTGGGCGCCCGACTTCCCGATGCCCTGGTGCTCGGGCAGACACTGGCGCTCGGGTTTCTCGGCTACGGCGTCAGCTTGGTGCTCTTTGTTCTCGCCCTTCGTGGTCTGGGCTCCGCGCGGACAGGGGCGTATTTTTCAACTGCCCCTTTCTCGGCGCCGCCATTGCGATCCTCCTCCTCGGCGAGCCTGTGTCGGGAGCTTTCTGGGTGGCCGCTGTCCTGATGGGTGTTGGCGTGTGGCTTCACCTCACCGAACGTCACGGACATGAGCATCAGCACGTGCCGATGACCCATGCACACCGGCATGTTCACGATGAGCACCACCAGCATGAACACGCTTTTGAGTGGAAGGGGACGGGCCCACACAGCCATGTTCACGACCATGCGCAGGTGCGCCACAGTCATCCTCACTTTCCGGATATCCATCACCGGCATACCCATTAGCGGCGTCGGATGAAGGGAGGGCGCACCTGGCCCCTGCGGTTACGCTGCGGACAAGTGCTCGTAAAGGATCGTCGCCCCGACCAGCATCAGCACGATGCCTCCAATGATTTCCGCGCGTTTGCCCACCACGGTCCCCAGCACGCGGCCCAGCATCACGCCAATCGTGACCATCACCGTCGTGGCGACACCAATGGCGGCGGCAGCCACCAGGATATTCACGTTGACGAAGGCCAGGCCAACGCCCACGGCCAGCGCATCGATGCTGGTGGCGAACGCGGTCACGGCCAAGATCAGGAAGGAATGCTGTTTGGGCTTTTCTTCTTCGGCCTCTTCGTGCTTGAGGCCGTTGTAGATCATGTGCACGCCGAGGACCACCAGCAGGGTGAAGGCGATCCAGTGATCCCAGTTCTGGACGTAGGACGTGGCGGCCTGGCCGATCACCCAGCCGATCAGGGGCGTGATGCCTTCGATGACGCCAAAGATAAGACCGGTGCGCAGCGCTTCGATAAAACGAGGCTTATGCAGGCTCGCGCCTTTACCGATGGCCGCTGCGAAAGCGTCCGTGGACATGGCCAGAGCAAGAAGGATGAGGGAAATCGGGTTCACGGCTATGTTCCAGTCGGGCTGTGAGTCAACGACGCTACCACACGCCCGACTTTAGGCATGGATGCATCGTTGGTCTCGCCAACCCGAAGGTGTTCGTGCCACGGCAGGCCGCCGAGAATGTTGACACGAACGCTCTGGGACAATGAGTCCAGAGCAGGCTACTCCCCAACAAGGGCCGCCACTATAGCGCTTGAATGTAAAAGAAATGTCGTCGCGTATGATTTTGCTTCGGCCGGGCAGGGGGCCGACCTGTGCACCGCCACGTACAGGAAAAATCGTTACGGGCCGAAGCGGCACGCTTGCGCATGCGATGTGATGGCGGCTAAACCGCTTCCGATGTCGCGATACAGCCCAGGATTCTGAGATACAGGCTCACGGTCGTACCGGCGCCGGGCGCTGTGTCGATGCGCGCATCGCCGCCAGATTTGATCGCAAAATCCCTGGCTTGGGCCAACCCCAGCCCCGTTCCTTCGCCAACCGCCTTGGTCGTAAAAAGGGCTCGAACACCTGGTGCGCGACCTCGGCAGTCATGCCGGGGCCGTTGTCCCGGACACTGACGACCAGATAGTCGCCCTGCTGGAGCGACAGATCATCTTCCACGTGCACCCATCGGGTCGACACATGGACCTGACCGGTACCCTTCAGCGCATCGCGCGCATTGGTGAGCAGGTTCATGACCACGGCGTGGAGTTGGGCCTCCATGCACAGCACACCCCAACCCCACTCAGCGAAATCGAAGCTCAGATCGATGCGTTCGCTCATCGAGTGGCGCATCAGCGACTGCGCCGCGTGAAGGCGTGCGGTCACGTCGATACAGATGAGTTCAGGCCCGTCACCGCGTACGCTCGACATCAAATAACTGATGAGCTGCCGGCCTTGCTCCACGGCTTGCAGACCGGTCTCGGCGAAACGCTCGACGTCGGTAGGCCGGCGGGAGCGCAGGCGGGTCATTTGAAACGCAGCGCTGACGCTCTGCAGCAAGTTGTTGAAGTCATGGGCAATGCTTGCGGTGAGCATGCCCAGCGATGAAATGCAGCGCGAGTTCTGCAGCAGCGGGGTCACTTCGCTGGGGTTCTGCTCGGCTTGCTTGAACTGTTCCTCAAACTGCGCGAGCTGCCGTGCGCGCTGCTTGCCCAGCAACCGGGCTTCCAGCAAGGCAGCGGCTTGCCGGGCCAAGGCCTGCAACGCAAGGGATTGACGTTCGCTCAGCTGCCGGGTCTGGGTATCGATTACGCAGACAGTGCCGAGGGCGACACCGCTTTCCGTAACGATAGGGGCGCCTGCGTAGAAACGAATGTAGGGCGGGCCGAGCACCAGCGCGCTGGAAGCGAAGCGAGGGTCCAGGGCGGCGTCTTCAACCACCAGCACCTGCGCGGGGTCGAGAATCGCATGGCCGCAGAAGGCCAGATCCCGATGGGTCTCCTGCACTCCGAGGCCGATGCAGGCCTTGAACCACTGGCGATCTCGATCCACCAGGGACACCAGCGCAATGGGCGCGTCGCACAGGGTGGTGGCCAGTAGAACGATGTCGTCGAATGCCTTCTCGCTGCCGGAGTCCAGCACATCCAGGTGCTCGAGGGACAGGGCGCGCTCTTCCTCGTTGAAAGGAAAGGGGGCGGGATGATGGGACATTGATAATCTGCGTGGAGAAAAAAGGGATCGCGCATCATGCGCTGTGACCCGTCGCCCCGCAAGAGCACCGGCCTGTCGGTGGTCGGGGCGCTGTCGGGAGCCGTCAGCCACGCGTGGGTTGATCCCAAGCACTATCGCCGTGTGCAGAGGGGGCAAAACGCAACATCATACGGACAAACCCACCCATTCGAGGTGAGAAACCTGCTGTTGGTCCGATAAGCACCGCTTGGGGCGCTTGATGTTCAAGCGTCGGAAAATCAAGGCGATAACGGTATACATCCTTCAGATTACCCCCGCCATGATCCTCAGAAAACTGAACCTCGCCCCACGTTCTGCCCTGTGCTTCGGTTTCTTTTGCGCGATGATCATCGCAATCGGGTTGCTCGCCCTGCGCCAGGCCGATCTTCTCAATTCAGCAGAGAAGTACGTGGAGACCAACGTCCTGCCCAGCGTCAAATTGCTCGGTCAACTGGATCGAGAGTTTGTGAGCATCAGGGGTAACAACGCTCGTTTGCGCAACCCCCTCGAACCCCAGGATCGCAAAGCCAAGGCCCTCGGCGATATTCAGCAGTCGCGGCAATTGATCGCTACCCACTTGAAATCACTGGGCGCCCTGATCGTGACCACCAAGGGCCGAGAGGCGTACCAGACCTTTGAAGAAGCTCAACGTGGCTATACCGCCGCGCAGGATCAGTATCTGGCATCCATTGCGGCCGGGCAGCTTGATGCCGCCGTGGCCCTCTCCAATAACCAAATGAGAGACGCCGCCCAGGCAGTGGAACAGTCGATAGCCCGTTTGATTGAGGTCAACGATGGCAAAGCCTTGAAAGCCGGCGCTGACGCCGACGCTGCTTATCAGCAAACCCTGCTGATTGTGGGCCTTTTCATCGCCGTTGCCGTGGCGACGTCGTTGCTGCTCGCGCTGATGTACACCCGCAGTCTTACCCGACCCATCGGCGAGTCGCTGGAAATTGCCGAGCGTATTGCGGCAAATGATTTGAGCAAGGACATCAAATCCGATGGTACCGACGAAGCGGCCCGGCTGATCAAGGCGTTGGCGGTCATGCAGGGAAACCTGCGCCAGGCGCTGAGCCTGATTGGTGACTCCTCCACGCAGCTCGCGGCGACCTGTGAAGAAATGCACGCCGTGACAGAGGGTGCTTCGCGGACCATCCAGCGCCAGAGCCACGAGATTGAAATGGCCGCCACCGCGGTGACCGAAATGAGCGCCGCGGTGGAGGAGGTTGCCAGCAACGCGACCTCTACGTCCGAGCTGACCGCCCAGTCGAGCTCTGCGGCGAACGCCGGACGCACGCAAGTTGAAGAGACCGTGTCGGCGATCAACGTGATGGTCGCCAATGTGCAGGCCAGCTCCGCCGAGGTGAGATCTTTGGCCGTCATGGCCACCGACATCAGCAAGGTACTGGATGTGATTCGAGCCATCGCCGAGCAGACCAATTTGCTCGCACTCAACGCAGCCATCGAAGCGGCCCGGGCAGGAGAGGCGGGTCGCGGTTTCGCGGTCGTGGCGGATGAAGTCAGAGCCTTGGCCCATCGCACTCAGCAATCGACCCAGGAGATCGAGAAAATGGTGGGCTCGATCCAGACGGGCACCAGCGGTGCGGTGTCCTCGATGAACCAGACCAGTGTGCAGGCCAATAAAACCCTGGAAATGGCCAGCGGGGCGGGTGCAGTGCTGGCGGCAATCACCGCCTCGTTGAACCAGATCAACGAGCGCAATCTCATGATTGCCACGGCCTCGGAAGAGCAGGCGCAGGTGGCCCGTGAAGTGGATCGAAATCTGGTGAGCATTCGCGATCTTTCCAGCGAAACCTCCGTAGGGGCAAGCCAGACGGCGCTTGCCACGGCAGAGCTCACCAAACTCGCTTCCGGGTTAAACCGGTTGACCAGGCAGTTCCAGATCTAAGCGGCGATTGCGGATCTTCCTGCGGGCGCTCTGGACCGAACAACGGTTTTCTAAAGCCCTGCGGCCACCGATTCGATCATGCCCCGCAACCATTCCTGAGCCGGGTTCCCGTTGCCACGACGATGCCAGATGAGATGAAAGGTGATCTCCGGCAGGGCTACCGGCGGCGGGAACAGGATCAGTTTTCCTCCCGTTGGCGAGCTGAGGGCAATGCGCCTCAGGACGGTGGCGGTCATGCGGGAGGAGGCGACGATCGCCGGCACTGCAAACATCTGTGGCAGCGTCAGTGCCAGGGTGCGCTGTTTGCCCAACTGAGCCAGCGCCTGATCCACCAAGCCGTGTCGTTCACCCTCGGGCGAAACCAGTACATGGGGCAGCGAGAGGTAAGTGTCCATGTCCATGCCGCTCCGGGCTGCCGGATGGCCATGGGCGATGAGGGTGACGAACACGTCACGCAGAATGGGTCGCGTGAAAATGCGACCGTCTTGATGGCTCGGCAATACACCGATTGCCGCATCAATCACTCCCGCATCCAGCATGTCCACGGCATGGTCGCGGTCATTCACTGCGTGAACATTGATCGACAGGTGTGGCGCGTGTTCGCTCAAGGTCTGCAGCAGCGTGGGGAGCAGCACGAAGGCGGGATAGTCCGACAAGCCGAGGTTCATTGTGAGTACGGCATCGGCCGGGACAAAGTCAGGCATTTTCAACAGCGCGGCTTTTATCTGGCTCAGCGCCTCGGCGACGGGTTGGGCCAACTCACGGGCACGGGGCGTTGGAAGGAGGCCGTCAGGGCTGCGCAAAAAAGCGGATCGCCCAACAGCTTGCGCAAGCGCGAAAGCGCCGCACTCATGGCCGGTTGGCTGACGCCGACCTGGGTGGCGGCGCGCGTGACGTTGCGCTCGTCCATCAGAGCATTGAATGCGGCAAGCAGGTTCAGATCGATGCCATGAAAATCCATAAATCAAATAAACCTATATACGAGCCATTTGTTATACGGATGGTAGCCCTGCGCTCACACTCTCGCCACACCCCACGACGAGAGCAGCCTCATGACAAACGCAGAACTTGCCACCCGCCTGCACACCGAACGCCAGGCCGTTGAAACCCTCTACCGCGCGTTCAGCGAGAACAATCCCGACCTCGTCGACAGCGTGCTGGCTGCCGACTGGGATGACATCCCCCTGGCACCCGGGCAAGGCCCAGGCCCCGAGGGCATCAAACCGATTATCCGCAGCCTTGCCGACGCGTTTCCGGATGTGCGTATCGTCATCCACGACATGGTTCAGGCCCCCGGCCAGATCGCCGTGCGCGCTGAAATAACCGGTACCCACCTCGGCGAATTATTTGGCATTGCCGCCACCGGCAAACAGGTGAGCTTCCGACTGCATGAGTTCCATGCGCTGGAGAACGGCCGCGTGGTCACCACGTGGCACATGGAGGACTGGTTCGGCCTGTTCCTGCAACTCGGTCAATTCCCTCAAGCCTGAAGACCGCGAGAAAGCCATCATGAAATCAGCGTCCATTTCTGTATTCGGCGGCCCTGAGGTCGTCACGCTGCACAACCTCGATCTGAGCAAGCCAGGCGCGGACGACGTCCTCGTGAGGGTCGAGGCGGCGAGCGTCAACCCGCTGGATCTGAAGATCATCGCCGGGTACATGCAGCCGGTCTTTCCCGTTGAGCTGCCATACATCCCGGGCACCGATTTCAGCGGCATCGTCAGCAGCGTCGGTGAGCGGGTGACGCAGCTGAAACCCGGTGATCCCGTGTTCGGCCGCAGCACGCCCACTGCGGGAGGCGCCTTTGCCCGGCAGCTGATAATTGCCGCCACCGAGCTGTGTCTGATCCCGGATTCCATGAGTTTCGAGCAGGCGGCGGCGTTGCCGACGTCGTTCGGCACCGCGCAGCAGGCGTTGTTTGAGGTGGGGCAATTAAAGCCCGGCCAACGCGTCTTGATACATGGGGGAGCGGGCGGTGTAGGCAGCATGGCGGTGCAGCTGGCGCATCTGGCGGGCGCTTACGTCATTGCCACGGCTTCCGCACGCAACATCGAACGGGTGAACAGCCTGGGCGCGGACGAAGTGATCGATTACCGCACTCAGGATTTCACCAGGCTGCGTGACATCGACCTGGTGCTCGACACGGTGGGCGGCTCGACACTGGAAAGCTCCTGGTCGGTACTCGGCAAGGGTGGACGGATTGCGACCCTCGTGGAGTTCGACATCGAATCCCGCGAAGACCATGCCGGCGAAGCCGTGTTCTTTGCCAGCGCCACGCCGTATCTCCAGGAGGCGGTGCGGCAGTTCAGTGCAGGGCAACTGCAGGTTGTGACCGACTCGATCTTCACCCTGGACGAGACCCGCGCCGCACTGGAGAAAGTCGCCACCGGGCATGCCTCCGGTAAGGTCATTATCCGTACGGCCCATTGATTCAGTGGCGTCATCCATGTCACGACACGCCGATGGCTCGTAGATTTGATGTTCGCGGGCACGCGCAGCCAAAGCATGGGGTCATGAAATCGAAGGCTGTAGACGGGAGTGGCGGCTGGATGGTTGCAGGTACACCGATGCGGATCTTGAAGTCCTATAACGAGTGGGTTGATGCGGGTCACCGGCTCTAAGCGTTGAACGAGGGGAACGCGCATGAGCCGTTCCCCTCGTCGCACCCCGCCTGTTAGCCGAGGGCAGCCTCGCTGGCCATGCCCACCAGGGTCACTTCCTCCGCCTGCGCGAAGATCATTTCAGTATTGCCCAGGTCCTGGGTCCAGTCGCCGGTGAGGGCGATCTCGAACCGATGGCCCTGAGCGTCCGGTTCCACATCCTTGAGGTAGGTGCGGTCCAGGTCGTGGTTATAGACCAGCTTCAGCGTATCCCCGGTACCGTCACCGAAACCCGTGTAACCCAACGCCGACACGTCGATTTTGTCGTTGTTGTTGGCGAACCGGACAATGAGGTCCACAAAACTCTGGCTGTCCGTGCGGTAGCTGTCCGTGGCCGCCGTGTAGCGGAACACGTCAGCGTCATTGATGCCGTTACGGCCATAGACCGAGAGGTTCGGGTCGTCGCCACCGCTCAACTGGTCGGCACCCGCGCCCCCGATGATCACATCCGAGCCTCTGCCGCCGTCGATACGGTCGTTACCGGCCAGGCCATAGATGACTTCCGACATTGCGCTCCCCGTGACCACATCCTTGCCGGCCGTTCCTTCGACGGTGGGGGCGGTGAACACCAGGTTGTTGCTGTTCAATTGCCCCGTCAGATTGCCTTCGAACGCCAGTTCAAAACGCTGCCCGTCAACGTCGGCATCGAAGCTTTTCAGATAGGTGCGGGTGCCGTCAGCATTGGCCTGGATCGCCAGCGTGCCGTTGTGGCCGTCGCCAAGGCCGGTGAAACCCAGTGAAATCAGGTCTACACGGTCCTGGGAGGCGTCGAAGTCCAGAATCCGGTCGCTGCCGGTTTCGGTAGCGGTGCGATAGCTGTCGCTGATCTGGCTGAAACGGAAAATGTCTGCGCCGTCCCCACCTGTCAGCACGTCACGGCCACCGGCGCCTTGCAATACATCGTCACCGCCCAGGCCGCGGATGATCTCGGCCGTGTCGTTGCCAATCAGGTGATTGGCCTCGCTGGAGCCGTCTAGGTGGTATTGGCCGTCCTGGCTGCCGAAGGTGGTGTCCAGGCTGCCATCGGCGTTCAGGCGGGTGATCACGTCGCCAGCGATGAGGATTTTGCCATCGGGCTGAACGATCGCCGAGTGGGCATAATTCTTCTCGCCTTGAGGCACCTGAATCGTGAGTTTGCCGTCCTCGCTAAAGGAGGTATCGAAGGAACCATCGGCATTCAGCCGCAGTACGTTGAAGGCGGTGTTGTCAGAACTCTCGCCGGCAATGATGATCTTGCCATCGGCTTGCACGGTTACCGCAGCGCGGTAGTCCAGCCCCAGCGCGGCATCGAAGTACACCACGCCGTCCACCCCAAACGCGGTATCCAGGTTGCCATCTGCGGCAAGTCGCTGAACGGCATAAACCGGATCGCCCGGGTCGTGGGGCCCGTCGGAGCCCACGTACAGCCAGCTGCCGAGCAATACGCTGCCGTCGGGCTGCACAACAGTGGCGATATTGCCGGTGCCGTAGTGCCCGGTCGGGTTGAGGACGAGTGTGCCGTCGACACCGAAGTTTTCCGCCGGCGTACCGCTGCTGTCCAGCTTGAACACCACCGCTTGCGAGGTGCCGCGGAGGCTGACGTATATCGAGCCATCTGCTGTGGCGTAAATCGCCATGCCATCGGTGCTGATCGGTACATCAAGGGCAGCGGCGCCGCCTTTGCCGAACGTGGTGTCCAAGGTGCCATCGAGGTTGAAGCGTTCGACTTTCAAACCCCCAAGCCCTGGCTGCGCCGACAGCACTTTTCCGTCGGCCTGCACGGCCATAACGTAGTAAGCCTCGTCTTCCGGATCCAGGCTGGCAGGCACGAGGGCGATCCCGTCCTGGCCGAAACTGTTGTCCAGGCTGCCATCGCTGTTGAGGCGCACCGCCGTAAAGCTGCCGCGTGTGCCATAGCTTTCATCGCCCGGCGAGCCCGGATAGCCAATGGCGGTCTGGAAGCTTTCGCCGCCGACGATGATCTTGCCGTCAGGCTGGAGAACGATGCTCCAGGTTTGATCACCCCCGGTGGAGGGGTCCACCTGCACGGTGCCCGGACCGGTGCGTACGGTGTAATCGATGGTGGGCTTGCTGTCGGTTGAAGCCATGACATTTTCCTTTTGACATGGAGGATGAAGGGTTTGAAGGCGTGACACCCTGGGGGTTGACCGTGACGGCATCCAAAAATGCCAACGATTTTCCCGTCGGCAGAAAGCCATCAAGGCTGTGCTAGAGGGATCGCTCGACAGACCTGCATTGCGCTGGTCGAACGTCTGACGGGCCTGACGCGATGTGACTTCAACCCTGTTCACATTGCTTAAATATTGCTGTGACACAGTTTCACGTCGCTTGATCAAGCATCCGACAGAATCAGCTGTGCAGCCCTGAGCTCCGGGCGGTTGGCGGGTTCTGTAACAAGGACTCATGAAATGAACGTCACGGTCTCACGCTCAGGGTATGCAGGACTCAATCAGGCTGCTCGCCGCCGGCCGGCACTCGCGCAATGACGGTGCTGATCACCGGGGTAGCGGGGTTTATCGGCTTTCACATGGCCAGGCGGTTGTGCAGCCTGAGCGTTCAAGTGGTCGGCATCGACAACCTGAACGATTACTACAGTGTCGACCTCAAGCGTGCCCGACTGGCGCAGCTCGAACACTTCCCCTCTTTTCAGTTTCAGCCCATCGACATCGTCGACCCACACGCCTTGCTCGGGCTGTTCAGCGCGTCCGGCTTCAACGAGGTTATTCACCTGGCGGCCCAGGCCGGTGTTCGGTATTCCATCGACCACCCGGGCGTGTACGCCAATGCCAACCTGGTCGGGTTTCTCAACGTCCTGGAAGCCTGCCGGGCGTACCCCGTGAAGCACCTCATTTATGCGTCGAGCAGTTCGGTCTACGGCGCCAACACCAAGATGCCGTTTGCCGTGGAAGACGCCGTTGAACAGCCCGTTTCCCTGTACGCCGCGACCAAGCGCGCCAACGAGCTCATGGCCTACAGCTATTCGCATCTGTACCGGATTCCGGCCACGGGGCTGCGGTTTTTTACCGTGTACGGTCCATGGGGACGGCCGGACATGGCGCTGTTCAAATTTACCCAGGCCATCCTCCAAGGCGAGCCCATCGATATCTACAACGACGGCGAGATGGCGCGGGATTTCACCTACGTGGACGACATCATCGAGTCGATGACCCGGCTGTTGCCGCTGCCGCCGCCGCTTATGGACGGTGTTGCGCCGTGTCAGCTGTTCAACATCGGGCGAGGCGAGCCGGTGAAGCTGCTCGACTTCGTCCAGTGCCTGGAGTCAGCGCTGGGGATTCAGGCCAGGCGCAACTACCTGCCGCTTCAGCCGGGCGACGTGCTGCAAACCTGGGCGGATGTCTCCGGCCTGGCGAAATGGATCGACTTCAGCCCCCAGGTGGGGCTGGAGCAGGGCGTGGCTGAATTCGTGCGCTGGTATGGCGATTTCTACCCGGGCACACAAGCGAAACAGGCCAGTCAATCAAAACAAGAGAAGCGGTGGGCGTGATGAGTGAATCGGTGTTCGTGTCGGTGTTGATCCCGGCAAAAAACGAAGCGCAAAACCTGCCTTCTTTGCTGAATGAAGTACGCACCGCGCTGGCCGGAGAGCGATACGAGGTGTTGGTGGTCGACGACGGCAGCACCGACGACACGTTGCGGGTTCTGCAGCAGATCAAGGCTTCAGGTTTTGAGCCCCTGCGAATCCTGCACCACGGGGTGTCCCTCGGGCAGAGCACCTCGATCTGGCATGCCGCCCGCGCTGCACGCGGTGAATGGCTGGCGACGCTGGACGGCGACGGCCAGAACGACCCCGCGGACCTGCCCGGCATGCTGGCGCTGGTGCGCAATACGGGGCAGGTCAACGACCGGACCCCGGGCCAGCCGATGACCTTGGTCGCAGGGCACCGCGTCAACCGCCGAGACACCGCGAGCAAGCGCTGGGCGTCCCGCTTCGCCAATGCCTTGCGCAGCCGCATGCTCAAAGATGCCACGCCCGATACCGGTTGCGGGCTGAAACTGATCCAGCGAACGGCGTTTCTGCAACTGCCTTACTTCGACCACATGCACCGCTTCATTCCCGCGTTGATCCAGCGCCATCACGGCCGAATGATCGTCCACCCGGTCCACCACCGTCATCGCCAGGCGGGCGTTTCCAACTACGGCAATCTGGACCGCGCGCTTGTCGGCATTCTCGACCTGTTCGGCGTCTGGTGGCTGGTGCGCCGCACCCGACTCAATACGCAGCCCGAGGAGATGAACGGATGAATTTCACGCGCGAAGCGCTTTGGCTCACGGTGGGATTTCTCGGTCAGGCGGTCTTTACCGGCCGCTTCGTGTTGCAGTGGCTGTACAGCGAAATCAAGAAACGCAGCGTGATTCCGGTGGGTTTCTGGTACCTGAGCATGGTGGGTAGCGCGCTGTTGCTGGCGTATGCGATCTACCGCGAAGACCCGGTATTCATCATCGGCCAGTCATTTGGCTTCGTGGTTTATCTGCGCAACCTGCAACTCATTGCCAAACACAAAGACCTGAAGGAATAGCCCGTGGGACGTTTCCAATCTCCCGCGTTGCAGTGCCTGGCGCTGGTTGCGCTTGCGCTGATTCTGGTCGGCGCCGGCTTTGGCATCCGGCAGCCGCTCAATGTCGACGAAGAACGCTTTCTGGGCGTCGCCCTGGAGATGCTGCACAGCGGCAGTTGGCTGATCCCCCATCGGGCCGGTGAAATCTACGGCGACAAGCCGCCGTTGTTCATGTGGACGGTGGCGTTCTTCACCTGGCTGACCGGCTCGTCGTCACTGGCACTCTTCATCCCGGGCCTGCTCTCGGCAGCGACTGCTACAGCGGTGTTGTACGACTTGGGGCGGCGGTTGTGGTGCCGTCGGGTGGGTCGCATTGCCGCGCTGCTGTTTCTGGCGACTTACCAGACCTACAGCATCCTGCGCACCGGCCAGATCGACAGCTTCCTCTGTCTATGGGTCGCGCTTGGTTTCTACGGCATGGTCCGGCATCTGTTGCTGGGCCCGGCGTGGGGCTGGTTCTACCTTGGGTGTCTGGCCATGGGCCTGGGCATCATCAGCAAAGGGGTGGGTTTTCTGCCGGCATTGATGCTGGTGCCCTACGCCTATGCCGTGCGCAAGGGATGGCCGGGCGTGGCCGTTATGCCGGGGCAGGGGAGACGCTGGGCGGCCGGCTTTCTGGTGGTGCTGGCGGGCTGCGCGGTCTGGGTTGTCCCGCTGCTCGCCACCGTCTGGCTCAAGGGTGGCCCTGACGAAGTGGCGTACCTGAAGGAAATCCTGTTTCACCAGACCGGTGGCCGCTACGCGTCGGCCTGGGATCACCGCGAACCGTTCTGGTATTTCCTGACCGTCGTTCCCCAGTACTGGCTGCCGCTGGTGCTGGCGCTTCCGTGGCTGGTACCCGCCTGGCGCCGCCAGCTGCGAAAGCACGACGCGCGGATCTTGCTGTTGCTGGGCTGGGTGGTCCTGGTGGTGCTGTTTTTCTGCCTGAGCACCGGCAAGCGCAAGATCTATATCTTCCCTGCGCTGCCCGGCCTGGTGCTGGCCGCGGCGCCTTTGATTCCCTGGTTGCTTCGACGCTGGTTTGGCCATCGTCCGAAGGCCCGCGCCGTGTTTGGCGTGGCGGTGGTGGCGTGGTTTTGCCTGTGGTTCGGCCGTGGGTTCGTCGAGCCGTTTACCGACGGCCCCAATCCCCACAAGCTGCTGATGGGGGAAGCGGCCCGGCTGACTGACGGCGCCGAACTGGTGCTGGTCGGCTGGCGGGAAGGCCACTGGCTGTTCGGCCGCCAGCCGGTGGTGCATTTCGGGTTCGCCGATCAATCGGCCCTTGAGCACGCGGCGCTCTGGCTGCGCAACCATCCATCTGCCTTTGCCCTGGTGCCCGCCGGCGAGCTTGAGCGGTGCTTCGTGGTGGAGAAGGCTCGCCGGTTGGGCTCGACGTCCAGGGCCGAATGGTTGATTGTCGGGGCCGATGCGGACAATGGTCGCTGCCAGCCGCCGGCGCCTGTGCGCGTTTATCGCTTCTCATGGGGTTCCGACGCGCTCTAGGCCCGTTTCGCGCACGGGCCTTTCGTTAGAAGCGGCAGCTCGGCGTCTCTACGGATCATTCACCTTCGTTCAAAACACCCTTTGAGATCCTTAATCAAACCCGGCCCGGTCGGCACCCAGCCCAACCGTTCGCGGGTTTTGCTGCTATGGCTCGCCATGTCTCGCCCGACAAAGCTCGACAGCCAGCCGAACCTAGCCATCGCCTCGTCCGCCGGCACCGACACAACGGGCAGTCCCAGGCCTTCACCCAGGGCTTCGGCGATGAGGTGGAAGGGGACGTGGCTTTCGGCGGCTGCGTGATAACGAGCGCCGGGTTGGTGTTTTTCCAGCGCGAGCCGGTACAGCCGAGCAGTGTCTGAAATGTGCGCGGCGGACCAGCGATTCCGGCCTTCATCGACGTAAGCCGAGACGCCTGTTGACACCGTGCGCGTCCTGTAGGACCGGCTTCAGCCGGGAAGGCGTCGCAAGTCACGCTGCAAGATTGATGGCGTATGGACTGGCCTCTTCCCGGCTGAAGCCGGTCCCACTGATACCGCGCGCGCCCTGTGGGACCGGTATTAGCCGGGAAGGCTTCGGTAATCACACTGAAAAATTGATGGCGTACGCACTGGCCTCTTCCCCGCTGAAGCCGGTCCTACCAGGGGTAGGCGGCGCATCGCAAATGGAGGGTGTTCAAACCGTCTCGGAAGGGTGGACCGCTTCAGGGGTGGATTCGGTCGTGGCTTCAGCACTGGCCTCAGCCAGCTTCAACCGATCGGCCTTGCTGACGTAGGTGTCTTTGTTCTTCGGCGCCAGTTTGGCACTCGCCTTTTTTGCGTTGGCTCTGAGTATCTGGTTGAGTTTCTTACGACGATTCATGCCTGTTTACCCGGTGTGCAGAGGCTGGACGGTGAAAAGGCAGGCAGTGAATCAGATCGCCGCTCGATCTGCCACATGCATCAGGCACTATTGCCCCGAACGGGCATGAAGCGTCATTGCATTCCGACCCTTTTCATTCAAGAAGAAACCGCAGAGAACCACGATGGATCTTGAAGACAGCTCGAACGTGACAACCGTGCAGGCGCTGGAAGCCATTTATGGCCCGATCGCGCCACCGTCGCTGGTCAAAGAAGTCGACCACATTCACTCGGTTTACCGGCCGTTCATCGAAGCGGCGTCCTTTCTGATTCTCGCCTCGTCAGGGCCTGGGGGACTGGATGCTTCGCCCCGGGGCGATCAGCCGGGCTTTGTGCACATCGAAGACAGCCAGACGCTGTATCTGCCGGACCGACGCGGCAACAACCGCGTCGACGCCCTGCGCAATATCGTTGAAGACCCGCGGGTCGCGCTGCTGTTTCTGGTCCCGGGCGTCGGCGAAACCCTGCGCGTCAACGGCACGGCACAGATATCCATCGCGCCCGATCTGCTGGCGCGTTTTGCGGTCGAGGGGAAAGCGCCGAAATCGGTGCTGCGCATCAACGTCACCAGCGTGTATTTCCAGTGCAGCCGGGCGGTGATCAGGGCAGGGCTGTGGGATGCGTCAAAGCAGGTACCGCGCAGCACACTGCCGACGGCGGGGCAGATTCTCAAAGAGGTGTCCCAAGCGGCCATCGACGGCGAAGCATATGACAAGGCGCTGCCGGGCAGGATCGCCGACACGCTGTACTAACCAATCCGATCCGATCCACACCCGCGGCGCGCCATGAGACTTGCCCGGGGATGGCTCGCGAATGGATTGCGCCTTACCATTGATGCCCGTCTTCGATCAAAGCGACGCCGTGCCGTGAACATCAACTTCGACCTCAATGACCTCCAGGCTTTTCGCGCAGTGGTTGAAAACCAGGGATTTCGCCGGGCCGCCGAGTCCATCCGCATCACCCAGTCGGCGCTGAGCCGCCGCATCGAAAAGCTGGAGTCCGCCCTGGGGGTCAAGCTGTTTGAGCGGACCACGCGAAAGGTTTCGTTGACCAACGTGGGGCGAGCGTTTCTGCCCCAGGTCGAACGTCTCCTGGATGACCTGGATCTGGCGCTGCTCAGCATCGGCGACGGCGGCGCCAACCGCAGGGGCACGCTGACCGTGGCCTGCGTGCCTTCAGCGGCCTACTACTTCTTGCCCCATGCGATACGCAGCTTTCACGGGCAATACCCGCTGATGAAGATCAGACTCATCGACGTGTCGGCCAATGAGGTGAGTGCGGCGGTGGCTGCTGGCGAGGCCGATTTCGGAGTGAGTTTCACCGGCAACCTCGCGCCGGAAATCGAGTTCAGTCCGCTGCTCGAAGAGCACTACGTGATTGCCTGCCGCCGCGACCATCCGCTGGCCGTCCTCGACACTGTCACCTGGGCCCAGGCGTGCGAACACGACTGCATCACGCTGGATAAATCTTCGGGCAATCGTCTGGTGCTGGATCGCGCGCTTTCCGGTTTTCAGCCGGGCAGGAACAGCGTTTGCGAAGCACGCCACGTGACGACGGTGCTTGGCCTGGTCGAGGCGGGGCTCGGCATTGCGGTGGTGCCGTCCATTGCCATGCCGATTTCTGCCCACCCGATCCTGGCGAAAGTGAGGCTGGTGGAGCCGGAGGTGGTCAGGCAGATGGGGGTGCTAAAACGCCGCGGACGCACATTGACGCCCGCGGCACTGGAGCTGGAACAGCGGATTCGCGCGCTGCCCGGGACGTTACCGCGGGACTGAGTCCAGGCCGGTCTCGCGAATGCTGGCCTGGGCGTCGGGGAAGAGAGAAACTTCAGCAGCTCCTTCGCTTCAACGGGGTGATCGGCATTTTTCGGAATACCCGCCGCATAGCGGGTCACCGATTGCACGTCTTCCGGAATCTTGCCGACGAAGGTCACGCCGGGGATCGGCAACAATTCGGCGACCTGCTGGAAGCCGAGCTGGTAGTCACCCTTGGCCACAACGGAGGCCACCGGAATGCGTTCGATCATCTTGCTTTTGGTCGCCATCTGCGGCTGAACGCCGAGTTTCCTGAACAACTCTTTCTCGATGTAGACGCCGCTTGCGCTGTCTGAATAGGCCACTGAACTGGCCGCCAGCAAGGTGTCTTTCAGCTCCGCATCCGTGGTGATGGCAGGTTTGTCTGCGCCGGCCTTCACCACCATGCCGATGCGCGAGTCCGCGAGTTCGACACGCGAGGCGGCGTCAACCTTGCCTTGCTTGATCAAGTCATCCAGGGCGTAGCCCACCATGATCACCACGTCCGCGTGCTCGCCGCGGCTCAACCGGTTGGGGATGGCTTCCGCCGCTTTGCCCATCGACGGGCCGAGCACCGTTTTCAGTGTGTTGCCGCTGTGCTCGGCGTATTGCGGTCCCAAGTGTTGATAGGCGGCAGTGAAGCCGCCGGAGGTCATGACGGTCAGCTCTTCGGCGTAGGCAAGATTGCCGTAGGCGCAGCTGGCCAGCGCGATCACGCAGAGGGGTTTTAGTACAGCGTTCATGACAGGGTCCTTCAAGCAGTGGCAAGTGACTGAGTGGCGAGACGGCGGTACAGCACCAGCGTCGCGGTAAAGGCGCACAGAGCGGCGAAGATCATCCAGTAGGCCGGCGCTGCCTTGTCGCCGGTCAGGTGAATGAGCCAGGTGGAAACAGCCGGCGTGAAGCCGCCGAAGATCGCCGTCGCCAGGCTGTAGGCGAGGGAGAAACCGGCGACGCGCACTTCGACGGGCATCATTTCGGTGAGGGCGGGAATCATCGCGCCGTTGTAAATGCCGTAGAGAAATGAAAACCACAGCAGCACTTCGAGCATGTGGGCAAAGGTCGGCGCCTGGGCCAGGAATGACAGCGCCGGATACGCCGTGACCAGCGTCAGCAATGACATCGCCAGCAGCAGCGGCTTGCGCCCCAGTCGGTCGCTCAGCGCGCCGCCGATGGGCAGCCAGCAGAAGTTCGACACCCCCACCAGCAGTGTCACGATCAGCGCATCGCTGGTGCTCAGCTGCAGCACCGAGCGGCCGAAGGTCGGGGCGTAGACGGTGATCATGTAAAAGGCGGTGGTGGTCATTGCCACCATCAACATGCCGAGGATGACCACACTGGCATTGCCGAGCAGTGTTGCGAACACTTCCTTCATCGTCGGGCGATGTTTGCGCGTGGTGAACTCAGCGGTTTCTTCGAGGCTGCGGCGCAGCAGGAAGATGAACGGAATGATCAGGCAGCCGACGGCAAATGGAATGCGCCAGCCCCACGCCGACAGCTCGGCCGGGGCCAGCCATTGATTGAGGCCGTAACCCAGGGCGGCGGCGACAACGATGGCCACCTGCTGACTGGCTGATTGCCAACTGGCGTAGAAACCTTTGCGCCCCGGCGTTGCCATTTCGGCGAGATAGACGGACACGCCGCCCATCTCTGCGCCTGCGGAGAATCCCTGCAGCAGCCTCCCGAGCAAGACCAGTGCCGGTGCCCACAGGCCGATCGTGGCGTAACCCGGCACCAGGACAATCAGCAGCGTGCCACTGGCCATGATTGCCAGCGTCACGATCAGGCCGCGGCGGCGCCCGACATCGTCGATGTACGCGCCCAGCAGCACAGCGCCCAGTGGCCGCATCAGAAAACCTGCGCCGAAGACAGCGAAGGTCATCATCAACGAGGCGAACTCGTTGCCGGCGGGAAAGAAGGCGGAGGCGATCTGGGTGGCGTAGAAGCCGAAGAGGAAAAAGTCGAACTGTTCAAGAAAGTTTCCGGAGGTGACCCGGAAGACCATTCCTGCCCTGGACTTCCCGGAGGAGGTCTGGCTTGGCGGTTGATGCATGTTGTTCTCCAGCGTTTTTTTTGAGTTTGTAAGCGCTTGTAACTGGAGATTCTGTGGCAATTTTCAGACGACGATAATCGTTATTTTTTCATCCTTTGATGCATGGATCAGATCAATCCTGAGGCGGCAGGGGGTGCTCCCAAGTCATGCAATTGTCGGCAGCCGTGAGCCACGGCCACCGACAGAACCACTAGCTGGCCTGGGTGCCTTTCAGCATCAGCGCCTCGACATCGGGCTGAACCTGGTTCACCGCGCCGAGGTATTCAATCAGCTCGGCTGCCCGACTGCCGCGCAATCCTGCGGTGGTCAGGGACTTGTCGCGCACGTAGGTGTAGAGCCCGGAAACGGCGAACGTCTTGAGCTGGGCAATGTGCTTTGACTGCTCAGGCAAGGTGTTCTGGAACACGTCACTCTGGAAAAAACCACGACGCGCCAGCGGCGAGGTGAACGCGATTTCCAGCACGGCCAATTCCGCGCGCGCCGGGTTGGCGAAGTGCGCAACGTTGGGCGCAGGTGGGTGCTGGCCGTCGTTTTCGAATGGCTCGCACAGGTGCAGACAGACTTTAACCACCCCTTCAGCGCTTGCCAGCAGCGGGCCCAGGTTCGACTTCAAGTAGGCATGCAACTGCGGCAGTGTTTCGCGGGGGCTGAAGTGCACGTGAATGCGGTCGAAGGTGTCGGTGCCGTTGAAGCGCTCATCCGCCAGCGCGTTGGTCAGGGTCAGCGAGCCTTGGGGCAGGGCGTACGCCAGGGTTTCGTCGAACATGTTCTGCTCGTCCGAAAACAGGATCGGGCTGGCCTGCTGAAACTGCTTCTGATCTGCAGCGGATTCAAAACCGATCTCCACCCCACCGTCCAGTTCGTAATCCTGAATCTCGTTGATGCCATCAGCGAGGGGCCAGAGGTGCGCGTCCTGCTGCCGGGAGAAATGGTGCTGGATGTACAAGCCCAAGCCAGGCAGTCGCGAGCACAGCGGGCCATGGACATCGCGCCAGTAGTGAGCGAATACATCATGGGGCACGCGCTCCCGGCGTTTCACGGTGGTGTAGCTGTTGATCTCGATCATGGGGCACCTGTCAGTCGGGAAATGTTCAGTCGTAGTGATCGGATGCAGGTGCCGCTGCAGGGTTCAACGTTTCTACACGGCGACGTCGTTCGCCGTTTGCGTGATGTGAATGTCCGTCAGCCCGAGCTGGCCGGCCTGTTCGGTGATCTCATCCGGCAGGGCATCCGCATTGGGCATGATCAGGCTGTTTTCGCTGTCGCCGAAATGCAGCTCAAGCAGGTGCATCGCGGCTTCGCTCACCGACAGCTCAGGCTGATTCAGCTCGAAGCGGTGGTGGCGGGGCTGGTCTTTGAAGCGATAGTCGACTGAGAAGAGGGGCATGGAAGTCTCCATAAATGAAAAACGCGGATTGGGTTATTTACCGTTTTGTCTGTGCCTGACGTACATCACCGCCGTGCCACTGGACGCGGGTCTGGCCTGCAACTCGAAGGCTTGTGGGTAGCCCTTGATCAGGTCGCTGAGCTTTCTGTAGCCGTGGGTGCGCGGGTCGAATTCCGGCCGCAGCTTGGTGATGTTGGTGCCCAGGGCGCCGAGCTGGACCCATCCGTCTTCATCGGCGATGTCGTCGAGGATTTTCGCGATAAACCCGATAGGTGCTTTGGGACGTTTCGGGGTTTCTGCCGCTGCGGGCTTCGCCACATCTGACTGCGCGGGGGCATCGAGGGTTTGCTCTGCGCTGGCGGCGGCGATCACCTCTTCGCGCAGCAGTTCGATGTAGATGAATTTGTCGCACGCCGCCACGAACGGCCGGGGTGTTTTCTCTTCTCCAAAGCCGATCACGGTCAGGCCCTCTTCGCGCAATCGCGAGGCCAGGCGGGTGAAATCGCTGTCGCTGGAGACCAGACAAAAGCCGTCGAAGCGCCGCGTGTACAGCAGGTCCATGGCGTCGATGATCAGCGAGCTGTCGGTGGCGTTCTTGCCCTTGGTGTAAGCGAACTGCTGGATGGGCTGGATCGAGTGGTCCAGCAGGACCTTCTTCCAGCCGCCGAGCTGCGGCCCGGTCCAGTCGCCATAGATGCGCTTGACGCTGGCGACGCCATATTTGGCGATTTCTTCGAACAAGCCTTCGACGATGGCGGCGGGGGCGTTGTCCGCATCAATGAGAACGGCGAGGTGCTTTTGAGCGTGGCTGGCGGTATGAGCGGCCATGGATCTTCCTTGAGTAGGGGATGCCACACCATACCGCCAAACCCTGCTTTCAGACAGGCAACGAATCAGGGCTCCTGCGGCACCGTGATCAATTCGGCGAGCCGCAGGCCACGTCAGACTATTCCGGAACGGGCGTGGGCAAGTCTGCGCCGCTGTGCCAGGCGTGGAGGTTGGCCATGACCAGATCGGACATCGCCTGCCGGGTGTCCCACGTGGCGCTGGCCATGTGCGGGGTGAGCAAGACGTTGTCCAGATCAAGCAGCGCAGCGGCGGGGTGCGGCTCGTTTTCGTAGACGTCCAGTGCCGCGCCCGCCAAACGACCCTCGGCGAGGGCTTGGGCGAGGGCATTTTCATCAACCACGCTGCCACGGCCGACATTGATCAGATAGCCCTTGGGGCCCAAGGCTTCGAGCACCTCCGCGCCCACCAGATGGTGGGTGCTGGCGCCGCCGCCGACCGCCACCACGAGGAAATCCACCGCTGCTGCCAGTTCTACCGCCGACGCGTAATAGGTGAACTCGACGTCCTGCGGCCGTCGCCCGGTGTAGGCGATCGACATGTCAAAACCCTGGGCCCGGCGGGCGATGGCGGCCCCAATACGGCCCAGACCAATGATGCCCAATCGCGCCCGGCTGACTTTGCGACTGAAGGCGATGGGGCCGCTTGCCCAGGCGCCCGAGCGAGTGAAACGGTCGGCCTTGCGCAGGTTGCGGGCGATGCCCAGCATCAAGGCCATGGCGAAATCCGCCACGTCCTCGGTGAGTACGTCGGGGGTGTGGGTGACACGAATGCCCCTATGACGGGCCGCCGCCATGTCCACGCCGTCGTAGCCCACGCCGAACACGACGATGACTTCCAGCGCAGGCAGGCTGTCGATCAACTGACGGCTGACCGTGGATTCACCATTGGCGACCATGGCGCGGATGTCGGCGGTGGATTGGCCGACGCCAGTGCCGTCCTGATCGGCTTCCACCACTTCGTAGGTCGCGTACAGCGCGTCATCGAGCATGGCCGGCAAGCGGGCGATTTTAAGGAGCCTTGGCTTCATCTAGACCTCGGGTGATGTGAGTGGCAGGAGCAGCGGCAGCAGTTGCGGTGGCAGCGACAGGCGCTGCACGTGGCGCGCGAGCCAGGAACAGTCCCAGCACACCGCCCACCAACAGAGCGGCGGAAACCAACAGCAACGCATAGTCGTAACTCTGCGTGGCGTCCTTGATCCAGCCCATGACGGGCGGCAGGCCAAGGCCGGCGATGTTGGCGATGGAGTTGATCAGCGCAATGGACGCCGCGGCCGCAGCGCCCGAAAGGTATTCGGTCGTCGTCGCCCAGAACACCGGCGTGGCCGCCCAGTTCAGGCCGACCGCCACCACCAGCAATCCGTAGGCCAGCCACGGATTGCTGGTCCACACCGCCAGCGCCAGCAGCACTCCGGCCGCCATCAGCGGCAGCGCCAGGTGCCAGCCACGCTCGCCCTTGCGGTCGGAATGGATGCCGTTGAAATACATGAATACGCAGGCAAACAGGAACGGCAGCGCCGACAGCACGCTGACGGTGAACGATTCCTGGCCGGACACCGATTTGACGATCAGCGGCAAAAACAGCGTGATGCCAATGGTGCCGAACGCTTGCAGCAGCCAGAACAGGCTCAACAGCCAGACCTGACGGCTGCGAAACGCAGTCTGCCAGGCGGCATGGTGGGAAATCGGCGAGTTCGCCTGTTCAGCCGCGATGGTGCGGCTCAGCCACTCCTTCTGATCAGCCTGCAGCCAGTGTGTGCTTTGCGGCGAATCCGGCAGGTAGCGCAACACGACGATGCCGAGGATCACCGCCGGCAGGCCTTCCAGCAGAAACAGCCAGCGCCAGCCGCTGACGCCGAAATACCCGTCCAGGTGCAGAAACGCCCCCGACAGCGGCAAGCCAATCACTGACGCCAGGGCGGCGCCGATATAGAAGAACGACATGGCTTTGGCCCGATCGGTCTTCGGGTACCACTGCGACAGGTAATAAATGATGCCCGGGGTAAAACCTGCCTCGGCGGCGCCCAGCAGCAGGCGCATGCCGTACAGCTGATTCGCGCTCTGCACGAACGCCATGCCCGCGGCAACAATGCCCCAGGTGATCATGATCCGCGCAATCCAGCGCCGCGCGCCGACCCGCGTGAGAATGACGCTGCTGGGGACTTCAAGAAGGATGTAGGTCAGAAAGAAAAGCCCCACGCCGATGCCGTACATGCGGGCGGTCAGGCCCAGCTCGGCATTCATCTGCAATGCGGCAACGGAAATGTTCGACTTGTCGATGTACGCGACCATGTACAGCAGCATCAGGAAGGGGATCAACTTGAGGTTGAGGCGCTTCATGGTGCTGGCGTGCAGGCCCGAATCCAGAGATGGCGTGGGCATGGGACTTCCTGTTGTTTTTATAAAGGGAGCTGATAGGGAGCACTGACGTCCACCATAGACGACATGTCCAGATACCTCAATATGTGATTATCAGTCCCATATAGTGGGATCTCTCGAGTTGAGGCTGATCCGAGATCTCGAGCAATGCGCAGGAACTGTGGGAGTGAGCTTGCTCACGAAGGTGCCGGGACATTTGGCCACTTTCTCCGCGGACTGAAGATGGCCTTCGCGAGCAAGCTCGCTCCCACGGGATCGAGGAACGGCTCGAGATTTCGAGTGATGGGCAAGGCGTGTGGGAGTGCTTCCACGGGATCGCGGAACGGCTTGAGCTTTCGAGTCATGGGCAAGAGGTGCGGGAGTGCTCCGACGGGATCGCGGGACGGCTTGAGATTTTAAGCAATGCGCAGGACGTGTGGGAGTGAGCTTGCTCACGAAGACGGCATTTCAGCCGCTGAAGATTTAGCGGTTGTTGAGGGCGTTTTTGCCCAGGAAGCGATCGGGGTGATCCGCAGCGGGCAAGCGACACGTGTCGTAACGGCCAAACAGCTGGTAGCGGTTCAGCGCGATCTTGTCGTACAGCCAGTCCCGTAGCACCCTCGGAAATACCCGTGCCAGAAGCAGCCAGTGCCATCGCGCGGGCAGGTGGGCAAGGATCTTGAACATCGCGTCCGAGCGCACATAGAAGCGGTCGTTCTCCACCAGCACGATGGTGTTGAACTGATCCTGGGGCAATCCCGCCCATTTCAGCAGCGCCTGACCCTCGGGCGACTGCACGGCGGCCAGCGTCAGCCGGTGCTCGCGGTCTTGGCTGATGATGAAAGTCGCCCAGCCATTGCAGAGCTTGCAGGTGCCGTCGAACAACACGACGGCCCGGCCGGTGGCAAGCCCGGAATGACCGTTGGGCTTCACGCGAAGCCCGTCACGGCGTGGGGAACGTAGGGCGCCTCAAGGCGTTTCACTTCGTCATCGCTGAGGACCAGCTCCAGCGCCGCGATCGCATCGTCCAGATGGTGCGGCTTGGAAGCCCCGACTATTGGCGCCGACACGCCACGCTGGGCCAGTACCCACGCCAGCGCGACCTGCGCCATGGGCACACCACGCTCGCCGGCAATCTGCTCGACGACGTCGATGACGCGACCATCCTCGGCTTCCGTCCCCTCGTAAAACGACTGGCCAGAGATGTCGGTCTTGGTGCGTTCGGTCTGTTGGCCATGGGGCCGGGTGAGTCTGCCACGGGCCATCGGGCTCCATGGCATCAGGCCGACGCCCTGATCCAGGCACAGCGGAATCATTTCGCGCTGTTCTTCGCGGTACACCAGATTGAGGTAGTTCTGCATGGACACAAAGCGGCTCCAGCCGTTGGCTGCCGCGACCTGCTGAGCCTTGGCGAACTGCCAGGCGAACATCGACGACGCGCCGATGTAGCGCGCCTTGCCGGCCCGTACTACGTCGTTCAGCGCTTCCATGGTTTCTTCGATGGGGGTGTGATAATCCCAGCGATGAATTTGGTACAGGTCGACGTAATCGGTGCCCAGCCGCGTCAGGCTGGCGTCGATGTTGGCCATGATGGCTTTCCTCGACAAGCCCTGCTCGTTGGGTCGCTTCGAGCCTTCCCACATGTTGGCCGGAAAAAACACCTTGGTCGCGATGACGGTCTCTTCGCGACGGGTGAATTCCTTCAGCAGCTTGCCGACGATGACTTCCGAGGTGCCCGCCGAGTAGCTGTTGGCCGTGTCGAAGAAGTTGATGCCTTGCTCGACCGCGTGCCTGATGATCGGACGGCTGGCGTCCTCATCCAGCGTCCACGGGTGCGTGCCGGCGTCCGGGTCGCCAAACGTCATGCACCCCAGGCACAGCCTCGACACGTCCAGCCCCGTGGAACCCAGCTTCACAAACTTCATGCTTTCACCTCCGAAATCGTTTGATGCCGCAAACAGACGGCTCAGAGGTGCGATCACTCCCGTCCGATTAAGTTCTGAATTGCATCACCAGACCGTTCAGGCCCACCGCCAGTTGTGACAGCTCGTTGCTCGCTGCGGAAGTCTGATTGGCACCGGCAGACGTCTGCAGCGACAGGTCGCGAATGCTGGTCAGGTTGCGATCCACTTCCCGCGCGACCTGGGCCTGTTCTTCCGTGGCCGTGGCGATGCTGACGTTGCGCTCGTTGATCAGCACGATGGCGGTTTTGATATCGGCGAGGGCACGCCCGGCGGCACCGGCAACGTCCAGGCTGACCCGCGCGCGTTCGCTGCTCTGGCCCATGGCCGTGACCGCCTTGTGGGTGCCGCCCTGAATCGAGGCGATCATCTTTTCGATCTCGGCGGTGGACTGCTGGGTGCGGTGCGCCAGGGCGCGCACTTCGTCGGCCACCACCGCAAAGCCGCGTCCGGCTTCGCCCGCGCGAGCGGCTTCGATGGCAGCGTTGAGCGCGAGCAGGTTGGTCTGATCGGCGATGCCGCGAATCACGTCCAGCACGCCGCTGATGTTTTGCACCTGGCCGGCCAGCCCGTTGATTTCATCCGCGGTGGCGCCGACCGAGTCGTGCAACTCGTTGATCGCCGAAATGGTTTCGTTGACCCGCAGACGACCCTGTTCCGCCGAATCGCTGGAATCCCGCGCGGCCGTCGAGGCCAGAGAGGCGTTATGGGCGACTTCCTCCACCGCGGCGCTCATCTGATTGATGGCCGTGGCGGCCTGATTGATTTCGTCGTTCTGACGCTGAACCCCGCGCAGGGATTCCTCGGTCACGGCGGTCATTTCTTCGGAGGTCGAGGCCAGTTGATTGGACGAGTGGCCGAGCTCGGAAAGGGTCTGGCGCAGGTTCTGTTGCATCACCGACAGCGCGTGCAGCAGGCGGCCTGGCTCATCGGAGCCGTCCACTTGAATCGGCTTGCTCAGGTCGTTGGCGGCAATGTTTTCGGCCACGGCCAACGCTTTGGCGATGGGCGCCACCAAGCTGCGGGTGAACAGCGCGGCCAGGGCGAGGGTAGCGGCCAGCGCCACCACGATGGCAGCGATGATCACATTGCGGGCTTGATCGTAACTTTCCTCTGCCGCGACATCCGAGGCGTGCATTTTCTCGTTGGCCAACTCGGCGATGGTGGCGATGTCTTTCGCGAGCGTATCGGCCGCGCGGGTCTGTTCGCCGGACGGCTCGGTCAATGAAGCGATAATGTCATCGCGCTTCTGCGTCACGGCGTCGAGAAAGCGCGTGTGCACGGCGAGGTAAGCCTGCATGTCGCGCTCCATCTGCGCGTAGGCATTCAAGCCTCGCTCGCTGATCAGCAGTGATTTGAGGCGCTTTACATCATTCTCGAGATCACCGCGGCCCTGGCTGACGCGCTTCATGGCGGACTCGTTACTTGCGGCACTTTGCGCAGCTCGCAGGCTGGTGTTGCCGAGACGGATGGTCAGCAGGTCGTTTTTGATGTCGGCGATGGCGAGGAGGGTGGGGAGCACGTTGTCCTGCAGGGCGTCCCGGGCGTCTTTGAGGCGGGAGGACTGCATCAGTGAGAACAGGCCGACGGCAGCGATCAACACGGCAAAAAAGCCGAAGCAGATCAGCGAGCGGGGGCGATGTTGAGGCGTCTAAGGTTCATGTCAGGGCTGTCCATAGGAAGAGAGATCACCGGGATATCGACCTGAATCGGTTCAGCTTGATGACGAATTAACCTCTTTCTTGGCGGAAATGCACTGCTCGACGTTTGGGTGAGGTCGACTTGCCTCGGTTGGCACCCCGGATTCAGGGTGCCAACGTCAGGGATTTAGCCTTGGGCCTCGCCCGCTGCGACCATCGCCTGCCAGGTCTGGACGCTGGGACGTTCTTTCATCCGTGCGTGCCAGGCCAGCAGCGCCGTGCATTCTGCGGGCACCGCGAGATACACCAGCGAGGCGAAGATCATTCCGCCAAAGACCGCGATATCGGCCATCGAAAACGAATCGCCGGCTACAAAGAGCTGCGCCTTCAGCACGCTGTCGAAATAGCGCATGCCCCGGACCGCCTTGTCGCGCATGCGGTTGCCCCATTCGGCGTTCTGGTACAGCTCGACCTCGGGGCCAAGACCGGGCGTGCCGTGATGGAAATAGGTGCTGACCGCGTCGAGAAACTCGATCTCTGCGCGCTTGGTCATCATGTGAATGCGGCCTTTCTCCACCGGCGTTGCGCCGGTGAGGTCGGGGCTGCCAACGAGGGCGTCCAGGTACTGAGTGATGGCGGTGCATTCGGCGATCAGCGTGCCGTCTTGCAGCTCAAGCACGGGCAACGTGCCGGAGTAATTGATGGCGAGGAACTCGGGTTTCTTGTGCTCGCCTTTCCACAGGTTCACCGATACGAATTCGATTCGCGGGAGCAGGTTTTTCTCTGCCAGAGCGATGCGCACTCTGGCCGGATAAGGGCCATTGAACCAGTCGTGGATTTTCATCAGGGGAAGAGCGGAGGTATCGGATTGCGGTATGGAGGAGGTCATAATGTGTCTGCCTGTCAGTTGGTAGGCAAAACTTTGGGCGTGTTTGACAATGCTGTCAAGCCCTACCTGTCAATTGGCAGGTTGAAGCGTTTAGGAGTAGGATGCGTCCCATCAATCGACCTTGGAGGAGTTTAGCGTGAGCGAAAATGCGCGCGAGGCCATTCTGGCCGCTGCGAAGACGGCGGCGCAGTTGCACGGGTACAGCGGCATCAATTTCCGCAGCATCGGCGAAACGGTCGGCATCAAAAATGCCAGCATCTACTACCACTTCCCGAGCAAGGCCGAGCTGGGCGCTGCGGTGGCAGCACGTTACTGGCAGGACACCGCCAGCGCGCTTGATGCGATCCGCGAGGTGAACCCGGACCCGCTGCGCTGCCTGGAACTGTATCCGTCGATCTTTCGCGACTCCCTGCAAAACGGCAACCGGCTGTGCCTGTCCAGCTTCATGGCGGCTGAGCACGAGGACCTGCCGGAAGAAATCCGCCGCGAGGTAAAAGCCTACGCCGATGCCAGCGTGGCCTGGCTGACCGACAGGCTGATGGAGGCGGGAGTAGGCAGCGCAGAGCAGTGCGAGCGGCGGGCGCTGGCGATATACACCGCGGTGGCCGGGGCGCAGTTGATTGCCCGCACGCGTTCGGACATCGAGCTGTTTGATGCGCTGATTCAGGACTACCGCGACGCCGGGCTGATCCCGACGGTCTCGCGCCGGTAACGTCCTGGCGATTGGCCGTGCACGCGGCGGAAGGCCACACCAAACGCCGCATCGGACAAATAGCCCAGCGACGCAGCGACTGTCGCGACACTGTCCACGCTGTCGAGCAAGCGTGTGGCCGCGACCTGCATGCGCCAGCGCGTGGCGTATTCCACCGGTGCCTGGCCCACCACGTTTTTGAACAGGGCCGCGAAGCTGGAGCGTGACAGGCACGCCAGGCTCGCCAGTTCAACCAGAGTCCATGACCTTTCCGGCGCGCGGTGAATCGCCCGCAGCACTGGGGCGATCGACGGGTGGCGCAGCCCGCCTAGCCATTTCAGCTCGGCTGCGTTGGCCGTCGAGATGTGGTGACGCAGCGCATGGATGAAGATCAGTCGGAGCAGGTCGTTGCACATGGCCTGGGCGCCCGCCAACCCTGATTGCCATTCCCGGTCCAGCTCGTCGAGCAGCCAGCCAAACGAGGTCGCGGCGCCATTTTCGGCGTGAATGATCAAGACGGGCGGCAGGATGTCGAGCAATTCGACCGCGCCGGGGCTGACCAGCGAGACGCTGCCACCGAGCAGCTCCACCTCATCACCGACACCGAAGCGCGCCGACTCGCCCGACGCCGAAAACACCTCGGCGGCGTCCAGCGCCTCCACCTCCGGCCCGCTCGCCAGGACGAAGGGCGTACGGGACACCACGAAGCAGTCGCCGGTGCGCAGCCGTCGGGGTGGCGCGCCGTCCATGCGCAGCCAGCATTCGCCCCGGCGCACGACGTTGAACTTCAGCTCAATAGGCCTGAAGCGCAGCGCCCAGGCGCCACCGGCCTGAAGCCGAACGGAACATGCCGCGCGCAAACCGGCCAATGCCAGTACGTCGGAAAGAGGATCAGATTCAGGGTTTTGGATGATCACGACAGAAAACCGGATTCAGGTGACTGGTTCGTCCTGCGAGCTTAGCCAAGAATTCCCTCTCGCGATACCCATCCGGGAGAACAGCATGTCCACGCCTCAGCAACCCATCGACACACCCTTCAATGCCGCCAGCACCGCCGACGAAGTCATGGCGGGCATCGACCTCACGGGCCAGCTCGCCATCGTCACCGGCGGTCATTCCGGTCTGGGCCTTGTTACCACCGAACGTCTGGTCGCCGCTGGCGCTCGGGTCATCGTTCCGGCCAGAGACCCGCAGCGCGCCCGTGCCGCGCTGGCCGGGGTTGCCGGCGCCGACAGGATCGACGTTCGCGACATGGACCTGCTTCACCCCGATTCGGTGAGCGCCTTCAGCGGCCGAATCGTTAAAGAAGGCCAGCCAGTCGCGCTGTTGATCAACTGCGCCGGCGTGATGGCGTCGCCTCTGTCACGGGACGTTGACGGCCACGAAAGCCAGTTCGCGACCAATCACCTTGGTCACTACCGGTTGACCTGTGGGCTGTGGCCAGTGCTGGTGGCCACCGGCGGCGCGCGGGTGATTTCGGTGTCGTCACGGGGGCACCAGATTGCCGGGATGGATTTCGATGACATCGACTTTCAGCGCCGACCCTACGACAAATGGATGGCCTACGGTCAGTCGAAAACCGCCAATGCGCTGTTTGCCGTTGCCCTTGATGCCCGTGGGAAAGATCACGGCGTGCGCGGGTTTTCGCTGCATCCGGGGCAGATACTGACTAACTTGGGCCGCCACCTCAGCACCGAGGAGATCGCAGCGTTCGGCGTGTTGGACGAGCAGGGCAACCAACGGCTGGACCCTGACGCGGGGCTCAAAACAATAGAGCAGGGCGCCGCGACGGGATTGTGGTGCGCGACCAGTCCCGCGCTGGACGGCAAGGGCGGCGTGTATTGCGAAGACTGCAACATCGCCGCCCCGCATGACGCGCAAGGGGGCCGCACGGGTGTCGCGAGCTGGGCGAGCGATGCCGGACTCGCTGAACGCCTGTGGGTGCTGTCTGAACAATGGACGGGACTGACCGTGCCGGTGTGATGCCATCAGTTGGACTGCGCATGCTTGGTAGGACCGGCTTTAGCCGGGAAGGCGTCGGATGGCACGCTGCGAAATTGAGGGTGCACACGCTGGCCTCTTCCCGGCTAAAGCCGGTCCCACTAGCACTGCGCGTATTGATAGTGGGACTGGCTTTGGCCGGGAAGGCGTCGGACGTCACGCCGCAAAATTGAGAGTGTTTGCGCTGGCCTGTTCCCGGTCAAAGCCGGTTCCACACAACAGCAGCACGTGTATGCTTTCGGCCGCGCCCTGATCGAGTACGTCCCATGCTGCACAAAAACCTCATCCGCCGACTCGACCTGATTACCCTCAAGCTGTTCGTGGCGGTGTACGAAGAAGGCACCCTGACCCGGGCGGCGGCGCGGGAGGCGATTGCGGTGTCGGCTGCGAGCAAGCGGCTGATGGAGCTGGAAGAAGTGCTCGGCATCGGCCTGTTCCTGCGCAATGCCAAGGGCATGCTGTTGACCGCAGCAGGCGAGACGATGCTGCACCATGCCCGGCGGATGCTTTCCGATCTGGAAAAAATGGGCCTTGAGCTCGACGAGCACCTGCAGGGCATGCGCGGTTATGTGCGCATGCTGGCGAACCTCTCGGCCATCATTCAGTTCTTGCCGGAAGACCTGCACGCCTTCGTCGCCACTCATGAGTTGGTCAAAGTCGATCTCGAAGAGCGGCCCAGCAACGGCGTCGTGCAGGGCCTGGTCGACGGTGTCGCGGACATCGGCATCTGCTCTGAAGACACCGACACTCAGGGCCTTCACAGCGCACCCTATCGCCGCGACGAACTGGTCGTCGTGATGCGTGACGATCACCCGCTCGCCGGGCATCAGCAGGTGGCGTTCGAAGACACCCTCGGCAGTGACTACATTGGCCTGCACGCCGCCAGCTCCATCAACATGCGTACCCAGAACGCCGCCCGCGCCCACGGCAGGCCGCTGCGGGTGCGCATCCACGTGCCGGGTTTCGATGCCATGTGCCGGATGGTCCAGGCCGACATGGGCATCGGCGTGCTGCCACGCAAGGCGTTCGATCTGCTCGGCCCGTCGCTGGGCCTCAGGGCCGTAGGCTTGAGCGATGAGTGGGCCCGGCGCACGCTGATTCTGGTGGTTCGCGACACCGCGGCACTGTCGCCGGTCAGCCAGTTGCTGTTCGAGCATCTGCAGAGTCACGAGGGCTGAGCCTTCGCGTTTCGCGAACGGTCGTTGCCAACTGACGGTTGGATTTGCCGAACCCCGTTCCTCTAGTCTTGGCGACAAATTCCAAGAAAGACTCGAGGTAACCGCTATGACAGGCCCCCTTCAAGGCGTGCGCGTCATTGAAATCGGCACGCTGATCGCTGCACCCTTTGCCGCCCGCCTGCTGGGCGAGTTCGGTGCCGAGGTGATCAAAATCGAATCCATGGGGCAGGGCGATCCGCTTCGTAAATGGCGAAAGCTGCACGAAGGCACCTCGCTGTGGTGGTACCTGCAGTCGCGCAACAAGAAGTCCCTCTCCCTGAACCTCAAATCTCCCGAAGGTATCGACATCGTCAAGCGGCTGGCTGAAAGCGCGGACGTGCTGATCGAGAACCTGCGGCCCGGAGCCCTGGAAAAGCTGGGTCTTGGCTGGGAGGTGCTCCACGCGCTGAACCCCAAACTCACCCTCGTGCGCATTTCCGGCTACGGTCAGTCCGGTCCATACCGCGACCGTCCCGGGTTTGGCGCCATTGGCGAAGCCATGGGTGGCATCCGCTACACCACCGGCACGCCGGGTTCGCCCCCGGCGCGGGTCGGCGTCAGCCTGGGCGATTCGCTGGCGTCGATGCACGCGGTGATGGGCGCGCTGATGTCGCTGTTGCGGGTCAAGACCGGCCAGGGCGATGGTCAGGTGGTCGATGTGTCACTGGCCGAAAGCGTGTTCAACGTCATGGAAAGCCTGGTGCCGGAGTACGACATGCTCGGCCACGTCCGTGAGCGCAGCGGCGGCGCGCTGCCGGGCATTGCGCCGTCCAACACTTACCCGACTGCCGATGGTGCCTACGTGGTCATCGCCGGCAACAGCGACCCGATCTTCAAGCGCCTGATGCAGACCATTGGCCGCGCCGATCTGGCCGAGGATCCCGAGTTCGCTCACAACGATGGCCGCGCCGCCCAGAGCGATATGCTCGACGGGGCGATAAGCGCGTGGTCGTCGGCCTTGCCCATTGACGACGTGCTCAAGGCGCTTGAAGCGGCCGAGGTACCGGCGGGACGGATCTACAACGTCGCGGACATCGTTGCCGATCCTCACTACCAGGCGCGCGGGATGATTCTCGATGCCGATCTGCCGGGCGGTGCCACGGTGAAGATGCCGGGCATCGTGCCGAAACTCTCGGAAACCCCAGGCTCCGTGAACTGGCAAGGACCCGCGCTGGGTCAGCACACCGAAAGCGTGCTCGGCGAGCTCGGCATGAGCGCCGCCGACATTGCGCAGCTCAAGCACAGTGGGGTGGTGCAATGATCACCGACTTCTCCCAGCGCCTGATCGTGCAGGAAGTGTCCCCGCGCGACGGCTTGCAGATCGAGCCGACCTGGGTGGACACCGCTGACAAGATCGCCTTGATCGACCAACTTTCTCTTGCCGGTTTCAGCCGCATTGAAGCCGGTTCTTTTGTTTCTCCCAAAGCCATTCCGGCCTTGCGTGACGGGGATGAGGTGTTTCGCGGCATCCGGCGCCAGCCCGGTGTGACCTACGTCGCCCTGATTCCCAACCTGCGCGGTGCCCAGCGGGCCATCGAGGCGGGGGCCGATGAGTTGAATCTGGTGATGTCCGCCAGCCAGACCCACAACCTGGCGAACATGCGCATGGGTTGCGAGCAGTCCCTGGCGGGCTTCGCCGAGGTGGTCTCGCTGGCCTCGGGCACTGGGCTTAGCCTGAACGGCTCCATTGCCACCACGTTCGGTTGCCCGTTCGAGGGCCGCATCGATGAAGACCGTGTGCTGCGGATCGTCGATGACTATCTGGCGTTGGGCATGCACGGCATTTCCCTGGCCGACACCACTGGCATGGCCAACCCCCGCCAGGTGTTTTCGCTGGTGCAGCGCGTGCTGACCCGTGTCCCGGCATCGGCGCTGACGCTGCATTTTCACAACACCCGCGGCCTGGGGCTGAGCAATGTGCTCGCTGCTTACGAAGCGGGGGCGCGGCGCTTTGATGCCTCGCTGGGCGGGCTCGGTGGCTGCCCGTTCGCGCCGGGCGCCTCGGGCAATATCTGCACCGAGGACCTGGTGAATATGTGCGATGAGATGGGTATCGAGACGGGCATTGACCTGGAGCATCTGCTCGTCCTGTCGCGCGGTTTACCGGGGCTGCTGGGCCATGAAATGCCGGGGCAGGTGGCCAAGGCCGGACGCAACCGTGATCTTCACCCGGCGCCGGAAAATCTGCCCGGCTAACGCGGCGCCCGTCCCGGTTTTCCCCACACAAACGCGTGCACTCCGCTGCGTGCGCGTCCAGACAACAAAAACAATAGGGCTCTCTCAGGGAGTCCATCTGGAGTATCGCAATGACCGTCTCTGTTCTGACCCCGAACAGCAGCCTCGCCGAGGTTGTGAGCGCCGAAAAGGCACTGATCCGCAAGGTTGCGTGGCGCTTGATGCCGTTGATCATGGTTTGCTACCTGTTCGCGTTTTTTGATCGCATCAACATCAGCTTCGCCAAGTTTCAGCTGCAGACGGATCTGAGTCTGAGCGACACCGCGTACGGGTTGGGGGCGAGCCTGTTCGTCATCGGCTACGTGCTGTTCGAGGTGCCGAGCAACATCATGCTGTACAAGGTGGGGGCGCGGCGCTGGATTGCCCGCATCATGATGTCGTGGGGCGTCGCTACGGCGCTGATGGTTTTCGTCACCGCCGAATGGCAGTTCTATGTGCTGCGTTTCATCATCGGCGCCATGGAAGCGGGTTTCGCACCGGGCGTGCTGTTTTACCTGACGCTCTGGTTCCCGCAGACCTACCGGGGTCGCATCACCTCGATTCTGTTCCTGGCCTCGGCCTTCGCCGGGCTGCTGGGCGCACCGATCTCGGGACTGGTGCTCGGCCATATGGACGGCGTGATGCAGCTGCGTGGCTGGCACTGGCTGTTCCTGCTCGGCGGCCTGCCATGCATTGCCTTGGGTTTCGCGGTGCTGAAGATCCTCAAAGACCGTGTTGCGGACGCGCACTGGCTGACCGACGCCGAGAAGACGTATCTGTCGAGCCGCATCGCTCAGCATGAGCCGAACAAGCATGGGGGCTCGCTGCTGACCGCGCTGAAAATGCCGGGTTTCCTGATGCTCGGGCTGATTTATTTCCTGATTCAAGTGGCGTCCTACGGCCTGAACTTCTGGGCGCCGCAGCTGATTCGCAGCGCGGGTGTCGAAAGCCCGGTGATCATCGGGCTGCTCACGGCCATTCCGTATATCTTCGGCGCCATCAGCATGATCGTTGTCGGGCGTCTCTCGGATGCCAGCGGCGAACGCCGCAAATTCGTCTGCGGGCTGATGGTGCTTGGGGCCATCGGTTTCTTCAGCGCCGGATTTTTTGCCCAGCACACCAGCCTGTTGATCGTCTCCCTGGCCATGCTCGGTGGCGGGATTGTCGCCGCCATTCCGGCCTTTTGGACGCTCCCGCCCAAGCTGTTGGCGGGCGCAGGTGCCGGCGCGGCGGGCGGTATTGCGCTGATCAACACGTTGGGGCAATTCGGCGGCATCGTCAGCCCGGTGATGGTCGGCGGGATCAAGGACCTCACCGGCACGACGACGCCTGCGCTGTACGTCATCGGCGTCAGCAGCCTGATCGCGGCTGGCCTGTTAATGTGGGCATTGCCGCAGAAATTGAGAACGCTGGACAAGAACGAACACTGAGGTCGGTGCCGAAAGACTGCCTGACGGTCGACCTCATTAGCCCACGGAGCACTTGCAATGATTGATCACCTCGACCATCTGGTCCTGACCACCATCGATATTGAGGCCTGTAAAGACTTCTACGTGCGCGTGATGGGCATGGAATTGCAAACCTTCGGCAGCGGTCGTCTGGCGTTTCGCTATGGCAACCAGAAGATCAACGTTCACGAGCGCGGTCACGAATTCGAGCCCAAGGCCCACCTCCCGGTGCCGGGCGCGCTGGACCTGTGCTTCATTGCCAGCCAGAGCCTTGACGCGGTGATCGCGCATTTGCAGGCCGAGGCGTGGCCGATCGTGGAAGGGCCGGTTGGGCGCACCGGCGCGACGGGGCCGATTCGGTCGGTTTACGTGCGTGATCCCGATTTAAATCTGATCGAGATTTCAGAGCTGCGGTGACAGTATTCCTGCCGCTGAAGACATGCGGATGGACCGGAGTCTTCGCGAGCAAGCTCGCTCCCACAACTACCTCGTTCGCCTGTAACAGCTGCAGTGCCGGCATGTTTGATGAGTGACCGGGGTAGCGCTTCACCTTGCACACGGAAAGGACATCAGATTTCCCGCTGCTGATCCACGTGCAAAGATTTGTAGCGCGCCATCGCATCGGTAAGCCGGCGATTCAAATAGTCATTGGTAGGCCCGAGCGCCGCCAGAATCTGCGCAGATTCCTCGTAATAAGACGCGCGCTTTTCCAGGGACCACGTCGATGGCGCGGACTGGAGGTTGGTGATCCGGTCACACAACTTGATCGCCGCCGCTTCCCGGGAATGCGCCGCGATCGCCTGGAAATAGCCCTCGTCCGAGAAGGGCACGATCAGGTTCTTGCTCAGGCAGGCGACGGTCGAGGCGACAGCGGCGCCGAACACCTCAGCCAGTGCCTCTTCCGAGGTCCCCGTATCCTCGATTACGTCGTGCAGAAGCGCGGCGGGCATCGCGATGGTCAGGTCACCAATGTCACTTTCCCGATCCGCGAAAATCAATTCGTTCGCCACCATCGCGACATGGGTCGTGTACGGCAGATCTGCCCCCTTCATCGTCTGCCCGACGTGGGCGTGGGAGGCGAATAGCCAGGCTTTGTTGTAAAGGCGCTGCAGGTCGGTTGACGTCAAGCGTTTCGCTCCTGAAGTGGGTGTTTGCTAATTAGGGATGCATCGCTTTTGTATCAGTTCTGCCAGTCCAGACACAATCAACCCCGAACCATCCCCTCCAGACCCTCATGCCCCTGCACAATCAATTCCCTGACCAATACCTCAAATTCCGCCTCAGTCCCGGCTTCCCGCACTTCGAACCCAGCACTCCAGCGCACCACGCAACGATCGACCAACCCTGCAACCTCATCCACTCGAATCTGCGCCCGATACCCATCTACCGGCAACGGCGACTCCTCAAACACATAAGCCAACGCCCTAAGCCCATCGTCAAACTCAGTCAAACGCTCCCGCAATAAGGCACCGTCCGCGAGCGCCAGCCGCCTGACCGCACCCACCTGCAAAATCTCGGCTTCACCCTCGATCCCGCTCTTCACAATCGCCGGATGCCAGTCCGCGATTCCGCCAAACCCCGCAGCACCTTCCACGCCTCATCCGCACTGCACGGCAAACCTGCGCTGTACTCAACTGAAATCATCTCTGCTGTCTCCCAAATAACTAACGCCGCGACTCAAAGAATCGATCAAAAAAATCGCTCACTACCAAGCCGCTAGAACCCGGCACGCAAGCCCGAGATCGAAACCCCGAGGCCTACGTCCAAAACAATCGCTGTAAAACCTACCCCTCAAACTGGTGATAAACCTTGGCAATCACCTTCCAGTCGCCATTGATCTTGATCAACGTCAGGTAGTCGTTGTAATCCGCCCCAATGGCGTCCTTCTCCATGTCCACCCGCACCACGGCCGTGGTCGGCGTAATCGCCAACACATCCAGCCGAGTCGTGATGTCCGCTGCTTTACCGTTGCTCTCGACAAAGTCATACAAGTTGCTGATGGGCCCGCCCAGCAATTGGCCGTTGGTGAAACCGTACATCACCGCCTCTTCATGAAAGGCCTGCTTGATCGTCGTAACACTGCCTTCCCGCAGCCCTTCAACGTAGCGGCTGGCGGTGTCGATCACGGCGTTGTAGTCGTGGGTGGCAACGGCTTTGATGTTCTTGTTCATGTCTGTGTACTCCAGGTTTTGAGTTCGATAGGGCAAAGCGTCGAGCAGCAACAGCCGCGCACTCACCAGTCCTGTCGGGTGGGTGAAATGATCAGGTCGTTGACGGTGACGTTGGCCGGCTGATTCAGCGCGTAGATGACGGCGCGGCTGATGTCTTCTGGCGCGATGGCAATTTCGTTCAGCGCTTGTGCCGCTTTGCGGCCGGCGGGGTCGGTGACTTTGTCGGCCCAGCCGGTATTGATCACGCCGGGGCTGACGGTGTTGACGCGGATGCCGTGGTGGACGCCCAGTTCTTTGCGCATGGATTCGGTCATGGCCTGCACGAAGAATTTGGTTGCGCTGTAGACGCCGGCGCCGGGGCCGACCTGGTGGCCGGCCACCGAATCCATGTTGAGGATCTGCCCGGATTTCTGTTCGAGCATGAAGGGCAGGGCGGCGGCGATGGTGTTCAGGTAGCCCTTGATGTTGACGTCGATCATGGCGTTCCAGTCCTGGGTCACGAGGTCGACCCAGTGGGAGAACAGCATCAGGCCGGCGTTGTTGACCAGGATGTCGACCGAGCCGTAGGTGTCCTTGGCGAACTGCGCGAGGGCGCGGGTTTGTTCAGCGTCGGTCACGTCGGTGACGAAGCTGGACGCCTCGTAACCGGCCGAGCGGAGTTCGCTGACAAGGGCTGCGAGGCCTTTCTCATCCAGCGCAGCAGCCACGACGTTGACCCCTTGAGCCGCCAATGCTTTGGCCGTCGCGGCGCCGATCCCTGACGACGCGCCGGTGACGATGGCGGTTTTCTTTTCCAGGTAGTTCATCTTCATGTTTCCTCAAATTCAAGGCGTGCGGGCAGCGTCGGCCTTCCTGGGAAAGCCTTGCCGTTCAGCCGTTATTGAATGCGGTGCTTCAAAGCGTTGCGGTTGCCAGCGCTGTTAGTAAGTGCCCAGCGGCCAGTCGGTGTAGCCCTTGGCGCCGCCGCCGTAATAGCTTTCGCGCGGGGCGATGGTGAGTTCGGCGCCATGGCGCAGACGCGCAACCAGGTCCGGGTTGGAGATGAACAGGCGACCGAACGCGACGGCGTCGATCTTGCCCTGGGCGCGGCGCTCGATGGCCATGTCCAGGTCGTAATTGTTGTTGCCAATGAACGGGCCGTTGAACTGTGCGCTCAAGGCATCCATGTCGACGCCTTCCGGCACGTCGCGGGAGGTGGCGGTCGCGCCTTCGACGAAGTGCAGGTACGCCAGATTGAAGCGGTTCAACTGCTGAATCAGGTAACCGTGCAACGCCATGACGTTGCTGTCCGGCGGTGTGTTACCCGCATCCGGTGTCACCGGCGACAGCCGAATGCCCACGCGGTCATGGCCCCAGATGTCGACGATGGCCTGGGTGACTTCCAGCGTCAGCCGGGCACGGTTTTCAATCGAGCCACCGTACTGGTCGGTGCGCTGGTTGGTGGAGTCGCGCAGGAACTGGTCGAGCAGGTAGCTGTTGGCCGAGTGAACCTCAACACCGTCAAATCCTGCGCGCTTGGCGTTCTCGGCAGCGTGTTTGTACTGCTCGATGATGCCGGGGATTTCGTCGGTTTCCAGCGCCCGGGGCATCGACACCGGGACAAAGCCGTCGGCCGTGTACGTGTTGCCCTCGGCCTGAATCGCGGACGGCGCGACCGGGGCTTCGCCGTTGGGCTGCAGGTCGACGCTTGAGAACCGCCCCACATGCCAGAGCTGGCTGACGATCTTGCCGCCGGCCGCGTGCACGGCGTCGGTGACTGTGCGCCAGCCGGCGACCTGCGCTTCGCTCCAGATCCCGGGCGTCGCGGCATAGCCGCGTCCCTGAGCCGAGATGTTGGTGGCTTCGGCCACGATCAATCCGGCGGTGGCGCGCTGGGCGTAATAGGTAGCGTGCAGTTCACCGGGCACGCCGTCTTCTTCGTAGCGGCTGCGGGTGACGGGGGCCATGACGATGCGGTTGGCCATTTCGATGGCGCCCATTTGCACGGGGGAAAACAAGTCGGTGCTGTTACTGATATCAATCATTGAGAACTACTCGCATATTTGACCGGTCGTCTACCAATCTTTGAAAAAAAGCGCCTGCTACCGGAGCAGGCGTTGGGTCAGGCTCATGGCCGTGTCGAACGACGAGGTGGACTTGTTGACCTTCACCAGAAGGGAAGCGCCCAACCACAGTTGATACAAGGTTTCGGCGAAGGCTTCGCTGCCTTCTTCGATGTGCAGACTGCCGTCTGCCACGCCCATGTCCACGCAGGCGGTGATGCGCTTGATGATCTTCGCCGTGCCAGCTTCCAGCACCCTGCGCATGTCTTCGGACAGGTCGCAGACTTCCGGACCCAGCTTGACCACCAGGCATTTGCCTTCCGGATGATCGGTGCCCTGGGTCTCGATCCAGTAATCGAAGTAGGCCAGCAGCTTTTCAGCGCCGCTGCCTGATCGCGTCATGACGGTGTCGACGCGGCCCAGGTACTCGGAGAAGTACTCATCGAGCAACGCGGCGCCGAACTCTTCCTTCGATTTGAAGTAATAGTAAAACGAGCCCTTGGGCACGCCCGCCGCGCTCACCACTTCTGCCAGGCCCACGGCAGTGTAGCCCTTGTGGGTCATCAGCGACTTGGCGACGTCGATGATGTGTTGGCGCATTTCCAGGTTGGGTTTCTTCATAATGCGCAGCACCTTAAGACAAAACTGACCGGTCGTCTACAAGGTCTCTGTCAGGTGCGATGAACGGCAGTCACATCAACCGCCTCCCCATTTCATAAGCCCGTGTCTCAAACCCGAGCTCTTCATACAACCGCCGCGCGTGTGTATTGAAGCCCCACACCGATAGCCGAATATCCTGGGCGCCGCGCTCCTGCGCCCACCCTTGCACTCGCTCAATCAGCCCGCGCCCCAAGCCTTTCCCCCAGTAAACCTGGGCCACGCACACCGAGCCGATTCGCGCGAACGCCATGGGCTGCAGCAACGGCCCGCCCGCTGAAAACATTCCCGCGCTGACAAACCCTGCCGCCCGGTCCCCGACAAACGCCAGGAAAATAACCTGCTCCGGATTGTTCAGAAAGCCCACCCAGTGAGGGGCGTCGCGCGTGTAATCCAGTGTCTCAGCCGCATAAATATCGGGCCGCTCGGCGTGGTGAATGGCGTTGAGTAGCTGCCCCAATTCGCAGATCGTCGCCACATCCTCGACCGTGGCTTCTCGGTAGCTGATCACTTGGTCCATCGTGTCTTTATCCTTGTTTGATCGTCACGGGAGATGGGCTTTTGTACCCGTCACTCATCAACTCCACAACCCAGTCAATGAACACCCGCAGCTTGATGCTGATGTGCCGGTTGGGCGGGAAGGCCACGTACATCGGCATCGATTCCAGCTGCCAGTCTTCGAACATCGACACGAATTCACCACTGCGCACGGACGGCTCGGCCATGTACTGCGGCAGCCAGAGTGCGCCCATGCCGGCGAGACCTGCCGCGAGGTACGCATTGCCGTCGTCGACCGTGAGCAGGTAGCGGCTTTGCACCTGAACCCGTTCGCCGTCCCGCTGCAGCACCATCGGGAACAGTTGCCCGGTGCGCGCCCAGCGGTAGCCGACGATGCGGTGCTGCGGGGCTTCGAGGTCGCGGGGATGATCCGGCGTCCCCGCGCGCTGCAGATAGCCCGGCGCCGCGTAAACGCCCAGCTTCAGGTCGGTGATGTGCCGCGCCATCAGCGATTGGTCGGTCAGCTCGCCGCCGCGGACCACGCAGTCGACGTTCTCGCCGATGAGGTCGATCATCCGGTCGCTTACGCCCAGGTCGATCTGGATGTCGGGGTAGCGCGCGTTGAAGTCTGGCAGCGCCGGGATCAGCACCATGCGTGCGAACGGGCTCGGCACGTCGACGCGCAAGCGCCCTCGGGGCGCGGCGGAGGCGGCGGACAGACCGGTTTCGGCATCGTCCAGGTCCGCCAGCACGCGCAGCGCACGTTCGTAAAACACCGCGCCGTCGGCCGTGACATTGACCTTGCGTGTTGTGCGGTTGAGCAGCTTGACCCGCAGCCGCGCTTCAAGCTGCTGCACCAGTTGCGTCACCGTGGTTTTGCTCATGTGTAACGTACCGGCGGCCTTGGTGAAACTGCCGGTTTCCACGACTCGGACGAACGCCTGCATCGCGTCGAAACGGTCCATCGCGTCACCTGATTGTTTGGGGAATTCAAACAGTCTTGATCAGTGCTGCTGGTTTATCCAGCGAATCCGTCGCCCTACAGTCTGCCCATCGAAACCACGGAGCATCCAGCTCCGCTGAAGGAGAAGGACATGACTGTTCGTGACGTTGTATTCCCGCCCGGCCGCCACGCGTTGTATGAGCGCAATCGCTACTCGCCAGCGATAAAATCCGATGGCCTGCTGTTTGTCTCGGGCCAGGTCGGGAGCCGCGAAGACGGCTCGCCCGAGCCTGATCTGCGCGCCCAGGTCCGGCTGGCATTTACGAATCTGAATGCCATTCTCAATGCCGCCGGCTGCACCTTCGATGACGTGATTGACGTCACCGTGTTCATGGTCGATCCGCAGTCGACGTTCGAAAAGGCCTGGGAAGTGGTGCCGGAGTTCTGGGGCGAAGCACCGCACCCGACCATCACGGCCGTCGGCGTGACCTGGCTGTATGGCTTCGACTTCGAGATCAAGGTCATCGCCAAGCTGCCTTGATACCCGCAGCGCCATCCGCCAGCCACTCGCCAATGCAGTTGAAATCCTCGCCACAGCCCGACAGACTCACGCCCCGTTTCGGCAGGTCGTGCCGGGCGGTGGCGAGAGAAGGGGCGGCAAGGTTGAACGAACACACATTGTCCAGGCGACTGGAGCGGGTGGCGGCACTGGTGCCGGCCGACGCGCGACTGGCCGACATCGGCTCCGATCATGCCTATCTGCCGGTGGCGTTGATACGCCGTGGGCTCATTGCGATGGCAGTAGCGGGGGAGGTGGCGGCGACGCCGTTCAGGGCGGCGGAGCGTACCGTTCGCGAGAACGGCTTCGAGGCGCGAATCCGTGTGCGTCTGGCCGATGGCCTGGGAGCGATTGAGACGGAAGACGGCATCAGCGCGATCAGTATCTGCGGCATGGGCGGCGAGACGATTCGCGACATCTTCGAGAAGGGCAAATCGCGTCTCAATGGAAGCGAGCGCCTGATCCTGCAGCCCAACGGCGGCGAGCCTGAGCTGCGCCAGTGGTTGATGGACAACGGTTACCGCATCGTCCATGAAGAAATCCTGCGGGAGAACCGGTTCGACTACGAAATCATCGTTGCCGAACGCAGCGGGCCAGTGGTGTACAGCCCTGAAGCGCTGTACTTCGGGCCGCTGTTGATGCTCGAACGCAGTCCGGCGTTCCTCGACAAATGGCGGCGCCTGCTGCGTTTCAGGCAGCGCACGTTGGCCAACTTGCAACGTGCGCGGCAGGCGGTGCCGGAAGACAAGCTTCGCGACACCGCGCAGCAAGTGCGCTGGATCACCGAATTGCTCGGCTGAATGTGCGCGGTATAAGCCCTTCGGTCCTAATGTCCCGAACGCAAGGCCCGGAACCTGAAACCTCGTCTCACAGCTCCTTCTTCATGTGCTTCTCGATCTGCTCCAGGGACTTGCCCTTGGTTTCCGGCAGGCACAGGAACACGAAGATCAGCGAGCCGATGTTGATCGCCGCAAACACGAAGAAGGTCGGGTTGCCGAGGGTGTCCACCGCGATCGGGAACAGGAACGCGACGGTCGCGTTGAACAGCCACTGCATCGACACCGCCGTGCCGGTCAGCAAGCCGCGGACCTGCATCGGGAACAGCTCGGACATCAGCAGCCAGTACACCGGCGAGATGCACATCTGCATGAACAGCAGGAACACCAGAATGCAGGCCAGTGCGGCATAGCTCTGGGTCAGATTCTGCGGCATGAACATCAGCACGCTACCCAGCGCCGCCTGCATCATGATCACGATGACCAGACCGGTCATCAGCAGGTGACGACGCCCGTAACGGCCGATGGCCCAGATCCCCAGCAAGGTCGCGATGACCGAGACGATGCCGTTGCCGATGGTCGCGGTCAGCGCAGCGTTGGTGCCCATGCCGGTGTGTTTGAGGATGATTGGCGTGTAGTACATGAACGCGTTGACGCCGGTGAACTGTGCGGTAAAGCCCAGCCCGACACCGATCAGCAACAGCTTCAACACCCATGGCTGGCGCAGCAACTCGCGAGCGGCGACGTGCTTGTGGGCCTGTTTTTCCTGGGTTTTCATTTCCTCGACTTCGCGCTTGGCGGCGTCTTTGGTGTCACGCAGTTGCTCGAGCACGTGCTGCGCTTCATCGAAGCGGCCTTTGGAGGCCAGCCAGCGCGGCGACGGCGGCACGAAGAACGTACCGATCAGCAGCAACACGCCCGGCACCATGGCGATGGCCAGCATGTAGCGCCAGATGCCGGGGGTGTGCAGCAACGCAGCGAGCACGGCGCTCAGCACGTAGGCCAGCAACTGGCCGCTGACGATCATCAGCTCGTTGCGGCTGACCAGCCGCGCCCGGCGTGAAGGGCCTGCGATTTCGGCGATGAACACCGGCACCGTCGCCGAGCCACCGCCAACGGCGATACCCAGCAGAAAACGCGCGGCGACCATGAACGGCACCGAAGGCGCGGTTGCCGTACCGAGGGCGCCGACGATGAACAACAGCGACAGCATGCGCAGGGTCACGCGCCGGCCGAAGCGGTCGGAGAGGTAGCCGCTGGCCAGTGAGCCGAAGGCGGCGCCGACGATCAGCGATGCAGTGATCAGCCCTTCGCTGACCGGGTTCAGGCCTAGACCGCCCTGGTCGAGGGGCAAGGTCATGAAGGGCAGGGCGCCCGCGATGATCCCCGTGTCGTAACCGAAAGCGAGTGCGCCCATGGTGGCGACAAGGACCGAGATGAAAATCAGACGACGCGGCGACGTGCGCTGCTCGTCTGGTTGGCCTATGGCGGCGGATGGGGTGCTGGAAGACATGGAAACCTAAACCTCTCGTGGAACCGGCGTTTTGCCGGTTCGCTGACGTCGTGGTTAGGGGCATGCCGGCCCTGTGAGTTCCGTGGCAAGGCGAAAAAACTGACTGATTGGTCGGGGGCGGATACGCCGGGCCAAAGCCCTGCATTCTCCGGGCGACGGGCGCTATCGGATGACCTTGCCCGGGGCCGACCGGATTCAGCAGCCGTCCACGACATCGCAGGTGGCTTGGGTGGTGTCCCGGGGCGCCGCTGCTGCGAGGATTTCGCCGACCTTTTGCGCGAACCTGTCCATCCCGAACGGCTTGAGCAACACGGCCATGCCGGACTCCAGTTGATCGCCGCCCACCGCCGAATTTTCCGCGTAACCGGTGACAAACAGCACATCGAGGGAAGGCAGCAGGGCGCGGGCCGCGTCGGCGACCTGTCGGCCATTCATGCCGCCGGGCAGGCCGACATCGGTCACCAGCAGATCAATCGATGCCATCGAGCGGAGCATGTGCAAGCCCGATGGCCCGTCCATGGCTTCGCTGACCTGGTATCCGCGTTCGCGAAGGGCGTCGCACATCAACATGCGCACGTGGGGCTCGTCGTCAACGACCAGCACCGTTTCGCCGCGGCTGCGGGTCTGCGACGGGCAGCGCGCCGGGGTCTGCTGGCGGTCACCCAGGTAGCGCGGCAGGTAAAGCGAGATCATCGTGCCGGCGCCTTGAGTCGAGCGCACCTGAATAGTGCCACCGGACTGGTGAACGAACCCGTGGATCATCGACAGCCCCAGGCCTGTGCCCTGGCCGATGGGTTTGGTGGTGAAGAACGGGTCGAAGATCCGTTCGAGGATGCTCGGGGAATGCCGGTGCCAGTGTCGCTGACGCTGATTTCGACGAAGTCGCCAGCGGGCAGCTGCGCCGCGACCCCCGGGACGCTGTCAGCCGAAACGTTGCGGGTCTGCACGGTGAGTTCGCCGCCGTTGGGCATGGCGTCGCGGGCGTTGAGCGTCAGATTGACCAGCGCGCTTTCGAGCTGCGGTGCGTCGATCTTGCTGAGCCACAGGTCGCCGCTGGCGATGGTCCTTATGCTGATGGAAGGGCCGATGGTGGAGGCGATGAGCTGACCCATGCCTGCCACCAGCCGATTGACGTCGGTAGGCTTGGCATCAAGGGTCTGACGACGGGAGAACGCCAGCAGCCGTTGGGTGAGGGTGGCGGCGCGACTGGCCGAGTCGTGGGCAGCGTTGACGTAGCGGTCAAGGCCATCGACCCGGCCGTTGGCGATACGTCGTTCGATCATTTCGAGGCTGCCGATGATACCGGCGAGCAGGTTGTTGAAGTCATGGGCGATGCCGCCGGTGAGCTGTCCCACGGCTTCCATCTTGTGCGCCTGACGCAGGGCCGAATGGGCTTCGGACAATTCCTGGGAACGGGCCAGCACCCGCTGTTCCAGGGTTTCGTTAGCGCTCTGAACCTGTTGAAACAACGTGGCGTTATCGATGGCGATGGCAGCCTGCGCGGCCAGGGCCGACATCAATTTTTCATGGCGCGGGGTGAATTGGCCGGCCTCGGGATGGCCGTAAAACAGGCCCCCCAGCACGTCGCCGGAGCGAGACACAACCGACACCGCCAGATAACTGCGCAGCGGTACATGCCCTGTCGGCAGGCCGAAATGCGGGGAAATTCCCCCATAACGCGGGTCCAGCAGTAGGTCGTCGGAACGCATGACGCCGGCGGTCAGGAATGCCGGCGAGAACACCGGGCTGGCGCGCGGGCCCGGCAGCCGCGCCAGTTCCGGCGACTGGGCACCAGACAGTATGAACAGCTCAAAATGATCGCTCGCGGCGTTGTGAAAATACCCGCCGATCTCGGCGCCGGTCATCTCGCGGCCGGCATCGGTCACCGTTTGCACCAGCCGCTTGAGGTCCAGCTCCAGGGCCAGCTCCGCATTGACCCGGTTCAGCGTTTCCAGGGTGCGGGTTTCCTCGCGCAACGCGGCCTCGCTGGCTTCCAGTGCTGCACGGGAGAGATGCGGCTCGGTGACGTCGTAGCCTTCGCAGAAAATCCCCGTGACCTGTCCCGTCTCATCGAGCAGCGGCTCGTAGATGAAATCCAGATATCGCACTTCGCACGGGGCGTCGGGATGACTGAGCTGGATCGGCGTGCTCTGATGCACCAGGCGCTCGCCGGTGGTGTAGACCGCATCGAGCCATTCGTAAAACCCCTGGCCGCCCAGCTCCGGGAACGCCTCGTAAATAGTTTTGCCGATGTAGTCACGTTCGCCGAACAGCCGAGTGTAGGACTGGTTGACGAATTCAAAGCGGTGCTCGGGGCCGGCGAGGATGGTGATGAAACCGGGCGCCTGTTCAAACATCTTGCGTTGGCGGACCAGCTCCTGCGCCTTGCGCTGCTCCGAGAGGACCCGTTCGGTGACTTCGTGACCCTGGTTGAGGATCCCCGCAATGCGCCCGTCTTCGCCTCGGATCGGCGTGAAACTGTAGTTCCACCAGGTCTCGTGCAGCCTTCCGCCGCGCTCCATCATCAACAGCTGGTCGAACGCCGAGAAGCCTTCTGCATTCCTGACCGCCGCTTCAAGTTGCGGCCCGACGACGTCCCAGATGGCAGACCAGACTTCCCGCGCCGGGCGCCCAAGCACTGCCGGATGCCGGTCTGCCGGAATCGGCGCCCAGGCGTCGTTGTACAGCAGGCAGAAATCCGCGCCCCAGTAGATGGCCGTCGGAAAACTCGAATGCAGGCAAATGCTGATCGCTGAGCGCAGCGACTGCGGCCACGATGCCGGTTCACCCAGAGCCGTCGACGCCCAGTCGAAGTCCCGGATCAGCTGCCCCATTTCGCCCCCGCCAAGGAGGAAGTCCAGGGGGCAGGTTTGTACGTTGTCCGACATCATGGGCGACTTCTCGACGCTGTCATTCGAAAAAGGATGGACTTGGGGCGATGGAATAGATTTCCGCGACGGGACGAACGGCAGGGAGTACGCAGCATTGCTGCCGCGTCGGCAGCGTATGGCAGATCCATTACCCGCCTAAGCTAAACGGATATATAGCCCGAAGCCATCATTTTGCTCGGCGGTCGCCAGTGTGACAGTAATGCGAGGGGATGTGTGACCTATCGAGTGACGGCCGCGAATGCGCCAGGGATTGCTTTGGCGGAGGGTGCCAGTTGCCGCCAGCCATAAAAAGCAAGCGCGGTGACCAGTGCGCCCATCCACACAATGACGCCGGCCCAGAACGTGTGCGACATGAAATGCCAGCCCTGCAGGACGCGCGTCGTACCGTAAATGGCACCCAGGACCATCGAAGCGTAGAGGATCGCCCGGGCGTGGCGCCACTGATGACGCCGCGCGACGAAGTAAAGCGCGACCATGGTGAAGCCGCCCGAGGCATGCCCACCCGGCCAGCAGCGACCGGCGCCGGCTTCATGGAAGAGGCTGAAATTCTCGAACCACTCCTTTTTCTCCAGGGTCCCGCCGTACAGCGTGGTTTCGACCGGGCAATAGATGCTGGTGTGGCTTTTGAAGAAATGGATCATGCCGGTGATGACCGCAAAGGACACGACGAGATACAGGAAGTCCCGCCGGTGGCGAGTCGTGAAGCGCAGCAGCGGGGCGATGCGCAACGTCTCCAGCGACCTGATAAGACGGTCGTGTTGCCCCGGTTTCAACAGCGGCCAGGCAAACGACAGGATTGATCCGGTGATGGCCGCTTCCCCGGTCAGGTCAGGAATGATCCGAGGCCAGCGGTGGGTCAGGTTTTCGAACAGACGATTGTGGCCGTAGGGAAACGCGTGGTCAGGGTAGTACAGCCAGTTGCTGATCATCTCGTCCAGGGTCGTAACGTCAAAGACCACGAAGATGGCCAGCGCAATCGCCAGCGGCAAACCCAGGTTCCAGGCATAAAATCGTGATCGTTCGCTTAGCACGTTGGCGTGTCCCGATAGGCATGAATTATCAACTTCGCCGGGCTGTGGCCGGGCGCTGACGGAACTTAGACAGGCCCAGGTTAAGCGGCAGTGAAGACCATGTGAAAACTCTATTTGAAGTGATTGTTGTTAGTTGTTTATCGAGGCGTGTCTTTTTGCAGGGTGAAATATATGAAGCGTTACGCATCCGGCGAGAATGAATGACAGTCACCGTCACTGTTTTTTTCACGCACCGTTTACCAAATAACCATGCATCGCTGTTTACGCTTGTTGTTATTCAATGACACAGACTTCCATCTGCCGATGGGCTCATAGTCGGAGCAAAACGATGCGCGATCATTCCACTGTCCTGCTTGCAGTCAGGGCGGGCACGTTACCTCGAAACCGTCACACATTTAGGGTGCTGCTGACCGCTGCGGCCATCGGCGTTTCGCTCCTGTTGTTGACGGGTTACACGTACTGGCCCCGTTCGCCCATTGAACTCGCCAGCGGGCAAAACATGAGCAGGGCGGGGCTTTACGCGAGCTGGAAGAAGGGCGAGGTGGTTGTGCTGGTGCGCCACGGCGAGCGCTGCGACCGCTCTGACAATGAATGCCTAGGGCCAGAAGACGGGATCACGCGCAACGGCAACCAGGTGTCTGCCGAGGTGGGACGATCATTAGGCCAGCTCGGGCTGGGCCAGACCGATGTCATCGCCAGCCCGTCCACGCGCACGGTGCAAACCGCCGCAGCCTTGTTCGGCCATCCGGTGGCGTCACAGGACTGGCTGTTTGATTGCGAGAAGATGAACCTCGGTCAGGTCATGGCGCACAAGGCAAACGACCGTAATCTGGTGGTGGTGACCCACAGCGGTTGTATCGGCCAGATAGAAAGTCAGCAGGGTTATCCCCATGCCGAAATGAGCGAATACGACAGTGCGGTATTTATATCGCTGGATAAGCGCAGTCAGCCTGTTATCCGAGGTGTGCTTAATCCCGAGGACTGGAAGCAATTGGCGATAAAGGACGGTATGTAAGCCGACGTGTGCGGCTATTTACACAGTTGATAGCCGACGCCATACACCGTATGTACCAGCGGGAAGGCAAAACCGTCGTCGACTACTTTTCTGATTTGATGCACGCGGGTGCCGAGGCCGGTGCTTTTGTGAGTGCCTTGTTCGCCCCAGAGCATTTTGGCGATCTCTTCCTTGCTGACAATAGCCGGACTTCTCAGCATCAGCAGCGCCAGGATGTCGATGTTGGTCGGGTTGAGTTTCAGGTGTTTGTCCGCGCGGAACGCCCGGTACTTCCCGGTATCCAGCACCAGATCTTCAACAACCAGCATATAAATGATCCCACCCTCGCGACAGTGGCGGGATAGTAGGGCTGCGATTGTCAAAAATTGGTTTGAGGGGTGTGAAGAACTCGTGGTACGGGTGCAGGCGTCATACCGCAAAACTCATGGCGCGCATGCGGGCCTCTTCCCGGCTGAAGCCGGTCCCACTAAAAGCATCCCTTGCATCCAGTGGACTGGCGCCGCAAGCAATTGCGGGACCGGCTTTAGCCGGGAAGGGGCCAGCGGCTACACCATCGAACCCCCTGCCACGCTTTTGTACGGCAGCCATTGTTTCTGCGGGATCGGCAATTCACAGGACTCCCCGCGCCCGATCGGGTAGTAATGAAACCCGCTGCGTCCCAGCCGTTCTGTGTCATACAGGTTGCGGCCGTCGAAGATCACCGGCGCGGCGAGGCGTTGCTGGATCAGCTCGAAATCCGGGGCCTTGAACTGCTGCCATTCGGTGCAGATGATCAACGCGTCAGCGTCGTTCAACGCCGATTCGGGGGTGCCCATCAGAATCAAATCCTTCCGGTTGCCGTAAAGGCGCTGCGTCTCCTGCATGGCCTCGGGGTCGAACGCGCGCACGGTGGCGCCTGCCTCCCACAAGGCTTCCATCAGCACCCGACTCGGCGCGTCGCGCATGTCATCGGTGTTCGGTTTGAACGCCAGGCCCCACAAGGCGAATGTCTTTCCGCGCAGATCCCCCTGGTAAAACGCATTTACCCGTTCAAAGAGTTTGTTCTTCTGCCGCTCGTTGATGGCCTCAACCACCGCTAACAGGTCGTTGGAGCAATGAGCCTCCCGAGCGCTGTGGATCAAGGCGCGAATGTCCTTGCCGAAACACGAGCCGCCATAGCCGCAGCCGGGGTAGATGAAGTCGTAGCCGATCCGCGAATCCGCGCCGATGCCCAGCCTCACCGACTCGACGTCTGCGCCCAGGTGCTCGGCCAGTTCGGCGATCTGGTTGATGAAGCTGATCTTGGTCGCCAGCATGCAGTTGGCCGCGTATTTGGTCAGCTCGGCACTGCGCAGGTCCATGAACATGATCCGGTCGTGGTTGCGGTTGAACGGCGCGTACAGCTCACGCATGACCTTGCGCACGGCGTCGTTGTCGCAGCCGATGACGATCCGGTCCGGGCGCCGGCAGTCGTTGACCGCCGAGCCTTCCTTGAGAAACTCCGGGTTGGAGACGATATCGAACTGCAACAAGCGCCCGGCCTGGCGCAGGGCTTTGTCGATGTGTGCACGCAGGGCGTCGCCGCTGCCGACGGGGACCGTGGACTTTTCGACGATGATCAGCGGTTCGGCGCGGTAGGTCGCAATCGCGTCGCCGACCGCAAAAAGCCATTGAGGTCCGCCGAGCCGTCATCGCGGGACGGGGTGCCGACGGCGATGAACAAGACCTCGGCGTGCTCGACGGCAAGCTGGGTGTCGGTGGTGAACTGCAGACGCTTGTTCTCCAGGTTCTCGCGTACCAGGCCGGCCAGCCCCGGCTCGAAAATATGCACCTGGCCCTGGCGCAACTGCTCGACCTTGGCCTGATCGATATCCATGCAGACCACGTCGTGGCCCACTTCTGCAAGCACGGTGGCTTGCACCAGACCGACATACCCGCTACCGAAAACGCTGATTTTCATTGGGGAAAAGCCCTGTGGAGGAGTGCTGGAAAGGCGCCGGAGCCTGAGGTTCGGCGCCCTCGTCACGACCAGCGTGACACCCACAGTTTTCGATCCCGTGAACGTTGCAAAAAAATAAAACGAGGGGCTGCCTTCAAACGGCAGCTTTCACCCGACCTGAGTCCAGTGGGTTTTCGGCGGCTCCGAACCGGGAACAGGCTCGGGCAGCCGCACGAAAATGCTGTAGTGGGCTTTGTTGTCGATGGCCTCGAAAGCCGCCAGCTTTTCGATCAGCGCGGCGTTGACCACTTTGCCCGCATTGAGCAGCAGCATGCCGTTGTCCGCGTTCAAGTTGCGCACCAGCGTCATGCCCGGCACCAGCTCTCGGGTGGTGACGGCCTTGACGGTAGGGTCGTTGAGCACCGCGTCGTCCAGGTACGCGGCGCAGGCCTTGGCGAAGTCTTCGATCAGCCCCGGGTCGTAGAGCTTCCCGGCGTAGCGGCGGATGAACAGCAACGCCTCGCCGCTGCTCAGGTGCCGTTCCAGGATCAGCCCGCGCTGCAGTTCGATGAAGTCTACCGCCAGCTTGAGCAAACGTGCGCCGAACGGAATTGCCTCGCCCTTGAGGTGCGCCGGAAAGCCGCTGCCGTCCCAGCGCTCCTGGTGATGAAGGATCAGGCTGGCGGCGTCCTGAATCGGTTCAAGGGTCATCAGCAAGGACTGGCTCTGCCGCGGGTAAGTGCGCCAGGTCTCGCGGTCGGCGTGGCTGACCATGTCCGACGGGGTATTGATCAGCGCGTCGCTCCAGCCCAGTTTGCCGATGTTGTACAGCGCGGCGGCCATGCACAGGTCGCGGCGGGTCGACTCGTCCAGATCGAGGTGGTTGCTGCACGCATTGATCAGGTCGATCACCTGGCGATTGGTCTGCTTGTCCGCAGGCAGGCGCTGGTTGACCAGCATCGAGAACACCTCGGTGCCGGTGGCGTAACTGTGCTTGAGCTCCTCGTAGGCCAGATCGAGCATATCGGCGGTCTGCTGCAATTCGGCGGTGCGCGCCAGTACACGTTTTTCCAGGGTGGCGTTGAGGCTTTTCAGCTCATCGTTCTGCCGCTGGGTGAGCTGTTCGAGGCGCTGTCTTTCGCGTTCGGAGAACTGGAATGCCAGGGACTGACGCAGGGTCAGCAGCAGCTCTTCGTCGGTCCAGGGTTTGGCGATGTAGCGATGCACATGGCCTTGGTTGATGGCTTTGACGATGGTTTCGAGGTCGGCGTAACCGGTCAGCAGGATGCGCGTGGTGTCCGGGTACAGGCTGTAGACCCGCGCCAGCAGCGCCGCGCCGTCCATGCCCGGCATGCGCGCGTCGCTGACGATCAGATCGACCGGCCGCTGCGCCATGATCGCCAGGGCCTGTTCGCCACTGGTGGCCAGCAACACATCGTAGGGTTGCTCGCGGAGCAGGCGGCGCAGGCTGTTGAGAATCGATTCTTCGTCGTCCACCAACAGGAGGGTGGGGCGTTGCTGCACTGAAACACTGGCTGAGGCTTCCATGATCGACCCTCGCTCGTACCGACATCGTGACCCGCGTCGTGACTGCCATGCCGACTGGCATGATTGCCGACAGGACAGCTGAATGCCGCAAGGTTAGTTGAGATATGACGAGACCTCGCGGCTTTTGCGCAATATAAATCCAGCCCTCAACTTCACCTCTGGCAGGCCGACATAGGGGCATGAGTCCACGGATCGAGGCGCTGGGTTGATCATGTTGCTTCTGCAGATATTCTCGATCCTTTCCGTCTGCCTGCTGGTGCTGCTGGGCCGTTGGCTGCTGCACAGTTATCAGGTCATCAACCGGGTCAACGAGGACCTGAAGGCGGCCAATGAAAGTCTCGAACAGCGTGTCGAGGAGCGCACCCGGGCATTCAGACAGGCCAGTCATGCATTGCAGGTCGAGATCGACGAGCGCAAGCAGCTGGAGAGCCAGTTGATCGGCGCTGAAAAGCTCGCCTCACTGGGGCAGATGGCGGCGGGCATCGCTCACGAGATCAACAACCCCATCGGATTCATCTCGTCGAACCTTGGCACGCTGGCGGTCTACTTCGCCAAGCTTCAAGCGCTATTGGAAGCCTACAGGGCGGCCGAGTGTCAGCTTGGATCGCCTGAGGTTCTTCTCTCGCTCAATGCCCTGAAAAGCCGGCTGGACCTGGCCTTCGTCGAGACAGAAATCCCGTTGCTTATACAGGAGTCACGGGACGGGGTGGCCCGCGCCGCGCAGATCATCAAGGACCTCAAGGAGTTCTCCCGGGCCGACCCCAACCCGCAATGGCAATGGGCAAGCCTGCAGCGTGGCATCGATTCGACGCTGAACATCGCGACCAATGCGGTCAAGTACAAGGCCGACATCGTTACGCATTACCAGCCACTGCCCGATATCGAATGCCTGCCCGCGCAGCTCAATCAGGTGATCATGAATCTACTGGTCAATGCCGCCCAGGCCATCGGCCCGGAGCGCGGCACCATTACGCTGCGCAACGGCGTGCAAGGGGACAGCGTGTGGCTTGAGATCAGCGACACCGGGGCCGGCATTGCCCCGGAGGTGCTGCCGAAGATTTTCGATCCGTTCTTCACCACCAAACCGGTGGGCCAAGGGACCGGGCTGGGGCTGTCGCTGTCGTACGGGATCGTGCAAAAGCATCGCGGTACGATCAGCGTGCGCAGCCTGGAAGGGGTGGGTACGACGTTTCGTGTGGAGCTGCCGATTCAGCAGCGCTCTGACCAGAGCGCCGTCTGTTGAGACTCAGGCGCGGGCCATGCCGGGTACGTCCATGTTGATCCGGCGCCACGCCGCCTCGGCGAAGCTGTACACCGAAAACGCGATCAGGCCGAGCGCCATGACCATCAGCACCACGCCGCCGGCGGGCAGGTTTTGCAGGGCGTTGAGCGCGTCTTTCAGACCGGGCGGGTGCATGGCCTGATAACTCGAACCACTGATGGCCAGCAGCACGCCCATTTCGACGAACGCCACGCCGCGCGCGATCAGGCCGAAGCGGGACACCGGGGTCACGTATCTCATGACCTCTTCGTCGGCCTCGAAATACTTCTCGAACGAGGCTTTCCAGCCCTTGAAGAAGTGCGCGATACCGACGCCGAGCGGCACCAGCGCAACGAGGTAGACGACCAGGTTGGAGTGTTCCCACGACAGCAGTTGCGCGAGCAGGTCTTGGGTCTGACCGCCGCCGGAGCCATCGGAACTGCTCAGGCCATCAATCAGCAGGCCCAGCGCAAAAAACGCCAGCGCACCGTTGACCAGCCCGCCCGCCAGCAACCCGCCGCGAATGACCAGGCCTTTGAACTCCCTGCCGTGATGGTCGACGTCCCGCGTTGCCTGCAACACGCGCCAGGCGGCGAATGCAAGAAGGCCCGCGACCACCAGACCGACCAGAAAGTGGCCGAAGGGCTGGCTGAACAGGGCTTCGAGGCTGCTGTGGCTGTCTTTGGGGCGTGATGAATCACGGGCAGCCAGCAAGGCGAAAATGCCGATGATCAGGTACAGAACGCCGCGGGCGGCGTAACCCGAACGGGCGAGCAGGACAAGGGTGTGATGCGGCGACATCGAGTGTTCTCCGGTTAAGCAATAGATCAGCAGACCCGAGACGACGCGCGGGGTTCGATCGGGTTCGCCAGTAGGGCCCTGGGATGCTTGATCGTTCCCACGCTCCGCGTGGTAATGCATCCGCCGATGCTCCGCGTCGCAGCGATGGACGCAGAGCTTCCGGGGCGGCATCCCCACGCGGAGCGTGGGAACGATCAGAGGTATGGCTGCTGACGCCTTCCCGGCTAAAGCCGGTCCTACAGGTTCGCGTCACGGCCAGACTGCGCGGAATGCACGCGATTGCTTTTAGTGGGACCGGCTTCAGCCGGGAAGAGGCCGGTGCATACACCATGATCGTTCCCACGCTCCGCGTGGTAATGCATCCGCCGACGCTCCGCGTCGCAGCGATGGACGCGGAGCGTCCGGGGCGGCATCCCCACGCGGAGCGTGTGGACGATCATCAATCCATTTTGCGGTGTGGCTACCGACGCCTTCCCGGCTAAAGCCGGTCCCACTAGAGAGCCATGTGCAGTCAGTCGAATTCGGTCAATCCGCAGCAGATTGAATGCGCTGACGAATCCAGGCGCGGCTGTGCTCCAGCACGCGGTCGGCCATCATGGTGGGGAAATGGATGAAGCCGTGGGGGCCTCGGGCAACAGGTGCACTTCGACCCCGTCGGTCTTCGCCCAGCGATCGGCCAGTTGCAGCGTGTCATCGCGCAGCGGGTCCAGCGCGCCGACCCACATGAGTGCCGGCGGGAAGCCTGTGAAATCGCCATACAGCGGTGACAGCGGCGGCGCCTGACGCTGCACGTCGCTGATGTCCGGCGTCAGCATGCGCAGGGCGTCGACCATGCCCGGGCCGTCCAGTACCAGCGTATCGGGCCCCGCCGTACGCACGCTCGGTGTGCCGGTCAAATCGTAAACCCCGTAATACAGGAGGGCGCCGCACACGCGCTTGAACAGCTCCGGCCAGGCCTTGAGCTGCAACAGCGTCGCCCCGGCCAGATGCCCGCCTGCCGATTCGCCGACGACGATCACCGGCAGCCCGGCAAACTCCGGGCAACTGTCACCCAGCAGCCAGCGCGCTGCAACCAGACAATCCTCCATCAGCCCTTGCACCGGCGTCGACCCGGCGAGCCGGTAATCCACCGAAACAACGGCCACATCGCACGCCCGGACCATGGACATGTTCAGGTCGTCGTTCATCTGCGCGTTGCCGATCACCCAGCCGCCGCCATGAATGTCCAGCACCACGCCTTTGGCCTTGCCCTTGGGCCGGATGATCCGCACCGGCACACGATGACCGTCGACATTTGCCGTGGTGGTTTCAGCGTGCAGGCCATGGCGGGCCAGCCTGGCCGCGCCATTGAGCTGACCGACGCGCAGCAGCGACTGAATCAAAAGAGGGGTGAAGCGGTTGCGGATACGAAATCGCGGCAGCCAGGCCAGCTTCTTGTTAAAGCGCCGCGCCTGCGCCAGCTCATCGTCATGAAAATGCAAACCGTCGTTGCTGTCCAATTGCATGCTCTCTCTCGGGCTCATACCCGCCAGTCAGGGGTACTGTCTTGGTGTGCGTCCAAGGCTCAGAGTTTCACGTGCGCGAGTAAAGCCATTTGAGGCCGGCCGTGGCGTAAGCAACCGCGCGATCGTGCATGCCCACTGTGTATCTGATCGTGCCCACGCTCTGCGGGGGCACGCATCCCGTGACGCTCCGCGTCGCCTCGCCCGCAATTCTATTACCGAGTGAGGGGGAACGCGGAGCGTCCGGGGCGGCATTCCCACGCGGAGCGCGGGAACGATCAACACACTACCGGGCACTCATCGGCGGCGTGGGTTTGATCAACTGCAACTGCTGGCGATAGTCATCGGTCACTTGTCGCGCCTGGCTGTTGCTGGTGATGACCCGTGGGGTGATCAGCACGACCAGTTCGGTGCGTTTCTTGCTCTTGGTGGTGTTGCCGAACAGCCAGCGCAGGCCGGGAATGGCGCCCAGGTAAGGCACGGCAGACACGGTGTCGGCGTTGTCCTGTTTGATCAGGCCGCCCAGCAACACCGTCTGGCCACTTTGCACCGCCACCTGGGTTGAGACGGAACGCGTCGAGATCCGCGGATTGCCGTTGGCGTCTGTGGACGTGTCGTTGGCGTCGCTGACCTGCTGCTGAATGTCCATGTACACCAGACCGCCCGGATTGATGCGCGGCGTGACGTCGAGGATGACCCCGGTCTGCACGTATTCAACGCTGCTCAGGGTGGCGGTGGTGGCCGAAGTGTTGACCGTGGTCTGGCTGATCGGGATGTTGTCGCCGACCTGAATCTGCGCCTGCTGGTTGTTCATCACCACCAGCGACGGCGCCGACAGCACCTGCGTGCGGCCGCTGGTCTCCAGGGCGTGAAGGGCGACCTGCAGGTTGTTGCTGACAAACGAATAAAACAGCGACTCGGCACCAAGGCTTGCGCCGCCACCGCCCAGAGCGCCCTGACTGCCAGGGGCGTTGGCGACGGTAGTGCTGGTGGAATTGCCGGCCAGCCGGCCGAGGTACCACTGCACCCCAAGGTCCAGCTCGCCGGTGAGGTTGACTTCCAGAATCCGCGTCTCGATCTGCACCTGCATCGGTGCGTTGTCCAGCCGCTTGATGGCGGATTCGATCTCGGCCCACTGGGCCGGGCGCGTGCGGATCAGCAACTGGTTGCTGCTCTGCTGCGCGGTGATCCGCGTGCTGTCATCAAGACGCTTGCTCGCGCCCGAGCCGCTGGCTGCGGCATCCGAACTGTCGCCCTGAGTGCTGCTGTCAGCGCTGTCCTCGGAGGTTTCGCCGTCCTGCTCTTCTTCACCTTGCTGAGAGCCGTTCTGCAAACCGCCGTTGGCGCCACCCATGCCCGAGCCCATGCCGCCGCCCATCCCCGAGCTGCCGTTGAGGCCCTGACCGCCCACGCCCATGCCGCCGCTGCTGCCGGTGCCACTGCCGTTGAGCGATGACAGCGAGCGCGTGCGCAGGCCCGGCGCCACCTTGGCGGCGCTGTCGTCTTTGATCTGGCCGTTGCCGTAGATCTGACGCAGGTATTTGGCCAAGTCCGAGGCTTTCATGTTGCGCACGTCGTAGACGTACATCTGCGGCTCGTTGCCGCCGCCTTCGTCGATGGTGTGAATCCAGTCACCGACTTCGCTCAAGTAGCGCGGCTGGGAAGAAATCGCCACCACCGAATTGGTCCGCTCAATGGGCAGAAACTTGACCATGCCGGCCAACGGCATGCCGCTGTCCGGGCCGAACATCTTCTGAAGTTCGGGCATCAGCTCGCCGACGCTGGCGCGTTGCAGGCCATACACGGCGATGGACATGCCCTTGAGCCAGTCGACGTCGAAGGTGTCGATGGTGTCCTGGTAGTTGGCCAGTTCATCCGGCGTACCGGCCAGGCTCAACACGTTGCGCGCCGGATCGACCAGCAGGAACGCGTTGTCACGGGCAAAAGGCTTGAGCAGCTTCTGCATCTCGGTGGCCGAGATAAAGTGCAGCGGGAACAGTCGCGCCGACAGCCCGGTGGACGGTCGCGCCACCGGCATTTCCGGCACCAGCTTGCCGGCCACGGCCTGGTTGGCCGGGAGGATCACATAACGGTCGCCCTGGCGGATCATCGCGTTGTCGGTCCACGACAGCAGCGTTTCCAGAATCGACAGCGCCTGCTGCTTGTTCACCGGTTGCGAGGTGGAGAAGCTGACGTCGCCTTTCACGCCCTGGTTGATGCTGTAGTTCTCGTGCAGCAAATCGCCGAGCACGGTGTTGATCACCGCTTCGATCGGCTGATTGGCGAAGTTGAAGGTGATGTCACCGGCGGCGGCCGACGCGCCTTTCGCACCCGCGCCAGTCTGCGCCGGTCCCGCACCGCGCACGAACGTCTGGTTGCCGCGAATGATCTGTTGGCGCGCAGGCGCAGGCCTGGCGCCAGGGTTGTTCGGGCTCGGCGTTTCGACCGGATCGCTGACCGGGCCGCGCTGCGAGCCGGTGCCATTGAGTGCTTCCTGCATCAGGGCCGGATCGTTTTCAAAACGTTCCGGAGTGGACGCGCATCCGGCCAGGGCCACGGCGGTGGCCAGGCACAACAACGGGCTGCGTAAACGGAAAAACTCAGAGGTGCGATTGTTCATGGTGTGGGTACGTTTGGAAGAGTAATAGGGGGACTTTCGACGGCGGCGGAAGGCGCAGCAGGGGCAGTCGCAATTCGCGGGTCTGGCCCTGATGGCTGAAAGTGGCGTTTTGCGGCGTGACCGACTCCAAGGTCCAGCCGTTGTCCAGCGTGCTGCCGACGGCCAGCTTCAGGCGACGCTTCTGCGGCAGTTGCAGCAGCACCCAGCGCGAAGCGCCGTCGATGATCACGCCGTTCAGGCTGATGCCATCCAGGGACGAGGCCTGGGATTTACCGGTGACCAGATCAGGCTTGCGGTCCGGGCTGAACATCGATTGCTGCCAGGTTAGCGTGAGCGCCTGAGCCGGCAGCGCCGGCAATGCGGCGGGCCTGGCGGTTGGCGCGGCTTCACGGGCTTCGCCGGGCGGCAACCAGTCGATGTCCTGACCGGCGCCCATGCTCAGGCTGACGGCGACGGCGGCGAGGGCAACCGTGGCCGCGCCGAGCGCGAGAGTGAGGGCGTCGAACTTCATGCGTCAGGCTCCTCGGACGGTGTCGGTGGTTCAGGTTGCTCATCCAGATCGGCTTGCTCGGCGGGATCAGGTGGCTGCCGGGATTCGGTCTCTGGCTCGGCGGCGGGGTTGGACGGCTGCGACTTGTGCGGCGCGGCCTGTTGCAGATACCCGCGCAACAGCAGATGAACCTGCAAGCGTCCGGCGCCGCCAGTGGCGGGCGCCGAGGTGGCGCGGCGAATGCTCAGGTTGTCGATGAACAGAAACGGCTGGCCGTATTCCAGTTCGTGCAGCAAAGCCACCAGCGGCTCCATGGCGCAGTCCAGGGTCAGGCTGACTTTGACCTGACGATACGGCTCGGCACTGTCGCGCTCGGGGGTGATCGGCATGCGCTGGGTGACCTGGCAGCCGGGGCCTTGATCGGCGTGGGCCTTGACCAGATCGAGGCTGCGTTGCATCAGATCGGCGGCCACGGCGCTGGGGTCTTCGCCGGGTAACAGGCTGCTGCGGCTCGACGGGTCGCGGCGGGCCGCCTGCAACTGCTGCTCAAGGCTGTCGCGCTGGGCCAGGGCGCCGGCATAGCGCTGCTCCTGGTGGCGCAGGGTGTCGGCCTGGTCCTGCAAGTCGCTCAACGGGTCGAGAAACCAGCTTTGCACCAGCAGCCACCAGGCCGCCCACAGCACCAGGGCCAGGGCAATCAGCGCGGCGCCGCGACGTTCACGGGGTGTCAGTTCACGGCGCATCGGCGGCCTCCTTGCGCAATTGGGCGCGCAGGGAAAAGCGCTCTTTGCCGGTTTGTGCGTCGGGCTGAATGATCCCCTGGAACTGCGCGTCGGTGAGGGTGCGGCAGTCTTTCATGCGGCTGATGAGGGCGCTGGCCTTGGCGCTCTGGCCGGTGATCGACACGCTGCCGCCCTCGGCAATCTCCAACTGCTCGACCCAGGTGTCGGCGCCCAGGCAGCCAGTGAGATCGGCGAGCACGCTGGAGGTGGTCGGCTGCGCGGCCTTTTGCTGAGCGAGGTAACGCGCGGCGCCCTGGGTGTTGATCAGTTCGCGGCGCAGGTTCTGCACGGCCTGCACCTGGCTGCGTTGCTCGTCGACGTGCTGTTGCATCGCCTCGACCTGTGCCGTGCGCGCGTCCAGCCACAGCACCATGCAGGTCAGCAGCAAGGCGCCGCAGATCACGGCAAGGAAACGCGGCAAGCGTGCGGAGCCTGCCACCGCTGGCTTCAGCTGGGCGGGCAGCAGATCGACATTCAGCCGCTCGCCCTTGGCGTTGCGCGCATCCACGGCGTACAGCGGCAGGCCGCGTGCCGTGCAGGTGTCGATGACCGGCTGCAAACGCTCGCGCAGCACCGCCACCAGCAGCACCTGCGCCTGGGTTTTGCCCTTGGCGGTGACGCGCGCGACGTACTGCATCTGCTCGCGGGGGTAGGGCGTGTACTTGTCGAGCTCGAAACCCACCACGCTGTGCAGATCGCGCAGCGCCGCCAGCGGCAATTGCAGCGGCTGCGCCAGGACCATGCCGGCGGGGAGCATCAGGATCAGCCGCTCGCCGGTCTCGTGGGCAATGTGCTCGGGCAAGGGCCATTCGATCAGTCGCTCGCGCACCTGGGGCATCAGCCGTGCGCGGACGCCGGCGGGCAGCAGCGCCTGCAACTCCTCGAGCCAGGCCTGCCAGAGATGCTGCGCCGGGCTGTCGCGCCACTGACTGCGCACCCGGGCCTGCAAGGGCGCCAGCTGCTGTAAAAGTGATTGCTTCATTCTTGCCAACGCAGAACGCGATACGGTCGCGCTCCCTCCTTCGATGGGTTCAATAACAACGTGACGTTGAGCGTCGTGGTGTAACCACCGGGCAATGTCGCCTGGCTTCGAATACTGATGACCGGGCCTGCTTCTTCGGTCGCGGGCCCGGCCTGAGGCAAACCCAGCGCTTGCCGCAGCCAGGGCGAGGCCATGCGCGGATCGGGCGCGCTCATGCCGCTCCATAACGTGACGTGTGAGCTGACGCACTGGTAAAGCGGCTGGCCGATGCCCGGCAGCTCGCGCACTTCTTCGACCATCCGCAGCGGCGCTCGACCGCCGCCGCGACGCTGTTCCAGGCCCTGGGCCACTTGCCGCGCCAGGTCCGGATTCGCCCCGCACGCCACCAGCAGGCGGGCGAAGGATTCAGCCGGCGCTGCGTTGAGGTCGAGCTTGCCGGTCTCGCTGCCCAGACTCACCGCCAGCGCGGCCTCGTCGAAACGCAATCCGTGGGGCTGGTTGTCGGCTTTCCAGTGTTGCTGCGGGTCGCGATCCAGCTGCGCCAGCACCGCCATGCCGATGCCGGCTTCTGCGGCGAGCACCGCCTGGGTGTGCTGGCGCTGCCACAGGGCCTGGCGGTTCTGCAAATGCACCCACCCGAGCAAACCGCCGAGCAGCGTGCTCAGCAGCGCCAGCACCCACAACACCAGCAGCAATGCCACGCCTTTTTGCCGACGCTCGTTCATAACGTGTGCGCCTCGCCGGACAGGTCCAGGCGCAGATTGATGCTTTGTAACGGCCAGGGCACGGGGCCGCCCAGTTGCGCGTCGATGCGCACGCTGATGGGCAATCGTCCCGGCCACGGCCAGTGGTCCAGCCACGCGGTTGATTCGCCGGTGGGCGACACGCCGCGATAACTCAGTTGCAGCGCGCGCACCTCATGCAACAACACCTGGGGCTCTTCGGCCGGCAGCAAGGCCTGACCGCGCAAGCGCTCCAGGCTGATCTGCAAACGCTGACCGGCCGCCAGCGTCACGCTGTGCCGGTACAAACCGCCGCCCAACGTCGCGGGCAGCGGCGCATAAAAGCTCATGGCCTGGGCGTCGCCCTCAAACACCGGCGCCTGACCGGGCTCGGCACCGCTGGCCGCCAGGGGCAGCGCCTGCGCGATGGCGCTGCGCAGAAAATTCTGCGTCGATCGTATTTCGTCGAGCCGCGTGCTGTAGCGCTCGGCCTTGGCCATGGCGCGGTTGGCCCCGGTGATCGCCGTGCCGACCATGGTCAGCAGCACGCCGAGCAAACTCAGCACCACCAAAACTTCGAGCAGCGTGAAACCCTGGCTTCGGCGCGTCATTGCCCGGCTCCGGAGCCCGCGCTGCGCACTTGCAGGCTGCTGTAATGGGCGCGGCGCGCTCCGTCGCTCACCTCAAGGTCCAGCCGCCACGCCGTGGCCGGCGCATTGCCACGAGGCAGCGCGCTGACCTCCATCTGCCAGGTGACGCCGCTCCACTTGCCCTCGGTGCGACCCGGCTGCAAGCGGCCGGCGCTGGCTTCATCGATCAGCGAACGCGCGGCCAGACTCAGCCGGTCACTGCGTTGCGCCTGCTGCAAGGCCCGCGCGCTCTGCCCGAACGCCACCACCAGCACGCTGCTGCACACCGCCAGCACGGCGAGAGCGGCCAGCATCTCCAGCAGTGTGAAACCGCGCTGACGCCTCAATTGAGCGTGCGCAACTGAACGTTGCCGGTCAGCCAGTTGATGTCGACGCGCCAATGTTTGTCGCCCCGGGCCAGTAACAGATGGCCGCCGCTGGAACCGCCGTCCGGGTAGAACTCGAACGCCGGGCCCAGGCCGTCAGCGGTCTGCAGTTGCACGCGCATGTCGGTGGGCAGCTGCACCGGTTTCAGGTGCGGGCCTTGAAGCCGACCGTTGCGCAGATCAAAGCGCGTCTGGGCCGGTTGCCCGGTGACGATCGCCTGCACCCGCGCGGCGCGCAGGGACTGCACCACTTCGCTTAACGCCCGGCGTTCACTGGCGGCGTGCAAACCCCGACCCACGCCAAAGCTCACCAGGCCGACGCTGATGCCGATCAGAACGATCACCACCAGCAATTCGAACAGGGTGAAGCCGCGGGCGCGGGGCAGGGCGTGCATGTTATTCCCAGTTACCGATGTCGGCCTTGTAGCCGTCACCGCCAGGCTGGCCGTCCTGACCGAAGAAGATCAGGTCAAAGCTGCCGTGCTCGCCCGGGTAGCGGTAGCCGAACGCGTGGCCGAACGGGTCTTTCAGGTCCGACGGCTTGGCGTACGGGCCGGCCCAACCGGTGGCATTGGCCGGCTTGGTCACCAGCTGCTGCAGATTGGCCGGCGGCGTGCCGACGTCCAGGCCGTAGCTTTCGACCTTCATGCCGAGGCTGGCGAGTTGCGCCTTGCCTGCGCCGTATTTGCCCTTGTCGACGTTGCCGCCCACTTGACGCACAACGATGGTGGCAACGATGCCCAGCAGCACGATCACGGCGAGCATTTCCAGCAGGGTGAAACCGCCCTGGCGACGGCCTTGGGCAGCGTTGAATCGGGACATGTGTATTTCCTCAAATGTTACTGGTAAGGCTCATCAGCGGCAGCATGATGGCGAGCATGATCACCGCCACCATCACCGCCATGACAACGGTCAGGCTCGGCACCAGCGCGGCGAGCAGACGGTCGATGCCGCGCTTGGCCTCGACATCGAACACGTCGGCGACCTTGAGCAGCATGCCGTCCAGGTTGCCGGCCTGTTCGCCGACTTCGATCATCTGCAGGGCCAGTTCCGGCAGCAGCGGTTGCTCGCCGAACGCCTGGGCCAGCGTGCCGCCACCCTTGACCCACTCGGTGGCCTGCTCGACCTGGGCGCGCAGGGCGTAGTTGCCGCAGACCTGACGGACGATGGTCATCGCCTGCAACAGCGCAACGCCGTTGCTCAGCAGGGTGCCGAGGGTCCGCGCCAGACGCGCGGCTTCGATCCGCTGCAACAGCGGGCCGATGACTTTGATAAACAGCAGGCGCCGGTCATGACGCTGGCGTCGCTGGGGATCGCGGCGCAGGACCGCGACGGTCCAGATCAGCCCGACGATCGCACCGAGCAGCAGCAATCCATAGGCGCTGAGGAATTCCCCCAGCCACAGGATCGCCTGCGTAATGAAGGGAATCGGCACGCCCAGGTCACGAAAAATCGGCACGAACTGCGGCACCACGTAGGCCAGCAGCAAGGCCAGCGAACCGAGCACGCCGACCACCAGAAAGATCGGGTAGATCAGCGCGTTAATGACTTCGCCGCGCAGCATCTGACTGCGTTCCAGGTATTCGCTGAGTTGACGCAGGGTGTTTTCCAGGGAGCCGCCGGCTTCGCCTGCGCGAACCATGCTGATGTACAGGCTGGAAAACTGGCCGTGCTCTTCTTCCAGCGCCTGACTCAACGGCTTACCGGCCTTGACCTGTTCACGAATCCGTTCAAGCAGCGCCTGGCGCTTGGGCTCGTGGGTCTGCTTGAGCAGGATGGTCAGGGCGCGTTCCAGCGGCTGGCCGGCACCGAGCAGGGTCGCCAGTTGCTGGGTGAAACTCACCAGCGCCGCGCCGTTCATGGCACCCCGGCGCATGGCCGCGCGCAGGCCGCTGTTGGCACTGGCTTCAAGGCTGAGCAGCAACAGACCACGCTTGTGCAGGGCCGATGTCGCCGCGTTTTGATCGGCAGCTTCGAGGGTGCCGTGTTGGGCGACGCCGTCGGCATCCAGCGCACGGTATTTGAAATGGGCCATGGTCAGTCGCCGCGCGTCACGCGCAGCACCTCTTCAAGGGAGGTCACGCCGGCCACCGCCTGGCGCAGGCCTTCCTCATATAAGGTGCGCAGGCCACCGCGACGGGCGGCTTGCTCCAGCGTTGCCGCGTCGGCCTGGCGCATCAGCAGGCCGCGCAGTTCTTCATTCATCACCAGCAATTCGGTGATGGCGCTGCGGCCGTGATAACCGCCGCCGGGCATCTCGCTGGCGGGACGATAAAGGGTGATCGGGCGCTGATCGGTGAAGCGCTCCAGACCGTGTTCGGCGACCAGTTCCGGGGCGCTTCGAAGGCGATGCGCGTGAGCGGATCGAGCCGGCGCACCAGGCGCTGGGCCAGAATGCCTTTGACGGTGGAGGCGATCAGGTAGCTTTCGACGCCCATGTCCAGCAACCGCGTGATACTCGCGGCGGCACTGTTGGTGTGCAGGGTCGAGAGCACCAGGTGGCCGGTCAGGGACGATTGAATGGCGATGCGGCAGGTTTCCAGGTCACGCATCTCGCCGATCATGATCACGTCCGGGTCTTGGCGGACGATGGAGCGCAGGGCGCCGGCGAAGTCCAGTCCAATGGACGGCTTGACCTGAATCTGGTTGATGCCCTCGAGCTGGTACTCGACCGGGTCTTCAACCGTGATGATCTTGCGCTCGGCGGTGTTGAGCCGTGACAGCGCGGTGTACAGCGTGGTGGTTTTGCCGGAACCGGTGGGGCCGGTGACCAGCAGAATGCCGTGGGGGTTCTCCAGCACGTCAAGGAAGTTCTGCAGGCGCTCGCCGTCCATGCCCAGGCTGGGGAAGTCGAAGCTGACGGTCTGCCGATCCAGCAGACGCATCACCACCGACTCGCCGAAGCTGGTGGGCACCGTGCTCACCCGCAAGTCCAGCTCCTTACCCTGAATGCGCAGCATGATGCGGCCATCCTGAGGCAGGCGACGCTCGGCGATGTCCAGCCGCGCCATGATCTTCAGTCGCGAAATGATCGCTGCCGATGAACTGGACGGCGGCGCTTCGGCTTCGTGGAGCACTCCGTCGATGCGGTAACGCACTTTCAGCTGGCTTTCAAAAGGCTCTATATGAATGTCGGAGGCGCGTTGCTCGACGGCCCGTTGCAGGATCAGGTTGACCAGTCGAATGACCGGCGCCTCGGACGCGAGGTCCTTGAGGTGCTCGATGTCTTCTTCGGCGCCGCCGTGTTCGTCGAGGGTCTCGATCAGGGAGCCCATGGCCGAACGGCCCTGGCCGTAATAGCGCTCGATCAGCCCGTCGACCTCACTGCCCGCACCGACCGACACATACACCGGCGCCTGGCAGGCGTAGGCCACGGCGTCCAGCCCATAGGCATTGCCCGGATTGGCCGCCAAGACATGCACGCCATCGGCATGGGTGCCGATGGGCAGCAGGCGATAGTGCCGCAGGAAGCGCTCGCTCAACTCCGGCAAAGGATCGCCGGACAGCGTCACGTTTTCCGCCAGCAGCAACGGCGCCTGCAGCGTCGAAGCCCATGCCTTTGCCAGGTCCAGTTCAGAGACCAGGCCCAGGCGCGTCAGCAATTCCGTCAGCGAACTGCCTTCCGATTCCTGGGCCAGTCGCTGTGCCCGCTCCAGATCACCTGTCTTCAGCCCGGCATTGGCCAACAGCCAGGCACACAGCGCTTCGGCCGAGTGCGCGGTGAGTTGTTGGCTATTGATAGGGGACAAATGAATGGACACAGCACCGGTTCAAATAAGAGAGGCCTCTGACGAGACCTCTGGGGTGAATACATAATGTGCAATAACAGTATGCTGCTTAACAGCAACTAAACGGCAGTGCGTTAGTTTGTCGCAGACGAAGTGTTGGCGGTTGGACGACCACGCTTGTTTTCATCGGCCTGATTCTGTTTGGTGGCTTTCTTTACGGCTTTTGTGTCTTGTGTCTGGGTCATGACAGTGGAATCTGCTGCGCCAGAAATAGTTTCCTGAGTGTCGGAGTCAGCGGCCATAGTTGCAGTTGCAAACGACAGAGTCAGTGCAGCGATGGCGCCCAGTGCTGGCAGTTTCATGTGATGTTTCTCCAATGTTTGTCATGTGTTTGAAATGATCCCGACGCCGGTGTCCAGCGCTGGATCACCGCCTTCCCCATGACTGAAACCCTGCATTTACGGGGTTTAAAGGGTCCAGCGGTGAAAATTGCTAAACCTACAGACCTGTAGGTTTAGCAAGAGTTCAGATGATGTATCAAAAAATGTCGAGTTTGTTCGAGATTGATTTTTTGTTTGACATCACTTGAAAACAATTGCCTTAATTTAAACGTCTCGGGCAACGCTCGTGCAGTTCGGTGGCTCATCGCCATTAACGTTAGTTACAGAAGATCAAATTGCCCACACTCATCGTCACGTTGTAACGCCACTTTCCCGTTCACCGATGTTCTTTCGAGAACTTCGGTATAGGCCGAGTCATGCCTGAAACAAAGGCTTGTGGCGTGTCAACTGCGACAAATGAGCGCGGGTGATACTTGGAGAGCGTCCCCTATGCGAAACCGTAAAACTTTCGGTGCCCACTCGGCACTGGCTTTGTTGAGCCTGGCCATCTGCCACGCCAACGCAGCCGACACCACGACCCAAGAGCAACTGGCGGCCAAGGAACTGCGCGCTGACAAAGCGGCAGAAAAAACCCTGGCGAAGATGACTCAGGAAGAAAAGCTGGCCTACATCGGCGGCATCGGCGGCTGGGACGTCAAACCCCTTAGCCAGTACGGCGTGCCACAGATCCACGGCGCCGACGGCGGCGCAGGCATCCGTTACACCAGCGAAGGCAACGATCCGGGCGTGGTCTATCCGTCCGGCCCGAACCTGGCGGCCACCTTCAACCCGCGACGCGCCATCGACTTCGGTCGCGCCCTGGGCTACGACACTGCCAGCGGCGGCTACCAGTTCGTCACCGGCCCCGGCATGAACCTGTACCGCATGCCGTGGAGTGGTCGTGCCTTCGAATACCTCTCCGGTGAAGACCCGTTCCTCGGCGCCAGCCTGGGCCCTGCGGTGATCAACGGTATCCAGCAGCGTCGCGTCTGGGCGGAAGCCAAGCACTACGCCGGTAACGATCAGGAAACCAACCGCTTCATCCTCAATCAGGTCATGCCTGAGCGCGTCCTGCGCGAGATGACCCTGCCGCCGTTCGAATCCGCCACCAAGAACAGCGCCGTGGCGATGATGATGTGCTCGTTCCAGAAAGTGAACGGCGAGTACGCGTGCGAGAACAAGCACCTGATCGCTGACATCCTGAAGAAGGAATGGGGCTTCAAGGGCCTGGTACAGAGCGACTACAACGCCGTCGTCCACGGTCTGCCAGCAGCACAGGCCGGCACCGACCTGGACATGATGGGCGGCCAGATGAACAGTTCGGTGCTCAAGCCGTACCTGGACAGTGGCGAGCTGGACATGGCGACCATCGACGACAAGGTCCGCCGCATCCTGAAGAACATCTACCTGTACCAGTTCGACAAGTTTGCACCGCTGACCACGCACAACATGAACAGCGCCACCAGCAACAAGGTCGCCCTGAACATCGCTCGCGAAGGTATCGTGCTGCTGAAAAACCAGGGCGACGTGCTGCCTCTGGACAAGAACAAGGTCAAGCGCATCGCCGTCGTTGGCGACCTGGCCAAGTACGCACCACCGACCGGTTTCGGCAGTGCTCACGTTGACGCTACCCGTTACATCAGCGAACTGAGCGGTCTGCGCCAGATCGCCCCGGGCGCTCAGGTCGAGTTCCTTGACACCCTGTCCCTCGACCCGACAGCCATGCACTGGACCACCACCGACAGCAAAGGCAACAGCGTCGCTGGCATGAAGACCGAGTACTTCAACAACGCCACTTGGTCCGGCGACCCGGCGGCCACCCAGATCGACACTTACGTCAACCTGGACTGGTCCAGCGACAAAGTGCCGAGCAACGGCGACACCGCCAACACCTCGATTCGCTGGAGCGGTCAGGTTACCCCGACCATCAGCGGCGACCAGGTCTTCAAAGTCCGTGCCGACGGCGCCGTGCGTCTGTGGGTCAACGGCGAGAAGGTCATCGACAACGGCGACGGTGAGAACATCACCAACAAGAGCATTCCGCCGACCATTCCTGTTTCCGGCAAGATCAAGCTGGAAGCCGGCAAGGCTTACGACGTGAAGCTTGAGTACTCGCGCCGTGACGGTTACCTGTCGACCATGGGCGGCCTGGTGGGCGTGCAGATGTCGACCGCTTCGCTGACCGCACCGTCCGACCTGTCGCAATACGACGCGGTCGTGGTTGCCGTGGGTAACAGCGCTGAATACGAAGGTGAAGGTTTCGACCACAGCTTCGATTTGCCTGAGTACCAGAACGAGCTGATCCAGAACATCGCCAAGGCCAACCCGAACACCGTGGTGACCATGCACGGCGGTACCGCGCTGAAAATGAGTGACTGGATCGACCAGGTGCCGGCTGCGCTGCACGCCTTCTACCCGGGTCAGAACGGTGGTCAGGCCCTGGCCGAGATCCTGTTCGGCAAGGTCAACCCGTCGGGCAAGCTGCCGATCAGTATCGAGCGCAACATCGAAGACAATCCGCTGTACAAGGATTTCCCGAACTTCGATAACACACGCACCAAGGTCAAGGAAATCAGCTACGCCAACGACCTGACCATGCTCGGCTACCGTGGCTACGACAAGACCAACACCAAACCGCTGTTCGCGTTCGGTCACGGCCTGTCGTACACCCAGTTCACCTACAACAACATCTCGGTCACCCCGGGCGTTGCAGTGGGCAACACGCCGATCAAGGTCTCGTTCGACCTGACCAACAGCGGCAAGCGTGCCGGTTCCGAAGTCGCCGAGCTGTACGTCGGCCAGCAGAACCCGAAAGTCGAACGTGCCGTCAAAGAGCTGAAAGGCTACAAGAAGGTCTTCCTGCAGCCAGGCGAAACCCGTCACGTCACCATCGAACTGAACGACCGTTCGCTGGCGTACTTCGACGAGGCGAGCAAGCAGTGGGTGATCGATGCCGACACCTTCAACATCAGCCTGGGCGCGGCCTCGGACGACATCCGTCTGAATGCCAAGCTGGTCAACTCGTTCCGTCAGGAACTGTCGACCACCACCAGCAACCCGCTGCCACGTTCGGCGCTGAACTCGGTCAAAGTGACCCTGCCAGCGGTGAAGACCGGCGGCGTGCTTGATCAGGCCAAAGACACCGACGCAGCCAATGGCAACACGGACTACGACGGCAACACCGAGTACTGATTGATCACAGCGGGAAAGGGCTGAGCAGTGGGCTGGCGTCGGGCGTTTCCCCGGCGCTGGCCAGGCCCGGACCCCGAGTGACCATCCGAGCTTGAGTAACAGAGAATGAGGCGATCCGGCCAGCCCGGATCGCCTCATTTTTATGCGCGGATGTCGCGCTCGACCTGAGCCATGTAACTGTCGAAACGCTGCACCAGATCCACCGTCTCCGGGAAGCGCAGCCATTGCAGCTGCAGCCCGTCCATCATCGCCAGAATCTGGTGAACGATCGCGTCCAGATCCACATCCCCCCGCACTTCGCCGGTCACCACCAGATGGTCGAGCCGTGCGCGCATGCGCCCGTGAATCGTTACGTAGCGGGACTGAAACCACTCCCACCCCGGGTGACTGTCCACCAGGCTTTCGGCATTGAGCATGCTGAACGCGCGAATCACGCCGGGCGCTGTTGCGTTGGAACGGTTGATCTGCCGCAGGCCGCTGACGAAGCCCTGCAGCGTCGGCTCGCTGTGCAAGCTGCTGATCACTTTGTGATTGACCTCGTCGCGGCGCGCGAGCACGCCCATCAGCAGGGCGACCTTGTTCGGGAAGTGATGCAGCACGCCTGCCACCGAGATGCCGACGATGTCGGCGATGCGGGCAATGGAGGCGCCGGTGTAGCCCTCCAGCGAAAACAGTTGCAGCGCGGCGTCGAGCAGTTCTTCGCGGCGCTTCTCACCCTTGGGTGCGCGACGGGTGCGGGGGAGTGTGTCTGACGTATTTCCTGTCATCGGGTTTACCTGGCGTCTCCATGCTTTGCAGGTGTCTGGGCGTTTCGGCAGGCCTGCGAAGCCGGATTGCGAGGACGCAATGGGCAGAAAGCGCGTGGCACGTCGTCGCAGGTGCTGAAACGGCACGCTCTGTTTAAGGGGGCAACCGGATTTTGGCAAGCGAAAACTGATATTCAGGCGCGCCGGCATAAGGGTTCCACCGTTCGGGGAGCCCGGTCCAGAAAATGGGAACTCCCGCCGCGCCTGCCTCTCCTTTGAAGTAACTGACCTACAAGGAGGATCCATTGTGAACGAACAAGCCAGTCCCGGAATTGCCTATCTGATCGAATGCGCCGAGGAGACGACGATTGATTCCCGGCTGTTTGCCATTTACGAAGCCTTGGCCGAAGCGGGCGGGCTTATTCCTCAGGAATATTTGATCAAGGTGGCCCGCGAGACCACGGCAGGCCCCAAGCAGCAGTTGTTGATCAGACTGATTGGCAGAGCCAGCCGCGCGCAGCTCCACTGATCAGTCGTCGCACCCCATGTGTGCCCACCGATGCTGAATAAACCCTTTCACGACTCGGAGCCCTTGCCCCGTCGGCAACGCTCCGAGCAGTAACGCACCTCATCCCAGCAGCGCGCCCATTTCTTCCGCCATGTGAACGGCAGCTTGCAGACGGCGCAGGTTTTCACCGGCAGTTCGCTCTTCTTCAAATCGCCTCTCCGGCGTCGAGCTTGCTCAGCAGCGACTCGCCCCTTTGCCACAGCGCGTCCTGTTTCGCCTCGGTCATCCGATCAAGATTCTTGTAGACCATGCCCATGCGTTGATTGGCGCGCAGCAGGTTGCTGTGGCGCATCACGAAATGCCAGTACAGCGAATTGAACGGGCAGGCATCCTCCGTCGTGCTCTCCTTGACCTTGTACGCGCAGCTGCCGCAGTAGTCGGACATGCGCTTGATGTACTGGCCGCTGGCGCAATAGGGCTTGGAACCGAGATAGCCGCCGTCGGCGTGCATGACCATGCCGAGGGTGTTGGGCAGCTCAACCCACTCGAAGGCGTCCATATAGATTGCCAGGTACCACTCGCAGATCTGCTTAGGCGCGATGCCGGCGAGCAGGGCGAAGTTGCCGGTGACCATCAGCCGCTGAATATGGTGGGCGTAGGCGTGCTCAAGGCTCTGGCCGATGGCCTGGCGCATGCAGTTCATGTTGGTTTGCCCGGTCCAGTAGAACTCCGGCAGAGCCCGGATGTTGCCGAATGAATTGCCTTCGGCGTAGTCCGGCATCTTCAGCCAGTAAACGCCGCGCACGTACTCCCGCCAGCCGATCAGTTGGCGGATGAAGCCCTCGGCGGCGTTCAGCGCGACGCCGCCCGACCAGTAGGCTGACTCGACGTCGCTGCACAGCTGGCGCAGGTCCAGCAGCCCGATGTTCAACGCCGCACTGATCCGCGCATGGAAGAGGAAGGGCTCATCCATCGCCATGGCGTCCTGATAATCACCGAACGCGCCCAGCCCGTAATCGAGAAAGTACTGCCACAGGGCCTGGGCGTCGGCGTGGGTCACCGGGTAGTCGAAATTGTCCAGCGAACCGTAGTGACTGGCGAACCGCTCACCCACCAGCGCCAGCACATCGCGGGTGATGGCGTCCGGTGCGAAACGCGCCGGGTAGGGCGCCGAGACCTTCTTCGGCAGCGCCTTGCGGTTGTCGGCGTCGAAGTTCCAGGCGCCGCCCACTGGCGTGCCGTCGCTGTTGAGCAGCAGGCGTTGCTTGCGGCGCATCTCGCGGTAGAAGAATTCCATGCGCAGCTGAACCTTGCCGCTGGCCCACTGGGCAAATTCCTCCCGGGAGCAAAGAAACCGCGTGTCGCTGTGCCAGATCAGCGGCAGTCCGCATTCCCTGACCGAGTGCTCCAGACGCCAGTCGCCGCACTCGGTGGCGTGGACTTCTCCGGCCTGCAACGAGGCGTGCCAGCGCTGCAACTCGGTCGGCACCGAGCCGGTGTTCAGCGGGTCGTCCAGCGCTACGTACTGAACGATGATGCCGCGCGCCTGCAGCGCCTGGGCGAAATGGCGCATGGCGCTGAAGATCAGGGCGATTTTCTGCGGGTGATGGGCGACGTAGGTGGCTTCTTCCATGACCTCGACCATCAGCACGGCGTCGCGCTGGGGGTCGAGGTCGGCAAGGGAGGCCAGGTCGAAGGACAACTGGTCGCCCAGGACCAGGCACAGGCGGCGGACAGGCATCATTGATCGGCACCGTATGACGCGTCGGCACTGCAGGCGGTTAGCGTGAAATGACGGAGGACAGAGGAGAGAAGGTGGGTCACGGGATTCCTGATGAGAAGGAATGATGGCGCCGAGCTAGCGGTTTGCCCGGCGCGCGGTCATGGGTCTAGCCGGACACGTGGCGCCTGACGCATTGCATCAGGCCCTGCAGCGGACCGGATTCCACAGGGGCCGGGACGCATACCGTGCGCTCCCGGTCGCCTTCGCTGATGGTCAGCGTGTAATGCTGCATGCCGCGCAGCGCACGGGCGGGGCGGCGACCTTCGGGCAGCGCGAAGAACCTGGACGCGTCGACCAGTTGCCGCAGCTCTTGCTGATCGGGTTCGGGCAGGGCGTCCACTTCAATGGTGTTGGGCTTGCTCAGCCCGGGAAAAAAGGCGACCCCGCCGCTTTCGCTGAATGAGATACGCATGTTCGTGGCTCCTTCTTTTGCCAGATGGCCATGGCGGATCATTGCGCGTTGATGCCCACGGCCGCCCAGCCTTCTTGTACCGCGATTTGGGCTGCTTCGCCTACACCGTACAGCCGGCCGGCCACATCGTGGGTGATCCGCGCAAAGCGTACGAAGCCGGCATTGGGGCGCAGACGTGAATCGCGCAGCGCGTCATACCAGATGCGCCCGGCCTTTTCCCAGGCATGACCGCCAATGCGCGTCGCCACTTGATAGAACGCATGGTTGGGGATGCCTGAGTTGATATGCACGCCGCCGTTGTCGTCGTAGGTGTGGACGAAGTCGTCCATGTGCCCGGGTTGCGGGTCCTTGCCCAGCACTTTGTCGTCAAAGGCGGTGCCGGGGGCTTTCATCGAGCGCAGGGCGCTGCCGGTGATCTGGTCGGTGAACAGCCCTTCACCGATCAGCCAGCTGGCCTGCTTGGCGGTTTGTTTCAGGGCGTACTGCTTGATCAGTGAGCCGAACACGTCGGACATTGATTCGTTCAGGGCGCCGGCCTGGTTGAAGTAGACCAGGCCCGCTTCGTCTTCGGTGACGCCGTGGGCCAGTTCGTGGCCGATCACGTCCAAGGCAATGGTGAAGCGGTTGAACAGTGACTGGTCGCCGTCGCCAAAGACCATCTGGGCGGAGTTCCAGAAGGCGTTGTTGTAGCCCTTGCCGAAGTGCACGGTGGCGTCGAGGGCCATGCCTGCGTCGTCGATGGAGTTGCGGTCGAAGACGTCGAAGAAGAAGTCGAAGGTGGCGCCGAGGCCGTCGTAGGCTTCGTCGACAGCGATGTCGCCGCTGACGGGCTGGCCTTCGCCGCGGACGAGGGTGCCGGGCAGGGTTTCGCCGCCGTCGGCGGTGTAGATCGAACGGCGTTTGCCGGTGGGTGCTGCAGCGGCCAGGTTCACGACGCGTCGGTCGGGTTGTGCGCTGAGGCGCAGGGAGCGAAAGGTGTTGTCCTTGGCCCGGGTGCGCAGGGCGGCTTCGCGCTGGGCCTTGTTGCCGTTGCGGGCGATTTGATCCAGCAGGTACGGCGGGATGAGGCAGAGGATGGGGTTACGCGTGTGGTTCCTGCACATAGGCAATACTCCAGGGTGGCGTCGTTCAGTTGAGCGACGCGTCGCGGTCTCGTTTTAATCGACAAGCCAGAGGGATCGTGCGTTCCCCAAGGTCAAAAGCGTCTGCCTGGGGGCAGACTGTTTCGCCTTCGGCGAGTTACTTGGAAAAGCACCCCAAGTAACCAAGGGTGCTTGCTCCTGGTTGGGTTCCTCCTTCGTCGGAATACCCTCACTCCGACGACGCTCCGTGGGCCCGCGCCGAACGGGCATCCATGCCCTGACGCCGCTCTCGCCGCATCCATGCGGCTCGACCCACTGCGCGTCGTCTGCGTTCGGCCTGCACCCAAGTCGCGATTGGCGGTGTCTGAGCTTTCTGCGCATAAAGATCAAAAGCAGATCAAAAGCGCCTTTAAAGCACAGATCAAAAGCTTCCCGGCTGAAGCCGGTCCTACAGACCTATCGCGGCCACTGTAGGACTGGCTTTAGCCGGGAAGAGGGCGGTTTGATCAACACGCATTTTACAGACTGCACGCGGCTTTTTAGTGGGACCGGCTTTAGCCGGGAAGGCGTCATGCGCCACACCGCAGAACATTGATCGTGCCCACGCTCCGCGTGGTAACGCAGCCCCGGACGCTCCGCGTCCCGAAGACGACGCGCATTCAGGCCTGGGGAGGTGACGCGGAGCGTCACAGGATGCATTCCCACGCGGAGCGGAGGAACGATCATCATGCAAGAGCACGCGGTCCAATCGTAGGACCGGCTTCAGCCGGGAAGCCTTTGATCTTGATCTTCAGACACATAACGCCCAGACGCCTCCAAACGCGACTTGGGTGCAGGCTGAACGCAGGTCTCGCGCAGTGGGCCGAGCCGCATGGATGCGGCGAGAGCGCCGTCAGGACATGGATGTCCGTTCGGCGCGGGCCCACGGAGCGAGACCGGAGTGAAGGAACCCCGAGGCACGAGGGGCCAAACCAGGAGCAGGCACTTTTGCTTACTTTTGGTGCTTTTCAAAAGTAAGTCGCCGAAGGCGAAACAGTCTGCCCCCAGGCAGACGCTCTTGATCTTCCCTCAGCCGCACCGCGCACTCCGGGGACAGATTAATTTACGGTGAAGCGCTGTAAATAAATCAGTCCCCTTTAAACAAATGCCGCGCAGGGTTTTTCAGCCACAGTTGCAGTTCGGCCTCGGCCTGTTCCAGCGCGGTGCGGTTGAGGAGGCGGCGGAGCAGGGCGACGTTGACCGCGCGGGCGCGGAGGTTGAAGGCGGTGCTGCGCTCGCCAGCCGCATCGGGCTGGTAGACGCCGAGTTTTTCGTAAAGCTGCTGCAGCCGGTTCTGCACGCTGCGCAGCGACAGGTTGCGGCGGGTAGCGATGGTGCGGTCGGTCAGACCCAGGGCGATGTCCTGCAGCACTTCGTATTCGCCGTCGCTCAGCCCGGACAACTGATCGTGGGCCTTCAGTTGCACGCCACGAATCTCGCGGTCGATCACGCACTGCTGCTCGATGAAGAGCCCCCGCAAGGCCAGACGCAAGCGCTCTTCCGAGGCGGTTTTGAGGATGTAACCGTAAGCGGCCCCCTGGGGCACGATGCGCGCGATGCCCCGCACATAGGCCTCATCCGAGTAATTCGACCAGAACAGAATCGACGTGTCCGGCTGTTGCCGCCAAATCGTCTTGGCCGCTTCGACGCCGGTGCGGCAGGGCATCTGCAGGTCCATCACCACGGCATCCACCGGGCTCTCACTGAACAGCCGCTCGCCGATCTGGCCGTCTTCGGCCTCCAGCAAACGGGTGCATTCCGGCAGGGCCACTTCGATCACTTCGCGCAGGAACGCCCGGTGCACCGGGTCGTCTTCAATCAGCAGGACGTGCATGGCGTCTCCGTTAAAAGCGCAGGCCCGGAAACACACGTTGCCTCACCCACAACAGCGAGATCAGCCAGCGGCAGGCATACCCTTACCCGGGTGCCCCGCTCGTGTGGACCGCGTTCGATGGTCAGCTGCGCCGCCATCAGTTGCGCGCGCACCTGCATGTTCTGAATGCCGCCGCTGTTGAACCGATGCCCCACGTCCAGCCCAAGGCCGTCATCGTCGATGGTCAGTTGCAAAAGACCGCAGGTGTGGCTGATGTGGATGACGATGCTGTCCGGCATGGCGTGCTTGATCGCGTTGTTCACCGCTTCCTGAATAATGCGGAACACCGCGACCTTCACCGACTCCGGCAAGCGATCACCCATCCCATCGGTGCTGTCCTGCAACCGCGTTTCGATGCTCAGGCCGCTGTCGCGCACGCTGCGCCGCAACAGGTCTTCGACGCCTTCTTCAAAGCCGAACAACTGCAGCACCGTCGGCTTGACCGCATCAATGAGCTGACGCAACTCCTGCATGCTGTCCTTGAGGGCGCGGGCAATTCCGCGCAGGTCCTCGCCCGGCACGCTGGGCAGGGTTTGCAGGCGGGCGATGCGCCGGTGCAGGCGGGTCATGTCGGCGAGGGTCTGGTCGTGCAAATCCATGCCGACCCGTTGCCGTTCACGCTCCAGTTCCTCGGTCAGGCGTAGCGCGCCCTGGCGCAGGCCTTCTTCTCGCGCACGCACTTGGGCTTCGGCGATTGCCAGTTGTTTGGCCTGTTCGGTCTGGCGCAGGGCGTACACGTACGAGGCCAGCAGGTCGGCGACGTGCTGGGTGTGGCGAACGTCATCCAGGGTGTAGAAATGCTCGGTGTGTTTGGAACAGCTCAGCGCACCGATGATTTCGCCACGGGCGCGCAAGGGCACGTGCAGGCGGCTGCGCAAACGGGCGTCGAAAATCGGGTGGTTGATGGCGCCGGGGAAGGCGAAGCGTGCGTCGTTCATGGCGTCGTGGGTCAGCAGAAAAGGCTGCTCGCCCAGCAGCACCGTGCGAATGGGGCTGGTGTGCACCGGCATCGGCTGGGCCACGTCGCCCCATAAGGTGTGTACGCCGCTTTCATAGGTAATGTGCTCGCGTCTGTCGAGGACGAACAGGCACACGTCGAGGTGATCGTGGGGCAGGATCGGGCTGATTTCCCGGGAGACGGCATCGATCATCGACTGGAAATCCAGCTGGCCGGCGAGGGCGCGGGAAATGCCGAGAAAGTGATGCAGCACGTCTTCGGCGAGGGTGTGCGGTCGCTGTGCCATGGGCTCCAACCTGTTTTTATTTTTGGGATCGAACACTTTTCGAACGGAACACTTTTTGAAACTGCAGGGAGCAGTCGGGTCATTATGGCCCCTGCGTGGCAAAAAGAACGCATGTTCCAGCAGGTCGCTTGCGGGATCCCGCATCAGGTCTGCACGATTGACCACTGACGCTCCGCACCGGCCAGTGCAGACTCGCCGCGTACTGTTCGTAATAAGGTGCGACCGACGCCGTCGGCCACCCTGCAGCCCCCATAAAAATAACAAGGGTTCAACTATGAAAAGTCGTCGTCACCCGCTACGCCGTTCGTTGCTCTGTGCCGCACTGGCCGTGGCGCCCCTGATTGCTCTGCCCGTCGCTTCCCACGCCGATACAGCCGACAAGAAGATCGCGCTCTCGAACAATTACGCCGGCAACTCCTGGCGCCAACTGATGCTCGCCAGCTGGCAGCAGACCACCGACAAAGCCGTCAAGGATGGCGTGATCGCGGCGGCCGACAGCTTCACCACGGCGGAAAACCAGGCCACCGAGCAAGCCGCGCAAATCCAGAACCTGATCCTTCAGGGTTATGACGCCATCGTCATCAACGCCTCATCGCCGACGGCGCTCAACGGTGCGGTGAAGCAGGCCTGCGACGCCGGCATCATCGTTGTCTCCTTCGACGGCACCGTCTCCGAACCCTGCGCCTATCGCATCTCCATGGACTTCAAACAGACCGGCATCGAGCAGATGGATTATCTGGCCGGGCGCTTTCCCCAGGGCGCCAATGTGCTGGAAGTGCGCGGCCTGGCCGGCGTGTCGGTGGACGAGCGCATTCACTCCGGCATCACCGCCGGCGCGCAGAAGCACCCGAACCTGAAAGTGATCGGCGAAGTGAACGGCAACTGGTCACCGACCGTGGCGCAGAAAGCCGTTTCCGGTGTGTTGCCGAGCCTGCCGAAAGTCGACGCCGTGGTGACCCAGGGCGGCGAAGGCGTCGGCATTGCCCAGGCCTTTGTCGCGGCGGGCCGTCCGTTGCCGGCGATCATCTTCGGCAACCGCGAAGAAGAGCTGAGCTGGTGGAAAAAGCAAAGCGACACCCAGGGCTATCAGAGCTTCTCGATCAGCAGCGGGCCGAGCATCTCCAGCCTGGCGTTCTATGTCGCACAGCAGTTGCTCGACGGCAAGCAGATGCCCCATGACCTGCTGTCGCCAGCGGTCATCGTCACCCAGCAGACCCTCGACGCCAGCCTGAAGGACCTGCCCAAGGGCGGGATCGTCAGCGAGACCTACAGCGTCGACGACGTCGCCAAGCTCAAGCCCGCCGCTTCCCTGTGAGCTTTTCCATTTGAGCACCGTGGGCCGCGCTGCCTGCGGCCCGCCAAGGAATTTCGACCATGAACGCAAATGGACCTGTGCGGGTGGCCTTCGCTGGCGCCGGCAAATCGTTCGGCGCCGTGCGTGCCCTGAGAGACGTCGACCTGAGCGTGCGCGCCGGCGAATGCCTTGGCCTGATCGGCCACAACGGCGCGGGCAAATCGACCCTGATGCAAGTGCTCGCCGGCACCCTGGCCGCCGACTGTGGCCAGTTGCTGATTGAGGGCCGCGACCTGCGTGAAGGCTATTCAGTGCAAGTGGCGCGTCAGCATGGCATTCGCTGCGTGTTTCAGGAGCTGTCGCTGTGCCCGAACTTGAACGTCGCGGAAAACACCCGGCTGATGTCTCCGGCTCTGCGCGGCTTCGGCTGGCGGCGTCGGGCCGGTGCGCTGATCGAAGCGATGCTGGAGCAGATTTTCCCCGGCCACGGCATCGACGCCGATGACATCGTCGCTGACCTGTCCATCGGCAAGCGGCAGATGGTGGAGATCGCCCGGGCGTTCATCAACGTCGACGAGCGCCTTGACCTGATCATCCTCGACGAACCCACCTCATCCCTCGACGCCCGCGTCGCCGAGCAGTTGCTGCGGCATGTGCGGCGGTTCGTCGAGGGCGGCGGCAGCATCGTGCTGATCAGTCACATCCTCGGCGAAATGCTCGGCACCTGTGACCGCATCGCGGTGATGCGGGACGGCAGAATCGTCGAAACCCGCGCCGCGCGGGACTTCACCCATGATTCGCTGGTGGAAGTCATGGGCGGCACGGCCCGCGAACAGCAACAAGCCACACAGGCATTTGCGTCCCGCCGTGAGCAAGGCAGCCCTCGCGTACAGCAGCGCCCGGCGCGTCAGGCGGATGGCCGCTCGGTGCAGGCCTTTGCCGGCGAGATCGTCGGGCTCTCCGGCTTGGCGGGCCATGGTCAAAGCCAACTGCTGACCCAGGTGCTGCGCGACTGTGTCAAGCACGGCACCGGCGCCAGTTTCGTGGCCGGTGACCGCCAGACCGACGGCGTGTTTGCGCTGTGGTCCATCGGCGAGAACATCACCATCGGCTCCCTCAACCAGCTCAAGCGCGGCCTGCTGCTGGACCCTGATGCCGAGCAAGCGATGGCCAATGACTGGATGAAGCGCATGAGCATCCGCACCCCGGACATGGGCAATCCGATCCTCTCTTTGTCCGGTGGCAACCAGCAAAAAGCCTTGTTTGCCCGGGCGCTGGCGTCCGACAGCCAGATCATTCTGATGGACGACCCCATGCGCGGCGTCGACGTCGGCACCAAGCGCGAGGTGTATTCGATTCTGATGGAGGAGGCCGCCCGCGGCCGCACGTTCATCTGGTACACCACGGAACTGGAAGAGCTGACCTATTGCGATCACGTGTATGTCTTCCGCGACGGTCAGGCCGTGCTCGACATGCCGCGCAGTGAATTGAGCGAGGAGCGCATCCTGCGCAGCTCCTTCGCCGAGGAAACCCCATGAATGCCCCGTTGAATTCCGTTGCCCGCGCACCCGTCGCGACGCGCAACAACGCCGCTCGCCGTGCCCGCATGCTCCGCGCCGCCTTGCCGGCGGTGTCGCTGGTGGTCTTGCTGGCGACCATTTTCATCATGCAACCCCGGGCCATGAGCTACATGGGCCTGAACCTGATGCTCAACCTGGCGGTGCCGATTGCCCTGGCAACCATCGCGCAGATGCTGATCATCAGCGTCAACGACCTCGATCTCTCGATGGGCAGTTTCATCAGCTTCGTCGCCTGCGTGGCCGTGACGCTGCTCGATCAACACCCGTTCCTCGGCTGGCTGGCGCTGGCCGGATGCGTGGGCGTGTATGCGCTGCTGGGTGCCTTGATCCATAGCCGCAATCTGCCGTCGATTGTCGTCACCCTGGGCATGTCGTTCATCTGGGTCGGCGGTGCGATTCTGCTGCTGCCGTCGCCGGGCGGGACGGCGCCGCAGTGGCTGCAAGCGTTGGTGCGAATCAAGCCGCCGCTGATTCCGCTGGCGATCATCGTGTGCCTCGTGCTCGGGCTGGCGATGCACTTTTTCCTGATGCGCTCCACCGTCGGCGTGGTGTTGCGCGGCGCCGGCGGCAATCCGCTGGCGATCGCCAAGGCCGGCTGGTCGCTGCTGCGCATCAAGGTGGCAATGTACGCCATGGCCGGCAGTTTCGGCGTGCTGTCGGGGCTGTTTCTGGTGGGGCTGACCACCTCGGCCGACGCCAACGTGGCGCTGCGTTACACCCTGTTGTCCATCGCCGGGGTGATTCTCGGCGGCGGCGAATTCGTCGGCGGGCGCGTGTCACCCATGGGCGCAGTGCTCGGCGCGCTGACCCTGGTGCTGGCCGGTTCGCTGCTGTCGTTCATCCGCATCTCGCCTGACTGGCAGATCGGCGCCCAGGGCGCGATTCTGATTTTCGTGCTGGCGCTGCGTGCGGCGGTCAATCGTCTGGAGGTACGCCCGCTATGAGCACTTCAACTGTCGCAGCGCTGCGCGGCAAGCCGTGGCTGTGGTCCTTCCTCGCCGCCTTATTGATCTGGGTAGCGACGCTGGTGTTTACCGGCGGGCAGGGCGCAGGCGCGTTACTGTCTGGCGCGCTGGCGTTCTCGACGTTCTTCGCGATTGTCGGCATCGGCCAGATGTTCGTGATCAGCACCGGGCCGGGCAACATCGACCTGTCTATCCCGGCCAACATTGCCCTGAGCGGCGCGCTGGGGATGAAGCTCATGGACGGTCAGGACGCGAACATCTGGCTGGGCGTGCTCGGCGTGCTCGGCATCGGCGTGCTGGTGGGCTGCGGCAATTTCGCGCTGATCCGCCTGCTGCGCATTCCGCCGATCATCGCCACGTTGTCGGCGAGTTTTATCCTGCAATCCCTGGCCATCGCCTATGGCCGCAGCGTGCGGGTGCCGCCGCCGGAGGGTTTCTACACCTTCGCCACCGGCCGCGTGTTCGGCGTGCCGTATCTGGCCCTCGTGGTGATCGCCGTGGCGGTGCTCATGGGTTATGTGCTGACCCGCACCCGCTACGGGCGCTCGGTGCTGGCCATCGGGCAGAATGCCCGCGCCGCCGAACTGGCCGGGATTCGTGTCGGGCGCATGCGTTTCGCCACCTACGTGCTCTGCGCGGTGTTCGGCAGCTTGTGCGGCCTGACCCTGGCCGGGTTTTCCGGCGGTGCGTCCCTGGGCATGGGCGAGGAATACCTGCTGGCGTCCATCGCCGTGGTGGTAATCGGCGGCACCTCGGTGGCCGGCGGGTTTTCCAACGTACCGGGGATCTGGGGCGCGTCGCTGTTTCTCTACCTGCTGGTGAGCATGCTCAACACCTTCGGCGCCAGTGCCGGGGTGCGGCTGATCCTCACCGGCCTGATCATCATCGCGGTGATTACCGCTGTCAGCGGCCGCAAACATGCCCGCGCCTGAATTAAGGATCGAACCTGTGTCCGACGACCTCTATGAATGCCATGACAAGCGTTTCCACCGCCTGATCCTGCCCAACACCCAGCTTGAGCGCCTGTACGATCAGTGCCGCTGGGCCGAGGGGCCGGTGTGGTTCAACGATGGCGGCTATCTGCTGTGGAGCGACATCCCCAATCAGCGCATGTTGCGCTGGACCCCGGAGCAGGGCGTGTCGACGTTCCGCACCCCGTCGAATTTCGCCAACGGCAACACCCGCGACCTCCTGGGCCGGCTGATCACCTGCGAGCACGGCACCCGCAGCGTCACCCGCACTGAACCGGACGGGTCGATCACCGTGCTGGCCGAGCGCTTTGAAGGCAAGCGCCTGAATTCGCCGAATGACGTGGTAGTGCACCGCGACGGCGCGGTGTGGTTCACCGATCCGAGTTACGGCATCCTCACCGATTACGAGGGCTATCAGGCTGAGGAAGAGCAGGCGGGCCGCCATGTTTATCGCATCGACCCGGACAGCGGCGAGGTCGCCTGCATGGCCAACGATTTCGTCCAGCCCAACGGCCTGGCGTTCTCCCCGGACGGGCAGACCTTGTACATCGCCGATTCCGGTCGCTCCCACGATCCCGACGGGCCCCATCACATCCGCGCGTTCGAGGTCGTCAATGGACGTGAGTTGGCGCAGTCGCGGGTGTTTGCGGTGATCGAGCCGGGCGTGCCGGACGGCATGCGCGTGGACGTGCAAGGGAATGTATGGACCAGTGCCGGCGACGGCGTTCAGTGTTTCGCCGCCGACGGTACGTTACTGGGCAAGATTCGCCTGCCGGAGAAGGTCGCCAACCTGACCTTTGGCGGCCCGCGCCGTAACCGCTTGTTCATCACCGCCAACACATCGTTGTACTCGGTGTACGTGGCGGTGGCGGGGGCTCAGGTCCCTTGAGCGATGCAGGGCAGGGCGCGTGTCGTTTGACGGAACGCGCCCCGGTGCTCAAAGCTTGAAACGACCGACCACAGTGCGCAGTTCGCCGGCCAACAGCGACAGTTCGTCCGCCGTTACCGCGTTGTCCTCGATGCCTTCCATCAACATGAAGGTGCCATTGCGGATCTCGGTGACATTGCGGTTGATGTCTTCGGACACGGCGTGCTGCTGAACGGCAGCGCTGGCAATCTGGGTGTTCATGCCGACGATCGACTCCACACCTTCGTTGATCGCGTTCAGGCTTGAGGACGTCTGATCGGCCGACGTCAGGCAATCCTGCGCCCGGTCCTTGCCCGCTTTCATCTGCTCCACGGCAGCGCTGGTCGCCAGTTGCAACTGCTGGATGATCCGCTGGATTTCGGCGGTGGAGTTCTGCGTGCGTGAAGCCAGGGTCCTCACTTCGTCGGCGACCACGGCAAAGCCACGGCCTTGCTCACCGGCGCGGGCGGCTTCGATGGCGGCGTTGAGGGCGAGCAGGTTGGTCTGGTCGGCGATGTTACGGATCACTTCAATGACCCCGCCGATCTCCTGACTGTGCAGCGCGAGCGCTGCGACCTTTGCGCGCTGAGGTCGACTTCGCCGGCCAGTGCCTCGATGGTCTGGCGGGTCTGCTGCATGACGACCAGGCCTTTGCCGGACGCCTGACTGGCCTGTTCCGCTGCACGCGCTGCGCCTTCTGTGTTCTGGGCCACGTCGGCGACACTGGCGGTCATTTCGTTGATGGCGGTGGCGACCTGTTCGGTTTCGCCTTGCTGGGCGTTCATCGACACTTTGGCGCGGTCGATGGACGCAGTCAGGCGAGTGGCTGCGTCGGACACCGAACTCGAGCTGCGCTCGACCTGAGCCAGGGATTCACCAAAGGCCTGGACCATGTGATTCAAGCCGGTGCCGATGTCGGCCATTTCGTCTTTGCCGACCACATTGACACGGGCAGTGAGATCGCCCTGAGCGATGCGGCGGGTGGCGCTCAACATGTCTTCCATGGCCCGGCGCATGGCGCTGTAGATCCCGCTGAAGGCGTAGATCAGCAACAGCCCGGCGATGGCGAACATGGCCAGCATGGCGGCGCGGTCAGCCGATTTGTCCTGAACGCGCTGTTCAAGCTCTGCGGACAGCACTGCCTGCAAGGCGTCCTGTGCCTTATACAGCTCGGCGACCACGGCATTGCCTTTCGCTGGCAGCCCCTGCATGCCGGTGATGGTGGTTTCCGGTGAGGTGATCAGGGTTTGCAAGTCGCTGCGAAAGCTGTCGAGGCTGGAGAGCCCGCTGCTCACAGGAGACTGAATGCGATCAGTAAGGGTCGGTTCCTGACGCCGTAGCAGGCTGAGACTCTGCAGCAGCTCCTGGCGAATCTGCGCTTCTTGCTTGAGCAGCGATTTGATCGTGCCACGTAGGGTGTCCGTGAGCGGCTGACCCTCGTGCAGACCGCTGGCCAAGCCGCGCAACTGTCCGACCACGTTGATCTGGCGAGGCAGACGCAGGGTGCTTTGATCGATCAGGAACAGCGAGGCGTAGTCTTCGTCGAGCACCATCCCGGAGGTGGCGGAGACGAAGTAGATAAAATTCAGCGTCTGGGTCATCTGATCGCTCCATGCGTCAAACAGGGTCGCCTGATCGGCCCCGGTTTTAGTCTGGCTGATCAGCCCTTCGGCACCGGAGCGCAAGCGCTGCACCCGATCTCCGGTTTCAAGCCCCGCACCCAGCTGTCGGTCGGTGGTCTCGAGTCTGGTGTACGCCTCCAGCAGTTTGGCCTGGTTGGCGGCGAGGTCAGGTTGGGCGGTCTGATCCCCGCTGAGCAAGCGGTTGGTCAGAGCGCGTTGAAGCATCGACAGGCGCAGCACGGGGGTAACGTCCGTCAGATAGCGCTGGCCGACTTGTTCGGAATGGATGTTATCGATGCTGGCGTTGAGTTGATTGAGCAAGCGCGCCCCCAACAGGGTCAGCGGCAGCAGAACGATGATGGCAAGCACCGCGAACTTGGCGGGAAAGCGCAGGCGGTTGGTCAGGTACACGGCAGGGGCAAGAATATTCATGGGGCTCTCACAGCCCCTAAGTGGGGCGATTAGGATTTTGTCGGTGAGAACGGTCCTTTTTCTCGGAAGTCAGTGGCGCTGACGACTTTTCTGCAGGAAGCGTTATGGCTGCCTGCGGGTCGCTCTGATCCATCTGTCGGCGCCGATCGTATTAACTTTATTAAAACTTGTACAAAACTTTATTTCTGTATAGTTTTGGAACTGAAACGATTAACTGATGTCTTTGTGACATCAGTTTTCTCAACTCGGCCGAAGTCTGTTTTAAGGCTGTTATCACCGCTTCGCACCTTCCGTCATGAAGCAGTGTTAGCAGTAGTGGCCATGAGATATCATTCAATCCGTATTTTTAGAACCGAGGGCGCAGGCCATGAACTGTTCGCTGCAAATTGAGCAGAAGCGCCTGTCCGCGGTTCATGCTTTGCAATGGCTGGAAACCGCACACAATGAGGATTTCGACCGCCTGTGTCGCCTGGCTGCTGCGCACTTTCGCGTACCGACGGTGTTGGTATCGCTGGTGGAAAAAGACCGCCAGTGGTTCCCCGGTCGGGTAGGTTTCGACGCGAGTCAGACGCCTATCGAGCAGTCATTCTGCCGCTACACCATTCAGAATTCCGGCGTCATGGTGGTCAATGACGCCACGCTTGACGTGCGCTTCGCCGACAACGCGCTGGTTACCCGACCTGATGGCATCCGTTTCTACGCCGGGGCGCCGTTGTGCAATCAGCACGGCGATGTGCTCGGCAGCTTTTGCCTGATCGACACAGTTCCCCGCGAGCTCCTGCCCGACGAAGTGGCTGTCCTCGAAGATTTTGCGCAACTGGTCATGGGGCAGGTCGAACAGTGCCAGGCGATGCGTTACCGCCACCCTGTCAGCCGCCTGCCCAACTTGCAGCAGTTCCTGCTGGACACCCAGGGCGTTGAGGTGACCGCAAGCCAGGTGAGACTCATGGTGGTAATCCGCACCCAGCCGGTGATGAGCGTTGCGGATATCAGCGTGAGCAGCAATCTGGATGCGCAGCAGACGCGTCGCGACATGGCTCACTGCCTGCGTCGTCGCCTGGATGGCATCGCCGAGCTGTACCACGTCAGCGACCAGGATTTCTGTGTGCAGATGAGCTGCGACCGGTCTCGCCGCGACGACCTGGTTCGCATGCTGTTGGCTCTGATCACAGAGCCTTTTACTCATCAGCAGATTGCCGTGGGGCTGGCCTGCTGTGACGACGGTCAGAACTCCGCCGCTGCGCTCATGGGCAAAGCGACTCACGCGGCGGGGAGAGCGGTCTATCGACAGGTGCCGTGGGCGGCGTATGACGAAGCGGAGGATTGCGCCCAGCGGCGCGCCTTGACCCTGCTCAACGAACTCGCCGAGTCGCTGGTCAGTGGCGACATCTATCTGGAGTACCAGCCACGTTTCAGCCTGCAGGATGGCCGTCTGCTCAGCGTCGAGGCGTTGATTCGCTGGACCCATCCGATGCTGGGCAAGATCTGGCCAAGCGAATTCATTCCGTTGATCGAGAGCGCCGGCAGGATCAGCACGGTGACCCGATGGGTCATTGATCGGGCGCTGAGCGACCTCAGCGGCTGGATCGACGAAGAGGTGCGTCTCTCGCTCAACCTGTCGCCGCTGGACTTCGCCGATCTGGACATCGCTTTGACGCTGCAAAGCGCCTGCGACCGGCACGGCGTGAAACCGGCTCGGCTGGAAGTCGAGATCACCGAAGGCGAGTGGATTCGAGCGGACAAGCGCGTCATTGCCCAGCTCACTCGTATTCGCGAGTTGGGCGTTGACGTGGCCATCGACGATTTTGGCGCGGGATACAGCAACTTTGCCTACTTGCACGAAATCCCGGCCAATATCCTCAAGCTCGACAAATCCCTGGTCACGGACCTCGAGAGCAACCCGCGCAACCGCATCATTGCCCGATCCGTGCTGCACCTGGCCAGCGAGCTGGGCTATCGCACCGTCGCAGAAGGCGTCGAAACGTTCCGTTGCATGAGCCTGGTGCGTGAGTTCGGCTGCGAGGAAGCGCAGGGGTATTTCCTCAGCCGGCCGCTGAAGCTGCAACAGCTCAGAGAGCAGTGCCAGAACATTGCGCTGACGTTCACCCCTGAGCCGTCGAACGCGCAGCTTTATGCGGATCTGGCTGATACGGATCAGGTGATAGAAGCAGCGTGACCCTTGCCGGGTTCCAGAGTGGGACCGGCTTCAGCCGGGAAGAGGCCGGTGTGAACACCCGTAATCCTGCGGTGTAAGCACCAACGCCTTCCCGGCTAAAGCCGGTCCTACGGTCGAGGTCACACGCGAATAGTCGAGGTCATCCTTAATATCGCTGGGTGCACCCGCTGCTTTTAGTGGGACCGGCTTTAGCCGGGAAGAGGCCGGTGTGAACACCCGCATTCCTGCGGCGTGACGCCTAACGCGTTCCCGGCTAAAGCCGGTCCTACAGAAGACGTCAAAGCCGGTCCCACGGTCGGGGTCAATGCCGGTCCTGTCCCGATCAAGGCAAGTCCTACTGATCGAGCGCGATTACTCGCCCGATACCGGCGTCGGCTGGATGATTTCGACCCAGTAGCCATCCGGGTCCTTGATGAAGGCCAGGCTTTTCATGCGGCCGTCTGTCAGGCGTTTCTGGAAGTCCACGCCCAGTTCCTCAAAGCGCGCGCAGGCGGCCTTCACGTCGGGCACCGAAATGCAGATGTGGCCAAAGCCACGCGGGTCGGTGTTGCCATTGTGGTAGGAAACCGCAGGGTCCTTCTCGGTGCCGTGGTTGTGGGTCAGTTCGAGCACGCCGGGGATGCCTTTCATCCAGACGTTGCGCGCGGCGTCGTCCTGTGGAATCTGCGCCTTGTCCACCAGCGCCAGGAAGTAAAGGCTGAATTCGGCTTCCGGGAAGTCGCGTTTTTCCACCAGGCTGAAACCCAGCACGCGGGTGTAGAAATCCAGGGAAGCAGTGATGTCCTTGACCCGCAACATGGTGTGGTTGAAGACGAATTTTGCAGTCGATGCGTCCGGGGTGGCCGTGACGCCGGGGAAGGTGTTCAGGTCGTGCAGACTCATGGTTGTCTCCGGGTTAACGCTAAAATGTTGCGTAATGATACGGACTCATGAACGACTCGCCAAACCGAAGGCGCATAAATCGCGGCTTTCGGCTTGTGGGCAATGGATGACCGGCTCACACTTCGCGGCTCTAGATCCAGGTACCGCCCATGCATCTCTCATTGCGCTCATGCGCCCGTGTTGCTTTCTGTCTCGTGCTGATGATTCCAGGCGTCGCGTCTTCGGCAGACGCCACGATCATCTGGCCCGAAGGCTGGGAAGTGGAAGCGCTGCCCCAGCCACCGCCGAGCGAAGGTCAGCCCGCGGTGCAAATACGACAGCGTGCGGTTAAAAACGATCAGAACGGCGATCCGGCCATGGTGGTGGAGCTGACTCAGACGCAGCTGCAGCCCGGTCACTCGGTCAATGTGCAGAGCGTGCTCCTGGAGATGCGCAAGGCGGTGCAGGTCAATTTCGCCCGCGGCGGTTTTCAGAGCGTTTGCACGCGGATGAAAGACAGCACGCTGAGCGACATACCGGCAATGGAGACCACGTGCACGATCACCCAGAACGGCAACCACGTCATGACACAGACACTGGTAGCAGCGGCGAGTCCGCAATTGGCGTGGTCGTTGTCGTATGCCGGCTCGGCGCAGGGCTATGCAGCCCATAAAGACGAAGTGCTGCGAATCAGGGACAGTCTGCGCCTCGGATCGGCGCAGTAGGGTTGAGGCAGGGTATACACAAATCGCGGGCATAAAGAAGCCCGCCGAAGCGGGCATTGGGGCACTAATCCTTTAGTAGCCTCCATCCTCTACAACCCGGTGTGAAAAAATGTGAAGCTCACGAGCCGTTCAGCCGCGGAGGGAAAATTCGTCTGTCGATGCATGAAGGCTCATGGCCAGCCTCAACGCCCCTCACGTCCACATTTAGCGTGATAAATAACGCGGGTGAAACTCGACGATCAAGCATGCTATAAGCCAGCCGTTTATTGAAAGCGGTATTTCCCTTTAATACGAATCTGTTCAGCTAATTGTCAGGTTTGATATTCAAAGCGTGCCTGCGCCGGCTTGCATTATTTAAAATACCTCACCGTTGGCTGGCTGTTATCAGCGCTGAGCGCACATGTTTCATTGCCATACAGACCGACTTGCAGAGAAGCCCCGCGAGCAGAGCTTCCTCTCAATGTTGCAGGCCAATGTTTAAGGGAGCAGTGGACTAGCGGCCGCGCAACCACGAATCAACGGTTTCGGCGCCGTATTGTATTTTCCAGTTTTTCAAACCGCGATGATTGCCGCCTTTGGTCTCGATCACTTCGCCGGTGTGCGGATTTTGATAAACCTTGACGACACGCGGACGGCGGCGTTTCGGAGCTGCTGGTGCGGAGGTGGAGGCGCCGGTGTGGGGGTCGAGGATGGCAATGATGTCGCGCAAGGTCTTGTCGTACTTGCTCATCAGGGCCTGCAACTGCTGCTCGAACTCGATTTCCTTCTTCAATCCGTCGTCGTTCTTCAGGTACTCCAGCTGGGCCAGCTGCTCCTGAAGGGCTTTTTCTGCTGCGCGATATTCGGCAAGTCTGGACAAAATGATACTCCGGCAATTAATGGCTGTTGTCAGCTCAATGCAAGCAACCTGGCACGCACTACGATACGCATCGGGTTCTGCTGCTTTTGGTTTCACCACGTTCTACCGTGTCCTTGACATCAGGATCAGCCGTCGACACTAACTTCTGAGGATGAGCGTTGGTATCAAGACGGGGTAGTTCAGTTGTGGCGCGAGTAAATAATGCACGTTTTTTACGCATTGTAAAATAGCGGATTACTAATCGCTAAGTGAAACACCTCGGAGACGATAAGCAGGTCTGACAAAAAAACAATAATAGGCGCAAAGCGTTGTAAGTAATTTCTTATACTTTAGCGCCGTTGGAAACAGTCCCGTTTTAGAGGCCTTGCTGCAGGGCAGGATCATCGGCGTTGAGCTGCTCCAGTTCCGCGAGCAGCACCTGCACTTTCTGCAGCTGCCCGGTCTCGGTCCAGTAACGAATCAGCAAAATCCGCGCGCGGCGGTCGGCGGGTGCGCGCTGCAGGATATCCTCCAGCTGACGCTGCGCGGCTTCAAGCTGGTCGAGGTCGTGAAGCGCCACGGCAAGGTCGTAACGGTAGCCGGTATTCTCAGGGTCCAGCTCAATGGCCCGAGTCAGCGGGAGCAGGGCGTATTCGTTCTGTTTGTGACGCAGCAGCCATTGGCCGAGTGCGTGTTGCGCCAGGGACGACTGGGGCTGTTTCTCCAGCCATTGGGCGAGCAACTGACGCGAACGATCGGCCTGACCCTGACCGTCGAGCAACTGCACCAGCGCCAGCCCGGTCTCGAGGTTGTCCGGTTCCAGCTTTGCGGCCAGTTCCAGCGCATCGATCGCCTTTTGCGGGGTACCGTTGTTGAGGTAGAGCTGCGCCAGCGCGAGCTGGCGTTGCGCGCTCGGCGGCTGGGCGGTCAGCGCCTGCTCATACTGCTGAGCGGCCTCTTGCAGCGCGCCGTAATACAGGCCCAGTTCATCCGGGCTTAACGGCAGCAACGCCCGCACCGCGCTGAAGCGCACCTCATCGTCGGCATCGTCCAGCAGGGGGCCGATCAGCGTGCTGCGTTGATCTTCCGGCAGCATGGCGGTGACTGCCTGGATAGCCGCCTGCTGAACCAGCGGCGCGGGGCGCTTGAGATCGCCGCGCAGAATTTTCAGGGCCTGGGGGCCCGGGTAATTGACCAGCTCAGCCAGCAGGCCGGCGCGGCGAATGTCCGACAGGTCAGTGCGGGTGAATTGCTGATAGAGCACGCGCGCGGCGCCGGGCTTGCCACCGTGGGCCTGCTCCAGTGCTTCGGCATAGCTGTGATTGACCTGCGGTGCGGCCGGCGGCGCGTGCCAGTTTCGCACCAGCATCGCCATGGCGATGATCAGCAGCAACAGCGCCAGCGCAATTGCCACCTGCCAGCGACGTCGAGCCTTGAGCTGGGCGGGTGTGCGCCGGGAAGACGACTCAGACATATCGGTTTCCGTGTGGGCGTGTGCAGCAGCTTCGGGGAGAGACCGCCGAGTGTCAAACGCTGTGGGGAGTGATGGCCCCCTCGGGCGCTCGCGGGTTGTTTATCAACGGTTCAGAAAAAAGCCCCGAACCTTGTGGGTCCGGGGCCTTGGAGAGCGGCGGAGGGTGGCCGCAGATCAGCGCTGCAGATCCGCCGCCGGTTGAGCGATCCCGCTGCTCAACCTATGACGTCAGGCGTTCGGCTGCCAGCCACCGCCAAGGGCTTTGTAGATGGCGACGATGCCGCGATACAGATCGATTTCGGCCAAGGCCTGGCTGTCTTCGGCGGCCAGACGCTCACGTTCGGCGTCCAGCAGGACGAGGAAGTCGGCCGTGCCTTCGCGGTACTGAATGTTCGCCAGATTCGCCGCCGAACGGCTGGCTTCACTCTGCCGCACCAGCGACACCAGACGCTGCTGACGCTTGTCGTAGTCGCTGAACGCATTTTCGGTTTCTTCCAGGGCCAGCAGCACTTGCTGCTCGTAATTGGCCAGCGCGCTTTCGGCATCGGCGTTGGCGCCGCGAATCCGCGCCCTGACGCTGCCCAGGTCAAATGCCGCCCAGGTGATGTTCGGGCCGAGGCCCCACGCTTGCGCTGCGCCGGACCCGATCTGCGATCCACGGCTGGCGGTGAAACCCAGGAAACCGCTCAGGCTGACCCGCGGGAACAGGTCGGCGGTCTGCACGCCGATTCGCGCGGTTTGCGCCGCCAGTTGTCGCTCGGCGCTGCGTACGTCCGGACGGTTTTCCAGCAGCTTGGTCGGATCACCGATCGGCAGAGCCTTGGAGATCGCCGGCAGCTTGGCCGGAGCGAGGGTCACGGTCATGGCGTCCGGACGCTCGCCGAGCAGGGTGGCGATGCGATTGCGTTGGCGCACCTGCTCGGCCTGAAGCTGCGGAATGGTGGCTTCCACCGCCGCCAGACGCGCGTCGGAACGCACGACATCAAGCTCATTGCCCACGCCTTCATCACGCAACTGAGCGGTGACGCTGCGGGATTCCTGCTGATTTTTCAGGTTGTCCCGGGCGATGTTCTCGCGCAATTGGGCGCCGCGCAGCTGACCGTAGGCGTCGACCAGTTCGGCGATCATCGTCACCTGCAGCTGATAGAGGTTGGCTTCGGCAGCCTGCTGGTCGGCGTCACTGGCTTCCAGCTCCCGCTGGATGCGGCCGAACAGGTCCAGTTCCCAGGCCATGTCCAGGCCGAGGTCGTAACGTTCCTGATTGACCCTGTGTTCGGTTTCACCCGGTACCTGCGAGCGGCCGATCTGGCTGCTGGCGCGGCTGGTCACGACAGGCATCGCGTCGTTGCTGATGTCGTCACGAATCGCGCGGGACGCTTTCAGCCGGGCGAAGGCGACGCGCAACTCGCGGTTGCCCTGTAGCGATTCGGCAACCAGGTTATTCAGGGTCGGGTCGTCGAACTGCTGCCACCAGACGGTCTCGATGTGGCTGCGGTCATAGGCCCGCTGGGTGGCGGCCTGGATGTTGGCCGCCGCGGTTTCCGGCTTCTTGTAGTCCGGGCCGACGGCGCAGGCCGCCAGCGCCAGCACCAGCAGGCTCGGCAGAAAGAGTTTTGCAGCTTTCATCAATGAGCCTCCGGGGCGGTGGTCTGAATGCGTTGAGCCTTGGCCGCCTTGCGTGCCTCTTTGCGTCCAACGTAGTTCCGAATCAGTACATAGAAGACCGGCGTCAACAGCAGACCGAAGAAGGTCACACCGAGCATCCCGGAGAACACCGCCACGCCCATGGCATGACGCATTTCGGCACCGGCACCGCTGGACAGCACCAGTGGCACCACACCCATGATGAACGCGAAGGAGGTCATCAGGATCGGCCGCAGACGCAGGCGGCAGGCTTCAAGCACAGCTTCCAGCGGGGTCTTGCCCTTGTCCTGCTCATCCTTGGCGAACTCGACGATCAGAATCGCGTTCTTGCACGCCAGGCCCACCAGTACGATCAGGCCGATCTGGGTGAAGATGTTGTTGTCGCTCCCGGCAATGATCACACCGGCAATGGCCGACAGCAGGGTCATCGGCACGATCAAGATCACCGCCAGCGGCAGGCTCCAGCTTTCATACAGCGCGGCCAGTACCAGGAACGCCAGCAATACGCAGAGCGGGAAGACCAGCAAGGCGGTGTTGCCCGACAGGATCTGTTGGTAGGTCAGGTCGGTCCACTCGTAGGTCATGCCGTTGGGCAGTTCTTCCTTGAGCAGTTTTTCCATCGCTGTCTGCGCCTGACCCGAGCTGTAACCCGGCCCCGCTGCGCCGTTGATCTCGGCGGTGATGAAGCCGTTGTAGTGCATGACGCGGTCCGGGCCCGAGGTGTTGGTGACTTTCAACAGCGTCGCCAACGGGATCATTTCGCCGCGGTTGTTGCGCACTTTCAACTGACCGATCTGTTCAGCGTCCTGGCGGAACTGCTGCTCAGCCTGCACGTTGACCTGATAGGTCCGGCCGAAACGGTTGAAGTCGTTGGCGTACAGCGAGCCCAGGTAGACCTGCAGGGTGTCGAAGATGTCGCTGATCGGCACGCCGAGGGTCTTGGCTTTTTCACGGTCGATGGCGGCATCGACCTGGGGCACGTTCACCGTGTAGCTGGTGAACAGCGCCGCCAGTTCCGGCACGCTGCGGCTCTTGCCGATGACGTTCATCGTCTCTTTGTACAGCTCGTCGTAACCCAGGTTGCCACGGTCTTCGATCTGCAGACGGAAACCGCCGATCGTGCCCAGGCCTTGTACCGGCGGGGGCGGGAAGATCGCCATGTAGGCTTCCTCAATCCCGGCATACTTGGCGTTGAGGGCACCGGCGATGGCGCCCGCAGACTCACTGGCCTGCTTGCGCTCATCGAAGGACTTGAGGGCGACGAAGACAATGCCGGAGTTCGGGCTGTTGGTGAACCCGTTGATCGACAGGCCAGGGAAGGCAATGGCGTTTTCCACACCCGGTTGTTCCAGGGCCATGGCCGACATCTTCTTGATCACGTCCTCGGTGCGATCCAGGCTCGCGGCATCCGGCAGTTGCGCGAAGGCGACCAGGTACTGTTTGTCCTGTGCCGGTACGAAGCCGGTCGGGGTGTTGGAGAAACCCAGCCAGGTCATCACGATCAGGCCGGCGTACACCACCAGTGCCACGCCGCTGACGCGGATCACTCGGCCAACCGTGCTCACATAGCCGTTACTGGCCTTGACGAAGAAACGGTTGAAGGGGCGGAACAGCCAGGCGCCAAACAGCTTGTCGAGGAACCGCGAGAAGCCGTCCTTCGGTGCATCGTGGGCGCGCAGCAGAACAGCGGCCAGCGCAGGCGACAGGGTCAGCGAGTTGAAGGCCGAGATCACCGTCGAAATGGCGATGGTCAGCGCGAACTGTTTGTAGAACTGCCCGGTCAGGCCGGAGATGAACGCCGCCGGAATGAACACCGCACACAGCACCAGGGCCGTGGCAATGATCGGGCCGGTCACTTCTCGCATCGCAATTTGCGTGGCCTCCATCGGCGGATGGCCAAGCTCGATGTTCCGCTCGACGTTCTCCACCACCACGATGGCGTCGTCCACAACGATACCGATCGCCAGTACGAGCCCGAACAGCGACAGCGCGTTGAGGGAGAAGCCGAACAGGTGCATGACCGCAAACGTACCGATCAGCGACACCGGTACGGCGACCAGCGGGATGATCGAGGCGCGCCAGGTCTGCAGGAACAGAATCACGACGAGTACGACGAGGATCAGCGCTTCGAACAGGGTATGAACCACCGCCTCGATGGAGCCGCGCACGAAGATCGTCGGGTCATAGACGATGCTGTAGTCCATGCCTTCCGGGAAGTTTTTCTTCAGCAGTTCCATCTCGCCGCGCACTTCGTTGGAAATGTCGATGGCGTTGGAGCCTGGGCGCTGGAAGATCGGGATCGCCACCGCTGGCTGGTTGTTCAGCAACGACCGCAAGGCGTACTGGCTGGAGCCCAGTTCGACGCGAGCGATGTCTTTGACCCGGGTGATTTCGCCGTTGTCGCCGGCGCGAACGATGATGTTCTCGAACTCTTCCTCAGAAACCAGACGGCCCTGGGTGTTGATCGACATCTGGAAGCTGGTGGCGCTCGGGGAGGGCGGTGCGCCCAGTTGACCGGCTGCCACTTGACGGTTCTGCTCGCGAATGGCGTTGACCACGTCGGTCGCCGTGATGTTGCGCGATGCGGTCTTGTTTGGATCGAGCCAGACCCTCAGCGAGTAGTCGCCCATGCCGAACAGCTGCACGTCGCCGACACCGCCCAGGCGTGCCAGCTCATCCTTGATGTTCAGCACCGCATAGTTGGACAGGTACAGCATGTCGTAACGCTGATCCGGCGAGGTCAAGTGGACCACCATCGTCAGGTCAGGCGAGGCCTTGTCCACGGTAATACCGATGCGCGTCACTTCTTCCGGCAGCTTTGGCTCGGTCCGGGTGACCCGGTTCTGTACCTGCACCTGCGCGGTGTCGAGGTTGGTCCCCAGCGCGAAGGTGATGGTCAGGGTCAGCTTGCCGTCGGCGGTCGCCTGAGAAGACATGTAGAGCATGTTCTCGACGCCCGTGATCGCCTGTTCCAGCGGCGCGGCGACGGTCTCGCCGATCACTTTCGGGTTGGCGCCGGGGAAGTTGGCGCGCACGACAACGGTCGGCGGCACGACTTCGGGGTATTCACTGATCGGCAGCTGGAACAGGGAGATCGCGCCGGCGATCAGGATCAGCAGCGAAAGCACCGCCGCGAAGATCGGTCGCGTGATAAAGAACTTGGAGAAATTCATCGAGTGTGTCCCTTAACCGCGTGGCGTGGCGGAAGCAGCAACCTTGGCGTCCAGCTTGGACTGCGCCTTGGACTGGTTGCTGGCTTCGAGCGCCTGGCGTTGTTGTTGCAATGCGGAGAGTGTTTCGGGGCTGGCCATCGGCGTGTCCTGCGGGTCAACCGGTGAGCCCGGACGCACGCGTTGCAGGCCGGTGACGACGATGCGGTCGTCTTTGCTCAGGCCGCTGCGCACGATGCGCAAGCCTTCAAGCTTCGGCCCCAGATCGACGCTGCGGTAGATCGCCTTGTTGTCCTTGTCGACTACCAGCACGAATTTCTTGCCCAGATCGGTGCCCACCGCTTCGTCCTTGATCAGCATGGCTGAGTAGGTGCCGCTGCCGACCAGCTTCAGGCGCGCATACAGGCCCGGGGTGTATTCGCCCTTGCTGTTGTCGAACACGGCGCGGCCACGGATGGTGCCGGTGCGCGGATTGACCTGGTTGTCGACGAAGTTCATCTGACCCAGGTGCGGGTTTTCCGCTTCGTTGGACAGGCCCATGTACACCGGCGTGGTCGCGCCGCGTTTGCCGTCGCGAGCCAGTTGGTTGTACTTGAGGAACACGCGCTCGTCGGCGTCGAAGTAGGCGTAGACCTTATCGGTGGATACCAGGCTGGTGAGGATGGTCTGGTCGGCGGTGACGATGTTGCCGGCGGTGATTTCCGCACGACTGACGCGGCCGGTGATCGGCGCCGTGACGCGGGTAAAGCTCAGGTTCAGGCGCGCCAGATCAAGCTGTGCCTGGATGGCGGCAACGGCAGCTTTGGATTCCTGGGCGGTGGTGGTACGAGAGTCGGCGAGTTCGGCGGAGATCGCATTGTTGGTGCGCAGACGTTCGCCGCGTTGGGCTTCATTGGTGCTGCGCTGGGCAGCGGCCTTGGACTGCTGCAGTTGCGCTTCCAGACGGTGGACTTCGGCTTCGAACGGGCGCGGGTCGATCTGGAACAGCAGGTCGCCTTTTTCACCAGCTCGCCGTCAGTGAACGCAACCGAGTCGATCTGGCCGGAAACACGCGGGCGAACCTGAACGGTTTCCGGCGATTCGAGGCGGGCGGTGACTTCGTCCCACTCGTTGACCGGTTGCTCGATCACCTTGGCCACGTTGACTTTCGCCGCCGCCGGCGCAACCGTCGCCTCAGGCGTCCGGCCACACGCGCTGAGGACCACAAGGGTCAACGCGGCGAGGGGATAGCGCAAAGGAGTTAAAGACTGAAGCATGGGAGAATCCGCCGATGTTATTGAGATGGGCGGATAATGTTCTCGGGGGTGTTATTGCACGAATCGAATGACGCGAAGGTAACTATCAGTCGTAATGATGTTCAGCGTAATAAAAGGTCTGCAATCAATACCCTGCACCGTCATGTGGCATCTGTTCATAAATCCACGTGCCTTTGAGCTATTGCGCAGAGACGTCCTTCAATCGAATCCGGTCCAACTGGGAGGCACGGTGCTTTTAGTGGGACCGGCTTCAGCCGGGAAGAGGCCGGTTCATACGCCTCAAGATCTTCAGCAACGTTGCACAATCAGAAATGGTGAGTTGAGTTTCCTGGTGATTCACGGCCTTCGCTGCGGCCAATAGCATTCAGCCTGAACCCACTCATGAAGGTCTCCCAATGACTCGTTCCGATTCGGTCAATTCATCGAACAGTAAGCCCGGCTTCAGCCGCCGCGGTATCTTGCAGGCGTCCGCGGTGGGAGCAGCGTCTGCCGTGGCCGGGTCATTTGCCAGCACGGCCTCAGCCAGCTCACCTCCTTCCGGCCGGCACAGCAGCGCCGAGTTCGACGATGCCTTCCGTGTCAGGTTCCACACGCAAAAGGTCGGCGACGTCGAGGTGTTCTACCGCGAAGTCGGTGCGAAGGATGCGCCAGTACTGTTGCTGCTCCACGGCTTCCCGAGCGCAAGCCACATGTTCCGCACCCTGATGCCGCTGCTGGCCAGCCAGTACCGCCTGATCGCGCCGGACTTGCCCGGTTTCGGCAATACCTTGGCGCCGCCGCGGGGCCAGTTCGATTACACCTTCGACAACCTCTACAAAGTGGTCGAGGGGTTCACCGAAGCATTGGGGCTGACCCGATACGCGCTGTACATCTTCGACTACGGGGCGCCCACCGGCCTGCGCCTCGCCGCCGCCAACCCGGAAAAGGTGACAGCCATCATCAGCCAGAACGGCAACGCCTACCTTGAAGGTTTCAGTGATCAGTGGGACCCGTGGCAGGCCTATTGGCGTGATCCTTCGCCGACCAACCGTGAAGCCTGTCGACCGTCGCTGTCGCCCAAGACCATCCGCGACTGGCAATACGGCACCGGTGCGGATCCCGAGAAGCTCTCGCCGGACGGCTACAACCTCGACATTTTTTACATGACCCGGCCCGGCGCGGAGGAAATACAGCTGGACCTGATTCTTGACTACCGCAGCAACGTCGCCGCCTATCCCGCGTTTCAGGCGTACTTGCGCAAGCACCAGCCGCCCTTGCTCGCGGTCTGGGGCCAGCACGACCCGGCCTTCATTCCGCCGGGCGCGCAAGCGTTTCGCAAGGACATCCCGAGTGCCGAGGTGCATCTCTTGGATGCCGGGCACTTCGCGCTGGAGACCCATGCGCCCGAGATTGCGCAGTACATCCGGGACTTCCTGTCACGGAAGCTGCAGCGGTGACAACGCCGTTTACCTGACTGGATGAGCCTTGAAGCGGCTGCCGACGATGCCGTGTCTCACGCGCAATCAACGGAGGTCCCGGCGGATTACTTCTGCGCCGCCAAGGCTTTCCTTTGGGATTTTTCAGTTTTCATCGCGGCGATCTCACGCTCGCAGGCCGCGACGTCGAAGGAGTTGTCCCACTTGGCGATGGCGATGGTGCCGATTCCATTGCCGATCAAATTGGTCACGGCCCGCGCTTCGTTCAGGAACCGGTCAATGCCCAGCAGCAAAACAAGCCCGACTAGAGGAATGGAGTGAATGGTGGTCAGGGTCGCCGCCAGCGTCACGAACCCCGCACCTGCCACGCCTGCCGAGCCTTTGGACGTCAGCAGGAACACTCCGAGCAAAATCAACTGATCGGCAAAGGTCAGCGGAGTATTGGTCGCCTGGGCAATGAAAATGGCGGCCATGGTGAGGTAGATGCAGGTGCCGTCGGCGTTGAACGTGTAACCGGTCGGCAGCACCATGCCCACCACCGATTTTTTGCAGCCCAGTTTTTCCAGTTTTACCATCATGCGTGGCAGCACCGCTTCGGTCGAGCAGGTGCCCAGCGTGATGAGAATTTCATCCTTGAAATAACGCAGAAATTGCATGAGCGGCATGCCCGACCACCGTGCCACGGAACCCAGCACGACGACGATGAAGATCAGCGTGGTGAGGTACAGGGCGATCAGCAACTGACCGAGCGAGAGCAGGGTGCCGATGCCGTACTTGCCGATGGTGAAGGCCATGCCTGCACCCGCACCGATCGGCGCCAGTCGCATGACCATGGCAACGATCTTGAACAGGCCTTGCAGGAACAGATCAATGGTGTTGATCAGCGGTTTGCTGGTTTCGCCCATTTGCACCAACGCAATGCCCATCAATACAGATAGCAGGATGACCTGAAGCATGACCCCGTTGGAAAAGGCGCCGAGGAACGTGTGAGGGATGATATTGAGAAAGAAATCAATGGTCCCGCCCTGTTCACTGGCGGCCTGGCTGTACTTGCTGATAGCACTGCCATCAAGGGCGCTGACGTTGATATTCATGCCGACCCCCGGCTTGACGATGTTAACGACGATCAGGCCGATGACCAGCGCGATGGTGGACAGAATCTCGAAATAGAGCAGGGCCTTCACACCGATTCGGCCCACCTCTTTGATGCTGCCCATCTTCGCGATACCCACGACGACGGTCCCGAAAATGATCGGCGCCAACAGCATCTTGATCAGTTTGATGAAACCATCGGCGAAGGGCTGGAGCTTGGCACCGATGTCTGGCAAGAAGTAACCGATGGCGGCGCCGATCACGATGCCGATCAGCACTTGCACATACAGCTGGCTATACCAGCGTGATTGGGACGTTTCCACGGAAGCACCTCATTTTATTGTTGTGATGGGCATGTGGCGTGGCGTCAGGAATGACGCGTGTGTCTGCGGCCTCTTTCAAAAAGGGCCGCAGACGGGGTTTGATCAGCCTTCACCCAACTCGCGCATGACGGCGTACAAGGCGGACTTCGCTTCAAACCCGACACCTGGAATATCCGGTAATCCGACGTAGCTGTTTTCCACCTTGATCCCGTCGGCAAAACCGCCGAAGGGCTGGAACACGTCCGGGTAGGATTCGTTGCCGCCCAGGTGCAGGCCGGCGGCGATGTTCAAGGACATTTGGTGACCACCGTGGGGCACCACGCGGCGGGACGACCAGCCCATGTCTTCCATCACCTTCAGCGTGCGCATGTATTCCACCAGCCCGTAGGACAGCGCGCAGTCGAACTGCAGAAAGTCGCGATCAGGGCGCATGCCGCCGTGGCGCAGCAGGTTGCGGGCGTCCTGATGGGAAAACAGGTTTTCACCGGTGGCCATGGGCAGCTCGTAGTGATTGGCAAGCTCGGCTTGAAGCGCGTAGTCCAGCGGGTCCCCGACTTCTTCGTACCAGAAGAGGTTGTACTTCTTGATGGCTTCGGCGTAAGCAATGCCGGTTTCCAGATCGAAACGGCCGTTGGCATCCACCGCCAGACGACGTCCGTCCCCGACCACCTCTAGCACTGCCTCGATGCGGCGGATGTCTTCGTCCAGGGGCACGGCGCCGATCTTCATTTTGACCACGTCATAACCGCGATCCAGGTAGCTCTGCATTTCCGCCTTGAGCTTGGTCTGGTCCTTGCCTGGGTAGTAATAGCCGCCCGCGGCATAGACCCAGACTTTGTCATCGGCCACGCCGTTGCGGTAACGATCAGCCAGCAGGCGATACAGCGGCTTGCCTTCGATCTTGGCGACGGCGTCCCAGACCGCCATGTCAAGGGTGCCGACGGCGACCGAGCGCTCACCGTGACCGCCTGGCTTTTCGTTGGTCATCAGGGTTTTCCAGATGGCGAACGGATCGAGGTTGTTGTTTTCATGATCGACAAGGGTGTCGGGGTCGGCTTCGGTGACGCGCGCCAGGAAGCGATCACGCATCAGCGCGCCTTGGCCGTAGCGACCGTTGGAGTTGAAGCCATAGCCGATAACAGGTTTGCCGTCGCGGATCACATCGGTGATCACCGCCACGACCGAGCAGGTCATCTTGGAAAAATCGATGTAGGCGTTGGCGATGGGCGAGGCAATGGAAACGGTTTTTTCTCGGATGTCGACGATGCGCATGACGGGTTCCTCTTGTTGTTCGTGGCCCCACGTTAGGCTTTGCGACGACACCCGCCCAATGCTATTAATGCCGCACCCTATGCACAGGAGGCATGGCCCCTTGGAACTCGTCTGGCTTGAAGATCTCTCGGCGCTTGCGGAGTACGGCAGCTTTGTCCGTGCCGCCGAAGCACGGCACGTTACCCAGCCGGCCTTTAGCCGCCGGGTTCGCTCGCTGGAGAACTGGATGGGCGTGGAGTTATTCGTGCGCACGCCTCAGGGCGCCACGCTGACGGAGGCGGGAAGGCAAATTCTGCCGAGGGCTCAGGAGGCGGCCCGGCACCTGTACCGGATGCGTAATGAGGCCCAGGAAGTGGCCGGGATGGCGGCGCGCTCACTCAAGTTCGCGGCCACGCATTCCCTGTCGTTCACTTTCTTTCCCAAGTGGCTGCGAAGCTCGGAAAATGCCGCGCTCATCGAGGCCGTGCAGCTGCACTCCGACAGCATGGCGGTCTGCGAGCAGATGCTGATCCACGGCCAGGTGCAGTTCATGCTCTGCCATCGCCACCCCGACGTGCCGCCGCTGCTGGCGCCTGATCAGTTCATCAGCAAGAAGGTCGGTGAGGACGTGCTGGTGCCCCTGGCGAGCACATCGACCCGCTTTGGCACCACGCCGGCGGCGTTGCCGTATCTGGCGTACACCCATGAATCCGGGCTGGGGCGCATCGTCGCCCACCGACTGCGGGGCAAGGAAGATTACCTTCACCTCAAACCGCTCTTCAGCAGCCACCTTGCAGCCGTACTCATGTCCATGGCCCTGGAAAGCAAAGGCGTGGCGTGGCTGCCGAAAAGCCTGACCGAGCAGGAAGTGCTGGAAGGGCGCCTGGTCAGAGCGCTGGATGAAAGCTGGGACATTCCGCTGGAAATTCACCTGACTCGGCCGAAGGCGCAGCTGAGTCAGGCGGCGGAGGCGTTTTGGGATGAGGCGGGCGGTGACGTCGGGCTGGCATTAGGCGGACGGGCGGGTTGAGTCGATCAGCCTAATGGACCGGCACCTGGCGTTTTAAAAGACCGAGACATCAGGTTGAAGATCACTCTTCGCTGCGGCCCGATTCTCGTTCTTCGAATGTCAGTCTGCCCAAGCCTCCATCAAGACTCCGTATGCGGCTGGAAGATTTTGCTGACCACCGCCCACTTGCCTTCCACTTTCAGCAGTTGAAAGAAGTCAGTGAAAGAGAGGCCCGACATGTCATTTGCATCTATCCGTGCGCTGGCGGCAGTACCGACGATTTCGATACGGGTTATAGCGGCCTGGGCGTTCGGTGACGGACGAAAGTCTTCGTCGATTCCCTTGAACAGAATTGAAATCGCGCCGCCTGCGAGTTTGCCATCGGCGCCGACGCTGTACATCGTCGCATGTTCGTTGAACGCGGGTTTCATGATGCTACTGTCGGCCTGCCTGCAGCCCTCGATGTATTTATTCAGCACGTCGGTGATGGCTTGGTATTCATCTACGTAGGTAGGTTTATTCACGATGGTATGACTCACTTGTTTGTCATGGGGTTGGGTATCTGCCTGGGCAATCGTGCCCAAACTGGAAATCAGGGCGACCAAAAGCCAACGCTTCATGGAAGTCATTTTCATGTCTCAACTCTTATCAATTAGCAGTGGTATCCAGCCAGACAGATCCATAACGAGTGTAGGCGACAGGAATCTCGATCATTTCTTTTAGATCATCTGCAGCGCTACGAACCCAAAATGGATCTCGCAGCATTTGCCGGCCTACAAACACCAAATCAGCCTGGCCGTTTTGCAAAATTTCTTCGGCCTGACGTCCGTTCTGAATCACACCGACAGCACCTGTCGCGATATGCAGTTCTTTGCGCAGCAATTCAGCGGCCGGTACCTGGTAACCCGGGTAGGTCTGGATCTTGACCATTTTGATACCGCCGGAACTGCAGTCGATCAGGTCAACACCTTGCTCTTTCATCCAGCGACCGTACTCAAGGAACGACTCGGGCGTGTTGCCGCCTTGCGCGTAATCAGAGCTGGATATGCGGACAAACAGTGGGCGATCCCCCCAATGGATTTTGACTTCCTCCAGCACTTCCCGAAGGAAGCGATAGCGTCGCTTGGGATCGCCGCCATATTCGTCGTCGCGGGTATTGGCCAGCGGCGAGAGAAACTCGCTCAACAAGTAGCCGTGGGCGGCATGAATCTCGAGGACATCGAAACCGGCGTCGCGGGCACGTCGTGCGGCATCGCCGTAAAGTTTGACCAGCCCCGGAATTTCATCCGCCGCGAGTGCGCGTGGAACAGGGCTGGTATCCGTGAAGGGTATGGCGGACGGCGCGATGTGAATCAGATTGGGCAGATCAGCGTTGCGCCCAGCATGGCCGATCTGTGCGCCTGCTTTTGCGCCAAAGCCATGAAGCAGCTCAACCAGCGCTTTCAAGCCAACAACGTGTTCATCGCTCCAGATGCCGAGGTCACCTGGGCCGATACGGCCGTCAGCGTGGACAGCCAATGTTTCTGGAAAAATCAGCCCTGCCTGACCCAACGCGCGAGCGCCGTAATGAACGCGATGCCAGTCAGTGACGAAGCCATCGTCCGCTGCCATGTGCATGCACATCGGGGACATGACAACGCGGTTTTTCAGTGTGAGGCCTTTGATTGTGTGGGGGGACAGCAACAAGCTCATCTGGCGGATTCCATAGTGGTTAATATGGAATGATGCTAGCGTACGCAGCACTGGCGAGTAAGTACGCACAATAATGTGCTGTAGGCACACTTTTTATACCGTGGTGATCACCGTGAAGAAATGTAATCCCCAGGATGAACTCGAAGCGTTCGCGTGCCCCGTCGCGTTTACCGTCGATGTCATTGGCGGAAAGTGGAAGTCGCTCATCCTCTTCCACCTGATGTCAGGAACCCAACGGTTTAATGAGCTGCGGCGCTCGATACCTGACATCACGCAGAGGATGCTGACATTGCAGTTGAGAGAGCTGGAAACTGACGGGGTGATTCATCGCGAGATCTATCGCGAAGTGCCGCCTAAAGTTGAGTATTCGCTCACGCAACTGGGCAACTCTCTCGTGCCTCTGGTGAGTGCCATGCGCGAGTGGGGAGCTGTGCATGAGCGCACGATTCTGGAACTGCGGCGATCTGCAGTCGATGTTGACAAGCTCGAATCTCTGGCTTGAGTCTGCGCAGTAGCCCGTGCGGTGCCGGGCCTGCGCTAGCCCCTACAGGCTATCCGGATCCCCAAAAACATCTGAATCCGCGACCTTAACCATCTCTCCCCTGGATCATTATCCTGCGACCCCCGCCAGGCCATGTGCAGTTCGAACGTACGCGATTCAATCGGCAGCTCCTCCGAGCGCACACCACCCGCAGCCGTCAGCACGGCAGCGGCGTAGTCAGGCACGGTCGCGACGATGTCGGTCCCGGCAATCAGCGTGGCCAGACCGTTGAACTGCGGAACCGCCAGCACGACGTGGCGTTTGCGGCCGATTTTTTCCAGGTGTTCGTCGATGAAGCCGCCGAGGTCGCCGGCGAAGGACACCAGGGCGTGGGGGCGGGCGCAGAAATCATCCAGGGTGATCGGTCCCGGCATGGTGTCGGCGCGCAGCAGTTTGGGTTTGCTGCGGCGCAGCACTTTGCGCTTGGCATTGGCCGGGAGGTCGTCGGTGTAGCTGACGCCGATGGAGATTTCACCGGAGGAGAGCAGCGCCGGCATCAGGATGTAGTTGGTGCGGCGCACCACCAGCACGATTCCCGGTGCCTCCGAACGCAGGCGCTTGAGCAGTGACGGCAGCAGGGCGAACTCGACTTCGTCGGACAGGCCAATGCGGAACACGGCGGTGCTGGTGGCCGGGTCGAAGTCCGCGGCGCGGCTGACGGCGGTGGAGATGGAGTCCAGGGCAGGGGACAGCAGGCCGAAGATCTCGATGGCCCGCGCAGTGGGCTCCATGCTGCGTCCGGTGCGCACGAACAGCGGATCGTCGAACAGCCCGCGCAATCGCGACAACGCCGCACTGATCGCCGGTTGTCCGAGGAACAGCTTCTCCGCCGCGCGGGTGACGCTGCGTTCGTGCATCAGAGTTTCGAAAACGATGAGCAGATTGAGGTCGACGCGACGCAGGTCGTTGCGATTCATGACGGGGGTCTCGGGGGCATTGGTCGATACATTGGCGGCCCAGACGCGCGCCACGTGTTCAGCTCAGGCAGGGATATTACGGGTAAATACCGGTTGTCTGCATTGTTGAATTTTCCTGCAACGCTGTAAATGTGCTCCGAGGCGCACCCAATGGTGGTTGCCGATGAAACCTTGACCCGCAAAAACACACCAATGGCAACGTGCTGGCCCTTTGTAATCCGGTGCGTCGCAGCCAGCGCGGAGCACGGGATGCATCGATCTTCAGGCTTCGGGTTGCAATGTCGCGGTGAGCACCCAACAATGTGCGCCCAGCAGGCCCGGGACGGCCGCGCAAGATTCAGCAGCTGCCTGAGCCATCAGAATCGATGGCAGGCATGTCGACTATTAATAGCCACTGATAGTGTTACCGGCGGCGCCCGGATAGAGTTCATGGCATCAAGGTTCATAAGGCGAGGTTCGAAATGTCCCGCACGATCCGTTTTCATCAGTTCGGTCCGGCCGAGGTGCTCAAAGTAGAAGAGCTGCCGGTCGCGTTGCCTGCACCCGGTGAGGTGCAAGTGCGCGTTCAGGCGATCGGCGTTACCTGGTACGACGTGCTGTGGCGACAAAATCTGGCTTCATCCCAGGCTCGCCTGCCGGCCGGTCTGGGTTCCGAAATGGCGGGCGTCATTACGGCTATTGGCGATGGCGTGACCGATCTGAAAGTGGGCGACAAGGTTGCCAGCTTCCCTTCGGCGGACGTCAATGTATACCCGGTCTACGGCGAGCTGATTCTGCTGCCCCAGACTTCCGTGACCCGCTATCCAGACGTGCTCACGCCCAATGAGGCGGCCGTTCACTACACACCGATGCTGGTGGCGTACTTTGCGTTCGTTGAACTGGCGCGGGCAAAACCTGGGCAAACGGCACTGGTCACCGATGCAAGCCATTGCGCGGGCCCTGCGTTCCTGCAATTGGGCAAGGCGCTCGGCATCAAGGTGATTGCCGCGACCAAGACCGAAGCGTGCCGCGATTACCTGCTGAAAATGGGTGCGGACAAAGTGATCGTTACCGAAGAAGAGGATTTGCTTCTGACGATCAACCGTTACACCGACAACCGCGGCGTGGACATTGTCCTCGACGGTCTGGGTGGTCCGCAGATGTCAATTCTGGGTGATGTGTTGGCACCCCGTGGCAGTCTGATTCTTTATGGCCTGCAGGGTGGTAACCAGACGCCGTTCCCGGCGTGTGCAGCGTTTCAGAAGAACATCCAGTTCTTTGTGCACTGCGTGGGTAACTTCACCGGTAAGCCGGAGCTGGGCATCAAGCAGGACGAAGAAGCGATCAAGCGTGCCTTGCGCGACATCAACCAGATGACGGCGGACGGCATGCTGTTACCGCAGATCACTAAAGTGTTCCCGTTCGATCAGTTGGTCGAAGCCCACCGTTTGATGGACGGTTGCCCGGTAGGTGGTCGTGTAGTGGTTGAGGTTGATCCATCCTGAGCGCAGACCATCGCGCTCATTGAACGCTCGACGCTTTTGACCTGGCGTCGGGATTGAGGTGCCGGAGACCGATTTGAAAGTTATCCGCCCTGTCAGTGACGGGTCACGTTGTACCACTGAAGCCTTCCTGGAAATTCCGGAGGGCTTTTTTGTTTATAGGGTGTTTAATTCATTGATCGACACGCTAAGTGAACGATGTTGATGAATCCCCTAAGTAATTGAATCAATGCACTGTTCGCTTTTAATAAACGCTGATTTAAACATCCTTGTTTAATTCCTAAATGGATTTGTCGAAAGGAGAACCTTTACGTGTCGGCGATGGCTGGCTTGTAATTGTGCTTCAAGCGTCGATAATAGTTTCAATAATTAGAGACTCAAGGAACGAGAAGATGCTTGTTGATCTGCCGCCGTCTGCGTCGCCTGATAATCGATCCGGCACGTCCGTTGTTGTTGGGCCTGCCGCGTTTCTATCCAATAAGCCTTTTACAGAGAACAGTGTCACCAGGCTGATCAGTCAGGTATTGAAGCCATGAGTTCAATGCATGAACAAGCGATGAACTATGTCTACCAGCAAGTGCTGCAGCGGCTTTCGGGTTATTTGAATCGAAACGAACGAACAGCGTTGCAGTTGTTGATCCAGCGCTTGATCGTTGCAGCGGGCGGTATTGAAAGGATCGGCGGCTACAAAGTGCTGGTCCCGTTCAGCGGCGGTAAGGACAGCGCCTATACCGTGGCCATGTTGCGTGCTGCTCAACTGAGTATCGCCGCACGTGGACCGGCAACGTTCAGACTACGGATCGCGAATATGCGTCATGCGGGTATTACGTCGGCGGTGATGGGCAACATTGATCGCTGCTATTCGGCGCTGTTTCTGCACGACGACCCGAGGGTCGAGCTGCTGGTGATCGATCATCAGTACGTACAGATTTTCGAGCCCGACTTACCGTTTTCGACGGCGGGTCGTGAGCAGAATCGCTCCGACGTGCTGCTGGGCGGGCATCTGACGGCTGGCGATGCGCGCACCACTTTCTGCAACAGCTGTTATCTGGGCATGGCGGATTTTCTGGTCCGTGCCGCCTGCTGGGGGCGGCGTCAATGCCGTGATCAGTGGCGACTCGCTCAAGGAGCAGAAGCAATACGCGACCTGGATCATGCGTCTGGCGCGGCACGGGGGGCAGAAAATGGAGCCTTGGCACACCCTGGGTTTCAGTGGGGCATTGAGCGTCATCGACAGCCTTGGGCGCGCCTATTACGAAGAGCTGTACGGCGAATCCGCAGAACCGTCGGGCTACAGCCGGCCACCGGTGTACCCGAACCGAACTATCGTCCCGACCTTGCTGACCGCTGCGGACCTCATCGGCTACCGCGCGGAGGAACACTGGGGGCTGCTGACTGACTTTCTGGGCTTCCGGTTTGATGACCTGGCGTTCAGCTTCAGCGAGTCAGACTGCGCCAATCCCTTACTGATGGCCCACCTGCGCGGGCTTAAAGCCGAATTCATCGAAGGTCGGACCTACGCCGACGGCATCGCAGAGTACCTGGAACTGGCAGCCGCCATGATGCGCCGCAAACGCATGCCTGTACGCCTGATCAAGCAGGCGCTGGCAGCCTACGACAGCCCGGAGAAAATCGCCGATCGCCGTCAGCTTGCCGAGGGTTATGGCCAAGAGGCATTTGGCCTGAGCGAGACGCAGTGGGTTTGCCTGCTGTTCTCGCCGTTTGTCGACACCGGCGCGAGGCTCGAGGATTTCCTGCGTCGCTATCACCCCGGCATGCTGGTCGGGCTGAGCGATCTGCACAAGACCCTTGCCGGGCAGTTGGCCCCGGACCTGGTGCCGCATTGGCTGGTGGAGGTCAGCGGTCTGAGCCTGAAGGGGCTGCAATCGCTTTACGCCAAGCGCCACGTGGACTTCAACGACGAGCGCTCGATCATCGCCAGGGTTCGCGCAAGCGACCCCGACAAACGCCGGGTGACGACGGTCGATCCGCACACCGGCGCCTTGACGACGGAACTGATTTCGGGGCGTTGAACGCCGTGAGGTGAACTGACGCGCAGTGATGCGCTGAGCCTCGTGCGGTCCACGCGGCGCTTTCTCAATGACCCTGCGCCTGGCGCACGGATGGGGTATTCGATGAATAACAACAAAACTGACTTTGCCTACCAGATGGTGTATCGCTACCTGCTCAGGTTGACCAATGAACTGTCCGCCGGGCCCGCCGCGCGCATGCCCTCGTTGCGGCTCCTGGCACGACGGCTGCGGGTGTCGATTTCCACGGTGCAGAACGCCTATAGCCTTCTTGAGAAGGAAGGGCGAATCTGCTCCGTGCCCAAATCCGGCTATTTCGCGCTGCCCAACCCTTGCAACGACATGCCCCTGGAAGGTGATGACGTGTTCACGCGTTTTCATGCCAGTGCCCGGCGTCCGGACATGTTTGTCTTCGGCGCCGATGAGCCCACCCTGCTGGTGTCCCTGCACGGCGCGCTGCTCAGCGTTGAACGCGACCTCATGCGTCACTATCCCTGCCAGCCCGATCCGCGCTTTGAACCCTTCGGCGATATCGAGTTGCGCACGGCACTGGCCGGCCACTACACCTCATCGACCGAGCATTGCTGGCACCCGGACAATGTGTTCATCGGTCCGGACAAGACCGGCGTCTTGAAGACCGTCATCGAAGCGCTGCAGCTACGCGACTGTGCCGTGCTGGTGGAGTCGCCGTGTGGCTGGAGCATTCTGCGTACGCTGCAGACCTACGGAATCCGGGTGATTGAGGTCTGCACGGATGCGCAGGGCGGTATCAACCTCGATGAGCTGGGGGCGTTGATCCAGCGCGAGGATGTGAAACTGGCGATTGTGTCGTCGCGGATGGACCCCGTTCGCGGGCAGAGGATGCCTTCCGCCCAGCGTGCGCGGATGGCGGAGGTGCTGAACCTGCAGGGTGTGTGGGTGCTGGAGAACGATACCCATGGCGCTTTGTGTTTCGAGGACGACAGTTCGCCGTTCCGGGATTTGATTGATCCGGAGCGGCTGTTGGTGGTGGGTGCTTTTGACAAGATGATCGGGCTGGAGGCGCCATTCGGGTATCTGTTGAGTCGGCATTCACGGGCGCTGTTGCATCAGCAGTGGGTGTTGCGGTCGTTTCGCCTGCCGCCCGTCCGGCAGAAGGCGATTGCGCGGTTGTACGCTTCGGGGCAGTTCGACCGGCACTTGCGGGAGTTGCGTGGTTGTCTCGAGCAGCGGGTCGGTGAGTTGGCGAGCGGGGTGGAGCAGTATCTGGGGGATGAGGTGCAGTTTGAGCTGCCCCGAGGCGGGGCGTCGATCTGGCTGGAGAGTGTGCATCGGGTGGATACGGCGCGGGTGTTCAATCGGTTGCTGGAGCAGAGAATCGTGGTGGCGCCGGGGGAGTTGTTTAGTGTGCGGGGGTTGCATCAGCAGTGTTTGCGGATCAGCGGGTCGGTGGATTGGGGGCAGAATATTGAGTCGATGCTAGTGATTGTTCGGAATGCTTTGGTGCAGGAGCGGTTGGGGTAGGGTTTTTTCAGATCAAGATCAAGATCAAGATCAAGGGCGTCTGCCTGGGGGCAGACTGTTTCGCCTTCGGCGAGTTACTTGGAAAAGCACCCCAAGTAACCAAGGGTGCTTGCTCTCGGTTGGGTTCCTCCTTCGTCGGAATACCCTCACTCCGACGACGCTCCGTGGGCCCGCGCCGAACGGACATCCCTGTCCTGACGGCGCTCTCGCCGCATCCATGCGGCTCGGCCCACTACGCGTCGTCTACGTTCAGCCTGCACCCAAGTCGCGATTGGCGGTGACTGAGCCTTTTGTGTATGAATATCAAAAGCAGATCAACGGCTTCCCTGGTTGGACCGGCTTTAGCCGGGAAGAGGCCGGTTCATGCGCCATCAAGGTTGGTCCTGACCGGCTTGATTGATCGTTCCCACGCTCTGCGTGGGAATGCATTCCCTGGCGCTCTGCGCCGAAATCCGGCCGCCAATCCATTTCCGTTTGCCTCGACCGCATTGAGCTGTTATCTGTACGTCCGTCCAGTGTTCCGATTGACGGCCAGCCTTTTCAGTGACTTCCATTTCCACTATTTCCCCCGATAACCGCGCAGTTTCTGTCGAGACTGTGGCGGTTGCGGCTGTCGATCCTGAAACGGGTTATCGGGTCGCGGTGCGGGAGTTGTGTGAGTTCACGGCGAAGGCGGGGGATCTCGATTTGCGGTTTACCCCGTCGCCCACGGCGCAGGAGGGGATTGCCGGGCATCGGACGGTGGCGGCGCGGCGGGGGCCGCAGTATCAGGCTGAGGTGGCGTTGAGCGGGGTGTTTCATGAGCTGAGGATTCGGGGCAGGGCGGATGGCTACGATGCGGCGCTGAACCAGCTCGAGGAGATCAAGACCTATCGCGGCGACCTGAGCAGCCTGCCCGCCAACCATCGGCAGCTGCACTGGGCCCAGGCAAAGGTGTACGGCTGGTTGCTCTGCCAGCAAATGCAGCTGGCCGAGGTCAATCTGGCGCTGGTGTATTTCAACATCATCAGCGAGCAGGAAACCCTCATTCAGCAGCGTTTCACGGCCGCCGAGTTACAGGCGTTTTTCGAAATTCAGGCGGGAATTTTCCTGCAGTGGGCGCGGCAGGAACTGGCTCATCGCGACACCCGAGACCGTGGGCTTAGCGCTCTTAAGTTCCCCCATGCCGGTTTTCGTACCGGGCAGCGGGTGTTGGCCGAGTCGGTGTACAAGGCGGTCAGCACCGGACGCTGTTTGATGGCCCAGGCGCCCACCGGGATTGGCAAGACCATCGGCACGGTGTTCCCGATGCTCAAGGCCGCGCCGACGCGCAAACTGGACAAAGTGTTCTTTCTCACTGCAAAGACGCCGGGACGCAAGCTGGCGCTGGATGCGCTTAGCGTGATTGGGCGAAGTGCCCCGGAGCTGAGCCTTCGGGTGCTGGAGATGGTGGCGCGGGACAAGGCCTGCGAATACCCGGACAAGGCCTGCAACGGCGATTCATGCCCGCTCGCCAAAGGTTTTTACGACCGGCTGCCGGCGGCGCGCAGTGAGGCAACGATCAAGCCGTGGCTCGATCAGGCAGGCGTGCGTGAGGTTGCGCTGGGCCATCAGGTTTGCCCGTACTATTTGAGCCAGGAGCTGGCGCGCTGGTCGGACGTGGTGATCGCCGACTACAACTACTATTTCGACCTCAGCGGCATGCTGTTCGGGCTCAGTCAGTTCAATCAGTGGCGCGTCGCGGTGCTGGTGGACGAGGCGCATAACATGGTCGAGCGGACGCGGTCGATGTACAGCGCAACCCTCGATCAGTACAGCATGAATCAGGTGCGGCAGAGCGCGCCGGAGCCGGTGAAAAAGCCTTGCAGCGGCTCAATCGCGACTGGAACGCCCTGCACAAGGAGCAAGTCGCGCCCTATCAGGCCTATGCCGCCACGCCGGCCAAATTTCTCAACAGCCTCAATTTGTGCATCACGGCGTTCGGCGACTACTTCAACGAGCACCCCCATGCGGCCAACGGTGAGCTGCAGAGCTTCTATTTCGAGGCCATCCAGTTCGGTCGCATCGCGGAGTTGTTCGACGAGCACTTTCTGTTCGACATCAGCAAGCGTGAGCTGGGCAGCAAGTCGCTGTCGCGCCTGTGCCTGCGCAACGTTGTCCCAGCGGGTTTTGTGCGTCCGCGCCTGACCGCGGCGATCAGCGCAGTACTGTTTTCCGCGACCCTCAATCCACGGCATTTCTACCGTGACCTGCTGGGCCTGCCCGATACCACGGCGTGGGTCGACGTCGAGTCGCCGTTCCAACGCTCGCAGCTGGATGTGGAAATCGTCAGCCGCATTTCCACCCGCTACACCCATCGGCAGGCCTCGCTGGCGCCCATCGTCGAGCTGATGGCGCGGCAGTTCGAGGCGCGGCCGGGGAATTATCTGGCGTTCTTCAGCAGCTTCGACTACCTCCAGCAAGTGGCAGATCTAATGGAGCGCAGCCACCCGGCCGTGCCTGTCTGGAAGCAATCCCGGGGCATGGCCGAGGCGGAACGGCAGGCCTTTCTCGAGCGGTTTACGCCGGGCAGTCAGGGCATCGGTTTTGCCGTGCTGGGCGGAGCATTCGGCGAGGGCATTGACCTGCCGGGAGCGCGGTTGATCGGCGCGTTCATCGCCACCTTGGGGCTGGCGCAGATCAACCCGGTCAACGAGCAACTCAAGCAGCGCATGAGCCTGTTGTTCGGCGCCGGTTACGACTACACCTATCTCTACCCCGGCATGCAGAAAGTGGTACAGGCCGCCGGCCGAGTGATTCGCGGCCTGGACGATCGCGGTGTCGTAGTGCTGATCGACGATCGCTTTGCTGAGCGCAAGATTCAACAGCTGTTGCCGGCGTGGTGGCAGCTATGATGTGGTCCAGCTAATTGTCTCAAGGCGTTACGGATCGATAGCCGAGCGCCACGGTCCAACTGCCAGTAAACTGCCGCGGCACTGTCATTTCAGGCGGCTTTTAAGGTTGTTTCCCGCTGGGTCGGGACCTTTTCTTTTTGTCTTTTCCTATTTTTCATCCACGGAGGTTTCGCATGAGTATCAGTCCATTCGCGGGCAAACTGGCGCCTGCAGAATTGCTGGTCGATCTTCCTCGTCTGGTGACGGCCTATTACACCGGCCAGCCCGACGCATCGGTGGCGACCCAGCGTGTTGCCTTCGGTACCTCCGGGCACCGCGGCAGCTCTTTCGAATTGAGCTTCAACGAGTGGCACGTGCTGGCCATCAGTCAGGCGATCTGCCTGTACCGGCAGGCCAACGGCATCGATGGCCCGCTGTTCCTCGGCGCCGACACCCACGCGCTGTCGACCCCGGCGGCCGCTTCAGCGCTGGAAGTGCTGGCAGCCAACGGCGTCAACGTGATGATTTCCGAGGGTGACGAGTACACCCCGACGCCGGCGATCTCCCACGCCATCATCTGCTACAACCGCGGTCGCACCTCGGGCCTGGCCGACGGCATCGTCATCACGCCGTCCCACAACCCGCCGGAAAGCGGCGGCTTCAAGTACAACCCTACCAACGGCGGCCCGGCTGACTCGCACATCACCAAGTGGATCGAGAACAAAGCCAACGAATTGCTGGCCGAGCGCATCGTCAACGTCCAGCGCATCACCCACGAAAAAGCCCTGCGCGCCGACACCACCCATCGCCACGATTACATCAATACTTACGTCGCGGACTTGAAAAACGTCATCGACATGGACGCCATCCGTGGTGCCAGTCTGCATCTGGGCGTTGATCCGTTGGGCGGGGCAGGCGTGCGGTACTGGTCTGCCATCGGTGAGCACTACGGGCTGAATCTGGAAGTGGTGAACAAGTTCGTCGATCCGACCTTCCGCTTCATGAGCGTGGACTGGGACGGCAAGATCCGCATGGACCCGTCGTCCAATTTCGCGATGCAGAGCCTGATCGGTTTGAAGGACCGCTTCCAGGTGGCCTTCGCCTGCGACCCGGACCACGACCGTCACGGCATCGTGACGCCAACCGGTGGATTGCTGGCGCCGAACAATTATCTGGCGGTGTCGATCGATTACCTGTTCCAGAACCGTCCGGATTGGCGCGCCGATGCCGCGGTCGGCAAGACCGTGGTGAGCAGCGGGATGATCGACCGCGTGACCCAGCGTCTGGGCCGCCGCCTGTACGAAGTGCCGGTGGGCTTCAAGTTTTTCGCCGAAGGCCTGTACGAGGGTTCGCTGGGCTTTGGTGGTGAGGAAAGTGCCGGTGCGTCGTTCTTGCGTCGCGACGGGACCGTCTGGACCACGGACAAGGATGGTTTGATTCCGGCATTGCTGGCAGCGGAAATCCGCGCACGCAAAGGCCGCGACCCGAGCGAGATGTACAAGGCGTTGACCGATGAGTTGGGCGAGCCGGTGTCGACCCGCGTCGAGGCAAAGGCTAACTTCGAGCAGAAGGCGCTGTTGAGCAAGCTGTCGCCGGAGCAGGTGACGTCGACGGAGCTGGCGGGGAGAAGATCGAAAGCATCCTGAGCAAGGCGCCTGGCAATGATCAGGCAATTGGTGGTTTGAAGGTCATCACCGAGAACGGCTGGTTCGCGGCGCGGCCGTCGGGCACTGAGGATATTTACAAGATCTATGCCGAGAGCTTCAAGGGCGAGGATCACCTCAAGCGTCTGGTGGCTGAGGCACAAGTGCTCGTGGATGGCGCGATAGCGCCTTGAAGGTACGAAGATCAAGAGCGTCTGCCTAAGGGCAGACATTTCGCCTTCGGCGAGTTACTTGGAAAAGTACCCCAAGTAACCAAGGGTGCTTGCTCCTGGTTTGGCCCTTCCTTCGTCAGGGTACCCTCACTCCGACGACGCTCCGTGGGCCCGCGCCGAACGGACATCCCTGTCCTGACGGCGCTCTCGCCGCATCCATGCGGCTCGGCCCACTGCGCGTCGTCTGCGTTCAGCCTGCACCCAAGTCGCGATTTGCGGTGTCTGGACTACCGCGTAGAACATCAAAAGCAAATCAAAGCAAAGCAAAAGCAAAAGCTTCCCGGCTAAAGCCTGTCCTACAGTCCGCGCCAATCCCACTGACAAAACGCGGCGCTTTTGTGGGGCCGTCTTTAGCCGGGAAGGGGCCGGTTCATTCACCATCAATTCGCGGCGTGCCCACTAACGCTTTCCCGGCTAAAGCCGTTCCCACTGAAAGCACGCGGTGTCTTGTAGGACTGGCTTCAGCCGGGAAGCCCTTGATCTGCCTTTGATGCGCTGTTGATCTTGGTACACAAGAAGTTCAGACGACACCTATCGCGACTTGGGTGCAGGCTGAACGGAGGTTTTGCGGAGTGGGTCGAGCCGCATGGATGCGGCGAGAGCGCCGTCAGGGCATGGATGCCCGTTCGGCGCGGGCCCACGGAGCGGGACCGAAGTGAGGGAACCCCGAGGAACGAGGGGCCGAACCAGGAGCAGGCACTTTTGCTTACTTTTGGTGCTTTTCAAAAGTAAGTCGCCGCAGGCGAAACGTCTGCCCCCAGGCAGACGCTCTTGATTTACTGCTCTTAAAGATCAGGCGACATCCACCAGGACGATCTCGCTGTCTTCGATGGCCGTCACCCGCAACACACGCTCATCCTCAACCGCCACACCATCCCGTGCCTCGGCACGGAGACCGTTGATCTCGATGACACCAGTGGCAGGCACCAGATACGCACGGCGGCCAGCGTCCAAGACATATTCAGCCGTCTCACCGGCCTTCAGATTCGCCGCCACCAACCGGGCATTGGCCCGAATCCGCAGCTCGATGTCATCGTCCGCCTTGCCGCTCGCCAGCGTCACGAAGCCTTCGCGGTCGCCTTTCGGAAACGGCTTGGCACCCCAGGACGGCGGAGCACTGACCTCGTCCGGCATGATCCAGATCTGGAAAATCCGCGTCTCCTTCGACTCCAGATTGTATTCACTGTGCGCCACACCCGTGCCGGCACTCATCACCTGCACATCGCCCGCTTCGGTACGGCCGCGGTTACCCAGACTGTCCTCGTGAGTGATGGCGCCCTCACGCACATAGGTAATGATCTCCATGTCCCGGTGAGGGTGACGCGGGAAGCCCGTGCCGGCCTCGATCACGTCATCGTTCCAGACCCGCAGTTGGCCCCAGTTCATCCGGCGCTCGTCGTAGTAACTGGCGAACGAGAAATGGTGATGGGCATTCAGCCAGCCGTGGTCTGCGCCGCCAAGGGATTTGAAAGGTCGAAGTTGCAGCATGATCAGTTCCTCCGTAGCAGGGCCGGGCCTGTGGCAGGGCGCCGCTGGTGATGACTTGTCAGTCGATGGGGCAATGATCTATCAACGTATCATCGATAAAAAGCGTAAGTTCTGCATGATTACAATCGGTTAATTCGATGCTTACACGTTGGTGCGGGCTACAAACCCTCTGCCCTTGATCGGCTAACTCCCTGACGTGAAAGCATTTCACTGGAGCTGAATGACGAATGGGGCGACCATAGGCGCCCTGTCGATAACGCCGAAACCCGGAGCCCGCGTGCCTCACGATTTTTCCGCCGAGCTACCCCTCAATCTTCCAGCCAGCCCTCCCACCAGCTGCCGCCTGACCTGAACGTCCCCGAACGTCTGCCGTTCTTCAAACGGCTAATGGCTCGCATGATCGGAGGCGGCTTGTCGCGCATGCAGGCGCAGCACGTCCCGTCGTGGCAGCAGGGTCATGCCGATGGTTATCTCAACGGCCATGCCGAAGGCGTGAACGAGGGCTACAACGAGGGCCGCTTCGATGGCATCGAAGAAGGTCGGCAAGTGCTGGTGATCCGCGACACGCGGCCATTGGAGCACCGCGGCCCGAGGGTTGACGATCACCTGTTCGACGACTGGCGCCTGCCCCTCACCAACGAGCTGAAAAAGCGCATCAAGGCGGACGTCGCCGAGAAACTGCCTGCTCACGCGCAACCGACCGCCGCGCAATGGAAGATGATTTTCAGCGACACACCCTCGACCTACGTGATTGCCGGCGCCGGGGCTGGCAAGTCGACGTCGCTGGTTCTGCGCGTGCTGTTGCTGAACCACTACCTGGGCTTCGAGCTGGACTCGATGACTGTGGTGACCTTCACCCGCGAGTCGCGCAAGGACTTCATCAACAAGCTGGTCGAGATCATGACGCTGTGGGGCCATGAGCTAACCCTGCGTCAGGCCCGCGAGGTGGTGCGCACGTTCCATTCGCGCATTCTGCCGTTGGTGCGCAGCCTGCCGGGTTTCGAGCAATTGCAGGCCTTCGAGAACCTCAGCAGCCAGTCGGGCCAGCTGATCGACGACAGCGCCGACAGCAACCCTTTCGACCTGCGCATCAATGACGCCCAGCGCCATCAGTTGAACCTCTGCTACCGCGATCTATACGCCGCCAGCCCGCGTTTTCGCGAGGTCATGGCGCCCTTGTACCGGCAGTCCCTGCAACTGAAGGAGCTGGACCGCGATCACCCGGACGTGCAGAAACGCATCACCGTGATTGGCCTGTCGTCCAAGCGCGACGAGGAGCTGTGCGACATCATCGAAGACTTGTGGATTCGCGCTGGCGCCTGGCCGATTCAGGGTGTCGAGCCGATGCGCCAGACCGTCGAGGTCAGCGGCCTGAGCTTCCACGTCCACGGGTATGCCGCCGAGCTGGATGCCTGGATCGTCCTCGGCTTCGACCCCGGCGAAGACCAGCACCTGCGCCGCCCGGATGCCAAGCTGCCGGTGTGGGCGGAGTGGGTGATCAAGCGCACGCTGTTCCAGGCGTTCTGCCGAAAGCCGGTGATCTGGCTGGAAAACTACCAGGCCTCGCGGGGCATGATGCAGTCATTGTCTGGCACGGCCGTGGCGGGGCCGGGCTTCGATTACAAGGTCAAAGGCGAGCTGAGCGCGGCGCCACTGCTGGATTGTTTCGTGGCAGCCACCAGTTTCATCGAAAACCTCGGGCTGGATGTGCCGAGCGCCGTGGCGCAGATGAGCTTTTCCGAGCAGGACCCTGACCGGTTTTTCTTCGAGGCGCTGAGCCTGTTCTGGAAAGCGTTCGAGAACCACCTGCTGGATCAATCGCCGCCGGTGATGACCTACAACCGGATGTTTTCGCTGTTTGGCGAAAACTCGCCGGAAAACCTCAAGCTGGTCAGCGATGCAGGGCTGCGCCCGTTGTCGCATTTGATGATCGACGAGTTTCAGGACGTCTCGCCGCAGATCGTCTCGTGGATCCGCGCCAGTCTGCGGGAGATCCGCAGTCGTGGCCCGGCGCTGCATGTGGGGCGCGGTGCCCAGCGTTCATCACTGCTCTGCGTCGGCGATGACTGGCAATCGATCTACGGCTGGCGCGGCAGTTCGCCAAAGTTCTTCATGGAGTTCCCCAAGGAGTTTTCGTCGCCCGCGACCACCAAGGTCATGCTCAGCGACAACTTCCGCAGCCATCAGCACATCATCGACGCCGCCGAACACATCGTCCGTGCCGCGCCGGCAATCAGCGGCAAGAAGGCCCGCGCCAGCGGCCCGGTGCAGGAGCTGCTGCCGGTGACCGTGCTCGACCGCGACGACGACCGGCTGCTGGCCAGCCTGACCGAGCACTACCACGCCGGCGACTCGGTGCTGCTGTTGTACCGCAAAGGCAGTGAACGCAGCCGCTTGCCGGAAGCCTTGCAGGCCCTCGCCGATGCCGACTTCAGGCTGCCACCCCAGGACCGTCGCCTCAAGCAACTGACCTATCACAGCGCCAAAGGCCTACAGGCCGACGCGGTGTTTCTGCTTGGGGATTGCCAGCATCTGACGCAATCGCCGTACAAGAATCAGGTCTATCGGCTGACGGGGCTGGGCCGGGAAGGGGATCTGGAAGCGTTCGACAACGCGCAGAAAGATGAGGTCTTGCGTCTGGCGTACGTGGCCATCACGCGCGCCGTTCGCCACTGCTACTGGTTCGTTGAGTCTGCTGGCAATGACGATGGGAACATCCCACGTGCGTCGGCCCGGGTGGCGGGGGACAAGGCGTTTTTCGATGATCGCCGAGGGGCCTCTTCCCCTGGCACTTCATCCGGCGAATCTCTCAGCACTTCAGTTGAATAAGTTGAAACGCACAGGCGCTCAGGCCCGATTGAGGTACAGCGAGCGCCTCGGGATGAAGGTTTCCACTTCAAGCTCAATGGCTTCGATGATGCGTTCGACATCTGTGGCATTCATCACCGTGGCGCAGGGGATGGCGGCGATCGCGATCACTGTCTCGCCGCTGGCCCTGTCGAACAGGCGGGCCACCATGCTGCCGGGCGCATCCATGTTGGCTTCGAAGCCCACCGGATGAAAATGCCAGCGCATCAGCTGGCAGGCGTTCGGGAATGTCACTTTATTCATGGACCCACCTCGTTCAATCGAGCACTTCACAAGCTCCGCAGGGTAGGAAAACGGCAGGTCTGTTCAGGCTTCAGCGATCGACACGTCGCGTGATGAAGCCTGACCCGCAGACCACGAGTCAGGTAAAGGTAGCACCGAGTTCTGACAGTGTCGGGAAATAAATCCTACAGAACCGAGAATTTCATTTTGTGATGATCTTTGTCATGAATCGCTTATTACAGGGTCATCGTTCAACAAAGTGCTGAATCGTTATAGCGATCTAATACCTCTGTGTAAAACCGGGTTGGCAGAAATATATATCTCAAAACGCTTAAAGCGCCCGCATGAAAGTTAACGTGCGGCCGATAGCGAGGCGAACGTCAATAATAAGACTCGGCGCAGCAACGGCCTTCCAGAGAGATCATCCATGTCGATAAGAAACATGAACATCGCGCCTCGCGCGTTCCTCGGGTTCGCTTTTATTGCCGCACTGGTGATTGGTTTAAGCGTGTTCTCGGTCAACCGGATGGCGTTGATACGCCAGGCCACCATCGACATGGAATTCAACCAGCTGCCCAGTATCGCCACGTTGAGTGTGATGCTGGAAAACAGTCTGCGCTTACGCATCACCTCGTTCCGAACCCTCGTTAACCGCGAATCGGCTTCGCTGCGCGAGACCGATGCGCGTATCGCCGAACTGATCGGTAAATTGCAGACTGCCAAAAAGCCTACGCCGCTTTGCCGACCGGGGCGGAAGAGTTGGCGGTGTTCAAACAGTTCGAAGCGACGCTTTCAACGTTCCTTGAAATTCAGGCCAAGGTGCTGGAACTGTCAGGTCAAGACAAGATTGAAGACATGCGCGTGTTGATCAACACCCGCATGAAAGAAGCCACCGATCTCATGGGCGCGCAGATCAATCAATTGATTCTCATGAACACCAAGAGCGCAACTGATGCAGCGGCGCTATCCCGCCAGGAGTACGACAGTGCCAATCTGGGCATTATTGGTGTTTCCGTTGTCGCCGTGCTGCTGACGATCCTGCTGGCGTGGTTGTTGACACGCAGTATCGTCAACCCGCTCTCACGGGCGGTGCGCGCGGCAGAAGAGATTGCCGCCGGTGATCTGACCCGCCCCATCGACGTCGACGGCAAGGACGAAGCGGCGCAGCTCTTGCTCGCCCTGGTAACGATGCAGCGCAACTTGCGCCAGACCATCGAGCTGATTTCCGGCTCGTCCACGCAGCTGGCGTCGGCCGCCGAAGAGCTGAGCGCGGTGACCGAAGAGTCGTCCCGCGGTCTGCAGCAGCAGAACAACGAGATCGAGCAGGCGGCGACGGCAGTCAACGAGATGACCGCGGCGGTCGAGGAAGTCGCGCGTAACGCGGTGTCGACCTCCGAAGCGTCACAGCAATCCAACCAGACCGCCCGTCAGGGCCGTGATCGGGTGGTCGACACGGTGAAGTCGATTCAGGACATGACCCAGCAGCTCCAGGCTACTTCCGGATTGGTCGAAGGGCTGGCTGCCCAGGGCCGTGACATCGGCAAGGTGCTTGACGTGATTCGCTCGATTGCCGAGCAGACAAATCTGTTGGCACTCAACGCCGCCATCGAAGCCGCCCGTGCAGGAGAAGCCGGTCGCGGGTTCGCCGTGGTTGCCGACGAGGTTCGCGCGCTGGCTCACCGGACCGCGCAATCGACCACGGAAATCGAGCAGATGGTTGCCGGCATTCAGACGCGCACCGGCGATGCCGTGCAATCCATGTCACGCAACACCGACAGTACTCGCACCACGCTGAGCCTGGCCAATTCGGCGGGCGATGCGCTGGAGCTGATCACAGAAGCCATTGCGCAGATCAACGAACGCAACCTGGTCATCGCCAGTGCATCAGAAGAACAGGCACAGGTGTCGAGGGAGGTGGACCGCAATCTGGTCAACATCCGCGACCTCGCCGCGCAAACGGCGGCCGGGGCGAACCAGACCAGCGCCGCCAGCCATGAGCTGTCGAGACTGGCGGTGGACCTGAAAGCGATGGTGGCGCGGTTTGTGATTTAAGCCGCGCGGTCTGTTCGGGGCGCGCAAGCCTGAAGGACCGGCGCAATCTTGTGGGAGCGAGCTTGCTCGCGGATAGAGTGGCAAAGCCGCTAGATCTCCAGCGGACGAACCTCAGTCTTCGCGAGCAAGCTCACTCCTACACGTCCTGCGGCGTGCCCAAGATCCTGAGTTCACCCCGGTCCCCCCAGAGGTCCTGCGAACTGGGTGATATCGCAAGCATTCCCATATCCCACAGAGTATCTATCAGCCATTCCACGCAGCGGGGTTGACCAGATCCTTCGGTCGCTCCCCGGCCAGGGCCGTCAGCAGATTATCCACGGCACAGCGGGCCATCGCCTCGCGGGTCTCGTGGGTCGCCGAGCCCATGTGCGGCGTCGCCACCACGTTATCCATCTTCAGCAGCGGCGAGTCCGGACTCACCGGCTCCTGCTCAAACACATCCAGCCCCGCCGCGCGAATCTGGCCGTTCTGCAGCGCGGCAATCAGCGCCCGCTCGTCCACCACCTTGCCCCGGGCGATGTTGATGAAGATCGTCTCGGGGCGCATCTGCGCGAACTGCTCGGCACCGATCAACCCCTCGGTTTCAGCGGTCAACGGCACGGTCAGGCAGACGAAATCCGCCTCGCGCAGCACGTCTTCCAGGCTGCGATAACGGGCATCAAATCGCGCCTCCACGGCCGGCTTCGGTGAATGGCTGTGATAGATCACCGGCATCCCGAAGCCGAAATGGCCCCGCTGGGCGACCGCCTCGCCAATCCGGCCCATGCCGATGATGCCCAGGATCTTGCCATGCACATCGGACCCGAAATGCTTCGGCCCGATGTTCTGCTGCCACTGGCCGTCGCGGACCAGAGTGGCCAGCTCCACCACCCGACGGGCCGTCGCCATGATCAGCGCGAAGCCGGTGTCGGCGGTGGTTTCGGTCAGCACATCCGGGGTGTTGGTGAGCAGAATGCCGCGCCGCGTGAGGTACTCGATGTCGTAGTTATCGACGCCCACCGAAACGCTGGACACCGCCTTGAGCTTCGGCGCCAGGTCCAGCAGTTCGGCGTCCAGTTTCACGCTCGCGCCCAGCAAGGCGTCGGCATGGGGCAGGGCGTCGCGCAGACGGGCGAGGCCGTCGCTGGATTTCGGATCATCGATCAGCGTGACCTCGGCCTGGGCTTGCAGGCGCTGCATCAGCGGCGCCGAGAGTTTCTTGTAGAGCACAACATGCTGAGTCATCAAAAGAGTTTCCGATCAAGAATGGGCAGGCGCAGAACCGACGCCGGGCTTGTCGCTCAGGGGCCGGGCCTTGCTGTCCGGTTTGAGCAGCAGCGTCAGCACCACCGACACCAGCAGCGCGCCGCTCATGAACAGGTATGAAGCGCTCAAGGTGCCGGTGACGCCGTTGAGATAACCGACCAGGTAGGAGCCGGCAAACGAGCCCAGCGCCCCGAGGCTGTTGATCAATGCCATGGCGCCGCCCGCAACGTTGGCCGGCAGAATTTCCGGGACGATGGCGAAGAACGGACCATAGGGTGCGTACATGCAGGCGCCGGCAATGACCAGCAGCGAGTACGACCACCAGAAATGCTCAGTGCCCAGTGCGTACGAGCCGTAGAACGCGACGGCAGCCAGCAGCAGCGGTGGCCAGACAAAGGCTTTGCGCTTCTGGGTTTTATCCGACGCCCACGACACCAGCACCATGCCGATCACCGCCGCCAGGTAGGGCAGGGCCGAGAGCCAGCCGGCTTCGACCATGTCCATCTGCATGCCTTTCTTGATGATGGTCGGCAGCCACAGCACGAAGCCGTAAACGCCAATGCTCCAGCAGAAATACTGCGCGGCCAGCAGCAGCACGCGCGGCGAGCGGAAGGCCTCGGCGTAGTTTTTCACCGGCTTGATGCCGACCTGCTCGGCGTCGAGGCGCGATTGCAGTTCGGTCTTTTCTTCAGCGGTCAGCCATTTGGCCTGGGCCGGACGCTCGTCCACCAGACGCCACCAGATAAATGCCCAGATCACCGCCGGCAAACCTTCGACGATAAACATCCAGCGCCAGCTGAAGTGCGCCACCAGATAGCCGGACACCACCGACATCCACAGCATCGTCACCGGGTTGCCGAGGATCAGCACGGTATTGGCGCGCGAGCGTTCGGCCTTGGTGAACCAGTAGCAGAGGTACACCAGCATGGCCGGCATGACGGCCGCTTCGACCACACCGAGCATGAAGCGGATACCGATCAGCATGTAGGCATTGGAGACGATGCCGGTCAGGGTGGCCAGGCCGCCCCACAGAATCAGGCTGACGAAGATGAGTTTCTTGACACTCTTTTTCTGCGCATAGATGGCGCCGGGCACCTGAAAGAAAAAGTAACCGAGGAAGAACAACGCACCGAGCAATGACGACATGCCCGGGGTGATATTCAAGTCTTCGGCCATCCCCGACGCAGCGGCGAAGCCGTAATTGGCGCGGTCCAGGTACGCCAGGCTGTAGGTGATGAAGACGATGGGCATGATCAAAAGCCAGCGACGTTTGAGGCCGGCGTGTTTGACGGATTCGAGCAGCTTTTCCATTTCAGGCTCCCTGAGCATGTTGTTTTTGTCGCAGCAGGTGATGCAGGTTCGGTGTGTGTGAAAGCGAGCGTTCAGGCGCTCTGTCGTCGCACGCCTGCCGAGACGTCTGCGGCGTCGAGTGCGGCGCGGGTGGGCAGGCCCTCCATGTCGCCACGGCTTTGCACAGCCTGGCTGCCGACCCAGTTGCCCCGGGCAGTGGCCTGTTCGAAGCCGAGGTTTTCCAGCAGCGCGCTGATCACGCCCACCGCAAAACCGTCGCCTGCGCCTACCGTGTCCACGACCTCGGCCACCGGCACGCCGGGCAAGAACGCCTCATTGAGTTGGGTGCGGTAATACGCGCCCTTGGCGCCGAGTTTGATGATCACTGCCTCGACGCCCATGTCCAGATAAAAGCGGGCGATGTCCGCCGGGGTGTCGAACCCGGTGAGCAACTCACCTTCGGCCAGGCCCGGCATGACCCAGTGGGCGTGGCTGGCGAGGTGATTCACTTCGCGGATCATCGTTGCCTGGCTCGACCACAGCGAAGGCCGCAGATTGGGGTCGAACGACACGCTGCGACCGGCCTCGCGCATCTGCGTCATCAGCACGTGGGAAAGCTCCCGGCAGGTGTCGGACAGCGCCGCCGGAATTCCCGTGGCGTGCAAATGCCGCGCCTTGAGCAGCTCCGGGACGATGTCGTTGACCGACAGGTGACTGGCCGCCGAGCCGCGACGGAAGTACTCGACCACCGGGTCGGCGCCTTCCAGCTCCAGGGACTTGAACTGAAAACCGGTGGGGTGCGCGGCGTCCACGGTGACGTGAGCGCAATCGACGCCTTCCTGCTGCAGGCTGTCGGTGACGAAGCGGCCCATGGAGTCGTTGCCGACCCGGCTCAGCCACGCGACCTTGAAGCCCAGCCGCGACAGACCGATCGCCACGTTGCTGTCAGCGCCGGCGATGCGTTTCTCGAAGTGGCGAACCTGCGCCAAGTCCCCGGTTTGCTCGGCCACCAGCATGGTCATGGTTTCGCCGAACGAGAGAATATCGATCTCAGACATGGCTCAGCGCCTCCGCGTCGGTCGCGTTGGATTGAGTAAATCGCGACTGGCCAAGGCGGGCGAGCAGGGCAACCTGCTGGCGCGTCACCTGCAGCAGGTCATCGCCTTGCAGCGGGTATTCGATGGCGCGGGGCAGGTTAACCGGCATGTGCATGATGAGCTGCTCCCACGCTTGCAGATCGGCGGGCGCTGGCGGCACGGCAATGAGCTTGCCCGCTGCATTTACCCTGATCGCTTTGCAATGCAGGTACTCAACGTAACGACCCAACTGCTGCGCGGCGTCGCTGGCGGCCTGTTCCTGCCAGCGCCAATTGCCGATGTCGAAAGTCATGCCGATGGGCATTTGCAGCGCGGTGATCTGCGCGAAGAACTGCACGAAGGGCTCGATGCGGCCGCCTTGCTCGGTCTGGTCGTTTTCCACCAGCACGTGAACGTCGTAGGGCGCCAGGCGATCGGCCAGCGCGGCGACGTCGCAGTGCTCGCCAAAATGCCCCAGCGACACTTTGAGCCAGAACGCACCGCACGCGGTGGCGCGCTCCAGGGTCGGTTTCAATTCGGGGTTCGGTTGCGTGTCGCCTTCGAGCCACAACTCAAGGGGCGCCGAGTACAGGCACTCCAGGCCTTGAGCCTGAATGGCCCGGGCAAGGGCAGGAAAGTCCTGGGCATCCACGCTGGGGCTGAACAGCTCTTCGCGCAGCTCGATGCGCTTGACGCCGGCATCGACGAGTAGAGGTATGAAACTGGCCTGGCCTTGCTCGCGTACAAGGTCTGCACCGAAGGCGCCGAGGCTGATGGCAACGGATGGTAGGGTCATTATTATTGTCCTCTGAAACCGGTTACATTTTTGTTCGAACGAGCGAACCGAGAAAAAGTTCGCGTCAGTGTGCAGGGCCTGACCTGCGGTATCTGTGTGGGATGTCAGGTCTGTCGTCGGGTCGAGCCGCGCGTGATCAATTGCGCAGGGAAGTCGTACAGCCGCACCGGCTCCAGATCGCCGCGCAGGCGATTGAGCAGGCACTCGAAAGCGGTGATGCCCATTTCATGGGTGGGTTGGGCGAGGGAGGTGATGCCGCTGCCGACCAGCGGGTACCAGTCCAGTTCGTCAAGGGCGATCAGGCCGACGTCGTTGAACAGGTGGCAGCCCAGCTCATGCAGCTGGCGGGTGGTGATCAGGGTCGCGACGCCGTTGGCAGTGAACAGCGCTTTGGGGCCGGGGCCTTGCTGAGCGAGGAAGTGGCGCAACCGATCGCGCAACGCCTCGCCGGTTTCGCAGACCTGGCCATGCATGTCGGCGCGCTGGGCAATCTGGTGTTTGAAAGCGTCGACCCGCTCGATCCGCGAACTGGTGCCGTCCTGGGGTTCGGTGACCATCAGCACATCGCGATAGCCGGCGTCGTGCAGATGATCCAGCGCTTGCCGGATCGCCGCGACGTTGTCGAGGCCGACGAGGTCGCTGTGCAGTTCATCCACCTTGCGGTCCACCAGCACCATCGGCAGTTCGCGGTGCAGTTCGCGCAGTTCGTCGAGGTGATGGCCGAGGGTGTTCACGATCAGGCCTTCGATGTTGTAGGAGCGCAGGGCGGCCAGGTGCAGCCGTTCCTGTTCGTCGTCGCGGTCGGTGTTGCACACGACGAGGCTGTAGCCGTGTTTGCGGCAGGCGGTTTCGACGCCGTGCATGACGGCGATGGAGTAGGGGTTGCGGATGTCGGCGACGAGCATGCCGATCAGACGGGTGCGCCCGCGTTTGAGGCCGCGGGCCATTTGGTTGGGGCGATAGCCGAGGGTGTCGATGGCCTGTTCGATGCGTTTGGCGATGGCGTCGGACAGCAGTTGGCGGTCATCGCCGATGAAGCGCGAGACGCTGGCCTTGGAGACGCCGGCGAGGTCGGCGACGTCGTTCATGGTGACGCGGGTGCGCGGCGTCGGGGTGGATATGCTGTTCACGGCCTGGACCTTATTGGATTTATCAGCAGGCTTATGGGGGAGCTCTTTGGCTCTGAAACCGGTTTCAGGAGACACCAGATCTTTAAGGGCGTCAATATCGGTTTGAAGGCATCTGCCTAACGGCAGATATTTCGCCTTCGGCGAGTTACTTGGAAAAGCACCCCAAGTAACCAAGGGTGCTTGCTCCTGGTTTGGCCCCTCCTGCGTCGGGGTTCCTTCACTCCGGTCTCGCTCCGTGGGCCCGCGCCGAACGGACATCCATGTCCTGACGGCGCTCTCGCCGCATCCATGCGGCTCGGCCCACTCCACGAGACCTGCGTTCAGCCTGCACCCAAGTCGCGATGGGCGGTGTCTGGGCATTTTGTGTACGAAGATCAAAAGCAGATCAAAAGCAGATCAAAAGCAGATCAAGGGCTTCCCAGCTGAAGCCGGTCCTACAGTCGAGGTCGCCGCCACTATTTCTGATTGTTCCCACGCTCCGCGTGGTAACGCCGCCCCGAACGCTCCGCGTCTCGAATACAGCGCGCATTCAGGCCTGGGTGACGTGACGCGGAGCGTCCTGGGATGCATACCCACGCGGAGCGTGGGCACGATCATCACGCGAGAGCATGCGGTCCAATTGTAGGACCGGCTTCAGCCGGGAAGCCTTGGATCTTGATCTTCAACCGAGATAGTTCAAACACCGCAAAACGCGACTTTGGTGCAGGCCGAACGTAGACGACGCGCAGTGGGCCGAGCGGCATGGATGCCGCGAGAGCGCCGCTAGGACATGGATGTCCGTTCGGCGCGGGCCCACGGAGCGTCGTCGGAGTGAGGGAACCCGACGAAGTCGGGCCAAACCGAGAGCAGGCACCTTTGGTTACTTGGGGTGCTTTTCCAAGTAACTCGCCGAAGGCGAAACCGAGGCCGTTAGGCCGACGATTTTGATTTTGATCTTGATCTTGATCTTGATCTCAGCCTGTAAAAGCATCCCGCCAGGCCAAACACCGCCGTTCGAGCATCGCCAGCACCCCATCGGTCAACTTGCCCAACACCGCCAACACAATGATCGCCGTCAGCACAATATCCGGCCGCGACGTCTCGCGCCCATCACTGAGCAAATACCCCAACCCCTTCGTCGCGGCGATCAACTCCGCCGCCACCAGAAACATCCACGCCAGACTCAACCCCGAGCGCAAGCCAGTGAACACGCCGGGCAAGGCGGCGGGCCAAAACACATGCACAACCATCTGCCACCGACTGAAGCGATACATCTGTCCCACCTCCACCAGCTTGCGATCGATGTTGCGGATGGCCGCGACACCGTTCAGGTACACCGGAAAGAAAGCCCCGATGGCAATCAGCACAATCTTGGACGTCTCCCCGATCCCCAGCCACAACAGCAACAGCGGCACCCAGGCCAGGCTCGGGATAGAGCGCAGGCCGGCGAACGTCGGCTCCAGATACGCTTCCGCCTCGCGGCTGAGTCCGACCCACGCCGCAAACACCAGCGCCAGTCCCGCCCCAATGACGAACCCCGACAGCACTCGCGTCAGGCTGGCGCCGATGTGCTTCCATAGCGCGCCGTCGGCCAGGTCCATCAGTGTCGAGGCGATCTCACTGGGCGCCGGCATCTGGTAGGACTGCACCCAACCCACCCGCACGGCGATTTCCAGCAACAGTAAAATGACCACCGGCACGGCAAAACCCTTCAAGCGGGTCCGCCCATTCCCACGTGCTCGCCGCACAGTCGGTTGGGCATCAGGTGCCTCGCGCTCCAACCTCTGCGCTTGGGGGCTGACGCTGCTTTCGATACCGCCGCCACCGGCTTCGCGACCCCGCGCGCTGCTCATGGCTTGGCGATGACCGCGTTGCCGAAGCCTGGGTCGATCAAGCGGTCGATGACCTGGTCGACGTTCGTGCCTTTGCGCACCAGCTCTTCGGAAACCAGAATCGGCGCGGCGGCCTTCGAAGCGGTGATGTCCTTGTCGGTCAGCAGCGGGCTGCCAAGGTCAGTACGCGTCAATTGCAGTTTGGCGACATCCAGCGGCAGACCTGACTCCGTGGCGAGCAATTGCGCCAGCTCGTCCGGATTTTTCAGCGACCATTCCCGGGCTTTTTCGTACGCGCCGAGGACGGTTTTGATCGCTTCAGGGTGTTCCTTCGCATAACGCTCGGTCACGCTGACCACGCCGAAGCTGTTGAAGTCCTTGTTGCGGTAGAGCAAGCGCGAGCCGGCCTGTATTTCGCTCGCCGCCATGTGCGGATCGAGCCCGGCCCAAGCGTCGACGTCACCTTTTTCCAACGCAATACGGCCGTCCGGGTGTTGCAGATGCAGCAGCTCGACGTCGTCCTTGGTCAGCTTCGCCTGCTGCAAGGCGCGCAGGGTAAATAGGTAAGGGTCGGTGCCTTTGGTGGCGGCGATTTTCTTGCCCTTCAGATCGGCAACGCTCTGCAGCGTCGAATCCTTGCGCACCACCAGCGCTGTCCATTCCGCGCGGCTGTAGACATAAACCGATTTGATCGGGCTGCCGTTGGCCCGCGCCAGCACCGCCGAGAGACTGGCAGAGGAGGCGAAGTCGACGCCGCCGCTGTTCAGGTATTCCAGCGAGCGGTTGCTGCCCTGGCTGAACACCCAGCTGATTTTGCTCGTTGGCAGCGCTTTTTCCAGCCAGCCAAAATGCTTGAGCACCAGACTGACCGGTGAATAGTAAGCGTAATCCAGATGTACCTCGGCGGGTGGCGCCTCGGCAGCCTGGGCCAGCGATTGCAAGGTCAGTGCAAGCGCGCCGGCGAGTACTTTTAACGAGGTCGGGAGGCGAGGAAACGAAGTCATGGTGAGTGTCCAATCAAAGGGCGGAAGCTGCGTACGGCTGCTTGAGACGAAATCGACAGTCGGAGCGAATCGGTTAGCTTGATTGGAAGATTGCAGGCTTTGTGCCATGGACGTTGGGTCGGTGAAGGCCCGGATTTACGGGAATTCATGGCTTTTAATGCTGCGTATGGCACAGCAGTCTGATGATCAGGTGTTGCTGGGCAAACAGTTGCGCCGGGCTATTTACGCTCTGGGTTAACTCCCTGCGAAACACACGGCCAGGACCGTTGGGCGATTAATTCGGCAAATCAGGCGGTTGCGTGCAACCTCTTGAGCATTTTCTGATCTGATTGGCATTCGTTATACGGAAATATTCGCTCGCCATACTGCACCGAGCCGCACGCTGACAAGGACGTTGCATCGGGCATCATGCCCATCACGAGCCATCAGAAATTCATGCCCATATGAGCTTTTCAACGCCACCACTGTTGTCCCGCGCGATGCAGCGCATGACCTATTTTCTATTGCCGACCCTGCTCATCGCTTCCGCCATTTTCTGGTTCGCAGCGGGCAAGGGTGTGCATGCCGAGCCCAAGAACGGCACCCAGACCCTGGTGTTTCTGCGCCACGCCGAGAAGCCCGAAACCGGCTTGGGCCAGCTGAACTGCCAGGGCCTGAACCGCGCCATCGACCTGTCTACCGTGCTGCCGAACACTTTCGGCAAGGCCGATTTCATCTTCGCCGCGAACCCCAGCCGACATGTGGAAGAGGGCGAGCACGATCATTCCTACAGCTACCTGCGCCCGCTCATGACCGTGGGACCCAGTGCGATCAAACTGGGCCTGCCGGTCAATATCGACTTCGCCGCCAATGACACCGGCGATCTGGCCGATGAGCTGATGCGCGACAAATACCACGACGCCACCATTTACACCGCCTGGTCCCACGGTTATCTGCCGGAGCTGATCAACAAAGTTGCTCAGGAGGCATCGGGCGAGAAACTCAAACTGGTCGACGACTGGGTCGCCGAGGACTTCGACTCCGTGCTGGTCCTGACCCTCAAGTGGAACGACGGCAAGGCCACCCTGCAGTATGAAAACTACAAGCAGAACCTTGATGGCGGGGCCGTGGGCTGCCCGAGCTGACGGGGATCCATCGGATCTCTTAGTGGGACCGGCTTCAGCCGGGAAGAGGCCAGTATGATCACCCTGGATTCTGTAGCGTGGCACCTGACGCTTTCCCGGCTAAAGCCGGCCCCACAGTCGAGGCGACATCCAGTTTTGCTGAGTGCACGCGATCTCTTGGTGGGACCGGCTTCAGCCGGGAAGAGGCCGGTTTGCTCACCCTCAATCATGGGTTTCAGCCCGAAAAATTTGTGCCCCTCCATCGATTCCGCTAGCGTCAGCCGACCCTGACTGCCGGCGCCTCCCCATGCTTCAAGCTCTCCAGCCCCATGCCTCGCGCCTGATCTCCTTTAATCCGCCGTTCAACTGGCAGCGCATGCTCGATTTCTTCGCGGCGCGGATGACGGCGGGTGTGGAAGCGGTGGTCGGGGGCGTTTACCTGCGCAATATAGAGTTCAAGGGCAGCCAGGGTGCCTTGACGGTGGAACTGGCGCCGGGCGGTAAGCAACTGCTGGCGACCGCCAACGGCGAGGTGAGTCAGTACATTGATGAGCTGATCGTGCCGGTTTCACACATGTTCGATCTGTACGCCGAACCGCACACCATCGACCAATCCCTCTCGCAAGACCCGTGGCTGGCATCGCTGGTGCAGCGTCGTCCTGGGCTGCGCGTGCCGGGGGCCTTTTCCGGGTTCGAGCTGGCGGTGCGCACGATCGTCGGGCAGCAGGTCAGCGTGAAGGGGGCGACGACGATTGTCGGTCGCCTGGTGCAGCGCGCCGGGGTTCAGGTCAACGAGGGGTTGCATCCACAATTGGCCTGGCGCTTCCCGACGCCTGAGGCCTTGGCGCAGGCCAACCTGGACAAGATCGGCATGCCCGGCAAGCGCGTCGACACCCTGCAGCGTCTCGCCGCAGCGGTGGCCAGTGGCGAGCTGTCCCTTGACGTTCGCCATGGCGACCTCGGCGATGTGCGCCGACAGCTGCTGGCCATGCCCGGCATCGGCCCCTGGACCGTGGAATACATCGCCATGCGCGCCTGGCGTGACCCGGACGCCTGGCCCGCCGCCGACCTGGTGCTGATGAACCTGATGACCCAGCAAGAGCCATCGCTGCTCCGTTTGCCGCAGCACAAGGCGCGGGCCGAAGCCTGGAAACCCTGGCGCGCCTACGCCGCGATTCACATCTGGAATTCCGCAGCGGATGCGGCGGGCAAGCAGAAGGGCGGCTGACCGGGGAGTTTGAGCGCAAGAACCGGGTGGTTCGGGATGGGCGCGCGAGTAGTATGACGGCGTACGGCCCATGCCCGGAAGATTCCAGATAACCCCCGCGCGCCCGTATCGAGAGCAAAAAACCAGAGCAGGAGCCAGAAGATGATCTTCACCTACCGTTTCATCGATTCCCCGGTCGGTCAGCTGAAACTGATCGCCAAAGGCCCGCGCCTGGCCGCCGTGCTGTGGGAAAACGACCGCCCGAATCGCGTGCTGCTGGGGGCGATGAGCGAAGACACCGGCAGCGATATCCTTGACCGGACTGAGCGCCAGCTCGCCGAATACTTCGCCGGGCAGCGTCAGCGCTTCGACCTTGAGCTCGAATTCCATGGCACAGCCTTTCAGCAGACAGTCTGGCAGGCCTTGTTGAGCATTCCCTTCGGTGAAACCCGCAGTTATCTCGACGTTGCCCTGCAGATCGGCAACCCGGCGGCCGTGCGCGCGGTCGGTGCCGCCAACGGCAAGAACCCGATTTCCATCATCGCCCCCTGCCACCGCGTGATCGGCAGCTCCGGAGCGCTCACTGGTTTTGCCGGTGGCCTCGACGCCAAGCATCTGCTGCTGACCCTGGAGGGTTATCAGCCCGCACTCCGGGAAAAGCGCGTCAAGGCAGTGGCTTCGACCCAGGCGTCACTGTTCTAGACTGGCCCACGCAATCACGCACACGCACACCGTAAAAGTAAGCACCCGCCCCGAAACCGAATCAATGGAGATGATCATGCCCGGTTCCGCTCAGACGTTTCGCTCGTTGCATCACCAATCCACCGTTTTGCGCCTGCCCAATGCCTGGGATGCGGGCAGCGCTCGACTGTTCGAAAGCCTCGGCGCCACCGCCATCGCGACCACCAGCGCCGGGGTCGCCTGGGCCCAGGGCTATGCCGATGGCCGGGTGTTTCCGGTCGACATTGCCGTCAGCGTTGCGGCCGGCATCGCCCGGCTGATCAAGGTGCCACTGTCGGTCGACATCGAAAACGGTTACGCGGACGACCCGCAAACCGTCGCGGAAAACGTCAATCGGGTGCTGGACGTCGGCGCGGTCGGGATCAATATCGAAGATGGTTCCGACGCGCCGGCGCTTCTCGCCCGCAAGATCGAGGCGATCAAAAACATGGCGGCCCGCAACGGCCTGGACGTCTTTATCAATGCCCGCACCGACGTGTACCTGGCGAGTCTGGTCCCTGATGAGCTGCGTCTGGAAGAAACCCTGAAGCGCGGCCAGCTGTACAGGGAGGCGGGCGCGGACGGCCTGTTCGTCGCGGCCCTGGTGGATGTCGAGCAGATCAAAGCCGTCGTTGCAGGCATCGGTCTGCCCATCAATCTACTGGCGCGACAGGGACTGCCCGCCGCCGACGTACTGGCCGAGTTGGGCGTGCGCCGTTTGAGCGCCGGGTCGAGCATTGCCCAGACGCTGTGGGGACAGGCTGAACAACTGGCGCGGGATTTTCTGCAGGAGGGCCGCTCAGAGACAGTCACCGACACCAGCCTCGCATATCCGCAGATTCAGGCGCTGTTTGAGCGCTAGGCAGGGCTTTTGAGCAGGGTGGGGATTCCCCGGATTCGCCGCTCTGTTACAAAAATGGCGGCCGGATCGACAAGAGGCGCTGGTCAGGGTTAATCGAAAAGAGTACAAATGTGCTCCATGACGACCCTATCCTCCAAACGCGCTGCCATCCTCACGTTCATTCGAGATCGCATCGCCCAGAATGGCCAGCCTCCCAGCCTGGCTGAAATTTCCGAGGCCTTCGGATTTGCGTCCCGCAGTGTTGCGCGCAAGCATATCGTGGCCCTGACCGACGCCGGCTTGATCGAAGTCGTCGCCAATCAGGCCCGCGGTATCCGCCTGCTGGACACTCGCCCACGTCCGCAGATGCTCGACATACCCGTGCTCGGCCGAGTGGCCGCCGGTGCGCCCATCGGGCCCGATCTCGATCACCACGACACCTTCACGCTGGACAGCCGCACCTTCATGCGCGTCCCGGATTACCTGTTGCGGGTGAACGGTGACTCGATGATCGACGACGGCATCTTCGACGGCGATCTGGTGGGCATCCTGCAAAGCGCCGAGGCCCGCGACGGGCAGATCATCGTCGCCCGACTGGATGGCGAAGTGACCATCAAGCGCCTTGAGCGCGGCGATGATCAGCTGCGCCTGCTGCCGCGCAACCCTGCGTATCAACCCATCATTGTTCGGCCAGACCAGGACTTCGCCATAGAAGGCGTGTTCTGTGGCCTGGTACGCCGGGAATGATGGGCGCGGTGGTCAGCCTCGACGCGCTGCTGGACGAGCGTCGCGTCTGGAAGGGGCGTCAGCAGGTTGCTTCGGTGGCCGCGCAGCCCACCGGCCACGCGGCACTCGATGCAGCGTTGCCTTTGGGCGGCTGGCCACCTGCAGCGATGACCGAAGTGCTGGTGGCGGCCAACGGCAGTGGCGAGTTGCGGCTGATGTGGCCAACCCTGGCGCGGCTCGCTGACAGCGGCGAGCGCATCGTGCTGGTTGCGCCTCCTTTTTTGCCCTATGCCCAGGCCTGGCAGATGGCGGGCATCGACCTGAAGCAGTTGTCGATCATTCATGCCAACGAGCGCGATGCCTTGTGGGCGGTGGAGCAATGCCTGCGTTCGGGCAGTTGCGGCGCTGTGTTGTGCTGGCCCACCAAAGTCGACGACCGCGCCTTGCGGCGGTTGCAGGTGGCCGCCGAAACCGGTGAAACCCTGGCCTTTGCCTGCCGCGGGCATGAGGCGGCGGCCAATCCGTCACCGGCCGCGCTGCGCATTGCGATCGATGCACGCCCCAGTCAGTTGCGGGTGCTGAAGTGTCGCGGCGGGCTGGCGCCGTCTTCCCCCGTTCCGTTCACTGCTGACGCCTGAGGTTGCCATGCTCTGGGCTTGTGTCCTCCTCCCGCAGCTGGCGCTGGACGGCGTCATGCGTCGTCGCGAAAACCCTGCAGAACCGCTGGCACTGATCAGCGGCACGGCCCAGCGCCGGGTGCTGCAAACGGTCAACCCGGCGGCCCGAACCATAGGCCTGCGTGCCGGCCAGTCGTTGACCGCAGCCCATGCCATGACCCGTGAATTCGCCACGGTCGAATACGACCCGGACGAAACCGAGCGCTGGCATCGTTTGCTGGCGGCCTGGGCCTACCGTTTCAGTTCCCACGTCAGCCTCAAGTACCCGCGCGTGCTGTTGATGGAGGTCGAATCCAGCTTCGGCCTGTTCGGGCCATGGCCGGTGTTCGAAGCGCGTCTGCGTCAGGAACTGACCGAACTGGGCTTCACCCACCGCATCGTTGCGGCGCCCAACCCGTTGGCGGCCCGCATGCTCGCCAACGCCCATGATGGGCTTGCCGTGACCGAGGGCGACACGCTGCACGAGGTGCTGGCACAGATGCCGGTCAACCGTATCGGCCTGCCAACCGAAGTCGCCACTGCACTGGCGCGCATGGGGCTGCACCGCGTGCGACAGGTTGAGGCGTTGCCCCGCGACACCCTGGCCCGGCGTTTCCCGGCGGCCGTGCTGCAACACCTCGACACGCTGTTTGGGCGCAGGCCCATGGGGCTGGAGTGCTATGTGCCGCCGGACCGTTTCGATACCCGCATCGAGCTGAATTTCGACGTCGAATCCCATCAGGCGCTGTTGTTTCCGCTCAAGCGCATGATTGCCGATCTGGCGGTGTTTCTGGCCGGGCGCGACAGCGGCGTTCAGCGTTTCGTGATTCATCTGGAGCACGTGCCGAGCGTTGGCAGCGTTGCGCCGGACACGCAGATTCCCGTCGGCCTGCTCAGCGCCGAGCGCGAAGCCAACATGCTGTTCGAGCTGGCGCGTGGCCGTCTGGAGCAAGTCGAAGTGCCTTCGCCGGTGCGCGCACTCAGATTGCAGGCCAAGGACCTGCCGGCGTTTGTGCCCACTCACCGCGAGCTGTTCGACGACCGTCCGCAGCAGACCATGCCCTGGGAGCAGCTGCGCGAACGCCTGCGTGCCCGGCTTGGAGATGAAGCGGTCGCAGGGCTGGGTTTCAATGCCGACCATCGCCCGGAACACGCCTCGCTGTCAGCATCCCCCAGCAAACCGCTGGCGCTGACCCTTAAAGTGCCACGCCCCGGCTGGCTGTTGCCTGAGCCGGAGTTACTGACCGAGCCCGGCCTGCGCGTGTTGGCCGGGCCGGAGCGCATCGAGTCGGGCTGGTGGGACGGCGGCGACGTGCGCCGCGACTACTACCTCGTCGAAACCCGCAATGGCCAGCGCGGCTGGGCGTACCGCAGCGTCGGTGACAGCAACCTGTTGCTGCACGGCTGGTTCGCATGAGCGGGGATACGCCGAGCTGCATTGCCTATCGAACTTCAGCTTTCAGCGCGGGGCGTCGAGTGCGAAGGAGCTGTTCGAGCGCGCCAGGCTGCACGGCTATCAAGCGCTGGCGATTACCGATGAATGCACCCTGGCGGGCATTGTGCGGGCGTGGCAGGCGGCGAAGGAATGTGAACTGCCGCTGATCATCGGCAGCGAAATCACTGTCGAGAACGGGCCGAAAATCGTCTTGCTGGTGGAGAATCTTGCCGGTTACCAAGCCTTGTGTCGCTTGATCACCCAGGGTCGGCGTCGAAGCAAGAAAGGCGAATACCGTTTGCTGCGCGAGGACTTCCAGCCGCCGCTCTCGGGGCTTTTGGCGCTCTGGCTGCCGGATCTTGATCAGGACGTTCCGACGCGGCGGGAACAAGGCGCATGGCTGCGTGGGATTTTTCAGCAGAATCTGTGGCTGAGCGTCGAGTTGCATTGCGGTCCGGATGATCGAAAGCGCCTTAACACTCTGCTCGGTATGGCACGGGCCCTGGCGATTCCAGCCGTCGCAAGCGGCGACGTGCACATGCACGCTCGCGGTCGTCGGGCCTTGCAGGACACCATGAGCGCCGTTCGCCACCACACCACCGTGGCCGAGGCAGGGCATCGGCTGTTTGCCAACGGTGAGCGGCATCTGCGGCCGCTGTCGGTGCTCGGCGAGGTGTATCCGGCAAGCCTGCTGATCGAAACCGTAAACATCGCCCGGCGCTGCACCTTCGACCTCAGTGAATTGCGCTACGAATACCCCCATGAACTGGTACCGCCTGACCAGTCCCCCAGCACTTGGCTGCGGCATCTGACCGAGCAGGGCGCAAGCCGTCGCTGGCCTCAAGGCGTGCCGGAGGTCGCCCGCAGCAACATCGAAAAAGAGCTGAAGGTGATTGCGGCCAAGCGCTACGAGAGTTACTTCCTTACGGTGCATGACATCGTCAGCTTCGCCCGCGACCAGCACATTCTTTGCCAGGGCCGAGGCTCGGCGGCCAACTCCACAGTGTGTTTCGCCCTGGGCATCACCGAACTGGACCCGTCAAAAAGCAATCTGCTGTTCGAGCGTTTCATCTCCGAAGAGCGCGACGAGCCCCCGGACATCGACGTCGATTTCGAGCACGAACGGCGGGAGGAAGTCCTGCAATACGTGTTCCGTCGATACGGAAGGGGCAGGGCGGCGCTGACCGCCGTTGCCAGTACCTACCACGGTGCGGGAGCGGTCCGCGATGTGGCGCGCGTCCTCGGTTTGCCCCCGATCAGATCAACGCTTTGGCCGACTGTTTCAGCCGCTGGAGCGACAGCATGCCGCCCGCCGAACGCCTGCGCGAATGCGGTTTCGAACCCGACAGTCAGATCCTGCGGCGGGTGCTGACGCTGACCGGCGAACTCATCGGCTTCCCGCGGCATTTGTCCCAGCACCCCGGCGGTTTCGTGATTTCCGAGCACCCGCTGGAAACCCTGGTGCCGGTGGAAAACGCCGCCATGGCGGACCGCACCATTATTCAATGGGACAAGGACGACCTCGATCTGGTGGGCCTGCTCAAGGTCGATATCCTGGCCTTGGGCATGCTCAGCGCGCTGCGCCGGACCTTCGATCTGGTCAGGGGCTATCGTGGTTACGATCTGACCATCGCGACCATTCCTTCCGAGGACAAACCGACCTACGACATGATCACCCGCGCCGACACCATCGGCGTCTTCCAGATCGAGTCGCGGGCGCAGATGTCCATGCTGCCACGCTTGAAGCCCAATACCTTCTATGACTTGGTGATCGAAGTGGCCATCGTCCGCCCCGGGCCCATTCAGGGCGGCATGGTGCATCCGTACCTGCGCCGCAAGAACGGCGAAGAGGCAGTGACGTACCCGTCCGAAGAACTGAAAGTGGTGTTCGAGCGCACGTTGGGCGTGCCGCTGTTTCAGGAGCAGGTCATGCAGCTGGCGATCGTCGCTGCCGATTATTCCCCGGGGAGGCGGATCAACTGCGCCGTTCCATGGCCGCCTGGAAACGCCACGGCGGTCTCGAGCCCCATCGCATTCGCCTCAGCGAGCGCATGAAGGAAAAGGGCTACCCCGACGAGTTCATCCAGCGGATTTTCGAACAGATCAAGGGCTTCGGCAGCTATGGCTTCCCGGAATCCCACGCCGCCAGTTTCGCGCTGTTGACCTACGCCAGTTGCTGGCTCAAGTGCCACGAGCCGGCGGCGTTTACCTGTGCGCTGATCAACAGCTGGCCGATGGGCTTTTACAGCCCTGATCAATTGCTGCAAGACGCCCGGCGCCACCACATCGACGTGCATCCGGTGGACGTGCGTTACAGCGACTGGGACTGTTCGCTGGAGCCGGTGGCTGGCCGGGAGTACAACCAGAACCTGGCGATCCGCATGGGCCTGCGCATGATTCGCGGCTTCCGCGAGGAGGATGCCAGACGCATCGAACAGGCGCGCGGCGTACGGGATTTCAAAGACGTAACCGACCTGTGCATTCGCGCCGAACTGGACAATCGGGCCCGTGCTGCGCTGGCGGATTCCGGTGCATTGCGAGGCCTGGTGGGGCATCGGCATCGGGCGCGCTGGGAGATCGCCGGCGTCGAGATGCAACGGCCGTTGTTCGGCGATGACTGTTTTGGCGAAGAGGCCCAGGTCGCGCTGCCGTTGCCGAGTGTCGCCCAGGACCTTGCAGCCGATTACGACACCCTCGGCACCACCCTCGGCCCACACCCGTTGGCCCTGCTGCGCCATAAACTCGCCGCGAAGCGTTTTCGCAGTTCTAAGGATTTGCTGGATGAAGAACATGGTCGGAGCTTCAGCGTCGCCGGTCTTGTCGTCGGTCGACAACGGCCCGGTACCGCCAGCGGCGTGACCTTTGTCACCCTGGAAGACGAACACGGCATGATCAACGTCGTGGTCTGGCGTGATCTGGCCGAGCGTCAGCGCAAGGTGTTGGTGGGGTCGCAGTTGATGCAGGTGTTCGGCAAGTTCGAATACCAGAAGGGCGTGCGCCACGTCATCGCCCAGCGATTGTTCGACCTCACGCCGATGCTCACCGGGCTCGACGTGCGCAGTCGGGATTTCAAGTGATGGGCAGGGACACATCGAACATGACGTTATCGCCGAGCTACCGGTGATAAACAGTGTGGGCGCGAGCTTGCTCGCGAAAAGGGCAGTCCATCCGCAGAATCTTTAGCGACTGGAATGCTCTCTTCGTGAGCAAGCTCACGCCCACATGGACTGCATCTGCTCCGCGATACCGTGGCGTCTTGACGACGGGCAATCCTCTACAGAATGTTCACCTGCCCGATCCTGAGTTCGGGCGACAAGTGCCTCCGCGACTCAGATTTCCACCTTCACCGCCCGCCCAGTCTTGATCGACTCAATGGCGCAGTTCGCCAGATGCAAAGCTTTCAAGCCATCGCGGGCGTTGGTCGGCAGGGGCTGGTTGCCGCGTACCGCGTCAATGAACTGGTTCAGCTCGATGCGATACGAAGCGGCATAACGCTCGAGGAAGAAGTTCTCCAGCGGCTCGCGCACTTCGGTTTGCGTGGCGCTGTAGCTGCGCACCGTGCTCGGGCGATGGTTGTCGTTGAGGATCATCCCCTTGGAACCGAACACTTCCAGGCGCTGATCGTAGCCGTACACGGCCTCGCGGCAGCAATTGATGTGGCACTGTTTGCCTGAGGCGGTGCGCAGCAGGACCATCACGCTGTCGTAGTCGTCGATCTGGGCGAGCGCGGGCTCCACCAGTCGGCTGGCGATGGCGATCACTTCGATGGGTTCTTCGCCGAGCAGTGTGCGTGCGGTGTCGAAATCATGGATGGTCATGTCGCGGAAGATGCCGCCGGAGTGGGTCAGGTATTCCACCGGCGCCAGCCCCGGATCACGGCTGGTAATGATCACCTGGCGCACCTCGCCGATGTCCCCCGTGTAATGGCTTTGCGCATCTGCAAGGTGTCCGGGTCGAAACGGCGGTTGAAACCCAGCATCACTTTGCCGTTCAGGCGCTCGATCTCTTCCACTGCGCGGGCGGCTTTGGCGAAATCCAGGTCAATGGGTTTCTCGCACAGCACCGGTTTGCCCAGCTTAACCGCCCGCAGCATCAGGTCGATGTGGGTGTCGGTCGGCGTGCCGATGACAATCGCGTCCACATCGTCCCGGGCAATGGCCTCGGCGCAATCGTAGGCCGCCGCGCAACCCAACCTCTTGGCCAGGGTGTCGACGCCTTCGCGCCATGGATCAGCGATCAGCACGAGTTGCACGTCGGGGTTGGCAGCCACGTTGGCCGCGTGAATGTTGGCGATACGGCCTGCGCCGAGGACAGCAATGCGTAGCATGGGTGGATCTCCGGGATTGTTGTTATGGGGTGATCGGCGTAAAGGCGCGACTGCGCGTCAGTGGGTCAAGTTGAACGGTGTCACCACCTGCACGTGGGACACGGGAATCGGCATCGCCTTCCACAGGCGATGAAACTGCAGGATGTGCAGAAACGCGTTGCGGGCGTCCACGTGGAGGTTGTGATCGATGATCGCGGCCATCTTTTCTTCCGCCAGCAGTTGCCGGTTTTCCTGATCGAGGTCGTGACCGATGAACACCTCCAGGGGCCGATCGAGTGCGGCGAAGGCTTCGACGATGGCTCGGTTGCCGCCGCCGACGCTGTAAATGGCCTTGATCGCCGGATTGTCCCGCAGCGCCCGAGTCACGTTTTCAAAGGTCGGCTCATGCACCCCAAACCCTCCGGTGACGTCGACCACGCGCAGGTGCGCCGCACGGCTGCGCAGCCAGGTGCGGAAACCCATTTCCCGTTCTTCCTCGCCCCGAAACAGCTCACTGCTGATCACCACGGCCACGTCTTGCGCTTCCTCGGCCAACCAGCGCGACATCAGGTACGCCGCCGTTTGCCCGGCGGTGCGATTGTCCATACCGATGTAACCGATGCGCTCACTCTGGGGCAGGTCGGAAACAAATGTCACCACCGGCACACCCGCTGCCGTGGCCTGATTCACTGCCTCGTTGATCGGTAACTCATCTGCGGCCTTGATGATCAGGCCCTGACTGCCTTTGCCGACGCAACGCAGGATCAGGTCGTGCATCTGCTGCGTGCTGATGGCCTGATACAGGTGAAAACGCGGAAAGACACGAAACGGCGCCAGATTGCCGAGCTGCGCGAGAATCGCCTCCTGCACTGCATCGCTGAAGCGCTTGGGTGTGTGGAGGATGACATCGATATGAAAGGTGCGGCCCACCGCAGGCCCTGACTTTTCCTGGGCTTCGAGTTCTTCGAGGGCTTGATGAATGCGGCGGTGGGTTTGGTAATGCACGCTGCCGCGCTGGTGCAGGACGCGATCGACCGTCGCTTTGCTCACGCCGGCCTGAGTCGCGATCTGCTTGATGGAAAAACGTCTGGCGCGGTCGAGCATGTGAATCCCCTGGCGCCTCTGGATGAGGTCTTGTTGAGGTCGATTCGGGGCCTCTGTCAGGCTGTCGCAATGCTAGTCGCAGTTCTATTACTTGTACAGATGGAAATTAAATTCCAAATAACGGCTCGTGACTGTGCGTGTTGAATGCCACACATCCCTTGGCACGGGCTGTGCTGTGCTCAATGCTTCAGCTGAAAACCTACTCGCCCGGAGCCCCCATGTACAAAGACTATCCCGCTGCTTATCAGGTCAGCAAAGGCTCGGCCCTGCAGGTCGACACCGCCTTTTATCAACGCATTCGCGACGCGCAGGACAGCCGCACCCTGGTCGAGCAATTCGAAGTGCCTATCCGCACTGGCCGGGCGTGGAAGGTCAAGGCCGGACAGGTGTTCCGCGTGACCACCCCGGTGGGCCCACAAGTGGGCGACTTCAACGTCTGGAGCGCCGATGATCCGCGCGAACGCATGTGGGCCGCGCGCACCCGGCAACTGCAGGGCGCCCATGTCACGACCCACGACCGTCTGTGGTCGAACCTGCCGTTCCTGCGGCCGATGGTCACCATCACCGACGACAGCCTCGCCAGCTATGGCATCGACGAGCACGGCGGGCGGCTGCATGACTTGCTCGGCACCCGCTGCGATCCCTATGTGAACAAAATGCTCACCGGCGAAGACTTTCACCATCACTGCCATTCGAATCTGACTCGGGCAGTTCTGCCCCATGGCCTGACCGAATTTGACGTCCACGACGTGCTGAACATCTTCCAGTGCACCGGCTTGAATCACGACGACCTGTATTTCATGAAAGCCTGCCCGGCCAAACAGGGGGATTACCTGGAATTTTTCGCCGAGATCGACCTGCTGTGCGCGTTGTCAACGTGCCCCGGCGGTGACCTTTCACTGCCAATGTGGGGCCCGGATGCCCAGGACCCGCTGACCGTTTGCCGGCCGCTGGGTGTCGAGGTTTACGACCTTGATGCGGCGTTGCTGCAAGGTTGGGAGCAGCCCAAACGCGCTGTCTACAACGGTCTGCACGGGTTGAAGATCGAAAAGGCGGACTGGGAGAAGTAAGGCCGTAGTGATGCAGGTTCTGCAGTGAGAGAGCCTGCGGGCAGGTCACCGCGATCAGGCATCCCGCAACAAGTCGTGGGCGTTGAGCAAGCGCCAGGCGATTTCGGGGTTCTTTTCCAGCCCGCGGCGGATGGCGGCGGGGATGGCGGCGCGGGTCTTGCGGCACATGCCGGGCAGTGCGGCGATGTCGATGACCATGCCGCGCATGCTGCGCACCTCATTGAAGCCGGGAGCGATGTCCAGGCGGATGCCGAGTTGGTCGAACATTCGCGTTTGCAGGCGCTGCAGATCTTCCAGGCTGGCGATATTTTCCAGGCGATCGAGCAGGCGTTTCTCTTCCTGGCGGGTCAGGCGAAGGATGCGCACATCTGCTCCGTCCAGCGCCAACAGTTGGTCGCGGTCGCATTGACAGGCGCCGGGCGGGCAGGGCGAGCGGATCGGCAATGGGGAGGTCATGGGCTCCGATCATAACCATCGGCTGTAGGGATTTACAGCGGTAGCACGGGCGTTCGCGCCGGAACATCGAATCATGAATCTGGTAAGGCCAATAGCTTGATTCGTTGATTGGTCTTGCCAATGATCGGGCGGCTGTGTAGTTTTTCCTGAGCCGCAGGGCGAGCCATTCAGCTGCGGCCCGCGCTTTCAGCATTCATCAGCCACCTCACAACAACAAGATCATTGCCCGGCAACAAACGGCTTCGGCCCTCCCAGTTGCGCCGGCGTGCCTGGTCTGGAGAAAGAAGATGCTCACCGTCGTCTGCGAAAAACCCGGATCCCTCCTGGCCCTTGACCGTCCGAAACCCGAACGCGCCCCTGGCGAAACCCTGGTCCGCATCAAGCGGGTAGGCGTCTGCGGCACCGACCTGCATATCTTCAACGGCAACCAGCCGTTCCTCGAATACCCCCGGGTCATGGGCCACGAGTTCTCCGGCATCGTCGAGCAAAGCGAGGCGGGCAGCGGGCTTGAGCCTGGCGACGTGGTGTATGTGATGCCGTATCTGTCCTGTGGCGACTGCATCGCCTGTCGCCAGGGCAAGACCAATTGCTGCGTGCGCATTCAAGTGCTGGGCGTCCACCGCGACGGCGCGTTCACTGAATACCTGAGCTTGCCCCACGGCTTCGTGCTCAAGGCCGACGGTGTGACGCTGGATCAGGCGGCCATGATCGAATTTCTGTCCATTGGCGCCCACGCGGTGCGTCGCTCGGACGTGCAATCCGGCCAGCGCGCGCTGGTGGTTGGCACCGGCCCGATCGGCATGGCGGTGGCGATTTTCTCCCGCCTGCGCGGGGCGAAAGTCACCGTGCTCGACACCCGTGAGGACCGTCTGACGTTCTGCAAGCAGCACCTGCAGATCGACTCGGCCGTGCTGATCGGCGCGGACGACAAGCAGCAACTGGAGCAACTGACCCAGGGCGAGTTCTTCGATGTGGTGTACGACGCCACCGGCAACGCCAAGGCCATGGAGCGCGGTTTCGAGTTCATCGCCCACGGCGGCAAATACGTGCTGGTGTCCATCGTTCGCGACACCATCAGCTTCTCCGACCCTGAATTTCACAAGCGCGAAGCGACACTGATGGGCAGCCGTAACGCCACGGTCGAGGACTTCCGCTACGTCGAGCAATGCCTGCGCGACGGCCTGATCCCCGACGCAGCGCTCAACACTCATCGCATGGCCCTGAGCGAAGTGACCGAACGCTTCACCACGCTGCTCGACCCGGCGCAGCGGGTCGTCAAAGCCATCGTCGAATGCTAGGAGGCGCGGGCATGCGTGCGACCCCGTTTACCCCGATCTTGCAATTTGGCACCAGCCGTTTTCTTCAGGCCCACGTCGATCTGTTCATTTCCCAGGCGCTTGAAAAGGGCGAAGCGCTGGGCAGAATGACTGTCGTGCAAACCACATCCAGCGCGGACAGTGCCCGGCGGGTGCAGGCGCTGGCCAGCGGCTTGGGGTATCCGGTGCGCATTCAGGGCATGGAAGACGGCCGAACAGTAGATGAAGAGTATTGGTCGACCTCGATTGCCGGGGCGCTGCACGCCGACCCCGATTGGTCAGTGATTCGTCAGGCGATGCGGCACGACGTGAAGGTGGTGATTTCCAACACCGGCGACAACGGTTACGTGCTGGACGCGGCGGACACGGCGTCTTGCCTGGCCGCTGATGCCCTGACGCCCCGGAGTTTTCCGGCGAAACTGCTGGTGTTGCTCCATGACCGCTGGCAGGTGGATCCTGATGCAGCGTTGTCGCTGTTCCCCTGTGAGCTGGTGTCGCGCAATGGCGACGTGCTGCGCGACCTTATCAGTCAACTGGCGGCGGAGTGGGGCATCGACGTCGGCTTTGCCCACTATCTGCGAGGCACCTGCCGCTGGGCGAATTCCCTGGTTGATCGCATCGTCTCGCAGCCCATTCAACCGGTTGGCGCCATTGCCGAGCCGTACGCGATCTGGGCGATTGAGCGGCAGCCGGGGCTGGTGCTGCCGTGTACGCACCCTTGCGTGGTGGTGACGGATCAACTGGAACAGTACGAGCAGTTCAAATTGTTCATGCTCAACCTCGGGCACACCTGGCTGGCCGAGCGCTGGTTGAAGGATGGCCGGCCGGCGGACGAGACGGTGTTCCAAGCGATGAACGACCCAGGGCTGCGTGAGAGCCTGGAGGAACTGTGGGAGCGGGAGGTGCTGCCGGTGTTTGCAGCGAAGGGCCAGCTGGATCAGGCGCGGGATTATCTAACCATCGTTCGCGATCGGTTTCTCAACCCGTTTTTGCAGCACCGGATTGCCGACATTGCGCAGAACCACGAGGAGAAGAAACGCCGCAGGTTTTTGCCGGTAGTGGAGATGGGACGTTTAATTGCGGGGTTTGAGCAGCCGCAGCTTGGCGGAGCGTTGGTCGATTGATCCCCAGCTGACACACCGAGAATCCATAGTGGGACCGCTTGCATCCAGTTGAGCGCCGCGCGCGAAGATCTGCGTCCATCAAACTGACACACCGCGCCCTAAATAGTGGGACCGGCTTTAGCCGGGAAGGCGTCGGTGGTCACACCGCAAAATCGAGGGTGGACGCACTGGCCTCTTCCCGGCTGAAGCCGGTCCCACTAAACGCTCGCGTGCATTCAGTCATGACCGCATCTCTGGCCACGCCACAAGGCGCCCCAACGCCTGTGATATCCTCCGGCGCATCTTGATGGAACGTGATTGATGACCGCGCCAAATCCAGCACCCGAACGCCGCCTGTACCAGATCACTGCCGACCGATTGCGCGAGCACATCCGCAAGCATGGCATCGCCCCCGGCGCGCGGCTGCCCCCGGAGCGCGATCTGGCCCAGTTGCTCGGCGTCTCTCGTCCGTCTCTGCGCGAAGCCCTCATCGCTCTCGAAATCGAAGGCAGCGTCGAAATCCGCATGGGCTCCGGGATCTACGTCTGTGAGCACCTGCTCGGCGTCAAAGGCAAAACCCGTACGTTGGGAGAAAGCCCGTCAGAGTTGATGCAGGCCCGGGCGTTGATCGAAGGTGAGAGCGTGATGCTGGCTTGCCTGCACGGCAGCAAGGCTGACTTTCGCTACCTGCAGGGGTGCATCGACAAGATGCGCGAGGGTGCGCTTAAAGGAGTGCCGGCGCTGGACGACGACCGCAAATTCCACCAGCGGTTGGCGAAAATGAGCGGCAACTCGACCTTGGTGCGCATCATCACCTCCCTGTTCGAAGAGCGTTACAGCCCGCTCACCGCCCACGTCAGCGAACACTCCGAAACCCGCGAAACCTGGGCCATGGCGGTGGCCGAGCACGAAGCCATTCTGCACGCCGTCCAGACCCGTGACCTGATCGGCGCCCAGACCGCCATGCGCGAACACCTGCGACGTTCAGAAGCGCGGTGGCTCGATGGCATGGAAGCGGAGTTGCGTTAACAGTCGGCCGCCGCAAGACGGTGCTGTTCAAAGGTCCTCAGCCTCACACCATCGTCTTGCGAATCCCTTCCCACAACCCGTTCAAATACACTGCCCCCAGCGCGCGGTCGTACAGGCCGTAGCCCGGTTTGCCGGTTTCGCCCCAGATCATCCGTCCGTGGTCGGGACGGTAATAACCCTCGAAGCCGGTCTCGACGTAGGCCTTGACGATCTCGGCCATGTCCAGCGAGCCGTCTTCGGAGCGGTGTGCGGTCTCAAAAAATCACCGGCTTCGTTGACCTTCACATTGCGCAGATGGGCGAAGTGAATGCGTCCCTGACCCCCGAATTCCCGGACCAGCGACGGGATATCGTTACCCAGATCCGCGCCAAGTGAACCTGAACACAGGGTCAAGCCATTGGCCGGGTCATCGACCATCGCCAGAATGCGCGCCAGGTCTTCGCGGTTCTTCACCACCCGCGGCATGCCGAACATCGAGCGCGGCGGGTCATCCGGATGCAGGGCCATCTTGATGCCCGCATCCTTGGCCACCGGAATGATCCGCTCGAGAAAGTACGCCAGCCGTTCTCGCAGCGTGGCTTCATCGACCTGCGCGTATTCGTTGATCAGCGCGCGCAGGACGTCCGGCTCATAGCTGACGTCCCAGCCGGGCAGGCTGATGCCGTTATCGAGATTGGCCTGCTCGATCACCGCCACGTCGAACGCCAGGGTGGTCGAACCGTCCGGCAGCTCCATGGCCAGAGTCGAGCGGGTCCAGTCGAACACTGGCATGAAGTTGTAGCAGACCACCTTGATCCCGCAGGCCGCCAAGTTGCGCAGGGTCTGGCCATAGTTGTCGATCAACTGATCGCGGGAAGGCAAACCGCGTTTGATGTCCTCGTGGACCGGCACGCTCTCGATGACCTCCAGCTCAAGCCCGTGGGCATTCACCGTAGCCTTGAGGGCGGCGATCTTCTCCAGCGGCCAGACCTCGCCCACCGGGATGTCGTAGATGGCCGAGACCACGCCGGTCATACCGGGGATCTGGCGGATGTAGGGCAGGGTGACGGGATCGCTGTCGCCGTACCAACGGAAGGTCATTTTCATTGCGCAGTCCTTGTTGTTATGGGGAGCGGGCCGCTCCAGGGCGGCAGTGCTTCACTAGAGGCGGCCCCGGGTGGCGTGCGCAGCAGCATAGATTGGTCAGGCCAAATTATGCAAATCCCGACCGTCGAGCCGTATTTCGGCAAATAAATCGCTTTTTCGATTTCCCTAACCCGATTTGCGGGTCTAGTATCCGCTGCATTCGGATATTTGGTCAGGCCAATTCTGCGGTCTTTGAGGGATGCTCAATCCATCAGTGAACAGCGCGCAGATCAGGGACTGGGCGCTAGACGAAGCTCTAACGACGTCTTACTCATAAAAATAATTAGGAGGACTCGCCATGCAGAAAGGGCGCTGGTTGGTAATTTTTCTGTGCTTCCTCGCGGTGGCCATCAACTACATCGACAGGGCCAACCTCGCGGTTGCCGCCCCCTATATCCAGAAAGAACTCGGTCTTGGCTCAGGGCAAATGGGCCTGCTGCTCAGCGGTTTCTTCTGGACCTACGCACTCATGCAAATGCCCTTTGGCTGGTTCGTCGACAAGGTCGGTGCCCGCATCGCGCTGCCCCTCGCGGTCGCCTGGTGGTCGCTGTTCACGGCGGCCACGGCGGCGGCCAGCAGCCTGGCGTCGATGTTCGGTTGCCGGCTGATGCTCGGCGTGGGAGAGGCGGGGGCGTATCCGTCCTGCGCGAAAATCGTCAGCCAGTGGTTCGACATCAAAGAGCGCGGCTTTGCCACCAGTATTTTCGACAGCGGCTCGCGGGTCGGTTCGGCGCTGTCCATTCCGCTGGTGGCGTTGATCATCGAATTCTGGGGCTGGCGGGCATCGTTCATCATCACCGGCGCGGTGGGCCTGATCTGGGTCGTGGGGTGGTTCCTGATCTACAAAGAGCCACAGGCCGTGGCCGCCATCGAGCAGCATGAAGCGGGCAAGGCAGCGACTCTGGCTGCGCGGCCGAAGGTCAGATGGGCGTCGCTGTTTCGTCATCGCACCTTGTGGGGAATGATGCTGGGCTTCTTCTGCCTGAACTTTGTGATCTATTTCTTCATCACCTGGTTTCCGACTTACCTGGTCACCGAACGCGGGTTCTCGCTGAAATCACTGGGCACGCTGGGCACTATCCCGGCGGTGGCGTCCATCGTCGGCGGCTGGATCGGCGGGCTGACTTCCGACGCGCTGTATCGCCGGGGCTGGAGCCTGACCGCAGCGCGCAAGACCTGCATCGTCGGCGGCATGCTGATGTCGTCGAGTATTTCCCTGTCGGTGTTTGTCGACAGTACCTGGGCGATGCTCGGCTTTTTCAGCCTGGCCTATGCCAGCCTTGCGTTTGCCGGCGCGAGCATCTGGTGCCTGCCGGCTGATGTGGCGCCGTCTCCGGCCCACGTTGCGTCGATCGGCGGGATACAGAACTTCGCGTCGAACACCGCCGGCATTTTCATCACCACCTTCACCGGCTTCATGCTGGTGATCGGCAACGGTTCGTTCACCGCGCCGCTGCTGACCGCCGGAGCATTTGCCCTGCTGGGGGCGTTCAGCTACCTGTTCATCGTCGGCAAGATCGAGCCGTTTTCGACCACGCCGGAGGATGCAGCGCCGCTGGATGTGTCGGCAGCCGCCCAGCGCACCTGAGGGTTGAGTCGGGTGAGGCGCGGTGTAACCACTGACGCCTTCCCGGCTAAAGCCGGTCCTACTGTGCGGCGCGCGCTTCGGCTTTCACCGCCGCGCGAATCGCCTCCAGCAGCATCTGACACGCCGGGTTGTCGTTGTCTGAGCGCCAGACCAGGTGCAGCTCGCTCTGCACCCCTTCACCCAGATCGATATCGCGGAACGTCACGCCCTTGAACACCACATTGGCGGCGCAGCGCGGCACCAGCGCCAGGCCCATGCCGGCATTCACCAGCGCCAGAATGGTCAGCGACGACCCCAGCCACTGCACGTACTCGGGCGCCACTTGCGCCGAGCGAAACATGCCGGTGAGCAGTTCGTTGAACGGCGGGTACGCCGAGTGCGAGTACATCAGGAAGGGCTGCGCGTCGAGGTCTTGCACGCTGATGTTCTGTGCGCTGGCCAGCGGGTGACTGCTGGGCACCGCCAGCACGAACGGCTCGCGGACCAGGCATTCGGTCTCATAACCGGGCTGCAGCAGCGGCGCCCGCACGATGCCCAGATCGATGCGCCGGGCGCGCAGGGCTTCGTGCTGCTGGTAGGTATTGAGTTCAGTCAGGGAGATTTTTACGTGGGGCTGGTTCTGCCGGGCTTCGGCGATGACCCGCGGCAAAAACTCGTACACCGCGCTGCCGACGAAACTGATGGTCACCGAGCCGATGTCACCCTCGGCAAAGCGTCGCGCCGCGATGGCCGCCTGATGTGCACGTTCCAGCAGCGTCTGCGCTTCGATAAAAAACGCCCGGCCCGCCGCGGTCAACGCGACGCTGCGGGTGTTGCGGTTGAACAGCTGAACGCCCAGCGAATGCTCAAGCAACTGGATCTGCCGACTGAGCGGCGGCTGGGTCATGTTCAGGCGTTCGGCGGCGCGGCGAAAGTTAAGTTCGGTGGCGACGGTGGTGAAGCAGCGCAGCTGGGCAAGCTCGAACATTGATCTATTCCGGGTATCAATCAACAGTCAATCTAGATTAGACGGGAACAATGCCACGGTCCATGATCGGCTCATTCCTCGCTATCCCACAAAAAATACAAAGACCGGGAGTCGCACCTTGAATCGCACAGTTCCCACCTCTGAACCCATCGGCGGCGCCGATCCCACCGTACTGGCCCGCGCGGCCACAAAAGTAAACCGTCATGTGTTGCCGTTGTTCGTCATCATGTTCATCGTCAACTACATCGACCGGGTCAACATCGGCTTCGTCCGTAGCCACATGGAAACCGATCTGGGCATCGGCGCTGCGGCGTACGGTCTCGGTGCCGGGTTGTTTTTCGTCGGCTACGCGCTGTTCGAAGTCCCGTCGAACATGCTCCTGCAACGCTTCGGCGCTCGCGCCTGGCTGACGCGCATCATGTTCACCTGGGGCGCTGCGGCGATGGCCATGGCCTTCGTGCGCGGTGAAACCAGTTTCTATGTGCTGCGCTTCATCCTCGGCGCGGCGGAAGCGGGGTTTTTCCCGGGCATCATTTATTACTTCACCCAGTGGCTGCCTTCGAGCGAACGCGGCAAGGCCATGGCCATCTTTCTCAGCGGCTCGGCAATTGCGTCGGTGATCTCCGGGCCGGTGTCCGGTGCGTTGCTCGGCGTCAGCGGCATGAACCTGCACGGCTGGCAGTGGATGTTCATCATTGAAGGCTTTGCTTCCATCGCCCTGTGCGGATTCGTCTGGTTCTGGCTGCAGTCCCATCCCCGCGAAGCCAAATGGCTGAGCGAAGAAGAGAAGGGCGCACTGATCAGCGCGATCGACGCGGAACAACGCGCCCGTGAAGCGGCTCAGGTGATCAAACCGTCCATCTTCAAGCTGCTCGCCGACCGACAGATCATGCTCTTTTGCTTCATCTACTTTTCCGTGGCCCTGACCATCTACGGCGCGACGTTCTGGCTGCCGAGCATGATCAAGAAGATGGGCAGCCTCACCGATTTCGAAGTCGGCCTGTTCAACTCGATCCCGTGGATCATCTCGATCATCGCCATGTACGGCTTCGCCGCGCTGGCCGCTCGCTTCAAGCATCAACAGGCGTGGGTCGCGGTCACCCTGGTGATTGCCGCTTGCGGGATGTTCATGTCCACCGTCGGCGGGCCGATCTTTGCCTTCGTCGCCATCTGTTTTGCGGCCATCGGTTTCAAGGCAGCTTCGGCGCTGTTCTGGCCGATTCCCCAGGGGTATCTGGACGCGCGCATCGCCGCGGCTGTCATCGCGCTGATTAACTCCATCGGCAACCTCGGCGGCTTCGTGGCGCCCACGGCGTTCGGTTTTCTGGAGCAGAAAACCGGCTCCATTCAAGGCGGCATGTACGGTCTGGCGCTGACCTCGCTGGTGGCGGCGGTGGTGATCTTTTCGCCCGCACCACGCCCAAAGGCGACCCGCACCGCCCCAAGCCTGAAGACGCTGCAACCCTTCGTACAGCGACCTCGCTCAGCTCAACTCCAAGCCTGAAACCCTAAGCTCACACCCTGATTGACCGGGAGAAGTCATTTGAAAATCACACGCGTCACCGTTACCCCGATTGCCTTCCGCGATCCGCCGTTGCTCAACGCCAGCGGCATCCACGAGCCCTTTGCCCTGCGCTCGATCATTGAAGTGGAAACCGACAACGGCTACCTCGGCCTGGGCGAAAGCTACGGCGATGCACCTGCGCTGGCGATCCAGCAGCAGTTGCAGAGCCAGTTGATCGGCATGGACCCGTTCAACCTCAACCACCTGCGCGCGGTGGTCAAAGCGACCGTGGCGGCCAGCAAGCCTGCGTCTGTCGCCGGGGCCGAATTGGCGCCGGGCTCCCACGCCAGCAAAGCGGTGAGCAATGCCTATTCGGCGTTCGAAGTCGCGTTCCTGGATGTGCAGGCGCGCTCGATGAACCTGCCGCTGGTTGATTTGCTCGGCGGTGCCGTTCGCGACCGCGTGCCGTTCAGTGCGTACCTGTTCTTCAAATACGCCCAACACGCCGACTCGCCCTACGCGCCGGACAGCTGGGGAGAAGCGCTGAGCGAAGAACAGATCGTCGCCCAGGCACGGCGGATGATCGAAGCCTACGGCTTCAAAAGCATCAAACTGAAAGCCGGCGCGCTGGACCCGGAGCACGAAGTGGCGTGCATCAAGGCGTTGAAAAAGGCATTCCCGGGGTATCCGCTGCGCATCGACCCCAACGGCAACTGGTCGCTGGAGACCTCGATCCGCATGGCCGAACTGCTCGGCGACGACCTGCAATACTACGAAGACCCGACCCCCGGGCTGGAAGGCATGGCCGAACTGCACAAACGCACCGGCCTGCCGCTGGCCACCAACATGGTCGTCACCGACTTCGACGAATTCCGCCGCAGCGTCGCGCTGAACAGCGTGCAAATCGTCCTCGCCGACCACCATTACTGGGGCGGCCTGCGCGACACCCAGGCGCTGGCAAAAATGTGCGACACCTTCGGCCTCGGCGTCTCCATGCACTCCAACTCCCACCTGGGCATCAGCCTCATGGCCATGACCCACGTCGCCGCCGCCGTCCCCAATCTCGACTTCGCCTGCGACACCCACTACCCATGGCAAGAACCGGACGAAGAAGTCATCAAAGGCGGCAAACTTCCCATCGTCGACGGCTGCGTCCACCTCACCCGCGAGCCCGGGCTGGGGCTGGAACTGGACTACGACCAGCTGGGCAAACTCAACGACCAGTTTCTAACGTGCGGCATTCGCCAGCGGGACGATGTGCGGCAGATGCAGAAATACAAACCGGAGTGGAAGGCGGTGAAGCCGCGGTATTGAGGTTGGGGGTGGGGCTGCATGATCGGGGGTGTTTGAGATACCGCATTCGCGAGCAAGCTCGCTCCCACAAATACCGTTCAGGCCGGAAATCCTCGAGCGCCTGAACCGGCCTCTTCCCGGCTAAAGCCGGTCCCACTAAAAAGCAACGCGTGCAGTCAGTGGGACCGGCTTCAGTCGGGAAGCTCTTGATCTGCTCTTGATCTGCTGTTGATCTTCATGCGCAGAAGGTCCAGACACCGCCAATCGCGACTTTGGTGCAGGCCGATCGTAGACGACGCGGAGTGGGCCGAGCCGCATGGATGCGGCGAGAGCGCCGTCAGGACATGGATGTCCGTTCGGCGCGGGCCCACGGAGCGTCGTCGGAGTGAGGGAACCCGACGGAGTCGGGCCAAACCGAGAGCAAGCACCCTTGGTTACTTGGGGTGCTTTTCCAAGTAACTCGCCGAAGGCGAAAACGAGGCCGTTAGGCCGACGCCGTTGATCCTGGCGCCCGCAGCCGCAACATACGAGCCCCGTCAAACGGATCAACCAACCAATGCCCCCGCACCCCAAAAACGTCACCCAACAGCTCCGGCGACAACACCTCAAACGGCGAACCCAGCGCCACCAACCGCCCGCCATCCATCACCGCCAGACGATCACAGCCCAACGCCTGATTCAAATCATGCAACGCCACCACCGTCGTCACCGGCAAATCCTGCACCAACTGCAAAATCGACAACTGCTGCTGGATATCCAGATGATTCGTCGGCTCATCCAGCAACAACACCTGCGGCCGCTGCGCCAAAGCCCGCGCAATATGCCCGCGCTGCTGCTCCCCACCCGACAACGTATGCCACGACCGATGCACCAGAGGCTGCAAACTCACATCCGCAATTGCCTTCGCCACAATCCCGTCATCCATCTCGCCCCACGGCGCCAGCGCCGACAGCCACGGCGTACGCCCCAGCTCAACCGCCTGCAACAGACTGATCGAATCGCCGGTCTGCGCGTGCTGCTCCACCACCGCCACCTGCCGCGCAATGTCCCGCCGGCTCAGCGCCGACAAGCGCTTCCCGCCCAGGCGAACTTCGCCCTGAGACGGCGTCTGAATCCCCGCCAGCAACTTCAACAGCGTTGACTTCCCCGAGCCATTCGGCCCGACGATCCCCAGGTTTTCCCCGGCCGAATCGCCAGGCTCACGCCACTGAGCAGTGGCGCGCCCTTGACCCAATAACTCAGGTCACTGCCTTCGAGCATGGCGCCGGGCACCTCCTGACGGGCATTCATCGAGGACGATTCCCGCGGACCAGAATCATGGCAAACACCGGCGCGCCCACCAGCGCAGTGATCACCCCGATCGGCAACACCTGACCCTTGATCAGCGTGCGCGACAGCACATCGGCGGCGATCATGAACAGCGCGCCGATCAGGGCGCTCAAGGGCAGCAACCGTGCATGGCGCACGCCGGCCACCAGGCGCACCGCATGGGGAATCACCAAACCGACGAAGCCGATGGAGCCGACAATCGACACCATCACCGCCGTCATCAGCGCGGCAGTGAGGATCAGCACGGCCTGCACCCGGCGCACCGGAATGCCCAGCGATGCGGCTGAATCGGTGCCAAAGGTGAACGCATCCAGCGCGCGCCGATGCCACAGGCACACCAGCAAGCCGAGCAACACGACCGGCACTGACAGCGCCACCGACGACCAGCGCACGCCGCTGAGATTGCCCAGCAACCAGAACATGATCCCGCGCGCCTGTTCGGCATTGGCCGACTTGGTGATCAGGAAAGACGTCAGGGCGTTGAACAGCTGCGACCCGGCGATACCCGCCAGAATGATCTGGCCGGCAGCGGTCTGACCACGGGAGGAGCGGGCGAGCAGGGCGACCAGCGCGAACGCGGCGATCGCACCGGCAAACGCGCCGGTCGAGAGAGAAATCGTACCGGCGCCGATGCCGATGATCGCCACCAACACTGCGCCGGTCGACGCGCCGGCGGAAATGCCCAGCAAGTAGGGATCGGCCAGCGGATTGCGTAGAAGCGATTGCAAGACCACGCCCGACACCGCCAGCCCTGCGCCGCAGGTGGCGGCAACGATGGCCCGAGTCAGACGGTAATTCCAGACGATGCCCTCGTCGATCGGGTCGAGAGGAAAACCCGCGGACCACAGCTTGTTGGCCAGCACCTGGACGATCACCGGCAGGCTGATCGACGTCTCGCCGATCGCCACGCCCGCCAGCACCGCCAACGCCATCAACGCGAGGGCCCAGGCACCGTGGCCGAAGATTCGGACGACGCTCGACCGGGGCATGCTGAATGACGTCATTGCGCTTGAGTGGCCTGAGCCAGTTGCTCGATGCCGTCAAACAGCCGCACGCTGGACTCCATGGCGCTGGCGTCCATGATCACGATGCGATTGTTTTTCACCGCGTCCATATTGCGGGTGACCGGGTCAGAGCGGAGAAACGCCAGCTTCTTCTCGTGATCGTCGGCCGGGAAGCGGCGGCGGTCCATGCGCGCGATGACCAGCACCGTCGGGTTGGCCTTGGCGATGGTTTCCCAGCCCACGGTCGGCCATTCCTCATCGGAGTCGATGACGTTGCGCATGCCGAGGGTGTCGAGCATGAAGTTGGGGATGCCCTTGCGCCCGGCGACATAAGGGTCGACGTTGATGTCCGGGCTGGAAAACCAGAACACCGCCGAGACGGGCGGATTGGCATGGGCTTTCGCCTGCGTCACCGCCTGGGCCAGCCGGGTTTGGTAACCCGTGATCAAGTGCTCGCCACGGTCCTGCACATCGAAGATCTGCGCCAGCTGACGCAGGCTTTTGTACAGGGTGTCGATGCGGAAGGCTTCGAGGCGCGTGCCGTCGGCGCCCACCCGGTTGTTCTTGCCCTCGCAATCGGACGGCAGGATGTAGGTCGGGATGCCCAGATCGCGAAACTGCTCGCGGGTGCCGACGGCGCCCTGAGGCCCGACCATCCATTCAAACTGCACCGGGACGAAATCCGGGCGTTTGCCGATCACTGATTCAAAACTCGGCGCGTTGTCGGCCAGGCGCTCGATGCCGTCGTTGAGGGTTTGGTACTGGGGCAGCACGGGATTGAACCACAGCGAAGTGCCGATCACGTTGGGGCCCAGGCCGAGGGCGTAGAGCATCTCGGTGGCGGCCTGGCCGATGGTGACGGTTTTCTGCGGGGCGTGGGTGAAGGTCAGCGGTTCGCCGCAATTGTCCACGGTCAAAGGGTAGGCCGTCGACGCCGCGACACCGGCGGTGGGCAAGGTCAGCGTGACGAGCAGGGCAGCGAGGCGGCGCAGCGGCATGAACAGCGATCTCCAGAAAGCCTGAGTGCTTGGCGAAGCAGGCGCTGGAAAGTCCACCCGACGGGCGCCCTAAGATGAGGGCGAGCACAGCGTGCGCGAGCGACGCGCGAACGGGAGTCCTTCCCCGGACACCCCGCCGGTGAATGAATATGCTGGCCGGCAGGTCTCCTGACTGGCGCATCATCGCCATGCTTCGGCCTTCCCGGGGTCACCCAGTGGCAAACAGGAAGCAGGGCTCAGCGCCTACAGTTGCGGGGACAGTTCCGTTTCAGCGCGCAGCGCGCCTGGGGATTCCCTATTAATTCCGAGTGGAAACCGGCGGCGGGGATACTAAACGATTCGGCGGGTGGAGGCGAATGCGGCGGTGGTGTGGCAGAGGCTAATACCTGTGGGAGTGAGCTTGCTCGCGAAGAGGCCGGCACATCCGCTAAATCTTCAGTGGCCGGGATGCAGTCTTCGCGAGCAAGCTCACTCCTACAAGGGTTCGTGTTGTCTGCGCGCTCTTCGTAAGTCCAGAGGGGCTGCCTACAGCTTAAACGGCCAACCGACGATCTTCTTCGGCCGAGGCGTGGCGTAGGTCCGCACTTTCGAGGTCTTCAACCCCAGACGCACCAGCGATTCCGCCAGCGCCACCGCGGCGGTCACGCCATCCACCACGGGCACGCCGGCGCGGTCGCGGATGAGTTGATCCAGCCCGGCCATGCCGCCGCAGCCCAGGCAGATCACTTCGCCCTTGTCGCGGGTCACCGCTTCGATGGCCTGCTCAACGATGGCTTCGACCGCACGCTCGGGCGATTCTTCCAGCTCCAGCACGCTCATGCCACTGGCCCGCACCGACGCGCAGCGCTCGTACACGCCGGCCAGCTTCAAACGGTCTTCGATCAGCGGCACGGTGCGGTCCAGCGTCGTGACCACGGCGTATTTATGCCCCAGCAGCATCGCCAGGCTCGCCGCGGCTTCGGTAATGTCCACCACCGGCACGTCGAGCAATTCCTGCAAGCCCTCGCGGCCGTGCTCGCCGTAGCCGGCTTGAATCACCGCATCGTAAGGCCCTTCGTAGGACATCACCCGGTCCATCACCGCAATGGCCGCCAGGTAACTTTCGAAATTGCCTTCCACCGACTCGGCGCCGAAGCGCGGGGTCAGGCCGATGATCTCGGTGCCAAGCGAGGCCACGCTGCGGGCCTGCTCGGCGATGGTCTCGGTCATGGATTCGGTGGTGTTGACGTTGACGATCAGAATTCGCATGGACAGATCTCGCGCGGGAAACAAGGCCGGGCGTCTGGCCCGGCGTCGTTGCCCACGATATCAGTCTTTGCCCGGGACTGGCGCCTGCAGGGCAATGAAGCCCTGATCGCGCATGGCCTGCCAGAAACCATCCGGCACCTGGGCGTTGAGCGCGGTGACGTCTTCGATGATCCGTGATGGCCGGCTGGCACCCGGAATCACCGCTGCCACCAGCGGGTTGGCGAGGACGAACTGCAACGCCGCCGACTTGATGTCCACTTGATACTGCCGGGCGATCTCCTGAATGTGCGCCACCTTGTCGAGCATCGCCGGCGACGCTTCCTGATACTCGAAATGCTTGCCGCCCACCAACACGCCGGAGCTGTAAGGCCCGCCGACGACGAATTCGGCGTTGTGCTGACGGGCCTTGTCGAACAGCCGTTGCAGCGGCTGGTCATGGTCGAGCAGCGAATAACGGCCGGCGAGCAGGAAACCATCGGGCTGGGCTTCTTCCAGGTCCAGGGTCAGTTCGCACGGCTCGACGCGGTTGACGCCAAGGCCCCAGGCCTTGATCACGCCTTCTTCGCGCAGTCGGGTGAGGGCACGGAAAGCGCCGGTGCGAGCGATGTTGAAATGCTCGATCCAGGCATCGCCGTGGGCGTCCTGGGCGACGTCGTGAACAAACACGATGTCCAGCCGATCGGTGTTCAGGCGTTTCAGGCTCGCTTCAATGGAACGCAGCGTGGCATCAGCGGAGTAATCAGTGACGATCTTGTTTTTCAGGCCTTCAGCGAACGGACCGCTGCGGGTCTCGGTGTCGATCTCGTCGGAAATCAGCCGGCCGACTTTGGTGCTCAGGGTGTACTGGTCGCGGGCAACGCCGGCGAGGGCCTTGCCCAGACGCTGTTCGGACAGGCCGGCGCCGTAGATCGGTGCGGTGTCAAAATAACGAATGCCCTGGTCCCAGGCCGATTGAACGGTGGCCGCCGCTTCCTCTTCGTCGATGGTGCGGAACATGTTGCCCAGCGGCGCGGAGCCGAAGCCGAGGCGGCCGATGATCTTGTCGTGCAGACTCATGGGGGTGTCCTGTGCGGTGGGGCGTGTTGGATGGCGCGCGGTTCATGACCCTCATCGAGCATGATGAAACCGGCGAAGCTTCTTTACTGACTGTTGATTGCCCCAGGGGTTCTTGGTCATGGGCGGTGTCTTACTTTCACATGCACGGCGAGCGGCTATCCTCAGCCCATGCAACGTTAGCCACGCGTGCGAATTTCAACATTTCAGATAGATACGTCGAGGGCACAGATTTGAGGGTTGCCCAGAGCCTGTATTTGCGGAGTGGCGTCCCACGCCTTCCCGGCTGAAGCCGGTCCTACGAAGGCGCCGGGGTTCTTGCTAGGACCGGCTTCAGCCGGGAAGAGGCCCGAATATCGACCATTCATCTTCAGCGGCGCCATGTTTCAGGGTGACTGCACAGCGAGGCCGCCGATGAGCGAGCACATCATTCATTTCCACTGCGGGGTCGATCAGGCCAGCACCGAGCATTTTCGTGATCGCTGCCTCGAAGCCCTCGGCAAGGGCGCGACCGGGTTGCTGCTGAATCTGTCGACCGCCGGCGGCAGCACTGCGCTGGGATTCACCCTGTACAACTTCCTGAAGTCCCTGAAAGTGCCGATCCGCGCACTGAACAGCGGCAACATCGAATCCATGGGCATTGTTATCTACCTGGCGGCTCAAGAGCGGATCGTCTGCCCCCACTCGCGTTTTCTGATCCATCCCATGAGCTGGTACTTCAACCAGAGCTCGGTGGATCACTCACGCATGCGCGAATACCTGCGCAGCCTGGACAACGACCTGCAGCGCTACGTGAATATTTACGAAAGCGAGACCGTGAGCGCCGTGCACCCGCTGGACATCGGGCGCTGCCTGTCGGCGGAGGAGAAAGTGATCCGTGCCGAAGATTCGCTGGCCTGCGGCATTGCCCACCGTGTCGAGCAACTTCAGTTTGCCGAGGATGCCGTGCACTGGACCGTCAGCGCCAGCTAAGCTCGATCCATTGAACCGGGTCGTTGTTGAGCCCTCTGATTCTAGTGTTGGCCCCATTGAAACGAGAGGTAACAGCCATGCAATCCCATACGCCTGACGCTGCACCCGTTCCGCCGCGCCCCGCGCCTCAGCCGGGTGAAGAAGAGACAGGATTCGACGCCGACCTGGATCCGGGCAATGAAGATCCCGGTTCCCAGTTTGATCGGGACGCAACGGTGCCGCTGATCAATCCGGATAAATGAGGGGAGGGTATCGCTGGCAATGTGCGCCTGCCATGAGGCGCACGTCGCTTGTTTAACCGCTGATCAAACAAAGGAGCGAGAGCCCAGGCCCTCGCTCGCTTGACTCACCTGCACCCCACTACGACTTGCCGCCTGAGCCGCCTTTCTTGCCAGTGCCGCTCGCGCCTGCACCCGATTCTCTCTTCATATCGCTTCCGGCATTGCCACTGCCTGAAGCCTGTCCGCCTTTCTTGCCGGCTTCGGACGCTTTTTCTTTATCGTTCGCAAAATTGCCAGGGTTCGACTTTCCGGTGTTAGCCATGATCGCAGACCTCTTGTTATTGAGAAGGCGAAGCCTGTGCCTCGCCTTAAATGTGATGGGTCGTTCATGCAATGGTTTAACCCAAAGGTCCGCCTGCAGACCAACGGCGGTGGTGACAAGCGCGCGCTGCTACAGATGCACTTCCACCGCCAGCGGCAGGTGATCCGACAAATGCGTCCACGGGCGCGTGCCGAGAATTTTCGGATGGTGGCTGGTGGCGTTGCGCAGGTAAATGCGGTCCAGGCGCAGCATCGGGAAGCGCGCCGGGTAGGTCTTGGCCAACCGCCCCTGACTGCGCTCGAAGACCTCGTGCAGGTAGCCGCAGCGCTGAAGACGCTTGTTGCCCTGCAACTGCCAATCGTTGAAGTCACCGGCAATGACCACCGGAGCGTCTTCGGGCAATGAGTCGAGCAGGTCGCACAGCAGATTCAGCTGCAACTGGCGGTGGCTTTCCAGCAGGCTGAGGTGCACGCAGATCGCGTGGACTTCCGCATGCCCTGGCACCTGCAACACACAGTGCAGCAAGCCACGACGTTCCGGCCCGGTGATCGATATGTCCAGGTTGCGGTAATGCAGGATCGGATACTTGGACAACAACGCATTGCCGTGATGGCCGTCAGGGTAGACCGCGTTGCGCCCATAGGCGAAGTCCGTCCACATGCTGTCGGCGAGAAACTCGTAGTGCGGCGTGTCGGGCCAGTCTTCGTACTTGGCGGCGTGGCGGTCGTGGCCGCCGAGGACTTCCTGGAGAAACACCAGGTCGGCACCGGTGCTGCGCACGGCTTCACGCAACTCCGGCAGGATAAAACGCCGGTTCAGTGCGGTGAAGCCCTTGTGGGTGTTCACGGTCAGCACGCGCAGTTTGTGGACTTCGCGCAACGTGGCCGAGTCCGGAGGGGTAGCGTTCGAGCCAGCGGGATCGGGGGTCACGCCCTCACTCCTGTTCGGGGGATGTGATATTCCGACCGGGAGGCGAGGCGGCAGTTCAGCTTTTAGGTGGACGCGCTCTGGCCGGGGGATGTCCGGGCATTGAGACCTGCTGCAGGATCGCCGGCCTCTTCCCTCTGTAGGACCGGCTTCAGCCGGGAAGCTTTGAGGCGCTGCGCTCGCTAGACCCGCGTGTCGACCGGTGCCCAGCGCGACAGCACCACCGCCAGCGTCAATGCTGCCACCGAAAGCAACGCCGCGAAGAAGAAAATCCAGCCATACCCCATGCCCAACGCCACCGCACCCATCAGCGGGCCGGCAATGGCCAGCGCCAGGTCGAAGAACACCGCATAGGCACTGAGGCCGGCACCGCGACTGCTGTTGGGCACTTGCTTGATGGCTTCGACGCCCAGCGCCGGATAGACCAGCGACAGACCAAACCCGGTCAGGCCTGCGCCGATCAAGGCGAAGGTGGTGTCAGGCGCCAGCCACAGCAGCAACAGACCCAGGGTTTCGACCGTGATGCAGACGATCGCCGAGCGAAAGCCGCCAAAACGGTTGATTGCGTTGATGAACAGCAGGCGCGCGACGATGAAGCAGATGCCGAATACCGTCAGGCACCAGGCCGCGCCTTCCCAGCCGCGGGCCACGTAAAACAACGTGATGAACGTAGTCAGCGTGCCGTAGCCGATGGAGGACAGGGTCAGGCTCAGGCCAAACGGCGCCACTCGACCAAACACCGAGAAGAACGGCATACGCTCGCCTCGCACGACCGGGATCGCCGGTTTCTTGCGGATCAACAGCAGCGCCCCGGCTGCCAGCAAAAACAGCACCACGCCCAGGCTGGCAAACCCCAGCGCGCCGACCATCACCACCCCCAGCGGTGCGCCAATCGCAATGGCGCCGTAGGAAGCGATGCCGTTCCATGAGATCGAACGGGCGGTGTGTTCCGAACCGACCTGGCCGATGCACCAACTGATGGTGCCCACGCCGATCAAGCCTTGGGACGCACCGAGGAACAGGCGAGCGATGATCAGAATCGTCAGGCTGACCCCGGCGAAGCGTTCCAGCAGGATCGCCGCCAGGGTGAGCACGCCGCTCAGCGCGATGCCGGACAGCCCGTACACGATGGCGCGCTTGGTGCCGATGGTGTCGCAGATGCGTCCGGCCACCGGACGGCTCAGCAGCGTCGCGAGGTACTGCGCGCCGATTACCAGCCCCGCGACCACCGCGCTGAAGCCCAACTGGTTGTGCACGTAGCCGGGCATCACTGCGATGGGCAAACCAATGCACAGGAAGGCGATGAAGGTATAGATGACGATGGAGACGATTTGCAGCGTGATCGCCATCGAACTGGCGTCGCTGACAGGCGAGTTGGCAGGCGTATCGGGCGGCAGGGCGGCAGACATGGGGACTCTTCGCTGGAGCGGTGGGAGTGCCGCATCATCACCCGTGGGGTCGGGAAATGAAAGCTGGCTAACGGTTTTTATCCGGGGTCGGACGGCGGCCGGACTTGCCCGTTCCCGGCTGAAGCCTGTCCTACGAGTGTTCGCATTTGCCTTCGTAGGACTGGCTTCAGCCGGGAAAGCGTCGGAGGTCACACCGCAGGATTGGCGGCGCCTGGCCTGGCGTCTTCCCGGCCAAAGCATGTCCCACTGTCACAAAAAAGCCCCGTCACGGTGGACGGGGCTCCCTGGTGTCAGCTTCACTCTGTCAGCGGATTGCCCTGATCAGAACGCGACGCCCTGGCTGCGCAGGTAATCGTCGTAGGTGCCGCTGAAGTCGGTCACGCCACTTGGGCTCAGCTCGATGATGCGGGTGGCCAGGGACGATACGAACTCGCGGTCGTGGCTGACGAAGATCAGCGTGCCCGGGTAGTTCTCCAGCGCCAGGTTCAGCGCCTCGATCGACTCCATGTCCAGGTGGTTGGTCGGTTCGTCCATGATCAGCACGTTCGGCTTCTGCAGGATCAGCTTGCCGAACAGCATGCGACCTTGCTCACCACCGGAAATGACTTTGACCGATTTCAGGATCTCGTCGTTGGAAAACAGCATGCGGCCCAGGGTGCCACGAATGACCTGCTCACCTTGAGTCCATTGCCCCATCCAGTCGAACAGGGTGACATCGTCTTCGAAGTCGTGGGCGTGGTCCTGGGCGTAGTAACCCAGTTCTGCCGCATCGGTCCACTTGATGGTGCCGGCGTCCGGGGTCAGTTCATTGACCAGGGTGCGCAGCAGGGTGGTTTTACCGATACCGTTCGGGCCGATGATCGCAACGCGCTCGCCCGCTTCAACCTGGAAGCTGAAGTTCTTGAACAGCGGCTTGCCGTCGAAGCCTTTGGCCATTTGGTCAATGATGACCGCCTGGCGGTGCAGCTTCTTGTTCTGATCAAAGCGGATGAACGGGCTCACGCGGCTCGAAGGCTTGACCTCGGCCAGCTGAATCTTGTCGATCGCCTTGGCGCGGGAAGTGGCCTGCTTGGCTTTGGAGGCGTTGGCCGAAAAGCGGCTGACGAACGACTGCAGCTCGGAAATCTGGGCTTTCTTCTTGGCGTTGTCCGACAGCAACTGCTCGCGGGACTGGGTTGCCACGGTCATGTACTCGTCGTAGTTGCCCGGGAACAGGCGCAGCTCGCCATAATCCAGGTCAGCCATGTGGGTGCACACGCTGTTGAGGAAGTGACGGTCGTGGGAAATGATGATCATCAGGCTGGAGCGCTGGGTCAGGATGTTTTCCAGCCAGCGAATGGTGTTGATGTCCAGGTGGTTGGTCGGTTCGTCGAGCAACAACACTTCAGGATCGGAGAACAGCGCCTGGGCCAGCAAGACGCGCAACTTCCAGCCAGGGAGACTTCGCTCATCGGGCCGAAGTGCTGCTCGATGCCGATGCCCAGACCGAGCAACAGCTCGCCGGCACGGGACTCGGCAGTGTAGCCGTCCATTTCAGCGAATTCGGTTTCCAGCTCAGCCACGGCCATGCCGTCTTCTTCGGTCATTTCCGGCAGCGAGTAAATGCGATCGCGCTCGGCCTTGACCTTCCACAGCTCTTCGTGACCCATGATCACGGTGTCGATGACGGTGAAGTCTTCGTAGGCGAACTGGTCCTGGCGCAATTTACCCAGACGCACGTTCGGCTCGAGCATCACCTGGCCGCCGGACGGCTCCAGATCGCCGCCCAGGATCTTCATGAAGGTGGACTTGCCACAGCCATTGGCGCCGATGAGGCCGTAGCGATTGCCACCGCCGAATTTGACCGAAACGTTCTCGAACAGCGGCTTGGCGCCAAACTGCATGGTGATGTTAGCTGTGGAAATCAATTGCTTATCCTGGATTGTTTACAAAGGGCTGACTGGCGATGGCCTTCGACGCCTGGTGGCGATTGCTCGTGATCCAACCAGCAGCCTGCACGTCACCGGTGACGGGGACATGACCTGATGAAGATGGGTGAACGGGAGCAGCGTCCGATAGGGTTCAGCGGGTGACCGACATGCATCGGCCACGCTTGCTGTGCGCCGGAAGACGGAAAGGTCTGGCCGCGCGCCGCGACCCCACGAAAGGCTCAAGCAGCGCAGGCTAATTCAAGGCGCGGCAGTGTAACACCGTCTTGGTTATCCACCTAACCGCCGCTCGCCCGGTGAGCATCACCTGATCAGGCGTGCTCGACCTGAGTCCTGACTTTGTTCACCGTTGAATGATGGGAGAACACGATGCAGCCGATGAGACGGGAGAACAGACCCAGTGTCTCGACGAGGTCCGGGTTGTCGAAAGAGCTGGCTTTGGAATCCAGCAGGCACAGCGCCCCGAACAGCTGGCCGTCCGGCAGGCTGATCGGCACGCCGATATAGCTTTCGATGGCGTATTTCTTGACCACCGGGCGACCTGCATAGCGCTCGCTTCTGCTGATGCTGGGGATGATCAGCGCCTGCGGGTTTTCGATCAGCTCGTTGCACAGGGTCGTTTCCAGCTCCAGGACTTCGCCCTCCTGGATACCGATGTGAATCTCGTCATAGACCGCGCAAGCGACCCATTCGGAGTCGGTGAACTTGGCGATGCCCGCAAAGCGCATGCCGGTCAGCCGCGTCACCAGCTTGAGGATGTTTGTGGTCGCTTCAACCTCGGCAATCGCCGAACGCTCTGCAATGGTCAGCAAATCCGGGCAGAGCAGGGAATCCAAAGCCATTGTCGGCTCCATGTCAACGTGGGGTGGCATACCGGATGGGGCCACATCTGTCGCGCAGATTAGCATTTTGTAGGGCAAGCGTATCTCCCGCTCAGCGCGCTGCGACCATTTGCCATGGGGCACCCGGGCACGAGGCGAGGGCGGCCGACGTCAGAGCTGGTGGCTAAATCGCTGTACCGCCCCTACGACCTGCCGCGCCCCTTCCTGAATTTCCACGATCACGCTACCGGCCTGGTTCGCCAGCGACAGGCCCTGTTCGGCCTGAGCCCGCGTGCTGCCCATGTCCTTGACCACCTCATCCACCAGTTTCTGGTTTTGCTGCACCACCGCGACGATCTCCTCGGTCGCCGTGCTGGTGCGCCCTGCCAGCTGACGCACTTCATCGGCCACGACGGCAAAGCCACGGCCTTGTTCACCGGCCCGGGCGGCTTCGATGGCGGCATTGAGGGCCAGGAGGTTGGTCTGTTGGGCGATGCCGCCGATGGTTTGCACGATGGTGCTGATCAGCAACGACTGTTTGCCCAGGGCTTCCATGCCGTGGGAGGCGGAGAGCATCTGGTCGGCGATGCCGTTCATGGTTTCGACAGTGTTGTTGATCACCGCTGCCCCGCGCTGTGCCGAGACGTCAGTGCGCTGGGAAATCTCGAAGGCAGTGCCAGCCGCCACGTTGATTTCCGCCTCGCGGTGGACTTGATCCGTGATCACGGTGGCAAATTTGACCACCTTATAAAGCTCGCCCTGGGTGTCGTGCACCGGGTTGTAGGTCGCTTCGAGCCAGACCTCTTCGCCGCGGCTGTTGATGCGCTTGAAGCGGTCGGCGACGAACTCGCCGTTGTTCAGGCGTTTCCAGAAGGTTTTGTACTCATCGGTGCCTGCAAACTTCGGGTCACAGAACAGGCTGTGGTGTTTGCCGAGGATCTGATCCTGGCTATAGCCCATTTCCTTGAGAAAGGATTGGTTGGCTTTAAGCACGTGACCGCCAAGGTCGAACTCAATGACTGCGGTCGAGCGCAGCAGGGCATTGATGAACGACTCGTTTTCCCGCGCCTTGTTGATTTCGGTGGTGACGTTGGTTGCCAGGCATTTGAGGGCGACGAGGCGACCTTGCTCATCTTTCAACGGCGACCACGTGGCGTGAATCCAGATCAGCGAACCGCTTTTGCTGACGAAGCGGTAGTCGTCGGTCACTGCCGTGCCGCTGGTCGCTGCCGCCCTGAAGTTGCGAAAGCATGGCATGGTCGCTACATAGGAAGGGACAAACGCGGCCATGGGGTGGCCGACCAGTTCATCCTGGGAGTAACCGATGGCTGCGCAGAACTTGCCGTTCGCATCCGTGATGCGCAGGTCGGAATCCACCGTCAGCGACAGCATTTCCTGCATGAGGGCGTCATGGAAATTTTTGAGCGTGACGAGCTCTGAACTCAGAGTGGTCACCTGCTTTTTGATTTTGGAATTAAACATCTGCCGCTCCGTGAATAGGCCCATGACTTGATGTCGGCGTTTGGATCCCGAAATTAAGTCCGACCGTCAGAATTCTTTATAGATCACGTCGCGCAGAAAGAGGGGCAGATCGAGGAATTCTGGACAAGAAAAAGCCCGCGATGGGGGTGCGGGCTTAAAGTCAGTCTTGGAGGAGCAAGTGAAGATTACCGCCCCCGATGTGAAAAACCTGTGAACGCCTCTCAACAACACTTAATAAATTGCGTTGGTCAAAAACGCCTTCACGATCGACTTCGCTGACGGCCTGACTTTTGGCCGCCCAACTCCTCAGTGGTAAACCATTTGCAGTCGGCGATTTCATTGTGCGGTGCGGGAGTGGCGATCATTGTCACTGAGACTTCGAAGACGTGATGCATCACCGCGCCGCCCTCAAACCGGCTGATGTACGCCAGGTCTTCCAGGATCAGCCCCGTTTCTTCACGTAGCTCGCGTGCCGCAGCTTGCGCAGGTGACTCGTCGGCCTCGACCTTGCCACCCGGCAGATTCCAGCGAGATTTGGGTTTGCGCACGTAGAGAATCTGGTTGTCTCTGCGGCAGATGACTGTGGCTCGTTCTTTCATTGGCGTTCCTCCACCCTACAACTCGTAAAAGCGCCTGCCGTCCGTGCATGTTCATACGGTTGTCATAAAACTTTCATAAAGACGTTTGAAGCAGTAACGGTGCCAATGTTCCCTTGACCCCAGATAAATCGGCCGGTCATAGGAAAACCATAGCGGGTATAGGTGGAGTTTCGGAGTAACCGGCCCAACGGCATGCCGCGTCACGCTGGGCGGTGTCCCGGATTGATCCAAAGTGCCACTACTGAGCTGATGCGGTGCTTAGGGTTGCTTTCAAGGGAATCGTGCCGTTGGCACGATGAACGGTCACGCGATGTAGACCGTAATGCGCGCTCTTGGCGCAGGGTGCCCGTCGATGGGGCCCAATTCTCAATCCGTGGGGTGATCCGTAGCGCTGAATCCTGTTGCCTCGCGTGCGGCTTCAACCCGTACACACCTGCCCCGAGCCCATGTGACTGAAAATACCGGGATTTTTTCCGCCTTCTTTTAATGCCTGACTCTGTGGCACACTTTCTGCTGTCTATTCCGGTGTGGCACACAGCGTTCCGCTATAGCGGAATAAACACAACCGGCGGAGTTTCTCTCATGCGGCGCGGATCCCTTTCTTTGAAAGCTTGTGCATTGGCCTTGATAACGGCAGCGACGTTTACAACGACGGCTTACGCCGCTGACAGCAAGCTCGACAGCGTTCTGCAACGTGGCCATTTGATCGTGGGCACAGGGAGCACCAATGCGCCCTGGCACTTCCAGGGTGCAGACGGCAAGTTGCAGGGTTTTGATATCGACATCGGGCGCATCGTCGCCAAGGGACTGTTCAACGACCCAAGCAAGGTCGAGTTCGTCGTGCAGTCTTCGGACGCGCGGATTCCGAACTTGCTCACCGACAAAGTCGACATGAGCTGCCAGTTCATCACCGTTACTGCCAGCCGCGCCCAGCAGGTGGCCTTCACCCTGCCTTACTACCGCGAAGGCGTGGCGCTGCTCCTGCCGACCAACAGCAAGTACAAGGAGATCGACGACCTGAAAGGCGCCGGCGACGGTGTCACTGTGGCGGTGCTGCAGAACGTCTACGCCGAAGAGCTGGTGCATCAGGCGCTGCCCAAGGCGAAAGTCGACCAGTACGACAGCGTCGATCTGATGTACCAGGCTATCAATTCCGGTCGTGCCGATGCGGCCGCCACCGATCAGTCATCAGTGAACTACCTGATGGTGCAGAACCCGGGTCGTTATCGTTCGCCCGCGTTCGCCTGGAGCCCGCAAACTTACGCGTGCGCCGTCAAGCGTGGCGATCAGGACTGGCTGAACTTCGTCAACACCGCGCTCCATGAAGCCATGACCGGGGTTGAATTCCCGATGTATGCCGAGTCGTTCAAGAAGTGGTTCGGCGTGGACCTGCCGACACCTGCGATCGGTTTCCCGATGGAATACAAATAATCCGCGCCGCGTGCGACGCTCACTGAAGGGGGCGAGGGCGGCCGTGGCGCCGTCCCGCCCCAGGTACTGCTGACCATGAATTATCAGCTGAATTTTGCAGCAGTCTGGCGGGATTTCCCCAGTCTGCTGGCAGGGCTGGGGCTCGGCCTGGAACTGGCTCTGATCTCCATCGCCATCGGTTGCGTCATCGGCATGCTGGCCGCATTCGCGATGCTGTCCCGCTACCGCGCCCTGCGTATCGTGGCGTCGATTTACGTCACCGTGGTGCGCAACACGCCGATTCTGGTGCTGATCCTGCTCATCTACTTCGCCTTGCCAGGGCTGGGTATTCGTCTGGACAAGATCCCGTCGTTCATCATCACCCTGTCGCTGTATGCAGGGGCGTACCTGACCGAGGTGTTCCGCGCAGGTCTCTTGAGCATTCACAAGGGCCAGCGCGAAGCAGGGCTGGCGATCGGCCTCGGCGAATGGCAGGTGCGTGCGTACATCGTCGTTCCGGTCATGTTGCGCAACGTGCTGCCGGCGCTGTCGAACAACTTCATTTCGCTGTTCAAGGACACGTCCCTGGCCGCCGCCATCGCGGTGCCGGAACTGACCTATTATGCGCGCAAGATCAACGTCGAGAGCTACCGGGTGATTGAAACCTGGCTGGTCACCACGGCGCTGTACGTCGCGGCCTGTTACCTCATTGCCATGCTGCTGCGTTACCTCGAGCAGCGTCTGGCGATTCGCCGCTAGGAGGCCCGGACCATGTACGAACAACCCAGTTGGTTGCATGAATTGTGGATTGCCCGGGAAGCGCTGTGGGCGGGGTTTCTCACCAGCGTGCAGTGCGCCGGCCTTGCGATCGTGTTCGGCACGGTGATAGGCGTGTTTGCCGGGCTGATCCTGACCTACGGCAAATGGTGGGCACGCCTGCCGTTTCGCGCCTACGTCGACCTGATTCGCGGCACCCCCGTGTTTGTCCTGGTGCTGGCCTGCTTCTATATGGCGCCAGCGCTGGGCTGGCAGATCGGCGCGTTCCAGGCCGGTGCGCTGGGGCTGACACTGTTTTGCGGTTCCCACGTCGCCGAGATCGTGCGCGGTGCCCTGCAGGCCATCCCGCGCGGGCAGCTTGAAGCCGGTAAGGCCATCGGCCTGACGTTCCGTCAATCCCTCAGTTATGTACTGTTGCCTCAAGCGCTGCGGCAGATATTGCCGACCTGGGTCAATTCGTCGACGGAGATCGTCAAGGCCTCGACCCTGCTCTCGGTGATCGGCGTGGCCGAGTTGCTGCTCAGCACCCAGCAGGTCATCGCGCGCAACTTCATGACCCTCGAGTTTTACCTGTTCGCCGGCTTTCTTTTCTTCGTCATCAACTACGCCATCGAGCTTCTTGGGCGGCAAATCGAAAAACGGGTGGCCTTGCCATGACACAGACTCAAACCGCACCTGCCGCCCCGGCTCTGTTGAGCATCGAAGGGCTGCACAAATCCTATGGCCCGGTTGAAGTCCTCAAGGGCGTCGACCTGAAGATGAACAAAGGCAACGTGGTCACGTTGATCGGCTCCAGTGGCTCGGGCAAGACCACGCTGCTTCGTTGCGTCAACCTGCTGGAAGAGTTTCAGGGCGGTCACATTCGTCTCGAAGGTCAGGACATCGGCTACAGCGACGTCAGTGGCAAGCGCGTGCGTCATCCGGAAAAGCTCATCGCCCAGCATCGGGCGATGACCGGGATGGCGTTTCAGCAGTTCAACCTGTTCCCGCACCTGACCGCGCTGCAGAACGTTACCCTCGGTTTGCTCAAGGTGAAGAAGCTGCCCAAGGATCAAGCCATCGCGCTGGCCGAAAAGTGGCTGGAGCGCGTCGGCCTGCTGGAGCGGCGCAATCACTTTCCCGGTCAGTTGTCCGGCGGCCAGCAGCAGCGCGTGGCGATTGCCCGGGCCATTGCCATGAACCCGAGCCTGATGCTGTTCGACGAGGTCACGTCGGCGCTGGACCCCGAGCTGGTCGGTGAGGTGCTCAGCGTGATCAAGGGCCTGGCCGAAGAGGGCATGACCATGTTGCTGGTGACCCACGAGATGCGCTTCGCCTACGAGGTATCCGATCAAATCGTCTTCATGAACCAGGGCCGCATCGAAGAGCAGGGCCCGCCCAAGGCATTATTCGAACAACCCAAGTCAGCGCGTCTGGCTGAATTCCTCAAGAACATTCGTTTTTAAGACGCTCAATCAAAGGAGATTTTCATGAGCATTACTCGTTACGGTGCCGGCAGTACCGCAGGTGGCGGTCAGCCACGTCCTTTCGCCCGCGCCGTTGAAGCCGATGGCTGGCTGCATGTGTCGGGTCAGGTGCCGGCCGAAAACGGTGAGATCATCAACGGCGGGATCATCGAGCAGACCCACAAGGCCATGCAGAACCTGGTGGCCATCCTGACCGAAGCCGGCTACGGCCTGGAAGACGTCGTGCGCGTGGGCGTGTGGCTGGAAGACCCGCGTGATTTCTGGAGCTTCAACAAAGTTTTCGGCGAGTACTTCTCCCCGGAACACGCACCGGCCCGTGCCTGCGTGCAGGCCAACATGATGGTCGACTGCAAGGTCGAAATCGATTGCATTGCCTATAAGCGCAAGTGAGGCGAGCGGTAAGCTTTAAGCTGCAAGCTGCAAGTCGATACAGCGGTGATCGAACGCTTGCCGCTTGAAGCTTGCCGCTTGAAACTTCCTTATAGCCTGGAGCCGCTCTTATGACCGAAGACATCAAACGCCGGGCCCGTGGTTTAGACCGAGCGTTCGATATTCTCGATTTTCTCAAGGAAACCGGCACGCCGATGCGGCCCAACGAGATCGCCAGCGGCATCGGCAGCCCGAAATCGACGGTGTATGAGCTGGTCAGTTCGCTGCTGGAGCGGCGCATCCTCGAAACCGTCGGCAAGGACGGCCACGTGTACCTGGGCCGGCAGCTGTACTTCCTCGGGCAGGCGCATCTGCGTCATTTCGATTTCACCCGCGAGGCCGAAGTCAGCCTGGGGAGATCGTCGAGCAGACCCGGGAAACCGCGCAGATGTGCCTGCTCAACGGCCGCAAATACACCGTCGCGCTGATGAAGGAGGGCGCACGGCATTTTCGCATTTCGTCCGACATCGGCGAGGACGCGCCGATTCCGTGGACGGCCTCGGGGCGTCTGCTGCTCGGGCACCTCACCGATCAGGCGATCATCGACCTGATCGACGACGAGGATTTCATCCTTCCAGATGGCAAGCGCCTGCCGATCGAGACCTTTCTCGCCGAGATCCGCAAGGCCCACGACGAAGGCTTCTTTTCCTTCGACAGCATTGCCGACACCTTCACCCATTGCTTCGCTGCGCCGGTGCGGGACAGACAGGGCATCTGCATCGCAACCCTGTGCATCGTCGCCCCACGCGCCGACGCCACTGCCCATTACGATCATTACCGGCGCGTATTGACCGACAGCGCCAACGGCCTGGCCCGGCGCGTCATTGAATAGCATCGCCGAACCTGCACACGTGTCATGCACACGAACAAGAAATTAAGGAGAAAACCATGAGCATTGCCGCGATTGAAAAAGGCGCCACCCAACCGGGCCACCACCTGGTGCGCGACGTCAGCCTGCCCGCGCTGGTGATCCACGACACGGCGCTGGAGCACAACCTGCGCTGGATGCAGAAGTTCGTCAGCGACAGCGGCGCCGAACTGGCGCCCCATGGCAAGACCAGCATGGTCCCGGCGTTGTTTCTGCGGCAGTTGCAGCACGGCGCGTGGGGCATGACCCTGGCGACTGCGGTGCAGACCCGTGCGGCCTACGCCCATGGCGTGCGTCGGGTGCTGATGGCCAATCAACTGGTCGGCGCGCCGAACATGGCGATCATCGCCGAGATGCTCACTGACTCCATGTTCGACTTTCACTGCATGGTCGATCACCCGGACAACGTCAAGGCGCTGGGCGAGTTCTTCGCCGCCAAGGGCCTGAGCCTGAATGTGATGATCGAGTACGGCGTGGTCGGTGGACGTTGCGGTTGCCGCAGCGAAGCCGAGGTCATGGCCCTGGCCGACTCGATTGCTGCACAACCGGCGCTGAAGCTGACCGGCATCGAGGGCTACGAGGGCGTGATTCATGGCGACCAGGCGGTGAGCGGCATTCGTGCGTTCGCCACGTCGCTGGTGCGGCTGGCCGTGACGCTGCAGGACAAGGGCGCGTTTGCCCTGGATCGCCCGATCGTCACCGCCTCGGGTTCGGCCTGGTACGACCTGATCGCCGAAGAGTTCGACAAGCAACAGGTGCGCGAACGGTTTCTGAGCGTGTTGCGCCCCGGCAGTTACGTGGTCCACGACCACGGCATCTACAAAGACGCGCAGTGCTGCGTGCTCGACCGACGCCACGACCTGAGCGAAGGTTTGCGTCCGGCGATGGAGGTCTGGGCCCACGTGCAATCGATGCCGGAGCCGGGTTTTGCGGTGATCGCCATGGGCAAGCGCGACGTGGCGTTCGACGCCGGCATGCCGAAACCGATCAAACGCTACGCGCCCGGCGTGGTGCCGGCCAGTGGCGAGGACGTCAGCGCTTGCACCGTCACGGCGGTGATGGACCAGCACGCGTTCATGACCGTTGCGCCGGGCTGCGAGTTGAAGGTCGGCGATATCATCTCGTTCGGCACCTCGCACCCGTGCCTGACCTTCGACAAATGGCGCACGGGGTGCCTGGTAGGCGATGATCTGTGCGTCATCGAATCCTTTGATACCTGCTTCTGACAGGAGTCTGCGATGAGTGAAATGGTCAGTCACAGCTACCCGCGCGTCGCCTTGATCGGCGAATGCATGATCGAGTTGCAACAGCACGCCAATGGCACGCTTAAGCAGAGCTTCGGCGGCGACACGCTGAACACGGCGGTGTACCTGTCGCGGCTATTGGGTTCGGCTGCGCAGGTGGATTACGTCACGGCGCTGGGCGACGACAGTTTCAGCGACGCCATGTGCCAGGTCTGGACCGATGAGGGCATTGGTCTGAGTCGGGTACAGCGTCTGCCGGGGCGGCTGCCGGGGCTGTATTGCATTCAGACCGATGCCAGCGGCGAGCGGCGATTCCTGTATTGGCGCAACGAGGCGGCGGTGCGCGAATGCTTCACCACGCCGGCGGCCGAGCCGGTGCTGGCCGCGTTGCCGGATTACGACGTGCTGTATTTCAGCGGCATTACCCTGGCGGTTCTGGGTGAGGTGGGCAGGGGGCGGTTGTTGTCGACCCTCGGCGATGCCCGCGACCGTGGCGCCCGGGTGGTATTCGACAACAACTACCGCCCGCGCTTGTGGCGCAGCATCGAGCAGGCGCGCCAGGCGTATCGCGCGGTGATGCACGAAGTGGACCTGGCGCTGTTGACCGAGGAGGACGAGCAGGCGCTGTTCGACTACAGCGACGGCGATCAGATTCTGCAGACCTATCGGGCCATGGGCGTCAGCGAGGTGGTGGTCAAGCGCGGGGCGCAGAGCTGTCTCGTGAGTGTCGACGACCGGCGTTATGAGGTGCCTGCGCATACCGTGCAGAAAGTCATCGACACCACGGCGGCGGGGGATTCGTTCAGCGCGGCGTATCTGGCTCGGCGTTTGCGCGGCGGCAGTCCAAAAGATGCGGCCGACGCCGGACACCAGTTGGCGAGCCTGGTGATTCAGCACCCGGGGGCATTGATCCCGAGGAGTGTGATGCCGGTTTGAGCGGGACATTGATGGCGAGCCCACCGGCCTCTTCCCGGCTAAAGCCGGTCCCACTAAAGAATCGCGCGCGTTCAGTGGGATTGACTGAAGGAATGCGGACCCCTTGTGGGACCGGCTTCAGCCGGGAAGGGGCCAGTGTGACCACCACAAAATTCCAGCGAATACTGATTAATCCCGATAAAACACCTGCACCAGGTGATACCCGAATTTGCTCTTGACCGGCCCGTGCACGGTCCGCAGCGGCTTTTTGAAGATCACCTGGTCAATCGCGCCGACCATCTGGCCCGGGCGCACCTCACCCAGATCGCCGCCGCGCTTGCCGCTCGGGCAGGTCGAATACTTCTTCGCCAGCACGTCAAAGGCCTCGCCTTTGGCAATGCGCTGCTTCAGTTGCTCGGCTTCTTCAGCGGTCTTGACCAGAATATGGCGGGCTTGGGCTTTCATGATGGTCCGGACGTCTCGATAAAAAAGCCGCGCATTATGCCTTTGCTACGCGATTTCGGGTAATTTCCCACACCTTGGCCGGACGAACGTGTAAATCGGCACTGAGACACGCCCGACCCGGCCAGTCAAACAGCCCGAACGTTGAAACCGGCCGAAGGTCGACACACTGTAGGCCTGCAGTCTCCTCAAACCTCTTGTGCGGTGTTGCCTTATGGATTTTCCGGCGTTGTTGAAGGTGCTTGCCACCCAGGATGGATCGGACCTTTACCTGTCCACGGGCGCGCCCCCTGCGCCAAGTTCAATGGCGTGCTCAAGCCGCTGGGCACCGAAGCGTTCAAGCCCGGTGACGTCGCGGTGATTGCCAACGGCATCATGGACGCCGAGCAGCGCGTGGATTTCGAACGCGAGCTGGAGATGAACCTGGCCTTTTCCCTGTCCGGCGTCGGGCGTTTCCGGATCAACATCTTCAAGCAGCGCAACGAAGTGTCGATCGTGGCGCGCAACATCAAGCTCGACATCCCCAAATTCGAAGACCTGCACCTGCCGCCGATCCTGCTCGACGTGATCATGGAGAAGCACGGTCTGGTGCTGTTCGTCGGCGCCACCGGTTCAGGTAAGTCCACCTCGCTGGCGGCTTTGATCGATCATCGCAACCGCCACGCCAGCGGCCACATCATCACCATCGAAGACCCGGTGGAGTTCATCCACAAACACAAGCGATCGATCATCAATCAGCGCGAAGTGGGCGTCGACACCCGGAGCTTTCACGCGGCCCTGAAGAACACCTTGCGTCAGGCGCCGGACGTGATCCTGATCGGCGAGATCCGCGACCGCGAGACCATGGAGCACGCCCTGGCGTTTGCCGACACCGGCCACCTGGCGATCTCGACATTGCACGCCAACAACGCCAACCAGGCGCTGGACCGCATCATCAATTTCTTCCCTGAAGAGCGCCGCCCGCAGTTGCTGCATGACCTGGGCAACAACCTCAAGGCGTTCGTCTCCCAGCGGCTGGTCAAGACCACCGACGGTAAACGCCGTGCGGCAGTGGAGGTGATGCTGGGCACGCCGACGATTCGTGATTTGATCCACCGCAACGAGCTGACCGAGCTCAAGGGCATCATGGAGAAGTCCACCAACCTCGGCATGCAGACCTTCGACAACGCGCTGTATGACCTGGCGGTCGAAGGCGCGATCACCGAAGACGAAGCCCTCAAGAACGCCGACTCGGCCAACAATGTGCGCCTGCGTTTGAAATTGCACAGCGAGGACGGGCCATCCACCATCGCTACGGCGCCGCGCGCGCCCCAGCCGGCCGCGCAGGTGGACGTCAAGGATTGGGGGCTGGTGGACGAGCGGGACGAGCCGGGGAGTTGAGGTCTCCGAGGCGATGACTTGCGGTGTCATCACCGACGCTTTCCCATGTAGGACCGGCTTCAGCCGGGAAGAGGCCGTTATGAACACCACACACTTGAGGTGTAACAACCGACGCCTTCCCGGCTAAAGCCAGTCCTACAGATACCTGCTTACCCTTGTAGGACCGGCTTCAGCCGGGAAGAGGCCGTTATGAACACCACACACTTTGAGGTGTAACAACCGACGCCTTCCCGGCTAAAGCCAGTCCCACAAAATGTCCGCGCACCATGGTGGGACCGGCTTCAGCCGGGAAGGGGCCGGTTTGAGCAACACACATTTCGGGGTGTAGCGACCGACGCTTTCCCGGCTAAAGCCGGTCCTACTGGACCTACCGCGCCAGCCACCCCCATCAATATTCCACGCCGCGCCACGCACCTGCGCCCCGGCTTCGCTGCACAGAAACAGGGTCAGCTCACCCAGCTGCGAAGGCGTCACGAATTCCAGCGATGGCTGCTTCTCCGCCAGCAAGTCATGTTTTGCCTGCTCCACGTCGCCCGTCTGCGCAGCCCGATCATCGATCTGCTTCTGCACCAGTGGCGTCAGCACCCAGCCCGGGCAGATGGCATTGCAGGTGACATTACTGCCGGCCGTCTCAAGCCCGACCACCTTGGTTAGACCAATGACGCCATGCTTGGCCGCCACATACGCCGCCTTGCCCGTCGACCCCACCAGGCCATGCACAGACGCAATGTTCACGATTCGCCCCCATCCCTTGGCACGCATGCCCGGCAGGCACAACCGTGTGCTGTGGAACACCGACGACAGGTTGATGGCAATGATCTTGTCCCAGCTCTCGACGGGGAAATCCTCCACCGCGTCGACGTGCTGAATCCCGGCGTTGTTCACCAGAATGTCGACGCCGCCGAATTCACGTTCGGCGTAGGCCATCATGTCGGCGATCTGCGCGACATCGCTGACGTCCGCCGGGTGGTGGCCGACTTTGCCGCCGTACTGCTTGATCTGCTCGATCACCGCCGACGCATCGCCGAAACCGTTGAGCAGCAGATTTGCGCCGGCCTTGGCCAGCGTCAGCGCGATGCCCAGGCCGATGCCGCTGGTGGAGCCGGTGACCAGTGCCGTTTTGCCTTGCAGACTCATGTTCATTTCCTCATACGATGCCGGTTGCATAGAAAACCCCGATCACCACGAACACCGCCAGGGTCTTGATAATGGTGATGCCGAAGATGTCCTTGTAGGCCTCCCGGTGAGTCAGGCCGGTGACCGCCAGCAAGGTGATGACCGCGCCGTTGTGCGGCAGCGTGTCCATGCCGCCGCTGGCCATGGCCGCGACCCGGTGCAACACCTCCAGCGGAATGTTCGCCGCGTGGGCCGCCGCGATAAAGCTGTCGGACATCGCCGCCAGGGCAATGCTCATGCCCCCGGACGCCGAGCCGGTGATCCCGGCGAGCAGCGTCACGGTAATCGCTTCGTTGACCAGCGGGTTGGGAATGCTTTTCAGACCGTCCGCCAGCACCAGAAATCCGGGCAACGAAGCAATCACAGCGCCAAAACCGTATTCCGACGCGGTGTTCATCGCCGCCAGCAGGGCACCGCTGACCGCACCTTTGCTACCCTCGGCCAGCTTCGATTTCACCGTGCGGAAGGCGAACAGCAGCACGAAGAGAATGCCCACCAGCAACGCCGCCTCCACGGCCCAGATCGCGGTAATTTTGGCGATGTCGGTCTGCACCGGCGTCGCCATACCCGGCAGCGCGAGGGTGTGGGTCTTGCCATACCACTGGGGAATCCACTGGGTGAACAGCAGGTTCATGATCCCGACCAGCAACAGCGGCGCCAACGCGATCCACGGGTTGGGCAGTGCGATATCGTCCGGAGTGTCCGGTTCGTTGCGCAGTTCGGTGCCATAACCTTCGCCGGCACGCTGGGCCCGGTTGCGCTGGCGCTGCAGAAACAGCATGCCGACGCTGAACACGAACGCTGTGCCGATCAGCCCCAGCCAAGGCGCCGCCCACGCCGTGGTGTTGAAGAAAGTTGAGGGGATGATGTTCTGGATCTGCGGTGTGCCGGGCAGGGCGTCCATGGTGAACGAAAACGCGCCCAGGGCGATGGTCGCCGGAATCAGCCGTTTGGGGATGTTGCTTTGACGGAACATCTCGGCGGCGAACGGGTAGACCGCAAACACCACCACGAATAGCGACACGCCGCCGTAGGTCAGCAGCGCGCAGACCAGCACGATCACCAGCATCGCCTGGCGGGTGCCAAGCAAGCGAATGGCAGCCGCCACGATGGAGCGCGAGAAGCCCGACAGCTCAATCAGCTTGCCGAACACGGCACCCAGCAGAAACACCGGAAAGTAGAGTTTGACGAAGCCGACCATCTTGTCCATGAACACGCCGGTGAAGGCGGGCGCCACGGCTGATGGGTCGGTGAGCAGCACGGCGCCGAGGGCCGCGATGGGGGCAAAGAGGATGACGCTGTAACCCCGGTAGGCAGCCAGCATCAGCAGCGTAAGCGCCGCTAAAGCGATGATCACACTCATCGAGTGTCTCCTGTTGTTTTTATTTTGGGTGCGGCGAGGCCGCGCAACAGGAGGTATAGCCAGTTTCATGCCATTACGCTAACTGCCTGATTCTTAACGCATTTGGTTGTTGGTGTGGGAGCGAAGCGTCTGCTCTGTCCAGAAAATGAGACCACTCCTGTGCAATCGGGCGTATGAAACACCAGTTGCCCTGCCTCGCAACCGCTCTGGATCGGGCTAGCTGAGGTTCATTCCAGATTCGTAGACAGGCATTCTCTCTATTGAGACTCGGCGATCCCCAATGCCGCCATCTTTTTGTACAGCGTCGAACGGCCCAGCCCCAATTGCCGGGCCGCGAGGATCACGTTACCCGCACACTGCGCCAGCTTCGCCTGAATGAGCTCCCGGTCGAAATGCTGCCGTGCCTCGCTGTAGGTCTGATCATTGGATGCCGAAGGTCCGGTTGCCGGCGGACTGGTCACCGGCACCAGCGTGCCGATGGCAACGAGAATGTCGTCGGGGTTGAGTTGCAGATCGTCGCTGAGCAGCGCCGCGCGTTCGAGCACATTGCGCAGCTCGCGAATGTTGCCCGGCCAGGCATGTTGCGCGAGGGCGGCCATGGCTGAAGGCGCCAGTTCGTGCTGGCTGTGAAGGTCTTCGAGAATCGCCTCCGTCAGCGCCGGAATATCATCCAGCCGCTCGCGCAGCGGTGGTACACGGATCGGCAGCACGCTCAGTCGGTAATACAGGTCGGCGCGAAACTCGCCCCGTTTGATCGCCGCTTCGAGGTCCGTGGAGGTCGCCGCGATCAGCCGCACATCGCTTTTGACCATCTCGTTGGAGCCCACCGGCTCGTATTCCTTTTCCTGCAGCACCCGCAGCAGCTTGCTCTGCAGCGGGAGGGGCATGTCGCCGATTTCGTCGAGGAACAGCGTGCCGCCCTCGGCCAGGTGCAATTTGCCGTTGCGCCCCTTGCGGTCGGCGCCGGTGAACGCACCCGGGGCCGTGCCGAAGAACTCCGCCTCCAGCAACGCCTCGGGAATCGCCGCGCTGTTGATGCTGATAAAGGGTTTGTGTGCCCGCGGCGAGCTGTTGTGCACCGCGTGGGCGAGCAGCTCTTTGCCGGTGCCGGTCTCACCCAGCAGCAACACCGGGGAATCGGTGCTGGCGCTACGCCGTGCGCGGCGTTTGACTTCCAGGCTGGCGGCACTGGTGCCGATGAAGTGGGCGAAGCTGTATTTGGCCTGGCGTGCGCGCAGCAGCGAGCGAGTCGAAGCCAGTTCCTGCTGCATGCTGGAATAGCGCTTGAGCAGCGGCGACAAGGCCTGCAACTCATCGAACAGCGCGAAACCGATGGCGCCGATCACCGCGCCGCCGTCGTCGTGGATTGGCAGGCGCATGACCACCAGCGGGTCCTTCGCCGTGTCCATCATGTCCAGCAGAATAGGCTGGCCGTTGCTCGCCACCTGCCGCAGCAGGCTGCCGGGAATCACCTGCTCACAGGGCTGGCCCACCGCTCGGCCCGGGTCTTCGAGGCCAAAGCGGCGTGCGTAACGCTCGTTGATCCAGACGATGCGGGCGTCCCGGTCGACGATGACCGTGCCTTCGCTGGACTGCTCGATGATCTCGAAGAGCGAACGGATCGCCAGTCGCCGAACGCGTCGGTAGTCCTTCAGGCTCTCACTGTCTTTCATGAGCGGTTCCGTCAATCCTGTTTCTCGGCATCTGGCCGCACAGACTACTGGTTCGGACGAGCTTCAATTGAAACCGGGATGCGCCGCCGCCAGCAATTCCCGGGTGTAGGGGTGCTGCGGCGCATCGAATACGTCGTGGCTCGCGCCGCGCTCGACCACCTTGCCGTCCTTGACCACGATCAGGTCATGGGCCAGCGCCTTAACCACGGCCAGGTCGTGGCTGATGAACAGATAAGTCAGGCCATGACGTTCCTGCAACTGACGCAACAACGCGACAACCTGTTTCTGCACGGTGCGATCCAGTGCAGAGGTCGGTTCGTCGAGCAATATCAAGGCAGGTTTGAGCACAAGGGCGCGGGCAATGGCGATACGTTGACGCTGGCCACCGGAGAATTCGTGGGGATAGCGGTGCCGGCTCGACGGGTCGATGCCGACTTCCTCCAGCGCGCGAATCACTTCGGCCTCACAGCTGGCCTTGTCCAGGTCGCTGTGAACTTCCAGGCCCTCGCTGATGATCTGCGCCACCGACATACGCGGGCTGAGGCTGCCGTAAGGGTCCTGAAAAACCACCTGCATCTGCTTGCGCCACGGGCGCATCTGCTTCTGATTGAGGCTGTCCAGCGCATGACCCTTGAAGCGGATACTGCCACGGGACTCCAGCAAGCGCAGGATGGCCTGACCAAGTGTCGACTTGCCCGAGCCGGATTCGCCGACGATTCCCAGGGTTTTGCCGCGCTCGATGCTCAGGCTGATGTCGTCGACGGCTTTCAGGTATTCGTGGTGCCGGTTGAAAATCCCGCCGCCGAGGGAGAACCAGACCCGCAGGTTATCGACCTCCAGCACCTTCTCGCGAGTGTCGCGGGGCAACGGTTCGCCCGCCGGTTCCGCGTCCAGCAGCAGGCGGCTGTAAGGGTGTTGCGGGTTCTTGAACAACAGCTGGCAATTGGACTGCTCGACGATCTCCCCGGCGCGCATGACGCACACCCGCTGGGCGATGCTGTGCACCAGATTCAGGTCGTGGCTGATCAGCAGCAGCGACATGTTCAACCGTTGCTGCAGCTGTTTGAGCAGCAGCAGGATCTTGCGCTGCACGGTCACGTCCAGCGCCGTGGTGGGCTCATCGGCAATCAGCAGTTCCGGCTCGCAGGCCAGGGCCATGGCGATCATTACCCGCTGGCGCTGGCCACCGGACAACTCGTGGGGGTAGGCTTTCAGGCGCTTTTTCGGGTGTTGAATGCCGACCAGCTCCAGCAGCTCGATGATCCGCGCCTGGGCCGCCTTGCCCGCCAGCCCCTTGTGCAGCAGCAAGGTTTCGCCGATCTGCCGGGACACTGTGTGCAACGGGTTCAGCGAGGTCATCGGCTCCTGAAAGATCATCGCGATCTGATTGCCGCGCAGCTCGCGCATGACGTTGCCATCGGCCCCAAGCAACTCTTTGCCGCGATAACGAATGCTGCCGGTGCTCAGTGTGCCGGCCTGGGGCAGCAGTTGCAGAATCGAGTGGGCGGTCACCGATTTGCCCGAGCCCGATTCACCAACCAACGCCAGGCACTCGCCGGCCGGGATGTCCAGGCTCAGGTGCTTGACCACGGTGTGGCCGTTGAACGACACCGAGAGGTCGCGGATTTCGATCAGGTTTTCGGACATGTCAGGACCTCGGGTCGAAGGCATCCCGCAGGGCCTCGCCAATAAACACCAGCAGCGACAGAATCAGCGCCAGTGTGAAAAATGCCGTGAAACCGAGCCATGGCGCCTGCAGGTTCTGCTTGCCCTGGGCGATCAGCTCGCCCAGTGACGCGCTGCCGGCGGGCATGCCGAAGCCGAGGAAATCCAGCGCGGTGAGCGTGGAAATCGCCCCGGTGAGGATGAACGGCAGGTAACTCAGGGTGGCGTTCATCGCGTTGGGCAGGATGTGCCGCAGGATCACCTTGCGATCACTCAGTCCCAGCGCCCGCGCCGCTTTGACGTATTCCAGATTGCGCCCGCGCAGGAATTCGGCGCGCACCACGTCCACCAGCGCCAGCCATGAAAACAGCGCCATGATCCCCAGCAGCCACCAGAAGTTAGGCTCGACGAAGCCCGACAGAATGATCAGGAGGTACAGCACCGGCAGACCGGACCAGACTTCCAGCAGACGCTGACCGATCAAATCCACCCAGCCGCCGTAGTAGCCCTGCAATGCGCCGGCGGCGATGCCGATAAGCGCACTGATGAAGGTCAGCGCCAGGGCAAACAGAATCGACACCCGCGCGCCGAAAATGACCCGGGCGAGCACGTCCCGAGCCTGATCGTCGGTGCCCAGCCAGTTGATCGAGGAGGGCGGGCTTGGTGCGGGTTTGTTCAGGTCATAGTTGGGCGTGTCATCGCTGAACGGGATCGGCGGAAACAGCATCCAGCCGTCGCCCTTGCTGATCAGCTGGCGCACGTAATCGCTGCGGTAATCCGGCTGAAACGGCAGCTGGCCGCCGAATTCCTGCTCGGTGTGGCGCTTGAAGGCGGGGAAGTACAGCTCGTGCTGATAACTCAGCACCAAGGGTTTGTCGTTGGCAATCAGCTCGCCGCACAGGCTGAGGACGAACAGCCCGCAGAACAGCCACAAGGACCACCAGCCCCGGCGGTTATTGCGAAAGCGCTCGAAGCGACGGCGTGCCACGGGAGACAGTCTGCGCATCACGCATTCCTCGCGCTGAAGTCGATCCGGGGGTCGACCAGGGTGTAGCAGATGTCCCCGACCAGCTTAATCAGCAACCCGAACAGCGTGAAGATGAACAGCGAACCGAACACCACCGGGTAGTCCCGGGACACCGCGGCTTCGTAACTCATGCGGCCGAGACCATCGAGGGAGAAGATCACTTCGATCATCAACGAACCGGCAAAGAACACGCTGATGAACGCCTGGGGAATGCCCGCCACGATCAGCAACATGGCGTTGCGGAACACGTGGCCGTAAAGCACCCGTCGCTCACTCAATCCCTTGGCCCGGGCGGTCACCACGTACTGGCGGGTGACTTCGTTCAAGAAGGAGTTTTTGGTCAGAATGGTCAGCGTCGCGAAGCCGCCAATCACCAGGGAGGTCACCGGCAACACCAGGTGCCAGAAGTAGTCGGCGATCTTGCCCAGGGTGCTCAGTTGATCGAAGTTCTCGGACACCAGCCCGCGCACCGGGAACCAGCTCAGCGACGTGCCGCCGGCGAACAGCACCACCAACAGCATGGCGAACAGAAAAGCCGGCATCGCGTAGCCGATGATGATGGCCGTGCTGCTCCAGATGTCGAAGTGGCTGCCGTGCTTGACCGCCTTGCGGATGCCCAGGGGGATCGACACCAGGTAGGTAATCAACGTTGCCCACAGCCCCAACGAAATGGAGACGGGCATCTTTTGCAGGATCAGGTCCGTGACCTTGGCGCCGCGAAAGAAGCTGTTGCCGAAATCCAGTTGCGCGTAATTCTTCAGCATCAGCCACAAGCGCTCATGCAGGGGCTTGTCGAAGCCGTACTGGCGCTCGATTTCCTTGATCAGCTTGGGGTCGAGGCCGCGGCTGGCCCGGGACTGACCCGCATTCATGGTTTCGGTATGGCCGGCGCCGATGGTGCCGCCGGCCACGCCTTGCAGCTTGGCGATGGCTTGCTCGACCGGCCCGCCCGGCGCGGCCTGCACGATGAAGAAGTTGACCAGCAGAATGCACAGCAGCGTCGGAATGATCAGCAGCAGGCGCCTCATCAGGTAGCCGAGCATTACTTGACCTCCGAAGGAATGGCCGAAGCGCCCCGTTGTTGGGCGAACGCTTCGTTGGTAAGCGCCTGGGGGCTGACTTCCCACCAAGTGTCGATGGCCTCGCTATTGCTGGCTTGTACCTTGGGAATGCCGAAGCGATTCCACCACACGGTGGACGAGCCGGGTGGGTAATAGTTGGGAATCCAGTAGAAACCCCACTGCAGCACCCGGTCGAGGGCATGGGCGTAATCGACCATCGCGGGTTTGCTGTCGGCTTTGGCCAGGCCCTCGATCAGCGTGTCGACGGCCGGGTCGCGCAGGACCATGTAGTTGCTGGAGCCGGAATCGGTGGCGACTTTCGAGCCGAAGTTGTTGTACAGCTCCATGCCGGGGGAGGTCGAGACGCCGTAGCCGGTGACGATCATGTCGTAATCGCGGGCCATGACCCGGTTCAGGTACTGCGCCGAGTCTATGCGGCGAATTTCGAAATCGATGCCGATCTGCGCCAGATTGCGCTTGTACGGCAGCAGGATTTTCTCGAAGCCGCTCTGGCCGTTGAGAAAGGTAAAGCTCAACGGCTCGCCCTGGGCGTTGACCAGCTTGTCGCCCTGGGGCATCCAGCCTGCCTCTTCGAGCAGCGCCAGGGCCTGCAGCTGTTTGTCGCGAATGAAACCGCTGCCATCTGTTTTCGGGGTTTTGAATACGGTCGTGAAGACTTCGGGCGGCACCTGACCGCGCAGCGGTTCAAGGATCTTCAACTCGGACTCGGTCGGCAACGCCGTGGCCGCCAGATCACTGTTGGAGAAGTAGCTGTTCTGACGCACATAGACGTTGCGCATCATCTGTTTGTTGGTCCATTCGAAGTCCCACAGCATTGCCAGCGCCTGACGCACGCGACGGTCCTGAAACTTTGGACGGTCGAGATTGAAGATGAAACCCTGAGAACTCTGCACCGCGCCCTTGGCCAGGTGCGCCCGCTGCAGGCGGCCCTCGGTCAAGGCCGGGCTGTCGTAACCGATGGAATAACCGGTGGCGGAATACTCGCGGTTGTAGTCGTAACCGCCACCGCGCAGCACCTGACGGGCGACATCGGTGTCGCCGAAATACTCGACGCTGAAATGATCGAAGTTGTACTGGCCGCGATTGACGGGGAGGTCCTTGCCCCACCAGTCAGGGTTGCGTTCGAAGGTGATGCTGCGACCCGGGTCGACCTTGCCGATGCGATACGGGCCGCTGCCCACCGGGATCTCGAAGCCGCCGCCGTTGGCGAAGTCGCGATCCTTCCACCAATGCTCGGGGAACACCGGCAGCGAGGCGAGATCCAGCGGCAGGGTGCGGCTTTCGTTGCTCTTGAAATCAAACCGGATTTGCGTCGGCGACTCGACTTCGACGCCTTTGACGTCCTGAAACTCGGTGCGGTACGACAGGCTGCCTTGGGTCATCAGCAGGTTATAGGTGAAACGCACGTCTTCGGCGGTGATGGCCGAGCCGTCGGAGAATTTTGCTTTAGGGCTCAGATAGAAACGCAATGACAGGCCGTCGGGGGCGCGCTCCATCTTTTCTGCGATCAAGCCGTAAACGGTGTACGGCTCGTCCAGCGACTTCACCGCCAGTGGCGAGTACAGCAAGCCATTGACTTGAGCGACGCCGGTGCCTTTGTCGAGGTAGGGCATGATGTGATCGAACTGGCCGATCTCCTGGGCAGAGCGGCGCATGCTGCCGCCTTTCGGGGCGTCGGCATTGACGTAATCGAAGTGTCCGAAATTCGCCGGATAGCGCGGCGCCTCACCGTAAACGGTCAGCGCGTGTTGCGGGGCGGCGGACAAAACCTGAAAACCAGAAACGAAGACGAGTGTTGCGACCATCAGCGATGACAAAACAAAACGCATTGCACGAATCCTGACTGATATTGGCGAGCGATATCAGGGTTGAAGGTCATGACGGCGCGGGTGGCCGGTCCGGTTTTTTATTGATTACCCCGGTGGCAAGGTACCGCAAAGCCGGAGTCTTTGTAACCGGACAATACAGCTCTGGAGCAAGGATTCGATAAACAAACGGCCCGCTTTCAAGGGCGGGCCGTTGGTGCAGCAGCGCGCAGGATCAGTCCTGGCGGCTGGTCACTTCCAGCAGGTGATAACCGAACTGGGTTTTCACCGGGCCCTGGACCACGTTCACCGGTGCGCTGAACACCACGGTGTCGAATTCCTTGACCATTTGACCCGGGCCGAAGGAGCCCAGGTCGCCACCTTGACGGCTGGACGGGCAGCTGGAGTTGGATTTTGCGACTTCGGCGAAATCAGCGCCGCCTTCGATCTGCGCTTTGAGTTCGTTGCACTTCTCTTCGCTGGATACGAGGATGTGGCGGGCAGTGGCTTTGGCCATTTTGGGTGACTCCTGTGAAAAAAGAAACGAGCGTACCGGAATAAGGGCCACGTTTCCCGAGAAAGTTCAGGCGCCTTTGTCCGGTCGTGACAGATGACATCGTCGGTTAAAGACCTTTGCTGAACAGCAGAGCGGCGTGGTCCACGTACAGCTTCACCGGATCGACCTGCTTGCGCACCAGGCCCGCGCTCTGGTTGATTGAGTCCACATGATCCATCGGGTAGTCGGAGCGGATCACCTTTCCCAAGTGGGAGCTGAAACGGCCGACCAGACCGTCATTGGATGCAGCCTCCTTCTCAAACAGCAGCGCGTAACTGCGCAACGCCAGGTGCAGCGGGTCTAAGGCATTGCGGCCTTCGGAAAACAATGAGCCGTCGATGCAGCCGCTCCACGAGTAATAGTGAACGCCGTTGACCCGTTCAGCGCCTTCGCCGCCCCACGTCGATGGCAGCCCTTGGGGATACTTGCGGTTGAACGCCGCGACGCCCTCGGTCGTCAGCGCATCCAGCGCCTGAACCGGGTCTTGGGGAAGGTCCGGGTTGCCGCTCAGCAGCGCAAGGAAGTGAGCGAAACCTGCGGTCATCCGCGAAGCCACGGCTTCAGGCATCTCCCCGGGCGTCAGCGCCCGGCGCACCCGATCTGCTACCTCCGAGCCGTGATTGGGGCCGCTCACGGAAGTGACCGACGCCACGATGTCGGGGCGCAGCGCGGCAGCATAACGTGAGGTCAATGCGCCCTGGCTGTGTCCGATCAGGTTGACCTTAAGATAACCGGTGCGGCGTAGGAAGCGTTCGATTTGATCAATCAACTGCTCGCCGCGGGTTTCGTTGTCGTGGACGCCAGACAACGCCGGCACGTGAACCCTGCAGCCAGCTTTCTCCAATGCCTGGGGGATGGCATGGAACATTTCAGCGTTGCCGATCCGGTCGAAACCGAACAAACCGTGGACCAGCAAGAGGGGGTACTTGGTGGTGACTTCCTTGTACATGTCGATCACTCCTTGGATAGAAAAGAAGGATCGAGCTTAACCAGCGAAAGTCTTGCGCGGAGGGAGGGTAGCGGGTGTGGCCCTGCGCCGGTGACTGCAGGCTGTGGGGAGCGTTGCAACGCTCCAGGCCTTATGTTCCGGAGAGGCTGGAAAAGGCGCTGGCGCTGCGGTGCAAATACACCCGACGCGCCGGGCGCTTTCCCACGACGGGCGTCTTCGCTGCCACGGGCCGCCGCTGATGGCGACGACGATTAGGCGGGAAGCCGGCGACATGGCCGGCACCGGCTTCCTGTTTGCAGACGTTACTGGAAAAGCGGCTGGACACGTGACTGCATGAGTTACCTGTAGCGCAGTTTGTTCACGGCATCGCGCAGCAGGTGCTCGGTGGACGCCCAACCCAGGCACGCGTCCGTCACCGACACACCGTATTTAAGGGAAGCACTCAGCGGCTGGCAGCCTTCGAACAGATGGCTCTCCAGCATCATGCCGATCAGCGTTCGCTCGCCGGCCAGTCGCTGCTGCAGCACGTCGTTGAACACGGCCGGTTGACGCAGCGGATCCTTGCCACTGTTGGCGTGACTGCAATCGACCATGATGCGGGCGGCCATGCGGTGCTTCGCCAGGCTGGCATTCACCGCTGCAACGCTCGCCGCGTCGTAGTTGGGACCGCCGTGACCGCCGCGCAGCACGATGTGGGTGTCTGGATTGCCCGACGTCTCGACAATCGCCGGGTGGCCCTGGGAGTCCATGCCGAAATGGCGGTGGGCGTGGGCCGCCGAGCGAATGGCGTCGCACGCGACGGAAATGCCGCCGTCGGTGCCATTCTTGAAGCCCGTGGGCACGCCGAGGCCGCTGGCCATTTCCCGATGGATCTGCGATTCGGTTGTCCTTGCGCCAATCGCCACCCAACTCAGGACGTCATCGAAGTAACCCGCCGCCATCGGCTGCAGCAGCTCTGTGGCGATCGGCAGGCCGAGCCGGACCATTTCACGCATCAGTTGCCGCGACAGGGCCAGGCCCTCGGCCATGTCGTCACTGCCATCCAGCGCGGGGTCGTATGCGAGGCCTTTCCAGCCAACCGTGGTGCGGGGCTTCTCGACATAAGCGCGCATCACCAGCAGCATCTGGTCGCTGACTTCGGCGGCCAGGCGCGCCAGGCGCTCGGCGTATTCGAGGGCGGCCAAGGGATCGTGGATCGAGCACGGCCCGACAACGACCAGCAGGCGCGAATCTTCACCATTGAGAATGGCGCGGATCGACTGGCGGTGGGCCGCGACCTGGGCGGTCTGGGCAGCATCCAGCGGCAGCTGATGTTTCAGCGCGAACGGAGTGGGCAGGCGTTTCGGGGCAGGGCGGCGGTCATCCAGGATGACGGCGCCGGACGGCAGATCGATGAGGGTATTGCTGACGACGGGCGAATTCATGTGCTGGCTTCCTGGTCGGCGGGTATTCCCGCGCGGACCTACTGGGGTGTTCGACAATTGGCCGGATTGGCTGTGAGCAGGGCGATGCCACCTGTCAGTAACCGATCGGAGGCGGCAGGCTGTCCCGAACGGAGGTTGCTAAATCGCCAGGCGAAATCGGTGTCGTTGCGGTAATAGTGGTTGCGGTTCATGTGTTGCTCCTCGAATCAATCAGTCAAAAACGTGTGGCCCAGAAAAACAAAACCCCCGGTCGGGAAGCCGACCGGGGGTGAGAGTTATCTCTGGTGGGCGTCCCGAAGTTCAGGGCGCCGTGTGGGTATCAGGCGCGCCAGTGGCTAAACCAATACCCATAAAAATAAGAAGCAGGAGCGTTAGACGTCGTCGCATTCCAGGCAGCCGCACGCTCAGCCAGACGTGAACCGTCGGCGGCGCTGAACAGCTGGGTGGAAAAGGAAGGCAACATGGTCTGTCTCCGTGGAATGCCGCCGAGCTTACTTCAGACCCGTCGGGTTCTTCAATTGGAAATTGCAATGGTAGCGATCGGGGCCCTATAAGAAGCAATGCTTAAAGCGGCAACAAGCCAATTCAGTCCTCGGGCACTTCCGAAGACCCGGCTTCATGGGGTATCACGCCGATCTTCATGCCCAGCAGCACCGCGACTTTGTGCGACTCGCCCCGGCGCCCCTTCTTGCGCCCGGATAACACTTGATAGGTTGTCGCCGGGTCCACGTTGTGCTCCCTGGCAAACTCTTGAACGGATTTGCCTTGCTGTTCCAGCCATGCCTTGGCTTGTGCGGCGGTACGGATTCCGGGCATAGTTCAAAACCGTTCAAGTTCGTTCAAATTATTTCGATTCTATCGCTCAAAAGAGTGGTGTCAACAAGGCTATGCATTCAAATGAGTGGAATAGGTGCCCGAATTAGGGAAGAGCGCGAGCGCTTGGGGCTCTCACAGCGCGCATTCGGTGAAATAGGTGGCGTGGAAGCCAACGCTCAGGGCAAGTACGAAAACGGTGAACGCACCCCCAAGGCCGATTATCTTGCCCGCGTCGCCCCTCGCGGTGTTGACGTGTTGTACGTGCTGACGGGTTCCCGTACGCCGGTGCCCATCGTCGGTCTGAGCGAAAACGAGGAGTGGATGGTGGGCAGTTATCGCACGCTGGGCAAGGAAGAGCAGGATGCCATCTGCCGGTTGACTACCACCCTGGCGGAATACCAGAGCAGCTACGCCCCAGACAAAAAATCATAGGGCAATTCGAGCGATGCAGCGGTCAGGCGTTTGAAGATTTTTATCAAGTTTTCGGGTCGATGATGATAGTTTGTCGGCACTGTTACAGATCATCTGGCACACATGCACAAGCAGTGCTCCAGAGCAGGTCGCTTACTTTCTTTTTGTTAACGTGGCGGGTAGTTGTCATGAATTGCTCGGTGAGGTGTCTGCTTGATTAGGGTGCTGGTTGTCGATGACCACGATCTGGTTCGGACAGGTATCACGCGCATGCTGGCCGACATTGAAGGCTTGCAGGTGGTGGGACAGGCCGAGTCCGGCGAAGAGTCGTTGCAGAAGGCCCGCGAGCTGAAACCCGATGTCGTGCTGATGGACGTCAAGATGCCCGGCATCGGCGGGCTGGAAGCCACGCGCAAACTCATCCGCAGCCACCCCGACATGAAGGTGGTGGCGGTGACGGTGTGCGAAGAAGACCCGTTTCCCACACGGCTGCTGCAAGCCGGCGCGGCGGGATACATGACCAAAGGCGCTGGTCTGACCGAAATGGTTCAGGCCATTCGCCTGGTGTTCGCGGGGCAGCGCTACATCAGCCCGCAGATCGCCCAGCAACTGGCGCTCAAGTCGTTCCAGCCGCAGACCAGCAATTCGCCGTTCGACCTCTTGTCCGAGCGGGAAATCCAGATTGCCCTTATGATTGTCGGCTGCCAGAAAGTGCAGACAATTTCCGACAAGCTCTGCCTGTCTCCCAAAACCGTGAATACCTACCGGTACCGCATATTCGAGAAGCTGTCGATCAGCAGTGACGTTGAGCTGGCCCTGCTGGCCGTTCGTCACGGCATGGTCGACGCCAGCGCATAAATGACTCAACCGTTTGATCCCAGTGCTTTTCTGTCCACCTGCAGTGGCCGCCCCGGCGTATATCGAATGTTCGATATCGACGGCAAACTGCTGTACGTCGGCAAGGCCAAGAATTTAAAGAAACGCCTCGCCAGCTATTTCCGCAAGACCGGCCATGCCCCGAAAACCGGGGCGCTGGTCGCGCGGATCGCTCAGGTTGAAACCACCATCACCGCCAACGAAACCGAGGCGTTGCTGCTGGAACAAACCCTGATCAAGGAGTCGCGTCCGCCGTACAACATCCTGTTGCGCGACGACAAGTCCTACCCGTATGTGCACCTGTCCGACGGCGAATTTCCCCGGCTGAGCATTCATCGTGGTGCCAAAAAGGCCAAGGGCCGCTACTTCGGGCCTTACCCTAGCGCCGGTGCGATTCGCGAAAGCCTGAGCATTCTGCAGAAGACCTTCCATGTTCGTCAGTGCGAAGACAGCTTCTACAAGAACCGCAACCGGCCTTGCCTGCAGTATCAGATCAAGCGCTGCAAGGCGCCCTGCGTGAACCTCGTCGAGCCTCAGGTCTACAACGAGGACGTGCGTCACTCGGTGATGTTTCTTGAGGGGCGCAGCAACGCCCTCACCGACGAGCTGAACGCGCTGATGGAAAAGTCGGCGATGAATCTGGATTTCGAGCACGCCGCCGAGCTGCGTGACCAGATTGGTCTGCTGCGTCGTGTGCAGGACCAGCAGAGCATGGACGGCGGCACCGGCGACGTTGACGTGGTGGCGGCGTTCGTCAATCCGGGCGGCGCCTGCGTGCACTTGATCAGCGTGCGTGGCGGGCGAGTGCTGGGCAGCAAGAATTTCTTCCCCAGGTCGGGATCGAGGAGGAGGTGGGCGAAGTCATGTCTGCCTTCCTGGCCCAGTATTTCCTGGGCGGCGGCGAGCGCGAATTGCCGGGCGAAGTCATCGTCAACGTGGTCAGCGAGGATTTTCCGGCGCTGATCGACGCGATCGATGCTTCGCGCGGCCGTGAAATCGTTATCAGCCACCGGGTGCGTGGCACCCGCGCGCGCTGGCAGCAACTGGCCGTGACCAATGCGGAGCAAGCGCTGATGGCGCGGCTCGCTAATCGTCAGCACGTCACCGCACGCTTTGAAGCATTGGCTCAAGTGCTTAAGCTGGATGAGCCGCCGCAGCGCCTGGAATGCTATGACATCAGCCATTCCAGTGGCGAAGCAACGGTAGCGTCGTGCGTGGTATTCGGTCCCGAGGGTCCGATCAAATCTGATTACCGCCGCTACAACATCGAAGGCGTTACGGCGGGAGATGACTACGCCGCCATGCACCAGGCGCTCACCCGTCGCTTCAGCAGAATCAAGGACGGCGAAGGCAAATTGCCGGACATCCTGCTGGTGGATGGCGGCAAGGGCCAGTTGAGCATGGCCCGTGACGTGATGAACGAGCTGGCCATACCCGATCTCATTTTATTGGGTGTTGCCAAGGGCGCTACGCGCAAAGCCGGTTTCGAGACGCTGTACTTGAATGACGCGGCCCATGAGTTCACCCTCAAGGGCGATTCCCCCGCGCTGCACCTGATCCAGCAAATCCGCGACGAGGCGCACCGGTTCGCGATCACCGGGCACCGTGCGCGGCGTGGCAAAACCCGTCGCACTTCAACCCTGGAAGGGGTGGCAGGCGTAGGCCCGACCCGTCGTCGCGATCTGCTCAAGCACTTCGGAGGACTCCAGGAGTTGTCCCGGGCCAGCATCGAAGAAATCGCCAAGGCGCCGGGAATCAGCAAAAAGCTCGCAGAGTCGATTTATGCAAACCTGCACAGCGAGTAGAATGCTCGCTCACCTCGTAGCCAGTTGTGCCGATGAATATCCCTAATCTGATCACCGTATTACGTGTCCTGCTGATTCCGATCTTCATTCTGTTGTTCTATCTGCCGTACCACTGGAGCTACATGGCCGCCAGTTCGGTATTCGCACTGGCAGCCGCGACCGATTGGCTGGACGGATACCTGGCCAGACGCCTGGAGCAAAGCACGCCGTTCGGGGCCTTTCTCGATCCGGTGGCCGACAAACTGATGGTGGCCGTTGCGCTGGTATTGCTGGTGCAAGCTCACGCCAACCTCTGGCTGACCCTGCCAGCTGCCGTGATCATCGGGCGCGAGATCGTCATCTCCGCCTTGCGCGAGTGGATGGCTGAACTGGGTGCTCGGGCACAAGTGGCCGTATCGAATCTAGGCAAATGGAAAACCGCTGCGCAGATGCTCGCGCTGGTCATTCTGCTGGCCAATCCGCCTGCGTTCACCTTTTGGGTTGTGTTGGGTTACGTGCTATTGATGATCGCGGCGGGCCTGACGCTGTGGTCGATGGTGCAGTACCTGCGGGCCGCATGGCCGCATCTGCGCACGACCACCGATGAAAAATAAGTATTTTTAAATCAAGGGGTTGACGGGGTCATTTGAGTGTATAGAATGGCGCCCACACAAAGCGGGAATAGCTCAGTTGGTAGAGCACGACCTTGCCAAGGTCGGGGTCGCGAGTTCGAGTCTCGTTTCCCGCTCCAGTTTGTATGCGTTTAGCGGTAGTGGTTGGATCGTTGAGCGTTTGAGGCCGAGTAGCAAAATGGTTATGCCGCGGATTGCAAATCCGCTTACGCCGGTTCGATTCCGACCTCGGCCTCCACATTTAAAGCCCGTAAGATCAACGTCTTACGGGTTTTTTTGTGGGTGGCGTTTGGTGAATCACTTCCGCAACTCCAACCATCGCTTCCGCAACACGTTGAGAAACGATAGCCCGCATCCCATCCACTCTTCTTCGCCACCCGGTCAGTTGCCGCCAAGGGCGCGTGAGCTCGATCAGATGACGCCGCACGCCATGCGATCACCGCCACCGCCCAATGGCATAGGCTTGTCGGAGTGGTTGTCGCCGCCGACATGGATCATGAGCGCGTGACCTTTGATCTCGGAAATCTTCTTCAGGCGGGGTGCGAGCACTGGATAGTTGGCCACCCCATCGGCGTTGACGTAGACCGCCGGCAGATCACCCAGGTGGCCCTCGCCGTATGGCCCCAGATGCTTGCCGGTGCTGGCCGGGTCAAAATGGCCGCCTGCTGCGAGTGCCGCGACTTTTTTGCCGTCTTTCATGCCCGAATCGCAACTCGCCTTTTCGTGCACATGAAAACCATGAATCCCGGCGGGCAGCGATTTTAGCTCGGGGGTAAACACCAACCCGTAAGCGGTCTCGCTGATGGTCACCTCGCCAACAGGCTGTGGGGCGCCGTCAGCGCTCACCAGGTTCATCGGGACATTGAGCGACGCCGCCTGAGCGCTCACCGTAAATGCTCCAATCAGGCCAAGCCACAAAGCGGATTTCATAGACACCTCATTTGATTCTTCGAAGAAAGTAGCAAGACAGCCGCACAGCGGGTCGCCCTGTGTGGGGAGAGAGCATAGACAACCTATCGAGTTTGCGACGACAAACAAACGTAACCAATTGAATCCGAAAGCTTTGAACTTGCCTCCAGGCCCCGGGGTGTATATATTCCCCACTCTTGTCGGCTGGCCTCGCGATACGACGCGCGAAGGTCAAGGTTGATATGTGCTACCGCCCTGATGGTGAAATTGGTAGACACACCGGACTTAAAATCCGTCGTCCGAAAGGATGTGCCGGTTCGACTCCGGCTCGGGGCACCAATTAGAATCAGGCGCTTACGGAGTAATCCGAAGCGCCTTTTTTGTTTCTGAATTTCCGCAATCGAGCATTCTTTCCGCAATTCACTTTGTGGAGGTGATTTTCTTGCCTTTCCGGTTCCTGATGTAATTTTCCGTCATGGCCACGGTGCGTGCCGGGAAATTTGGCCGGGGCACCTCAGGCAGATCGACTCCGGCTAGGTATGGGAGGCTTTCAGAGCTTTGAAGGCCACGCTTGAAGGGTTCTATCAGGAAATCAAACGCCTTGACCGTATAGGCATGCGCTTCGCCATCTTTCGCAACCGCAAAAACGAATCTGCTAACAGCTATGAGCTCGGTGGCACCCGCGAGCTTCGCATCGTCCCGATAGTGTCAGGGAGCGGTGTGATTCAGCTGCTCAGCCCCCGATTGTCCGGAGTAAAGCAAAGCGGTGCCCCCGAAAACCTGACTGCCTATGCCTTCGGGTCCGCCAACAACACGCCCCCCAACGGTAACCCAGTGCGGATCTGCATCGGCCGGCGGTGCTGGGGAGGGGCGATCATCAGCGCGAGCATCTACGCCGAGGATAAAACATGACGGCACCGTCCAATCTAGCCACTGAGCCGATGGTTAAGGCAGCGCTTGAAAACCTTGCCTAAACGCGGGCTTCCTGTCGGATTGACCTAAATTATTACCTCGACGAAAACGTCAGTGCTGAGATGTACCAGAGGATGGACACGGTTCGGACTGGAAGTGTTCCGCCTCACACGCCTTGATGTGGCCCTCAGTTACATCAATGGTGTGTTGGATCATCTGATCCCTCAGTTCGGCATCCGGCTCGTATCGCGCGCTCGGGAAGGTCGCTACGCAGGCTTCCTGGCCATCGTCGCCGACCTGGCCCATCACGCCAGCAATGCCTGAAATCGCCGCCGCGCCAGCAGCCGTGGCCTCTATCAACGCTGAACGCGACACTTTAGCCAAATTACGATAATGCGAGAGTTTCGTTCTGCATAATGGTAGTTTGTGCGCTCCGGACTAGAGGGGTGGCAATGCAGAAACGATTTGAAGGAGCCGATGGCATAAGAGGCCTCGCATGTCTCATTGTAATAGTTATCCATAGCGTACAGATATTCCACAGTTCGGTTGGTGTGTATTTGTCAGGGACGGGGAAGATAGGTGTCTGGTTATTCTTTGTTCTGAGTGCATTTCTGCTCACTGCTAAATTTGCGAGGTCGGGCTTCAGCGTAAGGTCATTATTTGAATATGCGCTTGGGAGGGTGCTCAGGATTCTACCTTTGTTCCTGATCTCGGTTCTCATATATTATTCCGCGGGAATGCTTGGCATTACTTCAATGCATGACGTTTTTCGGGTGGTAAGCTTTCAGTCTATGGCTGGGCATCTATGGACTATACCAGTCGAGTTCAAATTCTACCTCGCACTTCCTTTTATCGCATCACTGCTAATATTTCTCTACCAGAGATTCGGGTTGGCGATATGCATGGTTGTCACATTAGCGCTTATCGCTGGCGAGCAAGCCATCTGGCCTTTTTGGCTTACCCCTGAGAATAGTTTGGATACGCGATGGTATATCTCAAGCTTCACCATAGGCTCGTCCTGCGCCATTGCTCACTCTGAATTTAGAGATAAAATTATTGGTAGGTTATCCACGATTTTAGGTGGTGCGGTGATTCTGCTTATTACTTTGAGTTTTCCGGTTCCAAGAAACGTCATCTTCGGCATGCCCATAGATAACTGGCTGATGAATAAGTTTGTCATTTACTCGTTGTTGTGGGCGGTATTTGTGATAGCCCTTGCTGATGGTAAAGGTTTTATCGGTTCACTTTTGCGAAGTGTGTTTCTCAAAAAGCTCGGCGCATGGAGCTATTCTATATACTTGATTCATATATTTGTTTTTTACGTCATTGTTGTAGGGCGCGCCGACAGCATTCCGTGGACGGTTGTTTCCATACTGGTGTCCATAGCTGTTGGTGCGTTAATGTTTTATCTGATTGAAAGTCCGCTTGAAAAGCTGCGACATCGCATGCAGAGGTCGGTAATCCGGACTTAACACCACTTAATTAATTATGCCCGCCCTGTGCGGGTATTTTTTTGCCCGGACTGTGAATTGACTACAAATTTCAGCACCCTCAGCACAAAGCCCTTCGAGCAAAGAGCTTCTTATTTTGGCAGAGCCACTTGAGGGACTTTTGAGCCTCGAGTTGCTGGGTTGAAATCACTTCAATCCCCTTGTTTGCAGTGGCGGCCGTCACTGTTCCTTTTTTCATCTGGCCGAGTGGATACGTGGGGTGGTCTTTAAAACACTGGTTCTTGGCCGATCGGTTCGACTCCAGCACGGGGCACCATTTTAAAGCAGGCGCTTGCGGAGCAATCCGAAGCGCCTTTTTTGTGTTTATGTTTCCTCAACCTCCAAAAATTGCCGCAATCCCTTCGCCTAACTTAGTGGCAACACCGCTCCCCCGCGAGGCCGAACTAGGCGTTTTCAAATCTAGTCCCCCATTTAGATGCCACGGGGGTTGATCTCAACCACCGTGTTCGCCAGCAAGCCGGCTCCTACAGGGCGGCGTACTGATCAATCAGGGCCAGACGCGGCACCAAGGTGCCTGGCCGGAGTATCGCTCCGGGAGCAATCACTGCGTTCGCGCCAATCTTGCAGCCGTCACCAATCAATGCGCCGAATTTCCTCACGCCGGTCTCGATGACCCAGTCTTCATAGAGAATTCTGATCGGGGCACCGTCCAGTTCGTTACGGTAATTGGCGACGATTGCACCTGCCTCGATATTCACCCGCTCACCGATGATGGAGTCGCCGACAAAGTTGAAGTGGGCCAGCTTGCTCGCGGCCAGCATGAAACTGCTTTTGATTTCGCAGCTTGGGCCAACAATGCAGTCGTTGCCGAGGTAAACGCCGCCACGCAAGTAAGCCCCCGCCGCTACGAACGATCGTTCTCCGATGATGACCGGGCCTTTGAGCACCGCACCTGTCTCCACCACGGCGGTTTCGTGGATGACGCTGTCGCCGACGCGTCGGAAGCCGGGTCCCAGGTTCGGCATCAACGCCTGCACCTGATGTTCGCAGTCCTGGGTGACAAGCCAGGCAAATGAGCCTTGAGAGCCCGTCGCGGACCAACCGGCGACAAAGGCACCAATTTCTGGGTTGTCCATAAATTTCCTCATCTATTGATTGCCGTGCGCGGGCAATGGACAGTGCCGGCCCTCAAGCCTCACCACCCAACACCTTTCGCAAAAACGGCGCCGTCCGGCTCTCTGCCACCTCGGCAACCACCTCAGGCGTACCGCACGCCACCACATTCCCGCCCTTGTCCCCAGCGCCCGGGCCGATGTCGATCACCCAGTCACTCTGGGCAACCACGCGCATTTCATGCTCCACCACAATCACGCTGTGCCCCGCATCCACCAACGCATTCAACTGCGTCAGCAGCCGATCCACATCAGTGGGGTGCAGCCCCGTGGTCGGCTCGTCGAGCACGTACAACGTGGCGCCGCGTTGACTGCGCTGTAGCTCCGTTGCCAGTTTGATGCGTTGGGCCTCACCGCCGGACAGTTCAGTCGCAGGCTGACCGAGGCGCAGATAGCCCAGACCAATATCACGCAGCACAGTCAGCGAGCGCAGCACGCCGGGTTGTTCGGCGAAGACGTCCACCGCTTGTTCAACCGTCAGATGCAACACGTCGGCGATATTCAACCCATTCCACTTGATCGCCAAGGTGTCAGGGTTATAGCGCGCACCATGGCAGGTCGGGCAGGGCGCGTAGACGCTGGGCATGAAGAGCAATTCCACGCTGACGAACCCTTCGCCTTCGCACACCGGGCAGCGGCCTTTGGCGACGTTGAACGAGAACTGCCCGGCGTCGTAGCCGGCCTTCTGCGCGTCGGGCGTCGCGGCGAACAGTTTGCGCACGTTGTCGAACAGCCCGGTGTAGGTCGCCAGATTGGAGCGCGGGGTGCGGCCGATGGGTTTCTGGTCAACCTGCACCAGCCGCTTGACCACGCTCATGCCACCGGCGATGTGGCCGCCGGTGGGTTGCGGTGCGTCGTCTTCCAGGCTGGATTCTTCCGCTTCGACTTCCGCGACCGGGCGCCCCAACTCTGCGCCCACCAGCTCCAGCAATGCCTGGCTGACTAGGCTGGACTTGCCCGAGCCGGAGATGCCGGTCACCGAGGTGAAGCAGCCCAGCGGGAATTCAGCGCTCAGCTCATTGAGGTTGTTGCGGGTGATGCCTTCCAGGCGCAGCCAGTCGGTCGGCTGCCTTCTTGTCGAACTCAGTGCGGAATGCTCGGCGAAAAGATGACGACCCGTTTGCGAGGCTTCGATTTCGGCCAGACCTGCGGGAGGGCCGCTGTACAGCACATGTCCGCCATGCTCGCCGGCGGCAGGGCCGACGTCGATCAGCCAGTCGGCGCGGCGCATGGTTTCAAGATCGTGCTCGACAACGAACAGCGAGTTTCCGGACGCCTTGAGTTGCTGCAACGCCGTGAACAGCGCTTCGCTGTCCGCCGGGTGCAGGCCTGCAGAGGGCTCGTCCAGCACGTAGATCACACCAAACAGCTGCGAGCCCAATTGTGTCGCCAGGCGCAGACGCTGCAGTTCACCGGACGACAGCGACGGCGTGCTGCGATCCAGCGCCAGGTAACCGAGCCCCAGTTCGGTGAGGGTGCTGACCCGTGCCAGCAAATCCTGAGCGATGCGCTGAGCGGCGAGGCGCTTCTCGACGGACAGGTTCGGCGTGGCGCGCACGTCGGGTGCGGCATCGTGGGCCGAGCCGCCTTTGCTGACCCGCTTGTTTTTCGCTTTCGCCCGCTGTTCGCGATCCAGCACGGCGGTGTCGCGATCTTCATCCGCGAAGACGCCCGCAGCCACCGGGCGCAGGACTTCCGCCAACCGCAGCAGCGGCATCTGCGACAACTCGCCGATATCCAGGCCAGCAAACGTCACCGACAGTGCTTCGCGCTTCAGGCGTTTGCCGTCGCACAGCGGGCACGGGCTGCCGCGCATGAACCGCGAGACGCGCTTTTTCATCAGCGCGCTTTGGGTAGTGGCAAAGGTGTGCTGCACGTAGCGACGGGCGCCGGTGAAGGTGCCCTGGTAGCTGGGCTCGAGCTTGCGCTTGATCGCCAGACGCGTCTCTTCAGGCGTCAGGCCGGCGTAGACCGGCACGTTGGGCTGTTCGTCGGTGAACAGAATCCAGTCCCGGTCTTTTTTCGGCAGGTCGCGCCAAGGCCTATCGACGTCGTAGCCCAGGGTGACCAGGATGTCGCGCTGGTTCTGGCCGCCCCATGCCGAGGGCCAGGCAGCAATGGCGCGCTGGCGGATGGTCAGGGAATCGTCCGGCACCATCAGCTCTTCGGGAATCTCATAGACCCGGCCCAGGCCGTGGCACTCGGGGCAGGCGCCCTGGGGCAGGTTGGGCGAAAAGTCTTCGGCGTAGAGCATGGGCTGGCCCGGCGGATAAGTTCCCGCGCGGGAATAGAGCATGCGGATCAGGCTGGACAGGGTCGTCACGCTGCCGACGGAGGAGCGCGTGCTCGGCGTGCCGCGTTGTTGCTGCAGCGCGACGGCGGGCGGCAGACCTTCGATCGAGTCGACGTCGGGCACGCCGACTTGATCGATGAGGCGCCGGGCGTAGGGTGCGACGGATTCGAAGTACCGGCGTTGGGCTTCGGCGTACAGAGTGGAAAACGCCAGCGAGGATTTGCCGGACCCCGAGACGCCGGTGAACACCACCAGTGCATCGCGGGGGATGTCGACGTCCACGTCCTTGAGGTTGTGCTCACGGGCACCGCGGACCCGGACGAATCCGGGGCGGTTGGCATCTACGGTGAAGGAAGAAGGGCGGGTGTCGTCTGGCAGGTACGGCGGTGTGGTCATGGGTGAGGCCTTTGAATCCTGAAATGCAAGAACGGGTTTACTCGGCGAGAGGCACCTTGGGGGTGTGCCCGGCGTCATCGTTGTCGCCGCCGGTCAGCGGCTCGTCTTCACGTACGTCGTCGGTGCGGTCGCGGTCGTCGGCCACGTCGGCAGGGCGCGCGTCCGGGTCGTTGAGTTTTTCGCCGGGGATATGAGCGTCGTGTGCGGTCATGCTGTTTCTCCTGTCAATTCTTCGGATGCTTCACGAATGACCTCGGCGGCCTGCAGGCCCTGAAGGAAACCGGCCAGCGCCACTTCCTCCAGACGCAGACCCTTGCGCTGGCGGATGCGCGGCAGCTTGGCCAGTTCGCCCATCGCAAAGGCTTCCAGCACGGCGGGGTGGATGTAGCACTTGCGGCAGACGGCCGGCGTGTTGCCCAGCAATCGAGCGACTTCCTTGACCATGGACACGACGTGTTTCTTCGCGTCCGCTTCCGGTTCCCAGTGCAACTTGCGCAGGGTCGCCAGCGCCATCGCGCTGCCGGCCCAGGTCCGGTAGTCCTTGGCGGTGAAGTCGGCGCCGGTCAGTGTGTGCAGGTACTGGTTGATGTCGTGGGAGGAAACGGTGTGCCGTTGGCCGTCGTCGTCCAGATATTGAAAAAGATTCTGGCCTGGCAATTCCATGCAGCGCTTGATGATGTTCGCCAGGCGCCGGTCGGTGACGCTGAGGCGGTGCTCGACACCACTCTTGCCGCGAAACTCGAAGAAGATCTTGCTGCCCTTCACGTCGACGTGCTTATTGCGCAGCGTGGTCAGGCCGTAGGAGCGGTTGTCCCGGGCGTACTGGCTGTTGCCGATCCGGATCAGCGTCTGGTCCAGCAACGACAGCACCGCCGCCATGACCTTCTCGCGGCCCATGCCAGGTTTCGCCAGCTGGGTTTCCAGCTGTTTGCGCACTTTGGGCAGGGCCTTGCCGAAGGCGATCATCCGCGAATATTTGTTCTCGTCGCGAATCTCGCGCCAGCGCGGGTGGTAGCGGTACTGCTTGCGCCCGCGCGCGTCGCGGCCGGTGGCTTGCAGATGGCCTTGGCGATCAGCACAGATCCACACGTCGGTGTACGCCGGCGGGATGACCAGCGCATTGATGCGCTTGATCTCGTCTTCGTCGCGGATGCGCTGGCCGTCGGTGTCGAAGTAGGCGAACTTGCGGCGCAGGATCTTGCGGGTAAATCCGGGCTGGCTGTCGTCGACGTAATGCAGATCTTTGGGCAGGTCTTCGCTGTGGATTGTGTCCGGCATGAAAGGCAGTCCTGAATGCGGGTCTTTTTGCATTGACCGTTGCGCTGCGCAGTCGTGCCGAATAAATGTGTGCCTGATGGGTGCGATGGGTGATGGGCCGGGACTACGCCAGCAGCGCCACCGACTTGATCTGCGCCCAGAGCCGTTGCCCGGGCGCCAGTTGCAGCTGATCCCTTGAATACCGGGTGATCCGCGCCAGCAGCGGCGAGCCGTCGGCATCCAGGCGCACCAGCACATGGGCGGTGTTGTCGGCGGCGACCTCATCGATGACCGTCACCGGCAGGCGATTGAGTATGCTGCTTTGCGCGTCCGGCTGCAGGCTGAGGCTCACATCCCGCGCCTGCACCTTGAGCCGAAGCGGCTTGCCAGGCAGCAACGCGGAGTGGGCGACGCGGATACTCCAGGTCGCTGCGCGGCAAACGGACGGTGATGAGTTGATAGGCCGCGTCGTAAGCCTGCACGCTTCCCTCGATCACCACGCCCGCGTCGTCGCCCATCGCCAGCGGCAGATCCAGCCGCGCCAGTGTTTCGCCGATGGGGCCGCTGGCCAGCGCTTTGCCGTCGCTGAGCAATACCAGATGGTCGGCCAGCCTGGCCACTTCATCCTGGGCGTGACTCACGTAGATCAGCGGAATATCCAGCTCGTCGTGGAGGCGTTCGAGGTACGGCAGGATTTCGCTTTTGCGCTGCGCGTCCAGCGCCGCCAGGGGTTCGTCCATCAGCAGCAGGCGCGGGCTGGTCAGCAACGCGCGGGCGATGCCGACCCGCTGACGCTCGCCGCCGGACAGTTTGTCGGGCGCGCGTTGGAGCAGATGATCGATGCCCAACAGCGAGGTCGCCTGCTGCAACGTAATGCGCCTGTCCCGTTCAGGAATGCGCTTGAGGCCGAAGCGCAGATTGCCCTCGACGTCGAGGTGCGGAAACAGGCTGGCTTCCTGGAACACGTATCCCAGAGAGCGTTTGTGTGGGGGAAGAAAGACGTTGTTGGCGCTGTCCTGCCAGACCTCGCCGTTGACACGGATATACCCGTCGGCCGCCTTTTCCAGTCCTGCGATGCAACGCAGGCAGGTGGTCTTGCCGGAACCGGAATGGCCATACAGCGCCGTGACCCCGCGACCGGGCAGATTGAGGTCGACGTCGAGGGCGAACTCGGCGTAATCCACCTTCAGTCGGACATCGATCATCGAACTCATGCGCCGCTCCACGCCGAGCGGGCCTTGCCGCTGGAGTACAGCGCCAGCAGCACCACAAAGGAAAACACCAGCATCGCCCCGGCGAGCCAGTGGGCTTGGGCATATTCCATCGCTTCAACGTGGTTGTAGATTTGCGTGGACACGACGCGGGTTCTCTCCGGGATGTTGCCGCCGATCATCAGCACCACGCCAAACTCACCCACGGTGTGAGCGAAACCCAGAATCGCCCCGGTGATGAAACCCGGACGGGCCAGCGGCAGGATCACCGAGAAGAAGGTGTCCCACGGGCCTGCGCGCAGCGTCGCCGCCACTTCAAGGGGGCGAGGGCCGATGGCGGCGAAAGCGTTCTGCAAGGGCTGCACCACGAACGGCAGGGAATACAGCACCGAGCCGATCACCAACCCTGTGAAACTGAAGGTCAGGGTGCCGAGCCCGAGGCTTTGGGTCAGCTGCCCGATCGCGCCGTTCGGCCCGAGTAGCAGCAACAGATAAAAGCCGATCACCGTGGGTGGCAGCACCAGAGGCAGCGCCACCACCGCGCCGATAGGGCCTTTGAGCCATGAGCGGGTGTGAGCCAGCCACAGCGCGATGGGCGTGCCGACGATCAGCAGAATCACAGTGGTCAGGGACGCCAGTTTCAGCGTCAGCCAGATGGCCGCGAGGTCGGCGCTGCCCAGCAGCATTTACAGCTGATACCCGTAGGACTTGATGATCGCGGCGGCTTTCGGGCCCTTGAGGTATTCCATCAGCGCCTTGGCGGCGGCGTTGTCTTTGCCTTTGTTGAGGATCACGGCGTCCTGCTTGATGGGCTCATGCAGGTTGGCCGGCACGATCCACGCCGAGCCACCGGTCAGCTTGCCATCCTTGAACACCTGGGAGAGGGCGACGAAACCCAGTTCGGCGTTGCCGGTCTGCACGAATTGGTAGGCCTGGGCGATGCTTTGGCCTTCGACGATCTTGCTTTTGGTTGCGTCGGTCAGGCCCAGTTTGTCGAGGGTCTGGGTGGCGGCGAGGCCATACGGAGCAGCTTTCGGGTTGGCAATGGACAGATGTTGGAATTTGCCGTCTTTCAGCACTTGGCCCTTGTCATCGACATAGCCGTCTTCCGCCGACCACAGCGCCAGGGTGCCCACCGCGTAGGTGAAGCGCGAGCCTTTCACGGTCTCGTTTTCGCTTTCCAGTTTGGCCGGGGTGGTGTCATCGGCGGCGAGGAACACTTCGAACGGCGCACCATTTTTGATCTGGGTGTAGAACTGGCCGGTGGCGCCGAACGAGGCCACGAGTTTATGGCCCGTATCCTTTTCAAAATCCGTGGCGATGGCCTGGATCGGCGCGGTGAAATTGGCGGCGACAGCCACCTGGACTTCATCGGCAAACGCTGTGCCCGAGGACAGCGCGACAAAGGCGACGGCCAGTGAGGTGAGGGTGAAGCGGTTTGAAACGGCGCGCATGGAACGGCTCCGGGCTAGCGAACGAAATAAGGAAGGAACGCCAACCGTGCTCCGGTCAAACGCTATGCAGCGAAATATATAGCGACTTTTCTCCGTGCGATAGCCGGAACTTGCCGCGTCAGGGTTTTGAATCGCTGGCTCAGCGCCCGGCCAGCCGCTCAAGGGCGCCGATGGCCAGCGTTCGGGTGAGTTCTTCGGCCGACAGCGTGTGTTTGATGCCCACTGCCTGACCCGCCCAAAGATTCATGAAACCGTCGTCACCCCGGGCTTCAGCCTTGCTGCGCAACGGCATCAGCGCGCCGCCCGCCGTGGAAACGCTGGCGCGGTATCGGACATGGGCCCTATCTCCCGCATGATGCGGTTGACAATACCCCGGGCCGGGCGGCCGGTGAAAATATTGGTGATGGCGGTCTGGCTGTCCCGGGCGCGGCTCAGTGCCGCCTGATGCAGCATCGACGTCTTGGCTTCCGGAGCGAACAGGTAGGCGGTACCGATTTGAACCGCTGACGCGCCCAGCATGAACGCCGCGGCAATACCGCGACTGTCGGCAATGCCACCGGCGGCGATAACCGGCACCGTCACGGCATCGACGATCTGCGGCACCAGCGCCATCGTTCCGACCTGGGTGTGCAACTGATCGCTGAGGAACATGCCGCGATGGCCGCCGGCCTCGTAGCCCATCGCGATGATCGCATCGCACCCCCGTGCTTCGAGCCACACGGCTTCTTCCACGGTGGTCGCCGAGGAAAGTACCTTCGCGCCAGTTGCCTTCACTCGCGCCAGCAACGCGGCATCCGGGAGGCCGAAATGAAAGCTGACCACTTCAGGGCGCAGCTCTTCGATCAAGGCGCACGCCGTCTCATCAAACGGCGCGCGGTTGGAGGTGGGGGTGGGAGCATCGAAGTCGGCGCCCCATTCGTCGTAGTAGGGCTTGAGCAGGTTTTTCCAGTCTGCATCCGCCTGCGGGTCGGCGGGCGGCGTCGAGTGACAGAAGAAATTCAGGTTCAGCGGCGCATGGGTGCCCGCGCGTATTCGCGCCACTTCTTCTCGAATCTGCGCCCGGGTCAGCATGGCGCACGGCAGCGAGGGCAGGCCGCCGGCTTTACCCACCGCAACGGCCATGGCTGAGCCGGACGCACCGGCCATGGGTGCTTGCAGGATGGGCAGTTCAATGTCCAGCAGTTTGAGCAGGCGGGTGTCGGGCCAGGCGATCATCGGCAGAGTCTCCATAGCGAAAAGGCTGCTGAATAGCAGCACTTGAAAAGTTGCGGTTGATTTAATAGACGCTCGGTCTAATATGCAACCCCATGAACGACATCATTGCAAAACCCAGACGCCCCGGCCGCCCACCCAAAGTGGCACGCCCCGATGACTTCGACACCCGCGAAGCGCTGATCCGCTGCGGGGTCGAGGTGCTGACCGAGCAGGGCTTCATGGCCACGGGCATTGACGGCATCCTCAAGCGCGTCGGCGTGCCCAAAGGCTCTTTCTATCATTACTTCGCCAGCAAAGAGGTCTTCGGCCTCGCGGTGCTCGACAGCTACGCCGGCTATTTCGCCCGGCGCCTGGATCGCTGGCTGCTGGATGAAACCTTGTCGCCGCTGGAACGGCTGGCCGGGTTCGTTCAGGAGTCGAAGGTCAATATCGCCCGCCACGATTTCCGCCGCGGCTGCCTGGTCGGCAACATGGGCCAGGAAGTGAGCGTCCTGCCAGCGGGCTTCCGCGAGGCGCTGGAAAAGGTTTTCCTCGACTGGCAGGCGCGCCTGACGGTGTGCTTCAAGGCGGCCATCACAGCAGGCGAACTGCCTGCGCGCACTGATTGTTCAGAGCTGGCGGCGTATTTCTGGATCGGCTGGGAGGGCGCTGTGCTGCGGGCTCGACTGGTGCAGAACGAGCAACCGCTCAACACCTTCATTATCGGATTTCTGCGCGGCTTGCCGCGCTGATGTCTTCAGATCTGTTTATAGACGAGCGGTCTAAATAGGAGTGAGTGACATGTTCAAAGGCATCCTGATCAACAAAGACGACAATGGCTACCGCGCCGAGCTGACGGACATAGACGACGCTCAGTTGCCCGAAGGCAACGTTACGGTGCGTGTCAGTCACAGCACGCTGAATTACAAGGACGGCTTGGCGATCACCGGCAAAGGGCCGATCGTACGACAGTTTCCGATGGTGCCCGGGGTGGACCTGGCCGGCACGGTCGAGGACAGCAGCGATCCGGACTTCAAGCCAGGCGATCAAGTAGTGCTTAACGGCTGGGGCGTTGGCGAGGGCCATTGGGGTGGCCTGGCGCAACGGGCGCGGGTGAAGGGCAAATGGCTGATCCCGCTGCCGAGCGCCTTTACGCCAGCGCAGGCCATGGCCATCGGCACGGCCGGGTACACCGCGATGCTGGCGATCATGGCGCTGGAGAAAAACGGCGTGACGCCGGACAAGGGCGAGGTGCTGGTGACCGGGGCCAACGGCGGTGTCGGCAGTTTCGCCATCGCGTTGCTGGCCAAGCTCGGTTATCGCGTCGTGGCCTCCACCGGCCGCGTGAGCGAGAGGGAATACCTGACGTCCCTCGGTGCCGCTGAAATCATCGACCGCGCGACCCTTGCCGAGCCGGGCCGCCCGCTGGCCAAAGAGCGCTGGGCCGGGGCGATCGATTCGGTGGGCAGTCACACGCTCGCCAATATCTGCGCCAGCACACGGTATTGGGGCACGGTGGCAACCTGCGGCCTGGCCCAGGGGATGGATTTTCCGGCGTCGGTGGCGCCGTTCATACTGCGCGGCGTGACGCTGGCCGGTATCGACAGTGTCATGCGCCCGCGCCAGGGCCGCATCGATGCCTGGGCGCGTCTGGCCCGGGATCTCGATGTCTCGCTGCTGCCGTTGATCAGCCGAGAGATCGGTTTGAGTGAAGTCGTTGAAACCGCGCACCAGCTCATGGATGGGCAGGTGCGCGGCAGAATCGTGGTCGACACCCAGCGCTGATCAGCCGCAGGTGAAAGGGCGCACGTCGAGCACCCTGACCTGCGCCATGGCAGGGTGACGGGGATTGAGCAGCAGGTTGCGCGTGTGGGTGATGATCGCGGAGGGCACGATGAGTCCGAGCTGCTCGCGCCGTTCCAGCCAGACGCTGCCGAAGTCCATGCTGGTTCGGTCCGCCGGCGTGACGTCCCACCCAGGCGGCAATTGGGCGAGGGCCGGCTGCCAATACAGCGCCGGGTCATCCGGCAACTGCAGGTGAACGAGCTGGAAACCCGGCTGCGGCAGGCTCGCGCACTGAATGAGCGTGTCCAGCGCGCAGCCTGATGCGCTCAGCGCCAGGTAGACGGCAGGCTGGTCGGCATGATTCCAGCGCCCGCCGAACTGCGCGGCACCCAGGCCGGACAGATCGTTCGCGGCACTGTCTTTGCTGATCCTCCAGGCCTGCATCAGACGACCCCGCCGTGCTGCAGGGCGCTGAGCACCCGGCGTGCCTGCCGCGCGCCGATTTCGGTTTCGCACAGGGCAATCGGCGTCTGCCCGTTGAGCGCGCGGTTTGGCGCCACCATCCAGCGGCGGGCGGTGTTCTGGTCTTCGAAGAGTTCGGCGGCGTGGGTGGCGAGCGCGGCAACCCGATCGAGGCGTTCGGAGCCGACAATGTCCAGCGGCCGTTGCTGACGCTGGCGGCGTTCCAGGGTGGAGAGCGAGGTCGCGAGCAGCGCCTCAAGCTGGCTGTTGCTCAGGTGGAAGGCGTTACGCAGCACCTTGACCCAGCCGGGCGGGAAGCCCGAGCGTATGTAGTCCAGCCGTTCGGTTTCGTTGCGTGCGTTGAGCTGGTCGGCGATCAACCAGAATGAGGGGGCGGTGTCGGTTATCGCTGCTTGAAGAGTCGAAGGCACGTCCATGCTCCTTGTGAGGTCCGGTGCAGGGACCTTACGCCGCTGTCAGGGTTTCTCAAGCGAGAAGCTGTTACCGGCGTTTGCATGCTTTGCTTCTCTGGTGGGCCGGCTTTAGCCGGAAACGACTAACGGATGGCGTGCAGCGCAATCCGACAGCTGACCCTGTTCTTGACGATTTTTAATGACTCACTATGATTAACTTTAAATCAGTCTCCAGTCAGGACCTTCCTATCATGGCAACTTCCGCAAAGACCCGATCGGTGACGGCTCACGTTCCTGAGGCGTTGGCACAAAAAGTCGATTTGATGGCGGAGCGGCTGGAACGCTCCAAAAACTGGATCGTCAAACAGGCCCTGTCCGCCTGGATAGATCAGGAAGAAGAGCGCAGTCGCCTGACTCGGGAGGCATTGGCTGATGTTGATGCTGGTCACGTAATTGACCACCAGACCGTTCAGGCCTGGGCCGATAGCCTTAGCACCGACACGCCGTTGCCGGTTCCACGCTGATGGAACTGAAGTGGACGAGCAAGGCGCTTTCCGACATTGCCCGGCTCTATGAGTTTCTGGCAGCGGCCAATCAGCCTGCCGCCGCACGAACCGTGCAGCAACTCACGGCGGCACCGACTACGCTGCTCGTCAATCCACGCATCGGCGAACGCCTTGAAGAATTTGAACCGAGGGATGTGCGCAGAATCCAGATCGGCCACTACGAGATGCGCTACGAGATAGCCAATTCCACAATCTATCTGCTGCGTCTGTGGCACACCCGCGAGGATCGATAGGATCGTGAAAGCAGCGGAACTGAAGTTTGAGCTGGGCTGAAACCGATCAAAATAGCTCAGCGTGAATGCTGTGGTTCCGTTTCTTGACCTTCACGCGTGAGCAACGCGCGCTTGCGTTCGACACCCCAACGATAACCCGACAACGCGCCGTCGCTGCGCACCACCCGGTGACAGGGAATGGCCACGGCAATGCGGTTTGCCCCGCAGGCCAGGGCGACCGCACGACTGGCCGTCGGCGCACCGATCCGTTGGGCGATTTGTGCGTAGCTCGCGGTCGTGCCCGGCGGGATCTGCGCCAGGGCCTGCCACACCCGCTGCTGAAACGCCGTGCCCTGCAAATCCAGGGGCAGGTTCAGGCCCAGCTTCGGCGCCTCGATAAACCCCACCACCTCAGCCATCAGCCGCTCGAACTCGGCATCGCCGCCAATCAGCGTGGCGCTGTGAAACTGATCCTGCAGGTCTTGCACCAATCGGTTGGGGTCATCGCCGAGCAGAATGGCGCACACGCCGCACGGACTCTGGGCCACCAGAATCGCACCGAGAAAGCACTCGCCGACGGCAAAACGGATCTCCAGCGTGGCGCCGCCCCTGCGGTAATCCGTTGGCTTCATGCCCAGCAGTCCGGCACTGGCTTCGTAAAAACGGCTGTTGGAATTGAAACCGGCGTCATACATCGCGTCGGTGATGCGCCCGCTGTCCTTCAGTTTGCTGCGCACCTTGCCAGCGCGGTGCGCGTTGGCGTAGCCCTTGGGTGTCAGGCCGGTGACGGCTTTGAAGACGCGGTGGAAATGCCAGGGGCTCATGTCGGCGTGGGCGGCCAGCTCGGTGAGGGTCGGCAGCAACTCTGCTTCGGCGATCAGTCGGCAGGCCCCGGCGACCACGGCTGCATGCTGCTCGGCCAGACCGGTGCGATCGGCGGTGGCGCGCTTGCTCGGGCGGAACCCGGCGGCTTCGGCCTCGGTGGCGGTCGCAAAGAACACCACGTTTTCCGGGCGGGGCAAGCGTGCGCTGCTGCTCGGCCGGCAGTAAACGCCCGTGGTGCGAACGCCGTAGACGAACTCCCCGTCAGCGTTGGCGTCCCGTGACAACACGGCGTTCCAGCGCGGATCGAGCTCGACGTTTTCGGCGGACGGACGGCTCGGCTGACGGCTCATTTTCGGCGGCTCTCTGACGGTTCAATGGCCTGTAGGGTAGCGGCGTCGATGGCGGACGACACTCCGAGTCTTGCGCTCAAACTCTTGCTTTGAACGTCAGCCCAGCATCGGCGGCAAGGTGCCGAGCAACGAGACCGCCGCCAGCGCACCTGCGCCGAGCAGGCCTTCCAGCAACACGCTCAGCCTCAGGCGCCTCACCGGAAGATTATCCGCCTTGGCCAATTGCCGGTTCAGTGCCGCCAGCACCAGCATGCCCAACACCATCGTTACTTTCACGGCGAGCACCAGGCCAAACCCGGCAAATGCAGGCTCAGGCCAGAACCCGCCGCTGAGGGCACGAACGTTGATCAGGCCCGTGGCGATGATGACCGCCACCAGCCCGTAGCCGATGCCGCTGAAACGCCGCAATACGGCTGCGAGGTCGACGCAATGATCATCCTTCAGCAGCACGGCCAGCATCAGTAATCCGCCGAGCCAGGTGCCGACGCCGAGCAAATGCAGCATCTGGTTGAGGATCAACAGTTGGCCTTTCAGCCCATCGAACACCGCGCCGTGGCCGACCGGCGCCAGGGTCAGCAGCAACAGCGTGTTGAGGACCAGCAAAATGCCTGGCTTGACCCGGAGGTGGAGGATGACCACCAGCGCGTTCAGCAGCAGATGAATAACCCACACGTGCCCGAACCAGGTGTTGCCCAGCACCCCCCGACGGTGGACGGATTGATCGCGCCGTCCCAGTCGCTGCTCAGGTAAGCAGCCGTCAGCATCAGCCAGGCCAGCGCGCTCGCCAGCGCAACAGCGGCGAGCCAGACGAGCAGCCGACTCAGCCGAGGTCCTCCTGGGCTGGCCTCAATAGCCAGCAGGTACGGGACGAACAACAGGCTGCGAAACGCGCCGACCCCGAACAGCAACAGCACTGCGCCGAAGTGGAGGAAGCGGCACAGGATCATTCCTTCGTGCATGGGGTTATGGCGTCACCTGAAAGCGGTAGGTGCCTTCACTCTTGTGGGTGTCCACCGACACGGCGTGCCATTCCACCTTGTATTTGCCCGCCGCCATCGGCGTGGCCGGGGTCACGATCAGGACTTTCTTGTCGTTGGGATCGGTTTCGACGCTGCGCGTCTGGATGATTTCAGTCGGCGTATCAGGCGCGTCCAGGCTGATCACGACTTTGGTGAATGTGTCTTCGACGCCTTCGGAGAAGACCAGGCGCAGCTCTTTGGGCGCGCTTACTTCGCTGTCGGCAGCGGGCTGCTGGCTTTCAAGATGGGCGTGGGCGAAGGCAGCCGTGGAGGTCAGACAGGCCAGCAGGGACAGGCAGGAGAGGGCGTGTTTGAAACGTTGGGCAGACATCGGCGGGACCTTTGCTTGGGCGGCAGTTGCAGCGAATGGATGACGGCATCGACGACGGTCGACTTGCGATGATCGGATCACTACTAGACCAGAAAGTGCAGAGGGACTCCAGCGATTAAGCCGGGTGCGGCGTCAGAATCAAGACGTCTTGAACGCGGAAAACAAGGCGCGGGGGATGGCGTAAAGGGCCACGCCGCCTGCGCGACGCGGCCCTGCAGGGTCAGACCTTGAAGAAGCTCACGCGGTCGGTCAGCACGTCGGCCAGGGACGACAGCTCGCGGCTTGAACGCGCCACCTGATTGGAGCCGACGGCGGTTTCCAGCGCCGATTCGTGGATGCGGTTGATGTTGACGCTGACGTCATCGGCCACCGCCCGTTGCTGCGCGGCGGCGCTGGCGATCTGCGCGTTCATGTCGTTGAGCGCGCCGACCTCGTGGCGGATTTTCACCAGCGCGGTTTGCGCTTCGTGGGTCTGCTCGACGGTGCGCTGGGCCATTTCACGGCTTTCCCGCATCAGGTCGGCGGTCTTCACCGCACCGGTCTGCAACTGACCGACCATGTCACGGATTTCCTGGGTCGACTCCTGGGTGCGGTTGGCCAGGGATCGAACCTCGTCGGCGACCACCGCGAAACCGCGGCCTGCTTCACCGGCACGGGCGGCTTCGATGGCAGCGTTGAGCGCCAGCAGGTTGGTGCGTTCAGCGATGGAGTTGATCACCGCCACCACGTTTTCGATGGCGCGGCTGTCGCTGGACACCTGGCCCACCGAGTCAGCGGCGCTTTCCAGTTTGCGCGCCAGCTGGTCCATCGCCTGGGCGGTGCCTTCAACCACGCGCTTGCCGTTTTCAACTTCGTTGTCGGCCGTCTGGGTGGCATTCGCCGCCTGATCAGCGTAGCCCGCCACTTCTTTCACGGTGGCGGCCATCTGATTGATCGCCGTCGCCATCTGTTGGGTTTCGCTGGCCTGCAGGCGCATCTGCTCGCTGTTGCTGTCGGAACTGGACAACAGCTGGGCGGAGGAGTGGGTCAACGCCGCAGCGGCCGAGCGCACTTCGGTGATGGTGGCCGACAAGTGCAGGTTGGTCGCTTTCAACGCGCCCATCACGCTGTCGGGGTAGGCCGTTTCGATCTTGTCCGTCAGCTCACCGGCCGCCAGACGACGGATCGAGGCCGCAACCTGGTGAGGTTCGGCGCCGAGAGTCGACTTGAGGCTGCGGATGATCAGCAACGAGGCGATGATGCCCAACACCACGGCGATGCCGGTGGACAGCAACATCAGTGAAGCGAATTGCGCGGCGGTGACCCGCACCGAAGTGATGTGCCCGCCAATGGACGCTTCTTCAAGGTCGATCAATGCGTTGATGCGGGCGAGCCAATCCTTGTAGGCGCCGGACACCTGCTCCATCAGCAGCGTCTGGGCCTGATCGATCTCGCCTTGCTGGCGCAGCTTCAGCAGTTTTTCGGTCGCGCTCAGCGCAGTGCGTTCGGCCGTCTTGATGTTGGCCAGCAGCTCTTGCTCACGGGGCGACGCGCCCTTGGCCTGGTAGATGCGGTCCATGGGCGCGGCGGAGGCCTGATACAGGCCGTCAAGGCGCTCGATGTCACGCAGGTGAGTGGCGAGGCCGGCGTCGTTGCGCACCAGCACGGCATCGCGCAGGGCAATGGCCCTGTCGTGCACGCTGCCGCGGAAATTGATCGCGTAACGCTGTTTGACGGTGGCGTCCTCACTGACGTCAGTCAGGGCGGATTCCATCAAATGAACCCGGTTAACGCCGACCAGTGTGACGAGGATCATCAGCGCGAGAACAAGCCCAAAGCCCAATCCCAGGCGCTTGGCAATTGATAGGTTTTTAAACATGGCATGCACCTGAAATGAAAGCGTTCGTGATATTAGAACGCTATTACTTGGTGCGCTTTATATCGGAGTTTTATTGAGACCGGTGAGTTATTTTTACTATGAACGCAATAGCGCCCGCCGGTACTTTTCGATGGAATTTTTACCCGATTGCGCGTTCATTCGAAGTCGGTGGACCCGCGCATGGTGAAGGGACGAAAAAAGCCACCGCACTGACGTGAGGTGGCTAAAAGTCTTACCAAAGGAATGATGAAGCGGAGCATGATTCGATTGCAAGACGCTGCGGAGTCATCCGGCAATTGATTCGTGTTCTTCATCGCCGACGACGGTAACACCGGCGTAAAGTTTTCAACTATTACGAAAATTGATAGTGACTATCAAGACGTGTTGGGAATCCCGTCGGTCGGATAGTGCTACAAGATTTTCGGCCCTCAAGTGCGTGGTATACCCTGAGCAGAGCGGTCATCAACAATAATCAATGTGCTCCTTTGGCTGGAACAGCCGTCCAGTCACTGGCATGTGTGTTTCTTTTCCATCTGCCGCAACGCCCGCTCCAGTGCTGAATCATCGTGTGAGTTTGAACCAGTGCCCCGTATTCAAGGGGCGCGCGCGCTGGGCCTTAATCGAGACAGGGGATAGCAATGACTTTCGTGAAATGGAATCTGATGACGCTGGCGGTTTCGCTGGGTGTCAGTCAATTGGCAACGGCAGGGGTTGTCAGTGATCAATCGGAGGCCAAGGGCTTCGTCGACGACAGCAGTCTGACCGTTCACCTGAAGAACTACTATTTCAACCGGGACAACAAGAACAGCAAGGACGACAGCAAGGACTGGACCCAGGGTGTGCTGGGTAATTTCAGCTCCGGCTTCACCCAGGGCACCGTGGGTTTTGGCGTTGATGCTTACGGTTATTGGGGCCTGAAGCTTGATGGCGGCGGCGGGACCACCGGCACTGGCAACCTGCCGGTGGACAGCCATGGCAATCCGCAGGATGAATACGGCACGGCCGGCGGGGCGCTGAAGATGCGCATCTCGAAAACCGAATTGCGTTACGGCAATCTGCAGCCCCAGGCGCCGGTGTTTGGTGCGGGCGGTTCCCGACTGTTTCCGCAAACCGCGACCGGCTTCAACCTGCTGAGCAGCGACATTGCCAATCTGGAACTCGACGGCGGCCACTTCACCGGCAGCAACGGCCCGGTCACCACCAACAATGATCACGGCATCTGGGCGGCGTATGCCAACGTCGAAGCCAGCAGCATTGACTACGCCGGCGGTAAATACGCACTCACCGATAATCTGTCGGTCAGCCTTTACGGCTCGGACCTCAAAGATGTCTGGCATCAGTACTACGGCAATGCCAACTACACCTTGCCGATCTCTGATCAGCAGTCGTTGAACTTCGATTTCAATATCTATCGCACCAACGACAGCGGTGCCGCCAAGGCGGGCGATATCAGCAACACGACCTGGTCGCTGGCCGCTGCGTATTCTTTCCTGACCGCCCACACGGTGACTTTGGCGTATCAAAAAGTGCATGGCGACACGCCGTTCGATTATGTGGCCTTCGGTAATAACGGCGCGGGCGACACCGGTGATTCGATACTGCTGGCCAACTCGGTTCAGTATTCCGACTTCAACGGTCCGGGCGAAAAATCATGGCAGGCACGGTATGACCTGAACATGGCGAGTTACGGCGCGCCGGGTTTGAGTTTCATGGTCCGTTATATCCACGGTGACGACATCGATGGATCCCATATCCCGTCGAACAGCACTTACACCGGTTATGGCGATGACGGCGACCATCACGAAACCAACCTCGAAGCGAAGTATGTGGTGCAGTCCGGCCCGGCCAAGGACTTGTCCCTGCGCATGCGTCAGGCCTGGCACACCGCCAACGGCGATCAGCCTGATGGCGACGTGAAGGAATTTCGTTTGATTGCGGATTACCCGATCAATATTTTCTGATCGGATGGCCTCTTCCCGGCTAAAGCCGGTCCTACAAACGTATCGCGTCCACGTGTAGGACCGGCTTCAGCCGGGAAGGGGCCGGTACGTACAACACACCTTTCAGTGCCAGTCAGTCAGGCCTGTGATCCCCGCGAATCGAAAAATTCGCCATGTGTTCCAGCCCCTTGATCAGCCCAGAGTGATCCCAGCCACTCCCGCCCAAGGCCGCGCAGGTGCTGAACACTTGCTGGGCGTTGGCCGTGTTGGGCAGGTTCAACCCCAACTCCCGCGCGCCTTCAAGCGCCAGATTCAAATCCTTCTGATGCAGCGCGATCCGAAAGCCCGGGTTGAACGTCCCCTTGATCATCCGCTCGCCATGCACCTCGAGAATCTTCGACGAAGCAAACCCGCCCATCAATGCCTCTCGCACCTTGGCCGGGTCGGCGCCGTTTTTCGACGCAAACAGCAGGGCTTCAGCCACGGCCTGGATGTTCAGCGCGACGATGATCTGGTTGGCGACCTTGGCGGTCTGGCCGTCACCGTTGCCGCCGACCAGGGTGATGTTCTTGCCCATGGTCTGGAACAGCGGCAGGGCGCGCTCGAAAGTGGCCTGTTCGCCGCCGACCATGATGCTCAGCGTAGCGGCCTTGGCACCCACTTCGCCGCCCGATACCGGCGCGTCGAGGTACTGCGCGCCGGTGGCGTTGATCTTCTCAGCGAAGGCTTTGGTTGCCGAAGGGGAGATCGAACTCATGTCGATGACCACTTTGCCGGCACCGGTGCCTTCGCTCAGACCGTTTTCGCCGAACAGCACGTCGTTGACCTGAGGGGTGTCCGGCAGCATGACGATGACGAATTCCGCTTCCTGTGCCACTTCCCGCGGGTTGGCCAGCACGGTCGCGCCGCCGTCCACCAGGGACGCGGGCGGGGCAATGAAGTGCCGGGAGAGAATCAGTTGATGACCTGCTTTCTGCAGGTTTTCTGCCATGGGCAGACCCATGATGCCGGTGCCGATGAATCCGATGTTAGCCATGAGATTTTTTCCCTTGTTTGGAGGAGGCAGACGGGTTGTGTACATGCCTCAATATTTCTTCCTGTAGGAGTGAGCTTGCTCGCGATTGCGATTTATCAGCCAGCGCATCGTCAACAGCCCACAGCATCGCGAGCAAGCTCACTCCTACAAGAATCGGTGTCAGATCAAATTATGGGTTTTCAGCCACCCAAGCCCCGCTTCGGTGGTGGTCAGCGGCTTATACTCACAGCCGACCCAACCGCGGTAACCCAGCCGGTCCAGGTGCTTGAACAGAAAGCCGTAGTTGATTTCGCCCGTGCCCGGTTCGTGCCGGCCGGGGTTGTCGGCCAGTTGCACGTGACGGATCGCCGGCAGGTGGTTTTCAAGGGTGCGGGCCAGGTCGCCTTCCATGATTTGCATGTGGTAGATGTCGTATTGCAGCGACAGATTGCGGCTGCCGACCTTCTCGCGAATCGCCAGCGCCTGGGCGGTGGTGTTCAGATAGAACCGGGGAATGTCCAGGGTGTTGATCATTTCCATGACCAGATCGATGCCCTGGGCTTGCAGGCGGTCGGCGGCGTATTTGAGGTTGTCGACGAAGGTCTTCTCGATCAGCCCGTCGTCGAACCCCTGGGGCTTGATCCCCGCCAGGCAATTGATCTGGGTGTTGCCCAGGACCTTGGCGTAGGCGATGGCCAGGTCAACGCCGGCATAGAACTCCTCGACCCGATCGGGGTGACAGGCGATGCCGCGCTCGCCCTTGGCCCAGTCCCCGGCTGGCAGGTTGAACAGCACCTGAGTCAGCCGGTTGCGGTCCAGCTCGGCCTTGATCTGCGCTGAGCTGAAGTCATAGGGGAACAGGTACTCGACGCCACTGAACCCGGCGTCGGCGGCGGCTTCGAAACGTTGCAGAAATTCCAGTTCAGTGAACAGCATCGACAGGTTGGCGCATAAACGTGGCATGACGTACTCCTTCTTGTTCTGGGCTCTTTTTCTCGGATAACCGGGGGCGATCAGTCCAGCAGGCTGATGGCGGTGGGAGCGTCGGCGCGGCTCTCGGCCAGGGACTCGAACTCGTTGATGGCGTTGATCTCGGTGCCCATAGCAATGTTGGTGACGCGCTCGAGAATGATCTCCACCACCACTGGCACGCGGTACTGCTGCATAAGGCTCGATGCTTCGGCGAAGGCGGCCTGCAGGTGCGCCGGGTCAAGCACGCGGATGGCCTTGCAGCCCAGGCCTTCGGCAACCGCGACGTGATCGACCCCATAGCCTTCCAGCTCAGGCGCATTGATGTTGTCGAACGCGAGCTGCACGCAGTAGTCGATGTCGAAATTGCGCTGGGCCTGACGGATAAGCCCGAGGTAGGAGTTGTTCACCACCACGTGGATGTACGGCAGCTTGAACTGCGCACCGACGGCGAGCTCTTCGATCATGAACTGGAAATCGTAATCCCCTGACAGCGCGACAACCTGGCGGTTCGGGTCCGCCTTGACCACGCCCAGTGCCGCCGGAATGGTCCAGCCCAGCGGCCCGGCCTGACCGCAATTGATCCAGTGCCGCGGCTTGTAGACGTGGAGGAATTGCGCGCCGGCGATCTGCGACAGGCCGATGGTGCTGATGTAGCAGGTGTCCTTGCCGAAGTACTGATTCATTTCTTCGTACACCCGCTGCGGCTTGACCGGGATGTTCTCGTAGTGGGTCTTGCGCTGCAGCGTGCGCTTGCGTTTCTGGCAGCTCGCAAGCCAGTGGCTGCGGTCCTTCAGCTTGCCGGCGGTGTGCCACTCGCGTGCCACTTCAATGAACATCGCCAGCGCGGCGCCGGCGTCGGAAACGATGCCCAGATCCGGCGTCAGCACACGGCCGATCTGCGTCGGTTCGATGTCGACGTGGATGAAGGTGCGCCCTTCGCTGTACACCGACACCGTGCCGGTGTGGCGGTTGGCCCAGCGATTGCCGATGCCGAGGACCAGATCGGACTCCAGCATGGTCGCGTTGCCGTAGCGGTGAGAGGTCTGCAGCCCGACCATGCCGGCCATTTGTGGGTGGTCATCGGGGATCGTGCCCCAGCCCATCAGCGTCGGAATCACCGGAATACCGGTCAGCTCGGCGAATTCAACCAGCGCGTCCGAGGCATCGGCATTGATGATGCCGCCACCGGCGACGATCAGCGGACGTTCCGAGGCGTTGAGCATCGCCAGGGCTTTTTCGATTTGCTTGCGGCTCGCCTGGGGCTTGACCACCGGCAGCGGTTCGTAGGCGTCGATGTCGAATTCGATCTCGGCCATCTGCACATCGAACGGCAGGTCGATCAGTACCGGACCGGGTCGACCGCTGCGCATCAACTGAAAGGCTTTCTGGAACACATACGGCACCTGGCCCGGCTCCATGACCGTGGTCGCCCACTTGGCCACCGGCGCGGCGATGCTGGCGATGTCCACGGCCTGGAAGTCTTCCTTGTGCATCCGAGCGCGCGGCGCCTGGCCGGTGATGCACAGAATCGGAATCGAGTCGGCGGAGGCTGAGTAGAGACCGGTGATCATGTCGGTGCCGGCCGGGCCCGAGGTGCCGATGCACACGCCGATGTTGCCGGCGATGGCGCGGGTGTAACCCTCGGCCATGTGCGAAGCGCCTTCGACGTGGCGCGCCAGCACGTGATCGACGCCGCCGATTTTCTTGAAGGCGGCGTACAGCGGGTTGATCGCAGCGCCCGGAATACCGAAGGCGGTGTCGACGCCTTCGCGACGCATCACCAGAACGGCGGCTTCGATGGCTCTCATGACGGTCATTTGTTAGTCTCCTGAACTCGATAGTTTTTGTACGTAAACAGCCTGATTTGAATCCGATCTTTTGTGAATGGCTGTTTTTATCCGTTCTATCGGTATCTGGAGTATCGAATGGATCGCTATACGGAATTGCGCAGTTACGTCCTGGTGGCCACCCGTGGCAGTTTTGCCGCCGCGGCGCTGGTGGAGGGCGTGACGCCAGTGATCATGGGCCGGCGACTGAGTGCGCTGGAAGATCGGCTGGGGGTGAAGCTGATCCATCGCTCGACGCGGGGCCTGACCCTGACCGATGCGGGGGAGTCGTATCTGGAAAACGCCAAGCTGGTGCTGCAGTCGTTCGAGGAACTGGACGCCAGCATCAGCGAGAACGAAAGCAGCGTGCGTGGGCACTTGGTGGTGTCGGCACCGGCCGGGTTCGGCCGTCAGCACGTCGCGCCCCATGCGCCGGAATTCCAGGCGCGGTTCCCGGACTTGCAGCTCTCGTTCAACCTCACCGACAACGTGGTGGATCTGGTGCGCGAGGGCTATGACATGAGCATCCGCATCGGCGAGGTGCTGGACCCGAACTACGTCGCTATCAGGCTGTACGCCAACAAACGCGTGGTCTGTGGCTCGCCGGCGTATTTCGCCGAGCATGGATTTCCCCAGGTGCTTGAGGATCTGGCGCAGCACAATTGCCTGTCGTTCAACCTGCAGGGCGGCCAGCATCGCGGCTGGACGTTTCAGCGCGAGGGCAAGCCGGTGGCGATCAAGGTGGCAGGCAATCTGTACTGCAACGATGGCGAGCTGCTGTATGACTGGGCCAAGCGCGGGCTGGGCCTGAGCTGGCGTTCGACGTGGGAGATTCAGAACGAGATTGAAAGCGGCGCGCTGCTCACCGTGCTGGATGAGTTCGCCTTGCCCAGTTACGACATCCAGGGCGTGTACCCGCAACAGCATTACCTGCCGGCGAAAGTCCGGTTCTTTATCGCGTTTCTGAAGGAGGTGTACAACCGGCCGGGGTACTGGCGGCAGGGGTGAGCCGTGATCCCTGCGCTCGACCCAAAAGCTTCCCGGCTAAAGCCGGTCCCACACGTCGTCGCGGTCGGTAGGACCGGCTTCTGCCGGGAACAGCCCAGAAAGCACACGATGCATTTAGTGGGACCGGCTTTAGCCGGGAAGGGGCCGTAACTGGCGCTGAAGGTAGGTTGGATGCACCGACGTCTTCCCGGCTAAAGCCGGTCCCACCAATGGTGAGCGAGAAACCTAAATCAACTCCACCGACACCGCCGGCAGTCCGCGAATCTGCCCGACCGCCAGGCCCGGCCCGCTGGTCTTGTACATCCCGGTGTAGGAACCGGTGGTGACCACCATCTCCGGCGTCACGCTCAAGCCATTCTGTGTGTGGTGATTGACCAGCCACGGCAGCAAACGCCGCGGGTCGCCGGCCGGATTTGCGCCGTCGCCCGGCACGATGTCTTCATCGCCATACGTGAAGCTCAGCGCCGGCTCAACGAAAGGGAAGCTGGCGTCGTATGGGATGAATTCGCCGATGATCAGCGCGCCATGGTTGAGCAGGTCGCCCAAAGCCAGCAACGGCTCGATCTTCGGCCAGGCCGCGAAACGGCTCGACACCACTTCAATGGTCGCGCCCATCGTCGCGATGCTGTTCAGCACTTCTTCATCCGAATACGCCTCTTCGCGAGGGGTGAATTCGCGGCCAAGACGAAAAGCGATTTCCAGCTCCAGAATCGGCGAAGGGTAGTCGACGCACTCGACCTGACTGCCGCTGGCGAAAATACCGTCGTCCGGCAGCAGCGCACCGTTGATGGGCCCGGTCGGCGATTTGGCGCCGACCTTCCACCCGCCCACAGTGGTGTCGCGCAGACGCAGAATCTCGCGCTGGAGCGCGTAGGCACTGGCCGCATCGGCGGGGACGTATTCAGGGAGAATGTCAGTGATTTTCTGACCGGCGCCCATGGCGGCGACGATCAGTTCGGCAATGTTCGCTGGGTGAGACGATGGATTCACGCGAGTCTTCCTTCAGGTCATTGATGGAAAGCGCCCCGTTCCTTATGTTTCTGTGGCGAAGGATGACGGAGCCAGCGCGACCACTCTAAACCTATTTCAACAAGTCGGCAGAGGTGGGGTTCGTGCCGCCATCCATCAGCTGTGCTCGCAGGCATCGCCCAGGCGGGTGTATTCCAGCTTGTGGGTGACGCCTTTGCTGTCGACGTATTCCATCTGCGCCTTGACCGGAGCGCAGGGGTTGGCAGGGTTGCTGGCGCTGGTGATACGCACCACTTTGGCGATGTCGAGGTCTTCGCTGTAATCGTACTGAGCGCTTTGCTCGGCCGTTACAGCGGGCGCAGCGGATGTGACGGGTTCATTGGCAGACGCAAAAAGGCTGACCAGGGAAAGGGCAACAAACAGGGGAAATTTCATGATGGCGTGCTCGCATCCAGGTGAAGTGCGAGCGCGGGGGAGAGGCTCGCTGATGGGGCCATCTTAGGCAGCGGTGTTCAGCGGCAGAAATGGTGGCTGTCGATAGCGCCCATCATCGGAGCTGATGGCGCCTCAGTCGGCCCTCGGTCCAGGAATCATCAGCCCGGCCCGGCGCTGTACTCCAGATCAGCGCGCAACCGCTGGACGCAGAAATCAACGAACGAGCGCACTTTGGATGACCCCCGTCGCCCTTCGACGTAGACCACGTACACCGGCATCGGCCTGACCTCGAAATCTTCGAGCACGGCGCACAACGTGCCCGCCTGCAAGTGTCGGCGGATCTGATAGGAGGGCACCTGGGTCAGGCCCCAGCCATCGACCGCCGCATGAATGGAGGCGGTGAAGGACGTCATCGACAACCGCGACCTGACTTTCACTTCCTGATGCTGGCCTTCGATCCGGAAGGTCCAGTCGGGGCTGCGGCCGGTGATCATCACGGAAACGGTTTCGCGCTCGATGAGGTCGCCGGGATGCTGCGGCGAGCCATGGACGGCGATATAGGCGGGGAGGCGCAGACCATGCGGCGGACGGTGCCGACCTGAATGGCGGTCATCGACGAATCGGGTAGGTCGCCGATGCGCACGGACACGTCAATGCCTTCCTCCAGTTGCCCGGCGATCCGGTCCATCAACAGGCCCCGGATCTGCACCTGAGGGTGCTGAGTCAAGTAGTCGGTCATGATCGGCGTGACGTGCAGGTCGCCGAAGACCTGCGGCGCGGTAACGGTCAGTAACCCGCGCGGCGTCCCATGAATGCCGGCGGCGGCGTTTTCGGCTTCGTGCAGATCGGCCAGCAGGCGCCGGCAATCGTCGGCGAAGCGCACGCCGGCTTCGGTCAGGCGCAACTGGCGGGTGGTGCGCACGATCAGCAAGGTGCCGAGCCGAGCCTCCAGCTGCGCGACGGCGCGGGTCACCGTCGCCGTGGACACGTTCAGGTTGCGCGACACGGCCGCGAAGCTGGGGCCTTCGGCGACGGCGGCGAAAAGGGTCATTTCCTGAATGCGGTCCACTGAGCGTCCGTTTCCGAGCCAACGAGAGCGGCAGTCTGCGGCAAATCCGGGCAAGCGGAAAGGCCTGACCCAGGCAGTCAGAAAAACACCTGCCTGGTCATGTTTGCTTGGTGCTCCGGCGACGGGTTCTATATTCTTGCTGAGGCTGGGCTCCTCGAACGAAAGCCGGCGCTCGACACGGCAAGGGACAGACCCGCATTCACGCAAGGCCAAAGGAACGCAGATGAGCACCACCAGCACGCCGCTCTCCGGCGTCAACCAGCCGTTGAAAGGCATCGCACTGATTCTGTTTGCGACCTTTCTGTTTTCCAGTCACGACACCCTGTCCAAGTACCTCTCCGGTATCTACCCGATCATGATGGTGGTCTGGGTGCGCTACGTGGTGCACACCGGGCTGATGGCGTGCATTTTCATGCCGTCATCGGGGTTGCGTGTGTTGCGCACCAAGCGCCCGGGTTTGCAGGCGTTGCGCGCGGTGTGCCTGCTGGGCACGAGCCTGCTGTTCACCAGCGGCCTGATGTTCATTCCGATTGCCGAAGCGACGGCGGTCAACTTCCTCGCGCCGCTGCTGGTCACGGCGCTGTCGGTGCCACTGCTCAAGGAGACGGTCAGCCGCGGGCAATGGATCGCCGTGCTGGTGGGCTTCAGCGGGGTGCTGGTCATCGTCCACCCCGGGGGCGAGCTGTTCCGGCCAGCGGTGCTGCTGCCGTTGGGCTCGGCGTTCTGTTTCGCCTGCTACCAGTTGCTGACCCGTCTGGTCGCGGCCCACGACAGCCCGACCACCAGCAACTTTTTCGCCGGCCTGTTCAACAGCCTGTTGATGAGCGCGATCGTGCCGTTCTTCTGGCAGTCACCGGAGTGGAAGCACATTCCGTTCATGCTGGCGCTGGGCACCTGCGGCATGGTCGCGCACCTGATGCTGACCCAAGCGTTCCGCTTCGCCGCGCCGGCCATGCTGGCGCCGTTCGGCTACTGTCAGATCGTCTTCGCCGGGCTGTGGGGCTACATCGTCTTCAACCACTCGCCATCACTTGCCGCCCAGGCCGGCATCGCAATCATCTGCCTCAGCGGGCTGGCAGCTGCCTGGCAACAGCGCAAAAAAGGCGGTTGATGCCCGCGATGCTGTGAGTGGGGCAGGGTTCAGCGAGTCATGTTGGATGCACGCGATGCCGTGGGTGGGACCGGTTTTAGCCGGGAAGGGGCCGGTGTGTACACCCTCCATTTTGCGGTGTGCGTGCTGACGCTTTCCCGGCTGAAGCCGGTCCTACACGGTAAATGCTGACCCAGCGTCCGAGTTTCAGCCATTTAGGTTGGATGCACGCGATGCTTTCAGTGGGACCAGGTTTAGCCGGGAAGAGGCCGGTAGGTGCGCTATCAATAAAAAAAGGCCTCCATTGCGGAGGCCGTCTGGTTTTCAGGCGATCAATCAGGCAACGAAGTCAGTCACGTGCAGCTCTTTGACGCCGACCAGCTGGATTTCGAAGTCCGGGGTCGCATCGGCGTTGACGCTGCCGTAGAGGATCCCGTCGGCGAAGCGCAGTTGCCCGGTCGCGTCGTTGCTGTCAAAGGCGTTGCTGCCGATGAAGGTAAATGCGTCGATGCCCGGTGTCTGCGGGTTGGCGTCCAGGGCGCTGAAGTCGAGCAGATCGCCCTCGGCGCTCTTGAAGCCATTGATCACGTCGCGCAACGCACCGACGCCCATGTCGGCAACGGAGTCGAAGACATAGGTGTCTGCGCCGGTGCCGCCGGTCAGCGAATCGGTGCCTGCACCGCCGATCAAACGGTCGTTGCCCGAACCGCCGATCAGCGTGTCGTTGCCCGCACCGCCGTTGAGCACGTTGGCGCCGCTGTTGCCCGTCAGGCTGTCGGCGAATGCGCTGCCGATCAGGTTTTCGACGCTCTTCAGCGTGTCCAGGCCCGAGCCGCCGGTGTTCTGTTGGGCCGAGGTCGACAGGGTGGCGGTGATACCGGCCTGCGCGCTGAAGTAGGACACCGTATCGTTGCCGTCGCGACCGTCCAGCACGTTGTTGCCGATGCCGGCGAACAGTACGTTGTCCAGCGCGTTACCGATGCCATTGGCCGCATCGGCACTGTCGATGTACAGGTTTTCGACGTTGGCGCCCAGGGTGAACGTCGCCAGAGTGCTGTGCACGCTGTCGATGCCGCCCGAGACGCGATCAGCGTTGGTTTCGATCACACTGTCGCCGCTGTTGTCGACGTAGTACGTGTCGTTGCCATTGCCGCCGCTCATGCTGTCGGCACCGCCTGCGCCGTCGATCACGTTGGCCGCCGCGTTGCCGGTGATGAAGTTGCGCAGCTCGTTGCCATTGCCGTCGATGGCTGAAACGCCGGTGAGCACCAGGTTTTCCAGATTCGCGCCAAGGGTCCAGCTGACCGACGCCTGCACGGTGTCGATCTGCGACGGCGAGTCGCTGCTTTCAGTGACGCTGTCGAAGGCGTTATCGACGATGTAAATGTCGTTGCCGTCGCCACCGCTCATGCTGTCGGCGCCGAGGTCGCCGTCCAGCGTGTCATTGCCGGACGAGCCCACCAGGGTGTCGGCCTGGTCGGTGCCGAAGATCATGCCGCCTTCGTTCTGCGCACCGTCGAAGATCGCCTGCACGCTGTTGTTGTCGCTCGGGTCACCCTTGAAGCCCAGGTCGTCGGCGATGTAGTCGGCCAGACGCTGACCGACGATCTCGGCAGATTCTTCGTGCAGGTGCCAGACGTCATCGGGGTAGACCAGCGGGTCGACTTCGTGGCGCAGGGGCAGGTCGGTGTAATCCACCGCAATCTTCACGTCGTCACGCTGGGCGGCAATCGCTTCCTGGGTGGCGCGAACATAGCCGACGCCCTCGACGATGCCGGCGATCTTCTCTTCCGAGAAGCCGCGGGCGCGGGCTGCGTCCTGGTCGTAGTGACCGGTTTCCATCATGTACACGTTGAAGTTGCCGAACTGTGCGTGCAGGTAATCGAACACCGACAAGGTCGCCGCCTTATACGCCGCCGCGGCCGCTTCCTTGTCCGAAGCGCGGGCGATTTCCTGCGCCGCTTCCTCGCCCTGGCCCCAGATGATGCCCATGGTCACGTTGTCGATCGACTTAAGCTCGGTGAGTTGGTCGTTCAACAGGGCCACGGCGCGCAACAGGGCCGGGCCCGGTTGGTCGATGTCGGTCAGCCACCAGCACAGCTTCAATTCTTCGGCGCCGAGGGTCGACATGCCGTTGACCGTGCTGCCGCCCACCGCGATGTCGATGCCATTGCCGTCCGCATCGTTGAACTGGCTGCGCACGTCGTACGTGGTGTACTTGCTCAGGCCGTCGACCAGCATGGTGGTGCCGGACTGGCTATCGTCTTCGGTCATGCGCAGCAGACGTGCGTTGGATTGACCGAGGGTCGGCAGGAACAGAATGTCCTGGTCAGCCCGCGAGCCGAACACGAAGTCGTCGGCCGTGAGGGTGTTCAGGTAGTTGCCGCTCAGGGCGATCTCGAAGCGGTGACCGTCAGCGTCGGGCACGCTTGATTTGATGTACGTCTTGTCGCCGGCGGCATTCAGGCTCAGGTAAAGCGTGCCGTTGCTGCCGTCGCCCAGCCCGAGGAACCCCAGGGTCGATACGTCGATCTTGTCCACGCCGTGGGTAAAGTCGTAGATCGTGTCGGTGGCCGTGACGCCGCCGGTGTTGTAGTCCCGGTAGCTGTCCTGCACGCTGGTGTAGCGGAAGGTGTCGGCACCGTCGCCGCCGTACAGCGAGTCGCGTCCTGCGCCGCCGTCGACGATGTCCGGGCCTGCGCCGGCGCGAATGGTGTCGTTGCCGCCCAGGCCGAGGATCAGGTCCGCGCCCACCGTGCCGGCGATGGTTTCTGCATTGTCAGTGCCGGTGATGGTGCTGGCCGGGGCGTCGGCCACGGCCAGGGCAAAGCTGTCACTGACTGACGCGCCCGACGGATCAGTCGCTTTGATCAGCAGTGTGTAATTGCCGGAGGCGGTGCCGGTGGGCGTGCCGCTGAAGGTCAGGAGGGTGCTGTCGAAGGTGAGCCAGTCGGGCAGGGCGCTGCCGTCGGCCAGGGTCGCGGTGTAAGTCAGCGTGTCGTTGTTACCGTCGGAGAAGCTGTTGCTGGTGACCGCGTAGGTAAATGGCGAGTTTTCCGTCGCGTTCTGGTCCAGCAGCGGAATCACCACCACCGGCGCCACGTTGCTGGGCACGTTTTGATTGGCGAAGACGAAATGGCTGGCGTTGAGGCTGCCGGCCAGGTTGCCCGCAAGCGACAGCTCGAAACGGTTGCCGCTGGCGTCCGCCACGTTGTCTTTGACGTAGGTGCGGTTGGTGCTGGCGTTGTAGGTCACTTGCAGCGTGCCATTCAGGCCGTTGCCCAGCCCTGTGTAACCCAGACCCGAGAGGTCGATCTTGTCGGCGGCCACGTCGAAATCGAGGATCTGGTCGCTGGCGCTGGTGGTCGCCGTGCGATAGCTGTCCTGGGTGGAGGTGAAGCGGAACACGTCCGACCCTGCGCCGCCGGTGAGTTTGTCGGCGCCGGCGCCACCGATGAGGACGTCGTTGCCGTCGCCGCCATTCAGGGTGTCGTTGCCCGCGCCGCCGAAGAGTTGGTCGTTGCCGGTGGTGCCGGTCAGCGTGTCGTTGTTCGGCGTGCCGTTGATGACGCCCGGCGTCACAGGGACGTCCTGCACGGCGAGGGTGAAGCTGTCGCTGACAGTGGCGTTGCTCCCATCGCTTGCAGTGATTTTGATCGCGTAGGTGCCCGAGGCGGTGTTGCCCGGGGTGCCGCTGAAGGTGCGGGTTGCGGCGTCGAAGATCAGCCAGGCCGGCAGGGCCGTTCCGTCGGCCAGGGTCGCGGTGTAGCTGAGGGTGTCGTTGTCCGGGTCGGTGAAGCTGGTGCCGGGCACGACGTAGCTGAACGGCGTGTTTTCGGTGGCGTTCTGGTCCAACAACGGATTGGCCACCACGGGCGCCTGATTCACCGTCGGCGCAGTGGCGAACACGAAGTTGGCGCTGGTCAGTTTGTCGAGGTAGTTGCCCACGAGCGCGACTTCAAAACGATTGCCCTCGGCATCGGCGGTCAACGACTTGATGTAGGTCTTGTCGCCGGCGTCGTTGAGCACCGCGTACACGGTGTTGTTCATGCCGTCGGCAAGGCCGGTGAAGCCCAGCTTGGACAGGTCGATCTTGTCGGCGGTGACGTCGAAGTCGGTGATCACGTCGCCCAGATTCGCGCCGCCGGCGTTGTAGTTGCGGTAGCTGTCGGTGCGGCTGGAGAACACGAAGGTGTCAGCGCCGGCGCCACCACTCAGGGTGTCTTGCCCGGCGCCACCGTCGAGACGATCGTCACCACCGCCGCCGGCCAGGCTGTCAGTGCCGGCAAGGCCCAACAGTGTGTCGGCCCCGTCAGTGCCCTGCAGCGAATCATTGCCGGTCGTGCCCGTAAGGGTTCGATTGAAGATGAAGTTGTCGGCGGTCAGGGCGCTGACCAGATTGCCCGCGAGGATCAGTTCGAAGCGATTGCCGTTGGCGTCGGCATCGTAATCCTTGATGTAGGTGCGGTCGTTGCTGGCGCTGTAGCTGATCTGCAAGGTGCCGCCACGGCCGTTGCCCAGGCCGGTGAAGCCCAGACCGGCGAGGTCGATCTTGTCCTGGGTCGGGTCGAAGTCGGTGATGGTGTCATCAAAGCTGGTGGTCGCGGTGCGGTAGCTGTCGGTTTCGCTGGTGAAGCGGAAAATGTCCGCGCCTGCGCCGCCGGTCAGCTTGTCGATCCCGGCCCCGCCGATGAGGATGTCGCTGCCGCCACCGCCGTTGACGGTGTCATTGCCCGCGCCGGCGTAGAAAATCTCGTTGGCGTCGCCGCCCGTCAGGGTGTCATTGCCGTCGGTGCCTTGAACCGCCACCACGGGCACGGTCGCGCTGACGTAGCTGCCATCGCCATACAACAGGGTGTCGCCCTTGGTGGTGTGGCTGATGGTGTTGCCGATGATGGCGTTACGGTCGGTGCCGTCTTCGTTGCGCTCGGCCACGCCATAGGTCGACAGGGCGCTGCCGTTGATGGTGTTGCCCTGGATGGTGTTGTCGCTGCCGTTGAAATACTTGCCCGAAACGCCGTTGGTGTCGTCGTAGGATTGAATGATGATTTCCGGTACGCCGCCGCCCAGTGCGTTGTTGCTCAACGTGTTGTTGATCACGTCGACGTTGTTGCTGCCGTAGATGCGCACACCGGCGCTGGCGTTGTCGTGGATATCGACGCCGGTCATGGTGACCTCGCTGGACAGCTTGATCAGCACACCTTCGGCGCCATTGCCGTAGACCTCGCCGCCGGTGATGGTGATGTTGTTCGGCGAAGGGATATTCTCGCTGCCGCGCTGCACCACGATGCCGCCGCCGCCATTGCCATAGGCTACGTTGTTGCTCAGGGTGAAATCGTGGCTGCTGGTGACCACGTTGAAGCCGTGGCGATCGTTGTCGTAGGCGATGTTGTTTTCGAAGGTGCTGTCGCTCAGGAAGTCAGCGACGAAGCCGTCCAGGCCGTTGCCATGGGACACGCTGTTCTTGATGACCATGTTGACGGTCTGTTCGTGGGGGTCGAAGCCGTAACCGGAGCAGTCCTTGATCTCCACGCCGTCAAGGGTGACGTTGGAGTCGTAGCCCTCCTTGCCGGGGATGTAGCCGTTGAACCAGCCGTCGATCTTGCCTGTGGTGTTATCCCGGTTGCCGTCGAGGGTCAGGTTGCTCAGGCCGAAGTCGTGGGTTTCTTCGCCATAGGCGGAACGGATGATGCCGGTGATTTTGGTATCCGAACCGTCGGCCACCTTGATGTTCGAGACGCCCATGCCGTCGCCGTACATGTAGACGTTGCTCTTGAGCATGAGGCAACCGTCCGAAGGTTCCTCTCCGCCTGACACGATGTAGGTCCCGGGGGTACATAAACCTGTCCTCCGCCGGCAGCCGCCGCCGCATCAATCGCTTGTTGAATGGCCGCGGTGTCGTCAGAAACGCCATCTCCTTTGGCGCCAAAATTTTGGACGTTAAAAATCATGTACTTATCTCCGGTCACAGGCTGGGGTCTCGCTGCGTGCCAATTTCCAATCGGCGTGCACGCAGGTATGACCTAGCGGAACGGAAAAGTTGTAGCCGTACGTCGGGAAACCGTCGTTTTGTGACGGTCGGCACATTTGGGTTGTTTGTGGTGTCACCTATTTGACGTTTGGAGGGTTGTGGTTTTCTGGCACTTTGGCGAGCATGAGGGTGGATCTCGGCCCCACAGCGTTCGCGTTCAGCCAGTGACTCTGGATGCACGCGGTGCTTTTTAGTGGGACCGGCTTCAGCCGGGAAGAGGCCCGGGTGCGCACCGCAGATTTAGCGAAATGAATCCCGACGTCTTCCCGGCTAAAGCCGGTCCCACAGGGTGTTCGCAGTCGTTCAGTCGGGACCGCGGTTTGCTGGCAGGGCTCGTTAGGCTACTTCAGCAGGAGCGCAGCGCAGGCAGTCACGGCCTTCGCCTTTGGCGGCATAGAGCGCCTTGTCGGCCATGGCGATGAGCACTTCGGCGCTGGTGTGCGTTGCGCTGGCAATGGCGAGACCGAGGCTGATGGTGACCCTGGCTCCATCGCCCAGCACCGGGTGGGGAACGTTCAGCGCGGCGACCGCTGCACGGAGGTTTTCCGCCAGCGCCCTGGCCTGGGCCGGGTGGGCGTGGGTCATGAGCACGAGGATTTCTTCGCCGCCAAAGCGGAAGGTCAGGGCCTCGGCTTTCTGCGCGGTGCGCTGGATTACGCCACTGAGCAGCCGCAGGCAAGTGTCGCCCTGCAGGTGCCCGTAGTTGTCGTTGTAGGATTTGAAGTGATCAATGTCCAGCAGGATGACCGCGACGTTCATGGGCGTCTGCGCCGCGCGGCTCCACAGTGACGCCAGCACCTCGCCCTGAAAACGCCGGTTGAACAATTGCGTCAGTGAATCGATGCGCGCCAGTTCCACCAGCTGCGCGCGCAGCAGCCGCCCGCGTAATGCAAACAGGTAGCTCAACCGACTGCCGTGCTCCAGAAACCACGACGCCATCATCAGCAGCGCGCCAGCAGAGAAGAACAGCAGCGCGTTGGCCTGCCAGATTTTGTAGTCGGCGAAGTCTGCGAGATAAGTCGTTACCAACTGGATGACCAGCATGCAGGCCATGGCCACCGCTGCGCAGCGCACTGGCACCTGCTGGATCACCGTGCAATACACCATGATCAGCAGCATCCCCAGCTGGTAGTGCAAGCGGAACGGGCTTTCGCTGTAAATCATTGCCACCAGCGGCATCACCGAACACGTCACGGTGCCGATGGCTGCCGTTATCTCGACGACCTGTCGGGTAGTGGCGCGCCGCGCGATGATCAGCAGAATCATAAAGATCGGCGTCATCAGGCAGACACGGCCCAGCGCCACGTAGGTAAACATGTCGTTCAGGCTCAGCCAGTCGCTGACCATGAACAGGTTGTAGATGAGGATGCCGCCGATGCCCACGGCGGTCAGAAATTGGCGGCGTTGCTCGAGCGTCTCGACTTCGTAACGGCTCTCCAGTTCGGTACTGAACCGCAGACTGCGGAAACGCGACAGGATGGTGCGATCGACCTCGGCGAGAAGTTGCGCGTCGTTGGGACCGGGTCGATCAATGACAAAGGAAAGCATGTTGCACCAAAAGGGTGGGGTGACCGGACTATGACATCGCAAGTGATGTCTTAGTGCCATCATTTCGTCGGAGCGCTGTTTTCGCAAGGACTGCCCGATCAAGCGTCGGATTTGCGATGAACTGCGCCCCGTCGGACCTCAGATACGGAAACTGCCCACCAGCTGCGTCAAGCGCACCGACTGACGTTCCAGGTCGGAACAGGCGCGCAAGGTGGCTTGCAGGTTTTCCACACCTTCCTGGTTCAGCGTGTTGATCTCGGTGATGTCCACGTTGATTGCTTCGACCACTGAGGTCTGTTCCTCGGTGGCCGTGGCGACCGACTGGTTCATCGCGTCGATCTCGCCGATCCGCACCGTCACGCTTTCAAGGCTGGTGCCGGCCTGATTGGCAATGCTCACGCTTTCATGGCTCTCACGCTGACTGTCATTCATGATCGCCACCGCTTCCCGGGCGCCGTGCTGCAGCTCTTCGATCATTTTCTGAACCTGGCTCGCTGACTCTTGGGTGCGGTGGGCCAGACTGCGGACCTCGTCAGCGACCACGGCAAACCCGCGTCCCGCTTCCCCGGCGCGCGCCGCTTCGATGGCCGCGTTGAGCGCCAGCAGATTGGTCTGCTGGGAGATGCCCGTGATCACTTCAAGGATCTGGCCGATGTTGGCGGTCTTGGTGTTGAGCTGTTCGATCTGCTCGCTGGCGCCGCTGATGCGGGTCGACAAGCGATTCATTGCCTGAATGTTCTGACCGACCACGGCCTGACCACTGGACGCCATATTGCGCGCGTCGCTGGAATGCCCGGACGCCATGGCGGCGTTCTGCGCGATCTCCTGGGCCGCAGCACCCAGTTCATTAATGGCCGCCGCGACGCTGCTGGTGCGGTTGGCTTGCTGGTCAGAGTTGAGCATCGAAGAGTTCGACGCGCTGACCACGCGCAGCGCGACTTCGTTGAGTTGCACGGTGGAGGAGGCCACTTCGCGCATCGAGTCATGGATCCGCTCCACGAACAGGTTGAAGCCGTTGCCCAGGTAACCAAACTCGTCCTGGCTGAGGATTTCCAGGCGTTTGGTCAGATCGCCTTCGCCTGCCGCGATGTCGTGCATGGCGCGGCCCATTGTGTTCAGCGGACGCATCAGCACGTTGAGCAGCACGCCCAGCAGCAGGATGATCAGGACCACGGCGATGATCGTGGCGACGATGGCCGAGTTACGGAAATCCCCCAGTGCCGCGTAGGCCTGGCTTTTGTCCACGGCGATGCCGACGTACCAGTTGACCGACGGCAGACCGTCAACGTGGGCAAAGGTAATGATTTCGGTCCTGCCGGCGTGCTCGCTTTCGCTGATGTCCCTGGACAAACGCGGCGTCGCGCTCGGGTAGACCTCGGCCAGGGTTTTCATCACCAGCGAGGTGTCCGGATGCACCAGAATGCGGCCATTGGCATCGACCAGGAAGGCATGGCCGTCGTTCTGCAGGCGCAGCGCGCCAATCATTTTCACCAACACGTCCAGACTCAGGTCGCCGCCCGCGACCCCGGCGATGCCGGAAGCGCCTTTGACCGGCGTGGCGATCGTCACGATCAGGCCCTTGGTCACGGCGTCCAGGTAGGGTTCGGTCAACGTGGTCTTGCCGGCTTTCAGTGCATCGGTGTACCACGGACGGGTGCGCGGGTCGTAATCGCCGGGCATGTCGTCGGGCGGCTGCGTCACGAACGAGCCATCGGCCTTGCCCAGATAGATGCTCATGAACGTCGAGATCAGCGTCGGCTGACCGAGCAGGCGGTTGAATACTTCAGGCGACGGCGAGACGGCAGCGCCCTCGGCGACGTTTTCCACGAGCAGGATGCGTCCCGACATCCAGTTCTGAATATTACCGGCCGTACTTTCGCCCATCTGGTTCAGACTTTCCCTTAACTGATCCCGGATGGCATTACGTTGCAGATAATCGTTGTAGAGGGTGAACAAGGTAAATGCGGCGATTACCACCAGCGAGGCCGCTAGCAGAATCTTGTGGCTGAATTTCAGGGATTTTGTCATGCCGTACGGGCCTTCAAGCAATTGCGGGGAAAGAATTACGCTGTGTCTGCCGGTCTATCGGCGGGCGCTGCGATAGATGGATGCCTTTGCGGCAAAAAGAGGCCTTATATGAATGGAATCAGACAATCGGTCGAGAATTGCTCCGTTCACTCGCGTGAGCCTCAGAAGCGCCCCAATAAGTTGGAGACAGTTATCAAGGCCGAAGCGAGGTGTCGGAAACGCTCGAGGGCGGACGCGATTGATCAAAATTCCCGGGGCTCAGCAGATAAAATATCCGCTTTAGCCTTGGGTGGTTTAAGTCAACAATCCACCCGTATTCCTCCAGACCAAGGACCCGCACATGAGCCTCTCGCCATTTCACCTCGCCATTCCTGTCTATGACCTCGCCGCCGCGCGCCACTTCTACGGCGACGTGTTCGGTCTCTCGGAAGGCCGCTCCAGCGAGCAATGGGTCGATTTCGACTTCTACGGCCATCAACTGGTCATCCACGAGCACCCGAAAACCACCTCTCAGGAATCCGTGCATTCCAATGCAGTGGACGGCCACGACGTGCCGGTCCCGCATTTCGGCATCATCCTGCATTGGGCAGAATGGGAGGCGCTGGCGGAGCGTCTGCGCACCCGCGAAACGAAGTTCGTGATCGAACCCTACATCCGCTTTCAGGGCCAGGTGGGCGAGCAGGCCACCATGTTTCTGTTCGACCCGTGCGGCAACGCGCTGGAATTCAAGGCGTTCAAAGACATGAGCCAGCTTTTCGCCAAATAAGCGGCTGCCAGGTGGCGGTCAGCCCGCCGGGTGTTCCAGGGCATCGATGACGCAACGGCGAAACAGATCCAGCAGCGGCGTGTCCCGCTGCAGGTACTTGCTCACCAGCACGATTTCGCGGAAGAACGTCATCTCGCCCAGATCGATGATCCGCACGTCTTCCGCATGCTCCAGCCATAACCCGGCCATGGGCACCAGCGACACGCCGAGCCCGGCGCGGACCATCTTGACGATAGCGTCCAGTTCGTCGAGCTCCAGGGTTTGCTGCACCTCAAGCTTGCGCTCGCGCAGAAACTGCGTGACCCGGCGCCCGCCGAACGAGCGCTGGTCGTAGCGAATGAAGGGGTTGTCGCTGAGTATCTGCCGCGGGTCGTCGCCTTGTGTGTTCGCCGGCATGATCAGCACAAAGGGTTCTTTGGCGATGACCTCGGCGTGCAGCTCTTTAGGCAGGGAGAACGGCGGCTTGATCATGATCGCCAGGTCGAGCTCGCCGGCGTCCACTTGACTGAGCAGGTTCAGCGACACCCCCGGCACCAGGCTGGCTTCGATGTACGGCGCTTTGCTGCGCAGCAATACCAGGGCTTGCGGAAGAATGCCGGTCTGCGCCGTGCTAATGGCACCGATGCGCAGCGCGCCGCGGAAATCATTGGCGCTGTCGGGGCTGCCCATGCGCCCGAACAACTGCAGTATTTCGTCGGCCAGTGCCACGGCGCGTTGCCCGGCAGCGTTGAGGTTGGCGGCGCGGCCGGTGCGATCGAAGAGGGCGACGCCCAAGGTATCCTCGAGGTTCTTGATTTGCGCGCTGACCGCCGATTGCGTCAGCCCGACCTCACGTCCGGCCGCCGCGAAGGTGCCTCGGCGCGCGACGCAGACGAAGGTTTTCAACTCTCTGATCATCGTCAGGTCCTGGCAGGAAATTCAAATCGGGCAGGGCGCACCCACGGGCGGCCGGCAGCGGATAGTACCCAGTGCCGCCGACAAATAAAAATGCCGCCTCAATGGGCGGCATTTTGTATCGCGTCACGCTTAACGGTAGCGTTCCAGCCAGTGCGCGTAAGGCGCGGGCAGGGTCCACGAGGCTTTCTCGACGCCCAGTTCTTTGGCGGCGAAATAAGCCCAATGCGGATCTGCCAGATGAGCACGGCCAATCGACACCAGGTCCAGCTGACCGTTCTGCACGGCGGCTTGAGCCAGCTTCGGATCACCAAAGCCCCATGCCGAGGTCACCGGGATATCGGCTTCACGGCGTACGCGTTCGGCGATCGGGCCCATGAAGGCCGGGCCCCATGGGATGTTGGTTTCCGGGATGGTGAAACCGACGCTGACGCTCAGCAGATCAAGACCGCCGGCCTTGAAGCGCCGCGCCAGTTCGATGGATTCGGTGAGGGTTTGCTCGTCACGGCCGTCGTATTCGATCACACCGAAGCGCGCGGTCAACGGCAGGTTTTCCGGCCAGACTTCACGCACGGCGGCGAGGGTTTCCAGCAGGAAGCGGCTGCGGTTGTCGAAGCTGCCACCGTAAGCATCGGTGCGCTGATTGGAGTGTTCGGAAAAGAAACTCTGGCCCAGGTAACCGTGGGCGAAGTGCAGTTCGATCCACTCAAAGCCGACTTCACGGGCACGGCGTGCAGCGTCGACGAAGTCCTGCTTGACCCGGGCGATGTCGTCCAGGGTCATTTCCTGCGGGACTTTCGGCAGGTTGGCGCCGAAGGCGATGGCCGAGGGCGCGATGGTCTGCCAGCCACGGGCATCATCGGCGGCCATGTGGTCGTCACCTTCCCATGGGCGATTGGCGCTGGCTTTGCGGCCGGCGTGGGCGATCTGGATGCCCGGAACCGAGCCGGCTGCCTTGATCGCCTGCACCGCAGGAATGAACGCCTTGGCGTGCTCGTCGCTCCAGATGCCGGCGCAACCCGGGGTGATGCGGCCTTCAGGGGATACGGCAGTGGCTTCGACGACCACCAGGCCCGCACCACCGCGGGCCATGCTCGCGAGGTGAACGTGGTGCCACTCGTTGATGACGCCGTCGTCCGCCGTGTACTGGCACATTGGAGGGATGGCAATGCGGTTACGCAGGGTCACGTCCTTCAGCGTGAAGGGTTCGAACAATGCAGACATGAAATACTCCTGATGATTGAATTCGCTTGTTCGATAGTATTCGAAATATGGCGAAGAATGAAACCCCTCGCTATGATGCGCGGCATGCGCGCCTTCAAACATCCGTTACCGACCGAACTCACACTTGAGCGTTTGCTTTACGCATTAAGTGACCCCGTACGCCTCGAAATCGTTCGCTGTCTTTCCTCGGTGGCCGAGGCCACATGCGGCGAGCTCGACGGCGGTCGGCCGAAGTCCAGCATGTCCCATCACTTCCGGGTCTTGCGCGACGCCGGCCTGGTGCACACGCGCAACGTCGGCACCACGCACATGAATTCCCTGCGCACCGATGAGCTGGATATCCGCTTCCCGGGGTTGCTGCGGTGCATTCTGTCTCAGGATTGAGCCTCGCAATTGCCGATGGACGGGGAGAGTGGCCCGCGCAACGAAAATGGCCCGATCACAGGATCGGGCCATTTTTGCGTGACGCGCGACGCTTAGACCGCGCCGACGATTTTCGCTGCCGGTTGGGTACGACGACCCATTGCACCGGCACCGGCTGCCACCAGGGCAGAAACCACAAGAGTGATCAGCAGGATCCAGGCGGCGCGGGAAATGTTTTTCGCCGCGACGTCAGCCGCCTCACGGGCTTTCTGTTCGGCCTGGGTTTTCAGCTCTTGATATTTGGCATACGCCTGGCGGTAGCTGGCCTGGGCCTGATCGACGATCTGGTTGGCTTCGGCGTCGGTCTTGTTGCCACGGGCCTTGATCAGGTTGACGAACGCCTGACGGTCAGCGGCGTCCCACGCCTGGTCGCCCTTGGCTTTCAGACGGTCGAGCAGGCCGCTCAGCTGCTCGTCGGCCTGTTGTGGGTCTTGCGCGCTGCGTTGTGCAGTGTTTTTAGCGTCTTGCTGGGTGGTGGCGACGTCCTGCTTGACCTGGTTAGGGTCCAGCTCGGGCTTGCCGGTCTGACGCATGGCTTGTTCGATTTCACCCTGGATATCGTCCAGATTGAAGTCGATGCCCTGAGCGCGCAGCTGCTCCTGAATCTTGCCGCCGACGGCCGGGGCCACTTGCGCGATACCGTTGCCCACCGCCGACAGGCCGCTGCCGGCCAGATTCAAACCGCCTCGCACGACGCCGGTCACGGCGCTGGACACCAGGTAAACGCTGATCAGCGAAACACTGGCCCACACCAGAATACCGTGGAAGGCGCCCTCACGATGGGCCAGCCGGCCGGCGGCCCAGCCCCCAACGAACAGGGAAATGACCATACTCACACCCAGCCAGATGCCGGTGCCTTTGCCCATGCCCGCCAGCGGGTCGGCTTCCTGCAGCGGATCAATGCTGGCGCTGCCGATGGCGGTGCCCAGCAAGCTGAGCATCAGCGAGACCACGAGCGCGAGAACCACACCGGCCAGAATGGCGCCCCAGGAAATACGTTTGAGCAAAGGGGCAACAGCAGTGCCTCGGTAGACGGGATCGTCGTAGCCAGCGGGTGTTACTCGGTCATCGCGAATCATGGCGGCAGTTCCTTTAGTCATTGACTGAACGCAAGAATCCTTGCGCTTACTTCAATGACCTTCGCGCTTTTTAATTAGTTTTATACGGGCGAAAAATAAAATGATGGCAAAATGCCTAAATTTTAAAAATGCTGAAGATTCAAAGGTCTGCAAGCAGATTAAATTGGAATCAACGCTATTCCCAGTCGCGATATGGCGTCACCCCGGACGCTGTCCTTAGCTACCTTCTATACCACCGTACTTATTTTTTCCGAGACAGCCTGATGAATACCCTTACCGCCGATGACCGCACTCAGGTCACTCGCGAAGCCACCGTTGAATACTGGAAACACATCATCCCGATCGTGCAGATCGCGTTCGCGATACACGTGCTGCTGCTGGGGTTGTTCCTGATCGTGGACCTGCCCGTGATGTGGGTCACCAACGCGGCGAGCGTCATGGCCTACATTTCGTGTCTGCTGGCAATCAAGCGCCGGCTGTATCGATGCGCCGGCATGCTCATCTGCATCGAAATCATCGCCCACGCCGCCATCGCCACCTGGAGGCTCGGCTGGGACAGCAACTTCCACCTCTATGTGTTCTGCATTGTCCCGATCATTGCCTTCGGCTTTCATTCATCACCGGTGCGCCGCGGCTGCCTGAGCGCTGCGGTGCTTGTCGTGACGGTGGGCGGGTACCTCATGCGCAACAAAGTGCCCGTCGTCAGCATCAGCGAAAACGTCCAGGACCTGTTCGGTGCGGCCAACGCGCTGACCGCGACGGCGTTGTTGCTGCACGCCACGGCATTGTCGGTGCGCTTCAACCTGTCGATGCACATGAACCTTTACCACTCCGCCCACCGCGACAGCCTGACCAACCTCTATACCCGGCGGCGCGTGCTGCAGCGCCTGCGCCAGCTGGGCGGCGGGCGACGCGAGGTCCCTACGGCACTGGTGCTGATTGACATAGATCATTTCAAACAGATCAACGACCAGCACGGCCACGACATGGGCGACGTGGTGTTGCAGCAGGTGGCCGACGTCATCGCCGGGTGCGTGCGTACCACCGACATCGCCGCGCGCTGGGGCGGCGAAGAGTTTCTGGTGCTGATGCCCAACACCACCTTCGAAGAAGCCCGGCTGATCGCCGAGCGGATACTCATGCGCATCAGCGAGCAAGCCGGCGAGATCAGGCAGGTGAGCCTGACCCTGACGGCGACCCTTGCGGTGGCCATTCTCAAGGATGGCGAGGCCTTCCGGGATGCGCTGAACCGGGCGGATCAGCGCTTGTATGAAGGCAAGCAGGAGGGGCGCAATAGGGTCATGCTCGCGGAGTAAGTGCGGTGCGACGACGCATGATGTCGGCAGGACCGGCTTCATCCAGGAAGAGGGCGTTGCGGGCGCCATCGATTTGCGCAGTGACCACCTACGCCTTCCCGGTTAAAGCCGTGCTGCCAGTCCGCGCTCGGCCTTCCGCAAGGCGCCAGCGTGCGCCGGGTGGTCCGATACATCGATAAACACATTCACAACCATCGCTTACTCGTGGACTATAGGCGCCATTTGGCGCGCTCCGCATGGGGCCGGCGCTCGTAGTTTCAGGATCCTGTGAATGAACATCAAGATTGACGCGCTGATCGCCCGCAAGATCGGCTTCGCCTCCCACCAGAATGCCGTTCCTCTTGTCCGCGAATTGAGCCTCTGGAACCAGGAAGAAACCACCCTCGAAGACCTGGTGCTGACGCTGAGCACCGACCCGGATTTTGTAGAAAGCCGAAGCTGGAACATTGACCGTATCCACCCCGGTGATCGCCTCAGCATTTCCGATCGCGACATCAAGCTGAACGCCGCTTACCTGGCCGGCCTGACGGAAAGCCTCAACGCCGACGTGGTGATGCGCGTGTCCCAGGGCGAGAACGTCCTCGTCGAGCAACGCGTCCCCACCGAGCTGCTTGCCCGGACCGAATGGGGCGGCTTGAGCGCCATGCCGGAACTGCTCGCCGCGTTTTGCATGCCCAATGACCCTGCGGTGGACCGGGTGCTCAAAGCCGCGTCTCAAGTGCTGCGCCGTGCCGGCAAGAAAGACGGCATCGACGGCTACGAAAGCAAATCGCGCACGCGCACCTGGGAGCTGGCTTCGGCCATCTGGTCGGCGGTGTGTAGCTTTCAACTGAGTTATGCGTTGCCACCGGCGAGCTTCGAGCAGCAAGGCCAGAAGATCAGACCGCCGAGCGTGGTGCTGGAAAACGGCGTGGCGACCTGTCTCGATACCGCGCTGCTGTTTGCGGCCGCGCTGGAGCAGGCTGGACTCAATGCCCTGCTGGTCATGACCAAGGGGCACGCGTTCGCCGGCGTCTGGTTGCAGCCTCAGGAGTTTTCCCAGTTGCTGACCGATGAAGCATCGGCCGTGCGCAAGCGTCTCGATCTGAAAGAAATGCTGGTGTTCGAGACGACCCTGGCGACCCAGATGCCCGCGCCGAGTTTTTCCCGGGCGGTGGCCGCCGCTGAACGGGAGCTCAACGATGAGCAGTTCATCATGGCCATCGATGTGCATCGCGCCCGGATGCAGAAGATTCGTCCGATGGCGCTGGTGTCAGCCGTCGGTGCAGTCGATGGGATGGACGAAGCACCGCCCGTGGCGGAAGGGCTGGAGGAAGCGCCGTCGCTGCCGGGCTTCGATGTCGAGATCAATGAAGACGCCGAGGGCCCTGCGGGAAAGCTGACGCTTTGGCAGCGCAAGTTGCTCGACCTGACCACGCGCAACCGTCTGCTGCACCTGCCGGACAGCGCCAAGGGTGTGCGTCTGCTGTGCCCAGATCCGGCAGCCCTTGAAGACCTGCTCTCCAGCGGCCAGCGCATCCGCGTGCTGGCCGTCCCTGATCTGAAAAGCAGCGGCCGCGATGAGGCCCTGTATGAACAGCAGAACAACGAAAGTCTGGTCGACGAAGTGGCCCGTCAGGCGCTGGCACGCGGCGAGGTCCTTGCCAGTCTGGAGAAGGTCAAGCTGGAAGCCACACTGATTGATCTGTTCCGCAAGGCCCGCAGCGATCTGGAGGAGGGCGGCGCCAACACGCTGTTCCTGGCCATCGGCTTCCTGAAATGGAAGAAAAGCGCCGACGACCCGAAAACCTATTCCGCCCCGCTGGTTTTGCTGCCGGTGAAACTCGAGCGCAAAAGCGCCATGTCCGGGGTCACGCTGAGCCTCCTCGACGAGGAGCCGCGTTTCAATCTGACCTTGCTTGAATTGCTGCGCCACGATTTCGAACTGGTGATCCCCGGGCTGGACGGTGAGCTGCCCAGCGATGGCAGCGGCATTGATGTGGCCGGCATCTGGAACACGGTGCGCCGGGCTGTGCGCGATATTCCCGGTTTCGAGGTGAGCACCGAACTGGTGCTGGGCACCTTTTCGTTCGCCAAATACCTGATGTGGAAAGACCTGAACGCCAACACGGCGCAGCTGCTGCAGAGCCCCTTGGTCAAGCATCTGCTAGACCCGGACGCCGCAGGAGAAGGCTTTGCCGGTTCCGCCGAATTCCCCGGCCCGACCGTCTGGATGCGACCGTCACGCCTGCGCAGCTGTTCGCGCCGTTGCCAGCTGACTCTTCGCAAGTGGCGGCGGTCGTGGCATCGGCCAACACCCACAGCTTTGTCATGGACGGCCCGCCCGGCACCGGCAAATCCCAGACCATCGCCAACATGATTGCCCATAACCTGGCCCTGGGCCGCCGTGTGCTGTTCGTGGCCGAGAAACGCGCGGCCCTTGACGTGGTGTTTCGGCGCCTGGCGGAAAAGGGCCTTGGCGAATTCTGTCTGGAGCTGCATTCCAGCAAGGCGTCGAAGGTTGAAGTGCTCAAGCAACTGGACCGCGCCTGGGACGTGAGTGAGGCGTTGAGCGCCGAGGAATGGGAGCGGGAAGCCGCGCGCTTGCAGACCCTGCGCTCACGGCTCAATCAGTTGGTCGATGTGCTTCACCGACGTTGGGATAACGGCTTGACCCTGCACCAGTCGATCGGTCGGGTGGTGCGCGACCACAGTGCGCAGACGCCAAGGCTGGCCTGGCAAACCGGCACGCAACACGATGGAGCCGAGTACGCCGGCTTGCTGGATCTCGCCCGTCGCCTTGGCCTCAATGGCACTGCCGCTCGCGAGCTGTCCGGCGCGTTTGGCGCTCTCGCGCAGACCCAATGGTCGAACGCCTGGCAGGCTCAAATCGCCAGCGTTGCCCGCGAGGTGCCCCAGGCCCTTGATGAGTTGGATGCGGCCAGCGAACGGCTGCTGGCACTGACTCACGTGCCGCTGCCTGTGGCTGAAGTGGATCAGGTTCGGCAACTGAATGAGCTGATCGCCCTGACCCTTGAAACCCATGGCCTGAACCTGTCATTTGCCTTTGCCCCCGATGCTGCCGCACGTATCGAAGCGGCCCGGCGCAGTTGCCAGTTGCTCGAGAGCTATCGGGAGCTGGAAGAAACCCTGTCACTGGATTACGCCGACGAGGCGTGCCGTCGTGTACCGGTCGCGCAAATGCGCAATGAATGGCAGGAAGCCGAGGGCAAGTTTTGGTTCCTGGGGACGATCGCCAAGAAAAAGGTCGCGAAGACACTCGCCTCCCTGGGGGCGCGGCGGGCCTGCCGGACACCGTCGGCGACCTCGCCATTTTTGAGCGCCTCCAGGCTCAGCTCGTGGAGCTGGACAGGTTGGCCAGCGACATGCAGTCGATCCCTGGCTGGCAAGGCCTGAAGAGCGACCCGGTGCGCACGCTGCAGGCCGTGGCACTGGCCGAGCATTTGCGCAAAACGCTGATCGGGTTGGCCGAATCCCCCGAACACCTGGTTGCCTTGCGCGGCGCCGTTGCGCGTCTGGTGATCGACGCGAACGACATGTTGGCGTCGAATGGACCACTCGCTTCCGCCTGCTTAACCTTGCAACAGGCGTTGTCCCGTGTTGAGGCGGCCACGGGGTTGTTCACCGGGCTGGCGCGCACAAGTACTGAAGTGCCCCCGAGCGTGGCGACACTTAGGGCGACGTCACTCGCCATCCAGCAGCAGGAAGAACAGCTCAAGGCGTGGTGCGACTGGTGCCGGGTGCGCCAACAGGCGGCGCAAGCAGGCCTTGCCCGTCTGGCTGAGGCGCTGGAAATCGGCAGCCTGTTGCCGTCTGCCACCGAGCAGACCTTCGTCACGGCCTATGCCCATTGGTTCGCGACCCAAGGCATCGACGGCGAACCGTTGCTGCGTAATTTCGTCACGGCCGAGCACATGAGCGACATCAGCACCTTCGTGCGCCTGGACGACGAACTGGCGAAGCTGACGGTGCGCTATATCCGCGCCAGACTCTGCGGCCTGATTCCGTCCAAGAACGACATCCCCAAAAGCAGCGGCTTTGCGATTCTCAAGCATGAGTTGCAGAAGTCTCGGCGACACAAACCGGTCCGCCAGCTGGCGATCGAGATGGGCGATGCGCTGAATTGCCTGGCGCCGTGCATGCTCATGAGCCCGTTGTCGATTGCGCAGTTTCTGCCCGCCGATCAGCCGCCGTTCGATCTGGTGATCTTCGACGAGGCCTCACAGATCGCGCCGTGGGACGCCATCGGTTCGATTGCCCGGGGCAGGCAGGTGATCATCGCCGGTGACCCTCGGCAAATGCCGCCGACCAACTTCTTTAACCGTGGCCCGAACGCGGGTGACGACGACACCGCCGAAGACATGGAAAGCATCCTCGACGAATGCCTGGGGGCAGGGGTGCCGAGCCACAGTCTGAGCTGGCACTACCGCAGTCGCCATGAAAGCCTGATTGCCTTCTCCAACCACCGTTACTACGACAGCAACCTGATCACTTTCCCGGCGGCGGAAACCCGCGCCAGTGCGGTCGAATGGCGCAAGGTCGAGGGCGTGTATGCGAAAGGCAAGGGGCGTTACAACCAGGCCGAAGCCCAGGCCATCGTCGATGAAACCGTCAAGCGCCTCACCGACCCTGCGTTCGTGGCAGCGGGGTATTCCATCGGCATCATCACACTCAACTCGGATCAGCAGAAGCTGATCAACGACCTGCTGGACGCGGCCCGCAAGCAATACCCGCAGATCGAGCCGTTCTTCCAGGACACCCAGACCGAGCCGGTGGTGGTCAAGAATCTGGAAACGGTCCAGGGCGACGAGCGTGACCTGATCATGCTCGGCATCGGATACGGCCCCACTGAACCGGGTGCGCCGGTGATGTCGATGAACTTCGGGCCGCTCAACAAGGACGGCGGCTGGCGCAGGCTCAACGTCGCCATCACCCGTTCGCGGCGGGAAATGCTGGTGTTCACCTCGTTCGAGCCGTCGATGATCGACCTCAACCGCACCAATGCGCGCGCCGTGCGCGATTTGAAGCATTTCATCGAGTTCGCCCAGCGTGGGCCGAAGGCGCTGGCCGAGGCGATTCAAGGCTCGGTCGGCGGTTATGACTCGCCGTTTGAAGAAGCCGTCGCCGAAGGGCTGAGGCGTCTAGGCTGGCAGGTGGTTCCGCAGATCGGCGTGTCACGGTTCCGCATCGATCTGGGCATCGTTCACCCGGATCGCCCCGGCGATTACCTGGCGGGTGTCGAGTGCGACGGCGCCACGTATCACAGCGCGGCCACTGCTCGGGATCGGGACAAAGTCCGCGGGGCGATACTCACCGGTCTGGGCTGGAACCTGCTGAGGCTGTGGTCCACCGACTGGTGGGTGGATAAGGAAGGGGCTCTGCAAAAGCTGCACGCTGCGCTGAACGATTTGCTTGATCAGTCCCGACAGGACGTCGCTGTCGAACAGGGCGATGAGGGGCAGCTGGTCGTGGGCAGCTGACCCGTCCGACGCGAAAAATGACAATGGCTCGCGGTTGTCGTCATTTGCCTCTTTACTGCGGGTTCATACGTTGTACAGAAACGTCCTTTCCACTCAGTGCACTGCAGAGGTTAATGAGATGAAAATCGATTTTACGGGCCGTCACGTTCTGGTCACCGGTTCAACCAGCGGCATCGGCTTCGCTGCAGCCAAGGGCTTTCTTGAAGACGGTGGACACGTGGTAATCAACGGGCGAAGCCAGGGCACTGTCGACGCGGCGTTGCAGCGGCTGGGCCCGTTGGCAGAGAACGCCACCGGTTTTGCCGGCGATCTAAGCGAGGAGGGCGCCTGTCAGCAGCTGCTGGCGCACCATCCTGACTTCGACGTCGTCATCAACAACATGGGCATCTTCAACCCTCAGGACTTCTTCGAGATCCCCGACAGCGAATGGCAGCGGTTCTTCGACACCAACGTGATGTCCGGCGTGCGCATCTCCCGGGCCTACGCGCCCGGAATGGTAGAGCGCAAATGGGGGCGGATCGTGTTCATCTCGTCGGAGTCGGCGATCAACATTCCGTCAGACATGATCCATTACGGCTTCAGCAAAACCGCGCAACTGGCGATCTCCCGAGGCCTGGCCAAGCGCCTGGCCGGCACCGGCGTGACGGTGAACTCGGTCCTGCCCGGGCCGACGCTGTCAGAAGGCGTCGCCGAGATGCTCAAGCCTGAAGTAGAGAGCTCCGGAAAAAGTCTGGAGCAAGTGGCGGCGGATTTCGTCGTGGCCCATCGCGGTTCCTCGATCATCCGGCGCGCCTCCCATGTAGACGAAATCGCCAACATGATTATCTACGTCAGCTCCGAGCAGGCGTCGTCCACCACCGGCGCAGCGCTGCGGGTGGATGGCGGGGTGGTTGACAGTATTTTTTGATGGGGGATGACCCTGAGATCGTTCGGCCTGCACCAGGCCAGTGGGAGCGGCTTTAGCCGGGAAGAGGCCAGTGAAATCACCCGCATTTTTGCGGCGTGGCGCCTGACGCTTTCCCGGCTAAAGCCGGTCCCACATTCAAGTTCACGCTTAGTCTCACTGACCTCACGCGGTTTCGTAGGACCGGCTTCAGCCGGGAACAGGCCAGTACAAGCGCCATCACTTTTGCAGTGTGGCGCCTGACGCTTTCCCGTCTAACGCCGGTCCCACAGTCGAGTTCACGCTCAATCTCACTGACCTCATGCGGTTTCGTAGGACCGGCTTCAGCCGGGAAGAGGCCAGTGAAATCACCCGCATTTTTGCGGTGTGGCGCCTGACGCTTTCCCGGCTGAAGCCGGTCCCACAGTCGAGTACACGCTCGATCTCACTGACCTCACGCGGTTTCGTAGGACCGGCTTCAGCCGGGAAGAGGCCAGTGCAAGCGCCATCACTGTTGCGGTGTGACGTCTGACGCTTTTCCGGCTAAAACCGGTACCTCATTATTGCCTCAACCCCGGCTGATGCCTCAACCCCGGCTGATGCCGGGGCCTGGCTTCTTCCGGCAGGTTAAAGGTCAGTGATCTCTTTGTGGCGCGGTACCAGCGTCTTCATCACACTCCACGCCACCAGGTAGGCGAGGGCGCAGATCGCGAACATGATCATGTAGCCGGTGTGAATGTCGTTGATCGACTTGTAGTAGTCGAACACCCAGCCGCCGATCTTGGTCATGACCACGCCGCCCAGCCCGCCCGCCATGCCACCGATGCCGACCACCGACGCCACGGTTTTCTGCGGAAACATGTCGGAGACGGTGGTGAAGATGTTGCAGGACCACGCCTGGTGCGCGGACGCGCCGATGCCGATCAACAGGACGGGCACCCAAAAGCTGATGTAGCCGAACGGTTGCGCCAGCAGCACCACCAGCGGGAAGAGCGCAATCACCAGCATGGCTTTCATGCGGCCGTCATAGGGCTTGTCACCGCGCGCCATGAAGTAGCTCGGGAACCAGCCGCCGCCAATGCTGCCGACCATGGTCATGCTGTACAGCACGAACAGCGGCAGCACGATGGCCTGGCCTTTCATCCCGTACTGCGCCGACAGGTAGGTCGGCAGCCAGAACAGGAAAAACCACCACACGCCGTCGGTCATGAACTTGCCGAAGGCGAAGGCCCACGTCTGGCGATAGGTGAGTAATTTGAACCAGGAGACCTTGGCGGCAGGCGCGCCCGGCAGGGTGGTCGCCTTGACTGGCTCGACCTCATCGCTGCGGATGTAGGCCAGTTCCTCGGCCGTCAGGCGTTTTTGCTGACTTGGTTTTTCATACAGCGAAATCCACACGCCCAGCCAGACGAAACCCAGCAGGCCGACCACGATGAACGCTGATTCCCAGCCCCAGAATGCCGCGATAAGGGGCACGCAAATGGGCGCCGTGATCGCGCCAACGTTGGCGCCGGAGTTGAAGATGCCGGTGGCGAACGAGCGCTCTTTTTCGGGAAGTATTCGGCGACCGCTTTGATCGCAATCGGAAAGTTGCCGGCCTCGCCAACCGCCAGCACGGCGCGCGCCAGCATGAAGCCTGCGATCGACACCGGAATGGCGGCGAATCCCAGAGCGGTGGTGATCGCGGCAATGCCTTGTCCCAGTGGCACCGCAAACGCGTGCATGACCGCGCCGGTGGACCAGATACTGATGGCCACCACGAAAGCGGTTTTGGTGCCAATCCTGTCGACCAGACGACCGGCGAAAATCATCGAGATGGCATAGACGAACTGGAACACCGAGGCGATGTTGGCATAGTCGGTGTTGCTCCAGCCAAACGTCGTGGACAGCTCCGGTGCCAGCAGGCTGAGCACCTGACGGTCGAGGTAATTGACTGTGGTTGCGAAAAACAGCAGCGCGCAGATTGTCCAGCGGTATTTGCCCACGGACCGGGTGGCCGCCTGGGTAATGCTCTGCGGGTGGGTAGACTCGTTCGGGATCATGGCATCACTTTTTATTATTGGGGTTATCGGTTGTGATCGTCTGTTGTCGTACAACGCTGTAGGTATAGCGAGCGTTTTAGCAGGCTGTCAATCTCTGGAAGCGAAACAAATCCGTCCCATGCCGCGCCAGGTTTCAAATCTGACCACGGGCATGGGCCGCGTCTCGGAAAAACAGCGAGGTGTGGCCGTCTTCGGGTCATCGAGGGGTAATGCCGCCGGACTGAATATCAGACCGGCGTGTTGATCAGCTCGCGGACACGCGCCGCCAGTGTGTCAATGGCAAAGGGCTTGGTCAGCACATGCATGCCGGGCGCCAGCTGATTGGCACCGATGGCTGCGCTTTCCGCGTAGCCGGTGATGAACAGCGTCCTCAATCCCGGGCGCAGTTCGCGCGCCGCATCCGCCATCTGACGGCCGTTCATCCCGCCGGGCAAACCGACATCGGTGACGAGCATGTCCACTCGCACGTCCGAGCGAAGCAGTTTCAGTCCGCTGGCACTGTCCGCTGCCTCCATGACGGAATAGCCAAGCTCGCTTAGCACCTCAGTCACCAGCATGCGCACCGCGGGTTCATCGTCCACAACCAGGATCGTTTCACCAATGCTTGCAGTCTGAGTGGCGGCATCCGGCAGGTGCGCTTCATGGCAGCCGGCATTCCCGTGGTAGCGCGGGAGATAGATGCACAGCGTCGCCCCTTGTCCGACCACAGACGTGATGCGAACCTGCCCGCCGGATTGCTTGGCGAAACCGTAAATCATTGACAGCCCCAGCCCCGTCCCCTGGCCGATGGGTTTGGTGGTGAAGAAGGGGTCGAACGCCTTCGCCACGATGCTCGCAGGCATACCGGTTCCGGTGTCGGTCACGCTAAGGGTCAGGTATTCGCCCTCAGTCACTTCCAGCGTTGCGGCGTCCCCGGTCTCCACGACTTGATGACCGGTTTCGATGGTAATACTGCCGCCCTCGTGCATCGCATCCCGGGAGTTGATGCAAAGATTCAGCAGTGCGTTCTCAAGCTGACTCGCATCGACCAGCGCAACACAGCGATCAGGCGAGGCAATGGTCTGCACGTCAATGCTGGGGCCGACGGTACGCTGGATCAGCTCGGTCATGCCTTCTACCAGCGCATTCACCTCGGTGGGCCGAGGATCCAGCGTCTGGCGACGGGAGAACGCCAGCAGGCGGTGAGTCAGGGCAGCCGCCCGCCGGGTCGCGCTTTGGGCGGTCGCCAGGTAGCGATCGACATCCGTGAGGCGGCCTTGAGCAAACCGCGCACTCAACAATTCCAGCGAGCCCGAGATGCCCGCAAGCAAGTTATTGAAATCGTGGGCGAGGCCGCCCGTGAGTTGCCCCACGGCTTCCATTTTTTGTGACTGGCGCAGCTTTTCCTCGGTCTGCATCAACGCCGCGGTGCGTTCCGCCACGCGCTGTTCAAGGGTTTCATTGAGGGTCCGCAGGGCGGCGGTGGCCAGGTCGCGCTGGGCTTCGACCGAACGCCGCTCCTCGACATCAATCAGCACGCCCGGAAAACTGAGGGGAACGCCTTCATCGCTGAAGTTGACGCGCCCGTTGGCCTCGATCCAGTAGTATTTGCCGTCCGCCCGACGGACCCGGTATTGATGGGCGTAGGCCCCGCCGCGACGAATGGCTTCGTCGATCGCCGTCATCAGACCCTCGCGGTCATCAGGGTGCACGGTTTCAACCACCTGCTCCAGGCAAAGCCCTTCGTGGCCCAGCAGCGGGTCAAGGCCAAACGCTCGGGCGAACGCGTCGTCGACGGTGAAGCTGTCGCTGGGCAAGTCCCAGTGCCAGGTGCCGAAAATGGCCCCGGCGGCCAGGGCCAGTTGCACCCGCTCCACGTTCGCGCGGGCGACGGCTTCGCTCTGGCGCAGACGCTCTTCGGCATCACGCCGCCCGGTCACGTCGTTGAAAATGATTGCAATCTGACATTCGTCGGGATCGCCGACGGGCACGGCGCGCACGTCAAACCAGCGTTGAAAGGCCTTGGCGTAGCTTTCGAAGGTGGCCGGCACACGGGTCTTGGCAACGCGTCCGTAGGTGTCGAACCAGAATTGCTCCAGGTCCGGGGCAAATTCCCTGACCCATTTCCCGCGCAAGTTGACGCCAGCCTCACGCTCGAACGCCGGGTTGGCTTCAACGAAGCGATAGTCGACGGGGTAGTCATTTTCATCGAACTTGACCTGAACAATGGCGAACGCGGCTTCGATGGTTTCCAGAATGGTCCTGAAACGCTCCTCGCTTTGACGCAGTGCCGCCTCGGTGTCGCGGATCGGCGTGAGGTCCAGCATCGCGCCGATCATGCGCACGGCGTTGCCTTGAACGTCGCGGATGACGTGCCCGCGGTCGAGGACCTGGGCGTAGGAGCCGTCCACCCGGCGAAATCGGTACTCGTCACTCCAGCCGGTCTGCCTGCCGTCTATCACGTCATGGATCGAGGTGACGATGCGGTGCCTGTCATCGGGATGAATCTGTGCGATCCACCAGTCGCCGGTCGTAGCACCCGTGGCGAGCGGATGCCCGTAGACCCGTTCCAGCGCGTCATTCCACAGGACGTGGTTTTCTTTGAGGTCCCAGTCCCAGATCGCATCGTTGGTGGCTTTGACCGCGAGGCGGTAGCGCGTTTGCGCGTCTTTGATCGCCTGCTCGGCCACCTCTTCGGCTGCGCGCTCGGCCGTAGGGTCGAGGGCATCCGCGACGGTGTTCAATGGCGTGCCGGTGTCATGGCTTGCCAACCTCAGGGCTTCACTTATCTTTAATGCCGACCGCAACTGCATGACTTCAGCCTCAAGGGCTTCCCGGGTCAAATGCTTCAAGTGTCCACCTGCAAACGTAAACGTGATGACCTGAGGTCGGAGGGGCGTCATGCGCCATCCGGTACTGCGCGGGCCGGCTGATCCAGCAGTATCGGCGGCCAGCGTTTTACGCTGCATGCTGGCAGAATGCAATTCGGCTTCCAGAAAAGACTCGGACGGCAAGATAAAGGTTCCGGCACCGGGAACGATTCGCCAGGCGGGTAGGGGGCATTTGCTCAGTTATCTTCGCGGGGTCCACCCTCACCGCCACTATTGCGATGTATTTTCTTGAATATAACGTGCGCCATGGGGAGGGAGCGCTTCAGGAAACCCTGTTTTTCTCATCCTTCCACCTCCATCCCAGAGATTGTGCAATACCCGGTTGGACTCGCGATGCCTGGGTGGCTCGGATCGACGACTGTCATGCGGTCTTGGCGGAACAGACTGCGAAAGGCTATTTGTTCAGGACCGTAAAGTGTGAAATGCAGACGACCAGCGTGCTAAAGCGCGGGGTAATGGACCGTCTGAAACTGGATAATTACCAATGAGGGGTAGCAGCCCCGGGCGTCACTTGGTAACCCTCTTTCAGTTCCCCATACGAGGACGTTTGCCATTGTTCTGCCAGCGGGATCGGGAACCGAGCGGTTGGGATTCGATGGAATCAATCAGTTCCGCGACGCAATGCAGTCGGCGGCGGTGACCTCTGCCGAGTCAGGGCCGGGGGCGCTAATCCGGCTCAGTCGCCTCGAAATCGGCTGCCCATCGTGGTGCGAAAATGCTCGACCAGAAAGTCCACGAACACCCGCGTCTTGGCGGGCAAGGCTTTACGGGCGGAAAAGTAGACAGAGACCGCACCCAGCTCCACGTACCACTCAGGCAGCAGCCGCACCAGTTCACCGGTCTGCAGCCAGGGCCAGGCGCGCTCCATCGGCACCAGCGCTGCGCCCATGCCCATTCGCGCGCAACCGCACAGGGCTTCGGGGTCGTTCATGATCGCAGCCGGGTCGAGTGTCAGGTCAAAGGTTTCACCCGCAGTATTTCTCAGGGTCCAGGCGCGCAATCTGCCGGTGTCGGTCGAGCGCGTGACCACCCCCGGTTGCCCCTGCAGATCCGCCGGGGTTTGTGGCAGCTTGCGGCCTTCAAGCCAGTCGGGTGAGGCCACGGCCACCAGATGCAGCTTCGCCAGTTCCCGCGCGACAACGCCGGGGGACAGCTCCATGCCGCCGCCGATGGCCACGTCGAATCCGTCGCCGACCAAGTCAGCGCGGGCCAGCGTCAGGTGCCAGTCGGGGATGACGGCCGGGTATTTTTCCTTGAAGGGCTTGAGCAACGGCAACAAGTAATCGTAGGCGAAGGAGGGCGCCACGTTGATCCGCAGGCGACCGGCCGGGACGTTGCGAGTGTCACCCACCTGCGCGACCGCCGCCTGAATGGTCTCCAGGCTGTCGCCGATTTGCGCGTAGAAGGCTTCGCCGGCTTCGGTCAGCGTCAGGCTGCGGGTGTTGCGCTGAAAGAGTCGGGCGCCCAGGTTGCTTTCAAGACGCGCCACATTCTTGCTCACCGCTGCCGCAGAAACGCCCATGCGCCGGGCGGCCTCGGAGAAACTCCCGAACTGTGCAGCACGCACGAACGACTCCAGATTGCCCAAGGTTTCCATGAGGGTCTCCAACGTTTGGTTGAAGCTGATTCTACCCATACCGGACTAACTCATCCGCCTGTGAGCGTGCACAGTGAGCGCTCTCTCAACGCCAAAAGGTGAATTCCAATGGGCAAGATTCTGGTAACAGGGGCTACGGGCCGACTGGGCAACGCAGTCGTGAATGCGCTTTTGCAACGGGGTGAGGCCGGCGACGTCGTGGGGCTGGCACGGGATCCGGGCAAAGCGCAGGCTTTGACCGCGCGGGGCGTCGAGGTGCGTTACGGCGATTACACGGATTACGGCGCTTTGGTAAACGCCTTCCAGGGTATCGAAAAGGTTTACATGGTTTCGGCCGTGGCCTTCACCGACCGCGTCGCGCAGCACAAGAACGTCATTGATGCCGCACGCCGCGCCGGCGTCGACCACATGATGTACACCGCCATCCAGCGGTTGGACGACGTGCGGTTTCCGATCGAGGGCGTCACCGACAGCGACATCGCCACTGAGCAATTGCTGATGCAGTCAGGCCTGGCGTACACCGTGCTGCGGCATCCGTTGTATGCCAACGATTTGCCGATGTTCATCGGCGCCACTGCGGCCAATACCGGCTTCGCAGCCCCCGCCGGCAACGGCCGAATTGCGCTGGCCTGTTATCAGGAGCTGGCTGAAGCCGGTGCCGTCCTGCTCAGGCAGAGCGCCCATGGCAATCGCAGTTATCTGCTGAACAGCGGCAGTCCCTGGTCCTTCACTGAGATCGCCGAAGCGTTGTCCGGGCTGACCGGCAAGATGATCGCCTATGAACCGATCTCATCGGCCGCCTTCGTCCAGGCCCGTGAGCGTGAAGGCTGGCCGCCACACGTCGCCCGATTTATCGCCGGCTGGTACTCGGCCATCGAAGGCGGCGCCTTCGACCAGACCAGCACCGACCTCGAAGACGTTCTGGGGCGTAAACCCAAACAGCTTTCGGCGCTGCTCAAGGACGCATTCGGGCTTTGAGCGGACAGCGTAAAACGGCATTGGAGAATGCGCTTGACCTTGCCGCAATGGAAAGGTCTAGCCTGACGCCTTCGTCTCTACCCTCATCCAGGATGCTTCGTCATGAAAAAGATTGCCGCCGTTGTCAGCGTCATTGCTCTGCTTTCCGTCACCGCCGTCAGGGCCGACCAGGCGGAAGACGTCAAACAGATGCATGAGGCTTACCAGCAATCGATGGGCGCCATGAAAAACGACATGCACCACGGCATGATGAGCGACGACCCCGACGTGGCGTTTGCGGCCGGCATGCTGCCGCACCACGAAGGCGCGGTGGAGATGGCCAAGATAGAGCTGAAATACGGCAAGGATCCAGAGATGCTGGAGCTGGCGCGCAAGATTGTGGCGGCCCAGGCGGCGGAAATTACGCAGATGAAGAATTGGCTGAAGGCGCATCCGGCTCAGTAAGGTCGCTAAGCTCTGCGCTCCCGACCAGGCGCGCAGACAACGGGGCAGGGCAAGGACGCCGCTGCGTCGAACGCATCAATGGGTGATATTCGAGTCGATTTTCTTGCCCATGCTGATACGCGGTTCGGTTGAGTAACCCATGGACTCATAGAACGCCTGGACGCTTGCATTGGTGCTGACGATCTGCAGGTTGATTTTCATGCACCCCCGCACTGTCAGGGCCTCCTCTGCATGACGAACCAACTGCATGCCTACGCTTTTTCTGCGATGAGCGGGGTGCACCGCCACCGCATACAGCCATCCGCGATGACCGTCGTAGCCGGCCAGAACGGTCCCCACCACCTCATTGTCCGTCAGGGCAACAAAAAAGAGGCCGTCCGGTACAGCCAGCTTTTTGTCGATGGCAAGGCCGGGCGAGTTATGGGCGGTTTCGTAGCCGAATACGGCGTCCCAGAGTTCGATCACGGCCTGGCGATGAAGTGTGTCCGAATAGTCGATAATGGCAGCCATGGTGAGGCTCCTTATTCAGCGGAATGGCCCATGGGATTTTCTGCGCGGGCAATCGCCACCTTATCTTCCCGAAACCAGTGCCAGCCGGCAGGCCAAACCGAGAGATCAATCATCACGTCCCTTCCCGAGGCAATAAACGGCGAGTCCAGGCACGCATGTTACCGGACGGTGGCGCGTTTCTGGAGGGCCTTTGCGGGATGACGCCACTCAATGGCGCCACGACCCATGGGGCAATTCAATGTGCCTTTCAGCCGTGGCCAGTGCGGTCTTCAGCGCCTCCTTGTTCAACGGAATGCAGTAAGCCGGTTTGGCCCGTTCGAATCGCCAGCTGTCGTCAAGATTACCGGCGTCAACCGCGTCGAATCCCACCTCATCCAGCAGCTGTATGGCCAGCGTCTTCGCCCCAGCGTCATCGGCGGCCACCGGCAGTGCGCGTCGGTCGTGTGCCGTATTCGGGCGAGCATCGCGGTCAAGGTCATCGGCCAGGATCGCGTTGAACACCTTGACCACTCTGGCGCCAGGCAAATGCTCGGCGATCAGCCTGCTGGTGGTGGTCTCAAACCTGTCCAGCGCCGGGACAGGGCCGTCTCGGTCGGGGTAGTAGTTGTTGGCGTCCAGCACCGTTTTGCCCGCAAGCCATTCGGCCGGCAGGGTTGGGTAGCGGTTGAAGGGAATGGCCACGAGGACCACATCGCCGAAGGCAGCAGCGTCTTCGATCGTGCCGACCTGAACGCCGGGTATCTGGACGAGCAGGTCGTTCAGGGTCTGTGGGCCACGTGAATTGCTGAGCATGACTTCATGGCCTGCCGCGATGAACCGTTGCGCCACTGCCTGCCCGATAAAGCCTGCTCCGATGATGCCAATGCGCATGTGATGACTCCGATGGTGTGCTGGAAGCGGCCATGATGATTGCGAACCAGCCGCAGATAAATAATCATCAGGCGCTTAGTCTCGCCACCAGGAGTGTTGAATCATGGACCGTCTCAGCAGCATGGAGGCCTTTGTCACAGCGGCGGAATGCGGCTCCTACGTCAAAGCGGCCGAGCGTCTGGAGTTGTCGCCGCAGATGGTCGCAAAGCACGTTGCCGCGCTCGAGCATCGACTCGGCGCGCGACTGCTGAACCGCACCACGCGGCGCCAGAGCCTGACCGAACTGGGCCAGGCGTATCTGGAGCGTTGCAGACACATTCTCAGTGAAGCAAAGGCGGCCGACTCTCTCGGGGAGATGATGAATGACACCCCGCGCGGCAAGCTGAAAATCAGCGCGCCCATCACCTTCGGCTCCTCTCGCCTGATGCCATTCGTCACGACATTCCTGCGGCTGCACCCCGAGATTGAAATCGATCTGCAGCTGACCGATCGCTTCGTGGATCTGGTGGAGGAGGGGTTCGACATCGCGTTCAGGATCGGCCCGCTGGACGTGTCCAGCCTCACCGCCCGGCCGTTGGCGCCTTATCAACTGGTCGCTTGCGCAGCGCCTGGCTATCTGGCAGAACGCGGCGTGCCGCAATGTCCGCAGGACCTGAGCAATCATGAGTGTCTGGGGTATGCCTGGTGGTCGCGGCCGACTGACCGCGAGTGGGTCTTCTGCAAAGGGTCAAAGGTGGAGCGGGTTCAGGTGGTGAGTCGATTGAGGGTCAACGAGAGCCGCGCGCTGCTTTCGGCCGCGCTGGACGGTTTCGGCATCGTGCTCGGCCCGCTGATATTCCTGGAGCCCGCCTTGCGCAGCGGCGAGCTGGTTCGAGTGTTGCCTGACTATGAGGCGCCGAGTCGGCCCCTGCATATGCTGTACACCGGCAGCCGGCAGCGAACGGCCAAGCTGCGCCGATTCATTGATGCGGCACTGGCGCGTTTCGGTTAACCCTGAGCGGGAGAGCAAACCCAGGATTGCCAGGGATCAAATCGCAGCCGGGTCTTTCATCGGAGCGTCGATGCGCAGCCCGTCCCATACGCCCATGACGTGCGTAATTGCAGCGTCCAGTGTTTCAAACGTCGCGCCGTCGCGGGCCAATACCGACATGCCCAGCATGAAGCTGTCGAACACCGTGGCCAGCGCGGCTGGCGCCACCGTTGCGGGCAGTTCTCCCGCGGCGATGGCTCGTTCGATGCACGCGACAATGGCCGCGCGGTTCAAGGCTCGAGCATCCGCCAGCGGCTGGGAAATGGTTTTGCTTTCTTCGGTGGATGCGCTCAGAAAACCCAGTGACACCAGGCAGCCCTTGGGATGACCCGCCTCGCACTGCATTTTTGCCGAGCACCGCAGCGTGCGCTCGATCGCTTCCCTGGGGGCAAGAGCGGTGTCGAACAAACTGTCGGTCACGCGTCCGTGGGTGTTCAGGTAGCGCTGCATGACTTCATTGAACAGCGCCTGCTTTGAGCCAAATGCCGCGTAGAAGCTCGGCGCGGTAATGCCGCCGCCGATGCTCGCCTTGAGCTGGCTGAGTGACGTTGCGTCATAGCCATGTTCCCAAAACAGATGCAGCGCCTGGGTGATTGCCACGTCACGGTCGAACGTGCGCGGTCGTCCCATCTGAGCCATATGACCCTCCTTTCAAGTGAGATAAATACTAGTCGATACATAAGTGATTGACTACCCGGCTTGGGCTCTTTAGATTGCTACCGATCAGTATATTAGTCGGAGGATCGAACGATGTCCCATGAGGGAAAGGCCACAAAACTGCCGTACGGGGCGCTGCTGGCGCTGGCGATGACCGGCTTTATCTGCATCGTCACGGAGACGCTGCCGGCGGGGTTGTTGCCGGAGATAGGCGAGGGCCTTGGCATATCGGCGTCACTGGCAGGGCAGATGGTCACGGTGTATGCCCTGGGATCGTTGCTGGCCGCCATCCCGCTGACCATTGCCACGCGCAGTTGGCGGCGCAGAACGGTGCTGCTGCTCACCGTCATCGGGTTTCTGCTGTTCAATTCCATCACGGCGCTGTCTTCGGTGTACTGGCTGACCCTGATTGCGCGATTTTTCGCAGGGGTTTCAGCGGGACTGGCCTGGAGCCTCATTGGCGGCTACGCGCGGCGCATGGTCGAGCCCGCTTCACAGGGCCGCGCCATGGCAGTGGCGATGGTGGGGACGCCAATCGCATTGTCACTGGGCGTACCCCTCGGCACCTGGCTGGGCGGAGCGATCGGCTGGCGGATGTCGTTTGCCGTGATGTCCGGACTGACCCTGGTGTTGATCGCCTGGGTGCTGGTCAAAGTGCCAGACTATCCGGGTCAATCGTCCTCCCAGCGCATGCCGCTGCGTCAGGTCCTGTTCACGCCGGGCGTGCGTCCCGTGCTCGGCGTGGTGCTGACCTGGATGCTCGCCCACAACATTCTCTACACCTACGTCGCGCCTTTTGTTTCCCTGGCCGGGTTGGGTGCCCATGTCGATCTGGTGCTGCTGGTGTTCGGCATTGCCGCACTGATGGGCATCTGGGTCGGAGGGCGTCTGGTCGATCGTCATCTTCGCACTGCGGTGTTGCTGAGCCTCGCCACCTTCGCCGGGGTTTCGGTGTTCTTCGGGATGTTCTCGGCCTCTGCCCCGGCGATTTACCTCGGTGTCTTCGTCTGGGGCCTGACCTTCGGCGGCGCCGCCACACTGCTGCAAACCGCGCTGGCTGACGCCGCTGGCGAGGGCGCCGACGTGGCCCTGTCGATGAACGTGGTCGTCTGGAACAGCGCGATTGCCGGCGGCGGGCTTCTGGGTGGCGTGCTGCTCGGTCACTGGGGCGCGGGGGCCTTCGCGTGGGTGATGGTGCTGGTGCTGCTGATCAGTCTGGCGATTGCGTTTCGTGCGCGGGCCCATGGGTTTGTGCAGGGTGAGAGGGTTGCCGGGCAAGTGGTTGGGGCTCATTAAGATTTGCACCGCTTAACCGGTTGACCGGGGGCGGTCTTCCCGTCGGGCAACGCCGGCTCGCGCACCAGCGTGATACTCAGCAGCACCCCGGCGCCCAGGCAGAGCGCGATGCACGATAGCGCGATGATGAAGGCGTGGGTGATGGCTGCCGGGTCAGTGCGTCCATCCAGGATCGTGTAGAACACCCCGCCGATCACTGCAACGCTCAACGCTGTGCTGATTTGCAACGTCGAGCTGGCGACCCCGGCGATCATGCCCGAATACGCCGGTGCCACGCGGCCCGTCACCATGCGCATGAGCGTAGGCAGCGCGAGCCCCTGTCCAAAGCCGATCGTGAACAGAAGGGCGGCAAGCAGTGCCGGCACCGGGTACACGCCGGCCGGCGTCGCACTGAGCAGCCACATCATGCCGATAAAGCCGGCCGACTCCATGCCCATACCCGTTGCATTGACGTACACGCCGAGCGCCCGTTTGCAAGCGGGCGCCAAGAGCGGCCCGAGCAGAAATCCGGCGCCGAAAGGCAGAAACACCAGCCCCGCGCTCAGTGCCGATGTGCCGAGCGCGCCTTGCAGGTAGATCGAGAACAGCAGGAAAAACGGGGCGATCGTGTAAAACAGCAGCGCGATGACGAGTGCGCGACCCAATCCCGGAACATTCAAAGCGTGGGGGTCCAGCAGTGGCGAGCCGCCAGCATCACTCAGTCGCGCTTCGTAGCGCCAGAACATCCACGCCAACAGCGGCACTGCCAACAATGAAACCCAGGCCCACAGCGGCCATCCTGCTTCTCGCCCTTCGATCAGCGGCACGATCAGCGCGGCCAGGGTCAGGATCGAAAGGGCCACGCCACCCAGATCCAGTTTGATGGGGTTTCGTGCGCGGATCTCTTTGAGTACGGGTATGCCGAACAGCACAACCAGCGCGGCAACTGGCAGGTTAACGAGGAAAATCACCCGCCAGCCCAGGTCGAACAGGTTCAGCGAAATCAGAATCCCGCCCAAAGCCTGCCCGATGACAGACGCCAGTCCGAACACCGCACCGTACAGACTGAGCGCAAGGGGCTTTTCCGAATCCGGGAAGATGGCCTGCACCGATGCCAGTGCCTGTGGCGCCATCACAGCGGCTGTTATGCCCTGCAATACGCGTCCTGCGATCAGCGACCAGGGCGACCAGGCCAGCCCGCACAACAATGACGCCCCCGCGAAGCCAGTCAGACCGATGAAAAACACCCGGCCACGGCCATAGATGTCACCGAGCCTTCCACCGGTGATCAGGGTCACCGCATAGAGCCCGGCATAGGCGGAGATGACCAGTTGCTCAGCGGGAGCGCCGGCACTCAAGTCCTGCCTGATCGATGGCAGCGCGACGTTGACGATAAAAAATCCAGCGGCGGCAGAAAGGCACCGACCAGCAGAATCAAAAACATCGCCCAGCGGCGCGGATCAGGCGACAACGTATTCTTCACGAACATGGGCAAACCTCCATACGCAACGGCGGCGCTGCGATCGGATAAAAAGAGGTCAATCAATCGAGGAGCGCATCGCCGCTGCAAGGCGTGATGCGCTGTTCAGGCAGAGCGGTTTCAGACGCGCTCGAACGTCTCCGAACCCGCGATCGGCGTCCAGTTGAGCAGCGGCGTCAGGAAGTGCAATTCGAAACGACGGGCGCTGAATCGCCACTGATCGTCGCGCCGCTCGAAGCGGTCGTGGTAAAGGCCGCTGACCTGTACCGGACCCTTTTCGCGATCATGAAACAGGCAGTCTGCTGCGACTGTTGCGGTCGCCATCGTCCCCTGAATCTGAATCATGGGATTGGACATCCAGTGATGCATATGCGGCAACTTGATCCAACTGGTGTGCGCCATGGCGGCGATCTCTTCAAGGTTTCGTCCAACGCCGAAATCCGGCAGTTCCAGCGTCGCGTCGGCGTGCCAGAGGCTGCGCAACAGGTCGATGTCCATCAGGTCGTAGGCGTTGGCGTAGCCGGAAATGAGCGATTCGATCGCCGCGCGGCTTTCCAGCGCTTCAAGCCGCGCAGCGAGCATTTCAATGGTCATGGTGTTTCCTCGGTAGCGTATCGGTTGGGTGCCCAACGGGCGGGGTTGCTCGATGGTGGCGAAGGCGGACCAGTCTCGATCGCCCAGGCCCTGGGTGATCGCCGCTGACATGCCCGCGCGTACCACCCTTGCGGCAGGCAGCTCCAGGGCAACGGCTTCGGCGGCCCTCAGCGCCAAGTCCACATCTTTCAGGCCCAGGGACAGCTTGAAGCCGGGCTCGTGCACGCGGTTGGCGACGTAATGCCCATAGCGCTGGTAACTCGGGCAGGCGAACAGGGTTTGAGTGACGGTTTCAACGAACGCCGAAGGGGTAGACCGTAGGCCTCTACCAGGCGTGTCGCTTCGCCCAGGGATTCAATGGCCTGGGTGATCATCATGTTGCCGGCGATCTTGGCGATGCAGGCCTGCACAGGCCGGTCGCCCATCCGCCAGGTCTTTTTCCGAGCACATCCAGCAGCGGCTGGATCTTCTCGATTGCGTCAGCGGCGCCGGACGCGAGGATGTTCGCCTCACCCTGAGCCACGGCCGCCGGCACGCCGAACATCGGGGCCGCGACCAACTCGATGCCTGCCTGCTCGTGACTGGCTTGCAGTTCGTTGATCAAGGCAGGTGACAGCGTTGACATCACAATGTGAATGCAGCCCTTGCCGCCACGCGCCAGCGCATCGGAAGACTGCAGCACCTGCCGCACCGCCCGATCATCGGCGAGCATGCTGATGACCACTTCCTGCTCAAAAGCCAGCGCGGGGTCAGTCAGTGCGATCACGCCCTCAAGATCTGCCAGCGCCTGAGGGCTACGGTTCCAGGCACTCACGAGATGACCTGCCGCCATCAGCCGCAGGATCATCACCCGACCCATGGTTCCCACTCCGATAAACCCGATGTTCATCAATGCCCCTCTGCCTATGGCGGTTTTGCTCGAGGCGCCATTGTGCGAGTCGTGCAGTTGCTTAGGGACTGCCATTGCTGCATCTTCGGCGTTCACTTTTGTACGAGGTACGCCATGGACTGGAATGACCTGCGCGTCTTTCTGGCGGTCGCCCGCGGCGGTTCACTGGGGGCTGCTGCAAAGCTGTTGGGCGTCAGCCACCCCACCGTCGGGCGGCGCCTGCATGTGCTGGAACAGAGCAGTGGCGAGGTGTTTTTTCGTCGTACGTCAACCGGCCTGGTGTTGACCGACAGCGGTGAGCGCATCTTCGAGCTGGCCCAGGAGATGGAGCGCAGCGCGCTGACGATCGAACGGCGCATCGCCGGCGAAAGCGAACAGTTCGAAGGCCTGCTGCGGATCTCCTCGGCGGACTGGTTTGCCGGCTACGTGCTCGGGCCTGTGCTGGCCGAGCTGCTCCGGCGCCACCCCCTGATCGTGCCCGAACTGATTGCCGGACAACGGCTGTCCGACCTGACACGCAGGGAAGCGGACATCGCGTTTCGGATCGTCCCTTTCACCGAGCCGGACATCGTCCAGCGTCGCTTGACCACGCTGAACTACGGTCTATACGTGGGCGCCCAGCAGCCGTTCTCTCCGGGCATGCATGGCGAAGGCGTCGGGCTAATCACCATGGACACCGCGCAATCCCATTACCCGGACGTCGTCTGGCTGCGAGGTTTGTACCCGCAGGCGCCGGTCGTGTTCACCAGCAGCAGCCGAACCGTGCAAGCCCGGATGTGCGCCCTTGGCCTTGGCATTTGCGTACTGCCGCGCGCCCTGGGAGATCAGAGCCCCGCGCTCAGGCGGCTGGACGTTGGACAGGCGCCGCCCGGGCGTGACATCTGGATGGGTTACCACCACGACATGCGGCAGATGGACCGGCTTCGCGCATTTGCGGAGCTTGCCGGGCAGATCATTGGCGAAGACTGATCCTGCGTGATCTCAGGCATCAGCCTCCGGCACATAGGAAGCGATGCCGTTGCCGAATGACCAGTCATGCTTATCGTTATTCGAGATGAACACCTGGATGTCCTCGCGGCGCATGCCGGGGCGGGCAGTGAGTTGATCGGCGATGGCGCGGTAAAGCGCCTGCCTTGTCGGCGTGTCGCGCCATCGGTTGGCGAGGATGTGTATGAACACCACGTCATCTGTGCGCTTGACGTTTAGAAAACCAGGGTCATAGAAAAACAGGCCTTTCTCGTATTGATCGATGACCTGAAATCGGTCGTCTGGCGGCACGCTGTAGGTCTCGACAAGCGCGTGGTGAACCCCATCAGCGATGGCGCGAAGTTGGGCAGGGGTTTTGCCTTTGAGCAGCGATATTCTTACGAATGGCACGGCAGCGTTCCTCTATGTGAGTGCGAGCATTGAGATTGCTCGCTCTGTTCATATCGGAATAGCAGTAAGATCCGTCGGATATCATCAGGTATTCCGGTAGATCGACATGCACGGATTTGACATCGAACAGTTGAAGACCCTCGTCGCTGCGGTGGATGCGGGCAGTCTTACGGCAGCGGTGCCCCTCCGGTATCGATCGCAGTCGGCGCTGAGCGAACAGCTCAACAAGCTGGAGGAAGCCGCGGGTGAACAGCTTCTGGTGCGCAGCAAGCAGGGGTACGCCCCACCGCGGCAGGTCAGCGCCTGATTGGCCATGCTCGCCAGATACTGGCGTTGTCGGATGCGGCCTGGCGAGACATGCACCGCGTGCCCCTTGAGGGCGAGGTCCACATCGGTATTTCCGATTACGTCCGGCCGAGCCAGCTGGCGACTTTATTGGCGCGCATCGCTGAGCAATACCCCGGTTTGCGGATGCGCACCCAGATCGACAAAAGCGACGTCATCGCCGATGCCCACGGTAGCGGCGCGCTGGATCTGGCGATCATCCTGCGCACGACGGGGTCGCCTTCCTCATCATCCGAAGAAGCCCAAGTGCTGCGCACGGAATCGTTGATGTGGGTGGCCGCCCGCAGCAAGCCACTTCCGCCTAAAGACAGAATTATCGAACTCGCGCTGCTGCCTGAAACCTGCTCGCTGCACAGGCTGGCACGCAACGCATTGGACGCACACGGCATTGCCCACGTCGTCGCTCATATGGCCTCCGGTGTGGCCGGGCTTCAGGCTGCGGTGGTGGCGGGGCTGGGCGTGGCATGCCTCAATGCCTCCGCGATCATCGAGGCCGACATGCTGGAGGTCACCGGTCTCAATCTGCCCGCGCTGCCCACTGTGGACATCGTTTTATTGTCGGCTCGCTGCCGGGGAGGTGTCAGTGAGCGATTGCAAGCGGTGGGGCAGATCATTGCAGCGACGCTGGCGCCTTAGCCTGCGCCCGATGCCGCTTGACCTGCCCTTGGATGAACCTGCCGAACAGCGCTGATCGGCCACACTTGCGCGACGGCGAACAGCACCTCAAACACCGTAAACCCGAGAATCAGAGCACTTGCGCCCTGGGCAACCGCGTAAAGCTGCCAGGTGGCGAACAGCGTTCGCGCCAGCGCGTCATACAAACCCACCCGGCGGCTCGGTTGCGCCAGGCGCCAGAGCGACCAGACCACGACCACGCTGCCGAGTAGGTTGGCGAACAGCATCGCACTGATGTCCAGCACAGGCACCGGCCGCTCCAGTGCCAAAACGGTCGACAGCGCGGATAAGGCACTGAAAACCCACGCGGCCGTCCAGGGCGTCATGAACCCCGTCGTCATTATCAAATCGTAAAAGGCGCTGCTTCTGACGATGCGTCTGTTGGTCTTTGCGCTGATCATGATCTTCCCTCACAGTTGAGCCCGCAGGCTAAAGCCTGGTCTTAGGTCCAGAGTCAACGTGAGCATTGAACGTCATGAAAATAGGCGAAGTGGCAGTGCGTGCGGGGGTGTCCGTGGATGCATTGCGGTTTTATGAAGAGAAAGGCCTGATCAAGCCTCAACGCAGTGCCAATGGCTATCGGCATTATCCGCAGGAGACGCTGCAGCTGGTGGGGTACATCAAGCTGGCGCAACAGCTGGGGTTTTCGCTCAAGGAAATCGGCGAAAACCTGCCGCTACTATGGAACAGCGAGCAGGTCTCCAGCGACCTGCTGGCGCGATTATTCGCCGAGAAAATCGCGTTGCTGGACGAGCGGATTGGGCAAATGCACGCACTGCGCAATCTGTTGGCCGAGCGGGCCGCGCAAGTCTGCCCGCTGTTGGGCATTGGCGCTGGTGACGTGCCCTGAAGGACACGTCACCTCGCAATACACCGACGTCAGTGATGACGCCTTCAGTCGCACAACGCCTGGCTGCGACGCATCGCTATCGGCCGCACCAGGCTCAGCAAGCCTGCCAGGGCCATGGCCGCACCGACCCAGAGCGGCGATCGCAATCCCAGGCCCGCATCGATTGTCACACCGCCCGCCCAGCTGCCGAACGCCAGTCCGGCGGTGATGACCGAGGTGTGCATGATGTTGACCAGCGCGCCGGGCTCGGCCGCTTTCATGACCCGCGCGACCATCGCAGGGTTCAGCGCCACACCGGTCAGCCCGAGGGCGAGGAAGCACATCAGGTTCAGCCACAGGTGATGCCCGGCCAGGGCAAAGCCCGACAACGCCAGCACCATGATTGCCAGGCCCCAACCGACGATCGCCATCATGTAGCGATCCGCCAGTCGGCCCACCACCCAGTTGCCCAACACGTTCGCGACGCCATACAGCGCCAGCAACGGCGCAACGAATTTCGGCGCGACGCCGACTTCCTGAATCAGGATGGGCGTGCAGTAGCTGAATGCGGCAAAGGTCGCGCCGATGATCAGCCCGCTGGTGACGTACGCCGCCCAGAGGGGCGAATTCTTCATGTCCGCGACTTGTTGGCGCAGGGGCGGTTCGCTGCCATTGGCGCTCGCGGGCAGGCGTTTGCTCGCCAGCACCGTGCAGAGCATCGCCAGCACTACCACAAGCCAGGCGCTCGCACGCCAGCCGAAGTGTTGCTCGACCCAAGTGGTCAGCGGCACGCCCACGACGGGGGACAGCATCAGCCCCGCAAGGACGACTGAAACCGCGCGACCGCGTCGTTCCGGTGTGACGAGGGCTGCGCACACCGTCATGCACAGACCAATGCACACGGCACTGGAGATGCCCATGACCACGCGAGCAGCGGCAAGCACCAGATAAGTTTGGGCGGCGGCTGCAATGGCGCCGGCCACCACGTAACAGATAAGCAGCGCGATCAACGAGCGTTTGTTGCTGATGCCTCTGGACAGCAGCAGGACGGTCACGAGCGGACCGCCGATGGCCATGCCCAGGGCGTAGAAGGCGATGAGGTTGCCGACCTGGGCGAGGCTGACCGAAAACGCATCGGCCAGCGCCGGCATCATGCCAGCGACCATGAATTCGGCCGTCACCAGCGAGAAGATCGTCAGGCCCAGAAGGTAGACGGTGGACGGGAGTTTGCTGCGGTTGGACATGGGGTTCCTGAGGGGGCGAAGAAGGCCGGCTACCCTAGGGATTGAGACGGGGCAGGTCAACAGGCAATCAAGGAACTGTCCCTGAAAATCAGTCCCTGCTGCATCATCCCGAGGTCCGTGCTTTGATCGCCAGCCACTCATCGCGCGTCAACTCCCAGAGCTCCTGAACCATCGGGCCAGACACAAAGTGGCCGTCCCGGCGGTTGATCATGCGCATGCCCTCGCGCTCGGAGATCTTTCTCGACGCCGCGTTGTCAGCGGCTTTGGGCACCTGCATGACTGGCCGCTGCAGGGTTTCGAACCAGAAGGCGTTGATCACTTCGCACGCCTCCTGCATATAACCGTGACCTCTCCATGGCGGCGCCAGCCTGAAACCCCGATGGTTCTCGGGCTGATCGTGCAGGCTGATGCAGCCGATCACCCGCGCCGGCTCTGGTGTCAGGCGTAGGGTCCAGTGCCATTCGCGCCCCTCTATAATGGCAGGAAGCGCAATGTCGCGGAGGTAGGTCAGCGCGCCGTCGTCGGGATAGGGCCATGGCACATGGCTGTCCAGATACCGGACCACCTCCCACTGGGGAAACAACTGTTGAATGACGGGCGCATCGGTTAACCGCAGCGGGGCGAGTGTCAGTCGGGGAGTCTGGAACGTGGGGCTGTCCATGCGGGTTTTCCGTGCAAGCAGTGCAGCGATATTGATGCCACATACAGTGGGCAGAGAACAAGCGCCCTGCCACTGGCTCCCGGATATTGTTGATCGTCAGCTTTTGGCATCTGCTGTTGCCCCGCTGGGCAGCGCCACGAAAGCCGTTGCGAGCGTATGGGCCGGTGATCCGATCGAACTCCTGGGAATCAGCCCCGGTCAGAGCATGACGGATGCACCGTCAATCTCTACTCAATTAGCGGCACTCGTTTGCCAGAGGACCTGATCATGCTCGGAAAGAAATACCTCCCTCATCTGCTGTTCACCGCAGTCTGCGCAGTCAGCAGCTTTTCCTACGCTGCCGAACAGCCAAGCGTGACGATGGATCGCCCAGGTGCAGGGGTCAAGGAAATTAAGGAAGGCGACAACGCCCCTGACCAGTACCAACGTCCGAGCCTGGCGCTGAAAGACTGGAAAGCACGTCATTTGAGCGCGCCGGACAAAAACCAGCAATGGGTGCAGCTTGAGGACAAATATGCCCTGATCGACATTCCCACCGGCACGATCAAACAGATGGTCCCGGCTAAGGGACATAAGTAAGTTGGCGACAGGAGCGGCTTGTTTGGCCATCACATGATGGCGCGCCGGCTCACGCCTTCCCGGCTGAAGCCGGTCCTACAATGCGTCCATCGCCAGTGTCACTGAATGTACGCAGTGAACATGTGGGACCGGCTTCAGCCGGGAAGTGGCTTGTCCCATGCCCTCAAGGGCAAATCCCCATCCAGATAAAACTCGTCCAGTTGTGGCGGCGGTACGCGGGTACCGGACAGCATGGTGTGAACCTGCCCACGATGGTGAATCTGGTGCTGGAACAGATGTAGCAACAGGCGATCCACGCGTCCCGGAATAATGCCCGTCGCCCGCACCACACCCGCTCGACGACAAAGCGCGTGCTCATCCAGACCTTCGCAATACGTAACAAGTCGGTCGTCCGTTTCCGTTTGGAGCTGGACGATTTCCTGCAGCGACAGATGCCCGGGCAGATCCTTTCGTTGACCTTCCAGATCAAACGTCAGCGCGGCCAGGTAGAACTGATCGACATCCAGTATGTGCCGCAGCGTCAGCTCAATTGAGGGAAAAAACCTGTTCGCGGCGCCAGGTATTCTTCATTGCTCAACCCCAGGCATGCCGAGAGCAGGCGCCGGTTCGACCATCGATTATTGTGTGCCTGCGCCAGATAGCTGTTCATCGGAGAGTGCCCGCATTAAGTGGCTGGAGTGACGAATGTTAGTAAGTTCGCGCAGGGTCAGTCATCCCACGTTGCCTTCCCGCGAATACCGCCCCCGCGCGCGCCCTGTGTAGCGGGTGAATGCCACGCTGAACGCACTTACCGAGCCGTAACCCACGCGCTGTGCAATCCCGGCAATGTCCTCCACGCGCTCACGCAGCAGTTTCTTCGCCAGCGCCATCCTCCACGCTAACAGATACGCCATGGGTGGCATGCCCAATGCGTTCTGAAAACGCTCAAAGAACGTCGAGCGTGAAAGGGCAGATTCCCTGGCCAGTTCTTCCACGGTCCACGGCCTGCCCGGGTGCTCGTGCATCTGCCTTAGCGCCATCGCGACGCGCTCGTCACTCAGCCCGCGCAGCAACCCCGGTGGCGCAGCTTCGGTGGCGGTGCAGCGCAGCGCCTCTATGAACAGCACTTCCAGCAAATGGGCGAGGATCACGTCCCTCGCTGGCCGCTGAACGCGGGCTTCCTCGGTCACCAACTCCACCAGCGTCGTAAGCCGGGGCTCGCCGCGCACATGAATCAGTTGCGGGAGCAGCGAGACCAATAAAGCAGCGTCCGGCGATCCGAATGTGCAGTGACCGACCAACAACTGAACGTCGACGGGCACGTCCAGCGGGCCGACACGTATGTCCCGAGGACGGACCTCGAGAGGAGCGCGCTCGCCGTCGCCGTCTGCCAGCGGCTGAAGGCTCATCATCTCGAAATCGTAAGCTGCCGGGATCAACACAAAGTCGCCCGCCTGCAGGGTGATCGGCGAATGTCCGGCCGCCGAAAGCCGAGATCCCCCTTGCAGGATCGCGCAGTAAAACGGCTGGCCGTGCACCGAGCGCTGGACCCGCCATGCCCCTGCGCCGCTCACGATTTTGGACAGCGAGGCACTGGGTTGCAGCAGGGTGACGACCTCAGCGAGCGGATCGAACATGCCGGACTCCTGCTAAAGAAAAGCGGACGGGGGATGATATTAAGTCCGGTTACCACAGCTTATCGTGGCGTCACTGTCAATCACGCGATGGAGACACACCCATGAAAACCATTCTGATCACCGGCTGCTCATCGGGCTTCGGCCTGGTTACCGCCCAATATTTCCTCGACCGAAACTGGAAGGTGATCGCGACCATGCGCACGGCCGATGCAGCGCTTTTCAAAGCGTCCGAGCATCTGCGCGTGCTTGCGCTAGACGTCACCGACCCAGACAGCATCCAGAAGGCGATCGACGCTGCAGGGCCGATCAATGTGCTGGTCAATAACGCCGGCATCGGACTGCTGGGCGCTCTTGAAGGCTGCTCGATGGACAAGGTCCGCAGCATGTTCGAGACCAATACCTTTGGCACCATGGCGATGACTCAGGCCGTGCTGCCGCAGTTCCGCGGGCGCAACGCGGGGGTCGTCATCAACGTCACCTCCAGCGTGACCCTCAAATCCCTGCCATTGCTTAGCGTGTACACGGCGAGCAAGGCGGCGGTGAATGCGTTCACCGAATCCCTGGCGCTGGAGCTTGAGCCGTTTAACGTTCGTGTCCATCTGGTATTGCCGGGCCGCGCACCGGGGACCGATTTCGGCAAAAATGCACAGCCGCGCATGCAGGGCAGCATTCCGGACGCCTACGCCGATCTGGCTCAACACGTGTTCAGCGAATGGTCGCACTCGACCCTGGTAACCGAGGCCCAGGACGTCGCCGAGGCGATCTGGCGTGCAGCGAATGAGCCTGCGTCGCCGATGCGTATTGCCGCTGGCACAGATGCAGTTGCATTAATGGGGCCGGCGGGCTGAACAACCCTCGTTATCGCCGATCGTGCTGTCCATCCGACGAAAGCCCATGGAAAGGTACTAACAATCAGGAAATCCGCCGGTCCAACCTGTTCGCCGAACCGGTTGCGACAACGGGTTCACAGGTCGTCAGTATTCCAGGCAGGAGCAGCGCATGAGCATCAGCCCCACTTTTGATATCCGTAATTATGGCGCCAAGGGCGACTCCGTCACTGACGATACGGTCGCCATCCAGAAGGCAATTGATGCCGCAAGCGCTGCGGGTGGGGGCAAGGTTTACATCCCTGGCGGCACCTGGCTTGTGTCGGACAGCGATGGTTCGGGCAACGCCCTGGCGCTGAAAAGCAACGTCACGCTCACCGGGGATGGTGCCGGTGACAGCGTGCTCAAGCTGGCCGATGGCGCCGGGTTGAATACCGCCTCTCTGCTGGGCGTGGTAGCAGGCAGCACCGTTCGAGACGCGACCGTCAGCAATCTCTCGCTGGATGGCAATCAGGTCAGCGGCGGCGGGCAGGTCAGTGGCTGGTCGCAGTCAGGGGCGAGCAGCACCAACTTGGTGATCGATGGCGTCACCGCCACCAACTTCAGCGGCAGCGGTTTCGACCTGACCGGCGCGTCGGTGCATTTGACGGTGCGCAACAGCACGGCCACGGGCAACAGTTCCGACGGTTTCGCACTGGGCGGGTCGCTCCCCGCATTGACCTTCCAGGACAACCGCGCGCTGGACAATGGCGGCAACGGCATCAATGTAGGCCTGGGCGGCGTGGCGCTGTCGCTGACCGACAGCCTCGCTTCCGGAAACGCTGGCGACGGCATTCACGTCCATGAAGAAAGTGGCGTCGATACGGGCTTTTTCAGCGTCATCGGCGGCGACGTCTATGGCAACGGCGGCGATGGCGTGCACATGCGCGGCATCGAATACGGCGGCGTGTATCGCCTCGACATCCATGACAACGGCGGGTCGGGCGTCAATCTGCAAGGCACCACGCACATCGAAGTGTCCGACAACGTCATCCACGCCAACGCGCAGAGCAACGACGTGCCGGAAGTGGCGATCCGCAACCTGGGCAGCGAGAACGGCACGCAGAATTTCGTCTACGACAACCTGATCACTGGCAGCGCCGGATCGACCTTTGGCGTGGCCGAGGTGCCGTCTGACGCGGCGAGCGTCGAGGGCAGTGTGATCTTCGGTAATGTCATCAATGGCACCCATGCCGGGGACATCAGTGCGGCGGGAAACCAAAGCCAGGTCTATAACAACAGCGATGTGCTGATCGTACGCGGCAGTGCCGGCGCGGACACATTGATCGGCAGCCGCTCGGACGAACTCATCAGCGGCGGCGCAGGCCGCGATCGCATCGATGGCGGCGCAGGTGACGACGTGATTCATGGCGGCGCAGGCGCGGACCGCCTCAGCGGTGGCACGGGCAGCGACGTGTTCCGGTTCAGCTCGGTCAGTGACAGCTACCGCACAGCGACGACGTCGTTCACTGATCGCATCACCGACTTCGACGATGCCAGTGACCGTCTCGACCTGACACTGTTGGGATTGTCCGGCTTGGGCAATGGCCACAACGGTACGCTCAAGGCGACCTATAACGCTGGCACCGACATCACCTATCTCTCCAGCCTGGACGCGGACGCTGCTGGCAACCGCTTCCAGTTGGCACTCGACGGCAACCACCTGAGCACGTTGGGCGCGGCGAATTTCTTCTCGTCGATTACCGGCACGTCCAGTGACGACAAGCTTCTCGGCACGGCCGCCGATGATGTGCTGATCGGCGGCGCAGGGCGCGACAACCTGTCCGGCGACGGTGGCGCAGATCGCCTGCTCGGTGGCAGCGGTGGTGACACGCTGACGGGTGGGGCCGGCGCCGATACCTTCGTCTACACCCGCGTCAGCGACAGCCTGCGCAACGACGCCAGCGGCAGCTACGCCCAACGTGATGTGATCACGGATTTCAACAGCAACGGCCATGATCGCCTCGATCTCACGGCGCTGGGTTTCAAAGGGCTGGGCAACGGTTACGACGGCACGCTTAAAGTCGTGCTGAATCTGGCAGGCGATCAAACGGCGCTGAAGTCGCTGGAGCCTGATGCCGACGGCAACCGCTTCGAAATTCTGATCAACGGGAATCACCTCTACGACCTGACCGCCAGCAATGTGCTGTTCGCCAACCCGGACGACACCCGTGTCGATTCCTCCCAACCGCTGACTTCGGTGAACGCCACCGGCACGGCGGGCGCCGATACGCTGTATGGCGACTGGGGCAACGACACCTTGTTCGGCATGGCGGGCAATGACGTGCTCGCTGGCAGCGTCGGCGATGATTTGCTGGTCGGCGGTGCTGGCAGCGACCGACTCACTGGCGGTTCCGGGGCGGATACTTTCCGCTTCGATCACATCAGCGACAGCTACGTTGGCGCGGCAGACCTGATCACCGACTTCACCACCGGCCACGACATCCTGGACGTCTCCGCGCTGGGTTTCACCGGCCTGGGCAACGGTCGCGACGGCTCCTTGCAGGTCAGCTACAACGCCAACAGCGACCGCACCTACGTGCGCAGTAATGAAGCGGACAGCGCGGGCCAGAAATTCCAGGTCACCCTGGCGGGGGATTACAGCCACAGCCTGCACGCCGACGACTTTGCGTTCAGTGCGGCACCCAATGCGGCTGAGATCAAAGTCGTGGGTGTGGCGGCGCCGATGGACCATGTGGTGTTGTCCGACGCCTGATTTCACGGGATGCATGCTTTCTATTAGTGGGACCGGCTTCAGCCGGGAAGAGGCCAGTCCAAACACCCGTGGATTTGCGGTGTGACACCTGACACCTTCCCGGCTAAAGCCGGTCCCACAACGGGTCCGCAGCCAGTCCCATGCAAGTGGGTACAGTCAATGCCGCCGCACCCACTGACTCCAATCTGTCACACCCCAGCCCCTGAAATGCCACATTGACGCCGTAATGTCCTCGCCAATGAGATCGATCTCAAGCGAGTGAACATGAGCGACTTAAAAGACGTAGCACGGGTGGCCGGGGTGTCCCGTGCGACCGCCGCCCGGTGTTTCGCCTCCCCCGACGTAGTGCGTCCCACCACCCGAGACCAAGTATTCGCCGCCGCGCGGGAACTGGGTTTTCGCCCCAATCTGCTGGGCCGCCAGCTGCGCCTGCAAACCACCCAGCTCATTGGGGTGGTCGTACCGAGCCTGCTGAACCCGGTGTTCGCCGAACAATTCCAAGCCATGGAGCGCGCCGCGCGGTTGCGCGGCTACAACCTGCTGCTGGCGACCACCGATTACAGCGCCGAACGGGAAAGCGCGGTGGTCGAAGAGTTGCTGCGCCAACGGGTCGACGGTCTGGTGCTGACGGTCACCGACGCCCACAGCAATCGCGTCCTGCAAAGCCTCAGCACCGAAGACACGCCCTTTGTCCTCGCTTATCACCAGCCCGGCAGCACTGAATACAGCGCGGTCTCGGTAGACAACCGTGCCGGCATGGCCCTCGCCACGCGTTATCTGCTGGACGCCGGTCATCGCCGCATCGGCATGGTGGCGGGGCCGACGCTGCAGTCCGACCGGGCGCGGCAGCGTTACGCGGGCTACTGCGACGCCATGGCTGAACACCGCTTGAACGCCATGGCCATCATCGAGATGCCCAGCCACACCGAGGCTGATTTCAGCGCCCTCGCGCCGTTGTTGAGCGGCCCTCAGGCGCTGACGGCACTGGTCTGCTCCAACGATTTGCTGGCGATCAGTCTGATCGCCGAGCTGCGCCGCCACGGATGGGCTGTCCCGCAGCAACTGTCGATCATCGGTTTCGACGGAATTGCCATCGGCACCCAGATGCACCCGACCTTGTGCAGCGTGGTCCAGCCCATCGCCGCGCTGGCGACCACTGTCATCGATCAATTGCTGGCGCAGATTGCCGGTGCCGCCCCGACTTCCCATTGCCTGCCGTGCCACATCCGGCCGGGCGAAAGTACTCAGCCTCACAAGGAGACGCTCCATGATCCGCTTTAGTAAAACCCTGGCGGCATTGCTGCTGTGTGGCGTAGCCAGCCTGACCCAGGCCGCCGAAACCGCGATCTGCTACAACTGCCCGCCGGAATGGGCGGACTGGGGCACCCAGCTCAAGGCCATCGCCGACAGCACCGGCGTGCAGGTGCCGCTGGACAACAAGAACTCCGGCCAGTCCCTGGCGCAGCTCGTAGCGGAAAAAGCCGCTCCGGTGGCGGACGTGGTGTATTACGGCGTGACCTTCGGTTTGCAGGCGCAGAAAGCCGGCGTCGTCGGCACCTACAAACCCAAAGGCTGGGAGCAGATTTCCGCAGGCCTGAAAGACCCGGAAGGCCACTGGTTCGCGATCCACTCCGGCACCCTCGGCATCATGGTCAACGTCGATGCACTGGGCGGCTTGCCGGTCCCGCAGAGCTGGGCTGATCTGCTCAAACCCGAATACAAAGGCATGGTCGGTTACCTCGACCCGTCCAGCGCGTTCGTCGGCTACGTCTCCGCCGTGGCGATCAACCAGGCCATGGGCGGCACCCTGGATAACTTCGCGCCGGCCATCGACTACTTCCAGAAACTGGCGAAGAACGCCCCGATCGTCCCCAAGCAAACCGCTTACGCGCGGGTGCTCTCCGGCGAATTGCCGATTTTGGTGGACTACGACTTCAACGCCTACCGCGCCCGCTACAAGGACAAAGCTAACGTCGCCTTCGTCATCCCGAAAGAGGGCAGCATCAGCGTCCCTTACGTGATGAGCCTGGTCGCCAACGCCCCCCATCAAGCCAACGCCGAGAAGGTGCTGGATTTCGTGCTCTCCGAGCAGGGCCAGGCGCTGTGGGCGAAGGCGTATCTGCGCCCTGTGCGCGCCATGAAGATGCCGGCAGACGTCGCCGCGCAGTTTCTGCCGGACAGCGATTACGCCCGCGCCGGCGTGGTGGATTACCAGCACATGGCCGCCGTGCAGGAAGCCTTCGCCGCGCGTTACTTGAGCGAGGTCGAATAAGTGAGCAGCACGGTTTTGAAGGCACAGGACGCCGCCGCCCGCGGGGCGCCGAAATGGCGTCTGCGCCCAACGGCCGCCTGGGCCCTGGCACCCGCGGCGGCCGTGTTGGCAGCGTTCTGGCTGTTGCCGTTGGCGCACCTGATAGTGCTCGGCGGGCAGCAGCGGGACGGCGCCGGCAGCGGTTATTGGCAAGTGCTCAGCAGCCCGCAATACCTCGGCAGCCTGGCGCAAACCTGCGTGCTTGCCGCGGTGGTCACTTTCGCCGCGCTGCTGGTCGGCGGCATTACCGGCGTGTTTCTCGCCCGTCAGCGCTTTTTCGGACGCTCGACACTGGTGGCGCTGCTGACTTTTCCGCTGGCGTTTCCCGGCGTGGTGGTGGGCTTTCTGGTGATTTTGCTGGCAGGGCGGCAGGGGCTCTTTGCGATGCTGGGCCTGAAACTGGCCAGTGAGCGTTGGGTGTTTGCCTATTCCCTGGCGGGGCTGTTCCTCGGTTACCTGTATTTCTCGATTCCGCGGGTGATTCTCACGGTGATGGCGGCCTGCGAAAGCCTCGACCGCAGCCTGGAAGAAGCCGCCCATTCCCTCGGCGCCGGGCACTGGCGGGTGGTGTGTGACGTGATTATTCCCGGGCTGGCGCCGGCGCTGGTGTCCTGTGGCGCGATCTGTTTCGCCACGTCCATGGGCGCGTTCGGCACGGCGTTCACCCTCGGCACCCAGCTGAATGTCACCCCCGTGGCGATCTACAACGTGTTCACCAACTACGCCAACTTCACCGTCGCCGCTGCGCTGTCGGTGGTGCTCGGCGCGCTGACCTGGGCGGTGTTGCTGCTGGCGCGGCGCATGGTCAAGCCATCGAGGACGGTCCTGTGAAGCGTTCTTCGCTGTTCGTCGCGCAGCTGCTGTTCACGCTGCTGGTCTGCGCCTTCATGTTGGTGCCGGTGCTGATGTCGCTGGTGGCCGGGCTGACCCGCAATTATTTTCAGGGCGTGTCCAGCGGACTGACCTTCGACTGGATCGTCCAGGTCTGGCAGGCGTACTCGCCGACGGTGTGGCTGTCCCTGCAACTAGCCCTGGCCTGCGCGGTGTGCGTCTGTGTGATCGGCGTCCCGGCAGCCTATGCGCTGGTGCGGATGAACAACCGCTTCAGTCGCGCCTTCGAGGAATTGATGGTCTTGCCCGTCGCCATGCCCGGCCTCGCCAGTGCCCTGGCCCTGTTGCTGACCTACGGCCAGTTCGGCAGTCTCCGCAGCAGTTGGCTGTTCATCCTCGTCGGCCACGTGCTGTTCACCCTGCCGTTTCTGGTGCGGCCGGTGATGGCAGTGATGCAGCGTCAACACCTGCCGACGCTGGAGGAGGCCGCCGCCAGCCTGGGTGCCGGGCCTTTTGGCCGTTTTTTCAGCGTCGTGGTGCCGAACTGCCGGGCGGGGATTCTTGCCGGCGTGCTGATGGTGGTCACGCTGTCCCTGGGCGAATTCAACCTGACGTGGATGCTGCACACGCCCATGACCAAAACCCTGCCGGTGGGTCTGGCGGACAGTTACGCCTCGGCGCGGCTGGAAGTCGCCAGTGCCTACACCCTGATATTTCTGTTGATGATCGTGCCGCTGCTGGTGGCGTTGCAGGCCATCAGCGCACGCCTTTCCCGTGGAGAGCAAAGATGACTGGAACCACGCTGCGCCTGATCGGCTGCCGCAAGGCTTTCGCCGACGGCACTGTCGCCGTTCACGACCTCAACCTGACCATCGAGGCGGGGAGACCCTGGCCATCCTCGGCCCGTCCGGTTGCGGGAAAACCACCACGCTGCGGATGATCGCCGGACTGGAGCGGCCGGACGTCGGCCAGGTGTTCTTCGGCGATCAGGACGTCACTCGTCTGCCCATTGAGCGTCGTGATGTCGGCATGGTTTTTCAGAACTACGCACTGTTCCCCAACCTCACGGTGGAAGGCAACATCGCGTATGGCCTGAAGGTGCGCGGTATGGCCGTCGCCGAGCGCAACAAGCGCTGCGCCGAACTGCTGGAACTGGTCGGCCTGCAGGAACACGCCAAACGCGGCATTCATGAGCTGTCGGGCGGGCAGCGTCAGCGGGTGGCATTGGCCCGAGCCCTGGCCCCACGGCCAAAAGTCCTGCTGCTCGACGAGCCCCTTGCCGCACTGGACGCGCAACTGCGTGAACGCTTGCGCAGCGAACTCGATCAGCTGTTGCGCGGATTGGGCATCACCTCGGTGTTCGTCACCCACGATCAGGGCGAAGCCATGGCCCTGGGGGACCGGATTCTGGTCATGCAGCAAGGGCGCATCGCCCAGCTCGGCACCCCGCGGGAAATCTATCAGCAACCGGCGAATCCGTTCGTGGCCGGTTTCGTTGGCAATCTCAACGCATTCACAGTGGCCGGGCGTACCGCCAGCGGCCTTAAGGTAAGCGGCGGCGTACTCCCATGGGGGGAGGCGGGCGAGCCAACAATGGTGTATTGCCGGCCCGAGCATCTGCGGGTGGTGAGCAGCGAAGGGCACCTGCACGGGCGTCTGCTGGGGCAGTTCTTTCAGGGGGCGCAAAGCCGCTTGTTGATTGAGGTCGGCGCGGCGCAACCGTTGCTGGTGGACAGCGCCGACAGCGTCATTCACGCGCCGGGCGATCACATTGCCTTGGCCATCGAGCCGCGGGCGCTATTCGCCCTGCACCCGTAATTTTTGTCTGGATAAGTTGAATGTCGAAAGCCCCGTTTCTCATCGCACAGATCAGCGATCTGCACCTCAAGGCTGGCAACAAACTGACCTATGGCGTGGTCGACACCCTCGGCGCCTTGCGCCGCGCAGTCGATCATTTGAACGCCAGTCAGCCGCGCCCGGACATCGTGGTAATCAGTGGCGATCTGGTGGACTTCGGTCGCCCGGATGAATACGCCGTCCTGCACCCCGAGCTGGCGCGCCTGAGCATGCCGTACTATCTGGTGCCCGGTAATCACGACGTCCGCGAGCACCTGCTGGCCGAATTTGCCGACCACGTGTACCTGCCGATCTCGGCCGAAGCACCACTGGACTGGGTGATCGAAGCCCATCCGGTGAGGCTGATCGGTCTGGACTCGACGATCCCCGGCGCCCACGGCGGGCAAGTGCTGGACAGTCAGATGGCCTGGCTGGATGAAGTGCTCGGTCGACGTCCCGCCGTGCCGACCCTGCTGATCATGCACCACCCGCCCTTTGTCACCGGCATCGGCCACATGGACCGCGAAGCGTTCATCAACGGTGCTGCGCTGGAAGAAGTCGTTGGACGCCACCCGCAGGTCGAGCGGGTCTTGTGCGGGCATCTGCATCGACCGATGCAACGACGCTTCGCCGGTAGCATCAGTTGCACCTGCCCGGGCACCTCGCACCAGATTGTGCTCGACCTGCGCGATGACGCTCCGGCGCATTTCAACCTCGAACCGGCAGGCTACCTGCTGCATCGCTGGGATGCGGAGGAGGGCCTTGTTACCCACAACGGCGTGTTCGGTGATTATCCGGGGCCGTACCCGTTTTATGACGCGCAGGGGTTGATCGATTAGGCACGCCTGATCCCTTGGCTTGTCCCAACGCTTTCGCCCGGCGGCGCCCGACTGAAACGCGGTTTCCTATAATCACTCTATAGTCGATCTATAATCACCTATAAACGTATATTTCACCCATATCTATAATTGGACTATAGTCGCTCTATAATTGCCTATAGAGCTGTGCTTGAGGTCTACAAATGCCTGAAATCTTCTATCACCGCCCCGAGTTGGCCACCCGACTTTCCAAGCTGATCATGCAGATATCCGTGGGCAGCTCGGCCAGCTCCGGCGTCTTCCTGGCAGCGCCCCGGCGTACAGGAAAATCCACCTTCGCCCGCGAAGACCTGCGCCCTGCGCTGGAAAAAGCGGGCGCGATCGTGCTGTACGCCGACCTCTGGCAAGACCTGACCAAAGACCCCGGCCTTGTCATCGTGGAAGCCATCCGCGAAGCGGTTGGTCGAAACGATGGCTTCATCACACGGCTGGCCAAGGCTTCCGGGATAGACAAGGTGGCTGTTGGCGGCTTGAATTTCAGTCTGGATAAAATCGGCCTCGGCAAGGACATCGACCTCACCACAGCGCTGGTGGCGCTCTCCGACGAATCGCAGAAGCTCATCGTTCTGATGATCGATGAAGCGCAGCACGCGATTACCACCGAGGCGGGTGTGGCGGCGCTGTTCGCGCTCAAAGCGGCGAGGGACGAACTCAACAGCTCCCGGCACCACGGCCTGCGAATCGTTTGCACCGGCTCGAACCGGGACAAGCTGGCCATGCTGCGCAACAGCAAGGACCAGGCGTTCTTCGGGGCATCAATGGTGCCGTTTCCGACGCTCGATCAGAACTACATCGACTGGCTGTGCGCCAATATCGATCTGCCATCCCCGCTCGATCCGGCAGAAGTGTTCCAGCTGTTCAAAGAAAGCGGCTATCGTCCCGAATTGCTTGGCGCAGCGGCTGATGCCATTCGCTTCGATTTTTTCATCGACCCTGAAAACGTACGTGAGCGGTTTGCCGAGCTTGTTCGGGCACAGGCGGATGAATTGAATGCGAACCTCAAGAAGGTGATCCACAGCCTCACCCCGATCCAGTCGGCCGTGATTCGCGTCATGGGCAGCATGGGCGATAACTTCGCCCCGTTCGAGGCGCCCACCATGGCGTTGTACGCCACAGCCATGAAGCAGGCGGGCATCCCGGAAAGCGACATCAAGGTTGAAGTGCCGGGCGTGCAGCAAGCGCTGATTGCCCTGCAGGAAAAGAACCTGGTGTGGAAGGCTTCGCGGGGTGTCTATGCGGTGGATGAGCACGTGATCGTTGATCTGCTTCGCGCCGACGGGCTGCTGGAAGGCTTGTAGCCTCGCGGCAGCCCGGAATGGTTACCGCTTGAGGGCGATGGCCTCCTGGACAAGGCACTCAAGGGCGAACTGCTCGGTGTAGGTCATCTGAATGGGCGTCGTTTCGCCCTTGACGGTTCTTTCGCCATCCAGGATGTAGCGGATGCGCTTGTCAGTGACCCCGATACGCTTGGCGATCCACGAAGGTGTTTGGCCAATCCGCGAAATCAGCTTGTCGGCGTATTCAGTGGAAGGGTTATAGAGTTCTGCGTTGGGTGTCATGTGACGTCCGGATAGAGGTTAGGCGCTGTGTGTTCAGGCGAATGCCGCACAGTGTGCCAATAACCGGGCCGCGTCGCGACCCCAATGGTGTTCGCCAGCGCTGCGATGGTTCTAGAGGGGGAGGCGCCGGGGAAGAGATTCACCCTGGGTTCAAGCGCCGCTGCCCGTCCTTGGTGCCCGTGCAAATGCGGCAGAGACTGACTCAGGCAAAATCAGGTTCTGAAAATGTTATAGCCAACGTGCGTGAAGATTTAATCATGGCGGCACACTCATCACTCGTGACGGGCTTACTGAAAAGGTAACCCTGAATTTGATCGCAACCATGTTTCACAAGCAGCTCTAGCTGGTCGAATGTTTCGACACCTTCCGCAATGACGTTTAAATCCAATTCGTGTGCCAATACGATGACCGCTCGGGTGATCGCCGCGTCTTCATGATTGCTTGTGATGTCTTTTATAAACATTCTATCGATTTTGAGCGTGTCGATAGGGAATCGCTTCAAGTAGGCCAAGCTGGAATAACCCGTTCCGAAATCATCCACCGAAAGCCCTATGCCATATGACTTTATCTCTCGAAGTATTTCAACTGCCGACTCGGGTTCAATCATCAGCACGGATTCCGTGAGCTCGAACTCTAAAAGAGCGGGGTTGATACCGTATTCTTCCAGGATATGCCTGACGATTTTAGCCAGCCCTTTTACCTGAAGCTGCCTGGCTGAAAGGTTGATGGCGATCGGGACCACCCCGAGATTGTTATCTTCCCAACCTTTCAGGATTTCACAGACTTTCCGGATGACCCATTCGCCCACGGGAATGATCAGGCCGGTGTCTTCAAGCATAGGGATAAAATCAGCGGGAGAAACCAGGCCGAGCTCTGGATGATCCCACCTCAGTAAAGCTTCCAGACCACTGATGCTGCCATCGGTGAGGCTGACCTTGGGCTGAAAGTGCAGAATGAACTCGTCGCGATCAAGCGCGCCCCGCAACAGCGTTTCAGTTTGCAAACGCTTGACGGCACTTTGATTCATCTCGGCAGTGTAAAACTTGAAATTATTACGACCGCTCTTTTTTGCATGGTACATGGCGGTATCAGCGTGCTTGAGGATGACGCCAGCGTCATCCCCGTCAAAGGGATAAGTAGCGATGCCAACGCTCGCTGAGACGAATATATCCTGGCCACGAAGATTAAAGGGTTTTGCCAAAGCGTCGACAACATGGGTCGCAAGCGATTTGATGGAGCTTGCCGAATAAACAGGCTGTGTCACCACAACCGAAAATTCATCGCCCCCCAGCCGCGCAACCAGGCTGTCGTCATCGAGGTATTCTTCCAGGCGCCGGCTCGCCTGGATGAGCAACTCATCCCCTACGGAATGCCCCATGGTGTCGTTTACGGTTTTGAATCTGTCCAAATCGATGAACATGACGCTTATTGCAGAGGGCGCGGATGCAGAGCGGCTGATTGCAGCGTGCAGGTAATTATTCAGGAACCAGCGATTGGGCAGATGTGTAAGCGAATCATTTTCGGCCAGATAGGTAAGCCTTTTCTTTGCGTCATCCCGTTCAAGCGCAGCTGCCAGCAGGTTTGCCAACGTTTGGAGGTAGCTAACGTCTTCAGGTGTAAAGGCGTGCCCTGTGGTGGCGTAAACCCCGAGCACACCTTTAGAAGCATCCCCGCAAGGTATATCGACCTCAACACGGCTTCTGATGGGCTCAGCTCCCACTGTGTCAACCGACAGCAATTTGTATTTCGCATCCGGCGTATCGGAAATATCGAGCCCGGCAGAAGAACCCATACCGCTCAAGAACTCATTCGTCTCGCTATCGCGGGTATCAATGTTGGTCAAGCCCGTCTCGGCGTTGAGGATGACCCCGTGACTCACGCGATCAACGACTAATAAAGCGGCCTTACTCATGCTCAACCCTTGCGCCGCTGTCAGTGCGGCCAGTTCACCCAGGGCGCTGACGTTTTCCTCTGTCAATGCCTGCTGGCCAAACAAGGCGATCAGGTGTTGCCTTCTGGCGTTATCCAGAATCGCTACCTCAAACTCTTTTCGATCGGTGATATCGATGTCGATGCAGATATATTTTTCAACGCCGCCCCTGTCATCGAGAATAGGGATGATGGTGCGTTGATGCCATTGCTCAGTACCGGCCTGACCTGTAAGCCTGACCTCACCGTTCCACACTTCACGTTCAGGCGCCCACTGCCACGGCTGAGTGGCTGAAGACATGCCGTTCCAGACTTGATCAATCGTCAACTCTAAAAGCTCGGCGCGGGAACGCTGTGAGCTGGTTACGAATCGTTCGTTGACATAGGTGATGCGACCGGAGGGCGAACATTCGCAGACGATTGAAACCTCGTCCAGGGCGTTTTTATGCTGCACCAGGGTGTTCATCAACGATTCGATGCGCTGACCAAAGTGATTACGCATATTCGCCGCAGTACGGTTTACCGCTTTGATTGCCTCCTGTATTTCGACGGGCGCATCCGCGACCAGCATGGCTTCTGCTGCCACTGCGCCGGACGCGATTTCCGCTTCATAGGAGTGAAGCTTGTCCAGGTGGGCGAGCGAACGCTTGATCACCCATCCCATCAACAACAAACTTGTGAGCAAAAAAAGCACTGCCAGCACGGTAGCTTGCACCACCAAATTACAAAGTTCGGTCGCTATTTTCTCGGCGTTGAATGACAGGCGCATCACGCCATAATCTTTTCCACCGATCGTTATCGGTCGGTTGACATCGAATAATCGTGCAGCAACCTCGGCCTCTATCCACGCGGGGGCTCTGCCAACCGGCGCACTGGGCGCCTGCAGGCGAATGACGCCACCCGACAGGTCAATAAACATGGCGGATTGAAACGGCGAGCGAGCCAGGGTCTTTTCAAGGGTTCTTTTGATGGTGTCGTAATCGCCGATGACGACACTTTCCTCCACGGCCTGTGCGGCAACCTCTATCAGCATGTTGGCGGTGTCTTGGATTTCCTCGATATGCTGAAGAAGCTGATTTTTATAAAAAAGACCCAGCCCGGCCGTAAGGAACACCACTATCAGAATAGACAGCATCCCCAATATTTGCGACGTCAGTGATTTGGGCAGCAGGCTTTTAAAGAAAGTCATTAATAGCCTCTTCAGCTAATGTCAGATTATTTACTTGAGGTTTGCCGGCAAGCCGCTGTAAAAATCACGATAGGAAGCGTAATCCGCTGCCGTAGCAGGAATAAAGGTAATCGGTGCGGGTGCATGGACCAACTCGGTCGCCTCATGAAGAATCTTGCTGCCGTCTTTGTCGTACTGCATGTTGAAAAATGCGTTGGCTACCGCATCAAGCTCTTTTTGTGAAATACGAGGGGAGACCATGAGGGCTAAATCATTGAACGAGGACGAATTCCACAATACGCGGAACGACCTACCTTCTCGCTCCGTGTAGCCGCTGACAAGCTGTGAGTTGACCCCCATCGCCTGTGCCTTGCCGCTGAGCAGCTGGCTGAAGGCGCCGTCCATGTTTCCTGCAAATACCGTAGACGTATGTATTCCTTTCTTTACCAATTCCGAGCTGGTGACTTTATAAGCAATGAACGCTTCGGGCCCGGGGTACACAACCTCTTTGCCTTCCAGTTCAGAAAGGCTATGGATGGGCGAATCGGCAGGGACCACGATTTGTCCTTCAAGGGGAGGCGCGTCACGGCGACCAAATACCTTCCAGCCCATTTTGTCGCGCTCAGGGCTAAAGAGATGATTGGTGAAAGCGAAATCAACTTCTTGTGCGAGCACATAACTGGTTGTGTCAGAGGATGTACGCCCTAATTTCAGCGTGAGATTCACGCCACTTTTTTCGGACACATACCGTATGATCGGGTTCCAGAAACTGGCTGAGAGATTAAGATTGTATTGATTGACAGGCGAAAAATTGTAGACCTTAAGATCTTCAGAGACAGCCACATTTGACAGCCCAAAAGACAGCGCAATAATAATGGCTTTGCAGGTTAGGCGTAACGTCACGGGTGCACTCCAGATGGTGACTGACTTTTCACTCAAAGGCCTTTCAAGCCAGATTAAGCTCGGCAATCTAAATCAATCGGCTGAAGAGCGAGGATCTAAAGCACCGTCTGCATAAATAAATAGTTAACTTCATTGGATCCACTAAGCCGCATAGGCCCAATGGATACAAAGCACCATGATCGCATTCGGTGCAGATCGTCTTGAGTCACCCAGACTTCAGCGCCTGTTCAAGATGTTCAAGCAGCACGCGCACCCGGTTGGGTACGTACTGACGAGTAGGAAGTACTGCTGCTATGGACAGTTGCTCAGGCACCCCATCTTCCAGCTCGACGAGGACCAGACTGCCCTCCGCGAGGGCGGTGCGTACGTCCCAGTAAGTCAGCATGGCCAGACCGAGTCCCAATTTGCTGGCCGCTCTGACGGACTCGACACTATTGGCCGAGAACGATGCTTCGGCACGGATGGATACCTCTTCTCCCTGATGGACAAATGGCCAATAAGGCATGCCATGCAGGCCGATGCATTGATGACGCTTAAGGTCTTCAAGGTGGGTTGGCGTACCCTGCCTGGCGAGATAGCCAGGACTGGCGCAGATGACCCGTGGGTTCGGAGCAAGCGCGCGGGCTACCAACCCGGAATCGCTGAGTGTCGCTATGCGGATCGCGACGTCGATACCCAGGCCCACGATGTCTACGATGCGATCAGAGAGTGTCAGGTCAACCTGCAGCGCCGGGTTTTCTGCAAGCAGCCGGGGGATCAACGGCATGATCATCTCCTGGCCGAACACGGTGGGAGCGGTGACTCTCAGTAGGCCGCTGGCCGCTCCGGCATTCGCTTTCAATGTGGCGCGCGCTGCCTCGTTAGCCTCCAGCATGCTTCTGGCGAACGGTAACAATACTTCTCCCTCGGGCGTGAGGGACGCAGAGCGGGTCGTTCTTTGAACAAGCCGCACCCCTAATTCTTTTTCCAGAGAGGCAAGTCGTCGGGACACTGTCATGGCTGACAGCCCAAGTCGTCTCGCCGCCCCTGAAAGGCTGCTGGCGGTTGCCACCGCAGCGAACACTTCAACATCCTGAATCTGCATCGATTATATCTCTCAGCGTTACGCCGCCTTATCTCCCTGGCCGTCTTATACCTTCACCTGATCAGGGATATCGTCACCCAGCATAAGGCCTTGGAAATGAATCTCTGGCCAACGAAGGTCCAATCAATGAACACGCCCGGCAAGAAGATCCTGGACACGTTCGACATCGGCGACTTGAAATTAAAGAACCGGCTCGCTGTTGCACCCATGACTCGCGTCAGCGCAACTGAACATGGCAGTGCCTCGGAGACGATGGGACGATACTACGAACGCTTTGCCAAAGGCGGTTTTGGGCTGGTGATCACTGAAGGGATCTACACCGACCAGAAATTCGCTCAAGGCTATCGGTTTCAACCTGGTATCACTGATGCTGAACAAGCCTTGGCCTGGCGAGCCGTTACCAGTCGGGTACATCGCCATCAAGGCCTGATCTTCGCGCAACTCATGCACGCGGGGGCCTTGAGTCAGGGAAACCGTTTCCTGAGCGAGAAGGTCGGCCCTTCTGCCATACGTCCCAAAGGTGAGCAGATGAAGTTCTACTATGGCGAGGGCCAATACGCCGTACCCAGGGTCATGACCGATGAAGACATCGCCGATGCGATTGAAGGATTCGCCAATGCCGCAAGATTGGCAGTCGGAAGCGCAGGGTTCGATGGCGTAGAAATTCATGGCGCCAACGGCTATCTGCTTGATCAATTCCTCACTGACTATACGAACCTGCGAACAGACCGCTGGGGCGCAAGCGTGCGCAATCGAATTGCCCTGACTCTTGAGGTGATCAAGGCCGTAAGAGCAGTGGTAGGGGGCGCTCGCGTGGGTGTTCGAATTTCACAGGGCAAGGTCAACGATTACGCACACAAATGGGCTGAAGGCGAAGCTGCCGCCGAGACCATTTTTGGATCACTGGAAGACGCAGGTATCCAGTACATTCATGTCACAGAACACAAAGCGTGGGAGCCTGCGTTCAGCGAGAGCGGCCCCAGCCTGGTCAGCCTGGCCCGTCGATATGCTCCAGGGGTCGCCATAGTCGCCAATGGCGGGCTGGACAACCCTCAGCATGCCGAGCACGTTCTCAATGACGGCGCTGACATCGTTGCACTGGGAAAAAGCGCGCTGGCTAATCCTGATTACCCGAACCGGCTGTTGATGAATCAGCCCATGAAGGAGTTTGACTTCTCACTGCTCGGGCCTATCGCAAACATCAAAAACAGTGAGCTGGCTTAAGGTTAAGTCGCTATTCAAATCCTAAAAAAGGGACTCGGTGACGTCTGTGTTGGGTCAATGGCAGTGGTTCGCGAGAGACGGTTATCGGTCGATAGCGGCGTGCGCTTGGTGGAGGAAGCGCTCGAATCTGAGTTCATTCCCAGCTGCCATGGGGCTTCCTTCGCTACTTGCTTGAGTAACGCGTACCGGAATCGCCAATTCGTTTTTAAGTAAGTAGACCTCAATGCCATTTGCCCAGTATCAGAGGCTTTGGGGTAAGTAGCCTGGCGCAGGAGAGTGATGCCATTGGGCTTGGCAACGTGTAGTGTTCCGATTTTCTTCGTGGCGAGACGTGGTTCATGGATAAAAAGCCTTGGGGCTTTCACCTGTTCGGTGCGAATTTTGCCAGTGATGAAGAGGCCAAGTTATACGCCTTCGAGCAATGGGAGCCAAAGCCTCCCGCAACGGCCTCCGCCGCCGAATACAGTGACTGGGAAGATCGCAACCCAACTTGGCGAATGGCCGACGAGCTTGAGTTCAATATAGATTCCGACTTCGTGGAGCTGCCAGGTGGGCTCGAAAGAGTCGTTTCTCACATAAGCAGCCCGGCTGAGCGGGCCGAGGCGATCGCCAAGTGTGCCCCGTTCACCCATTTCATAATGATTGGCACGAATCGGGACGCTATGTGGCACGACCGTCGTTCGCGTTCATCCCAGGTTGAGCCCGTAACGCGCTTGCCGGAAAGCACTGGCACTATCACCTACTTGGGCGAGTACAACTGCTGATGGGCTTCGACCAGGCGGCACGCTACAGGGCGGTCCCCGGGCTTTGGCTGGTGCTGCTGTCGTTAATGTCAGCTTCGGCTCGAAGGCGAAGGGGTGCGACTGGCTGCTAACGGCCAGAAGCAGTCGTTCACGGGAGGCGGCTCTCGACCCACAGCAGTAATCTCGCATTGATTTAAAGCAATGCCTCCTGCCCATCCTAAAATCGTGATGGCAGTTCATTTCCGGCCTGGGCATCCGAAAAGACCTCATCTGGATCTGCCTGACACCAATATCTGAAAAGTAGGCGAGGCTCGATATTTCCGAAATATTGATCCACGATGCTCTCGGGGCGCACGACCAATTTAGGTTCTGGCCATTGCTGGGCTAAAACACCTAATGGTTTGCCAGATGAATAAACAACCCAAGTGGCCTTGCCTCCACTGATACGAGGTAGGTAGTCCATATCTTGTATCACTTCGATCAAGGTGCGCAGTGTTGCTGATTGATCGAATGTGATCGATATTGCATGACTTTCCAGATCATCTCCCGCATGAACGCTATCTCGATCAACGGCAACTACCAACATGACTGCTCCTTTTAGTGGTGTGCTTTCACCAGATCGATCAGCGTAGAGACATCAGCGGCTAACTGTCGAGTGCGCTTCTAGCCGAAACCTGCCGTACCAGGCTACCGCTTTCGGCAAGAAGTGGCCATTCTCCTCAAATCGGCGGCATCTCGATCTACGCTAAACAAGGCAATAATGCCGTCGTACTTATTAAGCCGCGATCGGCAACAATTCATTTTTTTGCGCCAGCGATCTTGATAAACGCTCTAGCCATCGATGTTCTTCAGTGCCTGAACCAACTAAAAATCATGCTTTTCATCAAATAGTTTGCTCATAAAGCTTTCAGGGTTAGCAAAGTAACTTTTCATAATTAGGTAGTTTTCAGTTTCTGAATATTCCTTCTCTACCAATCCACTATTGGTAAACTCCCAAATTCTGGCGCCCGGGTAAGCAATTAAAATTGGTGAGTGAGTTGCAATTATGAACTGCGAATTTTGTTTTGCGAGTTCCGCTATACGTACCAGCAGAGATAATTGGCGTTGGGGAGATAGCGCAGATTCAGGCTCGTCTAGTAAATACAATCCGTTTCCTCCGAATCGATGTAAAATCAGATCCATAAAAGCCTCCCCATGAGACCTCGTATGAAGATCGTTTCCCCCGTATGAGTCCTTAATAGCTGGCCCGCCAGGTCCGCAATCCAACTTATTCATCTCTGTAATTACATTATAAAAACTTTCTGCGCGATAAAAATAGCCATCTCGAGGTCGCTTTGCTGTGCGTGACAAGCGCAATGCCTTGGACAGTAGGGATTTTTCATCGCTGGAAGAAAACTTGAAATTCTTACTGCCTCCCTCATGATTAAAGCCACATGAAACTGCAATAGCCTCTAAGAGGGTTGACTTACCGCTACCGTTTTCTCCAACGAAAAAATTTATCACGGGATGAAGCTCGATTTTGCCAATTGATTGAATTGAAGGCAAATAGAAGGGGAAATTATTCTCTTCTCTATAGTTCTCTAAGATTTCAATTCTCTTAATGTAAGGCATTAACTTCCTGGCTTTATTTATCTTATTTAATGGTTATAGCTATATGTGTGATACTTAGGGTAATTATAAATAGTCTTTCTGTAGTTTGGCTCTTTTTTATAAGCAATAGATATGTCCGACATAAAAATAAACCATTCTTGGCTCGCGCCGCAGTTGCGGCGCTGTTTCGGCCAAACTTCTAATTTGCAATTTATCGTCTATTGACGGCGTTTGCTCAACGGTCTCCGTATATTTTATTCAATTTCAGATTATGGTTCTTATTGCAGAGTTCGGCTTTAGCGATCCAATCATTGATGCTCCAGTTTTACGCTGCGTTCGGCGAAATTATCGAGTCAGGTGGGCACCAATGCGTTCGGCTAGCATGATAGTAGTAAGATTTGTCGCCACCGATGGGATATCCGGGATGATAGAGGCATCCACAACACGCAGTGCCGCGATACCTCGCACCGCGCCCCAATTGTTGACTACGGCGGCCTTGTCACCGTCCGCGCCCATCGGCACGCTCGACGTGGGGTGCTGATAGCCGGCGACATTGTTTACGATGTTTTGTCGCAAAGCCTTGCCTTCAAGTACGCTGCTACCCGGTGTCATTTCATGGTCAACCAAGTCAGCAAACGGTACACTGCGGCCAATCTTGCGAGACAGTTCTACAGCTTCGACCATGCGATCCAAGTCATTTTCCTGTTCAAAAAAGTTGTACCGAATGTTCGGCGCAACTCGGGGGTCACGGCTGGTCAAGCGTACGCTACCGTTGGATTTAGGTAATGTGACGGCGCATGCCAGCACTATCGCACCGCCGGTAGGGCTTGCCTTTGGGTCGATCAGGTGTGTACCGGAGATATGTAAGTCCAGATCGTCCGGTGCGGCGTGTTGCGAACGAGTCCAGGCGATGGCGCCGCCGGCTGGGGTCATAGCAATTGCGGAGGTCTTCAGCGCGTAGACGTTGAAGAAAAACGGATGTTCTTGCAACCGTTCACCTACCGGTAGATCAGCGACGGTGGCGATTCCCATCTCGCGAAGATGGCCTTGTGGGCCGATACCGGAGCGTAGCAGGATAGCGGGGCTGCCTATGGCACCGGCCGACAAGATTACTTCGCCGGCTGGAACTATCTCGCCGTCTACTAGCAATACACCTATGGCGCGTTCTCGTTCTATCAGGACGCGGTCGGCTTCAGCGTGGCCGCGGATAGTGAGGTTGGCGCGAGCCCGCACGTCTGCACTCAGGTAAGCCATGCCGGTATTGATTCGGGTGCCGTTGATGACATTCAACGGGTAGGGACCTACGCCGTGCTGGCGCGCGCCGTTGAAGTCATCCACGAGCGGCAGTCCAACTGACTCGGCAGCCGCCACGAAAGCACGCATTGAGATAGTATTCTGCGCAGCAGTGCGCTGACGCACTGGAAATGGGCCGGTACGGCCATGCCATGCATCTTCGCCAGTTGGCGTGTTTTCCATCGCTCGGTAGGCGGACAGAACTTCCGGCCAAGCCCAACCTTCGATTCCGCGTCCGGCCCAGCGCGCAAAGTCGGCAGGACGCGCACGCATCGCCACAGCAGCATTGACCGCGGAGCTACCACCGATCACTCGGCCGCGTGGGATGGCTATGTCGTGACCTATCCGAGCTGAGTCGTCACTATGGTAATGCCAGTCGTATTCGGGAGAGGCGGCAACTAGGTCGGCGTTCGTCAGCACTGCTGGATACCGGTCGGGCGCAAAGTCGGGACCTGCGTCGAGCAGCAGCACACTGCGCAGCGGGTCGGCACTGAGACGTGCTGCAAGGACGGCACCGGCAGATCCACCACCGACGATCACCACGTCAAACTGCTTGCCAGTCCGAGGGGTCTCTTTAGTTTTACTGGAGCTGCGCGTTGCACTAGAGGCAAACGTAGCAGCGCCTGCCGTCATTGCAACCAGCACTGCCTGTGCTCCCAAAGCTATCGCGCCGCGTCGTGTGATTGTCAAAGTCATAGATTCCAGATCAGGTATCGTTAGTGCCGTCGAGGATGAGAGGCAAGAAACCATGGTAGGAACGCGTACCTGACCCAGCAAGACGGGGTTTCTGGAATCTGTGTCCGGTGGAATGGACGTCGAGAACTCCCCTATCTTCGGCGCCTAACCGCTCGGTAGTGCCGCCGTAGTTGCTGTATTCGGTAAAAAAATGTGCTGTATTCACGGAGAAGCCGCTGCAACGATTTGCCCAGCGTATTAAGGATGGCTTTACAGCTAGAGGATCTTGGGAAACTCCGAAGCCAAGTGATCCAAGAAAACACGTACTGACGGCAGTAATCCTTTGCGGGAAGGTACCAGTGCAGTGATCCTGGCATCGCCAGCTATCCATTCGGGCAGAACTCGATGAAGCTCACCACGCGCAACGGCCGCCCGCGCGATGTAACTCGGCAGGGCCACAATCCCAAGCCCGCTGATAGCTGCATGTTGCAGGCTGAGCATGTCCTCGCTTTGCAGCCGCGGCATGATGGGCACAGCAATTTCTTCGATCGATAAAGTGACATGGCGCAACCGCCAGTTCATGGGGGCATTAGCTCGCGCAAAGAAAATCGAGGCGTGGCTGCTTAGCTCCGCTGGCGTGGCCGGTGCGCCATGTTCGGCCAGATAGCTTGATCCGGCGAACAGAAACCAGGGAGCGACCCCGAGCATGCGCTGGACAAGATCGGAGTCCGGCAATGGAGCCTCATGCGCCCGGATGGCGACGTCGTAATTTTCGCCAACAATATCGATGGTTCGATCGGCTGCATGAGCGACCATATTGATCTTGGGATAGACACGAAGGAAGTCAGCGATCATGCCCGCCATGGCGAAATTCATGGTCGCGACTCCAGCGGTACACCGGATGGTCCCGACGGGCTCCAACAACCGCTGACGCACTGACATTTCTGCCATCTCCGCTTCTCGCAGCGCGGCCAGCGCGTGCTGGTAAAACTCTTCTCCTGCCTCGGTCATACCGAAGCGACGCGACGTTCGGCTGAGCAAACGCACACCTAATTCGCCCTCCAATTGTTGCATGCGGTGGCTAAGCGTTGACTTGGGCATACCGGTACTTGCAACTGCGGCAGTAAACCCACCGCGATCGACCACATTGACAAAAATAAATAGATCGTTCAGGTCCAGCCGATTCACGTATGGCCCAATCATAGGAAGGCAATTTTTAATCTTGAAGAGTTCCAAGGGTACCGTCTAGAACTATGTGGTTATTTGGCAATGTTTCGCTGGGAAGGAGCGTCCAATGAGCGGGAAGTTGAATCTGGCCAAACCGGCTTGTTGGGGGAGGCCCAATACCTAACATCCGGTGAATAGCCAAACCCCGGAGCAGAGAATGAAATCAATAAATGGCAAAGTCGTCCTCGTTACTGGTGCCTCATCGGGATTGGGGCGCGAGTTAGTGCATCAACTGCTGGAAAAAGGTGCGCTAGTCGCAGCCACCTTTCGCAAGCAAGAAGAAGTGGATTTCTATAACGGTAAACATGCTGCGCAGGGCATGGGCGTTTTGGTAGACGTGACAGACGATGTGGCGGTCAAAACGGGTGTGGCCCAGGTGCTGGACCACTTTGGACGTATCGACATTGTCGCCAACTGTGCGGGTGCTGGCACAGTGGGTGCAGTTGAAGAAATGACGGATCGAGAAGCGCGGCGTGTATTCGATCTGAATTTCTTTGGCGGCCTGAACATCATTCGCGCTGTAACCCCTGCGATGCGCAAGCAGCGCAGCGGGCACATCATTCAATTCTCCGCAATCGGTGGCTTCATTGGCTACCCGGGCATGGGCGTGTACTCGGCCGCTAAGGGCGCTACTGACATCCTGGGGGAAGCACTGGCAGGTGAACTTGCACCCTTTAACATCGCCACGACTGTGTTGACCATCGGTGTATTCGAGACCCAATTTGCGGGTCGCTCACTGGCTTACGTCGAGCAAAAAATCGATGACTATGAAGGCACACCCGTCGGTAAGTTCCGTGTAGCTATAGGTGGTCTGCAAGGTAAGCAGCCGAATGTTCCAGGAAAAGGGGCTTTGGCGATTATCAACCTGATGGAGGCGGATCATCCACCCGTACACGCGGCCTTGGGTGCCGATGCGATGGGCGGAATGCGTGCAAAAATGGCCAAAGTCGAGCAGGAACTTGTCCAGTGGCAGGGCAACGCAACCTCTACAGAACGCAGCATCAACGGAATCTGATCATGCGAATGACCAACAAAGTTGTACTGATTACCGGCGCATCGCGCGGGCTCGGATTATCCCTGGCACGTCGTTTTGCCAGAGAGGGGGCTTCCGTTGCGTTGACGTACAACACTGACGCTGCCGCAGCCGACCGAAACGTCGAGGCTCTCGTTGCTGAGGGCGCTCAAGCAATGGCCATCGGGGGAGACATCAGCGACCCGGACGCTGTCAAAGCCATATTCGCAGCAGTGCTGGCTCGATTTGGGCGCATCGATATTGTCGTGGCCAATGCCGGGCGGGAGCTTATCGACACACCGATCACGGAAATCGATAACGCGATGTTCGAGGCTGTCACCAAAACCAATGTGTTTGGCACCTTCTATACGCTACGCGAAAGTGCGCGCCATGTTACCGATGGTGGACGCATCATCGTGATTTCGTCCACTACGACGATCGTACCGAACGCAGGCTTCACCGCGTATGCCGGAAGCAAAGCCGCCGGCCGGCTTTACGTTGAATGTCTCGCGCAGGAAATGGGCAAGCGTAACGTCACGGTGAACGGTGTGGTACCGGGGCCGCTACGTGACGCCGGTGTCATCGCAAACCTTCAGGAAAATGACTATCAGGCATTGGCACAGTTGTCGCCATTTGCGCGCTTGGGCTCTGTCGCCGATGTCGAAGGCGCCGTGCTTTTCCTGGCAAGTGACGATGCAGCTTGGATTTCCGGTCATCACCTGGTTGTCAACGGCGCCGCCAAAGTATAGGGCAGACCCACATGACCAGGCGGTGGGGCAGTCCTCATCGTTCGGCCACCGTTCGACGTCCGTTTTTTTGTTCTTTTCAAATTGATTACCCCCTTTAAAGCCACTTAAATCAAGGTCCCATCATGTCGCCTAAAAAGATTGCCGTCATTGTCGGCAGCCTGCGCAAAGAGTCGTTGAACCGCCTATTTGCTCAAGAAGTAATCGCGCTTGCGCCACCGAGCCTTTTATTAGAAATAGTCGAGATCAATGAACTGAATCTGTTTAACCAAGACTTGGAAGAAAACGGTAAGAGTGCCCCTGAAGCCTGGACTCGTTTTCGCCAAAATATGGCGTCGAAAGATGGAGTACTGTTTTTCACTCCCGAATACAACAGGTCAGTTCCTGGTGTATTGAAGAACGCCATTGATATTGGTTCTCGCCCTTACGGCGAGTCTGTGTGGGCAGGCAAACCCGCAGCTATCGTAAGCGTATCGCCCGGTGCCAGCGGCGGCTTCGGTGCTAACCATCATTTACGTCAGTCTATGGTATTTCTGGACATGCCACTTTTGCAGCAGCCGGAAGCGTATATCGGTGGGGCGACAAGGCTACTGGGGCCAGGCGGAAATTTGAATGACGACGGAACTACTCAGTTCTTGAAAAAATTCATTGACGCCTTTGCTGCATGGGTCGAAATCAATACCGCCAAGTCAACGGGTTTAATCTAGGGTGCTAGAAACTCTCTGCTTTGGCTGATCTAAGGCGTTGTATGAGTCGTCTCAGGTTTCACGTACGGCCTTAGTGTCCGCTAATGGCCGACTCCGGCCCGTCCTGAAAGTAGGGGTCAACGTTCGTTGGGGTGGCGATTGGAAAGGGAATGGAAGATCGAAAGACGAGAGGTTTTTAGATCTTGTTCCAGCCTCGATGAGATCGCTCTGAGCAATCGCCGTTTCTCATCAAACCGGGGTCAGCCTGGACCGGTGCTCAGTCCCTATGCGTTCTAACACCGTGTTTGCCAACGTGAGCAACTGGCCGATAAAGAATGGCATCAGCGGAAGAATCATAGAAAGACTGGTAAAATGTGAATTCTTCACGGTTTCTTGTCTGACACATCCTCTCTATCATTTCGATAAGCTTATACTTGTCTGAATCAGCGGTTTTTATCCCGAATATAATACCGTCCAGATCATCAAAGGTATAACGAAGCTTTCTATCATCTTCGTTAATATAGGAGTTAAACTGAGATTTTAAAATTAGCCTGTACTCTTGCTCATTCGACCAGTGCCTTGTTTTTACCGTAAGGCTTTTAAAATTGTCTCTGTGATAATTAGCATGCCATTGCACTTGATTCTCGAAAACATCTATTTTTCGCGAACTTAAATTTCCGCTTTTGTCGGTATACCATTTATCTATAACTTCTTGAGCGCCATATCCAGCTAGGCTGCAAAAGAAATCAAGATCAGGGCTTTTTTCTGTATGGGAGACTTTACTGAAGTGAAATTTGGTTTGAGTCCACCACTTTATGCCCTGCTTTAATCCGGGCTTCATGAGCGAGATTCCAGGCTGCCCTTCATCATTGTTCACTTTAAATTTAAGACAAACACCCTGATGGTTATTGCCATACGTACCCCAGATTGCCGAGTTCTCACAATTCTCCATGAAACAGCTTACAAACCATTCAGAAGTTGTGAGTCTGATCCTTGAGGCCAAAAACTCTTCCGGAAAATCTATGCAAAGCCTTGTCCAATTTTTTGACTCGCCTATTTTCGACCTAGCATAACCTTTTACCAGATCATCACTTCTTAAAAATGCCAATGCAGAACTATCGAATTCAGCTTCTAACAGCTCATCACCTAGGCCTTCGAAATAGTTTAAAAGATTGGTTGAAACTGTCAGCAGCTCTTCATGCGATGCGCCATTTATACCGTAGCCTTTTTCAACAAGATTGTAGGACACTAATACTTCAGAAATAATATGCATTGCAAAGGACTGAATCGACCGCAGGTGCAGCATTAGCTCATTTTGATTCACTTCTCGCTCCTTAAATGCCAAAACTGCGATATGTCTCTTTACATTTGGGTAGTCAAAAAATCTTGATACAAGATCGGCAATCTCTTTGTAATTTTCAGGTGGCACTGCTTGAACTTCATAATTTGGATATATCGGAAAATCTAAAGCTTCAAACTCACCAGTAAAGTACTGAGTATTTCGAATGAGTAAGCAATCCATGAAATGCTGGAAGAAATTCTCCCATACGACCGAATCCCCTTTCCATATGACCTCTCGGTGTCCTTCCAGTGGGTCGTTGAGCTTTTCCGGTGGCGAGAAATAGATATAGCACCCCTCCAGCTCGCTTTCTCTGTTACCGCCAAGCAGGCTACTGACAGGGCGAAACCTATAAAGATGATTGAGCACTACTGTCACTCCAGGTCTGTTTGAACGTCCATTTGTCACAATGCCAGGCATCTACGCTTCGATCTGACCCGGCACTGCAAGTCACACCACCAAGGCTACGTCAGTTAAGGCCCGCTTCTGGCCGATTGCTGCCTTTCGCGAGAGGCTGCAATGGGTCGATAGCTCCCCGTCACCCGCACCAACCCGATGCAGGCACTCACCCCATCTATTTCCCGCCACACTCCTGCGCTCAAGCAAACGACAGTGGCCCGCGGAATGTGCCGATGGGCACCCAGTGGGTAATCAGACCGGTATCCACCTTCCAGTGATGCAGGAGTAACGCCGGCGGCTCCACATACGACGCCTCTTTAGCCTCTGCATCCAGGGCCAACCCGATGGCAGTCGTTGTGCTGGGCGCAGTGCAGAGGACTGTGCCGCCAAAACGTAATTGCATCGAGCGGTGAATGTGTCCGCACACCACCCGTTCGATCGCCGGATAGCGTTGCACCACTTCGCGCAGCCGCTCCGAGTTCCGGCAGGCATACGTATCGATGTAAGGAATGCCACTGAGGAACGGTGGCTGGTGCAGCATGACCAGAGTCGGGCGCGTCGGCTCCTGGGCAAGTGCCGCATCGAGCCAGGCCCCAGCCGCCTCGGTCATGTCGCCGTGGTGTTCCAGGGGTACGGTCACATCGACACCAATGATCCGTACCGGTCCGAGGTCATCGGCGACGAAGTGCCACGGGCCTGCCGTTGAAGAGAGATACGGCTGGGAAAAGGTAGAACCCATTAATGTTCGGTCATCATGGTTCCCGGGAATCATCAACAACGGCTGCTCGATCCCGGCCAGCAGTTCACGCGCCATTGCATACTCTTGCGGTAGTCCCTCATCCACCAGGTCGCCGGTGATAATCACGACATCGGGTCGCGGCAAAAGCCTGTTCAGGTGTGCAATGGCCTGTTCGCACATCGTGTTTGAATCAACCAGCCCCTGATAAAGCATGCCTTGCGGCCTGATATGCAAATCGGAAAGGTGGGCAATCAGCACGGGACATTCTCCATGGAGGACACGGTGATCAATGGCGGGGTGAAGGTAGCATGCCTGAGCTGCGATGGACGGGGTCAGCGTCCAGGCGGCATGGCAGAGCGCCGAGCTATTGCAGGCCGGAACGGGCGAGGGATGTCGAGCCGGCACAGGGTCGAACAGCCGGTCACCGAAGCAAAATTAACTGGGCTGGATCCCGGCACATAACTTGCCCTTCTCGTATTCCTCGCCTTGCAGGAAGTCCCCATGCTGCACTCACATCTCACCACCCTCAATGCTGTCTCGCTGGTCCTGAGCACGTTCAAGGCGCAAGGCTGGTCGGCCGAGGCGCTGCTGGCCGGCAGTGGCATAGGCGCAGCAGACTTGAACCGCGCCGACACGCGCATTGCCACGCATCAGGAGATGCAGGTGTGCGCCAATGCCGTGGCTCTGCAGCGCGACATTGGCCTGATCGTGGGGCAGCGTATGCATGTCTCGTCCTACGGCATGCTCGGCTATGCCTTGCTTACCAGTGCCACTTTCGGTGACGCGTTACGGCTGGCCCTGCGTTATCCCGCGTTGCTGGGAACACTGTTCGAGCTGAGTCTGGAGGAGGACGGCGAACGTATATGGTTCACTGCGGGCGATTATCGCGAGAATCCGGCACTGATCGCCTTCAATGTCGAGCTGTGCCTGGGGTCGCTGAAGGTCATTTGCGACGACCTGCTCGGCCACCCACTGCCCTTGCTGGGCGCTCGCTTTGAGCACGATGCGCCGGACTATCAGACTCGCTACGCCGAATGTTTCGATTGTCCGTTGCAGTTCCAGGCTACCGTCAATGCATTTGCTTTTGATAAACGCTGGCTCGCCCAGCCTTTACCGCTGGCTGACGCGGTAACACATCAGGCCATGACCGAGCGCTGCCGAAAACAGAACACTGAATTCACCGGGCGCGAGGCCTGGCTGGGGCGAATCCGGCTATTGCTGGCTGCACAACTGCATGCCGCGCCCGGGCTGGAAATGCTGGCCCGAGAGATGAACTGCTCGGCGCGCACCTTGCGTCGACACCTGCACGACCTGGGCTGCAGCTATCAGGAACTGCTCGACGAACTTCGTTTCGAACGCGCCAAGCAACTGCTGGCCGAAGACCGGTGGCCCATCTACCGGATCGCCGAGGCTCTGGGTTTCAGCGAGACCGCAAGTTTTCGGCACGCCTTTGTGCGCTGGAGTGGCGTGGCGCCGAGCCAATTTCGCGCATGACGCCTCATTAAGGGGCGAATTACGGACAGAGAATCTGGCCATATTTATCCCCTTTTGGCCGCACTTGCCGTTCTCATAAACCGCGCCCGGCGCAAGACTGTATTCACCGATACAGCCTGCGGAGAACAAAAAATGCTGACAATCTACTCGGATGATCACCACCTGCACCACGGCCGCTGTGAGCTGATGGACGGGCAGTTGATGCCCTGCTTCGAAATGCCCTCACGCGCCGATCATGTATTACAACGGGTCAAGGACCGTCAACTTGGCGAGGTACAGGCGCCGCAGGACTTTGGTCTGGAACCGCTGCAACGCGTTCATAGCCGTGAGTACCTCGATTTCTTCAAGGGTGCCTGGGCGCGCTGGACCGAATTCGGTCAGGAAGGCGACCTCCTGCCCTACACGTGGCCCGCCCGCACCCTGCGCCGCGTATTACCCGAAAGCCTGCATGGTCAACTCGGTTATTACAGCTTCGACGGCGGAGCGCCAATCACCGCCGGCACGTGGCAGGCAGCCTACTCGGCGGCGCAGGTCGCGCTTAGCGCCCAACAAGCGATTCAGCAAGGTGCCCACAGTGCTTTCGCCCTGTGCCGTCCGCCGGGACACCACGCAGCGGGCGACTTGATGGGCGGTTATTGCTACCTGAACAACGCCGCTATTGCCGCCCAGGCCTTTCTTGATCAGGACCACAAAAAGGTCGCGATTCTGGACGTGGACTACCACCACGGCAACGGCACTCAGTCGATTTTCTATGGGCGCAGCGATGTGCTGTTTACCTCGATCCACGGCCACCCAGAAGCGGAGTTTCCGTTTTTCCTGGGCTATGCCGACGAGTCGGGTGAGGGCGCAGGTGCCGGCTTTAACTTCAACTACCCACTGCCGGCCGGTTCCGGCTGGGAAACCTGGAGCGCGGCGCTCGAGCAAGCCTGCACAGAAATTGATCGTTATGGCGCCGACGTTATCGTCGTCTCCTTGGGCGTGGATACATTCAAGGACGATCCGATCTCAAAATTCAAACTCGACAGCAAGGATTATCTGGCGATGGGCGCACGCATCTCCCGCTTGGGTAAACCTACGCTGTTCGTGATGGAAGGCGGCTACGCGGTGGAAGAAATCGGCATCAATGCCGTCAACGTTCTCGAAGGTTTTGAAGGGGCCGGCCAATGAACATGTTCAAGTCACTTATCCTCTGCGCTGCCGTTATCAGCGGCATGGCTCATGCCGAAGAGAGAACCCTGCGGGTCTACAACTGGTTCGACTACATCACCCCAAAGGCGCTGGAGGACTTCAAGGCGCAGAATCCCGGCCTCAAATTGGTGTACGACATCTTCGACACTAACGAAGCTCTGGAAGCCAAGCTGCTCACCGGCAACTCAGGGTATGACGTGGTAGTGCCATCCAACGTGTTCCTGGCCAAGCAGATCGAAGCCGGTATATTCCAGCCGCTGGACCGCAGCCAATTGCCGAACTGGAACCACCTTGATCCCAAGCTGATGAGGCTGATCGAGGCCAACGATCCGGGCAATAAATTCGCCGTGCCTTACATGTACGGCACCATCCTAATCGGCTTCAACCCGGACAAAGTCAAGGCCGCGCTGGGTGCCGATGCCCCAGTGGACAGCTGGGACCTGATTTTCAAGGAAGAAAACATCAGCAAGCTCAAGTCCTGCGGTGTAGCGCTGCTGGACTCGCCCTCCGAAATCCTGCCCCTGGCTTTGCAGCACTTGGGCCTGGACCCCAACAGCATGAACCCCAAGGACTATGTGAAGGCCGAAGCGCTGTTGATGAAAATCCGCCCCTATATCACCTACTTCCATTCCTCCAAATATATGGCGGATATCGCCAACGGTGACATCTGCGTCGCGGTCGGATACTCCGGCAGCTTTTCCCAGGCCGCCAACCGCGCCAAAGAGGCCAAGAACGGCGTGACCGTGGACATGCGCCTGCCCAAGGAAGGCGCACCTATCTGGTTTGACATGCTCGCCATTCCCAAGGGTGCCAAGAACCCACAAGACGCCTACACATTTATCAACTACCTGCTGCAGCCGCAGGTGATTGCGCCAATCAGCGATTTTGTCGGCTACCCCAATCCCAACAAAGACGCTACCGAACAGGTTGATCCGGCCATTCGCAACAATCCCAACCTGTACCCCACCGAGGCTGCGATGGCCACGCTCTATACGCTCAAGCCTCTGGGGCGTGACGCCGAACGCGCGCGCACGCGGGCCTGGACCAAGATCAAGTCAGGCACCTGATACCTTGTCGTTATACCTAGCTGGGCGAACGGGATGACCAAGCTTTCACCCGAGGTAAAGCGTGCTGTGCGCGTTCACGGTGTGCGCAGTGGTCAGTTTACTGTGGGAAAGGGTCAGCTTCGTAAAAGCGCCCAGCGATTGATCTGCGGTCTCAGGTCGAGAAGGCTTAAGGTCAAGCAGGGATATAGCGTGACGTAGATTTGAGCTAATGAATTTCGCAACGATCACGCCCTTCAGCCTATTCCCGTGCGCAAGATCGCTGCCGAGCTGGCACACAGCGGTGCGCGGATTTTCGATATCCTTCGTCCCGTCAGTGATCCTTAGCCAGTCGCTTCTGCCAATGGCCATCCTGAGCGCGCTGGCATTCTTCCTCGGAGTCAAAGCGGACATTACGATCCGAGAGCGTCAGATCAATGCAGGCTTCATTCAACGCGGTGGCTGTCAGCTCAAAAATGCGCGCCTTCGATTCAACCTCGGCAAGCTGTCTGTCCGCCAGCGTGTCGAACACCCAGATCACTTTCAGGGTTTTAGCCAATGCGTCCAGGTCAGCCCTATGGGTCAGCCAGGTGAAGCCTTTGATTTCACCTTTTGCTGTTTCGCACGCTTCGGTCAGCGTGGCGATTAGCCGGCGTTCAATTCGCGCCAGTTCACGTTTGCCGGGTGGCATCGCAATTTCCTTTGGAGTAGGGCGGAGGTGCTCAATCATGATCAACAACGGATCACTCGCGCAACGCACGGCGGACATACCGGCGCACATCGTCCAGCGCGGGTACAACGGCCAACACGCCAAGCACCAGCGAGAGCGGCACAGTAGCGATGTACCCGACGAGTTTGAACCCGTACGCACCTGCCACACCGCCGACGAAAAAGCTCAGTGCCAGTACGGTCAATAACGTGAGGCGCGGCCGGTTGGCAAGCACTCGCGGCTGCTTCGACGGTGTGGCGCCATTCCAGTAGAAGAGCTTGCCGAGCTCAATACCGATGTCGGTGACGATACCGGTAATGTGCGTGGTTCTGATTTCAGCCTTGGAAACCTTGGTGATCAAAGCGTTTTGCAGGCCCATGATGAAACACAGCAGCATGACCGTCAGCGACACGATCAATCCGTCCACTGCCGCCAGCCTGGCGCCCAGAAAACCGAAGCAGAGCAGTAAAAATGCCTCGAACAACAGGGGCAGCGCGAAGGCGCTGTGCAGACGTCTACGACGGGAATAATTGACCATAATGGCCGAACAGGCCGCGCCGGCGATGAAAGAGAGCAGGGCGCTGGCGCCACGCAGCAACAGGTCATACGCACCCAGAACCGTATTGTCAGCCATTGCCGAGACGATCCCGGTCATGTGCGACGTGTACTGCTGCACGGCCAGAAAACCCCCGGCGTTGATGGCCCCGGCCACAAAGGCCAAGACGAAACCAAGGTGCCGGTTCGCGACGACGGTGCGTCTTCGGCCGGTCAGGCTGCGGATGTATCTGATCGCCATGACTGAGTCCCGTTGTTGCAGGCGCGCTTGGCGGGTGCTGACCCGCCGGAGGCAATGACCGCCCGGATTCGCCAGTAAGCAACACAGTCATAGCGGTCGTACAGCGCTTCTTGGTGTTCGCGCCTCAGGTTCACCGGCGAACAGCCGATAGAACTCAAGTAACCGTGGAACACTTGCATAACTAAAACACCACGCTCGCCTTCATTTCTGCCCAATAACGCTTAAAACCGATGCGGAAGGTCTCATGAACATCAAACAGAAGCTGACGTGGGGCTTCGCAGCCATCGCCTGTGTTCCGGTGCTGGTGGTGGCGGGGTTGGTGGTGTTTAACGCGCGCGAAGCCGCCGAAGCGAATTTCGTGGACAGCAGTGGCCGCGAGATCCGGCAGATTGATAACGGCATGACGCAGTTCTTCGACGCCATCAGCCAGAACGTCGATTACCTGGCGAAAGATCCGCGGATCGTGTCGGCCAAGGACCTCAAAAATTACTCGGGCGCCGACGCTGCGCAGCTTCCACTCACCGACAACAACCGCCGCCTGCTGGAAATTTTCGACGGCTTCGCCAAAACCCATCCGACCACGGCGTACCTGTCGTTGGGCTTGAGTGACGGCGGCTACGCCAGCTGGCCGGATGATCCCAAGATCAGCAAGTATGATCCCCGCGAGCGCCCGTGGTACAAGGCCGCCATCGCCGCACCGGGCACCACCGTGCGCACCGGCGCCTATTACTGGGCGCCGGACGACGTGTCGCTGATCGGCACCGTTCACACGGTTTCCGATACCAGCGGCGCCGTCGTTGGGGTAGTCGGTCTGGACGTGTCCCTCAAGCAACTCACCGAGCTGGTCAAGAACATCAAACTGGGGGACAGCGGCTACCTGATGCTGGTGGAGGCCAACGGCAACGTGCTGGTCGACCCGAGCAACGCCGGGCATAACTTCAAGCCGCTGACCGGTCTGGGCGGCAACTATGCCGAGCTTGCCAAGGCCGACGATGGCGCGACGCAGATTGAAATAGACGGCAAGGTCTATATGGCTAACGTGATCAGTTCGAAAGGGCTTGGCTGGCGCTTCATCGGTCTGATCGAGCGCGACGAAGTGATGGCGAAGGCCTCCAGCCTGACCTGGTTGATCGCCGGGATCGCCGCCGCGCTGGCAATCATTTTCGCCATCGTCGGTGCCACCTTCGCCGGGGTGATCGTGCGCCCGATCCGGGGTGTGGCCGATGGCTTGCAGGAAATCGCCGAAGGCGAGGGCGATCTGACGCGCCAGCTCAAGGTTCACGGCAAGGATGAAACGGCCACATTGGCGGGGTGGTTCAACCAGTTTCTCGGCATGATCGCGCAACTGATGCAGCGCATTGGCGGCGCCTCCTCGGACCTGCAGAGCGCAGCGGCGGACACCCGCGAAGTCGCGCGCAACATGGACGAGGCGGCCGGGCGTCAACGCGAGGCGGTTGAACTGGTGAGCACCGCGTTCAACGAAATGGTCGCCACGGCGAACGAAGTGGCGCGTTCCTGCAGCCAGGCAGCGTCCAGCGCCGACGCAGGTTATCGCGACGTACACGCCGGGCAGCAACACATCAGCGAAGCCAACGGCAGCGTCTTGAAACTGAGCAAGGAGCTGCAACAGTCCACCGAGACCATGCAGCTGCTTGAGCAGGACAGCAAGAACATCAACGGCATTCTCGACACCATCCGCTCGATCGCTGAGCAGACCAACCTGTTGGCACTCAACGCGGCGATCGAAGCAGCGCGTGCCGGGGATCAGGGCCGGGGTTTCGCGGTGGTCGCCGACGAAGTTCGCGCCCTCGCAAGACGCACCGCCGATTCCACCGGCGAGATCGACAGCCTGCTCGGCGACTTGGCCAGGCGTACCCAAGAGGTGACGGTGCAGATGCGCGGCAGTCTGGAGGTCTCCAACAGCAGCGTCGAGTGCATCCAGCAGGCCCGGGACAGCTTCGACAAGATCCGCACGTCCGTGGACTCCATCCGTGATCAAAACACCCAGATCGCCACCGCTGCCGAGGAGCAGCATCAGGTGGCCGAAGAGATCAACCGCCACATCGCCCAGATCCACACTGACGCGCAACTGGTCGAAGAATTCGCCCACACGGCGCAGGCGGGCTCGGGTCGTTTGACCGACATTTCCGGTCAGCTCAATGGATTGGTGGGACGCTTCAAGTTCTGACACCGATCAAGGCATGGGCTAGGGATGGCCACACAAACATCCGGATTGGCAGCAAGCCGACTCCTGCTGGCGCGTGCTGCCCGGCGCTCACTCCACCGCGACCCAGTGATCCGCGGACACCGCCGAAAAACTCTGCACCGGCGCAACAAAATCCGCTGCCTTGATCGGGTCAGGCCGTTCCAGCTCCTTGAGCAGGCTCTTGAAATCCCTTCGCCGGCCCACTTCGGGAACAGGCACTGCAGCCAGCAAACGTCGGGTGTAGGGGTGTTGCGGGTTGTGCAGTACCTGATCGCGCGCACCGATTTCAACGATGCGGCCGCCATACATCACCGCCACGCGATGGCAGATGCGCTCGACCACGGCCATGTCGTGGGAGATGAACAGGTAGCTCAATCCATGCTCGGCGCGCAGCCGTTCCAGCAGCTCCAGCACTTGAGCCTGAACCGACACGTCCAGCGCCGAGACCGATTCATCCGCGATGATCACTTTGGGATTCAACGCCAGCGCCCGGGCAATGCAGATGCGTTGGCGTTGCCCGCCGGAAAACTGATGGGGATAGCGTTCCAGGGTGTCCCGGGGAGGTCGACCTGTTGCAGCAATTGCGCGACACGCTCGCGCCGCTGGGGCTCGGGCATCTTGTCGTGAATCAGCAACGGCTCGCCCACCAGATCGAAGACGGTCTTGCGCGGATTGAGCGCCGCGTACGGGTCCTGAAACACCATCTGCACGTCGCGGCGCACCCGCTGCAATGCGTCACCCTGCAAACCGTTGAGTTCCTGCCCCAGCAATTTCACGCTGCCCTGATAGCTGAGCATGTTCATCAAGGCTTTGCCGGTGGTGGACTTGCCGCAGCCGCTTTCGCCCACCAGCCCCAGTGTTTCGCCCTGACGCAGCTCGAAGCTCACGCCCTCGACCGCGTGCACCGTGCGCGGCGCTTCGAACCAGCCGTGGCGCAGAGGGAAGCGCACGCTGAGGTCCTTGACCGCGAGCACCACTGGCTGTTCGGTCATTACATCAGGCGGCGGCGCACTGCCCAGCACCGGCACGGCGGCCAGCAGTTTGCGGGTATACGGCGCCTGCGCATCAGTGAAGACCTGATGCAGGGAGCCGCGCTCTTCCATGCGGCCCTGATTCATCACCACCACTTCATCGGCCATTTCGGCGACCACGCCCATGTCGTGGGTGATCAGCAACAGGCTGGTCGCGAACTGCTGCTGCAACTCGCGCATCAGCTCAAGGATCTGCGCCTGAATGGTCACGTCCAGCGCAGTGGTCGGCTCGTCGGCGATGAGGATTTCCGGCTGGCAGAGCATCGCCATGGCGATCATCACCCGCTGGCGCATGCCGCCGGACAGCTCATGGGGGTACTGGGTCAGGCGCTTGTCCACTTGGGGCATGCGCACGGCGTCGAGCATGGCCCGGCAGCGCTGCCGAATCTCGCTGCGATTCAGTGCTTCATGCCGGCGCAGGGTTTCCGCCAGTTGCTGGCCAACGGTCAGCAGCGGATTCAGCGATGTCATCGGCTCCTGAAAAATCATACCGATGCGCTTGCCGCGCAGGCGTTGCAGCTCGCGCTCCGGCAGGCTCAGCAGGTCGCGGTCGTCGAAGAGAATGGCGCCGCTGGGGACGCTGGCCGCCTTGGGCAACAGCCCCATGATCGCCAGAGACGACAGCGATTTGCCGCTGCCGGATTCACCCGCGATGCACAGGGTACGGCGCGGGTAAAGCGCGAAGCTCAGCTCCTCGACCACCCGACGCCGTGAGGCACCGCCGCCGACGTCGATGCTCAGCCGCTCCACCGAGAGACTCGGCTGATCGTCTGGTTTCACTGGAACACCACTTTCGGGAAGTAGAACGACACCACCCAGTTGGGCAGGTCGACGATTTCGCTGATGCGCAAATCCCCGCACACCGAGCACAGCATGTAAGCCTGCTCCGCCGGCATGCGGTGCTCGCGGCACAGCCAGTCGATGGTGTTGGCGACGGCTTGGCGCGCGGCCTGCATCAGGTCCGGACCGATGCCGGTGAAGGCCTCGTACCCGGCGCTGTCGAGGTGCCCCGTCACTGGGCCGGGGGTGCTGAAACGCGGCGTGGCCAAGGGCGTTTGCTTGATCAGGTCGAGCTTGACCACCACGTCCATGGCGCTTTCGATGGCGGTGCCACAGACCTCGCCATCGCCTTGGGCCGCGTGGGTATCGCCGATGGAAAACAGCGCGCCGGCCACTTCCACCGGCAGGTACAAGACGCTGCCGGCCGCGAGGTCGCGGATGTCCAGATTGCCGCCGACCCGACGCGGCGGCACGATGGAATGCAGGCCTGCTTCGGCCGGCGCTACGCCGACCGTACCGGCGAACGGCTTGAGCGGCACCTTGGCGAAATCACCGAAGGCGGCGGGGGCGAGGGTTTGCGTGTCGTAATGCCACAGGGCCAGGGCGGGCGCCTGAAACTGGTCGGCGAGCAGGCCGAAGCCGGGGATGTTGGCGGTCCAGCCGAAGCCCCCGGGCTTGAAGCTGTCCAGGGTGATCTTCAGGATGTCGCCAGGCTCTGCGCCTTCCACGTAGATTGGCCCGGTGACCGGGTTGATCTGGTCAAAGGGCATCACGCTGACGTCGGCCACTTGCGATTGCGCAGTGAAATAGCCGTTGGACGAATCCCGGCAGTTCATCTGCAAGGTGGTGCCGGGCGCCACGCGCTCGACGGGGGTGAAGCTGTGGTCCCAGCCGAAGTGGCTGTTGACGCTGTGGATGGTCTTGACCAGGCAGTTCTGGCACATGGATGCGGTCCTCGTTTAAGGGGTAAGACGCAATGGCCCGTTCCATGCTCGTGATCCGGCACAGGCCAGCGCAAATCACTTCACCCAGATGTAGTCATAGTTGACCGGCACGTGGACCGGATCGACGTACAGCGCGTCGTCGCCGCCCATGCGCTTGGAGCGCACGGTGAAGCGTTGCTCGTTAAAGATCGGCACCCACGGCGCGTCGGCCATGGCGTCGGTGAAGATCTTCTTCCACGCTTCGGTGCGCTCGGCCTGCTGTTCCGGGCGGGCCATGGCGTCGGCTTTGGCGGCGCGTTCGTCCAGCGCCTTGTTGCAGTACAACGACCAGTTCCAGCCGCCTTCGACCGCGCCGGTGCAACCGAGAATCGGGCCGTAGAAGTTCGACGGGTCCGGGAAGTCGGCGATCCAGGCCATGCCGCCGGACCACACCATCGGCGCCTGATCCTTGGAGCTGCCGGCGGCAATCACGTTGGCTTGGGCCAGGGACTTGATCTGCACGCGGATGCCGACCTTGGCCAGGTCTTGCTGGATCGACTGGGCAATGCGCGGCTGCGGGTCGGTGTTCATCACGTACAGCTCGGTGTCGAAACCCTTGGCCAGACCGGCATCGGCCAGCAGCTTTTTCGCGCCTTCGACGTCGTAGGGCAGTCCCTTGTACTGGGTGTCATAACCGGGCATCGCCGGTGGCAACGGCTGGTTCGCCGGGACCGCGCGGCCGTTGATGATGCGCACGATGCGTTCCTTGCTGATGGCCATGTTGATGGCCTGGCGCACCTTGAGGTTGTCGAACGGCGGCAGGGTGGTTTTCAGCGTCACGTAGCCGGTCTGCAGCTGATTGCCGGTGACCAGCAATTGTTTGGAGGCCGGGTCGTTCTTGAACTGCAGGAATTGCGCGGGCGGCACGCCGTCGCCGGCAATGTCCACTTCACCCTTGTTCAGGCGCAGCAGCGCAACGGTCGGGTCCTGGCCAATCTCGAAAGTGATCTTGTCGACGTAGGGCAGGCCCTTCTGGAAGTAATTCGGGTTTTTCACCAGCTCGAGCTTCTGCCCCAGTTTCCACTCGGCCAGGCTGAACGCGCCGCTGCCCACCGGGTGCTTGCCGAAGTCGGCGCCCCATTGCTCCACCGCTTCCTTGGGCACGACCGAGGCAAAGTTGATCGCCATGATGTGCAGGAAGGTGGCGTTCGGTGCGCTCAGGGTGATGGTCAGGTGTTGGTCGTCGACCACCTTGATGCCGCTGAGGGTCGTGCTTTTGCCGCCGGTCACGTCTTCGTAACCGACGATGGAGCTGAAGAAACCGGCGCCCGGGCTCTGGGTTTTCGGGTTGACGGTGCGCTCCAGGGAGTACTTGACGTCATTGGCGACCAGTTCACGGCCGTTCTGGAATTTCACGCCCTCGACCAAAGTGAAGCTGTAGACCAGCCCGTCCGGGGAAATGCTGTAGTCCTCGGCCAGGCTTTTCACCAGCTCGGTGGTGCCAGGCTTGTAGTCCATCAGACGGCCGAACAGGCTTTTGATCATCGACCAGTTCTGCCAGTCGTAGCCAATCGCCGGGTCCAGCGTCGCGACATCGTTCTGGTAGGTCACCACCACATCGCCGCCGCTTTTCGGCGTGTCGGCCCACAGTGGCGTGGTAAACAGCGTGGCCGCCACGGCCAGGGTCAGCGCGTTGATCTTCATTGTTGTGCCCCGTTGTGTTGATGGATTCAGTGCTGCTTGATGTCGATGCGCGGGTCCACCAGCGGGATCGCCAGATCCGCCAGCAGGTTGCCCAGCACGATGGCCACCGCCGACAGTGTGGTGACGCCGACGATGACCGGAATGTCGACTTGCTGGATCGACTGCCAGGCGAGCTGACCGATGCCCGGCCAGCCGAACACCGACTCGACCACCACCAGCCCGCCCATGAACACCCCGATGTCGATGCCGATCATCGGGATCACCGGGACGATCGCGTTGGGCAGTACGTGCACGAACACGATCCGCGCCCGGCTCAGGCCCTTGGCCCGCGCCGTGCGGATGAAATCCTGGTGCAGCACTTCGATCATCGAAGAGCGAACCATGCGCGAGTACCAGCCACTGCCGAGCAGTCCGAGGGTCAGCGCCGGCAGCATCAGGTGGGTAGCGCCGCCATAGCCCCCAGCGGGAACCAGCCCAGTTGCACGGCGAAGAAGTACAGAAACAGCATGGCGGCGATGAACTGCGGCGCCGACACACCGACGAAGGAAAACGCCATGAGCAATTTGTCAGCGAAGCTGTCGCGCTTGAGCGCCGCGAGCATGCCCAAGCTGATGCCGATCAACAGCTCGAAGCCGATGCCCGCCGCCATGAGTTCCAGGGACGGGCGCAGTCGCGCGCCGATCAGTTCACTCACGGCGGTGCGCTGGATATAGGAGCGACCGAGGTCGCCGTGGAGCAGGTTGCCCAGGTAACCCAGGTATTGCTGATAGAAGGGCAGGTCCAGCCCCAGTTGCGCCCGAATCGCCGCGACCACCTCAGGCGTGGCGCTGCGCCCGGCGATCTGCCGCGCGGGGTCGGCCGGCAGCAGGAACAGCAACAGGTAGGTGATGAAGGTCACGCCGAGCAGAATCAGCAGCGCGTAACCCACCCGGCGGCAAATGAACGGCAGCATCAGCGACGCCCCTTGAGTGTGGGGTCGAGTTCGTCGCGCAGGGCGTCACCGACCAGGTTGAACGCCAGGGACAGCAGGATGATCGCTGCCCCGGAATGAATACCAGCCACGGCGCCGAGGTGAAGTAGGTCTGGCTTTCAAAAATGATGTTGCCCCAGCTCGGCGTCGGCGGTTGTACCCCCACGCCCAGGTACGACAAGGTGGCTTCCAGCAAAACGGTGGTGGAAATCCCCAGCGTCGCCCACACCAGAATGGTCGGCAGCAGATGGGGCAACAGGTGCGAGAACAGAATGCGCAGGGAGCTGGCGCCCAGGGTGCGCTCCACGGCAACGAAATCACGCGCACTGAGCGCCACGGTTTCGGCATAGATCACCCGGGCGATCTGCACCCAGTTGACCATCGCGATGACCATGGCAACGATCCACACGCTGGGCTGGAAAATCGCCGAGAGGGCAATTGCCAGCAGCAAAGCCGGGAAGGCCATCATCAGGTCGGTCAGGCGCATCAACACGCTGCCCAGCCAGCCGCGCACAAAGCCGGCGGTCAGGCCCACCAGCGTGCCGATCAGCACCGCCAGCCCGTTGGCCAGCACACCGATGAACAGCGAGGTGCGCGCGCCGAAGATCAACCGCGACAGCAGGTCACGGCCGAGCAGGTCGGTGCCCATCCAGTACGGCGTCGCCGGAGCCATGGGCGCGCCTTCCAGGGTCAGGCCTTCGACGAATTGCTCATCGGGATCGAAGGGGCTTATCCACGGGGCCAGCGCCGCGAGCAGCACCACGGTGACGATAAACAGCAGCGAAACCGCCACCGCCGGCCGACGCAACAGGGCCTTGAGGGTGGTCATGCGCGGTCCTCGTCCCGCGCCGCGAGGAGGTCGACGCACAGTGTTTCGATCGGCCGGTTGAGCTGCATCGACAGGCTGCGCAAACGCTCGTACGCCGTCGCCTCGTTGACACGCTGACTTACCATCAAGCGCGCCAGGGCCTGGGCCATGAGCGGACGCAGTGCCAGCCGCTGCTGCAGCTCGTTGAGCTGTTCGGCATCGGCGCGCTGACGGTCGCGCAGTCCCACCGCCATCATCAGCGTGGTGTAGACCGAGCCCTGGCTGATGGGTTTGTTGAGCAACGCCGTGGCGCCGAGCTGCAGTGCGCGCTGGATCTGCGACAGGGTTTCGTGAGCCGTCAGCGCAACGATGGGAATGCTGGCCTCATTCAGCGCCTCGACGGCCAGCGGACTGGCGAAATGCTCGATTTCGAGAATGGCGGCGAAACAGCCTTGGGTGTCGCACGGTCCGTCGTGAGCGAGCACCTGCGAGTGAATCCCCAGGCGGTGCAGGCTCTTGCCCAGGTTGGCCTGACTGCGTTCATCGCAGTCGATCAGCAGCAGGTGTCCCTGGTCGAAAGCAGGAAAGGCGCGTGTGTTCATTTGACGATCCTCAAGCGCGGCGCCGCGGTGGCGTGTCGGTCGACCACGTCGGCGTGTACATCCGTAACAGTGAGATAGGGGTCGGCGGCGATCGGGTGGGGCGCCGAGTGCACGACTTCGAAGCGTCCCCCGCGCAGTTCGGCAATATGACTGGCCAGCGCGCTGTGATGATTGCGCGCCGACAGGCTGACAGTGCCGAGGACGCTGGCAACCGGGTGTCGGTAAAGGTGCTCGCAAATCGCCTTGGGCGATGCATCATCGCTGGCGTGCAAGGCATCGGCGAACACCCTCAACGCCGTGTAGGCGCTGGTGTAGTAATGCGAACAGGTGCGCGGGCCATGGCGCTGCTGGCCCTCGCAAAACGCCGGGTTGAGGGTTTCGAAAAACGGCCCGCAGGACAGCAGGCGCAATGCCTGCATCGGGCCCACGCCATCGAGCTCCGCTTCGGTCAGGTTGCAACTGAGCACCGGCAGGCGCAGGCCTTCGCGCTGGCACGCACGGTCCAGTTGCTGCAAAAAGGCGTAGGACGACTCGCCCACCAGGTTGTTCAGCACAAACGCTGGCGGGTCTTGAATGAGCCCCTCAATCAGCGTGTCGAAGCCGGTCGCGCCCAGGTGCCAGTATTTTTCCCCGAGCACCTCAGCGCCGTTGGCTTCCAGCACTTCCCGGGCGATACGGTTGCTTTCCCAGCCCCACACATAGTTAGAGCCGAGCAAAAAAGCCCGCCGACCAAACTGGCCGAGGGCGTAGCGCAACAGCGGGAGCAGCGTCTGGTTCGGGCATCCGCCGAGGTACAGCGCGTTCTCGCTGCTTTCGTAGCCTTCGTACGGGCTTGAATACCAGAGCAGCGCGCCGTGCTGGTCCAGGTCCGGGATGATTTCCTTGCGGCTGGCCGACAGCGTGGTGCCGAAGATGTGTCTGATGCCCGCACCCAGCAGCTGCGCGATGCCACTGCTGTAGCGTGCCGGATCGCCTTGGGGGTCGACGTAAATGGCTTCCAGTTTCACGTTGCGCTGGCCGTCGGCGTTGACCTCGGCCAGCGCGTCCTGCAACCCGAGCAGGGCACTGCGGCCCATGCGCCGATAGGTGCCTTCGGTCGAGAGCAGGAAGCCAACGTGAACGGTGGGGCGCAGGTCGGGGGTCAAAAGGTTCGGCATGAACAGCATCCATAAAAAAGCCCGATCAACCCGGTAGGGGTCGATCAGGCTTCGATACCTGGCGCATTCGAGGCGCGTATGTGGACGAGACTTAAGGACCGGGGTCCGGCTTGCCGTTTGTTTTAACCATGAAATAAGCGTGCCAAGAGAACGCTCCCCTGCGGTGTCGGCCTTTACCGGCTTTGGCCTGTCTGCGGTTGCTCCCTGGTGGTGCGCTCGCCTGCGATCAAGCCTCAAAGCGGAGCAGGGCAGGTAGGCTGATGCACTGCACCCACTCGCTGAACAAATCCTCTACCATGAGCCGTCATTCATGATCGGAGCGGCTGCCGCTCTGCTTGTAGAGGCTCGGTTAAATGAGAGACCTGCCACCCACCGCTACCTTGCGTGCCTTCGAAGTCGCCACCCGTCACGGGACATTTACCTCGGCGTCCGAGGAGCTGCACGTGACCCAAAGTGCGGTGAGTCACCAATTGAAAAATCTCGAAGACATCTGGGGCGTGCAGCTGTTTCAGCGCGGCAAGACGCTGAGACTGACGCCCGCCGGAGCGGCGCTGGCGCCGATCGTCAGGACGTTTTTCATGAACCTGGAGGCGACGCTTGCAGACCTTCGCGAAGAGAACGGCCGCGTCAGGCTCAAGGTCAGCACGACCTACTCCTTCGCGCTGAAATGGCTGTTGCCGCGCTTGCCCACTCTGGCCGAACGCCACCCGGAAATCCTCGTCTCCCTGGACGGTACAGACACCACGATCAACTTCGCCAGTGGCGAGGCGGACGTCGCGATCCGTCTGGGCGGCGGCAATTACCCCGCGCTGCATTCGGAATTCATGTTCAGAGAGCACATTTTTCCGGTGGCGAGCCCTGACCTGCTCAAGCGCTTCGGCCTACCCCGGGAACCGGCGGAGCTGTTGCGCTATCCGCTGCTGGCGCGGGACGGCTCCGACCTAGTGCCGAATTGGGAAGTGTGGTTTCAAAACATAGGCCTTGGCGTGACCTCGCTGAAGGAAAGCGTGCGTTTTCCCGACACCAACATGACCGTGGAAGCGGCTTTGCTGGGGCAGGGCATTGCCCTCGTTCGCAGCGGGCACGTGGAAAAAGAGCTGCGCGACGGCAGTTTGATCAGGTTGTTCGAGGTGCCGTTTCCCTCGCCGGTTGCCTATTACTTCGTGTGCCCGAAGGGGGTGGAAACCCAGCCCCACGTGGCCAGTTTCCGCGACTGGCTGCTCGAAGAATCAACCGCAGCCGGAATTTCCTACGATTGACCCATGAGGATTTATTCATGATCGGATGAAAAGCCTTCGCTTTAATTTCGAATGAGCCACTGCCTAGAATCCGACATGCCTACTTACATCATCCTGTTGATCCTCTTCGCTGCCTTGCTGCACGCCAGCTGGAACGCCTTGTTGCGTGGCGGCACCGACAAGCTCTGGTCGATGACCATCATGTGCGTGGCGGTGGCCATCGTCAGCACGATCGGGGCTTTCTTCATGCCGGCACCGGCGCAGGAAAGCTGGTTCTACGCTGGCCTCTCGGCGCTCCTGCATGTGGGTTACAACCTGTTTCTGGTGCGCACCTACCGCAGCGGCGACCTCGGCCAGACTTACCCGATCTCACGGGGCTCTTCGCCGGTGCTGATCACCCTGTGCGCGTCGATCTTTGCGGGGAGGTGGTGCAGACCGGCACGATGATCGGCATCGCGCTGGTCTCCGCAGGCATTATTTCCCTCGCCTTCAAAGGCCGAAAGCTGCACGTCGCTAACCTGCCGTATGCCTTGGGCACCGGATGTTTCATCGCCGCCTATAGCGTGACGGACGGGATTGGCGGGCGCCTGTCCGGTGCGCCGATGGCCTACACCGCCTGGATGTGCGCGTTGTGGGGGTGTTGATGCCGATCACGTACGTTTGTCTGCGCGACGTTCGCAGTCTGGTGAGCGTCCGGCCTGGACTGGTGACGTCGTTAGGCGGGGGCGTGGTGTCGCTGCTGGCTTACGGCATCGTCATCTATGCCATGACCCTGGCGCCCATGGGGGCGGTGTCGGCCCTTCGTGAAACCAGCGTGCTGTTTGCGGCATTGCTGGGGTATCTGTTTTTGGGCGAGTCGCTCACGGCGCGGAAGATCCTGTCGTGCGTGGTCATTGCGGCGGGGACGATCATCATCGGTTGAGCGGCGCAGGCTCATTCGCCCAGGCTGCTCACGCCGGATCATTTGCGCAGCCTGGGTTTCACGGCCTTCAACCGCGCTATCGCCAGGTTGTGCAGGTATTGGCGAACGGCATCGTGGTGCTCTGTGCTGACGTGGTAGCTGTCCAGCAGGCCCAGCAAATAGCCTTCGGCCATGGCGTGGTAGCGCGAGACGCTTTCTTTGGTGTCACTGGTTTTGAGCTTGGCGATCAGCTCGTCGATGCGCCCGCGGTGCTCGTTGGAAAACCAGTCCTGCTGGGGCGGGGATCCCGCGTCGTCGCTCAGGGTCGTGTCCGGATTCATTGGGCCTCCAGGGGGACAGATCGGTTGCGTACTGTATCGGCGCGGGGCTTTTTATATGATCAATTTGCGCTTACGGGCTTGGACACCCTTTCAACCGATAAATCCTCCTCACTCAAATGCCACGCACAGTAGGACCGGCTTCAGCCGGGAAGAGGCCAGCGCTAACACCCTAAATCTTGCAGTGGAACCACCGACGCCTTCCCGGCTAAAGCCAGTCCCACATTCGCGTTGATCCCGCTGACTGCACGCGGCGGTGCCGACCTGTTCGCCCTTGTCGGGGCGCTGACCTAGGTGAACGATCAGCCCGCCCTCGCGGCCCGGGCCGACCATCTTTTCGATTTGATTTCGAGCGCGATTCTGGTCAGGGCGTGAAGGGTGAGCATTACACGATAAACAGTCTGTACCCGGCGAAGTCCATCACTGCGCCGGCGCGATCTGCTGCATCTTCTGCAGCAACGGAGCGTATTGCGCGTGGCCGACCGGGACGATTCCCGAGGCTTCCTGGGAATCAAGAAAGCCGCGCAAGCCTTGGTTATTCACCAGCATCGCGTCGCGTATCCTGGCCTTGATGTCGGCGCAGAGCGCGCCACGGAAGACGAACGGGTCATAGTAGATGGGCTCCGAGTGCCACAACACGCTCAGGGTTTCGCGGCTGATCACGCCTCTGTTGAGGTATTCATCCACCCGGACACTGGACACGAAGGCGGCCTCGACCTTGCGGTCCAGCACTGCGTCCAGCGACTTGTCGTGTGAGCCGGAGTACACCACCGAGCTGAAAAACTGCGGCAGGGGCATGCCGATCCGCGCGGAGAACTCCGCGTTGGGGATGATGCTGCCCGAGGTACTGGCGGGGTCCGTGAGCGCCACCCGCTTGCCGCGCAGACCTTCGGTTTGCCGGGCCACGTCCTGGCGGGCCACGAGCAAGGCCTGATAATGCTGACCGGCAGGGGTGAAGAAGCCTTTGGCGATGGTCAGGCTGGCGAACGGTTCGATGCGCGGATCACGTTGATACGCCAGGATGTAGGAAGCCGGCCCGAGCCAGGCCAGGTCCACCCCGCCCGATACGATGGCATCGACCACGCTTTCGTAAGAAGACGAGGGCACGATCTCCACCGGGATGCCCGTCGCCCGACGCAGGTGTTCTATCAGCGGTCGCTGCTCGCGCAGCAGCACCTCCATGCTTTTCTTAGGAATCACGGCGATGCGCAGGCTCTGCTGCGAACATTGGCCATACGCCGGCTCGATCAGCATCACGCTCGCCAGCAGAACCGCCAGAATTTTCACTGCACGCATGCTTCGCCTACCAGGTTCATGAAGGGTGGGTACTCTTGCAACTGTGCGACGCTGAGGGGCCGGCTGAAATGGTAGCCCTGGACGATGTCACAGCCGGCCAGCTTCAGGCACACGACTTGCTCCCGGGTTTCCACGCCCTCGGCCACCACTTCAAGCCCCAGACGCTTGGCCAGGATGATGGTGGAGGAAACGATCGGGTTGTCATCGGGACTGTTGGACAGTGGGGCGATCAACGCGCGGTCGATCTTCAGCTTGTTCAACGGCAACAGTTGCAGATGCGCGAAGCCTGCGTAGCCGCTGCCGAAATCATCGAGGCTGATGCGCACGCCCGCCAGGCGCAGCCGCTGGAGGTGCTCAACGGCCAGGCCTTCGGGGTCGAGCAGGGAGGTTTCGGTGATCTCCACCTCCAGAAACTGCGGGGCAATGCCCCGTATTGCCAGCTCCCGCAGGAACCTGTCGCTGTAGTCCGCCTGATGCAGCTGGATCGCGGAAACGTTGACGGCGATCTTCAGCGCCCGGCCCTCGGCGTGCCAGCGCATCAGGTCCTCGCAGCTCAGGCGCAACACTTCCCAGCCGAGGCCGACGATGAAACCGTTGCGCTCCGCCATCGAAATGAAGCGGTCCGGATACAGCAGCCCGAACTCTGGATGCTGCCATCGCACCAGCGCTTCATAACCCTCGACCTGCAGGGTGTCGAGCCTGATCTGCGGCTGATAGTGCAGAACGAACTGGTGATGGCTAAACGCATGGCTGAAGGCCTGTTCCAACATGAATTCCTCGACGTCGACGACGTTCAGCGACGGGTCAAAGAAGCGGTACTGGCCGCGACCGGCGCGCTTGGCGGAGTACATCGCCGCGTCCGCGCCGCGAATGAGCTCTTCGACGTCCTGACCGTCCCGGGGGCAAATGCTGACGCCGACGCTGGGGCTGGTCGTGACTTCATGGTCGTTGAGTGAGTACACCGCCGACAACTTGTCGACCAGCGCCCGCGCCCAGCCATCAATCTGTTCTTCACTGCGCTCGCCGGCCAGCAGGATGACGAATTCGTCACCGCCGAACCTCGCCGCTTCATCGCCGGGTTCAAGCATGCGGGAGATGCGCCCCGCGACAGCCTGAAGCAACATGTCGCCGACCTTGTGCCCCAGCGAGTCGTTGATTGATTTGAAGCGATCCATGTCGATGAACAGGATGGCCAGCAAGCGCCGCCTGCCGCGCTGTCTGGCGAGAACTTGCGTGGTCAGCTCCATGAACTGGCGACGGTTGTGCAGGCCACTCAGGTGATCCGTCGCAGCGGCATGGCTGCTGCGCCGATGTTCGTCCTCCAGCCGGCTGATCAGTTGCTGATTGATGAGCTGGGCGTCTTCAAGGGCGGTGAAGGCTTCCTGACGCTTGCGCAGCACCCGCAAGGTCCAGAACAGGGCGCCCAGAATCAGCACGGTCATGGACAGGTTCAGCCAGAATTGCTGCCGCGAGGCGAGCAGGGAGGACGCAAGGATTTCGTCCTCCGCCTGGCTCACGACAACGCTGAAACCCCGCTGTGGCACGCGGAGGTACAGGCTTTGAAAAAGCCCGGCCGGGGAATGTTGAGGCAGCATTCCCGCCACCGGGCCGTCACCCGGCAGCTCGGGCGTCATCGGCGCCCCGGAGAACACCACGCCGCTGCTGCTGATCCGCACGCGCTCTCGGCCGATGTTATCGATCAGCCGCATCATCCCGCTCTGGCCCAGATCGATATGCTCGAACAGGGCCGCGAGGTAGCCGATGTCCAGTTGGATCAAGAGGACGTTATCCAGCCTGCCGGTGAACGGATCGGTAAGCGGCAAGAGGAATGGCAGACGCCAGCTGGGGCCAAGGGACGTTGTCTGTGGGCCGAGGGAAGAGGGTAGAAGCGCCTTGAAACCGTACCGGGCCGAGTGATCCTGCAACTGGGTGAGCCACAGAGAAGGTAATTGGGCGGGCTCATCGCTGTGGCTGGCAGAGATCAACTGGCCGTCGACGGCATACAGGCTCATGCGTTTGAAAACCGGGTCCTCAGCCAACATCCGCACCAGGCCTTGATGCTGCACGCCCAACGCCTGCATATCGCTGCGGGCAACCCCGCCGATGGCCTGGGCCCTGTCGACCAACTGACGCAGGTTTTCGGCAGCGATGGTGGCCAGGTTCAAATGCTCGGCCGCCTTGGCTGCCAGCGCCTCCTCGCGAGACGAGGCTTTTTGCTGGTAATGCAGTCCCCACAGGAACAGCAAGGTCGCCGCGCAGAGAAGTACCAATAGCGATTGAATGAAACGGAGCGAGGACAACGATCGAGGGATCAATGGGTGCTTCCGGCAGAAGGTGATGGCACTTTAATACCAGATTGTTGCCATCCCGTGACGGTTTCTTCCTGCGCACTTATGGACGGTCATGGCAACTCAGGTTTCGCCGCTAGAATGCGTAGGACAACCCTTTCGGACTTATCCCATGGCTTTCGACTGGCACAGCGATCCGCTTTCCCGAAACACCCCTGTGACTCAGGATTACCGCAACACCCAGAACGTGCGCCGCTTCATGACCGGGCAGTGCGGACCGGCCTTTAAATTCGACCGCGACTTCATGGCCTGGATACGCAACGACACCCGCAAAACCCTGGGCGATGTGGCTGATGAATGGCAGCGCCGGCATGCCCATAAAGCCTGATGACAGAGGGAAACGCATGTTCACGTTATTTGGGGCCGAGAGATCCGGCTCGGCCGCCATCGAGATGGCACTTACCCTGTGCGGCGCCGAATACCGCCTGGTGCCCGCCAGTTCGTGGGAAGCGGGCGCCGGGCAGGACGAGTTGAAACGCTTGAATCCGTTGATGCAGGTGCCGACCCTGGTCATCCCCGGCGGTGGCGTGCTGACGGAGAGCGCGGCCATCCTCACCCATCTCGGCCTGGCATTTCCGTTGTCCGGCCTTTTGGCTCACGACGTTCTTGAACGTGCCCAACAACTCCGTGCGCTGGCGTACATCACCACCAACTGCTATGCCTCCATTGGCCTGATCGACTACCCGGAACGGTGGCTGCCTGACGCCGATCCCGATCAACTGGACAGCTTGGTCGCAGGCGCCCGGGGCAAATTGCACAGTCAGTGGGAGGTTTTCAGCGATGTGTTTGACAACCCGGTGACCTGGCATCCACAGGCACCTGGCGCGGTTGAAATGCTGGCTGTCGTAGTCAGCCAGTGGAGCGGGACGCGGGATCATTTGCAGAGGGCTCGGCCCGGATTTCACTCGTCTTTAGCGACGGTTGACCGCCATCCCGTTGTCAGTGCGGTTCTGCAGCGGTACGGCTGGTGACTGGAAGATGAGTCATCACCCCCACTGACTGCGCAATTTCGCCGGGCTCGTGCCCAAACGGAGCCGGAAAGCGGTCGCCATATGGGCCTGGGAGCTGAAGCCGCAGGCAGGGGCGATCTCTGCCAGTCTCGCGTTTGAGTCGCGCATCAGGGTTCGTGCCTTGGCCAGGCGCCTGTCGATCAGGTAACTGTGCGGACTTTTGCCCGTGGTGTTTTTGAAGGCCCGAATGAAATACCCCTCGGACAACCCCAGCATATCCGCCATGGCGTGCACCCCCAGCGGCCCGTCGATGCCCGCGTCGATGAACTCATCCAGCCTGCGCATCCGGCTGCCGTTGATCGAGCCTTGCAGCGGCGTGTCGTAGGGGCTTCGGTCACCGACCCGTTCAGCCAGCGCCAGCGCCCAACCCTCCCAGTCGTCCGCAGGCGAGGACTGCAGCAACGCGGCGCGCAGCTTCATCGCCAAGGGAATCGCCTGTGCATCGATGCGGTTGTTAAACGCATGGTCGCCCGTCAGCGCAAGCTCGTCCGTGCGCAGCAGCCGCAGGTATTCACCGCCCGTGGGTGACTGGGACAACACGTCGCAACCGGCGGGCACGAACGCGAGGCCGTTGGGCAGCGCGTCGAAAGGCTGCACCCGATCGCTGCCGATGGCGTGCAGCCCGCGCTGGCTTTCGAAGGCGAAACCAATCGCTGCCTGAGCCGCCACGTAACGAGTGGCGTAACCGGCGGCGGGGAGCAATTCAATCATCCACGGGCCTGCCTCGACACGGCGAACCGGTTCAGGGGGAGCGGGCGAGGTGGGCGTGTTGTCAGGTTCATGGCATTGATACTAATGAAGTGGGCGGCAAAAAGTCAGGTCAGTTTTTTGAAAGCCGGCGCGGTGGGGCTCAGCCTAAACTGAGCCAAATTTTCGAGGATACGGCCATGCACGGACTGACACGCGACGATATCGAACAGGCCGCTCGCCAGGTGTATGCGGTCATGCCGCCGACCGCTCAATATGCCTGGCCGTTACTGGCCGAGCGGCTGAACATCACGGTCTGGGTCAAACATGAAAACCACACGCCCACCGGCGCCTTCAAAGTGCGCGGCGGGATTACCTTCATGCACTGGCTCAAGCGCACTTACCCGGCCGTCAAAGGCATCGTCACCGCGACGCGCGGCAATCATGGTCAGAGTCTGGCGCTGGCCGCCACGGCATTGGGCTTGAGTGCGTCGATCGTGGTGCCGGAAGGCAATTCGCCGGAAAAGAACCACGCCATGCGCGCCCTCGGCGGCACCGTGATCGAGTGCGGCCGGGATTTCGACGAAGCCCGGGAAGAGGCCGCGCGGCTGGCGGACGTGCATGGGCACTATCTGGTCCCGCCTTTCCACATCGAGTTGCTCAAGGGCGTGGCCACGTATGCGCTGGAGTTGTTCATGGCTGTGCCGGAGCTGGACACGGTTTACGTGCCGATCGGCTGCGGGTCGGGGATTTGCGGCGTTATTGCGGCCCGCGACGCGTTGGGCCTGCAGACAAAGGTGGTCGGCGTGGTGTCCACCGAAGCAGCGGCTGCCAAGTGGTCGTTCGAAGAAGGCACCCTTTTGCAGACCTCGTCGGCGAACACCTTTGCCGACGGCCTTGCCGTGCGCCAGCCCATTCCTGCCGCCTTCGCGATCTATCGAGCAGGTGCAGAGCGCATCGTTGCTGTCAGCGAGGAAGAAATCGCCGAGGCCATGCGCGTCTATTACACCGACACCCATAACCTCGCGGAGGGTGCAGGCGCCGCTGCACTGGCGGCGCTCATTCAGGAACGCCAGGCCATGGCAGGAAAGAAGGTCGGGGTGATCCTGTCCGGCGGGAATGTGGACCGGTCGGTGTATGCGCGGGTGATAGGCTGAAGCGGCCAGCGGCAAGCTGCAAGCGGTTCAGCGGCGGCCGTTCAGCGGGGTAGTGGGTGGAAGATGTAATCGTCGGTCGGTGAGTCAGCCAGGGGCACGGACTGGGTATGGAGATAATCCCTCAACGCCGGCTCTTCTGCCTTGATCTGCCACGGCTGCGCAGCAGCGCCAGCATTGACTTCGGCACCTTCGCACGCAGCAAGCAAGGTCTCGACCGAAGGCTGGTGAGTCACCAGACCGTTGCCTTTCCAGCCGGCGACGGTCAGACCAAGGCTTTCGCATATCGCCACCTTGCGCCGGGCATCCTCGCGGTCGGACTGGCGCGATTGCTGGACCAGCATCGCCAGCCCCTGATCCGACGCCAGCAGGCTACCCTGCTGCCAGGCTTCGGGCGGGCAGTCTTTGGCTTGGGGTTTCAGCTCAATGAAAGGACTGATCTCCATCGGGTAGATCCGGCACACCAGCGGACGCTCCAGGTACACCGAACAGAGCCCGTTCTGCTGAAGGTTCGGGCACTCAGGCAAGGCATTAGCCGCCAGAATCACCGTTACCCGCAGGGTGCCCGAACCGCCGGTGACCGGCGCGGATCGCCCGGCGTTGTAGGCGTACTCGGGCGATCCGACCGGCCAGAGCGACTCATCAAACGCCTCAAGCAAAACCCCGACAGAATGGCCGCGTTTTAGCCAGGTCACTGCTTCACTCAGGGTCAAGGGGACGAAGCGGCCGCGGCAGCAGGCGCCGCAGCCGACGCACTCGAAGCGCACGTCGGGGCCTACGTTCGGAGGGTTGGCTGTTGAGGGAATCGTTGAATCGTTGATGGTTAGGTCGCCTGCGCCGCTATTCGTTGAACGGGAATCATACGGCGGTTAGCTCAATCCGGTTAGTCCCGTGTGCGGCCCATCAGTGGGGCGAGCCGTTCCCACTGACTGACCCGATGGATCAGCGACCCACGTTTTCCCCGGCCTCAACTCATCCAGTTGCCACCGTCGACGTTGTAGGTCTGGGCGACGACATAATCGCTCTCCGCTGACGCGAGAAAGATCGCCATGCCGGTCAGGTCCTCGGCGGTGCCCATGCGACCGTAGGGCACTTCTTCGCCGACGAGCCTTTTCTTCTCCCCCAGCGGCCGGTTCTCGTGTCTGGCAAACAGCGCGTCGACGCCGTCCCAATGCTCGCCATCAACCACGCCCGGTGCGATCGCGTTGACGTTGATCCGGTGTTTGATCAGGTTCAACCCGGCGGACTGGGTCAGGCTGATGACTGCGGCCTTGGTCGCGCAGTAGACGCCCACCAGTGCCTCGCCGCGCCGCCCGGCCTGGCTCGCCATGTTGATGATCTTGCCGCCATGACCCTGGGCGATCATCTGCTTCGCCGCCGCCTGAAGGGTGAACAACGTGCCGGCCACATTGATGGAGAACAGCCGCTCGTAGCTCTCGCGGGTGATGTCCGTAATGGGCGCGAGATCAAACAGCGCGGCGTTGTTGACCAAAATATCCAGCTTACCGGTGGTGGCGATGACGGCCGCCATGGCCGCGTCAATGGACGATTGATCGGTGACATCCATCCTCACCGCGTAGGCACTGGCCCCCAGTTCGGTGGCCGTCTGGGTCGCGCGCTCCAGGTTGATGTCGGCGATGGCGACCGTCGCGCCCTCGCGAATGTAGGCTTCGGCGTAGGCCCGCCCGATACCGCGGGCCGAGCCGGTGATCAGCGCGCTTTTACCTTCGAGTCGTTTCATGGGAAGAGTCATCCGTTATGCGGTGAGAACCGGCCGACATCCGTCGGCGGTGGGTTTATTTCTTTGGGTAGCCAGCGCGCTTCATTTCCCGCTCCGTCGTCGACTGCGCGGCAGCCAGTGCCTGCTCGACGGAGGTCTGGCCGGTGAGTGCGGCGGAGAAGAGCTTGCCCACCGACGTGCCGATGGCCTGGAATTCCGGGATGGTCACGTACTGAATGCCAACATAGGGCACAGGCTTGGCCGACGGGTGCGTCGGATCGGCGTGCTTCATCATCTCCAGTGTCACTTTGGCGAACGGCGCAGCCTTGAGGTAGGCGTCGCTGTAGGTGGAGGTGCGAGTGCCGGGCGGCACGTTGGTGATGCCGTCTTTTTGCGCCACGAGCTGGATGTATTCCTTGGAGGTCGCCCAGGTGGTGAAGGCCTTGGCGGCGTCTTTGTGTTGGGAGGTTGCCGGGATTGCCAGAGACCAGGCGTACAGCCAGGACGAACCCTTGTCGGTCACTTCAACGGGTGCTGGCGCGAAGCCCACGCTGTCCACGACCCGGCTCTGTTCCTTGTCGGTGGTGAACGAGCCCGCCACGCTGGCATCGACCCAGATCGCGCATTTGCCGCTGTTGAACAGGGCGAGGGTTTCGTTGAAACCGTTACTTGAGACGCCGGGCGGCCCATAGTTTTTCAGCGTGTTGACGTAGAAATCGGCAGCGGCCTTCCACTCGGGGCTGGTCAGCTCGGGTCGCCATTGCTCGTCGAACCAGCGGGCGCCGAAGGCGTTGGCCATCGTTGTCAGCAAGGCCATGTTCTCGCCCCAGCCGGCCTTGCCTCGCAGGCACATGCCGTACTGACCCTGATCCGGGTGATGCAGTTTGGCGGCAAACGCCCCGAGTTGGGTCCAGGTCGGGTGCTCGGGCATGCTCAGCCCGGCTTGTTTGAACAGGTCGGTCCGGTAGTAGGTCACCGTGCTCTCGCCGTAGAAGGGCAACGCATAGAGCGTGTCGTTGACCGACAGGCCCTGGCGCACGGAGGGGATGATGTCGTCGAGGTCGTAGCTGGCGGGCAGGTCCTTCATCGGCTCCAACCAGTTTTTTGCGCCCCACAATGGCGTCTCGTAGGTGCCGATGGTCAACACATCGAACTGGCCGCCCTGGGTTGCGATGTCAGTCGTCAGCCGCTGGCGCAGGACGTTTTCTTCGAGCACCACCCAGTTGAGTTTGATGTCGGGGTGCTGCTCTTCGAATACCCTGGAGAGCCGCTGCATGCGGATCATGTCGTTGTTGTTGACCGTCGCGATGGTGATGGTCTCGGCAGCATGGCTGACCCCAGCCAGAGACAGGCCGGCAGCCAGCAGCAGCGCGTGATGGGTGATCTTCATGGTGATCTCCACTCCACGCCGGTGGCGCGGAATCGTTATTGTTGTTTTTCAGCACTGCCGGTCCCTCTGACGTCTCACTTCGGGGCAGTGGCGTGCCGATTACAGCAGCTCGCACGCGCTGCAACAAACACGCTGAGGATGTCCCACTGATGCTTTTTTAACCGTGCAGCCCAGCCCTGCGTCCGGCTAAAAGTATCATCGCGCAGCGACAGGCGAGGTGGAGCAGGATGATGCAATGGGCGTATGGTGCGTCGATGCACGCGCCAACAACGACAAAAAAGGGGCAGACCATGCCTGAAAGCCGAACCGCCTTATTCGAGCAGTTGCCTGCCGAACTGGAGATCATCCTGCCGGCGCCCCAGCAGAGTTTTCGCTGGTACGAACACGACTATCCCTATGCGCTCGCGCGCTGGAATCATCACCCTGAATACGAAATTCATCTGATCCGCAAAGGCAGCGGCAAACTGGTGGCGGGCGATTACATCGGCGCCTTCGGCCCCGGCCATGTGGCGCTCATTGGTCCCGATTTACCCCATGACTGGATGGGCGATCTGGCGCCGGGGAGCACCTGCAAGGCCGTGACGTCGTACTTCAGTTCGACGGTGCCACCTTGCTGGCGCTGCGCGAGACGATGCCTGAGCTGGGTGAATTGCAGGGTTTGTTTGATCGTGCCCGCCGTGGGCTGGAATTCACCGGCGAGACCGCGCTGCGGGCCGCCGACCTGCTTGAACGCATAGGCTCGGCGAACGGATTACAGCGCTTGCTGCTGTTTCTTGAGCTGCTCCATACCCTGAGCGGAGCGTGTGACAGGGAAGCCCGGACGTTGGCGAGTTCGTGTTACGCACCGACCCTCGATGCGAAAAGCGCCGAGCGGGTCCACCGGGCATTCGACTACCTGCAGCGGGAGCTCACCGGCGATATCCGGCTCTCAGTGATTGCCGAGCGCCTGCACATGAGCGAGCCGGGGTTTTCACGATTCTTCAAGCGCGCCACCGGGCATGGGTTCATCGACCTGATGCGCAAGCTGCGCATCCAGAGGGCCTGCCGCTTGTTGCTGCAGACGCGGATGTCCATCGCCGATGTCTGCTTTGAAGTGGGCTACATCAACCTGTCGAACTTCAATCGACACTTCCGTTACGAGATGAAGCAGACGCCGTCGGACTATCGAAGCGGCACGGCGGCGACGTTGTTCAACTTGAATACGTCGAAGGCGTCTTAGTCGTTCTCTCCCTCGACCCTTACCGCGCGGCCATGAACCCAAGGCCACGCCCGACGGCGTACCCGGCGTGTAGGTTGTGTCAGTCAGCCTTGAACCATTTGGGATGCAACGCGGGAAAGTGTTCACGCAACCAGTCGGCAAAGGCATGCACCTGGGGCGCGAGGTGCGTCCGGCTGGGATAAAGCACTGACACCTTGCGCCGGGCCGGACGAAAAGGCTGCAGTACTTCGATCAGTTCACCGCTGGCGAGAAACGCATCCACGGTGATGCCGGGCGCCTGGATGATGCCGAAGCCTGCCAGGCCGCAGTGAACATAGGCGTTGGACTCGTTGACCGTAATGGCCCCGCGACTCGGGTAAGGCCGATCCTCGCCGCCGTCCTGGAAATACCAGGGCAGGGGCCGGTTGCTCTGTCCCGAGAGAAAATCGACGCCCTGATGCTGGGTCAGATCGCCGAGCGTTGTAGGCCTACCCCATGTGTCGAGATAGGAAGGCGCCGCGCAGGTGACCATTTCTACCGTACCGATCTGTCGGGCAACCATGCTTGAGTCCCGCAACTCGCCAATCCGCAACACACAATCAACGCCCTCAGCCACCAGATCTACCGCTCGATCCGTGACGCCCACCACCAGTTCGATGGCGGGAAACGCGCCCGTGAATCCCTTCAGGCTTTCGATGAAACTGCGTTGGGAGAACGCCGTGGGGATGTCCACCCGAAGTCGCCCTTGCAGGGTGACGCCGCTGCGGTCGAACATTGACGTGGTGTCCGAGATGTCGGCGAGGATGCCTTTGACCCGTTCGTAAAACTGCTCGCCTTCGGCCGTCAGCTTCACCGTGCGCGTGGTGCGTTGAAATAGGCGCACGCCGAGGGAAGCCTCCAGCGTCTGAATCGATCGGGTGATGTGCGGGCGGCCCAACTGAGTGGCTTCGGCCACTTTGGTGAAGCTGCCGAGCTCCGCCAGCCTCGCGAACACCTGCATCGACTGCAAAAGGTCCATCGGTTCGCTCCTTGGAAATCGCGATGATTGTTGCGCATCAGGATAACAATCCTGTGCGTTGCCGGGCATTTATCCCTGCGCTCATAACAGAAACAATGCCCCCAGCACACAAACGGCCGACCCCGGCCTTCTGGGAAACACTTCAACGGAGATACACCATGAAAGCCTGGCTTCTGAAAGATTTCGGCCTCGACCACCTGCAGCAGGGTGAAACCGCAACGCCAACCCCCAAGGCCGGCGAGCTGCTGGTCAAGGTGGGCGCGGTGTCCCTGAACTTCCGCGACAAAGCCATCGTTGACGGAATCTACGAACCGCACACGGTGCCCAAGCCCCTGATTCCGGTGAGCGACGCTGTCGGCACGGTGGTCGCCGTGGGCGAGGGCGTCAGCCGCTTTGCGGTCGGCGACCGGGTCAATTCGCACCTGTACTCGCGCTGGCTCGACGGCATGCCCGCCTCCGACGAACCCGACTACTGCTTTGGCTCGCCACTGCCCGGCGGGCTGGCGGAATTCATGATCATTCACGAAGACAGCGCGGTGCGTGCGCCGGATGACATGACCGACGAAGAGGCGTCGACACTGCCTATCGCCGCGTTGACCGCCTGGTACTCGCTGGTGGATTACGGCCAGATCGAGCCTGGCCAGACGGTGTTGGTGCAAGGCACCGGCGGCGTGTCGATCTTCGCCGCACAGATCGCCATGGCACTGGGCGCCAAGGTCATCGTCACTTCCAGCCGCGACGACAATCTGGACGCGGTTATCAAGCTCGGCGCAATGGCGGGCGTGAACTACCGCAAGACCCCGGACTGGGCGGCAGAAGTGCTGAAACTCACCGACGGCAAAGGCGTGGACCTGCTGCTGGATGTGGCCGGCGGGGAGGGCGTCAACGCGTCCGTTCAGGCGACAAAAGTGGGTGGCAAGATTGCCCAGATCGGTTTCCTGACCGGGCAAACCACCGCGCTGAACCTGATGCCGCTGATCTTCCGTCAGACCACCCTTCGCGGGATTGCCGTGGCGCCACGTTCTTCGTTCGACCGCATGAATGCTTTCCTCGACACCCACCATATTCGTCCGGTCATCGACCATGTCTACCCGTTCGAGCAGGCCCGTGAGGCGTACGAACATCTGGCGCGCGGGCCGTTTGGCAAGGTGGTGATCAAGGTCAGCTGAGGTCGACTTATTCAAGGCCGGGCTGACTGATGCACGGGGTCAAGGAGGCGGCCTGTGCATGCGACGAAAAGCCAGGCGGATGGCCTGGCTCTTTGTCTATCGCGGTGTCGAATCACACGGTAATCGGATCGACTTTCTCAACGTCAATCTGCATCTCGGCCAGCGCGCGGGCGACCACTTGCCGGTCGATTGCGCCCTCGTCAGCCAAGGCTTTCAGCGCTGCCAGCACGACAAACTGACGGTCCACTTCGAAGTGCCGGCGCAGCGCTTCGCGGGTGTCCGACTGCCCGAAACCATCGGTGCCCAGTGCCACGAAGCGACGGTTGCCGATCCACGGACGGATCTGGTCTGCGTGGATTTTCATGTAGTCCGTCGCGACCACCACCGGGCCGGGGTGCCCCTCAAGCACCTCGGTCAGATACGGCACTTTCGGCTCTTCCAGCGGATGCAGCAGGTTCCAGCGTTCGGCCTGCTGCGCTTCACGGCGAACCTCGGTGAGGCTGGTTGCCGACCAGACGTCGCTGCTCACCTGGTACTCGCTGGCAAGGATCTCCGCCGCTGCGATGACTTCGGGGAGGATCGAGCCACTGCCCATCAGCTGAACGTGGCGACCGGACTGGGCCTCGTGTTCGATCGGCAGTCGATACAGGCCCTTGAGAATGCCTTGTTCGGCGCCTTCGGGCAGTTCGGGGTGCGGGTAGTTCTCGTTGAGCAGGGTGATGTAGTAGTAGATGTCCTCCTGATCGACGTACATCCGGCGCATGCCGTCGTGGACGATGACCGCCAATTCGTAGGCATACGTCGGGTCGTAGGAAACGCAGCACGGCACGGTGGCCGACATCACGTGGCTGTGACCGTCGTCGTGCTGCAAGCCTTCACCCATCAGGGTGGTACGCCCGGAGGTTGCGCCGAGCAAAAAGCCCCGAGCCCGCGCGTCCCCTGCGGCCCAGAGCAGATCACCGACCCGCTGGAAGCCGAACATCGAATAGAAGATGTAGAACGGCAGGGTCATTACGCCATGGTTGGCGTAGGAGGTACTGGCCGCGATCCAGGATGACGTCGCCCCGGACTCGTTCAGACCTTCCTGCATGATTTGCCCGTCAGTGCTTTCCTTGTAGTAGGACAGCGTGCCGGCATCCTGCGGCGTGTAGAGCTGGCCGACGTGGGAATGAATGCCGATCTGGCGGAACAGGTTTTCCATGCCGAAGGTGCGCGACTCGTCAGGCACGATGGGGACGATGAGCTTGCCGATGTTCGGGTCCTTCAGCAGCGTGGCGAGGATCCGCACGAAGGCCATGGTGGTGGAGATGGAACGGTCACCGGTGCTTTTCAGTTGCACCTCCAGCGCCGCCAACGGCGGGATCTGCAACGGCTCGACCTGGGCGTGCCGGGCGGGAATCTGCCCCCGAGGCTCGCGCGTCGGGCGCGAAGATACCGGGCTTCGACGCTGTCTTCGTCCGGTCGCAGGTAAGGCATTTCGCCCAGCAGGTCATCGCTCAGCTCAAGCCCGAAACGGTCGCGGAATGCCTTGACCGCGTCGCCGCCCATTTTTTTCAGTTGATGGTTGATGTTCTGGCCTTCGCCCGCTTCGCCCATGCCGAAGCCCTTCACCGTTTTGGCGAGGATCACCGTGGGCCGGCCGGTCTTGCGGGATGCCGCGGCATAGGCGTTGTAAACCTTGACCGGGTCGTGGCCGCCACGAGTGAGTTTCCAGATCTGGTCGTCGGTCATGTCGCTGACCAGTTCCACAAGCTCGGGGTATTTGCCGAAGAAGTGCTCGCGCACATAAGCGCCGTTCTGTGACTTGTACGTCTGGTACTCGCCGTCGACGCATTCCATCATGCGCTGGCGCAACAGGCCCGATTTGTCCTTGGCCAGCAGTTCGTCCCAGCCACCCCCCAGATCACCTTGATCACGTTCCAGCCGGCGGCCCGGTACAGGCTTTCAAATTCCTGGATGACTTTGCTGTTCCCGCGCACCGGTCCGTCAAGACGTTGCAGGTTGCAGTTGACGACGAAAATGATGTTGTCGAGCTTTTCGCGCCCGGCGAGGGAGATGGCGGCCAGGGATTCCGGCTGGTCCATTTCGCCGTCGCCCAGAAACGCCCAGACCTTGCGGCCCTGATGCTCCTTGAGGCCACGGTTTTCCAGATAACGCATGAAGCGCGCCTGGTAGGCAGCCGTGATCGGGCCCAGGCCCATGGACACGGTCGGGAATTGCCAGAAGTCGGGCATCAGGCGGGGGTGGGGATAGGACGACACACCGTCGCGATCGGTTTCCCGGCGGAAGTTATCGAGCTGCGCCTCGGTGAGACGGCCCTCGGTAAAGGCCCGGCCGTAGATGCCCGGCGCCGAGTGGCCCTGGATATACACCAGATCGCCGGCGAAGGTGTCTGTCCGGCCGCGGAAAAAATGATCGAAGCCGACGTCGTAGAGCACTGCCGCCGATGCGTACGTGGCGATGTGACCACCCACGCCGGAATGCTTGCCGGCCCGCAGGACCATGGTCAGGGCGTTCCAGCGGATGAAGGCGTTGAGGCGCTTTTCGATGCCGAGGTCGCCCGGGTAAGGCAACTCGCGCTCGGGGGGAATGGTGTTCACGTACGGCGTGGTGACGCGTCCATGGAAGTCACCATGAACAGAAACGTCGAAATCGAGCAATTGGTCGATCAGGAAGTGGGCCCTGGGGCGGCCTTCTGCCTCGACGACGGATGCGATCGAGTCAATCCATTCGCGGGTTTCTTGTGGATCCTCGTCGCGAAGCAGGTAGCTCTGTTCCATCATTACATCTCCTGAAAATGGCATCAGCGGGCCGTTGTTCAACCCGCTCATCGTTGCAATTGCAATTGAATCTAGCGTCATTGCCGCTATGATTGCAACTGCAATCAACCCTAGGATTTGGAGATACCATGGCCACCCCATCGCCAGACCTCTGGTACAACTTCATTCGGGCGCACCGCTGCCTGATCAAGGAAATCGAGCGGCGGCTGGCCGAAGAACAGCTGCCGCCGTACGACTGGTATGACGCGCTCTGGGGTATCGAAAGCGGGCAGGACGGCGCCAGGAGGATGCACGAACTCGCTGACGTCATGGCCATCGAACGCTACAACCTCACCCGGCTGGTTGACCGTCTGGAGAAGGAAGGGTTGGTCACCCGGGAGAAGTCCCTCGAGGACGGGCGCGGCGCCATCGCCCGGATCACCGACGCCGGCCGGGTTCTGCGCAAGCGGATCTGGCAGGTCTACAAGCAGGCCGTCGAAGAACTGTTTCTGGTGGAGTTCGATGACGATCAGAAACGCCTGTTTGCGGACGCGCTGGAAAATGCCAGCCGCAACGCCCGCGAGTCCCGAAAAATCTCTCAGACCAGCCGGTAACGTTCCAGCGCCTTGCTGACAAGCGCAGTGCTGATCTGCTCGAGATTCGCCAGTTCGCGCAGGGCCGTCATCGCGATCCAGTGCCGGTCCAGGCGTTGATGGGGTTCCAGGCTGTCGGCGCCCAGCGCGGTGAAAGGTCCCCGCACATGGGCCGCCAGTTGTGCCGCGACGAACTCCGCGTACCCGGTCACGGCAACCACCGGTGTTTGCGAGCTGCCGAGGCAGTCCTGCAGATGGCTGGTCCTCGGTGCCTCGCCGCGCAGAAGGCGTTTATGCCGGGACTGGCGTTCCGCGTCCCGCGCCAGCTTGGTGTAGCTGGGGCAGCTCCACACTTCGGCGGCGATGCCCCAGTCATCGTGCAGGATCTGCGCGGCGGCTTGCACCTCCCGCAGCATGAGTCCTGCGCCAAGCAACCGAACGTGCTGTGCCGCAGGGGTCGGGTTGTCCAGCCGGTACATCCCCATAAACGCCTGGGTCCGATCACACGCCAGCCCATCGCCGCTTTCATCGTGCAGCGTCATGTAGCAGAAGCCGGGCGCCCCTTGCACATAGAGTTCGTCAAGCGCGCCGATAAGTATTGCCCTGGCTTCATCGCCACTGGCGGGGTCGAAAGGGATGCAGTGCCGATTGGAGGCCAGCCACAACGGCAACCACGGGTGAGCACCTTTTGCCCAGCGCGAGGGGGAAGACTCAATGTCATTGAGCACAATACCCCGCTGCCCGGTCTGGGACGTGAGCATCGAGAGGTGCGCGGAGGTGGCTGACTGAGTCATGTAGAACAACGGCCGCTCATCGTTGCGCGCCGGTTCGCTGAACCACAGCGGCCACGCACTGATCGCCGTGCCGGTGGATGGCTCGTGGGCACGGTCGTTGACCTTCCAGAATTGGCCGCGGGTGCGCTGATCGCTCTCAAGGCGCTTGATCAGATCGACAACGGTAAAGAGCGGAGAACTCTGGGTGACCACTCCCGACAGGTGGCTGTGCTCAATGAGCTCGATGCACGCCTGGGCCGCCGATTCGGTCCTGGCGGTGCGCTGTAAACGAAGGCTATCCATGAAGATGAAACTCCTGTGACTGTCTTGCGGGGTGCTAAAGGAATAATGCAGACTCATTGCAAATGCAACCACAAGGACGGAACCTTTGATGAATACTGCCTCGCTGCACCTGTACACGGCCGACACTCCCAACGGTCAGAAAATCCCCATCGCCCTCGAAGAACTCGGCCTCGACTACACCCTGACCCATGTCGATCTGAACAAGGGCGAGCAGAAAGCCTCTGGCTTCCTGGCCCTCAACCCGAACGGAAAAATCCCGGTCCTGATCGATAACGAAAAACGCGTGACGCTGTTTGAATCGGCAGTGATCCTGACCTATCTGGCAGATCAGCACGCTGCACTGGGTGGCGAGACCCCGGCAGAACGCCTTCAGGTCCAGCAATGGCTGAGTTTCCAGATCGCAAGCGTGGGGCCGATGCTCGGACAGCTGTGGTGGTTCCGCCATGCCAGCACGATCGCCAACGACCAGGCGCTGGATCGCTACCGTAAAGAGTCGCTGCGGCTCTACGCGCTGGTGAACAGTCAACTTGCCGATCGCGAGTACATTGCCGGCCAGCGCTACACCATTGCCGACATTGCCCTGTTCACCTGGCTGCGCACCTATGAAGAACTGGACCTGGACATTTCGCTGTTCCCGGCGGTGCGCGCCTGGTTGCAAACCATCGAGCAGCGCCCGGCCGTCAAGCGAGGGCTGGCAGCCTCTCGCCAGGAACGCTGAACCCCATCCGCCTGATGCCAACAAAAAGAAGATGCTGATCATGCATTTCAACGCTCCGCTTTTCGTCAGGCCGGGCCAGGATCCAAACCTGGCCACCCTGATCGAGCATCTGCCCTCTGAAATAGACTGCCCGTTCACCTACGCCACCATCGACAAGCGCACCTTTGGCCTGTCGAACTTCCTGTCCAGCTTCTCCATTGCCTGGCAGCGCAAATACTGCGGCGAGGCACTGCACCGCGTCGATCCGATCATTTCCCACGGCGTGCAAAGCGTCGCGCCTTTTCACTGGACCGAAGCCTACCGGCGCAAGCCCGTGCAAGGGCAGGGCGCATTCGAGCAGCTCACCCGAGAGTTCTCGATGCAGGACGGCTACACCTTCGTCGTCCACGATCCGCAACAGCGCATGGGGCTGTTGAGTCTGGTCAACCGCGAGCAGAGTCCGCACTTCCACCACCAGATCCAGCACATCAAAGGCACGCTGCAACTGGCATTGGTGGCGTTTCACAGCGACATGAACCCGGGCGCGATGTCGCAGAACACCGCAGAGCCGCCACTCACTGTCCGCGAGCACACGATTCTCGGCTGGGTATCCCTCGGCAAGTCCTACAGCGAGATCGCCTGCATCTGTGACATCCGTGTGCGCACGGTCAAGTTCCACATGGCCAACATCGTGCGCAAGCTTGAGGTCGACACCGCCAAGCAGGCGGTCTTTGCGGCGTCCCGCCTGGGATTCGCGTGACGGGGTGCCGGTGCGCCTTCTGCACTGGCGCACTGGCATCGGTGCACCGGGCAAGGCTGCGCGGGCAAGCGTTGCCTGTACCTAGGTACAGTTTCGGGGCGAAAAGGAATACAGAATGATTGCCGGGCAGCCCTGATAACACACCCACAATGAGAGGGATCCCTCATGACGTTCTCTGCCCAGCCCGTCAGTACGCATGAAGCACGTGTCCTGGAAGACATTACTCAGCACGAAATTACCGCCCTCAAAACCCGGCACAACCTTGCCGATGCCCACACCCACCAGAACCAGAGCCGCACCCAGGCCGACATCGTCCGAAAGCTCCCCCAGTTGTGGCAACGCGCGCAGACGCTGACCCAATACGAGAGTGAGCAAGCGTTCATCAAGGCATTTTTTCAGTTTCACGGTCAGCACCATGCGCTCAAGCGCAGCGATGAGATTTACCTGGTGTACGCCGCCTCGGTGGCGATGCACATCACCGCCACCTTTCTGCGCAAGCACGACATGAGCGTCGCCCTGATCGAACCCTGCTTCGACAACCTGCACGATCTGCTCAAGCACATGGAAGTGCCGATGACCCCGCTGCCGGAGGCGATCCTGGCTGACCCTACCCAGGTCTACCGGCTGCTGGAGAAAACCGCATCGTCGGTCGACGCGATTTTTCTGGTCGACCCGAACAATCCGACCGGCACGTCCATGTTCGCCGAGGGCCCGGAAACCTTCATCGAAGTCGCAAAATACTGCCGCGATCACGACAAGATCCTGATTCTGGACTTCTGCTTCGCCTCGTTTCTGAAGGTGGCCGGCGGTCAACGTGTCGACGCCTACGCCATCCTCGATGAGATCGGCACCGATTACCTGGTGATGGAAGACACCGGCAAAACCTGGCCGCTGCAGGACACCAAATGCGCGACATTGATGAGCAGTCGCCGCTTGAACCCGGAGATCTACAGCATCGTCACCAGCGTGCTGCTCAACGTTTCGCCCTTCATTCTTCAAGTCGTCACCGAGTACATCAACGACAGCGAAGCCGATGGCTTTGCCTCCGTTCGCGACGTGCTGCAGACCAACCGCAGCGTGGCACGGGAATACCTTGAGGGCACGATGCTGCGTTACATCGAGCCGGCCATTGAAACCAGCGTCGCCTGGTTTGAAATCCAGCGCGATGACCTCTCGGGCGATGACCTGCAAGCCTACCTGCTGACCCATCAGGCCTACGTCTTGCCCGGTCGCTATTTCTTCTGGAGTCATCCGGAGCAAGGCCGCTCTTTTGTGCGCCTGGCCCTGGCCCGTGACCCTGACGCTTTTGAAGCGGCTCTGCAGGTTATCCGCCAGGCGCTGGAGGCTTACGATGCTTGAAGAGGCGCCGATGATTGATGCGACGGTATTCATGGGCATGCATCACCAAAATGCCGACATCCGCGCCAAGTCGCTGGGGTTCTTCACCCGGCGCTATCACAGCGAAGTGCGCATGAGCTTCAGCCAGATTGGCGTCTGCGATGCCATTATCTGGAAGAAAGCCCGCGAGCTTCAGGACGTGTACTACCCCTTCATGGACGTCCTGCACTCCGACATGAATATTCTGCGCGCGGGTTACAGCAACGCGGCGCTCACCCGGGCGGCGAGCAGCCCGGAGCTGTCAGGGCTGCCTGCGGAAAAGCGCCTGCAAGCGGCGCAGGTGCTTGAGGCCAACTGTCTGTTTTACACCCATGACCGCGATTACCAGGACTGCGCGGCGCTGAAACCGCACCTGGCTGCATTCGATGCCGCGTCCGCCGCCAATGTATTTCCGGAGGGTTTGCAGCGGCTGTATGACGCGTCCCTTGACCTGGTCATTGCCGAAGAGGATTACCAGCATGTCTAGACATCAAGTGCTGGTGCCCCTGGTGACGCCGCTCGACGCACACGCCAATGTCTGCCGGCAAAGCGTGAAGCAGCTCGTTCGTGCCTGCGCGCCGGTGGTTGACGGGTTCATCCCGTGTCTGACCTCGGGCGAAGGCTGGAACCTGTCCGCCGCGCAGTGGACGGACATGCTCAGATACACCCTCGAGTTTGCCGGCCACACCCATCGGGTCGTGGTCGGTATCGAGCTTCCCACCACTGAGGAGGTGATTGAACGGGCCGAACTCGCGGGGGAGCTTGGCGCCAGGGAAATCATCGTGACGTCACCCTTTGCCGAAGGCATCAGTCAGGCGCACATTCTGGCCCACTACCAGGCCATTCACAGCCGCACCCCGCTGGACCTGTTGGTCTACAACGAATCGGCGCTGTCGGGTAATGAAAAGAGCTTCGACACGCTGTTGAAAATTGCTCGGCTGGAGCGTGTGACCGGCCTCAAGGACTCGCCGAGCCAGGCGCGGACGCAGGCGCAGATCGACCGGATTCGGGGGAGGGCGTGGATTACTTCATCGGTTGGGAGCGGGAGCTGGCCGGCGCGTTGATCAGCGATGGAAACGTTGTCTCCCTTGCCAACCTCGAGCCGGCCCTGTGCCGGGTGGCCTGCCTCGCACAGCAGCCAGACGTTGCAGCCATCGTGGCCCGGCTGAATGACACATTCTGCCTGGGTGAGGATGACTGGTACGCACACGTGAAGCGCGAACTGGCGGCTCGCGGTGTCCTGCGTTCGTCGCTCACGACGCAGAAACAGAGTGCTCACGAGCGCGTTGCTTTCGAGTCAGTCAGTGCGGAGTACGCCAGATGACCGTTTCCCAGAAATCGCTGTTTCGCGCAAACCGGGCACTGATCGAGAAGCTTCAGCCCATCCCCGCCGAGCTGCTGCAGTTCGAGCAGCAATGGCTTGACGCTGCGATCCGCGACAGCATGACCGAGCAGCAGCCGGCCAATCTGGGCGAACTGCGCGCCATGCTCGCGGCGCTGGTGGATCAGGACAAGGCAGAGGAGCCTGAGACGGCGCGCTACGTGGCCGAACATATGAGCCTGGACGAATTCAAGATCCTCGTGCAGGAGTTCGCCCTCGACGGTCTCACCGAAGCCCAGGTGTTTTATCACCTCATGCCGCGTCTGAGCCTTGAGGCACAGATGCCCATGCTGCGGATGATGATCGACGAATTCGGCTCGGGGAACATCAAGCGTTCGCACACCACGCTCTATCAGGTGCTGCTGGATGAGCTGGGCATGCCGACGGATCTGGAAAGCAATATTCAAGCGAACGCCGAGGCAGGCTGCACGTTTCCCAACATGTTCTGCTGGCTGACCATGCGTGCCCAGGATCCGTCGTATTTCGCTGGCGTCATCACTTACTTCGAGACGGTGGTGCCGTTCTTCTTCGGTTGCTACACCACGCTGTGTGACAGACTCGGGATCAAAGCCCATACCTATTACAGCGAACATGTGCACATCGACGTCTTCCATGCCCTTGAAGGTCAGCGGCTGCTCAAAGCGATGGACAACGACAAGCAACTGAACCACGCCAATGCCTGGCAAGGCATCTGCATGGGGCGGTTGATCACCAACCATGCATTCGATCAGGCGGTGTACAAGGCTCAGTCGATCAAAATCGGCGAGGGCGTTGCCCATGCTTGACGAAGGGGAAGTGGCAGTGAGGCCGGCGACCTTCGTGATTCAGGCCGGGGACGACCTCTACGAAGTGCCCAGTCTGTGCCCGCACCGCGAGGGCTGGCTGGAGCACGGGACCGTCAATCACAACCGACGGACGATCGCCTGTCCGCTGCACTTTTCGGTGTTCAGTCTGGAAACGGGCGAGCAGTTGAGCGGGCCTGCCTGCGGGAATCTGACCTGCCGCAAATTGACGTGACGGCTTGCAGGGACGCGGATTCACGTGGCTTGGGCGGTACGGAATTCGCAGGATTGGGCCGGCGGGGGTCTGTGCGGCGGCGGCTGACGTTCGTCAGCGCCGCCAGACGCTGGATCTCAGCTCAGGTCAGTGCCTGATTCACGCCTGTTCGTCTTGCTCGGTCTCATCGTCGTCGTGCTTGAGCGCAGGCTTCATGCCTGGCTGGGGGCGTGCACGGCATCCGGCGCGACTTCTTCGCCATGGTTCTTTTTCTCTTGCTGCACTTTTTTGTCGTGGGCGACGTTACGTGGATCGGTCATGGGAATTCCTTGGGTGGGCAGATGATTCGAATGCCTGCCGACGCGGCACGGTGGCCGTGGGCGTCGGGACAAGGTTTGGAGTCAGTGCCGGGTTCAGCGTTCAGTGCATTTCAAGCCGCGATGACTGAGCCCCATGACCCGGTCGCGCGGGCGGACGATGTCGACACGGGAAATGCTGGCGAACCCTCAGCATGCTTGCTGCACAAAAGACGAATGCGTGTAGCAGAACAGGCTCGAGGCCGGCTTCGGACGGCCATAAAGGTAGCCCTGGGCGTAATTGCATCCGCTGTTCGCCAGCCACGACGGCAGATGAGGCAGGTGAAATTCCTCGACCCCTTCGGCCGTCACTTGCATTTTCAGGCTGCGGGCCATGCCCAGAATCGCTTCGACCATGGGCAAGTGATCGGTCTGCCCGGGTTCAAAGAACGACCGGTCTATTTTGATCTTGTCGATCGAGAGGCGGGTCAGGTGATAAAGACTCGAGTAGCCGATGCCGAAGTCATCCAGCGCGACCGTGATGCCGTGATCATGCAACTTGCTCAGGTTCCGCTGTGCCGCGTCGAGATTGCCGACAAGGGCCTCCTCGGTGATTTCGACTTCGAAGCGATGAAACGCAAAATGTTCTTCCCGCAGCTGGTTCAGCAACTGATCGGGAAACAGCACGTCGGTGACCATGGTCGCGCTGACATTCATTGAGAGGCGCAAGCGGTCGTCCCAGCGGTTGGCGGCGCAACAGGCTTGCCTGATCAGCGAGCGGGTCATGACGGGGATCAGCCCCAGGCGCTCGAGCACAGGGATGAACTCCGCCGGCGTGCTGGTGCTGCCGTCGGGTTTCAGCCAGCGTGCGAGCACCTCGAAACCCACGACCTCCTGCGAAGGGAGCGCCACGATCGGCTGAAAGTAGGGCACGATTTCGTCTTCTTCAACCGCCCGCTTCAGCGCCAGTTCGAGGTCGGCCTGGGCCTGGCGCTGCCGTTCGTATTCGCTGTCATAGAAGTTGAAGGTCGAGCGCCCGCTTTTCTTGCCCCGGTACATTGCCGTATCAGCGCAGTGCAGCAAGGCTGACGCCTCTTGCGCATCTGTCCATGACCTCGAAATGCCGATGGTGGCGCCCAGTGCCGAGGGCTCGACCGCGGAAGACAACGGCGCACTGAGCTGAACGACCACGGCCTCTGCGATCTGGCACAGCTCAGTCTGGTGTTTGAAGTTGAGAAACAGCAGGCAAAACTCATCACCGCCCAGACGCACCGCCACCCCGCCGTTATCGTCGGCGATGGATTCCAGCCTGCGGGCTATCTCGAATAGCACAAGGTCGCCGGCTGCGTGACCGTGCTGATCATTGACGGCCTTGAAATGGTCAAGATCGATGAGCATGACCGCCGCAGGCCGCCGCAAACCGAGCTGATTGCGCACCATGTTCATGAAAATACGTCGATTGACCAGACCGCTCAACGAGTCATAGGTGGCCAGGGTTTCTGTCTGCGCCTGCGCCTGCTTCAGTCGACGGAAGCTCGACTGGGCGTTGGCAATCAGGCGTCTGAGCAGAATGGTCGGGACGATCAGTGAAAGCAGCGAAAATCCGGTCGAGGTCAGGACGAAACGCCACCTTTCGGCGTCTTCAAAGTCAGCGTCGTAGGGCAGGGCGAGCCAGTGCATGACCCAGCCTTCGAGCTTGAATTCCCACAGGACGGACAGGCCAATCACAGTGGACACTGCGATCATTAGCAATACAGGCAGGCGACAAGGGTTGCGGCGGTGCAGGTCATTCATGTCAGGCCTCACTGGGCCAGAAAGGGAATTGTGATGTCAGACTGCCATCTTCGCACATAGGTTCGTACCGTTGATCGAAGAATCTTGCCTGGACGCCGAACGGTGGTCTGCGTGTAATCGAACAAGGGTAAAGGCCGCACTGTGATGATCCCTTGGAGGCCACTGTCTTGGGACGAAAGCGGAAATCATGACCGAATCATTGGCCGCATGCTTTAAGGTGTCCGTGCAGTCCGACCACTGATCCTCGATCACGGACCACTCACCCGGCGATAGCCAACTCAGTAACGAAGGAGCCCACCATGACCGATTCTCTGTACGACATTCCCCTCAAGCAAATCGATGGCTCGCCAGCCAGCCTGGGCCAGTACAAGGGTAAAGTGCTGCTGGTGGTGAATGTGGCCTCCAAATGCGGTCTGACGCCGCAATACGAGGGGCTCGAAAGCCTTTACCAGAGCAAGAAGGACGCCGGGCTCGAGGTGCTGGGTTTTCCGGCCAACAACTTCAAGGAACAGGAGCCGGGCAGCGACAGCGACATCCAGTCCTTTTGCTCGACTACCTATGACGTGCACTTCCCGCTGTTCTCGAAAATCTCCGTCGCCGGCGACGACACCCATCCCCTCTACCGTGAACTGACGGCCGCCCAGCCCGCTGCCACCGGCGACGGCCCGTTCCGTGAACGCCTCAAGGGCTACGGTATCGAAAGCGGCGCAGGCACCGAGGTCCTGTGGAATTTCGAGAAGTTCCTGATCGGGCGCAATGGCACGGTGATTGGTCGCTTTGCCCCGGATGTGACTGCCGATGATCCACGGCTGACTGCGGCCGTTGACGAAGCCCTCGCTGTTTGACGCATGAGTCGTCCGCTGTTTGTGTCTCTGGATGGGCCAAAGGGTGTCGGTAAGACGACGCTGCTGGAGGCCGTCACCCAGTCACTGAGGGCTGACGGCCAGAAAGTAATCCGGTTGTGTGAGAGCAAACGTGATCCCCAGCGGGGTGAAACAATGGCCCTCGTTAACCGGCTGGCCAGACAGCCCGATCGCGATCTGGAATGGGAGGTGTGTGAGCGTCTGGCGGCCAGCCGTGGCTGGATCTCCCGGCATGTGCTGACTCAACAGCCAGCCGACAGCATCATCCTGATCGATCGCTGGTACCCGTCTGACGCCGCGTTTCGCCGGATGGTCCCGTTCGCAGAGATCCTGCAGTTGAACATTGACCAGGACGTGCGAGTGCCGGACGTGCATGTCGGTGTCGTCACTGCGGCCGGGATTTCATGGGCGAGGGCAGCCGCACGCCGGCGTGGGTTAAGCAGTACGGTGATCCATACGCTGGAGGAGCACACCGCTTGCACTGAAGCGTTTGAGCGGGCGATATCGGATAACGGCTGGGTGCTGTGCCGAAACGAAGGGCTGATCGAACATGCAACGAGGCAGGTGATCGCAGAGATCGACAAAGTGCGTGAAGTCGCTTTGCCGTAGCAGGCACCGAGGTGAATGACTCGAATACGGCAGTTTCTATACCCATAAACGCAGTTCGGGACCGAAGGGGAAAATCCCCTCCAGTCCCGATGGCCTGTCTACGCGCTGCGTTGACGTATTACCCGGCAGCGTTACGCCGATGGCTTGAGCACGACTTTGGTCCAGCCGTCGTCGCGCTGATCGAAGTGCTTGTAGGCGTCCGGACCTTCGGACAACTTCAGGCTGTGGGAAATGATCTGCGATGGCTTGGCACGGTCATGGTGAATCAGCTCAGCGAGGCGACGGTTATACGCCTTGACGTTGGCCTGGCCGGTACGAATCTGCTGACCCTTGAACCAGAAAGAGCCGAAGTCGAAGGCCATCTTGCCTTCTTTCGCCAGATCGCTGGCGGCGTTCGGATCCTGTGGCACAAAGACACCCACGACACCGATACCGCCGGTTGGCTTGGTGGAGGCAACGAGGTTATTCATGGTCTCGTGATTGGCTTCGTGGCCGTGCTTGTCGCAGCACTGATAACCCACGCATTCGCAGCCACGGTCCGTGCCTTTGCCGTGGGTCAGGTTCATGATCTGCTCCACGGCCTGGCTCTGCGCCGTGTTGATCGGCGTGGCGCCCAGCTTGGCCGCCAGGGCCAGACGGTCTGGATGGTTGTCGACCACGAAGACTTGCGAGGCGCCTTTGATCATCGCCGAATGGGCAGCCATCAGGCCGACCGGGCCTGCGCCGTAGATCGCGATGCTTTCACCCGGCAGCAGGCCGGACAATTCTGTCGCGTGCCAGCCGGTGGGAAGAATGTCCGACAGCATGACGTAATCGTCTTCTTTTTCCTTGGCATCTTCAGGCAGCACCAGGCAGTTGAAGTCGCCATACGGCACGCGCAACAGTTCGGCCTGGCCGCCCTCGTAAGGCCCCATCTCGGCAAAACCATAGGCGCCACCGGCACTGCCAGGGTTGACGGTCAGGCAGTAACCGGTCAGGCCGCGCTCGCAGTTATCGCAGAAGCCGCAACCGATGTTGAACGGCAGGCAGACCATATCGCCCACTTTCACGCGATCGACTCCGGCACCGACTTCGATGACTTCGCCCATGTTTTCGTGACCCAGAATCCGGCCTGTTTCAAAGCTGGTGCGGCCTTCGTACATGTGCAGGTCGGAACCACAAATGTTGGTCGTGGTGATGCGGACCAGGACATCGGTTGCTTTTTCGATTTTGGCATCGGGAACGTTCTGAACGCTGACGTCATAAGGACCGTTGTAAATAATCGCTTTCATGGGTTCTCCAGAACATTGAGATGCAGATACGGATAGTTCGCCAGTTTTAGTACGACCGTACCGACCTGCCGTTCAAAGAGATTTGCCGCGAGTGACGAACGGTAGATGCTGGCAAAAGGCTCTGGAACGGGCCTTATCGCCCGCTGATGATGAGAAGCTCCACCCCAACTGTGCAATTCGTGGCAGCTCCACCAGGGTGACTTGCGTCTCATCAACCTGATGTGACGGAGTGGAAATGAACATTCAACCGAATATAAAACGCGCACGGGTCACCGCGTCGACCGGCGGCATCGGTTCTGCGATTGCCAGGCGGCTTGTCATCGCCTGTTCGTAACCAGCAGTGTCAGAACATCCTCGGCCAGTACTGGCGGGCTGAGCAGAAAGCCTTGAGCATAAGGACAGCCCAATTCCCTGAGCTGGTCCATCTGGCCAGGGGTCTCGACGCCCTCGGCGACAATCGCCAGATCCAGCGCTTCGCCAAGGGACAGGATACTTTTGACGATGGCGACGCTGCGTTCATGTTTCATCATGCGGGTGACAAAAGACCGATCTATCTTGATGGCGTCAATGGGGTAGCGGTCGATGTAGCCGAGGGAGCTGTAGCCCGTTCCGAAGTCGTCCAGCGCAATCCGGATACCCTGGGCGCGAAGGTCTTCGAGGGTCTTGGCAACGATTTCCGGCTCATGCAGGAATACTGACTCGGTGATTTCGATCTGCAAGGCGCGGGCATCGAATCCGGTCTCTGCAATAATCCCGGCGACCTGAAGGGCGAAGTCTTTGCGGTTGAGCTCGACCCCTGACACATTCACGTTCAGCTTGATACCGGCCGGACCGGTAGCGTCACCCCACCGCTTGACCTCGCGACAGGCGTTGCGCATGACCCACTGACCCAGATCGCAAATGACGCCAATGTCTTCAGCCACGCTGATGAACACATCAGGTGCGACGATCCCCAGGGTCGGGTGGCGCCACCTTACCAATGCTTCCACGCCCACCACCGCTTCAGTGGTGATGGAGAATATCGGCTGATACACCAGGTAGAACTCATCGCGAGTGATCGCGTGCTTGAGCGCATTCTGCATCACCAGCAGGTCGATGGATGCCTGGCGCATGGAGAGGTCGAAGACGGCCCAGCTGCCACGGCCTTTCTTTTTCGCGGCGTACATGGCCACGTCCGCATCCCGGATCAGGTCTTCGGCGGTGGTGTGCTGAACGTCCAGCGTCGCGATCCCGATGCTGCAGGAGATAAAAAGCTGTTGCCCGTCGATGGCGGTCGGCAAGCTGAGGGCGTGGGTCACGCGCTTGGCGGTCTCGATCGCCTGCGCCTGATGGCCTTCGTCGGTCAGCAATATCGCGAACTCGTCGCCCCCGATGCGGGCGATCACCGCCGTGGGCTCAATGCACTCGCTCAGGCGCTCTGCCACGCTTTTGAGCAAGCTGTCGCCCGCATGATGCCCCATGCCGTCGTTGACATACTTGAATCGGTCCAGGTCCAGGTACAACACCGTGGCCGCACCGGGATTACCGGCGTTCCCTCTGCTCAACGCCGAATGGATGCGAGCCATGAAATACCCGCGATTCTTGAGCCTCGTCAACTCGTCGTGGAATGCCGCGTAGGAGAGTTCGTCCTGAATACGCTCCCGCTCGATCAGCCGCGACTCAAGCGCCACGCGCTCCTCGCGATCAAGCTGGGCCTGGCGAAAATTCTGTTCTGCGTCTTTACGCTCTGTGATGTCGCGCTGTACTGAAACCCAATGAGTGAACCAGCCTTTCTCGTTGGCCACCGGCACGATACTGAGCTGCACCCAGAACTTGGTCCCGTCACGACGCGTGTTGATCAGTTCGACCTCGACGGGATCCCAGCGCTGCAGCGCGTCCCTGATTTGCTGCAGCGTGGCACGGTCAGTCTCAGGGCATTGCAGGATCCGCGGCGTCTTTCCCATGACTTCTTCGAGGCTGAAACCGGTAGTGGTGAGAAACGCCGGATTGCAATACACGATGCGCGGTCCGGGCAAATCGATCGGTTCTGCTTCGGTGATCAGGATGGCGTCCTTCGCGTTGACCACCACCGACTCCAGCAAGCGCAGGCGCTCGATGACGGCTGATCCGCTGGCCGCAGGTGTGGGGTCCCTCTTGAGGGAGTCATAGAGGTCGGCTGCATGGGTTTGCACGCCATAGATATGCGCGGCGCTTAGTCGCTTGTGGGGGAGCGGGATCGTCATCAAGACCGCACCGGTCAGGGCAGCGTCTCCATCCCGAATGGCGACGCAGACCAGCGACTCGTTGACCACTCGATCCAGCCCGGCAGGCAGCGCAGCGTCAGCGGGCATGGCCTCGCCAACGTCGACGACGTCACCGTAGGACAACACCATCTTTAACCAGCCGCCGGTGATGTCGTCTGCGCGCACCTCCGGCGCAGTACCGTAGGTGGCCACCGTGCACCACTGCTCTTCGTCTCGCACTATCAGGATGGCGCCCGTCGCCCCGGTCAGGTGGGAAGCAGCGTCGAGAAAATGACCCAAAACTTCATGATTCTTCAAACCGAGGTGAGCCTTGGCGGCCATGTGCATTACCTGAAAAAAGGGGACGAAGTGCCAGGGGGTTATTCGACACGCGTAACCATCGTGAACCTGGAGCGGCTAGGTGGGAGAACTGCTGCACCTGCAAGCCGGTAGCACTTTCGGTATCGGCGTGTCGACGAAGTTCAACAGGGCAATGTGGGAACGATTTGCGCGTCAGACGGCGATCACCAAGGCAGGCTTTCCCATGGTCTCGCCATGCCCTGGCAGTGCGCCGACCCGCAGGGAATGTCGCTCAAAGGCGCGGCGGTAGCGACGACACTACCACGGGCTGAACGGGCAAACCGAAGGTCTTCAGCAGGGACTTGATTTCGCACCGAAGGTTCAAAATTGTACAAGATTAAATAAATGTACAACCTTGCCTAAAGTTTATCGCAGCGGCTGCCGATTGATTATCTGAAACGTCACCATTACAAGACGAGAACACTTGCGCCCGGCCCGAGCGCGCCTCTGTATGAGGCGTCTCACGAACAGTGAACCGCGGTCGCCGAACGCTTTTCAGGGAAGGAGCCCCGCCCACTCAACATCATTTTTTGCGGACCTGCCCCATGAACAATAACTCCAATTCGACTGCCGAACTTGCCCAGACCGGCGCAGACCTGAACTCCCTCCTCAGCGCTATCGACCGTTCCCAGGCCGTGATCGAATTCGATCTGCAAGGGAACGTGCTGTATGCCAACCAGAACTTTCTCGAGTGCATGGGTTACGACCTCGAAGAAATTCGTGGGCGCCATCACCGGCTGTTTTGCATGCCCGACTATGCGACCAGCAAGGAATACCTGATGTTTTGGGAGAAGCTGGGCACCGGCAAGTTCGATGCCGGCCAGTACCAGCGTCAGGCCAAGGACGGACGGCAGATCTGGCTGCAGGCTACCTACAACCCGGTGATGGACAACAATGGCAAGCCTTTCAAAATCGTGAAATTTGCCAGCGATGTCACCGAAGTGCGCAATCGCAATGCCGAATGGGAAAGCAAAATCGAGGCGATCGAGCGTTCACAGGCGTTGATCGAATTCAGCCCTGAAGGCTATGTGTTGACCGCCAACAGCAAGTTCCTCTCGGCCTTGGGCTACACGCTGGACGAAGTCGTGGGCCAGCACCACCGGATGTTTTGTGAACCCGAATACGCCGCGTCTTTGGCATACCGCGAATTCTGGGAGAAGCTGAGCAAGGGCGAGTACGACGCCAACGAGTACAAGCGGCTGAGCAAGGACGGTCGGGATGTCTGGATTCAGGCGTCCTATAATCCGATCCTTGATGCCCAGGGCCAGGCCTACAAGATCGTCAAGTTCGCCACCGACGTAACGGATACCAAAGTTCGCACAATGGAGCACGAAGGCAAGGTCAACGCCATTAACCGCGCCCAGGGCGTGATCGAGTTCGACCTGAGCGGCAATATCCTCTCGGCCAACGCCAACTTCCTTGATCTGGTCGGTTACCGGATGGAGGAATTGAAGAACCGCCATCACTCGCTGTTTTGCGAACCCGAGTACGTCAAGACCACGCCTTATCGTGAATTCTGGGGCGCGCTGAGCAGCGGCAAGTTTTTCACCGGGCGCTTCATGCGCATCAGCAAGTACGGTCAGAAAATCTGGATTCAGGCGACGTACAACCCAGTGTTCAATGCGGTGGGGCAACCCTACAAGGTGGTCAAATTCGCCACCGACATTACCGCTCAGGTCGAGCTGGAAGAAGCTATTGAAGCCAAGACCCAGGCGATGGATGAGTCCGTCACGCGTCTGATGCAGGCCATCGACGAAGTGGTCAAAACCACTGGCGACGCCAACGATCAGGCGCGCATCACCCAGGATGAAGCCCAGCGCGGTTCCCAGACCCTCAGCGAGGCGTCTGCGGCGATGGACACCATCGGCAAATCGGCAGAAGACATTCAGGAAATCATCGAGGTGATCAGCACGATCGCCGGTCAGACCAACATGCTCGCGTTCAACGCCGCGATTGAAGCGGCGAGGGCGGGTGAGCATGGCCTGGGCTTTTCAGTGGTAGCCGACGAAGTGCGCAAGCTCGCTGAAAAGTCTTCGCAAGCCACCACCAAGATCAACAAATTGATCCAGGAGACGGTCCGCCGCATTAACTCCGGCAGCGAGATCTCCCGCAGCGCAGGGAGCGCGTTCGAGCGCATCGTTGCCGGGGTGGAAAAGACCAATGGCGCGATGACGACCATCGGCGCGGCGACGCAAGAACAGCATCATCTGGCTGAGCGGGTCGCTGAACTGATCGGCGAGCTCAACCGTATCAAGCTGGCGACCGGGTTGGGCAAGGGCTTGAGCGCCCCAGGCCAGGTTGAAACGCTATGAGCGACGCCGTGGCGTTTGGGGTAATCAAGCTGGGCGCTCTGGAAGTTGCGATTGAAGCTCAGGCACTGGAGCAGGTGATCAACTGGCCCACCCGGCTGCAGCCCCATCCGCTGCAAGGCGGGGCATTGCTCGGCATGTTCAGCCTGCGCGGGAAGGCGCTGCCACTGATCGAGCTGCGCTCGCTGCTCGGCGAGCACGATGCGTCCCGGCACGATCCGCTGGAGATGGTTGCCATCGTCAATCATCAAGGCCGACGCCTGGGCATTGCGGTCAGCGGCGTCAGTGACGTGATGAAAGTCGAGGCGCGAAACCTGTGCCGTCTTGGCGGGGAGGGCACCGCGGTTGCGCTGCTGCCAGAACTCGTGATGCTGGAACATGAACGAATGATTTACCGGCTCGACCTGAACGCGTTGTGTGGCTTGCCGCAGGTGTTGACTGCGCACTCGGGCGATGTCGCCCATCCAGTACAAGTGCAGGACCAATCCCAGGCGCTGCGTCACTTGCTGTTGTTCGAGTGCGAAGGAAAGCGCTACGCCGTGGACGCGAAAGCCATTACCGAACTGGTCGACCGCCCGGACATGCTGCCGAGCAAGCTGGGGGCGATTATTGCCTGGGCGTCGTGAACCGGCGCGGGGTTGATGTGCCTGCCTTGAGCCTGAACCGGATATTGGGCATTGATCGTCCGGCAATGGCGCAGCCCCAGAATCAATTGCTGGTGTTGACCTCGGTAGAAGGCTATCGCATCGGTCTGGTCTATGACCGAATGATCTCGATCGTGCGCAAGCGTGCCCATGAAATCCTGCCGCTGCCCCGCTATGGATTACGAGAGCCCGGGATGTTTGCCGGTGTTGTCGGGCTGGAGAACGGAGACCAGGCATTGTTGCTTGAACATTGCGATTTGCTGGAACGCTCGGAGACGCTCAGTTTCGCCAGGATCTATCAGACCGGCCCGCCAAGCAGGACGCGCTAGGCGATCGCCTCGCGCAGATGAACCAGACGTGCCTGCTATTCCAGGCGGCGCAGCAGTTTGTGGTGCCGCTTGATCAAGTGTTGGAAATCCTTGATATGCCCGAGCACTTTGTCCGGTTTGCGCAACCGGACACCCATTTGCTGGGCAGTTTCAATTTGCGCGGCGAGCAAATTCCGCTGGTCTGCCTGAGCAGTCTGGTAGAAGGCACCACGCCTCCCGGCAATGCCCTGGAACGGGTGCTATTGGTTAAAGGCGAGGTTAATAACTTCGGGCTGGTGGTCAACCGTACTGACTCCATTGAAACCTTCACCCACCCGGCCTCCGAGCATCCCGAAGGGTGGGAGCGAAGCGCGAGCATCAGGGGGTCGGTCAATGACCGCATGCGCAGCCTGGTGAGCATCGGCAAGGGCGATCAGGTCCGCTGGATGACGCTGATCAATTTGAGCAACGTCGTCAAAGGGCTGGAAAAGGCCGAGGCTCAGGAAGACACCCAACGCCGCGCCGGCTGAGCAACAGATGATGGCCCCCAAGCCCACTGAACAGCCTGGTCGCTGCTATTGGATGGACTGTCCAACTGTTTGCCTGGCAACACGTATCCAGCAAAACGTTGTTTGCCAGGCTTTCGATAAATACTTTGCCGGCGGGTTAACTCGCTGAAATTTATGTGAATTATTAGCTGGCACAGTTGCTGCTATTTCCACTTCAGGAAGGTGTTCAAACCGTACCTGGCGACCACGCCAGGCGGCTCCCTTGCTCTGTCTGGAGATCGGTAGATGAGTCAGAACGCAATTAAATTCGCTTACTGGGTACCTAACGTCAGCGGTGGCTTGATCGTCAGTAAAATCGAGCAGCGCACCGACTGGGGCATCGAGTACAACCGCAAGCTGGCACAAATTGCCGAGCAGTCGGGCTTCGAGTACGGGCTCACGCAAATCCGTTTCACGGCCGGATACGGCGCCGATAACCAACACGAGTCCGTCGCGTTCAGTCATGCGTTGTTGGCGGCGACCGAGAAACTCAAGGTGATCGCGGCCATCCTTCCCGGTCCCTGGACGCCCGCCGTTGTCGCCAAGCAGCTGGCGACAATAGACCAACTGACGGCAGGCCGCGTGGCGATCAACATCGTCAGTGGCTGGTTCAAGGGTGAATTTCAAGCCATTGGTGAGCCATGGCTGGAGCATGACGAGCGCTACCGTCGTTCGGAAGAGTTCATCCAGGCGTTGAAAGGCATCTGGACAACAGATAATTTCACCTTCAAAGGTGATTTCTACCGCTTCCACAATTACACACTGCGCCCGAAGCCCATCCAGCAACCCCATCCTGAAATCTTTCAGGGCGGCAGCTCCCGCGCCGCCCGCGACATGGCTGCGCGGGTGTCCGACTGGTACTTCACCAACGGCAATACGCTAGAAGGCATCAAGGCCCAGGTGGATGATATTCGCGCTAAGGCAGCGGCCAACGGGCATTCAGTGAAGATCGGCGTCAACGCGTTCATCATCGCTCGCGAAACCGAAGAGCAAGCACGCGCGGTGCTACAGGAAATCATCGATCAGGCCGACCCTGAAGCCGTGAATGCGTTTGGCGATGCGGCAAAACAGGCCGGCAAGGCCAGTCCTGAAGGCGAGGGGAACTGGGCCAAGTCCACCTTTGAAGACCTGATTCAATATAACGACGGGTTTAAAACAAACCTGATTGGAACGCCCAGGCAGATTGCCGAGCGCATTGTGGCGTTGAAAGCCGTGGGCGTGGACCTGGTGCTCTCCGCATTTCTGCACTTTCAGGAGGAAGTCGCTTATTTCGGTAAACAGGTACTGCCACTTGTACGTGAGCTGGAAGCTTTCAATCACACTGCTTCTATTGCTCAAAGCGCCTGATACGTTGATGAGCGAGAGACATTCCAGACGCTGGAAACAGAAAAGCCCGGCGAACCGGGCTCTCTTGAACCGAAGGCTACTTATTGAGCGGCTTTCAGTTTGATCACGTCACCGGATACAGTCGTGGTGTAGCCATTCAGAACCCAGGCCCAGAACCACTTTTCCTGCACTTGAGTATTGATCAGCGCATCGCCACCTTTGGCCTGGATGGCGTAACTCTGAGCGCGGACAAAACGGTCGTTCTGACGAATCGGGATCAGGCCGAAAAGCATCAGGCCAGTGGCGCTTGCCTCACTATGGCCAACGACGGTGTACTGGCTCCTGTCATATTGCTGAGTCTTCATGGCGGTGCCGGTGCAACCCGCCAGAACCAGACCACACACTGCAGAAGCGATGATTTTGCTAAAGGACTTCACGTAAAACTCCATTGACTAAAGCCCGAATCCAATTATCGGGCGGCGACACTTTACCCGAAGGGATAACACTTAGACACATCTTCAATCTCATTCGAGGTGTCTATTAAATCCGGGGCGATTCAGATCGCCCCAATGACCTGAATGACCGATGCCTGTGACGGGAAAACATTGTTGCAGGGAAAGCCTAAAGCAAGCGCTGCATGGGCGAATGCTCTTTGCCCCAGGCATGAAATGACGCTAGATACTCCCATCCTCGCTTTGCGTAATAGTCACGTCGGTCATGTGAATCCTTGAGAGGAGCAGGTTTGCAGAGTCTGATTCAGGTGTGCGTGCTGCGTCGCTAGCCACAGCTGCCGCAACGGAGTTGCAGGCATTCAAACCATCGCCCACCGGTTTAGCGATGCCGCGCTGAGAAAACAGTCGTGGCAGCCAGCCGGGCGATATCACTGTTGCGGCGCCCGCCGTTCGGCGGAGTGATTAAGGAAACCAGGCGAATGACTGATGACCGGCGTTCGGCTAACATCGGCCATATCAAAACGACCTTGGAGATTTAAATGTCCCGCCTTGCTGAATTCCGCAAACTTGAACAGCAGCTCGCCGCCCAGCTCGCCGAACTTGAAACCCTGAAAAATGATAGCGGCTTGAAGAAAGAAATCGAATTTGAAACCAAACTGCGTGACCTCCTCGATGAGTACGGCTTCAGCTTGAAAGAGATAGTCGGCATTCTCGATCCTCAGGGATCCAGCGGTCGGCAGTCTGCTCCAGTGGCTGCCGAGAAAAAACACGTAAGGCCCGAGCGATGAAGGTTTATAAAAACCCGTTGACAGGTGAGGTCGTAGAAACCAAAGGCGGCAACCACAAGCTTTTGAAAGCCTGGAAAGGCCAGTTCGGCGACGAGGTTGAGAACTGGTTGGTTAAATGACCCGGTGAAGCTGAAACAGCCGTCGTGAGACGGCTTTTTTATGACTGCGATTGCGCCCTGACGTGAGCCATGAAGCGTCTGGAGACGCTTTCCAGGGCGGGGCTAGCAAGCCTGCGTGTTTAGTACTCAGCTTGCGAACTTGTAATCACCGCCTTTTTCGATCGCACTGATATAGGCCGGCCGCGCCTGGAACCGGTCGATCCACGCGGAGAGGCCAGGGTAGTCCTGAAGCATGCCTTGGGACTTCGCAAACTCACCAATAAAGCTCATCTGGATGTCCGCGCCGCTGATTTCTTCGCCCAACAAGTACGGGGTAAGTTTCAATGCGGTTTCCAGATACCCCAGATAGTTGGCCAGTTCAGATTCGATTCGCGGGTGCAGCGGCTTGCCGGCTTCCCCAAGACGCCCGACATACAGGTGGAGCATCAGCGGCAGCATGGCCGACCCTTCTGCGAAATGAAGCCACTGCACGTATTCGTCGTAGGTTGCGGTGGCCGGATCAGGTTGCAAACGGCCGTTGCCGTGGCGGCGGATCAGATAATCGACGATAGCGCCGGACTCGATCAGTACATGAGGGCCATCCTGAATCACCGGGGATTTCCCCAGCGGGTTTATGGCTTTCAGCTCTGGGGGCGCCAGGTTGGTTTTGGGGTCTCGTTGGTAGTGCTTGATCTCGTAGGGAAGGGCGAGTTCTTCCAGTAACCAGAGGATGCGCTGCGAACGGGAGTTATTGAGATGATGAACGATGATCATGAAATTCTCGATGAGGCTTAAGGGTGTGTAAGGACAGACTCTTGTGGCGCACCGTGGTTCTAAATGGTTGTCAGCGTTGGCTTGATCGTCTGGCGAGGCGAGCACTTGGGACGTCTAAGCCCATGGCGGTTACAGGCGCAGAATCGGTTAGCCGTCATGCGCAGGAGCCCGGAGGCTGATCGTCGCTGAACTAATCACTGCCCCTGGCCCCTAATTCTGCGCACGTTGCCCCATTCCCAGGCTGATCCTGGGTCACTCACACACGAAGGTTTGGTGAATCATGAAGAGCGAACAGGTAGAAGGCGTTGTAGAGCAGGTGGCCGGCAAAGCACAGAGCGCAGTAGGGAAACTGTTTGGTGATTCGACGCTGGAGGCGGAAGGTACCGGTCGCCAGGCTTCCGGTCAGTTGACCCAGGCCTATGGCGATGCCATGGACAGCGTCTCTGCGTTTGTTAAAGAAAAACCAGTCGCTGCAGTGGCAATTGGTGGGATTGCTTTGCTGATTCTAGACCGTCTCTTTCGCCGTTGAGTGAGGAGAAAGGGACGTTCCGATAGGGGCGTCCCTTTTAAGTCTGGATCTGCCTGCCTCCGACGCTGTCAGTCAGGAGAACTGCCTGACGGGTCTTTCGCATATTTCGACGCAGCGCGCGCCTTGCAAAAGCGGCGTTATTCCCGCACATCGCGCGGGAAGGTTCGCGTGTGCACACGCCGGATCAGCGACGACCCTGCGCGCCCGTCGGATGGCATGGCTGAGTCAATACGCGCGCAGCGGGGAGGGAGGCAGCCTTCGACACGGACGACGCCGTTTAGCCGGCCATCTCGGCCAGCCAGTCCTGCCTTAGTTGCGGTACCGCCTCGATCAAGCGCCGGGTGTAGTCATCGAGCGGGGCACTGAGCGCTTCATCAACCCGGCCCTGGCGGATGATGCGCCCCTCGCACAACACCGCCACATCATGGGCAATCTCTTTCACAACGTGAAGGTCGTGGGTGATGAACAGATACGACACGCCCGTATCCTGTTGCAGTTGCCGCAACAGAGCCAATACGTCGCGCGCAACTAGAGGGTCCAGCGCCGAGGTCGGCTCATCACAGACGATCAACTCGGGCTCCGCTGCGAGCGCTCGCGCGATGCAGACGCGCTGTTTCTGCCCGCCGGAAAGCGCGTGGGGATAACGTTGCGCAATTGTCCCGTCCAGCCCGACCCGGTCCAGCAGCGCCATGACACGTCGTTGGCGCTGATCTCGGTTCAGCGTGGTGAAAGTGCGCAGTGCGCGGTCCACCTGGTCACCAATCAGCAGTTTGGGATTGAGCGCGTTATCGGGTATCTGATGAATCATCTGTATTCGCTGCAGATGGTCTCGGGTGCGCTGGCGCAGCGTGGAGGGCAGCGTCATGCCGTCAAGCTTCATCGAGCCTGCGTCAGCCGCCAGTAACCCGCAGACCACTTTGCCGAGCGTGGACTTGCCGGATCCCGACTCTCCAATGAGCGCCAATGTACGACCCTTCGCCAGATCCAGGCAGATACCGTGCAAAACCGGTTGATGGTGATACTTGGCGTTGAGGGACTGAATCGTCAACAGCGTAGCTGTCTCGGATTGCACTGTCTGCGGGCGATTGCCTGCACGCTCGGCGCCGAGCAAGTCACGGGTGTAGGCGTGATCGGGAGCATGCAGAATCTGGCCGGTCGTGCCGTACTCCACCCGTCGTCCATGGCGCAACACCATGATGTGGTCAGCCAACTGAGCGACCACCGCCAGATCGTGACTGATGTAGATTGCCGCGACGCCGGCCTCGCGAATCACCCCGGCGATGGCCTGAAGAATCCCCAACTGCGTGATGACGTCCAGCGCGGTCGTGGGCTCATCGAACACAATCAGATCAGGCCCGCTGCACAATGCCATGGCGATCATCGCACGTTGCAACTGCCCCCTGACACCTGATGGGGATAGCGCAGAAAAAACTGTTCAGGATCGGGCAGAGAGAACCGTCGGAACAATTCCAGTGCTTTTTCCCTGGCGGCCTGTGCATCCATCAGTCCGTGCACCCTGGCGGCTTCGACCACTTGCTCGCCGAGGGTGAGCGCCGGGTTGAAGGCCGCGCCGGCAGACTGTGCGACGTAGGCAATACGCTTGCCGCGAATCCGGCGCAGTTGCGCTTCAGACAAGCGCAGCAGGTCCTGGCCCGCGAACAGAATCCGTCCACCGGTGACGGCCATGCCTTCGCGCTGATGACCCAGTATCGCCTGCCCGATGGTGGACTTTCCTGCTCCGGACTCACCAATCAAACCGAGCACTTCGCCGGCGTTGAGGGTGAAGGAAATACCCTCGACCAGTGTCCGTTGTGGCTTGCCGATGGCGACGATATGGAGCTCCTCAACAGCCAGCAGCGGCGGCGCAATGGTGCCTGGAGAGTCAAGCATGATGGCGGGCTCCCCAGGCACGGGTATTAGCGCCGAGCAGCCAGTCAGCCAGCGTATTGATACACAGCGCCAGTATGGCGATAGCGGCGCCCGGTATGAGCGCAGCCCAGATCCCGAACAGAATGCCATCTTTGTTATCGCGCGCCAGCCCGCCCCAGTCCGCGGTAGGCGGTTGAATGCCCAGCCCCAGGAAAGACAACGCAGAAAGAAACAGCAGAATGAAGACAAATCGCATGGCGAATTCGGCGATCAATATTGGCAGTGCATTGGGCAAAATCTCCCGCAGCAGGATCCAGACCAGCCCTTCGCCACGCAGGCGCGCCACCTCGATGAATTCCATGGCGCCGATGTCTGCCGCGAGTGCGCGGGCCACCCGAAGAATGCGGGTGGCTTCCAGCACCCCGAGCACAAGAATGATCACCCCGAGGGTCTTGGGCAGCGTCGCCAGAATGACCAGCGCCAGTATCAGCGTCGGGATCGCCATCAGTACATCGTTGACACGAGAGATCAATTGGTCGATCCAGCCACCGCATACGCCGGCGATGAATCCCAATGTGGTACCTGCGAGGAACGCGATAAGCGCCGCCACGGCCGTCACCGACAGCGACGTGCGGGTGCCCCAGATCAGCCGGGAAAGCAAATCTCGACCAAGATTGTCGGTGCCCAACGGCGCGAGGGCCGACGGCACATCCCAGGCCATACCGATCACTTGGTCAGGCGCGTGGGGAGAAAGCCAGGGCGCAAAAAGTCCGATGGCCATGAACAGGATCAGACCGACAATGCCGGGCAGATGGGAAATTTTTAACGCGGGCATGGACTATGTTCCGTGGCGGATGCGCGGATTGGTCAGAAGGGCGACTGCATCGGCGAAAAGATTGAGCAGGATGTAAACGGCTGACAGCACCAGCGCGCACCCCTGCACGACGGGAATGTCACGCTTGCTGATGCTGTCGACCATGTATTGACCCAGGCCCGGGTAGACAAAGACGTTTTCCACGATCACCACGCCCACCATCAGGTACGCCATGTTGAGCACGATCACGTTGATGATCGGTCCCCAGGCATTGGGCAATACGTGGCGCCACAGCACCCGCATGGGCGAGAGCCCCTTGAGGATCGCGGTATCGATATAACTGCTGCGCTGGGCACTGAGCAGCGCGGCACGGGTCATGTTGCTCATGTGGCCCAACACTGCCAGAACCAGCGTCAGCACCGGCAGGGTGATCGCCATCAGCCGCGCAGACAGCGGCATATCCACTTGCACGCTGCTGTTGCTGGGCAGCCAGGCGAGGCTCATCGAAAAAATGAAAATCAGCAGATAGCCCGAGAAGAACTCAGGCAAGGCCACGGCTGCGCGGGTGAGCAGATTCAGCAGGTTATCGACCCAGCCACCGTGAAAACGGACAGAAACGAAGCCAATGGTCAAGGCCACAGGTACTGCCACAAGCGCGGTACTGCCGGCCAGTAACAGGGTGTTTTTCAGCCGCTCCCACAAGGCGACGGAGATGTTTTCACGGGACGTCAGGCTGACGCCGAAATCTCCCTGCACCACGCCGCCGAGCCAATGCAGATAACGCCAACCTGCGGGTTGGTCCAGGCCCAGTTGCAATTTCAGCGCCTGGACCGCCGCGGGTGTGGCGGACTGGCCAAGAATCGCCGTGGCGGTGTCACCGGGCAGCAAGTTCAGGCCCGCGAAGATCAACAACGAGATCGCCAACAGCATCAGCAGCCCGGCGACCAGACGCCGGGCAATCATGCTGGTCAAACGGTTTCGCCCGGTTGCGCGACCGAAAAACGGCAGTGTCAACGCCATGAACATTATCCTTCCAGCCAGACTTTCTCGGCGGCACGGTTGCCGCTAAGCGGCACGCCCGGCACCGACGTAAAGCCCCGCACGTTTTTGCGCGTTGCTGAAAGCGCATCGGCGTACAGCGGAATGATTTCGCTGCCTTGATCGACCAGCATCACCTGGACGTCGTGGTAGATCTGTCGGCGCTTGACCTCGTCGGTTTCCCCACGCGCCGCCTTCACCAACTGGTCGAAGGCGGGCACTCGCCAGGCCGATTCATTCCATGGGGCGTTACTGGTAAACACCAGAGACAGCAGCGCATCGGCGGTAGGGCGGGCACCCCAGTTGGACGTGCAAAACGGTTTTTTCAGCCAGGTGTCGGTCCAGAAAGCGTCGTCTGGCACCCGCTCGACGTTAAGCACAATGCCCGCTTTTTTCGCCGATTGCTGATACAGCTGGGCAGCGTCCACCGCGCCGGGGAAACCGGCATCTGCAGCAGAGAGCACCAGCGGGCCATCGAAGCCTGCCTTTTGCCAATGGAACCGCGCTCGGTCAGGGTCGTAAGGCCGCTGAGGAATGTCCCTAGAGAAATACTTGCTTGAAGGAAAGACCGGATTGTCGTTGCCCAGCGAGGCATAGCCTCCCAGCACCGTGTCGATCATCTGCTGTCGATCAACGGCGTATTTCAGTGCGAGACGCCCATCCAGCGAAGTGAAGGGCGCAAGGTTGGCCAGCCCGGGCAACGTGAATATCTGGCTGTCCTTGTCGCGAACCAGCTGGATCGAAGGCATTTTCTCGATTCGTCCGACGATGCGTGGATTGACCCGATTGATGATCTGCACCGAGCCGCTGATCAACGCAGCCACCCTGGCTGTCGAATCGTTCATGGCCAACGTCTCGACCGAGTCCACATGGCCGCGCTCGGGGTTCCAGTGATTGGGGTTGCGCTTGACCAGCATGCGAACGCCGGGCTGGAAACTCTCGAGGATAAAAGCGCCGGTGCCGATGCCTTTTTCAAACGCTTCGTTCTCTGCGGTGATGACAAAATGCACCGCCGACAGCAGGGAAATAAACTCGACGTTGGGCTCTCCCAGCGTGATCGTGACCTCATGCTCGCCGGTGGCCGCAAGGCCGGTGACAGGCTCCAGATAACCCTTGACCGGGGAGGACGATTTTTCGTCGCGATGATGGTTGAGCGACCAGATCACGTCTTTCGCGCTCAAAGAGCGGCCGTCATGGAACTGCACGCTTTTGCGGATGTTGAGCACCCATTTGCGGCCGCCCTCGCTGCTCGACCAGGACTCGGCGAGTGACGGTACGATTTCGCCCTTGTCGTCGATCTCGACCAGAGCGTTGAATAGCTGGCTCCCGGTGAAATACATCCAGCTTTCAAACCAGAACGCCGGGTCCAGCCGATCGGTGGTGGAGGCGTTGTCCAGTCCGATAATCAGGTGTCCGCCCTTTTTGGGAGGTGAAGGCTCGTCGGCAAAGGCGCTCGACAGTGACCACGAAGAAGTCATCGCGGCGGTCATGGCGATCGCCCCAGTGCCCTTGATAAAAGAACGACGATCAATCATGCCGGGCATCCAGTGATTCGGTTGAAGAGTCAGCGAGGTCAAAGGCAGCCGACAGCGCTGCAATGTGTTCAGGGCCTATGCCGCAGCAGCCGCCTACGAGACTGGCGCCCTGATCAACCCATTCTTTTGCCCAGCGTAGATAGTTGGGTGGCTGAGTATCCCGACGCAGTTCACTGATCCCCTCATTGGCACCGCGCTTGTTGTCCGATGGCTCGAAGGCATTGGCGTAAACCCCCAGCGGCAGTTCGCTGTGGGCCGCCGCTTCAAGCAGGGCCGCGCTCATGACTTCCGGCGGGCTGCAGTTGAAGAGGACGGCGGCTGCGTTGAGTTCGCTCGCAGCGACCACGGCATCCCGGATGCGCTCACCGGATCTCAGCCGGGCCTTGCCCTCTGTATCAAGGGCATCGTCGAGGGTGAAGGAGAACCAGCGCGGTCGCGGATCATCCTTCAACAACTCAGCCACCAGCCGCACTTCAGCGATGGAGCTTTGCGTTTCGGCCAACCACAGATCGACATGTTCACTCAGGGCCTCAATCAGTACGCGCAGGATCCTGGCTGCCTCTACGGGCTCGAAGAGATCAGGACGGTAGGAACCGAGCGGGGAGGGAGAGAGCCCGCGACGCGCACGGGATTGACGCTGGCGGCAGCCGCAGCCCGTGCTATCGATCCTGCCAGACGTGCCAGCGAAGCACCGTTTTCTTGAAAGCGTGGCTCGCCAATGTGAAACGGCACCACGGCATAGCTGTTGGTAGAAATGACGTGGGCGCCGGCGTGAATAAACGCGTCATGGGCCTGCCGCACATATTCCGGGGCCTCAATCAGCGCCAGCGCCGACCACTCCGGCTGGCGGAACGGCGCACCGTTGCGCGACAGTTCCCTGCCCATGCCGCCGTCCAGAATTTGAATATGTTTTGCCATTGTATTCACCAGAATTCTTGATTATTTAATGCACAACTAAGGTCGCATCGTTTGCTCGTCCCCCTGAAGCAGGTGCAACGCTTCCCCGTTTATTTCCAGAAGGTCAACGTAACTTACGTCCTGTTCAGGCGCGGGGAATAATGATTGCAGGGGAGCGGCTTTTGCACGCCGCGCACTGAGCAGCAAGTGACGATGTAATCCACCCACTTCAGCAACGGTCATAAATGCATCCAAAGATCTGTCGCAAGGAAGAATTGCTTAGATTGAAACGCAATATAAAATCCGCTGCAACTTCTGTAATTGCATAAAGAACTGCCGTTTTGGCATATCCAGTGGGTGCTCCCCTGATCAGGGCAGAGGCTCAAGGGCGGGCCTGGCCGGTGACCCGGAGGCGAAAATCCGCCCGGCGGAGGTTCACGAGCGTCACTTCAGTTGGCTGCAAGGTGGTCTCGCGGAGGGGGCGAAACTTTGTGCCTATCCGTGCAACTGTCTTGATTCAAACAGCAATTCATCAGTATGTGTTATTCGCGACTCAGTCGCGTAAATCTTCAATCAGCGTTTCAGGGTTCATTACCACAAGAGTCGGAAGTTCTACCGTTTCCACCTTGAGGATGAAATGCTCTGGAGGGTTGTAAAAGTGTCCGACGCGTCTGGCAGTATTGAGATGCGCTGATGAATTCTTCATAACGTTTAATGCCAGTTACGAATTGCATCGGGACTTTCTGCTCTGGGCCAAACCTCACTGGACCTTGCTCGATACACAGGCAACCCTACAGCGCGCCCGTGATGATTTCGCTGACGCCACCGCGGAAAAAAGTACTTTCTGCTGGACCGAGGCGAAGCGCCCGCGGTTGTCGGATGTGTCGGACTCCGGCCCATGGCCGGTGGGGCTGCGGGCTACGAAATCGGTTACTGGGTCAGTCAGGTACACGCCAATCAGGGGTTGATGAAAGAGGCACTGAGGGCGTTGGTATCGAAGCTTTCCGGGCACACGCTGCGGCTGACCACGTCCTCGGCCAACCTGGCGAGTCAGCGACTGGCCGAGGCGGTCGGTTTCGAGCTCATTCAGACGATTCCTGATGCACGAACCTCGGGGCGGTACGGCGTGTGCGACACACTGGTTTATCTGCGCGGCGCGACGTGAATCCTTCCGAACCTCAGCTGAAACCCTGATCAACGCCGCCTGACCAACCTTGCGCGGATGATTCGAAAGGGAGCGGGTGGACGGGACAGCTTTGAACTGTACGAGCAGATCGAGCAACTGAGCGCGCTGGACGTCGAATAACTCAGCGACTGGCCGCAATGATCAGCATCATCGGGCGGTGCAGTTCATCGGCCAGGGTCGGACGTTGCTGAAGATCCTCGGCCGAAGGTCCCCACTCATTGACATGGTCGAGGGTGAAGCCGGTCTTGATCAGCAGGTTCAGCAATGTTCCCAACGTGCGGTGCTGTTTGATGACACCTTCGGCAAGCCAGTGGGTGGTGCGAGGGCCTTCAACCTGATAGTGGTCGAGACGCCAGGAGGTGTGGCCTTGATCATCAACGACCCAGCCCGGGTGCAGCGAGGCCATGAAGATCGGGTGTTCGATGGAGAACACCAGTTTGCCGCCAGGGACTAGGGCGTCGTGCAGAGTGCGCAGCAAGCCGGGCAGGTCGACGATGTAATGGAAGGCAAGGGAACTGTACGCGAGGTCGAAGCCTGCGCTGGGCAGTTGCAGCTGTTCCAGATCGGCCCGGCGGTAGGTGATGCGCGGATCGTCGCCATCGGCAGCGGCGCGTTGCAGCATCTTTTCGGAGACGTCGAGCCCCAGCACGTGCCGGGCGCCGTGCTCCACAGCCCAGCGGGCAAACCAGCCATACCCGCAGCCCAGATCGACCAGCTTTTTTCGCTCACGCCTGGCAGCAACGCGCGTACGGCAGGCCACTCCGGAGCGCCCTTCAGCCCCTCCACCGAGCGCGGTAACTGGCTGTAGCCCTCGAAGAATCGGGCGGTGTCGTAGATGTTCTGTGTCACGAATCATCTCTCCTGCAATCAGTATTCAGGTATTGCCTTAAAAGACGGACAGGACCACGCAGGCCCTGTCGTCGTCCAGGATCAGACGGCTAGTAGCGGAACTCCACGCCCACGTAAGCGCCGATGCCGTCGCCCGGATACAGCGAAGCGGTGTCCTGACCCGCAGCGTTGTAGAGCGGCTGGACGGCGGTGACGTACTTCTTGTTCGCCAGGTTTTTCAAGTCCAGCGACACTTTCCAGTCTTTCTTCGGCGTTTCGTAGCCAACGTTCGCGCCGAAGATGGTGTAGGAAGGCGCATAGAACGTATTGGCGTAATCAACTGCGGTGCGGGAGGCGGACTGCACGTTCACGCCGGTGTAGAAACCTTGAGGGTGCTGGTATTGCACTTCGCCTTGGTAGATGTGCTTAGGGATTCCCGGCAGTTGGTTGTCGCCAAAGGTCGGGTCGTGGCGGTAGTAGAAGTCGTTGTAGGTGTAGACCTGACGCCAGGTGACTTTTTCACCGGACTCACTTTCCCACAACCGGGTATTCAGGCCGGCCTCGATGCCCTGGTGGATGGTAGGTGTGGCGTTGAAGGCGCCTGTGACCGCCGCCGCCGTGGAGGTCGCAGGAATCAACTGAACGTTGAGCAATTCGTCGCGGACCCACGAACGGTAGATCGCCAGACTGCCGTCAAAGATGCCGGATGAGCCTTTGACGCCGATTTCCACGGTATTGGCTTTCTGCTCAACCAGCGGCCGCACGTAAGGCGATGTCGGCCCTGAACCTGAGTATTCCCATGAAGCTGGCGGATCGATGGATCGGCTGAAGTTGGCGAACACTTGCAGCTCAGGGGTGAACTCGTAGCGCACGCCGATGCGCGGTGCCAGACTCCAGTTGTCGTAGGTCACATCGGTGGGATAGGCGGTGGTGTTCGCCACCAGCGTCTCTTTCACGTTCGCGTGGCGACGCACGTTGATGGCCGACACACCGCTGGTAAGCCAGAGGCCGTCGACCAGCTCCAGGTCATTGCCGAACGAGAACACGTGATCGAACGAAGAGCCGTAGTCGACGAACTTGCGGGTCTGCTTGTTGGCGAAGGCGGAGTTGACCTCGCCCTTGAGGTGTTCGGTGGACGTGAACGCCAGGCTGGTGCGGCTTTCATGGCCGAAGAGTTTGTCGATGCGGTCATAGCCAAGCACGAAGCTCAGGTCATGCCAGTCCCAGTAGCTCGGATTGCTCGGGCTGTTCGGGCTGTTGTTGTGGGCGTACTCATAGTAGGAGAGGCCGACCGACAGTCTGGAGTCGTCATCGAAGGTGTAGGTGGTCTTGCTCCCGGCCCAGACGCTGCCTGGGCGACGGCTGCCGGCGCCGCTGCTGGCCGCGGTGGCGCTGGCGTCGCGGGTGTGGTGCTTGACCGCATCGAGCGTGGTGGCGCTCGGGTCGTTGTGGTACTCGTCTCGGTAACGCAGCATCAGCTCGGTTTCAAGCTTGGGGCTGAATTTATAACCGAAGTTGGCGACGATGCCCTGGCTCTTCGACAGGCTGTAATCGCGGTAACCGTCGCTACGATAGTTGTCGGCGTTGAGGTAGTAATCGAAGTCGCCTTCTACGCCGCCCACGCTGACGCTCTGCTTGTTGTAGCCATAGCTGCCGGTTTCGGCGCGCACGCGCAGGCCGGGCGCTGTGTAGCCGGTCTGGTTGACGAAGTTGATCGCACCACCCAGGCTCAATGCGCCGTACTGGAAGGCGTTGGCGCCACGCAGGATCTCGGTGTAGTTGACGCCGGAGCCGTTGAGGAACTCGTACGGCGTACCGCCAGGCCCTGTGATTGGCAGGCCGTTGAAGAGAAACTTGATGCCCTCGCGGAAATAGCCCGGCGAGGTATTGGCGCCGGAGCCACGGATGGAAATCTTCGCCGCGTCGTTGCCGCCGGTGGACTGCACGAATACACCGGGCTGATACGCCAGAGTGTCCTGCAACGTCGCGGTACGTCCCTTGGCGACCTGCTCGCTGTCAACAACGCTGGTGCCGCCCGGCACCTCATCGAGCTGACTTTTCGCGGCTTCTGCCGGCGTGATCTTCGCGCCCTGAACCGTCACGGTATTCAGGCGTGGCGTCTGGGCGGGATCGGCAGACGTTGACTGCACCACATCGTCTGCCAGCGCGGCCCCTGACCACAGTAATGCCGACCCCAGCCCCACTGTGGTCAGCAACGTTGCACGGCGGATCGCCAGCGGCAACGTGTGTAACTCTCCCCGAAATACCGAATGCATCTAATGTGTTTCCTTATGAATAGATAAATGTGTGCCAGCTTTCTATTCGTATAGTCATGCCTGATTCGCTCTCAGCAGTTTCTGTGCCAATGTTTTTATTCCATAAAACAGGCAGTTGCGCGGCGGGCTTCGGTCATTGCGCTGTGCATGGGTGAACTTAGTTCTGAACAGGTGTTGGATTTTCAACAGGGCCGGTTAGTTGTGCTGTTCTCCGGGGTATTTATCCCTGTGTGTTTGAAAAGCAACAGCGAATGAGCAGTCTGTTAGTGCGCGGACAATGAGCAGCGTCGGTACCGATATAAGGTTATAAGCATGTGTCATTAATGTTCAGGCTTCCTGCAGGTGCGGGCTTGGTAAGGGGACTCCGAGACTGGAACTGTATTGGCCGGCTGGCGGCATTGCGCACCCTTAATTGTCCTGTCCGGCCTGGGTTGTGCGATGCCTGGCTAACGACTTAATGGGTGTATTTACTAGCGCTGGCATGTTCACTGCATAACCGTTGATGAAGTTACACCGTCTTCGCGTTCGCTAACTTTTTCAAGTGAGTTCTTTCAAGGAAGCTTCATTGACAGCCATTTTTAAACTGACGGGCATTATTTGCTTATATATGGCGATCGCCGCCTGTTCGCCCCCGACAGCTCCGCAACCTGGCGCCCCCCACGCCGACGGCAACGTGAATAACGGTGTCATCACCTATTCGGCTTCCGACTTTCATGAGCAATCGCCAGGTCGCAGCGGCGGAACATTGCGCGTGTCGGCAGCCTCGGACGCCGGCAGTTTCGATATTCATGCCTTGTCCAACGGCAACATCCAGTGGATGGGCCGAATCCTGTTCGACTGCCTGGTGTATCAGGACGAGCAGGGCAACATCAGTCCATGGCTGGCGAAGTCCTGGGAGGTGTCCGAGGACGGCAAAACCTACACCTTTCATCTGCGCGACGACGTGACCTTCAGTGACGGCGAGAAATTCAATGCCGTCGCGCTGCAGACCAACCTGGAGCATATGCGCGATCCGGCAACCAAATCACCGTTGGCCGCTGCGTACATCGCGCCGTATCTCGACGGCAAGGTCATCGACAAATACACGTTCGAAGCCCATCTGCGTGAGCCCTACACGCCGTTCCTCGACGTACTGGCGCAGTCCTGGCTGGGAATGGTCTCGCCTAAACAGATTCGCGAAGCGCCCAGGACGATCGCCGAGCATCCTGTCGGCAGTGGCCCGTTCTTGTTGGAAAGCTACAAGCGCGATCAGGGCGCGGTCTTCGTTAAACGCTCCGGTTATCACTGGGCGCCGCCGGTTACGCGCCATCAGGGCGAGGCTTATCTGGATCGCATCGAGCTGAGCTATGTCCCCGAGGCGATGATTCGGTTCACCGCGCTTGAGTCCGGGCAGTCGGATTTTGCTCTGGATGCCCCGGCGCAGAACGCTGCGGCCATTCGCGCCAATCCCGAATTGGTCATGCGCAGCCGCATTCGCAAGGGCAACCCGAGCCGCAGCATGACCTTCAACGTCGAGCAGGCGCCGTTCAATGACGTGCTGGTGCGTCGCGCCGTCGCCAAAGCCATCGACCGCGAAGGACTGGCATGGATCTCGGGCTTCGGCGAGTTCATCGGCAAGGCTGATTTCCTCGCCGCCAACACACGTTTCTATCAACCGAACAACGACGCGCTGGCCTATGACGTCAATGCCGCCAATGCGCTGCTCGATCAGGCTGGCTGGACCGGACGCGATGCCCAGGGTTACCGGACTCGAGACGGGCAGCGCCTCAGCGCCACGTTACTGACCTACGACAACCCGGCGTTCCCGGCCAGCGTGTCGGTGGCCATTCAGGCGGACCTGAAAAAGATCGGCTTTGCTATGCCGATCGAGATGCTGCCGCTGTCCCGGGTGACTGAACGCCGGTACGCCGGCAAGTTTCAGGCGCTGGCAGCCGGTTACTGGCACACCAACACGCCGGACGGTCTGTTTGTGCTCTATCACAGCCAATCGATCAGTACCCCAACGTTAATCGGCCAGAACGCGGGCAAGTTCCGCGATGCCGAGCTGGACCGGGTGCTCAGTGCGGCACGCCGCTCACGGGACCCGGTTGAGTTGCAGGCGCTGTATGCCGAGGCGCAGAAACGCCTGACCGAAACCGTGCCAGCCGTGCCTTCGGTGGAGAGTCAGGTGCTGACCGCCTACGGGCGTCAGGTCAAGGGCGTGATTTTCGACACTTCCCACAACGTGCCGTTATTCACCAGCCTCTGGCTGGACAGGGGTCAACCATGAGCACGCTCAAACGTATTTCCCTGCGGCTGCTGGCAGGCGTCGGCGTGCTGTGGGGCGCTGCGACGCTGACTTTTCTGGCGGTCAACTTCAGCGGCGGCGACACGGCGCTGGCGATTCTGGGTGGCCCGGAAGCGCTGCCCACTCCGGAACTGCTGGCCAGGGTGCGTGCCGAGTACGGGCTGGATGATCCATTGATCGTGCAGTACGGCCATTACATCGCGCGTCTGGCCCATGGTGATCTGGGTGAGTCCTACCGCTTGCGTATTCCGGTGTTGCAGGCGATCTCGGAGCAGATCGGCGCGACCATTCAGTTGTCGATCAGCGCCGCCGTACTTGCGGTGGTGTTGGCACTGGTCTGCGCGATCCTCACTGCCCATCGCTCACGCTGGGTTCGCTCGGTCGCGTCGGGCAGCGAACTGGTGATCTCCTCAGCGCCGTCCTTCGTGATCGGCATCCTGCTGTTGCTGGTGTTTTCGTTCCATTGGCACTGGCTGCCGCCTTCCGGATCGGTGGGCTGGCGCTCGCTGATTCTGCCATCGGTGGCGCTCGCATTGCCGGTGGCGGCGGTGCTGACTCAACTGCTGCGTCAATCGCTGGAAGACACCCTTGAGCAACCTTTCATCGCCATGGCCCGGGCACGCGGCCTCTCCGACATCGCTGTGCGCCTGCGTCACGCCTTGCGTCATGCCCTGGTGCCGCTGGTGACGCTGGCCGGGTTCATCTTCGCCAGCCTGCTGGGCGGGGCGGTGGTCATCGAGCTGCTGTTCGCCCGGCAAGGCATCGGTCGCCTGATGCTCGATGCCACGAGCAACAAAGACGTTCCGATGGTGCTCGGTGTGACTTTGCTGGCCGCTGCGGTGTACGTGGTGGTCAACCTGGCCGTGGATCTGATCAACCGCTGGATCGACCCCCGGGCGGCTCAGGAATGAGCGCGTTACCGGGAGGTGGCCGATCCAGTGCAAGCGTTAACGAAGAAGGAAAAACCATGAGTTCCTCGATACCCCCTGATGTGACGTTTCACTCCCTGCATCAGCGTTTTGCCGACGTGTTTGCCCGTATTGCCGAGACCGCTGTCGCCCGTGAACAGACGCGCGAACTCGCCTTCGAAGCCGTGCAGTGGTTGCGTGACGCCGGCTTCGGTGCGCTGCGGGTGCCGCTTGCGCAGGGCGGCCTGGGCGCAAGCCTCCCGCAGTTGTTCGAGCTGGTGATCGCGTTGGGTAAGGCCGACTCCAACTTGCCGCAGATCGTGCGTGCGCACTTCGGTTTCGTCGAAGGCCGGCTGTCTGCGCGCAATGAGAAGTCTCAGGATGACTGGCTGGCCAAGGTTGCCGACGGCCAGCTGTGGGGCGCCGCCATGGCCGAGCGCAGCGACACCACCCGCAACTCGGTGACACTCACGGCGATTGAACCGGGTAACCGTGCAGCGGGCTGGCGGCTCAATGGCGAGAAGTATTACTGCACCGGCACGTTGTACGCCGACTGGATCGCCGCCGTGGCCCTGGATGGCGATGACTTCGTCAGCGTCTCGGTGCCCACTGATACGACCGGCGTGACGGTCGAGGACGACTGGGATGGTTTCGGCCAGCGCCTCACGGGCAGTGGCACCACGCGCTTCAGCGAGGTGAAGGTGCCGGAGCAACACATCCTGCGCCGCTTCAAGAAAGACGAATTACGCGCCGAGTCCTACCTCACTGCGTTCTACCAACTGTTTCATCTGGCGACCCTGACCGGCATCGCCGACGCCGTCCTGCGCGACGCCACCGAGTTTGTCAGAGGCCGCACGCGTGCCTTCGGGATTCCGGGGCAATCCAGCCCCAAGGACGACCCGCTGGTGCAGCGGGTGATCGGCCGTCTGTCGAGCCTGGCTTACTCAGCCCGTACACAGGTGCTGGCTGTCGCGCAGGTGCTTCAGGACGTGTACGAGGCGGAGCAGGGGGTTACGCCATTGAGCAGCATTACACCGAAGCCGAGATTCGGACCTATCAGGCGCAGCAGATCGTGCTTGAACAGGTTCTGGAGGCGACCACGCTGTTGTTCGAGGTGGGCGGTGCTTCGGCCACCAGCGAGACCCGCCGTTTTGACCGCCACTGGCGCAATGCCCGTACGCTGGCATCACACAATCCGGCGATTTTCCGCGAACGTGCGCTGGGCAATTTCTACCTCAACGACATCACCCCTAACGCCGCGTGGCGCAGCCTGCACGCGGCCGACGCCGACACGCAGGCCAGCGGTGCCCGTGACGAAGCGAGTGCCGTATGAGTACCGCCACGGGCAAAAACAGCCGCGAAGGGCAGATGAGCATCGGCATGAACATCCTGGGCTTCGGCGCGCACTCGGGTGCGTGGCGCAGCGCCGAGGTGCCTGCCAACGCTTATCTGGACGTGGAGTACTACCGCAATATCGCGCGCATTTCCGAACGTGGCTGTCTGGACGCGATTTTTCTCGCAGACGGCCCGGCGCTGGCAGGCGATGTCTCAAAACAGCCGGCTGGACGCCTTGAGCCGACCGTGTTGCTGACCGCAGTCGCTCTGGCTACCCAACACATCGGCGTGATCGCCACGGCGTCCAGCACGTACAACGATCCGTTCAACCTCGCCCGCCGTTTTGCGTCGCTGGACCATATCAGCGGCGGGCGCGCAGCCTGGAACGTCGTCACCAACGCGGGGGATGCGGCGGCGCAGAACTTCGGACTGGCCGGTGCGCCGTTGCACGTTGATCGTTATGCCCGGGCCGACGAGTTCATCGACGTCACGGTCAAGCTGTGGGACAGCTGGGAGGATGACGCCATCATTGGCGACGCTCGCTCGGGGCGGTTTGCCGAACCGACAAAGGTCCACACCATTGACTTCGTCGGCAAGCACTTCTCGGTCAAAGGGCCGCTCAACGTGCCGCGTTCACCCCAGGGACGTCCGGTGCTGGTTCAGGCCGGTTCTTCGGAGGGCGGCAAGGCCTTGGGCTCACGTTACGCCGATGCGATTTTCACCACCCAGACCACGCTTGAGGACGGCCAGCTGTTCTATCAGGAGATGAAAGAGCGCGCTGCCGGCTGGGGACGCAATCCCGAACACCTGAAGATCATGCCGGGCCTGTCCACCGTCATCGGCAGCACTGAGGCCGAGGCCCATGCGCGATTTGATGCGCTCAACGCCTGGAACGGCGAGCACGGCCTGCTGGAGCAGGTCGCGGGGCGCATCGGGATCTCCGCCAGCGAGTTGGACCCTGATGCGCCGTTGCCGTGGGAGCGCATCGGTTCGGTCGCTGATTTTGAGCGCGGATCCCAAGGCTTTCTGGAAGCGCAGCTGAATCTGGCTCGCCGGGAAAACCTCAGCATCCGCCAGCTGTCGCGGCGCATCCTGGTCGGTCATCGGCTGCTGGTCGGCACACCGGAGCAGGTCGCCGACACGCTGACCCACTGGTTCCTGGCCCATGCCGCCGACGGCTTCAACATCATGCCGGACATGTTTCCGTCCGGCGTCGAGATCTTCGTCGACGAAGTCGTGCCGCTGCTGCAGAAGCGCGGCGTGTTCCGTCATGCGTACACCGGCAGCACCTTGCGCGAGCACCTAGGCCTGCCGTTTCCGGCCAATCAGTACGCGCTGCGGGCCTGACCCGTGGCGTTGCCGTCTTGAAAAAGGATCGATCATGCGTTACCGCAAGCTGGGCAACAGCGATATCGAGGTCAGCGTTCTGGGACTGGGCACCATGACCTGGGGGCATCAGAACAGCGAGCGCGATGCGCATCAGCAACTGGATCTGGCGCTGGCCCAAGGCATCAACCTCATCGACACCGCCGAGATGTACCCCACGCCCACCAGGGCCGAAACCTGGCGTACCACCGAGCGTTACATCGGCACATGGCTTGCCGGCAGCGGTAGGCGGGCTGACGTGGTACTCGCCAGCAAGATCGCCGGGCCTGCGCGGGATCCGAAGGGGCAGGCACACATTCGCGACGGTTTGAGTCACCACGATCGACGCAACATCGTCGAAGCACTGGACGGCAGCCTGACGCGGCTGAAAACCGATTATCTGGACCTGTATCAACTGCACTGGCCGGATCGCAAAACCAACATTTTTGGCCAGCGTGAATACCCCTATCAGGAGGACGCGGACGCCGTCGCCATCGAAGAAACGCTGTCGGTGCTGGCCGATCAGGTCAAGGCAGGCAAGGTGCGTCACATCGGTGTGTCCAACGAAACCCCGTGGGGCGTGGCCGAATTTCTCAAGCAGAGCGAGCGTCTGGGCCTGCCTCGCATTGTCAGCGTGCAGAACCCCTACAGCCTGTTGAACAGATTGTTCGAGGGCGGTCTGTCGGAGTTCAGCCACCGCGAAGGCGTCTCGCTGCTGGCTTATTCGCCACTGGCGTTTGGTGCACTGACCGGCAAGTACCTCAACGGCGCATTGCCGGAAGGTTCGCGGCTGTCAGCGGTGTACCGCACCTTCAATCGCTACGACAGCGCGTCGGCCCAGGAAGCCATTGCCGGTTACGTGCAGATCGCTCGACAGCATGGCCTGGCCCCGGCGCAACTGGCGCTGGCCTGCGTCATCGACAAGCCGTTTGTAGCGAGCGCGTTGACCGGCCAGACCACCCTGGCGCAACTGCGCGAAAACCTCGGCGCGCTGGACGTGACCCTCAGCGATGAGATCAAGGCGCAGATCCAGGCGGTTCATCAGCGTGTGCCGAATCCGGCGCCGTGAAGTGCAGCCGGTTATCAATCAGAGGGTCAGCCGCAAGGAGGCTGTGAATGTCTCAGGCAATTGAAACGGTCATCGTAGGCCCTGCGACGGGCGTCGGCGGGTCGCGTCCATTGGGCCTTGCCGGTCTCACGCGGTTGCGTCCGGGGCTGTGGGCGGCGGGATTTTTGTTGCGCTGTTGCTGCTGGCGGCGGCCCTGCCGCACTTGATCGCACCTTACGATCCGCTGGACGCCTCGGCACGGCTGGCTTTCCAGCAGCCCAACGCGCTGCACTGGCTCGGCACCGATGAAAACGGTCGCGATGTCTTGAGCCGATTGATCTACGGCGTGCGCTCATCGCTGTTCATGGGGCTGGCCGCCACGGGGCTGGGCCTGGCCTGGGGCACACTGCTGGGGCTGGTTTCAGGCCTCGGCCCTCGCTGGCTGGATGCCGGCGTCATGCGTGGCGTCGACGTGCTGCTGGCTTTCCCTGACCTGTTACTGGCGCTGGTCATCATCACCTTCTTCGGACAGGGCGCGGCCAACCTGATTCTCGCCGTGGGCATCGCCGGTGTGCCCCGATACGCGCGCCTGGTGAGGGCGCAGACGCTGAACGTGCGCAACGCCGGCTACGTCGAAGCGGCCATCACGCTGGGGCAGTCGTATCTGGCGATGGTGCTCCGGCACATCCTGCCCAATGCGTTCAAACCGGTGTTGATTCTGGCCACCATCGGCATTGGTGGCACCATCACGGCAGGCGCCGCATTGAGCTTTCTGGGTTTCGGCGCGCCACCTCCGGCGCCGGAGTGGGGCGGCATGATGGCCATCGGTCGCAGCTTTCTGGCCAACGCGCCATGGCTGGTGGCCTGGCCCGCCCTGAGCATCACCTTGACCGTCGTTTCCATCAGTGCCATCGGCCGTGAACTGCTACGGCGCAGCGAAGGAAAACCCCTATGAGTGCGAACATCCCGTCACCGGGGCCATTAGTTGATATCCGCGACCTGACCGTACGCTTTGGCACCGCCGAGCCCGTGCTGCACGGGGTCAGCCTGCAAATCCATCGTGGCGAATGCCTCGCACTGGTGGGTGAATCCGGGTCCGGTAAAAGCGTGACGGCGCGAACCCTGGCCGGGCTGACAGGCAAGGGCGCGCAGGTTCAGGCGGCCAGGCTGGCGTTTCAGGGCATCGATCTGCGGCGTCTGGACGAGCGCTCCTGGCAGCGCTTGCGTGGCGCCAGTATCGGTTTTGTCATGCAGGATGCCCTCGGCGCGCTGGACCCATTGCGTCGGGTCGGTGCCGAGGTCGAAGAGCCGCTGCAGTTGCACACCGGTCTGGCGGCTGAAGCCCGGCGCGTTCGCGTGCTTGAGCTGCTGCGCGACGTCGGCATTCCCGAGCCCGAACTGCGCGCCAGCCAGTACCCGTGGCAACTGTCCGGCGGACTGCGGCAGCGGGCACTGATTGCGTCGGCCATTGCCTGCAACCCGCGCCTGATCATCGCCGACGAACCCACCACGGCGCTCGACGCCACGGTTCAGGCCCAAGTGATCACGCTGCTGGAAAGCCTGCGAGGGGAGGACAACGCGCTGTTGATGGTCAGCCACGACCTGTCGGTGGTGTCGCGCCTGGCCGACCGGGTTGCCGTGATGCGCCATGGCGTGATCGTCGAGCAAGGCACCAGCGAGCAAGTGCTGCAGGACCCGCAGCATCCTTACACGCAGTTGCTGCTGCGGGCGGCTCGTGCGGTGCATTTCAGACCCCAGCGCCGGCCGCTGGCGGCCGTCGAACCCGAGCCCCACGCTCAGGGCGAGGTCCTGCTGGAGGCTCGCTCCCTGAGCAAATCCTTCGTCGGCCCGGACGGTCGCCGTCGTACCGTGCTCAACCAGGTGTGGTTGCAATTGCGCCGCGGCGAAACACTGGGTGTCGTGGGCGAGTCCGGTTCGGGCAAGACCACCTTGACCCGACTGATTCTTGGCCTGGAAAGCGCCGATGCGGGCGACGTGTGGGTGGCCGGGCAGCAATGGTCGACACTGGATGCCGGGCAAAAACGTCAGGCACGCCGAGCGGTTCAGGTGGTGTTTCAGGACCCGCTGAACTCGTTCGATCCGCGTTACACGGTGCAGCGGGTGTTGTTCGAGGCGCTCTCGGTGGCGGGTTTGCCCCGAGGTGAATGGCGGAGCAGGGCGCTGCAACTGCTGGAGCTGGTGCGACTTGACGCCAGCGCGCTCACACGTCGCCCCATCGAACTCTCCGGTGGCCAGCGTCAACGTATTGCGATTGCCAGAGCCCTGGCATCGGCCCCTGAAATCCTCATTTGTGATGAGCCGGTGTCGGCGCTGGACGTCTCCGTGCAAGCGCAGATCCTTGAGCTGCTCGACGATCTGAAGCGGCGTCTGGGGCTCGCCTGCCTGTTCATCTCCCACGATCTGGGCGTGATCAATCATGTCAGCGAGCGAGTCCTGGTGATGAAGGATGGCGAGGTCGTGGAGTCTGGCCCCGTGCGTGCAGTGTTCGATCGCCCGGCCCATGCCTACACCCGCGCGCTGATCAATGCGATTCCTACGCTGGAAGAGCAGCGCGAGCGCGCCGAGGTCTATCTGCAAATTGCCATCCGAGGCCGTGGCCTGAGTGTTTAAGAAGTGTGTTTAGAGAGGAGTGCCCGCGGTGACCAAGCAGTTGCACGTCAACCTGTTCGAGATGAATTGTGTCAGCCACATCGTCCATGGCCTGTGGGTACACCCGGAGAACAATCGTCATCGCTTCAACGACCTGGATTACTGGACCGAGCTTGCGCAGTTGCTCGAATACGGGACGTTCGACGGTGTGTTTCTGGCTGATGTGATTGGCACCTACGACACGTTCCGCGATGGCCCGGAAACGTCATTGCGCGAAGGCATGCAGATTCCCAGCAATGACCCGCTGCTGGTGATCCCGGCGATGGCGGCCGTGACGAAAAACCTCGGATTCGGCGCTACGTTTTCGACTACTTACGAGCCGCCGTTCGCATTTGCCCGGCGCATGAGCACCCTTGACCACCTGACCAAGGGGCGAGTGGGCTGGAACATCGTGACTTCGTATCTGCCCAACGCCGCGCGCAATTTCGGTCATGACACCGAGGTGGTTCACGATCACCGCTATGAGATCGCCGACGAGTACCTGGACGTGCTGTACAAGCTGTGGGAAGGCTCGTGGGACGATGATGCGGTGATTCAGGACCGCGAGCGGCGGGTCTTCACCGATCCGGAAAAAGTGCGCTACATCGATCACGTCGGCGAGCACTTCAAGGTGGCCGGGCCGCACCTGTGCCAGCCTTCGCGCCAGCGCACGCCGGTGCTGTTTCAGGCTACCGGCTCGCCCGCCGGCATCGAGTTTGCGGGGCGCCATGCGGAGGTGGTGTTTACCGGCGGCATGGATACGGCAGCGGTGCAGGCCAATATCCGGGCCATGCGGCAGAAGGCGATTGCTCACGAGCGTGATCCGGCGGGGCTAAAATTCATCGTCATGGCCGGGGTCATCGTGGGCCGGACCGATGATGAGGTCAGCAACAAGCTCGACAGCTACCGCAAGCTGATGAGCGTCGAGGCGTCCCTGGCTCACGCGCAGTCAGCCGTCGACCTGACCGCGTACCCTCGGGATGTGCTGATCAGTGATCTGATCGAACGACAGATCAAAGGCTGGCAGAGTCTGGCGCGTTTCAAACCGCAGTCCACTGTCGGTTCGGTGCTGGCCCAGCTCGAAGGCTTCAACCGCGAGCGCTTCTTCGTCGCGGGGACGCCGAGCGTGGTCGCCGATGAAATCGAGAAATGGCTGGATGTCGATGGCATCGACGGCATCAACCTGCGGCAGTACCTGTCGTTCGAAACCGCGCGGGATTTCATAGAACTGGTGATCCCCGAACTGCGCCGCCGCGGCCGTTTCCGCGAACGCTACAACGACGGCGAGACCCTGCGCGAACGTCTCTTTGGCGAGGGCCAGGCGCGCTTGCCGAACGACCACTTCGGTGCTCGCTATCGCGACCCGGCAGCCCTGAGTCAGCCGGCCAGACCGCTGAGGTTTCCAGGATGACTGTTGGCTCGCCAACAGTGACTGCACAGATTGTCGTTTCCAACACCTGCGACTCCCCGTTTGAACCCGTGTTTATTCGCCGGAAAACCCGGCATGCCTTGTGCAATAGCCCTGTTCCCGGACTAAAGGCATCAGGACCCATGCGAGAACCCGCCCCGTATTTGCGACTTCCCGGCACACGATCGCGATCGTTGCTCACCCACAGCTCTATAGTCGGTCTCGCTGCACTGTGTGGCGTACTGGTTGGCTGCGGCCAGAGCACATCGACGGTTGCCCACAGCGATCAGCCCGTCAGTGGCGGTACGCTGGTGTACGCCACTGACCGCGAGCCGACCTGCCTGGACCCCCATGTCGGTGGTGACATGCCCCAAGTGTTCGTCGCGCAACAGTATCTCGATTCGCTGGTGTCGATGGACGCTGACGGGCGCATCGGTCCCTGGCTGGCCAAACGCTGGGAGGTGTCCGACGACGGCCTGACGTACACCTTCCATCTGCGCAACGACGTGCATTTTACCGATGGCACGCCGTTCAACGCGGCGGCGGTCAAGGCCAACCTCGATCACATGGCCAATCCGAAAACCCAGTCCAGCACCGCAGGCGGCTACATTCGCCAGTACCGCAGCACGGACGTGATCGACGACGACACAGCGGTGGTCCATCTGGCCAGCCCGTATGCTGCGTTTCTCGAAGTGCTGGCCCAGGGTTTTCTCGGCATCGAATCACCCACTGCCTTGCAGCGGCCTCGCGATGTGAACTGTGAAAGCCCGGTGGGCACTGGCCCGTTCAAGGTCGTGCGTTGGGATCGGCAGAGTCAGGTCGAGCTGGTGCGCAATCCCGATTACAACTCGGCGCCGCCTACCGCCAGGCATCAGGGGCCCGCGTGGCTCGACCGTATTGTCTGGAAATTCATTCAGGAGCCGTCCGTGCGTTTTGCCTCGCTGCAGGCAGGCGAGGTGGACGTGATCGAGGCGCTGCCGCCCGAATCCCATGAGGCCGCGCGACGTAATCCAGATCTGACACTGATCATCGCCCAGCGCCCGGGCAACCCCACCAACGGCACGCTGAACATTACGCGAGCGCCTTTCGACGACATAAAGGTGCGCGAAGCCTTCGTCCGCAGCGCCGACATCGACGGCGCATTGAAGAGCGTGTACTTCAACGAGTTTCCTAGAGCAGGCGGGCCGCTGAGCCCGGCGACACGCTTCTACAGCCCGGACTTCCAGCACGCCCAGGATTACGACCCGGCCAAGGCCGCGCAATTGCTTGATCAGGCGGGCTGGACCCAGCGTGACAGTGACGGCTACCGCACCAAAAACGGCAAGCGCCTGCAGGTTCACGTGGTCATGGGCAACCGCACGCCACCTTCCGAATACACACTGTGGGAACAGGTGCAGGCGACCACCCGGCAGGCCGGGTTCGACTTGATCGTCGACCAGATGAGCGATGTGCTGGCGACCAAACGCCAGGCGGATTGGGACTATGACATTCGCCTGGGCTACTGGAACACCAACACCGCCGACGTGCTACGGATCATTTTTGGCAGTGAGTTCATTCGTCCGGCAGGCGTCGGCGGCTATCACCAGAACACCGCAGGCTTCAGTGATCCGGCGTTCGACAGCCTGATTCAGCAGGCACTGGCCACTCAGGACGCCGAGCAGCGCCGTGCCCTGTACTACAAGGCGCAGCAGATCGCGTCGAGCCAGTACCTGCAACTGACCACGTACCCGCAGAGCACGCGGCTGGGGATCTACAAAACCACTCAGGGCGTGCGCCTGGAGCCTTCGTTGGCCGTGACTTACCTCTATGACGCATGGGTGAACAAATGACGAATCCGACAGTTGCCCGCGAACTGGTCCATCCACGGCGCGAGCGTTTGCAGCAACAGGGGAGGCGCGCACTGTGGCGTCTGGGCGGCGGCATTCTGGTGCTATGGGCCGTCGCCACGCTGACCTTCTTTGCCTTGCGGCTGATGCCGGGCGATCCGGTGCAAGCGATCCTCGGCGGACCCAGTGGCAACCCCACGCCTGAAACCATCGCTGAAGCCACCCGAGAGTACGGTCTGGACAAGCCACTGCCGGTGCAATACGCCTTGTATCTGGGGCGTCTTGTGCAGGGCGACCTGGGGGTTTCCTATTCCCAGCATCTGCCGGTGACGCGGGTGCTCGCCGAGCAATCCTGGCCGACCCTTCAACTGACCCTCACGTCTCTGGCGCTGGCCTGGATTCTGGTATTGGCGCTGACTGTGCTGACGGCCGGCCGTCGACGCTGGGTCGGCAGCCTGGCCTCGCTGGCGGAAACCCTGTCTGCCGCGTTGCCGCACTTCTGGCTCGGCATCCTGCTGCTGGCGGTGTTCGCCTTCGGCCTGCGGCTGTTCCCGCCTGCGGGCAGCGATGGCTGGCGAACGCTGGTGTTGCCGTCGTTTGCCCTGGCCATTCCGCTGGCGGGATTCATCGCCCAGGTCACCCGCGAATCCCTTGAACTGACCCTTGAGCAACCTTTTGTACTGACCGCCAGAACCCGAGGCCTCAGCGATTTCAATGTGCGCTTCAAGCACGCGTTGCGTCACGCCGTGCTGCCGGGGATTTCGTTGTCGGGCTGGGCCATCGGCGCGTTGATCAGCGGGGCGGTGGTGATCGAGGTGATCTTTTCCCGCAAGGGTCTGGGTCGCCAACTGTTCCAGGCCGTGCAGGCTCAGGACTTGCCGCTGACCATCGGCATCAGCCTGGTGGTCGCCGCCGGTTACGTACTGGCCAACATGCTCGTCGACCTGCTGTACCTGTGGGTCGACCCTCGTCAACAAGGGAATTCGGTATGAGTGAACTGACACTGGAAGCCCCGTTGGCTGCGCGCAGGGTTCAGCGTACGCGCAGCACACTGCGTCCCGGGCCGCTGCTGGCGGTCACTTTTCTGCTGCTGGTGATCATTGCGGCATTGGTCCCGCAGCTGTTCGCCCACAGCGACCCGCTGGCCATCGTCCCCCGCGACGCGTTTCATCCGCCCAGTTGGAGCCACTGGTTCGGCACCGACCAGTCGGGGCGCGACATCTTTTCCCGCGTGATTTACGGCACGCGGCAATCGCTGTTCATCGGCCTGGCGGCAACCGCCATTGCCATGAGCATCGCCATCGTCCTCGGCCTGCTCGGTGGCCTGGGCGGTGCGCGTATGGATCGAGGCGTCGGCTGGTTGCTGGAAGTGCTGTTCGCGTTTCCCAGTCTGATTCTGGCGCTGCTGTTCGTCGCGATCTTCGGCAGCGGCATCGGGCCGTTGATCGTCGCCACAGGTCTTGGGGGCGCGCCGGGCTATGCGCGGATGGTGCGCGGCCAAGTGCTGGCGGTGCGCAACGCCGGCTACATCGAGTCAGCCAGGGCGCTGGGACATCCGCCATTGCGCATCATCACTCGTCAGCTGCTGCCCAATGCCATGCGCCCGCTGATCGTGACCCTGACCATGGGCGTCGGCCAGGCCATCGTCTGGGCGTCGGCCCTGAGCTTTCTCGGTCTCGGCGCACGTCCGCCGGCGCCCGAGTGGGGAACCATGTTGTCCATGGGACGTGACTTCATCGCCAACGCCTGGTGGCTGACGTTCTTCCCCGGGCTGTTCATCGTCCTCACCACACTGTCCACCACGGTCGCGGGCCGTTACCTGCAACAACGTCTGGAGGGGCGTCTTTCATGAGCGACCAGAAACGCTTGATCGTTGAAGGGCTGTCCGTCGAGTTCGCCGGGCAGTCGGTGGTGCGTAACCTGTCATTCACCCTGGAGCCGGGCAAGACCCTGGCGCTGGTGGGCGAATCCGGTTCCGGCAAAAGCGTCACGGCCCGCAGCTTGATCGGCCTGGCCGGTGAAGGCGCCCGGGTGACGGCGCGCAGGTTGAGTTACGCGGGACAGGACTTGTTGAGTCTGTCGGAGCGCGGCTGGCGCGACCTGCGCGGCAAGGACATCGGATTCGTGTTGCAGGACGCGCTGGTTTCGCTGGACCCGTTGCGCCCTGTGGGCAAGGAGATTCTTGAGGTGCTGGAAACCCACCGCTGGGGTGACCGGCGCAGTCGCAACGAACGGGTGATCGAGCTGTTGCAGACCGTGGGTGTGCCGGAACCGGCATTACGTGCCCGCCAGCGGCCTGATCAGCTCTCCGGCGGCTTGCGTCAGCGCGCGTTGATCGCCAGCGCCCTGGCGCTTGATCCCGGTCTGGTCATCGCCGATGAGCCGACCACCGCACTGGACGCCACCGTGCAGGCGCAGATTCTTGAGGTGTTGCAGCAGATCAAGGCCCGCGGCGATTCACTGCTGATCATCAGCCATGATCTGGCGGTCGTTGCGCAACTGGCCGACGAGGTGCTGGTGCTGCACCGGGGCGAAGTGGTCGAGCAGGGGCCGATGGAACAGGTCCTGCGCCATCCTCGACACGCCTACACCCGTTCGCTGCTCGACGCCGTACCCGCCGAGCACGCTCGCGGTACACGGCTTTCTCCCGAGCGCAGCACCCTGGTTGCGCAACCACGTCCCGGTGCCGATTCGCCGGTGCTGCTCAAGGCCTCCGGGCTGGGCAAGCGTTATGTCGGTCCGGACCAGCAGTCGCGTCAGGTGGTCGATGGTGTCAGCTTCGAGCTGCGCGCCGGCCGCACGCTGGGCATTGTCGGTGAATCCGGTTCGGGCAAGACGACTGTGGCGCGGATTGCACTCGGCCTGCTGGAGCCCGACGCCGGTGACGTGCAGTTCCTCGACGTCCCCTGGACCGGCGCCGGCCACGCACGGGTGGCGGAGAAGACGCGGCGCCTGCACCGTCGCGACATCAGTGTGATTTATCAGGACCCGTTGAGCTCCTTTGATCCGCGCTGGAGTGTCGGACAGATTCTCGCCGACGCCCTGGACGTTGCCGGCATTGCGTTCGAGCAGCAGCGCCCGCGTATTGCCCAGCTGTTGCAGCAGGTCCGCCTGCCGGCTGATCTGGCGAGCCGTCGGCCGTTGCAGCTGTCGGGTGGACAACGCCAGCGGGTGGCCATCGCCCGGGCAATTGCCAGCAACCCGAAAGTCATCATCTGCGACGAACCGGTGTCGGCGCTGGACGTGTCGGTCCAGGCCCAGGTCCTCGACTTGCTGGCCGATCTACAAGCCTCGCTGGGGCTGGCGTATCTGTTCATTTCCCATGATCTGGGGGTGATTCGCCACGTCAGCGACGAGGTGCTGGTGATGCGTCACGGCAAGGTAGTGGAAAGCGCTGAGGTCGAGACCCTCTTTGAGCTCCCGCAACACGAATACACCCAACGCTTGCTGGGTGCGGTACCGCGTTTGCCGGGCGCGGGCAGCGAGCTGGTGGTGCCGCCACTGGAACCGGAAAGCGCGGTGCTGCTGTTTGATGAATCCCGGCTGTGGAAAATCGCCATTTAAGTTCGATGCTGAACAAGGAACTGCCATGAGCACGTTGTCTGCTGTACCCAAAACGCCTGTCACTTCGGTGGAAGAACTCAATCGCCGCGCCGACGCGTTGCTGCCGCAGATCGCGGCCGGCGCCGCACAGCGCGAGCGCGACCGGCAATTGCCTTATGACGCCGTGGCGCAGATCGCCAGCGCCGGGCTGTTCACCACCCGGATTCCGACCCGATACGGCGGAGCGGGCGGCTCGGTCAAGGACGTGATCGCGCTGTTGATTCGCATCGCCTCGGCGGACTCCAACGTGGCCCAGGCGCTGCGGCCCGGTTTTGGCTTCATCGAGGGGCTGCTGGCCTCTCGTGCCGAGGGCGCGGAAGGCGAGCGTGAACGCTGGTTCGAGCGCTATCTGCAAGGCGCCGTCGTGGGCAATGCGGGTTGGGAAGTCGGCGGCGCCAACGGATCGATCAGCGCGCGCATCGTGCGTGATGGCGAGAACTACCGGGCCTCCGGCAGCAAGTACTACAGCACCGGTTCGTTGTACGCCGACTGGGTCAGTGCGGTGGCACTGGACGAAGACGACCAGCCGGTCTCGTTCATTTTGCCCCGTGATCGCAAGGGGCTTGAGCTGCTGGATGACTTCGACGCCATGGGCCAGCGCCTGACGGCGAGCGGTACCACGCACCTGCACGACGTGCTGGTCAGGCCCGAAGAAATCCGCACGCGCACGGTCGAGGAGGGAAGCGCACGATTGTGACGCCGTTCCTGCAGGTGTTCCTGGCTTCGGTGCAGGCAGGCATCGCGCGCAACGCCTTGAACGATGCCGTGACGTTCGCCAATCAGCACGCCCGCCCGATCAAGCACAGCACAGCCAGCCGCTCGGTTGACGACCCGTATGTCGAACTCAGTGTGGGCGATATTTCTGCCCGGGCGTTTACCGCCGAAGCGGTGGTGCTGCGAGCTGCCGAATCCATTGATCGGGCATGGGCTGCCGATCTTGATGCCGACGCAGTGGATCAGGCCGCTGTCGATGTGGCGCAGGCGCAATACATCGCAGCGGAATCCGCGCTGAAAGCCGCAGAATTGATCTTTGATGTCGGCGGCGCCTCGACGACCGGTCGCGCCCATAACCTGGATCGGCACTGGCGCAATGCGCGCACGGTTGCCAACCACAATCCTCGGCACTGGAAAGCTGCAGCGGTCGGCGCCTGGCAACTCAAGGGCACGCCACCGCCGAAGTCCGGGTTGTTTTGAAGGGGGCCGCGAAAGCAGCGTGAGTGCACATGTTTATCCAGACGAGACCTCGGGCAGGCCATGGGCATTGATCAAGGCATCAGCTCCGTCAACCGCGACTCTGCGGGTCTGATCCGACGCGTCAGCGAATGCCCGACCCCTCCAACCTGCGCCGCATCCCCATGATCATCGGCTGCGCGCTGTTCATGGAGCTGATCGACGCGACTGCGGTGCTCACGGCATTGCCGCAGATGGCGCGGGATTTCGGTGAGCCCAGTGTGCGCATGAACCTGGTGGTGTCGCTGTATCTGCTGGCGGTGGCGCTGTTCGTACCAGTCAGCGGATGGGCGGCCGATCGTTTCGGGCCCAGGCGGGTGTTCATCAGCGCCATCGTGCTGTTCACGCTGGCGTCGGTCGGCTGTGCCTGTTCGAGCTCGCTGTTTCAGCTGTCGATGGCGCGCATGGCCCAAGGCGCGGCAGGGGCGATGATGGTGCCGGTGGGGCAGGTGATCCTGCTGCGCTGGTCGGCCCGGGAAAATCTGCTGCGCGCCATGTCGTACCTGACGATCCCGGCATTGATCGGGCCGATCCTGGGGCCGCCCCTGGGTGGCGTGCTGGTCACGTTCCTGTCGTGGCACTGGATTTTTCTGATCAACCTGCCCATCGGCGTTCTCGGTGTGGCGCTCGTCCTGCGCTATATCCCGGATTACCCCGGCACGCCGGGAGAGGTACTGGACGTCCCGGGTCTGCTGCTCAGCGCGGCGGGACTGGGTGGGCTGGTGTTCGGTTTCGAGGCGTTGGGCCATGGCTTGCTGCCACGCAACGGGGCGCTGCTATTGATCGGCTTTGGCGTCGTTGCCGCCTGTTTGTACGTCTGGCATGCCCGGCGCGCGGCCCACCCGTTGATTGACCTTTCCCTGCTGCGAATCCCCACATTCGGCGTGACCTTCTGGGGCGGCAATCTGATGCGCATCGGCAGCGCGTCCCAGCCTTTTCTGCTGGTGCTGCTGTTTCAGCTGTGCTTCGGACTCAACCCGCTGGAGGCCGGATTATTGAGCTTTGTCGGTGGCGCGGGGGCATTCCTGATGAAACTGCTGGCGGTGCGTATCGTCAGCCGCTTGGGCTTCCGGCGAACCCTGATCGGCAACGCCGTATTGACGGGACTGACGCTGGCCGCCTGCGGCATGTTCAGCATTTCCACCCCGTACTGGATCGTCGTTGCGGTGCTGTTCACCAGCGGCATCATTCGCTCGTTGCAATTCAGTACCCTCGGCGCACTGACCTATGCCGACGTGCCGCCCGGGCAATCGAGCGCCGCCAGCAGCCTGTCGGCCATGACCATTCAACTGACCATGAGCCTGTCAGTGGGCATCGCCGCAGCCTTGCTCGGCCTGATCATGTCGGTTCGCGGGCACGCGACGGTTGCTGAAGGCGACGTGGCGCTGGTGATGGGCCTGGCGGGGTTGCTGTGCGCCGTGTCGGGTCTGGTCTACCGCAAACTGGCGCCCCAGGCGGGCGCTTCGGTTTATGCAGCACGCAGCCGGTGATCTTCCCCGAGGATCCAGCGGCCATCACCCATTTTTGCCTGAAAGCTGCGCGGCCACAGGCGTCATTCAGGAATGCTATCTGTCATGAGCTCATCTTTCTCACCCTTTGCACCCCGTGATCGCCGGTTACTCAGCTGGAGGGTGGAACATCTGCCGTCCACGCCGGCGGCCTTCGTCCGATTTTTCATTGGCAACTTCAAGGGCTGGTACGTCGCGATTCTGCTGCTGCAAATCGCGGCAGTGGTGTGCTCGATCCTGATTCCATGGGGGCTGGGGCAAATCACTCGCACGGTCAGTAACGGGCTGGACGCCGAACACGCCTTCGAGGTGTTGCGCTGGCCGTTGACGGCCTTTGCCTTGCTGCTGGTGTGCGAGGTGCTGTTCACCCGCGCGGCGGCCGGGTGCCACATTCACGTACTGCCGTTGCAGCGCCGGACGGTGACCCACGTGGTGTTTGCCTACTTGCAGCAGCACTCCCATCGGTTCATCAGCAACGAGTTTGCCGGCGCCCTGGCGCACCGCGTCTCCGAGGTCGCGATGGGAGTAAACCAGACGCTGAGCATCTTGCTGTTTGATCTGATTCCCTTGCTGGTGACGCTGAGCCTGGCGACGGTGCTGTTGTGGACGGCCTCACCCCTGCTGGCGGTGTTCATGGCGGGTTGGTCGGCGTTGTTCATCGCCGTGTGTTACCTGCTGGCGCGTCGCAGCCACCCGCTGGCTCAGCAGTACTCGGCCGCGCGCAGCATCAGTTCCGGCAAGGTGGTGGATGCGGTGTCGAACCTGGCCAACATCCGCCTGTTCGCCCGGCACGCGTTCGAGCACAACTACCTGGGCACGTTTCTGGACAAGGAGGTCGCCGCGGCCTATCGCTCGCTGGGCTACATGGAGAAGATCCGGTGGTTCCAGACCAGCTGCGGGGTGTTGCTGAAACTGGGCCTGTTGATGCTGGCGCTGTACCTGTGGCGCAGTCATCGCATCGACATTGCCGCGTTCGTCATGGCCACCAGCCTGTCGCTGCTGATCATCAGCGATGTGGGCAATCTGTCCCGTCGCTTTCTCGAATTTTTCGAAGCCACCGGCAACATTTCGAACGGGGTGCACACCTTGATTCGGCCCCATGAGGTCATCGACCGACCGGGTGCCAAGGCGCTGCAGGTCAAGCGCGGAGATCTCGAATTTCGTGACGTCGGTTTCAGCTATGGCACCGACCAGCCGATCTTCGAGCACTTGAACATCGTCATTCCGGCGGGGCAGAAAGTCGGTCTGGTGGGCGCTTCGGGTTCGGGCAAATCAACCCTGTTGAGTCTGCTGCTGCGGCTGTACGACGTGCAGAAGGGCGGGGTGCTGATCGATGGCGTGGACGTGCGCAATGTCACGCAGCACTCGTTGCATCAGCAAATCGGCCTGATTCCCCAGGAGCCGGGGCTCTTCCACCGCAGCATTCGCGAAAACATTCACTACGGTCGTCTGGATGCGTCGATGGAGGAGGTGGCCGAAGCGATTCATCGCGCGGGCGCCAGCGAGTTCATCGACAGCATGGAACACGGTGACGAGTCGCTGGTGGGCGAACGCGGGGTCAAGCTCTCGGGTGGCCAGCGTCAGCGCATCGCCATCGCACGGGTACTGCTCAAGAACGCACCGATCCTGGTGATGGATGAAGCCACGTCGAGTCTGGACTCGATTACCGAACGCTTCATTCAGGACAAGCTGGACGAAATCATGGAAGACAAAACCGTGTTGGTGGTGGCGCACCGTCTCTCGACGGTCGCGCATCTGGACCGGATTCTGGTGTTCGACAAGGGCAGGGTGATCGAGGACGGCAACCATCAACAGCTCTTGCTGCTGGGCGGGCAATATGCGCGGTTGTGGAATCGCCAGTTCAGCGATGCATTGCAGCAGGAGGCGGTCTGACGGGGGCGGTTGCAGCGATGCGGTGGGTAACGCACACCGCATCGTTGCCTCAGAACCGGGCTGGACTTGGTAAAGGTTTGTTGAATGGTGTAACGAAATCAGAGAACTATTTTTTGTTTGATGGGAGTGAGTGTGCTCACCAGTGCGCCAGTACAGGCGATCTATAGCATCGTCTGTACTGGCGCTTTTGTGAGCGAGCTCACTCGCACAGGTCCATCCAGGGTCCGATCATCTATTTCGCGGTGATCACTGACAACTTGGTAATCCCGGCCTTTTCAATCGATGCCATCGCTCGCGCCACTTCGCCGTAATTCACGCCGTTGTCGGCTTGCAGTTGCACGCGCACGTCGACGTTCTTGTCCTTGGCGGCCTTGAGGTTGGTTTCCAGCAGATCCGGCTGGATCTCGTCTTTGTTGATGAACAGCTTGCCCTTGTCGTCGATGCTCACCACCAATGGATCCTTCTGCTCCACCGGTGCGACGGATTCGGTCTTGGGCAGGTTGATCGGGATCGAGTTGGTCAACAGGGGCGCTGTGACGATGAACACCACCAACAGCACCAGCATCACGTCCACCAACGGCGTGACGTTGATCTCGCTCAGCACTTCATCGCTATCCTGGGTTGAGAAAGCCATTTCAGGACGCCTCCTTCACTTTCTGGGCTGTGGCAGTAGCGCCCGACTTGTTCAGCACCGGATGCAGCAGCACGCGGAACGCATGTTTCTGCGCCAGGCTGTAGAAGTCATGGGCGAAGTCGTCCAGGTCAGCGGCGGTCAGCTTCAGGCGGCGCAGGTAATAGTTGTAAACCAGCACCGCCGGCACGGCCACGGCGATACCCACGCCTGTGGCCACCAGCGCGGCACCGATCGGCCCGGCGACTGTTTCAAGGCTTGCCGAACCTGCAGCGCTAATGCCCTTGAGCGCCGACATGATGCCCCAGACCGTACCGAACAGGCCGATGAAGGGCGAGGTGCTGCCGATACTGGCCAGAATCGCAAGGCCGGTTTCCAGCGAGCGGCGTTCACGGACAATCTGCTGGCGCAGCGCGCGTTCCAGACGGTCCTGATGATTGATCGCCTGGCTCAGGTCAGCGGCCTGACCGCCTTCCGCCACCTGAATTGCGGCGTAGCCTGCCAGGGCGACACGGGCTGCCGCGCCTGGTTGGGTCTGTGCCAGTTCCGCCGCGGAATCCAGGCTGGATGCGGCCCAGAACTGCTTGTGGAATTTCTTGTCTTGCCCCTTGAGCCGGGCGAACTGAACACCCTTGAGCAGGGCCAGTCCCCAGGTGGCAACGGAAAAAACGATCAGCAGCCAGATGACCGCGTGTTCAATGGATTCGAAAGGCGAAGCGATAAGGTTCATGTGAGTACTCCAACAAGGCGTTCAAATCGTGTAGCGATGCGCCTTTGGTCAGGTAGCCCGCAGTGTGGTGAAGCGAAATCAGGGTTTATTGCAATTTGAAATCGATCGGCACGCTGACCCAGCCATCGACCGGGTTGTTGCCCTGTTTGGCTGGCGCAAAACTCCAGCGCTTGACGGCGGCCAGCGCCGCGTCGTCGAGCTGATCGCGACCGCTGCTTTTCTGAATCTGGATCTCGCCGGGCTTGCCGGTGGCCAGCACGTGCACGCGCAGCAAAACGGTACCTTGCCAATTGCGGCGCATGGCCAGGGCCGGGTATTCCGGGGCCGGATTGTGCAGATAGCCGGCGTTGGCCGAGGCCGGTGTCACGGGGGCGGGCGCCGGTGGTGCAGGCGGAGCCGGGGCAGCGACCGGCGGTGGTGGCGCAAGTGGCGGCGACGGCTCCACAGGTTTGGCCACCGGCCTGGGCACCGGCTTGACCACTGGTTTTGGCTTAGGGGTCGGCTTCGGGACCGGCTTGGGCGGCGCCGGCTTCACGGCCAGCTCGTCCTCGACCGGCGGTGGCGGCTCAACGGCGGGCTCAGGGATGGGGGCGGGCGGTGGTGGTTCAACAACCGGCGGCGCGGGCTGGGAAAACTCGATGGTCATCGGCGGGATTTCCGGCGGCACGACAGGCAACGGCGGCGTCGATGAACTGTTGACCCAATAGATGACAGCACCATGCAGCACCAGCGCGAAGACACCGAGCAGTACCGCTTCGCGGCGACTCAGGATGCGCCCGGGCGTGGTGTGCAGCCTCGACAGCGCCAAAGGCCCTCGATAGACCCGACCCAGGTCGAGCAACTCGCCGCCCGGCGCCTGGCGCCAGAGCACATCCAGTGCGCTCGCTGTTTGGGCATTGGCCATTGATTTACTCCTGGATGTTTAACAAAACCGGAACTCGGGTTCCGTTATTAACGGCAGGTGACGGAAGAGATTCTCCGCATGCCTTTGATGTCACACCCGAGACTAGAGCAAGAGCCATACCAATTAGTGAACACCTGCAAACCGGGCATTTTTTCCACGGCGGGCTGGCATGAAAGTATGAGGAATACACGTTTTGTCGTTGAGCTGTTGGCAGGCAAACAGTCGCTGTTATGAGCAGCTGCTTTTCAGCTATATCAGAAACAGGGCAGGTGTCTATTCAGAGGGTTGTGGGGGGATGCGCGCTTCCTGGCAACTGTTGTTGATCCGACAGTGGAAACACAAAATGCCCGTTGCGTTACGGGGTTACTTAATAAAGCCGCACTGAAAACAGCCAAATAACCGGTGGCACGAACTCTGCTAAGTGTCTCGAGAGCGCAACTATACGAATAGATGCTCCCCTGTCTATGACCCATTGGAGCAAGTATCCCGATGCTGCAGAAGTTTGATGTAAGCGCTCTGCGTTTTGATTCACTGGCCACGGCTTCCAGCCTGGGCGTATTGCTGATGCTGGTCCACGGCACTTCACTCGCCGCTGATGACCCGAATGCCCAGGCCCCTCGACTTTCCACCGTGACCGTGACCGGCACTCAGGCCAGTGAGGCGCAGAAAGCCGAAAGACAATTGGCGAAGGTGCCGGGCAAGACGGCGGTCATCGACAACCACGAAATTGAAAAAGGCCGTGCCTCCAATGCCGAGGATGTACTGGCGCTGCAACCGGGTGTCTTTGCCCAGGCCACCAGCGGTTCAGCCGCCAACAAGATTTCGATTCGTGGTTCAGGCCTGAACACGTTTTATCAAGGCTATGTACTGGGCATAAAATTCCTCTTCGACGGTTTGCCGCTCACCGGGCCCGGCGGTACGCAGGAAGACATGCTCGACATGGCCGGGGTCGATCACACGGAAGTGCTGTACGGCGCCAATGCGTTTAACTATTCGGCGTTGTCCCTGGGCGGCGCGATCAACTTTGTCAGCAAGACCGGACGCACCGATCCCGGCAATTACGCGCGCTTCGAAGCCGGGAGTTACGGCTATCGCAAACAGGTGTTGAGTACCGGAGGCGTCGAGGGCAATGCCGATTATTACGTCAGCCTGCAGCACAACGAACGGGACGGTTATCAGGACGATACTGCAAACAAAGGGCAGGGCATCGTCGCCAACTTCGGCTATGTCTTTAATCCGAAACTGGAGACGCGTTTCTTTCTGCGTTACCGGGAGGAGACCCTGAGCCAGGGCAACACGCTGACCAAGTACCAGATCAAGCACGACCCCACCAGCAACGCTGTACCGTTCGGTCGCAAGAAGGACGGCACCACACTGCTGGGCAGCAAGACCACTTACACCTTCGACGACAACGCCAGGCTTGAAGTCGGACTGGGCTACAACGACTATCCGCTCTACAACGGCTGGCGTTACTCGGCTACGCCCCAGGACTGGCGCTCCAAGGACATCAACCTGACCCTGCGCTACCTGCGCACCGGCGACACTTTTCTGGGCCTGAACAGCGACAGCACCGTGACCTTCAGCACCACGCGCGCTTACCTCGCCGACGTGAAATCCCATAGCAAGGCGACGAAAATCAAGCAGCAGGAAGCCAACTACACCGGCTCGCGCGACACCGTGTTCTCCCTGGGCAACGAGCTGCAGCTGACCGATGACCTGTGGCTGTCCTCGGGGCTGTCGTTCATCGACATCAAGCGCAAAGCCGACATCGAATACACCACCGGGGTCAACACCACGGCGTTTCCCAATAGCGTGGAATACGAAGAGCGTGACGTCGCGCCCCGTATCGGCCTGCGCTACGCGCTGACACCGGAATTCGAGCTGTTCGGCAACGTCAGCCGCTCCATCGATCCGCCGGTTACCTGGCAACTGGGCAGCACCGGCACACCTTACCTGCGCGACGTACGCCCGCAAAAAGCCAACACCGTAGAGTTCGGGATTCGCGGTGGCCATGGGATTTTCGATGGCAGCCTGACGCTGTACCGGTCGTGGGTGCAGAAAGAATTGCTCTCTGTCGTGGTGCGCCAGGCCACCGCCACCCAGGATCAGCTGGTGGCGACCTCCAACGGCAGCGCAACCCTTCACCAAGGGATCGAAGCGGGACTCAACGCGTTGTTGTGGGAAGGACAGGGCGGCGACACCGTGACCCTGCGCCAGGCCTTCACCTACAACGATTTCCACTACCGCCACGACGCCACCTTTGGTGACAACGAGCTGCCCGGCCTGCCGCGTCAGGTCTATCAGGCCGAGCTTGAATACCGCCAGGCCGCAGGCTTCTATGCGCAGTTGAATGCGCGCTCGGCATCGAGTTACTACGTCGACTTTGCCAACTCGCTGGGCGCACCGTCGTACACCCTGTGGGGCGCCAAATTCGGTTACGAGGCGCCGAACCGCCAGTGGGAGGTCTTCGTCGACGCCCGCAACCTGACCAACGAGCGTTACGCGACGGCGTCCAACACGGCCTACGATGCCAAGGGCGAGGACTCGGCAAACTTCTATCCGGGCGATCCGATCAACGTGACCACTGGCGTGTCGTACCGCTTCTAGATGCGCCGGTCAGGTTGACCTTCAGAAAGGCTTGCCAGGAAATTCCGTTGCTTCATATGTAGCAGCGGAACGTTACGCATCAGAGGGAAGGGGACTCGTCACCTTGTTGAATCAGATCAGGCGTAATTGATTGTGTGGCCAGCGCGGCGCCGCAATGGGCGCTCGGGGTTCAAGCCATCGCGGGCCGTTTCACCTTGCGACTCAATCCAGGTGTTTTGCCCGTAACGCGCTTGAACGCACGACTGAACGCAGCCTGGGAGGTGTAGCCCAGACGTTGTGCCACCTCTTCAATCGGCAGCCCTTCGAGGCTCAGCCACTGGCTCGCCAGGCGCATTCGCAATTCAGTGACGTAGCGCAGCGGCGTCATGCCGATCGTGACCTGGAAGCGGTCCGCGAAAACCGAGCGCGAGGTATTGCAGCGCTCTGCCAACTGCGCGACGGTCCACTCGCGTCCCGGTTGTTGATGAACCGCCAGCAGTGCACCGGCCACGCGTGGATCACGCAAGGCGGCAACGAGGCCAGAGGCATTTCCGCAGGCGCACTCGACCCAGCCGCGGACGATCATGGCAGCCACCACGTCAGCCAAGCGTGCGAGGATACCGGCGAAGCCGACACGGGCCGCACTGACCTCGCGCTCCATGGTGCTCAGTATCGGCACCAGCCCGGGGTAACGCTGGCCGCCGGCATCAATCACCATCAGGCCCGGCATCAGCCGGCCAAGGCCATGGATGCTGCCCAGTTCGAACTCCATGCAACCACTGAACAAAAGGGTGCTCGGCGTGGCGCTGGCATCGGTTCCGGTATCCACTGCACTGACGGTGTCACCCAAGGGAGCACCATCCAGACGATCGATGTCTTGAACAGGCGCGTCCGTATGGGAAAGCAGCCGATGGGCCGCGCCATGGGAGATGAACACGGCGTTGCCGGCAGACAGCGCGTAGGTGCTGCCGTCCTCCATTTGCAGCACTGCATGACCGACGGCCAGGAAGTGGAACCAGGCGTGCCCGGGTGTTTCCGCGAAACCCAGACCGAAGGCAGGACCCGTCTGGATACGACGGTACTCGACGCCGCGCAGGCGCATGCCACGCAGCAGTTCGTTGATGAGGTCGGAGGAGAGAGCAAACTGATCTGCAGGCATCATTCAGGTGTTTCGGTCAAAAGGTTGAGACCGAGGATCATAGATCATCCGGTTTTCGGCGCCTAGACTCTGTCTCCCAATGACGATCGGGAGATCCTGCAAATGACTGACTGTGTATGTAACGCCGCATCCGACCCCCAGCCGGGCATCGGCGCGGACGTGGCGCCTGCGACACCCGCGTGGATGGCCGTCTTCTCGTTGGCGATGGGCGTGTTCGGGTTATTGACCGCCGAGTACCTTCCGGCCAGCTTGTTGACGCTGATGGCGACCGACCTGGGCGTGTCTGAAGCGCTGGCTGGCCAGGCGGTAACAGTGACAGCCGTGGTGGCGCTGTTCGCCGGGCTGCTGGTGCCAGGCCTGACCCGCAGCATCGACCGACGTTGGGTGTTGCTGAGTTTTTCAACGTTGATGGTCGCCTCCAACTTGTTGGTCGCCGTATCCTCCAGCTTCGTGGTGCTGTTATTGATGCGCATTTTGCTGGGCATCGCCCTTGGCGGGTTCTGGAGCATGGCGGCGGCAGTGGCGATGCGACTGGTGCCGAGTGCGTTGTTGCCTCGGGCGCTGTCGATCATTTTCAGCGGCATTGCCATCGGCACGGTAGTGGCGGTGCCGCTGGGCAGCTACCTGGGTGGGCTGTATGGCTGGCGCAGCGCGTTCTTTGCAGCGGCGGCGGTAGGCATGGTGACCCTGGCTTTTCAGTCGTTCACGCTTCCGCAGCTCGCGCCGCGCCGGCCAGCCAGACTTCGCACCATTTACGAGGTGTTGCGGCGTCCGGGCATCGCCATGGGCATGTTCGGTTGCGTGCTCGTGCACAGCGGGCACTTCGCGATGTTCACCTACGTGCGGCCGTTCCTTGAAGGGACGACCGGCATCGGCCCCCAAGGGCTGTCACTGATGTTGCTGGGGTTCGGTGCGGCGAATTTCGTCGGCACGCTGTTGGCCGGTAAGTTGCTGGAACGAAACCCACTGGCCACCCTGGTGCTCATGCCCGCGCTGGTCGGCGTTGCAGCGCTGGCGTTGGTACTGTTGCCGGCCTCGGTGCCGGGGCAGGCGGTACTGCTGGCGATCTGGGGCTTGGGCTTTGGTGGTGTGCCGGTGGCGTGGTCTAACTGGGTCGCCAGCGCGGTCCCTGATCAGGCGGAAAGCGCCGGAGGCATGGTCGTAGCATCTGTGCAGTCAGCCATTGCCACCGGCGCCGCTGCGGGCGGCGCAATGTTCAACCTCGGTGGCAGTGCAGGCGTATTCGTCGCGGCAGCCGTGCTGATGCTGCTGGCTGCGTTGATGATTGCGCTGCGCGTTCGCGTTCCTTCTGTCCAGGGCGATCGCGAGCCCAAACCCGCGCTTCACCTTTGATCCGGGGCGCCAAACTACCTCGCGGTTGTACTACCGCTAGGATCTCGGTTCCGATGCCTGTCTGGGTTGGGCCCGACGATGGGTGGAGCAGGGCGCAGGCCTCGTTGGCGGCAACGGAGGCATCGGCCCCGAGCACATCCCCCGGCTACACGGCGACCTGATGCCAGCCGCCAACGCCAGGCTGGCTCGGGCCTTGTATGGATGGGGCGCGGTCATCAGTGCAGCTAAGGCAGATCCCATCCACGGTCGCTATGGTGTCTTTGGATGAAGTCCGCACTTGGTGCCAATTTCAGATTTTTCGGCAAGCGCATCTTCTGGCCATGCAGTTCGACGGATATCAGTTTGTCGAAAGCAGTGTATGGCTCTGCGGTCATCTCTGGATCGGAAAAGTGGATGCGGTATTCTAAATCGATGGTGATCCAGTCTTTGTCGAAGAGTGAATGGTGGAGGCTGTTGAGCAGAATCCCGTTTCGCACATCCAAACGCTCTTCTGGCTCACAAACCGCCCAAGGAACGATGTGGCATGCCTCCAAGGCCTCCACAAAGGTGGTTCCGGTGAATGCACAGCTAAACTCGTAACACCGCAGCAACGCATCTCTGAACATGACTTGAGCCATGCCCCGCGATTTCACCAACCGCATGACATCGCCGGAAGTGCTCGGATCATTCGAAAGATCCACTATCAGACTGTCATATCGGTTTCCGTCGGCGGCGAAGGTAAAAGGATTATCAATCGTCTGCCATGGAAATTCGAACACTGCCTCCTGGCCTTCCTGGCGCCGGCTGAGGTCATATGCCGAAAAGCCTGCACCAATGACCCCTTTCCTGTCAGTGACTAGAATCGTCAACGGCTGGAGCTTCTCAACCAAGCAATGCTCCTGGATCAATCCAAGCACACACCGGATGGGGCGATGGTGTATTCCAATGGCGCTTGCTAATTCTCCGTATGAGATCGTGCGACGATTTCTAGCGCAATCGACCAACACGTTCCAGGCATCAAAAGCACGCTGGGCTTGGTTTATCAATTTTAGCAATCCTATGTCTAATGGGATGTTGACCTGTGTGCAGACATCTCACGCAGGACTAAGCCGGGAAATAACCGCCGACACCGACATGCGTCGGGCTCTCTTCACGCCGCGGCAAGCAATCGCTGAAGCGCTTGATGCTCCCAAACGCTCAGCAGCTCGACGGGATTCGTGCTGTATGGCTGCCTCGATGTGAACGTCTAGGCACGGCCGTCTGGACTGTAACAGCTCTCGCAGAAACGCAAACCGCCAGCCTCCTTGTAAAAAGTGATCGTCCACCCATCCACTTCGACGGCCATACAACCGCACTCAATGTCTGATCGGTCCTGATCGTCATGCGGGACTGCCCAACCCCGTATGGCATGTGGCAGCGGTTGCAAAGACGGTGAGCCCATAGAGCAACAGGTTGCTCTTATGACGTCTGAGTGCCGTGCGGAGCAGCTTTACTGATATTGCCACGTCGCTCGGATGATCACCCCCGAGCATCAGGTGCAAAGAGTCGCTAACGTTCTTCCGGCCGTGAAATCCATGACAACCACGTCAATGTGAGGTCTGGATGCTTCTGGTAGGGATTGAGTCAGTGCCATGCCCATATCGCAGGTTGTACTTGGGGTAGTGATGCTCGGAGGTGGAGCTTGCAGTCCTTTACCCGAACTGGATGCCAGCGACCCAAACCACAACACGCAGTAAATCCCACAGCCTTGGGAGCGCCAGTCGATCAGGTATTTCTCCTGCAGTTGGGTCTGGGCTCCTTCCCAAACTTCGTCATGCCACTGCCCCTTAACCTCCATGGGCAACTGCAGGTCACCACAGATGAATGCGAAGTCAGCGCGTTTCGACTTCGGCATGTCTACTTCAGTCAACATCTGAATTCCGTAATGACGCATTTCGGCACTCAGTATCATTGCTAGCCGATCACGACATGTGTTCTCGATGTAGGGCAACCCTGAGTCATTCCAGAACATGCTGACCAGATCGAGATCATCGCCCGACAGCCTTTGCTGGATCACCGAAAGTTCGTGTAGGACGAGCGCTCGAAGGTCACCGATACTGCTTGGAGGGTCGTCGACGAGCAGCGCCATCAAAGCTTCTGGCTGCAGGGGTTCGGATTGTTCTTCGATTCGTTTCTGACCCTGCTCTGCAGCCATGTGCAACAGATCCAGGCTGTAGCTGTCCGCGGGCTGCGCGATCAGCTCTCGCAGGGCTTCAATCGCCGGCGCGCGGGTGTCACGGGCGAGCGCACCGATCATCGACAACATGAATGCCGAGGCTTCATAGGGGGCTTGGCTGCCATCGCTCGATCTTGGCATAGTGTGGCGCGGCCAGGCACATCGAAAATGCTCGATGATCCACTTCGTGCGTTCAGTGTCGAGTACCGGGGTTAGCCCCGGGCGCTTGGTAGGCAAGCAGTTAATGATTGCCCATAGAAATTGCGGATGCGAAACGCTGAGGCCGACCAGCTCATGCTCCACCTCTTGGAAACGGATCAGAAAATCAATCGCTCTCCATCTGAGCATCCGGGTCTCGCTTCCAAATTCTCCCACAGCACGCGCCCGGGCAATAGCGGCCAGTTCGCCCGCCTGGTCTGAATCAATGAGGTGGTAGAGAAGGGCAGCCTCCACGCTTTCCGCCATGCTCGTATGCTCTGACACCCACTTGGCAGCCAACTCCATTGCACTTGCACGCCAGGGGAGCTCTGAGAAAAGAATGTGCAAGGCAGCAATGTGGGCGTTGCCTGCGGCGACACTGGGCTCAAGGCAGCCGCTGATAAACGCGCTCCGACGGGAATCGCCTGATGACTCGCTGCCCTCATCCTCAGCACCAAACAGGCGCAGCTCAAGTTGACGGCGCAGCGAGCCAAGATCGTCGACTGCCAGGTTAAGCTGGTTGTGCAAGCAGACAGCTAGCCCCACCTGGATGACAGGCTCAGGGATGGCGGTGAAGTCACGTCCGCCTCTCAACCTGACCAGCAAGCCAGCCAGGATGGGGAAGCAATAATTCCAGATAGGACTTTTTGCAACGCTTTGCGCTACGTCGGCGAGTGACGGTAGGTTATCGCGATGGAGAACCGCCTCGAACCCATGCAGTGCGACTTCGGCAAGGTCTTGGCCCAGCCATTGAACAAGCGCCGTTTCGCCGGCGACAGCCTTGCCGTAGACGTAGCGGTGTCCAAGGTAGAAACTTGCAGCAGGCAATATTTCCCTAAGCTCTCCGCTCAAAAGGGAGGAAAGATTCTGGAGGTACTTCTCACGTTCACGCGCATACTGCGCTTGGAATTCTGCGGCCAACCGCGCATCTTTTTCCTCCCGTCTGACCTGATAGTCCGGCTTTGGCGGGTGTTCCAGGTTGTAGATGTAGGCTTCCAGCTCTGCGTCATTACGCTGAAAGAGGCGGCTGGCAGCTCTCACTTTTTCGCTGAACGCAGGCCTGCTTGCTGGAACAAGCATTAAGTCGCGCCATGCTTCTCGGGCTTTCGGGTCGGCAATGTCTTGGGTGGCATGCTGCTCAAGAAACCAAGTCAGATCGTCCTTATGCTCTCGAAGGCCGAGTAAACATTCTTCAAGATCACAATGCCGTTCCCAGACCGATCTCTGCACGTCCATAGCGAACAGCACGTGCTGCTGAACAGCTCGACGCAGCGTGTGATGCTCATTGAGCACTTCGCTGAGCATTCTTTGCTCCTCGGTGCCGTACTGATCTCGCAGTCCTCGCGTAGAAAGCCACCTCCACACCAGTGCCGCGTCTTGAGGTTGGACGATTTTCTCAGTGATAGCGGAGGCTATGAGTAACCCGATGAAATCGATGACAGGCCCGGGGTTCACACCGTCACCAATCTGCACATCTACAACATGTTCGGTCATTAGATTGAGCACCGCGACAAGCTTGGTTGCATCCAGCCGCAGAAGGATCTGAGGGCCATCAAGAGCAATGCTGAGCTGCTGGTGATCTTGGTTAGCTGGGCAAACCAAAAGCCCCGAACATGCAAGGATATTGCTGACCAGGATGACGTCAGGAACATCGCAGTCAATTTCCTCGATAACGAACTGCGCTAACGTAAACGATGCTTCCGTACATGCTGCCTGCAGCGACACGATGGTGTTGCGCCAGAAGTCATGGTCACGGCTTCTCGTCATCGCTCGGGCAGCGTTTTCTCGATCCCGATAGTGGTATCTGGGTGAGAAAATGACCTGTTCCAGAACGGGGTGCAGCTCTACTACTAGCGGGGTATCGACAAGCCCCTCGATCAAGAGCGAGCGCAGCTGCGCGTTGCCATTCTCAGCCGCAATGATCTGTTCGATCCTGGTTTTCAGATCCACATGCATCAATCCGGCCGCTCGATGGCTGCCACCGTCTCGTGATCTGAAAAAGGGGTCGCGGGCTGAAAGCTGATCGAGGGCGTTGAGAAGCCGGTGTGCTTGCTCGGCGGTAAATTGGGAGGTTTCACCATAGCGCAGGACGCCGTAAGGATCCGCATCGATGATGGTTCCTGCCATCGGTGCGCTGTGGAAGGCTAGCCAAGCATGAAGGCCTCGCAGGTTCGCGGGTACGCTGTCACCGTGTTGGAACTGGGCAAGCAACCGTTTTTGAATACGCGTCGTCCTGGCGCGATCCGCCAGCCATCGTGCTCCGAGATACTCAGCCAATACTCGGTGGACGGGCTTCGCGCGACCAGGCCCCACCGTCAAAAACAACTTGGACGAGAATACGGCTCGTGCTGCCCCCGCCTCTGGCAGATCAGTCAATTCGGCAAGCCGGATATCGCCATCCAGCACTTGGCCAGGGTTAGCAAGGCTTATCGCATCTGCCCCGGCCAGGATCAATCCGGCACTGACCGCACCGGCAGCCGATAGAGCCTGTGCCATCGACAGCTGTCCGAGCGCCTCATGGGCTCGATCCGTGTCATGTTCCGGCCAGAGGAGGGTGCAAACGCGCTCGAACAATCCTGCCCGGGTAGACGGAAGGGCCGCATCAGCACTAGCTACCTGCCCCATGAGATCGAGTGTGAGGGGGCTCTGATAGAGCTCGGTAAGCCCCTGATCAGCGAGGTGCTCTAGGACATGATCCACATCAATCTGCGGATATCGCTGACGAAGAAACTGGTCGGCTTCCCAGCGTGAGAATGGATCAAGTATGAGGATGCTTGGCTCAGCACCGTAGATCTTTTTAAGGGCTACTTCGCTGCGTGATTGCCATTCCCTCGATCGGCAGCAAATGATGAAATCCGGACACCCTGCGTCGTCCAGCTTGCCAAACACGAGATCAACGGCATGGCCATCACGAACCGCTGCAGCCTCGTCCAAGCCATCGATCATCAGAAGTTTTCCTGGGGTGACGAAGCGGCTTGGGTTGTCGCTAGCCATGAACCTGCGCGCTGAAATCACCTTGACGTTCAAACGCCGTCCCAACTCTTCAATCAGCTGACTCTTACCCATTCCAGGCTCACCGAGAATGACTTTCGCGCCCTGAATCGCAAGCAGGTCGTCTTCGTCTAAAGTCCGCAAACGATCCTCACCATCGCTCAGTTGGAGGTGCAGTTTGCGAGGAAAGTAGTGGGCGGATGGCATGATCGAACAGCTCCCTGCTGGTGCGACGTTTGGACTCGGCGATCTCGAATTCAGAGGTGATCATAACGGGTTTTCTAGCACGCAGAGTGGACAGACCTGAGCGACGCATAGCAGGCTGATCACCTAGAGTTGTGCCCAGCGAATGTTCAACAAGGGATTCAGTAGATGGAACGCACGACCTTCCTTTCAGATACCAATGAAATTTTGGACACGATCAAGCGCTTGATCCACAACGCTGAAGACGATTACGGCATTGCAGTCGCATTTTGGGGAAAAGGCGCCGAAACCCTCATTCCCAGACATGGTAGCGGCAAGATCATCTGCAACCTGGGCCACCCAGGCACGAACCCCCATGTGATCGAGAAAATACGGTCGAATGCCAATGTCAGCGTCCGCTATCTTGATTCCTTGCACGCCAAGGTAGTGGTGTCTGATCAAGGCTCGTTCTTGGGCTCATCCAATTTGTCAGAAGCAGCCCTTGGGATTACGACTTCCATAGGCGAATGGCGGGAAGCCGGTGTCTTCCTCGAACCCAGCAATATGGCAGCCAAGAAAGCTTGGTCTTGGTTTGACGCTCTCTGGGAAATGGCGAGCCCGGTCGAAGATGCCGACATCGCCGATGCGACAGCACGCTGGGAAAAAGAAGCGCTCTCAGAAGGCCCGTACCGTAAGTCTGGCCCACTGGCAGACCTCAAGATAAAGGGCGAACTGGGGGCTGCGACAACGCATCGGTTATATGAATTGCAACTGTTTGCCCAGCGCTTAGAGTGCTCGTTTGAGTCGGACGCGATGACGATGGCATCCCGCACATTCCAGGCGCTATACGACGATTTGATGGGTATACCGGCTCGCCGACATGGTGACCCTCAATCCAAGGGGGCAAACCGGAAAGCTGCGGGCCAGGCGGCGAATGTCCTTTGGGCACAAAGTGGTGCAGAGCCCTTGGCGCGACTGAAAACCCCAAAGGGAACCATTCAGGTGGATGATCCGAGAGTGTTTCTTGATCGCTCCGGTGACTTAGGCCTCAGCAATCGGGTGTGGGAGTTCCTGAACAAGCTTGCTGCACAGAGCAGGGGAGATGGCAACGATGCGTATCACTATTGGGCTGGCGAGGTGGTCAGCAAGCACAACATCAAGTAGCTTGCTACATCTGAAACCCTAAGCATTGCTCTCTAGGCAGTGGCGCAATCGACAGGCTATTTGGCGCATACGACAGCAGCTCGTGTGATGGATCTACGAGACCACTCGAATTTCACGTTCGATATTAAAAGGAATTTATCCATGGCTGTTCCCGCCGAGTTCAACGCCGCACAGTGGTTCTCCGATAACACCGCGGGCGGCTCGCGGCTTACCCCGGAGACTCAGCATTCCATCGCAGACTTCACTACGATGTGGAATTTTTTCGAGGGTAATTTGTGCCGCAATGAGGGGAATGTTCCCGCCTTCGAAAGCGTTGCGGATCGTTATCGACCGAGTGCCGAGCAACATCAGAAGGTTTGCGGATGCTTGGCCTTCTGGCGATCTCGGTATACGAGTGAAGAGGGCATACTGCCCAGATTCGACAGGCTGGAGTTTCGTGCCCGAGATCGCAGGCCTCTGGTAGAAAGTGTTCTGCTGGGGAAGAACGATGAACCAAATGATGTGCTCCTCGCTACGCTCATCATTATCTACAGACTGCGAAACAACCTCTTCCATGGCCTCAAGTCGCTCGAAACACTCAACGACCAGGTCGCGAACCTCAGGACGGCCACGTACTGCTTGTCCATCGTTCTGAACGCAACACCTTCACCTCTCGTTAGACCTCAATACGCTTAGTCAGGGCTTGGCGCCGTAGTACGGCGGTGTCAGTGTGCCGCATACGCCAAGAACACATGATCAGCCACACATACAAAGCGAAGGAACGTTATGCAGTTGCAGGATCTGCTTGCCAAAGGATATTTCCCGATCCAGCTACCGGTTGGATTCGGCACCAAGCCACTCGCCGACAAGATCGAGCAGATCAAGGCTGTATGGGACGCAGCGACGGGAAAACAGGCTGGCGCATCTCAGGCTGAGAAATTCTCGGTCGCAAGATCGTCCTACAGCAGGCGAACCACCTCGATTCCCAATCCCGTCAGTTTCTATGCATTGGCCAAGGACATCTGTGAGTATTGGCCTCAGATCCAGGCGCATTACGATAAAAGCAAAATCTCTCGCAGCATCCCCGGCACCGACGGTAGCCTCAGAGCAATCAAACTGACAAAGTTCAGCGACTTGTATGAGGCGCGGGTGTGCCAATCGGCAGGGTCGCGCTACGCGCTGGTCACCGACATATCGAGCTATTTCCCCACGGTGTATACCCACACCATTCCGTGGGCGTTGCACACCAAGCCGGTTGCGAAAGCGAACAAGACTAAAAAGACAGCCGAATTTTTTGGCAATATCCTCGATGGCCGTTGCATGGGGACACAGGATGGCCAAACGATTGGTTTGCCAATCGGCCCCGACACCTCCCACATCATTGCGGAGATCATCGGAGTGTCGATTGATGAGGCCATCCGCGCCGAGTTAGGTGAATGGCCGAAGGGATTTCGCTATGTCGACGACTTCACTTTCTTCTTCAATAAACGGGAGGAGGCCGAGAAGGCGCTGGCGATCATCATCAAATGCGTCAGTGCCTACGAGCTCCAGATCAATGCCTCCAAGACGAAGATCGTCGAGGTGCGAGAGCTCGTCCAGGAATCCTGGAAATACAGTCTGAAGAAGCTGACCGTCTCAGCGAGAAAGCGTCAACAGAAAGACGACATCCACCACTACTTCGAGATGTTGTTCTCGCTTGAATCAAGGTTCAAGGACGAGAGCTTGGTCAAATATGGCCTCAAGCAGCTGTCCTCCACCATCGTAAAGCAATCCAACTGGGCGATCGCCGAAGCTTACATCCTTAAATGCGGGTATGGATTCCCGAACACCCTGCAGGTCATTACCCAAATTCTTGCGACTTACCATCTATACGATTACCCGTTGAACATGAGCGCACTGGGCGCCTTCAGCCGAAACCTTTTGGGGTCAGCCGCCGCGGCGAATCACCACAGTGAGACCGCCTGGCTCCTGTGGCTTTGCAAGGAGCTCGGCATCCACCTCGATGCACCGCTGATCCTTGAGGTGCTTCAGATGGAGAACTCGGTTTGCTCGCTCATCGCACTAGATCTGATTCACTCCGACTTGGTCGACGGTGACGTGAATCTTGCGGCTCTGCCAGGCCTACCTGTCACAGTGCAGGCGCTCAAGGGGAATAACTGGTTGCTGGCCTATGAAGGAGGCCGCCGGAAGTGGCTCAGAAATTCAAATGTCGCGTTCATAAAAGCCGATCCGTGCTTCGAGGCACTGCTGGATGCGGACATCAGCTTTTACGACAAAGAAGCCCGACTACCTCCGATATTCCAGCTTAAGGTTGACGCGGCGCAGGCCGTTGATTTCGACTCGGATGATGAGATCGACAGTGAATTCGAGTTCGACAATATGGACGAAGAGTACTTTGATTCGACCGCCCCCGAGGCTGAGGACGAAGACATGGCGCACGTCGGCCCAGTAGTGAATGCAGGCGACTGAAGGTCGCATAGTTGCTCGACATGCAGGACAACGCCATCGCTTGCTTCGGTCGAGCCCGCGGTCGGCGGGTTGGTCGTGCAGAGTAGACATTGCCACAACGCTAGACCTAATGTCGGGCATTGTCGCCAAGGGTTGCAGGCGGCGGATCGGGGTGATCAGCAGGTGTCTCGCATCCGGCGCGGCTCGGTGCAGGACGCGCACCTCACTGGGGCCAGTCATGCACCTCCGCGGGCTAGTATGATCGGCTTTAACACCTGAACTTCGAACCACCTGAGGATCTGCAGTGCCTGAAGAATACTATCGGTACCCGGACGCCACGCCTCTTACGATTGAAGCATTCAGGTCATTGGAGTTGAGCACGCTGCTGCGTGACAGCCGCCCCAGCTACCACGATATCTCGCGCGTGCTAGCGGACGGTGCCCGCATACAGATGCAGGCAAGTGACCACGAAAAAGCGCGCGTGCTCTGGCTCCTGTCCGACCTCTGCTCCATGATGCTCAATCCCTCGAATCATCAGGAACCCTTGAGGCCGTTCGCAGTGTTTCCTGACAGGCGCTCGTTCGATATTTCTGACCTGACGGCCGACGAGTACGAGTTCTCAAAACTGCTGATCGATGATCTCGAAACGGGTCTGATAAAAGCCCGCCTGGCGGAAATCCTCTGGCTAAATCCCGATAGGAACAGGGTGAACTATGCGCTGTCCGCGATTGAGGGTTATCAGACGGCTTCGCTGACCGACGATCTCTGGTGCAGTGGCGGACAAGAATGTTGGGAGCGAGCCCTCATGCTTGCCAAAAGTTTAGGCAACGGCGGGAGAGCTGCTGTCGAGCAGCTTACTGACGTCCTTTTCAACGCGCTGGAGCATGAATTCCAAACGCCATCTTCGCTTCTAGCGCACCTCGCTGAGACTGTTCTAGAGCACCGCCTTGCCCATGCCCTGGCTGCGGATCTTCCTGAGAAACTAGAGCGAGCGGGTCAAGCATTCGAGCGCAACGGTGAGCTGTTCAGGGCTCGGCACTGCTTCGAGCTCGCGTCGGACGCCTACCGCCTTGCCAAGAATCAGATCATGGCAGCTCGCATGGTGATTGCCGTCGCGCAGACCTGGGAGAATGAGGCTCAAGTCAGGAATGATGGTAGTAATGCGCAGCCCCTCATCGCGATGAACCATCTCGCGAAGGCCCTTCAGATCTATCGACTAGTGCCGCAAAAGTTTCGCAACGAGCTAGGTATTGCGGGCGTCTATGAACATCTTCGCAATCAGATTGCGGAGGCAGGCAGTCTTACTGTCGAAAAGATGGTTGTGGTTTCAAGTCCACCCGTGGACATCACGAAAATGGTCAACATGGCCTTGGAACAAATCTCCGGAAAGGATGGCATTGACGCGTTACGCACCTTCACCACCCTGCATCCTTTCGCAAGCATCAGGGAGGCGCGCGAAGGGGCCATGCGAACGCTGAAGGCTGGAATCTTGAGTGCTTTAGATTGCTTGACCCATATCGATAGGACGGGGAGGGTTATAGCCAAGGCAGCCAGGATGTCCATGGGCTCGATACCGGCGGAGTCGAACGAAGAACGAATCTGGGCAGAAATGGTGAAGGGCCACGAGTTCATACGAGACCTGACAGTTCATGGCTTGATCCTTCCCGGACTCCGACTACTGCAGCGTGAGCACGGTTTCAAGGAACACGATCTGATTGGCCTGGCCAAGGCTTCCGCACTTGTGCCGCCCGAGCGCGTGGCCATGGTCGGCAAGGGTCTGTATTGGGGGACAGTCGGTGAGTTTGGAATGGCGGTACATTTCCTGATACCTCAAGTGGAAAATATCGTTCGGTACCACATGAAGGCTGCTGGGCTGAACACTTCCAACACCGATCGCAATGACGTCGTGAACGAGAACGGCCTCAGCACGTTGTTGGATGTTGCGGGTGTAGACAAGGTGTTTGGCCAAGACGTCGTGTTTGAGCTCAAAGCCCTGTTTTGCAGTTCTTTCGGGCCGAATCTGAGGAATGACTTCGCCCACGGCTTGATCGACGACGGCGATTTCTACTCGGTGAGCGTCGTGTACGCATGGTGGTTCACGCTTAAGTGGGTAGCGATGTCTTATTGGGGACAGCTGGCGCAGAGCGAGGCGTTACAGCAGAGTGCCAATACCGATACCGATACCGATACCGATACCGATACCGACCTATCGGGCGAAGGTGAGGGCGAGAAAGCATGACGCTGTGGCCCTAGTGCTCGCGTCGTGTCATGTCTTGAGGTCATCTGGATAATCATCCACTGGCAACTCGACAATCAACGACTCAACATCTTTCTCAGCTTGGCTCTCCTGGTAATGCATGGCAAGACACAGGTAGATGAGGGCCGCACGGGAAAGCTTCAGGAGCAGGAGGGTCTTGGCTACAATGTCCTCTCGATCGATCACAAACGCCAAATGGTCGGTCGTGTGCTCAGATGGCGTTCCAATCCAATGGAATTCATCGACGATCTTGGCGTACTTGTGTTCGAGGTGATTTCTCAGTTGATCTAACGCCTGCGCGTCGGGTCGAGCGACGTCTTTGAGCACCTTGGAGTGAATGTCCTGCGATACCCAGTATAGGGCTCGCAAGGGAGTGTTTTTGGTGGTCTTGAGCTCATCCCGGATAAACCGCGGAGTCCCGTGCGCGGCAGGTTTGAACCACAGTGTCCTGAAGTTCACAGCATGCTCAGGTATGCCGAGCTTCCAATACGAATTGACGAAGTACGCAACCTTGTCCATAAGCGAGTAGGCACTTCGGAAGGCGGTCTTGATTTGCTCCAGTCCCATTCCGTACAAGGCGTAGTCGTAATTGAGAGCGAGCGCCATACCCTTGTCAGCTAAATGCAGCGACTGGGAGTGTTCTCCTTGGTAAAAACAGTGCCGGGCGTAGCCGTATTCCTGCTTGAGCTGGTTGTAAAAACCCAGGTAGGTGATCCCTACCTGGGCGTTATGGTTGGGTAGCCTCAACACGTCGTAACTCGCGACCGGAAGAGCGCCCAGGTCATTCATGGGATTCAGAAAGAGCTGGGCATCCAGGCACCACTGACGATACCGACGTTCTTCTTTGGAACGTCCAAGACTGTGCTCCAGCAGCTCAGAGTCGCTCTCATCGTCGACTTGATCGGCCACCCACGCTTGATACCGTTTGAAGTACTCAATGGCCTCGGGATAAGTTGCCCCGTCACGTCCGACCCCACCTGCGATGGCCGACTCCAAGCTGCGCCGCCCATGAACGAAAAACCAAAAGGTGTGGTCAGGATCATAAAGCGCGAGCCCGTAAGTAACCAAACCAATGCCGAGATTACCAAGTGCCATGCCATGGATAGGAATCTCATCCAAAGCATTGCGCCATTCGGCGAAAGCCTCGATGAGTCGACCGCATGCACTGAGCGCGTTGCCGAGGTTGCAGTAGACGCGAGCACGAAGCCCCGGGGTCAGCAATTTGAAGCCTGGGTGCTGGATCGCCGCATGCAGAAAATAAAGCTCTTTGAGTAGAGCAGGGTGGTCGAGGTTTTCTGCATTCTCTGGCTTTGCCTCGGCACGTCTGAGCTCCGCCCAAGCGTTCGAAGTCGAATAGAGAACAAGGCACGCGTCGTCTTCCGAGCATGCCCGTAGAATCGCATCGACGAACCCGATGGCTTCCCGCAGTACAACCTCATCTTTTGCGTCACCGGCTGCATCGATCAGCGATTCGAAAATGCGCCGAAATCGAGAGGAGGGCCCGCCAGTCCCAATCAACGCTCTGAGCGCCCGCAGCAAATGATGTCGATCTTCCGCCTTAGGCACATATCCCTGCTGTGTAAATCGTTGGTGAAAATCTTGCGTCATGGCGTCACCGCTGTCTAATTGCGATTGAGCTTAGGGGTTCCCATTGATTCGGCTGATCGCAATTGATTTCTTTGAATCAGGCCTACACCTAAGTTAGGGCCCTTGCGATCGTAGCTAAACGCCCTGGTGACGCTCGGCTGTTTGTTGCCCATCTGAAGCCAGTGCAGGCACCGCGCGCTGGGGAAGTGCGTGGATAGCATCCAGTGTTGAGGGGGCGACGGCCGACCAAAACGGTGCTACGTAGCCATAGATAATTTCCGCGTCCAGCTTCACATGTTTGCATGGGCGCTCGGCTCGCTGTTCAGCCACCTGCATACTTCGCTCAATAGCTCGACGCGCCCTGGGGCTGATTCTGAACCTGTGGAATTTGAGGAAGATCTGCTTAAGCGCTGATTGGCAGAAATGTTCCTGGCGGTGTGGATGCCTGAATAATGGCTCAAAGCTGTACTCAATCAACTGAAGCATCACGCCAAGGCTGCAGCGGTGCTGCATGAACATTCCACACACGAAGTCCACGATGACTGGTACCGCTGTCCGAAACGCCAACTGCGACTCAGCAAGATAGTTGCGCAGGCGGTTGATGCCGAGGTTGGCGAATGCCTCTCCCTGACTCATCATGACGATGAGATCTACAGCTCGAACCGAAACAAAGCTGCGCCTTGCCATGACCAGCCGCATGACGGCACGTGAGTACTCGTCTGGCGCCAAGCTGTCCTTCCGTAACGCTTCATGCAGCACCATCTGAACTGTTGCGCCATCGACACCTATCAAGCTCGCAATGTCGCGCAGCCTGGCATCCAATGACAGAAGTCCTGCGCCATGCTCCTGGCACGCGAGCAGGACTGCATAGTCTTCGTGGCCCAAGATGTCCTTGAGCATCTGCAGTTGCTCAGATTGCTCAGGTGGCCCGTATGCTGGTACCACCTGGCTGAAGGCTTTGATAGTTTCCCCAATTGATTCGAAAAACTGACGCTCCTCACGCCAGGCCTCCTCAGTTTGCTCTTGCATGCCGAGCTGCCCGTCGCGAGAAAAGAGCGTGCCGCTCTTGCGGTAGCCGACTAGAGTTTCCAACTTCGCATCCAGCAGTTGTTTGGTAGCGGTGGTCACGTACAGCCGAGGAAATAGCTCCAGAACATCGAGTACTCCGAGCGTCGCAAGCTCGACCAGCATCGACAAGTCGATGACCCATGACTGACCCTGGGTTGTATCCACCGGCAAGATCTCCGGAGAGCCGCCCCCGACGCAACGTGGAGAAGTGATCCCTCATCGGGCCACCCCCTCACGAGATCAATAACATCTACACCCAGCAAGCGAGCCAGGAGACCCAAGGTGGCCTGGTGCTGGTCGTACAAGCTGATGGTACTGAGGCTCTGAGCCTTCTTTTGCTCAATCTGGTCGACGAAGAAAGAAACATCCAAATCGCCGTTTTCTCGGGTTGGGATGGTCATCGCTACAAGCGTCTTGCTCGGAACGACAGAATTCGAGATCCGCTCGTAAGAGAGGTCAAGCAGGCGCCGGTGGATAGTAACAATGCGCTTCACCCTAAGCGTTTGTTCACCCACTACGCTGCTAACTGACGTCGTATCACCGACTTTCAGACCAAGCAGCGAAGATGCCCGCGATGAATCCGCGGTGATGAACTCACCCGACGCCGCTGGTGGTAGCTCTGAGTTGAAGTCGATCGAGAGGTAACCGGTCTTGCCAACGCTGTCTTCGAGCTCCGCAGAGGTGCCGATCGCAATAAAAGGGGGAGTGCTTGAATACCCTCACTTGTATTCGTCGCCATGACCATGAGAGATACGTGGCCAGCTGCGGCATCAACATCACCGCTATGCAACCGCATGGTTCGGTAAACGCGGTCGAGACCGGATTCCAGCAGCCCTAGGCTCAGCTCAACGTTGGCAAGCTTCAACAGCTCTGAAGCGGTACCGCTGAGCGATACTGGTAGCTTGGCGACGTAATCCTCCATTAAGCCTGGATTTTCGTTTGCCAGAACCTGGATGAACAAGAGCCAGCCGGCAGCATCGGTCGGGCTTTCATCAACGAGCAACTCGGCGATCTCGCGCATCTTTGACCAGTCGCCGGCCTCACCATACACACTCAATGCCACATGGCGGGCATCTGCAGAGTGTCGCCATTCACTCGGTAAAGACTCCAAAAGGTCTCGAACCTTTGCTCGTTGATCCCTGAACGCATAGCAGTGGAGCAAATCCACATGCATCGGGCTAAAGGAGTCGAGCGGGAGAATGCGCTCAAGCATGGCGATCGCGTCATCGTACCGCCGTGCGTACAGCATCCACTGCGATGCGATGGACAGATCCAGAAGATCGTTGTTTTGAGGCGCAAGTTGGGCAACGCGACTTTCATATGCAAGCCGCAGTGCCTCATCGTTGGCGTAAGCGCGTGCTGCAAATACCCCGTCCGAAATAGTGCACGTCTGGGGGTGATGCCCAGCTGTGTCAGCTCACCACGAATCACCCCATGCTGGTCGTTGCGTAGCAGCAGCTCCCAGTGCATATGCCGGAGGATGCGAATCGCTCTGCGGGAGTCGTCCGTCTCAGGCTGACTGAGCTGGGCGTTGTAAGCCGCGGTGAGCATGTCCACGTTATTCGCGATCAAGCATGCCTGCGCGAAAATCACTCTTGCATCGTCCGGAAGCTGGTCGATCCGATCTGCGACTCTAGCTACCGCCTCAGCGTGGCGTTGAAGATCGCAGAGCGCCTCCAGCTCCACTCGCACCGTAAGCCCGTCCTCAGTCACACCACGCTGTCTGCCAGCTTCGATCATGCTCAGCGCTTCAGCTGGCTGTCCTACCAACAGGTACGCATACGCAAGGTGAAAGACGACTTCAGTCTTTGTCCTGGGACTCTGCTCAGCCCAGAGCACTCCCTCGCGATCGTCGAACCTCGATATAGCGTCGAGGATGAGCTCACGCCGATCTGAGGGTTGCGATCGGGTGTTCACATGGAAAGGGTTGTCTGTCGCCAATCTAAGGACGAACCGTAGATAGCTTTCGAGTATGAAGATCGAGCTGTCAGATTGCTCCATCGCCTTCAGAATAGTGGCGATAGCACCTTCATCATCACCAGCTCCAGCCATGGAACTGGCCAGCATCTGCCAAGCCCCAGACTTGTCACGAAATGCCTCAGGCAGATCTTCAATTGCCAGTTGCTCCTTGTTCAGAAGCCTTGCGTTGGTCAGCGCAACCCAGACAGAGTAGGACTCCGGAAAGCGCACGATTGCCGCCTGTCCAACCTCAATCGCGGACTGCACATCGTCCTTGAGCATGTAGGCCCGTACGTGCCCAGCAACGATGCGCTCATCGTCCTGATAGAGACTGGCGGCCATCTCAAGATCTGCCGAGGCTTTATCGTCATCAGCTAAATGCCAGAAACACATCCCCCTTAGGAAGTACCACCGGGCCTTTTGGTGGTCATCAAATGTAGTGAGATCCTCTTCGATGAGCTCCAACTGCGCCAGCGCATCAAGGTAACGATGATCGTTGTGCAATTTGCTGACACGGTCGAGCTGGCGGGAGGCGAGGGTGCTCTCCGACGTCTGACTGACCGTCGGGAGCTCATCAGCGAGCAGCGTTCGGCTGGTACGGGCACTGCCGGAGAAAAGGGGGGCCAAGTAGTCCGCAAGCGGTGCAAGCTGATTCTTACGTTCTTGACTGATGTTTACGCCGCCCAGATTCAAGTCTCGGACAGCTTCACGCATGAGCCGCGCGGTGCTGAATTCCTGGGCCAGCCCATCAAGATGCAAGGGCAGGGAGCTCAGGTCGATTTCCGCGCCGGTGCCATTGAGCTCAGAACAAACAGCAACCAACTTCGCCCACACAGCGCCGCTGTCCTTATGGGGTAACGCGTGCTCAATAAATTGCCTCTGGTATCCAACCTCTTGGCTACGATCCGAATCGAGATCTTGAGGGATGAACTTAAGATGCAGCGCAAACTGTCGCAGGTCTTCGCCGGCAACCGGTGCTTTGTTGTAGTATTCGGCCGCCGCCTTGATGGCCGCATACGCCGCTCTGCTGCGCTCATTGCTGGCGCCCTCAGCGTGCACTCGGGTATACCAAGTGTCGGGTGAAAGCGAACCGAACGCGAGTCGTACGACTTCGACAGCGCTATCCATGTGCGAAGAGCTGGCTACGTGATAAACGATAAGACTATCGTCGATGCCCCGCTGGAATGCGGGCGCTTTGAAATCGAGCCAAGCTAGACCTATAGCTTCTTTGAACGCCTCGTTGCTGATGATCGCCCTGGGCGAGCGCTTCATCTGCATCCTGATCGTTGCTTTCTGGCCCGTGCTTGGTGAAATTGCATTAATAACCAAGTCGTCAGTATTGTGTCCAAACAACCTGGCTTGGAACAGCAAGCCGCCAATGACGAAACCCTCACGCAGCCCTGCGCAGTTGTCGCCAAGGCACATCGCAAGCAGCCGCACTGCTTGAACACGGTGTTCAAAGGTAATGCCCCGCCCGCCAGTAGAAATAGGACTCGCGACCTGTTTCTGCCGGATTTCAGATTTCGAAGCGGGAGCTTTTGCTGCCTTAGTCCTTGGAGGCCGTGCCATACCTGGTTCGCGCAAATGAGATGCTGCTCATCTTATCGATCATTTGAGGGCATGCGTAGTGGGAAGTGGATTTACACAATCCAGCACTCAAAAACTTGAGGTCGTGATAAGAAACTGCCGCCAGGTTTGGGCTCATGGAGTCAAGGGCGGCGCATGACCGAGATTGCAGGGGAGTTAGGCTCTTCTTCCCGCTTCGTCAAATGTTGTCACAAGCTGCTGCGCAAGATTCGTGAAGCCAACGACATCTTCCGGTGACGCTTCAAACTCTTCTTCGTGAGCGGCTTTCGCTCGCATCATGCGCAATGTTTTATAGGTCTGATTGAGTGACGATGGTAAGACACCAATCTTCACCAGCTCACTGAGCATGATGAGATCGCTCGGGCGCAACCCTTTGTGAGCCCACTTTGTCTCAGGCATTAGAGGGCCGCAGAGCCTGTAAAGCCTGAACAGAGCGTTTTCGACCTTGATCCAGGCACTTATCACACTCCCTCGCGGGTGAATAGCGGCCTCTTCAGCATCGGCAGGTTTGACCGGTTCATCTGGCGCATCGGGATTGATGGCGGGATCGGCGGTGGCTACAGCTTCACGCAGCAACTCCCCGAACTCTGCCTCGGAATTGCCTGCTTTCAACCGCTTTAGTCGACCTAGCAGCGAGGCGATCTCTTTTTTGAAATAGTAGGCGACTACAACTGCTGCGATCGGCCATGCGACGCTAGCCAAAATTTTTGCCAATGCATCCAGCAGAATGGCAATTGCACGAACGACACCTGTATAGCCATAGCCATCCGATTCTGGCTGCGCTTCTGGCTTTAAAGCTGGGCCTGCCGCCTTCGCCCCATCTTGCTGCGGCGTGCAGAAAACTACCGCACTGGCCACATGTTGCTCGAGGAATTGGCCGGCATCTACCGCACCGGAGGATGCCGTTGACGCGAACAGTTGATGCGCGATCGGATGACGGGACGGGCACACTTCGGCGCCACTGGCAAACGCGCTGGACAGCGCGAAAGACAGTGCAGCGTTGAGAAGCAAGACGGGACGATAGGTCAAAAGCACTTTAACCGCTGGGTCGGATGGCGAACTGAGGCCGGAAGGTATCATCTCGCCACTATCGTGGATAGGGGCGGTGGTGGCTGGTTACGCAAGCGCGCGATCCCCCCATGCTCAATTGGCGACACACGCTAAGAACGCCAGGTAGGGGAGACATGAACGATTCACTGAAGGAGATGGGTAAGCGGTTGTATGTGAGTTTGCAGCCCTCCATTCGGCACCAGAAAGGAGGTCAGGTGGAGCGTATCTTTGCGTCACTCAACGGGCGTTTACCATTGAGTTGGTCTGACCATCATAGTGGGCACCACTATCACATGGCGCTCGAAATTCAGCAGGTTCGAACGCTGCTAAAGGCCGCTCTGGTGCGTCACAATAGTACCGTGAGCGATAGCGGCCGCACACCCAGCGACCTTTGGGCTCGACAGCACCACCAGCGCAGTTAGGGTTGGTCGCGCCATTCTTATATGCAGCCGGCAGATAAACCCCTGACCGGCTGAGACTTCTCTGTGGTCAATCCAGCAGCACTGGCGGGATGACGATCACACGGCCTTCAAGGCTTCCCAGTGTCTTCTCCAACATCGCTGGTCGCACCTGATCCTGCTGGGTCGTGCTTGCGTTGCGCGCAGGCGCTCCGCAGCGATTAGAGGGCAGGGGAGTGGTGGCAATTCCTTCCGCTGAGACCGCATCATGCGATTTCCACGAGCTACACGCTCAATCATTGATGCCCCGACCCCGTGAAGAGCTCAGCCCATTCTGATTTTCGAGGTGTGCGAATAGCCAATCCATCTCTTGAGAGGACAAGTTTGCCGTTTGCAGGCCTTTATCTGGTGGGGTTTCAGGCATGTTGCTAATGACAGGCGCAGGTTGGTTTCGGATGCCGATGCGCGCTAAATAGACCAGGAAACGGTAGGTAATGCGATGAACCTGGCGCATCACGGTGCTGACAATTGTGGTTTCGCGATCGGCCCGTACGCACGGGCGCCATTTGGGGTTTATGGGCTGCTCGATGAGCACTGGCTGACCCTGAGACTGGAATCGGTCGCCGGCGGCATGTGAGGTGATCCAGTTAGCGTCCGGCAGCTTAATAAAGTGCAAAAAGCGCGTGAAGGTGTCCTGATCCCAGTCGCTAATGGGCTGCCGGTCTACGAGGAAGCTCCAGTTGAGCGCAGTCTGGAGCACGGCCGTGTAATCGAGGTATCGGCCAGCCCAAGGGTTTTGTCTGGTTTGCATAGACTCCAGGATGAAGTCCGCCGCGTGACGGCACATTTCGACTGGGCGACTGGATTGATCCACTTGGGATAGGCGATGCAGGACATGGATGTTGGCCGGGAAATCCAAGCCTTCGTTTATGCAGCGCACGAACACCGACATCGTCGGGAAAATGGGGAACGGGTTCAACGTCTGTGTCATGGGCGATTCAGGAGGTTCCGCAGGTTCAGGATTTATGGCTCGGATGGGTCTCGGGTTCAGCGTAGTTCAGCGGGAGGATTTGGCCGGCTTAACGGGATTGCCGCGGTGAGCTGTGGTGTTGGATTTCGCACTTCGTGGCGCTGGGTCGGTTGTGTGTGTGTTCGTTCGCGGCTGGTTGGTCAAAACTGGCTGGTCGTGATGGTTATGGTTTTGGAATCGGCCGCGGAGATCCGTATGGATTTTCTAGCCGACGAGATTGGGTTTGGATTGGATTTGGGGGAGCTGATGTGTTGCCGATGAGAGGGCGCTTGACAGATCTTAAAAGGAGTATGGTGTCTGATAAGGATCGACTAGCATCGCAGGCTTCATCAAACGAAGCGTCCGGAATCAGAAAAACGATCCAGAGACGCACAAATTGGACAGACGAGGGTAAGCCCTTGAAATTTCTTTCGAATGAAGCGTCCAAGGTTAAAAAATTTTAGTCCAGGAATTACGAAACGCTGACATACAAAGAATCGACACGCTGACACATAATTTAACATAATATACATTATGCGTAACAGGGTATTACGTTGCTGGGGCGGCATGAGCGAGAATTGAATGCTATGGCTGTCGATCTCATTGACCCTGTCTTTATGACGCCATGCGCCATGCTGACATCAAGGCTCGTCTTGAATGCTGGCGGCTCACCGCTTGCTCCAAGCTTGCTGATCCAACAACTGTGATCAAGCCTCGCCTGCACACCACACCACACCGCGCAAAGTTAACGACGCGTTTGAATCCGCTTTGAGCAACATGCGGCCGAGTGCGCGCATCCAGCACGCGTCGATCTCTAAGCGGCGCCAACGCACGCACCACTGATCCCATGTCACGCGGCGCGGATCTCAATACCTACGACTGCATGTCAACGACACTTAAAGCTCATCCGCAGAATCTTGAACAGCAGCCCTTGGAAACCAGTGCCTGGAACCCCGCACCAGATGCAGCCGCCCGAGGTCTGAACCAGGACGCCTCCAGTGTTCAGCCACCCAACCCCGGTAACTGGCAAATCCCCAATGCTCTTCAAGGGGTCGCCAACGCCGAAGTTGCCCTGAAACCCACGTAGATCAAGCCCTGCAGAGCATCGGCGCATTCGTAACACCGGCTGATAATCCTCAAAATCGCCATGCTTATGGGCTAAAACTCGCCCAAGCGCGCAGTGGCACAGGCCGCCCGAGCAAAGATATCGCCCGAATTAGCGTGTAAGCCCCAGACCAGTCCACCAAACCCATCGATAGATCCAGGCAACCCCGCTAACACACCCCAACCCACGAATGCAATATCCGATAACTGTCAGACCCGGATATTGCATCTGGGCCTGTCCTGCATGATCATGCCGGCACCTTCCGCGTTGCCATCAAGGGAATTCCCATGCCCGCGCCCTCGTCACCTCATCCCTTGTTCGAAACCTACGCGAAGTTTGGCGAGCTCAACTTCAGCTCCTTAAAGGAAGAGCTTCCCGCGATCCGTGAATACCTCGAGCAGTTCCCCGCCGAGACTCAGGCCATCGAAGGCTACCGCGCCGTGCGCAGCTTTCTCAAATCCTACGCCGGCAATGAATCCACGTTTAATTCCTACCGCACCCACGTCGAGCGATTGCTGCTCTGGACCCTGCTCAAATCCAGAACGCCCCTCCTCGCCATGCGCCGCACCCAGGCCGAGAGCTTCATGGAATTTTGCCTGGCGCCTGACCCCGCCTGGGTCGGTCCGGTGGTCAAATCCCGCTTCACCCGCCTGGGTGCACACAAGAAAACCGCGACGGACACGTACATGCTCAACCCCGACTGGCGGCCGTTCAGTCAGACCGTCGCCAAGGAAGAACGCAAGCGCGCGCAGGAAGAGAACCGGCCCGCCCTTCAAGACACCTACAGGCTGGCCCAAGGCTCTATCGCGCAGATCTTCGCCGTATGCGGCAGTTTTTTCCAGCACGCGATCGACGAAGGTTTCTGCGAGCAGAACCCGTTTCGCGCGGTGAAGCAAAAGAGCAAATACAAGGAGCGCAACACCGATAATCAGGACACGCGCATCCTGACCTCGCTGCAGTGGGATTTCGTGCTGGAGACCGCCGAGTTGCTGGCCGCCGAAGACACCAAGTACGAGCGCACGCTGTTTATCGTGGCGACGATCTTTGCCATGTACCTGCGGGTGTCCGATCTGGTGGGCCGCGACAACTGGAAACCGACCATGGGCGATCTACGCAAGGACAGCGCCGGCAACTGGTGGTACCACGTGGTGGGCAAAGGCAATAAAGCCGGCAAAATCAGCGTGCGCGACGATTATGTCGAAAACTACCTCAAGCGCTGGCGCCTGCATCAGGGGCTGTCTCCCCTGCCCGGCTTCCGTGAAAGCACGCCGCTGATCGCCACTCAGCGCGGTCGCGCCGGGCTGTCGGACCGGCATATCCGCGTGCTGCTGCAGGAGGTGTTTGATCGCGCGTTGCAGCGCATGCAAGCCGAGCATTGGCCCGATGAAGACGTCGGCCGCCTGCGCGCGGCATCCTTGCACTGGCTGCGGCACACCTCGGCGACCTTCGACGCGCCGCACCGCGACATGAAGGATCTGCAAGTCGATCTGCGCCATAACAGCCTCAGCACGACGCAGAACGTCTACTACAACTCCGAGGACGAAAAGCGGGCGTACTCGGTCAAGCGTCTGCCCATGAAAGAGCGATCGTGATTGGTCATTGCCTGGCCGTAAGCTGAAGGCCGGCGGCCAGGCTAGCCGTTCATTATCGCCTGATGAATATGCTCCAGCGGCATGATCCGCTGGGCAGCGTTGAGCTTGATGGCCTCCTTGGGCATGCCGAACACGACGCAGCTCGCCTCATCCTGGGCTACGGTGGCGGCGCCGGCGTCGAGCATCTCCTTGAGACCGCGCGCGCCGTCGTCGCCCATGCCGGTCATGATAATCCCGGTGGCGTTCTTGCCGGCGAACTTGGCCACCGACCGAAACAGCACATCCACTGAAGGTCGATGGCGATTCACCTGCGGCCCGTCGATCACTTGGGCGTGATAATAAGCGCCACTGCGGGTGACCATCAGATGCTTGCCACCGGGGGCTATCAGCGCCAGGCCGGGCAGGATGCGGTCGTTGTTATGTGCTTCGCGCACCTCGATCGCACAGATGCTGTTGAGCCGCTCGGCAAAGGAGGCCGTGAACTTCTCGGGCATGTGCTGCACGATCACAATGCCCGGGCAGACCCTTGGCAGAGCCTTGAGCACGGCTTCCAGCGCCTGGGTTCCGCCGGTGGAGGTGCCGATGGCGACGATGCGTTCGGTGGTCTGTGCCATGGCGTGGCCACTGGCGGCCGGGAGGATGGCATCGGCAGTCAGCTTGCCTGTCGGCGCGGCTAACGGCGCCGGGCTGGCGCTGCGCTTTCCCAGGTTTCTGACGTTGGAATGTGCAGCAGCACGTATCGCTGCAACGAGCTCTGCTGCCGATTCGATCAGGAAATTCTTCAATCCGGTCGTGGGCTTGGTGATGATTTCCACAGCCCCTGCCGACAGCGCTTGCAGAGAGGTTTCAGCGCCTTTCTGAGTCAGCGAGGAGCAGATCACCACTGGCGTCGGCCGCTCGCTCATGATTTTCTTTAGAAAGGTGATCCCGTCCATCCGTGGCATTTCCACGTCCAGCACGATCACGTCGGGCCATTCCCGGGCGAGCTTGTCCATGGCGAAGATCGGGTCGGACGCCGCGCCCATGACATGGATGTCGGGTGTGTCGCTGAGGATGGCCATCAGCACCTGGCGCACCACGGCCGAGTCATCGACCAGCAGAACGCTGATTTTTTTGGTAGGCATCGTGTTGAAGTGTTCCCATTGGTTGGTGCCGAACCCAGACGTTGCCGTTCCACAGGTCGAACATGATCGTGCGGTGACCGGTGCTGCCCATGTCCTGAGCTGTCAGGTGCAGGTGGTAACGCTCGGCCAGGTCCAGCGCTGCGCGAATATTCAGGCTGGCCACATCTTGCGTGCGCAGGTCGCGCGGCTGATCGGGAAACATCCTGCCGCCGCCGAACAGCTTGATCTGGTAATCCTGAACCTGAGTACCGTTGATAAGGGCGTGTCTGAGCAGCAACTCCAGCGCCTCGTCGCCATATCGGCCGTCCAGCGGCTGATCGTGACGCAGGCGTCCTGGCAGCATGAAGTGACACATGCCGCCGATCAGCCGCTGAGGATGCCAGAAGGTGATCGCCACGCAGGAACCGAGCAGCGTGCGCAAGCGCGTCGGACGCGTCGCGAAACTGACCTGGCCCGGGGCCAATACCACTTCGGCGGCGCCGACAGGCATTTTCATGGCTTGCGATAAATCGAGGGCGCCACCAGCTTCAAGGTGTCGTTAACACCGTTGAGGCTTTCCGAGTGACTGATGATCAAGTAGCCGCCCGGTTTAAGCAGCGGCAGCATGCGTGCGACGACCTGGGTCTTGGTTGGCTGGTCGAAATAAATCATCACATTGCGCAAGAAGATCACCTCGAACTCACCCAGGGCGGGCAGCGCTTCGTTGAGGTTGACCTGGACAAAATTGACGCGGCTGCGCAATGCCTTGTCGACCAGAAAGGTGCCCTCCTGGCGACCGATGCCTTTCAGGCAGTACTTGACCAGCAGCGGCTGAGGCAACGTCTCGGCACGGCCCATGGCGTAGTGGCCGCTGCGCGCTTTTGCCAGCACTTGGGTGCTGATGTCCGAGCCGACCACTTCCCAGGGCGTGGTCCCCAGGCCTTCGGCCAGGGTCATCGCCAGGCTGTAGGGCTCTTCACCTGAGGAACTGGCCGCACTCCATACCCGAAACACCTTGCCCGGCGCGGCTTTGGGCAGCACCTGTTGACGCAGGAAGTCGAAGTGCTTGGGCTCGCGAAAGAAATAGGTCTCGTTGGTGGTCAGCAAATCAAGGGCAACCTGCAGTTCGCCCTTGCGTTCGTCCTTCATGATCAGCTTGAAGTACTCGCCATAGCTCTGCAGTTCGTAATGCTTGAGGCGCTTGAACAGGCGCCCTGCCACGAGTGCTTTCTTGGCGGGCGACAGGTTGATGCCGGCCGCGCGATACAGCCAGCTCTGGAACTGACCGAACTCACGATCATCAATGGTAGCGGTGTCTGCCATGTTCGGGCCTCAACGTGGGTCGAGATCAAGGGCCGGCGCCTGACCGGCTTCGGCAAGGCTGGACATCTCATCGATGGACAGCACGTTGTCCACGTCCAGCACAATCACGAACTTGCCATCGACCTTGGCCATGCCGCTGATGAAATCGGATCGAATACGCGCGCCAAAGCTGGGCGGCGGCTCAATCTGTGTGGACGGAATCTCCTGCACCGCAGACACGGTGTCGACCAGCAAACCGATGTCCTGCGCCTGCCCCTCGTCGGTGCTCGCCTCAATGATGATGACGCAGGAGCGCCGGGTGATTGCGGAATTGGCCCGTCCGAAGCGCGCCGACAGATCAACCACCGGCACCACCGCGCCGCGCAGATTGATCACCCCGCGCACAAACGCAGGCATCATGGGCACCACGGTCAGGCTGCCGTATTCGATAATTTCCTTGATGCCCAGAATGCCGATGGCAAACATTTCGCCGCCGAGCATGAAGGTCAGGTACTGCGCGTCCTCATCCACCGCAACCGCGGTGTGCCGAGTGGTCATCACTGCGCCCATGTCGTTCTCCCTGTAATCCCGCATCGATGCTTTGTGATCAGAAGCGGGTGAATTCCGATTCGTCCGGGGCGCTGGCCATGCTGTACGCAAACGCTTTGCGCGGCGGCTGCGGTTTTACCCGTGGCGGCTGATGGCTCGGCTTGCTGCCGGCGTTGTCTGCGCTGCTGCTTTGAGTGGCGGGCCGTGGCGTTGAATCAAGCACGAAGAAACTCATGGCCTGTTGCAGCTGTTCGGCCTGACTGCTCATTTCTTCGGCGGTGGCGGCCAGCTCCTCGCTGCTCGACGCATTCTGCTGAGTCACCTGGTTGAGCTGGGTCATCGCCGTATTGATCTGCGCGACGCCGGCGGCCTGCTCCTCGGAGGCCGCGCTGATTTCCTGCACCAGGTCGCTGGTCTTGTTGATGGACGGCACCATCTCACCGAGCAACTTGCCGGCCTTTTCCGCCATGTCGACACTGCTGGAAGACAGCTCGCCGATTTCCTGGGCGGCGACCTGGCTGCGTTCGGCCAGCTTGCGCACTTCGGCCGCGACCACCGCGAAACCCTTGCCATGCTCACCGGCCCGAGCGGCCTCGATAGCGGCGTTGAGGGCCAGCAGGTTGGTCTGGTAGGCGATATCATCGATGATGCTGATGCGCTGGGCGATTTTCTTCATCGCGACGACGGTCTGCTGCACCGAATCGCCACCTTCGGTGGCTTCCTTGGCGGCCTTGCTGGCCATGCCATCGGTCACTTTGGCGTTTTCGGTGTTCTGGTTGATGCTGGCGCTCATCTGCTCGATCGAGGCACTGGTTTCCTCAACGCTGGCGGCCTGTTCACTGGTCGCTTGGCTCATCGATTGCGCGGTGGCGCTGACCTGCTCGGAGGCGCTGGCCAGGTTGTCAGCGGCGTTGCGCACTTCGCCGATGATGTGTCCCAGCTTGCCGACCATGTTGCGCATGGCGTTGAGCACCATGCCGGTTTCATCTTTCGTCCCCGGTTCGATAGGCGTACTGAGGTTACCTTCAGCCAATTGCTCGGCGGCGGTGGCGGCTTGTCTCAGCGGACGCGAGATGATGCGCGCGATGAACACGGCCAGGCCCAGGCCGATCACTAACGCAGCGATCAGCGCCGCAATGATCGCCCAGCGGGCGCCTTCGTACAGCGCAGAGCCCTTGTCACCGGCAGCCGTCGCCCCGGCGTCATTGAGCTCGACCATTTTCTGCAGGCGGTTGGTCACGTCTTCGAAACGCACCTTCGACTCACCCCTGAGCAAGCTGCGCGCCTGGTCCTCCTGGTTCTGCCGGGACAGTTCGAACAGCTGATTGCTGGTTGCGAGGTAGGTAGCCCAAGCGCCTTTCGCCGCCGCCAGGAGCTGACGATCTTCCTCGTTCGAGAGCAGATTCTCATAGGTGCCCATGCGGGTTTCAAACTGCTGGCGGGCTTCGGTGGCTTCCCGCTCGGCCTGGGCCTTCTCTTCGGCGACATCGGTACCGATGGAGCGATTTTCTTTCAGGCGATAGCTGGCGGCAAAAAAACGCATGCCTGCCGCTGCGCGCATGGAGGGCATCCAGTTGCCCCGGATGTCCTGAGCAGCCTGGTTGACGCCCCCTAGCTGATGAATGGCGAAGACGCCCATTGCGGCAGTGAGCGCCAGGACCACCAGGAATGAGCTGATCAATTTGGTGGAAATCTTTAGATCGTAGAACCATTTCATCGTGAAACCTCCATGGTGTTGCAAATACGTCAGCGAGCGACAACGGTCGGCGAATAAGGCGCCTGGGTCGTGCGGGCTTCCAGTTGTACGATTTGATTGAGCAATGCCGGTATGTCGAGGATCAGGGCCACCGCGCCACTGCCCAATATGGTCGAGCCGCTGATGCCGCGCAGTGCGCTAAACAACTTGCCCAACGGTTTGATCACGGTCTGAAACTCTCCGTGCAGGTCATCGACGACCAGCCCGGCCTTGTGCTCGGCGTAGCGCACCACCACCACATTCTGGCGTCGGCCGGCGCTGCCTTCGTGGCTGAAGTGGTCGCGCAGGTCCACCAGCGGCAGCACCTCGCCACGCAGGTCCAGATAGCCCTTGTCACGGCTTGACTGGCGCTGGTGTTCGTCCAGTTCGATGCATTCCTGAACCATGTCCAGCGGAATCACGTAGGTGGATGTATCGATGCCGACCAGAAACCCATTGATGATCGCCAGGGTCAGGGGCAAACGAATGCGCACCACGGTGCCCTGCCCCGGGCGACTGTCCAGATCGACGGTGCCGCGCAGCAGCGTGATGTTGCGCTTGACCACGTCCATGCCGACGCCACGGCCCGACAGATTGGTCACCGCCTCGGCGGTGGAGAAACCCGGCTCGAAGATCAGGTTGTAGATCTCCTGATCGGAGAGCACTGCACCGCTGGCGACCAGTCCGCGCTCTTGAGCCTTCTCCAGGATTCGTTCGCGGTTGAGTCCGTTGCCGTCGTCGGCGATTTCAATGACGATGCTCCCCGAGTCGTGGTAGGCATTCAGGCTCAGATGGCCCTTCCCCGCCTTGCCGGCAGCGCGCCGGGCATCGGCGCTTTCGATGCCGTGGTCCATGGCGTTGCGCAGCAGGTGCATCAACGGGTCGCCGATTTTCTCGACGACAGTCTTGTCCAGTTCGGTTTCGGCACCGCTGATGCTCAGCTCGATGTCCTTGCCCAGCTCCTGACTGATGTCGCGCACCACCCGGCGGAAGCGGTTGAACGTGTCGCCGATGGGAATCATGCGCAGGTGCAGTGCGCCATCGAGGATCTCCTCCACCAGTCCCGATACCGTTGACGTCGCCTCTTGCAGCGGGTCGTTGTGACAGGAACGGGCCAACAGGCTGGCACCCGCGCTCGCTATCACCAGTTCGCCAACCAGGTTGATCAGTTCGTCCAGCTTGTCGGCATTGACGCGCACGTAGTTGCCGTCCCTGGCTTTCGGCTCACTGGCCGCCGGCAGACGCTGCACCGAAGCAGTCAGTGGGCCCTGCTCGGCCTGAGCAACCAGCTCGCTGCCGATGGCCACAGCGCTGTGGGGCGCTTCGTCGATCGCCTCGATGCGCACCTCACAGTCGTCCCGCACAAAGTCGAACACTTCGTTGAGGGTGGCGTGGCTGGCCGTCGAGCGCAGGTCGATCTCGAAACCCAGATAGCAGCTTTCCGGGTCCCAGCTGTCCAGTGCCGGAATAGTGTCGGTGAGGGTCGTGACCTGTGTTATCTGCCCCAGGGTTTCCAGGTAGCGCAGGAACGACAGCGGGTCCATCCCATTGCGAAACACGTCCACGCCGAAGCGCAGGGAGATCTGCCAGAGCACCTCGGCGGACGTGTCTGCGCCGCCATCAACGCCCTCTTCTTTAGTGTTTTGAGCGCTGGCATCGGGGACAGGGTGCGCCGCCTGATAGCGGCTCAACGCCTCGCGCAACGCCGCTTCACGCTCCAGGGCCGCTGGCTCAAGGGTCTCTCCGCGACTGGCGACAACGTTGATCAGCTCCAGCATATGATCGCCGCACTTGAGCAGCACCGCGATCAGCCGAGAGTCGACTGCCACACTGCCATCGCGCAGTCGGTCGAGTACGTCCTCGACAATGTGCGTGAAGCTGACCACCGGGTGCAGGCCGAACAGGCCTGCCGAACCCTTGATGGTGTGCGCGGCACGAAAAATCGCACCTATGGCATCCTGGTCGTCAGGTTCAGTTTCCAGTTGCAGCAGGGATTGCTCCATGACCTGCAACAGTTCGTGGGCCTCGACGATGAATGTCTGCAATGCCTGGTCGAGATTGATGCTCACCTGAACCTTCCTTGTCTATCAATGAACGTGCAATGAACGTGGCTGTGGCTGTGGCTGGCGCGGCGGCCTGGCTATGAGGCCGCTTTGCGACACAGCTCAAGGGCCTGCGTGACCGCCAGGCTCTGGCCGGTGACACTTAAGGCGGTGCCAGCGTTCTCGGCTTCACGCTGGATGACCGCGAGCAACTGCAGCCCCGCGCCATCCATTTCTGTGACCTGCGAGAGGTCCAGCATCAGGCGTGGCGCGCCGCCCATCTGCGGCAACAGCGCGCCCGCCAACTCGGCGACGGTGTAGATCGTCAGCTCCCCGTCAATGCTGACGCAGGTGCTGTCGTCGAGTGTTTCGAGGGTGATCGGCATCGCAGCCTCCTCCGCGCAAGGATTCAGGGCAGTATCAGTTTCGACACGGCTGCCAGCATCTGTGCGGGCTGAAACGGCTTCACCACCCACGCTTTGGCGCCCGCCGCCTGCCCCTCGGCCTTTTTCGATTCCTGGGATTCGGTGGTCAGCATGATGATCGGCGTGAACCTGTAGCTCGCCAGTTTCTTGACCTCTTTGACGAAGGTGATGCCGTCCATGTTGGGCATGTTCACGTCGCTGATGATCAGGTGCACTTTCTGCCCGGTGAGCTTGCCCAGCGCATCCTTGCCGTCGCACGCCTCGATCACGTCGTAACCGGCGCTTTTCAAGGCAATGCCTACCACTTGCCGCACGCTGCTGGAGTCGTCGACCACTAATACATTCTTCGCCATGATGAGCTCCTAAAAGAAGGTGATGTCTTGAGAGTTCTGCTGCACGGGCGTCTCGCCACGATGGGTGCGCCGCTGCTCGTCAGTGGCGTAGGTGGCGTCCATGCGCGCCAGCCATTGGCGGGCATCAAGGGACGTCGCCTGGTCCGGGGTCTCGTTCGCCTGGAGCAGGTGGCCATGCAAATCTTCCATGTTGTCCCGCACGTGGCTGAGGATCTGGCTCACACGGTCCTGGAATTGCAGGTCGACCAGCACCTCCGTCATCTCATCGCCAATGCCCCGGCTTTCCTGCTTGAGCAGGTCCGCCGATTCGGCCAGGCGACCGGTGATGTTATGGAAGCGCTCGAGCACGACTTGAATGCTGTTTTCTGACGCGGCCACCGATTGGCTGTCCTGATCGGCGCTGCTCGATGCGGCGTGCACCAACTGCGTGATGCCGTTATTGATGATGTCGACCTTGGCCGACATCTGCTGGCCAGTTTCACTGGATTTGCTCGACAGGCTGCGCACTGCGTCGGCCACCACGGCAAAGCCGCGACCGGCTTCACCGGCACGGGCTGCTTCAATGGCTGCGTTGAGGGCCAGGAGGTTTGTTTGCGCGGCGATCGCCGCTACGTCCGCGGCCATGGTGCGCAGTTCGCCGGTGTAGGCCGTGAGGCCGCGCACCTGGGCCAGGGTCTGGTCACGGCTGGTCTGAGCGGCCTTGAGCGAATTGATCACCTGGCTTAAATCGCTTTCGCTGAGTGACAGCACTTCAAGCGCCCCGTCTGCGGTTTGCCCGTCGAGTTCGCCGGCAGCGCGCTGGGACGCCTGAACCGTTTCCTGCAATCGCGCGGCGATGCCGATGAAACGGTTGGTCAGATTCACAATCGCTTCTTCGGTCTGATACCGAGAGCTTTCCACCTGCCGGGCCCAGATCGGCATGGCGCCCAGCAACACCTCATTGAGTTGTACGCCCGAGGTCATGCCGTTGCTCGCCGCGTCCGCCTCTGACTGCTCCGCCTGCGCCCGAGCCGTGGCTCGCAGCACCACGTCACGCTGGGAAGCAGCACTCCAGGCACCTGCGCCGAGGCCGATCAGAACCAGCGCCGCGCACGCGATGAGGTTAGGGAGAGAGGTGGACTGGGCGAGTATCCATGCAACGGCAGGCACGACCGGAATCAAAGCGAACCAGAGAACACGCGGATGAAGAGAAGGGGCAATGCGAATGGATTGACGCTGGGTCATGGGTTCGATCCTTGAACAAACTTGCGTATGTAACTGACATCACGGTTATCTGCCCAGTGCGTCACAACTTGAGTCATTCCCCTCTGCCTTCCGTCCGGTTTATGACCGTCGCGTGACGCTGAAGATGCCTGCGCTGCTTGTAACCGCCGGCCACGATGACCCGATTGAGCGTAATTCGAACGTGCAAAATCCTAGACTTTTTTGTTGCGGCACGATGCGCAAAGTGCCCGAGCTCCCTGCTATCGCATTGGCAGGATGATGGGATGGAGGCTCGGCAAAGATCGACCGTCGTTCACATCCTGATTAAGACTTATATAAATGTCTGGAGATTGAAACGCGCCTCCCAGGGCAACTGGCGCGCTCTGCCCTGCAACTTTCCGGCATTGGTGAAGTTTGTTCATGAAAGCATTCTGGAGAGCCGTATGGTTCAGGCCAATACCTCGACGTAGAGTGTTGTGACAGCAGGTATCCGATGGGGATTGGACGCGAAAGTATTGAGATCGCTGACCACTTACTCCATCACGGCTGATCAACTTTCTCCGAATAACCCCACTGCATAAGGTGCCCACAGGATGCGCGACAAACGATTCGCCCTCTTCACCCAAGCTCATGTCGGGGGCGCAAGGGGACTGACGCGGGCCTTCGGACTTCTGTTGGGCCTGACAGCGTTGAGCGAAAGCAATGCCTCGCCTGCGACCCCCGTGGCCCCTGCTCCCGCGGCCACGTCAGCCACCGCGCAGCTTCCGGAATCCCGTATCTGGATGACGGTTCGCGACACGCGCTTCGCGATCACCCTGGCGGATACACAAGCGGCACGGGCATTTGCCGCCCTGCTCCCATTCTCCATCGACATGCCTGACCTGAACAACAACGAGAAGCACGCCGAACTGCCGACATCGCTGCCGACAAGTACGATTCGCCCCGGCACGATCCACAGCGGCGATCTGATGCTGTACGGGTCACGCACGCTGGTCGCGTTCTACGCTACTTTCTCATCGCCCTATTCGTACACTCGTTTGGGCCGCATCGAAAATTCCGCCGAACTGGCCCGCGTCTTTGGCAGCGATGCTGTACGCATCACTTTTTCAACACAATAACGTCAGACAATTTTGCTCAAACGGCTGCGCTTTTTGACGGCCCACGGGTGGATATCGGTTTTATAACCAAAGCACTCACGTTGCGATTCTTGAGTGACTGTGCCTGCCGTCATGTCGAGCGCCGCGGGCGAAGCGTTGTGCGCGTTAAATATTTAAAGACATTAACCAACTAATGAACGGGCACCCCATGAAATTACTTACTTTTGCGACAGCCTTATTGTCTGTCGCGGCGATAGCCGGCTGTACCACTGGAACACCGCGCGCTGAACCTGGAAAGTCCATCGTCGACATTGAGGCCCATGCAGGAGACGACATGATCGCAAGACGTCTCGACGGAAATCAGGCCAACAGTTTGAATCGCTTCATTGTTTCGCCAGGCAGGCATTCGATGGAACTGGGGATTGTGATGATCGGGTATCAGAACAGTCATCGTCGCTGCACGGCAACGCTGGACTACGACGGATTTGCGGCCGATGAGCGCTACACATTGGTACAGAGCCGAGCGGATGCAGAGGTCAAGGTGTCGCTGCTGGACAGTCGAGGCGTTGCGGTGGCTCAAGCCGGCAAGGTGCCTTGCCTTTAATCAGCCAATCCAGCCAATCGGTCCGGCAGGCACTAGGAACTGAACCCGTCGAGCGTGGCACCCAGCAAATGTGTGGGTGCCACGCTACCGTCTCAGGGTTTGGGCGCCGGCAATGCGAACGCCACAATCTTGTTGCTCAACCGCGTTTTGAGCGACTTCTTGCCCCCTGCCGCAATCACCACGAACTGCCTGCCGCTGTGGGGACCAATATAGGTCACCGGGGTGGCATTGCCGCCCCGGGCAGACGCGCCGACCAGAGTTCTTCACCGCTGTGCACATCCAGTGCGCGAATCGTGCGCTCGGCGGTCGCCGCAATGAAGATCAGACCACTGCGAGTGCTGACCGAGCCGCCGGTCATTGGCGTACCCACCGTCACGGGCAACATCGACGGAATGCCCAACGGGCCGGTGTCTCTTGCCGTCCCCAGCGGCCTGGACCAGAGCAGTTTGCCGCTGGCCAGGTCCACTGCCGAAATCAGCCCCCACGGTGGCGCATTGCAGGGCGTGCCGAGTGCGGACAGGAAAGTGGTGCCGTAGGCGCCGTAAGGCGTGTTGAGCATGGGCCGCTGGGCATCACCGCCCGGGCTCTGGCCGTCCGACAGCCTGAACTTGCGCTCAACCGCCTCCTCCCGGCTGACCAGTTCAACGCGGTCCACCATTCGCAGCCAGTTGACGACCATCACGCCATGGTCGAGGTCCACCGACACACCGCCCCAATTGATCCCTCCAGCTGAACCTGGCGCGATCAGCACGGGCTTGCCCAGGGTAATCGGCGTCATGTGCCCCTCGTAACGAGACTGGCGAAACTGAATCCGGCACAGCATCTGGTCCAGCGGGGTAATGCCCCACATGTCACGTTCCTGCAGCGTCGGCTGGCGAAACGCGGGCAGGCCGATCGACGCAGGCTGAGTCGCCGACAACCGCTCGCCCTCTGCTATCCCGCCCTGAGGCACTGGCTGCTCTTGAACGGGCGCAATCGGTGTGCCCGTCTCTCGATCGAGAACGAAGACCTCGCCTCGCTTGGTCGCCTGAATCAGCGCATGGCGGATGACGCCGTCCACGGGCAAATCCACCAGCGTCGGCTGAGCCGGCACGTCGTAATCCCAGATGTCGTGATGGGTGGTCTGGAAATGCCAGCGCAACCGACCGGTTTCAGCGTCCAGCGCAATGACCGAGCTGGAGACCTGATCGTCACCCGGCCGACGCAAACCGCCAAAGTTGTCGGGGGTTGCATTGCCCATGGGCAGATAGACCAGGCCGAGGGTTTCATCGGCGCTGATCGGTGCCCAGCTGTTCGGTGAGGACGGTGTGTAAACCTCGCCACTGGGCGGAGCACCCTTACGATCAGGTTGCTCGGAGTCGTAGGCCCATGCCAGTTGGCCGGTCTCTGCATCGAAAGCGCGGATGACTCCGGACGGCCCGCCCCAGTACTGACCGTCCGGAATTCCGCCACCGACGACCACCTTGCCGCGAATGATCTGCGGCGCCGAGCTGACGTAATACAGGCCGTGGGGGTAGGCCTTGATGCCCTCTCGCAGGTCGACGAAACCCTTGTCGCCGAAGTGCTCGCAGAACTCGCCGGTACGCGCATCAAGGGCCACCAGCCCGGGCATCTGATTAGGTGCGATGATCCGTTGAGCGCAGGGTCCTTCGGCATCAGGCACCTGGTAAAAAGCGACGCCTCGGCAGGGTTTGCCGGATGCCGCCGTGCCCCCTGAAATGTCCTGATGCCAGCGCTCTTTGCCGGTTTCCGCATCAAGCGCAGTGACGCGATTCTGATCGTTACACGCATAAAGCGTATCGCCGACCATGATCGGCACCACTTCCAGACCACCTTCCGGTCCCGGCCCCATAGGGCCTGTCTCAGCTTCCCAGGCGACTTGCAATTGCTGAACGTTGTCGGGGGTGATCTGCGTCAGCGGGCTGAACCGTGTGCCGCCCTGATCATTGCCGAAAACGGGCCAATCCTGGCGAGCGGCCGCCTCGGTCATGCCGTTTGCCGGGGGATAGCTGCTCGATACGCCTGCACGCAGCAGCGGGTCAGGTGCCTCGACCGACTGGCCATGCAGCACAGCGCCCACCGCCACGCTCACCAGTAACACCGCCAGCGAGCCGAGCCATGCCGATCGGCGCGGAGCTCGAAGCCCCACGGTGCTGGCGACCAGCAGAACGGCCAGCAGCACAGGCAGTCCGAGCCGTGGCAGTAACTGCCAACCGTCAAACCCCGCTTCCCAGACACTCCACGCCACCGTCGCGGCCAATAAAACGCCGTAGAGCGGGATGACGCGATGGTCGCGCCGGCACACGCCGATGGCACAGATGACCCAGACGATGCCTGCCACCCCGTACCACGCAGATCCGCCGTCACTGAGCAACACGGCACCGCCCAGCGTCATGGCGACACCCAAAATAGCCAATAACCCGCCAACGCCCTGCCTGAAGAGTCGGGCTGTTCTGTTTTCCATGCGCATGATGTGCCTGTCTGTGAAGGTCTGTTGTGCTGCGGTCGGGCTGGGCTTCGAAGCCGCATTCAGCCGCGCAAGCGAGTGCCGTTACCGACGATCAAGGCGCCCAGCACCAGCAATGCGGCGGCGCCAATGAATGTCGCGGCAATGGACACGTGATCCAGCAGCAAGCCACCCAAAGCGCCACCGACCATGATCGACAGCTGGATCGCCGCAACCAGCAAGCCGCCGCCACTTTCCGGGTCATCACTGACGCTTTTGCTGAGCCAGGTCGACCAGGCCACTGGAATCGCGGCGTTCAGCCCGCCCCAGCAAATCATCGCCACGGCGACGCCAGGCTTGAGGTGGCCGAACAGCAGCATCAACAGCGTCACCGTTGCCAGCAGCAATGGCAGCCAGCGCAACAGCGCATACATCCGCTCATTCACCAGCGCCGTACCCGCATAGGTGCCGGCAAAACCCGCGACACCGAGCCCGAGCAGGAACAGCGACAGCTGCGGGGTGGTCGCGTGCGTGTAGGTTTCAAGGAACGGGCGAAAGTAGGTGAACGCAGAGAACGCACCGGCGAAGGTCAACATCACCGCCATCATGCCGAACGCCACGTGGCGACGACGCAGCAGCGCGAACAGTTGACGGACCGAGCCCGCCGACTTGGGCGGCATCGACGGAAGGCTGATCCACTGCCACAGCAGGTTGATCAGCACCAGCGGGACCAGCCCCCAGAACACGCCTCTCCAGCCGATGATGCCGCCCAGGTAGCTGCCGATGGGTGCCGCAAATGCCGTGGCGATGGCGTTGCCGGTGAAAATGATGCCGAGGGCCTTGGGCACGGTATCGGAAGGAACGAGCCGCATGACGGTCGCCGTGGACAGTGCCCAGAACCCGCCGATGGCGATCCCCAGCACGGCGCGCGCAATCATCAGGACCAGGAAGCTCGGCGCTTCGGCAATCAGGATCAGCGAGGCCAGCATCAGACTGGTCAAGCCGATCAACACGTACCGACGATCAATGCGCCCGGCGATGACCGACATGAACAGGCTGGTGAAGACGGCAAATAGTCCCGAAATCGAGATCGCCTGGCCGGCCATCCCCTGGGTCGCGCCGAGGTCCGAGGCAATCGGTGTCAGCAGGCTGACCGGCATGAATTCGGATGAAATGAGCATGGCCACACACATGGCCATTGCCCCTACGGCGCTCCAAACACCTCGATCAGGCCTGGCTATTTCAGGCTCGGCTCTTTGTAGCTCAGCAGTACGCATTGATGCCCTCGACACGTGTCCGGCCCGTGCAATCGCCTCACGCCAGGGTGATGTGCGACGAGCGCCGGTTTTGATGGATTGAGTGGCGTCACGGTACAGGCGACGTCAGCCCTCGCCTATCGGGGTGCGTGTGATGCGGTGATGAGCATTGCTCATTAATGAAGAGAATCGGGAGCCCCCTGTGGGACCGGCTTTAGCCGGGAAAGCGTCAGGCGTCCCGGTCTGAGCCGTAGCGGATCACCCCAGCGGGGCAATATCCCGGATCATGTCGATCAGGAGGCGCAGCCCCAGCGGTTGCTGGCGATAGCTGGAATAGTAGATATGGAACCCCGGACTCACGCTCGCCCAGTCCTCAAGCACCAACTCAAGGGAACCGCTTTTCACGTAAGGCGCGAGGATAGGTTCAGCGGCGTATATCAGTCCACTGCCCTCGCAGGCCAGTGCAATCGCCATCCGCGTCTCGTCGAGAATCACGCCACCGAACACCGGGACCGCGAGCTGAACGCCTTCTTTTTCGAACTCCCAGTCGTATATCTTGCCGGTGCCGACCTTGAACTTGAGGCAGCGATGTTGCTTCAGGTCTTCAGGGTGAACGGGAGTGCCCCATTTGCGCAGGTAGTCGGGCGTGCCGGCGACCACCCAGCGCACGTCCGGGGACAGGCGGTGCGCGATCATCCCTTCAGGCACCGTTGCGCCAAAGCGCATGCCGGCGTCGAAGCCGCCTTCCACGACATCGACCATGCTGTTGGAGATCGAAATATCCACTTCGATGTCCGGGTAACGCTCACCGAACAGCGGTAATACCGGCGCCAGCAGCAACAGCGCGGCATCGCTGAACACATTCAGCCTGATCCTCCCCGTCGGCTCGTCCCGATAGCGGTTGAGCACGTCCATCGCCTGGTCGATGCGGTCGATGGGTTCACGAATCGACGCCAGCAGCTCCTGACCGGCAGCGGTCAAGGTGACATTGCGGGTGGTCCGGTTCAACAAGCGCACGCCAAGCCTGGCTTCCAGCGCCTTGATCGCATGACTAAGGGCCGACGGGCTGATGCCGACTTCCAATCCCGCACGGCTGAAACTCAAATGCCGGGCGACGGCCAGGAAGTACATGAAATCGGCGAGGTTGGCACGGGTGAGTTGCATCATTTACCTACGCAAGGGCGTCTCGAACGGCAAGGGACGGGTTGATCCCGAACACGCGGATTGAGCGGAGTATATCCGTGTTCGCCGCGTTCTTTGGATGAGCGCAGGTCATAAGTGAGCTGAGCATCGCTCAGCAGTCAATGCGTGTCGGGTGAAGATCATCGGGAGGCCTTGTACTGGGCATCGGAAACGGGCTCCATCCATTCCACATTCTTGCCATCGAGGAATTCCTGGATCGCCATGTGGGTCATGCCTGTCTGTGCCGTGGCGCCGTGCCAATGCTTGACGCCCGGCGGCGTCCAGATGACGTCCCCCGGACGAATCACCTGTTTCTCGCCGCCTTGCTGCTGCACCCAGCCCGTGCCTGCGGTCACCACCAGCGTTTGCCCCAACGGGTGCGTGTGCCAGGCGGAACGCGCGCCGGGCCCGAACGTGACATAGGCCGCCGAGACCCGGGACGGCTCATTCGCGGAGACCAATGGATCGATGCGCACCGTGCCGACAAACATCGCCGGGCTCCCGAGAATCGAAGCTTGCGAGCCGTTCGGGACGAGGGTCATGGCGGGCGTGCTGCCGTCCGCCTGAGCGTTGGCGACCATCAGCATCATCACCAGTGTCGAGAGTGCTGCAACTGCGTTCATGGGCGAGCTCCTGGGTGAAAGAGGTTTAGCCTTCAACCTAATTCACGCGTTACCGATGTACTACAGGGCCCTGTGACAAACAGCAGTGAGCGATGCTCATGAATCCCTGTTCGGAAATGGAACCTGACCGCCTCCGCCCTCATCGATCTGGCCTTACGCGACAACCAGGCGCGTGCGCACCTGTGGTTCGCTGCGCGGTTCGGCACTGAATACCCGCCGCTGCGCGCATAAATCAGAACCCATTGAGAGAGTAAGCAGCCCCTGCCTCTATCGTTGCGAGAAACCTGCGGGTCTGTCGGTTTGAGCGCAGTCGGACTACTCGGCATCCCGGTGGCGCCGTTGCTGCGAGTTTCTGCATCTTTGCCCGCGACACCTTGCGGGTCGTCCACATGAACCGGAATAACGCCCCAAGTTTGCCAAGCTGCTCCGGGCAATCCTCGGGAAGGTCTGGCCGAGTCCGTCCCCGGTGCCTCACGGCGCGGACCAGCACGCGCCAGAATCGCAGCGCTGTAGAGCGATCAATCCATACCAATAGATCCGCCCGGCCAACGCGGTGGCCCCACGTGGTCGAGTGTCCCCCTTCAAAAATCCACTGATCGCGGGCTTCAACCTCAAGACACAGGCGAGTCTTCTCCGCCGCGCTCCGCTCGACCCACCGAGGTTGCCAATGAATGGTGTCGATGTGAACGACGGGAATCCCGGTCAGCTGGCCCAATCTCCGGGCCAACGTGCTTTTGCCAGACCCCGGCTGCCCCACAATCATGATGCGCTGCATGCGAGCCCCTTCCTCGGCGTAAAAACTGGCTGAAGTTTAAAGATTTCTGAAGGGATCTGACGTGCTTAATGCTCTGGATCCGTCGAAGAACTGGCTGCAGGTTTAAACACATAACACCCTTTTAAAAAACGTGGCGTCAATTTACCGACTACCAAACGACGTGCTAATCCACAAAAAGTCCAAAAGCGTCATATTCCCGACGAAATGCATTGAACCGCCATTGCCTTCTGCCATTACCACCCCTCAAAATCGCTTCACACCCGCTGTCCCGCGCCGTGATTGCCTGAAAGGAATGTGAGCAATGAAGAGCATTTTTGTGGTTGTAATGAGTATGTGTTCCGGTGCGGAAGGATGTCTGGACGAGAACCAGCCGACGGCGTATTCGACCCGCGCAGAATGCATGGAGAGCGTCGCGCTGATGCCGACGAGGAAAGGCATCAAATACCACTGTTCATCGGTGCCTCAGGTGCTGATCACGCAACAGCGTCGCACCACCAAAAACCACCTCGTCACCAACTCCGCCGAAGCGTCTGTCAGCCCTTGAGCGGCAACGCCGGGTCGGAGGCAAGCCCCGGCCCGGCGCAGTTCATTCCTGCAGCAGCTGATTCAGCCCGCCGCAACCACCGTGATTTCCACCAGCAAATCCGGCGCTGCCAGACGTGATTCCACGGTGGCCCGTGCGGGTGCGTGCCCTTCCGGTGCCCAAGCGTCCCAGACTTCATTCATGCCAGCGAAATTCGCCGCGATGTCCGAGAGCCAGACCTGGGCGGTGAGAATCCGCGTCTTGTCCAGGCCGGCCTTGGCCAGGTAGTTGTCGATTTTCTCCAGCACTTGCGCTGTCTGCCCTTTGATGTCGAGGGAGCGGTCCGTTGCGGTCTGGCCGCCGAGGAAGGTAAAGCCATTGCACTGCACGACACGGCTCATGCGTTGGTTGGTTTCGATACGATTGATTTCCAGCATGTGAACTCCTGATGTGTTGGGAGGGTGTGAGGCATTAACGGGCAACTAAAGGTAAGTGTGTCGGGATGTGGGAGCCGCTTGAACGCGGCTCATCGAGCCTTGCGGTATCAAAACGTCCTATGTCGAACGCCTCCAGCGAAATGTCCGAGTGCTCGCCGAGGATCTGCTGGGCCAGGCGCTTGCCGGTACCGGGGCCCATCTGGAAACCACTGCCGCAGAATCCGAACGAGTAACTGAGGTTACTGGCCTTGCGGCTCGCACCAATCACCGGCAAGTCGTCAGCGGTAAAGGCCTCAACACCGGCCCAGACCCGATTGACGCCCAGGTGTTTGAGGTGGGGAAACAGGTCGGTGACGGTCCTCGCGCTGATGCCCAGGCGCGCCAGATCGACCTCACCATGGCGCGCCGGGAAATCCACGCTGCCAATCAGCTTGCCGCCAATCACCACCGTGCCGTTGGCGAATTGCTTGAACGACAGAGAGCGACCGGTCGCCCCCAGCACTGGCGCGCAGAACGGCGCGACGCGGTGGGTCACCATCAGCATCAGGCCTTCGGGGTGTGCCGGCACTGATTCGCCGACTTGTTCTGCCAACTCCCGCGCCCAGGCGCCGGCGGTGATCACCAGATGCCCGGCACTGAAAACTCCAGCGGGCGTGGTGACCTGCCAGCCACTGCCGCGTTGCTCGATGCGCTGGGCCGGCGTCGTTTCAAGCACTTTCACGCCGAGCTTCTCTGCGGCCAGCCGAAAGCTCGTCACGGTTTTGTAGGGAATGGCGTAGCCGTCATCCTTAACCCAGATGCCGCCCACCACATGCCGGGCGACAGTCGGAATGATCTCGAACACCTGTTGAGCGTCGATCAGCACTTCGTGGGTGAAGCCCAGTCGCCGCAAGTGCTCGACGCGCTGGCGGCACTCGTCGAGTTCGGCGGGGGTTTCCGCGAGTTTGAGCTGGCCGCTGGGCACAAAGCCGCCGTCATCGCCCAGGGTCTGCGCAAGGTCGTGCCAGAGTTCGCGGGACGACAGCGCCAGCGGGATTTCCGCCTCGTGACGGCCCAGGGTTCGAACCCCGCCGGCGTTGACCCCGGAGGCATGACGGCCGCAGTAATCAGCCTCGACCACCGTGACCTCAACACCGCCCTGGGCCAGATGCAGTGCGGTGCTCAATCCATGGATGCCGCCGCCTATCACCAGCACGTCGCTGTGCCTTGCCCGCGCCTCACTCACCGGCCAGTTCCCCCAGGGTGATGGGCTTGATCGGCGGACGAATGCGGTAGTAACCCACTTGGGCCGCCGACACGCCGCGAGCCTGGGCGATCACTTCCGTCACCGTCAGTCCGCACATCCTGCCCTGACAGGGACCCATGCCACAGCGCCCAAACGATTTGGCCTGGTTGGGGCCGGCGCAGCCCAGGGCGACAAACTTGCGCAGGTCCCCCGCCGTGACTTCCTCGCACCGGCAGACGATGACCTCATCGGCGGGGATGCGGTTGGCTTCCTTCGGCTGATACAGCGCATCGAGAAACGGCCGGATGCGCAGGTTCAACGCCAGCTTCTCGCGCAATGCATCGGCTCGCTGATCACGCTGACTCGCATCCAGCGTGCCCAGCCGTCGGGCAATGCCCAGCGCCGCCAACTCGCCCTGCAGGGCCGCGGCCTGAGCCCCGCCGATGCCGGCACCGTCACCGGCGACGAACACCCCCGGCACGTCAAGCTCACCCCAGGGATCGATCACAGGGCTGAAGCACAGTTGGTCCACATCCCAATGATGCCGTGCACGCAACGACTGACTGAATTGAATGTTCGGCACTACGCCTTGATGCAGCAGTATGCAGCGCGCGGCGATACGCTGAGCCTGGCCGCCCACGGTGAAGGTCAACGCAGTGGCGGCTTCGTCACCCTCGATCGCCAGTTGCTCGGCGCCGGTGTGGTGCGGGATGCGCGCGCTGCGCAGACTGCGCATCAGCTCCAGGCCCTTGCGCAAATACGGCCAGGCACGCAACGCTGCGAACAGATGCCGCCGTGCGCGCCAGTAATCTTCGGGGCGCGTGGTGTCGACCAAGGCCTTGATCGGCACGCCCGCGCGCAGGTATTGCCAGCCCAGCAGGTACAACAGCGGGCCGCACCCGGCCAGTACCACCGGCTCGGTCGGGGCGAGCCCTGCGCTTTTCAGCAGAATCTGCGCGGCGCCTGCGCTCATCACGCCGGGCAAGGTCCAGCCCGGAATCGGAAACGGCCGTTCCATCGCCCCGGTCGCAAGCAACACCGCCTTGGCCTGCAGCGTGCGCAGACGTCCTTCACGCAAGTAGCTGACCTGGTGATCCCGGGTCACTTGCCAGACTGCCGCGCCTTTTTCATAGCGCACCGATGAGGACGCCAGGGCCTGAGCCAGCACGTTGCCATGGGCGTAATCCGCGCCGAGCAGGTCTCGTCTGGACAGCGGCGCGAGGGTGATGCCGCGATAGATCTGACCGCCCGGGCTGCCCTGCTCGTCCAGCAACACCACCTGCAACCCGAGCCCGGCCAGGGCCACGGCGCCTGCCATGCCGGCGGCACCTGCGCCCACGACGACCACGTCCACAGCGTCCACGCCACCGCCAAAATGATCATTCATGACTGCACCTCGACGGTCTGCACACTGGCGGTTTGCTCATTGCCGGTTTGCACGTTGCCGGCCTGAAAAATCAGGTCCCGTGCGCCTTCCTGGGAGCGGATGCGCATGCCCTCCGCCACTTCGATCAGGCAGCTCTGGCGATTGGGCACGCCGTCGATGTCCACCAGGCACTCGAAGCACACGCCCATCATGCAATACGGCGCCCGGGGCGATTCGCTCACCGGTGTCGCGCGAAAACGGTTGATGCCCGACATGAGCAGTGCCGCCGCGACGCTGATGCCCGCCGGCACCTCAAAGGCTTGATCGTTGAAGCTGAGGCTGACAGTTCGCGTCGACCTGACTTCACTCGTGACCGGTTGAAACAGCGGATCAGTGCGCATGGGAAAACCCCTTGTCAGTCAGGAAACGTTCGCCGGCGAACGCGCCGAGCTCGTCAGGCATGGCGCCACCCATCACCCACGGCGCGATGCGCAGGGCGTGGGCAGCGGCCAGGGTCACGCCACTGTGGCAGGTCACCACGAAGGCGCCGGGGTGGCTGGCCGATTGCTGATAAATGGGGAAGCCGTCTGGGCTCAGGACGCGCAGCGCCGCCCAGGCACGGATAAGCCGCACCTCCCGCAACAGCGGAAACGTCGCGACCCCACGCCGGGCGATGGCTTCGAGCACCTGGGTGGAGGTGCTGTCGTCGTAACCCACCTCCTCCATGGAATCGCCCAGCTGAACGGTGCCTTCGTCGGTTTGCCGGACATGGACCGTCGGGTGGTCGAGAAACGGCCGGACCCGCTCGCTCACCAGGACCTGGCCACGATTGGGCGCCACCGGCGCGTGCAGGCCGACTTGCCGGGCCAGCCCTGGATTGCCCAGTCCGGCAGCGAGCACCACTCTTGGCGCGATGAAGCGTTGATGGCCGGCGGTGACGCAGAACTCACCGGTGGCGCCGTCGATGTCATCCACCTGAATGCCGCCGTAAAACCGCGCCCCTTTGGCCTGGGCCGAGGTGTGCAGCGCGCGCAACAGCTTCAATGGATTGACGTGGCCGTCCAGTGGGGTGTAGCTGGCGCCCACCACAGTCGGGCCGATCAACGGCAGGCGCGCTTTGAGCTCAGCGGCGTCGAGCATCTGGAACGGGTAATCGCCAAGGGCGTCCTGCAGGGTTTGCAGACGCGATTGCCGCTCGATCAACTCCTCGTCGTTGAAGCACATATGGAAGCCACCGGGCTGGTGGAGCTGCACGTCCACGCCGCTGTCGGCCATCAGCGCTCGAGCGAAGTCAGGCCAGCGGGTCGCTGACGACTGCGTCCAGCGCGAATAGTCCGGCAAGTCGTGGCCTTTGCCCTGGACCCAGACCAGCCCGAAATTGCCCCGTGAAGCGCGAAACGCATCGTCGCCCTGGTCCAGCACCACGGTGTCGGCGCCGCTGCGGGCCAGGCCGTAAGCGACTGCCGTGCCCACCAGCCCTCCGCCGATGACGATCACGTCCGACTGAATGTCCCTCTGTGTGCCCTGGCTCATTTGCCTTCTCCGATCAACACCCGGTCCAATCCGACCATTCGGTCCAATATCAGCATCAGCAGCAAGGTGCCGACGATCAGCACCGTTGAAACCGCCGTGATAAGAGGGTCGATGGTCTGGGAAATCTGGTTGTACATCGCGACCGGCAGCGTGGTGGTACCGGGGGTTGCGACGAACACGGTCATGGTCAGTTCGTCGAAGCTCTGGATGAATGCGAGCATCCAGCCGCCGACCACACCGGTGCGAATCCGCGGCAGCACCACCCGGTAAAACGCCGTCCAGCGACTGGCGCCCAGGGACAGCGCCGCTTGCTCGATGTCGCGCTCAAGACCGATGGTGGAGGCCAGCGTCAGGCGCAGCGCATAGGGCAGCACGACAATCACATGGGTCAGGGTCAGTGCCCAGAACGAGCCGCCGATCTGTGCCAGGGAAAAGAAGCGCAGGAACGCGATGCCCAGCACCACCGACGGAATCATCAGCGGCGACAGTAGAAACCCGGTCACCGCGCCGCGGCCGGGAAAGTCATAACGGCTGATGGCCAGCGCCGCCGGAATCGCCAGCAGTGCAGCAATGGTCGCCGAGGCCAGGCCGAGTTTGATCGACAAGGCGAAGGCGTCGAGCATTTCCTGGTTGTCCGCCAGAGCCCGAAACCAGCGCAGTGACAGGCCGTCAGTGGGCAGCGACAGGTAGCCCTTGCTGGTGAACGCCATGGCCATCACCACCACCAGCGGCGCGACGATGAAGGTGACGAACAGGGCATGGAACAGCAGCGAGAAAAATCCGTTCTTGTGCATGGTCGGCTACTCGAAGACTTGCTTGAACCGGCGCTCGGCCAGTTTGCTGCAACCCAGAATGATGATCAGATTCGCCAGCAGCAGGAGCATCGCGATGGCCGCGCCGAGGGGCCAGTTGAGGGTGCCGAGGAACTCGTCGTAAGCGGCCGTGGCCACCACTTTCAGGCGCCGACCGCCGATGATCGCCGGGGTGGCGAAGGCCGAAGCGGCCAGGGCGAAGACGATGATCGAGCCGGACAAAACGCCGGGCATGATCTGCGGCAGGATGATCCGGCGGAACACCGTCAGCCGCGACGCGCCGAGGGACAGGCCCGCCCATTCGACCTGAAGGTCCAGCCGTTGCAGGGTTGCCCAGACCGCAATGACCATGAACGGCACCAGCACATGGGTCAGCGCAATGATTACACCGAGCTGGGTGAACAGCATTTTCACCGGTTGATCGGTGATGCCCAGGGCTTGCAAGGCATCGTTGATCAGGCCGTTGTTGCCCAGCAGAATCGCCCAGCCCAGGGTCCGCACCACCACGGAAATCAGCAGCGGCCCCAGCACCACCAGCAGGAACAGCGACCGCCAGCGCGGTGCCATGCGCGCAATGATGATGGTTTCCGGAATGCCCAGCAGCACGCACAAAACCGTGACGGCCAGCGCCATGCCGCCGGTGCGCAGGAAAATCTCGTGAAAGTAATCGTCCTTGAACACCTCCAGGTAATTGCCAAGGCTGTAGCTCGGCACCACGCCCTCGGTGTCGCTGAACAGGTTCAACGACAGCACGGCGGTCAGCAGCAAGGGCGCCAGCAGCAGCGCGATGAACACCAGTAACGCCGGCCCGCTGAGTAGCCAGGGCGCCACGCCCACCCGTTCGGCGTCATACCTGGCCATGGGCGACCTCCCGGTCCAGCAGACGCAGGTCATCGTCGGACCAGTCCAGCCCGACCTCGCTGCCCTCCTCCGGCGGCGGCGTGCCGAGGTTCGGCAGGGTCATGTGCACCAGCCCCAGGCGGCTTTCCACCGCCATCAACCACAGGTTGCCGAGGAACACCCGCAGCCGGACGCGCCCGGAAAACCGCCCGCTGCCCAGCGCCACCAGACGGATTTTCTCCGGGCGAATGTAGACGTTGACGTCGTTGCCCAGGGCGCGGTCTTCGTGGGGCACGTGCATCAGCGTGTCGTGGACCTGCACGTGGCAGCATCGGTCGTTGCGCAATTGCACCGCGCCGGCAAAGGCGTTGGTCTTGCCGAGGAACGCCGACGCGAAGGGCGAATGGGGCCGCTCGTAGGCTTCGAACGGCGTGTCGATCTGCACGATGCGGCCCTTCTGCATGACCGCGATGCGGTCGCTCATGGTCATCGCTTCGACCTGATCGTGGGTCACCAGAATGGTGGTGATGCCCAGCTCGCGCTGAATCGCCCGCAGTTCGATGTGCATCTCTTCGCGCAGCTTGGCGTCAAGGTTGGACATCGGCTCGTCGAGCAGCAGCAGGTTCGGCCGGATCGCCAGGGCGCGGGCAATCGCCACCCGCTGGCGCTGGCCGCCCGAAAGCGCTTTCGGGTAGCGCTCACCGAGGCCGGCCAGCCGCACCAGGTCCAGTGCCTCGTCGACCCGCTTGCTGCGCTCGGCCTTGGGCACGCCGCGCATTTCCAGGCCGAAGCTGATGTTCTGCGCCACGGTCATGTGCGGAAACAACGCATAGCTCTGGAAGACGATGCCCAGCCCGCGCTGTTCGGGGCGCACGTGGGTGATGTCACGGCCGTCGAGAACGATCCGGCCTTCGGTGGGCTGCACGAAGCCTGCGATGGATTGCAGCGTGGTGGTCTTGCCGCACCCGGACGGGCCGAGCAAGGCGATGAACTCGCCATGCCGGACTTCCAGGTTCAAACCGTCAATGGCCCTGAACGTGCCGTAGGTCTTGACGATGCCTTCAAGGGTAAGAAATGCCATGGGCGTGCCACGCAGGCGAACCTGCGTCTCCAGAAGGATGCTGGGGAAGATCGGCGCGAGCGTCGATCAGCGACTGTCGATCAGCGAAAGGGATCGGTGACGCTATCGCTCGACGGTGCGGTTCCAGCGCGTGGTCCACTCGCTGCGCTGCTGGTTGATGGTTTCCCAATCGACCTTGATCAGCGCGTTGACCTTCTCCGGCCCGTACGGCATGCGCGCGGCGACGTCGTCCGGCAGCTTGACGGTCTGGTTCACCGGCGCAAAACCATTCTCCCGCGCCTGGATTTCCTGCACTTCAGGTGACAGCACGTACTGAATGAACGCCTGGGCCAGTTCGGATTGCGCGTTGGGGGTCACGCTGCACGCGGCGACCTGCAGTGCGATGCCGCCTTCCTTCGGGTAGATGAATTTGAGCGGGAAGCCGGTGCCCTGCAACGCCACGGCCCGACCGCTGCCGTACACCGCCATGACGATGTCGCCGTTCTGCATCATGCCGTCCATCTCGCCCGGCGCCGACACCCACGCCAGCACGTTGGGGCCGATTTCATCCTTGAGCGCCTTGAAGCCGGGGTCGATGTTTTTTCGCCGCCGCCCCTCAGCCGGGCCATTTCCACCAGCGTGTGCAGGCCGTAGGTATTGGTCACCGGCGGCATGCCGAGCAGTTGCTTGAAGCGCGGGTCGGTGAGGTTTTCCCAGGAATCCGGTGCCGCCCAGCCGCGTTTCTTGAACGCGTCTTCGTTGTAGCCGATGCCGGTGGCCACCACGCCAATCCCCGTGGCTTCGGGGCTCAGCCGGGCCAGCGGATAAAGGTCCTTGTAGACCGGCGCGTCGCTGAGCTTTTCGCACAGGCCCATCTGCAACGCCTGGTACATCGGGCCGTCGTCCATCATCGCGACGTTGATCTGCTGACGGCCCTTCTGCGCCTGCAGCTTGGCCAGGGTCTCCGTGGAGTTGCCGGCGACGTAGACGACTTTGACGTTGTGCTGTTTTTCGAAGGCCGGGATGACGCGGTTCTTGTACATCTGCTCGGTAGAGCCGCCGACCCCGGCCACGTACAGCGTGGTCTCGGCGAAGGCCGGCGTGCTACCCATTGCTGCGAGCGTCAGGGCAATAGCCACGGCATTGCGATGGAAGGGACGAAACGGTCGTGCTGCTGAGGGAAGGTCAAGGCTATTCACAGACTATCTCCGAAGTGCGTGGGGCAGATCGAACAATGCGTCAGTCGCTTCGGCGTGAACCGAGGCCGTGCATGCAGCGTGCATGCTCCCGGCGAATCCATCGCGGGGTGGCGCATCTTCATGTGCGCTATGGGTGGCTGGTTCGAGTATTGCGACGGCCCCTCCATATGGTCAAATACGGATATCCGCCTTAGTTATTCATATTTGATATGGAGCGCGCCGTGAACCTGAGACAGATCGAAGCCTTCCGCAGCGTCATGCGCCTGGGCTCCATGACCGCTGCCGCGGAGGTGCTGTTTACCTCTCAGCCCAACATCAGCCGGCTGATCGCCCAGCTGGAACTGAGCACCGGGCTGACCCTGTTCAAGCGCGCCGGCGTGAGGTTGATTCCGACCCAGGAGGGGCAGGCGTTTTTTCAGGAGGTCGAGCGCGCCTATGTCGGGCTGGACAGCCTCAAGCTGTCGGCGAAGAACATCCGCAACCTCGGCACGGGGCGCTTGCGGGTGGCGGCGGTGCCGTCGACCGGGCTGAGCATGATTCCCCGGGTGCTGAAAGCGTTCACCGAGACGCGACCGGAGCTGACCGTGTCCCTCCACGTGAACTCCTCGCCCACTGTGGAGCAGTGGGTGAAGTCCCAGTTCTGCGACGTGGGGATTGTGGTGCACCCCGGCGATGTCGACAGCCAGCAGATCGAGATGCTCAGCGAAGTGGCGGCGGTCTGCGTGCTGCCGGCGGCTCATCCATTGGCAAGCCAAAAAGAGATCACCTTCACCGACCTGGAGGGCGAAACCTTCGTTTCGCTGTGCCACGGCGACGGCACCCGTGCGCTGGTCGACGGCCTGTTCGAGCAGGCGGGCGTGGAACGGGTCATGACCGTGGAGGCGCAGTACAGCGCGATCAATTGCGAGATGGTGGCACTGGGCATGGGCATCACCCTCGCCCACCCGCTGGTGGCCCGGGATTATCGCCATCGCGATATCGTCATCCGCCCGTTCGTGCCGCAGATACTCTTCCCCACCTACGTCATGTGGGCCCCGGCCCAGACGCGGACAAAATTGTCCGAAGAGTTCGTTGATACGCTGAAAGCGTTCTACCGGGACATCGTTTTTTAGGGCTGAATGCGGTTGCTTTGCGGGAGCGCCGCTGCTTGGTGATGCGACATATGCGGCATGGTAGGACCGAATATCTCTGGTAGGACCGGCTTCAGCCGGGAACAGGACAGTGTGAGCGGCACATATTCAGCGGTGTGACATCCGCCGCGTTCCCGGCTAAAGCCAGTCCTACAGGGTGACCGCATATCCCTAGTAGGACCGGCTTCAGCCGGGAACAGGCCGGTGTGAGCACCCAAGAATTTGCGGGATGCCATCACAAAAAGGCCGTGACGCACAACGGCGTCACGGCCTTTCTCACACATCAGTCAAATCAGTCCAGACGAAACGCAATCACGCTGTCACCCAACGTGGTACCGAGCGAGCCGTGCCCGCCGGCCGAGATGACGACGTATTGCTTGCCGTCGCTGCCCAGGTAGGTCGAAGGCGTCGCCTGGCCGCCCGCGGGCAGCTCCGTCTCCCAGAGCACGTCGCCGGTGTTGATGTCGTACGCGCGGATGAAGTTGTCCGCCGTGGCACCATGGAACACCACGCCGCCTGCCGTCACCAGCGGACCGCCGTGGGCGACCATGCCCATCGGGAAGCCGATAGGGAAGCGGCCCGGCAGGAACGAGGTCTTGAGGTTCTGAGTGGTGCCGGTCCGGCGCATCCACTCGGTTTTGCCGGTGGTCAGGTCAACCCCGACCATGCGGCCCCACGGTGGCGCAATGCACGGTACGCCCAGCGCCGAGGCGAACTGCTTGATGCGAATCGCGTAGTCGCCGTTGAAGTTCTCGTTCCAGTACGGCGTGCCGTCCTGGGTGAACAGCCGTTTCTCGGCGGTTTCCGGGGTGCGCTTGATCAGGTGATAGGTGTAGGCCAGACGCACCGGCGCGGCGATCAGAATCTGCCGATCCGGGTCGACCGCCACTGAGCCCCAGTTGAACGCCCCGATGTTGCCCGGGAAGATCAGCGACCCCTGCTCGGTACTCGGCGTCCATGGATTGCCGTCGTAGCGCAGCGTGTTGAAGGTCGTGCGGCAGGACATCTGATCGAACGGCGTCAGGCCCCACATCGACTTCTCGCTCAGCGGTTCCGGGATGAAATTGATCTTCGACACCGGCTGGGTCGGCGCGAAATGCTCGCCCGGCACGCCGCCCTGGGTCGACACCTTGACCTGATCGACCGGGAAAATCGGTTCGCCGGTCAGCCGGTTCAGCACAAAGATGTTGCCCACTTTGGTCGGCAACAGCAGAGCCGGTTGCTGGCTGCCCTCCTTGCCCACGTCCATCAAGGTCGGCTGCGACGGGTTATCTCGGTCCCAGAGGTCGTTGTTCGAGGACTGGAATTTCCACTTGAACGCACCGGTGTTCAGGTCCAGCGCCACCAGCGTGTCACGGAATTTTTCCGTGTTGCTGTTCGGATCACGGTTGATGCCGAGTTCGTCCGGCGAGGCGTTGCCGAACGGCACAAACACCAGGCCATTTTTCATGTCGGCGCTCAGCGTGCCCCATGCCACTGGCGTGTCCTGCGGGTAGTTCTGGTCGGCTGCGATCGGTTGGGTCACCTCAGGATGGGCCGGATCGAAATTCCACACCAGCTTACCGGTCACGGCGTTGTAGGCACGGATCACACCCGACGGGTTGCCGTCGTTGTAGCCGTTGTCCATCACCGAACCGCCGACGATGACCAAGTCGCCGGCGATCAGCGGCGCGGCGGTCTGCATCAGTGCATGGGGACGGATCTCGCCCATGTTAGCGCTGAGATCGACCACGCCGTTGTTGCCGAAATCGCTGCACAGTTTGCCGCTGTCGGCGTCGAGGGCTACCAGCTTCGCGTCAGTCGTGGCGGTGAGGATGCGTTTGGCGCACTGGCTCGGCGAGGCACCGACCGCAGCCGTTGCGGCCGGCGCGTAGTAACTGACCCCACGGCAGGTCTGATGCTGCTGCAGGTAGGAGCGGTTCTTCTCCGGCGCCCACTTCCAGTCCAGCGTGCCGGTTTCAGGGTTCAGCGCGTGCACTTCGTTGTGTGCGGTGCAGACATAGACCCGGTTGTTGACCTTCAACGGCGTGGCTTCGAAGGTGTACTCACCGGCGTCTTTGGCGGCATCGCGCAGATCGCCGGTGTGGTATTCCCACGCCACCGAGAGCTTCTTCACGTTGCCCGCATTGATCTGGTCGAGGCTGGAGAAACGCTGACCGTCGTTGGTGCCGCCGTAAGCGACCCAGTCATTGCCGGCTTCGCCCGTGCTGCGCGCTGCCTGCGGGGTGTCGATCTTGCTCGCCACCGGGTACGGGTCGTAGAACATCACCGCCAGCACGATCAGCATCATCACGCCCACGGTGCCACCCAGAAACGGGTGGAAGCGGCGCGTGTCGCCCGGGTTCTGCGCCCTGTACAGCGGACGCACCACCCACGGCAGCGCCAGCCAGAGACCCAGCAGCGCGAACAGGTCGCCGCGCGGAATCCACTGCCATTTGTCGAAGCCGACCTCGTAGAGGATCCAGATCAGAATCGCCCACATCAGCAGCGCATACACCGTCAGCGCCGACTTCTTTTTCAGCATCATCAGCACCGCCGAGGCCAATACCGCCAGGGCGATAATCGAGTACGCCGCCGAGCCGCCGGCGGCCACCAGTTGCGCACCCATGTACAACAAGGCAATGGCGAAAATCGCCATCACCACCCCAGTCACTCTCAAGATCATTGTTGGTTTTCCGTGTGGGGGCCGGTGATGGCGCCCGGGTGGGAAGTGGGCGAAAGCGGGAGGTCCGAGCCACCCGTTCGCAAGCGTTCCCGCCCATATTAACGCCCACACCCCGCGCCCCGGAAAACTTTGTTACACCTTTGCAAGCGTCTAGCGCAGGGCTTGTGGGGCACCGGCGCCGTTCAACAGCTGCATCTGCTGACGATAATCGTCGGTGACCTGGCGCGCCTGGCTGCTGCTGTTGATGACCCGCGGGGTGATCAGCACCAGCAACTCGGTGCGGTCTTTGGATCTGCTGCGATTGCCGAACAACCAGCCCAGCCCGGGCACCCGGCCCAGATAGGGCACGGCGCTGACGCTGTCACTGTTGTCCTGCTTGATCAGCCCGCCGAGCAACACGGTCTGCCCGCTTTGCGCCGCCACCTGGGTCGACACCGAGCGCGTCGAAATGCGCGGGTTGCCGTTCACCGTCACCGTGCCGTCGGCGTCGCTGACCTGCTGCTGAATGTCCATGTACACCAGCCCGCCCGGGTTGATGCGCGGCACGACATTGAGGATCACGCCGGTCTGCAGGTACTCGACGCTGCTCAGGGTGGTGTTCGAGACGCCGGTGTTGACCGTCGTCTGACTGATGGGGATGTTGTCGCCAACCTGAATCTGCGCGTTTTCGTTGTTCATCACCACCAGCGACGGCGCCGACAGCACCTGGGTGCGGCCGTTGGTTTCCAGGGCATGAATCGCCACTTGCAGGTTGGTGCTGACAAAGGAATAGAACAGCGAATCAGTGGCCCCGAGACCGGCCCCGCCGCCACCGAACGCACCTTGACTGCCGGCGGTGTTGGCGACGGTGGTGCTGGTGGAGTTGCCGGCCAGCCGGCCGAGGTACCACTGAACCCCCTGATCCAGCTCGCCGGTCAGCTTGACTTCGAGAATCCGCGTTTCGATCTGCACTTGCAGCGGCGCATTGTCCAGGCGCTTGATCGCTGCTTCGATCTCCTTCCACTGCGCCGGGCGCGTACGCACCAGCAATTGGTTGCTGCTTTTCTGCGCCGAAATGCGGGTGGTTGAGTCGAGGCCTTTCTGCCCATTACCCGAGGCCGCAGTGGCCGATGAGCTGCTGTCTTCGGCACCGCTGTCACTGCTGGCGTCCGCGTCTTGTTCCGGCTCGTCGTCCGAAGTTGCCGTGCTTTGAAGCCCGCTTTGGGACATCCCGACCTGGCCGCTGCTGTTCAAACCGGCGCTGCCACTCAATCCGCTGCCCGAACCCAGCCCTCCAGAGGTACCGCCAGACGTGCCGCCTGTCAGCGACGACATCGACCGCGTGCGCAATCCCGGCGCCACCTTGGCAGCGCTTTCCTCTTGTACCGCGCCCGTGCCGTAGATCTGCTTGAGGTATTTCGCCAGGTCGGTGGCCTTCATGTTGCGCACGTCGTACACGTACAACTGCGGCTCGTTGCCGCCGCCTTCGTCAATGGTGCGAATCCACGTGCCCACCTCGTTCAGGTATTCCGGCTGGGAAGAAAACGCCACCACCGAGTTGGTCCGCTCAATGGGCAGGAAGCGCACCATCCCTGCCAACGGCATGCCGCTGTCCGGTCCGAACAGCTTCTGCAGCTCCGGCATCAGCTCGCTGACCGAGGCCCGTTGCAGGCCGAACACGCCCACCGACATGCCCTTGAGCCAGTCGACGTCGAAGGTGTCGATGGTCTGCTGATAGTTCGCCAGCTCCTCGGTGGTGCCCGCCAGGCTCAGCACATTGCGCGCCGGGTCCACCAGCAGGAACGCGTTCTCCCGGGCAAATGGCTTGAGCAGTTTCTGCATTTCCGTGGCGGAGATGTAGCGCAGCGGGAACAGCCGCGCCGACAACCCGGCAGACGGCTGGGCCACGGCCATTTCCGGCACCAGCTTGCCGGCAATCGCCTGGCTGGCCGGGAGGATGACGTAGCGATTGCCCTGACGAATCATCGCGTTGTCGGTCCACGACAGCAGGGTCTCCAGAATTGACAGCGCCTGCTGCGGGTTGACCGGCCGGGACGTGGAGAAGCTCACCTCGCCCTTCACCCCTTGGGCAATGGTGTAGCTCTCGTGAAGCATGTCGCCGAGGATGCTGTTGACCACCGCTTCGATGGGCTGGTTGGCGAAGTTGAAGACGATATCGCCTTCCGCCGCCCGGGGCGTTGCGGCTGTCGGCGCCGGTGTTTTCACGAAGCGCTGGGTGCCCCGGATGATCTGCCGTGTGCCGGTAGTCGCCGTTGAGCCGTCCGCAGGATTGGCTTGTGCCTGGACCGGCATTTGCTCGCTGCGCGGGTCGACCGGCCGCCGCTGGGTGCCGGTTCCGTCCAGCGCCTCGCGCAGCATGCCGTTGTCCGGCTCAAGGGCCGTCGGCGCAGTGGTGCAGCCGCTCAAAGCGAAGGCCGCCGCCAGGCACAACAAGGGCGAACGCAGCGTCGCGACGGGTTTCGTGCTAGAGGCACGGCACAGGGAAGGATTACGGGGCAGGTTCATGGAGGTCTTCACGGGAAAGGGAAAGCGGTGGTTGAGTCGACGGCGTTGGCAATCGCAGGCGCCGAACAGTCAGGGTTTCGTTGCGCTCGCCGAGGCCAAACGTGGCGCTCGTCGGGCTGATCGCGCGCAGGGTCCAGCCGTTGGGCAACGGCCCGTTGAGGCGGACTTTCAGCGCCGGGCCGGTGGCCGGTTTGATGAATGCCAGCTGCACCGTGCCGTCGAGCAGCACGCCGGTCAGGGTCAGCCCGCTCAGGCTGGACGCTGCCTGATTGGCAGGCTGTTGCAGGTCCGGACGGCGATCGACGCTGAACAGCGGGGTCTGCCAGCTGTTGGCCAGGCTGGGCAATTCCACGCGCGATAAAGAAGGCGTTTTTGCCACGACGGCCGGGCGATGATTCGGTTCGGCAGGCAGCCAATCCGCCGATTGCCAGGTGCCGTTGAGCACCAGGGCGATCAGCGCCAGCAGTACGAGGGCGACGGCCATCAGCACGCGCTCGACCGTGATCGGGGAGCGCGTCATGGGGCGGCCTGCGCTGGGTCGGTTTGATCGGCCGTTGCCTTCGAAGCAACCGGCTGCAGATAGCCGCGAATCAGCAGTTGCACAGTCAGTCGCCCTGCCCCGCCTTTGCCCGGCGCATTGCTCGCGCGACGCACGCTCATGTGATCGATGAACAGCAACGGCCGCTGATATTCCAGCCCGTGCAACACCGCCATTAGCGGCTCAATGGCGCATTCCAGGGTGACGCTGACCTTGACCTGGCGGAACGGCTCGCTGCCGTCCTGCTCCGGGGTAATCGGCATCCGTTGAGTGAGCGTGCAGCCGGCGCCTTTCGCGCCTTGGGCCATGATGACGTCCGCGACGTGCTGCATGAGATCGGCGGCAACCGCGCTCGGGTCTTCGCCGGTCAACAGGCTCGCGCTGCTGGCCGGGTCCTGCTCGGCGCGTTCCAGCGCTGCGCTCAGGCTTTCGCGCTGTTGCACAAGGCCAGCGTAGCGCTGCTGTTGGGACCTGAGCTGCTCGGTCTCTTCGCCCATGTCCCGCAGCGGGCCGGCGAACCAGCTGTCGATGAGCAGCCAGTAGCCTGCGCCCATCACCAGGGCGAGGACGATCAACGCAGCGCCGCGACGCTCACGGGGCGTCAATTCACGGGGTATCAGCGTTCGGCGCATCGGCGGCCTCCTGATGCAAGCGTGCGTGGAGGGAAAAGCGCTCTTTGCCGCTGTCGGCGTCGGGCTGGATGACGCCCTGAAACTGCGGGTTTTCCAGGCTGGGGCAGTCTTTCAAATGGCTGATCAGCGCACTGGCGCGCACGCTCTGGCCGGAAAACGACGCGTCGTCAGCATCGATTTCCAGTTGCTCCAGCCAGGTGTCGTCGGGCAGGCAGGCGGTCAATTCACTCATCAGCGCAGCCATGGTCGGGCGTGCGGCCTTGTGCCGGGTCAGGTAATCGGCGGCGCCGAGGGTGTTGGTCAGTTGCTGACGAAGCTGCTGAACCTGGGCTACCTGGTCTTTCAGCGATAGCACCGTCGCCCGCATGCCTTCCAGGCGTTGCTGACGATCGTGCAGCCACAGGCCCATCAGCGTGACGAGCAGCACGGCGCATAAGCCGACAAGCACACGACGCCGGCCCCCGCCCCGGCGGTGGTTTACCGGTCGCGCGGACTCGGGCAGCAGATCGATCCCCAGCGGCGTGCCGTCCTCTGAGCAGACGTCCACCCGTTGCGGCGTCAGGCCCTGGGCGGCGCACTCCGCCAGAATCGCGTGCATGCGCTCGCGGAGGACGGCGATCAGGGTGATCTTCAACCCGCCTGCGCTGCGGCCGTCCTGGCGCACGACGTAGAACAATTGATCGCGGGGATACGGCGTGTATTTGTCCAGCTCATAGCCGACCACGGCAGTGAGATCCCGCGCGGCCGCTGTCGGCAATTGCAGGCGATGGATCATCACCACAGCGGTCGGCAGCATCAGCACATGGCGGGCGCTGGCCTGGATTTCAGGCGTGGGCGTCACGATCGGCCAGCGATGGGTCTGCACGGCTACTTGGGGCCTGAGCCGATGACGCCACCGCGCCGGCACGCAACCGCGCAATTCGGCCAGCCAGCGCTGCCAGACACCTTGCGCCACGCTGCCCTGCCAGCGCCGTTCAACATTAGCTTGGTACGCCCGAAGCGACGCAGGAACTGAAAAGAGTGAATTCATTCTTGCCAACGCAGCACCCGATACGGCTGAGCGTTACCCTCCGATGGGGACAGTAGAACGGTGGTCTGAAGCCGGGCGATGACGCCATCCGGCAGTTGTGCCTGGCTGTCGATGCTCAGCACGCTGCCGGGGTCGGTGCCCGTGGCTGTCTGTTTTGGCAGGTCCAGGGCGCTGCGCAGCAACGGCGAGGCGAATGCGGCGTCCGGCCGCAACAGCCCGCTCCACAGCGTCACTTCCGGTGCCATGCGCTGATAAAGGCGTTGGGTCATGCCCGGAACCTGGCGCAGTTCTTCGATAACCCGCAACGGCGCGGCGCTGCCGTCGCGACGCGCTTCTAAGGCACGGCCCAGGCGGATCGCCTCGTCGCGATCGGCGCCGCAGGCCTGGGCGACCCGGGTGATGTCCTCGTTGCTGGCCGCATTCAGATCGAGCTTGCCGCGCTCGCTGCTGACGCTGAGCACAATCCGCGCGTCGTCGAATGCCAGCGGCACGGCGCGGCCATCGGCGATCCAGCGCGGTCGGTGATTCCCGTCCACCAATGCCTGCAACGCCAGATTCATGCCGGCCTGGGCGGCCAGCAGCGCCTGGGTATGCTGTCGCTGCCATAACGCCTGGCGCGTTTCGAGCTGTACCCAGCCGGCCAGACCGCCGAGCAACAGGCTCAGCGTCGCCAATGCCCAGAGCACCAGCAACAGGGCCACGCCGCGCTGCCGATTCATTGCCCGCCTCCCGCAGCTGACGCAGCACCGGAAGCCCCGCCGGACAGGTCCAGGCGCAGGGCGACCACTTCGCCGGGCCAGTTCACCGGGCCGTCCATCTGCACCTCGACGCGCACGGCGTGAGGCAAACGGTTGGGCCACGGCCATTCATTCAGCCAGCCGGTGGCCTCACCTTTTGGCGTCATGCCGCGATAGCTCAAAGTCAAGCCTTTGACGCCGTGAAGCAGCACCTGCGGCTCGCCCCAGGCGCGCAATACATTGTCCTGGACCTGGGCGAACGCGATCTGCAAGCGACGGTCCGCTGGCGGACCGGACACTTCCACGGTGTGCCGCTGAATGCCGCCCCCAGGTTGCCCGGCAGGGTCGCTGCAAACTGCATGCGTTGCGCCGTACCCACGAACAGCCCGGCGCCGGAATGGTCGTTTTCCGACAGATCCAGCGGCAGCGCCTGGCTGATGGCCTGACGCAGAAAACTTTGGGCAGCCCGCCGCTCATCCAGGCGTGAGATGTAGTGATCGGCCTTGATCACCGCCCGATTCGCCCCCACCAGCGCGCCGCCGACCAATGTCAGCAGCACCGCTAGCAGGCTCAGCACGATCATGATTTCCAGCAGTGTGAAACCGGCTTGGCGTTTGCTCATTGGGTGCTCGTCCTGGTCGGACTGACCAGCCGCAGGGTGCTGAACCGCGCCTCACGCCGGCCTTCGCTGACGATCACATTCACCCGCAACATTCGCGGCTGGCCGGCGGCGGTGGGCAACGCCCAGACGTTCATTGCCCATGCAATGCCATCGTCCATCACGCCATTGCTCAGCCCCGGTTGCAAGGCGCCGACGGCCTGATCATCGAGCACCGAACGCGCCGCCTGGCTGAGCCGGTCCGCGCGATCAACCTGCTGCAACGAGCGAGCGCTTTGCCCGAACGCCATCAGCAGCACGCCACTGCACAGGGCCATGACCACCAGCGCGGCGAGCATTTCCAGCAGCGTGAAACCGGCCTGACCGATGTGGGCCTTCATGGCAACGCGCGGCTCTTGACGCTGCCGGTCAGCCAGCCAACGTCGATGCGCCAACGCCGCTCGCCCTGGACCACCAGCAGATTGCCGCCGCTGGAACTGCCGTCCGGGTAAAACGCAAACGCTGCATTCAGCTCCGCCGCCGTGTTCAGCTGCACACCGACCTCGGCGGGCCATTGCTGGGGCCGTTTGCCGGGGGCCTGAAAGGTGCGGCGGTCGAGATCAAATGAAGTCTCGCGGGGCTGGCCACTGATGATCGCCGCGCTGCGCGTCGTGCGCAGGGCCTGGACCATTTGCCCGAGCAACTGGCGATCGGCGGCTTGCTGCAAACCCTTGTGCAAGCCGAACCCGACCACGCCGATGCCGATGCTCATCAAGACGATGACCACCAGTAACTCCAGCAGGGTAAAACCCCGGCTTGCCCCAGGTGCGTTCATGCTCGCCGGTTACTCCCAGTTGCCCAGGTCGGCGTTGTAGCCTTCGCCGCCGGGCTGGCCGTCCTGACCGAAGAAAATCAGGTCGAACGGGCCGTGCTGACCCGGAAAGCGATAGCCGAAGGCGTGACCGAAGGGGTCCTTGAGGTCTGAAGGCTTGGCGTACGGCCCGGCCCAGCCTGAGGCGTTGGCCGGTTTTTCGACCAGTTGCTGCAGGGTTTTCGGCGGCGAACCCAGGTCCAGGCCGTAGCTTTCGATCTTCATGCTCAGGCTCGCCAACTGCGCCTTGCCGGCGCCGTACTTGCCCTTGTCGACGTTGCCGCCGACTTGACGCACGACGATGGTCGCAACGATGCCCAGCAGCACGATGACCGCGAGCATCTCCAGCAGGGTAAAGCCGCGCTGGCGGCGGGTGACAGCGGTGAACGGCGTGCGGCGCATCGGTCTGGTTCTCTGTTTGAAAGGGGTTGGGCTTCAAATATTGCTGGTCAGGCTCATCAGCGGCAGCATGATGGCCAGCATGATCACCGCCACCAGCACCGCCATGACCACGGTCAGGGTCGGCACCAGCGCGGCGAGCATGCGGTCGATGCCGCGTTTGGCCTCGACGTCGAACACGTCGGCCACCTTCAGCAACATGGTGTCCAGTTCGCCGGCCTGTTCGCCGACTTCGATCATTTGCAGGGCCAGGTCCGGCAGCAGCGGTTGCTCGCCGAACGCACTGGCCAGGGTGCCGCCGCCTTTCACCGATTCACTGGCCTGCTCGACCTGCTGCTGCAACGCTCGGTTGCTGCAGACTTGCCGGGCGATGACCAGCGCCTGCAACAGCGCCACGCCGTTGTTCAGCAAGGTGCCGAGGGTGCGCGCCAGCCGGGCCGCTTCGATGCGCTGCAGCAACGGGCCGATCACACGCATGCGCAACAGACGCCGGTCACGTCGCAAGCGCCGTTGCGGATCGCGGGCGCGCAACGAGATGCCCCAGATCAGCGCGATGCTGCCGGCCAGCAGCATCAGCCCGTAGTCACTGAGGAACTGCCCGAGCCAGAGAATCGCCTGGGTGATGAAGGGAATCGGCACGCCGAGGTCGCGGAAGATCGGCAAGAATTGCGGCACGACATACGCGAGCAGCAGCGCCAGGGAGCCGAGCACGCCGACCACCAGAAACGCCGGGTAGATCAGCGCGTTGATCACCTCGCCGCGCAGCATCTGGCTGCGCTCCAGGTACTCGCTGAGCTGACGCAGGGTGTTTTCCAGCGCGCCGCCGGCTTCCCCGGCGCGGACCATGCTGATGTACAGAGGGGAGAACTGCCGGCCCTCTTCTTCCAGCGCCACGGACAGCGGCTTGCCGGCCTTGACCTGCTCGCGAATGCGCTCGATCAGCGCGCGGGTCTGAATCTGGTTCCGGGACTGGCCGGGTTGGCGCAGCAGAATGGTCAGCGAGCGTTCCAGCGGCTGGCCGGCACCGAGCAGGGTCGCCAGTTGCTGGGTGAAGCTCATCAGCGCGGCGCCGCTCAATGCGCCGCGGCCGAGGGCCTGACGCAGACCGCCCAGATTCGACGGGTCGATCTGCAGGACCATCAAGCCGCGCTTGTGCAGCAAGGCGATGGCGGCGTCACGGTCGGCGGCGTCCAGCAAACCATTTTGCTCAGCGCCCTGTGCGTCCAGCGCGCGGTATTTGAACGGGGTCATGTCATTCGCCTCGGGTCACGCGCAGGACTTCTTCGAGCGAGGTAATCCCCGCCACCGCCTGCCGCAAACCCTCCTCGTGCAAGGTGCGCAACCCGGCGCGCCGCGCGGCGTGCTCAAGGGTCGAGGCATCGGCGCGGCTCATCAGCAGGCTGCGCAGTTCTTCGTTCATCACCAGCAATTCAGTGATTGCACTGCGGCCGCGATAACCGCCGCCCGGCGCGTCGCTGCGCGGGCGGTAGAGAAGAATCGGACGCTCGTCGGTGAAGCGCTCCAGCTCGTGTTCGTCGATCAGCGCCTGAGGGGCTTCGAAGGCTTCGCGGGTGAGCGGATCGAGGCGGCGCACCAGGCGCTGGGCGAGAATGCCGTTGACCGTCGAGGCGATGAGGTAGCTCTCGACACCCATGTCCAGCAAGCGCGTGATACTTGCCGCCGCGCTATTGGTGTGCAGCGTCGACAGCACCAGGTGCCCGGTCAGCGAAGACTGAATGGCGATGCGGCAGGTTTCCAGATCGCGCATTTCACCGATCATGATCACGTCCGGGTCTTGCCGCACGATGGAGCGCAGCGCCCCGGCGAAGTCCAGGCCGATGGCCGGCTTGACCTGAATCTGGTTGATCCCTTCGAGCTGGTATTCCACCGGGTCTTCGACGGTGATGATCTTGCGTTCGGCGGTGTTGAGCCGCGACAGCGCGGTGTAGAGCGTGGTGGTTTTGCCGGAGCCGGTCGGCCCGGTCACCAGCAGAATGCCGTGGGGCCGTTCGAGCACCGCCAGAAAGGCATCGAGGCGCTCGCCGTCGAAACCCAGGCTGGGGAAGTCGAAATTGATGGTCTGCCGATCCAGCAGACGCATGACTACCGACTCGCCGAAACTGGTGGGCACCGTGCTCACACGCAGGTCCAGCTCCTTGCCCTGAATCCGCAGCATGATCCGGCCGTCCTGGGGCAAGCGCCGTTCGGCAATGTCGAGGCGCGCCATGATTTTCAGCCGGGAGATCACCGCTGCCGAGGAACTGGACGGCGGCGCTTCGGCTTCGTGGAGCACGCCGTCGATGCGATAACGCACTTTCAGCTGGCTCTCGAAGGGCTCGATGTGAATGTCCGAGGCGCGCTGCTCGACGGCCCGCTGCAGGATCAGGTTGACCAGGCGTATCACCGGTGCTTCCGAGGCCAGGTCCTTCAGGTGTTCGATGTCTTCGGGCGAGCCGTTGCTGTCGTCGAGGGATTCAATCAGCGTGCCGATGGCGCTGCGGCCCTGGCCGTAATAGCGCTCGATCAGCGTGTCGACGTCATTGCGCGAACCGATCGACAGCCACACCGGCACCTGACAGCAATAGGCAATGGCTTCAAATGCATAGGGCTCGCAGGGGTTGGCCGACACCACGTGCAGACCGTCTTCACGCCACGCCAGGGGCACGACCTGGAAATGCCGCATGAAGCGCTCGGTCAAGGCCGGCAACGGATCGAGCATGTCGGCCGCAGCGTCGAGTGTCACAAGCGGCGTCTGCAGCAGCGCCGCCCAGGCCCGGGCCATCTCGTTTTCCGAGACCAGCCCCAGGCGAGTCAGCAAGGCCAGCAGCCCGGCGCCTTCGGATTCAGCCATCAGCCGCCGCGCCCGCTCCAGATCAGCAGCCTTCAGCCCGGCGTTCGTCGACAGCCACGCGCAGACCTGCTCGGCGTCCGGAATCTTCAGTTGTCTGGCGTCGAGCGGGTTGAGCGGCATGGTGGCTAGAGGTCTGGATGGATAAGGCTTGGATGGATAACGGTGTACGGCGTTGACTAATTAATAACGGAGTCGGACTGTTTAATAGCGCCCACGCGTTATAGGCCGTGAGCAATTAATCCCACGGCTGTCATACAGGTGACGTTGAACTTTAGTTCATCTAACGGCTTATTAGCGGACCACGGATTGCAATTAGCCGCCAAAGTTGGCGAGTGTGCGTCGACAACTAAGGCGGCTATGCAGTCGTCTGATTGGTCGAGGATTCCTCAGCGCGGAGAGAGCTTACCAGCAAGCTAAACCTAATAGCAATTAGGTTTTTGACATTGCAATTAAAATACATGAATACTCATTTTCCTAGGCCTTTTCCGCTATAGACGGCGGTCTTATTGGTGGTTTATTGCGCTAAACAGCATCTATCCGCTCACCCCTCAACGCCAATCACCGCTACAAGGCCGCGCTACACGTGCCTTTTCGATCACCGGTCGTCTAATTAAAAAATAATCTTGCAAACGCTGAACTAATCAGTAGATTCCCCGGACTTAACGTTCGTCCTGTTCCCCTCTGGACGGGTTTGCACGTTTATTTAATTTCCACACCCCATCAATCGAGAAACAATCGATGAATAGACCCCTGCTGTCTGTTTGCAGCGTCGTGCTTTTCGGCGCCTGCAGTTTTGCTGCTGTTGCGGCGGACTCTACGTCCAGTCAAAACGCAACTTCTGCAGAAACCGTTCGCGCCCAGGTTGAAAAACAGCGCGACCAGCTTTCTGGCGTCGACAAGGTAGCCGTGCCGACCACCAAGACCTCCTCTGCGGTGCTTGATGCTCCCGTCGACACCGGTGATGCGCCGGTACTGGTGCAAAAGCCATGACCGACCGCCACAACATCACGAACTGCCACCCGCCCACGAGGACGTTGCCCTTGTCAGCTTTCAAACAGACCATGGCGTTGAGCCTGCTGGCCATCAGCGTCGCCCAGGCCACCCTCGTTCACGCCGCCACGCCGATGACGGGCAACGAGGTTGAAGCCCGCGTTGGCGCGGTGCTCGACAACATGAACATCTCGGAGAAGATCAACTTCACCCGGGTTGACGACGGCCACATGATCCCCCGCCTGCCCAAGTGGGGCATGGAAGGCACCATCGCCTACGACTCGTCGATGGGTGTGCACGTCAACAACGCCACGTTCGGCGCGCAATACCCGGCGCAGTCTGCCCTGGCCGCGACCTGGAGCATCAACCGCGCCAAGGAATTCGGTCTGGCAATCGGTTACGAAACGCGGATCTCCGGCGGTCAGCAAATGCTCTCCCCGGGCGTTAACCTGTACCGCACACCGTTTGGCGGTCGCTCTGCCGAATACGTCAGTGGCGAGGACCCGTTCCTTGGCGCCGTCATGGGCCCGGCCATTGCCAACGGCATCCAGGCCCAGGGCATTCAGGCAGCGGGCAAGCATTTCCTGGCCAACGAGCAGGAAGCCAACCGTCACTACGTGAACATCAAGGCCGACGAGCGCACCTTGCGCGAGCTGTATCTGCCGGGTTTCGAATCGCTGGTCAAGAACGCCAACGTCGCGTCGATCATGTGCGGCTATAACAAGATCAACGGCGATTACGCCTGTGAAAACCATCATTTCCTGACCGAAGTGCTCAAGGGTGAATGGGGCTATCAAGGCAACGTAATGAGCGACTTCAACTCGGTGCAGGATGCGTTCAAAGGCGCCTGGGCCGGTACTGACATCGACATGCCGTCAGGCCTGCAATTCACCGAAGCCAAGCTGCTGCCTTACCTCTGGAGCGGTCAGCTGACCCAGAACGTCATCGACGACAAGGTCAAGCGCAACCTGCGCGCGCTGGTGAGTTACGGTTTCGACAAGCAACTGAACAAGGCTCAAACACTTGATCATCCGGAATACGGTCAACGTGCGGCGCTGAACATGGCGCGCGAATCCATTGTCCTGCTGCGCAACGAGAAGACCTCGGCGGGCAAGCCCCTGCTGCCGCTGGCACGCGATGCGAAGATTGCCGTGATCGGCGACCTGGCCCTGCAGCCGCCGACTTCCCCATTCGGCACGCCTAACTCGCCACCGAACACCTACGTCACCGAACTTAGCGGCCTGCAGCAGTTGGCCTCGAAGGGCGCCAACGTCGAGTACCTGCGCGAGATGAGCCTCAATCCCAAAGCATCCGTCTGGTATCAGCCGAGCACCGGGCAGAACGGCATCAGCAACACTGGTGTGAAGGCCGAGTACTTCTCCAACACCGAGCTGGCCGGTTCTCCTGCCGCGACCCGCGTCGAGCCGGGCGTCAATCTGAGCTGGACCACCAACACCAACACCACCGATAGCGGCGTCACTGCGGTGTCTGGCTTCAACACCACGCCAGGCGCGTTCTCCGCACGCTTCACCTCGAAGATCAAGCCGAGCATTTCCGGCGAGCAGGTCTTCAAAGTGCGTGCCGACGGTGCATTCAAGTTGTGGGTCAACGACGAACTGGTGCTGGAAAACGACGGCACTCAGAAGTCCTTCGACCTGATCAACGCACTGGTCACCTCCGGCAAAACCGCGCGACTGCAAGCTGGCAAGGAATACACGGTCAAGCTGGAATACCGTCGCCTGCAAGGCAACTTCACGCCGGTATTGGGCGGCATGGCGGGCGTTCAAATGAGCTGGGCGTCTCTGCGTCCACCGAAGGACCTGTCCAAGTACGATGCCGTGGTGATCGCTGCCGGTACCAATTTCGAGTACGAAGGCGAGTCCAACGACCACGACTATGCGTTGCCTGAGTACCAGTCCGACCTGATCACCTACGCCACCAAGGCCAACCCCAACACCGTGGTGGTCTTGCACAGCGGCGGCGCGCTGGACATGCAGCCGTGGGCGAACAAAGTGGGCGCCAGCCTGCACGCCTGGTTCCCGGGTCAGCAAGGCGGTCAGGCTCTGGCCGAGATTCTCTATGGCAAGGTCAACCCGTCGGGCAAATTGCCGATCACCATCGACAAGAAGATCGAGGACAACCCGAGCTACCCGTCGTACTCCGATCCCAAGCAGTACCTGGGTGACAACGCGCTGACCGAGATGAACTACAGCGAAGGCATCTACCTGGGCTATCGCGGTTATGACAAGAAGCACGCCAAGCCGCTGTATCCGTTCGGCTACGGTCTGTCCTACACCACGTTCGACTACAGCAACCTGAAGCTGTCGACCAACGTGATGGCGCCGGGCAGCACGATTGACGTGAAATTCACCGTGACCAACAGTGGTTCCCAGGCAGGTTTCGAGGTGGCACAGCTTTACGTGCACCCGGCAAATCCGGCCGTCGATCGTCCTGAGAAAGAGTTGAAGGGCTTCACCAAGGTTTACCTGCAACCGGGCGAAAGCAAGACCGTGAGCATCCCGATCGATTCGCGCTCCCTGGCGTACTACGTCGAGAAGACCGACAGCTGGGATGTCGACGCCGGCAAGTTCAAGATCCTCGTAGGCCCGGATTCCGAAGACCTGCCGCTGGATCGCACCTTGATCACGCTGTTCCCGGAACACCTGACCACCCGCGACAGCAACCCGCTGCCGTCACCACTGCGCAAAGCAGTACAGGTCAGCACCGCCCAGACCTACTAAGCCGCACCATTCAAGCTCAGGGACGAGCTTGAATATCCGCTTTCAGGCGCCGTAGATAGATATCGAACACGGCCATCACATCCACGTCATCGGGTGCCCGCAGCCACTGGATCTGCAAGCCATCCATCACCGAGAAAATCTCCTGAGCCAGCGCGCTCACCTCAATGTCCTCACGAATTTCTTTCGCCTCGATCAACGCCTTCAGGTGGCCCTGAGCGTGATGATGAGTGATGTGAAAGCGCTCTTTGTACCAGTTGAATGCAGGGTGCAGATTCGACAGGCTCTCCGTGTTCAGCACCATCGCTGCCTGGCACTCCCCGGCACTCTCCACACTGAAGCTCATGCTTTGCTTCAGAAAGCGCACGAACCCCTCCAGCGTCATCTCCATGGTCAGTTCACTGAACCGCGACACCACCCGCTGATCCCTGCGCTCCAGCAACGCATTGAGCAACGCTTCCTTGTTCGGGAAGTGATGCAGCAGGCCGACTGTGGTAATGCCGGCGAGCTGCGCGACATCCTTCATCGACGCGCTGGAATAACCGTTGCGGGCGAAGATCACTGTCGCCGCGTCGAGCAAGGCGGCACGACGCATTTCACCTTTGGGCGCACGACGCCGTTTCGGTGAGGCCACCTCGGGCGAGTCATTCCCTGATTCGTCGTCTGTCATAACACCTTGTCTCGTTGATTCGGATAAAGCCTGAACGAGCGCGGCAACGGCCTGCTCACGCCACCGCCTGCGCGGCGCTCCGGCGCTGGAAAAACCGTCTGGCGGTCAGGGACGCGATTGTAATCGAAGTCACGGCGATCAATGCGTTACCGGTCAGCATTGCCGGGAACGCACCGGCCGCGCCGAACAGATGAATCCCGCCGAGCACGAACGGCACCGTGCCGAGCGTCGCCCGCAGCCAGGCGAACAGCGCCACCAGCCAGGGTCGGCCCAGGGTGACGAACATCGCGATGGCGACGAAGTCCAGCCCGATCAGCGCCCACAGTCCGCCGCCGACGTGGCAGAACGCCAGAAAGATTGCCCGCCCGACCCCATCCATTTCATAGGTGTCGGCCAGTGGATTGGCTGCCAGCAGCAGCACGCCCCAGACCAGCAGGCCATAAACGATGACCAGCTTGCGGCTGAAACCGATGGCCGAGGCAACGCGAGCGTTGCGCTGGGCGCCGATGTTCTGCCCCAGCACCGGCGCCAGCGCGCTGGGCAGGGAAAAGAACACGCAGTAGGCGAACTGCATGACCCGGTCCATCACCGACATGGCCGCCAGCGCCGACGTGCCATAGGCACCGATCGACGAGACCAGATAGGTCAGGCCCACGGGCGTGGCCAGATTACCGACCATCGCCGGCAAGCCGACCTGCATGACCTTGCGCGCGTGCAGGCGTAGCAGCCGCCAGCGGAGGGAAAACGGCATCGCCAGTTGGGCGCGCAACCAGTAAATGCCCAGCCCGAGGGACACCAGGGCCGACAGCGCATAGGAAATCCCCGCGCCCTCCAGCCCGAGGCCAAAACCGAAAATGAACAGCGGGTCCGCCAGGGCCAGGGTTGCCGCGCCTGACAATACGACCCACAGGGCGCGGCGACTGTCGCCGGCGGTGCGCAGGATCTGCGCCGACATCTGCATGGCCGATTGCAACACGCTGAACGGCAGGGTCAGCCAGATGAAAATTCGCGCGGTTTCGTAGGTGCTGGCGTCCGCGCCGAGCCAATGGGTGAGCGGCACCAGCAGCGCCAGTTGCAACGCCGCCGCCGCGCCTGCCGCGATCACCACCATCAGCATCAAGTGCGTGATCAGCCGGGATGACGCTTTCGAGGCGCGATGGCCGATCCGCTCGGACAGTACCGTCGCCGCGGCAATGATCAGTCCGCTGGACACAGCGCTGTTAAGGAAGATCAAGACCTTCGCCACCCCCGTCGCGGCGAGCAGCAACGGATCGTGGAGCATCGAGACGTAGAGCAGCGTGAAGATGTCCACCAGGAATACCGCGAGCAGGCTCAACGCACTGGTGCTCGACATCACCAACACGTGCCGGGCCACCGAGCCTTCGGTGAAAACAGCGCGCGGTCGGGTCATGAACACTCCAGAAATAAACAGTGGCCGGGTGCGGCAGCAGGTGTGATGCAAGAAGCGCTGCGAGGGCAGCGCGCGCACTTTATACGTTTGTGCCCAGCGCCGCCGTATTTCTCGCTGCCAACAGCGCGTGGAAGTCCGAGGCGGTCAGCGGGTGACTCAAGAAATAGCCCTGACCCTCCTCGCACTGCACTGACTTGAGCAATTGCAGGTCCTCAGCGGTTTCGATGCCCTCCGCCGTGACAGTGAGCGAAAGCGCCCGACCCAGTCCGACGATGGCCTGCACGATGGAGCGGTCGCCTTCGCTTTCGCTGAGCCGGGTCAGGAAGCTGCGGTCGATTTTCAGCCCGTCGAAGGGGAACGTACGCAGGTAACTCAGCGACGAATACCCGGTGCCGAAGTCATCCATGGCGATGCGCACCCCCAGCTGCTTCAGGGTCCGCATGACGTCCAGCGCGCCGACAGCGTCCTCGATCATCACCCCTTCGGTGATTTCCAGTTCGACCCGCGACGGTTCGATGCCGGTGGCCTTGAGGGCGAACTGAATCCGCGCCGGCAGGTTGCCGCGCTTGAACTCGGCGGGCGACAGGTTGATGGAAATGAACAGCTGTTTCGGCCAGCGCGCGGCTTCGCTGCATGCCTGGGTCATGACCCAGTCGCTGAGGGGGATGATCAATCCGCTTTCTTCGGCGATGGGAATGAAGGTGTCCGGCGGAATCAGGCCGCGCTGCGGGTGCTGCCAACGCACCAGCGCTTCGGCGCCGACCATTTCGCCATCGGCAATGCGAAAGCGTGGCTGGAAATGCAGACGCAGTTCGTTGTGTTTGATCGCGTAGCGCAAGTCGCTTTCCAGACGGCGGCGTTCGATGATCCTGGCGTTCATGTCGCCTGCGTAAAACCGCCAGGTGCCACGGCCGCCAGCCTTGGCCTCATACAGCGCGATGTCCGCGTACCGCAGCAGTTCGGCAGCTTCGCGGGCATCGGTGGGCGCCATGGCGATACCAATGCTGGCGCTGACGAAAATCTCCTGGTCGTCGATCAGCACCGGGCGTTCGATGGACTCGATCAGCCGCCGACAGAGTGATTCGACTTCGTCCTGAGTCTGGGCCTCGCTGAGGATCAGCACGAATTCATCACCGCCGACCCGCGCGACGAGATCGCCATGGCGCACGCAATCGGACAGCCGACTGGACACGTCATTGAGCACCCGATCGCCGGCGGCGTGGCCGAGCAGGTCATTCACCGGCTTGAAGCGGTCAAGGTCGATGCTCAGCATCACCAGTGGCGAGTCGAGTGTCGGCAGCGCTTTCAGTTTGCCGTCGAGAAACTCCTGCAGCCGGACCCGATTGGGCAGCCCGGTCAGGGCGTCGTGCTGGGAGAGAAATTCGATGCGTCGGCGGGCTTCCACTTCTTCGGTGACATCGGTGGCCGTGCCACGGAATCCGCCCGCCGCCATCGAACGCGCCGAGAGGCGGCTGATGCGTTCGCGGCCGCAGGTCTCTAGATAGCGGCACTGGATGGTGATGTCAGGGCGACGGTTAGGGATCGCCAACCACTGGGACACTTGGCCGAGTTCGGTTTGCAGCAGGTCGTCCATCAGGGCACCGATCCACTGTGTACGGTGCAGGCCAGTCACGCATTCGAAGCGGTCAGAGAGGTAAGTGAACCGGCCTTCGCTGTCGATTTCCCAGACCCAGTCCGAACTGGCCTCCACCACGTCACGAAAGCGCGCTTCGCTGGTGGCGAGTGCGCTCTCGCTTTTCTGCAGGGACGCGTAACTGTCGTCGAGGGACCGCGCGGCGGCGGTGGTGCGTCGCAAAATCGCCCAAGTCATCAGGCACACCAGCGCCGCCGCCAGCCCGATCAGTGGGAGGCCAAGGGCCAGCAACCGCTGCCCCGGCGCCGGCGGCGTCCAGTGCAAAGCACCCGCAGCCCCGCCTTCACCCAGCGGGAAGATCGACACTTGCTGGCGCTCGTCCGGCGTGGCGACATGCAGCCCCTCCACGCCGTACTCCTTGCCCAGAACGGCCAGCTTGGCGTCGTCCAGCACGTCGACGAAGATCAACACCGAGTGCAGCCGGTCGTCCGCGCTGACGCTTGGGTCGGTGCCGGGCGTGATGGCGGCTGCGGCGACGAGCGCGGGTGTACCGTTCAGGTCGATGAAAGCGGTGAACGGGGTTTCTGTCTCGGCGCCCTCCCGAGCCCTGGCCAGCAGCAGGTCCTTGGCAGGGCCCAGCCACGGCTCGGCATCGGCCTTTTCCAATTCGCCTTCAACCACGGCATACACCGTGCGATCGGCGTCATCAATGACAAACACGCCTTGAAACCCGAAATCGCTGTACAGCGTCGATCCGATGTTCTGACGGACAAATGCCCAGTCGGGGTCCACACTCAAGTGAAGATAACGGTAGGCATCGCCCCAGAAGGCGTAGTCCTTGACCGTGACGGTCAGGGTTTTCTGCAGGGAGCGCACTGCTTTTTCGGTATAGAACGCGCTTTCGAGTTCCTCGGTGTGATCAAGGTCGTGGGCGAGGAACATCAACAAGTAAGCGGCCAGCAGAAACACGCCTGCCAGCAGGAACACAAACTTGAACAACGAGCCCCGCGCCAAGGCCACGGTCGAGGGAGTGGCGGGCTTGATGACATCGGGGTTGGGCTGATAGGACATGGATTTCCGCAAGCTGAAGACCGGTCGGTCGCTTACGGCTGTATCGGCGGCGGTGTGGCAATGTTGAGCTGCACCTGAGCGCGCAGGCTGTCGTTGTCCTCGCTCAGAACCGCAAGCCGCTGATTGGCCTGCGCCCATTGCTCATTGGCCAATGCCAGCGCTTTCGCCAGGGATTTACTTTCCGCTTTTATGGCCGCCAGTTGCTCTTGCAGCTGCTCACGGGCGCCGTCGGCTTTCGCGGTGGCCATTTGGGCAGTGCGAAGTTCCGCAGCGAGGCGCTGCGCCTGGTCTTGCTGATCCGTGAGCACCCGCGCCTGTTGGCGCAGTTCGCCGAGCAGACGCTCGTTGTCGCGGTTCAGGCGCGTGGATTCATCCTGCTTGATGATCAGCGTCTCCTGGAGTTTTCGTTGCTCAAGCTGAATCTGCTGAAGCTGGGCGTCGTGACGACGCTGATCCTGCTCGCGCTGTTCCTTGATGGCCTCGCGGTAGTGCTCCAGCGCCGCCCGGGCGTGCACATGCTTTTCTTCGAGGGACTGGATTTGCACGTCCCTGTCCCGTACCCGCACCTCAAGGTCCTGGCACTGCTGACTGAGACCGGCATTTCGCGTCAGTTCCGACTGCCAGGAGGAATGGGTCGTCTGCAGCTGAGCGCCCTGATCGGTCAACGCGGCATGTTGCGATTCGCACTGATGCCTGGCTGCTTTGAGCTCCACTTCAAGGGCTTCCAATCGGGTTTCCCAGCCTGCTCGCTGGTGATCGAACTCCGCCTGTGCCTGGGCAATGACCTCCGCGCCCTCCTCCTTCAGTCGATCAAGCAAACCCTCAACCAGCGCCCTTAGCTCATCGCCCATGCGCTCCCGCGAGGATGCTTCGGCAGGCGCCTGGACGTCGAGTTCCTTGAGGTACCGGGCAATGGTGGTTTTCGAACCCGTATTGCCCAGCTCCACGCGCACGGCGTCGATGCTGGGATACGCGCCCTTGCTCAGCAACGCCAGTCGCGCGCGCTCTACCACCGCCTTGTTGATCCCGCCGCGTGCCATGTCCACTCCTACGATTTCGTACCGTGTTACGTAACACGTTATTACAGGCTACGTTATCAGCTAAAACGTAGTGTGGAAATGTTTCTTACAGCAGCCGATAATAGTACTTTATCGCCTCTCAGATGGTTAAGCGGCGACCAAAGCCGGCAAAACGCCTGTGTCACGCCGATCGAGGGATACATGGAAAAAGCAGATCGATACCTGTCAGCAGGCACCCGAGCCAACACACGTCGCAGCTATCGGGCCGCGATCGAGCATTTCGAAGTGGCCTGGGGCGGTTACCTGCCCACCACGGGCGATGGCATCGTGCGTTATCTCGCCGAGTACGCGGACAAGCACGCCATCAGCACGCTGAAGCAGCGTCTGGCGGCCCTCGCCCAATGGCACGTTACCCAGGGATTCCCGGACCCGACCAAAACGCCCACCGTACGGCAACTGCTCAAAGGCATCCGGGTCGTGCATCCGGCGCAGGCCAAACAGGCGGCGCCTTTGCTGTTGCGTCACCTTGAGCAAGCGGTCGCCTGGCTGGAGAACGAGGCCGACGCTGCGTGGCAGCGCGGCGATCACAAGACGCTGATGCGCCATCGGCGCTCCATCGCCCTGGTGCTGATCGGTTTCTGGCGAGGGTTTCGCGGCGATGAGCTGGCCAGACTGGACATCGGCAACACCCAGGCGCAGGCCGGCGAAGGCATCAGCTTCTACCTGCCGTACAGCAAAGGTGATCGCCAGCATGAGGGCGCCACGTTTCGCACCCCGGCACTGAAGACACTCTGCCCGGTCAATGCCTATATCAACTGGATCACCGTGGCCGGCCTGACTCAGGGGCCAGTGTTCCGGCGGATCGACCGCTGGGGTAACGTGTCCGTAGAGGCAATCAATTCACACAGCCTGGTGCCGATGTTGCGGCGCATCTTCAAAGACGCCGGTTTGCCCGACGACCTTTACAGCAGCCACTCCATGCGCCGAGGATTTGCAACTTGGGCGTCTGGCAACGGCTGGGATATTAAAAGCCTGATGAATTACGTCGGCTGGAAAGACATTAAGTCGGCCTTGCGGTATGTAGACCCCACCACCTCGTTTGGCGGACTGGCATTGAAACCCGCATTGAACGCGGGCTTGCAGCCTGCAGCGCTGGGTCAAGCCTGATCGGCCCCCATGTTTTAAAGCGACCTGCGGCCCAGCCATCGACAACCCTGGAGTTAAGTCAGAAAAGTTTGCTGTTAGTGCTGGCATCCATGCGCCCACTCGCACTACAGTGTCTACGGTTACACCAGTAACCACCGTGCGCTCCAATGTTCGCCAGTGCTAACGCCGCACGTCAGTATCAACAAACCGAAACATGGAGTTCCAATGTCAAAACTTGCTGAATACCGCCAGCTTGAACGTCACCTTGCCGACCAGCTCGCTGCCCTCGAAGCCATGAAAGGTGATAAAGGCCTGGAACAGGAAATCGAATTCGAAGGCAAATTGCGTACGCTGCTCGGCGAATACAACAAGAGCCTGAAAGACATTATTTCGATCCTGGATCACCCAACCGGATCCAAGCAGGGCAAGCACACCAGCGCACCCGAGAAGACCACTCGCAAAGCCCGCGCCGTTAAAGTCTACAAAAACCCGCACACCGGTGAAGTCGTCGAGACCAAAGGTGGCAATCACAAAACCTTGAAAGAATGGAAAGCCGAACACGGTTCCGACACAGTCGAATCCTGGGTTTCCTGATCGGCCTGTCAACGGGGAACGGGATATAGACCGTCGCTCCGTTGTTGATCTCCCGATGCACGCGCCTGTTGCGCGAGCATCGGTGACTGGATGAGCGCACTCTCGTTAGTCTGCAATTGCCAATCGCGCAATTGAATCGTTCCAACCTATACAGCTCATACATAAGCCCGGCATTCGCTAGGGCTTCGCTTGTACTGTCTGCTGGAGTACTCCCGTGAAGAACACAGTGGCTGGCGTGCTGAATGTTTCCTATCGCGACATGGGCCCAAGCAATGGCCCTGTTGTCGTATTGCTCCACGGATTTCCCTATGACATTCACGCATACAACGAAGTGTCGGCGCGGCTTGTCCAGGCGGGCTGTCGCTGCATCGTGCCTTACCTGAGGGGGTATGGCCCAACCCGTTTTCTTGATTCAGCCACGCCCCGCTCGGGCGAACAGGCGGCACTGGGGGCAGATCTGCTGGCGCTGCTGGATGCATTGAATATCCCGAAAGCGATTCTCGCAGGTTATGACTGGGGCGGGCGCGCCGCGTGTGTGGTAGCCGCGCTGTGGCCGGAACGGGTGACGGGGCTGGTCAGTTGCGACCCTGGCTACAACATTCAAGACATTGCCTCGGCAAATACCCCGGCATCGCCCGAAGCCGAGCGACGCCTGTGGTACCAGTTTACCTCCACGGCGAACGCGGCCGCGCGGGCCTTGCGGCCAATCGGGCTGAGTTCTGTCGGTTGCTGTGGAAGCTCTGGTCGCCGACCTGGCCATTCGCAGAATCCACCTTTACGGATACCGCGCAGTCGTTCGAAAACCCAGACTTTGTTGACGTCGTGGTGCACTCCTATCGCCATCGCTATGGACTGGCGCCGAGCGATCCCCAATATGGCGTTCTTCAGGAGCGGCTTGCGCGAAAGCCACAGATCACGGTGCCTGCAGTAGTTCTGGCGGGTGCAGACGATGGGGTCTCATCGAAACGCGATGAACGTTCTGCGGTGAAGGGCTTTGCAGGGCCAGTACGACGGCTGGTGATCGCGGGAGTGGGCCACAATGTGCCACAAGAGGCGCCGGCAGAATTTACCGATGCGATATTAAGCCTGCTTATCAATGAATGAGTTCAGATAGCCCGAACGCCTGGTGATTCAGGACTGCTCGGCGTCGCTTAACTCAACCGCCGACTTGGCCGCTTCAACTTCATCGTCAAAATACAGTTCAGCGCCCTGATCATCTTTGACGCGAAAGACAGCAGTAGCACCTGACTGCCGGTGTTCTAGGGGAATATCTTCACCTTCCAGTCTGACAACGGCCACAGCCATTATGATTCTCCTGTAAGCAATACTGACAGCAACCGAACCCGCTCACGCCAGAGCCCCTTCACATCTACTATCAGCTTTATGGTTCAAGGACACCGCTCATCACGCACGGTATTCAGAGTAAGGCAGAGATTGAGGGTGTATCGGTGGCACACTGAAAATCTGTGCACTTTGAACGGTGACTGGCAGCGGGCGATATTCAAGATCGATCAGGCGAACGCCGTTGATCAGGGGCTGCCCACACGGCAATGCGCCAAATGCCGTGGCCAGCAGAATCTGCTCGGGATCAAATAACACAATGGTCTCTGCGCTGTCCGCGTCCATATACAGCGAGTACGGACAGGGAACGTCCGGACAGACGTGATGACGAAGTTCGTTCAACACGCGCAAGCGGCGGTAGACAACGGTGCCTTCCCCCAACGATCTGCTGTACCAGGTATTCATTGCACTGCCCATCTCGTAAGCGTTATCAGTATCGACCCTGGGCTGAATCGATTCGTTCAACAGCAATGACGATGGACTGGGAGAACGTCACAGGCGAGCTTTAAACAGGGCGTGAATCTTGTCGATGACCTGGTCTATATCAAATGGCTTTTCAATCACTTCGTCAAACAGGTCTGGCCGTTCGGCCCCCATGTAAGCCTGTGCGCCACTCATGAGCATGATGGGCGTCAGGGCGTGCATCGCGCGGGCCTTGATGCTCTCGGCGAGTTCCAGGCCGGTCATGCCCGGCATCATGAAATCGGTGATGATCAGGTCGGGCCGCTCGCGGTCCAGAATGTCCAGCGCCTTGTGCCCGCTGCCGGCCACCACCGTCTGAAAGCCCTCGTCCTCCAGTGCGAAGCTGAGGATATCGGCAATCAGGTATTCATCATCAATGATCAGAATGGTCGGCATCAGATGAGCACGTCCCACACTGTCGCGAGGGTCGGGCGCCTGCGTGAACAACTCACTGGTAGTGACCACCCCCACGTTGCGAATCGCATATCTCAGACCTTCTTCATGGTGATTCCAGCGTTGCTCATCACGACTTCAAGTGGCGAGGGATCGTAGGCATTGTCTCTGATCTTCAGAATCGAAACCTGCCGTTGAAGTTCAGTCCGATGCTGTACGAACTGGACGAGCAGCAGGTTATCCACGACGCCGGAGATATCCGTTGCAGGAAAGCTCACGGGGCCGTCAAACAATCGCCGCGCTTCCCAGGCCGCCATCACCGTGACTCCGCGGGCGCGAAGTTCGCTGAGCAAGGCGTCAAGCACGTCTGGCACTCGGCTCTGATCGGCGGCCGCCCGGCCCAGGGCGTTGAGGCTGTCGATGAACACGCGTTTGATCTGTAGTCGCTCTACCCTGTCGAGCAAGTCGTAACAGGCGCGATCAATCAGACCTGCCGAGGCTGGGGACCAGACGATGTGCAGCGCGTCCGACGCCTGCAGTGCCGTCAAGTCCACGCCGAGCGAACGTGCTTTGCTCATCGCCCGCTGCGGCGACTCGTGAAAACCAAAGTAAAGCCCTGGTTCCTCTGCGCAACAGCCGCCCAGAAACTGGATGCCCAGTGAAGTCTTGCCGGCCCCTGAAGGCCCCATGATAAGCGTGACCGAAGAGCGGACCAGACCGCCACCGATGTGGGCGTCCAGCCCCTTGATGCCGCTGCTCAGCATGGCGTGGGGGTATTCGGGCATGGCGTCGTTTCGGGTCAGCATGCATTCGAGACGCGGATAAATGGAAATGCCCTGCTCGTTGATTTCAAATTCATGTGCGCCCGGGATCGCGCCGCTGCCCCGCGTCTTGCGCATCGTGATCCGACGCACCGTGCTCGACCCGACCGTGTCTTCGCCCATCTCGATCACGCCGTCGACCATGGTGTGCTCGGGACTGCCATCGTCCAGTTGCGAGCTGGTCAGGAACAGCACCGTGCAGCCGGCGAAGGCGGCGTGCCCCTGCAGCTCGGAGATGAATTGTTTGGTGTCCAGAGGCGTTTCTGCCCTGGAGCGCGCGTTGAGCAGACCGTCCAGAATCAACAGACTGGAATGCTGGCGGGTGATCTCGCGGCGCAGCAACTTCACGACTTCGTCCAGACCATCGTTCTCCAGGGTGTCGAACGCGCTGACAAACTGGATGCTCTGGCCCACCGCCGCGCGATCAAAGAAGCTCAGGGTGGAGAGGAAATGAAACAGCCGGTCATGGGGTTCGGCAAGCAACGTTGCGAACAGCACGCGGCCGTTTTGCCGGACATGGTTGAACCCCAACTGGTTGGCAAGGATTGTCTTGCCCGACCCGGGGCGCCCTTGAATGATGTACGAGGCGCCCGCAACGAGGCCTCCTTTGAGCAGTGCGTCGAAGCCCTTGATCCCACTTTCGAGGCGTTTTAGCTGATTCAAATCCGCTCCCTTTCCCGATGTGCATCAGGCCTGAAAATACGCATTGCTCACGCGCGAAGGCCAATACAGTGGCGGGTAATCGCGGATCAGTCCAGCGTGTCGCGACGCAGCGGATTGCGGGAGGTGCCGCTGCTACGTCGGGATCCCGTTCCGCGCCCTCGACAGACACAAAAAAGCCCGCTTTCGCGGGCAAAACCGATGGAGTCACAGGGGATGAAACAGTCCAGCCCGCAAGCGCTACTGTGAAATAGCCACAGCAACGCCGAGGCTCAATGAAGGCTGTCGACCCCTTTCACGGATTTCGGCAAGAGTCCGGCTTTGAATTGCTGAACGAACAACGCCGTTCTGAATCCACGCCCCAGCGTCGCTGCTTCCACTTCAAAGCGAGTCAAACATGAAGTGAAGTCCGGCTGGGCTTTATCGCTGAACAATTCGCTGGCTCCATTGAGCGTCGAATCATCTAATAAACGGCTCATTAGAAATCTCCATGCTGTTCGCGGTTGTGATCACATAGACCATAGGGCCGGCTGTGCACCGGCCCTACTCTCAAGGTTTACTCAGTTTTGCCCTGTGCCAGACCTGATCCGAGATCAGCACCGGTCATCGGGTCAGCGTCCAGGTCAGACTTCAGGCGCTCCTTCATCATAGTCAGGGTGACCGAATCGTCTTCGCTCAACGTTACCGAAGCGGTGCCATCACCACCGTCTACTGCCGGCTTTGGATTCTCGACGTATTCGAAATCAGCGTCACTGTTCCACGGCCCGCGTACATTCGGCTCGCCGTTGGACATACTGAAGTAAGTCCGGGAGAACTCTGGCATGCCTGGCAGCTTGCCTTGCGGGAAGTTAGGCTGGATCGAGTGCAGCGCTTTCTCGAAGGAAATCTGATGCGCGATTTCACGGGTCATCAGGAAGCCCAGCGCGTCCTTGATGCCTGGATCGGTGGTCACGTTCATCAGGCGCTCGTAGACAATCTTCGCCCGTGCTTCGGCAGCGATGTTCGAACGGAAGTCCGCGGTCGGTTCACCAATAGTGTCGATGTAGGCCGCGGTCCATGGCACACCGGCGGAGTTGACCAGCGGCGCACCGCCGCCGTACAGCAGGCTGGTGATGTGTGAATCATTACCGGCACCGTTGATGTCACGGTACAACTCGCCTTCGGCTTGCACGCCTTCGGCCAGTTTGCCCTTGGCGCCTTTGTTGAGCATCACGATGATCGAGCCAATGATCTCAAGGTGGCTCAGCTCCTCGGTCGCGATGTCCAGCAACAGATCTTTACGACCTGGATCTTCTTCAGCCAACGCTTGGGTGAAGTAACGTGTGGCCGCTGCCAGCTCGCCTTGGGCGCCGCCAAACTGCTCCAGGAGCAAATTGGCCAGACCCGGATTAGGCTCGGCGACGCGAACGGTGTATTGAAGACGCTTATTGTGCAGGAACATAGTGTTACTCCCTTCTCAGGCTAATTCGTATCAGGGTTTTTAACGACAAGTTCATGTTTCGATTACGGCGATCGGTCAACTAAGCAGAACGCACAGATATAAAGAGACGTGCCTGAAGCTCGAATTCAGGAAAGCGAAGATGGACCCGACAAGTGGTTTGGCGCTGAAAGTTTAATAACGGTCGATTGTGTTCCGACAGGCGGCGTGTTGATGTCTTGAAGGCCCCGTTAAACATGGAGGGGTGACCGCAATCGACCTGAAGCAGCGCAGAGCAGTGCGAAACCGACGGCATTGCACCGTCGATTTCTCCGTGTTTTTTTGCGAGACCCTTCGGTGACCAGTGCAGTTTGATTTCAGCTGGTAACGGCGTACTTTGGGCCACTGGCAATGAGCGCCGCACCACAGGCGGTTTTCATGCCGTCCAGCGCAACGGGGATTCCATCCACCGCGTACGTGCTGCTGCCTTCGGCGATGGGGAAAATACCTTTGCATAACGGGCAACTGACGTTGTGCCCTACACCGGCGATGGGCTTGCCGTTGAGGTCGGTGTGCGAAAAGGCCTGAAGCACAACGCCGCCGTGAGTGGTGAGGTCGCCTAGGCGGATGATGTCTTTCATAGTTGTGAAGACTCTCGGTTAGTTTGATTGAGTAATTATCTGTCTACGGTGATTGGTTATAAGCTGCTCAGCACTGCACCTCTGTTGTTTTGTGGTGACAATTTCACATCAATCGAATTGTAACCTTCGAGCTTCTCGGGTCGTCCATCTCTGTCATGGGTGACTGGTTCGCAGATCGCTGATCGATACATCACCCTCAGGGGTGTTACTTCTAATTCCTCGGAGACCCTAATAACAATCTTGACTTGCTCGCCGCCCGGTGACGGCGCCATGCTGTAGTCTTTGGCGCATCCACTGATGGAACCAAGCAGCGCTTGACACTGAATTGAGTTTTTTACGAATAACTTCGCACTCTTCATTTAGCCCTCCTTGCGGTTTTCTGCGGCACATTGAGTGACTTCATTTTTTGGATTCGGCCTTCAAGCGGATTTCCTGCATTTTTTGAAGTCTGGCACATAGCGACCGTCAGACTGAGCCGTCCCGTCCGGATAGTAAAACGTAATGAACATTCCAGGCTTGTGCACTGTAGGCTCCTTGGAAATCACAACATAATTACTGTGTAATGAAGGTTCAAAATATATCGACCGGGCCTTCCGTGCTTTGAACGTGTGAAAGCCATTTGCCTCACCGGCGAGTTCGGCGCTTTTGACATGGCCCCTAATGAAGCTCTCATTGATCCAAGGATAATAGTCGTTAACAACCCTCAACTCCCGCCCCTCCACGACCTTAGAACCCGGTACGCGCAACTGAGCATTATTATCATCAAATATCACAATGAGGCTCCCACTTAAGCCAGATTTCACACCCTCTCCAAATCGATTGGGCACGGGATATTTGACGCCAAAAACCACATTACTCAACTGCCAATCACATGCTCCGCCAGCATTGACATACAACTCAGCTGTATACAAATCTCCGCCCCCTTGGCGAACGAGTTTTACCTCGTGCCCGCTGTGACCATCTAGCTGTTCAGGCCGCCCATCTGCATCACGAACTACACTTTTACAGACTGAAGAGCGATACATAACCCGCATTGGCTTGGGTTCTAGATCCTCCGGAACTTTAATAGTAACCGTGACTTTCTCGCCATCTGGCACTGGAGACATGCTGTGGTCCTTTGCGCATCCGGTGAGCGAAATTAATAGCGTGGTCCAGAGCAAAAGTATCCTTAAAGACGACTGTGAGTTCCAACGCCCTCGATAGTTTTTGCTACTGAGCGGCCTCATCTTCTTTCTTCCGCCGCCAGGCGGATTTTTTGCAGTTTTTCAAAACTCGGCATCGCACGCCAATCGGACTCCACCGTGCCATCCGGGTAGTACAATTTTAGGAATTCACCTGGTATGGGTTTTTTGGGCGCTATGGATTTAACTACATACTCTCTATGCAGCACTGCTTCGAAATAAATCTTTCGTGCATCTGGCGCTTCATATGTGAGGTAGCTTCCACCCTTGCCGGACAGACGGACTCTCTGGACATAGCCGTTTATAAAGCTCTCGCTCACCCAAGGATAATAGTTTTCCACAATGCGCAGATCGGGCCCATTTACTTCTATGGAGCGAGACACCTGCCGCTGCGGGTTGTTGTGATCAAAAACGATCACTACTCTACCGCCCGAACCTGGTATTACGTTTTCCCCAAAAGGGGTAGGCATTCGGTATTTGACGCCGAAATCAACGTTACTTAAACGCCATTGGCACGGACCGCCTCCGTCGACAAACAGGTTTGCTCCGTAGAGTTCCCCCTCGCGCCTCTGTAGTGGGACTTCAAAACCATTATGCCCGTCCACCCTCTCCGGCCGACCGTCCCCATCATAGGTCACACGCTGACAAACGGCAGATCTGTACATGACACGCATGGATCTCAATTCAAGATCTTCGGGCAACTTAATACTCAATGAAACTTTCTCACCATATGGCGCCGGCGACAATCGATAGTCCTGAGCACAGCCACCTAACAATGTCGCCGTTGCCAAAAGCAGTAGCGGACTTCTCGAGCCGGACATCGTAATCTTCATTTCCACACCACATCTTTCTCTAACGCGTCCAGACGCAACAACGCTTCAACGCCACCCTCGGCTTTCTGCGTCACCGTTAAAGCCGATTCGGCTTTCTGATGCATCGAAAGAAGCCAAATATTGCGCCTGTGTTCGTGTTCGGGTGAGGAATTGCTGTACTTGTCCATCTGTTGCTCAAAACGCTTGATCCCTTTCTGCGCGGCAAGCAGTGGCACACGTTTAGGGTTGATCGCCGCTAGCAGGCGATGAGTGATATGCGTCATGTACTCACCCATCATGTGGTTACCGATACCCAGCAGCCCCCGGGTTTCAGGTTTTTATGAGGTTGGAAAAAGCGCGCTCGGTCCCCAGGCGTTAGGCAACGCATTAGAGCGCGCTGCGACTGTTCGGCCTGATCATTTTCTGCGCTGCTTAAACTGGGCACCACGTAAAGGTTTGGCCGCTCCGGGAGTCGGGTTTTTATGGTGTTGTAGTACGGCGCGCCGAGCCCATCCTTGCTGCGGTATGCAGGATAAGAAGAGCCTCGACTCTGCGTGTGCTGCTCTACGCGGTAAAGCATGGCAAGTTCGCCGTGATGGCCGTATGGATCGCCGAACTTGATCACATTCGTCGCGAGGGTCTGGCCCATTGACCATGCGAAACCCAACGTAGTGCCTAAGGGGCCATACAGGTTGTAGAGGTGGTTATCGAGGTCAGCCTCAGGTGGCACACTGGAAATAGTGTCAGTGTCATTAACGTGACGGAAATGACGAATTTCGCTCAACCCTTTTAACGCGTTCAGCGTAAAAGTGCGAGGCATGCCATAGGTATATAAAACGGGGTAATCTTGTTTTAGCGTCGCGGCATGAATCAGGGCTAAAGCGCCGCCAAGGCTGTGCCCGCATATAAACAATTGCCTGCCTAATGCAGCTTTCGGGATTAGTCTTTCAAAATGCTCAGAATATACGTCCTGAGCTATCGCGAAAGCCTTACGGAAGCCTAAGTGCACGCGGCCATCAAGCCCAAGATCCACACACTCTGTTGATGGCGCACACTGAGCATGTAGGGCGGGCTGTACGGGACGAAATGTCAGATCCGTAGCGAGGTCGGGCGCATGAAACCGGTCGAAGTCGGTTCCTCGCCATGACACCAGCACCTGCGTAGTGTTCGCAACGTAAAAAAGCTGAGTGTCACCTTGAGGAGGTCGTTCCTTGGTAGTGTCCATCATCACGCAAGGCTGATACCGGTCGTTAAACGCCACGTCGGTAACCAGACAGGGCCAGTTCTTCCCCCGTCCCAAACCCTGGGAGTTCTCGACAGATCAAGGCACTGCTCGGCAAAAAAATACTCAGGTGACCCGTACAAATTCTCCGCGCGGTTGCTGTACGACAAGATGCTCATCAGTCCCAGGTTGTAGGCATTCGCGAGGCTGTACTTCTGCTCATCATGCAACACCAACGACCAAGCCCGCAGTGGGCAAACTTCCAGTACATGCCGGCAGTTCAGCGCTTCGTATTGCACCGTAAACCCTGAAAACTCAGCGTCCGGAAAATGATAAGCCGGTGGCGGATCCAGCTCTGGCCACGGCGGGTTGAACGCCGGCAGCTCATCACACAACTGCCCTATTCGCAGGTAGTGATAAGCATGCCCCTGCTCAAGTGCCTGCTGTCCCACCGGTGAAAACCCGGGACGCTGCTTTCCGTACAGAGGTTTGCTGTCACTTGCCCCCGGCCGCTCGGGCTCCGGGCGCACCGCGCGCAGCCGCCGCTGTTGCAGGACTTCAGCCAACGGCGCCGCCGGCATTAGCAGTGTTACGTCGAGCGGGTGAAGGTCTTCAAGTCGAATGAAACCCTGGGCATCGGTGCTCCCCGAATATTCAGCAACGCAGCCATCCCGCACTGCCTGATTGGTCGCTCGCCATGGCAGATTTGCCAGCGGCTCGCCGAGCTCATCCACCAGTTGAAACTCAACCCAATGGGTTTTCTGCGGGCCGATGGCCACAGGCTTGTAGGTGCAAAAGATGTCCGTCTGGTGCTGTCTGTCTTTCATGCCGGGTCCTTCCTGATTGAAGATTTGCTGCGGTGATAAATCGTCGCGGCCGATTGCTTGGCGGCAGGCGCGGTGTCGGTAGCCGTTGCGATGCAGATCGCAACCCATCCGGGCGACGGGGCCCCTGAGCGGTGGTCACTGCTCATCGGGCTTGTCATTGGGAAACTCGATCACCACGTTCCCGGGCAATAGCGTGTGAACCGGGATCGTTCTGCCGTCCTTATCGGTCACGCCGGGGAACCGTTCGCCATCCTGGGTGGTGATCAGGTAACGGACGAAGGGGGCGTAACCCTTATCCGAGTCGCTGAGGGTGTAGCCCGCGGCATAGCCCGGCGGTATCGGCGTCGCCGGGGTGGTCAGCGTGGTGGCACCGCCCTTTAGCACGTACGCGGCCCGGTGATGGATGTTCCCCTGGCGCGCCCAGCTCGATTTCTCCATCCTTGATGCGGATGAATGCGCCGCCGCAGCTGAAGACGATTTCTTCGGGCGCAAGGCGCGGCTCCAGCGTCACTTCATCGCGCGCCTCGTCAGCCGAGCCAGACAGCCGCTTAAACCCGATGATGACCCCATCCAAAGTTCGCAGCGGTACAACCGAAGGCACCGGCAAACCACGAATCGCAACAGGCAACGTATAGGGCGCCGCATGCAGACTGAACTGCGCTGTCTTTCCCAGCACCCGATCAGCTCCAATGTCCCGCTCGAAGGAGGTAAATTCAACGCGATAAAGAAACGGCTGACTCAGCTGTTGCTCGCCCTCGAAGGCAAGAACATCGAGCGCAATGGGCAGACGATGAATAACAAGTTTGTGGCGACTGTGATCGAAGAAAGGCGGCATTGCGTTAAGCATGAATGAGCGTCCCTGGCAGGAAAATGCGCCCCTGACCGGTCCATAAAGAACCGATCAACTCATCCATGACAGGGGCTGAAGCGGGCGAAGATGCGGCATTTCAAAGTGTGACTCCAGAGGGGGAGGCACGAAGGAGACGGTTCCAGCGGCATTTACGGACTAATCCTACAAACCCAAAATCGGCAGCAAACCCGACCCCGCTTTCTCTGGCACAATCCCTTTTTTTCGAGCAGGACAGGCCAGAACATGGATCTGAATAACGTTTTTCAGCGCTTGAACACCGGCAGCAAGAAGTGGAGCCAGTACCCCGAAGATGTGCTGCCGATGTGGGTCGCAGACATGGATTTCCCCGTGGCCACGCCCATTGTGCAGGCGCTGAAGAATCGCCTGGAGCACCCGCTGCTGGGTTATTCCGTGCCCCAGCAAGCGTTGCGGGAAACCCTGGTCAAGCATCTCGCTGACCGGTACGGCTGGCAGATCGAGGCGCAGGACCTGGTGTTTCTACCCGGGGTCGAGCCCGGCGTGAACATGGCGCTCCATGCACTGGTCTCGCCGTCCAGCGCGGTGCTGGTGCAGACGCCCAACTATTCACCGTTGCTGCACGCGCCGGCCAACTGGAAATTGCCGCGCATCGATCTGCCCTTCCATGTCGACGCCCGGGGCGAATACCCCACTGACGTCGCGGCGCTGGAACGCGCCCTGCCCGACCATGGCGCGCTGCTGCTGAGCAATCCCCACAACCCGCTGGGCAAGGTATTCGAACGCGACGAATTGCTCGCCATCGGAGAAGCCTGTGTGCGGCGTGATGCGCTGATCATTTCCGACGAGATCCACGCCGACCTGCTGTTCGACGGTCGTCAGCACACGCCGATTGCTTCCCTGAGCCCGGAGATCGCGGCGCGCAGCGTGACGCTGATGTCGGCGAGCAAGGCGTGGAACATCGCCGGGTTGAAGACTGCATTCGCCGTGGTGCAGAACGCCGAGTTGCGACAGCGTTTCAATGCCGGGCGCCTGGGGCTGGTGGACAGCGTCAACGCACTGGGCCTGGAGGCTACCGAAGTCGCTTATCGGGAAGGCGCTCCCTGGCTGGAACAAGTCGTGGCGTATCTGCAGGACAACCGCGATTACCTGGCCGATGCCATCAAAAACCGCTTTCCGGGGATCACGATGCACCTGCCCCAGAGCACGTACCTGGCGTGGCTGGATTGCTCCGGCCTGGGGCTTGAGAGCCCGCAGCGTTTCTTCCTCGAACACGCCAAAGTTGCGCTCAGCGACGGACTTGAATTCGGCGACGACTGCGGCCAGTTCGTACGTCTGAACTTCGGCTGCCCACGGCCAATGCTGGAGGAAGGCTTGGCGCGCATGGAACGCAGCCTGCGCGACATCTGACACCTTTCCCGGCTAAAGCCGGTCCTACATGGCCGTGCTCAGAAGTACTTGAGCCAGGCGATGTCCCGGCGACGCGCCTTGAGCGCCGCGAACCAACTCACCGCCGGCCATAACACGACGGTCAGCACGGCGGCGCAGCCCCACAGGCCCAATACCGAGGTGAACCCGAAGTATTGGCCTTGGGTGGTGCCCCAGATCGCGACCGCGCCGACATAGAGCAACTTCAGCACATACAAGTGCAGGAGGTAGAAAAACATCGGCGCCGCGCCAAAGGTCACCAGTGGTCGCAGCCAAGCCCGGCCCTGTTGCCGCTCAAGCCAGGCCAGCACCAGCAAGCCGACGCCCAGCGTGAGGCTGATGAACAGCAGCGACGGCGGGTACTTGGTCACGTTTAACACGCTCATCAGGGTCTGCGCCGTGGTGTCACCCTCCACCCACGGCTTCTCGCCATAGCCGTTGATGCCGCGCAGTGCGAGAAACAGCGTCAGTGCGCCAAACCCCCAGGCAATCAGGTTGATCTCACGCTTTTCCCCATTCGCGTCGCGACCAAACCACGGCCCGGCGGCGTAACCCACGGCAATCACGCCGATCCACGGCAGCAGCGGGTACGACGTGCGCAGGCGCAGACTGTCGCCGACCTCGATCCAGCCGCGGTCATGCAGAATCGCCCACGGAATGTGCATCGCCGAGCCCACGGCAAAGTGCACGTCATCCAGCAGGTTATGCCCGGCGATGATCGCCAGTCCCAGCGCCGCCAGCACCCCGCGCGGCATTACCACCATCGCTGACAGCGCAATCATGCTCAGGCCAATCGCCCAGATGACCTGCAGGTAAATCACCGTCGGCGGAAACTGGAACGTCCAGGCGAAGTTCACCAGCGTCAGTTCAAGCGCGATCAATACCAGCCCGCGCTTGAACAGAAACCCCGCCACCGCGCCCTTGCCCGCATGCCGTTCGCCGTACAGCCAGGCTGAAAGACCGGTAAGGAACACGAACAGTGGTGCGCAGAAGTGCGCGAGGGTGCGGCTGATGAACAGGTCGACGCTGGTGTGAGCGACGTCCATCGGGTCGCTGACCTGATGGTGCAGAAAGAAGGTCTCGCGCACGTGATCCAGCAGCATGAACACGATGATCAGTCCACGCAGGGCATCGATCGATTGCAGGCGGCCAGGATGGGCGATAGACGTGGCGGGAGATTGCAAGGGGACAGACAGGATTTGCATACGCGATGGACTCTCGAAGCGCGATAACCGGCAGGCCTGTGGGCGGCCTGCAAAATCGGGTTATAACATAACACTTCGGAGCGCCCTGCGCGCAACCAAAATCACGCGCAGGATCCTGCCTGAGGAACACCGCTGCACACGTCACCGGACGCGAGCACCCTGCCCGTCCGGTGACTCGGCTCGCGCTCAGATCAATAACCGAGGGACAGGCCGGTACTGCGACGCGGATCATTGGCACCGTAGAAACGGTTGTTGCCCACAGGTTTGCCGCCCAGCGCCGGCGCGCCGACGAGAATGGCAGCCAGATGGTTCGCGTCTTGGGGACCGGCAAACGTGTGGCCCCAGCTTTCGAGGATCTTTTGGGTATCCGGACTGACGGCGAAGGCCTCCAGATTGGTGGTTTCCGGCATCCACTGCTGGTGGAAGCGAGGCGCATCAACGGCTTCCTGAATATTCATGCCGTAATCGATCACGTTAAGCATGGTCAGCAAGGTGGCGGTGATGATGCGGCTGCCGCCCGGCGTGCCGACCACCATCACCGTCTTGCCGTCCTTGGTGACGATGGTCGGGCTCATCGACGACAACGGCGACTTGCCTGGGGCGATGGCGTTGGCTTCGCCCTGAATCAGGCCGTACATGTTCGGTACGCCGACCTTGGAGGTGAAGTCGTCCATTTCATCGTTGAGGATCACGCCGGTGCTGCTAGCCATCACGCCAGCGCCGAACCAGTCGTTGAGGGTGTAAGTGACGGAAACCGCGTTGCCCCACTTGTCGACGATGGAATAGTGGGTAGTGTTGTTGCCTTCGTGGGGCGCGACGCCGGGTTTGATGTTCTGGGAGATGCCGGCTTTCTGCGGTTCGATGGCGGCGCGAAGCTTGGCGGCGTAGTCGCGGTCAAGCAGATGACTGATCGGGTTTTTGACGAAATCCGGATCGCCCAGGTAGCTGTTGCGGTCGACGTAGGCGTGACGCATGGCTTCGATCTGGTAATGCAGCCCTTGGGCGGAGTGATAGCCCAGTTCCTGCATCGGGTAGCCTTCGAGGATGTTCATAATCTCGCAAATCACTACGCCGCCGGAACTCGGTGGCGGCGCTGAGACCACGTGGTAGCCGCGGTAATCACATTCGATCGGCGCCATTTCGCGGGTTGCGTATTTGTCGAGATCCGCCTGGGTGATGATGCCCTTCCCTGCATGGCTGGAATCGACGATGGCCTTGGCCACCCAGCCCTTGTAGAAACCATCGCTGCCTTTGGCGGAAATTTCCTTGAGGGTTTTGGCAAGGTCTTTTTGCACGAGTGTGTCGCCGACTTGCAGTGGCTGGCCCTTGTTCAGAAAGATCGTGCCGAGGTCTTTGGCGTCGGCCTTGAACTCGTCGGTGGCGGTGCCAAGCAGGTCAACGTCTCCCTGCTCCAGGGCGAAGCCGTTTTCAGCGAGCTTGATCGCCGGGGCAATGACTTCGGCGCGTTTTTTGGTGCCGTATTTGCTGAGCGCCATCTCCATCCCGGACACCGTGCCGGGCACGCCGACGGCCAGGTGCCCCTTGGAACTCAGGTCCGGCACGACGTTGCCGTCCTTGTCCAGGTACATGTTGGCGGTGGCGGCCAGAGGCGCTTTTTCGCGGAAGTCGAGGAAGGTCTTGCGCCCGTCCGCCAGCTGGATGGTCATGAACCCGCCCCCACCCAGATTGCCGGCGGCGGGATAGACCACCGCCAGGGCGTAACCCACGGCAACGGCTGCATCGACTGCGTTGCCGCCGGATTTGAGTACGTCGACACCCACATGGGTGGCCAGGTGCTGCGCGGTGACGACCATGCCGTTTTCAGCAGCGGCCGGCGCCACGGAAGCGGCGTGGGCGCAGGACAGACCAAGGGTGAGCGTCGTCGCAACGAGCGACCTGGCGAAGGGTTCAAACTTCATGGGGGTGTTCTCTTTTTCTTGTGATGGGGAAAAATGGTGGGCAGAGGGTGCCCCGCACTAAACTAGCGCATGGGGGAAAAGTTGCCAGTTATTGCCAAGGACGCGGGCCAGGTTTTTGGCCAAGACCCGGGATAAGACCCGGCATGGGGAATGCCGGGTTCAATGCGCGTGCAGAAGGTAGGACGAAGCGGACTCAGAACCAGCGATCGTTGCGCTTGCGGCCCTTGGTCAGGGACGGGAGGATCAGGCCCAGCAACAGTCCAGCGCCGGCGATGCTGCCGCCGTACACCATGTAACGCATCAGCACCTGATTGTTTTCGTCACCCAGCTTTGCCTGGGTCGTGCGCAAATCCGACTGGGCGCTGGCCAACTGCGCGTTCAGGTCCTTGGTCCGTGCTTCGAGCTCGTCGACCAGTTTCTTGCGCGACTCCAGGGTTTCCTGCATGCCCTGAACCTTGGTCTTCCAGTCGTCGTCGATGGTCTTCAGTTGCGCGCTGAGGTCCGCGGCCTTCTGGGTCAATTGCGGCAAGCGCTCGGCCTGCCCCGGCACTTCCTGCAGGTCCGCGGTGGGAATCCAGACGTTGTCGCCAGCGCTGCCGCGCACTTGGCTGTAGTCGCCCTGGGTGTTGATCAGCTCGACTTTCTGCCCGGACTTCAAGGTGCCGACGATGCGGTAGCCGTCGGTGGGACCGCTGCGTACGTAAGTGCTCAGGGTGTCACTGACCCAGCGATCCTTGCTCGTGGTTTCGGCCAGTGCGAACGGGCTGGCAACGGCGGCGGTTATCAAGGTGGTCAGCAGGCCGGCATTGAGCAAACGGCGTCGAACGCCCGGCACAGGGGTCAAGCGAAGGGAGGCATCGGAGGGAGAAATAGGCATGGATAATCTTCGACAAATTGAAAAGAAGGCCGATGGGCGGGCCGCATGCAAGGGAATAACGCCTGATCGGACAGCGTCGAACAACGCGCTGCAACTGCTGGAATAGGCATCTGGCGCGGGCGAAATTCAGCCGGACGTCGCGGGCCGTAACCCGGGCGTACTGCGCGCGCAGTGGTCAACAGACCATTGAAAAGATGTCAGGTTCAGTGGCGAGGGATGACATTCGTCCGGGATTCGTCCCACAACAATTGTCGGAAGACTTGAAACGACTGTGGGAGCGAGTTTGCTGACGAATGCCTTATCAGGCGACCAGGTCGACTGATGTAAAGCTATTCGCGAGCAGGCTCGCTCCCACAGGTTTGCTAATCAGTTGCTACTCGGCCATTGCGCTGCGTCGAGAAAAACGCGGCTCAATGCAAGGCGTTATCACTCATCGTGTTGCAACTGCTCCACCGTCGGCTTGAGAATCACCACGCCCAGCGGCGGCAGGTTCAAGGACAGCGAGAACGCCTGGCCGTGACTCTTGATCTCGTCGGTGCGCACGCCACCGCCGTTGCCAAAGTTGGAACCGGCATAGACCCCCGCATCGCTGTTGAACAGCTCGGCCCACTTGCCGCTGAACGGAACGCCAACGCGGTAGGCTTCTCGCGGCACCGGCGTGAGGTTGGCGACCACCAGCAACGGCTCGCCTTCCTTGCTCCAGCGCAGGTAGGCATAGACGCTGTTGCCGGCGTCGTCACCAATGACCCACTGGAAACCCTGTGGCTGACAGTCCTGCTCGTGCAGCGCCTTTTCCGTGCGATACAACCGGTTGAGGTCGCTGACCAGCGTGTGCACGCCCTTGTGCTCGGCGTACTGCAGGAAATGCCAGTCCAGCTCGGTGTCGTGATTCCACTCGCGCCACTGGGCAAACTCGCAGCCCATGAACAGCAGCTTTTTGCCCGGATGGGTCCACATGAACGACAGGTACGCGCGCAGGTTGGCGAATTTCTGCCAGCGGTCGCCAGGCATTTTGTCGATCAGCGAATGCTTGCCGTGCACCACTTCATCGTGGGAAATCGGCAGCACGAACCGCTCGGACCAGGCGTAGACCAGGCCAAAGCTCAGCTGGGAATGGTGGTGCTGGCGATGGATGGGGTCCTGCTCGATGTACTTGAGCGTGTCGTGCATCCAGCCCATGTTCCACTTGTACGAGAAACCCAGACCGCCCTGTTGGGTGGGCTGAGAAACGCCCGGCCACGAGGTCGATTCCTCGGCAATAACCAGCGCGCCAGGCGCTTCGATCGCAACCACGTCGTTGAGGTGGCGCAGGAAGTCGATGGCTTCCAGGTTTTCGCGACCGCCGTAACGGTTCGGCACCCACTCCCCGGCGTTGCGGGAGTAATCGCGGTACAGCATTGACGCCACCGCATCCACGCGCAACGCATCAACGTGGAAGTTCTTCAGCCAATGGATACCGGAGGCAATCATGAAGCCGTGGACTTCGGTGCGACCCAGGTTGTAGATCAGGGTGTTCCAGTCCTGATGGAAACCTTCATGGGGGTTGGCGTATTCGTACAGCGCGGTCCCGTCGAACTGGGCCAGACCGTGTGCATCGGTCGGAAAGTGCGCCGGCACCCAATCGAGAATCACGCCGATGTCGTTACGGTGACAGGCATCAACGAATGCGGCGAAGTCTTCCGGTTTGCCGTAGCGCGCACTCGGTGCAAACTGCGACAACACCTGATAACCCCATGAACCGCCGAACGGGTGCTCCATGATCGGCATCAGTTCGATGTGGGTAAAGCCCAGTTCCTTGATGTAAGGAATCAGATTCTCGGCCAGCTCGCGCCAGTCGTACGGGCGATCTGGCTCATCATCGCCGCCGTGGTGCCATTGCCACGAGCCAGCGTGCAGCTCGTAGATCGACAGCGGCTGATGAATGTCGTGCTTGTCGCCCCGTGATTGCATCCACTCGTGGTCCTGCCATTCAAAGGCCAGCGGAGCCGCGACTTTCGAAGCGGTAGCAGGTGGCAACTGAGTGGCCAGGGCCATCGGGTCAGCCTTGAGCGGCAGAACGCCGTGCTGGCCGAGGATTTCGTATTTGTACGCTTCGCCCGGGCCGATGCGCGGGATGAAGATTTCCCACACACCGGTCGGGTGACGGAGGCGCATCGGGTGACGACGGCCGTCCCAGCTGTTGAAGTCGCCGACCACCGAAACACGGCGGGCATTCGGTGCCCACACAGAGAAGCGCACGCCGTCGACGCCATCGACATTCTTGACCTGCGCGCCCAGGGCGCTGCTCAGGTCGCGGTGGTTGCCCTCGGCGAACAGGTACAAGTCCATCTCGCCCAGCTGCTCGCCGAAGCTGTACGGGTCTTCGGTGATTTGCTCGCCGGTGGCCCAGGAGATTTTCAGCAGATAGGGTTCGCGCACCGGAAACTGACCGGCAAAGAAGCCCGGCTTTTCGGTCATGCTCAGCTCGCCGAGGTCACGTTCGCCATCGCGAGACAGCACGCGCACCGCCAGTGCATTGGGCAGATAGGCGCGGATCACCTGGCCTTCAGCGCCATCGCTGTGGGGGCCGAGCATCGAGAACGGGTCGCGGTGCTCCGCACGGATCAACGCGTCCAGGTCGACGGCGCTGGGCAATATCGCGTGGTTGCCATTACCGAATTGGTCAGACGCACTCATTTTCATTCTCCATCAGACAGGTCTAGAAGCCCGCGCAAGCCTTGAAGCGGAACCGACAACCATGTCGGCCGATTCTCGGCCTCGTAGGCCACTTCATAAGCGGCTTTTTCCAAGGTGAACAGCGCCAGCGCAGCAGCCTCACCTTTGGCATCTTTCCAGTCGTGACCCACTTCGACGGTGGCCTTGCGATAACCGTCGAGGAAGGCTTCCCGCGCCTGCTTCAAATACGTTTCGGCCACTTGCTGGCGAGCGGTTTCAGCCTGTGCCGAGGTGTCGGCACTTTGCGCGTTGCGCATGGCCATCGCTGCAGCGTAATCGAAGGAGCGCAGCACGCCGCTGACATCTTTGAACGGGCTGTACTTGGCCCGACGTTCCTGCAGCGGACGCGCCGGTTCGCCTTCGAAGTCGATCAGGTAGGCATCGCCCTTCACCACCAGCATCTGACCGAGGTGCAAGTCGCCGTGGACGCGCATTCTCAAGCCGCCAACGGACTGTTTCGCCAGGGTCTTGACCTGGGCCAGCAGCGCTTTGCGCTTGCCCAGCAGCTCGGTGATGAGCTGCTGATCCTGGGCTTCCAGGGAGTCGCGGTGCTGTTCAAGCAGCTGCAAGGCACGCTCGATCTGCGCCGACACGCTCTTCGCCGAGGCTTCGCTGTCCTTGACGCTGGTGACTTCTGTCTTGAAGTCCGGGTTGTCCGTCGGCGCGCCGAGGATCACGTGCATCTCACCCAGACGCTGACCCAGCAGGCCGGCAAAGTCTTTCAGTTCGATCAGCGCGTTGGCTTGCTGCTCCAGCGCCGATTGACCATGGGCCATGTGATCACGCACGGCGCGTTCGAGGTTGTTCTGGGTCCATTCCCATGCGTCGCCCTGATTGCTCAGGTAACCCTGGGCGATCATCAGCAGGTTCTTCTCGCCCTGCCCGTCGACGCGCACCACCGCGCCCAACAGCGGCGAGATGTGCGGGTAGCCGGCTTCGGTCAGGTACGCGCCCATTTCCAGCTCCGGGTGAGTACCGGCCGCGACACGGCGAATCATTTTCAGCACCAGCTTCTTGCCGACCACCACCGAGCTGTTGGACTGCTCGGCCGAAAGGTAACGCACCTCGGCGTCTTCGTTCAGCCCCAGTGGCGCCAGTTGCGACGTGCTCTGGAACTGCAGTTCACCGTCCGGCGTCGCCAGCACGGTGTTGTCCTGCATGCCTTTGATGACGTTGCGAATGAACGGCTCGAGGGTGAATGCATCGGTGATCAAGCCGACCTGGCGGCCACGACGCACGCGAGACAGGGCCAACTGTTGCGGCAACGCGCTGCTGATGTCGTCTTCCGGCAACAGGCCAAACGGCAACTGATAGCGCGCCGTTTCGCCGCCAGAGGTCACTTCGATTTCGCTCAGCAACGCCGGCCGCACTGTGGAGCCGAAGCGCACGGCGTAGGCAATGTGAATGCTGTCGATGGCCGTGCCCTTGCCGGCGAACCAGCGGCGTTTCGGCAGATAAACCGACAGCGACTGCTGCTCCATGGTCTGGCGCAGGGGTTCTTCGAGCAGTTCTTCCAGGCGCTGCTTGAGCACCAGGGTCGGGAAGTCCGGCATGCTCTGGGCCGGTTCAACGTGCCAGCTGGGCATTTGATTCTCCGCGGCCAGCAAGAACCAGTAGAAGCCATAAGGCGGCAACGTCAGCAGGTAATTGAGCTGGCCAATAGGTGGAAAGGCGCTGCCGCCGAGCATCTCGACCGGCACTGTCCCGGCGTACGGCGCCAGTTCAAGCTCGGCGGCCTGGGACGCGGCCGAGACGTTGGCGACGCACAGTATGATTTCAGTCTTGCCGTCCGGCCCGGTGTACTCGCGGGTATAGGCCAGGATGCGGCGGTTGCTCGGCGAGAGCATTTTCAGGGTGCCGCGGCCGAAGGCTTTCTGCTGCCGGCGCACGGCGAGCATGCGCCGGGTCCAGTTCAGCAGCGAATGCGGGTCATGATCCTGCGCTTCGACGTTGACCGACTGGTAACCGTACAGCGGGTCCATGATCGGCGGCAGCACCAGGCTCGCCGGGTTGGCACGGGAGAAGCCGCCATTGCGGTCGATCGACCACTGCATCGGCGTGCGCACACCGTCGCGGTCGCCGAGGTAGATGTTGTCGCCCATGCCGATTTCGTCGCCGTAATACAGGGTCGGCGTGCCGGGCATGGACAGCAGCATGCTGTTCAGCAGCTCCACGCGGCGGCGGTCACGTTCCAGCAACGGCGCCAGACGACGACGGATGCCCAGGTTGATCCGCGCGCGACGGTCCGAGGCGTAGTAATTCCACAGGTAATCGCGCTCGCGGTCGGTGACCATCTCCAGCGTCAGTTCATCGTGGTTACGCAGGAAGATCGCCCACTGGCAGTTCTCCGGGATTTCCGGGGTCTGGCGCAGGATATCGGTGATCGGGAAACGGTCTTCCTGGGCCACTGCCATGTACATGCGCGGCATCAGCGGGAAGTGGAACGCCATGTGGCATTCGTCGCCGTCCTTGCCCTTGCGATCGCCGAAGTACAGCTGGGTGTCTTCCGGCCACTGATTGGCTTCGGCCAGCAACATGCGGTCGGGGTAGTTCGCGTCGATTTCGGCACGGATCTGCTTGAGGACCTGGTGGGTCTCCGGCAGGTTTTCGTTGTTGGTACCGTCGCGCTCGATCAAGTACGGAATCGCATCCAGACGCAGGCCGTCGATGCCCATGTCCAGCCAGTAGCGCATGACCTCGATCACCGCTTTCATGACCTGCGGGTTGTCGAAGTTCAGGTCCGGCTGGTGGGAATAGAAACGGTGCCAGAAGTACTGCTCGGCCACCGGATCCCAGGTCCAGTTGGACTTCTCGGTGTCGAGAAAGATAATCCGGGTGCCGTCGTATTTCTGCGGGTCATCGGACCAGACGTAGAAATCCCGCGCCTTGGAGCCTTTCTTGGCATGCCGCGCGCGCTGAAACCACGCGTGCTGGTCCGAGGTGTGGTTAATGACCAGCTCGGTGATCACCCTCAGACCACGGTTGTGGGCCTCGGCGATAAATTTCTTCGCATCGGCCATGGTGCCGTAATCGCTGTGCACGCCACGGTATTCGGAGATGTCATAGCCATCGTCGCGGCGTGGCGACGGGTAGAACGGCAGCAGCCAGATGGTGTTGACGCCCAGCTCGGCAATGTAGTCGAGCTTGGCGATCAGGCCCGGGAAGTCACCGATGCCATCGTCGTTGGAATCGAAAAACGATTTCACGTGGACTTGGTAAATCACCGCATCCTTGTACCAGAGCGGGTCTTCGATAAAGGCAGCGTTGCGGGGTTTCTTTGCCATGACCACATCCTTTGAATTATTGGTTTGTGGCTTTGATGCGCCAGATACCGAACGGCTGGTAAGACGGGTCCAGGCGCATGAACTGGTACTTGCCATACCAGGTCCAGGAATGCCCGGTCATCAAGTCTTCGCCCAAGGTCGCGGCGTCATCAGGCAGGCCCATTTCCCACAGTGGCAGCTCGAACGTCGCTTCCTGCACGTTGCGCGGATCGAGGTTCACGGCGACCAGAATGAAGTTGCTGCCATCCGCGGTGCGCTTGCCGAAGTACAGGATGTTGTCGTTGTACGCGGTGTATATCTTCAGGCCCAAATGCGTCTGCAGTGCCGGGTTCTGGCGACGGATGCGGTTCAGCTGGGCGATCTCGGCAATGATGTTGCCGGGTGCGGTGAAATCGCGAGGACGGATCTCATACTTCTCGGAATCCAGGTATTCCTCTTTGCCCGGCACCGGCGCCGATTCACACAGCTCGAAGCCCGAATACATGCCCCACAAGCCCGAACCCATGGTCGCCAGCGCCGCGCGGATCAGGAAGCCCGGACGACCTGAGTCATGCAGGAACGGCGGGTTGATGTCCGGCGTGTTGACGAAGAAATTCGGGCGGTAACACTCGCGCCATGGCGACTCGTTGAGCTGAGTGAAGTACTCGCTCAGCTCGGCCTTGGTGTTGCGCCACGTGAAATAGGTGTAGCTCTGGGAATAACCGACCTTGCCCAGGCGCGCCATCATCGCCGGCTTGGTAAACGCCTCGGCCAGGAACATGACTTCCGGGTGCTGGCTGCGCACATCGGCAATCATCCATTGCCAGAACGGCAGCGGCTTGGTGTGCGGGTTGTCGACGCGGAAGATCTTCACGCCCTCTTTCACCCAGCCGAGGATCACGTCACGCAGCTCGGTCCACAGGCCCGGAATCGCGTCCGGCGCATAGAAGTCGACGTTGACGATGTCCTGGTATTTCTTCGGCGGGTTTTCCGCATAGCGGATGGTGCCGTCCGGACGCCACGAGAACCAGCCCGGGTGTTCCTTGAGCCACAGGTGGTCCTGGGAGCACTGGATGGCGAAATCCAGGGCGATTTCCAGGCCGTGTTCAGCCGCTGCGGCGACCAGTTCGCGGAAGTCCTCGCGGGTACCCAATTGCGGGTGAATCGCGTCATGCCCCCATCCTCGCTGCCGATGGCGTAGGGGCTGCCCACATCATCCGGCCCGGCGGTCAGGGAGTTGTTAGGGCCTTTGCGGTGAGCGCGGCCGATCGGGTGGATCGGCGGGAAGTACAGCACGTCGAAGCCCATGTCGCGAATCATCGGCAGGCGCGAGTGGACGTCCTTGAAAGTGCCGTGGCGCTTTTTGTCGTCGGTGATCGAGCGCGGGAACAGCTCGTACCAGCTGGCGAACTGAGCCAGCTCACGTTCGACGTCCAGCGGGAATTCCAGGCTGCGGCTGAGGAACGCGTGGTTATCCGCCTTCGCCATAATGGCAGCGGCTTCACTGCTCAACAGCAAAGCGACTTTGGCCTCGTTTTCCGTAGCTTCACCGAGGCGCTTGATCAGGCTGTCGAGCTGGCCGCGCAATTCCAGGGTGCTGCGCTCGGCGGCGTGCACCAGGTGCAGGCGCCCTTCTTCCAGCTCCAGATCGATGGTCACGCCAGCGGCGTATTTCTTTTCCAGCTCGTAGCGGTAGCTGCCGAACTGATCGATCCAGGCTTCGAGGCGATAGACATAGCGGGTAAAGGTCGGCGGGGTGAATTCGCCCACCCAGCTGTCATTGCCCAGTTCGCGCATGGGCACTGACTGCCATTCTTCATCGTCAACGGCACGGTAGACGATACGTACGGCCATCTTGTCATGGCCGTCCGCGTAGATTTTGCTGGTGACCGTGACCGGCTGACCGACAACGGCCTTGGCCGCCAGCTGACCGTTATCGATCACCGGCTGGGTGTCCTCGATCACGATCCGCGGCAGCTGCAAGGCTTGGGTCAGGGGTATCGGGTGGATAGAGTGGAGAACATCGTTGGCCAGGGAATCCGGACCGTACGGCTGATCAGCAGTATCATTCATCGAGCATCACTCCTCACGCCCAGGGACGCCCACCATGGGGCGTCCATTGCTTCAGCGTCTTTGTCCATAACATAAGAGAGAGCCACGGGATCAACGCATCCGGACGTGGCAGCATAGGTTCCGAACGCCAGCGTCGGGCAAAAGTTCAAACAGCTTGCGTGACGTTTGATCAGGCCACCGCGGCCATAATGGCAGGCCAAGTGCTCCGGCGCCGCGGGGTGACCGGGCGGATTGAGTGAATCATTGTCAGGGCGCTGCGGTCGACATGTTTGCGTGATGGCGGGTGTAATGCCGCGTCACCTGACACGCCCTTCTCGACGAACCCAAGGAAGCGACGACCATGAGCATTCCCGTTCCCGCAGAAACGCCCGACCCGAACATAGACGATCCCGAACTGCCAGTGCCCAAGCCCGAGGAGCCACCGTCACCGCTGATGCCACCGGTGATCGAGCCGCCTGTAGGTGATCCGCCGAGCGGCGAGCCCCGGCAATTCTGGATGACACGTTTCCTGAGTGATTCACTGACCCGACGCGGTGTTGTAGGACCGGCTTCAGCCGGGAAGCTTTTAAATGGCACGCCGCGATTTTGAGGGTGCGCCAACTGGCCCATTCCCGGCTGAAGCCGGTCCCGCTATTAATCAGCCTTCACACCCGCGATATCCTGACTAACGACCGGTTTAAGGCTCCTGCGCATCACCACCCGTGCGGCGGGCCGGGTCCTTGGCGCGTTCTTCCGGGGATTCAAAGCGCCTCACAATTCGCGGCATCAGACTGAAAATCCCCAACGCAAGCACCGTACTCAGCACCGCCGTCATCTCCCTGCCCATTCCCGCCGCGATACCGATCGCCGCCGTCATCCACAGACCGGCTGCCGTGGTCAGGCCCTTCACTTGAGTCGCGTTGAGCGCATCGCCCTTGAGGATGGTCCCGGCCCCGAGAAAGCCGATCCCCGCCACAATGCCCTGCACTACCCGGCTGAGTGCGGCGTCGTCGGCGCCGGCCATGCGGGGCACCAGCACAAACAATGCAGCGCCCATGCACACCAGCATGTGGGTGCGAACCCCGGCCGCCTTGCCCTTGTGCTCCCGCTCGAAACCCAGAATCCCGCCCAGCAGCGCCGCGATCACAAGGCGTATGGTCACGCGGGTGATCTGCCCGGCATCCGTGATATCAGAAAACTCGGCCTGCAGTGTTTCCACCACTTCTTCCCACCAGGCATTCATCAGTGCATTCCCCCTCATTCACCGTCAGTGCGGTATGGACCGCAGCGGGGTTCGAGAGTGCGGGAGGCCGTGTCGAGCCCTGGCGTCTGAGCCGGTTGTTGTGCGCCAATCTGCATCTGTACTAATCCGCGCGTCGCGAGCATATTCCGACGCTGCAAACGGGTCATCCGCCCTTCCCGCTCGCCGGCCATGCATGGCTGCTGCACCCTAAAGCCACTCTGCACGAGCCCACCATGAAGCGTTATGAAAAGTTTGCCGATGACATTGCCGAGCTGATTCGCACCGGGGTGCTGGCTGCAGGTCAGCGCGTGCCGTCGGTGCGCTATGCCAGCCAGACACACGGCATCAGCCCGTCGACGGTGTTCCAGGCCTATTATCTGCTGGAGCGGCGGGGTCTGATCCGGGCGCGCCCGCGTTCAGGCTATTTCGTCAACGACAGCGTCCGCCTGCAAGGCTTGGGCGATCCGGCTCCGGATCAGGACGCGCGCCCTGCGCCCCAGGTGAGCGAATCCACCGAAGTCGACGTCAGCGACCTGGTGTTCTCCGTACTTGAATCGATCAAGGACCCGAACATCGTGTCATTCGGCTCCGCCTTTCCCAGCGCCGGGCTGTTCCCGCTGCAGCGCCTGGCCCGCTCTCTCGCCAGCGCCACCCGCGACATGGACCCCGGCATGGTGGTCAGCGACCTCTCGCCCGGCAATCCGGCCCTGCGCCGGCAGATCGCGCTGCGTTACATGGTCGCCGGGCAGATGTTGCCCATGGACGAACTGTTGATCACCAACGGCGCCCTTGAAGCCCTGAATCTGTGCCTGCAAGCGGTGACCGAGCCCGGTGATCTGGTGGCCATCGAGGCCCCGGCGTTCTACGCCTGCCTGCAGGTGCTCGAACGGCTCAAGCTCAAGGCGGTGGAAATTCCGGTGCACCCGCAACAGGGCATTGACCTGGCGGTGCTGGAACAGGCGCTGGAGCGTTACCCGATCAAGGCCTGCTGGAGCATGACCAGTTTCCAGAACCCGACCGGGGCGACGGTGCCCGAGTTGCGAAAGCGGGAGCTGGTCGAGCTTTTGCGCAAGCATGAAGTGCCGCTGATCGAGGATGACGTCTACGCCGAGCTGTATTACGGCCAGCACGCGCCGAAACCGGCGAAGGCGTTCGACACCGAAGGTTTGGTGCTGCATTGCGGCTCGTTCGCCAAGAGCCTCGCGCCTGGTTATCGGGTGGGATGGGTGGCCGCCGGGCGTTATGCGCAGAAGGTCGAGCGGCTGAAAATCATGACCTCGCTGTGCGCCTCAATGCCCGCCCAGGCCGCCATTGCCGATTACCTGCAACACGGTGGTTACGACCGCCACCTGCGCAAATTGCGCCACAGCCTGGAAGATCAGCAGCGGGCGATGCTTGGCGCCATCGCCCGGCACTTCCCCGCGCAGACCCGCGTCAGCCAGCCCACCGGCGGGTATTTCCTTTGGGTTGAACTGCCGGAACAGATCGACTCGCTGAAAGTGTTCCAGGCCGCACTCGCCCAGGGCATCAGCATCGCGCCCGGGCCGATGTTTTCGCCGACGCGGCGCTTCAAGCACTTCATCCGCTTGAACTACGGCAGTCCTTGGGGTGACACGTCTGAACGGGCGATGGAGACACTGGGGAAGATTATTCGCTCGATGATGGGTTAAACAGTGCCGGGCGAAGGGGCAGCGCTGCAAATCTTAAGTGCCAGGACTGGCCCCTTCCCGGCTAAAGCCGGTCCTACAAGGGACCGCGTGCAGTCAGCGGAATTGAATGTGAACGCGGATGTAGGACCGGCTTCAGCCGGGAAGACGGCGGCACATTCAGCGGTGACTACCGACCGCCGCCCAGATCAATGAACGACCCCGTCGAATAGGACGCCTTGTCCGACAGCAGCCACAGAATCGCTTCCGCCACTTCATCGGCCAACCCGCCACGGCCCATGGGAATGGTCGGTTCCAGCTTGCTGACGCGGTGGGGGTCGCCACTCAAGGCGTGGAATTCGGTGAAGATGTAACCGGGGCGTACGGCATTGACTCGTACACCCTCGCCCGCGACTTCCTTGGCCAGCCCGACCGTGAAGGTGTCCAGCGCGCCTTTGGACGCCGCATAATCCACATACTCGCCGGGGAGCCGAGCCGTGCGGCCACGGACGACACGTTGACAATGCTGCCGCCGCGACCGCCATGGCGAGGCAGCATGCGCAGCAACGCGTGTTTGCTGCACAGCATCGGCCCGACGACGTTGCTCATCATGATCTTCAGCAGACGAAATTCGGACATCGTGTCCAGCCGCGAGGCCTCGCCCACCGTGCCGGCGTTATTGACCAATGCAGTGATCCGCCCCAGCTCGGAATCGACCCGGCCAAAGAGCCGAATGATTTCGTCCTCGTTGCTGACGTCTGCCTGCACCGCAATGGCATGCCCACCCGTTTCGCGAATCTGCCCGCACAGCCGCTCGGCCGACACGTGATCAGACAGATAGTTGATGCAAACGCGATAACCCTGCGCCGCTGCCAGAACCGCCGTCGCGGCCCCGATGCCCCGGGAGCCGCCCGTGATGAGGAGATTTTTATCCATAAACGTTCCCAGTCGATCATTGCGTAAAGGTGGGGTGGGCATTGGCACTCAATCGGTGATTTCGCTGAGTCGACGCCGGGAGGCTTCAATGTCCGCCATGAACCGTTCAGGCGGCAACGGATACCCCAGCAGAAAACCCTGCAACGAGTCACAACCCAGTCGCGTGAGGAAACTTTGCTGGCTGGCGGTCTCGACACCCTCTGCGACGATGCGCAGGTTGAGGGCCTGGCCCAGCGCAACGATGGCCGAGACAATGGCGGCGTCGTCGCTGTCGTGCTCCAGGTCGCGGACGAAACCGCGGTCGATCTTCAACTCGTTGGCCGGCAGGCGCTTGAGGTACATGAGGCTGGAATAGCCGGTGCCGAAATCGTCGATGGACAGGTCAACGTCCATGTCCGACAGCTTCTGCAGCACGGTCATGCTGGCGTCGGCGTCACTCATCGCGGTGGTTTCGGTGATTTCCAGGGTCAGGCAATTGGCCGGCAGCCCATGGGTGGCCAGTGCGTCTGTGACGGTCTCGACCAGCCCGACGTGACTGAACTGCAGCGCCGACAGGTTCACCGCGATGCGCCAGTCAGTGTAGCCAGCGTCGTACCAGCGCTTCATCTGCCGGCAGGCCTCGTTCAGTACCCACTCGCCGATCGGGATGATCAACCCGGTTTTTCCGCCAGACCCATGAATGTGTCCGGCATCAGCAGCCCGAGCTGCGGATGATTCCAGCGCATCAGTGCCTCGGCACCGATCGGCCGGTGGGTGCCTGCAGAGAACTTCGGCTGGTAATGCAGGCAGAACTGCCCTTCGCGCAGCGCCAGGCGCAGGTCCTGCAACAGCTGCAACTGATTGCGCGCGTTGGTGTTCATCGACGCGTCGAAGAAGCTGTAGCCGTTCTTCCCGGCGCTCTTGGCGTGGTACATGGCGGCGTCGGCGTTCATCAGCAGTTCCTGCTGGGTGCGGCCGTTGCCCGGGTACAGGCTGATGCCGATGCTCACCGTCACCTGAAGATCATGTTCCTGCACGCTGAACGGCTGGCTGACCAGGGCTACCTGGCGCGAGGCGACGCTGACCGCCTCTTCGCCATCATCCAGTTCGACCAGCAGCACAAACTCATCGCCGCCGATGCGCGCCAGTGTGTCGTGGCGATGAAAGTTTTCGCGCATGCGCACGGCCACCGCCCGCAGGAGCTGGTCGCCGACGTGATGACCGAATGCGTCGTTGACCGGCTTGAAGCCGTCCAGATCCAGAAACATCAGCGCGAACATGCCGCCCTGGGCGTCCACTTTGTGCATGGCCTGATCAATGCGATCGGCCAGCAGAATGCGATTAGGCAACCCGGTGAGGTTGTCGTGCAGGGCCAGTTGCGTCAGCTCGCGATTGGCTTCTTTCAGCGACAGCGACAATTGGGCGGTGCGCGCCGCCATGCGCGCATCCAGTACGGAGGTCAACAAGGTAATGCCCAGCACCGTGAGGCTGGTGATCAATACCAGCTTGTCCAGACCGTCGGGATGCAGGCCACCGGGCATCGCGCCGCAGAAACTGCCGGCCGGGAAGTTGGCGGCGGTCATGGCGGTGTAGTGCATGCCGAGGATGGCGAAGCCCATGATCACCGCCGCACCGCTGCGGGCCAGACGCACGTAAGGGGTTTCCTTGCGCAGCCGCACGGCGATGCTCAGCGCTGCGGCTGACGCGGTGACGGCAATCACCAGCGACAGGCCGAACAAGGTGGGGTCGTAGTCGATGCCCGGCTGCATGCGCATTGCCGCCATGCCGGTGTAATGCATGGTGCTGCTGCCCAGGCCCATGACGAATGCGCCGAAGACAATGTTCAACACCGGAACGCGATCGTGACTGACCAGCCACAACGCAAGACCGGAGGTAAAGATGGTGATCAGCAGCGACAGCAGTGTCAGCGGGATGTCGTACGCCAGCGGGATGGGCAGCGTGAACGCAAGCATGCCGATGAAATGCATGGACCAGATGCCGACACCCATCGAAAGCGCCCCGCCGCACACCCACAGCATTCTTGCCCGACCGCTGGCCGAGGCAATGCGCCCCGCCAGGTCAAGGGTCGTATAGGACGCGAGAATCGCTACCAGGACTGAAATCAGAACCAGCGAGTAGGTGTAATGGCCTATCAACATGGGCTGGCCCTTGGCTCAACGAAATTCGGCTTTTCAGCCCTGATGAATGGGGCGGCGATTGTACCGAAATTCGCGAAAAAGTCCCGACACTCCGTCGCAAAGATGGCACATCGCTACGCAAGCACCTAGCGTTCCGATATGTCCTTGCCCGGCGTCAGCCCGGTCGCCGCGTCCCAGCCACCGCCCAGTGCCGCGATCAGTTGAGCACTGGCGACCAGCCGGCTTTCAAGCACATTCAGCACGCTGCGTTCGTTGCTCAAGGCCGTGGTCTGCACGTTGACCACGTCCAGATAACCGATCAGCCCGGCTTTGTACTGGTTGTTGGTCAGGCGCAACGAATCACGCGCCGATTGCAGGGCCTCGTCGCGCACGCCCGCTTCCTGCTCATACACGCGCAACTGCGCCATGTAGTCCTCGACCTCCTTGAAACCGTCGAGCACGGTCTGGCGGTACTGGGCGACAGTCTGGTCGTAGACGGCTTCGGTGCGGTCCACTTCGGCAGCGCGCTGGCCGCCATCGAACAGGGTCATCGCCAACTGCGGGCCGACCGACCAGAAGCGGTTGGGCAGGGAAATCCAGTTGCTGACCGTGCTGCTGCTGTAGCCGCCGCTCATGCTCAGGGTCAGGTCCGGGTAATACGCGGCCTTGGCCACGCCGATATTGGCGTTGGCGGTCATCACCGATCGCTCGGCAGCGGCGATGTCCGGGCGGCGCTCAAGCAATTGCGACGGCAGCTGCGCCGGAATCTGCGGCACCGCCGGAATCGACGTTGTGGCCGCGAGGCTGAAGTCCGCCGGCGCCTGGCCCATCAGCACGGCAATCGCGTTTTCGAACTGGGCGCGCTGCCATTGCAGGTCGATCAGGTCGGCCTGGGTGCTCTTGAGTTGTGTCTGCGCCTGGGCGGTAGCATCCCGGCCGGAAATCCCGGCGCGGTACTGGTTCTGGGTCATGGTCAGCGACCGTTGGTAGGCATCGACCGTTGCTTCGAGCAAACGTTTCTGCTCGTCGATCACCCGCAGTTGCAGGTAACTCTGCACCAGTTGCGACTGCAGGCTCAGGCGCATCGACGCCAGATCGGCGAGGCTGGCCTGGGCGCTGGCCTTGTCGGCCTCCAGGCCGCGGCGCAACTTGCCCCACACGTCGGCTTCCCAGCTCACGCCCAACTGCGCGTTGTAGGTGTCCCGGATGCCGCTGCTGGAACTGCTCAGGCTCGAACTGCTGCTGCCGGTGCCCTGGCTTGAGCGGTTTTTGCTGGTGGTCAGGTCCAGGGTCGGAAAAAACGCGCCACGCGCACTGCGCACCAGTGCCGCAGCCTGCCGGTACTGCGCCTCGTATTGCGCCACGGTCTGGTTGGACGTGTTGAGCTTCTCGACCAGGGCGTTGAGCTGGGCGTCGCCATAGATTTCCCACCACGCGCCGCGCGCTATCGCATCACTCGGGTTGGCCTGGGTCCAGCCCTCGGCCTGCTTGAAGTGCGCCGGGGTCGGCATGTCTGGCGTCTGGTAATCAGGGCCGACGGCACAGGCACTCAGCAGCAGCGCACACAGCGCTACGCCGAAGCTCCGGCGAAACGGCAACGTCCGCTGCAGGTCAGGCGTTTTCATCGAGTCGTTCATAGCGGAGTTTCCAGGGCAGCATCCGTCTGCACCCCGCGCCATGTGTTGAAACGATGGCGCAGACGGTCGAGATAAAGGTAAACCACGGGTGTGGTGTACAGCGTGAGGATCTGGCTGAGGATCAGCCCGCCGATAATGGTCAGGCCCAGCGGCCGGCGCATTTCCGCGCCTTCGGCGCTGCTCAGCAGCAACGGCACGGCACCGAGGATCGCCGCCAGCGTGGTCATCAGAATGGGCCGCAGACGCTGCAGGCAGGCGTTGCGAATCGATTCCACCGGGGTCATGCCGCCCTGGCGTTCGAGTTGCAAGGCGAGGTCGATCATCAGAATCGCGTTCTTCTTCACCACGCCGATGAGCAGAAACAGGCCCAACAGCGAGATCAGGCTGAATTGCCCGCCGGTGAGGTAGATGCTCAACAGCGCGCCGACCCCGGCCGAGGGCAGCGTCGAGAGAATGGTCAGCGGGTGGATGTAGCTTTCGTAGAGAATGCCCAGCACCAGGTACACCGCCACCAGCGCACCGAGGATCATCCACGGCTGGCTCTTCTGGGTGGCGGCGAAGGCGTCGGAGGTCCCGGCCATTTTGGCGATCACGTCTTCGGGCAGCCCCACCGCCGCGACCGCGCGTTCGATGGCGACGTTGGCCTGGTCGAGGGTGACGCCATCGGCCAGGTCGAAGGAGATGTTTTCCGACGCGAACTGGCCGTCATGGCTGACCCGGTCGTCCTCCAGACTGCGCTCGTAACGGGCGATGGTCGACAGCGGCACCCGCGCGCCGTCGGCAGTGATCACCTGAACCTGCTCCAGCGTGGTCGGGTCGAGGGCGTATTTCGGGTTGACCTCCATGACCACCTGATACTGGTTCAGCGGGTCATAAATGGTCGACACCTGACGCTGGCTGTAGGCGTTGTTCAGGACCGTGGTGACCATGTTCATGTCGATGCCCAGGCGCTTGGCCGCATCGCGGTCGACGATCAGCGTCACTTGCTGGGTGCCGCCGCCGTCGTTGGCGTCGATGGCAGTCAGTTCCTTGAGCGACTTCAGTGCGGCGACGATCTTCGGGTACCACAGGCGCAGGGTTTCCAGGTCGCCGCTTTGCAGGATGTACTGGTATTGAGAAGTGGTCTGCTCGCGGCCGCCGCCCAACTGCAGGTCCTGATCGGGTTGCAGAAACAGGCGCCCGCCCGGTACCAGGGGCATTTCCTTGCGCAGCCGTTCGACCACTTCCATGGCACCGATATTGCGTTCCTTGATCGGCTTCAAACGGACAATGATGAAGGCGTTGCCGGTGCCACCGTTGCCGCCGATGAAGCCCGCGACGCTTTCCACGGCCGGGTCCTTGAGGATCGCCGAGCGGAACGTGTCCATCTTCGGCTGCATCACCGAGAACGACAGGCCGTCATCGCCCCGCACAAACCCCATCAACTGGCCGGTGTCCTGCTGCGGCAGGAAGGTCTTGGGCACCACAACGTACAGCGCGACGTTGCCGACGATCGTCAACAGCAGCGTCAGCAGGGTCAGGCGCCGATGGCGCAGCACCCAGCGCAGGCTGCGGTCGTAGCCTGCAACCATGCGGTCATTGACCCGCTGGCTCCAGCGTTGCAGGCGATTTTCCGTGCCCGGCACGTGGGGCTTGAGCCAGCGCGCGCAGAGCATCGGCGTCAGGGTCAGCGAGACCACCAGCGAAACAACGATGGACACCGACAGCGTGATGGAAAACTCGCGGAACAGGCTCTCCACCAGCCCGCCCATGAACAGGATCGAGATAAACACCGCCACCAGCGAGACGTTCATCGACAGCAGGGTGAAGCCGACTTCTTTGGCGCCGAGATAAGCCGCCTCCATGGGCGGCACGCCTGCGTCGATGTGCCGGGAGATGTTTTCCAGCACGACGATGGCATCGTCGACCACCAGCCCGGTGGCGAGAATCAGTGCCATCAGCGACAGGTTGTTCAGCGAGAAACCGTACAGGTACATGATCGCGAAAGTGCCGACCAGCGACACCGGCACCGCCAGGGTCGGGATCAGCGAGGCGCGGAAGTTTCCGAGAAACAGGAACACCACCAGGATCACCAGCACCACGGCAATCAGCAAAGTCATCTCGGCTTCGTGAAGGGTGGCCTTGATCACCGGCGAGCGGTCCATGGCCAGATCGAGCTTGACGCTGGCCGGGAGCACCGCCTGCAACGCCGGCAACTGCGCCTTGATCGCCGCCACGGTTTCGATGATGTTGGCGCCGGCCTGGCGGTTGATCACCAGCAGCACAGCGGCTTTGTCATTGAAGAAGCCGCTGTTGTAGCGGTCTTCCACCGAGTCCTTGACCTTGGCCACGTCTTTGAGCCGCAACGCCGCGCCGTTGGCGTAATGGATGATCAGCGATTCGTAATCCTTGGCCTTCTCCAATTGGTCGTTGGCCTGCACCTGCCAGTTGTGCTCGCTGTTCTCCACCGAGCCTTTCGGGCGGCGCACGTTGGCATTGGAGATGGTCGTGCGCACTTCATCCAGCGACACGCCATACTGGGACAGCAGCTTGGGTTCCAGCTCCACGCGCACGGCGGGCAGCGAACTGCCGCCGATCTGCACTTCGCCGACGCCGTTCACCTGGGACAGGCTCTGGGACAGGATCGTCGAGGCCATGTCGTACAGCTCGCCCTTCTCCAGCACGTCGGAGGTCAGCGACAGCACCATGATCGGCGCCTGGGACGGGTTGACCTTCTTGTAGGTCGGCATGCTGCGCATCCCGCTGGGCAGCAGATTGCGCGACGCATTGATGGCCGCCTGCACTTCCCGCGCAGCACCATTGATGTCGCGGTCCATGTCGAACTGCAGAATGATCCGCGTCGAGCCCTGGCTCGAACGGCTACTCATGGTGTTGACCCCGGCAATCACCCCGAGGGAGCGCTCCAGCGGCGTCGCCACGCTCGATGCCATGATTTCCGGGCTGGCGCCAGGCAACGAGGCGCTGACCACGATCACCGGGAAATCCATGTTCGGCAGCGGCGACACCGGCAACAGACCGAAGCTCATCCCGCCCAGTAGCATGATCGCCAGACTCAGGAGCATGGTCGCCACGGGGCGTTTGATGAAGGGACCGGACAGATTCATGGGTGGGAGCTCCAAGCGGCAAGCTTCAAGCTGCAAGGGAAGGCAAAAGCCCCGGCCAGCGCATGGCTGCTTCTAGCTTGCAGCTTGAAGCTTGAAGCTTGCAGCTGGCCGGTCATAGCGCCGCCTCGGTCTTGGGCTGCCGCGCAAACCGACGCCCCAACCGATCAAAGTACAAATAGATGACCGGCGTGGTGAACAGCGTCAGCACCTGGCTGACCAGCAGGCCACCGACCATCACCAGACCCAGGGGCTGGCGCAGCTCGGCGCCGGAACCCGAGGCGAACATCAGCGGGATCGCGCCGAACAGTGCCGCCAGCGTAGTCATGAGGATGGGCCGGAAACGCAGCAGTGCCGCCTCGTAGATGGCGGTCTGCGGGTCGATGCCGCGGTTGCGTTCGGCGTCCAGGGCGAAGTCGATCATCATGATCGCGTTCTTCTTGACGATGCCGATCAGCAGGATGATGCCGATGATGGCGATCATGCCCAGATCATTGCCGCTGATGATCAGCGCCAGCAGCGCACCGATGGCCGCCGACGGCAGGGTCGACAGAATGGTGATCGGGTGGATGTAACTCTCATAGAGCACGCCCAGCACGATGTACATGGTGATCACCGCCGCCAGCACCAACAGCAGCGTGCTGGACAATGAGGCCTGGAAGGCTTCGGCCGCGCCCTGGAATTCCGTCTGCACACCGATTGGCATGCCGATGTCTTTCTGCACCTGCTCGATGACTTCCACGGCCTTGCCCAGCGCAACGCCCGGCGCCAGGTTGAACGACATCATCACCGCCGGAAACTGCCCGATGTGGGCGATTGCCAGTTGCGCCTGACGCTGTTCGACCCGGGCCAGACTGGACAGCTTGACCTGCCCGCCGTCGGTGGTCTTGACGTGAATCTGCTCCAGCGCTTCGGGGCCGAGTTCACTGCGCGAATCCGCTTGCAGCACCACGCGGTACTGGCTGGCCTGGGTGTAGATAGTGGAAATCTGCCGCTGGCCGAAGGCGTCGTACAGCGCGTCGGTGATGTTGGCAACGGTCACGCCCAGCCGGCTGGCAGCATCTCGGTCGATGTTGAGAAACACCTGCAAACCCTTGTCCTGCAGGTCGCTGGCGACATCGGTCAATTCCGGACGCTGAACCAGCGCCTCCACCAGCTTGCCGCTCCACAGATTGAGCAGGTCGGCGTCCGGCGACGACATACTGAACTGGTACTGAGTGCGACTGACCCGGTCTTCGATGGTCAGGTCTTGCACAGGCTGCATGAACAGGCGAATGTCCGACAGCTGATCGACCTCGGGCTGCAGGCGCTGGATCACTTCGGACGCCGTGACATCCCGGTCGCCGTGGGGCTTGAGGTTGATCAGCATGCGTCCGCTGTTGAGGGTCGCGTTGTCGCCGTCGACGCCGATGTAAGACGACAGACTGGCGACGGCCGGATCCTTGAGGATGATTTTCGCCAGGGCCTCGCTGACGCTGGCTCATGGAGGCGAACGACACCGACTGAGGTGCTTCGGAAATGCCCTGAATCACGCCGGTGTCCTGCACCGGGAAGAAGCCCTTGGGCACTGCCAGATACAGCAGCACCGTAATCCCGAGGGTGGCGATGGCCACCAACAGGGTCAATGGCTGATGCCTGAGCACCCACTGCAACTTGCGCCCATAGGCGGCCACCAGCCAGTCGATCCACGCGCCGCTGGCCCGGTAGAAGCGGCCCTGCTCTTCTTCTTTCGGCTCACGCTTGAGCAGGCGCGCGCACATCATCGGCGTCAACGTGAGGGACACCACCAGGGAAATCAGGATCGCCACCGCAAGGGTGATGGCGAATTCGCGGAACAATCGCCCGACCACGTCGGCCATGAACAACAGCGGAATCAGCACGGCGATCAGGGAAATGGTCAGCGAGATCAGGGTGAAACCGATCTGTCGCGCGCCTTTGAGCGCCGCCTGCAAGGGGGTCTCACCCTCCTCCAGGTGCCGGGAAATGTTCTCCAGCATGACGATGGCGTCGTCCACCACGAAACCGGTGGCAATGGTCATCGCCATCAAAGTGAGGTTGTTGACCGAGAAACCAGCGAGGTACATGACGCCGAAAGTGCCGATCAACGACAGCGGCACGGCCACCGACGGAATGATCGTCGCGCTGAAGCGCCGCAGGAACAGAAAGGTCACCAGCACCACCAGCACGATGGAGATCATCAGCTCGTGTTGCACATCGCTGACCGAGGCGCGGATGGTCTGCGTGCGGTCGGTCAGCACGGTGACATCCAGCCCGGCGGGCAGGTTTTCGGTGATGCTGGGCAGCAGCGCCTTGATCCGGTCGACCACGTCAATGACGTTGGCGCCCGGTTGACGCTGGATATTCAGCAGCACGGCCTGGTTTTCGTTGGCCCAGGCGGCGAGGCGATCATTTTCGGCGCCGTCGACGATCTCGGCGACGTCCTTGAGCCGCAGCGGGCCGCCGTTGGCGTACGCCAGGATCAGGTTGGCGTACTCTTCGGGGGATTTGAGCTGATCATTGGCGTCGAGCATCGACACCCGCGTCGGGCCGTCGAAATTACCCTTGGGGGTGTTGACGTTGGAAGCGCTGACCAAGGTGCGCACGTCTGCCAGGTTCAGGCCGTTGGCCGCCAATGCGTCAGCGTTGACCTTGATCCGCACCGCCTGACGCTGGCCGCCGGCGATGGTCACCATGCCCACTCCGCTGATCTGCGCGATCTTCTGCGCCATGCGCGTGTCAACCAGATCGTTGAGTTTGGGCAGCAGCATGGTCTTTGAGGTAATCGCCAGGGTCAGGACCGGTGTGTCGGCAGGGTTGACCTTGTTGTACGTCGGCGGCGCCGGCAGGTCGCTTGGCAGCAGGTTGGTCGCGCCGTTGATCGCCGCCTGCACTTCCTGTTCGGCCACGTCCATGTTGATGTCGAGGCTGAAACGCAGGGTGATGACCGAGGCGCCGCCAGAGCTGGTCGAGGCCATCTGGGTCAGGCCCGGCATCTGCCCGAACTGGCGCTCGAGGGGCGCGGTCACGGCACTGGTCATCACTTGTGGACTGGCGCCCGGGTACAGCGTCATCACCCGAATGGTCGGGTAATCCACTTGGGGCAATGCCGACACCGGCAGCAGCGTGTACGCGATCAGACCCGCGAGCACGATGGCAAGCATGCTCAGCGTGGTGGCGACCGGCCTGAGGATGAACAGCCGTGACAGGTTCATACGTTGCCTTTCTTCGCCGTCCCGGCATTGGCCGACTCACCGGGCTCCTTCGACGGCTTGCCCTGCAACTGCTGGCCCGGCGTGGCCGGAACGTCCTTGCTGTCGTTGACCACGTCTACCGCACTGCCGTCTTTAAGGCGGTCGGTTCCTTCGAGCACCACGCGGTCCCCGGCCACCAGACCTTCGGTGATCACCGTGGAGTTCTCGTCGCTCGGCCCGGTCTTGAGCGGGCGAATGCGCACGGTCTTGTCGCCGTCCATCACGTACACAAAGGTGCCGTTGACGCCAAACTGCACGGCGGCCGACGGCACCAGCACCACGTTTTTCAGGGTATTGGCGAGCAGGCGCGCGTTAACGAACTGATTGGGGAACAGCGCTTCGTTGTCGTTATCGAAACGCGCCTTGAACTTCAACGTGCCGGTGGTGATGTCGATCTGATTGTCGATGCTGGCGAGCACGCCGGTGGCCTGAAGCTTGAGGTCACCGCGATCCCACGCTTCGACCGGCAGTTTGTCACCGCTGCGGTAGCGACTGAGCACCTCGGCCAGGTCTTTTTCCGGCAGTGTGAAGTTGACGGTGATTGGCTTGATTTGAGTGATCACGACCAACGGGTTGGTGTCATTGGCCGCCACCAGATTGCCGACGTCCAGCTGGCGCAGACCGATGCGACCCGAAATCGGCGCCCGAATCTGCGAGAACTCCAGATTGAGCTTCGCGTCGCCCACGGCCGCCTGATTGGTCTTGATGGTTCCCTGGTACTGACCGACGAGGGACTCGGCCGTGTCCAGGGTTTGCTTGGCAATGCTGTCTTCTTTGTACAGGCCCCGATAACGCTGTACGTCGAGTTGAGCATTCTTGAGCAGCGCCTGGTTCTGCATCAGCGTGCCCTCGGCCTGCTGCAGCGCGATCTGGTAGCTGCGCGGGTCGATCACCGCCAGCAGATCGCCGGCCTTGACCTGCTGGCCTTCCTGGAAATTGATCTTCATCAATTCCCCCGCTACACGGCTGCGCACGTTGATCGTGTTCAGCGCGGTCACGGTGCCGAGGGCTTTGTAGTAGATGGGGAAATCACCGGTGGTAGCAGCCGCCACCCGCACCGGCACCGGAACGGTCGAGCCGCCGAAACCGGGACGCTTGGCCGCCGCTTTGCCGTTCCCGCTGCTGCGGCTCGCGCTGGCCTGGGCTTGATCGGTTTTCTGCGCGGCAGTGTCCGGCTTCGACGCAGAGCCTGGCCAGAAGCGCCAGCACAGGCCAGCGACGATCAACAGAACCAACAGGCTTATCAGCCAGCGACGGGAATTGCGGGGGCCAGACGATTGCATGAATAAATCAACCAGTGTGCGCGTGAGCGTCTTCGGGAAGCTGAACAATAAGCACAGAAATCAGCGAGGCAAAGGGCCTTTACCGGCAATTTACCTAGTGCTTACTTTGGATAAGGTGCTGACGTACCAATAAAAAACGGCCTGAGGGAGTCAGGCCGCCTTGAGGTTGCCGGGAACTGCCATCCGATGATGGCAATACGCCGTGAGGGAGCTTACTTCAATACGGCCAGCGCTGCGTCGTAGTTCGGCTCCTGGCCGATCTCCGGTACCAGTTCGCTATGCAGGACAATATCGTTTTCGTCCAGTACCACCACGGCACGGGTGGTCAGGCCCTTCATGGAGCCGTCGGCAATGGCAACGCCGTAATCCTGCATGAACTGCGCGCCGCGCATGGTGGACAGGTTCTTCACATTTTCCAGACCTTCCGCACCACAGAAACGTGCCTGGGCGAACGGCAGGTCAGCGGAGATGCACAGCACAACGGCGTTGTTGAGCTCGTTGGCCTGGGCGTTGAATTTGCGCACGGAGGTGGCGCAGGTCGGCGTGTCGACGCTCGGGAAAATGTTCAACACCTTGCGCTTGCCGGCGAAGGTTTCCAGGGTGGCGTCGGACAGATCGCCCGCCACCAGCGTGAAGGCGGGCGCCTTGCTTCCAACGTTCGGCAGTTCGCCGCTGATCTGTACCGGGGAGCCTTTACGAGTCACTTGTGGCATGAGCTGATTCCTTGTTTGAGGTGGCATGCAAGGGCGGAAGTTAACCTTGAAAACACAGGGTCACCTACCGCCAGGAATGAATATTCTGACAGTGCCGCGGCTGTTAAAAATCACGCTTGTAAAAAATATCCAGAGAGCTCGCCACGCCGCCCGCGACCTCCAGATACACCTTCTTGCTCAACAGGTAACGCAAGGTCAGGGTGTTGGCCGGTTCGAATACCCCCACGCCATAGCGCAGGCTGAGCTTGTCGGTGATCTTGCCGCTGGCGACTACCGCTGTCTTGTCGCCGCTGCCTGAGGTGTCCAGATCGAAATCCCGAATGCCCAACCCGGACGCCAGCTTGCCCGCCGTCGACGAACCGCCGGCCAGGCCCAGTGCCAGCGCCGCCTGAGCGACCATGTTGCTGTCCTCACCATTTGTGCTCAGCGGACGGCCCAGCACCAGATAGGACAATGCCTGCTCCTGGCTCATGGCCGGTTCGGAAAACACCGTGGTGGTCGGCTGTTCGGCGCTGCCGCTCAGGCGGATGCCGGCAATCACGTCGTCGGTCTGACGGATGGCTTCGATGTCCAGATACGGCTGATCAACCGGTCCTGCAAACAACAGGCGGGCCTTGCGGATGGTCAGGCGCTGACCGTACGCGCGGTAGCGGCCGTCGTTGAGGTTCAACTCGCCCCGCGTGTCCATGTTGTCGCCGATGTGCACGTGGCCGGCGAGATTGGCGGTCAGGCCGAAGCCTGTGAAGCTCAAGGTCTCCTGTCCCACTTCGACGTTGACGTCCATGGCGATGGCCAGCGGGGTTTTGCCCTGCTTGGTCTGCTGGCCGACGATCACCGTGTCATCGGAGACTTTCACGGTCGACGGCGGCAGCTGCCGCACAGTGATTTCGCCTTTCGGGATGAGGACTTTGCCCGACACCGCGAGCCGGTCGCCCTGCAGGGTGATCTTCAGGTCCGGGGCCGCCTCCAGCTTGGCGTGGGGTTCGACCGTTATCGGCAGGCGCGTACCTTTCAATGCTACGTCGACATCCAGTGCGTCGGCCCAGGCCACGTGCCCGCCAATGCTGCCCTGACCTGTCGGGCCGCTGTTCCATTTGCCGGTCAAATCGACGCGCTCGCCGGCAATCAGGGCTTGGACGTTGAGCTTTTCAAAGCTCACGGGTACCTCCGGCCCGGAGACTTCGCCGTCGGTGAGCGCCACATTGCCGTTGATCTGCGGCGCCAGCAGGCTGCCCGAAACCCGACCACTGCCGTTGAGCTTGCCATTGAGTTTTTCCACCATCGGCACAAACGGCCGAACAACCGACACGTCCAGGCCGCTCAGGGTGAAGTCCCCGGTGACGGGCTTGTTTTTGGCGATCGGGTCGATGCTCAATCGGGCCAACAACTCGCCGAGCTTGCCCCCACGAAAATTCAGGCTGGTGTCGACTTTCTTCGGCGTCAGGCTGCTGGTCAACTTAAGCGTGTCGTAGGGGAAGTCCAGCCACTGGCGCTTGTCCTTGACCCGCAGTGTTCCGCCACTGGCGTCGATGACCACCTGACCATTGGGGCCGGCAGCCGGCACGTCCAGCTGAATATCCGCATTCAATGCACCCTTCCAGGCGAAATCCTTGGGCAGCCATTGCGCCAGACTTTCCAGCGGGAAGCGCTTGAGGTGGTAACGCAGGCGCGGTTCCGGCATCAGACGCTGATCTTCGCCGCACAAACTCGCAGGCCCCGACACCCAGCAATGGGCACCGAAGTTGACCTTACCGTCTGCAAGGCGCTCCAGTTTGGCCGGCTGCTGCAACTTCCAGTCCTGCCCGCCGCTCTGGATGTCACCGCTGGCCAGACGCCCCCGCCAGTTGCCTTTGTCCAGGTTGCCGTCCAGCGCAAGGGCCAGTTTCAGCAGCGGCCCCTGTAGGTCGAGTTTCACCTGCTGGCGTTTGATGTCGCCCTGGCCGTTGACGCTCAGCGCGCCCAGTGCGGTGTCGCCGGCTCGAATGCCCGTGGTCTTCAGGTCAACCGTCGCGCGCTGGGCGTTGTCGAGTTTCGCCGCCAGGGAGAGGGTTTGCAGCGTGTTTGCCTGAAAAGCCAGTTGGGTTCCCGTCAAGGCCAGTTGGCCTTGGGGCGCCTGGACCGTGCCGGCAACGTCGACGCGTCCTTTCATCTGGCCTTGCAAACCGGGCCACAGTTGACCCAGTCGAGCAAGATTGATGTCCAGTTGTCCGGCGATTTTCTGCTGGAGGCTGCCGGTGCCTTGAATCCGGTTGTCGCCCAGACGAATGTCCAGAGCGTTGAGACTCCATTTGTTGTCGGCGCCATCGGCCTTGGCCTGCAACACCGCAGGCTGGCCGCGCAGGCGCCCCTTCAGATCCAGATCGGCGTTCAGCGTCAGTTGTTCATTGCGCATCGAGCCCTTGCTGCGCAGCGGACCGGCCAGGGAGCCCGGCAATTCCGCGACCCAGTAAGCGGGATCGATGGCGCTGAGATCCAGTGCCGTGTCCCAGGCGATGCCATCGGCAAATTGCAGGTTGAGGTGACCGCTTGCCTTGCCCTGCCCGGCTGCCAGCTCAAGTTGAGGCAGGAAGAGCTCCTGCAGATCACCGCTGAACGGGCTTTGAAGAGTGAACGGGCCGGCCGGGCCTTTGAAGTCGCCGGCGAAATGGCCGAGGTACTTGCCGTCGGTGTAGGACACCTCCCCGGTGAACGTATGCACGCTGACCTGCGGCTCGTCGATCAAGGGGTACAAGCGATGCCAGGGGAAATCGAGCCAGTCAATCTTCGCGTCGGCGCGCAGGCCCTGCTGCCAGTCCAGCTTGCCACTTGCCTTGAGGCGCTGGTTGTCACTCGCCGTCAGGTCCAGGGCCGCAATGTCCGCGCCCTTGGCATCCACCCGGCCTTGTAATGCCAGCGCCACCGGGCCTTTTTCAGCGGGGAGGCTGGCGCTGCCGGTGATGGCGTAGCCTTGGGCGAGATCGCCCTTCGCGTTGAGAATCAGCTGATTGAGCTGCAGCGTGTCCGGCAGATCAGCGCTCGGCTTGAAGTTGTCGCTGGTGATGGCGATGTCTGCCGGCAGGTTCTCCACCAGCGGTTGCAACTGCCCCACGAGGCTCGCGTCGAGGTAGCCCTTGCTCTGCGCGTTCAGCTTCAATGTCTTGAGCAGGTCCCCTTGAATGTTCAGCGCCATGGACAGCGGCTGACCACTGACGTCCGGCAGCTTCAACTGCCCCTCGGCGGTCAGCGGCCAGTCACCCTCGGGTTTGAGCAGGCCAGACAGGTCGAGGACGATGTCATCACGACCGGCGTGCAGCGAATCAATCTTCAACCCTTCGGCGGTCCAGTGGGCCGCCAGTTGCACGTCGCGAACCTGCTCGGTGCCGTCCAGGTGCAGGCTGCCGATCTGCACGCGACCCAGCTGCAAGGCCAGCGGCAGCTTGAGATTCGGCAGCGTGATCGGGCCGCTGCTCGCCTCATTCCTGGAGGGCGGGAATTGCAGCCTGATGTCGCCCGTCTGCAGGGTGTCGATGCACAGCGTCATGCGCGCCAGGCACGCCGGGGTCCAGTCAAACACCGGTGCATCCACTTCGACCTTGCTCTGGCCTTGCTGCCAGACCAAGTGATCCGCCTGCCATGCGCCGCCCAGGCGACCGGAAAACCCTTCGACCGAAAGACCCGGTACAAGACCGATGGCCCAACGGCTGCCACTTTGGGTACCGAGAACGAGCGTCAATGTCAGCATCACCAGGATGACCAACGACAGCAGCGTAATCGCCATTATCGCAGCGGTGCGTTTCAGCAAATCCCTATTCGTCACAGTTCAGGTCCCATCGAGAAGTGCAGACGAATACCGCCGTCTTCATCCAGTGCGTGGGCGAGGTCCAGGCGCAGCGGCCCGACCGGAGACACCCAGCGCACACCAATGCCGACGCCCGTCTTCAGGCTCGGCAGGTCCAGGGAATTGAACGAGTTGCCCTGATCGACGAACGCGGCCACGCGCCATTTTTCGGCGATGGAGTATTGGTACTCGGCGCTGCCGGCAATCATGTAGCGGCCGCCGATCTTGTCGCCATCGGAGTTTTCCGGGGACAGCGATTGGTAGTCATAACCGCGCACGCTCTGGTCGCCACCGGCAAAGAAACGCAGCGAAGGCGGGATCGATTTGTAGCCATTGGTGGCACTGCCGCCGACTTGCACCCGGCCGAGGAAGCGGTGATTCTGCGCCACGGTGGTCAGCCCTTTGAGCATGACCGTGCCGTGCAAGAGGTTGGCGTCCGAGCCCAGCCCTTCCTTGGCGACCTGGGTGTCGAACTGCAGCCGGTAGCCATTGTGCGGGTCGATCCGGTTATCGCTGCGCAGGTATGAATAGCTGACACCGGGCATGAGCAAGGTGCTCAGGCCTTCGTCATTGCCCAGTCGGTACTCTTCGCGCTGCCACTTCAGCGAGATCACACGCTCCCAGCCGCTGGGCAGTTTGCTGTGCCATTCCGGGCCGACGGTCAGCAGTTTGCTCAGGCTGTCGGTGTCGGCGATTTCTTCATACTGGTAGCCGCCGGCGAAACGCAGTTTGTCGGTCAAGGGCGGGTCCAGCGGGATGTCGTAGAACAGGCCAACGTTCTGCCGTGGCGCAGAGATTTCGGCTTCGGCGCCGTAACTGTGGCCTTGGGGATTGACCCAGTGGCGCGTCCAGTTGGCTTTTACCCGGGGGCCGACGTCGGTTGAATAGCCGACGCCCAGCCCCATGGTCCGCGGCTTGCGGGTCTGCAGCTGGACGTCCACCGGAATGACCTGGGCCTGGGCGTCTGTGGGCGCTGCATTGACTCGCACGCCTTCAAAATAGCCGCTTGCCTGCATGGCCTGGTTGAGTTCGGCGATGAGTTCGGAGTCGTAGGGCGTGTCCTGCTTGAAAGGCACCATTCGCTGCAGCAGGTCTTCATCGAACGGCGCGTCGCCGCTGAAGGTCACTTTACCCAGCGAGAAACGTGGCCCGCTGTCGTAAACCAGCTCGATGTCTGCGACACCGGCACGGGGGTCAACGGACAGGCGCTGAGTCACAAACCGGCCATTGAAAAAGCCATAGCGCGCGGCCTGGGTTTCGATCAGGTGTTTGGCGTCCTCGTAGACACCGTGGTTGAGTACTGCGCCGGGTTTCAGGGCGTCGCCTTTAGGCACGCGGAAGCTCTTGAGCTGGGTGGCCTGCCCGGTTACGCGGATGGACACGTTGCGCAGGTGGACAGGCTCGCCGGCCTCGACCTTCAGCAGCAGTTGAAGGTTGTTGTCGACGTGGCGGACTTCGCTGTCAATCTGCGCCTGGTAATAGCCAAGGGCCTGAGCAGCCTTTTGCGCCTGCTCGACGGCCCCCACGCTGAAGCGTTCGAGGGCCGGCTCGTCGCGCTCGCCGAGACTGCCCACATAACCTTCGATGTTGGATTTGAGCGCGGCATTGGACGGCTTGATCCGGACCTCTAGCTGCGCATCGGCGAATGCCGCGCAGCTGGACAACATCAAGACAAAGCCACTGGTGTATCGACGGGGAAACTTCATAGGCGCGAATGCTACACGAGCAACGCGGGCTGCTGGAACCCGCTGAAATTGAGGAGCTTGCGTAGCTCAAGCCACAGAACCCAATGAAACCTGGGGGTTTGGGTGGAAAAATATGCGTTCTCGGACAGGTCCTACTGCGACCTCGCCGATTTCCTCATAACCCTGTCGTTGATAGAACTCCAGATAGTGGCCATTACCGGTGTCGAGGACGATCCCTTCCGAGTTCTTGTCCTCGGCACACCAGTCATGCAGCGCATGCAACAACTGCTCGCCGTAGCGCTGGCCCTGGAAATCAGGGTGGACTCCGAACAACGGCAGCACGTGCACCGCTTCGGACGGCGCGCAGGCCAGCACATCGTGGTAATACTCCAGATAGCGCTGGGTCCCGCGCAGGCCGGTGCTCATCAACATGCGAATGCGCCAGGCCCAGCTTTCGGTGATGCCCAGCCGCCGTTGCGGCGGGGCAATCAGCACAGCGCCTACCAGCCGGTCTGCGACGAACAGGCCCAACGCGGGCATTTCCTGAAGAAAGTGCTGCTTGACCAGTTGGCGGATGGTCGACCTGACCCGGTGCTCGTAACCGGATCGGCCAGATTCGAAGAGGTGGGCGAAGCTTGGCTCCTGGCGGTAGGCGAGGTACAGCAGCGAGCGGGTTTCGCGGGAGTAGCCGCTGTCGAGCTGACGGATCTCCGCCGTTTCGCTAGGCAGTTCTGGCATGGTGTTCGTCCTTTTGATGAGCCCCGGGGCGGCCGCTCGGGTGGTGGTCTTCAAGGCTTCGAGTCGCCGCCTGCAAGCGCAGTTCCCGCGACGTGGCCATCGTTCAGAAATGCCCACCCGCCATTTGCGATCCTGTCGAGTGAACCGGGCGCTGGCCGTCGCCCGGCAGGTCGGCTAGCATCGCCGTTTGTATTTGTAAGGAGCTGCCAGGAGCGCCGCCCATGAAAATTGTGTCTTTTAATATCAACGGCCTCCGCGCCCGACCGCATCAACTGGCGGCGTTGATCGAGAAGCATCAACCCGACGTCATTGGCTTGCAGGAAACCAAGGTTTCCGATGAGCAATTTCCCCAGGCCGATATCGAAGCGCTGGGTTACCACGTGCATTTCCACGGTCAGAAAGGTCATTACGGCGTCGCCCTCCTTTCGCGTCAGGCGCCACTGTCGATTCACAAGGGCTTCGACAACGACGATGAGGAGGCCCAGCGCCGTTTCATCTGGGGCACGTTCGCCGATCGCAACGGCAATCCGGTGACGGTCATGAATGGCTATTTCCCACAGGGCGAAAGCCGTGATCACCCGACTAAATTCCCGGCCAAGCTGCGTTTCTATGCGGATTTGCAGAACCTGCTGGAGACGCGTTTCAGCAATGACCAGCCGCTGGTGGTGATGGGCGACGTCAACATTTCCCCTGAGGACAGCGACATCGGCATCGGCGCCGACAATGCCAAGCGCTGGTTGAAAACCGGCAAGTGCAGCTTCCTGCCGGAAGAGCGCGAGTGGCTCGGCAAACTCAAGAGTTGGGGCTTGGTGGACAGCTTCCGCCACCTGTACCCGGAAGTGGTCGATCAATACAGCTGGTTCGATTACCGCAGCCGCGGTTTTGAAGACGAGCCCAAGCGCGGCCTGCGCATCGACCTGATCCTTGCGTCCCACGGGCTGCAACCGCGCATCAAGGCCGCCGGCGTGGATTATCACCTGCGGTCGATGGACAAACCGTCCGACCACGCGCCGATCTGGCTTGAGCTGGAGTAACCGGACCTTTAAACGATGAGCCGCGCGGCGCCGTGCCTGCGGCTCGCTCGTCAAATGCGCAACAAGCCGCGAGTTGTCATCTGGCCGTCATTCGCCTGTCTTATTCTCCGACCACTTCCTTTCCCATAAAGATTCCGCACATGCTGCGCACTCGTGTATTGGTTCTGCTCGCTTCGCTTTTCGCGATAGACACGCACGCGGCTGCCCTGCCCGCGCCCACTGACGGCTCACCCGCCTTGCGCATTCAGGGCTCGAACACGATTGGTGCGCAGCTGGGGCCGGCGCTGGTCAAAGGCTTGCTGGCTCAGCAAGGCGCGCAGGCAGTTCAGGAACAACCCGGCCCGAACCCCAACGAGATGCGTCTCATCGCCCGTTTGCCCTCGGGCCAGGACGTCAGCATCGACATCGCTGCCCACGGATCGAGCACCGGGTTCGTGGCGCTGAAGGACGGGCTTGCCGATGTGGCCGCGTCTTCACGCCCCATCAAGAACAACGAGGCCATCGACTTGGCGGCCCTGGGCGATCTGCGCAATCATGACGCCGAACAGGTGATCGCCATCGACGGCGTTGCAGTGATCCTTCACCCCGGCAACCCGCTGCGCGAGCTGAGCACGGCGCAACTGGCGAAAATATTTTCCGGGGAGATTCGCGACTGGGAGCAATTGGGTGGGCCGGCCGGGGCTATCCATTTATACGCACGGGATCAGCAGTCCGGCACGTACGACACCTTCAATGAGCTGGTGCTGGCCAGGTCAGGCAAGACGTTGTCGAAGGAGGCCAGGCGCTTCGAGTCCAGCGAGGAACTGTCCGATCAGGTCAGTCAGGACCGTCAGGGCATTGGCTTCATCGGCCTCCCCTACATCCGCCAGGCCAAAGCCGTGGCGATCATCGACGGTGAGTCGAAACCGATGCTGCCCACGGCCAGCCTGATTGCCACCGAAGATTACCCACTGTCTCGCCGCCTGTATTTCTACTTGCCGCCCGACTCGAGGCAGCGCTGGGCCAAGGCGCTGGTGCGGTTCGCCCAGAGTCCACAGGGACAGTCCATCGTCGCGCATAACGGGTTTGTGGCGCAGACGGTTCAAGCGGTGAAAGTGCGGGCGACAGCACTGATGCCGCTGGAATATCAGAACCTTGCCCGTGAGGCCGAGCGGCTGTCGGTGAATTTCCGTTTTGCCCAGGGCAGCGCGACGCTGGACACCAAGGCAACGCTCGATCTCAAGCGCGTGGTCGAGTACCTGAAGGCCCATGACAAGTTGGATCAGAAGGTTACGCTGGCGGGTTTTGGCGACGCCAAGAGCGACCCGGCGCGGGCGCAATTGCTGTCAAAACTGCGGGCGATGGCGGTCCGCCGGGAACTGCTGAAACATCAGGTGGTGCTGCGCGACGTGCGTGGGTTCGGCGACGAAATGCCGGTGGCTGCCAACGATGGCGATGAAGGCCGGATCAAGAACCGCCGGGTCGAGGTGTGGGTGGAGTGAGGCGGTTCAGCCGCCTGCATCCGTGCCAGCAACCTACGGGTTGCTGGTGACGCCGTGGTCGATCACCGATGCTCGCTGCGCATCATCTCCTTCGGCACATATCTGCCGATCTCAAACTTCCCAATCGCCGCGCGATGCACTTCGTCCGGACCATCGGCCAGGCGCAGGGTGCGCTGCATGGCGTACATATAGGCCAACGGGAAATCGCCGGACACCCCCGCACCGCCGTGCATCTGGATCGCCCGGTCGATTACCCGCAACGCAACGTTCGGTGCAACCACCTTGATTTGCGCGATCTCGCTTTTTGCCACCTTGTTGCCCACGGTGTCCATCATGTAGGCGGCCTTCAGGGTCAGCAGGCGCGCCATGTCGATTTCCATGCGCGAGTCGGCGATCTTGTCGATGTTGCCCCCCAGTCGCGCCAATGGCCGTCCAAACGCGGTGCGCTGAACCGAGCGTTTGCACATCAATTCCAGCGCGCGTTCCGCCATGCCGACCGAGCGCATGCAGTGGTGAATCCTCCCCGGGCCAAGGCGACCCTGGGCGATTTCGAAGCCACGTCCTTCACCCAACAGAACGTTTTCGTACGGCACGCGCACGTTTTCGAACAGTACTTCGGCGTGACCGTGGGGCGCATCGTCGTAGCCGAACACTGGCAGCGGTCGCACGATTTTCACGCCGGCCGCGTCAGTCGGCACCAGAATCATTGAATGCTGCTGGTGACGCGGGCCGTCCGGGTTGCTCAGCCCCATGAACACCATGATCTTGCAGCGCGGGTCGCAGGCCCCGGAGGTCCACCATTTACGGCCGTTGATGACCCACTCATCGCCATCGCGCACCGCCGTAGCGGCCATGTTGGTGGCATCCGAGGACGCCACGTCGGGTTCGGTCATCGCAAACGCCGAGCGAATCTCGCCGCGCAGCAAGGGTTCCAGCCACTCTTGCTTCTGCGCGTCATTGGCGTAGCGCACCAGCACTTCCATGTTGCCGGTGTCCGGCGCGGAACAGTTAAAGGGCTCCGGCCCCAGCAGCGAGCGGCCCATGATCTCTGCCAGCGGCGCGTATTCGAGGTTCGACAGCCCTGCCCCGAGCTCGGATTCGGGCAGGAACAGGTTCCACAACCCCTCGGCTTTTGCCTTGGCTTTCAATTCCTCCATGATGGCGGTTGGCTGCCAGCGGTCGCCTTCGGCCACTTGACGCTCGAACACCGGCTCGGCGGGATACACGTAGGCGTCCATGAAGGCGGTCACGCGCTCGCGCAGTGCCTGAACCTTGGGGGAGTAAGCGAAATCCATGGGGGAGCTGCCTTCTGTGAGGTGTTGTCAGGTCGTGATCCGATGCTAGAACAGCGACCCCCATTTATCTAACCTATTCTCGGCGTGTATTAACATTCATAACCGATATATGATTCGGCGCATTCCAAACAACAAGAAACGCACGAGGCGCACAGCAATGAACCTGAGCAAGGTCGATCTCAATCTCTTTATTGTGTTTGACGCCATCTACACTGAAGCCAATCTGACCCGCGCCGGCCAGATCGTCGGCATCACCCAGCCTGCCGTGTCCAACGCCCTGTCCCGCCTGCGCGAAACCTTCAACGATCCGCTGTTTGTGCGCACGGCCCAGGGCATGGTGCCGACGCCGATGGCGCAGAACATCATTGGCCCGGTACGCAATGCCCTGTCGCTGCTGCGGGTCTCGGTGCAGGAAAGCCGGATTTTCAATCCGCTGCAGGCCAACAAGAATTACCGCATCAGCATGACCGACCTCACCGAAGCGGTGATTCTGCCGGCGCTGTTCCAGCGGCTGCGGCGTCTGGCGCCCACCGTGACCATCGAAAGCTTTCTGTCCAAGCGCCGGGAGACGACCAAGGAACTCGCGGCGGGCCGGCTGGATTTTGCGGTGGATGCGCCGCTGAACACCGACCCGCAGGTGCGCCACGTCAAGCTGATGGAAGACCACTATGTGTGTGCCATGCGCCGGGGCCATCCGCTGGCAAACAAGGACGCCATCAGCCTGGACGACTACCTCGGTGTCGCGCACATTCATATTTCCAGTCGACGCAGCGGCCTGGGTTATGTGGACCTGGCGTTGGGAAAAATGGGCATTCAGCGCAAGGTCGCGTTGCGTTCGCAGCACTACCTGATGGCTTCGCAAGTGTTGCAGCAGACCGACATGGTGATGACCGTTCCCGAGCGCTTCGCCCGACGCAATGACCTGCATTTCGTGTATTTGCCGGTGAACGACGTGCCGACCGTGGAGACGCACCTGTACTGGCACGAAAGCACCGACCAGGACCCGGCGAACCGCTGGATGCGCGAGCAGATCATCGAGCTCTGCCAGTTGGTGACGGCGCAGGAACGCAAGTTGGGCAAGACACTTGAAGCAGCGGTGAAGTAGGCGTTCAGCGGCGCATGCGGCCACTGGGCCACTGGGCCACTGCAGGACCGGCTTTAGCCGGGAAGACGCCCGTATGAGCACCATCAATTTTGAGGTGCTGCCGCCGACGCGGCCTTTGTAGGACCGGCTTCAGCCGGGAAGAGGCCGCTGTGGACACCATCAATAGTGCGGTGTGGCTGCTGGCCCTTTCCCGGCTGAAGCCGGTCCTGCATTTAAAGCGCGGTCCTACGATTGGCAGAAGCTGTGCAGTGTTTGATAACGCCCCTTGACGTTAACGTAAAGCCCAACTTACTTTACGCCCATGCCTTCTGTATCGAGCACTGCCATGACCGCTACCACCTACAGTATTTCCGACCTCGCCCGCGAGCTGGACATCACCACCCGCACCATTCGCTTCTACGAAGAACAAGGCATGCTCAGCCCCGAACGCCGTGGGCTGGAGCGGGTTTATTCGGGCCGCGACAAGGTCACCCTCAAGCTGATTCTGCGGGGCAAGCGCATCGGCTTTTCCCTGGCGGAATGCCGCGACCTCATTGGCCTGTACGACCCCGCCGGCGGGAATCACAGACAACTGAGCACCATGCTGGAGAAAATCGCCGAGCGTCGCGCGCAGTTGGATCAGCAACTTCTGGACATTCAGCAGATGCAGCTGGAGCTCGACACTGCAGAGGAACGCTGCAAGGCCGCACTGGAGACATCCCGTTGATTCAACCCGCTAGCACAAGAACCTAAAGTCAAACCTCTCAGGAACGATGCCGCTATGTCTCTCCCTCAACGTGTGCGTCTGGTTGAAGTCGGCCCTCGGGATGGCCTTCAGAACGAATCCCACCCAGTCAGCGTCAGCGACAAACTTCAATTGGTGCAGGATTTGACCGACGCGGGCGTGAGCTACATCGAAGCGGGCAGTTTCGTTTCGCCGAAATGGGTGCCGCAGATGGCCGGGTCCGCCGAACTGTTCGCCGACATCCGGCCCAGGGACGGCGTGACCTACGCTGCACTGGCGCCTAACCTGCGCGGGTTCGAGGACGCCCTCGCCGCTGGCGTGAAAGAAGTCGCCGTGTTCGCTGCCGCATCGGAATCGTTCTCCCAGCGCAATATCAACTGCTCGATCAGCGAAAGCCTGGACCGGTTTCTGCCGATCATGGAAGCCGCGCGATTGCACGGCATCAGCGTTCGCGGCTACGTGTCCTGCGTGCTCGGTTGCCCCTATGAAGGTGACATCGCGCCGAAGCAAGTGGCGGCAGTCGCCAACGAGCTGTTCGCCATGGGCTGCTACGAGGTATCCCTCGGCGACACCATCGGCACCGGCACGCCGGGCGCCACCCGCACGCTGTTCGACGTGGTGGCCGGGCAGATTCCGCGCGGCAAGCTGGCCGGGCACTTCCACGACACCTATGGCCAGGCGCTGGCCAATATCTACGCCAGCCTGCTGGAAGGCATTCACGTGTTCGACAGTTCGGTGGCCGGGCTCGGCGGGTGCCCCTACGCCAAAGGCGCGACCGGCAACGTGGCCAGTGAGGACGTGGTCTACCTCCTGCACGGCCTTGGCATCGAAACCGGCATCGATCTGGACAAGCTCATTACCGCCGGTCAACGCATCAGCGACATCCTCGGTCGAGCAAACGGCTCGCGGGTGGCAAAGGCACGTTTGTCGGCCTGATGTGCGACAAGTTGTCACACAGTGTTACCCTGCCCGCCATCGCGTTCAGGGAAACGGGTAACACGGAAACACCTGGCGACAGATTCAGCCTTGAATCCACGTCGGTGAATCCCGGAAAGCCCCGAGAACCGGGACCTCAGCAAAGTTGGCATGGCTTCTGCTATGTCTTACGTACAACAAAAATAACAAATGCAATGACCCAATAAAAACAAGACGTATCGGCTCTGACATAACAAGAACAACACGGACAGAGACGCAGCTAACTGATTTTTTTGGAGTGGATCGCTCTACTTGAGGCCTTGGCCTCACGACCGTACTGAGAACAATAAAACTGCGTTCAGGCAGCTACCAGACGAGTCGGATCGAAAGATCGAAGCGGATCAGCGCTCAAAAAAATACGTTTGCTCTTGGCCCCTTATGGGGTCGCTCAAAAAAAGCAAAAAAGGCTGGCTGCCAAAAACAACAACAGGCCACCTAATAATAAAAAGAGCATGCAGTTGAAATTGAAGGGGAGCCCAGGCTCCCCTTCGTGCTATCCGGCATTCGTAAACCTCCCCTTCTACCTATTCCAGCGGCCAGCACCTCGCCCCCGTTGACATCAACGTGAGCGCAGGTTTACGTTAACGTAAAGGTGCACATCATCCTCCCCCCTGACAGCCCTCCAATAACAACACGGGATGCAGTCCATGAATTACCCCACGCTTAATTTCGGCCTCGGCGAAACCCTCGACATGCTGCGCGACCAGGTGCGCGCCTTCGTTGCTGCCGAGCTGGCTCCGCGCGCTGCACAGATCGACAAGGACAACCTCTTTCCCGCCGACATGTGGCGCAAGTTCGGCGACATGGGCCTCCTGGGTATTACCGTCGATGAGCAGTACGGCGGCGCGGGCCTTGGCTATCTGGCCCATGTCATCGCCATGGAAGAAATCAGCCGGGGCTCTGCTTCTGCGGCGCTGTCCTACGGCGCCCATTCAAATCTTTGCGTCAACCAGATCAACCGCAACGGCACCCTCGAACAGAAAGCCCGCTACCTGCCCAAACTGATCAGCGGCGAGCACGTGGGCGCCCTGGCTATGAGCGAACCCAACGCCGGCTCCGACGTGGTCTCGATGAAGCTGCGCGCCGACCGGCGCGGCGACCGCTTCGTCCTCAACGGCAGCAAGACCTGGATCACCAACGGCCCTGACGCCAATACCTACGTGATCTACGCCAAGACCGACCTGGAAAAAGGCGCCCACGGCATCAGCGCGTTCATCGTTGAGCGCGACTGGCACGGCTTCTCTCGCGGCAACAAGTTCGACAAGCTCGGCATGCGCGGCTCCAATACCTGCGAGCTGTTCTTCGATGACGTCGAAGTGCCGGAAGAAAACCTGCTCGGTGCGCTCAACGGTGGCGTGAAGGTGCTGATGAGCGGCCTGGATTACGAACGCGTCGTGCTCTCGGGCGGGCCGGTCGGGATCATGCAGGCGTGCATGGATGTGGTGCTCCCGTACATTCACGACCGCAAACAGTTCGGCCAGAGCATCGGCGAGTTCCAGCTGATCCAGGGCAAGGTCGCCGACATGTACACCCAGCTCAACGCCAGCCGCGCCTACCTGTACGCCGTAGCCCAGGCCTGCGAGCGCGGCGAGACCACGCGCAAGGACGCCGCCGGGGTGATCCTCTACACCGCCGAACGGGCGACCCAGTTCGGCCTGGACACCATCCAGATTCTCGGCGGCAACGGCTACATCAACGAATTCCCGGCCGGACGACTGCTGCGTGACGCCAAGCTCTACGAGATCGGCGCCGGCACCAGCGAGATCCGCCGCATGCTGATCGGCCGCGAGCTGTTCAACGAAACCCGCTGACCGCGCCGGAGGCTCCATGACCATTCTGCACACCCGGATCAACCCGCGTTCGCCGGAATTCGCGGCCAACAGCGCGGCCATGCGCACGCAACTCGATGCGCTGCACAGTCTGCTCGACCACGTCCAGCGCGGTGGCGGTGCGAAAGCGCAGGAACGCCATACCTCCCGGGGCAAGCTGCTGCCCCGGGAACGAATCAACCGTCTGCTCGACATCGGCTCGCCCTTCCTCGAGCTCAGCCAGCTCGCCGCCCATGACGTGTATGGCGAAGACGTCCCGGCCGCCGGGCTGATCGCCGGCATAGGCCGGGTTGAAGGCGTCGAATGCATGATCATCGCCAACGACGCGACGGTAAAAGGCGGCACGTATTACCCGCTGACGGTGAAAAAACACTTGCGCGCCCAGACGATCGCCCAGCAGAACCGCTTGCCGTGCATTTACCTGGTGGACTCCGGTGGCGCCAATTTGCCCCGCCAGGACGAAGTGTTCCCGGACCGCGAACACTTCGGCAGGATCTTCTTCAATCAGGCCAACTTGAGCGCCGAGGGTATCGCCCAGATCGCCGTGGTCATGGGCTCCTGCACCGCTGGCGGCGCCTATGTGCCGGCCATGGCCGACGAAACCATCATGGTCCGCGAGCAAGCGACCATCTTCCTTGCCGGGCCGCCGTTGGTGAAAGCCGCCACAGGCGAAGTGGTCAGCGCCGAAGACCTTGGCGGGGCCGATGTGCATTGCAGGGTTTCCGGCGTCGCCGATCACTACGCCGACAGCGATGATCACGCCTTGGCCCTGGCACGACGCTGCGTGGCCAACCTGAACTGGCGCAAGCTTGGCCAGTTGCAGACCCGCCCGCTCCAGGCACCGCTGTATGCCGATGACGAGCTGTACGGCGTGATCCCGGCAGACGCCAAGCAGCCGTTCGACGTGCGCGAAGTCATCGCGCGGCTGGTGGACGGTTCGGTGTTCGATGAATTCAAGGCGCTGTTCGGCACCACGCTGGTCTGCGGCTTCGCCCACCTGCACGGCTACCCGATCGCCATCCTCGCCAACAACGGCATCCTCTTCGCCGAAGCGGCGCAGAAAGGCGCGCACTTCATCGAACTGGCCTGCCAGCGCGGCATTCCGCTGCTCTTTCTGCAGAACATTACCGGCTTCATGGTTGGTCAGAAGTACGAGGCCGGCGGTATCGCCAAGCACGGCGCCAAGCTGGTCACCGCCGTGGCCTGTGCGAAAGTCCCCAAGTTCACAGTGATCATCGGCGGCAGCTTCGGCGCAGGTAACTACGGTATGTGCGGCCGCGCCTATGACCCGCGCTTTCTGTGGATGTGGCCCAACGCGCGCATTGGCGTCATGGGCGGCGAACAGGCGGCCGGGGTGCTGGTGCAGGTCAAGCGTGAACAGGCCGAACGCAGCGGCCAGACCTTCAGCGCTGAGGAAGAAGCCGCGCTGCGCCAGCCGATCCTTGATCAATACGAGCATCAGGGTCATCCCTGGTATTCCAGCGCCCGGCTATGGGACGACGGTGTCATCGACCCCGTCCAGACCCGCGACATTCTCGGCCTGGCCATCAGCGCCTCGCTCAACGCCGCCATCGAACCGACCCGCTTCGGCGTGTTCCGGATGTGACCCGAGAGAATCGCCCCATGAACGATTTCGCCACCCTCGACATCGCCCTCGACCCACGAGGGTTCGCCACGCTCTGGCTCAACCGGCCGGAGAAAAACAACGCCTTCAACGCGCAGATGATTCGCGAGCTGATCATTGCTCTGGATCAGCTGCAGAAGGACGACAGCCTGCGTTTTTTGCTGTTGCGCGGACGCGGCCGACACTTCAGCGCCGGTGCCGACCTGGCCTGGATGCAGGAGTCGGCAAACCTCGACTACAACACCAACCTGGGCGACGCCCGCGAACTCGGCGAGTTGATGTACAACCTGGCCAAGTTCAAGGCGCCGACCCTCGCTGTGGTGCAAGGCGCGGCCTATGGCGGCGCACTGGGCCTGATCAGTTGCTGCGACATGGCCATCGGCGCTGAAGATGCGCAGCTCTGCCTCTCGGAAGTGAAGATCGGCCTCGCCCCGGCAGTGATCAGCCCATTCGTGGTGCAAGCCATCGGCGAACGTCACGCGCGACGCTATGCGTTGACTGCCGAACGTTTCGACGGTGCCCGGGCGCGGGAGATCGGGCTGTTGGCCGAGTGTTACCCGGCCGCCGAGCTGGAACAGCACCTGGAACACTGGATCGCCAACCTGCTGCTCAACAGCCCCCAGGCCATGCGGGTCAGCAAAGACCTGCTGCGCGAAGTCGCCGACGGTGAGCTGACCCCTGCCCTGCGCCGCTATTGCGAAAACGCCATCGCACGGATTCGCGTCAGCGCCGAAGGCCAGGAAGGTCTGCGGGCGTTCCTACAAAAGCGCGAGCCCGCCTGGCGCGGCGATCCGGAGACTCCAAAAGCCACGCGCACCCCACAAGGAGAGTCGCACTGATGAGCGTCCCGCACATGCAACCATTGAATTCGGTGCTGATCGCTAACCGCGGCGAAATCGCCTGCCGGGTCATGCGCACCGCCAAGGCCATGGGCCTCAGCACCATCGCCGTGCACAGCGCCACGGACAGCCACGCGCGGCACGTCCGTGAGGCCGACATCGCGGTGAACCTCGGCGGCAGCAAGGCCAGCGAGAGCTATCTGCAGATCGACAAGCTGATTGCAGCCGCCAAGGCCAGTGGCGCCCAGGCCATCCACCCGGGTTATGGGTTTCTCTCGGAAAACGCAGGCTTCGCCCGGGCAGTGGAACAGGCTGGACTGATTTTCCTCGGCCCGCCCGCCGCGGCCATTGACGCCATGGGCAGCAAGTCGGCGGCCAAGTCGCTGATGGAAACCGCTGGCGTGCCGCTGGTGCCCGGCTACCACGGCGATGCGCAAGACGCCGCAACCTTCCGCGAAGCGTCCGCCCGCATCGGTTATCCGGTGCTGCTCAAGGCCACGGCTGGAGGTGGCGGCAAGGGCATGAAAGTGGTCGAGCGCGATGAGGATCTGGCCGAAGCGCTGGCCTCGGCGCAACGTGAGGCGCAGTCGTCGTTCGGCGATTCGCGCATGCTCGTCGAAAAGTACGTGCTCAAGCCGCGCCACGTGGAGATTCAGGTATTCGCTGACCAGCACGGCCACTGCCTGTACCTCAACGAGCGCGACTGCTCGATTCAGCGCCGTCACCAAAAGGTCGTCGAAGAAGCCCCGGCGCCAGGCCTGACACCACAGATGCGTCAAGCCATGGGCGAAGCGGCGGTGCGCGCGGCACAGGCCATCGGCTACGTTGGCGCCGGCACGGTGGAGTTTCTGCTGGACGCCCGGGGCGATTTCTTCTTCATGGAAATGAACACGCGGTTGCAGGTCGAGCACCCAGTGACCGAGGCGATTACCGGGCTGGACCTGGTGGCCTGGCAGATTCGCGTGGCCCAGGGCCAGCCGCTGCCGATCACCCAGGCCGAAGTGCCGCTGAACGGGCACGCGATTGAAGTGCGGTTGTATGCGGAAGATCCAGTGAACGACTTTCTGCCCGCCACCGGGACGCTGGCGCTGTACCGGGAATCCTCCCAGGGCCCGGGACGTCGCGTCGACAGCGGTGTGGCGGAAGGTGACGAGGTCTCGCCCTTCTACGACCCAATGCTCGGCAAACTGATCGCCTGGGGCGAGACCCGTGAACAAGCGCGCTTGCGGCTGCTGGCAATGCTCGACGAATTCGCCATCGGCGGCCTGAGGACCAATCTTGCGTTTCTGCGCCGCATTATCGCGCACCCGGCCTTCGCCCAAGCCGAGCTGGACACCGGATTTATCCCTCGTTACCAGGAAGATCTGCTGCCAGCGGCCGAGGGCTTGACGGAGGAGTTCTGGCAGCTGGCAGCGCAGGCGTACCTGAGCACTGCGGCGGTGACCATCAGATCCGACGACGCCCATTCGCCGTGGTCGACCACCCGCGGTCTGCGACTTGGCGGCCCAAGCGAAGTGACGTTGCACCTGGCGTGTGGTGCAGAGTCCCGAAGCATGGTGATGCGGAGTGATTCGCAGCAAGGCGTTCGTTTGAACGGCGAGCACTTGCTGATCGAGCGGGATGGCGTGCGTCGCCAGACCATCGCGATCCGTCGGGCCGACACGCTTTACCTGCAATGGCAGGGCGATGTGCATGCGATCCGCTCGGTTGACCCGATTGCCGAGGTGGATGTGAGCCAAGGTCATCAAGGCGGCCTCACCGCACCCATGAATGGCAGCATTGTTAGGGTATTGGTCAGCGTGGGCGAACAGGTGCAGATCGGCACGCCGCTGGTGGTGCTGGAAGCAATGAAAATGGAACACAGTATCCGCGCGAACGCAGCGGGTACCGTTGCAGCGCTGCATTGCGCCGAAGGCGAAATGGTCAAGGAAGGGATGGTATTGGTGGCGCTAGACGCTCATTGACCGGATCTGTAGGAGCCGGCTTGCTGGCGAACGCGTTTCGTCAGCTGCCAGTTGCATACATGACCCACCGCATTCGCCAGCAAGCCGGCTCCTACAGTTTGGGATCGCAGGAATTCAGTGAGATTGATTCGGCGCGAACACGAATGTAGGACCGGCTTCAGCCGGGAAAGCCTCGGTCGTCACGCCGCGAAATCGAGCGTGGCAATACCGGCCTCTTCCCGGCTAAAGCCGGTCCTACTAAGCGATGCATCCAGTTCGATGAGAGGAGGCCTGAACGACCTCCTCCTTGTTTTTACGCCGCTACTTCATACAACTTCAGCACTTCAACCTCGCCACTGACCAAACTCTGGCGCATCCGCGCCGCCTGCAGTGCCGCTGCCTTCATGGCGCTTTCCTTGACGTGACCATAGCCGCGAATGCGCTCCGGCAGGCGCGCCAGGTTCAGCGCGGTGTGCCGATTGCTGGCACTGAGGTTGCCGAGGATCAGTTCGATGTCGTCCACGTACGCATCAATCAGCTCGCGCTCCTGGCGACGCTCGACGCTGCGGCCGAACGGATCGAGCACCGTGCCGCGCAGGAATTTGAAACGCGCCAGCACATCGAACGCCTTCAGCATCCACGGCCCGAAGCTGCGTTTGCGCGGGGCACCGTTGTTCGGGTCGCGCTTGGCCAGCCAGGACGGTGCCAGATGAAACTCGATGCGGTAATCGCCCTCAAACTGCGCTTCCAGCTGACGGGTGAAGTCGCCGTTGCTGTACAGCCGCGCCACTTCGTACTCGTCCTTATAGGCCAGCAACTTGAAGTAGTTGAACGCCACCGCCTCGGTCAACGCAGGTGGCTGCCCCGGGAACAGCCGCGCTTCGGCATCCCGCACACGGTTAACCAGCGTCAGGTAACGCTCGCTCAGCGCGCCGTTCTGATAGGCGATCAAGGCGTGGACGTTGCGGGTGACGCGCTCCTCCAGCGTCAGATGCTCAGGGTCCGGCGTTGGCTGGCTCTGCGGGTTGGCGGCTGCTTGTACCGCTGGCAAGTCGAACGCTGCACGGCGCCCCCACAGGAACGCTTGCTGGTTCAGATTGACCGCCACGCCGTTAAGCTCAATGGCCTTCTCGATGGCCGCAGAGGTCAAAGGAATCAGCCCCAGCTGGAAGGCATAACCCAGCATGAAAAGGTTGCTGGCAATGCTGTCGCCCATCAGCTTGGTCGCCAGATCCGTCGCCTGCACAAAGTGCGTTTTCTCGGCGCCGACGGCTTCGCGGATGGTCTGCATCATCGCTTCGGCCGGGAACTCCGCATCGGGATTTCGGGTGAACTCAGCGGTCGGCGTCTGCTGGCTGTTGATCACCGCATGGGTTTTCGCGCTGTTGAGCTTGGCGATGGCATCAGGGCCTGAGGCCACCAACAGGTCACAACCCAGCAGCAGATGCGCTTCACCAGCCGCGATGCGCACGGCGAACAGATCTTCCTGGCGCGCGGCGATACGAATGTGGCTGACCACCGGGCCAAACTTCTGTGCCAGACCGGCCTGGTCGAGCACGCTGCAGCCCTTGCCCTCCAGATTGGCGGCGTAACCGAGCATTGCACCGACGGTGGTCACGCCCGTGCCGCCCACACCCGGCAGCAGAATGTTGTACGGCTGGGCGAGGCTCGGCAGCGTCGGCTGCGGCAGTTCGGCGAACGCCTGGGCCTGTTTCGGCAACTGCGGCTTGCGCAGCTTGCCGCCATGCACCGTGACGAAGCTCGGGCAGAAGCCCTCCACGCAGCTGAAGTCCTTGTTGCACGCGCTCTGGTCGATTTCACGTTTGCGCCCTTCCGGGGTTTCCTTCGGCAGCACCGACAGACAGCCCGATTTGACGCCGCAGTCGCCACAGCCTTCGCACACGGCCGGATTGATGATGGCGCGCTTGTCCAGATCAACCATCGTGCCGCGCTTGCGGCGACGGCGTTTTTCCGTGGCGCAGGTCTGGTCGTAGATGATCACCGACACGCCTTTGAACTCACGCAACTCGCGCTGCACCGCGTCCAGGTCGCTGCGATGGTGGAAAGTGGTGATCGGCGCAAACTGTTCGCGGCTTGGGTATTTCTCCGGCTCGTCCGAGACCAGGGCAATGCGCTGCACGCCCTCGTTGAACACCTGCCGGCTGAGCTGATCGACGCGCAGCACACCGTCGATGGGCTGGCCGCCGGTCATGGCGACAGCGTCGTTGTAAAGAATCTTGTAGGTGATGTTGACCTTGGACGCGACCGCCGCCCGCAACGCCAGGTGCCCGGAGTGAAAGTAGGTGCCGTCGCCCAGATTCTGAAACACATGGGGCGTTTCGGTGAACGGCGCCTGGCCGATCCAGGTCACGCCCTCGCCGCCCATCTGGGTGAACGTCTCGGTTTCCCGGTCCATCCAGATCGTCATGTAATGACAGCCGATACCGGCCAGGCCGCGACTGCCCTCCGGTACGCGGGTCGAGGTGTTGTGCGGGCAGCCTGAACAGAAGTGCGGCGTGCGCTGGGTCTTGAACAGCGGCGCGGCCAGGGCTTTCTCCTTGTCGGCGAGAAACTGCAGGCGTGCGTCGATTTTCGGGCTGCTGTAGATCGGCGCAAGGCGTTTGGCGATGACGCGGGCGATCATCGCCGGCGTCAGTTCGGCCAGGTTCGGCAACAGTGAACGGCCTTCTTCATCAAACTCACCGACCACACGGGGACGCTGATCCACCGGCCAGTTGTACAACTGGCCGGTGAGCTGATCCTCAATGACGCTGCGCTTTTCCTCGACCACGAGGATCTCGTCCAGGCCTTCCGCGAAGCCGTGCACCGACACCGGCTCCAGGGGCCAGCTCATGCCGACCTTGAGCACACGAATGCCCACCGACGCGCAGAGGTCTTCGTCGATGCCAAGCTCCTCGAGGGCCTGACGTACATCCAGATACGACTTGCCGGTGGTGATGATGCCCAGACGCGGCTGCGGCGAATCAATCACCACCTTATTGAGGTTGTTGGCCCGGGCGAACGCGCGAGCGGCGTAGATTTTATAGGTATTGAGGCGCGCCTCCTGGGCGAGGGCGGATCGGGCCAGCGAATGTGCAGGCCGCCTTCGGGAATCTGGAAGTCTTCGGGTATCTGTGTATGGATGCGCAGCGGATCGACCTCAACGACGGCCGAGGAATCGACGTTTTCGGCGATGGTCTTCATGGCCACCCAGCAGCCGCTGTAGCGCGAAAGCTCCCAGCCGATGATGCCGTAATCGAGGATTTCCTGGACGTTGCTGGGGTTGAGCACCGGGATCATCGAGGCGATGAAGGCGTGCTCGCTCTGGTGCGCAATGGTCGAGGATTTACAGCCGTGGTCGTCCCCGGCAAGGATCAGCACCCCGCCCTTTTCGGCGACGCCGGCCGAGTTACCGTGCTTGAACACGTCGCCGCAACGGTCAACGCCCGGACCCTTGCCGTACCACAGGGCGAAGACGCCGTCGTATTTGCCGTGTGGGAATAGATTGACTTGCTGACTGCCCCAGACCGCCGTCGCGGCGAGCTCTTCGTTGACGCCGGGCTGGAAATGAATGGCGTTCTGCTGGAGATAATCCTTGGCGTCCCAGAGGCTCTTGTCGAGGTTGCCCAACGGCGAGCCGCGATAGCCTGAGATAAAGCCGGCGGTGTTGAGCCCGCGGGCTTCGTCGCGCTGCTTCTGCAGCATCGGCAGGCGGGTCAACGCCTGGGTTCCGGTCAGGTACAAATTTCCGGTTGCGAGTCGGTACTTATCGTCCAGACGAATATCAGCCAGGGACATTCAGGCACTCCTTTATTTTTATTAGTGCGTTTTGAATGCGGCGCCAGCGGCGTTTGCAGCCTTGCCAGCGCCTCGCCGTCAGGACGGTTCAGCCCAACGGTCACAGACAAAATACTGCCTGCCCGACGGAGGCTTTTTCTTCCTAAATCGATGCGAATCTGCTCATATCGTGCATGCCCGTTCCCGTTCAAGAATAAAAAAGGGTCAATTCATGCAGGTTAAGCTCAGCCCCATCGATCGCAAGATCCTCCGTCTGTTGCAGCACGACGCCAATCTCTCCGCCGCCGAGATCGCCGAGCGCGTCGAACTCTCCCAATCCCCCTGCTGGCGGCGCATCAATCGTCTGGAAGAAGAAGGCATCATCGAACGCAAGGTCGCCCTGCTCAACCCGGCCAAGCTGGGGCTGACCATGACCGTGTTCGTCGACGTCAAGCTGTCCGGCCACGGGCGCAAATACCTGACCGAATTTGAAGAGGCGATCACCGGATTTCGCGAAGTGCTGGAGTGCTACACCATGGCCGGCGACATGGACTTCCTGCTCAAGGTCGTCGTGCAGGACATCGCCAGCTACGAACGATTCCTGCGCGATCACCTGCTGCAGAGCCCCCATGTGCAGGAAGCGCATTCGAATATCGCGATGAGTGTGGTGAAGCGCACGACAGAATTGCCGATCGACTAGGCTGCCGATGGACTGAGGCGGAGGCAAAAACCGCCACGGGAAAACTCTTTTCACTGGGGCGCGAGAAAAGCATTGACTCTCAAATGGGAATAATTATTATTGAGCGCAACCGGTCGCGAGACTGGTTGGTAACCCAGAAGCCTTAGGTCGGCTTCCGGATTATCTCCTCATCAGGCTAATCACGGTTTTTGACCCGGCTTAATAGCCGGGTCTTTTTTGCCCTTTTCGGGTCTGGGTTCGGTCGGGTGTTGCGTCTTCAGGCTAATGAAGAGGGTTCGACAGTGATCTGTCTTTTCGATGGCGCGCATCATAGCAAATGGATCGAGCGATGGGCCGTTGCTGCTGTCAAAAATTGACACATTCAGTAAGAACTTCCGAATTCACGACGTTGTTTTCCGCGACCGCCGCTATTCAAACAGTGAGCAAGACGCCATGACTCAGCTCCTCGACTCGTTGATAACCAACTCTCCCGTGTCGCCCGCCTTGGGCACGAGCGCCGAAACCGACCTGTACCGACGCCGTCTGCAGCGTCTGCCGCGCAGGGTTCAGCAGGTCTTTCTGCTGAGCCGCCTCGACGGCCTTTCTTACACCGATATCGCCCGCCTGCTTGACGTGGACGCCAGCACCGTCGAACGCTGCATGTCGGCGGCCCTTGAGCACTGCATCAGCGAGCCCGCCGGACATGACCCGTCCCGTGCGATTCTGCTGCAAGCCTTGCGCTGGTACGTGCACCTGCAAAGTCCCCAGGCCACGGCCAGTCAGCGCATCGAGTTTCGCCACTGGCTCGACGCCGACCCCCGGCACCTGGCGGCGTTTCAGCACAGCGAGCAGTTCTGGCGCACGCTCCATGCACCCGCCGCGATTCTGGGTGCCAGTGGTTGGCATCGGCGCAAACCGCGCGCCTACGTCGGCTGGTTGCTGGTCACGGTGCTGCTGTGTGGTCTGCTGGTCACCGCCGAGGCCTATAGCTGAGGCAAACCCTGACTCTTTCGCGAAATATTCTGTCGCCGTCCTTCAACCTGGATCCGTGTAAAGTAACCGTCATAACAGCCCAGCGAGACAATCAGGCCCTGCGTCGGTTGCCTCCCGATGGCGTTGCGACGGCCTCGCAATGATAACCACGTACTCAGGACGCTCCCGTGACTCAAACCGCCCTTACCATCTCCGCCGATTTCGACAGCGGTAACATCGTCATGCTCGACGCCAGCAACCCGAAAGCGGTGCAACTGGCGATTCGCCCTGACACCAAGAGCGCGCACTTCCAGTGGTTCCATTTCAAGGTTGAAGGCCTGCACATCGGCGAGCCCCACGGCTTCAGCCTGACCAACGCCGGCGAGTCCAGCTACAACGGCGCCTGGACCGGCTACAACGCAGTGGCCTCCTACGACCAGAAAACCTGGTTCCGCGTACCAAGCCAGTTCGACGGCAAGGCGTTGAACTTCGAGCTGACGCCCAGCGAATCCCAAGTGTGGTTCGCCTACTTCGAACCCTACACCCGCGAGCGCCATGACTGGCTGGTGGAAGAGGCGCTGAACAAGGCCGGCACCGAGCTGCTGGCCACCGGCAAGAGCGTCGAAGGCCGGGACATTCCGCTGCTGCGCAAGGGCGACGGGGCTGCGGGCAAACGCAACCTCTGGATCATTGCGCAGCAGCACCCCGGCGAGCACATGGCCGAGTGGTTCATGGAAGGCATCATCGAACGGCTACAGGAAAGCGACCCTGAGTTGCAGGCCCTGCTGGCCTCGGCGGACCTGTATCTTGTGCCGCACATGAACCCGGACGGTTCGTTCCACGGGCATCTGCGCACCAACGCCCACGGCAAGGACCTCAATCGCGCCTGGCAGGACACGACCCCCGAGCTCAGCCCAGAAGTGTTCTTTGTCAAAGAGCAGATGGAAAAATATGGCGTGGACATGTTCCTCGACGTCCACGGCGATGAGGAAATCCCCTACGTCTTCACCGCTGCCTGCGAAGGCAATCCGGGGTACACCGACAAGCAGGCGCAACTGGAAGCGGATTTCCGCGCGCGGTTGAGCGGCCTGACCCGGGACTTCCAAAGCAAATATGGCTATCCGAAATCGGCGCCGGGCCAGGCCAACATGAACCTGGCGTGCAACAGCGTCGGCGAGCGCTACAAGTGCCTGTCGCTGACGCTGGAAATGCCGTTCAAGGACAACGATGACGCGCCGGATGTCGTCACCGGCTGGTCAGGCCAGCGCTCGAAACAGCTGGCCCGCGATGTGCTGACCACGCTGGGGCAGATGGTGTCGGTGCTGCGCTGAGGCGTGAGCTGACAGTTTTCAGCCTTCCAGAAACACCATCGCCAGCAGGGTGTGCCCGCTGGCGATGGCGTCAATCGCAGTGACGACACGCATCAATCCCGCGGTTTACCCCGCAGCATGCTGTCCAGCACCTCATCCCTCCTCACCCAGCCGTGAAACAGCGCGGCGGCCAGATGCGCCAGAATTGTCAGGAAAAACAGGTACGCCAAATAGGCGTGGGCCTTGCGCAGCAGCGCGAAGGTGTCCGGGTTGGCCGAGACGATGGACGGCAGGCGCACCGAACTGCCTAGCATGACCGGATCCCCGGCGGCGGAAATCATCGCCCAGCCAATCAGCGGCATCGCCAGCATCAGCGCGTACAGCACGTAATGGGACAGCTTGGCCGCCAGTGCCTGCACGGCCGGCAAGTCAGCCGGGAGCGGCGGCGTCTGAGTGGTCACACGGACGATGATCCTGACGATGACCAGCAGCAGAATCGCGATGCCCAAGGGCTTGTGCAGGTTCAACAGCCACTCGTGCCGCTCGGACACCGAGGCGACCATGCCGGCGCCGATGAACAGCATGGCGATGACCATCAGCGCCATCAGCCAGTGCAACAGCCGCGCCAGTGGGGCGAAATGCTTGACGGGCGTACTCATGGCTGTTTCTCCTGGGCAGGTTCGGCTTTCAGCTGATCGACTTCACCGGTGCGACGCATGTAAGACGCGGCGTAGGCTGCCGAACGCGCAGCGAGCAGCGGGTCATCGGAGCCTTCGATGCCGCTGGGCAAGATCAGCGGATCGTAATTGATGTCGCGGCAGTCGCCATCCAGTTGCGGGCTGTCGGAATTGACCACCAGGGTCCCGGCATCCACGGTCTTGTGCTCGCCGGTCCAGGCTTTGGACGCGTCGTTGGTCGGGTCCTGGGGGTTGGCCAGCGTCAGCATCAGCTTCCAGCGTTGTGGGCCGCTGGCCAGTCTGTCGCTGAGGTCCTTGTCCAGATAATCCTTCGCGTCGGGCGCAGGCGCCGTATCGGTGGCTTCCGGCACCAGACTCCAGCGCACAGGCTGGCGCTTGCCGCTGGCGTCCACCAGCACGAAGGCGTTGATGCTGTTGTAAGTTTCGGTGGCGAAACTGGCCGAAGGCTTGGCCGTCTTGACCCAGGCCAGAAACGGCTGGGCTTCCGGGTGCGCGGCAAAGAACGCCGGGGGTTTCGCCGGGTCGGGCTTGCCGGTCTTCGGGTCAGGCCCGGTGGCAATCTGCAGATCGACAAACGCCTCGGGCGTGCCGACCGGAAACACCGGCATGCTGTTCATGCCGGTGCGCCATTGCTGACCGTTGGGCTGGGTGAACTGCACGGCAAAACTGCGCAGGGGCGCGCCGCTGTCGGGGAATACGGATTGCCGGTGGGCACCGCCAGACGACCAATCACTGGCGTGCGCCCGCTGGCGAAGACTTCGGCTTTGGACAGGCTGGCAGCGGCGCCGTTGCTCTCGAAGTACCCGGCAACACAGATGCCTTTCGGGTGGTTGCGACGGTAACCGGGGTGGACACCATTGTTGCGTTCGAACACGTCAACGACGCGCGCCGGCGTCAGCCGCTGGGGGTCGAGGCTGCCATTGACGTAGGCGAACGCGCCTGCAGCCACCAGTACGATCAGGCCAATGCCGCCCAGGCGCGCCAGTTTTGCCGATGTGCTCAACGGCGGTTTACGGGGGGATGGTGGTTCACGGTCAATCATCGATAACACTCCGGGCTTCTAGCCTCTTGAACTGCAGGGTGATGTGGGACGCACTGAGCACGTCGTTATTCCAGGCACCGAACTTTATTTCTGCAACAAGGGAATATCTTGCAGCGTTGTGCGTCTTTCTACTTTGCCAGGTCGCTACTACGGCCTACCGATCCTGTCGATCGCTCAGGAAACGCCCATGCACGACGTCGATGACCCATTACGCGAGTTGCTGCCACGCCTGCGCCGTTTCGCGGTTTCACTGACCCGTGACCCCAGCAGTGCCGATGATCTGGTCCAGTCGAGTCTCGAAAAAGCCCTGTCATCCTGGAGCGGCAAACGGCCCGAGGGTGACCTGCGTGCCTGGCTGTTCTCCATTCTTTATAGGCAATTTCTAGACGCCCATCGGCGCTCGCGCCGATATAGCCGGATGTTGGAGTTGTTTACCGGGAATTCGCACGACCCGCACACGCCGTCGGCGGAGCGCACGATCGTGGCTCAGACCACGTTGCAGGCGTTCGAGAGCCTGAGCGCCGAACAGCGCGCGCTGCTGCTGGCGGTTTCGGTCGAAGGCTTGAGCTACAAGGAAGTGGCGCTGATGCTCGATGTGCCCATTGGCACCGTCATGTCTCGTTTGTCCCGCGCGCGTCAGGCGTTGCGCCTGCTCAGCGAAGGCGAGATCACCACCCCTGCCCTGCGAATACTCAAATGATCACACTGCCCCCTAGCGAACGCGATCTTCATGCTTACGTCGATGGCCAGCTCAATGAGGCCGACCGGGCGACGATGGACACCTACCTCGCCGCAAACCCGGCGTTGTTGCAACGGCTTCAAGGCTGGCAGCAGGACGCCCACAGCCTGCGCGCCGGATTGAGCGGCGAGCTGCATCGGATGCCCAATCCGCAGCTGGACCCGAGCGCAACTCGCCGGCGGATCGCGCAGCAACGTACGCGTCGGATTGCAACAGCGGCGGTGCTGTTGGTTGCGGTGAGCGTCGGCGGCGCCGGCGGCTGGCAAGCGAGGAATATATCCATAGGCCACGCCAATCCGCCGATGGCCGATGCCGTGCAGGCTTACCGGTTGTTCGCGGGCAACGCGGAGATGGCAAGCGATTGGAGCGCCACGAAAACCCGCGACGTACAGGGCTGGCTCGACACCCACTTCGCCCGGGCCAATCGGCTGCCGGATCTGGCCTCGGCAGGCTTTAAACCGGTCAGCGGACGCCTCACCACCACCGAACAGGGCCCGGCGGCCATGGTGGTGTACCGGGACGAACAGGGTCGTGCCTTGAGTTTTTACATCCGCCCGCCCGGCGAATTGAACAGGCTGCTCCCCCGCGGCTCCCGTCGCGACGGCGACCTGCAAGCGGATTACTGGTCAGGCGGCGGCTATAACTATGCAGTGGTCGGACCCGCCGACGACCCGGCGGCGCAGGCGGCGCGCCGGGCTTTTTGAGCGACGTTGGCCGGGAAGGTGTCGGGCAGCGCGCTGTACAACCGAGGCTGTAGCGCTGTCAGCCATTGAGCCTCGACGGCTCGCTCTGCAGCAGCACCCTGGCATGAATCCCGGCCAGGGTGTCTTTCAGGGTCGAGGTCCCGCGGCCCTGTCTGGCTTCTTTGTCCTGTTGCAACGCCTGCTGCAGCACGCTGAGGAAGTTCTGGGTCTTGGAGGTCGAGATCGGCGTGTGCGTCTCTTTTTCCAGGCGGCCCAGCACATACTTGGAAATACGCGTCGACTGGCTGGCCGACTGACTCACCGTCGCGTCCACCAGCTCGCCTTTCTTATAGCCGATGCTGGTCTTGCTGCTGGCCTGGTCGCTGATCTGGTAATACAGGTAATTCTGCGTTTTCGGGTCGGTGCTCAGGTCCAGCTTTTGCCCGCCTGGCAGTGGCTTGTGAAAACTCGCCGTGAGCTGGGATTGCTGGTCCTGGACAATGGTGCGATTCAATTGGTCGCGGCCTTTGGACTGGGTCGCCTGGGACAAGGTGTAGGCAAAGGAATCGAGCTCGCCGGGCCGACCCGGGTTGCCTTCGACACTCTTTTCGCTGACCGACGCGCTGAAGTCGCCAAGCCCGGTCAACAGGCCGTGGTCCGTGTCGGTCAGCTCGATGGAACTCACCGTCTGCGGCGCTGCTGAAACGCGGGTTTCGGGGTAACTGGAGTGCAGCGTTTTGAACGCGTCCTCGAACATGGACAGCAGCTGCGCGTCGCCGTCACCGCGTTTGCGCGCCGCTTCGATCTGGCTGACATAGCCCTCCAGCGCCTTGGCCTGCTGGCCGCTGTCACCACGAATGGCCGCGTTTTTCAGGTCCACCGAAAGATCGAGATTGCCCAGCGCGCCATTCATGCGCACCGAACGCTGGTCGGCATCGGCGTGCAGTTCAAGGGTCTGGGCGCTGCCGTCTTCAAGCTTGAGGCTGGTTTTCAAATCGACGGAGGCGAAAGCCTTGGCATCGAAATGGGTCAGAGCGTCCAGCTTCAAGGTCGGCGGTTTCGAGGTCAGGCCGTCGATGGCCGACTGAAAACCGTCCGCCATGGCGTTCAGTGCGCTCATCTCGTCGTCGCTGAGGTCGCCGCCGCTCACCTGGGCCTGCACCGCCAGACCGTCGTCCTGACTGGAAAGGCTCAGCTCGATGGTTTTGCCGCTGGCGGTTTTCAGGGTCAGGCTGATGCTGTTGGCCGGATTACTGTGCAGGCGGTCCTGGGCAGCAGCGAGCTCTGCAGGTTCCAGCGCTTTACCGGTGGAGGAACGCAGCACCGATTGGGAAATATTCTGGCCGTTCTGGGCCAACTGACTGAGCAGCGTTGCACCCAGGCCCTGGAAGCGACCCGCGGTGGCGGAGGTGCTGAAATTGCCGGTCATGGCCAGCGAGACGTTGTCCTGCCGGGTGTACTCCCAGGCCGGCGGGACGCTGGCGTCGGGCATCAGGCCTCGGACGTTGTAGACCAACGGGGCGCTGACCTGGTTGTCCTGGCCGAGCATGACAACGGACGACGGCGTGGCACTGGTGGTGGCAGCAGCGGCGTTGTCATTGAGCGCGACGGTGGCCGCGGGCTTGACCACCGGCATCAACTGGGCGGTTGATATGACCGAAGAAATCGCTGACATGGCACTTCCCTGTTCAAGTGAGTAATAGACTTCCTGAACAGGGTGTCGGCGGACACTTTTGTAACTTGAGCGGTACAAACCCGAACCACACCGGCAGAAGGTGAGCGTCGTGCAGTGGGCCTCTCGAGATTGAAACCGGAGTCAACTCAGGACAGGGCCACTGGCGCCTCTTGACGCAGGCGTCGCGCATCCTCTGCCGGTGGCACACCGAACAGGCGCCGGTAATCCCGACTGAACTGCGACGGGCTTTCATACCCGACGCGGTAGCCAGCGGCCGCCGCATCAACAGCCTCTGCCACCATTAGCCGTTGCGCTTCCTGCAGTCGCAATTGACTGCGAAACGCCAGCGGGCTCATGGACGTTACTGCTTTGAAATGCGTGTGAAAGGTCGAGCGGCTCATGCCCGCCACCTCGGCCATGTCCTCGATCCGACAGCCCTCCGTGTAATGCCCGCGCAGCCGGGCGATGGCCTTGGCAATCTGGCGCAGACGGCTGTCGGCGTTGGCCAATTGGCGGAGTACGCCGTGGCCGCTGCCGGTCAGCAACCGGTAGAGAATCTCGCGCACGGCCAGGGGTGCGAGCTCGTCGATGTGTTGGGGCGTGTCCAACAGGCGGGCAAGCCGCACTGCCGCCTCGAACAGCTCGGGACTGGTGTCGTTGAGTTCGATACCGGCCGCCGGCACGGCGCTCCTGTCAGCGGGCGCCGGGTGTCGCAACGCCAGATCGCTCAGGGCCGTCATGTCCAGGTCAAGCACCAGGCACAGGTAAGGCTCGCGCTCGCTGGCCTCAATCACCGAACCCATGACCGGAACGTCGATGGAGGCCACCAGGTAACTGGCGGCGTCGTAGACAAAAGACCGGCCGCCGGCGATCACGCGCTTGCGACCCTGGGCGATGAGGCACAGCGTCGGTTCGTAGACCACTGGCATCGCCACGGTAGGTGCAGCGGCCCGCGCCAGGCTTACGCCCGGAATGGCCGTTGAATGCAGGCCATCCTCTGCAGCATGGCGGCTGATGAGGTCAACCAGTGTGGACAACGCGGTCATGGTTGCTCCGTTGTACGGATAAAGCAGAGGCCGGCAAAGAAGCCACCGATCGGATAATCGTGCAAGAGCGCGGGACGATCCGCCTACGGCGTGATTCGCAGTGTTCGGCAGACTGAGGCCCTGAAGCATTCCACTCCATCACTCAAGGAAGCCATCATGCCCACTCTCAATGCACTCGACCACTACCGCCTGCTCGGACGATCGGGGATGCGCGTTTCACCCCTTTCCCTTGGCACCATGACGTTCGGCTCCGACTGGGGCTGGGGTTCCGATGAAGCCGAGGCCCGGCAGATTTTCGACACCTACGTCGACCACGGCGGCAACTTCATCGACACCGCCGTCAACTACACCAACGGCGCGTCCGAGCGAATCCTCGGCCAGTTTCTCAAGCACAAACGGGATCGTCTGGTGGTCGCCACCAAGTACACCATGGCTCGCGACCCGGGCGACCCCAACTCCGGCGGGAATCACCGGATGAATCTCACCCGTTCGGTTGAGACCAGCCTCAAGCAACTGGACACTGACCGCATCGAACTGCTCTACCTGCATGCGTGGGATTTCACCACGTCTGCCGATGAGGTCATGCGTGCACTGGATGACCTCGTTCGCGCCGGCAAGGTGCTATACCTCGGCATCTGTAACACCCCGGCGTGGAAAGTCGCCGAGCTGCAGACACTCGCAACGCTCAGGGGCTGGGCGCCGCTCGTGGCCCTGCAAATCGAATACAGCCTGGTCGAGCGCAGTGTCGAGCATGAGCTGATGCCCATGGCCCAGGCGATGGGCCTTGGCGTGTTGCCGTGGTCGCCGTTGGGCGGCGGCATTCTGACCGGCAAATACACCCGAGAAGATTTGCAGCAAGCGAGCGAAGCCGGCGTATCCGCGACCCGCAAAGGCGTGATCAGCTCGTCGGGCCATATGAACGAGCGCTCCCTGCAGATCGCCAGCGCCGTGGTCGACGTCGCTCATGACATCGGCGCCACACCCTCCCAGGTGGCTCTGGCCTGGACGCTGCTGAACCCGGCGGTGGTCGCGCCGGTCATGGGCGCAAGAACCCTTGCCCAGGCCCACGACAACCTTGGAACTCTGGCGTTGAGCCTGAACCCCGAACACGTCGCGCGCCTGAACGAGGCCAGCGCGCCGGAGCCGATATTCCCGGCCCGATTCGTCAACCAGCCGATGGTTCAGCAGTTGATATTCGGCGGCGCGCCCGTGCGCAAATAAACCGGAGCGCCCCCTCACCTGGGGGCACTCGATGACCCTCTTGATCGCAATAAAACGCCGAAAGCGATGGCCGCAAGGGGGTCACTTCATTATTTTGTTTCCGCTGGTGGGATCTGCGCCCTAACTCGGCCACAATACGCGCCGATCCCAGGCTCCAGGGCTTTACGCCTTTCGGTTCGCCGCAAAACCCGACACCCCAGGACTCAACAATGCCTCAAGAGCGAATCGCTGCACTTCGGCTTCCCAAACCCATTCAAGGTGCGATCGATGATCTGGTGCGCGCGTTGAACGCCGCCACCACCAAGGAAGAACTCGAACGCGAGGCCGCCATGGAAATCAGCTTCATCCTCAGCCTTGAGACCAGCAAACGCCTGCGCCCGGCCGATGTAGAAACGCTGTACATGATCTTTGACGACGCCGTGCAGGAACGACTCAGCCAACTGGCGGATCGGTCCTGACCGGATTGGCCGCAACCCCCTCACCTGCGCGTCGTAGCGTTCGCGCGCAGCCGTAAAGCCCTCCGCCTGTTCGATGACCCACGTCCACAGCGGGATCATCTGCACCAGCAAGCCCATGCCCAGTTCGGTCAGCCCGTACTCGACGCGCAAGGGTTTCTCGCCGAAGTCATGACGACTGATCAGCCCGTCGCGCTCCAACTGCCGCAGCGTGTGGGTCAGCATGCGTTGGGTGACGCCATGCAGCTGGCGCCGCAACTCGGCGTAACGCAACGGGCTGCTTACACCGAGCGCATGCACCACGCCCAGTGACCACCGGTTGCCGGAGTGGCCGAGGATATCGCGCTTGAGCCCGTCCTCATCGTCGCTGAGCGCACGACAGGCGTCCTGCGAACGCCGGACGATTTCCTGAGCATCCAGGCCGCTCGGTATCACCGCTGTGCCTACTTTTTGCCCGCCGATGTCCATGACAAGATCCCCAGCCTCACGTTAATTGCGTCAAACAGGGGCTCACCATGCAGGCTGGTATTTCAAACGTCAAACAACACATTCTGGTCCTCGGCGCCGGCGAACTGGGGCTTGCCGTACTGCGAGGACTGACCGCGCGCGGGACTGAATCAGGGAGTATCAGCGTGCTCCTGCGCCAGACCCGCGTGGAGAGTCCGTCTCTGGAAAAGCAAAAGGAAATCGCCGCGATCAGGTCTCTCGGCGTAGCCATTGAGGTGGCCGACATCGCCGACGCCTCGGTGGCGGAACTCGCGGTGGTGCTCGGCCGCTTCGACACGGTGATCAGTTGCGTGGGTTTCGGTGCCGGTCGGGGCACCCAGCGCAAGCTCACAGAAGCTGCCCTCGTCTCGGGCGTCAAGCGCTACGTGCCCTGGCAATTCGGTGTCGACTACGACGTGATCGGACGCGGCAGCCCGCAAGACCTCTTCGACGAGCAACTGGAGGTGCGCGACCTGTTGCGCGCCCAGTCCCGCACGGAATGGCTGATCATCTCAACCGGCATGTTCACCAGCTTTCTGTTCGATCCGGCATTCGGGGTGGTGGATCTGCAGGCTGGGCGGGTTAATGCCCTGGGTAGTCTGGACACGGCGGTGACGGTAACCACGCCGGAAGACATCGGCACCCTCACCGCCGCGATCGTCCTGCACAGCCCTCGCTTGATCAATCAGGTGGTGTACACCGCTGGCGACACCCTGACCTACGATGATCTGGCGGATGTACTTGAGCGCGTCACCGGACGGACATTCAGCCGCCAAGCCTCCAGCGTGCAGCAGTTACTGGCTGCCCTTGAGGAAATGCCCGACGACAATCTGCGCAAGTATCGGGCCGTGTTCGCGCTGGGCCAAGGCGTGGCATGGGATGTGGCGCAGACGTTCAATGGGCGGCACGGTATTGCAGTGACCGATGCCGAGGGTTGGGCACGGTCTAACCTGGCTCGCGGCTGACTCGCGGTCAATCTCTCTGAGTACCCACAGGATTTTTCCTGCGCAGATGTATCCAATGCCGAGACGGCCCCACGGCCTGCACTTCGAATGGTTTCAGCAAAGGACCCCACATGACGTTCTATATCTTCCTCATCGCCTGCGCCGCAGCGGCCAGCACCGGCATCATTTTCAAGCCGGGCAGCTGGTATGAATCGCTGCAAAAGCCACGATTCACCCCGCCAAACTGGTTGTTTCCGGTGGCCTGGACGACGATCTATCTGCTGCTGGCCTGGGCCGGTTATCGCCTGACCCTGATTCCCGGCAGCGAAACCGTGCTGGCGTTGTGGGCGGCGCAGATTGCCTTGAACACGCTGTGGACACCGGTGTTCTTTGGCGCCCACCGCATCCTGGCGGGCATGATCATCATTTCGCTGCTGTGGCTGGTGGTCGCGGCCATGGTCGTGCTGGGGATTCAGCTGGACCTCATCACCGGGTTGATCCTGTTCCCCTATCTGGTGTGGCTCACCGTAGCCTCGGCGCTGAATTTTTCGATTCTGCGTCATAACCGCTAACGCGGATCAGGCAGCCCTGGCCCGGCCGGCCTGCTGAATCAGCAGACCGGCCAGCGCCGACACCGCCAGCAAGACCACCACGCCACCGTAGACATTGGTGGTGGTCACCAGCCCCGCCGTTTTGATCGACACGCCGGCCAGCAGCGCCGGAATGCAGAACGCCAGATAACTCAGGGCCAGAAACGCCGCCATCAGCGCACCCCGCTCGTGGGCGTGGGCCAGCGGCAGCAACATCCGCAGGGCGCCGAGGAAACTTGCCCCGAAGCCGACCCCCGCCACCACGGCACCGGTGAAGAACAGCCACAACCAGCCCAGGTTCACCGCCGCCAGGATCACCGAAACCCCGATCGCCAGAAAACTGCAGCCCACGAGCAACGCCAACCGGGGCGCGCGCAGGCGCAGGGTATGGATAGAAATCGCGCCACTGAGGGTCAGCGCTGCCACGGCAAAGCCGCCGTTGAGTACCGAGGTCGAACCGGTCGCGGCCGTCAGCAGCGACGGCGCCAGTGACAGGAAAAATCCGCCCAGCGCCCAGGCCGCGATGTCGGCCGGCAACACCAGTAACAACGTTCCCCTCGCCTGCGCCGGCACGGCAAGCCGCGGGCGCAGGGTTTTCAGCACGCCTGGTTGCGGCGTCACGGTTTCAGCCACCCGCAGCAGGTAAAACGCCTGGCCCACGAACGCTGCGAGGAGCAGACCATAGGCCAGGCCCATGGGCAGCGGCGCGTATTCCACCAGCGAACTGGTGCCCAGTGCACCCAGCGCCATACCGAACATCGGCGTGATGCTATTGAGCAGCGGTCCTTGCTGCGCGTCGCTGTCGAGCATCGCGGCGCCCAACGCGCTGGTGGCAATGCCGGTCGCTACGCCCTGCAGCACCCGGGCGGCGATCAGCCAGGTGACGTCGGTGGCGGCGATGAACAGCAGCATCGAGACGATCTCCAGCAGCAGTCCGATCCAGATGACCGGGCGACGTCCGAGATAATCCGACAGCGAGCCGAAGACCAGCAGCGTTGCCAGAAGGCTCAGGGCGTAGACCGCAAAAATCACCGTCAACAGCACCGAAGAGAAGCCCCACGCCTGTTGATAGAGGTGGTAAAGCGGCGTAGGCGCGCTGGACGCCGCGAAGAAACACAGCAGCACGAACGCCAGAAATCCCAAGTGGCTCGTTCCCCGACCATCGACTTGCGGGTTCTGCAAAGAATCAGACACGAGTACACTCTCCCGAAAAAGCACGCCACAAAAGCTATGAATTAGCGTTAACAGTGTGCGAGCAGCGTCTGCTTAAAGCAAATACTTTGTGTTAGGGTCCGCAGCATGGCTATCAAAGAAGGCATTCGCACCGGCGGCCGCAGTGCCCGGGTGCAGACATCGATTCACGCGGCGGTTCGCGATCTGCTTCAGGAGCAAGAGCGTTCGGCCCTCAGCGTGCCCATGATTGCGGCCCGCGCCGGTGTCACGCCGTCCACTATTTACCGGCGCTGGGGTGACCTGACTTCGCTGCTCGCCGACGCCGCTGTCGAGCGACTGCGTCCCGACGAACCCGTGGACTGCGGCAACTTGCGTGACGACTTGCGCACGTGGGTCGAGGTCTATCTTGAGGAAACGAACTCCGCGCCAGGCCGCGAAATGATGCGCGATGTGGTCGCCAGCAGCGCGACCCTGTGCTCCGGCAAGTGCCTGAACATGGTTCGCGATCAACTGCAGATCATCATCGACCGGGCCCGGGAACGCGGGGAACAGAGTCCCTCGGCCGATGAACTGGTCGACGCTGTTGTGGCGCCCATGGTTTACCGCATTTTGTACGCCGAGTCGGCACCGTCCCTTGAGCGGATGCATCAATTGCTGGACCGCTGCCTGAGCTGACTCGTCTCCCGTCGCGCCGCGACCAACGAGCACTGGCCCCGACGACTGGGTATCATGGCCGCTCATTGATCACTGGCGCCCTTCCCCCATGCACACCCTTGCAGACCTGCGTGCCGGCAAACTGGCAGGCATCACGCGGCTCACTCTCAGTGCCGACCTCAGCGAATTCCCTGAGGAAATCTTCAGCCTCGCCGATTCCCTGGAGGTGCTGGACCTCAGCGGTAATCGGCTGACCGAACTGCCTGCCGACCTGCACCGCCTCAAGCGCCTGAAAATCCTGTTCTGCTCCAATAATCCGTTTACCCGCCTGCCGGAATGCCTGGGCCAGTGCGAGCAGCTGTTCTTCGTCGGGTTCAAGGCCTGCAAGATCGTCAATGTGCCCGCTAAAGCGCTACCACCCTCATTGCGTTCGCTGGTGCTGACCGACAACCGCATCGAGACCCTGCCTGAAGCCATCGGCGACTGTGCGCACCTGCAGAAGCTGATGCTCGCGGGCAACCGGCTGCGGCAATTACCCGAATCACTGGCACGCTGCCAGCGCCTGGAACTGGTACGGATCGCGGTCAACGATTTCCATGAACTGCCGCGCTGGCTGCTGGAAATGCCCGCGCTGGCCTGGCTGGCGTTTGCCGGCAACCCGCTGAACGACATCCACACCGAAGCGCCGATCCGGCAGATTCCGTGGCCGCAACTGGCGCTGCTACAGGTGCTGGGCGAAGGTGCGTCCGGTGTAATCCAGCAGGCGCAATGGCGTGCTGATGAAGAGGCCGCCGCGCTGGACGTCGCGGTGAAGCTGTACAAGGGCGACGTCACCAGCGACGGCTCGCCGTTGAACGAGATGCAGGCGTGCATTGCGGCCGGGCGTCATGACCATCTGATTCCTGTGCTCGGGCAGATTCAGGACCACCCGCAGGGCGCTCGCGGCCTGGTGATGGCGCTGATTTCTCCTTCTTTCGTCACCCTCGCCCGCCCGCCGACCCTGGAATCCTGTACCCGCGACACTTACGCGGGCACAGGGCTGAGCGTTTCGACCGTGAAGCGCATGGCCGCCGGGATCGCAGCGGCCTGCGCCCATTTACACGGCCACGGCATCAACCACGGCGACCTGTATGCCCACAACATTCTCTGGAACGAGTCCGGCGACAGTCTGCTGGGGGATTTCGGCGCGGCGGCGTTCTACCCGGATGGAGAAACGGGCACGAGGCTGGAGCGCATCGAAGTGCGGGCGTTCGGAATATTGCTGGGGGAATTGATGGACTGCTGCGAGGCAAGCGATGGGGAAGCGGCCGGCCTGCGGGAGTTGCAGCGGCGGTGCGTGCAGGCTGATGTGATGCAGCGGCCTGGTTTTGCGGAGATCGAGCGGCAGTTTAGTCAGTAGGACCCAGCCCTGAGGACGCCGCGCAACTTGTGGGACCGGCTTCAGCCGGGAAGAGGCCAGCGTGGACACCCTCAAATTCGCAGTGTGCCCACCGACGCCTTCCCGGCTAAAGCCGGTCCCACTAAAAGCACGGGATTCTCCAGTGGGACCGATTCAATCAGCTGGCCTGGTCAGCCTTACCCCGCCAGACCGACGTAGACGTTTTGCACGTCATCATGGCTGTCGATGGCTTCGAGGAAGGCTTCCACCTCGGCCATCTGCTCTTCGCTCAGGCCTTCCACCGGGTTTTTCGGGCGGTAGCCGATTTTGGCGGACTCAACGGTGAAGCCGAACTCAGGCAGCGCCTTGCACACGGCGTCGAGGTCGGTGGTGTCGGTGTAAAACGTCGCAACGCCCTCTTCGCCTTGTTCAACGTCCTGAGCGCCGGCTTCGATGGCAGCCTCGTCGGCGTCGGCTTCGGGTGATGCGGCAGCCGCATCGATCATGCCCAAATGGTCGAAATCCCAGGTAATCGAACCTTCGGCGCCCAGTTGGCCCTTGCGGAACAGCACACGGATCTCGGAGACAGTCCGGTTGATGTTGTCGGTCAGGCATTCCACGATGACCGGCACTTTGTGGGGCGCAAAGCCTTCGTAGGTCAGTTTTTCGAAGTGCACGTGCTCGCCGAGCAATCCGGCGCCTTTCTTGATGGCGCGCTCCAGGGTTTCGCGAGGCATCGACGCCTTTTTGGCTTGCTCGACCACCAGACGCAGGCGCGCGTTCATGTCGGGGTCAGCGCCGGAGCGCGCGGCAATCATGATTTCCTTGGACAGCTTGCCGAAAATACGCCCCTTGGCGTTGGCTGCCGCTTCTTTGTGTTTGACCTTCCACTGTGCGCCCATGACTGTTCTCTTGTGCCGGTGGCGATAAATCGCTCGGATCCGACGCGCCTTGCACGCCGGGCCGATGACGATAAACGCTGAAAATAGGGTGATCGATGATGACAGGCCGGGGGTGAGCCGCGGCGACCGGCGCATTTTATACAGGCTGAGGCCAGAAGACACCCCTGAAACGCGCCACCACCCTGACCTGACTCAGCGGTGCTTGAACGCCGGCTCGCGCTTCTCGATGAACGCCGCCATGCCTTCCTTCTGGTCCTCGCTGGCAAACGCTGCATGGAACACACGGCGTTCGAAACGGATACCCTCGGCCAGGCTGACTTCAAAGGCGCGATTGACGCTTTCCTTGACCATCATGGCCGCTGGCAACGACTTCGCCGCAATACCGGCCGCGACGTTCATCGCCTCATCCAGCAGCTGATCCTGCGGCACGATGCGCGCCACCAGCCCGGCACGCTCCGCTTCGACGGCGTCGATCAGGCGCCCGGTCAGGCACATTTCCATGGCCTTGGCCTTGCCCACCGCGCGGGTCAGGCGCTGGGTGCCGCCCATGCCCGGCAATACGCCCAGTTTGATTTCCGGCTGACCGAAGCGCGCGTTGTCGGCGGCGAGGATGAAGTCGCACATCAGCGCCAGCTCGCAGCCGCCGCCCAAGGCAAATCCCGAGACGGCAGCAATGATCGGCTTGCGGCGGTTGGCCACCCGATCGCTGTCGCTGAACAGGTCGTCCAGGTAGATCTGCGGATACTTGAGCTCGGCCATTTCCTTGATGTCAGCCCCGGCGGCGAACGCTTTCGCCGAGCCCGTCAGGACGATGCAGCCGATGCCATGATCGCGTTCCAGCTCATCGAGGGCATGGTTGAGTTCGCTAACAAGCTGCGCATTCAGGGCGTTAAGCGCCTCTGGACGATTGAGGGTCAGGAGTGCAACGCGACCTCTCACTTCTTTGAGGATTGTTGTGTAATTCATTGTTTTATAGGCCTTTTATTATGTAGAACGCCAGTCAGCCGTTATCACAGATATAACCTGCGAAACATGGCGCAACCCATTGATATTAAACGACAAGCTCGACCGCCATAGCCGTTGCCTCGCCCCCGCCGATGCAGATGGCCGCGACACCTCGCTTCAGCTCACGATGCTTCAACGCCGACAGCAACGTCACCAGAATCCTCGCCCCCGATGCACCAATAGGATGACCCAGCGCGCAAGCGCCGCCGTGCACGTTGACCTTGTGATGGGGCAGTTCCAGGCGGGCCATGGTGACCAGCGCGACGACGGCGAATGCTTCGTTGATCTCGAACAGGTCCACCTCGTCCAGGGACCAACCGGTTTTGCTCATCAGCTTGTCAATGGCCCCCACCGGCGCGGTGGGAAACAGCCCCGGCTCATTGGCGTAAGCGGCGTGACCATGGATGACGGCCAGCGGCTTGATCCCCGTCGTTGCGCTTCGGACTGACGCATCAGGGTCAAGGCCGCAGCGCCGTCGGAGATTGAGCTGGAGTTGGCCGCCGTGACGGTGCCGCCCTCGCGAAACGCCGGTTTCAACTGCGGGATCTTGTCCAGCTTCGCCTTGGGCGGCTGCTCGTCCTGGCGAATGGTCTTGCGCTCCTTGCCAACGGTCACTTCCACCGGAACGATTTCAGCGTCGAACCAGCCCCGGGTCATGGCCTCCTGGGCCCGGGTCAGCGAAGCGACTGCGAATCCGTCCTGGGCCTCGCGACTGAAATTTTCAAGTCCGGCGCACTCCTCCGCGAAGGTGCCCATCAAGCGGCCTCGGTCGTAAGCATCTTCCAGGCCGTCGAGAAACATGTGGTCGATGATCTGGCCGTGGCCCATGCGGTAACCGCTGCGGGCTTTTTCCAGCAGATAGGGTGCGTTGGACATGCTTTCCATGCCGCCGGCGATGACCACGTCGGCGCTGCCCGCCAGCAACATGTCGTGGCCGAGGATCGCGGCCTGCATCCCCGACCCGCACATCTTGTTCAGGGTCGTGCAGGTCGTGGCGTCGCTGAGCCCGGCACCCAATGCCGCCTGGCGCGCCGGCGCCTGTCCCAGCCCTGCGGGCAATACACAACCGAACAACACCTCGTCGACCTGCCCCCGCTCGATGCCGGCTCGTTCGACGGCAGCGCGAATCGCAGCGGCGCCCAGTTGCGGCGCGGTCAGGCTTTTGAGATCGCCCTGAAAGGCGCCCATGGGCGTGCGCGCAGCGCTCACGATCACCACGGGGTCGTCGTTCAACGTCTGGCGTTTGTTCAAAGACATAATGGTTTCCTCGATTAGCGAGCGGCCATGCGCAAGGCGCCGTCCAGACGGATCACCTCGCCGTTGAGCATGCTGTTTTCGATGATGTGTCGCGCCAGTGCGGCGTATTCTTCGGGCTGGCCCAGGCGCGGCGGGAATGGCACGCCGGCGGACAGGCTTTCGCGTACTTGGGGCGTCATGCCCGCCATCATCGGGGTTTCGAAGATGCCCGGAGCGATGGTCATGACGCGAATGCCGTAGCGCGCCAGCTCACGGGCGGCGGGCAGGGTCAGGCTGACAATGGCGCCCTTGGAGGCCGCGTACGCCGCCTGGCCGATCTGGCCGTCATAGGCCGCCACTGAGGCGGTATTGATGATGACGCCACGCTCGCCGCCGGCATCCGCCGTGCTTTCGGCGATGGCCACGGCGGCCAGGCGCATCAGGTTGAAGCTGCCGATGAGGTTGACGTTGATCACCCGACTGAAACTGTCGAGACCGTGGGGGCCTTCTTTACCGAGGATTTTTTCGGCGCCGACGATGCCCGCGCAGTTGATGACGCCGTTGATCTGGCCAAACGCACCGCGCGCCGCATCCACTGCGGCCTGAACCGCGCGCTCCTGGGTGATGTCGCTGACACTGGCGCGGGCGCTGCCGCCGAGTTTTTCCACCTGTGCCGCGAGCGCTTCGGCGTTGACGTCCACCAGCATCACGCTGGCCCCCGCGTCGACGAGCATCCGTGCGGTGGCCGCACCCAGCCCGGACGCGCCGCCACTGACCAGAAACACCTTGCCTTCGATCTGCATGATTGTGTCGTCCTTACACTTTTATTGTTGGAGTGGCGAAATACTCCGCTCTGCAGCGCCGATGGGCAATAGTCAAAGCGCGCAGAACGTCTGGTGGTTTTGGCCAGTGGCGCGTCAGGGTCAGCGGGTTGCCGGCGGGTCAGGCCTTGGGTTGCAGCAGTGCGGCGCCGGCCTGGGCCGAGACCCGTCGATTATCCAGCAGGGCCAGGGCAGCGATCAGCGCAACGCCAATAAAGGTCAGCTGGAAATCCGCCGTCACGGCGTGCCCGTCATTGCCATGCAGGACCATCGCACCACGCAACAGTAAAGCGGCGGTGGCGACACCCAGGCCCATGCTCAGCTGGAAGCACATGCTGAACATTGTCGAAGCATCGCTCATCTGCGGCTTGGGTACGTCGGCGAAACCCAGCGTGTTGAACGCGGTGAACTGCATCGAGCGCGACAGCCCGCCAATGAACAGAATCAGCAGGATCAGCGGCCAGCCCATGGCCTGATCGAGCAGCGCGCAGGCGGCAATCGCTGCCACGCCGATGCAACCATTGACCAGCAGGACCTGACGAAAGCCCCAGCGCTGTATGATGCTGCTGGTAAACGGCTTCATCGCCAGATTGCCCGCGAACACCCCCAGCACCAGCAGCCCGGCGTCGAATGCGGACAGACCAAAGCCGAGCTGGAACATCAGCGGCAGCAGGAACGGCAGCGTACTGATGGCGATCCGAAACACCGAACCGCCCAGCAGGCTGACGCTGAAGGTGCGGATGTGCACCACCGCGACGTTCATCAGCGGCTGCGGGTGCCGGCGCATGTGTCGCCGGGCCAGCACGCCACTGATCACCCCGAGCGCCGTTATCAGTAGGCCGGGCCACTGACTGCCATGGCCCTGTCCCAGCCGTTCCATCCCGAACAACAGCGCCGTGCAGGCTACGCCCAGCAGCAGAAAACCTTTCAGGTCGAACGCCCGGTTGCTGACTTCATTGCGCTTGGGAATGAGCACCAGCGTGGCGATCAGAGCCAGTACGCCGAGGGGCAGGTTGAGGTAGAAAATCCACGGCCAGGATGCGTGGGTGACGATGAACCCGCCCAAGGGCGGCCCAAGTATCGGCGCCACCAGGCCAGGCCAGGTGATCAGCGAGATCGCCCGCACCAAGTCCTTCTTTTCGGTGGCACGCATGACCGCCAGGCGCCCGACCGGGACCATCATCGCGCCGCTCATGCCTTGCAAGACGCGGGCGGCGACAAAGGTTTCGAGACTGTCGCTGAGGCCGCACAACATCGAAGACAGGGTGAACAACACGATGGCGCCGCCGAACACCCGCCGTGAACCGAGACGGTCCGCCAGCCAGCCGCTGAGGGGAATGAACGCGGCGATTGCCAGCATGTAGGCGCTCATGCCGATATTCAGGTCCACCGCCGCGACGCCGAACGTCCGGGCCATTTCCGGCATCGCCGTGGCAATCACCGTGGCGTCGAGGTTTTCCATGAAAAAAGTGACCGCCACCAGCAAGGCGATCAGCGTGGATTGACGTTGCGACATCGGTGGGGTCCTCAGGCAGGCGTGGCGTTACGATTCAGTGCTCGCCTCGTCACGGGATCAGATAACGCACCACCGAGTCACAGATCATGGCCTTCTGGCGTGCCTTGATCTGCTCATCTTCGAGGTCGATCTGGAAGATTTCCGAGAAGGTGTGACGGTTGGAGACCCGATAGAAACAGAACGAGCTGATCAGCATGTGCAGGTCCACTGCCTGTACGCCCGGGCGGAAATCACCCTGCTGCTCGCCCCGGCGCAGCGTCTCGTCCAGCGCCTGCAGGACGTTGTGGCTGAGCGCGCGGATGGTCGAGGACTGTTTGACGTTGGCGCCGTTGTGGATGTTCTCGATGCACACGATACGCACGAAATCGACGTTACGGTCATGGTGATCGAAGGTGAATTCCACCAGCCGCCTGATCGCCTCTTCCGGCGCGAGGGCTTCCAGCTTGAGGCTGCTCTCGGTGTTGCGGATGTCGCCGTACAGTTTCTCGAGCACCTCGGTGTAGAGCTGCTCTTTGCTGTTGAAGTAGTAATAGATCATTCGCTTCGAGGTTTGCGTGCGCTCGGCAATGGCATCCACTCGTGCGCCGGAAAGCCCCTGGGAGACGAACTCGGCAACGGCCGCCTGAAGGATGTCGTCGCGGGTTTTTTCCGGATTGTGCTTGCGGGTCTTGCGGGGCGCCTCTACGGGCAGGTCGGCGAGGCTGTCGTCAACGGTTTTCATGCGGGGCTCACAACCACGGGGTAATCGCGGGATTATGAGCTGCACCCGAGCGTTACGGAAGCGGCGCGTATGAACGCGCTGCGAACCATCAGAGCGGGGCTGAATCGCCGCAAGCCCTGGCCATCGCTGCAAGGCGCACCGATGCATTCGCCTCGCCATAGCCGGCGTAGCCGTTCCTGCGATGAAGGATTTCAAAAAGAAACGCTGCTCGAACGCCTGGGTGTAAGCGTGGAACAGCTCGCCACCGTCAGCGTCGCGGTCGTACAGCACGTTATGAGCAGCCAGCTTGCTGAGGAACGCCTGGTCAAAACCGAAGCGCGCAGCCAGGTCGTCGTAGTAGTTAAGCGGAATGGCCAGCCACGGCACGCCCGCCGCCTTGGCGCGGGCTGCTTGCACGAAGATGTCGTCGCAGGCAAAAGCAATGTGATGAACACCTGAGCGGTCGTAGCTCGTCAACGCGCGGGCGATCGCGGTGTTGCCACGATCTGACGTGTTCAGCGGCAGGCTCACGCTGCCGCAGCGGCTGCGCAACGCCCGACTCCTCACCAGGCCACGAGGGTCGGACAGCAGCACGTCGGCATCGGCCTGGAAATCCAGCACGCCCTTGAAGAACAGGACCTGACTGTCCAGGCCGTCGGCCGGCAACGCCATGGTCACGTGATCGACGCGATGCAAACCGTTGTGCGCCGAAGGTAGCGACCTCAACGTGAAGTCCCTGTCCCAGAACGATTGCCCCGGTGCGGCGGGCTCGACCAGATAAATCAGGCTGCCGTCCGGCGCGCGCATGGCCGGAAATCCTGGTTGATCAGGGCCGAGCGGACCGCCACAGATTTCGGCGTTGAACTGACGCGCCCGCTCCATCCCGGCAGCGCTGTCGTCCACCCGCAACGCCATTGAGCGCAGCGACGCGCCGTGGACTTCGAGGTCAGAGTGGGCAAAGGGCGGTTGAGCGAAGGGCGACTGGGCGAGGCAATCATGCCCGGCGGTCAACACAATCCTGATATCGCCCTGCCCCAGCAAGGTCGCGGCGTTGCTCCGGTGGTGACCCAACGTGCAGAAGCCCAGGCCGTGCAGCCATTGGCTCAGCCGTGCGCCGTGGCCGTCATCCACGGCGAACTCGAGAAACTCCACGCCGTGGCAGGGGCTCGGCGCCGGCGGATGGAACAATAATGACGGCGCAACGGCTTGAGGCTGCTGCTCCAGCAGCCCGCGTGTTTTCTCTTCCAGGTACAACAACGAACGCAAGCCGTCGGCGGCGGTTGCCTGAGCGGGCGCAGTGCGAAACACGTCGTTGAAAATCTCCAGTGACAGCGGGCCGGTGTATCCGCTGCGCAGAATCGCCGCGAGAAAACCGGGACAATCGAATGCGCCCTGCCCCGGAAAACAACGAAAATGCCGGCTCCACTCCAACACGCCCATGTTCAGCAGTGGCGCATCGGCCATCTGCACGAAGAAGATCTTGTCAGCGGGGATCTGCGCGATGGCGCTCGGGTCGCCGTTGAGCGACAGCGTGTGGAAACTGTCGAGCAGCACGCCGAGGGCTGGATGGTCGACCTGCCGGACCAGATCCCAGACCTGCTGCCATGTGTTGACGTGACGTCCCCATGCCAGCCCTTCATAGCCCACGCGCAGTTGACGCGCGCCCGCCCGCTCGGCCAGCAACCCCAAGTCCTCACGCAGTAGGTCGTGGTCGCCCAGCGAATCCGTGGCGGTGTTGCTGCACACCAGCATCAGGTCGGTGCCCAGTTCGTGCATCAGGTCGAATTTTTGCTCGGCGCGGTCGAGGTTGCGCTGCAGATGCTCGCGGCGACAGCCTTCAAAGTCGCTGAAAGGCTGAAAAAGCGTGATGGCGATCCCCAGATCAGCGCAAAGCTGCCGCATCTGGCGGGGGCCGCCGTTGTGATTGAGCAAATCGTTTTCGAAGATCTCCACGCCATCGAAACCTGCCGCGGCGATAGCGTGCAGCTTTTGCGGCAGGGTGCCGCTCATGGAAACGGTGGCGATCGAGCGCTGCATGCGGGGGAACTCCGGATAAATACAGGGCGCCCGGCACCTGGATGAGGGCCCGAGCGTGTCGAGTGTGCGGGGGATTATTCGCGCCGCTGGCCAGCAGATCAAATGAAATGAACCGTCCGGTTAGTTTTGCGCCTGGTCGGACTTTGCGTGTTCACCGCCTTGATCGGCGCCACGTGCCAGACCGAGACCTGGAGAAATGTTGGTTGCCTGGCCTGTACGATCGGTGTGCATTCAGTAGTCGATCGAATCGAGAATCCAGGCCTTTCGTCCGGCGCAAGTGTCGATCATCGACTGTGCTGCAACTCGATGGAATTTTCGGGAACTGCCTCTCTCTGACCTACATATCAAGAAAAGTCAGCAGGCTACCCATGACCTCTTTACAGCTACTTTCCGAGCGTTCTGCCACGGCGCACCTATCCACCGGTGCCCATTACTCGCTGTACTCCCGTTTGCTGCGCGGACAGGTGGCAGCAGAGCGGGATAACGTCCGTGATTTTCTCCAGGAGCAGCTGGAAATCGCGAAAACGCTGCCCTCGAACCTGCCTGCTGACTTGAACGACCTGTCCACCTGGGTAGCCAGCAACAGCCATGCGGTGGCCGAGCGTTACCGCGTCTATTTGGAGGAACGCCGCGCCGGCGGGCCTCGACAATTCTTCACCAACAAAGCTCACGCGCTGTATTTCCTGCAAAGCGTTGCGCCAAGCAAGCTGGTGGATGGCGCGTGGCTGTATGGCACCGTCAAGCATGCGGACGATTGGCGCTACCATGGCTTGATCCGCACCTACCTCGAAGAGCTGGGTGACGGCGAGCCTGCATTGAACCATGTGGTCCTGTATCGCAACCTGCTGACTGAGCACGACTGTGCCCCCATCGCGCCCCTCGACGACGCCCTGTATCTGCAAGGCGCCATCCAGTTGGGCCTCGGCCATTTGAGCGACGAGTTACTGCCGGAAGTGCTCGGCTACAACCTTGGCTACGAGCAACTGCCGCTGCATTTGCTGATCACCTCGTTCGAGCTGAGTGAGTTGGGTATCGACCCCTATTACTTCACCCTTCACGTGACCATCGACAACGCTAGCTCGGGCCACGCCCAGAAGGCCGTGCAGGCGGTGCTGGATCTGTTGCCGAATGACGACAGCAAGGATGAATTCCTCAAGCGTCTGCGCGCCGGCTATTTGCTCAACGATCTGGGGATTGGCTCGACCGACATCGTCCGCGCCTTCGATCTGGAAGAAGAAGTGGTCTCGATGCTGGAGACCAAGAGCACCTTCGGCCAGCACATGCATTCCGACTACTGCCGCCTCGAAGGCCGCACGATCAATGACTGGCTTGCCACCCCAGGCCAGAGTCGTCAGCTGTTGAGCGCGCTGGAGGACCGTGGCTGGATCAAGCGCAACCAGGACCCGCAGGACAGCCGTTTCTGGCAGTTGATCGATGGACCCGGTGCGGTGATGTTCGGTGTGTTCAGCGGTTATGAAATGCAGCTGCTGAAGGACTGGATCGCGGGCGACTGGCAGGCGTCGGAGCAAAGCAACCCGTTCCGCACGCGTTTCCGTCGTCGCCATGTGGGGAGCAATGATGCCCCACAGCCGCTTAACACCTCTTCACTGCCGTTGGAGAAACTGGTCGAACTGATCGCGCCCGACGCACACCCGACGCCGGAAGGTCTGGCGGCGACCCGGATCTACGCCCGCCAGCTGGCGCAAGGAAGCCTGACACGATGAGCACGCAGACTGCGCTTGAGAGCCCGTTCGATACACTGGAAACGACAGACGAAAACCACGACCTCGCCCTGCTGCAGTTGGGGCAACGCCTCCAGTCCGAGGATTATCGTTTCATGACCGTTACGCCGCTGACCCATCAGCGGGTCAACGGGCGTGAGCACAACCGCAAGGCTCGTAGCCTGCGGGATGTGTTTGGCTGGAGCCGCCCTTTCGAAACGGGCTTGCTGGACGAAGCCGAACTCGAAACGTTGCTGGCCGCCGGGGTGTTACGGGCCCACGCCGGGATGTGGGCCAGCGAAGTACGCTGGTCGAGCCTGGACGACTTACTGTTCGTCCACTCCGCCTTTCCTACCGTTGCTCACGATTCAGTGTTTTTCGGGCCTGATACCTACCGCTTCGCCCAAGCCATTGAAGAGCACTTGCGCACCTCGACGCATTCCATTCGCACCGCCGTTGATATCGGCTGCGGCAGTGGCGTCGGCGCGATCCTCATCGGGCGTGCCCGGCGGGATGCTCAGGTACTCGCGGTCGACATTAATCCGACGGCCCTGCGATTCACCGCGGTCAACGCATCATTGGCCAAGGCGAATAATGTGGTCGCGTATCACAGCGACATCCTGTCGGGCACCACAGGCGAATTCGACCTGATCGTCGCCAATCCGCCGTACATGAAGGACAGTCAGGAGCGCGCCTATCGCCACGGAGGCGATCAGTTGGGTTCGCAACTGTCCGTTCGTATTCTGGCGCAAGCCATCGAACGACTGGCGCCGGGCGGCAGTGTGTTGCTGTACACCGGTGCGCCTTCGGTGGATGGCGTTGACCTCTTCCTTGAACAGGCGCGCAAGCTCATCGACCGGGCTGACCTCGCCTGGTCTTACCGCGAGATGGACCCCGATGTGTTTGGTGAGGAGCTGGAAACCGAGACCTATCACGAGGCTGACCGCATTGCTGCGGTGGTGCTGACGGTCACGCGAATCCAGTGATTTATCCGACCACGCCGGACGGTCGCTATTTTGTCGTCAAGGGCCAGCTGTGGCGCTGTAGCAATCCGGCACTTGACGAGGAAGCGCGCCAATCGCGGGTTAACGACCTGATGAAGGCTCGGCAGGCTGTCAAAGCCGCGAAACGCGCGGAGGACGACGCTGCACTCAAGGCGGCGCGGGGTTCGGTCAACGCTGCGAAGATTGCATTGGGTGAACGCGGTCCGGTCTGGTGGTCGGATGGCACACCCGACTTCAACCGTTACAAGGCGGTCAATACGCCCTACCGGGACTGGTTTGAGGGACTGGAAGAGCAAGATGCCTGACCGGACGCTGCAACTTGCCCATCCGCGGTGTTTTTTAAAAATTCTCTGAACGATTGGCCGTTGCTTCCAGTCGGAAACAACACGGGCACTTACCCCGCGTCACTTTAAAAGAAGAGGAACTTCACGATGACAAATCTATTCAAGACTTCTGCATTCGCATTGTTGATGGCTGTTGGCAGCCAAGGCGCTTTCGCGGCGCAGGACAATGATGACTTTGTTGAAGATGCATCCGCCAAAGGTGTGGCAGAAGTCGAAGCCGGTAAGCTTGCGCTGGAAAAAGGCACTTCCGCCGACGTTAAAACCTTCGCAGAAATGATGGTCAAAGATCACACTGCGGCGAATGCCAAACTGAAAGGCATTGCTGACACCAAAAAGCTGGAAGTGTCCGACAACGCCATGCTGATGGACAAAGCCAAGGCGATGATCCTCGAACTGCGCAGCTCCAAGTCGTTTGATCAGGCTTACGCGAACAACCAGGTTGTTGCTCACGAACAAACCATCGCGCTGTTCAAGAAAGAAGCGGCTGAAGGCAAAGATGCCGATCTGAAAGCGTTTGCGACTGCAACCCTGCCGAAGCTGGAAGAGCATCTGACCCATGCTAAAGCTCTGGCCAAGGCGCACGGTGGTGACGCTGCCAAGTAATTCGGATCACGCCTGTCACGGGCGACTCGAATGTTTTAGTTGAGAAAGGCAGGGTCCAGAGACCCTGCCTTTTTCATTTCTGTCATAGGGGCATTGCACTACACGCCCGACCTACTACGCGCCACTCTAATGTGAGGCCCGACATGAGCAATGCCACCCGCAATCAAATGGCTGTTGTCCTCAATCAATTAAACGAACTTCGAGGCAGCGTGAACGAATTGTTCAGGTTGGAGCTATCTGAAGTCACGGAATTAACCGGGCACCAGACCGTGGACGATAAACAGAGCATCAACCAGTGTTTCGCGACCCTGGAAGCCTCCATTCTGGATATGGAACAGACCTTGGCCATGTTGGCGGAAGCGACCGAGCAGCGTGGAGTTGTCTGAGCGGCATGACCGGAACTCTGCGAGTGCCCCGCACTCTGCGTTTAATAGACACATGCTGCAGTGTGAGGGATTTCCATGAGCGCCGGACTGGACGAATACAACCGCAAGCGCGATTTCAACGCGACATCTGAGCCGTCAGGCAACACGAAGAAAAAACGCGCCTCGTCCAGGAAGGCCGCGCACGCCCTGCAGTTCTGTATCCAGAAACATGACGCATCTCGCCTGCATTACGACTTCCGCCTCGAAATCGATGGCACGCTGAAAAGCTGGGCCGTGCCCAAGGGGCCGTCGCTGGACCCCAAGGCGAAACGCCTGGCGGTGCACGTCGAGGATCACCCCGTTGAGTACGCCACCTTCGAGGGCAACATTCCCGAGGGGCATTACGGTGCGGGCGACGTCATCGTCTGGGACCGCGGTGTGTGGACACCCCTCTCCGACCCTGCCGACGCCTATGCCAAGGGCAAGCTCAAATTTGAATTGCAGGGTGAGAAGCTTGGCGGCGTGTGGAACTTGGTCAAGACCCATATCCCCGGCAAGCAGGAGCAGTGGTTTCTGATCAAGCATCAGGACGAATTCGCCCGCCCGGAAGCTGACTACGATGTGGTCAAGGCGCTGCCCGACAGCGTGCTCAGCGAGCGCACTTTGATTCCCAGAAAGCGCGGCGCAAAGCCAGCGTCTGCCAAGTCGGCGAAGTCCACGGCTGAGAAGCCAAAGCCCGTGGAGAAAGTCCCCGCCCCTCGGAAAAAATCCGCCAAGGCGCAGCTGGTGGGCGCCGAGCCCGCCGAGCTGCCGGATCTCATCAAGCCGGAGCTGGCCACTTTGGTGGAATCTGCCCCTGAAGGCGAATGGCGCTACGAGATCAAATTCGACGGCTACCGGGTCATGGCTCGGGTCGCCGACGGCAAGGTGCAGCTGTTCACCCGCAATGGCCATGACTGGACCCACAAGCTGCCGCGCCAGGCCGAGGCCATCGCCGGTCTGGGTCTTGAGTCGGCCTGGCTCGACGGCGAGATGGTCGTCGCCAACGATGACGGCGTGCCTGACTTCCAGGCCCTGCAGAACGCCTTCGAAGCCGGCCGCAGCGGCAACATCATTTATTACCTGTTCGACATGCCCTTTCTGAACGGCATGGACCTGCGTGAAGTGCCGGTGGAACAGCGCCGCGCCGCGCTGTCCAAGGTGCTCGAACGAACGGACGACGAGGTGCTCAGGTACTCCGAAGACTTCGCCGAAGTGCCGGAAGTCCTGCTCAACAGCGCCTGCCAGATGAAGATGGAAGGCCTGATCGGCAAACGCGCCGGCAGCCCTTATGTGTCGCGCCGCAGCGGTGACTGGATCAAGCTCAAGTGCAAACGTCGCCAGGAATTCGTTGTCGTGGGCTACACCGATCCGAAGGGCGCACGCAGCAAATTCGGCGCGTTGCTGTTGGGTTTGCACGACGCCGACAGTGGCGAGCTGCGGTACGCCGGCAAGGTCGGCACCGGTTTCAATGAAGCGACATTGGGCACGATTTACGACCAGCTGATACCGCTCCACGCGAAGAAGGCCGCGGTGGTCAATCCGCCCACCGGTTTTGAGGCCAAAGGCGTCCATTGGCTTAAACCGGCGTTGCTGGCGGAAGTCGCCTTCGCCGAGATCACCAAAGAGGGATCGGTGCGCCACGCGGTGTTCCATGGCCTGCGCACCGACAAACCTGCGGAATCGATCACCGAAGAGCTTCCGGCGTCGGCGCCTTCTGACGATCAATCGTCGGAGCCCGCGCAGGCGTCAGACGTGCCAGAAGAGCAGCTGGACGACACGCCAACACCTGCGCCCCCACGCAAGCGCGCGAAGGCATCCAAACCTGTCAAAGCGCAAGAGAGTCCGCGTGAATCCGACGCCGCCGATACCAGAACCGGCAAGATCCGCCTGACCCACCCCGAGCGAGTGATCGACCCCACCAGCGGCGCGACCAAGCGTGACCTGGCCGATTACTACGTCCGCATATCCGACTGGCTCCTGCCGCAACTGGCCCAACGCCCCGTCGCGCTGGTGCGGGCGCCGGAGGGCATCGGCGGCGAACTGTTCTTCCAGAAAAACGCCGACCGCCTCGCCATCCCCGGCATCGAGACCATGGGCAAGGAATACACCGGCCACCCGGTCATGCTGATCAATAACATTGAGGCGCTGATCGGCGCCGTGCAGATGAGCGCCATGGAGCTGCACACCTGGAACGCGGTCGCCAAGAACCTTGAGCGGCCGGACCGTTTCATTCTCGACCTCGACCCTGATCCGGCGCTACCCTGGAAAACCATGGTGGAAGCCACGCAGCTGACCCTCGCCGTGCTGGATGAACTGGGGCTCAAATCGTTCCTGAAAACCAGCGGCGGCAAGGGCATTCATGTGGTCGTACCGCTGACGCCGAAGGCCGACTGGGACGCCGTGAAGGACTTCAGCCACGCCATCGTCAAGCACATCGCCAGGCTGCTGCCTGAGCGGTTTTCGGCGGTGTCGGGGCCGAAGAACCGCATTGGCAAGATCTTCATCGATTACCTGCGCAACGGCCTCGGCGCTACGACCATTTGCGCGTACTCGGTGCGCACACGGGAGGGTCTGCCGGTGTCAGTGCCGATCTACCGCGAGGAATTGCTGGAAATCAAAGGTGCCAACGCCTGGGACATCCACACCGTCCACGAACGCCTCGCCGAACTCGACAGCGACCCTTGGGCGGACCTCGGCAAAACCCGACAGACCATCACGGCAGACATGCGCAAGCGGGTTGGCCTTAAATGATTCATCAACTGGAGAATGCTATGGATAACTATCACATCACAAAATCCGAGAATGGCTGGGCGCTGACCCGGGAAGGCGCCGCCCGCGCGTCGAAGACCGCCGACACCAAGGCTGAAATCATCAGCGCGGCAAGTGAATTCCTTGACGGCAAGACAGCCTCGCTGAAGATTCACAAGGAGGACGGCACCATTCAGGAAGAGCGCACCTACCCACGCAGCGCCGACCCTACCAAAACCAAGGGCTGAGATCGCGTCCAGCTCGCCTCTTCCCGGGCAAAGTCGTTCCTCCGGACACGCCATTCGGCAGGACCGGCTTTGGCCGGAAAGGCCCGTGGCAGGGCTGACGGGGCATTTACTTACCGCTAATCCCCCCGCTTCTGCAATGACCTGAACTAAACCCCTCGTAGCCCGCTCCGCTATTTAGATGTTCATTCCTAATCGCGGAGAAAACCACAATGAGAGCACTTACCTACCACGGCGCCCATGATGTGAAAGTCGACACGGTTCCGGACCCGGTCATCGAGCAACCTGACGACATCATCCTGCGCGTGACCGCCACGGCGATCTGCGGCTCTGACCTGCACCTGTACCGCGGCAAGATCCCCACCGTTGAACACGGCGATATTTTTGGTCACGAATTCATGGGCATCGTCGAAGACACCGGTTCTTCCGTGACGGCCGTGCAGCGCGGCGACCGGGTCGTGATTCCCTTCGTCATTGCCTGCGGCGAATGCTTCTTCTGCAACATGGACCTGTACGCCGCCTGCGAGACCACCAACACCGGTCGCGGCGCGATCATGAACAAGAAGGCCATACCGCCAGGGGCTGCGCTGTTTGGCTTCAGCCACCTCTACGGCGGCATTCCCGGCGGCCAGGCCGAGTACGTGCGCGTGCCCAAGGCCAACACCGGCCCATTCAAGGTCCCCGGCACGCTGTCGGACGAGAAAGTGCTGTTCCTCTCCGACATCCTGCCCACCGGTTATCAGGCGGTCCTCAATACCGGCATCGGCCAGGGTTCGAGTATCGCCATCTACGGCGCCGGACCTGTTGGTTTGATGGCAGCGGCCGTGGCCCGGATGCTGGGCGCCGATCAGATTTTCATGGTCGACCACCACGCCTACCGCCTGGCATACGCCCAGGCGACCTATGGCGTGATCCCGATCAACTTCGATGAAGATGACGATCCGGCCGACACCATCATTCGTCAGACCAAGGGCATGCGCGGCGTCGACGGCGTGGTGGATGCGGTAGGTTTCGAAGCCAAAGGCAGCACCACGGAAACCATCCTGACCAACCTGAAGATGGAAGGCAGCAGCGGCAAGGCGTTGCGTCAGTGCATCGCCGCAGTTCGCCGTGGCGGCGTGGTCAGCGTGCCGGGTGTATACGCCGGCTTCATTCACGGCTTCCTGTTCGGCGATGCGTTCGACAAAGGCCTGACCTTCAAAATGGGCCAGACCCATGTCCAGCGGTATCTGCCGGAACTGCTCGAACACATCGAAGCTGGCCGCCTTGCCCCCGAGGCAATCATCAGCCACCGAATGTCGCTGGAGCAGGCCGCCGAGGGCTACAAGATTTTCGACAAGAAACAGCAAGACTGCCGCAAGGTCATCCTGACACCGGGCAGCCCTGAAATCCCTCTGACCGAAACCGAAACCGTGACCCAAACCGGAACCGTCACCGGCATCCCCGCCATGTGATGGCACGCGCACCGAGGACAATGATATGGAAACGCTCTTCTCGATCGCCCTGGCGGTGATCATCCTTCTGGTCGACGTGTGGGCCATCGCCAGTGTCTGGCGCAGCACCAAATCGTCCGGCACCAAGATCGGCTGGGCGGTGCTGATCCTTATCTTTCCGGTCATCGGCGTCGCCATCTGGGGCATCGCCGGGCCACGGGGATCGCTGAAGCGCCGACGTCCAAGGAGCACAGCAAGGGCTGAGGCTGGCCCGTTTTACGGCGCACGGTCGCAATGACCGCGCGCCGATGCTGCCCTCACCTTCCCCTCATTCGAATCAACTCACGCCCGAACAGATCGATCATCGCCCCGCCGTTCCAGCGTTCGGATCAACAGCTCGACCGTCCGTCTTTGACCCCGAACTCCCGCTTCGCCAGGCCCCTCCACCCTTACACAGCGCGCAGATTCCTTGCCGCGTGAGATGGCCAGGTGCGCGCGTCACCGAGTGTGCCTTTGCCGCGAATGATGTCCCGATTGATTTAAGGATGATGATCAAATGCCTACATTCAGCGAAGACACCGCAGGCGCTCAACCGCGCCCCGCGTCTCCAGGCGAGGCGCTGCACACGCTGCAAGACAACGCAAAAGACTTGCTCGGCACGGCCCGAGAGCACGGCACCGAGCAGTTCGGCAGTTACCGCGACAGCGCCGCCGAGCAGATCGAGAACCTGGCGAAAACGGCGAGCGCTGCGGCGGAAGAGCTGCAGGACAAGGACACCCTGGGCATCTCCCATTACATCAGCGACATCGCCGAGAGCCTGAGCGCGTTCGCGACGAGCATGCGCGGCAAAAGCGCCGAGGAGATGCTGCAGCAGGCCGGCCGTCTGGCACGGGAAAACCCTGCGCTGTTTGTGACCGGCAGTGTGGCGGTGGGCTTCGGACTGTCCCGATTCCTCCGCGCCAGCAGCCCGGACCTGACGGCGTCGACCTCATCCACGTCGTCCTCCGCCCCCGACTCGCCGCAGTACCCTTCAGGGGAAAGCGAGGGCGGCTCCAAGGCGGGCGAAGACGAAGGCCGGAATGCGCGTCACCCGTATGAAGGCGCAGCCTCCCGCGGTACACCGATCCAGACGCCGGATCCACTGGCCCCACACAACCCCACCGCCCAGCGTTCAGCCGCCGCAGATGGTGACGGCGGAATTCAGCAATCCGGTTTAGAGCTGGGCAGTTTCAATGCAGACCCTGGCACGGCAACCCGCCCTGCGCCCACATCAACGCCCGCGCCTGACAAAACCTCGCCCCGGGGAGAATTCTAATGTCGATCAATTCTGAACTCCCGCCGCGCGGCACCGCCAGCCACAACGGCGACACCGACACCTCGGCGCTTGGCCTCATCCGCCAGCTGGCCCACGAAGTCCCGGCGCTGATCAGCGAAGAACTTGCGCTGGCCAAGGCCGAAATCCGCACCTCGGTCGCCACTGCCAAAGCGGCAGCCGCGGCCCTCGCCGGCGGCATGGTCATCATGATGGCCGGGTTGGTGATCCTGCTGCTGGCCGCCGTGTACGCGCTGGCGATGGTCGTTGCGCCCTGGCTGGCTGCGCTGATCGTGGGCGTGGCGGCAATGCTCGTCGGCTATTTGATGGTGCAATCCGGCAAGAAACACCTTGAAGCCACCCAACTGGCCCCTGAGCGCACGATGAACTCGCTCAGCAAGGACAAAGACGCCATTCAGAGGAAAGTCTCATGAGCATCGACAGCAGCTTTGCCAGCGAAGATGAACTGAACCGCGACATCCCCGACCCGCTCCTGGCGAAAAGCCCGGACGCGATCGAGCGCAACATCGATGCGCGCAGGGCCAACATTGAAAACCTGGTCGACGCCTTGGAGAGCAAGCTGTCCCCCGGGCAACTGATCGATCAGGCGCTGGCATTCACCCGGGAAAACGGCGGCGAGTTTTTCGGCAACCTCGGCACCTCGATCAAGAACAACCCGATGCCGATGCTGCTGACCACCGTGGGCATCTCCTGGCTGATGCTTGGGCAGAATCAAAAGCCCGGCCATATGTCAGGCAGCAGTGGTGGCGCGTCAATGTTCGGGCAACTGGGCGAGAAGCTCAGCGGTGCTGCGCAGAGCGTGAGCGAGACGTTCAGCGGCGCGACGGAGCACGCACGGGAATCGGCGCACCAGGCCAGCGACAAGGTCGGGCAGTTTGGTGAATCCGCCAGCCACACCCTGGATGATCTCAGGCATCAGGCCAGCGAGAAGACGGCGGCGATGAAAGACACGCTGTCATCGTCAGCCGGCAATGCCCAGGAAGCGCTTCTGCGTCAGGGTCGTAATCTGCAAGGCACCTTCCAGTACATGCTGCGCGAGCAACCGTTGGCGCTCGCCGCGATGGGCATCGCGCTGGGCGCGGCCCTCGGCGCTGCGTTGCCGAGCACGGAGAAGGAAAACAAGGCGTTTGGCAAGGCCAGTGACAACCTCACGCAGAAAGCCAAGGCGACGGTCAGCGAGACATGGGAAACGGTGTCGGACGCCGGCAAGAACATGGCCGACGACCTGAAGAACACTGCCAAAGGCGTGTGACGGCGAACGCAACGAGGGACGAAAAAAGGGGCTGCGTTGGCAGCCCCTTTTCATGCGCGCTACTTGCCGAGCAGGTATGCGCAGCGATTGGAGCCCTTACAAGATCGGCTTGCCGCCGGTCACGCCGTAACGTGTCCCCGAGATATAACTGCCTTCGTCGGAGCCTAGCAGCACATAGATCGGCGAGACTTCAACCGGCTGACCCGGCCGCCCAAGTGGCGTTTCTTCGCCGAAGCTTTTCACGTCTTCGTCGGTCATGGTCGACACGATCAGCGGCGTCCAGATCGGGCCGGGCGCGACGCTGTTTACGCGGATACCACGCTCACCCAACAACTGGGCAAGGCCGGCGGTGAAGTTGGCGATGGCACCTTTGGTGGCTGCATAGGGAAGCAGCGTCGGCTTCGGCGAGTCGGAGTTGACCGAGCTGGTGTTGATGATCGAACTGCCCGCGGCCATGTGGGGCACGGCGGCCTTGCAGATGCGAAACATCGCGGTAATGTTGATATCGAAGGTCTTCACCCACTCCTCGTCAGGGATTTCTTCGAGGGTTTTGTGGGACATCTGGAACGCCGCGTTATTGACCAGCACGTCGATGCGGCCGAATTTCTTCACGGTTTCGTCGACGATCGACAGGCACTGGGCTTTCTCGGCCAGATCGCCTGGCAACAGCAGGCATTGACGGCCCGCCTCCTCCACCCAGCGCGCGGTTTCCTTGGCGTCTTCGTGCTCGTCGAGGTACGAGATCGCCACGTCGGCGCCTTCACGGGCATAGGCAATCGCCACGGCGCGGCCGATGCCACTGTCGCCGCCAGTGATCAGCGCGATCTTGTTGTTCATGCGGCCTGAGCCCTTGTAAGTGGTCTCGCCGCAATCCGGGTAAGGGTCCATTCTGCTCTGATCGCCAGGAACGGTTTGCTGTTGAGGTTTGAAAGGCGGTTTCGGGTAATCAGTCATGGGGCTCTCCTCGAAATAGTCCAACGCAAACGGTCAGCGTTAAGGGTGGACTGAACGACCGGGGGATGAGTTCGGAGTTTTTGCAGCGGTGACGCCGGGCGGTTTCGCGAGGTGCGCCAGCGAAGGGCTCGATTATTTCCGCATCGGCAATACTGTATTGCGAAATGATAGCTAGCTAACGGTATACGCCACTGCTACTTTCAAACACGTTGAATCCGCCGATTTGACAACCTCCCGGAGCCGCCTTCACGTCAGAGATAACGTGAGGGCGGCTCGCTTTTTGCGCTGGCCCCATCGGTCCATCCGATAGCGTTCTGATCGGGTCCCGTGTCGAACCGGGCGGCTGCAACCCTGTCAAGCCTCCCTTTTCCCTTCCGAGTCGGACATCATGACCGCCGGCCGTTTCCCGGCCCTTCATCCACCTACTCGTTGAAGAGACCTCCCCATGGCCAATCACGACATCACCTTCACGCCCGACCCAGACGCCGACTCGATTTCCTCGGACGTCGCCGGTTTCGGCGGTCTGCTGGTTTCAACACAGATCCCCACCCGCGCCGACGGCAGTCTGGAACTGGGCGGGATCGTCGAGCAGAGCGAATGCACCCTGCAGGCGCTGAAAGTGGCGCTGGAAAGGGCCGGCAGTTCCATGGACCGCGTCCTGCACCTGACCATCTACCTGACCGACATGGCCGATCGCGCCGCATTTAACGAAGTCTACACACGCTTTTTCGCGAAACCCTGGCCCGTGCGCGCTGCGGTTGGCGTTGCCGCGCTGGCCGTCGAAGGCATGCGCGTGGAAGTCACGGCGATGGCCGCCAAAGCCTGATCACGCGGTGATTCTGGCGCCCCGCTCCACCCGCAGGCGCCATCGGGCAACAGACGGGTGCCGGTCAAGCGTTTCGCCGCTACAATGCGCGCCTTGACCGTGACCGTGCCGACTAAAAACATATGTCTCTGCCTAAACATCACCTGGAATTGCTCAGCCCCGCCCGCGACGTGGCCATTGCCCGCGAGGCCATACTGCATGGCGCTGACGCGATCTACATCGGCGGCCCGAGCTTCGGCGCGCGCCACAACGCGGCCAACGACGTCAGCGAAATCGCCCAACTGGTCGAGTTCGCCCGCCGTTACCACGCCCGCGTCTTCACCACCATCAACACCATCCTTCACGACAACGAGCTGGAACCGGCACGCCAGCTGATCCATCAGCTGTACGACGCAGGCGTCGACGCTCTGATCGTGCAGGACCTCGGCGTGATGGAGCTGGACATTCCGCCCATCGAGCTGCACGCCAGTACCCAGACCGACATCCGTACGCTGGAGCGCGCGCGCTTTCTCGATCAGGCTGGCTTCTCGCAACTGGTGCTGGCCCGTGAACTGAATCTGCAAGAGATCCGCGCCATCGCCGACGAAACCGATGCCGCCATCGAGTTCTTCATTCACGGTGCGTTGTGTGTGGCCTTCTCCGGTCAGTGCAACATTTCCCACGCGCACACCGGGCGCAGTGCCAACCGTGGCGACTGCTCCCAGGCCTGCCGTCTGCCCTACACGCTGAAAGATGATCAGGGCCGCGTCGTTGCCTACGAAAAACACCTGCTGTCGATGAAAGACAACAACCAGAGCGCCAATCTGCGCGCACTGGTGGACGCCGGCGTGCGCTCGTTCAAGATCGAAGGCCGCTACAAGGACATGGGCTACGTGAAGAACATCACGGCCTACTACCGCCAGCGTCTGGACGACATTCTGGAAGACCGCCCGGACCTGGCCCGCGCCTCCAGCGGCCGCACCGCGCACTTTTTCCTGCCCGACCCGGACAAAACCTTTCACCGGGGCAGCACTGACTACTTCGTCACCGACCGCAAGATCGACATCGGCGCGTTCGATTCGCCGACCTTCACCGGCCTGTTGGTCGGCGTGGTCGAGAAAGTCGGCAAGCGTGATTTGCAGGTGGTGACCCACGAGCCGCTGTCCAACGGCGACGGCCTCAATGTGCTGGTCAAGCGCGAAGTGGTGGGTTTCCGCGCCAACATCGCCGAGCCCAAGGGCGAGTTCGAGGAAGACGGCGAGAAGCGCTACCGCTACCGCGTCGAGCCCAACGAGATGCCCAAAGGCCTGCAACTGCGGCCGAACCATCCCCTCAGCCGCAACCTCGATCACAACTGGCAGCAGGCCTTGCAGAAGACGTCGGCCGAACGCCGCATCGGTTTGTCATGGGTGGCGCGTCTGCGTGAAGAGCGTCTGGAGCTGGTCGCCACCAGCGAAGAAGGCATCAGCGCCCGCGTCGAGCTGAACGGTCCGTTTGGCGTTGCCAATAAACCGGAGCAGGCGCTGGAGCAACTTCACGACCTGCTCGGCCAGCTCGGCACCACCGAGTACCATGCGACCGCCATCGAGCTGGACGCGCCGGAGGCGTTCTTCATTCCGAACTCGCAGCTGAAGGCCTTGCGCCGTGAGGTCATCGAGACCCTGACCGCCGCTCGCATCCAGGCGCATCCGCGCGGAGCCCGCAAGCCGGAGACCTCGCCGCCGCCGGTTTACCCTGAGGCGCACCTGTCGTTCCTGGCCAACGTCTACAACGAGAAGGCGCGGCATTTCTATCATCGTCATGGCGTACAGCTGATCGACGCCGCGTACGAGGCCCACGAAGAAAAGGGCGAAGTGCCGGTGATGATCACCAAACACTGCCTGCGCTTCTCCTTCAACCTGTGCCCCAAGCAGGCCAAGGGCGTGACAGGCGTGCGCACCAAGGTGGCGCCGATGCAGCTGGTGCACGGCGATGAAGTGCTGACGCTGAAGTTCGATTGCAAGCCGTGCGAGATGCACGTGATCGGCAAGATCAAAGGCCACATTCTCGGACTGCCGCACCCAGGCAGCGGCGTTCAGGTGGTGGGCCATATCAGCCCGGCGGACCTGCTGAAGACCATTCCCCGCGCGCCGCACTGATTCCGGACCGACCGGCTTATCGCGCTGCGCCCCTTCGGGCTGCAGCGCGATGGATCAGCGCCGCGCGACTTCGTGCTTGATGCAGCCTTCGTAATACACCTGTTTGACGCTTTCCGGCCGCAGCCGCGACGGGCTGTCGTAGGTTTGCTCGGTGATACCCAGCGCGCTCATGCGCATCCATTGCTGCGCAAAGTGCTGGGCCTGCATTTTCTTGCGAGCGCCATACAGCGTCAGGCCGGACAGTTTGTACCGCTGAGCGGTGGCTGCCATTCCGGCGCCCCAAGTGCAGACATCGCGTTCGTTCTTGCTGGGGCTCCGGGCCAGCGCTTGGGAAGTCACCGTGGCGAGGAGGCAGAAAGTTAATGCGATCCTGATAAACGACATGCGATTCCCTGCCTAACTGACTGATAAGGCGCGGATTCTGAACGTATAGATCAGAACGAGGGGCCAGCATTTTGCCTGCTTTCCCCATCAGCCGACCAATGACATCCGCGCCGCTGCGGTCTGAGAGCTTCGCGTCACATTTGAGTAACGAAAGCCTGCGCCGCCTGCTACCGTGTAGGGGCTACGTCTGAACCTTATCGACCGATCCCCGGTCGATAGATGCACCTCTGGTTCTGTCGACCGCTGCCGTACCCGACCGAACCCGCTTATTTTCAGAAGGACCGTTCATGATTCCTATCCAACGCATCGCCTGGCTCAAGGCTTGGGGCGCCCATGGTTTTACCGCCACGGGGGTGGTGCTCGCCTTTCTCGCGACCATTGCCCTGTTCGATAACCAACCCAAGGCGTGCCTGCTGTGGCTGGGATTTGCCCTGATCGTCGACGGCGTGGATGGCTCACTGGCGCGCAAGCTCAACGTGCAGTCGGTGCTGCCGCATTTTGACGGCTCCGTGCTAGACCTGGTGATCGATTACCTCACCTACGTATTCATCCCCGCCCTGTTCATATACCGCTACATCCCGCTGCCGGAATACACCCTGCTGCTGACCACCTCGATCATCCTTGTGTCGTCGCTGTTCTGTTTCTGCAACGTAGAGATGAAGAGCAAGGACAACTACTTTCAGGGCTTCCCCGCCGCCTGGAACGTCGTCGCCTTGTGTGTCTACATCCTTTCCCCGGCGCCGTGGCTGACGTTTATCACCGTGATCTGCCTGGCGCTGCTGACCGTCACGCGCATGAAGTTCCTGCACCCGTTCCGCGTTCGCCGATTCATGGCCCTTAATATCGCGGTCACCGCCGTCTGGTTCTTCTGCAGCTTCCTGTTGGTCATGAACCACCCCTACAACGCGTCGGTGACCTTGTTCATCTGGCTGGCGATGTCGGCGTACTTCCTGGGGATCTGCATCTGGCGGACTTCGATGGAGTGGATCGACAAAGCCCGCGTCTGATTTGCCTCAAGCCATCTTTCCCCATGCCATAAAAAAGCAGCCATCGTCGTATGGCTGTTTTTTTGCGCGGTATTTAGACCAAGTGCTTTTAATTCACCGTGCTGGGAGGTTCACGACGTGTAGCTCAGCGGCAGCTGGGTCGTGGACTTGATCTGCTCCATGGCGAAGCTGGAACTCATGTCGGTGATGCCGGACAGCTGAATGAGCTTTTTGTAGACGGCGTCGTAGCCTGCAATGTCCGGCACCACGATTCGCAGCATGTAATCGGTGTCACCTGCCATGCGGTAGCACTCGACCACCTCGGGCAACGTGGCGATCAGGTCGTGAAACCGACCCAGCCACTGGGCGTTGTGCTGGTTGGTGCGGATCGCGGCGAAGACTGTCACCGCGACGTTCAACTGCGCCGGGTCAAGCAATGCAACCCGGCCACGAATCACGCCCTGCTCTTCGAGCTTCTGCACTCGACGCCAGCACGCGGTGCTGCCAAGCCCGACACTGTCGGCGACGTCTGCAATCGGGCGGGTGCAGTCGTTTTGCAGAATGCTCAGGATGGCCTGGTCGAATTTGTCCATGGAATGCGCGGTGGCCTCAGTCATGTCATATGCCGGGAAGCGATAAAGATAGGTCAAAATGAGCAGCGCCGTGAATGATATTCCGTTTATCACGCCATTAACGAAAATAGATTCTACGGATACGGTAAATCTCCGTGGAGGAATCAATTTTTTTCATCCTGACGCTAGTAGTATTTTCTGCACGACGGACAGCGCAGAAATTCCCATGAAAACACTTCCTTGCTATTTCGATTACGCCGCCACCACACCGGTGGATGACCGCGTCATCCAGGCCATGGTCACGTGCCTGGGCCGTGAAGGCACCTTCGGCAATCCGGCCTCCTCTTCTCACGCTTACGGCAATCAAGCCCGCCAGGCCGTTGAACTGGCCCGCCGTCAGGTTGCAGAACTGGTGGGCTGCAGTGCCGACGCGCTGGTCTGGACCTCAGGCGCGACCGAATCCAACAACCTGGCGATCAAGGGTATCGCGCTCAACCCCAACAACGGCGCTCACCGCCACCTCATCACCAGCACCATTGAACACAAAGCCGTCATCGACACCGTGCGCCAACTCGAGCAAGCCGGTTGCCCGGTGACCTGGCTCGAACCCGACAATCGCGGCCTGATTCACCCCGACGCCGTGCGCCAGGCACTGCGCGACGACACCCTGCTGGTCTCGCTGATGCTGGTCAATAACGAACTGGGCACAGTGACCGACATCGCCGCCATCGGCCAACAGGTCCGTGACCACGGCGCCCTGTTCCATGTCGACGCTGCCCAGGGCGCTGGCAAAGTGGCGATCGACCTGAGCACGCTGCCAGTGGACCTGATGTCCTTTTCCGCGCACAAAACCTACGGCCCGAAAGGCATCGGCGCGCTCTATGTCGGCGAACGCGCACAGCCGCTGCTCGAAGCGCAGATGCACGGTGGCGGCCACGAACAGGGTTACCGCTCCGGCACCCTCGCCACTCACCAGATCGTCGGCATGGGCGCGGCATACGCACTGGCCAGCGCTGAAATGGCCGAGGAAGTGAGGCGTATCACCGCCTTGTCGGCGCAACTGCGTGAAGGGTTGCTCGGCTTGAGCGGCGTGAGCCTCAACGGCGATGCACAACAGCGCATTCCCCACACCCTGAACGTCTGCATCGACAGCCCGGGGTTTAACGTTGCCAGCCTTGCCAGCGAACTGGCGGTGTCCTCGACCTCTGCTTGCAACTCGGCGAGCAGCAGCGTCTCCCACGTTTTGCTGGCGCTGGGGCTGAGTCAGGCTCAGGCGGGCAGCAGCTTGCGGCTGAGTTTGGGGCGTTATACCGAAGTGGGTGATGTGGAAAAGGCGATTGCGGTGATTGCCGGTAAGGTGAATGCGCCGGCTACGACGTTTTGGTGAGGGGTTGAAGTCAGAAAGTAGTCAGTCAGATAGGGGACTGATTTATTTACAACGCTTCACCGTAAATTAATCTGTCCCCGAGGGCGCTGATCCAAGCCAACTCGAGGGCAGCGCCCCGCCCCTTTTCGTCTGCGCAATTAACAGGGTCTATCACGTCTCTGTCTAACCCAATGCATCATGTAACGATACTTCATGATCGAGATCGCCATCCTCTAGACATTTATATGGGGCGTCTCCTACCGCTGCCTCCAGCAGGTCATGTAACGCTGGAGTTCTAAGATTGACCTGAAGCCAAAGCGAATGGCGATCCTCCTGGATCACACGCACCTCGTAATGAGCTCCGTTTTTCAAGCTCCAATCTTTTAGATAGACAGATCCCTCGTAGTGTTCAACGTAAAAAGCGCTGGACTTAAGAAAATCCATGACGTGCTGACAGATACTTTCGTCTGCCAATACCAGCCTATACTCATCACTCATAATATTCTCAACCTCTCCGGACTAACTGTAGATCAGTCAATAACGCTGCAGAAATCCTTCCCCTTATTTACCTTGGTTGTTTGCGGCAAACTCACTGAGACTTAACCCATTCAGCCATTTTTTCGGTGATATGTTCCAACAAACCCACTCTGGCTATGACAAGAAGCTCGCAGCCCATGTCTTTGTGGGCATAGAGAACTAATACCAGATAGGGGACTGATTTATTTACAACGCTTCACCGTAAATTAATCTGTCCCCGATGATGCTTTGAGCCAGCTTAAGGAGCGGCGCCCCGCCCCTTGTATCTGCGCAATTAAAGGGGTCCCTCCCCTTTAACTGCACAAGAGGCTTTTGCTGCTTGTAGATGGGGGAGCCCACCTAACCTGCTATTTTTACTGGTGCGTATTTACTGATGCGAAACTCAATAAGGGTTTCACTGTAAGTTTCACTGTAGTCAATAGCAATCTCCGTGACAAAATCCGTGCTTATTAATCTGATTTCGTCGCTTTGAAATTTATTGAAGTCGAATTCCGGATTAAAATTAAAGTTGCGGCAGAGGTATGCGCCGCAATAACGCCAGTCTCCGTCTAGCAACAAGTAGCATTCGCTAACAATTTCTCTTGATAAATCATATTTTATGCATTCATCCAAAGTTGCAAATTCCGCATTTTCTGTGAGTATTTTTTTCTTTCAAGTAAATTTTTGATTATTTCATCTGTCTCAATCAAACTTAGAAAGAGTGCGTCTTGTGGGGCAGTGCCGAGGAGGAAATTAAGTTTTTCCTTATACCTTTCGCGCAGGCTGTTGCCCTGAGCTTTCCTATACAGCAGGTCTCTTTTGTAAGGAGCAATAATCATCGGCAGCATCCTTCAAGGTAGAAGGCCTTCCCTTTCCCATTTTTAAGCTGAGGGCGTCCATATTTACTCATTCTCGGATTTCCGATGTCATCAACTTTCACTTGGCCAGCTTCCCAGTGTGGTTTGTGTGGATGGCTTACATCCATCGTTTGCTGCTGCACAGACGAGAGTCCTCTGCCACCGCCAGCCACGGGCGTGTCATAACTGAATTCCACTCCCGACTCGTTGCTGGATCGGCTGACCGGCTGGTGGCTAGTGGGGATGCGGGCTTTTCTCATCGCTTCTCGTCGTGCCGCCCTGGAGGTATGGAACGGATTGTATTCACCGCCAAGGGGGTCATTACTTAATCCGCTTGGATCAACCCATAGCACCGGGTTAGGTGCGTAGTGGTATAGATTTAGCCCACCACTGTAGCCAATCGGGTCCTTGCTGATAAACCTTCCGAGACTTGGATCATAATACCGATGCCGGTTGTAGTGCAGGCCGGTTTCGTGGTCGTGGTACTGGCCCTGGAATCGGATCGGGTTGGTCAGGCCGACTTGTTGGGCGAACTCGGAGCGCTGTTCGGTTGCTTCTCCCCATGCTTTGTATTGCGCGCTCCAGGCGGTGTTGCCGTTTTGATCGGTGATTTCCTGGGGCGTGCCGAGGTGGTCGCACTGGTACCAAGCCAGCGCGTCGATCGGTAGCGCGACGGGTTTGTAGTTCCACAGCGGGTCTTCTTTGAAGTTGTAGCGACCGGTGTAAGTTGGCTGGCTTACAAGGCGGATGGTTTCGTGGCGGATGGCTTGGGCGACCGGGACGAAGGTGCCGGGTTCGTGGATGTAGTGGACGGTTCGGCCTAACCCGCCTGCATAGGGCGGCGGGCTGCTTTCCCAGGCGAGGTTGTCGCCGTCCCAGCCGTACAGGGTGAAGCCGCAGCCGAGCTCGCGTTCCTTGCGGGCGTGTTCGTTTTCATTCCAGCCGGTACCGGCTTCCGGGCGTGGGTGGTAGTGGGCTTTTGAGAGTTTGTAGAGGCGACGTCCGAGGGGTCGTAGCCGAAGTCGACAGTCAGGCGCGGATCGCGGAAGTGAACCAGACGATCGAATAGATCCCAGTGCAGTTCGCTGCGCAGACCGTTGGTCCAGCGCTCGGTCTGGTTGCCGCGTTCGTCGTATTCGTAGTGGTTGCCGGCGTAGTCGCGCAGCATGTTGTCGATCAGTTTTTGGCTGACCGGCTCGGGGTCGAGTGGGCGGCGGACGGGTACGGCGCTGTCGTTGAGCAGGTTGCTCGCCGGGTCGAAGGCGAAGGTTTCTGTACCCAGGCGACTCGTGGCGCTGAGCAAGCGACTGACTGGGTCGTAGCGGTAACTTAACGGGCCGCGACGGCTGTCCTTGATGTCGGTGAGTTGGCCGGCAGCGTCGTAGGTGTAAGCGCGCTTTATGAGCGTGGATTTGTCGTCAGTGCGTCCTAGCAGTTGTTCGTGCAGACGCCCCGCCGGGTCCCATGACTGGGTTTGCAGCAGGCTATTGCCTTGATGCCGCTTGATCTCGCGGTGCAGGTCATCGCGCTCGTAACTGAGCAGTTCATGTTCGTCCAGCTTCAGGCTCAGCAGATGGCCGCTGCCGTAAGTCAGCCAGCTGACGCGATGCCCGTCCGGGCGGATGGTCGCGACGCGATTATTAAGGGCGTCGTACTCGTGCTGCCAGACGGCAACCAGGGGTTTATCCAGATTCGAATAATGCTGATGCTCGCGCAGCAGGTTGCCCGCTGGATCGTGAAACCATTGCAGCTTGCTGATGGCGTTGGTCGCCATGACCAGATGGCCATTGCCGTCGTAGGCAAAGGTTTCACTTTGGGATTTTTCCCCAAGCGTGGCGCGGCGTTCGGTAAGGCGGCTCATCGGGTCGAAGGTCAGCGCGATGGTGCGCTCGCCATTAACAGTCTGAGCGAGCCGTCCTGTTTCGGGATCGTACTGATAGCGAGTCGAGCGGTTGTCGAAGCCGCGCTCTTCCAGCAGCCGCCCGACCGGATCGTAGTGAAAGTGAGCGCGGCGTTCGTTTTCGTTTTCCAGCGCAACGAGACGACCGAGTTTGTCCCAGCGGTAACGCAAGGTTTGCTCGGCGGCGTCGACGCGTTCGGCGATAAAGCCCGCAGCTGAATAGCGCCAAGTGGTGCAGCGTTCAAGGCCATCGGAGTGGGCGAGAAGTCTGCCTTCGGCATCCCGGCTAAAGCGCTCTTCGGTTTTGTCCGGGTGTTTGATCAGGACAAGCTGGCCTGACTTGTATTCGTACGTGGTGCTGTGCCCGGCCGGATCGGTAAAGCGGATCATCTGGCCGCGTTCGTCGTACTCCCAGCTACTCACCTTGCCCGAGCAGTCGGTGTATTTGAGGAGTTGTCCGGCGTCGTTGTAGGCCAACGCCTTTGTATTGCCGTTGGCGTCCTTGATTGCTGTAGGAAAGCCAAACGTGTTGTAGGCGTATTCGGTAACGTTCTCTAGCGGATCAATCGCTTCAACGAGATTTCCGCGATGGTCATAGTCCCGTTTCCACAACCCGCCTTCGCCATCGCTGATCTTGATCAGGTGGCTTTTATCGTCGTAGGCGTAATTGATCACGCTGTGGTCAGCGCGAGTGTGTTCGGTCAGGTTGCTCAGCTTGTCGTAGCGATAGCGGTCGGTGCTGTCATCGGTATGGACGTGGCGAATGATGTTTTTCGCCTGATCACGAAAGAACCATTCGGAACGGCCATCGGCATGGCAGATGCGATAGGTGTAACCCAGGCTGTCGTAGTAGTGCCGGGTTTCGTGGCCCAAGGCATCAGTAACGTAGGTTAGGCGGATGTTTTCGTCCCACGCCAACCGAGTATCAAAACTGCCGTCGTCAGCCCATTCACGGACAGCTTTCGCGTCGGCGCCCGTGCCTTGCCATTGCAAGTTCAGGCCGCGATTGGTTCGGTCGGTGTAGCGGGTGATCAAGTGGTCTTGATACTGGTAACGCCACGTGGCGCCGTTGTCATCCTGAGCCAGAACAAGATCGCCAGAATCGTCGTACTGATACGCGCAGAGTTGCCGTTTGACGTCGCCATCGCGAACTTCCCAAAGACCGGTCAACCGGCCCTGATCATCGATCAAAGTGCCAAGTCGCAGATGGACTTTACTGACATCTTTTTCCGAGTACGTCACCAACTCGGAGAGCATCAAACGCCCATCATGCCGATGCTCGTAATGCAGCATCACCCCAGCGCCATTAGGCAAAACCTTGTTGATCAGAACAAAGCGCTTGCCCCGCCGAACATAGGTTTCCCTGTGCTCAAGCCCCCGCATCAGCGCCAACCGATCCTTGCTGAGGCGAATGACGGTCAGGTTCTCAATGGCGTTGAAGTGAAAGAGTTTTACCTTGGGAAGAGGAAATTCATGACTACGCCCATCGGAGTCATGAAACACCAAACCGTCGCCGAAGAGATCAAACCGCGTAGTAAACGGCGTGATCCAACGCGCACCAATGACATCATGATCGTAGGCATCAAGACTCGAACAATAGGTACGCGTCCACTCAATCGGAAACGGCCCCGGCAGGCTGAAATCGGTATGACTGACCGACTCCGAGCCCATCGCAAAACTGATGCTGTTCCCCGTTGAGCCGCAGTTACAGGCGCAAGGACAGGCACATGTGCACTTCTTCAGTACGTTGGGCCGGCCCTTGGCAGGCTTCTCACGCTGAACAACTTCGAGTTTGCCTTCGCTGCCCCGACGCTTGGTCTGATTGGTCACTCCCGGCTTGATGTTGAAAGACTGCCCATGCCCATTGCGGGAACGCCAACTTACAACCGCTCCAGCCAACGTCTGCAGCAACGCTCCAATCGAGTTTTGAACCTCAGGATCCGCTAGACCATTAATCTGGGCCCGAAGCTCTGACCCCAGGGCGCGCAACAATTTGGCCTGTCTAACCACCTCCGCCTTGACTGCGTCAGGCACCAAATGCTCGACGGCGCCGTTAACTGCGCCCTTGCCCGCAGCAGTGCACACCTCCGCCGCTGCCACAAAAATATTGCCAATCGCCGCCTGAGGGTCGTAGGCCCAAAGATCGCCTGCGGCATGAACTAACTGCCCCGCCTCAAGCAAATCGGCCTTGGCGTTCAGTTTTGGGTCTACCAAGCTCTCCAAGCCAGCAGCGATCTGAAGCAGCACGCCTTCGCCCAGCTTCCCGGCATCCTCAAGAATCCCGGGCAGCTTCCCCTGCGCCTGGGTCACGAAATCATCAAGGGTCCCGACGATGGTGGCATTGAGGTGCCCGATCAGAATCTCGATCAGCGCGTCACCCAACAGCATCTTCCCCGCCTGCCGCATCTCCTGACGCACCAGAAAAAGCATCGGCCGCAGGCTCATCCGTGCCGCCGCCATGCCCGGCGGGACAGGCACCATGCCGATCAGGTTGATGCCCAAACTCACCCAATCCAGAGGGTCGCGTTTCTCACTGGTCGCCAGCCGGACGATGTCATTCAGCGCATCAACCAGCGCCATGATGTTGCCCACCACCGGCAGCCCACCCGCGACGGCTTTAATCCGGTCGAGCGTCACGACCCCACCGCTGATCTCCTGCAGCCAGGCATCGACATTCGCCGCGCCAAGACCAACGTCTTCCAACTGGATCTGATCAAGCGGTACAACCGCCACCTGAGGCTCGCGCGCTCCCATATCCGCGCTCATGACAACTTCTCGCCGGCCAGCAAGTCCGGAGCCTCAAGCAGGCTCTCCAGCTCAGTTGGCGCCGGCAGGCTCGGGAGCTTCCCGCTTTTGATCACGCCACTCAGAACGCTCGAAACAAGAGGCGCGAGTGCGGTGGCCTGCGCCGGCAAACTCGCTCCGGCGCCCTGCACCGCCGCCAATCCGTGCTCAAGCACATCCCAGTTCTTGCTCGGCAACCCCTCCGTGACTGCCGCCTCCAACTGCGCCGGAACGGCTCCCGCACTGGGCGGCGTAGCTGGCCATTCGGGCTTGCCGATGACGCTGCCATCCGTCCAGGTGTCTGCGGGGTCTTTGCCAAAGGTCACCCTTCCCGGCCCCGGCGCAGCACCGGAAACGGTCATGAAACCCTTGCCGTCGAGCGCCCCTGTGACGCGTTTACCCAGGGCATCGATCACCTCGTAACCGCCGCCCTGAATGCCTTGCTGCCCCGCGTACTGGTTGAACAACTCAAGGTCGCCCTCGCCCGGCTTTGGTGGCTCGGGGAACACGCCCGCCAGGTTTTGCGCCGAGGTGTAGGCAAAGTTGGCGGCGTGGGCGGTGTACGGCCCGGTGGTGACGTGGGTGATGCCGGCCGCGTTGTAGGTGGTGGCGCTGCCGCCGCCCTGGATCACCAGTTCGGTTTTCGCGGTGAGGGTGATGCGCTCGGCGTTGGCGGTGATGTTGAGTTTGGCCAGCAGGTTGATGCTGTCCTTCAGGGCCCGCACGTCGATGTCGCCGGACGCCGCGACCAGACGCCAGCCAAGGCTTTGCACGAACAGGCGCATGCCCTGGCTGGCGCTGGCGAGCAGGCGTTTACCCACGGAAAAACTGGTGTGCCCCGTGCTGCTCAACGCCAGGTGTTCGCCGGTGGCGATGTGGCTTGAGCGCGGTGTGGTCAGGGCAATGCCCGCCGGGCTGGCGAGCACCAGATGCGCTTCGGTGAACTCGGGGAACTCGTTGCCACTTGCGTTGGCAGGGCCGCTGCCGAGCACGCCCTGATGCTGGGCGTGCAGGGCTTTGGCGACGTCATCCTGATCCCCAGGTTCCTGTGCCTGGAATTCCTTGGCTTGCACCGCGAAGCCGTCTTGCTGATCGGCGGCAGTGGCCAGGCGTTCGGCGGTTTCCGGCAGGTCCTTGTGGTGTTTCGATTCGTGGGGACGCGGCTCGGTGGTGATCAACAAGCCAGCGGCGGCCCGGACAGCGCCGTGGCGGTCGGTGCGCAGCTCGAAACCTTCGCCACGGGGCTGGCCGCCGGCGGGCCGCGGATGGGTCAGGTAGCCGAGGTTGATGGCACTGGCGCCATGATCGCTGCGCAGCGCAATGCTGATCTCGCTGGTGGTGTCGTCGATGCGCAATTCGTTAGCGCGACTGCCCTTGTATTCCTTGCTCTTGACCGTGGCCAGGGTCTTGAAATCGGGCAGTTTGTACGGCGGCAAGTGGGCGCCGTGGTACAGGCAACCGGTGATGAGGGGCTGGTCGGGGTCGCCTTCAAGGAAGGTGATCAGGACTTCCATGCCGACCCGCGGCAGATTGATCGCCCCGAAGTGCTGGCTGGCCCAGTTCGACGCCACGCGCATCCAGCAGCTGGACTTGTCGTTGTGCTGCCCTTCCCGGTCCCAGAAAAACTGCACCTTCACCCGGCCGTGCTGATCGCAGTAAATCTCTTCGCCTTCGGGCCCGGTGACCACGGCGGATTGTGTGCCCAGCACCTTCGGCTTCGGATGCTCCAGCGGTGGCCGGTAATGAACGTCCCACGGCGTGGCGCTGAAACGGTTGCGATAGCCTTGATGGAAATCGCTCTTCAGGTCAGTGACATCGCTGGTGATGACTTCTTCCAGTACCTGCGGCTGCTTACCCTCGTGGAAGACCTCGGTCAGCAGCCACAGGTCGTTCCACAGCGGGTTGGCGTGTCCGGTCAGGGCGAGAAAATGACCACTGACCAGCCGTGGCTGATCGCTGCTGCCTTCGGCCAGCCGGTAGTCGCTGCGGTGGCGCTCGAGGGCGCGATTGGCCAGATGGCGGCCACGTTCGCGATCAGCGAAGCGGCCGGGGTAGTCATAATCTTCGAGGTCCGGGACGGCCACACTGTTGGCGCTGCCTTCCAGCTGGAACTTCGGCTTGGTGAAGTCGTAATCACGCCGCGTCGAGCGGCTGGTGCGGGTGTTCATGCGCAGGCCGAAGCGCTTGATCACCTGGACGTCGGCGACCAGTCCGGTGTCCTGCTGATAGAGCACTGGCGCCAGTTTCGGAAACACCGTCTGGTCGTCGCCGAACACCAACAGATGGCCCTTGGCGCTGTGCTGGAAATGAAAGTGAATGCCTTCCTCTTCGCACAAACGCTGGATGAAATGCAGGTCGGATTCGTCGTACTGCACACAATAGACGCGCTCGGGATAGGTCACGCCGAGCTGGAACCGGTAGTCGATGGAGAGGATGCCGTGCTCTTCCAACACCTGACTGATAATTTGCCGCACCGTCATCTGCTGGAAAATGCGCTGGTTGATCCGGTGGGCCAGGTACGCCAGCTGCGGCCGCAGGGAAATCCGGTAGCGAGTCAGGCGCTTGCCGGCATCACCCTGGGCGATGCTGTAGGCCAGCCCGTGGACACCGGTGCCGTCTTCGGCCAGCTGCAGAAACGTCTGCCCGTGCAGAAGGCTTTCAAGGTCCAGCGCGGCCTTTTCGCTGACCAGCTCCACCTCGAATTCGAACGGTTGGTTGAGGCGCTCCCGGCCGGTGAAGGACAGCACTTGGAACAGCGTGTCCTGCCCATTGAGGGTCAGGCTGAATGAGGCTTGGTTGGCCGGTGCGAACATCCCGTGTTCCTTATGCGCTGTTGCGGCAGACGTCGATGCCAAGGGGGCAATCAACGACTGCAAATGTGTGGAAGGACAGCGAACCGCCTTGCCGTTGCCGGCGTCGACGGCGCTCTCCGCGTTCCGGAAATCGCGAGTGATCGGGTGTATTCGCATTTCCAGAGGACGACGGAGATATCAAGGGGCGTGCCAGCGCGGGCGAAGCCCTTATGTCACAAGGGTTTGCGGTAAATGCTTAAGGGGATCAGGGGGTGATTCGGTAAGGAATCCGGGGAAATGTGCGCAAGAAGTTGCGCACCTCTGCGCAACTTCTTGCGCACTGCTCTGCAGGCCTCCAAATACGCGGCCTGCAGGGCGATGGTCAGGCTTTTTTGCGCATGGACTGCGCAACTTTTTGCGCATGATGGCGATGGGGAATTACGGAGTTGTGAGCACGCTTACCGGCCGCCCAAGCGGCTGACCAGGATTGGCGGCATTGCACCGCCGATCTTCAGGACTGGATCAATACTCGGCGTCGGCATCCGCCAGATGGGTGTTGAACGCTGGCCGCGTGCCGCCCACGCGGGCCAGGAAGTACAGCGCCACCCCCACCAGCATCAGTGCCCCGGCACGCAGCCAGGTTTCGGCACTCTGCTGCGTCAGGAGGATCAGGCACGACACAATCGCCAGGACCGGCACCCAGGTCGGCACGCGGAAGTGGTCAACGTCAACCACGTCTCGACGCAACACCAGCACCGCCAGATTGGTGCTGATGAACACGAACAACAGCAGCAGGACCACGGTCTCCGCCAAGGTCGCCAGGGAGCCGGTCAGGGTCAGGATGATCGCGACCACTGTCGTCGCGACAATGGCCACCCACGGCGTCCGTCGTTCCGGCAGCACGTTCGACAGCGCGTGGGGCAGCAGACCCTGGCGCGACATGCCATAGGCCAGGCGGCTGGACATGATCATGGTCAGCAGCGCGCCATTGGCCACGGCCACCAGCGCAATAAAGGCGAACAGCCGAGGCGGAATCCCGAGGTTCGACGCCTTGACCACTTCCAGCAGCGGTGCCGACGAATGCACCAGTTGCTCAATGGGCATGACGGTGGCGGCCGCGACGCCGACACCCATGTAGATCGCCCCGGCAATCAACAGCGCACCGAACAACGCGCGGGGATAGACGGTGCGCACGTTACGCACCTCCTCCGCCAGATTGGCCGAGGTCTCGAAGCCGACGAACGAGTAGAACGCCAGCAACGCCGCCCCGAGCACGGCGAACGCGGGGTTGACCCCCTCCTTGAATTGCACGGCGCGGGACAGATCCGCATCGCCGGAGCGGAAGAACCAGATGGCCGCGACGATGACCAGCAGCAGGCCCGACACTTCGATCACCGTCATCACCAGGTTGGCGGACAGTGACTCCTTGATGCCACGCGCGTTGAGCAAGGCAATGACCACCAGGAAGATCAACGCGACAACGTGAGCCGGCAGATCGATAAAGGGCGCCATGTAGTCGCCGGCAAACGCGAGGGACAAGCCGGCTGCACTGGTCACGCCTGCCGCCAGCATGCAGAAGCCCACCAGAAACGAGATCAAGGGCGACTTGAAGGCTTTGCCGGCAAACACCGCTGAAGCACCCGCGTGGGGGTATTTGGTGACGAGTTCGGCATAGGAACCTGCAGTGAGCATGGCAAAGCACAGCGCAATGAGGAGCGGCACCCAGATCGCGCCGCCCACTTCACCGGCAATCGTACCGGCCAACGCGTAAACCCCGGCACCAAGAACGTCGCCAAGGATGAACAGCAGCAGCATCGGGCCAGTGACGGCGCGCTTCAGTGCCCTGCTTGGCGGGTGTGGAGGTGTGCTCATGGGGTCGCTCCGCTGTGCTGCGATAGTAAAGGAATGATTTTAAGGCTGACCCGTTGAGCATGGGGAAGTTGTGGCAGGGCGATACGGCGACGATGAGTGGTGATCTCCAAGGCCGACGTTCAAGCGCCACCCAATACCTGCACGCCCAACGCGAGCCCGCACCGCTGCGCTTCGGTCCATCTAACGCGGGGTTTCGACCAATCGCTGGTGACGGAGCGGCACCTGCTCAAGCGCGTACACCGCTGCCTGATGTTGCACCGACGCCCGATCTCCCGAAAACAGACGCTGCTCGCTGAAGACCCGCAGTTCTCCCTGATGGAGGAATCCCCAGGCAAAACACACGGTGCCTGCGGGAATGCCGTCCATGTCATCAGGACCGCACACGCCAGTCGTCGCCACCGCGACATTGGCCGGGCTGTCGCGCAATGCGCCGACGGCCATCTCCTCGGCGACTTCAACGCTGGTGAGGTTGCATCGCTCGATGGTTTCAGGGCTCACGTGAAGCAAACGCTGCTTGGCTTCGGGCGAATACACCACATAGCCGCACTCGACCAGCGAGCCGCTGCCCGGCACTTTCGCCAGCAGCGCCATGATCATCCCGGCAGTGCAGGACTCGGCTGTGGCCAACAAGAGCGCATGCTCCCGGAGATAGTCCAGAACGGATTCGGCAGACATCGTTAAGCTCCCCCTATGACGGCGGTATTGCCTTGTGGATACAGGCATCTGGAACCTTGCCGCCGGTGCAGCGTTGCGATTGCGTGACAATCAGGAGATGAAAGGCAGTGGCCCGCGTTAAACCGGCCAGTTCGGGGCGGCCCGGCACTTCGCAGCAGACGTTCCAGAAGCCGCCTGCCGGCATTCTCCTCATCACCATGAGCCACTCGAACCCGCATCAGCGCTCCGGCGCCATGCTCTGCAGCTGCCACAGCGTGCGAAACTGACCCGGCGCCTCCCGCAGCGCTCGTGGCGGACCGTCCTGAATCAGTTGCCCGCCTTCCAGAACCAGTACCCGGTCAAAACCGGCAATCGTCGACAACCGATGTGCCACCGCCAGCACCGTGCGCCCGCGCATCAGGTCGGCCAGGGCCCGCTGGATGATCGCTTCGGAATCGGAGTCCAGCGCCGAGGTGGCTTCGTCAAGAATCAGGATGGGTGCGTCCTTCAGAAACGCGCGAGCCAGGCCAAGGCGCTGCCGTTGTCCACCCGACAACATGACACCGCGCTCCCCAACTTGCGTTCGGTAACCCTGGGGCAGTGCGCGGATGAATTCATCGCAATAGGCCTGGCGCGCAGCGGCGACGATTTGCTCCTCGCTGGCGTCGGGCAGGCCATAACCAATGTTTTCCAGCACGGTGCGGTTGAACAGCGCCGGCTCTTGCGGAACCACCGCAATTTGCCGACGCAGGCTGTCCTGGCTGACCGAGCGGATGTCGCGTCCGTCGATGAGGATCGCGCCGTTGCCCACATCATCAAGACGCTGCAGCAGGCTGATCAGCGTGGACTTTCCAGATCCAGACGCACCGACGATGCCGACGCTCTGCCCGGCAGGAATGTCCACGCCCAGGTGATTGAATACCTGCACGCCGCCGGGGTAGGTGTAGCCGACGTCCACAAGTTGAATATGCCCGCGGGGTGGCGCCAGTTCCTCGGGAGCATCGCTGAGCGCATGGGGCTGGGCGATGATGTTCAGGGTTTCCGCGATCACGCCCATTTGCTGCGATGTGTCCACCAGCGCCAGGGCCAGGTCCCGCGATCCGTGCAGAATACGGAATGTCAGGGCGCTGACCATCACCACATCCCCGGGCGTGATCTGCGCATCCAGCCATAACGAGATCGCCCAGCCGAGCATGGCACCCGCCATGATCGACAGGCAGATGTCGTGCAGCACCCGCGCCTTCTCCAGGTAGATCCAGCTGCGCCGTTGCGCCCGCGCTTCCACGCCGATTTCCCGCTCCAGCCGGGCGCGCTCGCGATCCCGTCCCGAGAACGCCTTGATGGTCCAGACGTTGGACACCAGGTCGACGATCTCACCGCCCACCCGCGCCGATTGCGAAGCAAAATCGATGTGCCGCGTCCGCCCGCGAATGCCGATCACGGTGATCAGCGCAGCGACCATGAACACGCAGACAATCAGTGCGAAGGCCATCGACAAGCGCACGGTGCACAGCACAATCACCGCGCCGACGAAATCCACGCAGGGCGGGATGATCTTCCACGCCAGACCGCCGTAGATCGAGCCCGCCGCCGCACCCGCCGAAGACACCCGGTTGGCCAGTGCTCCGGCAAAATGCTGGGTGAAGTAACGCATGGGGTGGCCGGTCAGGTGCGTGAACAGGTCGATGCGCAAATCGGCGCAACTGCCGACCACGGTGCGACAGCCCAGCCAGCCACCGAGGCGCCAGAACACGTTCTCCATGACGATCAGGGCGATAAACAGGGTGAACGGCCGCCAGACGTGCGCCACGTGTTCCCTGCCGGCGGCCATGGCGTCGACCAGCAGCTTCATGCCGTACTGCACCGCCACCGCGCATCCGGCGGCGCCCACGACCAGCAACAGCATGATGAAGAAATGCCACGGCCGAACCCGAACGTAACGCCAGAGAAAGGCGATGGGCGTCAACGGCAGCGGCTGCCGGCGCCAGTGGTCATTTTTCATGGGCGAGTCCGGCGGATTCCCGAATCGGGGTGCGCTGGGCACGGACCATCATGTGTTGCTGCAGCGCCTGTGCCTGTAGATGCATCGGGTGGAAAGGTGCCCGATTGCCTTCGCCGTCGGGATAACCGAACAGGCCCGTCGGGCAGTAGCGACCGTCGTCCCACCCGGGATAATCGAGAAACGGATACCAGCACACGCCCTCCATGGGCACGCCCCGGTCCATCGCCAACAGAGACTGCTCTACGACGTAGTTGAACCACGGCACCCGCTCTTCGTCTTCGCACCCGGTCTCCGAGAGCAGAACGGGTCGCTGGTAACGGTGGTGCAACTCCTTGAGCATGCCGGCCAGAGGGCGATAATCCGGGCTGCCCCGCGGGATCATGCCGCCGCCGAACACCCACTGGTTATGCGGGTAAAAATTGGCACCGAGGATGTCCAGGTACTTCTCGTGCCCGCCCAGCCCCGGCCATTGCCGCCCGGTGAGCATGTCCCATGCCTCGAACTGCGCCATCCGATGGCGTTCAGCGTTTTCATGGTCCTCCCCGCGCTTCGAACCGGAGACCACGTGGATCACCGGATCGCACTGAATGAATCGCGCGGAGGGGATCACATCCCGCACCGCCTCGATGGCGGCGATGCTCGCCCTCACCAACTGGTGTTTGAGTTCAAGGCCCCGCCCGTGGGCGCCCGGGTTGAAGTATCCGACGTCGCCCCCTGCCCAGCTCCAGAACGACATCTCGTTGATCGGCGCATAGAACGGAATCTCTGCGCCCTCCTCCCGCATCAGCGCTGCGGCAGCACCGGCGAAACGCGCGAAACGGTCGACGAACTCGGGGCGCCAGATGTCCAGGTCGTCCGGATAGCCGTAATGGCAAAGGTCCCAGACCACCTGAATGCCTCGCTCCCGCGCCGCTCGCAACATCGGCAGAAAACTGCTCCAGTCGTAGTGCCCTGGCCGCGATTCGATCAAGTGCCAGCGCAGGCCGTCGCGGGCGCAACCGATCCCCAGGCCGGCGAGCTGCGCATAGTCGTTGGAAGCCCAGCGCGCATGACCGGTTGCGTCGGCCAGGTCCAGACGCTTGCCATCGCGACGGCGCTGGCTCGAGCACTCGTAACCCGCCATCAGAAAACTCTTGAACAGTGCCGCATTGCCGTCAGCGCCGTGGGTGTCATCCCAACGGCGCTGAGGGGCGGTCATGACGCTTGCGCTCCGACGGGCTCGGCTGTCACGGCGTGGCCCTCTTCGATGCGCTGGTACAACGCCAACGCCTGACCGACCACCTGATCCATGTTGTAGTACTTGTAGGTGCCCAGCCGTCCGAGGAAGGTGACGTTCGCCGTTTCGTCCGCCAGCGCCTTGTAGCGCTTGTACAGCTCGGCGTTCTCCGGGCGCGGCACCGGGTAGTACGGATCGCCGTCGTCGCAGGGAAACTCGTAGCTGATGCTGGTCAGCGGGTGGGTCTGACCGGTCAGGTGCTTGTACTCGGTAATGCGTGTGTAGGGCACGCTCTGGTCCGGAAAATTGACCACCGCCACCGGCTGGTATTCGGCTTGCTGGACGGTTTCGTGCTGGAAGCGCAGCGAGCGGTACGGCAAATGACCGAAGCGAAACTCGTAGTACTCATCGATCGGCCCGCAGTAAATCAGGTGACGGTGGGCAGTCGACTCGCGCACGGCCTTGAAATCGGTGTCCAGCAGGATGTCGATGTTCGGGTGATCGAGCATCTGCTCGAACATCCGCGTGTAGCCATCGCGGGGCATCATCTGGAAGGCATCGGTGAAGTAGCGATCGTCTTCTGTGGTGCGGGTGGGAATGCGCGACGTCACTGATTTGTCCAGATCACTTGGGTCCAGGCCCCACTGTTTGCGCGTGTAGCCTTGGAAGAATTTCTCGTACAGCTCGCGACCGATCTGATTGATGACCACGTCTTCCGAAGTATGAATGGCCGATACCGGCTCGGCTCGTTCGGCGAGAAACACCTCGGCCTCTTCCGGCGTCATCGACAATCCGTACAACGTGTTGAGGGTGGTCAGGTTGATCGGAATCGGCACCAAATGCTCATCGACCTGAGCCAGCACGCGGTGCTCATACAGGCGCCATTCGGTGAATTGCGAGAGGTAGTCAACGATGCGCTGAGCGTTGGTGTGAAAGATGTGCGGGCCATAGCGATGGACCATGACCCCGGCGGCATCAAGATGGTCGTAGGCGTTGCCGCCGATGTGTTCGCGGCGATCTATTAGCAAGACCTTTTTGCCCAACCCTGCGGCGAGGCGCTCGGCGATCACACTGCCGGCAAAACCGGCGCCGACGATGAGGTAGTCATAACCGCCTTTCGATGAGGGCGACGACGCATTGATGGCCTGTTCAAGGGTTACCTGAGGCATTCGATCTGCTCCTTCATGAAGCGGCTGGTGGTGTCCCACGACATGCCGTCGAGGGCGGCGTCGGCGCTCTGCAGAAATTCCGCCGAGCCCTTCAGGCCCAGGGCAGCATCGATGGCGGCCACGAACGCACCGGCAGTGTCGGCGATGGTCACGGCGCCGCTCTGGCCGTAGCCGCGGATGACGTCATGGATTGGCGTTGACACCACCGGACAGCCCCCGCCAGATACTCTGGCGTCTTGGTCGGGCTGATGAACCGCGTGGATTCATTGATCGCGAACGGCATCAATGCGACGTCCCAGCCGGCCAGGTACGCGGGCAGCTCGTCGTAGCTTTTGCCGCCGAGGTAGTGAATGTTGGGCAGCTGCGGCAACGTTGCCGGATCGATTTTCACCACCGGCCCGATCAACACGATCTGCCAGTCAGGGCGCAGGGTGGCGAGCTTTTCGACGAGCTCGATATCGAAGCGCTCGTCAATGACGCCAAAAAGCCCATGCGAGGATGGGCAATGTCGGCCTGATCGCCAGGATCGGCGAGGCCATCGCGGGCAGCGGCGAAATGCGCGATGTCGACACTGCTCGGCACCGGGTGGGCGTTGTCGTGTTGCCGCTGCTTGACCTCCCACAGGCTGTAGCCGCCGGTAAACACCACGTCGGCACGGGCCATCAGCTCGCGTTCCATGTCGACCAGTCGCACTGGCGCACCGCGGAACGCCGAAAGCTCGTCCATGCAGTCGAAGATCGTCACGTTGCCTTTCAGATGGTCGGTGAACGCCAGGCTCATGGGCGTCAGGTACCACAGCAACAGCTCCGCGTCGCCCCGCGCCAGCAGCATCTCGTCCAGCAGTTGACGCTGGGCCTCGGCAATCTGTTCTTCGCTCAGACCGTGGGCCAGTCGCGGCACGATGACTTCAATGCCCGGTGCCGGCTGCGAGTGATCCAGACGTGGCGTAGCGCGGTCTTCAGCCAGGTCTTCAAACACAGGCTCTTCAAAAAGATCACGTCGTAATCGCGGGCCAGACGCGACATCACATGCTGAGGCCGCTGATAAACGAAGCCCCAGCGCAGGTGCGAGAGGCACAACAGCGTCGGGCGCGTTCGTTGGGTGGGCTGCAGCGGATTGTCGATGGCGACGGCGGATAACGAGTCGGGCTGTTCGGCAAGATTCATGGCGACTTCCTTTCTGAAAGGGACTGGCTGAAGGCCTGAACTTCCTTGGCTTCAACATCGAAGAGCGCGCGGCAGTCAGTGACTGATTGCGCGACTCATGAAGCTTGGAAGGCTGCGCCGCTTCGGCCGTTCAGCGTAGCCGCGCGATTACCGATGAACAGCATGTACCGGTGGATCATCGTGTTTGAACTCCGCGCGGTCGGTGTGCCCATAACTTGGACAGACACAGGTTTGCGTCGGCTGATTTCAGCCCGCCATGCCCATCGCAGGATGCCCGGCCACATGTCGCCGGGGTGCGTTCGAGGGATTGCAGATGATTTTGATAACCGGCGGTGCAGGCTACATCGGCGCACACGTGGCGCTGGAATTGATGAACCAGGGCGATGACGTGTTGATCCTGGATAATCTTTGCAACAGCTACCGCTCGACCCTTGATCGCATCGCCACCCTGACGGGCCGCCGCCCCGGATTCGTGCTCGGCGACGTGCGCAATCGCGCCCTGCTCGACACGATTTTTGCCGATTACCCCATCGAAGCCGTTATCCACTGCGCAGGTTTGAAAGCCGTGGGCGAGAGCGTCCGCGAGCCGCTGCGTTATTACGACACCAACGTCGGCGGCACTGTGACGCTGTGTCAGGCCATGGCCCACGCCGGGGTGTTCACGCTGTTGTTCAGTTCATCAGCGACGGTGTACGGGGATTGCTTGAAGATGCCCATCGACGAGACCTGCGCCACCGGGCAGCCGACCAATCCGTATGGTCAGTCCAAGCTGATGGCCGAGAATGTGATGAAGAGCATGGTCTGTTCGGACGAGCGCTGGTCGGTGGGTTTGCTGCGCTATTTCAATCCGATCGGCGCGCATAGGTCGGGGTTGCTGGGCGAGGCGCCCACCAGTACGCCGAATAATCTGTTGCCGTATTTGTTGCAGGTGGCCAGCGGGCAGCGCGCGGCACTGAGTGTGTTCGGGCGTGATTACGAGACGCCGGACGGTACGGGGGTGCGTGATTACATTCATGTGGTGGATCTGGCCGAGGGGCACGTGAAGGCGCTGGATGCGCTGCGCCATCAGCATGGTGTGCATGTCTGGAACCTGGGCACGGGGCTGGGCTATTCGGTGCTGGAGGTGGTGCGGGCGTTCGAGAAGGTCTCGGGGATTTCGGTGCCGCTGGTGTTTGAGGGACGCCGCGCCGGGGACATTGCGCGGTGCTGGGCGGATCCTGAGAAAGCGCTGAGCGAGTTGGGCTGGAGCGCGCGGCGGTCGCTGGAGCGGATGTTGGCGGATGCCTGGCGGTGGGAGTGCCATTTGCACGAGGCCGAAGCGGTGCCGCTCGTTAGCTGACGCTTTGGGTCAAGCTCAAGAGCGTCGGCAAACCAAGAGCAAGAGCGTCGGCCTAACGGCCTCGGGTTTCGCCTTCGGCGAGTTACTTGGAAAAGCACCCCAAGTAACCAAGGGTGCTTGCTCCTGGTTGGGCCCTTCGTTCCTCAGGGTTCCTTCACTTCGGTCTCGCTCCGTGGGCCCGCGCCGAACGGGCATCCATGCCCTGACGGCGCTCTCGCCGCATCCATGCGGCTCGGCCCACTCCGCGAAACCTGCGTTCAGCCTGCACCCAAGTCGCGATTGGCGGTGACTGGACCTTCTGTGTATGAAGATCAAAAGCAGATCAACGGCTTCCCGGCTGAAGCCGGTCCCACTGACCGCATGAGATGCTTATAGTGGGACCGGCTTTAGCCGGGAATGCGCACGTATGAACACCCTCTTATTTCACTGCCTTACGCTGACTTCCAAGTCACCGAAATGTGAGGGGACTGATTTATTTACAGCGCTTCACCGTAAATCAATCTGTCCCCGGCTCGTGAAGCGCATCTGACTCACGCCGGCTTCCACGTCACGGCATCGATACCCAATCGCTCGGCCTTGGGCTTGGACAGTTTGATGGCTCTGTCGCTCCGGTATTTGGGGATGTCGGCCACGCCAGCGTCGACTGCAGCCCAGTGCCACGCCTCAGCGTTGTCCATTTGCTTGGCGCACACGTAGAACCATCGTGGCTTGCCATGGAAAAGGTATTCGATGCGGTAGTGTTGGGTATGTTGCATGGTCTTGATCTCGTTCACAGGATCGGTTTCGTGGTTTGGTTTCCATTGTGGGTGGACGACTGACTCACCGCAGGGGGGTTAACGCTGCAGACTAGGGATCCGCCTGGGGCGCGACGGATCGACTATTGGTGCCAGGAGGCGAAGGTTTGCCCGGCTGCATGACGTGGCCGCGACCGGTAGGGTCTGCCAACTGCACTGCATCGCCGTGCTGCCAGGCATCGGCGCCCTTGAGCACCGGCTGGACCTGTATGTCCGCGCGTTCCGAGCGTTTCTTTTCGGTATCGATGGCCATGCGGCGGTTGCGCTGCTCAACCATGGCAGGGTCTGCCTGGCCGTCGGCGGTAAAGCCCATCATCAATTGCGGGACGCCCAATGGCAGGCGCTTGTCCTGATCGGTGTGCCAGGTGTGCCAAGTTTTGCCATAGGTATTGGCAAGCTTGGCCATCAACGCGTGTTCGGCACTGGCCGGAATACCCGGCGCCACCAGTTGCCCCGACTTCACTTCGTGGGCGTGGCTGTGCCAGAGGCGCTTCTCGCCCTCGGGCAGCTGATTGAACAAGTCAGCGCTGATGATGTACTCGACGCCCATCAACTTGGCGTCTCGCACGTTGCCATCGTAAATCACACACTGAATGAACTCTTCGCTGAGCACCGAGCAGTAGTGATGGGCTTCCATTTGCACATCGGGATGACCGTTATAGAAATGAAAGCCATCCAGATAGGCATTCAGAGCCTCGACGGGCGGACGCGACTGCAAGGTGGCGGCGCCTGCATCGAGAACGCTGAGGGTTGCACTGGTTGGCTTGCCGGGACTCGGCACACTTGAGCGAGTGTCATCACCTGCGCAACCGGTTAACACCAGGCCGGCCAGTGCCGCCGATAGTGCCAGCCTCGGGCTGACCCGGGCTGCATTACTCACCAATACCCGTTCAGGGAATAACCGCATGGGAAGTCTCCATAGCTGAGGCCTCAGGCTTTCAAGGGCGGCTTCGTGCCGCGTTATAACTGGGCGGTAAACCCATTGAATCGAGGAGCTGCTTAAAAGCCGGCGCAGACAATGCGCCGGTAAAGGATGGACCGGCCGACAATCGCGGATGTTCAGCTTAAATTTCAAGATTGGAGACGAGCGGCTAATAACGAGTACCGACCCCTTAGTGCGAGTTATTCAACTAACAATGCATCCATAACGCGAGCGGGTGTGAATCATTCATTTGGATAGGGGCAAAGTACCGTCAACTAGTGCTCCACGCCACTCATCCGCCATTTATCAAACCGTCTCAACGATTAAACATTGAAGCGCATCGGATTAGTTGTCCGTCGGATATACCGGGCGCCATCTCATTAGTTGATATCGGAGAGCCATCATGACAACCGCCAACAAAAATCCGGCAATTTTGCCAATGATCGTGAGAAGGCCTCTCAGGCCGGGAGAAAAGGCGGCCAGGCGTCCGGGGGCAACTTCGCCAACGACCGCGTCAAGGCCTCCGAAGCGGGGAAAAAGGCGGCCAGAACAGCCATGGCGGAGGTCGTCGATCATCTGTCGATTAAGTAGCGTGACCTGCCTGAAGGGCGGTCCCGCCGCCCTACTCGCTACCGGTCATTCCGTCGTCCGCCTGTGACCCCAAGCCAAGGTACGGTAGTTACGCGTTCTCTCCCCTGCAATACGCTCAGCCTGATCGCGCCCTCGGACGAGCCCCTGCTCGACGGTCCAGTCAGAGGCTGGAAGTCTTTCTACCGCTTCGACCACTCTTTCGCCGTCCGCAGCATAAACGCACACCAGTACTTCAACGGCCTCTTCATGGGCACGTGCACGAACTTCCAGCTGACAGCCGTTTTCCGCCGCCTCACTGTACGACTCGTCGTCGGCCGTTAGTTGCACCCACTGCTGATAAACACCACCACGATCAAACATGAAAAGCTCCCTGGTTCGGCTGTAAATGAGTGTTGATACTTATTAAAACCCGATGACCCTTCCTGTACCTGACCGCTGCATGAGCTGGCAGCGGCACGCTGAAGGACTGCCGTCACTTCCAGCCCAACTGCTTCTGGATATCACGGCGATAAGGGGTGTCGATCTGGGCCGGTACTTGGCGGATGTAATCCCGGGCATGTTCGAGTTTCTCCCCGTCAGGCTTCGCAGGTACGCAACAGCGTCCTCGCTCGTCGGCAAATGCCCCTCGCTGTGAAGGCGCGGCGGGAGTGCTGTCCAGACCAGCGCATCGACCTGGCGCTCCCTCGCCCAATGAGCCAGCGGGCCCGTTGAAGACCCATGCGCCCGATACACGCCGATACCGTCTTCGCGTTGTGCCGGGATCTGCTCACGCTCACGCAGCGCACTGCACGCCTGCTCAAGTGATTCGGTGGCCAGGACCGTCCACAAGACCCGGCATGGCGGTGCGTTGAGACAGATTGCAGTGGCCAGCTCACCGCCGTCACCTATCCGCGAGAATTCGACTGGCAAAGCCGGCCCATCCATGAACCACTCACTGGCGACCGGCAGTGCGTCCGGCTTCCATATCAATGAGCCCCAACCCAGACAGGCAATCACCATTGCTTTTGCATCCTTCCCAAGGTTTGCACGACGTTTATTACGGCAGACTTTCAGGCCCGCCACGCGCCCGTGCGTTACGCATGCCCTGTTGGGCACGGCATCGCTGAAAAAGGTCAGTTTTTCGCAGTCGGCCGGCGCGGGTGACCGCTTATTCCCTGCGCCTCCCGATGCCGATGAACTCTGCCAGGAGGCTGTCCATCCATTCCTTACACTCACAGCGACCCCATGCCGGGTGGCCAATCGCCCGGCGTCTCAACCGCTGCGCTGGCTATAGAAACCAACCCCGCCGCCGATATCCTCTGACAGTCATCACGTTCTGCAGCGCTGCAAGTTGTGGGGTTCGCCGTTTTTTCTTATTGCACGCGTTAGGTTCCTAGTCATGAAATTCCCGTCTTTAGATCGATTGAAAGCGCTGGTCTGCGTCCAGCAGGACAACACCCGTCTGATGGAAGCGCAATACATCGCGCTGTCCAGACAGCTGCCCATGATGTATGTGATTCTGCTGATCAACACCCTCGCCCTCGCGGCCACCCATTACGGCATAGCTCCGAAGTGGCTGACGGTTTACATCCCGTTGCTGTTGACCCTGATAGGCGGCCTGAGGGCAGTGCTCTGGTGGCAGAGCCGTGGTCAGCCCATCACCTCCGAGCAGATCTTCAAAAAACTGACGCGCACCAATCAGCTCACGGTGTTCATCGCGTTCGGCTTCACGATCTGGGCGCTGCTGCTGTTTCCCTACGGCGATACGTACACCAAGTCCCATGTGGCCTTCTACATGGCGATTACGGTCATCGTCTGCATCTTCTGCCTGATGCACCTGCCGTCCTCGGCGATGATGACCACGGCGGTGGTCAACATCGCCTTCGTAGCGTTCTTTGCCAGCGCCGGCAACGCCACGTACACCGCCATGGCCGCCAACGTGTTTCTCGTTTCGCTGGCGATGATCGTGGTTCTGCAGAATCACTACGGCGAGTTCACCCGGCTGGTGAACATGCAGATCCGCACAGAGAAGCTCAGCGACGACAACCAGCGACTGGCCAACGAAGACAGCCTGACCGGCCTGCCCAACCGACGACAGTTTTTCGCCTTGCTCGACCGTGAACTCGACCACGCGCGGCAGGACGAAACGAAGCTGGCCGTGGGGATGATCGACCTGGACGGCTTCAAACCGATCAATGACTCCTACGGCCACGGCGTGGGAGACAAACTGCTGCGTCAGGTCGGCCAGCGCCTGCGCGCGTTTGCCAGTGAGCAGCTGCACGTGGCCCGGCTGGGCGGCGACGAGTTCGGCCTGATCATCGTCAGGGCCGACGATCAAAACGAACTGATCAAACAAGGCCAGTCACTCTGCCGCACGATGCGCCAGCCCTTCACCATTGGCGATATTCAGGTCAGCATCAGCGCATCCATGGGACTTGTCGTGTTTCCGGACCTGGCGAGCACCTCGACCGAAGCTTATGAATTCGCTGACTACGCGCTCTACACCAGCAAGCGGGAAACACCCGGCGAGCTGTGTATCTTTTCCGCCAGCCAGCATCAGCGTCTCAAACGCGACGTGCTGACCGAGCAGGGCCTGCGCCAGGCCGACGTCGCCGAGGAGTTCACCCTGGTGTTTCAGCCCATCGTCGACATCCGCACCTCGCGCACGGTGGGGTTCGAAGCGCTGGCCCGATGGGTGAGTCCGAAGCTGGGCAGCGTCGCCCCGGGGCATTTCATCGGCGTGGCCGAGCGGATTGGCCTGATCAACCGGCTGACGCCGGTGCTGCTGGAAAAAGCCCTGCACGCGGCGCAGTTATGGCCGGCCGATATCAGGCTCGCGTTCAATTTGTCGGCCCACGATTGCTCGTCCATGGACGCCGTTGAACAACTGATCACCGTCATCCGCCAGAGCGGGTTCGACGCCACGCGGCTGGATCTGGAAATCACCGAAACCGCCGTTATCAAGGACCTCGTGCAAGCGCAGAGGTCCATCAACGCGTTCCGTGAACTCGGCTGCGGTATTTCTCTGGACGACTTCGGCACCGGCTACTCAAGCCTGAGCCAGCTTCACGCCCTGCCGTTGACCAAGCTGAAAATCGACCGCTCGTTCATCACCGACATTCACCAGAACGCCGCGAGCTTCAAGATCGTCAAATCACTGTTGGCGCTGAGCCAGGACATGGACCTGCAGTGCGTCAGCGAGGGCGTCGAGACCGAAGCGGGACTGCAGGCGTTGCGGACCCTGGGCTGCACGCTGGTTCAGGGCTACCTGTTTTCGCGACCGATGCCCCTTGAGCAGACCCTGCAGTGGGTCGGTTCGCCGGGGGTGCCTGCAGTGGCGGTGGTTCTGTGAAGGGCAGCGGCGTTCATTGCCGCTGACAGAATGGCTACCCACATTGCTGATCAGGCGCTGTGCTGGACTTTCATCATGGCCAGGCCGATGAAGCGTCGGGAGTCTTCCTGAAAATCTCGCACCTGGGCGGCGAACTGCTCTTCGCGGACGTCCAGGTGGCGAGTGCTGAAACAGGTGGCCACGTCGGCGATGACCTGCGTCGTGTCGTTGAGGGTCTGGTGCAGCGTGACCAGGATTCCCACCGCGTTACGGTTTGAAATGATGACGTCGCGGTTACTGCTGATCAGTGCCCTGTTCGGAGACGACTGATCTTCGGCGTCAAGTCCGTTCACCGAGCCTATCAGGCTGTTACCGGAAAACAGATAGTGCATATCGACGCCGGCGTCGCAAACGCGCTGGAGATAGTCGGCTTTAGGTGATCGATGGCCACTTTCGTAATGACCTTGAGCGTTAGGTTCGACGCCACCAATTCTGGCGAACGCGATTTGCGTCAGGCCTAACCGTTTGCGTTCTTTTCTCAAACGCGTGCCAAGCTGTTCCATGAGCAAACTCCTGCTGAATTCACGCCACGCGATGGACCGGTGGGTGCAATGGGGGCTGGAGTGCGAGCTTCCTGGGTTAGCGAAATAGCCTCGTACAGGGGGACTCGCCACCTTACAGCGTTTGCAACATGAGTGAACAAGTATTTGGCTGGCGTCCCACTGTACGTTTTTCGAACTCCCACCTCCCCCGATCTCCCGTTGCCAGATTAAAACAAAGGTATCTCTACGCGCGTTCTTGCATCCAGGTGAATGTGGGTTGCTGGATTGACCAAACCCCCGGCGCCATTATTACTCCTCTACTCATCAACCCAGTAGATAGCAAACGTTTTCCCCCATACGGAGGCTTTTGCGCAAACGCCCCGACGACCGGTAGATCGCCATCTAACTCAATAAAAATCCCTATATTTCAATGACCTGTAAATTAGAAAATTCTATAAATAGATAAACGTCAAACTATTTTCCATTGATATTGAGGGGTTCCATTCTAAATTACTGGCAAACGGCTTTCATTGTAAGAAACAAAGTTGCGCCTGATTAGCTAGGTCAGGCGGCTGGTATGACACGCCATTAAACGCGTTGTTGTAGTGCTAAAAGCGAAGAAAAGGACTGTCAGAATGGACAATATTGTTGTCGCCAATAAAGCAACCTCCGAACTCACTGCCAAAGCCTGGGGAAATCTGTCACTCGATACGCCGTCAGTTGTTCAAATGCCCGTTCCTCCCAGCCAAGTGTCCTCGGTCTCCCGCAATGGGCAAGATCTGGTAGTGAACTTGAAGAATGGCGAACAGATCAAAGTCGCCAACTTCTTCAACACCGCGCCTGAAGGCCCCAACAACGACATGGTGTTCCAGGGTGAAGACGGCACCCTTTGGCAAGCCCAATACGACACTCAGTCCTTCAACGGTTTTACCTTCGACGAAGTCAACTCCCTGGATGAACTCATCGCAGACGCCGGCGTGGTCGGCGGGTCAACGCCTACGTTTGCGATCGCCGGGCTCGGGCTGTTGGGCGCCGGCGGTGCAGCGGCAGCGGCAGGCGGCGTTGCGGGTGGCGGCGGCGGGGGCGGCGGTGGAAACGCCGCAGACACTTCGGCACCCGTGGCCCCGGGCAACCTGCTCGTCAGTGCGGACGGCACGTTACTCACCGGCACCAGTGAGGCCGGCGCAACCATCCAGGTTCGAAACACCGCCGGCACCCTGCTGGGCAGCGGTGTCGTGGCACCTGACGGCACGTTCAGTGTGACGCTGAACCCGCCGCAAACCAGTGGGCAGCCTCTGGCAGTGAGCGCCACCGACGCCGCGGGCAACGTGTCCCCTTCCACTCAGGCACCAACGCCCGATACCGACGGCGGGACACCCCCGGGCCCAGACACGACACCTCCAGCTGCGCCGGCCAACCTGGCGGTCAACCCCACCGGCGACCGGTTGACCGGTTCCGGCGAAGTCGGCGCGACCATTCAGGTGCGTGCCGCCGATGGCTCTTTGCTGGGCACCGGCATCGTCGCAGCCGATGGCACCTTCAGCCTTACCCTGAGTCCGCCGCAAACCGATGGTCAGTCGCTGACCGTGAGCGCGGTCGACGCCGCCGGCAATGTCTCCCCCTGCTCAAGCGCTGGCGCCAGACATCGACGTCACCCCACCGGTCGACACCACCGCGCCCAACGCACCGGGCAACCTTGTGGTGAGCGCCGACGGTACGCGCGTCACCGGTTCGGGCGAAATCGGAGCGACCATTCAAGTTCGCGCCGCCGACGGCACCTTGCTGGGCAGCGGCATCGTCGCGGCAGACGGCACTTTCAGCCTCACGCTAAGCCCGGCGCAAACCGATGGTCAGTCGCTGACTGTGAGCGCGGTCGACGCCGCCGGCAATGTCTCCCCCTGCTCAAGCGCTGGCGCCAGACATCGACGTCACCCCACCGGTCGACACCACCGCGCCCAATGCGCCGGGCAACCTTGTGGTGAGCGCCGACGGTACGCGCGTCACCGGTTCGGGCGAAATCGGCGCGACCATTCAGGTTCGCGCCGCCGACGGCACGTTGCTGGGCAGCGCCATCGTCGCGGCAGACGGGACCTTCAGCCTCACGCTGAACCCAGCGCAAACCGATGGTCAGTCGCTGACGGTCAATGCGGTCGATGCCGCCGGCAATGTCTCCCCGCCTGCTCAAGCGCTGGCGCCAGACATCGACGTCACGCCGCCCGGCGGCGATGTCACACCGCCCAATGCACCTGCTGGCATCGCGATCAGCGGCAGTGGCTCGATTGTCAGCGGCCGCGGCGAACCCGGCAGCACTGCCAGCGTCATAGACGCCAATGGCAACGTGCTCGGTACCGCTATCGTGGGGACTGACGGGCTCTTCAACATCAATCTCGGCGCCCCGCAAAATGCCGGGCAAGTCCTGCAGGTCACCCTCACCGATGCGGCTGGCAACACCTCCGCCAACGTACCACTGCAAGCACCGGACACCACGCCGCCGGTGGCACCCTCGGCTTTGGTTCTGTCGGCCGACGGCCTGACCCTCACCGGTCGAGCCGAAGCGGGCGCCCGCGTACTTGTGCGCAATGCGTCGGGTGCGGTCATCGGCGCCTCCCGCGCTGGTGTGGACGGTACATTCAGCGTGAGCCTCGATACCGCGCAGACCAACGGCGAGACACTCAACGTCAGCGTCACGGATTCGGCCGGCAACACTGCCTCGGCCGAGCTTAACGCCGCCGACACCACGCCTCCCGCCCAAGTCGCCGATGTGGTGATCAGCGCAGACGGCACACAGGTCTCAGGCAAGGGAGAAGCTGGCGCGACGGTCACCCTAATCGCCAACGGCACGCCCATCGGCACGGCGGTGGTCGGCGCCAACGGCACCTTCGCTACCACCCTGGCACCGCCGGTCAATCCCGGTGATCAGGTGCAAATCAGCCAGACCGATACCGCAGGCCTGGCGTCCCCCGTGCTGGTGGTCACGGCGCCTGACGCCAGTGGTCCGGCAACGCCTTCCGGCCTGGTCATCAGTGGCGACGGCACGCAGCTGACCGGGACCGCCAGCGCCGGTTCGGCGGTCCAGGTGCGTGACGCCAACGGCGTGCTGCTTGGCAGTGCAACCGTCGGCAGCAACGGCAGCTTTACCGTCGCCATCACCCCGGCCCAGGCCAATGGCGAAGTGCTCGACGTGGTGGCGGTCGACGGTCAGGGCGAGAGCTCGGTCACCGTTCCCGTCACCGCCCCCGACATCACCGGCCCAACTGCCGCCACTGATCTGGCTGTGGCCAACAACGGCCTGACCCTGACCGGCCGTGGCGAACCGGGCTCGACCGTTTCGGTGCGTGACGCCCAAGGCAACGTCATCGGAACGGACGTGACGTCCGCGACCGGCAATTTCACGGTCAGCCTCGCTTCGGCGCAAACCAACGGTCAGGCGCTGCAAGTCGTGCTGAGCGACGCAGTCGGGAATCCATCGCCCATTGCGCCGGTCAGCGCGCCGGACCTCAACGGCCCCCTGCAACCCTCCGCCATCGGCCTCGACGTCGGCGGCACGACGCTGACCGGGATCGGCGAGGCCGGTTCGACGATCACCGTCACCACCGTCAGCGGTACCGTGCTTGGCACGGCCATCGCCGCCGCCGACGGGCGCTTCAGCGTGACGTTGAGCAGCCCGCAGAACAATGGCCAAACCCTGCTGATCGGCGCCAGTGACAGCACCGGCAACCCGGCTTTGCCGGTGACCTTTGTCACCCCGGATACCCAAGCGCCCGCTGCGCTGACCAACGTCGCCCTCGACGGCACTGGCCTGATCCTCACCGGCACCGCTGAGTCCGGTGCCACAGTGACGGTGCGTGATGCCGCGGGCACTATCATCGGCAGCGGCCAGGCGGGTGCCGGCGGTAGTTTTACCCTGACCTTGACGTCGGCACAGACCGACGGCCAGCTGTTGCAGGTCACCCAGGCCGACGCCGCAGGCAATCAGTCCCAGCCCGTTCCCGTCACAGCGCCGGACCTCAGCGCACCGCCACCTTTGACCAACCTTGATCTGTCGGCGAACGGCCTGATCGTCACCGGCAACGGCCAGATCGGTGCCACCGTCACCGTTAGGAATGCTTCGGGCGGCACGCTGGGCACCGCCGTGGTCGGCAGCGACGGACGCTTTGAGGTGACCCTGTCCAGCGCGCAGATCAACGGCCAGAATCTCAGCGTTACTCAAGTCGATGGATCGACCCTGGCCTCTCCGGCTGTTCCCTTGCAGGCTGCGGATATCCAGGCACCGGACGCGCCCACTGCGCTCACCCTGAGCGCCAACGGCCTGACGCTGAGCGGCCAGGGCGAACCCGGCGCCACTGTCAGCGTGCGCGACGCCAGCGGCAACGTGCTGGGTATCGCGACGGCGGACCCGGCAACCGGTCGCTTTGACGTCCCGCTGAACGCGGTTCAGGCCGACGGCCAGGTCCTGCTGGTCAGGCAGAATGACGCAACGGGCAACCTCTCCCCTGCGGCCTCTTTAACCGCACCGGACACCACGGCGCCGGCTGCGCCGACCGGAATCACCATCAGCAGCGACGGTGTGACCGTTTCCGGCACAGGCACTCCCGGCGATACCGTGCAAGTGCGCGATGGCAACGGGACCTTGCTGGGTTCGGCCATCGTCGCCAGCAACAACAGTTTTGTGGTAACCCTGAGTCCGGCGCAGCTGGACGGACAGGTGCTCAGCGTGACTCAGACCGACGCCAGCACCCTGCCCTCGCCGGCAGGTTCCGTCACGGCACCTGACATCACCGCACCGCCAGCACCAAGCGACCTTGATCTGGACGCTAACGGCGTGCTGACCGGGACCACCGTGCCCTTCGGCTCCGTGAACATCCTCGACGCCAATGGGGTTCAGATCGGCACTGCCGTGGCCCTGGCTAACGGGACCTTCACCTTCAATGTCACGCCGATCCTGAGCAACGGCGAGACGGTGCAAGTGGTTGCGACCGATGGCACCAACGACTCGCTGCCCACTGCTGTGCTCGCGCCTGACACCACCCGCCCGGTCCCTGTGTCCGATCTGGCGATCAGCCCCGGTGGCGATGTGGTTTCCGGTACCGGCGAGCCTGGCACCACCGTCACCGTTCGCGGCCCCGGTCCCGGCAACGTGCTGCTCGGCACCGGCACGGTTGGCCAGGATGGCAGCTTCGTCATCGGCCTCAATCCGCCTGCTGCCAGCAATACCAATCTGGAGGTCATCAGCACCGACGCCAGTGGCAACGCCTCCACCGCCGTCATCCTCCCAGGGCCGGACGGCACGCAGCTGGCGACCCCCAGTGATATGGCCATCAGCAGCGACGGTTTCATTCTCACCGGCGCCGCCACCCCAGGCAGCACAGTCAACATTCTCGACAGCAACGGCGCGAGCCTGGGCAGCGGCAGGGTCAACAGTTTCGGCCGTTTCAGCATTCTCATGCGGTTCGCGCAGTTGAATGCTCAAACACTGCACGTCACCTCGACCGATGACGCCGGCCAGACCTCGGTGACCGCCCTGGTGGTGGCCAACGACCTGACGGCCCCCGAGGCGCCGACCAGCATCACCATCAGCCCGGATGGCAGCGTGGTCTCGGGCCGTGGCGAAGCCGGCTCGACGGTGGCCATCACCAACAGCAGCGGCACGTTGCTGGGTTCCGGCACCGTTGCACCCAACGGCACTTTCGCTGTCATCGTGACGCCGTCGCAGCTGGGCGGCCAACCGCTGACGGCCAAGCAAACCGACCTGGCGGGTAACGTCTCGCAAACCGGGGCCGTTCTTGCTCCGGACCTGACCCCGCCCGACGCCGCCACCGGTCTGACCATCAATAACGTCGGCACCGTGGTCAATGGCGTTGGCGAAGCCGGCGCGACCGTCACGGTCCGCGACGCCGCAGGCAACATTCTCGCCACCGGCATTGTCAACCAGAGCGGCCAGTTCCAGGTGACCCTGCCAAACGCCGTCACAACTGGCGCGCCGCTCACGGTCACCCTGACCGACGCGGCGGGTAACGTGTCGGCCGGCGCCAGCCTGACAACCGTGGACACCACGCCACCGGCCCTGCCGCAGAACCTGCTGATCAGCGCCACCGGCAGCACCCTCACCGGTACCGGTGAGGCCGGCGCGACCGTTAGAGTCCTCGACGCCAGCGGCGCGCTGCTTGGTACCGCGCTGGTGGCCAGTGACGGCACCTTCACCGTGACCCTCGCCCCCGCGCCCAACAACGGCCAGGCCCTCGACATCAGCCAGACCGACCCGAGCGGCAATGTCTCACCGTCGGCGAACCTCACGGCGCCGGACATCAGCCCGCCTGCCGCGCTCACTCAGGTGTCGGTGAACGCCGACGGCCTGACGGTGGTTGGCCGTGGCGAACCTGGCGCAACGGTGTCGGTGCGCACGGCCGGCGGTGCCCTGCTGGGCACGGCGCTGGTGGCGGCAAACGGCGCGTTCAGCGTGACGCTGAGCACGGCGCAGATAAACGCCGAAGTCTTGACCGTCACCCAGGAAGATCCGCCCGGCAACGTTTCGACGGCGGTCAACGTGACATCCGTTGACCTGACTGCACCGGACAGCCCGACCGCCCTGCTGCTCAGCGGCAGCGGCGTGCAACTGGCAGGGAACGCCGAAGCCGGCAGCACCGTGACCGTGCGCGATGCCGCGGGCAATGTCCTGGGTTCTGGCGTTGCCGGGACCAATGGCGTGTTCCAGGTCAGCCTGTCCGGGCCTCAACTCAACGGCCAGCGCCTTACCGTCACGGCCACCGATGCGGCTGGCAACGTCTCGGTGCCCGCGCCTTATCAGGCCGCTGACACCGTGGCGCCCTCCGCGGCCAGCAACCTGGCCATCAGCGCCGATGGCCTGACCCTGGGCGGTAGCGGCGAGGCCGGTGCAACCGTGGTCGTGCGCGATGCCAATGGCAACGCGCTGGGCACCGCCACTGTAGCGGCCAACGGCAGCTTTACGGTCGGACTGACCCCTGCGGCAGCGGCCGGCGGCACGTTGACCGTGGTTCAGACCGACGCCGCCGGGAATGCGTCCGATGCCGCCACGGTGGTTGCTCCCGGCAATCTCGCGGAACCTGCTCCCGTCAATCTGGCCCTCAGTGCAGACGGCCTGACCCTGACCGGCACCGCCAACGCCGGCAGCACCGTCAGCATTCGCACCGCCTCCGGTGTCCTGCTGGGCACGGCGCTGGTCAATGGCGACGGCACGTTCAGTGCGCAACTGAATGCCGCGCAGCTCAACGGCGAGTCGCTCTCGGCCATTGCCACCTCCAGCGACGGCATCAATTCGCCGGCGACCGGTTACCTGGCAGCGGATGTCACCGCTCCAGGGCCGCTCACCGACCTGGTGCTCACCGCCAATGGCGTGACCTTGACCGGTCAAGGTGAAGCCGGCGCAACCGTTACTGTGCTGGGCGCAGGCGGGTTCATTCTTGGCACCGGGCAAGTGGGGGCCAACGGCAACTTCACCCTGTCGCTGAGCCCCGCGCAAATTGCCGGCCAGTCCCTGAGCATCAGCCAGACCGACGCCGCCGGTAACGAATCGGCCAGCATCGCGCTGACTGCCAGAGACCTGATCGCACCGGATGCGCCGCTCGCCCTGGCGGTGACGCCAGACGGCGCGGTGCTGTCGGGCACCGGTGAACCGGGCGCGACGGTCAATGTGTCCAACGCCAGCGGCGCCCTCGTCGGGTCCGGCAGCGTGCGCATCGACGGCACGTTCCAGATCACCCTCACCACACCTCAGGCCAATGGCGAACTGCTGGCCGTGACCCTGACCGATGCGGCCGGGAATATCTCCCTGCCCGCCAGCCTGACCTCGGTCGACACCACGGCACCGCTCGCGCTGACCCAGCTGGGCATTTCCAGCGACGGCGCGACGCTGACCGGCCGCGGTGAAGCCGGGGCAGTTGTCACGGTCACCAATAGCCTCGGCACTCCGCTCGGCACGGCGACGGTGGGCAGCACCGGGGCCTTCACCCTGGTGCTGGTCCCGGCGCTCTCCAACGCCGAAGTGCTGACGCTGGTGCAACGGGATGCCGTCGGCAACGTGTCACCGCAAGTCAGCCTGACAACGCCTGACTTCACGCCGCCCGATCCACTGGACAACGTGCGCATCAACGCGGCAGGCGCCGTAGTGACCGGTACCGGTGAAGCCGGGGCCACTGTCACGGTCCGCGATGCCGGCGGCACGCTGCTCGGCACCACGCTGGTGCTGGCGGACGGCTCTTTCAGCGTCACGCTCTCCACCCCGCAGATCAACAGCCAGGTGCTGAGCGTTCAGCAGGCCGATCCACCCGGCAACGTCAGCGTGCCCGCGACGGTCACCGCCCCCGACCTGACCCCGCCGGCGGTCGCCACCGACCTGCAGTTCAATGCCTCGGGCAGTGTGCTCAGCGGCAGCGGCGAGGTTGGCGCAGCCGTGCGCATCACCCTGGCCGACGGCACCCAGGTCGGTGCCGGCAACGTGGGCGTCGACGGCAGGTTTCTGATCACGTTGACCCCGCCTCAAAACGCCGGTCAGCCCGTGTTCGTCGTGCTGACTGACGCGGCAAACAATCCCTCGGCTGCGGGTTCCATCGCGTCACCCGACCTGACGCCGCCCGCCGCCGTGACCAACGTTCAGATCGATGACACCGGCGTGGTGGTCAGCGGTCGCGGTGAGACAGGTGCCCGCCTGGTAATCACCGATGCCACCGGCAACATTGTCGGCACGGGCGTGGTCGGCGTGGATGGCAATTTCGCGGTCACGCTGTCGGTGCCGCAAAGCAACGGCGAGCTGTTGTCGGTGGTCCAGCGTGATGCGGCGGGCAACCCGTCCACGGGCACGCCTGTCACGGCGCCGGACTTCACGCCGCCACCGCTGCCGGTGATCACCGGCCTGGTGAACGGGCTGACGCTGAACGGCACCGGCGAAGCGGGCGCGACGGTCAGGGTGACCAGCGCCAGCGGCGTCGACCTCGGCAGCGCCACGGTGCAGGTCGACGGGAAATTTAGCGTCGCACTGACGTCTGCCCTACTCAACGGCCAGACCCTCAACCTCACCCAGACTGACGTCGCCTCCAACGTCTCCGCCACGCTGGTCTATCAGGTCGACGACGTGACCGATCCGCTCGCCGTCAGCAACCTGTCGGTCAGCGGGGACGGGCTGGTCCTCAGCGGTCGCGGCGAAGCCGGCGCTACAGTCACGGTATCGGTGGCGGGCACGCCGGTGCTCGGCACGGCCATCGTGCGGGCAGACGGCACGTTCAGCGTGCCGCTGTCGATCGCCCAGACCAATGGTCAGTCGTTGACGGTCGTGCAAGTCGACGCCGCGCAGAACGACTCGACGCCGGTGCCGGTCATTGCGCCGGACATCACGCCGCCAGCAGTCCCGGTGTTCGTCTCGCTCAACAGTGACGGCACGACCCTGCAAGTCACTGCCGAACCCAACAGCACGATCGCGGTGACGTCGGCCAACGGAACCCTGCTGGGTTCCGCTCAGGCGAACGCCAGCGGGCAGTACTCGATCACGCTGAATCCGGCGCAGATCAACGGGCAGCTCATCTCCATCGTGGCGACGGATGCGGAGAACAACCATTCCGCGCCGCTGGTCCAGCAGGTGCCGGACACTCAGGCGCCCGATCCGGTCACCAACCTGGCCATCAGCGCCGATTACCTGCTGCTGGAAGGGCGTGGTGAAGCCGGCGCGCTGGTGACGGTGAAAAACGCTCTGAACATAACCGTCGGCAGCGGGACAGTGGCGGCCAATGGCACGTTCGCGCTCACGCTGAGTGCCGGCATCACCGCCAACGACGTCCTGACGGTCGGTCAGGCAGACGTCACCGGCAACGCCTCCGGGACGTTCAACCTCACCGTTCCGGTAACACCGCCACCGAATGCGCCGACCAATCTGCTGATCAGCGCCGACGGCCTGACGGTCACCGGCAGCGCCGCAACGGGCACCACCATCACGGTGTACAGCGCGACGGGCGTCGTGCTCGGTACAGCGAATACCACTGCGGGCGGCACGTTCAGCGTCACCCTCAACGCTGCGCAGACCAACGGCGAAAGCCTGGGCGTGACGGCCAGCACTGCGGCGGGCGGCGCATCGCTGCTGGCTGCGGTCGTGGCGGCTGACACCACGCCGCCGGCGGTGCTCGCCGACCTCCAGGTCAACGCCACCGGCACCCTGGTGACCGGTCGAGGCGAAGCCGGGGCCACGGTCACCATCACCACCGGCGGCTCAACGCTCGGCACCGCGCTGGTCAATGCCGGCGGCACCTTTGCCCTGACGCTGAGCCCGGCGCAAGCCAACGGCCAGATCCTCAACGCGTTCCAGACCGACGCCGCATCGCAGCCGTCCGCCATCGTGACGGTCACGGCGCCCGACATCACCGCACCGAACGCACCGTTGCAACTGACCCTCAATGGCGCGGGCACCGTGCTGAGCGGGATCGGCGAAGCCGGTGCGACCGTGACGGTGCGCAGCAGCCTCGGCGTCGTGCTTGGCACCGCGACCGTTGCCCTTGACGGCACGTTCAACGCCAACCTCTCGGCGGCGCAACTCAATGGCCAGGTGCTGACGGTGAGTCAGCGCGACGTCGCAGGCAACCTCTCGGTGCTCGCCAATGTGACTGCCGTCGACACTACGCCACCCGCTGCGCTGACCAACGTCGCGCTGAATGCCGCAGGCCTGCAGGTCAGCGGCAACGGTGAAGCCGGAGCGACCGTGCGCGTGACCAACGCGGGCGGCGGCGTGCTCGGCAGCGCAGTGGTCAATGCGGCGGGCGGGTTTGTCGTCTCGCTCTCCAGCGCGCAGTTGAATGGTCAGGTGCTGAGCGTCCAGCAAGTGGACGCGGCGAGTAACCTCTCGGCAGTCGCGACGGTCAACGCCCTCGACGTTCAAGCGCCAAATGCGCCTTCGGCCCTGTTGCTGGCGGCTAACGGCCTGACCCTGAGCGGCAGCGGTGAGGTCGGTGCGACGGTCAACGTATTCAACGCGGGCGGTACGCTGCTGGGGACCACCACCGTGGGCGTTGGCGGGACGTTCAACGTTACCCTCAACGCCGCGCAACTGGACGGCCAGGCGCTGACGGTGCGTCAGGTCGACGTCGCTGGCAACGTGTCGGCCGCCGGCAGCCTTCTGGCACCAGACACCACGGCGCCCGGGGCACCAACGATCGTTGCGGTGAATGCCAGCGGTACGGTGGTGACCGGCACCGGTGTCGCAGGTTCCACGGTGACCGTGAGCAATGCACTGGGCGCTGTCCTCGGCACAACGACCGTGGCCGCCAATGGCAGCTTCTCGGTGGCACTGAACGCCGCGCAGATCAACAATCAAGTGCTGAGCATTACCCAGGCGGACGCGTCGGGGAACGTATCCCTTGCGGTGAGCGCCATCGCGCCTGATCTGACACCCCCAGCTGCCCCCGGCGCGCTGCTGGTCAGCGTCGATGGCCTGACGGTCACCGGCAGCGGGGAAATCGGTTCGACGGTGCAAATCAAATCCGTTGGCGGCGCAGTGCTCGGGACGGGTACCGTCGGCGCCACGGGGCTGTTCAGCGTCACCCTCGCCCCCGCGCAGATCAACGGCGAAACCCTGCTGGTCAGCCTCACCGACATCAGGGGCAATCTTTCCGTGACGGCCAACGTCACCGCGCCGGACATCGACGTCAACACGCCGGTGGTCGCCAGTGACAACCTCGCTACCGCCACGGTCACCCTTGTGCCGGTGAAAACCACGCAGAACTTTGCGGACTCCTTCACCACATTGCTGGCCGGGTTCTCCAAGGCGTTTGTGTTCACCGTCAACAGCGGCACCCGCCTCGATCCGACCCTGACGCTGACCACCGGCAGCCTGGTGTCGCTGCTCGACGGCGTGGTCTATACGCTGCAAGTGAAAAACGCCAGCGGCAACTGGGTGACCCTCGACGTCAACGGCAGCGGCGGGCTGCTCGATCTGGTGGCGCTGACCGGCCAGGGCGTGCGGGTGAACATCGGTGATCTGCTGGGTGGCGACTACCGGCTGATCGTGTCCAGCACTGGCATTGGCGTGGTGACCAACGTCACCACGCAACTGCAGCTGGATGTCACCAGCCTGACCCAGTTCAACGGGGTGGCCGGTACCGCCGTGACCGGGAACGTCATCACCAACCCGGGCATTGACGGCCAGGCGGATGTCACCGGCCCGGACAACGGCGCCGTGTTGCAGGTGCTGAAAAACGGCAGCTATGTCGCGGCCAGCGCGGGCATCACGGTGCAAGGCCTGTATGGCACGCTCACCATCGACGCCAGCGGCAACTACAGCTACAGACCCGACGGGGCGGTGACCAGCGTCGGCAAAGTGGACGTCTTCAGCTATCAACTGGTACACCCGAATGGCCTGAGCGACACGGCCAATCTGTACGTGCGCATCGACAGTCCGCAAGCCACCGAGGTGTGGAGCGACAGTAACCTGGCCAGCCCGGCCTTTCTGGTCGACGCCACCAACGACATCGCGATCAGCGACATCACCCTGGTCAACAAGGAGGTCATCACCACCTCCACGCTGGGCCCGTTCCTCGTGCCGCTGCTGGGCGGCAGTGGCTCATGGACCACCAGCGTGGCGGCGGGTGCGATCAGTGACCTGACCGTGGTGGTCAACTCCTCCAACCTGCTCAGCCTGCTCGGTTCGCTGAACCTGGGCCTGTACAAGCTCAACACCACCACCGGCCAATACGTGCTGGTCAAGAGCTATGCCGGCGGCTCGCTGGCGAACCTGGGCGGCGGCAATTACGCCGCGCGCTTCGATGACCAGGGGCCCGGCAGCTATCAGGTCAGACTCGCCGCCGGGGGCATCGGTGTCGCCAGTACGGTCAACATCAGCCTGATCAACGATGCAACCTATACCAATCAGTTCGTCGTCGGCAGCTACACGCCGGTGTCGGGCAATCTGCTCACCGACACTGCCGGCGGCGGTGCTGACGTGCTGGGCTCGGCGTTCACCGTGCTCAACGTGCTGGCGGCCGGCAGTTACGTGACGCCGGGCTACAACGGCACCACGATTGTCGGCACCTATGGCTCGCTGCTGGTGCAGGCCGACGGGCGCTACACCTACACACTGACGCCCGGACAGACGGATGCGGTCATCGGCCGTGAAGACGTCTTCACCTACCAGCTCAAGCACCCCAACGGGACTACCGACACGGCGACGCTGACCATTGATCTGGAACAGGCCGGTGCCGTCGTCACTACCTCGTTTGCGGCGCTGTCCACTGTAGCGAGCGTTGATGATCACAGCGCCACCGCCATTGCCACCACCGGTGCCGAGCTGATACAGGGCACGGCAGGCAACGACACGCTGGACGGCTCCCATGGCGGTGCCGTCACGCTGCAAGGCGGCGCCGGCAACGACACGCTGATCATCGCTGACCAGCACTTTGCCTCGGTCGATGGCGGCACGGGTACCGACACGCTGCTCTGGGCGGGAGGCGATGCCACCATCAACCTGGGTGATCTGCAGGACCGGATCAACAACATCGAGGTGCTGGACCTGAACCACACCAGTGCCGTCGCGCTGACCATCAGCCTGGCGGACCTGGTGTCCATTACCTCGGCAGACAACAACACCTTGCTGATTAAAGGGGGCAGCGAGGACACCGTACACATGACCAACACCTGGGTCGCCGGCGGTGCGCAACAGGCTGATGGTGTCGATTACACCCAGTACACGCCGCAGGAAGATCCAACCCATCATCTGTGGGTGCAGAACGGTATTCACGTCGTTTGATCAGCCCGCCGTCTGGCGCTGCCAGCGGCGGGGTTCAACCGGTCGATCAATGCGCTCGACCGGTTGATTCACTAAAGGGAAGCTCTGTATTCGTACAGTAAGGAAGCCATGTGGAGCGCGTTCGCAAGCAGAAATGGCCGGCGGTCGTCCTGACCCTCGGCCTGTGTCACCCGATATTCTCCGTTGCGCTGGCGGAGGATCAGATTGATCCCGGCCTGCGCAGCATCAGCCCTTCGCGCTTGCAGGCTAAGCCCGCGGATCAGCGGCGCAAGGGCGATGGCACGGCAGACAGTTCCAAAGGCAGTGCACCAGACAATGCCAAAGGCGGTTCCGCCCCGGGGCAGTCATGGTCAAGGAAGACAGCCAGACCCTGGGTCTGGAACAGGCGGTCAGGCTCGCGGTTGACTGGCACCCCAGCATCAGCGAAGCGATCGGCACCTTGTATCAGCAGGCCGAGGGCATCAACGTGGCTGAAGCCGGTTATTACCCGCAGATCTCCGGCGGGATAAAAGGCGGTTACACCAGCGGCTACGGCAGCGACGACGGCAGCCAGTCCGTGAGCATTTCCCTCAAGCAGATGCTGTACGACTTCGGCAAGGTCTCGAATTCAGTCGAGGCGGCCCGGGCCAAGGTAGCGCGCAGTCAGGCCAGCATTCTGCTGACCATCGATCAGGTCAGCCGCGACACCGCATTCGCCTACATCGAAGTCCAGCGTTATCAGCGTCTGGTGGAGGTCGCCCGTGAGCAGATTCGCGGGATCGGCGACATCGTCGAACTCGCCAGACAGCGCAGCGACATGGGTGCGAGCACCCGCTCCGATGTGGTTCAGGCGCAGTCCCGCGCCGAGGGCGGCATGGCCACGCTGCAAGAGTACAAAGCACTGTATGCGCGCTGGCAGTCGACGTTGACCAACCTGCTCGGGCGGCAGACCCCGCCCCAGGTCAGTGACACGTTCGACACCTCGATGAGCGACGCCTGTAAGGGGCCACTGGGCACTGACGCCCTCCCCGCGGTGCTGCAAGCCGCTGCCCAGCGCACCCAGGCCCAGGCCGAGCTGGCCCAGGCAAAGGCCGAAGCCTACCCGACGCTGTCGTTGCAGCCGTCGATCAACCAGTTTCTGGACGACCATTACGACGACCAGAACACGAGGATCAATCGCACCCAGGCCGGGATCTTCCTCAATCTGGAAGTGCCGATTTACCAGGGCGGTGCCATCAGTGCCCGCAGTCGCGCCGCCAACTACGCGCTCACCGCCGCCGATTCCGCCGAAGACGCCGCCCGTTTGCAGGCGCGGCAAGGGCTCGGCGAAGCCCAGGCGCAGACGTCCGGGCTGACGCGCCGACTCAGTTCGCTCGAATCGCGGCAGACCAGCATCACCGAGGCCCGCGAGTTGTACGGTCGGCAATACCTGGAGCTGGGCACCCGGCCGTTGCTCGACCTGCTCAACGCCGAACAGGAAATCCACCAGTCGCGCTTCGACCTGGCCAATACCCAGGCCGACCTGCGCCGTCTGCAAATCGACTGCCTGTACAACAGCGGTGCGCTGCGCCGCGCGTTCGGCATCGATCACAGCACCATCCAGCACGTGGAGATCCTGCCATGACCGAGACCATCGTCATTCCCGAAGCGCCCGCGGCAGGCCCTGATCGTCCGGACTACTCGCCGTGGGTGGAAGCCATCCTCATCGTCGCCCGGCATTACCGGCTGGACGTCTCGCCCGAGAGCGTTCGTCTGGCGTCGACCAACAGCGAGGGCCGCGCCGAGGAAGTGGTGCGACACATGGCGCGTCAGGCGGGCCTGAGCGTCAAGTTCGCCCACTACGACCGTAAAAGCCTGTCGCGTTGGCGCACGCCGCTGCTGGTGCAACTGCGCGACGGCCAGGTCGGCGTGATCGAAAGCGTCAGCGAGCAAGGCGAACTGGGCATCGCCTACAGCGGTGATCAGGGCCTGCAAAGCCGTATCGACCCGGCCGTGCTCGCCGAACAGGCGCTGCGCACGGTGATCCTGCGGCCCATTCAGCCCCTGAGCGACGTGCGCACCGACGACTACATCAAGCCCTACGACGAGCACTGGTTCAGGCGCATCGTCCTCAGTGACCTGCGCCCGTACCGCCAGGTAATGCTGGCGTCGCTGGTCGCGAACCTGCTGGGCATGGCCGGCGTGCTGTTCTCCATGCAGGTCTACGACCGAGTGATTCCGGCCGAATCCCTGCCGACGCTGTACGTGCTCTTCGGTGGCGTCATGCTCGCGCTGGTGTTCGACTTCGTGATGCGCATCATGCGTCTGCGCATCACCGACGTCATGGGCAAGCGCGCCGACCTGCGGGTCTCGGACCTGGTGTTCGGCCACGCCCTGCGCCTGCGTAACTCGGCCCGGCCGAAATCCACCGGTTCGTTCATTTCGCAGCTGCGCGAGCTGGAGCAGATCCGCGACCTGATCACCTCAAGCACGGCAACGGCGCTGGCGGACATGCCGTTTTTCTTCCTGTTCCTGCTGGTGTTCTACCTGATTGGCGGGCCACTGGTGCTGATTCCTCTGGTTGCGCTGGTGGCAATGGTGCTGCCCGGCATCCTCGCTCAACGCAAGCTGGCGCGGCTGGCCAATGCGTCGATGCGCGAAGCCGCGCTGCGCAACGCCATGCTGGTGGAAACCGTGCAGGGCATGGACGACATCAAGGCGCTGCAGGCCGAGCAACGCTTTCAGCAGCAGTGGAATCATTACAACGCTGCGTCCGCCGACAGCAGCCTGAAACTGCGTTCGCTGACCAACAGCCTGGTGGCCTGGACCCAGAACGTGCAGGGCGCGGTGTTCGCCGTGGTCATCGTGTTCGGCGCGCCAATGGTGATTGCCGGCGACCTCACCACCGGCAGCCTGGTGGCGGCCTCGATGCTGGCCTCGCGGATGATGGCGCCGATGGCGCAACTGACCCACGTGCTGACCCGCTGGCAACAGGCAAAAGTCGCGCTGCAAGGGCTCAATCGGTTGATGCAGATGCCGGTCGATCATCCCGAAGGCAGCCAGCGCGTGCATCTCCCGTCCATTCGCGGGGATTACGTGCTCCGTCAGGCCGGCTTCAAGTACAGCGAAGAAGCATCGCCGGCCTTGAGCGGCATCAACCTGAAGATTCGCCCGGGCGAGCGCGTTGCCATTCTCGGGCGCAACGGCGCGGGCAAGTCGACACTGCTGCAGGCGCTGGCGGGTTCAATGGATTTGTCCAGCGGCGAGACCACCGTGGACGGCATCTCCCTCGCTCACCTGGACCCGGCCGACCTGCGCCGGGACGTCGGCCTGATGTCACAGCAGGCGCGGCTGTTTCACGGCACGCTGCGGGACAACCTGACCCTCGGCGCGGGCCAGGCCAGCGATCAGGAAATCATCGCCGCCCTGGCAGTGACCGGCGCGCTGGAGTTTGTCCGCCAGATGCCCAAAGGCATGGACCACCTGATTCTCGAAGGGGGTTTGGGCCTGTCCGGCGGCCAGCGCCAGAGCCTGCTGCTGTCACGCCTGCTGATTCGCCAGCCCCAGGTACTGCTGCTGGACGAACCCACGGCGTCACTGGATGACATCACCGAACGCCAGTTGCTTGAAAAACTCTCGACCTGGTGCCAGGGCCGCACGTTGATCGTCGCCACCCACCGGGTCAGCCTGCTGCAACTGGTGGAACGGATCATCGTGCTGGACAACGGCCGCATCGTCATCGACGACCACCGCGACGCCGCCCTCACCCGACTCAAGCAGCCGCAAGGAGCGCAGGCATGAACGCATTGACCACCGAACAAACGCCTCGGCTCGGCGACCAGATCACTTACCTCGATGGCCAGGACGAGCGCAGCATCACCGGGAGCGTGCGGGTGATCTGGGTCTGCGCGCTGATGCTGGCGTGCTTCATCGCCTGGGCGGCCTGGTTTCAGGTCGTGGAAGTGTCCACCGGCACCGGCAAGGTGGTGCCCAGCTCCAGGGAGCAGCTGATTCAATCCATGGAGGGCGGGATCATCAAGGAGCTGAATGTCAGTGAAGGCACGCTGGTCGAGCGCGGCCAGGTGCTGGCGCAGCTGGATGCGGTCAAGAGTGAATCGAACGTAGGTGAGAGTGAGGCGAAGTACCGGGCGGCACTGGCCAGCGTCAACCGGCTGCAGGCCGAAGTCAGTGAGAAACCGCTGACCTTCGACGCCTCGCTGGACAAGTACCCGGAGCTGCGTCGTGCCGAAACCGAGCTGTTCAACGCCCGCCGCAAAGGCTTGGCTGAAACGCTGACCGGCATCGAGAGCTCGTTGAAACTGGTGCGCAGCGAGCTGACCATCACCGAGAATCTGGCAAAAATAGGCGCTTCCAGCCGGGTCGAAGTCCTGCGCCTGAACCGCCAGCGCTCCGAGCTTGAGCTGAAGGCCACCGAAGCGCGTTCGGAGTACATGGTGCATGCCCGGGAAGACCTGGCAAAAGCCAATTCCGAAGCGCAGATGCTGTCTTCGGTGATCCGCGGGCGCAGCGATTCGTTGTCACGCCTGACCCTGCGCTCGCCGGTGCGCGGCATCGTCAAGGACATCGAAGTCACCACGATCGGTGGGGTGGTGCCGCCCAATGGGCAGCTCATGCAAATCGTTCCGCTGGATGAGCAACTGCTCATCGAAACGCGCATCTCGCCCCGGGACATCGCCTTTATTCACCCCGAGCAGCAGGCCAAGGTGAAAATCACGGCCTACGACTACTCGATCTACGGCAGCCTGGACGGCAAGGTGGTGACCATCTCGCCGGACACGATTCAGGATGAAGTCAAACCGGAAATCTTCTACTACCGGGTGTTCATCCGCACGGACTCGGACGTGCTGCGCAACAAGGCAGGTAAAACTTTCGCCATCGTTCCGGGGATGATCGCCACCGTGGACATCCGCACGGGTGAAAAGACCGTGCTGGATTACCTCATCAAGCCCCTCAACCGCGCCCGAGAAGCCCTGCGCGAGCGGTGATCAGTTGGCGGCCAGGTTGGTCGGCACGGGCGTGGCCGGCTTGGCCTGGGCCATGTAGCGGGTCCACTCGCGGTTGATCTCGTTGTACGGCAAAAAGATGCTGACGCGGGGCTGGTTGGCCAGGTCAGGGCGCTTGATCCTGGCCAGGTCGTTGGCGGTCAGCAACGCCACGGTGATCCCCACCACCTTGCCGTCTGCCGCGAACACCGGACCGCCGGACATGCCCTTGGCGACCGGGCCATCATGGGTGCCGTACATCACGTTGCCTTCTTTGGCGTCCAGACGAACCATGGCCGGCAGCGCATGGCCGGTGCCTTTCACCGACATGTAGGCGGAGTTGAAACCCACGGAAGTCAGTTCTTCACCGGGCTGGTACGAGCGCCACATCGGCACGCCGTTGGCCTTGTGCTTGAAGAATTGCACGTCGCCCTGCCCCTGGTAGACCGCACCGGATACGTAAGGAAGGTGCTTGACCGTCACGGCATAATCTTCATTCCACTGGATCGCGGTGCCCATCATCAGATAGGGCAACGGCGCACCGGAGTGGACGACGAAGGCTTGGTCAAATACAGGGTCCTGAGTAAAAGCGGTGGGCATTCCGTTGCACCCGCTGATCAGCACTGAGGCTGCAACAAGTGACTTGAAGGGGCGCATGATGTTCCGTGGGCATGAGTGGATGGCGGAGTGAATATGTCATTGAGCCATCACTTACTCAATAGGCTGAGGCTACCGCTCGTCTACTACCGATACATTTAATTCATTGGATCCAACCTGTTTGAATTTATCAGCCGATAGAGCCAATCGATTAGGCACTCATTTGTACGGATTCAAAATATATGGCGCCCGTTCTGAATTATTTACGCCCTTGTCCTATCAGATGCAGATCGGCCTGCCATTACTACGACAGCACCGCATTCCACGGAGTGCGCGCGTCGCCAAGGGCCAGGGCTTTGATTGCCACAACGTCATACTTCCAGCTGCCGGGACTTTTATGAGATCACGCAAGAAAACCGTCAACCCGATCGGGTTGCAAGACATCACTATTGTCGACGATGCCAAGATGCGGAAGGCCATCACGGCCGCCGCGCTGGGCAATGCAATGGAATGGTTCGACTTCGGCGTCTACGGCTTCGTGGCCTACGCACTGGGCAAGATCTTCTTCCCCGGCGCCGACCCCAGCGTGCAGATGATCGCGGCCCTCGCGACCTTTTCCGTGCCCTTCCTGATTCGCCCTATCGGCGGCGTGTTCTTCGGCGCCATCGGCGACAAGTACGGGCGACAGAAAGTCCTCGCCGCGACCATCGTCATCATGTCCCTCAGCACCTTTGCCATCGGGCTGATTCCCTCGTATGAATCCATTGGCATCTGGGCGCCGATTCTGCTGCTGCTGGCCAAGATGGCCCAGGGCTTCTCGGTCGGCGGCGAGTACACCGGCGCCTCGATCTTCGTCGCCGAATACGCGCCGGACCGTAAACGCGGTTTCCTCGGCAGCTGGCTGGACTTCGGCTCGATCGCCGGTTTCGTCCTCGGGGCCGGGGTCGTTGTGCTGATTTCCTCTGTGGTGGGTGAAGAGAAGTTCCTCGAATGGGGCTGGCGTCTGCCGTTCTTCCTCGCCCTGCCCCTGGGTATGGTCGGTCTCTATCTGCGTAATGCTCTGGAAGAAACCCCGGCGTTCCAGCAGCACGTTGAAAAACTCGAGCAAGGCGACCGCGAAGGCCTGGCCCACGGCCCGAAAGTCTCCTTCAAGGAAGTCGCGACCAAGCACTGGCGCAGCCTGCTGACCTGCATCGGCGTGGTCGCGGCGACCAACGTCACGTACTACATGCTGCTCACGTACATGCCCAGCTACCTGTCGCATAACCTGCATTACAGCGAAGACCGCGGCGTGCTGATCATCGTGGCGATCATGGTCGGCATGCTCTTCGTGCAGCCGCTGATCGGCTTTCTCAGCGACAAGATCGGCCGTCGTCCCTTCATCATCGCGGGCAGCATTGCCTTGCTGGTGCTGTCGATTCCGGCGTTCAAGCTGATCAACAGCGGCCAGTTGGGCCTGATCTTCGCCGGTCTGCTGCTGATCGCGGTGATCCTCAACTTCTTCATCGGTGTGATGGCCTCGACGCTCCCGGCGATGTTCCCCACCCACATCCGCTACAGCGCGCTGGCCAGTGCCTTTAACGTCTCGGTATTGATTGCAGGTCTGACCCCGACCGTGGTCGCCTGGCTGGTTGAAACCACCCAGGACCTTTACATGCCGGCGTACTACCTGATGGTGGTGGCAGTGGTGGGCCTGATCACCGGCCTGACCATGAAGGAAACGGCGAACAAGCCTTTGCGTGGTGCAGCGCCGGCAGCATCTGACCTCAACGAGGCCCGTGAGCTGCTGCAGGAGCACCACGACAACATCGAGCAGAAGATTGAAGACATCGACACGCAGATTGCCGAACTGCAAGCCAAACGCGAGAGCCTGGTTCAGCAGCACCCGCGTATAGATTGATTCTGGTGGGACCGGCTTCAGCCGGGAAGAGGCCGGTTTATACACCATCAGTGTTGTGGTGTAGCACACGACGCCTTCCCGGCTAAAGCCAGTCCCACGCCCCCTGCCGTTCGCGGCCATTTCTGCAAATTTGTCGGAACCGCTGCGTCCCTCTCCCGGTCAGGTCTTGCATGAGCATTCAACCGCATCTGTGCAAGCGCAGACCTGCGGACAGAGAACTGAAAGGCAGCCTTCCCATGACCGACATCATTGATCACTTGCCCCCGGTGCTGCGACCGCAAAGCGAGCGCATCCTGGCGGATATCCATGCGTCCGGCTCGACCATCGACGCCGTCAAGAACGGCGCTCAGGCCAACGGCTTCGTGCTCGGTCTGCAGTGCTGCGGCGGCATTGACGCGCAGCAGGCCGAGGCGCTTTCGGAGTTCTACGACAAGGTCGTGGAATGCCGGTTGAAGCGGCTGACGCTCGGGTTGTCCTGAGCCGACGTTGTGCAGCGTGCCTGAGCGCCGGGCATCTCCCTTTCTATTTTTAGCCATTGTCAGCGGATGACATGTTTACCAACGGAGCCACACCATGCGATCCAATACCTCCTTCCTTTTTGACCTCGACGGCACCTTGACTGACAGCGTTTATCAGAACGTCACGGCGTGGAAGGAAGCCCTCGATTCGGAAAACATCCCACTGGCGATGTGGCGAATCCACCGCAAGATCGGCATGAGCGGCGGTTTGATGTTGAAGATGCTGTCCCGGGAGACCGGGATGGAGATCAGTGAGGCGCAGGCCGATCGGTTGAGCAAAAAGCACGCTGAGGCGTACGAGAGAACCCAGGATCAGATCATTGCGTTGCCCGGCGCTGTTGATTTGCTGAAGACGCTGGACGATGAGGGCTTCCCGTGGTGCATCGCGACCAGTGGGGAGATGTCGACGGCGAAGATCAATTTGAAAGCGTTGGGTCTGGACCCGAAGAAGATCAATCTGATCACGCGCGATGATGTGAAGAACGGCAAGCCGGACCCGGATTTGTTCGTGACGGCGGCGAAGAAGATTGACGCGAAAATCGAGGATTGTCTGGTGGTCGGTGATGCGATCTGGGACATGCTCGCGGCGCGGCGGTGTAAGGCGACGGGGATCGGGCTGCTTTCGGGTGGGTACGATACGAGCGAGCTGGAGCGGGCCGGGGCGTTGCGGGTGTATGAGGATCCGTTGGCGATGCTCAATCATCTGGATGAGATCGCGACGCGGGAGTAGTGCTCGGCAGGTCTGGAACGTCGAGATCAAGAGCGTCGGCCTAACGGCCTCGGTTTCGCCTTCGGCGAGTTACTTGGAAAAGCACCCCAAGTAACCAAGGGTGCTTGCTCTCGGTTTGGCCCGACTTCGTCGGGTTCCTCACTCCGACGACGCTCCGTGGGCCCGCGCCGAACGGACATCCATGTCCTGACGGCGCTCTCGCGGCATCCATGCCGCTCGGCCCACTGCGCATCGTCTGCGTTCAGCCTGCACCAAAGTCGCGATTGGCGGTGACTGGGCTCTTTTGTGTACGAAGATCAAAAGCAGATCAAAGCTTCTCGGCTAAAGCCGGTCCCACTGAACTGGCTTTAGCCGGGAAGAGGCCGGCCGGATTACCGCCAATTTTGCTGAATGCACGCGCTGCTGGTAGTGGGACCGGCTTCAGCCGGGAAGAGGCCAGCCGGATCACTCCCAATTTCGCCGCATACACGCGCTGCTCTTAGTGGGACCGGCTTCAGCCGGGAAGAGGCCAGTGCATGCACCATCAATTTCGCTCGATGAAGCCATCCCGACGATTTAATCGTTCCCACGCTCCGCGTGGGAACGCATCCTCCGACGCTCTGCGTCGCATCAGTCAGCTGCGGGGCGCTGCCTTCACTTGCCGGCCTGATAAACCGGATAGTCGACATAGCCCACTTCAGTCCCGCCATACAACGTGGCCGGGTTAACGGGGTTGAGGGGCCAGCCGTTGGCGATGCGTGCCGGCAGGTCGGGGTTGGCGATGAAGGGGCGGCCGAAGGCGATGAGGTCGGCCAGACCGGCGTCGATCAGGCGGTTGCCACGTTCGGCGGTGTAGCGGCCGGCGTAGATGATGCGGCCGGTGAAGGCTTCGCGGATGGCTTTGCGGAAGGTGTCCGGCAGTTCGGGGGCGTTGTCCCAGTCGGCTTCGGCGATGGAGACGTAAGCGACGCCTGCATTTTCCAGGACCTTGATGGCTTCGACGTAGGTGTGGTGCGGGTCGCTTTCCACCAGGCCGATGTAGACGCGTTCTTCATCGGTGCTGGCGAACAGTGGCGAAAAGCGCACACCCAGACGGTCCCCGCCTACCGCTTCGGCGACGGCAGTGACGATCTCGCGCAGGAAGCGCAGGCGGTTTTCCAGCGAGCCGCCGTATTCGTCGTCCCGGTGGTTGGCGTGTTCGGAGATGAACTGGTTGACCAGGTAACCATTCGCCGCGTGAATTTCCACGCCGTCAAAACCCGCTTCGATGGCGTTTTTCGCCGCCTGGGCGTACAGCTTCACCAGCTCGCGGATTTCTTCGGCAGTCAGCGCGCGAGGCGTCGGCGGCACCACCAGTTGCCCTGCGCCCGGCCCGGTTTCGATGAACGCCTTGGCGTTGGCCGCCGGGATCGCCGAGGGGCAACCGGCGCTTCGCCGTTGGGCTGCAACGCGTGGTGGGACACACGGCCCACATGCCAGAGCTGAGCGAAAATCACGCCCTCTTCCGCGTGCACCGCGTCGGTCACTTTGCGCCAGCCTTCGACCTGCTCGGCGCTGTAGATGCCCGGGGTCCATGCATAGCCTTGGCCGCGCGGCTCGATCTGCGTGCCTTCGGTGATCATGAAACCGGCGGACGCACGCTGCTGGTAGTAGGTGGCCATGAGATCCGAAGCGATATCACCCGGCTGCAGGCTTCTCTGGCGGGTCAATGGCGGGAAGGCAATGCGGTTTTTCAGCACATGCCGACCAAGGTTAACGTGGGTGAGCAAGGGTTGCGTGGCCATAGGGTGATACTCCGTTAAGTCGTTGAAAGTTCTGATCAGACCGACCTGCGTAGACCAGTCGTCTAGTGGATGGCCGGGAGTCTAAAGTGCACCCGCACGCCCGGCAATGTCAGATTCGCAATGATTCCGGACATCGACCGCAGACAGCGCCACTTGCAGAATCTTGCGCTTTTAGCCCCTACTGCGCTGGCGACCCGTTGCACCCTGTCATCGCGGCCTTATGATTCTGCGCATTGAGCGTTGGAAACCCGACACCGCAACATCGCGGTTGATCGACTGCCAATCCGCATTTGAACGGACCTCCCCATGAACATCATCCGCAGCAAAGACTTCACCGGTGAGCGCCCGTGGGCCGCGTTGGACATCGCCAACATGAACGGCATCACCACGCGCCTGCACTGGACCGATCAGCCCTACAAATGGCACGTCAACGACGGTCAGGAAGTATTTGTGGTGCTGGACGGGCAAGTGGAGATGCGTTTCAAGCAGGACGGCGTCGAGCAAAGGACCGTGCTGCAAACGGGGGATATTTTCTACGCCTCCATCGGCACGGCCCACGTTGCCCACCCGCTGGGTGAAGCGCGCGTTCTGGTGATCGAGAGCGAGGGCAGCGTGTGAGCCAAGCTGCCTGATCACTGCAAAGTGGTGGTACTTGGACGGGCCCCTTCCCGGCTGAAGCCGGTCCTACAACAACAACGCATGCATCCAGCAGGACCGCGTACTCCCGTAGGACTGGCTTTAGCCAGGAAAGCGTCAGAGGCCACACCGCTAGACCCAGGGTGTTCGAAATGACCGCTTTCCGGCTACCAGCCACAAGCTCGATCAATCAGGGCTTCCACGCCCCGCCTTCAACGATCACCGCCGACGGTTCGGTGTCCGCCGCCAGTTGATCCCGCACGTACTGGTTGTAGAGCGTGAGCAGGTACTTCTGCTGACCGAGGCTGGCCAGTTCGGTGTTCACCCAATCGCGCAGTTCCGTGTTGCCCTTCTTCACCGCCGGGGCGATCGGCGCTTCGTCGTCGAGTTTCTGCGCCAGCACGCGATAGCCCGGGTTTTGCTTGGCCCAGCTGAACAGCACCAGGTTATCCTGGGCATAAGCATCGCCTCGGCCGTTGGCCAGCGCCTGCAGCGACTCGGAATTCTTCTCGAACTTGAGCAGCTTCCAGTCGGGGTGGTTCTTGGTCAGCCAGATATCCGCCGTGGTGCCGGTGGTGACGATGACGGTTTTGCTGGCCAGATCGTCCAGCGTCTTCACCGGGCTGCTGTCCGGCACCAGCGCCTGCACCGCGACGCGCAGGTTGGGGTGGGTGAAATCGACCACTTGCGCCCGCTCCGGCGTCACCGTCATGTTGGCGAGGATCAGGTCAACCTTGTCGCTCTGCAGAAACGGAATCCGGCTGGCGGGCTCTACCACCACAAACTCGATCTTCTTCTCGTCGCCGAGCAGGTCCTTGGCGAAGCGCCGCCCCAAGTCCGTGTCAAAGCCGACGTAGTCGCCCTGTTCGTTGACGAAGCCGAAAGGTGGTTTGTCGCTGAAAACGCCGACAATCAACTTGTCGCGCGCCTTGATTTTTTCCAATGACCCTGCGGCAGAGTCGGCAGCATGGGCGGCAGCCGTGCCCACCAGCAATCCGAGGGCGAGCAGTGGCAGTACAAAGGCAGATTTAAGGGTCACGATGCTTTCCTTTTTGGCATGTTTTCTACGTAGGAGAATTTCTCCAGGAACTGCTGCGCGCGTGCGGTCTGCGGGGCGCTGAAGAAGGATTCGGGGTCGCTCTGTTCGGCGATACGGCCGCCGTCCATGAACAGGATTCGATCGGCCACCGCGCGGGCGAAGGCCATTTCGTGGGTGACGATCAACAAAGTCATGCCACTGCGGGCCAGGTCGAGGATGACTTCCAGCACTTCCTTGACCATTTCCGGATCAAGCGCAGCCGTGACTTCGTCGAACAGCATGACCCTGGGGTTCATGCACAGCGCGCGAACGATGGCGATGCGTTGCTGCTGGCCACCGGAAAGCTCGCGCGGGTAGGTGTCGCGCTTGTCCAGCAGGCCGACACGGCTCAGCAGCGTCTCGGCCTGTTGCTGCGCGTCGACCCGTGTGCGCTTCTGCACGCTCAGCGGCCCGAGCAAAATGTTCTCCAGCACGGTCATGTGCGGGAACAGGTGGTAGCTCTGAAACACCATGCCGATCTGTTGCCGCACCTGACGCCAATCGGTATTGGCCGGCAGGTTCTGACCAGCGAAACAATACTGCCCGGCGTGGCCCAGTTCGAGACCGTTGAGGCAACGCAGCAGGGTGCTTTTGCCGCAGCCGCTGGGCCCGAGGATCACCACCACTTCGCCTTCGCGAACGCTCAGGTCAACGTCTTGCAACACCGGCACGGAACCGAAGTTTTTGCTGAAGCGGGTCAGTTCTATCAATGGGCTCATGAATGATTCCAACGCCGCTCGAGCACCCGCGAAGCGGCCGACAGCGGATAACAGGCAAGAAAGAAGAATACGAACAGGAAGCCGTAGATCAGCACCGACTCATAGGTTCGTTCGATGATTTGCTGGCCGATCTTGATCACGTCAACGACGCCGATCAGCACCGCCAGGGAACTGGTTTTGATCAGCCGGGTGAAGACGTTGATCAGCGGCGGCGTCATGCGTCGCAGCGCCTGAGGCAGCAGCACGCGGCCGTAAAGCTGCAACGGGCCCAGGCCAATCGCAAGACCCGCTTCCCGCTGCCCCCTCGGAATCGAGCGCAGTGCGCCACGCACCACTTCGCCGGTTTCACTGGCGCCCCACAGCGATAACACCAGCACCGCGCACCAGAAACCCGGGATGCTCCAGCCAAGAAAAATCGGCAAACCGAAGAAGAACAGGTACAACCAGACCAGCACCGGGATCGCCCTGAACAGTTCCAGGTAGACCAGCAGCACCCCGTCGATCCAGCGCACGCCAAGGTTGCGCAGCACGCCATAGATCACACCGCCAACACTGCTGAAGGCGATCGCCAGCAGCGAAATGCCCAGCGTGCGGCCGATGCCCTGGGCCAATTGCGGCGCCGACACCCACAACAATTCAAGACCCGAACTGGCCATGCTGGAGCCTCCTTTCAATCAGGCGCAGCAGCAGCGACAGCGGCACGAACAGCAGCACGCAGAGGCCGGTCATCACCGCGAGCATTTCGTAGGTTTTGTAATACAGCGCGATGTAGCTCTTGGTGGTGTAGAGAATTTCCGGCACCGCCACCGCCGAAACCACGGTGGTTTCCTTGAGCAGGAAGATGAAATTGGCGAACAGCGCCGGCAGGCTGAGGATCCCGGCCTGGGGCAGAATGACGTGGCGCAGTAACTGCCAGCGCGACAGGCCGATGGACAGCCCCGATTCGATCTGCGATTTGGGCACCGCGTCGATGCCCGCGCGCAGGATCTCGGTCAGGTAAGCGCCGCCCATGAAAGTCATGGCAATGATCGCCGAGGCAAACCCGGAGATGCGGATCCCCAGGGTCGGCAGCGCGAAGTAGATGAAAAACAGCTGGATCAGCAACGGCGTGTTGCGCGCCAGCTCCACGTACACCCGTACCAGTGGGCGCAGGATGGGCACGCTGAACGCAGTAATCGCGGCATTGATCAGCGCCACGCACAGCGACGTGCCGATGGCGATGAAGCCGACCTGCAACGTGACTCCAACGGCGCTGACGAACGCGGGCAGCGTGGACACGACAAATTCAACATCGAACGCCATATCAACCCTGGTCCTGGGTGATGAGGTTGTCGCCATCGAGGCGTCGATGGATGCCGGCCGGTCCCGGCGCTGAAAGGTTGTGAGGGTTTGATGATGGGGCTGTAGACACAATTACTCCTGCCAATGACTGCCAAAACGTGACGCCATAAGCGGGTCGACACGGGTTCGTTTGCGGGTCATTGCAGGCTTTATGCCACGCCGGAAAGTCCCGGGGTTTCAGGGCAATCGGGGGTGTGAAGGGGCGTAACTGTTTGTTTTCCATGGAAAGTGGTGGAGTGCTGTTGCTGGGGCAACAGTGTCAGCGGCTTACAGGGTTGCAGGTCCTAAGCACAGGCCGCCACCGCGCTTACCCAAGGCCTTGCCATGACAGGCTTTTTTGCCGAAGTCCGCTTCGCGATCTGTGTACGCCACTGATGCTGCGGTGTGATAGCCGACGCCTTCCCGGCTAAAAACGGTCCCACAGGTGATCGCGGTCTTACCTTGTTGATACGGTGCTGCGAAACGGGGCCGGTGGAACGCGCGGCTGGCATTCCGTTCAGCCCGTGTGGGGACTCTGACAGACATCCGGGTGCCTGTTCCTGCCAAACCGCCCTCGCCTGCGTTTCAAGCCGGACACGCTGCGTATACTCAAGCGCGACGAAGCACAAGACGTCGGACCGCCGGGGGCTACGATGCTGGACGAACATCAATCTCCTCTTTACACGCGCTTCCCGCCGCCAGCGGAGCAGCACTGGCCGGATGCGATTCGGCACCCTTCCCTGCCCCCTCTGGCGCACCCGACAGCACACCGCCCAGGGGGCTGCGATCAGGTTGCTGCCGCGCAAAGCGACTATGCTCACACTCTCCACGTCCGAAAGATGGCCGAGTTCAGCGCCTCCATCGCCCATGAAATCTGCCAGCCCCTTTTGGGCATCGCCGCCAACGCCGCCGCCAGCCTGCGTTGGCTGCAACGCGACGTGCCGGACGTCGACGAAGCCATCGCCGGCTTGAAGGACATCCGCGCCGGCTGCGAACGCGCCGCCAACATCGTCAAAGCCCTCGGCGCGCTGGCCCGTCAGGCGCCCTTGCAGCTGCGCGTCCTGAAAATTGACGATGTCATTCGCGACGCCGTCGGCCTAACCCAGCCGCTGTTGACTGCCCAGCGGGTACGGCTCGAAACCGGGCTATACGTCGACCAATCCATCGTCGCCGATGCCGTGCAGTTGCAGCAATTGCTGGTCAACCTCATCACCAATGCCGTGGAAGCCATGGCCGGCTCCGGCCGTGACGCCGCCGTGTTGCGCATCCATTCATTTTCCCTCGGCGACGGTGTCGAAGTCTGCGTTGAGGACAACGGCCCGGGCATCCCGCCTGACCGTCGCGAGCAGATCTTCGGCGCGTTCTACACCACCAAGACCAGTGGCCTCGGCGTCGGACTGGCGATCTGCCGCTCGGTGGTCGACGCGCACCACGGGCGCATCTGGGCACAAGCGTCGGCCAGCGGTGGCGCACGCATTCGCTTTCAGTTACCGACCTGCTGTTACTGAAAGGCGGTTATCAAGCCAGCCGCTCCCGATTCCTCTGATCAAGCCCGGTTCAATCAACCGCGACAAACCCGCCGAACTCATCCAATTGGCTTCCAAACGCCAATCATTCACATTCATTCGCACAATCCCCTAGAATGCCGCCTGGATTCAGGCTCGTCGCCCTGCGCTGGCAGTGGCGGTAATAGAAAGGCAATCAAGGCATGCGCGACATCTCAGGGCAGAAAACGGTGGCGGTGGTGCTGTTCAACGACGTGCTCATGCTCGACGTGACCGGCCCCATGGACGTTTTTTCGATCTCCAATCGACTGCTGGCGCCGGAAAAACAGTATCGACTGATCACGGTGGCCGAACCTCCGCTGCTCATCCGCAGCTCCTGCGGGCTCAAGGTCCAGGCGGATGTGGCGCTGGCCGATCTGCCCCCCGACGTTGACCTGCTACTGGTCCCCGGCGGGCCAGGTGCGTACGGCGTCAGCCATCCTCAGCTCACCGCCTGGCTACCGGCCGCCGCCCAGGGCGCCCGGCGTTTCGGGGCGATCTGCACCGGCGCGTTTCTGCTGGGTGACGCTGGTCTGCTCGACGGCTACCGCTGCACCACCCACTGGAACTACGTCGAGCGCCTGGCTCGGCGTTTCCCTGCCTCCCGCGTCGAGACCGAGCAGATCTACGTCGTCGACCGCAACCTGATCACGTCCGGTGGTATTACGGCGGGCATCGACATGGCGCTGGCTATTGTCGCGGAAGACCACGGCAAAGAGATCGCCCTGGAGGTGGCCAAAGTGCTGCTGGTGGTCATGAAGCGTCAGGGCGGTCAAACACCCTACGGCCCGTTGTTGGCGGCAGTACCCCGGGATGACAGCGCGATCGCCCGGGTGCAGGCCTACGTCGTCGACCACATTGATGAGGCCTACACCGTGCAGCGCATGGCCGACCTGGCAGCGATGAGCCCGCGCAATTTCGCCCGGGCGTTCCAGCGCGAAGTCAGCCTGACGCCCATGCAATTTCTGCTCAACGCGCGCATCGATCACTCGCGCAAACTGCTCGAAGGCAGCGACCTGCCCCTCAAGGTCGTGGCCAGTCGCTGCGGCTTTGGCAGCGCGCGGCACATGCGCAAGGCGTTCAGCGAGCGCATTGGCGTGACGCCCGGCCAATACCGTCAGCAGTTCGGCGGCGACTGAACGAGTGCGCGCGTCAGTCATCTGATCTTCAAGGCGGCCGTTGCGCCGCGCGCTCGCAGACACGCACACTGCACTGCGTACCTGACACACACCGTTAACCGCTGGAAGGACTTGCCCATGACCACCCACACCGAAACCGCGCTGCTCGCCGGAGGCTGCTTCTGGGGCATGCAGGACTTGCTGCGCCGCTACCCCGGCGTCGTGTCGACCCGCGTCGGCTACTCCGGTGGCGACGTTGACAACGCCACCTATCGCAACCACGGCACCCACGCCGAAGCCATTGAAATCGTCTTCGACCCCAAGCAGATTTCATACCGCAAAATCCTTGAATTCTTCTTCCAGATTCACGATCCGTCGACCCCGAACCGACAGGGCAACGACGAGGGCGTGAGCTATCGCTCGGCGATTTTCTACCTCAGCGACGAGCAGAAGGCAGTCGCACTGGACACGGTGGCCGATGTGGAGGCGTCGGGCCTGTGGCCGGGCAAAGTCGTCACCGAAATCGCCCCCGCCGGCCCGTTCTGGGAAGCCGAGCCCGAGCATCAGGATTACCTGGAACGCATCCCCAACGGCTACACCTGCCACTTCATTCGACCGAACTGGACATTGCCTGTGCGCGACAAGGCCACCACGGCCTGATTGTGCGCCGCAAGACCGGGGACCGCCGTGCCAGAGCGGTCCCCGTCCTGGTCACCGGTTTTGCCACGTGACGCCGGAGTGCATAACCTCATAACCAAACGATATTTAGCCAATTCTTTTTAGAACTCTATGATTTGTGGCTTGCGCCTTCCCGCGCTTCACTCACGCCACGAGCCCCGCCATGCCCTTTCCACGCACAACCGCAGGCACTTTCGTCCGACACGCCTGGCTGATCGGCCTGCTCGCTGCGATGGCGAGTAGTTTCGCGGTGTCGGCAAATGCGCGAGAAACGGTGCGAATCGGCTATCAGAAATCTTCCACCCTGATCACCCTGCTCAAGACCCAGGGCACTCTCGAGCAGGCGCTGGGCAAAGACAACATCGACATCACCTGGCATGAATTTCCCAGCGGTCTGCCCCTGCTTGAAGCACTCAATGTCGGCAACGTCGACATCAGCGCGGACGTCGCCGACACCGTGCCAATCTTCGCCCAGGCCGCGAAGGCCAGGCTCACCTATTTCGCTGAAGAGTCGCCTTCGCCCGCCGCCCAGGCCATCGTTGTGCGCAATGACTCGCCGATCCGCCAGTTGTCGGATTTGAGAGGCAAGAAGATCGCCGTGACCAAGGCGGCCGGTACCCATTACCTGTTGATCGCCGCGCTGAGCAAGGCCGGCCTTTCGTTCTCCGATATCCAGCCGGCGTACCTGTCCCCGGCAGACGGCCGAGCGGCGTTCGAGAATGGCAAGGTCGACGCCTGGGTGGCGTGGGAACCCTTCCTCACCAGCGTGCAGCGCCAGTTGCCGACGCGCACGTTGACTGACGGCGTCGGCCTGGCCAGTTACAAGCGCTATTACCTGACCAGCACGGCCTACGCCAAGGCTCATCCGGAGGTACTGAAGCGGGTTTATGAACAGTTGCAACAGGCCGGCGGCTGGGTCAAAAGCCACCCCCGTGAGGCGGCGCAAGTGCTCGGCCCGTTGTGGGGCAATCTGGACGTGGACACCGTCGAGGCCGCCAACGCCCATCGCAGTTATCAGGTCAAGCCGGTGAAGGCAGACCAACTGGGCGAGCAACAGAAGATCGCCGACGCCTTTTTCAAGGCCGGGCTATTGCCCACTGCTGTGGATGCCAAGGACGTGGACATCTGGACGCCATGAACGGAGCACCTGGCGTAACCAACTGCTGCACCTGACCTTCATTCCCACTCTTGAGCGCACTTGATGAAAGGCTTAAAACCGCTGTCGCTGTCTGCCGCACTCGGCTCCGCCCTGCTGCTGAATGCCGTGTTTTCGTTCCCTGCCGTTGCCGGTCTGCTGGAAAAGGGCCGCAGCCAGGGCCTGACCGCCGGCATCGCCAATGAGCAACCCTATGCGTACGTGGGCACCGACGGGAAAATCGTCGGCGCCAACGTCGAGATCCTCCGGGCCATTCTCGAACCGCTGGGCGTCACCAAGGTTGAACTGCCCATCACCGAGTTCGGCTCGCTGGTGCCGGGTCTCGCGGCAGGTCGTTTCGATCTGATCGGTGCCGGCCTGTTCATCAATCCGGCGCGCTGCAAAGTCATTGGCTATTCGAACCCGGTCACCCGTTCCGGCGGCGCGTTTCTGGTCAAGGCCGGCAACCCGCTGAAGCTGCACAGCCTCAAGGACGTCGCGGCCAACGGCAAGGCGCGCCTGGCGACCCAGCCAGGCAGCAATCAGGTGCAGGAAGCCAAGGACAGCGGCATCAGCAATGGCAACGTCGTGCTCTTCGACAAGGACACCGAAGCCCTCGCCGCGCTGCAGGCCGACCGCGTCGACGTGGTGTACTTCCCGGATGCCGAAATCATCGGCCTGCTGAAAAAAGCCGAAGGCACGCCGGTTGAACGGGCGCTGCCGTTCGAGCAGATCCCGGATGCCGACGGTAAGCCGACCTGGAATTACCACGCCTACGGCCTGCCGAAAAACGATCCGGCGTTTATCCAGGCGTTCAACGAGCAACTGGCGAAACTGCGCGCTTCCGGCGACCTGCTGAAGATCCTGCAGAAATACGGCTACACCGAAAACGAACTGCCACCCGCAGACGTGACCGCCGAGCAGCGCTGCAATCGCTGATGCCGATGCCGATGCCGTTGCCATTGTAGGACCGGCTTTAGCCGGGAAGGCGTCGGTGGGCACACGGCAAAATGGAGGGCGCCAGCACGGGCCTCTTCCCGGCTAAAGCCAGTCCTACTGTGGGATCGAGTGCATTCAGTGGGACCGGCTTCAGCCGGGAAGGCGTCGGTGAGCACACCGCAAAATTGATGGCGCCTGCACGGGCCTCTTCCCGGCTGAAGCCGGTCCTTCAGACCGCGCGCATTCCGCAGGACCGCAAGCACCTGACGCTGCCAATTTTCGCCCCCTCAATATCAAGGCCCCAACCCATACGAGTACGGCCCATGCTTTTTGATGCTTCCACCCTGGACACCGCGCGCTTCATCGCCCGCCAACTGGCCAACGGCGCACTGGTCACCCTTGAAATCACCTTCTTCGCCCAGGTCGTCGTGGTGGTGATGTCGTTTGTCATCGCGCTGATGCGCCTGTCGCCGTGGCGCGCGTTGCGCTGGATCGCGACGGTCTACGTCGAGATCCTGCGTGGCATCTCCGCCCTGGTGCTGCTGTTTTACCTGTTCTTCATCCTGCCCCTGTTCGGTATCACCCTGGCGCCGATGACCACCGGGATTCTCGGCCTGGGCCTGACCTTCTCGGCCTACGGTTCGGAAATCGTCCGCTCCGCCCTGAGCAATGTCGCCCGAGGCCAGCGCGACGCGATCAAGGCCCTGGACTTCGACGCGATGACCGCGTTTCGCCGAATCATCCTGCCCCAAGCGCTGCCGTTCATGCTGCCGCCGATGGGCAACCAACTGGTCGAATTGCTGAAGACCACCTCACTGGTGTCATTGATCACCCTCAGCGACCTGACCTTTTCCGGTGGCCAGTTGATCACCACCCTGGGCCAGCAAACGCTGATCTGGAGCATCGTCCTGGTGTGTTATTTCGTCATGGCCTGGCCGCTCAGCTGGCTGGTCAAACGCTATGAGCGGCGGGTCACTCACTGGCGTCGCGGGGTGGCGCGATGAATTTCGATTACGCCTTCGCCTGGTCCATCGTCCCCGATCTGCTTCAGGGCCTGCTGGTGACGCTGCAAGTGGTGATTCTCGGCTTCCTGCTGGCGGTGTTGCTCGGTCTGCTGCTGGCCATTGCTCAGCGATCTCAAAACCCGTTGGTGCAAAGACTGAGCGCCGGCTACCTGAGCTTCTTTCGACACACTCCGCTGATGGTTCAGCTGTACGTGGTGTTCTTCGCCCTGCCCCTGGCCGGCCTCACCCTGCCGGCGATTTCCACTGGGGTCATCGGCCTCGGGCTGTATTACGCCGCCTACATTGCCGAAGCCTTTCGCGGCGCCATCGAAGGCGTGCCGGCCGGTCAATGGGAAGCGGCCAGGGCTCTGGATTTCGACGGCGCCACCACATGGCGGCGGATCGTCCTGCCCCAGGCCCTCAAGCCGATGCTGCCGGTACTCGGCAATTACCTGATCGGCATGTTCAAGGAAACCCCGCTGCTGGCGGTGATCACCATTCCCGAGCTGTTCCAGGCGGCGAAACAGATCGCCGGCATGACCTACCGCTACAACGAGCCCTACACGGTGATGGCACTGATGTTCCTGGCGATCAGTGTGCCGACCTCCCTGCTGTTCAAATATTTCGAGAGGCGCAGCCATGTCTGATCTCGCACACGCTCTGCCCGGCGCTTCGCCGCAGATCATCCTCAAGCAAGTGGTGAAAAACTTCGGCGCAACCCGGGTCATTGATCATCTTGACCTGAGCATTCCCGCCGGCCAGAAAGTTGCCCTGATCGGCCCCAGCGGTTCGGGCAAATCCACGGTGTTGCGCCTGATCAAGGGCCTTGAGGCCTATCAGCACGGCAGCATCGAGGTGGCCGGCGCGCCGGTGCCCGCCAAGTCCGGCGGCTGGCACTGGCCGGGCGCGAAAAAGCCACCGGTGGTGCACCGCGTCGGCATGGTGTTTCAGCAGTTCAATCTGTTCCCGCACCTGACCGTGCAGGAGAACGTCACCGAGGCGCCCCTTCAAGTGCTCAAGCTGAGCCGCGAAGAGGCCCTGGAGCGCGCCCATCAATACCTCGGGCTGGTCGGGTTGAGTCACAAGGCCGATGCCTATCCCGCGCAGCTTTCCGGCGGCCAGCAACAGCGCGTGGCGATCGCCCGGGCGCTGGCCATGCGGCCCCAGGTGATGCTGTTCGACGAAGTCACCTCGGCGCTTGATCCGGAGCTGGTCGGTGAAGTGTTGGCGGTGATTCGCGCCATCGCCCACGAGCAGCAGATGACCATGCTGCTAGTGACCCACGAAATGAAGTTTGCCCAGGACATTGCCGATCGCGTGCTGTTCATGGAGGCCGGCCGCATCGTCGCCGACGGCTCGCCGAACGAAGTGCTGGTCGATCCGCACAACGAGCGCACGCGACGCTTTCTCAATCTGGTGGAGCAACGTTGACCGGGTCAGGATCGGGTTCGCGCGCGGTCGAAAAAACCCGAACTCGCCGACCTCCGACACATCCAAGCTACATACCCACAGCGAGGATGAATCCATGAGCAAAGACACCCCGGTTGACCCACGTAACGTCACCCAGCCTGACGCGCCAACCCTGGACAGCGCCGGCAAACCCGTCAACGTCGTACAGCGAGACCTCAACGACACCGACGACAACACCCGCGCGGTGGACGAAGTCATCACCCCGACCTCCATTCGCGAGAAGGAACAGGACGTCGAAGAGCTGAACAAGAAGTCAGCCGAGATCGAGCGCAAGGTGGCTGACGGCCGTTAATACGGCAGTTGATATCCCCGGGCGGCCCAGCGCTGCCCGGATCTCTACTCGTTACTCCCTCTCGTTCCCGAAGTATTTCCCCTTCATCGATTCAGCTCACTGGCGGCAAAATAATTAACTGCTAGCGTTGCTTGAGCACCACGAAGCGCTCGGCCGGCAGCGCCGCATTCAGGCGTCGAACGGATGCGCTGCGCCGGCGTGGGCTGTCTGCTGCCCCTGGCGCCAGGCGCGCAGACGGGAACCATCCAATGGACAAAGCGAAGGGAGTCACACCATGAAAATGCCGGTGCTCAAGGCACTGATCTGTTGCGCCATTCTGGGGGTCGGCGGTTGCGCCAGCTCGCAGGTAGACCCCAGTCAGTATTCGGGCTTTCTCAAGGATTACAGCCGCCTCAAGCCGGCGGAAAGTGCGACGGGCGCGCCGGTCATGCGCTGGATCGACCCGGACGTGAAGCTGAGCAAATACACCCAGGTGTACATCGAACCCAGTCAGTTTTACCCCAGGCCCCAACCGACTGCGGTGATCTCGGCGCAGACCCTGCAGTCGATCACCCGTTACTTCGATACCGCGCTGCAACGCGAACTCGGCAAGAACTTGCGCGTCGTCAATGGGCCAGGACCTGACACCCTTATCGTGCGGCCGGCGATTACCGCCGTGTCGACCAGCACCCAGAGCCTCAAGCCCTACGAAGTGGTGCCCCTCGCGCTGGTGGCGGCTGCCGTGAACACCGCAGCCGGCGGTCGGGATCAGAACGTGGCAATCGCCACCGAGGCGGCGTTTCTTGATGCCGACACCCAGAAGGTGCTGGCCCAGATCGTGCGCAAAGGCAGCGGCACTCCCTTGGAAAACGAAAAGACGCAACTGACTCTGGACGCTGTCAAGCCGGTGCTCGACGGCTGGGCCAAAGACCTGCGACTGAGCTACGAGACCCTCAAGACGAAGCACTGAGTCAGGTGCCTGACCCAAGCGACCGTGCGCTAGCCAGCACCCAACAGCGCGCGCACCGCTTCCAGCACAGCACTGATCTCGAATGGCTTGTCGAACACCTTGCTGAACAGATCCGGGCGGGCGATGCCCAGATGAGACTGCGCACCGCTCATCAGCACAATAGGGATTTGCCCCAGGCTCTGATTCACACGCACCGCTTCTGCCAGCTCGATGCCGTTCATCCCCGGCATCATGTAATCGGTGATGATCAGCTGCGGACGTTCGCGTTCGAGAATGCCCAGGGCCTTCTGCCCGCTGCCGGCAGTGACGGTCAAGTAGCCTTCATCTTCCAGCGCGAAGCTCAGGATGTCGGCGATGAGGTATTCATCATCGACAATCAGAATTGTGGTCATGCAACCCTCCGCGCGAACGAGCCATCATCGGCTCGATGATGACTGCTGCGCCGTGGCATTGCCTGAATCGTCGAGGGCATGGAACGCAGCCTTTTTCACAGTCAGACCCTGCTCGCCGATCAAAACGTCCAGCAGGGCCGGGTCGTAGGGGTTATCGCGGATTTTGAGGATCGACAGTTGCCGGGTCAGCCCCGCTGTTGATTGCCCGAAGCGGATCAGCATGAGGTTGTCGACAATGCCCGACATGTCCGGGACCGGGGCGTCAATCTTGCCGCCGATCAGGCCGCGGATTTCCCAACTCGAGACCACCGTAACGCCACGGGCGCGAAGCTCGCTCATCAGGGCGCTGAAGAGGTCGAGAATCCGTGATTGATCGGCCGACGCGCGGGCCATGCCACCCAGGCTGTCGAGGAACACCCGCTTGATGCCGTGCTGCTCGACGATCCGCAGCAGATCGAGCGCCAGTTTATCGATCAACTCGGCGGTGGGTGATTTCCAGGCAATGTGCAGTGCACCGGAGCGTTCCAGCGCCTCGAAGTCCAGCCCGAGCGCTGCCGCCTTTGCCCGTAGACGCTGCGGTGACTCGTAGAAGCCAAACAACAGCCCGGGTTCATCGGGCGTGGAGCGAGCGAGGAAGTTGAGGCCAAACGTGGTCTTGCCCGTGCCCGACGGGCCGAGGAGCAAGGTCACGGACGATTCCACCAGGCCGCCGCCGATCAAAGGGTCCAGCGTGTCGATCCCGCTGGGGATGACACTGAATTCTGCACTGTCGCGCAGCGCCGAGTGGGTGATGGTGCTTTCCAGGCGCGGGTAGACCACCAGGCCGTTTTCAGTGATTTCGCATTCGTGGGCGCCAGGAATGGCGCCGCTGCCACGGGTCTTGCGGGCCTTGATGCGGCGCACGGAACGGTTGCCAACCACCTCCTCACCCATTTCCAGCACGCCGTCCACCATCGTGTGTTCGGGGCTGCCGTCGTCCAGCTGTGAGCTGGTCAGGAAGAACACTGTGCAACCGGCGAAGGCGGCGTGGCCCTGCAGCTCGGAGATGAAGCGTTTGGTGTTGATCGAGGATTCGGCCTTGGAGCGGGCATTGAGTAGCCCGTCGAGGATCATCACCGTGGACTTCTGGCGGACGATCTCCCGGCGCAGCAGCTTGACGACCTCATCGAGGCCGTCGTTTTCCATGGTGTCGAACGCACTGACGAACTGGATCTGATCGCCAACCCGGTCCTTGTCGAAGAAGCTCATGGTGGAGAGGAACTGAAACAGCCGCTCGTGGGGCTCGGCAAGCAGGGTTGCAAACAGCACGCGGCCGCCGTTGCGGATGTGATTGAAACCGATCTGGTTGGCCAGGATGGTTTTGCCGGAGCCCGGTCGCCCCTGAATGATGTACGAGGATCCGGCAACGAAACCGCCCATTAGCAGCTCATCAAGCCCTTCAATTCCGCTCTGAAGGCGTTTTAGCTGATTCAAATTTGCTTCCTCCGCCACGGTGTTGGCGTCGTGAATATTGCGAGTTAAGTGCGCGACTAATCGCACATTCTTCCGTTTTTAAGGGAGCTTTCCAAGGGCAATCATCAAATTCCGCGACAGTTGCACCGACATTCGCCGACAGACGTGATACCGAGTCCACCCGAACGGGTGATTACCGATCAGCCAAATTGGCTTCAGGTTCCGGGGCACAGCCGTCGGTTTCGGCCTGAGACTGCTCAGTGCGACGTTCTGGGTCATCAGGCTTGATGGGCCCGGAGAGCGGGTATTCGGGGGTGTCGTCGCGGTCTGCAGGCTGATTGTCGGCACTCCCGCAAACGAGTGATGGGCGGATCGGGCACATGGTCGCAGGTCCGTAGGGGTAGGCACGGCGTTGGAGCGTGGTGCCGCGCATTCGTGCGGTTCGTCGGACCAGTGGAATGAGCGGCGTCGTGCGCGACGTGCAGAACTCGCGGTGACCTCGACTGTAGGACCGGCTTTAGCCGGGAAGGCGTCAATCGTTTCGCTGCAATATCCAGGCAGTCCGCACTGGCCTCTTCCCGGCTGAAGCCGGTCCCACTACACGACAGCGTGCACTCAAGAGGATCGCCACCTCTGGGCAATTTGCTTGGGGGCAACTGTCTAAACGCAGCACTTAGTGGGACCGGCTTTAGCCGGGAAGGCGTTAATCGTTTCGCCGCAAAATTCAGGTTGTCCGCACTGGCCTCTTCCCGGCTGAAGCCGGTCGCACTACACGACAGCGTGCACTCAAGAGGATCGCCACCTCTGGGCAATTTGCCTGGGGGCAACTGGCTAAACGCAGCACTTAGTGGGACCGGCTTTAGCCGGGAACGCGCCGGGCAACACAACGAAAATGGAACGCACTCATACCGGCTTTTCCCCGGTTGAATCCAGCTTCAACAACACCGTAAAACAGCATCCCCCGTCATCACGGCTGGTCAGCGTGACTGTCCAGTGCTGGTTGGCACAGATACGCTGGACCAGCGACAGCCCCAGGCCCAGCCCCTCCCCGCGCTGTTCGTCGCCGCGCACGAAGGGCTGGAACATGGCCTGCTGCTTCTCCAGCGGAATGCCGATGCCGCTGTCCTCGACGCTGAAACCATCGCTGCGCAGGGTCAGCTGAATCAAGCCTTGATCGGTGTAATGCCAGGCGTTGCGCAGCAGATTGCCCATGACCGAACGCAGCAAGGGCGCGTTGTAGACATCAAGGTCGCGGTCGTCACGCTGATAGATGAAGCGCAAGCCCTTGGCTTCGATGGGCGTGCGCCAGGTGTCCGCCAATTCATCGGCGATCAATACCAGGGTCGAACGCTGACCCTGGGGCGTGTTCTTGCCCTCGGTACGGGCCAGCAGCAGAAAGGTTTCGACCAACTGGTTCATACCCGCCGTTGCCTTGCCGATTCGCTTCACCTGCGTGCGGGAACGGTCGTCCAGCGCCGGGTATTCCATCAGCAATTCGCAGGACGTCGCCAGCACCATGAGCGGCGTGCGCAGTTCATGGCTGACATCGCTGGTGAACAGCTTCTCGCGGCTCAGCGCGGCCCGCAGCCGGCCCAGGGTTTCGTCGAAGGATCTGGCCAAGGCGCCGACTTCGTCGTTGGCGTAGTCGCTGGCGAGTACCGGCGCCAGCTCCAGCAACTGATCGCGATGACGTACCTGGCCGGCCAGGCGCGACACCGGCGTGATCACCCGGGACGCAAGCAGCCGACCCAGCAACACTGCCAACAGCACGCTGAGGAAGAAGCCGACCAGCACGACACCGAACAGAATCCGTTCACGTTTCTGGAATCTGCGCTGATCTCGCAACAACACGTAATGGCGCCCGTTCACCTCCGAGACCATGGCGTAATAGGCTTTCTTGCCGCGAAAGAACTCCTGAAATCCCAGGGGAAGGGCCTTGAGGTCATCGCTCATCGCAAGGTCGCCAACGCCCTCTTCGGCGTAGAACAATTCGTCTTTTTCCGGCCGGTGGCGCCAGTCGTTGACGCTGTCCACGGCCAGCAAACGGTGCATATTGCCCTTCAGGCTCATGATCGACAGGCGCTTTTCGACCACGTGCACGGTGGCGATGATGCCGGCGGCGAATACCCCGGCGACCAGCGCGCTCATCAACGCAAATACGATGACAATGCGTTGTTTAAGGCTGTGTTTGATGTCCATGAAGGTCCGTGCATGGCGGTACTCGACTCCGGGGCGTGGCCCCACCGGCGGCGATTATCCGGTGCGGGATGTCATGGTTTTGTCAAATGCCACCCTCTTTCGGGCTGAGGCCGGTCCCACTGGAAATCAGAGGCCGCATGAGCAACATCCCGATCGCGCAGCCGCCCATCAGCAGGCAGGTGACGATGAAGACCACCGGCATGCCGAAATGCCCGCCCAGGTACCCTCCGGTCAGCGGCCCCAGCACCTGACCGATGTATTGGCTGGACGTGGAATAGCCGAGCATGCGCCCTGCCACAGCGTCGGGCACCGAATGGCGGATGATCGCCGCAATGCACGGCAACAGACCGCCCAGGGCAATGCCCATGAGGAAACGCAGCAGCACCAGTTGCCAGGCATGAGTGACGAAGGCCTGGGGGATGAGCAAGACAGCCGCCGCAGTCAGACAGCCAATGACCACTTTCCAGTGGCCGACACGGTCGGCCAGCTTGCCAATGCGCGAGGCCGACAACACGCTGGCCAGCGCGGTCGCCGACATCACCAACCCGGCCATCAGCGTGACATTTTCGCTGTGCAACTGGGTCAGGTACACGGTGATGATCGGCTCGATGGACATGATCGAGAACATCACCAGACAGGCCACCACGAGCATGGTCAGCACCGGCTTCTTGTCAGGGATGACGTCCCACGCCCGCACCGCCGGCGCTTTCGCCACGCCAGTCTGACGCTTGGGCCGAGGGGCTTCCTTCATCAGAAACAGCGTGGCAAGGAAGGTCAGAAAGATCACGCCCCCGGCCAGGAAGAACGTGTTGCGGATGCCGATCATCGGCGGCAACAGCCCGCCAATCAACGGCCCGGTCAGATTACCGGCCATGATTCCCGAAGAGAGCATACCCAGCGCCCAGCCGGTGCGCGCCTTGGGTGTCTGCGTCGCCACCAGAATGGTCGCGCCAGAGGCATAGCCGCCGAGCAACCCCGCCAACAAACGCAGCCCGACTAACTGATAAATGTTCTCTGCCAGGCCGATCAGCGACATCGCCACCGCCATGCCCAGGCTGGCACGGATCAGCATCAACTTGCGCCCGTAGCGATCACCCAGCCGCCCCCACAGCGGCGCGGTCAGCGCGGCAGACAGAAAGGTCGCGCCAAAGGCCACCCCCGACCACTGCACGATGGCGGCCGGATCGGTGACGCCCAGGTGCTCGACATACAGCGGCAGAAACGGCAGCAGCAACGTCATCGCGATGATGGTGGTGAACGCGCCGAATACGCAGACCGCCAGGTTGCGCTTCCAGTGTTCTTCGACGAGGGATGGCTGAGGGTGAGAGGGCGTGGTCATAACGGCTTTACCGTGAACGGAATACGCACACGGTAGAGGGCTGACGGCCATAAATAAAATTCATGTTTTTCATGCGGGGGATTCCAGCCAGGAATACCCCCCGCCGCCAAGGCGGTCGCAGCAGGGTCAGGACGCCATGGACGCGCGCGGCACCGTGAAGCGGAATTCGCTGCCGACCCCCTCTTCACTAGAGGCCGTCAGTTCACCACCGTGGACCCTGACGATCCCTTGGGAGATGTAGAGCCCTAGACCCGTCCCGCTCGGATTGCCTTCACGTCTGCGCCAGTAGCGCTCGAACACGTGGGGCAACTGATCGCTGCGAATGCCCTCTCCGGTGTCCGCCACGGTGAACACCACGTGGTCACCCTCACCCGCCGCCGTGACCTTCACACTGCCGGCCTTGGGGGTGAATTTGATCGCATTGCCCACCAGATTGGAGAGCACCTGAAACATGCGCTCCGGGTCGGCGAAAATCGTCAGGTCGGGCTCGGCGTGGAACGTCAGCTCGATAAATTTGCTCAGCGCCAGTGGCGTGAGCAATGACCAGGCGTCTTCGAACAACTGGCTGACTTCCAGCCGCTCGGCGTCGATGAAGTAGCGGCCGGCTTCGATCTTTGACGTATCGAGCAAATCCTCCAGCAGGCTGGTCATCCGCGAAGATGCGCGCTGCAGGATGTCGACGGCAGAGTTGAGTCGTTTGGTAGACGCAGTGGCGTCAGCGTTGATCACCCGCTGCATCATGCCGCACTGCATGACGATAACCGTCAGCGGGCTGCGCAGGTCATGGGACACCACGGCCACCAGTTCATCGCGGGCACGCACCGCCTCTTTTTCACGCAGCACCTGCCGCGACAGGTCCGCCTCCAGCGCAGAGCGACGCAGGTCGGACACCGCGTAGACCTCGCCGGCGCTCCAGGTTCTGGCCTTACCCTCAACCTGCTGCTCCCACAGGGCAAAGGATTCCCGTGGCTGCAAGCGGTCATTGACGACCCGTTTGGCTTGTTGCGGGTTGCCGCTCCACTCCACGCTGCCCCGGACTTCGGCGCGAAACCACAGCACCCCATTGGCCACCGGCTTGGGCAAGCTGAACGCCAGCAGTCCGCTGGCCACGCGTTGATACGCTTGCGCGTCGGGGAACACGGCGCCGAGGCTGGACGTCTCGAACACCGATCCGGGCCGGTTCTGCAGCCATTGCTGCAACGCGCTCACTTGCTCGGTGCTCGGGCACTGGCCGATCAGGTGTACCTGACCGTCGATGATCACCGCCGCCCCGTGGGCGTCGACCAGTGTCAGCAGCGCCTGGGCGTGTTCAAGCAGCCCGTTGTAGACGTCGTCCGCGGACTCGTTCATCGCCCTGGACAGCCTGTCCAGCATGTGATGTTTGGCCAGTCGCTGGCGCTGAGTCTGCTGATCTTCCAGCAGGCTGATCTGCATCGACAGCACTTGTCCGATGGTCTGGCAGGCCGAGCGCAGCGTGTGGGGAACCTGCAGCGGCTCGCGATTGCCGCAACTGATCAGGCCCCAGAGGCGTTCATCCTTGAGCAGGGAAATGCTCATCGATGAGCGCACGCCCATGTTGTGCATGTACTGACAATGGATCGGCGACACGCTGCGCAGCACCGAGTGGCTCATGTCCAGCGGCTCGCCGGTATCGGGGCGCAGGGCCGGGACCAGAGGCGCCGGCACATACGCGGCGTCGGGGATGATGCGCAGCCAGTTCAGGCGGTACAGCTCGCGGGCCTGCTGCGGGATGTCGGTGGCGGGGAAGAACAGCCCCAGGTAGGCGTCCAGGTCGGCCGTCGCCGACTCGGCAATGACCTGCCCGTGACCCTCCTCTTCAAAGCGATAGATCATGACCCGGTCGTAGCCGGTCAGCGCACGGATTTCCGAGACGCTGATGGCGTACAGATCGTCCAGCGATTTGGCCGATTGCAGGCGACGCAAGGTGCGCGTGAGGCGCGGCCCCAATCCCTGCATCGATGCTTGTGTGGCGACGGGCTCAAGCTCCAGAAACAACAGGCCGTCATGGCGATGCAACAGGCCATCGAATGCCTGCCCGGCAAACTGCATCGGCAACGGATCAAGGCTGTGCAGATCCGCGTCCTGAACGGCGTCGCGCAAGGCGTCCGTCTGCGCCTCGCCCAGCCAGCGCACCAGTGGATCACCGGGCTGCACGTCACTGCCGATGTTCAACATCTGCCAGGCGTTGGCGCTGGCCTGTTGCACGGTCCAGTCGGTTTCGAGCAGGGTCAACAGAGCGCCGTGGGGCTGAATGGCGCCCGGGATACGAATCGGTTCGTTGGCGCAGTTATCCAGCAGGTCGTCCATGGTCTGCATGTCGTTAAGCATCGTTCAGCACTCCCGCCCGCTCCAGCCAGGTTTGAAAGGATTCGAAGGTGAGGCGGGCCGATTGCACCACCTCGGTGTTGGACAGCGGATTGTCAAACTCGGCCAACTGTTTGAGGAAGGCTTTCCACAAACGCCCGGTCTCTCGGCCGTACACGTCCAGAAACTCGCCACCGCTGTCGGCGTCGACGCCCAGTCTTTCCGCGATGATCCGACGCAGGACTTGCCCCCCAGCGTCGCCCCTCCATCACGTACATCACGCCGAGCAACTGCGCGACGCTGTCGATGGCGGGCAGTTCAGTGCACAGCGGCAAGGCCTGGATCTGCAGGTCGTCCAGGCCGAGGGCGTGCAGATCCTTGATCAGCGCCGGGATTTTCTGACGCGCAGGGTCGACGGCCTGGGGCGCCAGAAAGCGCTCAATCGATTGTTGCAAGGGCAGATGAAAGCCGTAGTAGGCCGCGATGATCCGTTTGTAGGTGCCGAGATCAAGCTGAGGGTGGGTCAGTGGCAATCGGGCTTCGAGTGTCGTGTGCTGGACGGCGGTAGCCGTTCGCAATTGCTCAAGGACACTGGCAAAGGAGGTCGGGACGCAAGGGTCGCGCAACGCAGGGGTGATTTCAACCAAGGGCGAAAGTGTCCGGTCTGAGCGGACGTGCCTGAACATGCGGCAGCCGCGGTGTTGAGGCAGATGATGCGCGCACACTAATGGAGACAGTGCCCGGCTGTAAATATGGCTGGCGGGTAAATACCGATGTTCGGCTGGGCGGTACGTTCTCTGCACGAACGGCGCCGCGAAACAGGATGGCAGCGCACCCTAACACGCTGCGGCCAGGACGATGATCAGGATGAACAGCGCGGCGACGAGCCATCCCATCCATGACGCTCGGCGCCTCTTGATCCGCGGGATGTTGTGCGCGGCCTTCGGCTGCATGCCCGGCGGGTGGGTTGTGCAATGCACCGGGGAGTGAATCGCAGCGGGGAGCGTTGGATCTGGCATTGCCTGTTGCCCGAGCACTTCAGCGGCTTGAGCATCGCGCTCGATACGTGACGCGAGCTGTCCGATCTGCTGGTGCAACCTTTCCAGCGCAATGATGAATTCCAGGCGTTGAGCAACCGGCGTCTGACGCAGGCGCTCAAGCTGCGCGCCCAACAGACGCAGGCCCGCCAGATCACAGAGATTGATCTCCAGTTCCCGCAGCACCGCCTGCCACTGGCCGAACAATTGGCCCACAATTGCCGTCTGCGCCGATAGCCCTCGGGGCCATGGTTTGGCATCTGCGTGCAAGAGGGTTTCCAGCACCACCACGCCTTCAAACATCCCGTCCAGCCCGGCCAGATGACTGCGCGCCAGGGCGTAGGCCGCCGCCGTTTGCAGGTCCGCGCCATTGCTCGCAAACAAGGCGTGGCAGCAACGCTCGATGGCTCGCCAATCCACATCCGGGCAGGCCGGATGAGCGAGTCTGGCCATCTCAATGCACAACGTCCGGTAGTCAGGCAACGCGCGTGGATCGCCGCCGGCCTTGATCCCCATCGCAAGGCCCTTGGTCATCGGGCTCTCTGTGAGGATCAACCTCGGGCCCGCACATCATGGCGCTTGAGGTGACGCACCACTGCCCTTCCCTCCGGGCTCAACGTCGTGCCGAACGTCGCGATGCGGTTCCCTTCAAGGGTGGCGTCGAGGGCGTAGACCAGATGGCCGGGCTGGGTCTGCGGCAACAGTTCGATGTGCAGCGACAACAGGCGCGGCTCGTACTTGAGCAGCGTGTCGGCGATGGTCCGCATCAGTCCATGGGCGGCAGACGGCAAGCCTTCGAGCACAGCGCCCATGTCCGGCAGGCCGTAGTCGGGCAAATGCGCGAGGGTGCCCGCGCGGCTGTTGAGCACGCGTTGCACATTGTCCAGCACCGAGAGCACGTATTGGTCGTCTTCACCCACCCGGGACAGGTCGAGCTCGCCGCTGAAATTCTGCAGCAGGGTTTCGTACAGCGAAGGGTTGAGCTCGCTCATGGCTCAACCCTCGGCCAGGGAGCGCAGGGTCAACCGGCTTTCGCCCAGCTCGATGACCCGGGGTCGGTCCGGATCAAGGTCGTCACGGTTGAGCAGCAAGCGCCAGTCATTGCGCTGCGAATCGGGCTCGCGGAACAACCCGACGACGGCGATCGCCCCGGCGTTTTCGTTCAGCGGCACGTCCAGCTGCGCGCCCTCCCCGGGCTTGATCACCAGCGATCGCTGTTCCAACAGGTCAGCGCCGAGCAGGCGGTCGGCGTCACGCAGCAGATCGTCGTAGGTGGCCTTGTTCACGGACTGGTCGTCGCGCAGTTGATACACCCGCACCATTACCGGCACCGACAACCCGCGCATGTCGGTGCCTTCGGTGTTCAGGGCCAGGCGGCCGTCGAAGTCCAGGCGCAGCGTTTTGACCTGTTTGTAGAAGATTGCCTGGGTCATCGACGCGGTGGACTCGGACACGCGTTGCGTCACCCCGCAGCCGCTGGCGAGGAGCACGAGGGCGATGACGGGCAACGCTTTAACAAAAGTAATAGTCGACATGGGCGGGTTCTCTTTCCTGAGGATCAACCTGGAGCCCCTGATAACGGCCCAGATGAATAGTGATGGTGTCGGTTCTCCCGGCAGCGCGGCCTTTCAACGCGAGTCCCGCGGTCATGCCCAGCAGCACGCCCCGTCCGCTCAGTGCTGACACCGGCAGACAATCGACCGGCAGCGACAGGCGCAACCGTGCCGTACAGCGCCAACCGAGGTACACCTGCAACAGCACCCTCAGGTCGCTGAGCAAGCCGCCGCCGGGCAACCATTCCCGCGCCTCGTCGTGGTCGGCGGTGAACAGCGTGAGCATCAGTTCGCTGTTGACGTCACGACCGAGGCTGCCCATCGGCGTGCCCTGGGACAGGCTCACCGGCCGTGTTGAGGACAGGCTGGCAGGCGCGTCCAACCCAATGCTTCGCGGCCAGTGCGGCTTGATCGAAGCCTGAGTATGAGACGCGAGCAAATGCACCAGCGACGAAATGCCCTCAGCGTTGCGGGTCGGCAGACGCATCACGCCGAGCAGCGCCAGAAAACGCGACAGCGGCGTGGCGATGCGCTTCGCAGTGCCGGGGATGCCCAGCCCGATCAGCCCGAACAGGCACTGGGAGGTGGGGTCGGCGCCAGCCGGCGCGAACGAGGCCGGGTAAGAATACTTGCGCCAGATCCGGTAGAACTGGGTGAAGACCCGATGGTTGAAGATGTCGAGAAACCCTTCCAGCGCCTCGTGGCCTTCCCGCTTTTGCGCGATGTCGTCGAGGTAACGGGTGGGCAGTGGCGAGTCCACACCATAAAGGCCGAGCAAACGGGTCCGCACGGTCGCCGGCAACCCTTCATCGGTCGTCGGCCACTCCAGCGCTTTGAGTTCACTGGCCGGAAAACCCATGCCGGGATCGGGGCGAAAACGCACCAGATCATCGGCCGGATCCTCCGAGCTGCCCAACGGCGGCTGCTCCGGCGCGGCACATTCCAGTAGCTGACAGAAGCGGTAGACACCGGCCTCGGCCACCCGCCCCTGCGCGGCATTGAGCCATTCGATGAGCCTTAACCGGGAATCCGCTGGCTGTGGTTTTCGCTCCATCGCAGGCTCCTCCCGGTCGGTTGCAGGATCAGGGTGATCCGGGTGAACAGATGAATGTCGGCGTACAGCGCAAAGAACCGGTTGAGCATTTCGCCAAACAGGCAGATGTCGCCCTCGCCGGCAAAACCGTTGGCATCGAGGGTCACTTCGATGTCCACGCCGCGCAGCAGAAAGCCTTTTTCGAAGCGCTGGATGAGGTGATGACGCACCTCGACGATGGCTTCCAGACGCCGGCGATTGAGCTCGCTGCCGGTCCAGTCGTACAGCGCCAGGGTGCCGCGCAGCACTTCGGCGTTGTCGAGCATCGGCAGGAAGTTCGAGCCCAGGTGGCTCAACACCCGCCAGTGAAAACGGTCGCGGCTCGGCGGATAGCACGGCAGGGTCGGCGCGCACAGGTTGCGCACCCGCAGACCGGCCTGGGTCGCGTGCAGGGGCATGTCGAGGATCGTGCTTTGCAGGGCTTTTCTCGGCAACTGTCCGTTGGTGCCGGTGAGCCGAAGGGACAGGCACGGGCGCTCGGCCAGCCGATCAACATCGGCGCCCTCGCCACCCAGTATCAGCCAGGTGTCATGCAGCCCGTTCGCGCCGCGCTTGAGGCGGGTGTGGAAATAACGTTCGGGCGCCTCGTCGCGGAGCATGCCGCCCTTGTGCCGGAAGCTGGAAAACGGCACGTACTCTTCCCGGCCCGAGTCGCGGGACGCCGTCACCCGGTCGACCGAATAGATCTCGGTGTGGCCGTCCTGCAGACGCATGGGCCGCAATAGATAGTCGGTCTGCAGAGGGTCCAGGGACAGCGGGTCGGCCTCCAGCGGGAACAGATTGATCACCGGCACGGCGTGCAGGCGAATGTGCTCGGCACTGAGGGCAAACCCATGGGGCCAGGCGGTGCTCAGCACGGCCTCGAGCTCGAACCACGGCGCGTCGGGCGCGATGCTCATGCTTTCGAGGCCGTACAGGGTCACGAACATGAATTTCTCGCGAAAACTGAAATACTCCAGCAGCAACTGATAGCCACTGAAGGCGCTGTCCCCCTTGGGCCAGAGCCGGTCGTCATCGCCGAAGCCCTTGGGGCCAAAACGTCCTTGCAGCGGTTGACGTTGCGCGTCGCCGGGCTGACGCACATAAAGCGCCTGGGTGCCCAGGGTCAGTGCGTGGTGCAGCGCATTGGCCACCGCCGGCGTTGCGTTGAGGTACAGCGGGATGCGGCGCAAATCCAGTTGGCCCCAGTTGCTCAGGGCACCGCAGGAAAAACGCAGGCGGATCACCGAGCGGCCGTCCGGCTCCTGGGCCAGGCGTACCGAATCCAGGGCCAACGGGCGCAGGGTCAGGTCCTGAGTGGTGGTGTAACTGCAGCGCGTGCGCTGGGGACCGATGGGTTGCGACTGGATTTCAAAGCCGGTCACGATCTGCTCGCTCTGCTTCATCTGGTGCACGTCGGGCTGCAACTCGACGATCGACAGCGACGGGATCGTGCGCAGGTAATGGGGCCACAGCAGGCTGACCAGACCTTCGGTCAGCTCAGGCAGGTCATCGTCGAGCTTTTCCCGCAGGCGTCCCATGAGGAACGCGAAACCTTCGAACAGCCGCTCGACGTAGGGATCGTGAGCGCCGGGCTTGTCCAGATTCAGCGAGGCGGCGCGGTCGGGAAACGCCTGGGCGAACTCTTTGCCGGCCTCGCGCAGGTAGCGCATTTCCGCATCGAAATAGCGCAGGGTCAGATTGTCCTCATTCATGCAAACCTCCTGTTTTTTTGAGTTTCAGCCGCACAGCACTGCCGCGCGTACCGGGTCCATGGCCACCAGAGACGCCAGCAGCGGCTCCATGCGTTTGCCCAGCGCGGCCTTGTCGGCGTCACTGCGCTGGGCTTTGATGCGCAGCAGCTTGAGCAACCGCGCCTTCACTTCAAACACCCGCGCCGGCTCCCACTCAGCGAGCCCATGGCGCTGGCCGGTCGCGTCCAGTTCACCCAGCAGGTGCAACGCCAGCTCGCTTTTGCCGTACTGCTCGGCGACCCGCGCCATGAGCAGGCGCAGCAACCAGCGCTGCCGACCGCTGTGAATCTCGGGACGCGTGTCGAGCCAGGCCAGCGCCACCTCGACGCCGTCGCGGTCGGCCTGGGCCAGCGCCTCGCTTTCCAGGGCCAGAATCTCGGCTTCGTCTGCAATGGACGCGGTCGACGTGGGCAGCCAGGCAGAAGCGGCCTGGGTGCTGACGTGCTGCTCGATCCACTCGCGGGTGGTCTCGTCGGCAAACGCCGAGCCGTCGTCCCAGCACAACGTTTCGAGGCCCGGCAGGCGGTCGAGGAGCAGGCCCAAATCTTCTTTGACGATCCGCGCCCAGCCCTCGAATGGTGCGGGTTGGCGGCTCAGCGCCTGATACAGAAACCACTGCAGGTCGAGCCAGAAATGGTTCACGCCCTCGGCGAACATCCGCTCGACCTGATCGAGCAACTCGCTCCAGCTCTGTTGCAGGTACAGCCGTTTGAGTTGCGCGCGGTACTCAGATCGCGGCGGTGCCAGTCGCGTCCGACCATTGGCGTCCTGGGGCGGCGACTGGTGCACGGTGTCCCAGCGCAGGCTTTTCATCAGCCGATGGGCGGCCAGCCAGCCCTGGGGTTGTTCGCGCAGATAACTGGCCAACGCGCGGCCATTGTCCAGCAGGTCACGGCCCGAGCGGATGGCGTTCGGACCAGCGCCATGGTTGGCGCCGTGGCTGGTGGCTTCTCGGGGTGCAGAATCATGGTTGGCGCTGAACTGCGGCACTACGGCCTCGATTCCGCCGGCCTGGGCCAGCCGTGCCGACAGCGCCGAGTACAGCGCGCCCAAGTCCGGCCGCTGCTCGGCGGGCCAGCCTTCCAGCACCTGATTCAGCCAGACGAGTGCGGCCACCGTACGTTCGGCCTCAGCCTTTACCACTTCCGGGTACAGCATCAGGCTGTCCAGCACCTTGGCGCTGGCCAGCCACTCCAGCGCCACCTTGCGACTGTTGGGCCGTGCAGGCAGCACTTCGGCGCTGTAGCGATCAACCATTCCAGCCAGCAGATTCAAGCCTTCCGCCAATCCGGCTTCGCCGTCCCGCTGCAGGCGCGCCCACAGGTAGTAAGTGAGCACGCGCAAGTCCTTGCACGTGCCTTTGAGCAGTTTTTCCGCCAGCACGATGACCCGATCGGCGTCCGCTCCGGACAGTTTGTTGACCTCCTCGCGCATGCTCTGGAAATCATCGTCATAGCCGGGGTCCTGACCCACGGGGGACTCAGCACTGATCGGCGCCAGCCACGCTGCCCAGTGTTCAGCGTCGCCCCTGGCGATGGCCACCGCGTCGCGCTCACCCAGCGTCGTGGCGACCAACGCTTGCAGGCTCATTCCATCACCTCGGCGCGCGATGCACTTTGTGCGCTGGCGATGCCATTGAGGAAGATCTGGCGCGGCAGTTTGAAATTGCGCAGCGCGAGCAGGCTCATCGGTCCTGCGCCGAGTTCAGTGCGCATGTGCCAGGTCAGGTCCAGGCCATCCGGCGCCGGAATGCTGATGCGGTAGCGGCTGTCGCTGTCGTCCAGCGCAGTGACGGTGGCGGCGTCCAGCAAACGGATCAGCCCCCAGGCGCCCTGAAAGTCGCCATACAAACGCTCGCCGCTGCGCGCGCTGGTCCACGTCAGGCTGGCGCCGGGGTAATCGCTGCTGCCGGGCCAGGCGAAGCGTTGCCAGCTCTCTTTCTGATTGAAGTACTGATGCCGCGCGCCATTGAGCACGAAGCTGGTCTGCACCACGTCGCGCACCGCCTTGCCCTGGAGCTCGAAGTTGATGCCCATGCCGCCGTCGGTGTAGAGCACGTCGGCCAGGTGGCTGAGCTGATTGACCGCCGCGAGAAATTTCGGATTGATCAACAGGCCCTGACCGTGGGTCGGGTCCACCTCCCAGCGGCCGCCGTCCTTGCGCAACACACCGGTCAGCTCCCGCTGCAGGAACTGCTCGATACGTCCCGAATCACCACGAATCATCTTGCCCAGCATCGGCAACGAGGCGTCGCTGCCGGTGGCGGCAAAGGGGTAACGGCCGAGAAACGCCTTGTCCCATTCATCAACCACCGCCTGCTGCCACTGCCGGTTCAGGGCGGCCGCCGAGGGCTCGAGCACCTTGCGCCAGGCCTGATCCAGCGGCTGCACGAACAGCGCGTGGGCCACACCGTCCCATTCCTCGCCGAGACTGGCCGCCAGCAGCTCGCCGTAGGCGCGGGTGTCGGTAAGGTCGATGTTCTTGCCCTGAAACACCGTCTGCGCCATGGCCTGGGTCATGCCCTGGGGATCGGCGGCGTGGCTGACCTGCTGCAACTTCAGGCGCACCCGGGTCACGCGGGTCAGAAACGCTTGCAGGCTGAGATCGTCGTCGCCGCCCTTGTCTTGCGGGTCCTTGCCCAACAACCCCAGCAGCGGGCCGAAGGTCGGATCCAGCGGCCCGACCGGCGTGTCGAGCTGCTGGCTGATGGCAGGCACCGGCATCGAGCGTTCGCCGCCCATCAGCTTCTGCGCCGACTGCACCAGCGAGTCCTTCAGCCCTTGACTGCGATTGCCGGCCTGACCCTGCCACGCCAGGGTGTTCATTAACGCAATCAACGGTGACTGACGGACGTCGCTCATCAGCGTCAGTTGGTCGATGACGTCGGCCAGGCTGTCGGCCCGTCGCCACTGCACGCTGTTGAGAAACGCCAGCCAGGCGCCCGAGTAGTCATGGAAGTAGCGCTCGGTCAGGCGCGCTCTGAGCTGCTCGGGCGAGGTGTCGGCGACGGCGCTGTTTTCACGATCGCTGAGCACCCAGTCGATCTGCTCGCGACGGGCCTCGACAATGTCATCGATCGCCTGACGCACCTGCCCTTCCCACGCCTGCCGCGTGAACACGCCCGGCACACGCGCCTCGGTGAAAAACAGCGGCCACGCCTCTTTGTCATCGACCATCTGCTCAACCCCAAGATCGGGAAAGTGGGTCGCGGCAGCCTCCAGCACTTGCTGATACAGGCTGGCCTCGCCATTGCGCTGGCCCAGTTGCACCAGCAAGACCTGCCGCGCCTGGGCCACCAGTGCGTTATCCGCTTCGATGCGCCACTGCGGATTGGCCTGCAACTGCTCGGCGTAGAACTGCCACAGTGAGGGCGACAGCCCTTTCCATAACCCCGGCGACACACCCATGCGCGTCGGCTCGGCATGACCCAAGGCCTTCACCAGAAACGCGGCGTCAACCTTCTCCGGCCGCGCCATCATCAGGTAGGCCTTTAGCTGCACGTACGCGTTGTGCGCGCCCTTCGCCCGCCGCGAACTGTCGGCGGGCGATGCCGCCAAGGACGCGAGCTGACGCTTGAGGTTCTCCGCCGCCGGGTCGCGCATCAGCCGGTTGTTGGCTTCCACATAACGCGGCCACATCGCCGCGAGCAACGCGTCGTTCTGACTCAGCCCGAAGCGCTGGTACCACGGCTCGCCACGCCGCGCGCGGTCCTTCAGACGCCCCATTTCGAGGATGAGCGCGTTGAGGGCCAGCAACTGCTCATCGCCGTCGCCCGAAGGTTGGACGGCCGCGAGCGACGACTGGATGTCGAGGATCTGCGCGCGGTGGGTGGAAAACGACAGCAGCAGGCCTGTCGCCCAGATCAGCGCGGCACCCAGGGCCAGTGCGTAGCTGATGCGCGTGACGGGCCAATTCAAGCGCCGGACGTCGCGAGGTGTGTCCGCGAGCACGCCGGCCCACGCCGGACCTGGCAGCCACAGATTGCCGTTGGACTCAGTCAGTGGCGCCGGCAAACTGAACCACAGCCCGCGTAACGGCACGCCCCGCGCGAACTTGCCCAGCAACGGCGTCAGGGCCTGCCGCCAGCGCGCGATGCCCTCTGCTTTCAGGTTGGAAGACAACCGTGAGAGAAAGTCATGGTCAGGGTAGACCGCCAGCTCGGCCAGGCCCATCTGGTGCAACGAGTCGTCAATGGGGGCCAATATCGTCTGCAGTTGCGAGCCGCTGAAGCGCGGGGGCAGCAGCGACCCGGCGGGCCCCCGTGGGTGCTTTTGCTGCGTCCGATTGCTCTCGCAGACCTCCCACAGGTGCAGCGGCAACTGCCAGCCCAGGGTTCGCGCCAGTTGCTGCAAACCGGCGACGCCACCGGCCATTGTCGCGGCGTTCGCGCTTTGCTGCTTATCAAGGGCCCAGACCACGCCGTCCAGACCCCGCCGATGAATTAACGCGTGCCAGCGGGTGGCGGCTTCGGGAAGTTCGGATTGCGGGCTGCCGCCCCAGAGCAGCACGGTGTTCTGGCCTTCGAGCCACTGGGCGTCGGCCAGGCCTGGGGCGATGGCTTCGATCTGTTTGGGTTCGCCGACGACCAGAATGAAACGGGTACGGGTGCGCTGGAAGGCGGTGTATTGGTGGTCGAGGTGCTCCTTGAGTTCAGCGACGCCCGGGAGTTTCTTGGTTTCAGGGTTGGATGACGATTCCTCCGGTGGGAACACGCCGTCGCCCTTCTGCCGCTCAACGCTGCGGTGAGCCTTCATCAGCGCCAGCGCACGAGGAATGGTTTGCACCAACAGCGCGATCACCGCCAGCAACAGAAACGCCGTGATTTGCTGATGTCTCTCCGTCAGTCCAACCCTTGCGCCATAGGCGTAAACAAGCCAGCCCAGCGCCGCTGCGAAGGCGACCAGCCATACCGCGCCACCCGCGCGACGCCAGCCATTGCCGATCAGGGATTTCATGCGATTTCTCCCGGTGTGACGGTATTGATCCAGCAGCCTGTGTCTTCGCTGCTCAGTAGCAACAAGGGTTGCTGCGCAAGTCTGGTCATCTCGATGCCCAGCGCTGCCAGCAGCCAGTGACCGCAGGGGCCCGGCACGCCGTTTACGGGTTCCAGAATCCAGCGGTGGTCCACCGACAGCGCTGCACCCTCGCGCGCCGCTGCCGCCAGTAATGGGGTGGTTTCCGGTTGCCAGTCGGCGCAGTCGGCCAGCACGCCCGTTGCATCGCGAGCTTTGGCCTGAATCTGGAGGAAAGTGGTGAAGTCGGTTTCCAGGGAATCGACGTCGAGGGGCATCGGGCGCAACAGGCGCGCGGCGATTGGAAGCTTGTGGGCTTTGGCGACTGCGTCGGGGCACAGCAGGAGGGCAGCCAGTCCGTCGGAGTAAGCGTCTTTGCCGTGGGCCTGGACGACGAGGACGAGCTCGACGGCGTCCCGTGGGGTTTTAAGTGTTTCTTCCATCCAGGTGAAAGAGAGCTGGCTTGTTACGTGGACGCCGGTGAGGGTGGACGACGGGGTGAGATCGGCCAGGTGCTGCTGGCAGGCGTCGGCCAGTGCTGGATGCTCATCCTGTGGCGCGTCGGTCAGAACAGTGACACTGAGCTTTTCACTCGGCGGCAGCGGCGCCAGTACCGTCGACAGCGAACCCATCAATTGGGCAAGGCCTGCCATGGCCCGGCCCTTGTGGCCCTTCGGCAGGCCAACGATGCGGCGGGCTTTGCCTGAGTGTGGGACAGCCGTATGGGGCGGTTTCATCATCGCCACCGCAGACAAATGCTCGGGCAAAAGAACCAGACCGGCCATGACTGCCATGTAACGCTGACCCCATTCCGCCCAGGCGACCTGTGCCAGCCGGGACCGCTCCTGCAGCAGCCTGTACTCATCCAGAGCGCCACCGTAGGCATGCACCCGCGCCGCCAGCGCGAGAATCGCCACCACCAACGGCGAGGCGGTGAGCGCCCATACGTTTAACGCCTGCAATTCAGGCACCACGACGTAGAGCAGGAACATCAGCACAGCCGCTGCCCCTGCTAAAACCACGATCAGCAGCCAGCGAACCGGTGAAGGCGGTTTGGGTGCGAGCCCTGCTTGCACGTATTCACGTTGCCACGCCATCTTCAATCCACCGCCCAGTCAGGTGCGCTGGAAATGACCTGGCAACCGCACAGCGAGTGGCAACCATCGACCACCAGCGCACGGCCTTCCTCCAACGAGTCGACACAACCCTCAATAATGGGATTAACGCCATGTCCCGGTATGGGACACATGACCATATCCCCCACTAAAGCGACTGCTTTGCCCTGGGTGATATGAGTGGACGACGCGGAAATTACCGCTCCTCCGTGGGTGGTCTTGTCACCCAACAATACGAATCCTTGTGACATTGAAAGATCCTTTGTTAATGAATAGATGAAGCCGTGTATTTATTCCGCGCGAGCGGATGCCTGGACGAGCTAATGTGTTGCGCGTGCTTGTCATACGTGCCGGGTTTTAACGGTGCGGGCCTGAACTCACCGACTTGATGACCGATATAAAAGATCAGGCGTGGCAACTTAGGTCGTTTGATATCCTCATCGGTTGGCTTCAGCCTTTAAACGAATGGCCTCAAGCGTGGGGAAATCTGGCGTATCACTATCATCAGGGCCCGAAGTCCCGTCTGGATAGATAAAGGCAGGGTGAATTCCGATGCCTTTGAACTCTGGCTGTTTGGATGTCACGACATACTTGGCGTGAAGCACTGCCTCAACGTTTATGTTGCGCACCTGGGGAGCCAGGTAAGTCTGGTAAGGCACCGCTTCACCCACCAGATTAAGCCTCTTGACGTAGTCCTTCTTTAGGACATCTTTTAACCATGGGTAGTAATTATTCTTGATATCAAGATGGGTGCCCACCACATTTTTAACCCCTTCGGACGGAAAATCCGGATTGTTATGCTGAAACACGACCAGGACATCACCTCCCGTTCCCACTACCGCACCTTCGCCAAAGCGCTCAGGCCATTGAGGACGTACCCCAAAATTCACGTAAGCCACGCGCCACCGACACATACCGCCACCGTCTACAGCGAAATCGGCGTCATAGAAATTGCCCTCCCCGCGCCGTTTCAACGCTACACGCTGCTCCCTGATATTGCCGAATACATCAGGCCCCTCATAAACGTTTTCGCAGATCGTAGATAGATAACCCACGGCCATGGGCGGCGGGACTAACCCTTCCGATGCTTTAATCGTCATCGTGACTCTCTCCCCTCCGTGTCCGGATGGAGTTCGTAGTCAAGTGCGCAACCACTGAGCGATGCCAACAACGTGATACTTATGAGTAAAGCGCTGAAGCTTGATGCTTTCTGATTCGGTTGATCGCCCTGAAGATATCTCGCGGCGCTGGAAAACTTCATTATTTCGCCTCCGTCTTCAAGCGAATTTCCTGCATTTTCTTAAAGTCTGGCTCAAGTTCCCTGTTGGATTCTTCCGTTCCGTCGGGGTAGCGAAATGTTGTCGTTACGATTTCGTCAGCGACGCGTTTCTTCGGGGAAGTCGACGTCACGACAAGATCTGAATGCAGCACCGGCTCATAATAGATATTTCTTGCGTCCCGAGCCCTGTAGGTACGATAACTTTCATACTCTTTGGCCAGATTTACACTCTTATCATAGTAACCGAGCTCATAGGCTTCCCTTACCCATGGGTAGTAATCCTTTACGATTTTCAGGTCCGGCCCTTCTATAAACTGATCAACCGTATTAAAGGCCGCGTGCTGCCCGTCGAACTTAACTAGAACTGCCCCACCATAATAAGCGGTTACTTTTTTTGCAAAACGATTAGGAATACGATACACGACTCCAAACTCGATGCTATCTAGTTGCCATTCACATTCACCGCCGCCATCAACGAATACCTCCGCCTCGTACAAATCTGTTTCTCCCCGCCTTGTGAACTTCGAATTTTGATAATTTGATCCTGGAAATGGCACAGTGCCCACACCGGGAAAGTCGACAAACATTCGGCATCTGGCCGATTCGTACTTGGCGAGCAAAGTTTTGGGCTCAAGCTCGGCAGGCACTTTTATAACAATTTTTACCTTTTCGCTGTCGGGCGGCGGAGTCAGAACTTTATAGTCCTTCACGCAACCGCTTAAGAGAGCGAGCAGCGCAAGGCATAAGAGTGTAGTTTTTGCGTATAGCGTCGCGTTGCTCATCTAAACTCCTTAAAAACAGGTGCAGCACACCGAGCGACTTCATTTGTTTGCTTCAGCTGCCAAGCGTATTTTTTGCATTTTAGTAAAATTGGGTACCGACTGCCCATTGGACTCTACTGTCCCATCTGGGTAGTAAAACTGTATGAAATCTCCAATGATGTGTTTCTTTGGCGACACGGATGTCACGACCACGTCCGAATGCAAAACTGGCTCAAAATATATGCGCCTTGCCTCCCGAGCCTTATAAGTAAGATAACCGCCACCTTCGCTAGAGAGATTTGCACGCCTGGCATAACCGCCGATAAATTTTTCGCTTAGCCATGGATAGTAATCTTTGACCATTATTAAGTCTGGACCCACCACATTCCTTGTTCTTCCGAAACTGAGCTGCGCATCGTTACCATCAAACTCTATGATGACCGTGCCGCCTATGCCCTGCGTTACACTTTCCCCGAAGCGACTAGGAATACGGTAGTTGATGCTAAATACGACATTACTAAGCCGCCACTTGCAGCGACCGCCTCCATCGATGAACAACCTCGCATCATAGAACTCTGTGGCCCCACGCCTCGTTAGTTCCGAACCGTAACCGTTATATCCTTCCAGGGATTCAGGCCTACCATCACCGTCATGCACCACTTTTCGGCATACAGACGAGCGATACATGACTCTTAGTGGTTCTGGCTCCAGTTCTTGGGGCATCTTTATAACGATTTCGACTTTCTCACCATCTGGTGGCGGGTTCATACTGTAGTCTTTCGCGCAGCCGCTGAGGAAAGTGAGCAATACGAAGCACATAACCGAAGTCTTTAAATATGACTTAGCATGATTCATGGAAGATTTCTCAATACAGGCGGTGGGACAGCGGGCGACTTCACTCTTTTGTTTCCGCTTTCAGCGCGGATTTTCTGCATTTTTTCAAAGTTAGGCTCTGACCTCCCATCAGACTCTACTGTTCCGTCAGGGTATTTAAACTTTATGAAATCCCCAACGATGTGTTTTTTGGGTGCCACAGAAGACACCACAAAGCCTGAATGCAGAATGGGTTCGAAATATACATTCCTAGCCTGACGCGCGTAATAGGTATAATCACCACCATCCCCTCCAGAAAGACCCACACGTTTTATATACCCCCGAATGTAACTCTCCTTAATCCAAGGGTAAAAATCTTTCACGACATTTAACTCTGAACCGGTTACCGCCATTGGCGCCGAAACTCTGAGCTGGGGGTTGTTGTGATCGAAAACCAAGATTACTTCTGCGCCCGCACCGGACACTACGCCTTCTCCAAATCTTTCGGGCGTGCGGTAAACAACGCTGAATACCACATTACTTAGGCGCCATTCGCAAGCCCCTCCTCCATTCACGAATAGCTCTGTATGATACATACCTGTTTCACCACTACGCTCAAACCTCCCCTCATAAGAGTTGTTGCCGTCAAGCATTTGTGGCTGACCATGTGCGTCATGGGTTACACGTTGGCATTTGGCCGATCGATACATCACACGCAGCACCTCAGGCGCTAACTCCTGCGGAGCATTTATCGTAATCGTGACTTTCTCGCCATCCGGCGATGGAGCCATTGTGTAGTCCTTTGAGCATCCGCCAATCACAGTTAGCAACAAAAAGAACAAAGCTGAAGGCCTTACGGATCCCGTTACGGCCTTCATGACACCCTCCAAGCGCCTGTTTACCGTGCGCCCCATCATCTCTTCGCTTCCGCTTTCAGGCGGATTTCCTGCATTTTTTCAAAATCAGCTTCTGATCGCCGATCGGATTTAATCGTCCGATCCGGATAATAAAACTTCGTAAAGTCACCAAGTACATTTTTCTTTGGGGCAATTGACTTCACTATGTACTCCCGATGGAGCACCGGCTCAAAATAAATATTTCTGACTTTGGGCGCGTTATATCTTAAGTCGCCTCCGCCTACACCAACGAGACTCATGTACCTCCGGTAGCCACCAATGAAGTGCTCGCTTATCAAGGGGTAATAATCCTCCAAAACATCCAACACTTCGCCACTCACAGTAATTGGGCTGGATACTCGACGTTGAGGATTATTTTTATCGAAGACGATGACTAATGCGCCTCCCCTCCTGGCATCACATCCTCTCCAAACGGAGTCGGTACGCGATATTGCACGCCGAAGCTCACATTACTTAAACGCCATCTACAAGGGCCACCGCCGTCGACATGCAGCTCCGTTTCGTAAAGATCATCCTTACTTCGCTTCAGCGTTACGTCAAAACCATTATGGCCATCTATGGATTTAGGCCGCCCATAACCGTCACGGGTAATGCGCGGGCATACTGCCGAACGATACATAACATGCATGGTGCTCGGCTCGAGCTCATCTGGCACCTTGATGATTACGGAGACCTTCTCGCCCTGTTGTGGTGGTGACATGCTACGATCCTTTGCACAGCCGCTCACTGAGATAAACAGCGCGACCCACAGCAAAAAAGCTTTAAACTGAACAGTGACTTCACTCACTTGTTCATCCCCGCCCACATACGATGGAATCAAGACGTTTCAGCGCTTCGCCCCCTCCGTCCAACTGCTGCGTCACATTCAATGCCGCATCGAGTTCCTCATGCATAGACAGAAACCAGCGATTACGCTCAAGTTCATCTTTCGGCGAAGTGCTGCCATGTTCTTCCATCTGTTTTCTGAAACGATTAATTTTGCACTGTGCAGCAAGCCGCGGCTTCCGACCAGGTTCAATAGCTGCGAGTAGGCGATTGGTAATATGCATCATATATTCACCCATCATGTGGTTGCCGATGCCTAGCAGCCCTCCCGGCTTCAGGTTTTTTTGTTGTGGGAATCTCTGATCGAGCGTCTTAGAGTCAAGCCCGGCAATGAAGTGGAGCTGTGATTGTTCGCTTTTTTCACTTTTTTTCTTATCGAAACTCTGCACTAGATAGAGATTTGGCCGCTCAGGCAGTCGGGTTTTTACAGTGTTGTAGTAAGGCGCGCCCAGACCATCTTTACTACGATATGCAGGGTAAGAAGATCCACGGCTCTGAGTGTGCTGCTCTACACGGTAGAACATGGCAAGTTCGCCGTGATGGCCGTACGGATCGCCGGATTTGATGAGATTGTTCATGAGGGTCTGGCCCATTGACCATCCGAAACCCAACGTTGTGCCTAACGGCCCATACAAGTTGTAGAGTTGATTATCAAGATCGGCCTCAGGCGGAACACTTGGAATGGTGTCCGTATCATTTACGTGACGGAAGTGTCCAACTTCGCTCAATCCCTTTATCGCACTAAGGGTGAAAGTGCGCGGCATGCCATAGGTATATAACAGCGGATTGTTATCTTTCAGGGTTGCCGAATGAATAAGACCTAGCGCGCCGCCAAGACTATGCCCGCAAATAAAAATCTTCCGACCGAGAATCTTTTCGGGAATTTCCTCTTCGAAACGTCGGGCGTATACCGTCTGTACAGCCTTAAACGCGTTTCGAAAACCCAAATGAACTCGCCCTTCGGACGTCAGATCAGTGCAGGGCACGGAGGGGGCGCATTCGGCTTTGAAGTCAACCTTTACAGGGCGAAATGTCAGGTCAGTGATAAGGTCAGGAGCATGAACTTTGTCAAAGTCGGTACCTCGCCAAGCGACCAACATCTGAGCGGTGTTCCTGACATAGAAAAGCTGTGTATCACCCTTGGGAATGTCTGCTTTGGCAGTGTCCAACACATCGCAGCGCTCATACCTATCATCGAACGGTACATCAGTGACCAGACAGGGCCAATTTCTCCCACCATCACACACCCTAGGCGTCCTCGATAAATCAACGCACTGCTGCGCGAAAAATTCCTGAGGCGAGCCGTACAAAGTCTCCGCGCGGTTGCTGTATGACAAGATACTCATCAGCCCCAAGTTGTAGGCATTCGCCAGGCTGTACTCAGGCTGATGATGCAGCACCAACGACCAAGCCCGCAGCGGGCAAACTTCCAATACATGCCGACAGTTCAGCGCTTCGTATTGCACCGTAAACCCTGAAAACTCAGCGTCGGGGAAATGATAAGCCGGCGGCGGATCCAGCTCTGGCCACGGCGGGTTGAACGCCGGCAGCTCATCACACAGTTGCCCTATTCGCAGGTAGTGATAGGCATGCCCCTGCTCAAGTGCCTGTTGTTCCACCGGCGAAAACCCGGGACGCTGCTTTCCGTACAGAGGTTTGCTGTCACTTGCACCTGGCCGCTCGGGCTCCGGGCGCACCGCGCGCAAGCGCCGCTGTTGCAGAACTTCAGCCAACGGCGCCGCCGGCATCAGCAGTGTTACGTCGAGCGGGTGAAGATCTTCGAGTCGAATGACACCCTGGGCATCGGTGAACCCAGAATATTCGGGAACGCAGCCATCCCGCACTGCCTGATTGATCGCACGCCATGGCAGATTAGCCAGCGGCGCGCCGAGCTCATCCACCAGTTGAAATTCAACCCAATGGGTTTTCTGCGGGCCGATGGCCACAGGCTTGTAGGTGCAAAAAATGTCCGTCTGGTGCTGTCTGTCTTTCATGCCGGGTCCTTCCTGATTGAAGATTTGCTGCGGTGATAAATCGTTGCGGTCGATTGCTTGCCGGGGGACGCAGTGTCGGTAGCCGTTGCGATGCAGATCGCAACCCATCCGGGCGACGGGGCCCCTGAGCGGTGGTCACTGCTCATCGGGCTTGTCATTGGGAAACTCGATCACCACGTTCCCGGGCAATAGCGTGTGAACCGGGATCGTTCTGCCGTCCTTATCGGTCACGCCGGGGAACCGTTCGCCCTCCTGGGTGGTGATCAGGTAACGGACGAAGGGTGCGTAACCCTTATCCGAGTCGCTGAGGGTGTAGCCCGCGGCATAGCCCGGCGGTATCGGCGTCGCCGGGGTGGTCAGCGTGGTGGCACCGCCCTTTAGCACGTACGCGGCCCGGTGATGGATGTTCCCCGGCGCGCCCAGCTCGATCTCGCCGCCCTTGATGCGGATGAACGCGCCGCCGCAGCTGAAGACGATTTCTTCCGGCGCACTGATCTCGACACGGCCGGCCAGGCTTTCAATTTTTATCTGGTCATTCGCCAACGCGTGCATCGCGCCGCCGTAGGCGTGCAGCTGCACATCCCCATCCACGGCTTTTAGATCGAGGCCTTTGGTCACAGCGCACAGGCTGATCGCACCCTCAGCCGTGCCGGTGATGTCGTGGCCGGCACTGATGTTGGTGGAGCGCGACGACGTGATGGCGACGCTGTCACGGCCGGAGGACAGCAAAACAGCCTCGGGACTGACCACGCCGATGCCGGCCGGTGCATGCATTAAAAGCCCGGGCTCGGCCAGGTTGGTCAGGGCCGCAGTGAGTTGTTCGTGGCCACTCGTATCAGCCGCAATAGCCTGGGCACTCCGCGCGGCTTGAGCCATGGAGCGTGCCAACGACAACGCGCTTTCAAGCTGCTCGATTGCAGCGTCCATATCGAGCTGCTCACCTTGGGCCCTGGTCTGCCCATCCGAACTGATAAACACCCCACGCCCGGCCCGAATCGCGCCCCAGCCATCCGTGCGCAATTCAAAGCCTTCGCCGCGCTTATCCTTCTCGTTGTCGACCAGATGCCCAAGGTTCAGCTGACTCTTGCCGCTGTGCTCGGTGCTGAGTTTGATGTGTTCCTTGCCGCGATCATCTTCCATGCGCAGCTTATTATTCGCCGGAGTACGCAGCACGTTGCGTTTGTAATCGCTGCGCAGCAGCGTCACATGGTCGGGATGGCGGCTGTCGTGAAGGGCATGGGCGATGTACGGCCGATCAGGGTCACCCTGTTCAAACGCGATCGCCACTTCGGTGCCGCAGATCAGCGGCAGGTGCAGGCCGTGGGTATCGCCGGCGTAGGGACGGGCCAATCTGAGCCACAGGCTTTCTTCGCCCAGCTCCCAGCTGTCGCGGTCAAACAGAAAGCTGACCTTGTAGCGGCCTTCGCGGTCGATGTGGCTGTAGGGATCGTTGGCCAGCGAGCTGGTGACCCGGGCCGGGACGGTTCCGGCAATTTGCGGTTTCGCCAGCAAAGGCGGCCGAAAGCAAACGCTCTCGGAATAGGGGATCGCTTCAAAGCTCAGTTCGAAACTGCGGTCCCGCGCTGCACGCAAATGCAATCGCGTGATCACAGCACCAGGCTCAAACGCTTGGGGCGCGCCGCCAGGAATTTGCAGGACCTGCGCCAGCCCCAACGAAGCACTGCTGCTTATACCGCTGAGCCGAGTCTGATCATTCAGATACCGCTCATGCCGCAGCCGCCCATAGCAAAACCCGCTCTCCCCCAGCAGATCCTCATCCTGATCCAGCTTGTGGCCCAAGGCCTTGAACGGCTCAGCATAGTGATACGCCTCGCCATAAGTCGTGGTGTCACCTCGCGTCTGATCGACATCGCCATCCAGCCAGGCACTCGCTTCTCGGTGGTGATACGCCCGAAAGTGAACGCTCTGCTCCACCACTTCATGACTGACCTGCAGCGCCCAAACCCCGTCGGCTCCGCTGCTTCCCAACCCCGACTGAGGCCTGAACGACAAACTGATCCGAGGTCTGACGTAATGCCGCTGATCATCATGAAACTCGACGACCGCAATGCCCAATCGCTCATTGTTGCTAAAGCGATACCAGATCCCCACCTCGGCTAATAAGCGCGAGATGAACGCCAGATCGCTTTCGCCGTATTGCATCACCTGCTCGCGCGCCGGGTACTCCCGCACCAGCGTGAATAGAAAATCCTGCCCCTCAAAATCATGCCGCGTGCGCAAAATGCTCTCGACAATCTGCGGCACCGATTGATGCTGATAGATCCGAAATTGCCGCCCACGCGCCAGCAACGCCAGGCGCGGTTCCAGCGTCACTTCATAGCGCGCCTCGTCAGCGGAACCAGACAGCCGCTTGAACCCGGTAATCACCCCATGCAGCGTCCGCAGCGCCTCAACCTTAGGCACCGGCAAGCCAGGAATAGCCATCGGCAACTTGTGGGCCGCAGCATGCAGACTGAACTGCGCGTCCTGCCCTAACATCCGTTCAGCCCCGATGTCCTGCTCAGCCGAGGTAAATTCAATGCGGTAATGAAAGGGCTGACTCAGCTGCTCCTCGCCCTCAAACGCCAGCACATCCAGCGCCACCGGCAAGTTATGAACGACGAGTTTGTGACGGCTATGGTCGAAAAACACCCCGATGGCATCGTTCATCATTCGCCCTCCACACAAGCAGAGGAATCGACGAACTCAAGGGTGATGCCGTCCTCCTCGCAGTGCCCAAGCACCACGCCCCGGGTGGGCAATCGTGCGGCCTGACGCTGTAAAAGCTGTTGACTCAGCACCGGCAAAATCTGCTGATTGAGCAGGCTGTCGATGTTCCGCGCGCCGCTGTCGGGCAGCAGGCACGCCTCTACCAGCGCGTCATGCAAGCGCTTGTCGATCCTGCAGTCCAGCCCGTAATGACGCCGCAGACGCTCCGCCACCTTGTCCAGCTTGATTGCGACGATGCGTTTGAGCGCCGGCGCCTGCAGCGGTCGATAAACCAGCGTCTGAAAACGCGCGAGCAACGCGGGCTGAAAGTGCTCCCGCAGCACCGGCCGCAGTTGCTCGTGGACCTCCCCGTCGAGTGCATCGGGGTTAGCCAGCAGGTAGTCCTGCAACAAATCGCTGCCCAGGTTGGAAGTCATGACGATGACGGTGTTGCGGAAGTCGATTTCGCGCCCCTCGCCGTCACGCATGAAGCCCCGATCAAAGACCTGATAAAACAGGTTGAGTACGTCGCGGTGGGCCTTTTCCACTTCGTCCAAGAGCACGACGCTGTAGGGTCGCTGTCGCACCGCTTCGGTGAGCACGCCGCCCTGGCCGTAACCGACGTAACCCGGCGGCGCGCCTTTCAACTGGCTGACGGTGTGGGCTTCCTGGTACTCGGAGAGGTTCAGGGTGATCAGCGATTTCTCGCCGCCAAACAGGGTGTCGGCCAGCGCCAGGGCGGTTTCGGTCTTGCCGATGCCGCTGCTGCCCACCAGCAGGAAGACCCCCAGCGGTGAGTCTTCTTCGGTCAGGCCGGTTTTCGCGGCGCGCAGGCGCTGGGCCATCGCCGTCAACGCGCGGTCCTGACCGATCACCCGCGCAGCCAGGGATTGTTCCAGTGTCAGCAAGCCAGCCTGTTCGTCTTTGAGCAGGCTGCTCAGGGGCACGCCGGTCCAGTCGGCGACCACTTGGGCAACGCTGCGATCGTCCACGTCCAGCGACAGCAACGGTACATCGCCCTGAACCGTCTTGAGCTGCGCCTGTAGATCCGCGCAAGTGTCGGCGTCGAAGGACTCGGCATCGCGGGAGGCGAGCAACGTCTGCGCGAGATCGAATTCGTTGGCGTGCTGGTGCTGCAGTCGCCCCAGCTCATCGCTCAGGGACAAAAGCTGCTTGGCGATGGCCGCCAGACGTTCATCGGCGTTGCGTCCACTGATGCGCTGATCGTCTTGCAGCGCCTGGCGTTCCTGCTCCAGCGCGGACTGCCGGGCCTTGCTCGCGATCAGCGCCTGGGGTTCGCAGTCCAGGCTCATGCGCACCCGGGCGCTGGCGGTGTCGAGCAGGTCGACGGCTTTGTCCGGCAACTGGCGGCCGGGCAGATAGCGGCGCGACAGCACCACCGCCGCCTGTATCGCGGCGTCCTCGATGTGCACGCCGTGATGGTTGGCGTAGCGGGCCTTCAACCCGCGCAGCATGATCATCGCCGTGGTGTCATCAGGCTCGTCGACCTTGACCGTCTGGAAGCGCCGCTCCAGCGCCGGGTCGCGCTCGAAGTACTGTTTGTATTCGCTCCAGGTGGTTGCGGCGATGGTGCGCAGTTCACCTCGGGCCAGAGCGGGCTTGAGCAGATTGGCGGCGTCGGCGCCTCCGGCCTGATTGCCCGCGCCGATCAGCGTGTGGGCTTCGTCGATGAACAGCAGCACCGGATGCTCGGCCTGCTGTACGGCCTCGATCACGTCTTTGAGGCGTTGTTCAAACTCGCCTTTCACTCCCGCGCCGGCTTGCAACAGCCCTAGATCCAGCGTGCGCACGCTGACCGGTTTGAGGCTGGCGGGCACGTTGCCTTCGGCGATGCGCAGGGCCAGCCCTTCCACCAGCGCAGTTTTGCCGACGCCCGGCTCGCCCACCAGAATCGGGTTGTTCTTGCGACGACGGCTCAAGATGTCGATGACCTGACGAATCTCGTCGTCACGGCCCAGCACGGGGTCGATCTCGCCGTTGCGCGCCTTGTCGGTGATGTCCTGGGTAAACCTGGCCAGTACAGGGTTTTCCTGGCGACCAGCCTCACCCTCCACGGGCGAAACATCCGCGCCAAGGTCCAGAACCTGCCCGGTCTGCGGACGCTCATCGGAATGCTCGTCCAGAAACGGCAGCAAGTGACGCAACTGCACCTCGCTCAGGCTGAGCAACGGCCAGGCTTCCACGCACGCCAGCAGGTCGGGGCTTTCGATCAGCGCCGCCAAGACGTGGGCCGAACGCAGTTGCTCGTTGTCCTCCTCCATCGAGGCGCGCACCCAGGCGTTCTTGATCAGCCGCTGCAGTTTGTCGCACAACTGCGGCTTGGCCTGGACACTGCGCGGCAGGCGATCAATGTGGTCGAGCAAGCCGGTCCACAGCGCTTCGATGTCCCACTCGTAACGCCGGCCGATCAGCACCAGATCGCCGTCGCCCTGCCCCAGCAGCTTCAGCAGCCAGTGCTCGATGGTGATGTGGCCGTGGCCCCGGCTCTGGCACAGCGTTGCCGCAGCGCTGAGGGCCTGGGCGCAGAAAGGGTTGAGGCGGCGTAGCAAACGAGAGGAGCTCTGTGCCATGGGTCATCGTCCTTGAACGGATGGGGTAAGGAGCGTCGACGAGACCGTTGAGCGGTCAGCGCTTCGCTGTGTTGTCTGGAGAAACGTGGCGTGTCGATGTGCTTGGCGGAGCGCCCGCGACCGGGCGCTCAACCCAACACACCGCAGCCGGCAGACAGGCGCGCAAAACTGCCTGCCTGCCGGCCATGCAGCGTCAGGCGGTCTGGCGTTCGTTCCACGAGTCGGAGTGGATGATGTTGCCGTCCTTGTAGGTCCAGGTGACCTTCTCGTAGCGCAGCTCGACCATCTCCAGGTGGTTGTGCTTCTCCTTGGCCGGGTCCTTGACGTCGTGCATTTTCGGCGCGACGCGGACGACCTTGACGTTCTCCAGCAGGGTGTTGAAGTACTCGACTTCCTGGCCCGCGTCGTCGATGCGGTACCACTTGAACTCGGCGCTTTTCAGCGTCTGGCCGGTGCCGACGGCCTTGTACAGGTACGGGCTGCTGGCATCGATTTCCTTGGTGAACAGGAACGGCGTGTGCACCCGGGCACCGGTCAACTTGCCGGTGTTGTTGTCGGTGGGGATGTAGACGCTGTGGTCCTGGGCGACCACTTCGACGCTGCCTTCCCGGGACTGCACGTTGACCGAGCCTTTGATGTCAGCGCCGCCGTCATCTTTGAGCCAGAGGTAAACGGGGATTGCCATGTGAAAACTCCTTGCTTGGGTTATCGAGTGCCGCGAAATGCGACGGGGGTAGCCGGCCCGGCCCCGGCAGAAAGCGACCCGCAGGCCCCTCTTCCGGCACCAGACGGATGTCGACGCGGCGGTTGGCCCTGCGCCCTTGTTCGGTGTCATTGCTGGCGATCGGCTGACTGGCGCCGTAGCCCTGCACGGCAAAGCAACTGCCGGGAATGCCGCCCATGCGCTGCATCCAGTCGCGCACTGAAGCGGCGCGGTCGCGGGACAGGCGCAGGTTCTGCTCGGCGCTGCCGGTGGCGTCGGTGTGCCCGGTGACGACGATCAACCAGCCGGGTCTGGCCTTGATGCCGACCAGCGCATTGATCAGCACTTGGGTCGACTCCGCCTTGAGTTCGGCGCTGCCGATGTTGAACAGCGACAGCGTGTCCAGACGCACCGGCGCGGACGCCTGCGCCATCTCGACGGGCGGACGGTAACGGCCGATGGCGTGCCAGACCCTGATCCGCAGTTGTTCGGCGCGATAAAGGCCGAGGCCCAACGACCGTGGTTCGCCGTAGCGGTAGTAGTCATCCAGCCGCCGGACGTCGTCGTGCAGGACGGTCAACGCCGCTTCGCGCAAGGCCCTGACCTGCTGATCGTCTCGGGCGGTTTCGTTGATCGAGGCGTAGCGGCGCAGGTCGTCACCGACCTGCCGGATCAGCAAGGTGTTCTGCCGGGCCGAGCTCGACATGGCGACAACGGCAGCGAAAACCGCCAGCCAGATGCCCATGACACCGGCGCGCCGCGCGGCGCTGTTGCCGGTGTGCCGGGGCAGCAATTCCAGCAAAACGTTCGGCACAGGCAATACACCACCCGCGTGCCCTGCAAGAAAAGTCGGCAACAGCCCGGTCTTTGCCTGTATCCAGTGCTGCCAGACACTGCCCGAAACCTGTTCCGGCAAACGCGGTACGCGGCAGATCGCGTAGGCCACCGGCAACCGCGGGCGATGGCGGCCGGGGTGTGTGAAATGCGGGACAACACATTGTTCCAGCCATGCAGCGTGGGCGTGCACCTGCACGGCGAGCTGCATGCGGTCGGTGAGAGCGGCGGGCTCTTGTCTCTGCCAGTCCTCAACGCTGACGCAGGTGCCGTTGTGTCGTACCCGCGCCGATGGCTGGCCATTTTCCCAACTGAACCAGACGGATTCCCCGTTCGCACCGCCCTCTTTCGCACCCACATCGCGCGCATCCTGGGACGCTTGTTGATAGCTCACCACCCACAGTGGCAGGGTCTGCGCGCGCTTGCGGATCACCGAAAGCTGGTGGGTCAGCGCACGAAGCTGGCCCTCCAGTTCCGCGCTGTCAGCGTGTTGGGCTGGATTGATGACAAACATGACGCTCATCTGCGCGCGCCATTGCGGACGGGCGGCCAGCAGCGCAGCGGCCATACCAGGCAATCGCTCAATGCTCGGCACGCTGACGTAACACCCGCTCGCCGTCGTCCGCACAGCGGTTTGCTCAGCGATATCGGCATCGACATGAAGATCAGCAGCAAAAAGCGCCGACGATCCCTGCCCGCACACCAGCACTACGGGCAGGCGGTACTCACTGCCGGGCAAGGTTCGACTCTCACCCAACCCCAGAGGACCACCAACACGGACAGCGCGTCGCCCCGCCAGCACCCACGCCCCCGCCGCCAGACCCAGGGCGGCCGTGACAGCAAGGGCTTGAGCGACCGCGCTCAGGGGCAACACGCTGATCACCATCAGCGCCAGGCATCCCGACCACAGGGCCAGTGCGCGCATTAACTTGAGTGTCATGGGCGCGTCACACCCGCTCAGTCACAAGGGAGGCGACCAAAGCCGCCAGATGCGAATCCAGCAGCCACCAGAGGCCCGCCAGCAGCAGACCGGCCGCGAACAGGTGCAGCAACGGGGCGCGCATCCATGCCGGCAAGGGCTTGCGGCCCCGTGCGTCGATCCACGTCGGCAGCGCCTGATCCAGGCTCACCGGCGCAACCCGGGTGGTCAACTCGGCCATCAACTGCTGACGCTCGGGGTGGTCGGGCGCCTTGTAGCGACCGAGAAAGCCCAGCATCAGCACGCGTTGATACACCCTCAGCACGCTCGGGTCCGGAGCAGGCTCGTTCAACACCTCACGCATTTCTTCGTAGAGAAACTGCCCCGCCTGATGACGTCCGAAGTAATGCGCCTGAAGCGGTTCGTGGGTCCATTTGGCGCGGGCACTGGCACCGGCGTGGATCAGCACGGTTTCATCCAGCAGTGCACATTGGGCGTGGCTGATGAAATCAACATGGCGCTGGCTGACACCGGCTTGCGTCAGCCCGTCGCGAACCATCACCACCTGCCGGGTGCACAGGTTCCAGAGCGCATCGCTGTCTGGAGAGGACGCGCCATGGCGCAACTCGACCACCAGCAGGTAACTGTCCTGAAGCAGTTGATCGACATCGACGTGCTGCGCAGCCGCCTGGCTTTTCATCGACCGGCTCATGAGCGCAACACCGCAAACAGCTCAAGCTTGACGTCCGGCAGCGTTGCCGGCACGTAGAATGCGCAGACTCCTTCGGCGAGCACGGCCTGACCGCTCGGATGGGCAAAGTCGAGGGTGAAATACTGGTTCTCGAGACGCAGTGGAATCGCCGCCGGCACATGACTCAGCGGCTGCAACGGAACACCGTCCAGCGCGGCATTGATCAACTGATCGACGTCGTCCGGTGTGCCGATTTTGCACAGCCGCGGGAACTGCGCCTGCAATTGGGCCGGGGCCTCGCGGCAGCGCACCGACAGGTAAAAGTCAGCAGCGTCGGCTTCGCGCAGGCGCGGGTCGTTGAACGTCACTTGCCAGCGACCGGGGAGCACCCGCTCCAGCTCCAGGGCAATGACTCGCGACGGCAGACTGGCTTCGAGCAACGTCGAGATCATCTGCATCAACGGCGGCAACACGGTTTCCAGGTCGTCGTGGCGGTAGGCCGGAATGGCGTCAACGTCGTGTTCGAGGGAGAACGTCAGCAGTGCCCCCGCCAGCTTCACCAGTTCCTGATAGACCTGCTCGGGATGGCGCGCCGGGCTGGCCTTGAAATCGGCGAGCACGGGTTGGTAGGTGTTCAGCGCATTGAGCAGCCAGAACAGCGAAACATCGGCCACCGCGAAGTCGGCCATGCGCTGATTGCTCTCGCGGCGCATGCCCATCAAGCGCTGGCGCTTGGACGCCAGTTGGGTCAGCAGATTGTCCAGCTGGACCTGCAAACCGGGGTGCCCGGCGAAGCTCAACAGCGGCGGCACGAAGGCTTCGTCCAGGCACGCGCGGCCCTGCCCGTCACGCACCAGCCGGGCGACCGAACAAGTCAGGTAATCAGCGTTGTCATCGCTGGCCAGACGCAGGCTCAGCATGTGATCGAGCACGCCGATCGACTGTTGATCGTCGCCATACAGATCCTGCACCTGTCGCCAATCCTGGCGGTAACGCACCGGCCGGTCAGCGCGAGCGTCTTCAAACAGACAATTACCACCGTTGGCCTGCTCCAGCGGCAGGCACAACACCACCGTCGCGCCCTGCCCCGGCTCAATCTGAATCTGTTCGAGGGCCAGCGCGGCGGGCAGCCGATCAACGCTGTCGGTATCAATCAGCGTGCCGTCGGGCATGCGGACGCGCAGCGCGGACGCCTTGAGTTTGCCCAGCCGCAACGCCTCAAGATCGAAGGTCGCCGTCTGCACACCCCACGGATAAACCCGCGACAGGTAAGCGATGCATTCGTTGGTCCAGGCTTCCCAGCGCGCTTGCTGCTGGAATTGCTGCTGGGACAGTAGCGCCCCGGCGGCCCAGAGAGGTCGGTCGATTTTCATGTTGTGCTCACCTATGGCCGACGTCAGGATTTGGCTTTGGGCATCTGGGAAACCAGCGACAGGTTCACGTCCATGCCTTCCACCTGGAAATGCGGCACGGCGTACAACTTCACGCGGAAGAAACCGGGGTTGTCGTCGATGTCTTCCACCGTCACCCGTGCATCACGCAGCGGGTGCGAGGCCTGCAGGTCGTCCCCGGGGTCGGTCATTTCGGTGACCAGCCCGCTGATCCACTTATTCAATTCCAGTTCCAGCAGACGCCGGTCTTTGGTGGTGCCGATGTTCTCGCGCTGAATCAATTTCAAATAATGCGCAATGCGCGACAGCAGAAAGATATAAGGCAAGCGCGAGTTGATCCGGCTGTTGGCCGTGGCATCGGCGGTGTCATATAACGCAGGTTTTTGTGTCGAATTGGCGGAAAAGAAACAGGCGTAATCGCGATTCTTGTAATACGAGAGTGGGATAAAGCCCAGGTTGGCGAATTCAAACTCTCGGGTTTCCGGAATCATCACTTCCGAAGGGATCTTCACCTGACTGCCGGTGCCAAGGTCATATAAATGAATAGGCAAGTCCGACACCGCACCCCCGGACTGCGGTCCGCGAATCTGCACACACCAGCCATTGGCGACAAAACTTTTCACCATATTGGCAGCGAAGGCAAACGACGCATTGGTCCACAAATATTTACTGTGATCGGTGCCTTTGACACTTTCCACATAATTGAAACTGCGTACCGGAATGGTGTCCGGGCCATAGGGCAGCCGTCCCAATACCCGGGGCATGGTCAACCCGATATAACGGGAATCATCGGTGTCGCGGAACGACTTCCATTTGATGTATTCGGCGCGATCAAAATAATTGCCGATGTCTTTGATGGCAGCGACTTCTTCCATGCTTTCCTTGCCGAAGAATGCCGGCCCTACCGAACCAATGAACGGCATGTGCGCGGCCGCCGCGACTTTGGATATATTGCGAAGCAGCGCGATATCTTGCGGGCTGCGATCAAACTCGTAACTGGAAACAGCTGCGGCAATGGGTTCACCGCCAGGCGTGTCGTACTCTTGGGTATAGGTGTGCATGTACAGACCGCTTTGAGCGATTTCAGGGGCGTCTTCGAAATCCTGGACCAGATGGTCCTTGCTGATGTCCAGCAACTCGATGCGCACGTTTTGCCGGAAATCGGTCTGGTCGATCAGCGATTTAACGCCGCGCCATGTGGACTCCACCCGCTGAAAGTCCGGATGGTGCATGACGGCGTCGAGCTGGCGGCTGATCTGCGCGTCCAGCGAGGCGATGTGTTCGTCGAGGAGGGTCTTGTCGAGACGCTGGACCTTGCGCGACGAGCCTTTGAGCAGGTTGAGGAACACGCTGACCGCCGCGGTCACGCGCTCATCGGCGGAGATCTCCGACAGCGCTTCGTTGTTCTGAAACGCCTCGATATCGCCCAACGCTGAAACCGGGTTGAGGTTGATTTTTGAAAACAGCGTGTTATACACGCCGGGGCTTTCTTCGGACAAAACGGTGCCACCGCCTGAGACTGCGGAAGAGTGCTTCGAGGACATGTTTGATACCTGCTAGAGACCCGGTTGATTAACGCGCTGTGGGTGCGGCGAGTACGGCCAGTTCGGCGCGCAACTCGTCACTGAGCGTCTCGTCTTTGACGATGCGTTCAAGTTCATGACGGAAGGTCGCGTTGTCGAGCAGGTTTGATTTGAGATCGCGCAGCAGATTGCGGGTCGCCAATAACGCACGCAATGACGGTATTTGTCTTGCTACCTGTTCCGGTTCGAAGTCTTTCATTTTTTGGAAGTTTAAATCCACGGAGGCATCGGAACCGTCGTCGGCAAAGGTATTTTCAACGGTCAGTTTCAATGTCGGAGCGAATTCAGCCAGCACACTGTCGAAATTATTCTTGTTGATATTGATTTTGGTGCGTTCGGACAAGGCTCGGTCTTCCCGGCCGTTGCTGTAATCCCCCAGCACCATTAATTTGAGCGGCAACTCGACCTTCTTCTGCGCACCACCCGTGTGCAAATCGAGTTTTATATTGACCCGGGCTTTGGGCACTTCATTTTGAAAGCTGTTTGAAGCCATAACTCCTCCGTCGAAAATGCCACACGTCACAAAGGGGAATATCTGGACCGCAGGGCCTTTTTATCAGTCGAGCGTCCAGGACCCAAGCGGTCAAGTTTTAACAAGTGTGAGCAGCGAATGGGCTGATGAAGTTTTCATCGCATTCGGGAAGCGGCAAGGCTAATACCCTACGAATAAAAACTCTACCCACAAAGGCAGGTCGAGAGCTGTCCTACGGAAGTCTAGAAACTTTCCTACAAAATGATCCCGGAGAGCGGAACGGCTGCAGAATTAAACAGCCTGCGCCATACAGTGGCGGCGGGTTTTAAAGTACAGATATAAAAAACCGCAAGCGGTTGAACAGCATCAACTGTTCAACAGGCTTGCGGTGACGTCGAGCAATGAATCAGAAAATGTAATCGGTGGTCAGGAACGTCGACTCACGGTTATGGATGATGTCGCTGATGAGTGCCTTGTTGCTCTCCTGGAACTTGGTCGCCACCAGGGTACGGATCGAAAACACCCGCAACGCATCGTGCACCGACAGCGTGCCTTCAGCCGAATTCTTGCGGCCGTTGAACGGGAAGCTGTCCGGGCCGCGCTGGCACTGCGCATTGATGTTGATCCGCCCCACCTGATTGGCGAACGCATCGACCAGACGCCCGACCTGCTTGGAATCATTGCCGAAGATGCTCAACTGCTGGCCGAAATCAGAATCCAGCACGTACTCGATCACCGTTTCCAGATCGCGGTACGCCACCACCGGCACCACGGGCCCGAACTGTTCTTCGTGATACACACGCATGTCCGGCGTGACCGGGTACAACACGGCCGGGTAGAAAAACTGCCCGTGGGTCGTGCCGCCGCCTTCATTGACCACTTTGGCGCCCTTGCCCACAGCGTCGTCCACCAGACCTTGCAGGTACTCGGTCTTGCCCGGCTCCGGCAATGGCGTCAGCGAGACGCCCGGCTCCCATGGCATGCCAGGTTTGAGCTGAGCGAGTTTTTCTTCGAACTTCTCGAGGAAACTGCCGACGACGTTTTCGTGCACGAACAGGATCTTCAACGCCGTGCAACGCTGACCGTTGAACGACAGCGAGCCGGTAATGGCTTCCGTCACCGCATTGTCCAGGTTCACATCCGGCAGCACGATGCCCGGGTTTTTGGCGTCCAGGCCCAGGGCGGCGCGCAGACGGTGCGGCTTGGGGTGGAGTTTTTCAGGGCACTGGCGGCCTTGTTGGTGCCGATGAACGCGAACACGTCGATCTTGCCGCTGGCCATCAGCGCGCTGACCGTCTCGCGGCCGCTGCCGTAGATCACGTTGATAACCCCGGCCGGGAAGCTGTCGCGGAACGCTTCGAGCAACGGACGAATCAGCAGCACGCCGAACTTGGCCGGTTTGAACACCACGGTATTGCCCATGATCAGCGCCGGAATCAGCGTGGTGAAGGTCTCGTTCAGCGGATAGTTGTAAGGGCCCATGCACAGGGTCACACCCAGGGGCACACGGCGGATCTGGCCGAGGGTGTCCTGCTCCAGCTCGAAGCGGCTGGAACGGCGGTCGAGTTCCTTGAGGGCGTTGATGGTGTCGACGATGTAATCGCAGGTGCGGTCGAATTCTTTCTGCGAGTCTTTGAGGTTTTTGCCGATTTCCCACATCAGTAGCGTGACCACCGCGTCGCGCTGCTCGCGCATCAGCTTGAGGAAGGTCTCGACGTGATGGATGCGATCGGCCACGCGCATTGTGGGCCAGGCGCCCTGGCCCCGATCGTAGGCTTTGACGGCAGCGTCCAGCGCGGTCATTGCCGTGTCGGCGTCCATCAGGGGCGTGCTGCCCAGCACCACGGACTCAAGGCCTGTGTCGGTCTGCAGCGAGACCGGGCTCAACACCGGCGCCAACGGCCCGTGCCATTGGTGCAGTTCGCCATTGACCAGGTAATCGCGCTGCTCGATGGCCGGGCCTGCGCGGAACGGCTCAGGGATCTCGTCGGCGCGCGGGTACAGGTTGTCCAGGCGGTTTTGCAGGGTCATCTCATTTACCTCTTCCAGTCGGTCTTCGTGCCAAACAGGCTGGACACACTACGCCACAGCCGCCGCCGAATGAAGCGTCGAGACACATGTCACGTCCGAGTGACACTAAAATCGTCCGCGTTCGTTTCAGAGATGCCCCTAGGCCACCGCCGTCTGGTTGCGACCCGATGCCTTGGCCCGAAACAGCGCCTTGTCCGCCAGGCCGAGCAAGCCGTGTACGTCCTGATCGGTGTCGCTCAGCGCGGCGACACCGAGGCTGGCGGTAACCCCTTCGTCGTGCTGGCAGGTAATGTCGGCGATGGCCTGACGGAGCTTTTCGGCGATGGCATGGGCCGCTTCGAGCGTGGTGTCGGCCAGCACCAGCGCAAATTCTTCGCCGCCCAGGCGTCCGCAAACGTCGCCTTCCCGCACGGATTGGCAAATGACCCGGCCGATCTGCCGCAACACGTCATCGCCGGCCTGATGGCCGTGGCAATCGTTGATGCGCTTGAAGTGATCGATGTCCAGCATCAGCGCGCACAGCGGCAGCCGGCTGCGCTTGCAGGTGTCGTAGGCGCGCTCGGCCCGATGGAAAAAGCCCGGCGGTTTTTCACCCCGGTCAGTTCGTCGGTCTGTGCGGCGTGGTCAGCGATGCCATGGGCATGTTCCATTTCGCGGCTGAGGCGAAATGCCCGCTCCATCGCCCGGCACAATTTGCGCGTCGCACTGACCACGAAAATGGCAAAGATCAGCGACGCGGCAGCCATGCCCTGCTGCGCGGTCTGGGGCTGAAACAGCAGCCAAAGCGAGCACGGCAACAGCACCAGCGCAATCGACACCAGGGTCATCGAGCGGTACGCGGAATAACAGGACACCGCGCTCACCGTCATGCCCACCGCGAATAGCAGCACCAGTGTCTGGATCAGCAGATCACCGGCTTGCATCAGTGCCAGCGCACCACCGCCCCAGATGCCGGCGGACAGTACCAGCGTGATCCAGTAAACGGGTTCCCAGCGCTCCGGCGTCCGGGCGGTTTCCGGCATCCGGAAATAGGTGGTCAACATGATCAGGCGCAGGGTGGTCGAGGCGCCCAGCAACCCTAGCCACCAGAGAATCAGCGAATGTTCGAGGCGCTCCCAGCAAATCCAGGAGAGCATAATTGCCGCCAGAGCACTGCCGAACACCGAGAAAAACTCTGACGGAATAGTAACTGCAAACGATCGTTACGCACTTGGGCCCGTATCAGGGCCTCGCGCGCCGGTTGAGAATCATGGAGGTACATCGAATTCGCCCGACCCTGGCATTGGATGGAGCGGATTGTGGCATCGTGCTATGACAGTAAACAACTCGCGCGCCAACTAAATGTTGCCCCAGCCGGCGAGCGCGGCAATCCGCCGGAAAAATGACGGTTCGGACGTCCCGGAGTCAATCCTGTTTCGCAAGTCCGGACGGCTGCAGCCCGAGCAACTCCATCAGCTTTAAGGCGTCGCCCGTTGCGGCGCCGCTGGCGGTGTTATCGAAAATACACCACGTCGGCGCACCGTTTTGCGTCTTAGCTTTCAACTCGACGGCCAGACGAATCAAATAATCTTCTTCATAGCCGCTGTAATAGATGCGCGGCGCGCCGTGCAGTCGCCAGTAACGCATCCCCGGCCAGCCTGAGGGTTGGCTGTCGTTGCTGAGCCTCGACGGATCGACCGTTGCTTGCGCGATGCGATAGTGAATAAGCATCGGCTCGCCTTGCACCCAGCTTTCATGGCGCGGTTCAATGATCACATGGCCCTCATAGCGCTCGCGCAGCTGGATGAAAAAGGCCTCGGCCACCCGGTGCTCGAACGCCAGCGACGGTGGCAACTGCAGCAACAGGCAGCCAAGCCGTTCGCCCAGCTCCCCGCATTGACCGAGGAATTCATCCAGCGCCCGGGCGCTGTCGTGCAGGCGCTGTTCGTGGGAAATGAGCTTGGGGATTTTCACCGAAAAGCGGAAATCCGCCGGTACTGACTCAGCCCAGCGGGCGTAGGTCTGCGGTCGGTGGGGGCGATAGAACGAGCTGTTGATTTCCGCAGTATTGAATTGCCGGGCGTAGCGCTGCAAGTGAGTGCCGTCGCCCGGAAACGCCGACGCATACTCGCGGCCCAGACTCCAGCCGGCGCAGCCCACGAAGATTCCGCCAGGCACTTGCGGGACAGCGCCGTCAAACACAGCATCCGTCAAAACCGCATCGTTCAAAACAGCACCTCCCCGGCTTCGCCCATGAAGATTTCTGCAGTCTTCGGCCCGATGCCGTCGAACGCCTGCAGGCGCTTTTCGAACTCGCCACGGTCGGCGCTGGCAGCAACGATCGCGGTGACAGTGCCGCCATATTCGTTAATCAGCCTGGATGCCAGCGCCAGCAAGCGCACGGCCGTGGATTCGTCGTAACGCGCGTAGCCGCCCTCGCCCAGCATCCTCACCAATTCCCGATGGGTACACCCGGCCAGCTTGCGCGGCGTGTCTCGGCCGTGCCTGTCGACGATGACGTGGTAGGTCTGCACCGCCGCCTGCGCCCGAATACGCTTGCCCATCAGGAAACTGGCCAGCAACCATTTGAACAGCGCCGCCTCACCGCCCTCGACGAGGTCGATGCCCAATTCCAGCGCTGTGATGTTTTTGCCCATGACCGCTCCTCGATATCCATTGCTGGAGTGACTTCTCAAGCGGCGGTTGAGTTCGATGTTTTGCGCGGCGTGCGGATCGACCAGCGTCAGGCGTTGGATAGCTGATTGATGCCGATGACCTCGCCGCTCCAGATCATCTCGTAGTGAGCGCTCTGCACAATGGACGTGACGTGACGCGGGGTCAGCAATGCCCAGCAGACATTGCCTGGCGAGCGTACCGAGCAGTAACGCAGGCCGGCCATCCCGGCCTGCTTCGCGGCCTTGCCCAGCACGTGGGACTGCGCGTAGTCGTCGGGTGCGTAAATGGGGTCGGAGAACGGGATTGAAGTTGCGTCGACGCTGCCCTCCTCGCTGAAGCTGCAACTCAGGCAGCGGAACACGAAGCGCTCGTACTTCAGCGCCGCGACCCGCGACCAGTACAACTGCTGATGGTGACGCACTTCAGCGAGGGCCGTGTCGACGGTGTCAGCCAGATACAGCACGCCGAACTCGCCGCTGCTGAAGCGCGAGCCCGCCGGATTGACATGGGTAAAGGGTGCAACCGCATAAGAACACCCGGGGATGCCGAACGGGATCTCGGCCAGGGGAATCAGCTCGATGCGGCCGACTTCGTTTTGCAGGCGCGGGTTGGTCAGCGCCTGAATTCGGTACAGCGTCTCGAACTCGGCGGAATCGGCAACGTCGCTGAACAGCTCGATGGGAGGGAATTTGGAATTGACCAGGCGATAGGCCTGCTGCGTCTCACCGGCGAGTGCGGGGAGCGCGTCCGGCGTCACCATTGGGCGCCCCGGAGGGTATCGATGCGACGGAAGGTTTCGTACAGCGCGATCATGTCGCCCTGGGCCATGACGTCCAGAGGCTTTCTGCCATTGAAGAACTCGTTGTGGTTCTCCATCGACGGAAAGCCGTAGGCGTTGTCGGGGTTATCAAACAGGGTTCGGAGGGCGGCGTGAATGTTCAGCACGAAGCTGACCCGCTGCATCTGGTCCTGATCCAGTGCCACCGACCACTGCGCGTCGTCCTGGCGAGCGCGGGTGTACGTGCTTCGGGAAATCCGCAGGATCTGACATGCTTGCTCGCTGGTGGCTTTCCATTTGTCCAGCACCCGTAACGCCGCCCGCAAACCGACCACGCATTCGGACTTCGAAAGTTGTCGCGCTGGAAGGGCGATGGTCATGGAATTACCTCTTGGTCACAGCGGCTACATTATCTACAGACGCAACCCTACTTCATTTGCATCCATGGACGCAATTTCAAGTTTCAGCAGCGTAGATTTGCACTGCGTTATTGGATGGCTTCCGGGCCAAGGCCGCTCCATCAGGCGCCCTTCAATCCAGCCTCCACCATGAGCGCATCGCAGAACGGCTGTCTCGCCACCCCGCAAAAGAATGCACGGACCGAAACCGCCACGGTCTGCCCTTTGACTGCGCTGCTCCCCTGCGGCGCGCCCACTGATGTCCAGAGGAGAACCTACCCATGCCTGAACAGCACTTACTCGTCGCCGGCGCCAGCGGGGTTATCGGTAAAGCGGTGGTAGAAAGTTTCGCCGACGCCGGCTGGCAAGTGTCCACGGTTGGCAGATCGACGACCGCGCCAAGTCGCTTTCCACACCTGACTGCTGATCTGCTGAAGCCCGAGACCCTCGACGCCTCGAATGCCAGCCTGAAGGCTGTGACCCACTTGTTTTACAGCGCCCTCAAGCCCGACAGCGATCCGGGCGTCGAAGCCGATGAAAATGCCGCAATGCTGGAGAATCTGGTCGCGGCCCTGCGCGATTCGGGCGCGAGTCTGAAGCGCATCACCATCGTTCAGGGCGGCAAAATTTACGGCGCGCAACTGGGCGTCTATAAAACCCCTGCCCGTGAGGATGACAGCCGCCACTTCCCGCCCAACCTCTACTTCCGCCACGAGGACTTCGTGAGAAGCCTCGAAGCGCAAGGCGTCCAATGGACAGCGTTGCGCCCCGACATCGTCATCGGCCATTCCATGGGTTCGGCGATGAACCTCGGCAATCTCATCGGTCTGTACGGCACACTGTGCCGCGAGACCGGCACGGCGATGCAGTTTCCAGGCTCCGACATCGCTTACCGCAATGTCCTGGTGAACGTGACCTCCGCTGAGCTGATTGGCGAGGCAGCCGTCTGGGCCGCAGTCAACGACATGAACGGCGCCTTCAACCTGACCAATGGGGACGTGTTTCGCTGGAGCCATGTCTGGCCAAAACTGGCTGAGTGGTTCGGGCTCGACGTCGGCGAGCCGCAACCGATTTCCCTCTCCCAGCGCCTAGGCGCGCTGCGTCCTGTGTGGGAAAGCCTGGCGCGACGCGAAGGGCTGGCGGAAACCGACCCGGACCGAATCGCGCTGGGCTCTTTCGGCGACTTCATTTTCCACGTCGAAAAAGATGCCATTTTTGACGTCACCAAAGCCCGGCAGGCAGGGTTCTCGAGCATGACGCTGCGTTCGGATGAAGTGCTGCTGGCGCACCTGGAAGACATGCGGGCCAGAAAGCTGATTCCCTGAGCCGTTAAAGGGGACTGATTGATTGACAGCGCGTCACGGTCAATCAATCTGTCCTCGTGCCAACCATCCCCTGGGTCGTTACACGCCGACGTCTTCCCGGCCGAGGCGGTCCCACAGTCAAGGTCCGCGCGCCGCCGAGTGCGGAGGCTTTCATCGCATGACCGCCTTGAGCCGGGAAGAGCCCATCCCAGAGCCTTCAGCCCGTGAAAAAAATGTGAAAATCCCGTTAGTCATATCTGGTAATGATTCGCATCTTGATTCAGAATCGCGCTCCCACCGCGTCTTCAGGAACTTCGATCGTGATCCCTCGCCTCCCCGCCACCTTTCTCCTGGCCGGTGTCGTCACCGCCATGTCTGCTGCCAATGCAGCCGACGACGTCACCTTGCCCGCGATGCAGATTCAGGACACCGCCGCACAGGATGACGGGCAAAGCGTGGGCTATCAGGGCAAGCCGTCTTCGAGCACCACCAAGCTGGGGCTGACCAACAAGCAGACGCCTCAGGCGATCACGACCATCACCCGCGCGCAGATGAACGATTTCAAAATGAACGGGGTCAAGGACGCGCTGCGCTCGGCGCCGTCGGTGACCGTCGAGCAAAGCGAAAGCGACCGCACGGAGTTCACCTCCCGCGGGTTCGACATCGGCAGTTTCGAGTACGACGGCATGGGCATGCCCTTCGCCCAGACCATCATGATCGGTGACCTGGACATGGCCGAATTCGAGCAGATCGACGTGCTCCACGGCGCCAACGGTTTGATGAGCGGCACCGGCAATCCGTCAGCCACGGTCAACTTCATCCGCAAAAGACCGACGCGGGATTTCCAGGCGCAAGTCGATACCAGCGTGGGCTCATGGGACAACCGGCGCATTGACGTTGACGTGTCGGGGCCATTGACCGACACCGGGAACGTGCGCGGCCGCTTCATCTATGCCCACGACAAGGGCAATTCGTGGATGGACCGCTACAGCCACGAGAAAAACGTCGCTGCTGGCCTGCTCGCCTTTGACCTGTCCGATGCCGACACCCTGACCGTGGGCTTCACCCAACACAACAGCGATTCCAACGGCAGCACCTGGGGCAACCTGCCGCTGGTCGACATCAATAACAACCCGATCCATTACAGCAGCCGCTCGTCCAACGTCGGCCAGCCGTGGACCTACTGGAACATGCACACCCAGCGCGCGTTCGCAGAATGGAAGCACGACTTCGGCAACGGCTGGAATGCCACGCTCACCGGCACCGGTATTACCGAATACCAGGACACCAACATGCTGTACGTCTCGAGCGTCACCGATGACGTCGCCTCGGTGTTCGCCGCTGATACCTCCAGCAAGGCGCACCAGTTGCTGGGCGAAGCGAAAGTCTCCGGACCGTTCAGCCTGTTCGGCCGCGACCATGAGCTGACCTTCGGCGCCGCCTACGGCCGTACTCACCAGAAGGCACGGGAATACGACGCCGACGAAGCCGGCTACTTTAATACCTCGTTCGCCGGCATTCTTGCCGGCAACACGCCGAGACCGCAGTTTGACTTCACCCGTGACACCAACACCCAGAATTTCGAGGACCGGCAGAAAAGCCTGTTCGCCGGTGCGCGCTTCAGCCTGGCGGATGATCTGCACTGGATCGCCGGTGCGCGCATGCTCAGCGTCGACGGCACGGGCGAGAGCTATGGCACCGATCACTCACAGCGCGAGCACGGCAAGGTCACGCCGTATACCGGCCTGGTCTACGACCTGACCCCGCAGTGGAGCGTCTACACCAGCTGGACGGAGATTTTCAATCCGCAGTACGGCACGGTCGGCGTCGACGGCAAAGTGCTCGCGCCGCTGGAAGGCAAGAGCCTGGAAGCCGGCGTAAAAGGCAGCGTGATGGACGATCGCCTGAACCTGACCGCCGCCGTGTTCAAGACCAAACAGAGCAACGTCCAGTCGGCGGACTTCGTCGAGGTGGGCTCGCAGTTCCGCTACTTCACCGATGATTACAAAAGCCACGGCATCGAGCTGGAAGCGTCGGGCGAAGCGCTGCCGGGTCTTGACCTGCTGGCGGGCTACACCTACGTGCACATCGAAAACGATGACGGTGACAAGGCCCGCCGTTATGTGCCCGCCCACGCCTTTCGCGGTATGGCCAGCTACCGGCTGCCAAGCCTGCCCCAGGCCAGAATCGGCACCCGGGTCAGCTGGCAGAGCGGGATTCAGAACGACAACTACAGCGTCATCCGCCAGAACGCCTACGCGCTGGTCGACCTGATGACCAGCTACGACATCGACAGCAACTGGAGCACGGCGCTGAACTTCAACAACGTCACCGACCGCAAATACCTGACGTCGCTGTACAGCGGCACCGCGAGCAACTACGGCGCGCCGCGCAACCTGACGGCATCGTTGACCTGGCGCTATTGATCCAGCTCTGCCTCACTTGCTGGACACCGCACCCGCTCGTGTGGGAGTGAGCTTGCTCACGAAGATGGCACTGCAGCCGCTGAAGATTTGGCGGATGTACTGACCCTTTCGCGAGCAAGCTCGCTCACACAGGAAGTGTGGCTGATCCGCAATACTGTCGGCGCCCGGGCTGGCCTCTTCCCGGCTAAAGCCGGTCCCACTAAAAGCAGCGCGTGCATTCTGTGGGACCGGCTTCAGCCGGGAAGCTTTGATCTTGATCGTTCCCCCGCTCTGCGTGGGAATGCATCCCGTGACGCTCCGCGTCGCCTCCCCGGCCTGAATGCGCGTCGTCTGCGGGACGCGGAGCGTCCGAGGCGGCGTTACCACGCGGAGCGTAGGAACGATCAAAAGGGGGATTTGGCTTGATGACAACCATAGAATCTCCCACACGTGACTCGCTGGCCGGAAGATCGATAACGCTATGCATCTGATAGGCGAGCCTGTCCGATAACTTTTTTAATACCCTCGCTTGACTTCCCTTTTCCAATCAGTAAGATAGCGCGCATTCCGCGATAGCTCAGTTGGTAGAGCAAGTGACTGTTAATCACTGGGTCCCTGGTTCGAGTCCAGGTCGTGGAGCCAGACAGATGTAAACGAAAAGGCCAGCGCTTAGCTGGCCTTTTTCGTTTCCGACGGTTTTGTTCTCTGGATGAAGCGGGACTGCATCAGTCCCGCTCCGCACCAGGGTCAAGCCTTGGTGTAACGCAGCCAGACAGCACCGCCGTCCTGGACCTCCGCGGACGTCAGTTTCAAATGCGCCGGCTGTTTCCACGCTTCGGCTGACACCTCGAACGACGCCGGGTGCTCCCCCGCCCGTCGATCAACGGCAGGATCAGCACACTGACTTCATCGACCAGCCCCGCGTTGACGAACGAGCCACTGACGTGAGGGCCACCCTCGACGATCAAGCGCTTGCAGCCCAGCTCGCTCAACAGGATCTGCACCACCTGCTGCAGGTCGATCTCGGTCTTCCCCGCGAAGATGTAAGACACCTGAATCGACTGCAGGTACGCCAGGTAGTCATCCGACACGCCTTCGGTCAGCACCTCCACGACGTGGGAGTCCAGCGCCTGATTCTTCTTCCAGCCGACCTTGCCCTGAGGGTCGATGGACACCGCGTAGGCCGTGGCGTTGCGGTCGGCGAAGTAATGGCTTCGCTCTATCGGCCCTGTGGCGAGGCCTTTGGGACAGCCTTCGTCGTGGGCGATTTCCTGCATGGTTACGCGCCCGCAGATCCAGGCGTCAAACTCAAACGTCTGGGCGAGCTTTTCGTACAGATCACCGGCATCTTTCTTGAACGCGCGATCCCAGCCGTCGGTGAGGGCGTGGCCGTCGAGGGAGGACATCATGTGGCAAATGACATAAGGCTGCATGGCAGGCTCCAGGCTGATAAGTGTGTAGAGCCGACCCGGATCGCGCGGCAATAGTTCACCCCGTCACCCGGTTTTGCCCTTCCAGCGCCCTGCCCCATCATTGCCGGTGATGTAGACCATGAAGCCTATTGTCTTCAGCTTCGAAAGGGCTCGCGTACCATCGCGTCATTCCAGACCCGACACGGAACCACTACAAGGACCATGACCATGACCCTGCACCTCATCAATGCCGTTGCCCTTACCGCTGTGACCGTTTTCCTGGTCAACCGCGCATTTGCCCTGTACGACCTGATCAATGCAGCAACAGTGTCCGAGCACATCTAAGGCCTCAAACGCCTGACGCGACAACGATTCAAGCACGGCACCGATATGCCAGGCCGCAATGGCCTGGCGGTCCCGCGATGATCGGCGGCCTACATTTTCAACGACTTAGAAATTGGCCTTCAGCGCCTCAAGACCACCCTCGTAAATGCCCTTGAACAACGCCTCGACTTCCGCATCGGAAACACCGTCGGCGGTGAAAACCCCTGACCAATCCACCAACGCCCCATTGGCGCCATCTTCTTTGACTGTCAGCGTTGCCAGATACGAACTGATTGGAAACGGCCCCTTGTCGATGGAGTAGCTGTAGGTGCGCGCCTTGTTGTCGTAAGTCTCCAGCCGCTCGGTGATTTCAGCGCCGTCGTCGGTGATCAGATGACGCACGCGCCCGCCTTCCTGCGACTCGCTTGTCTTGATGAAGGGCAGCCAATCGTTCAGCGACAGGAAGCCTCCGGTCAGCGCCCAGACCTTTTCGGCCGAGACCGGGATGCGAACGGATGCAGATGCTTGAGCCATGATGTTTTCTCCAGACGTGGGGCAGCGGCCGATCCGCCAACGCTGAGTGGCGTGGCGGGGCCGCGCCCTCTTTGATAAGCGTTAACCGCGAGCAATCTTGTCACGGTTACCGCTAATTCGGAAGGTGTGCGCCGCAAAAGGCGGCGCACAGGGTGTTACTTGGCGGTGAAGGCCGAGTAGCTGTTCATCAGGTTGCGGTAGTTCGGAATGCGCTGGGACAGCAGGTTCGCCAGGCCTTCCATGTCGTTGCGCCAGTCGCCCTGCAGCTCGCAGGCCACCGAGAACCAGTTCATCAACTGTGCGCCGGCTGCGGTCATGCGCGCCCACGCGGCTTTTTGCACCACGTCATTGAAGGTGCCCGACGCATCGGTGACCACGAACACGTCGAAACCTTCTTCCAGCGCGCACAGGGTCGGGAACGCCACGCAGACGTCAGTCACGACGCCGGCGATGATGATCTGCTTGCGGCCGGTGGCCTTGATTGCCTTGACGAAATCTTCGTTGTCCCAGGCGTTGATCTGGCCAGGACGGGCAATGTACGGCGCGTCCGGGAACATCGCCTTGAGCTCGGGCACCAGCGGGCCGTTCGGGCCGGTTTCGAAGCTGGTGGTGAGGATGGTCGGCAGGTTGAAGAACTTGGCGCAGTCGGCCAGGGCCAGCACGTTGTTCTTGAACTCGTTCGGCGTGAAGTCCTGCACCAGCGAGATCAGGCCGGTCTGGTGATCGACCAGCAGAACCACGGCATCATCTTTGTTCAAGCGCTTGTAGGGAACGGTCATGATTGACTCCATTGAGTGGGTGACGGATGAGTACGGGAGCCAGCGCATCACGCTGACGGTGAGCCCCGTCGGTCAGTGCCGACGAGGCCTTTCATGCTCTTTTCAATTGCTTTGTTCAGGCGCCGATCAGAAGGCGAAGCACGAGCAGCCAAACGCACCCCAGAAACCCTGGAAGTCGCTGACCGGTACTTTTGACTGGCGCGCTTTATCGTGGCTGTGGGCATGGACGCCGCAGGGGCCGCTGCACTGGTGAACCGCCGCTGCCATCGGTGCGCCCTGGCGCCAGTGGCCCGGAACCTTGGAGACCGGCGACCAGTCCGGCAGCACCGGCACGCTCGGCGGTGCCAGATCGTCGAACTCGCCGGCGCCGTACACCACTTTGCCGTCAACGATGGTCAGCACCGATTCGATCCACTTGATCGACTCTTCCGGCACGCTGAAGAAGTCCTGGGACAACGCCACCACGTCCGCCAGCTGGCCGACCTTGATCTGGCCCTTTTTGCCCTGCTCGGAAGAAAACCAGGCGCTGCCACGGGTGAACAGTTCCAGCGCGGTTTCCCGGGACAAGCCTTCCGGGTACAGCTCCAGACCGCCGACGGTGCGACCGCTGACCATCCAGTACAGCGAAGTCCAGGGGTTGTAGCTCGACACGCGGGTGGCGTCGGTGCCGGCGCCCACCGGCACGCCTTCGGCCAGCATGCGTTTGATCGGCGGCGTGTGCTCGCCCGCCTTGGCGCCGTAGCGCTCGACGAAATACTCGCCCTGGAAGGCCATGCGGTCCTGAATCGCGATGCCGCCACCCAGCGCCTTGACCCGCTCGATGTTCTTCGGCGTGATGGTTTCGCAGTGGTCGAAGAACCACGGGATGCCGTTGAACGGAATGTCGCGATTGACCTTCTCGAACACGTCGAGCATGCGCGAGATCGATTCGTCATAGGTGGCGTGCAGGCGGAACGGCCAGCGGTGCTCGACCAGGTGACGCACCACCGGTTCGAGGTCCTGCTCCATGCCGGCGGGCAAATCGGGGCGCGGTTCGAGGAAGTCTTCGAAATCCGCCGCTGAAAACGTCAGCATCTCGCCGGCGCCGTTGTGGCGCAGGAAGTCGTCGCCCTGATGCAGCGTGACGGTGTTGGTCCAGTGCTTGAAATCTTCCAGCTCTTCCTTGGGCTTCTGGGTGAACAGGTTGTAGGCGATGCGCACGGTCAGCTGTTTGGCCTCGGCCAGTTGCGTGATCACGGCGTAATCGTCCGGGTAGTTCTGGTAGCCGCCGCCGGCATCAATGGCGCTGGTCAGGCCCAGGCGGTTCAGCTCGCGCATGAACTGGCGCGTAGAGTTGACCTGATACTCCAGCGGCAGCTTCGGCCCCTTGGCCAGGGTCGAGTAGAGAATCATCGCGTTGGGCTTGGCCACCAGCATGCCGGTCGGGTCGCCGTTGCTGTCGCGGACAATCTCGCCACCCGGCGGGTTTGGCGTGTCGCGGGTGTAGCCGGCCACACGCAGCGCGGCGCGGTTGAGCAGCGCGCGGTCGTACAGGTGGAGGACGAACACCGGGGTGTCGGGCGCGGCCTGGTTGAGTTCTTCGAGGGTTGGCATGCGTTTTTCGGCAAACTGGAATTCGTTCCAGCCACCGACCACGCGCACCCATTGCGGCGTCGGTGTGCGATCAGCCTGGGCCTTGAGCATGCGCAGCGCGTCGGCGAGCGACGGCACGCCTTCCCAGCGAAGTTCGAGGTTGTAATTGAGCCCGCCACGGATCAGGTGCAAGTGCGAGTCGTTGAGGCCCGGAATCACCGTGCGCTTGTGCATGTCGATGACCTGCGTGGCCGCGCCGCGCTGGGCCATGATCTCCGCGTCGCCGCCCACGGCGACGAATTTCCCGCCGCTGATGGCCACGGCGCTGACCTTGGGTTTTTCTTGGTCAACCGTGTGGAAATTACCGTTGAAGAGAATCAGATCGACGTTCATCGCGCCTCCGTTGGCAGACGTTTTAGATGCCCCGACAGCAAGGCCGGTGGCAGGCATGGAAGAAAACAGTGCGGCGGCAGCGCCGAGCAGCGAGCCCTTGGCGACGAAACGGCGACGGTCGCTGGAAGACGGTTGATCGGCGTCATCATCCTTCATGATCGGCTCCGGCCATCGGCGCGGGCCGGGCATTCAGCCACGGTGCAAACAGCCGCGTCGCGCGGGGCATCAGCACGTAGACCACCAGCAGGACGATGGTCACGGTGACCAGTGCGGTGCTGATGATGTAATGGGCCAACAGCGGATACAGGCGGAACACCGGTCCCCAGACCAGCGGGACCAGCAGGGTCAGCGGGCAGATGACCAGAAAGGTCACGCAGGCCTGTTTCCAGCGTGGCGGCGGGCTTTCGGCGGCGGGGACGAACCAGAATTCATTGTGCGGGTTGACCTCGGTGAAATCGCCGTCGGCCAGCATGGGCGCTGCTTCGGCGACGAGCTCGCGGCGGTGGGAAGAGTCCATCCAGCGCTGCATGGCGTCGGTCGAACAGAAGCGCAACACGCAGGTGAACATGTGCAAGCCGTCGGCCTTGCCGCGTATGACGTCGACGCCCAGATGCCCGGGGTAGCTGGCCGCCATGGCGACGATGCGCCGCAGCCAGGCTTCGTATTGGGCTTCCAGCCCGGCCTTGATCCGGTGCTTGACCACCAGGGTGACGATCTCGTCGGCGGACAGTTTTGAGGTCGGGACGGTGTCGGCGGTCGTGGCGTAATCAGGCATAGCGAAGCGCTCCAGGCAAACCATGGTTGAGCGCCAGACGACCGGGTCCGGCGATCAGCACACTGGTGAAGATAATCAGTAATAACCAGCCGAACTGGCCCTGTTCGACGCTCCACTCGCTGTGCACCACGACGAGCGCGACCAGCAGCAGGATGAGAATAGGCAGGCACGCCAGTCGCGCCAGTACGCCGGTCAGAATCAGCAGGGGGCAGAGGACTTCGGCGAAGATGGCCATGCTCAGGGTGAGGGTGGCGCCGAGGTGAAACGGGTCTTCGATGAGGGTCAGCTGGGTGTTGAAGTCGAGCAGTTTGGGCAGGCCGTGGACGAACAGCAGGAACAGTGCGCCGGCGGATCTGAGGAATAGCAGCCCGAGGTCTTGTGCGCGGTCGTTGTGGGTTGGGTAGGTCATCACACACCATTCATTGCGTGGGCCACGTTTGCCGAGGTGCCGGAGTACGTGGCCGATGAATTCAGTGTGGCGGGGCGAAGGGGGTGGGTATTGAACAGACGTGCTTTTGAGGATCCAGATCAAGATCAAGATCCTTAAGATCACAAGCGTCTGCCTGGGGGCAGACTGTTTCGCTTTCGGCGACTTACTTTTGAAAAGCACCAAAAGTAAGCAAAAGTGCCTGCTCCTGGTTGGGTTCCTCCTTCGTCGGAATACCCTCACTCCGACGACGCTCCGTGGGCCCGCGCCGAACGGACATCCATGTCCTGACGGCGCTCTCGCCGCATCCATGCGGCTCGGCCCACTCCGCGTCGTCTGCGTTCGGCCTGCACCCAAGTCGCGATTGGCGTCGTCTGGGAGTTTTGTGTTTAAAGATCAAAAGCAGATCAAGTGCAGATCAAGGGCGGGTCAAGCGAAGGACTTGTAGGAGTGAGCTTGCTCACGAAGGGCCGGTGCATCCATCGGATATCTGGTGTTTTTTGATAGGGCATTCGCGAGCAAGCTCGCTCCCACAGCGAGCGGGTGCTATCAGCGAAAATGTCGGCGCCTGAGCCGGCCTCTTCCCGGCTAAAGCCGGTCCCACTAAAAGCATCGCGTATACCCTGTGGAATCGCCTCCGACTGTAGGACCGGCTTCAGCCGGGAAGCCGTTGATCTGCTTTAAAGCGCTTTTGATCTTCATACGCAAAAAGCCCAAACACCACAAATTGCGACTTGGGTGCAGGCTGAACGCAGGTCTTGCGGAGTGGGCCGAGCCGCAGGGATGCGGCGAGAGCGCCGTCAGGACATGGATGTCCGTTCGGCGCGGGCCCACGGAGCGAGACCGGAGTGAAGGAACCCGACGCAGGAGGGCCCAACCAGGAGCAGGCACCCTTGGTTACTTGGGGTGCTTTTCCAAGTAACTCGCCGAAGGCGAAACAGTCTGCCCCCAGGCAGACGCCTTGGATCTTGATCTTGATCTTGATCTTAAAGACCTAGCCTCACGGCAAAGGCCGCGTCTCCTGAGACATGAACTCAGTAATCCGCGAGCGCAGCCACCGCTCCGCCGGATCGTTATCGTGCACGCCCGCCCAGACCATCGACAACTCGGCAGGCTCGATCGGAAAGGGCGGATCCTCTGCTCGCAACGCGCACCCTCAATCAAGGCGCAGGCAGCGTAGTCCGGGACCGTCGCGATCAGCTCGGTGCCCGCCAGCAGCGCACGCAATCCGCTGAACTGCGGCACCGCCACCACCACCCTCCTCGCCCGCCCGACTTTCGCCAGATCGATATCGATGTTGCCGCTCAGGTCACCCGAGAACGACACCATGGTGTGCGGCCGCTGGCAGAATTCATCCAGCGTCAACGGCTCCGGGCGTTTGTCGCCGCGCAATACCTTGACGCCGATGTCGCGCAGTTTCTTGCGTTTGGCGTTGGCCGGCAGTTCAGTGGTGTAGCTGATGCCCACGGAAATCTCCCCCGACGCCAGCAACGCCGGCATCAGCAGGAAGTTGGCCCGGCGCACCACCACGATGATGCCCGGCGCTTCTTCACGCAGACGGTTGAGCAACGGCGGGAACAGGCCGAACTCGGCGTCGTCCGACAAGCCAATGCGGAAGATGTCGCAGCTGGTCGCCGGATCGAATTCCTTCGCCCGACTCACCGCCCCGGAGATGGTGTCCAGCGCCGGTTGCAGTTCCTTGAGGATCGCCAGGGCCCGGGCGGTGGGCTCCATGGCTCGGCCGTTGCGCAGCAGCAAGGGGTCGTCGAACAGGTCGCGCAATCTGGCCAGTGCCGCACTGATCGCCGGCTGGCCCATGAACAGCTTTTCCGCTACCCGCGTGAGGTTGCGCTCGAACATCAACGCTTCGAAGATCACCAGCAGGTTCATGTCGACGCGGCGCAGGTCGTTGCGGTTCATTCAGCGATTCCGGAGTAGGCATTATCGGGAGGCCTGACTATGCCAGACCGGCGCAGGTATACACAGCTGCCGAGGCCGTGTCTTGAACATCGGTGCTGTCGCGCCCGACGATGGCTCGGGACAGCGGCCCTCAACAGGCGTGCGCGCGCTGGGCCAAACGCCCCTTGGCTGGCATGAGGGCCATGGTCCGGCGCCAGCTGCACGGGGTCAGCCCTACCACGCGACTGAACACACGGGTGAAATGCGACTGGTCGGCGAAACCGCAATCCAGGCTGATCTGCGAGATGGTCAGCACTGACTCGCCAAGCAACGCCCGGGCCTTGTCCAGGCGCATTTGCAAGAACCAGTCGCGAGGGGAAAGCCCGGTGTTCTTCTTGAACGCGCGGGAGAAGTGACTGCGCGACAGCGAACATTCCGCAGCGATGCGGGCGATGGACAGCCCCTTGTCCATCTGGCTGGACATCAAGTCCTTGGCCCGACGCTCCTGCCACGGCGACAGCGCGACGCGCTCGAGAACGGATTCGGGGTTCAGCAAGGGGTTGAATGCAGTCATGTCAGGCGCTCCAGCTTCACAGTTGGCGGTGAGCGAAGTCTCTACAGCGGCATTCTTAAAGTCCTTCTCCCGGTATTAATCGTTCTGAAAAGTCGTACGACGACATGCCTCGTCGCGGTGCGCGCAAGCCGCTTTCAGAACGTTTAAGGCAGCACCAAGGACGGCCATTGGCCAGCGCGATACCGTGCCAGCTCCAAAGATTCGGTTCGCTGCGAGGGACTGCATGTGACCACCCGATACGTGGCCGGAATTTTGATTCCCGACGGTGCGATGGCCCTAGCGGCAACCGACCTGATGCGTGATCACCAGTCCGACCTGCTGCTGAACGCGGCCTGCCGCACGTTCGTCTTCGCCAGCCTGCTGGGGCACAGTCGCGGCCTGCGTTTAGATACCGACCTCTTGTACACCGCCGCACTGTTTCTGCGCATCGGCATCACCCGGCTGTACGCCCGGTCGCAACTGCGGTTTGAAGTCGACAGCGCCAACGCCGCCGCCCAGTTCCTGCGCGGGCATGGCCGGTCCTGGGACGACATCGCTCAGGTCTGGGACGCCATTGCCCTGCACACCACGCCGGGCATCCCGCAGCACAAACCGCCATTGACCGCCCTGCTCTGCGCCGCGGTCGAAACCGATTTGACCGGCGCGCATTGCCAGTGCTTCAGCCCCGCCGCCCAGGCGCGGGTGTTGGCCGCTTACCCCCGGGAACCCGGCTTCAAATTCAAGTTTCTGCATGTCATGGCGATGGGGCAGCTGCATCGCCCGCACTCCACGCTGGGCACGACCAACGCCGACGTGCTGTCGTTTCACGCCCATCGTATGCACGCGGGCGGCTTTTGCGAACGACTGCTTGCTTCGACATGGCCGTACTGAACAGCCCGGACTTCGATGAGCCGTCGGCGCTACTCGACGACGGGCAAGGTGAACACGAAGGTCGCACCGCCGAAGCGGGCCGGCATGGCGTAGAGGTGGCCGCCGTGGGCAGTGATGATCGACTGACAGATCGCCAGTCCCATGCCCATGCCTTTGTCCTTGGTGGTGAAAAACGCGTTGAACAACTGATGCAGGTCCACAGGTTCGATGCCGCGGCCGCTGTCTTCAACGCTGACAACCACGTAATCGCGGCCCACCACTTCGCTGGTGATAGACAGCCGCCGCAGCACGTGATCGCCTGCGCTCATGGCGTCCAGCGCGTTGAGGATCAGGTTCAGCACCACTTGCTGCAGTTGCACGCTGGAGGCGCAGACCCGCAACGGTGAACAGGTCAGATGAGTGGTCATCAAAACCCGCTGCTGTTCGACTTCGACACCGGTCAGCGCCACCACATGACGAATCACGTCATTGATCAGCAGCTGTCGCCGGTGGTGGGGCCCCTGCCGCGCCAGACTCTGCAGCGCGTTGACGATCTCCCCGGCACGCCGGCCCTGGGCAACGATGTCGCGCAGCCCGGACAAGGCTTCGTCCACCTGCGGGTTTTCGCGATTGAGCCAGCGGATGCCGGCGGCGGCGTTGGACACCATCGACGCCAGCGGCTGATTGATTTCGTGGGCAATGGACGCTGCCAGCTCACCCATCACCGTGGCTTGGGCGATGCTGGCCAGCCGGGCCCGAGCACCGCGCAGGGCGATCTCGACATCCCGGCGCCGGGCGTTTTCCTGCTCCAGTTCCTGATGCAGGCGCGCGGTTTCCAGGGAAATCGCCGCCTGGCCGGCGAGCAGTTCCAGCACTTCGGTGCGACAGAGGGTGAAGACGCCGGGCGCGAGGTTGTTTTCCAGGTACAGCACGCCGAGCACCCTGCTCTGTTTAACCAGCGGCACGCACAAGGCCGAGCGCACCCCATGCTGGCGCACGTATTCATCGGCACCGAAGTAGGCATCGCCGCAGACATCGTCCAGCACCAGGCGCTGGCGTGTGCGCATCACCCGGTACAGGATCGACAGCGGCAGATGCCGGTTGTCTGGAGCGCTGTCCGCCAACTCGATGTGCAAGCCGTCGGCGCCGCTCTGGCCGATTGCGCGAATCACCGGCGCCTCGTCCTTTACCAGCAGTAGCAAGGCGCGTTGCGCACCGGCATGAACAATAGTGTTGCGCAACAGCGTTTCGATCAGCCGGTCCTGCTCACTCTCGTCGCGCAGCGCGTGGGCGGATTTCATGACGGAGGACAGGTCCAGGGCATCACGTCCGCTCAGGTTGATCGATGTGCGCGCCGACCACGCCTTCAGATCACGCAACGCAAGGGTCGGATCGTGGGAAGGCGTGCGGATAGACGCGTCATGTTGGCCATTGGACGGGTCAGCCTCAAGATCCGGAATGTCCCGCAGTTCCTGCCACTGACGCAGCATTTCGTTCAAATCCCGGTGCAGGGCCGCCGCGCTTTGATAACGGTCATCCGGGTTTTTAGCGATCAAACGATGCACAAGACCGGCCAACGGCTCAGGGACATCACCGCGGTGCTGGCTCAGCGGCGGCGGTATTCGCGCAACGTGGCAATACACCCATTCCACCGCATCGGTGGCCTCGAAGGGCAATCGCCCGGCCAGCCATTCATAAAAGGTCATGCCCAGCGCATAGAGGTCGCTGCGCTGGTCAGCCTGACGCTGAATCCGACGCGACTGTTCGGGCGCCATGTAGCCGAGCGAGCCACAAATGGCGTCGACTACCGGCAGCGGCGACGCCAACTGCACATCGACGCTCAGGCCGAAACCGCTGAGCCGGACCACACCGTCTGCGTCCTGGATCAGGTTGCACGGTTTGATATCGCGGTGCAGCAGGCCTGCTTCGTGAGCGCCTGATACGGCGGCAGCGGCAGCGATGGCCCGCTGCAAAAAGCCTTCGATGGACAGCGGCGCCTCGGGCTGATCATGAAGCGCCACGCCGCTGGCATCCTCCAGCACCATCAGCGTGCCTTCCGGCCCCGACAGCAGCGCCACCGGCTGCACGGCCCATTGCGGCATCAGTCGGGGCGCCAGTGAGAATTCGTGTTCAAGACGGCGGACTGCAGCGATCGAGGCGTCGGGAGCAGGACGAACGATGCGCCAGTGGCGATCCTCCTGGGTCAGCGTGACCCGGTAATGGGCGACTTCTCCATCGACAAACAGCAACTGCCAGACGAGCCGCTCCAGCCACCGGGGTCCGAATGCCCCGGCGCTGGAGATAGCCGTGTATGGCCCGTGAAAAACGCTACTCATGAAACCCCTTTGTTGGCCCCCCTTCCCTTAAGCGATTTCCCGGCGAAAGCCAGTCCCACTAAAAGCACCGGATTTCTCCAGTGGGACCGGCTTCAGCCGGGAAGGCATCAGGCATCACACCGCAAATCTAAGGTCGCATAAACCGGCCTCTGCCCGGCTAAAGCCAGTCCTACTCTGAACACCGGCCATATCAACGGTCATTTCGCCAGGCAACCCAGCCGGTCACTCATCTTCACCAGCTCAATGACATTGCGCGCATCCATCTTTGTCAGGACGTGCTTTTTATGCACCTTTGCAGTCACTTCGCTGGTGCCCAATTCACCGGCAATCTGTTTATTCATCTTGCCGGTGATCAGCAGCGCCATGACTTGCCGTTCCCTCGGCGTGAGGCTGTCAAAACGCGCTTTCACGCAGGCGGTCAGACAGCGCTCGTCCATGTTTGCCGCGTCACTGGTCAGCGCTTCACGCACCAGATCCAGCAGCTGCTCCGGTTCGAAGGGTTTGGTCAGGAACTCCCGGGCGCCGGCCTTGATAGCGCGCACGGACATGGCGATGGTGCCGTAACCGGTCATGAAAATGATCGGGAAGGTCTGGCCGCGATCCAGCAAGGTCTGTTGCAGATCGAAGCCGGTGCCCTGGGCCAGATTGACATCCAGCAGCAAGCAGATGGGACCCTGGCTCAGGGGGCGGTCGAGAAACGCCTGGGCGCTGTCGAACACTTCGCAGGCGATGTCTGCCGAATGCAACAGCCGCTGTAAGGACGTGCGGATGGCAGCGTCGTCGTCCACCACATAGACCTTGGGGTTCACGTTCATGACAGGCTCATAAAGGATTTCGTCGCAGCAACGGACCTGTTAACGGCCAATGGCCAATGCTCTTTGATGCCGCGCATGATACCCGTCGGGCCCGGCCGGCACAGCCCTGATGCTTTGCAGCGTCGCCAGGGCCGAAGGTGCGTCGTAATCCTGCGCACGCGGCGCGTGGGTCTCCGTCGAGGCGGTGTCGTGGGCGTTTGCGATCAGCAGGCAGGCGCGGGTTGTACCGAGCATTCGATAGAAACGGAAGGGTCCCTGGGCACTGACCATCAGCAGCGACTTGGTAGCCAGACGCACGATGCAATCCATGATGCAGGCCCGCGGCAAACGGGTTCGCTGCAAGGCATCGCAGGCACGTTCCAGCGTAAAGCGACCGTCCAGCTCCGCCAGCCGCCGCAGCACGGTGCGCTCTTCGCGACCGAGCAAACGCAGGCTCCAGGCCAGCGACGCCTGCAGCGTTTGCTGACGCGGCGGCGCAGTGCGCAATGATGCCGAGAGCAGGTGCAGGCTGCCGTCCAGGCTCGCCACCAGTTGATAAAGCCCCAAGGCGCAGGCCCGGGCGGCGGCCATCTCCAGCGCCAGCGGCATACCGTCGAGCCGACGGCAGATTTCGCTCACCAGCTCGACGCTGTAATCGTCCAGCTCGGCGTTGCCGTCAGCCGCCAGATGGCTGTCCAGCGCACGCCACTGACGCAGGAACAACTGCGCCGACGCACTGCGCAGAACGGTCTCCCGGGAGGCATTGAGCTCCGGGATGTCCAGGGGCGGCACTTGCAGGCTGCGCTCGCCGGCGATGCGCAACGGCTCGCGGCTGGTGGCAACCGCGCGCACCGCCGGTGCTCCGCGCAGAATCACCTCCAGCAGGCTGGCGACGCTTTCGACCAGATGCTCGCAGTTGTCCAGAATGATCAGCCCCGGCTGCTGCTGCAGACAGCGGATCAGCCCTTGCAGGTCCGGATCACTACCGCTGCAGTCCACGCCGACCGCGCTGGCGAACGCTTCCAGCAGCAGCTCGGCGCATTGCAGTTGCGCCAGCGGCACGAAGTACACGGGGGTTGTGCCGGCGTCCAGCAGGGTCTGGCCCAGTTCGACGGCCAGGGCGGTTTTGCCCACGCCGCCCGGGCCGATCAGCGTGACCAGCGCGCAGCCCTCGGCCAGAGCGTTGTTCACTTCATCCAGCAATGCCTGGCGCCCGAGCAAAGCGATGCGGGCCGGCAGGCGGTGATGGCAACTGATGCCGTGCAGCATGGACGGCGTGCGAGCATGGTTGTGGGAATGGTTGTGGGCATCGACGCTCTCCCCGCCCAGCAGCACATAGCCACGGCCAGGCACAGTGCGGATCCGCTCACGGTCGTTTCCCAACGCTTTGCGCAGCGCGGAGATATGCACTTGCAGATTGTTCTCTTCAACCACGGTGTCCGGCCAGACACTCTGAAGGATCAGTTCCTTGCTGACCAATTGACCCTGATGACGCAGCAAGATGTCGAGTATGTCGAAAGCGCGGGTGCCAATGCGCATGGCGACGCCGTCCTTGAACACGTCTCTGTGCTCGCGGGAAATCATCGTCTGACCGAGACTTATCATTTCATGCAGTCCTTGGAAGTGGAGTCGCAGGCCCTGATTCGCTGACCATCGTCCGGGCGAGGTTGAATCCCGGAGACGTTCACCGCAGCTATCCATTTTTAACAAGCGCTCATCTAACCAGTTAAAAACAATCGCCGATATTAGCTGTAGGGATAGTGACCGCACGGGTTAACCACAAGCGGCATGCTTTGAGCTGCAAGGGCTCAAGACCGCAGCCTTGAGCTGTGCCCAGAGGATCGCCGCCCTTGTGGCGCCCGAAGTATAGGCGGCGGATTCGGCATATACATGACTGCAGCTTTGCGCTGGACGCAAAAAACTTTTGCGTTCAACGCATCTTCTTGCCGCGCAGGCAGCGCCCTGGCGCCGGTGCGGTCAGCCGTGGCGCCTGATACCTGCCCTCGACAGGAACGCCCATAAAAAACGCCCCGGCTTTTTAGACCGGGGCGTTTTTATTGCCTCAATGCCTTTACAGCGCGCGGTGCCAGCCGCTGCGCGCCAATGGCAGGGACAGCAGCCGTTTGCCCGTGGCATTCGACAGGGCATTACCCAGCGCGGCGGCCATAGGACCCTGCACAATCTCGGCGGCGCCAAGAAACGCCTGGCCGGGCTGGTCGAGCACGTGCACCTCGACCTGCCGGGGCAAGGCCGGGAAGCGCAGGATCGGGTAGCCGCTCCAGTCATAGCTGCGCACGCCGGCAGGGTCATAATCGACCTGCTCGTACAGCGTCCAGCTGGCCGACTGGACGATCCCGCCCTCGACCTGATTGCGCAGCCCGTCCGGGCTGACCACCTGACCGACATCCACCGCCGTGACAACCCGATCGATGACCACCTCGCCGGTCTGTCGCTGGACATGCACCTGCACCGCGATCGCGCAGTAGCCCATGATGTTTTTGTAGCGGGCGAAGGCAAAGCCGATGCCGCTGCCGGGGTCACCGGCTTTGGTCGGCCACTGAAACGCAGCAGCGACCTGCTCGATCACCGCCCGGGCCCGCGGATCGCTGAGGTTGCGCAAACGAAATTCGACCGGGTCGACGCCGGCTTGCACGGCCAACTCGTCCATGGCGGACTCGATACCGAAGACGTTGACGTGAGCGCCCAGCGAGCGCATCGCCGAGGTGCGAAACGGCATCTGCGTGACAAACGTCATGTTGATCCGACTGCTGGCGACGTCATACAGCGGGATCACGTTGCGGTCGCCATCCCCTTCGGGCTGGGCGATCGGTACCGAAGGCGCCGGCGCGAACGGCTTCGCCAACAGCCACGCCGGCATCAGACGCCCGGCGTTGACGATCCGCTCGTTGTGCGGCGTGGTCCACAGCTCGGCGTTCCAGAGGCCCAGGCGCCCGCCGGCATCCGCCGCGACATCCAGCTCGACGCGCATCGCCGAGCTGTAGGGCTCCCAGAGATGTTCCTGCTCGCGCATCCATTGCACGCGAATCGGCTTGCCCGGGAGCGCCATGGCGATCAACGCCGCATCGGCGGCCGCATCGTCAGCGCCGTTGTGGCCATAGCAGCCAGAACCTTCGGCATGAATACAGCGCACCTGTGCCAGCGGCAGCCTGAGCATTTCGGCGATGCCGGCCCGCAGCGGGTAGACTCCCTGGGTGTGGGTCCAGACGGTCAACGTGCCTTCGTTGAACCAGGCCACCGAGCACGACGGGCCGATGGAGCCGTGCATCAAGTACTGCTTGGTCACCGTCGCTTTCCAACGGTGCACCGGACTGAGCGACGGACTGAGCACCGACCCGCCGGAATTACGGATCGGGTAGCGTTTCGACGGCAGCTCGGTCAGCAACTGATGGATAGTGCCTGAATCAGGCAGCGCATCCCCTTCGGACCAGCGTGCCAGTTCATAGCCCTTGCGCATGGCCTTGATCGCCTGCCATTCGTCATCGGCGACCACCGCGAGGTAGCTGCCGTTGCGCACCAGCCTGACCCCGCCGCCGAGGTTTTCGATGGCGGACTGATCGATGTCTTCAAGCTGGCAGCCGCGGCGCGGCGGTCGAATGACCCGGGCGTGAAGCATGCCGGGCAAGCGCATGTCCTGGACATAACTGGCACCGCCGCTGACCTTGGCGGGGATGTCGACGCGCGGCAATGAGTGGCCGATCCGGGTGAAGCGGTCGGGCGCCATGGCCGGCGAATGGGCGCTGGCATAGCGGTGCAACTGAACGCCGACGAGCGCCTGGCCGTAGGTCATCGATTGGTTGGCGGGCCCCTGGATCACGGCGTCCTTTGTGCTGAGCTGCTCGACCGCGCTCCCCCATTGCCGCGCGGCGGATTCAAGCAGCAGTTGCCGAACCTGTGCGGCGGCATTGAACAACGCCGTGCCGCTGTCGAACATCGTGTGGCTGCCGGCGGTGTAGCCTTCGTTGGGGGTGAGCGCGGTGTCGGCCGTCAGAAAATGAATCAGCTGCGGCGCGACCTCAAGGCGTTCTGCCGCCACTTGCAGCAAAGCCGTCTTCACACCGGTGCCCAACTCCACCTTGCCCGTGTAGACGGTGATGACGTTCTGCTCGTCGATCCGAATCCAGGCGTCCAGGAACGGATTGGTGCGCAGGCTGCCAGGCAGATCCGGCGCCAGCACCTGTGTGCCCAGGGTGTCGACCTCGGTGTCGGCAAATGCGCGCCCCGCCCCCGGCACCATCGCGAACCCCACCACCAGCGCGCCATTGATGATGAACGCCCGCCGGCCCTGGTCGACCCTCTCCTCGCCGTGCTTCATGGGTTCACCCTGGCCGCCAGCGTGGCCTTGATCGCGGCGAAAATCCGCAGGTGCGTGCCACAGCGGCACAGGTTCGGTGCCATGTGCGTGCGAATCTGCTCGTCGGTGGGCGCTGCGACGGTATCGATCAGCGCCTGGGCGCGCATGATCATGCCGGCGATGCAATAACCGCACTGCGCGGCCTGGTTGTCGATGAACGCTTGTTGCAACGGCCCGGGCTTGTCGGCACTGCCCAGGCCTTCGACGGTTTTGACCGCCCGGCCCGTGGCGGCGCCCGAAGGCAGCAGGCAGGAAAAGACCGGTTTGCCTTCGACCATCACCGTGCAGGCGCCGCACTGCCCAAGGCCGCAGCCATATTTGGCACCGTTGAGTTGCAGGTAATTGCGCAGCGCGTAGAGCAGTGGCATGTCCGGATCGATGTCCAGCGAATGATCCGTGCCATTGACGTTCAGCGTGATCATTTCGACTGACCCTCCTGACGAAGCGTGTTGACCGTTTGTTGCAGATCGCGCCACGGCGCGGCGCCACACGCCTGATTGCGCAGATAACCGGCGAGCGCGGCGATGTGCGCGTCGTCGAGGGTGTCGGCGAACGGCGGCATGTAATGACTGGGCGCCCGGTCTGACATCGGGATGCCATCGAGAATCGTCTTGATCAGGTTTCGCGGGTCGCTTGCGGTAGCCGCCGACACCACGCTCAGGCGCGGCCGTCCGTCGATCGTGCGCATGGGCGCCCCGCCGCCGTGACAGCCCGCGCAGGCCCCGGCGAAAAGCGCTTCGCCCTGAGCCAACGCCGGCGCCGATACACGGCTCGCAGCACCTGCTGACGCTGCGCCTGTTGCCCCGCAGTCTGGACCGGGTGACGGCGTGTTGCTGTCCAGGCTGAGGAGGTACTCGGCGATGGCTTGAGCGTCCGCTTCAGGCAGTTGCGCCAGACTCAGGCTGACCGGCAGCATTGGCCCGGCCGCCGCACCGTGATGCCCTGCCACGCCGGCGCGCAGGTAGGTGACCAACTGCTCGGCGGTCCACGGGTTGCTGCGCTGTGCCATACCGGTCAGGGCCGGTGCATTCCAGCCGTCCACCAGACCGCCACCCAGATGCTCACTGTTCTTCTCCCCACCGATGAAGTTGAGCGGCGTGTGGCAGGACGAACAATGCCCCGCACCCTCGACCAGATAGCGCCCGCGGTTCCATTGCGCCGAGCGATCCGGCAGGTCGGTCAGGCGATCATCCCGCAAAAACAGCAGGTTCCAGAACGAGACCAGCGGGCGGAAATTCATCGGGAACATCATGTGGTTTTCCGGCGCACGGGCCGAAACCGGGTCAACGCTCATGAGGTAGGCGTATACGTCGCTGATGTCGCCATCGGACATCTTGCTGTAGTGGACGTAGGGAAACGCCGGATAGAGAAAGTGGCCGTCGCGGGAAACGCCGTGGCGCATGGCGCGGACAAATGCTTCTGGCGGCCAGCTGCCTATGCCCGTGTCGCGGTCGGGGGTGATATTGGTGGTGTACAACCTACCGAAGGGCGTCACCAGTGGTAGCCCGCCCGCCATGTACGCACCGCCGGGGCGCGTGTGGCAGACCGCGCAATCGCCCTGCTCCGCCACCCGCGCGCCACGCCGGGCGCTGGCGTCGTCGGTCACCTGCGCCTTCGCCAATGGATCGATCGAGGGGCGCCACATCATTGCCGCGCAGACGATCAGGCCGGCGACGACGATCAACGATGCTGCCCGGTAAAGCGTCCCACGCCTCATGTCACCCCCGATCTTTCGCTGGCCAACGTCTGCTCAGACTAGCCCTTAGATCCACCGAGACTTGTACGGCTGTGCTCAAAGTTGCAGCCGCCTGGGCGCCGGCGAACTCAGACTATTCCAGCAACGGCACATGGGCCGCGCGCTGATACGTGCCGTACTCGACCGGCACCCACTGGAAGTGCTTGTCGATGGCGACGATGTGACCGGTGCCGGGGAATGGCAGGTGCGCGGCGGCCACCCAGATCTTCTTGCTGGCCGCCTCGGTGAATACTTGATCACGGCTGGCGATGGCCTTCTGGCTGTTCTCGTCGAAAGCGATGCTCACTGCCGGGTGATCGAACTGCACGGCCAGGCTGTGGATCAGGTCGCCGATGAACAGAATGGTCTGGCCCCTGGAGCTGAATTGGTACGTCGTGCTGCCCGGCGTGTGCCCCGCCTCCAGCGCTGTGCTGACTTCCGGCACCGGCGACTGGCCCGGGGCGAAGGTCTTGAACCGGCCAGCGGCGACGTAGGGTGCGGTGGAGTCCTGGGCGATCCTGAAGTAGGCCTTGGCCTGCTCCGGCACCCGGCCGATGGCGGTGGGGTCCAGCCAGTAATCGGCTTCGGGTTTGGCGGCGTACACGGTGGCATTGGCGAACACCGGTTTCTTTTCGGCGTCGACCAGGCCGCAGACGTGATCCAGGTGCATGTGGGTCAGCAGAATGGTGTCGACCTGGTCCGGCTGATACCCGGCGGCCTTGATGTTCTGCGAAAGCAGGCCTGCCGTCTCGCCGATGCATTGGCCGGCGCCGGTGTCGACGAGGATCAGGTGCTCGCCGGTGTTGATCAGGAACGCGTTGAACGCGGTCTGCACGCCCGGCGTGTCAATGTCGCGGCGGGCCAGCAAGGCGCGGATTGCTTCAGGCTTCATGCCCTTGAGCAGCTTGGGCGACAGGTCGTTGTAGCCGTCGAACAGCGCCGTGACTTCGTAGTCGCCGACAGCCAGACGGAAATAACCGGGCACCTGGGTTTTCTGCTGGGCGGGCGCTTGAGCGAAGGCCAGACCAGAACACAAGGCGACTCCGAGAGCGACGGAACGGGCGAGCGGGAGAACGGATGAGCGCATGGAGATGCCTCGAATCGGAGAAAGAGAGGCGTCCGATACTGCGCTGTCCGTGGGTAATGGTCTTGAAGCATTGTGCTTGAAGCAACGCGTTTTTTCGCAGGATCACCAGGCTCCATCGGTTATAGACATCGTCCATGGTCATGCCTACATTGAGCGCGCGCATTCGCGCGGGCCAGCCAGGCCCTGCACGTTAGGCCCTGCACTTTTCCTGCGGATATCTTTCATGTCGACCGTCGTCCCTCACTATTCGCTGGCCTGGAGCCTGCTTCTGTTGCTCGCCGACGCGCTGGCCTGGCACTTGCTGGCCGACCGCAACCGGCTGGCGCGCATCGCCACGCGGCTGGCGGCATTCGTTGCCTACAGCCTGGTGATCATCAATGCCGGCGTGAGCCCTCTGGAAGCGCCGGCCTGGCCTGACGACAGCGCCCTGCAATTCGGCGCCACGGCGCTGGCGATCGTCTGGTGGCTCTACGCCGCGCGTACCCTCACCGTGGTCCTCGGGCTGGCGCTGACCAGTCGCGTGGGACACAGCGGTCGGCTGTTGCAGGAAGTCATCGGTGCGGTGATTTTCCTGATCGCCATCGTGGCGGCGGCGGGTTATGTGCTGCAGCTCCCGGTCAAGGGGCTGCTGGCGACGTCCGGGGCGATGGCGATCATCGTCGGCCTGGCCCTGCAGAGCACGCTGAGCGACGTGTTCTCCGGGATCATCCTCAACACCACCAAGCCCTATCAGGTCGACGATTCGATCTCCATCGACGGCATGGAAGGCAAAGTCATGGACATCGACTGGCGCGCCACGCATTTGCTCACCGGCGTCGGCACCATGGTGGTCATCCCCAATTCCGTGGCGGCGAAAGCCAAGATCGTCAATTTGAGCCGACCGGTCCATATTCATGGCGTGTCGATCAACATCATGATGTCACCGCACATTCGCCCGCGCCGGGTGCTTGATGCGCTGGAGCGTGCGCTGCAGGGCTGCAGCGCTCTGCTGCAGACGCCCAAGCCTCGCGCAGTGGTCAAGGAAACCAGCCCCACCACCATTGAATACGCGGTCACCGGGTTCATCAGCGACCTGAACAACAAGAGCGATGTGCGCAATCTGCTGTTCGATCTGGCCTATCGGCATCTGGAAGCGGCGGGCATCGCCTGGCAGTCGGAAGCTACCGCTGAAGCGATGTCTCGTCCCCGCGCGCTGCTGGACGAGGTCAAGGTGTTCCGCACCAGCACCGCCGACGAAAAGGACCACCTGGCCCAGAGCATGGTCGCGCGGGAATACACCGCCGGGCAGACGATCATCGAAGCCGATGAGATCACCGACGGCTTGCTGGTGATTGCCACAGGCGTGGTGTCGGCGAGCGTCAAGGATGGCAACGAGATGGTGGAAGCCGGGCGCATGGGCCCCGGCGAAGTGATGGGCGAACAGAGCGTGCTGGCCGACACGCCATCCCAGGCGCGCTTCACTGCCCTCACCTCCTGCGTCGTTTACCGCATCGATAAAGCCGCTACGCGCCAGGCCATGGAACAGCGCGTTGAAATCGTCACGGCGTTGAACAAGCTGCAAGCGGTCCGCCAGCAAGGCACCCAGCATGTGCTGATGCGCAAACCGGCGGTGATCAAGAAGAATAATTTTCTGGGATGGTTGCAGAAGCGATAAATGAATGGTGAATTCAGTGGGACCGGCTTTAGCCGGGAAGAGGTCGGTTTGTACACCATACATTTTGCGGTGTAACACCTGACGCCTTCCCGGCTGAAGCCGGTCCTACAATGAATTGCCCTCAGCCGCGACGCAGCTTTCAGGCAACGAACCCGTCACCTTCCAGCAGCGAGCGGAGCATCCACGCGGCCTTTTCGTGGACTTGCATGCGCTGGGTCAGCAGGTCGGCAGTCGGCTCGTCGCTGACCTTTTCCAGCAGCGGAAACAGTTCGCGCGCGGTGCGTACCACCGCCTCCTGCCCTTCAACCAGTTGCTGGATCATGTCAGTCGCCGCAGGCACGCTTGGCTCTTCCTTGATCGACGACAACCGCGCATAGGTTGAATAAGTGCCCGGCGCCGGGAAGCCCAGGGCTCGAATGCGTTCGGCAACGGAGTCCACCGCCGTCGCCAGTTCGGTGTATTGCTCTTCGAACAGCAGGTGCAGCGTGCGGAACATCGGGCCGGTCACGTTCCAGTGGAAGTTGTGGGTTTTCAGGTACAGCACGTAGGTGTCGGAAAGCAGTCGCGACAGTCCTTCAACGATCTCTGCACGGTCCTGCTCGTTGATTCCGATTTCAATAGCCATGAGTTGCTCCCTAAGGTCTGTTGATTGCTGAGGGGTCGATTCTAGAGAGCACGCCCGATTAACTGAAATCACCGCTGCCAATCGCCGCCATCGACACTGCCTATGAAACGTTGCCCGGCCAAAGCCATCCAGCGTTGACACAAAAGCGCTGTTCGGCGACGGTACGGCCACCGCTTTTCACTCCCTGAACCTTCCGAACAGGCACCGCCATGAACGAACTGCAGCAGCTGAATGAAAGCCACGGGCTGTTGCTGGTGTTCGTCAACGTGCTGCTGGAGCAGATCGGCTTGCCGGTGCCGGCCTACCCGACCCTGATCGTGACCGGGGCGCTGGCCATGCAGAGCAAGCCGCTGTTGGGCGCCGGGGTGCTGGTGGCGATGGTCGCCTGCCTGATCGCCGATGGGCTGTGGTATTGGGCCGGCAAGCGTTATGGCGGCGTGCTGCTCAAAACCATTTGCAAGATTTCCCTGTCCCAGGACACCTGCATTCGTCAGGGGCTGACCGTTTACGAGCGTGTTGGGCCCAGGGCAATGCTGCTGTCGAAATTCCTGCCCGGCGCGGGCGCCCTGGTCACCACCGTGGCCGGCATGAACGCCACGCCGATCGGGGTGTTCGTGCGCTATTCCCTGGCCGGTTCGTTTATCTGGGCGGGTTCGGCGCTGCTCTTGGGCATGCTGTTCAGTGACGCGTTGATCCCCATGCTCGACTGGTTGAGCGGCTACATACCGATCGTCATCGTCAGCGTCCTGGCGGTGCTGGGGCTGTTCATTGGCTGGAAGTACGCCAAGCGGCGTCGGCTCAAGGCGCGCACGGCACGAGTCCCGCGCATCACTGTTCCCGAGCTGCTGGCCCTGCGCGACACCGTGGATGCGCCGGTGGTCATCGACGTGCGGCCGAGTTTTCATGCGGCCGTCGTCGAGGGCATACCGGGAGCGGTGTCGATCAGTCTCGAGGAACCCATCGCGCCGTGGATCGAGCGCCTGGGGGATGTCGACATGGTGTTCTATTGCGCCTGCCCGAATGAGCTGTCGGCGGCATTGCTGGCGGAAAAGCTCCACGCCCACGGCCTGACCCGGGGCAAAGCGCTCATCGGCGGGCTGGATGCGTGGCAGGCTGCCCATGTGCAGCCTGAGGTACCGGGCAGAACGGCGGCGTGAGGGCGGTGCCAGTAACACCCGCCTGAGTCTGGTCGGAGACAGATCCGTAGGAGCCGGCTTGCTGGCGAACCCTGTCGATCAGCACCGATTCAGCGACTGCCCCACCGCATTCGCCAGCAAGCCGGCTCCTACGGGATTTCGCGACCCCGGAGGACAGGACAATCCGACCCTCGAGGTGACGAAGCCGTCAATCAGATCCCGCTCAGCGCCAAATCCATCGCGAAGTACGTAAAGATCAAATCCGCACCCGCGCGCTTGATCGCGCCGAGGGTTTCGCGTACGACGCGGTGTTCGTCGATGGCCCCGGCCTGGGCGCCGAACTTGATCATCGCGTACTCGCCGCTGACCTGATACGCCGCCAGTGGCAGGTTCGAGGCTTCGCGGATGTCGCGGATGATGTCCAGGTACGCGCCGGCCGGCTTGACCATCAGCGCATCGGCGCCTTCGGCCTCGTCCAGCAGCGATTCGCGCAGGGCTTCGCGGCGGTTCATCGGGTTCATCTGGTAGGTTTTGCGGTCACCCTTCAGGGCCGAGCCGCCGGCTTCGCGGAACGGGCCGTACAGCGCCGAGGCGAACTTGGTCGAGTACGCCATGATCGGCGTCTGGGTGAAACCGGCGGCGTCGAGGGCGGCACGAATGGCCTTCACCTGGCCGTCCATCGCGGCCGACGGGGCAATCACGTCAGCGCCGGCACGGGCTGCCATCACCGCCTGCTTGCCAAGGTTTTCAATGGTCGCGTCATTGTCGACATGGCCGCCGTGCATCACGCCGCAATGGCCGTGGTCGGTGTACTCGCAGAAGCAGGTGTCAGACATCACGATCATTTCCGGCACGGCGGACTTGATGGTCCGCGAGATCCGCGAGACCAAGCCGTTTTCCTGCCAGGTGTCGCTGCCGGTGGCGTCCAGGTGGTGGGACACGCCGAAAGTCATCACCGACTTGATGCCGGCGCGGGCATAGCGCTCGACTTCCTGAGCCAGCTTTGACTCGGGGATGCGCTGCACGCCGGGCATGCTGTTGATGGGCACGAAGTCGTCGATTTCTTCTTCGACGAAGATCGGCAACACCAGATCATTCAGGGTGAATTCGCTTTCCTGAAACAGCGAGCGAAAGTTTTCGTTGCTGCGCAGACGGCGTGGACGGGCAGCGGGAAACAGACTGGACATGGCGGTTCCTGAGTCAAGAATATCCGGGAGATCGCCGGAGCCAACACGTCCGGCGATATCAATGGCGCGAAGCTTATGCCTGCACCGGCGCCGATTCAAATGCCGTGACGAGAAAGTCCGTTACTTGCGACGCAACAGTGGGCGTGAACGACGCGAAGAAACCGTCCAGAAAACCAAGTGAAGAACCATTGGCACGGCGCCGGGTCATTTAGCAATGCCGCAGCCGTTTCGCTTGCGCATCGCCAGAATGAGGCCGACCTTGAGCAACCCATCCGATCAGCGCAACAACCGTTCTCTGGACGGTCTGAACTTCTTTCTGGCGGATGTGCGCGACGGCCTTGGGCCTTATCTCGCGATCTATTTACTGGCCGTCCATAAATGGGACCCGGCGAGCATCGGGCTGGTCATGACCCTCGCCGGCATTGCCGCGCTGGTCACGCAAACCCCGGCGGGTGCGCTGATTGACCGCACCCGCAGCAAGCGGCTTGTTGTCATTGTGGCGGCATTACTGGTGACGGCCGGCTGTCTGGTGCTGCCGTTCATTCACTCGTTTACCTGGGTGGCGATCACCCAGAGCATCAGCGCCATTGCCGGCTCCGTGTTCGCCCCGGCCATCGCGGCGATTTCCCTGGGGATCACCGGGCCGAAAGCCTTTACCCGCCGGACCGGACGCAACGAAACCTGGAATCACGCCGGCAATGCCTGCGCCGCACTGCTGGCCGGCATCTTTTCATGGATGTTCGGGCCGATTGCGGTGTTCTACCTGATGGCATTCATGGCCCTGGCGAGCATTGTCGCCGTGGCATTCGTCGATGCGTCGGCGATCGATCATGACGTCGCCCGCGGCTTTGACCCCGCCCACGTCCAGGCCCACGATCAACCCAGCGGCTGGGCAGCATTGCTGCACAACCGACCGTTATTGGTGTTCGCCATCTGCTGCGGGCTGTTTCACCTGGCCAATGCGGCGATGCTGCCGCTGGTGAGTCAGAAGCTCTCGCAGATCGACGTCAACCTCGCCACGCCGCTGACCTCGGCCTGCATCGTCGCCGCGCAGCTGGTGATGGTGCCGGTGGCCTGGCTGGTGGGCGCCAAGGCCGACGTGTGGGGGCGTAAACCCCTGTTGCTGGCGGGCTTCATTTTTCTGCCGCTGCGGGGCGTGCTGTATGTCATGTCGGATAACCCTTACTGGCTGGTGGGCGTGCAATTGCTCGACGGCATCGGCGCCGGGGCGTTTGGCGCGCTGCTGCCGTTGGTGGTCAAGGACCTGACCCGCGGCACCGGGCGCTTCAATGTCAGCCTCGGGGCTATTTCGACCGTGTTCGGCCTGGGCGCGGCGCTGAGCAACGGCCTGGCCGGACTGGTCGTGCGCGAGGCGGGCTACAGCGCGGCGTTTCTGACGTTGGCGGCGATTGCGGCGGTGGCGTTTGTGCTGTTGTGGCTGGCGGTGCCGGAAACCGGCGAGCGCGTGGCGGATGATGATCTGCATGGCGCGGCCGCAACCTGATCGACCGGGTCAACGGTCGGGGATGGTGCTCGCGCCCTCCCCAATTCCCGCTGCATGATCACCGTGTCCAGCCAGCGGCCGTGCTTGAAGCCGACGGACTCAAATACGCCGACCTGGCGGAAGCCCAGTCGCGCATGGAGCCGAATCGATGCGACGTTTTCGCTGTTGCCGATTATCGCCACCATCTGCCGTCGGCCCGATTCGGTGCACTGCTGGATGACCGCCGCCAGCAACGCGTGACCAATCCCGAACCCGGCCATGCCTTCGCGCACGTAAACCGAATCTTCCACCGTGAAGCGATAGGCCGGCCGCGGCCGGTACAGCGTCGCATAACCGTAACCCACCACTTCACCTTCACGCTCGGCGACCAGATACGGCAATCCGTTGGCGCAGATGTCGGCGCGGCGCTGCAGCATTTGCGCAAGCGTCGGCGGTTCCAGCTCGAAGCTGGCAGTGCCGTGAGTCACATGATGGGCGTAGATCGCCTGCACAGCGGGCATGTCGGACTCACGGGCGTCGCGCACGATTAATTCGTCGGCCATGGCATTTCCTCTTCCAGATCAGAACGCGGAGGGAGCGAAGCTTGCCCGTGAAGCGGTGGGCCTGTCCAACCCGGCTCGGGGCATTTTCTTGCGCGTTCACTTCCAGCGCCGGGGCGCCGAACGCTGGCCCGGCGATTGGTCTAGAATGCCGCCCTTTCCCACTGCCGACCTGCCCGCCACCGATGAATGCCGACGCCCTCGACCTGCTCGACTCCCACCTTCATACCGCCCTCGCCGACGCGCCCGCCGAAACACGTCGGCTGTTTCACGGCCGTGGCCGACGCTGGCCTGGGCTGGAACAACTGACCGTCGACTGGATGCAGGGCGTGGTGCTGGTGTCGCTGTTCAAGGCACCGGCCGCCGATGAGCTGGAGGCCCTGAAGCAGCGGCTGTTCACACTGATCAGGTCACCCGCGTGGCAGCAATCCCGCGCCCATACGCTGTTGCTACAGCACCGTTATCTGCCGGACAGCCACACTGAAGCGCTGCTGGGCGAGGTGCTTGAGGAATGGACACTGACCGAGGGCGGCTTGCGTTACCTCGTGGACTTCGGCAAAAAACAGAACACCGGGTTGTTCCTCGACATGCGTTACGGCCGCGATTGGGTGCGGGCCAATGCCGCGGACAAACGGGTGCTGAACCTGTTCGCCTACACCTGCGGGTTCTCGGTGGCGGCGATCGAAGGGGGCGCTGATTGTGTGGTCAATCTGGACATGTCCCGGGCGGCGCTGAGTCGCGGCCGCGACAACCACCGCCTCAATGGCCATGACCTGAGCAAGGTGACGTTCCTCGGCCACGAACTGTTCAAGTCCTGGGGCAAGGTGAAAAGCACCGGGCCGTATGACCTGGTGATCATCGATCCGCCGTCGTTTCAGAAAGGCAGTTTTTTGCTGACCAAGGATTACCAGCGGGTGCTGCGTCAGCTGCCGGAGCTGTTGACGGCGGAAGGCACTGTGCTGGCCTGCATGAACGACCCGTTGCTGGGCGCTGACTTTCTCATCGAAGGCGTGACCCGCGAAGCGCCGGGATTACGGTTTGTCGAGCGGTTGGAAAACCCGCCCGAATTCGCCGATGCCGAGGAAGGGGTGGCTTGAAAGCGTTGGTGTTTCGCCAGGGCTGAAAGGTGACCGCACGACGCGATCTCAGCAGGAGCCGGCTTGCTGGCGAATGCGTTGGGTCAGGCAATGGTGGTGTGACAGACCTACCGCATTCGCGACCGTCGTAACCTCCGATTGCTCCTACAGTAGATCTGCGTCCGGCCCGGATGGTGAGAGCCCGCACGAACCTGTAGGAGCGCGCTTCAGCAGTGACAACGGGGTTGAGCGCTAGGCACTCAACCGCGAGATCACGTCATTCAAGCCCACCGACAACACATGCAGATTCTGGCTCGCGGTCTGGGTGCGCTGGACGTTGTCCTGGTTGGTGGTGGCGATGGCGGTGATTTCCGTCAGGTTGCGGGAGATGTCTTCGGCCACGGAGGTCTGCTCTTCCGCCGCCGTCGCGATCTGCCGGTTCATGTCGCGGATGGCTTCGACGGCCGAGGTGATGCGTTCCAGCGAAGAACCTGCCAGCGCTACCTGATCGACGCTTTCCTGGCTGCGGGCCTGGCCGCTTTCAATCGCCTGGGCAGCATCCACCGCGCCGGTCTGCACCGAGCTGATGATCTGGTTGATTTCCGCCGTCGAGGCCGCGGTGCGCTGGGCCAAGGTGCGCACTTCGTCGGCGACCACCGCAAAACCGCGCCCGGCATCGCCGGCACGGGCCGCTTCGATGGCCGCGTTCAGCGCCAGCAGGTTGGTCTGCTCGGCGATGCCGCGAATCACTTCCAGCACCTTGCCGATTCGGCCGCTGTCGGCTTCCAGACGGCGAATGACGTCAGCGGTATTGCTGATTTCGGTGCGCATCTGGGTAATGGCGGTGATGGTCGCGCCCATCACCTTGCTGCCTTCCTGGGAGCTGCGGTCCGCTTCGTCAGCGGCCTGAGCCGCCTGAGCGGCATGGCGTGCGACTTCCTGAGCTGTGGCAGACATCTCTGTCATCGCCGTCGCCACCTGATCGGTACGCTCGAATTGCTCATGGGTGCCCTGGGCCATCAGCGCGGCGATCGCTTTCAGTTCGCCGCCGGCGCTGTCCAGGTCGGTGGTGCTGCGCTTGAGGCGGGTAAAGGTGTCGGCGAGGAAATCCCGCAAGGTATTGGCCGCAACGGCCAGACGCCCCAGTTCATCCTGGCGGGTGATGCTGACACGGTCGCTGAACTTGCCCTGACTCAACTGCGCAACGTATTCGATGAGCATGCTGATCGGCGCGACGATGTTGCGGTTGACCACCCACAGCGTCAGCACGCCGACCAGCAACGCCGAGGCGAGCATGACCAGCGTGCCGATCAGGATGGTCTGGTCGGCCGTGCTGCTGAGGATTTTCGACTGTTCGTCACTCTGTTTGCGCAGGCCGGCCACCAGGCCGGTCATCTGCTCGCTGGCCGCGCGGTCGACGCCTTTCACGGCCATGTCACCGGCGACCGGATCACCACCGGAGGCGATATAAGCATCACGGCCCTTGCGATACGCGGCACCCAACGTGCGGTGCTCGGTGCGCAGGGCATCGATCTGGGTCTTGGTCGTGCTGTCCAGGCCATTCATGGCGCTCAGTTGCCCAAGCGTGTCCTGCACCTGACGCTCCTGGTCCTCGAACTGCGCCCAGAATTTATCGCGATCGGCCGGCTGCTTGCCGCGCAACAGCACGTTCTTCCACTCCTGCACCTGAACCTTGAATTGCAGGTTGGCCTGATCGACCAGTTGCGAGGCGTGCAAAGGCCCTTCAAGCAGACCGCGATAGGCGTGTACGTTGCTGGAGAGGAACTGGAAACACGCAAGGGCAATCAGCACGACCAGCACGAGGCTGCCGCTGAGCAGCGCGAGGATCTGCAATCTCAGGGATTTCGACATACGGGAATCTCAAAAGGGAGGACAACCTGCTCCGAGGATCACCCGGAGTTTTTGCGGCTTGCCACATCCCTGTGCCATCGCGTCGGATCGATCCGAAAGCGAGGCGCCTACACAGATTGATTCGACCTCGCGCAGGGCTTCTTGAAGGGCAGCCCGACGTAGCCGACGGGCGGTTGAAAAGCGTCAACGATCTGCCTTTCAGCCCCGTCAAACGGTTGTCGAAACGCGCTGAACGGGATTCAGATGAGTGCTCAAGAAGCAGCGATCACTCCCGCTGACCGAACACCTGAGAAGGTCTGCGCAAGACCGGATCGAAGGGGTTGATCTTCTGGCTGATCGCCGTTGCCTCGCGCTTGAGCATGTCCACCACCGTGGGCATGCGATCTGCACTGAGGCGATCGCTGATGGTCGCCACGCTCAACGCCGCCACCGCCCGGCCATCACGGTCGAGGATCGGCACCGCCAGACCCGCCATACCTTCCAGCACGCCGGTGTTGCGCGCGGCGTAGCCAGTACGCCGCACCGTGTCGATTTCCGAGCGCAGCATCACTTCGTCGTAGAGGTGGAAATCCCGCAGGCGCGGCAGGTTGTAGCGGATCACGGTCTCGCGTTCTTCTTCCGGCAGATACGCCAGGATGGCCAGACTGCCCTGCCCCACGCCCAGCGCCACGCGGCCGCCGATGTCGCCGGTGAAGGTGCGGATCGGGTATGGACCTTCGCTGCGGTCAAGGCACACCGCGTCGAAACCACTGCGCGCCAGCAGAAACAACGAATCTCCCAACGAGGCCGATAACCGCAACAAGCTCGGACGCACCACGTCCCGCAGGTTGCCGGACTGCCCGGCCCGAGCCGCCAGGGCGAAGAATTCCAGGCTCAGTCGATAGCGCTTGCTGCGCAGGTCCTGCTCAACCATGCCTTCGTCCATCAGGCTGCGCAGCAAGCGGTGGGTGGTCGGTTGCGACAGGCCGACCTTCTGCGCCAGTTGCGTCACGCGCTCACTGCCATCGGGACAATCGCCCAGTGCCCGCAGCACGGCAAACAGGCGAGAGACCGCCCCGACACCCGTTTCTTTCTCGACGCTATTCCGCTCAGTGAAATCCATATAGCGCTTTTCCCAATCTATTTCCGCTGAATGAATGAATTCGAAAAAACTACTCACTCAATGAAATTGCCCGTTGAGCGCATCCTAGTCTTGGGCCTAGGATCGGTCCACAGGGCGATTTGAATAACAGCGGCAGCCGACATTGATCGAGCGCCAGCGTCCACGGTCACACGCAGCACTTCTCTTCGCATCTGCCCATAAAAAACGCACGCCTTCGGTGTGCACGAAAAAAGGTGGAACGCAGCCATGGCTTTTCTTCAACTGCAGGCACTGTGCAAGCGCTACGGCCCCGTCGATGCCGTCGTGGCCACTGACCTTTCCGTAGAGCAAGGCGAATTCGTCTCCCTGCTCGGCCCCTCCGGCTGCGGCAAAACCACCACCTTGCAAATGATCGCTGGCTTCGTTGATGTCAGCGCCGGCCGCATCTTGCTGGACGGCCGCGACATCACCCACGCCAAGCCTGCCAGTCGCGGGCTTGGCGTGGTGTTCCAGTCCTATGCGCTGTTCCCGCACATGACCGTGCGCGACAACGTGGCCTTCGGCCTGAAGATGCGTAAAGTCTCCGCCGCCGACATCCAGCGCCGCGTTTCACGGGTGCTGGAACTGGTGCGCCTCACGCCCCACGCCGAGCGTTACCCCCGCGAGCTGTCCGGCGGCCAGCGTCAGCGGGTGGCTTTGGCCCGGGCGCTGGTGATCGAGCCGCCGGTGTTGCTGCTGGACGAACCGCTGTCCAACCTCGACGCCAACCTGCGGGAAGAAATGCAGTTCGAGATCCGGCGCATCCAGCGCGAAGTCGGCATCACCACCCTGATGGTCACCCACGACCAGGCCGAAGCGCTGTCCATCAGCGACCGTGTGGTGGTCATGCAGGCCGGGCGCATCACCCAGATCGACGAGCCCTACCACCTCTACGAACACCCGCGTACGCGTTTCATCTCCGGCTTCGTCGGCAAGGCCAATCTGCTGCGCGGCGATCGCGATGCCAGCGGCGCCCCCAGGTGCGCCATGAGCCCGGCGACGGCCAGCTGGTGCTGAGCCTGCGCCCGGAGAAAATCGACCTGGTGCCTGCGGGGACCGGCCGTCTGCAAGGACGAGTGGTCATGCGCTACTTTCTCGGCAGCCAGTGGCTGTACCGCATCGAAACGCCCATCGGCGAAATCACCGTGGTGCGCCGCAACGATGGCGACGCGCCGATGAACGAAGGCTTCGCGGTGGGGCTGGACTGGCCGTCGGATCTGCTGCGCGTGCTCAGCGTCGACGAGGTGTCGGCATGAGTGTGCTGCGCGACACTGGACGCGGTTATCTGCTGTCGGCCCCGGCCCTGGCGCTGTTCTTCGGCCTGCTGTTGCTGCCACTGGCGTTGACGCTGGTGCTGTCGTTCAACGTGTTCGACTACGAAGTCGGGGTCAAGGGCGGTGAATGGACCCTGGCGCAGTACGCCAATCTGGTCACCGATTCCTACTTCTACGAGATCTTCCTGCGGACCTTCTGGATCAGCGCGCTGGTGACCCTGCTGTGCGTGGTGATCGGCGTGCCCGAGGCCTACATTCTCAGCCGCATGGGCACCCCGTGGCGCTCCATTTTCCTGATCCTGATCCTCACGCCGCTGCTGATTTCGGTGGTGGTGCGGGCGTTTGGCTGGAGCCTGCTGCTGGGCGCCGACGGTCTGATCAATCAGGCGATCCAGGCCCTCGGCGGGCGTCCGATCAAAATGCTGTACACGCCGTTCGCGGTGATTCTGGCGCTGGTCCACGTGATGCTGCCGTTCATGATCATCCCGGTGTGGACCTCGCTGCAGAAACTCGACGCCTCCGCCGAACAGGCCGCGCTGTCCCTCGGTGCCACCCAGGCGCAAGTGATGAGGATGGTGGTGTTGCCGCAAGTGATGCCGGGCGTGCTGTCGGGGACGTTGATCGTCTTCGGCCTGTCGGCCAGTTCGTTTGCCATCCCGGGTCTGCTCGGTGGGCGCCGGCTGAAGATGGTCGCCACCGTCGTCTACGACCAATACCTCTCGGAACTCAACTGGCCGATGGGCGCAGCGATCGCCGTCGCACTGCTGCTGATCAACCTGTTGGTCATGCTGTCGTGGAACCGGCTGGTCGAAGGCCGCTACAAAAAATCCCTGGGGGAATGAGCCATGTCCAAAAACGGTCCTCTGGCCTTGTCGTTTCATGCCCTGGTGGTGATCTTCATGCTGGCGCCGCTGGTGGTGGTGTGCCTGGTGGCGTTCACCCCGGAAAACACCCTGAGCCTGCCGTGGCACGGGTTTTCCCTGCGCTGGTTCAGGGCGGTGTTCGAGCGTGCCGACTTCATTCAGTCCTTCTATAACAGCCTGATTCTGGCGGTGGTCGCCGCCACGCTGGCGACGTTGATTGCGGTGCCGGCGGCGTTGGCGATCACCCGCTATCGCTTTCCCGGCCGCGACTTTCTCAACGGCCTGTTCCTGTCGCCGATCATCATTCCCCATCTGGTGTTGGGCGTGGCAATGCTGCGCCTGTTTGCGCTGATGGGGGTGAACGGCAGTTTCGTCTGGCTGATGTTCGCCCATGTCGTGGTCATCACGCCTTACGTGTTGCGCCTGGTGATCGCCGCCTCCATCGGCATGGACCGCAGCGCCGAGCAAGCGGCAGAATCCCTCGGTGCCAGCCGCTTCACGCTGTTTCGTCTGATCACCCTGCCGATGATCCTGCCCGGCGTCGCCGGTGGCTGGCTGCTGGCGTTCATCAACAGCTTCGACGAAGTGACGCTGTCGATTTTCGTCACCTCGCCGTCGACCCAGACCCTGCCGGTGCGCATGTACGTGTACGCCACCGAATCCATTGACCCGATGATGGCCGCGGTCTCGGCGCTGGTTATCGCCCTGACGGCGGCGACCATGATCATCCTCGACCGGGTGTATGGCCTGGACCGTGTGCTGGTAGGGAGGCATTGATGACTGTTCGGTTTACCCACCTTCACCCGATGGAGCGCGCGCCATGGCCTTGCTGAGACGACTCGCCGAACGCGACCGCGCCGTCATCCCCTTCACCCTCGACGGCCAGCCGGCCAGTGGTTTGCAGGGCGATACCTTGCTCACGGCGGTGCTAACGGCTGAGGATTCATTGCGCGGCAGCGACTTCAGCGGCGAACCGCGCGCCGGTTTCTGCCTGATGGGCGCGTGCCAGGACTGCTGGGTGAAACTGGGCGACGGTCGGCGGGCGCGGGCCTGCTCGACGCTGCTGGAAGCCGGCGTGTGCGTGAGTCGTGAACCGGGGCGCAACCAATGAGTGCGCCAACCCTTCAAGCCATGAACACCGTTATCGTCGGCGCCGGCCCAGCCGGGATTCGCGCGGCGCAGACGCTGCTCGCCCACGGCCTGCGCCCTTGTCTGCTGGATGAAAGCCTGCGCGGCGGCGGTCAGGTCTATCGTCGCCAGCCGGAGAACTTCAAGCGCTCGGCGAAGGCGCTGTACGGTTTTGAAGCGGGCAAGGCCGATTCGGTTCACGCCACCCTCGATCAGTTGCAGCGCGAGATCGACTACCGCCCCGAGACGCTGGTGTGGAACGCCGAGGCCCGCACCCTCGACACCCTCTGCAATGGCCGCGCCGCGCAGGTGCCGTTCAAGCACCTGATCGTTGCCACCGGCGCCACCGACCGCATCTTGCCGGTGCCGGGCTGGACCTTGCCCGGCGTCTACAGCCTCGGCGCGGCACAGATCGCGCTGAAGTTTCAGGGCTGCGCCATAGGTCAGCCCGTGGTCTTTGCCGGCAGCGGGCCGCTGTTGTATCTGGTGGCGTATCAGTACGCCAAGGCCGGTGCGACGGTGGCGGCGGTGCTCGACAGCTCGCCCTTTTCCGCTCAGACCCGCGCCCTGCCCGCGCTGCTCGGGCAACCGTCGACGCTGGCCAAAGGGCTTTATTACCGCGCCTGGCTGACCGCTCACGGCGTGCCGGTGCACCAAGGCGTGCATCTGCGCGACATTCAGGGCGAGCGCCGGGTCAGCGGGGTCAGTTGGCAACAGGGCAATCAGCTCAAAAACCTCGCCTGTGACGCCGTCGCCTTCGCCCATGCCCTGCGCAGCGAAACCCAATTGGCCGATCTGCTCGGCTGCGCGTTCAGCTGGAGCCCATTGAATCGTGCCTGGCTGCCCATCCGCGACGCCGCCGGCCGCAGCAGCGTCGACGGGGTTTATCTGGCCGGTGACGGCGCCGGGATCATGGGCGCCGACGCTGCGGAAATGGCTGGCGAACTGGCGGCGCTGACCTTGTTGGGCGACATGGGTCATCCCGTCGACCGCGCCCGCAGCGTTGAATTGCAGCGGCAACTGGAAGCCATCCAGCGGTTTCGCCAGGGACTGGAAACCGCGTTCCCCTTCCCCGAAGACTGGGCGGCCAAGGCGCCGGACAGCCTGACCGTGTGCCGCTGCGAGGAAGTCAGCGCCGGCGACATCCGTCAGGCCGTGGCCGAGGGTCACTGGGAAATCAACCGGGTCAAGGCCATGTGCCGGGTCGGCATGGGCCGCTGTCAGGGGCGCATGTGCGGGCTGGCCGCCACGGAAATCGTCGCTCAGGCGTCGGGGCGGGACATCGCCAGCGTCGGTCGTTTGCGCGGGCAGGCGCCGATCAAGCCGCTGCCGTTTGGTGTGGAGGCAGAACAATGAGCCAGCCCGTTGAGGTGGATGCGGTGGTGATGGGCGGCGGGATTGTCGGTGCGTCGGCGGCGCTGTTTCTCGCCCTGAGCGGCAAACGCGTGGCGCTGCTGGAAAGGGACTTTTTCGGCTCTCACTCAAGCGGCGTCAATTATGGCGGCGTGCGGCGCCAGGGTCGGCCGTTGTCGCAACTGCGGCTGTCCCAGCGCGCCCATGAAATCTGGGGAGACCTGCGCGCGTTCATCGGCACTGACGGCGAATACGTCCGCTCGGGCCATCTCAAACTGGCCCGCAGTGACAAAGACATGGCCGCGCTGGTCGCGTATGAGGAAGCGTCGCGCGGGTTCGGAATGGAGCTGCAGTTGCTCGATCATGCCCAGTTGCGCGCCCGCTTCCCCTGGGCTGGCGACGTGGCGGTGGGCGCTTCGCTGTGCGCCGAGGACGGCCATGCCAATCCGCGCCTCGTCTCGCCGGCATTCGCCTCTGCTGCACGCCTGGCCGGTGCCCAGACCTTCGAGCAGGCCCACGTCAGCGAGGTCAGCCATAACGGGCAGTCTTTTCTGGTTAAGACCGCCAGCGGTCTGAGTTTTCGCGCGCCGTGGCTGCTCAATTGCGCCGGGGCGTGGGCGGCTCAGCTGGCCCGGCAGTTCGGCGAACCGGTGCCGATGCGCGCGGGCCACCCGGCGATGCTGGTGACCGAACCGCTGCCGATGTTCATGGACGTCAGCACCGGCGTCGAGGGCGGCGGGATTTATGCCCGACAGGTGGCGCGGGGCAATTGCGTACTGGGCGGTGGGCAGGGATTTCCGTTGGACCCGGCCACCGCCCGCCCGGGTCAGGCGGCAATTCTGGAGATCCTGCGCAACGCCGTTGAACTGTATCCGCCGCTGGCCGGTGCCCAGGCCATTCGCACCTGGAGCGGCACCGAAGGTTATTTGCCCGACCGCGAGCCGGTGCTGGGGGCCAGTTCGACCCAGCCCGGCCTTCTGCACGGTTTCGGTTTTGCGGGCTCGGGCTTTCAGATTGGCCCGGCGGCGGGCGAGGCCCTGGCGCAGATCGTCTGTGCCGGGGCTTCGAACATTGATCTGAGCCCGTTCTCGATCACCCGCTTTCAATCGCCATCGCACACTTCATCGCCTGCCATCGTCGTGCCGTCCGGCACCGATAACGTGATTCCATTGCTCAGAGGAAGGTCGAACCCATGACTCACATGAAACGTGTTGCCCTGACTGGCTTGTCTTGCCTGCCGTTCGCTATGTTTCTTGCTTCGATGCCCGTACAGGCCGAACCGACGCTGTACCTGGGCATGAACGGCGGCACCATGGAGCGGTTGTACGCCGACCACGTGTTGCCGGCGTTCGAGAAGGCCAACAACGTCAAGGTGGTGATCGTGCCGGGCACGTCTTCGGACATCCTCGCCAAGGCCCAGGCCAGCAAGGACAACCCCCAGATGCACGTGATGTTCCTCGACGACGGCATCATGTACCGGGCCATTTCCATGGGCCTGTGCGGCAAGTTGAGCCCGAGCGCGAGCCTGGCGGACATTCCGGCCAAGGGCAAGATCAAGGAAGAAGCGGTGGCCGTCAGCCTCGGTGTCACGGGGCTTGCCTACAACACCCGGATGTTCAAGGACAACGGCTGGAGCGCGCCGACGTCCTGGGCCGACATGGCGGACCCCAAGTATAAGGAGAAGCTGGTGTTCCAGTCGCTGGCCTCCTCCACGTTCGGGCTGCATGGTTTTCTGATGTTCAACCGGCTGCAGGGTGGCAACGAAACCAACGTCGAGCCAGGTTTCAAGGCATGGCCGAAGACCGTCGGACCGAACGTGCTGGAGTACATCGCCAGCTCGGCGAAGATCTCGGAGATGGTGCAGACCGGCGAAGCGGCGCTGTTCCCGCTGACGCCGACCCAGGTCACCGCGCTCAAGCTCAAGGGCGTGCCGGTGGAATACGCGCCACCGAAGGAAGGCGCTGTGGTGTTGAACGTGGCCGAATGCACCATCGCCAACAACGACCAGCCGGAACTGGCGCAGAAGCTCGCGGCCTTCCTGCTGACCCCGGAAGCCCAGGCGCCGGCGCTGGAGATGGGCGACCAGATCCCGTCCAATCCGAAAACCCCGACCACCGACAAGACCCGTGGTCAGGTTGAAGCCATGAACACATACCTGGAAACCGCCGTGACCATCGATTGGGATCAGGTCAACCAGGTGCGCCCGGAATGGAACGCGCGGTGGAGCCGGTCGATCGAGCGGTAGGCGCGATTTAAGTGGGACCGGCTTTAGCCGGGAATAGGGCTGTAGGTACGCCGCAAGATCTATGGCGTATGCGCTGGCCTCTTCCCGGCTGAAGCCGGTCCCACAAGGCGATCGCGTGCAGCCAGTGGGCCCAACCATGCCCCGGGCATCCGGGGTCCCACGCCGGTCGCGAATCCATCCCACATTTGTTTCAACTATCCCTGCCTACTACAGTCACACAGTCATTCCCGCCCTTTGACTGATGACGAATTCGCATGAGTTTCATTCTTTGCATGACCGTCTTCGGTGTCCTGCTGATGCTGCTGGCACTGACTTCTTCTTACCTGCGCTGGCTGCCGGTCACCACGTCGGCGGTGTGTCTGGCGTTTGGCGCCGCGATTGGCCCCTGGGGCCTGGACATTGCGCAGCTCGACGTGCGCGACGCCCGCCACTGGCTCGAACGCCTCACCGAAATCGCCGTGCTGTTTTCCCTGTTCAACACCGGCATCAAGCTGCGCCTGCCCCTGCACCGTAGCGGCTGGTATTCGGCGTACCTGCTGGCCGGGCCGGTGATGCTGGCGACCATTGCCGGCGTCAGCCTGACCGCCCATTACTTGTTCGGCCTGTCATGGCCGATCGCGTTGCTGCTCGGCGCCATGCTTTCGCCCACCGACCCGGTGCTGGCCGGCTTGGTGCAGGTCAACAGCGCCCAGGACCTGGACCGGGTGCGCTTCGGCCTGTCCGGTGAGGCCGGGCTGAATGACGGCACTGCGTTCCCCTTCGTGATTTTCGCCCTGATGTTCATCACCCACGGTTTTTCGGATTTCGACTGGACCCAGGGCTGGCTGCTGAAAAACATCATCTGGGGCGTGCCGGTCGGGCTGATGCTCGGTTACGGCCTGGGCCGAGGCGTGGGCCATCTGATGATCTACCTGCGCATCAAGAACGCCGACAGCACGTTGTCGCCCAACGACTTCCTCGCCCTGGCGCTGATTGCCATTGCCTACGTCAGCGCCGAAGGCCTTGGCGCCTACGGATTTCTGGCGGTATTCGCGGCGGGCATCGGCATGCGTCATGCCGAGTCCAACGCCACCCAGTCTGAGGTGCCGTCGGAGCACGTGGCGATCCCGGTGGTGGGCCACACCCACAGCGACCCGGAGTCGGCGATCATGGGCGATCGCGATTCTTTGTCAGACAGCCAACTGGCGGCCGGCGTGATGATGGGCGACATGATGGTCTTCGGCAGCCTGGTAGAGCGCGCAATGGAGGTGCTGTTGATCACCCTCCTCGGCGCGGCCCTCGCCACTTACTGGGACTGGCGCGCCGTTGGCCTGGGCCTGGCGTTGTTCTGCGTGATCAGGCCGTTGAGCGTCTGGCTGCTGATCAGTGGCAAATTGCTGACCCGGCCGCAAAAGGCACTGGTCGGCTGGTTTGGCATTCGCGGCATCGGCACGTTGTACTACCTCTGCTATGCGTTGACCCATGGCCTTCCCGCTGAGGCCGTTCACACCACCATCAGCCTGACGTTGTCGGTGGTGGCATTGAGCATCCTGCTGCACGGTATCAGTATCCAACCGTTGCTGGAGCGATACGAACGCAGCATCGCCCGGGCCAACAGAGACTGACCAGGGACGATGCCGCTTTGATTCCAGAGGGACGGTCCCGTGCCTGAACACTTGTGATAGACAGCGTCGATGACGCTATCGGAACAAGCGATTGGACGCTCAACCCCCTGATCGGTAGCGTGCTCACGAATTGATCAGGTCTTTTGGGCGCTGACTGCCCTGCGGTTTAACGTCGCAGCAGCCTGCCCATCAGGGATCGGCGCCGTGTCGGCTGACACCCCGCGCACCAAGCCCGGATGCTTGACCCCTCCTTTGTTTACGCGTCACGGCTCGTTGAGCCGCGGCGCGGTTCATCGCTTGCGAGCCTGAAAGCCTATGTCCATCAATACACCGCAGCAGATCGCCGAAATCACCATTCAAGCCGGCGTGAAGAAGTCCCACCTGCCGACCCCGGCAATTCTGGTGCTGGGCTTTCTCGCCGGCGCGTTCATCGCCCTGGGCTTTCTGCTGGACATCCATGTCAGCACCATGATCCCGGCGCCTTGGGCGTCACTGGGCAACCTGATGGGCGCGGCGGTGTTTCCGCTGGGTCTGATTCTGGTGATCCTTGCCGGCGGCGAGCTGCTCACGGGCAACATGATGAGCCTGCCGACGGCGATGTTCGCGGGTCGGGTCCCGTTGTCGGCGGTGGCGCGCAACTGGGCGCTGGTGACGTTCGCTAATCTGCTGGGCGCGCTGTTCGTCGCCTACTTCTTCGGCCATGTGCTGGGCCTCACAGAAGGTGCGTACCTGGCCAAGACCCTGGCCATCGCCAAGGCAAAGGCCAGCGCTGATTTCAGCCAGGCGTTTATTTCCGGTATTGGTTGCAACTGGCTGGTGTGCCTGGCGGTCTGGTTGTCATACGCCAGCAAAGACGTGACCGGGAAGGTCGTTGCCATGTGGTTCCCGATCATGGCCTTCGTCGCCATCGGCTTCCAGCACGTCGTCGCCAATATGTTCGTGATCCCGGCGGCGATCTTTGCCGACGCCCTGAGCTGGACCGATTTCGTCGAAAACTTCGTCGCGGTGTTCCTGGGCAACGCCGTGGGGGTGCAATTTTCGTCGGGCTCGCGTATTACGTGTCCTATTCGAAAGCCATTCAGGCTTCGGCCACCGGCGTCGCTGCAGCGAGTATCGAGCAGCAGACCGGTCGCCAGATTTAACGCTGCAGCCGCGCGCTTCGTTGCTGCAGGCGCGCACCCTGTTTCTGCCACGCGTCACGTTGTGAGAGTAATCAATGTCAGATCGAGTCCTGATGGACAGCTATTCACGCAAGGTCGATTACGTCCGCATGTCGGTCACGGATCGCTGCGATTTTCGCTGCGTGTATTGCATGGCCGAGGACATGACGTTCCTGCCGCGTCAGCAGATTCTCTCCCTCGAAGAAATCCATCAGCTGGCCGAGCGCTTCGTGGCGCTGGGCACAAAGAAGATTCGCCTGACCGGCGGTGAGCCACTGGTGCGCTCCGGTATCGTCGGGCTGGTGCGCAGCATCGCCGCCCTGCCCGGCCTGCGCGAACTGTGCATGACCACCAACGGCTCGCAGCTGGACAAACTCGCCGTGCCGCTGTTCGAAGCCGGCCTCAAGCGCCTCAACATCAGCCTCGACAGCCTCGACCCGGCGCGCTTCAAGGAATTGACCCGCACCGGTGATCTGAGCAAGGTCATTGCCGGTATCGACGCCGCCAACGCGGCCGGCTTCGAGCGCACCAAGCTCAACTGCGTGGTCATGCAGGGCCGCAACGACCACGAGATCAATGATCTGGTGGCCTTTGCGATTGATCGCGGTGTCGATATCACGTTCATCGAAGAAATGCCCCTGGGCACGATCAGCGAGCACAGCCGCGCCGAGTCGTTTTACTCCAGCGAGCAGGTGCGCGAACGCATCGCCGAGCGTTACACCCTGGTGCATTCGACCGAAACCACGTCCGGGCCTTCGCGCTACTGGCGCGTGGCGGAAGCACCGCACATCCGCATTGGCTTCATTTCGCCCCACAGCCACAACTTCTGCGCGACCTGCAATCGGGTTCGGGTCACGGTGGAAGGTCGTCTGCTGTTGTGTCTCGGGAACGAGCACTCGGCCGATCTGAAAGCCGTGCTGCGGGCCAATCCGGGTCAGCCGGAGAAGCTGGAGAAAGCCATCGTCAACGCCATGCAGCTGAAGCCGTGGAAGCACAACTTCGAGCTCAACGATGATGTGCAGGTGGTGCGCTTCATGAACATGACGGGCGGCTGAATACGCCCTTGATCATGAGCTGACCTGGCGTTGATGAGAAGCCTGGCAGCCTCCAGCTTGAGACCGCCCGCCTCTGTTGAACAGGCTGATCAGCCCTTGATGAAGCCCAGCAGAATCTCGTTGATCTCTTCCGGCTGCACGTTGCACATGCCGTGGGCGCCGCCCTTGACCACGTGCAGTGTCGAGCCTTTGACCAGTTCGTGACTCTTATAGCCGGACGCGACGATCGGAACGATCTGGTCGTCATCGCCGTGCAGGATCAGGGTGGGCACGTCGATCTTTTTCAGGTCTTCGGTGAAGTCGGTTTCCGAGAACGCCTTGATGCAGTCGAACTCCCCTTTAACGCTGCCGAGCATGCCAATGGACCAGAACGAGTCGATGGCGCCCTGGGAGGTTTTCACGTCGTCGCGGTTAAAGCCGAAGAACGGCACGGCCAGATCCTTGAAGAACTGCGAGCGGTCGGCGGTGAAGCCGGCGCGGATGCCGTCGAAGACTTCCATGGGCAGGCCTTCGGGGTTGGCGTCGGTTTTGAGCATGATCGGTGGCACGGCGCCGATCAGGACGGCTTTGGCAACGCGGGCGGTGCCGTGACGGCCGATGTAGCGGGCGACTTCGCCACCACCGGTGGAGTGGCCGATCATGATGGCGTCTTTGAGGTCTAGGGCGTCGAACAGTTGGGCGAGGTCGTCGGCGTAGGTGTCCATGTCGTTGCCGTCCCAGGTCTGGCCGGAGCGCCCGTGGCCGCGGCGGTCGTGGGCGATGACGCGGTAGCCGTGCTGGCCGAGGAAGAGCATTTGTGCATCCCATGCGTCGCCGTCGAGGGGCCAGCCGTGGGAGAAGACGATCGGTTGGCCGGTGCCCCAGTCTTTGTAGAAGAATTCGGTGCCGTCTTTGAGGGTCAGGGTGGTCATTGGGATGCGGTCCTCTGGAGTGGGTGCGGGGGAAGGTTGAGCGTAGTCGTTTGTGGCGCGGCTGGATTGCAGTTATGTGCTTAATTGCCGTGAAGCGAGATCCAGAGCGTCTGCCTGGGGGCAGACTGTTTCGCCTTCGGCGAGTTACTTGGAAAAGCACCCCAAGTAACCAAGGGTGCTTGCTCCTGGTTTGGCCCTTCGTTCCTCAGGGTTCCTTCACTCCGGTCCCGCTCCGTGGGCCCGCGCCGAACGGGCATCCATGCCCTGACGGCGCTCTCGCCGCATCCATGCGGCTCGGCCCACTGCGCGAGACCTGCGTTCAGCCTGCACCCAAGTCGCGATTGGCGGTGACTGAGCTTTTTGTGTACGAAGATCAAAAGCAGATCAAAAGCAGATCAAAAGCAGATCAAAAGCTTCCCGGCTGAAGCCGGTCCTACGGTCGAGGTCGCCGCCACTTTTCCTGAATGGACGCGCTGCTTTTAGTGGGACCGGCTTTAGCCGGGAAGAGGCCGGTGTGGCCATCACCATTTCCGCTGAATGCACGCACCCTCACTGTCTGATCGTGCCCACGCTCCGCGTGGGTATGCATCACGGGACGCTCCGCGTCCATACCAGGCGCAAGCCGGTCCTACTGACCGCATACACATGTAGGACCGGCTTTAGCCGGAAGACGCCGGTGTGGCCACCGGTGATGAGGCCTGAGACAGGCGCCTCAGGCCTGGTTGCCACCGCGGCTCAATGCACCCAGCCGACCGGAGATCGACTGCATGCCTTTGCCCAGTTCGCGCAGGGTGCCGGCGTCCCGCGCGCCTTGTTCGCTGGAGGCGTGAATGCGCACTGCCAGTTCGTTGATTTCGTGGGTGACGTGGCTTTGCTCCTGGGCGGCCACGGCGATCTGATGGGCGCGCTGGACGATGTCATCAAAGCTGAAGACGGTGGTGCCCAGTGTGGCGGCGACACTGACCGCCTGCTGCACCGACTCACGGGTGCGCGCGGCGCCGTTCTGCATGGTCGACACCGCCGCACTGGAGGCCTGACGCAGTTGCGAGATCATCTCCTGAATTTCGTTCGCCGAGGCCTGGGTTCTGCCGGCCAGTGTGCGCACCTCATCCGCCACCACCGCAAAACCACGCCCCTGCTCGCCTGCCCGCGCCGCTTCGATGGCGGCGTTCAGGGCCAGCAGGTTGGTCTGCTGGGAGATCGACTTGATCACTTCCAGCACGCTGCCCACGCGCTCGATGTCATCGCCCAATTGGGTGATGGCGCCCGCCGCGCCGGCAATGTCCGTTGCCAGTACTTCGATGGACTGGCTGTTGCTGTTGACCTGATCCTGGCTTTTCTGCGCATCGCCCAGGGACGGCGGGCGGTGTCGGAGCAGTCCGTGGTGTTCTGGGCGACTTCGTTGGCACTGGCCGACATCTCGGTGATCGCAGTCGCCAGCAAGGTGTTGTCCTGGCGCTGGGATTCGGCCCGCTCGGCGACGCCTTGGGACAGCTGCGCCAGCTCGTTGGCCTGGCGTTCCAGGGACACCGACTCCTCGGCGATGCGGTGCAGCATGTCGCGCAGGGAACCGGCGTAGCGGTTGACCGACTCACGCAGCGCGCCGATCTCGTCGGCGCGCAAAATCGCCAGCTGAGTATCGATCTGACCGCCCTGGCCCAGACTCGATATCTGCGCGGTGGTTTCCTCCAGTTGCGCCAATAGCCGCTTGCCTGCCAGCCACGCCAGACCCAGCAGCACGCCCAACAGCGGCAACAGGAACAACAGAATTTGTCCGGTGAGGCGGTCGGCCAGGCCGACGACGCGGGCTTCCGGGGTCACCAGCCCTATGCGCCAGCCCGTGCCGGCCATGGTCGCCAGGGTGACGTAGGCCGGGCCGTTGAGCCGACCGTCGTGCTCAATCCTCAGGGTCGAGAGCGCCGAGGTGTTGCTCGCGAGCTGATCAGCCACCGGCTTTAACCAGGGTTGCTCCTGGCTCAATCCAGTAATGGTCAACAGGCCCTTGGTGCCCTTCGCATCGGGGAAATACAGCAGATTCCCTGAAGGATCGACCGCAAATGCGTAGCCGTCGGTGACGCCGCCTTTGTCCTTGAGGAAGGCCGCCAGACCGTCAAGCTTCAGGTCGATGGTCGCCACACCGGCGAACGCGCCCTGGGCCCGATAAGGGACGCTGCAGGTGGTCATGGCCACGCCGCTGACCGGGTCCTGATAAGCATCGGACCAGACGCAATGCCCTGCCGGTGCAGACTTGGCCCCGGCGTACCAGGATTCAGCCTGATAAGGCGGCGTTTTGGCCTGGTTGTATTCGTCCGAGAAGTCCAGTCGGTTGCCGGTGTCCCGTGCCCAGAAAAAACTGCGCCGCTCGGTGCCTGCGGCAAAGGCGTTGGGCTCCGGCCACACGCCGCCACCGGCGATGGCGGAATCCCCCTGGCTGTCGATCAGCCCGGGAAATTGCTCATGTACAGGGTTTCTTCGTGGGGCAGTGTCTCCGCCAGCAGCGCCATGGCAGCAGCGGTCCCCTCGATGCGACTCAATGGTAGCGCCAACTGACGGGTAATGGCGCTGGCTGACTGCTCCGCCGACTCGGTGCCAGCGGCCACCAGTTGGGGTTTGCCCCCAGGGTCATGACCGCGAAAATCGCCACCGCCGTGAGAATCAGCAATGTCAGGATCCCCAGGGTCATTCGTCCAGCAATACGGCGGGGAATCAAAGACATGGTCAAGCTCCGAAGGAAATGTAGGGCTACATTTGCAACGGCCATGACAGGGAAAAGTTGAAGCCGGACCGAGGTTTAAGCGACATGGGCGACCGGTGGTCATAGGACGACTGGCCAAACGTCAGCCCCCGTCGCGCTCAGAGCTGCATTGCGTCCCGCGCCACCCGAACGTGCTCGGGTAATTCATGGGCGTGTTCCATCAACCACGCATCCAGCGTGTGCCCGACGTGGGTCAGCACAGCCCGCTCGGGTTTCAGCTCGGCAATGATCTGCAGCGCCAGCGTCACATCATTGTGGTTGCGCGGCGTTTGCGCCTGGGGCGGCAATGAGCAGTCGAGAATGAGCACGTCCAGCGCCTCCCGCTGCAAAAAGCTTGTGTGTCGTAGGGCAAGCCGACGGTGTCGGTGAGGTAGGCGATGCGCCGCCCTCCGCCTTCCAGCAGATAACCCAGCGTTGGCTTGGAGTGCAGCAGCGGCAGCGCGGTGACTTGCAGTTCGCCCAGCGACCGGCTTTCGAAGGGCATGAACGGCTGGCTGAAATCCAGGATGCCGGGGTGCTTGTACAGGTCCGACAACCCTTCCGGGTCCACCGGGCCGTGCACCGGGATCACCAAACCCTGGCCCCAGCGCAGGTGCAACAGGCCCTGGGCATGGTCGGCGTGGTAGTGAGTCTGCAGGATGCCGCTGAGGCTGCGCGGCGGGAAGCGCTCGGTGAGATCGGGCAAGCCGCTGTCGATCAGCCAGCGTTGTTCCCCCAGTTCCACCAGCGCGCAGCACGGACGGCGGCGCAGGCGTTTGTCTGTATGGGCCGCGCAACAGGCCGCGCATTCACAGCCGTAAACCGGGACTTGCCGCGCATCCCCCGTGCCCAACAGGGTCAGGCGCATGCGGGCGCGCGCTGCAGTCGCTGCAACAATCGGGCGACGGTTTGCTCCAGGGCGCCGGAGTTGTCGAGCACGATCAACGCCGGATCGTTCACCCGCAGGTCGTCAGCAAACTGAGCGTTGCGCGCCAGTCGGGTTTCGATGTCTTCGGCCGATTCCCGCGCCCGGCTTAGCAAGCGATCCCGCAATACCGATTGATCAACTGTCAGCAGCACCACCGACAGCGACGGATAGCGCGACCGCGCTTGAGGCAGATGCCCGCGGGAGCCGTTGACCAGTACGTCGTGCCCGTCGGCCAACCATTGATCGATCTCTTTCGGGATGCCGTAATGCAGGCCGTTGGCGAACCAACTCAAGGCAAAGGCGCCCTGAGACTGCAGTTCGGCAAAGCGGTTGACGCTGACGGCCTGGGCCGCTTCGCCCTTGGCTTCCGCCGAACGGGTGATGACTCGGCGCACGATACGGCAGTCCCGCGCGGCCAATGCCTCGCGGGCCGCGTCCAGGAGGCTGTCCTTGCCCGAACCCGACGGTCCGATGAGATAGATCAACCTGCCTGCCATCAGAACACCCTCTTCGCTTGTCGCCAGACTTGTTGAATGACCGGCAGTGTGCCGATAGCCCGGGCGTGGATCAGGTCGGCGCGCACGCCGACGCGAATCTCGCCGCGATCGTGCAAGCCCGCCGAACGGGCCGGTGCCAGGCTGACCGTGGTCACCGCGCGAGCCAGTCCGGCACCTGTCGACTCGTCCGCTGCATCCAGCTGAGCGCCCAGGGTGAACGCCGCCTGCAACAGGCTGGCCGGATAGTAGTCGCTGGAGAGAATATCCAGTAGCCCTTCTTCGGCCAATGTCGCCGCCGCAATGTTGCCCGAGTGCGAGCCGCCGCGAACGATGTTCGGGGCGCCCATCAACACACTCATGCCCAGACGCCGGCAGCCCTGTGCGGCTTCGAGGGTGGTCGGGAACTCGGCGATGCTCATGCCGTAACCCGCCCGACTCTTCCACGTGAGCCAGGGTGGCGTCGTCGTGGCTGGCCACCGACAACCCACGGGCCAGGCAGATGTCGACGATGGCCCGGCGATTACGGTCGCTGTAGGTTTTGGAGTTGGCGACCTGCTCGACAATGAAGGCGTCCATTTGCTCGCTGCTCAGGTGGTACTTGCCCATGTAGTACTCACGGTACTTGGATTCGAGGGCGAACTGGCGCTGGCCCGGCGAATGGTCCATCACCGACACCAGTTGCACCAGCGGCTGCTCGACCAGGTCGCGGAACACGCTGAGGGTGTCGGGATGGCAGACTTCGCAGCGCAGGTGCAAGCGGTGCTCGGCGCGGGTCATGTCGGCGGCGTTGGCCTTGGCGATCGCGTCGACCATGCCCGGCAATTGCTGCATGCGCTTGCCCTTGGGATTGACGTCGCCGATGGACAGCGCGTCGAACACCGTGGTGATGCCCGCCGCGATGATTTGCGCGTCGTGGCTCATCACCGCCGAGGCCGACGGCCAGTCCACACCGGGGCGCGGGCTGAGGTGTTTTTCCAGGTTGTCGGTGTGCAGTTCGACCAGCCCCGGCAGCAGGTAGTCACCGTTGAGGTTCTGCGCGTGGGACAGCTGGCTGATGCTGTCATCGACTTCGCTGATCAACCCGTCGCGCAGCACCACGGTGCCGGTGAACACGCGCTCGGCAGTGACGATCTTGGCGTGGGTCAGGATCTGTTCGTTCAGCATTGTTCGGTCTCCTTCGGGCTCGACACCATCGAGGGTTGCAGGTCGACATCTGGCGGGGTCATGTCCAGGTGGCGATCGGACACCGCTTCCCGCGCCAGTCGGTCGTGGAAGATGCCAATCACCGCAGCGCCGGCGCATTTCGCTTCATGGATCAATTCAAGGACCACCTGGCGATTGCCGTCGTCCAGCGAAGCGGTCGGCTCGTCCAGCAGCATCACCGGCCACGGCACCATGAAGCCGCGGGCGATGTTGACGCGCTGCTGCTCGCCGCCGGAAAACGTCCCTGGCGCCAGCTGCCACAGCCGCTGGGGAATGTTCAGCCGAGCGAGCAGATGCTCGGCGCGGGCCTGGGCGTCTTCGCGTGTCCAGCCACGGGCCAGGGCCGGTTCCATGACCACGTCGACGGTGGCGACGCGGGGAATCACCCGCAGAAACTGGCTGACGTAGCCTAGGGTGTGCTGGCGCACTTGCAGCACCTCCCGCGGCGCAGCGCCGACCAGCTCGATCCACTCGCCCTGGTGCTGCACGCGAATGCTGCCGCCGGCCGGCAGGTAGTTGCCGTACAAGGTGCGCAGCAGCGTGCTTTTGCCCGCGCCGGAATGGCCGTGGAGCACCAGGCATTCGCCGCCGCTGACGGAGAAATTCAGGCCGCGCAGCACGTTGAGCACGACGCCGTTCTGCTGGTGCAGGGTGAAGGTTTTCGAGAGGTCACGGACCTCGATCAGCGTGTTCATTGAAGGCATCCCGAAAGTCGGATCATGGCTGCAGCACCGAAGACACCAGCAGCTGCGAATACGGATGTTGCGGGTCGTCGAGGATCTGATCGGTCAGGCCGGTTTCCACCACGTGGGAACGGCGCATGACCATCAGCCGATCGGCGAGCAAACGGGCCACGGCCAGGTCGTGGGTGACGATGACCACCGCCAGGTCCAGCTCGCGCACCAGCCCGCGCATCAGGTCCAGCAAACGCGCCTGCACCGACACGTCGAGGCCGCCGGTGGGCTCGTCCATGAACACCAGCCGTGGGCCGGACACCAGATTTCGGGCGATTTGCAGGCGCTGCTGCATGCCGCCGGAAAAGGTCCGTGGCAAGTCGTCGATGCGCGCCGGGTCGATCTCGACCTGGTTGAGCCAGTCCAGCCCCGCCGCCCGCAGCGCCTGATAATTGCGCACGCCCTGGGCCATCAGCCGCTCGCCGATATTGGCACCGGCCGACACCGCCATGCGCAGGCCGTCCCGAGGGTTCTGCTCGACGAAGCCCCATTCGGTGCGCAGCAAGGTGCGCCGTTCGGCCTCGCTGGCGCTGTACAGGTCCAGCCATTGGCCGGCATTTTTATGGGTGTCGGCGAGGCGGTAATCGATGACGCCCCGGTCGGGCGGGCAACGGCCGCTGAGCAGCGACAGCAGCGTCGACTTGCCGGAGCCGGATTCGCCGACGATGCCCAGCACCTCGCCGGGGTACAGCTCGAAACTGACGTCCTGGCAGCCTTTCTCCGGACCGTACAACTTGGTCAGTCCGCGCACTTTCAGCAGTGGCTGGGTGCGGTCGCTGACGGCATCACGGTCGATCTGTTGAGCAGCGTTCATAGCGCGGCCCTCCCTGGCTGACCCGTTGCGCGCAGTAGTCGGTGTCCGAGCAGACGAAGCTCTGGGTGCCCTGATCGTCGAGGATCAGCTCGTCGAGGAACGAATCCTGGCTGCCGCAGATGGCGCAGTTGTGTTCCCACTTCTGCACTTCGAAGGGGTGGTCCTCAAAGTCCAGGCTGGTGACGCGGGTGAACGGCGGCACGGCGTAAAGACGCTTCTCGCGACCGGCGCCGAACAGCATCAGCGCCGGGCTCATGTCCAGTTTCGGGTTGTCGAATTTGGGGATCGGCGACGGGTCCATGACGTAGCGCTCGTCGACGGTCACCGGGTAGGCGTAGGCCGTGGCGATGTGGCCGAAGGTGGCGATGTCCTCGTAAAGCTTGACGTGCATGACGCCGTAATCATTCAGGGCGTGCATGGTGCGGGTCTCGGTTTCCGACGGTTCGATGAAGCGCAACGGCTCCGGAATCGGCACCTGATAGACCATGATCTGGTCGGCGTGCAGCGGCGTTTCCGGGATGCGGTGACGGGTCTGGATGATCGTCGCTTCGGGGGTGCGCTCAGTGGTGGCGACGCCGGCGGTGCGGGCGAAAAAGCGGCGGATCGACACGGCGTTGGTGGTGTCGTCGGCGCCCTGATCGATGACCTTGAGCACGTCTTCGGCACCGAGGATCGCGGCGGTCAGTTGCATGCCGCCGGTGCCCCAGCCATAGGGCAGCGGCATTTCACGGCCACCGAAGGGCACTTGATAACCGGGAATGGCCACGGCCTTGAGCAGGCCGCGACGGATCATGCGTTTGGTCTGTTCATCCAGGTACGCGAAGTTGTAGGCCTCGTCTCGCGGCGTCTGTGGTTGCGGACGTGGCTGCGTGGCGGCGTTCATTGAGCCTGCTCCTTGGAGGGCGTGCGCAGTGTGCGGATCAGTTCCAGTTCGGCCTGGAAGTCCACGTAGTGCGGCAGTTTCAGGTGCGAGACGAAACCGGCGGCTTCGACGTTGTCGCAGTGGGCCAGGACGAATTCTTCCTGCTGGGCCGGCGAGACGATTTCCTCGCTGTACTCACCGGCGCGCAGCGAGCGGTCCACCAGCGCCATGCCCATGGCTTTGCGTTCGGCGTGCCCGAAGGCCAGGCCATAGCCGCGCGTGAACTGCGGCAGCTCGGTGGCGGAACCGACGAACTGGTTGACCATCTCGCACTCGGTCACCTCGATGGCGCCAATGGCGATCGGGAAGCCCAGCTCTTCCGGCTCGATCCACACCTCCACTTCACCCACGCGAATCTCCCCGGCGAACGGGTGATTCCGGCCGTAGCCCCGCTGGGTCGAATAGCCCAGCGCCAAGAGAAAGCCTTCATCGCCCCGGGCCAGCGCCTGCAGGCGTTCGGCGCGGCTGGCCGGGTACTCCAGTGGCTCGCGGGTGATATCAGCGACCGGTGCGCCGGTGTCCTGTTCTTCCTTGATCAGGCCTTCTTTCGCCAGCAATCCCAGCACCCGCGGACAGTCCTGGACCGCCGCGTCGGCCTGACTTTCAGGGCCAGGGAATTCGCCTTCCGCCAGCAAGGTGAAGTCCAGCAAGCGGTGGGTGTAATCGAAGGTCGGTCCCAACAGTTGCCCGCCGGGCACATCCTTGAACGTGGCCGACAGACGCCGGTTGAGCTGCATGTTGGAGGTGTCGATCGGCAAGCTGGCGCTGAAGCGCGTCAGCGTGGTGCGGTAGGCGCGCAGCAGGAAGATCGCTTCCACCAGATCGCCGGCCGACTGCTTGATCGCCAGCGCCGCCAGTTCGGCGTCGTACAGCGAGCCTTCGGTCATCACCCGGGCGACGGCCAGGGGCAATTGCTGACGGATCTGTTCCACGCCCAGCTCGGCAACCGAGGGGTCGCCCCGGCGCTGTTTCGCCAGCAGTTTGTGGGCGTTGTCGATGGCCTGTTCGCCACCTTTGACGGCAACGTACATCAGGCCGCTCCTCTTGAGGGTTGAAGACTCGAAGGCTGGGACTTGAACAGCACTTGAGTACTGCGCGGCAAACCGAGCAATTCGCTGCCAGCGACGAAGAACACGTCGATCCCGCGGGGAAGTCATTGCGCGATTCGCGCTCCTGCCAGAACGCTTCCTGCAGCGGCAGGCTGACGTGGTTTTGGCGTTCGATGCCCGGCCCGCGCCAGGCCAGTTGCGTGCCGCCCTGCAGACTCGGCAACTGGACCAGCAGCGTGCAGGACTGATCGGGGTAGCGATCATTGCCCAGGTCGAAACCGCTGAGGTCGTGCAACTGGCTGTCGTCGAGCAGCGCGAAGCGGGCGTTCTGCCGGTCGCTGACGATCGGGCAACCACAATGGAAGGTCAGGTTGGCACGAATGGCCTGGGTGTCGAACGTGGGCGCAAGCCACAGCGGCGTGTCGATGTCCAGCAAGGCCAGGCACAGGGCGTGGCTGGCCGCGGCGAGGCCTTCGAGGTGCGGCGGGGTTTGCGCGGCGAGCAGGCTTTGCGCGACACCGGGGCCGGCCAGCGCCTTGAGGGCGGCGCGAAAACTGCGCTGGGCATCCAGCACCGGATCGTTGAATGCCGGCTGCAGCAAGGACGCGGGCAAGGATTCAGTTGCGAGAAAGGTGCTCATTAGTTTTCTCCTCTGACCAGGGTGAAGAAGTCCACTTTGGTCGCCGCGGTTTCGGCTTGTTGTTGGGCCCGGCGCAGGTCTTGCGCGCGGGCCAGCGGGTCAATCAGTTCTGTGATCCAGTGCGCCTGTTGAGCACCCTGCAAATGGGCGTCGGCCAGGGCGGCGAGTTCGGCGTGGGCCTTGTCACGCCCGGCCAGGTAGCTGAAGCCGGTGCGGCCGTCGGCCAGGCGCACCACGCAACGGGTCACGGTCATCTCGCCGACGTTGAACGGCGCACCGCTGCCGCCCATGCGGCCCCGCACCAGGGCCATGCCGATTTCCGGCGCGCGGATCAGTTGGTATTCGGCGTCACGCAATGCGGCTTCATGGGCGAGCAATTCATCGCGGCGGCTGCGCGAGAGCACGCCGATCCAGTGCTGACGGGCGGACAGTTCGGGGGCTGAAGCGTCGGGCGCGGTGGAGGGAACGGGTGTCGCAGTCATCGAGGGCATCTCCGTCAGGTGACGATCTGATACTGGAAGCGGTCGGAGCGGCTGGTGGAATGGGCAATCTCCACCGGGTTTCCGTGCGCATCATGGGAAAGGGTGAGCACCGTCAGCGCCGGCAGATGACGCGGCATCAGCAGCACACTGGCTTCTTCGCGACTGGGCAGGCGCGCGCCGATCAGGCTGAAGGTGCGAGTCAACGGCAATTGCCGTTCGGTGAGGAACTGGCGCACCGACCCGCTGACGTAGTCGGCGATCAACGACGCGCGGGTGGCGCAGTAGCGGTGACGAATCAGGCAGACCGGCTGGCCGTCGAGGCGGCGCAGGGTTTGCAGTTCGATCAGCGGCGCGTGGGGTTCGAGGCCCAGATGCCCGGCCTCCTCTGCCGTCGCCGTGCAATGCCGGCGTTGCAGCAGCACCGCTTCGACGCCGTGGCCGAGCGCGGCAAGGGATTCGCTGTAGGCACTGCCGGCGGCAACCGGGTACACCAGCGGACGCCCCAGCACCTGGGTGCCTTTGCCCTGGCGGCGCAGCAGGCTGCCTTCGCGGACCAGCTCGTCGATGGCCCGGCGAACCGTATGCCGGTTGACCTCGAAGCGTGCGGCGAGCTGGATTTCAGCCGGCAGGTATTCACCGGCGGTGTAGCGGTCGAGTTCACTGCGCAGGGTCTGCGCCAGTTCGAGGTACATCGGTTCTCGGTGCAGGGCTTCGGATTGTCTAGACAACTGCATGGCTAAAAAGGGTTCGCACCCTCTCCTGTCGTGGTCATTAGATGAACTGCTTGCGCAGGCGCTGGGAGAAGATGTCGATGACGCTCACCACCACGATGATCACCAGCAGCACCGAACAGGTCTGGGTGAACTGGAAGGCGCGGATGTTTTCCCAGAGGATGACGCCAATCCCGCCGGCACCGACCATTCCCACCACCGTGGCCGAGCGCACGTTGGATTCGAAGCGGTACAGCGCGTAGGAAATCCACAGCGGCATCACCTGCGGAATGACCCCGAAGATCACTTCCTGCAAGGCGCTGGCGCCGGTGGCTCGAACGCCTTCAACGGGGCCGGGATCGATCGCTTCCACCGCTTCGGCAAACAGCTTGGCGAGCACGCCGGTGGTGCTGATCCACAACGCCAGCACGCCGGCGAATGGGCCGAGGCCGACCGCCACCACGAAGAGCATGGCGAAGACCATTTCGTTGATCGAGCGGAAGGCATCCATGACCCGGCGCAGCGGTTGATGAATCCACCACGGCGTGATGTTGTCGGCGCAAAGGATGCCCAGCGGCACCGAGCAGACGATCGCCAGCAGGGTGCCCCAGAGGGCGATCTGCACCGTGACGATCATTTCCTTGAGGTACGCGCGCCATTCGTGGAAATCGGGCGGGAAAAAGTCGGCGGCGAAAGTCGCCATGTTGCCGGAGTCGCGGTACAGCGCCAGCGGGTTCATTTCCGCGCCGTGCCAGGCCCAGGCCATCATCGCCAGGAACAGGCCCCAGCCCAGGTATTGCGGCCAGCTGCGCTTGCCAGCGGCCTGGATGTAAGCAGCGTGAGTGGTCATAAAGAATCCAGTTGCCATCGGGTGAAGCGTCATGACTGGCGCGCTGGGCCCTCGAGCTGCAGCGCGCCCCGTGCATCAACCCGCCTTGGCGGTGCCTTGTTTTTCCAGCTCGGAGATGCGGTCCTGCAGCTTGGTCAGCCCGGCGTCGATGTCTTTCAGGCGGGTGGCCTTCTCCTCGGCGCTGAGGGTGGTGCTGGCCGTGGTTTCGGTCTTCTGCTTGAACAGGTCGAGCTGGCGAATGGTCAGCAGCTGGTCGTCCGAGGACTTGAGAAACTTGCCCATCTGCATGTTCTTCAGCACGGCCTTTTCTTCGTCGGTGTCGCCGTAATTGGCGAAGAAATTGCGGATTTTGTTCTTGTCCGCGTCGGACAGGCCCTTGCGCCAGACCATCGGGTCGGCCGGGATCAGTGGCGATTTCCAGATCACCTTGAGCATCGCCGCCTTGTCTGGCTGGGTGACTTCCAGACGGTCCCAGCTCTCGGTGTTGAAGGTCGCGACGTCCAATTGACCTTTGGCCACGCTGAGGGCGTTGACTTCATGGCTGGAGTTCAGCGTGCGTTTGAAGGCGGTGGCGGCGTCGACGTGGTTCTGGGCGAACACGTAGTAGCCCGGCACCAGGTAGCCCGAAGTGGAGTTCGGGTCGCCGTTGCCGAAGGTCAGTTCCTTGGCGTGCTTGAGCATGTCCTCGACCGAATTGATCGGGCTGTCCTTGCGCGCAATGATCACGCTCCAGTAGCCGGGTGCACCGTTGGCGGCAGCGGTCTGGGCGAAGATCTCGCCGCCGGAACGGTCCACCGCTTCCATGGCCGCCTTGTTGCCCAGCCAGGCCACGTCGACCTTGTTGAAACGCATGCCCTGAATCAGGCCGGCATAGTCGGAGGCGAAGGTGGCGTTGACTTTCAGGCCGGTCTTTTTCGACATGTCGTCGAGGAACGGCTGCCACACGCTTTTCAGGTTCTGCGACGACTCGGTGGACATGATGCCGAAGTTGATGACGTTGTCATCGGCCTGCGCAGTGCCCATCAGGCAACCGGCGACGACAGCGGCAGACGCGAAGACGCGCCCGATACGGTTCAACATGGGGAACTCCCGGAGCTGGGTTGGTTGTTGGGGTGTTGCCTGGTTTATGGGGTTTGTCAGTGCTGCAGCTGAATCAGGCGCGGGCCATCATCAGTCGCGACGGTCGTTCGCTGTCCCGTGCCGTGCCGTCGAACATCAGGCTGGTGTCAGCGTCGGCGCCGTACAGGTCATTGAGGAACTGGCCGTTGAGCTCGCTGCCGTTGCCGTCGAAGTGAATGCGCCCGCCCTTCAGTGCCACGGCACGCGGGCAATAGCGCACGGCGTAATCCACCTGATGCAGGGTGACGACGACGGTCTTGCCGTCCCGGCGGTTGATGTCGGCGAGGATTTCCATGACCTTGCGCGCTGACTCGGGGTCGAGTGAGGCAATGGGCTCGTCGGCCAGAATGACCTCGGCCTGCTGGGTCAGCGCGCGAGCGATAGCCACCCGCTGCTGCTGGCCGCCGGACAGGGTCGAGGCCCGTTGCGGCGCCAGATCGGCGAGGCCAACACGGTCGAGGTTGGCCATGGCGCGGGCTTTTTCCTCGGCATTGAACAGCCCGAGACTGCCACGCCAGCGCGGCATGCGACCGAGGCAACCGAGCAGGACGTTGTCGAGCACGCTGAGGCGATTGACCAGATTGAATTGCTGAAAGATGTAGCCGATGTCGGCGCGCAGTCGGCGCACTTTGCCGTTGAGCCGGCCCGAAGCCTGCACTTCACGGCCCAGCACCTGAACACTGCCGCCGTTGCTGCGATCGCAGCAGGCCAGCCCGGCCAGATGGCGCAACAGGGTGGATTTGCCGGAACCGGAAGCGCCGATCAGCGCCACCATTTCCCCGTGTTGTATAGACAATGCAAGGTCAACCAAAGCGGTCTTGCGGGCGAATGTCTTGTTCAGGCGGTCGACGTGGATGGCTGCGGTCATGGGCTTCTCTGGTCTTGTGATTCCAGCGTCCTGCCGGGGGTGAATGATCAGCCGCACGACCCTCCATGGCCGCGTTCGGTGCGAGTGACATTAGGGGCAGCCTGTGGCAGTTCCATGAATCGACGATGACGGCGGCGTTTCACTTCGGAGACGGTTTGATGCGGGATTTTTCGGGGGTTTGTGGACATCAGGACGTCGAAGGGCGGTTTAGCAGCCGTGGGGGATAGACAAGTTGCGCGGATGTTGAAGGCCGAATGGGGAGGGTTCTGGCAGGGCTGAAATAAATAATTCGTGCCGTTGGTCCGTTGGCACAACCCGATGCAGTGAGGGGGACTGGCTTTAGCCGGGAAAGCGTCGGGTGGTGCGCCGCAGGATTGAGGGTGTACAGACGGGCCTCGTCCCGGCTGAAGCCGGTCCTACTATGCGTGCTTTGATCTGCTTTTGATCTTCGTACACAAAAGGCTCAGTCACCGCCAATCGCGACTTGGGTGCAGGCTGAACGCAGGCCTCGCGCAGTGGGCCGAGCGGCATGGATGCCGCGAGAGCCGCCCCCGCCATGGATGGCGGATGGCGGCGGGCCCACGGAGCGAGACCGGAGTGAAGGACCCCTGACGAAGGAAGGGCCCAACCAGGAGCAGGCACTTTTGCTTACTTTTGGTGCTTTTCAAAAGTAAGTCGCCGAAGGCGAAACGGTCTGCCCCCAGGCAGACGCTCTTGATCTAGATCCTGAACGTCCCCACCAAATGCTGCAGCCGCGCCGTCTGGTGCTCCAGATGAGCACAGGCATCAAGCGTCGATTTCAGGTTATCGACCCCTTCCTGATTCAGCGTATTGATCTCCGTAATGTCGACATTGATCGACTCCACCACCGCCGTCTGCTCCTCGGTCGCGGTCGCCACCGACTGGTTCATCCCGTCGATCTCACTGATCCGGCGGGTCACGCTGTTGAGGCGTTCGCCGGCCTGATTGGCGATGGTCACACTGTTCTCGCTCTGGCGCTGACTCTCGGTCATGTTGATCACCGCATCACGGGCGCCGACCTGCAACTCCTCGATCATGCCCTGCACCTGCTGCGCCGAATCCTGGGTGCGGTGCGCCAGATTCCTCACCTCGTCCGCCACCACCGCAAAGCCGCGCCCCGCTTCCCCGCCCGCGCCGCTTCAATGGCGGCGTTGAGCGCGAGCAAGTTGGTCTGCTGGGAAATGCCGGTGATCACTTCCAGAATCTGACCGATGTTGGCGGTCTTGTTGTTCAGCGTTTCGATATTGGCGCACGACTCGCTGATCTTCTCGGACAGCTGGTTCATCGCCTTGATGGTTTGGCTGACAACGCCCTGACCTTCACTGGCCAACTGCGTGGCTTCGCTGGAATGCTGCGACGCCAGCGCGGCGTTCTGGGCGATTTCCTGGGCGGCAGCGCCGAGCTGGTTGATCGCGGCGGCCACGCTGCAGGTACGGCTGGTCTGCTGATCGGAATTGCCCATCGACGAGTTTGAGGCCCCGACCACACGGGCCGCGACTTCACCCAGTTGCCCGGCGGTCGACGCCACTTCGCGGATCGAGCCGTGAATACGCTCCACAAAACGGTTGAACGACTGCGCCAACGCGCCGAATTCATCCTGGGACACAATCACCAGACGCTTGGTGAGGTCGCCTTCCCCGTCAGCCATGTCCTGCATCGCCCGGCCCATCTGGTGCAACGGCTGCATCAGCACGCGGATCAACAGCCCCAGCAGCAGCATGATGATCGCCACCGCAATGACCATGGCGAGAATCGCCGAAGAGCGGAATTCGCTGAGCATCGAATAGGCCGCGTCGCGGTCGAGGACCAGCGCCACGTACCAGTTCGCCGATGACAGGCCTTCCACCTTGGTGAACGAGATGATCTGCGCCTTGCCGCCGGACTCGATTTCCGCAACGCCCGGCGCGATGGTCGGCGCACCGTTCGGATAGGCCTCGCTGACGTTCTTGAGGATCAGCTTGCTGTCCGGGTGAATCAGAATCTTGCCGTCGGCGCTGACGATGTACGCATAACCATGGCCGCCGAAGTTCAGCGAGTTGATGGTCTTGCTGATCGCGTCCAGGGAAATGTCCGCGCCCGCGACGCCGATCATTTGCCCCTGCTGGCGCACCGGTGTGGCCAGCGTCACCACCAGCTTGCCCGACGACGCGGCGATGTAGGGCTCGGTCACGATAATGCCCTGCGCCGCATCCGCCGCCTTGTACCAGCCACGGGCCCGCGGGTCATAGTCGGCCGGGCGGTTGCCCGTCGGCACGGAAAACATCACGCCGTCCATGCTGCCGAAATAACTGAGCTGGAAGTTGTCCGGGTAAACCGGCAAACCGATCACGCGCTCCAGGCTGCTTGCCGATGGGCCGTCCACAGCGATCTGCTGAGCCATGGAGTTGAGCAACTGCGTGCGGCTGTCGAGCCAGGTTTGAATGTTCTGCGTGGTCAGACTGCCCAACTGTTGAAGTTCGGAGGCGACACTGTTTTTCAAGGTTTGGCGCTGGCGATAGTCGTTCACCAGAATGAAACACGAGAAAGCAACTACCACGATGAGTGCAGCAGCCAGCAGGATTTTTCTGCTGAAACCCAGACGTTTGATCATATGCGTGTGTCCATAACAGAGATGACAGCGACAAGAGTGCGATGCCGATAGGTCCGCTGCGCTTTGCACCGGTGCAGCAGGAAAGAGAAGGCACGGCCTGAAAGATGTTTCGGCTGCAACGGCACGGAATTTAGGGCTGGGTGGTGATGAAAGTTGAGCGCTGTTCTTCGGGAAGAGAAATAGTTGAACTTCAATGCAATTGCGGGACGTTAGTTCAAGTAGTGGATCCAATAAAGACCGTTGTTTATATACGGCTTAACTAACAAACGTCGAATATGGGCGCGATGAATTGCCGACGTGTTCGCGCAGCCATATGACGCGGAGCGTCAGGGGATGTATTCCCACGCAGAGCGTGGGAACGATCAAGCGTCCGGGTGTCAGCTCGAGACAACCCCATAGCCCACACCGGCCTCTTCCCGGCTAAAGCCGGTCCCACTAAAAGCAGCGCATTCAGCCAGTAAAATCCCGCACAGCCGTCAGTGGGACCGGCTTCAGCCGGGAAGCTTTTGATTTGCTTTTGATCTTGATCTTCATACGCAAGACGTCCGGACGACGCCAATCGCGACTTGGGTGCAGGCTGAACGCAGGTCTCGCGGAGTGGGCCGAGCCGCAGGGACGCGGCGAGAGCGCCGTCAGGACATGGATGTCCGTTCGGCGCGGGCCCACGGAGCGAGACCGGAGTGAAGGAACCCCGACGCAGGAGGGGCCCAACCAGGAGCAAGCACCTTTGGTTACTTGGGGATGGTGCGACTTTCGACTTTTCCAAGTAACTCGCCGAAGGCGAAACAGTCTGCCCCCAGGCAGATGCCCTTGATCTCCCTGCGCAGCACGCATCATCACGACTCCAGATGACACCGCACCCGCTCCCCCGCCACCGCCCCCTCGCCGGCAACAACGCCTGCGGCCTCTCGCAACCCGAGGTTGCCTTCGGACAACGATCCCGGAAAAAACACCCCGTCGGCAACGTCCGATTGCCCGGCAGCTCGGTCGGCGCCGACACCTGAGCGTCGTCCACCGCCACCCCCAGACGCGGCACCGCCTCCAGCAACAGCTGCGTATACGGATGGCGCGGTCGCTCCAACACCTCCGCCGCGGTACCCAACTCCACAATCTGCCCCAGGTACATCACTGCCACCCGGTCGGCCATGTGCCGCACCACCGACACATTGTGGGAAATCAAAATGTACGTCAGGTCCCGGCTGCGCTGCAGCTCCGCCAACAAGTTGAGGATCTGCGCCTGCACCGAAATATCCAGCGCTGACGTCGGCTCATCGAGCACGATGATGTCCGGGTTGGACGACAACGCCCGGGCGATCGCGATCCGCTGACGCTGCCCGCCGGAAAACTGATGGGGAAACCGATCAAGGTATTCCGTACGAATACCCACTTGGGCCGCCACCTTCTCCGCGATGCCACGCATTTCGTGACGCGGCGCCGAACGCTGCACGAACAACGGCTCGGTGATGATTTTCCACACCGGCAGCCTCGGATCGAGGGACGACTGCGGGTCCTGAAACACGATCTGCACGTTGCTGCTGCGTTCCTTGTCGCTGTTGTAGACCCAGTCAAGCCGGCCCGAGGTCGGCTTGATCAAGCCCATCAACAACTGCGCCAGGGTACTTTTGCCGCAGCCGGATTCACCGACCACGCCGAGGGTTTCGCCGGCGCGGACGTGCAGATCAATACCGTTCAAGGCATGGGCCAGGGCTTTCGGGCGACCGAGCCAGTCCTTGCCCATCGGGTAATGCACGCGCACGTCTTGCAGGCCGAGGATGGTCGGGTTTTGGCCGGGCAATGTCTGCAGGGCTGAACGGATCATGGCCGCGACTCCTGTGCGGTGATGTGTAACGGCGCGCTCAACCAGCAGGCGCTTTTGCGGTCTGCGGCGGCATCGATGATCTGCATCGGCGGGCGCTGCAGGCATTGGGCGGTGGCATAGGCGCAGCGATCAAGAAAGGTACAGCCTTCCGGCAGCGCGGAAAGATTGGGCACCTGACCCGGAATGGTCATCAGGTCCTGGCCCGGCTCGACCTGCTCCGGCAACCCGCTGAGCAAACCCTGGGTGTACGGGTGTCGCGGGTCGGCCATCACCTGCGCGGTGACGCCCTGCTCCACCACCGCACCGGTGTACATCACGTAAACCCGATCGCAGAACTGCGACACCAGCGCCATGTCATGGGTGATCAGCAAAATCGCCGTGCCCCGCGCACGGGCCTTTTCCCGCAGCAGCAACAGCACTTGCCGCTGTACGGTGACGTCCAGCGCGGTGGTCGGTTCGTCGGCGATCAGCAACTGCGGGTCGCAGGAGAACGCCAGAGCGATCATCACCCGCTGACGCATGCCGCCGGAAAGTTCGAAAGGGTAACTGTTCATCACCTGCTCGGGGTCGGCGATGTGCATGTCCCGCAGCAACGCGATGGCTTTGGCCCTGGCGTCGGCCTTGCTCAGGCGCTGGTGATGGATGATCACGTCGAGCATCTGCCGACCGATGCGGCGGGTCGGATTGAGCGCGGTCATGGGCTCCTGAAAGATCATGGCGGCGTCGCGGCCACGCACACTCAACAGGTCCTTCTCCTTGGCGGTGAGCATGTCGCGGCCGAGAATACTCAGGCTGCCACTCTTCACTTCGTAGGAGCGCTCCGGCAGCAGGCGCAGGCTGAGCATCGCGGTGACCGACTTGCCCGAACCGGACTCACCGATGACCCCGACGATCTCGCCGGGATTTACGTGCAGCGACACGCCATTGAGCGCCTTGACCGTGCTCTTGTAGGCCGGGAATTCGATGCGCAGGTCGTCGATGACCAGCACCGGGGCCTGCGCCGCAAGGGGTTGTTGAACAGATGCCTGCATGGTCATTTCCCCTGCTGCCGTGGGTCGAGCAAGTCCCGCACGCCGTCGCCCAAAGGTTGAAACCGGTGGCGGTGATCAGAATCGCCACGCCGGGAAAGGTCGAGTACCACCATTGATCGAGGATGTAGTTGCGCCCGGTCGCGACCATGGCGCCCCACTCTGCCGTTGGCTGTTGCGCGCCCAGTCCAATGAAGCCCAGGGCCGAGGCCATGAGGATGGCGCTGCCGATGTCCAGGCTCAGCTGCACCAGTAACGGCGGCATGGCATTGCGCGCCACGTGCCAGATGACCATGTGCCAGCGCCCGGCGCCGAAGGTTTCGGCCGCCTTGACGTAACCCATCTGGCGGATGCTCAGGGCCTGCCCACGGGCCAGGCGCACGTAAAACGGAATCCGCACCAGCGTGATCGCCAGCATGGCGTTGAACAGGCTCGGGCCCAGCGCCGCAGCCAGGGCCATGATCAGCACCAGCGACGGCACCGACAGCATGATGTCCATCAGGCGCATGATCAGCCCGTCGAAACGCCCGCCGATGATCCCGGACATGCAGCCCAACAAGCCGCCGGCAAAGCACGAGGCAAAGGCCACGAACAGACCGACGCCGACGGATTGCCGGCTGCCGTACAACACGCGGCTGAACAGGTCGCGGCCCACTTCGTCGGTGCCGAACCAATGGGCGGCCGACGGCGCGGCCAGGCGCTGAGTGAGGTTCAGCGCGTTGGGATCATGGGACGCAAGCCAAGGCGCAAAGGCCATCACCAACAGCACCATCACAGTGATCAGCAGCCCGGCCATGGTCAGCGGACTGCGGCGAATCTGATGAGCCAGATACGCCCATTTGTCCTGCCAGCGCGAGGCGGCCGGCAGTGGCGCCACAGCGGGCGCGGTGATTGGAGTCGTCATGTCAGTTGACCTCGCCAATGCGCGGATCGATCAGGCGGTACAGCAGATCGATCGCCATGTTCAGCAGCACGTAAATGAAGGAAACCATGATCGCGAAGCCCATGACCGCCGGGAAATCCAGCGACTGGATTGACTTGACCACATAGGCACCCATGCCGGGCCAGGCGAACACGGTTTCCGTGAGCACCGCGCCGTAGAGCAGATCGCCCAGGGTCAGGCCCAGTACCGTCACCGAGGGAATCAGCGCATTGGGCAAGGCGTGGCGCAGAATCACTGCCCATTTCGACAGGCCATAGGCGCGAGCGGTACGGATGTAATCTTCGCCAAGCTGGTCGAGCATCGCCGAGCGGATCTGCCGCGCGACGACGCCGAGGTTGACGAAGCCCAGGGTAATGGCCGGCAGAATCAAGTGCTGCACGGCGTTGAAGAACAGCCCGGTGTCGCCTGCCAGCAGCGAGTCGATCAGGTAAAAACCGGTGACGGTGCGGGGCGGGTCCAGGCCTTCATCCAGGCGCCCGCTGCCGGGCAGCCAGTTCAGGTGGCCGTAAAACAGCAGGATCAGGCCCAGCCCGAGCCAGAACGCCGGGGTCGAAATCCCGGTCACCGCGAGGGTTCGCGCGACCTGGTCGATGAAGCGGTTGTGGTACACCGCCGAGAGCACGCCCAACGGCACACCCACCAGAATCGACAACGTCAGCGCCGCCAGCGCCAGCTCCAGCGTTGCCGGGAAGAACGCCTGCAAGTCTTCGAGCACCGGACGATGGGTGCGAATCGACGTACCGAGGTCGCCGTGCAGCAGGTCGAGCATGTAGCGGCCGTATTGTTGATACAGCGGCAGATCCAGCCCCAACTGGTGGCGGATGTTGTCGACGATGGCGTCGGTGGCGCGGTCCCCGGCGATCAGTCGCGCGGGGTCGCCCGGAATCAGGTGCGAGATGGAAAAGGTAATCAGGGAAACGCCGAACACCACCAGCAGCAGGCCGCCCAGGCGTTTGCGCAGCATATTCAGGAAGGCCATGGGGCACCTCGGTCACGCAGTCGGTCAATAACGCGAAACAGCTCGCGGACACAGCGCTGCTCCACAGGACCCCGCCTCCCTTGCGGAGCCCTGTAAATCACAGCGATTAACGGGATAAAAGGGTTACTTGGTGATCGTGCCGACGTTGAACACCTGTTCCAGCATCGGGTTGAACACGTAGCCCTTGACCTTCTCGCTCATCGGCAAGGTGTAGGCCTTCTGGTAGAGGTAGGCGTAGACGCTGTCGTTGAGCACGATCTTCTGCGCCTGCTGGTACAGCTCGGTGCGCTTGGCCATGTCGTTGGTGGTCGCTGATTCGCGAATCAGTTTGTCCACCGCCGGGTTGTCGTAGAACGAACGGTTACCGGCCAGGCCTTTCAGCTTCGAGTCGAAGAAGAAGTTCATGAACATGTAGGGGTCGGCGAAGTCCGGGCTCCACGAGCCAATGGCGATGTCGAAGTCACCGCTGCCCAGGCGCTCACGCATGCTGGCGTTGGCGAGTTTCTCCAGCTTGAGGTTCACGCCCAGCGGTTGCAGACCGGCTTGCAGGGTCAGACCAATCGGCTCCCAGTTCGGGTCTTTGTCCGAGTACATGAACGTCAGGTTGCTGACCTTCGGCGACACTTTCGCCAGATCGGCTTTGGCTTTGTCCATGTCCTGCTTGAACGCCGGCAGCTTCTCGTCATAGGCCCACATGCCCTGGGGGATCGGGCCATTGAGCGGCTTGGCCTTGCCTTTCAGGATGCCGTTGATGATGCCGTCGTAATCCAGGGATTCGACGATGGCCCGCCGCGCATCCGGGTTGTTCATCGGCGCTTTCTGGGTGTTGAGGTACAGCAGCGTCACTCGCAGCGACGGGTAATCGCCGACAACGATGCCGGATTTTTTCGCCAGCGCTTCGAGCTGGTCTTCGGGCATGTCTTCGATGATGTCCAGATCACCGTGTTCCAGCTGCAGACGGCGCACGGAGGCCTCGCCGATGATCTTCACCACGACCTTTTTCAGGGTCGGCCTGGGGCCGGCGTAGTAGCTGTTCTGCTCCATGGTCAGGGCCTGGCCTTTCTGCCAGTTGACCAGCTTGAACGCCCCGGAACCTGCGGTGTGAGTGGACAGATACGCGTCAGCGCCTTCCGCCTTCTTCGCCACATCCGGATTGATGATCGCCGCACCGTTGTGGGCCAGGGTCGAGAGGAAAGGCGCGTACGGCGCTTTGAGGGTGAAGCGCACGGTCAGCGGGTCGACCACCGAGACGGCCATGTCTTCGGGGAACGCACCGGACGGACCCTGCTTGAGCTTCATCACCCGATCAAAGGAGAACTTCACCGCCTCGGCATTGACCTCGGCGCCATCATCGAACTTGTTGCCGGGCTTGAGCTTGAATTCCCAGGTCAGGTTGTCTGCCGAGGTGGTCCAGCTGCTGGCCAGCTCCCCCGCGACTTCGGTGCTGCCCTTGCCGTTTTCGACCTTGTAGGTGACCAGCCGCTGGTACGCCGGGTAGGTCACGGTCCAGTCGTTGTTGTCGATGGTCACGGCCGGGTCGAGGGTCTGCGGGTCGGACGGTTTGCCGATCATCAGGGTGTCCTGGGCCACGGCTGCGCTGGCCGATTGCCAGGCGCCGAGGCCCATCGCAGTGCAGAGGACTGCCATCGCCAGCGTGCGGGGGTAACGATTGATTTCATGCCGGTTCCTTGATCGTTCGATGTGTGAAAGTTCGTCAGGTTTGTTATTGAAGCTATACCGGGCAGTTCAAGCTCACAGGCGTCAGGCCTGCGAAATGGCGCACCCTGCCCTTGCGAGATCGGGTGGCGCCAGATTCAGCCGGGATTCGTGGTTGTCCCGGTCGGTTGTTCGTGTGTCCTGTCTTGTCTTGCGTCTTGCGTCTTGCGTCTTGCGTCTTGCGTCTCGCGTGTTCAGGTGGCGGGCTGGATTGAGCCGTCGTCGATCAGCGGGTAGTTGTCGGCGTCCGGCAGTTCGTAATGCCACCACTCGCTGTCGATGTAGGTGAAGCCTGCCGCCAGCATGATCCCCAGCAACAGCAAGCGATTGCGCTGTATGTCGGCGGGCAGGTCAGCGAAGAACTGATGGGACTGCTCGCGCATGTCATCGAAACCGGTGCCCATGTCCAGCGCCTGGCCGCTGGCGTCGATCAGGGTCAGGTCCACCGCCACGCCCCGGGTGTGATGGGAACCCAGGCCGGGATCGCGCACGTATTCGGGGTTGGGCAGCGCTTGCCAGAGCAGGTACTGCGCGTAAGCCGGACGATAGGCGTCGAATATTTTCAGCCTGAATCCTGCCTGGCGCGCCAGACGACTGGCTTTGCGCAGACAACGCTCGGCGTCGCGGTGCAGCAGGCAGCGCGGATCCTGGTAAATCTGCTTGCCGGCGAGGTTGTCGACGCCGGCGTAGATCAAGTCGACCTCGACCTGCAGCGCGTGGGCGTCGACTTCGACGAGGGGGCTATTCACGTAACGACACTCCAGATCAGCGTGTTCATTCATCATGTGTTGGGGATGAAGCTTCCCGGCTGAAGCCGGTCCTACTAATGGCGCAAGTCATTCAGCAGGCCCCGCTTACTCCCGTAGGACCGGCTTTAGCCGGGAAGCTGTTGCCCTTGTGAAACCGGCTTCAACCGGGCAATCCGGTTTATTCAAACTGGCCAAACAGTTGTTGCAGCTCGCGGTTCTTCGCCAGCCTCTGGTCGAGGCGGTCGCCATAACGGTCGGCCACCGCCGACACCATCAAATTGAACAGGCAGGTCAGCGGCGCCAGGGAATCCCAGAACTGCCCCACGTCGGAATTGAGCTGCAGCAGATCGCTCGGGTAATCCCGCGCCCATGGGCAGTGAAAGTCGGTGATAAATGCCAGCCCTACGTTTTGCTGATGGGCGACTTCGCAGAAGGTCCGCGTGACGGCGGAATAGGTGCGGAAGTCGGCGACCACGGCGTAGGGATTTTCAAATTGGGAATTCAGCGATTCGGCGTAGGTGCCGGACAAGCCGTCGACGTAGTACACCTTGGGCCGGATGTACTCCAGATGACTGAAAAACGCGTTGAGGATGCCGCGAGTGGTCTGGATGCCGACGATGAACACCGCATCGGCGCTGTGCAGCCGCTCAACGATATGGGCGAAGGTTTCGCTACGGGCCAGCGCGTAGACCCGCTGGATGGCTTCCAGCTCGCGGTTCATCGAACGTTCCAGTGCATCGCCCTGGGTGTTTTCTTCGCGAAAAGCGCCGAGCCGATCAGTGATCACCCACGGACTGGCGCTGTCACCGCGCAGGCTCTGTTTGACGTCGTCGATGTTGCGATAGCCAAGGGAGCGCAGAAACCGCCCCACCGAAATGCCGGTGGTACCGGTCTGCTGGGCGATGCTGTCAGCGGTCTCGAACGGCAGCTTCTGCGGATTGGCCAGCAGGTACCCGGCGATGCGCTTGCCGGTCGGGGTCAGGTCGCTGAACCGCTGTTCCAGTGCATCAAGGAAGGGACGCTTTTCCATGGAGATTCCGCTGGTGGAGCCGGGTTGCGTGGACCGAAATAATGTTATCCGACGGTCATTTTGCAACAGGATGTTAGCAACATAACATCGTGCTTCGCGGCCTTACAACGCTTTTTTCAAGAGATTTCAGGCGGGGGATATTGGTGATTCAGGGTGGTGCGGACGTGGACAAAAACGCGACTTTTTTGGGCAAAATTTATTGATAGAGGGACGCTAGTGGGGAGGGAGCCGGTGCGTGGCAGAAGAGGCATCGATGCGCGCGATATTCAAACATGACGCCCGGTGCGCTACGACGGAAGCCGCGAATGGCGAATATTTCGCTGATTCGCGGCAAAGCTCCGTGAGCAACTCCTCGTTCTACGCTCCTCACGTGGCAGCGGTTGCCCTGTCGGACCCGCGTGAACATCGAGGGCGTTGCAAATGAGTCGCTGCACTCATGATCCGAGAATCCGGGCAAATGACTCATTCGGCGCATCAGATTCGAGAATTGCGGCCAGCAGATCAGTGCGCTTTTGAATGGCGTACAGCCTCAACGTCTTGATATCCGAATACTCGACAGAGCCGTTTGAACCGAAATCAGTGTCCATAGAGCCATCTAGCGCCACCCTGTACAGACGTGGCCGTAGCTCGCCACCATTACCGGATTTGGCAACGTACGAACGCCCCTGACTGTCAACTTGCAGGGTCGCCCACCGTGCGCCAGCCATGGAATCCACTACGCATGCAGTCCCATTATTGAACGTGCTGTCGGCGGTGCCATCTTCGGCCAGTCTCATCAGTGCCAACTGGGTGTCACCTTGCTCAGGAAAGGTGACGAGCACCGTACTTTTACCGTCAGCCGAGACATCAAGTTGCAGTACCTTATGCTGCACGCCTTGGTCATTGATCATGACTCTTCCACCGGAGCCAAAGGTCGGGTCAAGTGTGCCATCGGGCGTGAACCTGACCGCCATACCGTGAAGTTGACCGCCAGACATAGTCTCGCCGATGGCAGTGAGTCGTCCCTTGTCATCAACTCCGTAGTCACTCCAGTTGGTCCCGACAGTGGCCGGCTCCACCTCAAGGAAGCCGTTGTCGTGAAACCCGGTATCGGGTGATCCGTCCGGTGTTATTTTCACAAGATAGCTCGCCGATAGCGAAGCGGGTCGATTGCGTTCGCTTGGAATTCTCGACAGGAACAGGGTACCGCCTCCCGTTTTCTGACTGCGTCGAAAGGAAGCGAAGCGCGGGTTTATTTCATTGGAGGGGTCAGTAAATTCAAAGAACTCGCGATTCCCGAAAATAGCGGTGCCATTACCGGTACTTCCAAAGGTTGTGTCCAATTCCCCGGTTGAAGTGAGTCGCAGTGCCGCAGACGAACAATAGTAACCGTCGTAGGCGTTAGCCATGGCGTCGCCCACACAGGTTATTGACCCGTCAGCGTCAAAGATCATGGCATCAATGACGATGAATGCGTACTCGCCGGCTTGAACCAGCAATGACGGTATGTTCAGCCTGCCGCCATTGAACGAGGTATCGAGCGAACCGTTGGCGTCGTAGCGGGATATCCAGCTTTCACGCTCGTTGGTCAAACTCCCATGACCCACCACGTAGAATCGTTGATTGGCCTCCAGATTAGGTTCGGGAAATACTGCCAACGGGACTGAGCCAGTAAAACCGAAGTCTGGATCCAGTGCTCCGGCGGCCCGAGGCGCCAGGGGATTGCTTTTATCTTGATAATTCACAATGATCTTTCCTTGATAAGTTTGAACTCAGGACTCAAACGCAACGCTGTCTAAAAAGAGCTAGACGCACATCCCTCTACCCTGCATCGCCGAAGAACCTTACGAGCAACTGCTCGGATGGAAAATTGGAATCAGCGTCATGCGCAATCGCGAGTATGTCCGTGCCGTTTTGAATCGCCAGCCTGAGAAATGCCCACAGCTCGTCATAGGTTCTGGATCCGGTATTACCAAATTCGGTGTCCAGGGCTCCGTTAGGCATAATCCGCGTCAGGCGAGCATGCTTCTTAGTTATGGCATCTTCCCCGGCCACGATGATTCGTCCGTCCGTGCCCACTTCCATGGAAACGAACACATTTGAAGCGCCGCCCATCTCATTCAATAAAAGCGCTTTGCCGCCATTGAAAAGCTCGTCTGGATTCCCACTCCTGTCCAGTTTTGCCACCGCAAACTTGACGGCACCTGGTGGGTCCTGCACCGAAACCAACATCGTGACTTCGCCGGCCTTTGATACCGTGACTCTCTTAACGGAATTACCTGCCGTTCTGAGCTTGATTATTTGCTCACCGTCAACGCCAAAACCTGAATCGAGTAGACCATCCGAGGTGTATCTCGCCACCACGCCCTCTGTAACGCCCACTCCCTGCCTACTGCCGGCTAGCGTGATACTTCCGTCGCCATCAATGCCGTAGTCCAGCCATAGCACCCTACGATCCGGACCCCCGAAGGTATCGTCACGACCCCGTTTATACCGAATGAATCTACGGGTTCCCCATTCTCGGCAATTTTTACAAGATGGTAGGATTGAACACGGGTGTTGCCGTTAAAGAGTTTGCAGAAAAAGAGTATGTCCCCGCTCTCCTGTACGGTTCGTCGGACGGATTCGAAGCCGTGGGAAAGCGCTTGAATATGCGATTTTTCGGATCCGGTGACATGGGTAACGTCCACTGCAGCGCTAATCCCTTCTTTAGAAAGGTCGACATTGTAAATCCGCCGCCCCTTATTGCCGAAACTCTCGTCCATTGCGCCTGAAGTCGTAATACGGATGGCAGCAGGGTAAAAGTAGCGGCCGGATTCGGTCGTGACGTCGGTAATACCCACGCACGTAATTTTGCCGTTGTTATTGAAAATCAGCCCCTGAATATCAATCAAGGCTCTCAGGTCATCATCGACATAGGGGATGGCCAAACTTCCAAAACCAGGATCAATAGCGCCATCCGGCAGCCGACCCACTATCGTACTTGGGACATTGGCGCTCTCGCCGTAAGTAATGACATAAAACCGTTGATCAATATTCACGGTTGGATCCGTGACAAACCTCCCCTGAACATATCGAACATAGCCGCTCCCCCCAAATTGAAGATCTCGATCCCCTGCGACATGCTCGGCGTTGGCTGTGTCCTTCCGTTTTTTATCATCCATGATCATCGTCCTTTGAATGTGTTTGTGGTCTTCAGAGCCTAGGTTCTGAGTCGCGTAGATTCAAACCGGGCGGGATCAGTCCGTAACGCGTAGCAAAGTAGAAATCTTTTTAAATACAGCAGGCTGGGCATCTCATAGTACGTTTCGCAATTAAATCTATTTCCAAACAATCTAGATTTTGAAAACGAAAGAGATGCGATTTAAAAATCTACAGACGTATTTCTCGACTTTCGCTGCGCGAAGAAAATTCGGAATGACCCTTCAGGCGTTGTGCATTGCACACAACGCCCGTGGAACCAGGAGCCCGTCAGCGCAAATTGGTCTTCGCCAGTTCCAGCACCATGTCAGCTTTACCGTTCATTACAGCCTTGAGCATGAACAGGCTGAAGCCTTTCGCCTGAGCGAGTTTGATTTTCGGGGGCATACCCAGCTCCTGTTTCGCGGTTACCACATCCACCACCACCGGTCCCGGATGCTCGAAGGCTTTCTTCAGGGCATTCGGCAGGTCTGCCGAGTCCTCCACGCGAATCCCCAGAATGCCCGCGCCGATGGCGATGTTGGCAAAATTGGTGCTGTCGAAATCGGTGTCATGGGGCACATATCCGCCCGCCTGCATTTCCATCGCCACAAAACCCAGCGAGCTGTTGTTGAACACCACCAGCTTGATAGGGAGATTGAGCTGGCGGATCGATAGCAAGTCGCCCATCAGCATCGACAAACCGCCGTCACCGCACAGCGCCACCACTTGCCGTTGCGGGAAGGCCGCTTTCGCGCCCAGGGCCTGGGGCATGGCGTTGGCCATGGAGCCGTGGTTGAACGAGCCCAGCAGCGAGCGCTTGCCGTTCATGGTCAGGTAGCGCGCGGCCCACAACGTCGGCGTGCCGACATCGACGGTGAAGATTGCGTCCGGATCGGCGTAGGCGTCCACCAGTCGCGTCAGGTATTGCGGGTGAATCGCCTCGCCATGGCCCGACGGCGTGGCCAGTTCGTCGAGTTCTTCGCGGGACTTGGCGTAGTGATCCAGCGCTTTGTCGAGGAATTTACGGTCGGTGTGCGCCTTGAGGCGCGGCAGTACGGCATCAAGGGTTTCAGCGATGCCGCCGGCCAGACCGAGGGCCACCGGTACGCGACGGCCGATGGCGGTCGGGTCGATATCGATCTGAATGACCTTGGCTTTTTCCGGGTAGAAATTGCGGTACGGGAAGCTGCTGCCGAGGATCACCAAGGTGTCGCAGGCCATCATCGCGTGGTAGCCGGAGCTGAAGCCGATCAGCCCGGTCATGCCCACGTCGAACGGGTTGGCGTATTCGATGTACTGCTTGCCGCGCAGGGCGTGAACCACCGGCGCGGAGAGTTTTTCGGCCAGGGCGACCACTTGATCGTGGGCCTCGGCACAGCCCGCGCCCGCGAGGATGGTCACGGCCTTGGATTTGTCCAGCAGGTCCACCAGACGTTGCAGGTCGGCTTCTGCCGGGATGACCCGCGCTGGGGCGTGATCGACCCATTCTGGCTTAATGTCCGGCGCTGCGCTCAGGGCAACGTCACCGGATACCACGATCACCGCCACGCCGCGCTGGCTGATGGCCGCGCGCATCGCCCGCTCCAGTACCCGCGGAAACTGCTCGGGGGTGCTGACGGTTTCGACGAAGTGGCTGCACTCCTTGAACAAATCGGTGGGGTGGGTTTCCTGGAAGTAGTTCAGGCCGATCTCGGAAGATGGAATCTGCGCGGCGATGGCTAAAACCGGCACACCACTGCGGTGGCAGTCATACAGGCCGTTGATCAAATGCAGGTTACCCGGACCGCAACTGCCTGCGCACACCGCCAGCTTGCCGGTGGACGCTGCTTCCGCACCGGCCGCGAACGCCGCGACTTCTTCGTGACGGGTGTGCATCCACTTGATCTTGCCCAGGCGCTGGAGGCTGTCGGTCAGGCCGTTCAGGCTGTCGCCGCTGACGCCCCAGATCTTCGAGACGCCGGCTGCGGCGAGGGTTTGGGCGAGGTAGTCGGCGATGGTTCTGCTGGACATGGGGCAAATTCCTTGTCGAGTCGAATTGGCGCGCGAGGCCGAAACAGACCCCACGCGTGGTCTCAAATCGACCTGTAGCGTCGGGGACAGTTCAGTGCTTCTGAGGATGCGCGGGGCAGGCTGTGCTTGCAGTGCCCGCGCCAAAGGCTTCGCGGGCAAGGCCGCTCTCACGGATCAAGCGTCGGCCTTTCAAGGGCGAAGCGTCAGCCCGCGTCAAGAACATCGCAAACCTTCCGGGCGGGACCGGGGTGGCGCTCCTGCCGACCGGTGCAGTGAGGACACCTCACACCGGCGGCTGGCCCGCAGGCTTGTTCGGCGCAGCGATCTGCACCTTCGGATTGATCGGCGTGACACTCGGCGTAGCGTATTGCTGTTTCAAATGGCCGTCCTGACCCAGCAGCCAGGCATCAAGGATTTCCCGCACCACGGGACCGGCCACGCGACCGCCCGCCTCGCCGTTCTCGATCATCACCGCGACGACGATCTTGGGACTGGCCGCCGGCGCAAAACCGACGAACAAGGCGTTGTCGCGGTGCCGTTCCAGGGTCTTGTTGCGGTTGTAGCGTTCGCCCTGCTTGATCGCCACCACCTGCGCGGTGCCGCTCTTGCCGGCGATGCGGTATTGCGCACCCTGGGCGGCCGCACGGGCGATACCACGCGCGTCGTGCATCACGGCTTGCATGCCATTGTTGACCTGATCCCATTCGTGGGAATCACGCAGCACGATGTTCGGCATCGGATGCTCGTCCACCGGCGCCACGCCGCCGATCTCTTTGGCCAGGTGCGGACGGTGCCACACACCTTTGCTGGCGATCAGCGTTGTTGCCTGCGCCAGTTGCAGCGGCGTGACCTGCATGTAGCCCTGGCCTATACCGAGGATCACCGTTTCCCCGGGAACCAGGCCTGACGGCGGGTGATGCGTTTCCATTCTTTCGACGGCATCAGGCCCGCCGATTCTTCGAACATGTCCAGGGAGACCTTCTGGCCGATGCCGAACATGGTCAGGTAATCGTGCAGTCGGTCGATGCCCAGCTTGTGCGCCAGGTCGTAAAAGTAGGTGTCGTTGGAGCGCATGATTGCCGCGTAAAGGTCCACCCAGCCATCGCCGCTGTGGTTCCAGTTGCGGTACTTGTGATCGAAGTCCGGCAGCTGGAAATAGCCCGGGTCAAATACCCGCGTCGACGGCGTGATCACGCCGCTGTCCAGGCCGGCAATCGCCACCTCCGGCTTGATCGTCGAGCCCGGCGCGTACAACCCGCGCAGCACGCGGTTGAACAGCGGCCGGTCGACGGAATCCCGCAGCGCGGAATACTCCTTGAAGCTGATGCCGGTGACGAACAGGTTCGGGTCGAAGCTCGGCTTGCTGACCATCGCCAGGACCTCGCCGGTGGCCGGATCAATGGCGACCACCGAGCCGCGACGATCCCCCAGCGCGTGTTCCGCCGCCTCTTGCAGCTTGATGTCCAGGCTCAAGGTGATGTTTTTGCCCGCCACCGGATCGGTGTGCTTGAGCACCCGCAACACGCGGCCCTGGGCGTTGGTTTCCACTTCTTCATAGCCGACATGGCCGTGCAGCTCGCTTTCGTAGAACCGCTCGACGCCGGTCTTGCCGATGGACTGTGTGCCGCGGTATTCGACCTGGTCGAGCTGGGTCGCTTCCTTCTCGTTGATTCGGCCGACGTAGCCGATGGAATGGGCAAAATGCTCCGCCAGCGGGTAATGGCGAACGAACTGCGCCTCGACGTCCAGCCCCGGCAGGCGGAACTGGTTGACCGCCAGCAGCGCGATCTGATCTTCGGTCAGCTCATACAGCAGGGTTACCGGCACAAAGCGGTGGGGCGAGTTTTTCATCGCCTTGTCGAAGATGATGCGGTCCTCGTCGGGCAGGTTGAGGATCTGCATCAGCTCGTCGATTACCGCGTGCCAGTCCCCTGCGCGCTCGCGGGTCATGGTCAGGTTAAAGCTGGGCCGGTTATCGGCGAGGATCACGCCGTTACGGTCGAAGATCAGCCCGCGCTCAGGCGGAATCGGCAGCACGTGGACGCGGTTGTTTTCAGAGATGGTGGAGTGGTAGGCGAATTCGGTGACTTGCAGGAAGTACATGCGGCAGACCAGCGCAACGCTGAGCATGGCCACGAAAACGGCGCAGGCGATCAAGCGCTTGTTGACCAGCCGGGTTTCCTTCTCGTGGTCTTTTAGGGGTATCGGATCGGGCATTTCTGTCGCTACTCGGTGAAAATGAACGGCACAGTCAGCGCCCCGCGTGAAGATGCAGGACGCAAATGGCGTGCACGATACCAATAAGTGGCTCTGGGGACGGGCTACCCTTCATGAAGATTCTGTCAGATTCACGCCGTTGCGCGAGTGCGCGCAGGCCGGGAGCATGCGCGGTTCATGTGTATGGGGCGGATGACTGACTCGCTGCGGTCACCTGACCGGGGTTCCGCGAAAGCCCATTGTTACTGGGGCGAGGCCTGACTGTTACGGAATCGGCAACAGTCATTTACGAAAATCGTCCGTGGCAATAACTCGCAACACATCTACCATGGCAGTTGGCGTGAAAAGATGATGATCAGTTGCGGCAATTCCCCGCCTAGCGTGCGCCTTTCGCATGCTGGCCTGCCAGAGACCCAATGTCACACCCCGCCAAGAGCCACTTGCCGTGCACATCGTATGCGCGGCAATACCCGTGATAAAGAACGCAGAGCATAGCCCCGGCACGGACCATTCCCCAATGGCCTGTGGGGGCGTGGTTTTGCAGGAGCCCGGAATGACAGAGAAATCCAAAGGCCTCACCCGCCGCCAGTTGCTGAAAGGTTCAGCCACCACGCTGGCCGTGGGCGCCGCCGCTACGGCCCAGGCCGCCACCGTCGTCGGCGTTCCGCAGTGGGTGCCCTTCGACCACAACGGTCCGATGCACTACGACACGCCCGGTTGGCAATTCTTCACTGACGCCGAAGCCACTGCGGTGGAAGCCATCGTCGCCCGCCTGATCCCTGCCGATGACCTCAGCGTCAGCGGCAAGGACGCCGGTTGCGCGGTGTTCATCGACCGTCAACTCGCTGGCGAGTACGGCACGTTCAGCCGTCTGTACATGCAGGGCCCGTTCGTACGGGGCACGCCGATGCAGGGTGACCAGTCGGAACTGGTGCCGCGCCAGCGCTATCGTCTCGGCCTCGCAGGCCTCGAAGGGTACTGCCAGAAGCAGTTCCAGAAAAACTTCAGCGCCCTGACCGCGGAACAGCAGGACAAGGTCCTCACCGGCCTGGACAAGGGCGAGATCACGCTGGAGGGCATCGACGCCAAGCTGTTCTTCCAGCAAGTGCTCGGCAACACCATGGAAGGCTTCTTCGCCGACCCGGTCTACGGCGGCAACCGCGACATGGTGTCGTGGAAAATGATCGGCTTCCCTGGTGCCCGCTACGACTACCGCGAGTACATCGGCCTGCACAACCAGAAGCTCAATCTGGTGCCGCTCTCCATCATCGGCAGCTCCGCCTGGACCAAGAAGGGTTAATTCGACATGGCCAAAAAACTACCATCCACGGACGTCGTGGTTGTCGGGCTCGGCTGGGCCGGATCCATCATCGCCAATGAACTGGCTGACGAAAACCTGAAGATCATCGGCTTCGAACGCGGCCCATGGCGCGACACCGCTGCTGACTTCAACGTGGCCTCGGCCGCGGATGAACTGCGCTACAACCGCCGTCAGGACCTGATGCTGAGGACCCGGCAAAACACCACGACCATTCGTAACAGCGTGACCGAGACAGCGCTACCCATGCGTAGCTGGGGCTCGTTCCACCCCGGCAACGGCACCGGCGGCGCCGGCAATCACTGGGCCGGCATCACGTTCCGTTTTCAGCCCCACGAATTCCGGCTGCACAGCTACTTGACCGAGCGTTACGGCAAGGAGCTGTCGCCAGAATTGACCCTGCAGGACTGGGGCACCGACTGGGACGAGATGGAGCCGTTCTACGCCAAGTTCGATCGCCTGGCGGGCATCTCCGGCAAGGCCGGCAACATCAAGGGCGTGATCCAGGAAGGCGGCAACACCTTCGAAGGTCCACGTTCCGAGGAATACCCGAACCCGCCGACGGCACAGACCTACGCGCCGACGCTGTTCGCCGAAGCCGCGAAAAACCTCGGCTACAAGCCGTTTCCGGTGCCGTCGGCCTTGCTTTCGCGCCCCTATGTGAACTCCCTGGGCGTGGCCATGGGCGCCTGCACGTTCTGCGGTTTCTGCACCAACTACGGCTGCGCCAACTACTCCAAGGCCAGCGCTATCACCACGGTACTGCCGGTGCTGGTGCGCAAGCCGAACTTCACCGCGATGACCAACTGCGAAGTCCTGCGGGTGACCATGGACAGCAGCGGCAAGCGCGCCACCGGCATCATCTACATGGACGCCAACGGCGAGGAATGGGAACAGCCCGCCGAACTGGTGGTGATCAGCGCGTTCATCTTCGAAAACGTGCGCTTGATGCTGTTGTCCGGCGTCGGCCAGCCGTACGACCCGGTGACCAACACCGGCACCACGGGCCGCAACTACGCCTACCAGACCGCCAACAGCGTGCGCATGTTCTTCGATGACAAGAACTTCAACCCGTTTATCGGCGGCGGCGCCATCGGCATGGGCATCGACGAGTTCAACAACGACAACTTCGACCACTCGGGTCTGGGCTTCGTTGGCGGCGGCAGCACCCGCGTCACCCCGATCGGCGCTGCGCCCATCGACTCCCGCCCTCTCCCGCCCGGCACCCCGGCCTGGGGTTCGGAATGGAAGAAAGCCACGGTGAAGAACTACGCCGCCACCATGTCCATCGGCTGCGAAGCGAGCAGTTACGCGACGCGCACCAATTACCTGTCGCTGGACCCGACCTATAAAGATCCGCTGGGTCGCCCGCTGCTGCGCATCACCTTCGACTTCCCGGAGAACGACCGCAAGATGGCCGCGTACGTCACCGGCAAGGTCGGCGAGATCGCCAAGAGCATGAACCCGCGGCAGATGGTGCCCAGCTCTCAGCAGGGGCACTGGAACAGCGCGCCATACCAGTCGTCGCACATCGTCGGCGGCTTCATCATGGGCGCTGATCCAAAAACAGTTCGGTGAACAAGCACCTGCAAGTGTGGGGCGTGCCGAACCTGTTCGTGGTCGGCTCCTCCGCTTTCCCGCAAAACCCGGGCTACAACCCGACCGGCACCGTCGCGGCACTGGCCTTCAAAGCGGCGGATGCCATCCGCACCCGCTATCTCAAGCGTCCAGGGGAGATGATCAGCGTATGAAAACTCTTCTGACAGTCTGCGCAGGCGTTATCGGTTTGTCTGTTTCCCTTGCGCACGCAGCAACCGGCGCCGATTCCTACAACATCGTAGAAAAAGGCCGCTACCTCACTACCCTCGGCGACTGCACGGCGTGCCACACCATCCCGGGCAAACCGCTGTTTTCCGGCGGCGTGATCCTCGATACGCCGTTCGGCAAGCTGGCGGGCGCGAACATCACGCCTGACCCTGCGACCGGCATCGGCCGCTGGAGCTTCGAGGATTTCCAGAACGCCATGTCCAAGGGTCACGGCCTGGACGGCAAGCGCCTGTATGGCGCCATGCCGTTCACCGCGTACACCAAGGTGCTGCGTGAAGACAATCTGGCGATCTTCGCGTACCTGAAGACAGTGGATCCGGTGGAGAACAAGGTTGAAACCAACCAGCTGCCCTTCCCCTTCAACGTGCGCACCAGCCTGATCGGCTGGAACCTGATCAACTTCAAGGAAGGCGAGTTCAAGGCCGATCCGCAGAAGTCCGAGCAGTGGAACCGCGGCGCGTATCTGGTGGAAGGTCTGGGCCACTGCGGCACGTGCCACACCCCGAAGAACCTGATTGGCGGTGACAAGAACGATCAGTTCCTCACCGGCGCCAATCTGCAGAACTGGGTCGCGCCGAACATCACCTCCACGGGCCACGATGGCATCGGTGCGTGGAGCGAGGCCGACATCGTCAAATACCTGAAGACCGGCGCGAACCGTTTCGACATCGCGTCCGGGCCGATGGCCGAGGAAGTGGAGCATTCATCCCAGCACTGGAAGGATGAGGATTTGCTGGCGGTGGCGGTGTACTTGAAGGATGGCGCCAAGCCGGTGGAAGCGGCCAAGCCGATTGCTGCAGACGATGCGGCGATGGTGGCGGGCAAGGCGATTTACGCGGATCGTTGCTCGGCGTGCCATACGCCGACGGGTGAAGGTGCGGCCCATCTGTTCCCGAAACTGGCGATGGCGCCGTTGGTGAACAGCAATGACCCGTCTTCGCTGATTCGTGTGGTGCTGGCAGGCAGTCGTGCCGGTGCTACCGATGCTGCGCCTACGGCTCCGGCGATGCCGGCGTTTGGCTGGAATCTGTCGGATGAGAATGTCGCGGATGTGCTGACGTATGTGCGTAATACGTGGGGCAATGCGGCGCCGGCGGTGTCCGGTTCGGATGTGAAGGATGTGCGGGAGGGGTTGAGGGCGAAGTAGGTTTTTCGTTCTTTGCCTGGCCTGGCCTGGCCTGGGAGCGCGCCCGGCCTTGGGGAAGATCAAGGGCGTCTGCCTAAGGGCAGACATTTCGCCCCCGGCGAGTTACTTGGAAAAGCACCCCAAGTAACCAAGGGTGCTTGCTCTCGGTTGGGCCCTTCCTTCGTCAGGGTTCCTTCACTCCGGTCTCGCTCCGTGGGCCCGCTGCCATCCGCCATCCATGGCGGGGGCAGCTCTCGCCGCATCCATGCGGCTCGGCCCACTCCGCGAAACCTGCGTTCAGCCTGCACCCAAGTCGCGTTTTGTGGTGTCTGGACTACCGCGTAGAAGATCAAAAGCAGATCAAAAGCTTCCCGGCTAAAGCCGGTCCCACTGACCGCATGTGATGCTTTTAGTGGGACCGGCTTTAGCCGGGAAGAGGCCAGTCTGGGCGCCGATGCCTTCGGAGGGTGGGCTCGATACACAAGCGATCATTAACTTGTACGATGTCCTATCAGAAGGTATTACTAACGTTCCCGTAAAAAAATAAAACAACGGAGATCGCTACATGGACTCATACCTGTCCGCCTTGCCCGAGCACGCTGAAACCCCAGAACCGTCAAGCGGCAACACCCGCCGCAGCTTCCTGAAAAAATCCCTCGCCGTTTCCGCCACCCTGGCCACCGTCGGCAGCTCCGCTCTGCCCCGCCTCGCGTCCGCCGCCGAACCTTTGAGCCAGCGCTACCCGGATCCGCTCATTCACATTCTCGACGACAGCTTTCTTGAACTACGGGTCTTCAACGCCAGCGTCGAAAAACTCGCCACCGGCATGCGTTGGGCCGAAGGGCCGGTGTGGGTCGGCGACGGACGCTATTTGCTGGTCAGCGATATCCCCAACAACCGCATCATGCGCTGGGACGAAATCACCGACACCTTCACCGTTTACCGCGAGCATTCCAACTTCTCCAACGGCATGTGCCGCGATCGCCAGGGCCGCCTCATCGTCTGCGAGGGTTCCACCACCACCAGCGAAGGCCGGCGCATCACCCGCACTGAATACAACGGCACCATCACCGTGCTGGCCGACAGCTTCGACGGCAAACCCTTCAACTCCCCCAACGACATCGTCTGCAAAAGCGACGGCTCGATCTGGTTCAGCGACCCGCCCTTCCAGACCAGCAACAACTACGAAGGCCACAAAATCACCCCGACCCAGCCCCATGCGGTTTACCGCATCGACGGCGAGAGCAGGAAAGTCACCCGGGTGATCGACGACCTCGCCGGCCCCAACGGCCTGTGCTTCTCCCCTGACGAGAAGACCCTGTACGTCGTCGAAGGTCGCGCCAAACCGAACCGCCTGATCTGGGCCATCGCAGTCAAGGACGACGGCACCTTGGGCGAACGCCGCAAACACATCGAAGGCCTGGACTACGCCGCCATTGATGGCATGAAGTGCGACGAAGCCGGCAACCTGTGGTGCGGCTGGGGCGGCAATGGCGACCCCAAGGCCGACCTGGAAAAACTCGACGGCGTGCGCGTGTTCAACCCCCAGGGCAAGGCCATCGGGCACATCTCGCTGCCAGAACGCTGCCCGAACCTGTGCTTCGGCGGACGCGAGGGGAATCGGTTGTTCATGGCGAGCAGTCACTCGATTTATTCGCTTTTTGTGAATACGCGTGGGACAGGGTTTGCGGTGTAGGGGCTGACTGGATCATAAGACGGTCAATCGACCGTCTACCTGCGCACTGCTCTTGGACTAAAGGGGACCGCACCCTTTAGGGTTTTTACACCCCAAGTTTTTTAGGGACTGCGTAAATCCTTATTATGTCCTCCCCGCTAGCCGAGTCGTGGAATCGGCTTTCATAAAATTCAAAAATCGGTTCAAGGTTGCATCTTGCAAAATGTCTTTTTACTTCATTCATCTCTCGTGAGCTTTCAGTTCTCTGCTTGGCTTTTATCTTTTCCACGAAACAAGTTGAGACTGCCGCTGGGTATATGAATATGTGCGGCATCAACACACCCTGTTCTGCGAACAGATCAAAGTCAGGAAAACTTACCGCGAAAAAGATATCTTTGCTTTTCTTAGTGACTGAAAGCGTCCTAATCGAGGTCATGAGAAAGAATGAAAGACCGATCAAAAAATCCGAAACATTGTCGTTCTCCATACTTTTCGTTAAAAGCTTCAATCGGTGATGCCTAGAAATCAAAGGTATTTCTTCGAAACTTTCGAAATCTGAGAAAAATACGCTCAAATCGTTATAGGGTTCTTTACTGATTATTTTGCGAAATAGCTTCGTTAACTTCATTTTTTCGGAATACTCCATCCATGACTGTTCAGCCAGTCGATAGTCTTTCTAGAAAACTTCACCTCTCCCTTGCCTTTGTCATGGATTGATCCGTCAAGGTTATAGCCAGATCCGCACTTGCAGTGGGCATGCCACTGACTGTATGGCACGTCCTCCTCTGGACGGTCAATCCGAGTGATGTCAGCAGGACCCTGACGTTTTTCGACTTTTTGTTGTGCCTGTCTGGGCGTACCCCCGTTCGCCCGCCAATTTTGGCGAGCCCCAGCGGGTCAATCCATCCCGTCGGGTTCGGCACGTAGTGGTAGAGGTTTAGCCCGCCACTGTAGCCAATCGGATCCTTACTGATGAACCGCCCGACCTTTGGATCATAGTACCGATGGCGGTTGTAGTGCAGGCCGGTTTCGTGGTCGTGGTATTGGCCCTGAAAGCGGATTGGGTTGGTTAGGCCGATCTGTTGGGCGAATTTAGAGCGCTGCTCTTGGGCCTCTCCCCACGCTTTGTATTGCGCGCTCCAGGCGGTGTTGCCGTTTTGGTCGGTGATTTCTTGGGGCGTGCCGAGGTGATCGCACTGGTACCAGGCGAGTGCATCAATCGGTAGCGCGACGGGTTTGTAGGTCCACAACGGGTCTTCTTTGAAGTTGTAGCGGCCCTGATAGGTCGGTTGGCTGACGAGGCGGATGGTTTCGTGGCGGATGGCCTGGGCAACCGGGACGAAAGTACCGGGCTCGTGGATGTAATGGACCGTGCGGCCGAGCGCTCCGGCGTAAGGCGGGGGCTGCTTTCCCAAGCCAGGTTGTCGCCATCCCAACCGTAAAGCGTGAAGCCGCAGCCGAGTTCGCGCTCTTTGCGGGCGTGTTCGTTTTCGTTCCAGCCAGTGCCGGCTTCAGGGCGCGGTCTGTAGTGGGCTTTTGAGAGTTTGTAGAGGCGCCGTCCCAATGGGTCGTAGCCGAAGTCGACGGTGAGGCGCGGATCGCGGAAATGCGCGAGGCGATCGAAGAGGTCCCAGTGCAGTTCGCTGCGCAGCCCGTTGGTCCAGCGGGCTGTCTGGTTGCCGCGTTCGTCGTATTCGTAGTGGTTGCCGGCGTAGTCGCGCAGCAGGTTGTCCACGAGTTTGTTTTGAGTCGGCTCCGGATCTAACGGACGGCGAACGGGCGCGGCGCTGGCGTCGAGCAGGTTACTCGCGGGATCGAAGGCGAATGTTTCCACGCCCAGGCGGCTGGTAGCGCTGAGCAGGCGACTGACTGGGTCGTAGCGGTAACTCAGTTGCCCGCGACGGCTGTCCTTGATGTCGGTGAGTTGGCCGGCGGCGTCGTAGGTGTAGGCGCGTTTGATGAGTGTGGCTTTGTCGTCTGCTCGGCCCAGTAGTTGGGCTTGCAAGCGTCCCGCTGGGTCCCATTGCTGGGTCTGCACCAGTTGATTTCCCTGATGACGGGCGACTTCGCGGTGCAGGTCATCGCGCTCGTAACTGAGCAGTTCATGTTCGTCCAGCTTCAGGCTCAGCAGATGGCCGCTGCCGTAAGTCAGCCAGCTGACGCGATGCCCGTCCGGGCGGATGGTCGCGACGCGATTATTAAGGGCGTCGTACTCGTGCTGCCAGACGGCAACCAGGGGTTTATCCAGATTCGAATAATGCTGGTGCTCGCGTAGCAGGTTGCCGGCCGGGTCGTGAAACCATTGCAGCTTGCTGGTGGCATTGGTCGCCATGACCAAATGGCCGTTGCCGTCGTAGGCAAAGGTTTCGCTTTGGGACTTGTCGCCGAGGGTTGCCCGGCGCTCGGTGAGACGGCCCATCGGGTCGAAGGTCAGCGCGATCTTGCGCTGGCCGTTAATAGTCTCGGCAAGGCGGCCGGTTTCGGGATCGTACTGATAGCGAGTCGAGCGATTGTCGAAGCCGCGCTCTTCAAGCAGCCTGCCGACCGGGTCGTAATGAAAATGGGCGCGGCGTTCGTTTTCGTTTTCCAGCGCAACGAGACGACCGAGTTTGTCCCAGCGGTAACGCAAGGTTTGCTCGGCGGCGTCGACGCGTTCGGCGATAAAGCCCGCAGCTGAATAGCGCCAAGTGATGCAGCGTTCAAGGCCATCGGAGTGGGCAAGCAAACGACCTTCGGCGTCGCGGCTGAAGCGTTCTTCGGTTTTGTCCGGGTGCCTGATCAGGACAAGCTGACCGGCTTTGTATTCGTACGTGGTGCTGTGCCCGGCCGGGTCGGTGAAGCGAACCATTTGGCCGCGTTCGTCGTACTCCCACTCGCTGACCTTGCCCGAGCAGTCGGTGTACTTAACGAGTTGTCCGGCGTCGTTGTAGGCCAACGCCTTCGTGTTGCCGTTGGCGTCCTTGATCGCTGTAGGAAGACCGAACGAGTTGTAGGCGTATTCAGTAACGTTCTCTAGCGGATCAATCGCTTCAACCAGATTTCCGCGATGGTCATAGTCCCGTTTCCACAACCCGCCTTCGCCATCGCTGATCTTGATCAGATGACTCTTATCATCGTACGCGTAGTTCATCACACTGTGATCGGCGCGAGTGTGTTCGGTGAGGTTGCTGAGCTTGTCGTAACGATAGCGGTCGGTGCTGCCGTCGGTGTGGACGTGGCGGATGATGTTCTTGGCGGCATCGCGAAAGAACCACTCCGAACGGCCGTCAGCGTGGCAGATGCGATAGGTGTAACCCAGGCTGTCGTAGTAATGCCTGGTTTCATGACCCAAAGCGTCAGTGACGTAGGTCAGACGAATGTTTTCATCCCACGCCAATCGAGTATCAAAACTGCCATCGTCGGCCCACTCGCGAACAGCTCTTGCGCCGGGACCTGTGCCTTGCCATTGCAGGTTCAAGCCTCGATTAGTGCGGTCGGTGTATCGGGTGATGAGATGGTTTTGATATTGGTACCGCCATGCAGCGCCGTTCTCATCCTGAGCCAGAACAAGGTCACCAGAATTGTCGTACTGATACGCGCAAAGTTGGCGTTTGACGTCGCCGTCACGAACTTCCCAAAGGCCGGTCAGACGCCCCTGAATATCAATCAAAGTACCCAGGCGAAGATGGACTTTGTTTACGTCCTTTTCGGAGTAAGTCACTAACTCGGAGAGCACCAACTGCCCATCATGGCGATGCTCGTAATGCAGCATCACCCCTGCGCCATTAGGCAAAACCTTGTTAATCAGAACAAAGCGCTTGCCCCGCCGAACATAGGTTTCCCGATGATCCAGGCCACGCATCAGCAATAGCCGATCTTTGCTGAGGCGAACGACCGTCAGGTTTTCAATGGCGTTGAAGTGAAAGAGTTTTAACTTGGGCAGAGGAAATTCATGACTACGCCCATCCGAGTCATGAAACACCAAACCATCGCCGACGAGATCAAAGCGCGTGGTAAACGGCGTGATCCATCGCGCGCCCACCACGTCATGATCGTAGGCATCCAGACTTGAGCAATAAGTCCGCGTCCACTCAATCGGAAACGGCCCCGGCAGGCTGAAATCGGTATGACTGACCGACTCCGAGCCCATCGCAAAACTGATGCTGTTCCCCGTTGAGCCGCAGTTACAGGCGCAAGGACAGGCACATGTGCACTTCTTCAGTACGTTGGGCCGGCCCTTGGCAGGCTTCTCACGCTGAACAACTTCGAGTTTGCCTTCGCTGCCCCGTCGCTTGGCCTGATTAACCACCCCCGGTTTGATGTTGAAAGACTGACCATGCCCATTGCGGGAACGCCAACTTACAACTGCCCCGGCCAACGTCTGCAGCAACGCCCCAATCGAGTTTTGAACCCCAGGATCCGCTAGGCTATTAATCTGGACCCGAAGCTCTGACCCCATGGCGCGCAACAATTTGGCCTGCCTGCCCACCTCCTTTTTAACCGCTTCAGGCACAAGGTGTTCGACGGCGCCATTCACCGCACCCTTGCCCGCAGCAACGCAAACATCCGCAGCCGCCGCAAAGATATTGCCAATGGCCGCCTGAGGATCGTAGGCCCAAAGATCGCCTGCGGCCTGAACCAGCTGCTGCGCCTCAAGCAAATCAGCCTTGGCGTTCAGCTTCGGGTCAACCAGCTGTTCAAGACCGGCAGCGATCTCAAGGAGCACGCCTTCCCCAAGTTTCCCGGCATCCTCAAGAATCCCGGGCAGTTTCCCCTGCGCCTGCGTCACAAAGTCATCAAGGGTCCCGACGATGGTGGCATTGAGGTGCCCGATCAAAATCTCGATCAGCGCGTCACCCAGCACCATCTTGCCGGCCTGCCGCATCTCCTGACGCACCAGAAACAGCGTCGGCCGCAGGCTCATCCGCGCTGCCGCCATGGTCGGCGGTGTCGGCAAGACGCCAATCAAATTGATGCCTAGACTCACCCAATCCAGAGGGTCGCGTTTCTCACTGGTCGCCAGCCGGACGATGTCATTCAGCGCATCAACCAGCGCCATGATGTTGCCCACCACGGGCAAAAAACCGGCAGCGCTCTTGATCCGCTCAAGGGAGACGACCCCGCCGCTGATGTCCTGCAGCCAGGCATCGACATGGGCCGCGCCGGCCCCGACGTCCTCAAGCTGAATCAGATCAAGCGGAACGATCGCCAGCTGAGGCTCGTTTTTTGCGTCGCTGCCGGACGTAACTGCGGGGTTTGCCAAGGATGCTCTCCGTGCTCAAAAACCATCCGAGAAGGCGTGAATGCCAATCCGGGGGCCACGGAGATATCAAGGGCTGTGCCAGCTATGAATTAGCCAAGCAAAATCAATAGTTTAAGAAGAAAAGCGAGGTTTTTTAGCGAACGCCAACCCTAAGAACAAATAAAAGTGCGCAAGAAGTTGCGCACCCCTGCGCAACTTCTTGCGCACTCGTCTGCAGGCCACGGACAACGTGGCCTCAAACGTATTAACCACACAAACTTCAACCATCAACTGCGCAAGTTCTTGCGCATCATGGCACTACAACACCAAGGCCCTAACCCACCCTACCCGATCACTCCACCACCGCTGCCCTACCCTCCCGCGCGGCCAGAATGCGCGGCAGATTTTCCTCGATCCAGGTCGTCAGCCCGTCCATTTGCAACGCCACCTCCTCGCCCATCGGCGTCAGGCGGTATTCGACGTGGGGCGGCACCACGGGCAGTGCCTTGCGGTCGACAAACCCGTCCTGTTCCAGGCTTTGCAGCGTCTGCGAAAGCATCTTCTCGCTAACACCGCCGATCTTGCGCCGCAGTTCGCTGAACCGGTGCATGCCGTCCAGCAACACCACCAGCACCAGCACGCCCCAGCGGCTGCACACATGATTGAGGATCTCCCGCGACGGGCAATCCCTGGCCAACACCTCACCGGTACGGATGCGCTCCAGCAAGGAAACGCTGCCTGCTGCGGGAATAGCACTGTCGTTCATCACGCTTACCTTTTTGTGCGTACTTACGAAAGGTTAGCATGGTGATTATGCTGGAGGCTCATTCAATCTCGTTCGGGACTCATCATGATCGTCATCACCGGTGCATCAGGTCAGCTAGGCCGCCTCGTCATCGCTCAATTGCTCGAAACCGTACCCGCCTCGCGTCTGGTTGCGGCCGTCCGAGATCCGGCCAAAGTGGCCGATCTTGCCGCCAAGGGCGTGCAGGTCCGCCAGGCCGATTATTCAAAGCCCGCCACGCTGGACGGCGCCTTCGAAGGTGCCGAGAAGGTCCTGCTGATCTCCTCCAGTGAAGTGGGCCAGCGTGTCACTCAGCATCAGGCGGTGATCGACGCGGCCAAGCGCGCCGGGGTGAAACTGCTGGCTTACACCAGCGTGCTCCACGCCGACACCTCCGCGCTGGGGCTGGCCGAAGAACACAGGCAAACCGAGGCAGCGCTGGCGCAATCCGGCGTTCCGGCGGTGGTGCTGCGCAATGGCTGGTACCACGAGAACTACACCGCCGGCGTGACCCACGCGGTGGCGAACGGCGCGCACTTTGGCAGCGCGGGCGAAGGCCGAATCAGCTCTGCCGCGCGGGCCGACTACGCGCGGGCGGCAGCCGTTGTGCTGACAGCGGCTGAGGATCAGGCGGGCAAGGTGTACGAGCTGGCCGGCGACGAGTCCTACACGCTGAAGGAATTCGCCGCTCAGATCGCGGAGCAATCCGGCAAGCCTGTTATCTACACCGATCTTCCAGAAGCCGATTACAAGGGTGCGTTGCTGCAGGCCGGGCTTCCGGAATTCGTCGCCGAGTTACTCGCCAACTCCGATACCGCCGCCGCCAAAGGTGCGCTGTTCGACGACAGTCGGCAGTTAAGCCGCCTGATGGGCCGGCCCACCACGCCGCTGGCCAGCAGTATTGCTGAAGCGCTACCCCGGTAAACTCGCTGCCGCCCCCGTCCCGTATCAGCAGTCGCAACCGCAACCGCAGGCGTGCGGCGAGCCAGCACGGGCAGTGAATGATTTTCGCCCTGCACGGTCGGAACTAGTGACAGCGCATCACGCGCTGGCCAAGGAGTTTCGAATGAACAGCAAATCGCTCATTGCCAGTCTGGCGATTCTGGGATGCATTTCCGTTGCGAGTTTCACGGTGCAAGCCGCCGACGCCACGGAGCCGACCATTCAACCTTCCAGAGACAACATGCGGGAGCTTGAAGTCGGCAGCCGTTCACCGCAGGAATTTCAGCGTCCGGCAGCGGCCATCAAGGACTGGAAAACCAAGGGTCTGGAAGAACCGGCCAAGATGAGTCAGTGGGTGCGCATCAACGACAAGTACGTCGAAGTGCAGACCACCAACGGCCAGATCACCAAGATTGTTCCGGTTGAAAAATAAGCCGGGGCACTGACCCAGCGCGCCGGGTTTGCGTGGCGCGCGCCAACGCCAAGAACGTATAAGAACGACCAGAGGAATTCCCATGAACATGAAAAAACTGATGGCCAGTGTGGCCGTGGTCACTTGTCTGGGTGGGGCCAGCGCCGCTGCCATGGCGCAAACCCCTGCGACTAAGAGCGTGCAGGCGGAACACACCAATGAACAGTACAAGGTCGGCGACACCACCCATGACCTGTACAAAGACGAGCGTGTCGGCGTCAAGGACTGGGAGGGCAAGGGCCTGCACGCGCCAAAGGAAGGTACGCAATGGGTGCTGATCAGCGATAAATACGCGCTGATTAACATGGAAGACGGCAAGGTCCTCGACATCGCGCCGGGCAACCTCAAACCGCTGAAAAAGTAATTACCGCTATGCCCGTCACCGTGCCCGACGCCCGTCGGGCATCGCTTTGTCCGCCTCGCCATGCAAACGCCCGCCCCCTTGGTTTTTTCGCTGAGAAGAAAGGTTGCAGCCTAACGATCGCGCCCTCTACTCTGCCGCTCTCGTTTGTTGCGCCATAGGCCCGGGTTCGATGTCTTCCGTCTTGAATGTTTTGCTGCCCATTTTCGCCCTCATCATGGTGGGCTACCTCTGTCGCCGCACCAACCGCCTCGGACCCACCGCCGCCTCTGAAATCAATCGAATGGTGGTCTGGCTGTGTTTGCCAGCGCTGCTGTTCACCGCCACGGCACGCGCCACCTGGGAACAGATCTGGCACCCGGGCTTTGTACTGACCTTTACCCTTTCGACCATGGCAATGTTCGTCATTACCTTGCTGCTGCGGCGCAGAAAGGCGGGTCATTTTGCCGATGCCAGCATCGATGCCCTCAGCGCTTCCTACGCCAACACGGGCTACATCGGCATTCCGTTGTGCGTCATGGTGCTGGGCCAGGACGGCCTGGAACCTGCGCTCATCGCGTCGCTGCTGGTGGTCTGCGTGGTGTTCGGCATCGCCCTGGTGTGCATCGAAATCGGCCTGCAAAGCGAGGCCCGGGTTCACCGCATCGTGCTCAAAGTGCTGCTGGCGCTGGCAAAAACCCCTTGGTGGTGTCACCGATCCTCGGCGCCTGCTGGGCATCGACCGGCGTGGCCTTACCGGGTGCGCTGGACAAATTCCTGACCCTGCTGGGTGCTGCGACGACGCCCTGCGCGCTGATTTCCCTCGGCCTGTTTCTCGCCCAGAAACAGCAGGGCCCCCGTGAGGGCACGACGCTGCTGGTGCTGATCAAGCTGATTGCCCACCCGCTGTTGACCTGGTTTCTGGCCTTTCGGGTGTTTCACCTGCCGCCGCTGTGGGCCAACTCGGCGCTGCTGCTGAGCGCCCTCCCCACCGGCACCGGGCCGTTCATGCTGGCCGAGTATTACAAGCGCGAAGCGTCGGTGGTGTCGAGCACGATCCTGATCTCGACGCTGGGCTCGCTGGTGACGCTGTCGCTGTGCATTTACTACATCAACGGTTGAAGAGCGGGCGTCGGGCAAAAGCTCGGGCATAGAGGTGGGTGCGTCGCAATGAACAAGCTGGACTTGCTGAAAACCTTCGTCAGGGTCGCCGAGCTGTCGAGCTTCACCCACGCGGGTGATGCCTTGGGCTTGCCGCGCTCGACGGTGTCGGAGCATGTGCGCAGCCTCGAAGAACTGCTCGGCGCGCGACTGCTGTTGCGCACCACGCGCAAGGTGCAGGTAACGCCCAACGGGCAGGCGCTGTATGAGCGCAGCAAGGATCTGCTCGGCCAGATGGACGAGCTTGAAGGTTTGTTCCGGCAGGACAGCTCGGCGCTCAGCGGGCGGCTGCGGGTGGACATGCCCACCGCCATCGCGCGACGGCTGGTGCTGCCACGGCTGGGTGATTTTCTTGAGCGGCACCCGCTGATCGAACTTGAGATCAGCAGCACGGACCGGCGCGTCGATCTGGTCCGCGAGGGCTTTGATTGCGTGCTGCGCATCGGCGCGTTGCCGGACACGCCGCTGGTCGCGCGCAGCGTCGGCCTGTTTCGGATGATCAACTGCGTGAGCCAGGGGTACGCCGACCGCTTCGGCATTCCGCGGAATCTGGAAGAGCTGCAGCAGCACCGGCTGGTCAACTATGCGCCGGCATTTGGCGCTGCCGATGCGCTGTTCGAATATTGTCGCGAGGGCAGGGATTTCCACGTGTCGATGCCCTGCAGCGTGACGGTGAACAACATCGAAGCCTATGAAGCGGCGTGTGTCGGCGGCCTGGGTATCATCCAGATTCCGCGCCTGGCTGCCCCTTACCAGCAGCAGCGCGGTGACTTGATCGAAATCCTCCCCGAGTACCGGCCGACGGCGATGCCGGTGTCGCTGTTGTACGCCCATCGCCGGCACCTCCCCAGCGGTGCCGCGTGTTCATGGATTGGATGGAGGTGTTGCTCGCGGAGTACGGGGTTGAACCGAAGGGATCACGGGACCGGCGTTAGCAGGGCATCAAATGTCATACCGTGAAATTGATAGCGCGTGAACCGGCTTCTTCCCGGCTGAAGCCGGTCCCACGAGGGATCGCGTGCATTCAGCAAGAGGGTGAGTGAACGCATGAGTAGGACTGGCTTTAGCCGGGAAGGCGTCTGCGAAGACTCCGCAAAAATGATGTCGTTTGCACAGGCCTCTTCCCGGCTGAAGCCGGTCCCACTGAGGTCGCGTACATCCAGTGGACCCGGCTATATATCTCACTCATCAATCACTTCAACGCCGCGACCACCGCATCGAAGAAGGCCATCGGGTCGATGGGTTCTTTGTCCACCGGTTTGGGTTGCGCGCCGAAGGTGACGATCACGACGTTATTGGCCGGGTTGACGTAGATGTTCTGGCCCTGAATGCCGACCGCCGAATAGGCGCCGTCCTTCACCGAGGGCGCAGTCCAGGCGGTCCACCACATGTAGCCGTAATCCAGGCTTTTGCCGCCCTTGAGGGTGGTCGGCCGCGTCGCTTCACTGACCCAGCCGTCCGGCAGAATCGAGGTGCCGTTGATCTTGCCATCGTTCATGAAGAACAGCCCGAAGCGCCCGTAATCCCGCAGCGTGGCGCTGATCCCGCTGCCGCCGATCTCCACGCCGTCAGGGGAGTCCAGCCACCACGTCGCGTCGCTTTCCATGCCGAACGGCTGCCAGATTTTCTTCGACAGGTACTCGGCCAGCGGCATCTTCACCGCCCCGCGCACAATCTCGCCAAGGACTTGGGTTTCGCCGGTGCTGTAGTTGTTCACCGTACCAGGCTCCGCAGCGCGCGGCAGGCTCGCCATCAGCGTCATGGCCGAGTGAGGCTGCTGGGAAATCTGCGCCTTGAGCAAGGCCCTGCGGTCCGACGCCGGATCGGTGTAGGTTTCGTTCCACTTCACCCCCGACGACATCATCAGCACGTTGCGCACGGTCACCCCTTCATAGGCGCTGCCTTTGAGGGCCGGCACGTAATCGACCACTTGGGCGTCGAGGCCCTTGATCAAGCCATCCTTGATCGCCGCCGCCGTCAGGGTCGAGGTGATGGATTTGGCCATCGACATCGACATCCAGCGGGTTTTCTCGGTGTTGCCGCGCTGGTACGTCTCGAAGACGATCTTGCCGTCCTTGATCACCAGCATCGCGGTAATGCTGTCCAGCGCCACGAAGTCGTACAGGTCGTACTTTGTGCCCTCGACGGTGAAGCGCACGTTGGGCAGTTGCCGGTCTGACTTGGGCAGCGCATAGGGGTGTTCGCCGGCCTTGATGGTGTGGGTGGGAAACAGCCGGCCGATATTGCGATAGGTGCTGACCGCCAGGTCCGGGAGCATGGCGCCGTCGTAGATCTGCTCGACCGTGCCGATGGGCTCCTGGGCGTGGGGATAGTCGTCGGCCCACACGGTGGACACGGACACGGCGGCCAGCAAACCGAGGGACAGGGCCAGCGGCCGGCTGAAGGCGGCAGGACGAAAGACGGGTGAGTGCATGACGTATCCTTTTTTGTCGTCGGTAAAGGACGCTGAATTCCCGACTAAAGCCGGTGCTACTGAAAGCACGCGCCCGTTCCAACCATAGCCCACCCACCGGCGTTGCACCGGGCGATCAGTTCACTGATTTCATACCCTGACATCTGCGATGACGTACGTGAGCGAAGCGAGGGCGAAAAAACCACCGCACGAAAGCGGTGGTTTTCAGGCTTGCAGAACGCGTCGGATCAGACCTTGACGATCCAGCCCGCCGGGCCTTCGATGTCGCCGGACTGAATGCCGGTCAGCTCTTTGTACAGGCGCTGGGTCACGGGACCGACGTCGGTTTCGCTGTGGAACACGTGCAGTTTGTCTTTGTAGCTGATGCCGCCGATCGGGGTGATCACCGCCGCAGTGCCACACGCGCCCGCTTCCTTGAACAGGTCGAGCTTGTCGATGAACACCTCACCTTCGGTGACCTTCAGGCCCAGACGGCTTTGCGCCAGTTCAATCAGCGACAGGCGGGTGATGCCCGGCAGCACGGACGGCGATTTCGGCGTGATGAACTGGTCGTCGTGGGTGATGCCGAAAAAGTTGGCCGAGCCGACTTCTTCGATCTTGGTGTGGGTCAACGGATCGAGGTAGATGGCATCGGCGAAGTTGGCTTTCTTGGCCTCGGCGCCGGGCATCATGCTCGCTGCGTAGTTACCGCCGACTTTGGCAGCGCCGGTGCCTTGTGGCGCGGCGCGGTCATAGCTGGAGATGACGAAGTTGTGCGGTTTCATGCCGCCCTTGAAGTACGGGCCCACCGGGATGCAGAACACCGAGAAGATAAACTCGGGCGCAGCACGCACGCCGATGTTGTCGCCGACGCCGATCACGAACGGACGCAGGTACAACGCCCCGCCGGTGCCGTACGGCGGAATGAAACGCTCGTTGGCGCGAACCACTTGCTTGCACGCTTCGATGAACTGCTCGGTCGGCACATGGGGCATCAGCAGGCGGCTGCAACTGCGCTGCATGCGCGCGGCGTTCTGGTCGGGGCGGAACAGGTTGATCGAGCCGTCTTTGGCGCGATAGGCCTTGAGGCCTTCGAAGCATTGCTGGCCGTAATGCAGCGCAGTGGAGCCTTCGCTGATGTGCAGCACGTTGTCTTCGGTCAGGGTGCCTTGGTCCCACGCGCCATCCCGCCAGTGAGCCAGGTAGCGTTTGTCGGTCTTGATGTAGTCGAAGCCGAGCTTGTCCCAGTTAATGCTTTCGTTACCCATGACACCCTCTATGTCCAGGCCAGCGCGGCCGGGAGTGTCCGGCGTCTGGCGTTTCATCGATAAGGCCCGGAGCAGGACGCGACCCGTTCCGGTGTGTCGCCATATTACTGATTTTTCTCCGCGCAAACCGCCTCGCCGGCAGATGAGCTGAAAAAGATCCGCCGGGGCCCGACTCAAGCGTTGGTGTTTGTGCCGTCTGTAGCAAAACCGCTGGCGGACCCGTGCAGTTTCGCCAATGTTGCCTATGGTGTGTAAATCGTCCGAGACAGGAGCAGCACCCATGGGTATCGATCAGTTGTTTGCCGATTTGAGCAGTCTTCCCAGCATTCCCAAGGTGGCGCAGGACCTGATCAAACAGTTCGACAGCCCGTCGTCGGACTTGGGCAGTATCGCCGGCAATATCGAAAAGGACCCGGTGATCGCGGCGAAAATCCTGCGGCTGGCCAACTCCGCGCGCTTTCGCGGGGCGCGGGAGTCGTCGAGCATTGAGGATGCCGCCATGCGCCTGGGCTTCAACACCTTGCGCACATTGGTGCTGGCGTCGGCGGTGACCGGCGCTTTCAAGGCAGGACCCAGTTTTGATTTGAAGGGTTTCTGGCTGAAGAGCTTTCAGGTGGCAGGGATCTGCCGTCTGCTGGCGAAACAGTCCGGCGCCGATGGGGAAATCGCCTTCACTTGCGGGGTCATGCACGACATCGGCGAGTTGTTGATCCAGACCGGCGCGCCCGCCGTTGCCGAGCGCATCAACGGCGTGACCAAGACCGGTACGACCGGGCGTGCGGCGATTGAAACGTTGCAGTTGGGTTTTGGTTACCCGGAAGTCGGTGCCGAACTGGCCCGGCGCTGGGGACTGCCGGCGGTCATCCAGAACGCCATCGCCTATCAGGCGCGGCCGATGCAGGCGCCGGGGGACGCAACCCAGCCACGGATTGTTGCTCAGGCACTGACTATTTCTGCCGCGCTGGAAAATCACGGCGGCGCCACCGTGCAGGCGAAGCAGGAAGTGGATGGCCCGTTGCTGGAGGGTGTTGACCTGGATGCGATGTTCGCGGCGCTGCCGAAGGTGCTTGAGGATGACAAGGCGTTTGCGGAGTTGTTGAGCTAGTCAAGGTCCGGGTTGGAGATTGATAGTGCTTACACCGGCTTCTTCCCGGCTGAAGCCGGTCCCACACATTGACCGCGGTCCGACTGACACAACGCGGTCAACCTGCAGGACTGGCTTCAGCCGGGAAAGCGTCAGGCGTCACACTGCAAAACCGATGGTGCTCACTCAGGCCCCTTCCCGGCTGAAGCCGGTCCTACTAGTATCAGCGCACAGCCGCGATTGAGGACCTGTGCATGCCTGATGTACCCGATACCCATGTCGACACCCTGCTGCACTGGATGCAAGACCGCTCATTCGTCGTGCTGACCGGCGCCGGGATCAGCACCTCTTCCGGGATTCCGGACTACCGCGACAGCGAGGGCGTGCGGCGGGGTCGGCAGCCGATGATGTTTCAGGAATTCCTCAACGCGCCCGAGGCCAGGCGTCGTTACTGGGCCCGGGCGATGCTCGGCTGGCCCCGGGTTCGCGCCGCGCAACCCAACCCCGCCCACGAGGCGATTGCCCGCTTGCAGCAGCACGATCTCATCAGCGGGGTCATCACCCAGAACGTCGACGCCTTGCACGATCAGGCCGGCAGTCATGACGTGGTGGAATTGCACGGCAGCCTGCATTGGGTGGTGTGCCTGGACTGCCGCCAGCGCACAGAGCGGGACATCGTTCAGTTGACCCTCGTCGAGCAAAACCCTTACCTGGCCGGCGTCGATGCGGTGCAGGCGCCTGATGGCGACACTTTGCTCGACCCCGCCTTCGAAGAGCGCTTCCAGGTGCCCCACTGCCCCCACTGTGGCGGTGAACGCATGAAACCTGACGTGGTGTTTTTCGGTGAGAACGTGGCGCCACCCACTGCAGCCAAGGCCATGCAGCGCGTGGAAGACGCTCAGGGCCTGCTGGTGGTGGGGTCGTCGCTGATGGCGTTCTCGGCGTTTCGCCTGTGCCGCACGATCAAAGATCAGGGCAAACCGCTGATCGCCATCAATCTGGGGAAAACACGGGCCGATGATCTGCTGGATCTCAAGATTGAAGCCTCCTGCGAGGTGTTGTTGCCGGCCTTGGCGCAGCGGCTGCTGGTGGGTTAACGGATGCAATGACAGGTGGGAGATCTCCGCCTTCCTGACCCAGGGCTGTCGCGCGGCAAACCTCGTCCATGTGGGAGTGAGCTTGCTCACGAAGAAGCCATTTCAGTCGCTGAAGATCTGGCGGATGGCCACCCTATATCGTGAGCAAGTCCGCTCCCACCTTGCCCGATCCCTCATCTGATTGCGCGAATCCCCGGCAACGCCGCCAACGCCCTGTTCCACACCTGCCGCGTCCTGACCCACGCCACCTCCTGCCAGTCCGGGTCCGCCGGATAGAACTGCTCCAGCAGCCCTTGCTTGATCCGCCGCCCCGTCTCGTCCAGCGGATCGCCGTGCAGGTGCAGCCAGTGATCATCACGCAAATGCCCGTGCACCGCCGCGCCCGGGTACGTGCCGCACTCGATGACAAACGGCATTAAATGCACGCCCGGCGAGGCGTCGAGGAGCATCTGCGAGGTGTATCCGGTGGAGGTCGCCGCGACACCGGTTGCGCTGACCCGATTGGCGCCGGTGATCAGCGTAAACAACCAGGGCCCGAACAACGCCCTGGCGTCCTCCAGCGCGGGGTAGGCTGACTCGACGATGCTCATCAGCATCGGATGACCGTAATCCCCCGCGCCGGTGTGCAGGTCAAAGCAGCTCACTACCTCGGCATCCTGCAAGTACTCCCCGACGATGCTGCGCAGCGTGCGATTGGACCAGCTCGGCTCGCTGCCGCCGAATAATAACCCATCGGGGAATGCGTACTGCCCCGCTTCCACCACGGACATCAACCCTGCCCAGCCCAGCCCATCGATCGCGGCCTGAAACTGCGCATCCGCCTGGTCGCGCTTTGGCCCGCGCAGCTCCTCGCAGGCATAAATGCCGTGGACGTCGCCATAGGCACGGTTGTCCGGCAATGGTCGGCTGAAGTCCAGGTAGTTGCGGTTCTGATCGAGGTTGTCCTCGTTGACCCGACGCATCCACGCCGTGCCCCAGGGGTTGATCAGGTGAATCATCAGGATCGCCACGCCCTCGGGCAATGCGCCTGGATCAAAATCTTCCAGCCAGCGGCTCTGGCAATCGGAACCGTAATAGCCCTCGACGCCGTGGGTGCCGCTCAACGCCACCAACACCCGCCGCGCCTGCGGATCGCCGAGCCAGGCGACGTCCGTGGCCAGCGTCTCCCCAAAAGGCCCGGCCAGCGGATGGACGTATTCGCTCAACCGCGCACCCGCAGTGGTCGCTGCCGCAATGAAGCGCTCGCGAAGCTGGCGATAGCCCGGACGATCGGGAAAAAGGTGGCTCATGAATGCGCTCCAAAGGGGTGACACCGAGCGTCCAGGCCCGTACCAGACAGGCCGTACGCCACGAAGAAGAGACACTGCGTCAGAAATGTTACAACCGGACACGTTTTGGCACACTTTTTCTAGTAATTCTCGAGTGGAACGTCAGTACCACGAAATGCCTCGCGTCCAGCCCAGGCTGCCGAGAGTCTACGCTGCCGAACGGTGCGAACCCCGCACCCGTGTGCAGGAACCGGACACTACCCCGTCCGAAACAGTGCAGGACGCCGACCAGAAGTCTGGCGTCCGTCGATAAGGAATTCGATTCGTGCCAGACATGCGCCCTTCATACCCCACACGCCCGCGCCGCACCTTGCCTTTTCCGCTGCACCCATCTCTCGGCGAGCCTGCCGTCCGCCACATTTCCCTTCAGCGCTCCGGCTGAGACGCGGCGGTCACTCGCTGGAGTGCCCGATATTTTTTTCGTTTCAATGGCTGTTGCTTTTATAGCGATCCGGCCGCCACTTTTTATGGTCATCTCTCGGCATAGATACGCCCGCTCAAATAACGTTTTAAATAACGAGCGGGAGGGATTGCTGTTGATCCATACACACTAAAAACGATCAGTCATCATTTTCAGGAAGTGTGCGTCGCTGTTAGCAACCCTTCACCTTATGACTGACAAGTCACACTTTCAGGACTTACCACAATGATCACCTAAGCACTCACGCACCAACTTGCACCCACTTACTCAAGTTTGGTGCAACGCACTTCTGATTCAATCGGAACAGGTCACCTTGCAAACCCGCGGTGAACCTGTGTGGATAGGTTCGCCCCATGGTTCGGCAACTTGCCCTGCTTCCATAGAGCGAACAGACCCACCTCTGACGAAATTCGCTAAAAAGTTACAGGAATGCGACATCGTCCCTGTACAAGCCAGAAAGCGCTGGCTAGAGCCCTGGACTGGCATAGCGGTTGCAATAGCGATGTTCGTTAGCCAGTGACGCTGAAACAAAGACGTACTTCTTCGTACTCAACAAGCAATCAGGGAACTGCAATGTCGTCTCCATAGCTCACGCTGCCACAGCTCTTATAAGAGTGGTTCTTTAGAGACCTGCTCTCCCAGGTCTCGTGCTTGCGACAGCACGGACGTCAACTTCAAACAGGGCAACTTGTTTGAACGGACCCTTATTGCCCTTCAACGACCCGAGGGAGCTTTAATGAATGACGCGGTAAAAACGAAAGCCATACCTGACCCGGCGCCGGACGCACTGTCCATGGCCTGGCCGCGTATTCCTTTCAAGGAAAACACATCGCGCCCGGGTGAATTAAGCCGGTCGCACGTGTTGATATTGATTGCCGCCTCGGTCCTTATTCACGGCGCCCTCTGGTGGTATATGCAAACCGCCAAAGCCGACGTCCCGGAAGTGGCGCCGCAAGTGCCCGAGATGACCGTGGAACTGACCAGCCCGACACCGCCAACCCCGGAAACTCCACCTGAGCCACCGCCACCGCCGCCGCCTGAACCGCCACCGCCACCACCGCCGCCCCCTGAACCGGAGCAACCGGTCGAGGACCCCGACGCGGTCAAGCCGCCGCCGAAACCGGTGGAAAAGCCCGTCGAAAAACCGAAGGTCGAGAAGCCCAAGCCGGTGAAGAAACCCGAACCGGTGAAAAAGCCCACACCGCCCGCGCCGGCTGCACCGGCTGCGCCGAGCCCACCGGCGCCTGCCGCCCCGTCACCTTCGCCAGCGCCACCTGCGCCGGCTGCTGCACCGGCGGCATCGGTCAAGGAGTCGGCGGCGATTTCCGGGCTCGCCAGCCTGGGCAACCCGCCACCGGAATACCCCGGCGCGGCGTTGCGCAAGGGCATGGAAGGCCGGGTAATCCTGCGCATCAAGGTGTTGCCGAACGGCCGCGCCGGCACGGTGGAGGTGACCAAATCCAGCGGCAAGCAGGTGCTGGACGATGCGGCGGTGGAAACGGTGCGCAACTGGAAGTTTATTCCGGCCAAGCGCGGCGACACCCCGATCGAAGGCTTCGCGACGCAAACCATCGACTTCAAGCTGCCCGAATGAACCCGGTCAGCCCATCAACAATAACTCTTAATATAGCGGGTGAGGTGTAACCATGAACGAATCGATCTCTTCGATGATAGTCCCCGGCGTACTCTGGGCGCTGGTGGTGTTTTCGGTGCTGAGCTGGGGACTGTTGCTGATCAAATCCGCACAGTACGTACGCTTGAAGACCCAGAACAAACAGTTCGCCAAAGCCTTCTGGGCGGCGCCGGATCTGCTCACCGCCGCCGAGCACTCCAGTCAATACCCGGGCTCTCTGGCACGCATCGCCAACAGCGGTTTCGAAGCCATGGCGGTGGACGAAACGCCGCGCAACACCCAGCAGCTCGCCCACACCATCAACCGCTCCGACCGCCTGGAACGCAACCTGCGCCAGCAGATCCAGAAAGAACGCCGCGCCCTGGAAGCCGGTCAGGCCATTCTCGCCAGTATCGGCAGCACCGCGCCGTTCATCGGCCTGTTCGGGACGGTCTGGGGGATCATGGAAGCATTGCAGAGCATCGGCGCCAGCGGTTCGGCGAGCCTGGAAACCGTCGCCGGCCCCATCGGTCACGCGCTGATTGCCACCGGTGTCGGCATCGCCGTCGCCGTGCCGGCGGTGCTGATCTACAACTTCTTCCTGCGTCGTCTCAAGCTCGCCGTCGCCGACATGGATGATTTCGCCCACGACTTCGACGCCCTCGCCCAGCGCAGCGCCTTCGCCATCAACCGTCAGGCCATCGCCAGCAAGCACAGCCAGGCTGTGCGGGAGGCGAGCTGATGTCGTTCTCCACCCAAGACAGCGATGAAGTGCTCAGCGAAATGAACGTCACACCGCTGGTGGACGTGATGCTCGTGCTGCTGGTGGTGTTCATCGTCACCGCGCCGCTGATGACCAACGCGATCAAGGTCAACCTGCCGAAAACCGACGCTGTCGCCGCCGCCGACAAGAAAGACCCGGTGGTGGTCAGCGTTGATCAGGACGGCAAGTTCTACCTGGCCAAATCCGAAGTCGCGCCGGAATCCCTGGAGCTCAGCCTCAAGGACGTCAAGGCCAAGGACCCGGAGGTGCGCGTGCAATTGCAGGCCGACACCAACGTCAACTACGGCCAGGTGGCCAAGGCGATGGCGTCCATCGAGCGCTCGGGCATCACCAAGATTTCAGTGATGACGTCCAAATGATCGGCCCATGACCCGCACCTGATCTGCACCTGAAGCAGGCGCCGCACCCCGCTGCGGCCCTGCGCACCCTACTCCCGATTCACCGCCGTCTGGGTTTTTGCCCCGGAGGGGAGCGGCTTGCTTGAAATAAGGAAATTCCCGACCGCTATCACCGCGTCGGAGCAACGAGGGCTCACAAGGCCATTTCAATAACATCTGGAATAAGTCGGAAACTACCATGCTGATGAGCTTTCCCGGTTTTACCCTCAAGCCCCTTGTTGTTGCCGTACAACGCCACCCTCGTGCGCTGATTTGCGCACTGGCGGTCGGCATGAGCCCGGCCTATGGCGCCGACAGCACGGACAGCGCAGCCGAGGCCGCGACCGGCAGTGAAGCCGCTGTGCCCGCTGCAGCGGTGGCTGCCGCGCCGGCGACCACCCAGCTCAAACGGGTGGAAGTGACCGGTTCGGCCGTGCGCCGGGCCGATGCGGAAACCGCCGTGCCGGTGACCATCCTGCGCGCCGATGAACTGAAGAAACAGGGCGTAACTACCACCGAACAAATGGTCCAGCGCATCACTGGCAGCCAGTCAATGATGAACAGCGCAGGCTCGGTCGGTGCGTCAACCGGCGGCGCGTCCTATGCCGACATGCGCGGCATCGGTGCCAACAAAACCCTGATCCTGCTCAACGGCCGTCGTCTGGCCAACAACGCCTTGTCCGGCGTCGGCACGCCCAATGGCAGCGCCATCGACCTGAACATGATTCCGTTCGCCGCCATCGACCGCATCGAAGTGCTGCGCGACGGTGCCTCGGCGCTGTACGGCACCGACGCCATCGGCGGGGTGATCAACTTCATCACCAAGAAGTCGCTGACCGACGGCACCCTGAGCCTCGGCGGCGACACCCCGACGGCCAGCGGCGGCGGCGCCAGCAAGGACGTCAGCGCCAGCTGGGGTTTCGGCGATCTGGATGAAGACCGCTTCAACGTCATGGGCGTGTTCAACTACAACAAGCAGCAAAACCTCGACGCCAACGACCGCTCTTTCGACAAGGATTACGTCCCGGGCCGCGGCCTCAACCAGACCTCGGGCACCGCTTACCCCGGCAACTACTACCAAGGCAATAACAGCAGCAACCCCCTCGCGCCCAACTGCAACGGAGCCAGCCTGGTCAGCGTGAACGGGCTGTGCCGGTTCAGTACCCGCGAGTACATCGACCTGGTGCCGCAGACCGAGAAGACCTCGTTCTTCGGTCGCGCCACCGGCAAGCTGGCCGAAGACCACAACGTCAGCCTCGAATACTTCTTCGCCCGCAACAACAACGCCACCAGCATCGGCCCGGCGCCGTTGACCGGCCTGAGCATCGACCCGTCCTCCCCGTATTACCCCGGCAACGGCATTACCCCCGGCCCGAACAACTTCGCCCTCGACCCGACCCAGCCGGTGGACACCGCCTGGCGTGAAACGGCCGCCGGCCCCCGTGGCAGCAAGGACCAGAACACCAACCAGCGCCTGTTGCTGACCTTCGACGGCACCGTCGGCGGCTGGGATTACAACCTGGGCGCCAACTACAACCAGAGCAAGGTCGTTTCCAGCGTGACATCGGGTTACGCCAGCGACGCCGCCCTCAAGGCGGGCCTGGCCAGCGGCCTGCTCAACCCGTTCGGCCCGCAATCGGCGGCGGGTCAGCAGTTCATCGACGACGCCGCGTACCACGGCGAATACTCCACCGCCGTCGGCCGCGTCTACGGCGTGGACGGACGGATCAGCCGCGAGATCGGCAACTGGTTCGGTGCCGGCGAATCCGGCCTGGCGCTGGGCGGCGAATACCGCAAGGAAAAGCTGCACCAGAACTACGAGGACTTCGTCGACGACATCGACAGCCTAGGCCTGGATTCGGCAGGCTCGGTGTCCGGCGATCGCACCGTCAAGGCCGAATACGCCGAGCTCAACGTCCCCGTCATCGACAGCCTGGAACTGACGGCCGCCGTGCGCCACGACAAATACAGCGACTTCGGCAGCACCACCAACCCGAAATACTCGTTCCGCTTCCAGCCGTTCAAAGAGCTGGTCATGCGCGGCGCGTACAGCGAAGGTTTCCGTGCGCCGTCGCTGTACGAGCTGTATGCCCCGCAAAGCCTGGCCTACAGCCAGGGTTACTACGATGATCCGACGCTTTGCGCCGGTGGTACCGTGCAACCGGGCGGTCAGGCCGGTCGTGACTGTAATCAGCAGTTCCTCAACCGCAGCGGCGGCAACGCGAGCCTGTCCCCGGAGAAAGCCCGCAACGTCACCCTGGGCTTCGTGTATCAGCCGATGAACAACCTCTCCATGGGCCTGGATTTCTGGTGGATTCACATCTCCAACCAGATCCAGTCGTTCCCGGAATCCACCGTGTTCGACCAATCGGACCTGTACGGCGATCGCATCATCCGCAACGCCGACGGCTCCATCGCCAACATCGTGACCGGCAACTCCAACCTGGGCATCGTCAAGACCAACGGTGTCGACGTGACCCTGGACTACCGCTTCCCGAACACGCCGTATGGCCAGTTCGGTCTGGGGCTGACCGGGACCTACGTCAACCGCTACGACTTCCAGAACATCATCGACGGTCCGTACACCGACAAGGTTGGCGACTTCCAGGGTGATGGCGTGATTGCGCGCTGGAAACACGTGTTGATCGGCAGCTGGACCCTGGGCGACAGCCGTGCCTCCCTGACCAACCGCTTCACCAGCGGCTACAACGACTACGACCGCAGCACCAACGGCACCGTGCCGTCGTATTCGCTGTGGGACCTGTCTGTGGGCCATACCTTCGAGAAGGTGCTGGACCTCGATGCCGGCGTGCGCAACCTGTTCGACCGCGACCCGCCGTTCACCAACCAGGCGTACAACTTTCAGTCCGGCTACGACCCTCGTTATGCCGATCCACTGGGCCGCACGCTGTTCGCGCGGGCGACGTATCACTTCTAAGCGCTAGTGCCCGACGCGCCATTCCTGCGGCGCGTCGGGCTGCTCACAAGGATTGTCCGCATGTCTGCCACACCCTTTTCCTTGCCACGACTGTTGCCGGGCGTGGCATTTCTGTACACGGTGCTGTTTTTTACATCGCTGTTGTTTGGCGCTCCTCAGGTTTTCGCCGCACCGGTGCACGCGCTGACCGTTTATGGTGAAGCGCCGAAATACGCTGCTGATTTCCAGCACTTTGATTACGTCGACCCCGACGCGCCCAAAGGCGGTTCGATGAGCCGCGCGTCCGAGGAGATCGGCCAGTTCAACTACCTCACGCCCTATGTCGATCAAGGCATTTCTGTGAGCCAGATCGATACGTGGGTGTATGCGCCACTGGCCTACCGCTCACTGGACGAGCCCTACACGGTGTACGGGCTGGTTGCCGAGAAGATGGAGCGCGATCCCGACAATCTGTGGGTGCGCTTTTACCTCAACCCCAAGGCGCGCTTCGATGACGGCACGCCGATCACCGCCGAAGACGTGCGCTACACCTGGCAAACCCTGATCACCCAGGGCAGCTTCAGCTATCGACCGCTCTACGCCGACGTCAAGGATGCGGTCATCGAAGCGCCGGGGCAGATCCGTTTCGATTTCAAGACCGGCACCAACCGCACCCTCGCCCTGGACCTGGCCAGCCTGCGCATCCTGCCCGAGCACTGGTGGAAGACCCGCGATTTCACCAAGGGTGGCGGCTTCGAACCGCCGCTGGGCAGCGGGCCGTATCGGGTCGCGCGGGTCGACGCCGGGCGCAGCGTCAGCTTCGAGCGGGTCAAGGACTGGTGGGGCAAAGACCTGCCGGTCAGCCGTGGGCTCTACAACTTCGACGCGCTGACGGTGAATTTCTATGGCGATGTCGACGTGGCCCGTCAGTTGGTCCAGGCCGGCAACTTCGATTACAACCGCGAGTTCTCGTCGGCCGGCTATGTCGTCGGCTACACCGCGCCGAGCCTGCAGGACGGCCGCCTGCAAAAGACCATTCTGGCCAAGCGCCGCCCGGTGGCCGGTCAGGGCTTCGTGTTCAATCTCGACAAACCGATGTTCCAGGACCAACGTGTCCGTGAAGCCCTGGCGATGCTCTGGGATTTCGAGTGGGTCAACGGCCAGATCATGCGCAACTTCTATGTGCGCGAACAAACCTACTTCCCGAAAAGCGAAATGGCCGCCACCGAGCTGCCCGACGCTCAGGAGCTGAGTCTTCTCGAGCCGTTGCGCGGGCAGATCCCGGATGAAGTCTTCGATCAGGTCTGGCGCGCACCGAAGACTGACGGCAGCGGCTACATCCGCGACAAGCAGCTCAAGGCCCTGAAGCTGTTGGCAGATGCCGGCTGGCACGCGAAGAACAACAGGCTGGTGAACGCCGCCGGTCAGCCGCTGGAATTTTCCTTCCTCGACGGCCAGGGTGGTTTCGAACGGCTGGTGCTGCCGTACAAGCGCGTGCTGGCGCAGATCGGCATCACCCTGAATTTTCGTCGCGTGGACTCGGCGCAGTACATGAACCGATTGAACGCGCGGGACTACGACATGATCGTGGTCACCCTGCCCAGCAACGGCAATCCGATCCTCTCCCCGGCCGTGAGCTGTACAACCTGTTCGGTTCGCAAAGCGCCCGACAGGTCGGCAGCTCCAACGCCATGGTGCTGCGCAATCAGGCGGTCGACCGCCTGATCGACGGCCTGGTCGCGTCCAATAACCGCAACGACATGCTGCACTACGCGCGGGCGCTGGATCGGGTTTTGCTGTGGGGTTTCTACATGATTCCCAACTACTACTCCCAAGGCACGCCGGTGGTGTTTGCCAACCGTTTTGGCAAGCCGGCGATCGAGCCGATCTACGACGTCGGCCTGGAAAGCTGGTGGGAAGTCAGCCGAGTGCCACTGACCGATGCGCAGATGGCTGCGCGTCTGGCGCCCCAAAGCAGCATCGCCAATACCCGTGCCGCACTGACAACGGAGGGCCAGTGACATGTTCGCCTACACCCTGCGCCGGTTGGCGCTGATCATTCCCACGCTGCTGTGCATTCTGGTGGTCAATTTCCTTATCGTGCAGGCCGCGCCCGGCGGTCCCGTCGAACAAGCCATCGCCCGGGTTCAGGGCATGGGCCTAACGGGCGGCATTGGTGGGGGCGGTGGCGAAGTAGCGGCCACCGGCGGGATCAGCCGCGGCGCCCAAGGCCTGGACCCTGAACTGGTCGAAGCCATCAAGCACCAATACGGGTTCGACAAGCCGCTGCACGAGCGGCTGTGGCTGATGCTCACCCACTACGCGCAGCTGGATTTCGGCAGCAGCTTCTTTCGCGGCGCCACGGTGACCGGGCTGATTCTGCAGAAGCTGCCAGTGACGATTTCTCTGGGACTGTGGGCAACTCTGATCACGTACCTGATTTCGATCCCGCTGGGCATCCGCAAGGCCGTCCTGCATGGCAGCCGCTTCGATGTCTGGAGCAGCACGGTGATCATCATCGGCTACGCCATCCCGGCGTTTCTGTTCGCCATTCTGTTGATCGTGGTGTTTGCCGGCGGCAGCTACTGGAGCTGGTTTCCGGCCCAGGGGCTGTTCTCCGACGACTTCGACAGTCTCTCGCCGCTTGGCAAGTTGCGCGATTACCTGTGGCATCTGGTGTTGCCGGTCAGCGCGCTGGTCATCGGCGGCTTCGCGACGCTGACGATCCTCACTAAAAACAGCTTCCTCAACGAGATCGGCCGCCAGTACGTGGTCACCGCCCGGGCCAAGGGCCTCAGCGAGCAGCGCGTGCTCTACGGCCACGTGTCCCGCAACGCCATGCTGCTGGTGGTGGCGGGCATTCCCCAGGCGCTGATCGAGGTGTTCTTCGCCGGCTCGCTGCTGATCGAAACCATCTTCGGCCTCGATGGCATCGGCCGGATGAGCTACGAAGCGGCCGTCTCCCGGGATTACCCGGTGGTCTTCGGCACGCTGTTCCTGTTCACCCTGTTCGGCCTGTTGATCAAGCTAGTGGGCGACCTGTGCTACACGCTCGTCGACCCGCGCATCGATTTTTCCGCGAGGAGCGCCTGATGTTCGAGTTTTCCCCGCAAAACCAGCGCCGTGTCGCCAACTTCAAGGCCAACCGTCGCGGCTGGTGGTCGCTGTGGCTGTTCGTTGCGTTGCTGGTCATCTGCCTGTGCGGCGAACTGATCGCCAACGACAAGCCGTTGATCGTCCGCTATCAGGGCGAGCTGTACTTCCCGGCCCTGCATCAGTATCTCGAAACCGACTTCGGCGGCGAGCTGCCTTTCGAGCCGGACTATTCCAGCGACTACGTGCGCAAACTGATCGCCGACAGGGGCGGCTGGATGCTCTTCGCGCCGATCCCCTTCAGCTACGACACGGTCAATTACGAACTCCGCGAGCCCTCGCCCAGCCCGCCGAGTGCGCGCAACTGGCTGGGCACCGACGACCAGGCCCGGGACGTGATGGCGCGGGTGCTGTTCGGCACTCGCGTGTCGATACTCTTCGCGTTGGCGCTGACCGCCATCAGCACGGTGATCGGCGTGTTCGCCGGGGCGATTCAGGGCTACTACGGCGGACTGGCGGATTTGATCGGCCAGCGCTTGCAGGAAGTCTGGTCGGGGCTGCCGGTGCTGTACCTGTTGATCATCCTGTCGGGTTTCGTCGAGCCGGATTTCTGGTGGCTGCTGGGGATCATGTCGCTGTTTTCCTGGCTGGCGCTGGTCGACGTGGTCCGCGCCGAGTTCCTGCGCGGGCGCAATCTGGAATACGTCAAAGCCGCCCGCGCCCTGGGTCTCAGCGACGGCGCTCTGATGTGGCGGCACATTCTGCCCAATGCCATGACCAGCACCCTCACCTACCTGCCGTTCATCGTCACCGGCGCCATCGCCACACTGACCGCGCTGGATTTCCTCGGCTTCGGCATGCCCGCTGAAAGCGCGTCCCTGGGCGAACTGATCGGCCAGGCCAAACGCAACTTGCAGGCGCCGTGGCTGGGCGTCACGGCGTTCTGCGCCCTGGCGTTGATTCTCACGCTACTGGTGTTCATCGGCGAAGCCTGCCGTGACGCCTTCGACCCCCGAACTTGAGCGCTGCCATGACTGACCCTCTGATCCAGATCCGCAACCTGCGCGTGGCCTTCAACGGTGCCGAAGTCGTGCACGGCATCGACCTCGACATCCAGCCCGGCGAATGCCTGGCGCTGGTCGGCGAGTCCGGGTCGGGCAAATCGGTGACGGCGCATTCGATCCTGCGCCTGCTGCCGGCCAAGTCCGTGAGCACCCAGGGCAGCATTCGCTACAAGGGCGTCGATCTGCTTAAAGCCAGCGACAAAGCACTGCGGGGGCTGCGCGGCAACCGCATCGCCATGATCTTCCAGGAGCCGATGACCTCGCTGAACCCCTTGCACACCGTGGAGAAACAGATCGGCGAAATCCTCGCCCTGCACAAGGGCCTCAAGGGCAAGGCCGCCCGCGAGCGCACCCTGGAGTTGCTCGGGCTGGTGGGCATTCAAAACCCGCCGCAACGGCTCAAGGCGCTGCCCCATCAATTGTCCGGCGGCCAGCGCCAGCGGGTGATGATTGCCATGGCCCTGGCCAACGAACCCGAGCTGCTGATCGCCGACGAGCCCACCACTGCGCTGGACGTCACGGTGCAGCTGAAGATTCTGGAGCTGCTCAAATCCCTGCAACAACGGTTGGGCATGTCGCTGCTGCTGATCAGCCATGACCTCAATCTGGTCCGGCGCGTTGCCCAGCGTGTCTGCGTGATGCGCGCCGGGGAAATCGTCGAGCAGGCCGAGTGCCAGACGCTGTTCGCCGATCCGCAACACCCCTACAGCCGCCTGCTGATCAATGCCGAACCCGACGGCGAACCGGTGCCCGGCGAGCACACCCAGAGGCTGCTGTCGGTGGACGCGCTGAAGGTCTGGTTTCCGTTGCCCAAACCGTTGTTGCGGCGCGAGCGGCAGTACATCAAGGCGGTGGATGGGGTGAGTTTCGAGCTGTTGAAGGGCCAGACCCTGGGCATCGTCGGCGAGTCCGGGTCGGGCAAATCGACCCTGGGCCAGGCGATCCTGCGGCTGATCGACTCCGAAGGCAGTATCCGCTTCGGCAACAAGGAACTGAGCCTGCGCAGCCAGCAACTGATGCGGCCCTTGCGCAAGCGCATTCAGGTGGTGTTTCAGGATCCTTTCGGCAGCTTGAGTCCGCGCATGACGGTGCAGCAGATCATCGCCGAAGGGCTGCTGACCCACGGCATCGGCACCCCGGCCCAGCGTGAACAGACGGTGATCCGCGTGCTCGGCGAAGTCGGCCTGGACCCGAACAGCCGTCACCGTTACCCCCATGAATTCTCCGGCGGTCAGCGACAGCGTGTGGCCATTGCCCGGGCGCTGGTGCTGGAACCGGAGCTGATCCTGCTCGACGAACCCACTTCCGCGCTGGACCGCACCGTGCAAAAGCAGATAATCGCCCTGCTGCGGGATTTGCAGATTCGCCACGGCCTCAGCTATCTGTTCATCAGCCACGACCTGGCGGTGGTTCACGCCCTGGCCCACGACGTGCTGGTGATCAAAGACGGCAAGGTGGTCGAGCAAGGCCCGGCGCGGGCGATCTTCGGCAACCCGCGCCAGCCCTACACCCAGGAACTGTTGCGCGCCTCCGGGCTGGATTTCGGCGGACGGGCATGAGCCGACATACCTTGCGACACCTACTATAATGCCCGGCCACGGCGTATCATCCCGCCCCCTCGATTTCCTGCTCTGGTGCCTGTCATGACTGCCCTCCCGCTCACCTCCGAACGCCGCGGCTGGTCGTTCTGGTGGAAACCCCTGGCCTTCCTGCTGGTGGCCGCCATCGGCTTGTACTACGTCAAGTGGTCGCCGTATTACCTGAAGTCCTTCATCGCCGCCGACACCCACACCATCGGTGGCTCGATCATCAACGACAACCCGGCCACGCCGTGGGCAGCCGCGCTGGCCTACGCCCAGGTCTATTTTCTGGCCATCTGGAAGGCCGCCGTGCTGGCAGTCATCCTCGGCTCGCTGCTACAGGTGCTGATCCCCGGGACTGGCTGCTGAAAATGTTCGGCCGTGCCGGGCCGGGTTCGACGATTCGCGGCGGCCTGTTCGCCCTGCCGGGCATGATGTGCAGCTGCTGCGCAGCGCCGGTGGCTGCGGGCTTACGCAAGCAGAACGTCTCGGTGGGCGCAGCATTGGCCTTCTGGATCGCCAACCCGGTGCTCAATCCGGCCACGCTGGTGTTCATGGGCTTCGTGCTGGGCTGGGGTTTTACGGCCCTGCGACTGGTGGCGGGCCTGGTGCTGGTGATCGGTGTTTCCCTGATTGCGCAACGCATTTCTCGTCCGGAAGTGTTGCCAGAGCAGGCGCTGGAGGCCGTGGCCAACGCCGAAATGCCGGACGAAGGCAGCTTGCTGGTGCGATGGGGCAAGACGATTTGGCAGTTGTTCTGGACCACCATCCCGATTTACGTCATCGCCGTGCTGATTCTGGGCGCCGCGCGGGTCTGGCTGTTCCCTCACGTGGACGGTGCGATGGGCAACAGCCTGTTGTGGCTGGTGCCGCTGGCGATCGTCGGCACGCTGTTTGTGATCCCGACCGCTGCTGAAATTCCGATCGTGCAAACGCTGCTGGCTTTGGGGCTGGGCACTGCGCCGGCGGTGGCGCTGCTGATGACGCTGCCGAGCGTGAGCCTGCCGTCGCTGCTGATGCTGCGCAAATCCTTCGACGCCAAGGTGCTGGTGGTCGTGGGGGTGCTGACCATGCTGGTCGGCGTGGTAAGTGGGTTGGTAGGCGCCGCTTTGTTGTAAGGCTGAGATCAAGATCACAAGCGTCTGCCTGGGGGCACACTGTTTCGCCTTCGGCGAGTTACTTGGAAAAGCACCCCAAGTAACCAAGGGTGCTTGCTCTCGGTTGGGCCCTTCCTTCGTCAGGGTTCCTTCACTCCGGTCCCGCTCCGTGGGCCCGCCGCCATCCGCCATCCATGGCGGGGGCGGCTCTCGCGGCATCCATGCCGCTCGGCCCACTCCGCGAAACCTGCGTTCAGCCTGCACCAAAGTCGCGATGGGTGTCGTCTGGGCTAGCTGTGTATGAAGATCAAGACCAATAGCAGATCAAGATCAACGAGCTTCCGGCTAAAGCCGGTCCTACAGTCGGCGCCCATCCCGCTGGATGCATGCGATTTCTTAGTAGGACCGGCTTTAGCCGGGAAGAGGCCCGCCCAGACGCCAACATTCTTGCTGAGGCCACCCCTACCTATGGGAACGAGCTTGCTCGCGAGTGCGTTATCTCAAACATCAGATATCCGCTGGATGTACCGCCCCCTTCGTGAGCAAGCTCACTCCGACAAGTCCATCGCCCCGACCTGCCGCTGCGGCCTCCCGGCTGAAGCCAGTCCTGCAGGCGTACGCGGTCTATCAGTGGGACCGGCTTTAGCCGGGAAGAGGCCAGCCCATACACCAACAATTTTGCTGCTACCACCCATAGCTGTGGGAACGAGCTTGCTCGCGAACGCTTCATCTCAAATACCAGATCCACTGGATGTACCGCCCCCTTAGTGAGCAAGCTCACTCTCACAAGTCCGTTCCCGTGACCTGCCGTTGATCTGCCCTCGATCTGCTTTTGATCTGCTTTAGATCTTCATGCGCAAAAGCCCAGTCACCGCCAACCGCGACTTGGGTGCAGGCTGAACGCAGGTATCGCGGAGTGGGCCGAGCCGCATGGATGCGGCGAGAGCGCCGTCAGGGCATGGATGCCCGTTCGGCGCGGGCCCACGGAGCGGGACCGGAGTGAAGGAACCCGACGAAGTCGGGCCCAACCAGGAGCAAGCACCCTTGGTTACTTGGGGTGCTTTTCCAAGTAACTCGCCGAAGGCGAAACAGTCTGCCCCCAGGCAGACGCTCTTGACCTTAAGGATCTTGATCTTAAGAATCTTGACCTTAAGGATCTTGATCTGCCCTCAATCGCCTGCCGTTATCCCTTTCAAATCGCACCACATATGCACCTTTGAAACATACCCCTCGCCCACCGCCACCGCATACGGCTCCACGCCAAACACCTCAAACCCCATCCGCTCATAAAGGCCCTGGGCGCTGCGATTGCCCTGCGTAACCGTCAACTGAACAAGCAACAGCTGCGACTGGCCCCGTGCATGATCCAGCACGCCTACAACCAAATCCCGCCCGAGACCCTTGCCGCGATGGGGGTGCGGAACGTACATCCCGAACAGCGTAGATTTATGACGGGCCTTCTTTCTGCTTTCAACGGAAAGACCGGCAACCCCCAACAGATGGCCCCCATCAACTGCGCCAAACACCACGTCCGCCACCTCAGAACCCACTGCCAGCCGCTTCTCCCACCAGCCGATTGGCAGCGCTTCGCGCTCGCTGACATCGGAGGTAAACGCGTCCGGGTGCAGTCGGTATGCGTCGAGCATCAGTGCTCGATAAGCCGCGGCATATTCAGGGGTCAGTCGCTTGATCGTCGTGATCATCTCGCTTTCACTCCCGTAATCCCTTCGCTGCCGTCAATAATCCGCGAAACCTCTGATAACGCACCTGCAACGCACCCTGCACTTCCGGCATCGGCTGATAGCGCGCCTTCACCGGCATTCCCCGTTTCAACAGCTCAGCCCCTTCCCCGATCGACAAATACCCAAGCTTTGCCGCGCCGATGCACGCGCTGAGTTCGCTGAAGTGCAGCGTGTACACCTCGCGATCCAGAATATTGGCCAGCAACTGCGCCCAGTATTCGCTGCGAGCGCCGCCGCCCACCAGGGCGCAGGCGTTGACCGTGGCGCCGGCCGACAGCGTAGCGTTCATCGCGTCCAGCAGCCCGAAACCGACGCCTTCAAGCACCGCGTAACCCAACATCGCGGGCGTGCTGTCATGGCCCAGGCTCATGAACCCACCGCGCAACAGCGGGTCGTTGTGGGGCGTGCGCTCACCGGCGAGGTACGGCAGAAACAGCGGATTTGAAATCGCCACCGGCCGATCGACCGGCAACGCAGCGTGAACCTGATCGAGCAAGGCTTGCTCACTGGTCTGACCCAACAATCGGGTGACCCAGCGCAGACAACTCGCTCCGGCCAGCATCGCCCCCATCGTGTACCAGCGCTGCGGCAGTGCGTGGCAAAAGCTGTGCACGGCGCTGGCCGGGTTGCCCGCCGGATGATCGGTGATCGCGACGATGGCCGCGCTGGTGCCGAGGGTGACGAACGCATCGCCGGCGTTGATCGCGCCGATGCCTACCGCGGAAACCGGGTTGTCACCCCCGCCTGCGGCCACGGGCAGACCCAACGGCAAACCCAGCGCATCCGCCGCCTCAGCGCTCAGCCCGGCAGACCATTGATGCGCTTCCAGCAACCGGGGCATCTGCTCGACCGTCAGCCCGGTGGCATTGAGCATCGGCGCATACCATCCGCGCTTCGCCACCTCCAGCCACAACGTGCCAGCGGCGTCGGACATGTCACTGACCTGTTCGCCGGTCAGCAACAAACGAAGGTAATCCTTCGGCGACAACACGCTGGCGATGCGCGCAAACAGCTGCGGTTCGTCCTGCCGCATCCACAACAGCTTCGGCGCAGTAAGCCCGGCCATGGCCAGGCTGCCGGTGACCTCGGCGTACTCCGGGAAATCTTCGTTAAGCTGCGACGCCTGCTGCACGGCGCGGGAGTCGTCCCAGAGAATCGCCGGATACAGCACCTGCTCGGCCGCATCCAGCAGAACCGCGCCGTGCATCTGCCCCGACAAACCGATGCAGCCGATCCGCGCCCATGCCTGAGGATCGCTTGTCCGCAACTGCCCGAGGGCTGACAGGCAGGCCTGCCACCAATCAGCGGGGTTCTGCTCCGACCAGCCCGATTGCCGCCGACTGACTTCCACGCGCGCACCGGCCTGGGCCAGCACCTCGCCGTCGGCATCCAGCAAAATGGCCTTGAGTTCGGACGTGCCGAGGTCGATGCCCAGGGAAACAAGCTGATTCATGAAAGTCCGGTTCCTGAAATATTCGGTGCCTGGCAGCGGCCCCTCAAGGGCATCCACACGAATTGCGAATGCGTAACGTCGGCGCCAGTCGCTCCGACAGTCGTTTGCCCTCGGGATTATCGATGCGCTGCAACAGCAGCTGCACCGCCCGCGCGCCCAGGGCCTGCACCGGCTGAGCGATCACGCTCAAGCGCGGCAGGAAAAAATCCGCCCAGTCGAAATCATCGAAACCCACCAGCGCCATCTGCTGCGGCACCTCAATGCTGGCGTCCCGCAGCGCGTGCATGGCGCCGATGGTCATCAGGTTATTCGCCGCCAGAATCGCCGTGGGCGGCGGGTTCAGGCGCAACAGCGCTGACGTGGCGACCCGTGCCGATTCGCTGTTCGACTCGCCGTCGATCAGCAACTGCGGATCCCACGGCAGATCAGCCTCGACGAGCGCCTGTCGATAACCCTCAATGCGCTCCTCTGTCGTGCTCAGGCCGCGATGCCCGGCGATCATGCCGATGCGCCGATGACCGTGGCCGATGAGGTGGGTCACCAACTCAGCGGTGGATTGGCGATTCTCGACGCCGACCTGATCGAAACCCTCCACCGCCATCCGGTCCACCAACACGCTGGGAATGGCGTTGCTGCGCAAGTAGGCCAACGCTGCCTGCTGCGGATCGCTGGATGGCGCAAGCAGAATGCCGTCGACGCGGCGATGGTGCAGCGCCTGCACCACCCGCAGTTCCTGGGCGGGATCGTCGTGGGTGTCGACGAACAACATCATGATGCCGTGGCGCGCGCATTCGGTTTCGATGGCGTGCACGGTCTCGCTGAAATAGTGGTTCGACAGCGCCGAGATCGCCACGCCAATGGTGTGGGTGCGCGAACGGGCCAGCGAGCGCGCCAGGGTGTTGGGGATGTAGCCCAAGTCCTGAACCGCCCGCTGCACCGCTTCCACCGTCTTGGCGCTGACCTTGCGCGTGCCGTTGAGCACGTGGGAAACGGTCGACGTCGATACCCGCGCCCGCTTCGCCACGTCTTCCATTTTGATCACTGCGCCGACTCCTTCAGGCCCGCGTCTCAGTGCTTGCTGGACCAGCCGCTGTAGGAACCGACGTTGTCGCGGGTGATCAGTTTTGGCGTCAGCTGGGTGACCGCTTCAGCCGGCTTCTTGTCGTTGAGCAAATCGTTGCCGATGACCACCGCCTGCTGCGCCATGGCCCACGGGTCCTGGCTGGCGGAGGCCTGAATCGAGGTGTCGGACTTGAGCGCTTGCTCGATGTCCGGCGCGCCGTCCACCGATGTGATGACGATGCCGCTGCGTTTCAGCTGCTTGGCGGCCAGGTCACTGCCAATGGCCTGCGGATCGTTGATCGCGAACAGACCGTCGATTTTCGGGAAGCGGGTCAGGTAACCCTGCATCGCGTTCAGGCCGCCTTCGCGGGAGCCTTTGGCGTCCTGATCGTCGGAGAGGATCTTGATGTCCGGCGCAGCGGCGAAGGCCGATTTGCAGCCGGCGACGCGGTCGGTGACGGCGGTCACTTGCGGGCCGTTCTGGATGATCACGTTGCCCTTGCCCGACAGCTTGTCGACGATGAACTGGCAGGCCAGCTTGCCCGCTTCGACGTTATCGGTCTGCACGGTGGCGTCGACGCCGGCGGCGCTCACGTCCACGGCCACGACCTTGATGCCGGCGGCCTGGGCCTTCTTGATCGCCGAAGCAATGGCCTTCGGGTCCACTGCATTGATCAGGATCAGGTCAACGCCCGACGCAATGAAGTTGTCGATCTGGGAGAACTGCTTGCTCAGGTCGTAATCGGCGGAGACGGAGGTGACTTTGACGTTGGGGTTGAGCTCCATAGCCTTGGCCTTGGCGCCGTCGGCCAGGGTGACGAAATACGGGTTGCCCAGGGAACCCAGGGTGATGCCGACGGATTTCAGCTCGCGGGCTTGAACGCCCTGGGACAGCAACGCGGCCAGGCACAGGGACACGACAGCGGGGAATTTGCGTTTGACGTTCATGGGTTCTCTCTTGTGATTATTGTCGGAGTCTTCGTTGAAACGCATGGAGCAAAACAGCGGTAGATCAGGTTCGCGCACCGGACTGGCGATAGCGATCCAGCGCCACCGCACCGATGATCACGATGCCTTTGATGATGTATTGCCAGATATCGGAGACGCCCAGCAGCACCAAGCCATTGGTCAGCACCGCGATGATCAGCGCGCCGATCAGGGTGCCACCGATGGTGCCGACGCCGCCGGTGAAACTGGTGCCACCGAGGATGACCGCTGCAATGGCGTCCAGCTCGTAGGACTGGCCCAGCTGCAGCCCGTTGGCGGCGAACAGGCGCGAGGCGCTCATCACTGCGCCGAGCCCGGCCAGCGCGCCGGACACCGCGTAGACGAACAGCAACACCTTCCACACTTTGATCCCGGACAGGCGCGCCGCTTCGGGGTTGCCGCCCACCGAGTAGATCTGCACGCCCATCACCGTGCGGCGCAGGATGAACCACGAGACCGCGATGACCGCCACGGCGATGATCACCAGCCACGGCACGCCGAGCACCGAGTCGTTGCCGATGAAGGCAAACGGCAGGTCGGGGTTGAACACGGTTTTGTCGTCGGCCAGCAGACGCGCCAGGCCGCGCATGGCGGTGAGCGCGCCGAGGGTGACGATGAACGGCGGCAGGCGCATGAACGCAATGAGCCCGCCGTTGACCAGTCCCAGTAGCAGGCCGAAACCCACGCCGGCGGCGATGCCGAGCATGCCGAACTGCGGTGACATCGAGGCTTGCAGGGCGACCACTGCGGAGGCCGCGAGAATCGCCCCCACCGACAGGTCGATGCCGGCGGTCAGGATCACAAAGGTCATCCCCGCTGCCAACACCACGTTGACCGACGCTTGCTGGGTGATGATCGAGAGGTTCTGCCAGCTCATGAAGGTGTCGGTCATCAGCGAAAAGCCGATCAACAACAGAATCAGCACCGGCAGCATGCCAACGGTGCGCATCAGTTCGCGCACGCGTTCACGCTTGCTGATGGCGGCAACGGTGGGCGAGTTTTCCAGGGGCAGACTCATGGCCTGGTTTCCTTTTTATTGTTGTTGAATGGGGTGGTCGGAAGTATCGCGGGCGCCGTGGGCCGCGGCGGCTGCAGCGTTCTCGCTGCCTGTCGCCAGATCGATGATCCGCTCCTGGGATATCTCCTGCCCGGACGCGCCGCCGACTTCGGCCACCAGCTCGCCTTCACGCATGATCAGCACGCGGTCGCAGGTGCCGATGATTTCCGGCAGCTCGCTGGAGATCACCACAATGCCGACGCCGGCCTTGGCCAGTTCGTTGATGATTCGGTAGATCTCGGACTTCGAGCCGATGTCCACGCCACGAGTGGGCTCGTCGAGAATCAGCACGTGAGGCTTGACCTCCAGCAGCCGCGCCAGCAGCACCTTCTGCTGGTTGCCGCCGGACAGCGCGCCGACATTGACCTTGCCCGACGCCACGCGGATCGACAGCGAACGAATCGCCTCGATTGCCCGCCGTGCGCCACGGCCGCGATCCAGCACGCCACCGGCATGGGCATCGGGCACGCAGGCGCAGACGTTGATGTTGTCGCGCACGCTCATGTCGAGAAACAGGCCCTGGGCCTTGCGATCTTCGGTCAGGTAAACCACGCCGGCTCGGATGGCATCGGTGGGGTTGCGTAAATCAGTGATCGCCTTGCCAGCAACTTCGAGGGTGCCAGAGGTGCGTGAGTCGGCGGCGAAAATCAGTCGCGCCAGTTCCGTGCGCCCTGCCCCGACCAGTCCGGCAATGCCCAACACCTCGCCGGCGTGCAGGTCAAAACTGCACGGCTTGACGCGCTTGCCGTCGGCCATATCACGCACGCGCATGACCACCGCGCCGGGGTCGTAAGCGGCGTGCTCTTTCTTGTAGAAACCGGACAGGTCGCGGCCGACCATCATCTTCACCAGCGCCTCGGCCGACAACGCGTCACGCTCCAGCATGCCCACGTACTCGCCGTCGCGCAGCACCGAGACCCGGTCGGACAGTTCGTAGATTTCGGCCATGCGATGGCTGATGTAAATGATTGCCAGGCCCTGATCACGCAGCTGTTTGATCAGCGCGAACAGGCGGTCGGTCTCCCGGGACGACAGCGGCGTGGTCGGCTCGTCCATCACCAGGATCTTCGCGTTGGCGTGCAGCGCCCGGGCAATCTCTACCAGTTGCCGCTCGGCAATGGACAGCACGCTGACGGTGGTCGACGGTTTGAAATCGGCGCCCAGTCGCACCAGTACGTCAACGCAGCCGGCTTCCATGGCCTTGCGGTCGATGCTCCAGCCACGGCGCAATTCGCGGCCCAGGTAAATGTTCTCGGCGACGCTGAGGTTCGGGCAGAGGCTCAGTTCCTGATAGATCACGGCGATGCCGCGCGCTTTGGCAGACAACGGGTCGAATGCGCTCAGGGCCTGGCCGTCGATACGGATCTCGCCGCCGGCGTCGGCCTGGTAAGCGCCGGACAAAATCTTCATCAGCGTCGACTTGCCCGCGCCGTTCTCGCCCATCAGCGCATGAACCTCACCGGCGTAGACCTTGAGAGCGACATTTTTCAGCACGCGCAGGCCGTTGAAGGTCTTGGAAATGGCGGACATTTCCAGTACGGGTTGAGGGGACATAGCGAGGACGGCACTCATGGCCGGGCGGCCGATGAAGCAGCAATGACGAGCGCGGACAGCACACGCGGCAATCGAGCAGACGAGCTGATCATGTGGATCTCCGAGGTTTCTTGTTGTTATGCCTGGGCCACCTCTTTGCGGGTGGCACTCGGGTATTGCTTCGAAATATTTCGGAACAGCTGAATCCTAAAACAGCTGAATCGATTCACGCAAGCGCTTGCTTTGTTATTTGGAGCTGGGGTCGTGTGGCGTGAGGCCTGGCGCCTTCCCGGCTGAAGTCGGTTCTACCCAGCGCGGCAGAGGTCAGCCCTGACCTTGATCGTCCCCACGCTCCGCGTGGGGATGCATCCTGTGACGCTCCGCGTCACCTCCCGATCTCGAATGCGTGTCCTCTGCTGGACGCTGAGCGTCCGGGGCGGCATTACCACGCAGAGCGTGGGAACAATCGGCATCACCTTGTGGCAGAAAGACTGCTCCCGCAGGACCGGCTTCAGCCGGGAAGACGCCGGTGTGATCACGTCAATTCTGCGGTGTGGTGCTGACGCCTTCCCGGCTGGAGCCGTTCCTACCAGGCGCTGTGGAGATCAGCCCTGCGCGGCCACCCACGCAAATCAATGCACGTCGCTCGTCGAGGTGAGACGTTTCAGCCTGAATTTGCGGTAGCATTGCTGGCATTTCGATGACGGCCTGAATCAGGAAGCCTTATGTCCAGAATTTCCCACTCCGCTTTGCGTCGCAAATTCCGTGAGCAGCTGGCTTCGCAGCACTGCGTCGAGACGGCTTCAGTGTTCGATCCCATGTCGGCGCGCATCGCGGCGGATTTGGGCTTTGAGGTCGGGATTCTGGGGGGTCGGTGGCGTCGCTGCAGGTGTTGGCAGCGCCGGATTTTGCGCTGATTACCCTGAGCGAATTCGTCGAGCAGGCCACCCGCATCGGTCGTGTCGCGCAGTTGCCTTTCATTGCCGACGCCGACCATGGCTACGGCAACGCCCTGAACGTCATGCGCACTGTAGAAGAACTGGAGCGCGCCGGTGTGGCGGCGCTGACCATCGAAGACACCTTGCTGCCCGCGCAATTCGGGCGCAAATCCACGGACCTGGTGTCCATCGAAGAAGGCATCGGCAAGGTCAAGGCCGCCCTTGAAGCCCGCGTCGACCCGGAACTGACGATCGTCGCCCGGACCAACGCCGGCGTGCTGCCGGTCCAGGACATCATCGAGCGCACACTGGCCTACGAAAAGGCCGGCGCCGACGGCATCTGCATCGTGGGCATCAAGGACTTCAAGCATTTGGAACAGATTTCGGAAAAGCTCAGCGTGCCACTGATGCTGGTGACCTACGGCAATCCCGAGCTCAATGACCCTCAGCGCCTGGCCGATCTGGGCGTGCGGGTGGTGGTCGCCGGCCACGCGGCCTACTTCGCCGCGATCAAGGCCACCTACGACAGCCTCCGCGCCCAGCGCCAGGTCACCCACAGCACCTCGAATCACAGCGCCACCGAACTGACCCACACCTACACCTTCCCGGAAAACTACGTGGCCTGGGCCAAGGATTTCATGGATGTGAAGGAGTGAGGCTGCGGCGTGGCGCATGATTGCGTCACGCCGCCTAAACCCCTGATCAACCGGTTCGATCCGCCGACGACTCGACGGATCAAGCGGCTTCAAACAGCCTGGGGGTTACTTCAGATGGGTCTGAAAGAAAGACGCGAGCCTGTCGAAAGGGATCAGATCCACCCGGTCATACAGGTCCACGTGCCCGGCACTCGGAATGATGACCAGTTCCTTGGGCTGGCCGGCCAGGCGATAAGCCTCCTCGCTGAACTCACGGGAATGGGCGTTCTCGCCGGCGATAAATAGCATCGGCCGCGGTGAAATCGTCTCGATGTCAGCGAACGGGTAAAAGTTCATGAACTTCACGTTGCTGCTCAGCGTGGGGTGCGTGGTCAATTCAGGCGACTGGCCCTTGGGGGTGAATTCGCCCCTTGGGGTCCGGTAGAAGTCGTAAAACTCACGCTCGATCGGGTTGGAGTGTTCGGTGAGTCTGTCCACGGTGCCGCTGGTGTACCGGGTTTTGCCGCCGGCAAACTCGACATCACGTTGTGCAGCGGCGGCCGCCATGGCTTCTTTGCGTTGCTCGACACTGACCGAATGCTGCAGGCCGTTGCGATTGACGCCGCCCATGTCATACATGCTCACGGTCGCGACGGCCTTCATGCGTGGGTCTATCTTCGCAGCGCTGATGGCGAAACTGCCGCTGCCGCAGATACCCAGAACACCGATGCGGTCGCGATCGACGAAGCCTTGGCTGCCGAGGTAATCGACGGCGGCGCTGAAGTCTTCGGCGTAGATCTCAGGGGACACCAGATTGCGCGGCCGACCTTCGCTTTCCCCCAGAACGACAGGTCGATAGCCAGAGTGATGAAACCCTGCTCGGCGAGCTTCTGCGCGTACAGGTTCGAGCTCTGTTCCTTCACGGCGCCCATGGGGTGACCGACGATGATCGCCGGATACTTGCGGCCACTGATCATGTCCTTCGGCACGAACAGGTTGCCCACTGTTTTCATCAGGTACTGGTTGTTGAACGTCACCTTCTGCTTGGTGACCTGTTCACTGGTGTAGAAATTGTCAGCTCCGCTGGACATATCGGCTCCCATTGTGGCGAATGAGCTGACCAGCAAGGCCAGCCCCATCATCAGCTGTTTCATGAATGTCTCCGGCGCCGGGGCGCGGCGCGAATGAAGTGTGCGATGCACATATTCATGGGGCAGCCCGAGCAGGCAGTAGAGCAATCCGGTGGCTTTCTTGCCCGATCCGATCAATCCGGAGGGGCAAGGCTGGACGGCTGTTTTACCGGGCCCGTACAGTTCAAGCTCGGCAGGACCGCAAAACCACGGCAAAGCCGCGGCAAAACCAAGTGGGGGAAAAACATGGGCGACACCGCGATTTCGGTGCAGGCAACAGGCAGCGACACCCGAGCCCAGTTGCAATCGCTGACGCGCATCATCGACAGCCTTACGCCGGCCCCCGGTGATTTTCCTACCGTCATCACCGGTCTCGGCCTGTTTCGCCGCGAAGCGCCCTCGCCGCCGGCGACCTGCATCCTGGCCCCGAGCATCGTGCTGGTGGTCCAGGGCGCCAAGGAAATGGTCATCGGCAGCGACGTCTATCCCTACGACACGACACGCTTTCTGATCACCTCACTGGACGTGCCTGCCAACTCCGCCGTAACCCTCGCCAGCGCGGACACGCCGTGCCTGGGACTGGTCTTCCAGCTGGACCTGCGCACCTTGACCGAGCTGATCGCCCAAGGGAATGTGCCAACACCGAAGGAGCGCGCCGTGCGCAAAAACGCGGGCATTGCCAGCCTGACCTCAGCGCTGCTCGATCCCCTCGCCCGACTGGTCAATCTGTTGCAGGAGCCCGACGCCATTCCGGTGCTCTGGCCCCTGTTGCAGCGCGAGATTCACTTCCGGCTGCTCCAGGGCGATCGGGCGCCGCTGCTGCGGCACATTGCTTCGGTGGACGGTCAGGGTTACCGGATTGCCAAAGCCATCGACTGGCTGAAGCTCAATTACGCGAGTGCCTTGCGCGTCGAAGACCTGGCTGCGCGGGTGCAGATGAGCGCGCCGAACTTCCACCTGCACTTTCGCAACCTCACGTCCATGAGCCCGCTGCAGTACCAGAAATGGCTGCGTCTGAACGAGGCGCGGAGGCTGATGCTCAACGAACAGCAGGACGCCGCCAGCGCTGCGTTCAAGGTCGGTTACGAAAGCCCCTCGCAGTTCAGTCGCGAGTACGGTCGGCTGTTCGGCGCACCGCCGAAAAAGGACATTACGCGGATGCGCAGCCAGGCCGTGGCAGCGTCATGATCGGCGCCCCGCCACCCTCTCAATCCTTCTTGACCGGCCCGGCCAGGTAGGTCTGCTCGGTCACCGGCTCCAGCCAGTCGACCGGCTTGCCGTCCAGCGCTTCATTGACCGCGACGTGTTGCATGGCGGTGGTGTCGGTCGCGCCGTGCCAGTGACGACGGCCGCAATTGCACCAGATCAGATCGCCCGGGCGGATTTCGGTTTTTGGCCCGCCTTCGCACTGGGTCCAGCCGACGCCGTCAGTGACCAGCAGGATCTGGCCCAGCGGATGGGTGTGCCAGTTTGTCCGCGCGCCCGGCTGGAAATTCACGATGGCCAGGCCGACCCGTGCCGGTGCCGGCGCGTTGAAAATCCGGTCGATACGCACGTCCCCGGTGAACCAGTCTGCCGGGCCCTTGATAGCTTTGGCCGAGCCGGCACGGTGGATTTGCATGTCTTCAGCAGATAAATCAGTTGAGCTCATAGCGACCTCCAGAAAATGTGCAGCCAGCGTAACAAGGGCGCATTGCCGACAGTATCCGTAGAATGCTTCGATCAAAATGAAGGAGCGCTTCGCAATGGCGGATTACAAACTGGATGACCTGGCGGTATTCGTTGCAGTGGGCCGCGAAGGCAATTTCACCCGCGCCGCCGCCGCGCTGGGCATCTCACCCTCCGCGGTCGGCCAGACCATGCGCTTACTTGAAGAGCGTCTTGGCGTTCGCTTGCTCACCCGCACGACCCGCAGCGTGACCCGCACCGAGGCCGGCGAGCAGTTATTCAAGGGCCTGACACCGCTGCTCGACGGCATTGAGGAACAGGTCAACGCCGCCATCGACCACAGCGGCCGCCCTTCCGGCACGGTGCGCATCACCGCCGACGAGTTCGCCGCGCGTTACGTCCTGTGGCCACGGCTCAAACCCTTGCTCGATCAATACCCTGACATGACCATCGAACTGGTCACCGACTACGGCCTGACCGACATCGTCGCCCAGCGCATCGACGCTGGCGTGCGCCTGGGAGACACCCTTGCGGCGGACATGATCGCCGCGCCGATTGCCCCGCCGTTGCGGCTGGTTACCGTGGCGTCCCCCGAGTACCTCGCGCGGCACACCATGCCGCGGGTGCCCGAAGACCTGCCCGGCCACCGCTGTATCAACCTGCGCTTGCCGACCCACGGCGCGCTGTATCAATGGGAGTACGCCAAAGACGGCCGCGACATCCGCGTGCGTGTCGACGGCCCGTTGATCATGAACAGCGTGTTTCAGATTCTTCAGGGGTGCCTGGACGGCGTCGGTCTGGCACAGCTTCCCGAGGGGCTGGTGGCCGGGCACATCAAGCAGGGCGAACTGGTGGAAGTGCTCGCCGACTGGTGCGAGCCGTTCGAGGGCTATCACCTGTATTACCCCAGTCGGCGCCAGCACACGGCAGCGTTTCGCGTGGTGCTGGAGGCGCTGCGGATCAATCCGCTGGCGTGAAAATGCGGATCAAAAGTCGAAGCTGAACTGGTCCTGGGAACTGAGATCGATGGTCCGCGAGATCACGAACGGCAGGATCGCGTCGGCAATCGGCTGCAGCTGTTTGCTGATGTAGTGGTCGTAGTCGATCGCCGCCGTCCGCACTTCCAGCGGCTCGGGTCCGGCCACCGTGATCACGTAGCTGATCCAGCCGCCGTTCTGGTACTGCAACGGCCGACCTGGACGTCGTCCTGGTGTTGTTAATACCTCGCGATGACGCGCGACATATCATTATCGGAGGCTAAGCGTGAAGCTCCGATGCAGATCAGCGTCTTGCGACTCATTTATTTGGCGGGATTCAACCAGCAACTCGCGATGTTGCCGGGCGTGACATAGCGATTCAGCGGGCGTTGATACGGAAAATCATTTTGCCGTTTACCGCCTTGCGTCAGCGACACCGCACCCTCTTTTGTGACTGTATTCATAATCTTGCATTGAAGAAAAAGACTGATGCGAAAGCGGAAAATACGTGCTCGCTCACCGCAAGCGTTTGTGATTATGGTAGCTACAATGGTTCGTGATGCGGACATTCAATATCTAATGTGTTTCCTCACCGCCAGCGTGCTCGGTGACGTCTTCAACCCACCTTTCTTCGGTCGCGACGATGAAGATCATGCGACTGATGTGGAAACTTTGACAGTTTGGGCATGGATTAATTTCCTGTAACTCTTCGCCGTTGCGGTTCGTTATCGTGTTGCGCGGATCTCGCCAATCTGTTGCGGAAGCGGTATCGGGACATTACTATTGCGGCGCATCGCGACACAAACAACATGGAATATACCGCCATGGCGACGTTTCAGCAGACCGATTCGTTTGATATTGTTGCGACCTGCTGCCAAGCGGAAGACCTCACCGCCAGCCACCACGGAACCGATGAACGGCGATTCGTCTGGTTCAACGCGCACCCCAGCGCGCCAAAAACTCTTCGCTGCTCAGGATGCTGACCTTCAGTCTCGACCTGCCGATAATCAAGGATCGTGAGATTTGATTATCGTGGTTGGCGATCATCTTTCAGGTGGGCTTCAGTACGGAGGTCCCCTCTTGGCACGGTATGATCGATCACCGTGGAAGCTGCGGATTGAAGCAGCCAGCATTCTGCCGGTTTCAGCGGCGACATGGCAAGCGGTGCGTGATCTGGTGCAGGTCATGTAAAGCCGCTCGATGACGTAGCGCCAGACACCGCCGCAGTCCGCCGGCGAATCGGTCACCGTGGCGCGTTCGAGGAGGAAGGTGAGCAGCTCGGTCTTGGCGAAAATCTGCGTGACCAGTTCGCAGTCTTTGAGGTTGTACCGCGCCAGCGCGGGCTTGTCCTCGGCGAACATACGGTTGATTTCGTCCATGCGCTGATACGGATTGTTGATGGTTTTGCCTTCTCCCAGCAGCCTCTGCGACACGTTTTCCAGGCTGAACGAAGGAAAGCTCCAGGTCGCCGAACGCAGCGCCTCGATGCCGTCGATGATCAGCCGCCCGGCCGCCGCCGCGAAGAAGTGATTGTTGCGTGCGCCATGTTCGCGCCAGGTCATCACCTCGCCGCCCCGGCCCAGGCGCAGCGGCACATTCAAGCGCCGCGAGTGCTCGTGCAGCACGCGCAGATCGAACTGCACGACGTTCCAGCCGATGATCCCGTCCGGGTCATGGCGGGCCATCCATTCGTTGAGCTTCTCCAGCAGCGCGACGCGGGTGTCGCAGTACTCAAGCTTGAAGTTCACCTGGGCGTCATCGCCATTGGCCGGGCCAAGCATGTACACCTGACGCTCGCCGCAGCCATGCAGACCGATGCAATACAGCTCGCCGCGCTCGGTGGTTTCGATGTCCAGCGACACCAGTTTCAGGGTCGGTCGGTAACCCGGATCAGGCTTGAGTTGCGCGTCCAGCAACAGGCCATTGGCGTCCGGCCGCCCGCCGAACTGCACCGGCGCGGTGATGAAGCGCTCCATCAGGTAACGCTCAGGCGGGCGGATATCGGCTTCGTAGACGTCGACGCTGGCCTTGCGCAGGTCGCTTTCCAGGTTCATCAACTGGCGATGCTGACGCGTGTACAGCCCGAGCACCGGGCGATGGCGGAAATCACACAACGCCAGTGGCTTTAGCTCGACGTTACGCTCCTTGCGCAACACAGCCTCGGCGCGCTCGCGGTGCTGCTCCGGGATAAACGCGACGGAGGTCTGATACGGCAGGCGCACCTGGCGCGGCCCCTCATCGGTGGCCAGCCAAAATTCCACCTCGGTGCCGGCGTCCGCGTCGCGCCAATGCCGGGTCAGGACGAAGCCCTGCTGTAAATCCACCGCTGCAACCTCGTCGCTGTTTATTTCAGACGAGGATTCTACGGTGAATGCTGCAGGAAAGCGCGGCGGTTGCGGGAAAGCGCCATGCCCGGCCGATGACCTGTCAGCCAGAAGCGGCTCTACCGGAAAATCCGCCGCACGGGCAGTGCCTGACGACCTATGCTGCGGGAACGATGTGGGTCCCTGGACATCACAACAACTCGACCATCATCTGAGGGATCCAGCATGCACGTTCGACGTACCGCCCTGAGCGCCTCCATCCTCGCTGCCCTGTTTGCCTGCGGCGCCTATGCCGCCGACGTCACCCCCGAACCATTGTTAAAGAAGGCCGAGGCTGAGCAAAAACCCTATCTGGCCACGGTCAAGCAACTGGTCAACATCGACACCGGGACGGGTCAGGCGGCGGGCCTGAAAATGGTCAGCGCGGTGCTGGTCGAGCGGCTCAAAGCCCTGGGCGCAACAGTCGAGACCACACCGGCGACGCCTTCGGCAGGCGATAACATCGTCGGCACCCTCAAGGGCACGGGGAGCAAATCCTTTCTGCTGATGATCCATTACGACACCGTGTTCGGCCCGGGCACCGCCGCCAAGCGACCTTTCCGCGTCGACGGGGAGCATGCGTATGGCCCCGGCGTCGCCGACGCCAAAGGTGGCGTGGCCATGGTGCTGCATACCTTGAAGCTGCTCGATGACGAGAAATTCAAGGACTTCGGCACGATCACCGTACTGTTCAACCCTGACGAAGAAACGGGCTCCGCCGGCTCGAAAGCCCTCATCGCCGAACTGGCGCGCAAGCACGACTACGTGTTCTCGTTCGAGCCACCGGACAAGGACGCGGTAACGGTCGCGACCAATGGCATCAACGGCGTGTTCGTCGACGTCAAAGGCAAGTCCTCCCACGCCGGCTCCGCCCCGGAAGCCGGCCGCAACGCCGCCATGGAACTGGCCCACCAACTGGTGCAGCTCAAGGACCTGGGCGACCCGGCCAAGGGCACCACGGTCAACTGGACGCTGATCAAAGGCGGCGAGAAGCGCAACATCATCCCCTCCAGCGCTGCGGCCGAAGGCGACATGCGCTACTCCGACCTGAGCGAATCCGACCGCGTGCTGGCTGACGGACAACGCATCGTGCAAGGCAAAATGATCGACGGCACCGACGTCACCTTCCGCCTCGACAAAGGCCGCCCGCCGCTGGCGAAAAACCCCGCCACCGACGACCTCGCCAAAATCGCGCAAGCGATCTACGCCAAAACCGGCCGCACCCTCGAACCCATCGCCATGCGCTTCGGCACCGACGCCGGTTACGCCTACGTACCCGACAGCCAGAAACCTGCCGTCCTCGAAACCATGGGCGTCGTCGGCGCCGGCCTCCACGCCGACGACGAATACATGGACCTCAGCAGCATCGCCCCCAGGCTCTACCTGACCGCGGCGATGATCATGGAATTGTCCGGGAAATAAAGCCCACCGTCAGAGGCGGCATTGCCCTGCAGAGCGTGGGAATGACCAAAAAATAGCGGCGTTTACACCGGCCTCTTCCCGGCTGAAGCCGGTCCCACTAACCGCACAGCGCTCAGCCAGAGGGACTAGCTTATGCCGGGAGTGGACGCAGGGCGTCCTCGGATGCATTCCCACGCAGAGCGTGGGCACGATCATAAATAGCAGTGTTCTACCGGCCTCTTCCCGGCTAAAGCCGGTCCCACTGACGGAACGCGATGCTGTTAGTGGGACCGGCTTCAGCCGGGAAGCTTTTGATCTGTTTGTGATCTGCTCTAAACGCGCTTTTGATCTTCAAACACAAGAGGCCCAGACACCGCAGAACGCGACTTGGGTGCAGGCTGAACGCAGGTCTCGCGCAGTGGGCCGAGCCGCAGGGATGCGGCGAGAGCGCCGTTGCGGACAGGGATGTCCGTTCGGCGCGGGCCCACGGAGCGAGACCGGAGTGAGGGTACTCCGACGCAGGAGGAGCCCAACCAGGAGCAGGCACTTTTGCTTACTTTTGGATGGTGCGACTTTCGACTTCTCAAAAGTAAGTCGCCGAAGGCGAAACAGTCTGCCCTTAGGCAGACGCTCTTGACCTTGCCCCTCAATCGCAGGAGTTAACTTTCCGCTGTTTTAAATACTCCACAACCGCCCCCTGATCCCCGGAAAACTCAACCCGCGCGTCCTTGCTGTCCCGCTGAAACGCATACATCGGATCGTAATACTCACTCAACATCCCGCTGATCCAACCACGGTGCAGCTCAACCGCCCCCGTGCGCGCCTGCTCGGCCAGCGCGCTGTCCATAATCGCCGCCAACCGCTGATAACGCTCCCCGCCCAAACGCCGAACAATGCTCGACAGACTCTGTTTCAGCCGCTCGGCGTACGCCGCAAAACCCGTTTCAACGCCCTGCACGGCGATGAACTCCGCACACAGATCCGTCACATAATCCTTCAGAATCCGCTCGACGCGGCTGTCAAAACTGTCCTCGAGCCACACCAGCGGCGCGTCCTGCATCGTCCGGTACAACTCAAGGGGCACAGCGCGACTGCCCACGATGCGCCCCTCATCCTCGACCACAAACTGGTCGAGCTGCCGGGCGCGCTTCTTGAGAATGTCGACCGCCAGCAGGTTCTCGAAATCGATCTGTCCCGGTTGCGGCGTCGCGTGTTTGCCGAAGCTCGAACCGCGATGATTCGCATGCCCTTCCAGATCCAGGCCGTTGTCGAGCTGCTGCAGCACTTCGGTCTTGCCGCTGCCGGTCAAGCCGCCGATCAGCACGAAATCGCACTCGGCCACCGCCTGTTCGGTCACTTCGATCAAAAAGCTGCGCATTGCCTTGTAACCACCGATGACCCGGGGGTACTCGATGCCCGCTTCGCTCTTGAGCCACTGCTGCGTGATCTGCGAACGCAGGCCGCCGCGAAAGCAATAGAGAAACCCCTCCGGATGGTTGCGGGCAAAACTCGCCCACGCGTCGATTCGCGCCTGTTTCAGCTCGCCAGCCACCAGCTTGTGGCCCAATTCGATCGCCGCCTGCTGACCGTCCTGCTTATAGCTGGTGCCGACCTTCTGCCGCTCGACGTCATTCATCAGCGGCAGATTGACCACGCCAGGGAACGCGCCCTTGGTGAATTCCACGGGTGCGCGGACGTCCATCATCGGCACGTCGCGGAGGAAAATCTCGCGCAGGTCGGCGCTGTTGTCGCGCATCAGAACACCTCGACCGCGAGTGGCTGTCGCTCGATCAATTCGCCGATCGCCGCAAGGCTCAGGCCCAGTTCTTCTGCCATGGCGAGGAACGCCGCTTCTTCGGCAGGCTCGACGGCAATCAGCAGGCCGCCACTTGTTTGCGGATCGCAGAGCAGCAGTTTTTGTGCCTCGGTCAACGGGCCGATGCGCTCGCCATAACTGTCGTAATTGCGGTGGGTACCACCGGGGATGCAGTCCTGCTCGATGTAGAAATCGACGCTGCCCAGACGCGGCACGGCGGCAGCGTTCAGTCGTGCAGTGACCTGACTGCCGTCGGCCATCTCAACCAGATGCCCGAGCAAGCCGAAGCCGGTGACGTCGGTCATGGCTGTCACGCCGGCCAGTCGGGAAAACCGGCTACCGGGCTTGTTCAGCGTACACATCACGTCGCGGGCCAGGCCGATGTCTTCGTCGCGCAGCAGGCTTTTTTCTCGGCTGTGGTGAGGATGCCAATGCCCAGGGGCTTGGTCAGGAACAGCTTGCAGCCGACGGTGGCGGTGTCGTTGCGCTTCATGAAGCGCTTTTCAACGAGGCCCGTGACGGCCAGACCGAAAATCGGCTCGGGCGCATCGATGGAGTGACCGCCCGCCAACGGGATGCCCGCTGCATCGCATACGGCACGCCCGCCGCGGATGACTTCGCGGGCGACTTCCGGGGCCAGCACGTTGACCGGCCAGCCGAGAATGGCGATGGCCATCAACGGATCGCCGCCCATGGCGTAGATGTCGCTGATGGCGTTGGTTGCGGCAATGCGGCCGAAGTCGAACGGGTCGTCGACGATGGGCATGAAGAAATCGGTGGTGGACACCACGCCCTTTTCGTCGTCGATGGCATAAACCGCCGCGTCATCGCGGGAGGCGTTGCCGACCCACAGGCGCGGGTCGAGGTTCTGCGCGCCGCTGCCGGCGAGAATGGTTTCCAGCACCTTGGGCGAGATCTTGCAGCCGCAGCCGGCGCCGTGACTGTATTGGGTAAGACGAATCGGGTCGGTCATGGGGAGCCCCTGAGTTTCAAGGCGCCGAAGTCTAACAGAGGCGCCGGTGGGTTGAAGGGTTGCTGGATGGCTGGATGTCGGGACAGACACTTCACCATCAGGCTAACGCGCACTTAGTGGGATCGGCTTTAGCCGGGAAAGCGTCAGATGCCACACCGCAAAAAATGAGGGTTCCACACCGGCCTCTTCCCGGCTAAAGCCAGTCCTACAGTCAACACCGCGTGCTTTCGGTGGGACCGGCTTTAGCCGGAAGGCCCCAGATGCCACACCGCAGAATTGATGGTGTGCGCATCTGTCTCTTCCCGGCTGAAGCCGGTCCCACTAAAAGCGTCGCGTTCATACAATGAGCTCGGCGTGGCCCTTTTCAGCCACGAGCCATGCGCCTCGCGGTCAGCACCTGCGCGAGCATCAGGGTGCCGACACACAACAGTGCCTCCCGCAAACCGATGACATGGGCCGCGAAACCAATCAACGCAGGCCCCAGCAAAATCCCGCAATAGCCAATGCCGGTAATCACCGCAATCGCCAGCCCCGCCGGCATTTTGGTCTGTGCGCCAACGACCGAGCAATACACCGGAAAAGTGTTGGACAGCCCCAGACCGATCAGCGCGAAGCCCAGCAGGAACAGCGGCCACGGTTGCAGCAGGATCGCCATGGCAAACCCGACCATCACCAGCAGCCCGCCGCCAATCAGCAGGTTCACAGCGCCCAGGCGATCCCTCAACCAATCACCGGAAAACCGTCCCGCTGCCATGGTCAGCGAAAACACAGCATAGGCACCGCCGGCCACCGACAAATCGATCTGGTGCATGCGGTTCAGGAACAACGCGCTCCAGTCGAGCATCGCGCCTTCCACCAGCAGCGCGATGAAGCAAAGAATGCCGACGATAATCACCTTGGTGGTCGGCCGGGCGAAGGGTGCGGACGGATCGTCTGCGCCATGGGGCACGAGGTAGCGGGCGTGCCAGAGCAGCATTCCGGCAATCAGCGCCACCACCACGGCCACCGCCAGTAACGGCGACGCGCCCAGCCACAGCAGCAACGTCATCAACAGCGCACTGCTGATGCCGCCGAGGCTGAACAGCCCGTGAAACCCCGACATCATCGGCCGTCCGTGATCGCGCTCGACCATCAGGCCCTGCACGTTCATTGCCACGTCGATGCTGCCCAGCCCGGCGCCGAACACCGCCAGGGCCACTGCCAGCGCTGGCAGGGATGACAAGGTGGCAAGCAACGGCAGCATGCAGCAGATCAACGCGCCGCCAATCAACGAGACAAACCTGCAACCCTTGCGGGTGGTCAGCATTCCCGCCAGCGGCATCGTCAGCATCGAACCGAGGCCGAAGCACAACAACAGCAAGCCAAGCTGAGCTTCCTCAAGGCCGGCGCGGTCGCGGGCGAAAGGCACCAGTGGCGCCCACGCACCCAGCGACATCCCGGACAGCAGAAACGTCAGGCGATAACTCCAGAGGTGAACAAAAACGGGGGCACGAACGGATTGGGCAACTGACACAGAAAACGACCTGAACAGGTCTGCGCGAGCGGCAGACGGTGAATAACAAAAGCGATCCTTCGCTGAACGCACTCGTTCGCAGGATCGGCTTCAGCCGGGAAGAGGCCAGTTTGAGCACCCTCATTTCAGGGTGTGACCACCGACGCCTTCCCGGCTAAAGCCGGTCCCACTAAAGCAGCACGTGCATCCAGTGGGACCGGCCCAGCCCTGCAGATGTGCACTATCTCCCGTAGGACCGGCTTCAGCCGGGAAGAGGCCAGCCTGTACACCCTCATTTTCAGGGTGTGACCACCGACGCCTTCCCGGCTAAAGCCGGTGCTGCCTAGAGAAGAAGCCAGCTCCGCAACCCATCACATCATCGGTGCCGCCATGCTGACGACGCGCAGCGCGAGGCCTTCGTAGGCGTCCAGCGTGATGGTGAATTCACCCTCTTCGGTCAGGTCGCCTTCGACCCGTTCATTGATGATGTCCACCACCGGCCCCGGGGCGATACCTGGCAAGTGCAGGGTCTCGACGATGGCTTCTGCGCTGAAGTTCAACGCGGTGATCTGCGTGCCCTTCCCGGCTGGCAGTTCGTGCACCATGATCAGCAGCCCCGGGTGTTCGACGTCGGGAATCAAAATCTGCCGGCTGGCGGCGATGTCATAGGCGCGACGCACGGCCAGCAGTTTCTTCAGCTGCGAGGCGAACGAGTCCGGCCGCTTCAATTGCTCGACCAGGCTGCCATACAGCGCGCGAGCCCGTGGCATACCGCCCTCCGAGATCTCGCAGTCCGGGTCCATGTCGACCAGATCATAGCCACCGCGATGGATCCAGCGGGTGTCGCCGTCGCCCATCAAATGCTCAACCTGCTCGGCCGGCAGCGGCAAGGCGCCCACTAGGTCCCAGCCCGACAGCGCGAACACGCCCGGTTGCATGGCGTTGAACATCACCAGCAGCAAATGGATGTGCTGGATCTTTTCGATGTCGGCGGCGGTCATGCTGTCCAGTTCACGAATGCCCAAGGCCGCGGTGATGATGCTCGCCGTCGTGCACGACACGCCGTTGGTGACGAACTTCAGGTTGTAGGGCGCATGCTCGCCCGCCAGACGCTCGTACATCTCCTCGCGAATGTGCTCGCGCAGGATATTCCCCGGGAAGGTCTGGCCCTGATAAAGGTATTGATCGTGGGCATGCAGCGTCCAGAAATGCACCAGCTCCAGGGTCAGTTCATCGTGGTTCTGCAGGGCGTGAATCAGCGACGCAGGGTCGATGCCGAACTCATGGACCTGACGCAGCATCAGGCGCAGGAACTCCGTGCGGCCGGTCAGCAGCGCGTGCTGATACGCCGGGCGGGTGATGAAGTCATAGGACAGGTCAGCGCCGCCGTGGGACATCGCCGCGATGTCGTCGATGGTCAGGTTCAGCTCCTGGAAGCTGAAGCCGCCGGCCTTGCGAATGGCGCCCGCGAGCAACTGATTGCCGGTGATCGACAGCGGATGGCTCTCGGACCACGCCGTGCCGTCAGCCTTGCGTTCGACGCCGAGGAAGCCGTTGGCGTCCAGACGCAACACCCGCGCGCCCATGACGTCGATGGCGTGCAAGGCATCGCCGATGATCATCTGTTGCGCGGCGAAACTCGGGTCCAGCCAGTTCAGCGACGGCTGGCCTTCCTTGAAGTAGTGCAGATAGACCCAGCGGCGGTCCTTGCCGTCGACGCCGGTGACGATGGGCGTGGCGCTCCAGTCGGTTTCCTTGACGCCGGGTTCGAAGAAAATCACCCGCTGCAACTGACCGACGATGTAATGCTTGTCGCGCAGCGCATCAACGATGGCAGGCTGAAGGTTGACGGCGTCGCGGCCGGCCGGGACTTCCGGGAGCAGCGACCAGTCTTCTTCCTTGATCTCCACCATGTGGTAGAGGCCCGGATACTCTTCGTAGGCCATCTCGGCCAGGCGGAAATCCGCGCCTTTGCCGGTGTGGGAAGGGATCACGTCATCGACGACGATCGCGTTGTGCGCAGCGGCGATGCGGCTGAGGTTGAGAAACTGCGCGTCGGTGCCCAGTGACGAATCCACCTCAAAACTGATGCGGTCGAAGTTGCCGTCGATGCTCGGGGTGCGCTCGCGCCCTTTCAAACCGCCGGAGGCTTTCAACGGGCCGTTGTGAATGCCCTGAATGCCGACTTCGGACAGCGCGTGCCAGAGGGTTTCATCGGCCAGCGCTTCGAGCACCGAACCGCCTTCGCGGGTGATGATCGACGCCGGATACGCGGTGAACCAGACCGAGCCGATGGCCGAGGCATCCCTCGGACGGGCCTGTGCGTAGGGCCGCTGCCAGAGACGGCCCTGGCCGCCATACAGTTTTGCGCGTTGCTTCGCGGCGTTGAGCATCGATTGCTCAACCAGCCATTCGACGTACTGCTTGTCCGGGGTGGTCATGTATGCGGGGTTCCATCTTCAAGTGGATGGGAGCGGCGGTCCAACGGCTCTGCGAGCGCTGTCCGGACCGTCCTGCCTGGGTGTGTCAGGTTTATGCCTAACTCTAAGAGCACCTTGGCGCGTAAACGTTGCATCCGTTGCTGTGACGCGCGCCATGCAGTGGCTAAAATCCCCGGGGTGCATCTGCACCGCCGGCGCTGTTCAGGGGTTTGCGTGGAATTACACATCGTTATCGAGGGCCGCAAGGACCTTGCCCGTCAGGTCTATGAACAGCTGCGCGACAGTATCGTGTGCGGCCGCTTGGCGGCGGGCGTGCAATTGCCGCCCAGTCGGCTGCTCGCCGCGCAGCTGGGGCTGTCGCGCAAAACCATCTCCGACACCTACAGCCGACTGACCTATGAAAATTACTTGGTGGGCAAGGTCGGCAGCGGCACGTTCGTCAACGCCATGAACGCCCACAGCCCGTCTCGGCCTGCGCCATCGAAACTGGCCAGCGCCCACATCGTGGCGAAATGGGAGCGGATCTCCCTGCCCCTGCGCCATCCGACCCGCGCGGGCACCCTGCGCTACGATTTTCTCGGCGGCGCGACCGCGAAAATCCAATTTCCCCACGACGAATGGCGGCGCTGCGTGCACCACGCGGTGCGGCAGATGTCCACCGAGCGCGGCTTCTACAGCCAGCCCGAAGGCCTGCCCGCCCTGCGCGCCGCGATTGCCGGGCACATCGCCTTCGCGCGCGGCGTCCGCTGCGGGGCCGATGACGTGGTGGTGTGCAATGGCGCGCAACAGGCCCTGGACCTGATCGCCCGCGTGCTAATCGAACCGGGCAGCCGCGTGGCCATGGAAGACCCGGGCTACACGCCGGCACGCCTGCTGTTTGCCGCCCAGGGCGCTGAGGTCGCCAGTGTGCCGGTCGACCGCGAGGGCATCATCGTCGAACAGATTCCCGACGACGCCTGCGCCATTTATGTGACCCCCTCCCACCAGATGCCGCTGGGCATGCCCATGAGCCTGGCGCGCCGCCACGCCCTGCTGGAGAAGGCGCGGCGAATCGGCGCGATCATCATCGAAGACGACTACGACAGCGAATTCCGCTACGAAGGCCGCCCGACTGACTCGTTGCAGAGCATGGACGAGCACGGCGTCGTGACCTACGTCGGCACCTTTTCAAAAACCCTGCTGCCGGAGCTGCGCCTGGGCTACGTCGTGCTGCCGGCGGCGATCCTCGAAGCGGTGATCAAAGCCAAGCAGCTGACCGACTGGCACACCTCGACGCTGCCGCAGTGGGCCCTGAGCAAATTCATCAGCGAAGGCCTGCTCAACAAACACATCCGCCGGTGCCACAGCACCTACGCCGGACGCCGCGAACGAATCCTGTCCCGCATCGCCGGTGACCTCTCGCCCTGGCTGGAAACCATCCCGTGCACGGCGGGCTTTCACATGGCGGTGATGCTCAAGCCCTCGCTCCAGCCGGCGATCGACCTGCACCTGCTGGTCGACCGCGCGCGGGACAAGGCCTTAGGCCTTTATCCCCTCCACGGCTTCTACAGCGACGCGCCACCGCGCGATGGACTGATGCTGGGATTCGGCGCCATCGACCTCCTCGACATCGACCCGGCGCTGGATCGGTTGCGGGATTTGCTGATGGTGTTCGATTAACAGGGGAAATTGAGGGCGCACACACCGGCCCCTTCCCGGCTAAAGCCGGTCCCACTAAAAGCAGACCGCGTCCCCCCGTGGCACCGGCTTCAGCCGGGAAGCTTTTGATCTGCTTTTGATCTTGATCTTCGTACACAAAAAGCCCAGACGACGCCAATCGCGACTTGGGTGCCGGCTGAACGCAGGTCTCGCTCCGTGGGCCGAGCCGCATGGATGCGGCGAGAGCGCCGTCAGGGCATGGATGCCCGTTCGGCGCGGGTCCACGGAGCGAGGCCGGAGTGAAGGAACCCTGAGGAACGAAGGGCCCAACCAGGAGCAAGCACCCTTGGTTACTTGGGGTGCTTTTCCAAGTAACTCGCCGAAGGCGAAACAGTCTGCCCCCAGGCAGACGCTGTTGATCTTGCCGCACCAAGCCACGCCACAGATCCACCTGACACAATCCGATGGAACTTCTAACCCCGGAACCTGCCGACTACAGAGCTGCCGGACACACCGTCCGCTGAGAAATGGAGGCTTATACATGCCAGACGCAAACGGCAAAATCCGCTACGCAGTGGTCGCTGGAGGCTGGATCTCCCAAGGCGCTTTCATGCCGGGACTTGAACAGACCGACAACTCCGTCATGACCGCCCTGGTCACCGGCGACCCCGTCAAAGCCGACCAACTGGCCGCACTTTACGACCTCAAAAGCTACCACTACGACGAATTCGACACCCTGCTGAAATCTGGCGAAATCGACGCCATTTACCTGGCAACCCCCAACTTCCGCCACCGCGAATTCGCCGTGCCCGCACTCGAAGCCGGCATCCACGTGCTGCTCGAAAAGCCCATGGCTGCCAATGAACAAGACTGCCTGGCCATTGCCGAAGCCGCCAAACGCTCGGGCGCCAAACTGATGGTCGCCTACCGCCTGCACTTCGAGCCCGGCACCGTCGAAATGGTCCACCGCGTGCGTGCCGGCGACCTCGGCGACCTGCGCCTGTTCACCGCCACCTTCGCCCAGACCACCGACCCGGCCAACCACCGCATGCAGAGCGGCTTCGATGCAGGTCCCGTGGCCGACATGGGCCCGTACCCCATTAACGCCGTGCGCAACCTGTTCGCCGCCGAGCCGATTGAGGTCCACGCCGTTGGCATCAAGACGCCGGGACGCGAAATCAACACCTTCGACACGGTCAACGTGACATTGCGCTTTGCCGAAGAACGTTTGGCGACCTTCACCGTGAGTTACAGCCTGCCGTCCACCGAGCGTTTCCAGCTGATCGGCACCAAGGGTGAGTTCGAAGCCTCGCCATGCTTCGGTTTCGGCGAAGGCGTGGCAATCGGTTACCGGGCGATCATCGACGGCCAGACCACCGAGCACACGCATCCGGTGGTTGACCAGTTCGGCGGCGAGACCCAGTACTTCTCCGACTGCATCCTTCAGGACCGCGAACCCGAGCCGGACAGCGACGAGGGCTGGCGCGATGTGCGTGTGGTCGAGGCCATTGAACGTGCGCTGACCACCGGGCAGCCGCAGAAGCTTGAGCCGTTGCCGGAGCGCCCGGGCATCAGTATCGAGCAGGCCCGTCGCCTGCCGCTGGCCAAAGTGCCGGAATACATCAATACCGATGAGCCGAATGCCTGACCGTCTGGTTGATCAGGTCTGACGGCGTACACACGTTGATCGCAATCCAGAGCCCGGCTATTTTGTTCGCCGGGCTTTGGACATTGCCTCTGCGAGGCGCGCCTTGCGGCTGAAAAAATGCAGTTGTATGATGACTGTCGACTTTTCGATAAGCCCTTGCGCTCGTCACCGCTACGCTTCATACGATTTCGAATTCCTCCATCAGGCCCCACGCCTGATCGATTCGCCCCAAAAATAACAGGAGAAGCAGATGCCTACCGTTCTCGGTCAGAACTTCATCGGCGGCGCCCGCAGTGGCCTCGGCGAAGCACGCTATAAAAGCCTCGACGCCACCACTGGCGAAGCACTGCCCTACACCTTCCATCAGGCCACCGACGCGGAAATCGATGCCGCCGCCTCGGCCGCCAAAGACGCCTTCCTCGAATTCCGCCAGCTGAGCCCGGCCCGTCGCGCTGAATTCCTTGACGCCATCGCTGACGAACTCGACGCCCTGGGCGATGACTTCGTTGCCCTCGTTTGCCAGGAAACCGCGCTGCCGGCCGGTCGAATCCAGGGTGAGCGTGGCCGTACTTCCGGCCAGATGCGCCTGTTCGCCAAAGTCCTGCGTCGCGGTGACTTCCTCGGCGCGCGTATCGATCAAGCCCTCCCTGACCGCAAGCCACTGCCACGTGTCGACCTGCGCCAGCAGCGCATCGGCGTTGGCCCGGTGGCGGTGTTCGGCGCCAGCAATTTTCCGCTGGCCTTCTCCACTGCCGGCGGCGACACCGCTTCGGCACTGGCTGCCGGTTGCCCGGTTGTGGTGAAAGCCCACAGCGGCCACATGGCGACGGCTGATCTGGTCGGTAACGCCATCGTCCGCGCCGCCGAGAAGACCGGCATGCCAAAAGGTGTGTTCAACATGATCTTCGGCAGCGGCGTTGGCGAAGGTCTGGTCAAGCACCCGGCCATTCAGGCCGTCGGCTTCACCGGTTCGCTGCACGGCGGTAACGCCCTGTGCAAACTGGCGTCCGAGCGTCCGCAGCCAATCCCGGTGTTCGCCGAGATGTCGAGCATTAACCCGGTGGTCCTCCTGCCCGGCGCACTGACAGCGCGCGGCACTGCCATCGCGGGCGAACTCGCGGCCTCCGTGGTCATGGGCGCAGGCCAGTTCTGCACCAACCCAGGCGTTGTGATCGGCATTCGCTCCGCTGCCCTGACGGCGTTCACCGAGCAACTGACCGAGCACATGGGCGGTCAGGCACCACAGACCATGCTCAACGAAGGCGGCCTGCGCAGCTACAGCAAAGGCGTCGAGAAGCTGCTGGCACACCCAAGCGTCACGCACCTGGCCGGCAAGCCGCAGGAAGGCAAGCAGGCCCAGGCTCAGCTGTTCAAGGCGGACGTCAGCATGTTGCTCAATGGTGACGAGTTGCTTCAGGAAGAAGTCTTCGGCCCAACCACGCTGCTCATCGAAGTGGCTGACGACGCTGAACTGAAAGCCGCACTGCTGGCCCTGCGCGGCCAACTGACCGCGACGCTGATCGGCGAAACCGCCGACCTGCAGAAGTACCAGTGGCTGGTACCGGTGCTGGAAGAGAAAGTCGGCCGCATTCTGGTCAATGGCTACCCGACCGGCGTCGAAGTCTCTGACGCGATGGTGCACGGCGGTCCTTACCCGGCGACCTCCGATGCCCGCGGTACTTCGGTAGGCACCTTGGCGATCGATCGTTTCCTGCGCCCGGTCTGCTACCAGAACTACCCGGACAGCCTGCTGCCGGCCGCTCTGCAGAACGCCAACCCGCTGGGCCTCAAGCGCCTGGTGAACGGCGAGTGGAGCACTGACGTCATCGCCTGATGAAGGAGCCTGATTCGTCAGGTATTGTTCATCAGATCCGATGCGTCACACCAACGAGAAACGGCGCGACCCTGTGAGGGGCCGTGCCGTTTTTTTGCCTTGGGATCAGTGTGGAGCGTTGGCACGGCTGGATTTAGCTCTTAATGGAGGGGGTAGCTTGGTGGATGAAAAGCAGATTGAAATGGCCAGCCTTTTCGGCGAAGGGCCAACTTGGCTAGCTGGCAAATGGCTGAACAAGCCGAGCCATTGCCGTGTGGATGACCACACGCTGGAGCTTGTGACGGATTTCCAAACCGATTTCTGGCGTGAAACCCATTATGGGTTCATTCGAGACAGCGGCCATTTCCTGGGGTTTAAGACCAAGAGAGGTTTTACCGCGCAAGTCAGAATCAACGCCGATTTTCGCGAGCTCTATGACCAGGCGGGGATTATGGTCAGGCTCAACGAGGAGACCTGGCTCAAGGCAGGAATCGAATACAACGATGGAATGCCAATGATCAGCAGCGTGCTGACCCAGGGCAAGTCGGATTGGGCACCCGGCTGCTTTTCCGGCGACCCGACCGATTTCTGGCTTCGGGTGACCGTTTCCGATGGCGTGCTGCGTCTGCAATACTCCACCGATGGCATCACTTGGCCGCTGCTTAGACTTGCTCCCTTTCCAGACGCGGACAGCTACACGGTGGGTCCTATGTGCTGTACACCGGAGCGCCAAGGGTTAAGGGTGAGCTTTTCCGAATGGTTGTTGAGCCCGCCTCTCGGGCGAGACCTGCATGACCTGAGCTAGCCAATCTGCCGGGCGGGCCAGTCAGGCAACTGATTTGACCGGCTGCTTACGCCCGGCTGACCTGCATCCCCCTCTCGTTGTGGACACCTGAACATGAATGAAGAACTGAGCATCATTGATCTGCACCAGGGCGACGGTAAGGCCGTCGTCAAAGGCGCGCTGATCACCACGCAGTACACCGGCACCCTGGAAGACGGCACCGTGTTCGATTCCTCATGGGAACGTGGCAAGCCGTTTCAGTGCGTCATCGGCACCGGGCGGGTGATCAAGGGTTGGGACATCGGGCTGATGGGCATGAGGGTCGGCGGCAAGCGCAAGCTCTGGGTGCCCGCGGCGCTGGCGTACGGCGAGCGCTCAATGGGCGCGCACATCAAACCCGATTCGAACCTCGTGTTTGAGATCGAGCTGCTGGAAGTGCTGACGCGGGATGATTGAGGTGGTTGACGAGCGGTATTCATCCAAGGCTTTGCGATATGGCTACCGACGCCTTCCCGGCTAAAGCCGGTCCCACAATATGGGGTCGCCCACCGTCACGTTGAGTGTGCGCGATGGGTTTTGTGGGTCCGGCTTCAGCCGGGAAGAGGCCACTGTGTACGCCCCCAGTCCCACAGTAGGACAACCAACGCTTCCCCGGCCACAGCCGGTCCTAACCTGGGAGCCTGCCTTCGCCCCCACAATCTCGGACCTACGCCTTCATCAACACATCGGCCAGTTTCTTCGCCAGCTCTTCTTCCTTGTACGGCTTCTGCACGATCAGCTTTGGGTCGACATCGAGGATGTCGATGTCGGCGAAACCGGTGATGAACATGATCGGCAGCTGCGGGTGGTCGCGGCGGACGATTTCGGCCAGTTCGCCGCCGGTCATGTTGGGCATGGCGAAGTCGGTGAGGAGCAGTTCGATGCTCGGGTCGAGTTTCTTCAGCGCCTCGTCGCCGCTGTCCGCTTCGACCACCGAATAACCCAGCGAAACCAGCATCATCGCCGTCACCGAGCGTACGTCCGGGTCATCGTCGACCAGCAGAATCGTGCGGTCCTTGTCGTCGGCGTCGGCACGACCGGGCATGTCGGAGGCGCTGATGACCGGGACTGCGGTGCGCGCAACACTCGGCAGGTAAACCCGCAGCGTGGTGCCGGCGTTTTCGGCAGTATCGATGCTGACGCCGCCACCCGATTGCTTGGCGAAACCGAACACCTGCGCCAGACCCAGTCCCGAACCCTTGCCCACCGCCTTGGTGGTGAAGAACGGCTCGAAGGCCTTGGCCAGCACTTCGGGGCTCATGCCACAGCCGGAGTCACTCACCGACAACACCACGTAGGCGCCGGGCTCTGGGTCTTCAGGCCGTAGCGGCAGGCGATAGACCATCTCGTTCCAGGTGCTCAGGCGCAGTTGCCCGCCCTGGGGCATGGCGTCCCGGGCGTTGATTGCCAGGTTGAGAATGATCATCTCGGTCTGCGTCGGGTCGACCAGCGCACTCCACAGGTCTTCGGCCAGTTCGGTCTCTACCCACACACTGCCGCCCAGCGCACGGCCAAGCAGTTCGCGCATGCCGGCGATCGTGTCGTTGAGGTTCAGCGCAACAGGCTCCAGACGCTGGCGACGGGAGAACGACAAGAGCTGGCTGGTCAGCTTAGCGCCCCGCTCGCCCGCTTCGCGGATGTTTTGCAGGCGCTGGGGAGACTTGGTGAACACTCCTTTTTCCAGATCCCGGCTGAGGAAATTCGCGCTGGTGAGAATCACCGTCAGCAGGTTGTTGAAGTCGTGGGCAACGCCGGCGGTCAATTGGCCGACCACCTCCAGCCGCTGCATCTGCTGCAGGGCGGCCTCGACGCGCTCGCGCTCCTTGATCTGATCACGCAGGCGCTTGTTGGTCGCCGCCAGCTCGTCCACCACCGCACGCTCGCCGGTGATGTCGCGGACTGCGGCGTACATCAGGCCGTCGTCCGGCACGATGGTCCAGGACAACCAGCGGTAGCCACCGTCGGTATGGCGCATGCGATTGACGAAACGCGTCGAGACATGGCCTTCGGCGACGCTGGCGGTTTCGCGCAACGTGGCTCCGAGATCATCCGGATGAATCAACTCGCTCAAACGCTGCCGACCGACCTCATCGCGCGCCCAGCCCAGCGTCGATTCCCATGCCGGGTTGAGGGCGATCGGCGTCATGTCGAAATGCAGCACGCCGAGCAATTCCCGGGACAGCTCCCAGGTTCGGTCGCGTTCACGGGTTCGCTGCACGACACGTTCGCCGAGGATGTCGTTGAGCTGATGCAGCGCCTGGGTGGCGTGCTTGCGCTCGGTAATGTCCTGCATGACGCCGGTGAAGCGCACGCATCGGCCCTCTTCAAACACCGAGCGACCGTTGGAGAACACCCACCGTTCCTCGCCTTCATTAGTGATCAGTCGGTGCTCGATCTGGAAGGAAGTGTCCACCGTCAGCGCGGCCATGACCTTGCTGTGCAGCTGATCGCGGTCTTCCGGGTGGCAGAGCAGAAACATCAGGACCAGACTGACGGAAGCGTCGGCGTCAACGCCGTAAAGCGCCTTACAGCGCTCGTCCCACAGCAGCGTGTCGGTGCGCGGATCGTACGTCCAGACCCCCATGTCCGCGGCTTCGATCGCCAGCTGCGCGCGCACTTCCGCCACTTGCAGCGTCTTCTCGGCGTACAGTCGCTTTTCCCGCTCCTGCACTTCGGAGACCGCGCGCATGACCGCCTTGGGCAGCATCTTCATGTTCTGCTTGAGGACGTAATCGATGGCGCCCATGCGCATCATTTCGACGGCATGCTGCTCGCCGAAAATCCCGGACAAAAAGATGAAAGGCGTCTGCGGCGCCAGGCGCAATGCGCTGTTGAGCACATCCGCCCCTGAAGAGCCCGGCAGCAGAAAATCGCTGAGAATCAGGTCAAAACGCGCGGCCAGCAGCTCACGCTCGACGTCCTGGTGGTTGTAGACCAGCGTGGCGTCGATCTTCAGCCCGCTGTTTTCGAGGGTGAGCAGGATCAGTTCGGCATCCAGCGAACTGTCTTCGACCAAAAGCAATTTAAGCTGCGATAACGGCATGAATAAAAGTCATTGTTCCAGAAGGGGCTGGTTCGGCGTTTATAAGTGCCGGTCCGAAAGCCCCGGAGTCAGGAGCCTGGACGGCGTGCGAGTCGCAGGGAGCCCGGTGGTGGCTCGTTCAAAACGGCCCAAAACACGCCGAGGTCCGAGATCGCCGAGACAAATTCCTTGAATTCGACCGGCTTGACCACGTAAGCGTTCACACCCAGTGAATAGGCGCGGTTCAAATCCGGCTCTTCGCGGGAGGACGTCAGCATTACCACGGGAATGCTGCGCAGTTCCTCGGTTTCGCGGATGACTTTGAGCACCTCAAGGCCATCCACTTTGGGCAGCTTCAGGTCCAGCAGCATCACTGCCGGATTACCGGCGACACGGTCGTGGTGATGGTTGCGGCGCAGCAGGTAATCAAGCGCCTCGGCACCGTCACGCAGCACGATCACTTCATTGGCCAACTGGCTACGTTCAAGGGCGACAAGGGTCAGCTCCAGATCGTTTGGATTATCTTCCACCAGAAGAATGGGTTTCAGCACTGGGCGTCTCCTTCGACACTCAAAGAGTAACGGTCAACCGCGCTTGGGCAGCGCAAAGTAAAAAGTGGCGCCATGGCCCAACTGGCTATGGGCCCAGACGGTGCCGTCATGGCGTTCGATGATCCGTCGGACACTGGCCAGGCCAATGCCGGTGCCTTCGAATTCTTCCATGCGGTGCAGGCGCTGAAACACGCCAAACAGCTTGCCGGCGTAGGCCATGTCGAAGCCTACGCCGTTGTCGCGGATGTACACCACGACCTTGCCGTCTTCCTCGTAACTGCCCACCTCGATCACTGCCGGGTTCTCGTTGCGGGTGTACTTGATCGCGTTGGACAGCAGGTTGCGCATCGCCAGGTGCAGGAACGCCGCGTCGGCAATGACCACTGGCAACGGCTGGGAGACTTTCCATTCCAGCGTGCGGCTTTCGTAATCGGGCAGCATCTCCCGGCGGATCGATTCGACCATGGCGTTGAGGTCAACATCAGAGAAACGCATCGCCGACCGACCCATCTGCGAGAAGCTCAGCAGGTTGTCGACCAGCGTGCCGGCAAAGCGCGCCGACTCGCTGATGTTTTCCAGGAAGCGCACCCCCGGTCGGACAACTTGCTGCCTTCAATGTCGCTCAACAACTCGGCGTAGCCGGCGATGTGTCGCAACGGCGCGCGCAGATCGTGGGACACGCTGTAGGAAAATGCTTCAAGCTCCTTGTTGGATTTCTTCAATTCATCGGCCAGTGCGGCCATTTCTTCAGCCTTGCGCAGGACGATGCCCAGCACGGCCGCACGCAGCTCGATCACCGCTTCGCAGTCCATGTCGTCCCAGGGTCTGGAGAACCCGCGCACGGTCTCCTCCCATAAGGCGAAGCTGTTGCGCGGGCTCAGCGAGCCGCTCGGGCTGACACTTTTCTCGGGTTTGCCGGCCCAGTTGACCACGCGGGTCTGCTCGGGCCGGAACCAGATGATGAAGTTGGAATGCAGCTCGGAGATCGCCGTCGCCAGCACGCCGCTGACCGAGCTGGCCAGCAAGGGCAGCTCTGGGATGTCGCGACTGATGTTGTCGGAGCGGAAGACCTCGTGGGGATCGCGGCCGCTCAACCAGTCGGCGAGCTTGACGATCTGCTCGCGTTCGGGGGTTTCGCCGTAAACATCGACGCTGGCGCCGGAAATCACTGCCGCGCCAGTGGCACCGACAAAACCCAGCAACACTTCGGGCATCGTGCGCAGGCCGCCGGTGACGCTGTCGAGGTCAGCCATGGCTGCGAGCATCTGCACGATCTGCCGGCGCAGGCTCAGCATGCGCTGGTTGGCGGCATGGGCTTCCTTGCTCTCGATCTGCAGCGACAACACGCTGCCCAACAGTTCGCAGGCAGTGCGGGACTGGAAGGTGACCCTGCGTGGCGTGGCGTGGTGGCAGGAAATCAGGCCCCATAACTGCCCGCGTACCACGATGGAGATCGACATCGAGGCCAGCGTCTGCATGTTGCGCATGTACTGCAGATGCACGGGCGACACGCTGCGCAAGGTGGCAAAAGTGAGGTCCAGGGGCGCGCCGGTCATGGGGTTGTTGCCGGGTACCAGCGGCGATGGCTGGTAGTTGGCGTTTTCGATGACGCGAATGCGGTTGGCCAGGTACAGCGCCCGGGCCTGGGCAGGCACGTCAGACGCCGGAAAGCTCAGGCCGAGCAGGCTTTCGTAATCTTCATCCAGCGCTTCGGCGCTGACGAGCCCGTTGCCATCGGCATCGAAGTGATAAGCCTTGACCCGGCCGAAACCGGTGATGCGCTTGACCTCGGCCACCGAGCGCTGACACAGCGCTTCGATGCTTTCTTCCACATTCATCTGGCTGATGAAGCCGCGCATCAGCGGGTAGACGTTGCCGTACGCGCCACTCATGTCCCCAGCCGGCTCGAACTCGGCGATCAGCACCTGATCGTGACGATGGACCATCATGGTCATCGGCTGGCCGGCACTCGAACCTGGCAGGAAACGCACTTCCCCAATGTGAAAAGGATTTTGCTCTTCGTCAGGCAGAGCGTCCAGGCGCTGGAGCAGGCGCTCAGGCTCGGCGAACACACTGGACAGGGATGCGCCGATCAGCGCCTGCGGATCCAGCCCAAGCCAGTCTCTGACGTTGGCGCTGACTTGAATGACCGTAGAAGCGGCTTCGTCGACGACCAGCAGAAATCCCTGGGGCTGAATGCTGCCGGGGATCTGAATCGGTTCACGCGCGCAATGCTCGATCGCGCCCTTGAGGGCGTCGTCGCTAAGGGTCAAGGTCTTGCTCCTTTACCTTCAACGTTTGGGCAAACGGCGTCGGCAATGTGTGCCGCAAAAGCGGCACGGATGGGAATGCCGCACACGTTAACAAAAACCGACCGGCTCAAATACTCCGAACTCACTGATTGGCGAGAAAAAAACCATCCATTCGCATCAGCTGTCGAGCATGGCCCTCACCTTCGACAGAAATTCAACCAACTGGAAGGGCTTCAGGATCATGTCCATCCGTTCGCCCAGAAAATCCTGTCGGTTGAGCGCGTTCTCCGCGTAGCCGGTCATGAACAGCACTGGCAGGTCGGGCCGCCACCCTCGGCCGCGCTGGGCAACTTCGCGGCCGTTCATTTCCGGCATGCCCACGTCGGTGAGCAACAGGTCAATGGTGCCGTCATGCTCCAGGCACGACAGCGCCGTGCCGACATCGGCCACCTGGGTGCAGCGGTAACCGGCATCGGTGAGGACCTCATTGACGAACATGCGCACCGACGCCGTGTCTTCGACGATCAACACGTGCTCCCCGCGCCCTGCGCGGCGACAGCGAAAGGCTGCGGCGGCTCGACGCTCTGCTCGTCCGCCGCCGGCAACAGCAGCGTGACCTCGGTGCCGTGACCGACCACGCTGCGAATCTGCACGTCGCCGCCCGACTGCCGGGCGAAACCGTAGATCGTCGACAGGCCCAGGCCGGTGCCCTGGCCGATCGGCTTGGTGGTGAAGAACGGGTCGAATACCTTGTCGATCAAGTGGTGTTCGATGCCGACGCCGTCATCGCGCACGGTCAGGGCGATGTACGCGCCATCTGCCATGCGTGAGTGGCCCTGGGAGTAGGTCTCGAAAGTGCTGATCCAGATGTTGCCGCCCGACGGCAACGCGTCCCGGGCATTGATCACCAGATTGAGCACGGCGCTTTCGAGCTGGCCGGCGTCGACCATCGCCACCGCGCTGCGTGAAGTCAGCTCCAGCGTCAGGCAAATGCCTTTGCCGATGGTGCGACCCAGCAGGTCCTCAAGGGAACGCACGTACTGATTGACGTCGGATGCACGGGTATCGAGGGGCTGCTGGCGGGCGAAAGCCAGCAGACGATGGGTCAGTGCCGACGCGCTTTTCGCCGACGCCAACGCGGCATCGGCATACACCATCACTTTTTCGGGGCGGCCGTCTTCGGTGCGTTTCTTGACCAGCTCCAGCCCGGTGACGATACCCGTCAACAGGTTGTTGAAATCGTGGGCGATGCCGCCGGTGAGCTTGCCGATAGCGTCCATCTTCTGCGCTTGCAACAGCTGTTCTTCGGTGCGGGCGCGCTCGGCGACTTCATGGGCGAGCCGGCTGTTGACCGAGTCCAGTTGCTGCAGATGCGACTGTTCGCGACGGCGGTGCTCGGTGACGTCTTCGATGAACACCAGGCTCATGCCGCTCTCCCGGTACGGCGAAACCTGCCATTCGGTTTCGCGCAGTTCACCCTTGACCCGCATGCTCAGCGTGCCCATCCAGCGCTCCCCTGCGCCCAGCGCTTCGCGCAGGCCGTCGAGGGCCGAGCCCTGATCTTCGCTGAAGCTGCGCAGCACCGCCCCCTCATCGGCGCCTTGACCCAGCAGTTGGGCAAAGGCGTGGTTGGCTTCGTGAACGTTCAGGCTGCCGTCCATGACCGCAATCGGCGCCGAGACGTTGGCAAAAATTTCGCGGAAACGCTCTTCGCTGTCACGCAATGCGTATTCGGTATCACGCACCCGCAACAGCGTGCGCAGCGTGGCAAGCAGCACGTCGGGGTCGACCGGGTGCACCAGATAGGCGTCCGCACCTGCTTCCAGACCGGTGACGATGTCGCCGGTCTGGATCGACGCCGCCGAAACGTGCACCACTGGCAACAGCGCCGTGCGGGGCGCAGCGCGCAGCTGACGAACGATGTCGAAGCCGCTCATGTCGGGCAGATTGACGTCGAGAATCAGCGCGTCGGGCAAGCGCTCGGCGATCAGCGCCAGACCTTCGGTGCCGGTGCCGGCCTCCGCCACCTTGAACCCCTGGCGCTCCATCCGACGCCGCAAGGCGTACCGGGTCGCGGCATTGTCGTCGACGATCAGCAGCCGGGTTTCAGGCTTCATTGGCAGGCTCCTGGGCCAGCGCCAACGGGATCACCACGTAGAACGTCGAGCCCACGCCGGGCTCGCTCTCCACGCCGACACGCCCGCCCAGCAATTCGGCAAAACGCTTGCACAGCGACAGGCCAAGACCGGTGCCGCGCAGGCGTTTCTGCAGGGGCGAATCGACCTGAGTGAAGTCCTCGAACAGCGCACCATGAAGCTCCTGGGGAATGCCAATACCGGTGTCAGTCACCGCAAAGCGAACCGAGTCCTCGGATTCCAGCCGTGCCGAGACGCGCACTTCACCGCGCTGGGTGAACTTCAGCGAGTTGGAGATAAAGTTGCGCAGAATCTGCCCCAGTTTTTGATCGTCCGTATACAGCCGGGGCAAGCCGACGGGCGCTTCGAAGATCAGGTCCACGGTGGAGGCATCGACGATGGGACGGAACATGCCCCGCAGTGCCGAGAACAGGTCGAACATGTCAAACCATGCCGGCGAGATGCTGATGCGGCCGGCTTCGATCTTCGCCAGGTCCAGCAGGTCGTCGACCATGTCGCTCAACTCCCGTGCGGCCGTACTGACAAAAGCGACCTGCTTGTGCTGTTCCTCGCTCAGGGGACCGTCCAGCTCATCGGTCAGCAGACTGGCGATGCTGAGAATCGACCCCAGCGGCGTGCGAAATTCATGGCTCATGTAGGACAGGAAACGGCTCTTGAGGTCGGAAGCCTGACGCAATTGGTCGGCTTGATTCTCAAGTTCGGCGTACAGCGCGAGAACGCCCTGGTTGGTCTCGTCAAGCTCGGTGCGCAGGGCAACGGCTTCGGCGCGCGAGCGTTCCAGCTCAAGTTCGATAGACCCCTGAGGCGTCACACGGGCGTTGTTGTCAGTCATCGAGCGCCTCCAGAGCCATCACCAGTACCGTTACATCGTCCCTGCCCCGGCAATAATCGCGGTGCAAGACCGCTGCGATGATTGCCGGATGTCGGTACACCAGGCCAGGACAATCGCGAAGATTCCATCGCGATTGCAGGCCATCGCTGAACATGATCAACAACTGCCCGGTGCAATCGTCATAGTCCATCGGCGGTATTTTGCGGTACTGCAGGCCGACGATCCCGGGGTGCGAAGGAATGCCGCGGGTTTTCTCGTCGCCAATCAGCGTCGCGCCGATGTTACCGATGCCAATGAAACGCAGCTTGCCTGTCGCGCCGTCGAACCGCACCAGTGCTGCCGCGCCGCCGCGGCTGCCTTGCATGTCGACGTGCAGGTCCTCCAGCAACACGCCCGGATCGGCGAACGGATTGCGAATGAACGCACGTGCGCCGGCCATTCCCGCCGCTTCGGCTTCAGGGCCGTGACCGAGGCCGTCGATCATCATGATCGACATCTGCTGCCCCTTGACCGCGACTTCCCACACATCACCGCAAGCCGGGTCATCATGCAGCGAATGCTGGGTGATGCCCATGCGCAGGTCTTTGACCGTGGCTTTGCGCGGGAAGAAACGCGCCAGCAACACACTGCCGCGCGCGTCGCTGTGCACATCGAAGACTTGCGCCTGGCGCAGCACGGCGCCCAGGCCGATGCCTTGGGTACCGCGGGTGGAAAAACCATCGGCCATGCAGTTTTGCACGTCGAAACCCTTGCCCCGGTCGATCGCGATGATCTCGACGCCCGGCGCTGAACGCGAGGCATCGCCCGAGGCATCACCCGGCAGCGCACGAACATGCAACTCGCCGCTTTGCGCATGTTTGAGAATATTGCTGGCCAGTTCGGTGACGACCAGGGCCACGCGACCGCAATCGGCCTCGTCAAACCCCGCCTGTTCGGCCAGTCGTTGCACCGTGCGCCGTGCGTGCCCGACCTGACTGATGTCTTCGATCGACAACACCTGGGTCAGATGACTGTGCAGGTTCACGTCCATTTGCAGATCATCACGCGCGTACCTGCGCCGGGTGCGGTGTCCAGCTCGAAGTCGTCCACCAGGCGCTTGGCGCCCGTCAGGCCCAGACCGAGGCCGCCTCCGGAGGTCCAGCCGTCGGTCATCGCCAGCTTGAGGTCGGGAATGCCCGGGCCTTCGTCGCGAAAGGTCAGGCGCACGCCGACGCGCAGGCCGTCTTCGACAATCTGCCAGTCCATGTCACCGCCGCCGCCATAGACCATCGTGTTGCGCGCCAGCTCGCTGACCGCCGTGACCAGCTTGGTCAGGTCGATCAGGCGCATGCCGCAGTCCTGCGCCAGCTTGCGCGCGGTCTGCCGCGCCAGCACGACATCTTGCTCGATGCGAATGGGCTGAGTGCCGCTGCTGCGCTCGTTCATTGAGAATAGGCCCGCTCGCGCAACAGCTTCATGCCCCGTTCAACGTTCAGCGCGGTGCTCACGCCGGGCAGGGTCATGCCCAGTTCCACCAGGGTAATGGCGACGGCCGGCTGCATGCCGACCAACACAGTTTCGGCGTCCATGATTCGCGACAGGCCGGAGATCATGCCGATCATCCGGCCAATGAACGAATCGACCATGTCCAGCGCGGAGATGTCGATGAGCACGCCGCGCGCCGAAGTGCGACTGATGCGTTCGGACAGGTCATCCTGCAGCGTCAGCGCCAGTTGGTCGTGCATGTCTACCTGAATGGTCACGAGCAGAAAGTCGCCCATCTGCAGAATCGGAATGCGCTCCATGGCTCATACCGCCTTGGTGAGGGTGACGCCCAGACGGCGCAGCGCCAATGCCAGCGCATCGGCCAGATTGGCTTTGGTCACCACGCCTTGCAGGTCCAGACCCAGGTGCACGATGGTCTGGGCAATCTGAGGACGCACGCCGCTGATGATGCAATCGGCGCCCATCAGGCGGATCGCTGTCACGGTCTTGAGCAGGTGTTGGGCCACCAGGGTGTCGACGGTCGGCACGCCAGTGATGTCGATGATGGCGATTTCCGCGCCGGTGTCGACGATGCGTTGCAACAGCGACTCCATGACCACCTGGGTGCGCTGCGAATCCAGCGTGCCGATCATCGGCAGTGCCAGGACGCCATCCCACAGTTTGACCACCGGCGTGGACAGCTCCAGCAGTTCTTCCTGCTGACGCTTGATCACCGCTTCACGGGATTTCTGGTAGGTGCGGATCGTGTGCAGACCCAGACCGTCGAGCAGCTCCGACATCTGCAGCACCTGTTCGGCGATCAGCAACGGCTGGTCAGCGAAAGCGTTTTGCAGTTGGGTGAACAGCGGGCCCTTGAGGGCGAAGATGAAACTGGCCGTTTGCTGAGAATCCTGACCGGCCAGAGCGCGCTGGCTGGACAGTTTTTCGAGGAAGTGACGAACGTCGTCCCATTCGGCGGTGGTGATGTTGGCAGAGCCGCCCTTCTCCAGCGTCAATGTCAACAGGCGCAGAAAATCGGCTACCTGCTGCCGGATTTCCTCAGGCTTGAGGTTACGCGTCGCGCCGCTGGCTTCCAGATCAGCGTGCCATTGGGCAGCCAGTTGCGATTCGGAGCGTTTAAGGGCGTCAACGGTGATTTGTTGTAATGCTGCCATGAGGTGGCTCCAGTGAGTGCAGGTCGAGGATTGGAATGGGTCGACGTAAGCAGGCCTGTGAAATACGCGAAAGGGTCAAAAAAACAGCGCAGGGCGTTGCGCAGCAGGTTGCTGCAAGGTGTGGACCAGGAAGCTATCGGGTCCACGAGGGCACCGCGGCTGCAACCAGCGTGAACCGCGCACACGAAATACGCCTGCCGCCGGTAGGTGTCAAGGTAACATCACCCGGTTTTCATTGTTTATTTATCAATGGAGTCGTCGCCGGCTTAAAACACGCTGTCGACCAACTGAACATAGATGGAAAACGCGCCCAGCAAAAACCAGAACGCCGTAAACAGCCACGGTGTGCGCATCGAAAACATCAGCGACTTGCGGTAGCCCTTTTCGCTGGATTCGTGCTCACTGAACAACGGCGAATCGTCATAGGCCAGGCCCATGGCCGGTTGACTGCTCAGCAACTGGGCCTGTTTGAAATGCCAGTGGTCGATGATTTCGTACGCCGCGCGGATGCCCGGCCAGGCGTGCATGGAGCTGATCAGTCCGAGCAATGTCAGAAAAGGCGGCACCACCAGCGTGAACATCTTGCCCCATTCGGGATTGAGGTTGGCCATCGACGAGGCGAAGGCGATCACCAGAAAAGACTGCGCGGACAAATAGGCGTTGGTGCGGTTGGACAGGATCGCTGTCTCGTACTGGATCTCCTTGCGGTAGAAATCCAGCCGATCCTTCGGCGACCCGAACAGCATGGCGTCTGCCACTTGAGCGTTAGCGGACTGCTCCGCGGCAATCGGATTGCTGCTGGTAATGATGGTGGGTGTTTCCATGTCACGACTCACAAGCGGGGCTCCTGCCTATAAAACGGCGGCGCAGTCGGTCCTGCGTCACCCATCGGTATTTGATTGAAGGATCTGGGTCGGGTGCCCGCAAGCGGACGAACGGCGTTCAGTTTCAGCAGGAAGCAAGGCAGCGGCGAAGACACGCTCACTTCAGTGAACCCGACGCCCTCGACATGCAGCGTACGCGCCGCTCTTCCACCCGCTGGGCAAACCAGGCGGTGGTCAGCTTGCGGGTGATTTTCGGGCTTTCCAGCACGATGCCCGGCAGGATTGCCCTCGGCAGCGGTTTACCGGCGGCCTTGTCGGCCATGGCGAAGATCTTCGCGTACAGCTCGGTGTCTTCGAAGGCCAGCGTTTCGCCCTTCTCCAGCTGGCTGCGGATGGTCGTATTACGCATGTCCAGCTGAGGGTAAAGGCTGCGCACGGCCAGTTCGGTCTGCCCCAGCGCCGGGCCGAAACCGTAGCTGATCAGGTCGCCGTCCAGCGCCAGACGCTTGCCGGACACCCGCGCCAGTGCGCTCTGAAATGCTGCATTGCGGCTGGCGTACCAGCCAGCGTTGAAGTCGGCGAAGCGGTATAGCGGTCTGTCGTAGCTCACAGGATAACCGAGCAGATGTGCGATGCCGAAGTACATGCCGCCACGGCGGCCGAATACCTCATGGCGAATCGAACCCTCGACCGGATAGGGATAATCCCGGGCCTGCCGCTCGGCGAACTCAATACTGACCTGCATGGGCCCGGCGGTGTGCACTGGATTAAAGTTGCCGAACAACGTGCGGCCCAGGGGGACCATGCCGATGAAGTCATCGAAAATCGCGCTCAGGTCTTTTTCAGTCCGCGCGGCGCTGAGGCGTTCGCTGTAGGTCTTGCCGGTCGAAGAGCGGATGTCCAGCGCGCTGCGCACCAGCAGATTGGGGATGTGCGCCTTGCTGGCTCGACGGTCGATTTCGTCCTGGGCGATCTTGCCCATGCCGGGAACGGCCGGGTCGACCTGAAAGTTTGATTCCTGCTCGGTCACCGCCAGCACGGAACAGAGGTTTTCCAGGCTGGGGTCGATTTTCTGCACTTCGAACGCGCGTTGAATGTCCTGGGCCCAACCCTGGCGGTCGGCGACATTGGCAGGCAACAACCGCACAATCTCACTGCGGACCACTGAGGGCTCCGGCGCGGGTTCCTGGCTGCGTTGCGAGCTGCAACCCGCGAGCAGCGTCAGCAGGATGAGGCTGGCCAGGGTGTGCAGGTGGCGACTGATTCCATTCACGGGCATGACTTCTCGCTGGTTACTCAAACGGGGTGGCGCCTTATGGACATCAGCAAGCGCCGCTGATTCAAACAGGGCCGGCTACGGTCTTCATAGTGGGATTGGCTTTAGCCGGCAAAGCGTCGGACGTCACGCTGCAAAATCGATGTTGTACGCACTGGCCCCTTCCCGGCTGAAGCCGGTCCTACAAAACGCATCGCGTTGAACCTGTGTAGCGGGAGTGGCCCTACGCTCGGGCAGGCATTACTCTGACCCACCCTACCCATTCAACAAGGAAGCCCGAATGTCCACCACAGCGCTCATCGTAGTCGATATCCAGAACGACTACTTTCCCGGCGGCAAATGGCCCCTCGCAGGCGCCGATGCCGCCGCCGACAACGCCGCCAAGGTGATTCAGGCAGCTCGGGACGCCGGGGATCTGGTCGTGTTCATCCGCCATGAATCAGGCGCTGATGCCCCCTTCTTCACCCCCGGTTCCAATGGCGCCAAATTGCACCCCAAGGTCCTGAACCTGGAAAGCGAACCGGTGGTGCTCAAGCACTTCCCCAACTCGTTTCGTGAAACCGGGCTGCAGGCGCTGCTCGAAGACAAGGGCATCAAACACTTGGTGATCATCGGTTCCATGAGCCACATGTGCATCGACGCCACCACCCGCGCTGCGGCGGACATGGGCTACACCGTCAAAGTCATCCACGACGCCTGCGCCAGCCGCGACCTGGAATTCGAAGGCACCGTGGTGCCTGCCGCTCAGGTCCACGCCGCCTTCATGTCAGCCCTGGGCTTTGCCTATGCCGAGGTGCTGAGTACCGACACGTATCTGGTTTGAACAAGGAGAAAACAATGAGCGAGAAAAAATCGACATTCTGGTCTGGGGTCAGATGCATGCGTCGCTGATGCAAAATCTCGAACGCGATTACAGCGTGCACAAACTCGCCGACATCAACGACATCGAGGCCTGGGCCGACCAGCACGGGACCCAGGTGCGCGGCGTCGTCACCAGCGGTGTCTTCGGCACCGACAATGCCATTCTTGACCGCCTGCCGAATCTGGAAGTGGTCAACAGCTTCGGCGTCGGCTACGACGCGGTCGACACCCAATACTTGTCGCGCAGGGGCATCAAGCTGAGCAACACCCCTGACGTGCTCAATAACGCCGTCGCGGAAACCGCCATGGCGCTGATGCTGTGCGTCTCCCGACGCATCAGCGAAGCCGAACGCTTCGTGCGTGCGGGCCAGTGGCCCAACGGCAAATTCCCCCTCGGCAACGACCTGTGCGGCAAGACCTGCGGCATCGTCGGCCTGGGCAAGATCGGCAAGACCATCGCCAAACGCGCCGCCGCGTTCGAGATGAACATCGCCTACTTCCGCCGTGGCCGCCCCTACGACGATGTGTCCTACCGGCATTACGGTGACCTTCGGGAACTGGCGCAGGACTCGGACTACCTGATCGTCATCGTCCCCGGTGGGCCGGACACCCAGCACCTGATCGACGCCGACGTGCTTCGGGCCCTCGGACCCAAGTCATTTTTGATCAACGTTGCGCGCGGCACCGTTGTCGATGAAAAGGCACTGGTGGCCTCGTTGCTGGCCTCGGAAATCGCCGGTGCGGGTCTTGATGTGTTCGATGACGAGCCCAATGTGCCCGCCGAACTGTTGAAGCTGGACAACGTGGTACTCACGCCGCACATCGGCTCGGGGACCTACGAAACGCGCCAGGCCATGGCCGACCTCGTCTTCGCCAACGTCAAGGGCTACTTCGAAAAGGGTACGCTGGTCACGCCGGTCGAGTTGTAACCGGCGCTTCACGTGCAGGTCTGACGATGAAGCCGTCGGCCTGCTCGCAATGACGTTCAAACGCCTGCCGGCCGGAGCATGGACTGAAGGGGCCGTACCGTAAGTCAGTGCTCGAACACTGATGCCAACTTTTCAGGATAATGCCGGTCGAACTGCCCCTACCCGGATTCCAGACATCTGCACATGCATTCCGATCAAGCAACCTGATCGAGAAAAGAAGGAGAACCCTGTTTGAATATTGCCGGCGTCATTTTTGACTGCGACGGAACCCTGGTTGACAGCGAACGGCTGGCCGCCGGGTTGCTGCGAGAGATCCTTCACCAGCATCAGGTGTTGCTGAGCGTCGAGGAGGTGCTGCAACGCTTTCGAGGCGTGCAGTTTGCGCTATGCCTGGAAGGCCTCTGCCGCGATTATCCATGGCTGCCGAGCGACGAGATCGAAACCGAATTCCGAGCGCGCACCCTGCCGCTGCTGCGGGAGCGACTGGAAGAAATGCCCGGCGCGGTCGACTTCGTGCGCAATCTGGCGCTGCCCAAGTGCGTAGCGTCCAACGGCCCGCGCAGCAAGATCGAAACGTGCCTGAGCACAGTCGGCCTGCTGGACGTGTTCCACGGCTTGATCGTCAGCGCTTATGAAGTGCAGTCGTGGAAACCGTCCCCGGTGCTGATCGAACACGCCGCAGAATTGCTGGGCCTGCCGCCCACTCAGTGTCTGCTGGTGGAGGACAGCGTTCCGGGCGTTGAAGCCGGGCTCGGTGCCGGTGCGCAAGTGGCGGGCTACGGCGACACCGATTTCTCGGCCTTTGTGGGCAATGCCAACTTCCATCGCGTCAAGGATTTCGGCGAATTGAAGGAATTGGTACAGCGCATCAGTTGATCGACCGGCCATCCATCCGATCGGCCCTTGTTCATCACCGACCAACTCGATACTGTACATAAAAACAGTATCGAGAAAATCCATGCAGCTGATCGACAAGCTGAGCATCCTCGCCGACGCCGCCAAGTACGACGCCTCCTGCGCCAGCAGCGCCGCCCCCAAACGCAGTTCCGAGGGCAAATCCGGCCTTGGTTCAAGCACCGGCATGGGCATCTGCCACAGCTACACCCCCGATGGGCGCTGCGTCTCGCTGCTGAAAATTCTGCTGACCAACTTCTGTCTCTACGACTGCCAGTACTGCGTGAATCGTCGGTCCAGCGACGTGCCCCGCGCACGTTTCAGTCCGGAGGAAGTGGTGACGTTGACCATGGATTTCTACCGTCGCAACTGCGTCAGCGGCCTGTTTCTCAGCTCCGGGATCATCCGCTCGGCGGACTACACCATGGAACAGCTGATTCGCGTGGCCAAACTGCTCCGTGAAGACCACGAATTCCGTGGCTACATCCACCTCAAGACCATTCCCGAAGCGGACCCCGCGCTGATCGAAGAGGCCGGCCGTTACGCCGATCGCCTGAGCGTCAATATCGAATTGCCGACCCAGCTGGGCCTGCAGACCCTGGCGCCGGAAAAAGAAATGGGTTCGATCAAGCAGGCCATGCAGACCATCTACACCGGTCAGCAAACCGTGCTGAATGAACCGCGTGCGCCAAAATTCACCCCGGCCGGGCAAAGCACGCAGATGATTGTCGGTGCTGACGAAACCGATGACAGCACCATCCTGCACACCGCCGAATCGTTGTACGGCGATTTCCGCCTCAAGCGCGTCTACTACTCCGCGTTCAGTCCGATTCCCAACAGCCCGAAAAGCGTGCCCCATGCCGCGCCGCCGCTGATGCGCGAGCACCGCTTGTACCAGGCAGACTTTCTGCTGCGCAGTTACGGCTACAGTGCCAACGAATTGCTGCAAGGCCCGGGGCATCTGGCCCTGGACATCGACCCCAAGCTGGCCTGGGCGCTGGAGCATCGCGACATCTTCCCGCTGGACCTCAACCGCGCGGAGCCGGCCATGATCGCGCGGATCCCCGGCATCGGCATTCGCACCACCAAGCGCCTGGTCGAACTGCGCCGCCAGCGCCGCATTCGTTACGAAGACCTGACCCGTCTGCGCTGCGTACTGGCCAAGGCCAAGCCGTTCATCATTACCAGCGACTACCATCCTCGCCAGGCTGACAGCTCGAGCATCGATCTGCGCGAGCAACTGCGCGACAAACCCCAGCCGCAGCAAATGGCGCTGTGGGGATGATCATTCTCGATTGCGCCGACGCCTTCGATACCTGGCGGCAGCAGGCGCGCTGGCTGCTGAGCCATCAGATCAACCCGGATCAGGTGAGCTGGAGCGTGCAACAGGACGCTGACCTGTTTGCCAGCGACACCGATTACCCGGACGAGCCCGGTCCGTTCCGCGCGCGCATACCCCTCGAATTGCTGGAACTGCTGCAGAACGCCGCGCAATTCTGCGGCGACCAACGCTGGACGCTCTTGTATGAGGTGCTGTGGCGCGTCAGCCATGGTGATCGCACGGCCATGCTGGCCGGCGACAAACTGGGCAGCGAACTGCACCGGCGCCTGAAACAGGTCAGCCGTGAAGCCCATCATCTGCATGCATTCTTGCGCTTCGTAGCGCTGCCGGTGATCGAAAATGCCGAAGACGTCGCGGCCAAGGCGGCGTTGCTGGAGATGACCTGCCTGCCGGAATTCGTCGCGTGGCACGAGCCCGCCCATGACATTCTGCGCACCGCCAGTGAGCATTTCATCGGGCGCATGGGTCGTCATCGCTGGATGATCGCGACGCCCAAGGACGGCGTGTTCTATGACGGCAAACAGCTGATTCATCAGCCGGTGTGCCCGGAGGCGTGGCAGTCGCTGGCGCGCAATGCCGACGATCCTCATGGCAATCTCTGGTTGACCTACTACAGCCACATCTTCAATCCGGCGCGGCTCAATCCGAAAGTCATGCAGGGTCATCTGCCGGCACGGTTCTGGAAGAATCTGCCAGAGGGGCCGTTGATTCCGGCATTGATCAGCGAGGCCCGTACCGGTGGCCAGCGTGATGGTCAGGCGCGGGAGATTGCCGAGCGGCGCGGCAAAGTGATTCGTGGCAAACCGACGGTGCCCTCACCCGCAGCGGACACAAATCAGGCTCAGTAAGAGCACCAGAAGTTTCTATGCACCGCTACTGATCGAGGCTGCCGACTGAATCAAATTCATGGTGGGCGGCGGTCTGCATGCCGGCAGTGCTGATGGGCGTGCCGAGTGCAGTACCGAAAAAGCGCACGGCCTCGCTGCTCAGGTCGCGGTGAATGCTTTCACGGTTGACGCCAATGGCGTCGGTGCACAAGCCAGGCTGGGTGGCGCGTTGCTCGTCATCGCAGGGCGCCATGAACACGAAATGCCCCGCCCCGGCGAACAGTTTGAAATCCGAGACATCGGGCAGCTTGCGCGCCAGCGCTTCGGCGTTCTTGTCGATGGCGAGCAGTTCATCGCCGTCACCGCTGTAAAGCAGTACCGGCACGTGCACATCCGCCAGCGTCTGCCGACCGAACATCAAACCCAGCGGTGCCATCAGCATCAACGCGCCTACGCGGGGATCGGCTTGGGCGTGCAGGTCTTCACGGTCTGCCACCAGTTCGCCCTGGGTTTTACAGGCGTCATGGTCCTGGGGCCGCTCGGTGCAGTAATGGCGCAAGCGCTGGAGATCAGGCTGGGCACCCGCCAGAATCAACGCCGTTTCGCCACCCGCCGAATAACCGATCACCCCGACCCGGCGCGCGCTGATGTACGGCGAGAGCATCGGGTCGATCAATGCGGCACTGATGGCTTCGGAGATTTGCAGGGGGCGACCGTAGAGATTGCTCAGGCTGCCCAGACGGCTGTGGTCCATGTAGTTGTCGCCTGGGTGGAACACCGCCACCACGACAAAACCCTTGCGCGCCAATGACGTCGCCAGGTCGTGCTGCGCGAGCGGTGTGCCGGTGTTGCCGTGGGACAGCATCAGCAGGGGGAAGCGGCCCATGGCAATGGTGGCGTCTTCCGACGCTTCAATGGGATACCCCTGAACGCGGGTGATGCGTTCATCGTCGGTGGAGGGGTAAAAGGCGTACGCGTGCATCGGCCGGGAATCCAGGGGATCGAGAAACGTCAGCTCGTGAAAGCCCACGCTCCAGCTCTCCAACTCGCTGGCTTGCACCGAAATCAGGCTGCCCAGCAGGCTGATCATCATCACTGCACAAAGACGCATCATTGCAATGCCCCTCACCTTATCAATCCATCCCTGCCGATTCAGACGCTCAAGGCCCGAGGGCCCGTAAAAACGGCGTCTGTCGCTATCTGACCCTTGGGGTTCGATAACATTCCGAAACGTTTGAGGATCAATGGTGCACAAGGCGGGCCAAGCTCGACTGATTAAAGAGAATGGCCACCGCTTGACGCAGAACGGACCGAAGAGGCCGGCATTCTACGGTGCTGCAATGAGATTACGCGCAAAGATGTCATAAAGGCTGTCGCTGGGCTGAATGCCAGGACGCAAAAGCCGAGGGGACTGATTTATTTACAGCGCTTCACCGTAAATTAATCTGTCCCCTCGGCTGCTGAGGGCTTATCTCACCGGGGACCGTCGAATGTATCCCCGCGAGTGCCCGGGCTTAGGCGAACAGCGTTTCGCTGATGTTTTTCTGCGCAGCGGCCATGGCGGCGGCACGCGGCTCGTCACCATAAGCGAGGCCTTCGGCCACGACGAACTGCAGGTCGGTGACGCCGATGAAACCGAATACGACCTTGAGCAAATCATCATGGCCCGCGCCACTCGGCAGGCCCTGATGCAGACCGCCCGTCGTCGAAACGATGATCACTTTCTTTCCCTTGCACAGACCTTCCGGGCCCGCTTCGGTGTAACGGAAGGTGCGGCCGGCTACACAGATCCGGTCGATCCATGCCTTCAACTGGCTCGGGATGCTGAAGTTGTACATCGGCGCACCGATGACCACCACGTCAGCCGACAGGAACTCTTCAAGCGTGGCTTCGTTCGTCTCCACTTCCAGCTTCTGTGACGCATCACGACCTTCCACCGGCGTACCGGCAGCGGCCAGTGTCGCACCGGAGAAATGACTGAGCGGCTCACTCGCCAGATCGCGGTAAACCACCTGAGTATCCGGGGTGATGGCGATAAAAGACTGAACAACACTGCGGCTCAACTGACGCGAAGCGGAGTGATCGCCGAGGATGCTGGAATCGATGTGCAAGAGTTTCATAAGGTGCTCCCCAAGGTGAGAATCGCCGCCTGGCGATCAAGTGGCGTCATCCTACCGTGCGAACTAATGCATGATTAGAGGGGCAAATGCGATAGATCGTCCCACATGCAGGACAATCAACAGATGGAGCGCCGATGTTGCCTTGAAGGAGCCGCGCAAACCCAGACATCGATGGTGTTCACACCTGCCCCTTCCCGGCTAAAGCCGGTCCCACTAAAAGCAGCGCATTCAGCCAGCAGATTTACGAGCAACCGTCGGTAGGACCGGCTTCAGCCGGGAAGCTGTTGATCTGCTCTTGATCTTGATCTTCATACGCAAAAAGCCCAGTCACCGCCAATCGCGACTTGGGTGCAGGCCGAACGCAGACGACGCGCAGTGGGCCGAGCCGCATGGATGCGGCGAGAGCGCCGTCAGGACAGGGATGTCCGTTCGGCGCGGGCCCACGGAGCGTCGTCGGAGTGAGGGAACCCTGAGGAACGAAGGGCCAAACCAGGAGCAAGCACCCTTGGTTACTTGGGGTGCTTTTCCAAGTAACTCGCCGAAGGCGAAACAGTCTGCCCCCAGGCAGACGCTCTTGATCTTGATCTTGATAAAAGCCTAAAGGTGCCCCGCCAACTCACATGCCTCCCGATCCGCCTTCGCATTCACCCCAAAATCCTCCGCCAGCAAATCCACCAACCCCCGCACCGACGGCAACAACCCCCGCCGCGACGGAAACACCGCATGAATCAACCCGCTCGGCGGCCGGAACCCCGGCAAAACCTCAACCAGCCGCCCCTCATGCAACGAATGCCGAATCATGATCTCCGGCATCTGCACCACCCCCACCCCTCAACCGCCGCCCGGTGCAACGCATCCAGATCAGACGTCACAAAGCGCGGCTGATGGGCAACCTCCACCCGCTTATCGTCCGGCCCGATCAACGCCCAGCGGTGATCCCGGTTTGCCGGGGCCAGATCCATACTCGGCAGCCCCAGCAAATCCTGCGGCGTACGCAGCGACAAACCCTCCACCAACGACGGTCGCGCCACCAGCTTCTGGACGCTCTCGCCCAACACCTTCATCACCAGACTCTCATCGTCCAGCGGCGGAAACCGCACCCTCAGCGCGATGTCATAGCCCTCCCCCAACACATCTACCCGACGGTTGGTGCTCTCCACCTGAACCTGCACTTTCGGGTGAAGTACCAGAAACCTGGCGATCGTGTCGCTCACCCCCATGGCCCCGAGTGCCGGCGGGCAACTGATGCGCACGATGCCCTGGGGTTCGGACCGCGATTGCTCGACCACCTTCTCGGCGGCATCGGCCTCCACCAGCATCGCCACACAGTGCCGGTAATAATCCAGACCCACCTCGGTCACCGTGAACTTGCGCGTGGTGCGCTGGATCAGCCGCACACCCAGCCGATCCTCCAGCTGCGCGATGCGCCGACTGAGCTTGGTCTTCGGCACCTCGATCTTGCGCGCGGCGGCGGCGAACCCCTTGTTCTCGACCACCTGCACGAAGTAGTACAAATCGTTGAAGTCGTACACGGTATGCCGCTCGCCTGGCCAAAAAGGGCTGAGATTGTCGCAGGTTGCAAATGGGCTGTCCTGCACGCCCTGGGCAAACGATCCGGCCAGAAAAAACCATCACGGCACGCCCCTTGACCTTGCCAGAAGGGCAAGGTTGATCCTTACTGGCATTCGACTCACCGGAGTGTCCACGATGCCCAGTCCCGCCACATTCGATCTGCCCATTACCGGCATGACCTGCGCCAGCTGCGCAGGCCGGGTCGAGCGTGCCTTGCGCAAAGTGCCGGGCGTTCAAGTCGCCACGGTCAACCTCGCCAACGAACGCGCCCACGTCGAGGTCAGCGGGCAGATCGATCCCGCCGTGCTGTTAGCCGCCGTCGACAAGGCGGGCTACGGCGCCAGCCTCGAACAGAATTCAGCCGTCCAGCAGGCCGACCAGCGCCAACGTCACGACACCGAGCGCTGGCAGTTGGTCGTGGCCATCGTTCTCGCGCTGCCATTGGTGCTGCCGATGATCCTGCAACCGTTCGGCGTCCACGGGATGCTCCCGGCATGGCTGCAGTTCGCCCTGGCAACGCCGGTGCAATTTCTTCTCGGCGCGCGCTTTTACATAGCCGCGTGGAAAGCCGTGCGCGCCGGCGCCGGCAACATGGATTTGCTCGTCGCGCTGGGCACCAGCGCCGGTTATGGGTTGAGCGTTTACCAGTGGCTAAGCGCTGCGCCCGGTACGATGCCGCACCTGTACTTCGAGGCGTCGGCGGCGGTCATCGCCCTGGTCCTGCTCGGCAAATACCTGGAGAGCAGCGCCAAGCGCCAGACCGCCAGCGCGATTCGGGCGCTGGAAGCCTTGCGCCCCGACCGCGCGATCCGGCTGGTGAACGGGCAGGAAGCGAACGTCGCCATCAGCGAATTGAGCGTCGGCGATACGGTGGTGGTAAAACCCGGCGAGCGCTTTCCGGTGGATGGCGAGGTGACCGAAGGCCAGAGCCACGCCGATGAAGCCCTTATCAGCGGCGAGAGCCTGCCGGTGCCGAAACAGCCCGGCGACAGGGTCACCGGTGGCGCGATCAATGGCGAAGGTCGGCTGCTGATCAGCACCCGGGCGCTGGGCGCGGAAACCGTGCTGGCCCGCATCATCCGTCTGGTGGAAGCCGCGCAGTCTGCCAAGGCGCCGATTCAGAAGCTGGTCGACAAAGTCAGTCAGGTGTTCGTACCGGTGGTCTTGTTGACAGCGATCGCCACACTGGCCGGCTGGCTGATGGCCGGTGCCTCGCTGGAGAGCGCATTGATCAACGCCGTCACCGTACTGGTCATCGCCTGCCCCTGCGCGCTGGGGCTAGCCACGCCCACCGCGATCATGGCCGGCACCGGCGTGGCCGCACGCCACGGCATCCTCATCAAGGACGCCGAAGCCCTGGAACGCGCCCATGAAGTCACCACGGTGGTGTTCGACAAGACCGGCACGCTGACCTCCGGCACGCCGCGCATTGCCCACCTGGTCGCGCTCGACGGTGATGAAAACAACGTGCTTGAACTGGCCGGTGCGTTGCAGCGTGGCAGCGAACACCCATTGGCCAAAGCGGTGCTGGACGTGACCACAGAGCGCGGCCTGCAGCTGGAGACCGTCAGCAACAGCCGAGCGCTGGCCGGGCGCGGGATCGCTGGCACCCTGGGCGGCCGCGAACTGGCGCTGGGCAATCAGCGCCTGCTGCAGGAAAGCGGCTTGCTGGCAGAAAGCGGCTTGCTGCCGGAAAGCGGCTTGACCGGGGACGCCCTGCACGAGCGCGCTCAGGCCTGGGAGGCGGAAGGCCGCACGCTGTCCTGGCTCATCGAATTGAGCCCGCAGCGTCAGGTGCTGGGCCTGTTTGCCTTCGGCGACACGCTCAAGACCGGCGCCGTTGAGGCCATCGCGCAACTGAACGCCCGGCACATCAGCAGCCACTTGCTGACGGGTGACAATCGCGGCAGCGCCAGGGTGGTCGCCGAGGCGCTGGGCATCCGCGACGTGCACGCCGAAGTGCTGCCTGCCGACAAAGCCGCGACCGTCGTGTCCCTGAAGAAAACCGGCGTGGTGGCGATGGTCGGTGACGGCATCAACGACGCCCCCGCCCTGGCCGCTGCCGACATTGGCATCGCCATGGGCGGCGGCACGGACGTCGCCATGCATGCCGCCGGCATCACCCTGATGCGCGGCGACCCACGGTTGATCCCCGCCGCCCTCGACATCAGCCGCAAGACCTACGCGAAGATCCGCCAGAATCTGTTCTGGGCCTTCGTCTATAACCTGATCGGCATTCCGCTGGCCGCGTTCGGCCTGCTCAATCCGGTGCTGGCCGGCGCGGCCATGGCCTTGTCGAGTGTCAGCGTCGTGAGCAACGCTCTGCTGTTGAAAACCTGGACACCCAAAGACGACCCCAAAGACAAGCCCAACCACACGGGAGACGCGTCATGAACATCGGACAAGCCGCCAAACGCAGTGGCCTCAGCGCCAAGATGATTCGTTATTACGAATCCATCGGCCTGCTGCCTGCCGCTGCCCGCACCGACAGCGGTTACCGCCTGTACGGCCCGGACGAGTTGCACACGCTGGCGTTCATCAAACGCTCGCGGGATCTGGGGTTTTCCCTGGAAGCGGTCGGCAAGCTGCTGACCCTGTGGCAGGACCGCGGCCGCGCCAGCGCCGACGTCAAGGCGCTGGCCCACCAGCACATAGCCGAACTCAATCAGAAAATCGAGGAATTGGCCGGGCTGCGCGACACGCTGCAGAACCTGGTCAGCCACTGCCAGGGCGACCGCCGCCCGGACTGCCCGATTCTGGCGGACCTGGCGTCCAATGGCGCTCGCACCCATCAGCCCGTGTAACGCCTGAAGGCCCGCGCGCCGCCGGATCATTTCGCCCCGTGCAATGCTGGATTGCGGGATTGGGTCATTCCGCTGCCTTTCAGATCGCGGGATGATCGGCGTGCGGCGATAGATCAGCTCTGAAGTCCTCACCCCACCGCCGAAGCGCCATTCAACGCTGCGTTCACCTATGTCTACCCACGGGAGAATCTGTGATGACCCGGAACATGCGTTTTGCCTCGGTGACCGCCAGCGCGCTCTCCGCACTGATCGGTCTCACATGGCTCGGGCTTTCGGAGTTCGGGCTGTCATCCGATGCGAGGGCTGAATCACCCCAAGCCGCGCCACCCGACGCCTCGCCGGTGTTTGGCGTAACGCTGCCACCGGGATACCGCGACTGGCCGTTCGTGAGCATCGCCCATGAAGCCGGGGACAAACAGGACATCCGGGTCATCCTCGGCAACGACATCGCCATGCAAGCCTTCAGAGACGGCACCCGGCCATTTCCGGACGGCGCGATCATTGCCCGCCTTGCCTACAACTACGAGGTGTCGGCACAGAACAACGCGGTCTTCGGTCGTGAGCAATCGTTCGTCGCGGGGGACCCGACCAACGTGCAGATTGAAATCAAGGATTCGAAACGCTTTGCCAGCACCGGCGGCTGGGGTTATGGGCAATTCGAAGAGGGCAAAGCCAACCCCAGCGAGAAACTCGCCAACACCTGCTTCGCCTGTCACAACAAACTGCCGGCCGCGGCCGACCTTATCTTCACCCGTTATTCCCGCTGATGCCTGGGCGGGAAAGGAGCAGCTTCGACTGCGATACACTCGCCAATCCGTGCGTGAATGCACCCTTTGAAACCGGACACAGCCGATGGAAATTGAAGACGTCGCCGCGTTCTGCCTGAATCTTCCGGGCGCGCGAGAGGATTACAAATGGGGCGGCATCAGGGTGTTCTCCGTCGCAGACACCAAAATGTTCGCCGTGATGGGCCTGGCGGGCAACGACCTGTCGTTCAAGGTCGGCGCCGAGCTGTTCCTCGGCTATGTTGACCGTCCGGGCGTGCGCCCTGCGCCGTACCTCGCCCGCGCCCACTGGATCACCCTCACCTATCCGTTCGCCATGGGCGAAGACGAGCTGAAGGAATTGCTGACCCGCTCCCACCAGTTAGTGGTTGGCAAACTGTCGAAGCGCCGGCAGGTGGCACTGAAGCTGTGACCGCGCCCGTCCAGAGTCGTAGGTGATTCGTTTAAAACAGGTGGCGCGAGATCAGGCGACCGCCGAACAGCAGACGGTCGATCCAGAATAATTCATGCAGCAGCAAAATCAGCCAGAACAGCAACTGGTAGGAAAACTTGCGGGTCTTGTGGCGGAACACCTGCTGGGCCAGCAGTGCGCCGGGCCAGCCACCGAGCAGTTCCATCCCGTGTAGCAGCTTTTCCGGCGTACGCTGGCCGCCGTGCCGAGCCTGCTGCTTGTCGTAGCCGTACAAGGCAAAGGCAACAACGCTCATCAACGCGTAGATCGCCGCCGGCAGCCAGCTGCCGCCGCGCGTCCAATACGTCACGACCCCGTAAACCGGCAAGCCGCACAGCAACAAGAGCGCCAGGAGCTTGAGTTTCAGAAAGCGCACCGCAACAGGCTTGCCAGCAGCCGGTCGACCCGGGTTTTGCGGTTCAAAGCGTTGAGTCATTGAAAGATCAGCCCTGCACGCTGGACCAGTCGACCCAGCCGAATTGCCAGGTCGCCAGAATCAGCAAACCGAAGGCGATGCGGTACCAGGCGAACACGTCGTAGCTGTGGGTGGCGATGAACTTAAGCAAGCCGCGCACGGCGATCATCGCGAAGATGAACGCGGCGATAAAGCCGATGGCGAACACTGGCAAATCGCCGGGCTGGAACAGGTCTCGGTATTTGTAACCGGAGTACACCGAAGCCGCGATCATGGTCGGCATCGCCAAAAAGAACGAAAACTCGGTGGCGGTCTTGCGCGACAGGCCGAACAGCAGCCCGCCGATGATGGTCGAGCCCGACCGCGAGGTGCCGGGGATCATCGCCAGGCATTGCGCGAAGCCGACCTTCAACGCATCCACCCACGTCATCTCATCCACGGTTTCGGCGTGAATCGCATGCTCGCGGCGCTCGGCCCAGAGCATGATGAAGCCGCCGACCACCAGTGCAACGGCCACGGTGATCGGGTTGAACAGGTATTCGTGGATCAGGTCGGAAAACAGCACCCCGAGGACCATGGCCGGCAGCACGCCGATGATCAGGTTGAAGGTGAATCGACGCGCCTCGGGCCGCGTCGGCAAACCGCTGACGACGTCGAGGATCTTGCGGCGAAACTCCCACATCACTGCGAGGATCGCCCCCAGTTGAATGATGATATTGAACGCCATCGCGCGCTCGCCGCCAAAGCCGATCAGATCAGCGACGATGATCTGATGGCCCGTGCTGGAGATCGGCAGAAATTCCGTCAGCCCTTCTACAACCCCAAGTATCAGCGCCTGTGCAGCGGTCCAAAGATCCATCATTCCCCCGGCTGGAACCTGCTCATGGCAAGGCTCTCTTGATTTGTATTACAAACTGTTGCGCGAACGATAAACGGTCGCGCGTAAAAAGCATGAACGCTGAAGCGGTCTGGCTCGGGCATGAGCGCGGCGATGCTAGCAGACCTTTCTGACGAACGCGCTAGCATGAATACTGGCGCGAAGCCTTTGACGTTCGCCCCTTGCCCGTTACATTTTCTCTATGAGCGCCACTGGATGCCCTGACGGTTTTCCGCTGCCTTTTCAGACGCTTCCGACGCATCATCGCCCCCCACCTCGGGCGATAAAGCGCCTACAATCGCCGACCCGTTTTTCCACCGTCTCTTCAGGAGTTGCCATGTCTGGGCTTGAGCTGTTCGCCGCTGCACTCGGTGTCATTGCCGTCTGGCTGACAGTCAAACAGAACCCGTGGTGCTGGCCGATCGGCCTGGTCATGGTGCTGCTCTACACCTGGATATTCTTTGACGTGAAGCTTTACTCCGACATGCTGCTGCAGGTGGTCTACGCCGGGCTGCAGCTATACGGTTGGTGGCAGTGGACCCGACGGGGCGCGGCAGACACCGGCCGCCTCGTCACCTCGCTGGGCAGCGGCAGTCTGTTGCTCAGTCTGGCCGCCGGCGCGGTAGTCAGCCTCGTGCTTGGCGCGGCCATGGCCCACTTCACCGACGCTGCGCAACCCTGGCTTGACGCCACACTGACTGGCTACAGCCTGGTGGCGCAGGTCTGGATGGCGCAAAAGCGCGTGCAGTGCTGGCCGCTGTGGATCCTCCTCGACGTCATCTTTGTTGGTCTGTTTCTCTACAAGGCGCTGTACCTCACCGCCGGCCTCTATGCCCTGTTCACCCTGCTCGCCGTGCAAGGCTGGCGTGACTGGCGCGCCGACCCTGCGCTGGCGCGTTGACCGGGATGAAAGTGCTGGTACTGACAGGGCCCGAATCCAGCGGCAAGAGCTGGCTGGCGGAAGAGATCCAACGACAGTTCGGTGGCGTGCTGGTGGGCGAATACGTCCGCCAATACATCGATGAGGTGCAGCGGGACACCGTTTACGCCGACATCGATGTCATCGCTCACGAGCAACTGGCACGGGAAGACGCCGCCCGCGCAGTCAAGCCGGCACTGCTGATCCTCGACACCCATTTGCTCAGCAACATCCTCTGGAGTCGTACGCTGTTCAACGACTGCCCGGCCTGGCTCGAAGCCGCCCTCGTCGAGCGCCAGTACGATCTGCACCTGTTGCTATCGCCCGACGGCGTCGAATGGGTCGGAGACGGTCAGCGCTGCCAGCCGGATCTGGGCGAACGCCAGGCATTCTTCGAGGCCAGCCGGCAATGGCTGGTGGCCCACGGGCAGCCTTTCGCTGTGATTGAAGGAAGCTGGAGCGACCGCAACGAACATGTGCTGCAGCGGGTCGCCCGGTTGATCAACGGCTGAATGCAAAACAGCCGGCAGGTGGGCGTCGGGGCATAAATCGCCCGACGCCAGATCAACGAATCTGATGTTTGTGCAGCAAGCGATAGAACGTGGGCCGCGAAATGCCCAGCACTTTCGCCGCTACGCTGAGGTTGTCGCTGTGACGGGTCAACACATCACACAGCGCTTGCCGTTCCGCCCGGGACTTGTACTCATCCAGGGTGGCCATGCTGGAGCTGATTTCCTCTTCACCCAGTAAGCCGAGGTCAAACGCTTCGATCTGCCGCCCCTCTGCGAGCACCAGCCCGCGACGCACCCGGTTTTCGAGCTCCCGCACGTTGCCGGGCCAGTCGTGCTTGCCCATGGCGACCAGCGCGTCCTGACTGAAATTGCGCGCCCGCCGGCCGGTCTCCCGGCTGTAGAACTGAGCGAAGTGATTGGCCAGCAACGCCAGATCGCCGTGCCGCTCACGCAAAGGTGCGGTGCTCACTTGCAACACATTGAGCCGGTAATACAGGTCTTCACGAAAACGCTTCATGCGAATCGCCGCTTCCAGGTCGACGTGGGTCGCCGCCAGGACCCGTACATCGACCGGGATGCGATCGCCGGCCACCTGGATGTGCCGATCCTGCAAAAACCGCAGCAGGTTGGCCTGCACGTCCAGGGGCAGATCGCCAATTCCGTCGAGAAACAAAGTGCCGCCGTTGGCTTCTTCGATGCGCCCCGGCTTGCGCTGGCGTGATGCGTCGACTGTCTCCCCTGCGTCGCCGAAGAGCTCTTCCTGCAGCAAACCGTTCGAAGCCGCCCCGCAATTGACCGAAATAAAGGGCTGTTCGCGGCGTTGGGACTGTCCATGCAACGTGCGCGCGATCAATTCCTTGCCTGTCCCGCCTTCGCCTCGGATCAGCACTGGCGATTCAGTGGGCGCCAGCTTGCCCAGCAAACGCCGCAACTCGCGCATAGGCCGGCTTTCCCCCAGAAGTTGCTGCCCCGGGTTCTCGCCAACAGGGAGACCATTGGAATGGCTGGCGTCTTTGGCTCGCAGTCGCGCCATCCCGTAGGCGCGACCCAACGTGACCTGCACCCGCGCGACATCGAAGGGCAAGGTATGGAAATCGAAGAACCATTCGCAGACGAAATCACCGATGTGCTCGCGGCGCAGGTCCTCGCTGGTCAGCACGGCGATCCATTCGGTGTTGCTTCGGGAAATAAGGGATTTGACCACTTCGGGGTGGGCGAAATGCTCGGGCAGCAGGCGGATAAGACCTACGTCGCAGGGACGCAACGCCGCCTCTTGCAGGGTGCAGCTGTCGACATCCCAACCCGCGATACGCAAGCCGGGGACCAGCTGCAAACATTCCTCGCACGGTTCGACGATCAGCAGGCGGCGGATGGAGGCCAGATCATGCATGTTAGATTCCTTGGCGCCGGGGTCGCGTAGTGATCCATGGAGAAAACGTTCTTATAAACAGTGGCTTGTGAAGGCCGATTGACACCATAGCAAGATTTTTGACACGCCCTTGGATCGATTATCTATAAGCCTAAGATCGAAACGTGCTTAGCAGCAGTGCGCGAAATCCAACGGCGCTGGGCATGAAAAACCCGGCGCCGGAACAGCTCACCCAGGCGCGGGAAGGAAGCGCGGCCTCACCTTCGTTCAAAATAAATCAGGAAATTTCAGAAATGGGTGTGACTCAGCCGTGGGGGACGGTCATCAGTACAGGTAGCGACACCAGTCACCACCGAGCGAAACGCCCGCCGCCGGTGCACCACGGATACGGGCACTTTGAGGACAGTCCATGAACGCCCCCTTGCGCTTCAACGATGCTTTGCTGATTGCCGGTCACGCCTTTGAACCCTTCCAGTGCGTGGCCTGGGCCCCACAGGATGGCAACGGCGAGCTGAGCCTGACGGTTGTCGACCGCACCAGCACCCGCATTGGCCGCAAGCAGATCCCCAGCAGCGCCTACTCTGATCCGAAGCAACTGGCGCAGTTTCTTGAACAGGCCCGCGCAGAGATCAGCGGTGAAGGCTACAGCCTTGAGCCGTGGACCATGCCGGCCTGAGACCTGCTGATCACACACCTGCCGGCGACGCGCGCTCAGCACTCGTCGATGTGGCGGTAGTCAGCGTCTAGTTGCGCGGCGATGTCCCGAGCGCGGCCCAGTCGGATGGGCCCGCGCTCGATGTCGATCAGCAGCACGGGGCCGCTGAACAACGGAAGCGGCTGCGCCGGTCGTGCGGATAGCACCGGCATGTCCTTGACCCGCCCGTCCGTGAGAATCAGCACCCGTTGCTGTTCCGCCGGGCAGCGCTTCTGCCGCTTGGCTGACCAGGCCGCGGCTTGGTTGATCGCATCAAACAGCGGCGTGCCGCCCCCAGCGCCTAATGCATCCAGCCAGGGCTGCAACGTAGCGCTGGCCTTCAGGCCCTGATGCTGCCAGCGGGCGCCCATGCCGCTGGCGGTGAGCAACGCCAGTCTGGCGCGCTGCCGATAGGCATCGTCGAACACCCCTGCCAATAACCCCTTCGCCTGACTCAATGCCTGATTGCGTCGGGTCGATGCCGACGCGTCGACGATCACCAGCCAGAGCTGTTCCGGCCGGCGACCGCGGGGTTGATGCACCAGATCGGCACGAACCCGAGGGCGGCCGCGCAGCAACGTCGGCAGCCAGGCAATGGCGCCGTCTGCACCTGAGCGTGCGGCGCCATTTTTACCGCCACCCGCTGCGCCGGGTCGAGAGCTGGCATTCGCCCCCTTCGACAGGCGGGGGCGAATGCCTAGGGCTTTTTGGCCAGTGGGGCACTTCTTTGCGATTGCCGGTTTGCACGCTGCGGGCGGGTAGCTCGCCCCAACTGCCCTCGCCTGATTCTGGCGCGTCACGCTGCGGCCGAGCACCTTCATCGGGTGTCGGCGGGGTTTCTTCTGATGATGCAGGGGTTGGGAGTGATGGGGTGGTTGCGGCTCGCGCCGGCGGTGGCGCAGGGCGAAATCTGCCACAGCGTCGATGTCCGCTTCAGTGATATGGGCTCCGCCACGCCAGGCCGCATGGGCACGGGCCGCGCGCAACCAGACCAGATCCGCCCGCAAACCGTCGACCCCGGCGGTAAAACAACGCTCGGTGATCAGGCCCAGACTGACGTCATCCAGATCGATGCTCGGCAATAGTTCACGGGCGGTTTCACAACGGGCCTTCAATGCCTGCTGTTGCGGGGCCCATTGCGCGCAGAACGCTTCAGGGTCTGCGTCGAAATCCAGCCGGCGGCGAATGATCTGCCCGCGCTGGTGCGGCACTGTCTGCCCGCTCAACGCCACGTTCAGGCCGAAACGGTCGAGCAATTGCGGCCGCAGCTCGCCCTCTTCGGGGTTCATGGTGCCGATCAGCACGAAGCGCGCCGCGTGGCGATGGGAGATGCCGTCGCGCTCCACCAGATTTACGCCGCTGGCGGCCACATCCAGCAGCAGATCGACCAGATGGTCCGGCAGCAGATTAACCTCATCGACGTACAGCACGCCGCCGTCCGCCTTCGCCAGAACCCCCGGCGAGAATGCCGCGCGGCCTTCACCCAGCGCCGCGTCGAGGTCCAGCGTGCCGACCAGGCGCTCTTCGGTTGCACCCAGCGGCAGCGTGACGAACTGACCGCTGGCCAGCAGATCCGCCAGCCCTCGAGCCAGGGTCGATTTGGCCATGCCGCGGGGCCCTTCGATCAGCACGCCGCCGATTTTCGGGTCGATGGCGGTCAGGCACAAGGCGAGCTTCAGGTCATCGGCACCGACGACGGCGGCCAAGGGAAAATGTGGGGTGTCGGTCATGTTCGATTCTCGTCAAGCCGCAGGTCAGTCACGTTGTTCAAGCCCGTCAGGTGGCTGTGCGCACTGCCGGGCATGCACTCATCCAGGCTCATGACTCTTCGATGTCCAGCAACAGATTCTCCAGCGCCTCGCGGTACTCGCCCGGCTCCTGCCACAAGCCGCGCTGCTGGGCTTCGAGCATGCGCTCGGTCATGTCCCGCAATGCGTCGGGGTTGTGCTGCTGGATGAAATCGCGGGTGGAGGCGTCCAGCATATAGGCGTCGGCGAGCAGCGCGTATTGGTGGTCGTCGATCAGTTCGGTGGTGGCGTCGAAGGCGAACAGGAAATCCACCGTCGCCGCCATCTCGAACGCGCCCTTGTAGCCGTGGCGCTTGACCCCTTCGATCCACTTCGGATTGGCCGCCCGCGAGCGCACCACCCGGTTGAGTTCTTCCTTCAACGTGCGGATTTTCGGCAGATCGGGCTGGCTGTGGTCGCCGTGATAACTGGCGACCTTTTCGCCGGACAGGCTTTCCACCGCCGCCAGCATCCCGCCCTGGAACTGGTAGTAATCGTTGGAATCCAGCAGATCGTGTTCGCGGTTGTCCTGATTCTGCAGCACCGCCTGAACCTGGCTCAGCCGCTTGGCAAATCCGTCACGGGCCGGCGTGCCCTCGTCGCTGCCGCCATAGGCGTAGCCGCCCCAGTTCAGGTAGACCTCGGCGAGGTCGTCGCGGCTTTGCCACAAGCGTCCGTCTATGGCGTTCTGCACCCCCGCGCCATACGCCCCCGGTTTGGCGCCGAAGATGCGCCAGCCGGCCTGCTTCGCCGCTTGATCGGCATCCAGACCGTCGCGCAGAAGTTGCTCGCGCTCCTGGCGCACGCGCGCCGCCAGAGGGTTCATGTCGTCGGGCTCGTCCAGCGCGGCGACGGCCTGCACCGCCGCATCGAACAGGCGGATCAGGTTGGCGAACGCGTCGCGGAAAAACCGGACACCCGCAGGGTCACATCGACACGAGGCCGATCTAGCAGGCTCAAGGGCAGGATTTCGAAATCATCCACGCGCTGACTGCCCGTCGCCCAAACCGGACGCACCCCCATCAACGCCATGGCCTGAGCGATGTCATCGCCGCCGGTGCGCATGGTTGCCGTGCCCCACACCGAAAGACCCAGCTGACGGAGGTAATCACCATGGTCCTGTAAGTGCCTCTCCAGCAACAGATTCGCCGACTGAAAACCAATGCGCCACGCGGTCATGGTCGGCAGGTTTCTCACGTCCACCGAGAAGAAGTTGCGCCCGGTGGGCAACACGTCCAGCCGTCCGCGACTGGGGGCGCCGCTCGGCCCGGCCGGGACGAAACGCCCACTTAGCGCGCCGAGCAGGTTGGACATCTCCGCAGGACCACAGGCGTCGAGGCGCGGGATCACGACTTCATGCAGAGAATCAACAACTTCGGATAAACCTTTGTTTTCAAAGCGATTACTCACCTCGATTCCAGAGGCGATCTGCTCAATCATCTGCGCGGCCAGCAGCTCCAGCCGCTCGCGGGTGTCACCCGTAGTGCGCCACGGTTGAGCGCTGACCTCATGTAATACCTGAGGTTTATCGCCGGTCCACGGCGTGCCGAGGTCACAGTCCAGCGGGTCGAAATCCAGTGCCAGCGCCTGACTCAAAACGCGCAACAGGCTCGCCTGACCGCCGCGACCATCGCCGCGAGGCACGCGCACCATCGCCAGCAGCGTGTCGATGCGCAGCCGTCCAGTGGGCGACTCGCCGAACACGTGCAGGCCATCGCGAATTTGCGACTCCTTGAGGTCACACAGATAGGTATCCAGGCGCGGCAACCACACAGCGGCATCGGCCTCGCTGCTGGCGTCCCCATCCATCGCCAGCTCGCGGTCGATATGGGTCTCGCGCACCAACCGTAGAATGTCCTTTTGCAACTCCCGGGCACGGCGCGGGTCAAGCAGCTGCGCTTCATAGTATTCGTCCGCCAGCAGTTCAAGGTCGCGCAGCGGCCCGTAGGTTTCGGCGCGGGTCAGCGGCGGCATCAAGTGGTCGATGATCACCGCCTGGGTACGGCGCTTGGCCTGTGCGCCCTCGCCCGGATCGTTGACGATGAACGGATAGATATTCGGCATCGGGCCGAGGATCGCGTCCGGCCAGCAGTGTTCGGACAGGCCTACGCCTTTGCCCGGAAGCCACTCCAGATTGCCGTGCTTGCCGACGTGGATGACGGCGTGGGCGCCATAGCGTTTGCGCAGCCAGAAGTAGAACGCCAGGTAACCGTGAGGCGGCACCAGATCAGGATCGTGATAAACCGCGCTGTGATCGACGTTGTAGCCCCGCGCCGGTTGAATGCCGACGAAGGTCATGCCGAAACGCAGGCCGGCGATCATCATCCTCCCGTCGCGGCACATGGGATCGGTCTGCGGCGCGCCCCACCGAGCCATCACGGCGTCGCGATTGGCCTCAGGCAACGCCTGAAAAGCAGCCAGGTACTCGTCCATGGCCATGCTCTGATGGCACGGCCGCTGATCGAGGCTGTCCGGGTCATTGGTGACACCGCCAAGCAGCGCATGAATCAGCGCAGTGCCGGTTTCGGGCAAGCCTTCGACCGGGTAGCCCTCGGCCTGCATCGCCTTAAGGATGTTCAGGGCGGCCGCCGGCGTGTCGAGGCCGACGCCGTTGCCGATGCGCCCGTCGCGGGTCGGGTAGTTGGCGAGAATCAGCGCCACGCGCTTGTCGGCGTTGGCCGTGCGGGCCAGCAGCACCCAGCGCCGGGCCAGTTCGGCGACGAAATCCATGCGCCCCGGCTGGGCGCGGTAGCAGACCACGTCGGACTGGCTGCGCTCGCTGTGCCAGGCCAGGTCCTTGAAGCTGATCGGCCGGCTGATGATCCGCCCGTCCAGTTCCGGCAGCGCGATGTGCATCGCCAGATCTCGTGGCCCCAGCCCTTGAGCGCTGGCCTGCCAGGCCGGCTCGTTGTCCTGGGCGCAAATGGCCTGGATGACCGGGATGTCCCGGCGAAACGGTCGTACATCCGGCGCTTCCGGGTTCGATTGAGCAAACCCGGTGGTGTTGATAATGACCTCGCAGTCCACTTCGTCGAGCCAGTCCTGTATCGCGCTCATGCAGCCGGCTTCCTTCAGACTGGCGACAGCAATCGGCAACGGGTTTAACCTCTGGGCCGACAAGCGCTCGCAGAACACATCGATGAAACCGGTGTTGGCCGCCTGCAAGTGGGAGCGATAAAACAGCACGGCGGCGACCGGCTGATCCGCGCGCCAATCGGCCTGCCAGCGGGCCAAATCGGCGTTGGTGTTCTGCGGATGGTAAATGACGGTGCGCGGCAAGGTTTGCGGCTCGACCCAGGGATAGTCGCCGCCCAGCCAGCGTGTGGCGATGAAGTTGAACAGCGCCAGCGCGTTGTGCTTGCCGCCCTGACGCAGGTAATGCCAGAGCCGATCACGGTCTTCGGCAGATTCCGTGCTCAGGCCGCTCAGCTCCGGGTCTGGCCGATCACAACCCGGGACCAGAATCAGCTTCACCCCCTTTGCCGCCAGTTCCACCAGCCGCTCGACGCCGTAACGCCAGTAGCCGATGCCGCCGTGCAGGGAAATCAGGATGACTTTGGCGTGGCGCAGCACCTCGTCGACGTACAAATCCACCGATGCATGATTTTGCACCTGCATCGGATTGGCCAGGCGCAGGCTCGGGTAGTCACCCGGCAGTTGCTGCGCGGTTTCAGCCAGCAGGGCCAGATTCGAGTCGGCGCTGCACAGGATCACCAGCTCGGCGGGGGTCTGGCCCAGGTCAGCGATGCTGTCGTCAGGAACGAAGCCGCCGGGCTGAGTGCGCAGCAGGTGCATGGTTAGCCTTTGATCCCTGAGAGTGCTGCGCGCAATTGCGCTTCGAGGACGCCGGCGTCCAGTTCCTGGCCGATCAGCACCAGGTGGGTTTCCCGGGCTTCGTCAGGATTCCAGGCGCGGTCGAAATGCTTGTCGAAGCGCGTGCCGACGCCTTGCACCAGCAGGCGCATGGGTTTGCCGGGAATCGCAGCGAAGCCTTTGACGCGCAGGATGCCGTGCTGGACGACGGCCTGGGTCAGCGCGTCAAGCAACAGCGATTCGTCCGCCTGGGGCAGCGTAATGGAGATGGAGTCGAAGGCGTCATGGTCGTGATCATCGTGATCGTCGCCTTCGTGGTGATCGTGATGGGTCTTGCGGCCATCAATGTGCAGCTCGGATTCGGCGCCGAGCCCCAGCAACACGCTGATCGGCAACTGGCCCCGGTTCGCTTCGACGATCTTCACCGCTGGCGGCAATTCTTCGGCAACTTCCGCGCGAACCGCTGCCAGCGCATCGGCGTCGAGCATGTCGGCCTTGTTCAGCACGACCAGATCGGCGCTGGCCAGTTGGTCGGCGAACAGCTCGTGCAGCGGCGATTCGTGGTCCAGGTTCGGGTCGAGCTTGCGCTGAGCGTCGACCTGATCCGGGAACGCGGCGAAGGTGCCAGCGAGCACGGCCGGGCTGTCGACCACGGTGATCACCGCGTCGACGGTGCAGGCGTTGCGAATTTCCGGCCACTGAAAGGCTTGCACCAGCGGCTTCGGCAGGGCCAGGCCCGAGGTTTCGATGAGGATGTGATCGAGGTCGCCGCGGCGGGCGACCAGTTCCTGCATCACCGGGAAGAACTCTTCCTGAACGGTGCAGCACAGGCAGCCGTTGGCCAGTTCGTAAACGCGACCGACGGCCTCTTCTTCAGTACAGCCGATGGTGCACTGCTTGAGGATGTCGCCGTCGATGCCCAACTCGCCGAATTCATTGACGATGACGGCGATGCGTCGGCCTTCGGCGTTGTCGAGCATGTGTCGCAGCAAGGTGGTTTTGCCCGAGCCGAGAAAGCCGGTGACGATGGTGACGGGAAGTTTGGCCAGTGTTTTCATCGGTTGCCCTCAGGCGTGCGGCGGGGCAACGAGAACGAAAACAGCGCAGGCCGGCCGAAGCAGGCGCGCGGTTCGATTCGCCACCGGATCACCCCGCCCGGTTGTAGTGGAATGCCTCGGCCGCTTGCAGGCGGTCCGATTCGAGGCAGGTCTCCTGGCTCACGGCGGCCGGTTGCTGACAGGCATCGTCAGGCGACTGGCATTCATCGCGCCTTCCCGCTCGCGCAGTGGCTGTGCAATGAAACTGTCCGTTTACAGTTGCGGGGGCAGCTGCGGCTTGAAACCGCATTCCCTTCTTAGCGCCGGTGGCCTTGATACGTGATAAAGGCGGCCGGCGAACCTCAAGTGCGCAAGGCTACGCAGTGACCGCAGGCCGGTCAATCGCGCCGTTGCAGTGATTGCCGCGCCGATTGACGCACGGAATGCCCCCACGATTGACGACACGAACCGTGCGTGGTCTTCTACACACCTTGTTACGGGTGCCCTTCACAGGGTGAAACGGGAAACCGGTGCGTGCAGACCTTCGGGTGTGCATCAGTCCGGTGCTGCCCCCGCAACGGTAAGCGAGTGAAGAGTCAGATCCACTGTGTCGGCATCGATATGGGAAGGCGATTCTTGAAGGCACGATGGCTGTAACGGCTGATGCATGTGCCCCTCGCGAGCCCGGAGACCGGCCCGACAACACACCATAACAACCCGCGGTGGGCGGGCGCTGTTGAGCACTGCCGGCATTCGCCTGCGGTGTCTTTGCGCCTTTCCGTCCGCTGAAACCACTTCAGAGGGAAGCGCCATGTCCATCAGCACACCCCGCCAGACGTCCGGCACCACCAACACCACAACGGCGGTGACTGCGACGCAGAGCCAGCGCCTTGTTGCCGCCGTCAGCGCGATGTTTCTCGGCGCATTTCTGGTGTACTTCGCCGGTTTCTCCCACATCGATGCGGTGCACAACGCGGCACACGACACCCGTCACAGCTCCGCCTTCCCTTGCCATTGAGACCTGCCGCCATGTTCAAGCGAATTGCGCAAACGGCCGGGTTCACCGGACTGCTTGCCGCCCTGTTGTTGACACTGCTGCAGAGTTTCTCGGTCGCGCCGTTGATCCTGCAGGCGGAGACCTACGAAAAGGCCCCGGCCGCTGAGATGCACGAGCACGCCGACGGTGCGATGGCCGGCCACGTTCATGACGCCGAAGCCTGGGAGCCTGAAGACGGCTGGCAGCGCGTGCTGTCCACCACGGGTGGCAATCTGGTAGTCGCGGTCGGTTTCGCGCTGATGCTGGCGGCCTTGTACACCTTGCGTACGCCGACGATTGCTCGCGAAGGCGTGCTGTGGGGATTGGCCGGTTATGCCGTGTTTGTGCTGGCGCCCACTCTTGGTCTGCCGCCCGAGCTGCCCGGTACCGTCGCGGCGGACCTGACCCAACGGCAGATCTGGTGGGTGGGCACTGCTGCCTCCACGGCTGCAGGGTTGGCGTTGATGGTGTTTGCCCGGCACTGGCTGTTGAAGGTTGTGGGCGCAATGATTCTGGTGGTGCCGCATATCGTCGGCGCCCCTCAGCCGGCGGTGCATTCGGCACTCGCCCCGGAAGCCCTTGAAGCGCAATTCAAGATCGCGGCGCTGCTGACCAACGCGGTTTTCTGGATTGCCCTGGGCTGGATCAGCGCCTGGCTGTTTCGTCGCAGTGACACGCCCGCGACGCAAGCCGGTTTGAACCCTGCTCTGTGAACGAGTTGCGCGATCGGCCGCTGTGGGTGGTCGGTCTGGGCTGCCAGCGCGGCTGTTCGGCGCTGAAGCTTCGGCAGTTGATGGAGGATGGGTTGCGGGAGGGTCAGCTTGAGCTGAAGGACGTTGCAGGCCTCGCCTCCATTGACGGCAAGTCGGCTGAGGCGGGATTGCTGGAACTGGGCAATAGCCTGGGGCTTACGGTTGGCTTCTTCAGCGCCCGTGAGCTGGCGGCTCACGAAGCACAGCTGAGCCATCGCTCGGACATCGCCTTCGAGCGCACCGGCTGCTACGGCGTGGCGGAAAGCGCGGCGCTGGCGATGGCGACGCGATTGACCGGCTCGCCCGCGACCCTGGTCATTCCCCGCCGAAAAAGCCCTCATGCGACATTTGCGCTGGCAACCGCAATCTTATAGGACCGGCCAACCCTTGTAGGACCGGCTCAAACTGTAGGACCGGCTTTAGCCGGGAAGGCGTCAGTGGTCACACCGCAGATTTTGATGGTGTGCCCGAGGTCCCCTTCCCGGCTAAAGCCGGTCCTACGGACACACCGCGTACCCTCGTAGGACCGGCTTTAGCCGGGAAAGCGTCAGGCGCCACGCTGCAAATTTGAGGGTGTACACGCAGGCCTCTTCCCGGCTAAAGCCGGTCCCACTGGACCGCATACAGCCATCCAAACAGTACCCCAATGAATTCCAATCAGGACACCCCATGACTGTTTTTTTCATCGGCGCCGGGCCGGGCGATCCGGATCTGATCACTGTTAAAGGTCAGCGACTGATCCGCAATTGCCCGGTGATCATTTACGCCGGCTCCCTGGTGCCTGAAGCGGTGCTGGAAGGGCATCAGGCGGTTCAGGTCGCCAATAGCGCTTCGTTGCACCTTGAGCAGATCATCGATCTGATGAAATCCGCTCATGCGCAAGGCCAGGATGTGGCGCGTGTTCACTCAGGCGATCCGAGCCTGTATGGCGCCATCGGCGAGCAGATCCGCTGCCTGCGCGAGCTGCAGATCCCCTTCGAAATCATTCCTGGCGTCACTGCCACTGCGGCGTGCGCTGCATTGCTTGGCACGGAGCTGACGCTGCCGGACATTTCCCAGAGCGTGATCCTGACCCGCTACGCCGACAAAACCGACATGCCAGAAGGCGAAGCCCTCGGTGATCTGGCGCAGCATCAGGCGACCATGGCAATTCACTTGGGGGTGAACAATCTGGGCAAGATCGTCGCCGAGCTGACCCCGCACTATGGCGCTGATTGCCCGATTGCCGTGGTGCATCGCGCCAGCTGGCCGGATCAGGACTGGGTCACCGGCACGCTGGCGGACATCGAGGAAAAGGTGCGGATCAAGGGGTTCCGCCGCACCGCGCTGATTTTGGTGGGACGGGTGCTGGGCAACGATGTGTTTAGCGAATCATCGCTGTATCGCGCGGGCCACGCCCATGTGTTCAGGCCCTAGCGTACGCCTCTAGACATTGGCGAGCGCCCACAAAAAAGCCCCGAACCAGTCGGGGCTTGCTTGCCACGCCATCACTTCTCAGTAATACGCGTTTTCTTTCTGGGTGTGGTCAGTCACGTCACGCACACCGGTCAACTCGGGGATGCGCTCCAGCAGGGTGCGCTCGATGCCTTCCTTGAGCGTCACATCCGCTTGGCCGCAACCCTGGCAACCACCGCCGAACTGAAGAATGGCGACATTGGCCGCATCCTCTTCCACCACCTCGATCAAGGTCACCTGACCGCCGTGGCTGGCGAGCCCCGGGTTGATCTCGGTCTGCAGGTAGTAATTAATGCGTTCGTTGATCGGGCTGTCGGCGTTGACCATCGGCACCTTGGCGTTGGGCGCCTTGATGGTCAGCTGTCCGCCCATGCGGTCGGTGGCGTAATCGACCACGGCATCGTCCAGAAACGCTTCGCTGAATGCGTCGATCCAGGCGGTGAAGCTTTTCAGGCCAATGGCCGTATCTTCGGGTTTCTCTTCGCCTGGCTTGCAATAGGCAATGCAGGTTTCAGCGTATTGGGTGCCAGGCTGGGTAATAAACACGCGGATGCCGATGCCGGGCGTGTTCTGCTTTTCCAGCAGATCAGCCAGGTAATCGTGGGCGGCATCGGTAATCGTAATAGCGGTCATGAAAATTCCTCGCAGACGTGGGGCGCAGTTTACGCCAATCAACTGCGCCTGACAAAGCCCTAGTAAATTAGTCGGGTAAGCGACCCATCGACTGCCCGGCGCCTGTCACGACAGCGCCGCCTCCTTGCTCGCCCTTCTCTGGTCCAGCCAGCCCTTCATGCGCCGGTACAGCCCCTTCTCGATCCACTCATAACTGAGCCACGCCCCGAGCGCGATGACCGGCACGCAGACGGCGAAGACCAGATAGGGGTTAACGCCGTAACGCTCGCTCACCAGCCATCCCGCATAGAGCACCAGCACGTGGAGCAGGTAAACCGAGTACGAACAGTCGCCCATGGTTTTCAGCAGGCGGTAGTTGCGCAGATAGGGTTCGAGGGAGATACAGGCGACGACGATCACCGCGCTCGGCAGGCCCCAATTGATAATGCGTGGCGCCGGTTGCAGGTGGTCGATGGTGAACAGCGCAGCGCCGATTGCGATCAATGGCAACCACAGCCTTTCGCTGATCCAGCCCCGGCGGTACATCACACCGACGAAGATGCCAAGCAGGAACTCATACACGATGTCATTGGCATAGAACCGGCTGACCAGCCCGGAGCGACCCAGCACGTCGGTAATGGCAAACAGTGCCGCCGCCAGGATTAACGGGCGTAGCCGTTGCTGAAACAGGAAGACCATCGAGAACAGCACGTAAAACAACATTTCGTAATTCAGCGTCCAGCCCACGTTCAGGGTGGGATAGAGGCCGTAACCGCCAGGGTTTTCCGAAGGAATAAACAACAGCGACAGGACGAAGCTCTGCCAGTCGACCACCTGATGGGGCAACAGCGGCTGTGCGACGACCACGAGCAGCCCCATCACCAGGGTGTACAGCCAATACGCGGGGACGATGCGAATCACTCGGTTGAGCATGAAGCGGCCGGCCGGAATATCCTTGTCCACGGTCGAAAGGTAAATGACCAGACCGCTGATGACGAAAAAGACGTCGACGCCGACAGCACCTTTTTCAGTGAAAAAACGGCCAACCGGCCCACTCGGATGGAAGTCGAAAAAATCTGCATGAAGTGGTGACACACAACAGCCCAAGCGGCGAGTGCCCGCAGGGCCTGAACCGAAATCAACATCTGCAACCTCTTGCTTCGTCTGGATTGACCTTCAATCCCACACTCAAAAAGAGCGGGTGCCGAAGAGCGACTCCCAACGTCCGACTTCAAACGTTGCAAAAAGGTTCGGCTTCGCTGACGGGCTGCATAATGGCTGCGCGCCATGTTTTATAAGGGTTTCAGCGTTTGAGGCAGTGTCAGCGGGGCTATTCCGCGCTAACGATGGAGTTGCACGCAGGACGCGATTGCAGGTCCGACGACGGCCTCCAACATGAACATAATTCATGTAAATCCCGGAATGATTTAAATCCGCGCAGGTTTGCTATTATTTCGCACCTTTCAGCGCCATCTTATTTCGTACTTTTTCATCCGGGTAACCTCATGTCAGATCGCAGCGCGCGTCTTCAAGCACTCCAGCAGGCTCTTCAACAGCGAATCCTGATCCTCGATGGCGGCATGGGCACGATGATCCAGAGCTATCGACTGGAGGAAGAAGACTACCGCGGCAAGCGCTTTGCCGACTGGCCGAGCGACGTCAAGGGCAACAACGACCTGCTGATCCTGACCCGGCCCGACGTGATTGGCGCGATCGAGAAGGAATACCTCGACGCCGGCGCGGACATACTCGAAACCAACACCTTCAACGCCACCCAGGTGTCCCAGGCCGACTACGGCATGGAAGCGCTGGTCTACGAACTGAACGTGGAAGGCGCGCGCCTGGCCCGCCAGGTTGCCGACGCCAAGACCCTTGAAACCCCCGACAAGCCGCGCTTCGTCGCCGGCGTGCTCGGCCCGACCAGCCGCACCTGCTCGCTGTCGCCGGACGTCAACAACCCCGGCTACCGCAACGTGACCTTTGACGAACTGGTGGAGAACTACACCGAGGCTACCAAAGGCCTGATCGAAGGCGGTGCGGACATGATCCTCATCGAAACCATCTTCGACACCCTCAACGCCAAAGCGGCGATTTTTGCCGTTCAGGGCGTGTTCGACGAGCTGGGCTTCGAGCTGCCGATCATGATTTCCGGGACCATCACCGACGCCTCGGGTCGCACCCTCTCCGGGCAGACCACCGAAGCGTTCTGGAACTCCGTGCGCCACGCCAAGCCGATCTCCGTGGGCCTCAACTGCGCGCTGGGCGCCAGCGAGCTGCGGCCGTACCTGGAAGAGCTGTCTAATAAAGCCGAAACCCATGTTTCCGCGCACCCGAACGCCGGCCTGCCTAACGAATTCGGCGAGTACGACGAAGCCCCGGCAGAGATGGCCAAGGTCGTTGAAGAGTTCGCCCAGAGCGGCTTCCTCAATATCGTCGGCGGTTGCTGCGGCACCACGCCGGCGCACATCAAGGCCATCGCCAACGCCGTCGCGCCCTACGCGCCGCGCCCGATTCCGGAGATCGCGAAGACCTGTCGCCTGTCTGGCCTGGAACCGTTCACCATCGATCGCAGCTCGCTGTTCGTCAACGTCGGCGAGCGCACCAACATCACCGGTTCTGCCCGCTTCGCCCGTCTGATCCGTGAAGACAACTACACCGAAGCCCTGGAAGTCGCCCTGCAGCAGGTCGAAGCCGGCGCTCAGGTGATCGACATCAACATGGACGAGGGCATGCTGGACTCGAAGAAGGCCATGGTGACCTTCCTCAACCTGATTGCCGGCGAGCCCGACATCTCCCGCGTGCCGATCATGATCGACTCCTCGAAATGGGAAGTCATCGAAGCCGGGCTCAAGTGCATCCAGGGCAAGGGCATCGTCAACTCGATCAGCATGAAAGAAGGCGTCGAGCAGTTCATCCATCACGCCAAGCTGTGCAAGCGCTACGGCGCGGCGGTGGTGGTCATGGCTTTCGACGAAGCCGGCCAGGCGGACACCGAGGCGCGCAAGAAGGAAATCTGCAAGCGCTCCTACGACATTCTGGTGAACGAAGTCGGCTTCCCGCCGGAAGACATCATTTTCGACCCGAACATCTTCGCCATCGCCACCGGCATCGAAGAGCACAACAACTACGCCGTGGACTTCATCAACGCCTGTGCCTACATCCGCGATGAGCTGCCGTATGCACTGACCTCGGGTGGCGTGTCCAACGTGTCGTTTTCGTTCCGTGGCAACAACCCGGTGCGCGAGGCGATCCACTCGGTGTTCCTGCTGCACGCGATTCGCAACGGCCTGACCATGGGCATCGTCAACGCCGGCCAGCTGGAGATCTACGACCAGATTCCGGCCGAACTGCGTGACGCGGTGGAAGACGTGGTGCTCAACCGCAACCCGGAAGGCACGGACGCGCTGCTGGCCCTTGCCGACAAATACAAGGGCGACGGCTCGGTCAAGGAAGCGGAAACCGAAGAGTGGCGCGGCTGGGAGGTCAACGAGCGCCTCAAGCACGCGCTGGTCAAGGGCATCACCACGCACATCGTTGAAGACACCGAGCTCTCGCGCCAGTCATTCAAGCGCCCTATCGAGGTCATCGAAGGCCCGCTGATGGCCGGCATGAACGTGGTCGGCGACCTGTTCGGCTCGGGCAAGATGTTCTTGCCGCAAGTGGTTAAATCCGCCCGCGTGATGAAACAGGCCGTGGCGCATTTGATCCCTTTCATTGAAGAGGAGAAAGGCGACAAGCCCGAAGCCAAGGGCAAGATCCTCATGGCGACGGTCAAGGGCGACGTCCACGACATCGGCAAGAACATCGTCGGCGTGGTGCTGGGCTGCAACGGCTACGACATCGTCGACCTCGGCGTGATGGTGCCAGCGGAGAAAATCCTGCAGGTGGCCCGCGAACAGAAGTGCGACATCATCGGGTTGTCGGGCCTGATTACGCCGTCGCTGGACGAAATGGTTCACGTCGCCCGCGAGATGCAGCGTCAGGATTTCCACCTGCCGCTGATGATCGGCGGCGCGACCACGTCCAAAGCGCACACGGCGGTGAAGATCGAGCCCAAGTACAGCAACGACGCGGTGATCTACGTCACCGACGCTTCCCGTGCCGTAGGCGTGGCGACGCAGTTGCTGTCCAAGGAGCTGAAAGCCGGCTTCATCGAGAAGACCCGCGCCGAATACATCGAAGTGCGCGAGCGCACGTCCGCCCGCAGCGCCCGCACCGAGCGCCTGAGCTACGGCGCGGCCATCGCCAAGAAGCCGCAGTTCGACTGGGCCGCCTACCAGCCTGTGAAGCCGACGTTCACCGGGGTCAAGGTGCTGGAAGACATCGACCTGAACGTGCTGGTGGATTACATCGACTGGACGCCGTTCTTTATTTCCTGGGACCTGGCCGGCAAGTACCCGCGCATTCTGACCGACGAAGTGGTGGGCGAAGCGGCCACCTCGCTGTTCAAGGACGCCCAGGAGCTGCTGCGTAAACTGATCGACGAAAAGCTGATCCGCAGCCGCGCCGTGTTCGGCTTCTGGCCGGCCAATCAGGTCGATCACGACGACATTCAACTGCTCGACGACAACGGCGCGCCACTGGCCAAGCTCCATCACCTGCGTCAGCAGATCATCAAGACCGACGGCAAGCCGAACTTCTCCCTGGCCGACTTCGTGGCGCCCCAGGGCAGCGGCGTGACCGATTACGTCGGGGGCTTCATCACCACCGCCGGCATCGGCGCGGAAGAAGTGTCGAAGGCATATCAGGACAACGGCGACGATTACAACGCGATCATGGTCAAGGCGTTGGCGGATCGTCTGGCCGAGGCCTGCGCCGAGTGGCTGCACCAGCAGGTGCGCAAAGAATATTGGGGTTATGCCCGCGACGAGCAGTTGGGCAACGACGAGCTGATCAAAGAGCAATACACCGGCATCCGCCCTGCCCCCGGCTACCCGGCTTGCCCGGACCATACCGAAAAAGGCGTGCTGTTCGACCTCCTCGACCCGGCCCAGGGCGACGGCAAACCCGGCGTCAGCGGCGTGTTCCTCACCGAGCACTACGCGATGTTCCCGGCGGCGGCGGTCAGCGGCTGGTACTTCGCCCACCCGCAGGCCCAGTACTTTGCCGTCGGCAAGGTGGACAAAGATCAAGTGGAAAGCTATACGGCGCGTAAACAGCAGGATTTGAGCGTGACCGAACGCTGGCTGGCGCCGAACCTGGGGTATGACGAGTAATCACGGCAGAGGTGTTATGCCGACTTGATCATTCGGGCATTACACAACCTGTGGGAGCGAGCTTGCTCGCGAATACGGCATTCCAGGCGCTGAAATAGTCAGCGGATTTGCCGGCCTCCATTGCAAGCCAGCTCGCTCCCACTGGGTTAAGTGCGCTCCGCGGCAGCCTAGTGCCTTAATGCAAGGCAATCTGCGGCGGCGCTTGCGAATTGACGGCTCACCCAGGCACTCGCTGGCTATGATTCTCACTCCAACGCAGATGTTTATCCTGCGGTTGCAGGATCAACGTCAATTGGTTGAACAGATGAATGTCGGCGTACTGCGCAAAGAAGCGACTGAGCAGTTCACCAAACAGGCAAATGTCCCCTTCCCCGCGAAATTGCCTGCCTCCAGCGTGACTTCAATGTCCACACCGCGCAGCAGAAAACCGCCCTCAAAACGTTGGATCAGATGATGACGAACCTCGATGATCGACTGTAACCGGCGCCGGTTCAGCGAACTGTCGGTCCAGTCGTAAAGCGCCAGCGTATTGCGCAAGACCTCGGCATTGTCGAGCAGCGGCAGAAAACTCGAGCCCAGGTGACTGAGTACACGCCAATGAAAGCGGTCTCTGTCAGGGGCGTAACAGGGCATCGTCGGCGCGCACAGGTTGCGCACGGTCAATGTCCGCCGACTCGACTGCGCAGGCTGGTCCAGCACCGTCTCGGCCAACGCCATTCGCGGCAGCCGCCCGTTGGTGCCCGTCAACTGCAGCGTCAGGCGGTGTGCCGGGTTCAAGCGGTCCTGTTCGAAACCGTCTCCCCCAGAACCAGCCATGTGGCGTGGGACCCATCTGGCGCGGGTTTGAGCCGGGTATGGAAATAGCGCTCCGGAGCGTCATCACGCAGCATGCCGCCCCTGTGCTGAAAATGGGTGAAGGGCACATACTCGTGCCGCGCAGCACGCTTGCCCGCGATAACGCTGTCCACGGAATAGATTTCCGTGTCGGCATCCTCCACATGCGCCGGCCGCACGCGGTAATCGGTCTGCAAAGGGTCGAGGGCCAGAGGGTCTGCCTCCAGGGCAAACAGGTTAATGACCGGCACGGCGTGAAGACGAACATGCTCGGCACTGAGCGCAAACCCGCGGGGCCAGGGTTGACCCAGCACCACCTCCAGCTCGAACGCCTTTGTGTTGGCGTCCAGTTTCACCTGCTCCAGGCCCTTGATCGTGAGGAACATGAATTTCTCGGGGAAGCTGAAATACTCCAGCAATAACGGGCAGCCGCTGGAACGGTCATCAGCATGAGGCCAGAGTCGATCTTCGTCACCGAAACCCTTGGGGCTGAATTTGACAGCGACCTCCTCGCGTTCCGAACTTCCCTTGCGCAGGTAGACCTTGCGGGCATTGAGCGCCAGCGCCTGGTGCAAGGCGCTGGCCACGGGCGCGCTGGCGTTCAGGTACAGCGGCAGGCTGCTCAGGTCCATCGTGTCCCCCTGCACCAACTTGCCCAGGGAGAACCGCAGCCTGATCACGGAGCGGCCATCCGCCTGCTGCCCGACCTCCACGCTATCGAGCGACAGCGCGCGCAATGTCAGGTCCTGCGTGGTGGTGTAACGGCAGCGAGTACCCTCTGGGCCGACAGGTCGCGAGCGCACCTCGAAGCCTTTGCGAATCGTCTCGCTGGTCTTCATCTCATGGATGTCAGGCGAGAACTCGACGATCGACAGCGACGGAATCATGCGCAGGTACTGCGGGCTGACCAGCCCGACCAAACCCTCAGTCAACTCCGGCAGGTCGTCGTCGAGCTTTTCCCGCAGTCGGCCCATCAGGAACGCAAAGCCCTGGAACAGCTGTTCGACGGCGGGATCCTGAGCCCCGGGCTTGTCCAGGTTCAACGCGCTGGCGCGGTCGGGAAATGCCTCGGCATACTCTTTAGCGGCTTCGCGCAGGTAGCGCATCTCGGCATCGAAGTACGCCAGCGTCGGGTTGTCCTTGTTCATGGCAGATGTCCTTGTCTTGGGTGTCTCGGGTGTTGAGAAACATAATGCTTCGTCAGCCGGCGCTGGCTTCCGGCAGCGAGGTGATTAGTGCGCAGCCACACTCACAGAGGTCGCCGTGGAACGCGATCGGCACGCCGTCATCGCTGCAGCCCGAGTTGCCTTGGGCAATGCGGGTGGTGCCATGGCCTGGCAGCGGGCAAAGGACGATGTCGCCTACGCGGGCGGCGCCAATGCCTTCAAAGATCATTGCGTCCGAGCCGGTTTTGACGATGCCGCCGCCGGTGGTGCTGTCGCCGATGCGGATGATGCCTTTCATGGTTGATTCCTTTTGCTAAGAAATGTAAGTGATTCATGGCTTCAGCGAAGCCAGGCAAAGACTAAGACTGCTGTTACAAACGTAAGACTTATCCAAAGTGGGTAGGTCCGTTAAGTCCCCCATCCACTAATAAAATTCAGCGTTGGGAACTTACTATTTCTCAAGAGCCTAAAGCTTGCGCCCCCTCTGATGAGATAGAAGACTCCGTCAACGTCTGCAATATGGAAGTCGGTAGAAGCGGCACCTATAAACTTGCTTACCCCATGACGATGAAAATAAAGAACGTCTTCACCTAGCTGGGCTACAACCCCTTTTACGTTGGCCGATGCCAAAACCTCACGAAATGACCAGCAAGAATGAATCACCCCGCTCGCAGAAACGTCGCACGGAAGTAAAATCTTTGGCTCTCTAAAATCAGCCGCTCCAATATTTATTTCATCTCGGAACGAAACACTACCACTTTTAGATATATAGAAAGTCTTCCATTGCGCATCTGTACCAAAAGGAAAAATAACCTTGAAAGTTCTGGGATCAGCACCATCCAAACGTTGACCTCTGAAGTAGACGCCATCGTTCGTGACGCTATATTGCTTGACCTGCTCGTTCTGCCAAGGAAGGTACGCTTCGGAGGACTGAGAAAGCGGCTTGTAGTCTGGGCGGAACCAGATCATATCATCCTTATAATCACTGGGAGATCCTATAAGTCTATCGCGGGCTACTGAGAGCTCATACAGAGTTCCCTGAGTGTATAGATACCGCTTAGCTTTGTGGGAAAACATATACATGCCAGGGGAAACTTTTTTCAAAACGAACCAACTTGTAAGCCGACAAAAAAACCACATCGTTACCTAACGCGGCGAAAACCCCACCCTCTGCCTGAAGGAGCTGAGTTAGGTCATCCGTCTCGCAGACAGTGAAAGCCTCCGGACATTTAGAGGGTTCGAGCAAGCGAAACAGAGTGAGATCGACATCACCGAGGCTTTGCCCGCCAACAAAGGTCATATCCCCGGTACGAGAGACACTTACAAAGCTCCACAATTCATGGTCACCTAATGGAAAGATAACCGAGAAGTCTTTGGGGTCGGCCCCTTCCAACAACCGTCCTTCGAAATACACACCCTGTTCGCCCACGGCATATTTGTTGAATTGTTTTTTTGCCAGTCCAACAGTCCGGATTCTGTGGCTTCTAAAACCCTGAACGCAGGCGACAGCTTTTCTACCTTGGTTAACTTTCGACGCTCTACTGTCCGAATGTAGCCCTTCATCTCCAGCAAACACTTAAAGCTAGTTAAGTTGGCAACTATCGAAAAATACCCAAACCCGCAGTTTTTTTCAGGTGAATACTCTCGCTCCTCCCAATACACCTGCCCTTTTCTGACCCTGTAATCACCTGCGAGTAACTGATCATAGGGCAGACAACTGTTCATCGCGCCCCGCCCGTTTTCCCGCTCTTCGCAGACTGGCATTTTGCTGTAGAGCTCAAACAACCCTGTGGTCAGCAGCATTGTTGCGGACAGCAGGAAGAACGCCTTCAGAACCCACTTCTTCATGCCAGCCTCCACCAGACCCGTACCGGGCCTTCGTGCTCGCTCTTGGCAAGCGGCCAGATTCGGTCGCGGTAGTAGCACATGCGCTCGACAGGGAAAACGTCTCCTTGCTCGAAGTGACGAACAATCGGCTGGCCGTCGGGGGTGTGCAGTTCCCGGTGCACGACCACCTGCCACCAACCACTGACGGGGCACTTGGTCCCGGCGACGCATTGGTCGGCCGACAGGTCTGCCTGGCTGAAGCCCTTGGCGCCCGGCATCGGTCTGCCGGTGACGGGGTCGATTTTCAGGTCCCGGGTCAGGCGCTGAATTAACTCCGGCGAAGGCTTTTCCGGCGGGACATTGGCTTCGCGGGCTTCCAGCCATTGCAGCTTGCCGTCCCACGGCGGCAGCTTGGCCGGGGGCAGCGGGAGGATTTCGTTGATTTCGGGGACTTTTGGGTGGGCGTAGGAGTAGTCGGCGAGGATGCTCCAGATTTTGTTGTAGCGCTCGGCGCGGTCGAGATCTTTGTCGAGAGCCAAGTAATGCAACTCATCGGTCGGCTCCGGACCTCGAAAACTGTCATCCAGCCATCCTGCGGAAGTTTCATCGCCTGCGGCGACGCCGAGCTGAAATGCCTCAAGCGCGTCTCGGTATTGCCGCCTACCTTGGAGATTGACTGCTAGCTCCAGCGCTGCATCTCCATGCCCTTGCTCAGCCGCACACCGACGCATCTGCCGCGCGACATCGGGCGCTCTGCTGCTCGGCGCCAGCGCATCGCCAATCTCGTATTGAGCTTGGGCACTTCCTTCGTCGGCCGCCTTGCGCAAAAAGCGCAACGACATCTCCATATCTGGTTTCAAATCGGCAATACCGTTTTTCAAAAATAGCGACACGAAGTAGTAACCCGTGGCTACGTTTGCATCGATCAGGTCTTGACTGAAGCGCAGGTGCTCGTAGCCCCGGAGTTTGTATTTCCCGCGCAGGCTGCCGTTCTGCAGGTTGATATTGGCCTTGGTATGACCATTCTCAGTGGCGATACGGTACAGCCGACTAATTTCAAGGTCGGTATCCGGGTCTTGTTTCAGCTGGTTGTTCTTCTCCAGCCAGCGGGCGTACTGGAACAGCACATCGCTGTCAGCACTCCCCGGAGTTAGCGTTTCGTGTTTGCAAGTAAAGGCCAGGTTGTCCTTAATTGCAGCGAGGGATTTCATCGGGATGTCCTTGTCCGGTAGTGGTCGTAACCCGTTGCCGTTGTCGCAGGCAGTCATGGCTAGGCAGGCAAGCAGCAGTAAGCGGCGCATCAGTCGAGGTTCGTCAGCGTGGCGGGGGAGTAATGAAATTCGACGAGGGGAGCGCAAGGTTGCTTACCCTTCTCGTCTGCGCGGAGGTCCTTATTTTTCTTGATGATTTCCTGCCAGGCCTTGAACGCAGCTTTCGGCTGATCCTGGATCCCCTTCCCCGCCGTATGCAGATCCCACAACGTCCGCCTCAACGCCTGAGTTTCACTCGCCCACTCATGGGCAATGTTCAATTCGCTGTCCACCTGCATGCTGCGGGTGTTGATGTTGGCGGAGCCATGGGTGGTAAACACGTCGTCGACGATCATCAGCTTGGAATGGATGTACACCGGCACCCAGTTGCCGGGAGGTGAGTCGGGCGCCACCAGCGAGCAGATGTGCACTTTGAGGTTAGGGATGTCCTCGGGCTTGAGGACTTCCTGCTGGATGGCCTTGATCTGGCCTTCGAGCACAGCCCGCCGGAAGGCAGCCGCGCTTTCGGCGTCGCGCTGCTTTTGCAGGGCCTTTTCACTCATCTCGCTATTTGGCCCGGTCAGCAAATGGCTCACGAAGGTCATCGCCTGATCTGCTATCAATTCGCTCAGGTCCGGCTCTTGCGCAGCGGCCTCTGCCTTGGCTGCCTCGATGCGTTGCAGTCGGGTGATCTCCGGCATGGTGTCAGCACGCCCCAGGCTGTCGAGCATGCGGTGGGTGTTGACCGTGCCTTTGCCGATGCCGTCGTCGGTGACGTTGGTGATCACGAACAGGTGCAATGCGCCGTGCTTGCCGGGGTCCCGTCCGCCCTGGGTCTGGGCGAGGGCGGCCTTCTTGATCATTTCGGCCAGGGGCGGCCAGCGAAAGTACTGGTTTTCGATGTAGATGAAGCCCGTGGCGTTGTTCACCGCTTGCAGGTAGAGCTTCTCGATGTCGCGTCGGCCTTCCTGGGCCTGGGTGCGAAGGATCTGCGCGAAGTGCCGTTGCTGGTCGGGCGGGCATTGCAGGCGTTTGCCAAGGGCCATGGCGTCGCGAGTGGTCATCAGGTCTTCGCCCGTCGCGTCGAACCAGGCGGTGGCAAAGTTGTGGTGCAGGTGCTCCAGGATCGGCCCGGCCACCTGGCTGGAAATGTCCTGACGCGGCGTGTCACCCCGAGGCCCGGCATTGGGCGCGGGTTTACTGGCTTTGTCGCGCTTGAGCGCCGAGTGCCGATCCGTGTCCCAATATTCGTCGAGGGTGTTGTGGCCCATGACGAAACCCACCGCCTGTTCGGGGGCTTCATAGTCCACCAGCACGGTTTTCTGATGGTGAGTGACGGCAATACCGAGGGCTGCGAACGTGATGGCGCTCAAGTTCGGATCGGCGCTGTGATACCGGGCCTGGTGAACGATCTCGGCGCGGTCGAACAGGCTGAAGCCGCGACTGGCGTAAGCCGGGTATTGTTCACTGATGCGCTTGGGTGCCTGGCCAGCGGCAATAGCACACTTGGCGAACCAATAACGGTCATAGCCGTATTCGACGTCGGCGGTGTGTTGCATTTTACGATCGTCGAGCGCAAGCAACCCCTTGCCTGGAAGGTTAGCTTCGCCCGCCATGCCTGCGGTATTGAACGGCGCCTCCCAGCCCAATACGCGTACCTTTACACCCTCCTTGGCCTTTTCCATGAGTAGCGCGCCGATGCTGGGGTGCTTCCCCCGTTGCGAATGAAATACATCGACGGCTGAAAGCCCCAACAAATGATATCAACCGAACGTGTCGCGCTTGCGATGGCACGGTGCACGGCACCAAAGGTCTCTTCGCCGTTTACCAGCGGCATGTACGTCGTCAAAGCTGGCGGGTACTCAGAGTCCTGCACAAACCAGGGGGCGTCAGAGTCACGGTGTCGGTTTCTTGAAACGATACCGGCGCGACGATTTCGGGCTGCGTCATGGAGCCTCCTCTTCCTGATCGGCGGTGTTATTCAGCACGGCGGCGTACTGCGTGCGGTGGTCGGCGTGCGAGGCGGGCTGATTGACCGGGGTGTCGGGCGCAGAACGGTGGTGGTGCAGGCCCTGATTGGCCAGCCTTCCCTGCTCGGGATGGCGGTAAGCGGTCACGGCGGGAATGCGGTAGCTGACGCCGTTGGCCATTTCCAGCCGGTATTCCTGCGTCGTCGGCTGATGATCAACCTCGACGTGCCCGCTGCCGTCCATGACGCCCTCGCTGATCAGCCCGCCATCGGCATAAAGCTTGTAGGGCATGTGAGTCCAGCTGCCGCCAAGGTTGGGCGTTGCAGCCAGCTTCAGGCGCAGGGGCTGACGAGTCAGCTGTTTCGGGGAATCGGGATGGTCGGCAGCCATGGTCGCGCCGCCCTTGAGGAACTGAAAAGTCGCGGCCTTGAGGAGATGGTCGCCCGCCGTCCCTGACTCGATGAGGCCTTGTTCAAGGGTCAGGTAGCTGCCTGCGGCGTTGAGCACGATCTTCTTCTTGGCGACGATGTGGATCTCGTCTTCGGTGCTGGTGATGCTCAGGCCTTGCCGGGCCAGCAGCTCCAGCGTGTCGTTCTGCGCCTGCACGGTGATCGGGCCCTGATTGGCGATCAGCTTGATGCCCAGCTGGCGCACGAACAGGCTCAAGCCTTTGCCGACGCCGATGAACATCCGCTTGACGACGCCGATGTCGGCTTCGCCGCCAGCGTTGAGCATCAGGTTGTCGTGTGCCGCCAGTTGCAGGTGCTTGCCGCTGGTGAGGGCAATGCCTTGTGGGGCGCTGAGCAACAGCACGGCGGATTTGAGCTGTTCGAGGTTCTGTTCAAGCAGGTCCATTTGCGCCTGAACCCCGGCGGGCTCCGCCCTGCTCGCCTGGGCATCCTGGGACAGCCCTTGCAGTTGCTCCACCGCATGCTGCAGGTGAGCAATCGCCGCTGCCATCTCAAGTTGCTGCCCCTGGGCGCCGGCCTGTTCATCGGCGCTGATGAACAGCCCTTTGCCGCTGCGGATTGCCCCCAGCCATCGGTGCGCAGTTCGAAGCCTTCGCCGCGCTTCTGCTTGCTGGCGTCCACCAGATGCCCCAGATTCAGCTGACTCTTGCCACTGTGGTCGGTGCTGAGCTTGACGTGCTCCTTGCCGCGCTCGTCTTCCATGCGCAGTTTGTTGTTGGCCGGCGTGCGCAGCACGTTGCGGGTGAAGTCCCGGTCCGCCAGGGTCACCGGGTCCGGGTGCCGGTCGTCGTGCAAGGCATGGGCGATGTAGGGCCGGTCGGGGTCGCCGTGCTCAAAGGCCACGGCCACTTCGGTGCCGGCAATCAGCGGCAGGTGCAGGCCGTGGGTGTCGCCGGCGTAGGCGCGGGCCAGCCGTAACCACGCGCTCTCTTCACCGGTTTCCCAACTGTCCCGGTCGAACAGGAAGTTGACCTTGTAGCGACCTTCCTTATCGATGTGGCTGTAGGGGTCATTGGCAATGACGCTGGTGACACGGGCGGCAACGGTGCCGGCGAGCTGTGGCTTGCGCGGCACCGGGGGCCGGAAGCAAACGCTCTCGCTGTAGGGAATGGCGACGAAGCTGACTTCGAAACTGCGGTCCCGGGCAGCGCGCAGACTCAGGCCGGTGATCACCGCACCGGGTTCGAACGCATGGGGGGATTGCCGGTGACGCTGAGCATCTGCCCCAGCGCCAGGGTCGCACTGCTGCTGACGCCGCTGAGTCGCGTCTGGGCATTGAGATAACCTTCGTGGCGCAGCCGCGCATAGAAAAAGCCGCTTTCGCTCTCAAGGTCTTCGTCCAGATCCCGTGGGTCGCCGAGCACGGTGTAGGGCTCGGCGTAGTGATAGGCCTCGCCATAGGTGGTGGTGGCGCGGCGGCTCTGGTCGACTTCGCCGTCGAGCCAGGCGTTGGCATCCCGTGGGTCGTAGGCACGGAAGTGAATGTGCTTTTCCACCACGCAATGATCGGATTGCAACTGCCACACGGCGTCCTGATCATGGCTGTCCAGCCCCGATGGCGAGCGATACGGCACCTTGATTTGAGGCCATTGGTAGTGGCGCTGGTCGTCGTGAAATTCGATCACATCAATATCGAAACGGGCGTCGTGGGCGAACCGGAACCAGATGCCCACCTCGGCCAGCAGCCGTGAAATGAACGCCAGATCGCTTTCACCGAACTGCATCACTTGCTCTCGGCGAGGGTAGTCACGAACAAGGTTGAACCGGAAATCCTGCCCCTCCATGCCGTGGCGACTGCGCAGAATGCTCTCGACAATCTCCGGCACCGACCTCTGTTGGTAGATCCGGTACTGACGGCCGCGGGACAGCAACGCCATGCGCGGTTCCAGCGTGACTTCGTAACGCGCCTCGTCTTTGGAGGCTGACAGACACTTGAAACCCGTGACCACGCCGCAAACAGTGCGCAGCGGCTCGGTGGTTGGCAGCGGCAACCCGCGCATCGCGCCGGGCAGCAGATGCGCCGCGGTGTGCAGCGTGAACTGCGCCTCTTTGCCAAGCATGTGCCCGGCGCCTATATCCTGAACCGTCGAGGTGAACTCGATGACGTAGGTGAACGGCTGGCTGAGCTGTTCTTCGCCCGTGAACGTCAGCACGTCGAGGTCGGCATCCAGTTCATCGACGCGCAGGGTGTGACGGCTGTGGTCAAAAAAGGCCGGGAGAGAGTCCGCCATGGTCAGACGCCCCTCACGACAAGCTCGTCGACCATGTTGGCGAGCGTGCGATTCAGGAACCACCACAAGACGACCAGCGCCAGCCCCGCGATGGCCAGGTGCAGGAGTGGAGAACGTAGCCACCAGGGGAATGTGCGGACAGGCCCTCTGGCGTCTATCCAGGTCGGCCGCACCGGGAACAGGTGCGGCCCTGCCAGCGCGTCCAGCCGGTTTTTCAGGACTAGGCGTTCTTCGTCATCCAGCGATCGATAACCGCCCAGAAAGCCCAACATCATCACCCGCTGGAACAGGGTCACGACGTGCATGTCCGGCGCAGGCTCGCGCAGCACTTCCCGCATTTGCTCATGCAGAATTTCACCCGCTCGGTGATGCCCGCAGAACCGCGCCTGCAAGGATTCAGTGATCCATACCTCTCGGACCCCGTCCCCGACGTTGGCCAAAACGGATTCGTCGAGCAGCGCGCATTGCGCATGGGTGATCAAGTCGACACTGCGTGTGTCCATGCCCGCCTGCTGCAATGCTTCACGCGCGTTTTCGACTTGCGCAATACAGGTCTGACGCAATGTCTTGCTGTCGGTCATTACCGGACCATGACGCAGTTCAACGGCCAGCAAATAGGTGTCCTGGAATATTAGATCTATATCAATCGCGGCAGCACCGGATCGCTCATGATTAACTGAAGTCATAGGAAACACCGCGAGCAGTTGAATAATTAGGTTATTGAAGAGCTACCCCATGGGAGGCGGCTGCGGGATATATTCAAAACATCCGCCGCAATTCTTGATGGGACTCAAGTTTATTGGCGCGTGTGACGAGCATCGCCGGGGTGAGCCCGGCATTGGAGGGAGAGGCTAATCACTGAAAAATTAAAATACTACCCTCGTTTTAATATCAGGAAACTTCTTACAAATATCAGGAGGCTTCTGACAGATGGGTCTGACAGGCTACGCAATAGGCATCCGAAGCCAAATTCAAAGACATTTAATCCTGACGCCAGAGGTTTTATTAATGCACCGTGACAACACCTGACGAATAGCAAAACGCGCCAATAAACATACTGTTTACTGACGCGTTTAATATTCAAGTTAATTGCCCTGTGATGAGATCGCCTGGGGCAGATCAAAGGGTCATCCCGTTACGCGTTGGCCCAGCGCCCCTACCACCCCTGCCACAATCCTGTCGACATCCGCTGCATCAATCACCAACGGCGGCAACAGCCGAATCGTCTGCCCGCGAGTGACGTTGATGAGTACGCCATATTCCCGCGCCGCCACCAGGCACACTTCCCGAATCGGCCGCGTCAATTCAATCCCGATCATCAAACCCATGCCCCGCACCAGTGCGACATCGGGGTGTCCCGCCAGCGCAGTGCGCAGTCCCGCCAACAGCCGCTCGCCCTGCACCGCCGCATTGTGCAAAAGCCCCTCCCCTCAACGATATCCAGCACCGTGCAGCCGACCCGGCACGCCAGCGGATTGCCGCCAAACGTACTGCCATGACTGCCCGGCGTGAACAACCGCGCCACCGCCGCCGTTGCCAGACACGCACCAATGGGAATGCCATTGCCCAGCGCCTTCGCCAGGCTCATCACATCAGGCACGATCCCTTCGTGCTGAAACGCAAACCAGCGCCCCGTCCGACCGATGCCAGTCTGGATCTCGTCAAGCATCATCAGCCAGCCGTTCTGCGTGCAATGCCCGCGCAGTGCTTTCAGGTACCCGGGTGGAGGCAACGCCACGCCTCCCTCGCCCTGAACCGGCTCGACCAGCACGGCGACGATGCGTTCGCCATACACCCGCGTCGCCTGTTTAATCGCGACGATGTCACCAAACGCCACCTTGACGAACTCCGCCGACATGGGTTGATAACCCAGCCGCGCGGTGCCGTTATCGCTGGCCGACAAGGTGCCGAGGGTGCGGCCGTGAAAGGCGTTGTCCATCACCAGCACCAGCGGGTGCTCGATGCCCTTGGCCCAGCCATACAAACGCGCCAGCTTGAGCGCGGTTTCGTTGGCCTCGGCGCCGGAATTGTTGAAAAACACCTGTTCCAGGCCCGACAGCTGCGTCAACCGTTGCGCCAGCTTCTGTTGCCAGTCAATGCGGTAATGGTTGGACGTGTGCAAGAGCAGCCCGGCCTGCTCGCTGATCGCCGCGACAATCTTGGGATGGCTGTGGCCGACGTTGGTCACGGCGACACCCGCGACAGCGTCCAGGTACTGGCGGCCACTGTCATCCCACAGCCGCGCGCCTTCGCCACGGATGAAGCTCAACGGCATGGGTTTGTAGGTGTTCATCAGGCAGGCGGCGGTCATGTCGGTGGCTCCATCACGGGTCAGTGAGGCCAGTATCGTTAGCCCGTTCTGATGTATAAAGACCGGCATCCTTCAGTGACTTTAAAGCAGGGCTTGATAATGGATGTATTTCTGGCGATGACGGTCTTCGTCAAAGTGGTGGAAGGCGGCAGCATGACCGCGGCTGCGCGCCAGTGCGAAATGTCGACGACCATGGTCGGCAATCACTTGAAAGCCTTGGAGCAACGCCTGGGGGTAAGCCTGTTGCAGCGCACCACCCGCCGACAAAACCTCACTGAATTTGGCGTCGAATACTACCGGCGTTGCGTCGAAGTGCTGGGGCTGGTCAACGATTCCGAACGCATGGCCGAACAGGCACAGACCGAACCCAGCGGCACCTTGCGCGTCACCGCGCCGCCAGCCTTCGGCGCCGAACGCCTGTCCCCGATGCTCAGCGATTTCGTTCAGCGCTACCCGCAGATCAAGGTCGAGGTGGTGCTCAGTAATCAGACAATGGACCTGATCGAGCATGGCTTCGACGCTGCCATCCGCCTCGGCACCCCGGAATCATCGGCGTTGATCGCCCGACCGCTGCAGGACTACACCTTGACCATCTGCGCCGCGCCCGCGTACCTGAAACGCCGAGGCACGCCGCAGAGCGCCGATGACCTGAGGGATCACGACTGCCTGGCGTTCGCCTACCCGGCCGGTGACGACTGGCGTGCCGCCGACAAGTTATGGCGACTGACCGGCCCCGACGGCGTGATGGAAGTGCCGGTATCAGGCTCGATGATCGTCAACAGCACGCCGGCGCTGCGCCAGGCCGTGCTCGCCGGGATGGGCGTGTCGATGCTGCCCGACGTGCTGATCAGCGAGGACATCGCCAGCGGAAAACTTGTGCCGTTGCTGCAGGATTACCAGCCGCCCAGCCGCACGCTGTGGCTGATGTACCCCCAGGACCGCTATCGCCTCCCCAAGGTGCGCCAGTTTGTCGAACAGGCGTTGCGGGCCTGGGGCAAATAAGCGCTCACGTCAGCCAAGTCGTCAACGCGAATTGATAGCAGGCATGTCGGGTATCGACCGACAGAAATAGTGCCCCGTGGTCCCCATCGATACAGTCGTTGCAACACTCAACGACAGGCATCGAGGTCGACAATGTCACGCGCCATCAAATTTCATCGCTTCGGCAAAGCCGATGTGCTCAGTTGCGAGGAGCAGCCTGATCGGTCCCCCGGCCCACAGGAAGTGCTGGTTCGTGCCGAAGCCATCGGCATCAGCTGGGACGACGTATTGTGGCGGCAGAACCTGTCACTGGCACCGGTGCACCTGCCAGCGGGTCTGGGCAGTGAAATGGCCGGCGTCGTCGAAGCCGTGGGCGCTGGCGTGAGCGACTTGAAGGTGGGCGACAAGGTGGCGAGCTTCAAAGCCATGAGCGCCAACCAGTATCCGGTGTGTGGCGACCACGTGATGGTTCCGCGCAATGCGCTGACCCGCTACCCGGACGCACTGACGCCGGTGGATGCCAGCGTTCACTACACCCCGATGCTGCTGGCCTGGTTTGCCTTCGTCGACTTGGCCAATGTGCAACCCGGCCAGACCGTGCTCGTCACCGACGCGACATACAGCCCCGGGATTGCCTTCGTGCAGTTGGGCAAAGCGTTGGGCCTGCGGGTCATCGCCGCGACGGCCCATGGGGAAGACCGGGAATACCTGATGGCGAACGGCGCCGATCGAGTGATCGTCACCGACGAAGACGACATCTGCCTGCGCATCGAATCCCTGACCCACGGCCACGGCATCGAAGCGGTGTTCGACGGCCTGGGCGGGATGCAGATGTCGATGCTCGGCGACGTGCTGGCCCCGCGCGGCAGTCTGGTGCTGTACGGCCTGCGGGGCGGCAACAAAACACCTTTCCCGGCGCAGCAGGCCTTCCGCAAGAACATGCGCTTCCATGTGCATTGCCTGGAAAACTTCACCGGCAAGCCGGAGCTGGGCATCGAGCAGAATGGCCCCGCACTGGAGCGCGCACTGGAGGCGATCAACGCGCTGACCGCCAAGGGCCTACTCAAGCCGGACATTCACCGCACCTGGCCGTTCGAGCAGTTCGGCAAGGCGCACAACCACCTCGACGAACACCCGGTGCGCGGGCGGGTGGTGCTCAAAGTCAAATGAGCGGCGAGCAGAGCAACCCTGCGGCGGGCACCGTTGTCCGACGCGCGGCTGCAGGGCGACTTGACGCCTGCGTTCGAGCCGCCCCTCACATCAAGCAACAGTCGGGCTGCGACTGTTCAGTTGACGCCCGCGAGGCGGCAGCCAGACTTCAGAAAGGACTCGAGAGCGAATGACCGCTCACCCCGCTCCGCCCTCGGAGCTTCATGACACGTCAAGGAATGACTGTATGCCCTCTAACGCACCCGCTTCACCCCGTCCGCCCCATCTCGACTGGATGGCGCACATCCCCGAACTTGCCCAGTTGCGCATCGACCAACTCATCCTGCCCGGCGCCCACAATGCCGGCAGCGACAAGCTATCACCCAACTTCGCGGTCCCCCAGGAGATGGCCCAAGACGTCGCGCCCCTGGAGCAACTTCGCCAGGGCGTGCGCGCGCTGGATTTGCGCGTGGCGTTTTATTCAAAGTATGAAAAGGGTGACCCGCGGCGTTTTCAGCTGTTTCATCTGACCTCGTCAGGGCGCACGGTCGCCGGAGACATTCTGGCGTGCGTCCATGCATTCTTTGAAGAACTTGAGCAGAACGGCTCGCCCGCCCGGGAAATAGTCATTCTCGACTTCCACCGATTCAAGAATTTCAGCGAAATCGTCCACCGGGAGTTTCAGAACCTGCTGACAACCACCCTCGGCCGGAGGGCGGTCCCTCGGCGCCTGAGCAGGCTGACGCTGGACAACATCTGGCGTGATCATCCGGGCAAAAACGCCGTGATCGCCTACAACCACAGTTCGGGCGACGAATTGCTGTGGCACGGCGTCAAGCAGCGCTGGCCGGGAGAGAACCTGTTCAACACCAACACTTTGAAAGCTTTCGTGAACGAAGTGGCGGTGGAAAACAAACCCGAATTCAGCCTGACTGCCATTCAATGCGCCAAGTATTCACTGCCGCTGCACGCGCCCAGTGACTTGAGCCTGAAGATCGATCAATGGTTCGCATCAACGGATGAAAACAGCTTTATCCAGAACTTTTACATCATCAACACCGACTGGACCCTGCGCAGCACGCTGGTCACCCAGTGCTGTCACGCCAATGGTGTGCGCGCCCGCTTCAACCTGCGCAACCCCGATCAGCCGCTGCAACCCAAGCGGCGAGCCGTCAGCAGCGCGTGATCAAACCCTGTCGGGCGACGCGGATCAGGTGGTGAATCACCGCCTCCGCGCGCTCGGCAGCGGGCGCCTGAATCACCGCCAGGTCGAACTGGTCGTTGCTGAAGCGCTCAAGGGCGTCGTCGGTTTCGATGAACTGAATGAGAAAGGCGTGTGGGCCGCCCTGGCGACGCGGCCAGCCGTCGAGATAACGCAGCAGCGTCGGCTGATGGGCACCGCCCAGAAGAATTTGTGGATTACGACGATTGAACTGGCTGGCGATGGGGGCCAGACGTACGAGGGGACGCGGGTGGGAATGACTGCTCATAGTGTCGTTTTCTCTGCCTCATTGATCCGCTGGGCAGCGGTGAGAGGCAACACCGAACCAGCGCTTTAGCGGAATTTCGATGACGAATGACCGTCACCCGGCGCCCCGCAAGTAGCTGTTTAAATCGGCGCATGAACGGCATCCTAGAGAAGCGGCGTGGGCATTGTCAATCGGCGGCTCCTGTCGTTCGCCCGTTGAACCGAACGCAAAAATCCCGGCGTCCTGAGAGGCCGGGGTTTTTGTTTGGCAGGAATGTGGTGGCTACGGATTTGACCGGGAGAATCAGCCGCGGGCGATCAACCGGTCCAGGGACAGGCGACCCGCACCTTCGAACAGCACCGCCACCGCGCCGGCAATCAGCGCCAGGCCGAACTCATAACCGTTGTTGGCCATGAACAAACCGTTGTGGATGTGCACCGATAGAATCGCCACCACGAGCATCACAATCACCACGAGGGCTGCAGGCCGTGCCAGCAAGCCAAGGAACAGCGCCAGGCCACCGAAGAATTCTGCGCTGCCGGACATTAACGCCATCAGGTACCCAGGGTTCAGGCCCAGGCTCGCCATGTACTGGCCGGTGCCTTCCAGGCCATAGCCGCCAAACAGGCCGAACAGCTTCTGGCTGCCATGGGCCATGAGGATGATGCCGATGAGAATCCGCAAGCCGGTGATGCCGAAACCGGCGTGGGTGTTGAAGATCGATTTGAGTTGAGCATTCATGGCGGTTAATTCCGTTTGAGTGGGGAGAATGGCGCCATGATAATCGGTTCTACAAATATGAAAATTGCAAAATACCCACCATACATATCGAATGGATAGATATATCAGCGGGTCGCAGGACGCTCCAATGAACTGCGCGCCTGATCAAATGCCAGGTAGTACTTGTTGACGCTGTTGACGTAACTCACGACATTTTTGCCGCCCTGCTCCATGGCGACCCGCTCGACCTGGAAAAACCACTGATTCGGGTTGAGTCCCTGTCGCTTCGCTTCCATCCGCATGGCCTGCACCCGCTCGGGGCCTAGGTTGTAGGCGGCCAGGGTAAAGGCCATTCGCTCGCGTTCATTGATTTTCGGGCTGGCGAAAAACTTGCGCCGTAGCAGCGCCATGTACTTGCTCGCCGCCTGCACGTTGCCGTCGAGGTCGTGAATGTTGTCGACGCCGACGCGCTGGGCAGCCGACGGGGTGATCTGCAGCAGGCCGGTGGCGCCGCTGCCACCCTTGGCAACCGGGTTGAGCGCCGACTCCTTGAAGGCCACGGCAGCGAGGTCGAGCCAGTCCATCTTCTGTTTGTCGGCATGCAGCTGCAGCGTGGGGCGCAGCTTTTCCAGGCGTTGACGGTCTTCGCGGGCCAGCGGATTGTGGATCTGATAGCGGTCCTTGTAGGCGGTCTGGAAGGCCGCGTCCTGATTGCGCGGCGGTTCGTAGGTTTGCAGGAAACGGTCAACAGCGCCGCGCAGCATGATCGCGTCCTTGCGCACGAACCAGTTCATCTCGCCCGGATCGCTCAGGGCGGCCGTGCGGTCGATGCGCAGTTTCGGCATCACTTTGGCCCAGCGCTCGGCGATGGGTTGCTCGACCACGGTCAAGTGGTAAACCCCGGCCTGAACCATTTCCAGCACGTCCTCCACGGCCAGGCTCGGATCAACCCATTCAATCTTCACCGGCGGCAGCTTGCGCAGGGCCAGTTTCTGATTCAATTGCAGGATGGCTTGATCAGCGGCGCTGCCACTGGTCAGCATCAGCGTGCGGCCGGAGAGCTGTTCGGGATGCCTGAGGCCCCGCTCACCCTTGACACCGACCACCACCAGTGGCACTTGGGCGACCACCGGTTCAGAGGCGTCGACATAGCGCGCAGCACTGGCATCGAGCATTTCGCCTGGCGCGACCATGTCACCTTCGCCCCGCTGCAGCGCGGCCAGCAGTTGGTCCTTGGCTTTGGGGATGAGTTTGAGGGAGATCTTCTGACCGTCGCGGGCGTGGCTGTTGAGGTAGGTTTCGAACGCCTGCAAGCGACGGCACTCGACGCCAATAGGCTCACCCTGAACTTCAGCGGAGCTGTTGCGGCTTTGATTAACCAGCACCCGCAGGACTTTGCCGCTGCGAATCGCCGGCAGGTCGCGCACCTGATTCTTTTTTATCACCACGGGCGGGCCGGCAGGGCGCGGCGACGCATGGCTGGGCACGGCCATGACACACATCAGGGAAAACAGGGACGCTCGGATCATTGACGCTCCGATGAAAGGCCGAAAAAACGGGCTTGAAGTCTGTGCCCCGCAGCTGACCGGCTCGCCGTCAGGATCGCGGCATGCGTCAACAAAAGCGGGGTCACAGGATTGGGTAATCCAAGCAGTTGAGCCTGCTTGTTTTTTATCGCTTCAATCGCTCTGGTATTCTTCTCGGCCTCTGGCCTGAGGTAGCACCATGCAACTAATAGACATTGGCGTCAACTTGACCAACCCCAGCTTCGCCGGCCGCGAACGCGAGGTGGTGGAACGCGCGTACGCCGCCGGCGTCGGCCAGTTGATTCTCACCGGCACCGATGTCGAAGGCAGCGAACAGGCCCTGGCCTTATCCCGCAGGCTCGACGAAAGCGCAGAGCGGTTGTTCAGCACCGCCGGCATTCATCCCCATTCGGCAAGTGCCTGGACGAACGAAACCGAGAGCCAGCTCAGGGCGCTGTTGCGTGAAAAAACCGTTTGCGCCGTGGGTGAATGCGGGCTGGATTTCAATCGCGACTTCTCCCCTCGCCCGCAGCAGGAAAAAGTCCTTGAAGCGCACCTGGCGCTGGCCGTCGAGCTGCAGCTGCCCGTGTTTCTCCATGAGCGAGACGCCGACGAGCGCCTGCTCGCGATTTTGCGGGATTTTCGTGATCAGCTCCCGGCGGCGGTGATTCACTGCTTCACCGGGGAGAAACGTGCGCTGTTCAACTACCTGGACCTTGATCTGCACATCGGCATCACCGGGTGGATCTGCGACGAACGCCGGGGCACGCACCTGCACCCGCTGGTCCGCGAGATTCCCCGCGGCCGGTTGATGCTGGAGAGCGACGCGCCCTACCTGCTGCCGCGCACCTTGCGCCCCAAACCGAAAAACGGTCGCAACGAGCCGGCCTACCTGCCCGAGGTCCTGCGCGAAGTGGCGCTGCACCGAGGTGAAAGCCCGGACGACGTCGCGGCCCACACCACCGATTGCGCTCGGGGTTTCTTTTCGTTGCCGGTGGTTGCGGCCCTCGTTCAAACATCCTGAACGCGCGACCAGGCAAGAACGCCCCGACATCGTGGGAGCGAGCTTGCTTGCGAATGCGTCGGCTCATCCGTCAAAACTTCAGCGGCTGAAATGCTGCCTATCGAGCTGATAGCAATCCTCGATTCGCCGAAGTGAACCTCCAGGCCTATTCTCACCTCTATCGAAAACACTTCTTGTTTACGTTTCACCGAGGTAAGCGTCATGCCCAAGTTCATCACGGATCTTCACATCGGCGAATTCTTTCACTCAACCCGCACAGAAGGCCTGCCATCCAGTGCGGTGCTGTCGTCACTGGCGTTCCCGCTGTCCATCGTCTCCGGCCTTTTGCTGCTGGACGGCGCGTTCAACGGCAGCCTGACCTCCGCCGCCATCGGCGTGCTGGGCCTGGTCGCTGCCCAAGCCATAAAAGCCCGAGGCCAATAAGGCCTCAGGCTTTTGCGGTCTCTGTATCCGTCACGTGGGCTGTGTGAGCACCCTCGCCTTCGATCAGCCAAAGACCGTTACCGTCTGGCGACTGATCGCCACCAATTCCCCTTTCGGCGTCCACAGCGCCGCTGCGGTATGACCGTAGCCATCGCGGGCATGCTCGATCACCGCTCGGTACTGCGTCCAGTCATGGGTGGTCATCGCGGGCAACGGCTGCACAAACTCGATCGTCCAAGTCAATGAGCTTCCCGGCGCCGGCTTGTTCAGATGGGGCAGCACGGCAGGTGGCCAGGTGTCGACCAGCGCCAGCAGATGCGCTTCGGTCAAGGGCTCCTCTTCCACGTCACGCAAGCGTGCATAGCCACCAATCGCCGGTGACGGTGTGTTGGAAAACGGCAGGCCGCCCAGCGCCCAGCGCAGATCAATAAACCGCAGGTATTCCGGCATCACGCCGGACACGAACGGGAACGGCTGGATCTCGTCCGCCGGTTTGAAGACCGGGGCCGGCTCGGCGTGAACCGAAATCATCGACTCGCGGGGCGCGCCGAAGCTGCCCTGAATCAGGGTCATGACCTCACCGTTCTGGATCGCCCGGCCCAAGATCTGACTGACCGCTTTGCCTTCGCGCAGGACTTCCACCTCAAACGAAATAGGTGTGTCGATGGCCGGCGGCGCAACGAAACAGATCGCCAGCGACCGAACCGGCCGCTCGGTCGAGACCTTCGCGCGCATCGCTTCATACATCAGCGCCGCCATCAGCCCGCCGAAGCAGGCTCGCCCCTGTGCCCATGAGGCGGGGATGCTGACGGATTCGGGATGGGTGCGGACAGCGTCGAGCAGCTCGGAAAATTTCATGCGCATTCCAGGGTGGCGGCGGGATGGGCGAATGGTAGCGAGTGAGCCGCCGCAGGACAGGGTTTATAACCGCCAATCCTGCGGACCAGACGGTTTAAAACCGCCGGGCTCGACAACCCTGCGGGCCAGCCGGACTCAGCGCGGAGAATGTTTACCAAAGCAGGCCTTGTACAAGCGCTCCAGTACTTTGTCGGACTTTTGTTCGGCACGATGAATGCCCAATTCCCAACCTGCTACGCAAGGCGCGAGATCCGCCTGATGCCGGGCCTGTTCCAGCCATTGCAGATGATCATGCCAATCGCCCAGGGCGCCCTGGGCCGCTTTGAGACGGCGTTGCATGTCTTTCGGCTGATGGCTCAGTTCCGGGTAGGCCTCACCGGCATAGCGCACGCGCTTGATCAACAGGCGCAGACGATGGCGGTCGTGGGCAGGGTCGCCCATGGCTTCGCGCAGTTGCTTCCACTGTTTGTCCAGACGCTTTTCAATGCGTCGCTCCAGCGTATCGAGCAAGCCATGGCGCTCCTGGGTGCGCAACAGCGCCGGCAATTGATCGAGCACGCCAAACAGCCGATTCAGTTCTGCAGAACCGGCCACTTCCGGGCACGCAGTGTTCAGGTACTGATCGCGTTTGGCCGCCGCCTCGGGCAGACCCTGCTCATCAAGGAATGCGGCCAGCACCTGCATGTCGCGCAAAGGCGTGGTCAGCGCACCGACGTCCTTCGCCGCGGCTTCCACCTGATCCAGCCCCGGCAGTCCACGCAGTGGACGCAACACGCTGCGCAGGCGGCGGACGTTGGTGCGCAGATCGTGCAACGCCTCGCTGTCGGTGGAGACTTCCAGCCGCGCGTGGCAGGCAAGCAGTTTGATGTTGAGACCGATAATCTCGGCGACCAGGTGATCGACCATCGCTGACATGAAGCACTCCTTGGTTGAAGATGAATGTCTGATGATTTACGGCCGCTTGCCCTTCACAGCGGACAAACGCCACGGCAGGCTGCGGCGCAGGGATTTCAGGCGCTGGCGCAGAGCGCCAACGGAGCCGTCTGCGCCGGCGTAGCGCTGGGCCTCAAACTCGTGGGCAAAATCCCTGATCGCCCCGGCGTGCTCCGGAAGCTGCTCGGCAGCACGTTGCGCGAACGCCTGAGCGCCTTCACCCGGCTGACGTTTAAGACCCTGCCGGGCCAGCAGACGTTCGAAATGGTTGAACAGGCGCAGCTGCGAATCACTTTCGCGCCGCCACGGCTTGAACAGCCACAGCGCCAGCAGGCCGAGAATCATCGCTGCGCCGCCAGCAAATACTGGCGCCTGAAACCCTGAAAACCAGCGGCCGAGCACTTGCAGTTGCTGCTGCCCCTGATAGCCCAGCACCCAGCGCTGCCAACCGTAATTGAGGGTGTCCCAGCTCATGCGGATCGAATTGACCCAGGCCAGATGCCGATAGCGCAGCGGGGACATTGGCGAATCGCCAAGGAAGTCCTCGTCAGCGGCGAGGGCCTGTTCAAGCCCTTGCTCGACACGCGCGGGTGCCACCGCGGCAGTCGGGTCGACACTGCGCCAACCCACGTTCGGTTGCCAGTATTCGACCCAGGCGTGGGCATCGAACTGGCGCACGGTCAGGTAATTTCCATCCGGATTCAGCTCGCCGCCCTGATAACCGGCAACCACCCGCGCCGGCACGCTTGCCGCCCGGAGTGCGAAGGTCATGGCGCCGGCGTAGTGGGCACAGAACCCGGCACGGCTGCCGAACAGAAAATCATCGATGCTGTTGGCCCCCAGCGCGGGAGGTTTGAGGGTGTAACGAAACGGCTGCGAGGTGAAATATGTCAGCAGCGCGTCCACCACGGCGTCGGTGCCCGGATGGCGCCGATGCAGGTCCGCCGCCCATTCGCGCACTTGGGGATTGCCCTTGGCCGGCAGTTGCAGGGCCTGCAACCGGGCGCCGTCGCTGAGCACGGTCTCGCGCACGGCGTCAGGCCAGGATTCGACGTTGTAGAGCATCGATTGCTCGATTGGTCGCCGACGCTGCCAGCGGAAATCGCTCATCTGCCGCACGCCCGAAAGATCGGTCTGGCCCACATCAAGGGTCATCAGCCACGGCTTGCCGGTCGGCTCCAGCACCACGCTGTAGCCGACCCGCTCGCCTTCCCGGCGCCACAGCGGTGCGTCCGGCACTTGCGCCCGGGAGGATTGCGACCAGCGTCTGCCGTCGAACTGCTCCAGGGTCAGCGCGCGCCAGTACAGCTGATTGCGCGGCGGCAGCGGGCCATCGAAACTTGCGCGAAACACCAGCTCCGCAGATTTGCTCAGCTCGGCGATGTCCCCCGGCGCCATGCTGTCGGACAACCCGGTCAGCGCTTTGTTGCTCGGTTGCGGCAGAGACCACAGGGGCTCAAGGCGCGGGAAAAACACGAATAGCAGAAGCATCAGCGGCACCGCCTGCAGCAGCAGTTTGGCCGATAGCCAAAACGTAGCCGCGGGCTTGCCGGAGATGCCGGACTGTTGCAGGCCGATCAGCGCGGCCAGCAGGGTGGTGATCGGCAGCAGGGTAAACAGGCCCCAGAGCAGCGAGTCTTCGAACAGGTAACCGACCGCGATGCAGAAGAAGCCGAGAAAGATCAGCACCAGCGCGTCGCGGCGGTTCTGCATTTCCAGCATCTTCAGAATGAAGGCGGCGATCAGCAGCGCTGCCCCCGCGTCCAGGCCGATCAAACTGCCCCGCGCCAGATAAATGCCCCCGGCGGTGCCGACCAGCAGACCCGATTTGATCCAGGTGCCGGGCATCCTAACGCGCATGCGGAAGATCTGGATGCGCCAGAACGAGCAGACCAGCCACAGCACGATCAACGCCACCGGCACGTGCAAGGCAAACGGCACGATCACCAGCGCCTGGGCGATCAGCAGCCAGTTGAGGCTGACCCGGGGGATCGGTTTGGCGAGGCTTGTGGAGGTCATCGCGCCGCGCCTTTCATGCCCGCACCCCGTACAGCGCCAACTGGCGCAAGCAGGCTTCGCGGTGGGCATCGCCGCTGTCCACGGCCGAGATGAAACCAGGCAGCCGCAGCGCGAAGGGTTGCTGGCGCTGGGACAATTCCAGCACCCAGTAGCACAGACGCGAGAGCCGCTCTTCGATATCCCCGCCCAAGGCCATGAAGTCCAGACACAGGTCGTGGCCGCTGAGATCGCTGAACTCCTTGACCATCAGCCCCTGCCCTCGCGACCAGGCTTTCCAGTGCATGCGCCTCATTGAGTCGCCCGGTTGCCACAGGCGCAGGCCCTGATAATCGTCGACGCCCGGCCCCGTCGTCGCGTGGCCGTCGTCCTCGGCATGGGGTTGCACGCCTTGCAGCAGCGGCATCGTGCCGGCCAGCGGTTGCGGGTAGATCAGCACGGTCTGTTCCAGATCCAGCCAGCTCCAGGCACGAAAAATCCCCAGCGGGAACACGCTCTCCACGCGCAAACGCGGGGCCCGCATCCAGCCGCGTTTGAGCGCCGGCAGGGTCAGGCCGACTTCGACCAGACGCTCGGCCTCGACGTCGGTCTGCTCCAGTTGTTCACTGTCCCAGCCCAGTGCAATCGCCTGATGGCCATGGCTGCTGCTTTCCAGACGCAGGCGCAGTTGCACCGGTTCGCCGACGAACACCGAACGCGCGTGGCCGCCGCTGAGGATCAGCCCGCTGATGTTGCGGTAGGTGTGCAGAATGGCCAGCACGCCCACCGACAGCATGAGAAAGGTCAGGCCGTAGGCGAGGCTGTTCTGGTAGTTGATCGAGACCAGCAGCAACAGAAGCAGAATGAGCGCATAGGTGCCGCCGACCCGGGTCGGCAGGATGAAGATTCGGCGGTGATCCAGTTCGACCCGCGACGCCGGGGAATGCGGCGTCCCACCCAGCGCTGCCAGACCGGTTTGAAGCGTTCGATCACAGCACCGGCACCTCGCGCAGTAGCCACTGGACCAGCGCCCCGCCGCCATGCCCGGTCGGGTCAGTGCGCTCGCGCAGGCGGTGGCTGATGACGGCAGGCAGAATCGCCTGCACGTCTTCGGGAATCACGTAATCGCGCCCGGCGAGCAACGCCCAGGCACGCGCCGCCGAGAGGATCGCCAGGCTCGCCCGGGGCGACAGGCCGTAGGCGAATTGCGGCTGGCTGCGCGTGGCATCGACCAGCCGCAGCACGTAATCCACCAAGGCATCACTGGCCCGCACCTGCCGCGCCTGCTGCTGAAGCAAGGCCAGTTCGGCGTGGTCCAGCAACGGCTCGATGCGCGGCAGCAGGTCGCGACGGGATTCCCCCAGCAGCAGGGCTTTCTCCGCCGAGCGCGCGGGATAACCCAGGGACAGGCGCATAAGGAAACGGTCCAGTTGCGATTCCGGCAAGGCGAAGGTGCCGCCCTGGCTGAAGGGGTTTTGGGTGGCGATGACGAAAAACGGATCGGGCAGCAAACGGGTGGCGCCCTCGATGGTGACCTGGCCCTCCTCCATGGCTTCGAGCAGCGCGCTCTGGCTCTTGGGCGTAGCGCGGTTGATTTCGTCGGCCAGCACCAGCTCGGCGAAGATCGGTCCGGGGTGAAAGGTGAATTGCCCGGTGTCGCGATCAAAAACGGACGTGCCGAGGATGTCGCCCGGCAGCAGATCGGAGGTGAATTGAATGCGCTGAAAGCTCAGGCCCAAGACCCGCGCGAGGGTATGGCTGAGGGTGGTTTTGCCCATGCCGGGCAAGTCTTCGATCAACAGATGCCCGCCGCCCAGTAGACAGGTCAGCGCCAGCCTGACCTGTGGCTCCTGCCCAGCACCACTTCATTGATTGCGTTGAGACACGCATCCAGTTTTCTGCCCATCGGAAGGCCTCCCCAGGCGACTGCTCATGGCTAATAGGACTGCAGACGATGCCAGACGTGCCGCCACTGTAAGGTCAGCGTAGGCGTTTTCGCCAGAGTGGGATGGAGGGATTCATCAGGGTGGAGCGAAACAGGACGGTAGGAGTGAGCTTGCTCGCGATCGGCGTTATCCCGGTCAGCTTGATCGCGCCTGACAGCATGCTTCGCGAGCAAGCTCACTCCTACCGGGAGACCGCTTGATGGCTGCGGACTTTGGAACGATTTCAGCGACCGGCGCGTGATTCGCGGATGTAGAAACGGGCTTTCTCGGCTTTCTCGGAGCAACCCTCGAACGCTTCGAACTGCTGCTGGGTCTTGGCGCCGGTCAGCAGCGACAGGGCCTTGGAGTAGCTGACCGTGCCGGCGAAACCTTCGGCCTTGGCCAGATCGAGCTCGTGCCAGGCCGCGTCAAGGTTGGTGGCGCAGCTGTCGCGATAGGCCGTTTTGCCGGCGCAACCGGTGAGAACCAACGCCAACAGGGGCAGGCAGATCCAGGCTTTCATGGGTGTTACCTCAACTAAGGAAATCATTGATGCGGCTTTGACGGTGCGGCGATGCAAAAGTGCCACGCCGGGGCGATGCACAATACCTGTTTCGGGCCGTTGGCGTTACGCTGGTGTGTGACGAACCGGCTGACTGAACGCTGACAATGGGAAACCGCACATGAATAAACGCATCGCGCTGGTTCTGGGCTCCGGAGGCGCCAGGGGTTATGCGCACATCGGCGTCATCGAAGAGCTCGAACATCGCGGCTACGACATTGCGTGCATTGCCGGCTGTTCCATGGGCGCAGTGATCGGCGGGATCTACGCGGCGGGCAAGCTGCCCGAGTACAAGGCGTGGATCGAAAGCCTGGATTACCTGGACGTGCTGCGGCTGGTGGACGTGAGCTTTCGGCTGGGGGCGATTCGCGGTGAGAAGGTGTTCGGCAAGATTCGCGACATCGTCGGCGAGATCAACATCGAGGACTTGCCGATCCCCTATACCGCCGTGGCCACGGACCTGACCAACCAGCAGGAGATCTGGTTTCAGGAAGGCAACCTGCATTCGGCAATGCGCGCCTCGGCGGCGATCCCCAGCCTGTTCACCCCGGTGGTCCAGGGCAATCGCACGCTGGTCGATGGCGGCCTGCTGAACCCGTTGCCGATCGTGCCGGTGGTGTCGAGCCATTGCGACCTGATCGTGGCGGTCAACCTCAACTCCACCACCCAGAAGCATTACACCTTGCCGGTGATCGAGCGTCCGCCGGCAGTGAAGAAGCGTTTTGACGGGCTGATGAATTCCATCGGCTCGCACCTGCCGTTCCGCCGCAAGCTGGACCTGGCCGGCGAGGATGGCGTGCGTCTGGCGCAGGAAAGCCTGAAACCCAGCGGCGCCGTGCTGCCGGGCAATCCGTGGTTGATGGCCGACATCGAATCCGCCGACCCCCAGGGCCAGCAACCTTCCGCTGCGCCCACCCAGGCCGGGGCGCCGAGATCGGCCAGCGGCTCAATCATCATCGACAACGTCGGCCCGGCTTCGCTGCTGGACCTGATCAACCAGAGCTTCGAGGTGATGCAGACGTCTCTCGCGCAATACAAAATCGCCGGCTACCCGCCGGATATCCTGATCAACGTGCCGAAACGCGTATGCCGATTCTTCGAATTCTACAAAGCGCCGGAGCTGATCGCGCTTGGGCGGCAGATCGCCAGGGAAACGCTGGATCGGTATGAGCAGGAGCACTAAAGGGGTGACATCCGACGCCTTCCCGGCTAAAGCCGGTCCTACAAGTCGGCGTTCCAGCCAGACCCACTGGATGCATGCGATCGATTAGTGGGACCGGCTTTAGCCGGGAAGAGGCCCGTATGATTACCATCAATTATGCGATGTGACCACAAACGCCTTCCCGGCTAAAGCCGGTCCCACAGTCGAGGTCAACGCCAGTCCTACAGGCGCTGCCGAGGCCGTCGTGTAAGCGCCGTCACTGCGCTCATCCATCACCCATTCACCAACCGATACCCGACCCCCGCCTCGGTGACGATGTACTGCGGCGCGGCGGGGTCGTCGCCGAGTTTCTGGCGCAGGTGCCCTACCACGATGCGCAGGTAATGGGTGTCTTCGACGTGGGTCGGGCCCCAGATGTCCTTGAGCAGTTGCTGCTGAGTGATGACCCGGCCGGGATGCCGCGCCAGTTGCGCCAGCACTGCGTATTCCTTGCGGGTCAGGGCGACTTCGGCATCGCCCAGCGACACCCGGCGGTAGGCCAGATCGATGTTCAACGGGCCAATGACCACCGCCGACTCCACCTGACCGCTCTCCGGCGCCTGGCGCAACAGCGAACGAATCCGCGCCAGAAACTCCTGAATGCCGAACGGCTTGGTCACGTAATCGTTGGCGCCGGCGTCCAGCGCGCGGACTTTCTCACCCTCGCTGGCACGCACCGACAGCACCAACACCGGCACCGTCGACCACTCGCGAAACTGGCTGAGCACGTCCTGTCCGTCCATGTCCGGCAGGCCCAGGTCGAGCACCAGCAAGTCGGGTTTATTCAATGCGGCCTGGGTCAGGCCGTCGTTGCCGGTGCCGGCCTCCAGCACATTGTAGCCTTGTGACGCGAGGCTGATGCGCAGGAATTTGCGAATCTGCGGCTCGTCATCGATCACCAGAATGGTCGCCGTCTGGCTCATGGGTGTCCTGTCATAAAAGAAAAGGTCGGTTACAAACGCCCGTCAGCGTAGCGCAAAGCCGGTTCAGACCGCCTGGTCCATTTCCGCTTCGGGCTGTGCCTGCAGCGGCAGGTGCAGGCTGATGCAGGTGCCGCGACCGTCGATGCCATCGCCCACGCTGATCCGCCCGCCATGGGCGCCGACCATGCCCTGGCAGATCGCCAGACCCAGCCCCGTGCCCTGCCCGCCTCGGTCACCCCGCGCGGCGGTGTAGAACATGTCGAAAATCTTCGCCCGCTCACCCTCGGGTATTCCCGGCCCCTCATCGCTGACGGCGAAGACGATCTCTTCGTTTTGCGCACTGACCGCCATCTGCAGCCGGCCATGGACCGGCGAAAAGCGCGCGGCGTTTTCGATCACGTTGATCAGCGCCTGCTCGATCAGCGCGGCGTGGACATACAGCAATGGCAATTGCGCCGGCAACTCGGTCATGACTTGCAGCGGCGCGAGCACCGCGCGGAGGCGATTGAGCGCGCTGCCGACGATGTCACCCGGCGAGACCCAGTCCCGTGCCAGTTTCAGCGCACCGTGACCGAGGCGCGTCATGTCCAGCAGATTCTGAATGTAGCGATCCAGACGCTCGGCCTCGTCGCGGGTGCCTTCGAGCAACTCGCGACGGTCTTCCAGCGGAATCGCCTCGCCCAGCGCCAACAGGCTGTCGATGCTGCCGCGCATTGCCGTCAGCGGCGTGCGCAAATCGTGGGACACCGAGGCCAGCAAGGCGCTGCGCAGTTGTTCGGTCTCGCCATGCAAGCGCGCGGCTTCCAGGTCTTCGGCAAGACGGGCCCGCGCCAGGGCCTGACCCAATGGCTGACTCAGCGCCGTGAGCAGACGTCGCCGCTGAGGGGTGAAAGTCTGGCCCTGTTTCGCACGAATCCCCACCAACGCCAGCGGCGCATCGTCCACCCGCAACGGCAGCCACCACCAACTCCCCGACGGCAGTGTGCCGGTGCCCCTGCCCGCCGGTTGCCCGTGCTGCCAGGCCCAGTCCGCCGCCGCGCGCTCGAATTCGGAGAACTCCAGCGGCCCGCCCACCTCCACCTTCCAGCCCTGCTCGCGGTCGTTGTCCAGCACGCACAGCTGCAATTCGCTCCAGCCGGCCAAGTGATGATCGGCTGCACTGAGCACCGCCTGGCGATCGGTAGCGGCGGTCAGGCGGCGGGACAGATCGAGCAGTTCGCTGGTCTCCTCCTGGGTGTCGCGCAGTGCTTGCAACTGGCGCCGCTGGCGGGCGGCGAGATTGCCGGTCAGTGCCGCCATCAGCAGAAAGAACAACAGCGTCAGCACGTCTTCTTCGCGCTGGATGCTCAAAGAAAAATTCGGCGGAATGAACAAAAAGTCATAGGCCAGGAATGACAGCACCGAGCAGACCATCGCCGGGCCGACGCTGCTGCGCACGGCCACCAGCAAAACGGCGGCGAGAAAGACGAGGGAAATGTTCGGCAGCGCCAACCAGCTGGACACCGCCCAGGCCAGCGCGCTGGCGCCAAGGGTGGCAAACAGCGCCAGGGCGTAATCGAACCAGACCAGATTGCGCGGCGAGGTGGATTGCGCCTGATCGGGGCGCGACTCGCTGTCGAGGACGTTGATTTCCAGGCCATGGGCATTGCGCAGCAAACGCGACGCCAGGCCGCCGCCCAACACCCGCCGTCGCAGGGATGGCTGCGACTGCCCCACCAGCACCAGACTCGCGCGGCGCTCGGTGGCGTGCTGAATCAGCGTCTTCGCCACTTCCGGCGCGCGCAATACCACCACTTCCCCGCCGAGGCGTTCGGCGAGCTGCTGGGCATTCTGCAAACGACTGCGCGCCAGTTCATCCAAAAAGCGCCCGCTGTCGACATGCACCAGACTCCACGGCAGATGCCGACGCTGGGCGACGCGGCTGGCGTGGCGCACCAGACGTTCGGCCTGAGCGTCGCCGTCGATGCCGACCAGCAGACGACCCCGCACCGCCGGCGCAGCCTGGCCCAACTGCCGATAACCCAGGGCCAGATCGTTATCCACCTGGGCGGCGGCGGTCTGCATCGCCATTTCCCGTAGCGCGGTGAGGTTGGTCTGGGTGAAGAACGCATCAATGGCCGCGCGCGCCTGCTCAGGCACGTAGACCTTGCCGTCGCGCAGCCGCTCCAGCAGCTCCCGGGGTGGCAGGTCAATCAGCACCAGTTCGTAGGCTTCCTGCAACACCCAGTCCGGCAGGGTCTCGCGCACTTGTACGCCAGTGATGCCGCGCACCTGATCGTTGAGGCTTTCTAGGTGCTGGACGTTGACCGTGGTGTAGACGTCGATCCCCGCCGAGAGCAGTTCCTGAATGTCCTGCCAGCGTTTGGCGTGACGGCTGCCAGGGGCGTTGGAATGGGCCAGTTCGTCGACCAGCACCAGTTTGGGTTTCGCCGCAAGAATACCGTCGAGGTCCATCTCTTCGAGCATGACCCCGCGGTATTCGGAGCGAACCATGGGTTGCTGCGGCAAACCGCCCAGCAGCGCCTCGGTTTCCGCGCGGCCGTGGGTTTCGACGACCCCGGCCAGCAGCGAAACGCCCTGGCGCATCTGGGTGTGGGCGGCCTGGAGCATGGCGTAGGTCTTGCCGACGCCGGGTGCAGCGCCGAGAAACACCTTCAGCCGCCCGCGATCGTCCCGAGGAAGATTGACCAGCAAAGCGTCGGCGCGGGTGGTTGAATTCACGAAAAGTTGTCCTGGTGCAGAGTGATGTGTGCGCGTGTGGCGTCACCCATTGGGGTCAGTTCACGACTTTGCCAGACGGTAACCGATTCAGACTCAGATTCAAGTCCAGCACGTTCACCACCGGCGGGCCGATCAGCGAGGTCTGGGTGTTGTCCGCCACCAGTTTCTGCACCGATTCGGCCGGCAGGTTACGCGCCGCTGCGATGCGGGCCACCTGATACTGCGCTGCGGCCGGCGACAGATGAGGGTCAAGACCGCTGGCGGAGGTGGTCAGCAGGTTCAGCGGCACCGGACCCTGGCTGTCGACTTTCTCTTTGGCGGCATCCTCGGTCACTCGGGTCGCCAGCGCCGGATTGCTCGGCGCCAGGTTGCTCGCGCCGCTGGCAACGGTGGCAAAGGCCCCGGCAGACGGACGCGGATGAAACCATTCTTCGCCGGTGAAATTCTGTGCGATCAGTTCAGAGCCACGCACTTTTTCATGGTCGTCGTAGACCAGACTGCCATTGGCCTGATCCGGGAACGCCACCTGGGCGACTCCGGTCACCACCAGCGGGTAAGCCACGCCGGTGATCAGGGTCATCAGAACGATCAGGCTCACGGCCGGACGCAATACGCTGGACATCATTCATTCCTCATTTCGAAGTGAGCGCCGCGCGGTATGAGTCACCGCGCGGCGCGATCAACGGGTTAAACCAGGTGCAAGGCGGTCAACAGCAAGTCGATGGCCTTGATCCCCACGAACGGCACGACAATCCCGCCCAGCCCGTACACCAGCAGATTGCGGCGCAGCAGATGCGCAGCGCTGGCGGCCTGGACCCGCACACCACGCAGCGCCAGCGGAATCAGCACGACGATGATCAGCGCGTTGAACACGATGGCCGACAGAATCGCGCTCTGCGGGCTGGCCAGGTGCATGACGTTGAGCACGCCCAGTTGCGGATAGATCGCCGCAAACAGCGCCGGCAGGATGGCGAAATACTTGGCCACGTCGTTGGCGATGGAGAAGGTGGTCAGGGCACCGCGGGTCACCAGCAATTCCTTGCCGATCTGCACCACGTCCAACAGCTTGGTCGGGTCGCTGTCGAGATCGACCATGTTGGCCGCTTCCCGCGCCGCCTGGGTGCCATCGTTCATCGCCATGCCGACGTCGGCCTGGGCCAGCGCTGGCGCGTCGTTCGCACCGTCGCCGCACATCGCCACCAGACGCCCGTCGTTCTGCTCCTGACGGATGCGCTCCAGTTTCTTCTCGGGGGTGGCTTCTGCCAGCACGTCGTCGACGCCCGCCTCTGCCGCGATCGCTGCCGCCGTCAGCGGGTTGTCACCGGTGACCATCACGGTGCGAATGCCCAGTTTGCGCAGTTCCTCGAAGCGCTCGCGAATGCCCGGCTTGACCACGTCCTTGAGATGAATCGCGCCCAGCAGCTTGCCGTCGCCACACACCAGCAACGGCGTGCCGCCGGTCTTGGCGATCTTGTCGATCTCCCGCGCCAGTAGCGGCGGCAGGTCATTGCGGTCACGGCCGAGGAATTTCAGCAGCGAATCCACGGCGCCCTTGCGGTACACACGGCCCTCGAAATCGACGCCAGACAAACGGGTTTCCGCCGTAAACGGTACTGCCGTCAACTGGCTCGGTGCAGGCTCGGTCATCGGGTGCAGACCGCGCAAGTATTCAACGATGGACTTGCCTTCAGCCGTGTCATCGGCCAGCGAGGCCAGCAGCGTGCCTTCGCTCAGCTCTTTCGGCGTCACGCCCGGCGCGGCATACACCGCCGCGCAACGACGGTTGCCGAAGGTGATGGTGCCGGTCTTGTCCAGCAGCAACACGTGCACGTCACCCGCTGCTTCCACGGCGCGCCCGGATTTGGCGATCACGTTGAGGCGCACCAGGCGGTCCATGCCGGCAATACCGATGGCCGAAAGCAGGCCGCCGATGGTGGTCGGAATCAGCGTCACCAGCAGCGCCACGAGGAACACCAACGGCAGGTTACCGCCAGCGAAATGCGCGAACGGCTGCAGGGTCACGACCACCAGCAGGAAGATCAGGGTCAGGCCGATCAGCAGAATGTCGAGGGCCACTTCGTTGGGGGTCTTCTGCCGTTTGGCGCCTTCGACCAGCGCAATCATGCGGTCCAGGGTCGATTCGCCGGGGTTGGCGCTGATCCGCACCAGCAGCCAGTCGGAGACCAGTCGCGTGTTGCCGGTGACGGCCGAACGGTCGCCGCCGGACTCGCGAATCACCGGCGCAGACTCCCCGGTAATTGCCGCTTCGTTGACCGCCGCGATGCCTTCGATCACCTCGCCGTCGCCCGGGATCATCTCCCCGGCTTCGACGCGCACCACATCACCCTTGCGCAGGGTCGCGGCGTTGACCATCTCGTAACCGCCGTTGGCGCTCTGCATCCGCGCCTTCAGGCCTTCGCTGCCCGCTTTCAGGCTGTCGGCGCGGGCCTTGCCGCGACCCTCGGCCAAGGCTTCGGCGAAGTTGGCGAACAACACGGTGAACCACAGCCAGACCGCGATCTGCACCGCGACCGACGTCGGGACCGCCGGATCGGGGATAAGGCACAGCACGGTGGTCAGGATCGCGGTCAGTTCGACCACCAGCATCACCGGCGCACGGTGCAGCTGGCGCGGGTCGAGCTTGACGAACGCCTGCACCAGCGCCGGTCGCCACAGGGCAGCAAGACCGGTTTTGGCGGCTACGGGCTGCGCGTCATGGCGTGCTGTCTCGCTGGCCGGGCTTTTACTGTCCGGGCTCTTTGTTACGGGGGCTTGCATGTTCATGGTGTGGTCCTCAGAAGCCCAGGCTCAAGTGTTCGGCGATCGGTCCCAGTGCCAGGGTCGGCAGGAACGTCAGGCCGCCCACGAGCAGGATGGTCACGGTCAGCAGGGTGACGAACAGCGGGCCGTGGGTCGGGAAGCTGTTCTGGCCCAGCGGCGAACTCTTCTTCGCCGCCAGACTGCCGGCCAGCGCCAGCACCGGCAGGATGTAGCCGAAGCGGCCGATGAACATCGACAGGCCCAACATCAGGTTGTGGAAGGTGGTGTTGGCGCTGAAGCCGCCGAAGGCCGAACCGTTGTTGGCGGTCGCCGAGGTGTAGGCATAAAGCAACTGACTGAAACCGTGGGCGCCGGGATTGCTCACCGCCCCCGCCGGGCCGGGCAACGAGGCCGCCAGCGCACCGAACACCAGCACGCCGACCGGCATCACGATCAAGGTCGCCACCAGCAACTTGACCTCACGGGCCTGCAGCTTCTTGCCGAGGTATTCCGGGGTGCGGCCGATCATCAGTCCGGCGAGAAACACCGCGATCAATACGTTCAGCAACATGCCGTAGAGGCCTGCGCCGACGCCGCCGAAGATCACTTCGCCCACCATCATGTTGGCGAGGGCGATCATCCCGGTGAGCGGGTTGAGGCTGTCATGCATGCCGTTGACCGAACCGTTGGACGCCGCCGTGGTGGTCGCCGCCCAGAGCACAGTGGCCGTGGTGCCGAAGCGGGTTTCCTTGCCTTCCATCGGCGCGGTCTGCTCAACCGAGGCGATGTTCAGCGCAGGATTGGGCTGGTACTCGGACCACATCGCCGTCGCGCCGCCAATCAGGAACAGCGCCAGCATGCAGGCGATGATCGCGCGGCTCTGACGCATGTCCTTGACGTAATGGCCGAAGGTGAACACCAGCGCCACCGGGATCAGGATGATCGATACCAGCTCGAACAGGTTGCTCCAGATGGTCGGGTTCTCGAACGGATGCGCCGAGTTGACGCCGAAGAAGCCACCGCCGTTGGTGCCCAGTTGCTTGATCGCAATCTGGCTGGCGGCCGGGCCCAGCGGGAGGGTCTGGTCGGTGCCTTGCAGGGTGACGGCGTCCATGTAATGAGCGAAGGTTTGCGGCACGCCCTGCCAGACCAGCAGCAGCGCCAGTACCAGGCACAGCGGCAGCAGACCGTAGAGGGTCGCGCGGGTCATGTCCGCCCAGAAGTTGCCCAGATGCTGGGTCGAGCGACGGCTGATGCCGCGGCAGAACGCTACCAGCACGGCGATACCGGTGGCGGCGCTGACGAAGTTCTGCACGGTCAGGCCGGCCATCTGGCTCAGGTAGCTGAGGGACGATTCGCCGCTGTAGCTCTGCCAGTTGGTGTTGGTGACGAAGCTCATGGTGGTATTGAACGCCAGCGACCACTCCATGCCCGGCAGGCCCTGTGGGTTAAGGGGCAGCGAGCCTTGCAGGAGCAGGATGGCGAACAGCACGACGAACCCGGCCAGGTTGAAGGCCAGCAGGGCGATTGTGTAGGTTTTCCAGTTTTGTTCGATCGAGGGATCGACGCCGGACAGGCGATAGCAGATGCGTTCGACCGGGCCCATGACCGGGGTCAGAAAGGTCCGCTTACCTTCCATGACGTTGTAGTAGAACCGTCCCAGCAGCGGCGCGGGCAGTAGCACCAGGGCGAAAAACGCCAGTATCAGCAGGTAGTCGTAACCGTGCATGGCCGTTACTCCTCGACCCGGCCGGCGCGCAGGAGCGCAACCAGCAAGTAAACGAATAACCCTGCTGCGAGCAGCAGTGACACCCCATCCAGAACGCTCATGAAAAACTCTCCGTCATACGGCGACTGCCGTGTGGGGCAATTGTCTGCAGTGGGGGTGTAAAGGAACGAGAGCGACGGGGGTCGGGGGGCATAAAGAAAGCGTAAAGAGTGAAGAAAACAGAGCGTTTAGAAGCTTTACACCGTGGGCATATCCGTTATTTGTGTGGGTTGTTGTTATGGTTCCGCCCTTACGGCGGGTCACTTTTTCCAAGAGCCGAAAAAGTAACCAAAAAGGCCCTGCTCCTGGTTGGGTTCCTCCTTCGTCGGAATACCCTCACTCCGACGACGCTCCGTGGGCCCGCGCCGAACGGACATCCATGTCCTGACGGCGCTCTCGCGGCATCCATGCCGCTCGGCCCACTGCGCGTCGTCTACGATCGGCCTGCACCCAAGTCGCGTTTCGCGGTGTTTGAACTACCGCGTAGAAGATCAAAAGCAAATCAGAGGCAGATCAAGGGCGGGTCAAGCGCCAGGGACTTGTGGGAGTGAGCTTGCTCACGAAGAGGTCGGTACATCCACCGGATATCTGGTGTTTGAGATAAAGCATTCGCGAGCAAGCTCGCTCCCACAGATGGGGTGTCCAATCAGCAAAACTGTCGCCGCCTGGGCTGGCCTCTTCCCGGCTAAAGCCAGTCCTACAGGGGGTACGTGACGCTTTTGTAGGACCGGCTTCAGCTGGGAAGCCGTTGTTCTGCTTTTGATCTGCTTTTGATCTTCATGCACAAAAAGCCCAGTCACCGCCAATCGCGACTTGGGTGCAGGCTGAGCGCAGGTCTCGTTCCGTGGGCCGAGCCGCATGGATGCGGCGAAAGCTGCCCCCGCCATGGATGGCGGATGGCAGCGGGCCCACGGAGCGAGACCGGAGTGAAGGAACCCTGAGGAACGAAGGGCCCAACCAGGAGCAAGCACCCTTGGTTACTTGGGGTGCTTTTCCAAGTAACTCGCCGAAGGCGAAACAGTCTGCCCCCAGGCAGACGCCCTTGATCTTGATACGGAGCACGGCAGGTCAGCCGTGTACCGACCTTGATACATTCAAGACAACCCACCGACACCTCCCCACCCCACCCTTCCGCCCCGCTCGCCAGCGAAGTAGCATGGCAGCGTCGACTCCTATCCGCGGCCCAATCGGCGGCACCACACGGCGGCAGCACCATGCAGACAACACCCGACAGCCCCACCGCCACCGCACCGAGCGCAGAGCGCCGCTGGACCACCCGCGCCCTCATCGTCGATGACGACATTCCCATCCGCGAACTGCTCTGCGACTACCTCGCCCGCTTCAACATCCACAGTACCGGCGTCACCGACGGCAACGCCATGCGCCTGGCCCTGACCGAAGACACCTACGACGTCGTCGTCCTCGACCTCATGCTCCCCGGCGAAGACGGCCTCTCCCTCTGCCGCTGGCTGCGCAGCACCTCCGACATCCCCATTCTCATGCTCACCGCCCGCTGCGAACCCACCGACCGCATCATCGGCCTGGAACTGGGTGCCGATGACTACATGGCCAAACCCTTCGAGCCCCGCGAACTCGTGGCGCGGATCCAGACCATCCTGCGCCGCGTGCGCGACGACCGCACCGAAGAACGCACTACCCTGCGCTTCGACAATTGGCGCCTGAACAGCGTGCTGCGCCAACTCACCGCGCCGGACGGCCTCGTCGTGCCCCTGTCCAACGCCGAATTCCGCCTGCTGCGGGTCTTCCTTGAGCGGCCGCGTCGCGTGCTCAACCGCGAACAATTGCTCGACGCCGCCCGCGGTCGCTCCATCGAAGCGTTTGATCGCAGCATCGACCTGCTGGTCTCGCGCCTGCGCCAGAAGCTGGGCGATGACCCGAAATCCCCGCAACTGATCAAAACCGTGCGCGGCGAAGGCTATATGTTCGACGCCCGGGAGATTGGTTGATCCGCTCGGCCGACACCCTGTTTGCCCGGCTGTTTGGCGGGGCGCTGCTGGCGATCGTCCTCGCGCACCTGCTGGCGTTCATCTGGTTTCACTACTACGGCCCGAGAATGCCGCCCCCGCCCGGCTGCGATCGGCCGACGGCCAGCCAGATGCAAGCGCCGTCCGACCGCGATCCTGCCGCCGAGGCAGACCAGAACGACAGGCGCCGGCCGCCTTGCCGCCCGCCAATGCTCGGCATTCCGCTGGTGCCCCTGCTGTTCCAGTTGATCAGTCTGGTGCTTGCTGCCTGGTTCGGCGCCAAGGCCCTGAGCCGGCCGATCCGCCGATTGAGCGAGGCGGCCGAACGTCTCAGCGAGAACCTCGACAGCCCGCCCCTGGCCGCCAATGGCCCTCGCGAGGCACGTCAGGCGGCCCAGGCGTTCAACCTGATGCAGGAGCGCATTCGCGAACAGGTGCAACAGCGCGGACGCATGCTCGCTGCCGTGTCCCATGACCTGCGCACGCCCCTTGCGCGCCTGAAACTGCGGGTCGAGCAGATCGACGAGCCGCGACTGCACGGGCAGATGAGCCAGGATCTCAACGACATGATCGGCATGCTCGACGCGACCCTGACCTACCTCAACGAACAGCGCACCAGCGAAGCCCTGCAGTATTTCGACGTGCAGGCGCTGATCGAATCCCTGGCGGAAAACGCCCAGGACAATGGCGATGACATTCAGGCGAGCGGCACTTGCCGGCCGCTGAAATCCCAGCCCATGGCCCTGCGCTCGTGCCTGAACAACCTCATCGACAACGCCCTGCTGTACGCCGGGCATGCGCGCGTGGAGATCGAAGACGCCAGTGATCGCCTGCAGGTCAGCGTCATCGATCACGGCCCGGGGATTCCCGAAGACCTGCGCGAAGTGGTGTTCGAGCCCTTCTATCGCGTCGAAAGCTCGCGCAATCGCAACTCGGGCGGCGTCGGCATCGGCATGACCATCGCCCGGGAAGCCGCACGTCGAATGGGCGGCGACCTGCGCCTCGAGCAAACCCCCGGCGGCGGCCTTACCGCGGTGCTGGATCTGCCGCGAACCTGATCCCCGCCGTCACCAAAGCCTGTCATGGCTGCGCCGGGACAAACCCGCGCGCAAAATTGACCGAGTGCCCCGGTGGACGGCAATTTCCCAATGAATTTTAATTACTTGACCGGCTGCCGCGCGCGGCTGTCTCCAACCCAGTCCAGCAACAAACTGTATGCCACTGCCAGCAACGTCGGGCCGATGAACAGGCCGATAAAGCCGAACGCCAGCAACCCGCCAAACACACCGAGCAGGACAATCACCAACGGCAGGTTGCCGCCGCGACTGATCAGGTACGGCTTCAGTACGTTGTCGACGCCACTGACAATAAACGTCCCCCACAGGCCAAGAAAAATCGCCATGCCGTAATCGCCTCTCCAGGCCAGCCACGCGGTGGCCGGTATCCAGATCAGCGGCGGGCCCATAGGCACGAGGCTCAGCAGGAAAGTGCCGATCCCCAGCACCAGCGCGCCCGGCACGCCGGCAATCAGGAAACCGATCAAGGCCAGCACCGCCTGTGCCGCTGCCGTGCCGATAACGCCGTTGACCACCCGCTGCACCGTGCCCGCCACGAGATCGAGGTAGTACTGGGCGCGATCGCCGATCAGTCGTTCCAGCAAACTGAGCACGAACGCCGCCACCCGCGGCCCGTCGCGGTAGAAAAAGAACACGAAGATGATGCTCAGGGTCAGCTCGAGAATGCCACCGCCAATCTGCGCACTGCGCGCCAGCAGCCAGTTGCCGACCTGGCCCAGGTAAGGTCGGACGCTGACCAGCAACGCAGCGCCTTGTTGATCGATGGTGTTCCAGTAGCCCACCAGCCGCTCGCCCACCAGCGGAACGCCCGCCAGCCAGGTGGGTGGATCGGGCAGGCCGTCCACTTGCACGTCCTTGACGAACGCGGTTGCGTCGCGCACGTGGTCCGCCAGGTTGAAGCCCAGCCAGACCAGCGGCGCGAGCACCAGCACCATCCAGCCCAGGGTCAGAATGGCGGCCGCGAGGGACTCCCGCCCCTTGAGCGCGCGGGTCAGCAAACGCATCAGCGGCCAACTGGCGAATGCCAGCACCGCCCCCAGAACAGCGCCGACCAGAACGGCACCATCACCCATAGGCAGGCGCCGAGCAGCGCGAGCAGGAGAATCTGCACCAACAGGCGATCGTTATTGAACATCGGTCATTCCGCAACAAAAGGGGTTGAATCCGACAAGCATACCGTCGAACCGCGCAGCCCGCCTTGTGCGGATACCTGGGCCCGGCTTCAGGATGGGAACAGAGCCCGTCTCTATGGGTGCTGATGACTTGACCGGTGATGTCAGCGGGCGAATTGACCTTCTCTCATTCAGCCCATTCTTTATTAACGGTGAAGGCTATTGTCAGCCAACGATCAGGGCCGGTACCTCCAACCTCTTCCCCAATTTCATCCCGGATCAGGTCCCATGCCTCCAGGGATCGTGGCGGCAAGCCCGGCGGAACGATGAAGTAAATCTCGATCTGTCTCCCGCGCCCCACACGGGCTACATAGGCGCGGTAGGATAGGAAGCCATGTCGCTGGACAGCATCGCTTGCAACGTCGTCGATTCTTTTCTTCATTTCTGGCGGGGTCACCAGCAGAACATCGGCGAGAGCGTCACGAATCGTCGGCAGCGGCAAGGGCAAAACGATGAGGCAGACAAGCGCCAGGACCGCTGGATCTATATAAGGCGATAACCATTCCAGCGCTGTGCCCCTGATCATCCAGCCCGTCAGGAACGCGAGTAACAGAGCGCCGGTCATTGCAGCGGAGATTGTCCAGGCTTTTATGTCCAGGGCGATGAAGCTTGAATTGAGGCGTTTGTTTGCTCGTCGGCCATACATGATCATTCCAACCGCGCTCACAAGGGCCACAAAAGCAAAAATGAGCGCGAGATCGAAGTCCAGGTGTCGCCCGCCCGCCATCAGGCTGCCGACGGCCATGATCAGGCCATAGCCAGCGGTTCCAACCAGTAGCGTGCCGGATAAACCAAGCACAATGGGCTCAAGGTGCCAGAACCCCATCGTGAAATTCTTGGTCAGGCGGGCGCGACCGACATCGTTGTGAGAGAAGGCAATAAGTTTGGCAACGACCAGCGCAAAGCTCGTCATGATTGCGTCGATAAGGGTGTATACACCGTCAAAAATAATCGACGCAGACCCGGTCAGCAGACCGAACACCACCCCAAAAATAGCCAGAGCAAACGTCACAATAATGGAAAGGCGAAGCACGCTTGGCTCTGTCATCTGACTCACGGGTACGATTGGAGGGCGGCATTGTAAACACACGGTGAAGTCAGACCAAACCTGGCTCTGCGGCCCTCAGCGAATGAGTTCAAGGGTCAGGCCGGGGTTCTTCCGATCGCCCGCTTCCAGCCGGGCAGCGCGCACGCCTTTGGCGACCAGCGCCTGACGCCACGCCTCACGCTGATCCCCGGACAGGGTAACGCGCAAAGTGCTGTCCAGATTCAGGCCACGTGCCAGCAGCGTGGTCCAGGGCTCCTGCGGTGCTGCGGTCAGCATCGGCAGCTCCAGCTCGCCAGTGCTTTTGAGCTCGCGCAACAGGGTGGCGGAGGTCGGCAACAAATCCCCCAGCGGGGTGCTCGACTGAAATTGCTCGACGTGAAGGAACGCCCGACGGTTGCCACGGGTGATGCCGTACAACGCCACGAGCGTGTTGTCCGCCGGGGCGGCGAGGCGCAGCAGCAGATAGGACTGACCGTAGTCGGCGCCATACAGCTTGGCGTTGCCGAACACCTCATTGGCCCACAGGCTGCTTTCGCCGCAATCGCGGGCCTGGCACCAGAACAGCAACTGCGCGCCCTGCTGCTGCAAGGCTTCACGGGCGGCGGTGAAGGCCTCGTCGGCAGTGTGCTCGACCGGCAACTGGTAAGTGATCCCGGTGACATTGCCGCGCCCGGACACCTGCCCGTCGAAGCGCAACTGGCCGCTGATCTTGCGGATCGAGCCGAGCGGGTAGATGCGTTCCAGCTCGACGGAGGGCCGGTAATCGACGATTTCAGCGTCTTCCAGTCGCGGCAGATTGGGCAGATCCTGGCTTCCGGGAACGTCGGCTGCATGGGTGACAGTGCTGAGGCCGGTGAGCAGCAGCGTGAGCGCGAGCGTGCGGGTGAAGGCGTGGCTGAACGTTAGGGATGCGCTCATGGCAGGGCAATCGGCGAGGCGGGGGTTGATGCGGCGGATAAACCCGCAGGCAACGTAATCGGCAGGCAAAACAAAGCCGCGACAACGCGCGGCAGACATGAAAATAAAACGGTGAGTCGTGGGCAGTGGTCCATCGTGCAGTCTCCTGTTTCAACTGCCCCAGCCTCGGCAGTTGCAGGTCGCAAGTCAAGGAACGGCGAAGAAGCGATTGAAACAGTCTGCAACAGAGCGCGCACCCGCCTCATCGTTCAGGTGCAGATGGTGCCCGCCCGGCAAGGCCGTCACCGTGAAAGGAACGCTGGCGAGCAGCTCCCGGTTCTGCGCGAGCATGCCCTCCTCGGCCACGATCAACTGCGCCGGACAGCGCACCGCCGTGACGAAAGACAGCGCCTGCGCGCGGGTCAGACGAATTGCCGAGGGCAAGGTCAGTCGGCTGTCGCTGCGCCAGGTGTGACCACCCGGCACCGGCATCAAGCCACGCTGGGCCAACAGCTCGGCGGCGTCGCGACTGACCGCCACCATGCCTTTCATCCGCGCTTCCACCGCCCGGTCCATGTCCGGGTAGACCGGTTTGTGTTTGCTCTGCTGGGTCAATTGCGCCTGCAGCGCCGCGCCCATGCGCTCGACGACAGACTCTGGCTCGCCCACCGGCGGAACCAACCCGTCGATCAAGGCCAGACGGCTCACCCGCTGGGGAACGGCCGCCGCAACGATCACCGAAATGATCGCCCCCAACGAGTGACCCAGCAGGGAAAACCGTTCCCAGCCCATCTGCCCCGCCACCTGCAAAACGTCGTGGGCGTAGTCCGGCAGACCATAAGCCGATCCCGGCGGGCGGTGGTCGGAGTGGCCATGCCCGGCCATGTCCAGCGCCAGGATCCGCAGCCCCTCAAGCTTGGGCGCCAGCCGCGCGAAGCTGTTGGCGTTGTCCAGCCAGCCATGCAGGGCGATCACCGGAATGCCGTCCTGGGGCCCGAACAGATGAGCCGCCAGCTCGATATGGGGCAGGCTCAGGCGGATTTCTTCCACCGAGCAGGTCATGCGCCGGCTCGGTGCAGCGCGGCGTTAGCGTCAGCGGTGGCGGCGTCGGCTCTGGCCGTCCAGCGGGAAAACAGCGTTCTGAGCATGCGGGCGGTGTCCTCGGGATGTTCGAGCGGAAACATATGCCCACCAGGCACGGAAAGATACACGCCCTCGCGCATGCTTTTGACCGATAGTGCATGGTGGCGCCGCACCACATCGCTGCTTTCGCCGCGCACCATCGCCAACGGCACCCGCAACTGACGGGCAAGGCCCGGACTGGTGTGGGGCACGCTGCGATAGATGCTGATTTCAGTGGCGGGATCGAAACGCAAACGCAACCCGTCGCCCTCGGCTTGCAGCCCATGAAGCAGATACGCCTCGAAACACTCGGGGTGGAAACGCCGGAACAGCGACTTGCCGGCAAAGTAATCCCGGGCCGCCTCGACACTGCTGAACACTTCACGACGCCCCAACGTGCGGCCTGCGGGCGTGATGCGATCGATAAAACCGAAGCGCTTGGCGGCACGAATCATCCACTGATCGAACCGCGTCAGCACCGGTGAATCCAGCATGACAACGCCCCGGTACAACTCCGGATGACGCAGCGCCGCGTGGTAATGCAGCACGCCGCCCAGCGAATGGCCCACGCCCCACACCGGTTCAGGCTGTTCGCGCAGATGGTGGATCAACTCATCCACCAGCTGCGGCCAATTGTCCGTTACCGGAAATTGCGGATTATGAGCATGCTGCTCAAGATGCCGAACCTCGAACTCAGGCCCAAGCGCGGCAAACAACTTGCCGTAAGTGCCCGACGGGAAGCCATTGGCGTGAGCGAAAAAAGAAGTTGGGCCATGCCGACGCATCCAGGGCAACCAGAACAAGCCGCGATTGTGCGCACCGCCGGGCTGGGCGGCAATGACCGGAACTGCCATCGATGAGGCCACTCCGGTCATGGGGGGTTATCGGATAAGTTTGAGCGATCAAGCGGGACCGGCTTTAGCCGGGGATCCCTCGATCTCAAACGGGTGCAGATTGAATAAAGCGAAACGCTCAAAATAAGCTTGCAGCCTTTAAGACAGTCTCTCCAGACGGCTTCTCAAGCGGCTCACAGCATCTGTGTAAAACGGTCCAGACAAGCATGGATGTAGGCGACTTGAAAAGCGTATGCCTCTTTAACGTTAGCCTGCGCCTCCTTGGGCAGGTGCTTCTTTTTGAACCTTAATATCCCCACCTGCATCTGTTGCACAACTTCATCAGCGGCTTTCTGAAAAGTGTCCAAATCAACACTCTCGGGAGAGGGTGCTTTAACACCTTCCGGATTAAGCCCTTCGCCTTGCTCCGAATAAAGCGCTTTCAACGCGTCCAGCTTGAAATCTGCCTCATCACGCAACTGCTGAAACTCAAGATTAGTGAGCATCTGGTCGTCATGGATACGCGCCAGCCATTGACTCAAGGCGGTGTCACTCTCTACGGCCTTGGTTTTTTCTAGGGTCGAGAGCTCGCTGGCGAGTTTAGCGATCTCGGCTGCCTTGCTGACGATTTGCTCACTGATCCCTGCAATCTTGCTGCTCATGGCCTTGCTCCTTGACTTGCAATATCCCGTCATGGGAAAGCTCAAGACTGAGCGCAAATGCTCGCAGCAGCTACTGTCAACAATGACAGTTGAAGCGTCGCCTACTTGTACCTCTTCCCGGCTAGAGCCGGTCCCACTAAACAGCAGCGCGTGTATTCAGGAAAAGAGGCGACGAAATCGTAGGACCGGCTTCAGCCGGGAAGCTTTTGATCTTGATCTTCATACACATAGCGCCCAGACGACGCCATTCGCGACTTGGGTGCAGGCTGAACGCAGGTCTCGCTCCGTGGGCCGAGCCGCATGGATGCGGCAAGAGCGCCGTCAGGACATGGATGTCCGTTCGGCGCGGGATCACGGAGCGGGACCGGAGTGAGGGGATTCCGACGAAGGAGGAACCAAGCCAGGAGCAGGCACTTTTGCTTACTTTTGGATGGTGCGACTTTCGACTTTTCAAAAGAAGTCGCCGAAGGCGAAACAGTCTGCCCCCAGGCAGACGCCTGTGATCTTGATCTTAGATATCTCGATCAGAGCGGCAGCGATACCCGAAACATCGACCCCGCCCCTTCCTCGCTCTCGACACTGATCCGCCCGCCATGAGCACTGACGATCTGATCGGAAATGAACAACCCAAGGCCAAGGCCGGCCACCGCATGACTGGCAGCAACACGCTCGAACTGCTGAAAAATGCGCTTCTGATTTTCCGGACTGATCCCGATCCCATGATCGCGCACCTCGATCCGCGCCTCGCCTGCCTCGCTGTACACCCGCAACTCGATCGGCTTGCGCGCGCCGTAGCGCAACGCATTGGTGAGCAGATTCGCCACCACCTGCTCGATGCGAAACTCGTCCCAAACACCAATCACCGGCGCCGTGGCGTGCAACGTCACCACACTGCTGGCTGCAGCGATCTGCGCCGAATAGCTTTCCACCAGATTGACCACCAGCTCCGACAAATCGAAGGGGCTGGTACGAATCGACAGCTTGCCCGTTCGAATCCGCGACACGTCAAGCATGTCCTCGATCAGCCGAATCAGGCTCTGGATTTGCCGCTCATCGCGGTCGACCATGGCCCGGAGTTTCTCCATGGTGAACGCCGACGCATTGTCCTTGGCCAGATGCAACTTGCGCAGCTGGGTTTCCAGAATCAGCCCATTGAGCGGCGTGCGCACTTCGTGGGAGACGATCGACATGAAGTCATCGCGCATGCGGACCGCACGCTCCAGCTCGCTCTGCGTCGATTTCAGCTCGCGCATCAGAGCTTCCTGCTCCGCGCGGCTGCGTTCCAGCTCTTCGAGCTGCTGCTTGAGGGCCTTGCGCTGGCGGTACAAATCAACAAAGACGTTGACCTTGCTCTTTACCGCATGAATATCGAGGGGCTTGTGCAGGAAATCCACTGCACCGCTTTCATAACCCTTGAACGCGTAATTCAGCTCGCGCCCGGCAGCACTGACAAACACGATGGGAATGTTCTTGGTCTTCTCGGTGCTGCGCATCAGCTCGGCAAGTTCGAAGCCGTTCATCCCTGGCATCTGCACGTCGAGAATCGCCATCGCAAACTCGTGTTCAAGCAGCAACGACAGGGCCTCGTCCGCAGACAACGCCTTGAACACCTGACGGTCCTCACGCTTGATGAGCGCTTCGAGGGCGAGCAGGTTCTCCGGCAGATCATCCACGATCAGCAGTTTGGCTTTGATATCACTCAGCATGCAATTCGTTCCAGCTCGACAAGCAAGGACCCAATGTCGGGCAAAGGCAGTAGAAAATCCGGCGTATGAAGGGCGAGCGCCGCTTCGGGCATGGCCCGCGCGAGCGCCTGGGCCGGGTCCTGGACCACGGTGAGACCACCGTACTCCTTGATTCGAGCAATGCCACGCGCGCCGTCGCTGTTGGCACCGGTCAGCAACACGCCGGCCAGCCGATCACCATAGGCGTCTGCAGCCGATTCGAACAGGATGTCGATGCTCGGGCGCGAATGATGAACACGCTCCTCCTGACTCAGCGACAGGCTCAGATCGTTCTCGATGGAGAGGTGATAACTGGGCCCGGCAAAATACAGCGTTCCAGGCTTGATGGTCTCTTTGTCATCCGCTTCCTTGACCGGTATCGCCAGGTTCGCGGCAAACACCTCGGCCAACTGACTGCGACGCTGATCCGGCACATGCAGCACCGCGAGGATCGGCAGCCGAAAGCCCCGGGGCAAGGTACGGAAAATCTTCAGCAGCGCTTCGACACCACCGGCCGACGCGCCGACCACAATGGCGTCCACCGCCGGCAGCGCGGGCGCCTCCGGTGGGGTGTCAGGAAACGACGTTCTCATGATTTGCGGTAGATCCGCTCGAGTTTGACCAAGGGATCGAAGTGGCCCTTGTACCCGGAGAAGTCCAGGGTTTCCTTGCTGCCCAGCACGAGAAACCCGCGATGGCAAAGGGACTCGTGAAACAGCCCGAAGGCGCGGTCCTGCAACTTCTTGTTGAAATAGATCAGCACGTTACGGCAGGAGATCAACTGGGTTTCGGAGAACACGCTGTCGGTCGCCAGGCTGTGATCGGCGAAGGTGACATTCTCTCGCAGGGTCTTGTCGAAAATCGCGTAATCGTAGGCGGCGGTGTAGTACTCCGAGAATAGCCGCTTGCCGCCGGCCTTGAGGTAGTTCTCGTTGTAGCCGCGCATGTTTTCCATGGAGAAGATGCCTTGTTTGGCCTTCTCCAGGGAATTGGGGTTGATGTCGGTGGCGTAGATGATCGTGCGTTCGAGCAGGCCTTCCTCGCGCAGCAGGATCGCCATGGAGTAAACCTCCTCCCCGGTGCTGCACCCGGCAATCCAGATTTTCACCGACGGGTAGGTCTTGAGCAGCGGCACGACTTCTTCGCGGATCGCCAGGAAGTGCGTCGGGTCGCGGAACATCTCGCTGACCGGGATCGTCAGGAATTGCAGCAGCTGCATGAACGCCGAAGGGTCATGCAGCACGCGCTCCTGCAACGCGGAAATGGTCTTCAGTTCAAATTGACGTAACGCGTGGGCGACACGTCGTTTCACCGACGCACCCGAGTAATCGCGGAAATCGTAGCTGTACTTCAAGTAAATCGCTTCAATCAGCAAGCGTAACTCGATATCGGCGTCTCGTTCTTGGTGCATCGGCAACACTCTGGATCGGGCAAAAAGGCGGTCAATTGATCCGGTTCATTCAGATACGTTCCATCTTCGGCATCCACACGCGAATCAGCGAGAACAGTCGATCCAGATCGATCGGTTTTGCCAGGTAGTCGTTGGAACCGGCTTGCAGGCAGCGATCCTGATCGTCCTTCATCGCTTTGGCGGTGACGGCAATGATCGGCAGCTTGCGCCAGCGCGGGTTCTTGCGGATCTCGATGGTGGCTTCGTAGCCGTCCATTTCCGGCATCATCACGTCCATCAGCACCAGATCGATGTCATCGACAGTGTTGAGCTTCTCGATCGCTTCCAGCCCGTTGCGCCCGACCTCGACGATCGCGCCTTTGTGCTCCAGCGCGCTGGTCAGGGCGAAGATGTTACGCACGTCGTCGTCGACCACCAGGATCTTGCGCCCTTCGAACACGCGGTCGCGACTGCGCGCGGTCTTGAGCATCTTCTGGCGCTCGTTCGACAGCTGCGACTCGACCTTGTGCAGGAACAGCGTCACCTCATCGAGCAGGCGCTCTGGCGAACGCGCACCTTTGATGATGATGGTCCGCGAGTAGCGCAGCAGCTCTGCTTCTTCGTCACGGGTCAGGTTGCGCCCGGTGTAGACGATGACCGGCGGGAACGCGCAGATCTCGTCGGTGGACATGCGCTTGAGCAGCTCGTTGCCGAGCATGTCCGGCAGTTTCAGGTCGATGATCATGCAGTCGTAGGCGTTGTCGCGCAGCAGATCAAGGGCGTCCTGAGCGAAGCCGACCGCCGTGATCTCGATGTCGTCGTCACCGATCAGGCGCGCGATGCTGTCACGCTGCAAGGCATCGTCTTCGACCAGCAGGATGCGTTTGACCTTCTGCGTGAGCTTGGCTTCCAGGCGGGCGAAGACGTCCTTGAGCTCTTCGCGGGTGGTCGGTTTCACCGCATAGCCGATGGCGCCCATTTGCAGCGCGGCTTCCTGACGGTCTTCGACGGAAATCACGTGCACCGGAATGTGCCGGGTGCTCGGCAGCTCTTTGAGGCGCTGCAGAACAGTGAGACCGGAATGGTCCGGCAGGCGCATGTCCAGCAGGATCGCGTCCGGGATGAATGATGCGGCCAGATCGAAGCCTTCGTCGGCGGCATGGGCCACCAGACAGTTGTAGCCGAGCTCGTGGGCCAGGTCGTAGAGGATGTGGGCAAAGCGCACTTCGTCTTCGATGACCAGAATGCAGCGTTTGGTGAACGGTGCTTTTTCGCGGTCGTCGGCAAAGCGCGGAATCGGCTCGGCAGGCGGCGAAATCCTCACCGCAACAGGTGCGGGCGGCGTGACGCGGGCGGGAGCTGCCGGGGGCTGCACGGCAACTACTGGCGCCTCGGCATACTGCGAAGGCTCTTGTTCAACGTACTCTTCCGGCAGCACAAGGGTGAAAATACTGCCCTGTCCCGGCGCACTGGTGACGCTGATCGAACCGCCGAGCAGACGCGCCAGATCCCGGGAAATCGACAGGCCCAGGCCGGTGCCGCCATAACGGCGATTAGTGGTGCCATCGGCCTGACGGAACGCTTCGAAAATGCTTTCCTGCTGCTCCTCGGCGATGCCGATGCCGGAGTCGCGAACGGTGAACGCCACGCCCTCGCCGGGCTGGCGGGAAACCGTCAGGCTGACAGTACCGCTTTCGGTGAACTTGACGGCGTTGGACAGCAGGTTCTTGAGGATCTGCTCCAGGCGTTGGCGATCGGTGTACAGCGAAACCGGCGTGCCCGACTGGATCTCCACCGAGAATTCCAGCTTCTTTTCGGCCGCCAGGGGCTGGAAGGTCATGCGCAAACCTTCGACCAGACGACTGACGCTGCTGTTTTCAGGACGCACGTCCAGCTTGCCGGCCTCGACCTTGGAAATATCCAGAATGTCGTTGATCAGGTTGAGCAAATCGTTACCCGCAGAGTAGATCGACTCGGCGAACTTGACTTGCTCTTCGGAAAGGTTGTCCTGGGGGTTTTCCGCCAGCAGCTTGGCCAGAATCAGCGAGCTGTTCAACGGTGTGCGCAGTTCGTGGGACATATTGGCGAGGAATTCGGATTTGTATTTGCTGGAGCGCTGCAACTCGTCGGCGCGGGCTTCCAGCTCAATCTGGGCGATGTGCAATTCTTCGTTATTGCGGTCCAGTGCATCACGTTGGTCGGCCAGCGCCTTGCCCTGCTCGGCCAGTTGCTCGTTGGTCTGCTCCAGCTCCGCCTGCTGGGTTTCCAGGTGGGCCTGGGATTCCTTGAGGATCCGCGACTGCTCTTCCAGCTCTTCGTTGGCCGTGCGCAGCTCTTCCTGCTGCACTTGAAGCTCTTCGTTGAGCTGCTGGGTTTCGGCGAGCACTTCCTGCAAGCGTTGACGGTAGCGCGCCGCCTCGATGGACGTGCCGACGTTTTCGGCCACCAGCTCGAGAAACTCCAGGTCACGGGGGCCAGTTCGCGAAGGAAGCCCAGTTCGATGACGCCATTGACGTGGTCATCGTTGCTGGTGGGCACCACCACGACGCTGCGCGGTGAGCCTTCGCCCAGGCCGGAGGTGACTTTGAAGTAGTCCTGGGGCACGTTGTCCAGGGTGATGATCTGATCCTGCTCGGCCGCTTTGCCAACCACGCCTTCGCCGCTGTAGATCGACTGCTCGTGCTGCTCCTGCTCGCGGGAGAAACCGTAGGAAGCCACGCGCACCAGACCGCCGTGCTCCTGACGCACGTACACCGCCGCGACCACCGCGCCCAGGTATTGGGCGAAGAAATGCAGCACGTTGCGGCCCAGTAGATTGAGGGTGAGCTGGCCGATGACCTGCTCGGCCAGTTCGCTCTGGCCATTGCGCAGCCAGGCGACGTGGGACAGGCGCTCGGCGTCCAGCTGTTGCGCCTTGAGGTTGGCGGCGTAGGTATCGGACAGCGTGGTCATGTCCCGACGCCCGACCCAGGCCAGAATCCCGCTGACCAACAGAATGAACGCGATATACAGCGAGACTGACAACACAGTGGTGTGGGTTACGTCGGTGTTGCGTGTCAGACGCAGCTGATGCTCGACGTTGGCCGCTTGCTCGTATTGCTCACGCATCTCGTCAGCCAGGCGCTTGCCGCGACGATTCTGAATCGGCGTCTGGTAATCGCCGCCGGTGCGCCGCAGGGTGATCATCTCTTGGGCAAACTCGTTCCAGGAGGATTGCAGCGCGGCCAGTCGTTTGAAGCGATCGACCTGCTCCGGGTTGTCGGCGACCAGTTCTTCAAGGCCCTGGAGTTCGGTGCTGATGGCCGGTTTGGCAACTTCGTAGGGGTCAAGGAAACGCTCATCGCCGGTCAGCAGGAAGCCGCGCATCCCGGTCTCCATGTCTACCGAGAGCTTGAGCGAGCGATTCAGGTTGTTGATCACCCGGTCGGTGTGTTCGACCCACTGGATGGCCGACAACAGGTAGGAAATCAAAATGACGAAGAAAGCCGCACTCAGCACGCCGACAGCCAAAGGTAAACTGACGTTGCGGCTTAACAGTTTGCGGAAACGTTGCTCATCGACTGCGGAGTTGGTGATCATCGCGAGGGCTCAGGCGGATTCGTCTAAACGACGGAGTTTGCCGCAAATCTCGACAAAAACTCCAGCTTCCGACGTACAAGGTTGAATTTTCTCACATTAAAGAGAGACCAATTCGGCCCGAGCTGTACATTTGAGTGCAGCTTGATAGCTACTACACTCGTTTGAATCGTGTCGTTGCGGCGCGGAAGTTGGCACAATTGCGCCCCCAGCGAAACGCTGTACACCCAATGCCGTGCGATGCGCTCCCTGCCCAATTAAGGAACCTGCCATGTCCGATTCACCCCGCACGATTCTGGTGGTCGAAGATGACAACATCGTCCGGATGTTGATTGTCGACGTCCTCGAGGAGCTTGAGTACACCGTGCTGGAAGCGGCCGACGCCGCCGAGGCGCTTGTGGTTCTGAACAACGCTGAACAGACCATTGACCTGATGATGACCGACCTGGGCCTGCCCGACATGAACGGTAAGGATCTCGCGAATCGGGCGCGTGAAATTCGCCCTGACATTCCGGTGCTGTTCGCCAGTGGCTACGCGGATTCCATCGATGTGCCAGAAGGCATGCACAACATCGGCAAGCCGTTTTCCATTGATCAGCTGCGTGACAAGGTAAAGGGCATTCTTGGCAACTGAACAACCGGCGCAGCCCACCCCGATCCATGTGCTGATCATTGGCTACGTCTGGCCCGAGCCGCGATCGTCTGCGGCCAGCGGCCACATCATGCAGCTGATCGACTGTTTTCTCGAACAGGGCTGGCAGATCACCTTCGCCAGCGCGGCCACCGAAGGCGAGCACAAGGCCGATCTTGCGGGGCTGGGGATCACCGAAGTCACCATTACCCTCAATCACAGCAGTTTTGATGCCTTTATCAGTGAGCTGCAGCCTGACGTGGTGTTGTTCGACCAGTTCCTGATGGAAGAGCAATTCGGTTGGCGGGTAGAGAAGCATTGCCCTAACGCGATCCGTCTGCTTGAGACTTCCGACCTGCAGAGCCTGCGCCACGCCCGTCATCAGGCGGTCAAGGAACGGCTCGACGGCAAGCCCGATGCTGATCTGACCGGTTATTTTCAGACGCCGCGGGATCAACTGTTTACGCGGATGGCGTCCACTGACCTGGCCCAGCGCGAGGTCGCCGCGATCCACCGCAGTGACCTGAGCCTGATGGTGTCCGACGTCGAAATCGAATTGCTGACCCAGGCATTTTCAGTGCCCGCTGCTCAGCTCCATTGGGCACCGTTGCTTGTGCGAGAGAACCACACAACGCCCGCCAGCCCGCGTGGATTCGAAGACCGTGCGCACTTCATCACCATCGGCAACTTTCGCCATGCACCAAACTGGGATGCGGTGCTGTGGCTGAAAAATACCGTCTGGCCGCTGATCCGCGCGCAATTGCCGGCAGCTCAGCTTCGCGTGTATGGCGCGTATACGCCGCCCAAGGCTGCAGCACTGCATAACGCTGCCCAGGGGTTCCACATCATGAACTGGGCTGAAGACGCGTTGGAGGTGATGGGTGCGGCGCGGGTTTCCCTGGCGCCGCTGCGATTCGGCGCGGGGATCAAGGGCAAGATCATCGACGCCATGGTCTGCGGCACACCTACCGTGACGACGCCCATCGGTGCCGAAGCCATGCACGGCGAGCTGTCCTTTCCCGGCGCGGTGGCCTGTGATGCCCAAGGGCTCGCCGACGCCGCCGTCAGCCTCTACACCGATCAGGCACGCTGGGAACGGGCGCAACGGGACGGCTGGCACCTGCTGCCGGCGCGTTTCAGCCATGATCGCCATTGCGCCGCGCTGATCGAACGCATCCTTGCGCTGCGGGACACGCTACCGGCCCATCGCACGGCCAACTTCACGGGCACCATGCTCCGCCATCATCAGCACAAGAGCACGCAGTACATGTCGCAGTGGATCGAAGCCAAGAACAAGAACACCTGAAGCGTTTTGTCTAAGGGACGGCGCGGCGTAGCAGATAGGTGTCCATGATCCACCCCTTCTGCGCCCGCGCCGTTTCACGCGCCTGACGTATCTGCCCGCTCACTTCGCGCAGCGGGCCTGAAATGAGGATTTCGTCAGGGGTGCCGAGATAAGCCCCCCAATAGATGTGCAGCCCTTCGTCGATAAACCGCTCGAAGGTGCAGTGGGCGTCGAGCATCACCACGCTGTTGCTGATCTGCGCACCCTGCTCCGCCGCAAGCTCCCGCCCGGTGGTGATGTGGATCGGTTCGCCAATGCGGTTCAGGCCGATGCGATGCCCGGCGGCCAGCGCCTGCACGCTGGTGATGCCGGGGATGACCTCATAGCCAAAGGACTCCCGGCCGCGGGCCAGTACCTGATCGAGAATCCGCATCGTACTGTCGTACAGCGCCGGGTCGCCCCACACCAAAAACGCCCCAGTCTCGCCTGCCTTTATTTCATCGGTGATCAGTTGCTCAAACAGCACGGCGCGCTGCTCGTGCCAATGCTCGATCCCACTGCGATAGGACGGCGAATCGTCCTTGCGCCGAGGATCGCTCACCTGCACCAGACGATAGTCATGCCCCTCGATGTAGCGCTCGCAGATGTCCCGGCGTAACGCCAGCAGGTCATCATTGGCGTAGCCCTTGTCGAGGATGAAAAAGACCTGGGTGCGGTTCAGCGCCTTGATTGCCTGAACGGTGATGTGCTCGGGATTGCCTGCGCCGATGCCGATCACGAGGATTTTTTCATGGGTGGCGGTTCTCTGGAGGCGTTCGCGGAAGGTGCATCAGCGTATCGGGTTGTTGAGGGTGTGGTTAGTCCACTGCGCAGCTGCGCGTCATGGCGCAGCATTGATGGCGCTCAAACCGGCCTCCTCCCGGCTGAAGCCGGTCCCACTGAAGCCACGCGTCCATCTGCATCGGTTTAAAGCCTCTCTCTGTATTCCGCCCAGCAAATAGTGCACATTATTCCCACGCCACTCTCCAGATCGGCACCCGCATGACCAGAACAACAAGAGTCACCGACCCTTCCTACGAGTTGATGGACGACCACAATGGGCTGTCGATCATCTATCGCGAACACGGTTTTCCCTGCCCGCTGGTGCGCTGGCATTTCCACAAGGAATACGAGCTGCACCTGATTGTTGCCAGTTCCGGCAAGGTCTTCGTCGGCGATTACATCGGCAATTTCTACCCTGAGACGCTGTTTCTCACCGGCCCCAATCTTCCGCACAACTGGATCAGTCAGATCGAAGAAGACGAGGTCATTCCCAAGCGCGACATGCTGGTGAATTTCACCGAAGAGCTGCTCGAAAGCGGCAATCAGGTGTTCGCCGAACTCAAGGCCCTCGCGCCGTTGCTCGACCGTGCGCAATACGGGATCGAATTTCGCTGCAAGCGCACCATTCGCCAAGCCACCAAATTGATGCAAAAGATTGCCGACACCACTGGCATGACGCGCCTGGGCCATTTCTTCATCCTGTTGGAATTGCTGGCCGCCAGTGACGATTTCCAGCTGTTGTCCGGTACCACTGCGTCGCAACTGTCGGATGATCACGCCGTGGAGCGCACCAACAAGGCGGTGGAATACATTTTTACCCACTACGCCCGCGAACTGCCGCTGGAAGAAGTGGCGGACTACCTGGGCATGAAGCCGACCTACTTTTCCCGCGTATTCAAGCAAGCCACCGGGCGCTGCTTTGTAGAATTCGTCAACCGCTTGCGCATCAGCAAGTCCTGCGAACTGCTCGCCGACGGCGACCGGCCGGTGACTGACGTCTGCTTCGAGTCGGGTTTCAATAACATCTCCAATTTCAATCGACGCTTCCAGAAGCTCAAAGGCATGACCCCCTCGCACTACCGACGTCTCGCCGTACAGCGCTTGACTGAGCAAAACCTATACTGATTCGCTGCCCCTTCGCACCCTTCAACTACGCTGGAACTGCCCCGCACCATGTGCTGGCGCAGTTGTACGGCATGGCCGTCGGAATTCCCGGTGCAAAAAGTATCAGTTCAAGTGCGCCGCAGGATTTGTCAACCCGCGCCCACAAGGCTGTAATCAACGCACATTCTTCCTGGCCTCCGGAAGAAACAAAAACAATAACCAAGCTTCTGACGTCCGTCTCGGCGCAGAAGAGGAGTGATAAATGAAGACCTCTGCAAATGTTCTCCTTGCCGGTACCTGTCTGACCCTCCTGTCCCTGTGCACTACCGCCACTGCCGGTGAAGTCACTATCGCCACCGTCAACAACAGCGACATGATCCGCATGCAGCGGCTGTCCAAGACCTTTGAAGAACAGCACAAGGACATCAAGCTCAAGTGGGTCGTGCTGGAAGAGAACGTGCTGCGTCAGCGCCTGACCACCGACATCGCCACCAAGGGCGGCCAGTTCGACGTGTTGACCATCGGCATGTACGAAGCCTCACTCTGGGGCGCCAAGGGCTGGCTCAAGGAAATGAACGATCTGCCTGCGTCCTACGCGCTGGACGACGTGTTTCCTTCAGTACGTGATGGCTTGTCGGTCGACGGCAAACTCTTCGCCCTGCCGTTCTATGCAGAAAGCTCGATCACCTACTACCGCAAAGACCTGTTCAAGGCAGCCGGCCTGACCATGCCGGAGCGTCCGACCTGGACGCAGATTTCCGAATTTGCCGACAAGCTCACCGACAAGTCCAAGGAACAGTACGGCATCTGCCTGCGCGGCAAGGCCGGCTGGGGCGAGAACATGGCGCTGATCACCACCATCGCCAACTCATTCGGCGCCCGCTGGTTCGACGAACAATGGAAACCGCAATTCGACCAGCCTGAGTGGAAGAACGCGCTGACCTTCTACACCAATGTCATGAAAAAGACGGCCCGCCCGGCGCCTCCAGCAACGGTTTCAACGAAAACCTCGCCCTGTTCAACAGCGGCAAATGCGCGATCTGGGTCGACGCCAGCGTCGCCGGCTCGTTCGTCACCGACAAGTCCCAAAGCAAAGTCGCCGACAGCGTAGGCTTCACCTATGCGCCGCACGAAGTGACCGACAAGGGCTCGGCGTGGCTGTACTCGTGGGCACTGGCGATCCCGACCAGCGCGAAGAACGACAAGGACGCGCGCGCCTTCACCGAATGGGCCACATCCAAAGAGTACGCCGCGCTGGTCGCCGAGAAAGACGGCGTCTCCAACGTGCCGCCAGGCACCCGTGCATCGACCTACACCGATGCGTATAAACAAGCCGCGCCGTTTGCCAACATCACCCTGGAATCCCTCAAGGCCGTCACGCCGAAAGCGCCTACCTTGAAGCCGGTGCCGTACGTGGGCATCCAGCTGGTGACCATTCCCGAGTTCCAGTCGATCGGCACCTCGGTCGGCCAGCAGTTCTCCGCGGCACTCGTGGGCACCTCCAGCGTGGATCAGGCATTGACCAACGCGCAAAGCGTGGCCGAGCGTGAAATGAAGCGCGCGGGTTACCCGAAAAAGGGCTGACACCCGCTGCTTGAGGCGGCAGGCGCCGATTGCCTGCCGCCACTGTTCACGCTCACGCGTTTGCCCGGTTCGGAGTCAACATGAACACCTCAACCCTCACCCCGCGCACCACAGCGGCCGACGGTCAATCAGCCGCCAAAGGCCGCGTCACCAAGCCCGGCTGGTTTCTGGTCAGCCCCTCGGTGCTGTTGCTGCTGGTCTGGATGATCGTGCCGCTGGGCATGACCATCTACTTTTCGCTGATCCGCTACAACCTCCTGAACCCCGGCGAAAACGAGTTTGTCGGGCTGGAGAATTTCGAATTCTTCGTGACCGACGCAGGCTTTTTGCCCGGCGCGCTGAACACGCTGTTGCTGGTTGGGAGCGTGCTGGCCATCAGCGTGATCCTCGGCGTATTGATCTCGGCGCTGCTGGAAGCCAGTGAGTTTCTCGGTCGCGGCATCGTGCGCGTGCTGCTGATTTCGCCGTTCTTCATCATGCCGACGGTCAGCGCGCTGATCTGGAAGAACCTGATTTTCCATCCGGTGTCCGGCATCCTCGCCTGGGTGTGGAAGCTGTTCGGCGCCCAGCCGGTGGACTGGCTGGCCAATTATCCGATGCTGTCGATCATCATCATCGTGTCATGGCAGTGGCTGCCCTTCGCGATCCTGATTCTGATGACCGCCATGCAGTCCCTGGATCAGGAACAGAAGGAAGCGGCGCGGCTGGATGGCGCCGGCCCGATCGCGATCTTCTGGCACCTGACCCTGCCCCACCTGGCGCGCCCGATCGCCGTGGTGGTGATGATCGAGACGATCTTCCTGCTTTCGGTGTTCGCTGAAATTTTCACCACCACCAACGGCGGCCCGGGCTTCGCTTCCACCAATCTGGCGTACCTGATCTACAACCAGGCACTGCTGCAATTCGACGTGGGCATGGCATCGGCAGGCGGTTTGATTGCCGTCGTGATCGCCAATATTGCCGCGATTATCCTGGTACGGATGATCGGCAAAAACCTCACCGACAAGTCTTGAGGGCAAGGTCATGATGACGCTCAAACAATCCCGTCGCCTGCAAAGTGCCCTGCTCGGCACCTTGTCGTGGGTGATCGCAGCGCTGATTTTCTTCCCGATCTTCTGGATGGTCCTGACCAGCTTCAAGACCGAGATCGATGCGTTCGCCACGCCGCCGCAGTTCATTTTCACGCCGACCCTGGAAAACTACCTGCACATCCAGGAGCGCAGTGACTATTTCCACTTCGCCTGGAACTCGATCCTGATCTCTTTCAGCGCGACGATCCTGTGCCTGCTGATCGCGGTGCCGGCGGCCTACTCCATGGCGTTTTTCGAAACCAAACGGACCAAGGGCACCCTGCTGTGGATGCTCTCGACCAAGATGCTGCCCCCGGTGGGCGTGCTGATGCCGATCTACTTGCTGGCCAAGACCTTCGGCCTGCTGGATTCGCGCATTGCGCTGATCGTGATCTACACGCTGATCAACCTGCCGATCGTGGTCTGGATGATTTACACCTACTTCAAGGACATTCCCGGAGAGATTCTCGAAGCCTCGCGGCTGGACGGCGCCACCACGCGCCAGGAAATCTTTCGCGTGCTGATCCCGATCTGCAAGGGCGGGCTGGCCTCGACGGCGCTGCTGTCACTGATCCTGTGCTGGAACGAAGCGTTCTGGTCGCTGAACCTGACCTCGTCGAACGCTGCGCCGCTGACTGCGCTGATCGCCTCGTATTCGAGCCCTGAAGGCTTGTTCTGGGCCAAGTTGTCGGCGGTGTCGACCCTGGCCTGCGCGCCGATCCTGATCTTCGGCTGGATCAGCCAGAAACAACTGGTCCGCGGGCTGTCGTTTGGTGCCGTGAAATAACGCAGAGCGTCAAGGACGGCGTCCCCACGCAGAGCGTGGGGACGATCCCGCAGTTGATGATTTCGACATTTTGAAGAATAAAACCGGAGCCCATCATGGCTAACCTGACAATCAGAAATCTGCAAAAAGGCTTCGACGGCCACCAGATCATCAAAGGCATCGACCTGGACGTGAAAGACCGAGAATTTGTGGTCTTCGTCGGCCCGTCGGGCTGTGGCAAATCCACCCTGCTGCGCCTGATCGCCGGCCTTGAAGACGTCACCAGCGGCAGCATCGAACTCGATGGCCGCGAGATCACTCAGGTGACACCGGCCAAGCGCGACCTGGCGATGGTGTTTCAAACCTACGCCCTGTACCCGCACATGACAGTTGGCAAGAACCTGTCCTTCGCCCTGGACCTGGCTGGCACGCCAAAGGCCGAGGTCAAGAAAAGGTCGACGAAGCCGCGCGTATCCTCGAGCTGGGCCCGCTGCTGGAACGCAAGCCCAAACAGCTGTCCGGCGGTCAGCGCCAGCGCGTCGCGATCGGCCGCGCCATCGTGCGCAACCCGAAAATCTTCCTGTTCGACGAACCCTTGTCCAACCTCGACGCCGCCCTGCGGGTGCAGACCCGACTGGAACTGTCGCGCCTGCACAAAGAGCTGCAAGCCACGATGATCTACGTCACCCACGATCAGGTCGAAGCCATGACCCTGGCCGACAAGGTGGTCGTGCTCAACGGCGGTCGCGTCGAACAGGTGGGCTCGCCGCTGGAGCTTTACCATCATCCGGCCAACCTGTTCGTCGCGGGCTTTCTCGGCACCCCGAAAATGGGCTTCCTCAAGGGCACCATCAGCCGCGTCGAAGCGTCGGCCTGTGAAGTGACCCTGGACGCCGGGACGAAAGTGCTGCTGCCCTTCACCAACGCGCAACAGAGCGTGGGCGATGCGGTGACCCTGGGCATTCGTCCCGAGCATCTGGAGCTGGCCAACGAAGGCGATTGCCAGTTGACCGTCATCGCCGACGTCAGCGAACGCCTGGGCAGCGACACCTACTGCCACGTGCGCACCACGTCCGGCGAGCCGCTGACCATGCGGATTCGCGGTGACCTGGCCAGCCAGTACGGCGAAACCCTGAAACTCCATCTGAACAGCGCGCACTGCCACCTGTTCGACGCTCAGGGCCAGGTCATCCGTCGCGCGCTGCAGGCCGCTGCCTGAGTCACCGCCCTCCACAGCATTCGGGAACACCGTCATGAAACTGAACAAGCAGAACCTCTCCAACCTGGGCGCCGGCATCGCCATCCCTGCCTACTCTCTCGATGAGCGTCGCCAGAGCATCGCGCACATTGGCGTCGGCGGTTTCCACCGCGCCCACCAGGCGTTTTACACCGATGCGCTGATGTCCCTTGGGGCGAATGAACGCAGTGGTGAAGGCCTGGACTGGGCCATTTGCGGGGTCAGCCTGCGCGAGGAAGACCGCGGCAATTTCGAAGCATTGAAGGGCCAGGACTTCCTCTACACCCTGTTCGAACTGGGCGACACCCCGGACACCGAAACCCGCGTGATCGGCGCCATGAGCCAGATGCTCATGTCCACCGACAGCGACCTGGCGCTGATCGACAAACTGGCCAGCCCGGATATCCGCATTGTCTCGCTGACCATCACCGAAGGCGGTTACTGCATCGACGACAGCACCGGCGAATTCATGAGCCACCTGCCACAGATCCAGTACGACCTCGCACACCCCGCCACACCAAAGACCGTGTTCGGTTATCTGTGCGCGGCGCTGACCCGACGACGCGCCGAAGGCACGCCGGCGTTCACCCTGATGTCCTGCGATAACCTGCCGCACAACGGCGCGGTGACACGCAAGGCGCTGCTGGCGTTCGCCCAACTGCGCGACCCGGAACTGCACGACTGGATCGCTGCAAACGTCAGCTTCCCCAACGCCATGGTCGATCGCATCACACCGATGACCAGCACCGCCCACCGCCTGCAACTGCACGATCAGAAAGGCATCGACGACGCCTGGCCGGTGGTCTGTGAACCCTTCGTGCAGTGGGTCCTGGAGGACAAATTCGTCAACGGCCGTCCAGCCTGGGAAAAGGTCGGCGTGCAGTTCACCGACGATGTGACCCCGTATGAAGAGATGAAAATCAAGCTGCTCAATGGCAGCCACCTGGCACTGACCTATCTCGGCGCCCTGAAGGGCTATCGCTTCGTCCACGAAACCATGAATGACCCGCTCTTCGTGGAGTACATCCGCACCTACATGGACCTGGACGTGACCCCGCAACTGGCGCCGGTGCCCGGCATCGACTTGACCGAGTACAAACAGACCCTGATCGAGCGGTTCTCCAATCAGGCGATTGCCGACCAGCTTGAGCGGGTGTGCTCCGACGGCTCGTCCAAATTCCCGAAATTCACCGTGCCGACCATCAACCGTCTGATCCTCGACGGCGGCAACATGGACCGCGCTTCGCTGGTGGTCGCGGCCTGGGCGCTGTACCTGCAAGGCAATCGCAACGGCGACTTCACCGGCGAGAACGGCGTGGCGTACACCGTCGTCGACCCGCGTGCGGACTTCTGCAAGGCACTGGTGGCCGACGACGTGCTGGTCACTCAGCGGCTGCTTGAAGTCGAAGAAATCTTCGGTGCGGCGATTCCCCAGTCCCCTGAGTTCGTGGCATCGTTCGAGCACAACCTGAACAGCCTGAAGCAGCTGGGCGTCAGCAAAACCCTGGAAAACCTGTTGGCGAAAACCGTCTGAGGTGGAACATGTTTCTCGGCATCGATTGCGGCACCCAAGGCACCAAGGCGATTGTTCTGGATGCCGTCAGCGGCAAGGTCCTCGGCGAAGGCTCGGGGGCCCATCACATGATCAGCGGCGCCAACGGGCGCCGCGAGCAGGATGTGCAGGAATGGCTCGATGCGTTCGAGCAGGCGACGGCGGCGGCGTTGCAACAGGCCGGGGTGTCCGGCGCGGACATCCAGGCGATCGGTGTGTCCGGGCAGCAACATGGCCTGGTCATGCTCGATGACTCAGGCCAGGTGCTGCGCCCGGCCAAGCTGTGGTGCGACACCGAATCCTCGCCCGAAAATGATCGCCTGCTGGCGTACCTGGGCGGTGAAGCCGGGTCGCTGGAGCGTCTGGGTATCGCCATCGCGCCGGGCTACACGGTTTCCAAGCTGCTGTGGAGCAAAGAGCAGTTTCCCGAGCTGTTTGCCCGCATCGACAAGATCCTGCTGCCCCATGACTACCTTAATTACTGGCTGACCGGCCGCAGCTGCAGCGAGTTCGGCGACGCGTCGGGCACCGGTTATTTCAACGTGCGCACCCGCCAGTGGGATCTCGACATTCTTCAACACATCGACCCCACCGGCCGGCTGGTCAAGGCGCTGCCGGAGCTGATCGAGGCGCATCAGCCGGTGGGCACAATTCTTCCTGCCATCGCCCAGCGGCTGGGACTCAACCCGAAGGCCATCGTCTCCAGCGGCGGTGGCGACAACATGATGGGCGCGATCGGCACCGGCAATATCGCGCCGGGCTCGATCACCATGAGCCTGGGTTCGTCGGGCACGGTCTATGCATTCGCCGACGCCGGCAATGTCAGCACGCAGCCGTCGGTGGCGACCTTTTGTTCTTCATCGGGCGGCTGGCTGCCACTGATCTGCACCATGAACCTGACCAACGCCACCAGTGCCATCCGCGAGCTCTTCGCGCTGGACATCGGCGCCTTCAACGCAGCGGTAGCGTCGTCACCGATAGGCGCCCAAGGCGTGCTTGTGCTGCCATTCCTCAACGGCGAACGCGTGCCCGCCCTGCCCCACGCCACCGGCAGCATTCTCGGGCTGGACAGCACCAACTTGACCCAGGCCAACCTGTGCCGCGCGGTGGTCGAGGGCACCACCTTCGGGCTGCGCTACGGTCTGGACCTGTTGCGCGACAGCGGCATTAAAAGCGATAACATCCGCCTGATCGGCGGCGGCGCCAAAAGCGCAGTCTGGCGGCAGATCGTCGCCGACATCATGGACACGCCGGTCATCTGCACCACTGGCACCGAAGCGGCCGCACTGGGCGCGGCGATTCAGGCGGCGTGGTGTCATTCCCACGCCGAAGGTGACGGTGAACCGCTGCAGGCGCTGACCGAGCGTTGCGTCAGCCTCGATCCGTCCAGCGAAACACGGCCGGTTCCCGAACACGTTGCGGCGTATCAAAGGGTCTATCAGCACTATCGCACTCAATTGCAGGGCCTCTGACGGACAGCCCCGTCGGCCTTTATGGAGCAACTATGTATCTGGTCTGTGGCGAAGCACTGTTTGATTTTTTCTGTCAGCCGGACAGCGGACAAAGCAACAAAGTGGGTTATCAAGCCATCGCCGGTGGTTCGCCATTCAACGTCGCGGTGGGGCTGCGCAGGCTAGGGGTCGATGCCGGGTTCTTCGCCGGGATTTCCAGCGATTACCTGGGCAAGCGTCTGATGACGGTATTGGCGGAAGAAGGCGTGCGCGAGGACTTTCTGGTGCATGTGGACGCGCCGACCACGCTGTCGATGGTCGCCGTGGGCGCGGACGGCTCGCCTCAGTACAGCTTTCGCGGTGAAGGCTGCGCGGACCGAATGCTGAGCGTCGAGCATCTGCCGACGCTGGACGACAGCGTGCGCGGCTTGCATGTGGGTTCATTTTCGCTGGTGGTGCAGCCGATCGCCGATGCGCTGCTGACGCTGGTCCGGCGCGAAAGCGGCAAGCGGCTGATTACGTTCGATCCCAACGTGCGCCTGAATCCGGCGCCGAGCATCGAGCTGTGGCGCAGTCAGGTGGCGAAGTTTGCCGAGCATGCGCACATCATCAAGGTCAGTGATGAGGATCTGGAGCTGTTGTATCCGCAGAAGGATGCGGCGGCGGTGGCCGAGGGTTGGCTGAAGGACAATTGTCAGTGGGTGATCATGACCCGCGGTCGTCAGGGCGCCACGGTGTTTACGCGGGCGCTGGGCACGTGGTCGGTGGCGGCGCGCAAGGTGGAGACGGTTGATACGGTGGGGGCCGGGGATACGTTTCAGGCGGCGTTGATTGCGTTTCTGACGGAGCGGGGTCTGGATGCGCCCTCTGCTTTGGCGGGGGTAGATCGCGAGACGCTGACGAAGATGCTGGAGTTTGCGGTGGCGGCGGCGGCGGTGACCTGTACGCGGGAGGGGCCGGATTTGCCCTATCGGGCGGAGGTGGTCTAGGCGTCTGGCCCTTTTCAGATCGAGATCAAGATCAAGATCAACAGCGTCTGCCTGGGGGCAGACTGTTTCGCCTTCGGCGAGTTACTTGGAAAAGCACTCCAAGTAACCAAGGGTGCTTGCTCCTGGTTGGGCCCCTCGTTCCTCGGGGTTCCTTCACTCCGACGACGCTCCGTGGGCCCGCGCCGAACGGACATCCATGTCCTGACGGCGCTCTCGCCGCATCCATGCGGCTCGGCCCACTCCGCGTCGTCTGCGTTCAGCCTGCACCCAAGTCGCGTTTGGCGGTGACTGGACTTTTTGCGTATGAAGATCAAAAGCGCTTTAAAACAGATCAACAGCTTACCGGCTGAAGTCGGTCCTACAGTCGGAGCCGGTGCCATTGACGGTACGCGGTGTGCTTTTTAGTGGGACCGGCTTTAGCCGGGAAGACGCCAGCTCAGGCGCCGACATTTTTGCTGATAGCCCCCCGTCCCTGTGGGAGCGAGCTTGCTCGCGAATGCTTTATCCAACACGCCAGATATCCGATGGATGTACCGACCCCTTCGTGAGCAAGCTCACTCCCACAAGTCCTTAGCGCTTAACCCGACCTCGATCTGCCTTTGATGTGCTCTTGATTTGCTTTTGATCTTCCTACGCAAAATGTTCAAACACCGCCAAACGCGACTTTGGTGCAGGCTGAACGCAGGTCTCGCGGAGTGGGTCGAGCCGCATGGATGCGGCGAGAGCGCCGTCAGGACATGGATGTCCGTTCGGCGCGGGCCCACGGAGCGGGACCGGAGTGAAGGAACCCGACGAAGTCGGGCCCAACCGAGAGCAGGCACTTTTGGTTACTTTTAGTGCTTTTTAAAAGTAACTCGCCGAAGGCGAAATGTCTGCCGTTAGGCAGACGCCCTTGATCTAAACAAGAACAATCAGGCCATTTCCGCCTTTGCCATGGCGATCCTGGTCTTCACCTCCTGCTCAGCCACCTGCTGATCCGTCTTTTGCTTCTGCAGCTCAGTCACCTGCTTGTCCACCGCCGCCTGCTCCTGCGGCGTCATCGCGTCGTATTCCTCCTTGCTGACCCCGGTCAATCGCTGCCGCACCTTCTCCGCGTCGGTCTGGTTCATGTAGGACAGAAACTGATCCTTCACCGAACCCGCGCCGTCAGAACCCGCCGTGCCATCGCTGGCCGCCAGTTCATCGGAGACGGTCTTGCTGACGCTGTCAGACGACGCGACCTGCTTGTCAGCACTGGACACAAACGCCGCAGCCGCTGCCGCCTTGTCATCATCCGTCACCGACGACGCGGTGGTGGCCGCCGCCGCTTTCAGATTCACCATCATCTTGGCAAACGACTCGTCATAGCCCTGCTTACCGTCGTTACTGCTTTGCGTCGCGCCTTCGCCATTGCTCGCAATCGCCGCCACGGGTGTGGCGGCGCCGGCCATGGCGCTGGTGTAGGCATCCGTGTCAGCCGTGGCGAAATGGGTGTGGCTCACCGCCTTCGACACGAACTGCTGGATGGCACTGTTGCCGATTAACATCTTTCACCTCCTGTTCAGGTTGTCCGATGTACCCCGACAGCAGCAAAACCGATGCCATACAGCGTTACCGAGCTGAAACGTACGCCAGCGGCGGCTTGCAGACCACGCGTCAAGCCGTGACGGGCCGCGTAATCGACAATGCTTGCCGTCTGCGGCAGATTCTCGCCGCCGGGTTGCCATACTGGCCAGGCCGCCACCGATAACGCCGACCTATTTAAGAAACGCCTTCACCGCCTCGTTCACCTTGTCCGCTTCACATGCCGGCGCCATGTGCCCGCAATCGCTGTTGAGCACCAGCAACTGAGCGCGCTTTTGAGCGGCCAACGCCTTGGAAGGCGCCGGGTCTACCATGCGGTCCTGTTCTGAGGTGATGACTAACAGTTGCGCCTTGATCTTCTTGGCCAGCGTGGCCATGTCGCCCTGGCGCACCAGATCGAAGGACGTCATCGCCTGCAATTGCCGGTACCAGTCGACCGTACTGAACGCCTGGCCACCTGTTGAGGCAGAAACACTGCCGCCAGGCGCAGGTTTGTTCCCCACAGGCTTGGCTGCAGCACGCTCCGGCGTCCACAGATAACCGTTATGTACCGCCGTGAGCTGCTTGAACACCGTGCCCGGCGCATAGTTGCCATCGTTCCAGCCGGGGGCCCGCTCGATGGCGGCGAGTTCCGCATTCCACGCCTGCAGATCGCGTTCGGTTGGGTGAGGCGTGCCGACGATGGTCACCACTTTGCTGGCAAAGTCCGGGTACATCACCGCCCATTGCAGGGCCTGCATGCCGCCCATGGAAATGCCGACGATAGCGTGGGCATGGTCGATGCCCAGGTACAGGGCGAGCAAGCGATGCTGCGACTTGACCATGTCGCGGATGCCGAACTGCGGAAACTTCAGGCGCGGCGCAACCGGGCTGTTGGACGGCGAGCAGGACACGCCGTTGCCAATGGCGTCCATCGCCACCACGTACCAGCGATTGGTGTCGACCAACTTGCCGGGGCCGATCATGTCAGCCTGATCGGACGTCCGTCCGGCCAGCCAGGTGGTCACCAACACGACGTTATTGCGATCTTCTGCCAAGGTGCCGTAGGTGCGATAACCCAGGTCACAGCGCGAGATCTTGCCGCCGGTCATGTTCACCGAGCCAATGTTCACGCGCTGCTGCTCTGCCCCCTGGCAAATGCCCACACTCATTAGAACCAGCAACGCACACAGCGTCCGGTCAGCGTATTGACGCAGTTTCATGGATTTCCTTAGAGGTAAGACCTTAATGGTTTGCGGCTACGGAAAACCATGTACATCAACACCATGCCGTCGCGCTGCGCCATCAGCGTAGTCGGTAATGTCAGACAGGTGAGGCCAATTCGCGCCTATTTTTTCAGGCCATTCAACAGCCTGAGTGATTTATGGTTGTGCGCCGCTTTTACCCGTCAAGGCGACAGATATCCGACTGAGGGCTCCCCCTGCTCCACAGGCGATGGTAGCGTGCGGTAGTTTCTGATCGAACGATCAGACATTTCTCTCAACATGCCTGCCAAGGAATGCCCCACCCAATGGACTTTTCGCTCAAGCAAATCGCCGCCGCACTGATGCTGGCCGGCGTATCCTCTTTCGCACCCGCCGCGTTCGCCAATCTCACCGCGCAACAGAGCGGCACGATTGTCGGCAGTTTCAAGGAAAACGCCGCTACGGATTTCCGCCAGTTCCTCAAGACCGTCAGCACCACCGACGTGGCCAAGGCTGCGGGCATCGAACCGGCGATCAACGCTTTCCTCGCCAACAAGAAGCTTTCAGCCGATCAGCAGAACGATATCCATCGCCTGCTGGGTATTTACGCGCGGGTGAAATACGGCAGCGCCGCCACCGAAACCCTGCGCGAACTGGTCGCCATCCCGACGTTTCAGACCGCTGGCGTCGCGCAGCACGACAACCCGGCGTTCATCAAGATTGCCGAAAAAATCAAAACCCTCGCTCAGTCGTTCAACCTGACCTTCCGCAACATCGACAACCGCGTGTATGAAGTCTCCCTTGAGGGCTCAAGCCCTGAGGTGGTGGGAATTCACGCCCACGCCGACGTCGTGCCGGTCACCCCGGAAAACTGGGTGCTGGCCGACGGCACTCGCCTCGATCCGTTCAAAGTGACCCTGATCGGCGACCGCATGTACGGGCGCGGCACCGAGGATGACAAGAACGGCATCGTCGTCGCGCTGTACGCCATGAAGGTGATCAAGGAAGAAAAGCTGCCCCTGGCGCGCAATTTCAAGCTGCTGATCGACACCACTGAAGAAACCTCCGGTGACGCCATTCCCTATTACTTCGAGCGCAACCCGACGCCGGCCTACAACCTGGCGCTCGACGGCAGCTACCCGGTGGTCATCGCAGAGAAAGGCTACGGCACGGTCATGGCCAGCTTCCCCGTCGCACCGCCGAAGGCACTGGCGCGGAAATCACCTCGATGACCGGCGGCATGGCGACCAACCAGATCCCGTCAAAATCGGTCGTCACGCTGGTCAGCGATCACCCCGCTGAACTGGCAGCCGAATTGCAGAAAGCCGGCGCCGATTACGCCCAGCGCAACGGCGGTAACTTCAAGGTCGACGCAGAAGTCGCGGGCAAGGACGTCAAGCTGACGGTCACCGGCGTCTCGGCCCACTCCTCCGAACCTGAATCAGGGGTTAATCCGGTGGCGCGGATGCTCGATTTCATCAACGGCCTAGACGGCAAAGTCGCGCTCAAGCACAACGCGATCACCGACGCCGCGCGCTACGCCGCTGACAACTGGGGCCTGGATTATCTGGGCGCAAAGCTGGGCGTTGGCTTCAGCGATGAGTTCATGGGCCCGCTGACGGCCTCGCTGACCTACGTGGCGATGGACGACAAAGCCTTCAAGCTGGCGGTCAACCTGCGCGTGCCAAGGGAAAAACACCGAAATCGCTGAAGGCGGAAATCGCTCAGAAGCTGACGGCCTGGACCCGGCAGAGCCACATCACGCCGGGCTTTGATTACTCGATCGCCGAGCCGATGTACCGCAATCCCGAGGGCGAGTGGGTCAAGGCGCTGCTGGCCGTCGCCACCGAGAACCTGGGCATGGAGCACAAGTTCGGCACGTCCGCCGGCGCCACGTCCGTGCATGAGCTGCCCAACGGTGTGCAGTTCGGCCTGGCCAAACCCGACGTCAAATACACCGGTCACACCGACGCCGAGTTCAAGACCACTGAGCAGTTTCTACTGGACCTGCAGATCGTTACCGAAATGATGGGCCGCATCGGTCAGCTGCCGAAACTCTGACCACCCGTTCCGGGTTCGCTGCAATGGCGGGCCCGGTTCATGGCGGTGCATGCGCAGCCATCAGAGTCTCAGTGCTGAAGCGTCGAACCTGTCCGGCGCACGATTTTGATCGAGTGTTTGAGGTTGGGCTTGCGCGTCACGCTGATCGCCCGCTGGGTGACCGTGTCGAGAGTGATGTTCCAGAAGCCGGTGCTGGGCACGACGATCTTCGCCGGAAAGCGGTCGAAGGCGCCGCCGTGATAAGTATGCCGACCGCCGTTCTTGAAACTGCGGAAGTTGGCGTCACTCATGAGGCGGATGTTGCAGGCGTTCGAGGACTCGATCACCACGATGTCGCCTTCATTCAGGTGTTCGCGTTGATGGATGAATTTCACGGGGTTTCCACGGCAGTGAATAAAAACGGGCGCGAGAATAGCACGGAGGCCCGCCCCTACAAGGCAGAGATGTCATGAACGCATAAGTGACAGACCCAAAAAACCTCATGATCGCTCATGAGGTTTTTTTGTTTCTGGCCATGGGTTCAAGGGTATGGCGGATGACGCCTTCCCGGCTGAAGCCGGTCCCGCTAATAAACCATTACGCCGGGGCGCTGGTGCGGATCAGGTGGTCGAAGGCGCTGAGGGAGGCTTTGGCGCCCTCGCCGACCGCGATCACGATCTGCTTGTACGGCACGGTGGTCACGTCACCGGCAGCGAAGATGCCCGGGATCGACGTCTCACCGCGTTGATCGATGATGATCTCACCCCGTGGCGACAGCTCGACGGTGCCCTTGAGCCATTCGGTGTTCGGCAGCAGGCCGATCTGCACGAAGATGCCTTCCAGCTCTACGGTGATTTCTTCACCGGTGAGGCGGTTCTTGTAGCGCAGGCCGTTGACCTTCTGGCCGTCGCCGGTCACTTCGCTGGTCAACGCGCTGGTCAAGACCGTCACGTTGGGCAGGCTGTGCAGCTTGCGTTGAAGGACCGCATCGGCGCGCAGGCTGGCGTCGAATTCCAGCAGGGTCACGTGGGACACGATACCGGCCAGGTCGATTGCCGCTTCCACACCGGAGTTGCCGCCGCCGATCACCGCGACGCGCTTGCCTTTGAACAGCGGACCGTCACAGTGCGGGCAGTACGCCACGCCCTTGTTGCGGTATTGCTGCTCGCCCGGGACGTTCATTTCACGCCAGCGTGCGCCGGTCGCCAGGATCACGGTCTTGCCTTTGAGCACGCCGCCGCTGGCGAACTTGACCTGATGCAACTCGCCGTTCTTGCCCGGAATCAATTGCTCGCCGCGCTGCAGGTTGATCACGTCGACTTCGTACTGCTTGACGTGCTCTTCGAGGGCAACCACCAGCTTTGGCCCTTCGGTGTGCTGCATCGAGATGAAGTTCTCGATCGCCATGGTGTCGAGCACCTGGCCACCGAAACGCTCGGCCGCCACCGCGGTGCGGATACCTTTGCGGGCAGCGTAGATCGCTGCGGCTGAACCGGCCGGGCCACCGCCGACGACAAGCACGTCGAACGCTTCTTTGCCATTGAGCTTCTCGGCCTGACGATCACCGGCGCTGGTGTCAATCTTCGTCAGAATCTCTTCCAGGTTCATGCGGCCCTGGCCGAACAGCTCGCCGTTCAGGTAGATGCTAGGCACGGACATGATCTGACGGTCGGTGACTTCTTGCTGAAACAGGCTGCCTTCGATGGCGACGTGCTGCACGTTCGGGTTGAGCACGGCCAGCAGATTCAACGCCTGGACCACGTCGGGGCAGTTCTGGCAGGTCAGCGAGAAGTAGGTTTCAAACTTGAACTCACCGGTCAGGCTGCGGGCCTGCTCGATGGTTTCCTCGGAGGATTTGGACGGGTAGCCGCCGACTTGCAGCAGCGCCAATACCAGCGAGGTGAATTCGTGACCCATTGGCAAGCCGGCAAAGCGCAGCTTGATGTCCTGGCCCGGGCTGTTCAGGGCGAAGGACGGCGTGCGTGCATCGCTGCCATTGGTGTCCAGGGTGATCTTGTCGGAGCTGCTGACGATGTCATTGAGCAGGGCCAGCATTTCCTGAGATTTTGCGCCGTCATCAAGGGACGCAATGATCTCGATCGGGCGAGTGATCCGCTCCAGGTAAGATTTCAACTGAGCTTTAAGATTGGCGTCCAACATGGTTCGGCTTCCTTCTTCACTTTCAGGGTCCGGATTCTGTTCAGAATCCAGCGAGTTCTACAAAAAAACGCCCGAGCGATAACCGCCCGGGCGTTTTTTGGGGGCGATGCGGTTTACGTGCTTATGGGCTCATCGCCCCCGATCCGGTCATGACGACTTAGATCTTGCCAACCAGGTCCAGGGACGGAGCCAGAGTGGCCTCGCCTTCTTTCCACTTGGCTGGGCAGACTTCGCCCGGGTGTGCAGCAACGTACTGAGCGGCCTTGATTTTGCGCAGCAGCTCGGAAGCGTCACGGCCAACACCGCCGTCGTTCAGTTCGACGATTTTGATTTCGCCTTCCGGGTTGATCACGAAAGTGCCACGGTCAGCCAGACCTGCTTCTTCGATCAGTACGTCGAAGTTGCGGGAGATGGTCAGCGTCGGGTCGCCGATCATGGTGTACTGGATTTTGCCAATGGCTGGCGAAGTGTTGTGCCAGGCAGCGTGGGCAAAGTGGGTGTCGGTGGAAACGCTGTAGATCTCGACGCCCAGCTGTTGGAAGGCAGCGTAGTTGTCGGCCAGGTCTTCCAGCTCGGTCGGGCAAACGAAGGTGAAGTCAGCCGGGTAGAAGAACACCACAGACCATTTGCCTTTCAGGTCGGCGTCCGACACTTCTACGAAGTTGCCGTTCTTGTAAGCAGTTGCTTTGAACGGTTTGACTTGGCTGTTGATGATAGGCATCGGTGAATCTCCTGAGGGTTGTGAAAATAGGTGCTACAAATTCGATGGGGAGGATACTACGCAAAATCGTCGGCAAGAACTCATTGGCAAAGCTCATGCTTACGATTGGTTTTGACTATAAACGCAGATTATTAATAGAAGACGTTGTGGGCGCAGTCAGGGGGTCTCGATCAGCCGACTCACACGCCGGGCAAGTTCGTCGATGCTGAACGGCTTGGTGAGTAATTCCATGCCATCGTCGAGAAAGTCGCCGCGCACTTGCGCCTCGCGCGCATAACCGGTCATGAACAACACCTTCAGACCGGGGCGATGCTGGCGGGCGACTTCTGCCAACTGGCGGCCATTCAAACCCGGTAGCCCAACGTCCGTCACCAGCAAATCGATGGGCTCGGCGCCCTGCAGGACCAGCAGCGCTTCATGGCTGTCGCAGGCCACCTGGACGCGATAGCCCAGATCCTTCAACACATCCACCACCAGCATGCGCACATCGGGCTCGTCTTCGACCACAAGGACCCGCTCGCCCTGACTGGCGCGCAGCGGCTCGATGCTGCGATCGACGGCAGGCGCCTGCTCCGCCGCATCGTGATGACAGGGCAGCAGCAAATCGATCCGCGTGCCGCGCCCCTCTTCGCTGGTAATGCTGACGCGCCCCCGGTCTGATTGATGAAGCCATACACCATCGACAGACCCAGGCCGGTGCCCTGCCCGATCGGTTTGGTGGTGAAAAACGGATCGAACGCTCGCGCAATCACTTCGCTGGACATGCCCAGCCCGGTGTCCTGCACCCGAAGGCGAACGTAGTCGCCCGGCGCCAGGGCGTCCTGCAACAACGGGATGTGGGTGAGTTCGGTCTGGATTAGCAGCCGGCCGCCATCGGGCATCGCGTCGCGGGCATTGATGACCAGGTTGAGCAAAGCGTTTTCGAGCTGATGCTCATCGGTGTTGGTCAGGCACGACGTCGCGTGCAGATCGACTTCCAGTTCGATGCTTTCACCGATGGTGCGGCGCACCAGTTCATCCATGGACATGACCATGTGGTTGACGTCGACGGGGCATTGATTGAGCGACTGGCGACGGGCGAACGCAAGCAGGCGGTGGGTGAGCGACGCGGCGCGGTTGGCGGAACTCATCGCGGCCTCGATGTAGCGATCAATTTCCGACACTCGCCCTGCCGCCACCCGACGTTGAATCAGATCCAGCGCGCCGAGCACCCCGGTCAGCATGTTGTTGAAGTCGTGGGCAATGCCACCGGTCAACTGGCCGATGGCATCCATCTTCTGGGCATGGCGCAGCGCCTCTTCGGCCTGGGCACGCTCACTGATTTCGACCTGCAGGCGCTGGTTGCTTTCGGCCAGTTCACGGGTGCGCGCAGCGACGCGCTGCTCAAGGCTCTCGTTCAGCTCGCGCAGCGCGTCCTCGGCACTGACCTGCGCCGTGATGTCCGTGCTCGTGCTTAGCCAATGGATGATGCTGCCGCGCTCATCGCGGATCGGCAACGCACGGGAGAGGAACCAGCGGTACTGGCCGTCCTTGCCTCGCAGGGGAAAGGTGTCTTCCCACAACGAGCCGGTGGCGAAGCAGCGCTTCAGACGCGACTCGACGCGCTGACCATGGTCAGGGTGATGCAGTGATCGCCAGCCCAGCGCCATCATCGCCTCGTGAGAGGTACCTGTGTAGCTGTACCAGCGCTCGTTGTACCAATGGATGCGCCCGGCGGGATCAGCGATCCAGGCCAACTGACTCATGTTGTCGGCGAGGCTGCGAAACTGCCGCTCACTTTCTTCGAGCGCTTCGGTTCTGGAAAGCGCCTGGTCGTCAGGTCCTGCTGGATTCAAGGGCATGGCTGCCGAAAAACTCGTGCTGGTCAAAGAGTGGGTCCGTCCCTAAAAACAATGGCTCGTCCAGCTCCCTCCATGGAGGCCGGACCGTTCACGTGTGCGTTGTGCGTTGTGCTCTGTGCGATGTTGAATGACGCGTGCTGCGAAAGGCTTAGCGCGCCGGCGTGCGCATGGTGACGAATTCTTCCGCCGCCGTAGGATGCACGCCAATGGTGTCGTCGAAAATCTGTTTGGTGGCGCCGGCCTTGAGTGCGATCGCCAGGCTCTGGATGATCTCGCCGGCGTCCGGGCCCACCATGTGGCAACCCAGCACGCGATCGGTTTTGGCGTCGACCACCAGCTTCATCAGCGTGCGCTCCTGGTTGTCGGTCAACGACAGCTTCATTGGCCGGAACTTGCTTTCGAATACCTGCACCTCATACCCGTCCTTCATGGCTTCGGCCTCGGTGAGGCCCACCGTGCCGATGTTCGGCAGGCTGAACACGGCAGTGGGAATATGGCGGTAATCCACGGGGCGGTACTGCTCGGGTTTGAACAGACGCCGCGCGACCGCCATGCCTTCGGCGAGGGCCACCGGCGTCAACTGCACGCGACCGATGATGTCGCCGACGGCGATGATCGACGGCTCGGTGGTCTGGTAGTCACCGTTGACCTTGATAAAACCCTTGTCATCCAGCTCGACGTTGACGGTGTCCATGCCCAGGTTGTCCAGCATCGGACGGCGTCCGGTGGCGTAGAACACGCAATCGGTGTTGAAACTGCTGCCGTCGTTCAGGCTCAGTTGCAAGGTGCCGTCGGCCAGCTTCTCGATGCTGTTGATTTCGGTCTTGAAGCGAATGTCCATCTCGCGCTTGGCGAGCTCTTCGTGCAGATGGGTGCGCACGCTTTCGTCGAAGCCACGCAGGAACAACTCGCCACGGTACATCAGCGAGACATCAGCCCCCAGGCCGTTGAAGATCGAGGCGAACTCCACCGCAATGTAGCCGCCGCCGACCACGACGACGCGCTTGGGCATCTGTTCGAGGAAGAACACTTCGTTGGAGGTGATGGCGTGCTCACGGCCCGGAATGTCCGGCACCTGAGGCCAGCCACCGGTGGCGATCATGATGTGTTCAGCGGTGTGAACCTGGCCGTTGATTTCGACTTCATGGGGGCCGCGCAGGCGCGCGTGGCCTTCCATCAACGTGACGCCGCTGTTGTCCAGCAGCTTGCGGTAGACGCCATTGAGACGGCTGATTTCACGGTTTTTGTTGGCGATCAGGGTGGACCAGTCGAAATGCGCCTCGCCACTGCTCCAGCCATACCCTTTCGCCTGTTCGAAGTCTTCCGAATAGTGCGCGCCGTAGACCATCAGCTTTTTCGGTACGCAACCGACGTTGACGCATGTGCCGCCCAGATAACGGCTCTCGGCGACCGCCACGCGCGCGCCGAAACCGGCGGAAAACCGCGCCGCCCGGACGCCGGCCGAGCCTGCGCCAATTACAAAAAGGTCAAAGTCGTAACTCATGTGGATCTCCTAAGCGAGGCGTTAGCATAACCGCTTGAGCGCGCTCGGCAAGTTCCGTAGGACAGAAACGACAAAGCCACCCGAAGGTGGCTTTGTCTGACAGCACAGCTAAACGCTGACTACCGATACAGATGCATCACTGCGTCGATTTGCCGGTCTTGTAGAAGTGCTCGAAGCAGAAGTTGGTGGCTTCAACGTAGCCTTCAGCGCCACCGCAGTCGAAGCGCTTGCCCTGGAATTTGTAGGCCAGCACGTTGCCCTCAGCCGCTTGCTTCATCAGGGCGTCGGTGATCTGGATTTCGCCGCCTTTGCCGGGCTCGGTGTTTTCGATCTTCTCGAAAATGTCCGGGGTCAGGATGTAACGACCGATGATGGCGAGGTTGGACGGAGCAACGTCAGGCGCCGGCTTCTCGACCATGTCAGTGACGCGGAACAGGCCTGGCTTGATTTCTTCGCCAGCGATGACGCCGTACTTGTTGGTCTCGTTCGGGTCGACTTCCTGAATCGCAACGATCGAGCACTTGTACTGCTGGTGCAGTTTGACCATCTGAGCCAGAACGCCGTCGCCTTCCAGGTTTACGCACAAGTCATCCGCCAACACCACGGCAAATGCCTCGTTACCGATCAGCGGACGACCGCTCAGAATCGCGTGACCCAGACCTTTCATTTCGGTCTGGCGAGTGTAGGAAAAGCTGCACTCGTCGATCAGCCTGCGGATACCGACCAGGTACTTTTCCTTGTCGGTGCCCTTGATCTGGTGCTCCAGCTCGTAGCTGATATCGAAATGGTCTTCCAGCGCGCGCTTGCCGCGGCCGGTGACGATGGAAATTTGGTTCAAACCCGCAGCCAGTGCTTCTTCCACGCCGTATTGGATCAGCGGCTTGTTGACAACTGCCAGCATCTCTTTGGGCATGGCCTTGGTCGCTGGCAAAAAGCGAGTGCCGTAACCGGCTGCAGGGAACAAGCATTTCTTGATCATATAAATCCTTGATGAGCTGGGGGTGTTGCGGCGCAGTCTAATGAGGCGGCGATAACCTTACAATGCCGCTACTGGCCGTTCGCTGCCTAGGTAGAGGAACGCTGACGCGGATAGTTCCGCAAATGGCTGCGCAAATCGCTCAGCAACCCGATCTCTCGCCACGCTTCACCCACTGATTATTGGAATTCCATGCTGTCCTTCGTACGAGGGCATCCCGCGCCGCGTAACCGCCGTTCGGTGACCTTCGCAAGCGTAGCCCTGTTCGCCATCGCCCGTGGGAAATTGTGCGATTGCCCTTTGGCATTTGCCGATTATCATGGGCGCCTGAATTATCTATCGAGACGAGTCGATGTCTGAAGTCAAAAGCGTTAACGGGTACCAGATCAAAAAGCTCCAGGACGGCCAATGGTGGCTGGTAGGCCACGACGGTGAAGCCGTGGCAGGCCCGTTCTCCAGCGAGAGCAGCGCCATTGAAGTCGCCGCCGTGTTTGAGGACACGCCAGCCCCGCGTCGTCGGGCTGACAAGAAGGACTGATCAGGCGGCCCCGGCCCGCTCTGCAATGGAGTGCGGCCGAGGCCTTTCTTGCGCGGCTTCGGCCTCGAATGTGGCCGCAGGAGGCCTGCAAAAAATCTACGGTGATGCCGGAACGATGGCACAGCCTTTCAGTCTCAGACTAGCAATTCCCACACCGGCCCTCATTGCGAAGCATTCCACCATGATCAAGATCTCATCCGTCATTGCTGTACTGGCCCTGACCGGCTGCGCGACTGCGCAGAACACCTACCTCAAAGACGGCAAGCAGGCGTTGAGCATCGACTGCTCCGGCGAAGCCATGTCCTGGGCCGCCTGCTACGAAAAGGCTGACGCCTCCTGCGCGGGCACCGGTTACAACATCGTCAGCACCAACGGCACGCCGCAACCCAAGGAAGATGACAAAACCCTGGGTGTCGATGTCGGCAACTATAAAAACCGCACGGTGCTGGTGGTCTGCAAATAACGCCTCACCCGTCTAACCGTTGAAACGCGTCACGCTTGATCCGCCCCGCCACCGCATCACTCGCCCGAGATACAGGCCGTCACGGCGTGCTGCACGTCTTTGGGCCGCAGCGGGTTATTCGACAAGCGCTCGAACAGCTTGATAGAGCTGCCGCTGGAGCGGGTCTCGATGTCGACGATGGCAGCAGGGTCACTGGTCAGCAACTTCTGTGGAACGATGATGCGCAAGCCCTCTTTGTGGGGCTCGATCTGCGGCGGCTTGCGGCTGTCAGAGATGCGTCCGACAAAGCACGCGGCATAATCTTTCGGCGACTTGCCGGACATGACGCTCATGGTTGCCGGGGTGTGTTCGATGTCCGTGACTGTGGCGCAACCGGTCATCGCCAGTGCCAGAATAACAACCGCCAGTTTCATACAATCCCTCCAGTAAAGGTGCTTACGACAAGCCTGATCCGGATTAAATCCCGCGCGTCAGCTTTTTTAACTGCCAGTTGGCTATCAAGGCCGCGTTGATCAAGCGAGTCCTTGCTTAATTAAACCTGCCGTGATGATCAATGCTCAGGCTCGCCGTGCTATCGTTTCGGGTTTTCGAGAACGCTGTCTCCGGAGACACCCATGAAATTCGTTCACCAGCGCGAGCATCTCAACGAAGACGACATGGTCGTCATCGAGTGCTCCCAGCTTTGCAACATACGCCTGATGAGTGATGCCAACTTCCGCAGCTTCAAAAACGGCGGCCGTCACACCTACCACGGCGGCGCATTTGATCGTTTCCCGGCCAAGATCGCGGTGCCCAGCACCGGCTTCTGGAACATCACCATCGACACCGCCGGCCGCAAACTCGACAGCCATGGCGGGCGCAAGACTGCCTTCACCCATTCGATCAAAATCGTCCGCCGCTCGTCCTCGCGTCTGAGCTGATGTGCCATTGAACACCGGCTGGCGTGAAAGCTTCGTGTTTTTTTCGCGGTCATCCGGTCAGCGTTTCCAAGGAGTCAAATGTGAGCACCCCTGCCCCCGTCATCAAATATGCCATCAGCTATAAGCTCAACGGCGAGCGTCGTTTTGAATTCGCCCTGTTGCAGTCGCCTTCTGCCGATGAGGCGTTGGCGGCCCTGCAGAAGATGCACGGTGACAGCGCCGATATCATCAGCGATGTGAAGGTCAGCAAGGCCCTGTAAGCGAAATCTGAACCGGGGAAGCCCATGGTGATGCAGCGCAAAGGCACGACACCGGCGACGTTCGATCTGTTCGCGGAGGATACCCCGCAAGCGCCCTCACGGGAGCAGATCGGGCCGGAGTCGTTCGTGTTCCGTGGCTTCGCTCTGCCCTTCATCAAGCGTTTACTGCCTGCGCTAGAGTCGGTTCTGACTCAGGCGCCGTTCCGCAACATGGTCACGCCCGGCGGTTACACGATGTCGGTGGCGTTGAGCAGTTGCGGGGAGTTCGGGTGGACCACTGATCGCAGTGGCTATCAATATTCTTCGATCGATCCTCTTACAGGTCAGCCATGGCCGGCGATGCCCGACGTGTTTCTGGAGCTGGCGGTGGCGGCCGCTTCAGAGGCGGGGTTTGCGGCCTTTGTGCCGGATGCGTGCCTGATCAATCGTTACATTCCCGGGGCGAAGATGTCGCTTCATCAGGATAAGGATGAACGCGGTTTGGAGTGGCCGGTGGTGTCGGTGTCGCTGGGGTTGCCGGCGATGTTTTTGTTTGGCGGGCATCAGCGCAGTGATCCGACCGAGCGGGTGCCGTTGTTTCATGGGGATGTGGTGGTGTGGGGCGGGGTTGATAGGTTGCGCTTTCATGGGGTGATGCCGGTTCGGCAGGCGGAGCATCCGCAGTTGGGGGAGCAGCGGATTAACTTTACCTTTCGCAAGGCGCGGTGATTGGGGCTTAGGTCTTAAGATCAAGATCAAGGGCGTCTGCCTGGGGGCAGACTGTTTCGCCTTCGGCGAGTTACTTGGAAAAGCACCCCAAGTAACCAAGGGTGCTTGCTCCTGGTTAGGTTCCTCCTTCGTCGGAATACCCTCACTCCGACGACGCTCCGTGGGCCCGCGCCGAACGGACATCCATGTCCTGACGGCGCTCTCGCCGCATCCATGCGGCTCGGCCCACTGCGCGTCGTCTACGTTCGGCCTGCACCCAAGTCGCGATTGGCGGTGTTTGGGCCTTTTGTGGTCGAAGATCAAAAGCAGATCAAAAGCTTCCCGGCTGAAGCCGGTCCTACAGGATGTCCGCGTCGCTTTTTAGTGGGACCGGCTTTAGCCGGGAAGAGGCCGGTGTGGGCGCTCTCAATCCAGCGGTGTGATTCCGACGCCTTCCCCGCTGATGCCGTTTCCGCCATGACGGTGTGGCCGCGCGGCTCTTGACGGGGCAGACGACTCGGTGAAGATGTTAATCGTGCCCCGCTCCGCGTGGGTATGCATCCTCGGACGCTCCGCGTCCATCTCAGGCTGAGGCCGATCCAGCTGGCTGCACGAATTCTTGGTAGGACCGGCTTCAGCCGGGAAGAGGCCCGTGCGGGCACTCTCAATCCATCGGTGTGATACCCGACGACTTCCCGGCTGATGCCGTTTCCGCTAGGAGGGTGTGGCCGCGCGGCTCTTCACGGGGCAGACGACGCGGTGAAGATTCAGGGCCGTGTTGATGATGCCGATGTGGCTGAAGGCCTGGGGAAGTTGCCGAGCATGCGGTTTTGCTGGGGGTCGTATTGTTCGGCGAGGAGGCCTACGTCGTTGCACAGGCTGCACAGGCGTTCGAAGAGGAGTTGGGCTTCTTCGTCGCGGCCTTGCAGCACGTAGACGTCAGCCAGCCAGAACGAACAGACCAGGAAGGTCCCTTCGCTGCCCGACACGCCATCGGTGCTGCGTTCGCTGTCGTAGCGCAGCAGCAGGCCGTCCTTCATCAGCGACTGTTCAATCCGTGTGACGGTGCCGGTGACGCGGGGGTCGTCGATGGGGAGGAAGCCGGTCAGCGCGATCTGAAGGAGACTGGCGTCCATTTCCTGGCCGCCATAGGTCTGCACGAAGCTGCCCAGCGCGGCGTCGTACCCGTTGGCGCAGACGTCGGCGTGGATCTCATCGGCGACCGCCCGATAATGCCGTCCCCGCTCGCGGTCTTCAGGGTTCTCGCTGTGCGCCAGCACACCGGCATTACGATCGAACGACACCCACGCCATGACTTTGGAATGGGTGAAATGCCGTGGCGCCGAGCGGATTTCCCAGATGCCGGCGTCCGGCTGGTGCCAGACCTTTTCCAGAAACGGCATGATCACTTTCTGGATTTCCGTGCTGCGCGGCAACGCCGGCAAACCGTTTTTGAGCGCCTGGGTCATGGCGTCGGCCACTTCGCCGTACACATCAAGCTGCACCTGACTGGCCGCGCCATTGCCGATCCGCACGGGACGCGATTGCTCGTAACCGGCCAGCCAGGGCAACTCATACTCCAGCAAGCGCCGCTCGCCCGCCAGGCCGTACATGATTTGCACCTGCTCCGGGTTGCCGGCGATGGAGCGCAGCAGCCAGTTGCGCCACGCGGTCGCTTCTTCGAAGTAGCCCAGGTTCATGAACGCCAGCAGGGTCATGGTCGCATCGCGCAGCCAGCAGAAGCGGTAATCCCAGTTGCGTTCGCCGCCCAGTTGCTCCGGTAACGAGGTGGTCACCGCCGCGACAATCCCGCCGGTTGGCGCGTAGGTCATGGCTTTGAGGGTGATCAGCGAGCGCTTGACCTGATCCGTCCAGGGACCGACATCGGGACAGCGGTCGGAAAATTCACGCCAGAACCTTCCGGTCTGTTGCAGCGCCGACTCAACATCGAAGCCAGCGCGGACCGGCTCGTGGGAGACCTGCCAGGACAGCGCGAAACCCAGTCGCTGGCCGGCTTCAACACTGAAGAAACTCTCGGTGTGATGGTCCATCGGGTGCAGTTCGGCGGGCGTGCGCAGCACCAGCATGTCCGGTCCGGCAACAGCGGTCATGGTGTGCGGCTCGCGTTTCTCGACCCACGGCACGGTGCTGCCGTAGTCGAAGCGAATCGCCAGATCCATAGAAAAATCCACACGCCCTTCCACGCCGAGGACGATCCGGACCACGCTGCTGTCGATTTCCATGGGCATGAAATCGATAAGCAGCGCCTGTCCGGTGTCGGTGGTGAAGAGGGTTTCGAGAATCAGTGTGCCATCCCGATAGCGGCGGCGTGATTGCGCACTGCCATCCACCGGGGCCAGCTTCCAGCGCCCGTTGTTGCTGTCGCCCAGTAGCGCGGCGAAACAGGCGGGCGCATCAAAGCGCGGGAAACACAGCCAGTCCAGCGACCCGTCGCGGGCCACCAGCGCTGCGGTCCGACAGTTGCCGAGCAGCGCGTAATCTTCAATCAACACAGCCATCGGGCGGTTATCCCTCTTGGTGAGCACTTTATTCTTGTTGTCCGCCGCGCCCTCGAGTGGCAGTACCCGTGAGTAGCAGCGCAATCGCTGCCCCGATTATCGAGGCAGGATGTATCGCTCGATGGCCTTGGCCAACCCGTCATCGGCATTGCTGTCGGTGACGTAATTGGCCTGAGTCTTGACGCCGACTTCGGCCTGCCCCATCGCGATCGACAGCCCGGCGCGCAGGAACATCGCCACGTCGTTACCCGCATCACCGATTGCAGCCGTGTGGGACAGCGGCACGCCTAACGCATCGGCCAGCGTCTCAAGGGCTGTGCCCTTGTTAGCGTCCAGCGCGGTGACGTCCAGGTAGTAGGATTGCGAACGCGCTGCCAGTGCAGACTTGGCAATCAGCGGGTTGAGCTGGGCCTCAAGGCGTTTGAGCAGCTCGAAGTCCTTGCTCGCGGCGACGATCTTGTCGATGCGGTCCAGGTACTCGTCGAAACTGTCGACCTGAACGAAGTCGTAGCCCAGCGTGTTGCGCTCATGCTCCACGTAATCCCCTTCGGGATTGAGCAGCAGCCACTGGTCATCCGCAAACACCCAGACCGCCACCGCCTCGCTGGCGAACAGCTCGAGACTGGTGCGCGCCGCGGTGGCAGGGATACGGTGAGCCTTCAACAGGCTGCCGTCCGGATTGATGATGTTGGCGCCGTTGAACGCCACGGTTGGCAGCTTGATGCCAAGGGCCTCGATCTGTTGACGCATGGCCCGAGGCGGACGGCTGCTGGCGACCGAGAAATGAATCCCGGCCTCCTGCAGCTTGCGCACCGCGTCGATATTGGCCTGACTGAGGCTGTGATCGGGATGCAGCAGCGTGCCGTCGATGTCGGACAACATGAACTGGATGAGGGGTTGCGAGACCTCACTCATCCCAGACGCTGCCAGGTGCGACCGTCACGGGCCAGCAACTCATCGGCCTCCGAGGGCCCGTCCTCGCCTGCGTGGTAGAGGTCCACTTGCGGATCCTTGGCCCAGGCATCGATGAATGGCTGCACGGCACGCCAGCCGTTCTCGATGTTATCGGCGCGCTGGAACAGGGTCTGGTCGCCGGTCAGGCAGTCGTAGATCAGGGTTTCGTACCCGGTCGACGGCTGCATCTCGAAGAAGTCCTTGTAGGCAAAACCCAGCTCGATGGTCTGCATATCCAGGGTCGGGCCGGGCTTCTTCGCCTGCAAATCAAACCACATGCCTTCGTCAGGCTGGATCTGGATTTTTAGGAAATTGGGCGCAACGCTGTCGACATCGGTGTCACGGAACTGCGCATAGGGCGCGGGTTTGAAGCAGATGGCGATCTCGGTGTCGCGCACGCTCATGCGCTTGCCGGTGCGCAGGTAGAATGGCACGCCCATCCAGCGCCAGTTGTCGATCATCACCTTGAGGGCGACGTAGGTTTCGGTGTTGCTCTCGGGATCGACACGGTCTTCCTGGCGGTAGCCGGTGACGGCCTTGCCATCGATGCTGCTCTCGGAATACTGACCGCGCACCGAGTTGGCCAGCGCTTCCATTTCCGACCAGGGCCGGATCGCACCCACCACCTTGGCCTTCTCGCCGCGCACGGCATCAGCGCCGAAAGCAGCAGGCGGCTCCATTGCCACCATCGCCAGGAGCTGGAACAGGTGATTGGGCACCATGTCCCGCAGCGCGCCAGTGGTTTCATAAAAGCTGCCACGGGTTTCAACGCCCACGGTTTCGGCCGCGGTGATCTGCACGTGGTCAATGTAATGGTTGTTCCAGAACGACTCGAACAGACCGTTGGAGAACCGGCTGACCAGAATGTTCTGCACCGTTTCCTTGCCCAGGTAATGGTCGATCCGGTAGATCTGCTTTTCGCTCATGACTTTCAGCAAGCAGTTGTTCAGCGCCACGGCGCTGGGCAGGTCATGGCCGAACGGCTTCTCGATCACCACGCGACGGAAGCTCTCGTCGTCTTCGACCATCAGCCCCGAGGAGCCCAGACGCTGGGTCACTTCACTGAAGAAGCGCGGCGCGGTCGCGAGGTAGAACACGGCGTTGCGGGTGCCCGTGCTCTTGATCTTTGCGTCGATGTCGGCATACGTGGAGTCGTCGAGGAAATCACCGGTGATGTAGGTGATTCGCTTCGAGAGGCTGCCCCACAGCGCCGGATCCAGAGGCTCTTCGCCGCCCTGGGCGACCTTGCTGGCCGCCTCCTGGCGAATGAAATCCTCGAGCTTTTTGGCAAAATCGGCATCGCTGACGGTGTTGTGGTCAACGCCGACAATGTGCAGATCCTCCCCACCAACCCGTCGCGAAACAGGTTGTAGAGGGCCGGCATCAGCAGCCGTTTGACCAGATCACCATGGGCGCCGAAGAGAAACAGCGTGGTCGCCGGAGCGACCGGAGCATTCTGCTTGCTGCGGGACAGACCCATTATTTTGGTTCCTTATGACCACCAAATCCGAAACGCATGGCGGACAGCATTTTGTCGCCGTACGTGCTTTGTTGACGGGAGCGGAAGCGGGCGAACAGCGAAGTGGACAAGACCGGAACCGGTACCGCCTGCTCCATGGCCGCTTCGATGGTCCAGCGGCCTTCACCGCTGTCGGCCACGGAGCCGGAATAGGCGTTGAGCTGTGGGTCGGTGGCCAGCGCATCGGCGGTCAGGTCCAGCAGCCAGGAGGACACCACGCTGCCGCGACGCCAGACTTCGGCGATGTCGCCCAGGTTCAGGTCAAAGCGCTGTTCAGCCGGGAGGTTGTCCGAATTCTTGGTCTTGAGGATGTCGAAGCCTTCGGCGAAGGCCTGCATCATGCCGTACTCGATGCCGTTGTGAATCATCTTGACGAAGTGCCCGGCGCCCGGCGGGCCGGCGTGGATATAACCGTGCTCGGCGCGCGGATCGGCGTCTTTGGAACGATCTTTGGTGCGCGGGATGTCGCCGATGCCCGGGGCCAGGGTCTTGAAGATCGGGTCGAGGCGCGTGACGACGTCGGTTTCGCCGCCGATCATCATGCAGTAGCCGCGCTCCAGACCCCAGACGCCGCCGGAGGTGCCGACATCGACGTAGTGCAGATTTTTGTCTTTCAACGCGAGGGAGCGACGGACGTCGTCCTTGTAGAAAGTGTTGCCGCCGTCAATGATCACGTCGTCGGCATCGAGCAAGGACGCCAGCTCGTTGATGGTGTCTTCGGTTGGAGCGCCAGCAGGCAACATCACCCAGACGGCTCGCGGTTTTTCCAGGGCAGCGACCAGTGAGGCGAGGTCGTGGGCTGGTGTCGAACCTTCGTTGGCAAGCGTGGTGCGAGACTTCTCATCGCGATCATAGACCACAGTCGTGTGGCCATTGAGCATCAGTCGACGTGCGATGTTGCCGCCCATGCGGCCTAGTCCAACAATCCCGAGTTGCATGTAGAGGTGCTCCTTAATCAAATTCAGAGGTGCCTCAGTTTATAGCCCAGTGCCGCATAGTGGGTTAGTCCGGGGAGGCAAACTATGGTTTCCCGGTGAAAAAAGTTTCATGTGCAGGTTCGCAGAGGTCTGCAAGACTGCCCTATGGAGCAGGTTTTCGCGATCAAGAAACGTTCGCGACAATCATAAATAAAAAAGTTCCTTTTTTACGCAAAAGAAATCAGAATCCCGGCCGATAGAGGTAGTGAGCAGGACATGCCGAGTAGCAGACGTCCTTGCTTGAACCTTATGAAGTTGAACCCGCCATTTGCGAGGTGTGCAATGGGCACAGTAATGACAGCCAATGCTCCACAGACCCTTTACGTCACCATCCGTCGTGACGAGCTGCGCCAGCTCAGGGAAGAACGCGCCGTATTGCAGAACAAAGTCGCCCAGCTGACTTCGATGCTGCAACACGCCCAGCTCATCGGCAGCGGCACGGCCCTGCACGCCTGACCCGCGACGCTCCTTCGCCACGCATTACCAGGCAAGCCCGATTTGCAGGCTTGCCGGCGCATCGTTCGATCCCGCTCGCGTCCTTGCTCGTGTCCTTATAATGCCGCATGCCTGGCACGCATTTCGACCTTCGTCGGACCCGACACACGCTGTTACGTTCCCCGCCCCGCTCTGTCGTGCGCGTTTGTAGCAGCTTTTTCCCGTTTCACCACTCTCCCCTGACAAAATTTTCACTCGCCTGAAAACATAATCCCGACCCTCAACGTATAGGTTGCTGGCCAATTGCTGGCACCTGAATGAATTCGGGCGATGTTTCGTCGCCTGAAAAAGTCTGTAGCGGAGCGCCTGATGGCAACGATGAAACGGAGCACTGCGACTCCGAAAGGGTTCGACTGGGCCGGCGTGATCTGGCTGTTTGTGTTTTTCTGGTACTTCTCCGGCATTACCCAACTGCTTATCCAGCTCACCGGCATCACCGGTTTTGCCGGCTTCCGCCAGGCATTCGTCATCAGCGGCATCTGGCTCGCACCCATGTTGCTGTTTCCCCACAAGACCCGCGTCATGGCCGCCGTCATCGGCGTGATTCTGTGGGCCTGCTCCATGGCGAGCCTGGGTTACTTCTTCATTTACCAGCAGGAGTTTTCCCAGAGCGTCATCTTCATCATGTTCGAATCGAACATTTCTGAAGCCGGCGAGTACATGACCCAGTACTTCGCGTGGTGGATCGTGCTGGCGTTCATCGCCCACACCGCTTTTGCGATTTTCCTGTGGACACGCCTGCGTCCGGTGTACATGCCGCGCCCGCGCGCCTACGCCGTTGCAGCGGCGCTGTTGATCGGCATCATTGGCTACCCGCTCGCCAAACAATTCGCGCGGTTCGACGAAGCATCGACCGCGCTGGAAGCCTTTGAATCACGCATCGAGCCGGCGGTGCCATGGCAGATGATCGTTGCCTATCACCGGTACACCCAGCAACTGGATGGCATGCAGGACATGCTGACCAGCAGCAACAACATCGCGCCGCTGAAAAACCTCAAGGACCAGCAGGCCAACCTGCCGACCACTCTGGTGCTGGTGATCGGCGAGTCGACCAACCGCGGCCGGATGCACCTCTATGGCTACCCGCGCCAGACCACACCGAACCTGGACGCCATGAAGGATCAGCTGCAGGTGTTCAACAACGTCATCACGCCACGGCCTTACACCATCGAGGCCCTGCAGCAGGTATTAACCTTCGCCGACGAAGAGAATCCGGACCTTTATCTGAAGACGCCGTCGATCGTCAGCGTCATGAAGCAGGCGGGCTACAAGACCTTCTGGATCACCAATCAGCAGACGATGACCAAGCGCAACACCATGCTCACCACCTTCTCCGAGCAGGCTGACGAGCAGGTCTATCTGAACAACAACCGTAATCAGAACGCCCGCCAGTACGACGGCGACGTGCTGGCGCCGTTCGCCAAGGCCCTGACTGACGCCGCGCCGCGCAAGTTGATCGTGGTGCATTTGCTCGGTACGCACATGGCCTACCAGTACCGTTTCCCGGAGGATTTCGCGAAATTCAGCGGACGTGACGGCGTGCCGGCGGACATCGATGACAGCAAGCTGGAGTTCTACAACAGCTACGACAACGCGGTGCTGTACAACGATTTCGTGGTGTCCAGCCTGATCAAGGAGTACGGCAAGGCCGACCCGAACGGCTTCCTGCTGTACCTCTCGGATCACGGCGAAGACGTCTATGACTCGCCAGGCCGCAACACCCTGGGCCGCAACGAGAACAAGCCGACCATCCCGATGTACACTGTGCCTTTCATTGCCTACGCCTCGCCGAAGTGGAAGCAGACCCATGACTGGAATTTCGAGAGCATCCACGACCGCCCTTACACCAGCTCAAACCTGATCCATACATGGGCGCAGCTGGCGGGTTTGAGCTTTGATGAACTCGACACCACGAAAAGCCTGGTCAGCCTGGACTTCAAGGCACGGCCCCGCTTGATCGGCGACCCCTACGCGCCGAAAGGTCTGAGTGATTTTGCCCACATGGAGAAGGCGGCCAGCCAGCCCGGCGCCATGCCCGAGGTGGTGCAGAAGTAACTGAAGCGAATGAGCGTTCGCTGCAAACGAAAAGGCCTGCGCAATGCAGGCCTTTTTGTTTTCGTGTCGGGAAGCTTATGCGTCAGCGACGATCATGAAGAAGGCGTCTGGCGCAAGAGAACGCGGGTCACCCGCCGCTCCTGCACGTGCACGACCTTCATGTGCCAACCCTGCCACTGCACCTCATCGCCGATTGCCGGCAATCGATCCAGCAGGCTCACCACCAGTCCGGCCAGGGTCTGATAGTCATCCGTCGCCCGCGCTTTGAAGCCGATGCGCTCGCGCAAATGACTCAGGTTCATGGCGGCATTGACCAGCACGCCCTCGCCTTCTTCGATCAAGTCCGGCCCCTCGATCTCGCTGGCGTCCGGCAGTTCGCCGGCGATGGATTCGAGAATGTCGGTCATGGTCAGGATGCCAGCGAAATCGCCGAATTCGTTGATCACGAACGCAATGTGCGTGGACTGCGCGCGCATCTGTTCCAGGGCGTTGAGGATCGAGAAGCTCTCAAGCAGGTTGAGCGTCGGTCGGGCCAAGTGTTCGATGTTCGGCTCGACGCCGGACAGCCAGGCGTTGAGCATTTCCTTCTTGTGCACGAAGCCCAGCGGCTCGTCGATGCGCCCGCCGCGGATCAGCGGCAGCCGTGAGTACGACGAGCTGACCAGTCGCTGGCGAATGCCGTCCGGCGTGTCGTCCAGATCGATTACGTCGACGTCGCTGCGCACCGTCATCACGCCGCGAATGGGCCGCTGCGCCAATTGCAGGACGCCGCTGATCATCACGCGCTCACGGCGGTCGAACACCACCTCGTCGCTGTCGCCCTCGAGCATGTCGGCGATTTCCTCGCCGACCTCCTCTGCGCTCGGCCTGCGCCCACCCAACAGGCGCAACACGGCATGGGCGGTGCGCTCGCGGCGTGGCAAGTCACCTTTCACGCTGCGTTTGCGGCGGGCACGGGCGATCTGGTTGAACACCTCGATGAGGATCGAGAAGCCGATGGCGGCGTACAGATAGCCCTTGGGAATATGGAACCCCAGTCCGTCGGCGGTCAGGCTGAAGCCGATCATCATCAGAAAGCCCAGGCACAGCATGATCACCGTCGGATGGGCATTGACGAAGGCGGTCAGCGGTTTGCTGGCGATGATCATGATGGCGATCGAGAACACCACGGCGATCATCATGATCGACAGCTCATCGACCATGCCCACGGCGGTGATCACGGCGTCCAGGGAGAACACCGCGTCGAGTACGACGATTTGCGCGACGATGGGCCAGAACAGCGCGTAGGTCGTGCTGCCGGCGCGCTGAGTAACGTGGCCTTCGAGGCGCTCGTGCAATTCCATGGTCGCCTTGAACAGCAGGAACACACCGCCGAACAGCATGATCAAGTCGCGTCCGGAGAAGCTCTTCTCGAAAATTTCGAACAGTGGCTCGGTCAGCGTGACCATCCACGAAATGCTCGCGAGCAGGCCCAGACGCATGATCAAGGCCAGCGACAGACCCAGGACACGCGCGCGGTCACGCTGCTCGGGCGGCAACTTGTCGGCGAGGATGGCGATGAACACCAGATTGTCGATGCCCAGCACCAGTTCGAGCACGATCAGGGTCAACAGGCCAAGCCAGGCCGTGGGATCAGCGATCCATTCCATGGGTCAGCGCCCCTTCACAGTCAATGGGACGGACACGAAAAGGCCCGACGTGCCGGAGGGCAGGTCGAGCCAGACAGAAATATTGTTTAGACGGGATAAAGAGAGGTGAATACCTGCAACCCTGTATGAAGGGAATCGGCGACTGGGAGGTTCCAGAGAGAGCGACATGTGAGTCCTGAAAGTAATACGGGAGGCGATCCTATCGCGCTCCCGGAATCGTCTTACAGGACAGAACTGTTACAAATGGTTTGGAAGGTGTTGCTTGGGCAACAACAGAAACACCGCGGGTATTGAGTGGGACCGGCTTCAGCCGCGAAGGCTTATTGCGTCACACCATAAAATTGAAGGTGTTCAAAACGGCCTCTTCCCGGCTGAAGCCGGTCCCACTGACAGCGCTTCGCTAGAGCGTTTTCTGCCAGAACAACGCGCGGCCCATTTGCGGGTCCAGCTGGTAGTCGGCGAAGCCGAGCTTGCGGTAGGCGCCTTTGGCAGCTTCGTTGCCTTCCAGTACTTCGAGAGTGATTTTGCAGCAGCCGCGCTGACGGGCGATTTCCTCGACCTTTGCCAACATCTTCTGGCTGATGCCCTGGCCGCGCGCCGAGGCGATCACCACGACATCATGAACGTTGACCAATGGCCGGCAAGCGAAGGTCGAGAACCCCTCGAAGCAGTTGACCAGCCCAACCGGCTCGCCAGCGATGAACGCCAGCACGCTGAACGCATGGGGGCGCTTGGCCAGTTCAATCGCCAGTTGCTGACGCGTATCAGCAGACAGGGACTGTCCGCCTCCCATGGCATCTTCGGCGTAGTGATTGAGCAGGAATCCGATGGCTTGGGCGTGTACCGAATTGCTGTAGCTGGCTTGCAGTACCAGAACCTCAGGGGCTTGCATTGACTTCCTCTACCGCTGGTGAAACCTCAACAGGCGCTCGACTCAGTGTGCCGACGTGCCGCGTGGCGGCGATTCTAACGCCCTGGCCGAAAAAATATCCTTATACAGAAGTAGGAAATGTCTCTGATGGGGCAGGAATTTATCCTGCACGCACCGAGAAAAGGCAACTCGGCCAGATTGTTCTTTCCTCGACCCATAAAAGCGCAGGGGCCGGTCGGGAGTAGACCATTGGCCCGTTCATTGTCCAACAATCCGACCGGCGGCACCCCTGAATAAAGGCCCAGACCCCATGCTCCACAACGGCGCATTCAGGGCGTTGCAGATCGATGCAGTGCCTCGGATTCAACGATGCACCCCGGCGCAACCCCGCAGGCCAGAGATGACACCCAAAAATAGTCGAAACTTCTGCGTGGGCGCAGAGGTCATGTGAATAGAGCAACTATGCTGTAGAAAAATCGAAGCAGAGTCCGCTTTCACCTTGTCCCTTAATGTGCAGTCGGTAAATGGGTATCGATCTTGCGTAGGTCTTGTGTGCCTGGCCATAGGGAATGGCCGTTTACAACCAAGTGCTGTACCAACACTGCATATCGAACTGGAGAAAACGATGATTAGTGCCGCTGTCAAAACCCAGAAGGGAGAGAGTTTTAATCAGCCGGCCAGCGAGCTGACCCATCTGCCGGTCTTCGCAACGACGAGCGCACCTGTGCTGCAACTGCCTCCTGTTCAACCAGTGATTTCTTCGGTTACCCGCAAGAAGATCCTGTTCGTGACTTCAGAGATGGCCGATCTGGTGAAAACCGGCGGCCTGGGCGACGTGTCTGCCGCACTGCCGCGCGCCATGCGCCACCTGCACGATGTACGCGTGCTGATTCCCGGCTATCCACAGGTCATCAACAGTGGCAACCCGATCCACATCATCAGTGAGCTGCCCGGCCATGCCGCGCTGCCTCCCTGCAAGATCGGCCGGATGGACATGAAAGACGGTCTGGTCATCTACGTCCTGATCTGTCCCGAGTTGTATGAGCGTGAAGGCACGCCCTACGGTGACAATGACGGGCGCGACTGGTCCGACAACCACATTCGCTTCGCCCGTCTGGGCCTGGCGGCTGCCGACTTCGCAGCCGGCGCGGTCAAGACCCAATGGTGCCCCGAGCTGGTTCACGCCCACGACTGGCCAGCGGGCCTCGCGCCGGCGTACATGAAGTGGCGCGGGCAGACCACGCCGTCGATTTTCACCATTCACAACCTGGCGTATCAGGGCTTTGTGAGCATTGCTTCCAGCCGTGAGCTGGGCATTCCCGACTCGGCACTGAGCCCGGAAGGCATGGAGTTTTACGGCCAGCTGTCGTTCATCAAGGCCGGCATGGCGTACTCCAGCCATATCACGACCGTGAGCGCAACCTACGCCAAAGAAATCACCACCCCTGATTTTGGCTGTGGCCTGGAAGGTTTCCTGCAGAGCAAAGCCGATCGCGGTCAGCTCAGCGGCATCCCCAACGGCATCGACGAGAGCTGGGACGCTGCCACCGACGAGCACTTGATCTGCCGCTTCGCTCCGAACGAGTGGACCCGCAAGGAAATCAACGCTGACTACGTGCGCGAGCTGTTCGAGCTGGAGCCGTCCACCGGCCCGCTGTTCGCTGTGGTCTCCCGTCTGGTTTACCAAAGGGACTGGACCTGACCATCGGAGTTGCCGAGCACATCGTCAACAACGGCGGGCAGATCGCGATCATCGGCCGCGGCGAGCCTGAAGAAGAAGACGCCATGCGCGAACTCGCCGCCCGTTTCCCGGGCCAGGTCAGTGTTCGGGTGGGCTTCAACGAAACCGACGCACGTCGCATGTTCGCCGGCAGTGACTTTCTGCTGATGCCGTCGCGCTACGAGCCCTGCGGCTTGAGCCAGATGTACGCGCAGCGCTTCGGCTCGCTGCCGATTGCACGCCGCACCGGCGGTCTGGCTGACACCATCGAGGACGGCTGCACCGGTTTTCTCTTCGATGAATCCACCGTTGAGAGCTACAGCGAAGCCCTGACCCGTGCGTTCAAGGTCTTCGAGAGCCCATTGCTGCTTAACGCCATGCGTTGCCGCGCCATGGCCGCTCCGTTCGATTGGCACAAAGCGGTAGAACCCTACGCTGATCTGTACCAGGAGCTGCTGAAGAAAAACGCAGGTGCGGCTCTGCACTATTGATTGCACAACTGATTAAGGAATGACGGATGCCTTCGCGCACGGATCAAAACTGGCGCCACGGCGCCATCATGCTGGATTCACAACATACTCGGTTCGCCCTCTGGGCACCGGATGCCAAAAGCGTCATCGTCGAATTCGAAAACGGGCCTGCCCAGGCCCTTCAGTCAGAGCAGGACGGCTGGTTCGTCCTCGACACCGACTGCGGCGCCGGCACGCGTTATCGCTTCAACGTCGCCCTCGATGGACAAAACAACCTCACCGTTCCTGACCCGGCTTCCCGGGCTCAGGACGGCGACGTGCACGGCTACAGCATCGTCGTCGACCAGGCCGCCTATCAATGGAAGAACACCGAGTGGCAGGGACGGCCTTGGCACGAGGCCGTCATTTACGAGCTGCACGTCGGTGCACTGGGTGGCTTTAAAGGCGTTGAACAGCGCCTGCAGCATTTGGTGGACACCGGTATCACCGCCATCGAGTTGATGCCCATTGCGCAATTTCCGGGTGATCGCAACTGGGGCTACGACGGCGTATTGCCCTACGCTGCGCAGTCATCCTATGGCACGCCCGAGCAACTCAAGCACCTGATCGACACCGCTCACGGTCTGGGTCTGGCGGTCGTTCTCGACGTGGTCTACAACCACTTCGGCCCGGACGGCAACTACCTCGGCGCCTACGCCAAGCACTTCTTCCGCAGCGACAAAAAGACTCCGTGGGGCGATGCGATCGATTTCCGTCGCAGCGAAGTGCGCGACTTCTTCATCGGCAACACGATGATGTGGCTCCAGGATTACCGGTTCGACGGCCTGCGCTTCGACGCCGTGCACGCCATCGAAGACCCGACCTTTCTGCAAGACCTGGCTGAACACGTACGTGAGACGATTCCGTCAGAGCGTCACGTCTGGCTGACCCTGGAAAACGAGTTCAACGAAGCCAAGCGCATGGATCAGGGCTACGACGCCCAGTGGGACGATGACGGCCACAACACGCTGCACGTCCTGCTGACCGGCGAGACTGACGCGTACTACACCGACTTCGCCGAAAAACCCACGCAAAAGCTTGCGCGTCTGCTGGGCGAAGGCTTTGTCTATCAAGGCGAATCCACCCGTCATGGCCACGCCCGGGGCGAACCGAGCGGCCACCTGCCGCCAACCTCCTTCGTGTTGTTTCTGCAGAACCATGACCAGATCGGCAACCGGGCCTTCGGCGAGCGTCTGGTGCAACTGTGCCCGCCCCAGGCGTTGCAGGCGGCGACCGCGCTGTTGCTGCTGTCACCGATGATCCCGCTGATGTTCATGGGCGATGAGTGGGGCGCAAGCGAGCCGTTCCTGTTCTTCACTGACTTCCATGACGAGCTGGCAGACGCCGTGCGTGAAGGACGTCGGGGCGAGTTCAAGGATTTCGCCGCGTTCAAGGATCCGGCCAAGCGCCAACAGATCCCTGATCCCAACGCGCTGAAAACCTTCGAGGCCTCGCGCCCGGCGTTCGATGCGTTGCTGCTGGAAACCGACAAGGGTCAGGACCATCGCAACTGGCTTGAGCTCTACAAAACCTTGCTGCACATTCGCAAGACCGAGCTCTTCCCTCGCCTGCACGGCGCCAGTGCATTGGGCGTGAAAGAGCTGGGCGACAAAGCCGTCAGCGCACGCTGGGAACTGGGCGACGGCAGCGAGTTGCGCATCGACCTGAACCTCAGCGCCGAATCGGTCGAGACGGACGATTTTACGGCTTACCGAGTGCTTCATCAGTCCCACGCCAAGTCCGCAGAACTTTCCCCTCCGCCACCCTCAATCCCTACACGGCCATTGTCAGCCTGAAATCGAGTGACGTTGTGGAGGAACAGGATGAGCAATGAGCAACTGGAAACGCTGGCAGCCCAAGCGGGCCTGTCGGTTGACTGGAAGGACGCCAACGCCAAACCGCAACATGTAAGCCCTGAGGTCCTGCGCAAGGTGCTCGGCGGTCTGGGTTACCCCGCCGATACCGAACAAGACGTCGAGGCGAGCCTTAAACGCCTGAACGAAGAAAGCCAGCCGGCCACCCCGCCACCGTTGATGACCGTCGACCATGGCAAGGATCTGGACCTGTCGAGCTGGTTCGCGCCAGCCACCGCGTTCAAGCTGACGCTGGAAGACGGCTCCCTGCTTGAGGCGAAGCTGACCGACAAGGCTGCCCTGCCAGGGCTGGCCGCCGTTGGCTATCACCAGTTGGACGTCGATGGCCAGCAGTTGACCATCGCCGTCGCGCCGAAGACGTGCTTCAGCCTGACCATGGCCGGCAAGCAAGCGATTGCCCGCGACTGGGGCCTGACCACTCAGCTGTACTACCTGCGTCGCGAAGGCGATGGCGGCATCGGCGACACCCAGGGGCTGGAAGCCTTCGTTCGCGACGCTGGCACGCGTGGCGCGTCGGCCGTGGCGATCAGCCCGGTTCACGCGATGTTCTCCAACGACAGCGAGCGCTACAGCCCTTACTCGCCGTCCAGCCGCCTGTTCCTCAATGCGCTGTACGCAGCGCCGGGCACCATTCTCGGTGACCGCGCGGTTGAGCTGGCAATCGAGAAAGCCGGATTGGCCGACGAGTTCAAGCGTCTGGAATCTCTTGAGCTGATCGAATGGCCCGCCGCGGCCAAAGCAAAATATGCCCTGCTGCGTGAGTTGTATGCCGGTTTCATCGGCAGCGATCACCCTTTCCATGAGGACTTCAAAAGCTTCCGCCGTGCAGGCGGTGAAGCCCTGGAAAACCATTGCCGTTTCGAAGCCTTGCGCGATGCTGGCGACGAATTGGGCATCGGTGGCAACTGGCACGAGTGGCCGGAGCAGTACAAGAATCCCAAGAACCCTGCTCTCGACGCCTTCGCCGCCAAGCACGAGAAAGAGATCGGCTTCCACGCTTTCGCCCAGTGGCTGATAGCTCGCGGCCTTGAGCGCGCGCAGACCGCCGCACGATCGAGCGGCATGAGCGTCGGCCTGATCGGTGATCTGGCTGTGGGTGCCGACGGTGCCGGCAGTCAGGCCTGGAGTCGTCAGGACGAGTTGCTCTCCTCCCTGACCGTGGGCGCGCCGCCGGACATTCTCAACCGCTCGGGTCAGAGCTGGGGATCTCGGCGTTCTCGCCGACGGGCCTCAAACGCAACGGTTTTCAAGCGTTCATTGAAATGCTTCGCGCCAACTTTGCCCACGCCGGTGGCCTGCGCATCGACCATGTGATGGGGCTGCAGCGTTTGTGGGTAGTCCCGTTGGGATCCCCTGCGAGTGAAGGCGCTTATCTGAACTACCCGCTGGACGACATGCTGCGCCTGTTGAGCCTGGAGTCTTGGCGTCATGAGGCGATCGTGCTCGGCGAAGACCTCGGCACCGTGCCAGAAGGTCTCCACGAGAAATTGTCCGAGCGCGAGATTCTTGGCATGCGCGTGCTGTTGTTCGAACAGGATGACGCGACGTTCAAGCCCATCACGAAGTGGTCCAGGGACGCACTGGCCACCACCAGCACCCACGACCTGCCCACCCTCACCGGCTGGCTGAGCGAGCTGGATGTGGACTGGAACAAGAAGCTTGGGCTTGTCGATGACGAAGCCGAGCAAAAAATGCGCGACGGCCGCGACAGGGAACGCAAGGGGCTGATTACAGCGCTCAAGCAGAACTACACGCTGCCAGGCGATGCTGCGAAGGACGTCATAGATTACAGCATTGCGTACCTCGGCCACACCCCGGCACCGCTGGTGCTGCTCCCTATCGAGGACGCCCTCGGTATCGAAGAGCAGGCGAACTTCCCCGGCACCATCGACAGCCACCCTAACTGGCGACGTCGGCTCAACGGCAACAGCGGTTCACTACTGGACAACGCCGATGCGGCGCGACGTCTGAAAATTCTGGCAGCGGCACGGCAACAAGCCGCGGAGCGTGATCAAAAATGAGTACCCCTCTTAAATCCCTGCGCGCCACCCAGCGCCTGCAGTTTCACAAAGACTTTACGCTGGACGACGCTACCAGGCTGGTGCCGTACTTCGCCAGCCTCGGCATCAGCCACATCTACGCCTCGCCCCTGCTGAAAGCCCGCGCCGGTTCCATGCACGGTTATGACGTGGTCGACCCACGGGTGATCAACCCCGAACTGGGCGGTGAGCCAGCATTGCTGCGCCTGGTTGCGGCGCTGCGTGAGCACGGCATGGGCCTGATTCTCGACATCGTCTCCAACCACATGGCGGTCGGCGGCAACGACAACCCGTGGTGGCTTGACCTGCTCGAATGGGGTCAACGCAGTCCTTACGCGAAGTTTTTCGACATTCAGTGGAATTCCCCGGACCCGCTGCTGAAGGGCCAACTGTTGCTGCCGTTCCTGAGCACCGACTACGGCACCGTCTTGCAGAACGGCGAAGTGCCCCTGCGCTTCGATGCTGAAAATGGCAGCTTCCATGCCGAGCACTATCAGCATCACTTCCCGATCAACCCGGCCACGTATGCGCCGCTGCTGAAGGCGGCGAAACGTCCCGAACTGGACGAACTGGCCCAGCGTTTCGCGGAGCTCGATCACTACCCTCAGGCCTACGAGCGTGCCCGTCAGGCCAAGGCGGAGTTGGCCGAAGCGGTCAAAGCCAGGCCCGAGCTGGTCAAAGCCGTGGAAGAAGGCCTGGCGGATTTTGATTCCAGCAAACCGGAAGGCTTCGATCGTCTGCACCGTTTGCTTGAGCAGCAGGATTACCGTCTGGCCAGCTGGCGTACGGCGGGCGACGACATCAACTGGCGGCGCTTCTTCGACATTAACGAGCTGGGCGGCCTGAAGGTCGAACGCTCGCAGGTGTTCGAGGCCACCCACGGGAAGATCTTCGAACTCATTGCCAAAGGCCTCGTGGACGGCCTGCGCATTGACCACATCGATGGCCTGGCCGATCCGCGCGGTTACTGCCGCAAGCTGCGTCGTCGCGTCGACAGCCTGATGAAGCTGCGCCCGGCGGGCACTGAGGTGGATCGCCTGCCGATCTTCGTCGAGAAGATCCTCGGCCCTGATGAGCAGCTGCGTACGGACTGGAACGTCGACGGCACCACCGGTTATGAATTCATGAACCAGGTGTCGTTGCTGCAGCACGACCCGAAAGGCGAAGCCGTGCTGGGAGAGCTGTGGAGCCGCATCAGCGGGCGCACGGCCGACTTCAATAAGGAAGTGTTGGAAGCCCGCGATCTGGTCCTGCACGGCACCCTGGCGGGGATTTCGAGAACCTGGCCCAGGCGCTGTTGCAGGTGTCCCGCAGTGACGTGATGACCCGCGACCTGACCCTCGGTGCCATTCGCCGTGCGTTGCTGGCGCTGGTCAGCAACTTCCCGGTTTACCGCACCTACCTGACCGCCTGCGGCCGTTCTGCCGAAGACGAGCGTTTCTTTCAGCAGGCCATGGACGGTGCACGCGAAATGCTCAGCGAAGGCGACTGGCCGGTGCTGGACTCGCTCAAGCTGTGGCTGGGTGGCGAGAAGCTCCGCGACTATCCGACGGGCCCGCTGCGCGAAATGCGCCGCAAGGCTGGCAACCGTTTCCAGCAGCTGACCTCCCCGGTGGCGGCGAAGTCGGTGGAAGACACCTCGTTCTATCGCTCTGCCGTGCTGCTCTCACGCAACGACGTGGGCTTCCATCCGCAACATTTCAGTGCGCCGGTGGAGGCGTTTCATCAGGTCTCCATCGAGCGGCACAAGAGCTTCCCGAACAACCTGCTGACCACCGCGACCCACGACCACAAGCGCGGCGAAGACACACGCACCCGCCTGGCTGTGCTCAGCGAGCTAGCGCCGTGGTATGCCGAGCAAGTCGAGCGCTGGCAGCAGCTGTCGGCGCCGCTCAAGGCGGGTGACACCCACATCAGCCCCGGTGACGAGTTGATGCTGTATCAGGCGATCATTGGCAGCTGGCCGCTGGACCTCGAAGGCGAGCCGGCCTTCGAAGCCTACGCCAAGCGCCTGACTCAGTGGCAGGAAAAGGCCCTGCGCGAAGCCAAACTGCACAGCAGCTGGAGCGCGCCCAACGAAGCCTACGAGACCGCGTGCCGCGAGTTTCTTCAGCACGTGCTGCTGAACGCTGACGGTCTGGCACTGCGTCAATCCATTGGTGCCACGGCCAATCGCATCGCAGCGGCCGGCGCGCTCAACAGTCTGGCGCAAACTTTGCTGCGTATGACCGCGCCCGGCGTACCTGATCTGTATCAGGGCACCGAATTCTGGGACTTCAGCCTGGTGGATCCGGACAACCGTCGTCCGGTAGATTACCCCGCTCGCGAACGTGCGTTGCAGGCGTCCGTGCCGGTCGCCGAGCTGTTGAACCAGTGGCACGACGGCCGGATCAAGCAGGCGTTGATTGCCCAGGTGCTTAGCCTGCGCAATGAGTACCCCGCGCTGTTCAGTGAAGGCGAATATCTACCCCTTGAAGTGGTGGGTGAAAAAGCCGACCACGTCATCGCTTTTGCCCGGGTGACGAAAGAGATGCGGGCTATTGTTGTGGTTCCGCGCTTGCCGGCTGAACTATTGGGTACTGCGCAAACTCCATTCATCAATGCAGCAAATTGGGGCGATACACGAATCAACCTGTCGTTCGCTGATTCACATCCAAATTGGAAGGGACTTTTTTCACAGGCTACAGTCACATCCAGCAAGGAAATGTTGCTCAGCGCAGCGCTCAAGGAAATTTCTGTAAACCTGCTTATACAAACCTTGTGATACCGGGAGTGTCGAGATGAGTGCCGACGATAAAAGAATCAGCGAGCTTGCCCACCAGATTTGGGAAACGGAAGGCAAGCCACATGGGCAAGATGCCCGCCACTGGGAAATGGCTCGCAAGCTGGCCGCCGCCGAGGCGAAGTCGCCTAAAAAACCGGCTGCTGCAAAGACGGCGAAGTCCAAGCTTGACGGCAAAGCGGAGCCCAAGGCTGCCGCCGCCAAACCTGCCCCTAAGGCTGCTGCAAAACCCGCTGCGAAGTCTGCTGCAAAGCCTGCAGCCAAATCTGCAGCTGCATCAACAGCAAAATCAGCAGAGAGCTCCGCTGATCAGGCTGCAGCCAAGCCCGCAGCAAAAGCTGACGCCAAGCCTGCAGCCAAGGCGCCTGCGAAGCCCAAGGCGGCTGCAAGCGGCGCCGATGCTGCCAAACCGGCCAAGCCTGCGGCCAAGTCTTCTGCCAAGAAGCCTGCCGCGACCAAGCCTGCATCTTGATGACACACCGTAACGCGTCACTGCTGCGCAGCTAACACCCCTACCGCAGGGTCCGACTCACAACCGTCGTCACCCTGCGGTAACTTTCAAACCTGTTGCATCGATGGCGCAGTCCTGTACTGAGGCCACGGCTTTGTTCGCCTTCAGGAACTCATTCGCACGTCAGGAATACACATGAGCACGCAAGATAAGAAATCCGCTACACAGAATGAATCCGGCAACGCTGGCAGCCCCGAAGTCACGGCCTCGCGCATTCGGGAAGGCCTGCCCTTCCCGCTCGGCGCCAGTTGGGACGGCCTCGGCGTCAACTTCGCCATCTTCTCCGCCAACGCCACCAAGGTCGAACTGTGCCTGTTCGACTCCGCCGGCGAAGTCGAGCTTGAGCGTATAGAGCTCCCGGAATACACTGACGAGATCTACCACGGTTACCTGCCCGACGCCCACCCGGGTCAGGTGTATGGCTACCGGGTTTACGGTCCGTACGATCCGAAGAACGGCCACCGCTTCAACCACAACAAACTGCTGATCGACCCGTATGCAAAGCAACTGGTCGGCGAGTTGAAGTGGTCTGAGGCGCTGTTCGGTTACACCATCGGTCACCCGGACGACGACCTGAGCTTCGACGAGCGTGACAGCGCGCCCTTCGTGCCGAAGTGCAAAGTCATCGACCCTGCCTACACCTGGGGCCGTGAACAGCGCGTGGACGTACCGTGGGACAAGACGATTTTCTACGAGACCCACACCCGCGGTTTCACCATGCGTCACCCGTCCGTGCCCGATGAAGTCAAAGGCACGTTCGCCGGCCTGATGGTCGATGACGTGATCAAGCACATCAAAGGTCTGGGCGTGACCTCGATCGAATTGCTGCCGATCCACGCCTTCGTCAACGACCAGCATCTGCTGGAAAAAGGCATGACCAACTACTGGGGCTACAACACCCTGGCGTTCTTTGCACCGGACCCGCGCTACCTGGCCCACGGCAAGATTTCCGAGTTCAAGGAAATGGTTGCGCACATGCACCATGCCAACCTGGAAGTGATCCTGGACGTGGTCTACAACCACACCGCCGAAGGCAACGAGCGCGGCCCGACCCTGTCAATGCGGGGTATCGACAACGCCTCGTATTACCGCCTGATGCCGGATGACAAGCGTTACTACATCAACGATTCCGGTACCGGCAACACCCTCGACCTGAGTCACCCGTGCGTCCTGCAGATGGTCACCGACTCGCTGCGTTACTGGGCGACCGAAATGCATGTCGACGGCTTCCGCTTCGACCTGGCCACCATCCTCGGCCGTTACCACGACGGTTTCAGCGAGCGCCACAGCTTCCTCGTGGCCTGCCGCCAGGACCCGGTGCTGCGTTCGGTGAAACTGATCGCCGAGCCATGGGACTGCGGTCCAGGCGGTTACCAGGTCGGCAACTTCGCGCCGGGTTGGGCGGAGTGGAACGACAAGTTCCGCGACAACATCCGTGCGTTCTGGAAAGGCGACGAAGGCCAACTCGCCGACTTCGCCAACCGCATGACCGCGTCGGGCAACCTGTTCAACCAGCGTGGCCGTCGGCCGTACGCGTCGGTGAACTTCATCACTGCTCACGACGGCTTCACGCTGCACGACCTGGTGTCGTACAACGACAAGCACAACGAGGATAACGACGAGAACAACCAGGACGGCAGCAACGACAACCGTTCATGGAACTGTGGCGTCGAAGGCCCGACGGATGATCCGGAAATCAACGCGCTGCGTCTGCGTCAGATGCGTAACTTCTTCTCGACGCTGCTGCTGGCCCAGGGCACGCCGATGGTGGTCGCCGGTGACGAGTTCGCTCGCACTCAGCACGGCAACAACAACGCCTATTGCCAGGACAGCGAGATCGGCTGGGTCAACTGGGACCTGGACGAAGACGGCAAGGCCCTTCTGGCCTTCGTCAAGCGCCTGATCAAGCTGCGTCAGTCGTACCCGATCCTGCGTCGTAGCCGCTTCCTGGTAGGCGATTACAACGAGGCACTGGGCGTAAAAGACGTGACCTGGCTGTCACCAAGCGGCGAAGAGATGAGCATCGAGCAGTGGGAAGATCCAAATGGTCGCTGCCTGGGCATGCTGATGGATGGCCGCGCGCAGGAAACCGGTATCCGTCGTCGCGGCTCTGAGGCCACGCTGTTGCTGCTGGTCAACTCCCACCACGACGGCGTCAACTTCACGCTGCCGGAAGTGCCGGAAGGCCTCAACTGGACCAGCCTGATTGACACCAATCAGCCAGAGATCGATGGCACGGATCAGTTCGAGTTCGGCAGCGAGTACACGGTGACGCCGCGTTCGCTGTTGCTGTTTGAACTGCAAAAGGCTCCACAGGCGTAACGCGTTTCGCCTGAACTCCAAGCGACACCCGCTTGCCCGCGATGGGGTCAGTCAGCCAGATGTAAGGGCTGACTGATCCGGTCGCGGGCAAGTGTCGTTTCAAGCCCCCCTTTACCCCTCTGCGTTCCGTCCCTGTGCTGTGCCCCCGGATTCATTGACTTTGTAGTCACGAATCGACCTTCGTGTTCTGAAACTACAAATTATGTAGCGCCCTAAAATAATCACTACAAAACCGTTGACGAGGCCTTTTGCCGACTGCATAGTGCAGGCGTCTCCCCGATCGGGAGAGCTGGCAAAAGTATTCCGGGCCCGTTCGACACAGCCGTCGAACAACCTCTGGATGTGTGCTGCCCACAAGGCAGATTGATGAAGCGGAACCTGCAAGATCGACCCACCAGGCCGAGTGCTGGCGAAACGTCCTCATGACACTTGTGGTCGACCACTCAGTCGCACGTGTCCTCAGGCGTCCGCCCTTACTCTCCCGGATTCGACCTTCCTTCTCTGCGCTCATCAATACCCATACCCTCGCGGCCCGGCACCGGCTCTGTGTACCGACGGACCTTGCCTGTCAGCGACTGAAAGGACTGCGAATCGACGGACGATTCGCCATTGCGTTTGAACTCACTCGATAGATTAACCAGTGGTCAAAAAGGGGTAACAACCATGAACCTGAACAACCAACCTACCATTGATCAATTGGCTCGACTGTTCGCCGCACGCAAGGATTCCCTTGATAGCCACATCCTCTGGGTGTGCGAGGAAGGTAACGTGCACATGGACGGCCTCGGTGCCTGCACCGAAGAAGAACAGTTCGAGAGTCAGCACCCGCACATGCGTGCCCGGCTGAAGATGTACCGCAAGGGCCACGGCTACGTGGGCAAGAAGGCCGCAGCGGACAAGCAGTTCCTCGGTCAGGTGCTGGAAACCCTGAGCAGTGAGTGGGGCGCCGTTCAGCAAGCGCCCGGCCTGCGCGTCATCGACAAGCTCTGCTGACTGAAGCGCCGTTGCCTGCCTGTTTTCGATGGGCAGGCAACGGCGGTTCTCGCGGCGCTGCTCCCGCTGAAAGCCCCTCGTCCGCCTCCCCCGTTTTGTCTTGAACTTGGCACCGCCGCGCTCTTCCAATGCATGCAGGCCGCATCAACGGTTTCGCATCAATCCATGGAACAGACAACGCCCGTGTGCGTAATTAAGGTGCCGTAATGGATCTGGACAAGCTCAGCAAACACGTCAAAGCCGGCGAGATCACCGAGATCAATCTCATGTCGATCGAAGGTGGCTCGTACGCCATACATGCGCTCATGGATGGCAAATCCAATGCCATTACCAGCCCGGACGGCAAAGTCCTGCACGTAGCCTCGGTCGACGAAGCGCGTAAATGCCTGTCGTCCACCCAGGAAGTCAAACTGTTCATCGTCCACCCGGTGGTCTACGACGAAATGGTCGGGCAGCCGCACACCACTCCCGAAGCGCCCCGCCAGCCCATTCCGTTTCGCTCGGGTAACTGATCTAAGTGCGCGCGATGCGTGCCGGTGCTTGCTAGGCGCACGCGGTGCAGTAGGACCGGCTTCAGCCGGGAAGAGACCTGCATGAGCACCCTCGATTCTGCGGTGTGACGCATGACCCCTTCCCGGCTAAAGCCGGTCCCACAGGTTCGCGTCGCTGCAGCTCTCACTGGTTGCATGCAGGACATTAGTGAGACCGGCTTCAGCCGGGAAGAGGCCAGTGCGAGCATCCTCGATTTTGCGGCGTGACGACTGATGCCTTCCCGGCTAAAGCCGGTCCTACAAGTCAGCGCCAACGCCAATCCCACTGACTGCATACAGGACATTAGTGGGACCGGCTTCAGCCGGGAAGTGGCCAGTGCGAGCATCCTCGATTTTTGCGGGGTGACGACTGACGCCTTCCCTGCTAAAGCCGGTCCTACAAGTCAGCGTTAACGCCAATCCCACTGACTGCATGCAGGACATAGTGGGACCGGCTTCAGCCGGGAATCGCCCGGTGTGAGCATCCTCGATTTTGCGGGGTGACGACTGACGCCTTCTCGACTAACGCTGATCCAGCTGCCACGGCATCCACTCCTGTGGGAGTGAGCTTGCTCACGAAGACGGCATTCCGACCGCTGAAGATCCCGCGGATGTTCCCAACCCAGCAGGCCGACGCCCATGACCGCTATGTCGACAGGCGCCTCTAAAGAGCTTTTAAAATGCCAATTTGTACCCGATCGCCAACAGCATCAGCGCCAGGCACGGGCGCAGGATGGCGTCGGGGATGCGGCCGGTCAGGTGGCTGCCGATATAGATCCCCGGCAGCGAGCCCATCAGCAGGTAGCCGAGCATCGACCAGTCCATGTTGCCCATGCTGGCGTGGCCGATGCCGGCGACGAGGGTGAGCGGCACGGCATGGGCGATTTCGGTGCCGACCAGGCGCCGGGTTTCGAGGAAGGGATAAAGCAGGAACAGCGCCACGGTGCCGAGCGCGCCGGCGCCGATAGACGTCAGCGCGACCATGGTCCCGAGGATGACGCCGGTTAGCACCGTGAGCCCGTTCAGGCTTCGGCTGCTGAGGCGGTAACGATCACCGGCGTGGCGCTGGGCAAATGCCAGCAGGCGTTTCTTGAAAAAGATCGCCAGGGCCGTCAGCAGCAGCACCACGCCCAGCGCCTGTTTGATCACCAGGTTCATCGCGTCCGGTGCGGTGTGCAGGGTGTTCAGGTACCACAGCGTCAGCCCGGCAGCCGGCACGCTGCCCAGGGTCAGCCAGCCGGTAATGCCCCAGTCGATGTTGTCGTTCTTTTTGTGAACCAGCACGCCGCCACTTTTCGTGATGGCGGCGTACAGCAGGTCGGTGCCGACCGCGGTGGCGGGGTTGATCCCGAACCACAGAAGAATAGGGGTCATCAGCGATCCGCCGCCCACCCCGGTCATGCCAACGATGAAACCGACCACCAGCCCTGCGACGACGAAACCTGCGTTGCCAAAATCCATTGCTCTGCCTGACTGCACATTCAAAAGCCGGCGGGCAGGATAGCGATTTTTGCTCTAAGGACTGCGGTTTTTCTTATATCGAGCCTAGATCGAGACGTTCTATGGTTATAACCAAACGAGCGAACGGCGCACACATGACTCTTGCATCAAGGCTCGCCCTCCCAGTAATCCAGTGTCGCATCGGGGCGCTGCACGGCCGCAAACGCACGTGCTCCGTTGAGGGTGACCATCGCCTGATACTTGCCGGAATCCGGGTATTCGCACACCTCAGGCGTCTCGCAGGTGCTGATGGATAAATACTTCAGCGGCGCGTCAGAAGTGTTGATGATCTGATGGGGGTACTCCGGACCGGGCGGAATGAAGATCACATCGCCGCTACGGATCGGCAGCATTTGCCCCGCAACCCGCAGTGTGCCTTCGCCGTCGAGGATGACGAACATCTCTTCCTGCGCGTAATGAAAATGATAGGGGCAAGAACGCTTGCCCGGCGCGACGATGTCCACCGACGCGCCCAGCTTCTGCGCGGCGGTGTCGGTGCCCAGGCGTGCGGCGTGGCTCTCGTACAGCGGGTCGCGTCGCTCGTGCTGCAGCGGCACATCATTGAAATTGCGAATCAGGCGCGCGGCCAGTTCGGCGGGGTCATTGCTCATGCTCACTCCATCAGAAAACGGCGGTATCGATCACGGCTCGCACAACAGGGGCTTCGCGCAAGCCGCACGCTTCAACGTGTCGCAACGATGAACAAGCGCGGGAACGGCAGCAGCACCGTGCCGTCGTCCAGCGCCGGGTAGGCCTGGCTGATCGCCCGCAGATACGTTTCAAGAAACGCTTGTTGCGCCGCCTCGTCGAGCTTTTGCAAATAGGGCCGCAGCGCAGATCCCTTGAACCACTCGACCACCGCCCCGTGCCCACCGGCAAGCGGGTGATGATAGGTCGTGCGCCAGACATCGACCTCAGTGCAATGGGGTCGCAGCAGCTCGAAATAATAGGCCGCTGGGTGTCGGTCCGGGTGTGTGACGTCGCCGATCCTGCTCGCCCACTCGCTGCTCGCGGCGATTTCCCGTGCCAGACGATGGGCTGGCTCCTCCAGGTTGTCCGGCGTCTGCACCGCGAGCACGCCACCGGAATTCAGCCGGCTGACCAGCCGCGGATACAGCGTCGCGTGGTCGGGCACCCATTGCAGCGAGGCGTTGGCAAGGATCACGTCGTAGGTCTGCGCCGGGGTCCAGGCGCCGATGTCGGCCAGCTCGAATGCCACGTTTGGCAGCCGCTGACGGGCGTCACGCAGCATGTCGTCGGAGCTGTCCAGCCCGGTCACCGTGGCCTCCGGGAAGCGCTCGGCCAGCACTTCGGTTGAGTTGCCGGGACCGCAGCCGAGGTCGACGGCGGTTTGCGCGGACGCCAGAGGAATGGCGGCGACGAGGTCGCGGACCGGTCGGGTGCGTTGCTGCTCGAACAGGGAGTACTGCGTGGCGGACCAGCTCATCGGGCCTTCCTTTTGGGTGTACAGAGTGGGGTGTACAGAAGGGCGAGAGTAGAACGCGCGGGCCGGGAGTACAAATGGGGTGAGCGGCAAGCTGCAAGCTGCAAGGGGTCGGCAGCAAGCAGCGGGGGCTCAAATCATGACTCGGCGGGTCAGATGCCCACCCGAGACCGGGTAGGACACGTACAGGCCTGCCTCCACCTGGGCCCGGGATGCATGGGCGTGGGCGCGGACTGTGTGCGCCGCTGCCAGCAGGCGTTGCGCATCAAGTGCTCGCTGAGCCACGGCATCGACGATGGCTTGGGCGAGGTCGTCCAGGCCCGCTTCGGCTGACACCAGCAACAGATGCGCGCCGGCATTCAGGGCCGCGATGGCGGTGTCGGCGATGCTGTTGCCGCGCAGGATGGACACGGCGTCGAGGTCGTCGGACACGATGAGCCCATCAAAACCCAAGGTCTCTCGCAGCATGCCGATCACCGCCGCCGAGGTGCTGGCTGACTGCTGCGGATCCAGCGCCGGGAACACCGCAGGCCCGGGCATGATCGCCCCGACGCCGGCTGCAATGACCTGCCTGAACACGTCCAGTCCGTCGCTGAGCGCGGCGGCGTCATCGGGCACGAATGCCCGCGCTGTCGCCGGGTCGTGCTCGACCCGGTGATGACCGGGAAAGTGCTTGGCCGTGGCGATCACGCCGGCACGCTGCACACCGCGGATGAATGCGCAGGCAATGCGCGCCACTTCGACGGGATCGGGACCCAGATTGCGCTGATGCAGCCAGGGATTGACCCCGGTGACCACGTCGACAATGGGCGCCAGAGCGAGATTGACGCCCATGACCCGCGCCGAGCTGGCCATTTCGTAACAGCGCGCCTCGATGTCTTCGCTGCTCATCCGCGTCAGTTCGGTCGAGCTCGGCATGCCAGGGACCAGACCGTGCAGGCGCTGGATACCGCCGAGCTCCTGGTCCACAGCGATCAGCACAGGCGCGGCCGCAAAGAGCGCCGCTTCCCTGGCAATGGCGGAAAAATGCCCATGGGTCTCTGCGCGGCGGCGCTCGAAACTCATGCTCCGGGCCAGGTATTCGTCGCGGGTCTCGCCCAGCAATACCGACACCCCGCCGGCTTGCAGATGGCGACGCAGGGGTTCATCCAGCGCCAGCCCGGAAATCGCCGGCATGAGGACTGAGCGCGCAGCCCTGTGCAGTTCATCGTGTGGCATGTGCTCTCCGTCGATCAGGCGATGACGAGCCAGAAGCCGCAACAATACGACTGCTCGTTTATGCTCACTCTATTCATTAACCGAGCAATGTCAATCGAACCGAGCAACATACGGCGCAGTGGCGGACAGGGAAAAACGCTGGAAAAATCCCTCGCAGGCTCGACGCGCGCTGCGGCCAACAGGTGTGGACGCGAGAGAAAAATTTTGATCACCCGTGCTTTTCATTTGCACGGTTGCTGGTCAACATAGGCGCCCATCGACCCGGTCGAACTGTTCCGTTTTCTTATTCAGGATGAATTGATGCGCCGTTTATTTCCGTACTCATTACTGGGCTGCGCCATGGCCGTGGTACTGACGGGTTGCAACTCCACACCGAACAACCCCTCGTTCAATTTCGACACCGCCAAGACGCCGTCCGACTACGCCAATTGCATCTACCCCAAGTGGCAACAACTCAAGCCCGGCACGACGATGACCGAAAGCAAGGGCCACTACAAACTGCTGGTCTCCGGGAAGATCGCGTCCGATGAGATTCTCGAGGTCTACAAAGGCAACCCCAATACCCGGGTTTTCCTGTATCAACGCGCCCCGCTGTCGTCAGCTTTCGGCCGCAATGCGCTGGAAAAAGCCGTTCGCGAATGCCTGTGACGACGGTGTAAATCACGCTGCGCCGTTTCGTCGCACGACATTGTTCCCAGACCCCGAAATCCGGGTGCGCGGCCTGGGTTCCGGGACACCGTCCTCAAACCCGGCCACGCAATCGGGCTGAACTTTGCTTTTCCAGCTTCCTCTGAAAGTGACACCGCCTGCTCGCGGCAGGTGCAGTTTCAACTTCAGCACTTCAATTCAGAGGAAAGCGAAAGCATGAGCAATCAATTGAACGGCAAGAAGGTTTTGATCATCACGTCCAATACCGGCATCGAGCGCGACGAACTGCTCAAGCCGCTGGAAGCATTGAAGGGTCAGGGGGCTGCGGTCACCCACGCCTCCATCGAAGGCGGCACTGCGCAACTGTTCCTGAACGACACCGACAAAGACGCCGTCGTGACGTCCGACACCAAGCTGGCCGGCTTGTCTGCCAATGACTTCGATGCACTGGTCATCCCCGGCGGCACGGTCAACGCCGACACCCTGCGCCAGGACAGCGATGCCCAGAAGCTGGTCAAGGCGTTCGCCGATGCCGGCAAAACCGTCGCCTCGATCTGCCATGGTCCATGGCTGCTGATTGATGCCGGCGTCATCGAAGGCAAGACCCTGACTTCATACCCGAGCGTGCGCACTGACCTGGTCAATGCCGGCGCGGCCAATTGGGTCGACGCCGAGGTCAAGGAATGCCCGGCCAACGGCTGGACCTTGATCACCTCCCGTACGCCGGACGATCTGCCGGCGTTCAACGAGGCCATTGCCAAGGCGCTGCTGGCGGGCTGAAGCCTGATTCGCACGCGACAACGTAACGCCACCGACGCCGCTGACCAGCGGCGTCGGTGCGCTAGGGGTATTGCTCAGACCCTGAAGAGCGAAACGCTAGTCTTCGCGAACGAAAATAGTTGAAACCAATTTTCCCTCGCTTCGGTCGACATCGAAGGACGCCGCGATCAGCGCAGGTGCCGAGACGAGACACTTCGATGATTGGAATTATTGTCCCCGCACACAACGAAGAAGATTTCCTGGACGACTGCATCAAATCCCTGATCGCCGCATCTGTCCACGAAGACCTCCACGGCGAGCCCGTAGAAATTCTGATCATGCTCGATGACTGCTCCGATAAATCGGCCCGGGTCGCGGCGGCCCACGGCGTCAGGACCCACGTCTGCGCCTACCGCAACGTCGGCATGACCCGCGCTGAGGGCGCACGGCTGATGCTCGAGCGCCGCGCACGCTGGCTGGCATTTACTGACGCCGACAGCGTCGTGCCCTACGCCTGGCTGGCGCACCAGGTCAGCCTGAAGGTGGACGCGGTGTGCGGCATTGTCGAAGTCGATGACTGGTCCGGGCATCCCGAGCATGTGCGTCAACGTTACGATTCGCTGTACCGCCCGGTCGATGACCACCGGCACATCCACGGCGCCAACCTGGGGGTGAGTGCCGATGCCTATCGGCGCGCCGGCGGGTTCAAGGCATTGGCCGCCCATGAGGACGTGCATCTGGTCGCCGACCTCCAGCGCATCGGGGCGTCCATCGCGTGGATTTCCGGGAACAGCGTCACCACCAGCGCTCGAAAGGACTACCGCTGCAAGGAAGGCTTTGGGGATTATCTAAACTCCCTGGCAGCAACGTCGTTGTCGCGCTGAGGCTTATCGGGTTTCCGCGGTACCGTTCATTGGCGCCAGGCGAACTGCCTCCCCCACCCCTTTTGACTCTTTGCCCTTAACGCCGGAATGCCTTGATGCCGCCCATCGATCACCCTGCCAGCCCTGGCGACGACACACTCGGCGGGGGCATGCCCAGCGCCAGTGTCGCCATGCCCAAGACCGGCAACTGGTTCAAGCGGCTGCTCGCGTTCACCGGCCCCGGCTACATGGTCGCCGTGGGTTACATGGACCCGGGCAACTGGGCCACCGACATCGCCGGCGGTTCGAAATTTGGCTACCTGCTGCTGTCCGTGATCCTGTTGTCGAACCTGATGGCCATCGTGCTCCAGGCACTCTCGGCTCGGCTGGGCATCGTTACCGGCTGGGATCTGGCGCGGGCCTGCCGCGAGCGCTGCAGCCGGCCGGTGTGCATCGCGCTGTGGATGGCCTGCGAGATCGCCATCATCGCCTGCGACCTGGCCGAGGTGATCGGCACCGCCATTGCGCTGAACCTGCTGTTCGGCATTCCGCTGATCTGGGGCGCGGTGATCTCGGCCGTCGATGTGTTCCTAATCTTTCTGCTCATGGGCCGCGGGTTTCGGGCGCTGGAGGCGTTTGTCATCGCGCTGCTGCTGGTCATCTTTGGCTGCTTCGCGATTCAGATGGTGCTGGCGCAGCCTGATCTGGCGGAGCTGTTTGCCGGCTTCATTCCCAAGGCCGAGGTGGTCACCAACCCCGAGGCGCTGTACCTGGCGATCGGCATCATCGGTGCAACGGTGATGCCGCACAACTTGTACCTGCATTCGTCCATCGTGCAGACCCGCGCCTACCCGCGCACGGATGAAGGCCGGCGCATCGGCCTGCGCTGGGCGGTGACCGACAGCACCATCGCGCTGACCCTGGCGCTGTTCGTCAACGCGGCGATTCTGATCACCGCGGCCACGGTGTTTCACAAGGCCGGCAAGACCGATGTAGTGGAAATCGAGCAGGCCTACCATTTGCTTTCGCCGATGCTGGGGGTGGGCGTGGCGTCGATGCTGTTCGGTGTGGCATTGCTGGCGTCGGGGATCAATTCCACGGTCACGGCAACCCTGGCCGGGCAGATCGTCATGGAAGGTTTTCTGCGTCTGCGCCTGCCGGGCTGGATCCGCCGCCTTTTGACCCGGGGTCTGGCGATCATCCCGGTGATTGTGGTGACCAGCATTTATGGCGCTCAGGGCACCGCGAAATTGCTGGTGCTGAGCCAGGTCATCCTGTCGATGCAACTGCCCTTCGCCATTGTGCCGTTGGTGCGCTTCGTGTCGGACCGCAAGCTGATGGGGATTTCGTGACCGGCCCAATCTTGACGACCCTGGCCTGGGGCATCGCGGTGCTGATCATCGTGCTGAACGTGGTGTTGCTGCTGGGGGCGTTTGGGGATTGAGCTTGTCCCACAGAAAACCGCATTGGATTTGTGGAGCCGGCTTTAGCCGGGAAGATGTCGGTTTGAGCACCATCAATTCTGCGGCGTGGCACCTGCCGCTTTCCCGGCTGAAGCCGGTCCTACAACGGATATGCGGTGCATTTGTAGAACTGGGTTTAGCCGGGAAGACGTCGGTGTGGGCACCCTCATTTTTGCGGTATGGCACCTTGCGCGTTCCCGGCTGAAGCCGGTCCTACACGTCGGGGGTCCTGCTTAATGCGTCATCCCATGATCATGACCCATGTCCATCGCTCCGCGCGCCGGGGCGGTGACGTTCACGACTTCGGTCTCGCCCTTGGCATTCTTCACGGTCAGGGTCAGTGGCACCCGATCGCCCTCTTTGATCTGGCCGTTCAGGCCCATGAGCATCACGTGGTAGCCATCCGGGTCCAGCGCCACGGTCTTGCCAGCCGGCAGCGGTACAGCGTCGACCGGGCCCATGCGCATGACGTCGTTGGTCATGCTCATTTCGTGGATCTGCACGTCTTTGGCCACCGGCGAGCTCACGCTGAGCAGCGTACTGTCGGTGTCAGCGGTGATACGCATGAAAGCCCCCGATGACGGCTGACCAGCCACCGTCGCACGCACCCACGGATCCTCGACCCGCGTCTGCGCGGCAGCAGTGAGGCTGACCCCAGCCAGAAGCGCAACTGCAACGGCACGTGAAACGAATGAGCGCGAAACAGCATTCAACAGAGCATTCATCAGCAGACTTCCATGACAGTGAGCAAATCTTCCGCACATTGCTTGGCGGAAAGCGAAGGCGACAACCCCAGGCGCAGGTTACCCCGGGAGTCGAAAACGAAGCTGGTGGCGGTGTGGGACATGGTGTAGGTGTTTCCCGCAGGGACCTTCTCGTAGAACACGCCGAATTCCTTGGCCACGTGAACGGTTTGTTCCAGCGTGCCGCGCAGGGCGACGAAGGTCGGATCGAACTGTTTGACGTAGGCGTCGAGGACCTGGGGCGTGTCGCGCTCGGGATCAACGGTGATGAAGATCACCTGCAGCGTCTTGCCGTCTTCGCCCATCAGCTTTTTGATCTGCGCAGCGCGGGCCAGTGCCGTGGGGCACACCGCCGGGCATTGGGTGAAGCCGAAAAACACCATCGGCATCAAGCCGCGATAACTCGACAGGGTTTTGACCTCACCGTCGGTGTCGGTCAGCTTGAAGGTGCGGCCCATGATCTTGTTGCTCAGATCTTTGCCGTACTTGAAATCCAGCGCAGTGGTCGAACCGTCACAGCCGGCCAGCAGGCCCAACCCCAACAGGCCCATGCCGGTGACCACCTGACGGCGGGTCAGAAACTCATTCATCTGGCGAACTCTCGAAAGCAGCGGCTGGCGCCCACGCCAACCCTTTTTCGTCCACCTTGCAGTAGCGCAGGCGTTATTGGCAGTCGCACTGCAGCAGCAAGGGACGAAGCGAAAAAACAGGTGCCCCACAGTGTCGCGCAAAACCGAGCTGAATGGGTTACGAGCTCATTTTGCCGACACCGCTCGATGGCGCTGCACCCCTTGACGCCCATGGGTCGAGAAACGCCCACTGCGACAAAACCGCGCACCCGGGCGTTTACCGTCGAGCACCGGGCTGGCAGATTTTCTCTGTGGAAATCATCCGACCGGTCAGGCAGACGAAATGTTTGAACCCCGCCCCGCTGGCGCTGCCGAATGCCATCAGCAGGCCACGCAAGCGGGCCATGCCAAAGCCCGCGCACCTCGCGTCGGCGTCAACGGGACGGAGGCGGTCAGCCATGCGGGACGATGCACAAGGACTTGAATCACTTTTGGCGGATTTCGCCCAGCGTGACAATCCCCAGGTATCGGCCGCTCCACTGCGTGATGCCATGCTGCGCTGCCTCAACAGCGGCCTCGACCAACTGCCGTTGCCGGGCGGCGGTCACACCCTCGAACGCTGGCGCCAATTGGCGACGGTGGCGGGCGTCGATCTGGCGCTGCTCAAGCTCTACGAAGGCCATACCGACGCCCTCGCCATTCTTCATGAATTGAGAGCTAATGAACTCAATGCCGCGCCTTTCGAAGCACCCGGTATCTGGGGCGTGTGGGCCGCGGAGCCGCCTGACGCCAAAGTCGGCGTCAGTCAACGACACGGCAACAAAGTGCGCCTCAATGGCCGAAAAGCCTGGTGCTCCGGCGCCCAACAGCTGGATTACGCACTGCTCACCGCCTGGGCCAGCGACGAGGCGCCGCAACTGGTGGCCGTCGATTTGAAGCAGCCAGGCGTGCGCTTCAGCAGCGAGACCTGGCAGGCCGTGGGCATGGCCGGGACCGCCAGCGGCGACGTGCACTTCGACGTCGCAGTCGGCATTTGCGTGGGCGATAACGGCGACTATCTGACCCGGCCAGGGTTCTGGCAAGGCGGCGCCGGCATCGCTGCTGCCTGGTACGGCGCGGCAGTGGCGCTGGCGAAGACCTTGCGCGCGCACCGACACAATGGACGGCCCGAGCCCCACGCCGACGCTCATCTGGGCAGCGTCGATGCAGCGCTGTGTGGTGCGGCGGCGGCCTTGCGCGAATGCGCCGAATGGATCGACGCGCATCCGCACAAGGACGCGAGCCTGCCGGTGCAGCGCCTGCGGGCGCAGGTCGAAATGGCGGTCGAACAAGTGTGCCGGCATGTCGGCCGGGCGCTGGGTGCCACGCCGTTCTGCCGCGATCCGCACTTTGCCCGCCTGGCTGCCGACCTGCAGGTGTTTATCCGACAAAGCCACGCCGAACGTGACCTGGCGCATCTGGGCCAGCGCGTCGCTACGGGCGAAACCGAGGATTGGTCACTATGAACGAAGCACACCCATTCGGCGTCAGCGGGACACCGTTGAGCGCCTGGCAAAACAGCGTGGCGTTACGCGGCGTACGCACCATCACCCTGGAAGAACTTGTCCCACCGGGCGCGCGCCTGATCGTGCTCGCGCCGCACCCCGATGATGAGATTCTGACCTGCGGCGGCCTGCTCGCGGCGATGGCCCGGCGGCAGAACGATGTGCAGCTGGTTGCCGTCACCGACGGAGAAGGCAGCCACCCGCAATCACCGCTGTGGCCCGTGCAGCGCCTGCGCACCGAGCGTCGGCGGGAAAGCGAGCAGGCCGTCGCGCACCTCGGACTGGACGTGTCGAGGTTGTCCTGGCAACGCCTCGGCATGGGCGACGGCCAGGTGGCCGAGCATGCCGAGTCGTTGATTGCCCTGCTCAGCGAAGACCTGCGTCCCTCGGACGTATTGCTGACCACCTGGCGCCACGACGGCCACTGTGACCACGAAGCCGTTGGTCATTGCGCGGCTCAGGCGGTCGCCAACACCGGCGCCACGCTGGTAGAAATTCCGGTATGGGCCTGGCATTGGGCGGAGCCGAACGATCCACGCATCCCCTGGGAACAGGCCCGCAAATTCTGGCTCAGTGATGAGCAATTGCGGCGCAAGCGCGAAGCCATCGGTGCTCACTTGAGTCAGCTGGAAAACGACCCGAGCACCGGCGCGCCCGCGGTGCTGAACCCCAGACGCTGGAGCGTCTGCTGCAACCCTTCGAACTGGTGTTTCTGTGAGCGTTTCCGGTGAGTATTTCGACGCATTGTTCGCCAACAGCGACGACCCGTGGGCCTTCCGCACGCGCTGGTACGAACACCGCAAACGCGACCTGACCCTCGCCGCCCTGCCCCGCCAGCGCTATGGACGCATCTTTGAGCCGGGCTGTGCCAATGGCGAATTGAGCCTGCGCCTGGCCGAACGCTGCGACGCGCTGCTGTGCATGGACCTCAGCCCCCGGGCCGTCACCCTGGCCCGCGACCGCTTGATCGGGCACGGCCATGTTCAGGTGCTGGAAGGCTGTCTGCCCCAGGACTGGCCGGCGGGGGAATTCGATCTGGTGGTCATCAGCGAATGGGCCTATTACCTGACACCGGATGCTTTTGGGGAAATCATCGAACGCATTCGCGAAAGCCTGACCCCCGATGGCGCGGTGCTCGCCTGCCACTGGCTGCACCCGATTGAAGGCTGCCCGATGGAAGGCCACGAAGTGCATCAGGTCCTGGCGCGGCATCTGGCCATGGAACGCACGCTGCATCACGCCGAGCGGGATTTCCTGCTGGAAATGTGGAGCAAGGACCCGCGCGGGATCGACCTCAATGAGGCCGTTCGCTGAAGCGTGTGTTAAACCAGCCGTGGACCGATAAAGGCGTCCGCCCCCGACTCGCCCAATAATCCGTTCACGAACAGGCGCGCCTGGCGGGTCAACTGGTCGATGTGCCGATCACGCTGTTTTTCCGCATCGGTCATCGCGCGCTTGCCGTGCTGCTTCAACAGATAGCTGTGGATTTGCCGCACCTCCAGCGAGTTGTAGATCGGCGCGATGTCGAGCACGGCCAACAATCCCTCGGTCTGTTGCTCGCGGGTGTTCATCAGCACCTGTGGACCGCGCGCACCCAATACCTGAAAGCCCAGCGCCTCGAACACCGGCACCCTGGCGACGAAGCACGCCAGCTCGGCATGGGGGTAGCGTTCGGTCATTTTCTCCAGCATGGCCCGCGCCACGCCCTGACGACGGCGCGCCGTCTGCACCGCCATGTACGCCACAGCGCACGCCTGCGGGTCCTGTTGGACCGGCAGATAGAGCAAAAAGCCGATGACGATCGAAGGGTCTTCGGCATCCAGCGCCACGATCAGTTCCACCGCAATCCCGCGGGAACCGTCCATCGCCTGCACGTACTGATGCACTTCGTGACCGACGCCGTATTGATACAGCGGGTACAGCGGATTGCTCGGGGCGATGGCGACCATGCTGAGCTCGGTGACGTAGTCGATCACCATCTGCATGATCTGGCTCTTGATCGATTCCGGTGGTGTGGCGTCGAGGCGCATGACAGTAAACGTGGGGCTGGGCATTGTGATCCTGAATCCGGGCGATGGCGGTAGCGTACAGAGCGGTAACCTGTAGAGCGCTGCATCATACCTGCCGGCCCGGTCACGCGGCACTCATCAGGGTCTGCGCCGGCTGAAATGGATACAGCGCGTCGGCTGGCCGCCGATCAAAAGCGCTCGTCACTGACCGATTCACCTGGTTTTCGCGCCGGCTATTGCAAAATCCTTGCTGATCGCTGCAACCTCCACGGTTTGTGCGGCTCAGACTATTCGCGAAAGGTAAAATCGCGCACCGTGGGCGCGTCAGTTCGAGGGAGATTTTCCATGGGTTTCAGATCATTCATCCGGTGTCTCGCCGTTGTGCCCCTGGCATTGCTGATGGCAGGGACAGCCGTGGCCAGCGAAGAAGCGCAGCTGATCCAGTCAATCAATTCATACCGCAGCCAGGCCCAGCCTTGCGCCAATGTGGCGTCGAACGAGCTGCCGCCGCTGAACAGCGACCCGCGCCTGAACCTGCCCGCCAGCGGCACGGTCGATCTGCAACCCATGCTCGCCCGGGCGTCGTATCCGATGGTCAGCGTTCAGGCGATCACCCTCTCGGGCCCGCGCGATGCGCAAGCGGCCATGGCGGCGATTCAGGAAAGTTTTTGTCAGGTGGTGCTCAATCCGCAGTTCGTCGACATCGGCGTCAGCCGCAACGAACGTGACTGGCGCATCGTACTGGCGCGTCCACTGCTGGCAGGCGGACTGGGCAATGCGCAGGCCGAGGGACAGAAACTGCTGGGCCTGATCAATGAAGCGCGCAGGCAGCCTCAGCAATGCGGCGCTCAGTCGTTTTCCGCTGCTGCCCCGCTGGTGTGGAACGACACCCTGATGAGCGCAGCCGAAAGCCATTCGCGCTCCATGGCCAACAACAATTATTTTGATCACAAGGGTCGCAACGGCGGGACGCCGGGGATCGTGCGGAACTGGCCGGGTACATCGGCCAGCAAATCGGCGAGAACATCGCCGCCGGGCAGGACAACGCGCGCAAGGTGGTCGAAGGCTGGCTGGCCAGCCCCGGCCATTGCGCCAACCTCATGAACCCGCAGTTTCATGACCTCGGCGCTGCATACGCCACCGACCCGAAAAGCGACGCCGGCATTTACTGGACGGCGCTGTTCGGGGTGCAGTGAAGGCTGATTGCGAGTGCGAGCCGCTTTAGCAGGCGGCTCCGCGATCAGAGGCCATCAGCAGCGTGCAACGTGCGCAGTTCAACGTCCGCCGGGCTTTTCTTCTGCCAGACCGGCCAGTACTCAACCCGCTTGGACTCGACCGAGGTTTTGTTGCTCTCGAACCAGCTCAGGGATTTCGGCGAGTTGGTCATCAACTTGGTGTCGGCGATCCAGTCCTTGAAGTCGCTGGACTGAGAGCTGTATTCAGCCTTCGGATCGCGGGCGACCGGCCATGGCGAGAAGCGCGCTTTCCACATGCCCATGCGCGGGATGACCATCGAATAGTAGGTCTTGCCCGGGGCGAGGTCGGCTTCCATGAAGTCCGCCGCTTCGGAGACCACCATGAAGGTGTGGTGGCCCGGCGTCGTCGGGTAGGCGACCTTGGTGCCGTTGGCCAGAATGCCGATGAACTGGGTCTTGCCGCCGGTCACGTCATACACGGAGGCATCGATGGCCTTGGCCATGAACGCGCTGCGCATGAAAACAACCTGTGCGCTGTCCTGGGGACTGGCTTCGATAACCTGGTTGTCGGCAGGTTTCATCATGGACGAACAGCCGGTCAGCAGTACGGTGCCGACCAACGCCAGAAGGTGGGTAATGCGCATTTACAGCTCCTTGAGATAAACATCCGGCCCGAAAACGGATCGAGCCTGGGGCTGTATCGGCGCTGACACTTTTCTCTTGAATGAAAAATCGGCGCAAAGCCTCTGGAACGGGCGTCCCAAGGCGCCTTGATCGAAGCTCAGGCATATTACCCCGCCTGAATCGCCGACGCCGGAACCTGCCCGCCACTCACGTTCGCCTCGGTGTAATGCTGCCGGTGCGCCAGCGCCTGACCCTGCTCATCGAACAGATGGCAACGGTGGCCCTGCACACCGACGCGCAGCAATTGCCCCGCCTTGACCGCCGACATGCCCTCGCCTTTGACCATCAGATCATGGCCCTCGTCCGTCTGTGCGTGGGTAAACGTCTCCCCGCCCAAATGCTCGACGACCAGGGTTTTAACCGGAATCTGCGCATCGCCCTCGCCTCGATCCGACAAATGCTCGGGGCGCAGGCCCAAGGTCAATGGGTCGCCCGCTTTAACGTGCTCGGCCGTCACCGGAACCCACAACAGCTCGCCACCCGGCAGGCTGACCTGAACGCCTTCGGCACTGATGGCCGCCGCCGTGACGGGTAGAAAACTCATCTGCGGCGAGCCGATAAAGCCCGCGACAAAGCGGTTGCGCGGATGGTGATAAAGCTCCAGCGGCGAGCCCACCTGTTCGATGCAACCCTTGTTGAGCACGACGATTTTGTCGGCCAGGGTCATGGCTTCGACCTGGTCATGGGTGACGTAGACCATGGTCGCCTGGAGGTCAGCGTGCAGCTTGGCGATCTCGATACGCATCTGCACCCGCAGGGAGGCGTCCAGATTGGAAAGGGGTTCGTCGAACAGAAAGACTTCCGGCTCATGGACGATCGCCCGGCCGATGGCGACGCGCTGACGCTGGCCACCCGACAATGCCTTGGGCTTGCGGTCGAGCAGCGGTTCGAGCTGCAGGATGCGCGCGGCGTTGCGCACCTTGGCTTCGATCTGGTCCTTGGGGGTTTTCTGCATTTTCAGCCCGAAGGCGATGTTGTCGTAGACCGACATGTGCGGGTACAGCGCGTAGGACTGGAAGACCATGGCCACGCCGCGATCGGCCGGCTCCAGGTAGGTCACATCGCGAGCGCCGATGCGAATCTGACCCTGCGTGATGCTCTCCAGGCCCGCGATACAGCGCAGCAAGGTTGACTTGCCGCACCCCGAAGGCCCGACGAACACCACGAACTCGCGGCTCTCGATACTCAGGTGGATGTCGTGCAAGACCTTGATCTCGCCATAGGCCTTCTCGACGCCACTCAAACTGAGCTCAGTCAAAATCGTATCCCCTGAATTATTGTTGTTTGGGCATTTTTCATGGCAACGGCGCGCTGATTTGACAGCAATGCATTTTGTCCTACGATCATTTGTAATTCGTAAATTACAAATGTCAAGGAACTCGCCCGAACCGGATTGACTGCCCCGTAGATCCACCTATATGCACCGTTAACACCTGTCCCCGCGTAACCCTCACCCACAACAATAATGAGGTCACGTAAATGAAGAAGCTGGTTTGGAATGCCCTCGCCCTGTCGATTGCGCTGGGTTCCGGCGCCGCACAGGCCTGGACACTGGAAGAGGCCGCCGCGCCGTACAAGGGCACCGAAATCAAGGCGATTTTCCTCGACCGTCCCGGTTACGCCGCCGCCATCAAACTGCTGCCGGAGTTCGAAAAGAAAACCGGCATCAAGGTCAGCTACGAAACCGTCCCCTACGAGAATAGCCGCGAACGCGAGGTGCTGAGTTTCACCTCCGGCGAGCAGCTCGACGTTGTGCTGACGGACGTGGTGTGGATCGGCGAGTTCGCCGGCAACGGCTGGCTTGAACCGGTCACCACGTTCACCCAGGACGCCAAGCTCGCCGACCCGGACCTCAAGCTGGAGGGGTTCTTCCCGATCCTGCTGGAGTCCTTCGGCAGTTGGGACAAACAGACCTACGGCCTGCCCTTCGATAACTACTCCGGCCTGCTGTTCTACAACAAGTGCATGCTCAAGGACGCCGGCTTCGACAAACCGCCGGCCACGTGGGACGAGCTGCTCAAGGATTACGCGCCCAAGCTCACCGACAAGACCAAAGACCGCTACGCCTACGCCCTGCAATCGCGGCGCGGTGAAACCCAATCGGCGGACAGCTTCATGCGCTTCCTCTGGCCGTTCGGTGGCTCACTGCTGGACGATAAATTCAAATCCAATCTCAATTCCAAGGCGTCCCAGCAAGGCCTGCAATTTCGTCAGGACCTGATGAAATACATGCCGCCGGGTATCGTCGATTACGACCACAACGAAGCGGTCAACGCCCTTGCCCAGGGCAAAGTGGCGATGATCACCGAATGGTCGGCGTTCTACGGCACTCTCGCCGACCCGACAAAATCAAAAATCACCCAGTGCCTGGCCGTGGCCACCGAGCCCAAGGGCCCGGCCGGTCTGAAGCCGGCGCTTGGCGGGTTCTCGCTGGGCGTCAACGCCAAGTCCGACGACAAGCAGAAGGCCGCTGCATGGCTGTTTATTCAGTGGGTCACCTCCGAAGCGATGGCCCGGCCGTACCTGGACGCCGGTGGCGTGAGCGGGCGGATGTCGGTGTACAAGGACGCCGACGTGCAGAAGAAATACCCGTTCGTGCAGCCGATGGTGACCTCGTGGGAAGGCGGCGTGCCTGACTACCGCCCGCGCTTCCCGCAATGGCCGGAAATTTCCGAAGTGGTCGGCGAAAACGGCACGGCGATCATGCTTGGCAAAACCAGCGTGGAAGACGGTGCCAAGGCAATCGGCAGCAGGATGGAGGAGATCCTGAAGAAGGCCGGGTATTACGACGGCAAGGTCAAATTGCTGAAGTGACGGGCTGAACATCCACCGTGGGGCGGCTGCTGCCGATTCCCACGGTGAATCAGCAAAACGCCGCGAGATGTCCGTACCCTCGAGACTTCCCATGACCAACAAGAAAAACCACCCTTCCCGACCCTGTGGAACAACACCCGCGCGGCCTTCGCCTTTCTCGCCCCGGCGACCGTTGCCCTGGCGCTGATCGGCATCTTTCCGACGGTGTTCGCGCTGGTGAACTCGTTCCGCCAGTACAACCTGGCCCGGCCAAAAGACGCCACGCCTTTCATCGGCTTCGACAACTACCTCAATGTGCTCAACGACGCGTCGTTCTGGGCCGCGCTGGGGCGAACCGGGCTGTTTCTCATCACCGTGGTGCCGATCCAGCTGGCGCTGGGGCTGATCATCGCGCTGATGCTGCACAAGCCTGGCCTTTCCGGTTTCAAACTGCTGGCACGCATGAGCCTGGTCATCCCGCTGGCCACCGCGCCCGCCGTAGCCGGGCTGATTGGCCGGCTGATCTTCAACCGCGATTTCGGGGTGGCCAACGCCCTGCTCTCACTGGTCAATGCCGGGCCGGTCGAATGGCTGGGCGACACCACCAACGCGTTCATTGCCGTGGCGCTGATGGACATCTGGCAATGGACGCCCTTCTGCGCGCTGGTGCTGCTGGCGGGGCTGACCATGGTGCCTAATGAGATTGAAGAGGCTGCGCGCCTGGAAACCCGCAGCCGCTGGCAGATCGTGCGCTACGTGCAGCTGCCCTTCCTGCTGCCCAGCGCGACGGTGATTCTGATTCTGCGCACCGCTGACATCCTCAAGATGTTCGACACCGTGTTCACCATGACCCGCGGCGGGCCGGGCGCGGCAACCGAACTGGTCAGCGTGTACATCCAGCGCATCGGGTTTCGGGTGTTCGATCAGGGCGTCGCGTCGGCGCAGGCGATCCTCATGCTGATCCTGACCATCGTGCTGGCCCGGCTGTACATCAAATTCGTTTATCGGGAGATCTGACATGGCCACCGTATCCGCTGCAAAACACCCGGCCGCTCCCGCTTTCGCTCGCCCACGCAAAAGGGTCAATGCCTGGCATCTGGTCGGCCTGCTGGCGATCTTCCTGTTCGCGGTGTTTCCGTTCTACTGGATGGTCGCCACCAGCCTCAAGACCCAGGCCGAAGCCCTCGCCTCGCCGCCGATCTGGGCGTTCACGCCACACCTGGATAACTACGTAAAAGTGCTGTTCGAGCGCGACGTGCTGCACAGCCTTGGCAACTCGCTGATCGTCGCGGTCTGCACCACGGTGCTCGCTGTGGGCCTCGGCACGCCGGCGGCCTACGCCCTGGCGCGGTTCGAATTCAAGGGGAAGGAAGACCTGTGGTTCTGGTTCATCACCAACCGCATGCTCAGTCCGATTGTCGTGGCGCTGCCGATCTTCCTGATGGCGCGCAACATGGGCCTGATCGACACCCATCTGGTGCTGATCCTGATCTACCTGACCTTCAACCTGCCCATCGTCGTGTGGATCTGCACCGACCAGTTTCGTGGCGTGCCGAAGGACCTGGACGAAGCTGCGCGGCTGTCCGGCGCGTCACGCTTCACCATCTTCTGGCGCATCGCCCTGCCCCTGGCCATGCCGGGGGTGGCGGTGTCGGCGATCTTCTCGTTCATCTTTTCCTGGAACGAGCTGCTCTATGCGCTGGTGCTGACGCGCAATACCGCCCGCACCGCGCCGGTAACCGCCACCAGTTTCATGAGCGGCTACGACTTGCCCTGGGGCGAGATCATGGCCACCGGCACACTGATCGTGCTCCCGGTGATCATTTTCGCGTTGATGGTCTCCAAGCATCTGGTACAAGGGCTGACCATGGGCGCCGTGAAATAGACGCCCCGCTTTACCGGCCACAGTAAGGACACCGCCGTGCAGAATCTTTACCCGGACACCCCCTTCACCACCGAACCGGTGAACGCCGAGGATCAGCTCAATATCCGCATTGCCTGGTCCTACTACGTCAACAGCATGACCCAGCAGCAGATCGCCGACCGGCTGGGCATCACCCGCGTACGGGTCAACAAGGCCCTGGCGACCTGCCGGGAAACCGGGGTCGTGCAGATTCGCATCACCTCACCGCTGGCGGCCTGCATCGAACTGGAAGAGCATCTGCAGAACCGCTTCGGCCTGCGTCGCGTCACCGTCGTGCCCTCGCCGGACGATCCGTCGAGCATCTTCCGTGTGCTCGGCGTCGGCATCGCGCCAAGCATCGAGGAATACCTCGTCGACGGCAGCATCGTCGCCGTGGGTTGGGGCCGCACCCTGCGCCAGGCCGTGCGTGAACTGTCGGCGCGGGCGTTGCCGAACCTGACCGTGCTGTCGCTGCTCGGCGGCCTGCATTACGGCTCGGCCAACAACACGGTGGAGATCGCCTCAAGTTTTGCCGGGCTGTTTGGCGGTTCCTGGTACTACCTCGCCGCGCCGGTGTTCGCACCTTCCGAGCAATACCGCGACATGTATCTCGAAGAAGCCTCGGTGCAAGCCGTGCTCGGCAAGGCGCGGCAAGCCGACCTGGCGTTGCTCACCGTCGGTGATTTAAGCGAGCGTTCGCTGATGCTGGAACTGGGGCTGGTCAACGATGAGGACGCGCGCTCGCTGCGTGCCGCCGGTGCCGTCGGTGACCTGCTCGGCCGCTGGCTGGACCGCGACGGCATCGAAGTCGATCACCCGCTGAACCGTCGCGCCGTCTCCCTGGACCTTGAAGATCTGCGGCGAATCAAAAAAGTCGTGCTGGTCTCTGGCGGGCCATACAAGGCCGACATCATTCGCGCGGTGCTGCTGCGCAATGTCGTCCACGAGCTGGTCATCGACGAAAGCGCGGCCCGGCAACTGCTCGATGACAACTCCTTATGACGACTGTCGGCTTCCCGGCTAAAGCCGGTCCTACCTTACCTTCTGGAGCGATCGCGATGGCCCATCATGACTTTGCCGGCAAGCGGATTCTGGTCACCGGCGCAGGCAAGGGCATTGGCCGGGAAACCGTGCAGTGGCTGGAGCGATGCGGTGCAGAGGTGATCGCCATGGGGCGCAATCCGAAGGATCTGGCCTATTGCGCACACTCAGCGGTGGCGGACCTGGCCGACGTCGACGCCACCCGCGCGGCCGTGGCCTCGGTGCTGCCCATCGACCTGTTGGTCAACTGCGCGGGGGTGGTCGAGCTGGAATCATTTCTCGACACATCGGTCGAGACTTTCGATCACCTGATGACGGTGAACACCCGGGCACCCATGGTCGTGGCGCAAATCGTCGCCCGCGACCTGATCGCCCGCGGTGTGCCGGGCGCCATCGTCAACGTCTCAAGCCTCGCGGCCGCGGTCGGTACACGGGACCATCTGGCGTATTGCGCGTCGAAAGCCGCGCTGGATGCCATGACCCGGGTCATGGCGATCGAGCTAGGGCCCCACGGAATACGGGTGAACAGCGTCAACCCGGTGGTGACGTTGACGCCGATGGCGGACAAGGCCTGGAGCGACCCGGAGAAGGCCGGCGCGATGCTGTCGCGGATTCCCCTGGGCCGCTTCGTTCAGCCCGGGGAAATCGCCGCGACCATCGCCTTTTTACTCAGCGACGACGCGGGCATGATCAACGGCGTGACCCTGACAGTGGACGGCGGTTTCAGCGCCGGCTGATGCCCGCGCCTAACGCCTGGCTCAGCCCCACAATGTGCGGCCGAAGAACGTCAGCGTGCGGTCCATGGCCAGTTGCGCCCAGACCGGATCGTACTGCGTGCCCGGAATCCGGCCAGGGCCGACGGCTTCTTCGTTGGCGAAGGCGTGGTGGGCCAGGTAGCGGTGGAATTCGACGTCAACGCCGCCTTCGCTGAGTTTGGCTTCGAGCTGATCGACGCCGTCCGCCGGGAAGAATTCATCCTGGGTGCCCCAATGCGCCATCACCGGCACCTTGATCGCGGCAGGGTCAAGGAATTCCAGCGGCGGCATGCCGTAGAAGGCCACACCGGCGGACAGCTCGGGGATGAAGTTCAGCGCCAGCAGGGTCAGTGCGCCGCCCATGCAGAAACCGGTGACACCGACTTTCTGGCTGTGGCCCTTGAGGTACTGCACGGCGCCGCGGATGTCCTGGTTGGCGGCATCGGCGAAGTCGAGTTTGTCCATCAAATGGTGGGCTTCTTCTTCCTCGACCGTCATTTCGCCACGGTAAAGATCGGGCACCAGCGCCAGATAACCGCACGCCGCCAGCCGATCAGCCACGCCACGGATCTGATCGTTCAGGCCCCACCATTCCTGAATCACCACCACGGCGGGTGCGCCTTCGGTCTTGGCCGGGCTGGCCAGATAGCCACTCAACTCTTTGCCGTCCGGGCGCTTGAACGTGATGGTCTTGCCCGTTGCCTGTGTCGATGCCTGAGTCATGGGGTTCTCCGGATAAGAAATTCGGTTGGATTAACAGCGTGAGACGACTGACCGTCAGTTCTACGACAGCAACACGACGATGAACAGCGTGACCCACGTGAAATTAATGACAGGTTCGGCGCGGGCCCCGTTCAACCGTTCTGCAAATCCGTGCCCATCCCGCCCAGATCCCGGCAGCGCCCGCAGCCTGCAGCAGAGCGCTGATCGCGCAGCTGCTTTTTCAGCGTGGCCGCCGAGGGCGCGTAAAGGAAGCCAAACGACACGCTGTTGCGTCGGCCTTTCACCGCATGGTGCATCAAGTGCGCGTGGTAGAGGCGTTTTAGGTAGCGACTGCGTGGCCGTGGTCGCGCAGGCCAGTGGCGATGGACCATGCCGTCGTGAACCAGGACGTAGATCAGGCCGAACGCCGCGACGCCGGCGCCCACCCATTGCAGCGGGTCGTGGCCGCTGTTGCCGGCAACGATCAGCGCGACCGCCACCATGCCCAGCGCCAGCAGATAAATATCGTTGGTTTCGAACGCGCCGAGGTGTTCTTCGTGGTGGGACTTGTGCAGGCACCAGCCCCAGCCGTGCATGACGTACTTGTGGGCGAGAAAGCCGACACCTTCCATGGCGACAAGGGTGAGGAGAAAAATCGTGAAGTTGAAGATCATAGCGTCGGGAAGGCCGATGGGTCTGGGCGTCGACATGCAGCATACCGGGGTCACGGGAAATTTCCAGATTCGCGCTCACAACGTTTGCTTTCCTGACCAACCGATGTAAAAAATGGCCCCATGGGTGAGCGTCCCGGACGTTCACTGTATTCGTGCCCTGCCCCCTCGCGGCGGCCGGCACCGCTTTCAAGGAATCAAGCATGGCTCCAAGACACGTCATCAACGCTTCGGTCAGCCCGAAAGGCAGCCTGGAAACCCTGTCGCAACGTGAAGTCCAACAGCTCAGTGCCGCAGGCTCCGGCAGCATCTACACCCTGTTCCGCCAGTGCGCCCTGGCCATCCTCAACACCGGCGCCCATGTCGATAACGCGAAAACCATCTTAGAGGCCTATCAGGACTTCGAAGTGCGCATCCACCAGCAAGACCGTGGCGTGCGCCTCGAACTGCTGAACGCCCCGGCCGACGCCTTCGTCGACGGCGAGATGATCGCCAGCACCCGGGAAATGCTCTTCAGCGCCCTGCGCGACATCGTCTACACCGAGAGCGAGCTCGACAGCCAGCGCATTGACCTGAGCAGCTCCCAGGGCATCACCGATTACGTTTTCCACCTGCTGCGCAATGCCCGCACCCTGCGCCCCGGCGTCGAACCGAAGATGGTGGTGTGCTGGGGCGGCCACTCGATCAACACCGAAGAATACAAATACACCAAGAAAGTCGGCCACGAACTGGGGCTGCGCAAGCTGGACATCTGCACCGGTTGCGGCCCCGGCGTGATGAAAGGTCCGATGAAGGGCGCGACCATTGCCCACGCCAAGCAGCGCATCACCGGCGGCCGTTACCTGGGCCTGACCGAGCCGGGCATCATCGCGGCCGAAGCGCCGAACCCGATCGTCAACGAACTGGTGATCTTGCCGGACATCGAAAAGCGCCTGGAAGCCTTCGTCCGTGTCGGCCACGGCATCATCATTTTCCCGGGTGGCGCAGGCACGGCGGAGGAATTCCTCTACCTGCTCGGCATCCTCATGCACCCCGACAACCAGGACCTGCCGTTCCCGGTCATCCTGACCGGCCCGAAAAGCACCGCGCCGTACCTGGAGCAATTGCACGCGTTCGTCAGCGCCACGCTGGGCGAAGAAGCGCACAAGCATTACCAGATCATCATCGACAACCCGTCGGAAGTGGCGCGGCAGATGACCCTGGGCCTTGCTTCGGTGCGCCAGTTCCGCCGCGACCGCGCTGACGCGTTTCACTTCAACTGGCTGCTGAAGATCGAAGAGAGCTTCCAGCGTCCGTTCGAGCCGACCCACGCCAACATGGCCAGCCTGCAACTGCGTCGCGACCTGCCGCCCCACGAACTGGCGGCCAACCTGCGCCGCGCGTTCTCCGGGATTGTGGCGGGGAACGTCAAGGACAAGGGCATTCGCCTGATCGAGGAACACGGCCCGTATGAAATCCACGGCGACGCGGAAGTGATGCAGCCGCTGGACAAGCTGCTACAGGCGTTCGTTGAGCAGCACCGGATGAAACTGCCGGGCGGCGCGGCGTATGTGCCCTGCTATCGGGTTGTTTCATAACACTGTATCCGCCTGTGGTCATACTTCAGGCGCCACACCGCACCACCCTGTGGGAGTGAGCTTGCTCACGAAGAGGTCCGATCGGCCAACGCATATCTGGCGGTAGTGAAACCGCCTTCGTGAGCAAGGTGGAGCGCCACCCCGGTCACTCCCACATGAACCACATTGTTCGTAAGACCTGCATCTCCCCGAAATTCCGGAACTGACCCATGATCCACATCCGCCCCATGACCGCCGATGACTTCGCGGTCTTCTGGCCCACCTTTCAGGCTGTCGTTCTGGCCCAGGAAACCTACGCCTACGCCCCCGACCTGACCGTCGAGCAAGCGCGGCACCTGTGGCTGGAATACCCGCTGCACACGCTGATCGCCGAAGAAGACGGCATATTGCTGGGCAGCTTTTACCTCAAGGCCAACGCCGCCGGCCCTGGCGGTCATGTTAGCAATTGCGGCTACATGGTCAGCCCGGCCGCGCGGGGTCGTGGCGTCGCGCGCCTGATGTGCGAGCACTCCCAGCAACTGGCGCTGGACAGCGGCTTCTCGGCCATGCAGTTCAACTCCGTCGTCGCCACCAACGACGTCGCCGTCGCGCTCTGGCAGAAACTCGGTTTCGAGGTGGTGGGTCGCCTGCCCCGCGCTTACCGCCATGCCCGGCTCGGGCTGGTGGATTGCCTGGTGATGTACAAATGGCTGGCCGACATGCCGGCCTCGCGCAAAGCCAAAAGCCCGCTGCTGATCGGACGCAAGAACATCGAATCGGTGATCTCCCGCCCCCGGCGCAAGCCCTCTGACGGGCCTGTCTGATCTTTCCCGCATCGACTCCCCACGCCGGCATGGCGCGTTTGGGGCGCTGCATGGCGCTTTCAAACTTGCCGGAATGCCATCTCTCGACGATTCTCTATGCACGGCCAGACGGGCCGTGCTCACAAGAAACGCGCCGGAGAGGCCAGCATGACGACCGTAGCCGAACTACTGAAGTTGAAAGACTCACACCACGCTGACGTCCATACCGTCGGGCCCGAACAGATGGTCATCGAGGCGATCAAATTGATGGCCGAGAAAAACATCGGCGCCGTGCCCGTGGTCCGGGCCGGCAAGGTGGTCGGCATCGTCAGCGAGCGGGACTACGCCCGCAAGATGGAGCTCAAGGGCCGCGCCTCGGTCGGCACGCCGGTCAGTGACATCATGACCCACGAGGTGCTGACCGTGGGTTCGCAGCACACGGTCGAGCACTGCATGAACATCATGACCGACCGCCGGCTGCGCCATTTGCCGGTGGTGGACGAAGGCCGGCTGATCGGCCTGTTATCCATCGGCGACCTGGTCAAGGCGGCCATTGCCGAACAGGCCAAGTTGATACAGCAGATGCAGGATTACATTCGCGGCGACAGCTACTGAGCAGGGAAATCTTTGCCGCGCAACGAAAAAGCCGGAGCTTGATGGGCTCCGGCTTTGTTTTGCGCGAGTGAATGAATCGCCGGTTAGCGAACCTTGAAGCGATCGATCATCGCCACCAGCCGCTCGTTGGAGGCCATCAGCGCGTCAACGCTGGTGTCGGTCTGCTGACCACAGCCCACCAGTTCACCGACCATGTGCCGAATGGCGATCATGTTCTGGTTGATCTCCTCGGTCACCGCGCTTTGCTCCTCTGCCGCGGTTGCAATGTGCGCGCTCAGGTCATGGATGCGCAGCACCGAACCGGCCATGCCATCCAGGCCTTCGTTGACCCGCGACGTGCGGTCCGCGGTCGACTGGCAGCTGACCTTGGTTTTTTCCATGGCGCCCACGGCGGTGCTCACGCCCTGCTCCAGCCGCGCGAGCATCTCATTGATCTCCGACGTGCTCTGCTGAGTGCGACCGGCCAGCGCCCGCACCTCATCGGCCACCACCGCAAAGCCTCGGCCCTGCTCGCCCGCCCGCGCGGCTTCGATGGCTGCGTTCAGGGCCAGCAGGTTGGTTTGCTGGGCGATGCCGCCGATGACCCCGAGCACGTCAGTGATGCGTTTGGCGTCAACCTGCATTTCCTGCACGTATTTAGTAGCGTCTTCCACCTCCGCCACCAACGCCCGCACGCTGACCGACGCTTCGTCGACGACGTCACGGGAACGCTGGGCGGCATCGTTCGCCGATTGAGTAAAGCTCGCCGTCTGCGTCGCGCTCTCGGCGACGCTGTCGGCGGTGGCGCTCATTTCGTTGATCGCGGTCACGGCCTGATCGGTTTCCGAGGCGTGACGGTTAAGGATCTGGTTGATGTTGCGCGACTGATCCTGCAACTGCACCAGCCCGGCCGAGATCTGCTCAGTGCCGCTGCGCACCTCGACAATCATGGCTTGCTGGAAGGCGATGAACTTGTTGACCGAATGGCCGACAGCGTCCAGTTCGTCCTGGCCCTTGATGGGAATACGGCGGGTCAGGTCGGCTTCGCCCGAAGACAGCGCGTCGATGTTGGTGCGCAGCACGGTCAGGCGTGCCAGCAGACGGTGGAAGGCGAAGCCCAGCACCACCAGCAGCAGAATGACCAGTGGAATCTGCAACCAGCCCAGGGTCTTCAGCACTTCGGTGCTGCTGGCGGTGAGCATGGCCGTCGGCAGCGACGTGGCGATGACCCACGGCGTGCCCGCGACCGGTCGCAGGAAGAAGGTCAGGTCACCCAGTTGCGGGTCAATGTATTCCTGGGAATAGACAGCGTCGCCGGAGATCTTGCCCAGCCCCTCCTGAATGGCCTTGGCGAACATCGACTGGCCGCTGAAGCCGGAAATGTTCTTGAGGATGATTTCGCCGGGGATGCGGCTCTGGTTGGTGAGGATCTTGCCGTCACGCTCGACGATCATCACCTGACCCTGAATGTCTTTTTCCTTCTCCTGGATCAGGCCGTTGAAGAAGCCCAGGGTAACGTCGATGGTCGAAACGCCGTAAAGCGCGCCGTCTTTGTAGATGCCCATCGCGCAGTTGGTGCGCGGCTGCGGGCTGGCTTCGTCCTGATAGGCAGCGGCCCAGGCGCATTTGCCTTTGGGTGCGTTCTGCCCGGCACGGTGCCACGGCTGTTCCCAGTAGTTGGGTGCAGGGTCGGAGTTCCAGAACGTGCTCACCACCAACTGGCCGCTGCCGTCGCGGTGGACAAACGAGCTGTGCTTGTTGCGCCCCGGGGTGCGCTTGTCCGGCATCGGCCAGACGCCGCCACCAAAGACTTTCTGATCGCCATATTGATCGACCAGCCCTGGCAACACTTTGTCGATGCCATCGCTGTCCAGCAGCGGCACCGCCTGGGTGATCGCCCGGGACTGGGCCTCGACGCGGGCCAGGTCCGAGAGGATGCGCGTACCGATCTGGTCAACCTGACCCAGCACCACCTGCTCCTGTGTCGCGCGGACCTTGGGCGTGACCAGATGCACGATGCCCTGCTCGGTGATCACCGCGATCACCACAATCAAGGCCACAAATATGACCGTGTAGCGCGCCTGCACTGTTTTAAACATCGTCGACCCCATGCCAAATATTTTGTAATTGTTTTGCGTACTCCTGATGAGCTATCGACCGGAAGTCGACAAGGATGAGGGGCTGCGGAAAGGTTTTTTCACCGCGCAGCGGGGCGTCACTGCACCGGCAGGAAGTTCAGGAACAGCAGGCTCTGGGCGTAATTCAAGCCGATGCGTCTATATCGCTCGTCGAGCATCTGGGTGAGCAGATCAAGGCGCGCCACGATCTTGCCAAATTCAGTGGCGAAGCTGAGGTTGCTGCCCTCCTCCGAAATCTCGTTGGAGAACAGCAACAGCTCGCCATTGGCGTTCTGGCGCTGGCTCAGCAGCCAGGTCGCCTTCTCGATATTGCGCGCGGCGTTGCTGACGAAGGTCGGGTTGATCTGGTCGGTCATGAAGAATTCAAAGCGCCCGCCGTGGGCCGTGACCAGCATGCTGCCAATGGCATAAATGAAGGCGCCCACGCGATCGCCGAGAAAGTCCGGGCTCAGGGCGTAGCTCAGTGCCGCAAGGTCGCGCCGGGTGCCCAGCTGCGGCAACGGCTTTCGCTGCTCAATGGCCTCGCGCACGTTGCGCTCTGCGGCGGCGGCGTCGACAAAGCCGGACTTGCGCCACTCACCAGGGTTGCGCAGGTAAAGCTTGTTCATCAGCAGATAGAGGCTGTCGAGGTTATCGCGCATGGCCAGTGTCGCCATGCGGTCCACGCTGGTCTGGAAAAACTCCTGGGGGCGCGTCTCGCTGAACTGCGTGGCGACATCCTGACCGTCCTGGCGGGTACAACCTGCCGCGCCGAGCCCAAAAATGCACAGGGCAAACAGCGGGTGAAGGCGTCGGCAAACGGAAAAAACAGTGAACACGGCGAGCATCAATCCCAAGCTTCAACGAACTGGACGCCGCGTGAATCGCCGCGTCCCGGCCAAGGTCAGAACGGCTCACGGCCAAAAAGTGCAATTCAGGCGGCAAGCTTCCATAGATCGGGCGTCGGGCCGCAGCTCAATGACCAGCAAGGTCGCCATCAATCTCGCCGTGTGACTGCCGACGCCTTCCCGGCTAAAGCCGGTCCCACTAAAAGCAGCGCGTGCAGTCAGCAAGCGTCGCGGCCACCTCGACTGTTAGATGGATACAACCGGTGAGGGCTGTATTCAATGATCAGCAAGGTCGCCATCAATCTCGCCGTGTGACTGCCGACGCCTTCCCGGCTGAAGCCGGCCCCACTAAAAGCAGCGCGTGCAGTCAGCAAGCATCGCGGCGACCTCGACTGAGGGACCGGCTTCAGCCGGTAGGCCGTTGCCGTTGCTTTTGATCTTCATACGCAGGGAGTCCAGACGACACCCATCGCGACTTGGGTGCAGGCTGAACGGAGGTCTCGCGGAGTGGGCCGAGCCGCATGGATGCGGCGAGAGCTGCCCCCGCCATGGATGGCGGATGGCAGCGGGCCCACGGAGCGGGACCGGAGTGAAGGAACCCGACGAAGTCGGGCCCAACCAGGAGCAGGCACTTTTGCTTACTTTTGGTGCTTTTCAAAAGTAAGTCGCCGAAGGCGAAACAGTCTGCCCCCAGGCAGACGCCTTTGATTTTAGCGATGCCATGACTGGCAAATCACCAGCGGAACGCCACAGTGCCCAGCACCGTACGCTCTTCGCCCCAATAACACCGACCCGCGTTATTGCAGCCGCTCACATACTCCTTGTCGAACAGATTCTTCGCATTCACATCCACCGACCAATGCTTATCGATGTCATACCCCACCAACGCATCCACCAGCGTCACATCACCCGTCTTCAACTTCCCGTACAGCGTCGGTGCGGTATACGCGAACGTATTATCGAAATAACGCACCCCGCCACCCACATGGAAACCGCTCATCGGACCATCCAGGAACCGATACGTCGCCCACGTACTCGCCTGATTACGCGGTATGCCGGTCAACTGATGATCCTCGTACAACGAACCCGGACTGTCCTTCGTCACCCGCGCATCGGTGTAGGTGTACGACGCCGTCAGGCTCAGGTTCTTGGTCACGTCACTGTTGACCTCAAGCTCCACGCCCTTCGACTCGCTCTTGCCGATCTGACGGCTGAACCCGTTCGAACCGGCGATCACGTCATGGGTCTTGGTCAGGTCAAACACCGCCGCGCTGAACGTTGTGTTCCAGCCAGCGGGCTCGTACTTCAGGCCCACCTCGTACTGCTCACTGAGAATCGGATCAAGCAGCTCGCCGTTTGGTTGCGACGACTGCTGCACCGGGGTGAACGCCGTCGAGTAACTCACGTACGGGGAAATACCGTTCTCGAACTGGTACATCAAACCCGTCTGCCAGCTGAAACGATGATCCCAGCCGTCCAGGTCCGCAGCACCACTGGTAGTGCCGGCGCGGTTGCGGTACTGGCTGTTGACGAAGTCCTGACGACCGCCCAGCAGGTAGATCCAGTTGTCGTACTTGCTCTGCAACTGACCGTAAACGCCGTACATCTGCTGGTCCAGCTGCGAGTTCTGCACGGTGGCGAGCATGCGCGGCTTACCCGACGGGAACACCGGGTTGAAGGCGTTGAACGTGCCGCCGTTGCCGGCCGCCCAGTCCTGATTGAACGAGGTGCGGTCGTAGCTCGCGCCCAGCAACACGGTGTTTTCCAGTGCGCCGGAGGTGAAGCTCCCCTCGAACTGGTTGTCCAGCGAGTAGGTGATCGACTTGTTGTCGCGATCGTACGCGGTGCTGGTCAGGGTGCTGCCGAAACCGGCGTTGTTCAGGTTATTCGGCCAGGTCTCGTGACGGTCCAGACGCGATTCCATGAACCGTGAGTTCTGGCGGAACTGCCAGGTGTCGTTGAGCTGGTGCTTGAACTCGTAACCCAGGGTCCAGGTTTCGCGCTCGAAGTCGTCCCAGTTCGGGTTGCCGTTGAACTGGTCCTTGCCGATCTTGCCGTTGACGTTGTTCAGCAAGGTGCCTGCGGCGGGGTAGCCGAGCAGCAGCTTGGTGCGGTCGCGTTGGTAGGACGAGAGCAGGGTCAGCGCGGTGTCTTCGTCGAAGTTGAAGGTCATCGACGGCGCGATATAAATGCGGTCGTCCGGTACTGAATCCACTTGGGTGTCGGCGTTGCGGCCGAGCATGACCACGCGGCCGAGGACGCGGTTGTCGTCGGTCAGCGGGCCGGAGACGTCGAGGGACAGCTGGCGGCGGTTGTTGCTGCCGTAGGTGAATTTGGCTTCGCCCTGGGCGGTTTCGGTCGGGCGTTTGCTGACCAGGTTGACCAGCCCGCCCGGTGCGTTTTCGCCGTAGAGGATCGAGCTCGGGCCGCGGAACACTTCGGTGCGCTCCAGGCCATAGGGTTCGGTGGTGGTGTCGTAGCGGTTGCCTTGCAGACGCAGGCCGTCCTTGAGCAGGCCGTAACCGTAGTCAGTGGCGTTGTAGCCGCGAATGGAGAACAGGTCGCCGGCGAGTCCGTCGCCGACGGCGAATGGCGGGGCGAAGATGCCGGGGACATAACCGAGAATGTCGGTCAGGGTTTGCGAGCCCTGATCCTGAATGCGCTGGCGTGTCACCACTGACACCGAGCGCGGGGTTTCCGACAGCGGTGTGCTGGTCTTGGTGCCGGCTGTGCTGTTTTTCACCTGATAGCCAACGGTTTGCTCCCCTTCGGGTGCTTCGCCGGTGACCATCGAATTCTGCAGTTCGATGGTGGCGCCCTGCTCGGCCTTGGCCGGGGCATCCGCGGCCCAGGCTGCGCCATGGCAGGCGACCGTTGCGACCAGTGCTGCCAAGGCATTGACCTTGAATTGACCCTTGTTATTGCTCGCCATCCGAACTCCCCCTCCCTTTGATATCACACGGGGCAACGCCCCAAAATTGACCGCTTATGTCAAAAAAGCGTGAAAATGTAACAAAGAACGTTTCTCATTACCATTATTATTCTTCGAAATTGGCGAAAGGCCATCCCTGGCCTTTCGCGTTGTTTCACGGGTGATACAGAGAGGTTCAGCGTCGCTTGACGGCCGCTGAAACGGCGGCGGCAAAGATGTCGCCGATCTGGTCGATCTGCGCGGCGGTGACGATCAGCGGCGGCAGGAAGCGGATGACCGACGAGTGCCGCCCGCCCACTTCGATGATCAAGCCGCGCTGCAGGCATTCACGCTGGAGGGTCGAGGCCAGCGCACCGCTGTGGGGGAAGTGGCCGAGGGCGTCGGGACGTCCCTCGAGATCGACCATTTCCACCCCGAGCATCAAGCCCATGCCGCGCACATCGCCCATCTGCGGGAAGTCCTTCTGCAATGAGCGCAGGTGCCCGATCAGGCGCTCGCCCATGGCGGCGGCGTGCAGGTCCAGCTGCTGTTCGCGGACGATCCGCAGCGTGGTCGAGCCGGCCACCATCGCCAGTTGATTGCCACGGAAAGTGCCGGCGTGGGAGCCCGGTTTCCATACGTCCAGTGCCTTGTTGTAGACCACCACCGCCATCGGCTGGCTGCCGCCGATGGCTTTGGACAGCACCAGCACGTCCGGGACGATGCCCGCGTGTTCGAAGGCGAACGGCTTGCCGGTGCGGCCCACACCACACTGGATCTCGTCGAGAATCAGCGGCACCCCGGCGTCGCGGGTAATGCGGCGGATTTCCCGCAGCCAGTTGGCCGAGGTCGGCACCACACCACCCTCCCCTGCAGGGTTTCCAGAATCATCCCGGCCGGCGGCAACACGCCGCTTTCCGGGTCGGTCAGCTGGTTCTCGATGTAGTGCAGGCCGATGCGCTCGCCCGCTTCGCCACCGACGCCGAACGGGCAGCGGTAGTCGTAGGGAAACGGCAGGAACTGCGCGCCGCCGGCCATGCCGTCCAGGTAGGTCTTCGGCCCGAGGTTGCCCATCAGCGCCAGCGCGCCCTGGGTCATGCCGTGGTAGGCGCCGTGGTAGGCCATCAGGTTGCTGCGTCCGGTGGCGGTGCGCACCAGTTTCAGCGCCGCTTCCACCGCATCGGTGCCGGCCGGGCCGCAGAACTGAATGCGCGCGTCCTTGGCGAATTCCGCCGGCAGCAGGGCGAACAGCTCGTTGATGAAGTCGTCCTTGGCTTCGGTCATCAGGTCCAGGGTGTGCAGCGGACGCTGGCCGTCGAGGGTGGCGCGCATGGCCTGGATCACTTCGGGGTGGTTATGCCCCAGCGCCAGGGTGCCGGCCCCGGCCAGGCAATCGATGAACCAGCGCCCTTCGCTGTCCTGCACGTGAATGCCCTGGGCGCGCTTGAGTTCCAGGGGGATGCGCCGCGGGTAGCTGCGCGCGTTGGATTCCACGGCGGCCTGGCGCTCCAGTCGCGGCGTCGGCGCAAAGCGGTAGTCGGCGTTGGCCACGGCGGCGTCCGGGCTGCTCGACAGCGCCTCGCTGTGGCGGGCGGCAATCGGCGTCACGTTGTGTTGGCTATGCATGTTCGTGCTCCTGGAAATCGTGGGAATGGGGGCGTTCGTTGACTCGCGCGAGGGCCTCGGCAAGCTGAGTGATGAACAGCTGATCACGGACGATCGAAAGGTGGTCGGCGTCGATCCAGGCCGAAACCTGCAAGCGAACACCCATGCCCTGCTCCAGAAGAGCCGGTGCGTTATCGTTATTTTCCGGCGAGCGCTCCGCCCACCAGGCTGAGACCGGCACCCTGAGGGCGTGGATCTCGCGGCATTGATTGGCCAACTGGCGCATATGCCGCTCAACGCCGAGCAACTGTTGCCAGTGAGCGTCGGCTTCCAGGCCTTCATCGCCGTCAACAGCGTCAAGGGCCACGCTTTCCGGCACCGCAGGACGCGGCTGGCCGGCGCCCGGCACGTAGCCGTCGATCAGGCCGACGAACTCGACACGCTTGCCGAGTCGGGTCAGGAGTCGGGCCATTTCCAGGACCATGGTCCCGCCCATCGACCAGCCGATCAGCCGGTACGTGCCGGACGGCTGCTGTTCGAGCAGCGCCTTGACATAGTCGCGGGCCATTTGCTCGATGGAACTGTCGCGCCACTGGCCGTCCAGCACCTGGCGGTTCTGAATGCCCCAGACGTCCCACTGCGCGGACAGCCGCCGGGCCAGTGCGTAGTAGCCGACCACCGTGCCGCTGACCGGGTGCACACAGAACACCGGCGGCTTGTCGCTGGCGCCGCTGCTCAGACGAATCAGCGGATTCGGCGCGCCGTCGCGGCTGACAGGCTGGCTTTGCGATGGAGCAGATTGCGGTGCAGCCGGTTGCGCAGAAGGCAGGCTTTCCAGTAACGCCACCAACCCCTCGCGATAGGCCGTTTGCAGGCGTTCGATGCTCTGGCGCTGGTAACGCTGACTACTGAAACGGAAAGTCAGCCCCAGTTGCCCGGCGAAGACCTGGCCGTTGATTTCCAGCTCGCGATTGAGCGGCGTTGACGGGTCGACCAGCGCGCCAGCCGAGACCTTCGACGGCGAGAAGCGGCCATCGCCCAGGTCCTGATCGAACTGACCGAGGTAGTTGAACACCACCTTGGGCTCCGGCAGCGCGGCCAGTGTCTGACGAGCCGAATCGTTGCCCAGATAGCGCAGCAGACCGAAGCCGACGCCCTTGTCCGGCAAGCCCCGCAGGCTGTCGCGCACCCCGATCAGGGTCTGGCGGATATCGGCAGCGGCGCGCACCCGCAGCGGGAACAGACTGGTGAACCAGCCCACCGTGCGGCCCACATCCAGGCCGTCAGCCAGGGCTTCGCGGCCGTGGCCCTCCAGCGCGATGAGCGTGTCGGGCTGGCCACTCCAACCCTTTAGCGCGTCGGCGAGCACTGCCAGCAGGATTTCATCGGCGCGCGCCGCCAGTGCCGCCGGGGCTTCGCGCAGCAAGCGACGGGTCAGGCTGGCGTCCAGCAGCAGTTCGCACTGCTCAAGGTCCTGTTGCGTGGCGCGGCCCTCAGGGTGGTCCACCGGCCAGAGCGGCTCGGTGGTGCCGACCTGTTCCCGCCACTGCAAGACTTCGGTTTGACGTTCAGGCGCCTGCGCCGCGTCGACCAGATGCCGGGCCCAGCGCTGAAAGCTGCTGGATTTCGGCCCGAGATCAACCGCACTGCCCGAAGCGACCTGGGCGTACGCCCGCGCCAGATCTTCGAGCAACACCCGCCACGACACGCCATCGACCACCAGGTGATGGGCGACCAGCAACAGCTTTTGCCCTTCCGGCATCTGCGCCAGCACCACGCGCAGCAGCGGACCGTCATGCAGGTCAAGGCTGCGCTGGGCCTGTTCGCACAGCGCAGTCATGGCGCGGTCGTCGGCCACGTCACGCCGCCAGAGGCTGTCGGCAGCCGGTGTTGCTCGGTACTGCTGCTGCCAGCGACCGTCGGCGTGCTGATGGAAACTCAGGTTCAGGGCATCGTGGTGACTCAACAGCGCGGCCAGCGCCTGGCTCAACAGCGTCGCTTCCAGAGGACGCTGCACGTCCAGCAACAACGCCTGGTTGAAGTGCGCGCGGTTGCTCATCGGTTGCTCGAAGAAATGCGCCTGAATCGGCGTCAACGGCAGCTCGCCAGTGGGCGCGTCTTCAATCAACAGCGCTGCGCCGGCCTCGATGATCGTCAGGCGCAGGGCCAGATCCTTGAGTCGCGGATGGCTGAACACGTCCTTCGGCAGAAGCTTGAAACCGACCAGACGCAGGCGGGTGATCACCGCCAGCGACTGGATCGAGTCGCCGCCCAGCTCGAAAAAGCTGTCCTGACGGCCGATGCTCTCTACGCCCAGCAACTGCTGCCAGACCCGCGCCAGCTCGACTTCGCGCTCACCTTCCGGCGCTTCGAAGGCCTGACTGCCCAACTGCGGATCGGGCAGCGCATTGCGGTCCAGCTTGCCATTGGGCAACTGCGGCAAGCGCGCCATGACCACGATGTGCGCCGGCACCATGTATTCCGGCAGGGTGTTTTTCAGCTGCTGCTTGAGGCTGTCTTCAGACAGGTCATTGCCGCCGACATAGCCGAGCAACTGCTTGCCGTTGCCTTTGTCGCGCACGATCACCAGCGCTTCACGCACGCCGTCGCAGGCTTTCAGCGCCGCTTCGATCTCGCCGGCCTCGATGCGGAAGCCACGGATCTTGATCTGGTGGTCGATGCGGCCGAGGTATTCCAGCAGCCCTTCGCTGTTCAAACGCACACGGTCGCCGCTGCGATAAATGCGTTCACCGGCGCGGAATGGATGCGGCAGGAAACGCTCAGCGGTTGCGCCCGGACGGTCCAGATAACCCCTGGCCACCGCGCCACCCAAGTACAGCTCGCCGGCAATGCCCTGGGGCAGCGGGTTCAAATCCGCGTCCATCACGTAGCCCTGACGATCGCCCACCAGATCACCGATCGGCGCGTAGGCGGTGGTGAAGTCTGCGGTCTCGGCAGACGCCAGCCACAAGGTTGGTGTGACCACGGTTTCCGTCGGGCCGTAGCCATTGATGATCCACAGCGGCTGCAAATTGCGGATCACGTCGTGGAGCATTTCGCGGCTGAAGGCTTCGCCGGCGAAGCAGTAGGTCTTCACCCCCGGCCCCTTGCCCTGCACCCCAGCCCAGTCAGAGAGCTGACGCAAGTAGCTCGGCGGGAATGAGGCGACGGTGATGCCTTCGCGGATCAGCGTGTCGTAGGTTTGCTCAACGCTCCACAATTCCTGATCGCGGAGCACGACGCGAGCGCCGTAACACAGCGGCATCATCCAGCCTTCGTGGGCGCCGTCGAAGCTGATCGACAGGAAGTGAAACTTGCGGTCCTCCGGCGTAAAGCGATAACGCTCGCCGATGGTCTGGATGTGCATCGAAATGTCGGCGTGGGCGATGGCCGCGCCTTTCGGCTTACCGGTGGAGCCCGAGGTGTAAATCAGGTAAGCGAGTTGCTGCGGATGAATCACCACATTCGGCGCTGTAACCGGCTCGGAGGAGCAATCGAGCTGATCGATATTCAGCAGCGGCACATCACCGACGGGCACGCGATCCAGGGCAGCATCGTGGCTGATCAACAGCTTCACGCCGCCGTCTTCGAGCATGTAGCGCAGGCGTTCGGTCGGGTAATCCGGGTCGAGCGGGATATAAGCCCCACCCGCCTTGAGCACGGCATAAAACGCCAGCCACAGATCAATCCCCCGCTCCATGGCAATTGCCACGCGCACCTCGGTGCCGATGCCTCTTGCGCGCAAGGCATGGGCCAGCTGATTGGCACGACGGTCAAACTCGGCAAAGGTCAGGCGCTGTTCGCCATGGACCAGCGCGATGGCGTCGGGCCGAATGCGCGCGTGGTCGGCGATCAGCTCATGGATCGGGCGATCGACGTAAGGCGAGAACGGCGGCGTGTTCCATTGATCCAGCGCGGCCAGGTCGGTTTCGCCGAGCAACGGCAGGTCGCCGATGGCGGCATGGGGTTGCGCGCAGATCGCCCGCAACAGCGTGACCAGTTGCTCGAACAAACGCGACACGGTCGAGGCGTCGAACAGGTCGGTGGCGTAATCGAGGTAGCCGCTGATGCGGCCGTCGCGGTGTTCGAAGGTGCCGAGGACCAGATCGAACTGCGCGCCCTCGATGTCCCACTGGCGGGCTTCGCAGCTCAAATCATCGAACTGCAGCAGCGACAGATCCGGCTGTTGCTGGTGGTTGTAGCTGACCTGGAACAGCGGGTTGACGCTCAGGCTGCGCGCCGGTTGCAGCGCTTCCACCAATTGCTCGAACGGCAGGTCTTGATGGGCGTGGGCGCCGAGCAGGTTGTCCTTGACCTGGGCCAGCAGCGCGGTGAAGGGCTGGTCGCCGCTGACCTGGGCGCGCAGCACCAGGGTGTTGACGAAGAAGCCGATCAGGCCCTGAGTCTGCACCTCGGCGCGGCCTGCCACCGGCACACCGATGCGCAAATCGCGCTGGCCGCTGAGGCGATAGAGCAGCGTGTCGAACGAGGCCAGGAACAGCATGAACAGCGTGGCGTCGTGGGTCTTGGCGGTCTGGCGCAGTGTGTCGGCCAGGTCCTGGGGCAGCACGAAGGCATGGCGCCCGCCTTTGCCGTCGCGCTCGGCCGGACGCGAACGGTCCGCCGGCAGTTCCAGTACCGGTTGCTCGTCGCCCAACGCTTCGCGCCACCAGTTCAGCTGGCGCTCGCGCTCGGCGCCGCTCAGGTGCTCGCGCTGCCAACTGGCGTAGTCGGCGTAGTGCACGCCGAGCTCCGTAAGTTGCGGCCCAGCCAATTGCACGTCGCTGCCTTGGGCGAAACGCCGATACAGCGCGGCGAAGTCTTCGAGCATGACCTGCACCGACCAGCCGTCGGAGATGATGTGGTGCATACACAGCAGCAGGCGCCATTGATCGTCCGCCACCCGCGCCAGGGCTACCCGCCACGGCGCGTGTTCGGCGTCGAGGTCGAAGGGCTGGTTCATGAACGCCTCGGCCAGGGCGTCGAAGGCGGCTTCCGGCGCCGGGTTGTCGCGCAGGTCGTGACGGGCGATGTGCACGCTGCTGACCGGCAAAATCCGTTGCTGGGGCACCGCTTCGCCGCTGTGCATCGGGGATGGGCGGAAACAGGTGCGCAGGGTTTCGTGACGGGCCGCGAGGGCATCGAAGGTCTGCTGCAGGGCGTCGAGTTTCAGCGCGCCGCTGAGGTTGAGCACGCACGGCAGGTTGTACGCGACGCTCTCGGGCTCCAGCTGCGCGAGGAACCACAGGCGTTGCTGGGCGAAGGACTGCGGCGCGAACTCCCGGTCGGTGCGACGCTGCAGCACCGGCATCGCCGTGGCGACCGCCTGGGTGTTCAGGTAGTGAGCGAGGTCAGCCAGCACCGGCGACTCGAACAGTGCACGCAGGGGCAGCTCACGTTTCAGGTCGCGGCGGATCTGCGCCACCAGTTGAATGCCCATCAGCGAATGCCCGCCCAGGGCGAAGAAGTTGTCTTGGCGGCCGATTTGCGCGACGCCAAGAAGGTCCTGCCACAGCGCTGCCAGCTGGGTTTCGACGCCCGCCTGCGGCGCTTCGAAGGCCCGTTGCTGGATACGTGGGTCGGGCAGCGCTTTGCGGTCGAGCTTGCCGTTGGCCGACAGCGGCAGGCTGTCCAGGGTGACGAAGTGAGCCGGGACCATGTAGTCCGGCAGGCGCTGTTTCAGTTGGCCGCGCAGGTGTTCTTCGTCGAAGTCCTCGGCGACCAGATAGCCCACCAGCTGCATGCCGGTGGCGAGTTCGCGGGCGATGACCACCGCTTCGTTGACTGCTGGGTGATCCAGCAGCGCTGCTTCGATCTCGCCGATTTCAACCCGCAAGCCGCGCAGTTTGATCTGGTGATCGAGACGGCCGAGGTATTCCACCACGCCGTCGGCACGCCAGCGCGCCAGGTCACCGGTTCGATAGAGCCGCTCGCCGGTGCCGAACGGGCTGGCAACGAAGCGCTCGGCGGTCAGGCCGGGACGCAAGTGGTAGCCACGCGCGAGGCCGTCTCCGCCGATGTACAGCTCGCCGGGCACGCCGATGGGCTGAGGATTCAGGCGGCTGTCGAGGATGTGGATCTGCAGGTTGTTTATCGGGCGGCCGATGGGCACGGAAGCTCCCGGCTCATCAACGCAGGTCCAGTGGGTGACGTCGATGGCCGCTTCCGTCGGGCCGTACAGATTGAACAGGCCAGCATTGGGCAGGCGCTGAAGGGTTTCGCGGGCCAGATCGGCCGGTAAGGCTTCACCGCTGCAGACGATACGTTTCAGGGAAGCACAGCCGGTGAGATCGTCCTGGGCCATGAAGGCGCCGAGCATCGACGGCACGAAGTGCAGCGTGGTGATGCGCTGCTGTGCGATCAGCGTGTTGAGGGCAACAGGATCGCGATGATCGCCGGGCTGAGCGACCACCAGACGCGCACCCACCATTAACGGCCAGAAGAATTCCCAGACCGACACGTCAAAACTGAACGGCGTTTTTTGCAGCACGGCGTCCGATACGTCGAGTGCGTAGGCGTCCTGCATCCAGGCCAGGCGGTTGAACAGCGCTGCGTGGGTGTTGCCCGCGCCTTTCGGTTTGCCGGTCGAGCCGGAGGTGTAAATCATGTAGACCAGTTGCTCGGGGTGCAGCGCTACAACTGGCGCCGTGACGGGATAGCCTGATAAAGCCAGATGATTCAGATTGACCACCCGCAGCTCTTCCACAACCGGCAGATCAGCGATCACCCCATCGTGGCTCAACAGCAAACCAATCCCGGCGTCTTCGAGCATGTAGCGCAGACGATCAGCGGGATACTCCGGATCCAGCGGCACATAGGCAGCACCGGCTTTCAATACCGCATACAGCGCAACCACCATTTCCACTGAGCGCAACGCAGCCACGCCCACCAACGATTCCTGACCGACGCCCTGCGTTTGCAGGTAATGGGCGAGCTGATTGGCCCGCTGATCCAGCGCCTGATAACTCAGCACTTCGTCACCAAAACGCAACGCCTCCCGCTCGGGATGCAATTGAGCCAGACGCTCAAACTGCCGATGCACAAACGGTTCGGTTTTAGCCCACTCCCGCGCCGTGTCATTGACCAACGCCAACTGCGCGCGGTCTTCAGCATCCAGCAACTCGAAGTCACCAATCGCCGCGTCCGGCCGCTTGATCAACTCGGCGAACAGTTGCTCAAAGCGGGCATGCAAACGCTCGATGCTGCCGTGATCAAACAGATCCGTGGCGTAAGTCCACGACCCACCCAACCCGCCATCGACGTCTTCGTGGGTGTTCAGCGCCAGGTCGAACTGGCTGCTGCCATCGTCCAGCGGCAACAGGTCGGCACGCAGGCCCGGCAGCCCGGCGAGTGATTCAAAATTCTGCTGCTGATGGTCGTAGGCCACCTGGAACAGCGGGTTGTGGCTCAGGCTGCGCGCAGGTTGCAGCGCTTCGACCAATTGCTCGAACGGCAAGTCCTGGTGGGCCTGCGCGCCGAGGGTCCGCGCCTTGGCCTGTTCCAGCACCTGGCGATAGGTCAGCTCGGCAAACACTTCGGCGCGCAGCACCTGGGTGCTGACAAAAAAGCCGATCAGCCCTTCGACCTCCAGCCGCGAACGGCCGGCAATCGGCACGCCCACGCGCAGGTCGTTCTGCCCGCTCAGGCGATGGAGCAACACTTGGTAGGCCGACAGGATCGCCATGAACGGCGTAACACCCTGCTGTCTGGCGAACTCACGCACGCGCCGACTGAACGCGGCATCGAAGGCGAACAGCACGCGGTCGCCGCGATAGCTTTGCTGGGGCGGACGCGGTCGATCGGTGGGCAGCTCCAGCACCGGATGCTCGTCGCCCAGTTGCTCGCGCCAGTAGTTCAACTGCCGCTCGCCCTCGCCCGCGGCCAGCCACTCGCGCTGCCAGACGGCGAAGTCGGCGTATTGCACCGGCAATGGCGTTAAGTTAGGCGCGCGGTTTTCCACGGCCGCGCGGTACAGCTCGCAGAATTCCTGCAGCAGCACGCGCACCGACCAACCGTCCGAGATCATGTGGTGCAGGCACAGCAGCAAACGCTGTTCGTCAGGCGCGACACGCACCAGCGCCAGTCGCCAGACCGGGCTGCGCGACAGATCGAACGGACGCTTGACGAAGTCTTGAGCCAGGGCGTTGAAGGCCTTTTCGATATCCCCTTCATGGCTGATATCCAGCCGCGCGATCTCCACCCTTGAAGCAGGCTCGATCTGTTGCATCGGCACGCCCTCGACCGCCAGGAACCGCGTGCGCAGCACTTCATGTCGCGCGGTCAGGCCGTCGAAGGCCGCCTGCAATGCAACCTCGTTCAGCTCGCCGCACAGGCGCACGGCGCCCGGCAGGTTGTAGGCGTGACCGCCAGGTTGCAGCTGATCGAGGAACCACAGGCGCTGTTGGGAAAACGACTGCACGGCAAGGGTCCGCCGGCGAGAGGTCAGCTCAAGCTGGGTGGCCTCGGTGGATACCAAGCCCGCAATGCGCTGGGCAAAATCGCTGAGACGCGGCGCGTCGAACAGGGCCCGCAACGGCACGCTCAATTGATGCTCATGGCGCAGCCGGGAAATCAGCTGCATCGCCAGCAGCGAGTGGCCGCCGAGTTCGAAGAAGTGATCATTGCGACCCACGGCGTCGATGCCCAGCAGTGGCTGCCACAGCGCCGCCAATTGCTGTTCCAGTAGCGTTTGCGGCGCCTGATAGTCGCTGGAGATCACCTGCGGGTCAGGCAGCGCGTTGCGGTCGAGCTTGCCGTTGGGCAACTGCGGCAAGCGCGCCATGACCACGATGTGCGCCGGGACCATGTATTCCGGCAGGGTGTTTTTCAGCTGTTGCTTGAGGCTGTCCTCGGCCAGACCGTTGCCGCCGACGTAACCTAGCAAGACTTTTCCGTTCGCGCTGTCACGGACGATGACCAGGGCTTCGCGTACGCCCTCGCAGGTTTTCAGTGCTGCTTCAATTTCGCCCGCTTCGATGCGGAAGCCACGAATCTTGATCTGGTGGTCGATGCGGCCGAGGTATTCCAGCAGCCCTTCGCTGTTCAGGCGCACGCGGTCGCCACTGCGGTAAATGCGTTCGCCGGCGCGGAACGGGTGCGGCAGGAAACGCTCGGCCGTCGAGCCGGGACGGTCCAGATAACCCCGCGCGACCGCGCCGCCCAGATAGAGCTCGCCGGCAATCCCTTGGGGCAGCGGGTTCAGATCCGCGTCCATCACGTAGCCCTGACGATCCCCCACCAGATCACCAATCGGCGCGTAGGCCGTGGTGAAGTCGGCGGTCTCGGCGGAGGCCAGCCACAAGGTCGGCGTCACTACCGTTTCGGTCGGACCGTAGCCGTTTATGATCCAAAGCGGCTGCAAATTGCGGATCACGTCGTGGAGCATCTCGCGGCTGAAGGCTTCACCGGCAAAGCAGTAAGTCTTCACGCCAGGACCCTTGCCCTGCACCCCGGCCCAATCGGACAGCTGGCGCAGGTAGCTCGGCGGGAACGATGCCACGGTGATGCCTTCGCGAATCAGCGTGTCGTAGGTCTGCTCGACGCTCCACAGTTCCTGATCGCGCAACACGACTCGAGCGCCGTAGCACAGCGGCATCATCCAGCCTTCGTGGGCGCCGTCGAAGCTGATCGACAGGAAGTGGAACTTGCGGTCCTCGGGCGTGAAGCGGTACCGCTCGCCGATGGTCTGGATGTGCATCGAGATGTCAGCGTGGGCGATGGCCGCGCCTTTGGGTTTGCCGGTCGAGCCCGAGGTGTAAATCAGGTAGGCGAGTTGCTGCGGATGAATCGTGACGTCCGGGGCTGTCACCGGCTCGGACGAGCAATCAAGCTCGTCGATGTTCAGCAACGGCACATCGCCGACGGGCACACGATCCAGCGCCGCATCGTGGCTGATCAACAGCTTCACGCCGCCGTCTTCGAGCATGTAGCGCAGGCGCTCGGTCGGGTAATCCGGGTCGAGCGGGATGTAGGCGCCCCCGGCTTTCAATACGGCATAAAACGCCAGCCACAGATCAATCCCGCGCTCCATGGCAATCGCCACGCGCACTTCGGTGCCGATGCCCCGGGCGCGCAAGGCGTGGGCCAGTTGATTGGCACGACGGTCGAACTCGGAGAAGGTCAGGCGCTGCTGGCCATGGACCAGCGCGATGGCGTCAGGACGAATGCGCGCGTGGTCAGCAATCAGCTCATGGATCGGTCGATCCACGTAGGGCGAGAACGGCGGCGTGTTCCAGGCGTGCATGGCGTCGATGTCGCCTTCGGTGAGCATCGACAGCTCGCCGATGCGCGCCTCGGGGAAGCGGCAGATCCCGTCCAGCAGTGTCTGAAAATGCCCGCACAGACGCGAGATCTGTTCGGCGCTGAACACGTTGCTGTGGTAGTTGACGTGAACATGGGCCTGCTCGCCCGCCACCACCGCCAGGCTCAGCGGGTAGTGAGTCTTGTCGCTGAGTTCGACGGAACCCAGGTTGACGCCGTTGGCCTGCTTGTCTCGCAGCACCGCGTCCACCGGGTAGTTCTCGAACACCAGCAGGCTGTCGAACAAGTCACGACCGGCGTGGCCCGCGTAGCGCTGGGCCTCGAACAGCGGGGTGTGCTCGTGCTCGCGCAGCTCCAGGTTGTGGGCTTGCAAGTCATTGAGCCAGTCGCCGACCGTCTGCTGCGCTTGCGGCGCCTGCACCAGTGGCAGGGTGTTGATGAACAGCCCGAGCATGCGTTCGATGCCCGGCACTTGCGCGGAGCGGCCGGACACGGTGGCGCCGAACGCGACCCGTTGCTGCCCGGTGTAGCGCTGCAACAGCAACACCCACACCGCTTGAATCAGCGTGTTGACGGTCACGCGCTGACGGCGGGCGGCGCTGTTCAGCAGTTCGCTGTTCAGGTCCATGGAGGTGACCCGCACCTGATTCGGCAGCGGCGCTCCGGTGCTCGCCGTCGGTGCGGTCAGGGCGGCGGCCATCATCGTCGGCTGGTCGAAGCCAGCCAGATGGCTCTGCCAGAAGGTCTTACTGCCCTCGGCGTCGCGGCTCAGCAGCCACTCCACGTAGTCGCCGTAATGCCCGGCAGGTTGTGGCGTGGCGTCGGACATTGCCGCCTGAATCACTTCGCCCAGCACTGCCGCACTGCTCCAGCCATCCAACAGAATGTGGTGGAAGGTCCAGACCAGTTTCCACAGCGTCTCGCTTTGGCGAACCAGCAACACGCGCATCAGCGGCGCGGCGTGCAGGTCGAAGGGGGTTTCACGCTCGGCCACCAGCACGTCGGCGAGGGATTGATCGCTGCAGCGCAGATCAAGTTCGCGTACGACCAACGCCGCATCGCGACGGATCAACTGCACCGGCTGTTCGCTGCCGGGGACGCGCAGGAACGCTGCACGCAGGATCGGATGACGCTGAACTGCCGCGGCCCACGCTGATTTGAAGCGGGCCACCGGCAGGTGCTCGATGTCCAGCGCCACCTGATTGATGTACAGGTCGCGGGCGCTGCCCTGATCGACGTTCTCGCTGCCGCTCATTTCGGAATGGAACAACAGGCCCTGCTGCATCGGCGTCAGCGGGTACAGCTGTTCGATGTCCCAGGCGGCGACCGGCAGTGCGTCGAGTTGTGCCTGAGTCAGAGCGAGTGCCGGGAAGTCCGACGGGGTGACCGCAGCGTGGCGGCGGCAGTGTTCGATCACCTCGTCCAGCGCTGCGCCATAGGCATCGAGCAGGCGTTGAATCGACGCCGACTCATGGCGTTCGCCGCTGAAGCTGCAGGTCAGGCTGAACTGGCCGTCACGGATTTGCGCATCAATGGACAGTTCGCCATTGAGCGGCGCATCGGCGGCGCGCTGGGCACCGCTGCCCTCCTCGGCCAGGCTGAAAAGCCCGCTGCTGTTTTGCAGCCGGCCCATGTAATTGAACAGCACGCAGCCGTCCAGCGCCGGCAAGGCTTCGCCACGCAGGTGGCGCAACAGGCCATAACCGAGCCCGCCGTTAGGCACGGCGCGCAGGGTTTCCTTGGTCTGTTTGAGTGCGGCATCGAGGTCGTCGTAAGCATGCAGGCTGACCGGGTACAGGCTGGTGAACCAGCCGACCGTGCGCGCAGGATCAACGCCGTTGAACAGGTCTTCGCGGCCATGGCCTTCCAGGGCGATCATCGCCTGTGATTCGCCACTCCAGCGCTTCATCGCGCGGACCAGTGCGGTCAGCAGCAGGTCGTTGATCTGCGTGCGGTACGCCGCCGGGGCCTCGCTGATCAGCTTTTCGGTGCGCGCGGCGTCCAGTTGCAAATGCAGCTGGCGCACGTTGTTTTGGCGTGCTTGGCCCTGGGGATTGGCGCAGGGCAACGCGGATGCTGGCGCCAGGTTGCGCCAGTAATCGGCTTCGGCCAGCACGGCGTCGCTGTAGGCGAAATCCAGCACGCGGTTGGCCCAGCGCTGGAACGACGCGGTCTTGTCACCGAGGTCGAGGGTGAGGCCCGCTTGCGCCTGGGTGTAGGCGTTTTGCAGGTCCTCCAGCAGGACGCGCCACGACACACCGTCGACCACCAGGTGATGCACCACCAGCAACAGACGCTCGCCGCCTTCGGTCAGGGTGAAATGCACGGCGCGCAGCAACGGGCCGTCCTTCAAATCGAGGCTGGTCTGGGGTTCGTCGCAGGCTGCGGCCAGCTCGTTCAGAGGGATTTCGCGCTGCCAGATCAGGCCGTTTCGGGTCTGCTCGTCAGTAGAAAGCTCTGCGCGATAGCGTTGCTGCCACTGGCCGTTGTCCTGCTGGACAAAACGCATGCGCAGGGCGTCGTGATGGTTTACCAGCGCGTGAAGGGCCTGGGTCAGCGCCGGCAGGTCCAGCGCTTCACTCGGGTTCAGCAGCAGTGACTGGTTCCAGTGGCTGCGGTTGCGCATTGGCTGCTGGAAGAACCAGTGCTGAATCGGGGTCAGCGGGATGTCGCGGTTCAGCTCGATGCGCTCGACAGGGGCGGCGTCATGACTGACCACCTGAGCGACCTGGGCCAGCTCGGCGATGGTCTGGCGTTCGAACATCTGCCGGGGCGACAGCACGATGCCGGCCTTGCGGGCGCGGGAAATGATTTGCAGGCTGAGGATCGAGTCGCCGCCGAGGGCAAAGAAGTTGTCCTGGCGACCGATTTGCGCGACGCCGAGCAGGTCTTGCCACAGCGCAGCCAGTTGGGTTTCGACCCCGGCCAGCGGTGCTTCGAAGGCACGCTGCTGGATCTGTGGATCGGGCAGCGCCTTGCGGTCGAGCTTGCCGTTGGCGGACAGCGGCAGTTTTTCCAGCGTGACGAAGTGCGCCGGGACCATGTAATCCGGCAGGCGCTGTTTCAGTTGGCCGCGCAGGTGTTCTTCGTCGAAATCGTCGGCGACCAGATAGCCCACCAGTTGCATACCCGTGCTGAGTTCACGGGCAATGACCACGGCTTCGCTGACGGCTGGGTGATCGAGCAGCGCCGCTTCGATCTCGCCGATTTCAACCCGCAAGCCGCGCAGTTTGATCTGGTGATCGAGACGGCCGAGGTATTCCACCACGCCGTCGGCACGCCAACGGGCCAGGTCACCGGTGCGGTACAGCCGCTCGCCGTTGCCGAACGGGCTGGCAACGAAGCGCTCGGCGGTCAGGCCGGGACGCAAGTGGTAGCCGCGAGCGAGGCCGTCGCCGCCGATGTACAGCTCGCCCGGTACGCCGATGGGTTGTGGGTTGAGACGGCTGTCGAGGATGTGGATCTGCAAATTGGCGATGGGGGCGCCGATCGGGACGGACACGCCCGGCTCATCAACGCACGTCCAGTGAGTCACGTCGATGGCCGCTTCGGTCGGGCCATACAGATTGAACAGGCCGGCGGTGGGCAGGCGCTGCAAGGTTTCCCGGGCCAGATCGGCGGGCAAGGCCTCGCCGCTGCAGACGATGCGTTTCAGGGACGCGCAGCCGGTGAGATCGTCCTGAGCCATGAAGGCACCGAGCATCGACGGGACGAAATGCAGCGTGGTGATCTGCTGCTGATCGATCAGCGTTTTCAGCATCAGCGGATCGCGATGATCCCCGGCTGAGCGACCACCAGACGCGCACCGACCATCAACGGCCAGAAGAACTCCCAGACTGACACGTCAAAACTGAACGGCGTTTTTTGCAATACGGCGTCATTGGCGTCGAGCCCGTAAGCATCCTGCATCCACGCCAGACGGTTGAACAGCGCGGCATGGGTGTTGCCGGCGCCCTTGGGTTTCCCGGTCGAACCGGAGGTGTAAATCATGTAGGCCAGTTGTTCGGGGTGCAACTCTATAACAGGCGTCGTGACGGGTTGGCCTGAGAGATCAAGCTGATCCAGATTCAGTACCCGCAGGCCGTCAACAGCCGGCAAATCATTGATCACCGCGTCGTGGCTCAGCAACAAACCGATACCGGCGTCTTCGAGCATGTAGCGCAGACGATCCGCCGGGTACTCAGGATCCAGCGGCACGTAAGCCCCGCCCGCTTTCAGCACCGCATACAACGCAACCACCATTTCCACCGAGCGCAACGCCGCCACGCCCACCAGCGATTCACGCCCCACGCCCTGCTCACGCAGGTAACGGGCCAGCTGGTTTGCCCGCTGATCCAGCTCGCGATAACTCAATACCTCATCGCCAAAGCGCACAGCCTCCCGCTCGGGATGCACCTGGGCCAGCCGCTCAAAGTGGCGATGAACAAAGGGTTCGGAATCCCAATCCCGCGCGGTGTCATTGACCAACGCCAGCTGCGCGCGGTCTTCAGCATCCAGCAATTCAAAATCACCAATCGCCGCATCCGGCCGCTCCAGCAACTCGGCAAACAGCTGCTCAAAACGCCCATGCAGCCGCTCGATGCTGCCGTGATCAAAAAGGTCAGTGGCGTAATTCCAGTTGCCCGCCAGTTCACCCGCGGCGTTTTCCCAGGTGTGCAGCGCCAGGTCAAACTGCGCGCTGCCGTTGTCCAGTGGCATCAGCATGGCGTTGAGGCCGGGCATCAATTGCAGCGCTTCGTCCTGGCGTTGCTGGTGGTTGTAGAGCACCTGAAACAGCGGGTTGTGGCTCAGGCTGCGTTCCGGCGCCAGGGCGTCCACCAGTTGCTCGAACGGCAGGTCCTGATGGGCTTGTGCGCCCTGGGAGGCCAGGCGAACACCGTCGATGATCTGGTTGAAACTGGCGTCGGCCTGGACCTCGCCGCGCAGGATCTGAGTGTTGACGAAGAAGCCGATCAGGCCTTCGGTTTCGGCGCGCTGACGCCCGGCAATGGGCACGCCGATGCGCAGATCGGTCTGCCCGCTCATCCGCTGCAACAGCACTTGATAGGCCGCGAGCAGCACGGTGAACAAGGTCACGCCGCGCTGCCGGGCCAGTTCGCGCATACGGCCGGACAGTGCCGCGTCGAAGCTGAACGGCAGGCGCGCGCCACGGAAACTCTGGCGCGCCGGGCGCGGACGGTCCGCCGGCAATTCCAGCACCGGCGGCTCGTCGCTCAGTTGTTGCTGCCAGTAGGCGAGTTGCCGATCACCCTCGCCCGCGTCCAGGCAGGCACGCTGCCACAGGGCGACATCGGCGTAGCTGAGCGGCAGCGGTGGCAGTGAGTCAGTGTCGTTTTGAATGGCAGCGCGATAGGCCTCGACGAAATCCAGCAGCAGCACTTGAATCGACCAACCGTCAGCGATGATGTGATGCAGACAGACCAGCAGCACGTGCTCATCCGAGCCGCGCTCAATCAACGCCACGCGCCACAGCGGGCCCTGGGCCAGGTCGAACGGGCGGCGGGCGAACGCATCGGCCAGCGCCTGCACCTCGCCCTCGTCGTCTGCGTGCAGACGCTCGAATGGCAACCCTTGACCACCGCAAATCACCTGCTCCGGCGTGCCGTCTTCCGCAGTGGCGAACACCGTGCGCAGGCTGGCATGTCGCTCGGCCACGCGCTCGAATGCCATTCGTACGGCTGCAACATTCAGCTCGCCTTTCAGGCGCAACGCTCCCGGCAGGTGATAGGTGCTGTTGCCCGGTTCCAGTTGCTCCAGAAACCACAGCCGTTGCTGGGAAAACGACGCCGGGCTGCGTTCGCCCGCCACACCCGGTGGCACCGGCAGCGACGAGGCATCGAGGCCCTGCTCGCGCAGCTTGTTCAAAAACACCCGACGCTGAGCGCTGCCAAGGCTGAGGAACCGCGTGGCCAGGGCCAGCAGCTTGCTCTGTGAAGTCATGCTCGGTTGCGACATCAGTTGCTTTCCTCCAGCTCATTCATTAACTCGTCCAGGGCATCGAGCCGGTCGAGTGTCAGGGTCTGCCCCTGCAAGGTGTCGATCAGCGCCGCCTGGGCAGCGACGGTGGTGGCTTCGAAGGCCTGAGCCAGCGGGATGCTCACCCCGAGGCGCTCGCGAATGCGCGACAGCAGCCGCGTCGCCAGCAACGAATGGCCACCGAGTTCAAAGAAGTTGTCGTGACGACCGACCTGCTCAACCTTGAGCAGGCTCTGCCACAGCTCGGCGAGGACTTCCTCACGCTCGCCCTGTGGCGCTTCGAACTCGCGCTCTTCCAGGCTCGGCGCCGGCAGCGCCTTGCGGTCGAGCTTGCCGTTGGCGTTGCGCGGCATCTGCGCCAGCACGACGATGTGCGCCGGCACCATGAACGCCGGCAGGGTTTGCGACAGCGCGGTTTTCAGCACGTCGCTGGACAACGCCTGCTGCGCCTCGGCGACCACGTAGGCCACCAGTTGTGGGCCATGGGCCGTCGGTTGCGCGCTGACCACGGCGTCATGCACCGAGGGTTGCGCCAACAGCAGGTTTTCGATTTCGCCCAGCTCGATGCGCTGGCCGCGGATCTTCACCTGGAAGTCCGCGCGGCCGACGTATTCCAGCGCGCCGTCGGCGTTCCAGCGGGCCAGGTCGCCGCTGCGGTACAGCCGCGCACCGGTTTCGCCAAACGGGTCGGGCAGGAAACGCTCGGCGGTCAGGCCAGGCCGCGCGGCGTAGCCACGACCGACGCCGACGCCGCCGATGTACAGCTCGCCCACCACACCGGGCGCCGCCAGTTGCAGGTTGGAATCCAGCACGTACAGGCAGTTGTTGTCGGTGGGCCGGCCAATCGGCATGTTGGCGTTTAGCGCCGGCGCCGCGATCAGGGTGTGCAGCGCGACATCGTCGGCGCACTCGGCCGGGCCGTAGGCGTTGACCAGCGGCACTTCGGGGTAGCGCGCAAACCAGCGCGCGGCGAGGTCGGTGGTCAGCGCTTCACCGGTCGGCAGCAGCCAGCGCAAGGCATCGAGCCGCTGGGGCGCGACCGCGAGCATGGCGTCGATCACCGCCGGCACGCATTCCAGCACGCTGACCTGATTGGCCGCGACTTCTTCCAGCAGGCGCTGCGGGTCCTGCACCACGGCGTCCGGCAGGATTTCCACGCGCCCGCCGAACAGCGGCGCGGTCAGGAACTGCCACACGGAAATGTCGAACCCGGTGGCGGCCGTCTGGGCAATGACATCGCCCTCGCCCAGACGCAGATACGGCAGCTTGGACATCTGGTTGTTGAGCATGCCGCGCTGGTTGACCATCACCCCTTTTGGCTCGCCGGTGGAGCCGGAGGTGTAGATGACGTAGGCCAGTTGCTCCGCCGTCGCGTAGCGGCCCGGATTCTCGTTGGCGAATGAATTGCTGGCATCCGCGAGCAGTTCTTCAAGCACCAACACCCGGGGTTTGCGCTCAGCCAGCGCAACGATCGCCTCGACCTGAGGCAAACACTCCCGCGGCGTCAGCAACACCGGGGCGGCGCTGCTCACCAGCATGCGCGCACTGCGTCCGGCCGGATGACGTTCATCCAGCGCCAGATAGGCCGCACCGGCCTTGAACGCGCCGACGATCAGGCTCAACAACGGCAGGCCGCGCGGTGCGAACAGCGCCACCACGTCATCGCCCTGCACGCCCGCCGCGATCAGCCCGTGACCGATGCGGTTGGCCTGACGATTGAGTTCGCGGTAACTCAGGCTCTCGCCCTGACAGCGGGCCACTTCCTGGGCCGGATGGGCCAGCACCCGCGCCTCGAAACGCTCCAGGTAGCTGATGTCGTACCAATGCTGTTGCACCGGGCCGAGACCCTGGGCCAGCAACTGCTCGCGCTCGTTGTGCTCAAGGACCTGCAACTGGCTCAGCGTCTGTTGCGGGTTGTCGATCAACTGGGTGAGCAGACGGCGGAAATGGCTGACCAGGGTGCCCATCTCGGCGTCGTTGAAGTGACGGGTGTCGTAGGTCAACTGCAATTGCAGGGACTCGCCCGGCAGCAGCACCACGGTCAGCGGGTAGTTGGTGTGGGTGCGGTTGGCCAGCGGATTGATGCGGTATTCGTTCACGGCCTGCTGCACCTCGGCGCCCAACGGAACGTTCTCGAAAACAAACAGGCTGTCGAACAGTGGCTGGCCGCGCGGGGTGTCGGCGAGCAGCTGAATGTCGGCCAGGGACAGGTGTTCGTGCTGGCGCATGTCGGCGTTCTGCCCCTGCAAGGCACTGAGCAGCTCCAGCGCCGACGCGCCCATGCCCGGCCGACGGATGCGCAACGGCAAGGTGTTGATGAACAGCCCCAGCGCGCCTTCGATGCCTTCCAGCTCGGTCGGACGACCGGCCACGGTGACCCCGAACAGCACTTCGTCGCGGTCGGCATGGCCCATCAGCAACAAGGCCCAGGCGGCCTGCACGAAGGTGTTTGTCGTCAGGCGATGCTGACGGGCTTGTTCGGCCAGCTTCGCAGTCTGCTCGACACCCAGCGCCAGGGTGACGTCGCGCATCTGCGCGTCACCCTGAGGGCTATGGCGGTACGGCAGCGGCGTGACGTCGGTGAAGCCGGCCAGCGCGTTGCGCCAGTAATCGCGGCTCACCGCTTCGTCCTGCTCGGCGAGCCAGGCGAGGAAATCGCGGTACGGCCGCGCCGGCGGCAGGCTGACCTCACGACCTTCGAGGAACCCGCGGTAATGGGCGAAGAATTCAGTGAGCATCAGGCCCCGGCACCAAGCGTCTATCAAGGCGTGGTGGTGGCTCTGAACGATGCGGAAATCCGCCTCGCCGAACTTGATCAGGCGCAGGCGCAGCAACGGCGCCCGGGCGAAATCGAAGCCCTGCTCGCGCTCGCTTTTCAGCAGGTCATCCAGCTCGGCTTCGGCGGCGGCGCGAGAAAGATGGCTGAGGTCGATCAGTTGCACCGGCGACGGCACGCGGCGCATGACAATCTGACGCTGCACGCCGCTTTCCAGCCCGTGAAACGCCGTGCGCAACGCCGGGTGGCGCTGCACCACTTGCTGCCAGGCAAACTTGAACGCCTCGAAATCCACATCGGCGCCGACGTCGTACTGGTCCTGCATCAGGTAGATACCGTTGCCCTGCTCCAGCAGGCTGTGCAGCAAAATGCCCTGCTGCATGGGCGCCAGCGGCAGGATGTCTTCGATCTCCCGCGCGGGGATGCCCAGTGCGTCGAGCTGGGCCTGATTCAGGCCGGCCAGCGGGAAATCCGACGGCGTCAGGCCGGCGTGGGTTTCGTCGCTGCAATGGGCGATCAGCTCCAGTAACTGCGCTTCATACAGCGCCACCAGTTGCTCGATGCTGTCGCGGCTGAAACGTTCGCGGCTGAAGGTCCAGTCCAGCTGCAACTGGCCGTCGCGGACCTGACCGTCGACCGCCAGGGCATTGGCCAGCGGCCCTTGTGGGTCACGCAGATTTTTCGGCGTGCGGCTCGACAATGCGAACAGCGCGCTCTCGCTGTCGTCGAAGCGGCCGAGGTAGTTGAAGGTCACGCCCTGGCCGATCAGCTCCGGCAACTTTGCGCCAGCCAGGTACTTCAAGACACCGTAGCCGAGGCCTTTTTCCGGTACCGCGCGCACGGCTTCCTTCACTGCCTTGAGGGTAGCGATCGCGTCATCTGCGGCGTCCAGCGCCAGCGGGTACAGGCTGGTGAACCAGCCGACGCTACGGCTCAGGTCCAGAGCGCCAGTAGCGTCTTCGCGGCCATGACCTTCGAGGCTGATGACGTGGCGACGGCGGCCGCTCCACTGCCACAGCGCCTGGGACAGCGCCGCCAGCAGCAGGTCGTCGATGCGCGTGCGATACGCCGCCGGGGCTTCGCTGAGCAGGCGACGGGTGTTGGCCACGTCGATTTTCAGCAGCAGGGTTTCACTGTCGCCGACCCGGCTTTGCACCGACGCATCGCCCGGCAGGATGGCATCGGCAGCGTTCAGCCCCTGCCAGTACGGCAGTTGTTGTTGCAGCTCGGGGCTGCGCGCCAGGGTGCTCAACGACTGGGACCAGGCCTGGAAGCTGGCGGTTTTGTCGGCCAGGGCCACGTTGTTACCGGCCGACAGTTGGCGGTAGGCCAGTTGCAGGTCTTCCAGCAGCACCCGCCACGACACGCCGTCCACGGCCAGGTGATGGATGACCAGCAGCAGCCGTGCTTCGCCTGACGGCAGGCGGCCATGGACCACGCGCAATAGCGGACCGGTGTCGATGTTCAGGCTGCGCTGGGCTTCGTCATTGAGCGAATCGAGATCCTCTTCGCGGCTCAGTTCACAGGTCCACAGCACGCGCTCGGCACTTTCGCTGTCGCGGTAACGCTGCTGCCACTGGCCTTCGTCGTTCTGATGGAAGCTCAGGCGCAGGCTGTCATGGTGCGCCAGCACCGCAGCGAGGGCCTGTTGCAACCGCGTGGTGTCCAGTGCTTGGGGCACGTCGAGCAGCAGCGACTGGTTCCAGTGCTGACGCTGGGCGATGGGCAGGCTGAAGAAGCGAGCCTGAATCGGCGTCAGAGCAAACTCGCGGGGTGCGACGGCTGCCGTGACAGGCGCGGCGGCAGGCTTGGCTTCGGCCACCGTGGCGACCTGAGCGAGTTCGGCGATGGTCTGTTTTTCGAACAGCTGCTTGGGTGTCAGGCGAATGCCCTGACGACGAGCACGGGCGATGATCTGCAGGCTAAGAATCGAATCGCCGCCGAGGGTGAAGAAGTTGTCATGACGACCGACCGCCTCGACGTTCAGCGCCGCTTGCCACAGCGCTGCGAGTGCGGCTTCGACCCCTTCGTGGGGCGCTTCGAAATCGTCGGAGGTTGTGGTCGGCGTCGGCAGCGCGCCGGCGTCGAGCTTGCCGTTGGCGGTCAGCGGGAAGGCGTCGAGGGTCAGGATGTGGCTCGGCACCATGTAGTCCGGCAGGCTTTGCGCCAGTTGCGTGCGCAGCGCCTCGCCGTCCACATTCGCGCCGCTGTCGACTTTAGTGTCGAGCAGCGCATACGCGATCAATTGGCCGCGATCATCGACACGCACATGGGCGTCACGCAGGCCGTCAAGCTGGCGCAGCCGCTGGGCGATTTCACCCAGGGCCACGCGGTAGCCGCGCACCTTGACCTGATCGTCGGCGCGACCCAGGAACTGAACTTGCCCGTTGGCCAGCAAGCGCGCACGGTCGCCGCTGCGGTAGAGCCGCGCGCCGCTGCCGCTCGGGTCCGGAATGAAGGCCGCAGCGGTCATCGCCGCACGCTGGTGATAGCCGCGCGCCAGGCCCGGCCCGCCGATGTACAGCTCGCCGACGTCACCCTGCACCACCGCCTGCAAGTGGTCGTTGAGAATCAGCGCCACGGCGTTCGGCAGCGGCCGACCGACGGGCACGCTGTCGCCCATCGACGCTTCAAACGCCTCATTGCTCAGCACGCCCACGGTGGTTTCGGTCGGCCCATAGTGATTGATGACCCGGCAGCCAGGCTTCAGGCGCTTGACCTTTGCCACCAGCTCCCACGGCAGCGCATCGCCGCCGAGGATCAGCGCGTGTTCGGGCAGTGCATCGGCCGCATTCGTCGCCTGCAACAGGCCGTTCAAATGGGTCGGCACGACCTTCAGCACGCCGACCTCGTGCTCGGCCATGTAGGCGGCGAAGCGGTCGGCGTCGTTGGTGCGGTCGGGGCTGATCAGGTGCAGCGAACGCGCCGAGCACAGCGCGCCGAACAGCACGGTGTGGCCCAGGTCGGCGCCGACGGTGGAGACCATCGCCATGCTCGCCTCGGGGGCCAGATCAAGCCGTGCGAGCAAGCCCTGGACGTAATCGGCCAGGGCGCCGTGACTGATGACCACGCCTTTCGGCGTGCCGCCGGTGCCGGAGGTGTAGATCAGGTACGCGGCCTGATCGGCGTGGGGGCGCAGGTCCGTGGCTCGCGCCGGCAACAAGCGCCACGCGGCATCGGCAGTCACGCTGATGACGTCGCCATGGAAGTCACCCGGCGCAGCCCCATCGCTGATCAACGCGCTTGCGCCGCTGTCGGCCAGCACAAACGCCTGACGCTCTGTCGGCCATTTCGGGTCCAGCGGCACATAGGCGGCACCGCTTTTGAGCACCGCCAGCAGGCCGACGACGAACTCCAGCGAGCGCTCAAGCAGAATGCCGACGCGGCTTTCCACGTCCACACCGGACTGACGCAGGTGCTGCGCCAGTTGATTGGCCTGGGCATCGACCTCGGCAAACGTGGCGCTGCGCTGTTCGTCTTGCAGGGCCAGACGATTCGGCTGTGCACGGACGCTGGTATCCCACAGGCTCAGCACATCGGTGGCCGGGAACGTCAAGGGTTCGGCAGCAAGGCATGAAGGCTCGGCGCCGATCTGCAGATCAGCCAGACGCACCTGAGGTTGCGCCACCACTTGGGCGCAGATCCGCAGCAGATCACCTGCCAGACCGGCGATGCGCGGCTCATCGAACAGATCGCACGCATAGGTGAACACCGCCTGGATACCGTCGGCGTCGTCGGTGATGTCCAGGCCTAAATCGAAGTGCGCCGAGTAGTCGTCGAGCTGATTGACGTCCATGCGCACGCCGGCCATGTCGACGTTCTGCGGCAGCGGGAACTGCTGGGTGAATTTCACCTGGCACAGCGGGTTATAGCTGAGGTTGCGCGACACGCCGAGGGCTTCGACGAGTTGCTCGAACGGCAGGGCCTGATGGTGTTGCGCGCCCAGCGCGGTGTGGCGAACTGATTCGATCAGCGTGCTGAACGACTGCTGCGGCGACAGCTCGCTGCGCAGCACCAGGGTGTTGACGAACAGGCCGATCAGCCCTTCGGATTCGGTGCAGGTACGCCCCGCCACCGGCACGCCGACGCGCAGATCGGTCTGGCTGCTGTAGCGCTGCAACAGGGTTTTGTAGGCGGCGAGCATGACCATGAACAAGGTCGCGCCGTGGCGGCTGGCGAGGTCGCGCAGGCCCTGGCTCAAGTCGCGGTCAAGGGCGATGGCGTAACGGGCGCCGCGATGGCTTTGCTGGGCCGGACGCGGGCGGTCGGCAGGCAGGTTCAGAACGGTCTGGGCATCACCCAGTTGCTCACGCCAGTAGGCCAGCTGTCGCTGCCCTTCCCCTCCGGCCAGACGCGCGCGCTGCCAGGCGGCGAAGTCGGCGTATTGAATCGGCAGCGGCGGCAATGCCGGCTCAGCCCCTTGAGTGTGAGCGCTGTACAGCGCGGCGAACTCCTTGAGCATGACCTGCACCGACCAGCCGTCAGCGATGATGTGATGCAGCACCAGCACCAGTTGCTGCCGGTCTGGGGCCAGTCGCACGTTGAGCACGCGCCACAACGGGCCGTTCTGCAAATCCATTGGCTGCTCGACGGCCGCTCTGGCCAGTTCGGCCAACGCTTGCTGCGGATCGGTGTCCTCACTCAGGTAATGGCGTTCGATCAGGACCGGGCTCGGGGCGTGAATGCGCTGCACCAGTTGTTCGTTGGCGTCGATGGCGAAGGTGGTGCGCAGGCTTTCGTGGCGGGCCGCCAGATCGTCGAAACTGCGTTGCAGGGCGGCATCATCCAGCGCGCCGTTGAGGCTCAACTGGCCGCAGAGGTGATAGGCGCTGCTGTCCGGCTCCAGTTGCGCGAGAAACCACAGGCGCTGCTGGGCAAAGGACTGCTCGGGATCGGTGTCGCGGGAAATACGCGGCACGCCAGCAGGGCGTTCAGTGCTGCGGCCGTGGGTGGAGACGTGCGCGGTAACGTGGGCGTTGAAGGCGCCGAGGGTCGGGTGCTCGAACAGGTGGGCGGGCTCAAGCCTCAGGCCCAGCTCGCTGTTCAGGCGCGACAGCACTTGCACCACGCCCACCGAATCACCGCCACGGGCGAAGAAGTGGTCGGCGGCATTCAGGTCGCGTTTGCCGAGGACTTCCTGCCACGCGGCCAAGACTTCCGGCAGCAAGGGCGAAGGCTCAACCGAGACGTCCGCGCTGTCAGCACCGAGCACGCGGCCGTCCTGCCAGATCGCGAAGCTGTCGAGGCTGCCGTTCTGCCAGCCGCTGCGGCAGGCGGCACGCTGCAGTTTGCCGCTGGTGGTGCGCGGCAGAGCGCCCGGCTCCAGCAGCACGATGACTTTCGGCGCCACCAGAAACAGCTCGGACACCCCGTCGCGCACCGCTTCGCAGATCATCGGCGGCTTCATCAGGCGGCGCACGTTGCGGCTGATTTCCAGGGCCAGGCCGACGCCTTCCACGCCCTGCTCGTCGGTCACCGGGAAGGCGGCGATACGCCCGCGACGCAGCAGCTCGACACTTTTTCCAGCGCCTGCTCGATGTCCTGGGGGTACAGGTTCTGGCCGTTGAGGATGATCAGATCCTTCAAGCGGCCGGTGATGAACAGCTCGTTGTCGCGGGCAATGCCCAGATCGCCGCTGCGCAACCAGCGCTGGCCGTCTTCCTCGACGAAGGTCTGGGCGGTGGCTTCTGCGTTCTGCCAGTAGCCCTGGGCGACACTCGGCCCGGCAATCCAGATCTCGCCCACGTTGCCCGACGCGAGGGGCTGCAGCGTGGCCGGATCGACAATCTTCAGGTCGTGATCGGGCCGACACCAGCCGCACCCCGGCAAACGACTTTTGGCGTTCTGATTGGCGAACACCGCCTCAGACGCGTCCCCGGCGGCGAGTTGGCTGCCGTCAAAATGCTTGATGCCGAACGGCCTGTCGCGCTCGGCGGCGCTCACGTACAGGGTCGCTTCGGCCAGGCCATAACTCGGCGTCAGGGCGCGGCGGTCGAAGCCGGCCGGCGCAAAATGCTCGCTGAAGGCATCCAGGGTGGCGATGCGGATCGGCTCGGAGCCGGAAAACGCCAGGCTCCAAGGGTCCAGCTTCAGGCTTTTCACGGCGCTGGGTTTGATGCGCTCGACGCACAGGCGATAGGCGAAATCCGGGCCGCCGGAGAAGGTCCCGCCGTACTGACTCATCGCTTCCAGCCAGCGCGCCGGGCGGCCGAGGAAGTAGTTCGGCGACATCAGCGTCAGCGTGCCGCCGTAGTACAGCGGCAACAGCAGGCCGCACATCAGGCCCATGTCGTGGTACAGCGGCAGCCAGCTGACCCAGCTTTCCAGCCCTGAATCGGAGACAAAGTGCCGGGCCATGGCGACTTCGTTGGCCATGAGGTTGTCGTGGGAGACCATCACGCCTTTCGGTGCGCTGGTGGACCCCGAGGTGTATTGCAGGAAGGCCAGCGAGGCGGTGTCGATCAGCGGCGCCTGAAACCTTGCGTGGCCTTCGCCGATTTCTTCCACTGCAGCGAAACGCCCGCCCGCGGGCATGAAGGGTTGCAACAGGTGCTGAAATTTATCCAGGTCTTCCCGACGCCCGAGGACCATCTGCGGCGCGGCGTCGTGGAGGATGCCGGTCAACCGGTCGAGGTGGGTCTGGCGGTTGTACTCGGGGGCGAAGGCCGGCACCGCGATAACCTTGGCGTACAAACAGCCGAGGAACGCCGCCGCGTAATCGGCGCCGGTCGGCAGGATCAGCACGCAACGCTCGCCGCCCTGCACGCCCAGGTGTTGCTGCAGGTGCGCGGCAATCGAGCGCGCCTGGGCATCCATCTGGGCGTAGGTGGTCAGCAGCGGCGGCTGGTCCTCGTGGACGATGTGTCGAAGGGCAATCCGGTCCGGCTGGGTCTGCGCATAAAAGCCCACCAGTTCGGGAAAATGCGCGGCCTGATCTCGTATGGATTTCATTCTTTCACCTGTTTGTATCGGCAAGGCTCAACCCGCAGGCAGCGCAAAGGCGGCCCACAACGTTGTGAGAAAAGAGTGGGTGGCCGCTGACGACCACCGCTGTGACGGGCTTTTTGACGGCCCGGGCTTAGCGCGCCAGCTTGAGTGCCACGCGTGGCTCGGTCTGCGCCTGCGGCGACCCATGCCCAGCGCGCGCCGAGCACGGTTGCGCCTGGTCACCGAAGATCGACTCGACGACCTCCTGGGAGCGGATCGCCAGCACCGACAACAGCGTGTCGCTCAAACCGTGGCTGTCTTCGCAGCAACCCTGGAGAAAAATGCCGGCCTCGCTGCCGGGGCTCAGGGGCAAGCGATAGTGACGGTCGACATTGGCGCCCTGGATGTATTCCTGAATGCCCGAGAGGAGTTCCAGGTGGTAGTCGCGGCGGTAACCGGTGGCGAGCACGACAACGTCGAAGGACTCGCTGTGCATCTGGTCATGGGGCGCGTCGCGCAGGAACAGCTCGATGCCGTCGGCGGCCACTTCGGCGTGCACCACTTCGCGGTTGGTGAGCATGCGGTGGCGCTCTTCACCGCGCACCCTCTGTTGGTACATGCGCTGGAAAATCGTCTCGATCAGGTCGGTGTCGACCACCGAATAGTTGGTGTTGCGAAACTCGTCGAACAGCGCGACGCGACGCTCCTGGCTGTGATTGAAGATCGTGTCGGTGAACGACGGGTTGAAGATCTGATTGACGAAGGGGCTGTCATCGGAGGGCTTCAGCGCGCTGCCTCGAATCACCAGGGTGGCCTCGACATTGTCGAAGCGCGAGGCCAGGTCTTCGAAGATTTCCGCCGCGCTCTGACCGCCGCCGACCACCGCCACGCGCACCGGGCCGGGGCGATTGGCGAGGAGCTTTTCGATGCCGCCGCGATAGCCCGCAGAGTGCAGCACGCGCGCATCTTCAAGGCCGTCGAAGGCCGCCGGCGCCTGGGGAATGCCGCCGATGCCGAACACCAGATTGCGCGCGCGACGGCGGGAGATTTCACCGTTCGCGTCCCGGGACAGCACGTCCATGGCGACAAAGCGGCCGTCTTCGAAATGCGGTTCCACCGACATCACTTCGGCGCCGTAATGGGCCTGTTCATTGAAGTGGGACGCCGCCCAGGTCAGGTAATCGGTGTACTCCTCGCGGGTCGGGAAAAAGGTCTTCAGGTTGATGAAGTCCTGCAGGCGGCCGCGCTCGTTGAGGTAGTTGACGAAGGTGAAACGGCTGGCCGGATTACGCAGGGTCACCAGGTCCTTGAGGAAGGAAATCTGCATGGTGGAACCGTCGATCAGCATGCCTTCGTGCCAGTTGAACGCCGGCTTTTTCTCGAGGAAACACACGTGGGGCGCCAGACCGCTGCGCTGGGCATGCTCCTGGGTGGCGATGGCCAAAGCCAGGTTCGACGGGCCGAAACCGATGCCGATGAAGTCGTAGACGAGTTCCATGCTTCCCTCTCGTAAGGCGCGATGCGCGATCGACTCCGGCAGGCCGAGCGACAGGGTCGCTGGCGCCGGATGGCCGTTCACGCGCATCAAAAATGTTTAAGACTGATTCTCATTAACATGACGACTGAGGCTGACGGCTGTTTAGTCCCGGTCGCCGAAAAACTTACAAAGCCTTTACAGTTTTGAGCTGATACGCGGCGCCGATCTCTTCCACCGCGTCGCGGCTGGCGTTTTCGCGACGATCACCTTGCAGCTCGCTGAGCTGCCCGGACTCCATCTTCACCAGGCGGTCGGCGAGGTCGAAGTACTGGTCGTCGTGGCTGATGGCGAACACTGTGACGCCGGCCTTTTTGAACATCGGCAACAGCTCGCGGTAGAAGAAGCGGCGGAACAACGGGTCCTGGTCGGCGGCCCATTCGTCCAGCAGCAGGATGTCGCGCTTCTCCAGCAACGCCAGCATCAGTGCCAGGCGCTTGCGCTGCCCCTGGGAAAAACGCGTGTCGAGCAAGTGCCCGTCGGCGAGCTGCACCTTGTGCTTCATGTGCAGTTTTTCCAGCCAGTGCTCGACGTCAGCGACATCGGCGTTGTGCCCATCGGGCCCGAGCAGTTGGGCAAACAAGTGGAAGTCGGTGAACACGCTGGCGAACAGCTGACGGTAGGCCAGCCAGTCGTCAGAACCGATGACCTGGCCATCGATCAGAATCGCCCCTGCCGACGGTCGATACAGGCCGCTGAGCAAGCGCGCCAGGCTGGATTTACCGCTGCCGTTGCCGCCCATGAGGAACACGGTTTCGCCCCGGCGCAAGGTCAGGTTGACCGGGCCGACGTCGAAACCGGGCTCGTCACCCTGGGGCGCATAGTGGTATTCGACGTCACGGAGTTCGAGGGTCTGCCAGTGACCAGCGATATGGCTCGGGGCGACGTCGAAGCTTTCGTAATGGTCGGCCAGGGCCAGCGACTCGACTTTATCAAGCGCAACGCGCCCGGAGATCTGCGCCGGGATCGCCGCCACCGCCAGCACCAGCGGCGTGCGCATGAACAGGACGGTCAGCGCGTAGGTGGCCGCCACTTCCGTCGGCGCCCAGCCCAGGCCGTTGGCCAGGTAAAACGCCAGGCCAATGGTGCCGAGGACCATGATGTTGGCCCAGTTGCTCGCCAGGCCGTGATAACGGTCGGCCAGGGTGAAATGCTCGCGGTAGCGCTGGGCGGCGACGTCGAAGGTTTCTTCGTACAGGCGGCGCGCGCGTTCGCGGTTGAGGGTCAGCTCTTTACGCCCGTCGATCACCCCTTGATAGCTCTGATAGAGCTTGTCTTCGGACTCACGCAGCGCGCGGATGTGGGCGTTGAGCTTACCCACCAGCAGCCAGCCGACCCCCAACGTGAACGCCATCCAGCACAGCGTGGTGATGAACAGCGACGGCGACAGCCAGGCCAGGTAACTGAACGACGCGACGCTGAGCACCGAGCCGTAGATCAGGTCCGGCAACTGCACGAAGGCCATGGTCACGGCGCGAATGTCGCTGGACAGGCTGGCGAAGATCTTCGCCCCGCCGATGGATTCGATGCGCTCGATGTTGGTGTCCAGCAGGCGCTTGACCATCACCCGGCGCAGGCCATAAACGAACCGGTGACCCAGCGCGGTCAGCGACAGCGACGCCCCGGACGCCAGCGCCAGCAGCACGGCGAGCATCAGGCCGAATTGCCACAGCGCCGTGCCGAGGCCTTCGTGACTGCTGATCATGCGCTGGTTGACGAAGGCAATCACGCCGACGCTCAACAGCCCGCTGCTGACGCTCAGCAGCAGCACCAATGCAAGCGGCCAGCGGTATTGCTGGAAGACCAGACGAACTAATTTCATGAATGACTCCGGGCAGTGAAAACGGGGGACATGACGCGGCGATGCCTAGAGCTCGCCGAGCCGCGCGCGGCAGTGAGAGAGGGTGTCGCGCAGGAGGAAATTGACCATGGTCGGCGAGGTGCCGATGACCTTGGCCACGTCGCGCTGGGTGTAGCCCTGGATCTGGCTGAGGTCGAAGACGATGCGCATGCGCTTGGGCAATTCGTTGAGCGCACCGACCAGTTGATCGAGGGACTCGCGGCCGGCCAATACACGCTCGGGGGACACCTCGAAACGTATCTGCTCTTCCTGCTCGGCTTCAGCGCCGTGGTTGCGTTCGAGACGCTGGCGGCGAAGACGGTCGATGGACAGATTACGCACGACGCGAAACATGTAGCGCGCAGGCTCCGCCGATGCGAGGTCGCTTTCGAGCATCTTCACGAAAGCGTCCTGCACCACGTCTTCGGCGCGAGCGCGACAGCCGAGGAATTTTGCCGCCAGCCGCAACAGCGCTTCGCGGTGGGTGTTGTAGGTGCCCATCAGCGCGTCGAGGCGCGGGTCTCTCGCGCCACGGGTGGCGCCAACACACGGTGAGCCGACCCGGTTGGGGTGGCCCATTGCAGGGCGAAAATCCATCTTGTTCGACATCCCTGGTTACAAAGGAACGCGAAGGATAACGCAAACGATTCTCATTGCAACGTAAGAAAATTTACCGATTGGTGAAACTTTATCGCCGTACCCCGAGTCGTTTCAGCCCTGCAGCCTTCATTTCATCAGGCGCAGCTCCAGGTATTGCAGGAGCATGATGGTCTTGCCGTCGTTGATTTCGCCGCTCTCTACCATGGCGATGGCCCGCTCGAAATCCAGCTCCAGGACCTCGATGTCCTCGCCCTCCTCTTCCAGCCCGCCGCCGTCGCTGACCCGATCGTCCGGCTGGTATTCGCCGATGAAAAAGTGAATGCGCTCGGTCACCGAACCCGGACTCATAAAGGCATCGAAGATCTTCTTCACCGAACGCACGACATAGCCGGTTTCTTCCTCGGCTTCCAGGCGAATGCGTTCTTCCGGGCTGGCGTTGTCCAGCAAGCCCGCGGCGGCCTCGATCAAGTAGCCTTCATGGCCGTTGACGAAGGCCGGCATGCGGAACTGCCGGGTCAGCACCACGGTGCGGCGTTCGAGGTTGTACAACAGAATCGTCGCGCCATTACCCCGGTCGTACACCTCGCGGGTTTGCGACTGCCAACTGCCGTCACGGCGTTGCAGCTCAAAGCTGTACTTCTTGAGCACGTACCAGTTGTCAGAGAGGAGTTGTTCGTCGGTGATGCGGATGGGGGTGGAAGGCATGGTGGTCCTTATGGGTAGGGGGTTAGCTGGATTGGGCTTGGACTGGGGCAGCTACCGAGGATTAGGCAATGACCCAAACCTTGTAGGAGTGAGCTTGCTCGCGAAGAGGCCGGTACATCCGCGACATCTCCGGCGGCTGGAATGCCATCTTCGTGAGCAAGCTCACTCCCACAAGGGCAGCGTTTGCCTTGCGAAAGCAGCGCGTCAGAAAGATGGGCTCTGCTCAATCATGACCACACCAGAGATGTATCAGTTGCCGCAAATCCTGTGGGAGCGAGCTTGCTCGCGAAGAGGCCGAGGCATCCGTTACATCTCTGGCGCCTGAAATGCCGTCTTCGCGAGCAAGCTCACTCTCACATTACCTGCATGCGCCACTTCATCTGCGTTCCTGGCAAAACCTCGAACTATTGTTTCCATCGATTGCCAACATAGTCACGAACGCCGTTCTGTTTGCCCGTGCAAATCCGGATGATGGCGACACTGATTAACCAGACAAGGATTTGCCCGCAATGTCCATCAACATGACCATTCTGTTGACCCTCATCGTTTCGTTTTCCATCGCCCTGGCCGGCGTGGTGCATATCTAACGCTTTCGCGCGGACCTGCAGTCAGCGCGAAGCCCGATCCGGTAGGCCAGACCGGGCAACAGTCGCTGATCATTCGTAGAAAGCCGCCACCGTCTCCTTGCTGCCGACAAAAAAGCTGTCGGCGACGATTCGCAGCGGCTGCAGGTCCAGATCGCTTTTGCCCGCGTCGATGAGGCGCGCGAAGTGCCCGTACATGGTCGGGTACTCACCCTCCTCCGACACGCTCTGCGCCACGCCGTCGATGCTGACCTGCGCGCCGCCGGCGTCCAGGCGCATCACGCCTTCGTCGCAATGCAACTCAATGCTCCACTGCTCGTTGACGCTGTGATCGAAATCCAGTTCGGCAACCACCTGGACGTTCTCATCGGAGCGCATCTGCAACGACGCCGCAATTGGCGACTGGCAGTTGCTCGGCACGCTGAGGTTCGCCGATTCGACGAACACCGCGCGGGGCAGCAATTCGGTGACGATCGACAACGCATTGATCCCCGGATCGAACACGCCCAGCCCGCCCGCCTGCCAGATCCACGCCTGGCCCGGGTGCCATTTGCGCACCTGTTCTTTCCAGTCGATCCGCACCTGCTTGAGGGTCTTGCCTTCAAGCCACTGCACCGCGTTGCGCACGCCCGGGGCGAAGCGTGAATGCCAGGCGAACAACCCGCTGACACCCGCCGCATTGACCTCATCGATCAAGGCAAGGGCTTCGCCCAGGGTCGAGCACGGCGGTTTTTCCACCAGCACGTGTTTGCCGGCCTTCAGCGCCTGTTCAACCAGCGCAAAACGCCCTTGGGGCGGGGTGCAAAAGGCGATGGCGTCCACCGCCGGTCCTTGCGCCAGCAGCTCAGCCAGGGAGCTGAAATTGGGCACGCCCGGACAGTGCTGACCCAGCGTCGCCACAGCCACCAGCTCAAAGCGGTCACTGCCGTGGATGGCCGGCACGTGCTGGTCCTGGGCAATCTTGCCGTAACCCACCAGCCCTAAACGAATCGGATGCATCGATGACTCCTGTGATGTTGTCGTTGTTATGACAGACGCGTCCCAAACGGGGCGCCCTAAAGCAAATCAATGAATCGGTGCGGCTTCGCCCTGCTGAAACTCGCGGGGGTGCAGCCGAATTCCCGGCGGAACACCGTGTGCAGGTATTGCGCGGATTTGAAGCCGCAGTTCTGCGCGATCTCGGCGATGGCCGCGTCACCGTGTTTCAGCCCTGAGGCGGCGGCCGTGAGTTTGAAACTGAGAATCTCGTCATGCACGCTGCAACCGCGTTCCTTGCGAAAGTGCGATTCCAGCGAAGAACGGGAAATGCCGACGTAGCCCGCGACCTGGGCGGTCTTGATGCCCTGGCAGGCGTACTGGCGAATGAAGTGCAGCGCCTGCATGACATACGGATTACCCAGCGGTTGATGCAGACTGGAGGCCTGAACGTTGATGGCCTCGGGCGGCACCAGAATCTGGCGGGCGGTCGAGGGCATGCCGTGGAGCATCTGGTGCAGCAACTGCGCCGCCGTTCGCCCCATGCTTTGCGTGCCCTGGGTCACCGAACTGAGGGGCACCCGCGTGAGGGTGCGGGTCAGCGGGTCGTTGTCGATGCCGATCAGCGCCACCTGCTCGGGCACTGCAATGCCCGCGGTCAGGCACGCCTGCAGCAACTGACGCGCGCGGGCGTCGCTGACGGCGATGATGCCGATGGGTTTGGGCAGGCTTTGCAGCCAGGTGATTTGCTGCTCCACGGCGCTGTCCCACATCGGCGCGCTGGTGCTCAGGCCGCGATAGACCTCGCCGTGCAAACCATCGCGCTGCAACAGCCGGCGGAAGGCTTTCTCACGTTCCTGGGCCCAGCGATTGCTCTGGGCTTCCGGCAGGCTGAAACAGGCGAAGCGCGTCAGACCGGCTTCGATCAGGTGCTCATAGGCCAGCTTGATCAGTGCGAAATTGTCCGTGGCGACGTAGGGAATGTGTGTCGGATAGGCCCGCTCGTCCTCGTAGGAACCGCCCACGGCCACCACCGGCAAAGTACTTCCGGCCAGCGCCTCGCCGATCAGCGGATCATCGAAGTCGGCAATGATGCCGTCGCCCTGCCAGCGCTCGATGCCTTTGAGCCGGCACAGAAAATCTTCTTCCAGAAACAGATCCCAAGAGGCCCGGGTGCTGCTCAGGTAGTTGCCGATGCCGGTGATGATGCCGCGGTCGTAGACCTTGCCGCCGTTGAACAACAGCGCGATGCGGTGAGCGGGCGGGACGGTTTTCATTATTGTTCCCCGGGCCTGTGAAGCGAGTCGGCACAGACTAGGCCTGCGCCGGGGGAATCTCAATACTCAAAATCGAACACCGAGTTGGTGATTTTCGCAATCGGCGCCGGCGGGGCCGTTGCTAGTATCGGGAGCAGCCAAGACAACAACGTGCAGAACGCCGCCGATAAAACAATAAGGAAACCCCGATGCCCTGCTTCCCCGATATCGAGACCATCCGCTACGAAGGCCCCGGCAGCGAGTCGCCCCTCGCCTTCCGCCATTACGACGCCGACAAAATTATCCTCGGCAAGCCCATGCGCGAACACCTGCGCATGGCCGCGTGCTACTGGCACACCTTCGTCTGGCCGGGGGCCGACATGTTCGGCGTCGGCACCTTCAAGCGGCCATGGGTCAAACCGGGGGACGCCATGGAGCTGGCGCGTTTGAAAGCCGACGCGGCCTTCGAATTCTTCTCCAAACTGGGCATCGACTATTACAGCTTCCACGACACCGACGTCGCCCCCGAAGGCGCCAGCCTGAAAGAGTACAGCCACAACTTCGCGCAGATGGTCGACGAACTCGAGCGCCACCAGGAACAGAGCGGCATTCAGCTGCTGTGGGGTACCGCCAACTGCTTCAGCAACCCGCGCTTCGCGGCCGGTGCCGCGAGTAATCCGGACCCGGAAGTGTTCGCCTTCGCCGCCGCTCAAGTGTTCAGCGCGATGAACGCGACCCATCGGCTCAAGGGCTCGAACTACGTGCTGTGGGGCGGTCGCGAGGGTTACGAGACGCTGCTCAACACCGACCTCAAACGCGAACGCGAACAGCTGGGACGGTTCATGGGCATGGTGGTCGAGCATAAACACAAGATCGGTTTTACCGGCGACCTGCTGATCGAGCCCAAACCCCAGGAGCCGACCAAGCACCAGTACGATTACGACACGGCGACGGTGTTCGGCTTTCTGCAGCAGTTCGGGCTGGAGAAGGAGATCAAGGTCAATATCGAGGCCAACCACGCCACCCTCGCCGGCCACAGTTTTCACCATGAAATCGCCACGGCGGCGTCACTCGGCATCTTCGGCAGCATCGACGCCAACCGCGGCGATCCGCAGAACGGCTGGGACACCGATCAGTTTCCCAACAGCGTTGAAGAGCTGACTTTGGCCACCTACGAGATCCTCAAGGCCGGCGGTTTCAAAAATGGCGGCTACAACTTCGATTCCAAGGTACGCCGGCAGAGTCTCGATGAGGTCGACCTGTTCTACGGCCACGTCGCGGCCATGGACGTGCTCGCGCTCTCGCTGGAACGGGCGGCGGCGATGATTCAGGACGATAAGCTGCAAGCGTTCAAGGACCAGCGCTACGCCGGCTGGGACCAACCGTTCGGGCGCGCCGTCCTGTCGGGGGATTTCAGCCTGGATGCCCTGGCGCAGCACGCCATGGACAACGAACTCAACCCGCAGGCCGTGAGCGGCCGCCAGGAAATGCTCGAAGGCGTGGTGAACCGGTTTATTTATCCCTGACAGGTGATGATCGCAAAGCTTCCCGGCTAAAGCCGGTCCCACTAAGGGCATGCGATGCTTTTCGTAGGACCGGCTTCAGCCGGGAAGAGACCAATGCGTGCAACATCCATCTTGCGGTGTGACGCCAACAGCTTCCCTGCTAAAGCCGGTCCTACTAAGGGAATAGCGTTGGTTACATTCTCACGACAATTCCCTGCTCGCGGCGCTCGGCCAGTATCTACAGTTCCACCGGCAAACCCCTACATGCTCGAAAAGTGTCTCTAAACAAAAATAACAGGACGCAACCCCATGAAGAGTTTCAAGACCACCCTGCTCGCCAGTGCCCTGGCCCTGCTCAGCCTGCCCGTCATGGCCGATTCGGCCCATCCGAAAATCGGCTTTTCCATTGATGACCTGCGCCTCGAACGCTGGTCCCGGGACCGCGACTACTTCGTCGCAGCGGCAGAGAAAATGGACGCCAAGGTGTACGTCCAGTCCGCCGATGCCAACGAAGGCAAACAGATTTCCCAGATCGAAAACCTGATCTCCCGCGGCGTCGATGTGATCGTCATCGTGCCGTTCAACGCCACCGTGTTGACCAACGCCGTCGCCGAAGCCAAGAAGGCCGGCATCAAAGTGGTGTCTTACGACCGGCTGATCCTCAACGCCGACATCGACGCCTACATTTCCTTCGATAACGAAAAGGTCGGCGAAATGCAGGCGGCCGGCGTGCTCAAGGCCGCGCCCAAAGGCAATTACTTTCTGCTCGGCGGCGCGCCCACCGACAACAACGCCAAGGTCCTGCGCGAAGGCCAGATGAAAGTGCTGCAGCCGGCCATCGACAAGGGCGACATCAAGATCGTCGGCCAGCAATGGGTCAAGGAATGGAACCCGACCGAAGCCCTGAGCATCGTCGAAAACGCCCTGACCAAAAACAGCAACAAGATCGACGGCATCGTCGCCTCCAACGACGCCACCGCCGGCGGCGCGATTCAGGCCCTCGCCGCGCAGAAGCTGGCCGGCAAGGTGCCGATCTCCGGGCAAGACGCCGACCTGGCAGCCGTCAAACGGGTGATCGACGGCACCCAGACCATGACCGTCTACAAACCGCTGAAACTGATCGCCTCGGAAGCGGCAAAACTGTCGGTGCAACTGGCGCGCAACGAGAAGCCTACCTACAGCTCGCAGTACGACAACGGCACCAAGAAGGTCGACACCATCCTCCTGACCCCGACGCCGCTGACCAAGGACAACATCGATCTGCTGGAGAAGGACGGGTTCTACACCAAGGATCAGATCGCGGGTAAGTAATGCATCAAGCTGAACAGGCCTGATTCGCCGCATTAATGCCAAGCCCTGTGGGACCGACGTGGTTCGGTGCCACGGGCTTTTGCACAAACCGGCCGAGCTGCACCCGTCTTCTGCTTCTGCGTGAGATCCCGCAATGTCCGATTACCTGCTGCAAATGAACGGCATCGTCAAATCCTTCGGCGGCGTCAAGGCGCTCAATGGCATCGACATCAAGGTGCGGGCCGGCGAATGCGTCGGCCTGTGCGGCGAGAACGGCGCTGGCAAATCGACGCTGATGAAAGTCCTCTCGGCGGTCTATCCCCACGGCACCTGGGAGGGTGAAATCCTCTGGGACGGCCAGCCGCTGAAGGCCCAATCCATCAGCGAAACCGAGGCTGTCGGGATCGTCATTATTCACCAGGAACTCACCCTCGTCCCCGACCTGTCGGTGGCCGAAAACATTTTCATGGGCCACGAACTGACCCTGCCGGGCGGGCGCATGAATTACCCGGCGATGATCCACCGCGCCGAAGCCCTCATGCGCGAACTGAAAGTGCCGGACATGAACGTGGCCCTGCCGGTATCGCAATACGGCGGCGGCTATCAGCAATTGGTGGAAATCGCCAAGGCGCTGAACAAACAGGCGCGCCTGCTGATCCTCGACGAGCCCTCTTCGGCCCTGACCCGCTCGGAAATCGAAGTCCTGCTGGACATCATTCGCGAGCTCAAAGCCAAGGGCGTCGCCTGCGTCTACATCTCCCACAAGCTCGATGAAGTCGCCGCCGTCTGCGACACCATCTCGGTGATCCGCGATGGCAAGCACATCGCGACCACGGCCATGGCCGACATGGACATCCCCAGAATCATCACGCAGATGGTCGGCCGCGAGATGAGCAACCTCTACCCCACCGAACCGCACACCGTCGGCGAGGTGATTTTCGAAGCGCGCCGTGTCACCTGCTACGACGTCGACAACCCGAAGCGCAAGCGCGTGGACGACATTTCATTCGTGCTCAGGCGCGGGGAAATCCTCGGCATCGCTGGCCTGGTCGGCGCCGGGCGCACCGAACTGGTCTCGGCGCTGTTCGGCGCCTACCCGGGGCGCTACACCGGTGAAGTGTGGCTGGACGGCAAAGCCATCGACACGCGCACCCCGCTCAAATCCATCCGCGCAGGGCTGTGCATGGTCCCCGAGGACCGCAAGCGTCAGGGCATCATTCCCGACCTGGGCGTGGGCCAGAACATCACCCTCGCCGTGCTCGACAGCTTCGCCCACCTGACGCGCATCGACGCCGAAGCCGAGCTGGGCAGCATCCACAAGGAAATCGCGCGCATGCACCTGAAGACCGCGAGCCCGTTCCTGCCGATCACCAGCCTGTCTGGCGGCAATCAGCAAAAGGCCGTGCTGGCGAAAATGCTGCTGACGAAGCCGCGGGTGCTGATTCTCGATGAGCCCACACGAGGCGTGGACGTCGGCGCCAAATACGAGATTTACAAACTGATGGGCGCGCTGGCGGCCAGCGGCGTGTCGATCATCATGGTGTCGTCGGAGCTGGCCGAAGTGCTCGGCGTCTCCGACCGGGTGCTGGTGATCGGCGAAGGTCAGTTGCGCGGGGACTTTATCAATCAGGGCCTGACCCAGGAACAGGTGCTCGCGGCCGCACTCAGCCAATCCGGCGACACTGCGTACAACAAAAACAATAACGACCGGCCCGGTGCTGTGGGAGACGCGCGTCAATGAATCAACTCAAGCAACTGTTCACCCGCTACAAAATGCTCGCGCTGGTGATCGCCATCGCGGTCATCTGGCTGTTCTTCAGTTGGGAAACCGACGGGGCTTTCTGACGCCGCGCAACCTGTCCAACCTGCTGCGGCAGATGTCGATTACCGGGATTCTCGCCTGCGGCATGGTGCTGGTGATCATCAGCGGCGAGATCGATCTGTCGGTGGGGTCGTTGCTCGGCCTGCTCGGCGGCGTGGCGGCGATTCTCGACGTGGTGTACCACGTGCCGCTGCCGCTGAACCTGTGCATCGTCGCCGGCTGCGGGCTGTTGATCGGCCTGGCCAACGGCTGCATGACCGCGTACCTGCGCATCCCGTCATTCATCGTTGGCCTGGGCGGCATGCTGGCGTTTCGCGGGATTCTGCTGGGGGTCACCGGCGGGACCACCATCGCGCCGGTGTCGCCGGAACTGGTCTACATCGGCCAGGGTTATCTGCCGCCAATGGTGGGCATCGTGCTTGGCGTGCTGCTCTTCGCCCTGACGCTGTTCCTGACCTGGCGTCAGCGCAGCAACCGCGCATTGCACGGGCTGGCCGCCCATTCGCTGGCTCGGGATGCAGTGCGGGTGGTGGCGATCGGTGCCGTCCTGGCCGGGTTCGTCTACACCCTGAACAGCTACGACGGGATTCCGGTGCCCGTGTTGCTGTTGTTGGTCCTGCTTGGCGTGTTCAGCTACATCACCAGCCAGACCGTGTTCGGCCGACGCATCTACTCGGTGGGCAGCAACATGGAGGCCACGCGCCTCTCCGGCATCAACGTGCAGGCCGTGAAGTTGTGGATCTTCGGCATCATGGGTGTCATGTGCGCCCTCGCCGGCCTGGTCAACACCGCACGCCTGGCGGCCGGTTCGCCGTCGGCAGGCAACATGGGTGAGCTCGATGCCATCGCTGCCTGCTTCATCGGCGGGACCTCCATGCGCGGCGGCTCGGGCACCGTCTACGGCGCCTTGCTCGGGGCCCTGGTCATCACCAGCCTCGACAACGGTATGTCCATGCTCGACGTCGACAGCTACTGGCAGATGATCGTCAAGGGCAGCATTCTGGTACTGGCGGTGTGGGTCGATGTCAGTACCCGGGCTGGGCGGCGTTAAGTGCAGACACCTGAATGTCTGTATTGGAAGCGAAATGGGTGGGAGCGAACGGAGGGGGCGCGTACGACCGAATGACCGCGTCGGACACGCCCCTTGTGGGAGCAAGCGTGCTCGCGAGGAGGCGGATACAGCCCTGCAGTAAAAGGGCTGTATCCGCCCTACCAAGCGGTTAACGCGCGGTGATTTTCCACGCGCGGTGGATCTTGCCGTTGCGCGCAAAGTCCGGGTCGACGGTGTGCTGGGTGATTTCCTCCACGGCGTAACGCTCCACCAGCGTCTCTTCGAGCTGGAATTTGCGGAAGTTGTTTGAGAAATACAGCACGCCGCCGGGCGCCAGGCGCGCCATCGCCAGGTCGATCAGTTGCACCTGATCGCGCTGCACGTCAAACACGCCTTCCATGCGCTTGGAGTTGGAGAACGTCGGCGGGTCGATGAAGATCAGGTCGTACTCTTCACGACTGGCCTCCAGCCACACCATCACGTCGCTCTGCTCCAGACGGTTCTTGTCCGAGAAGCCGTTCAGCGACAAATTGCGACGCGCCCAGTCCAGATAGGTTTTCGACAGGTCGACGCTGGTGGTGCTGCGCGCGCCACCCTTGGCGGCATGCACGCTGGCGGTCGCGGTGTAGCAGTAAAGGTTGAGGAAGCGCTTGCCCGCCGCTTCGCGCTGGATACGCATGCGCATCGGCCGGTGATCGAGGAACAGACCGGTGTCCAGGTAATCGGTGAGGTTGACCAGCAGCTTCACGCCGCCTTCGTTGACCTCATTGAACTTGCCTTGGGCGCTCTGGCGCTCGTACTGCTTGGTGCCACTCTGGCGTTCGCGACGCTTGACCACCACGCGGCTCTTGTCGATGCCCAGCGCCTGGGGAATGGCCGCCAGCGCATCGAACATGCGAATGGACGCTTTTTCCGGATCAATGGACTTCGGCGCCACGTACTCCTGGACGTGGACCCAGTCGTGGTACAGGTCGATGGCCATGGCGTACTCGGGCATGTCCGCATCGTAGACGCGGTAGCAATCGATCCCCTCGCGCTTGACCCATTTGCCCAGCGCCTTGACGTTCTTCTGCAGGCGGTTGGCAAACATTTGCCCGCCTTCGCTCAGGCGCGGTTGCTCAATGACCGGCGCAGGTGCGGGCGTCGGCTTGATCGGGTTGCCGTTCTTGTTGTACTGCCGCTCCGGGGCGATGTCCGGCGTCTGGTCATAAGCGGCTTGCTCACGCTCGGCCTGACGCTGCTCCGGGGTACGACGCTCGCCGGTCACGAACTGATCCGGCAACACTTTGATCAACAGCAGCTTGCACGGCAGTGCGCCGTTCCAGAACGCGTATTGCTTGTGGCTGCGAATGCCCATGCGCTTGCCCAGATCGGGCGCACCGGTGAACACCGCCGCTTCCCAGTTCAGGCAGGCCTGACGCAGGCGCTCACCGAGGTTCTGGTAGAGGTACAACAGGCTGGCTTCGTCACCGAGACGCTCGCCGTAAGGCGGGTTGCAGATCACCAGACCGGTCTGGTTCTGGTCGGGACGCGGCTCGAAGGTTGCCACTTCGCCCTGGTAGATCTTGATCCACTCGCTGAGGCCGGCGCGCTCGACGTTGTTGCGGCCCGGCTGGATCAGCCGCGGATCGGCTTCGTAACCACGAATCCACAGCGGCGGCTTGGCCAGACCCGCTTGCGCACGTTCCAGCGCCTCGTCATGCAGCTTGCGCCAGATCGCCGGCACGTGGCCCAGCCAGGCGGAGAAGCCCCAGCGCTCGCGCTTGAGGTTGGGCGCGATGTCGGCAGCGATCATCGCCGCTTCGACCAGGAACGTACCCACGCCGCACATCGGGTCAGCCAGCGCGCCACCCTCAGCGGCAATGCGCGGCCAGCCCGAGCGGATGAGGATCGCGGCGGCCAGGTTTTCCTTGAGCGGCGCGGCGCCCTGCTGCAAACGGTAGCCGCGCTGGTGCAGGCTGTGGCCGGACAGGTCCAGGGACAGAATCGCTTCGCCCCGGTCCAGACGCAGGTGCACGCGCAGGTCAGGATTGAGTTTGTCGACCGAGGGGCGTACGCCGTCTGCCGTGCGCAGGCGGTCAACAATGCCGTCTTTAACCTTCAAGGCGCCGAAATGGGTGTTATCGATGCCCGAACCGTGACCGCTGAACTCAACGGCCAGCGTGCCTTCCGCCTCCAGATGGTCCGCCCACTCGATGTCGTGAACCCCGTGATAAAGGTCCTCGGCGTCTTTCATCGGGAAACGCTTGAGCACCAGCAGCACCCGGTTCGCCAGACGCGACCACAGACACAGCCGGTAGGCGGTTTCCATGTCGGCGGTGCCACGGACGGCGGAAGTGTGTTCGCGGGTTTCCTCGAGACCAAGGGCGGTGGCTTCCTCAGCCAGCAAGCCTTCGAGCCCTTTTGGGCAGGTGAGGAAAAGTTCGTAACGGTCCGACATGAGTATTCCAGAGCCTAAGGCCATAGCGGCCGGACAACGCATTGTCCCGCCCGATTCCAACAGACGCCTTTCAGGGAGGACGCCTGCGCGGCACACAGTTTGTGCCTGTCCCTCGCACCGATACATTTCGAGTGCGACGGTCCGCCAGCACGTGAGCGCTGACGACAGATGATTAAAAAACGCTATTCAGCACGACGGCGGCGGCAATAAAAAGTCACATCGCTGACCCTTCGTCGTTTTTACGCTGGCTGCAAACGGCCAGCACTCTCAATTGCGAAACACTTGCACTGCCGCGCGAAAGCCCCGGTTCAAGGGGGCTCTCTGTCAAAACACCGCTGAAACGCATCAGTGCTTATGGTCGTAATGCCTGAATGGTTACGTTCTTATGACAAAACGATCATTCACAGCGTACCCCTCATTGGTTAGAAATCACCCAAGGTCATCGCCGCAACGGCGGTGGCCTCAAGCCCGCGACGCCGGCGGCGGGCCGCTAACGGCAGAAGATTTTCTGCCGGACCTCAACCTGAGGTCTCCAGGGACATTACAGTCAACAAACGAGGGCAACACCCTATGAGAAGACTTAAGCGTGATCCGATGGAAAGAGCATTTTCGCGCGGATACCAGTACGGCGTATCCGGTAAATCCCGTGAGCTTTGCCCATTTACTCTACCGTCAGTGCGTCAAGCCTGGATCAATGGCTGGCGAGAAGGACGCGGCGACAACTGGGACGGTATGACCGGCACTGCGGGCATTCACAGACTCAACGAACTTCACGCGGTCGGCTGACGCAACCCCCACGTTACAGCCTGACCTAAAGCTTCTTGAACTAACGTTTTTAAAACATCTGACCGCTTCACCGTAACCACGCACGTCCCACCCGGGCGGCGGGCCAAGGCCCAAGAGGGGTTCCAGTCGGAACCCCTCTTTTCGTTTCAGATGATTATCGAGACATTGCTGCGATAGCGTCCACCGACTGGCGAATCAGCGCCGGCCCCTTGTAGATGAAGCCCGAATAGATCTGCACCAGACTCGCCCCTGCGGCGATTTTCTCGGCCGCGTGCCTGCCCTCGGTGATGCCGCCGGCCGCAATGATCGGCAACCGCCCACCCAACTCAGCGGCCAGCACCTTGACGATGTGCGTGCTCTGCTCGCGCACCGGCGCGCCTGACAGGCCACCCGCTTCATCGCCGTGGGGCAGACCTTCCACGCCCTTGCGGCTGAGGGTGGTGTTGGTCGCAATCACCGCGTCCATCCCCGACTCCAGCAACGCGCTGGCCACCAGCACGGTCTCTTCGTCGCTCATGTCCGGGGCAATCTTGATGGCCAGCGGCACGCGCTTGCCATGAATCTGAGTCAGCGCATCCTGACGCACCCGCAGGGCTTCCAGCAGTTGCTTGAGCGAATCACCGAACTGCAGGCTGCGCAGGCCCGGTGTGTTGGGCGAGCTGACGTTGACGGTGATGTAACTGGCGTGGGCGTAGACCTTGTCCAGGCAGATCAGGTAGTCGTCGACAGCGCGCTCGACCGGGGTGTCGACGTTCTTGCCGATGTTGATGCCCAGCACGCCGTTGTACTGCGCGGCCTGCACCCGACTGACCAGATTGTCCACGCCCAGGTTGTTGAAGCCCATGCGATTGATGATGGCATCCGCATGGGGCAGACGGAAAATGCGCGGTTTCGGATTACCCGGCTGCGGACGCGGCGTGACGGTGCCGATCTCGACAAAACCGAAGCCCAGCTGGGAAAAACCATTGATGGCCGCGCCGTTCTTGTCCAGCCCCGCCGCCAGCCCGACCGGGTTGGGGAAGCGCAGGCCCATGACGGTCACCGGCAACTGCATCGGCGCCTTGTTGAACAGGCCGTTGAGCCCCAGACGCCCGCCCGCTCCGATCAGGTCGATGGACAGATCGTGGGAAGTTTCCGGGGAAAGTTTGAACAGTAACTGGCGGGCCAGGTTATACATGGGCGGGCGCGGCTCGTTTGCGGCTGGGATCAGCGGCGGATTATAAACGCCGCTGCAGGGTAGCGCGAGGCATGTCGAGAACTTTGCTTACAACCTCGGCTCCCGCTGGCATATGGCTTGCTTGGCGTCCTGTATCGACTCGATCCAATGGCGGAGCGAGACACAGGACAATGACGTCGCTGTCGCCCCGGTTCAACCTGGGCGAGGCGACGTTTTTTTGGACGATCGGCAGCGCAGTAAGGCGCTTCGGCCTGCACCCGGAATGGGACTCATGAATCACACGCTCACCCCCGCTGACGTGGGTCGACGGCAGCGATGCACCCGAACTGGCCAGCGTCGACCTTGGCTTCATGGCGCTCACCGACAGCGCTTCGCTGATCGTCGCCGCGACCCAAGGCTTCGCCCAGCCCTACGGCCTTCATATCAACCTGCACCGGCAGACGTCGTGGGCCAACCTGCGCGACAAGCTGGTGAGCGGCGAATTGCACGCGGCCCACAGCCTCTACGGTCTGGTCTACGCCGTCCAGCTGGGGCTGGCCGGACCGGCGAAGGACATGGCGGTGCTGATGGGGCTGAACCAGAACGGCCAGAGCATCAACCTGTCGCGGTCACTGCAGGACGCCGGCGTGACCACTCCTGATGCACTGGACCGGCGCACGCACCAAAGCGACTCAAAACTGACCTTTGCCCAGACCTTCCCCACCGGCAATCACGCCTTGTGGCTGTATTACTGGCTCGCGAGTCAGGGCATCCATCCGTTGCGCGACGTCGACAGCGTGGTGGTGCCGCCGCCGCAGATGGTCGAGCACTTGCAGGCCGGACGCATCGACGGCTTTTGCGTCGGCGAGCCGTGGGGCGCCAGCGCAGTTCAGCAGAACCTGGGCTTCACCCTGGCGACCTCCCAGGCCATCTGGCCGGATCACCCGGAAAAGGTGTTGGCGTGCGGCCTGGAATTCGCCGAGCAGTACCCGAACACAGCACGGGCGCTGGTGATGGCCGTGCTTGAAGCCAGTCGCTTCATCGAAGAGAGCACCGACAACCGGCGCAGCACCGCGCAACTGCTCAGCGCCGCCGAGTACGTCAATGCACCGGTGGGCGCCATCGAATCGCGGCTGCTCGGCGAATACGACGACGGGCTCGGCAACCAGTGGCACGACCACCACGCCATCCGCTTCCACGTCAACGGCCAGGTGAACATGCCTTGGCTGTCCGACGGCATGTGGTTCATGACCCAGTTCCGCCGCTGGGGCTTGCTGCGTGAAGACCCCGATTACCTCGGCGTCGCCCGCGGCGTCCAGCAATTGGGGCTGTACCGCCAGGCCGCCGAGGCGCTGGGCATTGCCGTACCGCCTTCGCCCATGCGCAGCAGCCAGTTGATCGACGGCAAAATCTGGGACGGCAGCGACCCGGCGCGTTACGCCCGCAGCTTCAAGCTGCACGCGCTGGCCGATGCGGCCCTCATTCATGCTGATCGCTGAGGAGACGCCACCATGCTGCGAATCCTGCTGATCAACGACACGCCCAAAAAGGTCGGGCGCCTTAAGGCCGCGCTGACCGAAGCCGGTTTTGAGGTGATCGACGAATCCGGGCTGATCATCGACCTGCCCGGCCGGGTCCAGGCCGTGCGGCCGGACGTGATTCTCATCGACACCGAATCGCCGGGCCGTGACGTGCTGGAGCAAGTGGTGCTGGTGACCCGCGATCTGCCGCGGCCGATCGTGATGTTCACCGACGAGCACGACCCTGTTGTGATGCGCCAGGCGATCAAGTCCGGGGTCAGCGCCTACATCGTCGAAGGCATTCATGCGCAACGCCTGCAGCCGATTCTCGACGTGGCCATGGCGCGCTTCGAAAGCGATCAGGACCTGCGCGCGCAACTGCATGCCCGCGACCAGCAACTGGCGGAACGCAAACGCATCGAAACGGCCAAGGGGCTGTTAATGAAAATGAAGCAGTGCAACGAAGAAGAGGCCTACACCCTGATGCGGCGCCAGGCCATGAGCCGACAGCAGAAGCTGATTCAAGTGGCGGAGCAGATCATTGCCATGAGCGAGTTGCTGGGCTGAGCGCATTCAGTCTCGGACGACCTTGGCGTAACTGACTACACCCACTCCTGTGGGAGCCGACTTGCCGGCGAACCCATTGTGTCAGCTGGCATCTGCGCCGCTGACCCCCGCTTTCGCCAGCAAGCCGGCTCCTACGCAAAATGCGCAGGGCCGGCCCGGTTGATCCGACCAGGCGTCTGGCGCGCATCTGGCCCATGTATTGCTACGTACACATCACAGGTAGCCAACGGCGGTTGCCCACTCACGACAAAGACGTCGCACCCCTTCGCGAAAGCGCACAGGGCTGCGGCGTTTTTTCGTTTTTGCCCTGAACACGTCGGGCGGGTGGAGTGCCGGTCTGGTGCTTCGCCTGCAAGACCTGACCCGTAGCGGTGCGAGCAATCTCTCGACCGAACACGAATCCCTGCAGATGAGGTGTTAGATGAACACGAGTTTCTGGAAAGCCGGCCATAAACCGACATTGTTCGCAGCGTTCCTGTATTTCGACCTGAGCTTCATGGTCTGGTACCTGCTCGGCCCCATGGCCGTGCAAATCGCCGCCGATCTGCACCTGACCACCCAGCAACGCGGCCTGATGGTCGCGACGCCGATTCTGGCGGGCGCCGTGCTGCGTTTCATCATGGGCATGCTCGCCGACCAGCTGTCGCCCAAGACTGCCGGAATCATCGGACAGGTCATCGTCATCGCCGCGCTGCTGGGCGCCTGGCAGTTGGGTATTCACAGCTATGAACAGGCGCTGCTGCTGGGCGTCTTCCTCGGCATGGCCGGCGCGTCCTTCGCCGTGGCGCTGCCGCTGGCCTCCCAGTGGTACCCGCCGCAGCACCAGGGCAAAGCGATGGGCATCGCCGGTGCCGGCAATTCGGGCACCGTGTTCGCGGCCCTGATCGCACCCGTACTGGCGGCCAGCTTCGGCTGGAACAACGTGTTTGGCTTTGCCGTGGCGCCGCTGCTGTTGACCCTCATCGCGTTCTCGCTCATGGCAAAGAATGCCCCCGAACGGCCCAAAGCCAAATCCATGGCTGACTATTTCAAGGCCCTGGGCGACCGCGACAGCTGGTGGTTCATGTTCTTCTACAGCGTGACCTTCGGCGGCTTCATTGGCCTGGCCAGCGCCCTGCCCGGCTATTTCAACGATCAATACGGCCTGAGCCCGGTGACCGCAGGTTACTACACCGCCGCCTGCGTCTTCGGCGGCAGCATGATGCGGCCACTGGGCGGCGCCCTCGCCGACCGCTTCGGTGGGATTCGCACGCTGTCGGGCATGTACGCCGTCGCCGCCATCTGCATCGCCGCCGTCGGGTTTAACCTGCCCAGCTCATGGGCCGCACTGGCGCTGTTTGTCGCGGCCATGCTCGGCCTCGGTGCCGGTAACGGCGCGGTGTTCCAGCTGGTGCCGCAACGCTTTCGCAAGGAGATCGGCGTGATGACCGGTCTGATCGGCATGGCCGGCGGCATCGGTGGCTTCCTGCTCGCCGCCGGGCTCGGCGCGATCAAGCAGAACACTGGCGAGTACCAACTGGGCCTGTGGCTGTTCGCGTTCCTTGGCGTGCTGGCCTGGTTCGGCCTGATGAACGTCAAGCGTCGCTGGAGAACCACCTGGGGCTCGGCCGCGGTCACCGCCGCCCGTGTCTAGGCCGTGAGCGTCAATCCGCCGCTGACGCCGGTCGCGCCCACTGCGACCGGTTTGCAACTGCGCGTCGCCGAATTCAGCGCCACCGGGCCGCGGGCGGAGAATCAGGACGCCCTTCGCGTGGTCACTCCTGCTCCGGCGCTGGCCGCCAGCAAGGGTTATCTGTTCGCCCTCGCTGACGGCGTCAGCCAGTGCGCCGATGGCGGTCTGGCCTCCCGGGCCACGCTGCAAGCGCTGGCAATGGACTACTACGCGACGCCGGAAACCTGGAGCGTCGCCCAGGCCCTTGACCGCCTGCTGCTGGCACAGAACCGCTGGCTGCTGGCCAACGGCTTGTTGACCACCCTCAGTGCGCTGGTCCTGCGCGGGCGTCGCTTTACTCTCGCCCACGTCGGCGATTGTCGCGTGTATCGCTGGCACTCAGGGCTGCTGCAGCGAATCAGCCAGGACCATGTCTGGGAACAGCCGGACATGCAGCATGTGCTGAAACGGGCGCTGGGCCTGGATCAATACGTGGTCATGGATTATCGGGACGGTGAGCTGCGCATCGGCGAGCGGCTGCTGCTGGTCAGCGACGGCGTGTGGGCAACATTGGGCGATGACCGAATCGGTTCGATCCTCAACGAGCGGGCCGATCTGGACACGGCCGTCAGAACGCTGGTCAACGCCGCGCATCTGTCTGGCAGCGCCGATAACGCCAGCGCCTTGATGATTCAGGTCGATCAACTGGGCTCGGACAGCCTGGGCGAGACGCTGTTGCAACTGCAGCAGTGGCCAGTCCCACCCCTTCTCAAGGCAGGCCAGATGTTTGAAGGCTGGCAGGTCGAAACGCGTTTGAGCGACTCGCGACAATCGCTGCTCTACCGCGTACGCGACAGTCAACAGCAACCGTGGTTACTGAAGACGCTGCCGCCCTCACGGGTTGACGAGGCCGGCGCGGCGGAGGCCTTGCTGCTCGAAGAGTGGTTCGTGCGTCGCGTCGCCGGTCGCTTCTTTCCCGAGCTTCACCCCTCGGCCAGCGCCAGCATCTGTATTACGTGATGCGCGAGTATGCCGGCCATACCCTGGCTGACAGCTTCGATCAGGAAGGGCCGATGGCGCTGTCACCGTGGTTGAATCTGGCCCGGGAACTGATCGCAGCCGTCGGCCTGCTGCACCGGCGCAACCTCATTCACCGTGACATCAAGCCGGAGAATGTGCTGCTTGAGGAGGCGGGAGGTGTGCGCATTCTGGATTTCGGTCTCGCCTACAGCCCAGGTCTGTCAGTGGATCAAGCCAGCGACGTGCCCGGCACCCCCAGCTTCATGGCGCCTGAAGCTTTCGAAGGCGCAGAACCCAGCCCTGGTTTCGACCTGTATGGCGCCAGCGTCACGCTGTATTTCCTGCTGACCGGTCACTATCCCTACGGCGAAGTCGAGCCCTTCCAGCGCCGGCGCTTTGGCAATCCGTTGCCCGCCAGTCGTTACCGTCCAGATGTGCCGGAATGGCTGGACCAGCATCTGCAACGCGCCCTGCAGGCTGATCCGCTGAAGCGCTTCGAAACCGCCGAGCACTGGCTCGTGCACTTTAAACAGGGCGAGCTGGCGCCGCGGAACCAACGTACTACGCCGCTGCTGGAGCGTGAGCCGCTCAAGGTCTGGCGCACAGTCGCACTGATCTCGCTGATGATCAATCTGGTTTTGTGGGTGTTGCTGTTCAAACGCTAGTACGGACTTAGTCGTTTGAGGGCACCGACTTAGATGGATCCGCATTGATGAAATTTTCTTGGCTTAGACACCCAGGCAGGGGCTTCGCAGGCGACAGGATCGCAGCCGGGGTTAAATCGCAGGCAAAGAAAAACCCGGCCGAGGCCGGGTTTTTCGTGAAGCGAGGCTAATTACTTAGCTTGGGCTTCTACTTGTGCTTCTACACGACGGTTTACAGCGCGGCCAGCGTCAGTTGCGTTGTCAGCAACTGGACGGGATTCGCCGTAGCCAACCGAGTTTACGCGGTTGGCGCCAACACCGTACTGGTTAACCAGAACTTGCTTAACGGCGTTTGCACGACGCTCGGACAGCTTCTGGTTGTAAGCGTCAGGACCGACGGAGTCAGTGTGACCTTCAACAGTGGTGGTGGTTTGTGGGTACTGCTTCATGAAGTCAGCCAGGTTCTTGATGTCGCCGTAGCTGTTTGGCTTCACAACCGACTTGTTGAAGTCGAATTTAACGTCCAGCTCAACGCGAACGACTTCAGCAACAGCTGGGCAGCCGTTAGCGTCTACAGTCACGTTTGCAGGGGTGTCAGGGCACTTGTCAACGTTGTCGCAAACGCCGTCGTTGTCGCTGTCGGAGCACACTTCAGCTACTGGAGCCGGTGCTGCTTCAACTTTCTTCGAACCGCCGCCGAAGTTCACACCAATACCGACGCTTGGCGCCCACTCGGTGTCGCCCTGGTCGATGTTGTACTGAGCTTCAACGCCAGCACGGGCATAGAAGTTGTCAGTGAAGTACAGCTTGGCACCGCCGCCGATGTTGGCAAAGGTGGAGCGGTTACGACCGTTGCTGCCGTTCTGATCGATGCTCTGATCGGAGAAACCAGCCGAAACGTACGGACGCAGCATGTCGCCTGGGTTGTTGAAGTGGTACAGAGCGTCCAGAGCGGTGTTCGCGCCCTTGATGTTCTGGCCATTGTCGCTACGGACGTTGTGCACTTCGTCATAGCCCAGACGCAATTCAACGTCGTCGGTCAGGAAGTAGCCAACAGAACCGCCGAACAGGTTGCCGTCGTTTTTGAAGTTACGAGCGCTGTCGAACTGTTCTTTCTTGGCGAAGCCTTCGATTTCGACTGCGCCTTGGCCTTGAGCCAGAGCGCCGAACGAAGTTGCGGCAACAATAGTACCAATGGCCAAGCCCAAGGTGTTTTTCAGTTTCATCCGTTAAATCCCCATCTGGTGATTGTAAAGCAGTCCCCCTTAGCGAGAGACAACTCGTCGGCAAGTCTATCAGAACTTGCCTGCTCGTTAGAGATATTTGCACCGAGTTAAGTTTCGGTAACGCCTGCAAATTTCTCACGTAATTTATCAAGTGCCCGCTTGTAACGCATTTTCGTGGCACTCAGGCCCATGTGCATGATGTCTGCGATCTCCTGAAATTCCAGCTCTGCGACAAATCGTAGCACCAGAATTTCCCTGTCGATCGGATTCACATGCACAAGCCAACGATCAAGCCCGCCCTTTTCTTCTGGTTTTGGCGTCTTTTCTTCCGACGCTTCCTCGAGGGGTCAAGACTCAAAGCGTCCAGCAACCGACGCTTTCGCCGCTCCTTCCTGTACTGCGTGATGCATTCGTTGTACGTGATGCTGTAGAGCCAGGTTTTGAACTTCGATTTACCCTCGAAGTTCTTCAAGCCATACAACACCTTAAGCATCACTTCCTGACAGACATCATCAGCATCGCGATCGTTCCCCAGATACCGTGCGCAGACGTTAAAAAGTGTCCGCTGGTAACGACGCATCAGCTCCTCATAGGCACGCGTCACATGAAACAGCTCGGCGTGCGAACGCGCAACCAGCTCCTCATCGGAGAGCTCGCGTGGGTCGTAGCGCAGAGAGGGCGATTGAGCGTTATTCAAAACAAGTCGTGCCGACAGTCGGATAGATGTCCGCCGCACCCGGAAATCGCCCGGGTTTTGCGGCGGCATACATTAGCAGATTCGCCGGCTCAACGGCTGCTCACTCGCTGCTCGAGGAGGATCCGGTTGGACAAAGACACCAACTCTCCTTCCTCGGTCAGCAGGGTAGTCTTCACCGTGCCAATTTCTTCGATCTGCCCTTCGACCTCACCCACACGCACCTGTTGCCCTACCTGGTACAGCTCTCGTACATAAATTCCTGCGAGGATCTGGCTCGCGATTTCGCGGCTGCCGAGTCCCATGGCCAGCGCAACGGCCAGACCAACGGTAATCAATGCGATAACAATCACATGGTTCAGCAGGTCAGTTTTGACCTCGAGCTGACTGATCGCTACCGAAATACTGATGATGATCACCAGCCACTGGGCGATTCGCCCCAGGCCGGCCGAGTAATCCAGCCCCACCCCTTCGGCGGCGCCCCGCACAATACCGTTGACCAGTTGCGCCAGCAATACACCCACAAGGAGCACCAGCGCGGCGCCGAAAACTTTCGGCAGGTACAGCGCCAGCATGTCCAGCGTTGCCGACACCCGCTCCAACCCGAGCGATTCTGCCGCCGACACCAGAAAAATCAAGAGCACGAACCAATACACGATCTTGCCGATCAGCGTCGAAATCGGGACTTGAACCCCCGCGCGACTGATCAGCTTGGTCAACCCGGTGCCACCCATCAGGCGGTCCAGACCGAGTTTGGCCAACAACTTGGAAAGCAGGGTATCGAGCAGCTTTGCCACCACGAAACCCAAAAGCACTACCACCAGCGCGCCGAACAGATTCGGGATGAAGTTCGCGACTTTGGTCCACAACGCAGTCATTGCAGTAACCAGGCTCTGCGTCCAGAGATCCAATTCCATATTCAATCAGCCTTGTCTTGTGCACCGGTACCGGTAAACGTAGTACCGGCACGGGTCGCCTTGCGGCGGGAAACAGGTGAAACGTGAGCGGAGCCATTGTTCAGGGCGATCATCAAAGCCTGCGTGCAACGACCCAGAAGACTGAACAGATCACCGGCGCCCACCTGACGGTTGGCGGTCTTCAACACTCGGCCCAGAACGGCATCATCGTCCCGGCTGCTGGACGAAGCATTGAGCATGTCTCGCAGTGATTCTTCAAACGGGTCGTGCATAGGCACCTCACGCAATGTCACTGGAAGACGCATCCCATTCTGCCGGAGTCACACGACACACACGAACGCCTCCCGATTTTTTACGCTCACACCCACCGCAACCGCTTGAACAACCACGTCTGGCCGACGGCCACGATGAGCATCAAGCCGCAGGCATACAGAAATCCATAGGGATTTTCCGACCCGGGGATGCCCCCACGTTGATGCCCAGCAAACCTGTCAGGAAGGTCATCGGCAGGAAGATGCCGGTGATGACCCCAAACCGATACATGGTCCTGTTCATCCGCTCGTTGAGGCGCCTGTCTTCAGCCTCAAGCACCAGCCCCACTCGCTCTCGGGTCAATTCCAGCTCTTCGAGGTAGCGCGTCAGGCTGTTGTTCAATTCGTTCCAGTAATCCGCATCGTCCTCCACGAACCACGGCATCTTGCTGCGCGTCAGCTGTGCGTAGATTTCGCGCTGAGGCGCCAGAAACCGACGCAGTCCCGCCGCTCGTCTGCGGATGTGCACCATGTTGCCGTGCTCGGGCAGATACCGCTCGTCGGCATCTATGCGTTCTTCCATGTCATCGACCAGTTCGGTCAGCTCGCTGACCACGGCCTGAACCTTGTCAGTCAGAAACTGGGCCAGATACAGCAGCAGTTCCGACGCCGTTTTCGGTCCCTTTCCTTCATTCAATAACGAGATCAGTTCATCGGTTGCCCGCAGCGAGCGCAGGCGCAACGAGATAACGCGCTGGGCGGCGGCAAAAATGCGCACCGACACCATGTCTTCCGGCTCGGCCCCCGGGTTCAGGTTGATCCCGCGCAGGAACAGCAGCAATTCGTTGTCCGGCAAAGCCAGCAGCCGCGGCCGGGTGTTCTCTTCCAGCATCAGGTCGCAGACGAACTCGCTCAGACCGCTGGTCTTGCGCAACCACGTCTGGGTCTGCGGATGGCTGCGGTCCCAGTGGAGCCACACGCTTTCGTGGGGCTCCAGTTGCAGACCATCCAGTTCAGTCCGGGGATTGAACGCGCCCCACCCTTTCCGTCCAACACGAGGGCGTGAACCAGCCCCCACTGCGCGTTTGTTTCGTCGAACATTCGTATCCTTGCTGAGTGAATCGCCAGCAGCCCGAAGAAGGCCGGTCAGTCGGGCATCGTCAGCGCGCTAGGCGAGACGATGATGCCGTTGTTGTCGGCATAGATGAATTCGCCCGGCTTGAACGTCACACCGCCGAAGGTCACCACCTTGTTCAGGTCACCGAGGCCACGCTTTTCGGTCTTGAGCGGGTGACTGGCCAGTGCCTGCACACCGAGGTCGGTCTGTGCCAGGACATCGACATCGCGCACGCAGCCAAAAATCACCATGCCCTCCCAACCGTTTTTCGCTGCCTTTTCGGCGATCATGTCGCCGAGCAGTGCGCAGCGCAGCGAGCCTCCGCCGTCCACGACCAATACTTTGCCGTGTCCATCCTGTTCGGCCTGCTCGCGCACCAGGGAATTGTCTTCGAAGCACTTGAGCGTGACGATCTCGCCGCCAAATGAATCTCGGCCACCGAAGTTGCTGAACATCGGCTCCACCACCTCAACCAGGTCAGGGTAGGCGTCGCACAAGTCCGGGGTGATGTAATGCATGGGTAACTCCTGTCAGGAAAGCTCTGTGATGAGGGTCAACCGCTACGAGGATAAACGGCTTGTCTGAACGGCGGACGTTCCACGCGCGTCGCTTCCTTATATAGCACCTACAGAGCAAAAACATTCTGACCAGCACGTCGCCACCGGCCATCCGGTCCCGGTGTTGAGAATGGGTGCAGCTTAGCGCCAAGTCAGCGCCCAAGGAATGGCTGCGCCGGTGACAATCACGGAGTCGCGATCATGTTCAGCGTTGATTCAGTCTTTACCGCAGCGACATGACGGTTCAGCCAGTCGGCTACGCGCGGCCACACCTGGGTTTGCGCGGCTTTGCTGACCAGCATCGGCACATGGCCGAAATCTTCGCGGAAGCCGTGCTCGCGGCCGAGGACGAGAAATGCCTTGTCGTCGCTGCCGAACTGCTCGAACAGCTCGCGGCAGGCCCATTCCGGGTCCTGATGATCGCCAGCGCCCGCCACGCACAGCAGCGGGACCGTGACCTGTTGCAGCCCGGCCCACCAGTCCTCCCGCTTGTGCCCGAAACGGCCGAACAGGCCATGCCAGCGCATGCTTTCCAGAAGGACGCCCATGGGCTCATCTTCTGGACCGCGCTTGAAACGCGGGCCTGACACGTGCTCGAAGCGCTTGAGCAGCAGCCGTGCAGCCCATTGCAGCGGTGGCACTTTCAGCGGCCAGTGGCTGCGGGTGACCTGACTGCCGAACAGCGCCACCGAGGCCGCATCGTCCGCCGTCAGGTACTGCCCGCCGAATGCTGCGGCCAGGGTCGTGCCGCCTAGGGAGTGGCCGATCCAGTGGGGCGCCTCGCCGGTCTGCTCGCGCACGAACGCCGCGATGGCCGGCAGATCAAAGCGTGCGTAATCGGCCACGCAATTGGTTTTGTACGCACTGTTGCGCGCCGACAGGCCATGGCCACGCATTTCCGGTATCCATACGTCGAACCCGGCACGGGCCAGATAGGCGCCCAGGCCGATGCCTTTGGGGAGTACCAGAAGCGTCGATTGGAAAAACTGCCATGCAGCAAGACCACCGGTACGCCCCGGGCATCCGGTGCAGCCACGAGCCCCAGACGGGTGACGGCGATTTCGACGGTAAAGTCCGGGCTGTTGCCGGGTTTCAAACGGTAGACGTCCTCGGTCAGGTCGCCACGACGCTCGGCACTGATCAAGGCCACGGGAAAGAGATGACTGCTGCTTTGCATGGTGCTCTTGCTGGACGCTCTAGGTGGGTGGGGAAATGGCGGTTGGGCGGAACAGCAGGTTGACGCTGCCAGCGCGCCAAAAATCACCCACAAAAAAGGGCGGATTCGTCAAAAACCGCCCTTTCGGGAAACCGGCCCATGGAAACGGGCCGGCATCTTACTCGATCTGCATCAGGTGGGAGCGTCCTCTTCGGACAGGAAGAACCAGGTCTCCAGTACCGAATCAGGATTGAGGGACACGCTTTCGATGCCCTGCTCCATCAGCCAGCGCGCCAGATCCGGGTGATCGGACGGGCCCTGGCCGCAGATGCCGATGTACTTGCCGGCCTTGTTGCAGGCCTGAATGGCGTAGGACAGCAGCTTCTTCACCGCAGGATTACGCTCGTCGAACAAGTGGGCGATGATCCCGGAGTCACGGTCCAGGCCCAGGGTCAGCTGGGTCAGGTCGTTGGAACCGATGGAGAAACCGTCGAAGAATTCGAGGAACTCATCGGCCATCAGGGCGTTGGACGGCAGTTCGCACATCATGATCACGCGCAGACCGTTCTCGCCACGGGCCAGACCGTTTTCGGCGAGCAAGTCGATGACCTGGCTCGCTTCGCCCAGGGTGCGGACGAACGGCACCATGATTTCGACGTTGGTCAGGCCCATCTCATTGCGCACGCGCTTGAGGGCGCGGCATTCCAGCTCGAAGCAGTCGCGGAAGTTTTCGCTGATGTACCGCGACGCGCCACGGAAGCCCAGCATCGGGTTTTCTTCTTCCGGCTCGTAAAGCTTGCCGCCGATCAGGTTGGCGTATTCGTTGGACTTAAAGTCCGACAGCCGCACGATGACTTTCTTGGGCGAGAACGCCGCCGCCAGGGTGCTGATGCCTTCCACCAGCTTCTCGACGTAGAAACCGACCGGATCGTCGTAGCCGGCGATGCGCTTGTCGACGCTTTCCTTGATGTCCTGAGGCAGGTTGGCGTAGTTCAGCAGCGCCTTGGGGTGCACGCCGATCATGCGGTTGATGATGAATTCCAGGCGCGCCAGGCCGATACCGGCGTTGGGCAACTGGGCGAAGTCAAAGGCGCGATCCGGGTTGCCGACGTTCATCATGATTTTGAACGGCAGATCAGGCATGGCGTCGACGGAGTTCTGCTTGATGTCGAAGCCCAGCTCGCCCTCGAAAATGTAACCGGTGTCGCCCTCGGCGCAGGACACGGTGACGCCCTGACCTTCCTGCAACAGCTCGGTGGCGTTGCCGCAACCCACTACCGCCGGGATACCCAACTCGCGAGCGATGATCGCCGCGTGGCAAGTGCGTCCGCCACGGTTGGTGACGATGGCGCTGGCGCGTTTCATGACCGGTTCCCAGTCCGGGTCGGTCATGTCGGAGACCAGCACGTCGCCGGGCTGGACCTTGTCCATCTCGGACACGTCCTTGATGATCCGCACCTTGCCGGCGCCGATGCGCTGGCCGATGGCGCGGCCTTCCACCAGAACGGTGCCCTTCTCTTTCAACAGATAGCGTTCCATGACATTGGACGAGGTGCGGCTTTTTACGGTTTCCGGACGCGCCTGCACGATGTAGAGCTTGCCGTCATCGCCGTCTTTGGCCCACTCGATGTCCATCGGGCACTGATAGTGCTTTTCGATGATCATCGCCTGGCGGGCCAGGTTGCTGACTTCCTCGTCGCTGAGGCAGAAACGCGCGCGGTCCGCCAGGTCGACGTCGATGGTCTTGACCGATTTACCGGCCTTGGCCTCTTCGCCGTAGATCATCTTGATTGCCTTGCTGCCGAGGTTGCGGCGCAGGATCGCCGGGCGGCCGGCTTCAAGGGTGTTTTTGTGAACGTAAAATTCGTCCGGGTTGACCGCGCCCTGGACGACGGTCTCGCCCAAGCCGTAGGCGCCGGTGATGAAAACCACGTCGCGGAAACCGGATTCGGTGTCCAGGGTAAACATGACGCCTGCGGTGCCGGTTTCGGAACGCACCATGCGCTGCACGCCAGCGGACAGCGCCACCAGCTTGTGGTCGAAGCCTTGGTGCACACGGTAGGAAATGGCGCGGTCGTTGAACAGCGATGCGAACACCTCTTTCGCCGCGCGGATGACGTTTTCGACGCCACGAATGTTCAGGAAGGTTTCCTGCTGGCCGGCGAAGGAAGCGTCCGGCAAATCTTCTGCGGTGGCGGAAGAGCGCACGGCCACGGCGATGTCCGGGTTGCCCGCCGAGAGCTCGGCGAAGGCGGTGCGGATTTCGGCGTTGAGCTTTTCGGGGAATTCAGCCTCCATGATCCACTGACGAATCTTGGCGCCGGTTCTGGCCAGCTCGTTGACGTCGTCGACATCCAGCGCGTCGAGGGCCTGATGGATCTGATCGTTCAGGCCACTCTGCTCGAGGAAATCACGGTAGGCCTGAGCGGTCGTGGCAAAGCCACCGGGAACGGACACGCCTGCACCCGCCAGGTTGCTGATCATCTCGCCGAGGGATGCGTTCTTGCCCCCCACGTGCTCAACATCATGTTTGCCGAGCTTATCGAGGGAAACTACGTACTCTACCAAGGTGATCTCTCCACTAACCGGTTATTGTTGGAAACGCTTTTGGTGCGGGAATCGCGGCGATTGAAAACAGGTAGAATGCGGCCAGTCATGGCCCGCAAGCCGGCCTATCATATCCACAAATTGTCTTCAGCTTAAGGCCCCGGGGCGCAAATGAAACGATCCGCTTTTTCATCTCCGATGGCACCGGCATTACCGCCGAAACCCTTGGCCAGAGTCTGCTAGCGCAATTTGAAAACATTACATTCAACAAGTTCACGCGCCCCTATATCGACAGCGTCGAGAAGGCCCGGGCCATGGTGCAGCAGATCAACAAGGCCGCCGAAAAGGACGAAGCCCGTCCGATCATCTTCGACACCATCGTCAATCAGGACATCCGCGAGATTCTCGCGACCTCCGACGGCTTCATGATCGACATTTTTTCGACCTTCCTCGCTCCGCTGGAGCTGGAGCTTAGTTCACACTCTTCCTACTCGGTGGGGAAATCCCACTCCATTGGGCACAACTCCAATTACATGGAGCGGATCGAGGCGGTGAACTTCGCGCTGGACAACGACGACGGCGCCAGAACCCATTATTACGACAAGGCCGACATCATCCTGGTGGGCGTGTCGCGCTGCGGCAAGACCCCGACCTGCCTGTACATGGCCATGCAGTTCGGCATCCGCGCCGCCAATTACCCGCTGACCGAAGACGACATGGAGCGCCTGCAGCTGCCCGCCGCGCTGAAACTGCACCGGGACAAGCTGTTCGGCCTGACCATCGATCCCGACCGTCTGACTGCGATCCGCCACGAACGCAAACCCAACAGCCGCTACGCCAGTTACGCCCAGTGCGAGTTCGAAGTGCGCGAAGTCGAAGGCCTGTTCCGCCGCGAGAACATCCCGCACATCAACTCCACGCATTTCTCGGTCGAGGAAATCTCGGCAAAGGTGCTAGTGGAGAAAGGCGTCGAGCGGCGGTTTAAGTAGCTGCGCAGCGGCAAGTTTGAAGTTGCAAGCTGCAAGTTGGCCGGAGCAGGCCATGCGCTCCGGTCAGAAGCTGTTGCCCGGCACGCGGACCCAGCCTTCCATCAACACCCGCGCGCTGCGGCTCATGATGGCTTTTTTGACGTGCCATTCGCCGTCGACCAATACCGCTTCAGCGCCGACGCGCAGGGTTCCGGAGGGGTGGCCGAAGCGCACGGCACTGCGCTCGCCGCCGCCCGCTGCCAGGTTGACCAGCGTGCCCGGTATCGCCGCCGCTGTGCCGATGGCCACTGCCGCCGTGCCCATCATCGCGTGATGCAGCTTGCCCATGGACATGGCGCGCACCAGCAGATCGGTGTCTGCGGTGGTGACCCGCTTGCCGCTGGAAGACAGGTATTCAGCGGGCGCGGCCACGAACGCCACTTTAGGCGTGTGCTGACGCGTTGCTGCTTCCTCGACCGTGCCGATCAGCCCCATGCGCACGGCGCCATAGGCCCGAATCGTTTCGAACATGCTCAGGGCCTTCGGGTCGCTGTTGATTGCGTCCTGCAATTCGCTGCCGGTATAGCCAATGTCCCGGGCATTGACGAAGATCGTCGGGATGCCGGCGTTGATCATCGTCGCCGTGAACGTCCCCACACCCGGCACGTCGAGTTCGTCCACCAGATTGCCCGTGGGGAACATCGAGCCGCCAGCGCCCTCCTCGTCCGCCGCAGGGTCCATGAACTCCAGCTGCACTTCGGCCGCCGGAAAGGTCACGCCGTCGAGCTCGAAATCGCCGGTTTCCTGCACCGCGCCGTCAGTCATTGGTACATGGGCGATGATGGTTTTGCCGATGTTGGCCTGCCAGATGCGCACCACCGCCACGCCGCTCTGCGGAATACGCGCCGGGTCAACCAGACCGTTGCTGATGGCGAACGGGCCGACCGCCGCGGACAGGTTGCCGCAATTGCCGCTCCAGTCGACGAAGGGCTTGTCGATGGCGACCTGGCCAAACAGGTAATCGACGTCGTGATCGGCTTTCTCGCTTTTTGACAGGATCACCGTCTTGCTGGTGCTCGACGTCGCGCCGCCCATGCCATCGATCTGTTTGGCGTAAGGGTCGGGGCTGCCGATCACCCGCAGCAGCAAGGCGTCACGGGCGGCGCCTGGAGTCTGTGCAGCTTCGGGCAGGTCGTCCCGGAGGAAAAACACGCCCTTGCTGGTGCCGCCGCGCATGTAGGTCGCGGGAATCTTGATCTGTGCTGTGGAAGCCATGGAACTGTTCCTTCTGATTCTTTCTTATATAGAGAGCAGAGCGCGCGCCAGCTCAGGCGACGGCCGAAGATTCGAGGAAGTCCTGGGCAAAGCGTTGCAACACACCGCCGGCCTCGTAGATCAACACCTCTTCTCCCGTGTCGAGGCGGCAGGTCACCGGCACCTCCACACGCTCGCCGTTCTTGCGCTGGATGATCAGCGTCAGCGTGGCACCCGGGGTGCGCGGTCCGATCACGTCGTAGATTTCACTGCCATCAATGCCCAGGGTCAGGCGATTGGTGCCCGGCTTGAACTCAAGCGGCAGCACGCCCATGCCTACCAGATTGGTACGGTGGATGCGCTCGAAGCCTTCGGCGACGATGACTTCGACACCGGCCAGGCGCACGCCCTTGGCCGCCCAGTCCCGGGACGAACCCTGGCCGTAATCGGCGCCGGCAATGATGATCAGTGGCTGCTTGCGGGCCATGTAGGTTTCGATGGCCTCCCACATCCGCGTGACCCGGCCTTCCGGCTCGATCCGCGCGTAGGAGCCCTGCTTGACCTTGCCGTTCTCCACCACCATTTCATTGAACAGTTTGGGGTTGGCAAACGTCGCGCGCTGGGCCGTCAGGTGATCGCCGCGATGGGTGGCGTAGGAGTTGAAGTCCTCTTCCGGCAGGCCCATTTTGTCCAGGTATTCGCCGGCCGCACTGTCGAGCATGATTGCGTTGGACGGCGACAGGTGATCGGTGGTGATGTTGTCCGGCAACACCGCCAGCGGACGCATGCCCTTGAGGGTTCTCTCGCCGGCCAGGGCGCCTTCCCAGTACGGCGGTCGGCGAATGTAGGTGCTCATCGGGCGCCAGTCGTACAGCGGCGCGACTTTCGGGCCGGTGTCTTCGTGGATGGCGAACATCGGGATATACACCTGACGGAACTGCTCCGGCTTGACCGAGGCCTTCACCACCTGATCGATCTCGGCGTCGCTTGGCCAGAGGTCCTTCAGGCGGATTTCTTCGCCATTAGGCCCAAGACCCAGCACATCTTTCTCGATATCGAAGCGGATCGTTCCGGCGATGGCGTAGGCCACCACCAGCGGCGGCGAGGCAAGAAACGCCTGCTTGGCGTAAGGGTGAATGCGCCCGTCGAAGTTGCGGTTGCCCGAAAGCACTGCCGTGGCGTACAGGTCGCGGTCGATGATTTCCTGCTGGATCACGGGGTCCAGCGCGCCGGACATGCCGTTACAAGTGGTGCAGGCGAACGCGACGATGCCGAAACCCAGCTGCTCCAGCTCGTCGGTCAGCCCTGCTTCGTCCAGGTATAGCGCGACGGTTTTCGAGCCTGGCGCCAGGGACGACTTGACCCACGGTTTGCGCGTCAGGCCCAGGCGATTGGCATTGCGCGCCAGCAAACCTGCGGCGATGACGTTGCGCGGGTTGCTGGTGTTGGTGCAGCTGGTGATGGCGGCGATGATCACCGCGCCGTCCGGCATTTCGCCCGGGGTTTCCTCCCACGGCGCCGCGATGCCTTTGGCGGCCAGATCGGCGGTAGCTACACGTGCGTGGGGGTTGGACGGTCCGGCCATGTTGCGCACCACGCTGGACAGGTCGAAACGCAGCACGCGCTCGTATTCGGCGGTGACCAGGCTGTCGGCCCAGAGCCCGGTGTGGCGGGCGAAGGTTTCGACCAACTGCACTTGCTGGTCTTCGCGACCGGTCAGCCGGAGGTAATCGATGGTCTGTTGATCGATGCTGAACATGGCAGCGGTGGCGCCGTACTCGGGGGCCATGTTCGAAACGGTCGCGCGGTCGCCAAGGGTCAGCGCGCGGGCGCCCTCGCCGTAGAATTCCAGATACGCGCCGACGACCTTTTGCTGGCGCAGGTATTCGGTGAGCGCCAGCACCACGTCGGTGGCGGTAATGCCCGGCTGCGGACGACCCGACAGTTCGACGCCGATGATGTCCGGCAGGCGCATCCACGAGGCACGACCGAGCATGACGTTCTCGGCTTCAAGGCCGCCGACGCCGATGGCGATGACCCCCAGAGCATCCACGTGTGGGGTGTGGCTGTCGGTGCCGACCAGGGTGTCGGGGAAAGCGACGCCGTTCAGCGTCTGAATCACCGGTGACATCCGCTCCAGATTGATCTGGTGCATGATGCCGTTGCCGGGCGGGATCACTTCGACGTTCTTGAACGCCTGCTTGGTCCAGTTGATGAAGTGGAAGCGGTCTTCGTTGCGACGGTCTTCAATCGCCCGGTTCTTGCTGAACGCGTCCGGGTCGTAGCCCCCGCATTCGACGGCCAGCGAGTGATCGACGATCAACTGCACGGGCACCACGGGATTGACCTGCGCGGGGTCGCCGCCCATGTCGGCGATTGCGTCGCGCAAGCCGGCGAGGTCCACCAGCGCGGTCTGGCCGAGAATGTCATGGCAGACAACGCGCGCCGGAAACCACGGGAAATCAAGATCACGCTTGCGTTCAATCAGTTGCGTGAGCGAAGCCGTCAGCGTGGTCGGATGGCAACGGCGCACCAGGTTTTCGGCGAGCACGCGGGAGGTGTACGGCAGCGTGGCGTAGGCGCCTGGCTTGATCCCATCGACTGCCGCCTGGGCGTCGAAGTAATCCAGCGAAGTGCCGGGCAGCGATTTGCGGTATTCAGTGTTCATCGTCAGGACTCGATCACGGAAAAGTTTCGGGTGGAGAGCCCCGTGGAACTCTCCTTTCCCCATCAGCGCTGTTCGATGGGCACGAATTTGCGCTGTTCGACGCCGATGTATTCGGCGCTCGGTCGGATGATGCGGTTGTTGGCGCGCTGTTCGAACACGTGGGAAGCCCAGCCGGTCAGGCGCGAGCAGACGAAGATTGGGGTGAACAGCTTGGTCGGGATGCCCATGAAGTGGTACGCCGAGGCGTGGTAGAAGTCGGCGTTGGGGAACAGCTTCTTCTGCTCCCACATGGTCTTGTCGATGGCTTCGGAGACCGGGAACAGCACGGTGTCGCCCACCTCCTCCGCGAGCTTTTTCGACCAGCCCTTGATCACCTCGTTACGCGGGTCGTTGTCCTTATAGATCGCGTGGCCGAAGCCCATGATCTTGTCCTTGCGCTCCAGCATCGCCAACGTGCCCTTCGTCGCTTCTTCGGCGGAGGAAAACTTCTGGATCATCTCCATCGCCGCTTCATTGGCGCCGCCGTGCAACGGACCGCGCAATGTGCCAATGGCCGCCGTGATGCAGGAAAACAGGTCGGACAGGGTCGATGCGCAAACCCTGGCGGTGAAGGTTGAGGCGTTGAATTCGTGCTCGGCGTAAAGAATCAGCGAGACGTCCATGACCTTGCGGTGCAGTTCGCTCGGCGCCTTGTCCAGCAGCAGTTTCAGGAAGTGCCCGGCAATGGACACTTCGTCGGTGACGCAGTCGATGCGCTTGCCTTCATGGCTGAAGCGGTACCAATAGCACATGATCGCCGGGAACGCGGCGAGCAGCCGGTCGGTGGAATCGAGCTGCTGGGCGAAGCTGGTTTCGGGCTCGAGATTGCCGAGCATCGAGCAGCCGGTGCGCATGACGTCCATGGGGTGGGTGTCGGCGGGAATGCGCTCGAGCACTTCTTTCAGCGCCTGGGGCAGGTCACGCAGGCCCTGGAGCTTCTTCAGGTAACCATCGAGTTCCGCCTGGGTCGGCAGATCGCCGTACAGCAGCAGGTACGCGACTTCTTCGAATCGGGCGTCGGCGGCGAGTTCACGCACGTCGTAGCCGCGGTAGGTCAATCCGGCGCCGGCCTGGCCGACGGTAGACAACGCGGTCTGCCCGGCCACCTGGCCTCGCAGGCCTGCGCCGCTCAATACTTTTGCTTCAGCCATTGCTGTCTCCAGTCTTGTAGTTGTGTGGGAATCGGCAATTCGTCTCTATGTTTTACGCAGCCTTCAGAGCAAGAGATACGCTAACCCGTGGGAGCGAGCTTGCTCGCGAAGGCAATAGTCCGGGTAATAGAAGGGGTTCGGATATACCGTCCTCTTCGTGAGCAAGCTCACTCCCACAGTGATCGGGCTTTTCTACGATTTCTTCTGCGCAAACAGCGCATCGAGCTTCTGCTCGAACGCGTGGTAGTCGATGCGTTCGTACAACTCCATGCGCGTCTGCATGGTGTCGATGACATTCTTCTGGGTGCCGTCGCGACGAATCGCGGTGTAGACGTTTTCCGCCGCCTTGTTCATCGCCCGGAATGCCGACAGCGGGTAGAGCACCAGCGCCACTTCGGCGGACTTCAGCTCGTCGGTGGTGAACAGCGGCGTCGAACCGAACTCGGTGATGTTGGCGAGGATCGGCGCCTTCACCCGCGAGGCAAACAGCTTGTACATCTCAAGCTCAGTGATTGCTTCCGGGAAGACCATGTCCGCGCCTGCCTCGATGCACGCGGCGGCGCGATCCAGAGCTGATTCCAGGCCTTCCACCGCCAGCGCATCGGTGCGCGCCATGATCACGAAACTGTCGTCGGTTCGCGCATCCACCGCCGCCTTGATGCGATCAACCATCTCCTGCTGCGAGACGATTTCCTTGCCGGGCCGGTGACCGCAGCGCTTGGCGCCGACCTGGTCTTCGATGTGCATCGCCGCCGCGCCGAACTTGATCATCGACTTGACCGTGCGCGCCACGTTGAACGCCGAAGCACCGAAACCGGTGTCGACGTCCACCAGCAGCGGCAGGTCGCAGACGTCGGTGATGCGGCGCACGTCGGTGAGCACGTCATCCAGGCCGGTGATGCCGAGATCCGGCACGCCCAGCGAACCCGCCGCGACGCCGCCGCCGGACAGATAAATGGCCTTGAAGCCGGCCCTTTGCGCCAGCAACGCGTGGTTGGCGTTGATCGTGCCGACCACTTGCAGCGGATGCTCGCTGGCGACAGCGTCACGGAAGCGTTGGCCGGGAGTGGTTCTTGTGGTCATTGTTCACCTCGGGCAGTGGCAGCGCGGAAGTGCTGCTCGATATTGCGTTTGGACGCGGCAATGTGGCGGCGCATCAACAGCTCGGCCAGCTCGCCGTCACGTTCGGCGATGGCGTCGAGAATACGGTGGTGCTCGGCGAACGCCTGGCGCGGACGATTGGGTGTCGTCGAGAACTGGATGCGGTACATGCGCACCAGTTGGTACAGGTCATCGCAGAGCATCTGGGTCAGGGTGCTGTTACGCGCGCCCTGGATGATCCGGTAATGAAAGTCGAAGTCGCCTTCCTGTTGGTAATAGCCGACGCCGGCCTGAAAGGCGCTGTCGCATTCATGGGTTTCCAGCACGCGGCGCAGCTCGTTGACTTCTTCGACGGTCATGCGCTCGGCGGCCAGGCGACAGGCCATGCCTTCGAGGGATTCGCGAATTTCGTACAGCTCGACCAGTTCGGCATGGCTCAGGGAAACCACGCGAGCGCCGACGTGGGGGACGCGCACCAACAGGCGCTGACCTTCAAGCCGGTGGATGGCTTCGCGCAATGGCCCCCGGCTGATGCCGTAAGTGCGCGCCAGCTCAGGCTCGGAGATCTTGCTGCCAGGGGCAATGTCGCCTTTGACGATGGCCGCCTGAATACGACGAAAGACGTTCTCGGACAGCGTCTCGGCGTCCAACGACGTAGCAGGCAGAGTTTCGGCGGCATCCAACATTGTTGACACCTGATGATCGAATGCCAGCAAATCTAGCGAATGAAGGCAGTTCCGTCAAAGCTAAAAGGCTGATTGTCGACAATCGTCTAATGGAGACACCCTCTGATGAAGCGTCTGACCGTACCTGTCCGCTGCGCCCTTCGCTGGCGTCACAAAGGCTTCATGCTAAGATGCGGCCCGTTGAAGACCACCCATGCAGGCAACAGACGGCTTGCCCAGGCGCGGCACCTTGGTTCAAACCAAAACCGTATTTCGACGTCAAAGCAGCTCTTTCACCTTTTCATCGCACCTGGACTTATGAGCCGTCACCCCCTTCTCGTTCTCTTATCCCTGTACCTGCCAGGCTTCTTTCTGCCCGGACTTTTTCTTTCCGGGCTTTTTCTGCCCGGCCTGAGCCTGGCCGCTGAAAAGACGGTGTATGGCTTGAACGAGTACGCAGAACTGGCCGACATCGACCTGCAAGTCGCCGCCAAACTGGACACCGGCGCGAAAACCGCCTCCCTGAGTGCCCGCGACATCAAGCGTTTCAAGCGCAATGGGGAATCCTGGGTGCGTTTTTACCTGGCCATCGACGATGCCCACGAACACCCCATTGAACGCCCCCTGGCCCGGGTCAGCAGGATCAAGCGGCGTGCGGGGGATATCGACGCCGATGACGACAGGAAATACACCGCCCGCCCGGTCATCAGCCTGGATGTGTGCATGGGCAGCGCGCTGCGCACCATAGAAGTGAACTTGACCGACCGCAGCGCATTCCAATACCCGCTTCTGATTGGCTCCGAAGCCCTCAAGCACTTCGATGCGCTGGTCGATCCAAGCCTGAAATACGCAGCAGGCAAGCCTGCCTGCGTCACCGATGCTCAAACCGCAGAGTAACAACATGCGCTCTCTTACCCTCCATCTGAAAATCCTGATCGCGACCCTCGTCACGCTGGGCATCGCGATCACGGCTTATCAGATATTGGCACTCGGCATTCCGGTGACCGAAGACGAAACCGACGACCTGTGGAACATCGACGCCAAGGTCGAGTTCATCGCCAACCCGAAGGACACGGTCAAGGTACAAATGTACGTGCCGCCCCTTTCGCGGGATTACATCAGCCTCAACGAAAGCTTCATCTCCAACAACTACGGCGTGAACGTCAATCGCGCGGATGGCAACCGCAAGGTGACCTGGTCCGCACGCCGGGCCAACGGCAACCAGACGCTCTACTACCGGCTGGTATTGACCAAGCGCTACAGTGGCGAGAAAGCCAAGATCAAAGGCCCGATCTTCCGCGACAGCATCGTTGTGGAAGGCCCGGAAAAAATCGCCGCCGACGCACTGCTCGCGCCGATCCGGCAGCACTCGGCCGACGTCGAGACTTTCGTCAGCGAAGCCATCAAGCGCGTCAACAACTTGAGCGATGACAACGTCAAGCTGCTGCTGGCCGGCGATACGTCGGTACAGAACAAGGCGCGGATCACCGAGACGCTGCTGTCCATCGCCCACGTGCCGGTGGAGAAAGTCCACACCATCCGCTTGGTCGCCGATCAGCCGCAGTCACCCGAACTGTGGCTGCGCAGTTTCAATGGCAAGGACTGGCTGTATTTCAATCCGGAAACCGGCGAGGCGGGCCTGCCCCAGGACCGACTGCTGTGGTGGACCGGCAACGACAACCTGATCTCCGTGGAGGGTGGCAAGAAGGCCACTGTGAGCTTCAGCCTGAACAACAGCGAGATGAACGCCATTCGCCTGGCCAAGCTGACCGACGAAAGCACCGACGCCGACTTCCTCGAATACTCGCTGTACAGCTTGCCGCTGCAAACCCAGAAGACCTTCATGATCATGGTGATGATCCCGATCGGCGTGCTGGTGATCCTGATCCTGCGCAACCTCGTAGGCCTGCAGACGCTGGGGACCTTCACCCCGGTGCTGATCGCGCTGGCGTTCCGCGAGACCCAGCTGGGCTTCGGCATCGTGTTGTTCACCATCATCACCGCGCTGGGCCTGTCCCTGCGCTCGTACCTCGAACACCTCAAGCTGCAAATGCTGCCGAGGCTGTCGGTGGTGCTGACCTTCGTGGTGGTGCTGATTGCCGCCATCAGCCTGTTCAGCCACAAGCTGGGGCTTGAGCGGGGGCTGTCGGTGGCGCTGTTCCCGATGGTGATTCTGACCATGACCATCGAACGCCTGTCGATCACTTGGGAAGAGCGCGGCGGCGGCCATGCCATGAAAGTCGCCATCGGCACGCTGTTCGCGGCGTCCCTGGCGCACATCATCATGAGCATTCCGGAGTTCATCTACTTCGTGTTTACCTTCCCGGCCATCCTGCTGATTCTGGTGGGCTTCATGCTGGCGATGGGGCGTTATCGCGGGTATCGGCTGACCGAGCTGATTCGCTTCAAGGCCTTCCTCAAGGAAGACGCCGAGCGGGAAACCCCTAAATGATCGGCTGGTGGAAAACCTGGAAGGCGCTGGAAGCCAAGGGGATCATGGGCATCAACCGGCGTAACGCCGACTACGTGCTCAAGTACAACAAGCGCAGCCTCTACCCCATTGTGGATGACAAGATCATCACCAAGGAGCGGGCCATCGCCGCGGGCATTCATGTGCCCGAGCTGTACGGGATCATTTCCACCGAAAAGGAAATCGACAAGCTCGACACGATCATCGGCGGGCGCAGTGATTTCGTCGTCAAGCCGGCCAAGGGCGCAGGCGGCGACGGCATCCTGGTCATTGCCGACCGGTTCGAAGAGCGCTTCCGCACGGTCTCCGGGCGCATCATCAGCCACGACGAAATCGAGCATCAGATTTCCAGCATCCTCACCGGGCTGTATTCCCTGGGCGGCCACCGCGACCGGGCGCTGATCGAATACCGGGTCACGCCGGATCAGATTTTCAAGAGCATCAGTTATGAGGGAGTCCCGGACATCCGCGTGATCGTGCTGATGGGCTATCCGGTGATGGCCATGTTGCGCCTGCCCACCCGACAGTCCGGCGGCAAGGCCAACCTGCACCAGGGCGCCATCGGTGTCGGCGTCGATCTGGCGACCGGCCTGACGCTGCGCGGCACCTGGTTGAACAACATCATCAGCAAGCATCCCGACACCACCAATGCGGTAGATGGCGTGCAACTGCCGAACTGGGACGGTTTCATGAAGCTTGCGGCTGAGTGCTACGAGCTGTGTGGCCTGGGTTATATCGGCGTGGACATGGTGCTGGACCAGGACCGCGGGCCGCTGATTCTGGAGCTCAACGCCCGGCCGGGGCTGAACATCCAGATCGCCAACGACTGCGGGCTGACTCACCGGACATTGGCGGTGGAAAAGCGGCTCGAAGAGCTGGCAGCGGACGGTGTCCAGGAGAGCGCGGAAGAGCGGGTCAAGTTTGCGCAGGGGTTGTTTGGGCACGTTTGAGCTTTGTCGATTGATCGGGCTGATCGGTGTTCGCCGATACACTGATGGCGTTCACACTGGCCTCTTCCCGGCTGAAGCCGGTCCCACCAGATGCCGCGCGCAGTCAATGAAACCGGGTGAAACGCCGACTGCGGGACTGCCTGGACCTCAACTGTGGGACCGGCTTTAGCCGGGGAGGCGTTACGCGCTACACCGAAAATCTGATGGCGTTCACACCGGCCCCTTCCCGGCTGAAGCCGGTCCCACTAGACCACCGCTCACATTCGTAGGACCGGCTTTAGCCGGGAAGGCGTCAGGCGTCAGTCCGCGAAACCCGAGCCGAACATCACCGGCCGCTCCCCCGATAAATGAAGATTCACCCCATGCGGCATCCCGTCCCTAGAGAAGCCTCGCCTATCGCTGTATAGTTTTTTACATACCGAAACAATGAGTAACAGATGTCCCCTCTCAAGCTGCACTCCCCTCTGCTGCTCGGCCTGTTGGCGTTGATCATGACGGCTGCCGGTGCGCTGTTATTGGGCCGCTATCAAATCTCAATCCACGAATTCCTGACGTTCATTGCAACGATGCTGGGCATCAGCGACATGCCCGCCCAGCGCTACGACCTGCTCCACAGCCTGATCATCGAGGCGCGCCTGCCTCGGGTCATTGCCGCGGTGCTGGTGGGTGCCGGGCTTTCCGTCTCGGGCGCGGTGTATCAGGGCGTGTTCCGCAATCCGCTGGTGTCGCCGGGTTTGCTCGGCGTGTTGAGCGGTTGTGCGTTCGGCGCTGCGCTGGGAATCATCTGGCACCTCCCGCCTTTGGCCATTGCGCTGGTGGCGTGCGTGACCGGGCTCATCGCCGTGGCGGTCGGCCTGGGCATCGCGCACATGTTCCAGACTCCCTCGATCCTGCTACTGGTGCTCGGCGGCATTGTCGCGAACGCCCTCTTCACCTCCTTGCTGTCCATCGCCCAGTACATGGCCGATCCGGTGGATCAGTTGCCGAGCATCGTCTATTGGCTGCTCGGCAGCCTCAGTGCCGTCGACGTGCAGGCGTTGGGGATCATCGGGCCGATTCTGGCCGTGGCCATCGTGCTGTTGTGTCTGACCGGCCGCGCCATCGATGCGCTGTCCCTGAGTGATGACGAGGCCCTGAGCCTGGGGGTGCCGGTCGAGCAGATTCGTGGCGGCCTGATCGTGCTGACCACGCTGATCTGCGCACTCACTGTGAGTCTGGCGGGGATGGTCGGCTGGATCGGTCTGTTGATTCCGCACCTGGCGCGGTTGCTGGTCGGCCCCGGCAATACGCGCCTGCTGCCCCTCAGCGCCTGCCTGGGCGGGATCTTCCTGCTGGGGGCCGACGGCATCGCTCGCAGCGTGTCGGCGGGAGAAATCCCCCTCGGCATCATTACCGAGTTGCTCGGCGCGATCGCCTTTGTGTTGGTGCTGCATCGCGTGCGCAAGGGCTGGCTATGAAGCGCTTGCAGGCCCGCCAACTCAGCTATCGAGTCGGCGACCGCTTGATTCTCGAAAACGTTTCGCTGGACATAAAAGCCGGCGACAACATCGCCCTGCTGGGGGCCAACGGGGCCGGGAAAAGCACGTTGATGAGGCTGCTGCTGGGCTTGCTGACGCCCCACGCCGGCGAGGTGCTGATCGCTGGCCAACCGATGCGTTCAATGAAGCGCCGCGCCGTGGCCCGGCAGATTGCCTACGTGCCGCAGAACCATGTCCCGAGCTTCCCGTTCAGCGTTACGCACATGGTCGGCCAGGGCCGGTTGCCCACCGTTGGCCTTGGCCATGGGCCGAGCCGCGACGACAATACCTCTGCGGAGCAGGCCCTGACCGACCTGGGCATCCTGCACTTGAGTGAACGGCCGTATACCGAGCTGTCCGGTGGCGAGCGTCAGTTGGCGCTGATCGCCCGGGCCATGGTCCAGCGCGCAAACATCATCATTCTCGACGAGCCGGTCACCGGGCTCGACTACGGCCATCAGCTGCGCCTGCTGGCCTTGCTCAAGCGCCTCGCCACCCAAGGCATCAGCATTCTGTCCAGCACCCATCGCCCTGAACACGCCCTTGCCTCGGCCAATCGCGTGCTGGTGCTGCACGACGGCCAACTCATCGCCGACGGCGCGCCCCACGACGTCATCGACAGCGCCCTGATGGCGCGTCTTTATCAGGTCGCCGTCGAGCAGATCGACACCAACGGCCACCGATTTTTTATTCCTTGCTGAGTGTGTACATGACCCGATCCTTCTCATCGCGCCTGGCGTTCGCGCCGCTTTTGTTTGGCGGCTTCGCCCAGGTCAGTCTGGCGCAAGAAATGACCCTGGCACCGCTGGACATCAGCGCCCAACAGTCGATCGCCGATCAGGCGCGGGAGAAGTCGGCAACCCTTGGCCCCATGGGTGAGCGCAGGCTGCTGGACACACCCTATTCCATCAGCGTGCTCTCCTCCGACCTGATCGACAGCCAGCAGCTGAAAAGCTTCAAGGACATCATTCGCTACCTGCCCTCCGTGCAGGCCGACGGCGCCCGGCCGCAAACCCGGGGGCTGCAGGGCAGCGTGGTGCAGAACAGCCGGCTGGACGGCCTCAACGTGGTGTCGACCACCGATTACCCGGCCGAGCAACTGGGCGGCGTCGAAGTGCTGAGCGGTCTGTCGGGGTCGCTGTATGGCCCGGCGAATCCGGCCGGCACCTTCAACCTGCTGTCGAAACGCCCGACCGATTTCACCCGTAATCGGGTGACGGTCGGCGTGGGCACCGGGCTGACCTGGCTCAAGGCCGCCGACCTGAGCGGCCCGTTCGACCCGGACGGCAAGATCAAATACCGCCTCAACGTGGCCGACGAACAGGGCCACAGTTATGCCCCCGGCAGCACGTTGCGCCGGCAGTTGGTGAGCCTCGCCACGGACTTTGAGATCAGTGACGACAGCGTCATCGAAACCAACTTCAGCCACTACGACTACCTGTCCAAGGGCCTGCCCGGCAAGTTCGCGGTCGCCTCAAGCGTCACGCTGCCCCACGCGCCGGACCCGACTCGCAGCAATCTCGGGCAGAATTATTCTGGCGACAACAACACCACGGACACCGCCAGCGCGCACTTCAAGCACGACTTCGACGGCAACTGGAAACTCGACATCGGCGCGCTTCGGCAGATCGCCGACCGCGAATCCACCGCAGTGACCAACACGCTGATTAACAACGCCGGCACCTATCGCAGCTCGGTGGCGAGCGCCACCGCCAGCCGCTTCACCATCAACAGCTACCTGGCAAACCTCAACGGCAGCGTTTACACCGCCGGTATTCGCCACGACCTGACTGTCGGCGTCACCGGTTTTGACTGGGACAACTACAACCCCGTGGCCGGCGGGACGAAAACCCTGGGCACTGCGTCATTGAACAACCCGGCCAGTTTCGACGAGCCGGATTTCCCCGACTTTACCGATCGCTATCACTCGGCCAACGCCCGCCAGCGTTCCTTCGTGCTGGGCGACACCCTGACCTTCACGCCGAAATGGAGCCTGATGCTCAGCGGCAGCCAGAGCCGTTTGACCGCCGACAATTATTCCCAGGCAGGCGTCCACACGTCATCGCAGGACTCGGGCATCAGCACGGCCAGCAGCGTGATGTACAAGCCGGTGGACGACCTGACGCTGTACCTGACTTACGCCGACAGCTTGCAACAGGGCGACAGCGCCGCGGCCGGCAGCAGCAACGCCGGGGCGATCCTGTCGCCGTACCGCAGCCGCATGTGGGAGCTGGGCGGCAAATGGGTCGCGCGCGGGGTCAACCTGTCGCTGGCGGCGTTCCAGATCAAGCGGCCCTTCGCCTACACCCAGCCGGATAACGTCTATGCCGTGGCGGGGGATCAGCGCAATCGTGGGGTGGAATTCCTCGCCGACGGTGACCTGACTCAAAACCTCAAGATGTTCGGCGGCATCACCTGGCTGGACCCGAAACTGCTGTCCACCGGCAACGAAAGCACGGAAGACACGCGCATTGTCGGGTTGTCGCGGGTTACCGCCAGCCTGTTGACCGAATACCGCATCGATCAGGTGCCGGGCCTCGCGGTCAACCTGAACGCCCGCTACGCCAGCGCCCGCCCCACTGACGACAGCAGCGATCACTGGGTGGGCAGCTACAAGACCTTCGACGCCGGGGCCAGCTACAGCACCCGGTTGATGAAGCGCGACACAGTCTACCGGCTCGAAGTCACCAACCTGGCCAACGAACGCTACTGGACCAACATCGTCCCCGGCGGGCTGAACGGCTACACCGGTGCCGGACAAGCCAGCGCCACGCCGGCCGCGCCGCGTATGGTGCAGGCGTCGATTCAGGTGGATCTGTGAAGATGCGGCAGCTCGGCATGCGCCGTTTGCTGAGACGCTTGCTGAGCGTTGTGCTGCTCGTCGGCATGAGTGACTGCGCCTTCGCTGATGCGGGCGACGCTGGCCAGAACATTCAGGCCGGGCTGCTGAAACCTGGACAGGTGCAGGACGATGGCGGCCAACGTGTCAGCCTTCCCACCGAACCCGCGCGCATCGCCGACGCCTGGTACGCCCATCATGTGCTGCTGATGACCTTGGGCGCCGGTTCGCGCATTGTCGCGACGGTCAACCATCCCGAAAGCCAACCGTGGATGTTCAAGGTCCTTCCGGCGCTCAACCAGGCCACGGCCATCCAGGGCACCGCGTTCAATGCCGAAACCTTGCTGGCCGAGCACGTCGATCTGGTGTTCACCGCTCTCGGCGATCGGCAGGCCATCGCCTACCGCCAGCTCGGCCTGCCGGTCATGCAGATGGGCTACACCGACCTGGCCGGGCTGAAACGCTCAATGCTGAACACCGCCAAGGCCCTCGGCGGTGCGGAACCCACTGCGCGCGCCCTCGCCTACAACGGGTTTCTGGATCAGCAGCTGGCAGCGGTCAATCACGTAGTCGCCGATATCCCGACTGAGCAGAGGCCCAAAGTGCTGCACATCGCGTCGGTCAATCCGCTAAAAGTGGACGGCGCCGATACGCTGATCGACGACTGGATCAAGCTCGCCGGTGGCCGCAATGCCGCGACGGGGCTCAAGGGCAATCTGCAGATCGTGTCGGCTGAGCAATTGCTGGCGTGGCAGCCGGATGTGCTGATCCTCGCGGCGGCCGCGGGTGATTTGAATCAGGCAGCGCAACCGCAGTTGCTGAACCAGCTTGATGCCGTGCGCAACGGGCGCGTCCTGCGCAACCCGGCCGGGGTGTTCCCGTGGGACCGTTACGGCACCGAAGTGGCGCTTCAGCTGGCGTGGGCAGCGCAGCAGTTGCACCCGGCGTTGTTTCCGGACGTCGACATGGCGGCACAGACGATGGACTTCTACCGGCGCTTTTTCGATTTCCCGCTCACGCCTGACGACGCCCGAAGAATTCTGCAAGGCGAGCCGCCGATGACTGCGCCTTCCCCTAGGACTCGACCTTGGGGAAGACTACAATCGCCGTCCTCGTGCACTGACTGATCCACGCCTCGCATGCCAACTTGCTCCGTACACCCACTGCCCTATCACGCCGACCCCAGCGGTTACTTCGCCCGCGTGCGCGCCGCACCGGGCGCGGTGCTGCTGGACAGCGGTCGTCCGATTGCCGACCGCGGCCGCTTCGATCTGCTCAGCGCCTGGCCGCTGGACACCCTGCAGCCGGTGGCGGACGAATCCGGCCCCGCCTTTCTTCAGCGCCTGCGTGGATCACTGGCACGCCTCGGTGACGCCGACCTGCCCGAGCACAGCGCGCTGCCGTTCGCCGGTGGGTTGATCGGTTATCTGACGTACGACTTCGGCCGTCTGTTCGAACCTCTTCCCGATCAGGCCATCGACGACTTGCACCTGCCATCGGCCCGGCTGGGGCTCTACGCCTGGGCACTGATCAGCGATCACCACGAGAACACCAGCCAGTTGGTGTTTCATCCTGCCCTTGATCAGGCCGAACGCCAGCGCCTGATCGCGCTGTTCGAGCAACCGGTGGCGCAACCGGCCCCATCGTTCATGCTGACAACGCCCTTCGCACCGGACATCAATGCGGAGCAATACCGGCAGGCCATCGAGCGGATTCACGCCTACATTCAGGCCGGCGACTGCTATCAGGTCAATTTCGCCCAGCGCTTTCGCGCGCTCTACCTCGGCGATCCGTGGGCGGCGTATCAAGCGCTGCGAGTGGCCTGCCCCACGCCGTTTGCCGGTTTTTTAACGTTGCCAGGAGGCGACGCAGTGTTGAGCCTGTCACCGGAGCGATTCGTCAAAGTCAGTCAGAGTCAGGTCGAGACCCGGCCGATCAAGGGCACGCGGCCGCGCGGGCGGGATGCCGATGAGGACGCCGCATTCGCTCGGGAATTGCTCGCCAGCAACAAAGACCGCGCCGAGAACCTGATGATCGTCGACCTGCTGCGCAACGATCTGGGGCGAACCTGCCGCATCGGTTCAGTGAAGGTGCCGGAGCTGTTCAGTCTCGAGAGCTATCCCAACGTGCATCACCTGGTCAGCGCCGTCACCGGCGAACTGGCCGACGGCAAGGACGCGCTGGACCTGATTGGCGGCAGTTTTCCCGGCGGCTCGATCACCGGCGCGCCGAAGATCCGCGCGATGCAGATCATCGACGAACTGGAGCGCAATCGTCGGGCGCTGTATTGCGGTTCGTTGATGTACCTGGACGTGCGCGGCAGCATGGACAGTTCCATCGCCATCCGCAGCCTGCTGGCCAAAGACGGCCAGATGGCCTGCTGGGGTGGGGGTGGCATCGTCGCCGATTCGCAGTGGGAAGCGGAATATCAAGAAACCTTCACCAAAGTGCGGGTGCTGATGGAGACGCTTGAGGAGTTGTGAGCGGCGTGGCGGGTGTGATGACCCGAGGTGATGGTAGGACTCCCGGTCGAGTAGACACCGCGGTGCTGGGTGGCAAACACCGTCCATGTGGGAGTGACCGGGGTGGAGCTCCACCTTGCTCACGAAGACGTCAGGACAGCCAGCTACTTTCTCTGGGAAATGAAAGTAAGCATTCGCGAGCAAGCTCGCTCCCACAGGATCGTGGGTCGCCTCAGGATTTCGGCCCGTTCGTGGGACTTGCGGTCGCCGCACCATGAGCGTTCTTTCCGCGCTTGCTCCTTGCCTCTCGCCCCGCCCAACCCCCGCTTTCAACCAAACGGCCCGACGTTTTTGTTACCATCTGCGCCATTACGAGCGCCTAAGCGCCAGCCCTGATCAGGAAGCCGCCCAGATGAACCACCCTTTCGACGTCGACGACAGCGCCGCCACCTTCGCCAACAAATCCCCGTCCGACATCCTCAAATTCGCCTTCCAGCACTTCGGCGACGACCTGTGGATTTCCTTCAGTGGCGCGGAAGATGTGGTGCTGGTGGACATGGCCTGGAAAATCAACAAGAACGTCAAAGTGTTCAGCCTCGACACTGGCCGGCTGCACCCGGAGACCTATCGCTTCATCGATCAGGTTCGCGAGCAGTACAAGATCGACATCGACATCGTCAGCCCGGACCGCGAGAAGCTGGAGCCTATGGTCAAGGAAAAGGGCTTGTTCAGCTTCTACCGCGACGGCCATGGCGAGTGCTGCGGGATCCGCAAGATCGAGCCGTTGCGCCGCAAGCTGTCCGGCGTGAGCGCTTGGGCCACCGGCCAGCGTCGCGACCAGAGCCCGAGCACGCGCAACAACGTCGCGGTGGTCGAAATCGACAGCGCGTTCTCGACCCCGGAGCGCACCCTGTACAAGTTCAACCCGCTGGCCCAGATGAGCAGCGCCGACGTGTGGAATTACATCCGCATGCTCGAACTGCCCTTCAACACCCTCCACGAGCGCGGCTTCATCAGCATCGGCTGCGAACCCTGCACCCGCCCTGTCCTGCCCAATCAGCACGAACGCGAAGGCCGCTGGTGGTGGGAAGAAGCAACGCAGAAAGAATGCGGGCTGCACGCCGGGAATATGATCGCGAAAGAATAGAAAAGCAGCTTCAAGCCTCAAGCCTCAAGCTGCAAGAGAACGGCGGTCCGCGTGAGGTCTGCTGTTTCTCGCAGCTTGAAACGTGCCGCTTGAAGCTGAGGCTCGCCTCTCAATGCTCCGGCAGTTCAACCCCGGCGAACAGCTCTTCCAGTTCCTGCTTGTTGTGGCACTGGATGGCCTTGGCCATGACGTCGCGGGTCAGGTGCGGGGCGAATTTCTCGATGAAATCGCACATGAAGCCGCGCAGGAAGGTGCCGCGGCGGAAGCCGATCTTGGTCACGCTGGCTTCGAACAATTCGCTGGCGTCGAGCACCACGAGATCGCTGTCCAGCTTCGGGTCGACGGCCATTTTCGCGACGATACCGACGCCTAACCCCAATCTCACGTAGGTTTTGATCACGTCCGCATCGGCGGCAGTGAACACCACTTTCGGCGTCAGGCCGCGATGGCTGAACGCTTCGTCGAGTTTGGAACGGCCGGTGAAGCCGAACACGTAGGTCACGATCGGGTATTCGGCGAGGATTTCCAGGGTCAGCTTCGGCACTTTGGTCAGCGGATGGCCCTGGGGCACAACCACACAGCGGTTCCAGGTGTAGCACGGCATCATCACCAGATCGCCGAACAGCTCCAGCGCTTCGGTGGCGATGGCGAAATCGACCGTGCCGTCGGCGGCCATTTCGGCAATCTGCATCGGCGAGCCCTGATGCATGTGCAACGCGACGTCCGGGTACTGCTTGATGAAATTGCTGATCACCGGGGGCAACGCATAACGCGCCTGGGTGTGGGTGGTGGCAATGGACAGCGTGCCCTTTTTCTCGTTGGAGAATTCCTGGGCGATCTGCTTGATGCTTTCGACCTTGCGCAAAATCTCGCCGGCGGTGGTGATGATGCGCTCCCCTGCCGGGGTGACGCGGGTCAGGTGCTTGCCGCTGCGGGCAAAGACTTCAACGCCCAGCTCGTCTTCCAGCAGGCGGATCTGCTTGCTGATGCCGGGCTGCGAGGTGTAGAGGCTTTGCGCGGTCGCTGAAACGTTGAGGTCGTGGTGCGCCACTTCCCAGATGTAGCGCAATTGTTGAAGCTTCATATGTATCCCTCAAAGCCGGAAGACGCGACGGGCATCAGCGACGGTATATAACTGGATTATTGGTCAGGAAGGCAAAGCTAGAACTTTTTATCACTTTTATCCGGTAATGGCACGCAGCTTTTAACGCCCTTGGCACATTCCCCGGAACGCGATCACGTTTGTGTACGACTTTGCAGCATCGGCACCATGTACACCGGCACTTCGGACAGTTGCAGGACCCGCGCCGCCGTGCGGCCAATCGGCGTATCCCCCTCCCCGCCGTGGCTGCGACTGCCCACCACGAGCAAATCGACGCCGAGCAGGCGCGCCTGATCAAGTATCACATTTGATGGGTCGCCCTGGACCACGCGAACGCTGCGGATCAGCGACAGGTCCTCATGCCCCTCGCCCAGCTCCTCGCGAAAACTGGCCATCACCCGCGCCTCAATACCGTCGATGACCGTATTGACGCCCTCGCTGTGCAGCGCTTTGAGCACGTCGGCGGCCAGGTAACTCTGCAGCACGGACTCGGCGAACACGCCCATCGGCTCTACCACATGCACGACGTGCAGTTCGGCATCGAAGGTACGCGCCAGAATCAGCGCATGCTGCAGCGTGTAGGGCGCATAAGCACCAAGGTCCGTGGCGTAGAGCATCGAGCGGATCATGGGACCCCCGGTCTGCCATTGAAGTGAAGACTTCATCAGCGTAGCAGTGCGTCGCGCATTCCGACGGCCGACTGCTGCTTTTCGGTCTAACGCCTCAGGGTTTTAGCTCGTTGCTGATGCCGTGGGGCACGTGCCCGGTCGCCACGACGTCGCGCGCGCGCTCACAGTGGCCCGGCTGATCGTCGAAGAACACGTCCGCCGCGAAGGCTTCGAGAAACGCCGATTTGTCCAGGCCACCGAGAAACAGCGACTCATCCAGACGAATGTCCCACTCGCGCAACGTACGGATCACCCGCTCGTGAGCCGGGGCCGATCGCGCAGTCACCAGCGCCGTGCGAATCGGGCAGGACTCTTCGGGGAATTCACGCTGCAGGGCGTTCAGTGCCGCGAGGAAGGGTTTGAACGGACCGCCGGGCAATGGCCGTCGCGCCGCCTCGCGCTCGTTGGCCTGAAACGCCTCGAGCCCACCGGACTGATACACACGCTCGGACTCATCGGAAAACAGCACGGCGTCGCCGTCGAAAGCGATGCGCAGCTCGGAACTGGCCGCGCGACGGGCGCCACCGGAGAGGATGGTTGCCGCGGCGAAGCCCGCGTCCAGCGCACTGCGCACGTCGTCGGCGTGGGTCGACAGGAACAGATGACTGCCGAAAGCGGCCAGATACGGAAACGGACTACGGCCACCGACGAACGCCGCGCGGGAAATATCGAGGCCGTAATGCTGAATCGAATTAAACACGCGCAAGCCGGTGTCGGCGCTGTTGCGGGAGACCAGCACTACTTCCACCCGGGACTGGTTCAGGCTGGCATTCAGGCTCAGTAGTTTTTCCACCAGGCGGAACGCGTCGCCGGGCTCGAGGATTTCATCCTCGTGGTCGATCTGATACTGACGATAGGCAGCGACGCCATTGGCCATGTAAACGTCATGGCTTTCCCGCAAATCAAACAGCGCCCGCGAGGAAATCGCCAGCACCAGCTTGCTCCCCGGGGTTTTAACGTTCAGCTCAGTGCTCATCAGTCTTCCTTAAAGCGGGAGGTGGGCAAGCGCACGGCAATGGCCGTCAACGATTGCCGCGATCAATAAACGCCAGCGCGTGATACAGGGCGCGCACCTTGGGCATGTCGCAGCCGGCGGCAAGCGCAGCCGCGAGGGGCCGGGCGTAGATGGCATCGAGTTCCAGCGGGCGTTTTTCGGTGAAGTCGTGGTACATGCTCGGCCGGTAATCCGGCATATGGCCGGTGACCTTGAGCAGTTGCTCGGCATAGCCCTCCGGCAGCACGTGGCCGCACGCTTCGGCGCCCTGCACCACCTCCGCCATCAGGCCCTGGATCAGCGCGCGACTGTCGGGGTCGGCCATCAGCGGCGTGGTGCTGGCGTCAAGCAGCACGGAAAGGCCGTTGTAGGGCACGTTCCACACCAGTTTCTGCCAGCGCGCCTTTTCGAGATTGTCCATCGCCACAGAGTCGATGCCGGCCTGATGAAACAGTGACGCCCCCTCCTCGACCCATTTCCCGCGTGTAGCCGTATCGGCCGGCCCACTGTGGTAGCCGATATTCACGGCGCCAAAGGCCTGGTGGGTGATTCGGCCTGGCCCTGTTCGATGCACGCAAACAAAACACAGGCCGCCCAATAGATGGAGGGAATCCGGTAGCTCGGCGCGCAGCTCTTCCTCGACACCCAACCCGTTTTGCAGCAGCAGAACCCTGGCGTCCGGCGCTGCAGCCTGAACGATGGCAGATGCGACGCCGCCGTTGCCGGTGGTCTTGGCCCCGATCAGCAGCCAGTCGCAGGGCGGCATGTCGGCGGCGGAGGCGTAGGCCTGGACATTTTCCAGCACTAACGGGCCGTGCACCTGACTGTCCACGCGCAGGCCGTTGCGGGCGACGGCCTCGAACTCGCTGCGCAACAGAAAATGCACATCAAAGCCGGCCCGGGCCAGCATCACGCCGTAGAAGCCGCCGATCGCGCCGGTGCCGATGATGCCGATCCGGGGTGTGGTTGCGCTGTCGCTCGCTGCGTTTTCGCTCATGGAAACTCCGCTTCAGGGTAATTCGTCTGGCGGCGTCGCCAGCGCGTGTCCCAGGCCAGTGACAATGGCGTCGGCGGACATCTTCGTGCGCAGGGGTCCAAAGAAGGCGCCGTCGCGCACCACAAACATCGCCGGCAGGTGAAACACGCCATAGCGTTGCACCGCGCCGCCGTTCTCCTCGGCATCGATCCAGCACAACCGGTCGAGCGGCAAGGATTGCTCGGGCAAATGGTGCCGGGCCCAACGGCAACTGGAGCAGCCCAGGCTGGTGAAAATCAGCAGTGAGACGCCGGGGAGGTCAAGAAGTTGCTGATCGAGGTCGAAGTCCGTCAGTTGCAGTTGATCCACGCGCTTCTCCTCTGAATGATGTTCGGGTGATGCCTGTCGCAACCCCAGACAGCTCAGACAATGCCGCAACCGTTGGACGAAAGCCACGTTTACCCATTGTCGAACCACCGGCTAACGCGCTAAGGTTCGGCTCCCCCGTTGCGCTCAATCATGCTCGGCTCCGCCGCACGGGGACGCTGGCGGCCAGCATCCGTGACCTGATGAGTAACACGATGGCTGATTTACCGATTGACGACCTCAACGTTGCGTCCAACGAGACACTGATCACCCCGGATCAGCTGAAACGCGAAATCCCGCTGACCGCCGCCGCCCAGGCCACCGTCAGCCAGGGCCGCGAAGTCATCCGCAACATACTCGATGGCAAGGATCACCGCCTGTTCATCGTGATCGGACCCTGCTCGATCCACGACCTCAAGGCCGCCCACGAATACGCCGATCGCCTGAAAGCGCTGGCGGCCGAGGTGTCCGACACCTTGTATCTGGTCATGCGCGTCTATTTCGAGAAGCCGCGCACCACTGTCGGCTGGAAAGGCCTGATCAACGACCCGTACCTGGACGACTCCTTCAAGATTCAGGATGGCCTGCACATCGGCCGTCAATTACTGCGCGACCTGGCCGAAAAAGGCCTGCCGACCGCGACCGAAGCGCTCGACCCGATTTCACCTCAGTACCTTCAAGACCTGATCAGCTGGTCGGCCATCGGCGCGCGTACCACTGAATCCCAGACTCACCGTGAGATGGCTTCCGGCCTGTCCTCGGCAGTCGGTTTCAAGAATGGGACCGACGGCGGCCTGACCGTCGCGATCAACGCCCTGCAATCGGTGTCCAACCCTCATCGCTTCCTGGGTATCAACCAGGAAGGCGGCGTGTCCATCGTCACCACCAAAGGCAACGCCTACGGCCACGTGGTCTTGCGCGGCGGCAACGGCAAGCCCAACTATGACTCGGTCAGCGTTGCCCTGTGTGAACAGGCGCTGAACAAGGCAAAGATCAAGCCGAACATTATGGTTGATTGCAGCCACGCCAACTCCAACAAGGACCCGGCGCTGCAGCCGCTGGTGATGGAGAACGTTGCCAACCAGATTCTCGAAGGCAACCAGTCGATCATCGGTCTGATGGTCGAGAGTCACCTGAACTGGGGCTGCCAGGCCATTCCCAAGGACCTCGCCGACCTGCAATACGGCGTGTCCATCACCGATGCCTGCATCGATTGGGAAAGCACTGAAAAGACCCTGCGCAGCATGCACGCCAAGCTCAAGGACGTATTGCCCAAGCGCAAGCGCGACTGACCTGCCCGCAGAAACGACAACGCCGAGCCCATGCTCGGCGTTTTACTGTATGGACCGCGGTGGGTTCAGATTTTCGCCGCCTGCCGCTGATTGCGCTCCATGTAGCGCTCTACATAGGAGCACGAAGGGATCACGGTGTAGCCGATCCGGTCGGCATAATCCAGGGCCACTTTGGTCAATGCTGCCGCTATGCCCTTTCCGCGTAATTCGTTGGGTACAAACGTACGGTAGATATCCAGGGTCTGTTTACCCAGGTCCATGTACGTCAGATAGGCACGGTAGCCGTCGATGCTGACTTCGAACTGGTGACCGGTCTCGTCATGGTGGATGGACAACGCCTCGCTCATCACTACTCCTCGCGGGTCTTGGAATTGGACCCTTACCTTATCGACATTTTCCCGGCGAAGGAACCTTTACAGGCAGTAAGAGAACTATTGCCTCTGCAATAGAGCCTGCCGCAATAGAGCTGACTGCGCCACCCTGTGCCGTTTGGACACCGCGAAGAGCATCGCTGTTCTCAAACAATTTGAGCACAGGCAAATAGTAGGCGGCCTGGGCAAGTGCGCTCAAGTGAATCAACTGTTAATTGCGCTGCCGCACATCTGTTGATGTAACCCACGGAACCTGTTGTCGCCAACGAATGTCCACTGAGACGCAACGCCCGGACACCCGTCACTTGAAGGTCATTTAAACGGACCTCAAAGATGCGCCTGTCACGATAATCGACTATACAAAAAGGTCGCCCGTACCGCGAAGTCGCCTCGACCGGAGTCACCTGACAGCCATCTCTGCCGGGCGCTTTTTCTGCGCGAAGAAAAAGCGTGAGGAGTTGCACGGAACTCGTTCAAACTCAAGAATTTTCTGCAGATCTTGCGCGCGCTCCGTTTACTTACTACAAACAATGAGTAAGATGTACGCCGGTCATTTTCTCACTTTCGAGAGATGACTAATTTGATAGAAGTCCTTTAAGGGGAACACGATGAACAACGTTCTGAAATTCTCTGCTCTGGCCCTGGCCGCAGTTCTGGCTACCGGTTGCAGCAGCGCATCCAAAGAAACAGAAGCTCGTCTGACCGCAACTGAAGACGCAGCCGCTCGTTCGCAAGCCCGTGCCGATGAAGCCTATCGCAAGGCTGACGAAGCGTTGGCTGCAGCTCAAAAAGCTCAGCAAACTGCTGACGAAGCCAACGAACGCGCTCTGCGTATGTTGGACAAGGCTAGCCGCAAGTAATAATCCCTCGGGATTATTGATAAGCCGATCCGTTAACGGGTCGGCTTTTTTATTGCCTGGCCTTTTTTGCCAAGCGCCGCAGCGTCGTCTTATTGCAGTGTCATCGGCGCGCCGCCCACCACGGGCGCCGGCGTGGTCGGCACGGCGATCTCGACCGGCATGCCGTCTTCGGCAGCCACCACATCTCGCACCTCATCCCAGTTGATCCGCAGGCTGTTGGCCAGGTCTTCACGCTTGAGCAGGGCATTGATCACGGCTGTGTGCTTGTCGACCACCGACGGCTTGCCGCTTTCGTCCAGCGGCGTGTGCGCTTCGAGGTAGACCTTGCCGCCACTGACGCCGAACTTGTAGGGCTCGCTCATGATGCGCACGGTGGTGCCCACCGGGACCATGTCCGCCATTTCCAGCACGTTGTTGTTGTACATGCGGAAGCAGCCGTGACTGGTGCGCATGCCGATGCCGAACTTCTTGTTCGAGCCATGGATCAGATAGCCCGGCAAGCCGAGGCCGAATTTGAACGGGCCCAGCGGGTTGTCCGGCCCGGCCGGGACCACGTTGGGCAGGATGTCGCCGTCGGCGGCATGCTCGGCCTTGACCGACGCAGGCGGCGTCCAGGTCGGGTTCGGTGTTTTGGCGGTGACTTTAGTGGTGGAAACCGGCGAACCCCAACCCTCGCGTCCGATACCCAGCGGAAAGGTGTACACCACGTCCCGGCCTTTCGGGTAGTAGTACAAACGGTACTCGGCGAGGTTGATGACGATGCCTTCGCGCGGACCCGGCGGCAGGATGAAACGCGTCGGCAATACTATTTGCGTGCCTGCGCCCGGCAGCCAGGCATCAACGCCCGGGTTGGCGGCGATCATTTCCAGGTAGCCCAGGTCGTAGCGCGTAGCAAGGTCGGCGAAGGTGTCTTCGTACCTGGCGGTGACGGTCTGCACCTGGCCGATGATGTCCTCGCCCGGCGGCGGCAACGGAAACTCCAGGGCGGAGACGGGGCCGGCCGCGCACAGCGCAGCGAGCGACAGACAGCGGGCGAAAGCTGGAATGCGCGACAACATCCGGAGAATCCTTGGTAAACGGAAGGCTTGATTGTGCGCGATTGTACACGCACGCCTGCGCGTCCGGGAGTGTTCGCGCGGCCTTAAACGCCGGCCTCCAGTTCAGGCCAGATCGGGTGCCAGCCGCGCCGTTGCGCGTCGATGATCGCCCGGCACAGCGGGCATAGCCGCTCATCCTGATAAACCGTCTGCTGGACTTCCGACCAGCGTGGCTGGGCGGGCAGCAAGGTGCCGCACAAGGTGCGATCGGCGGAGCCTGCCAGTTCGAGCTGACGAGCGACCAGATGCACAAGGATTTCCTGGCACGCGAACAGGTCAAGCTGTTCGTCAGGCTCGATCAGTTGATAGGCATAAAGGGACCAGGCAGGACGGCGCGGCATCGGGGGCTCCAGAGCGGGGGCGCCACATTAGCCGAAAGCCCCCGTCCGGAAAAGGCCTGCAGGCCTTTAAATCAGCGGTTTTCGTCTGAGGGTCTGGAAATCGCGCAACGGTCGTCGCGGCATCGACGACTGCCGTCCGGATGAGGCAACCACGCCAGATGGGGACGCCAGCGGCAGAACAAGCGGTAACCGAGGTTCAGCAAGGGCCTCAGTGGCCGCCATGACAGCGGCGCAGCCCAGGCGCCGAGGCCGGCAGCCCGCCAGCTCCATAGCGTCGCATCCAGGCCGGTCACCCAGGTGCCATCGCCGAATCGGGCGTGCAGTACAGACTGCATCTGCTCGTGGGTGAATCCGAGCGCCGGGGCATCAAACCCCTCTTCGCTCATGTCGACGAGCTGAAGCCGCGCCTGTGTGGCGTCAGTCGTCGAGTGGGCCGACGCGTGGGCACGCAGGAGTTTGATCTCCCGCGCGCACAGCGGGCAGTCACCGTCGAAGTACAGTGTGAGTGGCCACTGCTCTTTCTTGTACATCTTTTTGGTCCTGTATAGGTTTGGTCCACCATAGGCGCAAACCCGGCCGCTGACAACGAGCGGCCCTTGCGCCTGATGACTGACGCCCTGCCTGTATTGGCCTGATGTTAGCGGCGGCGACTAAAGCAACGGTTTCAGCGCGGGCCAGACGTTATCCAGCAAATAAGGCTGAGCCTGGACGTTGGGGTGAATGCCATCCTGCTGCGTCATGTCAGGCCGGCCGCCCACACCCTCCAGCATGAACGGCACCAACGCGGCATCGGTGGCTTCGGCGACTTTCGGGTACACCGCCGCAAAGGCCGTGGTGTAGCGCTCACCGTAGTTGGGCGGGATTTTCATGCCCAGCAACAGCACCTTGGCGCCGGCCGCTTTGGACTGCTCAACCATGTCAGTAAGGTTTTGTTGCAATTGCGCCGGCGGCTGCCCGCGCAGGCCGTCATTACCGCCCAGTTCGAGGATCACCAGATCCGGTTTGTGCTCGGCAAGCAGCGACGGCAGCCGCGCCTGGCCCCCGGCACTGGTATCGCCGCTGACCGACGCATTGACCACTTTATCCTTGAAGCCTTCCTTCGCCAGGCGCTGTTCCAGCAGACTGACCCAACCGACGCGGGTATCCAGGCCGAAAGCCGCGCTGATACTATCGCCAACGATCAATACCGTGCCTGCCATCGCGCCTTGTGACAACAGCAGCAAACCCAGGCCAGCACTTAAAAACCACGCACGCATCGGATTCTCCATGAGCGAAAGTATTCTCAGTGCTCGGAACCTCAGCAAAGTGGTCCCAAGCACCGAAGGTGACTTGACCATCCTGCACGAACTCTCCCTGGAACTAAACAAGGGCGACACGCTGGCCATCGTCGGCGCGTCGGGCTCGGGCAAATCCACCCTTCTCGGTCTGCTGGCCGGCCTCGACCTGCCCAGCGCCGGCTCCGTCGTCCTGTCCGGGCGCAACCTCAGCGAGCTGGATGAAGACCAGCGCGCCCGGGTTCGCGCCGAACATGTGGGCTTTGTGTTCCAGTCCTTCCAGTTGCTCGACAGCCTGAACGCGCTGGAAAACGTCATGCTGCCGATGGAGCTGGAAGGCCGCAAGGACGCCCGGGATCAGGCCCGGCATCTGCTGGAGCGCGTCGGCCTGGGTCAGCGTCTGACCCACACGCCCCGGCAACTGTCGGGGGCGAGCAGCAACGGGTCGCCATCGCTCGCGCGTTTGCCGCCGACCCGGACGTGTTGTTCGCCGATGAACCCACCGGCAACCTGGACAGCCACACCGGCGAGCGCATCAGCGATCTGCTCTTCGAGCTGAACCAGGAACGCAACACCACCTTGGTGCTGGTCACCCACGATGAGCGTCTGGCCCACCGTTGCCGGCGCCTGATCCGTCTCGAGGGTGGCCGACTGGTCGCCCCCATGGAGCCTTGATGGCACGCCTGTCTTTTTCCCGTCTGCTTAGCCTCGCGGCGCGGCAGCTCATGCGCGATGCCCGCGCCGGCGAGCTGCGCGTGCTGTTCTTCGCGCTCGTGGTGGCGGTTGCCGCCAGCACGGCCATCGGCTATTTCGGCGCGCGCCTTAACAGCGCCATGCTGCTGCGAGCGACGGAATTTCTCGGCGCCGACCTCATTCTCGGCGGCTCCACGCCGGCGACGCCTGCGCAGATCGATGCCGGCACGGCGCTGAAGCTGGATCACTCGCAGATCGTGATTTTCTCCAGCGTTGTGGCCACCGACAACGGCATTCAGCTGGCCAGCGTCAAGGCCGTCGATGGGGCGTATCCATTGCGCGGCGAGCTGAAAAGCGCCCCTGCCCCCTACGAAGCTGAAACCGTTGGCGGTGAGCCGCAAGTCGGCGAAGCCTGGGCGGAAGCGCGAATTCTGGTGGCGCTGAACCTGAAGGTTGGCGACAGCATTGACGTCGGTTCCAAGACCTTGAAGCTGACCCGCGTGCTGACCTACGAGCCCGACCGCGCCGGTAACTTCTACAGCCTGACGCCCCGGGTGATGATCAACATGGCCGACCTTGAAGCCACCAAGGTCGTGCAGCCCGGCAGCCGCGTCAGTTATCGGGACCTGTGGCGCGGGACGCCCCAGGACCTCGCCGCCTATCGCAAAGCGATAGAGCCCGGGCTGGCGCCTAACCAGAAAATCGACGATGCACGGGATGGCAATCAACAGATCGGCGGCGCACTGGGCAAGGCCGAGCGTTATCTGAACATGGCCAGTCTTGTCGCCGTACTACTGGCCGGCGTGGCAGTGGCGTTATCGGCGGCGCGTTTCGCGGTGCGCCGCTTTGACGCCAGTGCCTTGCTGCGTTGCCTTGGCCTGTCGCGCCATGAAGCGCTGGTGCTGTTCGGTTTGCAGTTGGCCATGCTGGGCGTAGTCGCCAGCGCGGCCGGCGCGTTGCTTGGCTGGTTTGCCCAACTCGGCCTGTTTCATTTGCTGGAAAATCTGTTGCCCGCCGCTGTGCCGCCAGGAGGCTGGCTGCCCGCAGTCGCCGGGATCGGCACCGGGCTCGTCGCCCTGGCGGGCTTTGCCCTGCCGCCGCTGGCTGCGCTGGGTCGCGTGCCACCGCTGCGGGTGCTGCGTCGGGACATGCTGCCGATTCCGGCAAGCACTTGGCTGGTCTATGGCGCGGCGCTGCTCGCGCTGGGCCTGATCATGTGGCGCCTGAGTCTGGACCTGGTGCTGACCTTCGCCCTGCTCGGTGGCGGCCTGATCGCGGCGCTGATCCTTGGCGGTGTGTTGCTGCTGGCCCTGAAAAGCCTGCGCCGTTTGCTCGCCGGGGCCTCGCTGCCATGGCGTCTGGGCTTGGGCCAGCTGTTGCGCCATCCCATGGCCGCCGCCGGCCAGTCCCTGGCATTCGGTCTGATTCTGCTGTCCATGGGGCTGATTGCGCTGCTGCGCGGCGAGTTGCTCGACACTTGGCAGAACCAGCTGCCCAAAGATGCGCCGAACTACTTCGCGCTGAACATCCTGCCCAACGACAAGGACAACTTCGCTGAACGCATGGGCCGCCTGTCGACCCACAGCGCGCCGCTGTACCCGATGATTCCGGGGCGTTTGATGACGATCAACGGCGAGCCGGTGAGCAAGTTTGTCACCAAAGACTCCCGTGGCGAAAACGCCACTCAGCGTGACCTCAACCTGACGTGGGCAGCAACGTTGCCGGAAGGCAACAGCATCACCGCCGGTCAGTGGTGGACCAGCGATCAGCCGCCCGCCGACGGCGTGGTTCCCGGCGTGTCGGTGGAAACCAAGCTGGCCAACAGCTTGAACATGAAGCTGGGCGACACCCTGGGGTTCGTAATCGGCGGGCTGACCCGGGAGGTCAAGGTCACCAGCCTGCGCGACATCAACTGGGACACCTTTCAGCCCAACTTCTTCATGATCTTCCAGCCTGGCACCCTGAAGGACGTGCCGGCCACGTACCTGACCAGCTTCTATCTGGCGCCGGGCAATGATCAGCAGATCGTCGAACTGTCCCGGGCCTTCCCGGCCGTAACGATCCTGCAGGTGGAGGCGTTGCTGGCGCAGCTGCGCAGCATCCTCGATCAGGTGACGATGGCGGTGCAGTACGTGCTGCTGTTCGTGCTCGCGGCGGGGATGGCGGTGTTGTTCTCCGGCTTGCAGGCGACCCTGGATGAGCGGATCCGACAGGGTGCGCTGCTGCGGGCGTTGGGCGCCAATCGTGCGTTGCTGACCAAGGCCCGGCGCATCGAGTTCGGTTTGCTCGGCGCGGTAAGCGGTGTGCTGGCAGCGATTGGTTGCGAGCTGGTGAGTTTTGCGCTCTACCGCTACGCCTTCAACCTTGAGTGGCACCCCCATGCCTGGCTGCTGGTGCTGCCGCTGATCGGCGCCTTGCTGGTGGGCGGCGCGGGTGTGTTCGGCACACGGCGGGCGCTGAACGCCAGTCCGCTGCAGGTGCTGCGTGAGGGATGATGGTTCGGGTTGACGGTAGGTGGCGATGGTCCGCCCACCATTGGCTCAAACGGCCAGACCAGCGAACGTAAAGCCGCCGCTATTTCAGGTACTCGATTTTCGTGATCCACCATTGCTTGCTGCCGGAGGGAACCGGCACCGAGACTTCGTCGCCGACTTCTTTCTTCAGCAGCGCCCGGGCCATGGGTGAATCGATGGAGATGTAGTCCATGCGTCCGTAGATCTCGTCGTAGCCGACGACGCGGAAACGCTTGCTTTCGCCCTCCTCGTCCTCGACTTCGACCCATGCGCCAAAGAACACCCGACCTTCCTGCTCCGGCGAATAGGCGACCACGCGCATGTCTTCGAGACGCTTGCGCAGGTAGCGCACACGCCGGTCGATCTCGCGCAGCAGTTTCTTGTTGTACTGATAGTCGGCGTTCTCGCTGCGATCCCCCAAGGAAGCCGCCCATGCCACTTTCTGCGTGATGTCAGGCCGGTGCTCGCGCCAAAGGTAATCGAGCTCCTTCTTCAGGGCGGCATGACCCTCGACGGTGATTATTTTGGTACTGATTTCACTCATTGACGCTGTCTCTGCCCCGGGCTGGGTGCGTTTGTTCTGTTGAGGACGAAGCCTACAGGGTTGGGCTGGCCGAGGGGCAAATCAAGGCAGCGCTCATTTGACCAGACGCTTTTCTTTGGAAGGCCGATAGCCGAAGTACGCGCTGTAGCATTTGCTGAAATGGCTTGGCGAGACGAACCCGCAGGCCACCAGCACTTCCACCTGGGTCAGCTCAGTGTGCTGCAGCAGGCGGCGGGCCTCGGTGATGCGCAGTTCCAGGTAGTAGCGCTGCGGGGTGGTGCCCAGTTGTTCCTGGAACAGCCGCTCGATCTGTCGCCGTGAACGTCCGGCGTACACCGCCAGTTGCTCCAGTTCCAGTGGTTCCTCAAGGTTGGCGTCCATCAGCTTGACCACTTCCTTGAGCGGCGCGCTGACCGTCATGTGCCGGCTCGGCTTGATCCGCCGATAGCGCGACTCCTCGAAAGACAGAATGTCCTCGATGCCTTCGATCAGAGCCTTGTCGTGCAGCGTCTTGATCCATTCCAGCGCCATGTGGAAGGCACCGGCGGGGCTTGCGGCAGTGAGGCGATCACGGTCGATGACGAAGGCTTCGCTGGTGACTTCGCTGACTTTGCAGATCTCCGCCAGGGCGGCGCGGTGCTCGGGGTGGATGGCGCACCGGTAGCCGTCGAGCAAACCCGCGGCGCCGAGGAACCAGGCGCCGTTCCACAGCCCCGCGAGGATGATGCCCTGTTCGGCGGCGGTGGTCAGCAGGTGCACCAGCTGCTCGTCGGCCTTGAGCTCGGTGCGATAACCGCCACAGATAACCAGCAGGTCCAGCGCCTTAAGCGCCGGCGCGTCGAGCCGCGTGTCGGGCCGGATCACCAGCCCCAGATCACTGACCACTTCGCCCTCGTGCAAGCCAAATGTCCGCGAAGTGAACAGATCGGGGCGCAGCAGGTTGGCGGTGACGAATGTGTCCAGGGCCTGGGTGAAAGCCGGCAAGGAAAAGTGTTCGAGCAGCAGGAAGCCGGTTCGGGTCTGGGCCGAGGGGCTTCGCCTGTTTTCATCCACGTAGCGAAGGTTCTTGCCCTTCATGCCTCCGCTGAATTCTCGCCGCTCGATCACTGCCGCCTCGCTTTGGCGTCCCGCCCGGGATGCTGATGGGTTGCTGCGGTTCGCCACCGTTTGCTGCCTCAAAAGACGTTGATCAAACGGGGGCTGGACCGGGTCCGCGCCATTCTAGCGGAACGGCGCCGGGGTTAAAGTTTTGTCGGGGTGGCCGATACAAAACCGCCCGCGAAAAAAGCCTGCACGCGCTGACACTCGCCCGACCCACCGCCCCTTACCCATCAGGCTGCTTATGGCGCTCGACCCGATCACCCTGCTGACGATGACCATCGCCCTCGCTGCAGCCGCCGCGCTGTATCTGGCCGTGGAGTGGCGGACGGTGAGAGGGCCTTCGCTGCTGTTCTGGAGCACCGGCTTCGCCATCATTTCGGTGGGCTCGACCCTGGCGTTGCTGCGCAGCAGCGGCATTCTGCTGATTGGTATCTGGTTCGCGAACGGGTTGCTGGTGACCGCCCACTGGCTGTTCCTGTTGGGGGTTGCGCGGTTTACCGAAACTCTGGCTGTCGCGCGCCTGGTACATGATTTTTGCGCTGTGGCTGGGGTTGTTGCTGCTGCCAGACCAGCCGTGGTGGTCGAAAGTGATGCTGGCAGCCAACTCGCTATTGATCTCTCTGCTGATGGTCAAGGCCAGCAGGTTGCTGCGCCCCCATGGCAAGTCCCTGAGCGTCGGCGCGGTGCAGTTGCGCTATGTGCTGCTGGCCCACGGCGTGTTCTATTTTTCCAAAGCGGTCACGGCAGTGATGCCTGGTACGTTGATTGATCTGGCGGCCTTTCGTGGCGCAATCATTCAAATCTCACTGGTCGAAGGGACGATGGCGGTGATGCTGATCGCCCTGTCGATGACCGGCTCGGAGCGTCATCGCCGGGAAAAGCGCATTGCCCGCCTGGCGGCGCGGGATCCACTGACGGCGCTGTACAACCGTCGTGCGCTGGAAATGCGCGGTCAGCGTCTGCTGGACAGTGTCTCGGCCGCTCGGCCGGGGGCGCTGCTCCTGATGGACGTCGACAATTTCAAGCTGGTCAACGACCTCTACGGTCACAGCGCTGGCGACCGGCTGCTGGTCGCGCTCAGCGAAATTATCCGTTCGGCCTTGCCCAAGGGCGCTCTGGTTGCGCGCCTGGGCGGGGATGAATTCGTGATGCTGCTCAGCGACACGTCCAGCGAGCAGATTCTGGCGCTGGGCCGCACGCTGCGTGAGGCCTTCCACTCGATCGCCTCGGAAAGCTTTTCCACGCCCCAGCCGGTGACGCTGAGCATTGGTGCCAATCTGTTCAGCCAACCGCCGCCCAGCCTGGCGGCGTTGCTTGAGCGCAGCGATGCAGCCCTGTATGAATCCAAACGGGGTGGACGCAACCGCATTCAACTGGTAGATCAGAGCCTCGAAGGCGGCAATGCGCTGCACCTGCCGTGAAGGCTCACCGAAGGATCCCTCGTCATGCCCATGAGCAGCGCCCACCTGATCTACCGTGCCACGGCAGTTGACGACCTCGACCGCTTGTTTGCCATCTACAGTGACCCACAAACCCAGCTGTTCAACCCTTCCGGGCCGATGACCGACAAGGCCCGGGCCGCAGCCCTGCTTGAGGGCTGGATCGGGCACTGGCAGACCCATGGCTATGGATGGTGGGCCATCGCGCGCAAGGAGTTGCCCGAACATATCATCGGATTCGGCGGCATCGGGTTGCATGACTTTTTGGGCGTGCAAAGGGTCAATCTGGGCTATCGGTTCGCCGTTGAGGCGTGGGGACAGGGGTTTGCTACGGAGATGGGCAAAGCGGCGCTGGATTTCGGGTTTTCGAACTTAAAACTGAGGGATGTCTACGGCTACGTGCGGCCGACCCACGCTGCATCCATTCGTGTGCTGGAGAAAATCGGCATGCGCCGTTGCGGCGAGCTCAATGACGTACCGGGTCAGGCCCCGAGCCTGATGTTCAAAGCTGTCGCCAGTGCTGCACAGTAAACAGTCAGTGCCGCAGGACTAGCGAGAACCCATCAATGGGCGGTCTGCAGGCCGCAGCTGGCGTCAAGTTCATCCCATGGGCGGGCGGCCTCACGGGCATAGCCGCAGGTTGGCAAATGCACGAACGTCGCTTCCCGCTCCGCTTCGCTCTGCCTGGCTTTGCAGGCGCGGCACAGCACTGTGTGGTCGTTCAGCCACCAGTGGGTGTTCCACCGGACCAGATCGTCGGTCACCATCATTGCTTCCCCTCACACTTGCGTACGTATCCAGTTGATTCAACTTGTTGCCGGAGGTTTCCCGCGACATGCATCTGGCTGATCGGCGGTCATTTTTTCACTCGTTAGGGGCAAATGGGTCCTGCCGCCCCTTGCGCTCCCGCCTTTTACGCACAGACATCAACATCGAATTCGCCTCTGCGCGATGCGGGTTTACCCAACCTTTACCGATCCTAGACGTGGGTTTACACGGATCCGGTGTTTTATACGTCCATGGCGAACCCACTCTTTCGCCAAAGGAGACACCATGATGTCCAAGATGACCCAAGCCTTGATCCTGTCCGGTCTGCTCGCCGGCGCCGGTACGGCGTCCGCCAGCGAACGCAACGTGATTGTGCCTGTCATCGCCGGAGCCGCCGTCGGTGCCGTACTGGCCGCCGTGATCAGTCAGTCGCACAACGATCGTCATGAGCGTTATCAGGATTACCGCCCGCAACCGCGCTATGCACCGCGTTATCAGCCGCAGTACCGGGAGGTTGTCTATGTGCCGGTGCGTGAGCGGGTCGAGTATCGCCGCTTCGCGCCACCGCCACCCCACGGCTACTACGACGGCGGCTACCGCAGAGGTTTCGACCACGGTCGGGGCAATGACCGGTGGTAAGCACTCAAGCGGACGGTAATGTGGGACCGGCTTGTGGGACCGGCTTTAGCCGGGAAGGCGGCCGGTGTCACACGGCGAACCCAACGGTGTTAATGCGGGCCTCTTCCCGGCTGAAGCCGGTCCCACTAAGGCACTGCGTTCGCTCACCGGGATTAGCCGCGACCCCGAATGTGGGACCGGCTTTAGCCGGGAATGCGGCCGGTGTCGCGCTGCATGCTCAATTGGGGACAGATTAATTTACGGTAAAGCGTTGTAAATAAATCAGTCCCCTTCGAACCTGCTTCGAACCTGCGGTGTCCGTGCGGGCCTCTTCCCGGCTGAAGCCGGTCCTCCAACAAAGCGGCGCGTTCATTCAGTAAAACCTGCCTTGTCTGTACTGCCGCTTTCTCCAACAAAACTGCTAACGTGTCCGGCCATCACTCGCCCATCGACCACTGACAGCACGCAGGGACGGACAATGTTCGAATTCATCTACCTGGCAATTCTCATCGGCATCGGCGGCACTGCGCTGCTGGATCTCTGGGCGTTGTTGCTCAAGGCGCTGCTGGGTTTGCCTACGCCGCCGTGGCACCTTGTGGGCCGCTGGTTTGCCGGGATGCCCAAAGGTCAGTTCGTGCACCTCAAGGGCATCGGCAATTCCCTCCCGTACCCAATGAGCTGGCGATTGGCTGGTTCATGCATTACACCGTCGGCGTGCTGTTCGCCGCCGCGCTGTTGTTCATCTGGGGTGTGCAATGGGCGCACGCGCCGACCTTTCTGCCGGCACTGATCGTCGGGCTGGTGACCATCGGTGCCGGCTGGTTCATCCTGCAGCCCGGCATGGGTGTGGGCGTGGCGTGCAACAAGGCGCCGAAACCGAACGTGGCGCGGTTGCAGAATGTGGTCGGCCATGTGGTCTTCGCCATTGGCATGTATGGCGCGGCGCTACTGGTCGGGTAATCAACGGGAGATTGCCAAGGGGCGCGGTCTGGGGTCGCACCCGACCAATCGAGCTGAACCTATGGGCGTCGGTGCCGTTCTGAAACCTGAGAGCTGCATCGTTATGAAGCTCGTTCAACCCGATCAAACAGGAGATCCCCATGACCCAAACGGCCTTGGTCGTCGGCGCCAGCGGCATCGTCGGCAGCGCAACCACTCAACTGTTGCTTGATAACGGTTGGCAGGTGGCCGCCCTCTCCCGCCGTCCCTCCCAGACGCCTGGCGTGATCCCCGTCGCGGCAGACCTGCAAGACCCCGCCTCGGTAAAACAGGCCGTCGCGGACCTCAAGCCGACCCACGTCTTCCTCACCACCTGGTCGCGTCAAGCCACGGAGGCTGAAAACATCCGCGTCAACGCCGCCATGGTGCGTAACGTCCTGGACGCGTTGAGCCCGGCGAAGAGCGTCAAGCACGTCGCGCTGGTCACCGGCCTGAAGCATTACCTCGGCCCGTTCGAAGCCTACGGCAAAGGCACCCTGCCGCAGACGCCGTTCCGCGAATCCCAGGGTCGGCTGGACATCGAGAATTTCTATTACGCCCAGGAAGATGAAGTGTTTGCCGCCGCCGAACGCGACGGCTTCACCTGGAGCGTGCACCGTCCGCACACCGTCACCGGTGTCGCGGTGGGCAACGCGATGAACATGGCGACTACCCTCGCCGTTTACGCGTCAATCTGCAAAGCCACCGGCCGCCCGTTCGTGTTCCCCGGCTCCCGCGTGCAGTGGGACAGCCTCACCGACATGACCGATGCGCGGCAATTGGCCAAACAGCAACTGTGGGCAGCGACGACGCCTGCGGCGGCAGACCAGGCGTTCAACATCACCAACGGAGACGTGTTTCGCTGGAAGTGGATGTGGGGCCAGATCGCCGAGTACTTCGGTGTGCACCCTGCGGCCTTTCCAGAGAAGGTGTCGCCGCTCGAAGAGCAGATGGCCAACGATCAAGGGGCGTGGGACGAGCTCGTGCGCGCCCACGGTTTGAGAGAAGCCGACATCAGTCGCCTGATCTCGCCGTGGCACACCGATGCCGACTTGGGCCGCCCGATCGAAGTGGTCACCGACATGTCGAAAAGCCGAGCCCTGGGCTTCAAGGAGTTTCAGGCCAGTGACCAGGCGTTCTTTGACGTGTTCGACACTCTGCGGGCCCAGCGCCTGATTCCTTGATCGGCTGAACCGGCCACAAAAAACGCAGCGATGATTTCGGTCATCGCTGCGTTGTTGTATCCGGGCCATCTGGTATCAAAGACGCACGACTCAAGCCTTTTCCAGCGCGTCCTCTTTATGCATCGCGAGGTGACCGGTTTTGTCGCTCTTGACCTCGTACTGCGGCGCGTCGGGCGTGGCATGGCGCTGACGGCCCATGAACTCGACCTCCTTGGTGTGCACCTTCGTCACCTTGCCGACAATGTGCCCGGCCTCGGAATTCCAGCGCACGTGATCACCGACCTTGAATGCATGAGCCATCGATTTTCTCCTTGGGTTCAGGAAGTCAGGGCTGCCAGAGGGTCTGGCTGCCTTCGAGCTTGCGATCCAGAAAACTCGCCGCACTGATCAGCGCCAAGTGGCTGAGGGCTTGCGGGGTATTGCCCAAATGGTGGCCATGGGCGTCGAACTCCTCGGCGTATAGACCCAGCGGGTTGGCATAGCGCAGCAATTGCTCAAACTCCAGATGCGCCTGCTCCACCCGCCCGGCGCGGGCAAGGCACTCGACGTACCAGAACGAGCAGGCAACAAACGCCCCCTCTTCACCCTCAAGGCCGTCCTGATGGTCATCGTCGTTGCGATAACGGAAGACCATACCGTCGCGCACCAGCGCGCGCTCAATGGCATCCAGCGTCTTCAGCCATTTGGGATCGCTGGCGCCAACGAAGCGCACCAGCGGCATGAGCAACATGGACGCGTCGAGGTTCTTGCTGCCTTTGTGCTGGACGAAGTGCCCCAGATCGGCGTCCCAGAAGTTTTCCCAGATGTCGTCGTGGATGGCCTGACGCTCCCGGTCCCATCGCTCGAACGGCGCCGGCAGCGAGCGTTTCAGCGACAGCCGCAGCGCCCGGTCCAGCGCGACCCAGCACATCAGCCGCGAATGGAGAAAATGCTGATCGTCGCCGCGCATCTCCCAGATGCCCACGTCCTTGCTCTTCCAGGTCTCGCACAGATCATTCACCAGCCGGGTGACATGCTTCCAGCCCTCATGGGAAATGGCCTCGCCGTACTTGTTGGCCAGGTACACCGCATCGAGCAGCTCGCCGTAGATGTCCAGCTGCGTCTGCTTGTAGGCCTCATTGCCGATGCGCACCGGGGATGCACCGCCGTAGCCGCCGAGATGATCCAGTTCTTCTTCGGGCAATTCTTCGCGGCCGTCCAGCGCGTAGAGAATGCCAAGCTTGTTGGCGTCTTCGCAGCAGTCGCCCATGCGCTCGCGGACCCAGTGCATGAAGGCGTTGGCTTCTTCGGTGTAACCCAGGCGCATGAAGGCGTAGACGGTAAAGGAGGCGTCGCGGATCCAGGTGTAGCGGTAGTCCCAGTTGCGCTCGCCGCCCTCTTCTTCAGGCAGGCCGAAGGTCGCCGCCGCGACGATGCCGCCATGCTTGCGTGAGGTCAGCAGCTTGAGCGCCAGGGCCGAGCGATTGACCACTTCACGCCAGCGGCCGCGGTAGTTGGAATGCCTGCTCCAGTGCTGCCAGTAATTGACGGTGTTTTTCAAATCGCAGTCGCAGTTGGTGGCTTTGACCAGCGGATCATCGGCGCCGCCGAGCATGAACTCGACGACATCACCCTGCTTCATCTCGAACTCAGCCACTGCGGCGTGACCTTCGAGGATCAATGCGGTGGTCGCCGCCAAACGCATGGCCGGCTGACCCTCAGCCTCGAAACGGATGTCGTCGCCGTCCATCTGCGCGGTGGTGTCAGCGCGGCTGTAATCGTGGCGCACCCGGCAGAGCATGCGCACCGCCGTTTGGCCGTGACGAACATGGATGCGGCGGATAAGGCGCGGCAGGTTGTCGACCTCCGATGCGATGGGCATCAGATCTGTGACTTCGACGACGGCGTCCTGGGCGATCCAGCGCGTCATCAGCACGTTGGTTTCGGGCAGGTACAGCTGCTGACGGCGGGCATCCGGCAGGATCGGCGCCAACTGGAAAATCCCCGCGCCGGGGGTGTCCAGCAGCGCGGTGAAGATGCTCGGGCTGTCGAAGTCGGGCCAGCAGCAGAAGTCGATGCTGCCGGTGTCGGCCACCAGCGCGGCGCTGCGCATGTCGCCGATGATGCCGTGGTTTTCGATGGCGTTCTGCGGTTCTTGCTCGGTCGGGTCATCCGGATGCGGGGTGTGCTCAGCCATTGTTGCGGAACTCCGGATAGAGGCTCATGCCGCCGTCGATGAACAGCGTCGTGCCATGCACATAATCGGACGCATCCGAGGCCAGCCAGACGATGGCGTTGGCCACATCATCGGCCTCACCCACCCGACCGTAGGGGATCAGCTCCAGGAGTTTCTTCTCGGCATCGCCGCTGGTGGCCTTGGTGTTGATGGCGGTGCGAATCGCCCCCGGCGCGATGCTGTTGACGCGGATGCGCTGCTCGCCGACCTCTTGGGCAATGCTGCGCATCAACAGATCGACGCCGCCTTTCGACGCGGCGTAATTAACGTGGCCGGCCCACGGGATGACCTGATGCACCGAGCTCATGTGGATGATCTTGCCCAGGGCGCGAGACACCTCGGGGCGGATGTCCTGTTTGGCGAACTGCCGCACGGCGGCGCGCGCACAGAGGAACTGGCCGGTGAGGTTGACGTTGATGACGGTGTTCCAGTCCTCGAGGGTGATGTCGGCGAAGGCCGCATCCTTCTGCAGCCCGGAATTGGCGACCAGGATGTCCAGACGGCCGAACGCCTTCAGGGTCTCGGCGAACAGCCTTTCCACATCCTGCTCGTTGGAGACGTCGGCACCGATGGCGATGGCCTGGCCACCGGCATCAATGATTTCTTGCGCGAGCTTCTGCGCGGGTTCGGGTTGCGAATGGTAGTTGATCACCACCGCCGCGCCTGACGCCGCCAGCCCTTTCGCTGCGCCGGCACCCAGTCCGGAGCTGGCGCCGGTGACGATGGCGACTTGGCCTTTCAACGAAATCTGCATGGAATGTAGAGCCTCATGGTGAGCGTTTTAATGCTGACTCATGGGGTTCTGCCGAAGTTCAGCGGGATGAGTACGCCCATGGCGAAAAGGCCCCCGGTTGGCATTGGCAGACAGGGCCTTGGCGGTCCGCTGCAAATCGAGGGTGCACAGGCTGGCCTCTTCCCGGCTGAAGCCGGTCCCACTAACAGCATGCGCCTACCCAGTGGGACCGGCTTTAGCCGGGAAGGCGTCAGTAGCCATGGCGCAAAATCGAGGGTGCCCGGACTGGCCTATTCCCGGCTGAAGCCGGTCCTACAATTCGCGGCCCAGCCGGTCCTGCCAAGAGCATGCGGATATCCAGTAGGACCGGCTTTAGCCGGGAAGGCTGGACGCCGAACAACCGCGCTCCATAAACTGGCGCCCATCATGTCGCAGGCCATCCACAGCAGGGTGACGAATGTCGGGTAACGGGGACGATCTATGAATCGCAATGAGCTGCGCAAGGCCGACATCAACCTGATGGTGGTGTTCGAGACCTTGATGCAAGAGCGTAACGTCACCCGCGCCGCCGAGAAGCTGTTCCTCGGCCAACCCACCATCAGCGCTGCCCTCAATCGCTTGCGTGCGCTGTTCAACGACCCGCTGTTCATTCGCGTCGGTCACCGCATGGAGCCTACGGCGCGGGCCAACGAGATCATCAGTCACCTGTCACCGGCGCTGGACGCCATGTCCGTGGCCCTGAGCCTCACGCGGGAATTCGACCCGGCCAGCAGCGACATGACCTTCCGCATCGGGCTGTCCGACGACGTCGAATACAGCCTGTTGCCGCCGATGCTGCGCGCGATTCGTGAAGAAGCACCGGGCATCGTGCTGGTGATCAAGCAGGTCAATTTCTGGAATGTTTCGGAGCTGCTCATGTCTGGCGACATCACTGTCGGCGTCTGCCTGACCCGTGAACTGCCGGCAAACGCCAAGCGGAAAATGCTCCGCACCGTGCAACCGATGGTGGTGCGCGCCGATTCCTCGCCTGAGCCGATCACCCTGGATGAATACTGCACACGGCCCCACGTCGTGGTTTCCCACGTGGCGAACATTTCGAGCTTTGCGGATGAGTGGCTGGCCGCGATCGGGCGCAAGCGCACTGCCGTATTGTCTGTACCGCAATACAGCACGTTGCCGGCGTTGATGGAGGGGACGGATCTGCTGTGCAATTTGCCGGATCACCTGACCCGTGCCATGGCTCGAACCGGTCTGCGCGGTGAACCGCTGCCGTTCGTGACGCCGAACCTGGACCTGTCGATGGTCTGGCTCAGCGTCATGGACACCGACCCCGCCGAGCGCTGGCTGCGCAAGCGGCTGGAGGCGTTCATGGGGGATTCAAGCGCTACCAGTTCCGCGCCGTAGCGCCTGACGCCTTCCCGGCTGAAGCCAGTCCCACAAACACCCCGCGATCAACTGTAGGACCGGCTTTAGCCGGGAAGACGCCGGTTTGTACACCACCAAGTTTCCGGTGCGGCGGCCGACGCATTCCCGGCTGAAGCCGGTCCCAAACACCTCGCGATCAATTGTAGGACCGGCTTTAGCCGGGAAGACGCCGGTTTGAACACCCTCGATTTTGCGGTGTGACGACCAATGCATTCCCGGCTGAAGCCGGTCCTACGAGGCGCGCGGTCCCACTACAACCTCCCGCAGCGCCGCGATAACCCGATCAGCCAAAACGACCGGTGATGTAATCCTCGGTCTGGGTTTTGGACGGCTTGGTGAAGATGGTGTCGGTGTCGCCGTGTTCGATCAGTTCGCCCATGAACATGAACGCGGTGTAGTCCGAGCAACGGGCCGCCTGTTGCATGTTGTGGGTGACGATGATCACCGTGAACTGCTCTTTGAGCTCGGTGATCAGCTGTTCAATGCGACCGGTGGAGATCGGGTCGAGGGCTGAAGTCGGTTCGTCCAGCAACAGCACTTGCGGGCGCAGCGCGATGGTGCGGGCAATGCACAGACGCTGTTGCTGACCACCGGAAAGACTCTGGGCGCTCTGCTTGAGCTTGTCTTTGACTTCATCCCACAACGCCGCGCCACGCAGGGCCTGCTCGACGCGCTCTTCCATCTCGCGACGGGAGAGTTTTTCGTGGTGACGCACCGCGTAGGCGATGTTGTCGTAGATCGACATCGGGAACGGCACCGGCTTCTGGAACACCATGCCGACGTTGCTGCGCAGGCGGTTCATCGAGTAGCCCGGGGCCAGAATGTTCTCCCCGTTGAGCATCACTTCGCCTTTGGCTTCCTGCTTCGGGTACATCGAGTAAATGCGGTTGAACACGCGCAGCAGCGTGGACTTGCCGCAGCCGGACGGGCCGATGATCGCGGTGATGCGCTTCTCGGGGATGATCATGTCGACCGACTTCAGCGAGCGCTGAGTGCCGTAGTAGAAATCGAGACCGCGTACCTGGATTTTGGTTTTTTCGTCGGCGAGGGAAAGGTTGTTCATCAGGACGCCCTATTGCGCAAAAGGAGAAGACGGGAACTGAGGCTCAGTACCAGTACAAACATGGTCATAATCAAAGCGCCGGCCCAGGCCAGGGAATGCCAGTCATCGAACGGACTCATCGCGTACTGGAAGATCACCACAGGCACGCTTGCGATCGGTTTGAGCAGGTCACTGCTCCAGAACTGGTTACCGAAGGCGGTGAACAGCAGCGGCGCGGTTTCGCCAGTGATGCGCGCCAGCGCCAGCAGGATGCCGGTCACCACGCCGGCCTTGGCCGCACGCAGGACGATCTGCAAGGTCAGCTTCCATTGCGGCACACCCAGGGCCAGTGCGGCTTCGCGCATGGTCGACGGTTGCAGCTGAAGCATTTCATCGGTGGTTCGTACCACCACCGGGATCACCAGCAGTGCCAGGGCCAGGGCGCCGGCGATGGCGGAGAAACCGACCTGGTGGTTGGTCACCGCGCTGAGGGGCAGAATCACCGCGGTGTACACGAACAGACCGAGCACGATCGACGGCGCCGACAGCAGAATGTCGTTGATGAAGCGCACCGCATTGCCCAGCTTGGTGTTGCGGGCAAACTCTGCCAGCCAGATCCCGGCCATCAAACCAATCGGCGTGCCGATCAGCAGGCCGATGCCAGACATCAGGATGCTGCCGTAAAAGGCGTTGGCCAGTCCGCCCGATGAGCCCGGTGGCGGGGTCATTTCGGTGAACAGCCGCAGGTTCAGTGCTTCGAACCCGTTGACGATCGTGGTCAGCAGAATCCACACCAGCCACAACAGGCCGAAGGCCGTCGCGGCGCAGCTCAGGACCATCGCGATCCTGTTCTTGATGGCCCGCGAACGGTACAGGTTTTCGTTATCGGCCTTACTCATAGACCCTCCTTGCGCGACAGACGAGAGAGCATCAGACGGGCGATCGCCAGCACGATGAAGGTCACCACGAACAGCAGGAAGCCCAGGGCGATCAGCGCAGAACGGTGCAGGTCGGTGTAGGCCTCGCTGAACTCGTTGGCAATCACCGAAGCAATCGAGCTGCTTGGCATCATCAACGATGCGGAGAACTGGTGGGCGTTGCCCAACACGAAGGTCACCGCCATGGTTTCACCGAGCGCACGGCCCAGCCCCAGAAACACACCGCCGACCACCGCAGAGCGGGTATAAGGCAGGACGATGTCCCAGACCACTTCCCAGGTCGTGCCGCCCAGTGCGTACGCCGACTCTTTAAGGGCAATGGGCACGCTGCGGAACACTTCGGTCATGACCGAGGTGATGAACGGGATAATCATGATCGCCAGCACGATGCCAGCGGTCAGCATGCCGATGCCCAGGGGCGGGCCCTGGAACACAGGGCCGATCAGCGGCAGCGCGCCAAGGTTGTCGTTGATCCACGGGGCCATGTATTGCGCCATGAACGGGCCGAACACGAACAGGCCCCACATGCCGTAGATGATCGAAGGAATGCCGGCCAGCAGTTCCACCGCCGAAGCGATGGGCATGCGCAACCAGGGCGGTGCGACTTCAGTCAGAAAAACCGCGATGCCGAAGCTCACCGGAACGGCGATCAGCAGCGCGAGAAAGGAGGTGACCAGCGTGCCGTAGATCGGCACCAACGCGCCGAACTTGCCGTTGACCACATCCCATTCGGTACTGGTAAGAAATTCGAAGCCAAACGTCTTGAACGCCAGGGCACCGCCCCAGAGTGTCGAGCCGGCGATACTCGCCAGCAACAGCAGCACCAACAGAGCCGCTCCCAGCATCGTGCGCCGAAACCAGGCGTCGTGTCGGTGATCGCGGGCCGCGCGTTTTTCGCTCTCGGATATTGCATCCGGAATCACAGCGGACATGTATTGGGTGTTATCAGTCATGGTAGGTCCACTCGCAAGGAAACCCTGTCACCGAGCGCTCGGTGACAGGGGTTAGCCGGATGACGTCGAGTTACTTGGTGAACTCGGTTTTCCAGTAGTCTTCGATCTTGCTGACCAGCGAGGCAGGCAGAGGTACGTATTCCAGTTTTTCAGCGGCGCTCTGACCTTTTTCCAGGGACCATTTGAAGAAGTCGAAAGCAGCAGCGCTTTTCTCGGCGTTCTTCGGCTGCTTGTACATGATGATCCAGGTGGTCGCGGTGATCGGCCATGCCGTCTTGCCCGGGGCGTTGGTCATGATCAGGTTGAAGTCTTTGGCGTTGGCCCAATCAGCCGTGTCAGCAGCAGCGGCGAAGGCTTTGGCGTCAGGCTTGATGTACTCGCCAGCAGAGTTCTGCAGTTGGGTGAAAGCGATATCGCTTTTGGTGGCGTAGGAGTATTCAACGTAACCGATCGAGCCCTTGATCTGTTTTACGTAAGCCGCCACACCTTCGTTACCCTTGCCGCCCACGCCTACTGGCCATTGAACGGCCGAGCCGGTGCCTGGACCGGATTTCCATGCGTCGCTGACTTTGGTCAGGTAGCTGGTGAAGTTGAAGGAAGTGCCCGAGCCGTCCGAACGGTGAACGACGGTGATGTTGGTTTCAGGCAGCTTTACACCCGAGTTCATTGCAACGATTGCAGGGTCGTTCCACTTGGTGATTTTGCCCTGGAAGATGTCAGCGAGGACCTGGCCACTCAGTTTCAGGTCGTTGGCTTTCACACCTTCGATGTTGACGACCGGAACGATACCGCCGATCACGCTTGGGAATTGACCCAGGCCGCCGGCCTTGAGGTCTTCCGCGGACATCGGGGCGTCGGACGCGCCGAAGTCTACGGTGGCAGCCTTGATCTGGGCGATACCGCCACCCGAACCGATCGACTGGTAGTTGACGCGATTGTCAGCAGTTTTGCTGTAGTCCTGCGACCACTGGGAGATAACCGGGAATACGAAACTCGAACCAGCGCCCGTCACATCAACGGCGTGTGCCATACCCGACAGGCACATCGAAGCCATCAGAAGCGACAGGCGTTTTTTAGTCAGCAGAATCACGGCAATACCTCAACAAGAGAATTTTGTGTGTGTGGTCACAGTTGAAGACCCGAGGCAGATTTAAAACTGGAAACATTTCTGTTTGATGACAGTCTTGAGACCGCGCGCAAAAACGGAGGCGTCTGTCAGCTTTTTCCTACAGCTTGTAAAACTGGAATGCCCGGTTTTGCTGGCTGCGGCTGAAGTTGTCTAGCGGAAGGGAATTTAGTGTCAATGGGCCACATGTCAGCGCGAAGGCGAGCATTTTGTCGCAATTACCCAAGGCATGGGGCACCGCAGGGGCGGCGTAGCGCCGTCGTAGGGCGTAGGCAGAGCTCCGCTGTTTGCGGCGAATGGCAGATTCATGGCGGCAATGTGTATCGAGATCTTACGATTCGCCGCGATACACCTCGACGCTTGCCCTTTACACCGCCGCAGCCAGACGCCCGATGTCGGCCATCAGCACATTGATCTGATCACCGCTGGCCTTGGAGCCGGTGTAATAAGCCGTGACAAGGATGGGCGACCGGTCGCCGGGCCAGATCACGGCGACGTCGTTACTGGCATTGTTGGCGCCGGAGCCGGTCTTATCGCCCACACGCCAATGGGCAGGCACCCCAGCGCGCAACTTCTTGTCACCCGTCTGGTTGTTCACCAGCCACGCTGTCAGTTGATCGCGGGACGGCAGCGTTAGCTCACTGCCCAGAACGAGGGTGTCCAGGGTGTGCAGCATGGCGACGGGCGTCGTGGTGTCGCGCGGGTCACCCGGCCGGTTTTCATTCAGCTCTAGCTCACGTCGGTCGAGGCGGGTTTGTGTGTCACCGATCGATCGCAGCCAGGCGGTCAACGCATCAGGGCCGCCCAGGCTGTCGAGCAGCACGTTGGCCGCCGTGTTGTCGCTCAGCGTCATCGCTGCCTCGCACAGTGAACCGACGCTCAGCCCCTGCCCGCCCACGTGCAGCTCGGTGGTGGGTGAATACGGCACCAGTTGCTCGGCGGAATAAACGATGCGCCGCGCAAGGTCCTCCTGTTTTTGATCGACGCGCGACAGCACGCAGGCGGCGGCGAGGCATTTAAAGGTGCTGCACAGGGCAAATCGTTCATCGCCGCGATGGCTGATCAGGCGCTGGCTGGCCGTATCCAAAATAGCGACACCCAGCCGGCCGCCATGACGATGTTCGAGGTCGGCCAGCTGTTGCTGGATGATCCGGTCCGAAGACGGCGCGGGCCGTCGTTCGGCAGCGAACGAGGGAAGGCTCAGCAGCGAGGGCACGGCCAACAACGATGCGCCAATGAGGGTTCTGCGGGTGATCAAGATGAACGTCCTTGTGAAGGGCAACGAGCGCCGCACGGCTGATGGCAGCCATCCCATGATAAGAGGAGCTGCCGGTGAGCCGCTGCGAACGGTAAGAAAACCGGCGCACATCATCCTTCCAGACGCTGGGACATTACAACCATAAGCCGCAAAACCGGCACAGTCACGGGACCGAGTTCATCGCACATCGCCCATCGCGCGCCGCCTCAGTGTGATCGTTTGAAGGCCGACACCGAACGCACCCACATGAACAGCCGCAACGTCGCTGGCGTGTCGATGGGCTCGTGGCTCGCCGCAAGCTCGCCAGCCAGGGACGCCAGCGACTGCGGCAACAACCAGGAGACCTCCTGCTCGGTGGCCTGATAAGGCATCGGGGTTTCATCTTTCTCGAACGCTGGCCATGGGTTCATCGCCGTCTCTCCCGCACACGCATGGATGGTTACAGATCGAGCACCAACGGCCCTGAAGCCGGGACTGCGCAGCAGATCAGCACGTGGTCCGGCGCCGGCCTTTCAGCGGGCGGGACCGGGTAATGCACCTGGCCACTGACGAGCCGGGTCTTGCAGGTGCCACAGGATCCGCCGCGACAGCTGAACTCCGGGCTGAGCCCGCGGCTTTCGGCCAGTTCGAGCAACGTGCCGCCGGCGGGTTGCCAGCGCGCCTCCTTGGCGGAGCGTTCGAACACCACCGGCACCGCTTCAGTGGCGGCGGGTGGTTGCTCAAAGGCGATCGCCTGGGAATCGCCGCTGCGCTTCAGGCTGGACGGGCCGAACGTCTCGGCATGGATGCGCTCGTCGCGAATGTGCAGGCCGCGCAGGCCGTCGTAGATCGCCTGGGTAAATGCCGCCGGCCCACACACATAGAAATCAAAATCGTTGAACGGCAGCAGCGCCTTGAGCAGATCAAGGTCAATGCGGCCGGTCAGGTGGAAGTCTTCACCCACCCGCGCCGACGTTTCCGGCTGGCTCAGCACGCGGATCGCTGTCAGCTGGTCGCCAGCCTTTGCAATGAGTGTGTCCACTTCTTCGCGAAACGCCAGGTCGGCCAGACGACGGGCACTCTGGATGAACCAGGTCGCCCGCCCTCCCCGCACCCGTTTGCCTTCGTAGATGACTTCTCGCAGCATCGACAGCATGGGCGTGACGCCGATGCCCGCACCCAGCAGCACCAACGGACGGCGCTCCTGCGGATCCACCACAAAGCTGCCCTGGGGTGACCGCGCCTGGAGCAGATCGCCAACGCTGACGTGGTCATGCAGGTACGCCGAAGCCAGGCCGTCGCGCTTGACGCTGATGCGGAAGAATCCGTCTGACGGCGCGCTGGACAGGCTGTAGGTACGAATCAGCGGCGGCGTGCGGCCGTCCAGAGAGAGGCGCAGCGGCAGGTGTTGACCGGCCTTGAACGCGGGCAATCCGGCGCCGTCGGCAGGCTCGAAATAGAACGAACGAATGCCGTCGCTTTCGTCCTCGATCCCCGTCACCCGCAGGGGCCGCCATTGATCGCGCAGGGCATCGGCCTGCAAGCGGGCGGCGGTCTGCTGCCAGTCGCCGGTCATCAGGCTGTTCGGCGACCAACCCTGGAATTCCCAGCGCGAGCGCAACGCCGCCGGCCGACGCACCACGTGTTCCACCCGCACCTGCCAGAGCCGCTCGGCGCCTTGGAACGCGGCGATTTCCGGCCCGTCGAGGATCAGCGTGACAGTGCCCGCCACCTGCAACAGCTCGCCGGTCTGGAAATCAACGAACAGCAGACCCGCTTTGGGATTGACCTGGAAATTGCCCAGCGTATTGAAAAACAGGTTGCCGGCGAAATCCGGGATGGTCAGCACATCGCCCTCCACCCGCACGAACCCGGCCTGGCCGCCACGGTGGGACACGTCCACCGAACGTTGGGGCTGGGCGCCCTCAAGGTCGACATAGCTGGCGACGAAGAACGTGTCGGCGCCACGAATGGTGGCGATGGCGGCATCATCCAGCGCGGTAAACCGCTGCACCGGCGAAGGCTGCGCCACAGTCTTGAGCGGCACCTGCTTCAGCGCCCGCAGCTGAATGTACTGCGGGCAATTGCCGTACGAGTGCTCGACGCTTACGGAAAAACCGTTTTCCCAGACATCGCTGATGTGGCCGTTGATGCGGTTGCGACGGCGAGTGTGCAGGTCGATGCCGAGCATGCCCACCGCCGCGCCCGGTGCAAACTCGGCGCCGGCCGGGTCTTCGGCGTCGGGGCGTCGGGCGATGTGCAGTTGCCTGGCGTCGGGTGACTGGATGAACCCCGACTGGGCGTCCAGCAGGGTCGCCCACGGCCAGCCCTCAGCGTCGACGGCGCCGAGAATCAGGTACGGCAGGTGCTCGTAGAACTCACGGTGCTGATCGGGCATGTAGTCACGAATGACGCGCTTGCCCAAGGCTTCCATGCGCTCCGCAACGCCGACTTTAGCCTGCAGAGCGCGCTCGCCGGAATGCCATGGCGATGGTATTTCAGTGCGAATCTCGTTCATGGCGCGAACTCCCTGGACTCCCGGATGATTAGTTGACCAGCCCTGCCGCCGTGCGTGGCATGGGCGTGAAGCCCGGCAGGTTCTCGATGCGCGCCAGCCATGCCTGCACGTTGGCGTATTCGTCCAGCGACACATTGCCTTCCGGCGCGTGGGCGATGTAGCTGTAGGCGGCGACGTCGGCGATGGTGGCGTGATCGGTGGCGAGAAATTCGCGGCCGTTCAGGTGCTGATCGATGACGTGGAGCGCGTCGTGGGCCCGCTGGATCGTGTCTTTAGGATCGAAGCCCGCGCCGAACACCGTGATCAGCCGCGCCCGCGCCGGGCCCAGATAAATCGCGCCGGAGGCGGCAGACAACCAGCGCTGCACCTGCGCCGCGTCCTCGGGATCATTCGGCAGCCAGCGGCCCGACGGGTCGTACTTCTTCGCCAGGTACACCAGGATCGCCGTTGAATCGGCGACGATGACGCCGTTGTCGTCAATCACCGGCACCTGGCCGAAGGCGTTGATGGCGAGGAATTCCGGCTTTTTCTGCTCACCCTTGGCCAGATCAACAAACTGGATCTTCGGATCAAGGCCCAGCAGCGACAACATCAGCTCCGCGCGGTGGGAGTGGCCAGACAACGGGAAGTGATAGAGCGTGATGGCGGTCATGGGGTGGGCTCCTGGGCAAGTGAATCAACTCAGCGTGGGGCGGCGGTGCCGCAATGGTGAGCCGCGCTGGTGGAGTGAATAGTGGGCCTGACCGCTGGATTGGAGAATGACCAGAAAAGGCAATCCACCGTTTCACCGGGTGAAATGCTGACCGTGAAAATGTCCTCCCTGGGCCACTTGAAAGGCTGAACGTCCAGGTATCTGCAACATTCAGAAATATCCCCTTGACGGAAGCACGATGGCTGAGCGTTCATATTGAAGTACACCCATCATCCAACTGCTTCGCTCTCTGGTGAATTTCCATGGTTTCGTCCGTTCTGGCGGCTTCGCTGTCGCGCCGCCGTGTCCATTACAGCTGGGTCATTCTGGCCGTCACTTTCCTGACCATGCTGGTGATGGCCGGTGCAGTGGGCGCGCCGGGGGTGTTCATCCGGCCGCTGCAAGCAGAATTCGGCTGGGACACCGCTGAGATTTCTTCGGCGCTGGCGATACGCTTTGCCCTGTTCGGTCTGGTCGGCCCGTTTGCCGCCGCGTTCATGAACCACTTCGGCGTGCGCAAGGTGGTGCTGACCGCGCTGACGCTGGTCGCCAGCGGCATGGTCTTGTCGCTGTTCATGACCCAGTTCTGGCAACTGGTGCTGCTGTGGGGCGTGGTGGTCGGCTTCGGCACGGGGCTGACGGCGATGGTGCTCGGCGCCACCGTCGCGACGCGCTGGTTCTCCGCGCGTCGCGGGCTGGCGATGGGTTTACTGTCGGCGAGTTCTGCCACGGGCCAGTTGGTGTTCATGCCGTTGCTGGCGAACATGACCGAGCATTTCGGCTGGCGCACGGCGCTGACGTGCATCTGCGCAGCCATCGTCATTGCCGGCGTCGCGGTGCTGGCACTGATGCGCAATCGCCCTGCCGATCTGCAGTTGCCGCTCTATGGCGATGAGGACATTCATCCCGTTGCCGAGAGCAGCCAGACGTTCATTCAGTTGTTGATCACGCCGCTGCGGGTGCTGCGCGACGTGTCGAAAACCTGGACGTTCTGGGTGCTGTTCATGACGTTCTTCATCTGCGGCGCCAGCACCAACGGCCTGATTCAGACCCACTTCATCAGCCTGTGCGGCGATTACGGCCTGGCCGCGACGACGGCAGCTGGAATGCTGGCGGTGATGGGGATTTTCGACTTCTTTGGCACCATCGGTTCCGGCTGGCTGTCGGACCGCTTCGATAACCGCTGGCTGCTGTTCTGGTACTACGGCTTTCGCGGCGTGTCGCTGGTGCTGCTGCCCTTTCTGGATTTCACCCTGTTCGGGCTGTCGGTGTTTGCCCTGTTGTACGGGCTCGACTGGATCGCCACGGTGCCGCCAACCGTGAAGCTGACCGCCCAGCGATTTGGCGCAGAACGCGCCAATATCGTGTTTGGCTGGGTGTTCGCCGGGCATCAGCTGGGTGCAGCGTTTGCCGCCTTCGGCGCCGGCTGGACGCGCACGCATTTCGCCACCTACCTGCCGGCGTTTTTCATTTCCGGCCTGTTGTGCGCGATTGCCGCGTTGATCGCGCTGTCCATCGTGCCCGCGGTGAAGAAAGCCAACGCTGCAGCTGCCTCATAAAGCGCCTAAAGCCACTGCCGCGCCGTCAGCCACATCCCAAAACCCAAGGCCATCAGCGACCAGGCCAGCAGCGGGTGAAACACCACCCGCCAGGCCATCGCCCGCGGCTCGAAACCGACGCCGTGGACAAACCCTCCGGCCACGCCCCACATGATCAGCATCAGCAGGCTGTGGGAGTAATGGCCGTTGGCGTCGAGCATCGACGCCGGATGAATCAGCAACACCAGGCTGAGCGGCACGGCCATCAGCAGGGACAATGCCCGGCCGATGGCTTGCCTGAGGGGTGCGTTCAGCGCTTCAACGGTCACGGCCGCTCTCCAGCGCCGCGGCGTCGGACGATTCCAGCCACAGCGCGTTGATGATGCCGAAGCTGCAGGCCAGCAACACGCCGAGAATCCAGGCGAAATACCACATGTTTGTCTCTCCTCTAAAGCGCGGCTCAGTACAGGCCGTGGGGGTTGTGGTCGATGTGCGCGGTGGTGACCTTGCCCCACATCTTCGCGTAGCACCAAAGCGTGTAGCAGAGGATCAGCGGCACGAAGATCGACGCCGCGATCAGCATGATCATCAGGGTTTTATGGCTGGAAACGGCGTCCCACACGGTCAGGCTTGACGCCGGGTCCAGGCTCGACGGCATGACGAACGGGAACAGCGCAAAACCTGCGGTGCACAACGCGCCGACGATGCCCAGGCTGCTGCCGAGGAATGCCGTTCTGCCCTGCCCCGCACTGGCGCCGAGCAAGGCCAGCAAGCCACCGAAAATCCCCAACAACGGTGCGACGACCGTCAGCGGGTGCTGCTGATAATTCCCCAGCCAGCCGTGGTTGCTGGCCGTCACGGTTTTCGCCAGCGGGTTTAGCGCAGCGCCAGCATCGAACGCCGAAGTGATCGCCAGGCCCTGAATGCCGCCGAGCAACAGCCACACGCCGGCCCCGATGAACGACAGCAAGAACACGAGCGACAACCACTGGGCCGCACGGCGGGAGCGTTGGGCAATGGCCCCTTCGGTGCGCATCATCAGCCAGCTGCCGCCGTGCAGGCCGAGCATGCTCAGGCTGACCACGCCGGCCAGCAGGCCAAACGGGCTCAACAGCTGCCAGAAGTTGCCCTGATAACTGGAACGCAGGGTGTCGTCGAACTGGAACGGCACGCCCAGCAACAGGTTGCCAAACGCCACGCCGAAGACCAGCGACGGCACCACGCCACCGATGAACAGGCCCCAGTCCCAGCTCTGCCGCCAGCGGGTGTTTTCCAGCTTGCTGCGGTAATCGAACCCCACCGGGCGCACGAACAGCGCAAACAGCACCAGCAGCAGCGCCCAGTACAAACCCGAGAACGCCGCGGCGTAGACCAGTGGCCATGCGGCAAAAAGCGCACCGCCGGCGGTGATCAGCCAGACCTGATTGCCATCCCAGTGCGGGGCGATGGTGTTGATGACCACACGCCGCTCGGTGTCGCTGCGCCCGACGTAAGGCATCAGCATCGCTGCGCCCAGGTCGAAGCCATCGGTGAGGGCGAAGCCGATCAGCAACACGCCGACCAGCACCCACCAGATCATTTTCAGTGTCTCGTAATCGAACATCGGTGATTCCTCAGGCCAGGGCCGGTTGTTTGGCGTGAGCAGCGTTGCCCTGCGCGCCTTGCTCGAAGTGATAGCGACCGGTGTGCAGGCTGCTCGGACCGAGCCTTGCGAACTTGATCATCAGGTACATCTCGATGATCAGCAGGACGGTGTAGAAGCCGACCAGCGCCACAATCGAACCGAGCACATCCCCCGCCGACAGAGTCGAGGCCGACAGGTGCACAGGCAGCACTTCACCGATGGACCAGGGCTGACGGCCATGTTCGGCGACCCACCAGCCGGTCTGGGTGGCAATCCACGGCAGCGGCAGGCTGAACAGCGCCCACTTGAGCAGCCAGCGCTTGCGGGTCTCGTTCTTGCGCGCCGACGCCCAGAAGGCACAGGCGAACAACAGCAGCATGAGCATCCCGCTGAGCACCATCACGCGAAAGGTCCAGAAGATCGACGCCACCTGCGGGATCGAGTCCAGCGCGGCCTGCTTGATCTGTTGCTCGTTGGCGTCGACGACCTTGTCGGTGTATTTCTTGAGCAACAGGCCGTAGCCGAGGTCCTTTTTCGCCGCATTGAAGGCGTCGAGGGTTTGCTCGCTCTTGTCGCCACCGCGCAGCTGGCCAAGCAAGTCGTAGGCGGTCATGCCGTTGCGGATGCGGCCTTCGTGTTCGCGGACCAGGTCCTTGATGCCGGTGACCTGCTTGTCCACCGAGCGGGTGGCAATGATGCCCATCACGTAGGGAATCTTGACCGCGTAGTCGGTGCGCTGCTCGGCCTGATTGGGCAAGCCGAACAGGGTAAACGCCGCCGGGGCCGGTTCGGTTTCCCACTCGGCTTCGATGGCGGCCAGTTTGGTTTTTGCACGTCACCGATCTCGTAGCCGGATTCATCACCCAGCACGATCACCGAGAGGATCGAGGCCATGCCGAATGCCGAGGCGATGGCGAACGAGCGGCGGGCGAAGGCGATGTCGCGGCCCTTGAGCAAGTACCAGCTGGAAATCGCCAGAACGAAGATCGCGCCGGTGACGTAGCCGGACGCTACGGTGTGGACGAACTTGACTTGGGCGACGGGGTTGAACAGCAAGTCGCTGAAGCTGGTGAGTTCCATGCGCATGGTGGTGAAGTTGAACTCGGCGCCGACCGGGTTCTGCATCCAGCCGTTGGCGATGAGGATCCACAGCGCCGACATGTTCGAGCCGATCGCCACCAGCCAGGTGACGGTCAGGTGCTGGGCGCGGGTCAGGCGGTCCCAGCCAAAGAAGAACAGGCCGATGAAAGTCGATTCGAGGAAGAACGCCATCATCCCTTCGATGGCAAGCGGCGCGCCGAAGATGTCACCGACGTAGTGGCTGTAGTAGGCCCAGTTGGTACCGAACTGGAATTCCATGGTCAGGCCGGTGGTGACGCCGAGGGCGAAGTTGATGCCGAACAGTTTTCCCCAGAACTTCGTCATGTCTTTGTAGACCTGCTTGCCGGTCATGACGTAGACCGATTCCATGATGGCGAGCAGGAAGGTCATGCCGAGGGTCAACGGGACGAACAGGAAGTGGTACAGCGCGGTCATCGCGAACTGCAGCCGGGAGAGGTCGACGACTGATTCCGATATCATTTTGGGTTTTTCTCAGAGGGTGCGGGTGGGGTGCCCAGTACGTGCAGGCCGGTTTGCACGCCGTCGTCCTTGATTTCGACCGGGGCGTCGAACCAGACGCTGCGGATGCCCATGAGCAGGACGAGTTTGATCAGGAGGATCAGACTGATGTCTTTGGCCAGGGGGTGTTTGAGGAAGTCGAAGGGACCGGGCATGTTGAGGACTCGTCGGGGTGCGGGGTATTTTTCCTACAGGCCCTTCGTGCACCTTTGATCCAGGTCAAGGAACCGCGTTTACTCCGGTGTGGCAGAACGCCACAGTTGTTTAAAAGCATCTGCCTGGGGGCAGATTGTTTCGCCTTCGGCGAGTTACTTGGAAAAGCACCCCAAGTAACCAAGGGTGCCTGCTCCTAGTTTGGCCCTCCTCCGTCGGGTTCCTTCACTCCGGTCCTGCTCCGTGGGCCCGCGCCGAACGGACATCCATGTCCTGACGGCGCTCTCGCCGCATCCATGCGGCTCGGCCCACTCCGCAAAACCTGCGTTCAGCCTGCACCCAAGTCGCGTTTGGCGGTGTCTGGGCTTTTTGTGTACGAAGATCAAAAGCAGATCAAAGGCTTCCCGGCTAAAGCCGGTCCCACTGACTGCACACGGCTTTTTAGTGGGACCGGCTTTAGCTGGAAGAGGTCATCGCAGGCGCTGACATTTCTGGGCTGTATGCAGTGCTTGGTAGGACCGGCTTCAGCCGGGAAGAGGCCCGTCCGGTCACTGGAGTTCAGGGGTTGCCGCGCGATGTGCCTGGTCTGGCGGTCGGGAACTTTGTGTGAGGTGGCGCGCGGCAGTGGGGGAACCCGGATTTGTCTGTTCAAGCTGTTAGGATGACCGGCAGGAAGCCGTCTCAAGTGGCGGATTATTCAGCCGATATCCCAATGTGCAAGGCAGTCGGTGACGGTTGCGCCGGGTTATTCACGGCCCGGAATCGGTCGCTTTTGCACCCATGAGGTAGTTATCGATGACACTCCATTCGCTCATTCACTCGCTGGGCAGCGCACTGTGTGTGGCGCTGTTGCTGTGTACGGGGACAGGCGCGCTGGGAGCTGAATCGATTAACTCAGATGCGCTTCATGCGAAGATTCACGTAGTCACCGAAGAACTGCCGCCCTACAACATGACCCGCGACGGGGTGCTCACCGGCATGAGCACCGAGGTCGTTCAGGCCGTGCTGAAGGAGGTCAATGTGCAGGCCTCCATTCAGTCCATGCCCTGGGCACGGGCGTATGATCTGGCGCTGCACACGCCCAATGTGTTGATTTACTCCATCACCCGCACCGCCGAGCGCGAGCATCTGTTCAAGTGGGTCGGGACCATCGCCGCGTCGCGCTGGTTTCTCTATTCGTCCGCCAGTCATCCCGTCACGTTGCTGAGCCTGGACGATGCCCGGGACTGGCAGACCGCGACCGTCAATGAAGATGTTGGCGAGCAGTACCTGATGGCGCGCACGTTCGAGATCGGCCATCAGTTGCAATCGAGCAACCGCTACGAATTCAATTACCAGAAACTGCAGACCGGCCACGTCGACCTGTGGATTTCCGACGAACTCAACGCTTACTACCTCGCCCGGCAGGTGGGTGATGACCCGGCCCGAACCCTGGTGCAATCCCTGCGCGTAAAAGAGCTGGAGGAAGCCGGCGGCTTCAACATGGCGTTCAGCACGGGAACGCCCGATGCCACGGTGCAGCTGTTTCAGAAAGCCTTGGAGACGATTCGCGCCAATGGCACCTACGACGCCATCGCGCGCAAGTGGCAATGAGCATGCAGAGCGAAACGCCTTCCGGGCCGCCCGGCGACACCCGCCCGGGCCCTCGCAACGGGCAGAGCACCGGGTCGCTCGCGCGGCGTCTGGTGCTGGCGACGCTGGCGTTTTGCGTGCTGTTCACGGTCGCGACGGTGCTGGTGCGTACCTGGTTCGCCTGGAACACCAACCTGGCGAACATGAATGCCGAGCTGACCCTGATCGATCAGGTGTTTCAGGGCACGCTGTCCAAGGCCGTGTGGGAAATGGATGACCAGGCGCTGCAGACCCAGATCGACAGCGTCGCCACGGCGGCGCCGGTGGGTCGGGTACAGCTGAAGGTCCTGCGGCCCGGTCGCGCCCCTGAAATCCTCGAACGCCAGCACCCCGGCCACACCGGCTCGATTCGTGCCCCGGCGCTGTATCGGCAACTGACCGTCGCGCCCTATCCCGGCGCCAGCGAAGTGGTGGGCGAGCTGACCATCGAAGGCGACGAGAGCCTGCTGTGGAGACGCCTGTGGAAAGAAGTCGCGATTATCATGCTCACTCAAATCATCCAATCGTTGGCGCTGGCCGGGGTGATCATGGGCATGTTCAACCGCTCGGTGACCCTGCACGTGCGGCGCATTGCCCGGCACCTCGAGCACCTGACGCCGCTCAACCTCAAGACCCACTTGACCCTGGAACGGCGCGGCAAGGGAGGTGACGAACTTGACTTGCTGGAAGCGGGCGTCAATGACCTGCAGGACAAACTGGCCGCGCACCTGGAGCGTCAGGCCCACGATGAAGTCGCCCTCGCCGCCAGCCGCGATCACCTCGCCGAACTGGTCGAGCAGCGCACTGCACAGCTCAAGGCCGCCAATACGCGACTTGAAGCCCTGACCCGCTTCGATCCCCTCACGGGGCTCGCCAACCGCCGCCATTTCGACGAGCTCAAGGAGCTGGAATTCAACCGCGCCTTGCGTCATCGCCAGCCGCTGTCGGTGCTGATGTGCGACATCGATTTCTTCAAGCTCTACAACGACACCTACGGCCATGCGCGGGGCGATCAATGCCTGCGCGATGTGGCGTTGGCCATGAGCGCGCTGTTTTCGCGTTCCGGCGAACTGGTGGCGCGGCTCGGCGGCGAAGAGTTCGCCGTGCTGCTGCCGGGCCAGGATGAGCAACAGGCGCTGGCCTCGGCCGATCGCCTGCGCGGCCTGCTGGCCCGACAACAACTGGTCCACAGTGCTTCACCGGTCTCGCCCTTCGTGACCTTGAGCATCGGCGTGGCCGAGCTCGACCCGGCGAACATGGAGCACTTCGATCAACTGCTGCAGAGTGCCGACCGGGCACTGTACCGGGCGAAAAGCCAGGGCCGGGACCGCTGTGTGATCTGAACCGAGAGGGATGCCATGGGAAAAATTCATTGTCAGCACAGTGTTCTGGCCACTTTCCTGATGCTGTTCGTGTGCCTGACCGCCGACGCCACGCCGCTGCAGGTGGTGACCGAGGACTCTTCCTACAGCGCGCTTGACGGCAACAAGGTGGTCGGGGTCGCCAGTGAAGTCGTCGAGATGACCCTCGCCAACGCCGGCATCACCGACTACCACATGGCCCTCTACCCTTGGGCAAGGGCCTACGACATCGCTCGCCTGGAAGCAAACGTGCTCATCTACCCCATGATTCGCAGCAGTGCGCGCGAAGGGCTGTTCAAGTGGGTCGGCGAGCTGGAACACGTCATGCCGTCGTTCTACAAACTCCGCAAGCGCCGCGATGTGCGGGTCACGGATCTGCAGGACGCCAGTCACTACACCGTCGGCGTGGTGCGCGACGATTCGCGCCAGCAGTACCTGGAGGGCAAGGGTTTCAGCAGGATGGTGGTGTCGGCCAATAACCTCGACAACCTGCGCAAACTCATCAGCGGCCAGGTCGAGCTGATTCCCATGCCCGAACGCGAGGCGCGGGAACAATGCGCCGATCTGCACATCGATTTCGAGGACCTGGAAAGCGTCTTCACCCTCGACGAACTGTCCAAAGGTCTGTACGTCGCCCTCAGCGCCAGCACCCCGGATGAGACGGTGCAGCGGATCACCGCCGCGTTCGCCCGACTCAAACAGAACGGCACCGTGGACAGGGTCATCGCCGGGCAGTGACAGCAAGCGGTCGCAAGCCCACCCCGGCCTGCAAAAACTGCTTTTCGCGCCCCGAAAACAAGCGCCTCCGGGATTTCACGAAGCCTTCACAATCGATTTGGAAAACTCCGCGCGGTCTGTCCCGCCTACCCTCCCGGCAGCCATTGACTGACTCACCGCACGTCTCGGCGCTCACGTCTCGGCACTATGGATGGAAATGCCTGCTGCACCCGCACGCCAGGCACTGCGCGGCCCCTGATATGGAAATGAATCCGATGGTCAAACCGGTCACGTCTACTCGTCTGGTGATGCTGTTTTCCCTGTGTCTGGTGCTGTTTTACAACCTGGCGACCTGGCGCGCACTCATTGATCTGGCGCAGTTGCAGGGCGTCAAAGCCATCGCGTTTTATGTGTCGTTTGCCTTCCTGCTGTGGGCTGCGATCACCCTGCTGCTCACGCCTTTTTCGTTTCGTCCGACGCTTAAGCCGGTGCTGAGTCTGGTCGCGCTGTGCTCGGCCGGCGCCGCGTACTTCATGAACACCTACGGCATCAGCATCGACACGACGATGATGCAGAACGTGCTCGAAACCAACCCCGGCGAGGCCCAAGCCCTGTTGAGCGGCAAGCTGTTTCTCTACCTGGGACTGCTCGGCGCGCTGCCGATCGCACTGATCTGGCGGGTGCCGGTGACCTATCGCCGCGTGTTGCCCGGGCTGGTCAACAAAGTGCTGGTGTGCATCGGCTGTCTGCTGGTGATCGCCGCTGCCGTCGGGCCTTTCTACTCGACCTATGCGCCGATCTTTCGCGATGAAGACAAGCTCACCCACTTCATCAACCCGACCAATTACCTCTACGCCATCGGCAAGCTGACCAAGCAGACCGTCGCCATCAAAGAGACGCTGAACATCCAGACCGTTGGCGCCGACGCAGCGCTCAGCCCGCAAGCGCAACAGCGGCCGAAAAAGAGCCTGATGATCTTCGTCGTCGGCGAAACGGCCCGCGCCGATCATTTCTCCCTCAACGGTTACGGGCGGGAGACCAACCCGGAGCTGAAGCAGCAGGACATTCTCAACTTCACCCACGTGGCCTCGTGTGGCACGTCAACCGCTGTGTCAGTGCCGTGCATGTTTTCGAAGTTTCCGCGCACTGATTACAGCGACAAAAAAGGCAAGACCTACGAGGGTCTGCTGGACATGCTCCAGCGCGCCGGCCTGAAGGTGCTGTGGCTGGACAACAACAGCGATTGCAAAGGCACCTGCCTGCGCGTGCCCCACAGCGACATTCCGAAAAATCAGCCGAGCCCGTTCTGCGATGGCCAGAATTGCCTCGACGAATCGCTGCTGGTGGGCTTGCAGGACTACATCGATTCGCTGCAGGACAACGCCATCATCGTCCTCCATTCCGATGGCAGCCACGGTCCGGAATACTACGATCGCTACCCTAAAAGCCTCGAACGCTTCACGCCGGTTTGCCATACCAATCAGTTGGGCAGTTGCACGTCCGACGAACTGAAAAACGTCTACGACAACACCATTCTCTACACCGACCATTTCCTGTCCCAGACCATCGAACTGCTCAAGCGCAATCAGGACAAGGTCGATACCTCGATGATCTACGTCTCGGACCACGGCGAGTCCCTCGGCGAAAACGGCATCTATCTGCACGCCGCACCTTACGCCATCGCTCCGACGGCCCAGACCCATGTGCCGATGGTGATGTGGTTCGGCCACTCGACCCTGGAACACGCAGGCGTCGATCGCACCTGCCTGGCCGCCAGGCAAGACCAGCCGGACCTGAGCCATGACTATATGTTTCATTCGGTGCTAGGCTTGCTCGGCGTTACCAGCACGGAATACCAGCCGGCGCTGGACCTCTTTCACAGCTGCAAACGCGACAAGGGATGAGTTGAGATGACCTGCCAGAACCCGGTGAAACGTCTTGATCAACCGGTGTTCTGGCGGGACGCGCAGCTGCCGTTCATTGAAGCGCGCTCCATCGACGACGGCCGCAAGGTCTGTTATTCCCGTCATTCCCACGACGTGTTCTCCATCGGCGCAATCACCGCCGGGCAAAGCACCTACCTGCACGAGAAGACCACCCAGACCATCGCCACCGGCACCGTTGTGGTGATGAACCCCGGCGAGGTCCACGCCTGCAACCCCATCGATGATCAGCCGTGGTCCTACCTGATGCTGTACGTGAACGCGCAGTGGCTGGGCGCGCTGCAGCAGGATTGCGGGGTCAACAACGGCGGCGTGTTTCGGGGGTATCCGGCCACCCACAGTCGTGATCCGCTGTTGTTCGACGGGCTGCTGGCGCTGCATCGGCGGCTGGTGGATTCGCAGCTGGAGACGCTGGCAAAACAGGAGGCCGCGGTCGGGTTCTTCACGCGGGTCGAACAGCGTCTGGGCGGCTCGACGCTGACACCGAGACGGGCCAATCCCAAGGTCGAACGTGTGGCGCGGTTCATCGATGCGCATTACTTGCAACCGATTCGGCTGGAAGACCTGTGCGCGGTGGCGAATCTGTCCGAGGCCTACCTGATTCGCGCGTTCGAGCAGCATTACCACATGACACCGCACGCCTGGTTGGTCAACCGGCGCATCCAGCATGGCCAGGCGCAATTGCGCAGCGGCGAGCCCATCGCCGACATCGCCCAGCAGAGTGGCTTTGCCGATCAGGCGCACTTTCAGCGGGCGTTCAAAAAGCATCTGGCCCTGACGCCGGGCCAGTACAAACCGTGATCGGACTTTGCCTTGCCCGGACTTGAACGGGCTCAGACGTAAAACAGTGACACCGCGCAGCCTGCCAACAGCGCCGCCATGCTGCGGTTGAACATGCGGATACGCCGGGGGCTGCGTAAGTAAGGGCCGAGAAAAGCACCGGCGTAGGCCCAGCACGCCACCGACAGGTAGCACACGACGAAGTAGATCAGCGCAAACAGACCGATCAGTCGCGCCTCGCCATCGGCCACAAACGCGCTCATCCCCGCCACCGCCGCCAGCCAGGCTTTCGGGTTCAGCCACTGCATCGCTGCGCCGTGCAGAAAGGACGGCTCGCGGGTCGGTTTGGCGACGTCGAGGCGGCCGTCGTCCATCGCCAGTTTCCACGCGAGATAGAGCAGAAACGCTACCCCCGCCCAGCGAATGATCTCCGTGAGCATCGGGTAACGCTGCAGCACTTCATGCAGCCCGAACCCGGTGAACATCAGCAGCGCGACAAAGCCCACCGTCGCGCCGAGCACATGACGCAAGCTGGCGAGCAAGCCGAACTGCGCGCCCGAACTGAGCGCCACGACGTTCACCGGCCCCGGCGATATGGAGGCGGCCAGCGCGAACGCCGCCATGGAAATCATCAGGTTCATTGCACGTGTCATCTGCCATTGACTGTCAGGTGAGTGTACGAAGCGGGGCCGGGCGCTGATTGAACAAAACTGACCAATCGCAGCCCGGGTGTTTGGGTCAGTCGTGGGCCTGGGACAACGGCCGCGCCACTTCTTCGAGGGATTTGCCTTCGGAGGCCACGCCCCAGATCGCCTGCACCACCGCGGCCAGCAACATCAACGCCGCGCCGATCAGGTAGCCGAAGAACACCGGCCCGCGCTCGTGGGTGTCGATCAGTTCGCCGAACAGTGTTGGACCGACAATGCCACCCAGCGCCGTGCCGAACGCATAGAACACCGCAATCGCCAGTGCACGGATTTCCAGCGGGAAGGTTTCGGCGACGGTCAGATAGGCCGAACTGGCCGCTGCCGAGGCGAAGAAGAAGATGATCATCCAGGCGATGGCCTGTTGGGTGACGTCCAGAACACCCTGCTGAAATAAATAGCCGCTGACGGTCAGCAAAACCCCGGAGACGGCGTAAGTCAGGCTGATCATCACCCGCCGCCCCACCACATCGAACAGCCGGCCGAGCAGCAAGGGCCCGCAGAAATTGCCCAGCGCCAGGGGCAGCACGTACCAGCCAATGGAGGCCGACGGCACTTGGTAGAACTCGGTGAGCACCAGCGCGTAGGTGAAGAAGATGGCGTTGTAGAAGAACGCCTGGGCGGTCAGCAACGTCAGGCCCACCAGGGCGCGACGGCGGTAGGTGTTGAACAGCGTATGGAAAATCTCTTTCAGCGGCGTGTGGTCCCGCGCGTGCAGACGCAATGGCGGACCCGTCGGCGCAGAGAGGTCGTGGCCCTGTTGGCGCAGGCGCTCTTCGATGCCTTCCACAATCACCCTCGCCTCCTCGCCCTGGCCGTGAATCAGCAACCAGCGCGGACTCTCCGGCAGCCACAGGCGCATCAGCAGAATGATCAGACCCAGCACCGCGCCGATGCCGAAACACAGGCGCCAGCCCATGTCCGCGCCGACCCACGACGCGTCCAGCAGGACGATGGAGCCGACCGCGCCCAGGGCCGCGCCGATCCAGAAGGTGCCGTTGATGGTCAGGTCCACCCAGCCGCGAAACCGGGCCGGCGTAAATTCCTGAATGGTGGAATTGATCGCCGTGTACTCGCCGCCGATGCCCATCCCGGTGAGAAAGCGGAACAGCAGGAAACTCCAGAGGCTGAAGGAGAACGCCGTGGCGGCAGTCGCGGTGATGTAGAGCGCGAGGGTGATGAAGAACAGTTTGCGCCGACCGAGACGGTCGGTCAGCCAGCCGAAGAACAACGCTCCCAGTACCGCGCCGCAGATATAGGCACCGCCAGCCAGGCCGATGTCGGCATTGGTCAGGTGCAGCACCGGGCTGTCTTTCAACGCCCCGGACACCGAGCCCGCCAGCGTCACTTCGAGCCCGTCGAGCAGCCAGGTGATGCCCAGCGCAAACACCAGCAAGGTATGAAACCGCCCCCACGGCAGACGATCAAGCCGGGCTGGAAGATCCGTTTCGAACACCTCTCCTTTGCTGTCCGTCGCTACTGCCTGCACGCCGCTGATCGCCATGACTCGTCCCCGTGGATCGGAAGTGATCTGTGGGTTCAGAGTTCGCGGGGCGGGCGGGAGTTCAGCGGGGGTGATGTGGCGGCTAGATGAGGGGACTGATTTATTTACAACGCATCACCGTAAATTAATCTGTACCCGACTCAACAACGAGAGTGCTGGTACTGGCGCCTTCCCGGCTAAAGCCGGTCCCACTAAAGCAGTCCCCAGTAGCACCCTCGGCAACTTGAAAAAACCCACCTGACGGTGGGCTTCTTTTTCAACGCGGCTGCATGACGTTAAACGTTGAACACCGTCACCAGCTTGGTGTTCAGGTAGGCCTCGATCGCTTCGGTACCGCCCTCGGACCCGTAGCCGGAATCCTTGATACCACCGAACGGCACTTCGACCAGCCCGATGCCCTGGTGGTTGATCGACAGCATGCCGGCTTCGATGCGGGTGCTGAGGATGTGGGTGGTTTTCATCGACGAAGTAAACGCATACGACGCCAGACCAAACGGCACGCGGTTGGATTCCTTGACGGCATCCTCGACCGTGTCGAACGGCACCAGCAGGGCCACCGGGCCAAACGGTTCTTCGTTCATGATGCGCATTTCGGTGGTCAGGCCGCTGAGGACAGTAGGCTGGAAGAAGTAGCCCGGCCCTTCGATGGCCTTGCCGCCGACGTGGACCTTGGCGCCCTTGTCGCTGGCGTCCTTGATCAACGCCGACAATGCCGGAATGCGACGCTCATTGGCCACCGGGCCCATGGTCACGCCCTGCTCCAGGCCGTTGCCGACTTTCAGCTCGTGGGCATGGCCGACGAACTTCTCGACGAATTCATTGAACACGCCGCGCTGAACCAGAATCCGCGTGGGTGACACGCAGACCTGCCCGGCATTGCGGAATTTGGCGCCGGCCAGCGTGCGGGCGGCCAGGTCGATATCGGCGTCGTCGAACACCAGCGCTGGGGCGTGGCCGCCGAGCTCCATGGTCGCGCGCTTCATGTGCTGACCGGCCAGCGCTGCCAGTTGCTTGCCGACCGGGGTCGAACCGGTGAAGGTGACTTTCTTGATGGTCGGGTGCGCAATCAGGTAGCTGGAAATCTGTGCAGGGTCGCCGTATACCAGGCCGATGACGCCCGCCGGAACGCCGGCATCGACGAAGGCGCGGACCAGTTCGGCAGGCGACGCCGGGGTTTCTTCCGGGGCCTTGACGATGATCGAGCAGCCGGCCGCCAGCGCCGAGGACAGTTTGCGTACTACCTGGTTGATCGGGAAGTTCCACGGCGTGAAGGCCGCCACCGGGCCGACCGGCTCTTTGATGACTTTCTGCTCCACCGAGACATTGCGCGATGGGACCAGTCGGCCATAGGCGCGACGGCCTTCTTCGGCCAGCCAGTCGATGATGTCGGCGGCGGACAGGGTTTCCATGCGCGCTTCGGCCAGGGGTTTGCCCTGTTCCCGGGTCATGATGTTGGCGATGTGGTCGACGCGGTCGCGCAGCAGGTTGGCGGCCTTTTGCATGATTTTGTAGCGGTCGTAGGCCGGGGTGCTGCGCCAGGTTTCAAAGCCGCGCTCGGCCGCTGCGAGCGCCTGATCCAGATCGGCGATGTCGGCATGGGCGACGGTGCCGAGGGTTTCGCCGTCGGCGGGGTTGATGACGTCGAGGGTGCGGCCGTCTGCACTGGCACGCCATTGACCATCGATGAACAGCTGAACGTCTGGGTACATGGGGAACTCCGGATGCGGGATTGTTCAAGACATTGGGGTTGTCAGGGCTATTTTCAATGGGGCTGCCGAGATCCAGAGGAGATCAAGGGCGTCGGCCTGGGGGCCGACTGTTTCGCCTTCGGCGAGTTACTTGGAAAAGCACCCCAAGTAACCAAGGGTGCTTGCTCTCGGTTGGGCCCTTCCTTCGTCAGGGTTCCCTCACTCCGACGACGCTCCGTGGGCCCGCGCCGAACGGACATCCATGTCCTGACGGCGCTCTCGCCGCATCCATGCGGCTCGACCCACTGCGCGTCGTCTGCGTTCGGCCTGCACCCAAGTCGCGATTTGTGGTGTCTGGACTTTTACCGCATGAAGATCAAAAGCACATCAAGATCAAAGGCTTCCCGGCTGAAGCCGGTCCTACAGTCGAGGCCGCAACCACTATTTCTGATTCTGATCGTTCCCACGCTCCGCGTGGTAACGCCGCCCGGACGCTCCGCGTCTTGCAGATCACACGAGGTGTATTAGATCTGCATCAACTGCCGAGCGTAGGCGTGGAGCACTTCGCGCTGGATGATGAAACTGGCGTATTTACCTTCGCGCAGGGTGGCGATGAGGCCGGCGCGCTCGAGCTCTTTGGTGTGGTGGGAGACGGTGGCGGCGCTGACCGGATGGACCTTCAGCACTTCGGCGCAGGGTAGCGCCTGTTCGCTGTCGCCGATCTGAATCAGGATCCGAAAGCGTCGGCTGTCCGCCAGCGCCCGGGCGATCAATGCGATTTGCGACTCACTCAACGGGAACTGCTGTGCCGTGCTCTTGATCATCGTGACGCCTCAGTAAAAACCTCCTTGTCCAGAGATACTGCGGAACAAACTCGACAGGCTGGTGACGGTCACCACTGATGGCGGTCGACACTGGCGGTCAACATTATGGAGGCTTTCGGCAAAAGATGGTTCAGCGCCGTGAGCATTTGCCTGGAACCAGCCGACATCGATCGCTGACCTGGGTAATGTTTTCTGGCATCCTGCGCGCCCTTTTTCCCACGGCCGACTGCCATGCCTCGCCTCACGATTTGTACACAATCTTCTACTAAAATGTATTTCTACTTGTGGACATGTTGTACAGTCGGCAATCCTGACCGGCAAGACAAGATGTCCGCACCGGTGGGAGATGTGTCATCCGCAAAGCCCATGACCCCATAAAAACAAAATGGCAGGCTAACCATGACCGCACCCCGCAACAGCGCCCCGAGCCGCTCGGCTTCTGCTTCAGTTTCATCCAGGACTGACCTCATCTACGGCCTGCATGACCGACCGCATTTCACCGCCGCGATCTTTGCCGCGTTGCAGCACGTGCTCGCCAGTTTCGTTGGCATCATCACTCCCACCCTCATCGTCGGCAGCGTGCTCGGGCTGGACAGTGAAGTGCCGTACCTGATCAGCATGGCGTTGTTCGTGTCCGGGCTGGGCACCTTCGTTCAGGCCAAACGCTTCGGCCCTATCGGTTCGGGCCTGCTGTGTCTGCAGGGCACCAGCTTCTCCTTCCTCAGCGTCATACTCAGCGCGGGATTTCTGGTGAAGAGTCGCGGCGGCGGCACAGAGGAAATCCTTTCCACGATCTTCGGCGTGTGCTTCTGCGCGGCGTTCGTCGAAGTCGCCCTCAGCCAGTTCATCGGTAAATTGCGCAAGCTGATCACCCCGGTGGTCACGGGCACGATCATTACCCTGATGGGCCTGTCGCTGTTGAAAGTGGCGATGACCGACATGGCCGGCGGCTTTGGCGCAAGCGACCTGGGTTCGGCGGCGAACATGGTCCTGGCAGGTCTGGTGCTGATCACCATCGTGGTCCTCAACCGGTTCAACATCCCGTTACTGCGCCTGAGTGCGATCATCATCGCCCTGGCATTGGGCTTCGCCGTCGCGTGGTTCATGGGTCGGGTGGATTTCGCGCAGATGCCCCATGTCCCGGTGATGAGCCTGCCGGTGCCGTTCAAATACGGCTTTTCCTTCGATCTGCTGGCGTTCATCCCGATCGCGGTGATCTTTCTCGTGTCGCCGCTGGAGGCCGCCGGGGACCTTACCGCCAACTCGATGATTTCCCGGCAGCCGGTGAGCGGGCCGGTGTACATCCGCCGGATCAAGTCGGGGCTGCTGGCGGACGGGCTGAATTCGGCGCTGGCCGCGACCTTCAACAGCCTGCCCATGGTGACGTTCGCGCAGAACAACGGGGTCATTCAGCTGACCGGCGTGGCCAGCCGCTACGTGGCGTTTTACATCGCCGGGATTCTGGTGCTGCTGGGCCTGTTCCCGATTATCGGCGCGGTGCTGCAACTGATGCCGAAGCCGGTGCTGGGCGGCGCGACGCTGATCATGTTCGGCACCGTGGCGGTGGCGGGCATCAAGATCCTCTCGGAAGCCGGCCTGCATCGGCGCAATATGCTGATCGTGGCGATTTCCCTGGGCATGGGCCTGGGCGTCGCTGCCGTGCCGGAGGTCTTGCGCGAGCTGCCCAAGGCGCTGCACAACATTTTCGAATCACCCATCACCGTCGGCGCGTTCTGCGCGATCCTCCTCAATATCTTTCTGCCGGAGGAATACCAGGAGCCGGAGCTCACCGAATTCGACCCGGAAGCCGCGACCTTGAAGGTGCTGCAGGACCCGTCCCGCGGCCCCGATGCAGAAGCTGATGCAGCTCCTGACGCAGAACCTCTTCCGGCGCGCGGGGTCGCACACTTGAATCGTCAGGACGTTTGAAGGGGCATGTTGTGCCCCAACGGCCTGCCACGGGAGTCACCGATGCCGCTACGCCTGATCCGCACCCTCCTCGCCGGCCTGACAATGGTGCTCGCACTCAGCGCCTGCGCGCTGTTTCCCAACCGCGACCCGTTGAACATCAACGTGGTAGGCATCGATCCCCTGCCCGGCCAGGATCTGGAAATCCGCTTCGCCGTGAAGCTGCGCCTGCAAAATCCCAACGACACCGACATCCAGTACGACGGCGCCGCGCTGAACCTGGACGTCAACGGCCGCTTGCTGGCGACCGGCGTGAGCGATCAAAAAGGCACGATCGGGCGTTTCTCCGAGGGCGTACTGACCGTGCCGGTCACCGTTTCAGCCTTTGCCGCCCTGCGCCAGGCGGTGGGCCTCGCTGATCAGCAACGCCTGGACAACCTGCCCTACGAGCTGCACGGCAAGCTGGCCGGCGGACTGTTTGGCACGATGCGCTTTGAGGACAGCGGCACGCTGAGCCTGCCGAAACCGGCCAGCGGCACTTGGTGATGGCGGCTTGGCAGAACGTCGCTAGCTGCTTTCCCGGCCGATCAACCGGCACTCCAGCAAATTCAACCGCTGAAAGACCTCGTCCGCGCCGATTACCCCCAGGCGCTGCAGCACCCGCTCGGCAGCAAGCACGCCAATCTGCAACGCGGGCGGCTTGATCGTGCTGAGGCTGGGCATAAGCATTTCGGCGAAGGGGTAATCGCCGAAACCCAAGATTGCGCAATCACCCGGAATGCTCACCCCTGCACGCTGCGCCGCGAGCAACCCGCCGGCGGCCAGGTTGTCGTTGGCGAAGAAGATCGCATCAGGAGGCGTGGCGTGCTGCATCAGCCCGGTGAGCGCCTGCTTGCCGGCTTCGAACGGCGCAAGATCGCCGGCCGGCGTGAAAATCTGCGGGCTGACCCCGGCCGCTTCCAGCGCCTGCACATACCCGGCGCAACGCTCCTGAGCGCTGAAGTCCCCCGCCGCGCTGTTGAGCACGAACGCCACGCGCCGATAACCGCGCTCCAGCAGATAACGCGCACCGGTAACGCCCACTTCATGGTGGGAAAAGCCGATCTGGATCGGCGCGCGGTCGGGCTGGTAGTCCCAGGTTTCGATCAGCGGGATGTCCGCCGCCGCGAGCATCTTCTCCGTGGCCTCGCTGTGGAAGTGGCTGGTGACCACCAGCGCAGCGGGTGACCAGCCGAGAAACGCACGGATCGCCCGCTCTTCCTGCTCGGTGGAGAAATAGCTCGACGCCAGCAGCAGCTGATAACCGTGCTGCGCCAGGGTATCGCTGAAGCCCTGGATGGTGTCAGCGAAGATCGGCCCGGAGATGTTCGGCACCACCATCGCCACGATCCTGCCCCTGGCCGACGCCAGCCCTCCGGCCACCAGATTGGGCACGTAACCCAGTTCGGCAACGGCCGCTGCGATGCGCTGACGATGCTCGTCGGACACCTGATCGGGCTGATTGAAGTAACGCGACACGGTCATCGTCGACACGCCGACATGGCGGGCCACGGCGTCCTGGGTCACGCGCCCGGCCCCGCGTCGCTTGCGTGGGGGATCTGCTGTGTCGGTCAAAACGCCCGCTCCTGCCGAAAAACTGGTTATAACCAGAGATTATTTAAAGCTTATTTTTCAGTATTGGACGGTCTATCCAACGATTATCGATACTGGCGATGTTAGCGCTAACCGACAGTATCAGCTACTCGCTTGAGCGAATGCCCACCTCTCTGCCGCGCAGCACACCCAGTGGCCGCAGAGCCACCTTCCGACAGGCATTCATCAGCGAGCAACGATCATGCGACAAACCGGGGCGTTCCATTTACCGAGTCATCTGAGCCAGGCCGTTGCGGCGGCGCTGAAGCTATCACTGGCACTTGCACTGCCGCTGTGCGCACTGCCGGTCTTCGCGGCGGACCTGTCGACCGCGCCCTCAGGCGTGGAGCAGTCACCGGAAACCGCCACCCTGCAGGCCGTCACAGTCACCGCCACCCGCCGGGAAGAGCCGCTGCAGCAGGTCCCGGTCGCCGTCACGGTGCTCGATGGCGAACAGCTGGAGCGCGACAACCGCAACGGCGTCGCCAGCATCGCGCAACAGGTGCCTGCGCTGAATTTCCGCACCGGTGCCTCGAACAAGGACACCTCACTGTTCATGCGCGGCGTCGGCACCATTTCCACATCCCCGGGCGTCGAGCCCACGGTTGCGACGGTAGTGGATGGCGTGGTCTACGCGCGGCCCGGCCAGGCGACGCTGGACCTGCTGGACCTGGAGCGCATCGAAGTCCTGCGCGGCCCTCAAGGCACGCTATTCGGCAAGAACGCCTCGGCCGGTGTGCTGAACATCGTCAGCAAGGCGCCCACCGCCGAGACCCATGGCTACATCGATCAGTCCTACTACAGCGGCAACGAAAGCCGCACCCGTTTCGGCATTGGCGGCAGCCTGATCCCCGACACCCTGAAGGCCTCGGTCACGACGTTGTTCGGCACCTACGACGGCAACGTGCACAACAAGGCCAACGGCCAGGAGGTCAACGGGTACAACCACAAAGGCGCGCGCGGCAAGCTGGAATTCACCCCCAACGAGGACGTCAAACTGACCGTCATCGGCGACTACATGCAGTCTCACGATGACACCCCCAACGGCGTCATCAGCCAGTCGCTGACACCGGCCTTCGCCAACGCGCTGTCGCCAGTGCGCGCCAGCCACGACAACCGCGACCTGGTCAGCGATGACCGCAGCCATGTCGACGACATCAACAAGGGCTTGTCGGCGCAACTGGACTGGAACCTGGGCGATTACACGCTGACCTCGATCACCGCCTGGCGCGGCTGGAACAATACGCAGTGGCAGGATGGCGACCGACTGGCCAACATCAGCGCCGCCTTCCCGGCCACCGCAGACAAAGGCGATCTGGATTTCAATCAATACTCCCAGGAGCTGCGACTGGCCTCACCCAAAGGGCAGTTTCTCGAGTACGTCGGCGGTCTGTATTACATGCACGGCAAGGACGACGAAACCTACCGTCGTACGCTGATCACGCCCACCGCGACCAACACCGGCGTCGCCGATTACAGCACCACCAGCGACAGCTACGCGGTGTTCGGCGAAAGCACGCTGAATTTCACCTCGGCGTTTCGCGGCATCGCCGGTCTGCGCTGGACCCACGACGACCTGGAATACGATCACCGCCGCGTCTCGACGTCCGCCACCACGGTCAGCGGCATTCAGCCCGGCACCAGCAGCTCCGGTTCGGTGGACGAAGACGGCTGGTCAGGGCGGCTGGGCGTGCAATATGACTTGAGCGATTCGGTCATGGCTTACCTCACCTACTCGCGCGGCTACAAAGGCCCGGCCTACAACGTGTTCTTCAACATGCAGCCCCGGGACACCGGCGCCCTCAAACCTGAAACCTCGAACAACTGGGAGCTGGGCATCAAGGCCACCACCTGGAACCACCGCCTGACCACCAACGTCGCGGTGTTTCACAGCGAGTACAGCAACTATCAGGCGAACTTCTTCGACAGCGTCGCGGGCCAGGTGGTGACCCGGCTGATCAACGCCGGCAGCGTCAGCACCGAAGGGGTCGAGGCCGATTATGCCTTGCAGGCCACACGCAACCTGAAGTTCTCCGGCGCCATCGCCTACACCAAGGCGCGCATCGACCAGTTCAGCTGCCCGGCGGGCGCGGCGGCGTCCTGTGACGTGAACGGCAAGACGCTGCCCTACGCGCCGGACTGGAAAAGCTACGTGCGCGCCGATTACACCATGCCGCTGGACAACGGGCTGGACATCGAACTGGGCACTGACTACAGCTGGCAGAGCGAAGTGCAGTACGACATCAGCCAGAACCCGGACACCAGGCAAGGCGCCTACGGACTGTGGAACGCCAGCGCAGCCGTGGCCGATTACAGCAATGGCTGGCGCGTCGCGGTGCTGGCGAAAAATCTCACCGACAGATCCTATTCCCCCTGCTTGCCAGCGGCACGGGCTACATCTACCGCGCCGTGCCACGGGACGACGAGCGCTACTTCGGCGTGCAAGTTCGCAAGGATTTCTGAGCATGGGCGAACCTTCACAAGGACACTTCATGAAAGGCAGCGGCAATGAGCACTGAACCCCCGCAGACAAGCGCTGACTCGCGGCAAACACGCACTGAGCCCCGGCAGATGAAACTGGGCGCGTTCCTGATGGCCACCGGTCACCACGTTGCGGCGTGGCGCCACCCGGACGTGCCGGCCAATGCGGGCCTGGACTTCACGCATTACAAACACCTGGCGCAGGTGGCCGAGGCGGCGAAGTTCGACACGCTGTTCATCGCTGACAGCGTGGCCGCCGCGACCGGGGATGCTGCTCGCCACATGGCCCGCTCGGACCACTTCGAACCCCTGACGCTGGTCTCGGCGCTGAGCGCGGTGACCGAGCGCATCGGCCTGATTGTCACCGCCACCACCAGTTACAACGAGCCCTTCCACATCGCCCGTAAATTCGCCTCCCTGGATCACTTGTCCGGAGGCCGTGCGGGCTGGAACCTGGTGACATCGGATGCCGCCGCCGAAGCCCTGAATTTCGGCCGCGACGAGCACATCGACCATGCCGAGCGCTACAGCCGCGCCCGGGAGTTTCATCAGGTCGTGACCGGATTGTGGGACAGCTGGGACGACGACGCTTTCGTGCGGGACAAGGCCAGTGGCGCGTATTACCGCCCGGACGGCCTGCACGTGCTGGATCACCAGGGTGAGCACTTCAAAGTCAAAGGCCCGCTCAATGTGGCCCGCTCCCCCAAGGTCAGCCGGTGATGGTGCAGGCCGGTTCGTCGGAGGCCGGCCGTACGCTGGCGGCGCAAACCGCCGAAGTGGTGTTCACCGCACAGCCCTCACTGGCCGCTGCCCAGGCGTTCTACGGGGACATGAAGTCTCGAGCCGTCGGGTTCGGCCGAGACCCCGACATGCTCAAGATCATGCCCGGCATGTTCGTGGTGGTCGGTGACAGCGAGGCCCAGGCCCGGGACAAATTCGAGGAATTCCAGGCGCTGGTTGAGCCCCGCGTGGGTGTCGCGTTACTGGGGAGGATGCTGGGCAACTTCGACCTGTCGGGTTACCCGCTGGACGAACCCTTGCCCGCGCTGCCATTGACCCGGAGCGGCCAGCAAAGCCGCCAGGTCCTGCTCTCGCAATTGGCGCAGGACGAACACCTGACCCTGGCGCAGCTCGGACGACGAATCGCCGGCGGCCGAGGCCATTTCAGCGTGATCGGCACCGCCAGCCAGATTGCCGATCAGTGGCAGGCCTGGTTCGAGCAAGGCGCCGCGGACGGTTTCAATGTGCTCGTGCCGCACTTGCCGGGCGGGCTGGAGGACGTGGCGCACAAGGTGATCCCGGAGCTGCAGCGGCGCGGTTTGTTCCGCCGGGAATACACCGGCAGCACCTTGCGCGAGCACCTGGGTTTGCCGCGTCCGGCCAACCGGTTCAGCGCCCCGCCAGGGCATCGCCCTGCACACAGAAACGAAGAGGGTTTGAAAGTATGAAAATAGTGCGCACATTGGGCAGCGCATTGCTGGCGATGATCGGGATCAACCTGGCCTGCGGGAACGTCGCGGCTGCGGCCGATTCATCCGATCCGGCCGAGCTGCGCATCGGTTATCAGAAGGGCTCGATTGCGTTGGTGCTGGCCAAGGAACAGGGCCTGCTGGAGAAGCGCTTTCCCGACACCCATGTGCAGTGGATTGAATTCCCGGCGGGGCCGCAGATGCTGGAGGCCTTGAACATCGGTGCGCTGGATGTGGGCTCCACCGGCGACATTCCGCCGCTGTTCGCCCAGGCCGCCGGTGCCGACCTGCTCTACATTGGCGCCGAGCCCGCCAAGCCGCAGGCGGAAACCCTGCTGGTCGCGGCCGACAGCCCGCTGCATCAGGTGGCGGACTTGAAGGGCAAGAAGGTGGCGTTCCAGAAAGGCTCCAGCTCCCACAACCTGATCCTCCGCGCCCTGAACCATGCCGGGCTGAAGTACACCGACATCCAGCCGGTTTACCTCAGCCCGGCCGATGCCCGCGCGGCGTTCGAACAAGGCAGCGTCGATGCCTGGGCGATCTGGGAACCGTTCTCGTCGCTGGCACTGAGCAGCGGTGGGGCTCGGTTACTGGCGGATGGCTCAGGCCTGGGACTGTCCGGGCCGATCTACACCGCCAGACGTTCGTACGCCGTTGGGCACGGGGCCTTCATCAACGCCTTGCTCGAACAGCTGACACAAGCCGAAGCGCTGACCCGCAGCCAGCGGCAGCTGAGCCTGGACGTGCTGACCCGTTCGATGGGCCTGCCCGAGATGGTGATTGCCCGCTACATGGACAACCGCCCTGCCTCGCCGATTCTGCCGATCACCCCGCAGATCATTGCGGCGCAGCAGCGGACGGCCGATCTGTTTTTTGAAAACCATTTGCTGCCCAAACGCATCGAAGTCAGCGCAGTGGCCAAGCCGTAGCCGTAGCAGTAGCCGTAGGCTGTTAGTGGGACCGGCTTTAGCCGGGAAAGCGTCAGCCGCCACACCGCAAACACGGGCAAAAATGATGTCGCCAGGACTGGCCTATTCCCGGCTGAAGCCGGTCCCACTAAACCGCGCATGGCAGGACCGGCTTCAGCCGGGAAGGCGTCCGACTGTCTAAACCGAAACCTAGCGCCGCGCCGCTGCCACCAGACGATTGACCTCGGCGCGCACCATGTTGGCGTACTCCGGTGGCGACATGGCGTCGAGTTCGCCGCGCACCCACTCCGACCATTTGCCCTTGCGTTTGGCCCGCTCGCCCATCAGCCGGGCGGCGTCCCCCTTGGCCTTGCCCAGATTGCTCTGCCACAGATCGAACAGGCGAGACTTTTCGTCCTCGATAGCGGCACGTTCCGGAAGGGTTTTATTGGCCAGGTTGTAGCTCATGGTATGTACCTCGATGTGCAAAACGAAACGCATGAACGGAGCCGTATCGGCTCGAAAAACGTCAGCATCTTACACCCGGTGAAGACAATTCCCGACCCTGTTCAGTGTACTTTTTGGCCGCCGGCGGATTTGGGCTGCAACTTTTCAGGCCCTCAAAACTCCATTGCACACTGCCATAACCACTGAAAGGAAATTTGCCATGGCTCGTAAAACTGCTGCCCAAAACGCCGCTGTCGAACAGATCAAGGATCAAGCGTTCAGCGAACTGGCCGCCCTCATTGAAGAGTCCGACAAATTGCTCAAGGACAGCTCGTCACTGGTTGGCGAAGAAGCCGACACGGTACGCGCTCAGCTAAGCCAGAAGCTGAAGCAGGCCATGGAATCCGTGAGCAGCGTGCGCGAACGCGCCAAGCCAGCCGTCGATGCCACCGAAAACTACATCGGCGGCCACCCATGGCAGACCGTGGCGGTCTCTGCGGGCTTCGGTCTGGTCGTGGGTCTGCTGCTGGGCCGTCGTTGATTATCGACGTCTGACTCTGCTTCAAGACAGGCCTTGGCCGGGGCATCCCTTGATGCCACCGGCCTTGGGCCCTCAGGAGTGTGGCGCGATCACTTCCAGCTGTGACAGTCGATGGGCCTTGGCCATTGCGGCATCGATATCCATTTTGGCCTTCTCGGCGTCAGCCTGAGACTCGAACGGCCCGATCATCACCACTTCTCTGCCATCGACCTTCACCACGTAAGACGGGTAATGGTGCTCGACCAGCCAATAGGTCATGTCGCTCAGCGCTTCCTTCAAGTGGACACGAATGGTCCATTGCTGCGAAGCCGGCGTCGGCGCTTCCGCCACCGAATCAGTGCTCGGAACCTGGGCGGGTGTCGCCGGCTTGCCGCCATCACAACCCGCCAGCATCAACACCGCTACCATCATTGCCATCTTGCGCACGTCTGTCGCTCCTCGTTTGAAGTGGCGGGAGTCTATCACCGCAGGTGGATGCGAGTTGTAACTGGCCGCCGCTACAATGCTCGGCCACAACAGCAAATTCGCTTTCAACCCTGCCTGTGACAGCATTCTGAAAACGGTGCGGCCGCCTTTGCAAAATGACGCCGAACCCAATGATGGCACTGTGGTCAATCTTTCAAGTCTTTCCGCCGGCGCGTCTTTCATGACATTCACTTCAACTAATGCAAGCCTGCGCTTGGCCGACAGGGTATCGTTGCCCGCCCAACGCCCACACGCGCAATCGACGAAAGCCGATCTATCGTGAACACATCCATGACTTCCGCGACACCCGCGCCGATGACTGACATTTCTCACCGCCAGGCCCATGCATCCGAGCAACCGCCCGCGCCAGCGCTGGCCGAGACGCACACGCGCGCTGATCAGTGGATCATCTGCGAGCATTGCGACTCGGTTTACGAGGCCATGCCTCTGAACAAAGGCGAGGCTGCCTATTGCCTGCGCTGCGCCGCGATTCTTCGCCGCAGTCACCGGCTGACCATCGAGCAGCTGCTCGCACTGAGCCTCGCCGCCTGCGTCCTGTTCATCTTCGCCAACGTGTTTCCGGTCATCAGCATCAGCATGCAAGGCCTGCACAACGAGGTGACCCTGTGGGGTTCGGTTCAAGCGCTGGCCCAGGGGCAGATCACGCTGATCGCCCTGGTCGCAGGGCTGGCCATCATTCTCGCGCCGGCGCTGCAGATCGCCCTGCTGTTCTGGGTGCTGGCGCATGCCCATCGCGGCGAGATCGCCCCCGGCTTCAAAATCTGCATGCGCACCCTCGAACACCTGCGGCCCTGGAGCATGCTGGAGGTGTGCCTGCTGGGGATTCTGGTGGCGATCGTCAAGCTGGCAGGCATGCTGGACGTGCACGCAGGCGCAGGCCTGTGGGCCATGGCAATGCTGATGGTGCTGATCCTGTTGATCGCCGGCAAAGACATCCGCCGCCTGTGGGACGAACTGGGAGTTGAACCGGAATGAACGGCATTCCCTACGCCCGCGACTACAACGTCACCTTGTGTCACGTGTGCAGTTACGTCTGCCCGGAAGACGCCCATGAATGCCCGCGCTGCGATTCGCCGGTGCATCGGCGCAAGCCCAACAGCCTGACGCGCACCTGGGCCTTTCTGATTGCCGGGCTGATCTTCTACATTCCGGCCAACCTGCTGCCGGTGATGTATACGACCATGCTCGGCAGCAGCAGTGAGAACACCATCATGAGCGGGGTCATCGAGTTCGCCGAAAGCGGCTCCTGGGACATCGCCATTCTGATTTTCATCGCCAGCGTGGTCGTGCCCTGCATCAAGTTTCTGGTGCTGGGGCTGATGCTGGTGACATGCCAGCGCCGTAGCACATGGGCGATGCGCGAGCGCTCGCGGCTGTTTCGTTTCATTGAATTGATCGGCTACTGGTCCATGCTCGACGTGCTAGTGGTGGCGCTGGTGGCAGCGCTGGTTCAGTTTCGCGGGCTCAGCACCATCGAGCCGCGCCTTGGCATTCTGTTTTTTGGTTTGGTGGTGGTGATGACCATGCTTGCCGCCATGACGTTCGATCCCCGGCTAATCTGGGACGCAGAGGTTGAAGATGTCCGATAACACCCTACCCCCTCCCCGCCGACCCGACCGCAGGTCAAGGCACGCAAGGTTCGCGTGTCACTGGTCTGGCTGGTGCCGATCGTCGCCGCCCTGATCGGCCTGTCGATGGTGGTTCATGACTTCCTCAACGTCGGCCCCAAAGTGGTGGTGAGCTTCCTCACGGCCGAAGGTCTGGAAGCCAAGAAAACCCAGGTCAAGTACAAGAACGTGGTCATCGGCATGGTCACCGACATCGAACTCAGCGACGACCGCACTCACGTGCTGGCGAGCATCGACCTGAACCAGTCGGCCGCGCCGTTCACCCGCGCCGACACACAATACTGGGTGGTGCGGCCGCGCATCGGCGCCCATGGCGTGACCGGCGTCGACACCCTGTTATCGGGGGCGTTCATCGGCGCCGATGCCGGCAATTCGGAAGAAACCAAGAAAGACTTCACCGGCCTGGAAACCCCACCGGCCGTGACGTTTGGCGAGAAAGGCAAGCGCTTCATTCTGCACACCGACGACTTGGGCTCGCTGGACATCGGCTCGCCGGTGTACTTCCGCCGCATCCAGGTGGGCCAAGTCGTGGCCTACGAACTGGCAAAGGACGGCAAGGGTGTGGACGTCGAAATTTTCGTCGGCGCGCCCAACGATCAGTTCGTCCTCGACGATTCACGCTTCTGGAACGCCAGCGGCGTGGACGTCACTCTCGGTGCTTCGGGTCTGAAAGTGTCGACCCAGTCCATGGCCTCGATTCTCTCTGGTGGTATCGCCTTCCGTGAACCCAAATACAGCCCGGACGCCAAGCCAGCCAACGGCAACGCCGAATTCAAGCTGTTCGAGGACCAGGCCACTGCGCTGGCCCCGCCCGATGGCGAACCCAAATACATCCGCATGCGCTTCAACCAGTCGCTGCGCGGCCTTGTGGTCAATGCGCCGGTGGACTTCCTCGGCGTCAATATTGGCCGCGTGGTGTCCGTCGATCTCGACTATGACGCCGCCACAGGCACATTCCCTGGCATCGTCGGCGCAGTCATCTATCCCCAGCGGCTGGGTGCTGCAAACGACAAGCTGCAGCAGCAGGCAGGCGCAGGCGACGATGAAGAAAAGACATCGCGAGTACTCGGGCAATTCATTGAACGTGGCCTGCGTGCTCAGGTCCGTACCGGCAACCTGCTGACAGGGCAACTTTACGTTGCCATGGATTTCGACCCCAAGGCGCCGAAAGTCTCCTACAACGCCAAAGCACGGCCGCTGGAGATCCCGACGGTGCCGGGCAGCTTCGACAAACTGCAGGAGCAGTTGCAGCAGTTTGTCGACAAGCTTGGCAAGATCCCCCTCGACGACCTGGCAAAGAACCTCAACGGCAGCCTGATCGAACTTCAGAAAACCATGAAGCAGGTCAACAGTGACGTGTTGCCACAGATGCGTGGCGCGTTGCAGCAAGCGCAAAAAACCCTGGGCACGGCCAACGAAGCGCTGTCGGATGACTCGCCGGCACGTCAGCAACTGGGTCAAGCCATGGACGAAGTGCAGCGGACGGCGCGCTCAGTGCGGGTGTTGACCGACTTCCTCAGTCGCCATCCCGAATCGCTGATTCGCGGTCGCAGTGGCGACGCGGCGCCCGGTTCGTATAAAGGATCATCCTCTTCCCGTGAAATCGCTCCGGAGCCGGCCCAATGACACTGCGTAATTCTCTTCTCGCCCTGGCGTGTGTGTTCGGTGTGACGGCCTGCGCTTCCACGCCGACCCACTATTACACCTTGATCGCGCCGGCCGCTCCGGTGCAGGCGAATGTAAGCCCGGCGCCGTTTCAGTTCGAAATGCAGGCTGTGCTCATGGCGGTGCAGGTCGACCAGCCGCCGCTGGTTATCCGCCAGGGCAATGGTAGCCTGGCGATTCTGGAGAACGAACGCTGGGGCGCGCCGTTGGGGGATGAATTCCATGACGCGCTGACCGGGCAGCTGGAGCGTCGCTTCGGGTCTCGAGACCTTGCCGGGCTGCCGAAACAGAGTGACCAGCCGGTGCTATCGGTGCGCACCGACGTACGTCGCTTTGAATCGGTGCTGGACCAATACGCCCTGATCGACGTGGTCTGGAACCTGAGCCTGCGCGGCAGCGGAGCCGGGCCCGGTACCCAGCGCAAGACCCTTACCTGCAGCAGCGTGATTCGGCAACCCGCAGCCCCCGGCATGGAAAACCTGGTGCTCGCTCATCAGAAAGCCGTGTCGGCTCTCGCAGAAACCATCGCGCGGACCGCCTCGCAATGGGCGCGCCAATCCGATGCCCGCTGCCCTTCCTGACAGCATCGACGCCCGGTCCTCAGACGCCCGGGCGTTCCCTTCAGCGCACCTTCTTCGCGCCACTATTCATAAAGCGCACCGATCTAATCCAAGACCTTCGTTCGAATGGTTGTCATACAACTGTTTGAGAAAATTCCTACAACACGCTATTTTCGGATCCACATTCAAGCCGAATGACGGTATTGTCGGGTCCGGTACCAACAGACGAACCTCTTAAGCCGCACCCGTTTGCGTTGATCCGCTCATCCTCCCGCCGAGTCGGTCCATGAATTCGCATTCAGCTGCTTGACATCAGGGATCCTCAAATGGAGTTGAGCACATGAAAGGCATTGGCGTGCGACTCAGGCAGGAACGCAACAGACTGAAGCTGTCACAGAGCGCTTTGGGTGCCATCGGCGGCGTCGAAACCAACGCTCAGGGCAATTACGAAAACGGCACCCGGTCGCCGAAGGCCGATTATCTGCTGCGCATCGCCGAGGCCGGTGTCGACCTGAACTTCGTTATGAGTGGCAACAGGGCATCGCCGGACGCAATGAGCAGAACACCGGTGATTGATCATGAAGAAAGCCCGGACGTATACCCCCATCTGACCAAAGTCACCCACCAGTTGCACCGTAATTTATACGGCCTCATTGAGGCGTCGCTGCAGTTAACGCAACTCATCGAGGTGCGCAACCACGACGCCCGGTTCAGCGAAGCAAAAGTGCAGCTGGAAACGATCCGGGTTGAAGCGCAGTCGCTGGCTTAGGCCACGATGAAGTTGATCTTCGAGACCTCGAAACTGGTGTAAGGCGGCATGGGAGGAGATGAGGCGCTTGGCGGGGAGACGCCCTCCCCACACAGCGCAGTCCAGACGACTCCGAATCAGCGACGCTTCAACCGGTCGATGATTACCGCCAGCAACAGGATCGTGCCGCGGATCACGTACTGGTAAAACGTGTCGATGTTCTTCAGGTTCATGGCGTTTTCGATGATTGCCAGGATCAACACCCCTGCGATGACGTGGCGAATCATGCCGATGCCGCCGCTCAGGGATACCCCGCCCAGTACGCACGCGGAAATCACCGTCAACTCAAAGCCCTGGCCGATCATCGGCTGACCCGAGGTCATGCGCGAGGCCAGCACCACGCCGGCCAGCGCGCCGATCAAGCCGTGCACAGCGAAGATGATGATCTTGGTCCGGTCAACGTGTACGCCAGCCAGCAGCGCCGCTTCCTGGTTGCCGCCGATGGCCAGGGTGTTGCGTCCGTAGGTGGTGTAGTTCAACAGCCAGCCGAAGAAGATAAAGCAGACGATGGTGATCAGAATCGGCACCGGCACGCCGAACAGCTGACCGTTACCGAACACGAAGAAGGCCTCGTCGCCAACGCCCACGGCTTTACCGTTGGAGAAGATATACGCCAGCCCCCGCACAATCTGCATGGTTGCCAGCGTGGTGATCAGCGCGTTGATGCGCAGCTTGGCGATGACGATGCCGTTGATCAGCCCGACGAGCAAGCCCATGGCCAGCGCCGCCGATACGCCCAGAAACACGCTGTCGGTGTCACGTATGACGATCCCGGCAATGACGCCGGAGCACGCCAGCACCGAACCGACCGATAGGTCGAAATGCCCTGACGCCAGGCAGTACAGCATGGTGCAGGCGGCGATGCCGACCGTGGAAATCGCCAGACCCAGGCCACGCATATTCAGCGGTGACATGAAGTTGTCGATCAAAAGCGCACAGAGCACAAAGATGCCCAGGGCGGCCATGAGCATGGCCCAGTCATCGACGAATCGACGCAGGTTCATGCCTTGGCGGGGAGCCGTCAGGCTGGATTCGGTAGACATACGCACCTCGTTCTTATTTTTCATAGCCAGTTTTCATAGCCAGGTTCAACCGCGCGTACGCGGCAATGCCAGTTGCAGAAGACGCTGTTCATTGGCCTCTTCGCGGGACAATTCGCCGGTGATGGCGCCTTCACTCATGACCAGAATCCGATCGGAAATGCCCATCACCTCCATCAGGTCGCTGGACACCACGATGACCGCAATGCCATCGGCGGCGAGGTTGTGGATGATCTGGTAGATCTCGGATTTGGCGCCGATGTCGATGCCCCGGGTGGGCTCGTCCAGCAGCAGCACCTTCATCGGCATCGACAGCCAGCGGCCCAGAATGGCCTTCTGCTGATTGCCGCCCGATAGAAACAGCATTTGCTGTTCGGGCGAAGGCGTTTTGACGTTCATCGACTTGATCTGGTGCCGGGCGTTGTCACGCTCCCAGCGGCCCTGAATCAGACAGCCCAGGCTGACATGGCGAGGCCGCGCGCCGATGTTGATGTTCTCGGCGACACTGGACAGCGGCACGATGCCTTCTTTTTGCGGTCTTCCGGGCACAGCAGAATGCCGGCGTCGATGGCGTCGCGCGGTGAACGCAGGTTCAGCGGCTTGCCCTCCAGTTGCAAGGCCCCGGCCTGACTGCGCGTCAGCCCCGACAGCATGCGAAACATCTCGGTCCGACCGGCGCCGACCAGGCCGAAGAAGCCAAGGATCTCCCCTTCTCCACGGCAAAACTGACCGGCTCCTGCAAACCAGGGCCCATCAGGCCAGTCACTCGCAGGCTCGGCCCCTGGTGCTGGCGTGGCCGATAGTTATAGATGTCCTGGATGTCGCGCCCGACCATGCAGGTGACGAGGCGGTCATGGTCCAGATCGGCCATGTCCTCGAAGGTGCGCACGAAGCGCCCGTCCTTGAACACGGTCACGGCGTCACACACGCGGAAGATTTCTTCCATGCGATGGGACACGTAGAGAATGACCCGGCCCTCGTCACGCAGCCGGGTGATGATCGCCATCAGCCGATCAATTTCCCGCGCCGACAGGCTGCTGGTGGGTTCGTCGAACGCAATCACATGGGCGTTGCGCGACATGGCCTTGGCGATTTCAACCAATTGCCGCTGACCCAGGGAAAGATCTCCCAAGCGCGTGTTCGGGTCGATCTCGTCAGCCAGACCTTTGAGCAGCTCCCTCGCGCGTCGGACCATGGCCCGACGGTTGATCATGCCCCAGCGATTGGGCATGTGACCGAGCAGCAGGTTCTCCGCCACCGACATTTCCGGGACCAGGTGCAGTTCCTGGTGAATCACCGCGACGCCGGCCGCGATGCTGTCAGCGGTTGATTTGAACGCCAGGTGCTGATCGCCGATCTGCAGATCGCCGCTGTTGGGCTGGTACGAGCCGCCGAGAATCTTCAGCAGCGTCGATTTACCCGCGCCGTTCTCGCCCATCAGCGCATGTACGCTGCCTGGGCGAGCTTCGAAATTGATGTCCGACAGCGCCTTCACACCGGGAAAGGTTTTACCGATCCCGTTAAAGCGCAGGCTGCCGCCAGGCTGAACCTGTTGTTGAACCGATGCCTGTTGCATGAACCACCTCCACCCCGCCCCACCCTTTGCGAGTGAAACGGGGCCTTGCAGATATCCGCCTGAGTTTCAGGCGTCCCGACTCGACTGCCGCGCTTACTTGTACAGACCGAGCGGGGTCAGCACGTCCTTGAAGTTGGCACGGGTGATCAGCGTCACGTCGTCCATGGCGGTGTATTTAGGCGGTTCTTTGCCGGTGGTGACCCACTCGTAGACCATCAGGGCGGTGTTGTAGCCCTCTTTGTCAGGGCTAGGCAGCATCGACCCAAAGAAGCCGCTGTCCTTCTTCTTCAGCTCGTCGATGGCGTCAGTGCCGTTGATGCCGATGCCGATGACGTTGGCGGCGGTGAAGCCTGCGCCCGCTGTCGCACGTACGCCGCCCAGCACGGTGTTGTCGTTCATGCCGCCAACGATGAGGTTTTTCGCGCCGCTTGGCAGTTTTGGCAGGGCAGCACCGGTGGAATCCATGCTGCCTGGCACGTCGAGGGTTTTCTGAGGAGCAAAGAGGATGTGATCCTCAGGCAAACCGGCTTTCTTCAACGCGTCCACCGAACCGTCGGTGCGCTTCTTGCCGGTGTCGAGCTCGTTGTAGGTGTTGATGATCGCGTAGGTTTCTTTCCAGTCCCACTTGCGATTCTTCGCTTCGTCGGCCATGGCCGCGCCCTGTTTCTGGCCGACTTCGAACGCGGCCATGCCCAAGTACGGCACGTCTTCCATGAACTTGCCTTTGGCGTCGACAAAACGGTCGTCGACGGCCATCACTTTCATGTCATTGGCTTTGGCTTTGGCGACGATGGACGGGCCGAGGGAAACATCAGGCGGGCAGATGACAAACCCTTTGGCGCCGTTGGCGGCGAGGCTGTCGATGGCGGAGAGGGTTTTCTCACCGTCGGGAACGGCAATTTTGATCACTTCAAAACCGTGTTCCTGACCGGCTTTTTCAGCGAAGGCCCATTCGGTCTGGAACCAGGGCTCTTCAGCCTGTTTGACCAGGAAGCCGATCTTGACCTTATCAGCGGCAGATACACCGCCGCTCATGCCCAGGATGGCGGTGGCAACAGCAGCACAGCACAGGGAACGAATCCCGTGGCGACTCAACATAGCTAACTCCTTATTTTTATTGACTAGCTACAGCGTTCAGCAGTGAGTGTCGGGACGGAATGCAGCTGGAAACAACGCAGGCCGACCGACTGAAAACAGTCATATCATATTATCAATGAAGCCTATGTAACCGAGTGTCACACCTCTACCGCACAGGGTTTGGCTCACCCCGCAAAGCGATGCGAGGGCATGCCCTTGATGCCCATTTTCATCTGAATCACAGATCCATCCAGCTCCAGCGCGGCTTCTGCGGGCCGCGCGCTGGTGACGAATAACGTGGTCATGTCCGGCCCGCCGAATACGCAACTGGTCGGGTGACTGACCGGCAACTCGACGACCCGATCAACGCTGCCATCGGGGCCAAAACGGATCAGGCAGCCACCCCCCAGCGGGCGTTCCAGACAAAACCATCTTCGTCCATCGCCGAGCCATCGGGGGCACCGCGCGAATGCTCATGGGCCCAGACCTCGCGGTCGCCTAAAGAGTGATCGTCGTTGATCGGGTAACGATAGATCACGCCGTCCAGGGTGTCTGCGGTCAGTACCGCTGCATCGTTCTCCGGCCAGACCAGGGTGTTGACGATGCCTTGCCCACTGAGCAAAGGCGCGACTGAGGCATCGCCGTCGACGCGGTAAAGTCCGCCGGAGCGACGCTCGATCGGCAGGTCACCGCCCTCCTCGTCCAGGTTGTTCTGCATGGTCCCCAGCCACAGCCGGCCGTGCCGGTCGCAACGGGCTTCGTTGGCACGGTTGCCGGCCACAGGGTCAGCGGCGCAGAGCAGAGAAATAACAGGCTGATGGGACGGGGAATCGAGGTCGAGACGGTGGACCCCCTGGCGAGAGTGACCAGTGCATCGCCTGTCGTGGTAGGTATGAAGGCGGAGACCGGTTCGCTGAACTGCCAGTGGGACAGCTTGCTCGCCTGAAGGCGCAGCGCGCGGAAACTGGCGATGTCGACCCAGTACAAGGCCTGATGGGCATGGTCCCAGAACGGCCCTTCGGCCAATTTGAAACGCTGGTCACAGACCGGCAGCCATTTCATGGAAGATTTCCTGCTTATTATTGTAGGTCTGTGAGCCACTCAAAAAGCCCACCTGTAAAACGTCAAACTCAGCCTGTCATCAGTTGCGCGTCAACGGTTGCTGGCGAGAACGCGCAATCACTTCACCAGCGTTTTCGATCAGACTCATGCAGGCCCACACACCCCGCGCTGAATCCCGATTCGCAATGGCGTCCGCCAGATCTTTGTGCAACGGCAAGGTTCTGCCCAGCTCGCCGGGCACCGCCGATGACACTTCAAACGAAATCGCCAGCAGAGCGCCCAGTGCCGGCAGCATCTGCTCGATAAACTGGTTATGACTCGCCGCCAGCACCGCTTCATGGAAGCGTTGATCCGCAGCGTTGTAATCGCCGAAGTCGGCGACGCTGGCCGCAAGTCGCGCATAGGCTGCCTGAATCCCGGCAATTTGCTCCGTTGTCGCTCTTTCACACGCCCATCGCACCGCCATCGGTTCAATGGCGCGTCTCAAATCCAGCAGGTCCAGCACAAAACTTGTCGGCAGACCTTTTGCCGCCAGCCAACCCACGACCTGCGGGTCAAACAGATTCCAGGCGCGCACCGGCAATACCCGCGTGCCCACCTTGGGCCCGACTTCCAGCAGCCCCTTGGCCACCAGGGTCTTGATGGCCTCGCGAATCACCGTCCGGCTGACCCCGAACTCTTCACCCAACGCCGCTTCAACCTTCAGCGACTGCCCCGGCATCACGTTGCCTTGAGCAATCCAGGCCCCCAGGCGGTCTACCGTCGACGCATGAAAACTGCTGCTCATTGATCCGCCCCTGTTTGCGGTGTGTTCCGCGAATCGAGGCTAATGATCATACGATTAGGCGTCAATCGCCTGTACAGGCGGGCGATTCTGGACTAGACCTTCCCGCGTCAGGACAGACACTGCCTTTCGCCAAATAGTATTACAATTTATTTTTAAAGCGAGTGCTTTTGATCTATAACTCGAAATATCGGGGCCTTCCAGGCTGAATAGTATGACCAATCGCTAAATCCAGGCCATTGACGTACTGCTTGGCGGTAGCGCTTCGAGCAATGAGGCTGATGCCTTGGGGCAACTCCCCCGAAATACTCACAACAACACGCCTATAAAAACAAAAGGATCGACGCAATGAGAAAGACGCTTATCCCTGCCCTGGGCCTGTCGCTGATGGCCGCGGCCCTGCACGTGCACGCCGCCGGGCTGTCCACTGAACACGGTGCTTTCGGTAAACTCGCCGATGGCACGCCGGTCGAGAAATACACCTTGCGTAACAGCAAGGGCATGCAAGCCACCGTCATCACATACGGCGGCACGTTGCAGTCGCTGCTGGTGCCAGACAAGCACGGCAAGGCTGAAGACGTGGTTCTGGGCTTCGATGACGTGGACGGCTACGTCAAAGGGACCGCATTTTTCGGCGCCACCATTGGCCGCTTTGGCAATCGCCTGGCGGGCGGCAAGTTCTCCCTGGATGGCAAAAGCTATCAGGTGCCGCTGAATGACAAGACCAACTCCCTGCATGGCGGCCCGAAAGGCTTCGACAAGCAGATCTGGAAGGCCGAAGAGGTCAAGGACAAAGGCTCGGTCGGGGTCAAGCTGACGTACGTCTCGATCGATGGCGAGATGGGTTTCCCCGGTACGCTGAAAACCGAAGTCACCTATAGCCTGAACGACAAGAACGAGTTGCGCATTCAGTACCACGCGACGACGGACAAACCGACCGTCCTCAACCTCACCAACCACAGTTACTTCAACCTGGCAGGCGCGGGTAACGGCGACATTCTGGATCAGGTGGCGGTGGTGCATGCTGCGCATTACACGCCGGTCAACGAGACGCTGATCCCGACCGGTGAGCTGCCGCCAGTGGCCGGCACACCGTTTGACTTCCTCAAACCCGTCGCCTTCGGCAAGCGCATCCGTGAAGACAACCAGCAGCTCAAGTTCGCCGAAGCGACCCAGGGCGGCTACGACCATAACTGGGTGCTCGACACCAAAGGCAAGCTGTCGAATCTGGCAGCGGACGTGGTCGATCCGAAGTCGGGTCGTCGTTTGCAGCTGTTTACCACCGAGCCCGGCGTCCAGCTGTACACAGGCAACTTCCTCGACGGCACCGTCAAAGGTAAGGGCGGCAAGATCTATCCGCACTGGGGCGCATTCACGCTGGAAACCCAGCACTACCCGGACTCGCCGAACCAGCCCGCCTTCCCTTCGACTCGCCTGGAACCGGGTAAGGCCTACACCCAGACCACTGTGTTCAAATTCCTGAACAAGTAACCATTTGGGTGTGAAAACGGGGCGGCAGGACGACGTGAAGGGTCGTCACTGCCGCATCGCTCTGTGCTTCATGCAGCCAGAGTGTCGCTGCAACCGCTCAAAACCGGGGGTTTGCCACTCATTTGCAAGGGTGGTCGACGGTTCGCTCATCGTTCTGTACTAAAGCTAACCATTTGGCTTAGAACGAGAATTTCGAGTGAATTTTCCCGGCGGTGACGACTCAGTTACAAAGAGAGTGACTGATAGGGAGGTTTGCAAGCGTGGCACAGTACAAGCATTTCAGAATCGATTACCTGCTGCACGGCAGCTACAAAAGCTTCTACATCAGCGCTGAAGCCATGGACAACGCATCTGCCTGGCATTGGGCCTCTGTGGATGCCGGGTTTGGTCAGATTCCAAAATACCGCTCGGATCGCGTTCCGAAGGTTACCAAGCCAAAAGCCGAGCAACTGGGCTTGACCGATGTTGAGTGGGCTGAATCCTGATCCGCCGATCAGGGCTCCTTTTCGTGATGTGATATCTGACTTTTCCCTACGGAAACTTGCTCTGGCAGCGCGTCATTCCTGATGCGCTGCCGGGCACCCGCCGCCTGATCTTCCCCTCGCTTTGCCCCGCATCCTTCTGGCCTGATTCGAAGAGAATTCTGACGATTAACCTGCTGCATCGGCGCCATTGGCAAACCTGATCATTAAACAACCATTGCAGCTAAAGCCTTGCAACTACAGGCTTACAGAAACTTATCCACAGAGATATTCACGCTTTCCGTGGACAACTTTTTCAACGAAATGGCGTTGACTTTGCTGCCCTCCCCGGCCTAGCCAGCGCTCAAGAAAAGCCCCTGCCAGACCGACATGTTCCTGCATCAAGCAGCGCTTAGCACCCTTGCCAGTGTTGCCTTGACCTTGCCGATTCCGTCGTGCAAAGCCTGCTCGATTTCGGCCATTGTGATCACTGCCGCCGACTTGCCGGCAGCCGGGTTGACCACCAGCGCCAGACAGGCATATTCCAGTTCAAGCTCACGGGCCAAGGCCGCCTCCGGCATGCCGGTCATGCCGACGATGTCGCAGCCGTCACGCTCCAGTCGCGCGATCTCCGCCACGGTTTCCAGGCGCGGGCCCTGGGTGCAGGCGTAAACGCCGGAATCGCTGTGGGCGCAGCCCTCGGCAGCCAGTGCAGCGATCAGCCGAGCCCGTAACGGCGCGCTGTAGGGGAAGCTGAAATCGATGTGGGTCACATGCTCCAGATCATCGGCAAAGAACGTGTGATCGCGACCGCTGGTGTAATCCACGAGATCATGGGGCACGCAGAAATGGCCGGTGCCCATGTCAGGGTGGATTCCGCCTACGGCGTTGACCGCCAGAATCGCTTCGGCCCCGGCCTGCTTCAGCGCCCAGATGTTGGCGCGGTAGTTGACCTTGTGTGGCGGAAAGCGGTGCGGGTGCCCGTGACGGGCCAGAAACATCACCTCGCGGCCGGCATACTCGCCCAAATGGATATCGCCGGACGGCGCGCCGTAAGGCGTATTCACCGCCAGGGATTGACGGATCGTCAGCCCGTCGAGCTGGGTCAGGCCAGTGCCGCCGATAATCGCGTAAACAGTCATGGGGAATCCTTAATCGATCAGTTGAGCAGCGCGCAGTGCGGTCAGCGCCGCCAACCAGCGCGGATGTTGCCGGTATTCGGTGGACGCCATGCCCTGCCCGCGCATTCTGTGAAGTCGCGCCGCAGGAGGCGAGACTTTCAAGCGCTGCGCGGCACTCAACGCCAGCTCAGCTGCAGCGCGGTCGTTGCATACCAGGCCCATGTCACAACCGGCGGTAAGCGCCGCCTCGATGCGGCTGGCGGCATCACCCACCACATGGGCGCCGGCCATCGACAGGTCATCGCTGAAGATCACCCCATCGAATCCCAGCTCGCCGCGCAGGATGTCCTGCAGCCAGCGGCGGGAGAATCCCGCCGGCTGTGAATCGACCTGGGGATAGATCACGTGGGCAGGCATGACCGCTGCCAAGTGTTTGCTCAGGCGCTGAAAGGGCACCAGGTCGTTGGCGCGGATCGTTTCCAGGCTGCGCTCGTCGTTGGGGATAGCCACATGGGAGTCAGCTTCGGCCCAACCATGCCCCGGGAAATGCTTGCCCGTGGCCGCCATGCCCGCCGCATTCATGCCCCGAATAAAAGCGCCGGCCAGTAACGCCGCCCGCTCAGGGTCGCCTTCAAACGACCGGGTGCCAACGACCGCACTGCGCTGATAGTCCAGATCCAGCACCGGCGCAAAACTGAGGTCCAGCCCCACTGCCAGCACCTCGGTTGCCATCAGCCAGCCACAATGTTCGGCGAGGTTTTCGGCATTGGGATGACCGGCAATGGCGCGCATCGGCGGCAACCGGACAAAACCCTGGCGCAGGCGCTGCACCCGACCACCCTCCTGGTCGACAGCCAATAACAACTCGGGACGAATGGCGCGAATGGAGGCACAAAGCTCACGCACTTGCCGTGGGCTCTCTATATTGCGCGCGAAAATGATCAGGCCGCCCACTTCGGGCTGACGCAGAAACTGACGGTCTTCGCAGGTCAGCCAGGTACCGGCGACGTCCACCATCAGGGAGCCTTGCAGGCCAGAACTCATAGGAAGATCCTTCAACAACCAATGCTCAAGCCGGCATGGTGAGGGATCGAAGGATGTGATGCAAATTACGCCACCGCCAGCCGGTGACGCGCCTCAGACCTTGGCAGGCACCGGTGTCGAGGTTTTGGTCCGGGGCCTGAGTTGCGCGGTGAGCATGGCGTTATCGGTGACACCCGTTTCGGCGCGCATGCCGGCCGCGAGGAATGGCACCATCAGGCGCATGACTTGCTCGATGGACGTGTTGATACCGAAATCGGTCTCGGCGATGGCGCGCAGGGCCTTGATACCGGACATGCTGAACGCAGCAGCGCCCAACATGAAATGGACCCGCCAGAACAACTCGATGGGAGGAATGCGCGGCGCCGCTTCGTTGACCAGCAGCATGTAACGACGGAACACCTTGCCGTACATGTCTTCGAGATAACGCCGCAAGTGGCCTTGGCTCTGACTGAACGCGAGGCCCAGCAGGCGCATGAAAATGGACAGGTCATTGTTGCTGCGCGGCTGAACCACCAGCGCCTGCTCAACCAGGATTTCAAGAAGCTCTTCAAGGGTCGGCTTGTGTTCAGGCTTGGCCTGGCGGCGCTCCAGCTCACGGTCGAGACTGACGCAGAACGGCCCGAGAAAGCGCGAGAATACGGCCTGAATCAGGGCCTTCTTTGAGCCAAAGTGGTAATTCACCGCGGCCAGATTGACTGACGCCTTGCTGGTGATCAGCCGCAACGAGGTTTCGGCAAAACCCTTCTCGGCAAACAGCTGCTCCGCTGCATCGAGGATTCGTTCAACTGTTTCCGACTGAGCCATGGTTCAACGCCTGACAAACAAGTGTTTGAAACATACGTTTCATACACGGCACTGTCAACCCTGAGCACCTGCTTTATGTCCCGGCAGTCACGGGCATTTAACCATATAAACCGGGGCCTGTAGCCATCCATGGATGGGCCGCAAAGCAGGCGTGGCGAAAAGGCCCATTGCCAAGACCCAAGCACTGTATATAATCCCAGTCACTGTATAAAAAGCCAGAGCGATGCACATGATCAAACTGACGTCACGCCAAGCCGAGATTCTGGACTTCATCAAGCGCTGCCTCGAAGACAACGGCTACCCGCCCACCCGCGCTGAAATCGCTCAGGAGTTGGGGTTCAAGTCGCCCAACGCCGCCGAAGAACACTTGAAAGCACTTGCCCGCAAAGGCGCCATCGAAATGACCCCGGGTGCCTCCCGCGGCATTCGTATTCCGGGCTTCGAAGCCAAACCCGATGACAGCGGTCTGCCAATCATCGGCCGCGTTGCAGCCGGCGCGCCGATCCTGGCCCAGCAGCACATCGAAGAATCCCTCGCCATCAACCCGGCCTTCTTTCATCCGAGTGCAGATTACCTGCTGCGGGTACACGGGATGAGCATGAAGGACGTCGGGATTCTCGACGGCGACCTGCTGGCCGTTCACACCATCCGCGAAGCACGCAACGGCCAGATCGTTGTGGCGCGTATCGGTGACGAAGTGACGGTTAAACGCTTCAAGCGTGAGGGTAACAAGGTCTGGTTGCTGGCCGAGAACGCCGACTTCGCACCGATCGAAGTGAATCTCAAAGATCAGGATCTTGTCATTGAAGGCTTGAGCGTCGGCGTGATTCGTCGATAAGGAGAACGTAGATGCAGTTCCCACAGACACCGCAACAACATGCACAACTGCCACTGTTCGAAGCATTCATGGCGCCCGGCGTGCCCATGCTCGACATTCCGCTGTTGCAGGTCCCGACGCTGGCAGAGATTGCAGAGTCGCCCTGGAGCAATGAACCAGAAGCCTTTAGTGAATTGTCATTGCGCGGCGCTGCCGGGAACTGCCTCAACCTGCTGGCGCCGATCCTGCGCGAGTTGAGCCAGGACACCAACGATCGTTGGCTGACGCTGATAGCTCCCCCGCCAGCGTGACCCAGGCATGGCTGCGTGACGCGGGTCTGAATCGGGAACGTATTATTCTGATGCACCCGCGCGGGACTCAGAGTGCGCTGGAACTCACCCGTGAGGTCTTGCGCCTGGGCCGGAGCCACACGGTGGTCAGCTGGATTAATTCCCTGTCAGGCAGTGCGCGCCAGCAACTGGCAAGCGCAGCACGCATCGGCGATGCGCAGAGCCTCAACATTCGTCTGGGCTGAGCACGTCGGCAAAACTATTCAGGGTATGTAGAGCGTACAGACGCTTCTTGCGAATCGAGAAGCGGGACGGCATGTGGGCGAGCTGCAGATCCCGAAAATCAATGCAGTACTCGCGGCCCTTCTTCATCCTTGGTCAACTCTCCTTCGGCCAGACGGCCTGCCATCTGCACACCGACGCTGAGCATCGCCTTGGCGACTTCAACGTGCTGACCCTGCAGGAACGCCTTGGCGTCTTCGGAGAAGTTCAGCGTGACGAGTGAACCTTCGTCTTCGGCGCGGCGCAATTCGATGCGGCCGTCAGGCAGTTCAACAATTTCCAGAAACGAAGTTGGCATCAGTGCAGTTCTCCACGAAAGGCCGGCATTGTAACAGCCAGAGGACTCAGTCCCTAGCCCATCGATCACTCTGCATCAGCACTCGCTCAGCCCTTCCCTGAACCGGATTGCCAGGCCTTTGAGCTGCTGGCGCCAGGCTTCCATTTCTTCACGCGTCAATGCCTGCTCAGGCTCTTCGTCCGCCCCCACTGCGATAATCAATGGCTGGGTAACGTCACCCTTGGGTTTGCGCGGCGCACGCGGCGGCATGAACAACGCGTGGTAGGACGCCAGCAGCTGCGCCAACCAGGTTTCGCGGTGCTGGGCGAGCTCGACCAGTTCGCCCATTTCCGGAATAGCGATAGCTTCCAATACTTTCGGCGACAGCAGGTCCTCGGCACGCGGGGTGCTCGCCTGTGGCAGCCGGTAGTAACCGGCAATCTCGTGGCACAGCCCGAGCAATGCGCCGTAGAGATGAAAGATCGCCGACTCACGCTCCGCCTGCTCAAGCCCCTGGGCGTTCATCGCGCGGCTGTCCCTGGCCTTGGCCATCGCTTCCAGTGCCAGGCCTGCGAAGAAGAGCTTCTGGTTGGTGCGGGTATAGAGTTCGTGAGCCATAACGGTGGCCTCTGTAGAGATGAGTGAATCGCCAGCCTGCCCGCAGCTGTTAGCCGCAGACAAAAAATCCCTCGGAGCGCACATGCACGCCGAGGGATTCTTTTAACGCAAAGCGTCGAGGCTGACCAGTCGGATCGAGATCAAACGATCAACGCTTGTCCTCGACCTTCCACTTGCCGCCGTCGTAGAACGCACGCCAGCCGGTGGGCTTGCCGTCCACTTCGGTCTGCACGTACTGCTCCTTGGACTTGCGGCTGTAGCGGATCACCGCTGGACGACCGTCGGGGTCCTTTTTCGGCGCTTCACAGAGGAAGTGATACTTCGGATCGATCTCGTCCTTGTGCGGCGCGATCTCCATGACCAAGGGCGCACGGGTCTCGCGGTTTTTCGGGAACTGGCTGGCCGCCAGGAACAGCCCCGAAGCACCATCACGCAGGATGTAGGTGTCGTCGACCTTCTCGCATTTGAGCTCCGGCATTTTCACCGGGTCCATCTTCGGCGGTGCCGCTTCACCGCTCTTCAGCAATTTACGGGTGTTTTTGCAGTTGGTGCAGCCGAAGAACTTGCCAAAACGGCCGGTCTTGAGCTGCATCTCGCCGCCGCACTTGTCGCACTCCACGCTCGGGCCTTCATAGCCCTTGATGCGGTAGGTGCCCTCTTCGATCTCGTAACCCGAGCAATCCGGGTTGTTGCCGCAGATATGCAGCTTATGCTTCTCATCCAGCAGGTAGGCGTCCATCGCGGTGCTGCAGATCGGGCAACGGTGCTTGCCACGCAGTACGCGGGATTCGGACTCGCCCTCATCGTCATCGGCGATTTCGTCGCCCGGCGTGAGGTTGACGGTGGCCTTGCAGCGCTCTTTCGGCGGCAGGCTGTAGCCCGAGCAGCCGAGGAACACGCCGGTGGACGCCGTACGAATCTGCATCGGGCGCCCGCAGACCTTGCACGGGATGTCAGTCATCACCGGCTGATTGGCGCGCATACCGCTGTCGGGTGCTTCGGCCACTTCGAGTTTCTTCTTGAAGTCACCGTAGAACTCGTCGAGGACGTTCTTCCAGTCGCGCTGCCCGTGGGCCACGTCGTCGAGGTTCTCTTCCATGCCGGCGGTGAAGCCGTAGTCCATCAGGTTCGAGAAGCTTTCGGACAAACGCTCGGTGACGATATCGCCCATCTTTTCCGAATAGAAACGACGGTTGTGCAGGGCCACGTAACCACGGTCCTGAATCGTCGAAATGATCGCCGCATAAGTCGATGGACGACCGATGCCGCGTTTTTCCATTTCCTTGACCAGGCTCGCTTCCGAATAACGCGCGGGCGGCTTGGTGAAGTGCTGACTCGGGTCAAGCTTGATCAGCTTTAGCTTGTCGCCTTGAGCCATGTCCGGCAGGACGTCGTCATCGCCCGGCTTGCTCATCTGAGGCAGCACGCGGGTGTAGCCGTCGAACTTGAGGATGCGGCCCTTGGCGCGCAGCTCGAAATCGCCAGCCGCGACGCTGACAGTGGTCGACAAGTATTGCGCAGGCGGCATCTGACAGGCCACGAACTGGCGCCAGATAAGTTCGTACAGACGCTCGGCATCACGCTCCATGCCGGTCAGCTTGCTCGGGTGCGTGTTGACATCGGAGGGGCGAATCGCTTCGTGAGCCTCTTGCGCGCCTTCCTTGCTGCTGTAGACGATAGGCGATTCCGGCAGGTACTTCTTGCCGAACTCGGTTTCGATGTAGGTGCGGGCCATGGCCACTGCGTCGGCCGACAGGTTGGTCGAGTCCGTACGCATGTAGGTGATGTAACCGGCTTCGTACAGACGCTGGGCCATCATCATGGTTTTCTTCACGCCGTAGCCCAGGCGGTTGCTCGCGGCCTGCTGCAGCGTGGACGTGATGAAGGGTGCCGACGGCTTGCTGCTGGTCGGTTTGTCTTCACGCTTGCTAATGCTGTAGGCCGAGGCCTTGAGCTTCTCCAGCGCCGCCATGGCGGTCGCTTCGTTCAGCGGCTTGAAGGCTTCGCCTTTTTCGCGGGCAACTTCAAAGCGAACGTTGGCGCCCTTGGCGGTGCCGAGGTCCGCGTGGATCTCCCAGTACTCTTCCGGGTTGAACGCACGGATTTCACGCTCGCGCTCCACCACCAGCTTCACGGCCACGGACTGCACACGGCCGGCCGACAGACCGCGGGCGATCTTCTGCCACAGCAGCGGCGACACCATGTAGCCGACGACGCGGTCGAGGAAACGGCGTGCCTGCTGGGCATTCACGCGGTCGATGTCGAGCTCGCCCGGTTTGGAGAAGGCTTCCTGGATGGCTTTCTTGGTGATCTCGTTGAAGACCACGCGCTTATAGCGCGCATCGTCGCCACCAATGGCTTCGCGCAGGTGCCAGGCGATGGCTTCCCCTTCGCGGTCCAAGTCCGTCGCGAGATAGATGGTGTCGGCGTCTTTGGCCAGGCGGCGCAACTCGTCGATCACCTTCTCTTTGCCGGGAAGGATTTCGTACTTGGCTTTCCAGCCGTGCTCCGGATCGACACCCATGCGCGCCACGAGCTGGCGCTTGGCCTTTTCCTTGGGCGACAGCACGGGCGCTTCGGCCACGGCCTTGCCGCGCTTGGCAGCAGGCTCTTTGGAGGCGCTAGCCGAACCGCTGGTGGGCAGGTCTCGGATATGGCCGATACTCGACTTCACCACGTACTGGTTGCCCAGGTACTTGTTGATGGTCTTGGCCTTAGCCGGGGATTCCACAATGACCAGCGATTTGCCCATGGATCGGAAAATTCCTAATGCGAGAAAAAAGACGTCAGAGCCGTCGAGGCCCCGCTATATATAGTGGCTGAAAGGTGAGGTCAAGCAATGCTGCTGCAACGTGCCGCCTCAGGGCCGGGGAAAAAGATCCGGTTCGGCCTGAACCAAAGCAAAGCGCGGCACTTGCTCGCCGTCAACCTCAACTGACTGCAGAAACATGCTCAAAGGGCGTACCCACAGGCCGAATTCGCCGTACAGCGCTTGGTAGCACACCACTTCCTCTTCGGTCTCCGAATGCCGCGCGACACCGATAACACGATATTCGGGCCCTTTGTAGTGACGGTAGAGACCAGGTTGTAGCTGCATGCGGGGGACCTCGGGTGTGACAGAAAAAAGTGGCGAAAATACATTTCCGGAAAAAACAAAAGCCGGGGCACCAGGCCCCGGCTCGCACACTGACACCGTTTAGACGCGTTCGAATACGGTGGTGATGCCCTGACCCAGACCGATGCACATGGTAGCAACACCCAGGGTGCCGCCATTCTGCTTCATCACGTTGAGCAAGGTGCCGGAAATCCGCGCCCCCGAGCAACCGAACGGGTGACCCAAGGCAATGGCGCCGCCGTGCAGGTTAACCTTCTCGTCCATCTTGTCGAGCACTTTCAAATCTTTCAGCACCGGCAGGGCCTGTGCAGCGAAAGCTTCGTTGAGCTCGAAGTAGTCGATATCGGCGATGCTCAGCCCTGCGCGCTTGAGCGCTTTCTGGGTCGCCGGAACCGGTCCGTAACCCATGATTGCAGGGTCTACACCGGCCACCGCCATGGAGCGGATCACCGCCAGGGGCTGGATGCCAAGGTCCATGGCGCGCTGGCCGGACATGACGATCATGCACGACGCACCGTCGGTGATCTGCGACGAGGTGCCGGCCGTGACCGTACCGCCTTTCGGGTTGAACGCAGGCTTGAGGGCAGCCAGGCTTTCCAGCGTCGTCTCCGGACGAATGGTCTCGTCGAAGTCGAACATCTTCAGGAAACCGTTCTCGTCGTAGCCCTGCATCGGGATGATTTCGTCCTTGAACTTCCCTTCCAGCGTGGCCTTCTGAGCGAGCCTGTGGGAGCGCACACCGAACGCATCCTGGGCCTCACGCGTGATGCCGTGCATCTTGCCCAGCATTTCGGCGGTCAGGCCCATCATGCCGGAGGCTTTCGCTGCGTACAGCGACATGTGCGGGTTCGGGTCGACACCGTGCATCATGCCAACGTGGCCCATGTGCTCGACACCGCCGATGACGAAGACGTCACCGTTGTTGCTCATGATCGCCTGCGCCGCCGTGTGCAACGCGCTCATCGACGAGCCACACAGGCGGCTGACCGTCTGCGCCGCAGAGGTGTGCGGAATCTGGGTCATCAGCGACGCCATGCGCGCGATGTTCCAGCCCTGCTCCAGGGTCTGGTTGACGCAGCCCCAGATCACGTCCTCGACTTCGGCCGGGTCGACCTTGTTGTTGCGTTCCAGCAATTTGCTGATCAGGTGCGCCGACATGTCTTCGGCGCGGGTATTGCGGTGCATGCCACCCTTGGAGCGGCCCATCGGTGTGCGACCGAAGTCGACAATCACGACGTCTCTCGGATTCAAGCTCATATCTTCACCTGTTCGTTGGGCACTTAGCCGAAGAAGCGTTGGCCGGTCTTGGCCATTTCACGCAGCTTCGCAGTGGGGTGGTACAGAGCGCCCAGATCAGCGTATTGGTCGGCCAGGGCCACGAATTCAGCGACACCGATCGAGTCGATGTAGCGCAGCGCGCCACCGCGGAACGGAGGAAGCCGATGCCGTAGATCAGGCCCATGTCGGCTTCGGCAGCCGTGTCGACGATGCCGTCTTCCAGGCAACGCACGGTCTCAAGGCAGAGCGGGATCATCATCCAGTTGATGATGTCTTCGTCGCTGACCTCACGCTGCTCGTAGATCACTGGCTTGAGCACTTCCAGCACGGAAGCGTCGACCACTTTCTTCGGCTTGCCCTGCTTGTCCGTCTCGTAAACGTAGAAGCCCTTGCCGTTCTTCTGGCCGAGGCGATTGGCGTCGTACAAGGCGTCGACGGCAGTGCGGCGATCGTCCTTCATGCGGTCCGGGAAGCCTTCAGCCATGACGTCGCGACCGTGGTGGCCGGTGTCGATGCCGACCACGTCCATCAGGTACGCCGGGCCCATTGGCCAGCCGAATTTTTCCATGACCTTGTCGATGCGCACGAAGTCGACACCGGCGCTGACCAGCTTGGCGAAACCGCCGAAGTACGGGAACAGGATGCGGTTGACCAGGAAGCCCGGGCAGTCGTTGACCACGATCGGGTTCTTGCCCATCTTCTTGGCGTAGGCCACGGTGGTCGCCACGGCGACTTCGCTGGACTTCTCGCCACGGATGACTTCAACCAGCGGCATCATGTGCACCGGGTTGAAGAAGTGCATGCCGACGAAGTTTTCCGGACGCTTGAGGGCCTTGGCCAGCAAGCTGATGGAGATCGTCGATGTGTTGGACGCGAGAATGGTGTTTTCACCCACCTGCCCTTCCACTTCGGCCAATACCGCTTGCTTGACCTTCGGGTTCTCGACCACGGCTTCGACGACGAGGTCGACGGTGCCGAAATCGCCGTAGGACAGCGTAGGACGAATCGCATTGAGCGCTTCGGCCATCTTCGCGGAAGTCAGACGGCCTTTTTCGACACGCTTGCCCAACAGCTTCGATGCTTCGCCCAGGCCCAGCGCGATGGCTTCCTCGCGGATGTCCTTCATCAGGATCGGCGTGCCTTTGACAGCCGACTGATAGGCGATGCCGCCGCCCATGATGCCGGCGCCCAATACAGCGGCCTGCTTCACGTCTTTGGCGACTTCGTCGTAGACCTTGGCTTTCTTCTTCAGCTCCTGATCGTTCAGGAACAGGCCGATCAGGCTCGCGGCGGCCGAGGTCTTGGCCATCTTCACGAAACCGGCGGCTTCCACTTCCAGGGCTTTGTCGCGACCGAAATTGGCGGCTTTCTGGATGGTCTTGATGGCTTCGACCGGCGCTGGGTAGTTCGGGCCGGCCTGGCCAGCCACGAAACCCTTGGCGGTTTCGAAGGCCATCATCTGCTCGATGGCATTGAGCTTGAGCTTGTCCAGCTTCGGCTGACGCTTGGCCTTGAAATCGAACTCGCCGGAGATAGCGCGCTTGATCAGGTCCAGTGCAGCCTCCTGCAGCTTGCCCGGAGCGACCACCGCATCGACAGCGCCCACTTTCAGTGCGTCTTCAGCGCTGTTGTCTTTGCCGGACGCGATCCACTCAACGGCGTTATCGACACCGATCAGGCGTGGCAGACGGACGGTGCCGCCGAAGCCCGGGTAGATGCCGAGTTTGACTTCCGGCAGGCCGACTTTGGCGGTGGCGGACATGACGCGGAAGTCAGCGGCCAGGCACATTTCCAGACCACCGCCCAGCGCGATGCCGTTAATGGCGGCGAGGGTCGGTACGTTGAGGTCTTCGAAGGCGCTGAAGATTTTGTTGGCTTCGAGGTTGCCAGCGACGAGTTCAGCGTCCGGCAGCTTGAAGTTGTCGACGAATTCGGTGATGTCGGCGCCGACGATGAACACGTCCTTGGCGCTGGTGACAATGACGCCCTTGATCGAGCTGTCGGCCTTGATGGCTTCGATGGCCTGACTGAGGTCGTTGAGGGTGAGACGGTTGAACTTGTTGACGGACTCACCCTTGAGGTCGAACTGCAATTCGACGATGCCACTTTCAAGAGCCTTAACCGTGATGGCTTTACCTTCGTAAATCATCAACTGATCTCCACGATATGGAAGCTGAACATTACACGTCAGACGCTGAGATCCGGCGCTGTGCACGACGTTGCCGTCGAGGCGAAACACCAGACGCCAGTCACCCCGGCGACGCGATTCGAGCGTCTGTAAAAGCGTTCCTGCGGCAAACGCTCAATTCATACGCCCGTTTGATTTGGGTGCGGCTACCTTCTGCCATATTCCGGCAATTGTCAATTGAGCAGACAGCGGGCAAAACCGGCAAATCACAGGTTAAACGCGCGCCTGATACGGGGCCATTCAAACCAATGATCACAGGAGCAGCAAACAGTCGGTAGTCGACGAAGGCGGCAGGAAACGCCGTCAACATGAAGAAAGAAATAAACATCGGCGCAGCAGACAAATGCACCATTAAGGTCTACATTCAGCGCACTGCGCATCAAGACGGGTCATATAACCGGTGGCCAACAAGTAGTATGTGACCCGGCGAGCGGCATTGCACCGCACCGCACCTGAATTACGGCCTGCCTGGCCAACCCCGGCCCGATGTTGTTATCGGGCTTTTTAATGCCCGTCATTCGGGCATCGGGGCGGGTTACGCCAAGGCCTTCAGCACCGCTGCAATGTGCTGCAATACGTCGGGCTCGCCACGCTCGGCCCAGTACAGGGCAATCAGCTGCTTGCCCGCTTCCACCTTGTAGACGTCCGCCGGCAGCGTCGTGAACTGCTCGAGCAGGCGCGGATCTTCACACGGCTCACGCCACTGGTTGACCCACACGCCCGGCTCCCTCTGCCAATACACCCAGACGTCAGGCTCCCGCGCAGTACGCGGCCGGTGGTACTGCGGGCACGGACTCGGTGGCTCGGTCGGCAGCCAGTGCGGCCACTCCTGAGGAATCAGCTGCATGGCCAGCCCCATGCGGCGAGCCTGCATGCGCATGGCCATCCTGCCGCTCTGCGAGCGCGACGGGCGCAGCCAGACCAGCGGACTTAAAACCACCGCAATGATTGACAGAACTATCCACACCGTCATATTTGTACGCCCCCGCGGCGGCAAGCGGCGGGCGGACCACATCGGCGTGCCAGAGGCGCGTGAAAAGAGCCATAATCAAAACCATCGCAAACCTCAGAAGGAAAACCCCATGTCCTATGTACATATTCTGGTAGCCGTGGACCTCACTGAAGAGTGCGATCCGGTGATCAAAAAGCCATGGCGCTGGCATTGGCCGGCGGCTCCAAGCTGTCGCTGGTGCACATCGTCGAACCCATGGCCATGGCGTTCGGTGGCGATGTCCCGATGGACCTGTCGCAGCTGCAACAACAGCAGTTCGATCAGGCCAAGGAAAAGCTGGAAGCGCTGAAACGCAAATACCCTGACGTAAAAACCGGCGACAGCCATCTGACCTACGGCCAGCCGCGTCAGGAAATCCATAACCTGGCGAAGGAACACCACGTCGACCTGATCGTTGTCGGCAGCCACGGCCGTCATGGCCTGTCCCTGCTGCTCGGTTCAACCGCCAACGACGTTCTGCACGGCGCACCGTGCGACGTGCTGGCCGTACGACTGGTCAAGCGCGTCGACTGATCCAGGCCCGCAAACAAAAGCCCGGCCCTTGAAAAAGGGCCGGGCTTTTTTATTGCTACAGGTTACTGATCACTCGTCCAGCTCGGCCCAACGCTCAAGCAAGCCGTCCAGTTCGCCTTGCAGGCTTTCCAGCTGCGCCATGACAGCTGTCGTTTGCTCCGCAGGACGCTGATAGAAACCGGCCTCGGCCATCTCGGCACTGAGCGCAGCCATTTGCGCTTCAACAGCGTCGATCTGCGCGGGCAGCGCTTCCAGCTCGCGTTGCAGCTTATAACTGAGCTTCTTTTTGGCGACGGGCATTTCGGCCGCCGCGACAGGTGCCGCCTGAACCACGGCGGTGGCCAGTTCGGACTTGCCGGACTTGCTGTCGGTGACGCCCAGCAGACGCGGCGAGCCGCCCTGGCGAATCCAGTCCTGATAGCCACCGACGAATTCGCGGACCTTGCCTTCGCCTTCGAACACCAGGGTGCTGGTAACGACGTTGTCAAGGAATGCCCGGTCGTGGCTGACCATCAGCACGGTGCCCTTGAAGGTCAGCAGCACTTCTTCAAGGAGCTCGAGGGTCTCGACGTCCAGATCGTTGGTCGGTTCGTCGAGGACCAGCAGGTTGGCCGGTTTGCTGAACAGTTTGGCGAGCAGCAGACGCGCACGCTCACCGCCCGACAACGCCTTGACTGGCGTCCGCGCCCGCTGCGGGCTGAACAGGAAATCGCCCAGGTAGCTGAGGACATGGCGGCTCTGGCCGTCGATGTCGATGAAGTCGCGCCCTTCGGCCACGTTGTCGATCACGGTCTTTTCCAGATCGAGCTGGTGACGCAACTGGTCGAAGTAGGCGACGTCCAGACGGGTGCCGACTTCCACCTTGCCGCTGGTGGGCTGAAGGTTGTCGAGCATCAGCTTGAGCAGCGTGGTCTTGCCGGTACCGTTGGCGCCGAGCAGACCGATGCGGTCTTCACGCTGCAGGACCATGGAGAAGTCCTTGATCAGCATCGGGCCGCCCGGGTGAGCGAAGCTGACGTTGTCGAGCACCATCACCTGCTTGCCGGATTTGTCTGCGGTGTCGAGCTGAATGTTGGCTTTGCCGGTACGTTCGCGACGGTCGCTACGCTCAACGCGCAATGCCTTCAGCGCGCGTACGCGGCCTTCGTTACGGGTACGACGGGCCTTGATGCCCTGACGTATCCACACTTCTTCCTGGGCCAGACGCTTGTCGAACAGCGCGTTGGCGGTTTCTTCCGCCGCGAGCATGGCTTCCTTGTGCACCAGGAAGCTGGCGTAGTCGCCGTCCCAGTCGATCAGGCCGCCACGGTCGAGTTCGAGAATGCGCGTGGCAAGGTTTTGCAGGAAGGACCGGTCGTGGGTGATGAACAACACCGCGCCCTGGAATTCCTTCAATGCTTCTTCAAGCCAGGCGATCGCGCCGATGTCGAGGTGGTTGGTCGGTTCGTCGAGCATCAGCAGATCAGGCTCGGACACCAGGGCCTGGGCCAGCAACACGCGACGACGCCAGCCGCCGGACAGTTCGGCGAGGGTCTTGTCGGCCGGCAGTTGCAGACGGCTGAGTGTGCTGTCGACCAATTGCTGCAGTCGCCAGCCGTCACGGGCTTCGAGGTCCGACTGCACGTGCATCAGCTTGTCGAGGTCTTCGGCGGTGACGATGTTCTGGCTGAGGTGGTGATACTGAGCGAGCAGCTCGCCCACGCCATCCAGGCCTTCGGCAACGACGTCGAATACGGTACGGCCGTCAGCGACCGGCAACTCCTGGGGCAGCTCGCCAATCTTCAGGCCCGGCGCACGCCAGACATTGCCGTCATCGGGCATCTGGATGCCCTTGACGAGCTTCAACATGCTGGATTTGCCAGTGCCGTTGCGGCCGATGATGCAGACCCGCTCACCACGGGCGATCTGCCAGGACACCTTGTCCAACAACGGCATGGCGCCGAACGCAAGGGACACATCGCTGAATTTGAGCAGGGTCATGAGCTTCTCCAAAAACCGGGCGCGCATTCTACCTGAGATAACCCGGCAGAGGGGCGGCTAATCGATGACAGGACGTCGTCCGGACCCGGTGGCCGGCCGATTGTAGGCCGGGGTATGTTTCCATCTATCACGACGGGCAAGGCAGCGCTTCAACCCACGCGGGCAACAGGCTAAGCTAGCCGCACTTTTCACGATGCATCTGCACGGAAGTCTCATGCGCAGTCGTTTCTTCAGCCTTTTGTCCTGCCTGCTTCTGTCGGCCACCGCTGCCCAATCCGTCCAAGCGGTCGATCTCACCACCCAGCGTCAGTATTACGATGAAGCCAAACGGGCTTTGGCCAAAGGCGACAGTGGCCCTTATCGCACCTATGCCGCCGCGTTGGCGGACTATCCCCTCGAACCCTACCTGGCCTACGACGAACTCACCGCACGCCTGAACAGCGCGAGTGACGAGGAAGTCGAGAAATTTTTCGCCGAGCATGGCGACCTGCCGCAAGCCAACTACATGAAGCTGCGCTGGCTACGATTGCTCGCCTCGCGCGGTGACTGGCAGCCCTTCGTCAAGTATTACGACCCCAAGCTGAATTTCGTCGAGCTCGACTGTTTGTATGGCTCGTACCAGCTCAGCCACAACCAGCGCTCGGAAGGCTATGCCAACGCCGAGAAGACCTGGATGACCGGCAAGACGCTGCCGGCGGCCTGCGATACGTTCTTCACTCAATGGGCCGTTGAAGGACAGCTGACTGAACAGAAAAGATGGCAGCGCGCCAAGCTCGCCGCGCAAGGGCGCAACTATGCGCTGGCCAATCAACTGGTCAACAGCATGACCACCCTCGCCCCCAGGGTCGTTTGCTGATCGCCGTGGCGCAGAAGCCGGAAATGGTCAACAACCAGGGCCAGTTCATGCCGGCCGACGAGGCGATGTCCGATGTGGTTGGGCTGGGCCTGCGTCGCCTGGCCAAGCAGGACCCGCAGCGAGCCATGGAGCTGCTCGACAGCTACGCGCCGGTGCTGCATTTTTCCCACGAGGAACAGGTGCAGATCGCCAAGGAAATCGGCCTGACTCTCGCCCGCAGTTACGACGGTCGGGCCCTTGAGGTCATGACCAAGTACGACCCGGACCTGCGCGACAACACCGTCACCGAATGGCGCCTGCGCCTGTTGCTGCGACTGGGCCGCTGGAGTGATGCGTACGAGCTGACCCGTCGTCTGCCCCAGGACCTCGCGACCACGAATCGCTGGCGTTACTGGCAGGCCCGTTCCCTGGAACTGGCCCAGCCCAACAGCCCGCTGCTGCCGGGGCTGTACAAGGCGGTCGCGAAGGAGCGTGATTTCTACGGCTTCCTCGCCGCCGACCGCACCCAGACGCCATACATGCTCAACAACAAGCCGCTGGTGATGAGTCAGGCGCTCATGACCAAGGTGCGCAACACCCCGGGCGTGCGCCGCGCGCTGGAATTTTATGATCGCGGGCAGATCGTCGACGGTCGCCGCGAGTGGTACCACGTTACCCGTCGCTTCAGCCGGGACGAAATGGTTGCCCAGGCCAAACTGGCGTACGACATGCACTGGTACTTCCCGGCGATTCGCACCATCAGCCAGGCGCAGTACTGGGACGACCTCGACATTCGCTTCCCGATGGCCCACCGCGACACCCTGGTGCGTGAAGCGCAGGTGCGCGGGCTGCATTCAAGCTGGGTGTTTGCGATCACCCGTCAGGAAAGCGCGTTCATGGATGACGCCCGCTCCGGCGTCGGTGCCGCAGGCTTGATGCAGCTGATGCCTGCGACCGCCAAAGAGACCGCGCGCAAATTCAGCATCCCGCTGGCCTCACCGGCGCAGGTGCTCGATCCGGACAAGAACATCCAGCTCGGCGCGGCGTATCTAAGTCAGGTCCACGCTCAGTTCAATGGCAACCGAGTGCTTGCATCGGCGGCGTATAACGCAGGTCCGGGACGTGTGCGGCAGTGGCTGAGGGGCGCCAATCACCTGGCCTTCGACGTCTGGGTCGAGAGCATTCCATTCGACGAAACCCGCCAGTATGTGCAGAACGTGCTGTCGTATGCGGTGATCTACGGCCAGAAGCTCAATTCACCGCAGCCGCTGGTGGACTGGCATGAACGGTTCTTTGATGATTTGTGAGGCTCCGCGGTCGTAGGACCGGTTTTAGCCGGGAAGACGCCGGAGTGAGCGCCGTCGATTTTGCGGTGTCATCGCTGGCCTATTCCCGGCTGAAGCCGGTCCCACTATGCGAATCGCATACAGTCAGTGGGACCGGCTTTAGCCGGGAAGACATTCCAGCAGACGCTTAATCACTCGAGCACTTCGACTTCCATCCCCACCTCGACCGCACCTGGCCCGTCGCTCACCAAATTCTGGCCGAACCAGATATCCCCTTCCCGCTCGCGATAGGTCTTGAGCGTCGTCATCGGTTCGCGATCCGCGCTGCGCTCACCGGTTGCCGGGTCGATTGTCGTCATAATGCACCGCGAGCAGGGCTTCAACACCCGCAACTCAACCCCGCCAATCCGAATCCGCTTCCAGCCATCCTCCGCAAACGCTTCGGCGCCGGTCACCACCAGATTCGGGCGAAACCGCAACATTTCCAGCGGGCGGCCCACCTTCTGCGACAAATCGTCCAGTGAAGACTGCCCGATCAGCAACAGCGGAAAACCGTCAGCGAACCCGACCCTGTCTTCCACGGTCCCGTAGCCTGAAGGCAACCAGCGAGCGCGCTCTTTCGGCACGTGCACCAGCCGCGTCGGCTTGCCCACCAGGGCGCTGACCCAACGCGCCGCGTCCTCGCCCGCGTCCGGCACCCGAAACGTGTCGCGCCAGATCGTGATGCCGCGCAGATTGGCCTCTTCATCGACCGGCACCGGCACATCCAGACTGCCCAGGCCCGGCGCCGACAGCGTCACCCCATCGCCCTTCCACAGCACCGACAGCTGCGACATCTGCGGCAGCGCGCGCTGGCTGTAAAAGCGCCCGCTGGCTTCATCCACCAGCATCCAGCGACGATCGCCACTCATGCCCAACTCATCGAAACGGGCCTGCTGCAACGACTCGCCCATGCAGGATTTGAGGGGGTACCGATACAGTGCGCTGAGGTGAAACATGTACGCGTCCTTATGCCAGAGCGGAAAGCCACCACTCTATACGAGACACCAGGAAACCAAGCGGTACAGATGCAAAAAAGCCCCTCCATACAGCAAGGGGCTTGAAACAGAACCGGATCAGTTGTCGAGCATGAGCCGCTCGCGGACCACGTCGACCAGCTTGTCCGGCTGGAATTTGGAGAGGAAGTTGTCGCACCCGACCTTCTTGACCATGGACTCGTTAAAGCTGCCGGACAACGAGGTGTGCAGCACGACGTATAGACCGCGCAGACGAGGGTCGTTACGGATTTCCGTGGTAAGGCGGTAGCCGTCCATTTCCGGCATCTCGGCGTCGGTAAAGACCATCAGCAGCTTGTCAGTCATGACTTCGCCGGTATCCGCCCAGCCCTTGAGCATGTTCAGGGCTTTCAGCCCGTCACGGGCGACGTGCATTTTCACGCCGAGCTGACCGAGGGTGTCGCGCAACTGCGAAAGCGCCACGTTGGAATCGTCCACCAGCAGCACTTCGCGGCCGATGGCCCGGGCGAGGACAGGATCGTCCAGCTTGTCGCGGGAGACCTTGGCGCTGTACGGCACGATTTCGGCGAGGACTTTCTCCACGTCGATGATCTCCACCAACTGGTCGTCGACCTTGCTGATGGCGGTCAGGTAGTGCTGCCGCCCGGCACTGGTCGGCGGCGGCAGGATCGCCTCCCAGTTCATGTTGACGATGCGGTCGACGCCGCCCACCAGGAACGCCTGAACCGAGCGGTTGTATTCGGTGACGATGATCGTGCTCGAAGGCCCCGGCACCAGCGGACGCATGCCGATGGCCTGGGACAGGTCGATCACCGGCAGGGTCTGGCCGCGCAGGTTGACCACGCCGCAGACGAACGGATGACGCTGCGGCATCAGCGTCAGCTTGGGCAGCTGCAGGACTTCCTGAACCTTGAATACGTTGATCGCGAACAACTGTCGGCCGGCCAGGCGGAACATGAGGATTTCCAGGCGGTTCTCACCTACCAGCTGTGTACGTTGGTCTACTGTGTCGAGAATGCCAGCCATCTGTTGCTCCTGGAGCAGGGTTCAAGTAAGTCCGCCTACCCTGTATCGGCAGCGCCGTGGCAGACCTTAATCGGGATAACGGCGCAGATGAACGTTTCACCCGTTCCGCCGATCAGCGTCCTCTGTCCCCCATTCGCAACAATCAGAAACGGCCTACAGACTTTCAAGTGCGCTCAACATTAACTTTGGGCCACTCGCCCCACGCGACCCGACATCTCATTGAGAGAAGGTGGAGATTGCACATGCTGAATGGCCTCGAATGGCAGCAGTTGCACGCAGCGTTTCTCAGCGACAGCCAGACACTGATGTGCCGCGCCGACGAATGCCTCAGTCATCTGGAATTGATCAGTGATGATCGTGACGCGATGGAATGCCTGCTCTCCACATTGCAACACCTCGCCCGTGAGGCCGACACCCACGGCATTGCAACTGTTTGCGGGTTCGCCCGGCAACTGCATGACCTTCTTGACTCCGCCACCGCCGCCCGACAATTGCCGCCCAAGGCACTGCCCGCTCTCAAACGCTGCTTCGTGTTGATGTCATGGCAACTGGAACTCATTGATCCGCGGAGTGGTTCGCTGACGCTGGACGAAAGCGAAGAGCGCGACCTGCTGAACGCCTTCGCTGGCCAGTGCGGGCTCGGCGCCCGGAAAGAAAACCGGGGCATCACGCCGAGCTGGCAGGTCAACCCTGAGCAATGCGACGTGCCCCTGACTTGATGTGCCAAGCGGAGCGGCGTGCAGTCTGCTTCGGGCAATGCTTGCGGGGAATCAGGCGATTTGCCGCGTCTGCCCCAGCAACGGCGAATGCGATGGCAAGTGCACGCGCAGCGCCCCTGCTCGGGCTTCGAAACGGGTGGCCTCACCGCTCAAGGGTTCGCCGTCAAGGTTGATGGTCAGCCCCTGCGCCGATTTGAGTTCGACCCACGGCAACCGTGCGCGGACGAACATATTGTCCAGCCCAAGCCCGCCTTCGAGCAGACTCCTCAGGGTGCTCACCACTTCTTGGGGCGCTGGCAAGATGCTGATGTCCAGCAGACCGTCGTCGGCCAGGGCTTCGGGGCACAACGGATGCCCCCGCCAGCTTGACGGCCGTTGCCGATGCCCAGCGCCAGCATTTCGCCCTTCCAGTGAAAATCCGGGCCGTTGAATTCGCCGTACGCGGCTTTCAACTCGCTGAAGCGTGTGAGACCGGTGAACAGATACGCCGCACCGCCGAGGATCTTCTTCAAGTCTTCAGAGGTATTGGCGGTGACCTGACTGCCAAAGCCGCCGGTGGCCATGTTGAGGAACATCTGGCCGCCCACCGCACCCATATCGACGGCACGCGCCGGTACGTCCAGCAGGTCAAGGGCCTGGTCGGGTTCCAGCGGCACGCCTGCGGAACGGGCAAAATCGTTGGCCGTCCCCAGCGGCATGATCACCAGGCTGGCGTCGACTTCAGACAGCGCCAACGCCTCGGCGACATCCCGCAGGGTGCCGTCGCCACCGCCGGCGATGATCTGCCGATGACCGGCCTCCAGACCCTCGCGCACCAGGCGCTGGGCATCGCCTGCTTCCCAGGTCACGCGAACGTCCAGTTCCCAGCCGTGTTTGCGCTTGCGCTCCACTGCCTCGCGGACATCCTCATTGAGCGCCTGCTTGCCGTGAAGAATCAGTAATGCCCTGCGCGCTGTCATATCCCTTCCTTTTGCGTGTTCGAGTTGATGCGTGATGTGTTGACCGCGCGGGCTGCGAAAAAGCCCGGCGGAGGAAAATCTTTTAAACCAACGTCCTTGGATTGAGAGCTCGCCAAACTCCATCCCTGAAAGGCGTTGGACGGGGTGTGAAGGCAGTCGGTGATGGCAAAAAGCCTTGAGCGGCGGGGACTTACGTGTGCGGTCCGTGCCGGCACGCGACATTCATCTCCGTGCATGCCCATGAGGTTACCGCCTTGCGTGCCGTAATTAGGGGACGAGAGGCGTTACTTCTGCGTTACAGCCCCTTGAAAACCACGGGCGGAAAGCGCTTAATCGACAAATAATTGGCTAATTTGCACAGGACTCTCATAAAAGTCAGTAAATTGACTTTCAATGTGATCGCCTGGATTGCGGCCCTGTCATTGATTCACGGATCGAAAAGGCGAAAACCCACATGCAACTGATTCCCTGCATTATTGCTGGCGGCGCCGGCACCCGGCTGTGGCCTGTTTCACGGGAGGCGATGCCCAAACCCTTCATGCGCTTGCCGGACGGCGAAAGCCTGCTGCAAAAGACGTTCAACCGCGCCAGCCAGCTGGACGGTGTCGAAAGCGTGCTCACCGTCACCAACCGGGACGTGTATTTCCGCACCGTGGATGACTACCGGCTGCTGAATAAACGACAGCGTTCGCTGGAGTTTCTGCTCGAACCGTTCGGCCGCAACACGGCCCCTGCCATCGCGGCCGCAGCGCTGCATGTCCAGGCGCGCTACGGCGATGACGCGCAGCTGTTGATTCTGCCGGCGGATCAATTGATCACTGACGTTGCCGCCTTCGAGACCGCCGTGCAGAGCGCACGCAAGCTGGCCGACCAGGGCTGGCTGGTGACGTTCGGGCTGGTTCCCTCCCGCGCCGAAACCGGCTTTGGCTACATCGAGAAAGGCCAGGCCCTCAGCAGCGAGGCCTATCAGGTGGCGCGTTTCGTCGAGAAACCCGATGCTGTCACCGCCCAGAACTATGTCGAGGGTGGGCTGCATTTGTGGAACGCCGGCATGTTCTGCATGCGCGTCGATGTGCTGCTGGCCGAACTGGAAAGTCACGCACCGGCGCTTCTGGCCGCGGTGCGCCATTGCCTGGCGCAGTGCACCAGCAAGGAAGGCCGCAACGAACTGCAGATCGAGCTGGACAGCACCACCTTCGCCCTGGCGCCGGACATTTCCATCGATTACGCGTTGATGGAGCGCTCGCAAAAGGTCGCGGTGGTGCCGTGCGAGATGGGCTGGAGCGACATCGGTTCGTGGCAGGCCATTCGCGAGCTGAGTGCGGCCGATGAAAATGGCAACCGATGCAACGGCGAGGTGGTGTTGCACGACGTGACCAACTGCTACATCGACTCGAAGAAGCGACTGGTGGGCGCGGTGGGTCTGGACAACCTGATCATCATCGACACCCCGGACGCTTTGTTGATCGCCGACGCAAATCGCAGTCAGGAAGTGAAGGTCATCGCCCAGGAGCTCAAGCGTCAGGGCCATCCGGCGTACCTGCTGCACAACACCGTGACCAGACCGTGGGGCACTTACACGGTGCTGGAGGAAGGCAAGCGCTTCAAGATCAAGCGCATCGTGGTGAAACCGCAGGCGTCTTTGTCGCTGCAGATGCATCACCACCGCAGCGAGCACTGGATTGTTGTCAGCGGGATGGCTCGGGTCACTAACGGGGAAGATGAGTTTATGCTCGATACCAATGAGTCGACGTTCATCAAACCGGGGCATACCCATCGGCTGGTCAACCCGGGGGTGATTGATCTGGTGATGATCGAGGTGCAGAGCGGGGAGTATCTGGGGGAAGACGACATCGTGCGGTTTACCGATGTGTATGGGCGGGTGCCTGAGCCTGCGAAGGCTTAGGCGTTGCCTGATTAGATCAAGATCAAGATCAAGATCAAGATCAAGATCAAGATCAAGGGCGTCTGCCTGGGGGCAGACTGTTTCGGCTTCGCCGAGTTACTTGGAAAAGCACCCCAAGTAACCAAGGGTGCTTGCTCTCGGTTTGGCCCGACTTCGTCGGGTTCCCTCACTCCGACGACGCTCCGTGGGCCCGCGCCGAACGGACATCCATGTCCTGACGGCGCTCTCGCCGCATCCATGCGGCTCGGCCCACTGCGCGTCGTCTGCGTTCGGCCTGCACCAAAGTCGCGTTTCGCGGTGTATAGGCTGGCTGTGTATGAAGATCAAGAGCGAAGGCAAAAGCAGAAGCTTCCCGGCTAAAGCCAGTCCTACAGGACACCGCGCGCATTCAGTGGGACCGGCTTCAGCCGGGAAAGCGTCAATGGGCGCGCTGCTAAATTGATCGTTCCCACGCTCCGCGTGGGAATGCATCACGTGACGCTCCGCGTCATTTCCCCAGGCCCGAATGCGCGTCGTCTAAGGGACGCGGAGCGTCCGGAGGGGCGTTACCACGCGGAGCGTGGGAACGATCAACGATCAGAATTGATGGTGAGCCGACCGGCCTCTTCCCGGCTAAAGCCGGTCCCACTAACAGACCGCGCACCCCCGTAGGACTGGCTTTAGCCGGGAAGCCTTTGATCTTGCACTTGATCTGCTTTTGATCTTCGTACGCAAGAAGTCCAGACACCGCAAATCGCGACTTGGGTGCAGGCTGAACGCAGGTCTCGGGCAGTGGGCCGAGCCGCATGGATGCGGCGAGAGCGCCGTCAGGACAGGGATGTCCGTTCGGCGCGGGCCCACGGAGCGAGACCGGAGTGAGGGTACTCCGACGCAGGAGGAGCCAAGCCAGGAGCAAGCACCTTTGGTTACTTGGGGTGCTTTTCCAAGTAACTCGCCGAAGGCGAAACAGTCTGCCCCCAGGCAGACGCCCTTGATCTTCTCACAGCCCCCGCGCGCCCTTGACGTACTCAACAAACCTGATCACCGCCGGGGCCTTTTCGTGGCGTCGGTGGATCAGCGACAACGACGAGCTCGGCTGACAATCCTCAATCCGCCGATACACCACATTCGGCAACCGAATGTGATCCACCACCGACTCCGGCACCACCGCCACCCCCTGGCCAAGACTCACCAGCGCAATCACCGACACCAGCCCTCCCGGCTGCGGACCCAGCGTCGGCGCGAAACCGCCATGGGCCGCCACCTCCAGCGTGCCGGAAATCTGCTCAGGGAGAATGAACACCTCGCTCTGCAGGTTCACCGTGTTGATGATCTTCAGCTTGCCCAGCCACGAGCTGTCCGCCAGCGCCAGAACAAAACCCTCGGTCAGCAACGGCACGACGCTGACCGAATCGGGCAGCTGCATGGGCGAGCGGATGAAACCCACGTCCAGCCGCCCCTCCTCGATCAGCCGCGGCAGCGTCGGCATCAGGTGCTCGTTGATGTTGAATTCAATGTCCGCATAGCGCTCACGAAACTGACTGACGTGCTGCTGCAACACGCCGGAGAACACCGCCGAGGCGACGTAGCCCAACTCGATCCGGCCGGCCTCGCCACGGCCGGCGCGCTGGACGTTGTACTGCGCGGTCTCAAACTGACGCACCGCCAGTTCGGCCTCGATCTGCAACGCGCGCCCTGCTTCCGTCAGCCTCACCTCTCGCTGTTCACGGAGAAACAACCGGGTGCCCAGCGCGTTTTCCAGGTCCTGGATCTGCCGCGTCAGCGTGGGCGGCGCGATGCCCAGTTGCTCGGCGGCGCGAGTGAAATGCCGATGACGGGCGACGGCCAGAAAGTAGCGAAAGTGACGGATTTCCATGGAGCGTTACCTGGCAGGTAATCAAAACGCGGGGCGCGGGTAACAGAGCATAGGGCATATCCGCTTACTCTGTTGCAGCGAAGAACCGCCCCACCCAATGTAGTCACCACCCGTGTTAGCCAGCACCTAACAACCTCCGGAGCCCCATACATGTCTCGACCCAGCCCCCGCATGACCCTGCTCACGGCTTCCGGCGTGTGCGCATTGATCGTGCTCGACACCAACATTGTCGCCGTGACTCTGCCGAGCATCGCGCGTGATCTGGGTGCCGGGTTTGCCGACATCGAGTGGGTGGTCAGCGCGTACATGCTGGCTTTCGCCGCGCTGTTGCTGCCGGCGGGTAGCCTGGCCGATCGCTTTGGCCGCAAGCGCATGCTGATCAGCGGGCTGGTGCTGTTCATCCTGGCGTCGCTGGGCTGCGGGGCGGCGCCGGACATTCTGTTCCTCGACATTGCCCGTGCGCTCAAGGGCGTGGGCGCGGCCTTGCTGCTGACCTCGGCGCTGGCGACCATCGGCCACGTTTTCCATGATGAAGCCGAGCGCGCCAAAGCCTGGGCGTTCTGGGGAGCCTGCATGGGCGTGGCCATGACTGCAGCGCCCACGGTCGGCGGGCTGATCGCCGAACTGGTCGGCTGGCGCTGGATTTTCTACCTCAACCTGCCGGTGGGGCTGGGCCTGCTGGTGATGGTCATGGGGAACATCGAGGAATCGCGCAACGAGCAGTCAGCGCGGCTTGATCCGTGGGGCAGCCTGTTTTTCAGTGCCAGCCTGCTGAGCCTGATCTGGGGCCTGATCGAAGCCAACCGAATCGGCTGGGACCACCCGCTCACCTCCATGCGTCTGGCCGCCGGGGCGGTGCTGCTCGCGCTGTTTGTCATCGCCGAGCGCCTGCAACGCCGGCCGATGGTCGACTTGCAGCTGTTCAAATACCCGCGCTTCATCGGTGCCCTGCTCGGCATGTTCGCCTACGCCGGCTGCGCCCAGGTGATGATGACCCTGCTGCCGTTTTACCTGCAGAACGGCCTGGGCTTCAGCGCCATCGGCTCGGGGCTGGGCATGCTGCCGTTCGCAATCACCATGCTGCTGTTGCCGCGCTTCGGGCCGACAATCTCACGTCATCTTTCGCCGGCCGCCATGATGGCGCTGGGCCTGACCCTTGTGGGCATCGGCAACCTGCTGTGCGCCTGGGCCACCGGAATGGGCGGCTACCCGGCATTCGCTGCGGCGATGGCGGTGACCGGTGCGGGGGCGGGCTTGCTCAATGGCGACACCCAGAAGAACATCATGGCGTGCGTGCCCCGAGAACGCACCGGCATGGCATCGGGGATGAGCACGACCATGCGGTTCAGCGCGATCATGCTGGCGATCGGCGTCTACGGCGCGCTGCTCGCCAGTCACACGCTCGGTGCGCTGAAAGCCACACTGGCGACCGTTGCGCCCGACCTCCTCGATCAGGCCGAGCACATCGCCTCACGTGCGGTGGCCGGGGACATGAACGCTGCGCTGCAAACGATCGATGCCAGCGCCCGGGGAATGATTCAGCCGCTGGTCCGGGACGCCTTTGTGTCGGGCTTCGGCTCGGTGCTGTGGATGTCGGGACTGATCGCCCTGTTGGCCGCGGTGCTGGTGGGCACGCTGATGCGCAAGCCCATTCCGCTGATGCAGCTGAAAACCGCCTGACCCATGCGACCGCTGAGGCGAATTTTTAGCGGGCTGCGAGGGCCCACACCCGGGCGATATCCCGCGCGCGATCATGGAGCAACGTCGCCGCATTGGCGCAGGCGAACTCCAGCGTCATCGGCCCGCTGGTCACGGCGAACGCGGCGCTGATGCCGTGGGCATACAGGTCGGCGTAGCCCTCCCCAGTGTCCCGGCCAGCACGATGACCGGCACGTTGTTGCGCTGCGCCATCCGGGCGACGCCGAAGGGGGTTTTGCCGCGCAGGGTCTGGGCGTCGAAGCGGCCTTCGCCCGTGATCACCAGGTCGGCGCCCTGCAGTGCCTCGGCCAGCCCGGTCAGGTCAGCGACCACCTCCACGCCGGGACGGAACGATGCATTCAGATAGGCCTTGGCGGCGAACCCCATGCCGCCTGCCGCGCCGCTTCCCGGATATTCGCTATCGTCCCGACCCAGTGCCTGAGCCGAGTGCCCGGCGAAATGCCCGAGGGCCGCGTCCAGCGCCAGCACCTGTTCGGGGGACGCGCCCTTCTGCGGGCCAAAGATGTGCGAAGCGCCTTGCAGGCCGCACAGGGGATTGTTGACGTCGGCGGCGACTTCGAACTGCACGCTGTTCAAGCGCGGGTCGAGCCCGGTCAGGTCGATGCGCGCCAGTTGCGCCAGGGCCAGGCCACCGCGATCGAGGGCTCGGTCATCGTCGTCAAGGAAGCGCGCGCCCAGCGCCGAGAGCATGCCGGTGCCGGCATCATTGGTCGCGCTGCCGCCGATGGCCAGAATCACCCGCTCGGCGCCGGCATCCAGCGCGGCCTTGATCAGCTCGCCGGTACCAAACGTACTGGTAATGGTTGCGTCGCGCTGGTCCAGGCTCAGCAGTTGCAGACCGCTGGCCATGGCCATTTCGATGATCGCCGTGCGCGTCTCCGCCAGCCAGCCCCACTGCGCCTGCACCGGCTGAGCAAGCGGTCCGCTGACCTGATTGCTCATCCACTCACCGTCGCATGCCGCCAAGATCGCTTCGATGGTCCCCTCCCCGCCATCGGCCATCGGGCACTCGACCAACTGGGCATCAGGCCAGACATCGATGAGCCCGGCGGCGATGGCGTGGGCGACACTTTGGGCGCTGAGGCTGTCTTTGAACGAGTCCGGGGCGATGACGATTTTCATATTATTCTCCTTGTCTGATGGACGATCTTCGCACCCTGAAGAAACTTTACCGCCTTACGCTTGCACAACAGACGGCTGGCTCGGTTGTTCATACGAACAACGCTGCGACAGCGCCTTATCTGGCCACCATCTGCGCGCCGAGGTACAGGCGCAGCAAGTCTTCCGTTCGATAAGGATCGCAGCCAGTCAGTTCGGTAATTTTCTCAAGCCGGTAACGCAGGCTGTTGCGATGGATGCCCAGCGCGTCGGCGCAGGCCTGGCTTTCGCCGCTGTAATCGAACCAGGCGCGCAGGGTGTCGAGCAGCTGTGGGTTGTCGTGCAGGCGCTTGATGGGTTCTGCGATGCCTTCGGCCAACCAGTCGTGGCGATTGCGCCAGAACAGCAGCGCGACGCGATGGCTGGCCAGACGCAGCAGTTTGACGGTCGGCCGCAAGTGGCGTGCGTACTCGAGCAGGTCGCGAGCGGCGGTGCAGGCGGCGCGCAGGGAGGCCAGATCAGATGAAGGCTCGACGGTCGCCATGCGCTGTACGGGCCAGTCTTGCTCGTCGAAAAGCGCCAGCAGCAAGGCATCGTCGCGATCCTTGCCTACGGCGCGGCACCAGTAGATCAACCCCGGCTCACAGGGCAGACACCAGCTGTTGGCGTATCGACCCATCAGCCACGCACTCATCACACCGGCATAGGTCGCGGCTTCGGGGAGTTCGAGCAGCACGGCCTGACGCGGCAACTGCGGCTGCAAGCCCAACTGCTCAGCCTCGGCGACCAGATGGGCAGCACTTTCGCCGAGCAACAGCCGCGACAGCAGGTCTTCACTGCGTTGATGCCGCCACTGTTGATCGGCCTGCTGACGTCGGTGCTCCATGAGCATCTCGGCGGTCATCTTCACCAGCTCCGCGTAGACCCGCACCTCATCGGGCTCGCCGGTGATGCCGAGCACGCCGATCAGTTTCTGATCCAGCATCAAGGGCAAATTTACCCCCGGCCGCACCCCGTCGAGCTGCCGGGCGGTGTGCGAATCGATCTCCACCACGCGGCTGTTGGCGAGGACCAGCTGCGCCCCTTCATGCCGGGTGTACAACCGCTCCGCCTCGCCGCTGCCAATGATAATGCCCAGATAATCCATGACATTCACGTTGCACGGCAAAATCGCCATCGCCCGGTCGACGATGTCCTGGGCCAGGGCGTGATCAAGGGCGAACATGAGGGGTGTCTGCACAGCGAAGGGAGTGAGGGTTCATACACATCAGGTCTTGTTTTTGTGGGTGGAGGGAGTCTGCCTGAATCTTTGTCCCGGCGCGATTGGCCGCTAGCATGGGAGTTCAACTATAAGTAATATCCAGGCCAGACTTATGAAAGTCTTATAAGGACGCACGAATACGATCGCATGGACAAGGAAGGCCGTGAAACAACTCCTCAAGTTGCAACTAAGGCATCAGGTGCAAATCAGGGACGCTGTAAGCAAGCTGGAGTCGATGCCGGACGTCACCCACGTTAAATCTCTCGCTGGCCATAGCTGCGGCTACCGCCTGAGAGTTGGCGACTATCGTGTTCTGTTCGACTGGGACGGCGGGGTCAAAATTGTCAGTGTTCAGGAGGTCAAAAAACGCGATGAGCGCACCTACTCATAACATCCAGATCATCAACGGCCCGGACGGCAAGCCCGCCTTCGTGGTCATCCCTTATGAAGAGTACGTCAGCCAGCACGGTGTGGATGATCTAATCCCTCATGAGGTCGTCAGCCGGATCGTTGACGGTTCAACGCCGATTCGGGCGTGGCGCGAGTATCTGGATCTGACCCAAGAGCTTGTCGCCGGAAGACTCGGTATCTCCCAACCCGCCTACGCCCAGCAGGAATCGGTGGCGCGTCCCCGCAAGCAGACCCGAGAAAGAATCGCCCAGGCATTCGGCATTCGGCCCGATCAACTGGACATCTGAACACGCGAGAACTCAATTTGGCCTTGCACCGTCTCACCCTCCTACTCTCCGCCCTGACCCTTCAGGCATGCGCCTCCAATGAGCAGCCTCTAGGGCAGGCGAGTTTCGCCGACTATCGCCAGCAGACCATCGCCTGGATGCAGGAGAACCGGACCTTTCAGACGCCTGATCACCCGGCCGAGATCGAGTGGAACGCACCTCGGGAATGGCGACCCAGCGGGCCAGCCACACGGGGGATTCTGTTGGTCCATGGCCTCGGCGACTCTCCTTGGTCGTTCAATGACGTCGGCGAGGCGCTCGCCGCGCAGGGGTTTCTGGTGCGCACGGTGTTGCTGCCGGGGCATGGCAGCAAGCCGGCGGACATGCTGGATGTGACGCTCAGACAGTGGCAGCAGGTGGTGCGTGAGCAGACGCAGATGCTTGAGCGGGAGGTGCCGACGGTGTATCTGGGCGGGTTTTCGACCGGGGCGAACCTGGTGCTGGATTACGCCTACGAGCACCCGAATATCGCCGGCCTGGTGCTGTTTTCTCCGGCCTTCAAACCGGCAAACACCTACGCCTGGGTCACTCAGTACATCGGCTGGTTCCGCCCGTGGCTGGCGAAACCGGACGATGGCGTGCGCCCGATGCAGACGCCGGTCCGCTACCTGAACGTGCCCACCAACGGTTTCGCCCAGTTCTACCGCAGCGCGTTGTTGGCCCAGAAGCACCTCGACAAAGGGGTCTATGACAAGCCGGTGTTTGTCGCCATCACCGAGCACGATTCAGTGCTGGATACCGGTTATGTGCTGGACACCTTCAACGCGCGCTTCACCCACCCGCTCAGCCGGCTGATCTGGTATGGCAACGAACCGGCGCCGACGCAGAAAAACCCGAGGGTGCGGGTGCGCAACGATTTCCTGCCGGAATACCGGATCGCCCAGTTCTCGCACATGGGGCTGATGTTCTCGCCTGCAAACCCGTTGTATGGGGTGAATGGCAGCCAGCGTATCTGCTGGAACGGCCAGTCCTCCGCCGACATGCAGAAATGCCTGAACGGCGAGCCGGTATGGTATTCGGATTGGGGTCATCGTGAACCGGGCAAGGCCTTGGCGCGACTGACGTTCAATCCGTATTTCGAGTGGCAATCGGGGGTGATGATGGAGGTACTGGCATACCCATAATGGGATCGCGCACGCAGTAGGACCGGCTTCAGCCGGGAAGAGGCCAGCCCGAGCACCACACCTCTCGCGGTGTCACACCCGATGCATTCCCGGCTAAAGCCAGTCCCACTATTGGCCGCAGTCGTTTCCATTTGCTGCAGACCCATCAATCCCCTGCCATCACTCCACCGGCGCCAGCCGCCCCCGGCTGTTGCTCAGGTGAGTCCACATCGCGGCGCGGGCGGCGTCGGGGTCCTGGCGGCGGATGGCGGCGAGGATGGCTTCGTGCTCGAGGTTGGCCAGATAGGCACTGTGGGTGAGGCTTGACCCGGCCCGTTCGCTGGTGGCGATGCGGCTGCGGGGGATGACGGCGATGCCGAGGTTCTGCAGGATCTCCACGAAGTAAGGATTGCCGGTGGCCTCGGCGATCAGCAGATGAAAGCGCCGGTCGGCTTCGACGCAGCTGTCTTCCTTGGCCAGCAGGTCCTGATAATCGTCCAGCGCGGCGCGCATCGCCGTCAGTTGTGCGTGGCTCCGGCGTTGCGCAGCCAGGGCGACAGCCTGGGTTTCCAGGCCCATGCGCAGCTCGATGATATGCCGCACGCTGAACGCGGTTTCCACCTTCAGGTGCAGACCGCTCTGCTCGGAGCGCGCCAGCACGTAGGTGCCTTTGCCCTGATGGGTTTCGACCAGCCCGGACGCCTGCAATTTGGAAATCGCCTCGCGCACCACCGTGCGGCTCACGCCATGCTCGCGGACGATCTCGCTCTCCGAGGGCAACTTCGCACCGGGCGCAATGGTGCCCATCAGAATTCGCTGGCTGAGGTCGGTGACCAGGTCCGTCGCCAGGCTGTGCTGGCGTCGCTTGGGTCGCAAGGGTCCGGTGCTGTTCAAAAAGGTCGTCCTGTAAATATTGAAAAGAACGGCGGCCACCGAGGCCTGCCGTCCACTTGTATTTTCCTGACGGTGAAGTCTCGACGCACGCCCCCACTCACCCGCTTGATGCACAACCAACCCCGGCAAAAGCCCCGAAAACAGAGCTACCCAGCAGCGCCCCCACTCATTCAACTTGTCAGACAGGCGAGCCTAGCCCGACGAAATACTTCCCGCAACCCCTGTAATCCGGTTGCCATAGCGATCATTACTTGTATGATGACTGGCAACAGGGCTACACACCTTGTCACACACAACGTGCTTAACCACCCGCATAAAAATAATCAGTGGGAGTTACCAGAGTGAACACATCCTCAATACGGGCGGATGACGCCTCCGATTCCGTCCTGCAATCGGCGGTCTCGAAAGTCAAACGACACATCCTGCCGCTGTTCGTCATCATGTTCATCGTCAACTACATCGACCGGGTCAACATCGGCTTCGTACGTAGTCACATGGAACATGATCTGGGTATCGGCGCAGCCGCCTACGGCTTCGGTGCCGGCCTGTTCTTCATCGCGTATGCGATGTTCGAAGTCCCCTCCAACATCCTCCTGCAGAAAGTCGGCGCGCGCATCTGGCTGACCCGCATCATGCTGACCTGGGGCATCGTTGCCGCCTGCATGGCGTTCATCCAGACTGAAACCCACTTCTATATCCTGCGCTTCTTGCTGGGCGTGGCCGAAGCCGGGTTCTTCCCAGGCGTCATCTACTACTTCACTCGCTGGTTGCCCGGGGTCGAGCGTGGCAAGGCTATCGCCATCTTCCTCAGCGGTTCGGCCTTTGCGTCGGTGATCTCCGGCCCGCTCTCCGGCCTGCTGTTGCAGATTGACGCATTGGGCTTCCACGGCTGGCAGTGGATGTATTTCATCGAAGGCATGTTCTCCGTCGGCCTGTGCTTCTTCGTCTGGTTCTGGCTCGACTCCAAGCCCCACGACGCCAAATGGCTGACCGAGGCCGAGAAAGACGCGCTGGTCAACACCATCGACGCCGAACAAAAGGCTCGCGAAGCGGCCAACCCGGTCAAGCTGTCCATCGGCAAGTTGCTCAAGGACCCGCAGATCATCCTGTTCTGCCTGATGTACTTCTTCATCCAGCTGACGATTTACGCGGCGACGTTCTGGCTGCCGAGCATCATCAAGAAGATGGGCGACCTCACTGACTTCCAGGTCGGCCTGTTCAACTCCATTCCGTGGTTCATCGCCATCGTCTGCATGTACGGTTTTGCCTCGCTGTCGGCCAAGTGGAAACACCAGCAGGCGTGGGTCGCCGTGGCCTTGTTGATCGCGGCAGCAGGGATGTTCATGTCGACCACGGGCGGTCCGGTGTTCGCCTTCGTCGCCATCTGCTTCGCGGCGATGGGCTTCAAGTCGGCGTCGTCGCTGTTCTGGCCGATCCCCCAGGGCTATCTGGATGCACGCATCGCCGCGGGCGTTATCGCCCTGATCAACTCGGTGGGCAACCTGGGCGGTTTTGTTGCGCCGACCACCTTCGGCATCCTCGAACAGCAGACCGGTTCGATCCAGGGCGGCCTGTATGGCCTGACGGTCACCTCGATCATTGCCGCGATTCTGGTGTTCACCGTGCGCACGACGCCCAAGCCCGGCGCGGTGCCGGTGGCCAAGGTCGACGTCACACCCAGCCACACTTGAGCCAGGCGCTTGGGCCCTGAGCTCTGAGCAATGAAGACCGTAAAGACAGCGCCCCCGCCGCGCTGGGTACTCACAAGGATTTAGACATGAACACACAGACTTCCGGCAGCACCCCCGTCATCACCGACATGCAGGTCATTCCGGTGGCCGGCCACGACGACATGCTGCTCAACCTCAGCGGTGCCCACGGCCCGTATTTCACTCGCAACATCGTCATCCTCAAGGACAACGCCGGGCATACCGGCGTGGGTGAAATTCCCGGCGGCGAGAAAATCCGCCAGACCCTCGAAGATGCCCGTGGGCTGGTGGTCGGCAGCAGCATTGGCAACTACCAGAAGATTCTCAACGACGTGCGCCGCACCTTTGCCGAGCGCGATGCCGGTGGTCGCGGCCTGCAGACCTTCGACCTGCGCATTACCATCCACGCGGTCACCGGTATTGAAGCGGCGGTGCTGGATTTGCTCGGTCAGCACCTGGAAGTGCCGGTCGCCGCGCTGCTCGGCGAAGGCCAGCAGCGTGATGAAGTGAAGATGCTGGGCTACCTGTTTTACGTCGGTGACCAGACGAAAACCAACCTGCCCTATCGCACCGAAGCTGACGCGGACAACGAGTGGTTTCGCGTTCGTCACGAAGAAGCGCTGACCCCGGAAGCGGTGGTGCGCCTGGCCGAGGCGGCTTACGCGCAATACGGTTTCGAGGACTTCAAGCTCAAGGGCGGCGTGCTCAGCGGCGATGCGGAAATCGAAGCCGTCACGGCGCTGGCCGAACGCTTCCCGAAAGCGCGCATTACCCTCGACCCCAACGGCGCCTGGTCGCTGAAAGAAGCGGTGCGTCTGTGCCGCGATCAACACAAAGTGCTGGCTTATGCCGAAGATCCCTGTGGCGCCGAGAACGGTTATTCGGGCCGGGAGGTCATGGCTGAATTCCGCCGCGCCACCGGCCTGCGCACCGCCACCAACATGATCGCCACCGACTGGCGCGAAATGGGTCATGCCATCCAGCTGCAATCGGTGGACATCCCGCTGGCCGACCCGCATTTCTGGACCATGCAAGGTTCGGTGCGCGTCGCGCAGATGTGCAACGAGTGGGGCCTGACCTGGGGTTCGCACTCCAATAACCACTTCGATATTTCCCTGGCGATGTTCACCCACGCGGCCGCCGCTGCGCCGGGCAACATCACCGCCATCGACACCCACTGGATCTGGCAGGACGGCCAGCGTCTGACCAAGGCGCCGCTGCAGATCATCGGCGGCAATGTGCAGGTGCCGAAGAAGCCCGGGCTGGGCGTCGAGATCGACATGGATCAGGTCGCCAAAGCCCACGAGCTGTACAAAGGCATGGGCCTTGGCGCGCGGGATGACAGCGTGGCGATGCAGTTTCTGCTGCCGAACTGGACGTTCAACAACAAGCAGCCGTGTCTGGTTCGCTGATCCCATGAGTTACACCGGTCAACCCTGCCGCTTGAGAAACGGCTGGACAGGGCGACCGGGCAGGTTCACCTAAACTGCCAAATGGCGACCGGCGCGTAACCCCTTGCGCGCCGTTTTTCTTCATCATCTGCTGTAGCGGCCGCGTGCTACTGTTCGCGCATCACACTGCCGTGAAGTCCTCCATGTCCCGCCTTGCCAAGACCCACCCTCGCCTGACCATTGCCACCCTTGTCGGCGTCGCTGCCGGTATCGCCAGCGCGTTCGTCGCCCCCGACATTTCGGTGATCAGCAAATTCCTGATCGGCTGGAACGTCGCCGGCTGGCTGTACATGGCGATGATCATGCGCCGCACCTTCAAATCCAGCGCGGATGACGTGCGCCGGGTCGCGGAAATCGAGGACGAGAACGCCGGCACAGTGCTGTTCGTCGTCTGCGTGGCGGCGATTGCCAGCCTGGCGGCGATCATCCTGGAACTCGCGGGTATCCAGGACATGAAGGACGCCGACAAAGCGCTGCATTACGCCTTCACCGGCTTCACCATCCTTGGCTCGTGGCTGCTGATCGGCGTGGTCTTCAGCCTGCACTACGCCCGGGTGTTCTACACCTGGCGCGGCGATAAGCCGGCGCTGCGCTTTGCCGATGGCGAAGAGAACCCGGACTACTGGGACTTTCTGTATTTCTCCTTCACCTTGAGCGTCGCCGTGCAGACCTCTGACGTCGGCGTCGCCACCCGCGGCCTGCGCAAAGTGGTGCTAGCGCAGTCGCTCATCGGCTTTGTGTTCAATACGTCGATTCTGGGGTTCTCGATCAACATCGCGGCGGGGTTGTTTAATTGAGGTATGGCGCCTGATCCGGCGCCAAATGGACTTCCAGACAGTCCCGCTCGGGCGTACTGTGAGCGCCATAAAATCCAACATCGCTGCTGAACGAGGCCTCGCTCAATGACCCAGGATTCCGGGCTGAAGATTGCCGTACTCGACGACTGGCAATCGGTTGCCGAAAACGTTGTGGACTGGACCGTGTTGCAACCGATCGGCGAGGTCAGTTTTCTGCATGACTACCCGGCGGACACAGACGCCATGGTCGCCCGCCTCAAGGACTTTCAGATCCTTTGCGTGATGCGCGAGCGCACGGTTTTCGATGACGCCCTGCTCAGTCAGCTGCCACACCTGAAGCTGCTGGTCACTGGCGGCATGCGCAACGCGGCGCTGGACCTCAAGGCCGCCGCACGCCTGGGCATCACGGTGGTCGGCACCGACAGCTACAAGTACGCGGCGCCGGAACTGACCTGGGCGCTGATCATGGGTGTGACCCGCAACCTGGTGGACGAAGCCAATTCCCTGCGCGCGGGCGACTGGCAGATCGGCATCGGCAGCGACTTGTATGGCAAGACCCTGGGCATCGTCGGGCTGGGCAGCATCGGCCAGAAGATCGCCCGTTACGGCAAGGCGTTCGACATGAAGGTGATTGCCTGGAGCGAGAACCTCACGGCTGAACGCGCCGCCGAGCATGGCGTGACCTGTGTCAGCAAGCAGGAGCTGTTCGAGCAATCGGACGTGGTTTCAGTGAACCTGGTGCTCAGCGAGCGCAGTCGCGGGCTGGTGGATGCCGAGTCGTTGAACCGGATGAAGCCGACGGCGTATCTGGTGAACACCGCCCGCGGGCCGATCGTCGACGAAGACGCGCTGGTCGAGGTGCTCAGGCAGAAGAAAATCGCCGGCGCCGCGCTGGATGTTTACAGCGTCGAGCCGTTGCCGGCCGATCACCCGTTCCGCACGCTGCCGAACGTCCTGGCCACGCCCCACGTGGGCTACGTGACCGAGAACAACTACCGGATGTTCTTCAGCCAGATGATCGAGGACATTCAGGCGTGGCACGCTGGCGCGCCGATCCGCGTGTTTGCCTGACCGCGATCCGACTCATTGCCCCAGGACTCACTGCATCAAGGACTCAGACGATGACCACGCCGCTTTCCCGATTGCCCTCCGACCCCCGCGCCGCGTTGCTGGTGATCGACATGCAATACGACTTCATGCCCGGCGGCGCGCTGGCCGTGGCCGAGGGCGATGCGCTGGTGCCGCTGATCAACCGCCTCGGCGCGCAGTTTCGCAACGTAATCATGGCCCAGGACTGGCACCCGCGCGGGCATGTGTCGTTTGCGTCGAGCCATGCCGGGCGGGCGCCGTTCGACAGCATCACCCTGCCCTACGGCGCGCAGACGCTGTGGCCCGATCACTGCGTTCAGGGCAGCCCCGGCGCTCAGTTGCATGCCGATCTGCACATCACCCACGCGCAGTTGATCCTGCGCAAGGGCTGCAACGCCGGCATCGACAGCTATTCCGCCTTCGTCGAAGCCGACCGCACGACCCGCACCGGGCTGGCCGGTTACCTGAGCGAGCGTGGCATCGACAGCGTGTTCGTGGTCGGTCTGGCCTTGGATTACTGCGTGGCCTGGACCGCGCTGGACGCCAGGGCGGCGGGTTTCAACACGTGGGTGATAGCCGATGCCTGCAAGGCCATCGACCTGAACGGCTCGCTGGACCAGGCCTGGAAAGACATGGCCCGGGCGGGGGTCAACCGGATCGACAGCGCGGAGCTGACTGACTGAACACATAGCCCACCGTGGGAGTAGCCGGGGTGGCGCTCCACCTTGATCACGAAGAGGCCGGGACATTCAGCCACTTTTTCTGGCGGCTGAAAGTAAGTCTTCGCGAGCAAGCTCGCTCCCACGAGATAGTGGACTGACTCACTATTTCGGCTAGTTCGTAGGACCTGTGGGAGTGAGCTTGCTCACGAAGAGGCCGGGACATTCAGCCACTTTCTCTGGCGGCTTAAAGTAAGTGTTCGCGAGCAAGCTCGTTCCCACGAGATAGTAGACTGACTCAATATTTCGGCTAGTTCGTAGGACCTGTGGGAGTGAGCTTGCTCACGAAGAGGCCGGGACATTCAGCCACTTTTTCTGGCGGCTGGAAGTAAGTCTTCGCGAGCAAGCTCGACTCCCACGGATGATGGTTCGGCCAGGGATTTCCGGTTGTTGCAAAACCTGTGGGAGTTTTAATCTTCACTCAGTGCAAAGCGCTCCAACCCTTCCCCCTCCATCCGGTAGCGCACCCACTCATCCTGCGGCTCGGCGCCGATCGATTTGTAGAAGTCGATCGCCGGCTGGTTCCAGTCCAGCACGCTCCATTCAAGACGGCCGCAGCCGCTGTCGTGGGCGATCCGGGCCAGATGGCGCAACAGCTTCTTGCCAGCGCCGACGCCCCGTTGGGCGGCGGACACATACAAATCCTCAAGGTACAGGCCCTTGCGGCCCAGCCAGGTAGAGTAGCTGAGGAAGTACACCGCGAAACCAATAGGCTGGCCGTCCAGCAGGCAGATCAGCGCCTTGGCCGGCGAGGTTTCGTCGAACAGGCTGCGCTCGATGTCGGCGACGCTGGCCTTTACCTCGTGCTCGGCTTTTTCATAGATCGCAAGCTCGGTGATGAAGCCCAGGATGACGGCGGCGTCGGCACGGGTAGCGTCGCGAATGTGAAGGGTCAAATGAGGATCTCCCACGTCAGAGAAAAGGCTACCGCCGTTGGCGAACGACGGGTAACGGATTGTGTCTCAAGCAGCAGTGTCGCGCAGCAAGCATGTGCAAGCCAGCCGCCGCCTCCCTCGAACGTCTCAAACAGAATGCTCTGCCAAAGAGCACTGAATCACCCAAAGGATCACCATGGAAAACCAACCAGACGGCAAGACCCCCGGTCTGACGCCGGAAGAAGAACGCGATATCGACGAAAATCAGCCACCTCGCGCTGCCGTCCTCCACGAGACGATCCGCATGCAGGGCGATCAGGAACTGGAACGCAACGTCGCTGCGCTGTTCTGGTCGGCCCTCGCAGCCGGCTTGACCATGGGCCTGTCATTGATGGCGATGGGGCTGTTGAACTCTCGCCTGCCCGATGCCGAAGGCTTCAAAGTCATCGCCAGCTTCGGCTACTGCGCAGGCTTTCTGGCGGTGATTCTCGCCCGTCAGCAACTGTTCACCGAAAACACCCTGACCGCCGTGTTGCCGGTGATGAGCAAGCCGACGCTGAACAACGTCGTCCGCCTGTTGCGGCTGTGGACCGTGGTGCTGGTAGGTAACCTGTGCGGCACGCTGCTGGTGGCCTACGTGATGCTGCACCTGCCGATCTTCGACACCAAGACCGACCAGGCCTTCCTCGAAATCGGCCGCAAGGTGATGGAGAACGACAGCGGGCAGATGTTCGCCAAGGGCATTATCTCCGGCTGGATGATCGCCACCATGGTCTGGATGATCCCGTCCATGGAATCGGCCAAGGTCGCCATCATCGTGATGATCACCTACCTGATGGCACTGGGGGATTTCACCCACATCGTGGTCGGCTCGGCGGAAGTCTCGTACCTGGTGTTCGCCGGCGAACTGCCGTGGAAAGATTTCTGGCTCACATTTGCAGGCCCGACCCTGGGTGGCAACATCATTGGGGGCAGCTTCATCTTCGCGTTGATCAGCCATGCGCAGATCCGCAGCGAAGGCGAAACGCCGGAAAAGAAGGGCAAGAAGAAAGCGCTGGACGAAAAGCTGAAGCAAGAGCTGCGTCAGCCAGACGCCGAATCCGAACGCAAAGGCGTTTGAAGCGGCAGGAAATGTGACAGTGACCGGTGTGCCTGTAGTCTGACACGGGTCATGTGGGGGTGACCGGTGTACCTGAGTCTGACACAGGTCATGTGGGAGTGAGCTTGCTCACGAAGGCGTCGGACCTGACAGTCAAGGGTCGCCTGGTACAACGCATTCGCGAGCAAGCTCGCTCCCACAATGTTTAGCGTCAGTCCCAGAAACCGAAGTTGATAGAGGAGCTGCGAGCTTGCTCGCGAAGGCAGGCGGCCCGAAATCACCGGTGGCCGCCTCCCCCGGCGCGCTGGCTAGCACCAAAAAGCCCCTCATGCCCTTCTTAAATTATTTTTAAGAAATCCCGACTACGTTTAAAGGCAAAATGCAGGCTTCTGTCCTCTCACGTGGTCCTGACCTCACATGACGCGAATTCTGACAATCGAAGACGACGCCGTCACCGCGAAGGAGATCGTTGCCGAACTGAGCAGCCACGGTCTCCAGGTGGACTGGGTCGACAACGGTCGTGAAGGCCTGGTCCGCGCGGTCAGCGGCGATTACGACCTGATCACCCTTGATCGCATGCTGCCGGAAGTCGACGGCCTGGCGATTGTCACCACCATGCGCGCCCTGGGCATCGCCACGCCGATCCTGATGATCAGCGCGCTGTCGGACGTCGATGAACGTGTCCGCGGGTTGCGCGCCGGTGGAGACGACTATCTGTCCAAGCCCTTTGCCTCCGACGAAATGGCCGCGCGAGTGGAAGTCTTGCTGCGCCGCAGCAACCCGGGGACCCAGGCCGAGACGATGCTCAAGGTTGCCGACCTCGAACTCAATCTGATCACCCGTGAAGCCACCCGCGCCGGTCAACCGCTGAACCTGCTGCCGACCGAGTACAAGCTGCTCGAATTCCTGATGCGCAACTGCGGGCAGATCATCACCCGCATGATGATTTTCGAAGAAGTCTGGGGCTACCACTTCGACCCCGGCACCAACCTGATCGACGTGCACATCGGTCGCTTGCGCAAGAAAATCGATCCCCCTACCCTGACGCCGCTGATACGTACCGTTCGAGGCTCAGGTTATGTCATTGCCGAACCCGTCTAAGGGCTGGCGCTCCTCCAGCAGCCGGCTGCTGGCGCTGTACAGTTTTCTGTTTGTGGCCTGGAGCAGCATCCTCATGGGGGTGCTGTACTGGGAAGTCACCAGTTACCTCAACACCCTCGCCCGCCACTCGCTGATGCAACGTCAGCAGCTGTTCTCGCGCTTTGAAGGCGCGCAGCTGGACGACGCGTTGCGCTCCAGCGACAAATTCGACATACGCTCGGTCGACGCGTACGGCTTGTTCGACAAGGACATGAAGCCCATCAGCGGCCCGATCCAGAGCGTTCCCGACGGCCTCAAGCTGACCGGGGAGATCCAGGAGCTGGACACCTGCATCGACTCCGACGACCCGGACCTGCCCAGCTCGGGCTGCGACGCCGTGGCCATTCATACGCTCGATGATCGCTGGCTGATTCTGGTGCGCGACAACGGTTCGCTGTTCGCCGTGACCACGCTGATTCTGCGCGCGCTGCTGTGGGGCATTTCGCTGACGATCATTCCGGGCATCGCCGGCTGGCACTTGCTGGGACGCCGCCCGCTGCGACGCATCCGGGCGATTCAGGCCAGCGCCGAGGCCATCGTCACCGGTGATCTGGCCCGCCGCCTGCCGGTGTCGGACCGCCGCGACGAGCTGGACATGCTCGCCGACATCGTCAACGCCATGCTCGACCGCATCGAGCGCCTGATGAACGAGGTCAAGGGCGTCTGCGACAACATCGCCCACGACCTGCGCACCCCGCTTACCCGGCTGCGCGCCCAGCTCTATCGAATCCAGCAGCAGTCGCCGGAAGACTCGGCGCTGGGCGAGCAGATGGCCCAGGTGATCGCCGACGCCGACACGCTGATGGCGCGCTTTCGCGGACTGCTGCGGATCTCCGAACTCGAAGATCACCAGCGGCGTTCGGCCTTCGGTCAGCTCGATCCGCAGCCGCTATTGCAGGAGCTGCACGATTTCTACCTGCCACTGGCCGAAGAAGGCCGCGTCTCGTTGCAGCTGAAAGTCGCCGAGCAGCTGCCGCCGCTGGTGGGTGACCGCGCGCTGCTGTTTGAGGCGCTGTCGAATCTGCTCAGCAACTCGATCAAATTCACCCCACCGGGCGGCCAAGTGCTGCTCATCGCCCGCGCCGAAGGAAACACCACGTTCATCGAAGTCCAGGACACCGGCCCCGGCATCCCCGACGCCGAACGCGACGCCGTGTTCAAGCGCTTCTATCGCAGCGAAACCGGTAATCAGCAAAGCGGCTTCGGCCTGGGATTGTCCATCGTCGCCGCGATCGTCAACCTGCACGGCTTCAAACTGCGCATCGGCAGCAGCCCGTCCGGCGGCGCGAGTCTGGTGCTGGAGTGTCGACGGGTGCTGGCATTGGGGTGAAGGGGGGCTTTGGGCTGCAAGCTGCAAGCTGCAAGCGAAGACGACAAAGCCGCCTCAAGGGCGGCTTTGTTATTGGGGGAGTTACATTCTCCGGGCTTGCTCGATGATCTTTTCCTGCCGCGCCCAGGCTTTCTCCATGACCTCCAGATAAACCCGCTCCTTCTCTTCGAATGTGGCGTTGCGGACGAAGTCGGAAAGCGTCCTTTTCAGTTTTGGCAAAGGCTTGTCAGACGAATTCATTTCAATCCCTCGTGTGCTTTCAGCATCCTTAGCAGTGACGCTGGATCGTAGTTTTCAGGGATGTGGTCGTCAACACGCTGAACGTTTTTCTGATACAACCGAGTGCCGCCCTTGTCGTTTTTGAGAAGCACATCAACGGTGACCGCATGACCAAATTCGTTTTGAGGCGATTAACTGCATCCCTGGCGCTGAAATACTGCCTGACGAATTCGCTTAGCGGGATGTTGCGCCCCTCGACTTTCTCTCTTGCGGTGACGAATCTCCAGGCCAGTGCAGGGTCCTGATACACGTAGATGATGAGCACAAATCTTCCGCGCCCAACGGACCTACGGATGTTCCGCGCGACAATATCGAAATTCGCTGACGTCCCGTCCAGAAGGAATGACTGCTTTTGCTTCAGTACCTGGTCGTGAAGTTTATCGACCAGCACTGAAACGGGATGTTGATAAAGGTAGGCATTTCCCCCGGTATAGGAGGGGATTTCTGCCCTCAAGAGATCAGGGTCAATCCGTACGGTAGAAGACTCGAATCTGCTCATGAATTAAATGGATGTCTCCGTCTTTCCCGCGCCGGGGGATCCCGCCATGAAGATTGAGACGGGACAATCATCGGGCACGTAAACCAATGGATCCGTCAGCCTCCTCGCAATTTCCTTCCTGTTCGCCTTGGCAAACACCACAGCCTCATCTGATATCCGTCGATCATCCGTATCCACAGTCACCCATCCTTTTATGAAGTCGCGACAGTCCAGCGCCGCGCAGTATTCACGGGCGCTTCGACTGCGCCTATCCGACGTCACAAAACGAAACAGGATGCGCTGGTGAGCATTCACCGATGTGGATTCGTAAGCGATGTCGCACAGCAAACGCGAGGCCACGGGAACACGCGATGACTCGATATTTCGGCCAGTTCGGAAGACCTGTGGGAGTGAGCTTGCTCACGAAGAGGCGGGGGCATTCAGTCACTTTCTCGGGGACTGAAAGTCAGCATTCGCGAGCAAGCTCGCTCCCACGGGACCGTGGGCTGCCTCGATATTTTGGCCAGTTCGGAGGACCTGTGGGAGTGAGCTTGCTCACGAAAAGGCCGGGGCATTCAGTCACTTCTCGGGGACTGAAAGTCAGCCTTCGCGAGCAAGCTCGCTCCCACGGGACCGTGGGCTGCCTCAATATTTCCGCCAGTTCGGAGGACCTGTGGGAGTGAGCTTGCTCACGAAGAGGCCGGGGCATTCAGCCGCTTGCTCGGGGACTGAAAGTCAGCCTTCGCGAGCAAGCTCGCTCCCACGGGATCGTGGGCTGCCTCGATATTTCCGCCAGTTCGGAGGACCTGTGGGAGTGAGCTTGCTCACGAAGAGGCCGGGGCATTCAGTCACTTTCTCGGGGACTGAAAGTCAGCCTTCGCGAGCAAGCTCGCTCCCACGTTCGGGTGTTCGCGGGCCAACAGAACACACCGCGTAATACACCCCCATCGGCGTGGTTCATGAAGAGGCTAGCGTGGTGTGTGCACCCAAAGCCGGAGGTAAAACAGCATGGCCACGAAAGCTCGTTCCCATAGCTTGCGCACAGGGCGGTACTCAGAGAAAGGGAGGATCTATCTGGTGACCTCCCGGCTCGACCGTATGAGAAATGACTTCACGGACTGGCGGGTAGGCCGGCTGCTCGTCAAGGAAATGCGAGAAATGGATAAGTGCGGACTCACAAGAACGCTGGCATGGGTGGTGATGCCCGACCACTTTCACTGGTTAATGAAGCTTCAAGATGGCTCGCTTGCGGGCATTGTTCAGCGGGTCAAGTCCAAGACCGCCATTTCAGTGAACAGGCTCACCGGCAAACAGGGTCGACTTTGGCAGTGTGGATATCACGATGCCGCTGCACGCCATGAGGATGATCTCATTCACTTCGCCCGCTACATCGTGGCCAATCCACTGCGCGCAGGGTTGGCGAGTCGGGTAGGAGATTATCCGCTGTGGGACGCGACTTGGTTGCCAGGTTCTGGCGTAGAGTTCGGAGAGTCTGGAAATGAATTGTTTGATGTGCTGCCAACATCTAACAATGACCTGCCTGATTCATTGCCCATCAGGCAGCCTTCGTGAGCAAGCTCACCCCCAAGGGCCGGTGGCTCGGCTCGGGATTTTCAGCTCTCGCAGCACGTGTGGGATTTAACTTGCTCACGAGAGGCCGGGGCATTCAACCATTTTCTCTGGCGGCTGAAAGTCAGCCTTCGCGAGCAAGCTCGCTCCCACGGGATCGTGGGCTGCCTCGATATTTCGGCCAGTTCGGAGGACCTGTGGGAGTGAGCTTGCTCACGAAGAGGCCGGGACATCCAACCACTTTCTCGGGGACTGAAAGTCAGCCTTCGCGAGCAAGCTCGCTCCCACGGGATCGTGGGCTGCCTCGATATTTCGGCCAGTTCGGAGGACCTGTGGGAGTGAGCTTGCTCACGAAAAGACCGGGACATTCAGCCGCGTTCGCGAGTGGCTGAAAGTCAGCCTTCGCGAGCAAGCTCGCTCCCACGGGATCGTGGGCTGCCTCGATATTTCGGCCAGTTCGGAGGACCTGTGGGAGTGAGCTTGCTCACGAAGAGGCCGGGGCATTCAGTCACTTTCCCGGGGACTGAAAGTCAGCCTTCGCGAGCAAGCTCGCTCCCACGGGATCGTGGGCTGCCTCGATATTTCGGCCAGTTAGGGAGACGTGTGGGAGTGAGCTTGCTCACGAAGAGGCCGGGACATCCAACCACTTTCTCGGGGACTGAAAGTCAGCCTTCGCGAGCAAGCTCGCTCCCACGGGATCGTGGGCTGCCTCGATATTTCCGCCAGGTCTCTGGATTTTCGGGACCGGGTTGGTGGCAGCTAGCCCCTGCACAACAAAAACGCCTCCACAAGGGAGGCGTTGTCTATTGCAGCTTGAGGGCTAAGAGGCACGCACCTCAGGCAAGATCAAAGCGGTCCAGCTCCATCACTTTGGTCCAGGCCGCAACGAAGTCCGCGACGAATTTCTCTTGCCCGTCCGCACTGGCATACACCTCAGACACCGCCCGCAACTGGGCGTGTGAGCTGAACACCAGATCAACCCGGGTGCCGGTCCATTTGACGGCGCCGGTGTTGCGGTCGCGGGCTTCGAACAGCTGGTCGCCGCCCGACACCCCTTTCCATTCGACGCCCATGTCCAACAGGTTTTTGAAGAAATCATTGCTCAGCGTGCCCGGCCTTTCGGTCAGGACACCGTGCTGGCTGTGCCCGACATTGATGTCCAGGACCCGCAAGCCGCCAATCAGTACCGTCATCTGCGGCGCAGTCAGGTTCAGCAGTTGCGCCTTATCGACCAGCAGCTTCTCTGCCGAGACGCGGTAATGGCCCTTGAGGTAATTGCGGAAACCGTCAGCGATGGGCTCAAGGAAGCCGAACGACTCGACGTCGGTCTGCTCTTGGGAAGCATCCGCGCGCCCAGGGGTGAAAGGCACGGTGATGGGGTGACCGGCATTCTTCGCCGCCTGCTCGATACCCGCGCTGCCGCCGAGAACGATCAAATCAGCCAGCGAAATCTGCTTGCCGCCGGATTGGCCGCCGTTGAATTCATCGCGGACACGCTCCAGGGTTTGCAGCACGCCAGCCAGATTGGCCGGTTGGTTGACCGCCCAGTCTTTCTGCGGGGCCAGACGCAGACGGCCGCCGTTAGCACCGCCGCGTTTATCGGAACCACGGAAGGTGGACGCCGCCGCCCAGGCAGTGGAGACCAGTTGCGAAACCGACAGACCCGACGCAACGATTTTGTCTTTCAACGCAGCAATGTCGTTGTCGTCCACCAGCGGGTGGTTGACCTCGGGGATCGGGTCCTGCCAGAGCAGTTCTTCAGCGGGCATTTCCGGGCCGAGGTAACGGGCCAGTGGCCCCATGTCCCGGTGAGTCAACTTGAACCAGGCGCGGGCGAAGGCATCGGCTAATTGATCAGGGTTTTCCAGGAAGCGTCGGGAGACCTGCTCGTAGGCCGGGTCCACGCGCAGCGCCAGATCGGACGTCAGCATGCGCGGTTCCTGGCGCTTGGCCGGGTCGTGGGCATGGGGGATTTTGCCCGCGCCAGCGCCATCTTTCGGCCTCCACTGATGGGCGCCGGCCGGGCTCTTGGTTAGCTCCCATTCGAAGCCAAACAGGTTTTCAAGGTACTCGTTGCTCCACTGGGTCGGGGTCGACGTCCAGGTCACTTCAAGACCACTGGTGATGGCATCGCCGGCCTTGCCGGAGCCATAAGTACTGCGCCAGCCCAGCCCTTGTGCTTCAAGGCCTGCAGCTTCCGGTTCAGGGCCGACGTTGTCAGCGGGACCGGCACCGTGGGTCTTGCCGAAAGCGTGGCCGCCGGCAATCAGGGCAACGGTTTCTTCATCGTTCATGGCCATGCGGCCGAACGTCTCGCGAATGTCCCGCGCCGAGGCCGCCGGGTCAGGCACGCCTTCCGGACCTTCGGGGTTTACATAGATCAACCCCATCTGCACGGCGGCCAACGGGTTTTCGAGATTGCGCTCGCCATTGGCAGTGCGAGTCTGTTCTTCACTGTGGTGCTCGGGTTCGGCAACCAGCGTGCCCTCGCCGGGCTGTTGCATGTCCTTGTGCGCGCCGTAGCGGTCTTCACCGCCCAACCAGGTGGTTTCGGCCCCCAGTACACGGCCTCGTCCGGTTCCCAGACATCGGCGCGTCCACCAGAGAAGCCAAACGTTTTAAAGCCCATGGATTCCAGCGCGACGTTGCCGGTCAGAACGATCAGGTCAGCCCAGGAAATCTTGCTGCCGTACTTTTGCTTCACCGGCCAGATCAGGCGCCGAGCCTTGTCGAGGTTGACGTTGTCCGGCCAGCTGTTGAGCGGTGCAAAACGCTGTTGCCCGGCCCCTGCGCCGCCACGGCCATCAGCGGTGCGGTAGGTCCCGGCGCTGTGCCAGGCCATGCGAATGAACAGCGGACCGTAGTGACCGAAATCGGCTGGCCACCATTCCTGGGATTGAGTCATCACTTCCAGCAGGTCGCGTTTGACGGCGGCAAAGTCGAGGCTTTTGAATTCTTTGGCGTAGTCGAAGCCCTCGCCCATCGGATCAGTCAACGGCGAGTGCTGGTGCAGGATTTTGAGGTTCAGCTGGTTCGGCCACCAGTCACGGTTCGTGGTTCCGCCCCCGGCTGCGTGGTTGATCGGGCATTTCGATTCGGTCGACATGGTCTACTCACCTTCTCGTTTGCTTTTTACTTTTTCGGCCATCAGCGAGACAGCCCAGGCTAGCACTCGCACAAGACTAGACGACTCAGGCCAGCCGTCTAATAGGCAAATGTTTGGGCGACGATAGAAGGGTTCTGTTAGCGGAGTATTTAACGGAGGTGCTTGTATTTTCTGGCGCTTGAGCCTAACTCTAAAAGCAGCATCAAGCGCAGAGCCGGCGTTGACCGGCGTCTTGATCACCGTGGCAATCTCCAGGAGATTCAGGCATGGCCACCACCGCTTCACTGGCCCCGCTGTTCCGGCAATCAGTGGGCTTTGATCGCTTCAATGATTTTTTCGAGTCAGCGCTGCACAGCGAGATAAACGCCAGCGGCCCCCTCACAATGTCGAACGATACGGCACCGATCATTACCGAATCGTGATCGCCACGGCAGGGCTTGCCGCCGCCGACCTTGACCTGACCCTGGAAAGAAACGTGCTGACCGTGTGCGGGGGCGAAGCCCACACCGATGGCGGCGTGACCTACCTGCACCAGGGCATCGCCCATGGTCCGTTCCGCCTGGTCTTTCATCTGGCCGATCACATCGAGGTACAGGGCGCGACCTTCAAGAATGGTTTACTGATCGTCTTCCTGCTGCGGGTCGAACCCCAGGGGGCCAAGGCCCGCCGGATCAGCATTCACAGCCCCGGGGACGATCCCGACCGGCCGCACATCAGCCGGCCTTGATCAACGGAGAGAAACGCGCAGCTTCAGCCGGATCAGGCCTCGGTCGGCGGGAAATCAAACAGCACCTGGGGTGCGTCGATGAGCAACGAGCGCATCAATGGCGCGGTGCAGCCCAGCGCCCTCAACTGCTCGACCACAGAGTCATAGCTGACCTTGTGTTCATGCTGGGTATGGGGCCAATCACTGCCCCATACCAGCCGCTGCTGACCGAACGTTTCCACCAGTAACGACAGCGCGTCACGGGCGAAATCGAGGTTTTCCTGAGCACTGCCTTCCAGACGGTAAATGCCCGAAACCTTCATCCACAGCTGTCCGCTCCGGCCCAGCTCCAGCATCTGGAGAAAGCCGGGCTGGTCGAGGCCCAGCCGGGCGTCAGGCCGACCGAAGTGGTCGATCACGATCTTCACGCCGAACGGCATCAGACCGGCCAGCAATGCCGGCATGTCAGCGACTTGGCGGTGCACCTCTACGTGCCAGTCGAGCGCCGCGATGTGGCCGAAAAACACCTGCCACTGCGGTGCGGAAAAGTCCGGCAGCGCCTTGCCCATCAGGTTCAAACGCACACCGACGACGCCCAGTCGATCCATCTCGTCCAACGCGGCACGGCTGATGTCGCGGTCGACCACCACCACGCCACGCAGTTGATCCGGCGCCTGCTGGAGGGCGTCGAGCAAGTAGCGGTTATCGGTCCCGAGGAAGCTCGGTTGCACCAGCACGCCATGAGTCAGGCCATGCCGATGAAGTTGATCCTGGTACATCGCCAGCGTGGCGTCGTAGTCCGGTGAGTAGCGTCGTGCCGAGGTCTGGTCCAGCTCCCTGCTGAAGACGTGTGCGTGACCATCGATGCCAAGGATCGACGGGGAGTCGCGGATAAGAGGTCGGACATGGATCTCATCTATCAGAAGATGCGCGACGCAACAGGCATCGCGCGGAATGGGAAATCAGGCGCGGGCGGTTTCGCTGGGTGCATCTGCGGCGGCGCTTGCAGTGGGGCTGGCTTCCAGGCTGCGACCGCGGGTTTCCGGCAGGCACAATGCGGCAATCACCGCGACACCGTAGGCAATCCCGGCGTCAATACCGATGGCCGAGCCCAGAGACATCGATTCACTCATGTGGCCCACCAGAAACGGGAAGACCGAGGACAGCACGCGGCCGAAGTTGTAGCAGAAGCCCACCCCTGCCCCGCGCACGTCAGCCGGATACAGCTCGTTGAACAGCGCGCCGAGGCTGGCCGGAATGCCGGCGGCGAAGAAGCCCAGCGGGAAACCGAGGAACAGCATCTGTGTGTTGGTCAGCGGCAGGAACACGTAGCACTGCACGGTGATGACGCAGCACAGGGCGAACAGCACGATGTTCAGTCGGCGGCCGATGCGGTCGATCAGAAAGCCGCTGGCGATGCAGCCACACCAGAACGCGACGATGATCACCGCTAGGTAGCCGCCGGAGTTGAGCACAGACAGGTTGCGTTCGGTTTTCAGGAAGGTCGGCAGCCAGGTCATCACGGCGTGGTAGCCGCCGTGGGCACCGAGGCCGAGCAAGCCGCCGAGCAGCGTCACGCGGATCAGTTCCGGGCGGAAGATGCCGGCCAGTGATTTGAAAAAGCTCTGCGGGATGACGTTGTCTTTTTGCAGGCGCTGGAAGCTGTCGGGCTCCTCGACGTTGCGACGCACCCAGATGATCAGCAGCGACGGCAGCAGCCCGACCAGAAACATCACCCGCCAGGCCATGTCCTGGGGCACGAAGGAATAGATCAAAGTAAACACGCCGACCGCCAGGCCCCAGCCCACCGCCCAGGCGCTCTGCACGGTGCCCATGACCTTGCCACGGTATTTCGGGTTGATAGTTTCGGCCATCAACACCGCGCCTGCAGCCCACTCGCCACCGATGCCGAAACCCTGCAGCGCCTTGACGATCAGCAGCGAGCTGAAGCCGGTGACGAACGCCGACAGGAAGGTGAAGAACGAGAACCAGAGGATCATCCACTGCAGCGTGCGCACCCGGCCGTAGCGGTCGGACAGCGTGCCACCGACCCAGCCGCCGAGGGCCGAGGTGATCAGCGTCACGCCACTGATCAGCCCGGCGTCACCCTTGGTCAACGCGAAGGCGGCGATCAGCGCCGGGATCGCCAGGCCGAACATCTGGACTTCCAGGGCGTCCAGCGACCACCCGCCGAAGCAGGCCCAGAAGGTTTTGCGCTCCCGAGGAGTGACTTGGCGATACCAGTTGAACATGTTTTTGTCCTTATGAAGTGACGCGGCAGGTGGTATAGAGCCCGTTCTGAGTGACGGGCTTGGGTGCAGAATTCGGGCTTCGCAGGCAGGGTTCAGCGGATGTCGACGCTGTAGCGGAAGTGGCTGGCATGCCCGCGGGAACGGCGCCATTCCAGCGGCTCGCCGGCGTAGTTGCGCGCGAGCCGCTCGATCACCACCACCGGGCTGTTGACCGGCACCTGCAGCAAACGGGCGTGGGTCTCGTTGATGGCTTCGGCGGTCAGGGTTTCTTCGGCGTAGGCCACCACCTGGCCGCATTGCTCTTCGTAGATCGGATAGAGCAGCGGGCCCTGGCGGCTGAGGTCGATTTCCAGCAGGGTCTGAAATTGCACCTGAGGCAGCCAGATTTCTTCGGCGAGCACGGGCTGAGTGTCGAGCAGACGCAGGCGGATCAGGCGAATCACCGGCGCATCCAGCGGCAGACCGAGGGCCTGGGAAACGGCCGAGGGCGCGGTGACGGCTTCGATGGAGAGGATGCGGCTTTCGGGCACCTGGCGTTCGCCGGAGACGCTTTGAAAGCGGAAGAACCGGAACAGCGAGGACTGGAACTGTGGCCGGCGAATGAAGGTGCCCCGACCCTGTTGGCGCTCGAGGATGTTTTCGTTGACCAGCATGTCGATGGCTTTGCGCACGGTGCCGGTGGACAGGCAGTACTCGCTGGACAGCGCAGCTTCGGTGGGAATGGCCTCGCCCGGACGCCAGCGGTTGTTGGCGATCTGTTCGGCGAGCTGGTCTCGCAGGCGTTGATAGAGCGGCAAGCGGACATCGCTGGAAAGTCGGTTCATGTAAGCGCTTCGCTGTTGTAGTTATGTAGTCATCTATATGAATCTGCGCTGAGTATTGTCCCGTTACAAATAGGCGTCAAGGGTGGGGATTGGGGTTGGCAGATGAATGGCGTTTGGGGTTTTGGGCTTAACGTTTTTCAGAGGAACGCGGAAACGGCAGAACTTGTGTCTGCCGTCAGGTTGCGGGGAGCGCGGTGGGTGTCAGGTCGGGATCAGGTCGGGGAGATTGTGGCGAGCGCACCGATCATGAGGGTCAGGGCGAGAAAGCCGAACAGGAAGATGGCGAGCTTGGCCATGGGTTTCTCCTACGCAAGTGAGTAGTACTGAGGATTCGGGCCGGATGATGGGGACCGGTCGGGCTTGATCGGTCTGCCGGGAGTGAGGTGATTTTGGGGGTTGCATCTGTTTCAGTACAGATTCAGGTATGGCTTATAAATACGGATCAGATCAAGAGCATCTGCCTAACGGCAGATCGTTTCGCCTTCGGCGAGCTACTTGGAAAAGCACCCCAAGTAACCAAGGGTGCTTGCTCTCGGTTTGGCCCTTCGTTCCTCAGGGTTCCCTCACTCCGACGACGCTCCGTGGGCCCGCGCCGAACGGACATCCATGTCCTGACGGCGCTCTCGCCGCATCCATGCGGCTCGGCCCACTCCGCGTCGTCTGCGTTCGGCCTGCACCCAAGTCGCGTTTTGTGGTGTTTGAGCTTTTTGCGTAGGAAGATCAAAGGCAAAAGCTTCCCGGCTGAAGCCGGTCCTACTAAACACCGCGTGCTTTTAGTGGGACCGGCTTCAGCCGGGAAGAGGACGGCATGAGCGTCACAAGATGTCCGATCGTTCCCATGCTCCGCGTGGGAATGCATCCCGTGACGCTCCGCGTCACACTGCGGCTGACATGACACCCCACCAATCGCGCTGCTACGCTCCCTGCCCTCTCTCCACTTCAGGCGCCAGCCATGCCCATCATCCGCCCCATGACCCTTGACGATTACGACGCCATCACCCAACTCATGCGTGACACGCCGGGTATTTCCCTGCGTGACGCGGACTCCCGCGAGGCCACCGAGCGGTATCTGGTGCGCAACCCCGGATTGAGCTTCGTCGCGGAGGACGGTTCACTCATCTGCGGGTGTGTGATGTCGGGCCATGATGGCCGGCGCGGGTATTTACAGCATCTGCTGGTGCTGCCTGAGTATCGGCGGCAGGGACTCGGAAAGGCGCTGGTCGAGCGCTGTCTGGTCAGTCTGGAGGCGCAAGGCATTCACAAATGCCATATCGACGTGCTCAAGACCAACCCGGCCGCAGCAACCTATTGGGCGAATCAGGGCTGGCAGTTGCGGGTTGATATCCACCGTTTTTCCTTCACCCGTCCTGGCAATGAAAACGCATGAAGCGCGGTTAAACCCTGATCAGACCTGACTGACAGGCGCCACGGGTTGGCGTCTGGCGTATACCAGCAGACCGCTGAGGAAGATAAGCCCGATGCCGAACATCGACGCCGTGCCCGGGTAGTTGCCGAACAGCAGAATTCCGTAAGCGACCGCGAAGATGATCTGCAGATAGCCCAACGGCGCAAGGACGGACGAGGACGCGTAGCGATAAGACTTCGCCATCAGAAAGTGCGCGCACAAACCCAGACCGCCGAGCACGAGCAACAAGCCCAACTGCAGCCAATCGGGATCGGCCCAGTAGAACGGCACGATGGCGCTGAGAATCAGCGTGCAGAACACGCCCACGTAAAAGCTGCACACCGAGGGGCTGTCGGTCTCCCCGCCAGTTGCGTCAGCAGTTGATACAGCGCGAAGAACAGCGCAGTCGCGAGGGGAAACAGCATCCACAGTGAGAAGGCATCGCTGGCCGGGTTGATGATCACCAGCACGCCGATGAAGCCCAGCACCACCGACAGCCACTGCCAGCGGTCGGCCTTGATGCCGAACATCAGAGGCGACAGGATGGTGACGAATGCCGGGGCAAGGAAAACCAGCGCCGTAGACTCGGCAATCGGCACGTGGGTCAGGCCGAACAGGAACGAGAGGCTGTCGGCGAGCAGGACCACCGCGCGCAGCAGGTGCAGCCAGGGCCGCCGGGTGTGGAAGACTTTCGCGCCGCCGTTGCGCAGCAGCACGCTGGTCACCAGCGTCGAGTGGACGAGGTAGCGGGCCCACGCGACGAAGATCACCGGCAGGGAATAGATCAGCGTCTTGGAAATCGCATCATGACTGGCGAACATCAGCGCCACGCCCGCCATCAACCACATGCCGATGACTTGCCGGTGCGCGCCGTGATGGGGAGTCATTGCAAACCTGCCACAGAAAAAATGATGCGCAGGAGTTAACCACAGAAGTCGTGCCAAGCGGCCAGCGCACTTTCCTGCGGCCAATAAAAAACCCGCCTTAGCGGGTTCTTTTCTATCAACACCATTCCAACATCCTGTCAGTAGCCGTCCCGGCAAATGGTGGATCATCCATGACCTGCGAAGCACATCCAGCGCCTCGGTTGATGGATCCAAGGTTGCGCTTGTGGCGCTTCGCTGTACAGGGCGACATTGCCCGACGACGTGTAAGCCTTTCGCCATAGCGCGTGTCCGACGACTGTCGCACGTCCTGCGTGGCCAGGGTCATGAGCCCCAGCGCACGCCTCGCGACAAACACATGACGTAGGCATAATGTGCATCACACGAATACGCCTGCCGACCTGAGCCGCGTTGCCCACCCACGCCTCAGTCGGCTCAAAACCAGTCCGGCCCTGCCGCGCAACGGGAAGCGATATGCCAATTCTTGTTCACACGCCCTGCTCTCTGCTCTCCGGCCTACGGTCGTCGCAGTCATGATCGAAGTCACCGAAGTGTCCGTCGCGCAATTGCGCGCAGCCCTGGAAGCAGGCCAGACCACCGCCGTCGAGCTGGTCCAGGCCTACCTCGCCAGAATCGATGCCTATGACGGCGCCGACACCGCCACCGCCCTGAACGCCGTGGTCGTGCGCAATCCCCAGGCCTTGGAAGAAGCGCAGGCTTCCGATGACCGTCGTGCGCGAGGCGAAACCCTCGGCCCCCTCGACGGCATTCCTTACACCGCCAAAGACAGCTACCTGGTCAAAGGCCTTACGGCCGCGTCGGGCAGCCCGGCGTTTGCCGAACTGGTCGCCCACCGCGACGCTTTCACCATCGAGCGGCTGCGTGGCGCCGGCGCGATCTGTCTGGGCAAGACCAACATGCCGCCGATGGCCAATGGCGGCATGCAGCGCGGCGTGTACGGCCGCGCCGAAAGCCCCTACAACGCAGATTTCCTGACAGCGCCGTTTGCCTCTGGATCGTCCAACGGCGCCGGCACTGCAACAGCGGCGAGTTTCGCGGCGTTCGGGCTGGCGGAAGAAACCTGGTCGAGCGGCCGTGGCCCTGCGTCGAACAACGGTCTGTGCGCCTACACGCCGTCGCGCGGGGTGATTTCGGTGCGCGGCAACTGGCCGCTGACGCCGACCATGGACGTGGTCGTGCCCTTCGCCCGGACCATGGCCGACCTGCTCGAAGTGCTGGACGTGGTGGTCGCCGAAGACCCCGACACCCGCGGCGACCTGTGGCGCTTGCAGCCGTGGGTGCCTATTCCCTCGGTCGATTCGGTGCGCCCGGCGTCCTACGCCGAGCTCGCCGCCAGCCCGCAAACACTGGCCGGTAAACGCTTTGGCGTGCCGCGCATGTACATCAATGCCGACCCTGAAGCGGGTACGTCCGAAGCGCCCGGCATTGGCGGCCCTACTGGCCAGCGCATCATCACCCGCGCGTCGGTGATCGACCTGTGGGAACAGGCGCGCCGGGCACTCGAAGCCCAGGGCGCTGAAGTCATCGAGGTGGATTTCCCGCTGGTGTCCAACTGCGAGGGCGATCACCCCGGCGCGCCGACGGTGTACAACCGCGGCATCGTCTCCAAAGAGTTTCTGCACCACGAACTGTGGGACCTGACTGCCTGGGCCTTCGATGATTTCCTGCAGGCCAACGGCGACCCGAAACTGAACCGCCTGGCCGAGGTCAACGGCCCGCTGATCTTCCCCCACGACCCCGGCACCCTGCCCAACCGCGAGGGCGATCTCGCCGCCGGCATGGACGAATACGTGAAGATGGCCCAGCGCGGCATCACGCCGTGGGACCGGATCGACACACTGGCCGACGGCCTGCGCGGGCTGGAACATACGCGCCGCATTGACCTCGAAGACTGGATGCAGCAGCTTGGGCTGGATGCGGTGCTGTTCCCGACCGTGGCCGACGTGGCCCCGGCCGATGCCGATGTCAACCCGGTCTCGGCGGACATTGCCTGGAGTAACGGCGTCTGGGTGGCCAACGGCAACCTCGCGATCCGCCACCTTGGCGTGCCCACCGTCACTGTGCCAATGGGCGTGATGGCCGATATTGGCATGCCCGTCGGCCTGACCTTCGCCGGCCGGGCGTACGACGATTCCGCCCTGCTGCGTTTCGCTTCAGCGTTCGAAGCCATCGGCAGCCAGCGCCAGATTCCGCCGCGCACGCCGCCGTTGTCTTCTGCTCGATAAACAGTGTTAAAGGGTCGAGGTCAGCGCGCCTCGATCCTTCCCGCTAAAACTGACCCTCAGGAGAAGTGTTCAATGAGCAAGGCACCTTACGTCCCGCCGACCGTGTGGAAGCACGAAGCGCCCTCCGGCGGCCAGTTCGCCAGCATCAACCGCCCGACGGCCGGGCCGACCCACGAAAAGGTCCTGCCGGTCGGCAAGCATCCGCTGCAGCTGTATTCCCTGGCCACGCCCAACGGCGTCAAGGTGACGATTCTGCTTGAGGAGCTGCTTGCCCTCGGCCACAGCGGCGCCGAATACGACGCCTGGCTGATTCGCATTGGCGAGGGGGATCAGTTCGGCAGCGGCTTCGTCGACATCAACCCCAATTCCAAGATTCCCGCGCTGCTGGACCGCAGCGTTGAACCGGCCATTCGCGTGTTCGAATCCGGCTCGATCCTGCTGTACCTGGCGGAGAAGTTTGGCGAGTTGCTGCCCAAGGACCTGGCCGGCCGCACCGAAACCCTGAACTGGCTGTTCTGGCAGATGGGCGCTGCGCCCTATCTCGGCGGCGGCTTCGGGCACTTTTATGTGTACGCGCCGGAGAAGTTCGAATACGCGATCGACCGCTTCACCATGGAAGCCAAGCGTCAGCTCGACGTGCTGAATCGGCGCCTGAGCGAAAGCGCCTATCTGGCCGGGGACAGCTACACCATCGCCGACATCGCCGTGTGGTCGTGGTACGGGCAAGTGGTGCGCAACACCGTATACGGCGCCGCCGAATTCCTCGCCGCCCACGAATACACCCACGTGCAACGCTGGGCCGAAACCATTGCACAACGGCCGGCGGTCATTCGCGGCATGCGCGTCAACCGCACCTGGGGCGATGAAGCCACGCAAGTGCCGGAACGGCATGATGCGTCGGATCTGGATTGATACGCTGCTAATCCCTGTAGGACCGGCTTCAGCCGGGAAGGCGTCGGTCGTCACGCCTCAAAATTGATGGTGCTCACACCGGCCTCTTCCCGGCTAAAGCCAGACCTACAAGACACCGCATTCATCCAGTAGCACCGTGTGCGCCAGACGTGGACCGGTTCCAGCGGGAAGACCGTCAGTCGCCCTGCTGTTCCAGCTCGGCGAGCATCTCTTTTGGAATCACCAGCTCGGCGGCGGTGAGGTTTTCGTGCAAGTGCGCCACCGACGAGGTGCCCGGGATCAGAAGCAGGTTGGGCGCACGCTGCAGCAGCCACGCCAGCGCGACGCACATCGGCGAAGTTTCAAGGCGCTTGGCGACATCTGACAGGGTCTGCGACTGCAACGGCGTAAATCCACCCAATGGAAAGAACGGCACGTAAGCGATTCCCTGTTTGCCAAGCTCGGCGATCAGCGGCTCGTCATCCCGGTGCGCCAGGTTGTAGTGGTTCTGCACGCAGACCACCTCGGCAATGCGCTGCGCCTCGGTGACCTGTTTTGCGCTGACGTTGCTCAGGCCCAGATGCTGAATCAGCCCCTGACGCTGCAACTCGGCCAGCGCGCTGAACGGTTCGGCAATCGACGCTTCATCCGGTGAATGCCCGGTGCCCCACGCCCTGAAGTTCACCACGTGCAACGCATCCACGCCGAGATTGCGCAGGTTATCGTGCACCGCGCTTACCAGTTCTGCCGGGCTGTTGGCGGGATTCCATGAAGCGTCGGAACCTCGGGAGGCGCCGACCTTGGTGACAATCAACAGCTCGTTGGCGTACGGGTGCAGGGCTTCGCGGATCAGCCGATTGGTGACGTGAGGGCCATAGAAGTCGGCCGTATCAATGTGGTTAACCCCGGAAGCGACCGCTTCGCGCAACACGGCAATCGCGGCCGCGTGGTCTTTCGGCGGTCCGTATACGCCCGGTCCCGCCAGCTGCATGGCACCGTAGCCCATGCGATTGACGGTGCGACCGCCGAATGAAAACTGTCCTGCCTTGCTGGCCTGGCTCATGGGTGACGCCTCGTGATCAAGTGTGTGCAGCGACTATAGGCGTTGACCGATGCGCTGATAATCAGGTGCAATCGGCACGGGTTGTACGAGTGAGCGGACAATGGCGACAGACATTCAGGATTTGCTGGCCTTCGTGGCCGTGGTCAACGCAGGCGGCTTTCGTGAAGGGGCACGGCTGAGTGGCAAGTCGGCGTCCAGCCTCAGCGATGCTGTTCGACGCATGGAGTCGCGCCTGGGCGTGCGCCTGCTCAACCGCACCACCCGCAGCGTCGTGCCGACCGAAGCCGGCGCGCGGCTGATGGAACGGATTGTCCCGGCGCTTGGGGAAGTCGAATCGGCGCTGGACGTGGTCAATGATTTTCGCGACCGCCCTTCCGGCACCCTGCGGCTTAACGTACCGGTCAGCGCCGCTCGCCTGATACTGCCGGCAATCATCACCCCGTTCTTGCAAGCGCACCCGGACATCCGCATGGAAGTGGTCACTGAGGAAAGCTTCGTCGACATGCTCGCGGCCGGTTGCGATGCTGGCATCCGCTACGACGACCGCCTGGAGCAGGACATGATCGCCGTGCCCATCGGCCCACGCGTTCAGCGTTTCGCCACCGCCGCATCGCCGGCGTACCTCGATACCAGGGGCCGACCCGAGCATCCGCGGGATCTCCTCAATCACAGTTGCCTGCGTGGCAAATTCCCCAGCGGGTCGGTACCGCTCTGGGAATACGAGTGCGACGGCGAAAACCTTCGGGTCGACCCGACCGGCCCATTGACCGTTCGGATTGGTGGCGCAGTCGATCTTGCCGTGCAGACCGCCATGGACGGCCTGGGCATCGTCTCGTTGTTCGAAGACTGGTTGCGGCCTCATCTGGACAGCGGCGCGCTGGAGCCGGTGCTCGAAAAGTGGTGGCCAAGTTTCAGCGGGCCGTTTCTGTATTACCCGGGGCGGCGCTATGTGCCATCGCCCTTAAGAGCGTTTCTGGACTTCATCCAGCGGCAGGCATGATGCTTATCCACGCCAAGGCATAGATGAGTCATTTAAATAAATCGACCGCCAGCGCTAGTTCATGCCGACACAAACAGCGAGATGTTCCAATAAAATATTCAGGCAAAAAAACGCTGCATTCAATGCAGCGTTTCTTTTATAGCGTTTGTAGTTGAAGCCGCCAGGGCACTGGCGATCAACCATTTTGGCGACCGTAGCCCATGATGGTGTAGTCGAGGGTATGGGTCACGCCGGCATGGTCAACATAAACCATGGTGGATTGCACCGGACCATCAACTTTCTGCGGGTCTTGGGCATTTTTGATGCTGATCACTTCAGCGACGTCGATACCTTTGTGACGGTTGTATTGTTCAACCTGGGTCGAGTGCTGTTGGCTGGTGGCCGGGAGTTCGCCGGCAGCGGCAAAAACACTGACGAGGGACAGAGCAGCGAAGGCTAATACTTTCATGGTCGTTCTCCAGAAGTTCATTAAGTAGTAAGGGAGCAAAGCGCTTGTCGTTTGCTTCTGGGGCCATTCTGTTCGTGATCGGCGCAGATGATAAATACTTAAAATTGATAAAGCCCATCACCGTCATCGATGCCCGAATTGATTACATCAACTCCCGTAATAGACTGTTGTACCAGCTGTTAACCCACAACTTTTCGCGCATCTGATAAGCCAAGAGTAGACGCCCTTTTTGGTGCGGCATATCGGGGGACTGCACTTTCACGGAGCGCGTCATGTTGTCGCGGGGGCATTCAACTGTCTCCGAGAAATATTTTCAGTGCAATCAAACATTTCCAATGACGAACGTACTACCATTCGTCCCGCTGACTCGTCCCGAACCCCAAGATGTCCGAGCAGACCTCTATAAAGCGCTGGCCACTGGCACGGCGCTAATTGTTAAAACAAACCGAAGCCTTGATGCCGCCTCACGATCTGATCGTGGCGCAGTGCGTCAACCGTGATGACCGTCTGAGGTTGCAATGCAGAAATTGATGATTAACGGCCAGGAGCACGACCTGGATGTCGCCGACGACATGCCATTGTTGTGGGTCCTGCGCGACGTGATGGGCCTGACCGGCACCAAGTACGGCTGCGGCATCGCCCAGTGCGGCGTGTGCACCGTGCACCTGGACGGCCAGGCCGTGCGTTCATGCGTGCTGCCGGTCAGCGCCGTGGCGGGCCGCAAGGTCACGACGATCGAAGCGGTCGGCGAGCAGGCCGTGGGTCAGGCGGTACAGAAAGCCTGGCTGGACCATGAAGTCGTGCAATGCGGCTACTGCCAGTCGGGGCAGATCATGTCCGCCGTCGCGCTGTTGCAGGAACACCCCAAAGCCAACGACGAACAGATTGTCAACGCCATGTCGGGCAACCTCTGTCGCTGCGCCACCTACACCCGCATTCGCGCCGCCATCAAAAGCGTCAGCCAGGCCTGAAGGAACTCATCATGTCCGAATCACAATCATCTGCCGCGATGCTCTCGCGTCGTGGATTGCTCAAAGGCAGTGCGCTGCTGGGCGGGCTGGTCATCGGCACCTACCTGCCGGCGTCAGTCACCCGTAGCTTCGCCGCCGACCTGGTAAAAGGCGCGAGCCTGGGCGACAACGCTGAACAAGGCTATGGCGCGTTTGTGCGCATTGACCACAGCGGCGCCGTTACGCTGATTTCGCCGAAGATCGAAATGGGCCAGGGCGTGCAGACCGGCATTGCCATGATGGTCGCCGAAGAGCTCGAAGTGCCGCTGAGCCAGATCACCATCACCGAAGCGCCGCCCAATGCAGCGCTGTACACCGACGCGCTGCTGAGCTTCCAGGCCACCGGCGGCTCGACCTCCACCCGCTACAGCTGGGAGCCCCTGCGCAAGGCCGGCGCCGGCGCGCGCATTGTGCTGATCCAGGCCGCGGCCATGCGCTGGAAAGTCGCGCCGAGCCAGTGCCACGCCGAGAACGGCCGGGTCATCGGCCCGAACGGTCAAAGTGCCGGTTACGGCGAGCTGGTTGACGCCGCCGCGAAGCTGCCACTGCCGACCGAGATCCCGCTCAAAGCCGTCAGCGAATTCAAGCTGCTGGGCAAACCGGTTCAGCGCCTGGACACCCCGAACAAGGTCAACGGCACGGCGAAATTCACCATCGACCTGCAAGTGCCGGGGATGCTGATTGCCTCCACCCTCACCTGCCCGGTTCACGGCGGCAAACTGCGCGGCGTGAAGAACGAAGACGCTGCGCGGAAGATCCCCGGCGTGCGCGACATCGTGCGGCTGGACAACGCGGTGGCGGTGACGGCGAGCAATTTCTGGTCCTGTCAGCAAGCGCTCAAGGCCCTCGACATCGATTGGGACCTCGGCCCCCATGCCGCTCTGGATTCAGCCCAGTTGGACAAATCGCTGTTCGAGGCGAGCGCAGGCGACGGTGTGTTCGCACACCAATCCGGTGACATCGCCGGCGCACTGAAAAACGCTTCCAGCCGCTTCGAAGCCATCTACGAACAACCTTTCCTGTCCCACTCCCCACTGGAGCCGATGACCTGCGTCGCCCATGTGCGCGCCGACGCGTGCGAGCTGTGGGTCGGCTGCCAGGCGCCGGGGATGGCCCAGGCGGGCGCCGCGAAAGTCTGCGGCATGCCGGTGGAAAAGGTGATCATCCATAACCAGTTGATCGGCGGCGGTTTTGGCCGTCGTCTGGAATCCGACTTCATCTTCCAGGCCGTGGACATCGCGCGCCAGTTGAGCTACCCGATCAAGCTGATCTGGAGCCGTGAAGAGGACATGACCCACGACCGTTATCGTCCCCATTACGTCGACCGTCTCAACGCGGCGCTGGACAAAGACCTGCGTCCGGTTGGCTGGGAGCATCGCATCGCCGGCGCCTCGGTCGTCGCGGCCTACATCGGCGCGTTGCCGGCCGACGGCGTCGATGGCGATGCCGTCGAAGTGGCGAAAGACCCGATCTACACCCTGCCCAACCTTGAAGTGCGCTACATCCGTCACGACCCCGAGGTGATTCCGGTTTCGTGGTGGCGTGGCGTCGGGCCGCTACGCAGCACCTACGCCATCGAGTGCTTCATCGACGAGCTGGCGCACAACGCCAAGGTCGATCCGGTGAAATACCGCCTGGCGCTGATGCAGTCGCAGCCCCGCGCTCAGGCGGTGCTGACCAAGGCCGCGCAACTGGTGGAGTGGGACAAGCCGCTGCCCGCGGGTTCAGGCCGTGGCGTGGCGGTGACGGCGGTGTTCGGCAGCTTTGTCGCGACTATCGTCGAGCTGGAGAAGCAAGGCGAAAAAGGCCTGCGCATCAAACGGCTGGTGACGGTTATCGACTGCGGCTTTGCCACCAACCCGACCTCGGTGGCATCGCAAATGGAAGGCGGCACGCTGTTCGGTCTGTCGGCCGCGCTGTTCAACGAAATCCTCGTCGAGAAGGGTCAAGTGCAGCAGACCAACTTCCACGAGTACCGGCAGATCCGCATGAGCGACGCGCCACCGGTGGAGGTGCACATCGTCGACAGTGTCGAGACCCCTGGCGGTGTCGGCGAAACCGGTGCCGTGCCCGCTGCCGCCGCTCTGGTCAATGCGGTGTTCGCCGCGACCGGTGTACGCGAGCGTCGTCTGCCGTTGAGCCGCTTTGGCTATTTCACTGTTTAAGGAGCGCGTCATGAACGTTTTCAACACTGCGCTCGGACTTGTGGCCGGTTTGCTGGCCAGCACCGTTTACGCGAGCGACACCCCGGCGATGAGCAAGGGCGAATACCTGACCCGCGCCGCCGATTGCGTGGCCTGCCACGTGGTACCTGGCGGCAAGCCGTACGCCGGCGGGCTGGAATTCAAATTGCCGTTCGGCAGCCTGTATTCCCCCAACATCACCCCGGACAAAGAGACCGGCATCGGCAACTGGACCGACGACGAATTCGTCGACGCCCTGCAAAAAGGCGTGGGCAAGGACGGCAAGCATTACTACCCGGCCTTCCCTTACACCTCGTACACGCTGATGTCCCGGGAAGACATCCTGGCGATCAAGGGCTACCTGTTCAGCCTTGAGCCGGTGAAGCAGATGCCGCCTGAAAACAAAATCTCGTTCCCGTTCAATCAGCGTTGGGGAATGATGTTCTGGAACGCGATTTTCGCGGGCAACGAACGCTTTGTCCCGGACAGCAAGCAGTCGGCGGAATGGAACCGTGGCGCGTACCTGGTGCAGGGCCCGGGCCACTGCGGCGAATGCCACACACCGCGCAACATCTTCCAGGCGATGAGCTCAGGCAATTCTCTGGCGGGTGCCGAACTGGGTAACTGGATGGCCTACAACATCAGCTCCGACACCAAATACGGCATCGGCGCCTGGCCGGAAGACGCCATCGTCAGCTACCTGTCGAAGGGCTACGCGGCCGGCTTCGGCGGCGCGGGCGGGCCGATGGGAGACGCCGTCGAGCACAGCCTGAAGTACCTCGAACCGGCTGACCTGAAAGCCATCGCGGTGTACCTCAAGAGCACCCCGGCCAGAAGCGAAGGCATCCCCCGCCCGAGCATGGCGGTGAACGATGCCGCGCTGCAAAAGGGGCTCGGCCAGAAGCTGTTCAACGACACCTGCGTGGCCTGTCACCAGATCGACGGCAGTGGCCGGCAATCACCGGCAGGCGGGTTGGCCGGCTTGAAAACCGTCAACGACCCCAAAGGTCGCAACCTGATGGCGACGTTGCTGGAAGGTCACACGCCAACGGCGGCACGTGTCGACCAGCGCATGCCTGCGTTTGCCCGTAGTTACAGCGACGCTGAGCTGGCTGCCGTGAGCACGTTCGTGCTGCGTCGGTTCGGTCAGAGCGACGGCGAGATCAAGGCCGAAGACGTGGCCAAAAACCGAGCCAGCGCGTTGCATTGATGGGACGGTAGCGCTGCTGATTCTTGTCTGAATCGGCAGTACTGCCAGGCCATTCGGCGGCTCAGGGGTTGGATACCTGCGCCGCCACCGCCGCCTTGTCGATCACCGACTCGACGTTGACGATAAGCCCCGCCTCAAACGTGTAGAACACGTTCTCCGTAAACGTCACCCTCCTCCCGTTCACCGGCACATCGAACAGCTCGCCCACCGGTGTGCAATCGAATAACAATCGCGCGGCGATATGCGGTGGCTCGGCGATCAGCAGATCGATGACGAAACGCAGGTCAGGGATGGCGCTGAAATCCCGTTCCAACATCTTCCGATAGCCGGCCAGCCCAACGCGTTCGCCGTTGTAATGCACCTCATCGTCGACGAAGTCTCCCAAGGCAGACCAGTCCTGGCGATTTAGGCAGGCGATGTAGCCGGTGTAGGCGTCTTTGAGTGTCTGGTTGTTCATGGTGTCTCCCGGAGTGGGTGGTTCGCATGAATGCTAATGCCACTGAATCCACGCGATGCTGTTAGTGGGACCGGCTTTAGCCGGGAAAAGGCCGGCGTGAACGCCATCCAATTTGCAGTGTGACGGCTGACGCTTTCCCGGCTGAAGCCGGTCCTAGAAGATGAGCGCGCTTTCGTAGGACTGGCTTCAGCCGGGAAGAGGCCTGCGTAAACACCCTCAATTCCGCAGTGTGGCAACTGACGCCTTCCCGGCTGAAGCCGGTCCTACAAGATGAGCGCGCTTTCGTAGGACTGGCTTTAGCCGGGAAAAGGCCGGCGTGAACACCCTCAATTTTGCAGTGTGACGACTGACGCCTTCCCGGCTGAAGCCGGTCCCCCCAGGTTGGATGCGGCGTGTCAGTCCCCTTGGCCGCAGGCGATGCCTCAGCCAGTCGGTGCTAAGTTATCCGCACTGACTCCATCAAGGCGCAATCATGTCCACCCACCCTCCTTTCTCCGGCGCGAAAGTCGCGATTCTGTGCAACGGGACATTGCTCACTTACCAGCGCGATGACAAGCCGGAGATCCCGTGGCCGAATCTGTGGGACCTGCCCGGCGGCGGTCGTGAGGGTGACGAGACGCCAGAAGAGTGCGCCGTGCGGGAGACGCGGGAAGAGTTCGGCATCATTCTCGACCGTGCTTCGTTCATCTACAAACGGGTCTACCCCGGTCAGGGCCTCAGCGGGCTCGAAACTTGGTTCTTCGTCGCTGAAGTGGCTGAAGGCCTATTCGATCAGGTGGTATTTGGCGATGAAGGCCAGCGCTGGCAGGTGATGACAGTCGCCGCGTTTCTCGCAATGGACAACGCCGTGGACCGCCTGCAACACCGCTTGCGGCAGTTTATGGCTCAGCCGGAATAAGGCACCAGCGCTCAGCAAGCGGGCGCAAGAAACACTGCAGTGCGAGACAAATTGACGCAGGGTGTCCTTTTTTGCTATCGTCGCCAAAATTAACTAACCGGTTAACTAAGCACGTGATCGTGCCGTGCACTTGGCTGCACCGCAACGACGATGCGTTAAACCTTTGCTCTCACCTCACTTGATCGGTCCCCCTCGACCCTTCATCGCGTCAGCAGGAATGCCTCATGAACCACTCACAACCTTCGGCAGCCGTCAGCCGCTGGCCCATTCGGGTCGTCGCGCTGGGCGTGCTGGTTTTCGGATTACTTTTCGCAGCGGGCGGCGGCTACCTCGCTACGCTGGGCGGCAGCGTGTATTTCCTGCTGGCCGGACTTGGCCTGATTCTCTCCGCCGTTCAGCTGTTCCGTCGGCGCATGTCGGGCGCCTGGCTGTTTGCGGTGGTGATGCTGCTCACGCTGATCTGGGCGCTGGTGGATGCCGGGCTGGAGTTCTGGCCTCTGGTTTCCCGCCTGTTTGCCTTCGGCGTGCTGAGCCTGCTGGTCGCGCTGATCTACCCTTCCCTGCGCAAGGCTAACGGGCTGGCAGCCGGTCGCGGCGGTTACCTCGTTGGCGGTGTGTTGGCGGTGGCAATGGTCGCCGGGTTCTGGGGGATGTTCCAGCCCCACGCCTCGGTGTCGCCGACAGGGGATGGTCCGGCGCTGACCAAGGTCGATCCGGCCCACGCGCAGAAAGACTGGGCCCATTACGGCAACGATGAAGGCGGCAGCCGCTTCGCCGCCCTGGACCAGATCAACCGCGACAACGTCAGCAAGCTGGTGCCGGCCTGGACCTACCACACCGGCGACGTCGCCATCAGCGACGGCAACGGCGCCGAAGACCAGATGACGCCGCTGCAGGTCGGCGACAAGGTGTTCATCTGCACGCCACACAACAACGTCATCGCCTTGGACGCCGACACCGGCAAGCAGTTGTGGAAAAACGAAATCAATGCCAAATCCGCCGTATGGCAACGCTGCCGCGGACTGGCCTACTTCGACGCCAGCGCTGCCGTTGTGCCACCCACCGACGGCAGCACGCCTGCGGCGTCGGTCGCAGTGCCTGCCGGCGCCAACTGCCAGCGTCGTTTGCTGACGAACACCATCGATGCGCGCCTGATTGCCGTGGACGCCGACACTGGCGAGTTCTGCCAGGGCTTCGGCAACAATGGCCAGGTCGACCTTAAAGCCGGTCTGGGCAACGTGCCGGATTCCTATTATCAACTGTCATCGGCGCCGCTGATGGCCGGAACCACCGTGGTCGTCGGCGGTCGCGTGGCCGACAACGTCCAGGCCGACATGCCGGGCGGCGTGATCCGTGGCTTTGACGTGGTCACCGGGCAGATGCGCTGGGCGTTCGATCCAGGCAATCCCGAAGACAAACAGGCGCCTGCCGCTGACAAAACCTATGTGCGCAGCACGCCGAACAGTTGGGCGCCGATGTCCTACGACCCGGCGATGAACACGCTGTTCCTGCCGATGGGCAGTTCGTCCACGGACATTTATGGCGTCAAGCGCAGCGAGCTCGATCACACCTACGGCGCCTCGGTGCTGGCATTGAACGCCACCACCGGCGTGCAAAAGTGGGTGTATCAGACGGTCCATAACGACCTCTGGGATTTCGACCTGCCGATGCAGCCGAGCCTGATCGACTTCGCCAAACCTGATGGCAGCAAGGTGCCTGCGCTGGTCATCGGCACCAAGGCCGGACAGATTTTCGTCCTCGATCGCCACACCGGCCAGCCACTGACCGAGGTCAAGGAGGTTCCGGTCAAGGCGTCTAACATTCCCAACGAGCCGTACTCGCCGACCCAGCCAAAATCCGTCGGCATGCCCCAGATCGGCGCGCAGACACTGACCGAATCGGACATGTGGGGCGCCACGCCGTTCGACCAGCTGCTGTGCCGGATCTCGTTCAAGAAGATGCGTTACGACGGCCTGTTCACCGCGCCGGGCACCGACATTTCGCTGAGTTTCCCGGGCTCGCTGGGCGGGATGAACTGGGGCAGCCTGTCGACTGATCCGGTCCACGGTTTCATCTTCGTCAATGACATGCGCCTGGGTCTGTGGATTCAGATGGTGCCGCAGCTGAAGGACGCTATCGCGGCGTCCGGCGGTGAAGCGCTGAACACCGGCATGGGCGCCGTGCCGCTGAAAGGCACGCCGTACGCCGTCAACAAGAACCGCTTCCTGTCGGTGGCGGGTATCCCGTGCCAGGCACCGCCGTTTGGCACGCTGACGGCGATCGACATGAAAACCCAGAAGATTGCCTGGCAAGTCCCGGTAGGCACCGTGCAGGACACTGGCCCGATGGGCATCAAAATGCACCTGCCGCTGCCAATCGGCATGCCGACGCTGGGGGGCACGCTGTCGACACAGGGCGGTCTGGTGTTCATCGCCGGCACTCAGGATTACTACCTTCGCTCATTCAACAGCGCCAATGGCGAAGAGGCGTGGAAAGCCCGCTTACCGGTCGGCAGCCAGGGCGGTCCGATGACGTACGTTTCACCGAAGACCGGCAAGCAGTACATCGTCATCACTGCCGGCGGCGCCCGCCAGTCGGCGGATCGCGGTGATTATGTGATTGCCTACGCGTTGCCCGACGGCAAGTAACCGCTTCCACAAAAAAACCGCTGACGCCTTGATGAGGGGCGCAGCGGTTTTTTATTGCAACAGAGGAAAGATCAGGCCGGATTCACCTGGTGGGACCGCGCTCGCCTCGTAGGACCGGCTTTAGCCGGGAAGGCGTCGCGCATCACGCTGCAAAATCGAGGACGATCACACCGGCCTCTTCCCGGCTAAAGCCAGTCCTACAGTGTGTACCCGGCCCCACAAATCCACCGCACACACCATTCGATCAATTACTCGCCACTTCCGCTGTCTTCCCAGTAGTCACCAGCGCTTTCAGTGAGGCATCAAACTGCTTCAGGGCGTTGATCTGCAGGTCGCGCTGCTGGTTGATCTGCGCAGCAATCTCCGGGGCGGCCTTGTCGTGGACCCACACCGAGGTCAGCTCTTTGGCACCGAGGCCTTCAGCCTTGCCGATGTATTGCAGGTTCGAGTCGTAGAACTTCGCGATGAAGCGCGCTTCAACTTGGGAGTTACGCTGGGACACCAGTTGGCTGTAGGTGTCGAGCATGACCACCACGTCCGGCCGCGCCTGCATCAGCGCATCGAGGTTGTCATACACGGTCACCGACGCGAACTGCTTCTGCAACGAACCCTTCAGCCAGTCCATTGCCAGTTTCGGATCGGAGCTGCTGACGAACGCCTCGCGAATGCGCGAATCCAGCCCGCCGTTCTTGACGCCTTTCAACGCCACCGCGTGATAACGCTCAAGGTATTCGAGGGTGTTGACCGTGTTTTCGCTGTAGAGCACACCAACACTTTGAGAAGACTGCAATGCCACGCGGCTTTCAACCACCGGCAGCAAATGGCACGCCTCGGCGTCCGCCGCCGAAACAGTGACTGCTGCAGCAGCAGGACCCGACGCGACGAAACCGCTGGACAGCACGGCGACCAGAGTCAGCAGGGTTGAAATTTTCATCGCGTGGCGTCCTTCTAAAGCAAGTTCGGTATGGAGGCCATCCTCCTCTCTTCCGGGAAAAAGAGAACTCGCCTACCGTGATGGTCACTATCGATTTCAAGAATGGTACGCGCTTTGAGAAACACCGTTACCAGCGGTTTAACAAAGCCGGAGCGTCTCAATAACGCTGCAACCCCTACAGAAAATATGACGCCGGGTGGTGGAGGGACGTTCAACCTGATTTGCATGCCTCGGTTAGAAGGCAAATAGCGGCCGCCAAAACGAAAAATGCCGGTGATCATCACCGGCATTTCCCTTTTCTCACAAAGCCATCACTTGGCCTGACTGACGCGCCAGACCTTGTTGCCCACATCGTCTGCGACCAGCAACGCGCCCTGCTTGTCGAGGATGACGCCGACCGGACGGCCTTGTGCGTCGCCATCGGCGTTAAGGAAACCGGTCAGGACATCCACCGGCAAGCCGGTCGGGCGGCCATCCTGGAAGCCGACGAACACGACTTTGTAGCCGGACTGCGGGTTGCGGTTCCACGAGCCGTGCTCGCCGACGAATACACCGTCGGCAAATTTGGCCGGCATGCCGCGCGGGTCGGACCAGGTCAGGCCCAGCGGCGCAACGTGGGTGCCGAGGGCGTAATCCGGGGCGATGGCCTTGGCGACCATGTCCGGGCGCGGCGGCTGCAAGCGGCTGTCGACGTGGTTGCCGTAGTAGCTCCACGGCCAGCCGTAGAAGGCGCCGTCCTTGACCGAGGTCAGGTAATCCGGCACCAGGTCGCTGCCGATTTCGTCACGTTCGTTGACCACCGTCCACAGCTCATTGCTGCCCGGTTTCCAGGCCAGCCCGTTGGGGTTGCGCAGGCCGCTGGCGAACAGGCGTTTCTGCCCGGTTTTGACGTCCACTTCCCAGACCGCCGCGCGGCCCTCTTCGGCCTCCAGACCGTTCTCGGCCACGTTGCTGTTCGAGCCAACGGTGACGTAGAGCTTGGTGCCTTCGCGGTTGGCGATGATGTTCTTGGTCCAGTGGTGATTGATCCCCGCCGGCAGGTCGGTGACTTTCACCGGTTTGGCGGTGCTTTCAGTCTGGCCGTCGTTGTACGGGACCTTGACCACGGCATCGGCGTTGGCGATGAACAGTTCGTTGCCCACCAGCACCATGCCGAACGGCGAGGTCAGGCCGCTGATGAACACCTTCTTCATTTCCGCGCGGCCATCGCCGTCGGCATCGCGCAGGATGCTGATGCGGTTGGCGCTCTCGGCTTCGGCGCCGACCCGGCTCATGACGATCCCGGTGGCGGTGCGCTTGATCCAGGCCATCACGCCCGGGCCGCCGTCCTTCGCACCTTCAGGCTTGGGCGGCTTGTTGCTTTCGGCGACCAGGATGTCGCCGTTGGGCAGGCTGTACAGCCAGCGCGGGTGATCGAGGTCTTCCGCCAGCGCGCTGACCTTGAAGCCTTCGGCCGCCTTGGGCGTCTCGGCGCCCTTCCAGCCGACGGCCTTGGACACCTTGACGGTCGGAATCAAGGTGCTGTTGGGCTCGGGCAGTTGCGGCTGCGCGCCGACGCCGGCCTGAAACGGCAGCTTGGCGGTTTCGCCGCAGGCACTGAGCATCGCAGCAGTGGTCATCAGCAGTGCAAATCGGTGCATGGCAATCATCGTTCAACCTCGCGGCGGCCATCCGTGGGCCCATTGTTTTGAGAATCAAGAGACAGGAGAAGCAAATGCTTCGAGAGACACAGAGCTGACAAGTATCGCCCTGTCGACCGACAGCAAACAGCTCATCGGACGCAAATGAGATGTGCCGTTCAGGCATCAATAAAACGACCACCGTGTGAGCGTCAGGGTTCAATAATCTGCGCGGACACCTCGCCTGCAGGACCGAGGGGTTAGCCATGTCCGCCGATTTTAGATACGCTGCCCTACCACTAGACCAGAGCCAGATCCGATGACCCGCCCAGAGTTTGCTTTGGATGTTGAGGCGATCAGTGCGATCCCGGCCGTGCCCGTCATTCTGAGCATGGTCAAGCACCTCACCGGCATGCGCTTTGCGGCGATCGCCAGGGTCACGGAACGTCACTGGGTGGCCTGCGCCGTCGATGACTCGATCAATTTCGGCCTCAAGCCAGGCGGCGAACTGGTGCTGGAGACGACCATCTGCCACGAGATCAGGCAGCATCAGCAGCCCGTGGTATTTGGTCACGCCAGCGCCGACCCGCAGTTCGCCACCCATCACACGCCCCTCACCTACGGGCTGGAAAGCTACATCTCGATCCCCATCGTTCTGCCGGACGACCGCTTTTTCGGCACGCTGTGCGCGATCGATTCGGTGCCGGCGGACCTGAGCGATCCTGCCATCGTCAAGACGCTGACCCTTTTCGCGCAATTGATCGCCATGAGCCTGGACACCCAGGGTCACCTGGAGAGCGCCCGGGCCGAACTGACCGACGCCAACGAACACGGCCGGCTGCGCGAGCAATTCATGGCGGTGCTGGGCCATGACCTGCGCACACCGCTGAGCGCGATCCGCATGAGCGCCGACCTGCTGGCGACCAAAACCGAAGACAAGCGCTCGCTGGGGTTGGTCGCGGCCATACGCCAGAGCTCGATCCGGATGGGCGCGCTGATCGAAAACGTGCTGGACTTTGCCCGGGGCCGAATGGGCGGCGGGATTCCGGTGAAGCGCCACATCACCGACGATCTCTCCGACGTCCTGAAAGCGACGGTAGACGAGATCCGCGCGTCGCACCCGCAGGCGAGCTTGATCGAGTCCATCCAACTCGGCGGCAACGTCTATTGCGATCCGCTGCGCATCAGTCAGCTGCTGTCCAATCTGCTGGGCAACGCGGTCACCCACGGTTCACCCACGACGCCGATCCATCTGCACATCTGGCAGGAAGGCGATCAGGTCATCATTTCCGTCATGAACCGCGGCACGCCCATTTCGCCCCGGCTGCTGCCGCTGCTGTTCGAGCCTTTCACCCGCTCAGAAGCCGGTGGTCGCGGAGAAGGCCTGGGACTGGGGCTGTACATCGCCTCACAGATCGCCACGGCCCATGACGGCATCCTGACCGTGAGTTCATCGGCCGAGCTGGGCACCTGTTTCATCGCGCGTTTCCCGGGCGTGCCACCCGCTTGAGCGCCGATTCTGGCGCGTCAAACCGGTGCCGCGCGTCACGATTTTTCGCTGTAACCCGGTTTTATCAAGCCCCCTTCCCTGAGGAGAGCACCTGACATGCTTCTGCACCAGTCCACGTGGATCGAGATCGAGCAGTTTCTCAAACGCAGCCGCACGATCGTCGTGCCCATCGGCTCGAACGAACAACATGGGCCCACCGGCTTGCTCGGCACTGACTGGATGTGCCCGCAGATCATCGCCCACGAAGCGCAGAAGAGTGCCGATATCCTGATTGCCCCGACTTTCAACATTGGCATGGCGCAACACCACCTGGGCTTTCCCGGGACGATCTCGCTGCGCCCCTCGACGTTCATCGCCGCCATCGGTGACTGGGCGCGCTCGCTGGCGGGTCACGGCTTCGAAAAGATCCTCTTCCTCAACGGTCATGGCGGTAACGTCGCGTCGATCGAGGCGGCGTTTTCCGAGCTGTACGCTGAGGCCAGTTTCGCCGGGCGTTCTGCCGGCTTCGCCCTGAAGCTGATCAACTGGTGGGACCTGGAAGGCGTCGGCGAACTGGCCCACCGGCAGTTTCCGATAGGCCACGGTTCACACGCGACGCCGTCCGAGATCGCGGTGACCCAGTGGGCCTACCCGGACTCGATCAAGTCGGCGGACTACTCGCCGCAGATCGCACCGTCCGGGCCGATTCGGGAGGCGAAGGACTTCCGTGCGCGCTTCCCCGATGGGCGCATGGGCTCCGATCCCGCGTTGGCGACTCCGGAAAAAGGCGCCGAGCTGGTGGCGCTGGCGTCCAGGGGCCTGGCGCGTGCGGTGGATGCGTTCAGTCGTGAGCCGGCGCTGCGCTGACGTCGCTGCGTTGAGGTCGATGCGTTAACGTCGCTGCGTTGACGGGGCTTAACCGTGCGGCAATAGCGCGCGGGCGTTGAACTCGTCAGCCAAACGGCGGCCATAGTGGTGTGCGCTTTATGAAACGGTTCGGGATCTGGGGCAGTCAGCAGCGCAACGACCTCGCCCGGTCCCCTTGGCTGACAGGTGATATGTGAATACTTTTATCCCACTGGACAAAATTGAAGAAATTGACCTGCAGGATTACCACGAGGTCTGGCTGACCACGTCGGAAACCTGGCCCCAAGACCCCGCAACGGTTCACCGCAAGTGCCTGTGGCGCCAGGACCGCGAAATGACTGCCGATGTGGAAATCGACGGCGTGTATTTTGAAAACCTCCCGCACCTGTGGCTGCGTGTGGACGATCTCGATGATCAACAGGACATCGACCTGGTCATCGAAAAACTAAAGGCGCGCATCGCCGCACTGAATCTCAAGGGTGAGTTCTACCCTGCCGAGCTGCCGAAAGCGCCGCCTCACAAGGACGAAGACGAGATCAACAAGGACCTGCGCAGCTAATTTGCTTCACCCCGCCTCTAAGACGTGCGCCGTTGCTGATGTTCAGCACGGCGCCGTTTTTGTTTCTGCTGCACGGATTCCCTGGCTGAGGCCTCTATACGTAAAACCGACTGGCGTCCCTCACAACCTATCGTCTCCTTAACGGAAACAATGTGTCTCTAATAAGGCCAATTGTTCCACTCATGGCAACTCCGTACAGTGTGGTCCAAGCCAGCCGGAAAGCGCTCGATGCGCTAAACCGGCTCATTTGATCCCCGTGCCAATCCATGTGAGCGCCATCATGAATACTCTGACAAAAACCCTCACCGCTACCCTCCTCGCTCTCTCCGTCAGCCAAGCGTTCGCCGCTGAAACCGCCGTGCCTGAACACCAGACCCAGGCGTTCCTCAATGCGCTGGCCGCCGGGGGTGGCAAGCCACTGGAACAGCTCAGCCCGAAAGACGCCCGTGCGGTGCTGACCGGCGCACAGAATTCGATGAAGGTGGATTTGAGCGGGACTCAAGTCAGCGAGAAAACCATCAAGGCCGATGGCCAGAACATCAAGCTGACTATCGTGCGCCCGGCCAACGTCAAGGGTGCGCTGCCGGTGTTCATGTTCTTCCACGGTGGCGGCTGGGTGCTGGGTGACTACCCGACTCACGCCCGCTTGATTCACGATCTGGTGGTGGGTTCGGGGGCGGTCGCGGTGTACGTGGATTACACGCCCTCACCCGAAGCGCATTACCCGACGGCGATCAATCAGGCCTACGCCGCGACCCGTTGGGTGGCCGAACATGGCAAGGAAATCAACGTGGACGGCTCGCGTCTGGCCGTGGCCGGCAACAGCGTAGGCGGCAACATGGCAGCTGTGGTAGCGCTGATGGCCAAGGAGCACAACACGCCCAAGCTGCGCTTCCAGTTGCTGTTGTGGCCGGTGACCGACGCGAACTTCGACACCGGTTCGTACCAGCAATACGCCGAGGGGCATTTGCTGACCAAAAACATGATGACCTGGTTCTGGGACAGCTACACCACCGACGCCAACCAGCGCGCCGACATTCATGCCTCGCCGCTGCGCGCCAGCACCGAACAGCTCAAGGGCCTGCCGCCTGCGCTGGTGCAAACCGCCGCCCTGGACGTGCTGCGTGATGAAGGCGAAGCCTACGCCCGCAAGCTGGATGCCGCCGGTGTCGACGTCACCGCCGTGCGCTACAACGGTATGGTCCACGACTACGGCCTGCTCAACCCACTGAGCAACATTCCCGAAGTCAAAGCAGCCATGCGCCAGGCCGCGGGCGAGCTGAAGGCTCACCTGAACTGAGTCCATCGGAGGCCACCCGTCTTGCGGTATGGCCTCCGACGTCTTCCGGCTAAAGCCGGTCCCACTAAGTGCACGCGTTTATCCAGTGGGACCGGCTTTAGCCTAGAAGAGGCCAGTGTTAACTTTCAAAATTTTGCAGCGTAGCGTCCGACGTCTTCCCGGCTGAAGCCGGTCCTACCAAGGTTCTGTGTGCATTCAGTAGGACTGGCTGTGACCGCGACCGTGGGACCGGCTTTAGCCGGGAAGGCGCCAGTGTGAACACCCTCAAACGCACATCGGTACAAGCCCACTCCACCCCTCTCTCTTAATGTCACCCATCTGATCCCTGCGAGGCGCTTCGAATGAATCACTCCCACACGACATGGAGCCGGCAGACCAGCTTCTGGGTCGCGGCCGCCGTGGTGGTCCATACGCTGTGGACCAGCGCCGCGCCCGCCATGATGTACCCGCTTTACGCCCATCAATGGCAACTGACGCCGACCGTGACCACGCTGATTTTCGCGGTGTTCCCGGTGTTCGTGGTGGCGACGCTGATTGCCTTGGGCGACCTTTCCGATTACATCGGGCGCCGTGCGGCGATGTTGCTCGGTGTCGGCGCTTCACTGATCGGCGTGCTGTTGTTCGCCGTCGCCCCCGATGTCACCTGGCTGTTGATCGGCCGGGCATTCATGGGCATCGGCGTCGGGCTGTCGGCAGGCCCTTCGGCGGCTGCGGTCGTCGAATTCAGCGCGCCGGGCAAGGCGAAACTGGCCGGCGCCATCACCACCGCCGCGCAGGCCTCGGGCCTTGCCGCCGCCCTGATCATCGGCGGTGGCCTGATCCAGTACGCGCCGTTCCCCACGCGCCTGAGTTTCTGGGTGTTGATCGTCGTGCTCGGCGCTACGCTGTTCGGCGTCTGGCGGTTGCCGCGCCACACCCCGGCCGAGAGCAAAAAGCCCTGGTCGCTGAAGCTGCCGCACATTCACCCGCCGCTGCGCCGCACGTTTCTGGTGTCGGTCAGCGCGGTACTCAGTGCGTATTCGGTCGGGGCGACGATGCTCTCGCTGGGTTCGCAGATCGCCCATGACCTGATCGGCTCAAGCAACGCGCTGGTCAACGGCGGCGCCATTTCACTGTTCGCCATCGTGCTCGGTATCACCGGCATCGTCGGCAAACGCTTCGGCTCAAGGCTGTCGATCATCGCCGGCGCGAGTGTTTCCATCGTCAGCCTGTTGCTGCTCATGCTCGCGACCAAGACCCACGCCCTGCCGGTGTTCCTGCTTTCCAGCGCGGCCAGCGGCGCCGGTTACAGCTTGCTGTTCATGGGCGGCCTCAACCTGATCAACGCCCACGCGCCGATGCATCACCGGGCCGGGACCCTGTCGGCGCTGTTTCTGGTGGCGTACCTGATGCAAGGTGTTGTCGCTCTGTTGCTGGGCCGCGCCGCCACCGCATGGGGCCTGGATCTGGCGATTGATGTGGGCTCGCTGGCCCTCGCCGCCTTGAGCCTCGGCGCGATGTTGCTGGCGATTTACGTGCGCCAGCCGCCCCTAAAGCAGACGCGGGGTAGCCGCAGGGCCACTCTGGGCTAGAATCGCCCGCTCAGACCATCAAGGAGTGAACCCCTGTGCAGATGTCCCCGGCGATACCGCTGATTCGAATCTTTTCCGAAGCCAAGGCGAAAGAATTCTATGTGGATTTTCTCGGCTTCAGCCTGGAGTGGGAGCACCGCTTTGAACCGGGTCTGCCGCTGTATGCCCAGGCCCGCCGCGACCAACTCGTCATCCACCTGACCGAACACCACGGCGACGCCACGCCAGGCTCGACGCTCTTCGTGCCGGTCAGCGACATCGCCGGACTGCAGCGCGAACTGCTGGCGAAAAACTACGGCTATTCACGCCCCGGCATCCAGGACCTCGACTGGGGCAAGGTCATGGAAATCGCCGACCCGTTTGGCAATCGCCTGCGCTTCTGCGAGCGCTCCGAGGACTGACCCGCGCCGCCGTCAGAGGCGGAAATACTGCCCGATCGCCCGCCGCAGCAGGTCCACGGCGTCATCCCCGTGAGAAGCTGACGAGCGCACGACGATGATGTCGTGGTCAGCGATCGGCGGCAGGCCGTCGAGGATGCGCATGCCGTCGGTGACCCGGGCGCGGTCGATGACGCTGATCCCCAGGCCTGCTTCGACGCAGGCCTTGACTGCCTGATTGGACGAGCTCTCGAGCACGATGCGCATGCGCAGGCCGCTGCGCTTCAGCGACTCGATCATCGCTTGCCGGTACGAGCATTGCGCGGCATGCACGGCCAGCGGCAACGGGTCCGGCATATCCCCGGAAGATGCGCGGCGCCGACCCACACCGGCGTCGTCGGTACCAGCAATTGATCGTCCGCGCTCAGCTGGCCTTCCGGCTGGGCGATGACCGCCACCTGAAGCCGACCCCGCCGCACCTGATCGCGAAGCGTGAAGCTGGGCGCGGTCTTCAGCTCCAGAACGATGTTCGGCCAGGCGGCGGTGAAAATCGGCAGCACGTCGCGAATCAGATGCGTGGCGTATTCGTCCGGCACCCCGAGGGTGATGCGCCCCGCCAGCTGCGTGCCCTGCAGCTCGGCCAGCACGTGATCGTGGGTGCTCAGCAGCGCAGCGGTGGAGGTCAGAAAACGCTTGCCCAGCGGCGTCAGCGACACCGACTGATTGTCGCGATTGAGCAGTCGCCCGCCCGCCACCGCTTCCAGCCGCTGCACGTGCACGCTGACCGCCGCCGGGCTTTTGTGCAACTGTTCCGCCGCTGCACTGAACTTGCCAATGCGCGCCACGGCGTGAAAGGTGCGGACCTGTTCGATATCCAGAATGGCGCTCATGGTTCACTGATCCCGAAGCACTGCTGTCGTTTATTTTGATTTATTAGATTACGGCGGTTGGGTACGTTGGGTCCATGAACACTTCAAACGAACTGACCAACGTGAGCCTCCCTCTTCCGTCCCGGCGCCGGGCGTTCCCCTTGCCGATGCTCGAAGCCGGGCTGGTGGTCATCTGGAGCTCGGGTTTCATCGGCGCGCGCTTCTCCATCGATTACGCGCCGGCGTCGCTGGTGGTGTTCTGGCGTTGCATCCTGGTCACGTTTCTTCTGTTCCCCTTCGTCGCCCGGCAACTGCGCCAGACGCCGCCCGCGGTGCTGCTGAAAAACGCCGGCATCGGCCTGCTGGCCATGGCCGGTTATCTGTTCGGTGTGACCGAAGGGATTGCCCTGGGTGTGCCCGCCGGGCTGGCGGCGCTGTTTGCCGATCTCTTGCCGATCGGCATGGCCGTGCTGGCGGCCGTGGTGCTCCGCCAGCGATTGACCCGCGGCGTATGGGCCGGGTTGCTGATCGGTCTGGCGGGCGTGATGCTGGCGACCCACGACGCGCTGGCCTGGGGCAGCGCACCGCCATGGGCCTATGCCCTGCCGGTGCTGGGCATGCTGTCGCTGGCGGTCGCCACGCTGTGGCAAAAACACTCCCGGACCCGAAGGCGCTAGGCCTGCTGCCCAACCTGTGGTTGCAGTGCTTCGTCTCGACCTTCGTGTTTGCCGTCGTTGCCGGACTGCACGGGAGTCTCGCGCCCGTGCCCAACGCAGGTTTCGCGATGAGTGTGCTGTGGACGTCGGTGTCGACGGTCGGCGGTTACGGCCTGTACTGGATGTGCCTGCGCCGGGCCACGCCGACGCGGGTTGCCAGCGTGCTTTACCTGAGCCCGCCACTGACGCTGCTGCTGGCCTGGGCCATGTTCGACGAACCGCTGTCGTGGCTGATGGCCCTGGGCATGGCGGTCTCCGGTGTCGGCATCGGTCTGGTGATACGCGGCGAGGCGCGTCAGGCTGGGCAGCACGGGCGGCACAGGTAGTGCTCGGGCACGTGCAATGGCCGGGCACGGTTCTAGAGCGGCGCGGTCCCATCCTTCAGGAAGGTGAGCTGCACAGGTCGTGAACGATCCTGCTCGCCCCGCGTGGCGCTCTCTCGCGCCGTACTCCCTTCGTCTACTGGAGCGTACCCCCATGAAAATCGGCTTTTTGGGCCTCGGCAATATGGGTCAGGCCGTGGCTGGCAATCTGTTGAAAGGCGGTCATGAACTGCTGGTCTGGAACCGTTCTGCCCACGCAGCCCAGCCACTGGTCGAGCAAGGTGCCACGGCGGTCACCGAGCCTGCCCAGGCGTTCGCCGCCGACGTGGTATTCAGCATGCTCGCCGACGACAACGCGTTGCGCACCGTGCTGCTGGATTCCGGCCTGCTCAAGCAACTCAAGGGCCCGCTGATTCACGTCAACATGGCGACCATCTCCGTGGCCTTCGCCGATGAACTGGCCGAGCTGCATGCCGCACAAGGCATCGACTACATCGCCGCGCCCGTGATGGGCCGCCCCAACATGGCCGCCGCCGCGAAGCTGAACATCATGGCGGCCGGCTCCGCTGAAGCCATCGACCGGGTGCAGCCGCTGTTCGACCTGATCGGCAGCAAGACCTGGCCCATGGGCGACAAGCCCTCCAGCGCCAACGCGATGAAACTGGCGATGAATTTCATGCTGGTTTCGGCCATCGAGGCGATGAGCGAAGCGGCAGTGCTGGTCACCCGCCACGGCCTGAAATCTGCCGACCTGGTGGAACTGGCGTCGGGGACGATCTTCCCCGGCCCGGTGTACGCCGGTTATGGCGCGCTGATTGGCGAACGCACGTACGAGCCGGCGGCGTTCAAGGCAGTGCTGGGGCTTAAGGATGTGGACCTGGTCTTGGCCGCGGCCAGCCAGGTGTCGGTCGAAATGCCGAGCGCCGAGATGATTCGCGCCCACTTGCAGGACGCCATCGACCACGGTCAGGGCGACATGGACCTGGCGGTGTTGGCCGAAGTGGCGGAGCGCCGCAATCCGCGCTGAGAGCTCGTTGATTGGTGGGCGATGCGAGGTGCAGACGTCAGCTCAAGGACGGGCGACGTGAAGCCGGTGCAGGGTGATCTTGCGCACTTCCTGCTTGCTGATCTCGATGTGCTGCGTGAGCAACTGCTGCGCGTGCCGGGTCTGGCGATCGAGCACGGCGCCAAGAATCTGCGCGTGCTCATCGTAGGTCGCCTCGATGCGCGCCGCCTGGGTGAAATCAAGGCGGCGAATGATGCGGATCTTCTCAGTGATCTCCAAGTGCAGGCGCGCCATCTCGGTGTTGCCGGCCGCCTCCAGCAATGCGCAGTGGAAACGCTCGTCCAAGGCTGACACTTGCTGGGCGTGTTGCAGGCGTTTGGAGGGAGTGACGAGCCAGGTGTGTTTCAGTTCATCAATGACCGGGTGTTGCTCCAGATCCAGCGCTTCAAGACGCGCCAGAGCCGCGCACTCCAGCACGATCCTCACGTCGTAAAGCTCTTCAAAATAGTTGAAATCGAACGCCCTCACCCGCCAGCCGCTGCGGAAATACACCTCCAGATAGCCTTCGCGCTCCAGCCGATACAGCGCCTGCCGCACCGGCGTGCGGCTGGCCTGCACGCGTTCGGCCACCTCGCCTTCGCTGAAGCGATCCCCCGGCAGCAGGCGGAACTCGAAGATGTCCTCCTTGAGCTGCTGATAGATGCGCTCGGCCAGGTTGTCCGGGCGCAGTTTGGGTTTTTGATGAGGGATGATGACCTGGGTGCTCCGGCAGGTGATCTTTACGCCTGACGCGACGGCGTTTGGGGGCCGCGTCAGGCGTTGGGTCAGGCTTTCTTCAGGCTGGCGATGTACGCGCGCCAACCCCCGAAAGGTGTGATGTCCAGCGCGCCGTCGATCGCCCAGGGTTCACAGATGAAGCCCTTGACGCTGCGACCGTCCTTCAGCGTCAGGTTGCCGATGCCCAGCGGCGCGGGGATCTCGGCAACGAACTCGCCAAAACGCGCCAGCGGGATGTCCCACAGCTCAACGATGATTGACGTACCGCCTGGGGATTTGACCAGACCCGGTTTGGGTGGAACGGTGCCGGGCAGCGCGTAGAGCCGGTAATCGGCCGCCGTCAGGGTTTGTTCGACGAGCACAGCATCACGACTCGTGAGCTGGACGTTGAGCGGCATGCCGGTCAGGTGCGCACCCACCACGGCAACCCGCACGCTGCCGCGCGGTGCAACAGCTGGCGAAGGTGGCGACGCGGGAAGTGAGCGACCGGTTGCGCCCAGCGGCAAGCCGACGCTTTCCTGCCAGCGCTGGCCGAACCGGGCCAGCGCGGTATCGTGCCACGCCGGTGCAATCAGGGTGATGCCCGACGGCAAGCCGTCGGCGCGCATACCAGCAGGCAATGCCAGGGCCGAGAGGTCCGCCAGGTTGGTGAAGTTGGTGTAGAAGCCGAACTGCGAGTTGTACAGCACCGGCTCCGCGGCCATTTCCGCCTGGGTGCGCAGGGTCGCGGACGTGGGCACGACCAGCGCGTCGAAGCCGGCCAGCGCCTCGTTGATCTGGCGGCTCAGCGTCGCCCGCAGGTATTCGGCGCGGTAGGCGTCACAGGCGCTGTAGGCCAGGCCGCTTTCCACAATGCCGCGCACCACCGGGTTAATGGCGTCGGGGTTGGTTTCCAGCATCGAGGCCAGCGCCACCGTGCGTTCCGCCACCCACGGGCCGTAATAGAGCTGCTCGGCCAGGGCTTTGAACGGGGCGAAATCGATGCGGGTGATCTCGGCGCCCATGTCGCTCAAACGATGCAGCGCCTGTTCGAACACGGCCTGATTGTGCGTATCGCCGAAGAACTCCAAAGTGTCCGGCACCGCCAGCTTCATCGCGACGCGAAAGCCCACCGGCGCCGTGCCCGGATTGTGGCGGGAATAGGCGTCATCGCTATCAAATCCCTCGGCCAGGCCGGCGACTTTGTGCGCGTCATGAACGGTCAGCGCGAAGATCGAAATGCAGTCCACGGTCTTGCACGCCGGCACCAGCCCGGTGTTGGGCAAGCGGCCCTTGGTGGGCTTCAGGCCGACGATGTTATTGAACCCGGCGGGCACCCGGCCCGAGCCTGCGGTGTCAGTGCCCAAGGAAAACGCCACCAGCCCCCGCGCCACCACCGACGCCGAGCCAGAGCTGGAGCCGCCACTGACATAATCAGGATTGAAACTGTTGGACACGGCGCCGTAGGGCGAGCGAGTGCCGACCAGGCCGGTGGCGAACTGATCAAGGTTGGTCTTGCCCATCAGAATCGCCCCCGCTGCGCGCAGTCGAGCCACCACGGTCGCGTCCTTGCTTGCGGTGTAGGCAAATTCGGGACACGCCGCCGTCGTCGGCCAACCGGCGGCGTCGATATTGTCCTTGATCGCGAACGGCACGCCGTACAACGGCAATTGCGCGATATCGCCGTTGACTGCATCAAGACGCTCGGCGAGCGCATCAAGCTGCTCGCTGATCTGCGCCTGACTGGCCCGCGCGATCCACGCGGTGTCGGTTGCCGGGTAAGTGCTGGCGAGCGACAGCAGGACGTCCGGGGACAACTGCCCGGTCTGGTAGGCCGTCAGCCACTCGTTGATCGTCCAGCCGAAATGAGAGCTTTGGAGGTCGTGCATGGGAGGCTTCCATCTTGTATCCAAGTTTGGATTCAACAAAAGCAAAAGCCGGGCCAGGGAGGACGTAGCCCGCTGGCGTTGGGGTGCAGGTTGTCTTCAGATTATTGGACGAGCCACCATGCGCTTCAAAGAGGCACTGCGTGCAGGGTTTTGGTGCCTGCCGCCACACCGCGATCACCTAGCGGGCCCCGCTTTAGCCGGGAAGGCGTCGGGTGGCATATCGGGAAAGTGATGGCGAACACGCTGGCCTCTTCCCGGCTAAAGCCGGTCCCACAATGAGCGCGCGTTCCTCCAGCCAGACCGGTGACGCGGAGCGTCAGGGGATGCATTCCCACGCGGAACGTAAGGAACGATCAATGCGCACCACGGGATTGGCGGCGACCTCGACTGTAGGACCGGCTTTAGCCGGGAAGGCGTCGGGTGGCATATCGCGAAAGTGATGTCGAACACACCGGCCTCTTCCCGGCTAAAGCCGGTCCCACAATGGGAGCGCGTTCCTCCAGCCAGACCGGTGACGCGGAGCGTCAGGGGATGCATTCCCACGCGGATCGTGAGGAACGATCAATGCGCACCATGGGATTAGCGGCAACCTCGACTGTAGGACCGGCTTCAGCCGGGAAGGCGTCGGGTGGCATACCGCGAAAGTGATCGCGAACACGCTGGCCTCTTCCCGGCTAAAGCCGGTCCCACAATGAGAGCGCGTTCCTCCAGTCAGACCGGTGACGCGGAGCGTCAGGGGATGCATTCCCACGCGGAGCGTGAGGAACGATCAATGCGCACCACGGGATTGGCGGCGACCTCGACTGTAGGACCGGCTTCAGCCGGGAAGGCGTCGGGTGGCATACCGCGAAAGTGATGGCGAACACGCTGGCCTCTTCCCGGCTAAAGCCGGTCCCACAATGAGAGCGCGTTCCTCCAGCCAGACCGGTGACGCGGAGCGTCAGGGGATGCATTCCCACGCGGATCGTGAGGAACGATCAATGCGCACCACGGGATTGGCGGCGACCTCGACTGTAGGACCGGCTTTAGCCGGGAAGCACTTGATCTGCTTTTGATCTTCATACGCAAAAGGCTCAAACACCGCCAGTCGCGACTTTGGTGCAGGCTGAACGCAGGTCTCGCGCAGTGGGCCGAGCCGCATGGATGCGGCGAGAGCGCCGTCAGGGCATGGATGCCCGTTCGGCGCGGGCCCACGGAGCGAGACCGGAGTGAAGGAACCCTGAGGAACGAAGGGCCCAACCAGGAGCAAGCACCCTTGGTTACTTGGGGTGCTTTTCCAAGTAACTCGCCGAAGGCGAAACCGGAGGCCGTTAGGCCGACCATTGCAGCCGCACCGCGTACCCCGGGGACAGATTAATTTACGATGAAGCGCTGTAAATAAATCAGTCCCCTTCACTGTCAGACCAGGTACTTCCTGAACCAATCCACCGTCCGGTTCCACGCCAATGTCGCGGCAGCATCGTCATACCGCGGCGTCGAATCGTTATGAAAACCGTGGTTGGCGCCCTGATAAATATGAGCCTCATACGTCTTCCCCGCCGCCTTCAACGCCGCTTCATACGCCGGCCAGCCGTCAGTGATCGGCTTATCCAGCTCAGCGTAATGCAACAACAACGGCGCCTTTATCCGGCTCACGTCCTCAGCCCTGGGCTGCCGGCCATAAAACGGCACCGCCGCCGCCAGCTCCGGGTAGGCCACTGCGGCCGCATTCGAGACACCCCCGCCATAACAAAACCCGGTGATCCCGACTTTTCCGGTCGAAGCGTGATGCGCCATCAGCCATTCGATGCCCGCAAAGAAATCGTTCATCAGCTTTTCCGGGTCGACTTTCTGCTGCAGCTCGCGGCCCTTGTCGTCGTTGCCCGGATAGCCCCCGACCGACGTCAGACCGTCAGGCGCCAAGGCAATGAAACCGGCTTTAGCCACACGCCGTGCCACGTCCTCGATGTAGGGATTGAGACCTCGGTTTTCATGCACCACCAGCACCGACGCGACTTTGGCATCGGCCTTCGCCGGCCGCACCAGATACCCGCGCACCTGACCATGGCCCTTGGGCGACGGATACGTGATGTACTCGGCGATGATGTCCGGGTCGGTAAACTCGACCTGCTCGGCCAGCGCGTAGTTGGGGCTCAATGAGGCCAGAATCGTCGTCGCCGCAAGGCCGCCCACGGCGAACACCGCTGCGCGATCGAGAAACTCCCGGCGATTGATCTTGCCGTGAACATAGTGGTCATAGAGCTCCAGCAATTCCGGGGCAAAGTCTTTGGCGGTGAGACGGGTCATCTGTGCGCATCCTCATCGGTGGTTCAACGGCCACAGGCGCGATAGCGAGCGTCTGAACGTGCCGCAGCGAGTCCTCAGTAAAGCAGGATTTCGCCAGCCTGTATCAAGAGGCGCCGCGGCGGCTCCCCGCTTTCAAACACTCCCTTTCCAACACGCCCGTTGTGGGCTAGCCTGAGCGGCGCAGTTGTACGACGACGTACAAAAGCCACTTTTGCCAGATGGCCTCTGCTTTACGCTTCCATCAACAATAAAAAAGGATGCACCTATGACCAGACTCAAACTGACCCTCGGCTTCCTGTGCCTGTTTTCAGGCTTCGTTGCCGCTGCTCCCTCTGCCGATGAGCAAGACGTCGCCAAAGCGGTGGACAAAATGACCCAGGCGATGCTGCACAAGGACATCGCCGGCCTCAAAGCCCTGACGTCCGACAACGTCACCTACGGCCACTCCAGCGGCAAAGTGCAGAACAAGGATGAGTTCATCGCCGACATCGAAACCGGTCGCAGCGGCTTCAATACCCTTGAGATGAAAAACCAGAAAATCAACATGAACGGCGACACTGCCCTAGTGCGCAATCACTTCTCCGCAGAAGCGGTGAACAGTGGAAAGGTCGTGCCGACCGAGATCGAAAACTTTCAGGTCTGGCAGAAACAGAAAGGCCAATGGCTGCTGATCGGGCGCCAGGCGTTCAAATTCTGATGGCATGACAGCCACGCTGTAACCGACCGGGCGCCTGACAGGATCAAGCACCGGTCGGCTACACGTCTGCTTTACCGCCTTTTCCGCTATAACGCCTCCAGCTCCTGCAACACCTCCAGCACAAACCCGGTCGAGCGCTCGACGTTTCCCGCCCGGTGCGCAATGCCCAACTCCCGCCACAACGCCGGCTGCAACGGACGCATGACAATGCGGTTCTCGGGCGCTGGCGTGGATGCTTCGTGGGGCAATAATGTCGCGCCATAGCCCGCCCCCACCAGACTCTTGATCGCGTCGTTGTAATTGAGCTGAATGCGCGGCGTCGGCTGCGGCCCCTCGCCGGCAAACCACTCCGCCACCTGGCGGGACAGCCGCGTGGTGGTGTCGTTGAGAATCAGCGGCTGACTGGCGAGCCATGACGGCGTTATCACTGGCGGAGAGTCCCAGCGAGCCGGCAGGAACGCCATCACCGGGTCGCGCCGCCACGGCTGAATCGACAGTCCCTTTACCGGCGCCTGGGGCAATGCAATCACCCCGATGTCCAGGCTGCCGTCCGCGAGCTTTTGCAGCGTCTGTTGCGACGTCAGCACCGCCACCTGCACGTCGATGCCGGGGTGCACCTGCGCCAGGGTTTCCAGCGCCTGGGGCAGCAATTGCGCGATGACGCCCGTCGAAGCCCCCAACCGCACCCGCCCGGCCAGTCCCTGAACCTGACGCTCGACGTCTTCCAGCGCCTGTTCGGCATCAGCCAGTAGGCGCCGCGCGCGTTCGATCAGGGTGTCGCCGATGGCCGAAGGCTGAACCCGTCCGCGAGTGCGCGACAGCAACACGCCGCCCACCCGTTGCTCCAGATCGGCAATGTGCAGGCTCACCGTCGGCGGCGCGAGGTTCAGGACTCGCGCCGCTTCAGCGAACGACCCGTGATCGGCGATGGCCACTAACGTGCGCAACCGATCCAGACTGATTTCCCGCATCGCCCGGCCCCTTCTTCAGAAAAGCTGAAGTCTACCGTCAATAAATTCAACTTTCTCTATCCATAAGTGCGCTGGAAGATGGCGTCCATTGACGACCTTTTTGCGGAATCGAACCCATGCCCCTCCCTATTGTTTTCATCGACGGCGACCAAGGCACCACCGGCCTGCAAATTCACCAGCGCCTGCAAGGCCGCACCGACCTGCACGTGGTTACCCTGCCGGCCGAGCATCGCAAGAACCCTGTGAGCCGAGCTGCCGCGATCAATGCGTGTGACATCGCCGTGCTGTGCCTGCCGGACGATGCCGCGCGCGATGCGGCCGCGAGCATCACCAATCCGGACGTGCGGGTCATCGATGCCAGCTCTGCGCACCGCACCCACCCCGACTGGGTCTACGGTTTCGCGCAGATAAGCGACGCGCAAAAACAACGCATCGCCAGCGCCCGCCGCGTCAGCAATCCGGGCTGCTACCCCACCGGGGCGATCGGTCTCTTGCGGCCGTTGCTGGAGGCGGGCTCGCTGCCCCGCGACTACCCGATCAGCATCAACGCGGTGTCAGGCTATTCGGGCAAAGGCCGCGCCGGGGTCGATGAATTCGAAGGACCTGACGCGGCCCAGTCGATTCCGTTTCAAGTCTACGGTCTGAGTCTCGCGCACAAGCACGTGCCGGAAATCCAGCAGTACAGCGGGCTGAGCGAGCGGCCGATGTTCGTTCCGGCCTATGGCGCGTTTCGTCAGGGCATCGTGCTGACCATCGCGCTGCAAACGCGCCTGCTGCCCCACGGCGTGACGGGCGCGACGCTGCATGCCGCGCTGGCTGAACATTATCAGGGCAGCGGGTATGTCGAAGTCATGCCGATGGAGCAGTCGCGCGCGCTGACAGGGATCGACCCGCGCCAGCTCAATGGCACGGACAACCTGCGGCTGATGGTGTTCGAAAACGATGGCCACGTATTGCTGGCCGCCGTGTTCGACAACCTGGGCAAAGGCGCGGCCGGGGCGGCGGTGCAGAACCTGGATGTGATGATTGCGGGTGGCTGACAGGCCTTCGACCCGTCGCGCGTTACAGCCATCTCGCGTCGACGCAGCCCAGTTCGCTCGCCGGTAAATCCCAGTGGGTCGGCGTGCCGTCGATCTGCCCGGCGGGTTTGAGGCGCAGCGCCGGGCCCCAGGCGGTGTGCTCGATGGCGTCGGAATAATCGCTCGGATTCAGCGGTAGCAGCGCTGCAGGCTGGGCCTCGGTTCGAGCAAACGACATCAGCGATAACGCGGTGCGCGCCAGGGATGCCTGCACTTGCACGCCCTGCCCGGTGGTCAGTCGCTCGGTCAGTCCACGCACGGCTGCCGCCGCCATCAAATACCCCGTGGCGTGATCCAGCGCCTGCACCGGCAGCGGCACGGGCCGATCACTTCCCGCTGCGACCATGCCCGCATCGGCGATGCCGCAACTCATCTGTACCAGGCTGTCGAAACCGCGTCGCTCGCGCCACGGGCCGGTCCAGCCGTAGGCGTTGAGCGATACATCCACCAGACCGGGATTGAGCTGGCGGCGGCGTTCGGCACTGAGGCCCAGCCGCGCGAGGGCGTCGGCGCGGTAGCCGTGAACCATCACGTCCGTTTCGCTGATCAGGGCCTCCAGCACTGCGCGATCGGCAGGGTCGCGCAGGTCCAGCCGCGCACAGCGTTTGCCCAGCACCACCTCCGGCACGGTGCCGGGCTCGTCCCAGCCAGGGGGTCGATGCGCAGTACCTCGGCGCCGAAACCGGCAAGAAACCGCGTCGCCACCGGGCCGGCCAGGATGCGCGTGAGGTCGAGCACGCGGATGCGCTGCAAAGGACGTTCGCGCGGGACGATCCATTCGGGTCGTGCAGGGTTTGACTGATGCGCTGCAGCCGGTGCCGCTGGGGCCTGCGTGCGATGCAGCAAGGGTTCGGCGGTGACGGCGCGGCCCTGGGGATGTTCGCGCCAGGCCGCGGCGCTACGCATTGCGGCGGCACACCCCTGATTGTCGACCACCGCGCTTTCCAGCTCACTGGCCTTCCAGCGCAGTACAGACTGACTGACCGCGTCGCGCTCGGCGGCGGTCTCCAGCACGGCGAGCGCGGCCTGACGATGGTGCGGTGCGTTGGTGTGTAAACGAATCCAGCCATCCGCCGCGCGATAGTCCCCCGCCACCGCGTCCCACTGCGCCGGCAGTGACCAGCCCTGGGGCTGAAGGGACGTTGAGAACCAGAACGAGGCCAGGCGCCGATCGACCGTGATCGCAGGCGAGGTGCCGTGGGCCTGATCAATCATTTCGCCCACCGCCAGATGCGCGGCAGCGATGGCGGCGGTGGCGAAACCGGTGACCGGAAATACCGACGCCAGCGCGCCTTCGCCGGTGAACTGGAGATGATCGAGGTAGCGAGGCTCGCCGCCGAGGGCCAGCCAGAATTCACGTAAGAAGTGCGTGGTGGCACAGTCGGAATGGGCAGTCGACATGGGGCAGCGCTCTCGGGAGTGGTGGGAGCAGCCTAGCAAATGAATCTGGAAAGCGGGCTGACACCGCGCAGCTCGTAGGGCCGGCTTGCCGGGAAATCGGTGTACCTACTGTCAGAAATGCAGTGGATGCAATGGCCTCTTCGTGAGCAAGCTCACTCCCACACGTTACGGAGCCTGGTTCAGATCCGGCGGCGTCGACGATTATGTGGGAGCGAGCTTGCTCGCGAAGGGGGTCTGTCTGCCGGTGGAGATTCAGCGGCTGTGCTGGCCTCTTCCCGGCTGAAGCCGGTCCCACTTTAAGCACCGCGTGCATCCAGTCAAACCGGCTGTGAACTAAAATGTGGGATCGGCTTTAGCCGGGAAAGCGGTGTCTCCGCCGATGGAGATGCTGCGGCTGTGCTGGCCTCTTCCCGGCTGAAGCCGGTCCCACTTTAAGCACCGCGTGCATTTGGTGAAACTGGCCGTGACCTAAAATGTGGGACCGGCTTTAGCCGGGAAGGCGTCGAAAAAGACGCCAGTTATTTCCAGCCCTGCAAAGCTGACGCGGAGCGTCACAGGGGCATGTCCACGCAAAGCGTGGGCACGATCATCTGGACTGGCTAGGTTCATCATCCACCGAGCAAAAAATTCCCCGGCCGGCTGCCCTCGCCCGCCTCCAGCACCGGCACTTGTGCGTCGTCTTTCAAACTCACGCCGGACAGTTGCCGGCGCCAGGCTTCGCGCATCAGGTACAGCAATTTGTGCGCTGCCATGGCGTAGCTCATGCCCTCGAGGCGCACGTTGGAAATGCAGTTGCGCGCCGCGTCGTTCAGGCCCACGCGCGGTGCGTAGGTGAAGTACAGGCCGAGGCTGTCCGGCGAGCTGAGGCCCGGCCGCTCGCCGATCAGGATCACCACCATGCGCGCCTTGAGCAGTGCGCCGATTTCATCGGCAACGGCGACCCGGCCCTGTTCCACCAGCACCACCGGCGCCAGGCTCCAGCCTTCCGCTGCCGCCATTTCATCAATGCGTTCCAGCATCGCCGGGCTGTGACGCTGCACCGCCAAGGCAGACAACCCGTCGGCGACCACCAGCGCCAGATCGAATCCCTCGGGATTCGCCGCTGCGTAATCTTTCAGTTGGGCAGCCGACGCCTCGGACAAACGCCGCCCCAGATCAGGGCGCTGCAGATAGATATTGCGATCGGCTGCCGAGCTTTGCAGGGGCAACGTCTCGCGGGAGCGGCCCGCCAGTTGCTCGGCCAGCGCCCCGTGATCGAACGCCAAGTGCACCGCGTCGCGGGCCTGTGCATGGGCGAACTGGAAATCCAGCTGCGCCGCCGTCGGCAGGCTGGTGCCGGCATGCCCGAGGGCGATTCGCGCCGAGGTCAGCGTCCGCAACTGCTGCCAGGCATCGGCGTGTGCGGGTGATTTCTTGTCATCGCTCATGGCTCAAGCCCCTCTCTCGACTACTGATCACGCCGGTCATTCAATTCGCCTAATTCAGTTGCGCCAGCGCCTTGCGGAACAGCGGCGGCACGCCCTGCCCCAGCCGCACGCCGCCGTCATCCTGACGCAGGATGTCCATGCGCGTCAGCCATTCCTCGAACTCCGGCGCCGGGCGCAGGCCGAGGGTCTTGCGTGCATACAGGGCGTCGTGAAACGAGGTGGTCTGGTAATTGAGCATCACGTCGTCGGACCCCGGAATGCCCATGATGAAATTGATCCCCGCGACGCCGAGCAACGTCAGCAGCACGTCCATGTCGTCCTGATCGGCTTCGGCATGGTTGGTGTAGCAGATGTCGCAGCCCATGGGCACGCCGAGCAGCTTGCCGCAAAAGTGGTCTTCCAGCCCCGCGCGAATGATCTGCTTGCCGTTGTAGAGGTATTCCGGGCCGATGAAGCCGACCACGGTGTTGACCAGAAACGGGTTGAAATGCCGCGCGACGGCGTAGGCGCGGGCCTCGCAGGTCTGTTGATCGACGCCGTGGTGAGCGTTGGCCGACAAGGCGCTGCCCTGCCCGGTTTCGAAGTACATCAGGTTGTCGCCCAGCGGCCCGCGCTTCAGGCTCAGCCCGGCTTCGTAGCCTTCGCGAAGAACTTCCAGGCTGATGCCGAAACCGCTGTTGGCCGCTTCGGTGCCGGCGATGGACTGGAACACCAAATCCAGCGGCACGCCCTTTTCGATGGCCGCGACCGAAGAGGTGACGTGGGTCAGCACGCAAGACTGGGTGGGAATCTCGTAATGACGAATGACGCCGTCGAGCATTTTCAGCAGTTCACTGATGGCGCTGACGCTGTCGGTGGCCGGGTTGATGCCGATCATGGCGTCGCCGTTGCCGTACAGCAGGCCGTCGAGCACGCTGGCGGCGATGCCGGCCGGGTCGTCGGTGGGGTGATTGGGTTGCAGCCGGGTGGACATGCGCCCACGCAGGCCGACGGTGTTGCGAAAGCGGGTGACGACGCGAATCTTCTGGGACACCAGCACCAGATCCTGCACCCGCATGATCTTCGACACTGCTGCCGCCATCTCCGGGGTCAGCCCCGGCGCCAGTTCCTTGAGGCTGGCTTCGGTGGCGTCGTCCCCCAGCAGCCAGTCGCGGAAGCCGCCAACCGAGAGATGGCTGACCGGAGCGAAGGCAGCGCGGTCATGGCTGTCGACGATCAAGCGGGTGACTTCATCCTCTTCGTAGGGAATCAGCGCTTCGGTGAGGAACTGCTTGAGCGGCACGTCGGCCAGGGCCATTTGCGCCGCCGCACGCTCGGCATCGCTGCTTGCGGCCACTTCGGCCAGGAAGTCGCCTGAGCGCGCGGGGCTGGCCTTGGCCATGAGTTCCCGCAGGCTGTCGAAGCGCCAGACCATGCCACCGATGCTGTGGGAGAAGCTCATGCACACCTCTTTTGTCGAAACCGCGTGATTAACCGGTGACCGCGACCGCCGCACTGCGTCCGCGGACCATTTTGCAGAACAGCGCGCCCACGGCCATCAGGCAGATGAATATGGCGCAGATCAGCAGGTTGAACCAGACCATGGCGACGAGGCACACCACCGCCAGTACCAGAGCGATGCCTGGCACAACCGGGTAACCCGGGGCGCGGAAGCTGCGCTCAAGGTTCGGTTCGCTGCGGCGCAACTTGAACAGGCTGAGCATGCTGATGATGTACATCACGATAGCGCCAAACACCGACATGGTGATCATCGCGGCGGTCAGCGTCATGCCCTGCAGATTGATCACACCGTCGCTGAGAATCGCGATGATGCCGATCACACCGCCTGCGAGGATGGCGCGGTGTGGGGTCTGGAAGCGCGACAGTTTCGCCAGGCTCGGCGGCAGAAAGCCCGCCCGCGCCAAGGCAAAGAACTGCCGCGAGTAACCGAGAATGATGCCGTGGAAACTGGCGACCAGACCGAACAGGCCGATCCACACCAGCATGTGCATCCAGTTCGAATTGCCGCCCACCACGGCCTTCATTGCCTGGGGCAGCGGGTCATTGATGTTCGACAGCGTGCGCCAGTCGCCCACGCCGCCGGCGAAGATCATCACGCCGATCGCCAGCACCACCAGGGTCAGAATGCCCGCCACATAGGCCCGCGGGATGGTGCGTTTCGGGTCCTTGGCTTCTTCGGCCGCCATGGCCGCGCCTTCGATGGCGAGGAAGAACCAGATGGCAAACGGGATCGCCGCGAACATGCCGCTGATGGCCGGCAGGCCAAAGGTGTCGGAACCCGCCCAGCCGCCCAGCACGAAGTTGCTGAAGCTGAAGCCCGGCGCGACAACGCCCATGAACACCAGCAGTTCAGCCACCGCCAGGACGGTGACCACCAGTTCGAAAGTCGCGGCGATGCTCACGCCCAAAATGTTCAGGGTCATGAAGACGAAGTACGCGCCGATGGCCGCAACCCTTGGGTCAAGGGACGGGTACTGCACGTTGAGGTAGGCGCCGATGGCCATGGCGATGGCCGGTGGGGCGAAGACGAATTCGATCAGTGTCGCCAGCCCCGCGATCATCCCGCCGGTGACGCCGAAGGCGCGCAGGCTATAGGCAAACGGCCCGCCTGCGTTGGGAATCGCGGTGGTCAGCTCGGTGAAACTGAAGATGAAACAGGTGTACATCACCGCGACCATCAGCGTGGTCACCAGAAAGCCCAGCGTCCCGGCGGTGCCCCAGCCGTAACTCCAGCCGAAGTATTCGCCGGAAATCACCAGGCCCACGGCCAGTCCCCACAAGTGCAGGGTTCCCAAGGTCGGTTTGAGTTGTGAAGCAGTCATGAGCGTGTACCCCGGTAGCCAGGCGACGGTATTTGTCTGCCGTCGAGCATAGTCACAGCGCGCCGGCCATGGCTTGACAGTGCGTTGCACCGTATGTCGTCTGCGGTCAAGTTTTCCCGGTATCTGCCGGGGGTGCGCCACGCTGGCGCGTGAAAACGGCCCGGTGCTTTATTGGGGGTCACGATTGAGGTCAGTGTAAGGCTGTGTTTCCGGATCGGCGTGGCACCGTACTTCCCAAAACTCTGGTTGCCGGATGAGTCGCCGGGTAGCACCGCGCCTCTTGTGGGAGCGAGCTTGCTCGCGAAGACGTCCGCCCAGCCGAGGTGCGATCAAGCCTCCACAGCTGAATGGCAGGCCGGCCCGTGGTTGCCGGAAGGTGTGCTGAAGCCATGAAGGTATGACATTTGCTTGCACACTTTGCCTACACACCGTCAGAGCCATCACCCCTATGCTCCCGACCCTCGTCCCCGCCGCCGCATCGAACATGCCCGCCGCCAGCAACCGCGGCGTGCTGTCGGCTGCGGCCAATGGGCTCGACGGGTTCATCCTGCAGCACGGCGGTGATCTGGACCGCGTATTCGGGCGGTCCGGGATCGACCCCGAGCAATTGCTGCACCCGACCCTGAGCCTGCCGCTGACCAACTACTGCAAAGTGCTGGAAGAAGCCGCGAGCCAGACCGGCTGCGACAATTTCGGCCTGCGTTACGGCCAGCAATTCCGGCCTCAGGCACTGGGTCTGCTGGGCTACATTGGTCTGTGCTCGGCGACGCTGGAAGACGCGCTGATCAACTTTTCCGCCGCCTTCCCCTTCCACCAGCACAGCACGCTGATCGAACTGGTCGATCAAGGCGAGTGCTACCGGTTTGATTATCAGGTCCGCCACGGCGCGATCAACGAACGACGCCAGGACGCCGAACTCACAATGGGCATGGCGCTGAACCTCGTGCGCCACGTGCTCGGCCCGGACTGGGCACCTCGGCAAGTGGCCTTCGAACATGCCCAACCCCAGGGCTGGCACGAGCACCGCGACGTCTTCCGCGCTGACGTAACTTTCGGGCAGCGCTGCAATTCGCTGCTGATTCCCAAGGGCGATGTCGTCGGCAAGGCCATGCCGGGCAGCGACCCGATTCTGCTGATGCTGATCAAAGACGCGATCCGTCAGTTGGGCGAGAACGGCAGCAGCACGGGCAACCGCCACGAAGCGACGCTCCTTGACCGCGCCCGCCAGACCATCGTCGCCACCCTGCACTTGGGCGAACCGGCGCTGGAAGACATCGCCCAGACCCTGGGCCTGTCCGAATGGACCCTGCAGCGCAAACTGCGCGAACACGGCATCAGCTTCACGCAACTGGTCGACCAGATCCGCCAGGATTCGGCCCTGAGCCACCTGAAGCAGCAGAACCTCAGCATCACCCAACTCGCCTCGCTGCTCGGCTACTCGGAAACCAGCGCCTTTTCACGGGCGTTCAAACGATGGTTCGGGGTGAGTCCGAAGCAGTGGCGGGGTGGGGATTGCAGGGTTTGAAAAGTCATTGTCCGGATTCTCGCCCCTGCTGAAAGCCGGGTTCAGCGGTGATAAACCAAGTGTTGGTTATTTGAAAGCCGAGTTACGTCCCGCTGCGTAATGGCGCGTCTGATACGGCAGCAGGGTCTGCACTTTCAACCCCAACCCCTCGCTAAGTCCCCACGACAGTGCAAGCTCGTCCCGACGGTCACGCAGGCGAGTCTCCGCTAGTTGCTGGTCGTCGCCCTGACGCGGAAAACGCTGAATCAGCAAACTCAGCGCATGCAAAGTCTCGCGCACCCGCTCGTCAGTCGCACAGGGGAACCGGGTCAGCTTTTCCAGAAGGTACCCCACTCGGCGCGCCGCCAGCTCGCCAGGATTGCTGGCGAGAAATCTGCGCAATTCAGACTCCATGCTCGAGTGCTCATACCAGACCTCCTGAGCCAGACTCACCAACGCGCAATCATCGGCCTGACTCAGCGGTTGATCAGCGAGTCTGGCCATCGCTTCGGAAAGTAAGTGGCGTTCAACCGGGCTGTCCATCGGCGGTCTCCAGGTAGTCCTGCAAAATATTGGTGAGGATGGATGTGGGAGGTTCGTGATTGCCAACATAGCAATCAATGGCCTGCAGGGCCAAACGCTCAAACTCGGCAGCAAGGATGAAGCCGGTACGCAACAGGGCGAAGATATCGCTGACGTCCTGCTCAGTCCCGCGTCCGAGCTTGGAAATAGCAAGATCGACCGGCGACGCTATCAGAACTCGCAATGGCGACAGCGGCCCGAACGAATCAAGCGGCACTCCGCGTTCCAGATAGTCCTCATGCAATGGGCCCAATCCAGACGTGAAGTTGAGGTCATAAGACAATTCCACCACTCGACCGCTTTGCTCATCCACGAATGTCTGGGGGACTGCCGCCAGCATAGTCTGTAAATCCAGGCTCGAAGGCAGCTCCGACGCAAAGAACTCTGCATCGACATCACTGGAAACCCGATGACTTGTATACAGATGCACCGCGCACCCACCAAAGATAACGACGGTAAGCGCCGCAGGCGGGGCCTTCTCACAAGTCAGTTCGCTCTCAACCAACTTGAACATGGCCACCAATGCGCTTCCCAACGCGGTCTCGCAATTAAGGATGGCAGGCCGTACATCATAGGCAGCGTTCTTGTTCACGGTTCGTCCCTGGATCGCTAAAAGTCGATCAGAAATTTACCGATGAATAAGCTGGTACGAAGTCAGCGTGGATCGTCCCTGTGTGTAGGAGCCGCCGGAAATAAGGGAAGGCAATCCCGCTTAAACCGGATCGTTACCGAGAGAGTTGTCCGCCCCCTACTTCCGCCCCAAATCCTGCAACCAGTCGTTCATGTTCCCCGGCAGGAGCAGTTCGTGCCGGGCGCGGGAGCTCGCGGTGTAGAGCAGCGAGCACACGCTGGCGAGGGAATGCGTCGAGCCTTCCCGCGGTGGGCGCATGAGGTCGCGGGAGAGGAGCACGGCGTCGAACTCTTGGTTCTTCACGTCTTCGACCTTCGCCAGTTTGAGGATGGCGGCCGGGTCGTTGCAGAAACGCTGGGTGGTGTCGAGGAAGTCCTGCAGCCGGTTGCCCTGGCCGAGCCACTCGTGCATGGCCTTGAATTCGTGGCTGCCGCCCATGGCCGAGGCCAGCGCGTCCCAGTAAGCGAAGCGGAAGATCAGCCGGTGTTGCGGTCGCAGGTCCTCGCGGTAGAGCAGGTCCAGGCCTTTGACGAACAGCGTGAGGTTTTCAAGGGTGCGCAGTGGCATTTGAAAGCGCGCGCCTGCTTCGGTCAGGCGCTTGAACCAGGCAAACAGGCCCCATTCGTTGGCGACCAGAATCGTGGTGGGTTTTTCCGGGATCGGCATGACGCCGTGGCCGATGATGCGTGTCGGGTGCGGCGCGCGGCCGACGAAGCCTTCCTTGATGTCGCTGGGGTGCAACTGAATCATCGGGTTGAGCACGTCGGCCATTTGCTTGCCGGCGCGAATCGACTGGGTCATGAAACGCTGGCGAATGAAGCCGCCGTGGCGAGGGGTCTTGCCGCTGAGCTGCTGGAATTCGTCGCCCAGGGTAATGACCGCCTGGGGACTGCGATCAAGGATCTGCACCATTGGCGCCGTCAGCTCGTGGCTCTCGTCGATGATGATGTGGCTGTAGTTCTCGGGAATGACTTCAGTGGTGAGCGCCAGAAACTTGATCCGGTGGCTGTTGCGGATCGGCAACCGGATATGCGGCGCCGACGGCCTGACCGTCTCGCGCCAGAGCAGGCGGCTGTATTCAAGCAGCAGGGCGATGTCCGCCTGACTCGCCGCATGGCCCAGGGACGGCAAGTGCCGCGCCTCGATATTCGCCAGCGGCGACAGGCTGAAACTGTGCACGGTGCTGCGGCAGACCCGCGCCACATCACGGGGCTGTAGCTTGCCCACGGCTTGCAGGTTCAGCCACTGCGCCACTTGCCGATCATCGACCAGCGAGCTGGCGCCGGTGCGTTGTATATCGGTGTTGCGCCAGCCGCGCGCAGTGAGATCGCGGTTAAGCAGCAGGTTGGCCATGTGACCGAAGGTGCACGCGTTGATCCGCGCGTCGGGATTGGCCTGGCGCACCCGCGCCTGAAGCGCGCTCACCTGTCCGGGAAAGGTCGCCATGAGCAGGGTTTTTTCCGGGATCAGGACCTCGAAGAACTTCGCCAGCAAGTACGTCTTGCCCACCCCGGCATAGGCCTGCAGGTGGAACGACTCCTCGCTGCACACCTTGAACTCGTCGAAGATCCGGCTCTGTTGATCGCTCAGGCGCAGCACGTCGCCGGACGGCATCACAATCTCGCGGGTCAGTGGCTCCAGCTTCGCGCGATAACGCAGGCCAAAACCGAAGTCCCACTGCCCTTCCCCGTCGAGGTAATCCTGCTGCTCGATGTCAGCGTCTTCGAGCAGGCTGACGCCCGCAATTTCAAGCACCGAGAGCCCTGCGGCCAGATGGTCGGCGGTGAACCTGCCGCGCACCAGATCGGCAAAACGGCCGCCGGCGTCTTCGACCGAGGCGGCCGCGCGCAGGACGTCATCGAGCATGCGTTCGAGCTGTTCGACGGCAGTATGTTGCGCGACCAGTGCGTTGAGATTGAGCAGCAGCATGAGCGCGGCGAGTTGTGGCCGGCCTGCCTGATTGAGGAAATCGTCCAGCGATTCGCCAGCGGCCAAGCCTTTGCACACCTCTTGGGTCAGGGGCAGAAACAGTGACGGCGGTGGCGCGAAGGCAGCGGGTGATCTCATTGCGGGTGTCAGGTCCTGAGCGGCGCGTGGGCGCGGGCAGTCAAAAAGGAGCACAGCTTACTCCTGCCGCCCGATCACCGCCCACTTGCGTGTCGCCGTTACCACGGACGGCCCGAAAGACCACCGTCTGACATACCCTTCACACCCGGCTCTGCTGATGCCCCGCCACGCCGACCCGGGTGTGTTCGGAGCCGCCTTCGGCGACCATCTGCCCGCGGCTTTCGATCCACATCACCAGTGGCGTCTTGTCGGAGCCGTTTTCGGCGACTTTCGGCGCAAGCTGGAAGCAGGTGCGCTCGTCGCCGCCGGTGTGCGTCACGGCTGCGTTGGCGTGAACGGCGAAACCCGCGAGTGCCAATGCAAAGGCCGACAAGGTGGTTTTGATCGGTGTCATGGTGTGATCCTCACGTAATCTTCAACGGTAATGGGCGAACCGGGCGGCCGGTGACACGTCATCCGCGCGGCCCTGGACTCAGTTGTCCTGCGGGCAGTTCTGGGCAACGGTCTCGTAGTTCAGAACCTGTTGCTGGCCCTGGGAGTCGAGGTAGCGAAGGTGGGCATTGACCACGCCGCAGGCCGGGCTTGGGTCGACTTCGGTGGACAAGGCCTTGGCGATGTCCAGGTGCTCGCCGTACATGTAATTGTGGGCTTGAGCAACGGGCTGGGCTTGGGCGGTCAGGGCGCCAAGGCTCATGGCGGCAAACAGGGTGGCGATGCTGAGGTTCTTCCAGTTCATGATGTTCTCCGGTATTCAAAGGGTCATTCGGTCAGGGTTCGAGGCGGTGTGTGTCTGTCGTCTCGATGGGTCCCATTGAACGCCCCGCAGGTATCTCGCTTGTGTCGCGAACCGCCGGAAAATCATCCTTACGTGTCAGAGCCCGCTGCAGATACACAGCGATACATTCGCGCCGAAAAACCTGCCTTTTGCATGCGCATGTATGCCCGGCAGCGCCAGATACAGTGGAATACAAACCCCGGCAGGCAAGTCACGCGCGACTGGTTAAGATGCGCCTCACACACATGAATACGGGAGCTGCGGCAATGGAGCACGTCGATCACATTCTGATTGTCGATGACGATCGCGAGATTCGGGAACTGGTGGGCAACTACCTGAAGAAGAACGGCCTGCGCACCACGGTGGTGGCGGACGGCAGGCAGATGCGTTCGTTTCTGGAATCGACGCCCGTCGACCTGATCGTGCTCGATATCATGATGCCGGGTGACGACGGCCTGCTGCTGTGCCGCGAGCTGCGCACCGGCAAGCACAAGACGACGCCCGTGCTGATGCTAACCGCCCGCAGCGACGAAACCGACCGCATCATTGGCCTGGAAATGGGCGCCGATGACTACCTGGTAAAGCCCTTCGCCGCCCGTGAACTGCTGGCGCGGATCAACGCCGTGCTGCGCCGCACCCGCATGCTGCCGCCGAACCTGATCGTCACCGAGGCCGGTCGTTTGCTGGCGTTTGGCAAGTGGAAGCTGGACACCACCGCCCGCCACTTGCTCGACGCCCAGGGCACGGTGGTGACGCTCAGCGGCGCGGAATACCGCCTGCTGCGCACCTTCCTCGACCACCCGCAGCGCGTCTTGAGCCGCGATCAACTGCTGAACCTGACCCAGGGCCGCGACGCCGATCTGTTCGACCGTTCCATCGACTTGCTGGTCAGCCGCTTGCGTCAGCGCCTGGCCGACGACGCCCGCGACCCGGCCTACATCAAGACCGTGCGCAACGAGGGCTACGTGTTCACTTACGCCGTGGAAATTCTCGGGGAAAGCCCATGAAGCTGAGCTTCGGATGGCCGCGCACCCTGGCCTCGCGTCTCTCGCTGATTTTTCTGATCAGCCTGGTGCTGGCCCACGGTCTGTCGTTCGGCCTGCAATTTTATGAGCGCTATGAAAGCGCAATGACCACGATGCTCGGCAACATGGAGCGCGACCTCAGCACTACCGTTGCCATCCTCGAACGCCTGCCCGCCGACGAACGCCAGGCCTGGCTGCCACGTTTCGAACACCCGACCTACGTCTACATCCTGGGTGCCGGCCAGACCGGTACGCCGGTGGACATGGACAAGGCGCCAATGTCGGTGCATTCGATGCAGGAAAGCCTGGGCCACGATTACACACTGACCTTCAATAACATCGCCGACAGCCGCCCGCACTATCAGGCGCATCTGACGCTGAAGGACGGCAACCCGCTGACGATCGACGTACGCCCGCAGATCACCCCGCTGTCGCCCTGGCTGCCGCTGCTGTTGATCGGCCAACTGGTGTTGCTGTTTGTCTGCACCTGGCTGGCCGTACGCACAGCGATTCGTCCGCTGACGCGCCTGTCCCACGCCGTCGACAACCTCGACCCCAACGGCGAAGGCATCCGTCTGGATGAAAGCGGCCCGACCGAAGTGGCCTTCGCTGCCGTGGCGTTCAACACCATGCAGCAACGGATCTCGACCTACGTGAAGGAGCGTATGCAACTGCTGGCAGCAATCTCCCACGACCTGCAAACCCCGATCACCCGCATGAAACTGCGCGCCGAGTTCATGGACGATGGCATCGAGAAAGACAAGCTCTGGAGCGACCTGAGCGAGATGCAGCACCTGGTTCAGGAAGGCGTGGCCTATGCCCGCAGCATGGACACCTCGACCGAGACAGCACGGCGCTTGGACATGGATTCATTCCTCGACAGCCTGGTGTTCGACTATCAGGACGTAGGCCGCGATGTGCAGCTGAACGGCAAGACCGGCGCAATCATCGACACCCGCCCCCATGCCTTGCGCCGAGTGCTGGTCAACCTGACCGACAACGCCTTGAAGTTCGGCGGCGCGGCGGAGATTGAAGTGATCGCCCACGCCGATCAGAGCCTGTCGCTTCACGTGCTGGACCGCGGGCCGGGCATTGCCGAAGGGGAATTGTCGGAAGTGATCAAGCCGTTCTACCGCGTCGAAAGCTCACGCAACCGCGACACCGGAGGTACCGGACTGGGCCTGGCGATCGCGCAGCAATTGACGATCGCACTGGGCGGTACCTTGACGCTCACCAACCGCGAAGGGGGTGGGTTGGGTGCTCAGTTGAAGCTGCCCGCACGGATAGCGACAGGCGCGGTGAAGATCACGGATCTTTAGAGGATATTGACGTTGATTATCCCTGGTGGGACCGGCATCGGCCGTGAAGAGGCCAGCGTGAGCACCGAACCTTTTGCACTTTGACGCCTGACGCATTCCCGGCTAAAGCCGGTCCCACCAACAGACCGCGCGCGCCTGTAGGACCGGCTTCAGCCGGGAAGCCTTTGATCTGCCTTCGCTGTTCAACCACAAAAGGCTCAGCCACCGCCAAACGCGACTTTGGTGCAGGCTGAACGCAGGTTTTGCGGAGTGGGCCGAGCCGCAGGGATGCGGCGAGAGCGCCGTCAGGACATGGATGTCCGTTCGGCGCGGGCCCACGGAGCAAGACCGGAGTGAAGGAACCCTGACGAAGGAAGGGCCCAACCGAGAGCAAGCACCCTTGGTTACTTGGGGTGCTTTTCCAAGTAACTCGCCGAAGGCGAAACCCGAGGCCGTTAGGCCGACGCCCTTGATCTTGATCTTGATCTTAATCTTGAAAAATCAAAAATCCAGCTTCACCCTCGCCACCAACTGCCGCGGCTCACCGATGGAAATCGCCGGCGACCCCAACCCGCTCGCCGACGTGTAGTACTTCTCGTCGAACACATTCTTCAGATTCAACTGCAGCGTCACATCACGCTCATCCAGCTTCACCTTGTACGCCACAAACGCATCCGCGACCTTCGACGACGGCAGGTAATACTCCCTCCCCGCGCCATCGTTCACACCCCAGCGGCTCGCGAACCGTGCACCGGCACCCGCGCGTAGATCACCCACACCCACGTGCCCGAAGTCACGGGTCAGGTACACCGCGCCCGTATGCTTCGACACACCATCCAGCGGCTCGCCCTTGAGAATCGGATCTTCCAGCACCTTCGTGTCGGTGTACGCGTAGCTGCCGGTAATACTCCAGAACTCGTTCAACTGCCCGGTGATATCCGCCTCCAGCCCGCGCGAGCGCACCTCGCCGGACACCCGCGTGCAAGTCTCGGTGCCGCACGGTTCGCTGGTCTGCACGTTCTGCTTGTTGATGTTGAACAGCGCCACCGTCGCGGTGATCGCGTCGTTCTGGAACTTGGTGCCGATTTCGTAGGCCTTGCCCTCCTCCGGCGGCAGGTCGCCAATCGGCGAAGCAATCGAGGTATTCGGGCGGAACGACTCGGTGTAGCTGCCGTACACCGACCAGTCCGGCTGGATCAGGTACACCAGCCCGACGCGGGGCACGACCTTGCTGTCCTTCACGTCGGCGCCGACCACGAACGGCCGGCCCTTGCCGGTCAGCTCGTCGAAGGCGTCATAACGCAGGCCGGTCTGCAGGATCCACTTCTCGCCCAGGTGCATGGCGTCCTGAACGAAGAAGGCATGGGTACGCAGGTGATCGGTCTGGTCGCTCTGGGCGGCATTGGCCGTAGTCGGTTGCTGAGTAACGCCATAGACCGGCGCGTTGTAATTGAAGTCGACCTTGTTGGCGCTGCGGTACAGATCGCCCAGGTCGCGGTCGTTCTTCATGTAATCGGCGCCGATCAGCACTTCGTGGCGCACATCGCCCCAGTACAGGTTGCCGAGCGCGCTGACAGTGGCGGTGTGGGCGAACTGCACGGCATCGCGGGTGGCGTCGCCGCGACGGGTCACGGCGCCGGTGTTGTAGTTGGCCGAGATAAAGCGCGACTGGTAATCGTTGTAGTAATTGCGGCTGTAGGCGTAACCGGTGCGCAGGGTCCAAGTGTCGTTGAGGCGATGGTCCATGCGCAGGTCGAGGGAATCGGAGCGCCCGGTGGTGACGTTGAACGGCTCGTCCAGACGCCGGCTGCGCGGGATGTCCAGTACCTTGCCGGTCTTGGGGTTGATCTGCGTGCCACGGTCGAAGGGCACGGAATATTCCGTGTGCTCGTAGGCCACGGACACCGTCGTGTCATCGCCGTACCAGGCCAGCGACGGCGCGATCACCGACTGATCGATACTGCCGAAATTGCGCCAGTAATCGTAGTTCTGCTTGTCGGCGATCACCCGGTAGGCCAGACCGTTGGTGCCGATCGGGCCGGTCAGGTCGATCTGCTCGCCACCGCCGCCAAAGCTGCTGCCGAAGGCCGAGATCGAGCGGGCCTCGACCAACTCCGGTTTCTTCGTCACCACGTTGATCACGCCGCCCGGGTCCTGCACGCCGTAGAGCATCGACGCGGGGCCCTTGAGCACTTCAATGCGCTCGGTGGTCGGGGTGAAGTTACGCGCCCGCACCGATTGCATGCCGTCGCGCATGATCGAGTTGTCGCGGTTGGTGCCGAAGCCGCGTTTCTGAATGGCGTCCTGAGTGCCGCCCAAGGTATTGCTTTGCTTGACGCCGCTGACCGCATTGATCGCTTCGTCCAGGCTGAACGGCTGGCGGTCTTCGATGACCCGGTTGGTCACCACGTTGACGCTTTGCGGCACCTCCACCAACGGTGCTTCGGTGCGTGTGGCCACGGTCGCCTTGCGCGCCTGATAGCTGTCGCGGCTGTGCTGGGTTTCGCTGACCTCGGGCTGGGACGTGGCGTCGATGTTGACCGCGTCCAGCTGCATTTCTTCAGCGCAGGCAACAGGGCTCATGCCCAGCGAGCACAACAGCGCCGTGGCTGAGCACACGCTCAACAACGATGCAGGACGAAGCACGGGGAAAGCGGACACGCGAAAACCGGATTGAGCTGTCATGGAAGCGAGAACCTGAGGCGTCGAGAAGCGATGCGCCTGTCACGAAACGCATCTGATTCTCACTACACGGATGCAGACACGGTTTACCTCACATGAATCTGAAAATAATTTTTAATCCAGCGTCCGTGGCGCTCGGTGGATACGGCGAAACACCCTGTATCATTCGCCGCGCTCACCCTCTTCTTACGTAGCGAAATCAAGGATTGTTCATGCGTATCCGCTCCCTGACTCCTCTTGCTTTGATCATTGGCGCGACGATGGGCGGCCAGGCCCAGGCCAGCAGTGACGACTCGTGCTACCCCAACTGGTCGCTGCTGCGCGACTCGCTGGACGTCTGTAACAACCTGCCCTTTCTCACGCCCGGTAACGACAGCCGGGTCAACCTGCGTCTGCTGCTGGCCGATCGCAAGGCGCTGACGCTCAAGCCCGGCGAACTGACCGAGCAGGAACTGGCCGAGGGCTATGGCCCGGTGCCGTTTGCGGCGTTCAGGTTGGCGAACGAAGAGATCGAGGGCGACGAAAGCGAAGAATCAGGCGCCGCCGCCATGGCTGACTTGCTGGGCAAGCTTGGCCTCAGCCGTGAGAGCAACGACACCGCGGGCCAGGCCTTTCTGCAGGGCGAAGGCAGCCGCTGCCGCAGTAACCGCGATGAAAGCGCCGCTGATTTCATCGGCCAGTTGCTCGACACCGAAGGGCTGTCCGCCACCGAGCGCCAATCCCTGGCCCGCGCCCGCCTGCAACTGCTGGATGCCTGCACCTGGGAGGCTGACAAGCAGGCCAGCCTGTTGCCGACCGATGTCCAGTCGCCGCAAGCCAAGGCGTTTGCCGCCTACCTGCGTGCGGCCTCGGATTTTTACAGCGGACGCTTCAGCGACGCAGAAAAGGGATTCAGCGGCCTCGCCGAGAGCGCGCAACCCTGGCTCAAGGAAACCGCGCTGTACATGATCGTCCGCACCCGGCTGAACGCCGCGCAACAGAACGCGTTCGACGAATACGGCAGCCTGAAAGAGGACCATGATCGCGCGCCTTACGCAGCAGTCGGTCAAGCCATCGAGCAGTACCTCAGCGTTTACCCCGACGGCCGCTACAGCCGCTCCGCCACCGGGTTGCTGCGCCGCGTCCACTGGCTGGCAGGAGACACCGACAAACTGGCCGCCGATTACGCCTGGCAACTGACGGAAGCCGGAGACGCCCGGGTATCTGCCTCGCCGGAAGCCTTGATTCAGGAAGCCGACAACAACCTGCTGACGACCCTCACCGGCGCCACGCCATCGCCGTTGATCACGGCGACCCATGACCTGATGATCATGCGCCCGGACCTGCCGAACCGGCTGACCCGCCAGCAGCTCGATGGGCAGAAAGCGTTGTTCGCGCAGCAACCGGCGGTGTTCGAGTACTTGCAGGCCGCCTTCGCGTTCTACGTCGACAAGAAACCCGCCGACGCGCTCAAGCATTTGCCGAACGACGTTCCCGAAACACTGGATTATCTGGCCTTCAGCCAACAGACCCTGCGCGGCCTGGCTTTGGAGGCGGGCAATGATATGCCTGGCGCCCAGGCGCTGTGGCTGAAACTGCTGCCCCTGGCGCAGCAGCCCCTGCAGCGCGAACAACTGCAACTGGCGCTGGCGATGAACTATGAACGCAGCGGGCAACTGACGAAGGTGTTCGCCAGCGATTCGCCGATCACCTCCGCCCAGGTGCGGCTGATTCTGCTGGGCAAGGTGGCCGACGCGCCGCTGCTGCGCCAGCAGATCGGTCAGGGCATCAGCGATGTCGAGAAGGCCACCGCGCAGTTCGTCCTGCTCTACAAGGCGCTGCTGCACAGCCAGTACGCCGCGTTCGCCGATGATCTGAAAACGCTGCCGGAGCCGCCCGCCGATATCAAACTGGGCACCAGCCTGGGTTATGTCTATGACGCCGGCCAGACGCTGCAGTTGTTCCGCTGGAACGGCGCCAAGGCCGAATCGGGTTACGCCTGCCCCAGCATCGGGGAGATCGCCGCCGCGTTGCAGGCCAGCGACAAGGACGCCAAAGGTCTGAACTGCCTGGGTGAGTTCATCCTGCGCAACGGCCTGGACGGCATGCCGCTGGATCAGAAGCCCGACGCGGGTGATTTGGGCAGCAGCGAACCCGGCTTCAAGGGCCAGGTCTTTTCGCGGCTGAGCGGCTACCAGACGGTGATCGCCGACAGCAAAGCCGCGCGGGACGACAAGGCCTACGCCCTGTTCCGGGCGATCAACTGCTACGCGCCCGCGGGCTATAACAGTTGCGGCGGCAAGGATGTGGCGCCCGCCGTGCGCAAGGGCTGGTTCAAGCAACTGAAAACCACTTACGGCGTCACCAGCTGGGGCAAATCCCTGCAGTATTACTGGTGATGAGGGCGCTGTTTCGCTGGCGGGTGTGTGCCGGCGGGCTGATCGGTCTGGTCATCGCAGGCTTGAGCAGCCCCATGACGTGGGCGGCGGTGGGCGCCCGCGAGCACGATGCCTTCTGGTTGTGGAGCGGCGTGGCGACGCAACCTGTGCTGGACCAGGCGAAAACCCTGTATGTGCTCCAGGGCCAGATCAGCACCACCCGTCGTGATCGGCAAACGCCGGCGCTGATTGCCCAGGGGATGAGAGTGAGGCGTCTGCCCCAGCAGGAGGTGTGGATCGTCTACCGCGCCCACACCCTGCGCTGGCCCGACCCGGTTTACAAACAGCTGCTGGGCCAGGTGCAACGCTGGCGGGACGCGGGCACGGCGGTGGCCGGCGTGCAGATCGATTTCGATGCGCGCACGCGTTATTTGCAGGACTACGTGGTCTTTCTCAAGGACCTGCGCCAGCGCTTGCCGCCTGCGCTGAAGCTGAGCATCACCGGGTTGATGGACTGGAGCAGCAACGCGGATGCGAAGACGATCGGCGAGCTGAAAGGCGTGGTCGACGAAGTGGTGGTGCAGACCTACCAGGGCCGCCACAGCATCCCCGATTACGCCGCCTACCTGCCGCGCATCAGCCGGATGGGGCTGCCTTTCAGGATCGGTCTGGTGCAGGGCGGAGAATGGGAAGCGCCTGGGTATCTGCAGGACAGCCCGTGGTTTCGCGGGTATGTGGTGTTTCTAGTGAATCAGAAGTAGGTGAACGGGCCGCGTTTCATGCAAGGTCGACAGGAATGCGGTGTGATCGCTGGCCTCTTCCCGGCTAAAGCCGGTCCCACTAAGGACTCGCGTGCATCCCGTAGGACCGGCTTCAGCCGGGAAGGCGTCGGCCGCTGCGCCGCGAATCCGGCGAACTCACACCTCCATATCCAGCAACGCCGCCCCCAGCGCTTTGCCGTGGGCATCCAGCGCCAGTGACCGTGTGACGCCCCCTTTAAAATCCCCGGCAGCACAAAATTCAGCGCGTGCACGTTCGGCAGTTCATACCGAAGTACCCGGGAGCCATCGTCCCCCAGCAACTCGGCAAAATACTCAGCCACCCGCTCAGCCGTCAGCGCCTTGAGCAATCGCGGGTAGTCTTGCGCCTCGAAGGCGATGACCGAAATATTTGAGGTGTCGCCCTTGTCGCCGGTCCGGGAATGGGCCAGTTCGCGCAATGTCACGGTGCTCACGATGCATCCTCCAGATGAACCTTCGCCTTGACGGCATCTCGCGGCATCAGCAGCGACGCCACTGCCACCACCTGGCGGACGCCCTTGGTCGCGCCGCCGCCGCCATAGGGTCCGTTGGTGTAAAGGGTTTCGACTTCATTGCCGATGCGCACGGCTTCGGCCTTGTCTTCACAACGCGCCGCAACACGTAAGCGCACTTCCCACGGCTCGGCCGCCGCCCGCGAACCCAACGTCGCACCGTGCAACGCGTCCACGCCAATCAGCTCGGCGCGCAGGTCATCGAAGACCACGCCGGTCAGTTGTAAGCGCTCCAGCACCACGTCCCGCGCCAGTTGCGCGCGGGGCAGTGCGCCGGGGCCGCCGTAGGAAATCTGCCCTTCGCCGATCCAGCCGTCGAGATAGCCCACCGAGACCTTCAGCGTCTCAGGTCGCGCGCGGCCATCGGCGCCTTCAGCCCGTACTTCGTTGGTGGCGACTGGATGGAACGACACGCCGGAAAAATCCGCCGTCACGTCCGGGGTCAGGTACGCCGCCGGGTCGTGCACTTCATAAATCATCTGCTCGGTGCAGGTGGCGGTGTCGATGCGCCCGCCGGAGCCGGCGACCTTGCTGATCACCGCCCTGCCCTCGGCGTCGACTTCCGCCAAAGGAAACCCGAGGCGCGCCAGGTTCGGTACCTCTTTAATGCCCGGATCAGCAAAATAGCCGCCTGTGATCTGCCCGGCGCATTCCAGCAAGTGGCCGATCAACGTGCCGCGTCCCAGCCGCGTCCAGTCGTCCTCGGCCCAGTCAAATTCAAAGAGCTGTGGCGCGAGAAACAAAGAAGGGTCGGCAACCCGGCCGGTGATCACCACATCGGCATCGGCCTTCAACGCCTCGACAATCCCCTGCGCGCCCAGGTAGGCATTCGCCGAGATCAACTGATCACCCAACGAAGCAATCGTCGCGCCGTTATCCAGCAACCGTTCAGGACTCGCCTTGAGAGCAGCGAGTACGTCATCCCCCGTCACCGCCGCGACCGTCAGCCCATGCAAACCCAGCTCGACCGCGATGCGCCGCACTTCCCGCGCCGCCGCCAGGGGATTGGCCGCGCCCATGTTGCTGATCAGTCGCAGCCGACGCTGTCCGGTCTCGCGGCCGCGCCCCACTAACGGCAGCACGCGACGCATGCGCTCACTCAACAGCGGGTCGAAACCGGCTTCGGGATCACTGAGCCGCGCCTGTTGTGCGAGGGCAATGGTGCGCTCGGCCAGGCACTCGAAGACCAGGTAGTCGAGGTCGCCCTTCTCGGCCAGTTCAACTGCAGGCTCGATACGGTCACCGGAATAACCGGCGCCAGAGCCGATACGTATTGTCTTCATTTAAAACACTCCCAGCAACAGTGCGGTCAGGGTCATCAGCACCGATGCGCCAAACAGAAACGGAATGGTGAAGCGCTGGTGGTCGGCCAGTTCGACCTTGCACAGCCCGACCAGCAGGAAGGTCGCCGGCGTCAGCGGGCTGACCGGGAAACCGGTGGTGTGCACGCCCAGCAGCGAGGCCTGAGCCACTTGCAGCGGATCAACGCCCAGGGAGCGGCCGACTTCGGCAATCACCGGCATCACGCCGAAATAGAAGGAATCGGGATCAAACAACAGGCTCAGCGGCATGGACAGGAGGCCCACCACCATCGGAATCAACTTGCCGTGGCCAGCCGGGATCTGCGCCACCGCCACTTCGGCCATGGCCTTGAGCATGCCGGTGCCCTGCATGATCCCGGTGAACACCCCGGCCGCCAGAAGAATGCTGGCCATGGTCAGGGCGGTCTTGGCGTGGGCATCGATGCGCGCGCGCTGGGCGTCGACGTTGGGGTAGTTGATGCACAGCGCCAGCACCGTGCCGACCATGAACATCACCACCGGATCGACCCAGCCGGAAATCATCACCGCCATGACCACGATGGTCAGCAACAGGTTGAGCCAGAACAGACGCGGTCGGCGCAGCACTGCTTCCTGCTCGGTCAGCACCCGCTGGGGCACTACGTCGATGGGCTCGGCCGTGGTTTGAAAGCGGCCCAGCCCCAGGCGCTTTTCCTCACGGCGCCCGAGCATCCAGGCGCAGAAGAAGACAAACGCCAGGCCGACGATCTGCACCGGAATCAGCGGCTGGAACAGCTCGGACACCGGCACGTGCAGCGCCGCCGACGAGCGCAGCACCGGACCGGTCCACGGCAGGAAATTCACCCCCGCCGCCATCGCTGCGACACAGGCCAGGATCCGCCGATCGATGCCCAGCCGCGTGTACAGCGGCAGCATCGCCGGGATCGTCACCAGAAACGTCACCGCGCCGGAACCGTCGAGGTGCACCAGCAACGCCAGCAGCGCGGTGCCGACGACAATCCGCGTAGGACGGGTGCCCACGGTGCGCAGGATGCGGTCGATGATCGGGTCGAGCATACCGGCGTCGGTCATCACCCCGAAGAACAGGATGGCGAACACGAACATGCCGACCACGGGAGCGACGTTCTTGATGCCGGTGATGATGAAGCCGCTGGTTTGCAGACCGAATCCGCCGATCAGCGCGGCGATGATGGGCAAGGCAATCAGGGCGACCAAGGGCGAGAGGCGCTTGCTCATGACGGCAGCGAGCAGGCAGAGGATGGTAATGACACCGAGGGTGGCGAGCATGGTTTGATCCTTCGTCATCCCTGACCGGCGGGCGGCGGGATGAGCTGTTGTTGTTTTCATCGAGTATCGAAACGGGGGTAAGCTTTGTAAATTGAAATGTTCGGCGCCCTACGTTCGAAAAAACCGAATGGCGCGCGTACGGCAACTACTTCGGAAAACTCAGCCATGAAGAACTCGATTCAGCACATCCGCGCCTTTTTGACCGTCGCCCACACCGGCAGCTTTGCCAAAGCGGCGCTGGAGCTGAACCTGTCGCCGTCCGCCTTGACCGTGCAGATCCAGCAGCTGGAAGAATGGCTCGGCGTCGCCCTGCTGGAGCGCAGCCCGCGTCAGGTCAGCCTGACCGCTGCGGGCCAGAACAATCGCGGGCCCATGGAGAAACTGCTGCTGGACCTGGACAACATCGTCAGCGGCTCGCGGGATCTGGCCGCGCTGCGCCGGGGCGTGGTGACCATCGCTGCCCTGCCGTCGATGTGTTCCGGCACGCTGCCGCCGCTGCTGAAAGCCTTCCGCGAGCAATTCCCCGGGGTCGAAGTGCGCCTGCGGGACGTGGTGGCGCAGCGGATCGATGCGCTGGTGCGTGAGGGCGAAGTGGATTTCGGGCTGGGGGTGCGGGCGCGGATGGGCCACGGGCTGACGTTCGAGGTGGTGATGGTCGACCGGCTGAGTCTGTTCGTCCCCGCTGATCATCCGCTGGCACGGGAGCGCTCGATCACCCTGCAGGCCCTGGCCGGGCAGCCGATCATCCTTACCGGTCGCGACAGCAGCGTGCGCGAGCGGGTGGAGCAACTGTTTGCTGAAGAAGGACTGGCACTGACGCCGGGGCTGGAAGCGAACTACATGTCGACGGTCATGGCGCTGGTGCGGCAAGGCCTGGGGATGACGTTGCTGCCGGAATCCGCCGACGAAGGCCGCGGCGATTTGATACAGGTGCGGGTCGAGCATCCTGGGGTGTGTCGGGAGATCGGGTTGATTACCCGAGCGGGTGTGGGCCTGAGCCCCGCCGCCCAGCGATTCGTCGAAACCATGAAAAACGCGCTGTCACCGCAAAACCTGTAGGAGATCCCCCTTCAGCCTGCAAACACGAACGCTGTGGAGTGAGCTTGCTCACGAAGACATCATTCCAGCCGCTGAACATTCAGCGGATGGACCGTCCTATCCGCGAGCAAGCTCGCTCCCACCCTTCATCTGTCGGCCGGTACACCTGCGGCAGTGTCCGATCAGAGCTGGGAAGCCGTCTGCTGCAGTTTGCAATGCCTCTTGGCTGAACCCCACCTGAACACCTGCACAACAAGCAGGGTTTTGCAAAAAAACCAGTGCGCGCATTCAATAATGAGTATCATTATGTTACACAATGGCTGAATGCGAATGGCTACCTGACGCATTTACGTCACACACCCTAACAGATCTGCACCGGTGATAAATGCTCGTTCCTTTTTTGATCATGCTGCGCGAAGGGATTGAAGCCGCGCTTATCGTTGGCATCATTGCCAGTTACCTGAGACAAACCGGCCGTGGCGAGTGGATGCCCGCGGTATGGATCGGCGTGTTCCTGGCTGTCGCCCTGGCGCTGTTCGTCGGTGGTGGCCTGGAAATGGTCAGCGCTGAATTCCCGCAAAAGCAGCAGGAACTGTTCGAAGGCGTCGTCGGCCTGGTGGCCGTGGTGATCCTCAGTTCGATGGTCGTGTGGATGCGCAAGGTCGCCCGCTCGGTCAAACATGACCTGCACCAGTCCCTGGACGCTGCTTTGGCCGGGTCGAGAAACCAGACTTACGCCCTCATCGGCATGGTGTTCTTTGCTGTCGCCCGTGAAAGCCTCGAAACCGTGTTCTTCCTGCTCGCCGTGTTCCAGCAGAGCGAGGACGTGTCCGGTCCGCTGGGTGCGCTGTTCGGCCTGATCATCGCGGTGTGCATCGGCGTCGGCATCTACAAAGGCAGCATGCGCCTGAACCTGAGCAAGTTTTTCCGCTACACCGGCCTGTTCATCCTCGTGGTGGCAGCGGGCATTCTGGCCAACTCCGTGCGCTCGCTGCACGAAGCCGGGGTCTGGAACCACTTTCAGGACGTGGTCTTCGACATCAGCGCGATCCTGCCGATGGACGGCCCAACCGGCTCGGTGCTGGCCGGCATGTTCGGTTATCAGGATGCGCCGACCGTCAGCGTGCTGGTGGCGTACCTGGCGTACCTGGTTTTTGCGCTGTTCCTGTTCTTCAAGCCCCAGGCGCGGGTGGTGAGTCTGCCCACCCGCCCGGCCCATGAACACGGCCACACTTCTTCCGTTACGCATTCAGTTACGAACAAATAAGGGCACTCATGAACTCCACTGCCAACGGCCTTCCTCCCAAGAAAGCCAAGCCATCTCGCGCCCTGCAGTTCGCCGTTGCGGGCTCGGTGGTGCTAATGATCGCCGCCGGCGCCATGTTTTATTTCGCCTCCCAGGCCGCGCAGAAGAAGCGCATCGCCAACAGCGGCAATGAAACGGTCGTGACCATTAACGCGAAAAGCTGCGAGCCGAATTCGATCACCGTGCCGGCCGGCAAGAACGCCTTCCGCATCGTCAACGCCTCGGATCGCGCCGTGGAGTGGGAAATCCTCGACGGCGTGCTGGTGGTGGAAGAGCGGGAAAACATCGTCCCGGGCCTGAGCCAGATCATCAACGCCAACCTGCAGCCCGGCGACTACGCCATCACCTGCGGCCTGCTGAGCAATCCACGCGGCACGTTGCACGTGACGCCGACCGCGGAGTCTGACGCCGCCGCCAAAGCGCGTCCGTCGATGGTCGCCTTCATCGGGCCGCTGTCCGAATACCGCGTCTACCTGAGTACCCAGAGCAGCGCGCTGATCCGCGCGACGAACGACTTGCAGCAAGCCATCGACAGCGGCGATCTGGCCCAGGCGCAGAAAGCCTACGCGCCGGCCCGTGCTGCCTATCAGCGCATCGCCCCTGCGGCCCAGCGCCTGTCCGAGCTGGACAACGCGATCAACGCCCGCGCCGATTACTACGAAAAACGCGAGCAGGACCCCGGCTTCGGCGGCTTCCACCGCCTCGAATTCGGCCTGTTCTCGCAAAAATCCATCGACGGCCTGGCGCCGGTCGTGCAGAAGCTGCAAGCCGACATCGCCAGCCTGAAGCAGCAGTTGCTGGCCCAGAGCATCGCCCCGGAACAGCTGGCGAGCATGGTCGTGCGCAACATGCGCAGCATTGCCGAGGTCCGCAGCAACGGCGAAGAAGAACGCTACAGCCACCTCGACGTGAACGGCTTTGCCGCCAACCTGGAAGGCACGCGCAAGGTGATCGAGCTGCTGCGTCCGCTGCTGGCCAAGTCTTCCGGCGACGTGCTGAAAAAGATCGACACCGCGAGCACCGCGCTGGATGACCAGTTGCTGATGCTCAAGACCGCCGACGGCTTCAAGCCGTACGACCAGGTCAGCACCGAACAACGAAAACAAATAGCAGACAAGGCCAAGGCACTGGCCGACGCACTCGATGGAATCGATCCGGCCCTCGGCCTCTCAGGCCTGTAAGCGTGCCCTGGCGGGTGCCCCATGCACCCGCCCGGCCCTGAAACCAGAGCGAAGACAGCATTCACATGAAAGACTCCGATTCAAAAAACGCGCCGATCTCCACTGACCGTCGCCGCGTCCTGCTGGGCCTTGGCGCTGCAGGCGCAGCGGTGGCCGGTGCCAGCCTGACCGGTAACGCGTTCGCCGCCCCCGCGCCGGCGCAGGTCACCGAAGCACCGAAAAGCGAAAAGACCCAGGACCACAACGCGTTCCACGGTCAGCATCAAAGCGGCATCGTCAACCCGCGCCCAACCGCCGGGATGATGGTCTCTTTCGACGTACTGGCCCAGGACCGTGAAGACCTCGAGCGCATGTTCCGTACGTTGAACGAGCGCATTGCGTTTTTGATGACCGGCGGGGCCGTGCCTCAAGTCGATCCGAAACTGCCGCCACTGGATTCCGGCATCCTCGGCCCGGTGGTCACGCCGGACAACCTGACCATTACCGTGTCGGTGGGTGACTCGCTGTTCGATGACCGCTTCGGGCTGGAACCCGTCAAACCCAAGCGTTTGCAGCGCATGGTCGGTTTCCCCAACGACGCGCTCGAAGCCGATTGCTGCCACGGCGACTTGAGCATTCAGTTCTGCTCCAACGCCCCGGACAGCAACATTCACGCCCTGCGCGACATCGTGAAAAACCTGCCGGACCTGCTGCTGGTGCGCTGGAAACAGGAAGGCACCGTCCCCGCCCAGGCCCCGTTGAAACCGGGCCAGGCGCCGGAAAGCGCGCGCAACTTCCTGGGTTTCCGCGACGGCTCGGCCAACCCGGATTCGAACAACCAGAAGACCATGAACGAACTGGTCTGGGTGCAACCGGGCAGCGACGAGCCGGCCTGGGCCGCCAACGGCAGCTACCAGGCGGTGCGCATCATCCGCAACTTCGTCGAGCGCTGGGACCGTACCCCGCTGCAGGAACAGGAAGCGATCTTCGGCCGGGTCAAAACCACTGGCGCGCCGATGGACGGCAAGACCGAAGCCGACGTTCCGGATTACCACAAAGACCCGGAAGGCAAGATCACCAAGCTGGATTCGCACATCCGCCTGGCCAACCCGCGCACCGCTGAAACCCAGCGCAACCTGATCCTGCGTCGCCCGTTCAACTACTCGAACGGCGTGAACAAGAACGGTCAGCTGGACATGGGCCTGCTGTTCATCTGCTATCAGGCGGACCTGGAGAAAGGTTTCATTACCGTGCAGACACGCCTCAACGGCGAGCCGCTGGAGGAATACCTCAAGCCTATCGGCGGCGGGTATTTCTTCACCCTGCCGGGCGTGGTCGACAACAACGATTTCATCGGCCGGTCGCTGTTGGCCGCCTCTGCCCAAACAACAAAAACTGCCTGACAACCCTTACCTCACAGGAAGAGCTCTATGAAAAAGTCGCCTCTCGCGTTGTTGCTTACCTTTGGCGTGTTGCAGACATCGATGTCCGCGTTCGCCGCCACCGCGCCGTTGGACCTGGTCACGCCGGTTTCGGACTACAAGATCTACGTGACGGAAAATGTCGACACCCTGGCCGCCGACACGCAGAAGTTCACCGACGCGATCAAGAAGGGCGACCTGGCGATGGCGAAGAAGCTGTTCCCGACCACGCGTCTGTCCTATGAGTCAATCGAGCCGATTGCCGAGCTGTTCAGCGATCTGGACGCGTCGATCGACTCCCGCGAGGACGACCACGAAAACGGCGTGAAGGCCGACGATTTCACCGGTTTCCACCGTCTGGAATATGCGTTGTTCTCGCAGAATTCCACCAAGGATCAGGCCGTGTTCGCGGACAAGCTGCTGGCTGACGTGAAAGAGCTGCAGTCGCGTATCGCGGACATGACGTTCCCGCCGGAGAAGGTAGTGGGCGGTGCGGCTGCGTTGATGGAAGAAGTGGCGGCGACCAAGCTGTCGGGCGAGGAAGATCGTTACAGCCATACCGATCTGTATGATTTCCAGGGCAACGTTGACGGTTCGAAGAAGATCGTCGATCTGTTCAAGCCGCAGCTGGAGAAGTCGGACAAGGCGTTCGTGGCGAAGGTCGAGAAGAACTTTGGGACGGTGGACAAGATCCTGGCGAAGTACAAGACCAAGGACGGTGGCTATGAGACCTACGACAAGGTGAAGGAGCAGGACCGCAAGGCGCTGGCAGGCCCGGTCAATACGTTGGCGGAAGATCTGTCGCAGATGCGCGGGAAATTGGGTTTGAACTGATTTTTTCTATGCGCTGAAAAGCCCGTTTGCTGAGAGATTGGCAATCGGGCTTTTTTATGGGCGCGCCGTTTGTTGGATTGGCGCTCTATCCATTATTTGTGTGTACTTGAATTAGGGTTCCGCCCTTACGGCGGGTCACTTTTTCCAACAGCCGAAAAAGTAACCAAAAAGGCCGTGCTCCCGGTTGGGCCCTCCTGCGTCGTGTTCCTTCACTCCGGTCCCGCTCCGTGGGCCCGCGCCGAACGGGCATCCATGCCCTGACGGCGCTCTCGCCGCATCCATGCGGCTCGGCCCACTCCGCGAAACCTGCGTTCAGCCTGCACCCAAGTCGCGATTGGCGGTGTTTGAGCCTTTTGCGTATGAAGATCAACATCAACATCAAGAGCAGATCAAGGGCTTCCCGGCTGAAGCCGGTCATACGGTGACCGCGGTGTTTGTAGGACTGGCTCTAGCCGGAAAGATGCCGGATTGCTCACCATCAGTCTTGCGGCGTAACGATCGACGCTTTCCCGGCTGAAGCCGGTCCTACAAGACGCCGCATGCATTCAGTGGGACCGGCTTTAGCCGGGAAGAAGCCAGCCAGGGCGCCAACCATTTTGGTGACCGCACCCCCATCCTGTGGGAGCGAGCTTGCTCGCGAATGCTGCATTTCAAACACCGATTATCGGCGGATGGACCAATGCCTTCGCGAGCAAGCTCGCTCCCACAAGCCCCCAGTATCCTCAGGCCGCAATCCGCCCTTGATCTGCTTTTGATCTGCTTTTGATCTGCTTTTGATCTGCTTTTGATCCGCTTTTGATCTGCTTTTGATCTTCATACGCAAAAAGCCCAGACACCGGAAAACGCGACTTGGGTGCAGGCCGAACGCAGACGACGCGGAGTGGTCCGAGCCGCATGGATGCGGCGAGAGCGCCGTCAGGACATGGATGTCCGTTCGGCGCGGGCCCACGGAGCGTCGTCGGAGTGAGGGAACCCGACGAAGTCGGGCCCAACCAGGAGCAAGCACCCTTGGTTACTTGGGGTGCTTTTCCAAGTAACTCGCCGAAGGCGAAACCCGAGGCCGTTAGGCCGACGCTTTAGATCTTGATCTTGATCTTGATCCTGAAACGAACGGGATCAGATCCCGCTAAACCAGTTGTACCCCTGATCCTCCCAATACCCCCGGGATTCTCATTGCTCACCACAATCTCGACGATATGCTTCGGATTCTTGAAGCCCAGCTTCGTCGGCACCCTCACCCGCAACGGATAGCCATACTCCGGCGGCAACGCCACCTCGGCAAAATCCAGCGCCAGCAACGTCTGCGGATGCAATGCCGTCGGCATGTCCAGACTCGAGTAGTACCGATCCGCGCACTTGAACCCGACAAACTTCGCCGTCGTATCCGCCCCCACATGCTCCAGGAACGTGCGCAACGGCACACCGCCCCACTGCCCGATCGCGCTCCAGCCCTCAACGCAAATCAAGCGCGTGATATCGCTGCGCTGGGGCAACTTGCGCAAACCCTCCAGCGTCCACGGCGCCTTGTCCCGCACCAGCCCCGACACACCCAGCTTCCAGTCCGCCGTGTCCAGCTCCGGAATATCATCCTCGCTGTAGAACGCGTTGAACGGAAACGGGTTACGGACCTGATCCTTGGTGAACGTCGGCGCCAGCTTCTGCCCGCTGAACAGCCAGGCCTGAACCCGATCGTTCCACCGCGACATGCTCCACAGCACCTTATCCACCTGATCGCCGTCCTGCAGGTTGCAACCGGTGAGCATCGCCATCGCGCCCACGGTCAGGCCGCCTTTGAGGAAATGCCGACGCTGCAGGCTCTCCAGCTGAATCTGCTGGGCCGGTTCCAGTTTGATGCGCGCAATGGCGCGTTTTTTAGGCTCAATCATGCTCGACCTTCCCGCTCTCAATCCCACGCGTGCCGCCGGTGATCATCGGCATCAGGGTTTTCGGCACCATCAGCACCAGCGCCAGATGCACCACCACGAACGCGCCAATGAACGCCATCGCCGCAAAGTGCACGTACCGGGCGAAGTCGTAGCCGCCGAACACGGCGGTCAACTCCTGCAACTGGATCGGCTTCCAGATCGCCAGCCCCGTCAGCACGATCAACACGCCGGCGGCCAGCACCAGCCAATACATCAGGCGCTGCACGGCGTTGTACACGCCCTTATCGTGCTTGAGACGAAAGCGCAGCGCATCGAGCATGTCGCGCTTCACCGCTGTGGGGGTGACCGGCAGAAAGTCGCGCTTGAAATGCCGCGTGAACAGGCCATAGAGCACGTAGACCAGGCCGTTGATCACCAACAGCCACATTACGGCGAAGTGCCACGCCAGCGCGCCGCCCAGCCAGCCGCCCACGGTGAAATCCCGGGGGAACGAGAAGCTGAACAGCGGCGACGCGTTATAGATGCCCCACCCGCTCATGAACATGCAGACCATGCCAAAGGCATTGATCCAGTGCGTCAGGCGGATGGGCCATGGATGAATTCTGGTTTTTTCATGGTGCGAGACTCATCACGGATTCGGTGAAAGCGGCGCCGTGAGACGCCGCAACCCGCTTACATCGGCGGCTGGAAGCCGTCTTTGCCAACCGCGACACCGCGTGCGGTCTTGCCGTCTTCGCCCGGGAACACGACGATTTTCGCGCCCTTGACCAGCTCATCGACCTTGCCCGGCTGCACATAGGCAATGGGTACGTCTTCCGGCACAACCAGTTGCTTCTCGCCACCTTTGTAGCCGACGCTCAGGGTACGGCCGTTGGCCTTGCCGCTCAGCTTGCCGACGGTGCCATTGGTCATGGTACCGGTGCTGCCGTCAGCGTTTTCCCAACCGTAGTGACCTTCACCGCTGCCCTTCAGGCTCGGCTCGAATACGGTGACTTCCAGAGCCTTCAGCGTGCCATCGGCTTGGGGATCGCAGCGGAACCGATGAAGCTGTCCGCTTTGATCGACGCGATGTCGGTCTTGGAGACCAGGCGGATGCCAGTCTTGTCGGTCAGCCCGATGCTCTGATGGGCGCCGGAACGGGTGGTGAAATTCAGGGTGTTGCTGTCGACGCTGTCGACCGTGCCGCGCAGTGGCTTGACCACCGGCATGTCACCGGCGGCCATGCCAGCGGCGGAAGCCATGACGGCGGCGCTGAGCATCAGCATGCCGAACGTGGTGGTCAGGGCTGTCTTCATCTTCATCGGTGGATTCCTTCAGGCAGTTGGGGAAAGTTGAAGCTGAACGTCAGGTGTTGCATGACCACCATCCTCTACCCGCAACCGGCACCCGACAATGACCGCCCGATTACATTTTTGTCATTCGGGGGCAGGCTGGTCATGGCGCGGATCAATGACAAAAATGTAACCGACCGCTCGCCATCCGTTGGTTACACTTCACATCCGGCGCGGCCTGCAGCCCTTCGCGCCTGTTCTGACCCAATCTGATGATCCATCCGACACCCGCGCCGGCGACGCCGCCAATGACGTGAAGCGAGCCTGACCGACGATGCACATTCTGCTTATCGAAGACGACACCAAGACCGGCGAGTACCTGAAGAAAGGTCTGACCGAGTCCGGGTACAAAGTCGACTGGACCCAGCACGGCACCGACGGCCTGCACATGGCCCTTGAGCACAGCTACGATTTGCTGGTGCTCGACGTCATGCTGCCGGGCATCGACGGCTGGCAGATCATCGAAATCCTGCGGGCGAAGCAGGACGTGCCGGTGCTATTTCTGACCGCCCGCGATCAGTTGCAGGACCGCATTCGCGGCCTCGAACTAGGCGCCGACGATTACCTGGTCAAACCGTTTTCCTTCACCGAACTGCTCCTGCGCATCCGCACCATCCTGCGTCGCGGGGTGGTGCGCGAGGCCGACCATTTCCACCTGGCCGATCTGGAGCTGGACCTGCTGCGCCGAAGGGTCACGCGCCAGCAACAGCTCATCACCCTGACCAACAAGGAATTCGCGCTGCTGCATCTGTTTCTGCGCCGCGAGGGCGACGTGCTGTCGAGGGCGCAGATCGCTTCGGAAGTCTGGGACATGAATTTCGACAGCGACACCAATGTCGTCGACGTGGCGATCAAGCGCCTGCGCAGCAAGGTCGACACGCCCTACCCGATCAAACTCATCCACACCGTGCGCGGCATCGGTTACGTCTGCGAGGTGCGGCCATGCGAGCCCGACGCCCGCCATCCCTGACCCTGCGCGCGACGCTGGCGTTTTCGGTGGTGGCCATGCTCGCCGTCGCGGGCGCCGGCATGTACCTCTACGAGACCATGAAGGGCGCGGTGATGACCCGCAGCGACCATGCGGTGCTGGCGCGGCTGGATCACTTTCGCAAACTGCTGCAGTACGACCTGACCCTGACTACCTTGCAAAGCAGCCCGCAGCTGTTCGAGAACATGCTCGACAGCGAGGATGACATCTTCATCATCGCCGAGCCGGGCAAGCCAGCGGTGATCAGGGTCAATCCGCTGCATGCGTCCCTGCCGTCGATGCCAGTAGTGCCCGCGAACATGCCGCTGAGCGTGGGCGACATGCGCAGCGGCATGCTGGATTCAGGCGTGCCGATGCGCGCGGCGACGGTCGAAGCGGTGTCAGGCGGCAGGATCGTGCACCTGACGGCCGCGCACATCGAGGTCAAGGAAATGGCCACCCTGGCGGGTTTCCGCAATCGCATTCTGCTCGCCGTGGCCCTGGCCTTCGTGCTCACAGCCCTGCTCGGTTACGTGTTACTGCGCCGGGGTCTGCGGCCGTTGCGCAGAATGGCCAGCCATGCTGCGGCCATCACCCCGGCGCAGCTGGACAGCCGCATGGACAATCGCGACACGCCGGTGGAGTTGCAGCAACTGGGTGAAGCTTACAACGCGATGCTCGACCGGCTCGCCGATGGCTATCAGCGGCTGACGCAGTTTTCCGCCGACTTGGCCCATGAAATCCGCACGCCGGTGGGTTCGTTAATGGGGCATTGTCAGGTGGCGCTGCGGCAAGTGCGCACCGAGGATGAATACCAGGCGCTGCTGGCCTCCAACCTGGAGGAGCTGGAACGCATCTCGCGCATGGTCGAAAGCATTCTGTTCCTGGCGCGGGCCGATGAAGCGCAAGCCGCGCTCAACCGCCAGGCGCTGGAGCTGGCGGACGAGATGCAGCGAGTCGCGGGCTATTTCGAAGGGCTGGCGGAAGAGCGTGAAATCACACTGCACACCGAAGGCGACGCGCGGATCGAGGCTGATCCCCTGTTGCTGCGCAGGGCGCTGAGTAATCTGGTGGCGAACGCGATTCGCTACGCCGATGAAGGCAGTGAGATCAGGATTCGTGTGATCGAGAGCGGCCAGCGCTGCCGCATCGAGGTGGAGAACCAGGGCCCGACGCTGGACGACGTGACCCTGGGCAAACTGTTCGACCGCTTCTACCGCGGCGATGCCTCACGCCACCAGAGCTCCGACTCCAATGGACTGGGCCTGGCCATCGTCGCCGCGATCATGCAGCTGCACGGCGGCGAGGTGTCGGTTAACCAGCCGACGCCGGGGCGGATCTGTTTCGGGCTGGTGTTCCCACGATAGCGCGCAGCGCAGACTGTCACCTGCCGTCAGATGAACTGTGGGAGTGAGCTTGCTCACGAAGAGGCCGGTACATCCGCTAGATCTTCAGCGGTTGAGATCAACTCTTCGCGAGCAAGCTCGCTCCCACAAGGAAAGGGTTCGTCGCGAGACTGCAGTCTGCCCCAACCCTCACGCCTTCTTGTCGTGGGTCGCCACCAGTTTGTAGAACGTCGCCGCGCCGCCTTCGGTGGCGTAGCCGGCATTGTCCTGGGTGTAGACGCCTGCCTTGAAATACAGCGGCTTGCCCTTCCAGGACAGGTCGAGCTTGGCACCCCACTGCATGTCGTAGGCATTGACGGTCAGGTTGCCGGCCTGGGTCAGGTGGATGGTGTACGTGAAGCGTTGCTTGAGCAGCACGCCGGTGGCCACCTGAATGACTTCGGGCTCTGAAGTAGGCGTCGAGCGATACTTCACGACGAGGTTGCCGGTCTTGGTTTTTTCCTTGTACTGGTATTCGAGCTTGAGCAGCGGCTCGGTACTGCCATAGGCGTGGATCTGACCGATGACGATTTTGCCCGTAGAAGGCACTTGGTCCACGGTCAGCGCCGCACGCAGGAAATTGTCCGCGTCAGAGTAGGTCCAGTTGTGAACCGTACCGTTGGCGTAAGTCTCACGCAGTTCGGTGCGGGGAAATTTGGCATTGTCAGTCCTTGACCCTGTAACCGGCGCCCAGAAGAACAAAGTGTCCCCTGAACGGAAGTAACCATCCTGGTAACCGCCGACGAGTTTTGGCGTGTCGATGGTGGCGGCTGCGATACCGACCGGTATAGAAAGATTCCAGATGGCGAGATCAATCATGGGTGCACTCATGGTGCGCGTTGCGCACAGCAAAGAAGGTGTCTGGAACAGGCCTGTGACTGCCGTTCCTGTCGTCTTTGCTATCGGCTGAACCGTTTGATCTTTAGTCGTCCCGGGAGTCAAGAAACCGCCGAAGCGGATAGGCAAGCGTGTAAGGCCAGCACAATGCCACCAGGCAACCGGCGAAGTCCCCTGCATCAAACTTTCGCCCAGCCTGCGGAAATAGCGGCGCAATGGTAAATATTTTGGCGCCATTTTTTGGAGAGCGCTTAGACGGCGCTCAAAAAATAGTTCAGCCACGGCGGCCCTGCCCGACAGACGGTACCGGAAATTTCCTGCTCTGATGCCCCCGCCCTTCTTTCGCGGCAGCCAGCGGCGTCTGGCGCGCGCATGCGCACGTTTGAGAAATCCGGCAACAAACCTGCCTGCGACACTTCGCCAGGGCCGTTCATCAACATTCCATTTGACGCGAACACTTTGTTACAGGATATTATTAGTTAGCAGCCTAATAATGCAGCGCCTAATCATTCAACTCCTAACCAACTTCATATCGCTTCAATGGTCTTTTCATGAACCCTGACACCCTGCAAATGCGCATCACCGGCGGCGTTGTCGCCGCCTCCCGGCAGTGGCGACGCGTCTGCCAGACAACGCTGATCGACTCTGGCGTCACCGAAGCCTGCGCCGGTCCGTTGCTGATGATCGCGCGTCTGGGTGAAGGCGTACGTCAGGTGACAGTGGCCCAGGCCTGCGGGCTGGAAAGCCCGTCACTGGTGCGCCTGCTGGATCAATTGTGCAAAGCCGGACTGGTGCAGCGCACCGAAGACCCCACTGACCGACGCGCCAAGGCCTTGAGCCTCACCGATGAGGGCGCGCGCTGGCCAACGCCATCGAGGCAGAGCTGATCCGCCTGCGCCGCGACATCTTCAGCAACGTCGACCCGGCGGATCTGGAAGCGACGTTGCGCGTCTTCAGCGCCATCGCCCAGGCCACGCCGATGGCGCCGGAGTCGTCATCTTGAGCGGTCTGTTCAAAGGCTTTTTCGACGGTGTACCGCCGGGCCGCGACTGGTTCTACGGCGTGCGCACGTTCGCGGCCTCGATGCTGGCGCTGTACATCGCGCTGATGATGGAACTGCCCCGCCCCTATTGGGCGATGGCAACGGTGTACATCGTCTCCAGCCCGTTCGTGGCGCCGACCAGTTCCAAGGCGCTGTACCGCGCCGCCGGCACGCTGCTGGGCGCCGCCGCCTCCGTGGTGCTGGTGCCGATGTTCGTGCAGACGCCGTTTTTACTGGCGGTGGTCATTGCCCTGTGGACCGGTACCCTGCTCTTCCTTTCCCTGCATCTGCGTACGGCCAACAGCTATGCGCTGATGCTGGCGGGCTACACCATGCCGCTGATTTCCTTCCCCGTGGTCGACAACCCCCAGGCGGTGTTCGACATCGCCGTCTCGCGCACCGAGGAAATCTTCCTCGGCATCGTCTGCGCCGCCGTGGTCGGCGCGATGTTCTGGCCACGTCGGCTGGCGCCGGTGCTGGTCGATGCCATGGGCAAGTGGTTCAAGGACGCCTCTGCCTACAGCGATCTCTTTCTCTCCCGCAGCGCCATGCCGGAAGCCGTCGGCGGCCTGCGCACGGCCATGGTCGGCACGTTCAACAGCCTGGAGCTGATGATCGGCCAGTTGCCCCACGAAGGCGCCCATCGCCAGACCGTACGCAATGCCAAGGAACTGCGCGGGCGGATGATCCATTTGCTGCCCGTTATTGATGCCCTGGACGATGCCCTTTGGGCACTGGAGCGGCGTTCGCCCGAGCACGTCGCCGACCTCGCGCCGCTGTTGATCGAGTGCCGCGACTGGGTCGAACAGACCGCCAAAGGCGCGCCGATCACATACTGGAAAGCCTTGCACACCGAGCTCGATCGCCTGCAACCCACGCCTGCGCAAATCGATGATCGCCGACAACTGCTGTTGTCGAACGCGCTGTATCGACTGCGCGAATGGATCGACCTGTGGCAGGACTGCCGCAGCCTGCAGCACGCCATCGAAACCGACGATCACTCGGCCTGGCGCGCGGTGTATCGCCATTGGCGGCTGGGGCGGCTGTCGCCGTTTCTTGATCGCGGGATGATGCTGTATTCAGTGGCAACCTCGGTCAGCGCCATCATTGTCGCGTCGGTACTGTGGATCTTGCTGGGCTGGCAGGACGGCGCGAGTGCGGTGGCGCTGGCGGCGGTGTCGTGCAGCTTCTTTGCGGCGATGGACGACCCGGCGCCGCAGATCTACCGGTTCTTCTTCTGGACCATGATGTCGGTGATCTTCGCCAGCCTCTATCTGTTCGTGGTGCTGCCCAACCTGCACGACTTCCCGATGCTGGTGCTGGCGTTTTCCGTGCCGTTTATCTGTGTCGGCACCCTGACCGTGCAGCCGAAGTTCTACCTCGGCACGCTGCTGACCATCGTCAACACCTCGTCATTCATCAGTATTCAGAGCGCCTACGACGCCGACTTCGTCAACTTCGTCAATTCCAACCTGGCCGGGCCGGCGGGTCTGGCATTCGCCTTCGTCTGGACGCTGATCGTCAGGCCGTTCGGCACTGAGGTGGCGGCCAAGCGTCTGACCCGTTTCAGCTGGCGCGACATTGTCTCCCTCAGCGAGGACGCGACCCTGGCCGAGCACCGGCAAATGGGCGTGCGCATGCTCGACCGGCTGATGCAGCACCTGCCGCGTCTGGCAATCACGGCCCAGGATTCCACCAGTGCACTGCGCGAAGCGCGGGTCGCCCTGAACATGCTCGATTTGCTGGCGTACATGCCGCGGGTCGACCCGGCGCCGCGCCAGCTGTTACGCCAGGTGGCGACCGAAGTCGGTGCGCATTTCCGGGCCTGCCTGAAAGCCCGGGAGCGTTTGCCGGCGCCCAAAGGTCTGTTGATGACCATGGACCGCGCCCGCCGCGCGCTGGCGTTCAATGGCGAAGATGATGACGCCGCGCGGCTGAATCTGCTGCACGCCCTCAGTGGCTTGCGCCTGGCGCTGTTGCCGGGTGTGGAGATCGTCGATGTGCTCGCCGAGCAGGAAGAACAACCGCCCTATGGCATCGATGGAGCGCCGTTATGATCGGTGATGTGGACATCAGCGGGATTTTCCTGCCGACCTTTCTGGTGCTGATGGGCATCGCTTACCTGATTTTTCTGGTGGTGCACGCCGTGTTGACGCGCGCCCGCTTCTACCGCCTGGTCTGGCACCGGGCTTTGTTCAACGTCGGTCTATACGCTCTGCTGCTCGGCGTCGTGGATACCCTAAGTCGATACCTGATGACATGAAAAAACCTCTTCTGACGCTGGGCCGCGTGGTCCTGACCCTGCTGGTTGTCACCCTTGCCGCGATCGTCGTGTGGCGCATGGTGATGTATTACATGTACGCGCCCTGGACCCGCGACGGGCACATCCGCGCCGACGTGATCCAGATCGCGCCGGACGTTTCCGGACTGATCGAGAAGGTCGCGGTGAGCGACAACCAATTGGTCAAGAAAGGCCAGTTGCTGTTCACCATCGATCAGGACCGTTTCCGTCTCGCCTTGCGCCAGGCCCAGGCCACGGTCGCGGAGCGCAAGGAGACCTGGGAACAGGCCCAGCGCGAAAACCGCCGTAACCGCAGCCTCGGCAATCTGGTGGCCCGCGAGCAGCTGGAAGAAAGCCAGTCCAGGGAAGCCCGGGCGCTGTCGGCCCTGAATGAAGCGCAGGTGGCCGTGGATTCGGCGCAACTGAACCTGGACCGCTCGGTGATCCGCAGCCCGGTGGACGGCTACCTCAATGACCGTGCGCCCCGGGACCGCGAATTTGTCAGCGCCGGGCACCCGGTGCTGTCGGTGGTGGACAGCAACTCGTTCCACATCGACGGCTACTTTGAAGAAACCAAGCTGGACGGGATTCACATCGGCTCCGGCGTGGACATCCGCGTGATTGGCGACCACGCCCGCCTGCGCGGTCATGTGGTGAGCATCGTCGCGGCCATCGAGGACCGCGACCGCAGCAGTGGCTCGAACCTGCTGCCCAACGTCAACCCGGCGTTCAGCTGGGTGCGACTGGCCCAGCGGATTCCGGTGCGCATTGCGTTCGACGACGTGCCGGCGGATTTCCGCATGATTGCCGGGCGCACGGCGACGGTGTCGATCATCGATGACGCCCGCTCAGCTGCTCAGGGAAATGACCAACCCATCCAGCCTGGAGCGCCGAAATGAAACACCGCGCACGCCTGCTGACGGTGGGCATGAGCATGTGCATGGGCTTGCTACTGTCGGCCTGCACCGTGGTCGGCCCGGATTACACGTTGCCTGATCAAGCCGCGGTCAATCGCCCCGATCTGCAGGGCGAGCTGGCGGGTTCGTCGACCAATGTGGTGTCGGCGCCGGTGCCGGCTGACTGGTGGCGCCTTTATCACGATCCGAAACTCGACGAGCTGGTGGGTCAGGCGCTGGTGTCCAGCACTGATCTGCGCGTCGCTGCGGCGAACCTGCAACGGGCGCGGTTTCAGATGAGTGAAGCGGACGCAGCCGGTGGCTGGAGCGGCACCGCCAAAGCTGGGGCGCAGCGCTTGCAGGAAGCCGGTCAGGCCTATCTGCTGCCGGAAAAAGTGCCGGTGTCCAATGTCGGAGATGTCGGCCTGACCACTTCTTACCAGTTCGATCTGTTTGGCGTGTTGCAGCGCGGCATCGAAGCCGCCCAGGCCAACGCCGACGCGACCCAGGCCGCTGCCGACACGGCACGCATCACGCTGGTGGCCGATGTGGTTCGCGCCTACACCCAGGTGTGTGCCGCCAACGAAGAACGCAACATCGCCCTGCACTCTCTGGACCTGCAGCAGCAGAGCCTGAACCTGACCCAACGCCTGCGCGATGCCGGCCGTGGCGATGAAACCCAGGTGACGCGCTCGCAAACCCAGTTCCGCTCGCTGCGTGCCGAGTTGCCGCGTTACGAAGCGGCGCAGAAGTCAGCGCTGTATCGCCTGTCGATGCTGCTCGCCCGCCCGCTCAATCAGCTGCCCCGCGGGGTCGCGGAGTGCGCCGAGCTGCCGCACATCGCTCAAGTCATGCCGGTGGGCGATGGCGCCGCGCTGCTCAAACGCCGTCCCGATGTGCGCCAGGCGGAACGCCGGCTGGCGATGTCGACGGCGGCCATTGGCGTGGCGACGGGCGAGTTGTATCCGGACATCAGCATCGGCGCGACCGTGGGCACCGTGGGGATTCTCGATGAACTGGGCGATCCGTCGACCAACCGCTGGGGCTTTGGCGGAGTGATCAATTGGACCATCCCGTCTAATGGCGCACGTGCGCGGATTCACATTGCCGAGGCTTCGAATCAGGTGGCGCTGGCGCGCTTTGATGGCGTGGTGCTGAACGCGATCCGCGAAGCCCAGACCGGGCTGTCCCAGTACACCGCGCTGCTGGAGCGCCGCGATGCGCTGGTTGAAACCGAGGAGTCGGCACGGCAGGCGGCGGACCAGACCCACCGGTTTTTCCTCGCCGGCCGCGAATCCTTCCTCGCCGACCTGCAAGCCACCCGCACCTACACCGACATCACCGCACAACTCGCGGCGGCGAACACCCAGGTTGCGATGGGTCAGATCGACCTGTTCCTGGCGCTGGGTGGGGGTTGGGAGAATGGGCATAAGTGAGTTCTCGCGGATTGGCGTGAACTCTTTGTGGGACCGGCTTTAGCCGGGAAGGCGTCATGTGTCACACCGCAAAACTGATGTCGTTCACACCGGCCTCTTACCGGCTGAAGCCGGTCCTGCAATGGGTGCGCAGCCCGCTCACGCACCGCGTATTCGCTTGAGATTGAACCCCTGCGCACCGGTACTGCCTGACTCTTAATGACTCAGACCCATCAGCCCGGAGGCACCCCCGATGCGCACGCTTGAACTGGCAGACAAAACCGTCCCCGTTATCGGTCAGGGCACCTGGCACATGGGTGAGGATCGCCATCAGTTCGAGGCGGAAGTCTCGGCGCTGCAACTGGGCATCGACCTGGGCCTGACGCTGATCGACACGGCCGAGATGTACGGCGAAGGCGGCGCCGAGAAAGTCGTCGGCCAAGCCATTGCCGGGCGCCGCGACGAGGTCGTGCTGGTGAGCAAGGTCTACCCGCACAACGCCAGCCGCGCGGGTATTCCGGCAGCCTGCGAGCGCAGCCTCAAGCGCATGAACACTGACTACATCGATCTGTATTTGCTGCACTGGCCCGGTCAGTACCCGCTGGAAGAAACCGTCGAAGCCTTCGAACGTTTGCGCGAAGCGGGCAAGATCGGTCGCTGGGGCGTTTCGAATTTCGACGTGTCCGATCTGCTAGAACTGGACGAACTCGGCCTCGGCGGTGGGTGTGCCACCAATCAGGTGCTGTACAACCCGGAAGAGCGCGGCATCGAATACGACCTCCTGCCCTGGATGCAAACCGCCCGGATGCCACTGATGGCGTACTGCCCGATCGGTCAGGCCGGCAATCTGCTGATGAACCCGGCCATTCTCGAAGTCGCCGAACGCCACGACGCCACGCCGGCGCAGATCAGCCTGGCGTGGGTGCTGAGGCAGGACGGCGTGATCGCGATTCCCAAGGCCGTCACCCCCATCATCTGGAATTGAACGCATCGGCGGTTGATATCGAGCTGTCCATCGAGGATGAGTTGTTGATTGATTCCTCATGGCCGGCGCCCCTGCGCAAGACGCGCCTGTCAATGGTCTGAACAAGATCGCTGCCAGACACAAACCGTCACAAAACTGTCAAAACCCCTTGCGATGATGCCGCCTTCGATCTCGTGCCCTGCGGGGCGCACTTCCCGTCTGCGAGCCTTCATGAATCAACGCATCGCCCACCATCAGGACTCCGATCTGTTCGGCTTGCTGTACGGCTACCGCTTCCGTCCCGGTGAGCCGGTCGGGAGCTGGATTCGACGGCCGCGCTGGAATGCCTGCGCCGGCCGACCGAGCCGGACGAGAGTTCGTCTGGCTGCACCCGAACCCTGACCCGCCAGCTGCGAACGCTGGCTGAAAACCAACCTCGACCTGCCCGACGAGTTCCTCGAAGCCCTGCACGAAGGGTCGCGCTCCACGCGCATCGAACACGTCGACTCCGCCCTGCTCGCGGTGGTTAACGACGTGGTCTTCGACTTCAACCGTATCTCCACCGACATCGCCACGTTGTGGGTCTGCGTGCGCAGCAACCTGATGATCTCCGCGCGCCATCAGCCCCTGCGGTCCGTGGACCGGCTGCGCTCCTCGGTCAAGCAGGGCGAAACCTTCCGCTCCCCTTGAGCTACTGGCCCATCTGCTGCGCGATCAGGCAGTGCTGAGCCAGTTCATGCGCAAGACCAGCCTCAGCGTCGACAAAATCGAAGACCAGCTTCTGTCTCAACGCCTGAGCAACAACCGCTCGGAACTCGGCGCCATGCGTCGGGTACTGGTGCGCCTGCAACTGCTGGCCCTTGAACCCGGCTCCCCAGTGCGCCTGCTGCACCGACCGCCGCAATGGCTGCTGGAGGAGGATTTTGCAAGAACTGCGGCAATCCACCGAAGAGTCGGCGCTGGTGATCAGCGACCTCGCCGCCCTCAGCGAACGGATCAAACTGCTGCAGGAAGAGATCGCCGCCAACCTCAACGAACAGAGCAGCCGTACGCTGTTCACCTCACCGTCGTGACTGTGCTGGCGCTGCCGATCAACATCGTCGCGGGTTTCTTCGGCATGAACGTCGGTGGCATACCGCTGGCGTCCGATCCCCATGGGTTCTGGGTGCTGGTTGCGCTGGTGGCAACCTTTACGTTTATTGCGGGGCGATGGGCGTTTCGCAAGAGTCGGGATTATTAAAACGAGCGGCGAAGTCGCGTCCACTGGTCCCTAACCCCGGCAAATCCACGCAAAACGTGACCCGTGTCGCATCTCTGTCACATTTTGTAATGATCATGGTCACTATCCCTCATTAACAGGATTGTGCCCCATGGCGACCCCCACACTGGCTCAAGGCTCTCTGCAACAGGGACCCGGACTGAGTGCTCAATTCGGGCGCAAGCCTGGCATGACGACGATGGTGATTTTCTTCGTTGTGCTGGCATTGGGCCTGTTCTATACCGGCTACAGCCTCAAGCAGGACATGGACGACCTGGGTACCGTCGTGCTGACCTGGACGCCGTTCATTCTGCTCGGCGTCGCGCTGGTCATCGCGCTGGGCTTTGAGTTCGTCAACGGTTTCCACGACACCGCCAACGCCGTCGCGACCGTCATCTACACCCACTCCCTGCCGCCGAACTTCGCCGTGGTCTGGTCAGGAACCTTCAACTTTCTGGGTGTGCTGTTTTCCAGCGGCGCGGTGGCGTTCGGCATCATTGCCCTGCTGCCGGTCGAGCTGATCCTGCAGGTCGGATCATCGGCGGGTTACGCGATGATCTTTGCCCTGCTGATCGCGGCGATCCTGTGGAACCTTGGCACCTGGTGGCTGGGTCTGCCAGCGTCGTCTTCCCACACGCTGATCGGCTCGATCATCGGCGTCGGTATCGCCAACGCGTTGATGCACGGCCGTGACGGCACCAGCGGCGTGGACTGGTCCCAGGCAACCAAAGTCGGCTATTCGCTGCTGCTCTCGCCGCTGGTGGGGTTCACCTGCGCCGCGCTGTTGCTGATGGCGCTGCGCATGTTCGTGAAGAACCGCGCGCTGTACAAAGCCCCGGAAGGCAACAAGCCGCCGCCGATCTGGATTCGCGGCCTGCTGATCCTGACGTGCACCGGCGTGTCGTTTGCCCACGGTTCGAACGACGGCCAGAAAGGCATGGGTCTGATCATGCTGATTCTGGTGGGTACGCTGCCGATGGCCTACGCGCTGAACCGCGCCATGCCGGCCGATCAGTCGGTGCAATTCGCCGCAGTCGCCCAGGTCACCCAACAGGCCCTGACCAAAGCGGCGCCGCTGCCCGCGCCGGCTGATTCACGTCAGACGCTGTCCACCTACATCCGTGACAAACAGGCCACCCCTGAACTGGTGCCAGCGCTGGCCGTCATGGCCGGCAAGATCGGCGATCAGGTCGCCAGTTATGGCTCGCTGGCCAAGGTGCCGGCCGAGGCCACCGCTAACGTACGAAACGACATGTACCTGACCTCTGAAGCCATCCGCGTGATGGACAAGAATAAGGTCGGCAATTTCGACGCCGACACCCAGGCCAAGGTCGATCAGTTCAAGCAGCAGATCGACACCGCGACCCGATTCATTCCGTTGTGGGTCAAGGTGGCCGTGGCAATCGCGCTGGGCCTCGGCACCATGGTGGGCTGGAAACGCATCGTGATCACTGTCGGCGAGAAGATCGGCAAGACCCACCTGACCTACGCCCAGGGCGCATCGGCTGAAGTCGTTGCGATGCTGACCATTGGCGCAGCGGACATGTACGGATTGCCGGTCTCGACCACCCACGTGCTGTCCTCCGGGGTGGCCGGCAGCATGGTCGCCAACGGCTCCGGCCTGCAGATGCGCACCCTGCGCAATCTGGCGATGGCCTGGGTGCTGACCTTGCCCGCCGCGATACTGCTGTCAGGCAGCCTGTACTGGCTGTTCACCCAGATTTTCTAATGTTGGAGCGTCTCCCGTACTGTCCTTCAGGCGCTTCGGCGCCTGTTTTTTTGCGCGGTGCTTTTTAGTGGGACTGCGTACCCATAGTAGGACCGGCTTCAGCCGGGAAGAGGCCAGCGCGAACGCCATCAATGTTGCGGTGTGACACATGACGCTTTCCCGGCTAAGGCCGGTCCCACAAAGCGCGCTCCTCGGGTTCTTCGCCACGCCAGGACTCGCATAAGCCCTCTCAGATCCAAACAAACAGGGCATATCTCTAACGGTTATAAAAATATGGAATTCAGTTCTTTTACGGAATAAATCAGAGCCTTTATAACGGGTGCACTTGTGACAAGCCCACCGATTCCGCTTGAAGGATTTCTCATGGATGTTTTCTGGTTTCTACCGACACACGGCGACGGCCATTACCTGGGCACGACCAAGGGCGCGCGCCCGGTCACGCTCAATTACCTGAAGCAGGTCGCCCAGGCCGCGGATGATCTGGGTTACCACGGCGTATTGATTCCGACCGGCCGCTCCTGCGAAGACTCCTGGGTGATCGCATCGGCCCTCGTGCCGCTGACCGAACGTCTGCGCTACCTGGTGGCGATTCGTCCGGGAATCATTTCTCCCACCGTTTCCGCGCGCATGGCTGCGACGCTGGATCGTTTGTCGGGTGGACGCCTGCTGATCAACGTCGTGACCGGTGGCGACCCGGATGAAAACCGTGGCGATGGCAGCTTTCTCGATCACAGCGAGCGCTACGAAGTCACCGACGAATTCCTGAAGATCTGGCGCCGTGTGTTGCAGGGCGAAGCCGTGGACTTTGAAGGCAAGCACCTGAGGGTGCAGAACGCCAAAGCGCTGTATCCGCCGATCCAGAAGCCCTACCCGCCGCTGTATTTTGGCGGCTCCTCCGAAGCGGCCCATGAACTGGCCGCTGAGCAGGTCGACGTGTATCTCACCTGGGGCGAACCCCCTGCCGCCGTGGCCGAAAAGCTGGCGGACGTGCGTGAGCGCGCCGCGCGCAACGGCCGCACCGTCAAGTTCGGCATCCGTCTGCACGTAATCGTCCGCGAAACCAGCGAAGAAGCCTGGAAAGCCGCCGACACCCTGATCGAGCACATCAGCGACGACACCATCGCCGCTGCGCAGAAATCCTTTTCGCGTTTCGACTCCGAAGGCCAGCGCCGCATGGCCGCGCTGCACGACGGCCGTCGCGACAACCTGGAAATCGCCCCCAACCTGTGGGCCGGCGTCGGCCTGGTACGGGGCGGCGCAGGCACGGCGCTGGTGGGCAATCCCCAGGAAGTCGCCGCACGCATCAAGGAATACGCAGACCTGGGCATCGAAAGTTTCATTTTCTCCGGCTACCCGCACCTGGAAGAAGCCTACCGCTTCGCCGAACTGGTGTTTCCGCTGTTGCCTGAGCCGTATCGCAGCCTGGCAGGCCGCGGCATCACCAACCTCACCGGCCCGTTCGGGGAGATGATTGCCAACGATCTGCCGCCGCAGAAGTAAGTTTCACCGCCCCCTGGAAACAACCGCTTGCTGCGCGCCCGCGCAGCGCGTGGGAAGCGGTTGATCTGCCAGCGCGACAACGGCGACCGCGACAAGGAGTCCTTCATGACAGCCAGCCTCCCGTTCCAACCACAAGTGACCCCTATGCAGCTATTGACCCTACCGCCCTCGCCAGCCCTGGCGACTTCGATACGCGCCACCGCGCAGGTGTTCGAAGACCCGAGGTCCCAGGCGCTGCTGGCCCACATTGAACAAGTCGCGCCCAGCGATGCCAGCGTGCTGATCATCGGTGAAACCGGCACCGGCAAGGAGCTGGTGGCCCGTCACATTCACAACCTGAGCAGCCGTCGTCACCAGCCGTTCGTAGCCGTCAACTGCGGTGCGTTTTCAGAATCGCTGGTGGAAGCCGAGCTGTTCGGCCAGGAAAAAGGCGCGTTCACCGGCGCCCTCACCGCCAAGGCCGGCTGGTTCGAAGAAGCCAACGGCGGCACGCTGTTTCTCGACGAAATCGGCGATCTGCCCCTGGCGATTCAGGTCAAGCTGCTGCGCGTCCTGCAGGAGCGCGAAGTGGTGCGGCTGGGTTCGCGCAAAAGCACGCCGATCAACGTGCGGGTGCTGGCCGCGACCAACGTTCAACTGGAACGCGCCATCAACGCCGGGCACTTTCGCGAAGACCTGTTCTATCGCCTCAACGTCGTCAATCTGGAGCTGAGCACCCTGCGCGACCGGCCGGGCGACATCATGCCGCTGAGCCGCCACTTCATCGACGTCTACAGCCAGCGTCTGGGCTGCGGACCGATCCAGATCAGCGCCGATGCCGAGCACAAGCTGCGGACCTACGGCTGGCCGGGGAATATTCGCGAGCTGGAGAACGTGATTCACCACACCTTGCTCATCTGCCGCAACGGCGTGATTCAGTCCAGCGATCTGCGCCTGTCGAACCTGCGCCTTGAGCGCCAGGAGGATTCAGCCCCCGCCGTCGACGATTCAACCGAAGCGCTGCTGGCCCGGGCATTCCAGCGTCTGTTCGAAGAGCAGGCCGGCGCGCTGCATGAGAAGGTCGAAGACGCCTTGCTGCGCGCGGCCTATCGCTTCAGCCACTGCAACCAGGTACACACCGCGCAGTTGCTGGGGTTGAGCCGCAATGTCGTGCGCGCGCGGCTGATCAAGATCGGCGAACTCGCCGTCAACAAGCGCCGCCCCGGCGAACAGACCCAGGGTGAGCGGATGCTGCATTTGTCGGTGTGAGCCGCAGCGATGCAAGCTGTAGGACTGCATTCAGCCCTGACGCAGTCCTACGATTTCCCCGCCACTTCGTACGCGTTAAAGATCATCGACGTCGCCCGGTGTCGACGGATCAGTTCCCACATATCCCCTTCGCCCTGCTCGGCGTTCTCGAACGCGCGCTCGCAGTCGCTCTTCGACAGCCATTGCACATGGCTCAGCACCCGCTGGCGGTCTTCGCTGACCTGCACGCTGGCCCGGACAAAGCCTGGGTAAGTGCGCGTGAATCGCTCGAAACGCTCACTGAGCGCCACAACCAGCCCGGCCTGATGGTGGGGGTCGACGGCGAACTCAACGAACTGACTGTAGGGAAGATGAGCGGCTGCTGGTGTCATGAACGTTCTCCACGAATGACGGATGTTGCTGAACAGGATGCTGCGCAAACCGGCAAGGCCCCATACGTTTCTTGCGCCGGTGCGCCACTTGCCAAGCCCATCCAGGCAAGCGATGCTGCGCAGAATAAAACCTCCAGTTAACTGTAGGTCAAGCGTCGTTCCGCAGACAGGAAGATTGCATGCTCACCCAGGACATCCCGCCCATCGCCCGCGAACTCACCGTCGGCCAACTGTCCGCCCGCAGCGGCGTGGCTATTACCGCGCTGCGCTTTTACGAGGCCAAAGGTCTGATCAGCAGCCAGCGCAACGCCGGCAATCAGCGTCGCTATCCCAGGGATGTGCTGCGCCGGGTGGCGTTGATCAAAACCGCGCAGCGCCTGGGCATTCCGCTGGCGACCATCCAGACCGCGCTGCAGACCCTGCCTCAGGACCGCGCGCCCAGCGTTGAAGACTGGACCCGGCTATCCGAGCGCTGGAAAGCCGATCTGGATGAACGCATCAACCGCCTCACCGCCCTGCGCGACCAACTCAATGGCTGCATCGGTTGCGGCTGCCTGTCGATGGAGGCCTGCCCGCTGCGTAACTTCGGCGACAGCTTGAGCGAGCAAGGCGCCGGGCCGCGCCTGCTGGATCAGGATTGAAGGTTTTGTGGACTGACCAGGGTGCCAGCGAGGGTCTGGTCCGCCACTGACAGATGCATCTGCTGCATCGCTTGATTGAGCTGATTAGTGGCCTGAATGAGCGAGTTGGTCATCGCCATGATTTCCATCTGCAACTGACGCATCTTGCCCTCCCGGGCGCGGGGCGAGAGCGACCGGTCGCTCATGAAGGCCTGCATGTCCTGCATGCGTTTGGCAATGCGCTCCTGAATCGAGCGGATCAGCTTGAGCTGCTCCTTGATCCGGTCAGGCAGGTGCGTGGCGTCAATGTCGGCGTTCTTGTCACCCTTCTTCGCCGCTTTCTGCGCGTCCGGTGAAAGCAGTACTTCAATGCCCTGACGCACCTGGTCGGCGGCGCTGAGGCTCTGCTGTGGGTCGTCGGCACCGAGGGACGCCGGCGCAACGTTTTGCGGCAGCAGTAATGCCGCTTCTGCGGGGTTTCTGAAACTCAAGCTCAACATGACGACTGGCCTCCATAGCCTTGTCCGATCGCTGACGTCCCTGTCGCCTCGCGATGAAAAGCGGGCGGTCTTACCGGGTCGATAATGGGCTTTCGGCTCGTTCGGAGGGTGCTTTAGGAGGGGCTGCGGAAAGTGTGTCGCGGTCGACACAATTTCCTGCTCATTCAGCTTGGCACGTTGCTCACCGCCGCCAGTCGCGCCGCCAGCAGCTTGGCCTGCAACGCCACGTCGGTCACGGCAGTGCTTTCCCACCACAGGCCGCGCAAGGGCGGGCCCATGGCATAGAGCCGCGTCGAGACCCGCCCATCAGCGTCCATCAGCGCGCCCCCGCATCGGCGGCGATCCCCAGTGCCAGCGGCCCCGGCTGAATCAGGCCACGCGCCAGCAGATTGCGCGGCAAGGCACGATCAACCCGGCGCCAGTCGTATTGAATGCCGGTCGAGTTGATCAGCGCTGCGCCGCTCTCTGTGGTGGCCTTGTCCTGGCCGCGATAGCGAACGTCGATGGTGACCTGTCCGGCCTCGGCGCTTCCCACGCTGAGCAATGAGGCGGCGTGGATGTGCAGGCGCCCTTCGTCGATCAGCCTGCCCAGCAAGTGCGCGCTGGGCGGCGGCGAACGGTGGTGATGGCTTTCCCACCACGGACGGACGTGGCGTACGAATTGGCGCCGCTGCAGGTCAGACGCCTGACTCCACAGCCGTGGAATGTGCACGCGCACCGTGTCGAGCGGCGCCTGCCAGTCGATGCCCTGCTGTGCCGCTCGGGCGCACTGCTCGCGCAAGGCCCTGACCAGTTGGCGGGTGCTGCGTATTTTCAGATCGGCGGCGAGAAAATCCGGCCATGTCGGCGGCTGACGGCGCACGTGGGGCAGCAGACCGTGGCGGGAAAACACGTCGATGGGCCCACGGTGACCGGCTTGCTCAAGGGACACCACGGCGTCGACCATGGTCAGGCCCGAGCCGATGATCAGCACGCGGCCCTGGGGGTCGAGCTGGCCCATGGCGTTGACGTCCCACGGATCAACAGCGGCGGCGTTAAGGCCGTTTGAATCGCGCTGGGGCGTGCGCGCGGCGGCGAACATGCCCGTCGCCAGTACGCCGAAGCGGCCGGTGAGGTGCTCACCGTTTGCGAGGGTCAGGCGTATGCCGGCTGCGTCAGTCTGCAGGTCGGTGACTTCGCCGCGCACGTGCTCGACGGTCGAACCGCAGCGCTCGCCGGTCAGCCGGGCCTCGGCCAGGCGCTGCTGAACGTACAGACCGAAGATCCCGCGGGGCGGAAACAGCTCGGCCACCGGCACGTGCTGCTGATCAGACTCCGGCCAGCCGCCGCCGGCGATATAGTCGGTCAGCCAGCGGGTGAGATCGTCGGCATCGTCGGGGTCGACGCTCATGCGCGCAGCGTTGCCGTTCAGCGTATGGCCCAGCTCGGTGGCGCTGTAGGCCTCGCCGCGACCCAACTCGCTGCGTGACTCGACGATCAGGATCCGCCGCTGGCCCGGCAGGCGCAGCAGCTGCACGGCCAGCATCGTGCCGCTGAGGCCACCGCCGACAATGAGAATGTCGGCGTCAGGTCCATTGTGTTCAGCGCTCATTGCGTCTCCCCTTGTCTTCGCCCCGCTGGCGCGCCCGGCTGATTATGGACAGCGTGGCGCCGGATTTAAACAGGACAATCGGCGGCAGTTTGCTGACCGAATGTGGCGTGCCGGAGAGCTCGAGCAGACCACGATCCCGTGGGAGCGAGCTTGCTCGCGAAGACTTACCTTCAATCCCCAGAGAAATTGACTGAATGTCCCGGCCCCTTCGTGAGCAAGCTCACTCCCACATGGGGATCCCGCCCAACCGTCAGCCCTTGCGCTTCATGTCCAGCCGCCGCAGATGGCAGGTCACTTCTTCGCGGTCGTGGTACAGCTGCTTGCAACCGATGGCGACTTTCACGCCGCGGGCCTTGAAGCCGTCTTCGATGCGCTCCAGCAGGCGTCGCACCTCGGCGTAACGCTGCTTCATCGGCAACTTGAGATTGACCACGGCCTCGCGGCACAGGCCCTCGCCCAGCCAGGTTTCCAGCAGCGCGGCGTTGCGTGCGGGCTTCTCGACGATGTCGCAGACCATCCAGTCCACCGGCTGACGCGGCTTGAAGGTAAAGCCGTCTGCCATCAAGTGCTGCACCAGTCCGGTGTCCATGAGGCTTTCGGCCATCGGCCCGTTATCGATCGCAGTGACCAGCATGCCGCGCCGCACCAATTGATAGGTCCAGCCACCGGGGGCCGCACCGAGGTCGACGCCGGACATGTCGCCCGACAGACGCTCGTCCCACTGATCCCGGGGGATGAAGTGGTGCCAGGCCTCTTCGAGCTTGAGGGTGGAGCGGCTGGGCGCTTCCCGGGGAAATTTCAAGCGCGGAATGCCCATGGGCCACATCGCCGAGTTATTGGCATCGGCCAGGCCGAGGAACACTTCGCGCCCGCTTTTAAAGGTCAGCAGCAGGCGCGGCAGGCTCGGGTTGTCGACCAGTTTGCCGGCCTTTTCCAAGGCCTTGCGCAACGGCCCTTCGAACTTGCGGCAGAAGGTCGAAAGCTCTTTGCCGTCGTTGGTGTCGACCACTTCCAGCCACAGGCTGCCGCACGGCGCAAAGCCGGCCATGTGTTCGAGGATCACGCTGATGCGGTCGGTCTCCGGCAACTGGACAAACACGCCACGGGCCCACTGCCGGGGAAAAATCAGTTCGCGGAACTTGAGATTGTTCATCAGCCGCTCGGCGCCATCGGCCTCGGTGCAGATGAATTCGGCGAAAGCGGCGTCGGTCTTGGCCTTGGCGTAGCCGGACACCTCGAGGCGGGCGGCGTGCTCGCTGAGCTCCGAGCAGACCTCGCTTTCGAAGCCGGGGCGGCAATGCATGAAAAGGGTGTTCACGGGGCGGTCTCCTCGCGCGCCACGAATCGGGTCGCGGCGCAAGCTGTACTTGAGGACTAACCTCAATGACTCGAAAGCGGCGCATGATAGCCGAATCAGGAACCACTGGCTCAGCCGGCGGGTCCAGTACTACTCAATGAGCATTTAAAGGCGCCGCCCAGAGCGCCGAAGCAAGACCCGTCTTACCGTCGATCGCCCGTCCGCGCGTACTGCACGGACCGTCAAGGAGTCAGTCATGCCCTCCCTCGATAGCCTGAAAAGCCTCAAAACCCTCGAAGTCAGCAACAAGACCTACCACTACTTCAGCCTCCCGGATGCCGCGCGCACGCTGGGCGATCTCGACAAACTGCCGATGTCGCTCAAGGTGCTGCTGGAAAACCTGCTGCGCTGGGAAGACAACCACACGGTGACCGGCGACGACCTCAAGGCCCTCGCCGACTGGCTGATCGAGCGCAAATCCCACCGCGAAATCCAGTACCGCCCCGCCCGCGTGCTGATGCAGGATTTCACCGGCGTGCCGGCCGTGGTTGACCTGGCCGCCATGCGCGCCGCCGTGGCCAAGGCCGGTGGCGATCCCCAGCGCATAAACCCGTTGTCGCCGGTGGATCTGGTCATCGATCACTCGGTCATGGTCGACCGCTTCGGCGACGACAAGGCCTTCGGCGAGAACGTCGACATCGAGATGCAGCGCAACGGTGAGCGTTACGCGTTCCTGCGCTGGGGCCAGAATGCGTTCGATAACTTCAGCGTGGTGCCGCCGGGCACCGGAATCTGCCATCAGGTCAACCTGGAATACCTCGGCCGCACCGTGTGGACCAAGGAAGAAGACGGCCGCACTTACGCCTTCCCGGACACCCTGGTCGGTACCGATTCCCACACCACCATGATCAACGGCCTCGGCGTACTGGGCTGGGGCGTCGGCGGCATCGAAGCGGAAGCGGCCATGCTCGGCCAACCGGTGTCGATGCTGATTCCGGAAGTCATCGGCTTCAAGCTCACCGGCAAACTGCGCGAAGGCATCACCGCCACCGACCTGGTGCTGACAGTGACGCAAATGCTGCGCAAGAAAGGCGTGGTCGGTAAGTTCGTCGAATTCTATGGCGATGGCCTGGCGGACCTGCCGCTGGCGGACCGGGCCACCATTGCCAACATGGCCCCGGAATACGGCGCGACGTGCGGCTTCTTCCCGGTCGACGACGTCACGCTGGATTACCTCCGACTGTCGGGGCGTCCGGACGAAACGGTGCAATTGGTTGAGGCCTATTGCAAAGCTCAGGGCCTGTGGCGCTTGCCCGGTCAGGAACCGGCGTTTACCGATGCGCTGGAGCTGGACATGGGTTCCGTCGTGGCCAGCCTCGCAGGGCCAAAACGTCCGCAAGACCGCGTTGCCCTCCCCGATGTGTCCCAAGCTTTCAGCGACTTCCTGGGATTGGCGGTCAGCCCGAGCAAGCACGAAGAAGGCCGACTGGAAAGCGAAGGCGGCGGCGGTGTTGCGGTGGGCAACGCCGCGCAGGTGGGCGAGGCTGAGTATGAATACAACGGCCAGACTTACCGCCTGAAAAACGGCGCGGTGGTCATTGCGGCCATCACGTCCTGCACCAACACCTCAAACCCCAGCGTGATGATGGCGGCCGGCCTGCTGGCGAAAAAGGCCGTCGAGAAGGGCCTGCAGCGCAAACCATGGGTGAAGAGCTCGCTGGCGCCGGGTTCCAAAGTCGTGACCGATTACTACAACGCCGCCGGCCTCACTCAGTATCTCGATAAGTTGGGCTTCGACCTGGTGGGTTATGGCTGCACCACCTGCATCGGTAACTCCGGGCCGCTTCCTGACCCGATTGAAAAAGCCATCCAGCAGTCGGACCTGACTGTCGCGTCGGTGCTGTCGGGCAACCGCAATTTCGAGGGCCGCGTGCATCCGCTGGTGAAAACCAACTGGCTGGCCTCACCGCCGCTGGTGGTCGCCTACGCGTTGGCGGGCACCGTGCGCACCGACCTGAGCAGCGAGCCTCTGGGCGAAGGCAGCGACGGCCAGCCGGTGTACCTGCGGGATATCTGGCCGACCCAGCAGGAAATCGCCGACGCGGTCATGAACGTCAGCACGGGCATGTTTCACAAGGAATACGCCGAGGTCTTCGCCGGCGACGCGCAGTGGCAAGCCATCGAGGTGCCCGAGGCGGCGACTTACGTCTGGCAGCCGGACTCGACGTACATCCAGCACCCGCCGTTCTTCGAGGACGTGGCCGGGCCATTGCCGATCATCGCTGACGTGCAGCAGGCTCGCGTGCTGGCGGTGCTGGGCGACTCGGTGACCACCGACCACATCTCCCCCGCCGGTAACATCAAACTCGACAGCCCGGCCGGGCGTTATCTGCGCAGCAAGGGCGTGGAGTACAAGGACTTCAACTCGTACGGCTCGCGCCGCGGCAACCATGAAGTGATGATGCGCGGCACCTTCGCCAACATTCGCATCCGCAACGAGATGCTCGGCGGCGAAGAAGGCGGCTACACGCTGCACGTGCCCACCGACGAGAAGCTGCCGATCTATGATGCGGCCATGCGTTATCAGGAAGAAGGCACGCCGCTGGTGGTCATTGCCGGTCAGGAATATGGCACGGGCTCCAGTCGCGACTGGGCGGCGAAGGGGACGAATCTGCTGGGGGTCAAAGCGGTGATTGCCGAGAGTTTCGAGCGCATTCACCGTTCCAACCTGGTCGGCATGGGCGTCCTGCCGCTGCAGTTCAGGGCGGGCGAAAGCCGTAAAACACTGGGCCTGACCGGCAAGGAAGTGCTGAACATTACCGGACTTACCGGCGCGACGCTGCAACCGGGCATGAGCCTGGCGGTGCAGATCACCCGGGAGGACGGGCAGCAGGAAAACATCGACGTGCTGTGCCGGATCGATACCCTGAATGAAGTGGAATACTTCAAGGCGGGCGGGATCCTGCATTACGTGCTGCGGCAGCTGATTGCTTCCTGAGCCTCATCCCGGCTCAAGCCGGTCGTACTGACACACCGCGTGCAATTAGTGGGACCGGCTTCAGCCGGGAAAGCGTCAGATGCCACAACGCAATATTAATGGTGGTCAAACCGGCCCCTTCCCGGCTGAAGCCGGTCCTACATGTGGGACTGGCTTTAGCCCGGAAGGCGTCATGTGCCACACCAAAAATCTTCTGGTGTTAAAACCGGCCTCTTCCCGGCTGAAGCCGGTCCTACTGACGGTAAGCGTTGCTCCAGCGGGACTGGCTTTAGCTAGAAAGCCATTCTCTGCCTCACCCAAAATCTTAGGGTGTTCATACTGGCCTCTTCCTGGCTGAAGCCGATCCTACGGGCCCACCGCGAGCTTTTAGTGGGACCGGCTTTAGCCGGGAAGGCGTCGTCTGCCTCACCGCAAATTGCCAGCGTGCAACACAAATACGTCGTCATCAGAAACGCCCTACACCACCTCCGCCCTGCATCCACGAAACAATCGGACCAACCCCCCGTTGATCCGACATACACACGCGTTTAATGAACGTTAAAATCGCCAGCCTATTCCGACGCCCTAGGACGACTTCATGTCGGTGCAACGCTGGACTTCCCTCTTCCTGCTCTCTCTCGGCTACAGCCTGGCGCTGCTCTACGGCCAACTCAGCCTTCCCGTGGTCATCACGTTCGGACTGCTCATCATGGCCGGCATCTGCGTCAGCCATTTCCAGCACCGCGCCGTCCGCCTGTTCGGTCATGCCTTGTTCATCGCCATTGCGGCGGGCCTGGCCAGTCACTGGCTGCCCGGCTTCCTCAGCGCCAGGGCGATTGCCGGTGTGCGCCTCAGCCCCGAGGCGGCGCCGTATTCGATGTACCTAAATCTCGACAAGCCCCTCATCGGCTTCTGGATCGCCATCGCCTGCCCGTGGGTGTTTATTGCGTTGAGCCCACGACGCTGGCTGAGCGTCACCAGCATCGCCTTGCCCGTCACCGCCGCAGCGTGTTTATCAACGGCGCTGCTGCTGGGCCTCGTCGGCTGGTCGCCCAAGTGGCCGGAGCAAACGGGCATATGGGCGCTGAACAACCTCTTGCTGGTCGCGCTGACCGAAGAATTGCTTTTTCGGGGTTATCTGCAAGGGGTCTGAAAAGGTGGCTGCAGCACTTACCCTGCCATGACGCTCTGGCAGTCGGAATGGCATCGGCACTGTTCGGCCTCGCGCACATCGGCGCGGGCTGGGAATGGGCGCTTCTGGCGGGCATCGGGGGTGTGGGTTATGGCGTTGCCTATCGACTGGGCGGCCTGCCCGCTGCCGTGCTCACCCACTTCGGTCTGAACCTGCTTCATTTCAGCCTGTTTACCTATCCGATGTTCGACCGGTAGGCGTTTTCACGACATTCAGAAGATGAAGCAGTTCACAAAAACTTAATTTTTGTCGCATCGAGCCGATAACCCGTGACAGCCTTCCTGGATCGAATAGCTCATGCGAAATAACCAGCCCATCACTCAACGCGAACGGACCTTCCCGGCGCAGCAACGGTTGATCTCCACCACCGATGCGCGCGGCGTCATTACCTATTGCAACGACGCCTTCATTGAAATCAGCGGTTTTTCCAAGGATGAGCTGATCAAATCGCCCCACAACACCGTGCGCCATCCGGACGTGCCGTCGGCGGTCTTCGAACACATGTGGGCCACCCTCAAGCAGGGCTTGCCGTGGATGGGGATCGTCAAGAACCGCTGCAAGAACGGCGACCACTACTGGGTCAACGCCTACGTCACGCCGGTCTTCGAGAACAAGCAGGTCGTGGGCTTCGAGTCCGTGCGCATCAAGCCGACCGCTGAACAGGTGTCCCGCGCCGAAGCGCTGTACAAACGCCTGAACAGCGGCAAAAGCGCAGTGCCAAGCCGCGACAAATGGCTGCCGATGCTGCAGGACTGGCTGCCGTTCATCCTCGTCAGCCAGCTGAGCTTTCTGATTGGCGTCTGGTTGAACTCCCCTGGGGCTTTGCGCTGGCGGCTGCCCTGTCGGTGCCGCTGGGCCTGCTGGGCCTGAGCTGGCAACAACGCGGCCTCAAGCGTCTGCTGCGTCTGGCCGAGCAAACCACGTCCGACCCGTTGATCGCACAGATGTACACCGACAGTCGCGGCGCACAGGCACGACTGGAAATGTCGATCCTCAGTCAGGAAGCGCGTCTCAAGACCTGCCTCACCCGCCTGCAGGACACCGCCGAACACCTCAACGCTCAGGCCCGTCAGTCCGACAGCCTGGCGCAGGCCAGCTCTACCGGCCTGGAACGTCAGCGCGTCGAAACCGAACAGGTCGCCACCGCCGTCAACCAGATGGCCGCGACCACTCAGGAAGTCGCCAATCACGTGCAGCGCACCGCTGATGCCACCCAGCAGGCCAACGAACTGACCCGTCGCGGCCGCGAGATCGCCAGTGACACCCGCGAGGCCATCCAGCGTCTTTCGGCTTCGGTGGGCGAAACCGGCCTGACCGTGACCCAGCTGGCGAAAGACAGCGACGAAATCGGTGGCGTTGTCGACGTCATCAAAGGCATCGCCGACCAGACCAACCTGCTGGCGTTGAACGCGGCCATCGAAGCCGCCCGCGCGGGCGAGATGGGCCGCGGCTTTGCTGTCGTCGCCGATGAGGTCCGTCAATTGGCCCAACGCACGACCGAATCCACCGGCCAGATCCACGCCCTTATCGCCAAGCTGCAACAGACGGCCACCAACGCGGTGCAGACCATGAACACAGGCCGCCGTCAGGCCGAAGAAGGCGTCGAACAGGTCATGGAAGCCGACAGGGCGCTGATGGGCATCAGCGACGCAGTGGCCAACATCACCGACATGACCACGCAGATCGCCGCCGCCACCGAAGAGCAAAGCTCGGTGGCAGAAGAGGTCAGCCGAAACATCAGCACCATCGCACACCTGGCCGACCAGACCTCCGACGAAGCCCGTCGCTCTGCCACGCTCAGTGCGGAACTCACCCAGACAGCCAACACGCAGTACTCGTTGGTGGAGCGCTTTAACCGCTGAGTGATTGATGGGTTAAGCGAAGGCCCCGGCAGATCGTCTGCCGGGGCTTTTTTGTTTGTGTTGGGGATTAAGTAGGACATTTCTGAAAATCGTTTGAGGGAGCGGTTTTTGGTTTGGAGCGCGGGTTTGGCTGTTGACAGGATTTGTAGAACTCTATTAGTTGATTGTTGAAAGACGATAAATAGTTACCACCATGGGTGGGGTATTTGTTGATCTGGACAATTGAATTAAATGTGCACTCTTTCTGCGGATGGAAGTGGAGAGGCGTGCTTGATGGAGAAACTTATGAAAACTGAAAGCCTTGACTCCCCGTCCGTTCCCGCAGCTGAGCAGGACGGCTTAGTACCTACTAGCGAACTCGAAAATGATCTAATGATCACTTTTGACGTGCCGGACTTCGTGAAAACCGGCGACTCGTACCAGCTATTGCTTAACAATAGAGAGCTCGGCCCTAGCCAGCCTTTTCCGATACCTGATCCGGAAACTAGAGTCAAATTAACTGTTCACATTTCGAAGAACGAATTTTTCAGCGATGGCATGTACGAAATTGCCTACCGATACATTACCTACCCCGGGGGAAACATCGCGGATTCTAAGCCTGCCTTAATTCAAGTAGACCGCACCAAACCCGGCGCCACCCTCCTCGCTCCCCTCATCTTCCCCACTGCCACCCTCGGCGATCAACTCGTCGGACTGCTCCCTGGCTACGCCGGTATGGAACCGGGCGATATCATCCAGACATTACTCAACGGCGTCGCAGGCCCGGCCCATCAGGTCCAGGCGGATGAGCTCACCCTCCGACCCATCGAAATCCCGTTCAGCCGTGAACACCTGCAAGCCCATGCAGCCGAAACCGTGTCCATCGAGTACGTCGTCACCGACCGGGCGGGCAATGTGTCCATCACCAGCCTGCCGACCCTGGTTTCAGTTAAATTGTAACCAGCTTTCCCGCTATTCAACTGAATACCAAAAGTAACCCCCTCCACGCTTATGCGTGGAGGTTTTGTCAATAAATGAGCCAGCGGAAAATAATTTAAATTATTTTTGGGCATCTCGATTCCAAAGAACCTACATCACCGTAGGAAGCGTCTGATGGACTATCAAAATTTTATAGACTACCCGCGATACATAATTATTAAAATCACTCAAAAATGCCCTAAAAAAGGCTCGTTTCACACATCAAAGATCTATTCAACCACGAATTTTTTCGAAGAATCCATGCAATCCCATGCACTTCGCTTGTTTGACAGTCCTATTTTTCGAATCGATCATAGGCATGTGCAGCGCCGCAGTCCTACAAGCAAGCGCACAACACCCAATCCTGTAATTCTCGCACTAGCGATCTGATCAAGGAGTTCCAATGGAAGATGAAACGGATATCCAGCCATCCCCCCACTCACAACCGACCGAGTCAGATAACAATAAAAAGTTAACGGTGCCAAACCCCAAAAATACCCGCAGGACCAAACGCAAATCAGCTGACAAGAGTTCAATCCCGCTCTACGAAGAACTGCAGGCAATGCCGCCCGTGGGCAAAAGTGCGGCTGAACAGGCGTTGGTCTACGCCGGCCAGCTTCAGAACGCCCCGGGATTTCCCTGGCATCACGAGATGAAGCACCCGCCTCCGGCGCCGGTATTCGAAGCGCCTTTCATCACCGGTGCCGACCCCGAAGGCCCCACCGACGCACAGCTGCACGTGGGCATCTACATCAATATCCCGCGCTCGCCGAAGCTGTGGTTCGGGGATCACCTGAAGCTGCGCTGGGGCCACAACACCTTCTACACCACCATCGGCAAAGTAGAAGGCCGCAAAGGCCCTCGCCTGGTTCAGTACCTCAACAATGAAACGCTGGCGGACTACGAAAGCGGATGCGTCGAGGTGCGCTATGAAGTGGTGCGGCGCGCCAAGCTCGTCGGCATTTCGGAAACCCTGACCGTCAACCTGCCCCGGCTGAGGAAGCGGCGCGGCAAGGGCTCGTCCCCTGGCCGACCACCGCGACGGCGCCGGATGCAGCCGAAGTCGTAAGCCCACGTAAAAAAGCCCCGACTGCATCGCTGCAGCCGGGGCCTCGGAACCGCCTTTTAATCAACTAATGCGAATCAGAACGCCAGACGCACACCCACGTTCGCACCCCAAGGCTGCTCAACATGCTCACCTTTCATGTAATCGAAATCAGCGTGCACCTGGAGTCGTTCGGACAGCGACACCGAAACACCTGCGCCCAACTCCGCGCGGGAGCCGAACAGGTCGTTGTCAAAACGCTGACCGTTCACGCTGACGTCATTGCTGCGGGAGAACTCGTGGGCCAACGCCAGCCGTGCGTACGGCTTAACCACGCCGCCGTCCTTCAGGGCGAAGCTGCGTCCCAAGGTACTGCCGACCTTGCCCAGCACCGACTGGGTCTGGTTGGTCCTGGCCTGCATGCCGTTGTCCAGGGTGTAGCTGCTGCCATCGATCCAGACGCTGGACACCTGCGCGAACGGCTCGACGAAATACTCATCGCCCAGCTTTATGTGCTTGCCGACTTCCAGCGACCCGCCCAACGCCTTGCTGCTGTAATCACCCTTGGCCTTGGTGCCATCGCTCATCGCTACCTTGGACTCGTTATGGAACTGGTTGAGTTTCAGCACACCGTCCAGGTAATAGCCGCCCTCCGACAACCACGTGCCATACGCGCCGACGTAGTAGCTGTCGACCTGACCCGAAGTGCCTCGGCCGATGTCCAGATCCGACTTGCTGTAACCGCCCATCAATCCGAGCAACAACTGACCATTGCCTACCGGCACGGGCGCATCCGCACCGAACGACAGACCCTGCTGCTTCTGACTGTAATCAACGCCGGAATCCAGCGCCGCATTGAAGCGACTGCCGTAAGTACGCATCCAGCCGCCGCCCTGCTCCTGGCCGCGCACCTCCCCCATGCGACTGCGCAACGTCGTCAACTCGCTGTTCCAAACCGTCGGGGCCGTGTTGAACAACGCCAGCGCACTTTGCGTGGACGGGCTGATCTCCTTGCCGGACCCGACGATGAACCAGTCCGTCCCCTGGCGCTCAAGCTCATAGGAATACACCCCAAGATCCGCCCGACCGCCCACCAGCCCGAACTCGGCATCCCCGCCTTCGGTGTGAACCACCCGCAGCGGGTCGAACTCGGCAGGGACGGCTTCAGTGCCGGTGTTTTGAATACGCAGGCGATGCCTGCCCGAGGCTTCCCCATTCACGCTGAGCAAATCACCGGTGCCGTCGTCGAGGTTGATACGCATGTCGAAAAGCCCACGGCCGGACAGCGTACCCAGCGAAAGCGAATGAAAGCCGTCTCCGGTGAAGCCTACGCTGCCGCCGTCCAGAGCAAGCGAGTTAACGCTGTTATCCGCCGCAAATTGCCAGCGGCCACTGGAATCGATGGTTACGGAATTGCCATTGACGATATTCCCGTTCAACTGCCCGTGATTGCGCAGCACCACGTTGAGGGTGCTGGTGTCATCGGCGACGAAATCGCCGGAGAGGGTGCTGTTGATCACTTTTACATTCGCGGTGCTTTCTGACTGGACATTAATGAGTAATCCCGAATCTGACTCAAGGCTGGATCCATCGCGAATTATTATGTCCGCTGTCGTTTGTTGAGCCCTGCTGCTAAGCCTATCAACCACTATCGCCGCCCCGGCCGCACCGCTTATTAAGGAATTACTAATATCCAGGTGGTTTTCCTGCGTGGTTATGTTAGATGCACCGTTAACTATGTAGATACCATTGACTTCACCCTTGATACTACTGTTGTCCGTGACATGCGCGACACCGCCGCTAAGACGCATACCACCGGCTTTAGGCGCACCATCAGCACTTACGCCTTTCACTACTGAATTGGCGAGCCAAATCTCCCCGGTTGCGCCGACACCCAGCCCGTAAAATCCCCCAGTGATGGAGCTATTAGTAACATGAGCTTGAGAGCGCGTTATCAGATCGGTTTCAGTAAGCAGCAGTTGCAAACCCAGCCCTTGTGCATTCTCAACCGTTGTGCCGACTAGTTTCAGGTCTCCAGAGCTTACAGCAATCCCATTCCTCACTAATCCAGCATTAACATAGACCTCTGAATGACTCATAGCGATGGCGCTGACGACTCCACCTTCCAAGACATTCAATACGCCACCGTTCGTCACCAAATAACTCTGAGAGGGCGTCGAAGAATCCACGTTAACAATAGTGTCGTCGACTGGTACGAAGGACTCATCGGATTTCTTCGGCTTGGACAGGTCATAACTATCCATGGCCGCTAAGTTAGCAAGTTCAAGCGCTATCGGCTTATAGCTCACCTGTTGGGCCCAAAGCGCTGGCGAAATCATCCCCATCGCCAATGCTAAAATATTTGGCTTCGCTCCTAATAGCAAAATTTCCCTGAATGACGGCACATCGCCTCCGATATCTGTACATGGAAAGCGACGAGTATGGGCGCGCTGCCGACAACTAGAGAAATTGGCCAAAAAATATTGAGTAGGAAATATCCGAAAAGTACGAAGTCCGCGGACTACATCCCCGGCTCTGAAACGCTAGCAAAACCGAAGATTCGCGACCTGAAAAGCGCATGACTTTATTACGACATACAAATATTCATCTTACACCGGCCTAGCTTTCCTACAAAAACGAGGTTCTTGCTTCGTTGACAGGCCCGAGAAAAAGCTATTATTTAAATCAGGAATTGGCACTCCACCACTTCATAAAGATCCTGTCGGACGCACCCAAGTCCGAACAAAAAAGCGAACTCAAGGAATCAACATGTCCAACATTAAAACAGCACCGACCATCATCCACCCTCGTACCAGTCGAGAGCCGCTGCCATTAAAAGCACCCGACGTCGCAGTAGCATTTCATGACGCCGACAATCTAGGGTTGATTCCCGTGACGAACCTGAATGCGCCTGTAATTGTCGACCTCGAAGTGTGGGACGCCGCCGAACCAGGATATACCTATCAATTAACATGGAACGGAACTCCGTCCGGACCGGAAAAGGTCATTCAGGCAAGTGAGAAACCGGGCGATCCCCTTACTCTCGAGATACCCGTCGACTTTCTCAAAGAGGGCGTCCATCGACTGACGTACCGGACCTACAGTCCTGCAGCCGACTCAGAAAATTTTTCCGACGAGTTTCCGATAGTTATCGACCGTACAGCTCCTGGCATGCCTCAGCTCGCCGCAATCCAGTTCCCTGTGGAAGTTCAGAATGGCCTGACGGCCGTTGAGTTGACCCAGTTGGGCGATAAGCTTGAGGTTCAGGTTGCTGGGTACACTGGCATGGCGAAGCATGACGTCATCCACACGTACTGGGGTGAGGTCGCCGGTCCGATAGCTGTCGTAGACCAAAATGACATGGGCCTCAACAAAGTTGTGTTCGACTTCGAGCGGGACTTTCTTGAATCAATTACATCCGGAAGCCACGATGTAATCTATCGGGTCGTAGACAGGGCGGGCAACATTTCTGAGGAGTCGCTTGCGGTAAACGTGTTGCTGTTGCTTGAGGAGATTCCGGAAAACTACCCTGCACCTCTACTTGACCCTGCCATTGGATCATTGATCGACTACATGGAAGCCAAGCCCGGAGTACAAGTTGATATTCCACACTACCCAGGGGCGGCAGCGTTTGATCAAATTACACTGCACTGGGGCAGTGATTATCCGATGCTCCCGGTTCAAATCCCGGCGGGGAATGAAAACGAAGATATTGTGCTTTCCTTGAAGGTTCCTTACGAAACCTTAGCCGTGGCGCCCATCGGCCATGTTTCGATCACATATACCGTCACTCGTCAGAATCAGTTAAATGGAACTTCTCTGCCTACTGACGTAGATGTGTACCTGACCTTGCCAGTACCTGAACCCTCCGAAGCGCCAATTATTCAGGGGACCAGCCTTGCAAGTCCAAACAAGGACGATAACTTCATTGATGAGGAAGATTACGAATACAACAGCAGGGCGATCATCCGCTGGACCGAATCATTCAAAGTGAATGATGACATCCATCTTTTCTGGGGCGATCAGCAGCGACTGCAATGGTACCAAATTAAAGAAGAAGATCTGATTGCTGCAGCGGATCTCGTCATTCCAGTCGCCAACTCGATTATGAAAGCGCAGGGCACTGGAGCCGAAATCCCGGTCCGTTACGCGGTAGCTCGACAGGGCAACCCTAACTTAACCCTATCACCAACTCAGCTGGTTACCGTCCGCTCAAAAGAAAATCTTCCGGGTGGTCCCGAAGGAATCGAAGGCCCGACATTCAAGTTGAACCCGGCTGGCTATATCTCTCAGAGCGTGGCACCTGATGGTACTGATGGGTACGTGGTGCCTTACGCTAACATCGCAGAGAATCAAAAGTTATTTTTCACCTTCAAAGGCTTTGATAGAGAAAACAACCCGATCGATTCCGCCACCTACACCGCCAGTCGTGAGCTCGATGACCAAGACATACTAAACGGGTACAGCTTTCGAGTTCCGTACAATATTTTGAGAACCATTTGTCGCGGATTTTGTGAAGCCTATATCAGGGTTGATCCAGCCCCTGATAGTAACCAAAGTTCAGTGACATCAAAAGTCACCCGCGTACCTGTCGAGATGCGCGAGTCGAGCGAAGCAGTCTGTTCCATTAACTAATCAAATTAGCAGACAGGTCCGGTTTAACCCGACCTGTCTGCCTATCATCAAGAGGTAACATCAATGACATCGCAACAACTCACCCGTGCAAGCGCCCCAATTCCGCTAGCACTGCCAACCATTCCAGCAGCACTCGCGGAAGGATTAATCCCTAACGATGCGTTGACCACGCCGATTACTGTTAACTTTCCAGTCTGGCAGGCAGCTGAGCCGCAATACACTTATCAGCTAGTGTTTGATGGAGAGCGTGTCCTGCCGGAAAAGGAAATCCTATCGACGGACAAGCCTGGCGACTTGCTGACCGTACAAATCCCGGTTTCGCTGCTCTCAGAGGGTACTCATGCCGTGTCGTATCGTGTCTACAGCCCGTTCAGCGACTCTGAAGTTTTTCCGGCACAACCCCAATCCAAATCGACCGAACCGCCCCAGGCGCCCCTCAACTCGCCCCTATTATCTTCCCCGACGTCATCCAGAACGGCCTCACCTCCGCCGAGCTGGAAGGCCTCAACAACATCCTTCCCGGCAAGATCGCGGGCTACAGCGGCATGGCTGCAGGGGACGAAATCCGCACCTACTGGGGTTCGATGGAAGGTCCGATGACCGTCGTTGATGCCAACGATATGGGCCTAAACCGGGTGATGGTGGACTTCACCCGTCCGTTCATGGAACTGTCGGACTGCCAGACCTCTGCGGTCACCTACACCGTTACCGACCGCGCGGGCAACGTGTCGATGGTCTCTGATCCGGTAATGATCCAGCTTGACCTGGGCATGCGCCAACCTCTGCCGGCACCGGTGATCCGCGAAGCCGAGGGTCAGATTCTGGACCCGGCCGATGCGGTGAATGGCGCCACATTAGTGATCGGTGCCACGGCTGATCTGCGCGAAGGCGAAACGGTCATCGCTCAGTGGAACGGTCCGAAGGGTAACGATCGCCAGGAGAAGCTCATTTCCGCCGCCGAAGCCGGTCAGGCGTTGACTCTGGTGTTCCCTGGCAGCGTAGTCACGATAAACGACGGACAAAATGTCGAGGTGGTCTACACCGTGACGCGTACCAGCGGCATCGTGCAGGAATCGGCCAAACTTGCGCTGAAGATCATGAGCGCCGCGCTGGAACTGCCTGCGCCAACCGTCGACACAGTAGGCCCGGACGGCATTCTGCGTCCTTCACTGATTACCGGCTGGGACGCGATCGTGCGTGTCAGTTATCGCGGGATGGACCCTCGGGATATGGTGCGAGTGCGATGGGTCGGCGCGCGTACGTTCGAGACCATGATGATGAATGTCGGTGGTATGACTGAACTGGTTTTCGGCGTACCCAAGATGCTGATCGAGATGAGTATCGGCAGCACCGCGACGCTGACCTATATCGTGACGCGCAATGGCGTCGACATGGAGTCCGTGCCGCTTCAGCTGTCGGTGCGCGAGGGGATTATGTTTGACACGTCTCCGGTGACCCTGGCCGGTAAGATCTACCTGCTGCCCGCTCATCCGGATTTGCTGCCGACATTCCCGAGCGGTACCACGGTCCATCGCATCGCCAGCGGCGGTCGACCTCCTTATACCTATTCGACCAGCGATGCGAAGGTGGCCGTCGTGGCAGCGTCCGGCTGGACGTCGGTGCGCGGCAACGGCGTGGCAACCATCACGGTCACCGATTCAGCGGGCGAACAGCAGAGTTACGACGTAACCGTCACCGGCGTCATCGAATGCCACGGCGTGGGCTCCGGCAACTACACCCAAATCTCCAACGCCGCCAACCGCATCGGCGGGCGCATCCCGAGCATCCACGAGCTGATCGAGATCTATAACGCCTACGGCAACCGCTGGCCAATGGGCAACGCCAACTATTGGTCGTCCACCGTCGCCAAGAACGTGTTCGGCGCGAAGTGGTATTACGTGAAAAACCTCAACACCGGAAAGGACTACAAACTGCTCCACATCAATTCCAGTCTGGGCGTCGCTATTCGCTAATTCGCTGTTTTAGCTAAATCGCGAATCAGCCAATCACGCGACCCGGCAAGCTTCAGACACGTAGGCAGCACCCCCTTTCAAAGACGTCGTCGCCCCCCGACGGCGTCTTACACGTGCAGCGCCCACATCGCCCCAAAAATCCATTCACGGAAAGCTCAGAAAAATGCCCGTAAAACCTCCTCTTCAACGCCCGCATGCACCGGTGGCGCGCGGCACGTTCAGCGCCACGGTCAATGGTCACCCCTTCATCACCCACCGCCTGAGTGCCATGGCGTGTCTGCGCCCGGGCCGGTCGGATCCGACCACGTGCCGAATCTGGAAGATCCTCGCCACTGGCACGGTTCGTCGGCACCGCACCATGATCGGCCTGTTCATCGACCAGACAGTGCAACCCGGCAGCTACAACTTGCTGCGCAACGAACAGATCACCGTTATCTATCACCTGACCCCCACGCGCATGGCGAAGATTTATCACTCCCGCGATTTGCAGCAAGGCAACCTCACGTTGCTGGGCTGCGATGCAGCAGCCGGCGCGCTGCATGGCAATTTCGAGTTTGCGGTCCCGACCAAGGACTTTCACGTGACCGACGGCCTGTTCGACCTGGTTTGTGACCTGAACGCCGAGGAACATCCCGCTATCCGATCAGCCGACGCGCCATAAGCCCGGCGATTTCCTGCATGCACGCCTCGACAGTGAGGCCCGATGATTTCAACGGTTTGAGGTCATGGTTGGCGGTCGGTACCCAATGCACGTCAATGGCTTTCGACAGCTTGTACCCTTCAACCGCCTCTCGATTGCCCAACGCATCACGTTCGCCCTGAACGATCAGCGTCGGCGTCCGCAGTTCCGCCAGGTGCGCGACCCGCGGCTTCTCGGGTTTAGCTGCCGCGTAGAACGGATAGCCCAGACAGAACAACCCATCGGCTTCCACGTCGTCAGCAATGACGCTGGCCATGCGTCCGCCCATGGATTTGCCGCCGATCGCCACCCGCCCGCTCACACCCCCACGCACGGCGGCGTACACCCGATGCCAGCACTCCAGCAACTTCGGTTGGGGATTGGGCGGTCGTCTACGCCCGTCGATTCGGCGCTGGGCCATGTAGGGGAATTCAAAGCGCAGCACGCCAACACCCAAGGCCGCCAGGCGCGTGGCGATGTCGTTCATGAAGTCGCTGTCCATCGGGGCGCCCGCGCCGTGGGCGAGAATCAGCGTCGAGGGCGCGTCCGCCGCCGAGCCGGTTGGCGCATCCCAGATCCAGCCGTGTTCTTGCGCCAGTTGCGCGCAGTGATCAGCCGTTCGCTTCGCCGCCTGTTGTTTGCTCATGCCGGTCTCTTTTTCAAAACTTCGCTCACCCCCAGTGAGGCGGGCACCACGGCCGGCATTATGCAGCAACCTCGGCGCGCCATGACCCTGTCCGCCGATTGCCCTGTCCCGACAGCAAAGGTTCAGCTCCCGGGCGTTAGTCTGGCTGGGCACTTCGGCAACAAGCACCGAACCCTGAGCGCCCCAACCTGCACACAACCGGGCGGTTTCATCGACGGAATATGCTTTTTGTCCGCGCCGGACGATTACCCGTGACGATCGCCGGCTTTCTGCCAGCTCGGGCCAAATATTTTTTGGGCGGAAAAAAGCGCCAATGTCAGCGGCTTTTTGTATACAACTTTGCAGTCGAAATGCTCTCTCGATGCACAGGAACGGCAGGCAGAGAAGCGTTTCAGCTATCTCCGGAAATGGTTGATCGCCGCGTCCCGCCAGGGACGCGGCAACTTCACGTCGAGCGCGGCCAAGTGTCGCAGGCGCTGTTCCAAAGCCTTCCCTCCGCGATCATTCGCGTCTAAGCTGTGTCCGCACAGTGGACCGGCGACAGCTAGCCACAGGCCCAGCAACAAGATTGTGCCCGGCAACGCAACCCTCTTGCAGACAAGCAGCCTCAGCGCTGTTTTCACCCGCAGGGTTGTATCCAATCCCTCCCACTCACGCGCGCGATCCAGCTCGACCTGTCTTCCTTCCCCAGGCCTCTCAGCCAGAACCCCTCCACGCTTCGGCGACCGGGCGTCTGCGTGCACCGCGTCTCTCGCCTCCGTCGATCCTCAACCACGCCACTGCGTGACGGGCTACGCGCGATCGAAGATGCGGCTGTTACCACACTAATAAAATACACACCGTGGAACCTGACATGAGCACAGCACCCCGCCCGACTGCTTATAACTACAAGGTCGTCCGCCAGTTCGCCATCATGACGGTTGTCTGGGGCATCATCGGCATGGGCATGGGCGTGTTCATCGCCGCCCAGCTCGTCTGGCCTGACCTGAATTTCGGATTACCGTGGACGACATTCGGTCGCCTGCGTCCCCTGCATACCAACCTGGTGATTTTCGCGTTCGGCGGCTGTGCCTTGTTCGGCACGTCCTATTACGTCGTCCAGCGCACCTGTCAGGCGCGGCTGATTTCCGATGGCCTGGCGGCCTTTCATTTCTGGGGCTGGCAGGCGGTAATCATCGGCGCCATCGTCAGCCTGCCGATGGGCTACACCACCACCAAGGAATACGCCGAGCTCGAATGGCCGATCGCGATCCTGCTGACGATTGTCTGGATCGCCTACGGCGCGGTCTTCTTCGGCACCATCGTCAAACGCAAGACCCAACACATTTATGTCGCCAACTGGTTCTACGGCGCATTCATCGTGGTGACGGCAATGCTGCACATCGTCAACCACATCTCGCTGCCGGTGAGCCTGTTCAAGTCGTATTCGGCGTATGCCGGCGCCACCGACGCGATGATCCAGTGGTGGTACGGGCACAACGCCGTGGGCTTTTTCCTCACCACCGGCTTTCTCGGAATGATGTATTACTTCGTACCGAAACAGGCCGAGCGCCCGATCTATTCCTATCGCCTGTCCATCGTGCATTTCTGGGCGCTGATCACCCTGTACATCTGGGCCGGCCCGCACCATCTGCACTACACCGCCCTGCCCGACTGGGCGCAATCGCTGGGGATGGTGATGTCGATCATCCTGCTGGTGCCGAGCTGGGGCGGCATGATCAACGGCATGATGACCCTCTCCGGCGCATGGCATAAGTTGCGCACCGACCCGATTCTGCGCTTCCTCGTGCTGTCGCTGGCGTTCTACGGGATGTCGACGTTCGAAGGGCCGATGATGGCGATCAAGACCGTCAACTCGCTTTCCCACTACACCGACTGGACCATCGGCCACGTTCACGCCGGCGCGCTGGGCTGGGTGGCGATGATCTCCATCGGCGCCGTCTACCACATGATCCCGAAACTCTACGGCCGTGCGCAGATGCACAGCGTCGCCCTGATCAACACGCACTTCTGGCTCGCCACTGTCGGCACCGTGCTCTACATCGCCGCGATGTGGGTCAACGGCATCACCCAAGGCCTGATGTGGCGCGCCATCAACGACGACGGCACCCTCACCTACTCGTTTGTCGAAGCGCTGCAGGCCAGTCATCCGGGCTACATCGTGCGCGCATTGGGCGGAGGGATTTTCGCCAGTGGCATGCTGTTCATGGCCTACAACGTGTTCCGCACCATTCGTGCAGCGAACACGGAAGAAGCCGAAGCCGCCGCGCAGATTGCCGTCGTGGGGGCCCACTGATGATCAAGCACGAAGCAATGGAAAAGAACATTGGCCTGCTGTCGATCTTCATGGTCATCGCGGTGGCGATTGGTGGGTTGACGCAGATCGTTCCGCTGTTCTTTCAGGACGTCACCACCCAACCCGTCGAAGGCATGAAGCCGCGCCCGGCGCTGGAGCTCGAGGGCCGCGACGTCTATATCGCCAATGGCTGCGTGGGTTGCCACTCGCAGATGATCCGGCCGTTTCGCGCCGAGACTGAACGCTACGGGCATTACTCGGTGGCGGGCGAAAGCGTCTGGGATCACCCGTTTCTGTGGGGTTCCAAACGCACCGGGCCGGACCTGGCCCGGGTCGGCGGTCGCTACTCGGATGACTGGCACCGCGCGCATTTGTATAACCCGCGGGACCTGGTGCCGGAGTCGATCATGCCGGCCTACCCCTTCCTGGCGAACACCAGGATCGACGGCACGCTCACAGGCAAGAAGATGGCAGTGCTCCGCAGCCTGGGCGTGCCCTACACCGATGCCGACATCGCCGGCGCAGCCGACGCGGTGAAGGGCAAGACCGAAATGGATGCGCTGGTGGCCTACCTTCAGGGCCTGGGCACCCTCATCAAGAGCAAACGGTGATCGCCATGGACATGGGAACAATACGAGGCCTGGGCACCGTCGTCGTGATGGTGGCCTTCATTGGTCTGGCGTTGTGGGTGTTCAGCCCGCGGCGCAAGGCGGAATTCGACGATGCAACCCTGCTGCCGTTTGCCGATGATCCGGAGGCGATTGCGCAGGTCAGGCAGGCGCAAGACCAAAGCAAAGAGCACGCCCCTCCAACGCCGAAAGGAGCCCGAAACCATGAGCACCTTCTGGAGCCTGTACGTCACGGTGCTGACCCTGGGCACGATCTTCGCGATGGGCTGGCTGCTGATCGCCACGCGCAAGGGCCAGCGCGCCGACACCACCGATGAAACCGTGGGCCATTCTTTCGATGGCATCGAGGAATACGACAACCCGCTGCCCAAGTGGTGGTTCTGGTTGTTCATCGGCACGATCATTTTCGCCCTGGGTTATCTGGCGTTTTACCCGGGCCTGGGCAACTGGAAGGGCTTGCTGCCGGGGTACGACTACGCCGACAACGAGAAAAAATCCAGTTTTCCGACGGCACAACCGGCTGGACCGGCGTGCATGAATGGGAGAAGGAAATGGCCCGCTCCGAAGCGCGCTTCGGACCGACCTTCGCCAAATTCGCAGCGATGCCCATTGAAGAGGTGGCCAAGGATCCGCAAGCGCTGAAGATGGGCGGTCGATTGTTCGCGTCCAATTGCTCGGTCTGCCACGGCTCCGACGCCAAAGGCGCCTACGGCTTCCCCAACCTCACCGACGCCGACTGGCGCTGGGGCGGCGATGCGCAGAGCATCAAAACCTCCATCATGAACGGCCGTCACGCCGTGATGCCGGCGTGGGGTGCGGTGATCGGCGATCAGGGCGTGCGCGACGTGTCGGCTTACGTGCTGACGAAGCTGAACGAGCGCGCGTTGCCGGCTGATGCGAACGCCGATCCGCTGGCAGGTGCGAAAACCTACGCCACCACCTGCGTCGCCTGCCACGGGCCCGAGGGCAAAGGCGTTGCTGCATTGGGTGCGCCGGACCTGACCCACCCCGGCGGGTTCATCTACGGCGCGAGCTTCGCCCAGTTGCAGCAGACCATCCAGTACGGCCGCCAGGGCCAGATGCCGGCGCAGGCCTTGCTGCAAGGAAACGACCGGGTGCACCTGCTGGCGGCTTACGTGTATAGCCTGTCCCATGGCGACGAACCGGCGACAAACTCCGAGTGAAGGATATCGCCGTCGCACACGCTGATGATTCGGCCCGAAGGGCGTAGGACGCTGCCATGAGCAATCAGATTCCGCTGCACAACGTCACGCCGCCGACTGAAAAGGACGGCGACACCGTTGACCTGTATGCCTCGCGGGAGAAGATCTACACCCGCGCGTTCACCGGAGTGTTCCGTAATCTGCGCATGGGTGGCGGCGTTGTGCTGTTCCTGCTGTATTTCGGCACAGTCTGGCTCAACTGGGGCGCGCATCAGGCGGTGTGGTGGAACCTGCCGGCGCGCAAGTTCTACATCTTCGGCGCGACGTTCTGGCCGCAAGACTTCATTCTGTTGTCGGGCATCCTGATCGTCAGCGCATTCGGCTTGTTCTTTATTACCGTGTTCGCCGGGCGCGTCTGGTGCGGCTATACCTGCCCCCAAAGCGTGTGGACGTGGGTGTTCATGTGGTGTGAAAAGGTCACCGAAGGCGACCGCCACCAGCGCATCAAGCTCGACAAGGCGCCCATGGACGCCAACAAGTTCGCGCGCAAGAGTGCCAAGCACGGCCTGTGGCTGCTGATCGGCCTGGTCACCGGCCTGACCTTCGTCGGCTACTTTTCGCCCATCCGCGAGCTGCTGGCGGACTTCTTCACCGGCGAGGCCGACGGCTGGTCGTATTTCTGGGTCGGCTTCTTCACCCTCGCCACCTACGCCAATGCAGGTTGGCTAAGGGAACAGGTCTGTATCCATATGTGCCCCTACGCGCGCTTTCAGAGCGTGATGTTCGACAAGGACACCCTGATCGTTTCCTACGACCCACGGCGCGGCGAGCCACGGGGTGCGCGCAAAAAAGACACGGATTACAAGGCTGAAGGCCTGGGCGACTGCATCGATTGCACGATGTGCGTGCAGGTCTGCCCCACCAGCATCGACATCCGCGACGGTTTGCAGATCGAGTGCATCGGCTGCGCGGCGTGCATTGATGCCTGCGACTCGATCATGGACAAGATGGACTACCCGCGCGGTTTGATCAGTTACACCACCGAGCACAACCTTTCCGGGCAGGTAACCCATACACTGCGGCCGCGGTTGATCGGCTATGGCCTGGTGTTGCTGGTGATGATCGGCGGGCTCACTGCCGCGTTTCTCACCCGCTCGCTGGTGGGTCTGGACGTCAGCAAGGACCGCACGCTGTACCGGGAAAACGCTGACGGCCGGATCGAAAACGTCTACAGCCTGAAGGTCATGAACAAGGACCAGATCGACCACATCTATCTGCTCGAGGCCACCGGGCTGCCGGACCTGAAGCTGCAAGGCCGTCGCGAGATCAGGGTGCCGGCGGGCGAGATCGTCAGTCTGCCGGTGCAGCTGTCGGTCGCGCCGAAGCAGCTGCCGTCGAGCACCAACGAGGTCAGTTTCAGCCTCAGGGCCATCGAGCACAGCGACACCGAAGTCCACGCCAAGAGCCGTTTCATCGGCCCGTCCATTCGCTGAGAGAAGTCGGAAATGACCGCAGTCACCGCAGCACTTCCCTGGCACCGGCAGCTATGGCCATGGATCATTATTGGCATCCTGACCTGCTCGGTGTCGTTGACCGCGGCAATGGTCACCATCGCCGTCACCCACCCGGACAACCTCGTCACCGACAATTATTACGAGGCCGGGAAAGGCATCAACCGCTCCCTCGATCGCGAGTTGCTGGCTCAGTCCCTCAACCTGCAAGCCCGTGTGGGCCTCGACGAACTGACCGGCGAAGTGGATGTGCAGCTGAGCGGCGCCAGTCAGCCGGAAACCCTGGTGCTGAACCTCATCTCCCCGACCCAGCCGGACAAGGACCGTAAAATCGTGCTGCCGCGTAACCCTTCGCAGCCGGGGCGTTACGTCGGGCAGTTGAGCGACAGGGTCGAAGGCCGGCGCTTCGTCGAATTGCTGGGGGTGGAAAACGCCCAGACCTGGCGCCTGTTCGAGGAAGAGCGGATCCTTCCCGGGCAGCCACTGACCCTGGGCGACGAACCGATTCAGGGCGCGGGCAGGCATTGACGTGAACGCCACTCAAATGACGGCCAACGAGATAAAAGCCCTGCGGTCTTGTTACCACTGCACGCTGCCGGTTCCGCCGGGCGCGCGCTTCGTCGCTTCGGTGCTGGGTGAGGCGCGGGAGTTCTGTTGCCCCGGTTGTGAGGCCGTGGCCCACGCCATCGTCGCTAGCGGCCTGGAAAGCTATTACCTGCATCGCAGCGAAGCGTCGGTCAATCCTCAGGTGTTGCCGACGCCTGTGGCCGACGAACAAGCCCTCTTTGATCGTCCCGACGTGCAGGCGCCCTTTGTCCGCCATGACACCCCCTCTGGCGATGTCGCCGGCGATATGGCTGAAACGACGCTGATGATCGAGGGCATCACCTGCGCGGCGTGCGGCTGGCTGATCGAGCGCCATCTGCGCACCTTGCCCGCCGTGGTCGAAGCGCGGCTGAACCTGTCCAATCACCGCCTGCACCTGCGCTGGCATGACCAGTCGATGCCCCTGAGCGAGGTGCTGGCCGAGCTGCGCAGCATCGGTTACGCCGGCCACCCTTATCAGCCGGACAAGACGACCGAGCAACTGGCCCGGGAAAACCGCCGCAGCCTGCGTCAACTGGGCGTCGCCGGGCTGTTGTGGTTTCAGGCGATGATGGCGACCATGGCGACCTGGCCTGAATTCAACATCGACCTCAGCCCCGAGATGCATACGATCCTGCGCTGGGTGGCGATGTTTCTGACGACACCCATCGTGTTTTATAGCTGTGCGCCGTTCTTCAAAGGGGCACTACGCGACCTGCGCGCCTGTCATCTCACGATGGACGTTTCGGTGTCGCTGGCGATCGGCGCGGCGTACCTCGCGGGCATCTGGACGGCGGTCACCGGCGTTGGCGAATTGTATTTCGACGCGGTCGGCATGTTCGCGCTGTTCCTGCTCACCGGCCGCTACCTCGAACGCCGCGCCCGGGAACGCACCAGCGCCGCGTCGGCGCAACTGGTCAATCTGCTGCCGGCGTCCTGCCTGCGGTTGAACGCGGACGGCCAGACCGAGCGCGTCTTGACTCATCAGTTGCGTTTGCACGATCACGTGCTGGTCCACCCCGGCGCGCTGTTGCCGGCGGACGGCCGAATCATCGCGGGTCGGTCGAGCCTCGACGAATCACTGCTCACCGGCGAGTACCTGCCTCAGCCACGCGAGGTGGGAGACGCCGTCACCGCCGGCACCGCCAATATTGAAAGCGTGCTGACCGTGGAAGTCCTTGCCCTCGGCGATGACACGCGGCTCTCTGCCGTCGTCCGATTGCTGGAGCGCGCCCAATCGGAGAAGCCGCCCCTTGCGCAGTTGGCGGACCGCGCGGCGCAGTGGTTTTTGCTGATCTCGCTGGTGCTGGCGGTGTGTGTCGGCGTGGTCTGGTGGCAGCTCGACGCCAGCCGCGCGTTCTGGATTGTGCTGGCGATGCTGGTCGCCACCTGCCCGTGCGCCTTGTCGCTGGCGACCCCGACCGCCCTGACCGCCGCCACCGGCACGCTGCACAGGCTCGGATTGTTGCTGACCCGTGGCCATGTGCTGGAAGGGCTGAACCGAATCGACACGGTGATCTTCGACAAGACCGGCACGTTGACCGAAGGTCGCCTGACGCTAAGAGCCATTCGCAGCCTCGGCGCGCTGAGCAGTGACGACTGTATGAGTCTGGCAGCGGCGCTGGAAAGTCGCTCCGAACACCCGATTGCCCGGGCGTTCGGCAAAACGCCGCTGACTGCCGAGGGGCTTGTCGCCACGCCGGGGCTAGGCCTTGAAGGCGTCGTTGATGGGCGCCCGTTACGCATCGGTCAGCCTGCGTTTGTCTGCGCCCTGAGCGGCGTCGCTGTGCCCTCCATGCCGGATGAGCCCGGTCAGTGGTTGTTGCTGGCGGATGACACACAGGCCCTCGCCTGGCTGGTGCTGGATGATCGGTTGCGGGACGACGCGACGGCCTTGGTCGAAGCATGCAAACAACGCGGCTGGCAGACCTTGCTGTTGTCCGGCGACAGCTCGCCCATGGTGTCCAGCGTCGCTGCTCAGCTACAGGTCGATGACGCGCGAGGCAGCCTGCGGCCGGATGACAAGCTCGCCATTCTTCAACGACTGCGCGCCGAGGGTCGAACCCTTCTGGTGATTGGCGACGGGGTTAACGATGTGCCGGTGCTGGCAGCAGCCGACATCAGCATCGCCATGGGCTCGGCCACTGATCTGGCCAAGACCAGCGCCGATGCGGTGTTGTTGTCGAACCGTCTGCAGGTGTTGGTGGAGGCGCTTGGCCTCGCTCGGCGCACGCGGCGGATCATTCTGGAAAATCTGGCGTGGGCCGGGCTGTACAACGGCCTGGTGCTGCCCTTCGCGGCGCTGGGCTGGGTCACACCGTTGTGGGCGGCGGCGGGGATGTCGGTGAGTTCGCTGGTGGTGGTGTTGAATGCGTTGCGTCTGACGCGACCAAATAGGGAGGCCCCATGCCTGCGCTCTACATCATGATTCCGGTGGCGCTGCTGATTGTCGCGGTGGCGATTTACGTCTTTTTCTGGGCAGTGGACAGCGGTCAGTACGACGACCTGGACGGTCCCGCTCACAGCATTTTGTTCGACGATCAAGATCCAGGGCACAAGGCCGGGGTGGATGAAGCGGCAGGGAAAGAGAAAGCGGGCGTCAAGAAGGATTCGGCCACGTGAACGCGGTCCCTGTGGGAGTGAGCTTGCTCACGAAAGCTGACTATCGACCGCTGGATATCTGTCGGATGTACCGACGCCATCGCGAGCAAGCTCGCTCCCACAGTCCATGTGTTGGCAGATACATCGGCGGTGCCGTCAGGCTTGATTCAATCTCATGTGGGACGACCGGGGTGGCGCTTCATCTTGCTCACGAAGGACTCTGCCAAGTGAACGCGGTCCCTGTGGGAGTGAGCTTGCTCACGAAGGCTGACTATCGACCGCTGGATATCTGTCGGATGTACCGACCTCTTCGCGAGCAAGCTCGCTCCCACAGTCCATGTGTTGGCAGATACATCGGCGGTGCCGTCAGGCTTGATGCAATCTCATGTGGGACGACCGGGGTGGCGCTTCATCTTGCTCAAGAAGGATTCTGCCAAGTGAACGCGGTCCCTGTGGGAGTGAGCTTGCTCACGAAGGCTGACTATCGACCGCCGGATCACTGTCGGATGTACCGACCTCTTCGCGAGCAAGCTCACTCCCACAGTCCATGTGTTGGCAGCTACATCGGCGGTGCCGTCAGGCTTGATGCAATCTCATGTGGGACGACCGGGGTGGCGCTCCACCTTGCTCGCGAAGGATTCTGCCAAGTGAACACGGTCCCTGTGGGAGTGAGCTTGCTCACGAAGGCTGACTATCGACCGCTGGATATCTGTCGGATGTACCGACGCCATCGCGAGCAAGCTCGCTCCCACAGTCCATGTGTTGGCAGATACATCGGCGGTGCCGTCAGGCTTGATGCAATCTCATGTGGGACGACCGGGGTGGCGCTTTACCTTGCTCGCGAAGACGTCCGTGCAATCACTGCCAGACGTTCAGGCCGAAACCATGCATGACCTCCTCCCCCAACTCCTCTCCGCCCTCGTGCTGGGCCTGCTCGGCGGCGGCCACTGCCTGGGTATGTGCGGCGGGCTGATGGGCGCGCTCACCTTTGCCATTCCCAAGGAGCAACACGGACGACGCCTGCGTCTGCTGGTGGCCTACAACGTCGGACGTGTTTTCAGCTACGCCTGCGCGGGATTGCTCACAGGCATGCTCGGCTGGGCCGTCGCCAACAGCCCGGGGGCGATGCTGTTGCGGGTGATCGCCGGGTTGCTGATGATCACCATGGGCTTGTACCTGGCCGGATGGTGGAGCGGCCTGACCCGCATCGAAGGTCTGGGCCGCGGGGTTTGGCGTTACCTGCAACCGCTGGCCCGCCGCTTGATGCCGGTGTCGACGACGCCCCGGGCGTTACTGCTGGGCGCGGTATGGGGCTGGCTGCCGTGCGGGCTGGTTTACAGCACGCTGCTGTGGTCGGCGAGCCAGGGCAATGCACTGCACAGCGCATTGCTGATGCTCGCGTTCGGGGTCGGTACCTGGCCGGTGCTGCTTGCCACGGGCCTGGCCGCCGAGCGCATCACCGCCCTGCTCCGCCGAAGGAACGTGCGCGTGGCCGGTGGCGTGCTGGTGATTCTGTTCGGCCTGTGGACACTCCCCGGCCCTCATCAACAGTGGCTGATGGGGCACACCCCTCACACGATGAATCACGAAATGAATCCCGCCATGGATCATGCAGGCATGGTTCACGAGAAATCCCAGCCTCCCATCCATTGACCCAGATCAACGCCTTGATCTGAGCCCTCCCTACACTTCCCGCACCGCCATCCTCATCGGGAATGCCCCCATGCTCGACGACCTTCGTTGGGATTCTGAACTCATCCGCCGCTACGATCTGGCGGGGCCCCGTTACACGTCCTACCCCACCGCCGTGCAATTTCATTCGCAGGTTGGCGCCTTCGAACTGTTGCATGCACTGCGCGACAGCCGTAAGGCGTCGCGGCCGTTGTCGCTTTACGTGCACATCCCGTTCTGCGCCAACATTTGCTACTACTGCGCCTGCAACAAAGTCATCACCAAGGACCGCAGCCGCTCGCAGGCGTACCTCCAGCGCCTGGAGCGCGAGATCAGCCTGATCGCCGCCCATGTCGATGACCGTCAGGTGGTGGAGCAATTGCACTTCGGCGGCGGCACCCCGACCTTTCTCAGTCACGTCGAACTGCGCCAGCTCATGGCCCATTTGCGCCAGCACTTCACTCTGCTGGACGACCATTCCGGCGACTACGGCATCGAGATCGACCCGCGTGAGGCGGACTGGTCGACCATGGGCCTGCTGCGCGAGCTGGGCTTCAACCGCGTCAGCCTCGGCGTGCAGGACCTCGATCCGCTGGTGCAGCGGGCGATCAACCGTTTGCAGAGCCTTGAAGAAACCCGCGCCATCGTCGAAGCCGCGCGCACCCTGCAGTTTCGCTCGGTGAATATCGACCTTATCTACGGTCTGCCACTGCAGACGCCAGAGGGCTTTGCCCGCACCGTCGAGCAGGTGATTGCGCTGCAGCCCGACCGGCTTTCGGTGTTCAACTACGCCCACCTGCCCGAGCGCTTCATGCCCCAGCGGCGCATCGACACCGCTCAGTTGCCCGGCCCGGAACACAAGCTGGAGATGCTCCAGCGCACCGTTGAACAGTTGACCGGCTCAGGCTATCGGTACATCGGCATGGACCACTTCGCCCTGCCCGATGACGACCTGGCGATCGCTCAGGAAGAAGGCACGCTGCAGCGCAATTTTCAGGGCTACACCACCCATGGCCACTGCGATCTGATCGGTCTTGGCGTCTCGGCCATCAGCCAGATCGGCGACCTGTACGCCCAGAACACCAGCGACCTCACCGAGTACCAGACCTTGCTGGCCAGCGACCAACTGGCAACCAAGCGCGGTCTGCGTTGCACCGAGGACGATCAGCTGCGGCGCACCATCATCAGCCAACTGATCTGCCACTTCAGACTGGATTTCGCCCCTGTCGAGAACGAATTTTCCATTCACTTTCGAGAACATTTCCGAGAGCAGTGGCCTCAGTTACTGACCATGGCCACGGATGGGCTGATTCATCTGGGCCCGACAGGTATCACCGTCACCCCGGCGGGGCGTCTGCTGGTGCGCTCGATCTGCATGGTGTTCGACGCTTATTTGGCCGCGCAGAACCGTCAGCGCTTTTCCAGGGTGATATAGGCCCAAGTGATATAGGAACTTTCCGCCTGGTGCGGAGCAATCATTTCTGGCCATGGAGGGCGCGTGGTAGTCGCAGGGTTGACCGCTGAGTTACCCTTACGACTTATGTGTGTTTTTGCAAAAGGAATTACCCGATGTCTGAGCCAGTCAAACTCCGCGCTCACACCCAGGCTCACTGCAAGGACTGCAGCCTGGCCCCGTTGTGCCTTCCGCTTTCATTGAACATGGAAGACATGGATGCGCTGGACGAAATCGTCAAACGCGGCCGCCCCTTGAAGAAAGGCGATTTCCTGTTTCGCCAGGGCGACACTTTCAATTCCGTCTACGCCGTGCGTCCCGGCGCCCTGAAAACCTTCAGCCTCAGTGACAGCGGCGAAGAACAACTCACCGGCTTTCACCTGCCCAGCGAGCTGGTCGGGCTGTCCGGGATGGACGCCGAGGCCTATCCCGTCACCGCCCAGGCCCTTGAAACCACATCGGTGTGCGAAATCCCCTTCGAACGACTGGACGAGTTGTCGGTGCAACTGCCGCAATTGCGTCGCCAGTTGATGCGCGTGATGAGCCGGGAAATTCGCGATGACCAACAGATGATGCTGCTGCTCTCGAAGAAAACCGCCGACGAGCGCATTGCCACGTTTCTGGTCAACCTCTCCGCCCGCTTCCGCGCCCGCGGCTTCTCGGCCAACCAGTTCCGCCTGAGCATGTCGCGCAACGAGATCGGCAATTACCTGGGGCTGGCAGTGGAAACCGTGTCCCGGGTGTTCACCCGCTTTCAGCAGAACGAGTTGATCGCCGCCGAGGGCAAGGAAATCCAGATCCTCGACCCGATTCAGCTCTGTGCGCTGGCCGGAGGATCGCTGGAAAGCTGATGCATCATGGCCCGGGCGGGCTTAGACTGGCGTCTTTTGAGTCATGTCCTGCCCGAGATCCTTATGATTTTCGACGAAGTCAGCATCAAATCCCTCATCCGCCCTGTGGTGGACTTCCCCAAGCCCGGCGTGATTTTCCGTGACATCACCCCGCTGTTCCAGTCACCCAAGGCCCTGCGCCTGGTCATCGACAGCTTCATCCAGCGGTACATCGATGCCGAGTTCACTCACGTCGGCGCCATGGACGCGCGCGGGTTTCTCATCGGCTCGATTGTGGCCTACGAACTGAACAAACCGCTGGTGCTGTTTCGCAAACAGGGGAAATTGCCGGCGGACGTGCTGGCCGAGGCCTATCAGACCGAATACGGCGAAGCGCTGCTGGAAGTCCACGCTGACAGCTTGTGCGACGGGGATTCTGTGGTGATGTTCGATGACCTGATCGCCACCGGCGGGACCCTGGTCGCCGCCGCCAACCTGATCCGCCGCATGGGCGCCAAGGTTCACGAAGCCGCTGCGATCATCGACCTGCCTGAGCTGGGCGGTTCACAACGCCTGCGCGACATGGAAATCCCGACGTTCTGTTTGACCCAGTTTGCGTTGACAGATAAGTAAGAAGCCACCCGCGGACGACGTCTGATCACAGCACCAGACGTCAGGCCAGCTGACACTGCTGCTCCTGAGCGAACACGATATTGTGGGAGTGAGCTTGCTCACGAAGAGGCCGGTACCGCCGCCAGATATCTAGCGGTAGGAAGGCCACCTTCGCGAGCAAGCTCGCTCCTACAGGTCCTGCATTCGCCGCAAGACAGCGGCGCGTATTGAAGACAGGGAACATGCCTACAACTGAATCGGCTTGCGCCCTGCGAACGAGTGCGCCAGCGTGCCGCCGTCGACCAGTTCCAGCTCGCCACCCAGCGGCACGCCGTGGGCAATGCGCGAGGTGACCAGGCCTTTGTTGGTCAGTAGCTGGGCAATGTAGTGCGCCGTGGCTTCGCCTTCGACCGTCGGGTTGGTGGCGAGGATGACTTCGGTGAACGAGCCCTGCTCTTCGATCCGCGCGACCAGTTGCGGGATGCCAATGGCTTCAGGCCCCAGACCATCCAGCGGCGACAGGTGGCCCTTGAGCACGAAGTAGCGCCCGCGGTACCCCGTCTGCTCCACCGCATACACGTCCATCGGGCCCTCGACCACGCAGAGCAGCGTGTCGTCGCGCCGGACGTCCGAGCATTGCGGGCAGAGTTCTTCTTCTGTGAGGGTGCGGCATTGTTTGCAGTGACCAACGCCTTCCATCGCCTGACGCAGCGCCTGGGACAGACGCGAGCCACCACTGCGATCGCGCTCCAGCAGCTGCAACGCCATGCGCTGGGCGGTTTTCTGACCGACGCCAGGCAGGATGCGCAGGGAGTCGATCAACTGGCGAATCAGGGGGCTGAAGCTCATTGGAGAAACGTCCGACAAAAACACGAGACGCGGTTTATACCCGCGCCTCCGATTACCGTCAAATCAGGGTCATGAGACCTTGACCACCAGCTTGCCAAAGTTCTTGCCGTCGAGCAGGCCAATGAACGCATCCGGCGCGTTCTCCAGGCCTTCCACCACGTCTTCGCGGAACTTCACCTTGCCGTCTTTCACCAGCGGAATCATAGCCTGCATGAACTCGTCCAGACGGTGGTAGTACTCCTCGTAGACGATGAAGCCCTGAATCTTCGCGCGCTTGGTCAGCAGCGTGCGCATCAGCAGCGGCAGCCGATTCGCCCCTTCTGGCTCGCTCTGGGCGTTGTAATGGGCGATCAGGCCGCACAGAGGCACCCGCGCACGCTCATTGAGCAGCGGTATGACCGATTCCAATACCTTGCCGCCGACCAGCTCGAAATAGATGTCGATGCCGTCCGGAACGGCCGCCTTCAACTGCTCGGCGAAGTCGTCGCTGCGGTGGTCGATGCAAGCGTCAAAGCCCAGCTCGTCGACCACATAACGGCATTTGTCCTCGCCACCGGCAACGCCCACCACCCGCAGGCCATTGAGCTTGGCCACTTGGCCGACCACCGAGCCGACCGCCCCGGAGGCTGCCGCGACGACCAGGGTCTCGCCCGCTTTCGGCTTGCCGATGTCCATCAAGCCCATGTAACCGGTGATGCCCGGCATGCCAAGCACGCCCACTGCCATGGACGGGCTGGGCAGATCCTTCGGCGCCATCAACAGGTTGCTGCCGTCGGAAATGCTGTGGGTCTGCCAGCCGGTTTGGCCCACGACAAGATCGCCTTCCTTGAACTTCGGGTTGCGCGACTGCTCGACCACGCTGACCGCACCGCCTTCCATGACCGCGTCGATCTCTACCGGTGCCGCGTAGGACGGGGCGTCGCTCATGCGACCGCGCATGTAGGGGTCGAGGGACAGATAGAGCGTGCGCAATTGCACCTGGCCGTCTTGCAAGTCAGGCAGCGCCTCGCGCTCAAGTCGGAAGTTTTCCGGGGTCGGTGCGCCCTGGGGACGGGATGCCAGGACCACACGCTGGTTGAGGATCAATTCTTGCGTCATCGGATTGGGCTCCATGATGAAGGGTTGCGAGTTTATAGAAAGCAGACCGTGGGCGGCGGGACGGGTTCGGTCGAATGTGGGATTCCATATGACACGCGTAATGCGGGCGGTCTTGGTGCCGTCCGCAAACAAAAATGCCAGGCGCGAGGGCCTGGCATTCGGGTGTCGCTACAGCGGTCCGATCAGAACGGCATCTTCATGCCCGGCGGCAGTTGCATGCCGGCGGTCATGCTGGCGGTCTTTTCCTGGCTGGCCGCTTCGATCTTGCGCACAGCGTCGTTGACGGCTGCGGCGATCAGGTCTTCGAGAATTTCCTTCTCTTCCTGCATCAGGCTGTCGTCCAGGCTGACGCGCTTGACGTCATGACGCCCGGTCATGACCACGCTGACCAGACCGGCGCCAGACTGGCCGGTCACTTCAGCGTTGGCCAGCTCTTCCTGCATCTTGGCCATTTTTTCCTGCATCTGCTGAGCCTGCTTCATCAGGCCTGCCATGCCACCTTTCATCATGGGAGTTACTCCTCGGAAGTCATTGGATAGAAAGTCGTTGAACAATAAGGGGCGCCCTATCAGCTTAGCGCCCCCGGGAATCATCGGGCGTGATCTTAAGCCTGGGTCGGCGCATCCACCGGAACAATAGTGTCATCGCGAATCGACGCACCGAACTGCTGCATCATCTGCTGGATGAACGGATCGCCGTGGATCGCCGCCTCGGCCTGCTTCTGCCGATCGGCACGCCGACGCGCCGCTGCCTGAGCCGGGGTTTCCTGCTCGGGCTTGATCAGTTCGATACTCAGGTTGAGGGTGCGTTCATGGTATTGGTTCAGCGCGTCATTCAATCGGCGCTGCTGGGTCGAGTTGAACAGCGCGCTGTGGGCCGGATCCAGGTGCAGCAGCCAGTTGTCGCCCTCCACTGAAATCAGCGTGCAATTGGCGGCGATGCTGCCGGTCATGCCGGAGATCGGCAGTTTCGGGAACAGCTCAAGCCACTCCGCTGCAAGCCCGGTGGCAGGCTTGGCGGCCGGCAACAGCTCGGGCTCCTTCTCCACCGCTTCGACGGCTTCGTGGGCCAGGTCATCGAGATAGGCGAACGACGCCGGATCGATGTCGATGTCCGGTTCTATGTAGTCGTCATCGGGCGGCGGCTCGTCGTCGCGCTCCATAGGCGCAGGCACGTACGGCGTCGCGTCGGGCACATGCTCGATCATCTGCGGCGTCACCGCGTCGGCAGCGGCTTGCCGTTGCTCTGACGACTCGACTTCAGGCGCTTCAGGAACAGGGCTCGCGGGGACCGGCGCCGGCATGGGCGTCAGATCCGGCTGCTCGGCGACGGTGTCGAGGACGGGCTCGGGAATCTCGACGACGGATTCGGAAGCAGGCTGCGAAGACGGCTCTGGTTCAAGCTCGGGCTCGGGCTCGGGCTCGGCAGCTTGGGCTGGCGGCGCGGCCTTCGGCTCGTTCCAGGGCAGATCGATCTCTTCCTCGGCCTCTGCCTTCGCAGGTTGAACGTCAGGCGCGGCCACTGGGGCAGGCTTGTCGCTAACCGGCGCTGGCGACGGGGCGGTGACAGGATGGGGTGCTGCGGATGCTGAACGCGCCACCGCTGTCCGGGAATCAACCGTGGCCGGGTTGATCCCCACTGACTTTAACGGTTGCGTCGGCGCGTTGTCGGCGTCTGCGGGCCGGAACGCCAGCATGCGCAGCAGCACCATCTCGAAGCCGCCACGGGGGTCCGGCGCCAGCGGCAGATCGCGGCGCCCGATCAGGCCCATCTGGTAATAGAACTGGACGTCTTCGGCGGGCAATGACTGGGCCAGCGCCAGTACGCGGTCCCGATCGCCGTGGCCGTTATCGACCCCTTCAGGCAGCGCCTGGGCGATGGCGACCCGGTGCAACACGTTGAGAATCTCCGAGAGCACGCCGCTCCAGTCCGGGCCCTGCTCGGCCAGGTGACGCACGGCTTCGAGCAACGAGCGGGCATCGCCTTCGATCAGCGCTGCGAGCACGTCGAACACCTGGCCGTGGTCCAGCGTGCCGAGCATGGCGCGCACGTCGGCGGCCAACACTTTGCCTTCGCCGAAAGCAATTGCCTGATCGGTCAGGCTCATGGCGTCACGCATTGAGCCATCGGCCGCGCGACCCAGCAGCCACAGCGCGTCGTCTTCGAACGGAACGTTTTCCACGCCAAGAACGTGGGTCAAGTGCTCGACCACACGCTCGGGCGTCATGTTTTTCAGGGAGAACTGCAGGCAGCGCGACAGAATGGTTGCGGGCAGCTTCTGCGGATCGGTGGTCGCCAGGATGAACTTGACGTAAGGCGGCGGCTCTTCCAGCGTTTTGAGCAACGCATTGAACGAGTGGCTGGAGAGCATGTGCACTTCGTCGATCAGGTAGACCTTGAAGCGGCCGCGACTGGGCGCGTATTGCACGTTGTCGAGCAGCTCGCGGGTGTCTTCGACCTTGGTGCGGCTGGCGGCGTCGATCTCGATCAGGTCGACAAACCGGCCTTCGTCGATCTCGCGGCACACCGAGCATTCGCCGCAGGGCGTTGAAGTGATACCGGTTTCACAATTAAGGCACTTGGCGATGATCCGCGCGATGGTGGTCTTGCCGACCCCCGCGTGCCGGTGAATAAATAGGCGTGGTGCAAGCGCTGACTGTCCAGCGCGTTGATCAAGGCCTTGAGCACATGGGTCTGGCCGACCATTTCGCGGAACGAGCGCGGACGCCATTTACGTGCAAGAACCTGATAACTCATTGAAAACCGTCGCGACTGGGTTGCGGAAGACCGCCAATGCTAGCGGAGCAGGGGCAAAATTGCATCTGATGTCCGCTGCTTTCGCTTTATGATGGCTGGCCTGGCTCCGCAAAACGGTCCTAAGTAAGGTCTCCACCACGGGAACCCTGACCGGACGTCGCGAAGCGACAGCAGGCCTTGATCGTCGCGCTGTTATTTCGAGGGATCCGGATGCGAGTGTGGATGATGAGTGCCATGGGGCTGTTGAGCGCGTCTGCGGCTGCAGACGGTCCGCCGCTGCGTTTTGCCGTGGCCGACAGCTGGTCGATGCCGCTGATGCAGGTGGGCCCCAACGGACCCGAGGCCGGCATCCTTTTCGAAATCATGGAGAGCCTGGCCCGACAGATCGGCCAGAACGCCCAGTACCGCGCGCGCCTGCGTGTGCAGGCGGCTACCGAGCGCGGTGAAGTCGATGTGCGCTGTTACGCCGCGCAATCCTGGTTGCCGGACATGTCGGGCGACTACACCTGGAGCCTGCCACTGCTGACCCAGCGCAACGTGCTGGTCGCCAGCGCCTACGACACCGCGCCTTTTCAGTTGAGCGCGATTCTCGGAGACCACATCGGCACCGTGCTGGGCTATGCCTATCCGGTGCTGGACCCGCTGTTCGCCACCCGCGACCTGATCCGCGAAGACGCCAGGCTGCAGGAGCAGGTGCTGCCCAAGCTTTCGGCCCACCGCTACCGTTACGCCGTGGACACCCAGTGGTCGCTGGACTGGTACAACCGCGACCGGAAAGCCGACGTGAAACTCAAGGCCGTCTGGGTCATCGATGAGCAGCCGGTGGGATGCGTCGCCCGCAACGACCCGAGCGTACCGGCGCAACGCATCATGCGCACGCTGCTGAGGATGAAGATGTCCGGGGAGATCGAGCGGATCGCCGAGCGGTATCAGGCGCATTCGGGGAATACAGCAGACCCGTATTGAGCCTGCGCCGTTTTCATATTGTGGGACCGGCTTTTGCCGGGAAGGCGTCATGTGACACACCGTAAGCATGATGGCATTCCCACTGGCCTCTTCCCGGCTAAAGCCGGTCCCACTAACTAGATCGCGCGCACTCAATGGGACCGGCTGCGACTTCCTATGTGGGACCGGCTTTAGCCGGGAAGGCGTCATGCGCAACACCGCAAGTTTCAAGTCGGATCTCACTGTAGCCATCCCGTCATATTCCCTCGCTAGGCTCCGGCGACACATGTTGTAACAACTCGACCTGCGAGCGCCCCGCCATGAGCAAAAACCGGAAGATCCCGCACAGGCTTCGGCCCCCAGGCGCCCGTGGACGGCAGCCGTCGACGCTTTCTGGGCGGCGTTGCGGTACTGGGCGCAGGTGCGACCCTGAGCGGCGTGGTAGGCGCGGCCGAATCAGCCGTTGAAGGCAAGCCAGCGGCTGACACGATGCTGACCGGCCCGGCGCTGGACCAGGCGCTGAAAGACAACGTCAAAACCATCGTGGTCATCTACGGCGAAAACCGCAGCTTCAATAATCTGTTCGCCAACTTCCCCGGCGTCGAGCGTCCGCTTTCCGCCGTGAAAGCCGACCAATATCGCCAGCGCGACCGCGACGGCAAGGTCCTCGACCGCCTGCCGCAGTGCTGGGGTGGCGTGTGTCAGATCGGACCGCAAAGCGTCGACGGCGTGACCTACGCCACAGGCGTGCAGTACCAGGACAACCTGCCCAACGCGCCCTTCCCCCTCAAAGGCCCGGGCGGTGAAGACCTGCCATTGAGCGTCGTCACCCGCGACCTGTGGCACGTGTTTTATCAAAACCAGATGCAGATCAACGGCGGCAAGAACGACGCTTTCGTAGCGTGGGCGGATTCCGGCGGCCTGACCATGGGCTACTACGCCCAGACCCAATATTCCCTGCGCTTGTGGGACGTCGCCAGGGAGTTCGTGCTCTGTGACAACTTCTTTCAGGGCGCTTTCGGCGGCTCGTTCCTCAACCATCAATACCTGATCTCGGCCCGGGCACCCTTCTACCCGGACGCGGCAAACTCCCCGGCCAAGTCGCAGATCGCCGTGCTGGAGAGCAGCGATCCGCTGGACTATCGGCTCAAACCCCTGGAGAAATCACCGGCCAGCGCCATGACCGGCCCGCCACAATTTGGCCCGAGCGCGCTGACGCCGGACGGCTACGGCGTCAACACCATGGCCCCGCCCTATTGGCCGACCTGGTTGCGTGACAAGGAAAAACCGGACTATTCGCAGCCGGGGCTGGCCAACGTGCTGGTGCCGCAGACCCATGACCACATCGGCGACAAGCTGTCGAAGAAGAACGTCGACTGGGCCTGGTACGCCGGCGCCTGGCAGGTGACGCTGGACGAGTACAAGGACTCGACCGGCATACCGAAAATCCCGAATTTCCAGTATCACCATCAGCCGTTCAATTACTTCAAGCAGCAAGGCCCGGAGAACCCGGGCGAACGCCACAAGCGTTTGCGTGACGGCGGACTGGGGGATGAGTCGAACACCAATAAATTCCTGGCCGACGCCGAGGCCGGCAAGTTGCCGGCGGTGACCTTCTACAAACCCCAGGGCAACCTCAACATGCACGCTGGGTATGCCGACGTGGCTGCGGGGGATCGACACATCGATCGCGCGATCAAAGTGCTGCGCAACAGCCCGCAGTGGAAGAACATGGTGATTGTGATCACGGTCGACGAAAACGGCGGCTGGTGGGACCACGTTGCGCCGCCGAAAGGCGATCGCTGGGGACCGGGCACGCGGGTGCCGGCGATCGTGATTTCACCCTTCGCGCGCAAAGGAACGGTCGACCACACGGTGTACGACACCGCCTCGATCCTGCGTCTGATTACGCGGGTGCATGGTCTGGAGAAGCTGGAAGGATTGACCGAGCGCGACAACGCCATGGCCGCGCGCGGGCAGACGCCGATGGGTGATCTGAGCAACGCGCTGCAGTTTCCGGCGTAGCCAGGCGCGCAACCATCGCGGGCAGGTGAGCTGATCTTATGTGTAATCAAGCCGCCTGCCGACCGCCGCGCTCGTTCGGCAAGCAAACCGTCAACACCGCCAGCACAACCGCGACCCCCGCAATCACCCCATACACCGCAACGAACGAACCGCTCAGACTCGCCAGCAGCCCGGCGCAGTAATTGCCGAGCATGCCGCCGACGCCCTGCATGATGTTGGCGATGCCGAAGATGGTCACGGCCAGCGCCGCACCGCTTGCCATCTTCGACACGTACGCCGGGATCAGTCCGAAGATCGGGTAGAAGGCCACGGCGAACACGACGCCTGCCACGAGCGGCCAGTAGCCGGTCGGCGCGACGACCAGAATCACCGCTGCCGTTGCCACGCAGACGTACACCATCAGCATCGCCCCACGCAGGCCGATGCGGTCCGATAGCGCGCCGAGCGCCAGGCCGCTGAACATCCCGACGAAGCCGATGCTGGCCCAGATCTGCGCGGTGTACTCGACACCGAAATGCAGCTCCGTGCGCAGGTAGGACGACAGGTAGTTTTGAAACGGAAAGGTCGAGAAGCCGATCAGAAAATTCATCGACCAAACTGTGTACACCCAACCCTGTAGCGCCTCACGCAGTACGCCTTTGCGTGGTGCGCCATCACTGTCGTCCTCGGGTTCGCGAACAAGCAACCGCGCGCGCTTGAATACCAGAAAGACCCCGGCGATCAGCACCACGGTGATCAGCCCGACGATCCACCACACCGTGCGCCACTCGCCTTGTGGCGCATAAAAGGCACCAGCAGGCTGTTGATGAACACCCCATAACTGGTGCCGCTCGACACCAACCCCATGGCCATGCCGCGGTATTTGTAAGGCACGGCGCGCGCGATCACGTCGACCATCGGCACGAACACGGTCGCCGCCGTGCCTGCCAGAATCGTCAGCAGCAGACCGATCAGCACCACGTTCTGCGCCAGGGGCATAAGCAGCAAGGCCAGCGCGCAGACGGCGCCCGACCCGAAGATCACCCAGCCGCCGCCAACACGAGGCGTCAGCCATGCCGCCAGTAACGCGCTGGCGAGAAACCCGGCCTGCCCCGCTGCGGTAATGGTGCCCACATAGGCGATGTCGAAGCCCAGGCTGGCACGCATGTCCGGCACCAATTGGGCAAAAAGGTAGATTCCGAAACCGTAAGTGGCGGCCACGAGTCCGGTGAGCAGCAGCACAATCAGAGCGTTAGCACGCATTGTCGGCATCCTTGCTGATGGCCGTCGCAGACGCGGCGGCGCAGGTCGACCCGTAGAATCACTTCTGGATCAAGCAACAGGCTAGCTGAGAACTCGAGGGTTACTGGCAGGGAAACGCGTTTTTCAACGCCGCAACGACCAGCACTGATTCGTTCAGATGGAGACTCTCGGGGTGCGCCTGCAACGACTGCACAATGATGCGCATCGACTGAATCATCGGAATGCCGCCCTCGGGCACGCACACCAGCCGGGGCAATCCGCCCGCTTCATGGAACAGGTCCAGGGTGTCCATCGTTGCTTGCAACACCCCGACGCAATGGCCAACACCCACACCGTTCTGCGCCACAGCGCCGCTCATGCTGTTGATGCCGTCCTGGCATTCAAGCAGCAACTTATTGCCATCGGCCAGAGCGCCAGTGCTGAGGCACAGCGCGAACAACGCCGACACGCCCGCGATCGATTTACCCATCAGCGTAGCCACAATTCCTTCACCGAATGGTCCGACGCCTTACGCACGACAAGGCTGGCGCGCTCGCGGGTCGGCAGGATGTTCTCCAGCAGGTTGGGCCGGTTGATGTCGTGCCAGATCTTGCGCGCCGCGTCAGGGGATTTCTCCGGCGGCAGGTCGGCCAGCTCGCGAAAGTAGGCGCCTCGCGCGCGGAACGCGGTGCGTTGCAGCATCAGAAAGCGCTCGACGTACCAGCGCTCGATGTCGCCTTCTTCGGCGTCCAGATAGATTGAAAAATCGAAGAAGTCCGAGACGATGCTGCCCGGCTTCTGGCCGTCATTGCCCTCGGTCTGCAACACGTTCAGCCCTTCGAATATCAGGATGTCCGGCTGGCTGACCTTGAAGAACTGGTCCGGGACGATGTCGTAGCTGATGTGGGAATAGACCGGCGCGCTGATTTCCGGCGTGCCGGCTTTAAGGTCGGAAAGAAACTTGACCATGCGCTTGCGATCGTAGCTTTCCGGAAAGCCCTTGCGGTGCATGATGCCGTCGGCGACAAGCCGGGCATTGGGGTGCAAAAAGCCGTCGGTGGTGATCAGATCGACCCGGGGATGATCCGGCCAGCGCGCCATCAGCGCCTGCAGCACCCGGGCGAAGGTGCTCTTGCCGACGGCGACGCTGCCCGCCACCGCTACCACGTAGGTCTGACGTTTGGCGGGGCGTCCCAGAAAGGTGTCCTTGATGCTGTCGAGATTGCGCGCGGCGCTCACGTGCAGATTGATCAGGCGCGACAACGGCAGGTAAATGTTGGCGACATCCTCCAGCGAGATGTCCTCATTCACCCCTCGCAACGCGGCGAGGTCTTCTTCGGACAACGTCAATGGCGTACTGGCGCGCAGCCCCGCCCACTCCGCGCTGCTCATTACCAGATAGTCATCAGGGGCCATCAATCGCGTTCCAGTCAGGTGTCCATATCGACAATGGTGCGAAGACTATCGTATTGATCCAAATGGAGGGCAGATTTATTTGGGGCTGCCGGGGCGATTGAGTTACTCCGTTGCCGTCATAGCTGCCAGATCCGCAGCCAGGGTTTCCAGCGTAGGCCGCGTGATCAGCGGCGCCGGCGCCCCTTCGGGCGCTGACAGACCTAGGCGGTTATGCCAGATCGTCGGCAGCCCCACCTTGGACGTGCCGAACAGGTCGTAGGCCGAACCCGCGACAAACACGGCATGGCTGGCATCAACACCCAGGGTGTCCAGCGCCAGACAATAAGGTGCGGGGTCGGGCTTATAAAAGCCGGCTTTCTCCGAGGTAATCACCACGTCAAACGGGATACCCAGCACGTCCGCGGCGATGTGGCCCAGACGCTCCGAACAGTTGGTCACGATGCCGAGCTTGTAATGGGGCTTGAGGGATTCGAGGACCGCCTTGGCTTCCGGCCAGGGCTGCAATTGTCCGAAGCGCCGATCGAGTTCTGCGGCTGCGTGTTTGCCCAAGCCGACTTCCATCGCCGCCTCCTCGACCAGCGTGTCATAAGGGCGATAGCGGCCGCAGCCGTAGGTCGCCTTCAGGTAGGTCATGCGCCAGGTGCGGCCCAGTTCCTCGGATCCGGCGACTGAGTTCCACAGGGACCAGGAGTCAAGCAAGGCGGTGAGCAAATCGAAGAGTACGAGTTTGACGGATGTTCTTGCATGGAGGGGTGATGGGGTGTCGGTTGTCATTGTTGTTATTCCTGAGCGGGGAGTGGCGTGCGCTGGACGCCGGACAGGCGTGGGACTGCTGTAATGGTGTCCCTGCAAGTGGCTTCATTCCAGGCTGCGGACATCTTCATGGCGGCTGTCCCAGAAACGCTCCATAAAAAGGTTGTACGATGAAATCTCCAACTCTTCAGAGGAACGCGCCATGAAACTGCTATCAGTCGAAATCAAGCTTCTGCTTGCCCTCCAGGCCGGACAGGCCGTGGTCAAGGGGGATGATGCGCATACACTTCGCCAGTTAATCGCCAAGGGTTATGCCCTCGGTAAGGACGCCTCTGACGGAAACGGGGACGAGTATATCGACGTGCATCTGTCGCCATCAGGCCGGGAAGTTGTGAGCGACCTTTACACAGACGAATGACAGCACCAGTAGCACGACGTTAGATCCTGTTTCCGGCAGCACTGGAGTGGTTGTTCGGCGGATTGGAAGACATCGGCAAGCGTTACGGCTGTACCACATTGCGGTGTCTGGCCACTGACATACTCGAAGATTTTTTTGCTGCGAAATCCCTGCAGAGATGAGGGACTTGGAGAGAAGGTTCGTTATGGAGGCAACCCCACCAGCCACACCCCGGCACACAATGTTCCCGCTGTGGCTGCTGCCTTCCGGCTCTGACCAGGTTCACGGGTAATCGTTGCGGGGGGACCGATGGGGTCACCATAACGACGCTCGCCAGTGGCGAGCCGCGCCATTGTACCGGTCTCGCGAGAAGTTACAACCTCTTGTTTCAGATTAAGATTTTGAGCGTATCCAAGCGCTCGCGGTGTGCACGACGCAGCCAACAAACCGCGGGATGCGGCACAATGGGGCCTGAATTTTCACCGCCGGCAAGCCAGTGGCTTCCCCCTGCCCGAGCCCACCAGGGCGCAAGACCCAGGAATCACCGATGCATTTCGTGCTCACCCGCTACGAATCCCTCTCCCCCACCCTGCAGCGCCAGTTGCTGGAGATCGCGCTGCTCCCCGAGCAGGTCCGCCACGTCGGCGACATCCACGGCGGTTTGCACACGCTCACTGCACGTCCCGTCGTCGACCGGCAAGGCTTCGTGCTGCTGATCGACGACATCCCTCGGGGCTTTTTCGTACTCAAGCGCAGGTCGCTGCTGCCGGACTGGGCACGTGACCGCCCGCGCATCACCACCACATTGCACGCGCTGATGATTGATAAAGGGTTTCAGGGGTTAGGGCTGGGCAAGCAGTGCCTGCGCGCGCTGCCCGAATTGACGCAGGCGTTATGGCCAGACACCGAGCAATTGATGCTGGCGGTGGAGGCCGGCAATCACCCGGCGCGCCAGCTGTACCTAACGCTGGGTTGGCAGGATTTGCCCGAAAGCGATGCGGCTCACGCCAGCGTTGAGCGGTTGATGCTTCTCAGGCTGTAACGCTCAATGGGCCAGTGAGCGCAACTGCCGGACCTTGCGGCTGCGCTCGACGTTCATCCAGTGCTCGAGGGCGGTGACGCCCATGGGCCGCGCGACAAGGAAGCCTTGCACTTCGTGGCAACCCAGTTCGCAGAGGATTTCGTAGACGCCTTCGGTTTCCGCGCCTTCCGCGACGACGCGATAACCAAGGCGCTTTGCCAGGTCGACGATGGCTTCCACCAGGCCGCGGTCCTTGTCATTGCAGTCGATGTTTTCCACCAGCGACTTGTCGAGCTTGACCGTGGTGGCCGGCAGTTGCCGCAGGTAGGTCCAGTTGCTGTAACCGGTGCCGAAGTCATCGATGGCGATGTCGATGTTCAATCCACGCAGGCGCTCCAGCTGCAGGCGGGTCACTTCAGGGTTGTCGCACAGCGCGCTTTCGGTGAATTCAAGTTCGAAGCCGCTCGGATCAAGACCGCTGACCGACAGATGCTCAAACAGCGCATCGCTGAACGATGAATTCGCAAGGTCGATGGCCGACACGTTCATTGCGACCTTGAAAGCGTAACCCTGCGCCTGCCAGATCACCGCCTGGGTGACGGCCTTTCTCAACACCCAGAGGCTGAGCGAGCGAATCAGCGCGGTCTTTTCCGCCAGCGGGATGAACTCAGCCGGACTGATCGGCCCCAGCACCGGGTGCTGCCATCGCAACAGCGCTTCGACGGTCACGATGCGCCCGGTCGCCACTTCCAGCCTTGGTTGATAGACCAGCGACAGCTGATCCTGGCTGCGGACGGCCTCGGCCAGCGCCGCCAATAGCAGAAAGGCCCGTTGCTGGGCGAAGTCCAGATGGGGCTCGTACCAGCGCCAGCCCGTCGACTTGCCGCGGGCTTCGTCCGCGGCGCTGACCACCAGCCGAATCCAGTCCCGCTCATCGCAGCGGTCCAGGCCCAACGGCAGCACGCCGATGCCGACATCCATTTGAATGGGGATGTTGCGGCAGATCAGCGGCCGCCGAAAATGCTCGAGCAACTGCCGAAACAGCAGCTCGGCCTGCTCCGGGCGCGCGTTTCGGGTGATCAGCGCGATGCGCGTGGGGCTGACCTTGTACAGCGCGGTATCGGCAGGCAACTGGCTGCGGCAGTTCTCGATCATGCAGCGCACCAGCTCCTGGGCGAAGCTGTAACCCAGCGCTTTGACGATGCTGTCGAGAAACGCGGGCGCCACCATGTCCAGCGCGACCAGCGCGTATTTGCGTCGATCCGCCAGAGCGCCGAGGTCTTCTTCCAGGCGCAGGCGGTTGAACAGACCGGTGGGCTGGTCGACGTAGCTGGCGTGGCGCAGGTTGTTGAGCCGCTTCATGACTAACTGGCCATACATCTCCAGCATCGCCAGGTCGCGCGGGCCCAGTGGCGGCCGAGGTGTGCTGTCAATGATGCACAGCGTGCCCAGGGCCAGGCCGTCGGCAGTCACCAGTGGCACGCCGGCGTAGAAGCGGATGTGAGGCTCGCCGGTCACCAGTGGGTTGTCGCTGAAACGCGGGTCAAGCATCGCGTCAGGGACCTGAAACGTCTGGTGGCCAAGGATGGTGTACGCGCAGAAGGCGATTTCGCGGGGCGTCTCGCGCTCATCAAGACCTGCCCGTGCCCGAAACCACTGGCGGTGCTCACTGACGATGGAAACGAGGGCGATGGGGACCTCGAAATAATGGGTCACCATCGAGACAATGTGATCGAGCACATCGTCGGCCGTCGCATCGATGAGCCCCATGTGGGTGATGCGCGAAAGCCGGGAACGCTCGTTTTTGGGCAATGGAGCACGGGTGGCCATAACTGAAATCCCTTTTAGACCGCTTCGCAAACCGCTTCGCCAGTAGTATCAAAACGATATGTATAGGGAAAATACCACCGCTTTTTGTGCAATGCAGGCGTCGCGGACAAGCGGCGATTCCCTTTCACCGCTTCGTACCAGAGGACTATTTGCAGTCACCCACCTGGGTGATTTATTGCACGTGAAGGACCTCATCCGCCTTGCCGCCGGCACCCTGTATGACCAAATGGATGAAATGCAGTTTGGTGATGACGGCCGGCGGCAGCACGAACGGATAGAAATCCGCCTGGCCCATGGCGCGGGACAACTCGTTGAGCATGCCGGCCAGTTCGATCCACGCGTTGACGAACGAGAGGAACGCCGGCCCGCCTGGATGCTGAGGGTCGTACAAGGTTTCCAGCGGGAACGGCTGGTAGTCGAGGTCCATGTCCCGGGCGCTCATGCCCAGGCTCAGGGCGGTGTCGACGGCGTCCATCATGTGCAGGTAATGCGCCCATGTTTCGGCCCAGTCTTCCCACGGGTGCATGGTCGCGTAGGCGCTGACGAAACTCTGTTGCCAGTCGGCGGGTGCGCCGTTCTGGTAGTGGTGATCAAGGGCGTCGGCGTAGCTGGCGCGGTCGTCGCCGAACAGGTGGCGGAATCCGTCTTGCCAGTAAGTGTCGGCGATCAGACGATCCCAGTAGTAATGCCCCACCTCATGACGGAAATGCCCGAGCAATGTGCGGTAGGGTTCATGCATCTGCACGCGAACCTTCTCACGAATCGCATCGTCGGCTTCTTCGACGTTGAGGGTGATCAGGCCACTGGCGTGCCCCGTGGTGGGCAGGTTGCCTTCCAGGTCGACGCCCAAAAATTCGAAGGCCAGCCCACGCTCTTCATCCACGCTTTTCGGAATGACTTGAAGCCCGAGGGTGATCAATTGCGCAACCAGCCGGCGCTTGGCGGTCTCGATCTTGCCCCAGCGCTCGGGGTTTTCCGGCACGGACAGGTCGGGGATGGTCTTGTTGAGGCTACAGGCGATGCAGAAATCTCCGGCATTCGGCGCCGGAAACACCCAGTTGCAGGCGGCTGCCGTGTCGAGGTTGGCGCAACGGCGGTAGAGCCCGGCCTGGGGCTCGTCAGTCAGACGCCAGGTCTGCGCCTCGGGGCCCGGTTCCAGCGCGGCAATCTTGCTCTGCTCGGGGAGATACCCCAGCGCAGACGAACAGGCCAGGCACTGACTGTTGCGGAAAAACACCGACTGCCCGCAATGGCACTGCCAGACCTTGCTGTTGCGCTTGCTTTCGCCGGCGAATGGCGCCGCGATCCGTGTGCTGAGTTGCTCGAAGAACTGGAACATGGCGATATCCTGATGGGGCTGCAAGCACTAGATTCCTCAGGGTGACCGGGGTTCCGTGGGATTTTTTACTCTTGGGTCCCGCTTATCGGCGGGACTACTTCACTCAGGTCCAGATCCGGGGACCCGCCTAACGGCGGGCATTTCGCCTTCGGCGAGTTACTTGGAAAAGCACCCCAAGTAACCAAGGGTGCTTGCTCTCGGTTGGGCCCGACTTCGTCGGGTTCCCTCACTCCGACGACGCTCCGTGGGCCCGCGCCGAACGGACATCCATGTCCTAGCGGCGCTCTCGCGGCATCCATGCCGCTCGGCCCACTCCGCGTCGTCTGCGTTCGGCCTGCACCAAAGTCGCGTTTGGCGGTGTCTGGACTTGCTTCGTAGGAAAGATCAAAAGCAAAGCAAGGCAGATCAAGAGCAGATCGAGGGCAGATCAGTCGCTACGGACTTGTGGGAGTGAGCTTGCTCACGAAGGGGTTGGTACATCCATCAAATATCTGGTGTTTGGAATACAGCATTCGCGAGCAAGCTCGCTCCCACAGGGAGGGCGGTGCTATCAGCAAAAATGTCGGTGCCTGAACTGGCCTCTTCCCGGCTGAAGCCGGTCCTACTGAGACATTGCATGCGTCCAGTGGGATTGGCTCTGACTGTAGGACCGGCTTCAGCCGGGAAGCTGTTGATCTGCTTTGAAGCGCTTTTGATCTTCATACGCAAAAGCTCAGTCACCACAAATCGCGACTTGGGTGCAGGCTGAACGCAGGTCTCGCGGAGTGGGCCGAGCCGCATGGATGCGGCGAGCGCGCCGTCAGGACATGGATGTCCGTTCGGCGCGGGCCCACGGAGTGAGACCGAAGTGAAGGAACCCTGACGAAGGAAGGGCCCAACCAGGAGCACAAGCCCTTGGTTACTTGGGGCTTTATCAAGTAACTCGCCGAAGGCGAAACAGTCTGCCCCCAGGCAGACGCACTTGATCTTGACCTAGCTGACCTCAACGCCATGTTGCTTAAGAAACGCCACAAACGCCTCTTCGTCGAGCACCTTCAGCCCCAGCTCATTGGCCTTGGTTAACTTCGAGCCCGCCCCGGCCCGGCCACCACCGTGTGGGTCTTCGCCGACACCGAACCGGACACCTTAGCCCCCAGCCCTTCCAGCTTCTCCTTCGCCACATCCCGGCTCATGAGCTCAAGCGACCCGGTCAGGACCCACGTCTGCCCGGCCAGCGGCGAACCCTCCACCACCTTCTTCTCGCTCTGCCAGTGCATGCCGAAATCCTTCAGCTGCAGCTCGATCGCCAAGGCCCGCTGCGCGTGCTCCGGGATATCGAAAAACGCCCGCACCGCCTGCGCCTGCTTCTCCGGCAGCGTCTGCCGCATATCCAGCCAGTCCGCCTTGACGACCGCCTCAAGGGTGCCGAACTTGTCCGCCAGCTTCTGCGCCGCACCCGGCCCCACCGACGGAATATTCAACTTATCCAGCAGGCCGCCCAAGGTCGCGCTCGCCGCGAACTCCGCGCCCAGATCGCCCGTGTCCTGCAGCTGCATCCGGCATTCGCCGAGCAACGCGCCGATCACGTTCTGGTTGTGCTCGTCCTCAAAGAAACTGTGAATCTCATGGGCGACTTCCAGACCCACGTCCGGCAGATACGTCAGCACCTCCGGCAGCGCCACAATCACCCGGTCCAGCGAACCCAACGAGCGCGCCAGCACTTTGGCCGTTTCCTCGCCCACGTCCGGAATCCCCAGCGCATAGATGAACCGCGCCAGCGTCGGCTGCTTGCTGTCGTCGATGGCCTTGAGCAGCTTCTTGCTGGAGATGTCGGCAAAACCCTCCAGATCAATGATTTGCTCGTACGTCAGTTTGTACAGATCAGCCGGGGAGCCGATGAGCTTCTCGTCCACCAGTTGCTCGATGGTTTTGTCGCCCAAGCCTTCGATGTCCATCGCTCGACGAGACACGTAATGGATGATCGCCTGTTTCAGCTGCGCGCCGCAGGCCAGCCGGCCGACGCAGCGATACACCGCGCCTTCGCTGATGGTTTCCTTGCCCTTGCTGCGCTTGATCAGCTGCGTGCGCTCGACCAGCGAGCCGCACACCGGGCAGGTCTGCGGGATCTCGACGGCGCGGGCGTCTGTCGGGCGGCGCTCTTGCACGACCTGCACCACCTGGGGAATCACGTCCCCCGCGCGGCGGATGATCACGGTGTCGCCGATCATCAAGCCCAGACGCGCCACTTCGTCCATGTTATGCAGCGTTGCGTTGGCGACGGTGACACCGGCGACTTTCACCGGCTTCAAACGGGCCACCGGCGTGACCGCGCCGGTGCGGCCGACCTGGAATTCCACGTCCAGCAGCTCGGTGAGTTCTTCCATGGCCGGGAATTTGTGAGCGATCGCCCAGCGCGGCTCGCGGGCGCGGAAACCCAGCTCGCGCTGGGCGGCGATGCTGTTCACCTTGAACACCACGCCGTCGATTTCGTACGGCAACGACAGACGTTTCTCGCCGATGTCGTGGTAGTACTTCAGGCAGTCTTCGATGCCGTGGGCGATCTTCATTTCGCGGCTGATCGGCATGCCCCACTCTTTCAACTGCTGCAGGTTGCCGGTGTGGGTCTCGGCGATGTCATGGGACACCTGACCGATGCCGTAGCAGCAGAATTCCAGCGGGCGGTTGGCGGTGATTTTCGAATCCAGCTGGCGCAGGCTGCCGGCCGCCGCGTTGCGCGGGTTGGCGAAGGTCTTGCCACCCACTTCAAGCTGGCTGGCGTTCAAACGCTCGAAGCCGGCCTTGGACATGAACACTTCGCCGCGCACTTCGAGGGTGTCCGGCCAGCCTTTGCCGTGCAGCTTCAGCGGGATGTTGCGCACGGTGCGCACGTTGACGCTGATGTCTTCGCCGGTGGTGCCATCGCCGCGGGTGGCGCCACGCACCAGGGCGCCGTTCTGATACAGCAGGCTGACCGCCAGGCCGTCGAGTTTCGGCTCGCAGCTGTATTCCACCTTCTTCGAGGCAGCGGGCAGGTCCAGCCCTTCGTTGACCCGACGATCGAACTCGAGCATGTCGGTTTCTTCGAAGGCGTTGCCCAGGCTGAGCATGGGGATTTCGTGGCGCACCTGGGTGAACGCCGACAGCGCCGCACTGCCCACCCGCTGGGTCGGCGAGTCCGGGGTCACCAGATGCGGGTTCTCCGCCTCCAGTGCCTTCAGCTCGTGGAACAGCCGGTCGTACTCGACGTCCGGGATGCTCGGCTCGTCGAGGACGTGATAGCGGTAGTTGTGCTGATCCAGCTCAGCGCGCAATTCAAGGATGCGGGTTTCGGCGGCTTTCATAAATGTGGTCTCGAAATGCAAAAGAGCAGCCGAAGCTGCTCAATTGGTGATGCTTGACTCTGTGGGAGCGCCCATCAACGACGCTGGGTCAGGGCGCGACGTTCGAACTCGACGATGCGCTGACGGTAATGCTCGATGGTCTGCGCGGTCATCACGCTGCGCTGGTCATCCTTCAACTCACCGTTCAGCTCATGGGCCAGCTTGCGAGCCGCTGCGACCATGACATCAAACGCCTGTTTCGGATGACGCGGCCCTGGCAGCCCCAGGAAGAAGCTCACGGCGCGAGTGCTGAAATGGTCGATGTCGTCCAGATCGAACACGCCCGGCTTGACCGCATTGGCCATCGAGAACAGCACTTCGCCGTTGCCGGCCATGCTTTCGTGACGGTGGAAAATGTCCATTTCGCCAAAGCGCAGACCGCTTTCCAGAATGTTCTGCAACAGCGCCGGTCCCTTGAAGCCGCTTTCGTCGCGGGAGATCACGCTGATCACCAGCACTTCTTCAACCGGAGGCAGGTCCTTGTCTTCGGTGATGCGCTGGGTCGGCTTGTCATCCGGGAAATCGTCGTCACGGGCGCTGAACAGGTCCGGGCCATTGGCGCCGAGGTTCAGATCACCCTGGTGCGGCTCGTCCTTGCGCTTGCCCCGTCGCGGTTCACGTTCGGCGCGCTCGCGGGGCGCTGCACTCATCGTTGGCAGGTCATGCTCGTCGAGTTTCGGTTCTTTATGGGTGTCGAGAACGCGCGCAGGGCCTAACACTTCAGCGGACGTCGGTTCGTCGTCGTCCGGCAGATTGGACAAGTTGCGGTCCAGCCTAAATTTCAATTTGCCCTTGCCACCGCGCATCCGGCGCCAGCCGTCAAACAGAATACCGGCGATGACAATAATGCCGATGACGATCAGCCACTCTCGCAGACCGATTTCCATGTAGTCCCGTGCCTCTAATGAAATTCTGAAAATTAAGGGCGCAAACCCCTTTAAAACGTGGAGCCAACTCTATGTTCTGAATGGCCTTTTACCCACGCGAAATGGAAAAGTGGACATTAAGCTAGCACGACCAAAGGCAACTTTACACCGTCTGTTACATCTGGCAGGTCACAAGCATCTGTCACGCTGCGGCGGTGGTTGCTGTACTGGACGCCCGTGCGCCACTTTTCCCTGCAAATTTGCATGATCGCCACGCGATCAACTGCGCATACCGCTATGACTCCACCAGCGCCATCGCCTCCTCTACGTCCACCGCCACCAGCCTCGAACAGCCCGGTTCGTGCATGGTGACGCCCATCAACTGTTCCGCCATTTCCATGGCGATCTTGTTGTGGGTGATGTAGATGAACTGCACGGTCTGCGACATCTCCTTGACCAACCGGGCGTAGCGCCCCACGTTGGCGTCGTCCAGCGGCGCATCGACTTCGTCGAGCATGCAGAACGGCGCCGGGTTGAGTTTGAAGATGGCGAAAACCAGCGCCAGCGCGGTCAAGGCTTTCTCACCCCCGGACAGCAAATGGATCGTGCTGTTTTTCTTGCCGGGAGGACGCGCCATGATCGTCACCCCTGTATCGAGTAAATCTTCGCCCGTCAGTTCCAAGTAAGCGCTGCCACCACCGAAAACTTTTGGAAAAAGTGCCTGAATTCCGCTGTTTATCTGATCAAAGGTCTCTTTGAAACGGTTGCGCGTTTCTTTGTCGATCTTGCGGATCACGCTTTCCAGCGTGTCCAGCGCTTCGACCAGATCGGCGTCCTGGGCGTCCAGATAGCGTTTGCGTTCGGACTGCTGCTGATACTCGTCGATGGCAGCAAGGTTGATCGCGCCCAGACGCTGAATCCGCGCGGCGATGCGTTCCAGCTCTTCTTCGGCGGCCTTCTCGTTGGCGTCGGCGGTCAGGGTCGCCAGCACGCCATCCAGGTCGTAGCCGTCTTCGTGCAGTTGCTCCTGAAGCGCCTTGCGCCTTACGGTCAGGGTCTGCCATTCCAGGCGCTGCTGCTCCAGTTGCCCACGCAACAGCGCCGATTGCTGCTCGGCCTGGTTGCGACGTTTCTCGGCCTCGCGCAGTTCGCGGTCGGCGTCTTCCAGGGCGTTCTTGGCGGTGCGCATCTCTTCGTCGACCACCATGCGCTTTTCCAGCAGCTCTTCGAGCTTCATGCGCAACTCTTCCAGCGGCGCGGCGCCCTCCTCCAGATTCAGGCTCAGTTGCTCGCGCTTCTCGGTCAGGCGCTCGGATTGCATCTCCAGACGTTCCAGCGCCTGGCGCGTGGAATCATGCTGCGCGCGCAGCGAACCCAGGCGCACGGCCAACTGGTTGGCGTGATCTTTATGCTGGCGGGCTTCCTGACGCACCCGGTCCAGACGCTCGCGCAGGCTGTCGCGCTGTGCCAGCAGCAACTCGCGCTGTTCAGTGTCCAGCGCCATGCTGTCGAGGGCGTCCTGCAACTGCAGGCGGGATTCGCCGAGGGTTTCCTGCTCCATGGCCCGCTGTTCGGCGAGCTCGGTCAATTCTTCATCGAGCCGCGTGCGGCGCAGGGTCAGTTGCTCGACCTTGGCTTTGGCGGCGGACAACTGCGCTTTAAGCTCGCTCTGCTGACGGGCTTCGTCCTGCAAGCGGCGGCGCAATTGCTCGCGGTTGTCTTCCTGGATACGTTGCTGCTCGCGCTGGGTCGACAGCTGCTCGTCAAGCGCGGCCAACGTCGCTTCGCGCTCTTCGCGCTCGCCTTCCAGACGCTGCAATTCCTGACCCCGCGCCAGCACGCCGCTTTCGGCCTCGCTGGCACGGCGCACACGGAGAAAATCCCGACCGACCCAGTAGCCGTCGCGGCTGATCAGGCTCTCACCGGCGCCCAGTTGGCCGCGCAGCGCCAGCGCATCGTCCAGGGTTTCAACGGGTTTGACCTGGCCCAGCCAGTGGGTCAGATCGACCTGCGTGTCGACCTTGTCCAGCAAGCTGCCAGGGATCCGCGTGACGTCAGCGCCGGGACTTACCAGGCGCAAGTCGCCCTGACTGAATCCGACCAGATCGAGACCGGCGAAATCATCCACCAGCACCGCATTCAGGTCAGCGCCCAGCACGGTCTCCACGGCCATTTCCCAGCCCGCCTCGACCCGCAGCCCTTCGGCCAGACGCGGACGCTCGCTCAACTGATGGTCGCGCAGCCATTCGGCGGTGCCGGTGCCAGGGTCGAGTGCCGCCTGCTGCAGCGCCTCCAGCGACGCAAGCCGGCCGTTCAAGCGTTGCAGATCGCCTTGGGCCTGCTGTTGCGCCTGGGTGGCCTGTTGCAGATCGACGCGCAGTTGCTCAAGGCGCTCGATCAGGTGTTCTTCTTCAGCGGTCAATTCTTCGAAAGCCATTTCCCGGGCGGCGAGGTCTTCGCTCAGCTCGAGAATCGCCGCGTCTTCGGGGTCCGCCGCGAGCAACTGACGCTCGTCGCCCAGACGCCGCTGGCGCTCGGCCAGACGCTCCAGGCTGGTTTCCAGCTGTTGAATGCGCGACTGCTGCACTTCTGCCTGACGCCGGGGTTCGGCGGACGTGAGGTTGAAGGCGTCCCACTGTTCCTGCCAGCCGTGCATCGCGGTTTCGGCGTCTTCCAGCGCGGCGGCGGATTCTTCGGCGGCCGCGAGGGTGATCTCCTGCTCCGGCTCAAGCATTTCCAGCTCTTCGCCAAGGGTCGCCAGCAGCGTGCGGTCGTGGCCCAGGTGGGATTCGGTTTCCAGGCGCGCGCGCTCGGCTTCGCGCAAATCGTCTTGCAACTGCCGCAAACGTTGCTGACCGTGCTGAATGCTCTGCTCGACCCGGGCGATGTCGCCGCCCACCGAATAGAAACGCCCCTGCACCAGATTGAATCGCTCGGATAGGTCGTGATGACCGTCCCGCAGGCGCTCGATGGCAGCGTCAGCGCTGCGCTGATCGGCGACCAGTGACTCGAAGCCGACTTCCTGATTGCCGATCACCGATTCACGCTGGGCCACTTGCTCGTTCAGCGCCTGCCAGCGCAACGCTGACAGTTGCGCCTTGAGCTGACGCTCTTCGGCTTTGTATTCCTGATACTTCTCGGCCGCCTGGGCCTGACGCTGCAGACGCTCCAGCTGCCGACCCAGTTCTTCGCGCAAATCGGTCAGGCGCGCCAGGTTCTCGTGGGTGCGGCGGATGCGGTTTTCGGTGTCGCGGCGGCGCTCCTTGTACTTGGAGATGCCCGCGGCTTCTTCGATGAAATTGCGCAGGTCCTCGGGCTTGGCTTCGATCAGCTTGGAGATCATGCCCTGCTCGATGATCGAATAGCTGCGCGGGCCCAGGCCGGTGCCGAGGAAGATGTCGGTGATATCGCGGCGACGGCATTTGGTGCCGTTGAGGTAGTAGCTGTTCTGGCTGTCGCGGGTCACTTTGCGGCGAATGGAGATTTCCGCGTAGCTGGCGTATTCGCCCACCAGGGTGCCGTCGGAGTTATCGAAAACCAGCTCGATGCTGGCCTGGCTCACCGGTTTGCGGCTGGTGGAGCCGTTGAAGATCACGTCGGTCATCGACTCGCCGCGCAGGTTCTTGGCCGAGCTTTCGCCCATGACCCAGCGCACCGCGTCGATGATGTTGGATTTGCCGCATCCATTGGGGCCGACCACGGCCGCCATGTTGCTGGGGAAGTTCACCGTCGTCGGGTCGACGAACGATTTGAACCCCGCCAGCCTGATGCACTTGAGGCGCATGAATCAGCTGGCCGCCAGGGCAGACAGAACCGATTGGCAGCTGCGCTCGGCGTAGCAGGTCAGTACGTCGCGGATCCGCGCCAGATCCCGCGCCACCACCGCTTCGAGCAACTGGCCGAAGAGGGTCAGGTACTCGCTCATTTCCGCCTGGCGTTGATCCAGGGCGAGGAAATAGAAGCGGCTCATGGACGGCTGCAGGTTCTCGACGGTCTCTTCCAGGTACGGGTTGTTGGCGAACGGATAGGCCGCGCGCATCACGTTGAAACTCTCTTCAACGAAGCCCTTTACGTCCTGGCGTTCGCAACTGGCGATGAGCCGCTGCTGAATCTGCTGGAACGCCGCCAGGTCAACCGGCTCTTTCCAGCTGCGCGCCACGGCCAGACCGAGGAGGATGTACATCTCGCTCATCAGGGCGCAGAGGCTGGTGATGTTGTGCGGGGTCAGGACCGAGACCTGCGCGCCGCGACGGGGAGGATCACGATCAGATGGCGTCGCTCGAGGATCAACAATGCCTCGCGCACCGAGCCTCGGCTCACGTTCAGCGCGGCCGTGACCTTCTGCTCCTGAATCCGCTCCCCTGGCTTGAGCTCGCCGCGGATGATGCGCTCGGCCAGGTGATGAGCGATCTGCTCGGCGAGGCTGTCAGGTGCCTTGAACGTCATTTCTTACCTTCAACTTCTTTGGTCGCAAACAAGCGGCGGAGTGTATCGCACTGCAGGTCTGTGGCGCAGGGCCATACTGTGGAAACTGGCACGAATTAAGCAGAAACACGGACATGTTCTGCTCACGAGCACTCAGTCTTTGAACGTTATCGTCTTGTGGGTTATCGGCCATTTCTCGAAATAATGAATTTCTTGACCTTTGAGTCAGAAATTAATTGACCCGATAGTCAGAGCTGATAGATTCATCGACATGTTCGATGACCCATCCGCCGGCAGCTGTGACCAGTGCTTTTAATGACAAGAACGAGGCGCGACCCGTGATCCAGTTTCTCCTGAACCAAGAGCTGAAAACCGAGCAGGCTCTGGACCCCAATGTGACGGTGCTCAACTACCTGCGCGAGCATCTGCACAAATCCGGCACCAAAGAAGGCTGCGCCAGCGGCGATTGCGGCGCGTGCACCGTGGTTGTCGGCGAGCTGACCACCGACGCGGCGGGCCGGGAGCAATTGAGTTATCGCAGCCTCAATTCGTGCCTGACCTTCGTGGCCTCGCTGCACGGCAAACAGCTAATCAGCGTCGAAGACCTCAAGCATCAGGGCCGCTTGCACAGCGTTCAGCAAGCGATGGTCGACTGCCACGGTTCCCAATGCGGCTTCTGCACGCCGGGCTTTGTCATGTCGCTGTTCGCGCTGCAAAAGAACAGCGCCGAATCCGCCTCCTCTGAAACAAAACATGCTCAGGCCCACGAAGCCCTGGCCGGCAATCTGTGCCGCTGCACCGGGTATCGACCGATCCTCGCGGCGGCCGAGCAAAGCTGCAGTCAGCCGTCGTCGGACCAGTTCGATGCCCTGAAGGCGCAGACCATCGCCCGCCTCAAGGCCATCGCGCCCACGCAAACCGGCGAGCTGAACAGCGGCGACAAGCGCTGCCTGGTGCCGCTGACCGTGGCGGATCTGGCCGAACTCTACGAGGCCAATCCCCAGGCCCGGCTCTTGGCCGGCGGCACCGACCTGGCCCTTGAAGTGACGCAATTCCATCGCCCGCTGCCGGTGATGATCTACGTCGGCAACGTCGCGGCGATGAAGAAGATCGAGCACTTCGAAGACCGCATCGAGATCGGCGCGGCAACGGCCCTCACTGATTGCTACGAAGCCTTGAGCCGCGAGTACCCGGATTTCGGTGAATTGCTGCACCGTTTTGCATCGTTGCAGATCCGCAATCAGGGCACCCTCGGCGGCAACATCGGCAACGCCTCGCCGATTGGCGACTCCCCGCCCCTGCTGATCGCACTGGGCGCGAAGATCGTGCTGCGAAAAGGGGAGCAGACCCGCACCCTGGCGCTGGAGGATTACTTCATCGATTACCGGGTGACGGTGCGTCAGGAAAGCGAGTTCATCGAGCGCATCATCGTGCCCCGCGCCAATGCCCGGCAGACGTTTCGCGCCTACAAGGTTTCAAAGCGGCTGGACGACGACATCTCGGCGGTCTGCGCGGCGTTCCGCGTACACGTCGAAAACGGCGCCATCGTCGACGCCCGCGCGGCCTTCGGCGGCATGGCGGCAATCCCCAAACGCGCGGCCCATTGCGAGCAGGCACTGATCGGCCAGCCGTGGACGTCGGCCACCATCGAGCGCGCCTGCGCTGCGCTGGCCGAGGATTTCACGCCGCTGACGGACTTCCGCGCGAGCAAGGAATACCGCCTGCTCAGCGCGCAGAACCTGCTGCGCAAATACTTCATTGAAGTGCAAACGCCTCACATCCAGACGCGGGTGACAGCTTATGTCTAATCATCATTCAGCCAGGTCCCAGGAAGAAATGGTCGCCCTGTTTCAACAGGACCTGACCACCGGCGTGGGCCGCAGCGTCAAGCACGACAGCGCCGACAAGCACGTCTCCGGCGAAGCGATCTACATCGACGACCGCCTCGAATTCCCCAATCAGCTGCACGTGTATGCGCGGCTGTCCGACCGTGCCCACGCGCGCATCGTGCGCGTCGACGTGTCGCCCTGCTACGCCTTCGACGGCGTGCGCATCGCCATCACCCACGAAGACATTCCGGGCCTCAAGGACATTGGCCCGCTGCTGCCCGGCGATCCGTTGCTGGCCATCGACACGGTCGAGTTCGTCGGTCAGCCGGTGATTGCCGTGGCCGCCCGGGATCTGGAAACCGCACGCAAGGCGGCGATGGCCGCGATCATCGAATACGAAGACCTGGAACCGGTGCTCGACGTGGTTCAGGCCTACCGCAACAAGCATTTCGTGCTCGACAGCCACACCCATCAGCGCGGTGATTCGGTAACGGCGCTGGCCTCCGCGACCCACCGGATTCAGGGGACGCTGCACATCGGCGGTCAGGAACACTTCTACCTGGAAACGCAGATTTCGTCGGTGATGCCCACCGAAGACGGCGGCATGATCGTTTACTGCTCGACGCAGAACCCGACCGAAGTGCAGAAGCTCGTCGCCGAAGTGCTGGACGTGCCGATGAACAAGATCGTCGTCGACATGCGCCGCATGGGCGGCGGCTTTGGCGGCAAGGAAACCCAGGCCGCGAGCCCCGCGTGCCTGTGTGCGGTGGTGGCGCGCCTGACCGGCCAGCCGACCAAAATGCGCCTGCCGCGCATGGAAGACATGGTCATGACTGGCAAGCGCCACCCGTTTTACGTCGAGTACGACGTGGGCTTCGACAACGACGGACGCTTGCACGGCATTCAGCTGGAGCTGGCTGGCAACTGCGGCTACTCGCCAGACCTGTCGGCGTCCATCGTCGACCGGGCGATGTTTCATGCCGACAATTCTTATTACCTGGGCGACGCCACGATCAACGGCCACCGCTGCAAGACAAACACCGCGTCGAACACGGCCTACCGCGGCTTCGGCGGCCCTCAAGGGATGGTCGCCATTGAAGAAGTGATGGACGTCATCGCCCGGCATCTGGGCAAGGACCCGCTGGCAGTGCGCAAGGCCAACTACTACGGCAAGACCGAGCGCAACGTCACCCATTACTACCAGACGGTCGAGCACAACATGCTCGAAGAAATGACCGCCGAGCTGGAGGAAAGCAGTGACTACGCGGAGCGGCGCAAAGCGATCAAGGCTTACAACGCCAACAGCCCGATTCTGAAGAAAGGCCTGGCGCTGGTTCCGGTGAAATTCGGCATTTCCTTCACCGCCAGCTTCCTCAATCAGGCCGGCGCGCTGATCCACATCTACACCGACGGCAGCATCCACCTTAATCATGGCGGCACCGAGATGGGCCAGGGTCTGAACGTCAAAGTGGCTCAAGTGGTGGCCGAGGTGTTTCAGGTCGATATCGACCGCGTGCAGATCACCGCGACCAATACCGACAAGGTGCCGAACACGTCGCCAACCGCAGCCTCCAGCGGCGCCGACTTGAACGGCAAGGCGGCGCAGAACGCTGCGGAAATCCTCAAGCAGCGGCTGGTGGAATTCGCAGCCAAGCATTACCAGTGCGATGAGTCGCGGGTCGAGTTTCGCAACGGCCACGTGCGCGTCGGCGAGCACGTCATCAGCTTCGACACCCTCGCCCAGCAGGCCTGGACGGGCCAGGTGTCGCTGTCGAGCACCGGCTATTACAAGACACCCAAGATCTTCTACGACCGCAGCCAGGCGCGCGGCCGGCCGTTCTATTACTTTGCCTTCGGCGCGGCCTGCACCGAAGTGCTGGTCGACACCCTGACCGGCGAGTACAAAATGCTGCGCACGGACATTCTTCACGACGTCGGCGCCTCGCTGAATCCGGCCATCGACATCGGTCAGGTCGAGGGCGGCTACATTCAAGGGATGGGCTGGCTGACGACCGAGGAACTGGTCTGGAACGACAAGGGCAAGCTGATGACCAACGGCCCGGCCGGCTACAAGATTCCGGCCGTGGCGGACATGCCGGCGGACCTGCGGGTGAAGCTGGTGGAGAACCGCAAGAACCCGGAAGACACGGTGTTTCATTCCAAAGCCGTGGGTGAGCCACCGTTCATGCTGGGCATCGCCGCGTGGTGCGCGATCAAGGACGCCGTGGCGAGTCTGGGCGATTACCAGCATCAACCGAAGATCGATGCACCGGCGACCCCGGAGCGGGTGTTGTGGGGGTGTGAGCAGATGCGGGCGTTGCGTCGCGATGCGGAGTTAGCTGCCGAGAACGCTGCCGAGATCGTTTCAGAACCTGCTCCGGGGCTCCGCGTGGGAATGCAGCCCGAGACGCTTCGCGTCGATTAAGCAGTGGCGGCCTGTGCTGACGCTTTCGCGAGCAAGCTCACTCTTACAGTGCAAATGCGATCCGTGTAGGAGTGAGCTTGCTCGCGATGAGGCCAGCACGGGCAATGACGATGTTTGATCTGCCAACCCGCCGATCAGGAGAAATCACATGAATAACTGGATCAGCGCCCTCGCCGACTTGCAGCAGCAGGGCGAGGCCTGCGTGCTGGTGACCATCATCGAGGAGCGTGGCTCGACGCCGCGCAATGCCGGCTCGAAAATGGTCGTCAGCGCCGGGCGAATCTTCGACACCATCGGCGGCGGGCATCTGGAATACAAGGCCATGGAAATCGCCCGGGAGATGCTCGCCAGCGGCAGCCAGCACACCCGTCTGGAGCGCTTCAGCCTCGGCGCCAGCCTGGGTCAATGCTGCGGCGGCGTGAATGTGTTGCTGTTCGAACTCATGGGCCAGCCCCAGGCGCACATCGCCGTGTTCGGCGCCGGCCACGTCGGTCGGGCGCTGGTGCCGCTGCTCGCCAGCCTGCCCTGCCGCGTGCGCTGGATCGATTCCCGCGAGGCCGAATTTCCTGCGCAGTTGCCGGAAGGCGTGACGCAGATCCTCAGCGAGGACGTCATCGAAGAAGTCGACAACCTCCCCGCTGGCAGCTATTGCATCGTCATGACCCACAACCATCAGCTGGATCTGGAGCTTGCCGAAGCGATTCTCAAGCGCGGCGACTTCAGCTATTTCGGCCTGATCGGTTCGAAAACCAAGCGCGTGAAGTTCGAGCATCGCCTGCGTGATCGTGGCTTCGATGCCGCTGTGGTGCAGCGCATGCGTTGCCCCATGGGCCTGACCGAGGTCAAGGGCAAACTGCCCATGGAAATCGCCGTGTCCATCGCCGGCGAAGTGATCGCCACCTACAACGCTCATTTCGGCGAGCAAAGCACCACCGCCGAACCTGTCGCCAAGCTGCTGCCGGTGTCCCGCCGCAGCCAGGCCCAATGAATCCCGGAAGAACGATCAACTGACATGACCACAGAAATCAGCACTGCCAAAAAGCCTACCGCGCCGCCATCATTCACAGCATCGCCGACCCTGCCGAAGTGGCGGTGGAAGCATCGTACGAGTATTTCGAAGACGGCCTGATGGTGGTCGAAAACGGCAAGATCATTGCCCTCGGCAATGCCGAAGACCTACTCGGCACGCTCGCCGCCAACGTCGAAATCGTCAGCTATCAGGACGCCCTGATCACCGCCGGTTTCATCGACACTCACATCCATTTGCCACAGACCGGCATGGTCGGTTCCTACGGCGAGCAGTTACTCGACTGGCTGAATACCTACGTGTTTCCCTGCGAGAGACAGTTCGAAGACCCCGAGCATTCGGCCCAGGTGGCTGACATCTTTCTCAAAGAATTGCTGCGCAATGGCACCACCACCGCGCTGGTGTTCGGCAGTCGTCACAAGGAGTCGGTGGAGGCACTGTTCAGTGCCGCCGAGAAGCTCAATCTGCGCCTGATCGCCGGCAAGGTGATGATGGACCGTAACGCGCCTGATTATCTGGTGGACACCGCTGAGTCCAGCTATGTCGACAGCAAGGCGCTGATCGAGCGCTGGCATGGCAAGGGCCGCCTGCATTACGCCGTCACCCCGCGCTTCGCCCCGACCAGCACGCCTGAGCAATTGACCCTCGCCGGGCAGTTGCTGACTGATTACCCCGACCTGTACATGCAGACCCACATCAGTGAGAACCTGAAGGAGGTCGAGTGGGTCAAGGCGCTGTTCCCGGAGCGCAAGAATTACCTGGATGTGTACGACCATTTCAACTTGCTCGGCGAGCGCTCGGTGTTCGCCCACGGCGTGCACCTGTGCGATCAGGAGTGTGAGCGCCTGGCGGAAACCGGGTCAGCCATCGCCTTCTGCCCGACGTCCAACTTCTTCCTCGGCAGTGGGCTGTTCAACTTGCCGATGGCCGAAAAGCACAAGGTCAATGTAGGACTCGGAACAGATGTCGGCGCTGGCACCAGTTTCTCGCTGCTGCACACCTTGAACGAGGCGTACAAGGTCATGCAGCTGCAAGGCGCGAAGTTGAGCCCGTTCAAATCGCTGTATCTCGCGACGCTGGGCGGCGCACGGGCGCTGCGACTGGAAGACAAGATCGGCAACCTGCAGCCGGGCAGCGAAGCGGACTTTGTGGTGCTGGATTTCAACGCCACCCCGCTGCTGTCCTACCGCATGAGTCAGGCGACGAGCATTGAAGAGCAGCTGTTTGTGTTGATGACCCTGGGGGATGACCGCACCGTCAGCGAAACGTATTCGGCGGGGGTGTTGGTGCATAAGCGTTGAGGCGATGCCGCAAACGGTAGAAGCGCCTGCCCGCAATGCAGTGGGTCAGCCGACGTTGATGTCACAGGCCCGCCGCTTCGCGACCGTCGTAACCTCCGATTGCTCCTACAGGAGATCTGCGCCCGACGCGGATTTTCGATGACAGCTGGAAACTGTAGGAGCGACCGGGGTGGCGCTCCACCTTGCTCGCGAAAGCATTCTGTCAGTCAGCCCAAATACTGCTGACCCACCGCATTCGTGAGCAAGCTCACTCCCACAAGTGATGTGCTTGCCCAGAATGCTGTGCTTCTTCCAAAGGTATATCCGCCACAGGTTGTGCGGCGAACTGGATGTATCAGACCGCGGTGCTGCGCCCTGCTTTTTTCTTTGGCAGCATCAGGTGCGAGAACACCGCATGGAGGTCGTCGGAGGCGCTGTCTTCGTCGAGGTTGAGCTTGCTGTCGATGTGATCCATGTGATGCATCATCAGGTTCACCGCCAGGGTCGCGTCTCGGGCTTCGATGGCGTCGATCAGTTGGGTGTGTTCATCGTACGAGCAGTGCGAGCGGTTGCCGCTTTCGTACTGCGCGATGATCAGCGAGGTCTGCGAGACCAGGCTGCGCTGGAAGCTGATCAGCGGGGCGTTTTTCGCCGCTTCCGCCAGTTTCAGATGGAATTCCCCCGACAGACGAATACCCGCCCCGCGATCCCCTTTCGAAAAACTGTCGCGCTCGTCGCTGACCATCTGGCGTAACTCGCTGAGCTGTTCCGCCGTGGCGTGCTCGACCGCCAGTTCAGTGATCGCCTTCTCCACCAGACGCCGGGCGAAGAACACCTGTCGTGCCTCTTCGACGCTCGGGCTGGCCACCACCGCGCCGCGATTCGGGCGCAGCAGCACCACGCCTTCGTGGGCCAGACGCGACAATGCGCGACGAATGATGGTGCGGCTGACGCCGAAGATTTCACCGAGGGCTTCTTCGCTCAGCTTGGTGCCGGGCGCCAGACGCTGTTCGAGAATCGCCTCGAAAATGTGCGCGTAGACGATGTCGTCCTGGGTGCCGCTACGGCCGGACTTGGCGGTGCGTGAGTGTTTCTTGAGGGGTTGCAACTGATCGTTCATGGGCACTCGTGGTAACAGAATCCGGCGCGGGGCCTTGCCGTGATCAGGGCGGGTACGACCACTGTTGGGGCAACCAATAGCAGATATCCCGGCAAAGTCACAGTAAAAGTAATGGCGCATTGTACACAGCGGGCACCGTCTGCACAGGCCCGGAAATGACGGGGCGTTATGCACACAATCCGCCAAATATTCCGTACACGATCGAAAACATTATTTGCATTATTTGTATACAAAAGCATAATCCCTTCGTGCACGTTTCTGACCTTTCAGTCAACAAATCAGCCTGGACAGGTCCATACGCCTCCCGGAGCCCGCAACCGGCTTTGTCATAACAACAAAAACGTCCCGAGGATTTAACTGTGGAAAGTCGCAAAACCGAAGCCACGCCGCTGGATCTCACGCTGCCGCGCAAAGGCCTGCTTGAACGCCTCTTCAAACTGAGCCTGCACGGCACGACCGTCCGAACCGAGCTGCTGGCAGGGCTCACGACCTTCATCACCATGGCCTACATCATCTTCGTCAACCCCAACATCATGGCCGACGCCGGCATCGATCATGGCGCGGCGTTCGTCGCGACCTGCATCGCCGCCGCGCTGGGTTGTCTGTTGATGGGGCTGTACGCCAACTGGCCGGTGGGCCTGGCGCCGGGGATGGGCCTGAACGCGTTCTTTACCTACACCGTGGTCGGCACCATGGGTTACAGCTGGGAAACGGCGTTGGGCGCGGTGTTCGTCTCGGGCGTGATCTTCATGGTCCTGACCCTGTCGCGGATCCGCGAATGGTTGCTCAACAGCATCCCGGTCAGCCTGCGTTACGCCATGGGCGCGGGGGTCGGTCTGTTTCTCGGGCTGATCGGCCTGAAGACCGCCGGCATCGTCGTCGACAGCCCGGCGACGCTGATCAAACTGGGTTCGTTGCGCGAGCCCGGTCCGCTGCTCGCCGCCATCTGCTTTCTGATGATTGCCGTGCTCAGTTATCACCGGGTGTTCGGCGCGATCCTCATCAGCATCATCACGGTGACGCTGGCCGGTTGGGGCCTGGGGCTGATGCATTACAACGGCATCTTTTCCATGCCGCCGAGCCTGGCGCCAACCTGGATGGCCATGGACCTGGCGGGCGTGTTCAACGTCAGCATGATCAGCGTGGTGCTGGCGTTTCTGTTCGTGCACATGTTCGACACCGCCGGCACGCTCATGGGTGTGGCACAGCGCGCCGGTTTGGTGCGCGAAGACGGCCGCATCGAGAACCTCTCGCGGGCCTTGAAGGCGGACAGCGCATCCAGCGTGTTCGGTGCGATGGTCGGTGTGCCGCCGGTCACCAGCTACGTGGAAAGCGCTTCGGGCGTGGCGGCCGGGGGTCGGACTGGTCTGACCGCCGTGACCGTGGGCGTGCTGTTCGTGGCGGCGATGTTCTTCGCCCCGCTGGCTGGCATGATTCCCGCTTACGCGACGGCAGGTGCATTGATTTACGTGGCGATGCTGATGATGGGCGGCATGGCGCATATCGACTGGGACGAAGCCACCGACAGCATTCCGGCGATCGTCACGGCGATCATGATGCCGCTGACGTTTTCGGTGGCGGACGGGATTGCGCTGGGATTCATCACCTACGTGGTGCTCAAGGCCGGCACAGGCCGCCACCGGGAAATCTCCATCAGCCTGTGGGTGCTGTGCGCGATCTTCATCGCCAAGTTCGTGTTTTTGTAAGGCTTTCCGGCTGCCGCACTGCTGATGGATGGCAGTCGTAACCGCTCATGACCTGAAGCGCCGCGCAGCCCGCGGCGTTTCTGCTTTCAGATAAACAAGGAGAACACCTCATGACACTGGAAACCTGGCTGCTGTTCAGCGGCGCGGCGTTGGTGGTCATTCTGATTCCGGGGCCGCTGTCACTGCTGATGATCGGCAACAGCCTGAATTACGGCCTGCTGCGCTCCTACCCCGCCTTCCTCGGCGGCGTCTGCGCATCGATCTGCCTGCTCAGCGCTTCGGCCCTGGGTCTGGGCGCCTTGCTGCTGGCGTCCGAGCAATTGTTCAGCGCCTTGAAAATCGTCGGCGGCCTGTACCTGTTTTACCTCGCCTGGCAGAGCTGGAAACAGTCGCGTCAGCCGGCCACCGCCGCCGAAGTGCTCGAGGCGTCCAGCAAACCGGCGTTTGGCTCACTGTTCTGGCGCGCCTTCGTGCTGGGCGGCAGCAACCCGAAAGACATCCTGTTTTTCGCCGCCTTTCTACCGCAGTTTCTCAAGGCTGATGAGCCGTTCTTCGGCCAGTTGATCACCATGATCATCACCTGGACCGTCCTCGACCTGAGCTGCAAATTGTTCTACGGCCTCAGCGCCCAGGGCGCGGCCCGCTATCTGCGCACGGGCAAGGGCCAGACCTGGTTCAACCGCATCAGCGCCGGCCTGTTCGGCACTGCGGGCACCGTCGCCCTGATCAGCCGCTGACGCTTGAAAGCCAAAACGCCCGCGGCAAAAGCCAAGGGCAAAAAAGCCCGCAGTGTGGGCGGGCAAGAGGAACAGGGGAGCAGCAAACGGCAGCGATCTAGCTGCCGCGATAGGTCGAATAGCTGTAAGGCGAAATCAGCAGTGGCACGTGGTAATGGTCTTGCCCGGCGTCGATGCCGAAGCGCAGCACCACTTCATCGAGAAACGCCTGCGTGCCGGACTGCACGCCTTTGCCGCGAAAGTACTCGCCGGCCTGAAACTGCAATTGATAGACGCCAGACTGGTAGTCATCGCCCTGCAACAGCGGCGCGTCGCAGCGGCCGTCGCTATTGGTGACCGCCTCGGCAACTTTCTCCAGCCGGTCGCCCTCGACCCGATAAAGCGCCACGCGAATCAAGCTGCCCGGGCAGCCATGTGCAGCGTCCAGCACGTGAGTGGTGAGTCGTCCCATGGCGTGTCATTGCCTCATTCAGTGAGAGATTAAGAGAGGGCCTGCACCCGAAAAGGGCATCAGCGGTAAGACATGAGCAGGATTAAGACAGTTCGAGCGCAGATTGTACACAATTAAAATCACCTAAATTTTCACTGATCGCCCGCCGCGGCCCCGTGCCCCGGATAGCGACACAAGCCAGATGAATACGCGATTACAAGCGGCATATCTGACCACTCAGGCAGGTTTCTTGCACAGTGGTCCCATGAGGGCCAGAGTGGCGGGAAGTGAAAAAACAGGGTTACAAGTTGTAAATAAAGTTGTATACAATATCACCATCGCAGCGACCGTCGCGGCACCTTGCTGCATCGCCCCGACGACCACCGCCACAGAACACAGGCTAGATAAGGAAGATTGCAGTGAGCGCCGACTACCCACGCGACCTGATCGGTTACGGCAGTAACCCGCCCCATCCCCGCTGGCCAGGCAATGCCCGTATCGCGCTGTCGTTCGTGCTCAATTACGAGGAAGGCGGCGAGCGCAACATTCTGCATGGCGACAAGGAGTCCGAAGCGTTCCTCTCCGAAATGGTCGCCGCGCAACCGCTGCAGGGCCAGCGCAACATGAGCATGGAATCGCTCTATGAATACGGCAGCCGCGCCGGCGTGTGGCGCGTGCTCAAGCTGTTCAAGCAATTCGATATCCCGCTCACCATTTTCGCGGTGGCCATGGCCGCCCAGCGCCATCCGGACGTGATCCGCGCCATGGTCGACGCCGGCCATGAGATCTGCAGCCACGGCTATCGCTGGATCGACTACCAAAACATGGACGAGGCCCAGGAGCGCGAGCACATGCTCGAAGCGATCCGCATCCTTACCGAGCTCACCGGCGAGCGTCCACTGGGCTGGTACACCGGGCGCACCGGCCCCAACACCCGGCGACTGGTGATGGAGGAAGGCGGTTTTCTCTACGACTGCGACACCTATGACGACGACCTGCCCTATTGGGAGCCGAACACCCCCGCCGGCAAGCCGCATCTGGTGATCCCCTACACCCTGGACACCAACGACATGCGTTTCACCCAGGTGCAGGGATTCAACAAGGGCGATGACTTTTTCGATTACCTGAAAGACGCCTTCGACGTGCTCTACGCCGAAGGCGCCGAGGCGCCGAAGATGCTGTCGATCGGCCTGCACTGCCGGTTGATCGGCCGCCCTGCCCGACTGGCGGCGCTGCAGCGTTTTCTTCAGTACGTCAAAGGCCACGAGCAGGTCTGGTTCGCCCGTCGCGTCGAGATCGCGCGGCACTGGCATCAGGTTCATCCCTTCAACGGAGCTGCCGAATGAGCCGTTTTCAGACCCTGACGCCCTCTTCCCTCAGCCGCGACGAATTCGTTCACGCTTTTGCTGACATCTACGAACACTCGCCCTGGGTTGCCGAACAGGCGTACGACCGGGGCCAGCTGCACGAGCTCGATGAGATCGAGACGCTGCACGCACGCATGAGCGACATCCTGTTGAGTGCCGATCACGCCGCGCAACTGGCGCTGATCAACGCTCACCCGGACCTTGCCGGCAAAGCCGCCGTGCAAGGCCAACTGACCGAAGCCAGTACCTCTGAACAGGCTGGCGCCGGTATCCACCAATGCACGGCCGAAGAGTTTCAGCGCTTCACCGAGCTGAACGACGCCTACAAGGCCAAGTTCGCGTTCCCCTTCATCATGGCGGTGAAAGGCAGCAACCGGCATCAGATCCTCGCGGCCTTCGAAACGCGCATTCACAACACAGCCGACGCCGAGTTCGCCTGCGCCCTCGCCGAGATCAACAAGATCGCGATGTTCCGCCTGCAAGCCCTCTGACCGACCGTTCCCACGCCCCTTATCAAAGGCAGACAAAAAGAATGAAAGCTTACGCCGCACCCTTCGAGAAGTTCGTCAACCTGGCCGATGCGCGTCTGGGGACGAAGATCCTGTCCGTTACCGATGACTGGTTCGCCGACGCCAACCGCCTGTTCCAGCCGACCCCTGCGGTCTGGAAAGAAGGCGTGTTCGACGACAACGGCAAGTGGATGGACGGCTGGGAGTCGCGCCGCAAGCGCTTCGAAGGTTACGACAGTGCAGTGATCCGTCTGGGCGTCGCCGGTTCGATCAAGGGCGTGGACATCGACACCTCGTTCTTCACCGGCAACTACCCGCCCTCGGCCTCGCTGGAAGCGTGCTTCCTGGCATCGGGCGAGCCGGACGAGCACACCGAGTGGACCGAAGTGCTGCCCGCCGTCGAGCTCAAGGGTGACAGCCACCACTACCACGAGATCGCTGACGCCAAGGCCTACAGTCATTTGCGTTTCAACATTTACCCGGACGGCGGCGTGGCCCGTCTGCGGGTGTACGGCGTGCCTCATCGGGACTGGTCGGCGGTGGGTGACAACGAGCAGATCGATCTTACTGCTGCGTTGAATGGTGGTCGTGCGCTGGCCTGCTCCGACGAGCATTTCGGGCGCATGAGCAACATCCTCAACCCCGGCCGTGGCGTGAACATGGGCGACGGCTGGGAAACCGCCCGTCGCCGCACCCCTGGCAATGACTGGGTGATCGTGGCGCTGGGACATGCGGGCGAGGTTGAGCAGATTGTCGTCGACACCCTGCACTTCAAGGGCAACTACCCGGACAGCTGCTCGATTCAGGCCGCCTTCGTCAAAGGCGGCACCGACAGCCAGATTGAAACCCAGAGCCTGTTCTGGCGCGAACTGCTGCCGAGCCAGAAGCTGGAAATGCACGCCGAACACACCTTCGTTGAGCAGATCAAGGCGCTGGGGCCGATTACCCACATCCGCCTGAACGTGTTCCCGGATGGCGGCGTGAGTCGGTTGCGGGTGTTGGGCAAGGTGGCGAAATAACGAGGGTACCGTTCTCACACAATGCGGGAACGGACAACACATGAACCTGTAGGAGTGAGCTTGCTCGCGATAGCGTCGGATCAGCCATCACAGGCGTTACAGATATCGCAATCGCGAGCAAGCTCACTCCTACAGATGATTCGTCAATCAAGAGAACAGAAGACCCCGCATGCGCACACTGATCATCGAGCCGTTGACCAAGGCAGCCTTCGCCCCGTTCGGCGATGTCATCGAAACCGATGGCAGCGATCATTTCATGATCAACAACGGCTCGACCATGCGCTTTCACCGTCTGGCCGAGGTTGAAACGGCCACGCCGGACGACAAGGCGATCATCAGCATCTTCCGCGCCGAGGCGCTGGACATGCCGTTGACCATCAGCATGCTGGAGCGCCATCCGCTGGGCAGCCAGGCCTTCATTCCGCTGCTCGGCCATCCTTTTCTGGTCGTGGTCGCGCCACTTGGCGATGCACCTGAACCCGAGTTGACCCGCGCCTTCATCACCAATGGCAGGCAGGGTGTTAATTACCATCGCGGCGTCTGGCACCACCCGGTGCTGACGATCGAAAAGCGGGATGACTTCCTGGTGGTTGATCGCAGTGGCAATGGCAACAACTGCGATGAGCATTTCTTCGAAGAGAGTCAGAAGATGGTTCTCGATCCCCAACTATAAGAAGGGCCCGACCACCCGTTAAGCGGTGGAAGGCAAAGGGTAAAGACTGTGGCTGCACATCTGATGGAGTGGATGAATCTGGGCGTGCGCTGGATTCACATGATCGTCGGGATCGCCTGGATTGGCGCGTCCTTTTATTTCGTCTGGCTGGAGAACAACCTCAACCGCGCCAACCCCCGTGACGGGCTGTCGGGCGACCTCTGGGCGATTCACGGCGGCGGTATCTACCACCTGGAAAAGTACAAACTGGCCCCGCCCACCATGCCGGACGACCTGCACTGGTTCAAATGGGAAGCCTACTGGACCTGGATGTCGGGCGTCGCACTGCTGTGCATCGTGTTCTATTCCAACCCCACCCTTTACCTGCTGGCGCCCGGCAGCACGCTGAGCGGCGGCGCCGGCATCGCCATCGGCGTCGGTTCATTGATCGCCAGCTGGACGATCTACGACATCCTCTGCGATTCGCCCTTGGGCAAGCGCCCCGCCCTGTTGGGCCTCGTACTGTTCGTGCTGGTGATCGCGGCCTGCTTCGGCTTCAGCCAGGTGTTCAGCGGGCGGGCGGCTTACCTGCACACTGGCGCAATCATCGGCACCATCATGGTCGGCAACGTGCTGCGCATCATCATGCCGGCCCAGCGCGCGCTGGTTGCCGCCATCGCCGAGAACCGCACGCCGGACCCGTCGCTGCCTGCCAAAGGCCTGCTGCGTTCACGGCACAACAACTACTTCACCCTGCCGGTGCTGTTCATCATGATCAGCAACCACTTCCCGAGCACCTACGGCAGTCAGTACAACTGGCTGATTCTGGCCGGGATCGCGGTGTGTGCGGTGCTGGTGCGTCACTTCTTCAACACCCGTCACGACAGCCACAAATACGCCTGGGCCTTGCCGGTCGGGGCACTGGGAATGATTTGCCTGGCCTACGTCACCGGCCCGGCGCAAATGACCCGTGGCCCGGACGTGGCGGAGAAAATTCAGTACCAGCCGCTGCCGGGTACGGCCATTGGCGGTCATCGCGCTGATGAGCCGAAGCCTGAGGTCGCGCCAGCGCCTGTCGCCGCTGCGCCTGCAACTGCGCCCGCTGCCCCCAACCGGCACCTGCCGCAGAGGCCGCGGCCCAACCGGCGCAAGCCAGCAGCGGCGGCGGCGTGGATTTCGAGAAGGTCCACAGCGTGATTCAGGAGCGCTGCACCGTCTGCCATTCCGCCAAACCCACCAGCCCGCTGTTCAGCAGCGCGCCGGCCGGGATCATGTTCGACACGCCGCAACAGATCCAGCAACTCGCCCCGCGCATTCAGGCCCAGGCCGTGACTGCGCAGATCATGCCGCTGGGCAACATCACCCAGATGACCCAACAGGAACGTGACCTGCTGGGGCAATGGATTGATAAGGGGGCGCAGACGAACTAAGCAGCTGCAAGCGGCAAGCGGCAAGCCACAAGCTAGAAGCAGTAAGCGGTCGGCTTTAGCTTGTAGCTTGCAGCTAACCGCTCCACCCGCTTCAACCCCAAAATAAGAACAAATGAGGTGTTGCATGTCCGAGTCAACTCACGCGCGCATCCCTGCCGCGCCGCCACGACAGCCCCTGCCACTGCTGCAACTGATTCTGGTGGGCCTGCAACACGTCCTGTTGATGTACGGCGGTGCCGTTGCGGTGCCGCTGATCATCGGCCAGGCCGCCGGGCTTTCCGGGAAGAAATCGCCTTTCTGATCAACGCCGACCTGCTGGTCGCCGGCATCGCCACGGTGGTGCAGTCCCTGGGCATCGGTCCGCTGGGCATCCGCATGCCGATCATGATGGGCGCCAGCTTCGCCGCCGTCGGCAGCATGGTGGCGATGGCCGGGATGAGCGGCGTCGGCCTGCCGGGGATCTTCGGCGCGACCATCGCTGCAGGCTTTTTCGGCATGCTGATCGCCCCGTTCATGTCGAAAATCGTGCGCTTCTTCCCGCCGCTGGTGACCGGCACCGTGATCACTTCCATCGGCCTGTCGCTGTTTCCGGTGGCGGTCAACTGGGCGGGCGGCGGCAGCAAGGCGGTGAGCTTCGGCGACCCGATCTACCTCGGCGTCGCCGCGCTGGTGTTGCTGACGATTCTGCTGATCAACCGCTTCATGCGCGGCTTCTGGGTCAACATCTCGGTGCTGATCGGTATGGGCCTGGGCTACATCCTCTCCGGCTTCATCGGCATGGTCGACCTCAGTGGTCTGGGTCAGGCCGAATGGCTGAAGGTGGTCACGCCCCTGCACTTCGGCCTGCCGCAATTCAGCCTCGCGCCGATCCTGTCGATGTGCCTGGTGGTGGTGATCATTTTTGTCGAATCGACGGGGATGTTCCTCGCGCTGGGCAAGATCACCGACCGCGAAGTCACGCCGGGCATGTTGCGCCGGGGGTTGCTGTGCGACGCGGCCGCCTCGTTTCTTGCGGGCTTTCTCAACACCTTCACCCATTCCTCGTTTGCGCAGAACATCGGTCTGGTGCAGATGACCGGCGTGCGCTGCCGCTCGGTGACTATCGTCGCGGGCGGGTTTCTCATCCTACTCAGCCTGCTGCCGAAAGCGGCCTATCTTGTGGCCTCGATTCCGCCCGCCGTACTGGGCGGCGCGGCCATCGCGATGTTCGGCATGGTCGCCACCACCGGGATCAAGATCCTTCAGGAGGCGGACATCGCCGATCGGCGTAATCAGCTGCTGGTCGCGGTGAGCATCGGCATGGGCCTGATCCCGGTGGTAAGACCGGAGTTTTTCAGCCAGCTGCCACAGTGGATGGGGCCGATCACCCACAGCGGCATCGCCATGGCGACATTGAGCGCCGTGCTGCTGAACCTGCTGTTCAACGTGCTGGGCGGTGCCGAGCGCGCAGCGATGGCCGGGCCGCTGCATTCACATTGAGGGGTTGCCCTGTTTTCGACGGGAGTGCTCTGTGACAGAGCACTTGAGCACCGCTGCGCGAGTCAGTATCCTCCGCCGCCGCTCGAATTCAGTCCAATAACAACACTGCAACTAACCTGACTGACCGGACAACTCTCCGATCAGGCCGTGCATCTTCCAAACGGCATCGAAAAAACCACCAATCGACTGTTCTTTAAACAGCCGGCAGGACTTTTTCGTCTTTTTTCAAGGTGTTGGCTCAGCTCTTGCTATTCACTCAAAGCTGACCAAACAGACAACTTAGTTAATTAAACCCAAGGCGCCATAACAGAGCGTCCGTTCGAAAAAACCACGACGTCAATCCAAGGGAGTCTTACATGAACCGCACGCTTTCCAGCCTGATGGCCGCCAGTAGCCTGCTGGCCGCCGCGCCTGCCATGTCGGGTGATCTGCTGCAGTGGCAGAGCAACAGCCTGACTTACCTTTACGGCAAGAACTTCGCCGTGAACCCTGAGAACCAGCAGACGTTCACCTACGAACATGCCGATGGCTGGAAATACGGCGATAACTTCGTGTTCCTCGATTACATCAGCTACAACGGCAAAAAAGACGGCAGCCTGGGCAATGCATCGACGTACGGGGAGATTTCCCCTCGCCTGTCCCTGGGCAAGATCTTCGATCAGACGTTTCAGCTGGGGCCGATCACTGACGTGTTGTTGGCGACGACGTACGAGTTTGGCGAAGGCGATGTCGAGTCGTACCTCATCGGCCCGGGTTTTGACTTGAAGATCCCCGGCTTCGATTATTTCCAGCTGAACTTCTACAAGCGTTACAACGACGGCCACCGCGCCGGTTACGGTGCCTGGCAGATTACCCCGGTGTGGTCTTACACGATTCCGGTGGGCAAGTCCGACATTCTCATCGACGGTTTCATGGACTGGGTCGTGGACAACAAACAGTCCAACAGCAAAGGCGATTACCACTCCAACCTGCACTTCAACCCGCAGATCAAATACGACCTGGGCAAGGCGCTTAATCTTCCGGACCGGCAGTTGTATGTGGGCGTCGAATACGATTACTGGAGCAACAAGTACGGCATCAACGACACGCGCTCTTTCGACACCGACCAGAACACCGCGAGTTTGCTGGTGAAAGTGTTCTTCTAAGTAAAGGTTGATCTGACGCCGGCTACTGGCTGACCGGCAAGATCGTTATCAATCGGCGTGAAACGCAACGGATCAGGCACCCGGGCGGGTGGCTGATCCGGCGCTCACTTTCCCCAGGCCTGCTGACAACCCCCTTTCAGGAATGCCCTTCCCACGGCAGCGGCTTGCCCGCTCGCACCCTCGCGTTCAGCGAGCGCAACAGGTCGAGGGGATCCCGGTCCTTCATCGCATGACTCTGCTCGTCGACCCAGGTCATGACCTGCTGCCGGTCGAGCGTCGGCCGGCGGTGCAGGATTTCAACCAGCTGCCGCTCGCAATGCTGCGCATACGCAACGACGCTGGAAAACAATGGGCTGTTCATGCTGCCGACACCTCGCCACCGAATACGCGTTCAGCCTTGATAAGGCGCCAGTTCTGCTAATGCTCCCGGTACAACCCGCCACACAATACCACTGGCGCGCCATTGAAACAGCGGCAAGCCGGTGCGGCAAAGGGACGGGGTCGGGTGGCAGTGACAATGTTGAGCCTGCCGCGAGGCCGGTGCTAACATTCGCCACCGCCGAGCAGGCAAGGACAGACCGGTTTATGAGCAGCATCCGCGAGCGCAACAAAGAACTGATCCTGCGCGCAGCCAGCGAGGAATTTGCCGACAAGGGGTTCGCCGCCAGCAAGACCAGCGACATCGCCGCCAAGGCGGGTGTGCCCAAGCCCAACGTCTATTACTACTTCAAATCCAAGGACAACCTGTATCGCGAGGTGCTCGAAAGCATCATCGAGCCGATCATGCAGGCGTCGACGCCATTCAATCGCGAGGGCGTGCCCGCTGATGTGTTGACGCGTTATATCCGCTCGAAGATCCGCATCTCCCGCGACCTGCCCTTCGCCTCAAAGGTGTTTGCCAGCGAGATCATGCACGGCGCGCCGCATCTGACACCCGAACAAGTTGAGCAACTCAATGGACAGGCCCGGCACAACATCGAATGCATTCAGGGCTGGATCGATGACGGCCTGATTGCGCCGATCGACCCCCATCACCTGATGTTCAGCATTTGGGCCGCGACCCAGACCTATGCGGACTTCGACTGGCAGATTTCCACGGTGACGGGCAAAGCAAGCCTGGACGACGCTGATTACGAAGCCGCCGCCCAGACCATCATCCGGCTGGTGCTCAAAGGGTGTGAGCCAGACCGCTGAAGTCAGTAGCTTTCTTCTTTGTCATAGCCCAGGGCCTTGTTCACGCCTTGTAACAGCTGGCCGAAGCTCCAGGGCTTGCGGATGAACACGACCGGATTTACGACACCGGAGCTCTCTGGCGTTTCATGACCTGACATGATCAGGATCGGAATGTGCGGGTACTTGTTGCTCGACAGGTTCGCAAGGTCCGCACCGTTCAAGCTACCCGGCATGAGGATATCGGTGAGAAGGAGCGCCACGTCGCCTGAGTTGCTTTCGAGGTACGTCGCCGCCTCGTCTGCAGTCTCCATCGCATGGGTGGCGAAGCCTTCATCAGCGAGGATCTCGCACACAAACTCGCGAATGATTTCCTCGTCCTCAACCACCAGAATGAGTCCCATGTTTGGTACGTCTGCTGCCATTTGCGCCACATCCACAATAATTATTTCCCATGCCTTCCCGGCCGGCCCTGTCCTGGACTCGGGTGTAGTCCGTACTGTGAGCGGCGCAAGCGCCGGAAATTCCATCGGGAAGCAACATTTGGTCGAAACGTTGTACAGATTTGGCAAATGAATGGGTACACAAGGGTGTTCGCCAAATCGCAGGCAATAAAAAACCCGCCGAAGCGGGTTTGTGCAACACCGTCCAACTTCCTGTTGGCCGCCAATGCCTGGCAACGGTCGATCGTCCTTGATCCTGCAGCGGTCCGTTGCTGCAGTTGATGGATCCAATGTACCGCGAGCACGTGTCACAACCTAGAGCCAAGTTCCTCAGGTCGTGTAAGCCTTTCGCTATACCTGTGTCAGTCCCCTGCGTCCTTGCTCAGGTTTATACCGGTCAGGCCGAGATGCTTAATGACACCGTGGCTTCCCTTCGTTAGAGGGCGCCGGTCAATGCGCTGTCGTGCAAGCGTTAAGAGGGCGGCCTGCCCGAACAAGAAGAATAAAGAAGCGGAGTGACGATCATGAATATGCGCAATCTCTCGATCAGCCGGCGTTTGTGGCTTATTCTCATCGTCGCCGTGGTGATGCTGTTTACACTGGCGGCGGCGATGCTCAAGCAGATCCACGACGATTTGTACGAAGCCAAAACCATCAAGACCATGCACGTGGTGCAGACCGCCAGCGGCCTGCTCGATTTCTACCATGGCCTGGAAACCGCCGGGACCCTCACCCGCGAACAAGCGCAGCAGCAGGCGATGGATGCCATTCGCGGGCTGCGTTACAACAAGACCGACTATTTCTGGATCAACGACCTGCGCCCGGTGATGATCATGCACCCGGCCAACCCCAAACTGGTGGGTCAGGACCTTTCGGGTATCAAGGACCCGGACGGCTTTCAGGTCTTCAACGAGATGGTGACCCTGGCCAAGGCCAAAGGCGCCGGCATGGTCAACTACCGCTGGCCCAAGCCCGGCGCCACTGACGCGGTCGGCAAGACCTCCTACATTTCGCTGTTCGCGCCGTGGGGCTGGATCATCGGCTCCGGCGTGTACATCGATGACGTGCAGGCCGAGTTCTACAAGCAGGTGGTCAAAGCGCTGTCGATCAGTGCCGGGATCATTCTGATCATGGCGCTGCTGTTGATTCTGATCGCGCGCAGCATCGCCGGCCCGCTCAAGGCCACCGTCGAGGCGATGGCTAGCATTGCCAGCGGGGAAAGCGACCTGACCCGCACCCTGGCAACCCAGGGCAACGACGAAGTCACCCAACTGGCCCGGCACTTCAACGCGTTTACCGCCAAGTTGCGTGGCGTCGTCAGCGAGTTGCAATCCTCGGCCGTCGGCCTTGGTCAGGCGTCCAGTGAGCTGGGCAGCAATGCGATACAAGCCCAGGAACGCAGCCAGCAGCAGTCGTTGCAGATGGAGCAGGTGGCCACGGCGGTCAATGAGGTCACTTACGGCGTGCAGGACGTGGCGAAGAACGCCGAGCACGCCGCCAGCGAGATGCGCAACGCCGAGTCCCAGGCGCAGCAGGGTCAGGCCAACATCGACAGCAGCCTGAAGCAGATCGGGCACCTGTCCGGGACGATCGATCAGGCCGTGGAAGTGATTCGCACGCTGGCCAGCGAAAGCACGCAAATCGGCGGCGTGCTGGAGGTGATCAGTTCGATTGCCGAGCAGACCAACCTGCTGGCGCTCAACGCCGCCATCGAAGCCGCCCGCGCCGGTGATCAGGGCCGTGGCTTCGCCGTCGTGGCAGACGAAGTACGCCTGCTGGCCCAGCGCACGCAGAAATCCACGGCGGAAATCCAGGCAATGATCGAGCGCCTGCAGGCGCATTCGGATGCGGCGGTGAAAGTCATCGCCGACAGCAGTCGTTCGTCGCAGCTGACCATCGAGCAGGCCAATCTGGCCGGCAAAAGCCTGACCTCGATCAGCCAGGCACTGCGCAACCTCAACGGCCTCAACGCCTCCATTGCCAGCGCGACCCTTGAGCAATCCCACGTGGTGGAAGACATCAACCAGAACGTCACCCAGGCGGCGCAGTTGTCCCAGAGCACGGCGGTGGCGGCGGAACAGTCCAGCGCGGCGAGCCATCAGCTCAAGGGGTTGAGTGAACAGCTGAATGGGTTGTTGCGGCAGTTTCGGGTTTAAACGACTGACGCCTTCCCGGCTGAAGCCGGTCCCCACGGGGGTCCGCGGTGTTTTCGTAGGACTGGCTTTAGCCGGGAAGGCCCGTTTTGACGCCATCAATTTTGCGGTGTGGCGCCTGACGCTTTCCCGGCTAAAGCCGGTCCCACAGGGGTATGCGGTGTTCTCGTAGGACTGGCTTTAGCCGGGAAGAGGCCCGTTTCGACGCCATCAATTTTGCGGTGTGGCGCCTGACGCTTTCCCGGCTAAAGCCGGTCCCACAGGGGTATGCGGTGTTTTCGTAGGACCGACTTTAGCCGGGAAGAGGCCCGTTGCGACGCCATCAATTTTGCGGCGTGGCGCCTGACGCTTTCCCGGCTAAAGCCGGTCCCACAGGGGTATGCGGTGTTCTCGTAGGACTGGCTTTAGCCGGGAAGAGGCCCGTTTCGACGCCATCAATTTTGCGGTGTGGCGCCTGACGCTTTCCCGGCTAAAGCCGGTCCCACAGGGGTACGCGGTGTTTTCGTAGGACTGGCTTTAGCCGGGAAGAGGCCCGTTTCGACGCCATCAATTTTGCGGTGTGGCGCCTGACGCTTTCCCGGCTGAAGCCGGTCCTACAGGGATATGCGGTGTGTCAGCGAGAGTGGCGATGAAGCGGATGTAGCTTGCCTACAACCTTGCTGAACTACGTACCTCAAGTCATTATGTATACAATAAATACAAATATTGAATACATATATGCCAACCATTCTCACCCGATGCCCCCACCATTGCCCTGACTGGGCCGAAGCCCTACTCAACGGTTTCAGTCAGGTGCTGCTGCAACGCAGCCCCGTCTGCGGGGTTTTCTGTCTGTTGGCGATTCTGATCAGCGCGCCCTCCTCCCTGGGCGGCGCGCTGCTCGGGGCTGTCGCCGGGTTGCTCACGGCGCAACGGCGCGGGTACCCGAAAGTCAGGCGCCAGGCCGGCCTTTATAGCTACAACGGCGTTTTGCTCGGGCTGTTGATCGGCTCTCAGGTCGAGTGGTCGCCGCTGGTGCCGCTGCTGACCATTGCCTGCGGCGGACTCAGCGCGATGCTGATGCACGCCTGGCTGGAACGCACGCCGCGCGCTACGTGCCTCAACGCCTACACCGCGCCCTTCGTGCTGTTTGGCTGGTTGTTAGTGATGTTTATCGAGCCGACTTCAGCCGGCGTCGCAGACGTAAGTCCGATCCACGCGCTGCCGCTGGGTTTTGGTCAGGTGTTTCTGCTTGATCATCCGCTGGCTGGGCTGCTGATCGGTGTCGGGCTGCTGATCGCCAATCGGCGCGCCGCGCTCTGGGCATTTATCGGCTGCATCAGCGGCGTCGCCTTCGTGCTGTGGCAGTCGCAGCCCGATTTGCCGCTGCCCGGCCTGTGCGGCTATAACCCGGCGCTGGCCGGACTGGCCTTCAGTCAGGCGCCGCACAGCCCCTGGTTACCGGCGAGCGCCATTGCGCTGTCGATTCTGTTACAGCCGGGCTTTGCAGCCATGGGGCTTGAGACCCTCACCGCGCCGTTCATTCTGGCCTGCTGGCTGGTGCAGGCCAGCGCCCGGCTGCTGCGTCAGGCTATCGGTGATGACAGGTTGCGCTCCTGAGCGCTTTGTCCCACGCTCTGCCGACCTTGCACGCGGAACGACCCCATGGACAGCAACATCAGCTGGCGCGAACAGCTACGCATCATCATTTTTCAAAGTGACACCAAACCCGGCCGACGCTTCGACAAGATCCTGCTGGTGCTCATTCTCTGCAGCCTGCTCGTGGCGATCATCGACAGCATCGAGGCCGTTCACCGGAACTACGCTGCGCCCCTGGCCTGGATCGAGTGGACCTTCACCTTCATCTTCGCGGTCGAGTACCTGCTGCGCCTGTACTGCTCGCCCAAGCCCCTCAAGTACGCGTTCAGCTTCTACGGCCTGATCGATTTGCTGGCGATCGTGCCGGGCATCCTGGCGATCTATTACAGCGACGCGCAGTACCTGCTAATCGTGCGCGTAGTGCGGATGCTGCGGATCTTCCGCGTGCTCAAGCTCAGCCCCTATCTGAAGCAGGCCAACTATTTGCTGGCGGCCCTGCGGGGCAGCAAACAGAAGATCATTGTGTTTCTCGCCACCGTGTCGACGCTGGTGACGGTGTTCGGGACGCTGATGTACGTCGTCGAAGGGCCGGAGCACGGCTTCACCAGCATTCCAAAGGGCATCTATTGGGCGATCGTCACGCTGACCACGGTGGGCTTTGGCGACATTGTGCCGAAGACCCCGATCGGGCAGATTCTGTCGTCGCTGGTGATGATCACCGGTTACTCGATCATCGCCGTGCCGACCGGGATTTTCACCGCCGAACTGGCCAATGCCATGCGCGGCGATCAGCTGCAGCACGACTGCCCGGTCTGCGCCAAGAACGCCCATGAACCCAACGCGGCGTTCTGTTCGCGCTGCGGCAATGCGCTGTTTCCCAAGCTCGGTGCGATGCCTGCACCGGCAGACGTGCAACGGGACATAAGCACATGAGTTTTTGATCTATTGGGCCGCTGGGGACTTTGGTTATAGTCGCCAGCAATTCGCCATCGCGCTTGGTTATAACAACGGCTCTTTCAAGAGCGAATCACTAAACGCCCCTGCTCAACGCCACAAGGAATTCACAGTGAAAAAGATCTTCGCCGCTTCCCTGCTCGCCGCAGGACTGGCCCTGGGCAGCGCTGCACAGGCCGCCGCGCCGTCGTTGCTCAACGTGTCGTATGACGTGATGCGCGATTTTTACAAGGACTACAACGCTGCATTCCAGAAGCACTGGGAAGCCGAGCACAAGGAAAACGCGACGATTCAGATGTCCTTCGGCGGGTCGAGCAAGCAGGCGCGGTCGGTGATCGACGGCCTGCCTGCCGATGTCATCACCATGAACATGGCCACCGACATCAACGCGCTGGCCGACAACGGCGAGCTGGTGCCGAAGGACTGGGTCACCCGCCTGCCGAACAACAGCGCGCCGTTCACCTCGGCCACGGTGTTCATCGTGCGCAAGGGCAACCCGAAGGCGCTGAAGGACTGGCCGGACCTGGTCAAGGAGGGCGTTGAAGTGGTGGTGCCCAACCCGAAAACCTCGGGCAACGGCCGCTACACCTACCTCTCGGCCTGGGGCTACACGCTGAAGAACGGCGGCGATGAAGCGGCCGCGAAGAAGTTCGTCGGCGAGCTGTTCAGCCACGTGCCCGTGCTCGACACCGGCGGCCGCGGCGCGACCACCACGTTCATGACCAACCACATCGGCGACGTGCTGGTGACCTTCGAGAACGAAGCGGAAATGATCGCCCGTGAGTTTGGTCGCGATCAGTTCGAAGTGGTCTATCCGAGCGTGTCCGCCGAAGCCGAACCGCCCGTCAGCGTGGTGGACAAAGTGGTCGACAAGAAAGGCACCCGCGCGGTGGCCGAGGAATACCTGAAGTACCTGTGGTCGCCAGAAGGACAGGAAATCGCGGCCGCCAACTACTTGCGCCCACGGGATCCGGCGGTGCTGGCCAAGTACAACGACCGTTTCCCGAAAGTGGACTTCCTGTCAGTGGAAAAAACCTTCGGCGACTGGCGCACCGTGCAGAAGACCCACTTCAATGATGGCGGGGTGTTTGATCAGATCTATCCGGCGAAATAAACCAAGATCAAGAACGTCTGCCTAACGGCAGACTGTTTCGCCTTCGGCGAGTTACTTGATAAAGCCCCAAGTAACCAAGGGCTGTTGCTCCTGGTTGGGCCCCTCGTCCCTCGGGGTTCCTTCACTCCGGTCTTGCTCCGTGGGCCCGCGCCGAACGGACATCCATGTCCTGACGGCGCTTTCGCCGCATCCCTGCGGCTCGGCCCACTCCGCAAAACCTGCGTTCAGCCTGCACCCAAGTCGCGATGGGTGTCGTCTGGGCGTTATGCGCATGAAGATCAAAAGCGAAGGCAGATCAAGGGCTTCCCGGCTTAAGCCGGTCCTACAAGTATGCGCGATCAGTAGGACCGGCTTTAGCCGGAAAAGCATCAGCAGGCACGCCGCGAAATTGATGATCGTTGATCGTTCCCACGCTCCGCGTGGAAATGCATCCCGTGACGCTCCGCGTCACCTCACCCGGCTTGAATGCGCGTCGTCAGCGGGACGCGGAGCGTCCAGGGCGGCGTTACCACGCGGAGCATGGGAACGATCGGAATTGATGGTGAGCAAACTGGCCTCTTCCCGGCTGAAGCCGGTCCCACAAAAAGCACTGCGTGCAGCCAGTGAGACCGGTGACGCGGAGCGTCAGGGGTGCATTCCCACGCGAAGCGTGGGGACGATCAAGATCAAAGGCTTCCCGGCTAAAGCCGGTCCTACTAAGCGCTTTTGATCTTCATACACAAAAGGCTCAGTCACGGCCAAACGCGACTTTGGTGCAGGCTGAACGCAGGTCTCGCGCAGTGGGCCGAGCGGCATGGATGCCGCGAGAGCCGCCCCCGCCATGGATGGCGGATGGCGGCAGGCCCACGGAGCGGGACCGGAGTGAAGGAACCCTGAGGAACGAAGGGCCCAACCAGGAGCAAGCACCCTTGGTTACTTGGGGTGCTTTTCCAAGTAACTCGCCGAAGGCGAAACGGTCTGCCCCCAGGCAGACGCCCTTGATCTTGATCTTGATCTTAAGGACCTTGATCTCGCAGAAGCAGGAATCAATTCCCGAACTGTTTGCTCAACCCCGGCGGCACACCGCTGGCATCAGTCTCCTGCCAAGGCCCGCTTGGCGAGGTCGACCAGGTCCAGCCGTTGTTCCAGCGATAATACGTGCGCTGGCGGTAGAAGGTATTCGGCACGTTATCCAGCACATGCACACCCAGGCGCGCATCCCAGTGGCTGTTGCCACCCGGCGGCGGGGCGAAGTGTGAAGAAGTTTTCGGACCTGGTGCGGGAATCGGCGTCGACGGCGGTGTCTGCGGCGCCGTGCGCGGGGTGCCGGGCTGCGGGGTCGGCGACGGGCCGGGCATGGTCGGGATCGGCTCGGAACTCTGTTCGGAGCTCCGGGACCCCGGATGTTGCACCGCACAGGCTGCGGTCAATCCCACCACCAGAGTCAACAAGGCAAAACGGGCGACGCGATACATAAGGACTCTCTACTCGCTGCGTTAACGGGATTACTGATCGGGGCTGTCGATGGTCAGGGCCTGCAGCGCCGTCACGTTGCTCGGCAACGGCTGGCTACGACCGACCCATTCGCCCGCTGTGGGCTGACCGGCACGGGACACCCGAGCCACGAGTTGGACTTCGGCAAAGTTCGACAGTTTCAGCTGCGGCATCATCGCGTCGGCGTCAGTCAGCTCGACTTCCACTGGCAAGTCGGCCACGGTCACGCGCTTGACCGCCAGCGGCGCCGGCGGGCCTGACACCGCGCGGGCAAACACAAACACCGTGTCGCCTGGCTGCACTTTGGCTTTCAATGTCTCCGACAGCGTGACACGTACCTTCAGATGCGCGCCCTGCACCGCCACCGGCGGGGTGTTTTCAAGCGTGCCGCCGCTTCGTACGAGCTTGTCACGGGCGCGTTTGATCCCGCCTTCCAGCGCCCCGCGGAGGGATCGTCCGGCGGCAATACCGCCAGCAACCGCGTCCAGTAGCTCACCGCCTGATCAAACTGCTGGCTTTCGAAGGCGTTGATGCCCATCAGGCCCAGGCTGGTGACTTCCTTGGGATTCAACTTCAGCGCTTCTTCGACGATCCCCTGGATCTGCGGGGTCCAGGCCTTGTTGCCAGCGAAATACAGAGCCTGGGCCCATTGCCCCAGCAGTTCGGGCTGACGGCCGGCCAGCTTGGCCGCGCGCTCGAACATCCGCGCGGCATCGGCCGGGCGATCCTGGGCCATGTAGGTCCGAGCGAGGAAATACGCGCTCTCGGCTGAATCCGGCTGCGCCTTGACCGCGCGCTCCAGGCGCTCGATCATCTGCGCCAGCGAGCCCGGTGGCTGGGAAAATTCCCGCGTCAGCTCGACCTTGTCCGACGCGCCGAAATGCAGATACAGGCCCAACGCCAACACCGGGACCAGAATCGCGGCGAGCAACGGCAGCGGCTTGCCCAGGCGGGACACCCGCTCGGGACCCACGCCTTCGGTGTCGGCAAGCAATTCACGGGCAGCCTCGGCGCGACCGCCGTCCAGTTGCGCCGACGAGAGAACGCCCTCCTCCTGCTGCGTTTGCAGCTCGGTGATGCGTTCCTGATACAAGGCGACGTTGAGGGCGGTGCGATCTTCTTCAGTCTGCGCGCGACGGCCGCGCAACACCGGTATCAGCAGAAAACTCAGGGCCGCCAGCAACAACAGGCCGGCGGCCATCCAGAAATCGATCATTCGCGGTTTTTATCCAGCAAGTGGGCGAGGCGCTGACGCTCCTCGTCGGAAAGCACGTCGGCGTCTTCGCGGTCTGAGCGGCGACGGCGCACGACAATCACACCAATCAACACCGCGCCGACCAGCAGCAGCCCGGCCGGACCGAACCAGAGCAGCCAAGTGTGGGCATTGAGCTCGGGCTTGTAACGCACGAACTCGCCGTAGCGATCGACCATGAAATCGATAATCTGTTGATTGCTTCGGCCTTCGCCAAGCATGCGGTAGATTTCTTTGCGCAGGTCGGCCGCGATGGGCGCGTTGGAATCGGCGATGTCCTGATTCTGGCACTTCGGGCAGCGCAGCTCGCGAGTCAGTTCGGTGTAGCGAGCCCGCTCGGCGTCGTCCTTGAAGGTGTACGCATCAATCGCTGCCTGGGCCACACCTGCAAAACCCAGCGCCAATACCGCAGCAGCCGCCAGCCGCCGAATCCAACGCAGCCCAACCTGTGGGAGCGAGCTTGCTCGCGAAGAGGCCCGAACAGCCGCCACATCATGCCGGCTGATCATTCTGAGCCCTCATCCACCAGCGCCTGATACTGCCCCGCCAGCTTCTCGCGCCACACGGTCTCGTCGATCACGCCGACATGCTTGTAACGAATGACGCCCTTCCCATCGATCAGAAAGGTCTCAGGCGCGCCATACACACCCAGATTCAGCCCCAGGCTGCCGGCCTCATCATTGATGTTCAGCTGATACGGATCGTGAAAGTCCTTGAGCCACTTCTGCGCTTCGGCGTTCACATCCTTGTAATTGACGCCGTAGATCACCACGCCCTGTTGCGCCAGTTTGGTCAGCACCGGGTGCTCGACGCGGCAGGCCACGCACCAGGTGCCCCAGACGTTGACCAATGCCGGTTTGCCAAGCAGGTCGGCGCGAGTCAGGGGCTTGCCATCCTGCACCGCAGGCAAACTGAATTCAGGGAACGGCTTGCCGATCAGCGCCGACGGCAATTCCGACGGATCCAGATACAAGCCTCGATACAGCAACCCCGCCATGCCAAGGAACAGCACCAGCGGACCGAGCAACATCCAGCGCTTCATACCGCCGCTCCCGTAAGGCCCAATGCGTCACGCACCTTCGTACGGACCTTGACGCGATAACGTTTATCCAGCGCTGCCAGCAGACCGCCCAGCGCGGTGATGAGCCCGCCGAACCAGATCCAGCGCACGAACGGCTTGACGTGGACACGCACCGCCCACGCGCCGTTTTCCAGCGGTTCGCCCAGCGCCACGTACAGATCGCGGGTAAAACCGGCGTCGATGCCGGCCTCGGTCATCATCGAACGCTGCACCGTGTACAGGCGTTTTTCCGGGTGCAGCACGGTGATTTCCTTGCCGTCTTCCAGCACGCGAAGGGTGCCGCGGTCGGAGGTGAAGTTCGGGCCCTGGTAATGCTGGGCACCCTCAAAGACAAACATATAGCCACCCAGTTCTACCGACTCGCCAGGGGCCATGCGCAGGTCGCGCTCAGCGCTGTTCTGGCTCGACAACACAACGCCCAGCGCCAGCACTGCGATGCCGAGGTGCGCCACCTGCATACCCCAGTAACTGCGGGTCAGCGAGCGAGCGCCCTTGAGCAGGCCTTTGTGGCGTGTCTTGTCGAACAGGTCGCGCACGCCGGCCAGCAACACCCAGGCCGCCAGCAAACAGGTGGCAAGCACCGCCCAATGGAAGTCGGCCATGGCGAAACCGGCGATGACCGCCAAGACCGCGCTGCCGACCAACACCGGCGCGAGCATGCTCAGCAGCCACTTGACCGGCGTGTCCTTCCAGCGCACCAGCACGCCCACCGCCATGACTGCCATGAGCAGCCCCATCAGCGGCACGAACAACGCATTGAAATACGGCGGGCCGACCGACATCTTCGCCCCGCTCAACGCATCCAGCACCAATGGGTACAGCGTGCCGAGCAGGATCATCGACGCGGCCACGACGAGCACGAGGTTATTGCCCAGCAGCAGGGTTTCCCGGGACCACAGGCCAAAGCCGACATGGCTTTTCACCACCGGCGCGCGGATGGCAAATAGCGTCAGTGAGCCGCCCACCACCATCAGCAGGAAGATCAGAATGAACACGCCACGGGCCGGGTCAGAGGCGAAGGCGTGCACCGACGTTAGTACGCCGGAGCGCACAAGGAAGGTACCGAGCAGGCTCAACGAAAAGGCCGCGATGGCCAGAAGCACGGTCCAGCTCTTGAACACGCCGCGTTTTTCCGTGACCGCCAGGGAGTGAATCAGCGCCGTGCCCACCAGCCATGGCATGAACGAGGCGTTTTCTACCGGGTCCCAGAACCACCAGCCGCCCCAGCCGAGTTCGTAATAGGCCCACCACGAACCCAGGGTGATGCCGATGCCGAGGAAGGCCCAGGCAACGATGGTCCACGGCCGCGACCAGCGCGCCCATGCCGCATCAAGCCGACCGCCAAGCAAAGCGGCGATGGCGAAGGCGAAGGCCACGGAGAACCCGACATAACCCATGTACAGCATCGGCGGGTGGACGATCAGGCCGATGTCCTGGAGCAACGGGTTGAGGTCGCGGCCGTCCTGGGGAATCTGCGGCAGGATGCGGGTGAAGGGGTTGGAAGTGAGGATCAGAAACAGCAGAAAGCCAACGCTGATCATGCCCATCACCGCCAGTACGCGGGCGAGCATGACCTGGGGCAATTGCCGGGAGAAGATAGACACGGCGAAGGTCCAGCCACCGAGGATCAGCGCCCAGAGCAGCAACGACCCTTCGTGTGCGCCCCAGACAGCGCTGAATTTGTAGTACCACGGCAACGCGCTGTTGGAGTTTTCAGCGACGTAGGCCACGGAAAAATCGTCGACCATGAACGAATGGGTCAGGCAACCGAAGGCAAACACCAGGAATGCAAACTGACCCCAGGCGGCGGGCTGGGCGAGGCTCATCCACAGGCGGTCGCCGCGCCAGGCGCCCAGCAGCGGCACGCTGGCCTGCACGATGGCGAAACACAGGGCCAAAATCATGGCCAGATGGCCGAGTTCGGGAATCATCGTTTACCCCTGTTTGTCCGGGAGAGCGGCGGGCGTCGTGGCGGGCGCGAGCTGGCCGCTGTCTTTCAGCGCTTTGGCGACTTCCGGCGGCATGTATTTCTCATCGTGTTTGGCCAGTACTTCATCGGCGACGACCACGCCGTCGGCATTGAGCTTGCCGAGCGCAACGATGCCCTGCCCTTCGCGGAACAGGTCCGGAAGGATGCCGCGATAGGTGATGGGCACCGACTTGTTGAAATCGGTGACGGCAAAGGTGACGTCCAGGGAATCCGGCGAGCGCTGCAGCGAGCCCTGAACCACCATGCCACCGGCGCGAATTCGCGTATCACGGGGCGCTTCGCCGCCGGCGATCTGGGTCGGGGTGTAGAACAGGTTGATGTTTTCCTTCAGCGCGCTGAGTGCAAGGCTGACCGCGATGCCGACCCCGGCGAGGATCGCCAGGATGATCAACAGGCGCTTTTTTCGCAGCGGATTCACGTAATGCTCTCCCGGCGCAGACGACGCGCCTCTTGTTGCAGGTAACGCCGACGCGCGACAACCGGTGCCAGCACGTTGATCGCCAGCACGGTGAAGCAGATGCCATAAGCCGACCAGACATACAGACCGTGCTTGCCCATGGCGAGAAAATCGCTGAAAGACTCGAAGCTCATCGTTCGGCTCCATGGCGAGGTGACGCTGGGCGGCCTGAGTGCTTCATCAACTCATCCTTGACCCACCCGGCGCGGGCCTCGCGCTTGAGCACTTCCAGGCGCATGCGCATCAGCAGCACCGCACCGAAGAAGCAGTAAAACCCCAGACCGGTGAACAGCAGCGGCAGCCACATTTCGGCAGGCATGGCGGGTTTTTCCGTCAAGCTGAAGGTCGCGCCCTGGTGCAGGGTGCTCCACCATTCCACCGAGTATTTGATGATCGGGATGTTGATCACGCCGACGATGGCCAGCACGGCGCAGGCCTTGGCGGCGCTGTCGCGGTTGGTAATGGCGTTGCCCAGCGCGATCAGGCCGAAGTACAGAAACAGCAAAATCAGCATCGACGTCAGGCGCGCGTCCCAGACCCACCACGAGCCCCACGTCGGCTTGCCCCAGATCGCGCCGGTGACCAGCGCCAGGGCGGTCATCCACGCACCGACGGGCGCCGCACATTGAAGCGCGACGTCGGCCATCTTCATTTTCCAGACCAGCCCGACTACGCCGCACACGGCCATCATCACGTAGCAGGACTGCGCCAGCATTGCCGCCGGCACGTGGATATAAATGATGCGAAAGCTGTTGCCTTGCTGGTAGTCGGGCGGCGCGAACGCCAGGCCCCAGACCACGCCGATGCCGATCAACAGCGCGGCAGCAATGCTCAGCCACGGCAGCAGACGGCCGCTGATGCCGTAAAACCATTTGGGCGAACCGAGTTTGTGGAACCAGCCCCAACTCATGCCGCCTTTAGCCTTGGCGCTTGTGTTCATCATGCTGCCTTTTCATCACGGTGCTCGTTATCACAGTGCGTCTCCGCCAGAGGCGCTATCAGGGCGAGGCGCTTCTTATGACTGAAGCGTCCAGGACCTGCCGGCGGAAAAACTGTCCGCTCGGTCAGGGTGCGATTATTCGCCAACGCTGATCTTCAAACCAGCGGCAATTGCAAAAGGCGTCAGGGTTACCGCCAGTGCGGTCAGGCTGCCAAGCCAAAGCAGATAACCGGTCGCGGGCATGCCCTCAAGTGCAGCCTGCAACGCGCCGCTGCCCAGAATCAGTACGGGGATGTACAGCGGCAGGATCAACAACGCCAACAGCAGACCGCCGCGCTTGAGCCCTACGGTCAACGCCGCGCCCACCGCGCCGAGCAGGCTCAGCACCGGCGTGCCCAGCAGCAGCGACAGCAGCAGGACCGGCAGACACGCGGTGGGCAGGCCCAGCATCAGCGCCAGCAGCGGAGACAGCAACACCAGCGCCAGCCCGGAAAACGCCCAGTGCGCCAGCACTTTGGCCAGCACCAGCAGCGCCAGCGGCTGCGACGACAGCACCCACTGTTCGAGGGAGCCGTCTTCGAAATCGCTGCGGAACAGGCCGTCCAGCGACAGCAGCACGGACAACAGCGCGGCCACCCACACCAACCCTGGCGACAGGCGCTGCAGCAGTTGCGTGTCAGGGCCGACGGCCAGGGGAAACAGCGCGATGACGATGGCGAAGAACACCAGCGGGTTAAGCAGCTCGGCCGGGCGCCGAAACAGCAGGCGCGCTTCCCGGGCGATCAGCAGGGTAAACACCTGACTCATGCCGCCCACTGCCCCAGGTCCAGATCGCGATAGCCTGAAGGCGTGCGGCTCAGGGTGTGGTGGGTGGTCAGCACCACGGCGCCGCCGTTTTCACAGTGCGCCGCCAGGTGCGCTTCGAGTTGCGCGACGCCCTGTTTGTCCAGCGCCGTGAAGGGTTCGTCGAGCATCCACAAGCGAGGGCCCGGCAAATACAGGCGGGCCAGCGCCACGCGACGGCGCTGGCCCGCCGACAAGGTGTGGCACGGCACGTCTTCAAAGCCGCGCAGGCCGACCGCTTCGAGGGCGCGCCAGAGGTCGGCGTTTTCCACGGGCGTGTGCAGCGCGCAGAGCCAGGCGAGGTTTTCCAGAGGGGTGAGTAAATCTTTGATGCCGGCGGCGTGGCCGATCCACAGCAGGTGACGGGTCAACTCGCTGCGCTGACTGGCGAGGGGCTTGCCATCCAGAAGCACACTGCCGGCGGTGGGCTGCATCAGCCCGCACAACAGGCGCAGCAGGCTGGTTTTGCCGCTGCCGTTGGGGCCGCTGATCTGCACCATGTCACCTGCGCTCAGCCGCAATTCGAGGTGCTCGAACAGCAGGCGCCAGTCACGCTCGCAAGTCAGCGCCACGGCTTCAAGAACGGGGATCGGCATGGGGACCTTCTTTTCAGTAGCAGCGGCACGGCGGTTCAAGTCGGGATCATGACGGCCGTTATACTGATGCAGCTTAACGGTGGACCGCCGACGCAGTCGGTGCCGGATTATACATACCCGGACCCGCCACCCAGAGCGCAAATTTACCGAGTCGGGATCTGATGACAGGCGATATACCCAATCTTTCTCCAGTAGCAGCGGCCACGGCCTTGCTTCGTGCAGGCGTGCCGGCGGGCGAAGTGCTCAAGCTGATGGAGCCGCGTGAAGGGCTGTTGACCTCGGGTCAGCTGGCCAGCGCTGAAGTGGTGAGCCTCAAGCAACTGGGGCAGGACTTTCAGCTGCTGCTCAAACTGACCATGGACAACGGCCGGCAAACCACCCTCCCCGTCAGCAGTTCACTGCCGCTGACCCCCGGCACCAACGTCAATGTCGCCCAGGGTTCGGCGGATACCCTGACCATCAGCGTGCAGGACCTGCAGAAAGCCGCCGCCAACAGCCTGACCAGCATCGACACGCGGCAACTGCCCGCGGGCACGCTGTTACAGGGCAAGGTACTGACCACTCAAGTGGCGGCGCAGAATGTCGCGCAATTAAGCGGCCAGTCCGCTGCCAGCACGGTGCCAACCAGCTACCGTTCCATCGTCATCCTGCTCAACACGGCCCTCGCCGGAACCAGCCTGACCGTCGACAGCCCTCAGCCGCTGCGGGTCGGCAGTCTGCTCAGCGCCCAGGTGCAGAACAGTCAGGCGCTGAATTTCGTCGCCTTGCCCAATCGCCTTGATGAACTGGCCCTGGCCCAGCAGTTATCGACCCAGCAAAGCCGTCAGGGCTCGCTGCAGGGCCTGATCGCCGCCCTGCAAAACATGCCGGCGCCGGCTGCCGATGGCGACAATCTTTCGCCGTCGCTGCGGGCCACCATCGAGCAACTGCTGGCCGATCTGCCGGATGTCCCGCAGATGACCACCGCCAAGGGCGTGGCCCAGGCGCTGAATGCCAGCGGGCTGTTCATGGAATCGCGCTTGCTCGTCGGGCAAAACCCGACGCTGGTGCCGGACATGAAAGCCAACCTGCTGCGGCTTGTCACACAGATCATGCCGGGCCTGCCGGGCAACGTCAGTTATGACGCTGCGGCGGCCGGCAATACCTTGGCGCGGGCCATGCCCAGCGTGTTGCGCAGCGCCTTCGGCACGTTGGGGCTGGTGGCGCCGCCGAGCGATCCGATCAACTTTCCATTGCCACCGCGCACCCTCGGGCACCCAGGCAGCAAGGACGATCTGGAGATGCTGTTGAAGCTCGCGGCGGGGGCGATTTCGCGCCTGCAGAGCCATCAGCTGGGCGGGCTGGAGCAGACGCGCACCCATGCTGATGGCACCCAGGTCACCACATGGCAGTTGGAGATCCCGATGCGCAATGCCCACGACATTGTGCCGTTGCAGGTCAAGGTTCAGCGCGAAGAGACGCCTGAGCGGGACGAGCATTCCGACACGCCAGTGCAGGAGACCAAGGAGCGAGAAAAACTCTGGCGGGTGGAGCTGGCATTCGATCTGGAGCCCCTCGGCCCGCTGCACGTGCAGGCGCAACTGATGGCCGGCAGCATCGCCAGCCAGTTGTGGGCGGAACGCGAAGGCAGTGCTGAGTTGATTTCCGGCGAGCTGGACACTCTGCGTGCGCGGTTGGTGGCGTGCGGTTTGAACGTCAAGGCGCTGGAATGCAACCGAGGCGTGCCGCCCCAGGGCCCACGTACCGTGCTCGAACAACGCTGGATCGACGAGAACGCCTGATGAGCACACCCGAGCAGAACCCGCGTCAGGCCATTGCCCTGAGCTACGACGGCCACCAGGCCCCGACGCTGACCGCCAAGGGCGACGACGCCCTGGCGGAAGCAATACTGGCGATCGCCCGAGAGTACAAAGTCCCGATCTATGAAAACGCCGAACTGGTGAAAATGCTCGCCCGCCTGGAACTGGGCGACAGCATTCCCCAGGAGCTGTACCTGACCATCGCCGAAATCATCGCCTTTGCCTGGCGCCTGAAAGGCAAATTCCCGGTGGGGTTTGACCCGAATGCCGGGCCGGTGGAGCGGGATATCACACCGCGTTGAGTAGAGGCCCGCCCGCGGCTGACGCCACGCGGTCGCTCGGCCAACACTGCCCCTGTGGGAGTGAGCTTGCTCACGAAGAGGCCGGGGCATTCAGCCACTTTCTCTGGGGCTGAAAGTAAGTCTTCGCGAGCAAGCTCGCTCCCACGGGAGGGTGGCCAGGCTCGGGATCTTCGGCTGTAGAAGAACCTGTGGGAGTGAGCTTGCTCACGAAGAAGCGGGTACATCCGCTCAAAATGCAGCGGGTGAAAGGCCCAATTCGCTAGCAAGCTCGGCTCCCACAGTGCATCCCTCGGCAGCTACTTCCGCGGCGCCGTCATGGCTGAGGACAGTAAGCGTGCTCAAGGCAGCAGCGGCCCACCTCACCTATCGATTATGCCCATGCACCTTGGTCATCAGCTGCGCTTCGGCCTGGGTCAGGCCGCAGGATTGAGTCAGTTCGTCGATGCTGGCGCCCATGCCGACCAGGCGGGCGGCCTGGGCGAAGGACAGGGTCGAGGGATCGCGCTGCTCAAGGGCAGTGATCTTGTCTGGCAGCAGCGCGATGATGGAACGCAACTCGTGCAGTTCCTCACCCATTCTCACCGTCCCGCTCTGGTAATTTTCCAGGCGCCGGGCCAGCTCGCGGATGCGCTGATCACGCAGCGAATCCGCCTCCATCTGCTGAGTGGCCTGGATGCGCAAGCGCTTGGTGTGGGCCATGAACATCGCGACGCTCGCGACCCACAACACCGCCAGAAAAATAACCGCCACATCGAGAATCAATCAGATGCTCTCCAGCTCGGACCACTCTTCCTCGGACATCATCTTGTCCAGTTCCACCAGGATCAGCAGTTCGCCGTTCTTGTTGCAGACGCCCTGGATGAATTTGGCGGACTCGTCGTTGCCCACGTTCGGCGCGGTTTCGACTTCAGACTGACGCAGGTAAACGACTTCAGCGACGCTGTCGACCAGGATACCGACCACTTGCTTGTCGGCCTCGATGATCACCACTCGGGTGTTGTCGCTGACTTCAACCGGGTCCAGACCAAAGCGCTGACGGGTGTCGATCACGGTGACGACGTTACCGCGCAGGTTGATGATCCCCAGCACGTAGCTTGGCGCGCCCGGGACCGGAGCGATCTCGGTGTAGCGCAGCACTTCCTGAACCTGCATCACGTTGATGCCATACGACTCGTTGTCCAGGCGGAAGGTGACCCATTGCAGAATCGGATCTTCGGAACCCTGTGCTGACGACTTCTTCATACCCCTAACCCCTTGCGTGTTGTGCGGTGCGGTCGACGTTTCGTACGCCGCCCTGTGTTGATCTGACGATGTTTATTGATGCGTTTTCATCTGCTTGACCGCGCCACTGGCAATCAGCTCGGCCAGCTCGGAAACGTCCAGCAACGCACACATGTGTTCGATCACCGTCCCGGCAAGCCAGGGCCGCTGACCACGATGGGTGCGCCATTTGATTTCGTTGGGGTCCAGGCGCAACGAGCGGCTGACCTGATGCACCGCCAGCCCCCACTCATAGCCCTGAACCGAGATCACGTATTGCAGGCCCTGACGAAAATCGTCGCGGTACCGGTCCGGCATGATCCAGCGCGCGGTGTCCAGCACCTTCAGGTTGCCGGCCTGGCTTGGCAGGATCCCGAGGAACCAGTCCGGCTGACCGAACAGCGGCGTCAAGTCATGGCCCGCCAGCGGGTAAATCGAACCCAGGCACACCAGCGGCACCGCGAGGGTCAGACCGGCAACGTCGAACAGCAGGCATTCGAACGGCTCGGCCGCCCAGGCCGGGCGCTCGTCGCCAGTGGGCGGCGGCGTTGGCGTGCGTTGAGCGGACAGATGCACGTCAACAACCGGCTCGACCAGTGCTGTTGGCGGTTCGTCCACCAGAGCCTCAACCACAGGCGCTTCAACAACCGGCTCAACCAGCGGAACGATGGCTGGCGGCAGAATCACCGGCGGCATGACCACTGGCCGTTCCATCACCCGCGCGGCGGCAGGTTCCGGCTGAGCCGAATACGCCAGCGAAACAGGCGCAGGCCGGCTCAACGGCGCGGGCTGTGGCACCGGCAAAGCGGCAGCCACCGCAGCGGCTACTGCAGAACGCATGCGTGCGTCATGGGCCTGCTCTTCGAGCACGGCCGCTTGAAATTCATCGACGGACTCGACGACCTGCAGCTCCTCGGTCGCGTCATAGAGCAACGCGTCCAGGTAGTTCTGCAGCGCCAGTTGTGGTCGTGAAGCGATGTCCAGGGGGCGGTTCATACGGGAGCCCGAAAAGTAGTGATGCGATTACCGCCTGATACAGATATCGGCTGCATAGCCGATGGACTTGAGCGTGCAGGCGCGCCGCTCGAAAAATAACGATCAGCGGACACTAGGCCACCTGCCCGACAAGCTGTTCGGTCAGCAGGTGCTTGAGCAACGCGCGGTAGGCCAGCACGCCACGGCTCTTGTTGTCGAACTGTGAAGGGGTCAGACCCGCGCGGCTGGCATCGCGCAGTCGCGTGTCCACCGGAATGAAGGCATTCCAGACGTGTTCCGGGTAACTGTCGCGCAGCAGCTTGAGGGTGCTCATCGAGGCCTGGGTGCGGCGATCAAACAGCGTCGGCACGATGGTGTAAGGCAGCGGCACTTTGCGCGAGCGATTGATCATCGCCAGCGTGTTGACCATGCGTTCCAGGCCCTTTACCGCGAGAAATTCAGTCTGCACCGGAATCGCCAGTTGCTGGCTCGCCGCCAGGGCGTTGACCATCAGCACACCAAGCAACGGCGGGCTGTCGATGATCGCGTAATCAAAGTCCTGCCACAGCTGGGCCAGACTTCTGGCAATCACCAGCCCCAGGCCGCTCTGCCCTGGCGACTGGCGCTCTAGGGTGGCCAGCGCGGTGCTCGATGGCAGCAGCGAAATGCGCTTGTCACTGGTGGGCAGCAGCAGTTGGCCCGGCAAACCGTCCGGCACCACGCCTTTGTTGAGGAACAGGTCGAAGCTGCTGTGTTCCAGCGTATCGGGATCTTGCCCGAAATAGCTGGTCATCGAGCCATGGGGATCGAGATCCACCACGACCACGCGCTTGCCCGCCTCTGCCAGCAAGCCGGCTAAAGCGATGGAGGTGGTGGTCTTGCCGACCCCGCCTTTCTGATTGGCTACTGCCCAGACTCTCATGTACTCGTTTTCCCCCGACCAAAGCGACGACCGGGTTTAAGGGGCAGATGACGAAGATTTGACGCCTTGCGGCGGCTTGGCGGGGACTGGTGCAGTTTGTGTGCCAGCACGACGAAGGGCGGCATCGGGTTTTGCGTTGGCGGTAGTGCCTGAGCCGGTAAGGCTGCGGCGCACGTCCAGGTTGCGCGAGATCACCAGCACCACGCGACGGTTGCGCGCGCGGCCGTCGGCGGTGGCGTTGGAGGCCAGGGGCTGGAATTCGCCGTAGCCCACCGAAGCCAGCCGCGCCGGGTTGATCCCGTCCATGGCCAGCATCCGCACGATGCTCGAGGAGCGTGCTGAAGACAGTTCCCAGTTGGTCGGGAATTGGCCGGTATTGATCGGCTGGTTATCGGTGAAGCCTTCGACGTGGATCGGGTTATCGAACGGCTTGATGATCTTCGCGACCTTGTCGATCAGGTCGAAGGCCTGATTGCTTGGCATCGCGTCGCCGCTGCCGAACAGCAGGCTGGAATTGAGCTCGATCTCGATCCACAGCTCGTTGCCGCGCACGGTCATTTGTTTGGAAGCGATCAGGTCGCCGAACGCCGCGTTGACGTCATCGGCAATCGACTTCAGCGGGTCGTCCGCGGCCTGGCCCAGCGCAGCGTCGGTCTGCTCGCTGTCCTGAACCAGCGGATCGGCAGGCCGCACAGTTTGCGGTTTCTGCTCGCCGATGGGGATCGGCTTGATGCTGCGCTCGGGCTCGTTGAACACCCCGACCAGCGCTTCGGACAGCACCTTGTATTTGCCTTCGTTCAGCGACGAGATGGAGTACATGACCACGAAAAACGCGAACAGCAAGGTGATGAAGTCCGCGTAGGACACCAGCCAGCGTTCGTGATTTTCGTGCTCTTCATGGCGACGTCGGCGGGCCATCAGTCCATCACTCCATGAAGCCTTGCAGCTTCAGTTCGATCGAGCGCGGGTTCTCGCCCTCGGCAATCGACAGCAGCCCTTCGAGGAGCATCTCCCGATAGCGCGACTGGCGGATCGCCACGGCCTTGAGCTTATTCGCCACGGGCAGAAGAAACAGGTTGGCGGACGCCACGCCGTAAATGGTGGCAATGAACGCGACGGCGATACCGCTGCCCAGCTGATTGGGGTCGGCCAGGTTGCCCATGACATGGATCAGGCCCATGACCGCACCGATGATGCCGATCGTGGGCGCGTAGCCACCCATGCTTTCGTAGACCTTGGCGGCCTGGATATCGCGGCTTTCCTGGGTCAGGAAATCGACTTCCAGGATGCCCCGTATGGCCGCCGGCTCAGCGCCGTCGACCAGCAGCTGCAGGCCTTTTCGCGAATAGGCATCCGGTTCCGAGTCGGCCACGGCTTCGAGGCCGAGCAGGCCCTCCTTGCGCGCGGTGAGGCTCCAGGACACGACGCGATCAATGCCGCCGGCGAGATCGATGCGCGGCGGAAACAGAATCCAGATGAAGATCTGCATCGCCCGCTTGAACGCGCTCATGGGCGTCTGCACCAGGCAGGCCGCCAGCGTACCGCCGAGGACGATCAGCGCGGCGGGGCCGTTGAGCAGCGCGCCCAAGTGCCCGCCTTCGAGGAAGTTGCCGCCGATGATCGCGACGAACGCCAGAATGATCCCGATAAGCGTCAAGACATCCATCAGCTGCAGGCCTCAACCAGGTGGCGACCGATATCGTCGAGGCTGTAAACGGCGTCGGCCAGCTCGGCTTTGACGATCGCCATGGGCATCCCATAAATCACGCAACTGGCTTCGTCCTGCGCCCATATCTGGCTGCCGCTCTGCTTGAGCAGGCGCGCGCCTTCACGGCCGTCAGCGCCCATCCCGGTGAGGACGACGGCGAGGACTTTGTCGCTGTAGGATTTTGCCGCCGAGCCAAAGGTGATGTCGACGCAGGGCTTGTAATTGAGGCGCTCGTCACCGGGCAGGATTTTCACCGCGCCGCGACCGTCGACCATCATCTGTTTGCCGCCAGGCGCCAGCAGTGCCAGACCGGGACGCAGGATGTCGCCGTCTTCGGCTTCCTTAACGCTGATGCGGCAAAGCTTGTCGAGACGCTCAGCGAAGGCTTTGGTGAAAGCGGCCGGCATGTGCTGGATCAGCACGATGGGTGCCGGGAAGTTGGCGGGCAGCTGGGTCAACACCCGCTGCAAGGCAACCGGGCCACCGGTGGACGTGCCGATCGCCACCAGTTTGTAGGCCTTGCGCTTGGGCGCACCTGAGGTTGGCGCGTGGTGGTGAGAAGCCGGGGCCGCTGCACGAGCAGGCGCGGGCGCAGGGGCGGGCGCCGGACGCGACGGTCGCGTTTCGGCAGCCGTGCTGCGCGGTGCAGCAGGTGGAGCAGTTGGCGCCGGTGCCGACGTGGCAGAAGGCGTGCTGCCGTAACCGCTGAAACGACGGTTGCTGCGGGAAATGCTGTGGACTTTCTCGCACAGCATCTGTTTGACCTTCTCGGGGTTGCGCGAGATGTCTTCGAAGTTTTTCGGCAGGAAATCCACCGCGCCAGCGTCCAGCGCATCGAGGGTCACCCGGGCGCCTTCGTGGGTCAGTGAGGAAAACATCAATACCGGGGTCGGGCAGCGTTGCATGATGTGACGGACCGCGGTAATGCCATCCATCATCGGCATTTCGTAGTCCATGGTGATCACGTCGGGCTTGAGGGCCAGGGCTTGTTCAATGGCTTCCTTGCCATTGGTGGCAGTACCGACCACCTGGATCGTGGGATCCGAAGAGAGAATTTCCGAGACACGACGTCGGAAAAAACCCGAATCGTCCACGACGAGAACCTTGACTGCCATAAACACTCCAAAGAGCGCGCGTCACCCTGAAGGTCGGCGCGCCCTGAATCACGTAGCTTGGGTCACATTGGCGAGACGAGACAGGCCAGTGAGACCGTTTTTCGCGCTTGAAACAGGACCTGTAGGACCTGTACCTGTAGGACCTATACCTGTAGGACCGGCTTTAGCCGGGAACGCGTCGGGTGTCACGCCGAAAAATCCAGAGTGTCCATGCGGGCCTCTTCCCGGCTGAAGCCGGTCCTACTGGGAACGCGTCGGATGTCACGCCGCACAATCCAGAGTGTCCAAACCGGCCCCTTCCCGGCTAAAGCCGGTCCTACGCGGGAAGGCGTCGGGTGTCACGCCGCAAAATTCACGGTGTCCCCACCGGCCTCTTCCCGGCTAAAGCCGGTCCTACAGAACATCGCAAGCCGCCCTACTCAAGCCAGCCCTGCTTAACCAATCCGGCGTGCCGCGTAGCGCTTGAGCATGCTTGGCACATCGAGAATCAGGGCGATGCGGCCGTCACCGGTGATGGTGGCGCCTGACATGCCCGGCGTGCCTTGCAGCATTTTGCCCAGCGGCTTGATCACCACTTCTTCCTGGCCGACCAACTGATCGACCACAAAGCCGATGCGTTGGGTGCCGACCGACAAGATCACCACGTGGCCTTCGCGTTGCTCCTCGTGGGCCGCCGAACTGACCAGCCAGCGCTTGAGGTAAAACAGCGGCAGCGCCTTGTCGCGGACGATCACCACTTCCTGACCATCGACGACGTTGGTGGTCGACAGGTCCAGGTGGAAGATCTCGTTGACGTTGACCAGCGGGAACGCGAAGGCCTGATTGCCGAGCATGACCATCAGCGTCGGCATGATCGCCAGGGTCAGCGGCACTTTGATGATGATCTTCGAGCCCAGACCTTTGGTGGAATCGATGCTGATCGAGCCGTTGAGCTGGGCGATCTTGGTTTTCACCACGTCCATGCCCACGCCACGGCCGGACACGTCGGAAATCTCGGTCTTGGTCGAGAAGCCCGGCGCGAAGATCAAGTTGTAGCAATCGGTGTCGCTGAGGCGATCCGCTGCGTCCTTGTCCATCACGCCACGCTTGACCGCGATCGCGCGCAGGACCGCAGGGTCCATGCCTTTGCCGTCATCGGAAATCGACAGCAGGATGTGATCGCCTTCCTGTTCGGCCGCCAGAATCACACGACCATTACGGGGCTTGCCCGACGCCTCCCGCTCTTCCGGCGACTCGATACCGTGATCGACCGCGTTGCGCACCAAGTGGACCAACGGGTCGGCCAGGGCCTCGACGAGGTTCTTGTCCAGGTCGGTTTCTTCACCCATCAGTTCAAGGCTGATTTCTTTCTTCAGCTGACGTGCCAGATCGCGGACCAGTCGCGGGAAGCGGCCGAACACTTTCTTGATCGGCTGCATGCGGGTCTTCATGACCGCGGTCTGCAGGTCAGCGGTGACCACGTCCAGGTTGGACACGGCCTTGGACATGGCTTCGTCAGCGCTGTTGGCGCCCAGGCGCACGAGGCGGTTACGCACCAGCACCAGTTCGCCAACCATGTTCATGATTTCGTCCAGCCGCGCGGTGTCGACGCGCACGGTGGTTTCCGCTTCAGACGGCGGTTTTTCGCTAGGCGCAGGCGCAGCAGCGCGAGCCGGGGCAGGCGCAGCGGCAGGAGCCGTTTTCGCCGGAGCGGCGGCAGCAGGCGTCGCTTTCGCCGGTTCAGCTTTGGCAGCCGGTTCTGGCTTAGTGGCCGGTGCCGCCGCGGGTGCTGCGGCAGCGACGGCAGGTTCAAACTTGCCTTTGCCGTGCAACTGATCCAGCAGGTCTTCGAATTCGTTGTCGGTGATTTCGTCCGACGCTGCGGCTTTCGACGCTGCAGCTGGCGCAACCGGTGCGACAGGTGCAGCGGCAGCATTAGCAGCGGGAGCAGCTGCACCCACGGCATCCGGCGAGAACGAACCCTTGCCGTGCAACTGATCCAGCAGCGACTCGAATTCGTCGTCAGTGATTTCGTCACTGGCCGGTGCGGCAGACGGCGCTACAGCGGCCGGCGGTTGCACCGCATCGACGGCGAACTGGCCTTTACCATGCAGCTGATCGAGGAGCGATTCGAATTCGGCGTCAGTGATTTCATCGCTGGCCGCATTACCGGCCGGCGCGGCAGCCGGTGCCGCAGGTGCTGCTGCCACGGGAGCCGCTGGTGCAGGTGCAGGTGCAGCCGGCGCAGGCGCCCCAGCCGCCTGGGCCTTGACAGCATTCAGCGAATCCAGAAGCTGTTCGAACTCGAAATCGGTAATGTCTTCGGACGGCGCTTCAGCGACCGGCTCTTCAACCACCGGTGCTGCAGCGATTTCTTCAGCCGAGGCCGGTTCCGCAAGGCGTGCCAGCGCGGCCAGCAGTTCAGGTGTGGCCGGGGTGACGGCGGAACGCTCGCGCACCTGACCGAACATGCTGTTGACGGTGTCGAGTGCTTCGAGCACCACGTCCATGAGCTCCGAGTCAACGCGACGTTCACCCTTGCGCAGGATGTCGAACACGTTCTCGGCGATGTGACAGCATTCAACCAGCTCGTTGAGCTGGAGGAAGCCGGCGCCCCCTTTTACAGTGTGAAAACCGCGAAAAATTGCATTGAGCAGGTCCGCATCATCTGGCCGGCTTTCCAGCTCGACCAACTGCTCTGACAACAGCTCGAGAATCTCGCCGGCCTCTACCAGAAAATCCTGAAGGATTTCTTCATCGGCGCCGAAGCTCATTGGGGGTGCTCCTAAAATTAACCGTCAAACCGATCCGGAGGCTGCACTGACGGCCTGCGCGCATTGCTTTCGTCGAAGCATTGGCGCGCGGGTCCAGCAGCCACTTTCACAGAAAACCTGAAGTCCGAAACAGAGTGACCGAATCAGAATCCGAGGCTGGATAGCAGATCGTCAACATCATCCTGTCCGGATACAACGTCTTCACGTTTATCGGCATGAATCTGCGGACCTTCACCCTTGGAGTGAAGTTTTTCTTGTTCTTTTTGCTGACGGAACACTTCCTGGTCGTGCTCGATGCCCGCGAAGCGGTCCACCTGGCTCGCCATGAGCACCAGCTTGAGCAGGTTGCGCTCGACTTCGGTGACCAGCGTGGTCACGCGCTTGATCACCTGACCGGTGAGGTCCTGGTAATCCTGGGCCAGCAGAATGTCGTTCAGATGCGCAGAGACCTCGGTGGTCTCCTTCTCGCTGCGGGTCAGGAACACATCGACGCGGCGGGCCAGATCACGAAACTCTTCGGCGCTGATCTCGCGGCGCATGAAGCGTCCCCAATCGGCGCTCAACGACTTGGCGTCGTCAGTCAGCCCGTGCATCAGCGGCGTGCTCAGCTCCACCAGGTCCATCGTCCGGTTGGCCGCGTTTTCGGTCAGCCTGACCACGTACGACAGACGCTCGGTGGCGTCGGTGATCTGGGAGACCTCCTCGGCCTGGGGCATGTTCGGGTCGATCTGGAAGTTGACGATCGCGCTGTGCAGCTCGCGCGTCAATTTGCCGACTTCCTGATACAGGCCACGGTCGCGGGTCTGGTTAAGCTCATGGATCAGTTGCACGGCGTCGCCGAACTTGCCTTTTTCAAGGCTCGCGACCAGCTCTTGTGCGTGTTTCTTCAGGGTTGACTCAAAGTCACCCATTGTCGAATCTTTGGAATCCATAGCGCCCTCGCAGCGGACATCAGCTATTGACGCGCTCGAATATCTTTTCGATTTTCTCTTTGAGCACTTGCGCGGTGAACGGCTTCACCACGTAGCCGTTCACACCGGCCTGAGCGGCTTCGATGATCTGCTCGCGCTTGGCTTCGGCAGTGACCATCAGCACCGGCAGGCTGCGCAGACGCTCGTCGGCACGCACCTGACGCAACAGGTCGATGCCGGACATGCCCGGCATGTTCCAGTCAGTGACGAGGAAGTCAAAGGCGCCGCTTTGCAGCATCGGCAATGCGGTGAGTCCGTCATCTGCTTCGGCCGTGTTGGTGAACCCAAGGTCACGCAACAGGTTTTTTATGATCCGCCGCATCGTTGAGAAGTCATCAACGATGAGGATTTTCATGTTCTTGTCCAATTCGACCTCCAAGCAGTCTTTAACGCGTTCAGCACCTGAACGCGCATTCAATCAATACCGGCTGCGCCGAACATGAAAAGGGGTGGAATCGACCGGGACGAGCGCAGCGAAACCGGATCATCCACGACCCGGTTCGACCGACTCCTGCCATGTCTCTTTTGCTTCCCGCTCACGTCCTGCACAGCCGGTCTTACAAGCAACACGCAGGCCTCGCGGCCCGCGCCTGATTCAGGAACGTGCGCGCCACTCGCCAAGGCGACCGCGCAACCGCGCCGCGCATTGACTGTGCAGCTGGCTGACCCGCGACTCGCTGACACCCAGAACCTCACCGATTTCCTTGAGGTTCAGCTCTTCGTCGTAATACAGCGACAACACCAGGCGTTCACGTTCCGGCAAGTTGGCAATGGCCTCGGCCAGCGCAGCCTGGAAGCGCTCGTCTTCCAGATCCCGCGACGGTTCCAGGGACTGGCTCGCGCCGTCCTCGTGCAGCCCTTCGTGTTCGCCGTCCTGCAACAGGTCGTCGAAACTGAACAGTCGGCTGCCCAGGGTATCGTTCAGAATCCCGTAATAATCGTCGAGACTCATTTCAAGTTCGGCAGCAACCTCGTGATCTTTAGCGTCACGGCCGGTTTTTGCTTCGATTGAACGAATCGCGTCACTGACCATGCGCGTATTGCGGTGGACCGAGCGCGGTGCCCAGTCCCCCTTGCGCACTTCGTCGAGCATCGCGCCACGGATACGAATACCCGCGTACGTCTCGAAACTGGCCCCTTTGGTGGAGTCGTATTTGGTCGAGACCTCGAGCAAGCCAATCATGCCCGCCTGGATCAAATCCTCGACCTGCACGCTGGCCGGCAGACGCGCCAGCAAGTGGTAGGCGATTCGTTTGACCAGCGGGGCATAACGCTCGATCAGCTCATACTGGGAGTCTTTGGACGATTTGCTGTACATGCGATAGCCACTTGCTGTCATGAGACGGGCCCTGCGCTGGTTTGATGCACGAGGCGTTCTACGAAAAATTCCAGGTGACCGCGCGGGTTCGCCGGCAGCGGCCAGGTGTCGACTTTCTGTGCGATGGCCTTGAACGCCAGCGCACATTTGGAACGCGGAAACGCTTCGTACACGGCGCGCTGTTTCTGCACGGCCTTGCGTACGCATTCGTCGTACGGCACGGCGCCTACATACTGCAGGGCCACGTCGAGAAAGCGGTCGGTGACCTTGGTCAGCTTGGCGAAGAGGTTGCGCCCTTCCTGCGGGCTCTGGGCCATGTTGGCCAGGACGCGGAAGCGGTTCATGCCGTAATCGCGGTTGAGCAGTTTGATCAGGGCGTAGGCGTCGGTGATCGACGTAGGCTCGTCGCACACCACCAGCAGCACTTCCTGGGCGGCGCGCACGAAGCTCACCACCGACTCGCCGATGCCGGCGGCGGTATCGATGACCAGCACGTCGAGGTTGTCGCCGATGTCACTGAACGCCTGAATCAGCCCGGCATGTTGCGCCGGGGTCAGGTGGACCATGCTCTGGGTGCCCGACGCCGCCGGCACGATGCGGACGCCGCCCGGGCCTTGCAGCAGGACATCGCGCAGCTCGCACCGCCCTTCGATGACATCAGCCAGGGTGCGTTTGGGGGTCAGCCCCAACAATACGTCGACGTTGGCCAGACCCAGATCGGCGTCCAGCAACATGACGCGACGTCCCAGCTCGGCCAGCGCCAGTGAAAGATTCACTGAAACGTTGGTCTTGCCTACGCCACCTTTGCCACCGGTCACCGCGATAACCTGTACGGGATGCATGCTGCCCATGTTAATTGTTTACCTTGTCTTGCTTAGACCTAAGCCACATGTCGGGCTGCACGTTCAGTGTCTGAACAATGCCTGGCAGACCATCGATGCAGGAAAATTCCACTGTCATTTTCTTCACCTAGCCCGCGCGCTTGCCGGTGCTGTGATAAAGATCCGCAAACATATCCGCCATCGCTTCCTCGCTTGGCTCCTCCTGCATCTGCACACTGACAGCCCGGCTCACCAACTGGTGCCGACGCGGCAAATGCAGATCATCCGGTATCCGTGGGCCATCGGTCAGATAGGCCACAGGCAGTTCGTGTGTCACGGCCAGGCTGAGCACTTCGCCCAGGTTGGCCGTTTCGTCGAGCTTGGTCAGGATGCACCCGGCCAGGCCGCAACGTTTATAACTGTGGTAAGCCGCTGACAGCACCTGCTTCTGGCTGGTTGTCGCCAGCACCAGGTAGTTGCGCGCCTTGATGCCACGGCCGGCGAGGGTTTCCAGTTGCAGACGCAGGGCCGGATCGCTGGCTTGCAGGCCGGCGGTGTCGATCAACACCACGCGCTTGCGCAACAGCGGCTCCAGCGCCTGAGCCAGAGACTGGCCCGGGTCGACGTGGGTAACCGGTACATTGAGGATCCGGCCCAGGGTTTTCAGCTGTTCCTGAGCGCCAATGCGGAAACTGTCCATGCTCACCAGCGCGATATTTTGCGCGCCGTATTTCAACACATATCGGGCTGCCAGTTTAGCCAGCGTGGTGGTTTTGCCCATGCCGGCAGGACCGACCATGGCAATCACACCGCCCTCTTCCAGTGGCTCCACATCGGGCGTGGCAATCATGCGGGCCAGGTGGGCCAGCAGCATGCGCCAGGTGTGGGCCTGATCATTCGAGTCCGGCACCATCGCCAGCAGATCGCGGGACAGCGGGCCGGAGAGGCCGACGCGTTGCAGACGGCGCCACAGATTGGCCTGCTGCGGACGGCTGCCTTGCAGCTGGTTCCAGGCCAGCGATCCCAGCTGGACTTCCAGCAGTTCGCGCAGGCCGTTCAATTCAGAGCGCATCGCTTCGTAGGCGCGGTCGCCCACGGCCGGCTCGGCGTTGCGCTCGGCACGTTCGGCGGCCACAGCGGCGTGGATCGACGGGCGAAACGGTTCTTCCAGCGTCGGTTCGATTTGCTTGCTGTCATCCATCGCAAGGCCGGCGAACAACTGACGATTGGCGACAGTGTCCAGCTCGCTGCGGTGGGTCAGCTCAGCTTGAGCGGTGACGATGCGCGACTGGGTCTTGCGCAATTCTTCTTCGAGTTCGACGTTCGGCACACGCGGCGCCAGTGCAGACAACTTGTAATCCAGAGCGGCGGTCAGTTCCACGCCGCCGGCGATCCGCCGGTTCCCGATGATGGCGGCTTCAGCGCCCAGCTCATCGCGAACCAGTTTCATGGCTTGTCGCATATCGGCGGCGAAAAAACGCTTAACTTGCATGACTCACTACCTCAGCCGTTGGGCCCGACAGTCGCTACGATGGTGACTTGCTTATTGTCAGGAATTTCCTGATAAGCCAAAACATGCATATTCGGTACAGCCAACCGTCCAAAGCGGGACAACATGGCGCGAACCGGACCTGCGACCAACAAAATAACCGGCTGCCCCTGCATCTCCTGACGCTGCGCCGCTTCGATCAACGAGCGCTGAAGTTTCTCAGCCATGCTCGGTTCGAGGAGAACGCCTTCTTCCTGACCCTGACCTGCCTTCTGCAGACTATTTAGCAAGATCTGTTCCAACCTTGGCTCAAGGGTGATCACAGGCAGCTCCGGCTCAATGCCGACAATGCTTTGGACGATTGCGCGGGACAATCCGACCCGTACCGCAGCCACCAGCGCGGCGGTATCTTGACTACGCGCGGCGTTGTTGGCGATGGCTTCAGCGATGGAGCGGATGTCACGAACCGGCACCTGTTCGGCAAGCAGCGCCTGCAGCACCTTCAGCAGGGCCGACAGGGACAGCACGCCCGGCACCAGTTCTTCCGCCAGTTTTGGCGATCCCTTGGCCAGCAGGGTCATCAATTGCTGGACTTCCTCGTGGCCAATCAATTCATGAGAGTGCTTGTAGAGAATCTGGTTCAAGTGGGTTGCCACCACCGTGCTGGCGTCCACCACGGTGTAACCGAGGGATTGCGCCTGAGCGCGCTGGCTGATTTCAATCCAGACGGCTTCCAGACCAAACGCCGGGTCCTTGGCAGTGATGCCGTTGAGGCTGCCAAATACCTGACCGGGGTTGATCGCCAGTTCGCGGTCGGGGTAAATCTCGGCTTCGGCCAGGGTCACGCCCATCAGCGTCAGGCGATAGGCGCTGGGCGCCAGGTCGAGGTTGTCGCGGATGTGCACGGTCGGCATGAGGAACCCCAGTTCCTGGGAGAGCTTCTTGCGCACGCCCTTGATCCGCGCCAGCAGCTGACCACCCTGATTGCGGTCCACCAGCGGAATCAGGCGGTAGCCCACTTCCAGGCCGATCATGTCGATCGGGGTGACGTCGTCCCAGCCCAGTTCCTTGGATTCCTGCGCCCGAGTCGGCGACGGCAGCAGCTCTTGTTGACGCTTGACCTCTTGCACCGCGGCGAGCTTGACCTGGTTCTCTTTCTTCCACAGCAGGTAAGCACCGCCAGCGGCCACCAGCCCGAGGCTGATGAAGGAGAAGTGCGGCATGCCCGGAACCAGGCCCATGACGATCATGATCCCGGCGGAGACAGCAAGTGCCTTGTGGGAGGCGAACATCTGGCGGCCGACCAATTTGCCCATTTCTTCCGAACCGGACGCACGGGTCACCATGATCGCGGCAGCAGTTGACAGCAGCAGAGAAGGCAACTGCGCCACCAAACCGTCACCGATGGTCAGGAGTGCGTAGACCTTGCCGGCATCGCCGAAGGTCATGCCGTGTTGCAGGATGCCCACCAGCATGCCGCCGATAAGGTTGATGAAGAGGATCAGCAGGCCGGCGATGGCGTCACCGCGGACGAATTTGCTGGCACCGTCCATGGAGCCGTAGAACTCGGCTTCCTGGGCGACTTCAAGACGGCGGCGTTTGGCTTCGGGCTGGTCGATGAGGCCGGCGTTGAGGTCGGCGTCGATGGCCATCTGTTTGCCGGGCATGGCGTCGAGGGTGAAGCGCGCGCTCACTTCGGAGATGCGCCCGGCACCTTTGGTGACGACGACGAAGTTGATGATCATGAGGATGGCGAAAACAACGATACCGACGACGTAGTTGCCGCCGATGACGACTTCACCGAACGCCTGGATGACTTTACCGGCGGCGGCGTGGCCGTCCTGGCCGTGGAGCATGACGACGCGGGTGGAGGCGACGTTGAGGGCCAGTCGCAGCAGGGTGGCGACGAGGAGGATGGTCGGGAATACGGAGAAGTCGAGGGGCCGCAGGGCGTAGATACAGACGAGCAGGACGACGATGGACAGGGCGATGTTGAAGGTGAAGAAGACGTCCAGCAGGAACGGCGGCATGGGCAGCATCATCATGGCGAGCATGACGAGGAGCAGTAGCGGGACGCCAAGTTGTCCACGGCCCAGGCCGATCAATCCGGTTCTGGCGTGGGAGATGAGTTGTGAGCGTTCCACCGATGGGCACCTGCGCGTTAAATCAATCTTTTGACGCCGAAGCGTTGTATCGGGGTTATTGCAAGAAGGGGTCCAACATTTGGGAGCGGGTTGAAAATATCAGAGTGCCAGTATTCAGAACTGGAATTTGGGTCGTGGCTGGGTACACCAAGATCACAAGCGTCGGCCTAACGGCCTCGGTTTCGCCTTCGGCGAGTTACTTGGAAAAGCACCCCAAGTAACCAAGGGTGCCTGCTCCTGGCTAGGTCCCTCCTCCGTCGGGATTCCCTCACTCCGACGACGCTCCGTGGGCACGCGCCGAACGGACATCCATGTCCTAGCGGCGCTCTCGCGGCATCCATGCCGCTCGGCCCACTCCGCGTCGTCTGCGTTCGGCCTGCACCCAAGTCGCGTTTTGTGGTGTCTGGACTTTTTGCGTAGGAAGATCAAAGGCAAAAGCTTCCCGGCTAAAGCCGGTCCCACTGACTGCACGCGGTGCCCTTGTAGGACCGGCTTCAGCCGGGAAGAGGCCGGTGTGACCACCACCCATTTCGCTGAATGCACGCGCTGCTATTTGTGGGACCGGCTTCAGCCGGGAAGGCGTCAGATGTGACACCGCAAATCATCAAGGGCAAACGACGCTCATGTGGGAGTGAGCTTGCTCACGAAAGCGGCCTTCCAGACGCTAGATGATTGGCCGATCGTCCCCCGCTCCGCGTGGGAATGCCGCCCCCGACGCTCCGCGTCCAGCCGCTAGATCACTTTCACCGCCCGCCCAATAAATTGAATCGGCCCCGTAGGCTTGCCGGTCGGGGAGCCGTTGGGGTTTTCGAGGGTGAGTTCGAAGAGTTGGTTGGCTTGCAGCGGGGGCAGTTTGCTGACAGGGATGGACAGGGTCTGGCCGGGTTTAACCAGGCCCAGGGACACGGGGCCCTGCCAGCCGTCGGCCTTGGTCCAGAACTGGAGGGCTTTGTCGGCGGGGACTGAGGTGGCGCCCAGGGGTATCAGCTGGATTTCTTCCGGGTTATTGGCCTGGATCACCCAGCCGGGAGCCTGGTTTTGTGGAGCGACCAGCACCACGAGGTAAGTTGTGGGGTTCACTGGCGCTGTCCGGATCACCAGCATTGTGGCGAGCAGCAGCGTCGCGACGAGTCCTGCGCCGGCCAGCCCGCGCCACAACGGCAGCAGATCCCACCATGAACGCGACTTCACGGCCGGCGCCTGTACAGGAGCTCGGCGGTCATGGCTGCTGACGCTGCGCGCAATGCGATCCCACAGCTGCGGGCTTGGGGTCTGCGGTTCGGCGAGCTCGGTCAAGGTCAGCAGGCGCCCTTCCCATGCGTCCACGGCTGCGCGCAAGTCGGCGTCCGTGCCAAGGCGGTTCTGGACGTCGAGCCGCTGCTCGGCCGGCAGTGTGCCCAACACGTACTCGCTGGCCAGCGCGTCCAGTTCGTCGGCACTGTCTGTTGACGGATACCTTGTCATCCCATGCACTCCCGCAATGCCACCAGACTGCGTTTGATCCAGGCTTTCACCGTGCCCAGCGGCGCGCCGACTTTCTGCGCTATTTCCGAGTGCGAGTAGCCGTCGACGTACGCATGAAGAATGCAGCTGCGCCGCGCCGGTTCCAGCTGTTCAAGGCACCCGAAAATACGTCCCGAGCGAGCACTGTATTCGAAGGTGTCGGCGTCGGTTGCGGACTCCAGTGCAGCCTCGGCCAGCAGTGCGTTTTCGCTCTGCTCGCTGACCTGAAGGGTGTTCGCGTTATCCCGCATGAAGTTCAGCGCCAGATGCCGTGTCAGGCTGAAGATCCAGCCACGAGCAGAGCCTCGCGTCGGGTCGAAACTACCCGCGCGGGTCCAGATTTTAATGAAGGCGTCATGCACGATGTCCTCCGCCAGCGCGTCGCTGCGAGCGATGCGCTTGGCGACGCCGAGCAGACGTGCGCTTTCCTGGGTATAGAGGTCGTGCAAGGCCCGTCGCTCGCCCTTGGCACAGGCTGCCAGACAGGCTTCGTAGTCAAAACAGTCTTCAGGTAAGGACAAAGTGTTCAACCGCCAACGAAAAGAAATACCCCGACCCAAAGGCCGGGGTTGCGTCGGTGCAGCGTAGATGACTTTGTGCGTCAGCGACGCAGCAGGACGTGGGACATTGGTCTACTTGGCGGCCCAGAAAATATAGTCCGCCTGGTATTTCACAATTTCCTGCTTACCCTTGGTCGCCATCGAACACTCCATCTTCGGCGCTATGCCGCCTTTGGTCGCCACGCGCTGGATGTAACTGACATTGCTCATCGCGCCCTTGCCTTCCGCAGGGTTGGCTTTGACCAACTGATAAGGAATATCGCCCGTCCCGGCAGGTGCGACAGCGAGCTGGGTGCCGGTGATCTTCGAACCGTCAGCGGCCTGCCACGTCGCCGGTGGCCCAAAATAGGTGCCGACCTGCTTGCCGCTGCGATCATTCAACACCGCTTTCGGGCCGACGAACGTCCATTCGGTCTGACCCGCAGCGTTGGGCTTGTCGCGGCACTCATAGGTGATCTCGCCCACACCCACGGTTTCCATCGCAATCTTGTGACCGTCCGGCACCTTCACCGCATCAGGCAACGCCATCTGCGCATAAGCCGCCGGCGCCGTGGCCAACAGGCAAGTGGCTGCCAACGAAACACCGAACGAGCCCAGTAATGTTTTAGCGTTCATGCCATCTCTCCATTAGATAAACAGGTCAGCAGCCATCGCTACTACCTGTACTACCCGGGGAGAACGAACTGGATGCAGCGGATTGAAAAAATAATCCAAGTGAAGTGCAAGACGACGCGGAGCGTCATGGGATGCATGCCCACGCGGAGCATGGGAACGATCAGGCATGAGCAAAAAACGTCAGCGCTTGAACAGGCCTCTTCCCGGCTAAAGCCAGTCCCACTAACAGACAGCGCGCACCCGTAGGACTGGCTTTAGCCGGGAAGCCTTTGATCTTGCACCTGATCTGCTTTTGATCTTCGTACACAAAAGGTTCAGTCACCGCAAAACGCGACTTTGGTGCAGGCTGAACGCAGGTTTCGCGGAGTGGGCCGAGCCGCAGGGATGCGGCGAGAGCGCCGTCAGGGCATGGATGCCCGTTCGGCGCGGGCCCACGGAGCGAGACCGGAGTGAAGGAACCCCGACGCAGGAGGGGCCCAACCAGGAGCACAAGCCCTTGGTTACTTGGGGCTTTATCAAGTAACTCGCCGAAGGCGAAACAGTCTGCCCCCAGGCAGACGCTTTTGATCTAGAAGATCCTGAAGAAGCCCTACGAATCCCGCCTCAAATCCGGCGGAATCGGCAGATTATCCCTGAGCGGATCAGGCCGCTTGCCACGCCCCGCCTGATACTGCCGAATCTGATACACATACGCCAATACCTGCGCCACCGCCAGATACAACCCCGCCGGAATCTCCTGATCCAACTCCGTACTGTAATAAATCGACCGCGCCAGCGCCGGCGACTGCAACAACAGAATCTCATGCTGCGCCGCAATCTCCCGAATCTTCAACGCCATGAAATCACTGCCCTTGGCCAACAGAATCGGCGCACCGCCCCGCTCCGCGTCATACTTCAACGCCACCGCATAATGCGTCGGGTTCGTGATAATCACATCCGCCTCCGGAATCGCCGCCATCATCCGCCGCTGCGACATATCCCGCTGCAACTGACGAATCCGCTGCTTGACCTCCGGCCGCCCTTCACTGTCCTTGTGCTCATCGCGCACCTCCTGCTTGGTCATCAGCAGCTTCTTGTGAGACTCCCACAACTGCACCGGCACATCGATTGCCGCGATGATCAAAAGGCCCATCGCCATCCACAGCGTGCTCCAGCCCACCAACTGCAAACTGTGCACCACCGCCATCTCCAGCGGCTCCTTGGAAATGGAAATCAGGTCGGCCTGGTCCTTCATCAGCACCACCAGCGCCACTGCCAGCACAATCAAAAACTTCGCAAACGACTTCAACAGCTCAATCAGCGCCTTGGGCGAGAACATCCGCTTGATGCCGGCAGCCGGGTTCATGCGGCTGAACTTGGGCGCCAGGGAGCCGGCGGCAAACAACCAGCCGCCGAGGGAAATGGGACCGACGAACGCCGCTACCGTCAACGCCAGCAGGATCGGCTGCACCGACAACAGCGCCGCCTTGCCCGACGCCATCAACATGATCGCCATGCTGCGCTCGTCGAGAATCGCCTCGCGGGTGATGGTGAAATTGTCGCGCATCAACTGCATCATCATTTCCGCCATGGAGCCGCCAAACGCCAGCAATCCCGCAGCACCCACGATCATCACGACGACCGTGTTGAGCTCCTTGGAGCGGGCGATCTCGCCCTTCTCACGGGCGTCGCGTTTGCGTTTGTCCGTGGGGTCTTCTGTCTTGTCCTGACCACTCTCGCTTTCGGCCATGTCAGCGCGCCTTGACCAGGTCTCTGAGCAACTGCAAGGCGTCGACCGCCAGCGGTTGATATTGGTTGAGAATGTCGCCGAGGGTGATCCACAGAATCACCATGCCCAGCACCAGCGTCAGCGGAAAACCGATCGAGAAGATGTTCAGTTGCGGTGCCGCGCGGGTCATTACGCCCATGGCGATGTTCACCACCAGCAGCGCAGCGATGGCCGGCAGCACCAACAGCAGTGCCGCGCCGAGCACCCAGCCCAGACGCATCACCAGCAGCCAGATGTCCGTCGTACTGATGCCCTGCCCCACCGGCAAGGTGGTGAAGCTCTCGATGAGGATCTCGAAGACCAGCAAGTGTGCGTTCATGGCCAGGAACAGCAGGGTCACGAGCATGGTCAGGAACTGCCCGATGGTCGCCACCGACACCCCGTTGACAGGGTCGACCATGGACGCGAAGCCCATGCCCATCTGAATCCCGATGATCTGCCCTGCGATGACGAAGGCCTGGAAAAACAGCTGCAACGACAGGCCCATGCCGGCGCCGATAAGGATCTGCTGCGCGATCAGCAGCAGCCCGCTGAGGTCCAGCGCCTGCACGGCGGGCATGGGCGGCAGGCTCGGCGCGACGACGACCGTGATCGCCAGCGCGAAATACAGCCGCACCCGCTTGGGCACCAGCGTGGTTCCAATGATCGGCATGGTCATCAGCAACGCGCCGATGCGGAACAGCGGCAGCATGAACGCCGCCACCCAGGTGCTGATCTGGGTATCGGTCAACGCCAGCACAGGATCCATCGCGGGGTCAGCCGATCACTTGAGGAATGCTGGTGTACAGATTGGTGATGTACTCCATGAAGGTGCGCACCATCCACGGGCCGACCACGATCAGCGTGACCAGCATGACCAGCAGGCGTGGCAGGAAGCTCAGGGTCTGTTCGTTGATCTGCGTCGCGGCCTGGAACATCGAGACGATCAGGCCGACGATCAAACTCGGTACGACCAGAATGGCAACCATGGTCGTGGTCAGCCACAGCGCTTCGCGAAACAGGTCGACGGCTACTTCCGGGGTCATGCTGCGCACTCCACATCAGACGAATTCATACGCCACCAAAACTGCCGGCCAGGGTGCCGATGATCAGCGCCCAGCCGTCCACCAGCACGAACAGCATGATTTTGAACGGCAAAGAGATGATCAGCGGCGACAGCATCATCATGCCCATGGCCATCAGGATGCTTGCCACCACCAGATCGATGATCAGGAACGGGATGAAAATCATGAAGCCGATCTGGAACGCTGTTTTCAGTTCGGAGGTGACGAACGCCGGTACCAGAATCGTCAGCGGCGCCGCATCAGGGGTCGCGATGTCGGTGCGCTTGGACAGGCGCATGAACAGTTCAAGATCGCTGGAGCGGGTCTGCGCCAGCATGAAATCCTTGATCGGCACTTCGGCCTTGGCCACGGCGTCCTGGGCGGTGAGTTTTTCCGCCAGGTACGGCTGCAAGGCATCGTTGTTCACCCGGTCGAACACCGGCGCCATGATGAACAGGGTCAGGAACAGCGCCATGCCGGTGAGAATCTGGTTGGACGGCGTCTGTTGCAGGCCGAGGGCCTGACGCAGAATCGAGAAGACAATGATGATCCGCGTGAAACTGGTCATCAGCATGACGAACGCCGGGATGAAGCTCAGCGCCGTCATGATCAGCAGGATCTGCAGGCTGACCGAGTATTCCTGTTGACCGTTGGCGCCGGTGCCCAGCGTGATCGCGGGGATCGACAACGGATCGGCGCCGAACGCCAGCGGCGCTGCAAGCAACAGCAGCAGCGTCAAAACAATGCGCATCAGTTCGTGTCCTTCTGATCCGGAGTCTCTGTCAAACCCGTCTTGCCTGGCGTACCTGCCTTCTTCCCTGCGGCACCGAAAATATTGATGCCTGTGCGTTGCCCGGGCGCGCCCTTGTTGCCCAGCGCTTCAAGCAGGCGCCTGGCGAATTCCGGCTGCGCGTTTTGCGCCTCTGGAACCTCGACCGGCTCATTCATGACGTGCAGCGCGGTAATGCTGCCGGGTGAGACGCCAAGCAACACCTGTTCGTTGCCGACCTGCACCAGCACCAGCCGATCGCGGGTCCCCAACGCGCGCGAGCCCACCAGCTTGATGACCTGATTGCCAGCCGGCCCCGCGCGCTGCACCCGGCGCATCAGCCAGGCCAGGACGAAGATCAGCCCGATCACCAGCAGCAGGCCGAGCACCAGTTGCAGCAACTGGCCGGCCATCCCGCCATTCACCGTACCGGCCACCGGCGCGGCGACGGCAGGCGCCGTGTTGGCAGCCGTCGTCGCCGTGGTTGCGGCTGGCGTGGCAGGCATCGCTGGATCAGCCGCCATCACCGCCCAGGACACTGCCAGCAGTGGCAAGCTCGCGAGGGTTCTGATCACGCGGCGCACTTAACGCAGCTTCTTGATACGTTCGCTCGGGCTGATCACGTCGGTCAGACGGATGCCGAACTTTTCGTTCACCACCACCACTTCGCCGTGGGCGATCAGGGTGCCGTTGACCAGCACGTCCAGCGGCTCGCCAGCCAGACGGTCCAGCTCGATCACCGAGCCCTGGTTGAGCTGCAGCAGGTTGCGAATGTTGATGTCAGTGCTGCCCACTTCCATGGAAATCGACACCGGGATATCCAGAATCACGTCCAGGTTCGGGCCGTCCAGAGTGACCGCGCCGTTGCTTTTCGCCACGCCGCCAAACTCTTCCATTGTCATGCGATTGGCGGCGTTGCCCGCGTCGGCCGCCAGCAGCGCGTCGATGTCCGCTTGCCCGTCCCCGGATTCACCCAGTGCCGCCGCCCATTCATCGGCCAGCGCCTGGTCGTCTGCGGAAGTCATTTCGTTGTCATTAGCCATGGTTGTCCTCGGGGAACTCTGATTCGTTTACGCAGCACATTCGGTTTGCCGACGACGGAGCGTCAGCGGCGTTCTATGGGTTCGACCACTTGCAGGGCCAGATTGCCCTTGTGCGAACCCAGTTTGACCTTGAAGGACGGCACGCCGTTGGCGCGCATGACCAGGTGTTCCGGCAGCTCGACCGGGATCACGTCCCCCGGCTGCATGTGCAGGATGTCGCGCAGCTTGAGCTGGCGCGTGGCGACCGCGACGCGCAACGGCACCGACACGTCGAGCACGTCCTGCTTGAGGGCATTGACCCAGCGTTCGTCCTGATCGTCGACATCCGACTGGAAACCGGCGTCGAGCATTTCGCGCACCGGTTCGATCATCGAATACGGCATGGTCACGTGAAGATCGCCGCCGCCGCCATCCAGTTCGATATGGAAGGTGGACACCACGATCGCTTCGCTCGGGCCGACGATGTTGGCCATGGCCGGGTTCACTTCCGAGTTGATGTACTCGAAATTGACTTCCATGATCGCCTGCCAGGCTTCCTTCAAATCAATGAAGGCCTGATCCAGCACGATGCGCACCACGCGCAGCTCGGTCGGGGTGAATTCCCGTCCTTCGATCTTGGCATGACGGCCGTCACCGCCGAAGAAGTTGTCCACCAGCTTGAACACCAGCTTGGCGTCAAGAATGAACAGCGCGGTGCCGCGCAGGGGCTTGATCTTGACCAGGTTGAGACTGGTCGGCACGTACAGCGAGTGCACGTATTCGCCGAACTTCATCACCTGCACGCCACCCACGGCCACGTCAGCGGAGCGGCGCAGCAGGTTGAACATGCTGATGCGGGTGTAACGGGCGAAACGCTCGTTGATCATTTCCAGGGTCGGCATGCGTCCGCGGACGATGCGATCCTGACTGGTCAGGTCGTAACTTTTTACGCTGCCGGGGTCGGCAACGCTATCGGTCTGTACCAGACCGTCGTCGACGCCATGCAGCAGCGCGTCGATCTCATCCTGGGACAGCAGGTCTTGCACGGCCATGTCGTGGTCCTACTGCAGTACGTAGTTAGTGAAAAGTACCTGTTCGATCACGCTCTTGCTCAGCTCTTTCTGGCCCACTTCCTGGACCACGGCTGCCGCCTTCTGGCGCAGCATTTCCATGCCCACCGGCGTTGCGATGGTATCGAATGGCTGACCGGAGAACATCATCACCAGGTTATTACGGATGACCGGCATGTGCGCTTTCAACGCCTCAAGATCAGCCTTGTCACGGGCGAGCAACGTGATGCTGACCTGCATGTAGCGCTGACGGCCATTGACGTTGTAGTTGACGACGAACGGCGGCGTCAGCGGTTCGAAGATCGCCTCTTTTTTGGCATTCGCCGCTTCCGCCACGGCAGCCGGGTCCGGCTTGCTTTCGGCCTTGTGCATGATGAACCAGGTCGCGCCTACCGACACACCAATGGCCAGCAGAAGCCCCACCACAATGAGGATGATGACTTTCAACTTGCCCTTTTTTGCGGGGTCCGCCACTGCTGCGTCGTCACTCTTCGCCATGCCAATAATCCGTCACTATCCAAAGGGTTCGGTGTTGCGTGACAGAGGAAGAGCAAGGGTTGTGCCAGAACGGCAGCCGCAAGCTGCAAGGGTGAGCGGCAAGTAAAAGCAAAAGGCGGCAGAGCCCGAGAAACCGAGGTCTCCCATGCACTGCCGCCCTTGATCCTGCTTTTACTTGCCGCTTGCAGCTAGCCACTTGCCTCTACTGAAAACGCCCCAGCGTTGGCAGGGCGTTTTCAGGCGTAATAGTCGACCGCGCTGGAACCCACGACCGTCAGAGGCGCATGGGCGGCGGCCGAGGCGGCGTCCACCGGAGCGCCGTCGGCGATGAGGTCGCTGCCGCCGACACCATTGGCAGCGTTGCTGCCGCCGCTGCGTTGGCCGTCGCCGCCCGACTGCTGTTGTGCCTGTTGCTGCCAGCCACGGGACTGGTCGGAGACGTTGACGTCGACCTGGCCCATGCCCTGCTGAACGAAGGACTCACGCAAGCGCGCCATCTGGCTTTCCAGGGCTTCACGCACGCCGACGTGGGCGCTCATGAACGTGACCTGGGTCTGCTGGTCCGCCGCCATATTGACGCGAATGTCCAGACGGCCCAGTTCAGCGGGCTCCAGCTGGATATCCGCCTGCTTGAGGTTCTGGCTCGACAGGTACATCACGCGGTTGACCACGCCTTCTGTCCACCCTCCCTGATTCATCGCCAGCGGCTGATTGAGCAGCGGCGCGGCCGGAGCCGAGGTATTTTTTGCTTGGGCGGCCTGTGACAATGCAGCCAGACGATCGGCGAAGTTGTCGATGCGCGTATCGCTGGCGGCACCTTTCACGTCTTTCAGGCCGTCAGCCAGCAGACCGCTGAACGCGTTGTCGCCGCCGCCTTCGGTGGTGCTCTTGTCCACGGGCTGGTCACCCAGCGCCGCCAGGTTATTGGCCAGCAACTGCGAAGGGTCGGCGTTCGGGTCCTGCTTGCCGCCCCCTTGCCGTCTTTGCCGTCGCCATGCACACCGTTGTTCTGCGCGGTCTGCTGCGCCTTGTTTTCCAAGGCGACCTGCACAGCGGTCAAGCCTTCCAGCGGATCGGCGGAAGGATCGAAACCGTCGTCCGCGACGTCGGTTGCATCCGTCGGCGCCTGCACAGCCGGCGGCGGAATCACCGGCAACGGCAGCGTGCCGGCGAGCAGCGTCGGATCAACCGCGGGTTCCACAGTCACGGGCTCTTGCACAGGCGCCGTGACCGCCAATGTCGGGTCCGCTACAGGGTCTACCGGCGGTGCGTCGGCCAGCGTCGGGTCGTGCGCGTCGTCAGTGCCGTCATTCTTGTCGTCAGCCTGACCCTGGCCCGTGCCCGCGTCGTCATCAGCCTTGCCGTTCACCGCTTTGGCAGGCAAGCCATTGCCGTTATCGGCAACGGTCTTGTCGGCGGCGGCAGACGTATGGCTGGCGGCGGGCTTGTCGTCGGCTGCCGAACTCTTGGCGCTTGCCGGCTTCGGCGCCGGATTATCCGCGCTGTGGGACTTGGACGGCGCTTGCCTGGCGAACACGTCGGAGAAGCTGGAAGTGTTGTGCTTGACGGGGTCCGGCGCCTTTACCGGGGCGTTGTTCCCGGCTTTCTGGGCTTTGGCCGCTGTCAAAGCCGTCAATAAGGGGTTGGTGGCGAGGGCCATGTGAATCTCCGCAAGAGCACAATTGCAGAGAGACAAAGCAAATGGCGGGCCAAGTGCTGGGCGCGGCTGGATTGAGGGTGCGCTTCAGACCAACGGGCAGGCCAGGGCGTCGGGCCTGGAGCCCCGCCAGGCAGCCAACTCAGTGATTGGCATGGCAGCGTTCAAGCTCACGTTCGAAAATCGCCCGGACCATGAAAAACTCCTCCCTGATCTGGGACACCAGCGAGCGGATCTGCGCGTCATCCGCTGCCACCATCCCGCGCCCCTGCTCTTCAAGTTGCAGACACAGCTCGGACAAATGTGTTGCGCCCATGTTGCCGGTGCTGCCTTTGAAGCTGTGGGCCATCAGGCCAAGGCGTTGCAAAGATGCCGTGGCGGACGTCGTGAAGGAAGGGTCGCGCAGCAGCAGGGTCATGTCGTTGACGCGAAGGGTGGAATCGGAAATGAACACCTTCAGCAGCGCCGGGTATTCAGCTTCCATCACGTCACGCAGCGTGCTGAGCACGTTGAAGTCCACAGGGTTATTCGACACTTGTTCACTCCTTGATCAAGACGCGCGGATTATGCCAGACCCTCCCAGACAAATTCCACGCTGGCCGTCCGGCCATCATCGGTCCACTGACAACGATCGCTGAGTTGCCGGACCAGCGCAAGGCCGCGCCCGGACAACTGGGTGACCGCAGGGGGCAGCGCCAGCACGCGATCGGCATCAAAACCCGCACCACTGTCCTGCACTCGCACCGTGAGGCAACCGCCCTCGCCATTCGGGACGATCTGGAAATCAATGCGAATGAAGCCGTCCTGGAGACGATCGAGGCGTTCGGCGCGTTGCTGGTAGTAACGCCCAAAACCTTCGGCATCGCGTTTCAACGCCGAGTCCAGCCCGAGCACGCCATGTTCCAGCGCATTGCTGTAAAGCTCCGAGAGCACGATATACAGCTCGCTGCTCTGCATGCGCAAGCCGTGCACTTCTTGCAGCAGCTGCAGCAGATACGGCAGCGGGTTGAAGCGCTTGAGTGTTGCCGCGCGGTACTCGAACGAAGCGGACCAATCCAGCGGACTGGAATCGCCGCTGTCGGTGTAAATGACCGAGGGTGGGCCGAGCAAGTCAGGCTCGGTGAAGGCCACTTCGACCATGCTCACATCGTCCCGCGCCTGCCCGCGAAACCGCGCCAGGGCCCACTGCACTTCTTCGATCAGCAGCGCCGGGTTGCGGTTGCTCACCAGCACGTTCTGCAGGCGTCGGGCGCCGAACAGTTCGCCGTCCTGGCCGGTGCTGTCAACCACGCCGTCGGACAGCAGAAACACCCGGTCCCCCGGCCCAAAGGGATACACCTGGGTATTGTCGTCAAAGCTGCCGGCGCTCAGCACACCGAGGGGCACGTTTGACGAAATCAGCGGCGTATGCGGCCGGCCGTCACCATGCAGCAGGTAACCATCCGGCAGGCCGCCGTTCCAGACCTCGACCAGTTGCTGCTTGAAGTTCAGGCACAGCAGCGCCGCGCAGCAGAACATGTCCACCGGCAGGATGCGTTTGAGTTTGGCATTCATTTCTCGCAGGGTTTCGGGCAAGCCGTATCCCTTGGCGGTCATGCCGTAGAACACTTCGGCCAGCGGCATCGCGCCTACCGCTGCCGGCAAACCGTGGCCGGTGAAGTCCCCCAGCAGCAGGTGCATGTTGCCGGACGGCGACCACGCGGCCAGCAGCAGGTCGCCGTTGAACAGTGCGTAGGGCGATTGCAGGTAACGGATGTTGCGCGAACTCAGGCACCCGGAGTGGGCGATCTGGTCGAACACCGCCTTGGCCACACGTTGCTCGTTGAGCAGGTATTTATGGTGGCGAGTGATCAGGTCGCGTTGGTGCAGGACGGTTTCCTGCAGCACGCGCAGGCGGTTCATGGCGTTGATCTTGGCGGCCAGCACCACTTGGTTATAGGGCTTGGCAATAAAGTCGTCTCCCCGGCGTCGAGGCAACGGGCGAGGTCTTCGCCTTCGGTCAGGGACGTCAGGAAGATGATCGGCACGAGCGCGTCACCGGCGAGGGTCTTGATCTGGCGCGCGGCTTCGAACCCGTCCATGACCGGCATCATGGCGTCCATCAGCACCAGTTGCGGCCGCCGCCGGTCGAACAGCCCGACGGCTTCGGCGCCGTCGCTGGCGGTCAGAACGTCATGGCCCTGCCGGCTGACGATGGCGGACAGGAGCATGCGGTCGCTGACGTTGTCATCGGCGATGAGCACCGTCAGGCGATCGGAGGCAGATGGCATCATCAGGCGATTTTGAAGAGTTTGGAGAAATTGGAGATGCTGAGGATTTTGTGGACGTCGGCGTTGCAGTTGACCAACTGGACTTCGGCTCTCTCGCCGCCAGCATGGTCGCGCAGCAGGAGGAGCATACCGAGCGCTGAACTGTCGAGGTAGGTCGTGTCTTTCAGGTCAACCGTATAGCGTTTGGCCTGGTTTTCTTTTTCGTAGGCGCCGCGAAAATCCTGGTGCGTCGAAAAGTCGAAGCGTCCTTTGATGGTGATGGTCAGTTCTTGGCCATCGGCGGAGCGTTCGGAGGTTACTGACATTGGCAAATTCCTTGTATGAAACAGCGCCAGACGCTTGAGTTTTAGCAGCCCTTGTGAGGCATGGCAAATGGTCGTAAAGATCAACATCATCTGCCTGGGGGCAGATGGTTTCGCCTTCGGCGAGTTACTTGGAAAAGCACCCCAAGTAACCAAGGGTGCTTGCTCCTGGTTGGGCCCTTCGTTCCTCAGGGTCCCTTCACTCCGGTCTCGCTCCGTGGGCCCGCTGCCATCCGCCATCCATGGCGGGGGCAGCTCTCGCCGCATCCATGCGGCTCGGCCCACTCCACGAGACCTCCGTTCAGCCTGCACCCAAGTCGCGATTGGCGGTGTTTGGGCTTTCTATGTACGAAAATCAAAAACAGATCAAAAACAGATCAAAAACAGATCAAGAGCTTCCCGGCTAAAGCCAGTCCTACGGTCAGAGCCACAACCAATCCACGGGATGCATGCGATCCCTTAGTGGGACCGGCTTCAGCCGGGAAGAGGCCGGTTTGGTCGCCATCAGTTTTGCAGTGTGTCTTCCGACGCCTTCCCGGGTAAAACCGGTCCCACTATGTAGTCGTCATCACCATTTTCGTTGCCTTTGCCTTTGCCTTTGCCTTTGCCTTTGCCTTTGCTTTTGCTCTTCAAACGCAAAAGGCCCAGACACCTCAAAACGCGACTTGAGTGCAGGCCGAGCGCAGGTTTTGCGCAGTGGGCCGAGCCGCATGGATGCGGCGAGAGCGCCGTTGCGGACATGGATGTCCGTTCGGCGCGGGCCCACGGAGCAAGACCGGAGCGAGGGAACCCGACGAAGTCAGGCCAAACCAGGAGCAGGCACCCTTGGTTACTTGGGGTGCTTTTCCAAGTAACTCGCCGAAGGCGAAATGTCTGCCCTTAGGCAGACGCTCTTGATCTTAAGGATCTTGATCTTGATCTTGATCTCAAGCTCTTAAAACTGCTCAGTCCGGGGCAACCGCTGAACCAACTCATCCAGCAATTTCTGCTCGCGTTTATCTTCCAGCGCACGCGCCTCATCGATATACCGCTGCACCAGCTTGCGCAGCCCCTCCACCCGCGCATAGGCCTTCTGCCACTCATCGCGCGCCTTGTTCAGATTATTCTGATGCCACGCCAGACTCTGACGCTGCTGCGCCACCGCCGTCTCCAACTGATTGAGGAAGCGCTGATAATTCATCAGCCACTGGCCCGACACCCCATGGGCGCCCTTGTCGATCCACTGCTGCTGATAATCCGACCGAAACTTATCCAGCTCACCCAACTTGGTTTCGGCCAGCCGCACCTGACCCTGAAAATGCCCCAGGCGCTGCACGGCGGCCTTCTCGACCTTCTCGGCCATCTCGACCACCGGCGCGAGACGGCCTGCGCGACTGACTGCCATGACCGATTAACCGCCGGCCTGAGGATTGAAAATCTTCGCCAACTGCTCCTCGCTGCTCTGCATGCTCTCGTTCTCCTGCAAACCCTGGCGCAGATACTTCACCAACTGCGGCTGCAGCGAAATCGCCAGGTCAGTCTCGCGATCGCCGCCGGCCACGTACGCGCCGACGCTGATCAGATCACGGCTCTGCTGGTACCGCGACCACAACTGTTTGAAATACTGGGCCTGAACCATGTGCTGCGGATCGACCACGGACGGCATCACCCGGCTGATCGACGCTTCGATATCAATGGCCGGGTAATGCCCCTCTTCCGCCAGTCGCCGCGACAGCACGATATGGCCGTCGAGCACGCCTCGGGCCGAGTCGGCGATCGGGTCCTGCTGGTCGTCGCCTTCGGACAAAACCGTGTAGAACGCCGTGATCGAGCCACCGCCCGCCTCGGCATTACCGGCGCGCTCCACCAGCTTGGGCAGCTTGGCGAACACGGACGGCGGATAGCCCTTGGTCGCCGGCGGCTCGCCGATGGCCAGGGCGATTTCCCGCTGGGCCTGGGCGAAACGGGTCAGCGAATCCATCAGCAACAGGACGTTCTTGCCCTTGTCTCGAAAATACTCGGCGATGCGCGTGCAATACATCGCGGCGCGCAGACGCATCAATGGCGCATCATCCGCCGGAGAGGCCACGACGACCGAACGCTTGAGGCCCTCCTCGCCCAGGCTGTGCTCGATGAATTCCTTCACCTCGCGGCCCCGTTCGCCGATCAGCCCGACGACGATAATGTCGGCCTCGGTGAAGCGGGTCATCATCCCCAGCAGGACGCTCTTGCCGACGCCGGTACCGGCAAACAGGCCCAGACGCTGACCGCGTCCGACCGTCAATAAACCGTTGATGCAACGAATACCCACGTCCAGCGGCTGGCTGATCGGGTTGCGTTTGAGGGGGTTGATGGTCGGGCCGTCCATCGGCACCCAGTCTTCGGCTTTCATGCCGCCCTTGCCGTCGAGGGGCGACCGGCGCCGTCGAGAACGCGGCCGAGCATGGTCATGCCCATCGGCAGGCGACCGGTGTCCGGGAGTGGCACGACCCGGGCGCCCGGCGCGATACCGGAGACGCTGCCGACCGGCATCAGGAACACCTTGCCGCCGGAGAAGCCCATGACCTCGGCTTCAACCTCGACCGGGTGATGACTGCCGTCGTTGATCACCATGCAACGGCTGCCCATGGCCGCGCGCAGGCCTTCGGCTTCGAGGGTCAGGCCGACCATGCGCAGCAACCGTCCTTCGACGATTGGCTGCGCCGGCAACGAGATCGCGTCGGGATAGGTGCTCAGGCGTTTGGCGAAACTGGTGCGTTCAAGGCGCATCGACAGCACCCAGCGGGTAAGTGGTTTTCTCGGCGCTCTGGAGCGCCTCTTCCAGTTCGATGGTCACATCGGGCGGCGCCGGGTGCAGGGCCTGCTCGTGCAGCTGATCGAACATTTTGCCAAGGGCCTGACTGATCCGCGCCTCGACGGTGGCGTCGATGCGGCTGTGCTCGCTCTCGACCCGGCAACCACCCGGCTGCAGCGTTTCGTCCTCGAGAATGCGCCAGGTTTCCTCGTGACGCTCACGCATGGCTTTGACCAGCGCGAAGTCCTGCGGGTTGACCAGAATGCGCACGTTGGCCGCGCCCATGGGCAACAGCCGCAAGGCTTCGCGCAGCACCGTACCGATCTGGCTGGAGTCGGTTTTCAATTCGCGCTGGATGACCTGGCGGACCACATGTTCGACCAGTGACACCATCGATTTCTCGATCTGTGCGTCCTGGTCGGCGATCGGTTCGAACAGATGCCCCATCAGGACTTCCATGCTGTCGAGCTTGGCCGCCAGCGCCACTTCCGCTTCCTGACGAACCTTGAGCTGGGTGCTGTGGAAACCCTCTTTTTCACCGATGGCAAACCCCTCGTTGTAGGCGTCCTGACGGATGCTTTCCAACTCTTCCAGGGTCATGGGCTGGACTTCTTCCAGCGGCACTTCTTCGCTCTCGGCGAGCTCGGCCTCCTCGACCACCGGTTCCGGCTCGGGCACTTCCACGTGCGGGTCAAAGCTGGGCAAGGCCCAGACGTCGATCCCGCGCAAATCCTGTGCCCGGATGAGCTCACTGGGTGCTGCTTTATCGGAGCTGGACATCAACGGCACCTACGCTTAAATCATTTCCTCGCCACCCTTGCCGCCAAGAACGATCTCCCCGGCCTCCGCCATACGACGGGCAATGGTGAGAATTTCCTTCTGGGCGCCTTCGACATCGCTGACGCGAACCGGGCCTTTGGCTTCCAGGTCGTCGCGCAGCAGTTCGGCGGCACGTTTGGACATATTCTTGAAAATCTTCTCTTTGATGGCGTCGTCCGAGCCCTTCAGTGCCAGTACCAGCACGTCGGAGGAGACTTCGCGCAGCAAGGCCTGGATACCACGGTCGTCGACATCGGACAGGTTGTTGAAGACAAACATGAGGTCTTCGATCTGCGTCGACAGGTCTTCGTCCACTTCGCGGATCGAGTCCATGAGCTGGCCTTCGATCGAGCTGTCGAGGAAGTTCATGATATCCGCCGCACGCTTGATACCACCCAGGGTAGTACGCGACGTGTTGGCGTTGCCCGAGAACTGCTTCTCGAGAATCTGGTTCAGTTCTTTCAGCGCCGCCGGCTGTACGGTGTTCAGCGACGACACGCGCAGGATGATGTCCAGGCGCACCTTGTGGTCGAAATGGCTCAGCACTTCACCGGCCTGATCGGCGTCCAGGTACGCGACGACGATGGCCTGGATCTGCGGGTGCTCGAAACGGATGACGTCGGCTACCGCACGCGGTTCCATCCACTTCAGGCTGTCGAGACCGCTGGTGTTGCCGCCCAGCAGAATCCGGTCGATCAGGCCGTTTGCCTTGTCCTCGCCCAGTGCCTGGGTGAGCATCTTGCGGATGTAGCCGTCCGAGCCGATGCCGACGCCGGTCTGATCGCCGACCACGTCGACGAACTCGCTCATCACCTGTTCAACCTGCTCGCGGTGCACGTTGCGCATCTGCGCCATGGCCACGCCGACCCGTTGAACCTCTTTGGGGCCCATGTGGCGCAATACCTGAGCGGCGTCCGTCTCACCCAGGGTGAGGAGCAGAATCGCGGCTTTATCCACGCGGGTCAGTTTGACTGCAGCAGCTCTATCACTCATCAGCGTTGATCCACTCTTTGACGACCTGGGCTACCCGCGCCGGGTCCTCGGCCACAAGGCTCTTGATTGCGTTGAGCTGTGCGTCATAGCCCTCGGTAGGGCTCGGCAACAGAATACTTTGCGGACCGCCCAGACTGACGCGGTCGTTTGCCAATTCACCGTCCATCCCGATCATGCCGCCCAGCTCGGAGTCGCTGTCGCCGGCCTTGCCCTGAGGATTGGTGATGCCCTTCAACACCGGACGCAGTACACCAAACACCAGCACCAGGATAAAGAGCACGCCCATGGCCTGTTTGACGATGTCCCAGAACCACGGCTGCGAGTAGAACGGAATGTCCGGGATCACTTCGCCGCGATCGGTGGAGAACGGCACGTTGATCACGCTGACGCTGTCACCACGGCTGGCATCGAAGCCGACGGCGTCCTGCACCAGACGGGTGAAGCGCGCCAGTTGATCAGCGGTCCACGGGACCATCGTCGTTTCGCCGTTGGCCGGGTTGACCTTGACCTGATCATCGACCACCACCGCAACCGACAGGCGATTGACCTTGCCCTGCTGCTGCTTGGTGTGGCTGATGGAACGGTCGAGCTCGAAGTTCTTGGTCGACTGGTTACGCTTGTCGGCCGGGTACGGCGCCAGCATCGGCTGACCGGTCGCCGGGTCCATGATCTGTTGACCGTTGGCGTCCAGCAGCGGTTGGCCCGGTGCGATGGCGCCTGCGGCACCGGCAGCACCCGCGGCGGCGTTCTGTGGCGCAGTTGCCGGGCCTGGAGGCTGGTTACTCAGCGCACCGGGTACGCCTTGCGGACCGCTGCCGCTGGAACGTTGTTCGTTGACCGTCTGCTCGCTGCGCAGAGCAGGCGTGTCCGGGTTGAAGCTTTCGGCGGTGGATTCAACAGCGCTGAAATCAACGTCTGCCGACACTTCGGCCTTGTAGCGGTCATTGCCCAGTACCGGCTGCAGGATGTTCTGCACGCGCTGGGTGAGCATGCTTTCCATGCGGCGGGTGTAATCGAATTGCTTGCCGGCCATGGACAGCTCGGAATTCTCGGCCTGATCGGACAGCAGGTTGCCCTTCTGATCGACGACGGAAATCTGTGACTTGTTCAGCTCAGGAACACTGGTAGCGACCAGGTTCATGATGGCCAGCACCTGACCGGGCTCCAGCGAACGACCGGCATACAGCTCGACCAGAATGGAAGCGCTGGGCTTGCGATCGTCACGCACAAACACCGAGCTCTTCGGAATCGCCAGGTGAACGCGAGCGCCCTTGACGTTATTGAGGCTGGAGATCGTCCGCGCCAGTTCGCCTTCCAGGCCACGACGATAACGAGTGGCCTCCATGAACTGACTGGTGCCCAGGCCTTGATCCTTGTCGAGGATTTCGAAGCCGACGTTGCCGTCGGTCTGCGCAATGCCGGCACCGGCCAGCTTGATGCGGGCGCGGGACAGGTCATCGGACTTCACCAGCAACGCGCCGGAGTTAGGCTCAACGGTGTAAGGAATGTCGGCCTGGGCCAGCGTGTCCATCACCTGCTTGGTGTCAACGCCCGACAGGCTGCCATAGAGCGGCTTGTAATCGGGCTGTTGCGACCAAAGCACCACGGCGAAACCAATCGCCACGCTGGCAGCCAGACCGACCATGAGGCCGACCTGACGCAGCATGGTCATCTCGGAGAGATTTTGCAGGAAGGCCAGCCCGAACATCGGCGGCTTGCTTCCTGGCGTACCCGTTTTGGCGGGTACGTTATCGACGACGGCTTCGGCCATGACTTAAATCGTCCTCAAACCGGCATTTGCATGATGTCTTGGTACGCCTGAACCAGCTTGTTGCGTACCTGGGTCAGCGCTTGAAACGAAACGCTGGCTTTCTGCGATGAGATCATCACGTCGGTGAGGTCCACGCCGCTCTTGCCCATTTCGAAAGCGGTCGACAGCTGATTCGACGCCTGCTGGGTGTCGTTTACCTTGTTCACCGCCATGCCGAGCATGTCAGCAAAACTGCTCGCACCCGCCTGTTCTGGCGCTGCGATTGCCTTTGGCTGAGCCATGGCATCCATCTGCATGGAGCGCATGTCCAACATCAAGCGATTAAATTCAACACCTTGGGTCATGACGTTTCTCTCAAAAGGGCCGCAAATTTTTGACACGGATTCAGCGGTTACCTAAGCATTAGCAACAAGGGTGCCAGACCAATAGCGGCAATGTGCCACGTTTGATGAAAGTCTTCGGATGAGTATTTATACGGACACATAAACGTCGGAGCCGACTTGCTGGCGAACGCGACGGGTCAGGCAAAAATGATGCGTCTGACACTCGGCATTCGCCAGCAAGCCGGCTCCCCACAGATCATTTCAGGCAGGTTCAGGAGGCAAACAAAAACCCTTCGACATCCATGCCCGCGTCGCGCATCTGCGCCAGCTTGTAGCGCAACGTACGCGGGCTGATACCCAGGCGTTCGGCGGCCTCTTTGCGGCGGCCACGCTCGGCCCGCAGGGTGTCGATGATCATCTGGAACTCCCGGCGACGCAGGTCTTCACCGAGGGCGCCGGCCCCTTCCCCGCCGGTGGAATCGGGCGACGCTTCCATGGCGCCGGTTGCGATGGCGGGCACCTGAGGCACCGGCGCGGCGGCGAATGTCACCGGCCCGGCAAGACAGAAGTCCTCGGCCTGAATCACGCCGCCCTGCTGCAGAATCAACGCCCGCTGCACCGCGTTGTCCAGCTCTCGGACATTGCCAGGCCAGGCGTAGCTGATCAGGCACTTCTGCGCCTCGGCCGACAGCCGCACCGGCCCGTGTTTCATTTTATTGACGTGCTTGGCCAGCAGACGCTCGGCCAGCGGCAGAATGTCGGCGGGACGCTGACGCAAGGATTGCCACGCGAGCGGGAACACCGACAGCCGATAAAACAAGTCCTCGCGGAAACGCCCTGCCGCCACTTCACCGACCAGGTCGCGGTTGGTCGTCGCCACTACGCGAATGTCCAGGGCGATGGGCTTGCGCGCGCCGACCCGCTCCACTTCCCGCTCCTGCAGCACACGCAACAGCTTGGCCTGCAGGCCCATGGGCATTTCGGAAATCTCGTCCAGCAGAAGGGTGCCGCCTTCAGCCTGTTCGAACTTGCCAGGCTGGGAGGCAATGGCCCCGGTGAACGAGCCCTTCTCGTGACCGAACAGCGTGGCTTCGAGCATGTTGTCCGGGATCGCCGCGCAATTGATTGCGATGAACGGCTTGTCGGCGCGGGGCGATTGCTGATGAATGAAACGCGCCAGCACTTCTTTACCGGTGCCGGATTCGCCTGAGATCAGTACTGTCGAATCACTTTTCGCGACGCGACTGGCCAGGCTCAGCAACTGCACGCTGGCGGGCTCGACCGCAATAGGCCCCTCGCCATCGGCCGGCCCGAGCCGACCCAACGCATGACGGGCAACCAATGCCAACAGGGCCTTCGGCTCGAAAGGTTTAACCAGATAATCGGCCGCGCCCTGACGCATCGCATCCACCGCGCGGTCGACCGTGCCATGGGCCGTCATCAGCAGCACCGGCAACTGCGGGTAGCGGCTGCGCAACTGACCCAGCAATTGATGGCCGTCCATGCCGGGCATATTGACGTCGCTGACCACCAGACTGAACGACGAATTGGCAGCGACTATCAAGGCCTCTTCCGCCGACCCGACCGCTTCATAGGCATGGCCAGCGAGCGCCAGGGTTTCGCCCAGTGCTTCACGCAGAGAAGGGTCATCCTCAACCAGCAGCACGTTGAGGGTCATGGGCGCTCACCTGAAGAAATCATCAATGCGCCAGCGCCAGGGTCAGTCCCGGCGCCAGGAACCAGGGGCAACGACACGATGGCGCAGGTGCCACGGCCCGGGCGCGAGCGGAATTCGACACGCCCCTGATGCGCCCTTGCCACCGCTGTGACCACCGCCAGACCGAGGCCGGTGCCCGTGGCCTTGGTGGTGAAGAATGGCTCGCCGATGCGGGCCAGCGCCGCTGGCTCGATGCCGCTGCCACTGTCGCTCACACACAGCCGCAACGTGTTGCCGCGGTTATACGCATGAATCTTGATACGGCGCCGCCCGTCACTCTGGCCGGCACTGGCCTGGACAGCGTTTTCAATGAGGTTGAGCAGCGCGCCGACCAGCGTGTCACGGTTGCACAGCAATTCACCCGTCGGGCTGTCGCATTGCCAACGCACCGCCACGTCACGCACATGGGTCTGGGCGGCGGATTCGAGGGCGGCGACCAGCCCGGTCGGCGTCACCCGGTCAGTCAGCGGCAGTTCGCCACGGGCGAATACCAGCATGTCGCGGACCTGATGCTCGAGCTCGTGCAAACGCTCTTTCAAACGTCCGGCGAAGCGCTGTTGGGTTTCGACGCTCAAGGCCTGTTCGGCCAAGTGGCTGGCGTAGATCATTGCTGCCGACAGCGGCGTGCGGATCTGATGGGCCAGGGACGCGACCATGCGGCCCAGGGATGACAAACGCTCATGACGCGCCAGCTGGCTTTGCAGATGGCGGGTTTCGGTCAGGTCGTTGAGCAACACCAGTTGGCCCGGCTCGGCGTCCAGGGAACGAGTGGCAATGGACAGACGGCGGCCGTCCTTCAGGGAGATTTCGTGGCCGTCATCTTCGCGTGGCGCAAAGCAGCGGGCGATGACGTGGCGCCAGAGCATGCCGATCAGTGGCTCGCCCAGCAGATCCAGCGCGGCGGGATTGGCCTCCCGGACCATGCCGGTGCCGTCGATGACAATGACGCCGCCGGGCAGCAGGTCCAGCAGGTTCTGCAGGCGGTTCGCCAGGCGTTCTTTCTCCGCCAGCTCCTGCATGCGCTGGGCGCTGACCACGGCCAGCTCGCCCTTGAGCTCAGTGACCCGTGCTTCCAACAGGCCGTAGGAGTCAGTCAGTTGAGTCGACATCTGGCTGAACAATGCGAAGGCCTGTTCAAGCCCTTGCCTGCTCGCCACTTCCGGGGACTGCTGCACTAACGAACCCATGGCTAAAGCTGGTTCGGAAGACATCTGAGCGGCCTGGGGCATAGTTGATCTCTCGGGTAGCGAACCGTCAGTAAACGGTATGTTCCCAGAGACATAGCAATCCTCGTGCCGAAAAAAACCGCTGAAAAATCAGCGGTTTATTTTTGGCGCGTCAATCGACAGTCAGTCTTCGACCTGCTCGTCGCCTTCGCGACGGCTCATGCCGTACTTGCGCATTTTCTCCACCAGCGTGGTGCGGCGGATGCGCAGACGTTCGGCGGCCCGTGCCACGATTCCGTTTGCGTCATCCAGCGCCTGCTGGATCAAGCCCTGTTCCAGGCCACCGAGGTAGTCCTTCAAGTCCAGGCCTTCAGGCGGCAGCAGCGCGCTGCTGCCGAAGTTCGGCGTATGACCGTTAATGGCCACGCGCTCTTCGAGATCGCTGCGCAGGCTGTCGACCAATTGCTCGTCTTCGTCGTCGACGTAGCGGAATTTCTTCGGCAGCTCGGAGACGCCGATGACGCCGTACGGGTGCATGATCGCCATGCGCTCGACGAGGTTGGCGAGTTCACGCACGTTGCCAGGCCAGCCGTGACGGCACAAAGACATGATAGCGGCGGAGTTAAAGCGGATCGACCCACGTTTTTCGTGTTCCATCCGCGAAATCAGCTCGTTCATCAACAGCGGAATGTCTTCCACCCGCTCACGCAACGGCGCCATTTCAATCGGGAACACGTTCAGACGGTAGTAGAGATCCTCGCGGAAACTGCCGATCACGATCATGTCTTCAAGATTTTTATGCGTCGCGGCGATGATCCGCACGTCGACGCTCTGGGTCTTGTTGCTGCCCACGCGCTCGAAAGTGCGTTCCTGCAGGACGCGCAGCAGCTTGACCTGCATCGGCAGCGGCATGTCGCCGATCTCATCGAGAAACAGCGTGCCGCCGTTGGCCAGTTCGAAGCGCCCTGCCCGGCTGGTGATGGCGCCGGTGAAAGCGCCCTTCTCGTGGCCGAACAGTTCGCTTTCGAGCAACTCGGCCGGAATCGCGCCGCAGTTGACCGGCACGAACGGCGCATCGCGGCGCTTGGAGTGGTAATGCAGATTACGGGCAACGACTTCCTTGCCGGTCCCGGACTCACCAAGAATCAGCACGCTGGCGTCGGTGTCGGCGACCTGCTGCATCATCTGGCGCACGTGCTGAATCGCACGACTGGTGCCGACGAGGCTGCGGAAAAGATTGGGTTCGCGCTGGCGCCCACGTTCACGGGCCTGGTCGTACATCTCGCGATAGACCTGGGCGCGGTGAAGGGAGTCCAGCAGTTTGCTGTAGCTGGGCGGCATCTCGACGGTGGAGAGGACCCGGCGGCGCAGATCGTCCGCCAGTTCGGTCGAGGAGTTCTCGCCCATCAGCAGGACCGGGAGAAACTCGTCCCACGCGGCCACGGTTTTGAGCAGGCCCTGAAGGCTGCCCGGGGCGTTCACGCTGCCGACCAGCACGCAGAGCACTTCTCGGGTGGAGGTCAACGAACCCACGACTTGCTGCCAGTCTGTGCTGGAGCAGGACAGGTTCTCATCACCCAGAAAATTCAGAATCACCGCCATGTCACGGCGGCGCTGGCTATCGTCATCGATCAGCAGGATTTTGATTTCACGCCACATGCAATAGCAACTTCCCTAGTCAACTCGATGCCCGATCACGGGCAAGCTTGGCTTTCGTTTCGTCCGTTGAGACGCGTCAATCACCGAAATTAGTGAACTTCACTAGTTAAGTCAAAAAACCGTACACAGTCAATTATTTGGCGTACATATTTTGGCTATGGACCAAGTGTCAACCGAACAGATGGTAAACCTTTGCCGCGCTTTTCGCTCGCTGGATCTGCGACATTTCGTCGACGATCGCTTGACGTTCGCCCACAGCTACGTCAATAAGCTTGCGATAGACGCCTAGCAGCTCTTCCAGATTGTTTCGCAATTCAGGCTCATCGTTGCTCGCCTGGTTGATGACTTCGTCGACGCAGGCCCGGCAGGCCATATCGAGCTGGCCGATTGCCTCCCAGTCACGCTGCTCGAGGGCATCGACCAAGGCTTCACGGGTTTCTTCGATTCGCTTGAGTGCAACGCTCATGGGTGTCTCCTTCAGAGCACGGGCTGTTGTTCGCCGATCCCGTCCCAGCCTTCCTTGACCGTGGTCAGCAGGCCGCTGACTTCATCAAGGATCTTCGGATCGGATTTGATGTTCGCTTCTGCCAGACGCTTCATCAGGTACACGTACAGATTGTCGACATGGGCCAGGGCTTCCGCCTGCTTTTCCATGTCCAGACCTTCACGCAGACCGCCGATGATTTCAATCGCCTTGCCAATCAACAGCCCTTTGGCGGGGATGTCCTTGCGCTCGATGGCGCCCTTGGCCTGGGCGATACGGTCAAGGCCGGCTTCCATCAGCATCTGTACCAGACGGTGTGGAGTGGCCACTGCAGTCTGGGCATGTGAGTTGACCTTCTGATACTGACGAAGGGCTGCCATACGGTTCATTGTCTTACCTCGCAAAACTCGAAGTTTCTATAGTGAGGGTATCGACACGGCCTGAAAAAACTTTAAGGCCAGATGCCAAAAACCCGGCACCAGGGCCGGGTCATCTTCAGCGCGCCAACGTTTACGCGTTTTTCTGCGCGTTAAGCGAATCGAAGAACGAGGTGATATTGGTCGCCGAAGCTTTCAACTGCCCCACCAGCAAGTCCATCGCGTTGTATTTGGCGGTCAGGGTGGCCGTCAGGGTCGTGACGCGCAAATCGAGCGCGGCTTGCTGATCCTGAAGGTTGCTCTGCTGTTTGTTCAGGCTGGTCTTGCGGGTGTCGAAAATGCCGCCAGTCTGGGTGTAAGGCGTGACAGCCGCATTCATCCGGGCCAGCAAACCGTTCTTGCCGTCTCCGGTACCGGTGAACAACTGCTGAACGTCACCCGCCAGCCCCGCATCCATCGCGGCGGTGAATTTCTTGTCGTCCAGTGTCAGCTTGCCGTCGCTCTGACCGGTCGTGATGCCCAACTGAGCCAATACCGACAGCTCGCCTGGTGCACCGGTGGTGACCAACTCTTTGCGCAACGCCGAAATGATCGCACGGGGCATTGCGTCGCCGGTCAGCGAGGCCGGCGTGACCGTAGCGCCGGTTGTTTTGTCCGGGGTGTCACTGACCGAAGCTTTCGTCACCGTGGTCACGGCACTGAGCACCGCGTTGTAGGAATCGACAAAGGCCTGCAGTGACGCCTTCAGGTTGTCGGTGTTGGTGCTCACCGTCACCGTGGTGGTGGTGCCGTTACTGCCGGGCAACAAGTTCATTGTTACCCCACCAAGGGTTTTGTCGACCGTGTTGCTTTTGCTCGTGACTTGCAGTCCATTGATCGTCAAAGAAGCGCTGACTGGCGGCTCGCCAATGTAACCGGCCGACGAAGCGGAGTTCGCATCAAGCTTGTCGGTTTTACCAATGGTGAAACCGGCAATGCTGCTGCTGGTGGTGATCTCGGAATCAGCACCAGTCACTGTCGAGCCGAAAACCAGGCGCGTGCCTTTGTCGTCCGTGATGATGTTGGCACTGATGTTGGTGGTTTTTGTATCTTTGTTGATCTGCGCCGCGACCGAGGCCAGGGTGGCCCCCTCCGGAATGGTGTAAGCCTTGGAAATGCCATTTTGAGTGAGGGTAAGGTCCCCACTCGGAATGGCACTGGTAGCACCGCCGGCGAATGCAGCCGTGGCGACGCTCGAACTGGTGGCAATGTTCTTGACGTTGATCGAATAGGTGCCGGGCACTGCGGTGTTATCCGAGCTCACGGTCATCTTGGTTTCGTCGGAAGACTTCGCCGCGTAGCCAGTGAATTGCAGTTTACTGGTGGTGCCGGACGGAGGATTGACCAGCGCCTGGAACGCCGACATCGCCGATTGCAGCGTGCCGATGCCCGACAGCTTGGTGGTGACCAGCTTGGTCTGGGTGGTGATCTGGGTTTGCTTGGCGGTTTTGTCGGAATTGACCAATGCGGTCACGATTTCACCGATTGCCAAACCCGAGCCGAGGCCCGTAGCAGGTGTAATTGGACTAGCCATGTGAATCTCCTTTCAGTTGTAGTCAGCATGTTGACGAGCACGCTACGCCCAAAGGCAGCGTTCACGTTTTATGCCATTTAAACTTTCGCGTCGAATAACAGGCTGTTTGCGTTCTTCAGACTGTCGGCGAGTTTCAGCGCTTCAGCGGACGGCAATTGCCGCACCACTTCTCCTGTTTCCGTGGCGATCACTTTCACTACCACTTTCCCCGACTTGTCGTCGATGGAGAACTCCAGGTTGCGATGAACCGACTGAAAGAACTGTTCCATTTGCTTGACGGCCGCTTCCAGTTCTTCTGACTTCTTGCCTGGGTCTGAGTCTTTACTTGTCGACGTCTCGGACTGCGCAGAAGCAGCCGGAGCAGAAACGACTTGAGGCGCCACGGCTGGCTTGTCAGCAACCACAGGCACCGCGGGCAACGACTGGACCATCGAATAAGACAAATTGAGCCTGCTACTTATGTCCATGTCCACTCACCTCTTGAACGTAAAAAGCGGGAGAGCACGCAAGCATACTCCCCGCCAAACTCTAACCGTTATTACTGAAGCAGTTTCAGAACAGCGGATGGCAGCTGGTTAGCCTGGGCCAGAACAGAGGTGGAAGCCTGTTGCAGAGTCTGTTGTTTGGTCAGGTTAGCGGTTTCAGCGGCGAAGTCGGTGTCTTGAATACGGCCCAGTGCAGCAGTGGCGTTTTCGTTAACGTTTTGCAGGTTGGAAATGGTGCTGGTCAGACGGCTTTGCGAAGCACCGAGGTTTGCACGAGTGCTGTTGATCGTTGCCAGAGCAGCGTCAATTGCAGTGATTGCGTTGTCGATGTTGGTGCTGGCGGTGGCGCTGGTGCCAGTGATCGCAACCGAACCGCTTGCAACCGACAGGGAAGTAGCGTCGAACTTGGAGCTCAGGACCAGGTCGATGCGGTTAGCCGAGCCAGTGCTCGAGCCTACTTGCAGGGTCATGGTGCCAGCCGAACCGTCCAGCAGGTTTTTGCCGTTGAGGTTGGTCGAAGACGAGATACGAGTCAGTTCGTCGGACATCTGACCGAATTCAGCGTTCAGAGCGGTACGGTCAGCCGTGCCGTTAGTGTCGTTTCGCGACTGAACAGCCAGTTCACGCATACGCTGCAGGATGTTGGTCGACTCTTGCAGAGCGCCTTCAGCGGTTTGAGCCATCGAGATGCCGTCGTTGGCGTTCTTGATTGCTACGGTCTGGCCGCGGATTTGCGACGTTTCGCGGGTTGCGATCTGCAGGCCGGCTGCGTCGTCTTTAGCGCTGTTGATTTTCAGACCGGAAGACAGACGAGTCATCGAAGTCGACAGTGCATCGGAAGCTTTGGACAGGTTCTTCTGAACAGCCAGGGAAGCTACGTTGGTGTTTACGCCTAAAGCCATGATGAATTCCTCGTGAGTTGTTTGCTGCGGCTATCCGGCCCTGGCAAGCGCCGGGTGTGGCCTAGAGAACCTACGTAATGTTTATCGTCGCGGTTGCCAGGAGCTTGAGGGCTTTTTCAAATTTATTTGCCACCAGAGCGCCACCCCCGCATTTTGTTGTCCGGGGATACACAACGTTTCGGCGCACTCCCCGGAAGCTTTAACCTGACCCGGCGATTTGTTAACCAGTTCTCAAAAGACGGGCGCCCCCTGCGGCGCGCCCGGTGTGGTAGCCCTCTCTATAGAGAGGCTTGGGTTATTGCAGGAGCTTCAGCACGGCGGCTGGTAGCTGGTTGGCCTGGGCCAGGACTGCTGTGGAGGCTTGCTGGAGGGTTTGTTGTTTAGTCATTTCCGCGGTCTCAGCAGCGAAATCGACGTCTTCAATCTGACCTCGGGACGCGGTGGCGTTTTTGGTCATGTTCTGGAGGTTTTCCATGGCGCTCATCATGCGGTTCTGATTGGCCCCCAGGTCGGCGCGTGCGGAGTTGATCTTGCCGATCGCCTTATCAAGAGCCTTAATGGCGTATTCGATGTTTTCGGTACGGGCAGGTTTGTTAAGTGCCTCATCTGCTGACTTCGCATCAGCAAGGATTTTCTCGGCGTCAGTCACCGCCTTTTTGGCGAGATTAAGGGTGTCGACTTCCGCTTGGGTAGGCGCTTGGATACCTGCAAAAGTAGCCTCAGCTGCAATGAGCCCGGTCTTCGCCGTTTCAATGTCGGTCGCCATCTGCGGCGTGACAGTGTTGACGATGTTGCGCGCCCCACTGCCGTCAATTGAGAGCGGCGTGTAATCACCTTTGACGATGGCCGCCGAGCCCGAATGTGTTGCAGTTGCAGCAACAGCCGCGCGATCTTCAGTCGCCACAAAGATTGATTCGGAGGAGAAATCGTCCCCCAACGTAAGGCTGATCTTCTCGGTAGCCCCGACATTCGCACCAATCTGAAAACTCAGTTCGCCCGCACTTCCATCTAGCAAATTTAACTCAGCGCCGAACGTTGTACCTTTGGCAGTTCTGGATACTTCGGCCGTCAGCTTCAAAAACTCGGCGTTCAGTGCATCCCTTTCTTTCGGGCCTTTATCACCGTTTGCGGCCTGCACAGCGAGGTCTCGCATCCGCTGCAAGTTATTCAAAGACTGATCCAACGCTCCTTCAGCCGTTTGAATAATGGATATAGCCGCCCCCGCATTACGTGTCGCGACAGTCATGCCACGTATTTGAGTTGTCAGTCGAGTGGCAAGTTGCAATCCAGCAGCATCGTCCTTGGCAGTATTGATGCGCAGCCCTGATGACAGGCGGGTCATCGCAGTGCTCAGCGAATCGGAAGACCGGTTCAAGTTCCGCTGAACAGACAGCGACGCAATATTGGTGTTTACAGTCAAAGCCATTTTTAATTCCCTCGTTGATAGAAACGGAGGGTTCTCTGATGTCGGGGAAGTCCATTTCTCCCGGAGAACCTACAGTCCCGGTATCGACGATCTGCACATGGGCTTTAACAGCAAACACTTCCCGCAGGCTGTACTACCACTACACTTGCAGGGTAATAAAACAGCTAAGTTATTCACTGGACTGAATATTAAAAAAACTGAAAAAAAAGGCCCTTACGAGCCACTTGATTCAGACAGAACTGAAACTAACGTAGGAACTTTCTCTGGCTTTTCTGCATTCGGAAAAGATCAAATCTCAACAAACTCCACTTCCAGCCAATCCGCCACCCCCAACCAATCCTGCCGCTCCTGGCAGGCCAGAATCGCGCCCAACACCCTCCCCCACTCAGCCTGTCTCTCGGCGCAGACCCCATCCATCAGCGGCATAGACCGGTCGATCAGCTCGACCATCTTCAGCGCGCCTTCGATATCGCGGCCCAGGCGAAACAGCTTCGCGCAGTCGCGGGCTTCTTCTATGACGTCTGCAGGCAAGGTCATGGCGCGGTCCAGTCGGGGTCGAAATGGGCGCCGGCGATCAACGCACCGTCGCGGCTGGTGTTAAGGAACGTGACCTGCGGGTGGCGGGCGATGAAGCGTTCGAGTTCGATGAGGTAGCTGCGGAAGTTGAGCTGGGTCTTGACCTTGTTGCCACGGCCGTCGCGGACCCAGTGTTTGGCGACGCTCAGGGCAGGCCCCAGGTCGCCGTCCTCCCAGCCGGTGTGGGTCTTGCCGCCGGGGAAGGCGAAGTCGGCGCCGAACAGGGTGATCCGTGAAGCGCCCATTTTGACCGCGAGGTCTACCGCCGGGTGAATGACGCTGCCGGCGACATGCAACGTGGCTCTGGAAATTTCTTCACGCAGCCGGGCGTACAGCGGGCTGGTGGAATAGCCGACATAGCGCGGGCCTTGCCATGCCTCCAGCATTTGGGCGTCCTGGCCCGGCACGTAGACCAGCGCGATGTGTGCAGAACCCTCGGCGGGCAGATGCCGCGGGGTAATGCGGTGGTCGATGCTCACCACAACATCCGGTGTGATGCCCTGATTGCGCAGCGGCACGTAGGCCGTGTCGACGCAAATGATCAGCGGGCGGTTCGTGCTGTCTGACGTGATCAAGAGGCGCGGCAAATGCTGTTGCAGACTCGGCCCTGTGGCGATAACGAACACGTCGCGCCCGGGTTGAGTGCCAAACAGTTCAGCGACGTCGGTGTCCCCTTGCAGCAGTGCCCTGCCCTGTTCCAGCAGGCGCGCGTTGTCGGGGGTATCGGCGGCGAAGGCCTGGTTGTTGAAGGCGACGTGCACTTCGCTGACCAGCCGATCGCGGATCCGTGCGCTGCTGTCGTCGGCCAGCACCAGCTCGGCGGGCAGCGCGAAGAACGGCAGTCGAATCTCGCTGCGGGCATCGGCGTACGCGAGGTTCACGCGCGGGTCGGACAGCCAGTCATCCTGTTCCAGCAGTTGGAGCACCAATGAGAGCAACGCGCCATTGAGGATATGGACGTGCAGCGCTTGCAGAGAGTGTTCGCCTAGCAAAACCCTCTGCAGATCACCGAGGCCGGTGCCATAAAGGTGCACGACGGGGCTGTCGGTGGGGAGGCTTTTTGCCTGGGTTTGCGCTTCGCCGAGGCGATCATGGCGGCTGGTGAGCTGGATGCCGCCAATGCTGAGGGTCGATTGTCGACCTTCGATCAACTGCGCAGGAATGGATTCGGTATTTTCGGCGCTCAACCGCTGGGCCACGTCGGGCCAGCGCTGTTCGATCACGGCGAGGTTGCGCTGGAGAATCTCGCTCATGACGGCAGTCCTTTTCCGATGGGAGGTGCAGAAAGCAAAACGGCGACCTGAATCATCAGCGTCGCCGTTGTGCAGGCTGGAGGCAGCCCGGTGATTCGCTGTCAGGGACGATAAAGGATCGCCGAGCCCCACGACAAGCCCACGCCGAAACCACTGACCGCGATGCGCTTCCACGTGGCGTTCATCACATGCTTTTCCAGCAGCAGCGGAATGCTGGAAGACACCGTGTTGCCGGTCTCGAGCATATCCTTGACGAATTTCTCTGGCGACGTGCCGTCCTCGAACCGACGGGCGACCGCATCGACGATGGCCGCGCTGCCCTGGTGAATGCAGAACGCATCAACGTCGGAGGATTGCAGGCCGGAGTCTTCGAGCAATTCGTTGAGGTGCGCAGGCACTTTGACCAGCGCGAAGTTGAACACCTGACGCCCGTTCATGTAGAACGCGCCGTCGGTGGTCTTGAGAAACTCTGCGCCCGAGCCGTCGGTGCCGAACTTGGATTTGCCCAACTGCCACGGGGCGTCGTCGCTCATCCAGGTCGCGGTGGCGGCATCGCCGAAGAGCATGGTGGTGTTGCGGTCTTCCGGGTTGACGATCTTGGAATACGGGTCGGCGGTGACCAGCAGGCCGTTTTTCAGGCCGGTTGCCTCCATGAAGCCTTTCAGCGCATAGATGCCGTAGACGTAGCCCGAGCACCCCAGGGAAATGTCAAACGCGGCGACATGGGTCGGCAGGCCGAGTTTGTGTTGAACGATGGCGGCCGTGTGCGGCAAACCTTCTTCGTCGCCGTTCTGGGTGACGACGATCAGGGCGTCGATGGCGTCCCGCGACAGCCCGGGGTTGTTGGCGAACAGCTGGTTGACCGCTTCAACGCACAGGTCCGAGGTTTCCTGGGTGTCGTCTTTGCGCGGCAGAAAAGCGGAACCGATCTTGCCAAGGATGAAGTCTTCATCCTTTCCGAATTTGGCACCCTGGGCGTAATTGTCGACGCCGGCTGTGGGCACATAACTCGCTATGCTCTTGATGCCAATCATCATGGCTTCCCAATAAAAAACTGCTGAACATCACCCGGCGCGGTTAAGCGGGGCGTTGAAAATCCGGGGCTTGCGGCTTGAAAAAAGGCGACGTACACGCCAAAGCGATACCAGAATCGCTCTGGAATCGGCCCGACGACGTCACGGCCCGCCAACACGATACAGTGAAGATGCCCGTTATGACCCACAGGTCACCAAAAGTTTTACAAGCTTTTAGCTGACCGACGGGTGCTGCGCAACATCATATCGCCGCTCAGACAGGTAATTGACATGAAGATGTCACGGGATTGTGGCGGGTCGGCGAACACCCGCATGGCTTTAGTGGGACCGGCTTCAGCCGGGAAGAGGCCTTGATGTACAGCCTCATTTTTGCGGCGTGACGCCTGCCGTCTTCCCGGCTAAAGCCGGTCCCACATTCGCGTCCACAGCCAATCTCGCTGGCTGCACGCATTGATTTAGTGGGACCGGCTTCAGCCGGGAAGAGGCCTTGATGTACAGCCTCATTTTTGCGGCGTGACGCCTGCCGCCTTCCCGGCTAAAGCCGGTCCTACATTCGCGTTCACAGCCAATCTCACTGACTGCACGCATTGTTTCAGTGGGACCGGCTTCAGCCGGGAAGAGGCCCTAATATGCACCCGAGATTCTGAAGTGTGGCGAATGCAGTCTTCCCGGCTAAAGCCGGTCCTACATTCGCGTTCACAGCCAATCTCACTGGCCGCACGCGTGCTTTAGTGGGACCGGCTTCAGCCGGGAAGAGGCCCTGATGTACAGCCTCATTTTTGCGGTGTGACGCCTGCCGTCTTCCCGGCTAAAGCCGGTCCCACATTCGTGTTCACAGCGCAATTCCCAAGTGATGCCGGTCCTGCCTTCACTCAACCCACCACATCCCAGCTCAACGCAGTCCCGCGTTTCAGCGGGTGCCGGGCTTTGCGCCCCAGCACGGCATCGATGTGTTTGGGTGCCAGGCCAAGGCCGGGGCGGATGGCGCGGATGTTGTCCGGGGTGAAGGCCTCGCCCTCGGCGATGTCCCGCACCACGTACAACGAGCGGCGGTATTGCAGCGATTTCTGTTCGGCTTCGGTGGCGCCGTATTGCACGTGGCCCATGCCTTGCCATGCGCGTTCGGTTTCGATGACCAGGCTGGCCATTTCCGCCGGTTCCAGGGAAAAACTGGCGTCGACCCCGCCGTCGGCGCGGTCCAGGGTGAAGTGCTTTTCGATGACCGTCGCGCCCATGGCCACCGCAGCGACGGACACGCCAACGCCCATGGTGTGATCGGACAAGCCCACCTGGCAGCCGAACAACCCGGCCAAATGCGGAATCGTGCGGACGTGGCTGTTGGCCGGTGTGGCCGGGTAGGTGCTGGTGCATTTCAGCAGCACCAGATCCTGCAGCCCGCGGCCCGGGCCGCGCGCACGCTGTGGTCCAGCTCGGCGATGCTGGCCATGCCGGTGGAAATGATCATCGGCTTGCCGGTGGCCGCGACTTTGCGGATCAGCGGGATGTCGGTGTTTTCAAAGCTGGCGATCTTGTAGGCCGGCACGTCGAGGCTTTCGAGAAAGTCCACGGCGGTCTCGTCGAAGGGCGTGGAGAACGCCAGCAGCCCCAACTCTTTAGCCCGGGCGAAGATCGGCGCGTGCCATTCCCACGGCGTATGCGCCTGCTCGTACAGCGCATACAGTGAGGTCCCGGCCCACAGGCTGTTGGGGTCTTTAATGAAGAACTCGCCCTCGGCGATGTCCAGGGTCATGGTGTCGGCGGTATAGGTTTGCAGTTTGAGAGCATGGGCCCCGGCTTTGGCGGCCGCCTCGACGATACGCAATGCCTGATCCAGCGACTGATTATGGTTGCCGCTCATCTCGGCAATGATGAACGGCGGCGCGTCGGGGCCGATGGTTTGCGAACCGATCTTGAAAGAGTTCATCGTTGCTCACTCGCTGCATTGACGTCGGCCGGCACTGGGTCGGACGCTAAAAATAAGAACGGGCAGCGGCTCATGCGCCCTGCCCCTTTGCCGCGTTATCGGCCACCTTCGCCAATGCATCAGCGATACGCCGTGCACCCAGGCCATCGACCAACAACCTCGATTGCTCGGCGAGCGTCCGGCGTAAGGCTGCATCCCCGCAAAGCTGCTCGACGGCGGCGCGCAAGCGCCCGGCCTCAAGCTGCACATGGGGCCCGAGATACACATGCACGCCGGCCTCGGCCAGCAATTGCGCATTGAGCTGCTGATTGTTCGCTACCGAAATACAGATCGTCGGCAACCCCAGCGCCGCGCGCTCCCACGTGGTGCCGCCACCGGCACCGATAAACAGATCAGCCGCCTGCATCCGCGCAAAAAATCTCCGGTCAGGCTGTGCAAATGCCACTCAGGTCTAGAAGCAGCGAGATCGCTCATCGCCTGCCAGTGGGGGTTATGCAAACCGGCGACAAAATCCACCTGCAACTCATCTAACCCCTGAAGCGCCAGCATCGTGGCGTAGACCTGCCCGGCCGCATCGAAGCCACCGAAGTTAACCAGCACCCGCTCCACACGCGGCTTGATCGCGATGGGCTCGCATTGAAACTCGTCGCGGAGCAGGGCAAATCGCGGCCCCAGAAAGGTCTGGCAATCAGGCCCGACCCAGGCGGCATAAGGCTGATCCAGCGCTTGAGCGCTGTAATTCTGGTCCAGCAGCACATCCACCGCGTGGGGCCGATTGGCAAGATCATCAATGGCCATCACCCGATCGGCGAGACCGCGCGCCGCCTTTTCCCATCGCGCATCCAGGCCGTAATGGTCGACGATCAGCCAGTCAAAGGGCGGCTCATGCTCAATCTCTTCGGCCAAGGCAGACAGGTCAGCCTGCCACGGCAACGCCGCTTCGATGTTCTGATCTTCTTCAGCACCATAGCGTGCCGGCAGCGCATAGGTGGCATAACCGTGATCCGCCAGCCGCTGGAGCAAATGCCCAGGCAACTCGCGGCAGGCAAAGCGCACGTCAGCGCCATCCCGGCGCAGCACATTGGCGAGCGTCAGGCAGCGAGCAATGTGGCCGCTGCCGATGGTCACCGAGGCGTCGGCGCGAATCAGCACGCGCATCAGTCCAGCTCCCCGCCGGCCTTGAGCGCAGCATAAAGATACTCCGCGCGCAGCCAGTCTTCCGGGCTGTCGATGTCCTGCACCAGATGCCGGGGCAGAATCACCGGCAGGCTGAGTTCGGAAAAACCGTGTCGCCGCGCCGCCAGGCATCGCTGCGGCCCCAGTAGAACTGGCCGGCGTCCTGATACGCCACCGGCAGATCCTGAGAACGCACGCTGCGAAATTCCGGGTGCATGGCGCTCAGGCTGCCGTCGTCGGCAATCAGGAGGGCGCGCTGCACCGGGAAGCCGAAGCTGCACACTGAAAACCCATAGGATTTTTCCGGCGCCGCGTCGAGCGCTACCAGACCCTGACGCAGATATCGGGCCTGTAACAGCGGCGCGGTGGCGTAAATGCAGCATGCGTAATCAAAGCGCTGATCGAGGGCGTCCAGAGTACAAAGCGCATGCTGGATCACCGCCGCTGTGCCGGTAAACGCATCGGCCAGCTCTGCCGGGCGCATGAACGGCACGTCAGCGCCATGGGCACGGGCGACGTTGGCGATTTCTTCATCGTCGGTGCTGACGATAACCTGATCAAACACCCCGCTCGCCAGCGCAGCACGAATGGAATGGGCGATCATCGGCTCGCCGTTGAACAGCTTGATGTTCTTGCGCGGGATGCGCTGGCTGCCACCCCTCGCGGGAATAATCGCGACGGCGCTCATGGGCGTGGACCTGTCATGGATGTGTTCCCATCAGTCGCGTGCCCGGCCCGTTTTGCCAAGCACTCGACGCAGCTGATCAACGACGTAATCCTGCTGCGCATCGGTCATCGCCGGGTACAGCGGCAGGCTGATGGCCTGGGCGTAATAAGCCTCGGCTTCCGGGAAATCACCCGGCTTGAAGCCCAGGTCGCGGTAATAGGGCTGCAGATGAACCGGAATGTAATGCACGTTCACGCCGATGCCTGCCCCGCGCAAACCTTCGAAGACTTGACGATGACTCAGCGCAATCAGGCCGGTCTGCAGGCGCACGACGTACAAGTGCCACGCGGAATCGGCCTCAGCTTGAGCGGTCGGCAAGGTCAGCGGCAGGTCAGCCAGAAGCGTTTGATAGCGCGCTACCAGCTCGCGCCGCCGGGCCAGAAAACCGTCCAGTTTCACCAGCTGCGAAAGCCCGAGCGCGGCCTGCATGTCGGTCATGCGGTAATTGAAGCCCAGTTCGACTTGCTGGTAATACCAGGGGCCGTGGCTCGGCTCGTCCATCTGCGCCGGATCACGGGTCATGCCGTGGCTGCGCAGGCGGCGCAAGTGTTCGGCCAGTTTGGGGCTGTTGGTCAGCACCATGCCGCCTTCGCCGGTGGTGACAATCTTCACCGGATGAAAGCTGAACACTGTCATGTCGGCGAATTCGCCACAGCCCACCGGGCGCCCGGCGTACTGCGCGCCGACCGCGTGGGAGGCGTCTTCGATCACCACAAACCCATAACGCCGGGCCAGCCCGGCGATGGCGCGCATGTCGCAGCTCTGGCCGGAAAACGCCACCGCCACCAGTACCTTGGGCAGCGTGCCGGTTGATTCGGCAGTTTCAAGCTTGCGCGCCAGGGCGTCGGTGTCGAGGTTCCAGGTCAGCGGGTCGATGTCGACAAAGTCCACATCGGCGCCGCAATAGCGCCCGCAGTTGGCCGAGGCCAGAAAGGTATTCGGGCTGGTCCACAGCCAATCGCCCTGCCCCAGTCCGGCCGCCAGACAGGCAATGTGCAGCGCTGCCGTGGCATTGCACACCGCTACCGCGAAACCCGCTTCGCAGCGCTCGGCCATGGCGGCTTCAAAGCGCTCCAGGGTCGGGCCCTGGGTCAGCCAGTCGGATTGGAGCACCTCGACGACGGCATCGATATCCGCCTGATCAACGCTCTGCCTACCGTACGGAATCATGGCTTGACGTCAGCGTGCAGCTCGCCGATCTGGCGGATCGACAGGAAGTCAGGGTTGGTGTCGGAGCGGTATTCGAACTCATCGTGAACCGCCCTGCCCTGTGCGCCTGTCGCGTCGACTGCAAAATCGGTGTCGACGTTGTTAAAGCGGATCGACGGCACGATGGTGTAGTGGTCGTCGAATTCCAGGGTCATGCGCGCGTCGTCCTGGGGCACCATCAGCTCGTGGAGTTTCTCGCCGGGACGGATGCCGACGATCTTGTGCGGCAGGTCCGGCGCCATGGCCTGGGCCAGATCAACGATGCGCACCGACGGAATCTTCGGCACGAACACTTCGCCGCCGTGCATGCGCTCAAAGCTCTGCATGACGAAATCCACGCCATGGTCGAGGGTGATCCAGAAGCGGGTCATGCGCGGATCGGTGATCGGCAGTTCAGCCGCGCCCCCGGCCAGCAGCTTGCTGAAGAACGGCACGATAGAGCCCCGGGAGCCGGCGACGTTGCCGTAGCGCACGACGGAAAAACGCGTCTGCTCCTCGCCACCGATGTTGTTGGCGGCAACAAAAAGCTTGTCCGACAGCAGCTTGGTGGCGCCGTACAGGTTGATCGGGCTGGCGGCCTTGTCGGTCGACAGCGCCACGACCTTTTTCACGCCGTTGGCGATGGCCGCCGAAATGATGTTTTCCGCGCCGTTGACGTTGGTGCGGATGAATTCGGTCGGGTTGTACTCCGCCGCCGGCACGTGCTTGAGCGCCGCCGCGTGGACCACGTAATCAATGCCGCGCATGCCCTGCTGCAAACGGTCGGCATCGCGCACGTCGCCGAGGAAGTAGCGCATGCACGGGGCGTTGAATTCCTGCTGCATTTCGTACTGCTTGAGCTCATCCCGGGAGAACACCACCACGCGCCGGGGCTGATAACGCGCCAGCAGCGTGCGGATGAACATGCGACCGAACGAGCCGGTCGCGCCTGAGATGAACACTGATTTGCCGTTGAACATGAGGGAGTCCTTTGACCTGGAGCGACATTGAGCCTGCGACGGTCCGAACCGGATGCGGCGCGGACCGGGTGCGGCTTTAAGCGATCAGTTGCGACCAGTCTGCCGTGGACGCCGTGTCGACCGTGAAACCGCGACCGGACAGGCTCAGGTTCTGGTTATAGGCCAGATCATGAGCAAAGGCCCCGGCCCATTTGTCCTGCAGGCGTGCCAGTGCCAGGGGCGCCTGGGCCGTGCTGCCCGAGTGGTAGACCTGGACCTGCGGCGTCCAGACCGTCAAATAGCCGTTCTGGCCGATCTTCAGGCAAAAATCCACCACCGCGTAAGCATCGCCGAAGTCCGACTCATCAAGCCCGCCCACGGACTCGAAAAGCGCTTTGCGCACCATCACGCAGGCACCGGATACCGCCGAGTAATTGTGTTCCAGCACCAGGCGCTGCAGGTAACCACTGGCGTCTTTGGGCTCACCGACAAAGGCCGAGCCGACGCCGCTATTCATGCCCAAAATCAGGCCCGCGTTCGTCACCGCGCCATCCCGATCGACCAGTTTGGGGCCAACCACGGCCACTTCGGGGCGCATCGCGTGATTGAGCAGGGCGTCGATCCAGTTGGGGTTCACCACTTCGCTGTCTGCCGACAGCAGCACCAGATATTCCCCTTGCGCCTGTTGCGAGGCTGCGTTGTACAGCGCGGCTTCGCTGAGCACGACGTCGCTGCGCAAGATCCGGATGCGAGGGTTTTGCTGCTGGTGGTCCAGCCATTCATGAACCTGCGGCGACTGGCTCTGGTTGTCGACGATCAGCACTTCGTAGCGCATGTAGCGCGTGCGTTGCAGGACCGCCGTCAGGCAACGCTGCAACGACTCGAGATTGTCCTGGCTGGGAAGGATCACCGTCACCAATGGACGCTCGCTGTGCCGATAGTCGATCTGCCAGGTGCCAGGGCGAGCCGAGGTGACCTGAGCCTTGTAGCCCAGTGCAGTCAGGTAACGCGTCAGTGCCAGGCGTTCGTCGCCGTTATCGGCCGGCTCAGAGGCATCAGTGATCAGCAGTGGCTCGTCCAGGTGCGCCAGCCACGACGGCCCGCCCTTCTCGATGATTCGCAGCAGCAGCTCGAATTCCAGCGCGCCGGTAAAGTCCGGCGAATACCCGCCTGCTTCCAGCAACACCTCCTTGCGGATCAGCCAGTGGCGCGCCATCTGCGCAGGGTTGCGCAGCAAGAGGTCGAGGTTGAAACCGGGGCGCATGACATCCTTCAGGGTGCCATTGGGCTGACGATGGATTTCGTCGGCCGCCACGGCACGAACATCATCGGCCCCTTGTAATTCAAGTGCTGCGCGCAACAGGCCGCCTGGCAGGAAGCGGTCACCCGCCTCCACCAGCAGCAGCCAGCCGGAGGCAATCTGCCGCGCAATCTGGTTGAGTTTGTCGACGTAGTTGCTTCTGCTGACTTTGACGAAGTGCAGCGTGTTCTGCACGGAGGTGGCTACTGGCGGCTCGCCCGTGGTGAACACAACGATTCTGAACGATGTGCAGGCACCCTCGATCAGGCTGTCGAGGGTGCCCTGCAATTTGCGCAGGTCATCGTCCAGGTCCAGCAGAAAAATCCCGAACTGCGGGCCAGCACCCTCGGCCGCCAGGCGCGCATTCCCCCTGGCGACGACGTCCGCGTCTGGTCGACGCAGCTCCAGCCAGTTCAGCAAGCGGCCGGAGGCGGTGGCGTGCAAGAGTTGCTGCCGATCCTGAGTGCCGACCGCTTCCAGCCGATGCAGCCACTCAGTCATGCCGCGGGCTTCGTCGGGTTCGTTGAGGTGAGCGAGTCGCTCGGCCAACTGCGCGACCACAGCCTTGTTGAATACGTTGATGTCCAGCGCTTCCCACAATCGCTCGGTGATGGTCTGCGGGGTGTCGTTGTCATGGAGCGTGAGCAATTCCTGCTGCGAGACCCACATCCCTTCCAGTTCGTCATGCTGTACGGCCCCGGCGGGGAGCGCGCCGATCAGGAATTCGATCTCGGCCAACCGATCAAAGAAGGGCTGGTTATAAAACGGCATCTCGACGTACTGGTTGGGGCCGAATCGCCGGACTGGGCCGTTCAGGGGACTTTTCCAGCTGGACTCGACGATCCGTTCGTGGGCAGCCGCGGTGTCGTCCCGCACGCATTTAAGCAGTGTGTTGAAGCTGTCGAGCACCAGAGCTCGAGCCCCGGTTGAATCAAGGCCGAGGGGCGAAGGTGACATTGACACGAGGAAGTCGGCGAACGACTCACGGGCGGCGCGGGACACAGCGTCGGCATCACTCAGCGCGGCGATCACCTGGCCTTTTTGACGGGCCGGCGCGGCGCTCACCTCCCGGACGGCATACGGCAGCGGCAACAGCCGACCCTTGCCGCTGGCGGCCAGGTACCAACCCAGGCCGATGTCCTGCCAGACCGCAGCGGCGGTTTTCGGGACGGCGCTGTACCAGTGACGCAATAGCTCGGTCCGCGTGACTGCATGCAAGGGGGAGATGAAGGCGGCCATGGCCTGCTGGATCCGGTCTTCGCTTCGCTCGGCAGAGATCTCTTCGCGGACCTTCTTGTCGCGGCGGAAATAATCGACCTGGTTGTCGACGGCGCGATAGCTCAGGGAGTAGCCGTGGCAAAACCCATATTCGGGGTGGTCCTGCAAGAAGCTGACACTCTGCGCCAGCGCGTCTTCCATCAGGAAGTCATTGACGTCGGCGAGGGTGACGAACGGCGTGGTCACCAGGCCCAGTGCATGGGCGAACGTGTCAGCGGTGGTTGCGTCGGCAAATTGCGGGACGTGCAGGTAAGTGACGTTCGTGGCCGGCGAGTCATCAGCGGCAGGCGCCTCGATCGATGCATCGAGGACCAACACCGGACCGGCATAGGCCCGGTAGTACTGCAGGGTGCGGCGTAGAAAATCAGGCTGATTCCGGGTGAGCACCACCAACATATTCTGCTCGTTGGCCAAAGCTGTTTTTTTGACGCTGGATCCTTCGGTCGTAACCCCGGACATTGCCCTTCCCCACCCAAATAGAAGTCGAGGTCGGTATTACCGGCCTCACGCGCCTCCCTCGCGCCTGAAAAGCGCGACGGACAGCAGATTGGAAGGTGGGATTGCAGGAAACGCGCCAGCTTGACGCGGCCACGCGTCACTGATTTGGCAGAGGGTTCAATCCGCCAACGGCACCGGCGGGTGCCGCCTGACGTTTTATCAGTCGGCCAGCCAGCCGTTGACCCAGTACTGCAGATTGTCGCCGCGCAGCATGAAGTCGCGCATCACCACGTCGTGCAACTCGTCGCCCATCCGGTAGCTGGCCTGCGGGTCTGCCAGGTGCATGCGGATCGCTTCCAGCCACTCCTCAGTGGTGTTGGCCGTCAGACGGGTGCAGGGCAAATAGCCACGGTACGCTTCGGTGTCAGTGCAAATGACCGGGTAGCCACAGGCGCCGTACTCCAGCAGCCGCAGGTTGCTCTTACAGTCGTTGAAAATGTGGTACTCGAGCGGCGCCAGCGCCAGGTCCAGGTTCAGGCTGGATAACTTGGCCGGATAGGCCTCCAAGCTGACCGCCGCGTGGAACTCCTTGAGATAGGGGCGCAGTTCCTGCGGGCACATGCCGAAGAACACCCAGTCCACCTCGTCGGCCAACTCGCGAATGACCTGGGCGATCACCTCCAGGTCGCCGCCGTGGCTGGTACCGCCGCCCCAACCGACCCTGGGTTTGAACGAGGTCCGGCGCTGGGCCCGGCGGCCGGTCCACAGGTGCGGTGCCAGCATGTTCGGGACCACGCGGATGTCGTGGTGCATGGACGACAGCGCGTTGCCCAGCGCATGGGTGGACACCACGACACGGTCGCACAGGCTGATGCCGCGCTTGACCACGGCCTCCAGGTTGGTCGGCATGTGCCGACCGTGGGCGTTTTTCTTCGGCACGCTGATCACGTAGTCATCGAGCTCGAAAATGCGCCGGGCATTGGAGAAGGTCTTCAGCCGCACCGTGTCCTCCATCGACGCCTCGTGATAGCGGCCCTGCAACACAATGACGTCGGGCGTGCGGCGCTCCAGTTCGATCGTGGTCGGGGCGTCATACGCGATCTGGCCGATGATCCTGTCAGCGGCCGACAGCTCGATGAACGGCTGGGTCACCCGGTAATGGCCGACGGCAGTGGCGTTCATCGGCAAGGCCAGTACGCTGGGCAGCGAGCGTTCGGAAAACGGCGACCAGCCGGTGCGCAGGCCGGGGTCCAGACGAAAACTGTAAGCGTCCAGGGTCAGGCTCGGATTGTACGCAGGATCCCGCGCAATGATCGGCAGCCAGCGCAGGTAAAGGGTTTCCAGCTCCCGGGTCTGGCGCTGTTGCGCCTGATCGTCGGCTGCTGCGACCGGCGCGGTGCCCAGGGCCATGACCGCGAACGGTGTCCACACCACGAGATAACCGTGCTGGCGCACGCGCAGGCACAGGTCCACTTCGCTGAACGAATCGGCGAACGCGTCGGCGTCCAGCGCCCTGACCTGCTTGAACACCGAGGTGCGCACCATCAGGCAGTCACCCCCACCGCGCTCAAGTCCTGAACCACTTGCAACCGTTGCATGTAGCCCGACGCACTCAGAGACTCACCGTAAAAAGGCGTGGCTGCCGAGTTCTGCAGACCAAGGATCACCCCGGCGTGGACGATGGCGCCATTGGCATCGAACAGCTTGCCGCCGACCACCCCGACTTCCGGGCGCTGTGCGTGGGTCAACAACTCATCCAGCCAGTCGCCCTGGGTCACGACCGCGTAGGGATTGAGCATCAGCAAGTACTCGCCGCGCGCCTGACCGGCTGCGAAGTTCCGCAGTGCCGTCAAACTGAGACGTTCGGCGCTGTACAGCACGCGGACCTTGTCGCTGCCCATGCTCGCCAACCCCTTCAGCCAGGCCAGTGCCTCGGGGCTGTCGCTGGCGTTGTCGGCAATCAGCAGCTCGTAATGGGCATACGCGGTTTTCTCCAGCAAGCTTTCGAAACAGCGCTGCAGCACCGCCAATTGGTTGCGATGGCTGACGATGATGGACACCCGTGGCGCTTGCCCATGCAGGTAATCAATGCGGTTGAGCAGCGGTTGGTTACCCTGGCGCATCTGGTGAGCAATGCCGCAGCGCTGCAAGTGCGCCTGCACCACCCGCGGGTTTTGCTCGATGACGCCGTCCGAGCCGAGCCACTGACCCAGTGCAAACTGGCTTTCCACCAGCAGATCAGCGACATGCCCGATGACCTCGGCGCCATCGCTTTCGACCAGCCGCCAGATCACATCGTGGGGCGCCAGCTCGCCAAAGCCGGCATCGAACCCGCCCAGCGAGATGAACCGCTGGCGCTCGAATACAAGGGCTCGGCCGACGTACGGGTAACTGCGCAGGAAATCCAGGTTGAACGCCGGCTTGAACACCGGCTCTGCCGATTCACCCTCACGCAACGCGCCCTCGTCGCTGTACAGGCAGCGCAGCTCGGGCGAGGTGGCGATCCGATCGGCCAGCGTCAGCAGGGCCGGCGCGACCAGCCGGTCACCGGCACGCAGCAGGTAAAACCAGTCGGCCCCTTCCAATTGCGCCAGCACGCTGTTCAGCTGTTCGGCCCAATCGGCCTGCAATGGCAGTTTGAACAGGCGCTCGTCCCGCTCAGGCTCGGTGACCGATCCCGTGAGCATCACCGTCAGTTCCGGGGGATAGAACTGCGCGGCCAGGCTGTCCAGCGTGAGGTTGCGTCGTGCGCTGCTGCCGTGCTCGTCGATGACAACGGCAACGATTTTCGGCTGCATCGGCAATCGGCGCAGCCGGTCTGGCAGCAGAACTTTCTGGTGATCTGTGAAGGTCCGGCACGCCAGCCACTGTGCGTACAGCTCGGCAAAGCTCTGACTGTCGACACCCACTTTGAGGGGCAGCACCGCTTGCTGGCTGCCCAGCGTACGACTCAGCGCCAGTTCTTCCCAGACCCGCGGGAGCCGGTCAGCGTGTTCCAGCTCAACGTAACGCACCCAGCCCTGGGCGGGCGGAGGCTCACTGGTGCGGGCCTTGAGCATGTCCACCAGCCAGGTCAGCTCGTTGGCGGCCGCCGTACGCATGGCTTGCTGCCGACTGAGGCGCTCCGGGTGCAGACGCTCGACGCTCAGGACTTGATTGAGCACAATCAGATTACCGCGACGCAGCAGGCAGGTGTAAAGCGCCAGATCCAGCATGGCGACGAAGCCCTGGGCGCTGCCAGTCAGGGCGGGCAGCAGCTCTTCAAGGTCCGCGCGGCGAAACATCGCGCTGCTGAAGCTGCCCAGGAAGTTGGACGGGAAATTCTCGAAGATCGCCAGCATGTCCGTGCCAAGGAACAGCGAATTCTTGGGCGCAACCGGAGTGTTTTCCAGACGGGATGGCAACTGAATGCTGTCGGCGTCCCACAGAAAGCGCTGGGCCAGCACCAGATTGACGTCGGCATTGGCATCAAATGCCTGCGCCTGCATCGTGATACAGCCGGGAAACAGGCGATCATCGTCACACAGAAACTTGACGTACTCGCCCGTGGCCTGAGAAAGGCAGTTCAACAGATTGCCGACGAAACCCAGGCGCTGCGGGTTGCGCACGTAGCGCAGTTCGACCGTGGTCAGGGCTTTCAGACTGTCGACGATGTCGCTGATTTCGTTGCCACGCGAATCATCGCAAACGATGACTTCAAGACGCTCGTAGCTTTGGGTCAAGGCGCTGGCCAGGGCCGTCTGGAAAAAATGGGGGTTGTAGGCAGGGATGACGATACTGACGAGGGGAACTGAATTCACGGGCAGACTCACGAGCGGCGCCGGCCTTTGTCGCAAAGGTCCGGCCTAACCGCTGACAATAACGGTTGACGCTCAGCGGACACGAACGCCGGGATCAACCGCCGTGCGCGTCCAGTGGGGCAATCACAGTTTGCTGAACAGATTCAGCGCTGACAGCTGGGTGAAGACCAGTTGAGACGCTTGCAACATGGTTTTCTGCAGGGTCAGGCGGGCAATGGCGTCAACCGGGTCAGAGGCGGTGATGCTGCTGGACTCGTTGGAGCCGTTGTCCAGCAGGTTCTGGTTGGTCACGCTCTGGTCGGTCGCTGTTTTCGCACGCGCACCACCGTCGCTGACCGCGTCGTTGATCTGGTTGGCAGCGCTGGTCAGGTTACCGATGGTCGACGTCAGCGTGGCCTGCAGTTTCTGCTTGGCCACCGGGTCACCGTCGACCTTGCCGTTCAGCGCGGTGATGACGCTGGACAGGGTGTTGAGGATGTTCTGGTTCTGCTGGCTCGCTGGCTGCGCAGTGAACTGGTCGCCGCTGGCCAGGGCCACCGGTGATCCGCTGAAGGTGAACGTGACACCTGACGCGACCGCCTGATTGGCCACCGGCGTGCCGGTCAGGGTGCCGCTCGACACCGGCTTGCTGGTGGCAGCATCGTAGGGCGCCGCGTACAGCGCAAAATCCGTGGCGCTGCTGAAGCGAATGATTGCGCCGCCCGAGGGAAACGTCTCGTTGAATTTGGTCTGGTCGGTGACCTTGGAATCGGTGACCACCGTGGTCGACGGGTTGCCCGGCAGACGCGACGTGCTCACGGTGCTGTTGGACACCGCCAGCGTGAACGTGTGGCCGGCCACGGCGGTGTCGGCCTGGCCCGAGTTGCCGTACTGGGCATCGGTCAGATTGACGTTCAGGTCAATTTGAAGCCCTCGAAAACCGACAGTCTGGTTGGCGGCGCTGGTGGACGTGAACTTGCCCGCCGACGAGGCTTCTGCCGTGACGTCGGTGCCGTCCTTGTCGAGAATCTTGAACTGCGTGCTGCTCTGGAACGAAATGCTGTAGGGCTCGCCAGGGGTGAATTTGGTGTTGTACTCAGCCGAGTTGGTCACGCTGCCACCGGACAGCGCGATCACGTTGTCATTGACCGCCGGTGAAGTGAGGGTCATTGAGGTGCGCGTGGTGTTGATCGCCTGCTCGAATGCATCCCAGCCAGTGGTGTTGCTGGCCATGGTGATGCCACTGCCGACCGCCAACTGATTGCGGGTCTGATCGCCCTGATAACTGTAGGTGCCGTCGGTGCTGAGGGCGTAGGGCGCCGTGGTGCCCTTGGAGCCGGAGAACAGATAGGTGCCATCGGCGTCCTGGCTGTTCATCAGGCCCAGAATCTGCGTCTGGACTTCTTTGAGCTCGGCTGCGTTGGCCTGACGGTCCTTGTCGGTAAACGTCGCATTGCCTGCAGCCAGCACCAGTTCCTGCGCCCGTTGAATCGCTGATGTCACGGCGGTCAGCGCGGTTTCGGTCTGCACGACACCGGTGTTGATGGTGTCGATGTTGGATTTGTACTGATTGAGCATCGTGCCCATTTGCTGCAATTGCAGCACACGGCCGGCGCCCACCGGGTCATCGCCAGCGGTGTTGAGCTTGACCTGACTGGCCACTTCATCGCCGGTCTTGGTGACGTTGGCGTAGGTGCGCGAGTAGTTCGCCGCACTGGTTTCGTAAAACTGGGTCGTTGAGATACGCATGGATTACGATTCCTTAAAGACTGTTGATCAGCGTGCTGAAAATGGCTTGAGCCGCTTTGATGATCTGCGACGAGGCGGTGTAGTACTGCTGATACTTGACCAGGTTGGCGGCTTCTTCATCCAGTGACACACCGGAAACGCTGTCGCGCGCGGTCTTGGCCTGGGTCAACACCGCGGTCGTCGCCGTGGTGTCATTCTTGGCCTGGGCGGCCTTGCTGCCCACCGTGGTGATCATGTTGGCGTTGGCACCGCTCAGGCTCATGCCGGTGCCGTTGCCCGCTGCGGTGTCGAGGGTCTGTTTGGTTTGAAGGGTCCCCACCGATACCGCGTTGCGGTTGTCCGAGGACCCGGCGCCGGTCATGGCGATGCTGTAGGTGTCGCCGCTGTTCGGCTTCCCGGCGATGGTCATCCCTAACTTGAACGACTGCGCCGCCCCCGACGAATCGGTGTAGCCCACTTCCAGACTGATGTCGTTGGACGAGCCCGGAACCACAGAGCCGGTGATCGCGTTGCCTGACTTGTCTTTGACCGCCACACCTTGAGCATCGACCAGCGAGTAGCTCTGAGCACCATTGGTGACATCGCCCATGAGCAAACGCATCGGCGTCGAAGCCGTGAGCGCATTGCGCAGATCGGCCGTCGCGGTCGGGTTGTAGATGTCGGCCTGGGTCGACAACACGGGCTGGGTGAACGTGCCCGAGCCTTTGCTCACGATGGAGCTGCCGGTCAGCGGACTGGCCGAGGCGATGGCTTTCGGGTCGGTCATCACCACCTTGATGCCGTCAGCGCCGGTTTTGGTCGGGCTGATCTTGAAACTGTCACCCTCGGTGGAGGTGCCGTTGAATTTCAGCGAGAAGCCGTCGATGACCGGCGCCGAGGTGGCGGCGGTGTTGTAAGAACCCATGTCCTTGCCGTCCGGCAGACGCTTGACGCTGTACTGGCCGCTGGCATCGGTGAAGGTCACCTGATAATCGTTGGTCTGCAGCGCGCCGCTGTTGGCAATGGACACCGCGAAGTTGCCCGACGACTGATCGTTGGTCTTGTTGGCAAGGCTGCGCTGGCTGGTCAGGCTTGGGTCATTGACGCTGACGAACAGGTTGCTGCCGAAATTGCCGTTGGCGTCCACACCTTGGTTGAGCTGGCTGTTGATCTGATCGGAGGCGACCACCGCCAGACGGCCCAGCTCGCTGGCGGCTGGCTGCAGCACTTCACTGCGATACCGCAGCAGACCGCCCAGGGAGCCGCCGGTCACCACGCTTGAGACATCGACGACGTTGTTCTGATATTTCAGTTTCAGCGCGTACACGCTCGGGTCGCTGTCGCTCGGCACTGCGCTCAATGTGTTGGCGGTGGTGCCCGTCACCAGCGGCTGGCCGGTACCAATATAAACGTCATAGCTGCCGTTGGTTTCAACGACCTTGGCGCCCACCAGTTCATTCAACTGGCGTACCGCTTCGGTACGCGAATCGAGCAGCGTATTGGGCTGACCGCCGGAAGACTGGGCCTCGGTGATCTGCTTGTTGAGGATGGCAATGGACGACGCCAGTGCGTTCACCTGCCCTGTTGCCGTGGTCAGCTGGGTGTTGATGCTCGCGTTCTGGTCCTTCATCTGCGACGAGATGGTGTTGAACTGACCGGCCAGGGCCGATGCACTGGTCAGAAACGTCGTGCGGGCCGCGTTGTCGGTCGGCTTGGACGCGAGGGCGCCCAGGTCAGTGAAAAACTTTGCCAGCACGGTGCTGACGCCGGTCGAGCTGTCCGACAGGATCGAGTCGAGCTTGCTGGCCTGGCTCAGGTACGCGGTGGCATCGGCGTTGAGCGAGGTACTGGTCTGCAATTGGTTATCGAGGTAGCCGTTGTAGATGCGGCGCACGTCGGACAACGTCGTACCGGTGCCGATGAAGCCGACGCCGATATTCTGCTGAGCCCCGGCGGTGGTCATCACTTGCTGACGCGAGTAGCCCTGCGTGTCGACGTTGGCAGTGTTGTTGCCGATCGTCGTCATCGCTGCGCTGCTGGCGGTGAGTCCCGAAAGCCCGATTGAGATCAGTGACATGGTTCAAACCTTATAAAGTCGTGGAAGAGCCCGAGGCGGATGCGTAGGTCTGGTAGCTCTTCATCTGTTTCGCTATCTGAGAAATCTTGCTGGCATAGGACGGGTCGGTTGCGTATCCGGCTTTCTGCAGCTCTTTCACAAACTGTTCCGGGCTATCGGCTGATTTCAGGGTTTCTTTATAGCGACTGTTGTTCTGCAGGAAGCTCACCAGGTCGTGGAAACTGCTGGCGTACGAGTCATAGGCACGGAAATCCGCCGTTTCCTTGACCATCTGGCCGTCGCGGAACTCACTGGTAATTGCACGTGCTTCCGGTCCTTTCCAGCCGCCCTGGGCCTTGATGCCGAACAGGTTGTAGCTGCTGCCGCCATCGGACTGACGCATGATCGATTTGCCCCAGCCGGTTTCCAGCGCGGCCTGTGCCACCAGCACGCTTGGGTCGACGCCGATGCGGGCCGCGGCGTCTTTGGCCAACGGCATCATCGTGGCGACGAAGTCGTCTTTGTTGGCGAACGCACTCTTGCCCGGCGCCAGCGGCGTCTGCACGCGGCTGCGCACATAAGCGTCGGCATCCGCGGCGTATTGCGGCCCGACCGTCCAGTCGCCATTGCCCTGGGAGCCCGCGCTTTTCGCGGCGGCCACGGCATTGGATACGGCAATCCGGTTTTTCAGTGTGGTGGCGCTGGCGGCAGGGTCCTGGGCACCCGATGCATTCGGCACGATACCGGCCATGATGCGGTCGCTCAGCTTGCTTGGCAGCGACAGGCGACGGGAGTTGAGCGCCGCCACGTCGTTATGCACCGCGCCGTCGCCGGCGTCCGGAGCCGTCACCGCACGGCTGGCCCACAGCGGCCGTTGAGCGATACGCGTGGCCAGGCCGGCTTGCGCAGGCGCGTCGGCTTTGCCCTCGACCTTCGCCTCCGTTTTGCCACCGGAGACAAGCCCAGTGCTGGCCGGTGCAATTTCAGCGCCTTTGTTTTTCGACAGTTGACGCATGAGCACGTCCTGCAGACCGATGCCGCCACCCTCCCGGGACATGCTCACCGACAGTTGCTGGTCGTACATGTCCTGATACTGCCGCGTCGCCGCGGTGTTCATCGGGTTGTCCTTGGCCAGCACTTCGTTGGCCGAACGCATGGCCTTGAGCATCTGGCTGACGAACAGCGACTCGAATTCCTGCGCGACTTTCTTGAGGTTGCCCTCGCTGTCGCGATCACCGGTTTTCATGGCCGTCAGACGATTGAGGTCGGTATACGCACCTGAATCACCGGAAGAAACGCCGCCGCTTGGAATGCTCATTCAGATTGCCTCTTAAATCACAATCAGGTCGGCTTGCAACGCGCCAGCCTGTTTCAGTGCTTCGAGAATCGCCATCAAGTCGCCTGGCGCTGCGCCCACCTGGTTAACCGCGCGGACAATTTCATCCAGCGTGGTGCCCGGGCCGAACTTGAACATCGGGTGCATTTCCTGCTGGGCGTTGATCTTCGAACGCGGGACTACAGCAGTCTGGCCGTTGGAGAACGCGCCCGGCTGACTGACGATCGGGTCTTCGGTGATGGTCACGGTCAGGCTGCCGTGGGTGACGGCTGCCGGCGAGACCTTGACGTTCTGGCCGATGACGATGGTGCCCGTGCGCGAGTTGATAATGACTTTGGCGGAGGTCTGGCCCGGATCGATTTCCAGGTTTTCCAGCACCGACAGGTAATCAACACGCTGGTTGGGGTCCAGCGGCGCGGTGACCCGCACAGAGCCGCCGTCCAGCGCCTGAGCCACGCCAGGGCCAAGCATGTCGTTGATCTTGTCGACGATGCGCTTGGCGGTGGTGAAGTCGTTGCGATTGAGGTTCAGGGTCAGGGAGTTGCCCTGGTTGAAGCCACTCGGCACGGCACGTTCAACCGATGCGCCGCCGGGAATACGACCGGAAGACGGAACGTTCACGGTGATCTTCGAGCCGTCGCGGCCTTCGGCATCAAAGCCGCCGACCACCAGGTTGCCCTGGGCCACGGCATAGACGTTGCCGTCGATCCCCTTCATCGGGGTCATCAACAAAGCACCGCCGCGCAGGCTTTTCGAGTTACCGATGGACGACACGGTGATGTCGATCTGCTGACCCGGCTTGGCGAACGGCGGCAGGTCGGCGTACACGGCCACGGCCGCGACGTTTTTCAGCTGCACGGTGCCCGAGCCCGCCGGCACCTTGATGCCGAACTGCGAGAGCATGTTGTTGAAGGTCTGCAGGGTGAACGGCGTCTGGGTGGTCTGGTCACCTGTGCCGTTGAGCCCCACCACCAGACCGTAACCGATCAACTGGTTGGTCCGTACGCCGGAAATGCTGGCGATGTCCTTCAGGCGCTCGGCGTGGGCGCCCAGTGCGGTGGTGAACAGCAGCGCTGCCGCTATCAGTTGCTTGAACGTGATCATGGCTATCCCGCTATCAGAAAGGGAACAACGGGCTGAGGAAGAATCGGTCGAACCAGCCTGGCTGACTGGAATCGGCAAACGCGCCTGTACCGGAATAAGTGATGCGTGCATCGGCAATACGGGTCGACGACACGGTGTTGTCAGTGGCGATGTCGTCGGCGCGAATCAGGCCGGCGATGCGCACCAGTTCGTCACCGGTGTTCAGGGTCATCCACTTCTCGCCGCGCACCAGCAGAATGCCGTTGGGCATCACGTCAGCGACGGTCACGGTGATCGAGCCGGTCAGACTGTTGCTTTGCGCGGCCTTGCCATCGCCCTTGGTAGCGCGGTCGCCGCTGTAGCCGGCGTCCAGGCTGAGGTTGCCGCCACCGACCGGGTTGTTGGTGCTCACGCCCGCGCCAAACAGCGAGGTCAGGCCGAGGCTGGTTTTACTGGTCTTGCTGATGCCGGAACTGGCGGCCTTGCTGGCGGCCATGCGCTCGGACAGGGTGATGGTGATGATGTCACCCACGCGATACGCTTTGCGGTCGCCATACAGGTTCTGTTCGAAACCGGCCTGATAAATCGAACCGTTGCTGGCCGCTGATGGCAGCGGCGTACGCGGCAACACCGGCGCGTAATAAGGGTCATTGGGTTTGGCCGCAGGCGCAACGCAGCCGGTCAGCAGCGCGATACCGCACACAGGAGCTGCCAACAGGGAAAGCCGCAATACAGAGAGCCGTTTCATGACACTTAAAACCTCGCGGTGTAGCAGGCGCTTTTCAGGCGCCCCTTGGAATTGATCAGGTGTTTCGCAGCAGGACATCAGTCGTTTCAAGAAGGGCTTACAGGTTCTGGGTCACGTACTGCAGCATCGAGTCAGCGGTCGAGATCACTTTGGAGTTCATCTCGTAGGCACGCTGGGTGGTGATCATGTTCACCAGCTCTTCAACGGTGCTGACGTTGGAGTTTTCCAGGGTGTTCTGCTTGACCACGCCCAGACCGTTGAGGCCCGGCGTACCGACCTGGGGTGCGCCGCTGGAAGCGGTTTCCAGGTACAGGTTGCCGCCCTGGGACTGCAGGCCGGCCGGGTTGATGAAGTCGGCGGTCTGTACGTTGCCGATGATCTGCGGCGTGGCGGCGTTGGCCGATGTGGTGACCGAAACCGTACCGTCTTCGCCGACGGTGAAGGTCTGCGAGTCCTGCGGAACGACGATCGCCGGCTCCAGGGCGTAGCCATTGGAGGTCACGATCTGGCCGTTGCTGTCCAGGTGAAACGTACCGTCACGGGTGTACGCCAGGGTGCCGTCAGGCTGACGGATCTGGAAGAAACCACGACCGTTGACCGCCATGTCCAGCGGCTGATTGGTGGTCTGCAGGCTGCCGGCGGTGAAGTTTTTCTGGGTGCCGACGATGCGCACACCGGTACCCAGTTGCAGGCCCGATGGCAGCTCGCTGTCCTGAGTGGACTGGGCGCCTGGCTGACGCTTGATCTGGTAGAGCAGGTCCTGGAATTCCGCACGGTCGCTTTTGAAACCGGTGGTCGAAACGTTGGCCAGGTTGTTGGAAATGGTCGTCAGGTTGGTGTCCTGGGCGGCCAGACCGGTTTTAGCAACATAGAGTGCCGGAAGCATGTTTGAATCTCCTCGAGCGCCTGTTTATCGGCGCAAGCTGTCAGTCATTAGCCCATTTGCAAGACGCGAGCCATCGACTCGTCATCCTGCTCGGCGGTCTTCATCATCTTGATGTGCAATTCGAATTGGCGGGACAAGGCCAGTACCGAGGTCATCTCGTCGACGGCGTTGACGTTGCTGGCCTGCAGAAACCCGGATTCAACCTGAACCGTAGCGTCGGCTTGCGCCGGTCTGCCGCTTTTGGTGTGCATCAGGCCGTCGGGGCCTTTTTCCATGGTGGTCTGGTCGCCCTTGACCAGCTTGATGCGGTCGATCTGGGCCATGACCTGGGGGCTCTCGCCCAGCGAGCGAACGCTGATGGTGCCGTCAGCGCCGATCTCGATCTGCTGCTGCGGAGGCACGGCAATCGGCCCGCTGTTGCCCATGACCGGCAAACCATTGCCATCACGCAACACGCCGAGGGCGTCGATGTTCATGCTCGAGGTGCGGGTGTAGGCTTCGCCGCCGTCAGCCGTCTGCACCGCCATCCAGCCGTCGCCTTTGACGGCGACGTCCAGTTCGCGGCCGGTGTCGACCATCGCGCCCTGGCTGAAGTCAGTGCCTGGACGTTCGCTCATGGCGTACGCACGGGACGGGTTGACCTCGCCGAACACGGGCATGGAACGCGCCTGCTCCAGGTCGCGCTGAAACCCGTTGGTCGAAACGTTCGCCAGGTTGTTGGCATGGGCCTTTTGGGCGATGGCGTTTTCCGACGCTCCGCTCATGGCCACGTATAGCAACTTGTCCACAGTCTTCCTCCTCCGACAGACGCTTGCCGCCTGTAGCTGTACTGAACAGGTCATAGCAATAATCGAACCAGTTTTTCAGCGGTGATACAAAGCGTTGATTCTTCAATGATTCCGGTCGTATTTCGCGGACTTGGATCCTCCTCGCAGCGCCGCGCGACAGCAGACTGCCGGTTTCCTGCAAATTGACGGCAGCGAGCGCCAGAAAACTTTCCATGGGGTGCGAAACTTGCAGCGTTTTGTGAATTCGCTTCAGTCGCTACGGAAAACTGTCATGGGTCTGCGCATCGCCCTGCTCCTCACAACAATCGCTTGCTCGCTTGCCGCATGGGCGGCACCGGCGCCCTATTTCCTCTGGCAAGGCGCCCACCGCACGGTCTGCGCCCAGACCAGCCCCGGCGAAGGCTGGACGCGGATCAGCGCCGCGTATGTGAAGTCGGATTGTTCGATTTGAGTTGTTTCGTTTCGCCTGTGACGGATTGATCGCCTGACACGCCGCCTTCCCGGCTAAAGCCGGTCCCACAATGATCTCGGCACGACCGGATATCCCTGCTCGACGCAAGACCTGCAGGAGTGAGCTTGCTCGCGAAAGCGGTGTGCCTATGGCGAATCAATCGTCTGACACCCCGCCTTCCCGGCTAAAGCCGGTCCCACAATGGTCTCGGCACGACCGGATATCCTTGCTCGGCGCAAGACCTGTAGGAGTGAGCTTGCTCGCGAAGGCGGTTTGCCCGTGACGAATCAATCGCCTGACACCCCGCCTTCCCGGCTAAAGCCGGTCCCACATTCGCGCTCGCGTTATATCCGGCATCAGGTCGCGCGTATCAACGTCTGCATCAGTTCCGCCTCCGTGGACAGGGTTTTCGAGTTCGCCTGATAGGCCGTCTGCGCCTGGATCAGCTCCACCAGCTCATTGGTCAACGTGACATTGGAGCCCTCCAGCGAGTGCCCGATGACGCTGCCCAACGTGCCGACACCCGGGGTGTCGTAATTGGCGACGCCGGAGGCCAGGGTCTCGACCCATCGCGTGTCGCTCACCGGCTGCAGCCCTTGGTTGTTGGCGAAGCTGGCGAGCATGACTTGGCCGACGTTGCGATGCTCGCCATTGCTGAACCCGATCATCAGCATGCCGCTTTTGTCGACCGTCAACTGAGTCGCCTGCCCTGCCGTGTGCCCGTCAATGACGATGTTGCTGCTGCCCGTGGCGGCGTTGTGCTGACTGATGTTGTTGAAGTCCATGACAATCCCGTCGGCATTTCCCACCGCGCCGTTCGCCACCCAACGCCCGCCTGGCTTGTTTCCATCCAAAGGCTTGGCCGGCACCCAGCCACTGAGCGTCAGGGTGTTGTTGGCGGCGGTCAGCCACTGGCTGCCCGTCAGCGACTGCAGCGAGCCGCCGAAGTCGAACAGCATGCTCGCCGTCGACGGCGCCGTGCTGGCTGGGTCCTGCGGGTTGCGCCCGTCGATCAGCGTATGCATCTTCCAGCTGTTGCTGCCGTCTTTGACAAAGTACTGGGTCATCTCGTGGCGCATGCCCAGGCTGTCGAACACGCCGTAGGTAAACGGCTTGGTGTAGGTGGTGATGTCCGCAGGATCGAACACCGGTACAGGCCGTGGCATGAGCGGGTCGGCCGGGTCGAGCACAGGCAGGCCGCCGTCCACCAGCGGCAGTGAGATCGGTCCCGGAGACGGCGCGGGGCTGGCGGTCCAGGTGCCGTTGACATTGACGGCCGGGCGCCATGTCTGCAGGGACAACTCGGTGTCGGAAATCATCTTCACCGCCGCCGTCGCGCCGGTGACCGAGAGTCTGCCGGCCGCAGACACTTGCAAACCCATCTCCAGCGGCGCCGAACTGGTGGGGTCCAGCGGATTGACGCCGTCGATGAGAAGGTAGGACGTCCAGTTCTTGTCTTCGGTCTTGACGAAATAGTGCTTGAGCTCGTGATCCGTTGGCGGAACGCCGGCGTCCTGGATCAGGCGCCCCGTGACCCGGGTGTACGTGGTCGGGTCGCCGGGGTCGAAGCGCGGGATGGCGCCGAGTGACGCCGACGCCGCGTTCAGGTTGAGGGTCTGCTCCATCTTGCCGGTGGCCTTGGGCGACATGCCGGCGGCGTCAATCTTCAGATCCGTGCGAACGCCGCTGATCACTTTTCCATCGTCCGTCACCCCATAGCCCTGCAAGCGGCTGCCGTGGGCGTCGACGACAAAATTCTGCGCATCCTTGATAAAGGCCCCTGACCGGCCGTAGCTGATGGAACCGGCGTCGCTCATGACAAAAAAACCGCTGCCCTGAATGCGCATGTCGAGCGCCCTGCCCTCGCTGGTAATGACCCCGCCGGGTGCAAAGTTCTGCGAAACGTTAGCCAGTTGAACGCCGTCACCTGCGGCCGTACGACTGCCGCCGAGCATCGATGAGGAATAGACCGCCGAGAACTCGGCGCGCGAAGATTTGAAACCGGAGGTGTGGACGTTGGCGATGTTGTTGCCGGCCACTTCCATGCGCTTGTGCGCCGCGTGCAAACCAGAAACCGCTGTGTTGAATGACATGAACACTCCCTGAGTCGTTGTTCAACGACACGTTCGTCGATGCATCGAGATCGCGGGCAAAGGAATGCAATCGAAAGGGCCCCGTAGATGGCGCCGCTCAATGGCATTTATTTGTCAGCGAACTTGATTCTCGCAAAGACGAAAGTAGGAAGTTTCCAGTTGTAGAGTGGGACGGCTCCCGATATTTCCTGCCAAAAAAAGGCATAAAAAAAGCCCCTCAAAGAGGGGCTTCATCGAGCGTATCCAGCGACCGTTATCAGGTCATCTGAATGATGGTCTGCATGATGGTGCTTTGCGTCGAAATGGTCTTGGCGTTCGCCTGGTAGTTGCTTTGCGCCTTGATCAGGTTGACCAGCTCACCGGTCAGGTCGACGTTGGATTCTTCCAGCGCCTGCCCGGTCAAGTAACCCAGCGTACCCGACTGCGGCGCGCCCGTGACCGGAATGCCCGACGCGGACGACTCGCGCCAGTTGGTGCCGCCTGCCGGTGCCAGACCCTGCACGTTGGCGAAGTTGGTCAACGACACTTGGCCGATCACCTTCGACTGACCATTGGTGTAGGTCGCGAACATGTTGCCGGTGGCGTCGATGTTCATGGCCGTGATCTGGCCGGTGGCGTAACCGTCCTGAGTCTTGCTGATTGCACCGGACACTGCGTTGGTCTGGGTGGTGGCCAGCATGTTGAGCTTGATCCCGCCCGCATTCGCGGCCGCGCCATTGCTCGACCAGGTGGTGGTGCTGCCGACAGTGGTCTTGGCAGCCGGCACCCAGTTGTTGATAGAGAAGATCCCGTCCGTGCCCACGCTCACGTTGGGCGAGTTGGTGGTATCCGGGCCGCCGGCGCCGCTGGTGATCAAGCCACCCGACGAATCGAAGGTCACGGCTGTGGCGTCAGCTTTGGTAGACGTTGGATCGTTGATGCTGCGGCCGTCGACCAGGCTGTACATGGTCCAGGTATTGGTGCCCGTCTTCGAAAAATACTGGTCCAGGGTGTGCTGGTTGCCCTGACTGTCATACAGCGGCGTGCTGTAGGTCGTGGTGTAGCTGTTGGTGTCCGATGGCGAGAAGGTCGGAACCGTCGGCGAGGTGGACGAGGAATTCAGGTTGGAGGCGACTGTGATGACACCGGTACTTTTCGGCGCCAGGTTCGAGGAGTCGACACGCAGGTTGCTCAGCACGCCGGTGGCAACATTGCCCTGGCCGTCAACGCTGTAGCCCTGCAGGTTGTTGCCGGCTTCGTTGATGACGTAGCCTTCGGTGTCGGTGTGAAAAGCGCCCGCACGGGTGTACAGCTTCTCGCCGTTGTTACTCAGCATGAAGAAGCCATTGCCGTTGATCGCCAGGTCCAGACTGCGGCCGGTACCGGTGTTCAGGGTGCCCTGGGTGAACTGCTGCGACACGGCGGCAGTGGAGACGCCGCTGCCGGTGTTGGTGCCACCGGAGGTGCCGCGAATCGATTGGGCGTACTGGTCAGCAAACTCCGCACGGGAAGATTTGAAGCCGGTGGTCGCGACGTTGGCAATGTTGTTGCCGGTGACGTCCAGACTTTTGTTTGCTGCGTAGAGCCCACTAAGACCAACATTGAAAGACATGATTAACTCCTGCGCCGTCTAGTCGGCTCTAAATTCCGATTTGCTTGATATTTGCCAGTGCCACCTGGGTGCCGCCGGCGAGGTTCAACGTCATGTCAGAGCCCGTTGTGCCCATGGTCACGCTGTTCACTGTCGCCGGCAGGTAGGTGCTCAGCTGAGTGCCTTTACCGTCCAGCTTGCCGTTGGCGACGAAGCTGTAGTTGCCCGCCTCCACCGCCGCGCCGCTGTCGTCCTTGCCATCCCAGCTGAAGGCTGTGGTACCCGCCTTCTGTGTGCCCAGGTCGATGGTGCGCACGACGTTCGTGCCGGTGCTGTCGTAAATCTTCACCGTCGTGTCGGAGCTGGACGATGGCAGCACCACGGAACCGGTCATGGCCTTGCTGGTGTCGACGTAGGTCGAACCTGCGTCCACGGTCACCGAACGGCCAACCAGCGACGAGGCCTGCAACGCCTGGGACGACTGGTACATGGTGCTGATCGAGTCGACCGAGGTGCTCAGGTTCTGCATCGTTTCCAGGCTGCTGAACTGGGCCAACTGCGCCACGAACTCGCTGTTGTCCTGAGGATCGAGCGGGTTCTGGTTCTGCATCTGCGTGACCAGCAACTGCAGGAATGAATCCTTGCCCAGCGAGCTGGACCCGGTGAGGCTGCTCGTGCTGGATTTGGTGCTGGTGCCTGTGGTCCCGGGGGTCGTGCTTTGCAGCCCTTTGAGGAACGACGAGGTAGCGTCTGTGTTTGAGACCGTCATGGATTTCGCCCTTTATCACTGACCCAGGGTCAGGACCTTCTGCATCATGGTTTTCGCGGTGTTCATGATTTCCGCGTTGGTCTGGAACGAACGGCTGGCCGAGATCATGTCCGCCATCTCGTTGACGACGTTGACGTTCGGGTAATACACGTAGCCGTTCTTGTCGGCTGACGGGTGATTTGGCTCGTAACGTGCTTCGAGGTTGGAGGCGTCTTCGACGATGCCGGACACCTGTACGCCGGTGCCGGCCTGACCCTGGTCTTCGAACAGCGAGGCGCTGCCACCGGATTCCTGACCCTGGAAGACCGTGGCGAACACCGGATGGCGGGCGCGGTAGGTCTTGTCCATGCTGGAGGACACGGTTTCGGCGTTGGCGATGTTGCTGGCCACGGTGTTGAGTCGGGTGTTCTGGGCACTCATGCCGCTACCGGCAATATTGAAAACACTGGATAGGGACATGGATTACTCTCCGCGCAGGGCTGCAACCAGCCCTTTGAATTTGCTGTTGAGCAAGGTGAAGCTGGCCTGAAAACCGATGGCGTTTTCGGCGTAGTTGGCGTTTTCGACCTGGGAGTCGACGGTGTTCTGGTCAAGCGACGGCTGCGACGGGGTGCGGTAGAGCAGGCTGGCTTCGCCATCGCTCATGCCTTCGGCTTCGATGTGACGGTTGTTGGTCATGTCGAGGGCGAAGTGGCCGTTTTTACTTTTGTCGCTTTCGGCGGCCAGGACTTTGGAGAAGTCGAGGTCACGCGCCTTGTAGTTGGGGGTGTCGGCGTTGGTGATGTTGTTGGCCAGCACTTCAGCACGCTGGGCGCGGAAGTTGAGCGCTTTTTCGTGGATGCCGAGGGCGTTTTCAAAACTGATGCTCATGTCGGGACCTTTGAGGGCTGACCAGATGTACGTGCAGGAGATATAGCAAGGTGCGTGCCACTTGCTGAAAGTGCCGTTTTTCGCGGGCTGCAGGGATGTTGGTGCGGGGTGATGACAGAAAAGCGGCAAGGGATTTCCGCTCCTGGGGAGGAAAGCGGCAAGCACGGTGCCGTTTTTTTGCCGTATTCCGCTATCGCTCGTGAGATCAAGATCAAGATCAAGATCAAGATCACAAGCGTCTGCCTGGGGGCAGACTGTTTCGCCTTCGGCGAGTTACTTGGAAAAGCACCCCAAGTAACCAAGGGTGCTTGCTCCTGGCTGGGCCCTTCGTTCCTCAGGGTTCCCTCACTCCGACGACGCTCCGTGGGCCCGCGCCGAACGGACATCCATGTCCTGACGGCGCTCTTGCCGCATCCATGCGGCTCGGCCCACTCCGCGTCGTCTGCGTTCGGCCTGCACCCAAGTCGCGATTGTTGTCGTCTGGGCTGGCTGCGCATGAAGATCAAGATCAACAGCTTCCCGGCTGAAGCCGGTCCTACTGGACACCGCGTGCTTTTAGTGGGACCGGCTTTAGCCGGGAAGATGTCAGTGCGCAAGCCACGGAATTTATGGTGACCAAACGGGCCCCTTCCCGGCTAAAGCCGGTCCTACTGACCGTGCGCGAATACCTGTAGGACTGGCTTTAGCCGGGAAGCCTTTGATCTGTTTTTGATCTTCCTACGCAGGAAGTTCAGGCGACACAAAACGCGACTTGGGTGCAGGCTGAACGCAGGTCTCGCGCAGTGGGCCGAGCCGCATGGATGCGGCGAGAGCGCCGTCAGGGCATGGATGCCCGTTCGGCGCGGGCCCACGGAGCGAGACCGGAGTGAGGGTACTCCGACGAAGGAGGAGCCCAACCAGGAGCAAGCACCCTTGGTTACTTGGGGTGCTTTTCCAAGTAACTCGCCGAAGGCGAAATGTCTGCCGTTAGGCAGACCCCTCTAAGCGCCGCTCCGGCTAAGAGGCGGCCAACAATCTCAGCGCCAACACAAAACAAAAAACCCGCCTAAGCGGGTTCTAATAAAGCGAAAACGCAGCCAATCACTTGGCCTGATAAATAATCCCGGGACTGCACTGCACCATCTGATAATGATCGGGCAACCCGTTCAAGGCCTCCGACGCCCCAAGGAACAAATACCCCCGGCTTCAACGTCGAATGAATACGCAGCAAAATATCCTTCTTCACCTCCGCCGAAAAATAAATCAGCACGTTGCGACAAAACACCATATCGAACTTGCCCAACGCCGCATAACTGTCCAGAAGATTGAACGAACGAAACTCCACACGACTCTTGATCGGCGCTTTCACCGTCCAGCGCCCTGGCGTCTTCTGATCAAAGAAACGCTGCAGACGGTCCGGCGACAAGCCCCGGCCGATGGCCAGACTGTCGTACTCGCCCGTCTTGCAATTGTTCAACATCAAACCCGACAAATCCGTCGCCACAATCTGCGCGCCCGACTTCAACTGCCCCGGGTTACTGCGCTCGAACTCATCGATCGACATCGACAGCGAATACGGTTCCTGCCCCGACGAGCACGCCGCCGACCAGATCCGCAAACGCTGGTTGGGGCTGGCCTTGATCGCCTCCGGCAACACCTTGTTCTTCAGCACCTCGAAGGGGTACGTATCGCGAAACCACAACGTCTCGTTGGTGGTCATCGCATCCACCACCTGCTCGCGCAACCCGCTGCGCGGCTGCGTCTGGATACGCTGGATCAGCTCACCCAACGACTTGATGGACTGCTGCTCCATCAACTTGTTAAGGCGGCTGGAGACCAGATACTGTTTATTTTCACCCAGCAAAATGCCACAGGCTTTTTCCAGGAATACCCGGAACTGATCAAAATCCAAATTACCTGTCGACATGCCGCCTCTCAAATCATGTGAACAGCAAGGAGGAACACCCCTCCTCAGCTGATATCTGCCGCCTTGATACGATCTACCACCCTCGCCGCCAGATCGTCCGGCCGGAACTTGGCCAGGAAGTCATCAGCGCCGACCTTCTTGACCATGGCCTGGTTGAACACGCCCGATAGCGACGTGTGCAACACGATGTGCAACTTCTGCATGCGCGGGTCGCTGCGAATCTCCGCAGTGAGGGTATAGCCATCCATCTCCGGCATTTCAATGTCGGAGATCATCATCAAGAATTCTTCTTCCGGTTTCTTGCCTTCGTCTACCAGTTTGCGCAGGAACTCGAGCGCCTGACGACCGTCATTCAACGCCGTGACTTCCACGCCGACAGTCTGCAGGCAGCGCGTCACCTGTTTGCGCGCCACAGAGGAATCATCAACCGTCAACACGCGCAACGAGAGCGCCTTGTGCTGCACCTCCGCCGTGACCACGCCGACCGAGATGTTTTCGGAGACTGGCGCTACCTCGGCAAGGATCTTCTCGACGTCGATGATTTCCACCAACTGATTGTCCAGACGCGTCACCGCCGTGAGGTAGTGGTCGCGACCGGTTCCCTTGGGAGGCGGGTGAATGTCTTCCCAGTTCATATTGACGATGCGTTCCACCGCATGCACCAGAAAACCCTGAATCTTGGTGTTGTACTCCGTGATGATCACGAAGGAATTGGCGATGTCGCTCAACGGCTTGCCGCCGGTCGCCAATGCCAGATCAAGGATCGGGATGGTCCCGCCACGAATATTTGCCACGCCGCGCACAATCGGACTGGATTTGGGCATGTGGGTAAGTTTCGGGCATTGAAGCACCTCTTTTACCTTGAACACGTTGATCCCATACAACTGCTTGCCGTCCAACCGGAACAGCAACAGTTCAAGGCGGTTCTGCCCTACCAGTTGAGTGCGCTGGTTTACTGAATCCATCACACCAGCCATGCACCACTCCTCCCAAAACGACCAATTGCGCTACCGAATCGGTAAGCGGCACGGGCCTTGCTATTTACTCATCATGAACACACAAACGACAGTATCCCGACGCCCGGCACCCGCAACTCGCAGCTTTCTCTGCGTGCTGGTTGCGCTGTGTCTGTTGTGTGCCGCCAGCCTGAGCCGCGCGGACAACATGACCTTGCCTGAAACACTTATCGGCGTGACCCAGGGCTTTCTTGAATTCACAGTTGAAGACTACATGGCGACCAACCAAACCGCCGGCCGCTATGAAATCGAAGTCAAGCAGCTGGATCCGCGTCTGCGCATGCCAGTGTGCGACAAGGATTTGACAGCCTCACTGGAAAGCCCCGCCCAGCCCATCGGCCGCGTGACGGTGAAAGTGCGCTGCGAAGGCACGTCCCCGTGGACGGTGTTCGTGCCAGCCCAAGTACATCTTTACCGCAATGTGGTCACCGGCGTGCGACCAATGAAACGCGACGCGATCGTGACTGAAAACGATGTGGCGCTGCGAGAACGTGACGTAAGCCTGCTGGGGCAAGGCTTCCTGGATTCGCTTGATCAGGCGGTCGGGCAGAAAGTTGTCCGACCAACGGTCATCGACCAGATCCTGACCCCGGTCCACCTCGACCAGCCGCAAATGGTTCACAAGGGCGACCAGGTGGTGATCAGTGCGCGCAGTGGTTCGATGAGCGTGCGCATGCCGGGCGAAGCCCTGTCCGATGGCGGTTTCAACGAGCAAATACGGGTAAAGAACCTGAATTCCCAGCGGGTGATCAAGGCCAATATCGTTGCACCCGGACAAGTTGAGGTCGCTATGTAACTGACATGTGAAGGTAAGACCTCTGGCGCTGCGCTTGCGCTTTTCCTACACTCGGAACCCCAGTGCTCCGTGCGAAGTCCATTCGAGACTGTTTTCGCACGAGCCCTAAAGTTATTCCGGGTCGGGCCGAAACCAAGGCAAGCGTCCTAGAACCCAGAGGTTTTTCAATCATGGTCATCGACTTCAATCGTTTGAATAGCTCCACTCCCGTCAGCGGTACAACACGTACCGCCAGCACCAAGGAAGCCGGCAAAACCGAAGCTACGGCGGCGGTCAGCGGCACTTCCAGCGTGCCGGGCAGTGGTGAGGCAGTACATTTGAGCAGCGAAGCTCAACAGTTGCAGAAGATCAGTGATTCGTTGCGTGATCAGCCAGTCGTCAACAGCGCCCGTGTGGCCGAGTTGAAGCAGGCAATCGCCGACGGCAGCTATAAGGTCGACAGCAATCGTGTTGCAAGCAAACTGCTTAACTTCGAAGCCCAGCGCTAGCCCCCGGTCTGCGCAGGGGCTTCTGGACGCTTAAACACCAGGGCATGCGATGCAAGACACTACATTGCTTCAACTGATCACGGACGACATTGCGCCAACCCGGCATTTGCTGGACATCCTGAAGGCCGAATCAGTGGCCCTTCATGGGCGCAATATGGTCGAGATGGAACACATCCTGGCGCAGAAACAGGCGCTGGTGATCGTGCTCGAGCAGCATGGACGCCGACGTACCCAGCTGATGACCAGCCTGGGTCTGCCCGCCAATCGTGCGGGACTTGAAGAAGTGGCGAAACATTCGTCAGTGGGTGAAGCCTTGTTGACCGCAGGCGATGAACTCAGCGCACTGATGAGTGAATGCCAGGCGGCCAATGAGCAAAACGGCAGCCTTATCCAGCTCCAGCAACTCACCACGGCACAGCAGTTGAGGATTCTCAACGGCGGCGACACGCCCACGCTTTATGACAGCCGCGGCTCGACGTCGGGCAAGGCCAGGCCGCGTCCGCTTAGCCAGGCGTAAGTTCTTGTATCAAGGTGCGCACCGTGGTGGCAATATGCCGCCCGCTGCCGTTATTTGCCTGGAGATGGATAGACCGTGAATGCCTCAAGCGCGGAAGATGTTCCGCAGCCCCCGAAGGTACTGACCACCCCGCTGGAAATCGCTGCCAATCTGCGGCTGCTGATGGAAAGTCATGACCCGTTGATCATCACGTTCCACGAACGCACCCAGCGTTTTCAGAGCTACGTGATCGATGTCAACCGCGACACCAATCAAGTCATTTTCGACGAGATGATCCCCCGTGACGGCGAGCGTTTCCTGGCCAGCGGTGAGCCGTTCCGGGTCGAGGGCTTTCACGATGGTGTGCGCATCGCTTGGGAAAGCAAAGCCCGGCTGACGGTGATCGAAGAGCCGCGCAGTTATCGCGGCCCGCTGCCTGAAGAAGTCGTCTATCACCAGCGCCGCAATGCCTTTCGCGCGGCCCTTAAGCTGGCTTCCCTGATTGATGTCGAGATCGGTGGCGAACGGCTTAAATCTCCGTTGCGCGGCAAGCTGCTGGACATCTCCGCCACCGGGTGCAAGCTGCGCTTCGAGGGCGATGTGTCCGAGCGCATGCAGCTGGGTCAGGTCTATGAGCGCTTTATCGCCTCCCTGCCCTTCGGCAACATGACCACACCCGTTGAACTGCGCTACCTGCACTTCGAAGAAAGGATCAACACCACGTTTGCCGGCGTACGCTTCCACAACATGAGTGGCCTGGTGCAGCGTCAGGTCGAGCGCCTGGTCTATCAACTGCAGCGCGAAGCGCGACGCTTCGACAAAGACGACGATTTCTGATCGTTGGCGGTAACCCGGCCGGTGCGCTCCATGGCGTGCTGGCGGGTTGCCGCAATTACCCTGCCTCCCCTCGCACAGCCGCCATCGTCCCACTGTAGCTCTGAGTGCACGAGACTCAGGTGAAACACCGGAATTGCAGGAGTGAGCTTGCTCGCGAATGCGTCGTGTCAGGCGAAATCCATGTCACTGATACTCCGTCTTCGCGAGCAAGGTGGAGCGCCACCCTGGTCGCTCCTAGACGTTTGTGATGCTGCGGGGGTATACCCAATCAGCCCAGCCTCGATCACAACGGCCGATCCACCCCGACATCCCGCCGCACTTCAGTCGTCTCCTCCAGCCCAGCCGCGCCAGAATCAGCAGCCACTTCCTCGTCCATAATCGCCACTGGCCGCACAACGCCTTCACCCGACGCCACAACCCGCTCCACCATCTCAGGCTGTACTTCGGCATCTGCTGCCACATCCGGCACAATCTCCGACGAAACCTCAGGCTCAGGCTCAACGTCCTGCATCTGATCCTGCACCACCTGTTCATCCACCCGCGGGTCAAGGGCGACCACGAGCGGCGAGCTGGACATGCTGTCAGGCATGGCGACGTGATGCAGCGGGGCGTCTTCGACCTGGTGCAGGTTGGTGACGGCTTTCGGACGGATACGCAGCACCAGCACCAGCGCCACCAAGCAGACGAAGGCGTAGAGCATGTTGCTGCCGAACATCTTCATCAGCACGCCGGACACCAGCGGGCCGATACTGGCGCCGACGCCGTAGGTCATCAGCAACATGGCGGTCAGGGACACGCGGCGTTCGCCTTCAACGTGGTCGTTGGAGAACGCCACCGCCAGCGGATACAGCGAAAACTGCAGCAGGGACGCCAGGAAGCCCACCGCCAGCAGCAGCTCCATCGGCACATCCGGGAGGATCGCCAGGGGCAGCGAGGCCAGCACCAGCAAGCCGGCCACGCCGCGGATCAGCCAGGCACGGTCGTAGCGGTCCGACAGCTTGCCCAGCGGGCCTTGGACGATAAGGCCCGCGCCGATGCAACTGGCCATGAACAGGCCGACATGCTCGGTCGACAGCCCCTGTTGCGCGGCATACAGCGGGGCCAGGCCGTAGAACGAGCCGATGATCATGCCGGCGCTTAACACCGTGGTCAGGGATTGTGGCACCCGGCGCATGAAGAACAGCGGCTCCAGCGGTGCCGGGTGCATCGGCGCCGGGTGAATGCTGCGGGTCATGGCCACCGGCACGAGGCAGAGGGCGAAGCACATCGCCACGAGCATCAGCAGTTCAGGGCCCAGTTGCGGGTGGATGACCAGAATCAGCTGGCCGAGCACCAGCCCCAGGTACGACGCGATCATGTAGAGGCTGAACACCGTGCCGCGCTGCTTGGGCGAGGCCTGCTCGTTGAGCCAGCTTTCGATGACCATGTACTGGCACATCATGCCCAGGCCGACAATCATCCGCAGGAAGATCCACGCCGGCAGGTAATCGAACAGCCCGTGGCCGAGCACCGCCGCGCCGACAATACCGGCGCAGGTGGCGTACGCACGGATGTGCCCTATTCGGCCGATCAGCCGATGGCCGATCTTGCCGCCCAGGGCCAGACCGACATAGTTCGCCGCCATCAACGCACCGACCCACAGGCCATCGACCTGATCGGCGGCCAGACGCAAGGCCAGGTAGGTGCTGAGCAGGCCCGAGCCGATCAACATCATCAGCGAGGCAAAATACAGCGCTCGAAAGGACTTCCAGATTTGGCGCATAGCTTTCCAAAAGACGGAAACCCTCGATTTCAGAGGATTTCCGAACAGCGATTCTTAAGCCTGAGCGGCCAGAACGCGGCGCTCCCAGGGGGTAATTTCGTTGAAGAAGCTGGTCAGTTCCAGGGTCTTCGACGCGACGTAGCCTTCGATGAATTCGGCACCAAACAGTTCCTTGGCCAGCGAGCTGCGAGTCAGACGTTCCAGAGCGGCGTGCAAGGTACATGGCAACGACAGATTATCGGGCACAACGAACTCACCTTGAATCGGTGGCGACGGTTCCAGCCTGTGCTCGATGCCGTGCAGCCCCGCAGCCAGGCTGGCGGCGATGGCCAGATACGGGTTGGCGTCGGCGCCGGGCAGACGGTTCTCGACCCGACGGGCGACCGGTGCGCTGGCCGGAATGCGCAGACCCGCCGCGCGGTTGTCGTGGGACCAGCAGGCGTTATTCGGTGAAGCGAAGGGATGGCACAGGCGCTGATAGGAATTGACGTTGGGCGCGAACAACGCGGTGAAGTCAGCCATCGCCGCCTGCTGCCCGCCGATGAAGTGATGAAAGCGATCAGTGGCCTCGCCCTGATCGTCGCTGAAGATGTTCTGGCCAGTGCTGGTCTCGACCACGCTCTGGTGAATGTGCATGGAACTGCCGGGGGTGTGCGCCAGCGGTTTGGCCATGCACACCACCATCAGGCCATGCTTGAGCGCGACTTCCTTGAGCATGTGTTTGAACAGAAATGTCTGGTCGGCCAGCAGCAGCGGATCGCCGTGCAGCAGGTTGATCTCGAACTGGCTGACGCCCATCTCGTGCATGACGGTGTCGCGGGGCAGGCCCAGCGCGGCCATGCAGGCATAGATTTCCTTGAAGAACGGTCGCAGGCCGTTGTTGGAGCTGATGCTGAACGCCGACTGGCCGTCCTCGCGCCGACCGTCCAGACCGACCGGCGGCTGGAACGGCTGGCTCGGATCGGGGTTGGCCGCGAAGACAAAGAATTCCAGTTCGGTGGCCACCACCGGTGACCAGCCATGGCGGGCATAACGGGCGATGACCGATTTGAGCTGACCGCGGGTGGACAGCGGCGACGGTTGGCCGTCGAGCTCGTCGGCGTCGCAGATCGCGAGGGCGCGGGGCTCGTCGCTCCACGGCAGACGATGGGTCTGCTGCGGGTCGGCGATCAGGGCCAGGTCGCCATCGTCACTGCCATAGAATTTGGACGGCGGGTAGCCGCCCATGATGCATTGCAGCAGCACACCCCGCGCCAGCTGCAACCGACGGCCTTCGAGAAAACCTTCGCCGGTCATCACCTTCCCTCGCGGCACGCCATTCAAATCCGGCGTGACGCATTCAATTTCATCAATGCCCATCAGTCGCTGCGCGAGTGAATGGTGGTCATCGCTACTCATGACTCAAATCCTTTTTCGTTGGGCAGGCCGCAGGGCGGCGAGGCGTACAAAGTAAGCGTCAGGCGTTCGGAATATCAAGCGGCGAGCTTGAACCCTCTATCAAGGTGCTGCCGGGTCCGCGGTCCCGACGACTGTCAATCCCGCGTCTTGCACCCGTGGGGCAGGCCCCCGCCACGTCTCGGCTACCGATTCGACAGGTATTGGCCGAATTTTTGCTATTCAAGCTGCAAGCCGCCTTTAGACGTCATTTTCTCGGCACCGTCTAAAAGGGCCCTATGCCCCCCATCTCGATGCCTGCAAGGGTCGTGGGGCTTTCAACCGCCCATGAGCCTTGGTGTCCATGTCGAATTCAATTCCTGTCACGAGTCCGCTGCTTCCTCCGCTGGAAGAGTTCATGCCGTTTCTGGAGGAGATCTGGGCCAGCAAGCGTCTCACCAACGGTGGCCCTTTCCATGAACAGCTGGAAGCCGCACTGGCCGAGCACTTGGGCGTTGAGCATGTCTGCCTGTTTTCCAACGGCACCCTGGCGCTGGTCACCGCACTCCAGGCGCTGCGCGTCACGGGCGAGGTGATCACCACGCCGTATTCCTTCGTCGCCACGGCCCACTCGTTATTGTGGAACAGCCTTAAGCCGGTGTTTGTCGACATCGACCCGCTGACCAACAACCTGGACCCCAGGCGCATCGAGGAAGCGATCACGCCGGCGACCACGGCCATCCTTCCGGTTCATTGCTACGGGATTCCCTGTGACGTCGACGCCATTCAAAAAATCGCCGACACCTACGGCTTGAAGGTCATCTATGACGCCGCCCACGCGTTTGGTGTTCAGCACAATGGCACCAGCGTCTTGAATCATGGTGACCTTTCGGTCCTCAGTTTCCATGCCACCAAGGTGTTCAACACCTTCGAAGGCGGCGCGATCATCTGCCACGACAGGAAGACCAAGCAGCGCATCGATTACCTGAAGAACTTCGGTTTTGCCGACGAAGTTACGATCATGGCGCCGGGCATCAACGGCAAGATGAACGAGATTCAGGCAGCGTTCGGCATGCTCCAATTGCGCCACATCGATTCTGCGCTGCAGTCGCGCAAGCGTCTGTTTGATCGCTACGCCAGGGCGCTGGCAGACGTGCCCGGCATCACCTTGCTGGAACAGCCCGCAGGCGTGGACTGGAACTATGCCTATTGCCCGATTTTCATAGACGGTTCTCGGTTTGGCGTGAGCCGCGACGAAATGTACAACCGCTATCGTGCGCGCGATGTGCTGGTGCGGCGTTATTTCTACCCGTTGATCACAGAGTTCCCGATGTACCGCAGCTTGCCCAGTTCGGACGCTGCGAAGCTCACCCATGCCCACCTGATTTCCAGCCGCGTGTTGTGCCTGCCAATCTACCCGGACCTGACGGATGAGCAGCAGGACTCCATTATCGACATCCTGCTCAGCGCGCGCGGGGCCTGACCGATGCAACCCGTGCTCATCGCCCCTACCCATAGCCCTGCCGGGCTTGATCAGCGGTCCAACGACCATGCACTTCTGGATCAGGGCCGTGTGGCCCTGATGCAACCGTACTTTCTTCCTTACCTGGGTTACTTTCAGCTGATCGCCGCGAGCGACTGTTTCGTGCTGTACGACAACGTGCAGTTCATCAAGAACGGCTGGATCGAGCGCAACCGTTACCTGCTGGAGGGCGAGCCGAAGTGGTTTGGCTTGCCGCTGGCAAAGGGCAGTCACTCGCAGTTGATCAATCAACGCCAGATTTCGCCACACTTTGATATCGACGCCATCATGAGCCGCCTCGCGTTTGCGTACCGCAAGGCACCCCACGCTGAGCGCACGCTGACCTGGCTCGAAGCGCTGTTGAAATTGCCGGCACACAACATCGCCGAGTTCAATGAGCTGGCGCTGCGCTCGTGCTGCAGCCTGTTGCGCATTCACACCCCAATCGTTCGGGCCAGTGAATGGGCGCCGGTTTCCCATGCCAAAGGGCAGGAGCGCGTGCTCGAGACGATCAGGGCGATCGGCGGCACCCGTTATCTCAACCCGGTTGCAGGTGGCGCGATGTATGACAGCGTTGAGTTCGCCAACGCCGGTTACGCGCTGGAACTCCTCGAACCCGAACTTCGCGCTTACGAGCAGCTGGGTAAACCGTTCGTGCCCGCGCTCTCGATCCTCGACTTGCTGATGTTCAACGAACTGGACACCGTGAGCACCTGGGCCCGGCGCGGGAAAGTCATCGATGGATAAGGCCATGGGCGGCTTCTTCGAGCTGGAACTGCGCAGCGGTCAGGCGCTTCTACCAGGTGCCCGTGCTTACAACCTCGCACGCTCGGCGTTTCAGGCGCTGCTGCTCGCGCAGAAGGTTCGCAGGGTCTGGTTACCGCATTACTTGTGCGCGGTCATGCCCGACGCCGCACGAGCCATTGATGTCGAGGTTGTGCGTTACGGCCTGGATGCCGCACTGGAGCCTGCCAGCCTGCCCTCTCTGGCCGCCGAAGACGCGTTTCTTTACGTCAATTATTTTGGGCTCAAGGACGCGTACATCCACGACACCCTGGTCAAACGGCTCCGTCACGGTTTGATCGTCGACAATTCGCAGTCACTCTTCAGCGCCGCCGAAATGGGCGTCCCGACGCTCTATTCCCCTCGCAAGTTCGTGGGCGTGCCCGACGGCGGCTGGTTGGTGAACGGCCCGGTCGATCTCCCATCGATCACGCCTGGACAATCGGCCGATCGGTTCGAGGCCTTGCTCGGCCGTCTCGCTGGTCCACCGGAAGCGCACTACGCGGCCTTTCTCGACGTTGAACACGCACTCGGTGCGGAAGGTGTGCGCGGGATGTCTGCTGCCACCACGCGCCTGCTCGACAGCATCGACTACCCTCACATCAAGCGTCGGCGTCAGGAAAATTTCTCCCGGCTGCACGACGCCCTCGGCCCGGTCAATGATCTCGGTGCGATGAGCCTCGCCTCTGCACCGGCGCTCTGTTACCCGTTCATTGCGCAAGATCCCGACGAGGCCGCACGCATCCGCGAGGCGTTGCTGAATGAGCGGGTATATGTGCCGTGCTATTGGCGAGAAGTGCTGTCGGACCCTGGCGCTCCGGCGCTGGAGCGAGAACTGGCAGGCAGGCTCTTACCGCTGCCGATTGATCAGCGCTACGGCGCCGAAGACATGAACAGACTCGCTGCAATCGTCATCAACAGTTATCCGCGCCCTGCGATCAAACCCTGGAAGTAAAACGACAATGACTCGCCACAGTTTGCATCAGCAAATCGCGAACCCGTACTACATCTACGCACCCAATTACCGTGAGACCTCTTCCGGCATCTGCGTGATGCATTACCTCTGCCACGCCCTCAACGTCTCGGGGCATGAGGCCTATGTGGCGCTCTGCGACGTGGTCAATCCGCAACTGCGCACGCCGTTCCTGACGGAAGCGATCATGGAACAGCACCGACGAGCAAGCCGGGTACCCATTGCCGTCTACCCCGAGGTGATCGACGGCAACCCGCTGGGCAGCGCGGTGGTCGTGCGTTACATCCTCAATCGCGAAGGTTTTCTGAACGGGCGCGATGTGGGCGCCGCCGACACCGATCTGTTTTTCTATTACGCCGAAGACTTCATGGACAGCACGTCCCAGGGCAACATGTTGACCCTGCCGGTGATCGATTCGCAGCTGTTTTGCCCGCCTGACCAGCCCACCGAACGGACCAAAAGCTACCTGTATCTGCATCGCTACCCCCACGACCAGATTGACTTCGACCTGCTGCCCGAAGACGTGGAACTGCTCACCTTCAAAAATGCCAAAACCCTCGCCGAGCTGGCGGAGATTTTCAAGTGCGCCAAAGCGCTGTATTCCTTTGAAGTCTCTACCATTTGCACGGAAGCCATGTTGTGCGGCTGCCCGGTGATCTACTTCAAGGGCGAGCACATACAGGCACTTCCGTTCACCAGCTACATCGGCGACCTGGGCGCGACGTTGCACGATGAGCCGGGCGGATTCGAACGGGCCCGTGACACTGTTGCGGGCGTCTATGGCATCTGGCTGGAAATGGAGAGCGCGTTCTGGGGCCAGCTTCAGGGTTTCATCGACCTGACGCAGCAAGCGGCCGGCGAGCGCCAGCTTACGTTGCAGCCCTCCATTGAACACTGGCTGAAAGACCGCACCCTGACCCCTGCGCAGCGACGGCTGATGGCTGACCATCTGGCCACGCTGCCGCGCCCGGACGTGCTCGTTGCCGTCGTGGACCCAGACGCCGAACCCGAAGCGCTGAACGCGACGCTGGCGAGCCTCGATGCCTGGCAGAGCCTGGCAGAACGCGACGTGAAGCAAGTGGTTTACAGCGCCCTGACCTGTCCGCCTGACTTGACGTTCGGCACTCAGTGGGAAACGGCTGGCGAAACGGCAGCGCGGATCAACGCGCGTTTTCAAGAGAGCGACGCGCAGTGGTTGCTGGTGTTACGCGCCGGCGACGTGCTCCTGCCGAGCGGCATCACATGCCTGGAACCTCGCCTGTCCGAGACCCAGGCCAGCCTGATCTTCTGCGATGAAATTCACCGCTCGGGCAAAACCCTGGGCGCCGCGTTCAGACCTGATATGAACCTGGATTTCCTGCTGAGCCTGCCTGTCATTACCGCCGGCCACTGGTTCATGCGTCGTGATGCGTTTTTGCGGCCGGCGGGTTTGATCCCGACCTGCCGCAGGCGCTGGAATTCGACACGATCCTGCGCATGATCGAGCAAAACGGCTTGCAGTCCGTGGAACACGTGGCCGAACCCCTGCTGATCTGCGAAACGCCGACCCTGGATGAAAACCCCGACGAAGTCGCCGCCCTCAGCCAGCATTTGAACCGCCGTGGTTATCCCCAGCATGCCATCGAGCAAGGCCCGGGCCGGCATTACCATGTCAAATACGGCCATGTCGATCAGCCTCTGGTTTCGATCATCATTCCGACCAAGGACCAGCTGCACCTGCTGCAGCGCTGTGTCGAAAGCATTCTGGAAAAAACCCGCTACTTTCAGTACGAAATCATCATCGTCGACAACAACAGCGCAGCTGCTGATGCCGTGGCCTGGCTCTCCGAAATAGAAGCCATTGGCGGGCAGAAGGTCCGCGTGCTGCGCTATCCGCACGCCTTCAATTATTCCGCGATCAACAACCTGGCAGCGCGCCATGCCAACGGCGAATACCTGGTGCTGCTGAACAACGACACAGCGATCCTGCAGGATGACTGGCTGGACGCGTTGCTCAACCATGCGCTGCGGCCGGAAGTCGGTATCGTCGGTGCGAAGCTGCTCTACCCCAGCGGCAACATTCAACACGCTGGGGTCATCGTGGGACTTGAAGGACCTGCGGCTCACCCGTTCATCGGATTCGCGGCGGACGCGTCCGGTTACATGCAGCGACTGCTGGTGGACCAGAATTACAGCGTCGTCACGGCGGCCTGCCTGATGATCCGCAAATCCGTCTATGAGGAGGTCGGCGGCCTCGACGAGGAACATCTCACGGTCTCCTACAACGACGTCGACCTGTGCCTGAAGGTCGGTGCGCTGGGCTATCTCACGGTGTGGACGCCGCACGCGTGTCTGCTGCATGAAGGCAGTGTCAGCCAGAACGCCGTCGACATCGCAACGTTTGAAAGCAAGCTTGAGCGATTTACCGCCGAGCAGGCCTACATGTATTCGAAATGGTTGCCTGTTCTGGCCGCCGACCCGGCGTACAACCGTAACTTGTCCCTCGGCGGCGGAGCCTTTCATTTTGACCGCCGATCCCGTTTGTCCTGGAACCCGCTTTCGTGGCGACCGCTTCCCGTCCTGCTCGCGCATCCGGCGGACTCGCAGCCCTCAGCCAGCCGGCGGCTCGCCCAGCCGTTCGACGCACTGCGCAGCAGCGGCGAAGTCGACGGGATGATCAGTCGTCAGTTGCTCAGCGAAGTGGAATTGCAGCAGTACCGGCCGGACGTCATCGTCCTGCAACGGCGCATCGACGCGCCGCGCCTGCAGATGATGCGCAAAATTCATGCGTTCTCGGGCGCGTTCAAGGTGCTGGACATGGATCAGTACCCGGCGGGTCTGGACATCACAGGTCAGGTCAACGGGCTGGGCGTGGACATCGAACAATCGTTGAAAGAAGCGTTGGGCTACGTTGACCGACTGGTGGTACCGACGCCGGCCCTCGCCGGACTGTTCGCGGGGCGTCATCAGGATATTCGCGTGGTGCCCACCTTGCTGCCTGCCAGCTGGAGCCAGGTTCAATGCACGCCGCGATTGACTCAGCGGCCTCGCGTTGCCTGCTTCATGGGAGCGGCCGCAGGCGCCGAAACCCTGATGGTCGAAGCGATCGTCAAAGCCCTTGCCGGTGAGGTCGACTGGATCTTTTTGGGCAAGGCGCCGGTCGCCTTGCGCAAGTACGCGCACGAGATGCATCTGGACGCCCACACGCAGGATGACCCGGCGACGTTAAGCGCGCTGAGCCTGGACCTGGCGTTGCTGCCCATGACGCTGAGCGTTGCCAATCACTGCCGCAGCAACGTGATGGCGCTTGAGTACGGGGCCTGCGCAGTGCCAGTGATCACCAGCGATGTCGAAGGCATGCGTGGATCGTTGCCCATGACGCGCCTGCTCAACGAGGCAGCGCTGTGGGTGCGCGAAATCCGCATGCGCCTGGCGGACCGCGAAGCCGGCAGGCAGGAAGGCCAGACGTTGTGCACCGCAGTGCGCAGCGCGTGGATCAGCACTCCAGGTACTGCGCGCGACTCGCTCCAGAGCTGGTTACCTGAATGATGCCAACGCACCCCAAGACCCTTGAGTGCTCTGCACAGGAACCAACGCCATGGCAGCCGTGAATGTGCTGGTCTTTCCGTGCGGATCGGAAAACGCCTCGGAGATACACCAGGCCCTGATGCACTCGGTCCACGTCAATCTGTTTGGCGCCTCCAGCGTAGATGACCATGGGCGCTTTCTGTTTACCCACTACGCAGGCGATCTGCCGCGCATCGACGCGCAAGAGTTCGACGCCAGATTCGCAGCTCTCTTGGCTCAGTGGGACATTCAACTGGTATTCGCCACCCACGACAGCGTTCAGCATTATCTGTCGACACGGGTCACCGGGTGGAAGGTGGCGCTGGTAAACGGTGACCCTGAGGCATCGCTGACCAGCCGACATAAAGCGCTGACCTACGACCTGTTTGCTGACCAGCCGTGGACACCGACCCTGTACCGGTCGGTTGAGCACGTCGAGCATTGGCCGGTGGTGGTCAAGCCGGACACGGGCCAGGGCGGCCAGGGCGTGCGCATTGTGCAGACCGTTGCAGAGGCCGACGCTGCGTCGGCGCAACTGGCGGCGCCGTTACTCGTAGAGTACCTGCCCGGGGAAGAAATCACCGTTGACTGCTTCACCGATCGAAACCACCGTATCGTCTGGCTCGGTCCGCGAACCCGCGAACGCGTTCGCGCCGGCATCGCCATGCGTTGTCGTCCCGTGGCACTGTCTGCGGAAATCGAGGCCATCGGGCAGCTGATCAACCAACGCCTGACGCTGCGTGGCCCCTGGTTCTTCCAGCTTAAAAAAGACACTGCCGGCTCATGGAAACTGCTGGAAGTCAGCTGTCGGGTGGCCGGGGCAATGGTCACCCAGCGTGCCAGAGGGATCAATCTGCCACTTATGACCGTGCTCGATTACCTGGGCCGCGACGTAATCGCTTTGCCCGTGTCTGGCGTCAATCTGGTCGAGCGCCGCATCACCACGCTGGCCGAACTGGATGAAGACTTCGACACGGTCTACATCGATTTCGACGAGACCGTGATAAAGGACGGCAGAGCCATTCCCTCGACCCTGTATTTCCTTTACCGCATGCTCGCCAAAGGCAAACGGTTGATCCTGATCACTCGCCACGTCGGCAACCCTCTGGATGCACTGGGTGAGGCGCGTATAGATCCGCATCTGTTTGCCGAAATCATCCACCTCGACAACGGCGAGAAGAAATCAGCTTTCATTCATGGACGCGCCATTTTCGTTGACAACCACTTTCCGGAAAGACTGGACGTGGCGACGACATGCGGCATCCCGGTGTTTGATGTAGATGCCCTGGAGTTTTTCCTTTGAAGTCATTCAAGTTCGACAAGCTGCGCCGTTATCTTCTGCGCGCGTTACGTGACACAGAGATCAAGCCGCTGGCGGAACAACACCCGCATTCGGTGCTGATTTCCCGTGCAACGTACTCGCCCTGGTACAGCGATCAGGCGTTCATGAAGGCCTACGAGACCCTCCAGCACGCCACGCTGGTGGATATCTATCGCTGCTACGAACTCTGGACGCTGGTGCGCCAGCTTGAGCACGTCCCCGGCGCCGCGCTCGAAGTGGGCGTCTGGAAAGGCGGCACAGGTGGCTTGATCGCCAGCATGCTTAAACGCTTTTCATCGCCCCGGAAGATCTACCTGTGCGACACCTTTCAAGGGGTGGTCAAGGCCGGCGCAAATGACACCCTCTACCGGGGTGGCGAACACGCCGACACCTCGATAGAGGCCGTGATGGGGCTGATGGGCAAACTGGAGGTGACGGCGAACGTCGAGATCCTCACGGGTATTTTTCCGGAAGAAAGCGCTCACCGGATCGAGCACAATCTGTTCGCCTTCTGCCATATCGACGTCGACACCTACCTGTCAGCCAAGGACGTTTTCGAATGGGTCAGCCCGCGCCTGAGCGTGCACGGCGTGGTGGTGTTTGACGATTACGGCACCTGGGGCTGCGAGGGCGTGGCCGAGCTGGTACAGGAAATTGCAAAGAATCCGGACTTCTTTCTGTTCCAGAATCTGAATGGCCACGCCGTTTTCATCAAGTTGAGGGCGTGACCTATGGCTCATGACAGCGCTGAACGATTGCACCCGGCCCATTACCAGACATTGGAAGGGATTCGCATAAAAGAGTTGCTGAGTGGCTGGGCCGGCGCAGCTGACCGGCCACTCACGGTTCTTGATTACGGATTCGGCACCGGCAAATACTGGCCGCTGTTCAAGTCACTCAACATGAAAATCAGCGGCGTGGACGTCAATCCCCAGTACATCGAGAAAGCCATCAGCCAGGGCATCGACGCCAGCCACGAAGATGACATGTCCCGTTTCTCGGGGACGTTCGACGTGATTTTCCTGAGCCATTTGATCGAGCATTTGCCACCGGAAAAACTGATGCCCCTGCTTGATCGCCTGATCACGCTGCTGGCCGACAAGGGCCGCTTGATCATTGTCTGTCCAGTGCTCGGTGAACGGTTCTTCTACGATTTCTCCCACATCAGACCTTACTACCCCCAGAGCATCCGCCACGCGTTCGGCCAGTCGAGCTCGCCGTTGTCGTTCGGCGCCTCCGAACGACTGGTGCTGCGCGACATCCATTTTTCAAAGACCCATACCGCACCCGCAAGTGGCGGTCGTTTTACGTAAAGAGCAGCCCGTGGCACGGCTTCACTCAGCGGGTGAACACGCTTTTCGACATGGCCTGGCGCGCCAGCGACGGGCGCCTCGAGGTCATCAGTTCCTGGCTCGGCGTTTATGAAAGACCGTGATCCTCGACAGCCCGGAGCGTGAGCCCTGCATCCCGCGATCGATACGCCCCTGGGCTTTCCCCGTCCATTTCTTGAACGCCCGGTGGAACGCGCTGGGCTCTTGAAACCCCACCAGTGACGCGATCTCGACCACGCTCAGTTCAGTGTCGCGCAGCTTCTGCTGGGCGATGCCGCGCCGCACGTCGTCCTTGATCCCCTGAAACGCGCAGCCCTCACGCTCCAGCCGACGGCGGAACGTGGTGGCGCTGAGCTTCAGCTCGTCGGCCATTTCCAGCAGCGTCGGCCAGTGTCCGTAATGGCTGTTGCGCAGGCGTTGATAGACTTGCGCCGCCAGCCCGCGCTGGTTGCGGTAGCGGATGACCAGCCACTGCGGCGCGGTGCGCAAAAATGATTTGAGCGACGGCAACGACTGCACCACCGGCAGACGCAGGTAGTGGCTGGAAAACTCGATCTCGGTGCGCGGCTCGCCAAAACTCAGGTTGAAACCCCACAACAGAGAATCGTCGCTGAGCCGCTGACGGCGCTGGCGAAACTGCGCGCGGTCGATGCTGATGCGGCGCCCGCCGAGCCAGCACAGCAGGCTGATCATCAGCAGCAGAAACGTCTCTTCACCGAAGCGCTGCCGGACCGGATCGTCCGTCGTGGTGTCCACCGCGAGCAGCGCGCGAGGGCCACGAATGATGAGGCTGCCGCGAAAGTCGCGCAGGAACAGGCCGAAATTGCTCAGGCACTGGCGCAGGGCCTTTTCCAGGTTGGGTTCCTGAATCAACCCCCGGCAGATCAGGGCGAAGCTGCCCAGGGGCATGCCGTGGGAATCGAGGCCGAAAAACTCGTCGCCCAGTTCCTTGATCTGAATCAGCCACAACGCCGCAAACGCACTGGCCGAGACCCGCGCCGTGGGGTCGTCGAGCAGCGCCATGTCGATTTCCGCCGCCTGCAAAACCGACTGCAAACGCAGCGGCTGGTCGCGCAGCGCATGGACGATCAACTGGACGAAGTAGATCGACACTGAATCCTTTTCCCGCATGACCGCTTTTCCCTTTTTTCAATGGTGCGCCACGGATCAGGCGCTGATGGTAAAGAACGCCAGCCCATCTGGACAGTTTCGGCATAGGCCCGTCCCGAACGCCGATCTAGACTTGCCCGCAGTCAGCACCGGCCGAAATCCCGTTTCGCGGTGCGGCCCCCACAATTCCAATACGTGTCAGGAGTCGCCATGAGCACACCCGAAGTTTTCGTCGTCAGCGCACTGCGTACCGCCATCGGTGGATTCGGCGGTTCCCTCAAGGATGTCTCCCCCATCGAACTGGGCACCCAGGTCAGCCGCGCCGCGCTGGCGAAATCCGGGATCGCACCGGAGCACATCGGCCATGTGGTCATGGGCCACGTGATCCCCACCGAAGTGCGCGACGCCTATCTTTCCCGCGTCATCGCCCTCGACGCCGGCCTCACCAAAGAAACGCCTGCCATGAACGTCAATCGCCTGTGCGGTTCGGGCCTGCAAGCCATCGTCTCGGCGGCACAATCGCTGATGCTCGGCGACGCCCAGGCCGTGCTGGCCGGTGGCGCCGAATCCATGAGCCGTGGCGCGTACATCATGCCCCAGGCCCGTTGGGGCGCGCGCATGGGTAACGTGCAGGCGTACGACTACATGCTCGGCGCGTTGCACGACCCGTTCGCCAACATCCACATGGGCATCACCGCCGAGAACATCGCCGAGCACTACGGCATCACCCGTGCCGATCAGGACGCCCTGGCGCTGACCAGCCAGCAGCGCGCCGCCCACGCCATCGCCGAAGGGCGTTTCGAGGGCCAGATCGTGCCGATCGAGATCGCCACGCGCAAAGGCACGGTGACCTTCGCCCAGGACGAGCACGTCCGTGGCGACGTGACCGCCGAACAGCTGGACAAGATGAAAACCGCGTTCAAGAAGGACGGCACCGTAACGGCCGGCAACGCGTCCGGCCTGAACGACGGCGCGGCGGCGCTGGTCATGGCCAATGGCGACATGATCCGCGAGCACGGCCTCACACCGATGGCGCGTCTGGTGGCGTATGCCCATGCCGGGGTTGATCCATCGATGATGGGCCTGGGGCCGATTCCGGCCAGCCGCAAAGTGCTGGAACGTGCCGGCCTGACCGTGGCGGACCTGGACGTTATCGAATCCAACGAAGCGTTCGCCGCCCAGGCCTGCGCCGTCGCCCGTGAGCTAGGCTTTGATCCTGCGAAGGTCAACCCGAACGGCTCGGGCATCTCCCTCGGCCATCCGGTGGGCGCGACGGGGGCGATCATCGCCACCAAGGCGATTCACGAACTGCACCGGATTCAAGGCCGCTATGCGCTGGTGACCATGTGCATCGGCGGCGGCCAGGGCATCGCCGTCATTTTCGAACGTGTGTAAGGAGGCTTGTCGATGAGCATGCAACACATCGCTGTAATCGGCGCTGGCACCATGGGCAACGGCATCGCGCAGGTCTGCGCCGTGGCCGGTTTCGACGTGACCCTGCTGGACATTTCCGACACGGCACTGGAACGCGGCATGGCGACGGTGCGCAAGAACCTCGAGCGGCAGGTGACCAAACAGACGGTGACCGCCGAGCTTGCCGAAGCCGCGCTGGGGCGCATCGGCGTCACCACTGATTACGGCCAGTTGAATGGCGCGCAACTGGTGATCGAGGCGGCGACCGAGAACCTTGAGCTGAAGCTGCGCCTGCTCAAGCAGATCGCCAGCCATGTCGACCGCGACTGCGTTATCGCCTCGAACACCTCGTCGCTGTCGATCACCCAACTGGCCGCCAGCGTCGAACACCCGGACCGGTTCATCGGCCTGCACTTCTTCAACCCCGTGCCGATGATGAGCCTGATCGAGGTCATTCGCGGTCTGCAGACGGCGGACACCACCCACATCGCGGCGATCAAGCTGGCCGAGCGATTGAACAAGACCGCGATCACCGCCGGCAACCGCCCGGGGTTCGTGGTCAACCGGATTCTGGTGCCGATGATCAACGAAGCGATTCTGGTGTTGCAGGAAGGTCTGGCCACCGCTCAGGACATCGACGACGGCATGCGACTGGGCTGCAACCAGCCCATCGGCCCGCTGGCGCTGGCTGACCTGATCGGGCTGGACACCTTGCTGGCGATTGTCGAAGCGTTCCACGAAGGCTTCAACGACAGCAAATACCGCCCTGCTCCGCTGCTCAAGGAAATGGTCGCGGCGGGGTATCTGGGCCGCAAGACCGGGCGTGGGTTTTTTGTTTACAACTGAGTGAATCCGGATGTGGGACGGCGTGTTTCTGGAAGGACCGGCTTTAGCCGGGAAAGCGTCGGTGGTCACGCCGCAAATTTTGGGATGACCCTACCGGCCTCTTCCCGGCTGAAGCCGGTCCCACTAGGACAGCGCATGCATCCAGTGAGCTTCCGGCGTACTCGAATGTAGGACCGGCTTTAGCCGGGAAAGCGTCGGTGGCCACGCCGCAAATATTGGGATGATCCTACCGGCCTCCTCCCGGCTGAAGCCGGTCCTACAAGAGCTCTGCGTGCGTCAATGGGAAAACAGCGAATTGCCGACCTTGCCCGCCATCTTCTCCGGCTTGATCAGGAACCGCGCCAGCGCTGGCAGCAGCCACAGGGCGCCGAACATGTTCCACAGCAGCATGAAGGTCAGCATCAGGCCCATGTCCGCCTGGAACTTGATGGCCGAGAAAATCCAGGTGCACACCCCGATCGCCAGGCACAGGCCGGTGAACAACACCGCTTTGCCTGTGGATTTCAGGGTCTGGTAATACGCTTCCTGCAACGGCAACCCCGCCCGCAGGAAACTCTCCAGTCGGCTGTAGATGTAAATCCCGTAATCGACCCCGATCCCCACCCCGAGCGCCACCACCGGCAGGGTCGCGACTTTCACGCCGATCCCCATGAACGCCATCAGCGCGTTACCCAGCACCGACGTCAGCACCAGCGGCAGCACGATGCACAACGTCGCCGCCCATGAACGGAAGGTGATCATGCACATCACCGCCACGCACACGTAAACCAGAATCAGAATGGTCAGCTCGGCCTGCTTGATGACTTCGTTGGTGGCCGCCTCTATCCCGGCGTTACCCGCCGCTAGCAGAAACTCCAAGCCGTCCTTGTCGTTCTGCTGAGCGAACGCCTGCACCGCATGTACGGCCCGATCGAGGGTTTCCGCCTTGTGGTCGTTGAGGAAAATCAGCAACGGCGCCAGGGAACAGGTGTTGTTGTACAAACCGTCAGCGCGGGAAATCGAACTGTTGAGCACGTCCTTGTTACGCGATAGCGACTCCCATTTCAGGTTGCCCTCGTTCATCCCCTTGATGACCTGCTTGGACACGGTCACCAGCGAAATCGCCGATTGCACCCCCGGCGTGTTCTCCATTTTCCACGACAGCTCGTTCATCGCCGACAGCGTCTGATACGCCGAGCACCCCTCGGGCGGCGTCTTGACCATCACCACCAGCACGTCGGAACTGGTCGAATAATTGTTGATGATGAAACTGTTGTCCTGGTTGTAGCGCGAATCCGGCCGCAACTCCGGCGCGCCTTGGTCGAGGTCGCCGATCTTCAGGTTATGGCCGTACCAGAGGCCACCCACCAGCGCGACCAGTGCCAGGGCCACAGAAACCCGGGCAACTTTCGGTGCGGCGAAGTTCGACAGCAGACGCCAGAACGGATGCTCGCGCACGGCATCCTCTTTACTGCGCACAACCGCTTTTTTGCTGATGCCGGCGTAGGAAATCGCCACCGGCAAGAGGATCAGGTTAGTGAACACGATCACCGCCACGCCAATGGACGCGCCGATGGCCAGCTCGCGGATCACGCCGATGTCGATGATCAGAAGCGTGATGAAGCCGACGGCGTCCGCAAGAATGGCGATCATCCCCGGCAGGAACAACTGGCGAAAGGTGCGACGTGCTGCGGTGAGGGCGCTGTCGGCGTCGCTGGATTGCAGAGCGATGCCATTGATCTTCTGCACGCCGTGGGAAATACCGATGGCGAAGATCAGAAACGGCACGAGCATTGAATAGGGATCGAGCCCGAAACCCACCACATGCATCAGGCCCAGCTGCCAGATAACGGCGATCAACGTGGTGCTCAACACCGCGATGGTGCTGCGGGCGCAGCGGGTGAACCACATCAGCAGGACCAGGGTAATCAGGAACGCGATGCCGAAGAACATCACCACCATGATCAGACCGTCGATCAGGTCGCCGACCTTCTTGGCGAAACCGACGATGTGAATCTCGACGTTGGGGTTCTGCGCTTCGTACTTGTCGCGGATCTTTTCTTCGAGCTGGTGGGAGAACTGGCGGTAATCCAGCGGCAGCAGTTTGCTCTGGTCGTTGGGGTCCGGGTAGAACTCCTGCAGCGGCACATCGACGATGCTCGACTTGAAGTTGTTGGCCACCAGACGCCCGACCTGCCCCGACTTGAGAACGTTATTGCGCAGCTTGTCGAGGCTCTGTTGCGAGCCGTCGTAGCTCTGCGGAATCACCTCGCCGCCGGCAAAGCCCTCCTCCGTCACCTCGGTCCAGCGCACGCTGGGGCTCCACAACGATTTGAGCCCGGAGCGATCCACGCCGGAAATGTAGAACACCTCGTCGTTGATCTGGCGCAGAGTCTCCATGTACTCCTTGGAAAAGATGTCGCCCTGCTTGGCCTCCACCGAGATGCGCACGGTGTTGCCCAGGTTCGCGAGGTCGTTGCGGTGCTCCATCATGTTCTGAACGAACGGATGACCCAGCGGGATCATCTTTTCGAAGCTGGTGGACGGGCGCACCAACGTCGCTTGCCAGAACAGAAAGACGCTGACCAGCAGGCAGATGCCGATCACCGTCTTGCGGTTGTTGAAAATCAACTGCTCCAGGCGCGTCGGCTTGTCGTGATGCTGTTGAAGGTTGCTCATAGAAACGGTTCCTCGCCTGCTTGTTCTTATTGTTGAGCGCTGTCAGCGCCCGTCGGCGAGGTGACGCGAACGCCGCCCTGTCCTACCAGAACCAGATTGCCTTTATCGTCCTCAGCCACCCCGGACAAGGAAAGCCGGTCGGGGCGATTGGCAACCGTGAAGCTTTTGCCATCGTCTGTGCTGCGCATCACGCTGCCGCCGTTGCCGACCAGCACGATGGCGTTGTCGGGCATCAGCGAGGCATTGGCGATGCTGAACTCCAGCGGGCCGCGCTCACCCTGCAGCGGGACGGGCTCCCAGGTGGTGCCGAAATCGGTTGAACGAAACAGGTTGCCGCGCAAGCCGTAAACCAACAGCGTGTTGGATTCAGCCGTGCCGAGCGCACCGAACAGCGAGCCCTGGTAAGGGCCTTCGAGCTTTTCCCAGGTCTGGCCGTCGTCCGGGGAGCGGAACATGCTGCCCTGTTCCCCGACCACGAACAGGCCGGCGTCCTTCACGTAGGCAATGCCGTTGAGGTGGAACTGGTCTTCGTTGTCCAGCCGGTCGCCGATGTCTTCCCAGTGCTGGCCGCCGTCGGTGGTTTCCAGCACCGCACCATAAGCACCCACGGCAATCCCGGTAGTGAGGTCCTTGAACCAGACATCCAGTAATGGTGCTTCGCGTTTGAGGTCTTCGAACTGTTTTGTCCAGCTGGCGCCGGCATCGCTGCTGGCGAGGATCTGCGCATCGTGGCCCACCGCCCAGCCGTGCTGGTCATCGACGAAATACACCGCCGTGAGCATCTGGCGGGTTGGCACTTTGGCCTGGGTCCAGGTTTTGCCCTGGTCATCGGAATAGAGAATGTGACCACGATCCCCCACCGCGACCATGCGCTTGCCGGCATGGGTTACGTCCAGCAGCAGGCTGCGGGAAGCTTTCGCGGATTCGAGGGCGTAGACGGCGGAATCGCCAGCGTTGGCAGGAGCCTCAGCGGGCGTGCCATCAGCGGCCAGGGCGGCGCCGCAGAAGTTCGAGGAGAGAAGCAGGGACAGAGCAGCGTGGAGAGGCAGGCTCTTGAAAAGCATCCGGGCGTTGAACTGGCCCCGAATGACCGCAAACCGAGTGCGCCGAATGACAGGCTCACGCATGAAGCTACCCCTTTCTTTATTTTTATTGGGTGCTTCAGAAGGCCGTTTCAGCCGCGCAGATGCTCTAGCCTGCACGCGACGTGGCCGTACCGAAGCGACCCCATCCTAGTCAGCTTTGGAAACGTATGACAATCGACATGACGTTATCTTTTGTTAAGCAGCGGGCGCTGATTGGCGTGTTATCACTGGGAGTGATTGAGCGAATTCACCGTGCGTAGCATCGCTGGGCCGTGGAGCTCCCATTCAGGCGTCAACGGTGCCGGGCCGCTCGGCACCAGCACGGTTGTCGGCTTGGCTCAGAAAGCGTAAGTGAGCGCCAGCGTGGACATCGTCGTCCTGGCGGACTGACTGCCCGGGTCACCTGCGATACGGAAGCGATCGCCGCTGTGGGTGTCCTTGATCAGCGTGCTGCCTTTCGCCTCGGCGTACACCTGATGATCCACACCCGCCCTCACCGAAAGCTGCGGACTCATGCGGTAACTGAGCGCAACCGCCAGACTTTGCATGCGGCCGTCGTTCCCGTAGTCACCGTCGTAGGTAACGCCGGTGACATGATGCCGATCGTGATCCCGCGCCCGAACCCACTGGCTATATTTGAACCTGCCTTCCAGCGTCCAGTTGCGAAAATGGTAGAGACCGACCAGCCCCACATAAGGCGTGTCGTAGGTCTGCTGATAGGAAATGCCTTTCTCCCCCGCCGGAAATTCTCCGGACTCGTCGCGGAACCCTTCGTCCGACGAATAGGTATAACGCCCGCCTTTCGCCGACCAACCAAACTGGTTGCGCTGATAACCGAGCATCACACCCAGTGCCACATCCTCACGCTTGAGCGCCCACGCGGTGGCGGCGAAATCGGCCTGCCAGGCTTTGCTGACCTGAGTGTCCGGATGATCGGAATAGTGGCTCCAGTCGCCGCGATCCTCCTCCAGCCAGTCGTAATCCTTCAGATGCCCATCGCCCTTCGCCACCCGCGTCCAGCCGTTCAGATCAAGGGACAGCCAGTTTATCGGCTGGTACTTCACGCCCAGATGCAGTGTCGGCACCTGCTTCATGCTCCAGTTCAACTGGCTGATCTTCTGCCCGCTTTCAACGTCGTACACCTTTTCCCGCGCCTGACCATTCAACAGCCCGACCCCCAGGCTCACCCCAACCGCCCCCAGCTGGAACCGCTCCTCGCGGGTCGTCTGCGCCTCGGCCAACGCCTCGGCGTTAAACGCAGCCAGCCCTACCCATAACAGCGTATTCCTGCCCTTCATCACCCACTCCGCACTCTTCTTATTGAGATTTTTGTCCAGCGCCGCACGCAGCTGAACAAGGAGCGAAAGGATGAAGCGCCGCGAAGGAAATCTCTGCCGGGCGGTTCTGAAGGAACTGCGTGAAAGCTAAACGTTGGCGTTGGGAAATTGCCTACAAAGCCGTCGAAGGTGTGTTCAGTGACGCAACAATTTGCGCAACGGCACCCCATCCTTGAGCACCGGCGACTTGATGACGATGTAGCTGAAGTACTTCGAGATTCCGATGTTTTTGTCGAGCAGGCTTTCCACCACTTCCTGATAGTGCTGGATGCTGCGGGTCATGAAGCGCACCAGGTAGTCGTAGCCGCCGCTGATCAGGTGGCATTCCAGCACTTCGTCCACTAGACGGATGTTGGATTCGAACTTGGCGAAGTCTTCGCGCTTGTGGTCGCTGAGGGTGATTTCGGTGAAGACGGTGACCGAATCGGTGATCTTGGCCAGGTTCAGATGCGCTTTGTAGCTGGAGATATAACCAGCCGATTCCAGCCGCTTGACCCGTTGCAGGCACGGGCTGGCGGACAGGCCGACGGCATCGGCGAGGCTGACATTGGTCATCCGGCCGTCCTTCTGCAGTTCGACCAGGATACTGATGTCGATCCGATCCAGTTTTACGAGCCCTTCCATCACGTACCTCTTGACTGCCGTTGTAAGACAATCTTCTAGCAAAATCAGCGCCGTAAAGACAGCTGATGCTGCGCCACCAGGTCAGCCATGCTGTTAATGCAGTATTCCGCCGCGCAGGGCGAAGGCTGACGCGCCCGGTGGCGGCCGATCAGGCAGCGGTCCAGACCGGCGAACGTGTCGACCGACGGTCCCGTGACGTGCAGGACCGGTTGCACCTGATCGCCCTGATCCGTGAGCCATTGCGGACCTTCGGCCAGGGAAATGAAATCTTCCGGTGCAATTCCCAGCCGCTCGCAGAGCACGCCACGGTCCTCGGCATCGCGGTCGCCGCGCACCAGCAGCCGATAGAACTTGCGCAAGTACAGCATCGCCCCCGGTGCGTCTTCGAACAGCGACCAGTTGGCCGCCGAACGAGCGAAGCTCATGCCCTCCTCCCAACTGGCGTGCAGGCCCCACTTTTCGGCGAGCTGGCGATGGGCGAAGCACAACAGGCCGCTGAAGCCCAGCTCGGCGAAGCGCGGATACAGGGTCGCAACGACGGCGTTGAATTCCGCCAGCACTTCATCTTTGGCCGGTTGCCCGCCGCGGCTGTCGAGCAGCGGTTGCAGCGCGGCCCAGACGCCCGAATCGCGATCCACCAGCACTTCGTCGCAATCGATCAGTAACGCTCGGTACTCTGTTAGCCCGATTCCGGTCAGCCCCAATTCTGTCAGCCCCATGTGGATTGAACCTCCTGGATGCATCTGGCCCGTAGCGGGCAAGGCACTACTTCAAATTCGAGTTCAAGACCCGTGCCAAGGCGGCGTCGAGGATCTGCACGGCTTCATCGACCTGGGCTTCTGTCGTCACCAATGGCGCAAGGAAGCGCAGCACGTTGCGGTAAACGCCGCATTTGATAACCAGCAAACCACCCGCCCGGGCTTCGTCGATCACCCGTGCATTGAGGTCGGCGTCCGGGGTGCGCGCGGCGTCATCCTTGATCAGCTCGATCGCCAGCATGAAACCGGTGCCGCGCACGTCGCCGATGCGCGGGTAGCGCGCCTGCAAACCGATCAGGCCGCGGCGCAGACGCTCGCCCAGGAGTTGGCTGCGCGCCAGCAGTTGCTCTTCCTCGAACGCATCGATCACCGCCAGGGCCGCCGCGCACGCCAGGGCGTTGCCGCCGTAAGTGCCGCCGAGGCCGCCGGGCAGCGGCGCATCCATGATGTGCGCCTTGCCGACCACGCCCGATAACGGCAGGCCACCGGCGAGGCTCTTGGCGACAGTGACCAGATCAGGCTGGATGCCGGCGTGCTGGTAGCCGAACCAGGTGCCGGTGCGGCCGAAACCGGTCTGGATTTCGTCGAGGATCAGCACAATGCCGTGCTTGTCGGCTAATGCCCGCAGCGCCTGAAGAAACTCCGGCGGCGCGGTGAGGAAACCGCCGTCGCCCTGCACCGGTTCGATCAGAATCGCAGCCACTCGGTCCGGTGCCACTTGGGTGGCGAGCAATTCATTCAGCGCAGTGATTGCGTCAACACTGCTGACACCGCGATACGCGTTCGGGTACGGCGTATGGAACACCTCCGGCGCAAACGGCCCGAAGTTCTGTTTGTAGGGTTGGCTCATGCCGGTGAGCGTGGTGCCGAGCAAGGTGCGCCCGTGGAAGCCGCCCCGAAAGGCGATGACTGCCGAACGGTTGGTGTGGGCACGGGCGATCTTCACGGCGTTCTCCACCGCTTCTGCGCCGGAGGTGAAGAACGCAGCCTTGTAGGCTTCCTGCCCGCCGATCATTTCGCAGAGGCGCTGTGCCAGGTCGAGGTAAGGCGTATAGGCCGCCACCTGAAAGCAGGCGTGGGAGACTTTTTGCAGTTGAGCCTGCACGGCGGCGACCACTTTCGGGTGATTGTGGCCGATGTTGAGCACGCCGATACCGCCGACGAAATCCAGGTAGCGCTTGCCATCCACGTCCCACAATTCGGTGCCCTGGGCAAGGTCGATCACCAGCGGGTGCGCGGTGACCAGACCACGGGGCACAAATTGCTCGCGCTGACGGAGCAAAAGAGGGGTTTCGTCGACTTTGCTGTTCATGGCATTTCCCATCGTGAGTCCGGCAACCTGGAGGCGGTTGCGATGCTGATCAGGTTACGGCGTGCGGGCAACGCACTTAGCCGAACTTGGCCCGTGAGAAATTCGGATCAACTGTTTTGGCCCCGCCTTTCAACAGATCCTGCGTCGGGCTTGGAGGATGATGTGGGCTAGCTCCCTACCCCTTCCCTTCAGCCTCCCTTTAGCAGGAGAAGCCCATGGCCTTGCTCTACAAAGCCGACCCGCGCGCGCGCCACACTGGCAGACGCTGTTCGCCGAACACGCACCGGACATCGAATGGCGCGCCTGGCCGGACGTCGGCAATCCCGAGGAGGTCGAGTATCTGGCCGCCTGGCAGGCGCCGGATGATCTGACGCAGTTGCTGCCCAATCTGAAAGTGCTGTTCGCGCTGTCGGCCGGGGTCGATCAGCTGGATCTGTCGCGGTTGCCGGCGGACCTGCCGGTGGTGCGGCTGCTGGATCCGGGCATCACGCGGGGGATGTGCGAGTACGCGACGTGGGCGGTGTTGAGTCTGCATCGGGATATGCTTCGGTACCGCGAGCAGCAGGCGGCGCGTTGCTGGCAGGCGCATCTGTTGCAGCCGGCGGAGAACCGCCGTGTGGGTGTGATGGGGTTGGGCACGCAGGCGCAGCAGATTCTGGCAACACTGGCGCCGTTCGGGTTTGCCTTGTCGGGCTGGGCGCGCAGCGTTCATGAGATTGAGGGGGTGGACTGTTTTGCGGGTCAGGCGCAGTTGTCGGCGTTTTTGGGGCAGTGCGATATTTTGCTGTGTGTGTTGCCGTTGACGGAGCAGACGGAGGGGATTCTGGACCGGAATCTGTTTGCGTTGCTGCCGCGGGGTGCGGGGCTGATCAATATGGGGCGCGGCGGGCATCTGGTGGAGGGGATTTGCTGGAGGCGCTGGAAAGTGGTCAGTTGGGCGGCGCTATTCTGGATGTGTTGCAGGTGGAGCCGGCGGCGGCTGATCATCCGTTTTGGGGGCACCCGCAGGTGGTGTTGACGCCGCATGTGGCGGCGATGACGCAGCCGGCGAGTGCGTTTGGGGTGTTGCTGGAGAATATTCGGCGGTTTGAGCGGGGGAGCGGATGGTCGGTCAGATAGATCGAAACCGCGGTTATTGAGTTGTTTTTCAGATCACAAGCCAGATCAAGATCAAGATCAAGATCAAGATCAAGATCAAGATCAAGATCAAGGGCGTCTGCCTGGGGGCAGACTGTTTCGCCTTCGGCGAGTTACTTGGAAAAGCACCCCAAGTAACCAAGGGTGCTTGCTCTCGGTTGGGCCCTTCCTTCGTCAGGGTTCCTTCACTCCGGTCTCGCTCCGTGGGCCCGCCGCCATCCGCCATCCATGGCGGGGGCGGCTCTCGCGGCATCCATGCCGCTCGGCCCACTCCGCGAGACCTGCGTTCAGCCTGCACCAAAGTCGCGATTGGTGTCGATTGGGCTAGCTTTGTATGAAGAGCAGAAGCAGATCAAAAGCAGATCAACAGCTTCCCGGTTAAAGCCGGTCCTACGGGGGATCGCCGACGGTCCCACTGACACCGCGCATGCTTTTTAGTGGGACCGGCTTTAGCCGGGAAGAGGCCAGTCCAGTCGCCCACAATTATGTGACGTGAAACCTTACGTCTTGTCTGCTGAAGCCAGTCCCACTGAAATCTAAAGCCTTTCCGTCCGGCAACATCCCGTAACCCCCACGCCGTTGACCACTCGTCGACCCGACCGCATCCTCCGCCGCCCTAAATTGGCGGACTTCAGGAAGGTCATGTTCAAGGACGACAAAAAGATCCCTTTGGGGACGACTCGATTTTCAAAGGGCTTCCCAACGGAGGTGCGTCGTGGGCCGCATGGAACCCGCCTCCCGAACCCGTGCGGGTGCCCACTTCGATGCCTGAACGCTGGCCCGAGCCGAAGGCGCGTACCGACAAGGTATTCGCCAAATCCTGTAACGGGGAATGGTGCAGCACCGACGCCGGTACCACCGTAGAGCCCGCCTCCAACTTCGGCGCGGTCATGATGGCGGGCGCCATGCTGCTGCCTTCCGCCTCCGACGCCATTGCCGCCGCACTCGGCGCAGACATGGGACTGGGCCGTATGGCCGGTGGCGGCATCATGCAGCGCAGCCACACCTGGCTGCTTCGCGGAGCAGGCGGCCCGGCGAGTCTGTTCATCGTCGGCATGCTCCCGGCGAAGATGGGCGACGGCACGCTCTACACCGACGACGAATTGCGCAACCTGACTCAGGCAACCACGCGGGTGCGCTTTCAGCTGCGCCGTGATGCAGAGGGCGAGTTGCAGATCTACGGCATTCACTCCAAAGCATCCGGCGACGACTCGGTCCGCACTGTGCAAGCCCGCTGGAATGCCGACAAAAGCGCGATGGAGGCCCATCTTAACGGCATCACTATTCTCATGACGCGCCGCCGGGGTCGATACGGGACGCTGGAACCGCTGGTCTACCCCGAAAACAGCGATGCCCGTTTAGGCACCATCCTCGTCCACCCGATCCCGGACGACACCGACAGCCAGCTCGAAGGCCTCCCCGGCGACGACATCACCGCCGAAGACTGCATCCTCGTCTTCCCCGCTGACTCGGGGCTGAGGTCGATGTATGTGGTGTATGCAAGGCCGTTTAATGGGGATCATGGGTATCATCCGCCTCCGAAAGAACTCGCCGCATTTCCCGACGCAAAGGTTGCGCCCCGGAAGACATCGGTCAAGGGCGGTGGAGGTCTGCGCAAACGCTGGAAAACCCAGGCAGGCGAGATTTTCGAATGGGACAGCCAGCACGGGGCAATTGAAAAATACAACAAGCGAGGAAAACACTTGGGAGAGTTCGACGCAGAAACAGACACTCAAACCAAAAGTGCAGACAGCACACGCGAGGTTGAACCTTGAAATACATCGTTGAGGTATTCGACAGAGAGAGCGAACAGCTCAAGCTTGAAATCAATCTGCCCGACGGTTGCGACGCTCAATTGAGCGAAATCATGGAGTGGTCGGAACCGCAACGCGGCGACGAAGGATACGACCTGAACCGCGATCAGGCTTCAGCCATTGAGGCATTGGTTGGAAGAAAATTCTTTGATGAGGTTCATATCTTCCAACTTACATGCAATGTCGCTTAAAGCTCGATCGTTTAAAGGGGACTGATTTATTTACAGCGCTTCTCCATAAATTAATCTGTCCCCGGTCCGTTGGTGTGGCATCCGACGTCTTCCCGGCTAAAGCCGGTCCTACTGACACAACGCTTGCATTTAGTGGGACCGGCTTTAGCCGGGAAGAGGCTCGCGCAATCGCTATCAATTTCTCGGTGTAGCATCCGACGCCTTCCCGGCTAAAGCCGGTCCCACTGAGATCAAAACCTGTAATCGGTGAGCCAGACACATGCAGATCGTTCCCACGCTCTGCGTGGTAATGCAGCCCCGGACGCTCCGCGTCCCTGTGGGACTGGCTTTAGCCGGGAAGGCGTCAGCGGCCATATCGAAAAATTGATATTGCACACACCGGCCTCTTCCCGGCTGAAGCCGGTCCCACTATTGGAACGCGTAGCCTGACGGCCCTCCGTTAAACCAATCTTCCGGCAATCGCCGCCCCGACGTTTTGGGTTGAGCCCTTCCCGCCCAAATCCGGGGTGATTGGCCCCTCTGCAATCACTTCCTCAATCGCCTTCAATATCCCGTCATGGGCCGCGCGGTAGCGTTCGTCTCCGTTGCCGAGGAAGTCGAGCATCAGCGCGCCGGACCAGATCATCGCGATGGGGTTGGCGATGTTTTGTCCGTAGATATCCGGCGCGGAGCCATGCACCGGTTCGAACAATGACGGAAACCGCCGTTCCGGGTCGAGGTTCGCCGAGGGGGCGATGCCGATGGTGCCGGCGCATGCCGGGCCGAGGTCCGAGAGGATGTCGCCGAACAGGTTCGACGCCACGACCACGTCAAACCGGTCCGGCTGCAACACGAAGCGTGCGCAGAGGATGTCGATGTGCTGCTTGTCCCACGTCACCTCAGGGTAATTTGCCGCCATCAAGGCCGTGCGTTCGTCCCAGTACGGCATGCTGATGGAAATGCCGTTGGATTTGGTCGCGGCGGTCAGGCGTTTGCGCGGGCGGGTCTGGGCGAGTTCGAAGGCGAATTTGAGGATGCGGTCGACGCCACGGCGGGTGAACACCGATTCCTGCAGGACGAATTCGTGCTCGGTGCCTTCAAACATCTTGCCGCCCACTGAGGAGTATTCGCCCTCGGTGTTTTCCCGGATCACCACGAAGTCGATATCCCCCGGCTTGCGTCCGGCCAGCGGACAGGGCACGCCGGGGAACAGGCGCACCGGGCGGATGTTCACGTATTGGTCGAAATCACGGCGAAACTTGAGCAACGAACCCCACAGGGAAATGTGGTCCGGCACCTTGTCGGGCCAGCCCACGGCGCCGAAGTAGATCGCGTCATAGCCCTTGAGCTGCTCGAACCAGTCGTCGGGCATCATCTTCCCGTGGGCGAGGTAGTAATCGCAGTGGGCCCAGTCGAGCACGTCGATGCTCAGGTTGAGCTCCCATTTTTTCGCGGCCTGTTCCAGTACCCGCAGCCCTTCGGGCAGGACTTCCTTGCCGATGCCGTCGCCCGCAATCGCGGCGATTCTGAATGCCTTGCTCATGGTGCGCCCCTTGGGATGAATCAGTTCAAGCCGCCGATGTGGAAGGCTTTGACTTCAAGGTACTCGTCCAGGCCGTACTTGCTGCCCTCGCGGCCGAGGCCCGATTGTTTGATGCCGCCGAACGGCGCGACTTCCATCGAGATGATCCCGGTGTTGAGGCCGACCATGCCGAACTCCAGCGCTTCGCCGAAGCGCCACGAACGCTTCAAGTCCTGGGTGAAATAGTAGGCGCCCAGGCCGAACGGCGTCGCGTTGGCCAGGGCCAGCGCTTCGTCTTCTGTAGTAAAGCGCATCAACGGCGCCACCGGGCCGAAGGTTTCCTCATTGGCCAGGAGCATGCCGGCGTGGGCGTCAGCCAGCACGGTGGGTTGCACGAACTGACTGTCGCCTGCGGGAATCCCGCCGCAGAGCAGTCTGGCGCCCTGGCTCAGGGCATCGTCGATGTGCCGGGCCACCTTGCTCACCGCCGCCGGGTTGATCAGCGGACCAATGGTCACGCCTTCTTCCAGGCCGTTGCCGACCTTGAGTTTGCCCACCTCCTCCACCAGCCGCGCGGCAAATCGGTCGTAGATGCCCGCCTGCACGAGGATGCGGTTGGCGCACACGCAGGTTTGCCCGGCGTTGCGAAACTTGCTGATCATCACCCCGGCCACGGCCTGTTCGAGGTCGGCGTCGTCGAACACCACGAACGGCGCGTTGCCACCCAGTTCCAGGCTCAGCCGTTTGATGTGTTCGGCGCTCTGGCGCATCAGCAGGCGGCCGACGGCGGTGGAGCCGGTGAAGGAAATCTTGCGCACCGCAGGGTTGCCGGTGAGTTCTTCACCGATGCCGGCGGGCATTCCGGTGATGACGTTGAACACGCCGGCCGGAATACCGACGCGCTCGGCCAGCACCGCCAGCGCAAGGGCCGACAGCGGCGTGAGGTCCGACGGTTTGACGATGACCGGGCAACCGGCGGCCAGGGCCGGCGCGCATTTGCGGGTGATCATCGCGTTGGGGAAATTCCACGGGGTGATCGCGGCGCAGACGCCCACGGGTTGCTTGAGGGTCAGCAGGCGGCGGTCGCCACTGGGGGCCGGCATGGTTTCGCCGTAGACCCGGCGCGCTTCTTCGGCGAACCATTTGACGAAGCCGGCGCCATAGCGGATTTCGCCCTTGGCCTCGTTCAGCGGCTTGCCCTGCTCGCAGGTCATGATCAGCGCGAGGTCGTCGAGGTGGTCGATCATCGCCTGGAACCAGCGCTCCAGCAGCGCCGCACGTTCTGCCGCCGGGCGCGCGCGCCACGCCGGCCAGGCCTGCTCGGCGGCTTCGATGGCCCGGCGGGTGTCCACGGCGTCCATGGCCGGAACCTGGGCAAGCAGTTCGCCGGCGGCAGGGTCGCGGACGTCGAGGGTGGCGCCGCTGTCGGCAGCGATCCACTGGCCGTTTACGTAGGCGCGTTCAGCCAACAGGCCGGGGTCTTGCAAGCGATTCTTGAGCATGGTCGAGTCCTGATCCGAGACAGATTCCAGTCTAGGGATCTGCCTCGGACGAGGATGCCGAAAGCGTCTTCAAACCAGCGTGCCGTGCTGAAATTCCCGTCAGGACGGCAGGCTCTGCTACGCCTTCAGCGAGCCCAGCAGCCCTTGCAGAAAGCGCTCGCCGGCGTCCATCTGGCTGACCTCGATAAACTCGTCCGGCTTGTGCGCCTGCTCGATGGAACCCGGGCCACACACCACCACCGGCACATCCAGCCGCTGCTTGAACAGACCGCCTTCGGTGCCGAAGGAGACCTTGGTCATGCCGGTGTCCGGCGCGGCGAATTGCTTGAGGAAGCTCACCGCCTCGACCGTCGGGTGGGTGTCGAGGCCGGGGTAGACGTTGATGGTTTCTATCTCGATGGCCGCGACGCTGGAGAGCTTCTGCGCCTCACGCACGATCACTTCGGCGCGCTCGCGCATCTGCTCGATGAACTGATCCAGGTTGTCCGCCGGCAGGTTGCGCACCTCGAAATCCAGGGTGCACAGGTTCGGCACGATGTTCAGCGCCTTGCCGCCGCTGATCTGCCCGACATGCACGGTGCTGTAAGGCACGTCGTAGTCAGTGTCCTGAGCACCGTGGCGTTGCAAATGCTGCTGGCTCTCCCGCAGGGAGGCGATGAAGTCGCAGGCCACGTGAATGGCGTTGACCGAGCGCGGCGCCAGGGACGAATGCGCCTCCTGGCCCCGGCAATAGGTGCGGTAGGAGCCTTTGCCTTTGTGCCCAAGGACGAATTGCATGTTGGTCGGCTCGCCGATCACGCAGAGAAACGGCCGCACCGGCGCCAGGTGCAGCACGTCGAGCAAGCGCCGCACGCCGACGCAACCGATCTCCTCGTCATGGGACAAGGCCAGTTGCAGCGGGCGGTTGAGGGGCGTGTGAGTGAGTGCTCTGCCGCGTCGAGCATGGCGTCGATGGCCAGGGCGATGAAGCCCTTCATGTCGCAACTGCCGCGGCCATAGATGCGCCCGTCCTGCACGGTGGCGGCGAAGGCCGGAAAGGTCCACGCCTGCCCCGCCGCCGGCACCACGTCGGTGTGCCCGGAGAGCAACACGCCGGGCTGGTCTTTCGGACCGGTGCTGGCGAACAGGTTGGCCTTCTTGCCACTCTCGTCCTTGACGATCAGCGACTCGATGCCCTTGCTCAGCAGCAGGTCGCGGACGTAGTCGATCAGGGCCATGTTGGACTCCGACGACACGGTTTCGAAGGCCATCAGCCGTTTCAGAATCTCGAGAACGCGGGGTTTCATGAGGCGTGGCTCCGTTGCGCGGCGGGAAGGGCAAAACGCGTGATGGAGAATGCCTCGATCGGGGTCGTGGTGCGACCGGTATCGAGCAGTTCGGCCATCACGTCACCGACGCCGGGGCCGAGCTGAAAGCCGTGGCCGCAGAAGCCGAAGGCGTAGAACAGCCCGTCGACGGTGCCGCTGGGGCCCATGATCGGCAGCGAGTCCGGCAGGTAGCCTTCGATGCCGCTCCACACGCGGATGATGTTCAGATTGCCGACGCCTGGCAGCAGCCGACGCATCTGCTCGGCCTGATTGAGGATGCTGCGCGGTTCGACAGCGGCGCGGCGGTTGAGCATGTCCGGTTTGCTGCGAAAGCCGCCGCCGATGACGATGTTGCCCCGGGAGATCTGGCGGAAGTAGATCACTTCCTCGGCGATCTTGGTGTACACGCCGATCACCGTTGGCAAGGCGTAGGGCACCGGTTCCGTGACCGCCATCTGCGGGCCGTGGGTGTCCAGCGGCACCGGTTCGTCGAACTGCGCCGAGAGTTTCTGGCCCCAGGCGCCGGCGGTGATCAACAGCTGCGCGGCGTGGAACTGACGACCGTCGGTGGTGGTGACGTGAAAGTCTCCGCCGACCTTCTGGACCTCGGCCACTTCCGTGCGCTCTTCGATCTGCGCGCCCAGGCGACGGGCAGCGCGGGCAAAGGCTGGCGCGGCAAGGCGCGGGTTGGCGTGGCCGTCGTGGGGCGCATAAGAACCCCCTTTGACGTCCGCGCCGAGAAAGCCAAAGCGCTGATGCAGCTCGGCGCCACGGAAGATTTTCAGGTCAAGTTCCTCGGCTTCCGGGGCGGCGGCATAGGCCTCCAGCTCGGCGATTTCGTCTTCGCGGTAACACACGCGCATGTGCCCGCTGGGGATGAATTCGAGGTCGTCGTCGATCAGTTCCGGGAGGCGTTTCCACAGTGCGTACGAACGGTTGGCCAGCGCCAGTTGCCCGAGAAAACGCCCTTGCCGGCGCACGTTGCCGAAGTTGACGCCGCTGGCGTACTGGCCGATCTGGTCGCGCTCCAGCAGGATCACCGACTGCCCGCGCTGACGCAGAAAGAACGCCGTCGCTGAGCCCATCACGCCGCCGCCGACGATCACCACATCTGCTTTTTGCACGCTCATGGCGACACCTCCTCAATGAGCATCGACAAGGGTTTGACCGGCGCCTGCCCGCGCTGGCGACCGACTTCCTGCACCTGCACGCCGGCCTCTGCGGCGATCACTTCAGCCCCCGCCTGGGAGCAATAACGGCCCTGGCAGCGACCCATGCCGACCCGGCTGAATGCCTTGGCGCGGTTGACTTCACAGGCGCCCTTCTCGTTGACCGTGCGGCGTAACTCGCCGGCTGTGATCATCTCGCAGCGGCAGACGATGGCGCTGTCGGGCAAGGCCTTGGCCTGTTCAGCAGGCCAAGGAAACGCTTCGGCCAGGCCCAGACGAAACTGGTCCATCACCGTGAGCGCCTGTTGCTGTTCATCGCGCAGCCCGGCGTTAAACGGTTGCTTGAGGTCTTCCAGCAGTGCCAGTGCCACTCGGCGTCCGGCGTGCTCGGCGGCATCGGCCCCGCGAATCTTCGCCCCGTCGCCCGCGGCGTAGACGCCGTTCACCGAGGTGCGACCGGCCTCGTCCGTCGCCAGCCACCATTGCCTGGAGGCTTCATCGAAGGCCATGGCGCAACCGGCCAGATCACCCAGCTGGGTTTCCGGGCGCAGGTGATAACCCAATGCGACGGCATCCGCCTGCACGGTCACGGCCTTGCCGCTGCCGGTGGTGAAACGCACGCCTGCCACGCCATTGGCGGCATCGCCCAACACCTCTAACGGTTTGACGCCGAGATGCACGGGCACTTTAGCCTGATACAGCTGCGCCAGAAATTTCATGCCGGTCCACAACAGCCCCGGTCGTGCCAGCAGTTTTGGCAGGGCTTTAAGACGCAGGCTGAAGGGCGAGGTATCAAGAACCGCGGCCACAGTCGCGCCGGCTTTGACGTACTGGCTGGCGACCAGGTACAGCAAGGGCCCGCTGCCCATGAACACCACGCGATGGCCGATGGAAACGGCCTGGTTTTTCAACGCGATCTGCGCCCCGCCCAGGCTGTAGGTGCCCGCCAGTTGCCAGCCTTCAATGGGCATCAGGCGGTCGGTAGCGCCGGTGCAGAGAATCAGCGCGTCGTAGTCCAGGGTGGTGTGGCGGCCCTGATTCGCGCAGCACAACTGCCCCGGCGTGAGGTTCCACACCAGCGTGTCCGGGCGGTAATCGATGGCGCCACGGATGCGGTCGAAGGTCTGGTGCAGGTCCTTGGCCTTGTCGGCTTCGCTGCCATACAAGGCGGAGTAATCGCGCGTGAATCCGTCCGGCTGGCGGCGGTAGATCTGCCCGCCGTCGCGGCGGTTCTCGTCCACCAGAATCGGCTTGATGCCGGCCGCCAGCAAGGTTTCGGCGCAGCGCACGCCGGCCGGGCCCGCACCGACGATGACGACGCGATGGGTGCTCAACTGTGCAGTGGCCATGTCGCCTCCGGTTGTGTGGTGACGATGTCCAGGCCGTCGCGGACTTCATTGGAGCAGGCGCGCAGGCGTTCGCCGCCACGGGTCCAGACCCAGCAATCCTGGCAGGCGCCCATCAGGCAGAAACCGGCGCGGCGGCCGCTGTCGAATTCCGACTGGCGCAGCGAACCGCCCTGGGTCAGCAACGCCACCATCAGCGTGTCGCCCTGCAACGCTTCGATTGGCGCGCCATCCACGGTCAGGTTGACCGTCGGCCGGCCCTGTTCGGCCAGCCTCACAAAACGCCCTTTCATGCATACGCTCCAAAGCTTGTGGGGGTAACGCCGCGCTGGGTCGCCAGCAGATCGGCGGCGTCGCGGTGGCAGAGAATTTCGCTGCCGTTGTCCAGCGTGCGGCGCTTCGGCGCGGTGCGGTTGCACAGGCCGTCGACGCGCATCGGGCAGCGATTGAGAAAGGTGCAGAGCTCCGGCAGGTTGGCCCGCTCGCCGATCGGCGGCAGCTCGCCGCTGGTGGCGCCACAGGTTTCCAGCCAACCCTGACGCAGTTCCGGCACCGAATGAATCAAGAGGTCGGTGTACGGGTGGTACGGCGCTTCGGCAAAGGATTCGCGGCGGCCGGCGTGGACTTTGTGGCCGCTGTACATCACCACGATGTCGTCGCACAGCGCACGCACGGTGGAGATGTCGTGGCTGATGAACAGGTAGGACACGCCCAGTTGCTGACGCAGGTCGCGGAGCAGTTCGAGAATCGCCGCACCAACCACGGTGTCGAGGGCCGAGGTGACTTCATCGCAGAGGATCAGGTCGGGCTTGGCCGCCAGCGCCCGGGCCAGGTTGACCCGCTGCTTCTGCCCGCCGGACAGTTCATTGGGGCGGCGCTCGGCCATGTCTCGCGGCAGGCGCACCAGGTCGAGCAGCTCGCCGATGCGCGCCTGCAACGCCGCGCCCTTGAGGCCGAAATACATTTTCAGCGGACGGCTGAGGATGGTCGCCACGCTGTGCATCGGGTTGAGCGCGGTGTCGGCGTTCTGGAAAACCATCTGAATCCGGCGAAACTGCTCCGGCGTACGCTCCGACAAGCTGCCGCCCAACGGCTGGCCGTCGAAGGTCAGGCCGCCGAGGGCCGGGGTCAGCAGCCCCGCTACGACCCGTGCCAGGGTGGATTTGCCCGAGCCCGATTCACCGATCACGCCGATGGCCTGGCCACGTCGTACGGTCAGGTCGATGTCTTCCAGCACGCGGATCGCCGGCATGCCGTGCAGGTTTTTGTTGCCGTAGCCGGCGGTCAGGCCGGTGATGGTCAGCAGCGGGCTTTCTTCAGCCACGCCACAGGGCGGACGAATGCCCGTGTCAGGCCGCGCGGCCGCCAGCAGGCTGCGGGTGTACTCGTGGGCCGGCGCCTTGAGCAGCGGCGCGGTGGCGCTTTGCTCGAGAATCTGCCCGCCGTTGAGCACGACGATCTGGTCGGCCATTTGTGCGACCACGGCCAGGTCGTGGGACACGTAGACCGCCGTGGCGCCGCGCTCACGCACCACGCGCTTGAACGCCCGCAGCACGTCGATCTGGGTGGTGACGTCCAGGGCGGTGGTCGGCTCATCGAGCACCACCAGCAGCGGGTCGCTGATCAGCGCCATGGCGGCCATCACCCGTTGCAGCTGACCGCCGGAAACCTGGTGCGGGTAGCGGCGGCCGATGCGTTCCGGATTCGGCAGGGCCAGATCACGGAACAGGCCAATGGCCTTGGCTTCCAGCTCGGCGCGGGTGCCGAGGCCGTGGATCAACGGCCCTTCCACCACTTGATCGAGGAGTTTTTTCGCCGGGTTGAACGCCGCCGCCGCGCTCTGGGCAATGTACGAGACGCGATTGCCCCGCAGGCCCTGCAGCTGTTTTTCGTTCAGGGCGAGCATGTCGTGTTCGCCGACCTGCACCACGCCACCGGACAACCGGCAGCCCCGTCTCGCATAACCGAGCAATGCCAGGGCAATCGTGGTTTTGCCGGAGCCGGACTCGCCAATCAGCGCCAATACTTCGCCCTTCTCCAGGGCAAAACTCACGCCCTTGACGATCTCCACTTCGCTGCCCGGATCGCCGGCCACCACGCGCAAGTCTTCGACGCGAATCAACTGGGTCATATCAATGGCCTCCCGAGCGTCGACCGCGTCGCGATGACAGGTAGTCGATCAGCAGATTGACGCCGATGGTCAGCGTGCCGATGGCCAGCGCCGGAATGATGATCGCCATCGCGCCCTGATTGAGGCCGCCGATGTTTTCCCGCACCAGCGAGCCAAGGTCGGCGTCGGGCGGCTGTACGCCGAGGCCCAGAAAGCTCATGCCGCTGAGCAACAGCACGATGTAGCCGAAACGCAGGCCCAGGTCGGTGAGCACCGGGTTGAGCATGTTCGGCAGGATTTCCCGGCACGCCACGTACAGCTTGCCTTCGCCCCGGGTACGCGCCACTTGCACGTATTCCAGCGCTTCGATATTCACCGCCATGCTGCGGGCCACCCGGAACGAACCGGGGATATAGCTGATGACCGCCGTGCAGATCAGCAGCGTGACCGACGAGCCGAAGGCCGAGACCATGATCAGCGCGAGCATCTTGCTGGGGATCGAAATGAACGCGTCCATGATCCGGCTGATGATTTCGTCCAGCCATTTCGGCGAAACCACCGACAGCAGCGCGCAGCCGGTGCCGAAGAAGCTGGCCAACAGCGCCGCCACCAGCGACAGACCGACGGTGAAGCGCGCCCCCACCAGCACCCGGCTGAGCATGTCGCGGCCCAGGTAATCGGTGCCGAAGGGATGCGCCAGGCTGAAGCCTTCGAAGATGTTGTCGGAGATCACTTCGCCGACCGGGTGCGGCGCCAGCCACGGGCCGAACAGCGCCACCAGCAGCCAGATCACACAGACGGCAGCGCCGACCAGTCCCAGCCAGGACGGGTTGCCGGAGACCTTGGCCAGTGCCAGGGCTGAAGACGCAGGCCTGGATTTCGCAATGAGCGGGTTCATTGGTTTCTCAGCCTCGGGTTGGAGAGGATGGCGCAGAGGTCGGCGAGCAACACCAGCGCCAGATAGGCCGCGCAGAACAGCATGGTGCAGGCTTGCACCAACGCCATGTCGCGGTTGGTCACGGCATCGACCATCAGGCTGGCGATGCCGGGGTAGTTGAAGATGGTTTCGACGATCACCACCCCGCCGAGAAGGTACGACAGGCTCAGGGCGATGGCGTTGGCAATCGGCCCGATGGCGTTGGGCAACGCGTGGCGCAGCACGATGCGGATCGGGCTGACGCCTTTGAGGCGGGCCATTTCCACGTACGGGCTGTCGAGCTGGTCGATGACGGCAGCACGGGTCATCCGCGCCATCTGCGCCACGATCACGCAGCACAGGGTCATCACCGGTAACGCGTAGGTGCGCAAAAACTGCAGCGGCGAGGTGATGTCAGTGGCATAGGACAGTGCCGACAGCCAACCGAGGTTGACCGCGAAAATCAGCACCGCCAGGGTCGCCACCAGAAACTCCGGCACCGCGACCATCGCCAGGGTGATGAAACTCAGGCAGCTGTCGATGCGCCCGCCCCGGCCCATGGCCGAACCGATGCCGAGGATCAGCGCCAGCGGCACCGACACCAGCGCCGTGGCGCCTGCCAGCATCAGCGTGTTCGGCACCCGGCCGGCCATCAATTCACCCACCGGCATGGCGTTGGACACCGACTGGCCCATGTCGCCGGTAAGCAGGCTCATCAACCAGTGCAGATAGCGCAACACGCCGGGTTGATCGAGCCCCAGTTTCAGGCGCAGTGCCGCCACCTGTTCCGGGGTGGCGAACTGCCCGAGGGATTGCTGCGCCGCGTCGCCCGGCAGCACGGCCGTGATCGCAAACACGACCATGGACACGATCAACAGGGTCACGACCCCGGCACCGAGGCGCCGGCAGATCAACCACAGCGTATGGCTATTCATCGCACTGCCTCCTCAAGCGTCCAGCCACACCTGCTCGGCGAACATGTAACCCATGAAGCCGCCCAACGGGTTGGAGTCATAGCCCTTGATGCGCTGGTCGACGCCGTCGATGTTGCTGATGAACACCGGCACGCCGATGCCGCAGTGATCGTGCACCAGGGTCTGCATGTCGCCGTACATCTTGGCGCGCTTGGCGTCGTCGGTTTCGCCCCGGGCCAGCATCAGCAACTGGTCGAACTGATCGTTCTGCCAGCCGGACTCGTTCCACGGCGCCTTGGACTGGAAGAACTGCGAGAACATCACGTCGGCGTTCGGTCGCGGGTTGATGTTGCCGAAGCTCAACGGGTGCTTCATCCAGTGGTTGGACCAGTAGCCGTCGCTCGGCAGGCGGTTGACGTCCAGTTTGAGCCCCGCCTGTTTCGCCGATTGCTGCAGCAGCACGGCGATGTCCACGGAACCGGTCGCGGCAGGCGACGCCATGACGGGCATGGTGATGCTTTCCATGCCGGCTTTCTTCAGCAGGAATTTGGCTTTTTCCGGGTCGTATACCGTCTGCGGCAAGTCGGTGTTGAAGTAGCGCGAACCTGGCGCAATCGGGTGGTCGTTGCCGACCACGGCGAAGCCACGGAACACCGCGGATTTGACCTGTTCGCGGTCCAGCAGCAGTTTCATGGCCTGGGTGAATTCCGGGCTTTTGCCGGGGAGCTGGTCCTGGCGAATGATCAAGTCAGTGTAGTTGCCCGACGGCGCATCAACGACGCGGTGTTTGGGGCTGGCGGCGATACGTGTGGTGGAGCGCGGGTTGACCTCGTTGATCATGTGCACGTCGCCGGACAGCAACGCGTTGACCCGCGACGGCTCGTCGGCAATGGCGATGAATTCGATCTCGTCGAGGTACGGCAGGCCCGGTTTCCAGTAGTTCTTGTTGCGCACGGCCACCGAACGCACACCCGGCTTGAACTCGCCGACGGTGAACGGCCCGGTGCCGATGCCTTTGTTGAAGTCGGTGGTGCCCTCGGGAACGATCAGCAGGTGCGACACGGCCAGGATCGACGGCAGTTCGGCGTTCGGCGCGCTCAGGCGGATCTGCACTTCGTTCGGACCGGTGGCCTTGATCTCTGCGAACTGCTCCATCAGCGGCATGACTTTGGAACCGGTGAGCGGGTCCTTGTGGCGGCTGAGGGAGAACACCACGTCGGCGGCGCCGAGGCTCTTGCCGTTGTGGAAGGTCACGTCCTTGCGCAGGGTGATGGTCCACAGCGTGGCGTCGACATTGTCGATGCGCTCGGCCAGTTCCAGCTGCGGCACCAAGTGCTTATCGAAGCGGGTCAGGCCGTTGTAGAACATGTAGTGACGGGCGTAGTCGGTGGACAGCGCGCCCTTGGCCGGGTCGAGGGTGTCGGCGGTGGAACTGGACATGCCGGCGACGCGGATCTTGCCGCCCGGTTTGCCCTTGCCGCCAGCGGTGGCTTCTTCGGCGAACAGTTTGCCGGCGCTGCCGAACAGGCTGCCCGCCCCCGCTGCGGCGACACCGGCCAGGCCGAGCATCTGCAAGGCATTGCGCCGCGACATGCCGCGATTGAGGCCTTCGAATACCCGCAGGCTGTCTGGGCCGGAGATAAGCTCGGGGGTGTCTTTGTGGTCAGTCATATCAAGGCTACCTGTCGATGATCGGGATATTCGAGTGCTCACGGATGTCCGGAGCGTCCTGGAAACGCAGACGACGGTGACGCTACAGCGGCGACTCAGTGCAGGGCTCCGTGCATGATTCAGTGCAAATAGTCCTGCAAGCGGTAGTACGCACCCACGAACGGCAGAAACCACGGCTTGCCGAAGTGCCCGGAATCGCCGGCCACTCCAGTTCACGCCAGGGGTTGGCCGCTGCGTTGCCGGCCATGACCTCAGCCATGACCTGGCCCATGTGCACGGACATCTGCACGCCATGGCCGCTGTAACCCATGGAATGAAACACGCCGCCGTGCTGGCCGGCGCGGGGCAGACGGTCGGACGTCATGTCCACCAGACCGCCCCAGCAGTAATCGATTTTCACGTTGGCCAATTGCGGGAACATGTTCAGCATCGCCGCCTGCAGCACCTTGCCGCTCTTGGCGTCGGACACGCCGTCGGACATGGCAAAACGCGCACGCCCGCCAAACAGCAGGCGGTTGTCCGGGGTCAGGCGAAAGTAGTTGCCGATCATGCGGCTGGTCACGTAGGCCCGGTGCTGCGGCAACAACTCGTCGATCAGGGCCTGGGGCAAGACTTCGGTGGCGATGACAAAACTGCCCACCGGCACGATCCGCCGGCGGTACCAGCCGAGGTCGCCGTGCTGGCAAGCGCCGGTCGCCAGCAGCACTTGGCCTGCGTGCAGCGAGCCCTTGGCGGTGTTGACCTGATAACCGCCGGCCTGGGGCTTCCAGTCCTTGACCGGGGTGTGTTGGTAAATCATTGCGCCGCGCCGGGCAGCGGCTTCCGCCAGACCGACCCCAAAGCGGCCGACGTGCATTTGCACGCCGTTGCGCTGCAACAAGCCACCGTGAAACTGCGACGAGTTGACTTCGGCACGGGTTTGCTCGGCATTCAGCAGCTCGACGTCGGCGTCCACCTCCTGGCGGATCAGCTCGCAGGTGCGGGCCAGGCCTTCGTAATGCAGGGGTTTGGCCGCCAGCTTGAGCTTGCCGTTGCGCCGCAGATCGCAGGCGATCCCTTCCTGCTCGACCAGCGACACCACGGTCTGGACCGCGCTTTCATAGGCCTGGTAATAGGCGCGCGCCCTGGCCGCACCGAGACTGGCGTGCAGACCGGCGTAATCCTGCGCGACGCCGGTGTTGCACTGGCCGCCGTTGCGACCGGAGGCTTCACCGATCACGCGCCCGGCATCCAGCACCACCACGCTGGCCCCCTTGAGCGTCAGCGCCCGCGCCGCCGACAGGCCGGTGAATCCACCGCCGATCACGGCCACGTCGACCTGCCCGGGCAAGCCGCCGAGTTGGGCACCGGTGAAGGCCGGTGAAGTGTCGAGCCAATAGGATTCACTGCCCATCTTTAACCCCTTATGCGAAAACGGCGGCGCTGAAACGGCGTGGAGACGGCGCTTGAGTTACAGGCCCACCAGCGCCGGCAGTCCGCCGATGTCGGTGATTTGCTGGTACTCGAAATACGCATTCGCCGGCACTTCATGACCGCGGGCGACGAAGGCCTTGTTCTTGATCTTCATGTCGTGGGCCGGCATCAGGTCGTAACGGAAGCTCGAAGACACATGCAAGATGTCTTCCGGGCCGCAGCCGAGGTTGTCGAGCATGAATTCAAAAGCTGCCAGGCGTGGCTTGTAAGCCTGGGCCTGTTCGGCGGTGAAGACCTTGTGAAACGGCGCGCCGAGTTTGTCGACGTTGGACATGATCTGGCTGTCGCTGGCGTTGGAGAAGATCACCAGGGGAATCTTGTCGGCGATCTTCGACAGACCGGCCGGCACGTCGGCGTGGGGGCCCCAGGTCGGCACCGCGTCGTAATACAGCTGGCCTTCATCGCGGTACTCGACGCCCCAGCGTTTGCAGGTCCGGGCCAGGGCGGTCTTGAGGATCACGTCGTACGGCTGCCAGTCGCCCATGACCTGATCGAGGCGATAGGCCGAAAAGTCTTTGACGAACTGGTCCATCTGTTCAGGCTTGACGCGGTCGGCGAAGAGCTCGCGGGTCATGGTGCCCATGTGGAAGTTGGTGAGCGTGCCGTAGCAGTCGAACGTAATGAATTTGGGACGGAGAAAGCTCATTGAGTGCGGTCCTGAAGTCAGTTGAGTGTGGCAAGCGTTCGCTGCCCTGGCGGCGCGTCGGCCTCGTTGCAGCACAGCTTCATTACATCACTGTGAAATCAGCATATGCCGTCTAAAACGACCCGTGCTCAATACAAACCACCGTTTTGGTGGCTGGCCTCAGCAGAGTTTGCGGTGCGCGCCAGCCTTGGGCAGGGCCTGTGTTTGTGCGCTTTTAGGGGGCTTTTGTGAGGATTGCTGGGTGGTAAGGCTTAAGAATGGGGCTTGCGGCGGCAGATAATGTTGATCGTTCCCACTCAGACCGCGGGAACGATCAGTGGGGCTGAAACGATAAAATCCGCCCCTGGCATTTGCTGCCGCCCTCGCCCCGGATTTAAGTATGAAGTTGGGTCTCGTCCCTCGCCGCGCAACGAATCTGCCGAATATCCCTCGCCCTCTTGTCAGCCCTTAAATCAGGTGGGATACAGGCGTTCAGCGCTATCTGAATAACGCATAACGGAGCCTCGCCATGTCCGCCCTGCCGCACCCTTCTTATACCTACCGCCGGATGACCGTTGCCGATCTGGCCGCCGCCCATGACCTGTCGGTTCAACTGAAATGGCCCCATCGCCTGGACGACTGGGCGATGCTGCACCGGGTCAGCGACGGCTTCGTGGTGATGGACGGCAGTCGCCTGATCGGCAGCGCCTTCGTCTGCCCTCAAGGTGATTTCGCGACCATCGGCCTGGTGATCGTCAGCAACGACTATCAGGGCCAGGGCATTGGCCGCCGCTTGATGGAGACGGCCCTCGCCGCGTGCGAGCCGCGTACGCCGATTCTTAACGCCACCGTCGCTGGCAAGCCGTTATATGCCAGTCAGGGTTTTGTTGAGTTCGGTCGAGTGCAGCAGCATCAGGGCCAGGCGCAGGTGCCGGCGCTTGATGAGCTGGCCGCCGGCGAAATATGCCGTGCGCTCACTGCTGACGATCACGCCGCCCTGCTCGCCCTCGCCAAAGCCGCCAGCGGCCTGGACCGTCGCGATGTGTTGCGCGACCTGCAAGTGGAGCATGCCGTGGGCATCGAGCGTGACGGTCAGCTGCGCGGCTTTGCCTTGCTGCGGCCGTTCGGACGCGGGCGCTGCATCGGGCCGGTGGTGGCAGAGAATATCCATCAGGCCAAGCACTTGATCGCGACGTTGCTGGCACAGGTGCCGGACACTTTTGTGCGCATCGACATCCCTGTGACCTGCGGACTCAGCGACTGGCTGGAAACGGCGGGCCTGAAGAACGTCGACACCGTGGTACAGATGGCCCGAGGCGCGCCGCCCGAGGCCAGCCAGGGCGTGCAACCTTTTGCGCTGATCACCCAGGCGATCGGCTGATTTTTTACGGAGCGTTAACCATGTCATCTCCCGGTATTTTGCTGTTGGCGCGCGCTGATGGCAGCGGCGTTTCTACGTCTTTCAGCTCGGCGCCGTTGAGCGCGCTCGACCCTTTTGCCGAGGCGCGAAATGTGGCGTGGCGCGGCGATGACGGGGTGTCGGCCGGGCTTGTGCGGTTCACCGGCGACGCGTTGATCGAAGACTTTCCCTACAGCGAGACGCTGGTGGTGCACGCCGGCCATGTGGTGCTGAGCAGTGCGGAGCAGACGCTGGAGTTGGGCGTCGGTGACAGTGCGGTGATTGGCCGTGGCAGTCGGGTGGCGGTGCACGCCAGCACTGGCAGTGAGTGGGCGTTTTGTGCGGTGGATGTGGAGGGTGCGCCGGCGCGTCCCGGTTTGACGCTGTTGCCGGCGCATCTGCGGCTGGAGCCGTCGGCGACGCTGGAGCCGCCGATTTTGATCGGGCCTGCGCCGCAGTGTCGGGCGTTGAGTCTGTTCGATGATGAGGTGACGGATTTAAAGGTTGGGATCTGTGATTCGACGCCGTATCAGCGCCATGGTCGTGGGCATCGGTTGCATGAGTTGATGCATCTGTTGGAGGGGAGCGTGACGTTGGCCGATGATGAGGGAGGTGAGGTGACGGTTAATCCGGGGGATACGGTTTTTGTGGTGAAGGGGGCGTTTTGCGCGTGGACCAGCACGGTTTACGTCCGCAAGGTCTATGCGGTGAAGTAACCTCAGCGTCTCTCTTTAGATCAAGATCAAGATCAAGATCAAGATCAAGGGCGTCTGCCTGGGGGCAGACTGTTTCGCCTTCGGCGAGTTACTTGGAAAAGCACCCCAAGTAACCAAGGGTGCTTGCTCTCGGTTGGGCCCGACTTCGTCGGGTTCCTTCACTCCGGTCCCGCTCCGTGGACCCGCCGCCATCCGCCATCCATGGCGGGGGCGGCTCTCGCGGCATCCATGCCGCTCGGCCCACTCCGCGAGACCTGCGTTCAGCCTGCACCAAAGTCGCGTTCTGCGGTGTCTGCGCTTTTTGCGTATGAAGATCAAAAGCGCGCTTACGCTTAGTACGACCGGCTTTAGCCGGGAAGCCTTTGATCTTGATCGTTCCCACGCTCTGCGTGGGAATGCATCCCCTGACGCTCCGCGTCACCGGTCTCACTGATGCAACGCGCGCTGTTAGTGGGACCGGCTTCAGCCGGGAAGAGGCCAGTCTGGACGTTGGTAGTTTTGCTGATCAGACACCCTACCTGTGGGAGCGAGCTTGCTCGCGAAGCTGTTGCTGTTTCTGTCCGATCGTTCCCCACGCTCCGCGTGGGAATGCATCCTGTGACGCTCCGCGTCACCGGTCTCATTGATGCAACGCGCGCTGTTAGTGGGACCGGCTTTAGCCGGGAAGAGGCCAGTCCCAGCGCCGAGGATGTTGCGGCATGACGCCTGCTCCTTGATCAACCGACGCTCACACCTTCAACGCATCTTCCAGAAACGCCACCAACGCCTGCACCCTCGGACTCCGCAATTTCCTGGAGGGCACGAGGAGGTTGACCGGGGCGCTGTCGAAACTCCAGTCGGCGAGGACGCGGACGAGGTTGCCGGCGGCGATGGCGTCGCTGACGTCCCATTGCGAGCGCAGCACGAGGCCCAGGCCTTGTTCGGCCCAGCGGCGGGCGACGCTGCCGTCGTTGGTGAGCAGGGCCGGTTCGACGCGCAGGGTTTTGCGGGCGGGGCCTTTGCGCAGGTGCCAGAGGGTGACGTCTTCGTCGTTCTCGCGGATGCAGATGCAGCGGTGGGCGCTGAGTTGGTCCGGCGAGGTCGGCTCGCCGTGTGCTTGCAGGTAGGCCGGGCTCGCGCACAGCCAGCGTTCGTTGGGTGAGAGTTGCCGCGCGGTCCAGAGGCTGTCGTTGAGGTGGCCGATGTGGATCACGGCGTCGCTGTCGTGCCGGTCCGGCCAGGGTGTTTCGCGCAGGTCCAGGTGCAGGCACAACTGCGGATGTAGCCGGATGAAACGCGCCAACAGCGGTGCCAGTCGCTGGCGTCCGAAGCCGAAGGGCGCCGCCAGCCGCAACGTGCCGACCAGTCTTTCGTCCTTTTGCCGGAAGGATTCCGGTAGCGCTTCGAGCTGTTCCAGCAACAGCGCGCTTTCCCGGGAGAAGCGTTCGCCGTCGGCCGTCAGGCTCAGGCGGCGGGCATCGCGGTTGGCCAGGGTCAGGCCCAGCAATGTCTCCAGTTTACGCAGGCGCATGGACAGCGCCGGCGGCGAGACATTGAGCGCTCTGGCCGCCGCGCTCAGGGATTCGGCACGGCTCAGGGCGACCGCCAGGCGCAGGTCTTCGATGGAGATCATTCACTTTTGCTTAATGATTGATGAGGCTGAATTGAACCACACCTTAACGACAGCTGAGTAGAGTGCAGCCTGTCCCTCGCCACCCGAGTTCCGTCATGTCTACGCCGATCGCTTCTCTCGACACCCCCGCCGCGCTGGTGGACGTCCCGCGCATGCAGCGCAACATCCAGCGCATGCAGCAGCGCATGAACAGCCTCGGCGTGCGGTTGCGTCCCCACGCCAAGACCAGCAAATGCCTGCCGGTGATTCAGGCGCAGATCGCGGCCGGTGCGAGGGGCGTGACGGTCTCGACCCTGAAAGAAGCCGAGCACTGTTTCAACCAGGGCATCAACGACGTGTTGTACGCGGTCGCCATCGCGCCCGGCAAATTGGATCAGGCACTGGCGCTGCGGTGCGCCGGCTGCAACCTGAGCGTGCTCACCGACAGCGTTCAGGGCGCACAGGCCATCGTCGCGTTTGCGCGTGAGCACGACGAATCCAACCCCATCTGGCCCGTCTGGATTGAGGTCGACTGCGACGGTCATCGGTCCGGCCTCGCTGCCGAAGACCCGGCACTCATCGACGTGGCGCGCATCCTCATCGACGGCGGCGTGCAGCTGCGCGGTGTGATGACCCACGCCGGTTCCAGCTACGAACTCGACAACCCCGAAGCACTGCAGGCCCTCGCCGAACAGGAGCGCGCACTCTGCGTTCAGGCCGCTCAACGCATCCGTGACGCCGGGATGGCCTGCCCGGACGTCAGCATCGGCTCCACGCCCACCGCCCTCTCGGCCCTGAATCTGGACGGCGTGACGGAAGTGCGCGCTGGCGTCTATGTGTTCTTCGATCTGGTCATGCACAACATCGGCGTCTGCCGAGCCGACGAGTTGGCGCTGAGCGTGCTGACCACGGTGATCGGCCATCAGCAGGAAAAGGGCTGGATCATCACCGACGCCGGATGGATGGCCATGAGTCGTGATCGCGGCACCCAGCGTCAGCGTTACGATTTCGGTTACGGCCAGGTGTGCGGCGAAGCGGGGGAATGGATCGAAGGGGCGTTGGTTACTGGCGCCAATCAGGAGCACGGCATCATTACTCTGGGCGAGGCGGACAGTACCGACCTCGCCGCACGATTCCCCATCGGCAGCCGCCTGCGCATTCTGCCCAACCACGCCTGCGCCACCGGTGCGCAATTCCCGGACTATCACGCCCTCGACGCCGACGGCGCGGTGCACACCTGGAGTCGTCTGCATGGCTGGTGACATCGAGATCATTCACACGGCCGACGCAGCGGCGCCGGGCGGGCACTATTCCCAAGCAGTGGCTTACGGCGGCTTGCTGTACGTGTCCGGGCAATTGCCGGTGCGGGCCAACGGCGAGCACAGCGCCGATCAGCCGTTCGAAGTGCAGGCCTCGATTGCCCTCGACAATCTCATGGCGATCCTCCGGGAAGCGGGCCTGGGCCCAACCGATTTGCTGAAAGTCACGGTCTACGTGGTGGGCATTGAACACTGGCCGGCGTTTGACCGACTCTATGCACAGTGCCTGGGTGAGCATCGGCCCGCCCGCGCCGTGGTGCCAGTCCCGGTTTTGCATCACGGTTACCTGATTGAGATAGAAGCCGTAGCCCGTGGCCTGCAACCCCATAACCTGCGTGAGGAACCTTCATGAACCCGCAAAAAAGCGATGTGCTGGTAATCGGCGGCGGCGTCATGGGCGCCTCCTCGACGTTTTTCCTGCAGCGGCGCGGCCGCTCGGTCACCCTGCTGGAACGCGACCAGATCGGTCAGTACGCCAGCGGCGTGAACTTCGGCAACGTCCGTCGCCAAGGTCGTTATCTGGGCCAGCTCGAACTGGCAAACCGGTCGTGGGGATTGTGGAAACGTCTGCCGGAGCTGATCGACGACGACCTGGAATTCATCCCCAGCGGGCACATGCGCGTGTGTTATCGCGAGGACGAAATCGCCGAGCTGGAGGCCTACGCCGCTGCGCCAGAGGCCGAGCAACTGGACCTGAAAATCTATCGCGGCGCCGAGTTGCACGAGCGGTTTCCCTTCCTCGGCGCAGAGGTCAAGGGCGGCTCTTACGCGCCTCACGACGGTCACGCCAATCCGCGTCTGGCGGCCCCGGCATTTGCCCGCGCGGCCGGTCGGCTTGGCGCACGCATTGAGGAGCGCACCGAAGTCGCGGACGTGCAAAAGGTCGGCGGACAGTTCCACGTCACCACCACCGACGGGCAATTGTTCGTCGCCGAGCAGCTGTTGATCACCGCCGGCGCGTGGGCGACCAGGCTGTCTCAACAGTTCGATGAACCCGTGCCCCTGGAGCCCAACGGTCCGCAGATGTCGGTGACCGAGCCGGTGCCCTACGCGTTGCCGACGGTGATCGGCGTGTTCACCAAGATCAAGGAAGAGGTGATTTATTTTCGGCAGATTCCGCGCGGCAACATCATCATCGGTGGCGGCGCTCGTTGCGCGCCGGACATGGTCAACCGCCGGGCGTTTTTCAAGCCTGAAAGCCTGCTCAACCAGATGCGCCAGATGAAGCGGCTGGTGCCCGGCGCCGAGAAGCTCAACATCATCCGCACCTGGAGCGGTATCGAAAGCTACACGCCGGACTCGCTGCCGGTGATGGGCCGCAGCGGCATGGTCGACGGACTGTTTTACGCGTTCGGCTTCTGCGGCCATGGCTTTCAGCTCGGCCCTGGGGTCGGCGATGTGATGGCCGAACTGATCAGCACCGGCAGCACCACCACGTCCATCAGCCCCTTCGACATCCGCCGGTTTACTCAGCCATCACTCGTACCGCAATTGGCGACCAGCCTTTTCAGCACAGGAAAACTCATATGAGCGACGCCTACGTTTATCGCATGGCGACGGCGGCCGACATGCCCGCCGCCCACGCGCTGTCCGTGCAGTTGAAGTGGCCCCATCGCGAGGCAGACTGGGCGATGGTGCAGCGCACGTCCGAGGGTTTCGTCGCTGAACATGACGGGCAATTGGTGGGGGTGGCGTTTGCTTGTCATCAGGGGGCTTATTCTTCCATCGGGCTGGTGATCGTCAGTGATCAGCACCAGAGCAAAGGCATTGGGCGCCAGTTGATGAACCTGTGCCTGGACGCCGCCGCGCCGCGCACGCCGATCCTCAATGCCACTGAATCAGGGGCGCCGCTGTATGTGAGCATGGGTTTCGTCGAATACGCGCGGATTCAGCAGCATCAGGGCGTGCCGCAGTTGCCGCCGGTTCTGGCTTCGACGGGAGACGCACGGTGTCGTGAGGTGACCCAGTCCGAATACCCGCAGGTGATCGAACTGGCCAACGCCGGCAGCGGGCTGGACAGAACGGCGGTGCTCAACGATCTGCTGCCGATGGCGGAGTGTGTGGTGGGCGTCGAGGTGCACGGCCAACTGAAAGGCTGCGCCCTGCTCCGCCGTTTTGGTCGCGGGCACCTTATCGGGCCGGTGGTTGCGCAGGATCTGGCGCAGGCAAAACAGATGATCACGCACCTGCTGGGCCTGATCCCCGGCGCGTTTGTGCGTTTCGATATTCTGGCTGATTGCGGGCTGGTGGAGTGGCTGGAAGGTCTGGGGCTGCCATGCGTTGATCGCGCGCCCCGCATGGTGCTGGGCGAACCGCCGCAGTCTCGGGATGGGATTGCCCAGTTTGCGATGGTGACCCAGGCGATTGGGTGAACGTTGCCAGGCGCGCCGCCATTTGTAGGACAGGCTTTAGCCGGGAAAGCGTCAGGCGCCACACCGCAAAATTGATGGCGCTCACACGGGCCTCTTCCCGGCTGAAGCCGGTCCCACTATTTGGACGCGGTCATCCTGTAGGACCGGCTTTAGCCGGGAAAGCGTCGGGCGTCACGCCGCAAAACTGCGGGTGCACATGCGGGCCTGTTCCCGGCTGAAGCCGGTTCTACGAAAACACATCGCGTGCATTCAGGATATCCGGCATGACCTCGACTGTAGGACTGGCTTTAGCCGGGAAAGCGTCAGGTGTCACGCTGCATAATTGATGGTGCTAACACTGGCCTCTTCCCGGCTGAAGCCGGTCCTACGAAAACAGACCGCATGCATCCCGCCAATCAGGCAGCGTACGCAATCCCTTGTGGGACCGGCTTTAGCCGGGAAGGCGGCAGCGGCAACACCGATGGATTCAGCAGATTCTCCCTTGCAGGCCGCAACAACGGCATCTTTTGCCTGGGCCGGTTTGTTAGCGTATCGACACGTCAGGACTCGCTGTTCGCAGCACTTATCACCGCTCCAGGGAGCTAGCTGGATGACCTCATACGCTTCAAATACCCACGGCATCGAGCTGCAAAACGCCGGGCAGTTCTACATCAACGGCGAGTGGATATCCCCCGCTATCCACGCCAGTTTGCCCGTGGTCAATCCGGCCACTGAGGAGGTGGTCGCCGAGGTCGCGCGGGGTTCGGCCGAGGACGTTGATCGGGCCGTCGCCGCAGCCCGCGCTGCCTTCCCCGGCTGGTCGGCAACGCCGGTCGTAGAACGCGCGTCGATCCTGAGCAAAATCCACGCGCTGATCCTTGAGCGCAAAGAGCCGCTGGCCCAGGCCCTGTCCCTGGAAATGGGCGCGGCCATCAGTTTCTCCCGCGCCATGCAGGTGCCGCTGGCCGCCGAACACGTGCGGGTCGCCCGGGATCTGCTGTCCACCTACCGCTTCCAGACCGTTGAAGGCAGCACCGCCATCGAGCGGGAAGCCATCGGCGTCTGCGGCCTGATCACGCCGTGGAACTGGCCGCTCTACCAGATCACCGCCAAAGTCGCGCCGGCCCTCGCCGCCGGTTGTACGGTGGTGCTGAAACCCAGCGAGCTGTCGCCGTTAAGCGCCCTGCTGTTCGCCCAACTGGTCCACGACGCCGGCCTGCCCCCGGCGTGTTCAATCTGGTCAACGGCAGCGGCGCGGACGTCGGCGCCGCCATAGCCGCCCACCCCGACATCGACATGATCTCCATCACCGGCTCGAACCGTGCCGGCGCCCTCGTCGCGCAAGCGGCGGCAGTGACGGTGAAACGCGTGACCCAGGAGCTGGGCGGCAAGTCGCCAAACGTGATGCTGCCCGACGCCGACTTCGCCAAAGCCGTGCCGCTTGGGGTACTGTCGGCCTTCCGCAATGTCGGCCAGTCGTGCAGCGCACCGACCCGCATGATCGTGCCCCGCGCCCGCCTCGCCGAAGTCGAAGCACTGGCCGCCGACACCGCCAACGCGTTGATCGTCGGTGACCCGCAATCCCCCGACACCCAACTCGGCCCGATTGCCAACGAAGCCCAGTTCAGCCGCGTTCAAGCCATGATCCAGGCCGGCATCAGCGAAGGCGCGAAACTGCTGTGCGGCGGGCCGGGCCGCGTGCCGGGGCTTGAAAAAGGTTATTACACCAAGCCAACGGTGTTCTCCGAGGTCGACTCAGCCATGCGCATCGCCCAAGAGGAAATCTTCGGCCCGGTGCTGTGCATCCTCGCCTACGACACCATCGACGAAGCCGTGGCCATCGCCAACGACACGGTCTACGGCCTGGGCGCCCACGTGCAGGCGCAGGACCTCGAACTGGGCCGCGCCGTCGCCTCGCGCATCCGCGCCGGACAGGTGCACCTGAACCATCCGGCGTGGAATCCCATGGCGCCCTTCGGCGGCTACAAGCGCTCGGGCAACGGCCGGGAGTACGGCGTGATGGGATTTGAGGAGTATCTGGAGACCAAGGCGATTATCGGCTTCAACGCCTGATCGGCCGCTCGCCGGAATCCTTGGACGTTTCGAATTGGGGGACCGGCTTCAGCCGGGAAGTCGTCATTCGTCACACCGCAAAATGGGTGGCGCACAAACCGGCCTCTCCCCGGCTAAAGCCAGTCCTACAAAGGTATCGGCGTGCAAGACAGCATCCGCAGCCGCTGAAACCATGAATCAGCCACCACAAAAAAGGGCTGTCCGCGCAAACGGACAGCCCTTTTCAACATCCGCCCGATTTACGCCAGGCTTTTGCTCACCACTTCATACACGTCCGGCGACAGCGGCCCGGAAGCGAGGATGCGCTCCAGTTCCGCTTTCATCAGCGCTTGCCGCGCGCTGTCGTACTTGCGCCAGCGGGTCAGCGGCGCCAGTTGGCGCGAGGCGATCTGCGGGTTGAAGCCGTTCAGCTCGATGACCAGATCAGCCAGGAAACGATAGCCCGAGCCATCCGCCCCATGGAAGTTGATCAGGTTCTGCCCGGCAAAGGCACCGATCAGGGCACGCACCTTGTTCGGGTTCTTCAGGGTGAACGCCGGGTGCTGCATCAGCGCTTTCACACGCTCCAGCCCGCCCGGCAAGCCGCTGCCGGCCTGCACGCTGAACCACTGATCCATGACCAGCGCGTTGTCCTTGAAGTTTTCCGCGAACACTTCCAGCGCCTTGGCCTTCTCGGCCTCGAACGGCGAGTTCACCAGGACGGCCAGCGCAGTCAGGCGCTCGGTCATGTTGTCGGCGGTGTCGAACTGGTCGATGGCGGCGGCCAGGACTTCCGGCTTGCCGGTCAACATCAGGTACGACAGCGCGATGTTCTGCAACGCACGGCGAGCGAAGTGCTCGGACGCGGCCACATAAGGCGTCTGCTTCGACAGCTCGCGGTTGGTCTGGTAACGCTGCCACAGCGCGTCGCTCAGGTTGTCGGCCAATTGCTGACGGGCAAACTCGCGCGCGGCGTGGATCGCATCGACGTCAGCCACTTCGCTGATCTCGATCAGATACGCCTCGCCCGGCAGCGAGAGCATTTCCGCGACCATGGCCTGATCCAGACTGTCGTCGGTCAGCACGGTGTGCAGCGCGGTGATCAGACGCTGATCCATGACCAGCGACTCGCCCTTCTGGTGCTGGGCGATCAGGTCCTGCAGCACCTGAACCGACAGTTGCTGACCGGCGTCCCAGCGGTTGAAGCCGTCGCTGTCGTGCTGCATCAGGAACATCAGCTGATCGCGGTTGTACGGGAAGCTCAGTTTGACCGGTGCCGAGAACCCGCGCAGGAGCGAAGGCAGCGGTTGTTCGTCGATGTCGATGAAGGTGAAGGTCTGCTCGGCTTCGGTTACCGACAGTACCCGGGAAGTGTTCACCGCCGGTGCTTCGCCGTGCAGGCGCAGCGGCAGTTCCTGACCCTGAGCGTCCAGCAGGCCCATAGCGACCGGGATCACGAACGGCAGCTTCTGATCGCCCGGCTGGCCAGGCGTGGTCGGCGTGCTCTGACGGAAGGTCAGGCTGTAGGTCTTCGCGTCAGCGTCGTAGGATTCGCTGACCGCCAGACGCGGCGTGCCGGCCTGGGAGTACCAGCGCTTGAACTGAGTGAAGTCGACCCCATTGGCGTCTTCCATGGCCTTGACGAAATCGTCGCAGGTCACGGCCTGGCCGTCGTGGCGCTCGAAGAACAAGTCGCTGCCCTTGCGGAATCCTTCCACGCCCAACAGCGTGTGGATCATGCCGACCACTTCCGCGCCCTTCTCGTACACGGTCAGGGTGTAGAAGTTGGAAATCTCGATGAAGCTGTCCGGGCGCACGGCGTGGGCCATGGGGCCGGCGTCTTCGGCGAACTGGTGGGTGCGCAGGTAGGCGACGTCCTGGATGCGCTTGACCGTGGCCGAGTTCATGTCCGCCGAGAAGCCGGAATCACGGAACACCGTGAAGCCTTCCTTCAGCGACAGCTGGAACCAGTCGCGGCAGGTGACGCGGTTGCCGGTCCAGTTGTGGAAGTATTCGTGGGCGACGATCGCTTCGACGCGCTGGTGGGCGGCGTCGGTCGCGGTCTCGGCGCGGGCCAGCACGGCGCTGGAGTTGAAAATGTTGAGGCCCTTGTTCTCCATGGCACCCATGTTGAAGTCGTTGACGGCGACGATCATGAAGATGTCCAGATCGTATTCGCGGCCATAGACTTCTTCGTCCCATCGCATGGACTTCTTCAGGCTGTCCATGGCGTGCTGGCATTTGTCGACGTTTTCCGGCTCGACGAAGATGCGCAGCGTGACCTTGCGCTGGCTCATGGTGGTGAAGGTGTCTTCGATGCACCACAAGTCACCGGCCACCAGCGCGAACAGGTAGGCCGGCTTCTTGAACGGGTCTTCCCACGTCGCCCAGTGGCGGTCGCCGTCCTCGGACGGGCCGGCGGCGATCAGGTTGCCGTTGGACAGCAGGATCGGGAACGCCTGCTTGTTGGCGCTGACGGTCGTGGTGAATTTACTCATCACGTCCGGGCGGTCGAGGTAATAGGTAATCTTGCGGAAGCCCTCGGCCTCGCACTGGGTGCAGAACATGCCGCTGGATTTGTACAAGCCTTCCAGGGCGGTGTTGGTTTCAGGGTGGATCTTCACGGTGGTGTCGAGGGTGAAGGTCTCGGACGTCGGCTGCACGGTCAGGCTGTCGGAGGTCAACTGGTAGCCGTTGTGTGACAGGTCGCCCGCGGTCAGGTCGACATCCGCCAATTTCACCGACAGCAGCTCAAGCTGCTGGCCGTCGAGTTCCAGCGGTGGCAAGGCCGCGCTCTGGGCCAGCGCGGCGCGCTCCGGGTTGCGGCGCATCACCAACTGCGCGTGGACAAGCGAGTGGTCGTCGAACAATTCAAACGTCAGGTGGGTCTCGTCAATGAGGTACTCCGGCGCCTGATAATCCTTCAGGTAAATCATTTTCGGCTGGTCGGTGCGCATGCTGTTGTCCCTTCTTCTGCTAATACGGGCTACTGATGCACGGCGAGTTGATACGCCGTGTATTTGCGAATATTGATCACGCCGGTGTCGAAGATCAGGTACTGCCCTTTGACGCCTAACAGGGTGCCTTCGGCGATCGGATCCTTGTCCAGGTTGAAGCTGACGATCTTGGTCGGGTAGGCCTCTACCGGGTATCGGATCTCGATGGGCTCGACATCGTTCATCACCTGAATGGCCTGCAAGCCAAAGCGCATTTGCAGCGCGACAAGCCCCTCTGCACAAGACTCGAACAGTTGCTGACGAATCGCCGCCAGATCAACCGCCGGTGCGTCGCCCTTGAGCAGCGCGCGCCAGTTGGTGCGGTCGGCCACCTGACTGCGGAACAGGTCTTCGACGAAACCGGACTGCTGCCGGGTGGCGCAGCGCACGATTGGCAGCGCCTGACTGGCCCCTTGGTCCAGCCAGCGCGTTGGCAGCTGAGTGGCGCGGGTGATGCCGACTTTGACGCCCGACGAGTTGGCCAGATAGACCACGTGGTCGGTCATACAAAACTGCTCGCCCCACGCCGGATCGCGGCAGGTGCCATGTTCGTGGTGGCAGCGTTCGGGGCTCATGATGCACAGGTCGCACTGGGCCAGCTTGAGCATGCACGGGTAGCAATAACCCTGGCTGTAGCTGGTCTTGGTGCGTTTGCCGCAATGGCTGCAGTGAATCGCGCCCAGAAACTCAAGGCGCACGGTCTTGCCGATCAGCGGGTTGACGGGGATCTGTGAATCCCCCAGCCGGAACGCGTATTCCACCCGCGAGGCCTCAAGCCGCGCGGACATTTTGTTGACGGAGCCTCTGCCGATTTCAATCAATGAATGGAGTCCGATTTGAACAGGATATTGGGGACCGGCGCCGACTTCGACGCGCACTCTTGCGGGCCCATGTAGCCGATGCGCTGGTCCTCGGGCACGTTGCGCACTTCCCAGGCAATCAGCGCCTGCAGCGACAGCTCACGTTGTTCCTGGGTCAGCTTGCGGCCGTCGGACCATTTGCCGATTTCCACCGCCAGCTTCAGGCTTTCGTAGACGTCCGGTGTGATGTTTTCGATCATTTCCGAAAAAGATGACATGTGAACAACCTCAGATAAATGTCGCCAATTCAATCGGCGCAATTATGACCATTCGAAACTGGGCATGATGCCAGCTCGTCAGAATTCCTTGGACAGCTTGACCTGTACCAGCTCTTTATCCAGCAAACGCCGGAATATCTGTGGCGCGGCGAAGGTGTAGGCTGCAAATGCCAGCCACAGCCAGTCGATCACTTGCGCAACTTGTGAATACCCCTGAGCCGTGAGGGTGATGACTGCTACGCGGTAGGTCACAAACATGACAAGCAACAGGATGATCGCTCCGGTCGCGCTGCGCTCGTTCATCCAGCTGTTGAACCGCCACCAAGCGCCGAGAAACAGGTTGCCCCGGGCTTTCACCGCCGTCAGTAAGTGCAGCGCAGCAACGTTGTTGGCGTTTTCCTGCAAGGCCCAGATCGCGTGATCCCGTGCGCCGCCAACGTCTCCCTCACGGAGCAGCAAATGCCCCAGAACGACAACAGCGCCGGGGTGGCCGGGGATGCCACCAAGGCCTGACGGGCGAATTGGTGGGCCTGATCCCATTGATGACTTTCACGGTGGAACTGCGCCATGGCCACCAGGTTGGCGGCATCGTCTGGCGCCAGCTCCAGTGCTTTTTCAAGCGGCTCGCGGCTTTGAGAAAGACGGCCGGTCAACTGATAAAGCTCGGCTCGGCTGCGATGATTCAGCGGATTGAGAGGCTCCATATCTAACAGTTGTGCCAGGTGCTCCTCCGCCGATTTGAACTTACGCTGGGCCATGGCGACCTGTGCCGCGGCGTAATGGGCCAGCGGCAATAAGGCGTCGGCAGCCAGAGCCAGCTGCACTTCGCGGCGAGCGGCGTGGAGACGGCGCATGTTCATCAGGCAGATGGCTAGAAGTGCGTGGGCCTCTGCCGAGTCCGGATCGCTGGCCAGCAATTGACGCAGTGCGTCGATGGCCCCGTCGTTGCGGTCGGCCTGCAGACGCTGGTAAGCCAGCTGCAGTAGATAATCGGTGTTCATCAGCTCACCACCAGGTACCAGAGGGTGTAAGGCAAAAACTTCACGACCATACCTTTGAGCACAAAGCCGCCGATCAGCGCCAGCGGCAGACCGAGGCGATTCAGTTCGCCGCCGTAATATTGATAGATCTCGATGGTCTGGTTTTGCTGCATGTATAGCAGGTAGCCGATGGTCAGTTTCCACACCACCGGCACCAACAACGCGTATTCCACTTGGGCCTGGGATGCCAGATAGCCCAATCCCGCCAGTTGTATCAGCGCCCACCCGATGAACACGCTGCCCACCAGCGCGACACCGGCCAGGCACCATTCACGCACCCGGGTCGGACTGCCCACTGCAATGGAATTGAACACGAACCACGGCAGCCCCAGCCAGGCACCTCCGAGCATCATGCCCAACAGTGGCCAGAACGGTGACACCGCCCATTTGGCCAAAGCGCCCGGCCTGGGTTCATCCTCGATACGATACCCGCCATATCGCGCCATCAGCGACCCTTCCCGTGCTTGTCGAGGAAGGCCAGCACGTCATCGTATTGATTGCCCTCGTTGGCGTAGCGCGCGTAGTTGCGTGCGGTGGTCAGCCATTCCAGAGTCGTGGCGCGCACTTCTTTCAGGGCTTCCTTGAAATGCGCGTCGCAGATCACCCGTTCACTGCCGCTGCTGAGCGAGTCTTCAATGGCGCCATCTGCAGCGGTTTCCACCAGTTCACCAAGGTCGGCACCGGAGAAGCCGGAGGTGTTCTTCGCCAGATAGCCGAAATCGATGTCGTCAGCTACGGGCCGGTCTTTCATCATCATGCGCAGCATGCTTTCCCGCGCTTCACGGTCAGGTGGCGGCACGAACAGCACGCGGTCGAAACGGCCGGGACGACGGAACGCCGAGTCAACTGACCATGGCACGTTGGTCGCCGCGAGAATTAGCACGCCCTTGTTGTCCTGGGTGAAGCCGTCCATCTCGGAGAGAAACTGGCTGACCAGCTTGGAAGAGGTCGATTCACGGGTGTTGGCGCGCTTGCCGCCCAACGCCTCTACCTCATCGAAAAACATCACTGCCGGCGCCTTGGCGCGGGCCTGCTCGAACAGCGCATGGAGTTTGCGTTCGGACTCGCCGATGTACATGTCCAGCACGTCGGAGATGGCGATGTTGAAGAACGTGGCGTTGCACTCCCCCGCCGTGGCCCGGGCAAGCAGGGTTTTGCCGCAGCCGGGTGGTCCGTAAAGCAGCACGCCGCCGCCGACCTTCTTGCGAAAGCGCTGGAAGAGGCCGGGCTTCTGGTACGGCAGGATAATTTTTTTGTGGATGGTCTTTTTCAGGTCTTCCAGACCACCGATGTCACTGAAGGTCACAGTTCGGTTGTCTGGCTGTAGCAAGCGTGTCACTTCGCTCTGATCGGTGTCGTCGTTGGAAATTACCCGCAAACGCGGACGCCCGTCAGCGAAGGGCACTTCCGTCACCGACACGTTCAAGCGACGCCAGAACACCACATCTTCCAGCGCCGGGTTGGCTTCAATGGCCGCGCGGTATTCGACCCGCGCCTCTATCAGGCGCTCCAGATCGGCCAGAATCCGCGCTTTGAACAGCCGCGTGCTGGCATCGGTACCCTCAGCCAACTGCAAAGCGCGCGAAGCATCACCTGCCGCCAGGCAGAGTTTGGCCGCAGCCAGTTTTAGGGCCGGGACCGCTAGCCATTGCTCCAGGTCGTCAGGCAACAACTTCAGGCCGCGCTCATGTTCACCGCGCTCAACACTGGCGTCGAGCAACAAGGTCAGCAGTGCGACGTTGCCGGGGGCCGCTTGCAGCGCGGACTCCAACTGGTCGAACGTCGAATCATCCATGGAGGTTCCTCAAAATCAAAAGGTACAGTGCTTTCGAGCGCATCAGGTCCGCATCTCCGGTCGCGTCACGTCGACCCAGACGAACTTGTTCGGGTCGATCTGGGTTTCCTGATCCAGCCGATACGCGACCAGCTTGCCGTAGAGCACGGCGCTGTAATCCAGGCACGCCAGATTCGGACGGATAGGCGCGGGGATGCCGCTGCGCCAGTAGTGGCCGACGAACAACATTGGTTCATTGGCGCCGTAGCGCAGCAGCGCGTTTTTCTCGCTGGGGGACAGCGGCCGCCGCGCCACCGGTCCCGGCAGCGCGTCAGGCTGGAACACCACGTCGCCGTAGGTCTGCGGGTCGTCTTCCCAGAACTTGGTGCGGAACGAGGCGCGGGTCAGGCCGTCGCCGCCGGTCAGGGTCATGCCGTGGGGCAGGCGCATGTCGGTGCCGCGCAGCAGGCGATCAAACACCGCGCTGGCAAAACTGCCCGGCTCCGCCGATGCCTGCACAAAGGCCTGGTCGATACGACCGTCGCCGTGAACACTGCGCAACGGCTCGATCAGACTGGCATCCCAGCAGGCGTGAACCACCCGAAAGCGCTCGGCGTCGATGAACAGCGGCAATTGGTAAAACCATTTCAGAAAGTCGTGCCAGTCACCCGGATGCTGCTCGAACTGCGCCAGGGTTTCGCCCAGCAGGCGGGCATGGCGCGGCGTGTGTTCGCGCACCCACTGGTGGCCGCTGTCGGGCGGCGCCGGTGTGCTCCAGCCCAGCGCGTTGAATTCATGGTTGCCCATGATGCAGAACGCCTGGCCGGCCTCGACCATGTCACGGACGATGTGCAGCGTTTCGCGGATGCGCGGGCCGCGGTCGATGAGGTCGCCTAGGAACACGGCGATGCGTTCAGGGTGGCGCCAGACGCCGGCCTGAAAGCGGTAATCAAGTGTGTCGAGCAAGTGCTCAAGGGTCTGGGCACAACCATGCACGTCACCGATCAGATCGTAGCCACGCGCGGGATCGAGCATCAGTCGCTCCCGCCGCCAAGCCGACTGCCCCAACCGAGTTTGGTGCGGCAGACTTCGTAGTAATTGTGATCGAGCGGGTGAATGAGTCGCAGCTTCTGAGGCTTCTTTTTCACGGTCACGGTGTCACCCGGCGCGCAGGTGAAGTGGTTCTGGCCATCGCAGGAAACCTGTGGGTATATCGTCATGTCCTTTGAGACAACGATTTTCAGCTCACTGTTTCCGTCCACGACAATCGGCCTGCCGGACAGCGTGTGAGGGTACATCGGCACAATGACGATGGCGTCGAGCTTGGGGTGCATGATCGGGCCGCCCGCCGACAGCGCGTAGGCCGTGGAGCCGGTGGGCGTCGCAACGATCAGGCCATCGGCCTTTTGGCTGCAGACGAACTGGCCGTCGATGTAGATTTCGAATTCGATCATCCGCGTGGATTTGCCGGGGTGCAGCACCACGTCGTTGAGCGCGTCACCCTGGCCGATCGCTTCACCGTGGCGGCGCACTTCGGCCTGCAACAGGAAGCGGTTTTCCACCAGATAGTGGCCGTCGAGCACTTCGGCGACTTTGACTTCCAGCTCGTCGGGGCGGATGTCGGTCAGGAAGCCCAGGCTGCCACGGTTGATGCCCAGCACCGGCACGTTGTGCTTGGCCAGCGCACGGGCGGCGCCGAGCAGACTGCCATCGCCGCCGACGACGATGACCATGTCGCAGACTTCACCGAGCATCTTGCGCGAAGACGTCTGCAGACCATGCCCCGGCAGGACCTCGGCGATGGCGTCTTCGAGGATCACATGCAGGTGCCGCGATATCAGGAATTTCTTGAGTCGGCGAACGGTCTCCACCACCTGGGTACTGCCCAGGCGACCAATGATGCCGATATTTCGAAATTGCTCCATGGGGCTCCCGCAGGCGTGATGCGTGTAAAGAACGCGATTATGGGCGAAGGGGTCGGGTGCGGCAAATGAAGCGCTCTGCCCTCCGTGCTATCCCCTCAACGTCGCCGCATAAACAAAGCGTCCGTAGGCGCCGGCTTACTGGCGAATGCAGTATGTCAGTCGGCGTATTGAGTGCTGGTTAATCGCTTTCGCCTGCAAGCCTGCTCCCACACGGGACTCGCATCAAACAGGTAAATGGCGTCGGGCATCGACGGCGAAAATGATCGGGTGGCTGCAACCGCCCCTCACCCGCTATCCTGCCACGATGAATACTCCGTTCCCGACCCTGAGCGCCCTGCCCCGTCAGCTTCTTACGCCCGCCGTGCGTGACCTGGCGTGGGTGGTCCTGTCACCGCCCCTGCTGGCTGAAACCCAATGGCCCCAGCGTCACCCGCTCAGCGGCAGCGACTGGGTGCATCACCCCGAAGCACTCGAAGCTTTTTTAACGCAGCTGGATCAAGACGACAGCGCACTCAACGACTGGCTGGCGAGAAGCTCGACGCGGCGGCTGGGGCTGTATTACGAGCGGCTCTGGCAATTCGCAATCCAGCACGCGCCCGGCGTGGAACTGCTCGCGGCGAATCTGCCCATTCAGGGCGAAGGCCGCACCCTGGGCGAACTGGACCTGCTGCTGCGTGACAGGCATGGCGTTCACCACGTCGAGCTGGCGATCAAGTTGTATCTGGGGGTTGAGGATCAGGACGGCGACGATCCGGCCCACTGGCTCGGCCCCGGCGCCCTCGACCGGCTGGATTTGAAACTCGCGCACCTGAATCAGCATCAACTGCCCATGTCAGCGCGCCCGGAAAGCACCGCGATACTCGCCGAACGGGGGTGGACACCTTCAACGCGTCGCTCTGGCTGGCGGGTTATCTGTTTTATCCCTGGCCAAACACCGCAGCTTGGCCCCGAGGTGCCCACCCCGAGCATCTGCGGGGGAGGTGGCTGCATCAAAAGGACTGGCAGGTCTACGCAAAAAACAGCCTGGAGGGCCGCTGGCAATTGCTGCCGCGTCCGGCCTGGCTGGCGCCGGCGCGCTGCGACGACGCCTGGACACCGGGCCAGTTTCAGGACTGGCTAAACGCCCTCGACCCGCTGGCGCCGGCGCAACTGCTGGTGCGCCTGACCCGCCATCCCGACGGCCACTGGGAAGAGGCCGAGCGGCTGTTTCTGGTGTCGGACCTGTGGCCGAACCTGCCGGACCCGCACCGCGTTACAGACTCAGTCGCAGCACCAGCGCCGCCAGAGTGATCAACAGCACCGGTACGGTCAGCACGATGCCGACGCGGAAGTAATAGCCCCAGCCGATGGTCACGCCCTTCTTCGCCAGCACATGCAGCCACAACAGCGTCGCGAGGCTGCCGATCGGGGTAATTTTCGGACCGAGGTCGCTGCCAATGACGTTGGCGTAAATCATCGCTTCCTGCAGCACGCCGTGGGCGTGGCTTGCATCAATGGACAACAGGCCGATCAGCACCGTCGGCAGGTTGTTCATCACTGACGACAGCAGCGCCGTCAATATCCCCGTCCCCATCGCCGCGCCCCACAAACCGTGTTCAGCGAAGCGATCGAGCCAGGTCGCGAGGTAATCGGTCAGGCCCTGATTGCGCAGGCCGTACACCACCAGGTACATGCCCAGGGAGAAAATCACGATCTGCCACGGCGCGTCTTTCAATACCTTGCGCGTCGAGATGCGGTGGCCCTTGGCGGCGATGCCCAGCAGGATCGCGGCGCACACGGCGGAGATGGCGCTGATGGGAATCCCCAGCGGTTCCAGGGCAAAGCAGCCCACGAGCAGAATCCCCAGCACCCACCAACCGGTCATGAAGGTCGCGCGGTCCTTGATCGCCGAAGACGGTTCGGCCAGTTGCGAGGCGTCGAAGGTCTTCGGGATGTCGCGGCGGAAGAACAGCATCAGCACCGCCAGTGTGGCGGCGACGCTGACCAGATTCACCGGCACCATCACTGAGGCGTAGCGGTTGAAACCGATGCCGAAATAGTCGGCGGACACGATATTGACCAGGTTCGAGACCACCAGCGGCAGGCTCGCGGTGTCGGCAATGAACCCTGCCGCCATCACGAAGGCCAAGGTGGTCGCCGGCGAAAAGCGCAGCGCCAGCAGCATCGACATGACGATGGGGGTGAGGATCAGCGCGGCGCCGTCGTTGGCGAACAGCGCCGACACCAGCGCGCCGAGCAGCACGATAAACGCGAACAGCCGCCGGCCCTTGCCGTTGCCCCAGCGCGCCACGTGCAGCGCGGCCCAGTTGAAAAACCCGGCCTCGTCGAGCAGCAGGCTGATAATGATCAGCGCAATGAACGTCCCGGTGGCGTTCCAGATGATGTGCCAGACCTGAGGGATGTCACTCAGGTGCACCACCCCGAAAATCAGGGCGAGCACTGCGCCAAAGGTTGCACTCCAGCCGACACCAAGGCCCTTGGGTTGCCAGATCACCAGGGTGATGGTGACCAGAAAAATCGCGACGGCTATCAACATCTTTTTGAAGTTCTCGGGAGCAGGATGGCGAGGATGCCCAACAGCGGCAGGTAGGAGCACAGCGTGTAGACATAGACGATGCCGTGAAGGTCCGCGAGGTGACCCAATAATGCGGCGCCGATGCCGCCGAAGCCGAACATCAGGCCGAAAAAGATGCCGGCGATCATGCCGACGTTGCCCGGCACCAGTTCCTGGGCGTAAACGACGATGGCCGAGAACGCCGAAGCCAGAATGAAACCGATGATGACGCTGAGCACGCTGGTCCAGAACAGGTCGGCGTACGGCAGCGCAATGGTGAACGGCGCCACGCCCAGAATCGAGAACCAGATCACCGCCTTGCGGCCAATGCGATCGCCAATCGGCCCGCCGAAGAACGTGCCCGCCGCCACCGCTGCCAGGAACATGAACAGATGCAACTGCGAGCTGGCGACCGTCAGCTGGAATTTGTCGATCAGGTAGAAGGTGAAGTAGCTGGTGAAGCTGGCCATGTAGAAATACTTGGAGAACACCAGCAGCGCCAGCACCACCAACGCGCCGGTCACCCGACGTTTCGACAATCCGTGTGTCGCCGCCTGGCCGGCCTTGATCTTGAACAGCGCCAGATGGGCCTTGTACCAGCGGCTGATGGCGTACAACAGGCCCACAGAAAACAGCGCCACCAGCCCGAACCAGGCGATATGCCCCTGACCGAACGGAATGATGATCGCTGCCGCGAGCAACGGCCCGATGGCCGATCCGCTGTTGCCGCCCACCTGAAAGCTCGACTGCGCCAGACCAAAGCGCCCGCCTGAGGCCAGCCGGGCAATGCGCGAGGCTTCTGGGTGGAAGGTCGACGAGCCGATGCCGATCAACCCTGCGGCGAGCAGGATCAGCGGAAAACTGCCCACGGTCGCGAGCATCATCACCCCGCCCAGAATGCACAACGAGCCGACTGGCAACACCAACGGATTGGGATGGCGATCGGTGTAATAACCGACCCAGGGCTGCAGCAGCGACGCCGTGACCTGGAACGTCAGGGTGATCAAACCGACCTGGGTGAAGCTCAAGCCGTAGGAGGCCTTCAGCATCGGGTAGATCGAGGGCAGGATCGACTGGATCAAGTCATTGAGCAGATGCGCCAGCGCCACCGCACCAATGATGCGCATGACCAAGGGGCTTGATGGCGTTGATTGCGGGGCGGGAACGGGTTGAGTATCGGTCGCGGGCACGGTTGCAGGGCGGGTAACGGCCATCAGGTCCATCCATCGAACGTTGATGCGCCGTCGGACTCGTTACAGAACATGTCAGCGGCACAAGGGGTCGCCAATGTGCCATTTTTTGGGGCGCCGCTGCCATGTTTTGTTGCGGATTTGTGCGTTGGGTTGCGTGGTGTCAGAACACCTTAAGCTTTTTGACACCACTCTCTTGTCAAGCAAAGGCAAATCCTGTGGGAGTGAGCTTACTCACGAAGACAGCGTGCGATCCGCCCAACATCCACCAGGCACACCGTCTCCTTCGCAAGCACGGTGGAGCCCCAGTCAAACCGCCGTCTGCAATCTCCCCCGCGCAGTCAACGAACCTTCCACATCATGCAGCGATACTTTGGACGTCTCCGGCAACGCCAGCCCACCCGCCAGCGCCAGCAGCGCAATCACGATCAGGTAAAACGCCGGCGCCAGGTTGCTGCCCGTCGCGCCAATCAGCCAGGTCGCCATCAACGGCGCCGTTCCGCCGAAGATCGTGTACGCCATGTTGTAGGTAATCGCCGAAGCGGTGTAACGGGTGCGCGTCGGAAAGGTCTCCGACAACAGCGCTGCCGTCACCACGCCACAGAGCACAGCGCCAATCGCCAGCAACATTACGCCGACGATCGACGCCACAAACGAACCCGAACTGGCCATTAGAAACGACGGATACACCACCACGATCAGCAGGACGCAGGTGCTGAGCACCGTCTTGCGTCGCCCGACCTTGTCGGAAAATGCTCCGGCCACCGGGCAGATCGCCGCCGCGAACAGCAACGCAATCAACGACACCAGCAGCGCGGTCGCACGACTCAGTCCGCCAGCGACCTGCAAGTACGTCGCGAAGTAGGTGGTGAACATGTAGAACGACAGCGCCGTCAGCGACACGAACGCGCCCAGGCAGCAAATCGCCGCGCCGTGATTGCGCAGGGTTTCCTTGAGCGGTGAATGGGCGACCGCGTGTTCCTGCTTGACCGCCTGAAACGCAGGGGTTTCGTCCAGTTTCCAGCGCAGGTACAGCCCGACCAGCCCCAAGGGCGCTGCGATCAGAAACGGCAGCCGCCAGCCCCAACTGCCCATGGCTTCGGTGCTCAAAGAGGCTTCCAGCGCGTAGGCAATGATCGCCGCCGCCGCGAACGCCGAAAAGGTCGAGACCGGCACGAAGCTGCCGTACCACGCCCGTTGCGTGCGCGGCGCGTGCTCCATCAAGTAAGCGCACGCCCCTGCGTACTCGCCCCCGGCGGAGAAGCCCTGGGCGCAGCGGATGAGGGTGAGCAAGATGGGCGCCATGACGCCGATTGCCGCGTAGGTCGGCAGCAGACCGATGATGGTCGTCGCCCCGGCCATTAACAGAATGGTGAACGCCAGGGTGCGCTTGCGGCCGATGCGGTCGCCCAGCATGCCGAAGAACACCCCGCCCAAGGGACGAAACGCGAAAGCCACGGCGAACACCGCGAAGGTTTTCAGTAACGCGGCGCTGGCGTCGCCGCTGGGGAAGAACTGCTGGGCAATGGTCGTGGCCAGAAAGCCGTACACCGCGAAGTCGAACCATTCGACGAAATTGCCGATGGCGGCCGCCACGATGACTTTTCTCAGGGTGGCAGGATCAACCTGCTCAAGGACGGGAGTGGTCATGGAAACCTCGGCGCGCGTGGGAAAGATCCGATTATCGGTACAGCGCCCTGCCCGCCCGACTCCAGAAATGTCGCCGACGTACTCAGGACCGACCTATCGGAGGGTGTGGGCCGCAGGATTCGTGCCAGTGCCCGGATGCTCGCGCCGGCGTCAGGGATGTGCCAACGCAGATTCGAAAGTCCGTCTGCCCTGCAATCCCCCGGTGTGCAGGAAGATCAGCCGCGTGCCCTCGGCGATCCGGCCCGAGATCACTTCTTCGTGCAGCGCCAGCAATGCCTTGCCGGTGTACAGCGGTTCGAGGGGGATACCGGATTCGGCTTCGTGCCGCGCAATGAAATCCAGCAACCCGGGCTCGGTCTTCGCAAAGCCGCCACGACTGGCGTCGAGCAAGCGGTAACCCTGAGATTTAAAACTCGCAGGCGGAGGGGCGCTTAGTGCCGTCTGATCATTTTCGGCCAAGGTCGCCAGGCTCGACAATGACACCGTCGCTGTGGGAGCGAGCTTGCTCGCGAAAGCTTCAAGAATGCCCTCCACATTACCCTCAACACCATGACCTTCTGGCACCGCCATCGCGCCAATCACCTCATGCTGGCCCGCCTCTGCCAGCACCAGTCCGGCAAGGGTGGTGCCGGTGCCACATGCCAACCACCAGCCGTCGTAATCTCCCCACCCCAAATCGCTAAGCTGGCTGCGCGCCTGTTCGACGATTTCAGCGCAGCCCACCGCACCGTCAAGCCCGCCGCCGCCTTCAGGCACCGGAAACAGATGCGGATAACGCTCGCGCCACGGTACCCAGAAATCCGCGTCATGCCGCGCGCGATACCCGGCGTAACCCAGCCAGTGCAGCTCCATCCCGAACGCCTGCAGATCCAGCACCGTTGGCGTCTCGACCGCATGCCCCCGCACCAGCCCGACCGTGGCAAACCCAAAGCGCTTGCCCGCCGCCGCCAGCGCATGCAGGTGATTGGAATGCGCGCCGCCCAGGCTGATAACGCCCTGTGCCCTGGCCTGTTCAGCCGCCGCCAGATGGTGCTTGAGCTTGAACCACTTATTGCCGCTGATCAGCGGATCGACAAGGTCCAGCCGCAGGATCGCCGCCTCCACGCCGGCTGCCTGGAGCCAGTCGAAATTGAGCGGTTGCAGCGGTGCGGACGGCAGGTGTGAGGAGAGAAGGAACATGAAATCGGTCGGGCTATGGACGGTGCGGGAGTCTAGCACTCGTCGCGCGGGGTCTCGATTTAGGAGGCCGTGTAGGGCATTTCCTGATCTCTATTAGGACGCGTCCCGTTCGTGTTTTGTCTATGGAATGACGGTGAGGAATGCCTCATCTTCGCCCGCTTCAGCCCCTGTCATGGATGAGTTGATCGGTTCTTTATGGACCGGTCGGGGGCGCATTCTCCTGCCAGGGACGCTCATTCATGCTCACCGTGTTGCCGCCTTTCTTCGATCACAGTCGCCATAAGCTTGTTGTTCATCGTTTGCCCTTTGCGCTCGACGTCTTGGCCTTCGAGGGCGAGGAACGGCTGAGCCGGCCGTTTCATTACCGCGTGGAATTTACTTCGGTCGAGCAGGACATTGGGGCTGATCGGGTGCTGGGGAAGACCGCTCAGTTCAGCCTGCATGCGGCGGCACATACGTTGCCTGTTGCGATTCGTGGGTTGCCGGTCCCTCGGGTTGAAGCGTTGCGGACGTTGCATGGGGTCATCACCGGCTTCAAGCGGCTGTCCGGTTCCGCTGACGAGGCGCGCTATGAAGTGACATTGGAGCCGCGCCTGGCGTTGCTGGCGCGCGGGCGGCAGTTTCGGATCTATCAGCATCAATCGGTGCCGCAGATTGTCGAGAGTATTTTGCGCACTCGGCATGACTTTAAGGGGCAGGATTTTCTGTTCACGCTGGTGCGGGACTACCCGAAGCGCGAGCAGGTGATGCAATACGGCGAGAGCGATCTGGCGTTTATTTCGCGGTTGTTGGCCGAGGTGGGGATCTGGTATCGCTTTAGTAATGACGAGCGACTGGGTATCGCGGTGGTCGAGTTTCATGATGATCAGCGTCATTACGTCAGACCTAGGGTTAGCTTGCCTTACCGGCCGCAGTCGGGGTTGGGCAGCAGTGGCGCGGATGGGGTTTGGGGGCTGCAGGTTAGCCATGAGGTGGTGGAGAAGAGCGTTCACTTTCGGGCTTATCACCATCGGGATGCGAACGCATGGCTGGATGGGGATGTTGATCAGACGCGGGGTGACACCACAACTTATGGCGAGGCGTATCACTATGCTGAGCCGTACAAGATGCTCGGTCACAAGCTGGATCAGGACGAGGATTTAGAAGGCGAAAGCGGATTTTTCTATGCCCGATTGCGGCATGAGCGGTATTTGAATGACCAAACGCGGCTGAGTGGGATTAGCAGCAGCGCTACATTGGGATTGGCGCAGGTGCTGGCGATTTCCGGTGGGGCGCCTCAGGCTTTTGAACCGGGGGCGGTGATCACTGGATTGAAGCTGCGTGCAGCGCGGGATCGAAGCTTTGAACTGAGCTTTGAGGCGATTCCTTATTCAGAGAGCGTGTGTGTTCGGCCTCCGCTGCTGGCGAAGCCTGCGATAGCCGGCACTGTTCCGGCCCGTGTCACCAGCTCGCTGGCCAACGATCCCTACAGCCACATCGACAGCGAAGGTCGTTACAAGGTCAGCTTTCTGTTCGACCGCGATAGCTGGAAACTCGGTGAGGAAAGTCTGTGGCTGCGGCTTGCCCGTCCGTATGCCGGCGACACCCACGGCCTGCACCTGCCGCTGATCTGCGGCACCGAAGTAGCCATCGCGTTTGAGCAAGGTGACCCGGACCGGCCCTACATCGCCCATGCCCTTCACGATAATCGCCATCCCGACCATGTGACGCTGCTGCGCAGCGACTACAAACGCAACGTCCTGCGCACCCCTGCCAACAACAAGCTGCGCATGGAAGATGATCGCGGCAAGGAACACATCAAACTCAGCACCGAACACAGCGGCAAGAGCCAGCTGAACCTCGGGCATCTGGTCGACAACGAGAAGGATAAACGCGGCGAAGGGTTTGAGTTGCGCACCGATGGTTGGGGCGCGATTCGGGCGGGAAGCGGGCTGCTTATCAGTGCGGATGAACAGACCAAGGCGCACGGTCAGCAGCTCGATATGGACGCTGCAATCGAGCAGCTTGAAAGCGCGTTGTCCATGGCCCGCACCATGGCCCAGGCTGCAAAGAGTGCGGGCGCCATTCCCGCCGATACAAGCGGCCAAACGCAACTGAACGATGCGCTAACTCACCTCACCGAGCCCGGGCTGCTACTCCACGCGCCGGCCGGCATCGGCATGGTCAGCCCCGAAGCCATCTGCGTTTCCTCCGGTCGTGAAAGCGTCGCCATCACCTCATCACGCTCAACCGACCTCAGCGCCGGACGCAACATCACCGGCACCGCCGAGGGTGGGATCAGCCTGTGCGCTGTGACCAAGGGGCTGCAATTAAAAGCGGTTCAGGGCGACGTCCAGCTTCACGCCCAAAGTGCCGCACTGCACGCGCTCGCCCAGCACGACATCAAGATTGAAAGCCTCGCCGGCCGGATCGAAATCAGCGCCCCGGAAGAGCTCCTCCTGAATTGCGGTGGCGCATTCATCCGTATCAAGGATGGCGAGATCGAGCTGGGGGCGCCGGGGAATATCTATAACCGGGCCGCTTACGTGCTGAAGGCCGCTGCCACCACGCTGACGACTCCGGTGACGCCAATACCTTATGGCTATGGGGCGGGGTACACCCTGGTCGACGCGCAACAGGCCGCTGCCCGTTTCGTCCGTTACCGGATCACCACGCAGGCCGGCGAAGTGTTCAACGGGGTGACCGACAAGGACGGCAAGACCATGCCCGTCCACACAATGTTGCCTGGAAACATCGCGATCGACTTTCCTGAGCCTGAAGAATGGCTGACACCGCGTCCCGCACCTGAACTGGAGGAGGAAGAAGAGGAAGAGGAAATTACCGAAGGCATCACCTTGCGCATCGGGCTGTTCTTTGACGGGACCGGGAATAATCAGAGCAATGCAGCGGCGACCGCACAGTGCCGACAATCGGATTTGGACAGTTTCAGCCGTGAAGAGCTGGAGAGCATTGCGGCGACGTGCAAGCAGTTTGGTTTTGGGGAGTTTGACGGGAGTGCATTCAACAGCGCGCCGAATAATAGTTACGGGAATGCGCCGAGTAATGTGGCGTATTTGTATGACTTGTATCCGGATAACACCGCGACGCCAGTCAGTAAAGACGCGGAAATCGGTTACATCAGGGCATACATCGAAGGAATTGGTACCCGTAGCGGTGGCAAAGATGACGTGTTGATTGGGCAAGCTCTAGGGCAAGGAGAGACAGGGGTGGTTGCTCGGGTGAGACAGATGCCAACATCCATCAAGACGCAACTCAGCTTTTTTGAACAAACCAATCCCGGTGTTTCAATCCATAAGATCGAAGTCGATATCTTCGGTTTTAGTCGTGGCGCTGCGGCGGCGCGTCACTGCGCAAATGAATTCCTCAAGCCGCAGTCCGGCATATTTGCCGAAGTGCTCAAGGCTGGAAACTTCGGTCTTATGAGGGGATTTGACGCTTCGACGGGCGTAGCTATCAACTTGATCGGCCTGTTCGATACCGTTGCAGCCATCTCAGATCCTCTACATGGTGACTTCAGTCCTGGCAACGACCTTAATCGTGGCGTCAATCTCTATCTGCCACCCGACTGCGCGCGGCAGGTCATTCAGCTTCAGGCGCTCGACGAATATCGAGCCGACTTTTCTCTTAATAACGTCCACCACACGCACCTCCAGATCGGACTGCCGGGCGCCCACTCCGATGTCGGCGGGGGCTATCTGCCACGAGCACGAGAAAAGCTGTGGATGACGCAGCCCTGCAAGGCCAGCGTTCCGACCGGTCAAAAGGTTGAATCCCATGCCGCATGGGCCCGAGCAGAGGCGGACGCCAAGGTATTGCGCGAATCAGGCGTGGCCCGCGATGGCTACATTGCGGTGAGAGCCTGGCCTGCAGCAACTAACCCTCGCGGCAAAGCTGCGTCGGCCATGGAGCACTACTGGATAACCGTGCTGCTCGAACGCCCCGTGCATGGTGAACTGAGCTTGATTGCACTGCGTGTCATGCGCGAGCTGGGTGTGCGTCATGGAGTGCCATTCGACGTCATTACCGATACGGATAAACGCTTCAAGTTACCAGATGAACTCATGCCAATCTCCAAGCGAATCTTGCAGCAGGTAATGACCGACCGGCTCGTGCGACTTGACCCTGCGCAAGAGGCACTACTCCGGGCACGTTACATCCACCTGTCCGCGCACTGGACCCCTGAGGGTCCCTTTCTATTCAGCAAACCGGCGCCGCTGAATCGCAGGAACGTGCACCTCAACAGTCCGCAAGAAGGTTATCCGGAATGAGGTGCCTGGGTTTTGCAGTCGGATTCCTACTCAGCCTGAGTGCCTGTGCCACGGGTGGCTCAGTACCCCCACCTGTCAAGCTGCCATATCCGGCGTGGTATATCGGCTTCGCCGCGCCCAAACACATGGAAGTGTGGGTTGAAAGCGTCGATGTGCTCGATCAGCGGGGATACGTTTTTTTAACGTACATGCCGGGGTCGCCGGTTACACGCGAAAGCCCGAGGGCTGGCACAAGGGCACATCTGGCGGCAAACCCATCAACAACGTTGACTTACCAGACCAACTTCTTCTGCGCTGGCAGTCACTAGTGGAGCCTCAGGCTTACAAAATCAGCATCCGAATACCGCAGTGGGTACGCGATGAGATGGTGACGCCAAAGCGCGTGTATTGCCGCAGTTCAAAAGAATGGATGAACGACTACCGTTTCGCGATTACTTTGGGAATGGCTCCGGGAGGTATCGTCAAAGTGTGGGTCGGTGGGCCATGCCTGAGCTTCAAAGAAGTTGGCCGCTACCAAGCCAAAGTCGAGCCCCTCGGACCCAACCAAGACGGAAAAGGGTTGTTTTACCGAGCACCCAATTCAGCAGCGCAAGCCTGGATAGACCAGCATGGCATTCCGTATGGCAGTTGGTAATGCTGCTGCGGCCTCGCACCCATCGCGCCACCGCACAAATGAACGTCTCAGAATCCAGTGCGGCGCCCACCCCGATGTCGGTGGGGGCTATCTGCCACGCGCGCGAGAAAAGCTGTGGATGACGCAGCCCTGCAAGGCCAGCGTTCCAACCGGTCAAAGGGTTGAATCCCACGCCGCCTGGGCCCATGCAGAAGCGGACGCCAACGTATTGCGCGAATCAGGTGTGGCCCGCGATGGCTACATTGCGGTGAAAGCCTGGTCTGCAGCAACTAACCCTCGCGGCAAAGCTGCGTCGGTCACCGAGGACTACTGGATAACAGTGCTGCTCGGACGCCCGGTGCATGGTGAACTGAGCCTGATTGCATTGCGTGTCATGCGTGAGCTGGGGATACGTCACGGCGTTCCATTCGACGTCATCACCGATACGGATAAACGATTCATGTTGCCCGATGAACTCGTGCCAATCTCGAAGCGAATTTTGCAGCAGGTAATGACAGACCGGCTTGTACGACTTGACCCTGCGCAAGAGGCATTGCTCCGAGCACGTTACATCCACCTGTCCGCGCACTGGACCCCTGAGGGTCCCTTTCTATTGAGCAAACCGGCACCGCTCAAACGCCGCAACGTGCATTTCAACCGTCCGCAAGAAGGCTATCCAGAATGAACCGCCTTATCTTCGGAATAGGGCTGCTTATTAGTCTGAGTGCTTGCGCAAGTGGGCCAAGATTACCCCCAGCCCCCAAGCTGCCGTATCCGGCCTGGTACATAGGTTTCGCCGCCCCCAAGCACATGGAAGTATGGGTGGAAACCGTCGACGTACTGGACACGCGTGGACTCGCATTCTTTAGGGTGCACGGCGGCGTCGCGAGTTACACCGGGAAAGTGGAGGGCTGGCACCAAGGGGTGTCGGGAGGAAAACCTATAAATAACGTCGATCTACCCGACCAGATTTTCCTGCGTTGGCAGTCACTGGTAGAGCCTCAGGCTTACAGGGCCAGGATACAAATCCCTCAGTGGGTACGCGATGAAATGGTACGGCCAGAGCGGGTCTACTGCCGCGGCTCAAAAGAGTGGATAGAAGACTACCGATTCGCGATTACGTTGGGAATGGCGCCGGGAGGTATCGTCAAAGTGTGGGTTGGCGGGCCATGCCTGGGCTTCAAAGAAGTTGGCCGCTACCAAGCCAAAGTCGAGCCGCTCGGACCCAACCAGGACGGAAGAGGCTTGTTTTACCGAGCACCCAATCCAGCAGCGCAAGCCTGGATAGACCAACACGGCATCCCCTATGGCAGTTGGTAATGCTACTGCGGACTCGCGACCATCACGCCACCGCACAAATGAATATCTCAGAACCCAATGCGGCGCCCACTCCGATGTAGGCGGCGGTTATCTCACACGAGCACGAGAAAAGTTGTGGATGACGCAGCCCTGCAAGGCCAGCGTTCCGTCGGGTCAAAGAGTTGAGTCCCATGCCGGTTGGACCCGTGCAGAGGCGGACGCCAAGGTATTGCGCGAATCAGGCGTGGCCCGCGATGGCTACGTTGCGGTGAAAGCCTGGCCTGCAGCAACTAACCCTCGCGGCAAAGCTGCGTCGGCCATGGAGCACTACTGGATAACCGTGCTGCTCGAACGCCCCGTGCATGGCCAACTGAGCTTGATTGCATTGCGTGTCATGCGTGAGCTGGGGATAAGTCACGGCGTTCCCTTCAAGGGTCTGGAAGCGCGGCCTGAACTCGCAGTGCCAGAGGAGCTTATGCCTATCGCTAAGCGAATCTTGCAGCAGGTAATGACCGACCGGCTCGTGCGACTTGACCCTGCGCAAGAGGCACTACTCCGGGCACGTTACATCCACCTGTCCGCGCACTGGACCCCTGAGGGTCCCTTTCTATTCAGCAAACCGGCACCGTTGAATCGTAGGAATGTGCATCTCAACCGCCCGCAAAAAGGCTATCCAGAGTGAAGCGCCTGATCTTCGCTGTAGGGCTGCTTATTAGTCTGAGTGCCTGCGCTGGCGCGCCAAGATTCCCGCCTGCTCCGAAGTTGCCGTATCCGGCCTGGTACATAGGTTTCGCTGCACCCAAGCACATGGAAGTCTGGGTTGAGACCGTCGATGTGCTGGACAAGCGTGGACTCGCTTTCTTTCGGGTACACGGTGGCGTCGCAAGTTATACCGGGAACGTCGAGGGCTGGCACCGAGGGGGCTCAGGAGGGAAACCTATAAATAACGTCGATCTGCCCGACCAGATCTTCCTGCGCTGGCAGTCACTGGTGGAGTCACAGGCTTACAAGGTCAGAATACAAATACCGCAGTGGGTGCGAAACGAGATGATTCGTCCAGAACGAGCGTTTTGCTTGGTACCAAATGATTGGAAGGATGACTACCGGAATGTGATTTCCTTAGGCATGGCCCCCGGAGGGGTCGTGAAAGTCTGGGTCGGTGGTCCATGCGTGGGTTTCAAAGAAGTCGGCCGCTACCAAGCTAAAGTCGAACCGCTCGGCCCCTATCGTGGCGCAAGCAAGGGCAAGTACATCCCGCTCGAACCGGAGAATAAAGCTTACGTCGACCAGCACGGAATTCCCTATGGCAGTTGGTAATTCCGCCATGAGTGCTGACAAGGAGCATCACGGCACGCGACGGCTAGCGCATTTGCGGCTTTTTTCAACGCTTCCATTTGCAGACTGGGTTTCCCGAATGAGGCCTCTGGTCTTGGCGGTCGGTTACCTGATCAGCTTGAGTGCCTGTGCCACGGGTGGCTCAGTACCCCCACCGGTCAAGCTCCCTTATCCGGCATGGTACATAGGATTGGCCGCACCAAAGCACATGGAAGTGTGGGTAGAGTCTGTGGATGTTTTAGATAAGCGTGGCCTTGCATTTTTTCGAGTGCATGGCGGCGTCGCAAGTTATACCGGGAAGGCCGAGGGCTGGCATCAAGGAGGGGGCAAGTCAAAACCCATAAATAACGTCGATCTTCCTGAACAAATTTTCCTGCGCTGGCAGTCACTGGTGGAGCCACAGGCTTACAGGGCAAGAATACAAATCCCTCAGTGGGTACGCGATGAAATGGTACGGCCAGAGCGGGTCTACTGCCGCGGCTCAAAAGAATGGATAGAAGACTACCGATTCGCTATTACGCTGGGAATGGCTCCGGGAGGTATCGTCAAAGTGTGGGTAGGTGGGCCATGCCTGGGCTTCAAAGAAGTTGGCCGCTACCAAGCTAAACTCGAACCGCTAGGCCCCAACCAAGACGGAAAAGGGCTGTTTTACCGACCCCCAAACCCAGCAGCCCAAGCCTGGATCAACCAGCACGGAATCCCCTACGGCAGCTGGTAACCGTCCCACCCCCGTCAAATCCACCAGCACCAGCACCCGCCAGAACCCAACCCCCTTACAACCCCGCCGCTAATCGCGACCCCTGATCAATCGCCCGTTTGGCATCCAGTTCAGTCGCCACATCAGCGCCGCCAATCAGATGCACGCTCTGCCCCGCCGCCTGTAATCCGTCATACAGTTCACGCAGCGGATCCTGCCCGGCGCAGATCACCACGTTGTCCACCGGCAGCAGTTTCTCCTCGCCGTCAGCCCCGATACGAATATGCAGACCCGCGTCGTCGATCTTCAAATATTCCACGCTGTTGAGCATCTGCACCTGTTTGTTCTTGAGCCCCGTGCGATGAATCCAGCCTGTGGTTTTGCCCAAGCCATCGCCGACTTTCGTGGTCTTGCGCTGAAGCAGAAACACCTGACGCGCTGGTGCATGGGGATGAGGCTTGATCCCGGCGACACCGCCTCGCGCCGCCAGATGCGTGTCGATGCCCCACTCGTCCCAGAACGCATCGCGATCCAGGCTGGTGTAGACGCCCTGGTGCACAAGGTATTCCGACACGTCGAAGCCGATGCCGCCCGCGCCAATCACGGCGACGGACCTGCCAACCGGTTTACGGCCGAGGATCACGTCGAGGTAACTCAGCACCTTGGGGTTATCGACGCCAGGGATGGCCGGCGTTCGTGGTGCGATGCCGGTGGCCAGAATCACTTCGTCATAGCCTTTGCCGACCAGATCATCGACCTTGACGCGGGTGTTCAGGCGCAGGTCGACGCCGGTGGTCTGCAGCTTGCGGCCGAAGTAGCGCAGGGTCTCGAAGAACTCTTCCTTGCCCGGAATGCGCTTGGCGATGTTGAACTGCCCGCCGATTTCGCTGGCCGAGTCGAACAGCGTTACGTCGTGCCCGCGCTGGGCCGCGACGGTTGCGGCAGCGAGGCCAGCGGGACCGGCACCTATGACGGCGATTTTCCGGACCTGGGTGACCGGCAGGTAATTGAGCTCGGTTTCATGGCAGGCGCGCGGGTTGACCAGGCAGCTGGTGAGCTTGCCGCCGAAGGTGTGGTCAAGACACGCCTGGTTGCAGCCGATGCAGGTGTTGATTTCGTCGCTGCGACCGGCCGCAGCCTTGTTGACGAATTCGGGGTCAGCGAGAAACGGGCGCGCCATGGAAACCATGTCGGCGTCCCCTTCGGCCAGCACCTGTTCGGCAACCTCGGGAGTATTGATGCGGTTGGTGGTGATCAGCGGGATCGACACCGAGCCGCGCATTTTCGCGGTCACTTTGGCGAACGCAGCGCGCGGTACTTTGGTGGCGATGGTCGGAATGCGCGCCTCGTGCCAGCCAATGCCGGTGTTGATCAGCGTGGCGCCCGAGCGCTCGATGGCCTGGGCCAGTTGCACCACTTCTTCCCAACTGCTGCCGCCCTCGATCAGGTCGAGCATCGACAGGCGATAAATGATGATGAAATTCGGGCCGACGGCTTCACGTACGCGACGCACAATCTCCACCGGCAGACGCATGCGGTTTTCGTAGCTGCCGCCCCAACGGTCGCTGCGATGGTTGGTGTGAGCAACGAGAAACTGATTAATGAAATAGCCTTCGGAGCCCATGATTTCAACGCCGTCGTACTCGGCGGTCTGCGCCAGGGTCGCGCAGGTAACGAAATCCTGAATCTGCTTCTCGATGCCCTCTTCGTCCAGCTCTTTGGGCTTGAAGGGGTTGATCGGCGCCTGAATCGCGCTCGGTGCCACCTGCTTCGGACTGTAGGCATAACGTCCGGCGTGGAGGATCTGCATGCAGATCTTGCCGCCGGCCTCGTGCACGGCTTGGGTGACGATGCGATGGTTGGCCGCCTCTTCCGGCGTCGACAGCTTGGCCGCCCCCGAATACACCCCGCCTTCAGCGTTCGGCGCGATACCGCCGGTGACCATCAGGCCGACCCCGCCCCGTGCGCGCTCGGCGAAATACACCGCCATGCGCTCGAACCCGCCCGGCTTCTCTTCGAGGCCGGTGTGCATCGAGCCCATCAGGGTGCGGTTGCGCAGCGTGGTGAAACCCAGGTCCAGGGGCGCAAGCAAATGCGGGTAGTGGGGGCGGCCATAAAAACTCCATCGGGCATCATCACGGGGCGCGAGCGCTCTGTGGCGCCCGTCGGATCAGTCAGGGCCTCGAACGAGCGCCTTGTACATGGCGCAAACAGTAAACAGCCGCCCGGCCATGCTCAATGACTCAAACTGACAAATCAATGACCAAGCGGTGCACCTCATCGTTCATCGGGTGCCCCTCCAGCCTTCGACTTCTCCGCCGATAGCCCGATGACGACTTTGCCCCATCGCCCTGATGGCCAAACAATGTCCTTCTTCTTAATACCTCGGCAGGACGATCAATGAGCTGGATCAATGATGCAAAAATATCGACGAAATTGATCACAGCCTTCGTGCTGTGCGCATTCATCACCCTGGGCGTGGGGGTGCTGGGAAGCCGTGGGGTGTCCGACCTGTCGGAAAGCCTGAAACTGGTGTTCAGCAATAACCTGGTGTCCGTCGCAAAAACCGGCCAGGCCAAAACCAACGCCGTAGGACAAAGCCGCGATCTCTATCGGTTGTATACGGCCACGGCCGCCGGTCTTCCCCAGAGCGTGAAGGACGAGGTGATTGCATCGATAAACGCCAATCAGCAAGAGAGCGAAAAAGCGTTCGCGGAATACCGCAAGACCCCGCTCGCCGACGATGAGCGCGCGGCAGGCGACCAGATGGAGAAGGACTGGCCGATCTACCAGGCACTGGTTCAGAAATACCTTGCCCTCATGAAGGCCGGCGACCTTGATAACGGCCGCGCCTTGTTGGTTGGTGATCTGCAGGCGGCGTACCGTGTTGTGCTGGATGAACTGACTGTCATGGTCAAATCCAATGACCGGCAGATCGGCGAAGGCGCCGAGGATGCCGCCCATATGGAGTCAGCCGCCAAGACGGCGCTATACATCGGCATTGCCATTGCGTTCCTGGCCGCTATCCTGCTGGGCGTGCTCATCAGTCGGCTGATCAGCCGTCCTATCGCTTATGCGGTCGCGAGCGCGCGGAGCATCGCCGGCGGTGACCTGACGCAACCCGTCGTGAGCACCGGCCGCGATGAAGCCGGGCAATTGTTGATGGCGCTGGGCGAGATGCAGGGAAGCCTGAAAAGCACCATTCAGCAGATTGCCGATGCGTCCAATCAACTGGCCTCTGCCGCAGAAGAGCTGACCGCCGTCAGCGATAACGGCAGCCGCGGGTTGGTCCGCCAGAACGACGAGATCCAGCAGGCCGCGACCGCCGTCACGGAAATGACTTCCGCTGTGGAAGAAGTGGCGCGCAACGCCGTGTCCACGTCCGATGCGTCGAGGACCACCAGCAAACAGGCCAGCGATGGCCGTGACCAGGCCCGTGGCGCGGTCGAAGCCATCAATAGCGCGACCACCGAAATCGCCACCTCGACCAACATGGTTCGCGACCTGGCCGTGCAGGTCCGGGACATCGGCAAGGTGCTGGACGTGATTCGCGGCATCGCCGAGCAGACCAACCTGCTGGCCTTGAACGCCGCCATCGAAGCCGCCCGTGCCGGTGAGCAGGGCCGGGGCTTTGCCGTGGTCGCCGACGAGGTGCGGGCCCTGGCTGCGCGCACGCAGGCCTCCACCGGTGAGATCGAAGGCATGATCAACAGCGTCCAGGCCAGCGCCGATCAGGCGGTCGGAGCGATGGGTAAAAGTCAGGCGCTGGTCACCGACACCCAGGCGCTGGCGCAGGCAACGGGCCGCGCGCTGGAGCAGATCGCCGACGGCATTGCCCAGATCAACGATCGCAACCTGGTCATCGCCACTGCCTCCGAAGAGCAGGCCAATGTCGCGCGGGAGGTAGACCGCAATCTGGTGAACATCCAGGACCTGTCTACCCAGACGGCAGCCGGTGCGCACCAGACCAACGCGTCGACTCAGGAGCTTTCCCGCCTGGCCGTATCGTTTAACACCCTCGTCAGCCGCTTCCGCCTGTAAAACGTAGTGCCCGTGATGCCTGCAAATCGCCGGCATCACGGCTAATCCCTACAGCGCAGGCGGCCGCCGATGCCGCGTCGCCTCAACGCATTCACCAAATGGCCGCCCAGGCCGTTGGCAAACCTTCTCCAAATGGCCGTTTTGCCGTAGCCTTCCGGCAACGTCATCGCGCCCTGCGCTTTCTTCCCAGAGGCAGTTCTCCTTTCTTCATGCGCAAAGTTTTCGGTTCACTTACCGCTGCAGTGCTGGTGATTCTCCTCGTCAGCTACGGGCTGTGGACGGGCAAGCGTCATGTCGGGCATTACCTGACGGACCTGCGCATTCAGCTGGTGATCAACGACGGGCAACCCGGCGCACGCGGCAACCTGCTGGGCATTCAGCCCGAGCTGTTTCCTTCCGACTATTCGAGCGTCAAACGCCTGCACCGCAAGCTCGCGTCGTATCTCGTACAGGCCCGCGACCATGGGCTGCTCAACGATAAAACCATCGTGGTACTGCCCGAGCACATCGGCACCTGGCTGTTGGCCGTCGACGAAAAGGCCCAGTTCTACCAAGCCACCACCCTCGACGAAGCCATGAACTGGCTGGCGTTCAGCAACCCGCTGCTGTTCATCGACGCCATGTTTCATGCGCGGGGCAGCAGCCGCCTGGAGGATGCACGCCTGCGCATGAAGGCGCACAACATGGCGCAGGACTATCAGAACGTGTTCGGCGGGCTGGCGAGGGAATTCGGCGTGACGCTGGTGGCCGGCTCGATCGTGCTGCCCAGCCCGCAGGTGGAAAACGGCGAACTGCGCATCGGCCGCGGCGCGCTCTACAACAGCAGCCTGGTGTTCGGCCCCGACGGGGTGCCCTTGGGGCAGCCCCAGCGTCAGTTGTTCCCGGGCTGGAATCAGCGGGGTTACATCCGTCCCGGCAAAGACGCGCCGCTCAACGTGATCGACACCCCGGCCGGACGGCTGGCGACGCTGATCGGCAGTGACAGCTGGTACCCCGACAACTACGCGCGGCTCAACGCCAGCGGCGTCGAGCTGATCGCAGTGCCCGCTTACGTCGCCGGCACTGGCGGCTGGGCAGAACCCTGGCGCAGCGACAAGCACGAGGCACTGGCCGCCCATCTGAACCTCGGCGCAACACCCATGACCCAGGGCGAAGCCTGGCGTCGACTGGCCCTGACCCCGGCCAGCACCGCCAAGGCGGGTATCGGCGTATTCATGCGCGGGCAGTTCTGGGATCAAGGCAGCGCCGGCCACAGTTTCGCCAGTCGCGACGGACAAAGCATCGCCGAGCAATCCATCAGCGCCACCCCGAAAGGTGTCCGCCCCGGTCATGGCGCGCGCCTGATCAATCTGTGGTTGTGACCGATGGCCTCCCTCGCGTGCGTCTGGGCGATCTGTCCGTGGGCTTCGTCCACAGCCTCACCGACGCCGTTCGCAAAGAAGGGAAAGACCCGCAACCGCTGCTGGCGCAATACGGCCTGGATGCCGCGCGACTGGGCGAGGCCGGTGCCCGGCTGTCGATCCCGCGCTACATGCGCCTGGGCCATGGCGCCATCGAGCTGACCGGCCTGCCTGCGCTGGGCTTGCGAATGGGCCAGGCCAGTCGTTTGAGCCACGCCGGTCTGGCGGGTATCACTGCCGGGCAGGCGCCGACCGTGCGTGAAGCGGCGCGCACGCTGATTCGGTTCGAACCGCTGTACGGCTCGAATTATCGCGGTCAGTCGAGCTTGCACGAGGACAGTGACGGCGCCTGGCTGCGCTTCTATTCCATCAGCCCGTACAACGACTACAACCGCTTCGTGGTGGATTCTATTCTCAGCGGCTGGCTGCATCAGCTGTCGACGCTGAGCGGGACGACACTAAAAGCCGAACGTCTGGAGATCGAGTTCGAGGCCCCCGACTACGCCGCTGAATACGCCGTGCTCTGCGAGCAGCCTGTGAGTTTCGCTGCGGGCGTCAATCAGTTGCGCCTCAACCAGCGTCAGCTTGGCCTGCGCAATCCCGACCACGTGCCGAGTACCTGGCGGCATCTGCTGCAGGTGTGTGAGCGGGAACTGGAACAGCTCACGCGCACCCGCAGCCTGCGCGAGCGCATCACCCAACTGCTGGGGCCGTTGTTGAATGGAGGTCGGGAGCCGGATCTGGAAGAAGTGGCCGCGCGACTGAAGCTGCCGACCTGGACGCTGCGCCGCAAGCTGGCGGACGAAGGCACGCAGTTTCGCGCGATCCTCAATGACACCCGGCGCGACCTCGCCATGACCTACATCCGGGACACCGAACTGGCCTTCGGCGAAATCGCTTACTTGTTAGGATTTGCGTCGGCCGAAGCTTTTCAGCGGGCTTTCAAGCGCTGGACGGAACAGACCCCCGGTGCGTTTCGCCGCAGCCAGCGCCAGTCGTTCTGACTGGCAGCCGTGGGTTTTCTTACAACTCGGTGGCGTCTTCGGCAGGTTCCAGCGGGTCCATCTCGTACGCCTGGTATTCCAGCAGTTCTTCCTGATACTCGTCCATTTTTGCGCCCTCGTGGCGGGTTCTTGTGATAGGTGGCTTTTGTGCTCGTCATCGTTGTGGCGACGCTGAGTCATTCAGCAGCAAATTTACTGACTACGAGCCCAACCCTAAAGTGCCCTCATGAACAAAAAATGAAGGCCCGTTGAACACTGGACGCGCGCGGATAAACGGCAAGGGTCGCGATCACGTGCAGACCCATCTCCAAGCCTGCTTTGAGCTCGCATTCGGTGTGTGGGCTGTGAGTTCTTTTATGCATGACGGGTTGGCCACTTGACGATCGCGCCGTGTTCGCCATAGTCTCGACGCCATGAACGCACTCCAGCATTTCTTCGGCCAGATAATTATTACCGCCATTCCAGTCATGGCGGGTTAGCCGACGTTTGCACCCAACCCGCCCTAGAGGCGGGTTTTTCTCTCTGTCTCTCGGGCCAAAAACCACACCAGGAGCCAGACATGATCATTCGCCCTTCCCTCGCCTTTTTCGCCGCCCGCCTGATCATCCCAAGCCTTCCGACGAGGCCCTCACGATGAGTCAGCCACCGGCCTACGCGCTCGCTCAGGGCGACCTGCTCAATCACTACGTAAAAAAGATCCTCACTTCCCGCGTGTACGACGTTGCCGTGGAAACCCCGCTGCACGCCGCGCGCCAGCTGTCCCGGCGCCTGGGCAACAACGTGCTGCTCAAGCGCGAAGACTTGCAGCCGGTGTACTCCTTCAAGATTCGTGGCGCGTACAACAAGCTGGCGCAGTTGAGTCCGGAAGACTTGGCGCGGGGCGTGGTGACGGCCTCGGCGGGTAATCACGCCCAGGGCCTGGCGCTGGCGGCGAAGACCTTAGGCGTGTCGGCGACCATCGTCATGCCAAAGACCACGCCGGAGATCAAGGTCGAGGGCGTGCGCTCCCGCGGCGGAAAAGTCGTACTGCACGGCGACTCGTTTCCCGAAGCGCTGGCGTATTCGCTGAAGCTGGTCGAGGAACACGGCTACGTCTACGTTCACCCCTATGACGACCCTGACACCATTGCCGGGCAAGGCACGGTGGCCATGGAAATCCTGCGTCAGCATCAGGGGCCACTGGACGCGATCTTCGTCCCGGTCGGTGGCGGCGGGCTGATTGCCGGAATCGCGGCCTACGTGAAATACCTGCGCCCGGAGATCAAGGTGATTGGCGTTGAGCCGGACGATTCCAATTGCCTGCAACAGGCCATGGCCTACGGCGAGCGCGTGGTGCTGCAACAGGTCGGGCTGTTCGCCGATGGCGTCGCGGTGGCGCAGATCGGTCAGTACACCTTCGACATCTGCAAGGATTACGTCGACGAGGTGATCACCGTCAGCACCGATGAAATCTGCGCGGCGATCAAGGACATCTACGATGATACCCGCTCGATCACCGAGCCTGCCGGCGCGCTGGGCGTGGCCGGGATCAAAAAGTACACCGAACAGTACGAAGTCACTGGGCAGACGTTTGTCGCCATTGACTCCGGCGCCAATGTCAACTTCGACCGCTTGCGCCACGTCGCCGAACGGGCCGAACTGGGCGAAGGCCGCGAAGCAATCATTGCCGTGACCATTCCGGAACAGCCGGGCAGCTTCAAAGCCTTCTGCGCAGCCATCGGCAAGCGGCAGATCACCGAGTTCAACTACCGCTACCACACTGACCGCGAGGCGCACATCTTCGTCGGCGTGCAGACCCACCCCGACACCGACCCTCGCAAAGCCCTGATTGCGAGCCTGACGGAACAGGGTTTCCCGGTGCTGGACCTGACCGACAACGAACTGGCCAAGCTGCACCTGCGGCACATGGTGGGCGGGCATTCGGAGCGGGTCAGCGATGAGGTGGTGCTGCGCTTTGAGTTTCCGGAACGGCCGGGCGCGTTGTTCAACTTTCTGAACAAGCTGGGCGGGAAATGGAATATCTCGATGTTCCACTACCGCAACCATGGCGCGGCAGACGGGCGTGTGGTGGCCGGATTGGTGGTGCCGGAAGACGAACGGCATCTGGTGCCGCAGGCGCTGGCGGAGATTGGCTATCCGTATTGGGACGAGACCAGGAACCCGGCGTACAAGCTTTTTGGGGTGAGCCAGACAGTGCTTCCACCACAGATTGTCTGACTGTATGGAGACTCCGTGTGGGAGCGAGCTTGCTCGCGAATAGGCCAGATCAGTCACTGAATTTCCAGCGGCTGAAAGACCCTCTTCGTGAGCAAGCTCACTCCCACAGGTTGCGTGTTGGCAGAGAGACCTTCGTGAGCAAGGTGGAGCGCCACCCCGGTCACTCCCACAGGTTTTGCGTTTGCTGCACGTGCGGTGTCAGCGCGCGGGACCGCTCCTGGGAATTAGCAGAACAGCTCACTGCGCCGGCGTTGACTCAACCGCTGGCGCAGGGCTCGGCTCGGTGGTCGTTTCCGGCGCAGGCGTCGTCGCAGGTGCAGCCTCGGCAGGCGTCGCTGTTTCGGCCTTCAACGGTTCCGGTTCGGCAGGCGCAGGCATTGGCTCGCTGCTCTGCTCGGCGGCGGGCGCAGGCTGAGTCGCAGGGGTCGCCAATGGCGCCGGCGCGACGGGCATAGTGGGTGCAGGTGTGGTTGGCGCAGGTGCAGCCGGTGCAGCGGCCGGCTTTTGCTCCGTCAAGGCCGCCGGTTTGCCCGGCACCGGCTCAGGCATACCCAGTTCGGTTTTGGGCTTCTCTTCAATGTGCGCGGCCTTCTTCAGTTCAGGCGGCAAGAAGTTTTCCACCAGTGCGAAGAAGCGGTCATAGAACTTGGACGACGCCACGGTTTCACTGGCGACCTTGACCATCGAGTCGTCGGTCGAACCAATCGGCATCGACACAGACCCCAGCACGCCTACCCCCAGGCTCGCGGAGTTATTGACCTTCTTCAACGCATAGCGATCCTGTAGCGCGTTGGCGAACATCGTGGTGCGGTTGTCGGCGCTGCCGTCCGGGGCGCACACCACATTGAAGCTGATCTCCATGTGGGTTTCGCCGGTTTGCTGGAAGCTTTTATGGCCGCTGATCACTTTGGGATCGCTGCTGGTGATGATGTAGCCCTGGCTCAGCAGTGCCCGTCGAGCCGCTTCACAGGTGGCGGCATCCGAAACCGGGTAGTTACGGGAGAATGTCCCCGCATCGTCGAAATTCTCATGCTCATAGACCGTCGGTTTCTTCGACGAGCAGCCTGCGGCAGCCAGCAGGGTAATGACCCAGCATGCGGTACGAAAGCTCAGTAATTTAGGCATCAAACATCCTGGGGCAATTGGTCGACTGAACGTGGACCGGAGAAAACGCCGGTAAGTCTGCAACAAGCCTGCCATGGGATCAACGCAGAGTTTGCAACCGTATGGATACATCGAAAGGGTGTCTGTGCACGGGGCCTGCATCCGTGGGCCTGTCAGGGAAGCGAAGGTTGCGCTGATCAGACTGCAACAAGGTCGGAAAAGTCGGCATGGCGGGCCTGGCGTCGATCAGTCGACAGCTCCAGACGCGGCATGCCCTGCACGTCAGAGCTCGCCGTGCACCAATTTTACGCCGAGGAATTCCAACGCACGCCAGTAGCCGGGGTAGGTTTTGCCGACGCACTCCGGATCCTGAATCCGAACACCCGCCACTTTCAGACCGGCCAGCGCGAAACACATGGCAATGCGGTGGTCGGAGTGAGTGTTGATCAGGGCGTTGCTGCTGGTGCCCGCCAGACTCGGATCAGACGCAACGAGTAAGTCATCCCCTTCTACCGAGGCCAGCCCGGGCCGGACCTGATTCAGGCCATCGTGCAGCGCCTGAACGCGATCGCATTCCTTGACTCGCAGGTTAGCCAGATCGACGAAGCGCACCGGCGTCTCGTTGAAAGCTGCCAGCACCGCCAGTGTAGGAATCGCGTCCTGCATCTGTGAGCCATTGATGACCGCAGGCATCTTCGGAAACTGCGCGATCACTTCCATGGCCTTGGCGTCTGGCTGAGTGAACGCCTCCCCGGCCACGCCCAGGTCGATCTTGCCGCCCGTCAATGCCTCGGCAGCCCACAAATAGGTTGCGGCCGAGGCGTCGGGCTCGATCTGGTAATCGCAGGCGGTGTAACCCGTCGGCGCAACGCGCCACAACGCATCATCCAGCACCTCGACCTCGGCACCGAAAGCGCGTATGCAGGCGATGGTCAGGTCGATGTAACCGCGGGCGCCGATTTCCTTGCCGGTCAGCGCCACTTCAATCGGCGCATTGCCACAGGCCGCCACCATCAACAGCGCAGAGACGTACTGACTCGACAGTCCGCCGTCGATTTCGAAGCGCGTGGCCGTGATCGAACCCGTCCCGCGCACCATGACAGGCGGGCAACCGGTGGCGCTCTCTGCGTTCACGCCGCCCTTGCGCAATGCCTCCAGCAATGGGCCAATCGGGCGCTTCTGCATGTAGTGATCGCCGTCCAGCGTGACGCTGCCATCCACCGTGCAGACCGCCGCCGTCAGGAACCGCACCGCTGTTCCGGCGTTACCGAGGAACAGCGGGTGTTGCGGCGCCTCGAGACGCCCGCTGCTGGTGACGACGAAGCTCGTGTCGTCCGGCTCGTCGATGGTCACGCCCATCTGCCTCAGGGCATTGGACATGTGGCGAGTGTCATCGCTTTTCAATGCGCCGCGCAAGTGGCTGGTGCCCTTGGCGAGGGCAGCCAGGAGCAGCGCGCGGTTGGTGATGGACTTCGAGCCGGGCGGCGACACATGGCCCGTCAGCGGTACGCCCGGCGGGATGACAGTGATGGTTTGGTTCATGCCCATGGTCCAGCTCTCCAAATTCGAAATCAGGCACCGCTCAGCGCCGTGTTAACAGCCGGCGATCATGGCATTTATCGCCGAGCTCTGCAGCATCAAGCGCGACAGCCGACGCTTTCGCCAAATCGCAGGCACAAAAAAGCGATCCTGGGATCGCTTTCTTTGTTGCTTCAGGGCGTTCAAGGGCCCCGAAGCTATGTATGGCGCAGCGGACGGGACTCGAACCCGCGACCCCCGGCGTGACAGGCCGGTATTCTAACCGACTGAACTACCGCTGCTTGTCGCACAGATTTTCATCTGCTTAACGCTGTTGAAACCGACCCTTGGGCCTGCTTCGTAAAACACTGACCGAAAACCTTGGCTTTCAATCTCAAACCGGAAAACCCGATTTGTAAAATATGGCGCAGCGGACGGGACTCGAACCCGCGACCCCCGGCGTGACAGGCCGGTATTCTAACCGACTGAACTACCGCTGCGCATTGCGTGGACTTTCGTCCTGCTGAATCTCAGTAACATTCAACACGTACAGCGTCTGTTGCAGCTTTGAAACACTCAACGATGGTGGGTGATGACGGGATCGAACCGCCGACCCTCTGCTTGTAAGGCAGATGCTCTCCCGGCTGAGCTAATCACCCTTGCTTCGCTGAGGCCGCGAAATTTACGCAGATGACGAACCTAAGTCAATAGCCCGCTTGAAGTTTTTTTCAAAAGAACCATTTTTCCCGAGAGGCACGAAGCTGCACATCAGGAACAAAAAAGCGAGCCCTGAGGCTCGCTTTCATGTTCAGACACCCTGCTTACAACGCAGCCAGACCGCGCGCGAGATCCGCCTGCAGGTCAGCGACGTCTTCCAGCCCTACCGCGACGCGGATCAGGCTGTCACGAATGCCGGCCGCCTCACGTTCTTGCGGCGACAGCCGACCGTGGGAGGTGGTGCTCGGGTGGGTGATGGTGGTCTTGGTGTCACCCAGGTTCGCGGTGATCGAGATCAACCGCGTGGCATCGATGAAGCGCCATGCGCCGTCCTTGCCGCCCTTCACCTCAAAGCTCACCACCGCGCCAAACGCCTTCTGCTGACGTTTGGCCAACGCGTGCTGCGGGTGACTCTCGAGACCAGAGTAATGCACCTTCTCGATGCCCTCCTGCTGCTCGAGCCACTGCGCCAGTTCCAGGGCGCTCTGACAATGGGCACGCATGCGGATGTTCAGGGTTTCGAGGCCCTTGAGGAAGAGCCAGGCGTTGAATGGGCTCAGACTTGGCCCTGCAGTGCGCAGGAAGCCCACGACTTCTTTCATCAGTTCGCTGCGACCGACCACCACCCCGCCCATGGCGCGGCCTTGCCCGTCGATGAACTTGGTCGCCGAATGCACGACCACGTCCGCGCCCATGCGCAGCGGTTGCTGCAGCGCCGGTGTGCAGAAGCAGTTATCGACCACCAGCAGCGCGCCCTTGGTGTGGGCAATTTCCGCCAGTGCATTGATGTCAACCAGCTCCGCCAACGGGTTGGACGGTGATTCGACGAACAGCATTTTGGTATTCGGCTTGATCGCCGCGTCCCAGCCAGACAGCTCTGCGAGGGGAACGTAGTCGACCTCGACCCCGAAGCGCTTGAAGTACTTTTCGAACAGGCTGATGGTCGAACCGAAGACGCTCTTCGACACCAGCACATGGTCGCCAGCGCTGCAGAAGCTCATCACCGTGGCGAGGATGGCCGACATCCCGGTGGAGGTTGCCACCGCCTGCTCGCCGCCTTCCAGCGCAGCCATGCGTTCTTCGAACGAAGCCACGGTCGGGTTGGTATAACGCGAGTAGACGTTGCCGGGGATCTCACCGGCGAAGGTCGCGGCCGCCTCGGCTGCCGTGCGGAACACGTAGCTGGACGTGAAAAACAGTGGATCGCTGTGTTCGCGTTCCGGCGTGCGGTGCTGACCGGCACGAACCGCGAGGGTGTCGAAACCGACACCCTCGAGATCGCTGTCCAGTCGACCGGCATCCCATTCCTGAGTCATGCCGCCTGCTCCTTGTCTGGATTAATTGTTGTACAGATCGATGATCGCGCTCACCGCCTGAGTCTTGACCTTGGAGGCGTCGTTGCGCGCCTGCTCGATCCTGTTCAGATAATGCTCGTCGATGTCACCGGTCACGTACTTGCCGTCGAAGACCGAACAGTCGAAATTGTCGATCTTGATCTTTTTGCTGCCACTCACCGCCTCGATCAGGTCATTCAGATCCTGATAGACCAGCCAGTCGGCACCGATGAGGTCGGCCACGTCCTGGGTGGAACGGTTGTGAGCGATCAGCTCATGGGCACTCGGCATGTCGATGCCGTAGACGTTGGGGAAGCGCACGGCCGGGGCCGCAGAACAGAAATAAACGTTCTTGGCGCCAGCTTCACGGGCCATCTGGATGATCTGCTTGCACGTGGTGCCGCGAACGATAGAGTCGTCCACCAGCATCACGTTCTTGCCACGGAATTCCAGCTCGATCGCATTGAGCTTCTGGCGCACGGATTTTTTCCGCGCTGCCTGGCCCGGCATGATGAAGGTGCGGCCGATGTAGCGGTTCTTGACGAAGCCTTCGCGGAATTTCACGCCGAGGTGGTTCGCCAGCTCCAGCGCGGCCGTGCGGCTGGTGTCCGGGATCGGGATGACCACGTCGATGTCATGATCAGGACGCTCACGCAGGATCTTGTCGGCGAGCTTTTCGCCCATGCGCAGACGCGCTTTGTAGACCGAGATGCCGTCTATGATCGAGTCCGGACGCGCCAGATAGACGTGTTCGAAGATGCACGGGGCGTATTTGGGATCGGTGGCGCATTGACGGGTGTGCAGCTTGCCGTCTTCGGTGATGTACACCGCTTCGCCCGGTGCCAGGTCACGAATCAACGTGAAGCCGAGCACGTCCAGCGAAACGCTTTCGGAGGCGATCATGTACTCGACGCCTTCGTCAGTGTGACGCTGACCGAAAACGATTGGGCGGATGGCGTCCGGATCGCGGAAACCGACGATGCCGTAACCGGTAATCATCGCCACGACCGCGTAACCGCCACGGCAACGCTTATGCACGTCGGCGACGGCCGCGAAGATGTCTTCTTCGGTCGGCTGCAGCTTGCCGCGCACCGCCAGCTCGTGGGCGAACACGTTGAGCAGCACTTCGGAGTCGGAGTTGGTGTTGACGTGACGCAGGTCCGACTCGAAGATTTCCTTCGCCAGTTGCTCGACGTTGGTCAGGTTGCCGTTGTGCGCCAGGGTGATGCCGTAAGGCGAGTTGACGTAGAACGGCTGGGCCTCGGCTGACGTCGAGCTTCCCGCCGTTGGATAACGTACGTGCCCAATGCCCATGTGCCCGACCAGCCTTTGCATATGGCGCTGGTGGAACACATCACGAACCAGACCGTTGTCCTTGCGCAGGAACAACTTGCCGTCATGGCTGGTCACGATACCGGCAGCGTCCTGGCCGCGGTGCTGGAGGACGGTGAGCGCGTCATAAAGCGCCTGATTGACGTTCGACTTGCCGACGATACCGACGATGCCACACATGCGACACAACCCCTACTTAGTGGAACTGGATTTACCGAACACTTCCGGCGGCGTTGTAGGCGGCAGGAGGTGATCCTTGAACGGGATGTCAACAGGTACGCTGACTCCGCTGGCTAGCCACTTGCTGGACATCCCGAGAATCAGGTTTTTCGACCAGTCAGCGACCATGACAAATTGCGGGAGCAGCCTCGACTGCTGCCACCATTGATCCTGTTGCACCGGGCCCAGGCTCAACAGCCCGACCGCGACGACAACCAGCAAGGCTCCGCGCGCCGCGCCGAAGACCATACCCAGAAAACGATCGGTCCCGGACAGCCCGGTGACGCGTATCAGTTCTCCAATCAGAAAGTTGACCATGGCGCCGACCAGCAGTGTGGCGACGAAAAGAATGGTGCAGCCCGCAATCACGCGCGCTGAAGGTGCTTCGATGTAGTTGACCAGATACTGGGCCAGCGATCCGCCGAACATCCAGGCGACGGCACCTGCGATGATCCACGTCAGCAAGGACAATGCTTCTTTGACGAAGCCGCGCTTGAGACTGATCAAAGCGGAGATGGCGACAATTGCAATGATCGCCCAGTCAACCGGAGTAAATGACACGTCGCAGCCTACAGACTGATAAGGCGGCGGATTTTAGCAGAGCACTCGCCTGCCGGTAAGCAGCGATTGCGGATGAAGGGCAATTAAGGCGAACTATTGGACTTTGTTCGAGGTCGAGGCGGGTTGAACCCGAAATCGAGGGTGTCAGATCCGGCCCCTTCCCTAGTAGGTCCTACTAAGGGAAGGCGTCGGCCGGGGACGCTTACTTACGCTCCGGCTGGAAACGCACGACGATGCCTTTGATCTTCTGCTGTTTTTCCAGCGTGTCACGCAGACGATCAGCCTCTGCGCGCTCGATCACCGGGCCAACAAAGACGCGGTTCACGCCATCGGCGGTGCGGATGTAAGCGTTATAGCCCTGAGTGCGCAGCGTCTTCTGCAGTGTGTCGGCATTGGCGCGATTGGACAGGCTCGCCAGCTGCACCGCCCACGTGACCGACAGACCATTGGCATCGACCCGGCTGGTGTCAGCGGCTGACGCAACTGGCGCTGGCGCTTGAGCGGGTGCAGGTGTTGGTGCCGGAGCTGGCTTCACAGGCGCGGTCTGAGCGGGTTTGGGCGCCACAGCCACAGGCTTGGAAGGCGCGGGGGCAATGGGCATGGACGGCGGCTGTTGACTGGTGCGCTGCTGAACGGGCTGGGCAGGATGCACAGGCTGAACAGGTTGCGTCAGCTCGTCATCGGTCGGCACCGGTTCCTGGGGCAATGGCTGCTGTTCAGGCACGCTGACCGGCTCGACCTTGATCGGCGAGGTGGCCGGCGCTTGCGGCGCGGCAGGCGCCTCGACCTGCACACGGCGGGCTTCATCCTGACGCGAAAACAGCATCGGCAGAAAAATCACCGCGATGGCAATAAGCACCAACGCTCCCACCATGCGCTGCTTGTACGCTTTATCCAGCAAAGCCATGTGTCACTTCCTCCGTGACGCGCCAGCAAGCCATTCCAGGGCCTCGGCTACGCAGTAAAAAGACCCGAACAGAACAATCTCGTCGTCGGCTGTCGCGTGGGCGCACTGAGCTTCAAGTGCCAGCGCGATACTCGGGTGAGACGTCACGCGAGCGCCAAGGTTCTGCAACGCCTGTTCGATCTCTTGCGCCGGACGACTGCGCGGCGTTGGCAGCGGTGCGACGGCCCAACTGCTGAACGTTTCGCCCAGCTCCACCAGAACGCCTTGCAGGTCCTTGTCGCTGAGCAGTCCGAACACCGCCAGACGCTTGCCCGCCACCGGTCGCTGATTCAAGCGCTGGGCGAGAAACGTCGCCGCATGGGGGTTATGACCGACATCCAGCAAAAGGCTCAGCGATTTGCCCTGCCAGTCAATGCTGCGGCGATCAAGGCGACCGGTCACGCGCGTATTAACGAGCGCGACGCGAAGGCTCGCCTCATTCCACGGCAGATCCAGCAGCAGGTAGGCCTGCAGCGCCAAAGCAGCGTTCTGCATGGGCAGGTCGAGTAACGGCAGCGAATGCAGTTCGACTTTCCGGCCGTTTGCATCGGTGCCCGACCAGTCCCACCCCGTGGCGTTGATCCGCAGCTCGAAATCGCGGCCGCGCAGCGACAGCGGGCAATGCAGTGCACGCGCCTTGTCGAGCAACGGCTGCGGGGGATCAAGATCGCCACACAGCGCGGGCTTTTCTTCACGGAATATCCCGGCCTTCTCGAAGGCAACGCTCTCGCGGGTATTGCCGAGGAATTCCGCGTGATCAACGCCAATGCTGGTGACCAGCGCCATGTCGGCATCGATCAGATTGACCGTATCGAGCCGCCCGCCCAGGCCCACTTCCAGCACCACTGCGTCCAGCCCGGCCTGCGCGAACAGCCAGAACGCTGCCAGCGTGCCCATTTCAAAATAGGTCAGGGAAATGTCACCACGGCCACGCTCCACCACCTCGAACGCCGCGCACAGCTCGGCGTCGGTGGCTTCAACGCCCTGCACCTGGACACGCTCGTTGTAACGCAGCAGGTGCGGCGAGCTGTAAACACCCACCTTCAGCCCCTGGGCCTGCAACAAGGAAGCAACGAATGCGCAGGTCGAGCCTTTGCCGTTGGTCCCGGTGACCGTAATCACTCTGGGCGCCGGCCGGGTCAGGCCCATCTGCGTCGCCACCTGCTGCGAACGCTCCAGCCCCATGTCGATGGCCGACGGGTGCAGTTGTTCCAGATAGCTGAGCCAGTCGCTCAGAGAGCGTGCGGTCATATGTTCGCCGGAGCAGGCGGCACAACGATCGGCTCAAGTGTCGGCGCCACGAATTTCGGCGTCGGCAGCCCCATCATCTGTGCCAGCACGTTGCCCAGACGCTGACGCAGTTCCTGACGGTGGATGATCATGTCGATTGCGCCGTGGTCGAGCAGGAATTCGCTGCGCTGGAAGCCTTCCGGCAGCTTCTCGCGCACGGTTTGCTCGATCACGCGAGGGCCGGCGAAGCCGATCAGTGCTTTAGGCTCGGCAACAATGATGTCGCCCAGCATCGCCAGACTGGCGGAAACACCACCGTAGACCGGGTCGGTCAATACGGAGATGAACGGCAAGCCTTCTTCACGAAGACGCGCCAGGACGGCCGAGGTCTTGGCCATCTGCATCAGGGAGATCAGGGCTTCCTGCATACGCGCACCGCCGGATGCCGCGAAGCAGATCATCGGGCAGCGGTTTTCCAGTGCGTAGTTGGCGGCTTGGACGAAGCGCTCACCCACCACTGCGCCCATCGAGCCGCCCATGAAAGAGAACTCGAATGCGCTGCACACCACCGGCATGCCCAACAGGGTACCGCTCATGGAAATCAGCGCGTCCTTCTCACCGGTCTGCTTCTGAGCAGCGACCAGGCGGTCCTTGTACTTCTTGCCGTCGCGGAATTTCAGACGGTCTACCGGCTCCAGATCAACGCCGATTTCCTGGCGGCCATCGGCGTCCAGGAAGATATTCAGACGGGCACGGGCGCCGATGCGCATGTGGTGGTTGCACTTCGGGCAGACGTCCAGGGTCTTTTCCAGCTCAGGGCGATACAGCACCGCTTCGCAGGACGGGCACTTGTGCCACAGACCTTCGGGCACCGAGCTCTTCTTGACCTCGGAACGCATGATCGAAGGGATCAGTTTGTCTACCAACCAGTTGCTCATGCTTTCTTTCTCCAGTACCGATGGCTCGAACGCGATGGCCTTTGGTGCCATGCGCATGCCCTTAAATCAATGTCATGTACGGTGCCGCGAAATGTCGTACGACGATCGGCGCGAGGCCTGACCTACCGGGACAACACTCACGAACACCACGCTCAACTTCATCACGAGACGCAAGACGTCTTCGCTCAACCAATTCGGCCACACGCATCAGCGGATGGCAGGCTAGTGGACGGCGAACGCGGGGCCGCCGTCACATCACAGCCGATGTTGCCGGACAAACGCCCTAGGCGCCGTGCACTGCACTCATGAACGCGCGGATCTTGTCGTGATCCTTCAAGCCTTTGGATTTCTCCACCCCGCCGCTCACGTCAACCGCGTAGGGATGCACCTGGGCGATCGCCTGGGAGACGTTGGCCGAGGTCAGGCCGCCGGCGAGAATCAGCGGCTTGCTCAGATGTTTCGGAATCAGCGCCCAGTCGAAGGTTTCGCCCGTACCGCCCGGAATGCCTGCGACGTAAGTGTCGAGCAGGATGCCGCAGGCATTGGCGTAGGCATCGCAGCTGGCCGCGATGTCGTCGCCGGCCTGGACGCGCAGCGCCTTGATGTACGGGCGGTTATAGCCTTCGCATTGCTCGGGACTCTCATCGCCGTGAAACTGAATGAGGTCGAGGGGAACAACGTCGAGCAGCGCCTGCAGGTCGGCGCGTTCGGCGTTCACAAACAGGCCGACGGTGCTGACAAAAGGCGGCAGCGCAGCAACGATTGCCTGAGCCTGCTCAACAGTGACGAAGCGCGGGCTCTTGGGATAAAACACCAGCCCGATGGCATCGGCACCCGCGTCAACGGCGGCCAACGCATCTTCTATGCAGGTAATCCCGCAGATCTTGCTGCGAACGGCTGACATGTAGTGGAGACCTCAAGCCTTGCGAAAGTCCCGGATGGTAGCAAATGCAGTCACCTGCGTCAGCCGTCCAGTTCCGAGAAGCCAGTGAGAAAATGCGGGCCGATGTAGCGATCCGGTAATGGGAACTCGTCGCGGTATTCCACCTGAACCAGGTACAGGCCGAAAGGATGAGCCGTCACGCCGCCGGTTCTTCGTACTCGGCTTTCGAGCACTTCCTTCGCCCACTCGATCGGCCGCTCCCCTGCCCCGATGGTCATCAGCACGCCGGCAATGTTGCGCACCATGTGGTGCAGGAAGGCATTGGCGCGAACATCGATGACGATCATCTTGCCGTGGCGGGTGACGCGCAGATGGTGAAGCTGCTTGATCGGCGACTTGGCCTGGCATTGCCCGGCACGGAACGCACTGAAATCGTGGGTACCGACCAGATACTCGGCGGCCAGCGCCATGCGTTCGGCATCGAGCGGGCGGTGGTTCCAGGTGATTTCCTGGCCCAGGTGCGCCGGGCGGATCTGATCGTTGTAGATCACATAACGATAGCGACGGGCGATGGCTTTGAAACGCGCGTGGAAATGGGCGGGCATGACCTTGGCCCAGGTCACGCTGATGTCATGGGGCAAATTGATATTGGCGCCCATGGTCCAGGCTTTCATGCTGCGCTCGGCCCGGGTGTCGAAGTGCACCACCTGACCGCACGCGTGCACGCCCGCATCGGTGCGCCCGGCGCACATCAGCGACACCGGTGAATCAGCCACTTTCGACAGGGCGTTTTCCAGTGTTTCCTGGACGGTCAGCACGCCGGTCAACTGCCGCTGCCAGCCGCTGTAACGCGAGCCTTTGTATTCCACGCCCAGCGCGATTCTGGAAAAACCTTCGGCGGCCAGCTCGGCTGCCGCTGTTTCTGCCTCGGTGTCTGTAGTTGCCAAGAGCTTAAAGCCTGTCGATGTGCGCAAGGGCGGCCATTATACGGATCGAAAAAAGACGCCATCGGCAGGTGCCAACGGTTTATCCCGGAAGCCAGGGTGAACCGAAAGGCCCGGCCCGGAAACGCAAACGACCGCCGAAGCGGTCGTTTATTGCAACGTCGATTAGGGTCAGACGAGGCGCGACAGCATGTTCCGCGCTTCGGTTTTCTGGCCGTCATCACCTTCAGCCACCACCTCATCGAGGATATCGCGAGCGCCGTCGGCGTCGCCCATCTCGATGTAGGCGCGGGCCAGGTCCAGCTTGGTAGCCGCTTCATCGGTACCGGACAGGAAGTCAAATTCCGGTTCATCGTCCGCCAGCAGCGCGTCGTCTTCCGTAAAACGAGGTGACGCTTCCACCGGCTTGTCCAACGCCGTGTCGAACGGCTTGGCGATGGGCGGCTGCTCCAGACTCTGGGAAAGACGGTCCAGCTCAGCGTTGACGTCGTCGATCTCGGACGCAAAGGCTTCAGAGGCCTGCTCGGTTTCCATCTCGTCAGCCAGAGAGAGGTCGAAATCGGCTGGCAATTCGATGTCGTCTTCCATCGCAGGCTTGGACGCGCCCAGCGATGCCGGCTGTTCGAATGGCGGCAGATCACGCAGATCGTCCTCCATCCCCAGCAAGTAGTCGTCTTCGGCTTTCAACGCCGGCTGATCTTCCGCCAGATTGAGGTCGAAATCGTCCAGCTCAGCGGGCTGAGCGGCAACGGAGGTCGCCTGCTGCTCGCGCAGAATCGAGTCGAAGTCCAGGTCATCGGATGCCGATCCGGCAAACGGCGCATCCAGGTCCAGATCGTCAAGAGCAGCGTTGTCCTGTGCCGCAGAATGATTCGGCGCAGCGGCAGCCGGTTCGCTGTCCAGATCATCAAGGCTCAGGTCAAAGTCGTTATCGAACTCGTCGTCCAGTGGCACTTCGGTGACCGTTTCTGCAGCCGGAGCAGGCTGCGCGGCGACTTCAGGTTCGTCATGGAGCAGCTCTTCAACGTACTTTGCGTCCATTTCCGCTGCCAAAGCCGCTGCTGCTGCCACCCCTGCCGCCGCCGCAGCCGCAGCGGCCATGGACGGATAGAGGGATTTCAGCTCTTCGACTTCAGCGTGGTTCTTTCCCGTGGCGATCAGCTGCCGCTCCTGCGCGACAAACCCGGATTGGTTGTCCTGCTCGGCATAGACTTCCATCAACTTGAGGCGCAAGTCACTGCGCTGCGGCTCATGCTTGATGGCGTCTTCCAGAACGGCGACCGCCTGATTGGTACGGCCGTATGCGATGTGGATTTCAGCCTGAACGAGCGCGTCAGCCGGATGTTCGCGGACCGGCTCGGCGACGGTCGGCGCCGGCGGCGTCTTTGCGTGGGGCGCCGGCGCCTCCAGGCCTTCGAAGCTGCTGGGAGACATGTCCAAATCGGACGCGAAGTCCGATTCTTCCGACAAGCGCGGGCCATCTGGCGATGGCGCTCGGCTTCGATCAGCGCATTGCGTCGGCGAGCCAGTAGCAACAGGAGCAGCAGCAACACCAACAGCGCGCCGCCACCAATCAGGCCCATGAGCATCGGGCTGGAGAGGATCTTGTCGAGGGCGCTGCGGTTGTCTTCATCGACCACCGGCTCGGTGGGTACGATCAGCGCTTGATCAGGCGTTGCGCTGGTGACCGTCGCGCCGTCAACCGGCAACGCATCCTCGGGGGCGATTTCGTCGGGTGCCTTGCCGGCAACATCAGGCGCCGCAGCGTTCGGCACGACCTGGGCCTGCATCGCCGGGTTGGCGGCATTATTGGGGTTGGTGACGCTGTTAGGGCTGACAGCAGGATTGGCGGGATTCGCAGCATCGACAGGCGGTGGAACCGTCGCGCCTGACGCCTGCATCTTCGCAAGCTGATCATTCTTCAGTTGAATCAGCCGCTGCAGTTTGTCGACCTGGCTCTGCAGATCGGTCATACGGCTTTTCAGCTCGGCATTGTCCCGACGCGTGGTGTCCAGGCTTTCCTGGGTAGTCGCCAGCTGGTTGCTGATATCGGCATTGTCGCCCGCCTTGCCTTTCGCACCCGCCTTATTGGCAGAAACGAGGCTGAGATTGTCTTTGGCGTCGATTTGCGACGGCGCAGCGCCAGCACGGTCGCGGCGGGTCGCATCGACCTGACGCGCGCCGCTGGGCATGCGTCGGCCTTCGCGCCAGGCACGATTCTGCTCGGCCACTTCAGCCACTGCACGAGGCTGCGCCAGCGCTGTTGATTCCTGCGGCGACGGCAGACGCAACACCTGACCTTTCTTCAGGCGGTTGATGTTGCCGGCAATAAAGGCATCAGGGTTCAACGCCTGAATGGCCAGCATGGTCTGCTGCACAGTCCCGCCGTTCTTCACGCGCTCGGCGATTTCCCAGAGCGTGTCGTTATTGGCGGTGGTGTATTGGGTGAACTTGGGTTCCGGGGCCGGCGCTGGAGCAGGCGTTGGAGACGCTGGTGCCGGGGCCTCGGCGGCGGGCGCCGGAGCCGGTGCAGCGCTCGGTGCCGTTGAAGGCAATTGCGCGGCGGCCGCAGCGGCTTGCGGGGAGAATTTGGGCGGGTCCAGCAACAGGCTGTACTCGCGCAGTGCCCGGCCATTGGGCCAGAGCACTTGAACGAGGAATTTTACGTAGGGATCGCGAATGGGCTTGGTGGAGGTGATGCGCAACACGCTCTTGCCACCGGGATTGACGACCGGGGTAAAGGTCAGGTCGTCCAGAATCGCCACTCGGCCAACGCCGGCCTGAGCGAACTCCGCAGAGGTCGCCAGACTTGGCACCACCTGGGAGGCATTGAGGTCCTGCACTTCCGTCAGCTCGATTTCGGCCAGCAGTGGTTGATTCAGGGTCGACTTCACGGTCAGACCGCCGAGGCCGAGCGCTTGGGCCACTCCCGATGACAGCGCCGACGCCGCAGCGATTGCTAAAACGAGTTTACGAACCTGAACCATAGCCCATCCCTTGTTTGAAATTTCCCCGGCAATCGCGAAGATAATGCCTGCTCGGGTGTAGGGCGTATCAGCACGCCGCAGCTAGAATGATTCTTCGAATTGTCGGCAAGTATCTTTTACGCAACATCTTTTATCAACAACTCAGCCACCTGCACAGCGTTCAGGGCTGCGCCCTTGCGCACATTGTCCAGCGTGACCCAGAAATTAAGTTCACAACCGTCGTCGACACCCCTGCGCAGACGTCCTACATAGACAGCGTCCTGTCCTACGGCGTCGCCCACCGGCGTCGGGTAATCGCCGGCCTCGACCAGCTCAATGCCTTCTGCGGTTTCAAGTGCAGCATTGATCGCCTTGATGTCGACCGCACCGCTCGTCTGCACTGACACGCTCAGGCTGTCGCCGAAGAACACCGGCACTTGAATGCAACTCACGCCGACCTTGATTAAAGGCAGCGAGAGCAACTCGCGCAACTCGCTGACCAAACGTTTTTCCAGTGGCACATGACCCTCGGCGTCAGGCTTGCCAACCTGAGCGAGCACGTTGAAGGCCATCTGCCGGTCAAACACCTTGGGCTCCAGCGGGCGAACGTTGAGCAGCTCGGCGGTTTGTCGGGCGAGTTCGGTGACCCCTTCGCGGCCCATGCTCGACACCGCCAGGCACGCTGTCACGGTGATCCGCTCGATGTCCAGCAGTGCGCGCAACGGCGCCAGCACCAGCGCGAGTGCAGCAGCGCTGGAGCTCGGGCAGGCCACCTGCTGCGGTTTGGCCACGTCAGCCAGGCGAACGCCATTGACCTCGGGCACCACATTCGGCGCCTGCTCGACGGACAACCCAGCGGACAGGTCGATCACTACACAACCGGCGGCCGTGGCGCGCTCGGCATAACTGCGCGTTACGGCGGCGCCTGCTGCGAAAAAGGCAATTTTGGCCTTGTTGAAATCAAAAGCATCGACTTCGCGCACCCGGACATTCTTGCCACGGTACGGCACCGAGCTGCCGGCTGATTCGGCACTGGCGAGCAGGTGCAAATCGCCGACCGGGAAGTCGCGCTCCTCAAGAATCTGGACGATGGTTTCGCCGACAGTACCGGTGGCGCCGATCACGGCGATATCAAAGGACTGGCTCATGGAAAAACCTCAGGGAAAAATCAGGGGGCGGCACTGTAACTGCACGGTGGTGGTCAGGCAATTGGCCGCAAGCGGATAGCCGAACGGACTGAGACTTATCAGGGCTCAAGGCCGATGGGAAAAAACTCGCCACCGCTCCACACGCCCAGCCAGCGCTGCTCGTCGATTTCACGCACGACAGCAAGGTCCACCAATTGATAGAAGACGTTGCGGTGAATCAGGGCTTCGAGGTTGTTGCGCACAAGCACGTAGGGCGCCGGTTCCTGGGTCTGCGGATCAAGGTCGATGCGCAGCGGGTGTTCAGCCCCGCCTCCACTCTGTCTTCGACGTTGGTGGTGAACCGCAGCAACTGCGACTCACCGCTGCCTTCGACGTCCAGCAGCACCGCCACAAAAGGCGCGTCGTCGACCTTGATGCCGACCTTCTCAACCGGTGTGATCAGAAAGTAATCGTCGCCGTCCCGGCGAATGATGGTGGAAAACAGCCGCACCATCGGCTTGCGACCAATGGGGGTGCCCAGATAGAACCAGGTGCCATCGCGGGCGATGCGCATGTCGATGTCACCGCAGAAATCCGGGTTCCACAGGTGCACGGGCGGCAAGCCCTTGCCGCTTTTCGCAATCTGGGCCAACAGGTCATTGGCTTTGTCCTGCCCACTCATACGCCACTCCTCAGCGGGCTGAGACGCCCAGCAAACCGCGAGCGTAAGCCTCCATCGGGGGTCCTAGCAAATCCTCGGGCTTGGTGTCGTACAACGTCAGCAGACCACCACGCAGGTGAATGCGTGCCGAATCTATGAGATAGCGGGTGTTGGTTTCGATCAGCATCAGCTGAATAACGCCGTTGTCGATGCCCAGACGGTCCACCGCTTCCTGGTCCGACCACTCGTCGAATGTGCCGATGCGGTCATCGGCCTTGGCGAAACGGGCGTACAGCAGGTAGTGCGCGCCGGCAGCCCGGGCCTCGTTCATCGCGTCATCCAGACCTTCCGGGGCGCGAGCACGGCGGACCATCGGGAAGTATTCGATAAACCCGTTGAAGGCCTCTTCGGCCACGACGTTGCGACGCGGGTAGGCACCGCCCGGCGGTGCGAAGGCGCCCTGGGCGATATAGATGAACGAATCAGGTTGCACGCGAAAGTTGTTCAACCGACGGGTCGAGCTGTGATCCAGCAGCCCGGCGTCGCTGAGCTCATCGTGAGCGCCTTGTGCCAGATCGCTGACGTGCATGCAGCCACTCAACGCCAGTAGAGCCAGCAGTAAAACCAGGCTACGCATTGTTATCTCCAAAATCCGGCGACGGAAAACCGGCGAATGGCCAGTTAATGCAGCTTTTGCGCCATGTCGGACTTGGAGAAGGCTTGGCTCGCTGAATGGGCTTAACGCGGCTGCGCTTTATTCAACAGCCGAGTCGGCCTGTGAGTCGGATCGAAGCTCTGGTTTAGCCTCGAGCCCGTGATCGACATCCCGCTTGCGCTTGTTACCCATGCGCACGCCGATGTCCATCAGGAACTGGAAGAACCCTTCCTGATCTTCAAGGACATTGCTCCAGAACGGCGAGTGGTACAGCGCCACCGCGCCGTGGACCAGCGCCCAGGCGGCGCAGTAATGGAAATACGGCGGAACGTCTTCCAGCTTGCCTTCGGAAATCCGGCCCTTGATCAGCAAGGTCAGGTGTTCGAAGTTCGAAGCGCGGATCTTGTGCAGCTCCTCCACCAGCTCCGGCACCTGATTGCCCTTGACCACCTTCTCTTCAAGCCGGTCGAACAGGCGATAGCGCTGGGGGTCGCGCATGCGGAATTCAAAGTACGCCCGGGACAGCGCTTCCTTATCCTTGTCGACATCCGCCGAATGCAGCAGCTCGTTCAAATCACGCTCGTAGTCGAGCATCAGGCGCAGATAAATCTCGGCCTTGGATTTGAAGTGTTTGTAGATGGTGCCTTTGCCGATACCCACGGCATCCGCAATCATCTCGACGGTGACGCTGTCTTCGCCCTGCTCGAGGAAGAGCTTGAGTGCGGTGTCGAGAATCTCCTGCTCACGGCGGCGAAACTCACGGACTTTACGAGGTTCTTTCTGCATAGGAGGAGACTGTGGGTTCGGAATCGGAAGCGGCACATTATGCCTATCCCGTAGCAGAATGCACGGATCATCCGACCTATATCCGTTTTCTGACGGATTTCGCTGTCGGCAGGCAAAAGGGAAACGATCGAGGCCGAGGCAGTCTCGTTTTTTGGCAGGATCGGCTGGATGGTCGAGAATCCGGAAGGGTCGGCGGAATTGCGGTATCAGCAGCCCTTCAGGTATTCCAAAACTGTTTAAAAATCGTACAGTCGGCGGCTGGACGCCTGCGGATTATAGCCAATACTTATATTCGCCACCGCCGCATCTCCCCCAAGTGCAGCGTTGGTAAGGACACCAATGGACAGCGTGTCTTTGTTTTACTCCTAATGGTCTTAACCCGGATTCACCCCCAGAACCCGGGTTTTTTTGCCTGCGATTTGACGAGCGCCCGGGCTTGCCGCGGCGCAAGCGCTGGAAAGCAACGCATGCACCGGGGAGTCAGCCTTTGACGCGCGCCAGCGGGAACAGCCGCTTGAAGTTCTCGCTGGTCTGCTCGGCAAAACGCTCGTAGGTCTCGCCGCGCAACATCGCCAGAAACTCGGCCACTTCACGCACGTATTGCGGCAGGTTCGGCTTGCCCCGATAAGGGATAGGCGCCAGGTACGGCGAGTCGGTCTCGACCAGCAGCCGGTCGGCGGGCACTTTACTGGCGACGTCCCGCAACGCGTCAGCATTGCGGAAGGTGACGATGCCGGACAGCGAAATATAAAACCCCAGATCCAGCGCAGCCTTGGCCATGTCCCAGTCTTCGGTGAAGCAATGCAACACACCCGCTTGTGGCAAAGCGGCCTCGCGCAACAGCGCCAAGGTGTCGGCCCGCGCTCCGCGGGTATGAACGATCACCGGCTTGCCGGTCACTTTGGCCGCTTGCAGATGAAGCCGGAACGAGGCCTGTTGCAACTCGGCAGCCTCAGGTTCGTAGTGATAATCCAGACCGGTTTCGCCGATGGCCACCACGCGCGGATGATTCAGCTCGCCGAGCAGCCACTCCAGTGCAGGCGCCTCGCCGGGCTTGAGGTCAAGGGGGTGAATGCCGACCGAGCAATCAACGTCGTCGTAACGGTCGGCCAACGCTTTTACGGCGCTGGCGTTGTCAGCGCTGACGCCGATGCACAGGAAGTGCCCGACGCCCCGCTCTCTCGCCGCTTGAAGGGCGTTGTCGAGGGAGCCGTCGTGGGCGCTGAGGTCGAGGCGGTCAAGGTGGCAATGGGAATCTACAAGCATGGCGGCGGGGGCAACTTACATCGTGTGGGTAGGACGGTCGGACTTAAGCGCTCCGGCCAGGTAGTTTTCAATCATATTGCGCGCGGTGTTGTCGCCATCGTTGAACTGCACCCCAACGCCAGCGGCGCGGTTTCCCTGAGCACCCTTCGGGGTGATCCAGGTGACCTTGCCCGCGACCGGAATCTTTTCAGGCTCGTCCATCAGGTTGAGCAGCATGAACACTTCATCGCCCAGCTTGTAGCTTTTGCTGGTGGGAATGAACAGGCCGCCGTTTTTGATGAACGGCATGTACGCGGCGTACAGGACGGACTTGTCCTTGATGGTCAGGGACAGAATGCCGTTTCGTGGACCTGGACTCAGTGGCACGCTCATCTCGTTTCCTCAGGCAATGCATGATGTCATGCAGATGGCCAGTCTAACCCTGTCCGGTCAGGCCTGCCCACTGCACCAATAACGCTTCGAGCAACAAAACCCGGTTGAGGTTCGCTTTTGACATGACCTTCTGGCGCTGCAGCAGGACCCAGTCCTGTATCGCCAGCACATTGCGCCGGGAAGATTTCTGCGCCAGGTACTGCACTACCTTGCGCATGTCGGCCAAGCCCAAGCCATCTTCATCCTGGGTCAATTGATAGCGCAGGATCAGGCTTGACCAGTCGCAGAACCAGTCGAACAGCAGCAACAACGGGATGTCTTTCCAGCCTTCGGCCAGCTGGGTCGGCGATTGCTGGCCCTTGAGCAGCTTTTTAACACCGTCGACCACCAACGCCCGTTGCTCATGAACGCCCTGGGCCTGCAGCTTGACCGCCACCAGCGGCGAACCGGCCGCGAGGGTCAGCAGATCGGCGCGTTCCTGTTCGGTGCAATCGGGCAGTGCATCGGCCAGCCAGGCGATGCTCATGGCATCGCTGGGCAAAGGACACGCCTGTTGCACGCAACGGCTCTTGACCGTGGGCAGCAGCCGACTCGGCTGATGGCTGACCAGCAACAGGACGGTGTTGCCCGAAGGCTCTTCCAGGCTTTTCAGCAGGGCGTTAGCGGCGTTGATGTTCATCGCCTCGACCGGTTCTATCAGCACCACTTTGCGCCCGCCCATCTGCGCGGTCTGCACCACAAAGCTGACCAGGTCGCGCACTTGATCGACCTTGATCGCCTTGTCGGCTTCTTCAGGCTCCAGCACGTAATGGTCAGGGTGACTGCCGGCCGCCAGCAGCGAGCAGGATTTGCATTGGCCGCAGGCCTCCAAGCCTGCCGGGCGCTGGCACAGCAGCAGGTACATCAAACGCTCGGCCAGCGCCCGCTTGCCGATACCGGCCGGGCCGTGCAGCAAATAGGCGTGAGCATGCTGCTTGCGGCCTGCCAGTTGCTGCCACAGGCCGTGCTGCCAGGGATAGGCTTCAGCCATGCCGGCGAGCCGCCAGCAGAGCGATCAGGTCGGGGACCAGAACATCGAGGGACGCCTGAACGTCAGTCAGCGGCAGCGACGCGTCCACCAGGCGATAACGCTCGGGGGCGGCGGCCGCACGGGACAGGTACGTGCTGCGGACAGCGTCGAAGAACGCCCGGCCTTCTTGCTCGAAACGGTCCAGCTGACCCCGAGCGGACGCGCGCGCCAGGCCGATTTCGATGGGCAGATCGAATACCAGGGTCAGATCCGGACGCAGCGCACCCTGGACGAAATCCTCCAGCACGGCGATACGCTCGATGGGCAGGCCTCGGCCGCCTCCTTGATACGCGTACGTGGCATCGGTAAACCTATCGCAAAGCACCACGGCCCCTCGCGCCAGCGCCGGGCGAATCAGCGCGGCGAGGTGCTGCGCGCGGGCGGCGAACATCAGCAGCAGTTCGGTATCCACGAACATCGGCTCGTCACCGGGCGTCAACAGCAGCTCGCGGATGCGCTCGGCTAACGGCGTACCACCGGGCTCACGGGTCAGGACGACATCAATGCCCTCATTGCGCAGCCGTTCGGCAAGGTACTCGCGGTTGGTGCTCTTGCCCGCGCCTTCGGGGCCTTCCAGGGTAATAAACAAGCCGGTCACGGGCAGTCCTTGGTCAGATTCATGGCGAGAGTGCTCGCGGTTGTCATTTGCCGGGGTCATTGGCTGGAGCCGAAGGCGTTTCAGCGTCTGTCTGCGGTTTCGGCGAGTGCTCGCTCGCGCTCGGCTCTACAGACTTGGACACAACTGACTTAGTCTCTGCAGCGTTGGACTCTGTCGGCTGCGCATCAGTACGTTGTGAATCCAGGGGCTCCTGTTCGGATGCGGGCTTATCGAGGGAATCAGCCGGCGCCGCCGGTGCGACGACCGGCGCCGGGCTGGAACGATAATCCGCGCGACGCTTGAGCTGAAACTCCTTCACCGCCGCGTTGTGCGCATCCAGATCGGCGGAGAAAACGTGACTGCCGTCTCCTCTTGCCACGAAGTACAGGCTGTTGCCGGCCACCGGGTGCATCGCCGCATGGATCGCCTCGCGCCCGACCATGGAAATCGGCGTTGGCGGCAAGCCGGAGATGACATAGGTGTTGTACGGCGTAGCCTCTTTCAGCAACGCCCGGGTGATTTTGCCGTTGTACCGGTCGCCGAGGCCGTAAATGACGGTCGGATCGGTCTGCAGCAACATGCCCTGTTGCAAGCGACGCACGAACACGCCGGCAATCTGGCCGCGCTCCTGAGGCACGCCGGTTTCCTTTTCCACCAGCGACGCCATGATCAGCGCCTGGTAGGCATCGGTATACGGCACATCGGCAGCGCGTTTCTCCCACTCTTCCTGGAGCACTTCATCGAGGCGGTTGTAGGCTTGTTTGAGCAGCTCGACGTCGGTCATGCCGCGCACGTAGCGATAAGTGTCCGGGAAAAACCGGCCTTCGGGGAAGACGTCCGGATGGCCCAGCTTCGCCATCAACTCGGTGTCACTGAGCTCGCTCGCTGTTTGCTCCAGCTTGACCTGCCTGGCCAGCGCCGCGCGCACCTGACGGAATGTCCAGCCCTCCACAAGGGTGACGCTGTACTGCACCACTTCACCTTTTTGCCAGAGATCGAGCAGCGACTCGGCGTTCATGCCCGGCACCATGCGGTATTCGCCGCTGTGCAGCGACTGGCCCTGCAGATTGAAGCGCCAGTACAAACGCAGCCAGAACGCATCCTTGATGACACCGTCGGCCTGCAACCGATTCAGCACGCCGGTTGGCGAAGAGCCCGCCGGCACATCCAGCAGTTTTTCCTGGGTGAGATTGAGGGACTGTTGCAGCGCGCTGCTCTGCTGCCAATAAGCCACACCCAGCAACAGCCCCGCCAGAACCACACCTGTTTCCAGCAAGACGAGTAATTTTCGGATCACGAATCAGATATCCAGAAGCCCGCGAACAAGGTGTTGGAGTTTACGGGTCAGCGGCCCAACCGGCCAGTTCAGATGCTCGACGCCGCGTACCGGCCAGATGCCGTACAGGCTGTTGCAGACGAACACCTCGTCGGCCTTTTGCAGGTCGGACATCTGCAGGTCAAGCTCACGGGCCGGCATGTTCTCGCGCTCCGCCAGCGCCAGGATCTCGGCCCGCATCACACCGGCCACGCCGCAGCGGCGCAGGTGCGGCGTCAGCAACACCCCGGCCTTGACCATAAACAGATTGCTGTACACCGCTTCGACGATGCGCCCTGACACGTCCCGCATCAGCCCTTCGGCGTACTCGGCACTTTGCCATTCGCCACGAGCCAGGACTTGCTCAAGGCGACTGAGGTGCTTGAGCCCGGCCAGCAGCGGCTGCTCGGCGAGGCGGGTCTGACAAGCGAACAGTTTGATGCCCTGCTCTGCATGGCTTTCAGGGTAAGCCGGCAGCGGGCCCCCTTGGAGGATGCGTCGCGGCAGCGCGTCCGAAGCGGGGGCATAACCACGCACACCATCGCCCCGGGTGACGATGAGCTTCATCACGCCTTCACCCAGATGGGCGGCGAATCGGCGGCATTCCTGCTCAACCAGCGCCAGATCCACGTTAAGTGCCAGGCGCTGCGCTCCCAGCGTCAGACGCTGCAGATGACGGGGGAAGAGCACTGGTTGCCCGGCCTTGACGAGGACGGTCTCGAAGAGACCATCGCCGTACGCCAGACCCCGATCCTTGACGGCAACGGAGTCAGCAGCAAGGCCATCGATCCAGCTCGCAATCATTCGGTGTACCGGCGGAAGACCAAGGAACCGTTGGTGCCACCAAAACCGAAGGAGTTGGAGATCACCACGTCGATCGGCATCTTGCGCGGCTCGTGGGGAACGAAGTCCAGGTCACAGCCTTCGTCCGGCTCATCGAGATTGATTGTCGGTGGTGCAACCTGATCCCTGATTGCCAGGACGCTGAAAATCGCTTCGATCGCACCGGCGGCGCCCAACAGGTGGCCTGTCATCGACTTGGTCGAACTGACGGCCAGTTTGTAGGCGTGTTCGCCAAACACCTTCTTGATGGCGCTGACTTCGGCCAGATCGCCCGCAGGCGTCGAGGTGCCGTGGGCATTGATGTACTGCACCTCATCCGGATGAACCTTGGCGTCACGCAGAGCATTGGTGATGCAGCGCGCGGCACCGGCGCCGTCATCCGGCGGTGAAGTCATGTGAAACGCATCGCCACTCATGCCGAAGCCGATCAGCTCGGCGTAAATGGTCGCGCCCCGCGCTTTGGCGTGCTCGAGTTCTTCGAGGACCATGGCGCCGGCACCGTTGGACAGCACAAAGCCGTCACGGCCTTTGTCCCACGGACGGCTGGCGCGCGCGGGCTCATCGTTGCGGGTGGACAGCGCGCGCGAAGCGCCGAAGCCGCCCATACCCAGGCCGCAGGCCGCCATTTCAGCGCCGCCGGCAATCATCACGTCGGCTTCGTCGTACGCGATGTTGCGCGCGGCCATGCCGATGCAATGGGTGCTCGTGGTGCAGGCAGTGGCGATGGCGTAGTTGGGACCCTGTGCGCCGAGGTGGATCGACAGGAACCCGGAAATCATGTTGATGATCGACCCCGGCACGAAGAACGGGGAAATCTTGCCAGGACCCTGCTCATGCATCAGCCGGCTGGTGTTTTCAATGTTGGTGAGGCCCCCGATGCCCGATCCCATCGCCACGCCGACGCGCTCGCGATTGGTGTCGTTGATCTCGATACCGGAGTTGCGCACGGCCTGAAAGCTGGCAGCCAGCCCGTACTGGATGAACAGGTCGAGTCTGCGGGCCTCTTTGGCCGACAGGTATTCCTCGACGTTGAATCCCTTCACCGAACCGCCGAAGCGGGTGGTGTACTGGGACAGGTCCGTGTGTTCGATAGGCCCAATGCCACTCTGGCCAGCCAGAATGCCTTGCCAGGTGCTCGGCACATCCGTGCCCAAAGGCGTCAGCATACCCATACCGGTGACCACGACGCGTCTACGCGACACAGGACTCTCCTTTCTTCTATTGATGAAACGCTGCCCTATTCAAAGAAAAAACCGCACGCCAGGGGCAGTGCGGTTTCTCCAGGACAGCAAACTACGATTACAAAATCTTACGCCTGGTGGGCAGTAACGTAATCGATAGCGGCTTGTACGGTGGTGATCTTCTCGGCTTCTTCGTCAGGGATTTCGGTCTCGAATTCCTCTTCCAGAGCCATTACCAGCTCTACGGTATCAAGGGAGTCGGCACCCAGGTCTTCAACGAAAGAAGCACTGTTGGTGACTTCCTCTTCCTTGACGCCAAGTTGTTCGGCAACGATTTTCTTGACGCGCTCTTCGATGGTGCTCATACCGTGTTTTAACTCCTAGTGGACAAATTCAGGCAGCTGGCCGATGGGTAAGTGTATAGAAGAGGTTTTGCGCATTTCAAGCTAAACGCAATTCCCGCTACGCCCAACAGCCCTCTACCCCTTAAAAGATTTCAGCTTTATAACGGATTTTAGACAGCCCGTATGACATTTTTTCGATACGACCGGTCACATGTACATGCCGCCGTTAACGGGGATTGTAGCCCCGGTCACGTAGCCTGCACCTTCTGAGGCAAGAAAAGCGACAACATGCGCGATCTCTTCTGCCTGCCCCAGTCGGCCCAGAGGAATCTGTGCCGTCAGGGAATCACGTTGCGCTTCTGGCAGCTCGCGAGTCATGTCGGTGTCGATGAAACCCGGCGTCACCGAGTTGACCGTCACTGCGCGCGACCCGACTTCACGTGCCAGAGCACGGCTGAAGCCTTCCAGACCCGCCTTGGCGGCTGCGTAGTTTACTTGACCTGCGTTGCCCATGGCACCCACCACCGAACCAATGCTGATGATCCGACCCCAGCGCGCCTTGGTCATCCCGCGCAGAACGCCCTTGGACAGGCGAAACAGACTGCTCAGGTTGGTGTTGATGACGTCATGCCACTCGTCATCCTTCATGCGCATCATCAGGTTGTCACGGGTGATACCGGCATTGTTGACCAGGATCAACGGCGCACCCACGCGCTCGGTGATCTGGGCGAGCGCAGCGGCAACGGATTCGTCACTGCCCACGTCCAGCGCCAGGCCGAAGCCTTCGATGCCGTTTTCCTTGAAATAAGCGGTGATCTTCTCGGCGCCGGATTCGGACGTCGCTGTGCCCACAACGGTAGCGCCGTTACGACCCAGTTCAAGGGCGATCGCCCGGCCAATGCCTCGGCTCGCGCCGGTGACAAGTGCAACTTTACCCTGACTCATGCAGGCGTCTCCTAATCAGGCCAGCGCCGCACGAGCGGCGGCGAAGGCGTCTGGGGTATTGAGGTTGTAGGTGGCCACGCCATCGGCGCAACGCTTGTTCAATCCGGCAAGCACCTTGCCCGGGCCGCATTCGACCAGTTGCAGGGCGCCCTGGGCTGCCAGCGTCTGGATCGATTCAACCCAGCGCACTGGCTTGTAGAGCTGCTGCAGCAGATCGGCTTTAAGGGTATCGAGGTCGGACACGACACCTGCGGTGACGTTCTGCACCAGCGGAATCTGCGGCACCTGCCAGTCAATGGCAGCGATCGACTCGGCGAAGCGTTCCGCCGCCGGGCGCATCAGCTCGCAGTGCGAGGGCACGCTCACCGGCAACGGCAAGGCACGCTTGGCGCCCTTGGCCTTGCAAACATCGATGGCGCGCTCAACGGCGGCCTTGGCACCGGCGATCACGACTTGTCCGGGTGAATTGAAATTCACTGCACTGACCACCTCGCCCTGAGCCGCTTCGGCACAGGCGGCAATGACCACCGCATCGTCCAGGCCCAGAATGGCCGCCATGCCCCCTGCCCCGCAGGCACAGCTTCCTGCATCAACTGACCACGACGCTCGACCAGCTTCACCGCATCGGCAAGGGTCAGGCTGCCAGCCGCAACCAGCGCGCTGTACTCACCCAGACTGTGGCCGGCGACATACGCCGGGCGCACGCCGCCTTCCGCCAGCCACAGACGCCACAAGGCGATCGACGCGGTAAGAATGGCAGGCTGGGTTTTATCGGTCTGATTGAGGCTTTCTTCCGGGCCCTGCTGGGTCAGCGCCCAGAGGTCATAGCCCAGAGCATCGGAAGCTTCTTTGAACGTTTCCAGCACCAGCGGATGCTGCGCGCCCAGCTCGGCCAGCATGCCGAGGGACTGCGAGCCTTGGCCCGGAAAGACAAATGCGACGGAAGCAGACATTAACAAGCCCCTGATTATTGTCGTCAAAATGAGCGTCCGGCGGGCCGAACGCGAAGTAATTCAATGTGTTGCGATGGACAGTTGGATGACCACTCGGTCACAGGCGTCACATTCTAGCCCAAGACTCGGATCGAAGCCCTAAAGCAGATCCTCAAGACGACCGCGCAAGCGCTGTGGCAGGTTTTCCTGAATCTCGATGAGCGCCCGCTGTATCGCGCTCTGGAAACCCTGGGCATCGGCCGAGCCGTGGCTCTTCACCACAATGCCCTGCAGACCCAGAAAACTGGCGCCGTTGTGCCGCGCGGGCGCCAGATCGGCCTTGAGTCTGCCGAGCACAGGCCTTGCCATCAAACCCACCAGCCGCGACAGCAGGTTGCGGCGAAACAACCGCTCGATCCGCTCGCCAATCATCAACGCCAGGCCTTCGCTGGATTTCAGCAGCACATTGCCGACGAAGCCGTCGCAAACCACCACATCCGCCTCACCCCGATAGAGGCCATCGCCTTCGACAAAGCCGATGTAATTCAGCCCCGGCGCAGCCTGCAACAAACCGGCAGCCAGCTTGACCTGCTGATTACCCTTGATGTCTTCGGTGCCGACGTTCAGCAGTGCGACTCTGGGTCGCACCACGCCCAGCGCCTCTGCCGCCACCGAACCCATCACGGCGAACTGGTAAAGATGCTCGGCGGTGCAATCGACGTTCGCGCCCAGATCCAGCAACTGGCAATAACCACTGCGTGTCGGCATCGCGGCCACCATGGCCGGGCGGTCGATGCCCGGCAGGGTTTTCAACACAAACCGGGACAGCGCCATCAAGGCGCCGGTGTTGCCTGCACTGACACAGGCGTGGGCCTTGCCTTCGGCGAGAAGTCCCAGCGCGACGCGCATCGACGAATCAGGCTTGCCGCGCAAGGCCTGGGACGGGCGCTCATCCATGGTGATGACTTCGCTGGCGTGCACAACGCGCAGGTGTGAGCGATCGACACCGGAGTGGCGTGCGATGAGTTCTTCAAGAAGGGAGGATTGACCGACGAGGGTCAGGTGTAGCGAGGGTGTAGCAAGCAGGCAGGCAATGCTGGCCTGAACAATGTTGCGGGGACCGAAGTCCCCGCCCATTGCGTCGATCGCGATGACCGGAGCAGACAAGAAATTACTCGTCAGCGCCCTTGTCGATCACTTTACGGCCACGGTATACGCCTTCTGGCGATACGTGGTGACGCAGGTGAACTTCACCGGTGGTTTTTTCTACAGACAGGGTGCTAGCCTCGAGAGCGTCGTGGGAACGACGCATGTCACGGGCAGAGCGGGATTTTTTGTTCTGCTGAACAGCCATAATTGATTAACTCCTAAACGTTTGGGTCACGCTTTAACTGCGCCAATACACTGAACGGGTTGGACCGCGTTACCTCGTCCTCGCTCGGTTCGGACTCGTTGAGGTCCGCCGGCGGCTGGCATTCTTTCGGATCATGAGTTGGAACAATGGGCAAGGCGAGCAGAAGCTCATCCTCGATCAAAGCCAGCAGATCCATGGGATCTTCGCCGAGTTCCAGCACGTCATAGCCTTTCGGCAACGACTGGGTGTTTGCACCCTCCTTCACCACCGCATAACTGCATTCGCTGTGGATCGGAAAGGTGACCAGCTCAAGACAACGCTGGCAAACCATTTTGACTTCGACGTCAATTGCACTGTGGATAACCACAGCGCGCTGCTCGTCTCGCTCAAAAACGAATTTCGCCTGCACCGTACCGAGATTGTCAGCAAGCGGGTCGCAGAGTCTCTCCAAATCAGCCAGCAGCATCTCTCCCTGAAGAGTAGTGCCACGATCAGCTAATTTGCGCGGGTCAACGTGAGGTGGAATCGGGTCATTCAACATAGGCGCAGCATTCTAGGGACGACCCTTGCGACTGTCAAAGGAAATTCAGGCCTGTTCGCAACCTGAGCCGCTGATTACACTCGACTTTCATGTTACGGAGCACCCCATGCTGCCTCTACTCCTTGCTTCCAGCTCGCCCTACCGCCGCGAATTGCTCGATCGCCTGCGATTGCCGTTCGTCTGTGCCTCACCCGACATCGATGAAAGTCGTCGCCCAGACGAACCGGCCGTCGATCTTGTGACCCGCCTGGCGCGCGAAAAAGCCATGGCACTGGCTGACCAATTCCCCGACCACTTAATTATCGGGTCAGACCAGGTGGCCGTGCTTGGCGAACAGGTTCTCGGCAAGCCCCACACGTTCGAGCGCGCGCTGGAACAGCTGAAGGCGAGCAGCGGCAACAGCGTCAGCTTCCTCACCGGGCTTGTGCTCTTCAATAGCCGCACGGGTCAGGCCCAGGTTGATTGCGTGCCCTTCACCGTCCACATGCGCCAGTTGGACGACGCTCGCATCAGCCGCTACCTGCACGCCGAACAACCTTATGACTGCGCCGGCAGCTTCAAGGCCGAAGGACTGGGCGTCAGCCTGTTCCGCCGCACCGAAGGCCCGGATGCGACCAGCCTGATCGGCCTTCCTTTAATACGCTTGGTGGACATGCTGATAAACGAGGGCGTCGAACTGCCCTGACCTCGCTAAAAACCGATACGAAAAGCCCGACCATCGGCCGGGCTTTTCATCACACATCAAGACTGTCGCGATCAGCGCAGAGACGGCCCAGTGAAGCCTGCCCACATCGCGATCTGCTCAGCGACGCTGGCGCCCATCTTTTTGGAGAAACGATCAAACGGCGACTCTTTAACCGTGTAATCGACCAGGTCTTTCTCGCCGATGATATCGCGCGCCACATAGCTGGCACTGCCAAGCCCATCGATCAGCCCCAAGCCCACCGCCTGCTCGCCCGTCCAGACCAGCCCCGAGAACAACTCCGGATGGTCCTTGTCCTTCAGGCGATCACCGCGACCCGCTTTGACGCTGGCGATGAACTGGTTGTGAGTGGTGTCCAGAACACCCTGCCAGAACGCAGTCTCGTCAGGCTTTGGCGGCTGGAACGGGTCAAGGAAGGCCTTGTGCTCGCCCGAGGTATAGGTACGACGGTCAACACCCAGCTTCTCCATCGTGCCGACGAAACCGAAACCGGCCGCCGTGACACCGATCGAACCCACCAGACTGGCCTTGTCGGCATAGATCTGGTCGGCGGCGCTGGCAATGTAATACGCACCAGACGCCCCGAGATCAGTGATCACCGCATACACCTTGATGTTCGGCTTTTGCGCACGCAATCGTCGGATTTCATCGTAGATGTAGCCGGACTGCACCGGACTACCGCCCGGGCTATTGATACGCAGAATCACGCCCTTGGTTTTTTCGTCCTCGAACGCTGCCCGCAGGCTGCCAACGATATTGTCGGCACTGGCGGCCTCGGTGTCGGCGATCATGCCCTTCACTTCGATCAGCGCCGTGTGACTAGTGCTGCGCGAGGCGCCCTTGCCGAAATCCATGAGCGGCGAAAACAACGCCAGCGCGCCGAACAGATAAAGAAAGGTCAGGGACTTGAAAAAGATTCCCCAGCGTCGCGACCTGCGCTGCTCCTGCACACTGGCGAGCAGGGTCTTTTCCAGCAGTTTCCAGCTTTTTGCATCCCCTGCGTCGTCGCGCTCTGGCGAAGACGGAGATTTCCATTCGTCCGACATAGATCAGTTACCCCAACAACGAAGTTTCAGCAGTCCGCGCACCCAACCAGGTGCGCAATTCGGAAAAGTGCTCGATCGCCAGACGCGGCTGATATTGAAGCAGAGAGCCTAGCGCTTGCGCGCCGTACCCGACAGCCACTGAATCCATTCCGGCGTTGCGAGCCATGAGCAGATCGAACGAAGCATCGCCAATCATCAGCGCCTTTTCAGGCCTGACGCCGCAATGCCGCAGGATTTCATTCAGCATCAGCGGATCCGGCTTGCTCGCCGTTTCGTCCGCTGCGCGGGTGGCGTCGAAGAAGTCGGTCCAGCCGTGGGCCTTTAACACTCGATCCAGACCACGCCGGGCCTTGCCGGTGGCGACCGCCAGGCGATAGCCTTCGGCACGAAACGCCTCCAGCGACTCATGCACACCGGCAAACAGTTTAGAAGGCTCAACGTCCATGGCCATGTAACGGTCGGCGTAGTGCTGCCGGAACTCGATCAGGTCATTGGCCGTGATGTCCGGGTACAAGGTGCGAATCGCTTCCGGCAAACCCAGACCAATAATGCCCTTGATGGCTGCATCATCACGTACCGGACGATGGGCAAGGTGCGCGGCGGCTTGCATCGCGTCGACAATACGACCGATAGAGTCGGACAGCGTGCCGTCCCAATCGAAGATCAGCAGTTCGTAATCAGGGCGCAAGCAGCAGTCGCTCCACGGTCTTGGCCCACATCTCGTCGACGGGCGCTTCGAGTTTCAACTCGCCACCGTCCGGCAGAGGCACGGTCAGGGCATAGGCATGCAGGAACAGACGCTTGCCGCCGAGATCACGAATTTCGCGGCTGAAATCTTCATCGCCGTACTTGGGGTCACCGGCGATGCAGTGGCCGGCATGTAAGGCGTGGACACGAATCTGGTGGGTACGGCCGGTAATGGGCCGGGCTTCGACCATGGTGGCGAAGTCGCCGAAGCGGCGCAGGACCTTGAACAGAGTCAGCGCCTCCTTGCCCTCCTCATTGACCTCGACCATGCGCTCGCCGGAGCGAAGATTGCTCTTGAGCAACGGTGCCCGGACCTGCTTCTGCGCGGTCGGCCAGTTTCCGCGGACCAGCGCCATATAACGCTTGTCCACGCCGTCGCCGCGCAACTGTTCGTGCAGGTGTCGCAACATGCTGCGCTTTTTGGCGATCATCAGCAGCCCGGAGGTGTCACGGTCCAGACGGTGGACCAGTTCCAGCTCCTTGGCGTCGGGACGCAGCTGACGAAAGGCTTCGATGACGCCAAAGCTCAAGCCGCTGCCACCGTGAACCGCGATGCCTGCGGGTTTGTTGAGGACGATCAGGCCTTTGTCTTCATGGACAATGGCGGCCTCAAGACGCTGCAGCAAACCCTGGGCAACCGGCACAGGTTCGTCGCGCTCAGGCACTCGAACGGGTGGGACGCGCACGACATCGCCCGCCTGAAGCTTGTACTCGGGCTTGATCCGGCCCTTGTTCACACGCACTTCGCCCTTGCGCAAAATGCGGTAAATCAAGGTCTTGGGAACGCCCTTGAGGTACGTGATCAGAAAGTTATCGATGCGCTGACCGGCAAATTCCGGCGCAACCTCTACCAGCCGGACGCCGGGGGTTGGGGGGTGAGATTTGTCATGGCGCAAATCATAACAATTTTTTATGGATTTGAAGCACTTAATGATTGCTGCTATAGTCGCGAACGCCGCCAAAAGCGGCCTGGACAGCGGACAAACGGTATGACAGCCGGCCCTGTTCAACGCAATTCACGAGGGCGCGAGGCCGTCCTACGGGGCTTTCGGTGACAACGGAAGACATGCGAGCGTAACGAGCGCAGGTGACATGAGGCCTGAAACAAGCCCGATCGCAGAGTGAGTCACTCGCCATCGAGGCCCACGTTCAAGGCCAGTTCACAAAGTGCAGTCGCTGGCAGTCGCACCGGGCGAATGCTTCGGAAACCATGCCTTATTTGAGCCATGACGCGCGAACTTCCCCTGGAAGATCGCGATAAATGCAACCCGCTGCGGATTCAGCGCGCGGCAGCACCCGAATTATCAGGGATACGTGTGGGGTGGAGACGCACAACCGTCGGACTGTGTAGCACAAGGCTTTATTCAAGACGCTTCATATCGTCCGCTACCGATGGTTGATTCCTCCTCCTGACAAAGCTTTTGCTGACAGGGTGTCATTTGTCACCACAGCAAGCAGGAACGTCGTCGCGACTCGGCCCCGCTGGCCGAACCTCGTTAGACACTGGAGTGTTCAAGCACTCCTGACGTGCCCTGACACCGACCGTGAGAAGTCGTGTGTGCCGAACGCCGTTTCCGGCAGCCCGGAAACCGACGGTACTACATGAAAAGAATGCTGATTAACGCAACTCAACCCGAAGAGTTGCGTGTTGCGCTGGTAGACGGCCAGCGCCTCTACGACCTGGACATCGAATCCGGGGCCCGCGAACAGAAGAAGGCCAACATCTATAAAGGCCGGATCACGCGTATCGAACCCAGCCTTGAAGCCGCGTTTGTCGACTTCGGCTCCGAGCGTCACGGCTTTCTGCCGCTGAAAGAAATCTCCCGCGAATACTTCAAGAAGTCGCCCGAAGGCCGCGTCAACATCAAGGACGTCCTGAGCGAAGGCCAGGAAGTCATCGTTCAGGTCGAGAAAGAAGAGCGTGGCAACAAGGGCGCTGCCCTGACCACATTCATCAGCCTCGCAGGCCGTTATCTGGTCCTGATGCCGAACAACCCTCGCGCCGGCGGCATCTCGCGTCGTATCGAAGGCGAAGAGCGCAACGAACTGCGTGAAGCGCTGAACGGCCTGATCGCCCCTGCCGACATGGGTCTGATCGTTCGCACTGCTGGCCTTGGCCGCAGCAGCGAAGAAATGCAGTGGGACCTCGATTACCTGCTGCAACTGTGGACCGCGATCAAAGAGGCTTCCCTCGACCGCTCCGCGCCGTTCCTGATCTATCAGGAAAGCAACGTCATCATCCGCGCCATCCGCGACTATCTGCGCCAGGACATCGGCGAAGTGCTGATCGACAGCGTCGAAGCCCAGGAAGAAGCGCTGACCTTCATCCGTCAGGTGATGCCGCAGTACGCCAGCAAGATCAAGCTCTACGAAGACAGCGTTCCGCTGTTCAACCGCTTCCAGATCGAAAGCCAGATCGAAACCGCCTTCCAGCGCGTCGTCGAACTGCCTTCCGGTGGCTCCATCGTCATCGATCCGACCGAAGCACTGGTGTCCATCGACATCAACTCGGCGCGCGCCACCAAGGGCAGCGACATCGAAGAGACCGCCCTGCAGACCAACCTTGAAGCGGCTGAGGAAATCGCCCGTCAACTGCGTCTGCGCGACATCGGCGGCCTGATCGTCATCGACTTCATTGACATGACCCCGGCCAAGAACCAGCGCGCCGTGGAAGAAAAGGTCCGTGAAAGCCTTGAGGCGGACCGTGCCCGTGTTCAGGTCGGTCGCATCTCGCGCTTCGGCTTGCTGGAAATGTCCCGTCAGCGTCTGCGTCCCTCCCTGGGCGAGAGCAGCGGTATCGTTTGCCCGCGTTGCAACGGCACCGGCATCATCCGTGACGTTGAATCGCTGTCGCTGGCGATCCTGCGCCTGATCGAAGAAGAAGCCCTGAAAGACCGTACGGCCGAAGTGCGCGCTCAGGTGCCGATCCCGGTCGCTGCGTTCCTGCTCAACGAAAAACGCAACTCGATCACCAAAATCGAACTGCGCACCCGCGCTCGCATCATCATTCTGCCGAACGACCATCTCGAGACCCCGCACTTCGAAGTGCAGCGTCTGCGTGATGACAGTCCGGAAGCCCACAGCCTGCAGACCAGCTATGAAATCGCTGCCGCTGCTGCTGAAGTGGAAGAAGTGGCGCCGCCTGCCGCCGCCACCCGCACCCTGGTTCGTCAGGAAGCGGCAGTCAAGACCGCCCCGGTCCGTGCCAATGCACCGGTTCCGGTTGAAGCCGCTGCGCCGGTCGCTGTTGCGCCTGCACCGGTCGCCCATGAGCCAAGCCTGTTCAAGGGCCTGGTGAAATCGCTGGTCAGCCTGTTCGCTTCCAAGGAAGAGCCTGCTGCTGTCGCGCCTGCCGCCGTGGTTGAAAAACCGGCTACCGAGCGTCCTGCGCGCAATGACGAGCGCCGTAATGGCCGTCAGCAGAGCCGCAGCCGTAACGGCCGTCGTGACGAAGAGCGCAAGCCGCGTGAAGAACGCGCGCCGCGTGCCGATCGCGAAGAACGCGCACCCCGTGAAGAACGTGCCCCACGCGAAGAGCGCGCGCCTCGTGAAGAGCGTGCACCGCGCGAACCGCGTGAAGAAACCACGGCACCGCGCGAAGAGCGTCCGGCCCGTGCACCACGGGAAGAGCGTCAGCCACGTGCTGGACGTGAAGACCGCAAGCCGCGTGAAGAGCGTGTGCGTGAACTGCGTGAGCCGATCGACGCCGCACCGGCGGTCAACCTGCCCCGCGAAGAACGCCCTGAGCGAGCTCCGCGTGAAGAGCGTCAGCCACGTGCACCGCGTGAAGAGCGTCAACCGCGCGCTGAACAGGCTGCAGTGGCTGCCGAAGACGAAACCCTGCTGACCACCGAAGAGCAACAGGATGACAACCAGGAGCACGCCGAAGGCGATCGCCCTCGTCGTCGTTCACGCGGTCAGCGTCGTCGCAGCAACCGTCGCGAGCGTCAGCGTGATGCCAATGGCAATGAAATCGAAGGCAGCGAAGGCGTAGAGGGTTCGGAAGGTTCTGAAGCCAACGACGGCGAAGGCAGCGAGCGTGGTCATGAGTCCCATGACGAAGTGCACGCGAACGCTGACCGTGGCAACGTCGCCGCCAGTGCAAGCGTCGCGGCGGTAGCGGAGCGCGTTATCAGCGCCACTGCCGAAGCCGATGCCCACCGCCAGGCTGAACGCGCCACCGCATCCGTTGACGCAAGCGCGACTGACGCTGCACCGGCCGCTCAGGCTTTCGAAGCAGCGCCAGAAGCCCCGGTCGTCGAGGCCCCTGCACCTGAAGCCAAGCGTTCGGTGATGCCGGAAGTTGAAGTGGCCACATTCGACGCCTCGCTGAGCCCGTTCGAACGTCAGGTGAAAGCAGCCGCTGAAGCCGAATCGACCGACACGCCAGCCAGTGCCGAGTCTTCGGTCGCTGTTGAAGCGCCAGCGGTTGTGGAAGCCCCGGCGTTTATGCCGACTCCTGCACTGGTGCATGAGGCGGTTGAAGTAGCCGTCGCTGAGCCGGTTCACGTCGTTGAGCCTGTTAAAGCCGAGCCTGTTCAGGCTGCCGAGCCTGCCAAAGCACCTGAGCTCGTTCAGATCACTGAACCGGCTCAGGCTGCAGAGCCAGAGCAAGCCAAGGCGCCGGAAATCGAGGCACCGAAAGTCGTCGAACCCGTTGCTCAGCAGCCTGGGGCCGCTGAACCGGTCATCGCCCCGGCCGTCGAAGCAGCCGCTCAGACCGCAGCACCGGAAATCGTCGCCGCGCCAGTGGCGGTCGAACCTCCTCAGGCGCCGGTTGCAGAACCGGCCAAAGAAGAAACACCTGCGCTGCCGGTTGCCAGCAATGGCCGTGCACCGAACGATCCTCGTGAAGTGCGTCGCCGTCGTCTGGAAGCCGAGCGTCAGCAGAAGGAGGCGCAAGCCTCGGATGAGCCTAAACCGCTCGTTTAATCGGCTGTAACCAAAAAGCCCCACCTGTGTGAACAGGTGGGGCTTTTTTATGCCTGCCGTCTAGGGGACCTGAGGTTATGCGGAGTGTGAGATCAGCGCGGTTGAAAGGTCAGCGCAGCGGGGACGTCCACGTCCCACAACACGCCCGGGTCGTCGACCTCGATCTCCTTGATCCGCGCGCCCTGGAATAACCTTTTGGCGCCCTTCTCCCCGCCAGCGCCATGAGCGCCGGCCCGAACGCACGACCAAAAGCGACTGGGTGCCCATACTTTCCGCCATGGAGCGGTACGCTGATGGCGTTGTCCTCCACCGAACGGGCCACACGTTCGAGGGTGTGAGGATCAATGAAAGGCATGTCGCCCAACGCAATCAACCAGCCGCGATGGGCGGGCTCGGCCGAAACGGCTGCGGCGATGCTGTCGCCCATGCCGGGGGAATCCAGTACCACCACTTCATAGCCATGGCGCAGGCCCAACTCGGCAACGCTGCAGTAATCGGCTCGGGTCAGCAGGACGGTCTTATCGGCCAGGGGGCTGACGGTGACAAGCACCTGCTCCAGCACAGATCGCTCCGTGCCGTCACGCCCGAGGCATTGCGCCAGAAGCTTGTTACGGTGGTCACCGGCAACTGCGCGGTATCGGCTGCCGTGGCCCGCCGCCAGCACGATCGCGCATAGGGTTTCACTCATGGTTAACCCTCTCACTGAATAGCGACTAAGTGACGCTCAAACCGGAGGACACGCCCCGATCAATAGAGGTTGGGTTCCATTTCCAGCGCAACACCGAAGCGCTCGAGGATGTCCGCCTGAATCCGCTGCGCCAGAGCGAGCAATTGCTCGCCCGATGCCTGGCCATAATTGACCAGCACCAGCGACTGCAGCGCATGAACCCCTGCGTCGCCGTCACGGAAGCCCTTCCAGCCCGCCTGCTCGATCAACCAGCCGGCCGCCAGCTTTACCTGGCCATCGGCCTGAGGGTAGCCGACGACGCCAGGGTGCGTAAGTTTGATGGCAGCCACACGCTCGGCGGACACCAGCGGGTTCTTGAAGAAGCTCCCTGCGTTGCCCAGCGTGGCGGGGTCCGGCAGTTTTTCGCTGCGAATGGCGCAGATCGCCCGGCTCACGTGCATCGGCGAAGGCTCTTTGATGCCCTGCTCTTCCAGGCGCTGACGCACCGGCCCGTAATCGAGGTGAAGGGTCGCCGAGTAGCTGAGCTTGAAGCGAACACGCAGGATCAGCCAACGGTTTGGCTGACGCTTGAATAAGCTGTCGCGGTAGCCGAACTCGCAGTCGGCCAGGACAAATTCCCGCAGCTCGCCGCTGTGCCGATCAATCGCGGTCAGGCTGTGAAAAACATCCTTGAGCTCAACGCCGTAAGCGCCGATGTTTTGCATCGGTGCAGCGCCGACGGTGCCGGGGATCAGGCTGAGGTTTTCCAGCCCCGCCAACCCCTGGGCGAGTGTGTCCAGCACGAACGGATGCCAGGGCTCGCCCGCCTCCGCTTCGACAATGGCGCCGTCGCAATCCTCGTGAACGATGCGGATGCCACGGCAGGCCATGCGCAATACAAGGGCATCGACGTCACGGATCAGCAGCAAGTTGCTGCCGCCGCCGATGACCATCAACGGCACGTCGTGGCGGGTCGAATACGCCAAGGCCTCGCGTACGTCGTCGTCGCTGAACGCCTCGGCAAAGCGCCGGGCGCGGACATTTACGCCGAACGTGTTGTAGGGCTTGAGAGACACGTCGTGTTGCACATTCAGCGTCATGGATGCGTCCGCGAAAACAGTGGAAGAAGTACCAAACCCACGCTCATCAAGCCTCCAGCAGACGACGAACGCGTTCCAGGTCTTCCGCGGTATCGACGCCGGCCGGTGGCGCCTCGAGGGCGTCGGCCACGTGAATGCGCACACCGTGCCAAAGCGCACGCAACTGCTCGAGGTTTTCTGTGTTTTCCAGCCAGCATGGGCCCCAGCTGACAAAGTCGTGGAGGAACCCGGCGCGGTAGGCATAGATGCCGATGTGGCGGCGATACGGCACGCCTTCTGGCAGCGTATCGCGGGACTTCGCCAAGGCATCGCGAGCCCAGGGCAGCGGCGCGCGGCTGAAAGTCAGCGCCAGGCCGTTGAGATCAGAGCAGACCTTGACCACGTTGGGATTGAACAGTGAGGTCACGTCCTCGATTGGCTCGGCAAGGGTCGACATGCGCGCCTCGGGATGAGCCGCAAGATTGTCGGCGACCTGATCGATCACGGCGGGCGGGATCATTGGCTCGTCGCCCTGGACGTTGACCACGATGGCGTCATCGGCCAGACCCAGCTGGGCGGCGACTTCAGCCAGGCGGTCGGTGCCGGAATTGTGATCGTCGCGGGTCATCAGCACTTCGGCGCCGAACGCCTGGCAGGCGTCGACGATGCGCTGATCGTCAGTGGCAACCACCACGCGCTCTGCGCTGCTTTTACGCGCCTGTTCCCAGACGTGCTGGATCATCGGCTTGCCAGCGATGGTTTTCAGTGGCTTGCCGGGAAAGCGACTGGAGCCGTAGCGCGCCGGAATGACAACGGTGAACGCTGCGGTCATTTGTCCAGACGCTCGTCAGTGGTAAGGGTGCGCGCTTCGCTCTCCAGCATCACCGGGATGCCGTCGCGGATCGGGTAGGCCAGGCCGGCGCCTTTGCTGATCAGCTCGGTTTTGTCGGCGCTGAGCTTGAGCGGACCCTTGCAGATCGGGCAGGCAAGAATGTCGAGCAATTTGGTGTCCATAAGAGATCCTGAGCGAGTCATGGCAAAAGACGGGTTAACTGCGAATCGAACCAACTGACGAACGCCGGCGAAGGCACGGCTTCCACGGTCAGGTACCACCAGTCCAGCGCGGCAAAAGACGCGCATTTTACGGCGTCCTTCTCGGTCATGACCAAGGGCAATGCCGGGGTGAACGACAGCGCCTGGGCACTGAACACGGCGTGGTCGGCGAACGCATGTGGAACAGGCCGCCAGTGTAGTCCTTCGAGGGTGTTGAAGAAACGTTGTGGGTTACCGATGCCGGCCACTGCGTGGACCTGCTGACCGCGCGAAAAATGATCGACCGGCCGGCGCTCACCGGTTACCAGGTTGACCAGCGCCGAGGGCTTGAGCTGAAACCCGAAGCCGTCTTCGCGATCCGCGCCCGCGCCGTTGTACAGCAGCGCATCCACGCGCCGCAGCCGCTCGACCGGTTCGCGCAACGGGCCTGCCGGCAGGCAGCGGCGATTGCCAAGCCCGCGCACGGCATCGATCAGCACCAGTTCGAGGTCACGATTCAGGCGATAGTGCTGCAGGCCGTCGTCCGAGAGAATGAGATCAAGGGGCTCTTCAGCGAGCAGGGCGCGCACGGCCTGCGAGCGGTCCGGGTCGATCATCAATGGCACGCCGGTGCGATTGACGATCAGCAGCGGTTCATCGCCCGCATGCTCGGCAGCTTGGTGCGGCCGTACGCGCCAGGGCAGGCTCGGCGGTTTTGCGCCGTAGCCCCGGCTGACCACACCGACGCGCAGCCCGCGCGCCCGGCAATGATCAATCATCCAGAGGATCAGCGGCGTCTTTCCGGTGCCACCGACAGTGATATTGCCGACGACCACCACCGGGACGGGCGCTTTATAAATGTCGCCCTGCCCTGCGAGGAAGCGCGCGCTTGCGGTTCACCACGCGCCGGTACAGGCATTCGAGCGGGCGCAACAGCACCAGCGCCGGATGGCCGTTGTACCAGGCGTCGAGCAGTCGGTCAGTGAATGCCATCAGTTAGCCGATGCGGCCTCGACGGTGGTCATGCGCAAATGGGCGAAACCGAGTTTGCCGGCGGCGTCCATGGCGGTGATCACCGCCTGGTGCGGGGTCTTGCCGTCAGCGCTGATCGACAGCGGCAGACTGGTGTCGCCCTCGGATTCCTTCTGCAGGGCGTCGATGAGGGTTTCCAGCTTGCTGTCGCCCAGCAGGGTGTTGTTCACCGAATACACGCCGTCGGCATTGATGGTGATGTCGACGTGTTTTTGTCGACGTCATCGGCCGAAGCGCCGGTCACGGCCTGGGGCAGGTCAACGCGCAGTTGGGTTTCCCGGGTGAACGTGGTGGTCACAACAAAGAACAGCAGCAGAATGAACACCACGTCGATCAGCGACACCAGATTGATGTCGATGGTCTCCCTGGGTTTGCGACGGCGGAATTTCACTTCTTCTTGCCCTCGCCACGTGCGGCAGCCTTGATGTCCGGCTTGGCGTCGGTGAGGTCGACGTCACGGTCGCCCTGCACGACTTCCACCAGTTTGATGGCTTCCTGTTCCATGCCGACCACTAGCTCATCGACGCGCGTTTGCAGGTAGCGATGGAAGAAGATCGCGGGAATCGCAACGGTCAGGCCGGACGCGGTGCAGATCAGTGCCTTGCCAATACCGCCGGCAAGCATGCCGGCGTTGCCCGTCATGCCACTGCTGGTGAACGAGCTGAAGATGTCGATCATGCCGAGCACGGTGCCGAGCAGACCCAGCAGCGGGGCCATGGCAGCGATGGTCCCGAGTGTCGCCAGATAGCGTTCGAGCTCGTGAATGACCCGGGCTGCGGCCTCCTCGATGCACTCTTTCATGATCTCGCGACCATGGCGGGAATTGGCCAGACCGGCGGCGAGGATTTCACCCAGCGGCGAGTCGGCGCGCAGCTCTTTGAGCTTTTCGGCGCTCAGTTGCTTGTCCTGAATCCAGCGCCACACCTGGCCGAGCAAATGCGGCGGCGTGATGCGACTGGCGCGCAGGGTCCAGAGGCGTTCAATGATGATTCCGACGGCGGCGATGGAACTCAAAATGATCGGTAGCATCATCCAGCCACCTGATTTGACCAGCTCCCACACAGCGACCACCCCTCAAAAAAAGTGGCGCCACTCTAACATAGCGTCGGCGCCTCGCCGAACGTGTCGATGAATAACCAGACCTTTCAGTCACGCCAGAAGCGTCGCGTCCTACGTTCGGCCAGCGCCCTTTCGTAAGCGCCCAATTGCACGGTAATAGCACCCAGCACAGCGCTGTCGTGAATCTCCATGCCCGACCATGCGTATCGGGACATCACCAGCGGATGGGGATGGCCGAACGCATTATTGCGGCCTCGGGAAATCAGCACGCCCCGCGCACCGACCGCGCGCAGAAACCCCCGGGACGACGAGCTGCGGCTGCCGTGGTGGGGAGATTGCAGCCAGTGGGCGCTGACGTTGAAGCCGTCGTCGAGCATCGCGCGTTCGGCAGCGACGTCGATATCACCGGTCAGCAACAGCCGCTCGCCATTGGCCTCGACGCTGAGCACACAGGAAGCCTGATTGCCCTCGGCGGCCTGCTCCCATATCCAAGTGGAAAAACGACTTCATCCCACGTCCATGTTTCCCCGTTACGGCAGGACTCGGCTGACAATTCGGTCGGCATGCGCCCTACGTCACCCGTCAGCACCCGCGCGACCGGCACGCCCTTGTGAACGGCAGCGGCACCACCGGCATGATCAGCATCGGCATGACTGAGCAGCAGGGTGTCCAGTTGCTTGAGCCCGGCGCGCCGAATGGCCGGCAATACGACGCGCTCACCGATATCGAAATCACCGAAACGCGGCCCTGCGTCGTACAGCAGGGCGTGGTCGCGGGTGCGCAGCAGGATGGCGAGCCCCTGCCCCACATCCAGCTGCAGCACTTCGACCTGCCCGACAGGCACGGTTTTCTGCGGCGGGAAGATGCAAAGCAACAGTAACGGCCAGCCCAACGGACGCATCGGCAGGCCTTTGGGCAGCAACAGCAGAAACGCGCCGAACAGGCTCAGTGGCCAGACCCACAGTGGCACGTTGGGGCCGGTCCAGGCGGGAGCGAGATCGGCCATGAACGTCAGCCAGCGAAACAGCCCGTCCATCGCGCCGCCTGCCAGCCACAACAGACTTTCGCCCAGCGGAGGGATAGCAAGCAGCGCCGTGCCGAGCAACGCCAGGGGCAAGATCAGCAGGCTCAACCACGGCACGGCGAGCAGATTGACGGCGGGACCGCTCACGCTCACCGGCAAGCTCAACATCAGCAGCACCGGCAGCAGCCCCACCGCGATCAGCCACTGTGCGCGGGTCCAGCTCTGCAGCCAGCTCCACGGCCCGAGCCGCCCGCTGAAGATCAGCATCAGGATCGCGACCGCAAGAAACGACAGCCAGAAACCCGGGCGCAACGTGATCAGTGGCTCGGCGAGCAGCACCAGATTCAGCGCCAGCAACAGCGGCCAGGTGGCGCCCAGATGGCGGAAACGAAGACGCCACAGCAGCACCAGACCCAGCATGGTGACAGCCCGCTGCACCGGCACTTCAAAGCCCGCCAGCACGCCATATGCCAGCGCGCCCGCGAAGGCCGCCATGCACGCCGAGGGCAGCCAGGGCAGAAATGGCGGCCACGCGCCCCATCGGGCCAAGCCAGCCACCAGGCCGTAGAGCAAACCGGCGAGCAAGCCGATGTGCGTTCCGGAAATGACCAGCAAGTGAACGGTGCCGGTGTCCTGCAGGACTTGCCAATCGGCGGCGCTCAATCCGGAATCGTCCCCCAGCACCAAGGCCGCCAGACCGCCCTCCCGGCCCTGGGCATCCACACTCAGCAGGCGCTGGCGAATGCTGTCGCGCCAATTGTCCTGGGCCGGTTCGAGCAACTGGCCGTCCACCACGGTGCCGGTGGCCCCAATGCGCTGCGCCAGCAGCCATGCCTCGTAATCGAACGCGCCGGGATTGACCAGCCCACCCGGGCGCTTGAGTTTGACCGCCAGACGCCAACGCTCCCCGCTATTGACCGGCGGCCCGCCGTACCAGCCAATGCGGATCTGTTCGGGAAGCCGCGCGCGTCGTGAAACGGGATCATCCAGCTGAAACCGCACGACGCCGTCGATTGTCTGCGGCAGCCCGAGGACGCGTCCCTCCAGCCAGAGCGTTTGCCCATCGAGGCGCTCGGCCAGTCGGTCATCCAGCGCCGACGACGCCGAGACGCAGGCCCAGGTCAGCCCGAACAGATAAAACGCCAGGGGGTAGGTGCGAAACGGCAGCAGCATCAGCGCCACCACGGGCATCGCCAGCAGCAACCAGACCGGCGGTAATGCTGGCAGAAAACGTAGCGTCAGCAGTCCGAGTGCGAGGGCGAGCATCCCTGTGCGCATGAGGCTTTCCTTGTCTGCGAGTGAAATCGACCTCCATGGCTTAGCCGATGCGCCGGCACGCGCGCTTATTAATTGTCACAAAGTCTGAATTTGCGTTTGCGACTATCCGTGCATACTTCCCCGAATTTCCCGCCCACCTCGCCGGATTCCCGTATGCCACGCCACCTGATCAAGCGGTACATGCCCGATCCGAACAGCATCCGGGAACACAAATCCTTACGCTTTCTTGGCTCTCTTCTGCACGACCCCAACCTCTGGCACCTCAATCGACATTCCGTGGCGCGCGCGATGGGGATCGGGCTGTTTGCCGCCTTGATGCCGATGCCGTTGCAAATGCTGCTGGCTGCCGTGCTGGCGATCTGGGTGCGGGCAAACATGCCGATCGCTGTCAGTCTGTGCTGGCTGACCAATCCGCTGACGATGCCGCCAGTGTTTTATTGCACCTATAAAATCGGCGCGCTGCTGATGGGCTTGCCGCCGCGGCATTTCCCGGACGAGCTGAGTTGGGACTGGATCAGTGGACAGCTGTCCACCTTGTGGCAGCCGTTTTTGCTGGGGTCGGTGGTGGCGGGGATTGTGCTGGGCGTGGCCGGGTATTTCGGGACGATGGCGTACTGGCGCTGGTGGGTGGGGCGGCAGTGGAAGCAGCGCAAGGCAAAGCGCCGATAGTACGAACACAGCAGAACATGTGGGAGTGAGCTTGCATGATCGTTCCCACGCTCCGCGTGGTGATGCCCCTTTGACGCTCTGCGTCGCTGTAAACGCGGAGCGTTTGGGGCGCCGTTACCACGCAGAGCGTGGGAACGATCAATCTGGCAGATGTATCAACTTCGCGAGCAAGCTCGCTCCCACATTACGCAGCGAGTTACTGACGCATCCCGCGTCCGCTCACCAGCAATCGCGCACAGCCGAGGTACAGCACGATGGTCGCAACGACCATGAACGCCAGAGCGATGCTGATCTTGATGTCCGACACGCCAAGGATGCCGAAGCGGAAGGCGTTGACCATGTGCAGCACCGGGTTGGCCAGCGACACGGTTTGCCAGAACGGCGGCAGCAGGTTGATCGAGTAGAACACCCCGCCCAGGTAGGTCAACGGCGTCAGCACGAAGGTCGGGATGATGGAAATATCATCGAAATTGCGGGCAAACACGGCATTAATGAAGCCCAGCAGCGAGAAGATCGTCGCGGTCAGCAGCACCACGATGATCGTGATACCCAAGTGATGCACCTGCAGATCGGTGAAGAACATCGACAGCATCGTCACGATCACCCCCACCGCCAGCCCGCGCAGCACGCCGCCGATGGTGTAGCCGATCAGGATGGTGTGGGGCGACACCGGCGAAACCATCAACTCTTCAACCGAACGCTGAAACTTGGCGCCGAAGAAGCTCGATACCACGTTGCCATAGGAGTTGGTGATCACTGACATCATGATCAGGCCGGGCACGATGTACTGCATGTAAGTGAAGCCACCCATGTCGCCGATCTGCCGGCCGATCAGGTTGCCGAAGATGACGAAGTACAGAACCATGGTGATCGCCGGCGGCAGCAGGGTCTGCGGCCAGATCCGCATGAAACGCCGGACCTCACGGTAAACGATGGTGTTCAGGGCGATCAGGTTGGGCCGTAGCTCCGAGCTCATATCGCCACCTTCGCCAGATTCTTCTCGACCAGACCCACGAACAACTCCTCAAGGCGATTGGTTTTATTGCGCAGGCTCAACACCTGAATGTTCTGCAGCGACAACTGACTGAACAGCGACGTGATGCCGATGGTCTTGTCGACCTGCACCTCAAGGGTCTGGCTATCCACCAACTGCACCGGATAGCCGTTGAGCTGAGGCGCGGCCTGCAGCGGATCCCGCAAATCCAGCAGGAAGGTCTCGACGTGCAGTTTGTTAAGCAGCGTCTTCATGCTGGTGTTTTCGATGATCGTGCCGTGGTCGATGATGCCGATATTGCGGCACAGCTGCTCAGCCTCCTCCAGGTAATGGGTGGTGAGGATGATCGTGATGCCCTTCTCGTTCAGCTCGGTGAGGAAGGTCCACATCGAACGGCGCAACTCGATATCTACACCCGCGGTCGGCTCGTCGAGGATCAACAGGCGCGGCTCGTGAATCAGCGCGCGGGCGATCATCAGACGGCGCTTCATGCCGCCGGACAACGAACGTGACGGCGAGTCGCGCTTGTCCCACAAACCCAGCTGGGTCAGGTATTGCTCGGCGCGCTCTTTGGCGATCTTCGGCGGGATGCCGTAATAACCCGCCTGGGTCACGACGATGTCGAAGGTCTTCTCGAACTGGTTGAAATTGAATTCCTGCGGCACCACGCCGATTGAGCGTTTGAGCTGCGCAGGATTGGTATCGAGATCGTGGCCGAAGATGTTCACCGTGCCGCTGGTCTTGTTGACCAGGGTCGAGATGATCCCGATGGTGGTGGATTTGCCGGCGCCGTTGGGGCCGAGCAATGCGAAGAAATCACCCTCGGCGACGTCCAGATCAATGCCCTTGAGGGCCTGGAAACCGTTGCCGTAGGTCTTGGTTAGCTGCCGGATGGACAGAGCTGAACTCATGACTGAACACACACCAATAAAAATGAAAAAGGGAAGATAAACGAATACGAAAGTACAGTCGCCGGACTGACACGGCCGCTGACATTTACCGTGCCGCGCAGCGGGAAAATCAGGCGCAACACAAGGTTGCAAGCGCAGTGGTCGCAATGTTGCGTGCCGATGCCGCCCAAGTACAACGACATCGGTTGATAGTCAGTATTAACTCGACACGGGCTGAACTCAGGTCAGCGCGGTCATGACCGCCTTGCGATACGCCGGACGCTGTTGCAAACGTTCGTACCAGGCTTTGAGGTGGGGCAGCTCGCGACGTTCAATCGGCATTTCGAACCAGGGGTAAGCGAAGCAGCCGAGGGGAATGTCGCCCACGCCGAATTCATCGCCCGAGAGGTACGGCTGATGCGCCAGTGCTGCGTCGACGATGACCAGCAGGCGTTCGACTTCGGCTTTCGCAGCGTTGATTTGCGTCCAGTCCTGTTTGTCGGCTGGCGTGCGTACTACGCCCCAGAACACCGGCCGAAAGGGAGCGGCCAGCGTCGACGTGGTCCAGTCCATCCACTTTTCAGCCTGAGCACGCACCTTGGGGCTGGCGGGATAGAGCGAAGAATCAGGCGCGTATTGAGCCGCCAGATAGCGAACGATGGTGTTGGATTCCCACAGCACAAATTCGCCGTCTTCAATCATCGGCACCACGCCGTTGGGGTTCTTCGCCAGATACTCGGGCTGATCGTTGACCCCGAAAGCGCCGCCGGCATTCAGCGACTCGTATTCCAGTCCCAGTTCCTCGGCGATCCACAATGCCTTGCGCACATTGGACGAGTTCTTGCGGCCCCAGATCTTCAACATGTTGTCATTCTCCGTGTGCTCAACGATCGATGAGTGGCGTTTGCGGCGGGCCACAGTCTACTCCGGGATGCGGGTGTTCGAGCCACAACTTCCTGTGCATCGGCCAGCCCCCGAACTCCCTTGGTAGCGCGGGGTCACTATCGAAGCGCGGGCCAGAGCGGTCGACTGCGCAGCCGGTTGCGCTTATCGCACCGTCATCATGGAGGGCTGTTTATGCTGTTGTTGTGGATCGTAGTGTTGGTGGTCGGCGTGGCCTGGCTGGCCCATCGGCGTGTTGCGCCCTTCCCCGCCCTTGGCATCGTCGCGGTGTACCTGCTGGCGATGGGCGCGTTCAGCCATGCCCACGGATGGATGATTATCCCGTGGGTGCTGTGGCTCGGCGTCACGTTGATGCTGGCGCTGCCGGACCTGCGCCGCAAACACTTCAGTGCGCCGATGTTCTCGTGGTTTCAGAAAGTGCTGCCACCGATGTCCGCCACCGAGCGTGACGCCATCGACGCTGGCACGGTGTGGTGGGATGGCGAGCTGTTCAGCGGCCGTCCGGACTGGAACACCCTGCTGAGCTATCCGAAAAGCACACTGACCGACGAAGAGCAGGCGTTCCTCGACGGTCCGACCGAAGAACTCTGCGCCATGGTCAGCGACTGGGAAATCGGTCAGGCCATGGACCTGCCCCCGGAAGCCTGGGCGCATATAAAAGCGCACGGCTTTTTTGCTCTGATTATTCCCAAGGAGTATGGCGGCAAAGGGTTCTCGGCCTACGCCCACTCGCAAGTGGCGATGAAGCTGGCGACCCGCAGCGGCGATCTGGCCTCCACCGTCATGGTGCCCAACTCACTGGGCCCGGCAGAACTGCTGCTGCATTACGGTACGGATGAACAGCGCAACCACTATTTGCCGCGCCTGGCCCGTGGCGAAGAGATTCCGTGCTTTGCATTGACTGGCCCGCTGGCTGGCTCCGACGCAGGGGCGATGCCTGACACCGGGATCATCTGCAAGGGCCAGTGGGAAGGCGAGGAAGTCATCGGTCTGCGCCTGAACTGGGAAAAGCGCTACATCACCCTTGGCCCGGTCGCCACCCTTCTGGGCCTGGCCTTTAAGGCCTACGACCCTGAGCATTTGCTGGGTGAGGAGACAGACCTGGGCATCAGCCTGGCACTGATACCCACCGACACCGCGGGTGTGGAGATTGGTCGTCGCCATGTGCCACTGGGCGCGGCGTTCATGAACGGTCCGAACTCTGGCAAGGACGTGTTCATTCCACTGGAATACCTGATCGGCGGCCAGGACATGCTCGGCAAAGGCTGGATGATGCTGATGAATTGTCTGTCGGTCGGGCGTTCGATTTCCCTGCCGGCGGTCGGCACTGGCGCGGCGAAGTTCACCAGCCTGGTTACCGGGCAGTACACCCAGGTTCGCGAACAATTCAATGTGCCACTGGCGGCGTTTGAGGGCATTCAGGAGTCTCTGGCACGTATCGGCGGCAATGCCTGGCTGATGGACAGCGCGCGCATCCTGACCGCCAACGCGGTGGACCTGGGCGAGAAGCCTTCGGTGCTGTCGGCGATTCTGAAGTACCACCTGACCGAGCGTGGACGCGAATGCATCACCCATGCGATGGATGTGCACGGCGGCAAGGGCATCATCATGGGCCCGAACAACTACCTCGGTCGCTCGTGGCAAGGCGCGCCGATCTTCATCACCGTTGAAGGCGCAAACATTCTGTCGCGCAACCTGATGATCTTCGGTCAGGGTGCCATTCGCTGCCATCCGTTCGTGCTGAAGGAAATGGCCCTCGCCGGTCGTCAGGATCATGACCGGGCGGTGGTGGAATTCGACGGCCTGCTGATGCAGCACATTGGTTTTGCCTTTCGCAACGCGGCCAGCACGCTGGTGCTGAATCTGGGTCTGGGGCATTTCGAAAGCGTGCCGGGTGATCGCCTGAGTCAGGGTTATTTCCGCGCGCTGAACCGTCAGGCGGCAGCGTTCGCGATGCTGGCGGACCTGAGCATGATGCTGCTGGGCGGCGAGCTGAAACGCCGGGAGCGCCTGTCGGCGCGACTGGGCGATGTGCTGAGCCACATGTACCTGGCGTCTGCCGCACTCAAGCGCTATCACGATCTGGATTATCCCGAAGCGCTGGCGCCGCTGTTCTGCTGGTCCATGGAAGAAGCATTGGGCGAGTCGGAGCGCGCGCTGGACGAATTGCTGAGTAATTTCCCGAACCGCATTCTTGGCGGGATGCTTCGGGTGATCGTGTTCCCGTTCGGCCGTCGTCATAAGGGGCCTTCGGATAGGCTGGATGCGCAGGTCGCGGAGATCCTCGGCCGCGCCAAAGGCGACCCGGCGCTGGAATCGGTGCTTGCCGGTTGCTATCGCCCGACCGACGCAGAGGATCCGGTCGGCGCATTGCAGCACGCCAGCGACCTGCTCAGCGGCGCCAAGGCTATCCGCAGCAAACTGCATCACGGGGTGAAAAGCGGTCAGGTCAAGCCAGCGGGTGGCGAGCATCTGATCGACGCCGCGCTCAATGCAGGCGTGCTGCAGGCGGCGGAAGCGCAAACCTTGCGCGCTGCGGAAGCGGCGCGACGCAAGGTGATCGACGTGGATGATTTTGATAAGGAAGAGCTGGTCGCCACCGAAGGCAAAACCCGCTAACAACGACGTACCCTGTAGGACTGAGCTTGCTCGCGATTGCGGTGGGTCAGCAACATGCACGTTAGCTGACACGCCGTCATCCGCGAGCAAGGGAATCGCTCCAGCAGTTGCTGCCCACGACTTACGTCTACATACACCGCTCTAGCGAATTGTCCTACACTCCCTGGTAACAACAAGAAAAACCCAAGGGGACGCATCATGATTAATCAACGCCTGACTCATCGCTGCCTGCTCTCTGAAATCGCCTCGGGGAGGATCTCTACAGAGGCAAGCCGACACAAACGCTGCAAACTCTTCTGATGATGGGTTTTGTCACCCGACTGCCCAGTCCTGATCGCACCTATGCGCACCTCGCCCTCACTGAAGCAGGCCATCGGTATCTGGCGGGGTTGTGGCATTGAGATAGCCGCAGGCGGCGGGGGCCTCTATACTCCCGCGCCTGTTTTTGTCTCTGAGGGCTTCATCATGGCCGACGCCAATCTCGACCACATCATGAATCTGCTGTTGCACTTGCGCGGCATCCTGGTCGCGCTGGGAGAGGTCGAGCAGGTCCCCGAGGAAAGTCATGCGCTGTTTCTGGAGCGTTACGATGAGTTGCTGACGCTGTTGCCGGCGGATCCGATCGAGAGTCAGTATCTGGGGCAGGATTTGTTGTGTCAGGTGATTCAGCGTTATCCGCAGATTGCTCATTTGGTGCCGCGGGATTTGCTTTGGTTTTTCGCGGGCGATTGTCTGCATTTCATGCCGGACGATGAGATTGATTTGTATACGGCGCTGGAGGAGCGTCGCTTTGAGGCGATGGAGAACGATGAGCCGTTCGACTGGAATCAGGAGAAGCAGTTGCTGGCGATGTCGCAGTCTGAGTCGAAGCATTGATCTGAGGTTATCCGGATCAAGATCACCATCAAGAGCGTCCGCCTGGGGGCGGACTGTTTCGCCTTCGGCGAGTTACTCGATAAAGCCCCAAGTAACCAAGGGCTTGTGCTCCTGGTTGGGCCCTTCCTTCGTCAGGGTTCCTTCACTCCGGCCTCGCTCCGTGGGCCCGCGCCGAACGGACATCCATGTCCTGACGGCGCTCTCGCCGCATCCATGCGGCTCGGCCCACTTCGCGAGACCTGCGTTCAGCCTGCACCAAAGTCGCGTTCTGCGGTGTCCGGGCTATTTGTGTACGAAGATCAAAAGCGTAGAGCAGATCAACGGCTTCCCGGCTAAAGCCGGGAAGAGGCCGGTTCGGACGTCGCAATTGATCGTTCCCCGCTCCGCGTGGGAACGCCGCCCGCGACGCTCTGCGTCATCCCGTACTTGTCGTCGACATCAATCCTGATAATCCGTCCCATGCCGATCCAGTTCGCGGATCAGCGCATTCCAATGCCGTGTCACGCCAGGCCCGGTGCCGCTTTTCAGGACTTTGGCCTGCTCTTCCACCCGCTTCACCACCTCTTCAGGCGGGAAGATCAATTCGGCATTGCCGGCGGCCTGCGCGGCAATCTGGATGTTGCAGGCGTATTCGAGGTTGTGGAGCTGTTGAAAGGCGTGCTCAACACTCAGCCCTGCCGTGAGCAGACCATGGTTACGCAGAATCATCACGCTCTTGTCCCCCAGGTCCGCCACTAACCGCTCGCGCTCGCCGAGGTCCTGCGCGATACCTTCATAGCCGTGATACGCCACTCGCCCGGAGAACCCGAGGGAATGCTGGGAGATGAGCAATAGCCCGTTTTTCTGCGCCGAGACGGCAATGCCATCGCGGGTGTGGGTGTGCAGCACCGCCTGCAAGTCAGGGCGCGCTGCATGGATCGCGCTGTGAATTACATAGCCGGCGTTGTTGATGCCTAAGCCGGTGGGGTCATCGACAATCGTGCCGTCAATGTCGACCTTGACGAGGTTGGAGGCAGTGATCTCGTCAAACAGCAGACCAAACGCATTGATCAGGAAGTGCTCGTCCGGACCCGGTACGCGCGCGGAAAAGTGCGTGTAGATGTGATCGGTCCAGCGTTTCAGGGCGGCGATCCGGTAGGCCGCCGCCAGCTTCACCCGTACTTCCCACTCTTGGGGGCTGACCCGATCGCGTACGCTGCTGGCATTGGCTGCAAGGCTGACACTGGACTGAGCGGACAAAGCGCTGACGTTGCTCATGGATGACTCCCTGATGATTTGATTCAGACGTAATCAGGGCAGCCTATGCGCTATGGGAGCCAGTTGAAAATCACATTATCTTCTAAGCTCATTATCATTATTTTTTATTCATGCCATGGCGTCCGGCTCTTCGTTGATCAGGTGCGTGCATCTTCCTTGGATGCTCTATGGTCTCCTGGCAGGCATGGGAAGCTGCCACGTAATGAACGGCGGCTACTCCCCGATTTCGTTGAAAACATCGGCCGCGATTTCAAGGTAACCCCAAGCTCCGATCAGCCTTCCCACGGCTCAAGAAACTTCAGAAGCAATCTATTGACCTCATCGGGTTGCTCTTCGTGAGGGAGGTGGCCGCAGTGGCTAATGGCATGGGCTTCAAGGTCGTCGGCCATCTCGGCCCAAACCTTGGGCATGTCGAACAGTTCGGCGACGGCAGGGAAATTCGCGCCCCACAACGACATTGTCGGCACCGAGATTTTGGTGTCTGCGTCCTCCTGATCCTGGGCAGTGTCGGTGGCGTTGGCACGGTAGTCAGACATCGCGCCTCGCACAGCGCCCGGTGCCTGATAAGCCCTGACATACGTGTCGAAGGCTTCTCCGGTAATTGCCTGTGGGTCGTGGCACCAATCAGAGAAGAAATGCCGTAGCCAAATGTGCTCACGTCCGGCAATCAGCGCCTCTGGCAAATCCGGCACCAGGTGGAACATGAAAAACCAGTACGCCTTGGCGATCTTGGCGTCCATCTCACGAGCGACAATACGGGTTGGCACGTTGTCCATCACCACCAGACGGTCCAGCAAATCCGGAAAGTCCTTGGCGAACCGTGTGGCCACGCGAGCACCACGGTCGTGGCCCACCAGCGCGATTTTGGGAACGTCGAGCTCGCGCATCAGCTCCCGGATGTCCAGAGCCATGTTGCGTTTGTCGTAACCGGTAGACGGTTTCTCGGTTTCGCCATAGCCGCGCAGGTCCGGAACGATGACCCGGTAGCGCTCGGCGAGTACCGGGATCTGGAACCGCCAGGCATAGCCGGTTTCCGGGAAGCCGTGAAGCAGGATCACCGGCGGACCTTCGCCGGCCTCAACGATGTGTTGACGGATACCGTTGGCGTTAACCGAATAGCTTTTCAACGTGGACATAAGAACACCTGTTAGAGATGTGGAGCTGTGATTCAACTCAACCATCAGCGATCAAACGGTCCTTAACCAACCCAACGTCCGACTGTGCAGTGAAACGCGACCTATATCGTGCGTAAACGGAGTCCTTCCTGCCGTAACTGTGAAGCAGGGGCAATTCCTGAAGGACTGAGCGTCGCCAACCAATCGGAATCAGACGTTGGTATCAGCCCACAGTGCACCGTAACGGGTATAGGCCTTCGGAATCTCGATGTGTTCCCTTGGATCATCGGCCGCGGTGCAAACCCGGCATCCAGGGCCCTCTGCCCTGGATGCAACGGTCACCGTGCTCAACGAACAGTCATTACGCCGGCTGGCGTGGGCTGCAGAATCAGCCGCTGTAGGGCGGATAGTCGACATACCCTTTTGCATCGCCGCCGTAGTAGGTGTCGCGATCCGGCTCGGTCAGTGACCAGCCGTTTTTCAGCCGAGCCACCAGGTCAGGATTTGCGATGAAGGGCTGCCCGAATGCTGCAAGGTCGATCAGGCCGGCGTGCAGCAGCTCTTGAGCGCGTTCACGGGTCATGTCCCCGGCGAGAATCAATGCGGTCTTGCCCAGCTGTGTTTTGCAGTCTTTGAGCAGGTCGCGAAGCGCTTGCTCCTGCGCAGCCGAGCCTTCCTCTGCCATGAAGAAGTGGGTCTGATCCATTACGTGAACGTAAGCGATGCCGCGCTGGCTCATGCCTGCACAGAGCGCTGAGTAGGTTTCGTCGATCTGCGAATACAGCGGCATATCGAACAACTGGCCGTACGGCGAAATGCGGATACCCACTCGATCAGCGCCGACTCTGGCGGCTGCCGCATCGACGACCTCAAATACGAACCGCAGACGATTTTCCAGCGTGTCGGCTGAGTAGCGATCGGTTCGGTCATTCACCAGCGGATTCAGGAACTGCTCAAGCAAATAGCCGTTGGCGCCATGAATTTCCACCCCGTCGAATCCGGCAGCGATAGCGTTTTCCGCAGCCTGGGCGAAATCTTCAACCACGCGTGCTACCTCTTCGGTGGTCAGCGGGCGTGGCGTGGAGGTGGGCACGAAACCCGGCTCCCCGTCGTCCGTGTAGGCAAACGCGACTGCACCTTGCGCTTGTTTGCTGGTAGCGCTGACCGGCGCTTTGCCGTCGATCTGAATGGAAGTGTGGGACACGCGGCCAACGTGCCACAGCTGGGCGAACATCTTCCCGCCGACGCTGTGGACCGAGTCGGTGACCAGCTTCCATCCCTTGATCTGCTCTTCGGTATAGATGCCCGGATTGAAGAGATAACCCTGGCCCTCACGAGAGATCGGCGTGCCTTCCGAAACAATCAAACCGGCGGTGCCGCGTTGGGTGTAGTGCAGCGCGATTTGCTCCGTCGCAATGTCGTCAGGGGCGCGCGAGCGGGTCATCGGTGCCATAACGATGCGGTTGTCCAGCGTTGTGGCGCCGAGTTCGTATGCTTCAAATAAGGTCATGATTAGTTCTCCTGAAGTGCCCGCTGTGGGGCGCGAAGGTTGGATTCGTGGTTGGCGCGAGCGAGCAGCTCGATAGCACGCTGTCGGTTTGCTTCGCCGGGGATCATGGGGATGACCATCATCTGATCGGTCTGATACTGCGACGCGATGCGCTGCAGTTGCTGAATCGCCAACGGACCGTCGCCAACAACCACCCGCATGCGGTTGAGCGCGACTCGATCGCGCGCTTCAGCGCTGTACTGCGTAGGGTCGACCGCGTCGGGCAGCGCCAACGCCTCGGCTGGGGCAACAGACTCTGCCCGCAGCAACCAGTCATCAAAGCTGGTCGCCAGCCGCTCGGCCTGCTCGACGGTGTCGGCCACTACTGCGAATACAGCAACGATGACACTGGGCGCGGCATGCAGTTTTGACGGACGAAAATTGGCTCGATAATGCTCGGCGGCCAGCACACCTTGCTGATGATGGGGATTGATGAAGTGCGCAAACGTGAAGCCCATCCCTTCCAGAGCGGCCAGTTCAGCGGTACTGCCGCTGGCACCCAGTATGTGCAATTCAGGGAGAGTAGTGATCCGAGGTGCAGCGTAGATCGGCTGCGGCTGATCGCCTGCCCCCTCTTTGTCATCAAGCAGCAGCGCCTTGAGGTCCTTGAGCTTGGCCGGAAAAGGGATCTGGTGTGTCTTCTCATCATTGAGGGCACGGGTGACGCGTTGATCCGCTCCGGGCGCCCGCCCTACTCCCAGGTCTATCCGCCCCGGGTACAACGCCTCCAGCACACGCGCTGTCTCGGCAACTTTGTACGCGCTGTAATGGGGCAGCATGATGCCACCCGAACCCACCCTGATCGCCTGCGTATGGGCGGCAATCTGCATCATCAGCAGCTCAGGGCTGCTCCCTGCCTGAACGTTGGATTGGTGGTGTTCCGCCACCCAGTACCGTTCGAAACCCAAAGATTCAGCGGTTTGCGCCAGTCGCGTGGTCGCCCAAAGCGCATCAGCGGCTGTGCAGCCACTGTCCACGGGGGAATGGTCAAGAATGCTCAATCTCATGGCGCGCTCCCGTAAGCGTTGAAGCAGGTCACTGCCTCGCCAATCGTTTCAGGAGCGATTATTTCCTGCACTGCGTCAGTGGGCGAATGACAAGCGCTTGCGCGGTGATGGGTGTCTCGATGAGACCGGGTTCGTGTCAGGCCCCGAAAGCGACGGAGAGCACGACCGCATCGCCTCTCAACAGTCGTTCGGAATCCTGCGGCGAAGCCAGTTGCCGCTATGCCGGCTGAAGAGGATGGCATGATGTCGATTCCTTGAAGGTTTCGAGACAGCCTATTGGAGAAATGGAGCGGGATCTCGGCTCGTTGTTACCGAGTGATGTGAATTATATTCACTAATCTGGTTGTCTCAGCGAATCGCCGGGTGGGGAGCTAGGTATGAGTACAGGGCTATGGGGTCATGATCGTTTTTGGCGAGGTGCCAAGCGATTATGACTGCCTTAAAACTTTGAATGTCCGCTTTTGGGGCAAAAGCGTCCTCTCGCAAATGACTTTCTTTCTCGGCATGTTCACTTGCAAGACCGTCCCGCCAAAGTTAAGGTCGGTCTCATGAGTACGCCACGCTTTGAATCGAATACAACCTTCACGACCGCCACGCGCGGGTCGTGGGAGGTCATGTGAGTTAAACCAGCACACAATCCCTAAAGACCCGCCAGTAATGGACCGGGTCTTTTTTGCCCCGGTTCTGCTGGCACCCACGTAAGGAAACGCACATGTACGCACTTCTGATTCTCGACATGCAGGTAGGGCTTGTTCACGGGCCGGACAAACCTTGGAGAGGTCCAGCGCTTATCGATACCTTGAATGGGCTCATGGGGAGTGCGCGGGAAAAAGGGGCTCCCATCTTTCTTGCCCGCCATATAGGTCCGGCAGGGTCTCCGATTGAGCCGGGTAGCCCGCTCACCGAGCTTGTCCAGGAGTTAGAGCTACTGGGTAACGAAGTGATTTTCGATAAAAAACGGCCCAATGCTTTCGCTCAGACTGACTTGGCAACTCTGCTAAGCGAGCGCGGCTGTGAAGGCGTCGTCGTTACAGGCATGAAAACCCAATACTGCGTGGACAGTACTTGCCGCGCCGCCCGCGATTGTGGATTTGATGCTGTGCTCATCGCAAACGTACATACTTGCTCCGATACTCAAGAACTCAAAGCAGAGGCCATCGTTGCCCACCACAACGCAACGTTAGCTGGGCCATTCTGCCGAGTCATCCAGGCCGAGGAATGGACTTTCTAGTGAACTCACCTGATCGACCCGGCCCGGGTCGATCAGCCCTTGGCGCTTTCCTTGCCAAAAATCATTAGCGGCAAGGAGCCGTCCCTCAGAGCTGTCCGCTTAGGATCGAAAGCAGACAGCCGTTACCGGCAGCTTTCGACCCATAGCTGCCAGTCACGGTTGGCTAATCCCATTTGCATGCCAAGGATTTTGGTGTTCGTCAGGGCCCGTAACGTCTGAAGGCGAGCTTGTGGTGTGCCGGAGTGACGAGGGCATGTGTTAGCATGTTAATTCCACGTTGTTGTTGATATTGATATTGATTTAAGTTTCTATAAATTTGAAAGCAGGTTGAATAGTTGAAATATAAGACGTTTTCACGAGCGACCTTGGTTGTGGCTTGCATTCCGGTCGTAGTATTGGTGTTGGTGTTTTTGCTCTATTCTCTTTATGCTCGCAATGCTGTCAATAGTGAGGTGGCATACGCCTGCAATAAAAGATATGAATGCCAGGAGAGAGTGTTGCTCCTTCGAGGCGACATTCCTAGAAACTCGACAGTTAGGGCTAGCTTGACCTTGGCCTGGGCGAAAATTATGAAAATAAACATGGTATGCATGCAGTCATCTGGAGGTGTATTTGCAGATGCACTAAACATAGCTTGGCTCATTAGTGTTTTAAGAATGGATACTTGTCTTGCGCTTAATTACCAGCTAGATGATGAGCATGCGACCCAGATTTCTGGCTATTGTCAGTCGTCATGCACTTGGGTGATTCTTGGAGGAAGGCACCGATTCCTGATGGATGATCGCCTGCTATTGGGCTTCCATGCGTCGAGAGATAGTGACGGCAAAGCTGTACCCAGTGACTTACCAGTTCTCAAGGACGATATCGAAGGTTTCGAACTGAATCTTGAGGATGCAGAAAAAATAAAACTCCTTGCCGATTGGGCATTCACTCAAGGTCATACGCCTAAAACAACGAATTGCTCAGCGTCAGAAATACAACATTTCTATCCCTATTTTACAGATCTTCCAACTTACATGAGATCCCCCTCAGACTCGACCTGCGGGCTCCCATCTCCAGACGAAATGCGGAGTCGCCTAACAGCTGTGAACTAAGCACTACCAGGAGCCAGTGCCACTCCCATCGCCGAGTACCAGATGAACTGAGTATAACGACTCAACTTTCTTAACTCCGAAATCCGGTCGCTCGATGCGACTAGCTGGCTCTGGCCGAGGGATGGCGGCCGTGCCCGGTCTGGTGTTTAGGGGGCGGATAATCGCCTGCCAAGCAAAATATGAAGCGAGGATCCTCTTTTTTTGCTGGAGGGTGAAGTGCTTGGCCTAGCTACCGTTAAAGAATTATCAATCTAACGATAGCTGATTATAAAGCTTCTAGCCGAGAATGCCGTTGTAACAGGCATGAGGAAACTTCAGTGAGGATCGATTCACCAACTTTACCTACGCTTCTCATTCTCTGCTTCATCGTAGCGTGGGGCAAAGCTAACTTGATCAAGCTCCGCTAAATTACCGCCGGATTACAACCTGCGGATTTCATACTCCTGCTTGGCCACACGACGATGGAGGCCTAATTTCTGCCCTGAGTAGCAAGGCGCAGATTTGCCTCGACATAAATGTCGTCCTTTTTATTCTTGAGAGTAGTCGTTAATTCGTACGGGCGCCCGTTATACACAAAAGTTGACGTCTTGGGAGTGTTAAATTTGTTCAACGAAAAAGAATACGGTGAAGAGTCTGCGAAACTCACCTGAAGTCGAGCGCTAGGGCCAAATTCACCCTCCACGTAATTTTCGAACCTGAGATAGAACTCTGGATTATTCGGATGCCATAGCTGACCGGGTATGAGCTCTTTTGTGATATGGTTCAGGGCGGAGTCCACAAGGTCTGTTTTCACTTTTAACTTAGCATTGTCAGCCTGAAGCTCCTGAAACTTCGCAATGGGCACATATAGCCTATCAATTTCTTGCTTAGATGTGTACTGATCACCCACAACCTCCTTACTGAGGTATCGTTCTTTTAGCTCTTCGTTAGCTACATAACTTCCTTTTGGCAGTATCTTGGAATCACTGCGTTCAATTATCCACTCCGTTTGCTTCAACCCGGCTAGGTATGCCCCGCCAATAGCGGTTATCAGGGAAAGTAATATTGCTCTTTCAGTATCTGTTGAAAACATGCTCAATGGACTCGTATAGCTAATATTTTATTAGTTAGCGACGCGTTGGCGCAAATGCAATTTGAGCGTGGCTGTATTGGACCACAGATACAAAATGGCTAGCCAGTCTGCGGACTCCGATGCTGCGTTGGAAGGGCTGTGACGATTTCGGCACTCTGCTGCGCTGCGAGTATGGGCCGCGCTGGTAAAAGTCAGCGCTCGAGCCTATCCGCGCCCTCCGATGGTAAGGGCAGGATAGCACGACGGACAAAATGAGCTCCGCCCTAGCGCATGGTCGCCCACGCTAGCTGATTCGACCAATGAGTAAGCTTCTTTTCCTAGCTTTGGTTTTTGCTCCGTTTGTTGTAATCAGGATCGGGCAGCTTTGGGTCGATACCTGATGAGGGTAAAGTCTGCGTAGCAGGTTCGACGGTATGGACCGCTCGAAGGAAACAGCCAAGTATAGGGGGAGCTCTTCTAGCATCATATTTTGCAGCCAACGGGAGTCGGCCAAAGCCTACGGTTCGAACAATAAAAACCTGAGCCTTTCGTCGCTGGCTAGCACTTTTTGACTCACTTTGCTTCAGGCGATAGATCTCGCAGGCTTCGAAAGAGATGGAGCTAGCTACCGGCGCATAACCCGGTAGCACATGCAGGCTTGGGACACCACATTATTAGAATATGACGCAAGCTCAACTAAATCATACCGACATAAATATCTTTGCGCCCCGTTTGACCTCCGTATCAATTGAGATACCAACCTCACACGCTTCAGCCTGGTCAACATCCTGACCATCGACCTGAAGCCCTAACACAGTAATTCTAGAATAGACCCCTCCCTTGACAGAAAATAACTCCATTCCTTTTTTCAAACTCTTGTCGCTTAGCTGAAGTATTATGACACGGCCCTTCTTAAAGACTTCGCTTACTGTGCCAATCTCGCTAAGGCTGGGCGGAGAAAATTCCACAACACCATACATTAGCAAACTTTGACGAACATCCGACTTATCCAAGAGGCCACCCTCGACATCAAAGTATACATTATACAGCTGCCAAGTTGTTACTAGACCCCGCTTATCAAGCTGGGCATCATTCATTTGATGAGCGGTGAAAGGAGGATTAGCTCTGCTTCTTGGCGGCATATGACGCTGATGATTAACTACATATAGCGCATAAACATCGAATGCTTGCCGCTCCTCCTGTCTCCGGTGCTTAATCTTGGAAATCTGGGCGCATTCCTTATCCTTCGATGTACCTCCAATGCCCTTGACTTCCACCACCAAGAGACCACTGCCCAGTTCAACTTGAATATCCTCCTCAAAAAGATCTGTTACATGGTCATCCATGCTAGTGACACCAGAAAACTCTAACCAGTTTAGAAAATGACATACTGCCCTTACCAGGTCGTCCCCGGTGGCAGTCAGCATCGTTCTCAAGAATTGATACTCATCCTTGAGCCGAGCGACTCCCGCCTCGTTGGCTGAAATATCCGAAGCATATTGTTTTTCAATACGAACTCTATCTTGGTTAAGATCTTCCTCACCTGGGAGCGGGTAGCTGCCATCATCAAGCCAAGCAAATCGGCCATGCTCAGGAAATAGCGCAGGAAATATTTCCGCCAAGACCTCAAACATCCCGTCAAGAAAGTTCGGCTTGTCCTTTATCTGAGGTAGAACAAAAAACCAGCCTTTATTTACAATTGTGGCATAACCGACTATCTCGCCATTTTTATTTGTTAGAAGAGGTATGAAATTTCCATCAAACACCTTCTCAGACCCAATCCAAGTGTAAGGATGGTAAAAAACGACGTCATATTCCGCACCCTCCAAATGCTGCGAGAGAAGGTTGCTAAAAACGGATTCTTTTTCTACCAGCTGGATCTTTTTTCCATGTTTTTTTTGGCAGCCAGCATGATTAGGATAAACCTCCTCTGTCGAATGTTTTTTTCGCGCATGGGGGTGGCCCCGGAGATTCCAATCTCAACTATTTCGTAATTTACCTCTTGAATTTGGGCGGTGAATACTATCCCCACGGATTCTTTTGCGAACATCCCTCTCAGCTCGCTATTTAAACTGCTCACCCCCATGGGTTTTGGGTTAAAGATTTGTTCTGGATAAGAGCTCCTCACTGCGTAAGCTGACGAGCCCGTTATGCCTTTAAGATTGGCCTGCACATCAGAAGGCTCAACATGCCCGGAAGCACCCAAGTCAACTACGACTATATCAAATTCGTGTAAATGTGGAGGCAACGAGATGAATCCTGTAATTAGATCCTCAGAATAGGGCTTCGATTTTGGAACATTAACATACGACCCTATGCTCCCTAGCTCAGTCGCATAATTTTTTTGAGCTAGACGTTGCTGCACTTCTTGCCCCATGTCAACAAGACAGATTTTAGGGCTGGAATGCAAAGCACTGCTGGGCCGTTCTTTCGATTGTTCTTCCACCATAGACGGACTGGTCTTAAATTCAGATTTCAGCATAAATATGATACTCCCAATAAAACTAAGCACCTATAAAGTAGCGCTATCAGATCTGCACATTCCGGATATTTATTTCACCTATTAGTATAATAGGGTTGTATGCTCCCATACCTGCAGACTAACACCTTCCCGATTGACCTAATAGGTGGCTGCTAGCAGCCGATTACCCACTGGCATATGACTGGCTATTTATCAGCGGCAGGTGCAACGGAGAGAATCACCCTTACGCAGCTAAGTTCGAAGATGTAGTCCAGAGCATTTTGCTCGCAGGCTTCAGAGCGGGAAGCTCCGACACGGAATCGTCTGGAAGGGTGGACACGTTTTCAGAGACCCTTTTGGCTGTGATGAAGGTCGCCAGTATGATCTCAGTCATGATCTACGGCTGCACTGACGCGTCGCAATTTCCCCAACAGTTGTGCTCATTCGCGTCCACCTATGCCCGATACGCACCAGGTTTCGGATTACTGCTGGCCGAATGCATCTTGGTATTACGCTGCGTAGGTAAAAGCAGGTGATGCATGAGCGAGCGGCACGTATGTCGCCTCCTTATCTATGTGCTGATGTTGCATGGGCGCTCCATCGACTCTACTCCTTCTCCTTGCAAGCTGTAAGTACTCCCCAACGCCCTTGATATCTGCACATTCGACTCGATCCGGACTTAGGCCGCAATCCGGCTTAGCGTTTCTTAACCGGCTGCTTCCGACCAAGAGGTATACGTCGCAGAGGATTGTAATCGGCCAAAGCAGCCGCTCGCATGACGAACATAAAAAAGCTGGTTCGAAAGCGGACATCAAGAATGGGTAAATTTAGGAGCAATTAAGCTGTTCGACAGGTTCCGGAGTTGACTCGACAGAAAGACTCAGGGCAGCTCGGGGGGCTTGTCGATGGCTCCGTGGGTCGATTGGCCTGATCTCAAGCACAAGCTTGAGAAGTAAAATCATCACCCTCCGCCCACATTGACAGTAAACCCTTTCTAGCGAGGGGCCTCTAATTCAAGGCTTTATCGAGTGTACATCGGGCTTCAAGATAGGGGATACCAATATTGATCGACGTCGGCTAGCGATCGCTCAAGGGTCTGCTATAACTACCTACAAGACAATAACTTCCCCAAGGTAAGAGTCCTGCAAAGGCAGATACTAGCCAGCGGGTCGCCATTGGGCTGTAGAGCCAGTGTAGGCAATACCACCGAGGAAACCACACCTGAACTCATGCTACCACTTGAGCCAAATGCAAAAGGGTACTGACATGTCGTTTCCGAGCTTCCTTGGCCCCCTGACGCCGCTACTTCAATTGATCCCCACCACGATCCCTCTTGGACGCAGCTCCGTGGACGGTGGCCCCATTGGGGGCGCTGGCGCTAATCAACTGGCTTTCTCCATACAAGCGCAGCAAGAATCGAACTGGTGCTGGGCTGCAAACACTTCAAGTATATCGGTGTTCTTTGATTCAACCTCGCAGTGGACTCAATGCGCCGTTGCCTCCGCCTGCCTTGGGGAGAGCTGCTGTATCGCTCCGACGCCTTGTAATCAAGCTTTCGTGCTTGATGTTCCGCTCAGTCAAACGAACAATTTGCAGGGCTCTGCAATCGCCGCGCCGGATTCAAGGAGTGCCCTTCAAGAGCAAATCGACTGCGGCTCGCCTGTGTGCTGCCATATCTCTTGGGCTGGTCAGGGAGGACACTTCGTCACGGTGTCTGGATACGACTGGTCCACGGATGATGTCATCGTCGATGACCCGCTCTATGGTCCAGATCCTGCGCGAATACCGTACAACACATTCGTGAGCTCCTACCGGGGGCTGGGAGCTGGGACTACTCTTACCACACTAACGCCTAAACCTTATGGAGCACAGCCATGGCTATCAAGTCCCATCAAGGTCCGAGCAATGGCCCAATCGTCTTGGCAACTGCGCTAGCGGCGAGGATGCCTTCGAGCCCCGCCGCGCTCTCACCGCTTGGAGGAGTACCACACGTAGGCGGGCCTGTGCCGTTTTATCACCTCTCGCTCGATCAATTGCTCTACGACAACGCGCTTGAAAAGGCTATTAGAACTGGCTGGAGGTATCCAGTCATTGGCTCCATCAAGGCCGGGCTTGTTGACATTCGTGGGGACGAGGGAACGAACAGTGCATCGTTTGGTGGCCTGTCGTACGGGGGCGTCGCAGAACGATTCATCCAAGCCTCGACTATCGCCGCAGGGCAGCTTGCCAACAGCACCGACGAATACGAGCCTCGCCTGCTTGACGTGCCCGCGTTGAGCTTTCTTGCCTTTTGGCTCAGGTCTTCGGAAGGTGACTGGTTCATTCCACTGCTCGAAGGGTCACCGAGCTCTGCTCCATTGCAAATGGTGCGCGAAGTTCTTCCTCAACTGAGAACACGTGCAGCTAGTCGCACTGTCGGGGGAGGCCAGCCTTTGTCGAGTCCAACAAACTGAGTCCGATTGCCCTAACAACTAACGGGAAAAGCCCATGAAGATCTTACTCTTGAGCGTGAGTTCTTTGCTCCTTACTGGGTGTGTGTCAACGCCCCTACTCGTCTACAAGTACTACCCAGCTAAGGCCACTGCCCAGGTCTCCGTCACGCAGACGATTGACTGCGATGCTGACAAGCATCTCGTCATCCTGAACACCCCCAGCATCTCCTCGATCTATTCGAGTGACCGTCGAGGCACGCCACTCGAGTTTGACGCTTCCAAATTGGGAACCGTGTTCACAGACAACGATTTCACCTTCGCTTGGTACGACGACGGAAGACTTAGATCTCTCAATTCTGCAGTGACCGGCCAAGGCGAAGCGATTGTGAAGTCAGCGACGACACTTCTGGCGGTGATCACTGGCGGGGCTGCGGCAACAGACGAGGCTGCTGCGTGCAAAGTCGTCGCATCAAGAGGAAGTGGCAAGCCCGTCACCGTCGTATACGAGAGGGCGCTCGACGACTTGACTCAGGTAGTGGCACCGACGGCGCTAACAGTGAGCCAGAACTACAAGGGCAACTACGATGCGCTGATTAAAGTCGTTTCGTTCCCACTGCTCGAAGTAAAGGTCGATATTGCGGTAACAGGGAATCCGATTCTTGTAGAGCCGAGCGCCTCCGCAGGCGATGCCGGCAACGAAGGCGTACCGCTCACACTCGCCAGGACAACGGTGGCGACAATAACTGTGACCAAGGGAAAGGTGCCAATCGGCAAAAGCGCGGTTATCGCACCTACCGCCCAAACCTATGCTCTGTCCGTTCCGAGCGGGGCGCTCTTTGGCAAGGCGACGTTTTCCGTTCAACTTAATGAAGCAGGTGTGCCGACCCAGGTGTCGTACGGCAAAACGTCAAGCGCCGCTGCGGCCCTTAACTCCGCGAGCACACTGGATTCGGCACTATCGCCCAACGACGCAGCCCAGGCTAGTGCACTCAAGGCGCAGGCGGATGTGATTGCGCAGACAGCTCGGCTTGCCAACTGCCAGGCCAAGCCGTCGGAATGTAAATAGTTGAGGTAAGTCGTGCCCTTCGCCCCCTTCGGGTACCCATGGGCGGATTCGAAAACGACGACATCGGGGCTACGGGAGCAGGTATATGGATGTCTTTTCAAGGGGGCGGTGGCGGATGCTGGCTGAGAGACAACAATCGGCCAAAAGACGCCGGTCGGGCCAAACGGATTTCGACCCGCCTCCATCATTCAGTTCTAGCTAATTGGCAAATTCAGAAAATTGGAGACGTCTATAAAAAATCAGGGGCGATTCATACCTCCGGTCGCGGCCTTAAGAATTCGATTCAATTGTTCTTGTGAATCTTCCCCAAACCGAGCAACCACCTCTTCGTATTCCGCAATAATCTCTAGCAGTACCTTGAGTAAGTTTTTCATTCCAGTCTCGAAGATTAAAGTCTCTATTTGCGTAAACAGTAATAGCTCTTCGTCATCCCATAACCAATCCATGTGCACGACACGCTTATCAACCCAACCCTTAATGACCTCCCTCATGGACTTTTCTTGAAGCACCTTCTCGTCGAAAATAGCGTCAACTGCTTTTGCGCGCTCCTCCATGCGTCTAGCTCGGTAGACTGTCTGCAACGTTGCATTTCGCTTTTGGTGATTCGATTCAAGAAAAAGAGCACGAGTATCAACTAAAATTGAGGTCAAGAGAAGATTCGCTACAAATGGATCGACATCTTCGATGGCTACTAGACGGAAAATCTTATCTTTAAGCTCTAAAAATCTAGCCTTAAATGCCCCCTCAATACGTGCCTCTATAATGCCTATACCACCTATGTCAAGATAGCGCCTAAAATCCTCTGCCGTCTTCAAGTCAGGCATAAACGGACTATCCTTATTCCACCCCAATTCCTTCATGGCTTCTCCGAAAAAATTAATCAACCTAGAGAGGCATACACGCCACTTTACAGTGTCAATCGTCAAACTTTGTTCGAGTTCCACTAGTCGACGTACGGCTAAAATCGGCCTGGAGCAGACGCTTCCGAACACACCTTGGAACACTGGCGACTTTCAGCACCAAAATCAACACGCAAACCACCTCTTCCTACTTTTTTCTAGCCAATCACTGAGGACAGAGGCTTAGCAGCAGCCCTATCTCTACTTTTGATAACCTTTGAGTTTCAGGCCTGCGCGTCCGTAAGGGTGAGTGTCGCTCACCTCTTTGGTAGGATGGTTTCTCATTCAGAAATAGGGGAATCTCAGGTGCCGTTCAGAGCTATGTCAACGGATGAAATACGCGGCGTGGTCCGCCACCAGATCGAAACGCTAGAACGATGGCTACGTCGTTTAATTGACGACGTCACACAAAATCACTACGAGGGTTCACTTTCATGCCTGCCGATGAAAAAGGAGATCCTAAGTAAAGCTGCTGCCCGCCGACAAAAAGAGCCAAGACGTTATCCTCGGGAGGTAGACGCCCTACTGTTTGAGGATTTGATTGCCATCATCTGCCACCCTCAACAATACTTTAACTTTCAGAAAGCATTGAGCGAAGCTTTCCAGAATGGCGAGAATGAGGCTCGGACCTATCTAAATCGCATAGTTGATGCTCGAAATCCACTTGCTCATGCCAATGAGATCACTACCCATCAAGCGTTGCGGGTTGCTTGTTACTCAGCCGATGTGATCGACTCGCTTAAGGCATACTACAAGAGAAACAACATGGCCCAGACTTATAATGCACCTTCTATCATTCGTATTTGGGATGACCGAGCAAATGTGGGTGATGCTACCCAACTCCCAACGGATGGTGCTGTGCGCTACTTCGACTTTAAAACTACCCAGCTCAGGCCTGGCGATGTTCTACAGCTGGAGGTTCAACCAGACGAAAGCTTTGCCGAGGACTCCTACCGCATCGATTGGGTTGTTAACAATGTCAGCTCCCCGCAACGCGGCACAGGGCGAAAAATCTCGGTAGTGCTCGAAAACCGACATGTCTCAGCAAACGGTTTTATGGTCAGTGTGGAAATGATCTCGAATGAGAGTTGGCACCGATATGGAAATGCGGATGACCGGATTACTCTTCACTATTCCATATTGCCACCCATATAGTTAGCTAGTAGCTGCGATGTTTGATTCACCACTACCAGTCTGGCTGTCATCGCTAGTGGCAAAGCGGTAGGTTTCCAAGTTCTGCACCTTGCCGACTTTTGCCTGTCGCCAACGTCGGCTTTGGGTCGAAACGGTCAACCATGGCCGGCTGCTTTCGACCCAAACCGGACATTGAGCTAGACAGGTATTCCAGTGCGGCAGTCTTGCTGCCAAGCTCACCAACCTGCTTAGTCGAACCTCGATTACGCAGGTCCCGTGCTAGAGGGGTCACAGGCAGCTAAATTCAGCCTTCATTAAGGTAGTTGCGTACGGTCCTCATGAGATTTGTACGTATTGGTTGATTCAGCCGTCCCTGCTATGGAAGGAGTGCCAGTACGACCGGAGTATTTGCCGAAAAATGGATGTGCTTCAGATGAACTCTGAGCTATGTAGGTTGCTTTCTGGGATGTTGCTGTGACCCTGGACGCGATGTTGCTTGCTACTTCCAGATTGACCTGCCACTGATGCCTTTGACGTTGCTGTGCTCGACACTCATTGTGTTGATCAGGTAGTCGACCTGATCAAGGTGCTCTATGGCCTGCCTTTTCTTATTCTTGATTCTAGAATCTTTCAAGGTAGGGCAACCCATTGCTTGTAAGGAAATATGGCGTATCATCATAGTGCCACCACTGGCGAGTGTCGAGTCACATAGCCACAAGCTCAATTTGATAGGTTTACAAAATTTCATGAATGTAGCCATCGTAATCGGCGTAGAAAAGTATGAGTCTAAAAACTTTGAGAACTTATCTGCATGCAAAAAAGACGCAGCAGCGATTAAAGCTGTCATCGAGAATGTTAAAGACTTAGAAGAAATCCTATTCTTGGGAGAGAATGAGTCAGCATCAGATGTCAAGAGAAAGATTTCCGACCTCGTAGAGAAGTATAAGGGCAAGGATTTACAAGAGCTATTCTTTTATTTTTCAGGGCACGGAGAGCGGTTTGAAGATGATTTTTTCTACGTGCTATCCGATTTTGATCCAAAGCGAAAGGAAACTACTGGGCTTCGAAATTCGGAGCTGGATGATTGGATAAAAACTCTTTCCCCGAAGCTTTGTATTAAAATAATTGATGCTTGCTTTAGCGGTACTCAGTACATAAAAAGTGAGTTTAATGCTGAGGAAGAGCTAACGAAATCAGCAAAAAAATATGGCCTAAATGATGTGTATTTCTGGTTCTCATCCCGAGACAGCGAATCATCCTACGCTGGTACCGAGTTCAGTTATTTCACAGAAAGCATTTTAACAGCCATATATGGGTTGGAGGGAGATGTACGTTACAGGGAGATTATGGCGGTCGTTGCGGATGATTTTGCAAATAAAGGCGGACCTAAACCTATTTTTGCAACTCAGTCCGACAATATAGAAAAGTTCGGGACTATCACCAAGCAAACCCATAGCATTATAAGCAAAATATTCGGCTTTTCAGATGCGCAAGAGGATCAAGAGGCTTCGACAAAAACTGCCGCTCCCCTGCCAAAAGAAGACTCCATTTACGCCAAGATTCAAAAAGTATCCGCATCTACATGCTTTGACGAACAGGCACTTATCGACTTTGTTAGGGAGTTTAAAAAAGAAGTCGGAAATTGGCCTAGTGATATAAAGAAGATTTATAAAATCTCGTTGAATTCAGATTTATCCCCCTACGCTGTGCCCAATCAATCAAAAATAGGTGAGTGGCTGATCGGGAAATCTGAAGAAAATTATTTCGCAGAGGCTACATATGGCACAACAAAATATACGGTAGAAGAGTATAAGGCTCTACCAAAGAAGCCGTCAAAAAGCGGTGACCCTTTTGGTCTGATGGGTGCAAGTTTAGGTGCCCTATCTCGCTGGCGTCAGCATGAACAAGAATCAACCGAATATAAATTAGAAACCGTTACGAAAACGAAAAGATATGTAGACGGCTTTAATTATACTCATTCAGCTGAAGATAGGATTTTGCGATTCGATTTTAATCCAATTTTTGAAATAGTACCACCTCTATCGATATATATGGTTTCTATTTATTCCAATAGGGCGTTATCCATCCATTTCTCTTATGAGATGCTAAACAGGAAAAATTGGGGGAATTACTCGTCTCCAGTCTGCGAGAAATGGAGGACTATCAAGGTGGGCGTTAATGGGAAGGGGGCTGCCAAAGCTGCATCTGAACATATCCAAAAAGAAATAATTCAATGGTTGGAGGCCGAACTGAAGAAAAGGGCGGAATGATCTGCGATTGATCTGATAGTAAAGATGGTGAGCCATAAACATGGCTGCCATCTTGTAAATTGAAAGCAGTGCAATACCTGCTCCTCTGGCCGGCTGCTTTTGGCCGAAAGCTGCCGGTCGGGCCTGACCGCTTTCGGCCCAAAGCGGCCCTTCGGCGCTATAGAACGCGGTTAACGCTTGCCCAAGCTTGGTAGGCTAAAATTTACAACAATATGGCCGACATAGGGTAATCCCTAATCTCATGATGCAATGAATATCAACGATCCCAGGGCGTAACTCAGCGTATTTTGGCTTGGTTACAGTCTGATTCAGGGTGATATAAATAGGGTAAGACTTCTTGAAGTGGTGTGCGCAGAAGGGATGATAAATTATGCTAATGCAAAGATGTTATAGCCAAGTTGCAGTTGTGCAGATCATATTTGGCTACACCAATAAAATTAAGAGGTGCTTTTCGATGAGGAATGCAGCGATGAGACAGGGGCTGTAGAAGTGAAATTAATTAAGAATAGGTCTTTGTTGTTGGCGCTGGTGTTTAGTCTTCTAGGGTGCCAAAGGTCCGTCATCAATGCTAATCAAACTCCGCACGTTACTATTCCAGACGACGTGCGATGCATTCTTGCTCAGTCAAGTCACAACCCGTCGGATATAGACATACTTCAGAAAAATACCGAACGAGGAAATACGCGTTGCCAAGTGCTTCTTGGAGATCTGTACGAGCATGGTATTGGTGTTCCCCAGGATATTCCACATGCAAGGTCGCTCTATGTTTTAGCCGCCCAGACGGACGTGACAGCTAACTTCTATCTAGGACGCCTGGCTGAAGAAGGTACAGGAGCGCCAGTTGACTATCGCATGGCAAGATATTATTACAAAAAGTCGGCTACTGGCATCGGAAAAATCCCAAGCAGCCTCAAGCTTGCACCGCTTTTAGAAAATGGAAAGGGTGGCCCTGTAGACTTGCAAAGTGCCATGGATCTTTATTTGGATGTAGGCGGTTCTAATGCAGGAGCTCGCGACGGAATTCTTCGTCTGTATCGTTTAGGGGCTGAATTAAGTGACTCTCAAAGAGTTGGATTTTTTAATTCCTGGGCGAGTCAATCAGTGAGCTTGCTGATAACGCAACTTTCTGAACAATGCCACAGTCTTTTAAAGGCTAATCCCTCAGCAATTGAGTTGAAGCCTGCAAAAATTCAGCTTAAGTATGTCCCTGGGTCTTTGCTCGCGCAAATAAAACTACTGGAAAGCTCAACTGATAAAGTTTTCGATCAGCGTTTAATGCAAGCAACTTATGATTATAAGTTTCCATATGCGCCCCTGCCGGAACCATCAGGAAAGCCGGTCAACATAATAACTGACATTGATCCACGTTCGATCTTATGCATCGTACACCTTTAAGATTCAGGAAAACTCTGAAGAAGACGTCAAAACTTGGCTTAATGTCTGATATCAACCGCCGAGATGCCTGATGAAGCAGATCACCTTTGCCGACGCCGAGTAGGCCGGCAAACGCAAGCAAAGCCGTAAAGAGCGTTTCCTGATCGAGATGGATCAGGTCGTAGTCTGGAAGGGATTGATCAATCTGATCGAGCCTCATTACGCGCTCGAGCAAGAACAAGGACGGAAAACGCGATGCCAAAATGCATTAGACGGAGAAAGGAAGCCAGTATTTCTTCCGCGTGCCAGCGCCCATCTGGGTACGGCGGCGAATGTGGCAGACGTGAATCAGCTCGACCAGCTGCTGCACGGCGAGGAAACCTTTGTGATTAGTGATGCGGGCTGCACCGGCGTCGACAAGCGTACGGAGCGTCAGAGTTGTTAGCTGAACTGTTCAATCGCGGCACGCCCAAGCAGCTCCAAAAAGCATGGCGAGAACTGTTTGATCGCACGCGTGCGCCGCAAGATCAAATACGTGAGAGTCCGAGTGCGGGCGAAGGTTGAACATCTGTTCCGTATGATCAAACGCCAGTTTGGTTATGCAAAATTGTTGTTTCGCAGGTTGGCTATAAACACTGCGCAGCTGGCCACGCTTTTCGATCTGTCAAACCTCCAAGTGGTACGAACACAGCTACTGATAGGGAATCCGGGTTTCGATGGGACAGTTCCTGCGAACATCACCGGCCTGCTTACTTAATTCGTCAAGGCTCATCTATACAATGACAGATGAGCCTTTCATACCGATACCGCAGGTAGGCGCATTCAGTCTGCCTGCCAATCAGCCTAGATGCTCGTTCCCATGCTCTACCACGCCGCCGACAAGGGTGATGGCCGTCGCTTCGGTATGGCTGACTTCGGTGCTCAGTAGCGGCGAGGAGGACACAACTTTATTCCCGTCAAAGTCTTTGAATATCAAATGAGCAGGGGTCAGATCCGCGACGTGGTTGCCCTGTAGCAGCAACTCGAAGTGCGCCCCGTCCCGGTCACTGGCGTCCAGTGATTTGAGCGCGGTCAGGGTGCCGGCGGCGTTCACGACCACCTTGAGCGTACCATTGTGCCCATTGCCCAGGCCAAGGAAGCCTGTAGCAGACACATCGATGACGTCGTTTTCGTTTCCGTTGAAGTCAGTGATCGTGTCCCGCTGTGCGGTGCCGTCATTGTCGTAACGCTGGCTGTTTCGAAAGTTGCCGTACACGAAGGTATCGGCGCCCGCGCCGCCCGTCAGGGTATCGCCGCCAGCCCCGCCGTCGAGTCGATCATCGCCGGCGCCCCCATTAAGCGTGTCCCTGCCTGCACCGCCCAGTAAGGTTTCCGCAGCGCTGGTTCCAAGGAGCTTTTCACTGGCGTCGGTGCCTTGGATCACGGGTTGCAGATTGGCATTGGTGAAGGTATGCAGGAAGTTGCCGTTCAAGGTCAATTCGAAGCGTTCCCCCAGCACGTCCGCGTCCAGATTCTTCAGATAAGTGACGTTCTTCGCCTCGTTGTAAGCCAGCAAGAGCGTATGGTTGTGGCCATTCCCCAGCCCGGTGAAGCCGATGCCGCCACCTGCAACGTCGATCTTGTCATGGGCCACGTCGAAATCGGTGATCACATCCGCATACGACTTGGTCGCGGTGCGATAGCTCTCACTGACCGTATCGAAGCGGAAAATATCATTCCCCTCGCCACCGGTGAGCTTGTCTACGCCAGTGCCACCGATCAGGGTGTCGTTGTTGCTCTTGCCGTTGAGTGTGTCGTTGCCAGCGCCGCCGTATATCACGTCTTGGGTGATGTCACCGTTGAGCGTGTCGTTTCCACGGGTACCGTAGGTGTAGATAGAGTCGGTATTGTCCGACACTTCGCTGCTGGCGAGCGCGGCAACGGCGCCAGTTTGGGTGTGACTGATGACGTTGTGCGTGTACGAATTGTCAAACACGGCGTTGCTTTCGCGGATGCCGTAAGTGGACTGTTCACTGCCAGTGATGATATTGCCGGTCACCCTGATGTCGTGGGACTGGCTGGAGGTATTGACCTTGGCCACGCCGTATACCTCAATTTCGGACACGGGGCTGCCTAGAGAATTATTGTGGACGGTGTTTGAAAAGACGTCGCCGTTTACGCTGCTTGCGATATATATCCCGCTGCCCTTGTTGTCATGAATATCAACGCCCGTGATCTTGAACTGACGGGCGAACGCGGTGTGGATTCCGTCATCGCCATTGCCGTAGACTTCGCCGCCTTTAACGGTAGTGCCGGTGCTTTGCACGAATATTCCGAAGTCGGTATTGCGATAAGCGTGGTTGTCCACCACCTGGACATCGCCGCCGACGTTGAAACCGGTCCGGTTTGCGTAGGCGACATTGTCATGCAACAGGCTGGCAGTCGTTGCATAGGCGCGCACACCGTAGTCATTGTCATGGGCGACGCTGTTGCTCAGCTCTACCTGCACCAAACCGTTGGTGCCCTGCAAATCGAAACCGTTGCCCGCTGCGTTCATGGCTTCAACGCTATCGATCTTGACCTTAGTCCCGCTGCCATTCAGCCAGCCCGATACATACCCCGTGTTGTGCTGAAGGTTGCCATCAAGGGTCAGCTTGCTGGCCCCCACATCGTGGGTGCCGTCGGCCGTCAGGATGCCAGTGACGGCGGAGGGCAAGTCGTTCGCCAGCTTGAGTGTTGAGACGCCCATGCCTTGGCCGACCAATGAAACATTGCTCTTCAGGGCGAGGCAACTTCCCGTCGATGCACTGACCATGTAAGTGCCCCCGGGCAAGTACACCTGTCCGCCGCCCGCCGCAGCAGCGGCATCGATGGCTTTTTGGATGGCGAGCGTATCGTCGCTGCTGCCATTACCCTTTGCGCCGAAATCTTTAACGTTGAATATTGCCATGATGACTCTCTGCTGGGGATTGAGGTGTCTCCTTATCCACCAGGGAGCCGATGAAGCGGTTCGGTCCCGGACAACGAACAGACTGCATGAGGGTTGGACAGCGCAACAGTGTGGCTGAAATCCAAGGGTTTACCAGCGTACTGACCGCCGTCTATCGAAATTGGGATCAAAGCGGAAAAGGGTATGGAGGTGTAGCGCACATGGGTCGGGAGCAGCTTAGCCACCCATGCCGGCTGCGTGCCGATCATGGCGCCCTGGCGGGTCGCAACCCCTACATCAGCGCAAGGCCCAGACCGAGTGCCTCTGGTCTAGCTTTGTCAGCGCTGGACGGCGGCCTCGGCTCGTTAGCCGCCGTTGGGCAAGACTGCTGACGATCAGCCCAGGTCTCCTCTCTCCGCCCGGGCAACGAACTCATCCACGACGCGTCTTACCTTGGGCTGCAGGTGCCGCGTCTGTGGCCAGACAACGTGGATGGCGACGTCGCCCGGGCTGTATTTTTCAAGCACAGGAACCAGTCTGCCGTCCTTGAGGTGGTCGCGGATCAAAGAACTGGGCATCTGACAAATGCCCTGCCCTGCCGCCGCCATCGCAATGATGGCATCCCCGTCCCCGACCTCGTGGGTACTGGGTGGAACGATCCGGGCGATCTCACCGCTTTCATCCCGGACAGACCAACTCATCCTCTGGCCTCTTCGATAGTTGACGATACAGCGGTGCTGCTGAAGGTCTTCCACAGACTCCGGGTACCCGTGTTTTTCGAGGTAGCGAGGTGCCGCGCAGATGATCTGTTTCTGTACAGCAAGACGCCTCGCTATCAGGCCGCTTGCGTCCTTGAGCACCCCGAATCGAATGCTGAGATCGATACCCTCCTCGATCAGATCAATCACGCTGTCGGTGAATGTCACCGTCAACTTGAGCTCTGGATAAGCGTCAAGGATGTCCAGTAGCACCGGCAGTACGATGCTGCGTCCATAGGCGGCTGGCAGGTCGATTCGAAGACGGCCACTCGGCGTCTTCTGGTTGCTTGTCAGGAATGCTTCAGCGGCAAGGATTTCATCCACGGCCAACGAGCAGCTGGCGAAATAAGCCTCCCCTTCAACCGTGAGTCCCAAGCGGCGGGTAGATCGGTGAAAAAGTTTGCAAGCCAGCCTTTCTTCTAACTTCGCGATGCTTTTTCCCACTGCGGACTTGGTGATGCCCAACTGGTCGGCAGCCGAGGTAAAGCTCCCAGTCCTTGCTGCTGTGACGAAAATAACAACCCCGCTCAAGGCCTGTTCCACATAAGCCATTGTCAACTCTCGCTCTACTCAGTGACGACTTATTCCGGGTTTATCCGAGCCAAGCTCTACCTTAGTCTGACCGCACATTGATTTAAAGAGATTGAGAGGAAGCAACAGCAATGACTACCCAAAACATAGAACTTCTTGCGGCCTACTGGACGATTGCCGGTGACGTGTACCCAATGGGCCCCAGTGAAGTGAGCCCGTTTTCATTCGAAGACCGGATGGAGGCTGCGGGCAAGGCAGGCTTCAAAGGTGTCGGCTTGGTGCACAGCGGAATGATGGCGACGGTTGATCAGCTTGGCTATCCCGCCATGAAGACCATTCTTGAGCAGAACGGTATCAAGCACGTCGAACTGGAGTTCCTGGTGGACTGGTACCACGACGGTGAGCGTCGACGCCAATCAGACAAGGTGCGCCGAGAATTGCTGGAGGCAGCAGAAGCCTTGGGGGTTCGCTCCATCAAAATCGGCCCCGGTATAGGAGAAGAGCAGGCGGATATTGATCTCATGGTCAAAGAGTTTTCCGTGCTTTGCCGGCAAGCTGCCGAAGTGGGTGCCAACATCGTCCTGGAAATCATGCCGTTCAGTAACGTGCGGACGATTGAAACGGCGTTGGCGATCGTTGAAGGCGCTGATCAGCCGAATGGAGGACTGCTGCTCGACATCTGGCATCTGCAGCGGGGCGGAATCGACTTCAGCGAGATCGCCCGTATCCCGGCCAGATTCATCAAGTCGGTCGAACTGAACGATGCGCACAAGTACCCCATTGAACCGCTGTGGATGGACACCATCCATAAACGCGTCCTGCCGGGCGATGGCACCTTCGACATCCGGGCTTTTATCAAAGCGGTTCAAGCTACGGGTTATGACGGCCCGTGGGGGTTGGAGGTGATTTCGGACACCCACCGCAAGCTTCCCCTTGAAGCCATGGCCAACCGGGCTTTCGAAACCACCCTGCGCCAATTCAGTGAGTGACCTGGCTGACTCTCCAGTTTCGCCTCCAGCGAGAGGCGGAATCCGGACAGCCTGCTGCTTGCCAGGAACGGGCCTTTAACGCGCCGTCTTAACTCGATAATCGATCATGGAGAACTTCATGGGCTATTTAAGAACACTTTGCCTTGCAACCCTGCTTTCGGCGGGTATTTCAGGGTGTTTCGACTCCTCAAAAACTGATCAAGGCACTGCACAAAATCCCGACAATGGTTCTTCAATCCAGATGAAGCAGCACTGATCGCTCGCGCGACCGGGAGTCTGGAAACACCTCGATGCGCTCAACCGGGCTCGGGTGTCGGCCACGTCGATGTCGCTACACGCAGGAAGTTTTCGCCAAAAATGTTGTGGAGATCCACCTCGCTGTAGCCCAGTCGCTTCAACGCCCGGCCTACCTCCTGGAGGGCTGTCGGCTGTAATTGGCGCTGGCCATTCACGTTTCCGTAATGCGGCTCTGGCCACCAATCGGATTCCTCCACGCCTTCGGGTAAATCCCGGTGGTCGGGGGCCAGTTCGGTGTCCAGGCCGAGGCCGATGTGGCGAGTCCCGACTCGCTCGGCCAGGTAATCGATTTGACGAATGAAGGCAGCGACTGATGCTTCAGGGTCGCCCAGAAAAATTCCAAGGCCAGTGAGACCGATCACGCCATCTTGGGCCGCACACGCGAGGATCTGCTCATCGTCGATCGTGCGCGGGTGGTCATGGATGGCCTTCACATTGGTATGGGAAAAATCACCGGGCGCCGGGATAGCTCCATGATCTCCAGGCTTGAACGCTTGCTGGCGTGGGAACAATCCATAACGATGCCGGACCTGTTGATTTCGCTGACAACCTCACGGCCCAGAGGGGTCAGACCTCCGCCCGCACCATGACAGCCACCGGCACAGCTGTTGTCGCGGTTGTACGCCAGCAACATCTGGCGCACGCCCAGTTTGGCGAACAATTCAACCATCGCCACGTCCTGACACAGCATGTTTGCACCTTCAAGATCGAACGAAACCGCGAGCTTGTGCTGGTCACGGGCACGCTGGATGTCGACGACCGTACCCGCCAGGACATACTCACTCTCGTTCTGCGACAGCCAGCGCCTGAAACCGGCGAGCACTCGAATTACGTCTGCGAACGGCGTCATGTCCATCCCGACATTGACCGATACGTGATGAAAACCAGCCATGCGGTAGAGGCTCAGGGCCGACATGTCCTGGCCTGGGAGCAGCGGCAGGCAGGCGTGGGCTTCCCACAGAATGGGTTCGCAGATCTTGTCTTGGGGAGAGTTGAGGTTCATTCGAGCTCTGCCGGCGGCGTGGTTGAGTACTTGAACATCATGGCGGACATGCGACGGTAGCCCTGAACAAAACAGTGGCCTCCAGCCGCTTCAAGCTGATGCCTGTGGCTCACTCTGCGCATGCCACCCTAATTGTCCGGAAATCTGCCGGGTGGCCTCCATCAGTTGCTTGATGTAGTCCTGCTTCAGCTCGTCGCGGAAGCGAAAACAGGGGAACGACACACTCATTCCTCCTATCACGTGGCCAAAGCGGTCACGAATAGGCGCAGCCAGACAGCGCATGTTGTCTTCGAATTCCTCACGGTCTTCGGCGTAGCCTTGGGCACGGACTAACGACAGTTCCTGCAGATAGGCCTCAACGGTGGTCAGCGTGTTGCCCGTGCGCGGCGTGAAACTTTCTTCCAGCAGATGGGCCAGGAGTTCCGGCTGCTCCAGCCACGCCATGAGCACTTTGCCAATACCTGTGCAGTAAAGCGGCGCGCGTCGACCGATGCGCGAGTACATGCGCAGGTTGTATTTCGAATCGATCTTGTGCACGTAGACGATGCTGCCCTCGTCGAGAATTCCCAGGTGCACGGTCTCGCCCGTCAATTCATTGATCCGCCGCATGCCCGGTTCAGCCTCGCGCACGATATCCAGATGAGGCAAGGCCTGGGCGCCCAATTCGAACAGCCGGACGCTAAGCCGGTAGCGGTCTTCGGCATCTTGCACCACATAACCACGTGTCTTGAGTGACTGCAGAAAGCGGTAAACCGTGCTCTTGGACATGTCGAGCTTCTGCGCGATTTCCGACACTCCGCTTTCTTCGGGATGTTCGGCCAGGGCCTCAAGGATGGCCATCGTGCGGGCTACTCCAGAGACCAGTTCGCTGTTCTGAAGGGTGCTGTTGTCCATGAAGGCTCCAACGGAAGGTAAAGCCCAAGGATATACGTTCGCGAATCAAAACGCTGTTTCATCTTTCTTGACGCCGCCGTGAATCTGTTTAAAACTCGGGCACAAGCTCCTCAGATGAAACGCCGTTTCAATAATAAAAAAAGGCGCCAAGTGATGAACGCACTTCCCGGGCAACACCCGCAAACCCTCTCACCCCGCCCGCTCAAAGTGGCGCTGGCCGGCGCGCGCTCCGAACCTGCCCTGCGCTGGAGCCATCGAGGCCATGCCCAGCCTCCACATGTCTTCATTCTCTTCTGCCGTAGAGGCCTGATCCTATGAAAATCATCGAAGCCCGCGTCATCGTGACCTGCCCGGGTCGCAACCTGATCACCCTGAAAATCGTCACTGATTCCGGCCTCTATGGCATTGGTGACGCCACTCTCAATGGCCGGGAACTGGCCGTAGTTGCTTACCTGGAAGAGCATGTGCTGCCCGCCCTGATCGGTCGCGATGCTCAGCGCATCGAAGACATCTGGCAGTACCTGTATCGCGGGGCCTACTGGCGCCGTGGCCCGGTGACCATGACTTCGATTGCGGCGGTTGATATCGCCCTGTGGGACATCAAGGCAAAGGCCGCGCAAATGCCGCTATACCAACTGCTCGGTGGTAAAAGCCGCGAGCGGGTCATGGTCTACGGGCATGCGACGGGCAAGGACATCGAAGGTTGCCTGGACGAGGTCGCTCGTCATGTCGAGCTGGGGTACAAAGCGGTGCGCGTGCAATGCGGAATTCCCGGTATCGCCACCACCTATGGTGTCGCCAAGCGCAGCGGTGAGCGTTATGAGCCGGCCGACAGCGATCTGCCCGCCGAACATGTCTGGGATACCGCCAAATACCTGAACCACGTGCCCAAGCTGTTTGCTGCTGTGCGCGAGCGATTCGGCGATGACCTGCACATCCTCCACGACGTACATCATCGCCTGACGCCCATTGAAGCGGGACGCCTGGGCAAGTCGGTCGAGCCCTTCAACCTGTTCTGGCTCGAAGACTGTACCCCGGCCGAGAATCAGGAAGCGTTCCGCCTGATCCGCCAGCACACCACTACGCCGCTGGCCGTGGGTGAAGTCTTCAACTCCATTCATGACTGCCGCGAGCTGATCCAGGAACAGTTGATCGACTACATTCGCGCCACGCTGGTGCACGCCGGGGGCATCACCCACGTGCGGCGCATTGCTGACTTCGCTGCGCTCTATCAGGTGCGCACCGGCTTCCATGGCGCGACTGATTTGTCGCCGGTATGCATGGGCGCGGCACTGCATTTCGATACTTGGGTGCCCAATTTCGGCATTCAGGAACACATGCCCCATGACGAACGTATCGATGAGGTGTTTCCCCACGCCTATCGCTTTGAAGACGGCCACTTCACCCCTGGCGAGACCCCGGGGCATGGCGTCGACATCGACGAGAACCTGGCCGCGAAATACCCCTATAAACGCGCCAGCCTGCCGGTGAACCGCCTGGAAGACGGCACGCTCTGGCACTGGTAGACGTTGTTCGTATTGATCAATAACGACAAGAACGCAGGGCGCTATCCGCCCCCGTAGGAGTTATCCGATGAAAGCTTTTCAAGTAAGGGCACCGTTCGAATTCGGCCTGGCACAGGTGGCGATGCCGCAGGTAGCGCCCGGTGAAGTCAAGGTCGATGTCGCCTATGCCGGTATCTGTGGCTCGGACATGCACATCATCCATGGGCAGAACGCGTTCGTACGTTTTCCCCGGGTGACCGGTCATGAGTTCTCGGGCGTGGTGCGTGAAGTGGGCCATAGCGTCGAGCACCTCAAGGTGGGCGACCGCGTGTGCATCGATCCGGTCATCAGCTGTGGCACCTGCTACCCGTGCCGGATCAATCGGCCGAACGTGTGCACGCGACTGCAAGTGATTGGCGTGCACCGCGACGGCGGTTTCAGCGAGCAAGTCTGCGTGCCTGCCGAGAACGCCCACCGCTTGCCTGACTCGATGGCCCTGAGTCATGCAGCGCTGGTGGAACCGTATTCCATCGCCCTTAACGTGCTCGATCGCATGCAGCCTCATCCGGGGGACAGTCTATTGATCTACGGCGCAGGGGTGATTGGCCTGACCCTGGTTCAGATGGCCCGGGCGCTGGGGTTGACCGATATCACCGTGACCGACGTCATCGACGCCCGGCTGGAAACCGCCAGGGCACTGGGCGCCAGCTGCACCCTCAACGGCAAGGCTGTCGACGTCGAGGCCACCATGCGTGAATTGACCGATGGGGAGGGAGTCCCGCTGATTGTGGATGCGGCCTGCATCCCGGCATTGATGCCGCAAATGGTACGCCTGGCCTCGCCGGCGGGACGGATCGGCCTGCTCGGCTTCAATGCGGTGCCAAGCGATCTGGTGCAGCTGGAAATGATCAAAAAAGAACTGACGCTGGTGGGATCGCGCCTGAACAACCGCAAGTTCCCCCGGGTGATCGAATTGATCGCAAGCGGCAAGCTGCACGTCCAGGAAATGATCAGCCACCGCGTCAGCTTCGATGAAATGCCGGCGGCTATCGATCTGATCGAAAACCATCCCGAACAGACCCGCAAGGTGCTTGTGGAACTGAGCGGCGCCTATCAGTAGCCGTTCACAGATAAACGTGCCCTTCCGGGCACCCTCACCGAATAAACACAAAAAGCGGGAGGTTCCAATGTTTGGTCAAGGTCGCACGTTAATCATCATCATGTTGTTCCTGGCAGGGGTCATCAATTACCTGGATCGCTCGGCACTGTCCGTTGCGGCGCCCTTCATTCAGAAAGACTACGGTCTGACGACGGGTGAAATGGGCATGATCTTCAGCAGCTTTTTTGTCGGTTATGCGGCGTTCAACTTCATCGGCGGCTGGGCGGCCGACCGCTACGGGGCGAAAACCACGCTGTTGCTGGCGATGGTGCTGTGGTCGCTTTTCAGTGGCCTCACGGTGCTGACCATAGGCTTCGCGTCGCTCGTGCTGATTCGCATCCTGTTCGGTATGGGCGAAGGCCCCTTGAGCGTCACCACCAGCAAGATGATCAACAACTGGTATACCCCGAAGCAACGGGCACGGGCGCTGGGCACGTCGATGTCCGGCACGCCACTGGGGGGCGCAATTTCCGGGCCGGTGGTGGGTTTTATCGCTGTCAGTTACGGCTGGAAAGTCTCGTTCATTATCATCATGGCGCTCGGCCTGATCTGGGCGCTGGTGTGGTTCAAGTTCGTCAGGGACAAGCCTCAAGGCAAGGGCGCCGAGGACATTCTGCGGGCGGAAAGCAAGAGTGAGCTAGCCGCCCTGCCGGTTCACCCCCTGCGTTATTACCTCAAGCAGCCGACGGTGCTGTTTACTGCGCTCGCCTTCTTTTCCTATAACTACACGCTGTTCTTCTTCCTGACCTGGTTCCCCAGCTACCTGACCATGGCCCATGGACTGAACGTCAAGGACATGAGCATTGCGACGGTCATACCCTGGCTGCTGGGCTTTCTCGGCCTGGCGCTGGGCGGCTTCATTTCCGACTTCGTGTTCAAGAAAACCGGCCGGATGATGTTCTCCCGCAAAGTGGTACTGGTGACTTGCCTGCTCGCCTGCGCCGGTTGTATTGCCTTTGCAGGGATCGTCAAAACCCTCTACCCGGCGGTGATCCTTGTCGCTTTGGCGGTCTTCTTCTTGTACCTCACCGGGGCAATCTACTGGGCGATTATCCAGGACACAGTGCCTGCGGCGCGGGTAGGCGGCGTCAGCGGCTTCATGCATTTCCTGGCCAACACCTCAGGCATTATCGGCCCGACCCTGACCGGTTTTCTGGTGGAGTTCACCGGCTCGTTCACCAGTGCATTCCTGTTGGCGGGCACGTTGACCGTGATCGGCGCAGTGTGCGTGGCCCGATACGTAAAACCTCTTTCGGCGGCGGATACCGGCCGCGCAGCGGCAGAAGGTGGGCAACCCGGCTCGGCGCTGAGTCGTCCCTGATCTGTCATTCACAGAAGGAGCGTGTTGATGCGTGTTGTGAAACGTGTTCACTCCACCAGCCCTGTCCGTGAGATCGGCATCGTGCACCTCGGCCTGGGGGCTTTTCATCGCGCCCACCAGGCGGTCTACCTGCAACGCCATCTCAATCGTCATGGCGCAAGTGAATGGGGTTTGTGCAGCGCCAATCTGCGTTCGAATCGCGCAGTGGTGGACCAGTTGCGCGAGCAGGACGGCCGCTATCATGTCGCGGAGTACCGTGACCGCGAGCAAGTGACACTGCGTGAGATCGGCGTGCTGCGCCAGGCGTTGTACGTCGGTGAGGGTGGGCAGGACCTGGAAGTGCTTTTGCAGCGCATGGCCGCACCCTCTACACGGATCGTCACGCTCACCGTCACCGAAAAAGGCTATTGCCTGAATGCAGTGACCGGGCAGTTACGCATTGAAGATCCGGCCATCGCCCACGATATCGCGCATCCGCATTCGCCGCGCACGGCGCCCGGCATTGTTCTCGAAGCACTGCGACGCCGTTGTGCCTCGGGCATCGCGGCATTTACCGTGTTGTGCTGTGACAACATGCCGGACAACGGCCAGCGCACGCGCCAGGCAGTGACTGCGCTGGCGGCCAAGCAGGACGAGGAATTGGCGCAGTGGGTTAACGATCACGTGGCCTTTCCGGGTTGCATGGTTGACCGGATCGTCCCCGCCATGGATGACGAGTCCTTTACCCGGCTAGAGCAGGAACTGGATTGCAATGACCGTGCGGCCGTGGTCTGCGAAAGCTTCAGCCAGTGGGTGATCGAGGATCACTTTCCTCTTGGGCGTCCAGACTGGGAGGTGGAAGGTGTGCAGATGGTGGACGACGTACGTCCGTTCGAAACCATGAAACTGCGCATGCTCAACGGTAGCCATTCACTGCTGGCCTACGTGGGTATGTTGCTGGGCCACGAATCAGTGTCCGACGCCATCAACGATGCGGACCTGGCACCGTTCGTGGAGCGTTACATGACCCAGGAAGCAGCGCCTACGCTGCAGATGCCCGCTGGCATCGATCTTGTGGACTATGCCGAGGACCTGAAGGCGCGCTTCGCAAACGACAATTTGCAACATCGGCTCCGCCAGATCGCCATGGATGGCTCGCAGAAGCTGCCACAACGCTGGCTGCTCGGCGCGCAGCAGTTGCTCGACCAAGGTCGCGGCATTGACTGCACGACGTTAGGCATTGCCGCGTGGATTTACGACTGCGCACAGCCGCGCCCCGACGGATCGACGCGCGTTATCGACGACCCCTTGAGCCCGACTTTTACCGATCTTGCTCAACGATTTGAAGGCGCATCATTGGTGGATGCCTTTCTCGATCTGGACGAGGTTTTTCCGGGTGCGCTCCGCAAACGCGCTGACTTTCGCGCCTCCGTGCAACGCTGCTATCGCGCTTTGATTGACGAGGGCATGAGGTCCGTCCTGCGCACGTTTGCGAGCCACAACTAAACGGAAGGGAGAACCACATGAAACACACAGCCCGGCGATAAGTCTGGTACTGCCAAGTGCGCCGAGCCCCTGCCCGTGCTGCGTCATGTTGTTCGCCAGGCAACGCGTATCAGATCTGCGCCACGGCGCCGTCGACCGGCAGCGGGCGCAGAATCGCGAGCCCCCACGTCACAGCCCTCAAGCCGCATTCCGCTCCTGTTTCAGCGATTGCGCCACCAGGCTGCCGAAAGCCGCCACCGGCGCCTGCAAATTGCCGAGGAAGCGTGGATACATCAGCCACAGGTCCATCACCGGTTTGAAATCCTTGAGCGGTATGACCGCCAGTGCATCGCGGTGAACGCTGCGCTCCAGCAGCGGACGCGGCACCAGACCCAGCCCCATGCCGTCGGCGACCAGGCCCAGTTGCAACTCGGTGCCGAAGGTTTCCAGATTGACCTTCAGGCTTAACCCCTGATCAGCCAGCGTGCGTTGCAGCCCGGCGCGGAAACCGCAGCCATCGGGGTTGAGCACCCAGCCCTGCTCGTAGCAGTCAGCCAGTTTCACCGGCTTTTTCGGCAGCGCGTCCTTGGCACACACCACCACCAGTTCCATTTTGCCGATGGATTCGCCGACGATGCCTTCAGGGAAGATCTTCCCGGCCGGAAAAAGCGCGGCGGCCGCGTCCAGTTCGCCGTTCTCGATTTTGCCGATCAGGTGGCTGCCCCAGCCGGTGATCACTTGCGCGCGCAGGTCGGGAAATTGCCCGCGCAGGTGCTTCAGCGCATCCAGCAGCACCACGTCGCCGATGGTTTGCGGCACGCCCAGCCTGAGCAAGCCGCTGGGCGGCGTGTCGCTGGCAACGAGTTCGCGCAATGAGTCCATTTCCCGCAGGATCCCCAGACACTTCTGATAGACCTGCGTGCCCATTGGCGTCGGCTTGAGCGGCTTGGTATTACGGTCGAACAACTCAACGCCCAGGGCCTGCTCAAAATTTTGCACTCGGCGCGTGATGGCCGGCTGGGTCAGGTCCAGGGATTCAGCAGCATGGCTGATCGACTGGCAGCGAATGACCGCTACGAATGCATCGATGTCATCAATTTTCATTCAGATCGCACATGGAATAAGGGGAACAAGATAGGCAAAAATCATAATGGCTATCGAAGGCTCTGGATAGCTTCACATCGATCATCATCCTGCAAATCGGTTATCAACGCATTTTTGGTTATAACCTAATCATCAATAGTTAGCATATTAAACCGCTGCATTATGCTTATATGAAGCTCTCTTCTTTGCCCGGAGCCGACATGACTCACATCCGACACCCTGAACGACTCAGGGCTTTTATCGGCGCGTTGGCCGAACTGATCGATAGCAATCCGAGGGAAGGCGACCTGCTTTCACGGGGAGGCAAGCTGCTGGGGCAATTGGTCCGTTATGACGACTGGCTCCCGGATGAGTTCGCCACTCCCGATCGGACACGCTATCAACAGTTTCTGTTACACGCCGACTCACGGCAGCGCTTTTCGGTCGTCAGCTTCGTGTGGGGACCGGGCCAGAGCACACCCATTCACGATCACCGCGTCTGGGGCTTGATCGGCATGCTGCGGGGCGCCGAGTATTCGCAGGGGTTCGCCCGCAGCGCCGATGGCCGCCTCGAGCAGGAAGGCCCGGCTATCCGCCTGGAGCCCGGCCACGTCGAGGCGTTGTCGCCGCACAGCAACGACATTCATCAGGTCAGCAATGCTTTCGACGATCAGGTGTCGATCAGTATTCATGTCTACGGCGCCAACATCGGCGCCGTGAAGCGCGCTGTTTACCAGCCCGATGGCAGCGAAAAACTGTTCATCTCCGGCTATTCCAACGCCTTTCTCCCGAACATCTGGGATCTGTCCAAAGAGAATCAAGCCCAATGAGCCACCACACCCGTTCCTACGCCGACATCCGCCGCGCCCTGCTCGCCCATGAAGAAGTCGCGCTGGTTGACGTCCGTGAAGAAGCCCCATTCGCCGAAGCCCACCCCTTGTTCGCCGCCAACATCCCGTTGTCGAAACTGGAGCTGGAGGTGCTCGCGCGCATCCCACGTCGCGACACCGCTGTCACCGTTTATGACAACGGCGAAGGTTTGGCCGTACGCGCCTTGAAGCGTCTTCAGGACCTGGGCTACAGCGACGTCACGCTGCTTGAAGGCGGATTGCAGGGCTGGCGCGACGCTGGCGGCGAGGTGTTCATCGACGTCAACGTACCGAGCAAGGCGTTCGGCGAACTGGTCGAGCACCATCGTCACACGCCTTCGCTGGCCGCCGAGGAGGTCAAGCAGCTGCTCGACGCCAAGGCCGACGTGGTGGTGCTGGATGCGCGGCGGTTCGATGAATATCAGACCATGAGCATTCCCACTGGCGTCAGTGTGCCCGGCGCCGAGCTGGTGCTGCGCGCCCGTGAGCTGGCACCCGATCCCAGTACCCGGATCATCGTCAATTGCGCGGGGCGTACGCGCAGCATCATCGGCACTCAGTCACTGGTGAATGCCGGCCTGCCCAACCCGATTTCCGCCCTGCGCAATGGCACGATCGGCTGGCTGCTGGCCGGGCAGACGCTGGACCACGGGCAATCACGGCGCTTCCCGCAGGTCAGTGAAGCGATCCGGGAAGTTGCTCGGTCTGATGCGCGCCAAGTGGCGGACAAAGCGCGAGTGAAACGCGCCAGCCGCGCGGACTTGCCGGTCTGGCAGGCAGAAACGACACGCACGACGTACCTGTTCGATGTGCGCACGCCGGAGGAATTCGAAGCCGGCCATGTGCCCGGTGCCCGTTCGACGCCGGGCGGGCAGCTGGTGCAGGAGACTGACCATTACGCCAGCGTGCGCGGCGCGCGAATCGTCTTACTGGATGACGACGGCGTGCGCGCGAACATGTCTGCTTCGTGGCTCGCGCAGTTGGGCTGGGAGGTGCTTGTGGTGGACGACTTGGGTCCAGAGGATTTCAGCGAAAAAGGGACCTGGAACGCGCCGAGTCTGCCCGCACCGCAGGTCGAGGAGATCAGCGCCGAAACGCTGCGCCAGTGGCGCGAGCACGGCGGCGTGGCGGTGCTGGATTTCACTGCCAGCGGCAACTACGTGAAGCAGCATATTCCGGGCGCCTGGTGGGTGCTGCGTGCCGAGCTGGCAAACGCGCTGCAAAACATCCCGGTTGCCGAGCGTTACGTGCTCACCTGTGGCAGCAGCAAACTCGCGCGCCTGGCGGTGTCGGAGGTCGAAGCCCTGACCGGCAAGCCAGTGTTTGTGCTGAAGGACGGCACCGCCAGTTGGGTGTCTGCCGGTTTCGAGCTTGAGCACGGTGAAAGCCATCTGGCCTCGCCGCGCATTGATCGCTATCGCCGGCCGTACGAGGGCACCGATGCACCGCGTGAAGCGATGCAGGCGTATCTGGATTGGGAGTACGGATTGGTCGAGCAATTGGGCCGCGACGGGACCCATGGGTTTTATGTGATCTGAGCCGCCGCATAACGGCTGGCCCTTCGTCGCGCGGACGACGCCAGCCTCTGTGGGGGTAAGCGCGCTCACGAAGACGGCGTTTCAACCTTTGAAGATCCAGTGAGTGTGCCCGCCACTTGCTGGGTAACCGCTCCCGGAGAACTGAATAGCTTTAAAAAAGGTTATGCATTTATTTGATGATAAGAAAATACATAATCACGCAAATACATAATTAGCATATAACCAAAAGATACTTCTATTCCATTTCTTATAGGCATAAGGTCAATCCCCTTGCCGACCCCTTCTCCAGGCGGAGGCCGAGAATCCACTTCCACGCCTGGAGACACGCATCATGTCCGCCCCTTTCGCCCCCCTGCTCCGCGTCCGACACGTGATACTCGGCGCACTGCTCGCATTCTCATTCAGCCAAACCACACAGGCCGCCGAGCCACTCCAGCCGCTGCTCGTCGCTAACCAGAAGTCCGCGCTGAAGGTGCTGCTGGAGGTGTCCGGCGAGCTGAAGGATGTGCCCTACGAGATCAAGTTCTCCGAATTCCCTTCGGCGTCGCCATTGGGCGAAGCCCTTAACGCGGGGGCCGTGGACGTCGGTGCACTGGGCGACGCGCCCTATGTCTTCGCGCTGGGCGCCGGCGCGGCGTTGAAGGTGATCAGCATCACCCACGTCGATGGCCGCTACACCACCGCGCTGATCGTGCGTAACGACTCGCCGATCAAGTCGGTGGCGGACCTCAAGGGCAAGCGCATCGTCACCGGCCGAGGTTCCATCGGCCACTACTTGGCCATTCGCGCGCTGAACGAAGCAGGGCTTAAGACCAGCGACGTGAATTTCGTCTACCTGTTGCCCAGTGAATCTCGGTTGATCCTCGACAACGGCGACGCCGACGCCTGGGCCACCTGGGCGCCCTACACCACCGTCGCCACGCAAAACGGCGCGCGCATTCTGCCCAATGGGCCGGACTTGCTGACCAACCATTCCTACCTGGCCGCGACCCGCTCAGCCATCGCCGACAAGCGCGTGCAACTGGACGACTTCGTGGTGCGGCTCGATCGCGCCTACCGCTGGGCCAACGCCCACCCTGCCGAATACGCCGCCGCCCAGACCAAGGTCACCGGCCTGCCATTGGCCGTGCACCTGGCGGTCAATCAAGAGACGAAGATGGAACGGGTGAGCATCAATGACGGCGTCATCGAAGGCCTGCAGAACACCGCGGACATCTATCAGCGCGAAGGCATCCTCAACAAGCACGTCGACGTCTCCCGCGGCTTCGACCCGGGCTTCAACGCGATCCGCCTGGCCGCCGAGCAATCGGCCGAACACACAGCCAATCAAGCCGCTGACCAAACCAATCCCCAAGCTGCGCGTTAAGCGCTCGAATCAGGAGCACAGATCATGAGCAAGCCTCGTCAACTCAAATTCGGTGCCATGGTCCACGGCGTGGGCCACGGCTGGGGCGAGTGGCGCCACCCGGACGCGCAAGCTGATGCCAGCACCAACTTCGACTGGTACAAGGGACAGGCCCGGTTGGCCGAGGCCGCGAAGTTCGATTTCGTGTTCATCGCTGACAGCCTGCACATTCACGAGAAATCCAGCCCGCATTACCTCAACCGCTTCGAGCCGCTGACCATTCTCTCGGCGCTGGCAGCGACAACATCGAAGATCGGGCTGGTGGCGACCGTGACCGTCAGCTACACCGAACCTTTCCAGGTGGCGCGACAGATTTCGTCGCTGGACCACATCAGCGGCGGCCGGGCCGGCTGGAACGTCGTCACCTCCTGGCTCAGCGGCACCGCCGAGAACTTCAGCAAGAGCGAACATCCGCCCCACGCCGTGCGCTATCGCATCGCCAGGGAACACGTATCGGCGGTCAAAGGGCTGTGGGATTCCTGGGAGGACGACGCTTTCACCCGCAACAAGCAAACCGGCGAGTTCTTTGACCGCAGCAAGCTGCACGCCTTAAACCACGCGGGCGACTTTTTCCAGGTGAAAGGTCCGCTGAACATCGCCCGCTCCCGCCAGGGCCAGCCGGTGCTGTTTCAGGCGGGCACCTCGGAGGACGGGCGCAACTTCGCTGCGGAATATTCCGACGCCATTTTCGTCCACGCCGAGTCCCTGGAAGAAGCCCAAGCGTATTACGCCGATCTCAAGCGCCGCGCTGTCGGTTTCGGCCGCAACCCGGATGACCTGTCGATTTTGCCGGGGATTCGCCCGATCGTGGGTCGCAACGCAGACGAGGTGGAGCAGCGTTATCAGCAAGCCGTGCAACTGGTGAGCATCGAGGACGCCATCGTCGCGCTGGGCCGGCCGTTCAACGACCACGACTTCAGCCAATACCCGCTGGATGCGCCGTTTCCAGACCTGGGCGATCTTGGGGCCAACAGCCAGAAAGGCGGATCCGATCGCATCAAACAGCAGGCCAGAGAGCAGAACCTCACCCTGCGCCAGGTCGCGCTGGATTTTTCCCGCCCTCGCCGCGAGTTTGCCGGCACACCTGAACAGGTCGCCGACCAGATTCAGCACTGGTTCGAGCACGGCGCCAGCGACGGTTTCATCATCAATTCGCTTCTGCCTGATGGGCTGAAATCCTTCACGGAGCTGGTCATTCCAGTCCTGCAGCAGCGTGGCCTGCAACGCACTGATTACAGTGGTTCGACCCTGCGCGAGCATTTCGGCCTGGCCTTTCCGGTTAATCGTCATACGGCCGCGCGGTTGTCCGCTGCGACGAAGGTCACGGACGCTGAACAATCGCAGGTCCCGGCATGAGCGCAGGATTGAATCGGCAGCCTGGCGCCCCTGTTGTCGCCGAGACCGAAGCGGCCTTCGCTGCGCGTTTGCAGGGGATAACCGAGCGGCTCACCGAGACTGCGCAGCACTACGACCAGACGGCTGAATTCCCACACGAAAACTTCCGTTTGCTGCACGAGCACGGTTTGCTTGGGCTGACGGTGGAAGGCGCGCTGGGTGGCAGCGACGCGGATCTCAAGCGGGCGCAACAGGTGATCAGCGCGGTGGCGAAAGGTGAGCCGTCCACCGCGCTGATTCTGGTGATGCAGTACATCCAGCACGCGCGCATTCGCGAGGTGAAAAACTGGCCGGAGCATCTCTACCGCCAGGTGGCGTTGGACGCAGTCAATAAGGGCGCGCTGATCAATGCCCTGCGGGTTGAGCCGGATCTGGGTTCACCTTCTCGCGGCGGGCTGCCGGCGACGATTGCGCGCAGGATGGCGGAAGGCTGGCGGATCAGCGGACGGAAAATTTATTCAACGGGCAGTCACGGGCTGACGTGGTTCAACGTCTGGGCGCGCAGCGATGACGCCGATCCGCGGGTCGGGGTGTGGCTGGTGCGCAAGGACAGCCCGGGCGTGCGCATCGTCGAGGATTGGGACCACCTGGGCATGCGCGCAACGTCCAGCCACGAAGTGATTTTCGACGACATGCTGGTGCCGCTGGACCATGCCGTCAACACCAGCCCGGCGAGTTCGCCGCAGCCAGAGCTGGATGCGACGGGGTTGCTGTGGATGTCGGTGTTGTTGTCGTCGGTGTACGACGGCATTGCTCAGTCGGCGCGGGACTGGCTGGTTGGTTTTCTGGAGCAGCGCACGCCGTCCAACCTGGGCGCCCCGCTGTCGACACTGCCGCGCTTTCAGGAAGTGCTCGGCCGCATCGACACGTTGCTGTTCGCCAATCGCACGCTGCTGGAATCGGCGACCCATGGGCTGACGTCGGCGGGCCATGCCTCCCAGATCAAATACCTGGTGACCAGCAACGCCATTCGCGCGGTAGAGCTGGCCATCGAAGCCACCGGCAACCCCGGCCTGTCCCGCAGCAACCCGCTGCAACGCCATTACCGCAACGTCGTCTGCGGCCGTGTCCATACGCCGCAGAATGACGTGGTGTTGCAGGGGTGGGCAAGGCCGTGTTTGCCGGGCGAGCAGTCAGGTAGTAGTAGCACCGCATTCCCCTGTAGGACCGGCTTCAGCCGGGAAGGCGCCAGTGTGAACCCCCAAATCTTGCAGCGTGACACCCGACGCATTCCCGGCTAAAGCCGGTCCTACCATCCGCGTCGTGCATCGGCTTGCCGATCAAGCCAACATTTCAGGCGGCTCGAAGGCGGTGATCGGGGGCACTTCGCCGTGCCACTTCTCGACTTCAACCGTGACCGTCTGCGCCGAACAGCCTTGGGACAGACTCGACGCGCCGACATCTTCAGTCAGCACATTCGGATTGCCGTGCTTCTCCAGGCTGTTCGCCTGTCCTTTCGCCAACGGATCAAACCACGCCCCCGTGGCGATCTGCACCACGCCCTGACGAATGTCGTCGGACACCATCACTCCCGCCAGAAACGCACCTCGATCATTGAACACCCTGACCACCTCCCCCTCGGCAATCCCGCGCGCCAAGGCGTCCTGCCGGTTGATTGTCAACGGCTCCCGCCCCTGAATTTTCGAGGCCTGGCTGTACGCACCGTGGTCGTATTGGCTGTGCAGCCGCGTCTTCGGCTGGTTCGATAGCAGATGCAGGGGCAGCGGCTGGGCAGGCTTGTCCAGCCAAACGGGATGGCCGGGACAATCGGCGTAACCAAAGCCTGCGATCGTCTCACTGAAAATCTCGATCTTGCCCGACGGCGTCTGTAGCGGATTCCCCTGCGGGTCGTCACGAAACGCCTTGAGCAGCACCGTATCGTCTGGCGGGTAATCCACCTCAAAGAGACCTTCGCGCCAGAATTCCTCAAAATCGGGCAGCTCAATGGCGAAGCTTCCGGCCCGTGGTCGCGACTCTTCATACAACAAGCGCAGCCATTGCCCGGCGTCACGGCCCTCGGTAAACACCTGCATGCAGTCGAGCCGACGGGACAGCTCGGCGAAGATCGCATAATCGTCCCGCGCCTCCCCCACTGGCTCGATCGCCTTGTGCATGGCGATCATGTAGCGGTCCGACGCCGCGCTGCCGATGTCATCCCGCTCCAGTGCGGTAGTGGCCGGCAGTACGATATCGGCGTGTTTGGCCTGAGCGGTCCAGAATTGCTCGTGAACGATGATGGCTTCCGGACGCTGCCAGGCGTGCAGCAGTCGATTAATGTCCTGGTGATGGTGGAAGATGTTGCCGCCAGCCCAGTACACCAGCCGAATGTGCGGATAGTGATACCGCTTGCCGTTGTAATCGAAGGCCTCGCCGGGATTGAGCAGCATGTCGGTGACCCGCGCCACCGGAATGAAATCCTTGACCGGGTTCACGCCCTGGGAAAAGCGCGGCCCGGAAAACGCCTTGCGCCCGCTGCCGGTGTTGTTCATGCAGCCATAACCTAGACCGAAGCCGCCGCCGGGCAGACCGATCTGCCCGAGCATTGCCGCCAGGGTCACGGTCATCCAGAACGGTTGCTCACCGAACTGCGCCCGCTGCAGCGAATAGGCGACGTTGATCATCGTGCGCTTGCCGGCCATTTCCCGCGCGAGGCTGACAATCCGGTGGGCCGGAATACCAGTCAGGGCCGCAGCCCACTCCGGCGTCTTCGCCACACCCTCCACGGCGCCGATCAGATATTCGATGAAGCGCTCATACCCTGTCGTGTAGCGACGCAGAAAATCCGTGTTGTGCAACCCTTCGTCCACCAGCACCCAGCACAGCGCCATCATCAGCGCAGTGTCGCTGCCGGGCCGGACGGCGAGCCATTCATTGCGTTCCGGTCCGGTTAAATCATCACGGAGCGGGCTGACATTGACGAACTGCACGCCAGCATCCGAGATCCTGCGAATGCCGTTGCTGACCAGATGATCGCTGGCGCCGCCGGGACTGCACTGGGCGTTCTTCAACGGCAAGCCGCCGAAAGCGACGAACAGCTCGCAATGCTCCGCCAGATTTCGCCAGGACGTATGGGCCGCCAGCAGCCAGTCCATATTGCCGACGATGTGCGGCATCAACACCCGACCGGCGCCGAGGCTGTAACTGTCGACGCTGTACACGTAGCCGCCATGACTGTTGAGGAAACGGTGCAGCTGACTCTGCGCGTGATGAAAACGCCCCGCGCTGCCCCAGCCATAGCTGCCGCCGAAAATAGCCTTATTGCCGTGCTCGCCCTTCACCCGCGACAACTCAGTGGCGACCAGATCCAGCGCAACGTCCCACGGCACCTCGACGAAGGCCTCGTTGCCGCGCAGGTGCGGGTCGCGTAGGGCCGGATGATCGTTGAAGCGCTCGAGAAAACTGCGGCGCACGGCCGGCCGACGGATACGCGTGGCAGAGTCGATGGCGCCGGGGATAGATAAACCGATCGGCGAAGGGTCCGCGTCCCACTCTACCGGATCCATGGCCTGAAGCCGTCCGTCAACAACCCGCGGACGGTAAGCGCCCCAATGCAACGAGGTGAAACTCATGGGTGAATGCTCCAGCAGGTAGGCCTGTGCGATGGCTGCCGTGATCGATCAACGCTCCGTTTGTGCCAACGAGTCAGCCCCGGCTTCGAGCGCCGAGGCAAAGGAGTCGTCGAATACAGTGCCAGCAGGATAGGATTTCGTCAGCCCGGCGGCGTTGAAAAAGTCGATGGTCTGCTGCGCCTGGGTGATGACCTGGGGCGAAATCGGCAGCACCACCGTCGCCGAACGCTCGAACCAACCGCGCGCCACTGCAGGATCGGCCTTGGAAAGGACGGCCCAGGCGTCGGCGTACGTGTCAGTGTTTTGCTTGTTGGCGACCGACCAGGCCCGAGCCTTCTGCAGGCGTTGGAGGAAATCGGTGATCTCTGGGCGCTTGTCTTTGATCGAGCGGTCATTGGCAACAACAAAGCTCTGCGCCGGAATCAGGTTTTGCGCAGTGGTGATCACCCGCCCGCCCTGCCGTTCCTGCTGAATCACGTAGGGATCCCACGTCGCGATGGCGTCGACCGAGCCGCCGTCCAGGGCGTGAGAAGCATCCAGCGCACTCAAATATCGATATTCCACCGCATCCCGCGCGATGCCGGCCTTGTCCAGCGCGGTCAGCATCAGTTGCTGGCTCCACGAACCCTTCCAGATCGCCACCCGCTTGCCTTTAAGGTCCGCCACCGTTTTGATGGGCGAATCCTTGCCGACCACGATCGCCACACCCGCCAGGTTCTGCCGGGAAACGCCAATCACCTTGATGGGCGCCCCCAACGCGCCGAGAAACAACACCGGCGCATCACCCAGCAAGCCGACGTCGAGGCTGCCGGCATTCAGCGCTTCCGCCACGGGCGAGCCGGCGGTGAACTGCTTCCACTCCAGTGTGTAAGGCAAATCGTCGAGAACGCCGGCGGCTTCCATGACGGTGCGGGCGCCATAGCTTTGGTCGCCCACGACCAGTTCTGCGGCATGCACCGCGCTAAGGGAGCCGCTGAATAAAAGAAGGGACAACACAGGACGCAGCAGAAAGGATTTGATCGACACAGGCAATCTCCGGAGAGGCTCCATCGGAACGGGATCATGAAATGAGCGCCGGTCCGCCTGTGCGGTTGCCGATTCTTGGGCCTGCGCTGGGTCAAGCAGCATCAGGCGTCAGAACCATAGCATCGAACGCTATATTAAATAAATTCAATATAGTTATATATAAATATGCGGAATGCGCAGGATGAGAATCACCAGCAGCGGGAGTTTGATATAAATCGAACACACACAAAAACGCCGCTCTGTTGAGCGGCGTTTTTGAGAATTTGGAGCGGGAAACGAGACTCGAACTCGCGACCCCGACCTTGGCAAGGTCGTGCTCTACCAACTGAGCTATTCCCGCAAATGGCGTCCCCTAGGGGACTCGAACCCCTGTTACCGCCGTGAAAGGGCGGTGTCCTAGGCCACTAGACGAAGGGGACACAGCCTGGAAACACCATGGTGTTGTGTTCCAGTTCCAGAAACACATCCGAAGATGCTTCCTGGTTTCACTCAACTTCGCCCGAAAGCAAAGCTGCTTAAAAATGGAGCGGGAAACGAGACTCGAACTCGCGACCCCGACCTTGGCAAGGTCGTGCTCTACCAACTGAGCTATTCCCGCAATGGCGTCCCCTAGGGGACTCGAACCCCTGTTACCGCCGTGAAAGGGCGGTGTCCTAGGCCACTAGACGAAGGGGACACGCTACAACATTCACTGCCTGCTACGCTCTGCTGTGTGCTTTACGCTGCAAGTGGCGCGCATTCTATGGATGGATATAGGGGTCGTCAACCCCTCAGTGAAAATATATTCAAATCAATGACTTCGCCCTCTATTAAGGCAATGTCCGGCCGATACACAGGTGTCAGCCGCCATGGCCTAAATCTGGCGAAGTGACAGGACCACCTTCCCGCGATAGTGGATAGCCACTACACTCGCGCAAATTACTTGACTGAGGCTTGTGCGGTGACACCACTCATTATCACCCTGTTCGTCGTAGCAGGCATCGTGCTCCTCATAGCCGTCGGCTACTTGAATCATGTCGCAGAGGGCAAAAAGGTCGAGCGTGCGCGAGGTCTTGTCGAGCTCAATGACCGGCTGCGTCGCTGCAGCGAGCTGTCCGAAACCTTCCCCGGTCAGTTGATGACACCGGCGCTCAAGCTGCTGCTGGTTCGCCTTGAGCTGAACGTGGTCAAGCGTCTGCTGGCGCTGGAAAAGAGGAACAACCCGAACCTTCAGGAACGCCAGGCTGAACTGGAAGCACTGGTGGCCCAGGGTGACGCGATCACGGTCAGCAACCCGGCCAGCCCGATTCAAACCGAAGCCAAGGCCAAAGACGTGCGCTTTCTCCTGGAAGCGATGCATGGCCAGGTCACGCGGGCGGCCCACGATGGTTTCCTGCAAACCGCTGAAGCCAAACACTGGATTCGCGAGATCCGTAACTTGCTGGTGCTGCTGCACATCGAGTTCTTCAACAACCTCGGCCAGCACGCGATGAGTCAGGAACAGCCAGGCCAGGCCCGTCTGGCCTTCGAGCGCGGCGTTCAATACCTGAAAAACCAGCCTGAACCCGCACCGTGGAAAGCCCACCTGCAGGCCATGGAACGGCAACTGGCCAAAGCCAACTCCATGGTGCTGGACACCATCGCACCGACTGAAGACGACAATAACGAGCTGACCGAAGGCTTGAGAGTCGTGGACGCCGACGCCGAATGGAAAAAGAAAGCCATCTACGACTGATGGCTTAAACCTGACGCACCGCGCGGTGCGTCAGGGCTTCATCTCAGCAATCGGTCGATTTCAAGAAGATCGCCGCCAGCCTTTCGATCCCCGCCTGATCCTCCTCGCTGAAGCGCCCGACACTCGGGCTGTCCAGATCCAGAACGCCAATCAGCTTTCCGTCCTTTATCAAAGGCACTACCACCTCGCTATTGGAAGCACTGTCGCAGGCGATGTGTCCGGGAAACTCATGGACATCGTGCACGCGCTGGGTTTCGCGGCTCTGTGCCGCCGTGCCGCAGACACCCTTGCCGAACGGAATGCGCACGCAGGCGATCTGGCCCTGGAACGGACCCAGCACCAGCTCTTCGTTGCGATTGAGGTAGAAGCCTGCCCAGTTCAAGTCGTCGAGCTGGCTATAAAGGAAGGCCGAAAACTGCGCCGCGTTGGCGATGAAGTCGCGCTCGTCGGCCAGCAGGGATTCCAGTTGTGCAGCCAGCAGGCGGTAGCCATCAAGGCCCTCCCCTGCAGAATTCAAATCGATCATGCGTCTTGCTCCAGCATTTTCAAACCTACCCAGTAGCGGGCGAACTGATACGCGCAACGACCGTTGCGGTTGCCGCGGCCGGTCGCCCAGCGCACGGCGTGAATCTCAAGGGCTTCATCACGCTGCCATTGCAAGCCGGCCTTGGTCGCCAGCTCGCCGATCCAGTGCTCCACCACATCCAGGAAATGCTCCTGGGTGAAGGGATAGAACGACAGCCAGAGACCAAAGCGGTCCGACAACGCGATCTTGTCCTCCACGGCTTCACTCGGGTGAATCTCGCCGTCGTCACCGCGCTGCCAGTGAGCATTGTCGCTCTCCTTTTCCGGCACGAGGTGGCGGCGATTGGACGTGGCGTACAGCAGGACGTTGTCCGGCGCCTGTTCCAGCGAGCCGTCGAGCACGCTCTTCAGCACCCGGTAGTCGCCTTCGCCGGATTCGAACGACAGGTCATCGCAGAACAGTACAAAGCGCTGCGGCAATTTCTGCAGCTGCTCGACCACACGCGGCAGATCCCCCAGATGATCCCGCTCGATCTCGATCAGGCGCAGGCCGGCTTTGGCGTGCTCGGCCAGCAACGCCCGGACCAGCGACGATTTGCCCGTGCCACGGGAACCCCAGAGCAACGCGTGGTTGGCGGGCAGCCCGTCGATGAACTGTTGCGTGTTGCGGCCCAGCTGCTCACGCTGGCGGTCAACGCCGATGAGGTCGGACAGGCGCATGTCCAGGGTGACCTCCAGCGGCATCAGGTAACCGACACGGCCTTCGCGCACCCAGCGCGCCGCCAGCGTTGTCTCCCAGTCCACGGGCTGTCGCACGGCAGGCAGCAGAGGTTCGAGACGCGCCAGCACCGACTCGGCGCGCTCCAGAAATGCGTTCAATCGAGAATCCACGGTTTCTCCTTGATTTAACGGGTTAACGCCCGGTCGCGATCAGCTATGCTTGCCACGCGACGGACACGAGAAGTGACAATGCCTTTATGGATATAGCGATCACCCACAGGCTGTCATTCAAACAGGCCCGTCTGACTGTGCTGATCGGCTTTGTATTGGGCACGCTGCTCAGTCTGTTTCAAATTGCGCTCGATTATGCCAGCGAAGACGCGTCCATCGATCGTGAAATTCGCTCCCTGCTGCAAATCAGTCACAACCCCGCCTCGCGCATTGCCTACAACCTCGACGCAGAACTGGCGCAAGAGCTGACCCTCGGCCTGCTGCACTCCCCGGCCGTGGTCGGCGCGCGCCTGACCGATAACAACAACGTTCAGCTCGCTGCCGTGTCGCGACCGTTGGCGAACAGCGCCTACCGGATGGTCAGTGATTTCCTGTTCGGCGGCAGCCGGCAGTTCGAAGACGTGCTGCACCTGGACCACATCCCCAATGAGTCCATCGGCATCTTGCACCTGGACGTCGACACCTTCGCGTTCGGCAGCCATTTTCTGCAGCGCGCCGGGATCACACTGATCAACGGTTTCGTGCGCAGTCTGGTGCTGGCCGGCCTGTTGCTGGCGCTGTTTTACTTCACCCTGACCAAACCGCTGACGGGCATGATCCGTGCGCTCTCGGAGCGGGATCCGCGCAGCCCCGTTCAACCCCCGCTGCCCTGCCCGCGCGGCCACGAGCATGACGAAATCGGCGTGCTGGTGGCGGTCACGAATCGGCAGTTCGAGAGCGTGGCCAGTGAGTTCGCGCGGCGGCGGGAAGCGGAAAACCGGCTCACCGACCACCTCAACGAACTGGAAGACATCGTCTCCGCGCGGACCAACCAGCTTGAAGCCAGCAACGCCCGGCTCAGCCAGTCCAACGAAGAACTGCAGATCGCGCGCAGCACGGCGCTGGACATGGCCCACGCGCGCTCGGCCTTTCTGGCCCACATGAGCCATGAAATACGCACGCCGCTCAATGGCTTGTTGGGCATGCTGGCCCTGTCCCTCGATGGCCCGCTGAGTGCAGAACAGCGCCAGCAGCTGTCCATTGCCCACGACTCGGGCAAGGTGTTGGTCGAACTGCTCAACGACATTCTTGACCTGTCGAAATTTGATGCCGGTCAGGTGGAGCTTGAGCGCATTCCGTTCGATCTGGCGGCCCTGATCGAAGACACCGCCAGCCTGCTGTCGCAGAACGCGGCGCCGAATGTCGAGCTGACCTGCCTGATCGACCCGCGTTTCCCGGCGTCCGTGCTGGGTGACCCGACCCGGGTGCGCCAGATCGTCAGCAACCTGCTCTCGAACGCCCTCAAGTTCACCCGGGCCGGGCGCGTGGATGTGCGCCTGGGTCAACATGGCGACCACATGCGTATTGAGGTGTGCGACACCGGCATCGGTATCGCGCAGGACGCTCAGGCGAAGATCTTCCAGCCATTCACCCAGGCCGAAGCCGCGATCACCCGGCAGTACGGCGGCACCGGTCTGGGCCTGACCCTGACCCACAACCTGACCGATGCCATGAACGGGCAATTGAGTATCGAGTCCACCCTTGGCGTTGGCAGCCGCTTCCGCGTGGACCTGCCGCTGCCGGCACACACGCCGGCGCTGCAATGGCCGCTGCTGAAAGGCAAAGTGCTGGTCGCCAGCGATGCGGGCAGCGGATTACTGGAAATGTTGAGCCGAGTGCTGCCGGAATGGGGCGTTACCTGTCAGCCGCTGGCAGAAGGCGCGCCACCCGACGCCGACGCAGACCTGCTGATCACCGATTGCCCGCAATGCCTGGTGGCCATCCGCGAGGCGTGCACGGTGCCGGTGTTGCTGGTGACGGCGTACGGCAATTTCATGCCCGGCGAGCAAGTTGCGGCCCTGGCACCGCTGCAGCAGCAGGCGCGGCCGTTACCGCGCAACGTGCTGCATCAGAGCCTGGCGCGCATTCTGGATGCCGACGGACAGGCGGGCAGCAGCCACGAACAGGGCGCCCCCTCACCCACCCATCGGGCGCGTATTCTGCTGGTGGAGGACAACCCGGTTAATCAGCTGGTGGCGAAAGGCATGCTCGGCAAGCTCGGTTGCGAGGTCATCGTCAGCAGCAACGGCGCCGAAGCACTGCAACAGCTTGAGCAGGACCACTTCGATCTGGTGCTGATGGACTGCAACATGCCCGTGATGAACGGCTATGACGCCACCCGTTGCATTCGGAAAAACGGACGTTGGTCGGACCTGCCGATCATCGCGCTGACGGCTAACGCGATGCCCGAAGAGCGCGAACACTGCAAGGCCGCGGGCATGAGCGACTACCTGGCCAAGCCGTTTCGTCGCGAGGAATTGATGGCGTTGCTGGATCAGTGGATCCCGGTGGCACAGCCCCAGTAAAAGGCTTCGATCAACCGGCCGCCTGTTCTTTCAACAGCGCGTCGATGTCCGCCTTGATGTCTTCCGGCTTGGTCAATGGGGCGTAACGCTTGACCAGCTTGCCGTCGCGACCTACCAGGAACTTGGTGAAATTCCACTTGATGCCTTCCGACCCCAGCAAGCCCGGCGCGCGCTTCTTGAGCTGCACGAAAAGCGGGTGGGCATGGCTGCCGTTGACGTCGATCTTCTTGAACAGCGGGAAGGTTACCCCGTAGTTCAGTTCGCAAAAGTCGGAAATCGCCCCTTCGTTGCCGGGCTCCTGTTTGCCGAACTGGTTGCATGGAAAGCCCAGCACCACCAGCCCGCGATCCTTGTAGCCCTGCCACAATTCCTCAAGACCCTTGTACTGCGGCGTGAAACCGCACTTGCTGGCAGTGTTCACCACCAATACCGCCTTGCCGCCGAAATCAGCGAGGGTCTTTTGTTCGCCCTTGATCGTTTGCACCGGAATGTTCAGCAGCTCGTCGCTCATGGCGATGCCTCGAAAGTGGTAAACAGCCAAGCTAGCGCGCCATTGCCTGGCGCGCTATCCCATTGTTGCCGGTGATAGGCGTGCATCAGGCGCTACGCGGCACCAAATCCAGGCACACGGAGTTGATGCAGTAGCGCAGACCGGTGGGCGCCGGGCCGTCCGGGAACACGTGGCCGAGGTGAGCATCGCATTTACTGCAGACCACTTCAGTGCGGATCATGCCGTGACTGACATCGCGCACTTCGACCACGGCGCTGCCTTCCAGCGGCGCGTAGAAGCTCGGCCAGCCGCAGCCCGAATCGAACTTGGTTTTTGAATCGAACAACGGCTCGTTGCAGCAGATGCAGTGGTAAACGCCGTCAGTCTTGGTCTCGTTGTATTTACCGCTGAATGGACGCTCGGTGCCCTTCAGCCGGCAGACGTTGTACTGCTCCGGATCGAGCATCGCTTTCCATTCTTCAAGGGTTTTATCCAGCTTAGCCACGGGTAGACCTCCGTAAATGAAAAAGCCCGATCTGCGTCTTTTCCACGGATCGGGTGGCACGTATGATTGCGCCTTCGTTGGACGCCAGTCTGTCACCCGCGTTTCTCGCGTACAAACCCATTTTGATGGCGTCATGCTCAGCGGTCTGCGCATCTTCATACAGCGGGCCGTCTCTTTTCGGGACCAATCACCATGCAGTTCAGCAAATCGAACAAGCTCGCCAACGTCTGCTACGACATTCGCGGGCCGGTGCTCAAGCACGCCAAGCGCCTGGAAGAGGAAGGCCATCGCATCCTCAAGCTGAACATCGGTAACCCGGCGCCGTTTGGTTTCGAGGCGCCGGACGAGATTCTGCAGGACGTCATCCGCAACCTGCCCATGGCCCAGGGCTACAGCGATTCAAAAGGCCTGTTCAGCGCACGCAAGGCTGTGATGCAGTACTACCAGCAGAAGCAGGTCGAAGGTGTCGGCATCGAAGACATCTATCTGGGCAACGGCGTCTCCGAACTGATCGTGATGTCGATGCAGGCCCTGCTCAACAACGGCGATGAAGTGCTGGTGCCGGCGCCGGACTACCCGCTGTGGACCGCCGCCGTGGCGTTGTCGGGCGGCAACCCGGTGCATTATCTGTGCGACGAGCAGGCCAACTGGTGGCCTGATCTGGAGGACATGAAGGCCAAGATCACGCCGAACACCAAAGCCATGGTGATCATTAACCCGAACAACCCGACCGGCGCCGTTTATTCCCGCGAAGTGTTGCTGGGGATGCTGGAGATTGCCCGTCAGCACAACCTGGTGGTCTTCTCGGACGAAATCTACGACAAGATCCTCTACGACGACGCCGTGCACATTTGCACCGCCTCGCTGGCACCGGACCTGCTGTGCCTGACCTTCAACGGGCTGTCGAAGTCCTACCGCGTGGCGGGTTTCCGCTCCGGCTGGATCGCGATTTCCGGGCCCAAGCACAACGCGCAGAGCTACATCGAAGGCATCGACATTCTGGCGAACATGCGCCTGTGTGCCAACGTGCCGAGTCAGCACGCGATCCAGACCGCGCTGGGCGGCTATCAGAGCATCAATGACCTGATCCTGCCGCCGGGTCGTCTGCTGGAACAACGCAACCGGACCTGGGAATTGCTCAACGACATTCCGGGTGTCAGTTGCGTGAAGCCGATGGGTGCGCTGTACGCCTTCCCGCGCATCGACCCGAAGGTCTGCCCGATCCACAACGACGAGAAATTCGCGCTGGACCTGCTGCTGTCGGAAAAGCTGTTGATCGTTCAGGGCACGGCGTTCAACTGGCCGTGGCCAGACCACTTCCGCGTGGTGACGCTGCCGCGTGTGGACGATCTGGAACAGGCCATTGGCCGGATCGGCAACTTCCTGAAGACCTATAAGCAGTAACGCTGCTTGCTGCAGGAGCCGACTTGCGGGTGCCCGCCCGTAAGCCGACTCCTGCCGATTTGAGCGCAGTTGCCCCGGCCTCACTCCCTCGCCGATGACACTTATCGCCGAGGCGACACCAAACGACACAGTTTGAAATGATCGCTCGGTTGAATACGCCCCGACATCACCTTATATACCCCCGCAGTACGTTACATATTCTTCCCGAGGAGACACTCTTAACCATGATGCGCATTTTGCTGTTTTTGGCCACTAACCTTGCGGTCGTGCTGATTGCCAGCATTACCCTGAGCCTTTTTGGCTTCAACGGGTTCATGGCGGCCAACGGGGTTGATCTGAACCTCAATCAGCTGCTGATCTTCTGCGCCGTGTTCGGTTTTGCCGGTTCACTGTTCTCTCTGTTCATCTCCAAATGGATGGCGAAGATGAGCACGGGCACCGAAATCATTACCCAACCCCGCACCCGCCATGAGCAATGGCTGCTGCAGACCGTGGAACAACTGTCTCGCGATGCGGGCATCAAGATGCCGGAAGTGGGTATTTTCCCCGCCTACGAAGCCAACGCCTTCGCCACCGGCTGGAACAAGAACGACGCCCTGGTCGCGGTCAGTCAGGGCCTGCTGGAGCGTTTTTCGCCCGATGAAGTGAAGGCGGTGCTGGCTCACGAGATCGGTCACGTGGCCAACGGCGACATGGTGACGCTGGCGCTGGTCCAGGGCGTGGTCAACACCTTCGTCATGTTCTTCGCGCGGATCATCGGCAACTTCGTCGACAAGGTGATCTTCAAGAACGAAGAAGGCCGTGGCATCGCGTTCTATATCGCGACCATCTTCGCTGAAATCGTTTTGGGCTTCCTCGCCAGCGCCATCGTCATGTGGTTCTCGCGCAAGCGTGAATACCGCGCAGACGACGCCGGTGCCCGCCTGGCCGGTACGGGCGCGATGATCAGCGCGCTGCAGCGTCTGCGTTCGGAACAGGGCGTTCCGGTGCAAATGCCTGAGAGCATGACGGCGTTCGGCATCAACGGTGGCTTGAAGCACGGCCTGGCCGGGCTGTTCATGAGCCACCCGCCGCTGGAAGAACGCATCGAGGCGCTTCGCCGTCGCGGTTGATTCCGTGACAGCTGGACGAGAAAGGGCGACGTGAAGTCGCCCTTTTCTTTTGCCTGTGGCAGATTTTGTGCGCATAGGCGGTCTGTGAGAGTGAGCTTGCTCACGAAGACGTATCCACATCCGCTGGATTTTCCAGCACTGGAGCCCATTCTCCAGCCTGCCCCTTCCTTATCGCCGATACAGACGATAAGCATATTCCATCAGGGATGTCGCGCCCGCCTGTTTGAACTTCACGCCCTGCTCCAGCACATCCAGATCCGCGACGCGCTTGACCCGCCAATCGGGGGACAACAGCTGCAGCACCTCATCCTCATCCACTGAGAACGGCGGGCCGGCAATCAGCGACTGATCGTAATCCAGCGTCACCAACAAGCCGCAGGCATCTTTCGACAACAAGTGATTGAGCTGTTTGACGTAACGCCAGCGCAAGTCCGGCGGCAGCGCAATCAGGGCGGCTCGGTCGTAGAATGCGGTGCAGTCGCCCACGTCTTCGGGATTTAGGGCAAAGAAGTCACCGCACCAGATCTCGCAGCCCTCCACACGATAAACCTTGAGCGCGCCACGCTCCTCGACCGTCGGCTGCAAGCCGTTCTCGCTGAAGAATCCCGCCACCGCTATCTCAGACAATTCTGCGCCTACCACGTGAAAGCCCTGGTTGAGCAGCCAGATCATGTCGATGCTTTTGCCGCACAACGGCACCAGCACGCGCTCCCCGGGCATGGCGGTGAGCTCTGGCCACAGGCGCAAGAGGTGCGAATTCACAGACGCCTGATTGAAACCGATCTGATTGATCGCCCAGCGCTCATGCCAAAAACGCGGCTCCATAGACACTCCTGATATCCCGATCAAAACGGACGAAAACTTATATTAGATTTAGATGGATGTACTGCCCGATCATGCCACTCACCTTATACGCTCAGGACACTGCAAATGCTGCCTAGCCTGTTCATTTCCCACGGCTCGCCCATGCTTGCCCTCGAACCGGGTGAGAGCGGGCCCGCGCTTGCGCGTTTGGCCGCCACCCTGCCGCGCCCCAAAGCCATCGTTATGGTCTCGGCGCACTGGGAAAGCAATGAACTGCTGGTCAACGGCAATCCCCAGCCGGAGACCTGGCATGACTTCGGCGGCTTCCCATCCGCACTTTTCGCCGTGCAGTACCCGGCGCCCGGCATGCCAGAGCTGACGCATCGCGTGCTGGAACTGCTGGCAGAGGCTGACCTGCCAGCGCGCATGAACACTCAACGGCCATTCGACCATGGCGTCTGGGTGCCCTTGTCGTTGATGTACCCGCAGGCGGACATTCCCATTGTGCAGGTCTCGCTGCCTACGCGCGGGGGCCCCGCCCTGCAGACGAAGGTCGGGCAGGCACTAAATGGACTGCGCGAGGAAAACGTTCTGCTGATCGGTTCTGGCAGCATCACCCATAACTTGCGAGAGCTGGACTGGCAGGCGGGACCTGAAAGCATCACGCCGTGGGCCCTGGCGTTCCGTGACTGGATGGTGGGAAAGCTGGCGGCCGATGATCTGGAAGCGCTGCACGATTACCGAAACCAGGCGCCCCACGCCGTGCGCAACCACCCGACCGATGAACACCTGCTGCCGCTGTATTTCGCTCGGGCGGCGGGTGGGAAATTCAGCATTGAGCACCAGGGCTTCACCATGGGGGCGCTGGGGATGGACATTTATCGGTTTGGTTGAGGGGATGGATACAGCCCTGTAGGACCGGCTTTAGCCGGGAAGAGGCCAGGTCAAACGCCATCGATTATGCACTTATAGGGGACTTACACTTATAGGGGACTCACTTATTTACGGTGGAGCGTTGTAAATAAATCTGTCCCCTTCAAATAGTCATCCAAACGCAGCACTAGCCCCCAAATCCCACGCAAAAAAATCCCCGAACCAGTCGGGGATTTTTTTATTCAGACGATCAGCTCAAGAGCAGATCAGTCTTCGCGATAGCGACGCAGCTTCAGCTGCTTGCCGGCAACGCGGGTGTCTTTCAGCTTGGCCAGCAGACGCTCGAGGCCGTCTTCCGGCAGCTCGACGAGGCTGAAGCTGTCACGCACCTGGATGCGACCGATTGCTTCGCGAGCCAGACCACCTTCGTTGAGGATGGCGCCCAGCAGGTTTTTCGCAGCGATGCCGTCACGGGCACCCAGCGCGGTACGGCAGCGAGCACGGCCTTCGGCCAACGGCACCGGGGCACGACGTTCACGGTCGCCACGATCAGGACGGTCGCCTGCCGGACGCTCAGGACGGTCACCACGTGGCGCGTTGTTCGGCACCAGTGGACGTTCTTTCTCGATCGCGCTCAGGGTCAGCGCCTGACCATTGGTGGCCTTGCGCAGCAGAGCAGCGGCCAGGGCACGCGGGGTGCAACCGATGTCGGCAGTCAGGCGGTCCAGCAATTCGCCATGGCTTGCTTCAGCATCAGCGACCAGCGGCGACAGGCTGTTGGTCAGTTTCTTGATGCGGGCATCGAGAACGGCTTGGGAGTCCGGCAGGCGGACTTCGGCGATTTTCTGACCGGTCATGCGCTCGATCACTTGCAGCATGCGACGCTCACGCGGCGTTACCAGCAACAGGGCGCGACCTTCGCGACCGGCACGGCCAGTACGGCCGATACGGTGAACGTAGGCTTCCGGGTCGTACGGCATGTCAACGTTGAACACGTGAGTGATACGCGGAACGTCAAGACCACGGGCAGCAACGTCAGTCGCAACAACGATGTCCAGACGACCATCCTTGAGGGAGTCGATGACGCGTTCACGCTGGTTCTGAGCGATGTCGCCGTTCAGCGCAGCAGCCTTGTAGCCTTTGGCTTCAAGGGCACTGGCCAGATCCAGAGTGGCCTGCTTGGTGCGCACGAACATGATCAGGGCGTCGAAATCTTCGACTTCCAGCAGGCTCAGCACGGCAGAGGTCTTCTGGTCAGCGTGAACCAGCAGGTGAGCCTGCTCGATCGCGGTAACGGTCTGGGTCTTGCTCTGGATCTTGACGTGTTTCGGGTCTTTCAGGTGACGCTCGGCGATCGCGCGGATCGACTGCGGCAGGGTCGCCGAGAACAGCACGGTCTGACGGGTTTCAGGCATGGCCTTGAAGATGACTTCGAGGTCATCCATGAAGCCCAGCTTGAGCATTTCGTCAGCTTCGTCGAGAACCAGATGGTTCACAGTCGCCAGGACTTTTTCGTCACGACGCAGGTGGTCACAGAGACGGCCCGGGGTAGCAACGACGATTTGAGCGCCGTTACGAATGGCTTTCAGCTGCGGGCCCATTGGCGCGCCGCCGTAGACAGCCACAACGGTAACGCCTGGCATCTGCTTGGCGTAGGTTTCGAACGCGGTGGCCACTTGCAGGGCCAGCTCACGAGTCGGCGCGAGGATCAGCGCTTGCGGCTCGCGTTTCGTCGGGTCGATCAGGCTCAGGATGGGCAGAGCGAAGGCGGCGGTTTTACCGGTACCTGTCTGCGCCTGACCGATCATGTCGTGACCGGCGAGAATAATGGGGATCGATTGCTGCTGAATGGCCGAAGGCTCTTCGTAGCCGGTGGCTACTACAGCTGCAACAATTGTCGGGTGAAGGTTAAGAGCGGCGAAGCCGCCGGTTTCCTGGGTCATGGGTCTGCCTCTGAGTGCATCCGCAAAGACCCATGCTTCAAAGCTGCGCGTGCCGTGTAAGACCCTAGAGTCACCCTGGCTGCTTTGTCGGCGGGGATTTGCGAAAACGTATTGATGAATGGATCGTCATGGGTGGTTCGTGACCGAACCGGTTTGAGAAGATGGCTTCGCGAACCTAAACCGTGACGAGGGCCCTATGAAAGGCCGGCGCGCACTATACCGGAAATGCTGAAACAAGTGAGGATTTTTTCGGGAAACAGCCCCTTGCGGCCAACTGTCACAGGCTTTGCGCAAAGCTGCGTCAGTGTCTACTTTTCAAGTGCCCGGTATCGGTAGCGAGCAGAGCTTAAACGATTCATCTGGACAGTGCGACACCCCACCCTCCCTTTCTCCTCATCTGCAGGAAACAGCGACATGACCTCTTCGATCAAAGGCCACGTCAGCCGGGAACAGCGCGGCGCAATCATGCTCATCGGCCTGGACCGGGTCGCCAAACGCAACGCCTTCGACATGCACATGCTCAATCAGTTGAGCCTGGCCTACGGGGAGTTCGAGCGTAACGACCAGGCGCGGGTCGCGGTGGTGTTTGCCCACGGCGATCATTTCACCGGCGGGTTCGATCTGGCCGAGGCAGGGGCGGCATTGAGAAACGGCTGGACACTGCCGGCCGGCGGTTTCGACCCTTGGGGCCTGTCGATCGGACCGAGGGTGAGCAAACCGGTAATCGTCGCGGCCCAGGGCTGGTGCCTGACACTGGGCATCGAGCTGATGCTCGCCTCTGACATCAATCTCTGTGCGAGCAATTCACGCTTTGCCCATCTGGAAGTGCAACGCGGCATTTTTGCCTGCGCCGGCGCGACCCTGCGGCTGCATCAGATCGCGGGTTGGGGCAATGCCATGCGCTGGCTGCTCACGGGCGATGAATTCGACGCCCACGAAGCCTGCCGCATGGGCCTGGTGCAGGAAGTGATGGCGCCCGAAGACCTGCTGCCCTCGGCGCTGCGCCTGGCCCAACACATTGCCGACCGCGCGCCGTTGGGGATTCGCACCACCCTGGAGTCCGCGCGTCAGGCGGTGCTCGAGGGTGAAAGCGTTGCCGCGAAGGCGTTGCCTGCGCTGGTCCGGCGTGTGCTGGACAGCGAGGACGCTAAAGAAGGCCTGCAGGCGTTGCTCGAAAAACGCCCGCCGCTGTTCAGGGGTTGCTGATCAGGTGGCGGGCCGCAGCGTCTTGATCAGCGGCAACAGCGAATAGCCCAGTTGCGGGGCGAGGCTCTCGGCGCGCTGGGTGAGGGCGTCAATGTCCAGCGTCTGATCGAGGTCGGCGGGGACGATGAGGATGACATTGCCCTCCTTCACCGGCAGCTCCCAGTAATGACGGTGATACAGCCCGCGCAGAAGCGCCGCGCCCAATGGCTTGCCGTCGTCCGATGCCCACTGATTGATGATCAGCCAGCCGCCGGGGTTGAGGCGCTGCTGACACTTCTCGAGAAAGCCCCAGGCCAGATGGCCCACCGCAGGGCCGGTGTCGGTGTAGAGATCGACAAAGATCAGATCAGCGTCTTCGGCGGTCGGCAGCAGGTCGAGGGCGTCGCCGATGCGCACGTACAACCGGGGATCGTCCTGCAGGCCCATGAATTCCATGGCCAGGCGCGGCACATCGGGGCGCAGCTCGATGGCTTCGACATCGTCAAGGGACAGAAACTTCAGACACGCCTGGGTCAGCGTGCCCGCCCCCAGCCCCATGAACAGCGCGCTTTCCGGGGCAGGATGGCAGAGCGCGCCAATGAACATGGCGCGGGTGTAGTCGTATTCGAGCCAGGCCGGATCGGCCGTGAACGTGCAACTCTGCTCGATGGCATCCCCGAACTCCAGGAAGCGGTAATCGGCCACTTCAAGTACGCGGATCTTGCCGAATTCGTCGTGAACTTCGGCCAACACGTGCTCTACGCGTTCCTCGGTCATTGCTGTTTTCGTACCCATGGTCAGAGTGGTTCGGGAGCTCGCCCGCAAGGATCGGCGTTGCCGCGCCCCGGGCCTCGTGTGCAGACAGACGCAAGAGGCGGCCCGGAAAAGCGCGAATTGTCGGCGAATCGCGCCCCGCAGGTCACGCAAATTCTCGAGGCGAGCTGCTAACATGCCTGTCCGATCGCACTGACTTCGAGTTCAAGATGAGCCAACCCTGGAGCCCCGACAGCTGGCGGAACCTGCCTATCCAGCAGCAACCTCAATACCCGGACGCGGACCACGTTCGCCGTGTCGAGCAGACCCTCGCCAGCTATCCACCGCTGGTGTTTGCCGGGGAAGCGCGAGAGCTGCGCCGGCAGTTTGCCGAGGTGACCGAGGGCCGGGCGTTCCTGCTGCAGGGTGGCGATTGCGCCGAGAGCTTCTTCGAATTCTCGGCTGCAAAAATCCGCGACACCTTCAAGGTGTTGCTGCAGATGGCGATCGTCATGACCTTTGCCGCCGGTTGCCCGGTCGTCAAAGTCGGGCGCATGGCCGGGCAATTCGCCAAACCGCGTTCCTCCAACGACGAGACAATTGACGGCGTGACGCTGCCGGCGTACCGCGGTGACATCGTCAACGGTATCGGCTTCGACGAGAAAAGCCGCGTGCCCGACCCGGATCGTCTGCTTCAGGCGTATCACCAGTCCACCGCGACCCTCAATCTGCTGCGCGCTTTTGCTCAGGGCGGTTTTGCCGACCTGCATCAAGTGCACAAGTGGAACCTGGATTTCATCGCCAACTCGGCGCTGTCGGACAAGTACAGCCAGCTTGCCGATCGCATCGACGAGACCCTCGCTTTCATGCGTGCCTGCGGCATGGACACCTCGCCGCAGTTGCGCGAAACCAGTTTCTTCACCGCCCACGAAGCGCTGCTGCTGAATTTCGAAGAAGCCTTCGTTCGCCGCGACAGCCTGACCAATGACTTTTACGATTGCTCGGCGCACATGCTGTGGATCGGCGACCGCACGCGGCAACTGGACGGCGCCCACGTGGAATTCCTGCGTGGGGTAAAGAACCCGATCGGCGTCAAGGTCGGGCCCAGCATGAACACCGATGACCTGATCCGGCTGATTGACATCCTCAACCCGGACAACGATCCGGGCCGCCTGAACCTGATCGCGCGCATGGGCGCCAACAAGGTTGGCGACCATCTACCGGCGCTGATCCGTGCAGTGGAACGCGAAGGCAAGAAGGTGCTGTGGAGTTCGGACCCGATGCATGGCAACACGATCAAGGCCAGCAGCGGTTACAAGACCCGCGACTTCGCGCAGATCCTGGCGGAAGTGAAGCAGTTCTTTCAGGTGCATCAGGCGGAAGGCACCTACGCCGGCGGCATCCATATCGAGATGACCGGCCAGAACGTCACCGAATGCATCGGCGGCGCACGTCCGATTACCGAAGATGGCTTGTCGGACCGTTACCACACCCATTGTGACCCACGGATGAATGCCGATCAGTCGCTGGAGCTGGCGTTTCTGATTGCCGAGACGTTGAAGCAGGTTCGGCGATAAGGCGACGCGCCAGTGTTGGACACATCTTTGCAGCCACGAGCGGGCTCGTAACGCTCCGACACGACGCGCATAAAAAAACGCCAGACGGGCTGGCGTTTTTTTCGCGGCAACTTTTAGCTGGCGGCGCGAGAGGCGTCACGCAACGCTTTAACCTTGTCGTGGTTAGCCTGCACACCCTGCAGCTGCTTGTCGATCAACGACTGAACGCTGGCTGGAAGGTTCTTTTCCACAGCCTTCGAGCGCGCTTCTTTATAAGCCTTTAGCGCGACGTCTTCACCACGCTCAACTTCGTTGAGAATCGCGGTGTCGTCTTTTCCGGTTAGAGTGGATTTCAGATCGACCCAGGCGCGGTGCAGAGTGCCGCTGACGCTGGAGGACGTTTCTGGATCGCCGCCCAGTGCGCGAACTTCGGACTGCAGCTCGCGCACCGCAGTTGCGATCTCAGCCGAGCGGCTCACAAAGAATTCTTTGATGGTCGGATTTTTGATGTCATCTGCGCTGGCCTGGAAACCTTTCTCGCCATCTTTGCTGGTTTCGATCAGGTCGTTGAGCAGCGAGATCGATTCTTTGTTGATGTCAGTCATTTCAAGATCCTTATGGGCAGGTTGATACAAAAGCGTTTGCATACCGTGGTGGTTGCAGGGGACGGGCCAACTGCCCACATGATTATTTATCGTTATAAATCAACAGGTTGAATTAATTAACGGATGAACAACCCGTGTGTTCTGCATGAACTGTCGTTTAGCCTCCATGCAGAATGCCCGTGCCACGAGCAGATTGGCGGCTAGAGGTGTTCCACGCCGCACGCGAGAAACGCAGCCCTCAAGCGGGCAGCACTTGCTCGCTGGCAATTGATCTGCACCTGGGGCAGGCCCAGCCAATCTGCCAGTTGACGCAGATTTCCGGCCAATGCCTGCATGCCCTCATCGTCCAGCCCTTTCTCTTCCACGTGCACCGCATGTACCGCCAGGCGCCCGGCTGCCCGTTCAGCACGAAGATCAACCCGCGCAACGATGTGCTCGTTGTACAGAAATGGCAGCACGTAGTAGCCGTAAAGACGCTTGGCCTGGGGCGTGTAGATTTCCAGCCGATAGCGAAAATCGAACAGCCGCTCGGTGCGCCCCCGCTCCCAGATCAGTGAATCAAAAGGCGACAGCAACGCACTGGCCGCCACTTTGCGTGGCACGACCGACCCCGCAAGCGTGTACGCCGGTTGCTTCCAGCCCTGCACCTGAACCCTCTGAACCACGCCCTCCTCCACCAGCTCAGCCAACCCGCGCCTGGCGGGTGCCGGGTCCTGCCGGAAATAATCGCGCACGTCCTTTTCGGTACCGACGCCCAGCGCTTTGACTGCATGCAGCAGCAAGCCGCGCTGTGCGTCGGATTCGCCGATATCAGGGTGATTGACGATCGCCGCCGGCAGAACCCGCTCGGGCAAATCGTACAGGCGCTCGAACCCGCGACGACCGGCGACCGTGACCTCACCCGCTGCGAACAACCATTCCAGCGCATGCTTTTCGGCGCTCCAGTCCCACCAGGGTCCGGCGCGATCCTGCCGAGTGCTGATGCTGCCCGCGCCCAACGCGCCCTGATCCCGAACGGTCTGCAGCACCCGGGCGATGGTGGTCCGCTGCTCGCGGCCGAACTTTGCCAGTTGCTGATAAATGCCCTCGCCCTGGGCCGCACGCTGCATCCGCCAGCGCATCAGCGGGTACAGCTCAACCGGCAGCAATGACGCCTCATGGCCCCAGTACTCAAACAGATTGCGTTGCCGACCCTGGCTCCACGCCGCCTGCTCCAGCAATGCGCGCGGGTAAGGACCGAGCCGGGAAAAGAGCGGCAAGTAGTGCGATCGCACCAGGGCATTGACCGAATCGATCTGCAGCACGCCGAGTCGCTGGATCAACTGCGTGACATGCGCGGCCTTGATCGTTGCAGGCGGCTGGCGGCTGTTAAAACCTTGCGCGGCCAGCGCAAGCCGGCGCGCGTGCTTGAGGGAAAGTGGCGGGTGACTCGGCGGTTCGGCGGGCATTGCGACCTCCATGGCGGTGCCCAACGCTAACCGATCACCCGCTGTTCTGTCAGCGCTTCATCGGGTCATCCCAGAAGGGACGCTCCACTTCTTCGTAGACATCCGCCCGACTCAGGCCCATGTCTTTCAGCGCGTCATCGCTGAGGGTGGCCAGTTCGACACGCTGGTGATGCAGCTTGCGCCAGCGAGCAACCTGCGCCACGGCCGATTTCCACCAGCGTTCCGGCGCGGATTCCTGCGACAGAGGTTTTGCGACCAATACGTAACCTTTTTGACCTTTCATCGTCCTGCCCTCCAGTGGGGATGGGCAGATTCTCTCGCCGCGCCTAAGATCAATCCAACGAATGTTTCTTATGCACTGCATCTGGGAGATTGATGCATGACTACCTACCCGAGTATCGACAGCGAGCTGCTGCGCACCTTTGTCGCGATCGCCGATGAGGGCGGTTACACCAAGGCCGGCGAGGTGGTGAATCGCACGCAGTCCGCCGTCAGCATGCAGATGAAACGGCTGGAGGAGGACGTGGTGCGGCGACCGTTGTTTCTGAAAGACGGCCGCACCATCAGCTTCACCGCGGAAGGCCAGGTGCTGCTGGGCTACGCGCGACGGATCCTGAAACTGCACAGCGAAGTGTTCAACACCCTGCGCGAGCCGCACATGGTCGGCACGGTGAAGATCGGTACGCCGGACGATTACGTGATGCGCTTTCTGCCGGGGATTTTGCAGCGCTTTGCCCAGGCCTATCCGCTGGTGCAGGTGGAGGTGCATTGCGAGTCTTCGTCGCAGTTGCTGCAACGCCAGGACCTGGATTTAAGCATCGTCACCCGCGAGCCGGGCAAGGAAATCGGCCAGATCCTGCGCCAGGAGCGGTTCGTCTGGGCGGTCGGCGCAGGCTTTAGCCCACAGGAGCAAACGCCGATGCCGCTGGCGATGTTCAACACCGACTGCTTTTGCCGGCAGTGGGCAATCAACGCGCTGCAGGCGTCCGGCCGCGAATTCCGCGTGGCCTACACCAGCGCGAGCCTGTCAGCGATCATGGCCGTGGTCAGCGCAGGACTGGCGGTGACGGCGCAGCTGCAAAGCCTGATCACCTCGGACCTGGAAGTATTGGGGGAACAGCACGGGCTGCCGCAGTTGCCGTCGGCGAGCATCGTACTGCTGCGCAATCCCAACAATCCTTCGCCGATCACCGAGTGCCTGGCCGATCACATTGCGGAGGGGTTCAGGCTGTAACGGGCACTCATGACATCAGGCATCACAGCTTGAAGCACAGCATGATCGCGCAAATCACCAGAAAGCCGCAGAACAGCGATCGCAATACGCGCTCCGGCAAACTGTGCGCCAAGGCGACGCCCCAACTGATGCTGGCCAGCCCGCCAATCGCAAGGGGAATACCCATCAGCCAGTCGACGTGGTCGTGCAAAGCGTAGGTCGCCAGCGTGATCGTGGTGCTCGGCGCCGCCAGGGCCAGCGCCAGGCCCTGGGCCGCCACCTGCGTCGCGCCGAACAAGCCGGTCAAAATGGGCGTCGCGATCACCCCGCCGCCGACACCGAACAGCCCGGCGGTCACGCCCGAGCCGACGCCCAGCAGCCACAACCAACGGGTGTGCCGCAACTCGGCGCCTACGGTCCCGTTGCGCCAGACCATCTGGATCAGGTTAAACAGCGTCAGCACCACAAGAAAGCCGACAAAGCTCAGGCGCATGATTTGAGGGTCAACGCGCACGGCCCACAGCGAGGTCAGCCAGGACATTGTGAAACTGGGCACGATGAGCATCAGCGCATGGCGCACCGACACCCGATTGCGCTGGTTGTAGCGCCACAGCGCCAGCAGCACATTGGGCAGCACCATCAATAACGCCGTGCCCTGGGCCAGTTGCTGATCAAGCCCGAACAACACGCCCAGCGCCGGAATGGCGACCAGCCCGCCGCCAATGCCGAACAGTCCGCCCAGTGTGCCCATGGCGGCGCCCAGCAGCAGGTACATCAATACATCGACAATCACGGCCGATCCTCTGATCCGATTTCTGCGCGCATGCTACGCAGTCAGTGCCGTTGAGGAAATCCGCTGAGACGATATCAGAATGTGGAAACGATCCGCGGCTGAGGCGGCCGATAGAAAACCCCACGCCCGGCCATTACCGAAATTATCTGGTGCATTAAACAGCAGGGCACTAAATTACCGAGCATTACTGACTGAGAGGGACACCCCATGAACGCCAACGAGCCCACCCACAAGGCTGGCGCTGGCAGTTGCGACGAGCTGCTGCTGGATAACCAGCTGTGCTTCGCCCTGTACTCGACGTCGCTGATGATGACCAAGGTCTACAAGCCTCTGCTCCAGGCACTGAACCTGACCTACCCGCAATACCTGGCGATGCTGGTGCTGTGGGAGCGCGACGGCTTGACCGTCGGAGAAGTCAGCACCCGCTTGCTCACCGATCCCGGCTCGCTGACGCCACTGCTCAAACGTCTGGAAGCCGAAGGCCTGATCCGCCGGACCCGTAGCAAGGAAGATGAACGGGTTGTGCTGCTGACCTTGACCGAGCAAGGCAAGGCGCTGCACAAAAAGGCGCAAAGCGTGCCGCAATGCATTCTGGCCGCCAGCGGCATCAACCTTGAACAGCTGAAGGCCCTGCAGAAAGACCTGCTCGCCCTGCGTGGAAATCTGCTCGAGAGCCTCTGATCGGCTGCCGTAATCGGCAATTCTCAAAAAGCTCAAAATTTAACGTGCACACTAAGCAGTAGCGCAGTACTGCACATCGGTCTGCTGGCATTGAACAATGCCGAAGCCCAAGCGCCGGTCGATGCAGCCCGCCAAGTGTGCCCTTACTCCAATCCCACACGCGGCAACGTCGATGTCCGTCTGCACATGACTGTCTGACACTCGCTCACACGCGCAGTGAAGCCCCTGAACTCGCAAGAGTCAGGGGCTTTTTGCTGAGTACGAACAGACACTTTCTGCAAGAAATGGACGACGCGCTTTTCATTTCCGTCCTACGTCATCGCAGGCAAGACGCTTCGGTTTCCGGCTTTGACCCTGATCATCATTTCTGTCCGACCCGCTCAATCATTCCGCATTGATTGATACGGCCCCTCTCAGAATGATCACGACTCAGGACCTGGGCATGACGACCTCACTCGCTCCGATGTACACCAATGAAGTGACAGGCGACTTTCTTCAGACACTCGACACGCCCACCTTCACCTCTGAGCAAATGGCTGAATTTCACGAAGACGCTGTGGCGGTCATTCGCAAAAAAGAAGCCTATTGCCTGGCCCATCCGCCCATCGGCATCTACCGGCTTGCCACTGAAGGCAGCCAGACCCGCAACGGCGGCATTGTTCAAGAAACGCAGTCGACGATCACGTGCACCCTGGAGAACGGCGAGCAAGTGCGCTTAGCGCATAAGGGAGACTGCGTTCTTTATCCGGATGGTTCCACCGCCCACATCATCACAGGCGCAGGCCACAGCAATGGTCACGTCGCGTTGGTGGGGAGCCGCTTGTGCAACGGCGACGAGATCATCAACACGCCACAGCCCCACAGACCGTTCGTAGCCCGCCAGGGCGTCCCTTTGGCTGCCGACTTCCTGCCTGCCGTTGGCAGCGCTAACGCCGAATAACACCCCACTTGGTTCCATTGCGCGACCTGCCCATCAGGCTTTCGCGTGGATCTCCCACATCCCCACTCTTTCGCATGGACGCGACACCTGAACAGGGAACGAGTATTGATGGCTACCGGTTATTACATCCGACTGAACGACAAGACCCGCTGTGGCGGATTCGTCACGCAAGCAACCTCCCGCATGGTGTTGCACGGCATTGAACAGTCGCGAGAGGGCGACGCGGTGAAGTGCGGTGTCGACGGTAAAACGTATCGGATCGAAGGCGGAATTTCCCACATGATCAGTGACGGCATTCGCCTGGCCGGCACCCTGGACAGTGTCAGCGGTTGCCCCTGTAAAGCCCGGTTGGAACCATCGCTGTTCTGTGCCGCCTACGAGAACGAGGAAAGTCCGGCGGCAGTAGCCGGCAGGCCTTTTTCCGCCGCTGGTTACGTGCAAGGTGCTGCCGTTGCAGCTACGCCGATGCCTCTCAACCCACGCCGTCCTGCCGACGCGCAGAGAGAGCAGGACATCGAAGAAGAGGAAGAAGAAGTCGAGCAGGAGCGACTGATCACTTTGCGCCTCGGCGTGTTCTTTGATGGCACCGGTAACAACCAGGCCAACAGCGAAACGGTTGCAGGTTGCATGGCGCGGGATGTCGGGCTGGAAAATGAAGCCGAAGAAATTCAGAAGTTCTGTGCCGAATTTGGCTATGGGATTGACGGGAGTGCGCCAGACAACAGCTTTGGGAATGACACCTCCAATGTGGCGCGGCTTTATGATTTGTACATGGACCATTCCGACGTCTCGCTCAAGCCGGATGCTGAAGAGGCGGCACTGAAGGTTTATCTGGAAGGTATTGGGACTATTAGCGGTGGCGAAGATGATCTGTGGGGGCAAGCAACTGGTAGAGGTAAAAACGGGGTCGTGGCGCGGGTTGAACAGAGCTCGGCATTGATATTACGTCGCTTGAGAGTATTTAAAGATAACCATCCTGAGATAACGATTAAGCAACTTGAAATCGATGTATTTGGGTTCAGCCGTGGAGCCGCTGCAGCTCGTCATTTCGTCAATGACATTCGAAAAGGCGTCAACAGCATGCTTGCAAAAGCATTGCCTACCGGTAACTCGATATTCATTGAAGGGTTCGGCTGGCGAGTCCAGCAAGATCTCCATTTGAACTTCATTGGTCTTTTTGACACCGTGCCAGGCATTGTCACGCCGTTAATGCTGGATTTCAGCCCCGGCAATGATCGCAACGGGGGACTCAACCTGGGGCTCCCAACGGGTGCCGCCCGCAAAGTAGTGCAGTTGGTAGCGCGGGATGAGCATCGATTGAATTTCGCCCTGATCCGAACCGAGAACGATATAGTTCTGCCCGGCTCGCACTCAGACATTGGCGGCGGCTACCGGCCGCGTATGCGTGAACGGCTGCTGGTCGCGAAACCGGCGAGTAGCCGGGAACGAAAGACCACACCCAACGAACAGTCGCTTGCGTTTTCACAATCCATTCAAAGCGTCGGCCCTTTGGTCAGACGCTTAGTCGATCAGGGTCTTGAGGTGGACATACATTGCCGCTCCGAAGACGAAGAGCGCACGCAGGAAAATCAAATCCCCCTTCACAAGCAGGTTTACGTCCTCACCACACTTGATCGTGAAGTGGATGGAGACTTGTCGAAGATTTATCTGCGGGTGATGCGGGAGCTGGGATTGCAACACAGTGTGCCTTTCAAACACATCCCGCAAACCGCTTCACTATCGTTGCCGTCAGAACTGGAGGCAATCGCTGAGAAACTGAAAGCATACGCCCTTGGGCATGCAGTGACGCTGGGCCTGAGCACCGAAGAAGAGGCATTGCTCCTGCGCCGCTACATCCACCTTTCAGCCAGCTGGAACGCGGTGAAAGACAGGAATCGAACGAGCATCGGACCGATGTTCATCAATCGGCCAACTGATGACCATCAGCGAATTGTTCATGACAATCGGTAGGTTCAATGCGCTCCTTGGATGCGTATTGGGTCTGATCCTGAGCGGATGCAGCAGCGCTAACGATTACGGGGTGGAGCTGCCGTATGACGCGTGGCGATTGGGCTTTCTGGCCCCCAATTACATGGAAGTCTGGATTGAGACCGCAAACGTCGTCGATGTAAAAGGACGATTATTTAGACGTGCAATGAGTGGCGTGGCGGCGGTTCAGACTCCACCCAATTCAACAGGAAATCCGAGAGGGTGGCCTAAACGGCCAGGGGACGGAGCAGGCAAGCACGTTTGGCGAGCAGATGTTCCTAGGCTGATCTACGTACGTTGGCAGTCGTTGGCCGAACCACAGACCTACGAGGCCTACATTGAAATTCCTGAATCAACTCGGCATGAAATGTTGGAGGTCAGAGAAAAAACGTACTGCAGAGGAACCAAAAACTGGATCACCGACCACCGTGAGCTGCTGGTAATCGGGCTCGCTCCGGGCGGCATTGCTAAAACCTGGATAAGAGGCGCGTGCCTCGACCCGATTGAAGTCAGCCGCGTACAAGGCAAGGTCGTTGAAAAAGGGCCTGACCAAGGGCGTACAAACGGTCGTTATGCCCTTGAGCTAGAACCAGAGTCACGAGCATACATCGACAAGTTCGGCATCCCTTATGACTCTTGGTAAAGACCGATCAAAAAACATCAACGTCCTGTTCGGATGCGTATTGGGCCTGATCCTGAGCGGATGCAGTAGCGCTAACGACTATGGGGTGGAGCTGCCGTATGACGCGTGGCGATTGGGCTTTCTGGCCACCAACTACATGGAAGTCTGGATTGAGACGGCAAACGTCGTCGATGTGAAAGGCCGATTATTTAGACGTGCAATGAGTGGCGTGGCGGCAGTTCAGACTCCGCCTAACCTCAAGGGAACCCCGAGAGGATGGCCCAAAAACCCCGGGGACGGGGCGGGAAAACATGTTTGGCGTGCAGATGTCCCTCGGCTGATCTATGTCCGCTGGCAATCGTTGGCAGAACCCCATACCTATGAAGCCTACATTGATATCCCGGAGCAGATTCAGCAATCCATGCTTGAAGGGGGAAAACCTATTGCGATGCAAGCAAGGTATGGATCGATGACTACCGAAAGAATCTGGTGGTAGGTCTCGCTCCCGGTGGCGTTGTCAAAACCTGGCTCATGGGAGTTTGCATTAATGCGATTGAAGTCAGCCGCGTGCAAGCCAAGGTCGTTGAAAAAGGACCTGACCAAGGGCGTACAAACGGCCGTTATGCCTTGGAGCTAGAACCAGAGTCGCGAGCATACATCGACAAGTTCGGCATCCCTTACGACTCTTGGTGAAGTCCGGTCAAAAAACATCAACGTCCTGCTCGGATGCGTTTTGAGCCTGATTCTGAGCGGATGCAGCAGCGCTAATGACTACGGGATGGAGCTACCGTATGACGCGTGGCGACCGGGCTCGCTGACGGCGCTGCTCAAACGGCTGGAAGCTGAAGGCTTGATCCGCCGCACCCGCAAAGGAAGATGAACGTGTCGTGCTGCTGACCCTGACCGAGCAAGGCAAGGCCCTGCACACCAAGGCGCAGAGCGTTCCGCAATGCATTCTGGCCGCCAGCGGCATCAACCTTGAGCAGCTCAAGTCCCTGCAGAAAGACCTGCTCGCCCTGCGTGAGAATCTGCACGAAAGCATTTGATCAGGCCTCCGTAATCGACCTTTCTGAAAAATCTCGAAAATTTATCTTGCGCGCTAAACATTAGCGCAGTACATTCCATCTCACTTGCTTAGCGCACAAGACTTTAGCGCCAAGCAGATCCCGATTCAGTTATCAACATCCAACCCATCAGCACGTGAGGAATTACCATGCAAGCTCTCTACACTGCAGTCGCAACCGCAACCGGTGGCCGTGATGGCCGCGCTGTTTCCGACAACAAAATTCTCGACGTCAAACTGGCCACCCCAAAAGAACTGGGCGGCGCCGGTGGCGAAGCCACTAACCCTGAGCAACTGTTTGCTGCCGGCTACTCGGCCTGCTTCATCGGCGCACTGAAATTCGTCGCTGGTCAGAGCAAGAAAACCATCCCCGCTGACGCGTCGATCACTGCCCACGTCGGCATTGGCCAGATCCCTGGCGGTTTCGGTCTGGACATCGACCTGCACATCAGCCTGCCGGGCCTTGAACAAGCCGAAGCTCAGGCGCTGGTCGATGCGGCCCATCAGGTCTGCCCTTACTCCAACGCTACACGCGGCAACGTCGATGTCCGTCTGCACGTGACGGTGTAAAGGCTCGTCACAAGACCTCGTCCCCAACCCTCGTTTGACCGGGAGAAGAACATGAACACGTTTGGCAAGATTGTGGCTGGCTCGCTCCTCGCACTGTCCATCGGCAACGCTTTCGCGGCGACCGATACGGGCGTCGAGCACAACACGCAGGCGTTTCTGGACGCGCTGAATTCCGGAAACGGCAAGCCGATCGAACAGCTTTCGCCCAAAGACGCTCGCGCGGTGCTGACCGGCGCCCAGGCCGGGGTCAAGCTGACCCTGCCCAAGGCCGATGTCAGCCAGAAGACCATTTCGGTTGACGGCCAGAACATCAGCCTGACGATCGTTCGTCCGGCCGGCGTCAAAGGCACCTTGCCGGTGTTCATGTACTTCCACGGTGGCGGCTGGGTGCTCGGCGATTACCCGACCCACGAACGTCTGGTGCGGGATCTGGTAGAGGGTTCGGGCGCAGTGGCGGTGTTCGTCAACTACACACCTTCCCCTGAAGCGCACTACCCGACGGCGATCAACCAGGCCTATGCGGCGACCAAATGGGTCGCCGAGCATGGCAAGGAAATCAACGTCGACGGCAAGCGTCTGGCGGTGGCGGGCAACAGCGTCGGCGGCAACATGGCGGCGGTCGTCAGCCTGATGGCCAAAGACAAAGGCACCCCGGCCATCCGTTACCAGGTGCTGTTGTGGCCGGTGACTGACGCCAACTTCGATACCGGTTCGTACGATCAGTTTGCCGAGGGTCACTTCCTCACCCGCAACATGATGAAGTGGTTCTGGGACAACTACACCACCGACCCGAAACAGCGCGCCGAGATCTATGCCTCACCGCTGCGGGCCACGACCGATCAGTTGAAAGGTCTGCCGCCTGCCCTCGTGCAAACGGCAGGTGCTGACGTGCTGCGCGACGAAGGTGAAGCCTATGCTCGCAAGCTGGACCAGGCCGGTGTGCCGGTCACGGCGGTTCGCTACAACGGCATGATCCACGATTACGGGCTGTTGAACGTGATCAGCCAGGTGCCGGAAGTGCGCTCGGCAATGCTGCAGGCTTCGCAAGAGCTGAAAGTACATTTGAAGTAAAGGCAGTATAAAAAAACGGGTCGATCAGCAATGGTCGACCCGTTTGCATTGCTGGATTCCGTCGTTCATAACCCGCTGTCGCGCAGCACACGCGGTCCCTGTGGGAGTGAGCTTGCTCACGAAGACATATTTCTAGCCGATGAAGATTTGGCGGATGTACCGGCCTATTCGCGAGCAAGCTCGCTCCCACAGCGCTTTGTCGACAGCTGCATCTGCGGCGGCGTCACCTACTCCTACAAGGTCAGCGTGTGTTGGAACTGCCCTCTCAAGCACCCACAAAAAAGCCCGACTCGATGGTCGGGCTTTTTCGTTTCCGGCGTTACATCTCCGGCATTACAAGAGCTGTGCTTATTTAGCACGGCCTTTGTAGGAACCGCCGTCGCGGGTGTCGATTTCGATCTTGTCACCGATTTCGATGAAGTCAGCCACCTGCAGCTCGGTGCCGTTGGCCAGCTTGGCCGGCTTCATGACTTTGCCCGACGTGTCGCCACGAGCCGAACCTTCGGTGTAGTCAACGGTGCGCACGATGGTGGTCGGCAGCTCTACGGAAACCAGACGCTCTTCAAAGAAGATCGCTTCGCAGACGTCGGTCATGCCTTCTTCAACGAACGGCAGAACGGCTTCGATGTCTTCGGCGTTCAGCTCGTACATGGTGTAGTCAGTGGTGTCCATGAACGTGTAAGTGTCGCCGCTGATGAAAGACAGCGTGGCTTCTTTACGGTCCAGGATCACGTCGTCCAGCTTGTCATCGGCGCTGTAGACGATTTCAGTCTTGTAGCCGGTCAGCAGGTTTTTCAGCTTGGTCTTCATGATCGCGCTGTTACGGCCCGACTTGGTGAATTCAGCTTTCTGAACCAGCCAAGGATCGTTTTCCAGCTTGATCACGGTACCGGGTTTAAGCTCTTTACCAGTTTTCATTACGAGTATCCGAATTTGGATGAAAGATCTTTCTAAGCCCTGTACGAAAAGCCACTTTTCGTACAGGGCTTACTACAAGGCCGCGTATCATATCCAACTTTGGTAAAACCTTACCAGCGCAGTCGTCAGATCGTCCTGCAAGGCCTGTTCCAGACACCAGCGCTGGGCATGGGCGGCCAGTTCGTCGGCGTGTTGTTCCAGCGCATGCCAGCCCTGGGTCATGTCTGTTCCGCCATTCCAGCTGCGCCAGACCTCGGTCAGCGCCTGCCCCGCCGCCTCCGACAACCCCACCCGATACAACGCCAGAAAGGCATCGAGTTTGGCCCAGTGGGCGTCGTCGTCCTGCTCATAGATGTGCCAGATCAGTGGCCGTCCCGCCCATTGCGCGCGGACGAATGAATCTTCCCCGCGCACGACGTTGAATTCGCAACACCACAACAGCTGGTCGTAGTCTTCCTGGCGCACGAACGGCAACACCTGAATGGTCAGGGCACCGCGCACTTGCACGGCACCCGCCTTCAATTCATCCACGCCCAACCAATGCTGAACGTCACCCAGAATGCGGCCTTCAGGCACCAGCAAATGGGTAGTGCTATCAGCCTGGGCCAGGCAATCCAGCCAGCTGCCGAGGCCGGCGTGCTCGTAGGCGAACAGGGACATCAGCCGTGCATCGGCATGGGGCACGATGTGCAGGCGCTGGAGGAAGGATTGGCGTGCGGCGAAATCCGCCTGAAGCGCCTGACGCTTGTCGATCAGGCCCGCCTCACGCAGCAACCCGCCGGTCTTGCCGGTGAAGCCGGGGAAGAAGAAATACTTGCGCAGGCCCGAGGACTGGATCGACGGCAGGCCGTGGCAACCCGACACCCAGTCCTCGGCGCTGAGGTATTCGAGGTTGAACCACAGCGGCCGCTTCTCTGCCCCGTGCATGGCCTCGATGTAATCCGGTGGCAGGCGACAGGCGAAGGCTTCGACCACCACGTCCGGCAGCTCGACCCCTTGCCACACCTTGGGACATTCCTTTGGCCAATGACAAACGGTCACGCCATCGCGTATTTGCTCTTCCGCCAGCGGATCGGCACCCGGGCACAGCCGTGCGAAGGCATTCAGGTCATCGATCCAGAGGCGAACCTGCAGGTCGTGTTCGGCGACCAGTTGTCGGGCCAGGCGAAAGGTCACGCCGACGTCGCCGAAATTATCGACAACGCTGCAGAAAATATCCCAAGAGGCTTTCATCCGGGCTCCCTGAGGATGTTCAAAAAAACCGATTGTCCTTCATTGCAGCGCAGAATCACCAGCCCCGGTCGTGCGACAATCGCTGCCACCGCTGGCCACATGCATACAAGTCTGGAGTCTGTCATGTACGTCAACCACCGCGAACTGTCTGTCACGCTGCGCCCGCTCAAGCTGATCCTGTCGATTGCCGCCGGTATCTGGCTGGGCTTTCTCGCCGTCCTGCTGAGCCTGTGGCTAATCTATAAAATGCTCCCCGCCGAGCAGACCCAGGCACTGAACAACGCGGCCGCGCAAATGACGACCCCGCCTGCGGCCAAGCCAAAGCCTGAAAGTGATAACCCGATGTTCGATCAGTACCGGCAGATTCTGCGCGACAGCGAAGCGCGGCAGAGCCAGGAAGCCGAACAGGCGGAGCGGCAACGCAGCTTCAACGGCCCGAAATGCCAGTTCTGGATGCAGCAGAACCAGACCGCGCCCAGCGAGAAAAGCCGCGCCAGCGTCTATCAGTTCTGCGGCTGAATCCCCTTTTGTCGAGCCATGCCATGCCCCCGAATACGCCATGCCCGTGAACAAGCAAACCGTCCTGCAGTGCATCGCCGAGAAGCTGCAGGTCGATCTCGATGTGGCCGTGCGGGCCGCGCAAACGGCGTACGAAACCGCGACCCATGAAGAGAACATCGCCGAGAACAAGTACGACACCCTTGGACTGGAGGCGTCGTATCTGGCGGCGGGTCAGGCGCGGCGCGTGGAGGAAATCCGCCAGTCGCTGAATCTGTGTCGCAACCTGGTGCTCAAGCCCTTCGATGAACAGCGCGGGATCCAGACCGGCGACCTCATTGCCCTCCAGGCGAACAACGGTACGGAACAGCGTTTGTTTCTCGCGCCTGACGCGGCGGGGCTGAAAATCAACGTCGAAGAACAGGTGATTACGGTGATCACGGCACGCTCGCCGCTGGGTCAGAGCCTGCTCGGCAAGTTCGATGGCGATGAGGTGGAAGTGGTGGTGAACGGCAGCCGTCAATCGTTCGAGATCACGCAAATCCTGTGATCCACTGATCATTTGCAGGGTTGTAGCGTCCGACTTTTTGTGGGTAAGGTGCAGCGTCGCACCACACAGGGTGAACCCCGGAACCCGGAGCCGGGGACACGGATTTAACCAAGGAGATATTTCATGACGAACGTCATCACTTTCCCTGACGCCCATGAACGTGATCGCCTCAAGTCCAGTGACCACCACGGGTTGAGATACCTGAACAAGAAAGAGCGACAACTGATCGACCGCCTGCGCATGACCAGTCACGCCGGCCGCCAGTACGTTTACGACTACGCCAGCATCATGCAGCGCTCCAAGCCGCTGTACCCTGAACCTGTGGACTGACGCGGCTCCCAGGGACGCGTATCGGTTCAGCAGCGGTTAAGTACAACGCCAGTGGGCGTGGGCCTATAGTGGCCAGATGTTTCTGTCCTTCAGGAAAGCCCCATGCCCACCGCAACGCCTTCCCCGACGCCCGCCGAACCGAGCGCTGCCGCTGCGCCGGTCGATCACCTGCGCTTCCACAAACGCCACGCCCACCTGGCGCCGACCTTTGGCACCGATGCTTTCGCCCTCAAGGCCGAGGCGTTTGCGCGGTTCTTCGGCACGCCCACCTTTCTCGGCGCACAAACGTTGTTGGTGTTGCTGTGGGTGGGCGCCAACCTGAGCGGGCTGGTGTCGTTCGACCTCTACCCGTTCATCCTGCTCAATCTGGCGTTCAGCCTGCAATCGGCCTACGCCGCGCCGCTCATTCTGCTGGCCCAGACGCGACAGGCCGCCCGCGACAAAGCCAGCGCCGATGCCGACGCAGAGCACAGAGAAGCACTGGCGACCGCCAATGAAGAACGCATGGCCATCGCGGCGCACTACACGGCGCAGATGCTGGAACTGCTGGAGCAAAATACCCGGCTCACCGAAATGACCAAAGTGCTGACCGAGCGCGTCGAAGGGCTGACGGCGGACATGCACAAGCATTTCGTCAAGCGGGATGGGCATGTTTGACGGTTTTCGGGATTTGGCTTGCCCCTACAGCGGATCTGCGGCACGCGCAAAATCTTAGTCTGGCAAGGGACCTTGTAGGAGTGAGCTTGCTCGCGAAGAGGCCAGTACATCCGCTAAATCTTCTCCGGCTGAAATACCGTCTTCGCGAGCAAGCTCACTCCTACAGTTCCTCCGTTTTCCGCAAGACAATGCAGCGCGCTGGCTAAGGACAGCTTCTACGGAAATCACATCCCGTTGAACGATCCCATCCACACGCTGCCCCAAACTCCATGGCATTCATGATCCCCCGTCAAAACTCCCGTGCCCGCGCTGTGGTTTTTCCCTGCCAGCCGGCGCGGGATACTGGCCGTCAATTTCGTTTCTCCCCTTCCCCCTTGAACCCTGGAGTTCTCCCATGACTGTTCCCGCATTTGGCCTCGGCACTTTTCGCCTGAAAGATCAGGTCGTCATCGACTCGGTCAGCAATGGCCTGGAGCTGGGCTATCGCGTCATCGACACCGCGCAGATCTACGGCAATGAAGCTGAGGTCGGTCAGGCCATCGAGCAGAGCGGCGTGCCCCGTGACGAGCTCTACATCACTACCAAGATCTGGACCGACAACTTTGCCGCCGACAAGCTGATCCCGAGCCTGAAGGAAAGCCTGGCAAAGCTGAAAACCGATCACGTCGACCTGACGCTGATCCACTGGCCGTCGCCGAAAGACCAGGTGCCGGTCGCCGAGTTCATGGGCGCGCTGCTGAAGGCCAAGCAGCAAGGCCTGACCCGCGAGATCGGGATTTCCAACTTCACCGTCGCGCTGATGAAAGAAGCCATTGCTGCGGTCGGCGCCGAAAACATCGCCACCAACCAGATTGAGCTGCACCCGTACCTGCAAAATCGCACCGTCGCCGATTTCGCCAAGCAGCACGGAATCAAGATCACGTCCTACATGACCCTGGCCTATGGCGAAGTGCTGAAGGACCCGGTGATCGAGCAGATCGCCCAGCGCCACGACGCAACCCCTGCGCAAGTGACGCTGGCGTGGGCGATGCAGTTGGGTTACGCGGTGATTCCGTCGTCGACCAAACGCGCGAACCTGGAAAGCAACCTGAAAGCTGTGGACCTCACGCTGACCGAGGACGACATGGCGCAGATTGCCCAACTGGATCGCGGTCATCGCCTGACCAGCCCGGCCAGCCTCGCGCCGCAGTGGGATTGATGCAGCCCTGATTCTGGCTTCGGCCAGAATCACCCCAATGCAACGCCCCCTAATAACGCACCCGAACCATAAACAGGCGCCCTGCCTGGCCCCTTCCTGAAATTGGTTCGCTTACTCCCTGAACCAATCCCGCCCCGCCGCGCGAACCAGACTTCCGAACCTTTGCCGATTGGCCCGAAGCGGCAGGATCACGCCTGCCCGCACGACCGGCCATCTGTAACCAATTTCCATTGGCATCGCTATTGCACTCGTCCTCCACAATCAGGCCCTGCTTCACGCAGCCCCTGGCCTCCGGTTCACCCGTGACGAGAGACGCAGATGGACAGCATCGACACCGACGCAACCCACGACACTTCGTCGAAGATGGCCCTCGACGCGCTGCGCCAACTGGTCGCGCAACAAGCGGCTTTTCCCCAGCGGCCGTTGCCGACCGAGCGCGACCTGGCGGTGGACTTCGGCGTCAGTCGCCGGGCCATTCGCCGCGCCCTGGCGGTGCTCGAAGCCGAGGGGCACATCTGGCGGCGGCAGGGGAAAGGCACTTTCGTCGGCCCTACCCCGCCGAGCGCGGCCATGAGCTTTGCCAAGCTGTCGAGCCGGACCAATTTCAGCGAGGTCATGGAAGCGCGCATCTATCTGGAGCCCGCACTCGCGTCACTGGCTGCGCTGCGCGCCAGCGGCGAACAGATGGCGATCCTGCGCCGGCTGGCCGAACGTACCACTCACCAGCAACACGCCAGCGAACCCGACGCCGAAGGCATCGAGCTGTGGGACAGCGCGCTGCATCGCGGCATCGCCGAAGCCGCCGGCAACCGCCTGATGCTCGATATCTTCGAAATGCTCGACGCGATCCGGCTTGATCCGGCGTGGCGCGACCTGCGCCAACGCGCCCGCAACACCGACCGCCTGAGCACCTACAGCCACGATCACCACGACATCATCGGCGCCATCGAAAGTCGCGACCCGGCCAAGGCCGCCACCGCCATGCGCGGGCACCTGCGTGCGCTGCAACAGGCGCTCGATCACGTCATCCAGCAAGACCTCGAGGCCAGCGTATGAGTGCTTCACCCGCGAACACCCCATCGGTATTGAGCGTCAGCGACCTCACCGTGCGCTTCAAAGATGCCCCGGCCAACGTCGTCGACGGCGTGTCGTTCGCCATTCAGCCGGGCAAGACCCTGGCCATCGTCGGCGAGTCCGGCTGCGGTAAAAGCGTGACTTCCATGGCCTTGATGGGCTTGCTGCCCGACACCGCGACGGTCCAGGCCAGCGCCTCGAACTTGCTGGGCGAGCCGCTGCTGGGGATGTCAGACGAGCGCCTGCTGGACGTGCGCGGCAATCGCATGGCGATGATCTTTCAGGAGCCGATGACCTCGCTCAATCCGGTGTTCACCATCGGTGATCAGATCGCCGAAAGCGTGATGCGTCACCAGGGTCTGTCGGCCAGCGCCGCCCGCCAGCGCGCGCTGGAAATGCTGGAAAAGGTCCGCGTGCCCGATGCCCTTCAGCGCCTCGACGCTTACCCACACGAGCTGTCCGGCGGCATGCGGCAGCGCGCGATGATCGCCATGGCGCTGGCCAATGACCCCGCGCTGATCATCGCCGACGAACCCACCACCGCCCTCGACGTGACCATTCAGGCGCAGATTCTCTCGCTGGTCGCCAGCCTCCAAGCCGAAACCGGCACCTCGATGATGCTCATCACCCACGACCTCGGCGTGGTCGCCGAAGTGGCCGACGAGGTCATCGTGATGTACGCCGGGCGCGTCGTCGAAAGCGGTTCGGTGAAAACCCTGTTCGATGACCCGCAGCACCCTTACACCATCGGCCTGATGGGCTCGATGCCCTCGGTCGGCCCTCGCGAAGGACGCCTGGCGACGATCAACGGACGCGTGCCGACGCCGGCTGAAATGCCCGGCGGCTGCCGCTTTGCCAGCCGTTGCCCGTTCGTGATCGCTGCCTGTCGGGAAGCCCGTCCGCCATTGCTGGAAGTCTCCGCCGGGCACTTTGCCGCCTGCATTCGCGTGCCACTTGAACAGCATCTGGGAGTCAGCGCATGAGCCTGTCAGGCCCACACATCGTGAATACCGGGGTGGCTGAATCGGCGCTGGAAAAGCCGATTCTGGAAAGCATCGCGGTGAGCAAACACTTTCACAGCGAAGCCGGCTTGTTCCAGCGCAAGAAGCCGCCGGTGCAGGCGGTCAACGAGATTTCCCTGGCCGTGCGCCGGGGTGAAACCCTGGCGCTGGTGGGTGAGTCGGGCTCGGGCAAATCGACCCTTGGCCGCGTGCTGCTGAACCTGCTCAAGCCCACCGCAGGCGACGTCATTTATGAGGGCCGCAACCTGGGCAATCTGCCGGCCGACAAGCTGCGTCAGGTGCGCCGCGATCTGCAGATCATTTTCCAGGACCCGTTCGCCTCGCTGAACCCGCGCATGAGCGTGGAATCGATCATCGGCGAGCCGATCTGGCTGCACCGTGACGACAGCCGCAGCGCCCGCCAGGACAAGGTCGCCGAGCTGCTGCGTACGGTCGGTCTGGCGCCGGAGCATGGCAGCCGCTTTCCCCACGAATTTTCCGGCGGTCAGCGTCAGCGCATCGGCATCGCCCGGGCGCTGGCGTCGGAGCCACGGCTGATCCTCGGCGACGAGCCGGTGTCGGCGCTGGACGTCTCGGTGCAGGCGCAAGTGGTTAATCTGCTGGAAGACCTCAAGCATCAGTTCGGCCTGACCCTGCTGATCGTCGCCCACGGCCTCGCGGTGATCCGCCACATGAGCGACCGCGTGGCGGTGATGTACCTCGGCGAAATCGTCGAGCTGGCACCGGTCAACGCGTTGTTCGAAACGCCCTTTCATCCTTATACGCAAGCGCTGATGGCCGCCGTGCCGGTCAGTCACCCGGACCTGCGCCGCCCGCGGCCGTTGCTCGGCGGTGACATGCCAAGCCCGAGCAAACCGCCGTCCGGTTGCCGTTTTCACACCCGTTGCCCCCACGCCAAGCCGCTGTGCCGCGAAGTGAAGCCGGTCTTCGAAACCGTCGAGCCGGGGCGTCAGGTGGCCTGCCATTACTGGCGCGAAATCGCCAACGCCGGTGCCGGTTCGCTGATCGTGCCGACGCCCAGCGCCGCCTACAGCCAGCGCCTGAATCTGTTCAAAAGCCATCAAGCCCTTTCTCTGGAGAGTCAGCCATGAAGTTCGCCCACCTGATGACAACCACGTTGTTGCTGCTCGCTGCGAATGCGGCTGTTGCCGAAACCACCCTGCGCATCGGCATTCAGGACGACCCTGACATGCTCGACCCGCATCGCTCGCGCACTTACTCGGGGCGACTGGTCTACACGGCGCTGTGCGACAAGCTGGTGGACGTCAATCCTGATCTGACCTACGCGCCGCAACTGGCCACCGCCTGGAACTGGAGCGAGGACGGCAAGACGCTGACCATGACCCTGCGCGACGGCGTGACCTTCCACGACGGCGAGGTATTCGACGCCGCCGCCGTGAAGTTCAACCTCGACCGTGCGCGCACCCTGCCCGACTCCCTGCGCAAGAGCGAACTGGCCTCGGTGGAGAGCGTTGAGGTGATCGACGCGAAGACCGTGGCGATCAAGGTCAAGCAGCCCGACGCGACGCTGATCTCGCAACTGTCCGACCGCGCCGGGATGATGCTCGCGCCTAAAGCCTCGGCGACCGATGTGGCCTCGAAACCGGTGTGTTCCGGGCCGTACAAATTCGTTCAGCGGGTGCAGCAGGACCGCATCGTGCTGGAGCGCTTCGACAACTACTGGAACAAGCAGGCGTACCACTTCGACAAGGTGATTTTCCTGCCGATTCCGGACACCTCGGTGCGCCTGGCAAACCTGCGTTCCGGCGACCTGGACATAATCGAGCGCGTCGCGCCCACCGACGTGAAGACCGCCAAGGCCGACAGCCACGTGCAGGTGTTCAGCACGCCGGGCCTGGGCTACATGCAGTTGATGTACAACACCAACAACGGCGACAAGGCCAACAACCCGCTGGGCAAGGACAAGCGCGTGCGCAAGGCCTTCGAGCTGGCCATCGACCGTGACGCGATCAATCAGGTGGTGTTCGAAGGCCTGTACGCGCCGAGCGCCCAGCCGTTCCCTAAAAACAGCCCGTATTACGACAAGGACCTGCCGCTCCCGACCCGCGACGTCGAAGCCAGCAAAAAACTGCTGGCGGAAGCCGGGGTCAAGACGCCCCTCACCGTCGAGCTGAAAGTCGCCAACAACCCCATTGCGCAACAGGTCGGCCAGATCATTCAGGCGATGGCCGAAGAAGCCGGGTTCAAGGTCAATCTGATCGCCACCGAATACGCCACCCTGCTCAGCGAGCAACAGGCCGGCAACTTCCAGATCGGCATGAGCGCCTGGTCGGGCCGTCCTGATCCGGATGGCGACATCCACCAGTTCGTGACCTGCAAGGGCGGCCAGAACGACGGGCATTTCTGTGACCCGAAACTCGACGAGTTGCTGAACAAGGCGCGCACCGTGAACGACCAGGGCCAGCGCCAGGCCCTTTACTCCGAGGCCCTGCGCCTGCTCGCCGAAGACGTGCCGACCAGCTACCTGTACTTCGATCCACGAATCATCGCCATGCGCAGCAACCTCACCGGTTTCGTGCCCAACCCCGATGGTTTGATTCGCCTGAACAACGTCGCTTTCAAATGACAGCGGCGCCCGTGGACAACCGCTTCGGCCGCGAGGATTCGTCATGCTGACTTTCATCCTGCGACGCCTGCTCAGCGCCATTCCGACGCTGATCCTGGTTTCGCTGTTCGTCTTCACCCTGCAAAAGCTGCTGCCGGGCGATCCGGTCCAGGCCATGGCGGGTGAAGAGCGCGACCCGGCGGTGATGGAATACCTGCGCGAGAAATACCGGCTCAATGACCCGCTGCCGCTGCAATACGTGCACTGGGTCGGCAACGTCCTGCAGGGCGACTTCGGCACCTCGTTGCGCACCGAGCAACCGGTGACCGTGCTGCTGGCGTCGAAGCTGCCGGTGACGATCGAGCTGGCGGTGCTGGCGTTGATCATCGCGCTGGTAATCGGCATTCCCACCGGGGTGATCTCGGCGGTGCGCAAGGGCACGTCGGTGGATTACGCGGCCAACGTGTTCGCCCTGTCGGGGATCTCGATTCCGCATTTCTGGCTGGGGATTCTGTTGATCATGATCTTCGCCGTGAAGCTGCAATGGCTGCCGGCTTCGGGCTTCGTGCCGCTGGGTGAAGACGTCGGGCAGAACCTGAAGACCCTGATCCTGCCGGCCTTCGTGCTGGGCGCCGGGCTGTCGGGCGTGCTGATGCGCCACACCCGCAGCGCGATGCTCGAAGTGTTGCGCGCCGACTACGTGCGAACCGCGCGGGCCAAAGGCCTGTTCCCGCGCACGGTGATCTTGAAGCACGCCCTGCGCAATGCCCTGATGCCGATCGTCACGCTGACCACGCTGCTGTTCGGTGAGTTGCTCGGCGGCGCCGTGCTGACCGAGCAAGTGTTCAGCATTCCCGGCTTCGGCAAAATGATTGTCGATGCCGTGTTCAACCGTGATTACGCCGTGGTGCAAGGCGTGGTGCTGTGCGTCGCGATCGGTTTTCTGCTGCTAAATCTGTTGGCCGACGTGCTCTATCGCCTGATCAATCCGCGTCTGAGGACTGCCTGATGACTTCGATTGCGACCCATCCTTCGGCGCCGCTGAACGCGCCGTCCCAAGCGCCGCTGAGAGAACCCCTTTGGCCACGCACCCGCTCGCCGTTCGTGAAGAAATTCCTCGCCAACAAGGGCGCAGTGGTCGGCGCGGTGGTGCTGATCGTCTTCATTCTTGCCGCGCTGCTGGCGCCGTGGATTGCGCCCCATGATCCGCTGAAAGCCAACTTCCTCGCCGTGCGCAAGGCGCCGTCGCTGCTCTACTGGCTGGGCACTGACGAGCTGGGCCGCGACCTGTTCTCCCGCCTGCTCTGGGGGCGCGCAGTTCGTTGCTGGCCGGTGGGGTTTCGGTGGCGATTGCCATGGTCATTGGCGTGCCGCTGGGCCTGTTGGCCGGTTACTTCGGCGGCAAACTCGACGCGGTGATTTCGCGCGTCATGGAAGCGCTGCTGTCGTGTCCGTTTCTGGTGCTGGCGATTGCCCTGGGCGCGTTTCTGGGCCCGAGCCTGAGCAACGCGATGATTGCCATCGGGCTGTCGGCGATGCCGATTTTCTCGCGCCTGACCCGCGGTCAGGTGCTGGCGATCCGTCACGAAGATTACCTGGAAGGCGCCCGCGCCATCGGCCTGCCGGACCGCTGGATCATCCTGCGCTACGTGCTGCCGAACGTGCTCTCGCCGCTGGTGGTGCAAGCGACGCTGACCATCGCGTCGGCGATTCTGGCGGAGGCGAGCCTGTCGTTCCTCGGCCTGGGCCAGCAACCGCCCTCGCCGTCTTGGGGCTCGATGCTCAACACCGCGAAGAACTTCATGGAACAGGCGCCGTGGATGTCCATCGCCCCGGGCGTGGCGATCTACATCACGGTGCTGTGTTTCAACCTGCTGGGCGACGGGCTGCGTGATGCCCTTGACCCGAAAAGCTGACGGCGCTCGCCCTTACACGCCGAAGACGCGCCTCTATAACCGATCAACTGCCAAGAAGAGAACGACTGCATGTTCGATGATCTGGATTACAGCCAACCTTACGCGTCCGCCCGCTCGCCGGTGATGGGCAACAACATGGTCGCCTGCTCGCAACCCCTGGCCGCACAGGCCGGGCTGGACATGCTGCGTCAGGGCGGCAACGCCGTTGACGCCGCCATCGCCGCCGCCATGGTGCTGACCGTGGTCGAGCCCACCGGTTGCGGCATCGGCAGCGACGCGTTCGCCATCGTCTGGGACGGCAAGACGTTACAGGGCCTCAACGCCTCGGGCCGCTCGCCGCAAGCCTGGACAGCGGAGCATTTCGCCGGCCAGCAGGAAATGCCCCAGCGCGGCTGGGCCTCGGTGACGGTGCCGGGCGCGGTGTCGGCCTGGGTCGCGTTGTCCGAGCGCTATGGCAAGCTGCCCTTCGCCACCCTCGCCGCGCCCGCCATCGGCTATGCGCGCAACGGTTATCAGGTCACACCGATCATTGCCGAACTGTGGCGGCGCGGCGCCGGGCTGTTGAAGGATCAGCCGGGGTTTGCCGAGTGCTTCCTCCAAGGCGGCAAAGCGCCGAAGGCCGGGGAGAAAGTTGTGCTGAAGGATCACGCGACAACCCTGGAGCTGATTGCTGAAACCAAGGGCGAGGCGTTTTATCGCGGCGAGCTGGCCAAGGCAATGATCACTCACGCCAACGCCAATGGCAGCGTTATGAGCCTTGAGGATCTGGCGAACCACCGGGTGGACTGGATCGATACTTTGTCGGTGCCGTATGCCGGCGCCGTGGTCCACGAGCTGCCGCCGAATGGTCAGGGCATCGCCACGCTGGCGGGTCTGGGCATCTTAGAAGCGCTGGGCGTGGGCGAGCAGCCGGTGGACAGTGTCGAGGCCGTGCACCCGGTGCTGGAAGCGATGAAGCTGGCGCTGGCCGACCTCAATCAGCACGTCACCGACAACGACCACATGCGCGTGGCCGCTCAACACATGCTCGACCCGGCGTACTTGCGCGACCGCGCGGCGCTGGTCGGCGAACAGGCAGAAGACCCGCTGCATGGCGCGCCCAAGGCCGGCGGTACGGTGTACCTGTCGGCGGCGGACGAGAGCGGGATGATGGTCTCGTTCATCCAGTCGAATTACATGGGGTTTGGTTCCGGCGTGGTGGTGCCGGGCACGGGCATCAGCCTGCAGAATCGTGGCGCGGGTTTTACCCTGGACCCGGATCACGTCAACACCGTGGCACCGGGCAAGCGGCCGTTTCACACCATCATTCCGGGTTTTGTGATGAACGCCGACGGCACGCCGCTGATGTCCTTCGGCCTGATGGGCGGGCCGATGCAGGCGCAGGGGCATTTGCAGATGATGCTGCGCATTCTGCGCTATAAGCAGAACCCGCAAGCAGCTGCCGACGCGCCGCGCTGGCGTATCGAGTCGGGCCTTAAGGTCGCGGTGGAGCGCGCATTTGATCCCCAGGTGATCGAAGCGCTGCGCGCCAAGGGTCACGATGTGGAGGTGGAAGACCCCAGCGGCGTATTTGCCTTTGGCGGCGCGCAGATCATCCAGCGCACGGCCCATGGGTATGTGGGCGGGACCGACCCGAGGAAGGATGGGTTGGTGGCGGCGTATTGAGTCACCCGGCCAGGATTCGGTGGAAGCCCCTTCCCGGCTGAAGCCGGTCCCACTAAACGCGCGGCGTGCCATTTAAACCGCCTTCCCGGCTAAAGCCGGTCCTACGAAATGCGCGCTAGTCGTAGGACCGGCTTTAGCCGGGAAGAGGTAGGTCCTGCTGGCCACTAGATTGCGGCTAACGCAATGCCGGATCTTCAACCAGAACAACTGCAACAATCCCCACCAGACTCAACACCATCACCGTGCAACCCAACACCGCCACTTCACGCAGTGGCGGCGGAATGCGCTCTTGGGTCATTCCCCGGGCGCTTTTGCGGTAGCGGGCGTTGAGGCCGATCTGGATCAGGAGGCCCGCCATCAACGAAAGAATGACCGGTAGCAGGGCCACCCACCCAAACGGCGGAATCCAGCGCAGAAACAAGATGCACACGCCGATCAATGTCAGCAGCGTCCGACGCCAGGCCAGCAGCGTGCGTTCGGGTTGCAGACCGGGATCGTCGTGGCGCAACGGCACGGCAGGCATGCGCCGATTCACGACGCGCCGTAAATCAGAAAGACGATCAGCCCCGCCGCCACCAACCCGCCCCCCAACGACAGAATCGGCACCAGCACCGGCAACGGCAGCGGCTTGCGTTGACGCATCGCCCGTTCGACTTTCAGCCAGCGCACGCAGGCACTGGCGCTCACCAACAAGGCCAGCACCAGCAACGACAAGGCCACGGCCCGACGCAGGCCCGGGCTGAACACGTCGCTGGTAAAGGCTTCGACCGCTATGCCACCGGCCAGAAACGCCAATGCCGTGCGGATCCAGGCGAGAAACGTGCGTTCGTTGGCGAGGGTGAAGCGCGGGTCAGGCTCGCAGCCGCCACCGAGCAGCGAAGCCGACAGCCGATCACGCTCCGGCGGCGTGACGGGGGCATGGGCGGGAGGGATGACGTTGCCGGGCTCGGGGGAATTCATGTCGCACCGTGGTCGGGTAGATGCGACGGATCATACCGGTCATGCCCGGGAAAGGCCCGTGTCCACAGCGACATGGGGGTGTCTGTTGGCGCAGCGCGGGGTTTCTCAAATAGGGCCATGTCACCGATATTCGTGGCGATGACGAGCGTGTGGGAGTGAGCTTGCTCACGAAGAGGCCAGTACATCCGCTAAATCTTCAGCGGTTGAAACGCAGTCTTCGTGAGCAAGCTCACTCCCACAGGATGGTGGGCTGACTCAATATTTCGGCCAGTTCGGAGGACTTGTGGGAGTGAGCTTGCTCACGAAGGGGCCGATACATTCGCTGAATTTTCTTTGGCTGGAATGTCGCTTTCGTGAGCAAGGTGGAACGCCACCCCGGTCACTCCCACAGGGTCTATGTTTGCTGCGCCACCGTGCAGCATCCGTGAGACGGAGTGACCAACATTTAAATCATCTGTTGGCAGCCAACTCCACCCACACTGCGCCATCGGGATACTGATACCGCTCCAGCGTTTCGGCGTGCATTTCGATGCTGTACCCCGGCCGTTGCGGCGGCATGTAGCGACCGCGGCGGATGACCACCGGATCAAGGAAATGCTCGTGCAGGTGATCGACGTATTCCAGCACGCGTTTGTCGAGGGAGCCGGACACGGCGATGTAATCGAACAGCGAAATGTTCTGCACGTATTCGCACAACCCGACCCCGCCACCGTGGGGGCATACCGGGATGTCGAACTTCGCGGCCATCAGCAGCACGATCAGCACCTCGTTCAGCCCGCCCAGCCGGGCCGCGTCGAGCTGGCAGAAATCCAGCGCGCCGGCCTGGAACATCTGCTTGAACATCACCCGGTTGTGGCAATGCTCGCCGGTGGCCACGCCAATCGGCGCGATGCGCTGACGGATCGTCGCGTGGCCAAGGATGTCATCGGGGTGGGTCGGCTCTTCGATCCACCAGGGCTCGAACGCCGCCAGTCGGCGCATGTTGCTGATCGATTGCTCGACGCTCCAGACCTGATTGGCGTCCATCATCAGCGTGCGTTCCCAGCCCAGTTCATCCCGCAGGATCGCGGCGCGGCGCAGATCTTCTTCGATGTCCGAGCCAATCTTCTGCTTGATGTGGGTCCAGCCTTCGGCCACGGCTTCGCGGGCCAGTCGGCGCATTTTCTCTTCCGAATAACCCAGCCAGCCCGGCGCGGTGGTGTAGCCCGGATAGCCCTCCTCCTGCATCTGCGCCTCGCGCTTCGCTTTGCCCGGCACTTGGCGGCGGAGCAAGGCGATGGCTTCTTCGGGGGTGATGGCATCGGTGACGTAGCTGAAGTCCAGGCATTTCACCAGTTGCTCAGGGGTCATGTCGGCCAGCAACTTCCACACCGGCTTACCCTCGACTTTGGCCCACAAATCCCAGACCGCATTGACCAGCGCGGCGGTGGCCAGATGGATCACGCCTTTTTCCGGCCCCAGCCAGCGCAACTGGCTGTCGCCTGCCGTGATGCTGTGCCAGAACGCGCCCATGTCCGCCGTGATCGACTCCAGGCTCAGCCCCACCACGCAGGGCGCCAGGGAGTGGATCGCGGCGGCGCAAATCTCGTTGCCCCGGCCGATGGTGAACGTCAGGCCGTGACCTTCCAGCCCGTCAGGCGAATCGGTATGCAGCACAACATAGGCAGCGGAATAGTCCGGCGCGCTGTTCATCGCATCGGACCCGTCAAGGGACAAGGACGTGGGGAAGCGGATGTCGCGGACAGAAATCGAGGTGATCTGCATGGTGGGCTCTTGTTATGGGTGGCAATGCATACCTGTAGGAGTGACCGGGTGGCGTTCCACCTTGCTTGCGATTGCAGCGTGCCAGTCAACACTTCAGTCGCTGATCAATCGCAATCGCGAGCAAGCTCACTCCTACACTCATAGCCGACTGTAGGCCTATCCGCGATACAGGCATAATCGCCAAATCCTAACCATCGATATCGAATCCGATATGTCAGACACATCACCCTCCTCCGATCTGCCTGGCACCTTCCCGGCACTGAAAATCTCCAGCCGGCAGATCGCCTTGCTTAACGCCTTGGGCGAACTGGGCACTCTGCGCAAGGCCGCCACCGCCATTCACACCACCCAGCCCGCCGCCAGTCTGTTGCTGCAACAGCTGGAAGAGCGTCTCGGCGTGCAATTGTTCGAACGTTTGCCGCGCGGCATGCAGCCGACGCTGTTCGGCGAGGTGATGATTCGCTACGCCCGGGGCGCGCTGCATGAGTTCGAATACGCCGAAGCGCAGTTGGCTGAGCTGGCACGAGGGGCTACAGGGATGGTACGCATCGGCACAGTGATGGGCCCGGTGCCGACGCTGCTGACCCGCGGCGTGCTGGCGTTCAAGGCCGCGCACCCAAAGGTGCGCATCGCCCTGGAAGTCGGCACCAGCGATGAATTGATACCGGCACTGATTCGCGGCGACTTCGACGTGGTGCTGGGCCGCCTGCCCGATCAACTCGACGGCCAGAGCCTCGACATTCAGCGGTTCGAACAGGGCGAGCGCATGCGCATCATCGCCCGGCCGCAGCACCCGCTGGCGAGCCACAACGGACTGACGCTGGCGGCGCTGGCGCCGATGACCTGGATCCTCCACCCGATCGGCAGCCCGATGCGGCGCCAAGTCGAAAACGCACTGCAGGCAGCGCAACTGATTGAGCCGCTGGACATCGTCGAAACCCGCTCGATTCTGGCAACCACCTCGATGCTCGAATCCTCGGACATGATTGCCGTGGTGCCCAATGACGTTGCCGACCACTACACGCGTTACGGCATGATCGCCATTCTGCCGGTTGAGTTGCCGTTGAGCATGGCCAATCTCGGGCTGATGACGTCGAAAGCCAGGCCGCTGTCGGCGGCGGTGAAGGCGCTGCTCACGTGTCTAAGCGCCATTTCTAACGGTGCAGACGGCCCATGAATCGATAACCCTGCGTTATCGCTCAATCGAAACCTTTCATTGGGAAATTACGTACCGGCTTCATAGAGTGGCTGAAAATCGGCTGACAACGTCCGCGCTCTGAAGCGGGTGCTTGATACGTCGTGCATAACAATAACCGGCCAGCCGCGGTGCCGCTTCCTGAAGGAAGTTGCGTCTGGCACTGTTGACCCAGGCCGCAACCGTCATGAGAGGCCGCATGGAACTCATCGCCAAAACGCCCGCGTTCGATAGCAGCGCGCTGTTCATCCGCCTGAACCCACTCGATAACGTACTGATCGCTCGCCAGGCGCTGAGTGGAGGCACGTACCTGGACGAAGAAAACGTCACGGTCTCCCAGCCTGTTCCTTCCGGGCACAAGGTCGCGGCGGTGCGGGTCGAGCAGGGTCAGCCGCTGCGGCGGTACGGCCAGATCATCGGCTTTGCTTCACAGCCCATCGAGGCCGGACAGCACGTGCATGTGCACAACGTCGAAATGGGCGACTTTTCCCGTGACTACGCCTTTGGCGTCGACGCCCACGAGACGCCGAGAACCGAAGCGTACTTTCAGGGCATCGTGCGCGCCGACGGTCGTGTGGCGACGCGCAACTACATCGGCATTCTGACCTCGGTGAACTGCTCCGCCACCGTGGCCCGGGCCATCGCCGACCGCTTCCGTCGCGACATTTTCCCCGAAGCCCTTGCGGACTACCCCAACATCGACGGCGTGGTCGCGCTGACCCACGGTTCCGGCTGCGCCATCGACTCCAAAGGCGAGGCCATCGACCTGCTGCGCCGCACCCTCGCGGGCTACGCCGTGCACCCGAACTTTGCGGCGGTGCTGGTGGTGGGCCTGGGCTGCGAGACCAACCAGATTCAGGACATGCTCGACAGCCAGGGTCTGAAAGCCAGCGACCAACTGCGCGCCTTCACCATTCAGGGCACCGGTGGCACGTCGAAGACCATTGCCAGCGGCATCGCGCAGGTGCAGTCGCTGCTGCAGCAGGCCAATCAGGTCACCCGGGAAAGCGTCAGCGCCCGGCACTTGATCGTCGGTCTGCAATGTGGCGGCTCCGACGGCTACTCCGGCATCACCGCCAACCCGGCACTGGGCAATGCGGTGGACCGGCTGGTGGCGGCGGGCGGTACGGCGATTCTGTCGGAGACCCCGGAAATCTATGGTGCCGAGCATTTGCTGACGCGGCGCGCGGCCAGTCAGGCCATCGGCGAAAAACTCGTTCAGCGCATTCATTGGTGGGAAGACTACTGCCGGCGCATGAACGCCGAACTGAACAACAACCCCTCCGCCGGCAACAAGGCCGGCGGGCTGACGACCATTCTGGAGAAGTCGCTGGGCGCGGTGGCCAAGGCCGGCTCGACCAACCTGATGGGCGTGTATGAATACGCCGAAGCCGTCCGCGCCCAGGGCCTGGTGTTCATGGACACCCCGGCTATGACCCGGTCTCTGCCACGGGGCAAGTGGCGGGCGGTGCGAATTTGATCGCGTTCACCACCGGGCGGGGTTCTGCGTACGGCTGCGCGCCAACGCCGTCGATCAAGCTCGCCACGAATAACCGCGTGTTCGAATTTCAACAGGAGGACATGGACGTCAATTGCGGCGGCATCGCCGACGGCACGACGACAATTGAAGAACGCGGCGCGTACGTGTTCCAGATGATGCTCGACATCGCCTCCGGCGCCCGCAGCAAAAGCGAGCAGCATGGTTATGGGCAAAACGAGTTTGTGCCTTGGCACATCGGCGCAGTGACTTGAGGTCTGTCGAGTAACGCACGCTGGTCGTAGGACCGGCTTTAGCCGGGAATTGTCTTGCTTTCAGTGGGACCGGCTTTAGCCGGGAAGCTTTTCCAGCGACACACCGCAACATGGATGGTGCCCAAACCAGCCTCTTCCCGGCTGAAGCCGGTCCTACACGAACGAAGCCGCTAAGCCCCACAACAATAAAAAAGGTGCGCAATGAAATCCCTCAAGACCTACCAGACGATCACCATCGTTTTTCTGATGCTGTTCGGGATCGTCAATTATCTGGACCGCAGTGCGCTGTCCATCGCCAATACGACGATCCAGAAGGACATGCTGATCAGTCCTTCGGAGATGGGCATTCTGTTATCGGCGTTCTCGCTGGCCTATGCCTTCGCACAGTTGCCGATGGGCATGATCATCGACAAGCTCGGCAGCAAGATCGCATTGGGCGGCGCGCTGATGGTGTGGTCCATCGCACAGACCGCGTCGGGCTTGGTCAACAGCTTCAGCGGCTTCTTCGCCCTGCGCGTGTTGCTGGGGATTGGCGAGGCACCGATGTTTCCATCGGCCGCCAAGACCCTCAACGAGTGGTTCGAAGAGCACGAGCGCGGCACGCCGACGGGTATTGTCTGGTCGGCGACCTGCATCGGGCCGTGCCTGGCACCGCCGTTGTTGACGCTGTTCATGGTCAACTTCAGCTGGCGCGGGATGTTCATCATTACCGGCGTGCTCGGCATCGTGCTGTCGCTGTGCTGGCTGATGTTCTACAAAAGCCGCGCGCAATACCTGAAGGAACTGGCGGCAGAAGGTCGCGAACCGACCGTCCAGGTGGTTCAGGCCGACGCCGCGCCGAAGGCTTCGTTCTTCGCCGGCTGGCTGGACCTGTTCAAGCACCGCAGCACCTGGGGCACCTTCCTCGGTTTCATGGGCGTGATCTATATGCTCTGGCTGCACCTGACCTGGCTGCCCGGCTACTTCCAGCGCGAACACGGCCTCGACCCCTATCAAACCGCCTGGGTGGTGTCGTTCGCTTATGTGTTCGGCGCGATCGGCACCATCGCCGCCGGGCGAATCTGCGATCGGCTGGTCAAGCGCGGCGTCGGCGTGCTCAACAGCCGCAAATACACGGTCATTGGCGGGCTGGTGTTTGCCGCCGTGTTCACCCTGCCGCTGACGTTCGTCACCGGCCTGAGCGGTTGCGTCGCCCTGCTCTGCCTGGCGCTGTTCGGCATCAACCTGTCCAGCGCCACGGCGTGGATGGTGGTCAATACCGTGGTCGACACCAAACGCGTGGCGTCCCTGGGTTCGATCCAGAATTTCGGCGGCTACATCGCCGGCTCCATCGCGCCGATCGTCACCGGGTTCAGCGTGCAATATTCCGGCACCTTCGCCACGGCCTTTGCGGTCAGCGCCATCGTCGCGTTGCTCTCGGCGGTCGCCTACTTCGTGCTGCTCAAGGCGCCGATCCCCGAACACACCACTACCGCGCAGAAGGACTGGCAGGCGAATCGGGATGAGGTGCAAGGGCGCCGGGTTTGATGGGTGCTCCTTCAGCGGATTCCTGAGACCTGCACTCGGTCCCAGGAATGCAGCAGTAGCCCGCCGAATGCAACACCTGTGTGCGAGCTTGCTCGCGAAGGCGGCATTCCAACCGCTGGACATTTAGCGGATGTACTGGCCCCTTCGCGAGCAAGCTCGCTCGCACATGTCGACATCAACCAAACTCGCACACGGCCCTATAACCACGTCACGCCCACACAGCAGCACATCTACCGCAGATGATTTATAAGCCATAAATTTCCCTTCAAAATCCCGCACTTGTCCTACGCTGTGAGTCAGACGGGTCGCTGTTGCGATGCTGCGTGTCCGAACGAGTGGATTGTTCGTCACAGTGGCGGGTCTGAAATCGTGGCAGTCAGCGAGGATGGGGTTTGAGACAGGTAGAAGGATCGGAATTCGGCGTCAGAAACCGAAGACTCAAACGCATGCCGGTGTTGTGGCTGGCGGGACTGTTTACCTTGCTGGTGTGCATCTCCATCACCAGCATCACCGTCTGGCAGCTGCGCCAGACGCGCATTCACGAGCTGGAAATCGCCAATACCACCGTCGCCAACCTTTCTCGCTCGATGGCGCAACACGTTGATGACGCATTTGATCAAGCGCACATCGCCGTGTCATCGGTGGTCGAACGGCTTTCCTTCGACGGCTTCGGCGCCGCCAGTGGTTCGCGCATGCACGATTATCTGCGCGCCACCGCCGCCAGCGTCCAGCAGATCCAGGGTCTGTTCATCTATGACAAGGATGGCAACTGGGCGGCAACCTCCCTTAACCACATGCCGGCCAACGCCAACAATGCCGATCGTGAGTATTTTCGGTTCCACCGGTCCATCGCCAGCAACCTTCCCCACATCGGCCCCGCCATCCAGAGCCGCACCACCGGCGACTGGATCATCCCTGTGTCGCGAAGGGTGGACGATGAGATGGGCAACTTTGCCGGTGTGGTGCTGGCCACCGTTGAACTGAACTACTTCGAACAGTTCTTTGAGCGCTTCGACATCGGCAAGCACGGCGTCATCACCCTGGCCATGGCCGACGGGACCGTGCTGGCACGACGTCCGCTCATTCAAAACGTGCGCGGCACCTCTATCGGCGACGGCGAATTGTTCCGGCTTTATGTCAAGGAACACTACGAAGGCACGGCGAACGTCGTGTCGATGCTCGACCACGAACAGCGCCTGTATGGCTACAAGAAACTGGACCGCTACCCGATGGTGGTGCTCGCAGGTCTGTCGCAGCGCGAAGTGCTCGACGAGTGGCGGCAGTATGCGTGGCGCTCGCTGGCGATCATCATCTGCGTGGTGGTCGCCAACCTGCTGTTTGGCGTCTTGCTGTTCCAGCAGATCCGCTTCGGGCTCAATGCCGAATCACAACTGCGCATTGCCAGCCACTCGCTGGAAAAGCTTGCGCTACAGGACAGCCTGACCGGCCTGGCCAATCGACGGCACTTCCAGGAGATTCTCAGTCTGGAGTTTCGCAACGGTGAGCCGAACCTGCATCCGCTGAGCCTGATCATGATCGACATCGATTTTTTCAAGAGCTACAACGACAACTATGGCCACGTCGCCGGCGACAAATGCATTGTCGCCGTGGCCGAGTGCATTCGCAGCAACCTCAACCGTACCGGCGACCTTGCGGTGCGCTACGGCGGGAAGAAATGGCCGTGTTCCTGCCCTACAGCGATATGCAGGGCGCCGTGAGTCTGGCGGAGAAGATTCGGTTGGCTGTGCTCACGCGAGCCCTGGAACATCAGGGCAATCCCATCGGCATCGTCAGCATCAGCCTGGGGGTTTACGGTTGTCGGGCGCAGGAGTGCCAGAGCATGGAAGATTTCGTCAAACGCGCGGACGCCGCGCTGTATGCCGCCAAGCACCAGGGCCGCAATCGTACCGTCGCCTGGCAGGAGTCGACGCTGCTCAGTGCGCTGCCCGCGCCGTGACGATATGCGCCACCTTGCCGCGAAACAGCTCCAGCCGGTCGGCGGGCGCGTCGTGTTCGACCACCAGCGCGCCGACTTCCTCGCACTGCGCGACCTGATAGTGCGCGATGCTGGAAAGCTTCTCGTTGATCACGGCCACCGCCACCTGACCGCTGCGCGCCACCACGGCGCGCTTGAACTCGGCGACGTCCATGTCGAACGCGGTTACGCCTTTCAGCGCATCCAGCGCACAAGCGCCGAGGAAGCACAGATCGAAATTGAAGTGGGCCAGTTGCTGAATCGTGGTGAAGCCGAAGGTGCTGCCCGCAACGGGACTCAGGCGCCCGCCGAGCAGAATCACTTCCACCGACGGCAGCTTCATCAGCTCGACGGCGATCAGCGGCGCGTTGGTGGTGACGGTCAACGGCATGTGCGGATCAAGGGCTTTGGCGATCGCCAGATTGGTCGAACCGCCGTCGATAAACACGTGTTGCCCGGCGCTGATCAATCCCGCCGCCGCGACGCCCAACTGCCGCTTGCGCCCCGGCTCGTGCTCGACACGCGCCGCCAGCGGACCGTCCGACGCCAGCGAAATCGCCCCGCCGTACACGCGTTTGCACAGGCCGGCAGACGCCAGAACGCCCAGATCGCGACGAATGGAATGCTCGGACACATTGAATTCGCTCGCCAGCTCCGCGGCGATCACCCGACCTTGAACGGCCAGGCGCTCGGTGATCAGACGCTGACGCTCGCCGGGGAATGCTTCTGGGTTGGCAGACATGAGGCCTCGATAAAGGGCTGAATCGATCAGGAACGAGCAGGATCATGGGGCGACGCAATTGGCAAAGTCAATGTGGCGGCGATCTGAGAAGACCGTGCTGGGCAGTGGATCTACTGCGGCCAGACCACCGTCTTCGTGAGCAAGCTCACTCCCACATGGCCAGTTTTTGCCGTCGGACATCGCGGTTGCCTGGATAAAGGGCCCGCACTTCCCGGTCTCTCAACTCACGCCGATTTCCAAGGAAATTGAACACCATGTGGGAGCGAGCTTGCTCGCGAAGAGGCCGGTACATCCGCCAAATTTCCAGCAGCTGAAATGCCGTCCTCTTGAGCAAGCTCACCCACATATCGCCCCAGCCACACTACCCCGTCTCGACTTCACTGCAACAACGAATAAACCAGCGCCGAGATCGAGATCAACCCTATCACCACCACAAACACGTTCGACAGCTTGCCCGCATAGCGGCGCATGGCTGGCACTTTGCGCACGGCGTACATCGGCATGAGGAACAGCAGCGCGGCAATGACCGGGCCGCCGAGCGTTTCGATCATCCCGAGAATGCTCGGGTTGAGCGTTGCCACCAGCCAGCAGACCACCAGCATGAAGCCTGCGGTCAGGCGATCGAGCGTGCGCGGTGAAGGACGGCGGCCGGTCTTCAGCACCAGTCCTTTCAGGCCTTCGCTGGCGCCGATGTAGTGGCCCAGAAACGACTTGGTGATCGCGACGAAAGCAATTAACGGTGCGGCAAACGCGATGGTCGGGTTACTGAAATGGTTGGCCAGATAGGACAGGATCGACAGGTTCTGCGCCTTGGCTTCCGCCAGTTGCTCCGGCGCCAGGGTCAGCACGCAGCTGAAGACGAAGAACAGCACCATGACCACCATCAGCAGATGGGCGCGGGCCAGGATCTGCGAGCTTCGCGGTTCGGCCTGCTCGCCATATTGACGCTTCTGGTCGACGGCAAACGCCGAAATGATGGGCGAATGGTTGAACGAGAAGACCATCACCGGAATCGCCAGCCACAGCGTGTGCAGCAGTGCCGAGGGTGCCGGAAAGCTGCTTGCCGTGGTGAGAATGCCGCCGTTCCAGTGCGGAATCAGAAACACGGCGAGGAACAGCAACGCCACGATAAACGGGTACACCATCAGGCTCATGGCCTTGACGATGATCTGCTCACCGCAACGCACCACCGCCAGCAGGCCGAGGATCAGCACGAACGCCAGCAGCGCGCGGGGCGGCGGCTGCACATGCAGTTGGTGCTCCATGAAACTGCCCACCGTGTTGGTCAGTGCCACGCTGTAGATCAGCAGGATGGGAAACACGGCGAAGAAATACAGCAGGGTGATCAAGGCACCCGCTTTCTTGCCGAAATGCTGCTCGACCACCTCGGTGATGTCCGCCCCATTGCGGCCCGACAGCACAAAGCGGGTCAGCCCGCGGTGCGCATAAAAGGTCATCGGGAAGGCCAGCACGGCCAGAATCACCAAGGGCCAGAACCCGCCGATGCCTGCGTTGATCGGCAGAAACAACGTACCCGCGCCGATGGCGGTGCCGAACAGCCCGAGCATCCAGGTGGTGTCGTTGCGGTTCCAGGTCGTCACGTTCGCGGGTGCGGCGTCGACAGTGTGTTCGACGCTGTTGGCCTGATCATTCATCCGGTCGATTCTCCGTTGCCGGTGATAGCTACATGGTCAAAAGCGCGTCGAAAAAACATGGCAGTCGGCGCCCCTGACCGGTTCTCTACAGGGAAAGGGGCGCGATTGTCCGGGATTGGAGAGCAGAATCAAAGGCTTGTCGGACCAAAAGCCCTCGGGCCGGGATCATCGAAGTTTCAAACCTGGTTAACTTCTTGGGTAAATCAGCCACGTTTCTTACTTAATTAATCGGACAATTCCCACATCAGAGACGGCCGATTTAGTTCAAGAAACGTATTGTAAATCCATGGCAGTACAACTTTAAGTCGTCCTCCCTTAGGCTCTCGACCCACATTGAACACCCCATGGAAGGTAACGCATGCTCAAGACTTTTGCCGTCATCACATTGCTCACCGCCAGCACTTACGCGAGTGCAAAAAACGCCCCCGCACATTGCGCAACACTTGATCAGCAGCAAGCGAAAATCCTGTTCGAACGCTGGAACAACACACTGCAAACCGGCGATTCTCGCAAGGTCGCCGCGAACTACACGTCCGATGCCGTGCTGCTTCCGACCCTCTCCAACCAGCCCAGAACAGACCTTGCCGGCAAACTCGATTACTTCAACACGTTTCTGAGAAAGAAGCCGTTCGGCACCCTCGACAGCAGCACTGTTATTACAAGTTGCAACAGTGCAATCGATACCGGCCTGTACACGTTTCGTTTCAGCGATAACTCAGAAGTCCAGGCACGTTACACCTTCACTTACGCACTTGTTGATAACGAGTGGCTGATTACCTCCCATCACTCTTCGGCCATGCCGGAGTAGCGGACATTCAGCCAACAGTCGGCCTGATGTGCAACGGCAGGCCGACTCCACTTTCAGACCCTTCCCACACGTCACTGGCCTGCGAAATCGCGCCGCAACGGCATGCTCAGCTCCACCCGCAAACCGTCATGACGGCTGTCAAAGCGAAGCGAACACGCGCAACGCTGCACGATAGCCTGAACGATCGCCAGCCCCAGGCCCGCGCCAGGGCTTTTGCCGTTGCGCCAGAAGCGCTGGGTGAGTTTGTCCAGGTCCGGCTCGGGAATGCCGGGGCCATGATCGCGAACGCGGAAATGCGCCTGGCCGTCGAAGGTTTCAACGCTCAGTTCCACTTGCGCCGCGGCCTGGCTGTGGCGCAGGGCGTTGTCCAGCAGATTGCGCAGTGCGGCCACCGCCAGCGCCGCCGGCATTTGTAGTGCGGCGCTGGACAACTGCGACGGAAGGATCAGTTCGATGCGCTGTTCATCGCCGTGACTGGCGTCGTGAATCGCCAGCCGCGCGACCTGCTCGGCATCGCACTGCGCGCCATCATCGAACGACAGGCTGCCCTCGACACGGGCCAACAACAGCAGCTGTTCGAGGGTGCGGTGCATGCGGTCAGCGCCCTCCTCCGCATGGGCCAGCGCCGTGTCGCGCTTCTGGCCGTCGGTCATCCGCGCCACCTGCAGATGAGTCTTGATGGCCGTGAGCGGGCTGCGCAGTTCATGGGCGGCGTCGCCGGTCAGCCGACGTTCGCGCTCAAGGGTCTGGGCGATGCGCTGAAACAGCTGGTTCTGGCTTTTCAGCAGCGGCTGAAGTTCGCTGGGCAGGTTGGGCACGTCCAGTGGCTCGACCGAATCGGCGCTGTGCCGATTCAACGCATCGCGCATGCGGTTGAGCGGCGCCAGCCCCGGCCGATGCCGAACCAGACCAGCGCCAGGCTGCCGAACAGCGCGACCAGCACCGGCACCGATGCCGCCAGCAGCACCGAGTGCCCGAGCACGTCGCGTTCGATCTGGCGATCGGCAGTGCTCACCCGCACGTTGTCATGCATCATCGTGTACACGCGCCAGTGGTCGCCGTTGATCATTTGGTCATGGAAGCCGCTGGCATCGGCCTTCAGCGGTTCGCTCGGCGAGCTGTCGGTGCGCGCCAGCACTTGCCCGCGCAGGGAACTCAACTGACAGGCCATGCCGTTGGGCAACGCCGGATCATCGGCCCGCAGCGAGCGAGTATCGCTGCCGGTGGGCATTTGCATCTGTTCGAGCAGCCCCGCCACCATCCGCGCCGAGGCCTCAAGGCGTTGATCGAGGGATTGCATCATCTGCGCGCGCAAGTCGCGCAGCATCCACGCCGCCGCCAGCACCCAGATCAGAATGAACGCCGAGCCCAGGATAAGGCTCAGCCGTGTGCGCAGGCTCATCATGGCGTGGGCTCCGAATCATGACCGGCCGGGCCGAGCCGATAACCGAGCCCGCGGACGGTTTCGATGATACGGCCGCCCAGCTTGCGCCGCAGGTGGTGGATATGAACATTGAGGGCGTTGCTCTCCACTTCGTCGCCGAAGCCGTACACGCAGTCCTTTAGCTGTTCGCCCGAAAGCACGCGACCGCTGTTGTTGAGCAACGCTTGCAGCAGGGCCTGTTCACGGCGGGACAGATCAACCGATTGACCGGCAAGGCGGGTTTCCCGGCTGCTCGGGTCATAGCTGAGCACCCCATGTTCGATCACATTGACGCTGCGCCCGGCCATGCGTCGCACCAGGGTATGCAGACGCGCGCTGAGTTCACGCAGGTCGAAAGGCTTGAGCAGGTAATCGTCCGCGCCGGCCTGCAAGCCATCGACACGGTCGGTGACGGTGTCGCGAGCGGTAAGAATCAGCACCGGGATTTCCACACCCTGCTGGCGAATCTGGCGCAACACCTTCAGGCCATCTTCATCGGGCAGGCCGAGGTCGAGAATCATCACGTCGAAATGTGCGGCCGACAGCATCGCCCGCGCCGATGATGCCGTGGCCACGCGGTCCACCGTCAGGCCCTGGGCATCGAGGCCTGCGACGATGCCGCTGGCAATCAGGTCGTCGTCTTCACAAAGCAGTACGTGCATGGTCGGCCCCGAAAAAAGGCGATTGAAGCGCAGAGGGATTAACGGCGGATTATGCACGAGCCGCCGCAGACACGACGCGCCCCATCGGCTTAATCGACTGTTAATCGCCACTGCGCAGGCTTCGCCCCATTCACTAAGGATGGAAAGAATGCATGCGTAATTTGTGGTTGGTGATGTTGATCCTTTTCCCGCTGCTGGCGCAGGCCCTGCCCGGCGGCGACACTTTCCCGTCCAGGAACGGCCCCTCACTCTTCAGCGAGCAGCCGGATTTTCTGCCGGCCAATAAAGCGTTTATCTTCACCTCAGGAACGCCTGGCAACCGGCGAAACCCGCTTGTACTGGCAGATCGCGGCCGGCTATTACCTCTATCAGCAACGGCTCAAGTTCGGAGGGCTGAGCCAGGAACAGCAGCCCGTCCTGCCGACCGGTGAAGCCCATCACGACGAGTATTTCGGCCAGCAGCAGGTCTATCGGCAAGCCCTTGAACTCACGATCCCGGCCTCGGCCAGCGGTCAGATCAAAGTGAGCTGGCAGGGCTGCGCCGATGCCGGCTTGTGTTATCCCCCGCAAAGCCAGCTCGTCAGCGTGGGCAGCGGCAACGGTCAACCCGCCAACGCTCAAGTCGGCGATCAGGCTGAAGATCAAGCGCTGGCCAGTGGGCTTGCGCAACGTTCTCTGGCCCTGAGCCTGCTGGCATTTTTCGGGCTGGGTCTGCTGCTGGCGTTCACCCCGTGTTCACTGCCGATGCTGCCGATCCTGGCCGGCGTGGTGGTCGGCAGCGGCGCAAGACCGGCACGAGGTTTTGCGCTGGCCGGGGTTTACGTAGTGAGCATGGCGTTGATCTATGCCGGGCTGGGCGTGGTCGCCGCGCTGTTGGGCAGCAACCTGCAATCGACCCTGCAACAGCCTTGGCTGCTGGGCAGTTTCGCGGTGCTGTTTGTGCTGCTGGCGCTGCCGATGTTTGGCTTCTTCGAGCTGCAGTTGCCAGGTTTTCTGCGCGATCGTCTGGAGAACGCCGGGCGTCAGCGCCACGGTGGCAGTCTATTAGGCGCATCTGTTCTCGGCGCGCTGTCGGGACTGATGATCGGCCCCTGCATGACCGCACCCCTGGCGGGCGCGCTGCTGTATATCGCCCAGAGCGGCAATGCGCTGCACGGCGCCCTGGTGTTGTTCGTCATGGGGCTGGGCATGGGCCTGCCGTTGTTGCTGCTGGTCACGGTCGGCACGCGTTTTCTGCCTAAACCGGGGGCCTGGATGAACCTGGTCAAAGGCCTCTTCGGGTTTCTACTACTGGGCACGGCGCTGATCATGATCCGGCCGCTGCTCGCCGACGTGCTGGGGCTGGCGCTGTTCGGCGCGCTGCTGATCGTGGTTGCTTATAGCGCTATCCTGCAGACCCGGTTGCTGCCACGCGCCTCACTCCTCTGCGCACCCATCGGCCTGGTTGCAGGCCTGTGGGGTGTGATGATGGTGACCGGCGCGGCGGCGGGCGGCGACGATCCCTGGCAGCCGCTCAAGGTTTACAGCGGGTCGAGTTCGTCTACCGCGATTAAGGCCCATGATGCATTCACCACTATCAAGGACCCGCAGGCCCTGGACCGGGAGCTCGTCGCCGCCGCAGCCGCCGGGCAGTGGGTGCTGGTCGACTACTACGCCGACTGGTGCGTGTCCTGCAAGATCATGGAGAAGAACGTGTTCGCCAAGGCTGAAACCCTGCAGGCATTGAACGGCGTGCGCCTGATGCGCCTCGATGTCACTGCGGACAACGAGGCCAGCCGGGCGCTGCTCGGTCGTTTCAACGTGCCGGGCCCGCCGACGCTGGTGTGGATCGCACCGGACGGCAGCGAAAGACGCGATCGGCGAATCACCGGCGAAGTCGATCTTGAGGGCTTTTTGCAGCACTGGGAAACGACCCGGGGGCGTGGCTGATGCTGAGTTTTTCCGTCGGGCCGTTTGCCCTGTCGCTCAACCATCTGCTGCTGCTCGTTGCCCTCGCGCTGGCGACGTTGGTCGGCTGGATCAGTGGCCGCAAGCAGAGGATCAACCCGGAACGCGCCGTGTTCGGCCTGTTCATGTTCGGGCTCCTGGTGGCGCGTCTGGCGTTCGTCGCGCGCTACTGGCCGCAGTATGAGAGTGACCCGCTGCGCATTGTCGATATCCGCGACGGCGGCTTCAGTGCCTGGCCTGGCGTGATCGCCGTTGTGGCCAGCGCCGTCACGATGGTGTGGCGACGACCGTTGCAGCGCAGGCCACTGGGGTGGGGCGTCGCCAGCGGATTGCTGTTCTGGTGGTTGAGCAGTCTGGCGGTCGAAAGCATCCGTCAGGATGCCCCGCTGCCGGATCTGGCGCTTCGCAATGACAAGGGCGAGCGGGTTCACTTGCGTGACTACGCCGGGCGCAAGCTGGTGATCAACCTGTGGGCGACGTGGTGCCCGCCCTGCCGCAGGGAAATGCCAGTCCTGCAAGCCGCGCAACAGGCCAATCCCGACGTCGTGTTTCTGTTCGTCAATCAGGGAGAAAGCCCACGTGACGTCGCGGCCTTTCTCGGCAGCCAGGGTCTGCAACTGGATAATGTGTTGTTCGATGACAGCGGTGATCTGGGCCGACATGCCGGCTCAGCCGCCCTGCCCACGACGCTGTTTTACGGCGAGAACGGCCGGCAACAGGACGGGCATCTGGGCGAACTGTCCAGCGCCAGCCTGAAACATTACCTGGACGGTTTCGGCCAGCCTACCTCCTCTTCCACCCCGTCTTCACAGCAAAGGATCATTCCATGAATTTTATTCACCCTGCGTTTATCGCCGTCGCTGTTTCGCTCAGCCTGCCAGGCGCGCTGGTCCACGCCGAAGACCTGCCCGCTCCGATCAAGGCACTGGAAGCCAAGGGCGCGACTATCAAAGGCAGCTTCGACGCGCCGGCCGGACTGAAGGGTTACGCCGCCGAGTACCAGAATCAGGGCATGGCGCTGTACCTGACCCCTGACGGCAAGCATGTGCTCGCCGGCAATCTGTTTAATGAAAAGGGCGAAGACCTGAGCACCGCGCCCCTGCAGAAACTGGTCTATGGGCCAATGGCCGAGGCGATGTGGAGCCGCATGGAAAACAGCACCTGGATCGCCGACGGTGCCAAAACTGCGCCCAAAATCATCTACCTGTTCAGCGACGCCAACTGCCCCTACTGCAACCTGTTCTGGGAGCAGGCGCGGCCATGGGTCAAATCGGGGAAAGTACAGTTGCGCCACATCATGGTCGGCGTGATCCGCGAGGACAGCGCCGCCAAAGCCGCGAGCCTGCTGGCCGACGCGAACCCGGAAATCGCCCTGCAGAACCACGAGCAGGCGGGCAAAGCCAGCACGCTCAAGGCCCTGCAAAACATCCCCAAAGACATCCAGACAAAACTCGACGCCAACATGAAACTGATGGAAGACATGGGCCTGTCGGCCACTCCGTCGATTTTCTACAAGGACGAGGCCGGACTCCTCCAGCAGCAACAGGGCGCGCCCCGGCCGGAGGCGCTGGCGAAAATGATGGGGCCGAAATAAAGGCGCTGTGACGCCGCCGTCATCAGCCGGCTGTACATGGGGCGCTCTGACCAACGGCGACACGCGATCCAACGTGGCTACTGCACGGTCCTGTCAGACGTGTAAAAATGTCGACCACCATTTCAAGAGCCACAATCGGGAGGCTCGCTCCATGCGTTACGCCGAAGATCACAAAGCCCAGACCCACCAGCGCATCCTTCAGGAAGCCGCCGCGCGCTTTCGCCGTGACGGCATCGGCGCGACCGGTTTGCAGCCGTTGATGAAGGCATTGGGCCTGACCCATGGCGGTTTCTACGCCCATTTCAAATCCAAGGACGACCTGATCGAGAAATCCCTGCGCTGCGCCGTCGACCAGCTGCAGGCCTCACGGGCCGAGAAACTGGCCGAAGACAGCTCGGCCCAGGCGTTCATCGACTCGTACCTGTCGACCGCCCATCGCGATCATCCGGAAAAGGGCTGCCCACTGCCGACCATGGCGTCCGAGCTGGGCCAGCGGGGGCAACCGAGCGAGATTACCGACGAGTTGATCAACCGCATGCTCGCCACCCTCGAAGCCGGAATGCCGGCCGACGGGCCAAGCAGCGACAAGAGCGTGATGCTGATGTCCGGGCTGGTGGGGGCGATGGTGCTGGCGCGCAGCGCGAAAGATCCGGCGCTGGCCGAGCGAATCCTCGAGACCACCCGCGATCAGCTCAAGCAACTGATCGAAGGCTGACCCTCACTTCCCTGCCCTCTTCGCGGCAGGGAAGCGTCACGTTTATTTCACTGAGGCCTCTCAGAGATGCCAGCGACGGAACAACACGCTGGCGTTCACGCCCCCGAAGCCAAAACCGTTCGACAGTGCGTACTCGATGTTCATCGGACGCGCCTTGCCGTGGACGATGTCGATGCCTGTTGCCGCTTCGTCAGGGTTCTCCAGATTCAGCGTCATCGGCGCGATCTGATCGCGGATCGCCAACGCCGTGAAGATGGCCTCGATACCGCCTGCTGCGCCGAGCAGGTGCCCGGTGGCTGATTTGGTCGACGTCACCGCAACACGATTCTGGTCACCAAACACCGTTTTGATCGCCGCCATTTCACCCTTGTCCCCCACCGGGGTGGACGTGGCGTGGGCGTTGACGTGCTGGACGTCGGCAGGTTGGATGCCAGCCTGACGGATCGCTGCCTGCATTGCCCGGCGCGCACCACTGCCATCTTCCGGCCCGGCCGTCAGGTGATAGGCGTCAGCGCTGGTGCCGTAACCGACGAGTTCGACAATGGGCGTGGCGCCGCGGGCGAGTGCATGCTCCAGGGTTTCGATGACGATGATCCCCGCGCCCTCGCCCATGACGAAGCCGTCGCGGTCCCGGTCGAACGGCCGCGACGCGCGCTCCGGCGTGTCGTTGAAGCCATTGGAGAGCGCCCGCGCCGCCGCGAAGCCACCCAGGGCGACGCGATCGATGCAGGCCTCGGCGCCACCGCAGATGGCCACGTCCGCTTCACCGTTGCGGATCAGCCGCGCGGCATCGCCGATCGCCTGGACGCCCGCTGCACATGCGGTGACTGGAGCGCCCAGCGGGCCTTTGAAACCGTGCTGGATCGACACATGCCCGGCCGCCAGATTGACCAGAAACGACGGAATGGTGAACGGCGACAAACGCCGCGGCCCACGGGTATCCGTGATGCGCACGGCCTCGGCGATGGCACCGAAACCACCCACCCCGGCGCCGATGATGGTCGCGGTGCGTTCGCGTTCTTCCTCGGTGGACGGCGCCCAACCCGCCTGCTTGACTGCCTGTTGCGCAGCGCCCAGGGCAAAGAGGATGAAGCGGTCCATCTTCTTCTGCTCCTTGGGCGGCGCGGCGGCGTCAGCATCGAATCCGGCTTCAGGGTCTTGCTCCAGCGTCGGCACCGGGCCGCCGACTTTCCCCGCCAGATCAGCCACCGTCTGCTCAGGCAACTGCACGATGCCGGACCGGCCTTCGAGCAACCGCTTCCATACCGCTTCGACGCCGGAGCCCAATGGCGTTACCAGCCCCATACCCGTCACTACGATGCGACGCTCACTCATGGGTTCACCTTTTCCTCGTTTTTGGCAGTGGCCGGCACCGTTAAGCGCCCGCCGTTTTGTAACGCTGCGCCGCGTGCTGCAGCGACAGATTCGGGCCCAGCGCCAGCCGTGCCTGGGTGAAAGCCTGCCAGTGCGCGGCATCGGGCAACGATGGAATGGTCACCAGCTCCTTCTGATCAAACCCGGCTAACGCGGCGTCGACCATTTCGTTGACGTTCATGACCATCTCCGCCGGGAAGGCATTGATGTCCATGCCCGCGCGCTCCCAGATTTCAGTACGTGTGGCACCGGGCATTACCGCCTGAACCTGCACGCCCTTTTCGCTCATCTCGGCGGCGAGCGACTGGGTGAGGCTCAACACATACGCCTTGCTGGCGGCGTACACCGCGTTGAAGCGTTCCGGCAACAGTGGCACCACGGACGCGATGTTGATGATCGCCCCGGTACCGCGGGCCGCAAAACCGGCCGCTGCGGCGGAGGCCAGATGGGTCAGCGCAACGATATTGAGTTGGATCAGACGGTCCACTTCGCCCATATCCGATTCGGCGAGGGGCGTGCTCAGTGCAACCCCGGCGTTGTTCACCAGCAGCGTGATCAATGCGTCCGTGCGCAGCCGTTGCTCGAGGGCACTGACGTCGGCGGGCTGGATCAAGTCGGCTTTCACCACCTCGACATTGATCGAATGTTTCGCGCGCAGATCCGTCGCCAGCGCTTCCAGACGCGCTTGGTCACGGGCCACCAGGATCAGATCAAATCCGCGCTGTGCCAAGCGGTCCGCGTAGGTGAAGCCAATGCCCGACGATGCGCCGGTGATGACAGCTTTGCCTTGATTTTGACTCGTCATGAACGTTCTCCACGGGTAATTGAGCGTAGCTGCGGAGGGATATTACGCCCGTAATTTAAAAAATCATATGTCGATCGTCATTTTTCTGATCGGTCCGGTAACGGCGAGCTTTCGGTTATTGCAGGTATAAAAAAGGCCGATCAGTGATCGGCCTCAGGCTCATGGGGTTTCAGTCAATCGACAGCTTGTCGCGGTTCTTGTCCAGCAGCGCCTTGCCAATGCCTTTCACTTCGATCAACTCGTCGACGGCCGTAAAGCCGCCGTGCTCTTCACGGTACGCGATGATGGCATTGGCCTTGGCGGCGCCGATGCCTGATAGCTCTTTCTGCAGGGTCTCCGCACTGGCGGCGTTGAGATTGACCTTTGAGCCCTGCACACCCAGCGGAGCGGAGATGGCAGGCTTGGCGACGTCTGCCGGCGTGGTGGCAGGGGCGGCGGAAGTCGCGGCATTCACGGCGAGGGATGTACCCGCCAGCAGCGCGAAGATCAAGGAGGACAGATAAGAAGTACGCATGAGTCATGCTCCATGGGCATCGTAAGTGGAAGCAGCATTCCTGAGCTGCTTCCCAAACCTAGCCGATGGCGGCAGTGCGTCAATGCAGGGATCGGTGACCGGATATGTCCCGGCGCGCAGGCCCGGTATATGTGGGGCTCGCGCCCAACTCAGGCCCGGTTTGGCTGAGTAAGAAAAGGTTTCCGTGGCGCGTGCACTTACGGTTCCCGACGACGCTGCTGATGGATCCAGTCGACGATATCGCCTTCCGGCGCGTAGCCGCTGACGGTGTCACCGAGGATCTGCCGAACGCGAGTGTAATCGTCATCGTCGAGCGCCTTGAGCAGATGCGAGAGGCTTTGCTTGAAGGCGTCCCACGACAGGAAGTCTTCCTGAGCGCTCATGATCATCGGGTGGCGAGTCGCCGCAACGTTGTTGCCGATCAACAGCTCCTCATAGAGCTTCTCGCCAGGCCGCAGCCCGGTAAATTCGATGGCAATGTCGCCTTGCGGGTTGTGTTCCGAGCGAATGCTCAGGCCCGACAGATGCACCATCTTCTCCGCCAGCTCAATGATGCGCACCGGCTCGCCCATGTCGAGCACGAACACGTCGCCGCCCTGCCCCATGGAACCGGCCTGAATCACCAGTTGCGCGGCTTCCGGGATAGTCATGAAATAGCGGGTGATCTTCGGGTGCGTGACCGTCAGCGGCCCGCCGGATTTGATCTGCTGATGAAACAGCGGAATCACCGAGCCGGAGGAACCCAGCACGTTGCCGAATCGCACCATGATGAATCGCGTCTTGTTGACCTGATGCACATTGGAGCGGTCGCCGAACATCACCGGCGCGGTTTCGCGGCTCAACGCCTGCAGCGTCAGCTCGGCCAGTCGCTTGGTGCTGCCCATCACGTTGGTCGGGCGCACGGCCTTGTCGGTTGAAATCAGCACGAAGTTGGCCACACCCGCCTGCAGCGCCGCCTGGGCAGCATTCAGCGTACCGACCACATTGTTGAGCACGCCCTCGGCAATGTTGTGCTCGACCATCGGCACATGCTTGTAAGCCGCCGCGTGGTAGACGGTATTCACCTGCCAGGTTTTCATCACGTCCAGCAGTTTGGCGTGATTGCGAATCGAACCCAGAATGGGCAGCACTTTGACCTTGAGCGACTCGCGAGCGACGCGTCGCTCCAGCTCGGTGAGGATCGTGTACAGGTTGAATTCGCTGTGATCGAGCAGCAACAGCGTAGTCGGCTTCAGGAGCAGGATTTGCCGGCACAGCTCCGAACCGATCGAGCCCCCGCCCCGGTCACCAGCACGCACTGATTCTTGATGCAGTGTTCGAGCAATTCTTCCTGGGCAGGCACTGCGTCGCGGCCGAGCAGGTCGGCGATGTCGACTTCCTGAAGATCGTCGACCTTCACCCGTCCCGCGGCCAGATCAGAGAAATTCGGCACGCTGCGCACGTGCAGCGGGAAGCCCTCGAGAAAGCCCAGAATTTCCCGTCTGCGCGCCCGGGCTGAGGACGGGACAGCCAGCAGGATCTCCTGCGCCCCAGTGACGTTGATCATCTGCTGGATGTGCTTGGGCTTGTAAACCTGCAACCCGGAAATGACCCTATTGGAGATCGAATCATCGTCATCGATGAATGCCACCGGACGCATTGAGCGGCCCATGCGCAACGCGGCAACCAACTGGTTACCCGCAGCACCGGCACCATAAACGGCCACTTTGGGCAGCCCATCGTCCCGGGTCGCAAACGGAACATGGCGTACGGCGGAGAACCAGTCCCCCAGGAAATACTGACGCATGGCCAGGCGCAGGCCGCCAATCATGACCATGCTCAACCACCAGTAATTGAACATCACCGATCGCGGCACCACATGCTGGTGGTTGCTGTAGAGGTAGACGATAAACCCGAGAATCAGCGCCGACAGGCTGACTGCCTTGATGATCGCGATCAGCGCGTCGTTGCCGAAATAGCGCATGACTGCGCGGTACATGCCGAAACGAATGAACAGCGGGATAGCAACAACGGGCGCACAGGCGAACAGCCAGGTGTGGATTTCCAGGGGGTTGATGAGTTCGTCGATGCCCAGGCGGACGACAAACGCCATCCACAAGGCAAACCAGATCAGACAGACGTCTGCGGCGACCTGCATGATCCGCTTGTGCCGGCGAGGCAACGCCAGCAGCGAAGTACGAATTTTCTCCATTTTCCCCTCAAGCACGCGTTCAAACTCCTTCCAGTCGACCCCTGCGCTGACCATTGATTCCTGTCCCGCCGGGGATTCGGATCAACAGCTTCAGCGCCAATGTCCACACTCAGCTCTTTTCAAGCGCCCCTGCTTTGAACAGGACTGCCAGAGCGAGCAGTGGAGCGTAAGCAATGATCACGCCGAGTGCGCCGTCCAGATTGAAACGGGTGACACACACAGCGACCGGCAACAGCCAGCACAGATTGATTACACCGACTGCGGACGTCACCGGAAGGTGCTTGCCAAAACGTCGCGAGGCGAATTGATAAGCGTGACTTCTGTGAGCCTCATAGACCTTGTCGCCCCGAACGAGCCGACGGATGAGGGTTACTGTAGCGTCTACGATGAAAACCCCGAGGAGAATAAGCCATACCCACAAGAACTGCGAGGAAATCCACGTGCCCTCCAGTGATAGACATCCCAGCATGATGCCGAGGAATCCGCTGCCGGCGTCGCCCATGAAGATCTTTGCCGGGGAAAATTCCAGAACAGAAAGCCCGTCACTGCGCACGCCAGCAGGACCGGCAGCCACATCAGCGAGGCGAAACCGCTCAGCGCGTAGATGATCGCCGCGCCCACGCAGACACAGATCGCCTCAACGCTGGCAATGCCATCGATGCCGTCCATGAAGTTATACAGATTGAGCAGCCACACCAGATAGAACGCCGCCAGCACGTTAACAATCAAGCCCGGCGCCAGCGTCATGCCGAACACGCTGATCGCAGGAAGACCACCCAGCCAGAACAACGCCCACGCCGCAGCAAAAAATGCCCCAGCAGACGCCATCGCGCTGCGATATGACCATGATCGTCGAGAAACCCCAGTGCGGCGATCAATGCGCCAGCGCCAAACATGGCCAGAAACAGGTCGCGCCCCAACAGTCCTGTAGAGACCATCCAGACCAGCACAACCAGGTAACTGATGACAATCGCCACACCGCCGCCGCGGGGCGTCGGAATCGTATGGGAGCTTCTGCCGTTGGGAATATCAATCAGGCTCTTGTGCAGCGCATACCGTCGCAATACATGCGTCAGCGCAAACGAAAAGCCCACAACAGCAACCGCGACCCACCAATAGTTCATGCTCGATCCGTAACCAGAAAATGCTCGACGGTCTTCTTCAAGCCGTCCTCTACCGATACCGGGGGCTGCCACTGCAACCGCTGGCGGTTTTTGCTGATGTCCACCCGCAGCGATCCCAGCACCCGCTCGGCCGCGGATTTGCGACCCAACAGGGTGGCGCCGAGCATGATAAGGGATTCGGGGACCGGAATGAGCCAACCGGATGCAGGCAGGTGCGCGCTGAGGCGGCTGGCCAGCTCAGTGGTCGACAGGTCCCGGCCATCACTGACCAGAAAAACCTGATTCGCGGCAGCAGGATGATCGATGCAAACCTGGATAAGGTCGATCAGGTTATCCAGCGAAACCAGACTGCGTGCGTTGTTCACTGAACCGAGGGGTAACGGCACACCTCTGCGCAACGTGCGCATCAGTTGCAGGAAATTGGCTTTGACCCCGGGCCCGTACACCAGGACCGGACGGATGATCACCACTTCCATCTTAGAGGTCTTTGCGAGGGTCAGAAGGCCCTGTTCCGCTTCGTGCTTGGAAATGGCGTAGGGATCGCTCGGATTGGGAGCGTCGTCCGCACGAAAGCATTCGCCCCGTGCCGTTGATTCGCCGTTGACCTTGATCGTACTGATGAAGATGAAGCGCCGGACACCGGCTGCAGCGGCCTGCTTCGCCAGATGCAGCGTGCCGAGGGTGTTGACCTCCCGGTACAGCGAAAGCGGGTCAGCGGCCGTGTCGCGCATGACATGCACACGCGCTGCCGCATGAACGACCGTATCGACGTCGTGCAGGACTGTCTGCCATGAGGTGTCGGCGTTCAGCCCGGCAACAGTGGCCGTCGTCACGTTTGGGGAAAAATGGGGCGTCGCCCGTCTGCTGACCGCGACGATATGCGCGTCAGGCAGGTGTGCAAGGTGGTCAACCAGCGCTGTTCCTAAAAATCCCGAACTCCCTGTTACCAGGATTTTTCTGGTCATATCCGATCCATGCACATAAAGATTCGCCGTCCATCATGACGGCCGCTGCGTGGCAGCGGCGCCATTGTAGACGATTGACTCGCGGCCCCGCCATTCAGTCAGCAGGGCCGTGCGCCAGGTGCATCACTTGCCGTTGATCAGCGCTTCGATCTCTTTGACCTTGGCTTCTACCAGGGCTGGATCACGGCGGCTTTCCACGTTTAGACGCAGCAAGGGCTCGGTGTTCGAGCCGCGCAGGTTAAAGCGCCATTCGGCGAACTCGAGGCTAATGCCGTCGGTTCGGTCGATGTTCGAGCAAGACGGCGTGTAGTGTTCCAGGATCTTGGCGATGATGGATTTGACGTCTTCAACCTTGTAGTTGATTTCGCCGCTGCACGGGTAGGCCGCCATGCGCTCATCAACCAGTTGCGAGAACTTCTTGCCGGACACGGACATCAGCGCGGCGACCAGCAGCCACGGGATCATGCCGCTGTCGCAGTAGGCGAAATCGCGGAAGTAGTGGTGAGCACTCATCTCGCCGCCATACACGGCATCTTCCAGCCGCATGCGCTCCTTGATGAACGCGTGGCCGGTTTTGCACAGCACCGGCGTACCGCCCGCCTGCTTGACCTGATCGATGGTGTTCCAGGTCAAGCGCGGGTCGTGAATGATTTTCGAACCCGGGTGTTGCTTGAGCAGCATCTCGGCCAGCAGGCCAACGAGGTAGTAGCCCTCGACGAAACGGCCCTGCTCGTCAAAGAAGAAGCAGCGGTCGAAATCGCCGTCCCAGGCCAGGCCCAGGTCGCAACCGTGCTTGAGCAGCGCGTCGCGGGTGATGCTGCGGTTTTCCGGGAGCAGCGGGTTCGGCACGCCGTTGGGGAAGTTGCCATCCGGTTCAGCGTTGATGATCACCCACTCGAACGGCAGCTGGGAGCGGATCGCGTCCAGTGCAGGACCCACAGCGCCATTGCCCGGGTCGGCCAGGATCTTCAATGGACGCAGGTCGGCACCTTTGACGTAGGTCAGCAGGTGTTCGATGTAGGCGGTTTTGTCCGGCTTGGACTGGACGCTGCCGTGCTGAGCGGCGACCTGACCGAAGTCTCCCGCATCCACGCGCTGGCGAATGGCATCGAGCCCGGTGTCGCCGCTGATGGGACGGGACGATTTCTGGACCAGCTTCATGCCGTTATAACCCTTCGGGTTATGACTGGCTGTGACCATCACGCCGCCGTCTGCATCGTAGTGGCTGGTGGCGAAGTAGACTTCTTCGGTACCGCACAGGCCGATGTCGATGACATCGGCGCCGGCTTCCTGAATGCCTTTGATCAATGCCTGAGCGAGAGCCGGGCTTTCAAGACGCATGTCTCGGCCTACAACGATATTTTTGGCACCCAGTTCAACAACCATGGACCGCCCGATGCGGTACGCGATGTCATCATCGAGGTCATTGGGCACTTGGCCACGGATGTCGTAGGCCTTGAAGCAGCGAGTCTGCAGAGCGGGATAGTCGGAACTCATGTGTAAAAACCTATGCGACGAAAAAACCCGAAGGTTCCTCTGTTCAGTAGAAGCAGCTCGAATAACGAACTGCACGCAACCCTCGCGCCTGAAAGCTTGAGGCGTGGGTTAGGCATTAAAAAAGGAGATTAGTTATAAGTGCGCTTGTAATTATCTTCAGCGCAAGCGCTGAGGTGTCTGGCGCGCGGGATTCTATCAGGGCAGACGTGACGCTTTGGGCTTCCTGCGCAGACGCGCGATTGAGACCAACAAGGGGCCAATCAGCATGCCCACCAGCAGTGCAAAGATCACCGGCACGGCGACAGGCAGCTCGGGCGCATTCCAGCCAAAGAACACCAATGCAACGGCTTGCTGGTTTTCCAGCACAAATACAACAATCGCCGCTGCGATCAACAGGGCGATAACTAAAAAGATCAGACGCTTTACATTTCGCATGAGAACCCCTCAAAGAGCTATTGGAGCTCATGCTCCTCTTCTTCGTTCACCCGGTCGCGGAGCTCTTTGCCTGGCTTGAAGTGAGGGACAAACTTGCCGTCGAGGCTGACAGACTGACCTGTCTTTGGATTACGGCCTACGCGGGGCGCGCGGTAATGCAGCGAGAAGCTGCCGAAGCCGCGTATTTCAATACGGTCGCCCGTCGCAAGGCACTGCGACATCTGCTCAAGCATGGTCTTGATGGCCAACTCCACATCTTTGGATGAGAGCAGTCCTTGATGGGTGACAATTCGTTCGATCAACTCCGACTTCGTCATATTTTTCCCTTCTTTTTCAAGCAGCTAGGTAAAGCGCTTTGAAGGTTTTAGCATGACCTGAAGGATTTGAACAGAGTGTGTCCGGACTTAAATGAGACGAGCTTCCAGATCGTCAACCGGCCAATGGCCGAATCTGCCGTAAAACACCCGCCCACAAAAAAGGGCGACCGAAGTCGCCCTTTTTCAATGGTCAGACAGAACTCAGTTCTGTTTTTCCATTTGAGCACGCAGCAGGTCACCCAGAGTGGTAGGACCAGTGCTTTCAGCGGTTTCAGGCTTGCTACGCAGGCTCTGAATCGCCTCTTTCTCGTCTTCAACGTCTTTCGACTTGATGGACAAGCTGATCACGCGGCTCTTGCGGTCAACGCTGATGATCTTGGCTTCGATCTCTTCGCCTTCTTTCAGAACGTTACGCGCGTCTTCAACGCGGTCACGGCTGATTTCGGAGGCTTTGAGGGTCGCTTCGATGTCGTCGGCCAGAGTGATGATGGCGCCTTTGGCGTCAACTTCTTTAACGATACCGCGAACGATAGCGCCTTTGTCATTGACAGTGACGTACTCGGAGAACGGATCGCTTTCCAGCTGCTTGATGCCCAGCGAGATGCGCTCACGCTCTGGATCAACCGACAGGATCACGGTGTCAAGCTCGTCGCCCTTCTTGAAACGACGTACGGCTTCTTCGCCCACTTCGTTCCAGGAGATGTCGGACAGGTGAACCAGACCGTCGATGCCGCCGTCCAGACCAATGAAGATACCGAAATCGGTGATCGACTTGATGGTGCCGGAGATCTTGTCGCCCTTGTTGAACTGGCCAGAGAAATCTTCCCACGGGTTAGATTTGCACTGCTTGATGCCGAGGGAGATACGACGACGCTCTTCGTCGATGTCCAGAACCATGACTTCCACTTCGTCGCCAACCTGAACGACTTTAGACGGGTGGATGTTCTTGTTGGTCCAGTCCATTTCGGAAACGTGTACCAGGCCTTCCACGCCTTCTTCCAGCTCTGCGAAGCAGCCGTAGTCGGTCAGGTTGGTAACACGCGCGGTGACGCGAGTGCCTTCCGGGTAACGAGCCTTGATAGCAACCCATGGATCTTCACCCAGTTGCTTCAGACCCAGGGAAACACGATTGCGCTCGCGATCGTACTTCAGGACCTTTACATCGATCTCATCGCCAACGTTGACGATTTCCGATGGATGCTTGATACGCTTCCAGGCCATGTCGGTGATGTGCAGCAGGCCATCGACGCCACCCAGATCGACGAATGCGCCGTAATCGGTGAGGTTCTTGACGATACCCTTGACCTGTTGGCCTTCCTGCAGCGATTCCAGCAGAGCTTCGCGCTCGGCGCTGTTTTCGGCTTCCAGGACACTGCGACGGGAAACGACAACGTTGTTGCGCTTCTGGTCCAGCTTGATGACCTTGAATTCCAGCTCTTTGCCTTCCAGGTGCGTAGTGTCGCGCACTGGACGGACGTCAACCAGAGAACCTGGCAGGAACGCACGGATGCCGTTAACGTCGACTGTGAAGCCGCCTTTAACCTTACCGTTGATAACGCCCTTGACCACTTCCTCAGCTGCGAAAGCCGCTTCCAGAACGATCCAGCACTCGGCACGCTTGGCTTTTTCGCGGGACAGCTTGGTTTCGCCAAAGCCGTCTTCGACCGCGTCCAGCGCAACGTGCACTTCATCGCCAATCTTGATGGTCAGCTCGCCAGCGTCGTTGTGGAACTGCTCCAGCGGGATGAGGCCTTCAGACTTCAGACCAGCGTGAACGGTGACCCAACCAGCCTGGTAATCGATATCGACGATGATCGCGGTGATGATCGAACCGGCCTGAAGGTTAAGAGTCTTTAGGCTTTCTTCGAAAAGTTCAGCAAAGCTTTCGCTCATTTTAATTCCTGTTGATAAGGGCGAAGAATACGCCCATCTGCCACGCTCCAGACAACGTGGGTTTCGTTCATATGAAAGAAAGCCTGTGGGACTATGACTGGTCTCCCACATGGCTTTCTGGTCATCCGGCGAGATCGCGGAGTGCGACTTCACTCAGGATGCGTTCAAGCACCTGCTCGATGGACAATTCGGTGGAATCCAGCTGAATGGCGTCATGCGCCGGCTTGAGCGGGGCTACCACTCGCTGGGTGTCGCGCTCGTCGCGGACACGGATCTCATCTAGCAGACTCGGCAGACTAACATCGTCACCCTTGGCCTTCAACTGCAAATATCGTCGGCGGGCACGCTCGTCGACGCTGGCCGTCAGAAAAATCTTCAATGGCGCGCCGGGAAATACCACCGTGCCCATGTCGCGGCCGTCGGCAATCAGGCCCGGAAACTCCTGAAACGCCCGCTGGCGCTGCAGCAGTGCTTCGCGAACCGCCGGCAACGAGGCCACCTGCGACGCGCCACTGCCCACGTGCTCATTGCGGATGGCTGACGTGACGTCCTCCCCTTCCAGGATAATGCGCTGACCGTGGTCGTCGGTCGCTGCCATGAACTGCACATCCAGATGCGCAGCCAGCAGCTTCAATGCTTCTTCATTGGTCAGGTCGACGCCATGGTTGACCGCGGCGAAGGCCAGCAGCCGATACAGCGCGCCGGAATCCAGCAGGGACCAGCCCAGACGTTTGGCCAGCTTGCCCGCCACTGTGCCCTTCCCGGAACCGCTGGGTCCGTCGATCGTAATGACCGGAGCTTGAACTTTCACGATTGCCCCTCTTGCGTTACACGAATACCCACCTGAGCACACAGCGTCAGGAAACTGGGAAATGAAGTCGCCACATTGGCGCAGTCCCGGATGTGGATCGGGCTGGCCGCGCGCAGCGACGCGATACTGAATGCCATGGCGATGCGGTGATCACCTTGCGCAATGATTTCACCACCGCCGACGGTTCCACCATCAATAATGATGCCATCTGCAGTCGATTCAACGGTTATACCGAGCGTCGCCAGACCGTCGGCCATGGCTTGAAGGCGGCAGGATTCCCTGACACGCAGGGCCTGGGCGCCGTTAAACACGGTTCGCCCTTCGGCGCACGCGGCGGCAGTGAGAAGTGCCGGAAGCTCGTCGGTAGCCAGGAGCACCAGTGCCCGGGGTATATCGATCCCTTTGAGGCGGGCATGGCGCACGCGCAGATCCGCCGCCGGCTCACCGCCGGCGTCGCGCGGGTTAAGCAGCGTGATGTCCGCACCCATCAGGCGCAGGATATCGATAACGCCCGAGCGCGTCGGGTTGACGCCCACGCCTTCCAGAATCAGGTCGGAGCCTTCGGCGATGGAGGCTGCCACCAGGAAAAACGCCGCCGAAGAAATATCAGCGGGCACTTCGATGCGTCCGGCCTTGAGCTCTACCCCTGACTGCAGCGCCGCAGTCCCGTCATGGACAGCAACCGAATGGCCGAACCCTTGCAGCATACGCTCGGTATGGTCCCGGGTCGGCGCCGACTCATGCACCATCGTTGTGCCATTTGCGTAAAGACCGGCGAGCAACAGCGCGGATTTTACCTGAGCGCCGGGCAACGGCATGTCGTAGCGGACGGCCTGAAGCCCCTGCCCGCCGCGAACGGTCAGCGGCGGTCGGCCGTCCTCTGCGGTTTCGATCACCGCGCCCATCTGGCGCAATGGCTCGACGACACTGGTCATCGAGCGCCTGGACAGCGACGCATCGCCGGTCAGCACGCTGTCGAATCGCTGCGCGGCCAACAGGCCACAGAGCAGGCGCATCGACGTGCCCGAGTTACCGAGGTAAAGCGGCCCCGGCGCAGGTTGAAGCCCGTCAAGCCCAACGCCATGAATGGTCAGGCGACCGTGGTGCGGCCCTTCGATGACCACGCCCATGTCGCGGAAGGCCTGCAAGGTCGCCAGCGCGTCTTCGCTCTCAAGAAAGCCTTCGACGACGCTAGTGCCTTGGGCCAGTGACCCGAGCATGATCGCCCGGTGGGAAATCGACTTGTCCCCCGGCACGCGAACCCGCCCCCTGACCACGCCGCCCGGCTGGGCAATAAAGCTGAGGTAGGCGTCTGAGGTTTTTTCGACGTAGGCACGGCGGGCGAGGATCTTGCCGAAATGCTCCCGGGCGACGCGAGCCCGGGTGAACACGCCGAGCAACTGATGTCCGTCGCCTGCATCGACCGCGTCGCGCAACGCATCCAGGTCGCTGCGGAAGGTGTCGAGGGTGCGCAGCACCGCCTCGCGATTTGCCAGGAAGATGTCATGCCACATCACCGGATCGCTGCCGGCGATGCGCGTAAAGTCGCGGAAGCCGCCCGCGGCATAACGGAAGATATCGAGGTTTTCGTTGCGCTTGGCCAGGGAATCCACCAGACCGAAGGCCAGGAGGTGAGGCAAATGACTGGTCGCCGCCAGCACTTCATCGTGACGCTCGACCTGCATGTGCTCGACGTCAGCGCCCAGAGCCGACCAGAGACGATCGACCAGCGCCAGCGCCGACGGATCGGTTTCCGCCAGAGGGGTGAGAATGACTTTGTGCCGTTTGAACAGCTCAGCGTTGGAGGCTTCCACCCCGCTCTGCTCGGAGCCGGCAATCGGGTGACCCGGCACAAAGCGCGCCGGCATCACACCAAACGCTTCGCGGGCAGCGCGGACCACATTGCCTTTGGCGCTGCCGACATCGGTCAGCACGGCATTGCCCAGGTCCAGGCCTGCCAGTATCCCGAGGAGCTTTTCCATGGCCAAAATCGGCACGGCCAACTGAATGACGTCCGCCCCTGTGCAAGCGGCAGCGAGACTGTCTTCACAGCGATCAACCACGCCCAGTTCGACGGCCAGTGTGCGCGATTGCGGATCGAGATCGACGCCCACCACTTCGCGACACAAGCCACTCTCCTTCAAGCCTTTGGCGAATGACCCTCCGATCAAGCCGAGGCCGACCACCACCAGGCGGCCGATCACAGGCTCAGCGGGTTGCAGCGAAATGACATCACCCACGCGCCAAAACCTTGCTCAACGCCTCGAGAAAGCGGCTGTTTTCTGCTGGCAGACCAATGCTCACCCGCAAATGATCGGGCATGCCGTAACCGCCGATCGGACGAACGATGACGCCTTCGCGCAGCAATCCTTCATAAACCGAAGCGGCTTCGCGGCCCAAGTCCACGGCGATGAAGTTGGCCTTTGAGGGAATCCAGCCCAGGCCCATCCGCCCCAGCCCTTCTTCCAGCTGCTGCATGCCGGCTTCATTCAGCTGACGGCTTTGCGCAACATAGTCAACATCGTCCAGCGCAGCGCAGGCAGCTGCCAGTGCAAGGCTGTTGACGTTGAATGGCTGACGCACGCGGTTCAATACGTCGGCCACGACCGGCGAGGACAACGCATAACCGACGCGCAACGACGCCAGGCCATAGGCCTTGGAGAACGTCCGCGAGACCAGCAGGTTCGGATAGGCACTCAGGAAGTGGAGCCCGTCAGGCAGTTCCGCACCTTCGGCGTATTCAATGTAAGCCTCGTCCAGCACAACCAGCACGTCCCTGGGCACCTGAGCGAGGAAGTCCGCCAATGCGCTTGGCCCAAACCAGGTCCCGGTGGGGTTGTTCGGGTTGGCGATGAAGACCACCCGGGTGTTGCTGTCGATGGCGGCGAGCATGGCCGGCAGGTCGTGTCCCCAATTCTTTGCCCTGGCGATGTGAGCGGTTGCGCCCACGGCCTGGGTGACGATTGGATAGATCGCGAACGCGTGTTCGCTGAACACCGCATTGAGCCCCGGCGCCAGATAGGCACGGGCGACGATTTCCAGAATGTCATTGGAGCCGTTGCCGAGCGTCACTTGCTGAGGCTGCACGCCACAGGCCTGCGACAAGCGCTGCTTGAGCTCGAAACCGTTGCCATCGGGGTAACGGGTCAACTCCGCCAGTGCGTCTTTGATCGCCTGCAACGCCCTGGGGCTGGCGCCCATCGGGTTTTCGTTGCTCGCCAGCTTGATGATGCGCGCCGGATCGATACCCAGTTCACGGGCCAGTTCGTCCACCGGTTTGCCGGGAACGTAAGGCGATAGTTTTTGCACGCCGGGCTGTGCCAGCGCGAGGAAGTCGCCGCTCATGTATCGCATTACCTTTTCAGTGAAACCTGTGGGCTACAAGTCCGGACGCAGGATCAAAGTACTGCCTTCGGATAGGAACCCAACACCTTGAGCGCCACGGCTTCCTGGCTGATTTGCTCAAGAACGGCCTTGATCAGCGGGTCGCGGTAGTGGCCGACGAAATCGATGAAAAACACGTAGGTCCACTTACCGCTTCGCGAGGGCCGCGTCTCGATCCGCGTCAGGTCGATGCCGTTTTCGTGGAAAGGCACCAACAGTTCATGCAGCGCACCGGGCTTGTTGCTCATCGACACAATGATCGACGTCTTGTCGTCGCCAGTCGGCGGCACTTCCTGATTGCCGATCATGAGGAAACGCGTGGAGTTGTCCGGACGGTCTTCGATCTTCTCGGCGATTCGCGTCAGGCCGTAGAGGCCCGCCGCCATATCACCGGCGATCGCCGCCGAGTTCCACTCACCCTTGACCCGCTTGGCCGCCTCGGCATTGCTGGCGACAGCGACGCGCTCGACGTTCGGGTAGTGCGCGTCCAGCCATTTGCGGCATTGCGCCAGGGACTGCGCGTGGGAATAGATGCGGCTGATGCTGTCGGTCTTGGTGCTCTCGCCCACCAGCAGATGATGGTGAATACGCAGCTCGACTTCGCCACAGATGACCATGTCGTGCTCAAGGAAGCTGTCCAGGGTGTGGTTGACCGCACCCTCGGTGGAGTTCTCCACCGGGACGACACCGAAGTTCACCGCACCGGCGACGACTTCGCGGAACACTTCGTCGATCGCAGCCATCGGCTTGCTGATCACGGCGTGGCCAAAATGCTTCAGCGCCGCCGCCTGGGTAAAAGTGCCTTCCGGGCCGAGATACGCGACCTTGAGCGGCTGCTCAAGCGCAAGACACGAAGACATGATTTCGCGGAACAGCCGCGCCATCTCTTCGTTGCTCAACGGGCCACGATTACGCTCCATGACGCGCTTGAGCACCGCTGCTTCACGTTCAGGGCGATAAAACACCGGTACTTCGCCAGCCGGGAGACCGGCCATCTTGACGCGCGCGACTTCCTGGGCACAGCGGGCGCGCTCGCTGATCAGCTCCAGAACCTTTTCGTCCAGGCTGTCGATGCGGACCCGCAGTGCCTTGAGCTCTTGTTCAGACATTAGCCGTGTTCCTTCTCGAACTCTGCCATGTAGGCGGTCAGGGCATTGACCGCATTGATGTCGATGGCGTTGTAGATGGAGGCGCGCATGCCGCCCACCGAACGGTGGCCCTTGAGGTTCAGCAGATTGCGCGCTTCGGCACCCGCGAGGAACGGCTTGTCCAGGCGATCATCGGCCAGACGGAACGGCACGTTCATCCACGAGCGATCGGAGGGGTTGATCGGGTTGCTGTACAAGCCGCTGGCGTCGATGAAGTCGTACAGCGTGCGCTGCTTGAGCTCATTGCGCACGGCCATGGCTTCGACCCCGCCCTGCTCTTTCAGCCATTCGAAGACCAGACCGGACAGATACCACGCCAGTGTTGGCGGCGTGTTGTACATGGATCCGTTGTCGGCGGCGACTTTGTAGTTGAGCATCGTTGGACACAGCGAGCGCGCGCGACCCAGCAGGTCCTCGCGGATGATCGCCACGACAATGCCGCTCGGGCCGATGTTCTTCTGGGCGCCAGCGAAGATCATGCCGAAACGCGATACGTCGAGACGGCGCGAGAGAATATCTGAAGACATGTCAGCAACCAGCGGCACGTCACCGGTTTCCGGAATCCAGTTGAATTGCAGACCGCCAATGGTCTCGTTGGGCACGTAGTGAACGTAGGCGGCGTCTTTCGACAGCTTCCACTCGCTCTGACCGGGGATAGCGAAGTAATCGGCGGGTTTGGCGCTGGCGGCCACATTGATATTGCCGTAGCGCGATGCTTCTTCAATGGCTTTCTGCGACCAGATGCCGGTGTCGATGTAGTCGGCCGTGCCGTTTTCCGGCAGCAGGTTTAACGGAACCTGAGCGAATTGCTGACTGCCGCCGCCTTGAAGAAACAGCACTTTGTAGTTCGAGGGGATGGACAGCAGGTCGCGAAAATCCTGCTCCGCCTTGGTGGCGATGGAGACGAACTCGTCGCTGCGATGGCTCATTTCCATGACGGACAGGCCTTTGCCATGCCAGTCCAGGAGTTCGGCCTGGGCGCGCAGCAGAACAGCTTCAGGGAGCGCGGCAGGACCTGCGCAGAAGTTAAAGGCTCGCTTGCTCATATCCACTCTCGTCGTGTCACTGAATTAATTTGGAACGGGTGAAGTGCGGGGAAGTGCAGGACAGGGACTGCATTGTGTCAGAAGATACGCATCGCGACCGTCGGTACCTCCGGTTGCTCCTACAGACGTTCTCTGGTCGGGCGCTGAGATCGACTGTAGGAGCAGTCGGAGTTTGCGACGGTCGCGAAAGCGGTCTGCCTGACAGCGTGCGCCCCATGATTCTAAGGAGGGGCCGGATCGCCAGCCCCCTCTCAGCGTTACTCCTGCGGCTCGTCTTCGTCAGCTGCGGGATCCGCCTGCACATCGTCAGCGGACTCGTCGGTGTCGACGGCGCCAATCACGTCGCCATCAACCTCTTCGCCCTCGAACGCTTCGCCTTCCAGCTCTTCGCCCTCGACTTCCGATGGCTCCTGCACGCGCTCCAGACCGACCAGTTTCTCGTCCTTGGCCAGTTTGATCAGGGTCACGCCCTGAGTGTTACGGCCCAGACTCGATACTTCGCCAACGCGGGTACGCACCAGCGTGCCCTGGTCGGAAATCAGCATGATTTCCTCGCCGTCCTGCACCTGAACCGCGCCGACCAGACGGCCGTTACGCTCGTTGCTGACCATGGCGATGACGCCCTGACCGCCACGCTTGTACTCAGGGAACTCAGTGATCGCAGTGCGCTTGCCGTAACCACGCTCGGAAGCGGTGAGGATCTGGCTGCCCTGTTCCGGAATCAGCATGGAAATCAGCTTCTGCCCTTCAGGCAGACGCATGCCGCGCACACCGCGAGCGGTACGGCCCATGGCGCGCACTTCGGATTCCTTGAAGCGGGTGACCTTGCCGCCGTCGGAGAACAGCATGATTTCCTGCTCGCCATCGGTGACGGCCGCGGAAATCAGGATGTCGCCTTCGTCCAGCTCCAGCGCAATCAGGCCAACGCTGCGTTGACGACTGAACGCCACCAGCGGGGTCTTCTTGACGGTACCGTTGGCGGTCGACATGAAGATGAACGGGGCCTTCTTCTTGTCGGCGGCCTTGATGCGCGCCTTGCGCTCTTCTTCGGTCTCGTTGCTGTTTTCGAGGTCTTCGGCGTCGGTGTCCACGCCTTCGGCTTCTTCTTCGTCAGCGCGCTTTCGCATGGCTTCGAGGTCGACCGGCAGCATGGTGGTGATGTATTCGCCTTCGCTCAGCGGCAACAGGTTGACCAGCGGACGACCACGTGCAGCGCGGGACGCTTCCGGAATCTCGTAGGTCTTGAGCCAGTACACCTTGCCTTTGCTGGAGAACATCAGCAGCGTGGTGTGGCTGTTGGCGACCAGCAGGTGAGCGATGTAGTCCTCATCCTTGACGCCGGTAGCCGACTTGCCTTTGCCGCCGCGACGCTGGGCCTGGTAGACGGCCAGCGGTTGAGTCTTGGCGTAGCCACCGTGGGAGATGGTCACGACGCGTTCTTCTTCGGGGATCATGTCGCCGAGGGTCAGGTCCAGGCGCGCATCGAGGATTTCGGTGCGACGCACATCGCCGTATTCGGCGCGGATCAGCTCCAGCTCTTCCCGAATGACTTCCATCAGGCGCGTGGCGCTGTTGAGGATGCGCAGCAGCTCGCCGATCTGAGTCAGGATTTCCTGGTACTCGGTCAGCAGCTTCTCGTGTTCCAGACCGGTCAGGCGGTGCAGACGCAGTTCGAGGATGGCCTGAGCCTGTTCCGGCGACAGGAAATACTTGCCGTCACGCATGCCGTACTGAGGGTCGAGGTTTTCCGGGCGGGAGGATTCAGCGCCTGCGCGCTCGACCATCTCGACCACGGCGCTGGATTCCCAAGGTGTGCTGATCAGGCCTTCTTTCGCTTCGGCCGGTGTCGGCGAGGCTTTGATGAGGGCGATGACCGGGTCGATGTTCGACAGGGCAACGGCCTGACCTTCGAGGATGTGACCCCGCTCGCGGGCCTTGCGCAGTTCGAACACGGTGCGGCGGGTAACCACTTCGCGACGGTGACGGATAAAGGCTTCCAGCAGGTCCTTGAGGTTCAGGATGCGTGGGCGGCCGTCGATCAGCGCAACAATGTTGATACCGAAGACGCTTTGCAGCTGGGTCTGGGCGTAAAGATTGTTGAGGATGACCTCAGGCACTTCGCCGCGACGCAGCTCGATGACCACGCGCATGCCGTCCTTGTCGGACTCGTCGCGCAGTTCGGTGATGCCTTCAAGCTTCTTCTCTTTGACCAGCTCGGCGATCTTCTCGATCAGACGCGCCTTGTTCAGCTGGTACGGCAGTTCGGTGATGACGATCTGCTGGCGACCACCGACCTTGTCGATGTCTTCGACAATGGAGCGGGCGCGCATGTATATGCGGCCACGGCCGGTTTTGTAGGCTTCGACGATGCCGGCACGACCGTTGATGATCGCGGCGGTCGGGAAGTCGGGGCCGGGGATGTACTGCATCAACTCGTCGACGGTGAGGTCGCCGTTGTCGATGAGCGCCAGACAGCCGTCGATGACTTCACCGAGGTTGTGCGGCGGAATGTTGGTCGCCATGCCCACGGCGATGCCGCTTGAGCCGTTGACCAGCAGGTTGGGAATACGGGTCGGCATGACCGCAGGGATCTGTTCGGTGCCGTCGTAGTTCGGCACCCAGTCCACGGTTTCCTTGTGCAGGTCGGCCAGCAGCTCGTGGGCCAGCTTGGTCATGCGAACTTCGGTGTATCGCATGGCGGCGGCGTTGTCGCCGTCCACGGAACCGAAGTTGCCCTGGCCGTCTACCAGCAGGTAGCGCAGGGAAAAGGGTTGGGCCATACGAACGATGGTGTCGTAGACCGCGGTGTCGCCATGCGGGTGGTACTTACCGATAACGTCACCGACCACACGGGCGGATTTCTTGTACGGCTTGTTCCAGTCGTTACCCAGTTCGCTCATCGCGAACAGTACCCGCCGGTGCACGGGCTTCAAGCCGTCGCGCGCATCGGGCAGAGCTCGTCCGACGATGACGCTCATCGCGTAGTCGAGGTAGGACTGCTTCAGCTCGTCTTCGATATTGACCGGGAGGATTTCTTTGGCCAGTTCGCCCATGAGAAGCCTGATTCCTTTTTCTGGTGAAACCTCGCTCAGCCGTACGGGATGAACAAGGCTTGCCGCTGCCGACGATTGTCAGGCAACGACTTACGACAAATCAGCGAGTTATGCCATGAATAGGCGCAGTTATCAGGGTCGCCATGCGGCCCTTTGGAAAGCGCCGGATGGTACCACAATCGCCGTCAGGCACGAAGTGTTTGCAGGTGCCGCGAACAAGCCATTTCGCCAACAGACGCCTGAGACGCGCTCACAGAGCGCGATAGGGCGTTTGGGGACGAACGGTATTACCGGCCACGGCGTGATTAATGCAGGCGTTTGCGGCACATCAACAGGGCCATTTTTGCCGTGTCGGGGCGCTCGACGATGCCCTTCTCGGTGACGATGGCGTCGATGAGATCAGCGGGCGTCACGTCGAAGACGGGGTTGAAGGCGTCGACGTCGGCGCCCACACGCTTGCCGCCGACTTCCAGCAATTCGCGGCCGTCGCGCTCTTCGATGGGAATGTCCTCGCCGCTGGCCAGGTTCATGTCGATGGTCGAGCTCGGCGCTACCACCATGAAGCGCACGCCGTGGTGCATTGCCGCGACTGCCAACTGGTAAGTGCCGATCTTGTTGGCGACGTCGCCGTTGGCGGTAATGCGGTCGGCACCCACGATGACCCAGGTGATGCCCTTGGTTTTCATCAGGTGCGCGGCCGCGGAGTCGGCGTTGAGGGTGACCGGAATGCCTTCGTTGACCAGCTCCCACGCCGTGAGACGGGAGCCCTGCAGCCAGGGCCGGGTTTCATCGGCGTACACGCGCTCGATCATGCCTTCAAGATGTGCTGCGCGAATGACGCCGAGTGCGGTACCAAAGCCGCCGGTGGCCAGTGCGCCGGTGTTGCAGTGGGTCAGCACGGTCTGCAGGTTGCCCTGATGCTTGCGGATCAGCTCGGCACCCAGTTGCGCCATGGTCAGGTTCGCTTCGCGGTCGCTCAAATGAATAGCCACGGCTTCGGCTTCCATGACCTTCAGCGGATCTTCGTGATCCTTCAGGCGATACAGGCGCTCGCGCATGCGGTTCAGCGCCCAGAACAGGTTGACCGCCGTGGGCCGGGAATTAGCCAGCAGGTCGAAGTCTTCTTCCAGGGCCATCTGCCAGTCGCCGCCTTCGGCCAGACGATCAATAACCGCCAATACGATGCCGTAGGCCGCACTGATGCCGATAGCCGGCGCGCCGCGCACCACCATCGTGCGAATGGCTTCGGCCACGCCTTCGGCACTGGTGTAGGGATGCCAGGTTTCTTCGAAGGGCAAGACCCGCTGATCCAGCAGATGCAACGTGCCGTCCCGCCAATCGATGGCCTTTACCTTTTCAGCAGCCAGTAATCGATCGCGCATTGCACACCCCACTTGATGAATGTTTGAAAAGCCTGCCGCCACAGCGACGGTGCAAAGAAGCAAATCGCCAGCACCTTAAAAAGCCGCCGATTATAGCGAGCCGCCTGCGAAGACGCTCGGGTATACTTCGCCGTCCCCGTAATAAGCCATTGGATGCCCGCCCCATGCCCCATTCCGCTGCCCCGCTCGACCTGTTGTTGCTGCCGGACTGGCTGGTACCGGTCGAACCCGCCGGCGTTGTGTTGAAGCAGCACGGGATCGGCATTCGCGATGGCCTGATCGTTTACATCGGCCCCCGCGCCGAAGCCCTGCGCCAGCCGGCCATCGAAGTGCGCGAGCTGCCGGGCATGCTGCTCAGTCCCGGGCTGATCAACGCTCACGGCCATGCGGCCATGACGCTGTTCCGCGGCCTGGCGGACGATCTGCCGTTGATGACCTGGCTGCAGGATCATATCTGGCCAGCCGAGGCGAAATGGGTTGATGAGGATTTCGTTCGCGACGGCACCGATCTGGCCATCGCCGAGCAGTTGAAAGGCGGCATCACCTGCTTCTCCGACATGTATTTCTTTCCGAAGGTCGCCTGCGAGCGGGTGCACAACAGTGGCATTCGCGCACAGATCACCGTGCCGGTGCTGGACTTCCCGATACCCGGCGCGCGTAACAGCGACGAATCCCTGCACATTGGCATCGAGCTGTTCAACGACCTCGCCCACCACGATCGCATCAAGATCGCCATGGGCCCCCACGCGCCTTATACCGTCAGCGACGAGAACCTGGAGAAGATCCGGGTCATCGCCGATGAGCTGGACGCGATGATCCAGATGCACGTTCACGAAACCGCCTTTGAAGTGCATGAGGCCGTCCAGCAACGCCAGGAACGCCCCCTTGCGCGGCTGCAGCGCCTTGGCCTGCTGGGCCCGCGCTTCCAGGCGGTGCACATGACCCAGATCAGTGATGACGACCTGGCGATGCTGGTCGAAAGCAACTCCAGCGTCATTCACTGCCCCGAATCGAACCTGAAACTGGCCAGCGGCTTTTGCCCGGTCGAGCGCCTGTGGCAGGCCGGGGTCAACGTCGCCATCGGCACCGACGGTGCGGCCAGCAACAATGACCTTGATCTCCTTGGCGAAACCCGCACCGCTGCGCTGCTGGCGAAAGCCGTCGCCGGCTCGGCTACCGCGCTGGACGCCCACCGCGCGCTGCGCATGGCCACGCTGAACGGCGCGCGCGCCATGGGCATCGATGATCACACCGGCTCGCTGCAAATCGGCAAGGCCGCCGACATGGTCGCGTTCGACCTCTCAGGGCTCGCGCAACAGCCGGTCTACGACCCGGTGTCACAACTTATTTACGCAACGGGACGCGACTGCGTGACCCACGTCTGGGTCGCCGGCAAGCAGTTGCTGCAGGATAAACGCCTGACCCGTATGGACGAAGAAGCGCTGACCCGAACCGCCAAAGCCTGGGGCGACCGCATCGCGTCAGATAAAGCCTGACCCATTGAGCGCCGCCACGGTCAGATACCGTGGCCGGACACCGAATTCAAGTTTTAGAGGATCACACATGAGCAACGTCGACCACGCCGAAATCGCCAAATTCGAGGCCCTCGCCCATCGCTGGTGGGACCGCAATAGCGAGTTCAAGCCGCTGCACGACATCAATCCGCTGCGGGTGAACTGGATTGACGAGCGCGTGAATCTGGCCGGCAAAAAGGTGCTCGACGTCGGCTGCGGCGGCGGCATTCTGAGCGAGGCCATGGCCTTGCGCGGCGCCACCGTGACCGGCATCGACATGGGCGAAGCCCCGCTGGCCGTGGCGCAACTGCATCAGTTGGAATCCGGCGTGAGCGTTGAATACCGGCAGATCACCGCCGAAGCGCTGGCCGAAGAAATGCCCGAGCAGTTCGATGTCGTGACCTGCCTGGAAATGCTCGAGCATGTGCCGAACCCTTCGTCGGTGATTCGCGCCTGCTACCAGATGGTCAAGCCGGGCGGTCAGGTGTTTTTCTCCACCATCAACCGCAATCCGAAGGCGTACCTGTTCGCCATCATCGGCGCCGAATACATCATGAACCTGCTGCCCCGCGGCACCCATGACTTCAAGAAATTCATCCGCCCGTCCGAGCTGGGCGCGTGGAGCCGTGATGCCGGGCTTCAGGTCAAGGACATCACCGGCCTGACCTACAACCCGCTGACCAAGCACTACAAGCTGGCGTCCGACGTCGACGTCAATTACATGATCCAGACACTGCGAGGGGTCTGAGCCATGCGCCTGAGGGCAGTTCTCTTCGACATGGACGGCACGCTGCTCGACACCGCGCCGGACTTCATCGCGATCTGCCAGGCGATGCTGGCCGAACGCGGCTTCCCGCGTGTGGACGACAAGCTGATTCGCGATGAAATCTCAGGCGGCGCCAGGGCCATGGTCTCGGCGGCATTCGCCATGTCCCCCGACGCACCGGAATTCGAGGCGCTGCGACTGGAGTTCCTGGCGCGCTACCAGACTGATTGCGCAGTGCACAGCAAGCTGTTCGACGGCATGGCCGAGTTGCTGGCCGACATCGAAAAAGCCAACTTGATCTGGGGCGTGGTGACCAACAAACCGGCGCGCTTCGCCCAGCCGATCATGGAGCAGCTGGGTTTGTCGGAGCGCTCTGCGCTGCTCATCTGCCCGGACCATGTGACCAAGAGCAAGCCCGACCCGGAGCCGCTGTTGCTGGCTTGCAAGATGCTCGATCTGGACCCGGCCAGCGTGTTGTTCGTGGGCGATGACCTGCGTGACATCGAATCCGGCCGCGACGCCGGCACCAAGACCGCCGCCGTTCGCTATGGCTATATCCATCCCCACGACAACCCCGATCATTGGGGCGCGGACGTGGTGGTGAATCACCCGCTGGAGCTGCGCCGGGTGCTGGACGATGCGTTGTGCAGCTGCTGATCGCTTATCAGCGCAGCTCGGCATAACCCAGCGCTTTACCTATACAAGGAGACCCCATGTTCAAGTACTCCGCCCGACCCGATCTGCTCAAGGACCGGGTGATTCTGGTCACCGGCGCCGGCCGTGGTATTGGCGCCGCTGCCGCGAAAACCTACGCCGCCCACGGTGCAACGGTCTTGCTGCTGGGCAGGACCGAATCGAACCTGAGCGCGCTGTATGACGAGATCGAGGCTGCCGGACATCCGCAGCCCGTGGTCATCCCGTTCGACCTCGAGACTGCCCTGCCCCATCAATACGATGAACTCGCCGCGATGATCGAAGCCGAGTTCGGTCGGCTAGACGGTGTATTGCACAATGCCTCGATCATCGGCCCGCGCACGCCGATCGAACAGCTCACTGGCAAGCAGTTCATGCAAGTCATGCACGTCAACGTCAACGCCACCTTCATGCTCACCACTGCGTTGCTGCCTCTGCTCAAGCTCTCGGGTGACGCATCCATTGCGTTCACCTCCAGCAGCGTCGGGCGCAAAGGCCGCGCGTATTGGGGCGCCTATGGTGTGTCCAAGTTCGCCACCGAAGGGCTGATGCAGACGCTGGCCGATGAAATCGATGGGCTGGGGTCGCTACGCGCCAATAGCATCAATCCGGGCGCAACCCGCACTGACATGCGCGCCCAGGCGTACCCGGCCGAGGACCCAACCAATAACCCGACGCCGGAAGAGATCATGCCGGTGTACCTGTACCTGATGGGTCCCGATAGCAAGGGCATCAACGGGCAGGCACTGGATGCGCAGACCCGCTGAACCCGGCTGTGGGTTCGTCGCAGCTCATGGGAGCGAGCGCACTGACGCTGCGCTCCCTCATCTGAATATCAATTGGCGCCGGGTACCCTCCACTCGGCAGTTTCCCGGCATCTTGTATCGCCCAACGCCTTTGGAATCGATACGTAAGTCAAATCCAAGGCGCCGATAGGTACCAAACCTGTCACAATCCGCCGCAACTTATTGATTGACAACGCTTTTCACGCAGGCAGTCGAATTGGCACGAGTTTCGCTCTCTCCATTTCAAGCCCGTAGAGGCGAAGGAGCGGAACCATGAGTTTTCCAACCACCACCAATGCCATAGATTTCGACAGCGCCCGGCTGCAACGCCATGGTTTCGCGCCGCAGCACAGCGTCGTTCGGCCTGCCCTCGATTACGAGCAGCTCCGGCGTCAGCTCGACCTGCAACTGCAAACCAGCCTTGAAGCGGACAAGATCCTGTCGATGCTCTTCCAGAGCATTCAGCAGCTCATCCCGCTGAATGCCCTTAACTTTAAACACCTGCCCACCGATCTGCGTCTGGAGCTCGGCGAACGCGCCCGGCATAACGCCACGTACAGCATGACGCACGAAGGCAAGCAACTTGGCGAGCTTTCGTTCCAGCGTGATCATCGTTTTGCCGAGCACGAGCTGGAGCAACTCGAATCGTTGCTGTCGAGCTTGCTCTATCCCCTGCGCAATGCCCTGCTGTACCGCCATGCCAGCCTGAGTGCGCTGCGTGACCCGCTGACCGGCGCCGGTAACCGGATTGCCATGGAACAGTCGCTCATTCGCGAGTTCGAAATCGCACGCCGCCAGCAGCAACCGCTGTCGGTGCTGATGCTGGACATCGACCATTTCAAGGGCATCAACGACACCCATGGCCATGCCACGGGCGATGAAGTGCTGCGGGCCGTGACCAACGCGGTCAAGGATCGCCTGCGCAATATCGATCAAGTGTTCAGATTTGGCGGTGAGGAATTTCTTGTCGTGCTGAGCAACACCAGTCGTGAGTCAGCCGCGCTGGTGGGTGAGCGCCTGCGCAGTGCGGCACTGCAACTGAGTTATCCGGTGACAGGACGGCCTCTGCATCTGACCGTCAGCCTCGGTTGCTCGACGCTGCTGCCGGGCGAATCGTCCGACAGCATGTTGCGCCGCGCCGACACGGCCCTGTACGCCGCCAAGCGCAAGGGCCGCAACCGCCTGGAAATGGCGGGCTGACCGATCAGGCGCGAGCAGGTATCCGGTGTTCCCGGACCGAGCCGTTACCTTCCTGAGATCGTTCCAGCGTCATGCACCGTTCGAGGAACAGGAACATGTACTCGTAACTCTTGCAGACCGCCATTCGCAGGTCGGCCTGCAATTGCTCGCTGGGGTTGTTGCCGGCCAGGGTGCAAATGATTTCCAACGCTTCCCAAGGGTGGGAATCGTCGTACTGCGCATGCATCTTCAGCCACTTCATCGCCCGCTTTCGTGTCTCCGGCGGGAACAGGTCTGCGTAGGTGTCCTGGGAACAGACCACCGCAGACCATTCACCAGTGGCGCCTTCAATGGCGTAGTTGGTCGCCGCAATGGCCACCACCAGCGAATCCGACGAACAGCTGTGCCAGCACCAGTGATTCAATGCGTGAAGTTCCGAGGGTACCCTTTGCGCCTGCAGGTCTTCCAGTGTCACCCCATGGGCGGCGCTCCAGTTGACCCAGTAATCGGCATGGTTGAGTTCGACCCGAATATTGCGCATCAACCATCGTCGCGCCATGTCTTCACCCGGGTGTCGGGCGAATCGGGTTTTGGTCAGGTTATGCGCCATATAGACCGCGAACTGTTCGACAACCGGCCAGCCACCAATCAGGTACTGGCGCATGGTCTTAGAACTGAGCCGCCCGTCACGCATGCGTTGATAAAGTTCATGCCCTACCACCTTGGCCTTGGCGTCACTGCAATCATTGATCAATTGCTGTGCCCAAGCGGGGTAACTGCTGGCATCCATCAGCGGACCGGTTCTAATGAACATATCGATCACTGTGTAGCTCCTTATGTGAGTTGCGTAGGGTGTGTTCAGCGAAAAGTCCCGGGAGCGCTGAACAACAGGGGGTCTGCCTCGCGGGCCGTGCGTGCAGACATTCACAGGTGAATAATTGCGGTCGCTCGATAACATACCCCTGAGCGTAGTCCACACCGATTTCCAATAACGCCTGCTCTATCTGAGGGCTCTCGACGAACTCGGCGATCGTCTGTTTGCCCATCACGTGCCCGATATGGTTGATCACTTCCACCATCGCCCGGTTGACCGGATCGTCGAGCATGTCCTTTACGAAACTGCCATCAATCTTCAGGAAGTCCACAGGCAAGTGCTTCAAGTACGCAAATGACGACATGCCTGCACAGAAGTCATCCAGAGAGAAACGGCATCCCAGACTTTTGAGTTCATTGATAAACCGAATGGCGCTGCCCAAGTTAGCGATCGCACTGGTTTCGGTGATTTCAAAACAGATAAGTTCAGGGGGATTGCGTAGATCTGGAACTGCTGTCGCAAATATTCAAGAAATGCGTCGTCGCCAATGCTGGTGCCGGACAGGTTGATCGCACACACGGCCATCGGCCCTTTGCCGTGTCCGGACTTGAGACAGTCGGCGATGATCATGAAAACGTGCTGCACGACCCAGCGGTCCAGGGTGGTCATCATGCCGTAGCGCTCGGCGGCGGGGATGAAACTGTCCGGCAGGATCATGCGCCCGGACTCGTCGCGCAGCCGCAGCAGAATCTCGATATGGCCAGGGCCTTGCACGGCGTTGCGGCCCAGTGCTGCAATTTCCTGGGAGTACAGACAGAAGCGGTTGTCTTCGAGGGCCATGTGCAGGCGCTGAATCCAGGCCATTTCGCCAAAGCGGGTGGACAGATCAGAGTCGTCGTCGTGGTAGACCTGAACCCGGTTGCGGCCCTTTTCCTTGGCCATGTAGCAGGCCATGTCGGCGGCGCGCAGCGAGGTCTCCAGCGTGGTCGGGACCTCGTCGATGTGCACCAGACCGATGCTGACGGTGGTGACAAAAGGCCGGCCTTTCCAGACAAAGTGCAGGCTTTCCACCGTTTGCCGCAGGCCTTCGGCCACGCGCTCAGCGGCCTCCGGCGCACAGTGTTCGAGAAGGATGCCGAACTCGTCGCCCCCAAGGCGCGCCAGCGTATCGCCTTCGCGCACGCCCTGCTGCAGCAGCGTGCAAATGTGCCGCAGCAGCTCATCACCCGCGGCATGACCGCTGGTGTCGTTGACCAGCTTGAACTGATCGAGGTCAAGGAACATCAATGCATGCTGCGCCGGCTGCTCGGCCAGGCCGTTGAGGGCCAGCTCGAGGCGGTATTCGAACTCGCGGCGATTGGTCAGTCCGGTCAGCGCATCGTGGGTCGCCTGCCAGGACAGGTTGGCGATGTACTGACGCTCCTGGGTCATATCGTGCAGCACCAGCACCGCGCCACTGACCTTGCCTTCGGTGCGGATCGGCGAGCCGACCAACGCGACCGAAACGGTACTGCCGTCCAGGCGCTGAATCAGTCGTGAGCTTTCACTGCCGCCGCCCAGATTGCCACTGAGCATGCGCTCGATCAGGGTCGAGGTGTCTTTCTGATCGTTCTCGTCGAGCAGGCTGAACAGCGCGGCCAGCGGCAGGCCGGCCGCCTGCTCGTTCTTCCAGTGAGTCATGAGTTCGGCGGCGGGATTCATATAGACGATGGAGCCGTCGACATCGGTGGTGATAACGCCATCACCGATGGACTCGAGGGTAATTTGCGCGCGCTCCTTTTCCATCTGCAGCGCGACCGCGAAGGCGTGGCGCTGCTCCAGCAACTTATGGGTGCGCAGCAGCGCCAGTATGATCAGGCACAGCGCGGTGGCGAGGTTGACCACCAGCAGAATTCGCAGGATGACCCGCGAGCCCTCGCCCAGCGCGTCGCTGAAGGCCATGGCCGCGGGCGTGACGCCTTCGTTGATGGCGCTGATGCGCTGCCGCCATCCCAGGACCTCGCTATTGGTGACGTTGCCTTCCTGAATCCGCGCATGCATTTCCCGGGCGACTTCATCGAGCTGGACCAGGTAGTTGTCACCGACCTTCCACAGGTCAATCGCCTTTTCCAGGTAGCTGAAGTGCTGAAAATTCAGATAAAGCCAGATGATGCTCTGGGCATCGTCAGGGTGGTTGCCCCCTTGCAGAATCCCAGCCTTGGCGCGCGCGATGTCGGGCACCGGCTGATCCATGGCCAGGCGCAGGTCATGGCCGCCCTGGGGAATGGCAATGGCTTTCTGGTATTTCAGGTAATTAATGTCGTCGCGGCTGTTGGCGTAGAGATTCAGGTAATAAATGGCGTCTTTCTGGCCCTTCGACCATAGGCTCTCCCCGCCAATGTAGCTGCGCACCGCCGACATCATATACAGGCTGACGCAGCCGAGCAGTGCCTGTAACAGCACAACGGCGATAAATGGCCATACGATGCCCAGAAGGCGAGGCTTCTCGAGAATCCGCTTTTGCTTCATGGTGTCCCTTTGATCAGCACTGCCAGATACTCAGCCCCCTGCCAGGCAACCTTCCTGGAGCCTGAGGGACTTCGCTAATTTCCACGATGCAGCAGACAATCTCTCACATTCATTACAGGACGTAACCAGCCAATTGAGTGGTGAGACGTAAACATGACGCTTCTCACATTTCAGTTGAGCGTCGACGCGAAGCATAGCCCAACAATTGACGTGTTCCAGTGGCGATACGCCATTTCACCATGAACCTCCGGAACCCCACAGGCTGAGTCACACCTGTTGCAGGTGTCCGTAGAGCCGGGCGTACAGCCCCCGTCTGCAATCAGCTGCTGATGGTCACCGTCCTCGGCAATGCGCCCGCCATCGAACACCAGCACCCGATCCGCCTGTTTCACTGCCGACAGTCGGTGGGCAATGATCAGCGTGGTGCGGCCACTTAAAAAACGGTTCAGCGCCTGATGCAGGTTGTACTCGGTGGCAGCGTCCAGGGCAGAAGTGGCCTCGTCGAGAATCACTACCTTGGGGTCGGCCAGGACCATGCGCGCAATGGCCAGCCGTTGTCGCTGGCCACCAGACAACCGAACACCCGAGCGACCGACCACGCTGTCCAGCCCGAGGGGCAGCGCGCGGATCGTGGCACCCATCTGCGCGATTTCCAGCGCCTGCCAACAGGCGCTGTCGTCCTGCTCGCGACCCATCAGCAGGTTGGCGCGGACGGTGTCGTTGAACAGCGCCGGATGCTGCAGCACCACCGCGACGTTCTCGCGCACGGTGTCCAGACCAATCTCCTGCATGCGTGAGCCTCCAAAACGAATGACGCCGGATTGGGGGTGTACAGGCCGAGCAGCAACTGGACCAGCGTGCTTTTGCCGCCGCCGCTGGCACCGACAATGGCGACCTTCTCGCCCGGATTGATCGACAAGTCAAGTTGATCGAGGACTAGCTCGTCGTTGTAGCCGAAGCTCAACCCGCGCACGTCAATGCTCACCGTCTGCCGACCCTCGAACGGATTGATTTGTCCCGGGTACTGAGGTTCGTCCGCACGGGCTAGCAGCTCGTTGATCCGGGTCAGCGCGCCGCCCGCCGCATAGTAGGCGTACTGCAGGTTCAGCAGCTGTTCGACGGGACCGATCATGAACCACAGGTAGCTGAACACGGCGAGCATGTGACCGATGGACAGGTCGGAGAACAGCACCGTCAGCATCGCGGCAGCGCGGAAAATGTCGATGCCGAACTGAAACAGCAACCCGCTGGCCCGGCCCGACGCGTCGCTCTTCCATTGAGACGACACCGCGTAATCGCGCACTTCCCGGGCGCGCAGGCCGAGCAATCCGAGGAAATACCCCTGACGGTTGCTGGCGCGGATCTCCTGGATCGCGTCGAGGGTTTCAGTGAGCGCCTGGGTGAAGCGCGAAGTGCTGTCGTTTTCCAGCTTCTTGAGGTGTTTAACGCGCTTGCCGAGTTTCACCGTGGCGAACACCACCAGGGGGTTGAACAGCAGAATCAGCAGCGCCAGTTGCCAGTGCATCCACATCAGGATCGCGGCAGTGCCCGTGAGGGTAAGCATCGCCACGAGAAACTTGCTGAGCGTTTCGCCGACGAATTTGTCGACGGTGTCCAGATCCGTCACCAGGTGCGCGGTGACCGTGCCGCTGCCCAGGCTTTCGTATTCGCACAGCGAGATGCGCTTGAGTCGCTCGATCAGGCGCGTGCGAATGCGGTAGACAATGTTTTTGGCCAGGCCGGCAAACAGCCACGACTGAATCACGTTGAACACCAGCGCGCCCAGGCGCAGGCAGAGTGTCGCCACCAGCATCAGACCGATGTAGCCGACGGGCTTGTGCAGGCTGTCGGGCAGGAACTGATTCATGAAGATCAGCGCCGAATTGCCTTTGCCCAGCAGCACTTCATCGACCAGTAACGGCAATAGCAGCGGTATCGGCACCGAGCAGAGCACGGCCAGAACCGCGACGCCATTGGCCACCCACAGCGATTTCCTGTGCTGCAGGGCAAGGCGGCGGATCTGCGCCCAGTTCAAGCGATCAACGGCGGGATGCTCATCAACCGATGGGGCGGTGCTGCGACGGTCCGGATTCTCGACATCAGGCACTGGCATTACGCTCCAGCCAGCGACCCAGCAAGGGCTCAAGGACATCAAGGGGTTGATAACCGTTGGTCAGCAGCGCCAACTGGCCGTTGTGCTCGGCAAGCAATGTCGGAAAACCCGCGATGCCCAAGTCCTGAACCCAGGAGAAATCCGACGCAGTTGCGGTGTGCTGTTCGACGCTGTCGAAGGCTTCGGCAAACTCGATGCGCGGCAAGCCGGCTTTTTCGGCCAGCTCGGCCAGCACCGAGCCGTGGGTCACGTCGCGGCCGTCCAGATAAAAGGCCTGCTGGATTTCCTTGACCAGCCGCCAGGCCACGTCCGGGGCCAGACTGCGCGCCGCGACAATCGCTCGGCAGGCAGGCGCGGTGTCGTAGACGAAACCGTCGGGCAAGGCGCCGTCGAAACGGAACGCCTGGCCCGTGGCCTCGTGCACCGCTTGCCAGTGTTCGAGGATGTAGCGTTTGGTCGTCGGTTCCAGCGCCGCGCCACTGCCGGTGCGCAACCCGCCTACCACCAGATGCAACGGCACCCCCGCCGCTCCCGCCTGCTCGACCAATGCTTCGGCCACCGGAGAAAATCCCCAGCACCAGGAACACATCGGGTCCATCACATACAGCAGGCGGGTGGACATGGCTCAGCCCTCGTTGCTTTGAGTTTCAATGGCCTGGCCGTCGAGCGCGCGGTAATTGCGCCCGATCGGGTGCGGCTGATTGCGCGCCTTCGCCAATTCGATCTGCTTTTGCCGGTCAATGGCGCTGCGGCGGGTTTTTTCGCTCAGTGAATCCCAGCAATGCGGGCAACTGACGCCCGGCGAATAGTGCTCGCTGGCGCGGTCTTCTGCGCTGATCGGTGTGCGGCAGGCGTGACACTGATCGTAGTCGCCTTCGGTCAGGTCGTGGCGCACGGTGACGCGATTGTCGAACACGAAGCAGTCGCCCTGCCAGCGGGTTTCTTCCTGGGGCACTTCTTCCAGGTATTTGAGAATGCCGCCCTTGAGGTGATAGACCTCTTCGAAGCCTTCGCCAAGCATATAGCTGGAGGCCTTTTCACAGCGGATACCGCCGGTGCAGAACATCGCGACTTTCTTATGCTTGGCCGGATCGAAATTCGCCTTGATGTAATCGGGAAACTCACGGAATGACGTGGTCTTGGGGTCGATCGCGCCTTCGAAAGTGCCGATGGACACTTCGTAATCGTTGCGCGTGTCGATGAGCAGCACTTCAGGGTCAGCAATCAGCGCGTTCCAGTCCTTGGGATCGACGTAGGTGCCCACGGCCTTGTTCGGGTCTACGCCCGGCACGCCGAGGGTCACGATCTCTTTCTTGAGTTTGACCTTGGTGCGGTAGAACGGCTGCTCGTCGCAGTAGGATTCCTTATGGTCGATGTCGACCATGCGCGGGTCCTTCTTCAGCCAGGCCATCAAGCCGTCGATGCCCTCGCGGCTGCCGGAGACGGTGCCGTTGATGCCTTCTTCGGCGATCAGCAAGGTGCCCTTGATGCCGTTGTCGACCATCGCCTGCAGCAGTGGCTCGCGCAGTGCGACGTAATCGGAAAGGGTGACGAATTTGTACAGCGCCGCGACGACGATGGGTGCGGTTTGGGTCATGTGGCGTCTCCAGGTGGTGACCCTCGCAAAGGGCCTACCGGGTGAATGATTCAGATGAACGCGTGCCGACCGGGCAACGCGGCGCGGATTCTATCAAGAATCGAACGTGGGCAGGCAGGAGGGTTGATCAATCGCCTCATCACCCCGTCCACCTGCCGGGAACATCGGCCTGAGCGTCACGGACTAAATGACATCGCTTTCCCACCCCCACAGGAACGAATCCCATGCATATTCTTCACCTCGCCAGCTCTCCCCGCGGCGATCGCTCTGCCTCTCTCAAACTCGCTGCGCGCTATATCGAGACCCTGACCTCGCTGCACGCCGACGCCACGGTGGATGTCCTGGACGTCTGGACGACCGATCTGCTGCCCTTCGACGGTGCCGCGCTGGAGGCCAAGTACGCCGATCTGCAAGGCGTGCAGATGAACGCCGAGCAACAGGCGGTGTGGGAGCAGATACATGCATTGGGCGAGCGTTTCCATCGCGCCGACGTCATCGTTTTCAGCGTGCCGATGTGGAATTTCGGTATTCCTTACCGCCTCAAGCATCTGATCGACGCCGTGTCGCAACGGGGCGTGTTGTTCGATTTCGACGCTCAGGGCATGCGCGGTCTGCTCAAAGGCAAGAAAGTGGTGGTGTTTGCGACCCGTGGGGTAGCGCTTGGGGAGGACTTCCCCACAGAGGACTACGATCATCAGGTCGCTTACCTGAGAACCTGGGCGCGCATGGTGGGTGTACCGGCCATCGATGCGGTGGTGTCGGAAGCCACCCTCGCGGATGCGACGACGGCGGAGAAGAACTTCAACGCGGCGCTGGCGCAGGCCTCGAAGCTGGCGGCCGACCTGACATGAACGCCCGTCAAATCAGGGATGCACTCGTACCTAACGAATGTTAGGTAGCCTATTGACCGAGGCGGTATTCAAGCCTAAGGTTGGCCTACCTAACAACCGTTAGGTGCTTAATCTTCCATTACAGGACAGCGCCATGACGACCAGACTGCAGCTATTCACCTCTCCTTCGGCGTTCCCCAATCCCCAACGGCTGCGCTTGTTTATGCACGAAAAGGGCATCGCCGATCAGTTCGATGAAACCATCTATGACATGGCGCCCGGTGGCGAGCAGCGTGGCTGGCGTCACCTCAACATGAACCCGTGGGGAGAAACCCCTACGCTGCAGTTGGCGGATGGCAGCTTTATTTCCGAAACACCGGCCATTGCCCGTTTTCTCGACCAGTCTTATCCCGGCCGCAAGATCATGGGCGAAACCGCGCTGGAGCAGGGCCTGGACAACATGTGGGATAACCGCATCTGGGTGCATATCCTTTATCGGATCGTCACGGCCTTTCACGTCTTGCACACCGGGCTGGGTTTCAAGCTGGAGTTGACGAAGAATGAGGCATGGGGTGAGCACTGCCGCAAAGAGGCACTGATGCACGCTGCCTTGGTGAATCGTCATCTGGCCGACGGTCGCGAATGGCTGCTGGGCGGGGCCGAACCGACGTTTGCCGATATCACGCTGGCAACCGCCATTGCCTTCTCCAAGTTCCCGGTAAACGCGACCCCGCTGGACGAGCGCTTCGAGCACCTGGACAGCTACTGGCAGCGCTGGCAGAAACGTCCGGCTTTCCAGGCCGCCTACGCCGATCGCAGCAGTGGCATACCGGAACTGGATTCGCCTCCCGCGTGATCCGACTGGATGGGCACGTCATGATCTGAGAGGACGAGGGCTGGAGCTTTTGCTTTAAGATGGCCGGCTCCACTGCAACTCGTCCGACCCATGAAAGGCACGACAATGAGCATCAACGCCCGCGAAGCCATACTTCTGGCTGCTCGAAACATTGCCCAGTCACAGGGCTACAACGGACTGAATTTTCGCGATCTCGCCCAAGAGGTTGGCATCAAGCCAGCCAGTATCTACTACCACTTCCCGAGCAAGGCCGATCTGGGTATCGCCGTTGCCAAGCGGTATTGGCAAGACGGTGCCGCTGCCCTCGAGACTATTTCCGAGGAGACGCCGGATCCGGCGGAGGCATTGGGCCGATTCCCCGAAATTTTTCGTCGCTCGCTGGAGACCGACAACCGGCTGTGTCTGGCGAGTTTTGTGGGGGCGGAAACCGATAATCTACCTACGGCCATGGCCGAGGAGATTCAGACATTTGCTCAGGTCAATATTGCCTGGCTTGGCCGACTGCTGGTCGCCGCGAAATACTGCGAGGAAGCCGACAGCGAAGTTCGCGCGCGCGCCATTTTCTCGGCCGTCGCGGGGGCGCAGCTCATCGCACGAAGCAGGTCGGACATCACACTGTTCGATACGTTAATCGAGGCCTATCGCGCCTACGGCCCACTGCCGGCATGACGCCCGCTTGCGCCCGAAACCTGTACCACGGCTTCGGGCGGCGCGGGTCAGTCATGCCCACCCGCACAGGTCGGGGAAGACGGCGCCGAGCCGAGCTTCGCCCATTCTTCCGGGGTGTAGGTGTGCAGCGCCAGAGCGTGGAACTCACCCATCAGGCCACCGAGCAGGCCGTAGACCTTCTGATGGCGCTTGACTGCGTTGAGGCCAGCGAACTGCTCGCTGACCACCACCGCCTTGTAGTGAGTGTCCGTGCCGCGACTGTGCATGTGGCTTTCGTTGAGCACCTGAAGGTACTCGGGCTGAAAGACCGTCAACGCGGATTCGATTCGCTGTTGCATGCTCATGTCAGGCTTCGCTTATGGCTTCTTGGCAGGAGCAGCCGGTGCAGCAGGCTTGGCGCCGGCCGGGGTCAGTTCCTTGGTCATGTCGGCGAGCAGCTTGTTGACCACAGGCACCGCGCTTTCCAGTTTGCTCTGGGTCAGCTGGAACGACTGCTGGCTGATCTGCGGCATCTTGGCCTGGACTTTCTGGCCCAGTGGAGACTGGTAGAAGGCAACCAGGTCTTTCAGCTCGCTTTCGCTGAAGTTGGAGGTGTACAGCTTGACCATGTCAGGCTGCAGTTTTGGCCAGCTGATCACCTGATCCAGCGCGGCGTTGGCCTTGCCCTGGTAGGTTTCGAGGGTGGCTTGCTTGGACGCAGGCGCTTTGGTTTCAGCGAAACGCTGAGCGAACATCTGCTGGACTTGCATGTAAACCGGCGCACCCAGTTGATCGGCGTGAGCCAGTTTGAGGAACGCTACAGCACTGGCTTCATGGCTGGCGGTATCGGCAAGAACCTGGCCGCTGGCACATACCAGAGCAACCGCAGCACAAATGGCACGAAGACGGGTCATCGAGTTTCCTTATCTAGCAGGCGAGGCAGAACCCCAAGGGCGGCCATTCTGCGCCCCTTTGCGCATTTCCCTCAACCCCCGACCCTACGAGCGGTTATCCCGCGGACCTGACGCACTCCCCCGTATGCAGGTTTAGGGCGACCGCCCCGGTCGTTTTGTCGCACACTGGCCGTACCTGTTCCGACCGCACAGCAGCCACGGGGAACCCCACCGGCTCGCCTGGTTACTAAACTGCGCAAATCGATCTTAAGGAGAGAGTCCAGTGAGCCGTACCGAAACCGACAGCATAGGTCCGATCGAAGTCCCCGAAGACGCTTACTGGGGGCGCAGACGCAGCGTTCTCTGATCAACTTCGCCATTGGCCAGGAGCGCATGCCACTGCCCGTATTGCACGCGCTGGCACTGATCAAAAAAGCCGCCGCCCGGGTCAACAACCGCAACGGCGACTTGCCCACCGACATCGCCAACCTGATCGAGCAGTCCGCCGACGAAGTGCTGCAAGGCCAGCTCGACGACCAGTTTCCCCTGGTGGTCTGGCAGACCGGCAGCGGCACGCAAAGCAATATGAACGTCAATGAAGTCATCGCCGGCCGTGCCAACGAACTGGCGGGTGGCGTTCGCGGCGGCAAGTCGCCGGTTCACCCCAACGATCACGTCAATCGCTCACAGAGCTCCAACGACTGCTTCCCCACCGCGATGCACATCGCCGCTGTACAAGCAGTGAAAGAACACCTTCTGCCGGCGATCGCTGAATTGTCCAGCGGCCTCGCCGAGCAGTCTTCGCGGCACATGAAACTGGTGAAAACCGGTCGCACGCACATGATGGACGCTACGCCGATCACTTTCGGCCAGGAGCTGTCGGCCTATGTCGCCCAGCTCGACTACGCCGAAAAGAGCATTCGCGCTGCGTTGCCGGCTGTATGTGAACTGGCCCAGGGCGGCACCGCCGTTGGTACGGGTTTGAACTCGCCCCATGGGTTCGCCGAAGCCGTCGCCGCTGAACTGGCTGCGCTGTCTGGCCTGCCCTTCGTCACCGCGCCGAACAAGTTTGCCGCGCTGGCCGGGCATGAGCCGCTGACCGCGCTGTCCGGCGCGCTGAAAACCCTCGCCGTGACGCTGATGAAAATCGCCAACGACCTGCGTCTGCTCGGTTCCGGCCCTCGCGCCGGCCTGGCCGAAGTCAAGCTGCCGGCCAACGAACCGGGCAGCTCGATCATGCCGGGCAAGGTCAACCCGACCCAGTGCGAGGCGCTGTCGATGCTGGCGTGTCAGGTCATGGGCAACGACACCACGATCACCTTCGCTGCCAGTCAGGGCCACCTGCAACTGAACGTGTTCAAGCCGGTGATCATCCACAACCTGCTGCAATCGATCCGCTTGCTGGGCGATGGCTGCCGCAACTTCAACGAGCACTGCATTGCCGGCATGGAACCGGATGCCGCCAAGATGGCCGAGCATCTGGAACGCGGCCTGATGCTGGTGACCGCGCTGAACCCGCACATCGGCTACGACAAGTCGGCGCAGATTGCCAAGAAAGCCTATAGCGAAGGGCTGACCCTGCGCGAAGCGGCGCTGCAACTGGGCTTCCTCACCGACGCCGAGTTCGACGCCTGGGTGCGCCCGGAACACATGCTCGAGGCTGGCAGCAATGGCTGAACCCATCAGCGGCGCCACGCCACTGGAAGGCTATGGCAAACGCATTCTGATGATCATCGGCACGCCGAAAAGCATCAGCCTCGGCCACGCGCTGGCCGAGGCTTATGCCCAGGGCGCGCGGAGCAAAGGTCATGTCGTGCGGGTGCTCAAGCTTGATGAAATGGATTTCGACCCGGTGCTGCGTGGTGGTTATGAATCCGCACAGACGCTTGAACACGATCTGCTCGAAGCCCAGCGCGAGGTGCACTGGGCGCAGCATCTGGTGTTCGTGTATCCCGTCTGGTGGGGCGGGCTGCCGAGCCTGCTTGGTGGATTCTTTGACCGCGTGTTCATGCCCGGCTTCGCTTTCAAAGCCCACGGCAGGCATCACCCCTCCAATGAGTTGCTGAAGGGCCGGACGGCTGAATTGCTGGTGACGATGGACACGCCGTCACGCTACTTCCGCTGGGTTTTCAAGGCCCCGGCCCATCGGCAGATGGTCAGGACGATCCTCGAGTTCTGCGGCATCAAGACCACGCGGCTGACGGAGTTCGCGCCGGTGCGCACTTCTACCGAAGAGCAGCGTCAGCAGTGGATTCGTGACGCCGAGGCACTGGGCAAGCGCTGAAGGTGATGCCCGCACGGTCAGTAATGGCGCGTGGGCTCGCACGTTGATGGAACCGTTAACAACGCTACTATTCAAATGCTCTGACTTACGCTGTGGCGGCGGCTGTCGCCCATTCAGATCACTCGCGTACCCACCCAATGCCCGGAGAAGGCCATGTTAAGCAAGCGTGAACAAGATCCAGCCCCCACCGTACGTTTTCGCAGCGACCGCGTTTCCCGAGTCAATGGCCAGTATTTCTTCAGCACCCGGGAAAACACCCTCGAAGGTCCGTTCATGAGCAAGGAAGACGCTGCTCGGGAAACCGAGGTCTATATCCGTCGCATGCAGGCGGTCAGTGCGTATCAGCCAGGCATGCCCTCCTCGCTCAACGGCTGATTCAGCCCGTTTTCACGAATGATTGCGGCGAAAGGTCTTTTCGCCCATTGCTGCGATCTGCCCGTCGATCAGCGCATCGAACGGACGCAACAAGCTATCAAATGACGTCTCCGGCTCCAGCGTATGCAGCGCATGGACGATGGCCTCGAGCGTTGACAACGCGTCGGGCCCCGGCGCTTTGCGTAAACGATAGCGTGACGCTGGCGCATTCGTCAGCATCACTCTGGGCAATGCTGCCAGCAGAGGATTGAGGTGCAGCAGCTTGCGCGCCTTGCGCCAAGTGCCATCGGGTACCACGAGCAGCACGGACACGTCGTCGGCACTGTAAGCCTTCAACGCAACAGCCTCCTCCCCCGGAAACAGCAAACAGGCCCGGTAACCATCCCGGCTCAGCCACAGCGCCAGATCCTCGAACACCTCTCCCACCTGCAATTCCGCATTCGTCAGGCCAAGGGCTGCGAGGCGGGCGGTGTTGAGCGCGTGATTGACTTCACTGGGATGCTGCAGGATCAACACGCGCGTCCGACTGCCCAACGCGGGAATCAACGCACACAGGCAGTGATCGGTCGGGCGCAGGCAGCGTTCACAACGGGCACGGGACATCGTCGGTTTCCTACAGTGGATTGAGCTGCGCTTTCAGCAGATCGCGAAAGGTCTGAATCAGCGGCTCACGGCTGCGGCCACGACGCAGGATCATCGAAAACGGCGCCTGATAGCCGAATGTGGCAGGCAGCAAGACGCGCAGGTGCCCGGAGTCCACCCACGACTGCGCGTAATGCTCGGGCAAGTAACCGATGTAGGCCCCGGACAGCACCAGAATCAGTTGCGCTTCCATACTCTCGACGGTCGCGGCGCTGTGCTTGAAGCCGTGGCGAGCCAGTTCGGCCTGACTCCAGTAGCCGCGCCCGACCATGCGTTGTTGAGTGATGACCGGTTCCGGAATCCGCCGTTCGGCATACAGCGTGTGGCGATTGCTGCAGTACAGCCAGTGCTGCTCGCGGTACAGCGGCTGATAGAGCAGGCCGTTCATGCGGGTGGAGAACGAGCCGATTGCGAGGTCCAGCCGGTTGTCCAGCACGCCCAGCTGCAGTTCATACGGACTCATCACGGCGAGGTGCAAATGCACGGCCGGATGCTCTGCACTGTAGGCGCCGATGACTTCCGCAAAGGGCAGCGCGCGGTCGCTGACCGTCGAGTCCAGCACCCCCAGGTTCAGCGTGCCGCGCAGCTCGCCCTTGAGCGCAGCGGCGTAGCGCTCGAAGCCTTCCAGCTCGCCCAACAGCCGCAGGGTTTCCTGATGAAACAGCTCGCCCTTGCTGGTCAGGCTAAAACCGCCGCGTCCGCGATGACACAGCACGATGCCCAACGCAGCTTCGAGCTGGCTCATGTAGGTGCTGATTGCCGAGGTCGACAGATTGAGTTCTTGCTGGGCGCTGGCAAAGCCCTGATGGCGCACCACGCAGGCGAAGATGCGCAGCAATTTGAGGTCGGGGAGCGCGCTGGGCATGGTTGTTCCAGGGAGGGTTTTGCGCGCAGCTTACCCGATACTTCAGGAATATCTGAACTAAGTATTTTGCCTGGCCGATTGTTCGCGGTGGGCCCGGTCAACAGAATCGGGGCCATGCTGGAAGCCCGCTTCCGCCCCTTTTTGATTACCACTGACGAGGCATTCTCGTGGACAAGATTTTTCACCAACCACTGGGCGGCAACGAAATGCCGCGCTTCGCGGGCATCGCCACCATGATGCGCCTGCCGCACCTGCAAACGGCGGCCGGGCTGGACGCGGCCTTCGTCGGCGTGCCCCTGGACATCGGCACGTCGCTGCGCGCCGGTACTCGGTTCGGCCCGCGGGAAATCCGTGCCGAATCGGTAATGATTCGCCCCTACAACATGGCCACCGGCGCCGCCCTGTTTGATTCGCTGTCCGTGGCGGACATCGGCGACGTGGCGATCAACACGTTTAACCTGCTGGATGCCGTGCGCATCATCGAAGAAGCCTACGACGGCTTTCTCGAACACGACATCATTCCACTGACCCTCGGCGGCGATCACACCATCACCCTGCCGATCCTGCGCGCCATGATGAAGAAACATGGCAAGGTCGGGCTGGTGCACATCGACGCCCATGCGGACGTTAACGATCATATGTTTGGCGAAAAGATTGCCCATGGCACCACGTTCCGTCGGGCGGTGGAGGAAGGTCTGCTGGATTGCGATCGCGTGGTGCAGATCGGTTTGCGTGCCCAGGGATATACCGCTGAAGACTTCAATTGGAGTCGCAAGCAAGGGTTCCGGGTGGTTCAGGCCGAGGAATGCTGGCACAAGTCGCTGGCGCCGCTGATGGCCGAAGTGCGCGAGAAGGTGGGCGGAGGTCCGGTGTACCTGAGTTTCGACATCGACGGCATCGACCCGGCCTGGGCGCCGGGCACGGGCACACCCGAGATCGGCGGTCTGACGACCATTCAGGCAATCGAGATCATTCGTGGGTGCCAAGGGCTGGAGTTGATTGGCTGCGACCTTGTCGAGGTTTCGCCGCCGTATGACACCACCGGCAATACCTCGCTGCTGGGGGCGAACCTGCTCTATGAAATGCTCTGCGTGCTGCCGGGTGTGGCGCACCGCTGACAGCGGGACTGGACGAATTGCTTAATGGGACCAAGCGCGCTGCTTTTTAGCGGGACCGGCTTCAGCCGGGAAGAGACCCGTATGAGCCCCCTCACTCTTGCGGTGTGGCGCCTGACGCCTCCCCGGCTGAAGCCGGTACCACGATGTCTGCGCTGCATCGGGCGCGCCGTTCTTCCATTGCACGCCGTTACAAAAAATCTCCACACACCTGTCATTCCTCTCCCGCAAACTTGGGCTAGCCTTAATCCGAGACCGCCGGCGTTGTGCATTGCAGCGCAGGTTTTTCAGGGTGGTTGCTCATTAGGCATTCCTGCCACAACCCTCTGTATTTTGATGTTGGGGTGATTACCACTTAGATCAAAGCAGAGGCCGGCCATGAAACGGAGTGAAGTCAGACAACATGTCATCGACACGATCGGGAAGATCCTGGTCGACAAGACGCTGATTCAGGAAGAAGACGATGTGATGCTGAGTGCGCTTGAACTGGATGAGGAAGACTTCAGAGAGTTTTTTCAATTCTGCAAAGTGACTTTGGCATCGTCCTCCCCAACCAGATCAAAGCCGATATTGCGGGTATGTCACCGCAATCACCTTATGGACAACTGACGCTGCAGGGTCTTGTCGACCAGATTCTCGTCGAAAGGAAACGCAGGACTCATCACTGAGCCGCAGACGTTAATGGCTCAGAAAAGATCCAGAGGAGAATCAGAGGGCTGATCAAAGGGTCGGGAGACAAATCGGGAGCGGGCTATCGGGCGATAGCGCCGCTTTCAGACGCGTCTTTAGAAAGCGATTAGCGCCGTGGACGACGACGCTCATCATCATTGCTGCGCACGGGAATGGGTTGCAGCTTTGGCTTTTCAATCAACCCGAGCGCGACGCCTACATCGTGAAGCCATTCTTGCAACTTGCTGTTCATATAACGCCCCCTTCAGGGAAATACTCGGCAGCCAATGTCCGAACTGCCTAAAGCAGATCATAGTGCTAAGGCGCACTTTACGCCTGCTACCGAGTGTCGCGGCAGGAATTTTTTGCCTTGCATGACGTTGTGACACTGCAAATCGCCGATTCGAAGACTTCACGCGACAGACGGCAGGGACGTCAGCCAGCAACCGCGGAGGTCAACGCCGCGCATTCATGGGCCTGCCGGCGTCTGGCAAACAGATAGAACAGCCCGCCGCCCAGGAAACATCCTGTAAACCATGCGAAGTTGGCCATTGGCTGCAATGCCGGGACGAAGGTGATTGCGATGCCTGCCACTGTCGCCAGGATAAGCGCCTTGACCGCCGTGTAGTTCACTCCGCCGGTGTACCAGTAGCGCCCGGTCGGCCCATCGTTGAACAGCGCATCGACATCGATCTGCTGCTTCTTGATCACGTAATAGTCCACCAGCAAGATGCCGAACAACGGCCCGATGAACGCCGCCAGCACGTCCAGGGTGTAATGGATGACGGCGGGGTTGTTAAACAGGTTCCAGGGTGTAATGAAGACCGACGCCACCGCTGCGATCATCCCGCCTGCACGCCAGCTGATCTTGCTGGGCGCGACGTTGGCGAAGTCGAACGCCGGCGACACGAAGTTGGCGACGATATTGATGCCGATTGTCGCGGTCACAAAGGCAAACGCGCCGAGCAGCACTGCGACATCGTTATCGATGCGCGCCACGGTGGCGATCGGGTCATGGAGCATCTCACCGAACACCGGCAGCGTTCCCGAAACAATGACGACGGTGACCAGCGAAAACGCCAGAAAGTTGATAGGCAGCCCCCAGAAATTGCCGCGACGCACTTCGGACATGCTTCGGCAGTAGCGGCTGAAATCGCCGAAGTTGAGCGTAGGGCCAGAGAAGTACGACACCACCAGCGCCGTGGCCATGATCACTTGGGAAAACGCTTCCCAGCCCGTCAGGGATTTCTCGGACAGGGTGAAGCTGATGTTGGCCCAGCCCGCCTTCCAGACAATCCACCCCGCCAGGATGAACATCACGGCATAGACCACGGGTCCGGCCCAATCAATGAAGCGCCGGATCGAGTCCATGCCGGTCCAGAACACCGCTGCCTGTACCACCCAAAGTGCCAGGAAGCCCATCCAGCCGAGGTAGGACAAGCCGGCAAAGTGCGGCTCTGCATAGAACGACATGTGTGGGAAGAAGCGCAGCACCACGATGATCAGCGCGCTCGAGGCCAGATACGTCTGCACCCCGTACCACGCCACCGCGATAAGGCCGCGAATCACCGCCGGAATATTCGCACCGAACACGCCGAACGCGAGACGGCAGATCACCGGGTACGGCACCGCCGCCTGCTGACTGGGCCTGGCCAGCAGGTTGGCGATCACCTGAATGATGCAAATGCCCACCAGCAGCGCGATCAGCACCTGCCAGCTCGCCAGCCCGAGGGCAAAGAGGCTGGCCGCGAAGACGTAGCCGCCCACGCTGTGCACATCGCTCATCCAGAACGCGAAAATGTTGTACCAGGTCCACTTCTGCGGCACGGGGCCCAGATCCTCGTTGTACAGGCGGGGGCTGTAGCCTTTGGGCAATGGCTCGGTCATCGCATATCTCCCTCTAAGGACGAACCGGCTCCCGACATCACACGTGCGCACACTGCGTACGGGAGCGCGTGTGGGTTGTATACGAAATGAGAGGCAGAATGCGTGCCATTGCCTGCTTGGCGGTCTGGCAAGGCGCCAAGATAGCGGGTTACCGGCAATCGGGCACGTCGCCAGGTGCGATCTTGAACAGCAGGGATTGCGCGCCGAGCGCCTGCTGGCAGTGCACCGTGATCAATGTCGGTGCATTTTTGCCAGGCAGTAAACAGGCACAAGAACGAAATAAAATCTGTATACGATCAGCACGGACTTTGTTCTAACTTATAAGCCTGCGTGAGCGCGCAGCGTCATGAAAAACAGTTCCGGGTCACTCCGGCAACTGCACCAATCCCTCCGGGTCGGTCATCGCCCGCTCCAGCAGATCCGCCGGCAGACTCTTGCTCGCCCGCGCGCCCAGCAGCTTGAGCTGTTCACTGCGGCTGACCAGATTGCCCCGCCCTTCGACGAGCTTGTTGCGCGCTGCGCCGTAGGCCTTGTCGAGCTGCTGAAGACGGTTGCCGACCTCGTCCAGGTCTTGGATAAACAGCACGAACTTGTCGTAGAGCCACCCTGCCCGCTCAGCGATCTCACGGGCATTCTGACTCTGTCGCTCTTGCTTCCACAGACTGTCGATGACCCGCAGCGTTGCCAGCAGTGTGGTTGGGCTGACGATCACGATGTTGCGATCAAAGGCCTCCTGGAACATGTTCGGCTCGGCCTGTAACGCCGCCGAAAACGCCGCCTCGATCGGCACGAACAGCAAAACGAAATCGAGGCTGTGCAGCCCTTCAAGGCGTTTGTAGTCTTTGCCGGACAAGCCTTTGACGTGATTTCGCAGAGACAGCACGTGCTGTTTCAACGCCGCCTGGGAAATCACCTCATCGTCAGCCGACACGTACTGCTGATAGGCGGTCAGGCTGACCTTCGCGTCGACAACGACCTGCTTATCGCCCGGCAGCATGATCAACACGTCAGGCTGGAAGCGCTCGCCGTCGGGGCCCTTCAGGCTGACTTGGGTCTGGTACTCGCGGCCCTTTTCAAGGCCGGCATGTTCGAGCACGCGCTCCAGAATCAATTCGCCCCAGTTGCCTTGGGTCTTCTGGCCCTTCAACGCACGGGTAAGGTTGTTCGCTTCGTCGCTCAGGCGCAGGTTGAGCTGCTGCAAGCGCTCCAGTTCCTTGCTCAGAGAGAAGCGTTCGCGGGCTTCGTTCTGGTAACTGTCTTCAACGCGCTTTTCGAACGACTGGATGCGTTCCTTGAGCGGGTTGAGCAACTGCCCCAATTGCTGCTGACTGGTTTCGGCGAAGCGCTGTTCGCGCTCATCGAAGATCTTGCCGGCCAGCTCTGCAAACTGCGCACGCAGCTCATCGCGGGAGCCCTGCAGGTCGGTCAGGCGCTGCTGGTGACTGTCCTGCTGTTCGCGCAGCTCGGCACCAAGGGACGCGCACTGGGCGTCAAGGCGGCGCAACTCAGCCTCCCTGGCGGTCCGTTCGCGGCTCCAGTCTTCCTGAGCCTCGCGCGCGCCTTCATGCTGTTGACGCAGCAACTCCACTTCCCGGCGCAGGGCCGCCAGGTCCGCCTGCTTGACCGCATTGGCCTGGGCCAGGTCGCTGATCTCATCGCGGCTGGCGTCAAGCTGGGCGTTGAGCCCGTCCTGCGCCATCTGCGCATTACTCAAGCGCTCGTCCAGCAACGCGGCGTCCGCTTCACGTTGCGCCAGACGCCGCTGCAACTGCCACGCCAGCCCCAACAAAGGCAATGCCGCCACCGCCAAACCCAGCAACAGGCTGGTTAACTCAAACACCATAAAATCCAGACTCCTCCATTCATGCAGTCAGCATTATGCGCAGAAGCGAGCTCGACGTACGATTCGGGTAAAACCGCGCCAGGGGAAGAGAAAAAAGCAAGCGGATGCTTCAAGAGCGGCGTGATAGAGCCAGTGCTTGGGACAATCCACAGAACCTGTGGATAACTCAGTGGACAACACCCCTTAAGCTCTCGGAAACGCACGTAGAATGGGGCCTGCGTTCAAACTGACGATTTTTTCACCAGCGCAAAAAAACGATGGTTTTCATTGACTTAATAATTCGTTGCATTAAATCAAGCGGTTAGCGGACGACGTGACAGTGACATGACAGATACCTATCGCAATGTGCACAAGTTGATTTTGTCTCTGCACAAGCCGGTTTCAGCAGCCATGGCATCCGCTCAAAATTCGCGGGAATAAGGCACAGGGCCACCCTTTCCGCTCGATATCCTGTAGTCTCTTCTGCCCCGCGTTGTGCCGTTCAACTGAAGCATTGCAAATCAGTGCTTGCGCTGCGCCAGTAACTCTATTAGCATCGCCGCCGTTAGTACCAAGCTGAAAGTCAATTCTGATCGAACAAATCCCCCAATCCCGGTTCGCCAATGAGCGAACGGATTGAAAAAAGGGATCGATCACCTCGATGGTTTCCAGACATGAACTCACATGACCTGCCGTCGAAACGGAGGGGTGTGCAAAACATTCATGCTCTCCTCAACCAGCCTGCAAATTGATCAGGATCTTCACCTCGAGCATCGAACCTTAGCTCGCGTTGTGTTGCCTGCCCTCCTAAGTACCTACCAGTCAGCCCCGCGCCACATTTTAAATGCGCTCAACTGGCTGCTTTTGTTCCAGACAGGTTCTGCGCCCTGCCCTTGACTCGCATTGGAGCATGGGTCCGCGTTTACTGGAACGTTTTAATTTTGCACGCCTCTTATTGCGTGTCGATTCAGGAAACACCCATAACATGACTACTCATATCCAGACCCAAAACGCTATTCGTACACTGACCAACGCTTTCGCCCCAATGGACTGCCTGATCATGGCAGCACGCAAAGGCTGCTTCAGCTTCACCATCGTCAACGAGCACGGCATCGCCCGCCATAGCGAGCGTTTGTACCCGAACCAGTACTCCAGCGATGCTCCGCTGCAGGCGGTGATCGACCGTACTCGTCAGGCCCTGGTTGCCTGATACCGTTGCCTGATACCGTCCGTCGGTAAATACCGCTGCATCGACAAGGCCTCACCCGATAACGGTGGGGCTTTTTTGTATCTGTTTTACTTACAGAAACAGCGACAGATGCGGTAATGAATGCCAGTCACCATTTTGACACTGCATGGGAACTGACCGTAAAACAGACCTTTACATCGTGAATATCACACTACACTTCAAGTCAGCGGCTCAGGTCGCTGCCGGTGGGCCCACTCCATCAATGCTGCCAAGCGCCATGGCCCGCCGACTCATCAACTCCTCGAGGGTGTTATGGGAATCGCCGCCAGTGAACTGTGTCGCTACGTCATTCGCCCGACGCTCATCTACCTTGGCCGGCACAATCGGGCCGCCGAAGCCCTGTTATTGGGCATTGCCGCCAGCCAGTCAGCGCTAGGCGCCGAGCTGGATAACCCGCCCGGCCACGGGCTTTACAGCATCGCCGACACTCAACACCGCCAGCTTTGGGACGAATACCTGGCCCGGGATCCGGACCTTGCCAGCCTTGTGCGAGGCCTGGCCAGCCAGCACGCGTTCCTCACAGGTCCCGATCTCGAACTGACCGTCAACCTGCGTTACTCGACCGCCATCGCCTGGTTGATGGTCGAAGCAAGCCATATTTCGCTGCCGGATGCGGATGACTCTCTGGCCATGGCACACATGTGGCGCGAGATATTTCAGCCCGATGGGCAGTTGCAGGATTTCACCTCGGCCTGGCAAACGTGGGTCAGCCCCTTGTTCCAGCCCTCACCAGCCATTTCGTGACCGACCGGTATTAAACGAAAAAGCCGCGAACTTTCAGGATTGTCCTACAAGAACCGCTCTAAATCGGCTGATCCAGGCTATGGCGCGTGGGAAGAAATATTGGTAATTTCCGCGCGGTGATCAACAAGGAGTTCTAACAATGAAAAAAACAATGATCAAATCCAGCCTCAGTCTCGCCATCACTCTTGCCTCCACTCAGATTTTTGCATCCGGCTTTGCCCTGAACGAACAAAGTATCAGCGGCATGGGGACCGGTTTTGCGGGCCGTACCTCGTCCGTCGATGACGCCAGCATCGTGTACGGCAACCCGGCCGGCATGTCGCGTCTCAAACGCGCGCAGGCGACCGTGGGGGTCGCCGCAATCGATGCCTCGACTGATATCACCGACACCAGCGGCCGCAGCACCGGTTCGAACAAAGGCGACATGGTCCCTTTCATCGCCGTGCCGATGGGCTTCTACGTGAACCCGGTCGACGAGCACTGGGCATTCGGCTTTGGTGTCTACGCGCCATTCGGCCTGGTCACCGATTACGAAGACAACTTCCAGGGCCGCAACTTCGGCAGCAAGAGCATCGTCAAGGTCGTGACCTTTCAGCCGACCGTCAGCTACGCATTCAATGACAAGGTGTCGATCGGTTTCGGTCCGACCATCAACCGTATTTCCGGTGCGCTGGAATCGGCACTCAATGTCAGCCCGTTGCTGGGCGCCCGTACCGGCGACGGCCGCGTGCAGGTCAAGGGCGATGACGTTGGCTACGGTTTCAACGCCGGTATCCTGGTGCAAGCCACCGACACCACCAGCGTCGGCCTGACCTACCACTCCAAAGTGACTTACAAGCTCGAAGGCCACACCGAAGTGACCCCGGGTGCAGGTGTGCCTTCAGCCATCCTGCCGGGCGGTCGCTACGACGCCAAGCTGAACATCGATACACCGGAAACCGTCGACTTCTCCGTCACTCAGAAAATGAATGACGACTGGAAGCTGTACGCCGGTGCAACGTGGACCCGCTGGAGCCGCCTGGAAGACATCACCGTCAAAAACTCCGGTATCTCGCCGGTGTCTCGCCGCGACGCGACCCAGTCTCTGGTCGGTACCATCCGTGAAGAGCAGAACTGGCACGACACCTGGGCCTACGCCGTGGGTACGTCGTATCAGTTGAACAAGCAGTGGGTGCTGCGTACCGGCCTGTCGTTCGACCAGTCGCCGACCAACAACGAAAACCGCTCGCCGCGCATCCCGACAGGCGATCGCACGATCTTCAGCCTGGGCGCCGGTTACAGCCCGACCGACGACATCACCATCGATGTGGCTTACTCCTACCTCCAGGAAGAGAAGGTCAAGGTCGCCGACGCGAACGCGCTGGGTCAGAGCTACAACGCCAAGTACGACAACAGCGCCAACGGTTTCGGCGTGGGCATGACCTACCGCTTCTGATGCAGTTGGCGGGACAGGCAGATCACCTGTTCGCCAGACAGAAAACCCCGCAGCCAGCAATGGCTGCGGGGTTTTTCGTTGTGGTCGGTCTGTTTTGTGTCGGGCCGCTTTATGGCTTGGAAGCGATGGCCTTCTCGATGGCTGAAATCAGCTCGGGATCGTCCGGCGCGGTTTTGCTGGAGAAGCTGGCAACCACATTGCCCTTGCGGTCGACCACGTACTTATAGAAGTTCCAGCGCGGTGGACTGCTTTGCTCGGCGAGGACCTTGAACAGGTTGATGGCATCGGCGCCACGCACCGGCTGCGGCTCGGTCATGGTGAACGTGACGCCATAGTTCACGTAGCAAACCTTGGCGGTCTCGGCAGCGTCCCTGGACTCCTGCAGAAAATCGTCCGAAGGCACGCCAAGCACTTCAAGCCCCTCACCCTTGAAGCGCTGATTGAGCGCTTCAAGCCCTTTGAACTGCGGCGCGAAGCCACAGAAGCTCGCGGTATTGACCACCAGCATCGGCTTGCCGGCGAACTGTTTGCACAGGTCGATATCCTGTTTCGCCCGCAGCTTGGGCAGCTCGCCTTGCAACAATGGCGGGCAATCGGCGGCGGACGCAGCGCCACTGAGGGCAAGCAACAGCAGAGGCGCGAAAATCCAGCGTAAGGCCATGGCGACGTCCATTCATGAGCGGGCAGGAAAAGTGGGGCTGCCGCTACGCTACTCCGCCGCGCGATGAATGCCTAGCGCGCCAGGGAAACGGGGCCATCAGCTGGCTTTGTCGGTGGCTGTGAACGCTCGCTGCATCGCCTGGGGCGGCTCACCGAAGTTGCGCAGAAACGCCTGGCGCATTCTTTCGCGATCGCCGAAACCGGTCTCCCGAGCAACCACTTCAATGGGATGTCGACTGGTTTCCATCATCGCCCGCGCCACTTCCACCCGCAGGCATTCGATGGCTTTCGCCGGGGTCTGCCCGGTTTCCTCGCGGAACACCCGACTGAACTGGCGGGGGCTCAACCGGGCAATGGCCGCCAGTGCATCGATGGAGAGATCGCTTTTGAGGTTCTCGCGGGCATAGGCCAGCGCCAGCTGCACGCGATCGGACTTGGGGTCCAGTTCCAGCAGCGTCGACAGCTGGGAATGCTCGCTGCCGCGCCGTTGATAGATCACCAGCTTGCGAGCGACCTGCCGGGCGATGTCGGCGCCGAGGTCGTTTTCGACCATCGCCAGTGCGAGATCAAGGCCGGCGCTCATGCCCGCACCGGTCCAAATCTCGCCGTCCACGGTAAACAGTTTGTCGTCCTCGACCCGAACGTTGGGGTAGCGCTTGCGAAACTCGGGGGCGTGAATCCAGTGCATGGTGGCGCGCTTGCCGTCGAGCAGACCGGCCTCCGCCAGCACAAACCCGCCTGTGCACAGCGACGCCACCCGCCGCGATTGAGCCGAAGCGGCGCGCACGAACTCAAGCAGGCTGGGGGTGGGCAATTGCAGGTCCATGTAGCCGCTGACGATGATCGTGTCGTAACCCTCGGGCTGCAATGGCGTGGTGTGGACCGAAAAGCCTTCGGACGACATCACCGCCCCGCCGCTCTCCGACACCAGATGAAAGGAGTACGCCGACTCGCCCTGCATCAGGTTCGCGCAGGCCAGCACGGACCCGACCGACAGGCTGAGGGACTGAAAATGCGGGTACACCACCAGCGCAACGTTATGCATGACACCTCTCCGGCTGATCTGCCGACTCATCAATTTGGGAGCTAGCTTGCTCCCGAAGGCTCACTTTCAGTCACCAGAGAAGTGGCTAACAGTTCCGGCCCCTTCTTGAGCAAGGTGGAGCGCCACCCTGGTCAGTCCCACAGGTTCAGTGGCTTGCCGTAGATATCGAACTCAGACTGCAGATCCTGTGGGAGCGAGCTTGCTCGCGAAGACGTCGGTACATCCAATAAATTTTCAGCGGCTGGAATGGCGTCTTCGCGAGCAACCTCGCTCCGACATGGACGGTGTTTGCCGCGCGCCGATGCAGGATGTTAAACGACAAATCAATCGCCCATCAGCGCCAATGTCACCAGCACCAACGTTTCGAGCAGTTCGAGCATCGCGCCGGCGGTGTCGCCGGTGCTGCCGCCCAAACGTTGCATCATCACCCGGCGCAGCCAGAAGAACCCACCCGCTGCCACCACCAGCACCCACGCCGCCGGACCGCCACCGATGAGCACGCAGACCACCGCCACCGCCGCCAGCACCCGCATCCCGCTCTTGCGCGGCAGATGATCGGCCAGCGCCTGGCCCAGCCCGCCGGCGCGCACATAGGGCGTGTTCAGAAACAGCGCCAGCATCGCCGCGCGGCCGATCACCGGCGCCAGCAGCAGACCAACACCATGGTGGGTTTCAATCAACGCCACCACCGCGCTGTACTTCAACAGCAACACCACCACCAGGGTGACCACGGCAATCGGCCCGCTCCGGGGGTCTTTCATGATCGTCAGCGTGCGTTCGCGGTCGCCGAATCCACCGAGCCAGGCATCCGCACTATCAGCGAGGCCGTCCAGGTGCAGCCCTCCGCTGAGCATCACCCAGGCCGCCAGCAGCAAGGCGGCATGCAACAGTGTCGGCGCGCCGTCGAGCAGATGATCCATCGCCATCAACAGTACGCCGAACAGCAATCCCACCGCAGGGTAATAGAGCAGCGAACGCCCCGACTCCTGGGGCGTCGGCATGCCGGGCAGACGAATCGGCAGGCTGCTGAGGAACTGCAAGGCGATCCAGAACGGCAGCATTTAGACCTCCTTCAGCTCGCCGTCGGCCTGCACATCGAGAACGAACAGACCGCCGTGGGCCACGGTGACCTGCAGCAATTGCTCGCGAGGCAGACCGCGAGCGCGGGCCAACAGCAGACGCATTACCCCGCCGTGACTGATCAGCAGCACGCGCTGACCGTCATATACCCGCTGCAACCCCTCGACGGCGGCCAACACGCGGGTAGCAAACGCCTGGACCGGCTCGCCGTTGGGTGGCGTGAACCCGTACGGATCCTCCCAAAAGCGCCCCAGCCCGGCAGCATCGGTTTCCATCAATTGCGCGGGGCTCTGCCCTTCCCAGTCACCGAAGTGCAATTCCTGAAGATCGGGCGCCAGTTCGACGGGCAAGCCCAGTCGCTCGGCCAGTTCGTCCGCGAAACGGGCGCAGCGTTGCAGGGGCGAGCTGACGATGCGGTCCCAGGGGCCACGATCAGCCACCGCCGCACGCATCTGCTGCCAGCCGGTGTCGGTCAGCGCGTCATCGATACTGCCGCGCAGGCCGCCGCCGAATTCGGTTTCGCCGTGACGCAACAGGTCCAGATGCAAGGTCATGCCGGGCGGTCTGCCACGGCGGCTTCGGCGAAGGTCGCCATGCCGTTGTGCAACTCGCAGGCCAGACGCAACAACGGCACTGCCAGCGCTGCGCCACTGCCTTCGCCCAGACGCAATCCAAGGTCCAGCAACGGCTCGGCCTGCAGCGCGTCCAGCACCAGACGATGGCCTGGCTCGGCTCCACGGTGGCCGAAGAACAACCATTCCCGGCACGACGGATTGATGCGCACTGCTACCAGCGCCGCCACGGAACAGATAAAGCCATCGACCAACGCAACAATGCCCTCCTGGGCACAGGCCAGGTAGGCGCCGACCAGCGCCGCGACTTCAAAGCCACCGAGGGCACGCAGACTGTCCAGCGCATCATCGACAGCATCGGCATGCAGCCGCAGGGCCCGCTCGATCACTTGCGCTTTGTGGTTCACCCCCTCGGCATCCAGACCGGTGCCGGGGCCGACCAACGAGGTGGCCGGGCAGTCGAGCAAGGCGCAGGCCAGCGCAGTGGCGACGGTGGTGTTGCCGATGCCCATTTCGCCGCCGATGAACAGCTCGGCGCCCGACGCCTTGGCGCGCAACACGCTGTCGCGACCGCCTTCAAGGGCAGCATGCAGCTGCGCCTCAGTCATCGCCGGGCCGTGGGCGAAGTTCGCGGTGCCCGGACCGAGGTTGAGGTGACGCACGCCCGGCAGATCCAGCGGCGCAACGGTGCCCAGATCGGCCACGTCCAGTTGCGCGGACAATTGCCGGGCCAGCACGCTGATTGCCGCGCCGCCCATGATGAAGTTGTGCAGCATCTGCCCGGTCACTTCCTGGGGGTACGCCGAAACCCCTTCAGCGACCACGCCGTGATCGCCGGCAAAAATCGCGATCCAGACCTCATCGACCTTCGGCTTCAGGAGACCCTGCAGGCCAGCCAGCTGAACCGCAACGTCTTCCAGCCGGCCCAGTGAGCCGGTCGGCTTGGTCAATTGCTGCTGCCGGGCCAGCGCGTGGTCGCGGCTGGCTTGATCGACGTCACGGGCAGGCGCGAGCCACCAGGCGTTACTCATAGTGCGGGTCCTTTCAGGATCATGGGCAGTCCGGCGACGGTAAACACCACGCGATGGCAGCGTTCGGCCAGCGCCTGATGCAGCCAGCCGGCTTCATCGACATAACGACGGGTCAGCTCACCGAGTGGCACGACGCCGAGCCCGGTTTCGTTGCTGACAAAAATGATGTCGCCCGGCAGTTTAGCCAGGCCGTCGAGCAAGGCTTCGCGCTCTTCAGCCAGGCGCTGCGGATCGTCCAGCATCAACAGATTGGTCAGCCACAGGGTCAGGCAATCCACCAACAGGCAGCGGCCCTCCCCGGCGTTTTCCCGGAGCACGCGGGCCAGCTCGATGGGTTCTTCGATCAACCCCCATTGCGCCGGACGACGCTGGCGGTGCAAGGCGACGCGCTGATTCATTTCGCCATCAAGCGGCTGACTGGTGGCGATATAGATGACATCGAAGCCGCTTTCGCTGGCCTGCTTTTCCGCCAGCCGACTTTTACCGGAGCGCGCCCCGCCGAGGATCAATTGCAGCATCAAGGTTGCTCCAGGCCGCAGAGTTCACGCAGCAGTGTGCCGTCCAGGTGGGTTTCCACCAGATCGGCCAGGCGTTCGATGTCGCGTTCGCGCAGGGCGTGGTAATCCACCAACTGCACGTTCTGCAGCCCGGCCCAACGCAGCAAGGCGCTGCTCGACGCCGGGTTCTCGAACAGCCCGTGCAGGTACGTGCCGAGGACCTGGTCATCAGGGCTGCGCGCGCCATCGCAGCGACCGTCGGCCAACTGGACCAATGGACGTTCCAGCGCCGCGCCAGTGGTCACGCCCGCATGAATCTCATAGCCGCTGACGTCGGCGTCTTCGAGGGTGAGGCGACCGCTCACATTGCGCAGCTGTTTCTCTTCTTCCAGCACCGTGCTCAGGGCCAACAACCCCAACCCCGGACTGGAACCGGCGGCGCCTTCGAGCCCCAGTGGGTCATGCAGCTGCTCGCCGAGCATTTGCAGGCCACCGCAGATGCCCAGCACTTTGCCGCCGTAACGCAGGTGGCGGCCGATGGCGGTGTCCCAGCCATTGGCGCGCAGATAGGCAAGATCGCTGCGCACGCTTTTCGAGCCGGGCAGGATAATCAGATCGGCGCCGGGAATCGCCTGCCCCGGCCCGACGAATTGCAGATTCACTTGGGGATGCAGGCGCAGCGGGTCGAAATCGGTGTGGTTACTGATGCGCGGCAGGACCGGGACGATGACGTTAAGCACCTGCTCGTCCTTGTCGGTCTGGCGCTGGTCAAGGCCGTCTTCAGCCTCGAGATGCAGGTCCATCACGTAGGGCAGCACCCCGACAACCGGTTTGCCAGTGCGCTGTTCAAGCCAGTCGAGGCCCGGCTGCAACAGGGCGATGTCACCGCGAAAACGATTGATGATGAAGCCTTTGACCCGCGCCTGTTCACTGGGCGAAAGCAATTCCAGCGTGCCGACCAGATGGGCAAATACCCCGCCGCGATTGATGTCCGCCACCAGCAGCACCGGGCAATCCACCGCTTCGGCAAAGCCCATGTTGGCGATATCGCCGGCGCGCAGGTTGATCTCCGCTGGCGACCCGGCGCCTTCGACCACGACCACCGGCCAGCCTTCACTGAGACGGCGGTGGGAGGCCAGCACCGCTTGCATCGCGATGGCTTTGTAATCGTGGTAGGCGACGGCGTTCATGGTGGTCACGGCGCGCCCGTGAATGATCACTTGGGCGCCCGTATCACTGTTGGGTTTGAGCAGCACCGGGTTCATGTCGGTGTGGGGCTCGAGGCCACAGGCCTGGGCTTGGACCGCCTGGGCGCGACCGATCTCCCCGCCGTCGGCAGTCACTGCGCTGTTCAGCGCCATGTTCTGCGGCTTGAACGGCACGGTGCGCACGCCCTGACGGGTCAGCCAGCGGCACAGCGCCGTCACCAGCGTGCTTTTGCCGGCGTCGGAGGTGGTGCCCTGCACCATCAGGGTTTTGCCGAGGGTCATAAGCGCTCCCGGGAAAATTCGCTGAGCGTCTGTTCCAGACGATGCCAGTCGGCTTCCTCGCGGGGCAGGCCGAAGCGCAGGCTGCTGTTGTGAGTAAAGATCCGCAGAAGGACGCCCCGCTGCGCACAGAATTCGTAAAGTTCTTCCGCCAGCGGTGTGATCAGCCACTGGAACAGCGCGCAGCCGCCCTTGGGCGCGAAGCCGTGGCGATTAAGCACGTCGACCAGACGCTGGCTGGCTTGCTCGGTGCGCTGGCGCTGGCGTTGATGGCCGGCCACGTCGTTGAGACAGGCCTGACCGATGATCCGCGTGGGTCCGCTGACCGACCAGGGGCCGATCTGCCGCGCCATGACTTTCAGAAACCGCGGCTCCGCCAGCACAAAGCCCAGGCGCACACCCGCCAGCCCGAAAAACTTGCCGAACGAGCGCAACACGATCAGGCCCGCGCGCTGGGTGTACGCCGCCAGGCTCAACTCCGGCGTGTTGTCCATGAACGCTTCGTCCACCACCAGCCAGGCGCCGCGCTGGGCCAGACGGGCGTGCCATTCCAGCAGGCGTTCGGGCGGCAGGCTCAGGCCGGTGGGATTGTTCGGGTTGACCACGACGAGCACATCTAGGGTGTCGATGAACCGCTCCACCTCGTGCTCCAGTACCTCGCGCACCAGAAAGCCGGTGTTGCGCCAGGCCTCGGCGTGCTCGGCGTAGCACGGCGACAGCACGCCGACCTTGCCCGCCTGACGCAGACGCGGCAGCGCCTGGATCGCCGCTTGCGAGCCGGCCACGGGCAGCACGTCCGTGGCGCCGTAGTAGCGGCGGGCGGCGGCTTCCAGACCGTCATCGGTTTCCGGCAGGCGCGCCCAAGCCGCTTCAGGAATCGCCGGGATCGGCCACGACCACGGCGAAATCCCGCTGGACAGGTCGAGCCAGTTCGCTTCTTCAATGCCATATTTCAGGACTGCGCCACGCAATCGGCCGCCATGTTCAAGCATAGAATTCTGTCCCCAGACACAAGATCAGCAACCACAGCCAGACGCCGCGCTGCACCAGTTGCCAACCGCGATCAATGGAATTCGCGTCCGCCGGGACGCCTTCGCCCAGGGTCGCGCGCTCATGCAACTCGCCGTGATAAATCGCCGGCCCCCCAGTTCGACGCCCAACGCACCGGCGCCAGCGGCCATCACCGGGCCTGCGTTGGGGCTGTCCCACCTCGGTGCCTGGGTGCGCCAGCAGCGCAGGGCCAATCGGGTGTTGCCCAGCAGCGCGTAGGTCAACGCCACCAGGCGGGCCGGAATGTAGTTGAGCAGGTCGTCGATTTTCGCCGCCGCCCAGCCGAAGCGTTCGAAGCGCTCGTTGCGATAGCCCCACATGGCGTCGAGGGTGTTGCTCAGGCGGTAGAGCACCACGCCCGGCGCGCCCAGCACGACGAACCAGAAGATTGCCGCGAACACCGCGTCGCTGCCGTTTTCCAGCACCGATTCCGTGGCCGCGCGGGCCACTTCGGTGCTGTCCAGTTCGGACGTCTGGCGACTGACCAGATAGCCGACCCGTCGGCGTGCTTCGTCCAGATCATCGCTGCGCAGCGCCTGAGCGACCGGCTCGACGTGCTCACCCAGACTGCGCAAACCCAACGCGCAATAAAGCGCCAGGACTTCCACCAGCCAGCCAATCAACGGCAGCCAACTGAGCAGCGTGGCGATCAGGGTCAGGGGAATCACGGCGATGAACCATGCGGTCACGCCATGGCTGCGCCAGCCTCGGCCGGCGGCATTCAGGCGCTGTTCGATGCGCTCGGCAAAACGGCCGAACGCCACCAGCGGGTGGTTCCGTTTTGGCTCGCCGAGCAACGCGTCCAGCGCGACCCCGGCAACGCTCAATAACGCCACGCTCATGCAATCACTCCCCATGTGTTCTCGTAGACCAGTTCCTGCAGCGCGCGCGGCTGCGCCCAGCCCTCCAGCACCAGCATCGGCGCCGGGTAGAATTCCTTGACCGGGCCCAGGCACAGAATCGCCAGGGGTTTTGAACCGGTTGGCATCTTCAGCAGATCGGCCAGGGCCAGGGGGTCGAACAGCGAGACCCAGCCCATCCCGAGGCCTTCGGCACGCGCCGCCAGCCAGAGGTTCTGGATCGCGCACGACAACGACGCCATGTCCATTTCCGGCAAGGTGCGACGGCCGAAGATGTGCTTGTCGCGGTCGTCCATCAGCGCGGCGACCAATACCTCGGCGCAGTCGCTGATGCCCTCGACCTTGAGCTTCATGAAATCGTCAGAGCGCTCGCCGAGGGCTTCGGCAGTGCGAATACGCTCCTCCTCCACCTGCGCCTGAATCTGCGTGCGCAACGCCGGATCGGTGATGCGCAGGAAACGCCACGGCTGCATCAATCCGACGCTTGGCGCGTGGTGCGCGGCTTCGAGCAGGCGGGCCAGCAACTCGGGCGCGACCGTGCCGCCGCAGAAGTGGCGCATGTCGCGACGCTCGGCGATGGCACGGTAAACGGCGGCGCGTTCGGAGTCGGTGAAGGTGTGCTCAGTCATGGAGTCGCCTGTCCCGCGCATGAAACACAGCAATCGCCTGCGATGCGCCCCATGTAGGAGTGAGCTTGCTCGCGAAAGCGTTGGGTCAGACAGGCAATTACGTCAGACAGACAGCCTTCGCGAGCAAGCTCGCTCCCACAGAATGCGGCGATTGCATTGGCCAGGCTCATGGCAAAAACAGCGCCGCCATCGCCTGGGGATTCGAGGGGAAGTAGAAGTGCACGTACGACGCGGTCATGCGCCCTTCGCGGTACACCGCTTCGGCGCCGCGCCCGCCATTGGGGCTGAGGCCGCGGGCGATGGGGGTCAGTTCGGTGCTGGTCAGGGAATGGTGATAGGTGTGACCACGCAGGGTGCCTTCCGGCAGTTCGACCGATTGCAGGGCCAGGGCTGCCAGACGCTTTTGCATCACGGCTTCACCCTTGAGCAAGCCCACGCCTTCGGCGCGCTGGCCGTCGACATCGGTCAGGGCATCGAGCAGGTACAACATGCCGCCGCATTCGGCGAGCAAGGGTTTGCCGGCGGCGTGGTGCGCGCGAATTGCGGCGAGCATGCTGTGGTTTTCCGCCAGCGCCGTGTGATGCAGTTCCGGGTAACCGCCCGGCAGATACAGGCTGTCGGCGTCAGGCAGTTCGCGGTCGCGGATCGGCGAGAAGAACGACAGTTCGGCGCCCATCTCCCGCAACAGGTCGAGGCTGGCGCCGTAGAAAAACGCAAACGCCTCGTCGTGGGCGATGGCGATTTTCACGCCGGCCAGCAGCGGTTCAGCCGGAACGAACTCGGGCGCGGTGAAGGTCACGACCGGCGGCAACGTGGCGTCGCAGGTGCTGGCCAGCGCGGTGGCCGCAGCGTCAAGGCGCATGTCCAGGTCATTCAATTCGCTGGCCTGCACCAGGCCGAGGTGCCGGCTGGGCAGCTCAATGCCGGTTTCACGGGACAACGCGCCGTACCAGCGCAGGCCTTCGGTCAGGCTGCCTTCGAGCAACTGCGCATGGCGCACCGTGCCGACGCGATTGGCCAGCACGCCGGCAAATGGCAGGTCCGGCTGATAGCGCGCCAATCCCAACGCCAGTGCGCCGAAGGTCTGGGCCATGGCCGTGCCGTCAATCACCCCCAGCACCGGCACGCCGAAACGCCGGGCCAGGTCTGCGCTGGACGGCGTACCGTCGAACAAGCCCATGACGCCTTCGATGAGGATCAGGTCGGCGTCGGCGGCGGCTTCCCACAACAGGCGCCGGCTTTCGGCCTCGCCGATCATCCACATGTCCAGTTGGTACACCGGATGGCCGCTGGCGCGTTCGAGAATCATCGGGTCGAGAAAGTCCGGCCCGCATTTGAACACGCGCACCTTGCGCCCCTGATTGCGATGCAGACGGGCCAGTGCGGCGGTGACGGTGGTTTTGCCCTGACCGGACGCGGGAGCGGCGATCAATACTGCCGGGCAGTGCCGGGGTTGGCGCTCACTCACAGTTCGATGCCTTTCTGCGCCTTGATCCCGGACTGAAAGGCATGCTTGACCACGCCGATTTCCGACACGGTGTCTGAAAGGTCTATCAACTCCTGCTTCGCCCCGCGACCGGTGACGATCACATGCTGCATCGGTGGCCGTGCCTGCAGATCGCTCAGCACCTGCTCCAGGTCCAGATAACCGTGCTTGAGGGCGATGTTCAGCTCATCGAGCACGACCATACCGATGGAGGCGTCCTTGAGCATCTCCCGGGTCACGGCCCAGGCGGCTTCGGCGGCGGCGATGTCACGCTGGCGGTCCTGGGTTTCCCAGGTGAAGCCCTCGCCCATCACGTGGTAACGCACTTGTTCGGGGAAGCGGCGGAAGAACAGCTCTTCGCCGGTGCTGTGGCGGCCTTTGATGAACTGCACGACGCCGCACTGCATGCCGTGGCCCATGGCGCGGGCGAGCATGCCGAACGCCGAACTGCTCTTGCCTTTGCCGTTGCCGGTCAGCACCAACAGCAATCCGCATTCATTCGGCGCGCTGGAAATGCGCTCGTCCATCACCGCCTTTTTGCGCAGCATGCGCGCCAGGTGGCGTTCGTCACGTTCGGGGGATTCGCTCATCTCAGCTCTCCGCTTGAGGGCAGGTGTGGCAGACGGAGGGCACGGGCAAAGACTGTCAGCAGGCACCGGACATAGCCCGGCCTGCAGCAGAGCATCGCCCTCCGTGATGCTGTTCGATGGATCAGGCCGGTCTCCGGACTCATGAGTTGCCACAAGCGTGGCAGGCCAGGCGCCTTCCCATGTTCAGCGAACACAGTGGCATCGTGCGTGGCCCAGACTCATTTACCGTTGCGGAGGCAGCGCCGGAATTGATCGCACAAGCAATCGCACCGGCTTCCCTGTTTCACCCTGTGGAACAACGAAGTCCCGGGCACCTGAAACATGGCGCGAAGGTTAGAGGGTTGACTGGGGAGCGTCAATCGAACCGTGGGCAGAGCGGCCCACGGGTTTACGGGATTTCACCCTGAAATGCACAGGTGTTCATGCAGCAACAGCCCATGAACACATTGCCTCAGAAGCGACTATTGCCTGGCGAGATTCGATGGCTGGATAACGCGCTTGGCATTCAGCCAGGCTTTTTGCCAATAGGGCTTGTCGAGGCTGTCGAGTTTAACCGTGCCGCCGGTGGCTGGTGCGTGAACGAATCGCCCTTCCCCGACGTAGATGCCGGCGTGGCTGACGTGGGAGCCGCCGCCAGTGGCGAAGAACACCAGATCACCGGTCTGCAACTGGCTGCGGTCGATGTCGGGGCCACGCAGGGTGATCATCTCCCGCGTCGATCGCGGCAACGTGATGCCCGCCGCATCGTGGTAGACGTAGCCGATCAGGCCACTGCAATCAAAACCCGAATCAGGCGTGTTGCCGCCCCAACGATAGGGCGTTCCAACCAGGCCGATCGCGCGCAACAGGACATCATCGGCAAGCGGTGAAGAAAACTGGGGAGGAGCGGAAACCACAGGCCGGTAGACGACCTTGCGCGGAGCGGGCGGTGGCGTGCTGGAACACGCGGCCAGCAGCACAGCCAGAGAGGCAACCATCAGGCGAACCGTTAACGACATAAACACGACAACCTGTGCGGGGTGCAGCTTACTTTGCCGAGAGCCGGGGTTGCGCGCAAGAGGGTCGAACCCTTTGCGCGCCCGGAATTAACGGTGTTGGCGCTTGATGGTAGTCGAGGTCATCGCGGTGGTGGTTTCAGGTACCGTTGAAGGTGCCATGGCCAGTGCGCGTTTGGCTTCGATGAAGGTCTTGGCCCAGTAGGCATCGTCGAGGCTGTCGACGCGGACGCCACCGCTGCGGCGGCTGCTGGAATGGATGAACTGGTCATCGCCCAGGTAGATGCCCGCATGGCTGACACGACCACGGCCGGCGGTGCTGAAGAACAGCAGATCGCCCGGCTTGAGGTCATTGCGCTTGATGAGAGGGGCATCGATATTGATCATTTCGCGGGAAGACCGCGGCAGGCTCATGCCCGCCTCTTCACGGAAGAGGTAACCGATGAAACCGCTGCAGTCGAAACCGGAGGTGGTCGACGTGCCGCCAAAGCGATAGCGAGTGCCTATCAAGGATTTGCCGCGTTCGAGGATGCTGTCAGCCAGAACCGGCAAACGGTACGGCTTGTTGTCGGCAAACTGAGCGAGCTCGTCTTCGGTGGCGACTTCGTCATCCAGTACGGAAGAAGCGTAGTCGGCGCGCTTGGTAGCGGATTGAGCAGTGGCAGAGTCCCGGAACTGGGGCTTTGCGACTGTTGTTGCGACGTCGGCATCTGGGCCGAGCAGCCGAACAACAGCGTTACGAGTGCGAGAGGCACGAGGGGTGCGAAGCGGTTTAGCATGTGCACGACCGTGGCTGAAGTGTAAAGAAGCCGAGACTATGCCCGCTATCGTACCCATTTGCAAATTCAATCGAAACAAATGTGACTTACGATGTCGTCCGTCACTTCTAAGGCTCTACACCTCAGAAACGCATCCGTATGCGCGGAATGATCGGTTGGCGAGGGGTTTATCTCGGCAGTAAAGCCTCCCGTCACCCGAGCGCGCAGCATGGGCTCATGAATGTACGGGAAGCTGGCGGTGGTTCCGATGCTGAGCACAGCGTCAAAGCCTTTTGCCATCTCTTCCTGAAGCACGTTCAGTGCCAACTCCGGCAGCATCTCCCCAAACAACACCACCGATGGCCGCAGAACGCCAGTACAGCGGGGACACAGTGGTGGCAATGGCTGGTCGAGATGTTCGCTCAACTGCGGATCCTCGGCGCCACAAGTTTGACAGTAGAGCGGCGCCAACTGGCCATGAATTTCGATCAGCCGCTCTGGCGGACTGCCCGCCGCGCGATGATAGCCGTCGACGTTTTGCGTCAACACCCAGCATTCCGGCTTGCGTCGCTGCAATTCAGCGATGGCGTAGTGCGCCGCATTGGGACGTCCGCCCAGGCAAGCGCTGCCCAATTGTGCGATGTACTTCCAGCACAGCGCGGGATCACGACGCAGCATCGGGCCGGACAAGGCCATTTCGATGGGCAGGCCATCATCAGTCTCGCCGTTGTACAAGCCACCGACACCGCGATAGGTCGGCAAACCCGAATCCGCCGAGAGGCCGGCACCAGTGATGATGAGGATGCGTGTGGCATGGCGCAGGGCCGCGGCGGTTTGCAGCACCAAGGCCGGATCGACCACGGACGCGCTTACCAACCGAGGGTTTCTTTCAGGAAAGGAATAGTCAGCTTGCGCTGGGCCTGGAGCGAGGCTTGATCGAGTTGCTCAAGCAGGTCGAACAGCGCGCTCATGCTGCGCTTGCCGCGGGTAAGGATGAAATGCCCCACCTCATCGGTCAGGTGCAGCCCGCGACGCGAGGCGCGTAACTGCAGGGCGCGGAGTTTTTCCTCGTCGGACAACAGGCGCATCTGGAACACCAGCGCCATGGTCAGCCGTGATTTCAAGTCGGCCAGCTTGACCGGCAGCTCCCTGGGCGAGCATGAAGCCGCGATGAGCAAGCGTCGGCCGCTGTCGCGAAGACGGTTGAACAGATGGAACAAGGCTTCTTCCCACTCAGGCTTGCCGACCACCGCTTGCAGGTCATCGAGGCACACCAGTTCGTACTGCTCCAGATGATCGAACAGGCCGATGCCTTGATCGAGCAACTCGGCCATCGGCAGGTAAACGGCTGGCTCGCCCATCTGCTCGAATCGCAGGCAGGCGGCCTGCAACAGGTGCGTGCGCCCTACCCCGTTCTTGCCCCACAGATAGATGAGACTTTCTGTCCAGCCAGCCTCGGCTTCGCACAGCCGCTCGACATAGCCGAGTGCAGCGGCATTGGCGCCTGGATAGTAATTGATGAAGGTGGCGTCATCACGCAGACGCACACTCAGGGGCAGCTGAACTGGTTTCATGCTGGCTGAACGGTTCGAGACGAACCGCCAAATGGCCTCTGTGAAAAGTGCGCAAAGTCTATACCCGCAAGGCTAGCCGCACAATGCGGCAGACCGCCAGCAAAATCAAAGGCTTGCGTAGGTCACTGGTATCACTGGGGAATACGGGCAAAACCCGCCGAGAAAGGAGGCGCGCGGTGAGCACCGCGCGCCGGTACGCATCCTGATTCGCGGGAATCAGAGATCCGGGTCGTCCAGACCGCCGTAGATGTCAGAATCCTTGTACAGGTCATGAACGTGGCGCACCAACACCATGATCACCGCCGCCACCGGCAGCGCCAGCAGGATGCCGGTGAAGCCGAACAGCTCGCCGCCCGCCAGGATGGCGAAGATCACCGCGACCGGGTGCAGGCCGATGCGGTCGCCTACCAGCAATGGCGTCAGCACCATGCCTTCGAGCGCCTGACCGACCATGAACACTGCGACGATGCCCAGCATCGGGTACAGGTCGCCGCCGAACTGGAAGAAGCCCGCCAGTATCGCCGAGCCGATGCCGATCACGAAACCCATGTACGGCACGATGGCCGCCAGGCCGGCGATGACACCGATCAACAGCCCCAGCTCCAGCCCGACCAGCATCAGCCCGGCGGCGTAGATCACGCCCAGCGCGACCATCACCAGCAACTGACCACGAATGAACGCGCCCAAGACCTCATGGCACTCGTCCGCCAGGGCGACAATCTTCTTCTCGCGGTGACGCGGCAACAGGCTGCGGACCTTGGCGGTCATCACGTCCCAGTCACGCAGCAAGTAGAAGCAGACCACCGGGATCAGCACCAGATTGGTCAGCCAGCCGATCAGCGCCAGGGTCGAGGTGGTGGCCTGGGACAGGACGATGCCGACGATGTCGCCCGTCTGACCCATGTGCTCCGAGATCGCCGCCTTGACCTTGTCGAACTTCCAGAACCCGTCGGCCAGACCCAGCTTCGCCTGTGTCCACGGCATGGCGGTGTGCTGCAGCCAATCGAGGATCTGCGGTGCCAGTTCGTACAGGCGATAAAGCTGCTTGGCCAGCATCGGCACCAGCACCAACAGCAGTCCCATGAAAATCAGGGTGAACAACAGGAATACCGTCACCACACTCATGGTGCGGGACATTTTCAGTTTTTCCAGCCGGTCTGCCAGCGGATCGCCCATGTACGCCAGCAGCAAGGCCACGAGGAACGGCGTCAGAATCGAATGCAGCAGCCAGACGAACAAACAGACCAGGACGACCCCGCCCAGCCAAAACCAACGACGCGTATCAGTCATTACTGCCTCTTTCCCCAAGATGATGTGCTTTACGCAACGTCGTTATGAACCTGTTCACCAACGGAAGTGCAATGCGCTATCAGAAACAGCGGGCGGCTGCGGTGCTGCCGGCGTGCCATCCGCAGCAACGGGCGCGGCGGTGACCGGCGCGCTGGCGAGTTCACTGGCCGGCACTTCCTGCAACTTCGCCAGCGACAGCTGGGACCGCAACTGATCGGGGCTGCCGCTGACGTCGAAAGCGATGCGATCACCGTCGGCTGATTTCAGGCGGCCACCGAACGGTTCGAGCAGGCGCAACAGCTGCGCATAACGCTCAAGATTCATGCCCTGCACATCCAGCACCATGCCGGTCGCCGCTCCCGGCTTGACCACGAAACGCGGCGCCAGACGCTGGCTCACCGCCAACAGCACCGCGTCGGCCAGTTCCGCCGAACTCGCGCCGCTGGCGCTGCCCTGCTCCATCTTGTCGCCCAGCCACAGGTGCCATTTGCCCTGCCACTGGCCGCCGTTTTCCTGAGCGTGAACCGCCAGAATCGCGTCTGAACCGTAACGCTCGGAAGCCTCTTTGAGCGGGCCAACGTCGTTGCCGTCGAGGGTCTTGGCGTTGCCGATGCCTTGTTCGCCAAGATCGGCCAGCGGCAAACGCAACGGTAGACCGCGATGCTGGGCGGCGCGGCGCAGAGGTTCGGCAGAGGCTTGGCCGTCACCGACCAGATTGGCACCGTCAGTCGCGTCGTTCAGCCACCAGGCCATGATCACCGGGCGGTTGGAGCCCCACAACGACAGCCCCGCCTGACGCATTGCACGTTCGGTGCTCGCCGGGTCGAAGTCGACCTGCAGGGTCTCGGGTGGGCCGGCGTCATAACCGTACTGGCTGATAATTTGCTGAGGGTCCTTGCGCACCTCGGCAAGGCCGCCGTTCTGCACCGCCTTGGGGTCGCCGGTCAGGCGGATGACCAGGGTTTCCAGCGCAGCCTGGGTGGCACGGGTTTTCTCGTCCGGGGTCTGGCCGCTGACGGGCTCGCGCACCTGATAAAGCGTGTTCACCGTCTCGGCGAGCGCCGGCAGACTCATCAATGAGAGGCAACCCACGAACAGGCAGTTTTTTACGCGCATGAATGAAGGTGGACGCATGAAGGATTCCCGCTGGGTAAAAAGGCAACGCTATAAATAGCTGCATAAACTTGAATGAATCGACTCAGACCGCAGGTGCAGCCGAATCGCTCACTCAGGCGCCAACGTTACACCGGATCCTTGCGGCGACGAACGGGTGCGGCAGGATAAACCGGGTTATTTTTTCTTCACGGTCGTCCTGCCCGTCGGCCCAAGGATGGCCGCTTGCGCCCAACCCTGATAAAATCGCGCGCCTTCGCAGACCGGCGATGACAAGGCCCCGCGTCGTTGCCACTCGGTCGTTACCCCGAATCCCCCCTTAAAGGCCTGGATCATGAGCAAGCAACCCTCCCTGAGCTACAAAGACGCCGGTGTAGACATCGACGCCGGTGAAGCGCTGGTCGAACGCATCAAGAGCGTCGCCAAGCGCACCAAGCGCCCGGAAGTGATGGGCGGCCTCGGGGGCTTCGGCGCTCTGTGCGAAATCCCGGCCGGCTACAAGCAGCCTGTGCTGGTCAGCGGCACCGACGGCGTCGGCACCAAGCTGCGTCTTGCACTGAATCTCAACAAACACGACACCATCGGCATCGACCTGGTCGCCATGTGCGTCAACGATCTGGTGGTCTGCGGCGCTGAGCCGCTGTTCTTCCTCGACTACTACGCCACCGGCAAGCTGAACGTCGACACCGCTGCTCAAGTGGTCACCGGCATCGGCGCGGGCTGCGAACTGGCCGGCTGCTCCCTGGTCGGCGGCGAAACCGCTGAAATGCCCGGCATGTACGAAGGCGAAGACTACGACCTGGCCGGTTTCTGCGTCGGCGTCGTGGAAAAAGCCGAGATCATCGACGGCTCCAAGGTTGCTGCGGGCGACGCGCTGATCGCGCTCCCTCTTCCGGTCCGCATTCCAACGGTTACTCGCTGATCCGCAAGATCATCGAAGTGTCGGGCGCCGACATCGACACCATCCAGCTCGACGGCAAGCCGCTGACCGAACTGCTGATGGCGCCGACCCGCATTTACGTCAAGCAACTGCTCAAGCTGATCAAAGACACCGGCGCGGTAAAAGCCATGGCCCATATCACCGGCGGCGGCTTGCTGGATAACATTCCGCGCGTGCTGCCTGAAGGCGCACAGGCCATCGTCGACGTGGCGAGCTGGACCCGCCCGGCGGTGTTTGACTGGCTGCAGGAAAATGGCAACGTGGATGAGCACGAAATGCACCGCGTGCTGAACTGCGGCGTCGGCATGGTCATCTGTGTTGCCCAGGAACACGTTGAAGTCTCGCTGAACGCCCTGCGTGAAGCCGGCGAGCAGCCTTGGGTCATCGGCCAGATCGGCACCGCTGCCGAAGGCGCTGCACAAGTCGAGCTGAAGAACGTCAAGGCTCATTAATGCCTGACATGCCCCAACCCTGTGACGTGGTGGTGCTGCTGTCCGGCACCGGCGGTAACCTGCAGGCGATGATCGACAGCTTTCAGGACAGCGCGAGCCCTGCGCGCATCCGGGCGGTGATTTCCAACCGCGCCGATGCCTTCGGGCTCGAGCGGGCCGCCCGCGCCGGGATCGACACTCGCGTGCTCGATCACACCGGCTACGAAGGTCGCGAGGCCTTCGATGCAGCGCTGATCGAGGCCATCGATTCGTTTCAGCCTTCGCTGGTGGTGCTGGCCGGATTCATGCGTATCCTGACGCCAGGGTTCGTGCGCCATTACCATGGCCGCCTGCTGAACATTCACCCTTCCCTGCTTCCGCTGTATAAAGGCTTGCACACCCATCAACGGGCGCTGGACGCCGGCGATGCCGAGCATGGCTGCAGCGTGCACTTTGTCACCGAGGAACTCGATGGGGGCCTCTGGTCGTACAGGCAGTTGTTTCTGTAGAGTTGCACGACACGCCCGCCACGCTGGCACAGAGGGTTCACGCCCAGGAACACCTGATATATCCCCTGGCCATTCGCTGGTTCGCCGAAGGACGCTTGACCCTCGACGAACACGGCGCCTCACTGGACGGCCAGGGCCTAGGGCCCAGCGGCCACTTGATCCGACATTAGGAGATATTATGCGTCGCGCTTTGCTCTTCGCTTTCGCTCTGTTCGCACTTCCCGCAGTCAACGCGGCCGATCTTCAACCTTTCTCCGCCAGCTACACCGCTGACTGGAAACAACTCCCCATGAGCGGTGGCAGCGCCAGCCGCAGCCTCGAAAAGAACGCCAACGGCACCTGGACCCTGAACTTCAAGGCATCGATGATGATCGCCAGCCTGACCGAAGTCAGCACGCTCAAGGTCGACAAGGATCAGTTGCTGCCGCAGACCTACCACTTCGAACGTGGCGGCCTGGGCAAGAGCAAGACGGTCGATCTGGTGTTCGACTGGCCCACCAAATTCATCACCGGCTCGGACCGTGGCGACGCGGTGAAAATCCCGCTGAATGCCGGCGTTCTCGACAAGTCCACATACCAGCTCGCGCTGCAGCATGACGTGGCAGCGGGCAAAAAGAGCATGTCGTATCAGGTGGTCGATGGTGACGAGATCGACACCTATGACTTCCGCGTCCTGGGCACTGAAAAGGTCGAGACCAAAGTAGGTTCGGTCGACGCCATCAAGGTCGAGCGCGTGCGTGACCCGACGCAGAACAAGCGCATCACCGTGATGTGGTTCGCCAAGGACTACGACTACCTGCTGGTTCGCCTGCAACAGGTTGAAACCGACGGCAAGGAATACAACATCATGCTGCAGGACGGCACGGTGAACGGTAAGTCGGTCAAAGGCAGTTAATCCACGCCAGCGCCGAGCGCACTACGAAAAACCCGCCTCCATGGCGGGTTTTTTCTTGGCGCCGAGAGACACATTTGCCTACATGAAAGATTCTTCATGGCCCTCAACCGGGTGTGACAAAGCGTCGCACGCCCTTCGAATACAAGCATTTAGCGCACTGTTACGGATTCGGTAAATAACTGTTGCTGGATGCGCACATTTACTTAGCTGGCTACCAAAAACTATAAAGAAGGCCTGCGACGTCCTGCCGCAGATACCCAAGAGTCAGGAGTTTGCACTATGACCGTAACTGTTACTGAACGCGACGACGCCCATATCTCCCACGAAACCATCGCCGATGGCATCCAGATCTGGGATGTTCGCCAGCAAGACCAATTGGTAGGGATGTTTCATTACGAATCGGACGCACAGCGTTACGCAGCAGAACTAGCCGAGCAGGAAGCGAAGCTTCAGGCCAGTCATTCGTAATTTCGGAATCGCAGCAAAACAAAACCCGCCTCTCGGCGGGTTTTGTTGTTTTAGCTGATTGAGCGACGGGCGCTTACCACATCAAGTCATCCGGGATCTTGTACGCGGCGTACGGATCGTCGCCCTCCGGCTCTTCGGTCGGGGCGCTGAGCATGACGATGCGGCGCGGATCGCGCTCTTGCACCTTGAGGGCGGCTTCCCGGGGGATCACCTCGTAAGTACCGCCGTGGTGCACGATAGCCAGCGCGCCGCTGCTTAGCTTGCTGCGCATCAGAGGGTTGACCGACAGGCGCTTGACCTTCTTGTCGTCGACGAAGTTGTAGTAGTCCTCGGTGGTCAGCTTCGGCAGGCGCGTGGCTTCGATCAGTTGCTTGACCTGGGCGGCACGGGCTTTCTGCTCGATTTTTTCCTGCTGCTGACGGTTCAACTCCTGATCCCGTCTGGCCTTCTCGGCCATCGCTTCCTGGGCCGCGCGCTGGCTGGTGTCGTCCGCCACTGCCTGGCCCTTATGCACCAGACGCTGCTCCTTCTGCTTGCTCTTGCTGGCCTGCTTGGCCTGCTTCTCATTGACCAGTCCGGCTTTCAGCAACTGGTCACGAAGGGAAATACCCGCCATCTGTCTTCTCTCTCTAAATAGTCAACTCAACCGCAGTTGGGCGTGATCTTTTCCTGACGCTTGGCTTCGCCCCAGAGCGCATCCATCTCTTCGAGGCTGCAATCTTCGATGGGGCGCCGGGTGTCGCGCAAGGTCTGTTCGATAAATCTGAAACGCCGCTCAAATTTGGCATTGGCGGCGCGCAGGGCATTTTCCGGGTCGACCTTAAGGTGCCGAGCCAGATTGACCGCGGCAAACAGCAGATCGCCGACCTCTTCGGTGATGGCAGCGCTGTCGTTGTCGGCCATGGCCTCGAGGACTTCGTCGAGTTCCTCGCGCACGTTGTCGACCACCGGCAACGCATCAGGCCAGTCGAAACCGACCCGGGAGGCACGCTTCTGCAACTTCGCCGCCCGCGACAGCGCAGGCAATACCGCCGGCACATCATCGAGCAGGGAAAGCTGCTCAGGGGCACTGGCCTTCTCGGCACGCTCCTCGGCCTTGATCTCTTCCCAGCGATGCTTGACCTGCTCTTCGCTGAGACGCGGCGTTTCCAGCGGCGCGTACAGATCGCCGGTCGGGAACACGTGGGGATGGCGGCGAATCAGTTTGCGGGTGATGCCGTCGACCACACCGTCAAACTCGAAGCGCCCTTCTTCCCGCGCCAGCTGGCAGTAATACACCACCTGAAACAGCAAATCGCCGAGCTCGCCGCGCAGGTCATCAAAGTCACCGCGCTCGATGGCGTCGGCCACTTCGTAGGCTTCTTCAAGGGTGTGCGGCACGATGCTCGCGTAATGCTGCTTCACGTCCCACGGGCAACCGAATTGCGGGTCGCGCAGACGGGCCATGAGCGTGAGCAGGTCTTGGAGGCTATACATGGGGGTCTCTCTTCGTTCGCAGCTGTAAGCGACAAGCCACAAGCTTCAAGTTATCCGCGTACGGCTTGAAGCTGATCGTTCCCACGCTCTGCGTGGGAATGCCCGCCTGGACGCTCTGCGTCCCACGAGTGACGCTCTGCGTCACGGACTGCGTTCCCACGCAGAGCGTGGGAACGATCAACCGCCGTAAAATCACGGCGTTCTATTACGCCGCGTTTCGATGATGTTCGGCAGTTGCGAGATGCGCCCCAGCAGCCGGCCCAACGCGTCCAGGCCCGGGATCTCGATGGTCAGCGACATCAGCGCGGTGTTGTCTTCCTTGTTCGAGCGGGTGTTGACCGCCAGGACGTTGATGCGCTCGTTGAGCAGAATCTGCGAGACGTCACGCAGCAGCCCCGAGCGGTCGTAGGCACGGATGATGATGTCCACCGGATAGGTGAGCACCGGCACTGGGCCCCAGCTGACCTGAATGATGCGCTCGGGTTCGCGCCCGCCCAGTTGCAGCACCGAGGCGCAGTCCTGACGGTGAATGCTCACGCCGCGGCCCTGGGTGATGTAACCGACGATCGCATCGCCCGGCAGCGGCTGGCAGCAGCCGGCCATCTGCGTCATCAGGTTGCCGACGCCCTGGATCTGAATGTCGCCGCGCTTGCCCGGCTTGTAGCCGGTGGCCTTGCGCGGAATCAGCTCCAACTGCTCGTTGCCGCGTTCAGGCTCCACCAGTTGCTGGGCCAGATTGACCAGCTGTGCAATGCGCAGGTCGCCGGCACCGAGGGCCGCGAACATGTCTTCGGCCATCTTCATGTTGGCCTTCTCGGCCAGCTTGTCGAAGTCCACTTGCGGCAGCGCCAGACGCGCCAGCTCGCGCTCCAGCAACACCTTGCCGGCGGCGACGTTCTGGTCGCGCGCCTGCAGCTTGTACCAGTGCACGATCTTCGCCCGCGCCCGAGACGTGGTGATGTAACCCAGGTTCGAGTTCAGCCAGTCGCGGCTCGGCGTGCCGTGCTTGCTGGTGATGATCTCGACCTGCTCGCCGGTCTGCAGGCTGTAGTTGAGGGCACGATGCGCCCGTTGATCTTCGCACCACGGCAGTTGTGGCCGATCTCGGTGTGCACGCGGTAGGCGAAGTCCAGCGGCGTCGCCCCCTTGGGCAGGTCGATCGCGTGGCCGTCCGGGGTAAACACGTAAACGCGGTCGGGTTCGATATCGACGCGCAGCTGTTCCGCCAGCCCGCCGATATCGCCCAGCTCTTCATGCCACTCGAGCACCTGACGCAGCCAGGAGATTTTCTCTTCGTAATGATTGGAGCCGGATTTGACGTCGGTGCCCTTGTATTTCCAGTGGGCGCAGACGCCCAGCTCGGCCTCTTCGTGCATGGCGTGGGTGCGGATCTGCACTTCCAGCACCTTGCCCTCCGGACCGATCACTGCCGTGTGCAGCGAGCGATAGCCGTTTTCCTTCGGATTCGCGATGTAGTCGTCGAATTCCTTGGGAATGTGCCGCCACAACGTGTGGACAATCCCGAGGGCGGTGTAGCAATCGCGCATCTCCGGCACCAACACACGAACGGCGCGAACGTCGTAGATCTGGCTGAATTCCAGGCCTTTGCGCTGCATCTTTCGCCAGATCGAATAAATGTGCTTGGCCCGGCCGCTGATGTCGGCCGTCACGCCAGTGGCCAGCAGTTCGTTCTCAAGCTGGGACATCACATCGGTGATGAAGCGCTCGCGATCAAGGCGGCGTTCGTGCAGCAGCTTGGCGATCTGCTTGTACTGCTCGGGCTCCAGGTAACGGAAGGACAAGTCCTCCAGCTCCCATTTGATGTGACCGATGCCCAGTCGGTGGGCCAGCGGTGCGTAAATGTCGAAGACTTCCCGGGCGACGCGGTTGCGCTTTTCGTCGTCGGTGTTCTTCACCGCCCGGATGGCGCACGTACGCTCGGCCAGCTTGATTAACGCGACGCGCACGTCGTCGACCATGGCCACCAGCATCTTGCGCAGGTTTTCGACCTGGGCCTGAGTGCCGAGCACCAGGGACTGACGCGGGCTGAGACTGGCGCTGATCGCCGCCATGCGCAGCACGCCGTCGATGAGTTTGGCGACGGTGGGGCCAAAGCGCTGGTTGACGTCGGGCAGCGAGATCTTGCCTTCGCGCACGCCGCGATAAATCACGGCGGCAACGAGGGAGTCCTGATCGAGCTTGAGGTCGGCCAGGATTTCAGCGATTTCCAGACCCGTCTGAAAACTCGACGTGCCCTCCGCCCAGAGGTTCTTGGCGGCGTTGTCCTGTTGCTCGGCGTGCCGGGCAAATTCACAGGCCTCTTTGAGGGCCTGTCGGTCCACTGCGAGGTCGACGCTGACCACGTGATCCAGCCACGCGTCGAGGTTGATACTGCCGTCTGTGTTGATCGGCTGGTGGGGTCTCACCTGTACCATGTTGCTTACCTTCCCTACGGCGCGATGAAATGCGCCATCAGTCGCCGGCCTTCTTGAGCGCGTGCGCCTTGCGGGCCATGCAAGGTCGCGAACGCGCGGGCCAGTCGGATTAAACGAGACTCCGTGTGAGGCATGGGCTTTTCCTGAGCCGCTGCTTCACTTGCTCGCTTCAAATAACGCCATCGCCTCGACATGCGCTGTCTGCGGGAACATATCGAGGATTCCGGCACGTTTTAAACGGTAGCCCTGTTTGATCAATTCAACCGTGTCGCGCGCCAGCGTAGCCGGGTTGCACGACACATAAAGGACGCGCTGAGCGCCCAACAACTTGAGCTTGCCCACTGCTTCGAACGCCCCGTCACGGGGCGGATCGAGCAGCACTGCGGCGAAACCTTCCGCCACCCAGGCCGCCTTGTCCAGTGGCTGTGACAGATCGGCCTGATAAAACTTCACATTGCTTAAACCGTTGCGGGTAGCGTTGGCCGTCGCCCGCTGAACCATGGCGTCGACGCCCTCCACGGCTACCACGTCGCGCGACATTTGCGCCAGCGGTAAAGCGAAGTTACCGAGACCGCAGAACAAGTCCAGCACTCGTTCGTCCTTGCCCGGCGCGAGCCAGTCCAGGGCCTGTTCGATCATCGCGGTGTTGACCTGAGCATTGACCTGCACGAAGTCGCCGGGGCGATAGGCCAGGGACAGATTCCACGGCTCCAGGCGGTAGCCCAGTTGCGCGGCCGGATCGACCGGTTGTGGCTCGCCTTCGCCGTGCAACCACAGTTGCGCGTCATGGGTTTCGCAAAACGCCTTGAGGATGGCCAGATCGTTTTCAGGCAGCGGCGCGGTTGTGCCGCAGCAGCACGGCGGTGGCCGAGCCGCTGAACAGCTCGACATGCCCCAGCGCCTGAGGTTTGCTCAGGCTGCGAAGCATGGGCGCCAGCGCTGTCATGATCGGTTGCAAGGCCTGTACCAGCACCGGGCATTGTTCGATGGCGATGATGTCCTGACTCGCCGCGGCGCGAAAGCCGACGTCCAGCCGTTTGGCGCGGACGTCCCAGCGAACGGCGACGCGGGCGCGCCGGCGGTAGGCGTATTCATCACCGGTCAGCGGCGAGGCCCACTCCTGCGGCTCGACCCCGGCAATGCGGCTCAATTGCTCGGCGAGCATGCTCTGTTTCAGGGCAAGCTGTTCGGCGTGGGGCATGTGCTGGGTGCTGCAACCGCCGCAACGGCCAAAATGCGGACACGCTGCGGGGCGCCGTATCGGGCTGGCCTGGAACACCCGCTCAGTGCGGGCTTCGACGACTTTGCCGTGGGCATTGAGCACGCGGGCCTCGACCTCTTCGCCGGCCAGACTGCCCATGACAAACCAGGTGCGGCCGTCGACGAAACCGATGCCGCGACCGTCATTGGCCAGCCGCTCGATATTCAGGCGTTGTTTTTTACCGGTGGGGACCTGCGGGGTCCGGGTGCCGCCGCTGGGCTGGAAACGCAGGCCTGCATCACGCTTGGCCATCAGTTGGGCGCATCGTAGACGCCGGTCGACAGGTAACGGTCGCCGCGGTCACAAATGATCGCGACCATCACCGCGTTCTCGACTTCTTGGGACAGCCGGAGCATCCCGGCCACAGAGCCGCCTGACGACACGCCACAGAAAATGCCTTCTTCCCGGGCCAGACGACGCATGACGTCCTCGGCTTCGGCCTGGCCCATGTCCAGAATCCGGTCGACGCGGTCGGCCTGATAAATGCTCGGCAGGTATTCCTGAGGCCAGCGGCGAATGCCTGGAATCGACGCGCCATCCATAGGCTGGAGGCCGACGATCTGGATGTTCGGGTTCTGTTCCTTGAGGAAACGCGAGGTGCCCATGATGGTGCCGGTGGTGCCCATGGAACTGACGAAATGGGTGATAGTGCCGCCGGTCTGCCGCCAGATTTCCGGGCCGGTGCCGACGTAATGCGCCTGAGGATTGTCGCCGTTGGCGAACTGGTCGAGCACTTTGCCGTGGCCTTCAGCCTGCATGCGCTCGGCCAGATCACGGGCGCCTTCCATGCCCTCTTCCTTGCTGACCAGAATCAGCTCGGCGCCATAGGCGGTCATCGCCGCCTTGCGCTCGGCGCTGGAGTTGTCGGGCATGATCAGGATCATGCGATAGCCCTTGATCGCCGCAGCCATGGCCAGGGCGATGCCGGTATTGCCCGAAGTGGCTTCGATCAGGGTGTCGCCGGGGTGGATCTGCCCGCGCGCTTCGGCACGGGTAATCATCGACAGCGCCGGGCGGTCCTTCACGGAACCGGCCGGGTTATTGCCTTCGAGCTTGAGCAGCAACGTGTTGCTGGTGTTCCCGGCCATGCGTTGCAGACGCACCAGCGGGGTGTTGCCGACGCAATCGGCGATGGTTTGATACTGCAGGGTCATGGCGTTTTCGCGATCCAGACGTGCGGGGGTCGCCCATCATACCGGCAATCGCTGCCGGGCCATATCACGCAAAGTGAGGTGGTTATCGCTGAATGGAATAAGGCGTGTTCTTGGGCTTGTGGGCCGGGTACTGAACGCTGTAGGAGTGAGCTTGCTCGCGATTGCACTCAGGCCGGCAACATTGGTCACAGACATTCCGCATCGCGAGCAAGCTCACTCCTACAATTCGGAATGGGACCAGAGCCAACAGCGACATCAGGCCTGACGGGCCGGCAAGCGCATGATCATCCTCAGGCCCTGCCCCGTGTTCTCAGCCCACAAGTCGCCACCTTGCAGGCGCAGCGAGTTGCGCGCGATGCTCAGGCCCAGGCCGAAACCGCCGTCGCCGGGGCGGGCGCCATCCAGGCGGATAAAGGGTGCGAAGATCCGCTCGAGATCGCCCTCGTCGATCCCGCCCCCTGATCTTCGAGCCACAACAGCCAGTCGTCCCCTTCCCGGCGACCGTCCAGGCGCACGATGCCGTGAGGCGGTGAGTGGCGGATGGCGTTACGCAGAATGTTTTCCAGCGCCTGCGCCAACGTATTGAGATGGCCACTGACCCAGCACTCGCTGTCTAGATCGCAGCGCAACTGACGGGACGGCCAGCAGGTTTCGAAACAGGCGTTCTCCACCAGCATCTCCCACAGCGCCACCACCTGAATATCCTCGCCGGGAAGTTTCTCGCGCTCGGTGTCAAGCCAGGCCAGTTGCAGGGTGTCGTCGACCAGGCGGCGCATGCCGTCCACTTCCCGGCTCAGGCGCTCGCGCAATTCGGGCAGGGTCTGCTCGCTGTCGCAGGCCACCCGCAGGCGACTCAGGGGCGTGCGCAGTTCGTGGGAAAGGTCACGCAATAACTGCTGCTGAACCTGCACCGTCGAATGCAGGCGCGCGGCCATGTGATCGAAGGCGCGGTTCAGCTCGCCCAGCTCGTCACGGCGCTCGGTCATCTGCGGCGACAGCCTGCTGCTCAGCCGATCGGCGCGCCACGCGTTGGCCTGTTCGCGCAGTTGGTTGAGCGGGCGAATCAGCAGGCGATACAGCCCAACGCACAGCAGCAAGGTGAACAACGCGGGAATCAGCCCGTTGGTCAGGATTTGCCCGATCCACGCGTAACGGCCCGGCTTGAAGCGCTCGGGCAGTTCGATCACCAGACTGCCGGCGTCCGGGTTGCCCGGAAACGCGATCTTCAGCCAAGGCACGGTCTTCTGCCGCGTGCTCATGGGCCAGTCGATGCCGCGCATAAAGGTCAGCCGTTGCGACTGCTCGCGGGTCAGCGGCGTGCTGCCGAGGGATTGCAAGTCGCTGCCGATGACCCCGACCCAGCCCGTTTCCTGCAGCCGGACCTGCTTTAGCCAATCGTCGATGCCACGCTGGCCGCCTGTGTTCCATGCCTGTTCGGCCTGCGCCGCATAGCCGTTGAGCACCTGGTGGGCTTCAGCGTTCAGATAGGCGTTGCGGGTCTCGATGTAGCGGCCCCAATACCAGCTGAGCCAGATCATCAGCAGGCAAAAGCCGACCAGCAGAACGGCCAGTTTCCAGAACAGCGAATGCCGACCGGGCAGTTTTTTGCGCGGCTCAACCATTCAACACCTCAACCATTCAACACCTCAACCATCCAGCACCGCAGCCGTCAGCACGTAGCCCTTGCCCCAGACCGTGCGCAGTTGCCGTGCCTGATAGCCAACGGCCTTGAGCTTGCGGCGAATCTGGCTGATGTGCATGTCCAGGCTGCGGTCGTGCTGGGAATAGCCGCGCTGCAGGACGTGCTGATAAAGGAAGGCTTTGCTGAGGACGTCTTCCTGGTTGCGCCACAAGGTTTCCAGCAGACGGTATTCGCTGCCGGTCAATTGCGCCGGGGTGCCGACGAAGAAGACATCGCAGCGTCCGTCGTCGAAGGTCAGGCCGTCTGCTTCAGGTTTCTCCACGCCGGCAGCGGGCTCGTTGGCAGTCAGGCCGTGGAAGCGTCGTTCCAGGTCGACCCGTCGCAGGATCGCCTCGATGCGCACGCGCAGCTCATCGACGCTGAACGGTTTGGGCAGGTAATCGTCGGCGCCGTTCTGGAAGCCGGTGATGCGGTCGGCCTCGGCACCCAGGGCGGACATGAGGATGATCGGCACGGTATGGCGACGACGCAGATGGGTGAGGATGTCGAGGCCGTTCATGCCAGGGAGCAGGATGTCCATCAGCACCACATCGAAGGGTTCGCGTTGCGCACAGGCCAGCCCTTCGGCACCGTTCTGGCACCAGGTCACCTGAAACCCGCAGCGATCAAGCTGATCGTGGACAAAAGCGCCGAGCACGACATCGTCCTCGATGGCGAGTATGTGGGGGCGATGGAGGCTGGCGGGAGTCATTGGCGTCTGCGACTGATTCTCAAGAAGGGGATTATTCAAGATTGCGTGCGGCGGGGCAATGCTGGCCTGCCGGAGCGGTGATCTTTAGTAGGACCGGCTTCAGCCGGGAATAGGCCAGTTGGACACCATCAAATCTGCGGTGTGATGACTGCCGCCTTCCCGGCTAAAGCCGGTCCTACTAGGGAAGTGTCCAGTCCCATCATGTGCACACCCCGCGGTCCTGTAGGACCGGCTTTAGCCGGGAAGAGGCGGGTTTGGACACCCTCAATTCTGCGGCGTAACACTTGACGCCTTCCCGGCTAAAGCCAGTCCTACAAGGGAAGTGTCCCGCTCCATCAGATGTGCACGCGCCGGCCCCACTGTGTGCACGAGGCGCAAATGACTACACTGCGCAGTGATTGCGCTTCACGCGCTGCATGGGCGCTGCATTTGCCTGAATTCGTGCCGGGTTGCTGGAGAAGAAGTGTGCTGAAAAAAGTGGGCATCAAAGGCCGCGTCATGCTGCTGACCCTGCTCCCGGCCTGCCTGATGGCGGCATTGCTGGGGGGTATTTTACCTGGATGCAGCTGACCGAGTTGCAGACCCAATTGCTCAAACGTGGCGAGATGATTGCCAACGAGCTGGCGCCGCTGTCGGCCGGCGCGCTGGCCAGCGGTGATCAGGCCATGCTTGAACGGATTGCCGGGCAAGTGCTGGAGCAGGCCGACGTGCGTGCGGTGTCGTTCCTCGATGCCGACCGGGGGATGTTGGCCCACGCCGGCCCGAGCATGATCAACCAGGCCCCCATCGGTAACAGCACGCACATGCTGCAGCGGTCGGAAAACGACGCCACACGCTACCTGATGCCGGTGTTCGGGCGCAGTCGCCACCTGACGGGCGACGTCGTTCCCGCTGAAGCCGACCACCTGCTGGGCTGGGTCGAGCTGGAGCTTTCACATAACGGGACGTTATTGCGCGGCTATCGCAGCCTGTTCGCCAGCGTGATCCTGATTCTTATCGGTCTCGGTCTGACCGCGATGCTGGCATTGCGCATGAGCCGCACCATCAACGGCCCGATCACCCAGATCAAGCACGTCGTCGCGCAGTTGAAGGACGGCAACCTCGAAGCGCGGCTGCCGCCCATGGGCAGTTACGAACTCGATCAACTGGGTTCGGGCATCAATCGCATGGCGGCAACGTTGCAGAACGCTCAGGAAGAATTGCAGCACAGCATCGAGCAGGCCACCGAAGACGTGCGCCAGAACCTGGAAACCATCGAGATCCAGAACATCGAACTGGACCTGGCGCGCAAGGAAGCCCTGGAAGCCAGCCGGATCAAGTCCGAGTTTCTGGCGAACATGAGCCATGAAATCCGTACGCCGCTCAACGGCATCCTCGGTTTCACCCACCTGTTGCAGAAAAGCGAGCTGACGCCGCGTCAGTACGATTACCTGGGCACCATCGAGAAATCCGCCGACAATCTGTTGAGTATCATCAACGAGATTCTGGATTTCTCGAAGATCGAGGCCGGCAAGCTGGTCCTCGACGCCATCCCGTTCAACCTGCGCGACCTGCTGCAGGACACGCTGACCATCCTCGCCCCTGCCGCCCACGCCAAACAATTGGAGCTGGTGAGTCTGGTCTATCGCGACACGCCGTTGTCGCTGGTGGGCGATCCGCTGCGCTTGCGGCAGATCCTCACCAACCTGGTCAGCAATGCCATCAAGTTCACCCGCGAAGGCACCATCGTGGCGCGGGCGATGCTGGAGGAAGAACACGACACCACGGTGCAGTTGCGCATCAGCGTGCAGGACACCGGCATTGGTCTGTCCAGTCAGGACGTGCGCGCGCTGTTTCAAGCGTTCAGCCAGGCGGACAACTCCCTGTCGCGGCACTCCGGCGGCACCGGGCTGGGGCTGGTGATTTCCAAGCGGCTGGTCGAGCAGATGGGCGGCGAAATCGGTGTCGAGAGCACGCCGGGGAAGGGTCGGAATTCTGGATCAGCCTGACACTGCCAAAAACCCGCGACGACCTCGAAGACCTGCCCGCCCCGCCGCTGCTGGGCCGTCGCGTGGCGGTGCTGGAGCATCACGACCTGTCGCGCCAGGCGCTTGAGCATCAACTGGAAGACTGCGGCCTGCAGCCGATGGTCTTCAACAATCTGGAAAACCTCATCAATGGCGTGACGGTGGTGCATCAGACGCCCCATGCCATCGACATGGCCGTGCTCGGCGTCACCGCCCACGAGCTGCCGCCCGAGCGCCTGCGCCAGCAGATCTGGGACCTGGAAAACCTCAACTGCAAAGTGCTGGTGCTGTGCCCGACCACTGAACAGGCGCTGTATCAATTCTCCGTGCCCGACGCCTATAACCAGTTGCAGGCGAAACCTGCCTGTACGCGCAAATTGCGCCGCGCGCTGTCGGAGCTGATCCAGCCCAAACAGTTGCGCAGCGAGGTGCCGGAGCCGCTGTCGAGCCGCCCGCCGCGCATTCTCTGCGTGGACGACAACCCGGCGAATCTGTTGCTGGTGCAAACCTTGCTCGAAGACATGGGCGCCAAGGTCAAGGCCGTCGACAGTGGTTATGCCGCGGTGCAAGCCGTACAGGACGAACCTTTCGATCTGGTGCTGATGGACGTGCAGATGCCGGGCATGGACGGACGCCAGGCCACCGAAGAAATTCGCAGCTGGGAAAGCGAGCGCCAGGCCACATCGCTGCCCATCGTCGCCCTCACCGCCCACGCCATGGCCAACGAAAAGCGCGCGCTGTTGCAGAGCGGCATGGATGACTACCTGACCAAACCGATCAGCGAACGCCAGCTGGCGCAGGTGGTGCTGAAGTGGACCGGGCTGGCATTGCGCAATCAGGCGCCCGAGCGGCACGTCGAGCTCGCACAGGCCGGCATCAATCTGCAGGTGCTCGATCACGAGGAAGGGCTGCGGCTGGCGGCGGGCAAAGCCGATCTGGCCGCGGACATGCTGGCGATGCTGCTGGCCTCCCTCGCCACCGACCGCGAAGCCATCCGCAACGCCCGCGAGGCCAAGGACAATGTCGCGCTGATCGAACGCGTCCACCGCCTCCACGGCGCCACCCGTTACTGCGGCGTCCCGCAACTGCGCGCGGCGTGTCAGCGCAGCGAGACCCTGCTGAAGCAGGAATCAGCAGACAGCGACAAGGCACTGGACGAATTGGAGAAGGCCATCAACCGCCTGGAAACCGAGGCACGAGTGAGTGCTTGATCTGGGTCACTGGTTTTTTGTTCTGTGACGAATAGGCTGCAGGGTTCGGGGGTGGGTCAGGTCAAATGAGGGCACTGACAGAACGCCTTCGCGAGCAAGCTCACTCCTACAGTGGATGCGGGGTGCCTAAATCCTACGTTCGACGCGACATTGCAGGCCCATCTATAAAGGAGCAACCATGCGCACGCTTGTCTACAGCAGCCAGACCTACGACCGCGAGAGCTTTCTTGGCGCGCAGGTCGCGGCGGACATCGAACTGCATTTCCAGCCCGCGCGCTTGACGCTGGACACCGTCGCGCTGGCTGATCAGTACGAAGTGGTCTGTGCGTTTATCAACGACGACCTGAGCGCGCCGGTGCTTGAACAATTGGCAGCAGGCGGTACCAAACTGATTGCGCTGCGCTCGGCCGGTTTCAATCACGTCGACCTCGCCGTCGCCAAGCGCCTGGGCCTCAGTGTCGTGCGGGTTCCGGCCTATTCGCCCCATGCCGTCGCCGAACATGCGGTGGCGTTGATTCTCTCGTTGAACCGCCATCTGCACCGCGCCTACAACCGCACCCGCGACGGCGATTTTAGCCTGCATGGCCTGACCGGTTTCGATCTGGTGGGCAAAACCGTCGGCGTGGTCGGCACCGGGCAGATCGGGGCGACATTCGCACGGATCATGGCCGGCTTCGGCTGCCAACTGCTGGCCCACGATCCGTACCCGAACCCGCTGGTCGAAGCACTGGGCGCCCGCTATCTGCCCCTCGACGAATTGCTCGCCGAAGCGCAGATCATCAGCCTGCACTGCCCGCTCAACGAGCACACCCGGCACCTGATCAACCCGGATTCGCTGTCGCGCATGCAGCACGGCGCGATGCTGATCAACACCGGGCGCGGCGCATTGGTGAACACGCCGGCGCTGATCGACGCACTCAAGAGCGGCCAGTTGGGCTACCTCGGGCTGGACGTTTATGAAGAGGAAGCGCAGCTGTTTTTCGAGGATCGCTCGGACCTGCCGCTGCAGGACGATGTGCTGGCGCGACTGCTGACATTCCCCAACGTGGTGATCACCGCCCATCAGGCGTTTCTGACCAAAGAAGCCCTCGGTGCCATCGCGCAGACTACGCTGGATAACATCACCGGCTGGGCGGCGGGCAGCCCGCAGAATCTGGTGCAGTGAACCCGTTCTCCGCCGATCCCGGGCCGGTCGGCAGCGAGAATCCCTCTCTAAAGTGTTAGCATGCGCGCCTATTTGGAGACCCCCATGGCCGAACACGATTTCCGTTACAGCATGCTCACCCCGCAACACACCCTGATCGAATGCCGCAGTCTGGCCGTCGGGCGCTACCAAGTGACCGGCAACGGCGGCTCGATCAAGCCCGACGACGTGCTGCTGGTCACCGTCAAAGGCAGCAAAGAGTTGTTCATGCGCCTGAACGTCGAAAAAGTCCGTCACCTGATCAACCCGACCGGTCAGTGGGTGGCCGTTGCCAATGGCCCGGCGTTCACCGAGTTGGCGATCCATCAGTGGAAGGTGAACTGCAACGACTGCGGCAAAGAGCGCGACATCGAATTCATGGTCGACGGCAAGGACGGCAAAAAAGCCCTCAAGCCTGCCGCCACTGCGCGCATCGAGGAGCTGGGCTGGAAGGTCGTCGGCGAAAACCACCTCTGCCCTGCCTGCGCGAAGAAAGCCGCATGAAACCGCTTTTGCTGACACTGCTGGCGGCCACGCTGCTGACGGCATGCGCCACCGAAACCCCTGCGCTCAAACAAGACCACGGCTACGTGCTGGAATGGATCGGTGAACGGCCGTTGATCGACAACAGCCATCTGACCATGACCCTCGGCAACGACGGCCGCGCCTACGGCAACGCCGGCTGCAACCACTGGTTCGCGTCGTACCAGTTGCAGGGCAATGCGATCACGTTCGGCCCGGTCGGCAGCACCCGCAAACTGTGCGCACCGGCGCTGATGGAGCAGGAACACCGGTTCCTCGAGGCGATGGGCAAGGTGCAGCGTTGGGATGTTTCGCCCATCGAGCAATTGCGCCTCTGGCCTGCCCAGGGCAAACCGATGCGGTTCTGGCTGGAAGAAAACTGAGTCTGGCTGGGGCTTGCAGGCACGTGGTTTGCCCTGCGATCGGGTGCGAAGGAGCGGTAGCCCCGATACATCAGCTTCGACCGTTTAAAGACTGCTCATCATTGTGAATTCGAGCTGTTGCCCGCGACATGAACCTGTCAAACCCGGTTTGCACTGAAACAGCGGCGGGACTTCAAATCCCGCCTCGCTGGTGGTGAACCGAGTTCCCGACCAGGGAAATCGAGCGGCCTGAAACTCCGGAGTGTGGGTAGTGCAACCTGCGGCGTATCCGCTGTGCATCAGGTAAACAAATCCACGCCCAACTGGAAGGCAACCCACAGTGCAAGCCCCGTGGCGAATACCAGTGCGATGTTCTCCAGGATGTTGTTGCGATATTGCTTGTCCAGCAACGACTTCTGATTGGACATGATCAACAGGCCAAGGGAGATCACTGGCAAGCCAATAATGTTCAACGCGTTGACGCCGATGGTCAGGGTGACAAAGTCGGGCATGCCCGGCAGCGACCAGATGAGAGGTGTGACCAAGATGAACAACATGAACCACTTGTGCATCGGGTCGTGGTGAAACTCTTTGCCAAAACGTTCGCGGCGCTCGGGTTTGACTTGCTGGAAGGCGTCGGTGATCAACATTGGGAAGGCTGTCGTCTTGCCGGCAATACTGGCGAACAGCGTGGCGAACACGCCAATGAAGAATATGTACCAGCCAATCGAGCCGAAGAACATTTCCAGCGCCTTGCCCAGATCAGCAAGGGTGTTGACCTCAATGCCGTTGGGTCTCAGGATCTCCGCGCCGACGATCCAGATCGCCAGGTTGATGATGATGCCCACGAACACTGCGAATAGCAGATCGTTGCGCTGAACACGCTTGTGCCCCGGCCCGACCCAACCCTTCTGGCGCATTACATATGGATGCACGAAGTTGGCAACAGAGCCTGCGACTGCACCGATCACCGAGACGGCGACCAGCAGTGCGCCGTGGACGCCTTCATCGGGCGGAATGCTGAAGCCGATGGTCCCCTTGATGATCCCCGTCACGTCCGGCCCGGACATCAGCGCCAAGGCCATGAATGCCAGTGTCATGACGGCGAGCAAGGCTTTCATCACGCCTTCGATCAACGAATAGATATTCCGGCCCACCAGCATCCATACCGCCAGTACGACTGCCACGGAGCAAAGCAGCGGGTAGTCAATCTTGAAAAGCATGGCCAACGCTTCGCCAGCGCCTTTGATCATGTAGGCATTCATCAAATGCCCCATGAGCAGGGCATACGCCAGCAGGAACCATCCGAAAAATGGATGCAGCTGGGCATAACCCTGGAGGATGGTCATGCCTTGGTTATTGCAGAGTTGAAAGCGGGCAATGATGTTGACGATCAGATACCGGAGCAGCAGCGAGACTGCCAGCACCCACATCATGGCGTACCCGTAGTTGGCACCGGCGACAGAGGAAGTAATCAGGTCACCTGCGCCCAGCCAGGCCAATACGGCGATGATGCCGGGACCCAGGAGCTTGAATATTCTAACGACGCGGCTTTGCGATGGCGTTGTAGCCTGACCTTCGGCGGAGGGAGTGCTCGGCATAAGGGATCTCAATTGTTGTATTTGTTGGGAGATGCACAGTCGACCACAGTACGTATGATGTCGTACGACTTAGTTGTAACGAATTATTTGCACTTGCCACCCAAGGGAAACCGCCTGTTAAGGACAGCCTTGGCAGGCAGTTGTCTATGACGAGAGAGCATTAGGTCTACGAGTGCAGCGGTGGGATGTGTCGCCCCACGAGCCATGCAGCTCTGGCCGGCTCGAGGCAAACCACTGTGGTTCTGGCCGGAGGCAAACCGATCCTATCCGGACTACCGAACGCGCTTTGCCTGAATCACCGTGTCGCCGGTAACGGCTGAAACTCGCCGCGCTCAAGGTTCTGCACCCGGTTGCCCATCGCGTCCGTTGCGTTGAGATCCGCGCCTTTGGCGGCCAGTGCGTCAAGGACATCCTTGCGATGGAACAGCGCCGCGTACATGGCGGCGGTCTGACCCGCGTTATTGCGTTGATCGGGCGCGCAATTCGCGGCGACCAGTTGCCGGGCGATGCTGAGTTCGCCTTTGAAGATCGCCCCCATCAATGCCGTATTGCCTCGCAGATCTTTGGCACAGGGATCGGCGCCAGCGTTCAGCAGCTGGGTCACGGCAGGTTGCTGGCCGTGGTAAGCGGCAAGAATCAGGGCGGTATAGCCTTTGTCGTCCTGGACGTTCAGGTCGAATTTGGCATTGATAAATTCGTTGAGCATGTCCTGGCGCCCCTCTCGGGCGGCCTGGAAAAACAGCTCCTTGAGTTGTGCCTGGGTATCGGCGGCGCTGCCGGTGTCTGACGGGGCGGCGTGGACTACGCTCGCCGTCAGACACAGCAACAGCCCATAAAGGGTTTTGCGCATGTGATGTCCTCCAAAAGGTGATGCCCTCCAAAACCTCGGCCCGCTGTGCAAACGGGCCGAGGTGGTTGGTCAGTCCTTCAGTGCCGCGGCCAGTTGCTTGACCTTGGCCAAGTCGCCATTGGCAACCTTGGTCACGCCGGTGCCGTATTCCGGATCCGCCTTGTAGAGGAACGACAGCATGATGTTCTTGCTTTCGGTGTCGGTGGTCGCCAGGGATTCACCGAAGCTCTGAATCAAATCCTTGCGGTCCTTCTCGCTGTAGGAACGGTACAGGTCGCCCGCCTGCTTGAAGTTCTGCTCTTTTTGGATCTTGGCCTGCTGCGTGCTGCCGGACAAAGGCAGTTGGCTGTAGCGCGCCTCTTCAACCGCTGGACGCGGATTGAGTCGGCTTGGCTCGTAGTTCACACCGGTGGTGGTGTGGCCGGTATTGAGCGGTCCGTCCTGGTTACCGTTGTTGACCTTGACCCGTGGTGCGTTGATCGGAAGGCTCAACACGTTAGGGCCCACGCGATAGAGCTGCGTGTCAGCGTAGGAAAACACCCGGCCTTGCAGCAAACGGTCTTCCGAAGGCTCGATACCCGGCACCACGTTGGCCGGTGCCATGGCGACCTGCTCGGTCTCCTGGAAGTAGTTATCCACGTTCTTGTTCAGGACCATCTGGCCGATTTTGCGCTCGGGAATATTGGGCCAGATTTTGGTGGCGTCCAGCGGGTCGAAGTCGAATTTCGCCAGGTCCTCAGGCTTGACCACCTGGACGTACAGGTCCCACTTCGGAAAGTCGCCCTTGTTGATCGCGCCAACCAGATCATGGGTCAGGTGGCTGTAGTCCTTGGACTGCACTTCAGCAACCTGTTTGGGGTCGAGGTTCTTCAGGCCCTGCAGGCTCTTCCAGTGAAATTTCACATAGTTCACTTCACCCTTGGCGTTCACCAGTTTGTAGGCGTGTACGCCGTTGCCGTCCATGGTGCGATAGCTGGCGGGTGTGCCTTCGTTGGAATAGAGCAAGGTCAGCGTGCGCGTGGCTTCGGGGACGTGGGAGAAGAAGTCGAAGCGTCGCGAATCGTCATCCAGGTTGGTGCGCGGGTCAGGCTTGAAGGCGTGGACCATGTCCGGGAACTTGATCGCATCGCGTATGAAAAACGTCGGGAAGTTATTACCGACCAAGTCCCAATTGCCGTCGGCGGTGTAGAACTTGGTGGCGAAGCCGCGGGGGTCTCGCAGGGTTTCAGGGGAGTGGTTGCCGTGGACAACGGCTGAAAACCGCACGAACACCGGGGTGTGCTCACCCTTGCGGAAGACCGTGGCCTTGCTCAGATCAGAGGCATCGTCGGAAGCAACGAATTCGCCATGCACGCCAGTTCCGCGAGCATGCACGACACGCTCCGGAATGCGTTCACGATCAAAGCGCTGAAGTTTTTGCAGCAATTGCACATCTTGCAGGAGGACCGGGCCGTTTGGGCCGGCGGTTTGAGAGTTCTGGTTGTCGCCAACGGCGGCGCCATTGTCGCGGGTCAGGGTATCAGCGTACGCGGCAGAACTGACCATCAGGCTCGCGCCAATCAGGCTGGCCGCGATAGGGGATCGGGGTAAGTACATCTCGCTCTCTCTCTGTTTTTGGTTGTTCTGAGAGTGAAAGCCTACGGCTAGAGCCCGCGATTGCTGAATTGGTTCTGACTATGTGGTTGATAAATTTATAGATGTTGACGCATACCGAGGGGTCTACTCGGTGCGATCAGCAGGCCTCCGGTTTCTTCAATCGTACAACCTAAATGTCGAAACGGGTGTTGCCTCGTCAGGAGGTAGTCGGGGGAAGTCACCGATACCCACGCGCCTGGATGTCGAACAGGCTGGCATAGCGCCCGCCGCCAGCCATCAGTTGCACGTGGCTGCCTTGTTCCAGAATGCGGCCCTGATCCAGCACGATGATGTGGTCAGCGTTGCGCACGCTGGAGAATCGGTGAGAAATCAGCAACGTCATGCGCCCCTTCGCGTACTCGCGGAAGTGCTCGAACACGGCAGCCTCGGCCGCAGCGTCGAGGGCGGCCGTCGGCTCGTCCAGAATCAGCAGATCAGCCTCACGGCGCATGTAGGCCCGCGACAGTGCCAGCTTTTGCCATTGCCCACCGGACAGCTCCTGCCCACCGGCGAACCAGCGCCCCAACTGCGTGTGATAGCCGTTGCTCAAGCGTTCGATGAAGTCGGCGGCGATCCCTTGAGTGGCCGCATCGCGCCAACGGTCCTGGTCATCGAACGCTCCGACGTCACCCACCCCAAGGTTTTCGCCGACGGTCATCTGGTAACGGATGTAGTCCTGAAAGATCACCCCGATGCGCTGGTGCAGGGCCTGTTCCTCCCAGTCCTGCAAATCGCTGCCGTCCAGCAGGATCCGGCCTTCGTCAGGCGTATAGAGTCGGGTAAGCAACTTGATCAATGTGGTTTTACCCGAGCCGTTTTCGCCCACCAGGGCCAGGCTCATGCCGGGCGTCAGGTGCAGGCTGATGTCGCTGAGCGTGGCCTGCGCGGCACCCGGGTAGCGGAAACCCAGGCCCTCGCAGCGCAGGCCGTCGCCCGGGCGTGCACCGGCCTTCAACGTGCCACGTGCATCTGCCACGGGCACCTCAAGGTATTCGTAGAGGTCAGACAGGTACAGGCCGTCCTCGTACAAACCGGCAATCGCGCTGAGGCTGGCCGTGATGGCGACCTGGCCTTGCTTGAACAGGACCAGGTACATCGTCATCTGCCCCAGTGTGGTCTGACCGCGCACGGTGTCCAGTACCACCCAGGCGTAGGCCACGTAAAACGCGGCAGTGCCCAACAGTCCGAGGGCAAAGCCCCAAACGTCGCGTCGCACGGTGAGCCGGCGGTCTTCGGCGTACAGGCGGGTGAAATTGTCGCGATAGCGTTGCAGCAACAACGGCGCCATGCCGAAAAGCTTCACTTCCTTGGTGTGCGACTCATGGGATAGTAATGCTTCCAGGTAATTTTGCTGGCGGGTTTCCGGGGCGCGGCGCTGAAACAGGCGGAAGGCATTACCGGAAAAATGCGTCTCGGCGAAGAACACCGGCAGCGCGCCGAGCACCAGGATCAGCAGCGCCCACGGGGAAAAATGCACCAGCAGCACCGCAAAGCTGACCAGCGAGATCAGGTTTTGCGTCAGCCCCAGGCCTTTTGTGACCAGGCCCAGTGGCCGGGTCGATGCATCGCGGCGCACGCGCACCAACTTGTCGTAGAAGGCCGAGTCCTCGAACTGCAGCAGCGACAAGGTCTGGGCCTTTTCCAGGATCATCAGGTTGACCTTCTGCCCCAACTGCACCCGCAGCAGCGCTTGTTGCATTGAAAGCGCCCGTTGCGCCGCGGCCAGCAACGCCAATACGCCCGCCTCGGCCAACACGTAACGCATGACAGGCCATACCGGCGCCTGGCTGCCATTGGCGTGGATCTGCATCGCCTGAACCACCGCATCGACAATCCGCTGGCCGATCCAGGCGGCCAGCGCGGGCAATATACCGGCGATCAGCGTCGCCACGATCAAACCGCTGAACAATGGCCGGGAAGTCGCCCAGACCAGGCCAACCGCCCTGCCGCTCTGGGTTGAAAATGCAGTCAAACGATTAAACAACGACATTAAAGGCGCAGGCTCCGGGTTGTCAGCGACAGGGGATTGTACCGGCTCGTTCGGCACGCTTCGCCGGTCTTGTTGATCGCTATCCCGATATTCAAGGGCGATTCAGGCGTTGCACAGAACTCGCGGCACTCAGTTATAGCCGTTTACCGGGCAAAGAGACCTGAGTTACGGCTGTATCGGAAGTGGGAACCAGAAGACAGTGGCCCAGTCCAACTGCACGACGAACCAGCATGGACACAGGACAGTGTTATCAACCGTTTTAGTGGTGGAAGATGACTGGCTCATCCGCAGTTTGATCCATGAAATTTTAGAGACCGAAGGCTTCGAGGTGGTAACAGCAGAGACAGGCGACGACGCCTGGGACTGGTTGTGCGAGACCTCGGGAGGGGCCGATCTCATCCTGTCCGACATCCATATGCCGGGTGGGCTGAGCGGTATCGGGCTGGCTAATCGGGTGCAGGCTCATTGGCCCCGGATACCTGTGATCCTGTCCTCCGGGGGACGAGGGCAACAAATTCTGGAGTCTGGATACGCGCCCCTTTTCATCCCTAAACCCTGGCATTCCCAAGACATAGGGACGATTTGTCGACGTGCATTAGCCTTGGCAATTAACCGAGAGTGATCCTGCCGATCCCAGGCCGGGCAGATGATCAGGCGGGGATGATCGAAATCTTGCCGTTTCGCTCCAGGATCGCGTACTTGATCTGCTCCACTCGCTCGAAGCCCTTCTCTATCCTTGCGGCTTCCAGGATGTCATCTTCCTGGATCCGCGCCTCATGCATGCGATGCCGCAGGAAAGCGCCGTTTTCAACGACAATCGTCGGCCCCCCATCAATCAGCTTGGCCAAGCGTTTGGAACGGCGCTTGACGAGGGAAAGCCCGATGTCGATCACCATCAAGGTCACGATGACCAGAATCGCATTGGTCACGGAGAAGTCATCGCCCAGCAGCGCTTGCTGGGTGGCTTCGCCAATGACCATCAGCAGCACGAAATCAAACGACGTCAGCTCGCCCAATGATCGTCGGCCAGAAATCTTGAAGAGCACCATCAGTGCCAGATAAATCGCGCCCGCGCGTAGTACGGCATCCATTGAGCACCTATGGGTAAATAAACTGAGTGACTGGAATATGGCCGCCGCCCACGACACTGATCTGACTTTTGAAAAGCCCGATGCCGTCGCTGCGCCATGAGATAAAGAGCGTGACGTGCCCGCTCTTGTCGGTGGGGAAAGTAAGACTCAAACCCTCGGGACTGCCCACCGAGCTGACCGGCTGCGGCTGGATAGACTCGATGCTGAAGCCATCCAGCATAGGCTTGCTGATCGACAGTGTGACCTCTTTGCCCGGCTGCCCCGTGACCTGAACGATCATTGGATTGGTCCCGCCCGCTCGGTGGAAACGCTCGTATTGCACCGTCAGGTCGCCCTGCTCACTCACCGATTCAAGCGTGCTGAGCGGGCCTCTGGAAAACAAGCCGAGCAATGTCAGGATGACCACCGCCGTCAGCACATACCAGCCAACCCTCTGGAACTTCCAGACCTTGCGCTGCAGCGCAATGTCCTCGGCCACGGGGTGTTCACGGTCCTGCATTTCCTGCTCTAAGAGGCTCATACGCATCACTCGTCGGGACTAGCGATGTGACCGCTCTGATCTGTGGGAAGTTCTGGTGGGGTAGGCGGGTGCTGCTGATTCCTCAGCGAGTGGCTAAAACCCAACTCATACAGCCGCTCGCCACCCACACAACCATGGACACCTCAAACAAAAAAACAACGCCCGGCAGCAGTCAATGACGCGCACCGGGCGACTCCCATTCACACCACCTTCAGCACGATTTTGCCGATATGGTCGCCCTGCTCCATTCGCTGATGCGCTTGTGCTGCGTCGGCGAGAGGGAAAACACGGTCAATGATTGGCAGGCATTCGCCTTGACTGAGCAACGGCCAGACATTGGCCCGTATGGCGCGAGCAATCTCGGCTTTTTCCTCCGCGCTGCGCGAACGCATCATCGACCCGGTCACCGAGCCTTGCTTTTCCATCAACGCCAGCAGATTGAAGTCCTTCACGGAGCTGCCGCCCAGAAAGCCGATAATGACCAGTCGACCGCGTCGTGCAAGTGAGGCCACGTTGTTATCGAAATAGCTGCCGCCCATGATGTCGAGAATCACGTCCACGCCCTTCTCGTGGGTCTGCCGGGCGATCTCCTGAGCGAAGTCTACCTCGCGGTAATTGATCGGTTCGCCACCCAGTTCGCGGATCCGGTCGCACTTTTCCTGGCTGCCGGCCGTAGCAAAAGCCTTGATCCCCAGCGCCTTGCACAGCATCAGCGCGGTCGTGCCGATGCCGCTGGTGCCGCCATGGATCAATACGGTGCAGCCCTCTCGGGCACGGCCCAGCTCGAAAAGGTTGGCCCACACGGTGAAGAATGTTTCCGGAATGGCCGCGGCCTGAATCATGTCCACGCCGTCGGGGACCGGTAATGATTGGGTGGCCGCCACAACGCAGTATTCGGCGTAACCACCGCCATTGGTCAGCGCACATACCTTGTCGCCCAGCTTGAAATCGGCCACCTTTGCGCCAACCCCGACGACCTCACCGGCCACTTCCAGCCCGGGCACAGGGGTCATGCCGGGCTTCATCGGGTATTTGCCCGAACGCTGTATGACATCAGGACGATTGATGCCGGCGGCATGAACCCGGATCAGTAACTCGTGCTCACCCGGCGTTGGCACATCGGCCTGCATTATCTTTAATACGTCGGGGCCACCGGGTTCGGTGATCTCGATGTAGTTCATACGGTTTGGCACATTCATGGGACACCTTTTGTTGACTAGGCTAATTGCTGAGAGAGCTAAAGACTCTGAAAGCTGAACGTCAAAGACATTCAGCCTTTTTAGCGGCCCATCGAATCAACCCTCGACGGTAAACCTCAGTCCGGCTTTTTCAGTCAGGCGCTTGATCAACGCCTCATTCAACGCCGCCGCAGGCGTCCAGCAACCGCCCGGGGTCTCCTCACGTGTCACATCTAAGGCCAGCGCCATCGCTGACTCGGCCAACATCTTGGATGTCGACAGGTAGCCCGGATCCTCATCGCAACTCACGGATGCCTTGAGCACCTGACCGTCTGCCAGTTCAGCGATGAACAGCACATCATAAAAGCCTGCCTCAATCTCCTTCTGCGTCGGCCCTTGCCCCGGTTGCGGATGACCGCCCTCGTTAAAGGAGAAGCCCGCAAGGCCAGGCTCATCGTCTTCGCTCGGTTGTGCATCGAGCATCAGCATTTCGTCGTACTGAAACGACGTGCCCCACAGGTGACCCTCCAGCAAGTTGGTGCGATGCACTGCCTTGGAATTGATGCCCGACATGATGAAAGGCCCGACCCAGGTCTGAGCCAGTTCATCCCTGTAGGGGGTCTGGTCATCAGGTTGCTCGACGCCTTTGAATCCTGGTGTGTAGGCAAAGGGATCGGCCACCAGTTCACCGAGAGCAGGATCCTGCGCCGCCGCTGCCACCACAGCATCGACACTCAAGAACGTGCCACCGGACAGCACGCCTTGCATCTTGCGTACGCGGCCCCTGATCCGAGGCGCATAACGAGCGAACTTCTTCATGACCTGCTGCTGGGTGAACCATACGCCGAGGTCGAACGGCACCGAATCGAAACCACAGGAGAACACCAGTCGCGCGCCCGATGCCTGAGCTTGGGCCTGATGGCTGCCGATCATCCGGGCAATCCAGGGGATCTCCCTGAGAGGTCAACGTAGTCCGTTCCCATCTCGGCGCAGGCTGCCACCAGGTCCGAGCCATAGACCGAAAACGGCCCTGCGGTGGTGATCACGACCCGGGTCGCGGCAACCATCTCGCGCACGGACGCCCGGTCCTGGGCATCGGCCACGATCAGCGGCAGCGCTGCGGCGTTTGCCCAACGGTCCCGAATGGCTTCCAGCTTGCTCAGGCTGCGACCGGCGATGGCCCATTTAACAGGGCCGTCGACGCCGTATTGAGTGAATAAGTATTCAGCGACCAGCCGACCGGTGTAGCCCGTGGCGCCAAAAATGATCACATCGAATGTTTGTTTACTCATGGAAAAGATGATTCCTGAAAGCGCCGCAAAGCGAATGCGACACTTTAGCCATCATGGCTACAAATGATTAGATGGTATGGTTGGAATGGACCTATAACCGCAGAGCATCAATCGTGCGCGACAACGTCACCGACCTCCTGGCCCTCTTGCGGGTCGCCCGTGAAGGCAGTTTTACCAAGGCAGCGGCGCAGCTTGGCGTGTCCCAGCCTGCGCTGAGCCGCACCATCACCAAACTTGAATCGCGCCTGGGGGTGCAATTGCTGACCCGCAGTACCCGCAGCGTCGCGCCGACCGAAGCCGGCGCGCGCCTGATCGACAGCATCGGGCCGCATTTTGACGGGATCGAGTCAGGGCTCAACGAGCTGAGCGAACTCAGCGGCACGCCGGCGGGTAGCCTGCGCATCACCTCCATGGAGCACGCAACCCAACTGGTCCTTGCCCCGGCTGCGCTGCAATTGATGACCGACTATCCGGGCATCAAGGTCGAAATCAACGACAGCTACGCATTGGTCGATATCGTTGCAGAGCGCTTCGATGCCGGTATCCGCCTGGGGGCGCAGCTGGCTCAGGACATGATCAGCCTGCCCATCGGCCGGGACTTTCGCCTGGCATTGGTGGCCGCCCCCCTATCTGGAACACCGTGCTTGCCCCCTGACGCCACAGGATTTGACCGAGCACGCCTGTATTAACCTGCGCCAGCCCACCTCGGGAGGGTTGTGGGCGTGGCCTTTCGCAAAAAACGGGAGAGAAATCAAAGTACGCGCCGACGGGCATCTGGTGAGTAATAACATCTGGCTCATGCGTGATTTCGTCAGGGCGGGTGCCGGACTGGGCTACTTCCCGGAGCATCTGGTCGAGCAGGATCTGGCACAAGGTCGCCTGGTGCGGCTGATGGAGGACTGGACTGGCACCGTCACCGGGTATTACCTCTACTACCCAAGCCGGCGCCAGCACAAACCGGCTTTTCGTCTGCTTCTGGATGCCCTGCGTGATCAGTCAGGTCGCTGAGTGTTTTCTTCTGGCCGATGGCTGCCTTGCGACCAAGGCTTGGTCTATTTGCTGGGGGCACTTGCTGGGTAGCTTCGCCAATGACCATCAGCAGCACGAAATCAAACGACGTCAGCTCCCCCTATGATCGTCGGCCAGAGATATTGAAAAGCACCATCAGTGCCAGATAAATCGCGCCCGCGCGTAGTACGGCATCCATTGAGCACCTATGGGTAAATGAACTGAGTGACCGGAATGTGGCCGCCGCCCACGACACTGATCTGGCTTTTAAACAGCCCGATGCCGTTGCTGCGCCATGAGATGAAGAGCGTGACGTGCCCGCTCTTGTCGGTGGGGAAAGTAAGGCTCAAACCCTGGGGACTGACCACCGAGCTGATCGGCTGCGGCTGGATAGACTCGATGCTGAAGCCATCCAGCATAGGCTTGCTGATGGACAGCGTGACGTCTTTCCCCGGCCGCCCCGTGGCCTGAACGATCATTGGATTGGTCCCGCCGGCGCGGTGGAAACGCTCGTACTGCACCGTTAGGTTATCCTGCTTACTCACCGCTTCGAGCGTGCTGAGCGGGCCTCTGGAAAACAAACCAAGCAATGTCAGGATGACAACCGCCATCAGCACAAACCAGCCAACCCGCTGGAACCGCCAGACTTTGCGCTGCAGCGTAAGGTCCTCGGCTGCGGGGTGTACACGGTCCTGCATTTCCTGCTCTAAGAGGTTCATACGCATCACGAGTCGGGACTAGCGATGTGACTGCTCTGATCTGTGTGAAGTTCTGGTGCGGTAAGCGTGCGCTGCTGATTGCGTGGGGTGTTTGAGACGCTGGACTCGTCTTTGGGTTTAGCGCTTCGATCATGCTGGCGGCTGCTTTGGGGCCCACTTCAGCCTGTCGAGGGTGCGATCTGTGCTGCTCAGGTCCGATGCCAACACCCGGTCAAATCGAATGCAAACATTGAGTGAGTTGCACAGCAATTTCCCGCTAGTCGGCCACGCGTAAAGCCGATTGAATAAGGATAGATCCTGCGCTGTGTGGGCAACGCAGGGTTGGCACGGTCTGGTTTCAATTCCCGCCACTGGTTGATCGGCCTGCAGTCCGCCGGTTTGTTCAACCATTACAGCCTGAATGACTAAAAACGAGTGTTGGCTCGTCAGTGGGTAGTCGGGACGGTTACCGATATCCACGCGCCTCGATGTCAAAGAGGCTGGCTAGCGCCCTCCTTGGACCACAAGTAACGCAGGACAGGCCATACCGGGGCCTGACTGCCATTGCCATGGATCTGCATCGCCTTAACCGCGGCACCCACGACGCTCTAGCAGATCCAGGCGGCAAACGCGTGCAATATGCCGGCGATCAGCGTCGCCACGATCAAGCCGCTGAACAAGAGGCGGGACGTCGCCCAGCCAAAGCCGACCGCCCTGCCGCTCAGGGTGAAAATGCAGTCAAACGATTGAACAACGATATTAAAGGCGCGGGCTCCGGGTTGTCGCTGACAGGGGATTGTTGCGGCTAGCTCGGCAGGCTTCGCCGGTCTTGTTGATAGCTACAGCGCGTGCTCCGGATGAGCCCGGTCCGCCCTGGAGGAATGAGTAATGGGGTCTTGGTAAATCGGTAAGGCTATCAATCTCGAGCAACACATAGCGCTGACTCTTCGGGCTCCCAGCGGGGTTTCTGTGTCTCGACACGCGGGGGCACGTTAACTGAGGGCCTTGTCAGGTGCTGCCGTTACCTTGCACACTCCGGACACTGATAGCTCCTCTCGAACAACTTCTCCCCGTACGGTTACCACCGCTCTGACACATAGTCTGTCCTCCCTTGGGACATCGCCTGATTGTGTGCTGTTGCGTTGAGTGCACTCCAATAGCGGTCGAAATAGGCTTTTCGAGGGAAGTTCACTGCTCTTGCGCCGCCGACACACTGCAGCCCTTTGACGAGGGCAGAAATCGGTCAGAAGAAGTCATTTGGCTTGTCGAGAAAATCCTTGTTGTACACGCCAAGTCACTCGTATCGAAATGCCGGCACAGTGGCGTAATATGAGGTCTCGCTGGCTGAAAATGTCCAGTGAAACGACAGGTTCGCCTTATTACTCACAAATCAACATTGAGCATTCATATCGTTATGTCGCCGACTCTAATGCCTCATTCTGGCCTAGCCGACGTTCTAATTCTCTGCGCCCTGCAAGATGAGTACCGCGCTCTTTTATCTGTTACGACGGGATTGGGCAGCGAAGGGTGGCAGGAACGAAAAACGAGTAGTGGTTGGCAAATTGCGGAAGCACAGTTTCTTTCCGATAACGGGTCTGCTGTGCTTGTGATAGCGTCATTTTGCGCATTTATGGGAAAGGAGCAGGCTTCTGCGACCCTAGCCCACCTCTGGCGCGAAGTGCCGGCACGTTGCATTGCAATGTCGGGCATTTGTGCGGGACGCCGTGGAAAAGTTGCTCTCGGTGACGTGGTCATTGCCGATCGTCTCTATTCTTACGACGCCGGTAAAATGACCGTTGTTGATGGCGAATCAAGCTTTCAAGGTGATCCAATTCAGGTGGGGCCAGGCCCTTATTGGGTCCAACGTATGCAGATTGTTGCGGGTGTAGCCCCTGGAAATTGGATTAACGACCGCCCGCAATTGACTCTCGAAACCCAAGAAGACTGGGTTCTGCTCTGTGGGTTGAAGGGCATGCTGCCCCAAGCCCATCCAGATTTTTGGCAGGCTTGCCCCGATTGGACGTTGGTCCTAGAACGACTCCGAAAGCGAGGCCTCATTGACGACAAGGGCTCGGTCACACCAGCTGGCAATGATCGTGCAGGAGAGTTGAACCTACGGTTCAATGGTAGTCCGCGCCTGACACCCTCATTTCAGGTACACGTCGCTCCTATCGCAACGGGCTCGGCGGTGATCGAAGATGACAAGATTTTCTCGCGCCTAGGACAGTCGATGCGCAAAGTGCTCGGACTCGACATGGAGGCTAGTGCACTGGGGGCTGCTGGAGAGTTTATCCGCGTCCCGGTTATTATTGCGAAAGGTGTATCCGATTTCGGCGACCCTGACAAAGACGATCGTTATCGTATTTTTGCAGCTCGTGCCTCAGCGGAATATCTCATATTACTCATGCGTCACTCGATCGACTTGCTACGTGGGATTCCCCACGAACCGATACGTGCCGCCTCCGAGACTCGGTCTCTTTCAGCCTCTTCTTCTATGCCTAACGGGTTTCCCCGTGACTTGATTGATTTTTTGTCGGAATCCTACCCGAGCCAAGATGATGCCCGAGCCGTCTGGGTGCGAGCTGGTGGTAAAGCCGGCCAAGTCCCCAATATGAGTCGTCCGTTCGATACTTGGCAGCGTATATGGATACTCGCTCAGCAAGGTGCCTCGGTTAGGCCGGCAAGCTTACTATCTGAAGTCAAAAATGACTTCCCTCACAATACGATCCTCAACCAATACATCTCGCAATTCGATCGCTAACTGCGGCTAATAGCTAAAAACAACAGCTAAGGAGAGCTCCATGGCAAATATGCTTCAAGAACTTTTGGCGGCAGGATTGATTGATAAGCTCGAGGGCAGTGACGAGCGATTTAAAAAAATGACTCAAGCTGCTGACGAGTTAGCCAAAAGCTTTAGGAATAACCCAGCGTTACTTATTCCCGCCATTCTGACGGCCTTGGATCGGGATATATCAACAAATGATCCACTTATTGAAATGGCTGAAACGGCGTTACTGGCCGAATGGGAAACGCTGCAGTCGGTGCATACTGATAAACCGATCCAGATCTATCGTGCCTTGCTACTGACAGCTTGTGCCGCAGCAGCTCAAGAGCGCAATGCTGCGATCCTTTGGCTCACGGCCACTGACATGCTGCAATTCTCACAACTCGGACGTGAAAAGTCAGCGGTTTTTAAGCTCATTTCTTCATTTGGGGACGAAACCGAACAGCAGGACATTTCGCTATTTGCACCATCGGCAAAAAGCGCTCGGAAGGCGACGGATTTACCTAAGCTGAATCTGAAAGAGATCATTATCGCCGAAGTCGATCGGGAGGTGCTTTTCGGCGAAATTGGTGCTGCAACTGGTCCGCATAACCTCCAGGGTACCCAATACATTGCCGGGAAGACGCATAACCGTTACTGGCCAGGCCAGAACCACCATTGGGGGGAAGATTTTGCTAACGTTATGAAGGACGTGCTGGGTGAGCGACTAGATGAGCTTGGGGAAGCATGCGCAGCTGAACTCAACGGTATTGGTGAAGGACTGGTAACGGCGTTCAAAGCACAATCACAGGGTCTTCAAACAGCCATTTCATTGGCTCAGTCAGGATCCACGCGAGAGCAGGTACGACTCGACGCGCTGTGGTGGTATGAGTCTATGTACTCTGCTTCCGCCAAAATGAGCTATCGCGAAATGGATCCTCTGGCCGCCGCTATCTTGATGCCGCTAGATCTAATTTCGATCATGCCCTCTGTTACCCCATCAAGCGTGGCTTATCTGCTTTCGGAAGCTGTTGCTCGACTACCAAATGCAGGGTTTGAAAACGTACTTGCCTTGAAGGATGTGCTTGCGAGGGTAGCTTTGCTACGGAAAGTAATTCCGGACAGTAGGATGGAAGGCTTTAACCCACCTACCAGGGCGGGACGTTTGTCGTTGAGAGACATCGTCCGGCTAGCATTGGAGGATCCTTCCACTCCCACCAGAAACTTACTGGATCGCGCTCGTGTGCCAGAGGACGCAACCATCAGTTTGCCAGTTCTCGCAAGGGCACTGCTGCGTCAAGAGCAGGCTATCCGTTTGGCGGAGGTGACCAAGTGACCAAGCAACGCTGCGGCAATCCTAATTGCAATGTGCATGACGGCGAGACGTGCGTTCTTGGGGAGCTCATTCCTGAATCATGTAATGAGTGGAAATCGACGCCGAGGACTCTAGAGTCGAACTCCACCTCTGACACCACCTCTCGCCCTCTGGAGGCCCGTGTTCCATGGTCCGGCAGTGCTCTTGGCATAACTGATTTGATACTGCTTTTGCCACGGAGCAAGCATATTTTGGTAGGTGTTCTAGGTGCGCATAATGGAGGTAAGACCACTTTACTCGCGGCAAATTACCTTCTGATGCTGCAGGGGCGGGCGATGGCCGACGCGATGTTTTCTGGCTCTCGTACACTACACGCGTGGGAATCACTTGCATCCTGGATGCGGTTCGATGATTCGGCCAGAGCACCGACTTTTCCGCCACATACACCTCGCGCAAGCAATCGGGTTCCGGGGTTACTGCACATTGCTTTACGGAGGGCGGGTGGTGATTTTAGGGATGTATTGTTTGCTGATGCTCCCGGTGAGTGGTTTTCAAGTTGGGCAGTGAATGAAAGCGCACCACAAGCGGAAGGTGCTCGCTGGCTTTCAACACACTCGAACGCATTTGTGGTTGTGGCTGACTGCCAGAGGTTAAGCGGTCAAGAGCGCGGACTAGCAAGAAAGGAGCTGCTGCAGCTTCTTGACCGATTGGCAAATCATGTTGAGGATCGACCCGTGTCTCTTCTCTGGACAAAAAGCGAGCACGAGGTACCCGTTGGGATCAAAAACTCAATACGTAACGCACTAACCAGCAGCTTTCCGCGTGCAACTGAGCACGAGGTATCAATAAAAACGCCAGAGAGTTTCGCGAAGGCAATTGACGTGGTTGTGAGCGCGGCATGGCGCTCGGCTCCGGCTAATGAAATTGAGCTCACGATTCAGGCGCACGATCCTTTTCTTGCGTTTAGGGGGCATCATGCATACACCTGAAATTGTCTTGCTTGGGTTATCAAGTAGCGGTAAGACGCATTTTGCTGGGCAGCTGTATGGCCGTCTTCGGCGAACTAAAGGCAACCTTCTGTTGCGCCAAGATGGGGGTACCCCGCCGGACTTAACACCTCTCGACAACGTGTTAAATAGTCTCGCATCAGGACACGCGGCCGAACATACCCAAGTGCAAACATGGGCAGAAATCGCACTACCGATCGTAGACGAAGATGGGAACGCCTTCGACCTTCTGTGGCCCGATTACGGTGGAGAGCAATTGGCCATTGCTTTTCAACAGCGTGCGATATCTGAATTGTGGCGCGACCGATTGCGTCGCGCGGGCGGTTGGCTTGTGTTGATCCGACTCAAAACAGAGACGACCTATCCGGATGTTCTTACTCGATTGAGAGAAGGCCCCCCGAGAACTCTGCGAACAATGCGCGTGTGTCGCAATGGGACGCCAATGCCCGCTGGGTGGAAATGCTTCAGATATTTCTGCACGTCGCGGGGCATGGAGTCGTTGAACGGCTAAAGGTGCCAAAGCTCGCGGTGATGTTGTCGTGTTATGACGAGCTAGAGGGTGTCAGTAAATCTCCAGCTGAGGTTCTTGCCGAGCGACTCCCTCTTGTCTCCTCATTTATAAAAAGCAACTGGAGTTCAGATAAAGTAAGCGTATGGGGACTGTCTGCATTAGGAATAGAGCTTGGTAAAGACAGCCATGACGAGCGTTTCATTGATGAAGGCCCCGAAACATTGGGGTGGATTGTTGATCCTACCGGCAATCGAAGCAGCGATCTTACGCTTCCACTCGCCTGGGCTTTGAAAGAAATGGATCGCTAATGCCTACTATTGAAGTAAGCTTTCCAATTCGAGCTACCTACGGGGAAACGAACCAGACTCATGGAATATTGGCGTGCAGCGCCGATAAGAGTTTGCTGCCGCCAATATTGCTGGATCTGACCGACAAACCACCTGGCTATACATCCGCAGGAGAAGGATGGGGACCATCTGTTGGTTGCGGACCAATTGGCCAATGGTGGGCACTATGGTGGACCGAGCCAGACCCATTGGCTTCTCGCGCTGGTATGGTATTGAGCCAAGTAGCAATGTGGCCGTTAGATACAATTGGTGAAGCGCAAGAATTATCCAAAGAACTGGAAGTACTCAACGGCGGCAAGCCCATTGCCTTCCCGTCCCCTCTTGTTGTAGCTCTTGTAGCTGACGCCCTCCTTGCGAACACCTCTGTGCCCGTGTTTGGTAATTTGCAGCTCTGGCCTGGGTTGCTGTCTATGCTTTGGGAGCGATTGTGGCCGGAAGCACGCCAGGCATTCTCCGCCCGAGTTGCGATAAGCCCTTCACAAGGAGGAGAGTCAGTTGCTCCACCTTGGTTATACGGCGTCGACTCAGGCCGCTTGCTTGAATGGGGCAACAATCAAGTCATCATCCCGTCGGCGTCCGAGACGGGAACTCCTTCGCGTGCAGCGAGCTGGCTGATAGGCCAACCGGACCCTTTTCTCAAAGAACTGCTAACTTCTGTTACTTGTCTTGGTTCAACTCTCGATACATTGCGACGAACTGCACGAGTAGCCGAGCATTTGGAAACACTGCGGACGGTACCGGACGCCATTACCGCAATATATCTTCTACGGGCTCTTCTGAACGTGAGCTCTGATCGCGAAGAGTTGAAAGCTTTTAAGCGGGAGGCTATTTCAGTACTAGTTACGAATGTTCCTCTTGCGTCACCAAGCGTCATCGTATCGCTGGCAAATATCGCAAGCGATCAAATGCCGGATGGAGCCAGGCTAGGTGAGATAGTAGCGTCATGGGTCGCGCACGTGTTGCCAGATACATCAATTACCGATGCGGATATATTTTTAACGCGGCTTGCTGCAGGAACAGCTCAAGGATGGTGGCTTTTCGCGGCGAGCACCGCCATTGCTGAGGGGCTGCGCTCCAGCAATAAAAAGTGGAGTGCATTCCTAGTCGCATGGCTGTCCGAAAAGCTACATGCAAGTTTTATTGCAACACTCGGAGTTATCACAGAGGCAACCGAGCAGCAATTGATAACAGTCATGCTAGCCACCAAATCGTCAGCCTCCCAACTTTCTAAACTTCGGCAAAACGCTAATACATTGGGATGGTCTGGCATGCATGCGATCGCTGTATTACAGGGGGACACTGTAATCGAGGCCCTGCAGACGCAATTGGAATTTCTCCCGGATCCTTCGCTCGGATTATCGATTATGGTCGACCGGATTCGAGGTAATGATTTGATCAATGCCACCGTCCACATTGCTAATCCAACACTTTATTCGTTAGTGGCCACTCGAACGGCGAAGGATCCCGGATTATTGAATAACTTAGACCTTGGAGTACCAGCGTGGCGTGCATTATGGGAACTCCACGTTGACTTTGGCGGAGTTCCTTGGCCTGTGGGCGTGGATCGTTACTTACAGAGCCAAATGTATCTTGCTGTGGCGAAAATCGGGAATTATCGGTTGGGACTAATCTCGCGATTGGCGGAAGATTTTTCACAAGCTGCAATTGACCTTGAGGATCGCACGAACCTCTGGGGGCGCTTAGATCCGGCTGATGCTCGTACATTGGCTGGTGCCGTAGCACGACGTTTACTTCAACGCTCCCACGCTTTAGAAGGCTTGGCGGCTCCAGAGCCTTTTCTGCTTCAACAGGTAATTTTGCAGGTTCCGCATTGCCACCTCACAGCAATACAGGTTGCATGCCTCCTCGTCTGGGACAGATCCCTAGCAGAGACCCGAGCGATCAGCCTGATCCGCGATATTAGGGACTGGTCAGAGGGAGCGCAGTCGCTGGGAAAAATTTTAGTGGAGAGAAGATGGCGCAGTGTAGCCAAGGAAATCGCGTCCCTGTACCGGAACAAAAAAAGGAAGTACTTCCAGCACTCCAAGTTTGTTCTGACCTTCTAAGTTTTTTCGACAGACTTCTAATTCTAAAATCTGATGGAGCTGATTCATCACTGCTCAATAAAAACGACCTTATTGTTGGCATCGCGGAGGTCGGTAGCGAAATTGCTCATGATCGACTAGAAGATTTGTGGGTGCGCGCAGGAGGGCGAGCGGCATCTCTACACACCTCAATAACTTCGGCTGATCGCTGGCTTCGCGCGTCAGAGCAAGCGGGCTCTGGCAGCTTACCTGGAGGGCTGAAGGCGCTAGTTCGCGTTCTTCTCGATGATTTCCCGAATAACGAAAAGCTGAAAGTGTTAGATCAAGTCTTACACAAGGAAGGTTGGGAATATTGGTGAACTCGCGTCATCTAATAACTCCCAAGTATTATCAGGTATCTGCGCCATGTTTGATGACTTCATCAGTTAAGGCACGATAATTAGTCCGAAGGATCTGTGTAGGAAACAAGTTGGACGCGTGCCAGACCCCGATACTGTGCTTCTGTACCAGTGTTTGGCTAGTGAAAGTGAGGTTCTTGCCGGTTGGTAGCGTAGCAAGGTGGGCGCTGATCAAGCTAGGCGCACGAGCCCCCACTCTGTGGGATTGGTAGTCCGGTGGGAGGGGGGCGAGTCTGATTACATCGAACTTATCTAGCAGCTTAAGAGCTTTCATTTCTTTGGCAAAAACACTACGACTGGCCGTGCTTATGGTCAGGAGCGTTCTGGGGAATGCTCATACGCACCCGCGTATCCAGTGAAGCGTGTCCATGAGATGTCGCGCTAGAACAACGGGATTGATCGTTGAAAGTCCGCCATAGACCGCCAGCGCACACCAACTCCCTAGCCTGATTGGACTCGGGATTGCTTCCTCTTCATCATAAAATCACAGGTTGGCAGCACACATGACCCCGGGGACAAAAGCGTCAGCAATCCGGATAAGCCATCGGGAAAGCGGTTACGAGAACATATGATGGAAACATCAGACGTCAAGCTCGCCCGGGTAACGCGCACCGATATCGACGAGCTCCTACACGCAAATCAGGAAAGCCGGGACTACCACGGCCGCTGGGTACAGCCGTTCACAACCGCCACAGGTTTCGAGGAGTGGTATTCCGCTCAAACCACAGGCGCGAGCGTTGGCCTACTGGCTCGCGATACAGAATCGGGGCAGATCGTTGGAGTGACCAACCTGAGCCAGATTTTCTATAAGGGATTTCAGAACGCGTATCTCAGCTACTGGGGCATGGTCTCGTTTGCCGGGGCGGGAAGGATGTCCCAGGCGGTGGAACTGACGACGAGGTATGCCTTTGAGGAGCTGGGTCTTCACCGTCTCGAGGCCAATATTCAACCTGAAAATGTGCGATCAATCGCGCTGGTTAAACGTCTCGGATTTCGGAAAGAGGGGTTCTCTCCGAAATACCTGCAGATCGCCGGGGTCTGGTGCGATCACGAGCGCTGGGCACTTCTGGCCGATGACCGTTAATCAGCGAGCGATGCCGTTGGGCAATTAAGCTGACGCCCATGATCTGCCTCAGCCCTTCCCTTTCAACTCCGCCAGCTTCTGCATTACCCCCGCCGCGGTCTGTTCGCCCATCAACTGCTCCCGCACTTTGCCCTTGTCGTCGATGATGTAGGTCACCGGCAGGGCTTCGCTTTTTGGCAGGTCATATTGTTCGGCCGGGTCTTGTGCCAGGACGGTGAAGGTGATGCTCAGCGCTTTGCTTGCGCTCTTCAGGTCTTCGCCCTGGAGGTTGTCGAAGTTGACGCCGAACACACTGACGTTCTGGCCTTTGACTTGCTCGGACAGTGTGTTCAGCTCGGGGATTTCGGTCCGGCACGGGCCGCACCATTCGGCCCAGTAATTGACCACCAGCCAGTGCTTGTCGACGCGGCTGCTGGCGACTTTCTCGCCATTCTGGTCGGTGCCGAGGTCCACGCCGCACCCGCTGAGCAACAGACTTCCAATCAGTGCTGCCGCCGCTGCCAATCGCCTTGCCATGATGCTGTTTCCTTCTAGGTGCTCTTTTTCCAGATGCACGCTACGCGATTGTGCATCGCTCGCCGCGTGTTACCGGTCGTTACCGTGACGCAGGTAGAATAGCCGCCACCTCAGGCAAGATGCGACCCGCAAATGACCGATCTCACGCTTTATCACAACCCGCGTTGCACCAAATCCCGTGGCACGCTGGAATTGCTTGAAGCCCGCGGCCTGACGCCGACCATCATTCATTACCTCGAGACCCCGCCCGACGCCGCACAACTGCGCGACCTGCTGGGCAAGCTCGGCATCGGTGCTCGTGGACTGCTGCGCAAAGGTGAGGACGAATACAAAACCCTGAACCTCGCTGATACCAGCCTGAGCGACGAACAACTGATCGCCGCCATGGCGGCCCATCCCAAGTTGATCGAACGCCCGATTCTCGTCGTCGGCGACAAGGCCGTGATTGGCCGTCCGCCGGAAAACATTCTGGAGATCCTGCCATGAGCGCGCCCTACATTCTGGTTCTGTTTTACAGCCGTAACGGCGCGACTGCAGAGATGGCGCGGCAGATCGCCCGTGGTGTGGAGATGACCGGCATGGAAGCGCGCCTGCGCACGGTGCCAGCGGTGTCTACCGATTGCGAAGCGGTTGCACCGAGCATTCCGGACGCCGGCGCCTTGTACGCCACTCTGGATGACCTGAAAAACTGCGCGGGCCTGGCCTTGGGCAGCCCGACCCGCTTCGGCAACATGGCCGCGCCGCTGAAGTACTTTCTCGACGGCACCAGCAACCTGTGGCTGACCGGCGCACTGGTGGGCAAACCGGCCAGCGTGTTCACCTCCACCGCCAGCCTGCACGGCGGCCAGGAAACCACGTTGCTGTCGATGCTGCTGCCCCTGCTGCACCACGGCATGCTGATCAGCGGCTTGCCCTACAGCGAAGCGGCGTTGATCGAAACCCGTGGCGGCGGCACGCCGTATGGCGCCAGTCATCACGCCGGTGCCGATGGCAAGCGCGCGCTGGATGAGCACGAAACCACCCTGTGCCGTTCGCTGGGTCAGCGGCTGGCGAAAACCGCGCTGTTGCTCGACCCGTCCAAGGGCTAATCGCCCAAGGCGTTGCTCGCGCGCGATTGCTGGAACCCCTCGCTCAAACCGGGTCAAACACAGAGCCCCCTTGCCGGGGCGCCGGGTCTGAACTCGGAATGCGCTAAACCAGCGATCGCGCACATGAATTTTGTTTTGGAGAGGGCATGCAAGACTACAAATGGCTCCATGAATACTGTCTTAACCGCTTTGGTTCCGTCGCCGCCCTCGAGGCGCATCTGCCGACCCCCGCCACGACTAAAAAACTGAAAGCCCTAAGCGACGATCGTTACCTGTCGACCATGGCGCTGCGGGTTTTTCGTGCCGGCCTCAAGCACAGCCTGGTGGACGCCAAATGGCCGGCTTTCGAGCAGGCCTTTTTCGGCTTTGATCCGGAAAAAGTCACGCTGATGGGCGGCGATCACCTTGAGCGCCTGATGCAGGATGCACGGATCATCCGCCACTTGGGCAAGCTCAAGAGCGTGCCGCGCAACGCGCAGTTGATCCTCGACATCGCCCACGAACACGGCAGCTTCGGCAATTTCATCGCGGAATGGCCAGTGACCGATATCGTCGGGCTGTGGCGTTACCTGTTCAAACACGGCAATCAGATGGGCGGACTGTCGTCGCCGCGCTTTTTGCGCATGGTCGGCAAGGACACCTTCATCCCCAGCCATGATGTGGTCGCTGCGCTCAACGCGCAGAAGATTGTCGACCGCGTGCCCAGCAGTCAGCGAGATCAGGCGGCGGTGCAGGCGGCGTTCAATCAGTGGCATGCCGAGAGCGGACGACCGATGTGCCAGCTGTCGATGATGCTGTCCTACACGGCCAACCATTGATCGATTTGCCGGTGAAGTGAAAAGACACAGCGCGTAACAAATCGGACGTCGTATACAATATTCGCCGTCCCCTCCTGCTGAGTCATTCGCGTGCCTTTCCTTCTTCCTGACGCCCCCAACCTCGGTGTCGCGCCCTCCGCGTCCGAGGTGATTTCCAAGTACCTGCGCGAGTCGATCATCTCCGGCCAGTTCGCCGAGGATGAGCCGATTCGTCAGGACGATATCGCCCGCGTGTTCAACGTCAGCAAGATCCCCGTCCGTGAGGCGCTCAAGCGCCTCGAAGCCGAGGGGCTGGTGCAGTTCCAGCGCAACAAGGGCGCCGTGGTCACGCGGATTTCCGAGCCGGAGCTGGCGCAGATCTTTGAAGTGCGGGTGCTGCTGGAAGTGCAAGCCATACGCCTCGCCGTGCCGCGAATGACCGCTGCCCAGCTAGATCGGGCCCGGGCCATCTGTGACGAGTTCATGCGCGACGACGACATCGGGCGCTGGGCCGAGCTGAACTGGGCGTTTCACACCTGTTTGTATGAAGCGGCGCAGCGGCCGTTTTTGCTGAACATGATTCGCTCGATCCACGACAAGGTCGAACGCTACCTGCGAGTGCAGATGAGTTTCGACGAAGGCAAGGAGCGCGCCGACCTGGAACACCGCGAGATCCTCAATGCCTGTGCCGATCGTGACGTGGACAAAGCCGCCGAACTGATCGAACACCACATCATCGGCGTCTGCCGAACCCTCTACGCCCACCTGCCCCACGCCGTGCTCAGCGAAATCTGAGCGGCAGTTCGCTGTGCCGATTTCGTCATTGCCGAGGGTGAAATCGGTCAAGACCCCAGGTCTCTTTCGCGGCACTCTGGCCTCAATTGTGAAGTTGCTTCACGCCGCAATCTGTAGGACTGGCTCTAACCTTTGTAGGACTGGCTTTAGCCGGGAAGAGGCCAGCGTTGACGCCACACATCTTGCAGCGTGACGACCAACGCTTTCCCGGCTAAAGCCAGTCCTACAGGGATCACCGAAGCCCAGTTCCATTGGGTGTACGCAGTCCCACCAGGGATCGTCGTAGCCATTTCCAGACTCAGTCCGACAGGGGAATACATGAAACGCATCCAGATCCTCGATTCTCATACCGGCGGTGAGCCGACGCGGCTGGTGCTCGACGGGTTCCCCGATCTTGGGCGGGGCAGCATGGCCGAGCGGCGTCAGCTTCTGGCTGGACAGTTCGATGACTGGAGGGCCGCGACGGTGCTCGAGCCGCGGGGCAGCGATGTGCTGGTCGGCGCGCTGCTGTGCGAGCCGGTGGTTCCCGAGGCGTGCGCCGGGGTGATTTTTTCAACAACAGCGGCTACCTGGGCATGTGCGGCCACGGCACCATCGGGCTAGTGGTGTCGCTGGCGCATCTGGGCAGGATCGGCCCCGGCGTGCACCGCATCGAAACCCCGGTGGGCACGGTTCAGGCCACGCTGCACGAAGACCGCTCCGTCAGCGTCGACAACGTGCCCTCCTACCGCTACCGCAAGGACTTCGTTCTCGAAGTTCCTGAACTCGGCAACGTGACCGGCGACATCGCCTGGGGCGGCAACTGGTTTTCCTGATCGCCGACCATGGCCTGAGCGTCGCCGCCGACAACCTCGACGCCCTCACCGATTACACCTGGAAAGTCAGACAGGCGCTGGAAAGCCAGGACATTCGCGGCGAAGACGGCGGCGTCATCGATCACATCGAGCTGTTCGCCGACGACGATCACGCCGACAGCCGCAACTTCGTGCTCTGCCCCGGCAAAGCCTACGACCGCTCGCCTTGCGGCACCGGCACCAGCGCCAAACTGGCGTGCCTGGCGGCGGATGGCAAACTTCAGCCCGGCACCCTGTGGCAGCAGGCCAGCGTGATTGGCAGCCAGTTCGAAGGCAGCTTCGTGTGGGAGCACGGCGAGCGGCGGGCGGGCGACCGGATTGTGCCGACCATCCGTGGCCGCGCCTACATCAGCGCCGAAGCCACCTTGCTCCTGGACGACGAAGACCCATTCGCCTGGGGCATTCGCGCGTGACCGACGCGTCCACGCTGCAAGGCCATGTCGCTGATGTGATCGTTATCGGCGGCGGCATTGTCGGCGCAGCGTGTGCGGACGAGCTGGCGTCTCAGGGCTTGCACGTGCTAGTGCTGGATTGTCGGCGCCCCGCCGCGACGGCTGCGGGCATGGGCCATCTGGTGGTGCTGGACCATAGCGCTGCCGAGTTGGCGCTGGGGGAGTATTCGGTCAGGGCGTGGCGCGAGCTGGCTTCGCAGATGCCGGACGACTGCGCGATGCGCACCAACGGCACCCTGTGGCTGGCCTGCAATGAAGAAGAAATGGAAGAAGCCGAGCGCAAACACGCCGCGCTGCGCGAATACGGTCTGGCCTGCGAGTTGCTGTCCGGCGCCGAACTGGCACGGGCTGAACCGTCATTGCGGTCCGGCATGCTCGGCGCATTGAAGGTCAGTGGCGACGGCATTCTGTACGCGCCCAATGCCGCGCGCTGGCTGTTGCAGCGTCAGTCTTCACGGGTGGTTCAGCGTCAGGCAGAAGTCGTGGAAGTCCAGGGCAACCGTGTTCGGCTGGCGAGTGGTGAATGGCTGCAAGCCCCGGCGGTCGTGCTGGCCAGCGGCATCTACGCCCGCGAACTCTGTCCCGATTTACCGCTGCAAGCGAAAAAAGGCCACTTGCTGATCACCGACCGTTACCCCGCGCAGATCACCCACACGCTGGTCGAATTGGGCTACGTGACCAGCGCCCACAAGGGCAACGGCCCGTCGGTGGCGTTCAATGTGCAGCAACGCCCGACCGGCCAGCTGTTCATCGGCTCATCGCGGCAGTTCGACAACCACAACCCGGAGGTCGACGCAGCCATGCTCGGGCGGATGCTGCGCCGGGCGATGGATTTCCTCCCAAGCCTGGGCGAGATGAACGGCCTTCGCAGCTGGACCGGCTTTCGCTCCGCCAGCCCCGACGGTCAGCCGCTGATCGGCGAGCACCCGCATCAACCCGGACTGTGGCTGGCGGTCGGGCACGAAGGCCTCGGCGTCACCACCGCAACTGGCACCGCCCGCTTGCTGGCCGCGCAAATGCTGCGCACTCGGCCGCCCCTCGACCTTGAACCGTATCTGCCGCAACGCTTTATCGGAGCCCGCGCCCATGCCTGAGTTGAGCATTGATGGTCAGCCCTTTCGCTTCGCCCAAGGCACCACCGTGGCCGTCGCGCTGATGTCGAGCGGCGATCGCTGCAGCCGCACATCGGTCAGCGGCCAGCGCCGCGCGCCCTTGTGTGGCATGGGGATTTGCCAGGAATGCCGGGTGAGCATCGACGGCCTGCGCCGATTGGCCTGCCAGACGATCTGCCGCGACGGCATGCGCGTCGAGACTCAACCATGACCGTGGCCGTGACCGCGACAACGACCGAGCATGTCGATCTGCTGATCATCGGCGCAGGTCCGGCGGGCATGGCGGCGGCTCTGGCGACGGCGCCTCGCGGGCTGAGCATCGTCCTGCTCGACGACAACCCGCTGCCGGGCGGGCAGATCTGGCGCGACGGCCCACATGCTCAGGTGCCGAAACAGGCTCTTGACATGCGCGGGCAGTTGCAGGGTTTCAGCAACGTTCGCCTGCACAGCGGCTGCAAGGTGGTCGCGCTGGCCGGGGCGAAGCGCTTGCTGCTGGAGGACGCCGAGCGCGGCTGGGTGTTGAGTTACGACAGGCTAATTTTGTGCACCGGCGCGCGTGAGCGACTGCTGCCCTTTCCCGGCTGGACGCTGCCGGGGGTCACTGGCGCCGGCGGTTTGCAGGCGCTGATAAAAGGCGGCTTGCAGGTGACAGACGAGCGCATCGTCATCGCCGGAACCGGCCCGCTGTTGCTGGCGTCGTCGGCGACCGCGCAGAAGCACGGCGCAGAGGTCGTGCGAATCGCCGAGCAGGCGCCCTTGAGCGCCGTCGCCGGATTTGCCGCCGGGCTGTGGCGCTGGCCGAACAAGGCGGTTCAGGCGATCACGCTGGCCAGTGCCGCCTATCGAACCTCGGCCCATGTGCTGGCGGCGCTAGGCACGGATCGTCTGGAAGGCGTTCGCCTTCAGGTGGGCGACACCGTTGAAGAGCTGGCCTGCGAGCGTCTGGCCTGCGGTTTCAGTCTGGTGCCCAACGTCGAGATCGGCCAGGCACTGGGCTGCACCGTGCGGGATCAGTCGATTGTGGTGGATGAGTGGCAGGCGAGCAGTCTGGCCCATCACTTCGCAGCGGGGGAATGCACCGGTTTCGGCGGCAGCGAACTGGCGCTGGTCGAAGGGCGTATTGCCGGGCTGGTGGCGGTGGGGGAACGGGACAAGGCCCGAGGCTTGTGGGCTGAGCGGCAGCGCTGGCAGGGTTTTGCGGATAAGTTGAATAAGGCGTTCCGCCTGAGTCCTGCGCTGAAACACCTGGCGATGCCGGAAACGATAGTCTGCCGCTGTGAGGACGTGCGTTACGCGGACCTTGCCGAACATAGCAGTTGGACCGGGGCCAAACTCGCCACCCGTTGCGGCATGGGCGCGTGTCAGGGGCGCGTCTGTGCAACGGCGGCGCAGACGTTGTTCGGCTGGGAACCCCCGTTGTTGCGCCCGCCCTTCAGCCCGGCGCGGATCTCCACCCTCGCCTGCCTGGATGACGGCGAACCTGTTGTTTAAAGGTGTTTAAAGGGGACTGATTTATTTACAGCGCTTCACCGTAGATCAATCTGTCCCCGCGGATCAGTCGCCCCCGACTAGCCGCCGCACCCAACATCCCGCATCATCGATCCCATCTTCCGCCCGGCCCTCCCGCCCCCGAACATGATCGACCTCATCCCCACAGCGCCCTTGCACGACCTCGACCAACTGCTTGCCAGCCTGGCGTTGGTCGCGCCGCTGTTCGATACCATTCCCGGGGTGGTGTTCTTCGTCAAAGACGCCCATGCGCGCTACGCACTGGTCAACCAGACGCTGGTGCAGCGCTGCGGTTTCAAGGAGAAAAGCCAGATCGTCGGGCTGACCGCCGAGGAAGTGTTCCCCGCGCGCTTCGGTCCGCTGTACACCGCTCAGGACCGCCGTGTGCTGGCCGATGGCAGGCAACTCAGCGATCAGCTGGAGCTGCACCTGTATTACGGCAATCAGCCGATCTGGTGCCTGACCCACAAGATCGCACTGCGTGATCATCAGGGCGCGATCATCGGGCTGGCGGGCATTTCCCGGGATCTGCAAATCCTCCAAACGACCCATCCGGCGTATCAGAAGCTGGTCGAGGTCGACGCGTACATTCGCGAACACTTCGCGCGGCCCATCACCCTTGAGCAACTGACGGCCATTGCCGGGCTGTCCATTGCCCAGCTGGAGCGGCACTGCAAACGCATCTTCCAGCTGACCCCACGGCAGATGATTCACAAAGCGCGGCTGGGTGAGGCCTCACGGTTGTTGCAGGAAGACCTGTCGATCACCGAGATCGCCCTGCGCTGCGGGTACACCGATCACAGCGCGTTCAGTCGCCAGTTCAAGGCACTGACCGGGGCTTCGCCGAGTGAGTACCGGGGTTCGCAAAAGCGCATTTGAATTCGCTGCCATCCTCCCTGGATGATCGCAGAGCTTTTTGTGGGACCGGCCTTAGCCGGGAAGAGGCCAGTGTGAACACCATAAATCTCGGGTGTGGCGACTGACGTCTTCCCGGCTAAAGCCAGGCCTACAGTGACCGCGGTCCCGGTGATTTACCGCGGTGCGGCGGAATGTGGCGACTACCGCACTGCAACGTGCATCAATGAAGCACGCCGCTCATTCCTGCTCCTTTATGTAACACCGCCCCGCGCTTCTGGAACACCCATCCAAACCCCGGCCCGCTGATCCAGAGCCCTGCCCGGCATGCTGGCAAAACAGGCACGCTGCATGCATATTAAATATCGTATACGAAATTACTTATCCGGCCGTTTCTCACTTTGCACGCACCGAGGCTTCTATGAAAAACCAAGCTGTCGCCGTCGCCCTCTTCGCCGTCATGAGCTCTTCTTTTATCAACACCGCGCTGGCCGACAAGCTCGATGACATCATCGACTCCGGCAAGCTGCGCTGCGCCGTGACCTTGGATTTCCCGCCGATGGGGTCCCGTGACGACAAGAACAACCCGGTCGGATTTGACGTCGATTACTGTAACGACCTGGCGAAGGTGCTGGGCGTGACTGCCGAGGTGGTGGAAACGCCGTTTCCGGACCGCATTCCTGCGTTGGTTTCAGGGCGCGCCGACGTGATCGTGGCGTCGACCTCGGACACCTTGGAGCGGGCGAAAACCGTGGGCATGACCATCCCCTATTTCGCCTTCCAGATGGTGGTGCTGACCCGCGACGACGCCGGCATCAACAGCTACGACGACCTCAAGGGCAAGGATGTCGGCAACACCAGCGGCACGTTCGAGGCGATCGCGCTGGAGAAGGATCAGAAGAAATGGGGCAGCGGCAGTTTCCGCGCGTACCAGACCCAGAACGACACCATCCTCGCCGTCGCCCAGGGCCACATCAAAGCGTCGGTGGTGACCAACACCGTCGCCGCCGCCTCGATCAAATCCGGCAAGTACAAAGGTCTGAAGATTGCCGGTAACGCGCCCTACACCATCGACTATGTTTCTCTTGCCGCGAAGCGTAACGAGTACGGGCTGATTCATTACCTGAACCTGTTCGTGAACCAGCAAGTGCGCTCGGGACGCTATGCCGAGCTGTATGAAAAGTGGGTGGGCGGCAAGCCGGTGGATCTGACCGTGCCGGGCGTCTATTACTGAGGGGAGCGATCAGAGGGCGCGGACCTTGGAGGAGCGGGCTTGCTGCGGGCCGCGATCGGACGAACGCGGAGGGTCTGAGACGAAGAGGTCGACTGACGTACCGTATTCGCGAGCAAGCTCACTCCTACAGTGGATCTCGGTAAAGCAGGCAATCGTAGGCGCACACAAAATCCGTGCTGATCGTTCCCACACTCTGCGTGGGAACAATCACCGGAAACGATCGAATCTCGGAACCGGTTCATTACTCAGGAGCCCACGATGTCTGAAGTCTCGTTGAGCGGGCGCTGTCTCGTCACCGGCAGCGCCCAGGGCGAATTGCTGTATGCCGACGTGGGCCTGAGTTTCTGGGGCGGGGTCGAACCGTTTACCGGTGAAGTCATCGACCGGCATCACCCCTCAGCGGCCAGTTCATCAGCGGCCGGGTTCTGGCCATTCCCAGCGGGCGCGGTTCGTGCACCGGCAGCAGCGTGTTGCTGGAACTGATCCTCAACGGCCACGCGCCAGCCGCGCTGGTCTTCGAGCGCGTCGAAGACATCCTCACCCTCGGCGTGCTGATCGCCGAGCAGATGTTCGGCCATTCGATCCCGGTGATCAGCCTCGGCGAAGCGGGTTTTGCGGCACTGCTCAACGTCGCTTTCGTGCGGGTCGAGGATGACCGCGTGAGCGGCTTTTCCAGCCCTCCGCCGCCACTTTCTCGCGACCAACAAAGCCCGACACCTCATCGCCCGCTCAGCCAGATTTCACTCACCGAAACCGACCAGGGCTTTCTCGAAGGCGCGTACGGCAAAGCCGCGCAAGTGGCGATGGGCATCATTCTGCGCATGGCCGAGCTGCAAGGCGCGACCGAACTGCTGGACATTACCCAGGCGCACATCGACGGCTGTATTTACACAGGACCCGCCAGCCTGCGGTTCGCCCGGCAACTGGTGGCATGGGGCGCCAGGGTCCGCGTGCCGACCACCCTCAATTCAATCTCGGTGGACAAGCGACGCTGGCGCGAACTGGGCGTCGACCCGGCCCTCGGCGAGCCGGCCAGTCAGCTGGGCGATGCGTATCTGGAGATGGGCGCGCGGGTGAGTTTTACCTGCGCGCCGTACCTGCTGGACAGCGCCCCGGAGCTGGGGGAGCAGATCGTCTGGGCCGAATCCAACGCCGTGGTGTACGCCAACAGCGTGATCGGCGCGCGCACCCTGAAGTACCCCGATTACCTCGACATATGCATCGCCCTCACCGGCCGCGCGCCGAAGATCGGCTGCCACCTGACCCAGCAACGGCTGGCGACTTTGCGCATTGATGTCCCCGCACTGGACGGCCTCGACGACAGTTTCTACCCGCTCTTCGGTTATCACGTCGGGTTGCTCTGCGGCGCCTCGATCCCGGTGATCTGCGGCCTGGAAAACAAGGCGCCCACGCTGGATGACCTCAAGGCCTTCGGCGCCGCGTTCGCCACCACGTCTGCTGCGCCGATGTTTCATATCGCCGGTGTGACACCCGAAGCCACCACCGCCGAACTGGCGCTGGGCGGGCACGCGCCGGACAAAACCCTGAGCGTCAGCCCCGCGGACTTGCTGCACAGCTGGCGCGAGCTAAGCAGCGCGCAGACGCCGGCAGTGGACGCCGTGACCCTGGGCAATCCGCATTTTTCCTTGAGCGAATGCGCGACGCTGGCGCACCTGTGCGGCGGTCGGCGCAAGCATGAGAATGTGGCGATCGTGATTACCTGCGGCCGCGCCACCCTGGAACGCGCGCAACAGGCCGGCTATGTAGAAACGCTGGAAAACTTCGGCGTGCAGTTCGTCACCGACACCTGCTGGTGCATGCTCGGCGAGCCCGTCATCCCGCCGACCGCGCGCAACCTGATGACCAACTCCGGCAAATACGCGCACTACGCCCCCGGACTGGTGGGGCGTCGCGTGCATTTCGCCAGCCTGGCCGAGTGCGTCGATAGCGCCATCACCGGCGTTGCCAGCGGGCGCATGCCGGTCTGGTTGATGGCGGCGCACCAGGCGGAGGTCAGCGCAAATGTTTGATTACAACTTCCACTGGCGCGCAGCGTTCAAAGCCCTGCCCGACATGCTCAACGGCGCGTGGGTCACCTTCGAAACCGCCGCGCTGTCGATGATCCTCGGCGTCACCATCGCGCTGTTTCTGGTGTTCATGCGCCAAGGCAAGAACCGCCTGTTCCGGGGTTTCGCCGCGACCTGGATTTCCATCGCGCGCAACACGCCGTCGCTGTTTCAGGTGTACATCCTGTATTTCGGCCTGGGCTCGTTCGGCCTGCACATCAGCTCGTGGGCCGCGTTACTCGCCGGCATCACCATCAACAACGCGGGCTATCTGGCGGAGAACTTCCGTGGCGGTCTGAAGGCCGTACCCGACACCCAATTGCGCGCTGCCCGGTCGCTGGGCATGAGTGCCCCCAGGCCTATCGGCTGATCGTCATTCCGCAGTTGCTGCGCATCGTTTTCTATCCGCTGACCAACCAGATGGTCTGGGCCGTGCTGATGACCTCGATGGGCGTGATCGTCGGCCTCAACAACGACCTCACCGGCGTGACCCAGGACTACAACGTCAAGACCTTCCGCACCTTCGAATTCTTCGCCATTGCGGCGGTGCTCTATTACCTGATCGCCAAGCTGATCGTGGCCGTTGCGCGGCTGCTGTCCTGGCGGCTGTTCCGGTACTGAGGAGATGGGCATGTTCGAGAGCACGTTCACCTGGAACGACCTGCAATTCATGCTTCAGGGCGCCTGGGTCACGATTTTGCTGACGGTGGTGTCGATGATCATCGGCACGCTGGCGGGGGTGGTATGCGGCATGGCCCGCGCCCTCCTGCCGCGCAGCACGATTCCACTGGCCTGGGTGCTGGACGTGTTTCGCAGCGTGCCATTGCTGATTCAGTTCGTGCTGTTCAATGCGCTGAAAAGCATCGTCGGCCTCAACTCGAGCGCCTTCGCCGTCGCCTGTGTGGTGTTGGGGTTGTACGTGACCGCGTACTGCACGGAGATCGTGCGCAGCGGCGTGCTGTCGGTGCCGCTCAGCCTGCGCCGCGCCAGCCGTTCCCTGGGCCTGACGTACTGGCAGGACCTGCGCCAGATCGTCATGCCGATGGCCACCCGCGTGGCGTTTCCCGGCTGGATCAACCTGCTGCTCGGGGTGATGAAAGACACCGCGCTGGTGATGTGGATCGGCATCGTCGAACTGCTGCGCGCCTCGCAAACCATCGTCACGCGCATTCAGGAGCCGCTGTTGGTGCTGTGCATCGCCGGCCTGATTTATTACGTCATGAGTCTGGTGGTCGCCCGGTTGGGCGCCCGGCTGGAAACGAGGTGGCAGGAAAATGATTGAGATCGACAACGTACACAAGTCCTTCGGCGAGCTTGAAGTCATCAAGGGCGTGAGCCTGCAGGTGAACAAGGGCGAAGTGGTGTCGATCATCGGAGGTTCGGGCTCGGGCAAGTCGACGCTGCTGATGTGCATCAACGGCCTGGAATCGATCAAGAGCGGCAGCATTCGTGTCGACGGCACCGAGGTTCATGCCAGGGGCACGGACATCAACAAGCTGCGGCAGAAGATCGGCATCGTCTTTCAACAGTGGAACGCCTTTCCCCATCTGACGGTGCTGGAAAACGTCATGCTCGCCCCGCGTACCGTGCTGGGCAAAAGCAAGGCCGAAGCCGAGGCGCTGGCGGTCAAGCAACTGACCCATGTCGGGCTGGGCGACAAGCTCAAGGTATTTCCCGGCAAATTGTCGGGCGGCCAGCAACAGCGCATGGCGATTGCCCGGGCGCTGGCGATGTCGCCGGATTACATGCTGTTTGACGAGGCGACATCGGCCCTTGATCCGCAGCTGGTGGGCGAGGTGCTGGACACCATGCGCATGCTGGCCGAGGACGGCATGACGATGATTCTGGTGACCCACGAAATCCGCTTCGCTCGGGATGTGTCCGACCGCGTGGCGTTTTTCCGCAACGGGCTGGTGCATGAGATCGGCACGCCGGATCAGGTGATCGGCAACCCGCAACGGCCGGAAACGGCGGATTTTTTGCGATCAATCAACTAGATCCAGCTCAGGAGGGCCTTAGGTCATGCGCTCATCGAAAGTGATTCATGTGGTCAGTTGTCACGCCGAGGGTGAGGTGGGCGATGTGATTGTCGGCGGGGTTGCGCCGCCGCCCGGGGACACGATCTGGGAGCAGTCGCGCTGGATCGAGCAGGACAACGTGCTGCGCAATTTCATGCTCAACGAACCTCGCGGCGGGGTGTTCCGTCACGTCAATCTGCTGGTACCGCCCAAGCACCCGAAGGCGCAGATGGGCTGGATCATCATGGAACCCGCCGACGTGCCGCCAATGTCGGGCTCCAATTCCCTGTGCGTGGCGACGGTGCTGCTGGACAGCGGGATTTTGCCGATGACCGAGCCGGAAACCCGGCTGATTCTGGAGGCGCCGGGCGGCTTGATCGAGGCGATTGCCCAGTGCCGCGATGGCAAGGTGACGAGCGTCGAGGTGCACAACCACCCTTCTTTCGCCGATCAGCTGGACGTGTGGATCGAGGTGCCGGGGCTGGGTTCGATTCAGGTTGACACGGCCTATGGCGGCGACAGTTTTGCCATCGTCGATTCGGTGAAGCTGGGCTTTGCATTGACTGCCGATGAGGCGAAAGACCTGGTGGAAACCGGCCTGAAAATCACCAAGGCGGCCAACGAGCAATTGGGGTTCAGCCATCCGTTGAACAAGGACTGGAATCACATCTCGTTCTGCCAGATCGCCGCGCCGGTGAGTGTTGATGGCGGCGTGGCCCATGCGGCGAACGCGGTGGTGATTCGCCCGGGCAAGATCGACCGCTCGCCCTGTGGCACCGGCTGTTCCGCGCGGCTGGCGGTGTTGCACGCGAAGGGCCAGCTGAAGTTGGGCGACCGGTTTATCGGGCGTTCGATTATCGGTTCGGAGTTTCACTGCAAGATCCAGCGCGAGACCGAAGTGGCCGGGCGCAAGGCGATCATTCCGAGCCTGTCCGGGCGGGCCTGGATCACCGGGACGCACCAGCACATGCTCGACCCGAGCGATCCGTGGCCGGAGGGGTACAAGTTGAGTGACACCTGGCCGGTGGGGTTGAAGCTGTAAATGCTGCGGCTGCTTTCAATAAATGCGAAACCGATTTTTCTGAATGAATGCAAAACCCTGTAGGAGTGAGCTTGCTCGCGATGCGTTGTGTCAGTCACCCCATCCGTCGCAGACACACCGCATCGCGAGCAAGCTCACTCCTACAAGGGATCGGGGGCAGCCTGAAATAACGGTTAAACGCAGCAATCGATGGGCGTGATCCGCCCGAAATTAAACGTATACGAAATACCTTTATTCAATCAGGAGTCAATCATGAGCCAGTCCGTATCCTGGAGCGGGGTCTTCCCTGCCGTTACCACGCAATTCAACGACGATTTTTCCCTCAATCTGGAGGCGACCCACAAGGTCATTTCCAATCTGGTGCGCGATGGCGTGTCCGGGCTGGTGATCTGCGGCACCGTCGGGGAAAACACCTCGTTGAGCGTCGCTGAAAAGATCAGCCTGGTGGAAGCCGCCAAAGACGCCTCGGCCGGGCGCGTGCCGGTGATTTCCGGCATTGCCGAGTTCACCAGCGCCAACGCCAGTGCGGTCGCCAAAGAAGTGCAGAAAGCCGGTGCCGACGGGATCATGCTGATGCCGGCGCTGGTGTACTCGGCGAAGCCTTTCGAGACCGCTACGCACTTCCGCACCGTGGCCGCCGCCACCGACCTGCCGATGATGGTTTACAACAACCCGCCGATCTACAAGAACGACGTGACGCCCGACATCCTTATCTCCCTGGCGGACTGCGACACCATCGTGTGTTTCAAGGACTCATCGGGCAACACCAACCGCTTTATCGACGTGCGCAACGAAGTGGGGGATCGCTTCGTGCTGTTCGCCGGGCTGGATGACGTATTGGTGGAAAGCGTCGCGGTGGGCGCGGTGGGCTGGGTGTCGGGGATGTCCAATGCCTTCCCCAAAGAGGGCGAAACGTTGTTCCGACTCGCCAAGGCCGGACGTTTCGCCGAGGCGATGGCGCTGTACGAGTGGTTCATGCCGCTGCTGCACCTGGACGCGCGCCCGGACCTGGTGCAGTGCATCAAGCTGTGCGAAGCCATCATGGAACGCGGCAGCGCCCTCACCCGTCCACCGCGTCTGGCGCTGCCGGACAGTGATCGGGAATATGTGGAGAAATTGATGAAGACGGCGTTGGCGAACAAGCCGGTGTTGCCGGATGTGGGGTTGTAATCGGTCGTTTTTGGGTGAGCCGATCCGCGTGTTTCGGCGCAGATCTATGGTGTACAGACCGGCCTCTTCCCGGCTGAAGCCGGTCCCACAGGGTCGTGCATTCGGCCGGGGACCGGGTTTCAGCCGGGAAGGCGATTCCACGGTTTGAACGCGGTTTAGTGGGACCGGCTTTAGCCGGGAATGCGGTTTAACAGGTTCAACCCGCGTCGAGCCCTACACATTCACCACATTCACAAACCGCGAGGCGGCGGTTTCGTCAATGCGCAGGTTGGTGAAATCGAACAGGTTGCGGTCCGCCAGTTGCGACGGCTGGACGTTCTGCAGGCTGCGGAAAATCATGTCGGATCGGCCCGGGGTCTTACGGTCCCATTCCTGAAGCATTTCCTTGACCACCTGACGCTGCAGGTTTTCCTGGGAACCGCACAGGTTGCACGGGATGATCGGGAACTGCTTGATGTCCGAATACGCTTGAATGTCCTTCTCGGCGCAGTAGGCCAGCGGCCGGATCACCACGTTGCGGCCATCATCGGCGCGCAGCTTGGGCGGCATGGCCTTGATGCTGCCCTGGAAGAACATGTTCAGGAAAAACGTCTCGACGATGTCATCACGGTGGTGACCAAGGGCCATCTTGGTCGCGCCGATTTCATCGGCAAACGTGTACAGCGTGCCGCGACGCAGGCGCGAACACAGCGAGCAGGTGGTTCGGCCTTCGGGCACCAGTTCCTTGACCACCGAGTAGGTGTCCTTCTCGACGATGTGGTACTCGACGCCCAGTTGTTCCAGGTACGCCGGCAGCACGTGCTCGGGAAAGCCCGGCTGCTTCTGGTCCATGTTCACCGCAACGATGTCGAATTTGATCGGCGCGACTTTCTGCAAATGCAGCAGCACATCCAGCAGGGTGTAACTGTCCTTGCCGCCGGACAGACAGACCATCACCTTGTCGCCCTCTTCAATCATGTTGTAGTCGGCCACCGCTTCGCCCGCGAGTCGACGCAGACGCTTCTGCAGTTTGTTCTGATTGACTGAAAGGGTGCCCATGGCGCTGGTATCCGCTCGCTGTGGTGGGAAGAGACGTGGGGAAAGGGGTCGGCATTTTACGCAAAAAGACCGACCGGGGTAATGCCTGTCGCGGGTGAATGCCATCCCCGTTATGGATAGCCATTGATCGCCAATCGCTATTAACAAGACCCTTGAACACCTCAATCGCTCTAACGCATTCGGTTTCGGGGTGCTCAGCTTTCTATACTGACCTGAGAGGTCGCAGCCATTTCCCTTGATCGATTGTGACCTTGTCCTGACGGCATCAGCAGTCAGGCGCTTCGTTGGAAGCGGCGGCACACTTCACGGGAGTAACGGACATGATCCATCACGTATTGGGGCTGTTCACCCACCCCGATCAGGAATGGCAACAAATACGCAGTGAAGATGAAGAAAGCATCGGCCACCTGTACCTTACCCACACGCTGATCCTGGCGGCGATTCCGGCAGTGTCGGCGTACATCGGTACGACGCAGGTGGGCTGGCAGATCGGCGAGCGCGCGCCGGTCATGCTGACCAGCGACAGCGCGGTGTGGATGGCGTTGATGTCCTACCTCGCCATGCTCGGCGGGGTCGGGGTCATGGGCGGGTTCATCCACTGGATGGCGCGCACCTATAACGCCACGCCCAGCCTTGGCCGCTGCGTGGCCTTCGCGACCTACACGGCGACGCCGCTGTTCCTCGGAGGGCTGGCGGCGCTGTACCCGCATATGTGGCTGGGGATGATGGTCGGGCTGGCGGCAGTCTGCTACACGGTGTACCTGCTGTACGTCGGCTTGCCGGTGTTCATGGGCGTACACCCGGACGATGGCTTCATGTTCTCAAGCTCGGTGCTGGCGGTCGGGCTGGTGGTGTTGGTGGCGATCATGGCGTTTACGGTGGTGCTGTGGGGCGTCGGGATCGGTCCGGAATTCACGAACTGATCAGGCCCCGATCCGCCGGAACGCTGCATCATGTCGGCACTACCCCGCCCCGGTAGGAGTGAGCTTGCTCGCGATCGCGATCTTTCAGGTAACCCCCGTAACGGTCGAACCGCTATCGCGAGCAAGCTCACTCCTACAGAGGGTGCGCGGTGCCAGGCGAAGTCATGTCGGGCCGGACGTTTTCGCTGCGAGCGCGCGCCTTCCATTCCAGCAGACCATTCGGCGCCTGGGGTTTTGGGGGGACAAGCGCTTTGCGGCATACTCGCCTCCTCTGGAGACCGATGAAGCATGCTCGAACCACTCAACACCCGCGTCGAATCCTGCTACCAGCAAGCCGAAGATTTCTTCAAGCGCCCTTTCAAACGTCCGGTCGTGAGCGTCAAACTGCGCGGCCAGAAGGCTGGCGTAGCGCATCTGCACGAAAACCTGCTGCGCTTCAATCCGCAGCTGTACCTCGAAAACAGCGAAGACTTCCTGCGCCAGACCGTCCCCCACGAGGTGGCGCACCTGGTCGCTCATCAATTGTTCGGCGACACCATTCAGCCCCACGGCGAGGAATGGCAACTGATCATGCGCGGCGTCTACGAGCTGCCACCCAACCGCTGCCACACCTACGAAATCCAGCGCCGCAGCGTAACCCGCTACATCTACCGCTGCCCGTGCCCGGAAAGCGATTTCCCCTTCACCGCCCAGCGCCACAAGCTGGTGCGCAAAGGCCGGCGCTATCTGTGCAAGCGCTGCCGGGAGATTCTGGTGTTCAGCGGCGAGACGCGGGTGGAGTGATTGCCAGCTTCCGTGCGGATGTTCAAATGATATCCAATGCCACACGCGGTCAGAGTGGGAGTGACCGGGGTGGACTCGGATCTTGGTAACGCCGCTGGACTTGTGGGAGTGAGCTTGCTCACGAAGAGGCCAGGGCAGTCAGCAACTTTCTCAAGTGGCTGCAAGTAAGTCTTCGCGAGCAAGCTCGCTCCCACAGGATTGGGCTGGACTCGGGACCTTGTTAAAGCCATTGAGGTTGCGCACGAGAGGCCGAGGCATTCTATTGACCCTGCCTTAAGATTTCACCCAAACACCCCCGCCTCACCCATCGACTCAATCTCCTGCGCGGTGAACCCCGCTTCGGCCAGCACCTGCGCGGAATGCGCGCCGACGGCCACGCCGACATGCCGGGGCGCGGGCAGTCCTTCTGAAAACTTCACCGGGCAGGCCATCTGCACCTGAGCGCTGCCGTCACCGCGAGGCACCTGCGCCAGCATCTCTCGCGCCTGAATCTGCGGGTGCTGGGTGGCTTCGGAGAAACTCAGCACCGGCTCGACACAGGCATCAATGCCGGCGAACAGCGCTTGTAGCTCATCAGCACTGCGGCGCTCGAACTCGATTTCCAGCTCGCGCTTGAGCGAGGCCTGTTCGTCGGCCACGAACGACAGTCCAAGCCGCGCCAGCTCCGGTCGCCCCAACGTGGCACACATCCCGTGGAGAAACGCCGGCTCCAGGCCCCCCACCGAAAACCATCGGCCGTCGCGACTGCGGTAGCAATCGTAGAAGCTGCCGCCGTTGAGCATCTGTGTCTCCCGCTCCGGCTCGATGCCGGCCGCCAGATACCCCGCGCCCGCCAGGGCGTTCAGGCTGAACGCGCAATCGGTCATGCTGACGTCGACGTACTGGCCTTGCTCGGTTTGATGGCGCGCGACCACCGCCGCGAGCAAACCGATGACCCCGTGCAGCGAACCGCCGGCGCCGTCCGCGACCTGCACGCCCAAGGGCAACGGGCCGCTGTCTTGGCGCCCGGTGTGGCTGGCCAGCCCGGCCACTGCCATGTAATTGATGTCGTGGCCGGCGCGATCGCGGTAGGGCCCGGTCTGCCCGTAACCGGTGATGGCGACGTAGATCAGCCGCGGATTGATCGCTTTCAACGCCTCATAGCCAATCCCCAGTCGGTCCATCACACCGGGCCGAAACTGCTCCAGGACGATGTCGTAATCCGCCACCAGTCGCTTGACCACCTCGATGGCCTGAGGCTGTTTGAGGTCCAGCGCCAGGCTACGCTTGTTGCGATTGAGGTAAGCGTGGCTGGCTGAAACGCCGTGGTCGTGGGGCGGCAACTCCCGCAACAGGTCCGGGCGGGTGGGCGACTCGATGCGCAGCACCTCGGCCCCCATGTCCGCCAGCAGCAGCGAAGCGAATGGCCCGGGCAGCAGCGTCGAGAAATCGAGAACTTTGAGCGATGACAGCGGACCGTGCATGGGGCGTTCTCAGATGGCCGTCAACGGGCTCAGAGTAGGTGCGATTCGCCCATAAAAAAGCCTGTCCGAAGACAGGCTTTTTCAACAACCCTTACCGCTGACGCGTGTTACGAACGCAGCTTACGAACGTACAACAGGGGTTGGCGCCGTTTCGGCCACACCCAGATCGTCAGTCGGCGCGGTGTTGTCGATGGCACGACCGCCGGAAGCCAGCTCAGCTTGCATTTGCGGAACGTCCAGCTCACCGACCCACTTGGCCACAACCAGGGTTGCCACAGCGTTACCGCAGAGGTTGGTCAAGGCGCGGGCTTCGGACATGAAGCGGTCGATACCCAGGATCAGCGCCAGACCGGCCACCGGCAGATGGCCTACGGCCGACAGCGTCGCGGCCAGCACGATGAAGCCCGAACCGGTCACGCCAGCCGCACCTTTGGACGACAGCAGCAGCACCAGCAACAGGGTGACCTGATGGGTGATGTCCATGTGGGTGTTGGTGGCTTGAGCGATGAACACTGCGGCCATGGTCAGGTAGATCGAAGTACCGTCGAGGTTGAACGAGTAGCCGGTCGGGATCACCAGACCCACGACGGATTTCTTCGCGCCCAGACGCTCCATCTTGATCAGCATGCGTGGCAGCGCCGACTCGGACGACGACGTACCCAGCACGATCAGCAGCTCTTCGCGGATGTACTTGATCAGCTTGAGGATGCTGAAGCCGTGAGCTTTGGCGATGGAGCCCAGCACCAGCAGCACGAACAGCAGGCAAGTGATGTAGAAGCACAGCATCAGCTGACCCAGTTGTACCAGCGAGCTCACGCCGTAAGCGCCGATGGTGAAGGCCATGGCACCCAGCGCGCCGATCGGGGCGAGCTTCATGATCATGTTGATGATGTTGAACATGACGTGGGCGAAGCGATCGATGAAATCCAGGATCGGCTTGCCGTAGGCGCCCAGGCGATGCAGGGCGAAACCGAAGATCACCGAGAACATCAGCACTTGCAGGATGTCGCCGTTGGCGAACGCGCCGACGATGGTGTTCGGGATAACGTTGAGGATGAAGCCGACGATGCTCTGGTCTTTACCGGCGGTCACGTAGGCCGCGACTTTGGAGGCGTCGAGGGTGGACACGTCGATGTTCATGCCGGCGCCCGGCTGGACGACGTTGACCACGATCAGGCCGATGATCAGCGAGATGGTCGAAACGATTTCGAAGTAGAGCAGCGCGTAGCCGCCGGTCTTGCCCACGGATTTCATGCTCTGCATGCCAGCGATGCCGCTGACGACGGTGCAGAAGATGATCGGCGCAATAACCATTTTGATCAGTTTGATGAACCCGTCACCCAGCGGTTTGAGGGTTACGGCAGTTTCGGGATACCAGTGGCCGAGGGCGATACCGACGATGATCGCGACGATCACCTGGGCGTACAGGGATTTATAGATGGGCTGACGAGTCGTCATTGCAGTTTCCTCAAGAGCATCGGTCTGCAGCATTCCGGTTGCAGAGACGCCTAAAGTGCGAACCCTCCTGCTCGGAGGGATTTGTTTTTGTCGAGCTGCGCGCGGCAGACCTCTGCCCAGTGCATCGCAAGCACCGTGCCAGTATTGATAAATGAGGCGAGAGCCACGGATTACGTGAACCATCTGGTTAACAGAAGACCCGTCGGGCTGAAGGTGGTGGCGGTTTTCCGCCGTTTGGCGGCAAATCATCTGCCACACTGGCGGGTATCCGCCTCGAATGACGGATCAGGAGTGAGCCTAAATCGCGAACGTAATTCGGAATGCCGCGCCGCCCAGTTCCGAGTCACCCAAGGTCAGCTGCGCGCCGTAGCTTTCGATGATGTCCTTGACCACCGCCAGACCGATGCCTTGCCCCGGGTTTTGCGTGTCCAGCCGCTCACCGCGTTCGAGAATCCGTGCACGCTGGCTTTCCGGAACACCCGGGCCGTCGTCTTCGATGCACAGTTCGTCGCCCATCATCGATGACCGCCAGCTCACGCGTACCTCGCCGAGGCACAGGCGGTAGGCGTTTTCCAGCAGGTTGCCGAGCATTTCCAGCAAGGCGCCCTCTTCCATTTGCACCTGGCAATTGTCTGGCAGGTCGAGCACGACGTTGACGCGCTTGTCGCGGTAGACCTTTTCCAGCGTGTTGCACAGGCTCTGCACCACAGGCTTCAAGGCCACGTGATAGCGCACCAGCCCGCTTTTACGCAGGCTGGCGCGCTGCAGTTGATAACTGATCTGCTGGCTCATGCGCTCGATCTGCGATTGCAGAATCCGCGCCTGCTCCAGGTCTTCCGGTCGTTTGGCGATTTGCTCGCTGACGCCCTGCAACACGGCCAGTGGGGTTTTCAGGCTGTGGGCGAGATCGTCGAGGGAGTCGCGGTAACGAATGCGCTGTTCGCGTTCGCTGCTCAGCAGGCGGTTGAGCGAGTCGGTCAGGCGCAGCAGTTCGCTGGGGTGTTCTTCGCTGAGGCTTTCCCGCGAGCCGGCCTCGACCTGATCGAGCTCCTGACTCATGCCCCGCAGCGCCCGCAGGCCCCAAGTCAGCCCGCCCCACAACAGAATCAACAAAACCAGCAGCGCGCCGCCGAAGCCCAGGTAGAGTTTCTCGCGCAGGCCGGAGATGGTTTCCTGGTATTCGCGCACCGGTTGCAGCGCGACGATGCTGAAGGCGGCATTGCGCCCGCCGAGCAGTTTGATTTCGACGTCGTAGACGAAAAACTCGTCGCCGTTGGGTTGGCGGATCTTCGCGAATTCGTTGCCGCGGCCGTCGTAGCGGGGCTGGTAGTCGATGGCTTCGTCTTCGGTGGCCCGGGAGCGCCACACCAGTTTGCCGGCGCGGTTATAGATGTAGCCGAGCAAGCGGCTGTCGGGCAGGGCGAATTGTTCGCCGGGCAATAACGACGGCATCAGCAGGTGGTCGTCTTCGACGCGGGCGGCAGAGATCAGTGTGGTGACGTCCGACGCCAGGCGTTTTTCGATGGAGCTTTCCAGCGCCAGGCTGAAGGCGCTTTGCAGCGCCGGCAGCATCAGCAGCATGAAAATGACGGCGAGGGTCGCGGCGCCCAGCATCAGACGCAGGCGCAGCGAACGAATCATGTACAGCGCTCGGTGAACAGGTAGCCCAGGCCGCGCACGGTGTCGATCGGCTTGAACCCCGCGGGCGCTTCGAGCTTGCGCCGCAGCCGACCGACCAGCACTTCGATCACGTTCGGATCGCGCTCGTCGTCATCGGGGTAGAGCTGCTCCATCAGGCGCTCTTTGGGGACCACTTGCTGGTGGTGGCGCATGAGGTATTCGAGAATCCGGTATTCGTAGGCGGTCAGCGCCAGGGGCTGTTCGTCCAGGGACGCCTGCTTGCGGTTGAGGTCCAGGCTCAGCGGGCCGGCGACGATGGTCGAGTGGGTGAAACCACTGGAACGTCGCAGCAAGGCGTTGAGGCGCGCTTCGAGTTCTTCAAACTGGAACGGCTTGACCACGTAGTCGTCGGCGCCGGCGGCCAGGCCTTCGACCTTGTCCTGCCAGTTGCCGCGCGCGGTCAGGATGAGGATCGGGAACGCCTTGTTCTGCACGCGCAGCTGACGGATCAGGTCGAGACCGCCTACACCCGGCAGGCCCAGGTCGATGACCGCCAGATCGTGGTTGAACTGGCCCGCCTGATACAGCGCTTCCTCGGCGTTGCCCACCGCTTCGACGACGTGACCGCTTTCGGTCAGGCGGGTCTGCAGGTGGTGACGCAGCAGGGCTTCATCTTCGACAACCAGCAATTTCATGACGCTCTCCCAGGCAAAGGCATACCTCTCGTTTCAAGAGTCTCAACGAGGCGCTGCCGAGCGCGTGCAGTGTGACGAGCCCGGCAGCGATTGTGCAATTCAGACACCGCGAAAAAACAGGCTGGCGGCTTATAAAACGTAGTGGACGGGTAAATAGGTGTGCTGACTCTCGCTCAGGCTCAGCGAGGGCGGTTGCTGCACTGTACGGACCGGTAAGGGGGTGTCGAACAGTCTAGTCGTGCCCGGCGAAGGCATCTGCACGTTGTAAGACACCGCAAGATTGCCCGTTTGCAGGCTCATGCCGTTAACACGGGCGGTGAGATTTCCGTAGCCGACTGCGTAGGGATCATCAGCAGGCTGCTGGCTCAACGTCTGGCTCCAGTTGCCAACCTGGCTGCTGGTGGTGAGACTGCGGCGCGGGCCGTTGAGGCGGTCGGCGCGTTCGGTGTTCTTGCCGAAATCGGTGCGGGACACGTCCGCGTTGCCATCAGCCGCTTGCGCCGCCGCGCTGCTGCCGAGAAACGCCAGCGCCAGAAAGAGCTTGTTGAACGTCAGCATGAGCAGGTCCTCCGGCGCCAGGCGCCTTGTTGGGTACGGTTTGGAGCATACCCAGCCAGCGCTGAACCCCTCCTGAACATGTACTGACCCACCGCATTCTTCAGCAAGCTGACTCCCACAGGTTCTGTGCATGACGCTGAAGTCTCGGGGCAACACTCATCTCCTGTAGGAGTGAGCTTGCTCGCGAAAGCGGTCTGCCTGCGCCATCCACTCCGCCTGACCCACCGCATTCGTCAGCAAGCTGACTCCCACAGGTCCTGTGTACCCCCTGGATTTTGCGTTGGCCACACAGAGGATCTGTGCATGACTTTGGATTGGGGATTCCCGGCAAACCGGTTTTGCGCCCAACACCGCGGTTCCGGCAGAATGCCGGGCATGACTCGATCCCCTACACTCCCCGACTGTTGCCCCGCCCTCACCGCTCACTGGCCCTTGCCCCATGGGCTGGCGGACGTGGTGTTGGTGAGCAGTCGGTTCGATCCGCAAAAGCTCATCGAAGGTGATTTCCAGCGCTGTCTGATCGAGCCGCCCGCCTCCATTCAGCGGTCGGTGGCCAAGCGGCAGACGGAGTTTCTTGCCGGTCGTTTGTGCGCCCGTGAGGCGATGCGCCGGTTGGACGGCCGCTGCCACGTCCCCCTGATTGGTGAAGACCGCGCGCCCATCTGGCCAGCGGACGTCACCGGTTCGATCACCCATAGCACCGGCTGGGCCGCCGCGATCGTCGCGCGCAAAACGGACTGGCGCGGATTGGGCCTGGACGTCGAACAGCTGATGAGCAACGAGCGCGCCGTGCGCCTGGCCGGCGAGATTCTGACCCCCGCGGAGATGCAGCGCCTGAACGCCGGGCCCGAACATCAAGCAGCCAAGGTTGTCACCCTGACCTTTTCCCTGAAAGAAAGCCTGTTCAAGGCGCTTTACCCCATCGTGCTCAAGCGTTTCTATTTCGAGGACGCCGAGTTGCTGGAATGGTCAGACGACGGCAACGCGCGGCTGCGGCTGAACATCGATCTGTCGCCGGAATGGCACAACGGCAAAGAGCTGGACGCGCAGTTCAGCGTGCAGGATGGGCAGCTGTTGAGTCTGGTGGCGATTCGGGGCTGACATCAACCTCCTATGCGGCGGAGTACATTGTGGGAGTGAGCTTGCTCACGAAGGCGCCCGTTGATCCACTGATTTTCTGGCCGCCATACCCAGCGGGCAATGCTCACACCGCCCCACCCACTCCACCCGATAACTTAGGCAGCACGTGCGCCGCTGCCGAACCGTCTGCCCGTCCTGCTCTAAATAGCTAACGGCATTGAACAGCGGATTGCGCCGCCCATCCGGCCTCAGCCGTTCACGCAACAAGCCATACGCAGCACTAAGAGAAACGTCGCCCGCCGCAGACAACTGCCGCAAGCAGGTTTCCAGATAGTCCCCGGCGTTGCCCCACAGCACGGTCGCTGGCACATCACCGTAATCACTCAAGCGCTCAATCACCTGCTGCAGATTCTCCAGCAGCGGCGCAAACCGCTCGAACGGATTTTCCGAAACCGACACCTCCATAACGTGCCCGTGAAACCGCACCCCATCCAGATAGCCCCGTTCGTGCAGGGCGAAACTCAGGCGGTCCAGCCCTAGCGGCCACCCCGCGCCATGGGCCAGACTCGCCACCACCACCGGTGGAATCAGCTGCATGGCGTAGTACTTCATCCATTGCGAGACCAGCACCGGCAACTGATCCTTCATCAAGTCCGGCCCATACACCTTCAGCAGCAGGCGATCCAGGGCGTCATCCCGCAACAGCTCGGTGAGCGGTGACACGGGCCGTGTTTCTTCGACCACCACCGTGCGGGCAAATCCGGCCAGCGCATCGTCGAACATCATGCGTCCCCCTGCTGGCGGGGCCAAGCCAGGCTGAAACACGCGCCGCCCAGGGTTTGACTGCGCCCGATCAGCGCGCGCCCGCCATGCCAGTGGATGATGCGGCGCACAATCGACAACCCCAAACCATGGCCGCCCGACGCCCGGGTGCGGCTGTCGTCCAGGCGCATGAACGGCGTGAAGATCCGCTCCCAGGCACTTTCCGGCACGCCGGGCCCGTCATCGTCGACGTCGATGCGACAGCGCTCTTCACTCAACTGATAGCCGATGCGCACCTCCGACTCGGCGTGGCGCATGGCGTTGCTCACCAGATTCTGCAGCGCGCGGTGCAAGTAACGCGGTTCGGCCTCAACCCAATGCGTCTCGTCGGACCCAATACGATGCAGCGCGTCAACGCATTCTCCGCGTCTGACGCTGATGTGCGGCCGCAGCGGCGCCAGTTCGGCAATCACCTGATCGATCAGGGCATCGAGGTCGATGCGCTGGAAACTCAGGGTCGGCGCGCCCTGCTCCAGGCGCGCGTAGGTGAGCATCTCGTCCACCAGCTTGTCGAGGTCCTGGATATCGCTGTCCATGCCGACCATGTATTTATGCCGCGCTTCCGGGGTCGTGGCGTCGTTGATCATTTCCAGCCCGAAACGCAACCGCGCCACCGGCGTGCGCAGCTCGTGGGACACGGCGCGGACCAGTTCGCGCTGGATCATTAGCGAGCGCTGCAAGTGCTCGGCCATGCCGTTGAACGCCGATGCCAGCCGCCCGACCGAATCCGCGCCGGCTGCGGGGACGCGGGTTTCCAGGCTGCCCTGGGCGATCTGCGTGGCCGCCGCTTCCAGTCCCCGCAACCGGTGCTCAAGCCGACGCACCAGCAGGTAAACGACCAGGCCGATCAGGCACAGACCGAGAAAGGTGATGAGGATCAGCAGCTCCGGCGGATAGGGGTTCATCTGGAACAGCGGGCCGATCTCCAGCACCCACGGGGTTTCGCCGACGCCGGACAGTACGCGGATCGAATCGCCGCCCTTGCCCAGCGCCATCACCGTGTCGCCCTCGTCGATGCGCCGACGCTGGTCGTCATCGACATCCAGTTTTTCCAGCCGAATCAGCTGCATGTCGAAACCGAACCCCTTGCTCTGGTGCAAGGCTTCCAGCCGCGCCGGCTGCTCATCGACCGGCAGACGCACCAGCTCGTCGAGCAACAGAAAGATCGTCGCGCGGGCCAGTTGCTCGCTGATCTGCCGCACCTCGCCGGTCAGCAGCAAGCCGCTGGACGGATTGCCCGACAGCGCCGGCTCGACCTCCCGAAAGACCCGCGCGGCATGGGGCCCGGTCTGTTCGACCACCACCTGCCCGCGACCCAACCGGCTGCGGGCGCTGCCATCCAGATGCGCGTGCTCGGCGGTTTCCAGTGTCAGCGGGATACCCAGCAGCCGTTCCCACACGGCGAGGGCGCGGGTGCGTTCAATGTCATTCATGCCCCGCAGGTTGTCGGCCATCAGGGTGAAGGTGCCGTGGGCCAGTTGTTCGCGGTACTGATCGGCGCGCACGGCGTTGACCAGATGCAGGGTCAGCACACCCAGCAACGCCACCAGCACCAGAACGCCGAGCATGCCGCCATAAATGCGCAGGAAGATGGAATGCATCGGTCAGCCGCCGCGCTTGAGGGAGGGCAGTTGCGCGGCGGCGTGGGGCACGAACAGGTAACCCTTATTGCGCACGGTCTTGATCAGGCGCGGGTGGTCGGGATCGTCACCGATGCGCGGGCGGATTTTCGAGATGCGCACGTCGATGGAGCGATCCTGGCCGTCGTAGCCGACGCCGCGCAGGGCGGTAAAGATTTCTTCGCGAGAGAGGATGCGCCCGGCGTTGGCGACCAACAGCCACAACAGGTCGAATTCGGCGCTGGTCAACTCAACGCTCTGGTCGTTTAGCCACGCTTCACGCAAGGTGTTGTCCACGACCAGCGCGCCGAATTCCAGCCGGTGCTGTTGCTGGACCGGGCTGTCGACGGTTTCGCTGCGCCTTAACAACGCATGGATGCGCGCGAGCAGCACCCGGGGATGCACCGGTTTGCCGACGTAATCGTCTGCGCCCATGTCCAGGCCCTGAATCTGGTCGCTGTCATCGGTGCGCGCGGTGAGCATCAGGATCGGGCCGTCATAGTGGCTGCGCACCTTGCGACAGATGCTCAGGCCGTCTTCGCCGGGCAGCATGAGGTCGAGGATCACCAGGTCCGGCTGCTCGTCGATGATGCGCCGGGCCGCCCGCGCGCCGTCCCCTTCCAGGCTCACGCGCAGGCCGTTGTTTTCGAGGTAGTCGCGGGTGAGTTCGGCCAGCCGCTGGTCATCCTCGACGATCAGCACCTGCCAGGGTTGTGGCTGCACGGTGAGGCTCCTTGTTTTTTCTTATTAAAAGTGCTTGCCCAACGGGCTTTTGCGATGGCCTTCACGCCCGCAAAATTCCCGAAAAAATGATTTTGGCCGCCGACAAAGCGCTCATCCCAGACGCCATGCGGCCTACACGGGATTTCCCCGTTTCACACACAAATTACACACAGCTTTATCCACAGCTCATGCGTTGCAGTAAGTGTCCGAAACGCATATCTTGTAGCCCTTCGACGGCGGAGACCCTACATGTGGGGTTTTCGCCTAAATCCCAAACACAAGTCAGTGCGCGATTTCAAGGTTTTTTCTCGCGCATTACGTGTGTACGAAGGGCTGAATAACCCCCGAATCTACCGCTCTACCCCGCCAGCGCGAATGGCAGACCACCCAGCCTTGGGATCTGCGCGCAGCGGCATACGAGTTGCAACATCAGATGCGCATTCTGCAACAGTTTTTCGGGTGACGGGCTCAAGTCCGGCACCCTTTTCGACTTCAACGCCAGGGAGGGTAATCCACCTTCCCATTCGTCCTGAAGTCATGGCCTGACATTTGTCAGTCCACTGCCGCAAGACGAAACGGTGGGCGTGCATTTTGCGCCCAAACAAACTTAAAGAACGTGGAGACACCCATGCAAACCGACACAACTCGCGAGAATCCGCAGGCCACCGCGCCGCAGACAGGTGCGACCCAGCAGGACCTGTCCGCCACCGCGCCGGGTCAGCTGCGTGTGATCAAGCGTAACGGCACCGTCGTTGCGTACACCGATGACAAGATCACCGTCGCCATCACCAAGGCCTTTCTCGCAGTTGAAGGCGGCACCGCTGCCGCTTCGTCGCGTATCCACGACACCGTTGCGCGCCTGACCGAACAGGTCTCCGCGACCTTCAAGCGCCGCATGCCGTCGGGCGGCACCATCCACATCGAAGAAATCCAGGATCAGGTCGAACTGGCGCTGATGCGCGCCGGCGAGCAGAAAGTTGCCCGCGACTACGTGATCTACCGCAACGAGCGCTCCAAGGAGCGTGCCGGTCGCACCGCTGGCGAAACTCCTGTGCAGGCGCACCCGTCGATTCGCATCACCGCCAAAGACGGCAGCCTCGCGCCGCTGGACATGGGCCGCCTGAACACCATCGTTACCGAAGCGTGCGAAGGCCTGGCCGAGGTCGATGCCGACCTGATCCAGAGCGAAACCCTGAAGAACCTGTACGACGGCGTTGCGCTGACCGACGTCAACACCGCACTGGTCATGACCGCGCGTACTCTGGTTGAGCGTGAGCCGAACTACTCGTTCGTCACCGCCCGCCTGCTGATGGACACCCTGCGTGCCGAAGGCCTGGGTTTCCTCGGTGTCGCCGAAAGCGCCACCCACCACGAAATGGTCGACCTGTACGCCAAGGCGCTGCCGGCTTACGTCGAGAAAGGCATTCAGTTCGAACTGCTGAACCCTGTGCTGGCCGAATTTGACCTGGAAAAACTGGGCAAGGCGATCAACCACGAGCGCGACCAGCAGTTCACCTATCTGGGCCTGCAAACCCTGTACGACCGTTACTTCATCCACAAGGACGGTATCCGTTTCGAACTGCCGCAGATCTTCTTCATGCGTGTGGCCATGGGCCTGGCGATCGAAGAGAAAGCCCGTGAAGACCGTGCCATCGAGTTCTACAACCTGTTGTCGTCCTTCGACTACATGGCCTCGACCCCGACACTGTTCAACGCCGGTACCCTGCGTCCACAGCTGTCGAGCTGCTACCTGACCACCGTTCCGGATGACCTGTCGGGCATTTACCACGCCATCCACGACAACGCCATGCTGTCCAAATTCGCAGGCGGTCTGGGCAACGACTGGACCCCGGTTCGCGCGCTGGGCTCTTACATCAAGGGCACCAACGGCAAATCCCAGGGCGTCGTGCCGTTCCTGAAAGTGGTCAACGACACCGCTGTAGCAGTGAACCAGGGCGGCAAGCGCAAAGGCGCTGTCTGTGCGTACCTGGAAACCTGGCACATGGACATCGAAGAGTTCATCGAGCTGCGCAAGAACACCGGTGATGATCGTCGTCGTACCCACGACATGAACACCGCCAACTGGATCCCTGACCTGTTCATGAAGCGTGTCTTCGACGACGGCAAGTGGACCCTGTTCTCGCCGTCTGAAGTGCCTGATCTGCACGACCTGACCGGTAAAGCCTTCGAAGAGCGCTACGAGTACTACGAAGCGCTGACCGAGTACCCGGGCAAGGTCAAGCTGTTCAAGACCATTCAGGCCAAAGACCTGTGGCGCAAAATGCTGTCCATGCTGTTCGAAACCGGCCACCCATGGCTGACGTTCAAGGATCCGTGCAACCTGCGTTCGCCGCAGCAGCACGTGGGCGTGGTTCACAGCTCGAACCTGTGCACCGAGATCACCCTGAACACCAACAAGGACGAGATCGCGGTCTGCAACCTGGGCTCGATCAACCTGCCGAACCACATCGTCGACGGCAAGCTGGACACCGACAAGCTCAAGCGCACCATCGACGTGGCCGTGCGCATGCTCGATAACGTGATCGACATCAACTACTACTCGGTGCCGCAAGCGAAGAACTCCAACTTCCGTCACCGTCCGGTCGGTCTGGGCATCATGGGCTTCCAGGACGCGCTGTACCTGCAGCACATTCCGTACGGTTCAGATGCGGCCGTTGAATTTGCCGACCGCTCGATGGAAGCCGTCAGCTACTACGCGATCCAGGCTTCCTGCGATCTGGCGGACGAGCGCGGTGCCTACGAGACGTTCCAGGGTTCGCTGTGGTCCAAAGGCATCCTGCCGCTGGATTCGCAACAGATCCTGATCGAACAGCGTGGCCAGAAGTACATCGACGTCGACCTGGAAGAAAGCCTGGACTGGGCGCCAGTTCGTGCTCGCGTTCAGAAAGGCATTCGTAACTCGAACATCATGGCCATCGCACCGACCGCGACCATCGCCAACATCACCGGCGTGTCGCAGTCGATCGAACCGACTTACCAGAACCTGTACGTGAAATCGAACCTGTCGGGCGAATTCACCGTGATCAACCCGTACCTGGTTCGCGACCTGAAAGCCCGCGACCTGTGGGACTCGGTCATGATCAACGACCTGAAGTACTACGACGGTTCGGTGCAGCAAATCGAGCGCATCCCGCAGGAGCTGAAAGACCTGTACGCGACCGCCTTCGAAGTGGACACCAAGTGGATCGTTGACGCGGCCAGCCGTCGTCAAAAGTGGATCGACCAGGCGCAGTCGCTGAACCTGTACATCGCCGGCGCTTCGGGCAAGAAGCTGGACGTGACCTACCGCATGGCCTGGTACCGTGGTCTGAAAACCACTTACTACCTCCGTGCCCTGGCCGCGACCAGCACCGAGAAGTCGACCATCAACACCGGCAAGCTGAACGCCGTTTCCAGCGGTGGCCACGGCCCGGACGACTCGGCGATCACCGCCCCGCGTCCAGCCGAAGCGGCACCGGCCGGTCCAGCGCCAGTGCCGAAAGCCTGCGCGATCGACGAGCCGGACTGCGAAGCCTGCCAGTAACACCCGCTGGCAAGCGCGCCTCTCTGTAGGCGCGCTTGCCCCCGAACAGCTCGCTGACACCACTTGTGGGAGCGAGCTTGCTCGCGAAGCTCTCGCTCACACCACAGTCCCCTGTAGGAGTGAGCTTGCTCGCGAAGCGGTTCTAGCAACACCGCGACCCGGGAGCCCAAACGCTCCCGGCCCTCGCTGCCCCTCCCCGGTTTCAGCTACACTCCCCTCTTGCCAAGCCAGGAGAATGCCCATGCCAGCTGCCTCGCTAGAGTCCAAAAAAGCCTACTGCGCCAAAACGCGCCGCTCCAACTACGCCGCCAGCCTGCGGCTGGAAGGTTACGAGAGCTCGCCCGCCGACTCCGAACGCCGCCTGCCCTCACGGGAAGAGCTGCTCACCAGCTACCGCAAAAAACAGGCTTGATGGTCGATAAATACGGCGTCGGACAGGACCCCTACTGTCCGCGCGGCAGCACCGTGCTGCGCAACCGCCTTGACCTCACCGACGCAGAAACCCTGGCCCAAGCCGAGCGCGACCTTTCTGAAGTCGCCGCTGAAGCCATCGACTTCTCCCTTCCTCCGTACGATCTACCTTATCTTCAAGCCATCCATCGCCAGCTGTTCGCCGATCTGTATGACTGGGCGGGCGAACTGCGCACCGTCGATATCTCCAAAGACCAGACCCACTTCTGCGTGACCCACCGCATCGAGCCCGAGGCCAACAAGCTGTTCAAGGTGCTGGCCGACGCGAACTGGTTTCAGGAACTGGATCGCGGGGGCTTGATTGCGGCGAGTGCGGAGCTGTTTGGGGATTTGAACGTGGTTCATCCATTTCGAGAGGGGAATGGGCGGGCTCAGCGGATTCTGTTTGAGCACATCATTGTGAATGCGGGATTTGAGATCAGTTGGTGGCCGGTGGAGGCGGAGGAATGGATACGGGCGAATGTGGATGCGGTGGGGTGTGATTATGAGGGGATGGTGCGGGTGTTTGAGCGGTGTGTTGGGGGGCGATTGGGGGCTGCGGCTGATTGACGCTCTTCGATTCAAATACCACTAGCGCGAGCGCCTTTTGTCAGGTCGGCCGTCATCGAAATGAGTAGCGTATGGGCTCGCGCATCCATGGACGGCACGTATCTCGGGCGTCTTCAGGGTCAAGGGCTTTTATGAGCCGTTGACCTGCGTCACAAACACCGGCAGATGACGAAATACGCAGTTTCACAAACACCATATCGTGTGTATTCTTACGCCCACGACCACTAGATAGGCGATTCAGAATCAGTGAATCACCGTCAGGTCAAGAAAAATCCAGCGCGCGTTCGCCCTGTCGAACGACCGCTGAAAATGACGGATATACGGGTCGCAGCAAAGACGTACGGAGCAAATTTCCGTATACTCGCGCCCCCAATCAAGGACAACGCCATGACCACCTGCGCACCCAAAGCCGACCGGATTCCTATGGTCACCGTGCGTTTGCCGCGTCAGCGTTTTGCTCCTCTCCCGGGTGACAGGTCTAGCGCCTGACAACGTCAACCGGAACACCGAATACCTAGATTTTCAGAGAGCCCTCTCTCGACCGCTGTATGGCGTGACCCGTGTCACAACAGCAGCAAACCGATTACTCAAATCCACAGGCCGCGTAAAACCGGTCCTCTAGCAGGAGCCTCCTCACCATGCTGAGCTGGGACGAATTCGACAAAGAAGACGCCGCTGAACCCGCCAAAGGCGCCAACGCCGGCCACGCTTCCGAAGCCGCGATGGACAAACTCGACAGCGCCGGTGGTGCTGCTGCGCTTGAAGCCCGCGCCGTCAGCGCAAACGACTCCGACGCCATCGCCCGCGCCAAAGCCGCGCTGGACAAACTGGACGTCGCTGAAGGTCTTGCCGAACTCGAAGGCTCCGCCGCCCGCGTCGCGGTCGACGAAAAACGCATGATCAACTGCCGTGCCGACCTCAACCAGCTCGTGCCTTTCAAGTACGACTGGGCCTGGCAGAAATACCTCGACGGCTGCGCCAACCACTGGATGCCGCAAGAGGTCAACATGACCACGGACATCGCCCTCTGGAAAGACCCGGAAGGCCTGACCGACGACGAGCGCCGCATCGTCCTGCGCAACCTGGGCTTCTTCTCCACCGCCGACTCCCTGGTTGCCAACAACCTCGTGCTGGCCGTGTATCGCCTCATCACCAACCCTGAATGCCGCCAGTACATCCTGCGCCAGGCGTTCGAGGAAGCGATCCACACCCACGCCTACCAGTACTGCATCGAATCGCTGGGCATGGACGAAGGCGAGATCTTCAACATGTACCACGAGATCCCATCGGTCGCCAAAAAGGCAGCCTGGGGCCTCAAATACACCCGCTCGATCTCCGATCCGAAGTTCGAAACCGGCACCGTCGAAACCGACAAAGAACTGCTGCGCAACCTGATCGCCTACTACTGCGTTCTGGAAGGCATCTTCTTCTACTGCGGCTTCACCCAGATCCTCTCCATGGGTCGCCGCAACAAGATGACCGGCGTCGCAGAACAGTTCCAGTACATCCTGCGTGACGAGTCCATGCACCTGAACTTCGGCATCGACGTGATCAACCAGATCAAAATCGAAAACCCACACCTGTGGGACGCCGAAATGAAGGAAGAAGCAACTCAGATGATCCTGCAAGGGACCCAACTGGAAATCGAATACGCCCGCGACACCATGCCCCGCGGCGTACTGGGCATGAACGCAGCGATGATGGAGGACTACCTCAAGTTCATCGCGAACCGTCGTTTGAGCCAGATTGGTTTGAAGGAAGAGTATCCAGGGACCACGAACCCGTTCCCATGGATGAGCGAGATCATGGACTTGAAGAAAGAGAAAAACTTCTTTGAGACGCGGGTTATTGAGTATCAGACCGGTGGGGCTTTGAGCTGGGACTGATTTGATCTCGACTCAGTAAGCTGCACACGAAAGGGCTGCCAGAAATGGTGGCCCTTTTTATTTGCTGAACGCCGAGCAGGCACTCGAGAATTCCTACCTGATCGTTCCCACGCTCCGCGTGGGAATGCAGCCCTCGACGCTCCGCGTCCATCGCGCTGGAGCTAACTAACCAATCTGAAGCACCCAGCAACACCAACCCGGTTCTACCAACCGCCCGCTTCCATTAGCCTCCGACGCTCCGCCCCCATCTCAGATTAAAGGACGAATCCATGGGCCGAAGCCGTTACACGATTACGGAAATCGACAAACCCCACTTCCTGACCTGCACCATCGTTGAATGGCTGCCGCTATTCACCCGCCCGGCCTTGGTCGATATCGTGCTTAACACGTGGCGCTTCCAACAAGCGAATCAAGGTCTACAGCTCTATGGGTATGTCGTTTTAGAAAATCACCTTCACTATCTCGCTCAGTCTCCAAACCTCGCAAAATCCGTGGCTGGCTTCAAGTCCTACACGGCGCGAAACATCATCGACTACCTCCAACTCGCGCACGCTGAAAGCACTCTTCAGAGACTTCGATTCGCTAAGCGCGCGCATAAGGTGGACCGCGTTTATCAGGTCTGGCAGGAAGGCGTGCACGCGGAGATGGTCTACAGCGAGAGTGTCATGCAGCAAAAGCTCGACTACATACATCAGAACCCGGTGAAGCGAGGGTATGTGGACTTGGGGGAGCAATGGCGATATTCGAGTGCGCGGGATTACCAAGGGGAGAAAGGGCTGATCAACGTGCAGCGGTGGTCCTGATGGACGCGGAGCGTCCTGGGCTGCATTCCCACGCAGAGCGTGGGAACGATCGGATCACCTGAGCGTTAAAATCAATGTTATTGCCCGCCCGAAGTCAGACGGGATTGGCTAATTACTGAGCCCATGGGTAAGAGGCTTAAGGCTACTAGCCAAAGATCCAAACCATTCGTACAGTGCTAGGTAATTTTTCCTACACACGGAATGGAATAGTGCTCCCCACGTTAAGCCAGAAAGCATCGTCAAAGCAGGTGGATTCTGCTCAACCTGGGAGCGCTCAGCCGCGCTTCGTTAAAGGAGAAATCTACCAGCGAAAGCGCGATATTCACCTCCCTATGGAGGCAGTTATCAGCCGGGAATTACCCGTTCAAAAAAACGAGTGCGGTCTTCATATTCACCGGTAAATCCGGAGAACAGTACGGTTACCACGATAAAAAAGACGACCTAGGTGTTTACTCCTACACCGGCGAAGGCCAGACGGGCCACATGACGCTGTCCAAAGGAAATCTTGCGATTCTGAACCATGCACGTGAGGGGCGAGCTCTTCATCTATTTGAATCACTGGGAAAAGGAAAAGGGCACCGCTATCTTGATGAGTTCTGCTGTGCAAGTTTTCAGTGGGACGAAGGCCTCGATAAACACGGCGATAAGAGGAGAATCATTGTGTTCCGCTTAGTCCCCGTCAGTGTGAATCTGCAGGATGAGGTCATGCCTGATGTAGTTGATGAAGAGCTGGACCTTATGAATTTGTCGCTCTCCGCCGCAAGGAAAACGGCGTTCGAGGCTTCCAAAACCCCAGAAGGGGGCCAAAATCTTGTGTTAAAAACCGTTCATGCTCGAAGTAAAAAAGTAAAACGCTACGTGTTACTGCGAGCAGATGGGACCTGTGAGAGCTGCGGAAAACCTGCCCCCTTCTACAAAATCGACGGCGCTCCATACCTTGAGCCCCACCATATAAATCGACTTTCTGACGGGGGATTGGATCATCCCAACTTCGTGGGCGGAGTGTGCCCGACCTGCCATCGTGAGATTCATTACGGGAAAGATGGCAGCAAGAAAAATGAAGAACTCCGTGTTGCGATAATGACGAAAGAAAATGCCTTAGCCAAATCCCTGCAAGAAGATAAAAGACCGAAAAAATCCGCAGTGCCAACGCAGATATAAGTGAATGCTCTATCGGTGTGAGCAATCCCGCCGATACACCGTTATCCGCAACACCGCATCGCGAGCAAGCTCACTCCTACAGAGTCGTGCAGCGCTCACCGAATTGTCTCCCTGTATGGACTAAAGAAAAGACCAAGGACATGGCCAAGAAAACCTCCCTCTTCGAAGACCTGTTTCACATCGCCAGCAAACTACCCTGGTGGATCAGCGCGCTCATTGCGGTCAGCTCCGGCGTTTATCTGCATTCCGTAGCAACCGCGCCGATGCCCGTCTACTCTGATCCTCAACATTTGCAGTCGGTGCTTTTCAGCACCGTCTGGCGCACGTTCGCGACGTTCGGCCAGTATTTGGTGCCGCTAATTTTCGCCGGAGGCGCCATAGCGTCGATCATCCAACGCCGACGCCCCCGCAAGCTTTTCGACTCCGCCACCACCACCAAAGGCAACCCTCTGCTGAGCATCACCTGGCACGAGTTCGAAATACTGGTGGGCGAAGCCTTGCGTCGTCGCGGCTACTCAGTACGAGAAACAGGCCAAAACGGCCCGGACGGCGGGATCGATCTGATCGCGCGCAAGGACGGCGAGACGTACGTGGTGCAGTGCAAACAATGGCGCTCGGTGCAGGTCGGTGTGCCGGTGGTGCGGGAGTTGTATGGCGCGATGGCGGCTGAAGGTGCTGTCGGTGGGTTCGTGGTGACCAGTGGGACGTTTACCAAACCAGCGAGGGATTTTGCGGCGGGGCGCAACGTGCAACTGGTCGACGGATCGGTGCTGAAGCAGTGGATCGCTGAGGCGAAGAAGCCCGGTCCACGGCCGACGGTCGAGGTGGTGCCAGAGCGTGTCGAGCCAGCAATCGTTAAGCCCGAGGTGGTCGTTACGCCAAGTACCGCTCCAGCTCCGATTCCCGTTCAAGCGCCCGCTCCAACCGCGACGCCACCCGTCACACGTGAAGCCGAGCCTGAGCCTGCTGCCCTGCCCCCAGCGCCTCTATGCCCGCACTGCCGCAAAACCATGGTGATACGTGTCGCGAGAACCGGTGCCAACGCTGGCGGGAATTTCTGGGGTTGTGTGGCTTATCCGAAATGCCGCGGGATCCGGCCGATTTTCGCGCCGATGACGGTGAAGTAACGCCGCAAGATCAGATGAGCACGTCAGCCAACCCATGACGTGCTTCGCACCAACAAGCCCCCCGCGCAAACACTCTGACGGCGTTATGAGATGGCGGTGGGTCAGCGACGAATCAGGTGCTGACACGACTCTCGCGGGCAAGCGCGCTCCTACAGTGGATGTGTGCTTGGCAGGGACTAGCTTGCAGCCCTCATACAAAGCGCCGTGCCGCGAAGCACCACGAAGGCCTGAAAGTTCCCGCCCAAGCCCCCTTCCCCACATAACATTTTCGCTAACAAATAGTTACCCGGGTTTCATTTGCCCCCGCCGTCCATCGTTCCTAAAGTGGCTTCACCCCATCGAACCCGCCCAGCGCGGAAACGGTGAACCCACACACCCAAGCCGGAGAACGTCAAACGCCTGATCAGCTTTTAGCATTTTGTTTCTGTCGTTCGCTGCGTCGTTGCTCCCGACGTGGTGCCTCCAAGCTCCAAACTTCAGCCGCTCCCCAGCGGCTTTTTTTGCTCAGCATTTGCTGAATCCGCCCTGCCATCTGCGCCATATCAGCGACCGGTCGGGCATGAAGCCGACCCCAAGCACCCACACGCAAAACATCACCCAGCAGTCGCGCCACATCCACCATATCCAGCGCGCCCATCCCTTGCCGCGTGATGAATTGCGTCCCCAGCCGCAACGCCTGATGTCCAGCACGAGAAGGATCAACACAAGTCCCAATGAGAATGCCCTGAGCCTGCAACGCGTGCATCACGGCCCGCGGGTCAGCATCCAGTGACAGCGGCAGCAAGAGTTGATGGGTGTGCACTTCCCCGTCATTAGCCCCGATGACAGGCAACCCGGCATCGACCAGCGCGCGATGCAGCGCCGCGCTGTTGCTGACAATGCGGGCGGCATAGTCACGGCCATTGGCTTGGGCTTCAGTGAGGGTGACCGCCAAGGACGGCAGCCGGCCCGCGTCGTAGTTAGCAAGCAGCCGGGTATCGAGCACCTCGCGCAAAGCGATCGCGTCTTCCGGGTCGCGGCCGAGCACCAGCCCTTGCGGGCGGCCGGGCAGGGTTTTGTAGGTGGAACTGCTGATGAGGTCGACGCCGGCGTCAAACGGGTTGGGGTACGTGCCGCCAGCGATCAGGCCCAGCACGTGGGAGGCGTCGAACAGTGTTTTGGCGCCGACCGCGCGGGCTGCGCTGACCACCGGGGCGATGTCGTCGGCCTTGATCATGATGCTGCGTCCGAGCACGACGAGCCTGGGGCGGGTTCGGGTGATCATCTCTGCTGCGCGCGCTGCGTCCAGCTGGCAGTTGCGGCGGTCGAACGGTAGGTCTTCAACGATGAGACCTGCCAATTCAGGGGTACCCCCTCGGCGTTGGCTCAGGTGCCCGCCGTGCTCGGCGGCGGGTGCCAGCACCTTGTCGCCCGGTCGGCAGTAGGCGTGAAAGATGGCCAGGTTGGCCAAGGTGCAGCTGGCCAGGCGGACTTCGGCCCATGCCGCGCCGAACAGGGACATGGCCGCCTGGCTGGCGAAGGTTTCAAGCTCGCTGACCAGTTCGGTGTCCGGCTGTTCTTTGTAACCGGTCGGGCCCATCGCCGGGTAGGCGCTGAACGCGGGATTGTAGGCGGCCATGGCGCGTGCGCTGGGGAGGTTGGCGCCGGCATAGAGCATCAGGCGCTGGGTTTCCAGTTGGGGCAATCGGTCGGCACAAGCGGCCAGCAAGGCATCGAGATCACGGGGCATGGTCGGCAGCCTCCTTAATGACGCATCAACAATCAGTCAACGACGAATGGAATCCGGGTGCTCGGATTCATCCCTGACCAGCAGCATCAGGGCATCACGTTTTTCCAGCAGGTGGTGGCGCAGGATGCTGCTCAGGCGCTTGCCGTCCCGGGCTTGCAGGGCCTCGATCATTTCTTCGTGGTCGTGCAGCGCGCGATCCCATTTCGGGGCCTGATGATTGGAGAGAAAGCGTAAGGCGTGGATGCGCCGGTTCAGCGACAGGTAGACCTGACGCAGCGCCGAGTTGCGCGCGGCCAGGTTGATCAGGTCGTGGATGGCGCGGTTGCGCTGGTAGTAACCCGGCAGGTCGTTCTGGTTTTTGCTGACGACCATGGCGTAGTGCAGCGCTTTGATGTCGTCGATTTCCTGGGCAGTGATGCGCTCACAGGCCAGCTCCCCGGCGAAGGCTTCGATGCCGCTCATCAATTCGAAGGTTTCGCGAATCTCCAGCTCCGACATGCGGGCGACGCTGGCGCCACGGTTCGGGTTGATTTCGATCAGCCCTTCTACGGCCAACACCTTTAACGCCTCGCGCAACGGCGTGCGGGAGATGCCGAGGGTTTCGCACAGCTCGCGTTCGTTGAGCTTGGTGCCTGGGGCAAGCACGCCTTCGGTGATAAAGCCGCGCAGGTGATCGATGACGATGTCATGGAGGCGCTGGCGTTCGACCTTGGGAATTAGTCGCGCGGGCGGTTGCTGGCCCGTTTGGTCGGATAGTTCGTCAAAATTTTGCATACAAAATCCTTATCGGACCCGCTCTGGCATCGAGTCCTTATTCGAAAATGCTCCAGTTCGCTGGGAAGATTAGCGTAATTAAGCCGTTTGACACAGCATCACCCTGTGCTAGGTTAATTTTGAATTCAAAATACAAAATTACAAAAAAACCAGGAGACACCGATGCTGAAGCTCGATTTCCACCCTGCCGGTCGCCACTTCCTTCAGATTCCGGGGCCTAGCCCGGTGCCGGATCGCATCCTGCGCGCGATGAGTTACCCCACCATTGACCACCGCGGCCCGGAGTTCGGCGCGCTGGGGCTCAAGGTGCTGGAAGGCATCAAGCAGATCTTCAAGACCGTGCATCCGGTGGTGATTTATCCGGCGTCGGGCACGGGTGCCTGGGAAGCGGCGCTGTGCAACACGCTGAGTTCGGGCGACGAAGTGTTGATGTTCGAGACCGGCCATTTCGCAACACTGTGGCGGAAGATGGCGCTGAGCCTCGGCCTCAAGCCGCAGTTCATCGGCCGCCCCGGCCTTGAAGGCTGGCGCGGTGGCGTCGATGCGCAAATGATCGAAGACCACCTGCGCGCTGACGGCGGGCATCGCATCAAGGCCGTCTGCGTCGTGCACAACGAGACCAGCACCGGCGTGACCTCGGACATCGCTTCCGTGCGCAAAGCCATTGATGCGGCGGGCCACCCTGCCCTGCTGCTGGTAGACACCATCTCTGGCCTGGCCTCTGCCGATTATCGTCATGACGAATGGGGCGTGGACGTGACTGTCTCCGGCTCGCAGAAGGGCCTCATGTTGCCGCCGGGCATCAGCTTCAACGCCCTGTCGCCGAAAGCCATCGAAGCCAGCAAAAGCGCCGGTTTGCCCCGCAGTTTCTGGGCGTGGGACGAGATCATCGAGATGAACAAGACCGGTTACTGGCCCTACACGCCGAACACCAACTTGCTCTACGGCTTGTCCGAAGCGCTGGACATGATCCTCGGCGAAGGATTGGACAACGTGTTCATCCGTCACAACCGTCTGGCGAAAGCCTGCCGCACTGCCGTGACCGCGTGGGGCCTGGAAATCCAGTGCGCCGACCCGAGCGTTTACAGCCCCGTGCTCACCGGCGTGATGACGCCTGAAGGCATCGACGCCGACCAGGTGCGCAAGACCATTTACGAGCGCTTCGACATGTCCCTCGGCACCGGCCTGGGCAAGATGAAAGGCCGCATGTTCCGCATCGGCCACTTGGGCGACTGCAACGACCTGATGCTGATGGCCACCCTCACCGGCTGCGAAATGGGTCTGCAGATGGCCGGCGTAAAACTTCAGTCCAGCGGCGTGCTGGCCGCCATGGATTACCTGGGAGGGCAATCGGTACCGCTGCGACGCGACTAATGCCACACCCCGCTGCGGCACGCCCGCAGCGTTTTTGACGCATCTCACTATCCCGAATCATCGCGTTGTCAGCGAACACAATAAGAAACTGGAGATAGCACATGAAGTTTTTACGTCTGCGCCCCACCACGGTGGTGCTGTTCATGCTGTGCGCCATGTATTTCATTACGTACCTGGACCGCGTCAATGTCAGCACCGCCGCGGTCGGTTTCGGTAAAGAATTCAATCTGACCAAGACCGAGATCGGCATCGTCTTCTCGGCCTTCGCGTACCCCTACCTGATCTTTCAAATCATCGGCGGTTGGGTCAGCGACCGATTCGGCGCCAAGCGAACGCTGGTGGTGTGCGGGCTGATCTGGGCCAGCGCCACGGTGCTGACCGGGCTGGCCGGCGGCTTCGTTTCGCTGATCGTCGCGCGGATCCTCCTCGGCCTCGGTGAAGGCGCGACCTTCCCGGCAGCCACGGCGGCAATGTCCCGCTGGATCCCCAAGGAAAAACGCGGCTTCGCCCAGGGCATCACCCACGCCTTCGCCCGCCTCGGCAACGCATTGGCGCCGGCAGCGATGATCGCGGTGATGGCCACCTACGGCTGGCGCGAATCGTTTTACGTCTGCGCAGCCACCAGCTTCGTCTGGGTCATCCTGTGGATGGTGGTGTTCACCGAGCACCCGAAAGACCACCCGCGCATCTCGAAACAGGAACTGGACACCCTGCCGCCGCCGAAAGTGAAGTCCAGCGTCGTCCTGCCGTGGGGTCGCCTGTTCAAGCGCATGGCGCCGGTCACGATCGTTTACTTCTGCTACGGCTGGACGCTGTGGCTGCTGCTCAGCTGGGTGCCGATGTACTTCATGAACATGGGCCTGGACTTGAAGGGCACGGCGATTTTCGCTTCCACCGTTTTCTTCGGTGGAGTGGTCGGCGACACCCTGGGCGGCATCGTCAGCGACCGTATTTATGCGCGCACCAAGGATCTGAACAAGGCGCGCAGCCTGATGGTTGCCGTGTGCCTGGGCCTGACGCTGTTGTCGCTGGTGCCGCTGATGTTCACCAAAGATATGCACATTTCCCTGGCCTGCCTGGCGATCGGGTTTTTCTTCTCCGAGATGACCATCGGCCCGATGTGGGCAATTCCGATGGACATCGCGCCGGACCATTGCGGCACCGCGAGCGGCATGATGAACACCGGATCGGCCATGGCTGCCATCGTCAGCCCGGTGGCCGCCGGTCTGTTGATCGACAAGTTTGGCAACTGGCAGCTGCCATTTCTGGTCAGCATTATTCTGCTGGCGATTGGCGTCGTGCTGTCGTTCCGCATGAAGCCGCAGAACAAGTTTGAGTACGGCACACCTGCTGCGCCGCTGGCCCCGAGTGTTGAACCCGCGCCGGTGATCAGTAAATAAAGCGACAACGGAAGCCGCCTTCGGGCGGCGTTCTCACGCGAGCAACCTGAATGGAGGACCCTTCTTGGACACTGACACCCAACCCTCGCGCCTGGCGCAGCTGATCGTCGATGCCCAGAACAAACATGACCTGTTGGGCGAGCTGAATTTCGAGCTGAACCCGCCTGACCGCGACGCGGCCTACCTCACGCAACAGAAAATCCTGCGCTTGCGTGGCGTTGAAGCAGGCGGCTGGAAGATCGGTTCGAAGTCTGCGGACGGGCCTATTCAAGGCTCTCCCCTGCCCCGCGACTGCCTGTTCCCGTCCACCGGCACGCTAGACCGCAGCGTCTACCCGCCGGTGGGTCTGGAGCTGGAAATCGCCTTCCGTTTCAACCGCACCTTCAGCCCGCGGGATGAGGCGTACAGCGACGACGAGGTTATGGCCGGCATCGGCGAAATGGCGGCGTCCATTGAGGTGGTGTCCAGCCGGTTTGCGGCGTGGCCGAAGATCGAGCCGCTGACGCAACTGGCCGATCTGCTTAACCACGGCGCACTAGTGGTGGGTGATTTCGTACCCTACGAAGGGTCGTTTCCCTTTGTTGCACCGACGCTGACCTTCACGGTAAATGGCGAGAGCATCGTGCCTTCCAAAGTCGCCAATCCCGCAAGCGATCCGCGACGGTTGCTGCCGTGGCTGGTCAACCATCACACCCTCAACGGTCTGCCATTGCCTGCGGACTTCGTGATCACCACGGGCTCTTACACCGGCATGCACTTCGCCCAGGGCATGTCTGAGGTGCTGGCACAGATCGACGGGTTGCCGCCGGTTTCCCTCACTCTGTCCTGACGCAGGGCTTTAGTGTCATAAAGAAACCCGCCGATTTGGCGGGTTCTTTTTGTCCCTGGGGTTTAATCAGGACGGCGGACGTAGGACCGGTAAACCGGCTGCCAGAAGTCTTTCTCGATGGCCGCTGACAATTCTTCTTCCGATTGCGGTGGGGCCACACTGTCGCGCTGGGCCGCCATGCCGACAGCAAAGGCGATGCGCTTGCTGACCGACTGAACATCCCGCAACGGCGGCAGCATCTGCCCTGCCGCTGCGCATCCAGCCAGTGCCTGGGCCGACGCCATCAGCATGCCGTCGGTGACGCGGGTGGCTTTACTCGCGATGGCGCCGAGGCCAATGCCGGGGAAGATGTAGGAGTTATTGCACTGTGCGATGGGAAAGGTTTTGCCCAGCACCTCAATGGGTAGAAACGGACTGCCCGTCGCCACCAGCGCCTGCCCGTCGGTCCATTGCAGAATGTCCTTGGGGTGCGCTTCGATCTGTGAGGTCGGGTTGGACAGCGGCATGATGATCGGCTGCGGACAATGGCTGTGCATGGTCTCGACAATCTGCTGGGTGAACAGTCCTGCCTTCCCTGACACGCCAATCAGCACCGTGGGTTTGGCGTTGCTGACCACCTCAAGCAGCGAAGGCCAGTGGGCGCTGAAATCCCAGTCGTTGAGTGAGTCGCTGGAGTGGGCGAGGCGCTGTTGGAAATCGTAGAGGCCCGGCTGGCGATCGGTCAGCAACCCTTTGCTGTTGAGCAGATACACCTGGCTGCGCGCCTGGTCTTCGGACAAACCTTCGAGCTGCATGGCGGCGATGATCTGCTCGGCGATCCCACAACCCGCTGACCCGGCGCCCACGAACGCGACGGTCTGATCGGACAAGCGCTGGCCCTTCATCTTGCAGGCGGCCAGCAAGGTGCCGACGGTGACAGCGGCCGTGCCCTGAATGTCATCGTTGAAGCAGCAGAGTTGATCGCGAAAGCGCGCCAGCAACGGCATGGCATTGGTCAGTGCGAAGTCTTCGAACTGCAGAATGGCTTCCGGCCAGCGGCGCTGGACGCCTTCGACGAATGCCTGCACGAACGCATCATATTCAGCGCCGCGAACACGCTCCTGGCCACGGCCGAAATACAGCGGATCCGCCAGCAGCGCCGGGTTGTTGGTGCCCACGTCGAGCACCACCGGCAGCGTGTAGGCCGGGCTGATGCCACCGCACGCCGTGTACAGCGACAACTTGCCGATGGGAATGCCCATGCCGCCGACGCCCTGATCGCCGAGGCCGAGAATGCGCTCGCAATCACTGACGACGATGACTTTGACGTTGTCTTTGGTGACGTTGTTGAGGATCTCGTCGATGCGGTCCTTGTCAGCGATGCTGATGAACAGGCCGCGATGGCTGCGGTAGATGCGGGAAAATTCCTGGCAGACCTTGCCGACGGTGGGGGTGTAGATGATCGGCAGCATCTCGTCGAGATGGTCGTCGACGACGCGGTAGAACAGTGTCTCGTTGGAGTCCTGAATCGAGCGCAGGAGGATGTGTTTGTCCAGATCGGTCGCGCAGGCCTGGTACTGGTGATAGGCGCGGCTAGCCTGTTGTTCGATGGTTTCGACGCGTTCGGGAAGCAGTCCCTGCAGGGCCAGGGCTTCACGCTCATCGAGGCTAAACGCCGTGCCTTTGTTGAGAAGTGGAGTGCCCAACAACGTGGGCCCGGCGAAAGGGACTTGCAAGGCGCGATCAGTGGCATGGGTCATGTCTGTCTCCTGTGCTTATTGTATTTTGAATTCAATGTACACCTTTGGCCTGGAAAGCCAACCGTGAAAGGTGCGCACAATCCTTCGGACATGCGTGTGGCCTAGTGGGACCGGCTTTCGCCGGGAAGGCGTCAGGGGTCACGCTGCGAATCTTGTGTTGTGCATACCGGCCTCTTCCCGGCTGAAGCCAGTCCTACAGATACACCGCGTACACCAAAGGAATTGGACATGCCGCATACCCTGTGGGACTGGCTTTAGCCGGGAAGGCGTCGGGTGTCTCGCTGAAAATCTTGTGTTGTGTATACCGGCCGCTTCCCGGCTGAAGCCGGTCCCACAATGTACCGCGTGTATCCAGCCGGACCGGCATCTGCGAGTCCTAAACACACCATCATCCTCACGACTATCACCCTGCCATCACCCTCAGGCAAAATGCCGGACCTATGTAGGAATCATCCCCAGGAGTGGTCGGAATGCGCTTGTTCAGTTTAAGAACCCTGCTGGTCTGCACCGCCTTGGCCTCATGCCTGGGCATGGCCGGCGCGCAGGCCGCGACCAAAGCCAAGCACGCGCCGAAACCTGCTGTACAGAAAGTCGCGATGCTCGGCGGCAAATTCGCGTTCACCCTGCCGAAGGACTACGTCAAAGGCCCGATGGAAGAGATCGACGCCAAGGCCAGGGCGGCAGGCGTGACGGGCTCGCTGTACATGAACAAGCCCGCCAAGCGCGTGGTGATCATCACCGAGACGCCGCTGCCCAATGACCAGAAGGTCGGCGCCAACGACAAGCCAACCCTCGACGGTATCATCGCCGACACGCTGCAACAGCAGCAGTCCAGCTACAAGGACTTCAAGAAGCTGGGTGAGAAGAAGATCGTACGAAAAGGCCTCGGCATGCGTCAGCTGGATATCTCAGGCAGCGTAGACGGCGGCCGGGTGTTGAGCACGACGATTACTGCGGCCTACGGCAAACGCACGGCGATGGTGAACGTGATTTCCCTGGCGAAGGATGCCAAGGCCCACGCCGAGGTGGTGAAGGGTGTGACCGGCGGGAAGTGAGGGTTGCTGCTTTTCTGGCAGCGACTGCAGCCGGAAAAGCAGCGATGTCAGATCATCAATCGATCACGAAGGCCTCATCATTCCGGGAGCGTCAGTTTAGTCCCGCCCGGATGCGCTTTGATGACGCTGTAAGGCAACACCGACCATTCGGGACTTTCACACGCGCGCATCACCCGGGCGAAAGACGGTCCGAAAACGATGCCTTTTTCGGTGAAGTACCACGACGGAAACTCCCAGACCGATGGGTCCGTGTAGTCGCAGTCGTCTTCGGTGGCAGGCTTCACCATGTCTGCAGGGTGCGCCGCTTTTAGCTGGCCAACGAGCCACGGGGCGAAGGCTTTGCCGCGGTAGTCGGAATACGTGTCGAAACTCGTGCCGCCTTCTTCATCACGTTCGTAATGAAACGGCGCGCCCTTGCCGACCCACATCACATCTTCCAGCGTTAAGGCCTTCCCCGTGCTGGCATCCAGATTGAGCGGTGAGTCGCCGAAGTCCGGGTGCGCGCCGCCACAATCGTATTCGGTGAAGACGCTGAGGCTCACGATGCCCGGCGTCAGCACGCGCGGCGTGACCGTCTGGGCAAAATCACCGCCATTGCGACTGGCATTGAGCATGCACTGGTTGTAGGTGACAACCTCCTGCCACAAGCGCGCGCGCAGCTGCTGATTGATACGTGCGGCCTGCTCCGGCGTGTAACCCGACGTGATTTCAAACATCGAGACGCCCGATTCCGGCTCGACCCACCATTGCAGCGCGTGCCCCATGAACGTGGCTTTTTTATCCGCCTTGAGCGTCAGATGCGTGAGTCGCAGGTAGTCATACGCCGACTGTTTGTAGATGTCCTGCCAACCCGGTTCGGCGGAAGCATCCGGCGCGTTGATGGCCTGTTCGGCCAATTGCACCTTGTAGGACTTGCCCTTGCTGCTCCAGTCCCCGGTCCAGCTCGCATCCGGATTTTTATGAAGGACGAGCTTCGGCAACTTGGCTTCGTCGTCGTAGCTCAGGCCTTCAGTGAGCGTCAGATCGTTACCCTTGGAGGTGCCGGAAAGCGGCAGGTCCTTGTGGTACTTCTCATAGAAATACCGGCCCGACACGTCCTCAGCGCTGGTGAGATCCAACTCGACGACGATGGGCGCTTTGCCCAAGGTGCCTGTCAGCACATGGACCGCGTTATCGGCGTGCAGGGTGAAGGGCGCGATCAGCGCGGCGAGGCAGGTGATACGCAGAACATAGAGAGAAACAGGCATCAGACGTCCCTTGTGATGATGCTAACGAATCGGGGGCCTTAATCTCGCGAATCGGAGAGCGTCTGGCAAGCGCTTGCCAAGTTCCCAGCGAAACATTACCGCACCATCACCGCCGCCCCTCAGCGGCCATCCGCACCGCGAACCCAAACAACACCGTGCCCATCAGCCAGCGCTGCACTGCCGCCCACCCCGGCTTCTGCGTCAGAAACATCGCAATGGAGCCCGCCGCCATGGCGACCATTGCGTTCACGCTCAGGCTGACCACAATCTGCGCGCTGCCCAAAATCAATGACTGGCCGAGCACGCTGGTGCCGTCGCCGACGGTGATGAATTGCGGCAACAGCGACAGGTAAAGCACCGCGACTTTGGGATTGAACAGGTTGGTCATCAGGCCCATGAGGAACAGCTGCCGGTTGCTGTCGTGCGGCAAATCCTTCACCTGAAACGGCGAGCGACCGCCCGGTCTCACGGCCTGCCAAGCCAAGTACAGCAGGTACGCGGCACCAGCCATGCGCAGCGTGTCGTAGGCATAGGGAACCGCCATCACCAAACCGGTGATGCCGAACGCCGCGCAGAGCATATAAAAGATGAAACCGGCTGCCACGCCGCCGAGGGAGACCAGACCCGCCCTGCGTCCTTGTGAGATGGATCGCGAAATGACGTAAATCATGTTCGGCCCTGGCGTCAGCACCATACCGAGGGCGATGAGGGAAAAAGCGATGAGGTTTGAGAGTTCGGGCATCGTAGGCTCCTGCCGGCGTGACGGAATGCACATCCGGACCGCGCCGAATTGCCCGCTTATTTCAGCCAACCTACGCAGACCGGTCTATACACAGATGGCCGGAAAACGGGCCATGACAGACGATCCCTTGCGCTCGCCCAAGGGCACCAGCATTCCCGCCTCCTCGCGACAGCCGGTGCGAATTATTTAACCAATAGTGGCTAAGGGCTCTTCCCAGCATCCCATTGGCGAGCGACACTCGGCGTCGTTGGTCGTGACCGATGTATCAGTCGGGATGCTGCGTTATAACCCGGTGAAGCGCTATGAACACTTCGGTCCAAAAAGGTCTTTCCTTCGCCAGACGCATGTACCTGCCGCGCAGCATCGGCCTGGGCATTGGCTTCTTCGCGGTGGCGGCGGCGCTGTACCCTTCCCATCCGCCAACCTGGGTATGGATCGCCATGATCGCCCACGGTTTCGGCTGGCCGCACATGGCTTTCCTGCTCGCCAGGCGTTCCCCTCAGCCCTATGCCGCCGAGCGGCGCAACCTGATTTACGACTCGCTGGGCGGTGGCTTCTGGGCGGGAGCGATGGGAATCAGTCCGCTGCCCACCGTGACGGTGCTGTCGATGATGGCGATGAACAACATCGCAGCCGGTGGCTTGCGTCTGTTTGTGTTGGGTTCGCTGGCGCAGATCGCGGGCGCGCTGGCGGCGTACACCCTGTTCATGCCGGCATTGTTCCCCCACGTCACTCAGCTGCAGCTCTTCGCCTGCCTGCCCATGCTGGTGATCTACCCGATGGCGATCGGGCTGGTCTGTTATCGCGTGGCCGTACAGCTGTCCAGAAGCAAGAAAGCGCTGGAAAAACTCAGCACCACCGACAGCCTCACAGGCCTGATGAACCACGGCGCGTGGAAGGATCGACTGGCGCTCGAATTCGATAGGTGCCAGACCCTCAACCGCCAATACAGCGTGGCGTTGATCGACATTGACCACTTCAAAACCATCAACGACACCTACGGCCACATCACCGGCGACAACGTCCTCAAGCAACTCAGCAACACGCTGTGCGCCAGCCTGCGGCAGACCGATCTGGCCGGCCGTTACGGCGGCGATGAATTCTGCGTCATCTTGCCCGACACCACTCTGGCCCAGGCCACCGAGATACTCGAACGCCTGCGCCGCACGGTCCACGATCACGCCCACTCGGCCCTTCCCGATCTGAAACTGAGCCTGAGCATCGGCGTTGCGGCGCACGGCGCGCACCAGGCCGACGCCGCCCAGTGGTTGCACGAAGCGGACATGGCGCTCTACGACGCAAAAAGCGCCGGGCGCAATCGGGTCACGCCGGCGTGGCCGTCCACGAAGGTGTGTGCGCACGAGGGCGCGGCGCTGGGGTGAATTCAGCGCTTCATGCGCCTCAACGTTTCGAACAGCGTAGGGACGGCCGTTTCCTTCAGATAGGCAGCGATGATCTCGCGAATGGAGCGTTCAGGGGTATGCGAATCAGTGGCAGCACATGCCTTATCCGCTGCGGGCGCATCACTGCTATCAGGCTTCGTACGCTTCAAGAACGGCACGCTGCCAGAGAGATCGTATACCTCCTCAGAAACGTTCTGAATCCAGTTTTTTTGATCAAATGAAAAATGGTGGAATTGCCGGCCAAAGTCAGCAACCACGTTTCCATTTTCAGAAAATTTGTTGACGATCTGTTCGAGGAAATGAAAATTCAAGCTGCTAAACGGGCTGTAATCGACGTCCAGTGCAAAACGTAGAAAGCCGCGATCAATGGCTGTCGTGCTGAAAGCACTTCCATTCAATATGCGATGGGCAGTGTTGGCACTTTCCTCATTGAACGAGTAAGACACTTCGTGGCCTTCCGTATCAAACCGGTTAAGAGGCCGCTGCGGGATGATTTCGCGTCCATTGTCCGTTCGCCGGTAATGAGCAATGGACCAAGCCAGATCGTCCACATAGCCAAGGTCGGCCTCTTCTTCGCTCGCGAACTCATAGACTGCCGACAGTAGATTCCGGTCTTCAGGCAATAAAAAAAGCGTGGGAAACAAGGCCGTCATGGCGGGATCGTATTTCACGGTGGCTGGCTCAAAAGTATGGCCATTAAAAAGCCGTGACATCATCAGCCCTTTTCCGCTGATAGTGACAGGTGACTCGGGTATTTGCTGCGCGCCTTGGGGTGAAGCGCTCAAAGCCTCCTTGATTTCGGGTTGAGTGATAGCCAACGAGGAAGCGGACTGAACATTGATCTTTTCTGGAATTGAAATACTCATCACAAATACTCCACTGAAGTCCGCCATCTACTGGGGATTGACGGCATGGGGTTTAGCCGACCACAGAACGCTTATCCCGTCTGGCGAGACCGTAGATCATGGAAGCATTTCTGCCGAATTATGAATTTGATTGAGCAGCTCTTTAGGCGTGACAGTTTCAAATATTGCAGCAAGGCTGTCGCCCAATATCAGCGGCCCGTATAACCCTTCTTCCCGATCCAGATGCGTTTGCTGCACGTCGCGGTAGGCTTCGGGGTAGATGCTTTTTCGATTGGCAGCAGCCGGTCGTAGTGCTCGAGCAAGCCGCGAAAGACGATCCGCCGCTCCGTGACACCGCGGGTGGTGGCGATCAGTTTGATGAAGAAATCCGAGTCGCTCTGGCGCATGGCTTCATACGCGGCGTAACGCTCAGCCAGGGTGTATGCACCGGTCTCGTTAAACACCACGCAGCACAGGTCCTGACGCGAGCGCGAGCCGAACGGGTTGTTGGCCGCACGCCGGCGATTGCTCTGCGCCAGCGCGAAGGCCACCGCTCGCTCGGCCTCGTTCGTACGCTCCGCGCTGCCAAGGCTGCAGAGGTCATCCAGCGCAGGGGCCTGACGTCCCAGTCGCTCGACCTCTGCACTGAAGGTGGCAAAGATGCCGTGTGGCCCGAGCCATTGCTTGTGCAGCTCGCTCAACTGGTCTCGGGACAGTTGGCTTTGCTCATCGACCAATTGCTGAAACGCAGTGGAGACGTCCGAACTGTGGTGTGCCTCGATGTGCTGTTGTTTCAAAGGCTCAGACGTTGCGACTTGAATGGTCATCGACTCCATCCTTATTATTGATCATTATTGTGGGTGCACCTTGACGAGCACTTTTATTGAAGAAATCAAAGCACTGACAGCGAAGTCATTATTCAAAAAATCGCGCATTACGAAACACACGCCACCGCAGCAAATCTCGATGACGACGGGTTACAAGTGTGGACTATCAAATTGGGTTAATTATGCACTTACCGGTCAACGGAACAATCCGTCAGATGTAGGGGTGTGGCCAGTTTCTTCTTTCTCGGCGCCGTGATGTGCAGCGCAATGAGCTGTGCCCGATTCTTCACCTCGTTCTTTCGCAGCAATGCCGAAACGTGGTCGCGAGCCGTATAATCACTGATCCCCAGTCGTTGCGCGATGTCCTTGTTGGTATGCCCCTCCAGCAAGAGAAGCAGGACTTCCTGCTCTCGGGGAGTGGCTTTATTTAATCGCTTACGCTTGCGTTCTTCTTCCAACATTCGTTCTCAACCGTCTCTGCGACTTGCCGCCCCCGGCATGACATCTGCCTGGGCCGTGACATTGTTTTTATTGATATTCAGGTTTTTAAGACTTTAATCATTTACACAGTCAAGCCCGGTTAATAACCGAACAATAACAAGTAAACTTTCCTACAGATATTTGCGAAGCATCCCTACTCAAACACGCAGACAAACTGTTCGAACACGGCCCAAGTACAGGCCGTGTGGATATATAAAAGCGGGTCAGTTGTATAGACAGGGACAATAAACGCTGCAAATGATAATTACAATCATCTGTTACAAATCAGAGGTCGATTTCGTTTGGAATGGCACGGATTTAAAATCCGCACCACTGACTCGACACGGGCGCCATTGCGACGCCCCTGCCCTCTCAATTTCCAGCTCGCGCCACCCGCGGATCATCGACCTGCATGCCCTTGCGCAGGCCAAAGAACATGGCCGTCACCAGACCGACCGCGCCCATGATCACGCAATAACCGACGCACACCCACGGACTCCAGGGCATCAAGGCGATCAGCGCCAGCGGCGTGGTGCTTGCCCACAGTGCGTAGCTGATGTTGTAGGTCAACGAGATGCCGGAGACGCGAATGTTCGCCGGGAACAGTCCGACCATCACCGAAGGCACGACGCCGACAATGCCACAGGCCAGGCCGGCCAACGCGTAAGCGATGCTCAACGGCAACCAGTGACTGACCAGACTGGCGTAAAGCACGCCGACGCCGACGGGCAGCAACAGGCTGTAAAGCACTACGCCACGCCAGGCGCCAATGCGATCGACCAGCACGCCGGCCAACACGCAGCCGATGTTCAAGAAAACGATGCCGACACTGCTCAGGGCGAACGTGTCGCTGGGACTCATGCCGAAGCGCTGCTGCATCACCGTAGGCGTGATGACCACCAGCGTCACGACAGCGGACGTCAGCACGCAGGTCAGCAACGCCGCGGGCAGCAGAGATTGCCGGTGCTGGCGTAGGACAGCGCGAAGCGGCAGTTCAGTCATGCCCTCGCGTTGGGCATGCATCGCCATGAACACCGGCGTTTCGCTCAGCCAGCGTCGCAGCCACACGCCGATAACGCCGAACACGCCGCCCATCAGAAACGGGATGCGCCAGGCGTAATCGAGGATTTCCGCGTGGCTGAACACTTTCGCCAGCCAGGTCGCGGTCAGCGCACCGATCAGGTAACCAAAGGTCAGTCCGGCTTGCAGAACACCCAGCGCATAACCGCGATGGCCTTTCGGCGCGTGCTCGGCGACGAACACCCAGGCGCTCGGCACTTCGCCACCGACGGCCGCCCCCTGAAGAATGCGCAGCGCCAGCAGAACCAGCGGTGCCCAGTAGCCGATGTCGGCATAGGTCGGCATCACGCCGATCAGCAGACAGGGCAACGCCATCATCAAAATGCTGAGGCTGAAGACGCGCTTGCGACCCAGTTTGTCGGCAAAGTGCGCCATCAGAATCCCGCCCAACGGGCGCGCCAGGTAGCCGGTGACGAAGATGCCGAAGCTTTGCAGCAGGCGAAGCCACTCGGGCATTTCCGGCGGGAAGAACAGCTGACTGAGCGTCAGGGCGAAAAACACGAAAATAATGAAATCGTAAATTTCCAGCGCCCCCCAATGCCGCCAGGCCAAGGGTTTTGTAGTCTCCCCGGCTGATGGGTTGTGGGCGCGGTCGAAGAATGGCTGTCATGAAAGACCCCAAATCACAGGTTGAAACGCACGCGGGTGCGACAAAGGCGCGCAGGATAACAAAGCTGACGGCTTGCGGGCGGATCGCTGACGGCTGACGCGTTTCAGCGACTGATTTAAAAATTCACCGTCGCCGAAACCCGAGCCGTACGCGGTGCGCCGAGGAACAGGTAATCGTCCCCCAGGTATTCGCCCGCGTCGCGCCAGTAGCGCTTGTCGAAGAGGTTGTCGACGGTCAGGCGCAAGACCGTGTCGTAGCCCTCGATTTTGGTGCTGTAGCGGCTACCCGCGTTAAACACAGCGTAGTCATCCACTTTCACCGAGCCTTCGCGGTTGGCGTATTTGCTGGCGCTGTATTGCACGCCGCCCAACAGCGCCAGCCCTTGAATCGGCAGCGCGTAATCGGCTGAGAGGCTGCCGCGGAATTTGGGCACGTTGATCGCCTGATGATCCTCATACGCCGCGGTGCCGCTGTCTTCCACCCGTGCGCGAATGGCCGCGACGCTGGCCGACACCTGCAACTGCGAGGTCACGTAGCCGTTGGCGCTCAGCTCGACGCCGGTGTTTTTCTGCTGGCCTTGCTGGACGAAGGTCAGGCTGCCATCGTCCTGGGATTTCGAATATTGATAGGCCTGGCGGGTTTGAAACACCGCTGCGGTGAAGCTCATGCGGCGCCAGTCGTATTTGACCCCGGCTTCTAATTGACGAGAGATCGTCGGCGCGAGGATTTCCCCGACATTGCTGTCGAACACCGACGCCGTGCCGCCCAAGGACAACCCTTTGCTGTAACTGGTGTACAGCGAAACGTTGTCAATGGGTTTGTAGATCAGCGCGGCCTGGGGCAGGAAGATCCAGCGCTCGGTGTGCCGGTTGTCGCTGCCGTCCTCGTTGTAGGCCTTTTCATCGAGCTTCACTTCACGCCCGCCGATCACTGTCTGCCAGTGTTCGTTGAAGCTGATGCGGTCGGTGGCGAAAAGCCCGAACTGGCGGCTGTCCAGGCGCCGTTCGGTGTGGCCCACGGACAGGTCCGACGGCGCGAAGGTGTCCGGCGTTTCGTTGATATTGCCGGAGCCGACGTATTCGCTGAAATACGGCCGGGTGTCGACCGTGCGCCGGAACGCGCTGCTGCCGAAGGTCAGCTCATGCTTGAGCCAGCCGGTGTCGAACAGGCCGGTCATGGACGCTTCGACTTCATCGTTGCGTCGCGTGTCGTCCGGGCTGCGGAAGTCGTAGATGTCGTAACCGCCGCTTGGCGTGAAATGCCCGGTCAGCGGCTCGGCAGGACAGTCGCTCTGGTAATAGCAGCCGTAGGCGAAAGCGCTGTAATCGTCGATGACCACGCGGCTGCGTGACGCGCTGAGACTGGCTTTCCAGTCGTCGCTGAGGCGGTATTCGTAGCGCCCGGTCATGTTCAGCGAGTCGATGCCCACCGGGTTCGAACCGCTTTGATAACCCAGCAGTTTTCGCGGCGAGGCGTCGTGGGGCAGCTCGGTGCCGCCCAGCAACTGATAGCCCGGCACCGAGCGCTGTTCCTTGTTCTGGTATTCGACGTCTAGCTGCAGGGTGGACTGGTCGTTGATGTTCCAGTCGAAGGCCAGCGAGGCGAAATCCCGTTGGCCATTGGCGTGTTCGACGTAAGAGCGGATGTCTTCGTGGGCGACGTTAGCGCGCAGGCCGAATTGCTTCTCGCTGCCGAACCAGCCGCCGACGTCCGTGGCGATGTAGCGCTCGCCGTGCTCGTTGGTCGAGACAGTCACCGAGCGCACGTCTTCCGGGCGCTTGCTCTTGTAATTGATCACGCCCGCGGGCTCGGAAACGCCGCTCTGCAGGCCCGACAGCCCCTTGAGCAACTCGACCTGTTCCTTGTTCTCCAGCGCCACGTTTTGCTCGCCGGTGATACTCCGCCCGTTGATGCGGTAGCTGTTGGCCGCGTTGAGCGAGAAACCGCGCACGACGAAATTCTCGTAATAGCCCACCGGCGCATAGCTGTCGCCCACCGACGCGTCGTTGCGCAGGACATCGCTGAGCAGCTTGGCCTGCTGGTCCTTCAGCCGCTCGGCGGTGTACACCGAAATCGACGCCGGCGTATCGCGCAGCGGCGCTTCACTGAACCCGCCAACCGACGCGCTGCTCGCCTGATAAATCGACTCCTGCTCCCCGGTCACCCGCAACGCATCCAGCGTGACCGGCTCGGCTTCGTGGGCCGCCAGCCATGGCGAAGCGAAGGCGATACTCAGCGGCAACAGCCGACGGGTGAAACCGGCAGCGGGACGGGACGAGGTGATCATCGGCGGGTGAATTCCTGGTGATGGGCAGTCGGGCGACGGGAAACGCAGGCCAGTTCGGCGGCGCTTCTTTTACGTTCTGCGCGGGATTTTTACAACCGGGATTTATGTTAAGTGCAGGGATAAACGTGAAGTAAATCGCCAAGAATCATCCGATGCGGAAGTCTTGATGCAGATCTCTCCAGTGCGCCCGCAAGGCGTCCTTCTGCGCGTCTGGCATGGGGCTATTTTCAAGCGCACCGGGCCACAGGGTGCGTGCGCTGTCGATGGTCGCTCTCAAGTTGTAAAGGACCGGTCGCCATGGAATGTCGCCGTACTCAGCCCATTTCTTGAAGTGCTCGAGTGACATGCCATACCAGCTTCTGGCCTTGGCCATATTCAAGGCGGGCTTGGTTTCGTCGGCAATATAGGCCTTGGTCGTGACAATGTCATAGGCCGGTGAAAGCTCGGCGTTTAGGCCGTCGCGATAAATCATGCTCCAGTTCTTCAGATGTGCATCGCCATTGCCGAGTAGCACATTGACCAACAGCCGCCTCGCCATCTGTGTCGCATCACGCTGCGCGTAGAGAGAGCTCCTATACACCAACTTTCCAATCTGGTCAGCGCTGGCTTTGCGGTATTTATCATGTGCGTAGGCGAAGAATATCTGCGCGAAATCCTCGGCATGCACCCGCACGTTTTCTGGCAGACGGTCGAAACGACGTATGCCGTAAGCGAGCGTTTCGTTGGGCAGGTTTATATTTGGCAGCGCTTCGATGTCAGCCATCGGGATCAGTCTGATCTCGGGAATATCCACACCGGCGAGCGCTGCCAGTGTCATCGCCGTGTATTCATTGAGCGGCACAAACGGGTGGATGGTCGAGGGCGTCTTAATGATCCAGTCCCCAGGCGCATCGGGATCACCGGTGATGTACCGCCCGTCTCTGTCACGCATGGAAAATTTCATCTGCACGCCAGCCAGTGAGAAATGCGCCTGGCTGTCTGGGATGTCGATGACGGTCGGGTCGATTTTCCCACGGTGCTGCAACGCAAGGCCGGGGATGTCTGCAGCGTCCATTCGCTCTGCCACCAAAGCGCCCGGCAAGTCGCGGCCCAGCCAGGTGAGCAGTGGAAACTCGTTATCGCGGTGGACCTTCATCGCTTGCGAGAGAAAGTCGCGCAGCGCTCCTTCCGGCAGGAGGTTGCTCAACACCGGATGCAGTCTATGGGCAGTGACGTAGGGATGCCGTTTGGCCAATTGCTGAGCAAATGCCCTAGGGTCAGTGTGGGACAGCGTCAGCGGAAGTCGGGCTTGATTCTCGATGTACTCGGGCGCCAGCGTGAAGACGTTTTTGCCATTGGAGTACCCCGCAACGTACCCCACACGCTCGCCCTGAAGGGTCAGCTGCAAAGCCGCTACCGTTTCATCAGCCATCAGAGATCACCCCACGGACTCTCGTCGGCCTCGTGGACGGAAAGCTCCTGACCTGAAGATTCATTCGCCGGCACCGCGTATGGACGGTCACTGTCGTGCGCTGCTTCGCTGTCGAGAATTCGTTGCACGGCGGCAAGCTTTGACTTGGGGACGAGAAGCAGAGCCGCATCGAGTCCTTCTGCAATCTGGTCGAGGGTCGTCAACCGCGGATTCCCACCCGCTTCGATCTTGCCGTACTGCTGACGCGTCAGGCCCGCACGCAAAGGCATCTGCTGTATCTGCAGGCCCAGCGCGAGGCGTCTTTTTCGGATTTGGTCCAGCAGGGTGGTTTTCATGAGGCCTCACTGTCGAGCAGTGAGTATGTAACGTATATGGCTCAGGTCAAGTCGATAGAGTCGTATATGGCTCATTGCGAGGGGAATGAGCCATATAAATTACATTCGATGGTAAGGAGCCATATTCGGCTCATTAAAATAGAAATGAGCTGCATAGATTACATGAGCCTACTGCTCCACCTTCAACCCAACCTTCAGCAACTTTCCGTCATCCTCGTCCGTCAGCACATACACGTACCCGTCCGGCCCTTGCCGCACGTCGCGGATGCGCGACTTGAGCTCGCCGAGCAGACGCTCTTCGTGCACGACCTTGTCGTCCTTGAGCTCCAGACGAATCAGCTCGTCGGACGCCAGCGCACCGATGAAGACGTTATGGTCCCACGCCTTGAACGTGCTTGAGTCGTAGAACGCCATGCCGCTGATGCCTGGGGACTTCTCCCACACATGGAAGGGGTTTTTCACGCCCTCGACGATCTTGCCCTTGGACTCGGAGATCGGCTCGCCGCTGTAGTCGATGCCGAAGGTCGAGATCGGCCAGCCGTAATTGGCGGCGCGTTCGATGATGTTGATTTCGTCGCCGCCACGCGGGCCGTGCTCGTTGGTCCACAGCGTGCCGGTCCAGGGGTTGAGTGCGGCGCCCTGTTGGTTACGATGACCGTAGCTCCAGATTTCCGGGCGCACGTTCTTCTGGCCGACAAAAGGGTTGTCCTTGGGCACGGTGCCGTCGGGGTACAGGCGCACGACCTTGCCCTGCAGCTTGTCGAGGTCCTGAGCCGTGGCGCGGTCGTTGTTCTCGCCCAGGGCGATGAACATGTAGCCGTCGCGATCAAAGACGATGCGCGAGCCTAAGTGGTTGCCTACCGACAGTTTCGGCTGCTGCTGGAAGATGCGCGTAAAGCCTTCCAGCTTGGTCATGTCCTCCGACAGCCTTGCGCGCCCCGCCGCCGTGCCGCCGGTTTTACCATCGCTGGCGGCCTCGGAGTAGGTCAGGTACACCATGCGGTCCTTGGCGAAATCGGGCGACAACTCAACGTCCAGCAAACCGCCCTGCCCTTGCACCCAGACCTTCGGCACGCCGGAGATCGGCGCCGACAACTTGCCGTCAGGCATCACCCGACGCAGGTTGCCCGTGCGCTCGGTGACCAGCATGCCTTGGGCGTTCGGCAGAAACGCAACCGCCCACGGATGCTGCAAACCGCCGACGACCTCATCGACGGTCAGCGTGCCGTTCTCGCTCTGGTAGGTCGCGGCAGTGGCCTGGACGGAGAAGCCCAATAACGCGGAGGCACAGAGGGTCGCTAGCAGGGTTTTGCGGAGGGCGAGCTTATGAAAAGGGGTAGCGCGCAACATAGGCAATTCCTTCTGAAATGGAAGAGAGGCTGGCAGTGGTTTCAGTTGCTGCGGCGGTCGGTATCCCCGGAAGGTCGAGAGGGTTGTTGCCGGGTTGGGTAACCGTTGCCGATGCCACCGTTTTCAAGGGTGGGCGGACGTGGCTGAGTCGGTCCGAGATTCGGGCCACCGACACGCGGCGCAATGGACTCGGTGCCCTGGCGGCTGTTGGGGTTGGCGCGGCGCACGGCGCCGTTGTCGGGAACGTTGATCGAGCGGCTCGGGTAACCGGCGGCCGCTAGAAGCGGCGGCGAGTGCGCGGTGTGATCATCGGCCTGTGCCAGCCCGGCCGACAGGAGCCCGCCGAGCAGGACGACGGCAAGGCGTCGCGGAAAAGGGTTCATCATTTACCTTCTGTGGGATGGGTAACGATTCCGGTCTTTGATGGCGATCGAGCGCGTAGGTTCGCGCTGTCACGGTGGATGAGCAACGTGTAGGACCTTTCGCTTTGTAACAAGAGTAGTCGGCGACCCGCAGGACCTTGACGTGCGCCGACACTTCGTCGCCCGCTGCACGATTCTTCCAGACCTGCCGTAAGCGGCGCGGTAACGTATTCAGGATTGACCGACCGCCTATCAAAACCAGCCCTTTCAGAGGCACCGCGATGTCCGAGCGCAACTGGATCGAGCTCAAGCAGGACGCCACGTCCGGCATCGAGACCGTGCGCGCGCATTTCGAGGGCCATGCCTACGATCCGCACTGGCACGACAGTTATCTGGTGGGCATCACCGAACAGGGTCTGCAGCAATTCAATTGCCGTCGGCAGCAGCACAACAGCACGCCGGGCCAGGTGTTTCTGCTCGAACCGGGCGACATCCATGACGGCACCGCCCCGGAAGCGGGCGGCTTCACCTACCGCACGTTGTACCTCGACCCGCGCTGGCTGGACCGGGAGTTACGCGCGCAGTTTGAAGAAGCGCCGGACAACGCCCAACTGAGCTTCGCCGCGACGCTGGCGGAAGACCCGCGCCTGGCCATCGCCACCGCCAACGCCTTCGAAGCGATGCACCACGACGAACTGCGGATCGTCCGCCAGACCGCGCTGGATCACCTGCTCGCCAACCTGACCAGCCACTTGCGGTGGCGGACCGTGATCACCCCCGATCCGCGCCTTCCGCTGGTGGCCCAGCGAGCCCGTGATTATCTGCACAGCCACTTGCATCAGGACATCGGTCTGGATGATCTGGCCCGAGTGACCGGCGTGGACCGTTTCCGCCTGAGCCGCGCGTTCAAGGCTGCGTTCGGCATGGCGCCCCATGCCTACCTGATCCAGTTGCGCCTGACCCGCGCCCGGCATCTACTGGCGCGGGGCGAGGCACCTGTCAGCGTCGCGGCGGCCTTGGGTTTTGCCGACCAAAGCCATCTGGGCCGCTGGTTCCAGCGCGCCTATCGCATGACCCCCGCAGACTACCGCCGACGCTGCTCAAACGTTCCAGACTGACCGCCGACTGCGCGCCGATCATTGCTCCACGATCAATGACCGCCGAGTGGCCTTATGCAAACCCTCCTGCCCTTCCTCCTGTTCGCCTTCGTCGCTTCCATCACGCCCGGGCCGACGAACATTCTCGTACTGACCAACAGCTCGCGCTACGGCCTGTTGCGCACGCTGCCGATTGTGCTGGGGGCCTGCGCCGGCGCGGCGTTGCTGGTGCTGATGGTCGGCACCGGGCTGGGCGACGTGCTGGCGCGGCATCGGCAGGTACAAACGCTGATGTCATGGATCGGCATTGGCTGGTTGACCTGGCTGGCGTGGCAGATCTTCAGCGCGCCCGCCGAAGCAGTCGACCGGACGCAAACCCGCAGCGGTCCGACCCTGGGCCTGTGGGGCGCAGCGAGCCTGCAACTGGTCAACCCGAAAACCTGGATGATGGCGCTGGCCGTTGTCAGCGTCTTTGCGGGCACTGACGCCGACCGCATGCTGAGGGTGATGTGGCTGTCGCTGGCGTTCTTCCTGGTGTCGATCCCGTGCATGAGCGCCTGGGCCTGGCTGGGCGTCAGCGCCGCGAAATTCTGCCGCTCGGCGAACAGCATGAAGCGCTTCAATCAGGTGATGGCGGTGCTGTTGCTGGTGTCGGCGTGGCTGACGTTGGTGGTGTGAATCGCGGGCGGGGCCTGGAGGCATTCGATGGATCTGCCTACGCACAAACCATGGGAGTGACCGGGGTGGCATTCCACCTTTCTCACGAAAGCGGTCTGCCTGGGCTACCCCTTCTCGCCTGACCCACCGCATTCGTGAGCAAGCTCACTCCCACAAGTTTTCTGCACGGGTCGAGATCTCATGTCAGCCACAGTCTTGTGGGAGCGAGCTTGCTCGCGAAGGCTTACTTGCAGTGATCTGGCCAGATGACCCGGCCTATCTTTGAGAGCAAGGTGAGGGCCACCCCGGTCACTCCCACATGGATGGTGTTTGTCGCCTGATCAAAATCAGGCCTGACGCTGACTACTCGCCGATGTCCTCATTCCACAGCTCAGGCTTGTCCGCGATAAATTGCTTCATCAGTCCGACGCAGGTCGCGTCGTGCAGCACGTTCACTTCCACGCCACGGGACTTGAGCAATTCTTCCTCACCCATAAACGTCTCATGTTCGCCGACGATGATTTTGCGGATGCCATACAGCAGGATCGCGCCGCTGCACATCGCGCAGGGTGACAGGGTGGTGTAAAGCGTGGCTTCGCGGTAAACGCGGGCGGGCTGGCGGCCGGCGTTTTCGAAGGCGTCCATTTCGCCGTGCTTGATGGCGCTGCCTTCCTGGACGCGACGATTGTGGCCACGGCCGATGATCTTGCCGTCGTGGACGATGACCGAGCCGATCGGAATACCGCCTTCGTCCAGGCCCTTCTGCGCCTCATCAATGGCCGCTTGCATGAACGGGTCCATGGTCTCTCCTTTCCTTTGTGACGGGGGATGATCGAAAAAACGCTTCTAAAAACGCGCGCTCAAGGCTTGGCTTTTTTCAGCGCGTTGTCCAGCGCGGTGGACACGTAAACCTTGAGAAGCTCACTGGAGCGGTCCTTCATGTCAGCGCCAACGTCGCGCTGCTTGTTGCGGAATTTGTTGGCGACATCTGGCGCCGGGTCTGCAGCGTCCAGCGCCTTCAGCTCTTCGGGGCTGAAGGATGCGGCGTAGGCGGCCGCGAGGTTGCGGTCCCATTCCTGCTGATACTGCGGCTGCAGGCTTTGCAACTCGTCCTGCACGATTTCCTGGGCCTTGGTGCGGCCGACGGTCTCAACAATCGTGGCGAAGGTTACTGTGTGGGAAGCGACCTGATAACCCAGCCAGCCCAGACTCTCGCCCAGATGCCGATCCTGTACGAAGGTCAGCGCGGAATCCCCGGCCACAGGTGCGGGTGCGGGTGCGGTTTCGCCGGCCAATGTCACGTTATGCAGGGCCATCACGCCCAACAGCGTTAGCCCGAGTGACGCCTTCATCATCGTCATTGCTGTCGATCTGCAATATCCCATGTCCTCTCCCGGCGACTTTTTATCGGTGATCAACGCTTTGATTGTCTGCTGGACGCTAACAGTTGAGGGGCGAGATATCCATCGGTGAGCGATTTGCGGCCGAGCAATGGGTACCTTGTGGGACCGGCTTTAGCCGGGAAGAGGCCAGTGTGTACACGATGAGTTCTGCATTGCGCCGCCTCACGTCTTCCCGGCTGAAGCCGGTCCTACAGGGATCTTGGTTAAACCGGACACTTACATTAGACGACAGAGGCCCATTGCTGCGCGGTCATGCGGTAAATCCTCACGCCCTGTCGGTGATACTGGCTGTGGACGAACCCGCCGAAACCGAGTTTTTGATCACATTGACCGACGCGAGATTAGTCGGCTGGACGATGGCGATCAGCGATGACAAGCCCAGCTGTTCAAAGCCGTAAGACATCGCGCTGCGGGCTGCTTCGGTGCCCAGGCCTTTCCCCCAGAACCCGGTCGCGAGCCGGTAACCAATGTCGACCTCGTCCTTCTCATCCACACGCTCGGCATTGAGACCGCAGAAGCCAGCCAGGGTTGATGTGGATTGCTCCACCACCGCCCAGGGACCAAAGCCGCGTTCACGGTAGGACATCCGGCACCAGTCAATGAACTCGCCCGTCGCCTTTTCCGATAACACCCCCGCTACCGAATGGCGCATCACTTCGGCATCGCCCAGAATTTGCGCCAGCGCCGGAGTGTCGTCTGGGGTGAGCTCGCGCAGGATCAGGCGTTCGGTATGCAGGGGAAGGAATAGAGGGTTCATGATCGCGGGCTCGCGAGAGGATCGTTACACGCCTTGAGCTTGGCGCACGGCGAGCATCGTCGCCAGTCAGGGTTGTTGGCCGCGGTAATGATTGCGTGGGGGGTAATGTACACGCGATCACTGTAGGAGTGAGCTTGCTCGCGAAGACGTCAGTACAGCTCGTGGAGATTCAGCGAATGTTCCGTCTTATATCGCGAGCAAGCTCACTCCTACAGGAAAGGGTTGCCTGAGGGACAAGCGGCAACCCACTTGCCCCACAGTTTGAAGAGAAAGCGCTTACAGGCCCGCCTTCACCTTGCTGGCAACCTCGGCCGGCACCCAGGCGGTCCAGACGTCCGGATGATCCTTCAGGAAGCTTTTCGCGACGACGCTCGGTTCCTGGCGCTTCTCGCTCATCTCGCCCAACGTTTTGTTCAACTGATCGATGGGCAGGTCCACCTTCTCGAAGAAGCTCACCAGATCCGGGTACTGCTGACGGAACGGTTCCGACACGCCGATGGCCAAGTGGGCAGCGAGGGAGCTGGAGCCGATGGGGTTGGGATTGCTGGCGTCGGATAGGGTTTTCCACGCGGCTTCGTTGAATGGCGGCTCTTCCAGCTTGATCAGCTTGAAGCGACCCAGCAGCGGCGTCGGTGACCAGTAGTAGAACAACACCGGCTTGCCGCGACGGATGGACGATGCGACTTCAGCATCCAGCGCCGCGCCGGAACCGGTACGGAAGTTCACGTAGCTGTCAGTGAGCTTGTAGGCCTTGAGCTTCTGGGTGTTGACGATCTCCGACGTCCAGCCAGTCGGGCTGTTGAGGAAGCGGCCCTTGTCCGGGGATTCCGGGTCCTTGAACACGTCCTTGTATCTGGGCAGGTCGGATACCGATTTCAGGTCCGGCGCCAGCGGTTTGATGCCGCGCTCCGGGTCGCCCTTGATCACGAACTCCGGCACCCACCAGCCTTCTGTCGCGCCTTTGACGATATTGCCTAGGCCGTGGACCTTGCCCTCGGCCTCGGCCTTGACCCACGCAGGGCTGCGACCGGCCCACTCTTCGCCGATCACCTGAATGTCGTTCTTCGCCAGCGCCGCTTCCAGACTCACCGTGCTGCCGGGCAGTGTGTCGGTGGGATAGCCGTAGCCTTTTTCCACGATGGTGCGCAGGATTTCGGTGATCAGGCTGCCGCTCTCCCACGTAATGTCACCGAAATGAATCGGCGCGGTCTTTTCTGCGCCGTACGCCGAGCCCGTCAGGGCAGCCAGTGCCAGCAGCGAGCCGCCCAGCAGTTTTTTGATTGGTGTCATGGATGTCTCTCGTCGCTCGGGGATGGGAGGAGCTCAATCGGTTTGGCACAGTTGGCCGGGCACAGCACACGCTTTATTCCAGACAAGCGCGGCGGCAACAGGTTTCAGCCTGATCCATGTAGTCGCTCACCGAACGCCGGGAAATGCCCAGCTGCGCGGCAATTTCAGGATAGGTCAGCCCGCCGCGGCGCGAGAGCACAAAGGTTGATTTGATCTTTGCAGGCAGGCGGTCAAGGCGTCGATCCAGACGATCAAGGATTTGCAGCGTGGCGGCGTGGCTTTCTGCGGACGCAAAAGGAACAGCGTCTTCCAGGGCCAAGCCCTCCAGATAATCGCGCTCCTGATCACGCCGCCGCCAGCGCTCATACACCAGCCGCTGGGCGATGGTGGTCAGCAGCGCGCGCGGGTCCCGGATGGGCACGACGTTGGGCGAGGCCAGCAATTGCAGAAAGGTTTCGGAGGCGACGTCTTCGGCGCTCTGCTCGGAGTCGAGCAGCCGACGCAGGCGCAGGCACAGCCACGCATGGTGCTGCACAAAGAGTTCGCTGAGGTAGTGGCGATGCATAACGTCGGCGCCAGCCATAAGACATCCCCTGCCCTGAAATTTTTATCATCGGGACTTTCCGAGAGGCCATGCTAGCAAGCGCGGTTATGCAGTAAAAATACTTAAAAGTGATTCTTATAGATCATCAAGGAATAACTAAAGCAACGGCAACCCCAGGGATACAGCCTGCTGCTGGTAACCGAGCAGCACCTCGTAATCGGGCTCACTTGCCGGTAACACCTCGCTAATCGCCAACACGCGTGCGACATCGGGGAGTTCGCTCAGCGCTTGATTCATCGCCGCGCGGATGGCATCGGCATCGGCGCGGAGCCGCGTGATGTAGGGCAGGCACGGCCCCTCCGCCGTACGAGCAATCACCTTCAAACCGGCGACTTCCTCGCTGCGGTCGCGGGCCAGATAGTCGAAGGTCACGCTGTCGATGGCGGCCAGATCACCATCCCCCGCCTTGATCGCGGCGAGACTGTTGCGATGACCACCGGTCAGCGTGACATCAGCAAAAAACACCCCATTCCGTTGAAGCGGCGCCAGGGCGTGGCGGAACAGGTTCATGCCGGAATTGGAATCCCGCGAATTCAGCAGGCCATGACTGCCTCTGAACTCGACGAGGGCCTGACGCGGATCGTCCTCACGGGCGACCATCAGGCTGCAATGGTTGCCATCGGCGCTGTGGGGCAACTGATAAACAGGCCGCCCGACCACCTGCACCTTGCCCTGCAATTCCGTCATCAGCGGATAACCGCAGGTTTGGGCCAGCAGCAAGTGCGGCGACAGCCACAGCGCTTTCAGGTCCAAAGCCTGCGCATCGAGACGCTCCACGCCAAGGATTTCCACTGTTCGTCTCAGCCACTGCTCTTGCGCCTGCTGAACGCGCGGCGGCGCGACGTACATCAACAGTTCGGCGAAGCCTTGGGGCATGTTCGGTGTTCCTCATCAGACCTGGGGTTTCAAACATGGGGATGTTGCGGGCTGTCGATAGGATTGAAGCTGTGGCGACGAAAGAGTTCCGCGTAACCGGCCACCAGAAATCCGCCGCTGCGCGCCAGCCACTGCTCGCGCCGCGCCCGATACACGACCGGCATGTGATACCACGACAGGCCGGGCAAGTCGTGGTGGACGAGGTGCAGGTTCAGGTTCAGAAACAGCCAGGCCCATGGCCAGGAGGCTTCGTTGATCACCGTGCGCTCCTGGGGTTGCTCGCCGGGGCGGTGCTCGTAATAGGAGCGAACCATCGACACCGCCAGCGCCGGTACGCTGCAGAAGATCACGTAATGCACGGCCGAGATCGCGCTGTAATGCTCAATGAATAAAAACATCAGCACCAGCACTCCACCGTGGGTAGACCACATCGCCCAGGCCTGACGCTCGCCACGCAGCAATCGCCGGGTTTCGCCAACGATCAGACTGCTCAGCGCCAACGGCACACCAAACACCAGACGCCCCGGCGGCGTCTTGTCGAGCCACCGCAACACACGCATCAGCGTGCCGGTCTGCTTCCAGTCCAGCTGGCTCAAGTAGCGGCTTTCCGGATCGCGACCGGGAACGGTCAGGTCTTCATCGCAGTGATGCTGCATATGGGTGTCGCGATACAGCGTGTACGGATACCACACCGCAAAGGGCGCGTAACCGAGCAGCTTGTTCAGGCGCAACGAACGGGTCGGGTGGCCGTGCAGCACCTCGTGTTGCACCGACATCCACAGCACCAGCAGCGGGATCATCAACAGCGTTGTGGGCCACACGCCCAGGTGCGGACTGGCAACCAGCAACGTCGGCCAGCCTGTGAACACACCAATCAGCAGCAACCAGGTCGGCCATTCCGTACGGCCCGTAAAGCTTGCACGCAGACGCTTGATCTCTTCGCGCTGCGCGTCGTCCAGGTAGTTGGGCATTGCCGGTTCCTGCATTCGGGCTGATAACCGGTTGTGCAACGACGCAGGAAAAACTTGTAGATCGATTGGTTATGAGGGTAGAACGATGCGCCCAAGCCGACCTTGATTCGACGCCCAGCGCACATGCCCGACATTCAGTTCTTGCCCCTCCCCGACCTGCAGCGTCCGTTGCTGGAGAAGTTTTACCGCGCCCATCGCTCGCCCATGCGTGCCAGAGGCGAGGCGCAGATATGGGTGGCGCGCCAGCCGGACATTGTTGGCGCCTTATGCCTGACGCCTGTTGCGGGTGGGCACTGGTTGACCGGGTTGTTCGTTGCGCCGGCCGAGCGCGGGCGCGGTGTCGCAGCAGGGTTGATCGCGGCAGCGTTGATATCGGTTAAAGGGAGCGTCTGGCTGTTCTGTGAGCCAGCGTTGAGCGGGTTTTATCAGCGGATCGGCTTCGTTGAGGTTGAGGACTTGCCGCAGGAACTGGCCCCACGGCTGGCGCGTTATCGACAGACCAAGCCGTTGATCTCGCTTGTGCGCAGCGCTGATTGACCGGCTGACAGGCTTAGAACTTTTCCTGCGGTAAACCAAACCAAACGTGCCATCGCAGGCCCGGCCTTGCGTGCTAGCCTCGCCGATCATTTCTTGGTTGAGCAGGATGCACATGAAACCGGCGCTTATGGTTCTCTCTCTTGCGGCACTTTCGGCGACAGGCTTGGCGGCGGCGAGCGCTGCGCCTGAATCCACAGTGACTCACGCGCAGTTCGCGAGCGTCCTCAGCGGCGACTGGCGAGTCCCGCAAAATGCCGCACGCGATCAATACCGGCACCCCGAGCAGACGCTGAAATTCTTCGGCCTGCGCCCTGATCAGACGGTCATCGAAATCACGCCGGGCAATGGCTGGTACAGCGAACTGTTGGCGCCACTGCTCAAAGACAAGGGGCATTACGTTGCTGCCATCGTCGACCCCGCCATCAGCGATTACGCGAAGAAATCCGCCGACAGCCTGAAGCAAAAATACGCCGCCGACCCTGCCCATTACAGCAAGGTCGAGCTCGTGGCTTATGCGCCCGAGGCGCCGGTCTTCGGCAAGCCAGGCTCGGCCGACACCGTGCTGACCTTCCGCAACGTGCACAACTGGGTCGATGCCGGCAACGAAGCGGCGACATTCAAGGCGTTTTACGAAGTATTGAAGCCGGGCGGGACGCTCGGCGTGGTCGACCACCGGGCCAAACCCGGCACCACCGCCAAGGACAACGAAAAGAACGGCTATCTGCCGACGGACTATGTGGTGAAACTGGCGCAGAAGGCCGGTTTCAAGCTGGCGGCCGAGAGCGAAATCAATGCCAACCCCAAGGACACCAAAGACTATCCTGATGGGGTCTGGACACTGCCGCCGGCGTTGGTCAAGGGCGAACAGGACAAGGCGAAGTATCTGGCGATCGGCGAATCCGATCGCATGACCCTGCGGTTCATCAAGGCGAAGAACTAGCCGTTATTCGTCCGCGTTCGGGTCCATTCCCGGGAACAGCACTTCGATAAAGCCGAAGCGGCTGAAGTCGGTAATGCGTGACGGGTACAGGCGGCCGATCAGGTGATCGCACTCATGCTGAACGACCCGCGCATGAAACCCGCGGGCTTCCCTTTGGATAAGCTTGCCGTCCGGGTCGAAACCCTCGTAGCGAATGTGCTCGTAGCGGTCCACCACACCACGCAGGCCCGGGACGGACAGACAGCCTTCCCAGCCCTCTTCCAGGGTTTGCTCCAGCGGTGTGATCAGCGGATTGAGCAGGATGGTCTGGGGGACGGCTTCTGCATCCGGATAACGGTCGCTGCTCTCGAAACCGAAGATCACCAATTGCAGGTCAATGCCGATCTGCGGCGCGGCCAGGCCGACACCGCCGACGCTTTCCATGGTTTCGAACATGTCTTCGATAAGCGTCTTCAGCTCACGGGAGCCGAACATCGACTCGGGGACAGGTGGCGCAATGCGCAGCAAGCGCTCGTCGCCCATTTTCAGAATTTCGCGAATCATTGCGGGCCCTCTGCAACGGACAACGGCGCCAAAAGCAGGCGCCGTGTGCCTTGAGCGTGATCAGAATTTGTCGGTTTTCAACACCGGTGGCGTTGGGGTGTAGTCTTGGTCATGGCTGTGATCGCGGCCGAGTCCGGAAACGTGCTGCTTGAGGTGGACCGTATTAAAATCGGACATCCCATCGCGCTCGCCCTCTTCCTTCTCACCTTTTTCTTTGCCTTCGGCTGACATGTGCTCGATGACAGCGTTCATCTCAGCGCCCAGCAACAACACCGCTGCGGAGATGTAGAAATACAGCAGCAGCACGATGATCGCGCCGATGCTGCCGTACATCGCGTTGTAGTCAGCGAATGTCTTCACGTAATAGGCAAAGCCCAGCGAAGCTACGATCCACACCACAACTGCAAGCACTGAGCCTGGGGTAATGAAGCGGAAGCTCTGCTTAACGTCGGGCATCACGTAATACATGATCGCCACCGCCACCATCAGCAGCAGGATAATCAGCGGCCAGCGCAGAATCGTCCACAGTGTGACGATGAAATCTTCCATGCCAATCTGCGCGGCGAGCCAGTTCATGACCTGCGGGCCGGTGACCATCAGCGCCGCAACCGTGAGCAACATCCCGGCGATGCCAATGGTGTAGAACACCGAGAGCGGGATGCGCTTCCAGGCCGGACGCGCTTCGACCACGTCATACGCGGCATTCATGGCGCTCATCATCAGCCGCACGCCGGCCGAAGCGGTCCACAGCGCGATGACGATACCGATTGACAGCAGACCGCCCTTGGACTGTTGCAACTGGTCAATGACCGGGTTCACCTGATCGAGGGCCTGGGGCGGCAGAACCAGCTCGGACTGCAGTCGCAACCAGCTGAAAAAGTCCGGCAGGTGCAGGAAACCGATCAGGGCGATAAGGAAGAGCAGGAACGGGAACAGCGAAAACAGCATCTGGTAGGCCAGTGCCGAGGCGTAGGTCGACATCTCGTCATCGAGAAACTCTTTGACCGTTCTGACCAACACTGTCTTGATGCTGAGCTGGCGCAAGTCCGGGAATATCATGGCGTCTCCTTCGCGACACAGATGTAGCCGAAGCACGGTTATTGATTCAGGCGTTTCTACAAGCGGTATGCATACGAGCGGGCAAATGCGTTGAAATTCCGTCAGTTGCCCGAACGGGCAGGCTTTTTACAGGGCGCCCGGGGTATTGGCTACATTTGATGTGTTTCAGGCGGTCGGCGACGCAAATGATAACGGCCATCAGAGGATGGCCGTTACGGTGTTGCGAATCTGGTCGCCGGGAGCATGCGGGCTCCGGGCGCAAGGGATTCAGACCTTGTCGACGCCTTTTTCACAGCGTCTTTTGCGTCGCCAACGGTTTGTTGCGCTTCGCCTTTGATTTCTTGCGCTTTGCCTTCGGCACGCAGTTTGTCGTTGTCGGTCACTTTGCCAACGCCCTGCTTGACGTTGCCCACTGCTTCGTTAGCCATGCCTTTGATTTTATCGCCAGTGCTGCTCATAGGGTTCACTCCAGGGTGAGAATAGGATGTCATTAACTCGACACTAGAACTGACCGGAGCGGTGAATCAGAGGTTCAATTATTTCGCGAGGGTGCGTTAAGCAGGTCAAGAGCTTCCCGGCTGAAGCCGGTCCTACAGGCACTCGGTGGTTTTAGTGGGACCGGCTTCAGCCGGGAAGAGGACAGTCGAGGCGCTGACATTTTGATCGCTCCCACGCTCTGCGTGGTAACGCATCCCGGGACGCTCAGCGTCCCTGTTGGAGCTCGCGAATTTTGCCTTTATGTTTCCCCGAGAACCCCGGAGAATGCGCGACCGAACCGGCGGCGCTCAGGGCGTCGGGCCAGGTTGACGAGACCGTGATCCAGGAATGTTATGAAACTCGATAAGCAGCAAGCCATTGCGCGCCGTAATGAACAGCTCGGCGGCGCCGTGCTCGGCACCAACAACACGCACTTCGCCGTGCTCGACCCCAAGCGCAATATCTGGTGGTTTGATTTGCCCATGAGCCGTCTGGCGGTGGGTCAGTACGAGTGGCTGCATTTGCTTCTGCACACGCCCAGCACCGATGAGTTGATTCACCTGAAGGTGACGACCAAGTTCCTGCGCGATCAAAAAGACGCAGTGGTGGTTCGCAATGAAGGCAAGCGCAAGTCCACCGTGAGCCTGGAGCTTTCGGCGGACAAGGATTCGTACTTGAAGGACATGCGCCCGAACGGCGCGAATCTGAGCTTCGCCAGTTTCGTACAGAAGTGATCGGGCAAGGCTAATCAGACGGCCGCAGCGCAGATCAACCCGCGCTGCAGCCGAGTATCACGTCAGACCAGTTCGATACGGTCGGCGTGAATGACGATCTGGCCCTGTTTGTACAGTGCACCGATCGCTTTCTTGAAGTTGCCTTTGCTGACGCCGAACAGATTGCTGATGACCTGTGGATCGCTCTTGTCACTGACAGGCAGCACCCCGTTGTTGTCGCGCAATTTGCCAAGGATTTGCGCGTTGAGGCTGCTGGCAAGCTGTTCGCCCACCGGCTGCAGACTCAGGCTGATGTTGCCGTCGCTGCGCACTTCCTTGATGAAGCCTTTTTCCTGTTTGCCCGAACGCAGGAACTTGAACACCTCATTCTTGTGAATCAGGCCCCAGTGCTTGTTGTTGATGATTGCCTTGAAACCCATCGCGGTCTCTTCGGCGACCAGCAAGTCCACTTCCTGCCCGACTGAATAGTTCGCCGGCGCCTTGTCCAGATAGCGATCCAGACGCGTGGTCGCGGTGATGCGGCGGGTGTGTTTGTCGAGGTAGACATGCACCACGCAGTAATCACCGGCTTTCAGCGGCTGCTTTTCTTCCGAATACGGCAGCAGCAAATCCTTGGGCAGGCCCCAATCCAGAAAGATGCCAATGCTGTTGACTTCAACCACTTTGAGGCTGGCAAATTCACCCACCTGAACCTTGGGTTTCTCGGTGGTGGCGATTAACTTGTCATCGCTGTCCAGATAAATAAAGACGTTGAGCCAGTCTTCATCTTCGCTGGGAATATCTTTGGGAATATATCGGTTGGGCAGCAAAATTTCGCCGTCTTGTGCCCCGTCCAGATATAAACCGAAGTTGGTGTGTTTAACCACTTGCAAACTGTTGTAGCGCCCGACTAAAGCCATGTGCAGATACCCTCGTTACGTGGGCGGCATTCTACCCGAATTCGGACGGGCATTCCGGATTGGCCACTGACGTCAGCTCGCGACCTTGAAAATCAACGGGTTGGTGAACGACTCTGCGCAGAGAATGCCGGACGCAAGCCATTCGTCAGGTCGCTGAGCGTCGTTGCCGCCTTGAACGCTGGCTCGATTTAAGAGAAAGCCATGTTGAACATCGCAATTAAAACAGTCATTTAGCGGCTCATCTCAGGAAATGTTTCCGCTGCTCATCGCGATGAGCAGCCCTCCCCTCGTCCGATAATACCCAAGCAATTTCCGGCCAATTCCGATAGGATGGCCGGCCGTATTAAATTTATATAGGTCAATTGCAGCCATGCGTGTAAAAGCATCCAACTCGAAAGCCAAGCCAGCTCCTGCCGTTGAGACCAGCGATTCGATCAACGCACAAATTGCAGCTTTCCTGAAATCCGGTGGCGAGATCCAGCAGATCGCCAAAGGTGTCAGCGGCCAGACCTTCGGCCCATCCAAACAGATCTCCCTCGGCAAAAAGTAAATTTTCTCCCGCCTCCGCGGTCGACATCCAGGCGCTTTGATCACAAAGCGCCAGGTCTATCGCTCCCTCGCTGTACAAAGCTCTGCTTTACTCTCGTCACATGACCGCTCATTGATGCTGCTATGCATGGGTCATGGGTAAGAACGGACGATACCCTGATCTGCTGACGTCTCTGCGGAAACCGCTATGAACAAACGGATGATCATCGGCGCCCTGCTTAGCCTCGGGCTGACCGGCTGTGCGACCCACGGTTGCGACACCTCGGTGGCAGGCAGCGCATGCCGGGCCAACTATCTGCTGTATCAGAACGACATGCTCCAGGCCAAGCTGCTGATCAACGAGCGCCGCGCCGAAAACGACGAGCTTGCCAGCGCGCTGCTTGAGCGGGCAGCGCGCGAGGACACATCCGGCGAAGCGGAGTTTTACCAGGCGATACTGCTCTTGCGTCAGAACGCCAGCGCGAAACAGGTTGATGCCAAGCTCGATGACTCGGCCGATCGCAACTATCCGCTGGCCATCGCCTTACAGGCACAACGGGCGGGAAAGGAAGATGAGGAAAAGGCCCGCGCCTGCCGTGCCAGGTACGAAAAGCTCGATGTCGCCACCAGTGGTTACCCCTCTTTCCCCCAAGCGTTGATCGTCGTCAATCAGCTGATTTCCCCGGGAACTGATCGCTACATTCAGCCCATCTGCATCGAATCGACCAATGGTCGCGAGATATCGCCAATCGGCGGTATCCTTGCGACGCTCTAGATCGCGGTTCTTGTCGGGCCATTCGCTGCCAGCACAGATACCTTCGACCCACTCCTCTGAAACCTGAAAGGAGTGAAGCATGCCTTATGCTCGCTGTTTCAACCGTTGGACCGGTGCGGTGTTTGCCTGCGCCGCTCTCATGCATCACGCCGCCAGCGCTCAAGTCATCGAGCGGGAGCTGGGCGACTTCAGCCTGAAGCTCGGCACCACGCCCAGCCGCACCATGGCCCAGGGCCTGGTGACGCCGAGCGGTGCCGATTCCAAATTCCATGGCGGACTCGACCTGACCCACGACAGCGGCTTCTACTTCGGGCAATGGTCCCCCAGCACCGGGCTAGCGCCCGATACTTCGCTGGAAGTCGATTCCTACATGGGGTTCAAGAAGCCCTTCGACAAAACCCTCGGCTATGAACTGGGTGTCATTCGCTACAGCTACCCAAACACCGCTCAGCTCGACAGTCATGAGCTTTACGCCGGTTTTCGCATTTTCGACAGCCGCATCGGCACCGCCTTCAGCACTGACGCCGGCCGGCAGGACAGCACCCTGTTCCTCGACCTGGGCAGCATGATTCCGCTGGGCCTGGACCTGCGCATGCAGTACGGCAATCACCAGCTTGACTCGCCTTCGATCATCGACGGCGGCGGCGTGGTCAATGCCTACAGCGACTGGTCCTTCAACGTGTCGCGCCCCGTGCTGGGCATGGACATGAACCTGATGTACAGCGGTTCGAGCCTGACCGGCGCCGATTGCAGCGCTTACAGCGGGCACAACACGCAGTGCGAAAGCACCGTCACGCTCAAGGTTGTGCGCTCGTTTTTCTGATGGGTTGAACCGCCATGACCTGACTTGCTCTATAACGGGGAGACGAACCGGCAAGGAGCAGTCATGGGCATTGTGTTGAAGACCTTTATTTCGCTATGGCTGAGCCTGACGCTGCTGGCAGGGTGCAGTCAGATCGGACTGACGTATCGGCATCTGGACTTCATCATCCCCTGGTCGCTCAACGACTACCTGGACATGAACGCGTCGCAGAAAGACTGGCTCGATGAGCGCTTGAAGGAGCATTTGAGCTGGCACTGCACCACCCAGATTCCCGGTTACCTCGACTGGCTTGACCGTCTGCAAGGGATGGTCGAAAACAACCAGGTCAATCAAGAGCAGCTCAAGGCACGCACCGCCGAAGCGCGGCAAGCCATCGCCACCCTCTCCAAAGAAATCACGCCGTCGGCGGTCGAGCTGCTGCGTCAGCTGGACGATCAGCAAGTGGGCGAGATGCAAACCGCGTTCGCCAAGGACCTGCGCAAGCATGAGGACGAGTACGTCGACCAGCCGCTGGACAAGCAGATCAGTGAACGCGCTCAACGCATGGAGAAACGGCTGACGCCGTGGATGGGCAAGCTGAATGCCGCGCAGCAGGCGCGAGTGATGCAGTGGTCGACGTCGCTGGGCGAGCAGAATCGGTTATGGATCGACAACCGCGCGCATTGGCAGTCGCTGTTGCTGGCGGCGGTGAAACAGCGCAAGGCCCCCGATTTCGATCAGAAAATCGCCAGTCTGTTGCAGGATCGTCAGACCTTCTGGACACCTGAGTACCGCGCGACCTACGACCATACCGAGCAGGCAGCCATTTCCCTCATTGCAGACCTGATGGCGCAGAGTACGGCGGATCAACGGCAGAAGTTGCTGGCGAAGATCGCCGACGTGCGCAAGGACTTCACGGATTTGAGTTGCTACAAGAGCATGAAAAAAGCGTCCTGATCAGGACGCTTTCGGGATCAGGCGATTTGCGCCTTTGAGGCCACTTCGTCAAAAGTGGCCGGATCCAGCGCGTCGGCCTGTTCATCCAGCACCTGACGCGGATGGTCATTGCCCGGAATGCTGCTGTCGATCATCGCCAGCAGGCTCGCGCCGTTTGCGGTGAGGGTAGCGCCTTCGCCACTCCCACCTGCACCGCTGGTGTGGGCGGCAATGAACCCGCGTTCGAGCAACAGCGCTCTCAACTCTGCGGCATGGGTGTCTGACGCATCGTCGATTGCAACGCTGTTTTGTACGTGGTGCAGCAGACGCTCGATCAGGTCCCAGTCGTATCGTTTAGACATGTTTCAACCTCCAGTGGGCCAACAGGGCAATACCCGTGACGTCCGGTCATCGGGCTTGATGCTCAGTGGTTGTGACCCAGCGGAGGGCCAGCCGTTCAGCGGGCTGGCCGGGAGGCAGAAGCAGATTATTCAGCGACGGGCGGACGCGTGACACGCTTTTTCAGCGGCGCCATCCCGTCCTGGCTGACCAAAGGCTCGGCCTTCGGACGATTTACCGATTTGCGTTTGGTCGGGCCCTTGGCGACGGCTTTCTTTTTGTCGCCCTTCTTGTCACCTTTGCCATCGGTTTTTTCTTCTTCACGCCAACAGCCTTGCCTGACGCCTTGACCTTCTTCGGCCCGGTGTAGGTGCCTTTGACTTCCTTGATCGTGCGGCGCTGGAACTTCTGCTTCAGGTAGCGCTCGATGCTGGACATCAGGTTCCAGTCACCGTGGGTGATCAGCGAGATCGCCAGCCCTTCGCCACCGGCACGGCCGGTGCGGCCGATGCGGTGAACATAGTCGTCACCGGTGCGCGGCATGTCGAAGTTGATGACCATGTCCAGGCCGTCGACGTCCAGACCACGGGCCGCGACATCGGTCGCCACCAGAATCTTCACGCCGCCCTGCTTCAGACGATCGATCGCCAGCTTGCGGTCCTTCTGGTCTTTGTCGCCGTGCAGCACGAACGCTTTGTACTCGAGCGCCACGAGGCGGCCGTAAATGCGGTCGGCCATGGCGCGCGTGTTGGTGAAGATGATTGCTTTCTGGTAGGTCTCGTTGGCCAGCAGCCAGTTGAGCACATGCTCTTTGTGCACGTTGTGGTCGGCAGTGATGATCTGCTGACGGGTGCCCGGGGCCAGTTCGCTGACACTGTTGACCTGCAGATGCTGGGGGTCTTTCAGGACTTTGCCGATCATTTCGCGCAAGCCCGAGCCACCGGTGGTGGCCGAGAACAGCATGGTCTGCTGACGATTGGCGCATTCGCCGGCCAGACGCTCGACGTCTTCGGCAAAGCCCATGTCAAGCATGCGGTCGGCTTCGTCGAGGACCAGCAATTCCACCTGCTTGAGGTCGAGGTTGCCCGCGTTGAGTTGCTCCAGCAGGCGGCCCGGCGTACCGATCAGGATGTCCGGAACCTTGCGCAGCATCGCCGCCTGGACCTTGAAGTCTTCGCCGCCGGTGATCAGGCCGGCCTTGATGAAGGTGAACTGAGAGAAACGTTCCACTTCCTTGAGCGTCTGCTGGGCTAGCTCGCGGGTCGGCAGCAGGATCACGGCGCGGATGTCGACGCGAACCTTGGCCGGGCCCATCAGGCGATTGAGCATCGGTAATACGAACGCGGCAGTCTTGCCGCTGCCGGTCTGCGCCGTCACCCGTAGATCGTGTCCTTCCAGCGCCAGCGGAATGGCCGCTGTTTGCACAGGCGTAGGCTCGACGAAATTGAGTTCGGCCACGGCTTTTAGCAGGCGTTCGTGCAGGGCGAATTGGGAGAACACGGGTGTTACCTCGGCGTAATACAAAAAAACAGTCGCATAGGGTACCGGTTTACGCCTGATTCGCCGAGTCTCTTTAGCTCAAAGGGCCTATTTTGTTACCGGATTTGGCCTACCCTGCCCTCGCTTCCCTATCAATGCTCTAATCGCGCCCCCATTTCTGATCAGGAGATCCAGCGCCCATGGACACCCATTCGCTTTGGCTACGCGCCCAGGAAATCTGGACGCTGCTGGAAAACCAGCCAATGCTGCGCACGATCACCGGATTGCTGTTACTGCTCGTCGCTGCCTTCGCGCTCGGGCGCCTGGCGCGATGGATGATCCTCTACGCCATGAAAGCCCTGAGCCGCCAGCCGTCGCTGTTCTGGCTCAACGATTTTCTGCACAACAAAGTCTTTCACCGACTGGCCCAGGTCACGCCCTCGGTGGTCATTCAATTCGGGCTGAATCTGGTCCCGAACCTCAGCACTCCCGCCAATCACGTGCTCGGCAATATCGCGCTGGCGTTCACCATCCTCTTCCTCATGCTCACCGTCGGCGCGCTGCTCAACGCGCTGCTGGACATTTACGCGCGCACCGAACACGCCCGCACCCGCTCGATCAAGGGCTATGTGCAACTGACGAAAATGATCCTGTACGTCTTCGCCGGGATCATCATCGTTGCGACATTGATCGATCGATCACCGTTATTGCTGCTGTCCGGGCTCGGCGCGATGTCGGCGGTGATTCTGCTGGTCTACAAAGACACCCTGCTGTCCTTCGTCGCCAGCGTGCAGCTCACCAGTAACGACATGCTGCGCGTGGGCGACTGGATCGAAATGCCACAAGTCGGCGCTGATGGCGACGTGGTGGACATCACCCTGCATACCGTCAAGGTGCAGAATTTCGACAAGACCATCGTGTCGATCCCGACCTGGCGCCTGATGTCCGAGTCGTTCAAGAACTGGCGCGGGATGCAGCAGTCCGGCGGGCGCAGGATCAAGCGCAGCCTGTTCATCGACGCCAGCGGCGTGCGCTTCGTCTCCGATGAAGAAGAACAGAAGCTGACCCAGGTTCGTCTTCTGACGGACTACATGGGCCGCAAAAAAGCCGAGCTCAGGGCGTGGAACGAGGCACAGGGCAACGTCGCCGAGATGTCAGCCAATCGCCGTCGCATCACCAACATCGGCACGTTCCGCGCCTACGCGCTGGCGTACCTGAAAAGCCACGCCGACATTCACCCCGACATGACCTGCATGGTCCGCCAGATGGAAGCCACGGCCCAAGGGGTTCCGCTGGAAATCTACTGTTTTACCCGCACCACCAGTTGGGGGGACTACGAGCGGATTCAGGGGGATATCTTCGATTACCTGCTGGCCGTGCTGCCGGAGTTCGGGCTGGGCGTTTATCAACAGCCGAGTGGCGCGGATTTAAGGCTGGGGTTGGCGAAGATGTCGTCGAATGAGAGTGTGCAATTGCCAATGGCGTCCAGGCCTGAAGTGTCAACTCCCGTCAAAATCCCGGCCCATGGATCGGAACATTTATGAATCAAGTCCCCAACGCTTACCTCGGGGTATGGAAGCGGCGGTTGATCCAGCGTCGCTCAGGGCACACGGACAGCGAAACGGCAGTGTATTGGCTACAGACACCGCGACTGTTCGCGGACCTACGAATCCCTGGTAATCCGCTGTCCCCTTTGGCGCTTGCAGCCCTCAGCGATGCTCAACACTTGGCGCTGAGTGAACAGCAAGGCTTCGCCGGGGTGACGCAGGTCGACGCCGACATTTGCCAATGGCATCGCAAAATGGACTATCAGCCGGTCAACGGCGACGAAGACATTGGACGCATGCGCTTTGAAACCAGCGATTGCCTTATCGAAACGGCGCTGGATGACAGCTACTACGAAATATGGGATCGACTGCCTCGTTCGATTGGCGCATGCCGTGGGCAATGGTTGCAGGGGATAGATGACCCGGCGCGTCAGGGCTGTTTGCTGTTGGCGGGAGACTACTTTCTGTTCGCCGCGAGCCGTCCTGAGCCACTGCCATCGGGTACCGATTTAAGAGAGTTGCTCAGCCAATCCGGAAGCCGCGAACAAAGCGTCTCCCTGTTGGCTTGCGAGCTCTCGTTCGGCCAGCATCGCGCGGGTGAAGCGCCTTGGAAAATCGAGTGCTCCACAATGCCCGCGAACATAGGCCAGGTCCTGTTGCCAGCTTCGGTGGATCCTGATGGCTCAGGTATATTCGCCAATGAAGCGGTATTGTCTTCATTGGGGGCATTTATCCCACCCGGGGTTGGTGCTGTGCTCCCGATCCATAACCATCCAAGAGGCAGGTCTTGGATATGCAGTTGGCAGTGAGTCACAACGCCGCGCCGTTTCTGACCCGCACCGCCCCTGGGGACATGCCCACCGACCGTTTGAACGCGCGGCTGAACGCGGCCAATGATCCGTAACCCAGTTCGCTGGCGACGGTTTCAACCGGTTGACGTTCGCGACTCAACCGGAGAACCGCCAGACGCATTCTCAAGTCCGTCAGGTATCGAAGCGGAGTGACGCCGGTTGCAAGGAAAAACCGCTGGGCAAACACCGAGCGGGATTGCCCGGTTTCCTTTGCAAGCGATGCCACTGTCCAATTATGGCCGGGCTGTTTGTGCATCATGACCAGCGCCCTGCTGAGTCGGGGATCCTGTAACGCGCTCAACCAGCCCGAGGCGCCGCCGCATCCGCCAGCCACCCAGCCTCGTACGATCAGGGCGGCGACCACTTCGGCCAGACGCGCCAGGATTCCCATGTGCCCCGCCTGAAGGGTCAGCGACTCACGCTCCATCGCCTCAAGCATGGGGCGGATCTCGGGTGATGACTCAAGCAGGGTACTCACCTGCAACACCTCTGGCATGGCCGTTACGAGCGGTTGCATGCCACCGAGCTCCAGCGTCATGCAGCAACTGAAGAGAATCGGCGCGCGGCCTTCTCGCTTCTGATCAACAAGGGACTTCTCACCGCCGTCATCCCTCGCCAAAGCGTCCAGAGCAAAGGGCTTCACCTCGGCGGCGCGGGTATTTTCAGAGGCCAATACCCCATGGGGCCCTCCATGGGGAAGGAGCACGGCATCCCCCGTGTCGAGCCGATGAAGATGGCCGCCCGGGCTGCGCAGCCAAAGCGGCCCGCGCCCTGCAAAATGAAATTGCGCCCGGCCCACTTCGTTGCTGAAGCCAATCCCCTGAGAGACTGGAACTTCCATTCTGCGGAACTGCACGCCGAACAAGCGCATACCTGACAGCAATTCACCGACTAGGGCGTTGGAAGAAGGATGCATAAAGAGGGAACCAAGTCAGGACGTATAATCAAATAATAAGCGTTTTGGATCATAGAACGTCCCAACGAGCCTGCCTAGACTTTGCTTCCCACCTTGAAGTCAGGAAGCAGTCCCCATGATCTACCTTCGATTTACCCGAATGCTGCGCAGCACCTGCGCGGTCCTCCTGCTGGGAGGCCTGTCCTCGCTGACCCTGGCCGCAGACCGGAGCTACACCGTGACTTCGCCGGATGGCATCAAGCTGGCGGTGCAAGAGTCAGGCAATCCACAGGGCCCTGCCATTGTTTTCATTCATGGACTGTTGGGCAGTCGACTCAACTGGGAGAAACAAACGAGCAGTGCCGAGCTGCAACGCTATCGCATGATCACCTACGACCTGCGTGGTCATGGTCTTTCCGACAAGCCGGAACATACCGACGCCTATACCGACGGGCGCCGATACGCCGATGACTTGGCCGCCGTGCTCAAGGCAACTGGCGCCAGTAAGCCGGTATTGGTCGGCTGGTCATTGGGCGGCGTGGTCATGTCGAACTACCTCGCCGCGTATGGGGACGCTGATATTGGCGGGGTGATGTACGTCGACGGCGTCATCGAACTTAACGCCGCGCTGATCACTTCCCACCCTGATGTCTATGCAGGCCTGGCGTCCGAGGATCTGAAAATCCATCTGGACGCCGTGCGCACCTTTCTTGCGCTCTGCTTCAACACCCGGCCAGACTCGGCCACGTTCGAGCTGCTGTTATCCAATGCTGCCATGGCTTCCTGGCCGATGACCCGCGCCACGCCCTCGATGACCGTTGCCGTGGCGGAAGGACTGCCCAAGGCACGCGTGCCGGTCCTGATGGTGTATGGCGAAAAGGATGAGCTGGTTCAGGTTCAGCCCAGCATCGTCCGCGCCAGGCAGTTGAACCCTCGCATTCAGACGAAGCTGTACGAGAACTCGGGCCATGCGCCGTTTCTGGAAGAAGCCCCGCGCTTCAATCGGGATCTGGTTCAGTTCATGGACACATCTGTGACCGCTGCTCAGGGCCACTGAAAGCAGACTAAGAGGCTGGCTGATGTCCGAGCTGAGACGTGCAACATCCACACCTTTCTTTAGTGACTTCCGGCCACTCGACATGGAAGCAGGTGGAGTTCGCTTCGCCGGTGTCATTGGGGGTAATGGCCCACCAGTGCTCCTGCTCCACGGCTACCCGCAAACCCACATCGCCTGGCGGCGAATTGCACCAGCGCTGGCGCTGACTCATACGGTGATCACCCCGGACCTCCCAGGGTACGGCTCGAGCCTGATCAGGCAAACAACACCTCGATGGACGAAGCGCCGCGTCGGGAACGCACTGGTGGCCCTCATGGAGAAGCTGGGACATAAGCGATTCTCGGTGGTTGGCCACGACCGAGGGGCGCGGGTCGGATATCGCATGGCCCTTGATCATCCTGAGCGGATCACCGCATTCGCCTCCCTCGCGGTGGTGCCGACGCTGGATGCGCTGGCCGCAATGGATTTTCGCGGCGCCAACAAGGCCTTCCACTGGTTTTTGCTTGCTCAGCAGGCGGACCTGCCCGAGCGCTTGCTGGCTGCTGACCCGGATGCATTCATTGATTTCGCGCTGGAGAAAATGACTGAGGGGCGAGAGGTGATCGAAACGGCGGCCATGGAAGCTTACCGGGCGGCATTTCGCAGACCTTCGGTGCGTCTGGCCATGATTGAAGATTACCGGTCTGCGCTGGATGAGGATCTTGCGCTGGACGAAGCAGACTTCGCAGCAGAGCGAAAGCTGTGGTGCCCGGTGCTGGTGCTATGGCCGGATGCCGATCACGCTGATAACCGCCCGACACCCATCGACATCTGGCGCCGCTGGGCAACCGACGTGACCGGCAGCTCAACGCGGGGTGGGCATTTGCAGCCAGAAGATGCTCCAGAACAAGTAGCGGCAGCACTTGTTCCCTTCTTGCGAATGCACAACATCTAATGACGTTTGAAGGTAAGTTGTTATCAGCGGAGCATGAAAACGGAGTAAACCCGACGCACTTTAATTCAAACCACAAAAAAGCCCGGCGTCTGCCGGGCTTTTATATTTCGGGTATTCAAACACCCAATGAATTAACGTTCACGCTGGTAGCTCGAACCAAACTCTTTGCGGTTTTCAGCAACGGTCACAGTGCCCGAAGTCTGGGTAGCGAAGGGCTTGACCGCGTCTTTGCTGGCGACTTTGCTGTCCAGAACGGTAGCGCTGGAAGCGTCGACGATGGCACGTTGGTTAATGTGCTCAGGGCTGGCGAATGCAGAACCGGCGGCCAGGATGGACAAGGCGAAACCGAAGGCGATGGACTTTTTCATGATGTAGATCTCCGCGTAGTTGCTGGTAAGTGGGTTAAGTCGTTTCGTTGGGGCCAATCTATTCGGTTGATCCCAACATGAAAAACCAAGCATGCAGATATCTAACATCACTCTCGCTGATGTCGTTAACGCGGGCGTCTAACCCGGCTGTTTCAGAGAACAGCCCGGCGTTGAGCAATACCGCGGCGACTGATCCACACCGACGAAACAATCACCAGACCGCCCAAAAACAGCTTGCCCAGGTCCTCGTTCTGTCCCCAGATCAACAGATTGATCAGCAGCCCCACCGGCACATGCAGGTTATTCATCACCGCCAGCGTGGCGCCGTTGACCAGGCAAGCGCCTTTGTTCCACCAGTACATGCCGAGCGCGGTGGAACACAGGCCGAGGAACAGCAACACCACCCACTGTTGAGGCGCATCCGGCAGATGCTGCGGGTTGCCAAACAGTAGAAACACCGGCAAGGCCACAGCCAGGGCGCCGAGGTAGAAATAGCCAAAGCGGCGGTAGTGCGGCAGATCGCTGGGGTGACGGGCCACCAGGTGTTTGTACAGCACCTGCCCCGCTGCGTAGGTGAAGTTGGCCAGTTGCAGCAACAGGAAGCCGCCGAGGAAGTTCGGATCGACCCGGTCGTAACGGATGATCACCGCGCCGAGCACCGCGACCAACGCCGCCAGCAGGCCCCACGGATTGAAGCGCCGATTGAGAGCGTCTTCGATCAGCGTGACGTGGAGCGGCGTGAGGATGGTAAACAGCAGCACCTCGGGGACCGTCAACACGCGGAAGCTCAGGTACAGGCAGACGTAGGTGACGCCGAACTGAAGCGCGCCGATCAACAGCATGCCGCGCATGAATGACGGCTCGACCCGACGCCAGCGCGTCAGTGGAATAAAGACCAGGCCGGCCAGCACCACGCGTAGCAGCACGGCAAAGTAGCTGTCGACGTGCCCGGCCAGATAAACGCCGATCAGGCTGAAGGAAAACGCCTGAATCAGCGTCACGAAAAGTAGATAGCCCATGGTCGCCCCTTTTTTGAAGGCGGCGACCTTAGCCGGTTGGCGGTGGCGTGTCTATTGAACAGGTCAGCCGGGCCACCGTTGGCAGCGATCCCGGACCCGGAAAGAAAAACCCGATCGACCCGGCGCAGTCCTGCGGGTCGATCGGGCAATGCACTCAGGAGCGAACGAGTGCCAATGGAGTGTCGATGAACACGAGCATCATCAGGCGACGGGATTAACGGGCGATTAAGCGATGTGTGGGAGGTCGCTCCCGCGAGAGAACGTTCATTTCCCTGGCCGGTCAGCGGCAGCTGTCTCGATCAAAGAAGCTGCCAATCGCCGAGAACCCATCTAAGAATTTGTTTTATCGACGAAGCCGAAGTACGCTCCGTCGACGCTGATGCGCGGGTTACAGAGGCTCGCAGCTCAGGGAGATGCGCAGCTTGACGATGTCGCGGGTGAATTTCGCGGTAACTTCGGTGCTGCTCTTCGGCGCGACCTGGACCCGGCGCGTGCGTGGGGCCTCCGGCCCGTTGCGAAAGACCACGCTGCACTTGGCGGGAACGTCGCCAAAGTTGTTCAGGGTGATGTTGCCGATGTCGTAGGCGACGTCATGACTGTTGTAGTCCACCTGCACGCCCTTGATGTCTTTCTCGACGTCGATCGGGTAGGCAAACGCGCTCAGCGGCAGCATCGCCAGCAGCACACAACAGATTCTTTTCATGGGGCAGTCTCCATTCAGGGACCGCCAGCTTAGGACAACAGGAGCGAGAGATGAAAGCGCCCCGCGTGACCCTTGATCAATGGCGCACGCTGCAAGCCGTTGTCGACCATGGCGGCTTTGCTCAGGCTGCCGAAGCGCTGCACCGCTCGCAGTCGTCGGTCAGCTACACCGTCGCCAGGATGCAGGACCAACTGGGCGTTCCGCTGTTGCGCATCGATGGCCGCAAGGCCGTGCTGACCGAGGCCGGCGAGGTCTTGTTGCGACGTTCGCGGCAACTGGTGAAGAACGCCAGCCAGCTGGAAGACCTGGCCCATCACATGGAACAGGGTTGGGAAGCCGAAGTGCGGCTGGTGGTCGACGCCGCTTACCCGAACGCGCGACTGGTGCGGGCGCTGACAGCCTTCATGCCACAGAGCCGCGGATGTCGGGTGCGGCTGCGTGAGGAAGTGCTGTCGGGCGTGGAGGAAGTGTTGCTGGAAGGCGTAGCCGATCTCGCCATCAGCGGCTTCAGCATTCCGGGGTATCTGGGTCATGAGATGAGCAAGGTCGAGTTTGTCGCCGTGGCCCACCCTGGCCATGCCTTGCATCAACTAAAGCGTGAGTTGAATTTCCAGGACCTGGAAAGCCAGTTACAGGTGGTGATTCGTGACTCCGGTCGCAATCAACCGCGCGATGTCGGCTGGCTCGGTGCCGAACAGCGCTGGACAGTTGGCAGCCTTGCGACGGCAGCTGCGTTTGTCAGCAGCGGGTTGGGGTTTGCCTGGTTGCCGCGCCACATCATCGAGCGGGAAATCCGGGAGGGCGTGCTGAAGATTCTGCCTCTTGATAAAGGCGGCAGTCGGCATCCGACGTTCTATCTGTACTCCAGCAAGGACAAACCGCTCGGGCCTGCGACGCAGATTCTGATTGAGCTGATTCAGAGTTTCGACACCGCGCCGCTGGATGCGCCCTTCCCGGCGCCGCAGCAGATGCTTTGAATAACGCGTCAGCGGGTATGTCTTTGGATTGATGCTGCTCAAACTGCCCTCTTCCCGGCTGAAGCCGGTCCTACTCAAGCGCGCGGTCTGTAGGACTGGCTTTAGCAGGAAGCGGCGCGCGTCACACCGCAAGAGTGAAGGTGTTTACAACCCCTTTGCTTGGTCTAATCGCGAATACGTTACAAGGCGTTAATCGTTACAGCGAAATATGATTAAAGCCAAATGGCTTTAGTGCAAGTCCGCACTAGGCTTACCAATGAGGCGGCGGGTGGGTAGCAACAGCTTGCTTCAATATCATCCGCAGCTGGAGGATTCATAGGACTTCAATCAGATGCTATCGGATTATAAGTATTGGTAACGTCACAGGAGTGACCAGACATGCAAACAACTCTCAAAGCAATGATCAGTGCAATCGTAGTTGCAGGTTCGCTAATGCTATCTACTCAAGCATTTGCAGCGGCCTGCGAGCCTGGATTCATACCAGCTCAGCTTCCTTTCGGGGGCCATTGGTATGCATCCCGAACCCAGCTTGCATAATTCCTCAGTTGGCTCCACCTGGAGCCTGTTAATAGGGGCGTTGCCTGTGGAGCTTTGAGGGCCTCACAGGCATCTAAAATGCTAGTCGCTGAAATTACCAAAACTTCTGTGAAGCTAGACTTGCCCACCCCACTGTCCAAATCTCCGCAAACGTGCTTCCCTTACGTCCTGTTTTTTCGCAGTCGACATCAATTTCAGGACTCTGCCCATGCTGAAGAAAATCGCCCTCTCCGCCGCTGCCGTGTTGTTCGCCGGCAATTTGATGGCCGCTCCGGCGCCTCACGTTGTGCTGACCACCAGCTTCGGCGATGTGGAAATCGAGCTGAACCAGGACAAGGCGCCCGTCAGCACTCAGAACTTCCTCAAGTACGTCGACAGCAGCTTCTACAACAACACTATCTTCCACCGGGTGATCCCGGGCTTCATGGTGCAGGGCGGCGGCTTTACGGCGCAGATGCAGCAGAAATCCACCAACGACCCGATCAAGAACGAAGCCGATAACGGCCTGCACAACGTGCGCGGCACTGTCGCGATGGCGCGGACTTCGGACGTTAACTCGGCCACCAGCCAGTTCTTCATCAACGTCGTTGACAACGCAATGCTCGACCACGGCGCCCGCGACTACGGTTATGCGGTGTTCGGCAAGGTCGTGAAAGGCATGGACGTCGTTGACCAGATCGTCAACGTGCAGACCGCCAACAAAGGCGGCATGCAGAACGTGCCGGTGGACCCGATCTACATCAAGACGGCCAAGCGCGTGAACTAAGCTTGCCGCAAGCGTAAAAGCCGGGCGCCTGCCCGGCTTTTGCATTTTAGGGGCAAGGCCCGTTGAATCAGCGTGAGCAATCGCGCTTTGCTGTGGTCTGAACCGAAGACTGCCATTGAGCTGCTCTCAAGCCGCTGCCTATCACCCCATTGAAAGGAGAGCCCGCTCAAGCGTGGGCGTCATTGCCAATGCTCTATCGCCGTTTTGAACAGCTGATCGATATTTTCCGCGAAGCCCCTTCCGCCGCCCCGCCCAACACCGTCACATCGTTCTACCTGTATTACCTGCGTCAGGTGTGGCCCAGCTTTGCTGCGCTGTTGGTGGTCGGACTGATCGGCGCGCTGATCGAAGTCTCGCTGTTCAGCTATCTGAGTCGCATCATCGACCTGGCCCAGGGCACGCCCAACCCGAATTTCTTCCAGGAACATGCGTTCGAGCTGACGTGGATGGTCATCGTCGCGCTGGTGCTGCGGCCGATCTTCGTTGCGCTGCACGACTTACTGGTGCACCAGACCATCAGCCCCGGCATGACCAGCATGATCAACTGGCAGAACCACAGTTACGTGCTTAAGCAGAGCCTGAATTTCTTCCAGAACGACTTCGCCGGGCGCATCGCCCAACGCATTGTCCAGACCGGCAACGCGCTGCGCGACTCGGCGGTGCAGTCGGTGGACGCGTTGTGGCACGTGCTGATCTATTCGATCAGCGCACTGGTGCTGTTCGGCGAGGCCGACTGGCGCCTGATGATTCCGCTGCTGAGCTGGATCATCGCATTCATCCTTGCCCTCCGGTACTTCGTGCCGCGGGTTAAAGCGCGCTCGGTGATCTCCTCCGATGCGCGTTCCAAACTGATGGGCCGCATCGTCGATGGCTACACCAACATCGCCACGCTCAAGCTCTTCGCCCACACCAATTCGGAGCAGCAGTACGCCCGCGAGGCCATCAGCGAACAAACCGAGAAGACCCAGCTCGCCGGTCGCGTGATCACCGAAATGGACTCCGTGATCACCACGCTGAACGGCATTTTGATCGTGACGACCACGGGCCTGGCGTTGTGGCTGTGGACCCAGTCGTTGATTTCCGTGGGTGCGATCGCGCTGGCGACCGGTCTGGCGATTCGGATCGTCAACATGTCCGGCTGGATCATGTGGGTGGTCAACGGCATCTTCGAAAACATCGGCATGGTGCAGGACGGTCTGCAGAGCATCGCGCAACCGGTAGGCATCACCGACCGGGACGCTGCACCGAAGCTGGCCGTCAGCCGTGGTGAAGTGAAATTCCAGGACCTCAATTTTCAGTACGGCAAGGGCAAAGGCGTGATTCATGGCCTGAACCTGGACATCAAGCCGGGCGAGAAAATCGGGTTGATCGGGCCGTCGGGCGCGGGTAAATCGACTTTGGTTAACCTCCTCCTACGCCTGTATGACGTACAAGGCGGGCGGATCCTGATCGACGATCAGGACATTTCCCACGTCGCTCAGGAAAGCCTGCGCTCACACATTGGCATGATCACCCAGGACACGTCGCTGTTGCACCGCTCGATCCGCGACAACCTGCTGTACGGCAAACCGGATGCGACCGACGCCGAGCTGTGGGAAGCCATGCGCAAGGCCCGCGCCGACGAGTTCATCCCGCTGCTGACGGACTCTGAAGGCCGCACCGGGCTGGATGCCCATGTGGGCGAGCGCGGCGTGAAGCTGTCCGGTGGTCAGCGTCAGCGCATCGCCATCACCCGCGTGCTGCTCAAGGACGCGCCGATCCTGATCATGGACGAAGCGACGTCCGCGCTGGATTCGGAAGTGGAAGCGGCGATTCAGGAGAGTCTGGAAACGCTGATGCAGGGCAAGACGGTGATCGCTATTGCTCACCGGCTGTCGACCATCGCGCGGATGGACCGCCTGATCGTGCTGGAAAACGGCGTGATCGCTGAAAGCGGAACCCATGGCGAGCTATTGGCCCACAAAGGTTTGTATGCGCGGCTGTGGGCGCATCAGACGGGCGGGTTTGTCGGGGTGGATTGACCCTTGAAGAGATAGGCCCACGGCGAATGTCCCGGGAGGTTCCGGGAGGTTCCGGTGCCGCCTTCGTGAGCAAGCTCACTCCTACAAGGGTTGAGCTTGCCACGAGACATCGGTGTCAGGGCGAAGCCAACAAAGCTGCTCTCGCTTGATCGGACCCAAACAGATCGAGCTACACCTGCCGATACGGCAACGCCCCGCGGGCCTCGTCGGCGTACGCCAGAATCCCCGCCCGTTCCTGAGTCAGGAAATCCGCCACCGCCTCTCTCAACCCCGGATGCGCCAGGTAATGCCACGAGTGGGTGATCACCGGCTCGAAGCCGCGGATCAACTTGTGCTCACCTTGGGCGCCCGCGTCGAAGCGCTTGAAGCCGTGGGCGATCGCGTAATCCATGCCCTGATAGAAACAGGTCTCGAAGTGCAGCCGATCGAACTCGGCCAGACAGCCCCAGTAGCGTCCGTAAAAACTGTCCCCGCCAATCAGGCTGAACGCCATCGCCACCGGCCGCGAACCTTGCCGTGCCAGCACCACGCGAATTGCGTCGGGCATGCGCTCTGCCACAAGGCTGAAGAATTCCCGCGTGAGGTACGGCGTTTGCCCACGTACTTCGTAGGTATTGGAATAACAGGCGTAAACAAAATCCCAATGCGCCTCGCTCAGCTCGTGCCCTTCGAGCCAGTCGAAGTCAAAGCCCTGCCCCGCCACTTGCTCGCGCTCCTTGCGCATCTGCTTGCGCTTGCGTGAGCTCAAGGCATCGAGAAAGTCCTGAAAATCCCGATAGCCGCGATTCTGCCAGTGGTACTGGCATCCAATGCGCTGCAGCCAGCCGGGTTGTTCGGCGAGCAAGGCGTCGGCAACCGGATCGGTGAAGTTGACGTGAACGCTGGACAGCTCCTCGCCCTGGGCATAGCCCGGCAGGCAGGCGAGCAGTTCGCGGCCGTCTTCGGGTGTCTTCGCCAGCAGCCGAGGCCCGCTTACCGGGCTGAACGGCACTGCTACCAGCAGCTTGGGGTAATAGGCCAGCCCCGCGCGACGACAGGCGTCCGCCCAGGCGTGATCGAAGACGTATTCGCCGTAAGAGTGCCACTTGCGGTACGCCGGCAGCGCAGCGATCAGCTGCTCGCCCTCGTAATGCAGCAAGTGCTCGGCCCGCCAGCCGGAGCGCGGTCCGAGGCTGCCGCTGTCTTCCAGCGAACTGAGAAACGCATGGCGCAGAAACGGTGAATCGCCCGGTATCAGGGCGTCCCACTGTTCAGGCGCCAGGTCCGACAGTTTATCCAAACGGTGTAACGACATCTCGCCACTCCTGGTCCAGTCCGGTGGTCGCTAACGTTTGCGCAGTATCACTTATTAACAGGGCCTGCACGTGAATTTACTCGATCCGCCGCTCTAGCCCGCGGCTTCGACAAAATTTTCACATGTCATCGACATGACATCACTTCGCCACCGTTTCGTCATAAACGCTGGCAATACTGGCGCCTGTTTTTAGAGCCAGAGGTTCTAAGACTTCCGATTTTTTCCCGCCCGCCTTTGGTCGGTTGATCCCTGGATGATTCGGTCATCCCTTCTCGATTACGGAGATTGATATGCGTCTTGCTTCCACGAAAACTGCGGCAGCCCTGTGTGGTGGTGTGCTGCTGGCCATGAGCGTTCCGGCCAGCGCCGCAGTCGACGCGAAACTGCTCGACATGCTCAAGGCCAACGGCTCGATTTCACCTGCCCAGTACGCCGAACTGCAAACCGAGCTGACCAAAGACCAACTGGCTCAGCAACAGGCCCAGAAAGCGACGTCCGACCAGATCGCCGCCGCCACCGCTGCCAAGTCCTCCGAACTGTCTGCCTTCGAGCAGAAAGTGGCATGGGCGGCGAAGACTCAATTGAAGGGCGACGTTCGCGTTCGGCAAGAGACGGTCAAGATCGACGACCAGAACAACAGCCAGGACAAAAACCGTCAGCGTATCCGTGTGCGCCTCGGTGCCTACAGCGAGATCAACCCGCAGGTCAGCACCGGTATCCGCATCGCCACCGGTGGCGACAACAAGGCCAACTCGACAAACGTTGATCAGAACGACTACTTCACCAAGAAAGACCTGTGGCTGGATCAGGGCTTCATCGATTACCACCCGACCAACATCAAGAACCTGCACGTCATCGGCGGCAAAATGGCTCAGCCATGGGTCAGCGAAGGCGACGTGATCTGGGACAACGACATCAACCCTGAAGGTCTGGCCGCGACTTACAGCCTGCCGATCAACAAAGCATTCGAGCTGTTCGGCAGCGCCGGTACCTACACCCTCAAAGACAACATCAGCGGCGAAGGTACGCAGTTCAAGAACGACCTGCGCCTGAACGCTGCCCAGTTGGGCACACGTGTCGCGATCACCGACAACGTGAAGATGACGGTCGGCGGTTCGGTCTACAACTACGAGAACTCCAATGACTGTAATCCGGCTGCTGCCAGCACCAGCACGACGTTCTGTGGCCTGAGTATCAACGGCAACAACACCACTGACTTCCGTCTGTACGAAGGCTTCGGTCAACTGGACCTGACCGGCTTTGCAGTACCGGTTGGCCTGTACGGTCAATACGTGGTCAACAGCGCCACCAACAGCGACGAAGACACCGCCTGGCTGGCCGGTGTGAAAACCAAGGTGTTCGGTTTCGGTCTGGACTACAACTACCGCGATACACAGCGTAACGCTGTGGTGGGTGCCTTCACTGACTCCGACTTCGCCAACGGCACCACCGGTTCGCGCGGTCACAAGCTGGCGATTTCCTACGACATCGACAAGAACTTCGCCGTCGGTGCAACGTACTTCCTGACCAAAGCGGACTTCGCGACCTCTGCTCTGCCGCGTGATCAGGATGCGAATACGCTGCAACTGGACGTGCTGGCGAAGTTTTAAGAAAGGCAGCCATGAGCTGCAAGTTACAAGCTGAAAGCTTCATGCGGCGTGCTGCTGCCGTTTGAAGTCGCTGGACCTCATGCCCGCCGTTGCCCTGTCGGATCCCCATCATCCGTTCCGACAGAGCAGCGCCGGGCTTTTTTGTCTGACGTCGCAAATTTGCCAAACGCTGAAAACTACTGTGGGAGTGAGCTTGCTCACGAAGAGACAAGAACATCCGCTACATCTTCAGCGGTTGAAATGCCATCTTCGCGAGCAAGCTCGCTCCCACAGGTTACCGGCAGGCTGTCAGATCACTTCTTGCGCAAAATCACGCTACCAATCGAATAGCCCGCGCCGAACGAGCTGAGCACGCCCAGCGCGCCGCTTGGCAAGTCGTCCTGGTGTTCGTGAAAGGCGATCACCGAGCCGGCGGAGCTGGTGTTGGCGTATCGGTCGAGGATCACCGGGGCTTCTTCGACGGTGGCGTCGCGGCCCAGCAGTTTCTTCACGATCAGGTGGTTCATGCTCAGGTTGGCCTGATGCAGCCAGAAGCGTTGCACGTCGCCGACGTTCAGCTGGTTCTCGTCCAGGTGTGCAGCCACCAGCTCGGCGACCATCGGGCAGACGTCGCGGAACACCTTGCGGCCTTCCTGCACGAACAGCTTGTCCGCCTTGCCTTCGCCCTCTTCCGCCGCGCGGTTGAGGAAGCCGAAGTTGTTGCGGATGTTATTGGAGAACGTCGTCAGCAGCTTGGTGCCGACGATGTCGAACTGATGCTGTGAGGTCGCCAGATCAGCACGTTCAACCACTACGGCCGTGGCCGCATCGCCGAAGATGAAGTGGCTGTCACGGTCGCGGAAATTGAGGTGCGCGGTGCAGATCTCAGGGCTGATAACCAACAGCGCGCGGGCCTGGCCCAGCTTGACGCTGTTGCACGCCGTCTGAATGCCGAACGTGGCCGATGAGCACGCCACGTTCATGTCAAAGCCGAAGCCCTGAACGCCCAGCGCCGCCTGGATTTCGATGGAGATCGCCGGGTAAGCACGTTGCAGGTTTGAGCAGGCGACGATCACGCCGTCGATGTCGGCCGCGGTCTTGCCGGCACGCTGGAGGGCCTGTTTGGCCGCGGCAACGCCCATCTCGCAGAGAATCGACCATTCGTCATTCGAACGCTCGGGCAGGCGAGGCTTCATGCGCTGGGGGTCGAGAATGCCGTCCTTGTCCATCACGTAACGGCTTTTGATGCCGCTGGCTTTCTCGATGAACGCCGCGTTGGATTCCGTCAGTGCCTGAATCTCGCCCGCGTCGATCGCGGCGGCATTTTCGGCGTTGAACTGGGCAACGTAGGTGTTGAAAGACTGCACCAGCTCATCGTTGGAAATACTGTTGGCGGGGGTGAAAAGCCCGGTGCCACTGATCACGACTTCGTACACGGTCGTTCCTCTCGAGATAAAAGCAGCTCATTGACGGCAGCAGCTGAACAGCCAGCACAAGCAGGGCGTCGGTGGTTCTGGAACGAAAGTCCCAATGCAACGAGGCAGCAACCCGCTTGGCGGACGACGTATGTTTATGACGCTATGAAGTTTAGCCGCGAAGTTTGCCATAACGGCCGCCTTTTCGCGCTATCGGGTAATGTAATCGGGACTGCGGGCCGAGGGGGATCACCCCTCGACCTGGGTCCACTGCTTGTTAAGGCGCTTGTCCGAGATCGGCACTTTGGTGCCCAGTTGCTGGGCAAACAGCGAGACACGGTATTCCTCCAGCCACCAGCGATACACCACCAGCTCCGAGTCGCGCTTGCCTTCCTGGGCATGTTTGTCGGCGCGGGTCTGGTACTGCGCCCAGAGATTGCCCAGTTCGATGCTCCAGACCCGGTCCTTCTGCGCCTGGCTACCGAGTTTCTCGAGGCGCATTTCGATGGCCTTGAGGTAACGCGGCAGTTCCTTGAGCCACACCGCCGGCGTTTCGCGGACAAAACCCGGGTAGACCAGCTTGCTCATCTGGCCCTTGATGTCGTTCAACGCCACGGCCTGGGCCAGATCGATCTTGCCCTTGAAGCGCTTCTGCAGGCCGTGCCAGAGCTTGAGAATCTCCAGCGTCAACTTCGCCAGCCGCTCGGCATGCTCGGTCAGACCGCCACGCTTGCGCTCGGCCAGCGACAGCAAGCCGGCACCGTCTCGCGGCAATGTCGCTTCGCCCTCAAGGATGCAGCTGTCGAGGCTCGCCAGCAGAATGTCTTCGATCAGCCCATCGACCCGACCCAGATCGCGATACAGCAAAGCCAACTCGGTCTGGCCCGGCAGCTTGCTGCGCAGGAACTTGGTCGGCTCGGCCAGTTGCTGCAACAACAGCCGTTGCAGGGCTCGACGGTGCTGGTATTCGGCCTCGGCCTGGGTCGAGAAACGCCCTTCCTTGACCGTACCGCCCTCTTCCACCAGCGCCGGATACACCGTCATCGACAGTCCGGCGATCTTCTGCTGAGTCTTTTCGGCCACCGCCGCAAAGCCCTTGGCCTCAACCGGCTGCTGACCCTTCGCCGATTGCGGCACCGCCAACGCGGCTTGTCCGGCCTCGGCGAAACGGGCGGTCAGCTCATCCAGCTCACGGCCTTCACCGAGGAACTTGCCGTTGGCATCGACCACTTCAAGGTTCATTTTCAGGTGGCTTTCCACCTGTTGTGCCGCTTCGGCCCAGGCTTCGTCGGTCACTCGCACGCCGGTCATGCGCAACAGCTCACGGCCCAACGCCTGGGGCAACGAGCCTTCGGCGAAGACCATGCGCTGCAACGCGGCTTTGACGAAGTCCGGCACCGGCACGAAATTCTTGCGCAGCGCCTTGGGCAGATTGCGCACCAGCGCCACGCACTTGGTCTCCAGCAGCCCCGGCACCAGCCACTCCAGGCGCTCGGCGGGCAACGACAGCAACAGCGGCGCCGGCACCCGCAGGGTCACGCCGTCGCGCGGATGGTTCGGCTCGAAGTGGTAGGTCAGCGACAACGTCAGGTCGCCCAGGCGCAAGGTGTCCGGGTACTGATTGGCGGTGACTTCGCTGGCTTCACGGGCGAGCACATCTTCCTCGCGCATGATCAGCAGCTGGGGGTTTTTCTGGCTTTCCATCCGGTACCAGGCGTCGAACGTCGCGGTCTGGTGGATCTCCGCCGGCAAGCGTTCGTCGTAATAGCGGTACAGGGTTTCTTCGTCGGCCAGAATGTCGCGGCGACGCGCCTTGGCTTCCAGTTCGTCGAGCTGTTCCAGCAACCTGGCGTTGGCGGCGAGGCATTTGGCCCGGGACTGGATTTCGCCACGCACCAGCCCTTCGCGGATGAACAAATCACGGGACACCACTGGATCGATCGGCCCGAAATGCACAGGGCGGCGACCGACCACGATGAGGCCGAACAGGGTGATCTGCTCGAAGGCGACGACCTGGCCGCGCTTCTTTTCCCAATGGGGCTCGAAGTGGTTTTTCTTGATCAGGTGGCCGGCGAGGGGTTCGATCCAGTCCGGTTCGATCTTCGCCACCATGCGCGCATACAGCTTGGTGGTTTCCACCAGCTCGGCGGCCATGATCCATTGCGGGCGCTTGCGACCCAGCCCCGACGACGGATGCACCCAGAACCGCCGCTGACGCGCGCCCAGGTAGTCGCCATCTTCGGTCTTCTGACCGATCTGGCTGAGCAGGCCCGAGAGCACCGCCTTGTGGAATTTCGGAAAATCGGCCGGCTCTTTGTTGACCGTCAGTTGCAGGTCGCGACAGATCAAACTCAATTGGCGGTGGGAGTCACGCCATTCGCGCAGGCGCAGGTAATTGAGGAAGTTGCGCCGGCACCAGTTGCGCAGCGGACTGGCGGTCAAGGCCTGGCGCTGTTCTTCGAAGCCACGCCACAGATTGACCAGCCCGGCGAAGTCGGAGTCCTGATCTTTCCACTGCGCGTGGGCCTGATCGGCGGCCTGCTGACGCTCCGGCGGACGCTCGCGCGGGTCCTGAATCGACATCGCGCTGGCGACGATCAGCACTTCCTGCAAGCTGCCCTGCTTCGCCGCTTCGAGCAACATACGGCCCATGCGCGGGTCCACCGGCAAGCGCGCCAACTGACGGCCCATCGGCGTCAGGTTGTTCTCGCGGTCGACCGCCGACAGCTCTTGCAACAGGTTGAAACCGTCGCTGATCGCCTTGCCGTCCGGCGGCTCGATGAACGGGAAATCGGTGATCTGGCCCAGTCGCAGGTGGAGCATCTGCAGGATGACCGCCGCGAGGTTGGTGCGCAGAATTTCCGGATCGGTGAATTCAGGCCGCGAGAGAAAATCCTCTTCGCTGTACAGGCGCACGCACAGGCCCGGCTCGACTCGGCCGCAACGGCCCTTGCGCTGATTGGCGCTGGCCTGGGAAATCGCTTCGATGGGCAGGCGCTGCACTTTGGCGCGGTAGCTGTAGCGGCTGATGCGCGCGGTGCCGGTGTCGATGACATAGCGGATCCCCGGTACGGTCAGCGAGGTCTCCGCGACGTTGGTCGCCAGCACCACGCGACGGCCCGGGTGCGACTGGAAGATTCGTTGTTGTTCGGCCGGCGACAAACGCGCGTACAACGGCAGGATTTCGGTGTGCTTGAGTTGCGCCTTGCGCAGCATCTCGGCGGCGTCACGGATTTCCCGCTCGCCGGGCAGAAACACCAGCACATCGCCGGGGGACTTGCGCTCGCTGCGTTCGAAAGCGGCCAGCTCGTCCAGCGCGGCGAGAATCGCCTGATCGACGGTCAGGTCTTCCTCGACGCTGTTACCTTCTTCGTCCTGCTGGGCGGTCATCGGCCGGTACCAGGTCTCCACCGGGAAAGTCCGGCCCGAGACTTCGATGACCGGCGCTTTGTCGAAATGCTCGGAGAAGCGATCAAGGTCGATGGTCGCCGAGGTGATGATGACCTTCAGATCCGGACGACGGGGCAGCAGGGTTTTCAGGTAACCGAGCAGGAAGTCAATGTTCAGGCTGCGTTCGTGGGCTTCGTCGACGATGATCGTGTCGTAGCGCTCAAGAAAGCGGTCGTGCTGGGTTTCGGCGAGCAGGATGCCGTCGGTCATCAGCTTGATCAGGGTGTTTTCGTCGCTCTGGTCTTCGAAGCGCACCTGATAACCCACCAGTCCGCCCAGCGGCGTGCCGACCTCCTCGGCGACCCGGCTGCCGACGCTGCGTGCTGCAATACGGCGGGGTTGGGTGTGGCCGATCAGGCCGTGTTGACCGCGACCGATTTCCAGACAGATTTTCGGCAGCTGCGTGGTTTTGCCCGAGCCGGTTTCGCCGGCGATGATCAACACCTGATGTTCAAGGATCGCTTTCTTGATCTCGTCACGCTTGGCGGCGATCGGCAGGTTTTCGTCGTAGCGCATGGTCGGCACGCTGTGCGCGCGACTGACCACACGGGCGCACGATGCCTGCACGCGCTCGACCCACTGCGCCAGCTTCGTCTCGTCCGGTTTCTTGCGCAGCTCATGCAATTGCCGGCGCAAGCGATGACGATCGCTGATCATCGCGTGGTCGAGATTTTTGAAGAGTTGGTCGATGGAGGTCGAATCGTCGGTCATCAGGGCGCGAAATCTTTCTATCTGAATGCAGGGCGCGGATTGTCGCAGATTTGGTGGGGCGGAGGCAGGTCTGCGGAGCAAAGGCGCTCGTGGGCCACAATTTGTATTCTGTGAAAGCTTCGGCCTAACGGCCTCGGGTTTCGCCTTCGGCGAGTTACTTGGAAAAGCACCCCAAGTAACCAAGGGTGCCTGCTCTCGGTTGGGCCCTTCCTTCGTCAGGGTTCCTTCACTCCGGTCTCGCTCCGTGGGCCCGCGCCGAACGGACATCCATGTCCTGACGGCGCTCTCGCCGCATCCATGCGGCTCGGCCCACTGCGCGAGACCTGCGTTCAGCCTGCACCCAAGTCGCGTTTTGTGGTGCCTGGGCTTTTTGCATTCGAAGATCAAGATCAACTGCTTCCCGGCTAAAGCCGGTCCTACAGACCTAACGCGGACCCACTGTAGGACTGGCTTTAGCCGGGAAGAGGCCGGTGTGATCACTAAGCATTCACTGAATGCACGCGCTGCTCTCAGTGGGACCGGCTTCAGCCGGGAAGAGGCCCGCATGACCCCCATCAAATTTTTTGGCAAACACCCTCCATGTAGGAGCCGACGCGCCGCGCTGTGGCTAGCAGAACACGCCAATAGATTCGCCAAAACAACAAACCCCGCACGCTGGCGGGGTCATTGGGTGTAACGGCTGACTTACGCAGGCTTCTTCAGCGCCAGCTTTTTCAGCTCTTCGTCGCGCAGTTCGCGGCGCAGGATCTTGCCGACGTTGGTGGTCGGCAGCGCGTCGCGGAATTCCACGCTGCGCGGCACTTTGTAAGCGGTGACGTTGGCGCGCATGTGCTCCATGACCTGGTCCTTGCTCAGGGTCGTGCCGGGTTTGCACACCACGAACAGTTTGATCGCCTCACCGGATTTCTCGTCCGGGATGCCGATGGCCGCGCACTGCAGCACGCCCGGCAAGGTTGCCAGCACGTCTTCCAGTTCGTTCGGGTACACGTTGAAGCCGGAGACCAGAATCATGTCTTTCTTGCGATCAACAATGCGCATGTAGCCATCCGGCTGGATGATCGCGATGTCGCCGGTCTTCAACCAACCGTCGGCATCCAGCATGTCGTCGGTGGCGGCCTGGTTCTGCCAGTAGCCCTTCATCACCTGCGGGCCCTTGATGCACAGCTCGCCCACTTCGCCCAACGGCAGTTCTTCGCCAGCGTCGTTGATGGTCTTGCACAGCGTCGAGGGCACGGGAATGCCGATGGTGCCCATCTGGATCTTCTGGAACGGGTTCACCGACGCCACCGGGCTGGTTTCGGTCATGCCGTAACCCTCGCAGATCGAGCAGCCGGTCACTTCTTTCCAGCGCTCGGCGGCAGCGGTTTGCAGGGCCATGCCGCCTGACAGGGTGAGCTTCAGTGAAGAGAAATCCAGGTGGCGGAAGTCGGCGTTATTGCACAGCGCGACGAACAGCGTGTTGAGCCCGACAAAACCGGAAAACTTCCACTTCGACAGCTCTTTCACCATCGCCGACAGATCACGCGGGTTGCTGATCAGCACGTTGTGGTTGCCGCTCAGCATCATCGCCATGCAGTGAAAGGTGAACGCATAGATGTGATAAAGCGGCAACGGCGTGATCAGCACCTCGGTGCCTTCATTAAGGTTGGCCGCCATCAGCGCCCGACACTGCAGCATGTTGGCGATCAGGTTGCGGTGGGTCAGCATCGCCCCTTTGGCCACGCCCGTGGTGCCTCCGGTGTATTGCAGCACCGCGACATCGTCGCCGTTCGGCGAAACATCCTGCACCCGCTGACCGCGGCCCTTGGCCAGCACGTCGTTGAATTTGATCGCCTTGGGCAGGTGAAACGGCGGGACCATCTTCTTCACGTACTTGATGACGCTGTTGACCAGCAGGCGCTTGAGCGGCGGCAGCAGGTCGGCGACTTCGGTGACGATGATGTGCTTGACGCCGGTCTTGGGCACGACCTTTTCGGCCAGGTGCGCCATGTTCGCCAGGCAGACCAGCGCCTTGGCGCCGGAGTCGTTGAATTGGTGTTCCATCTCCCGCGCGGTGTACAGCGGGTTGGTGTTGACCACGATGAGCCCGGCACGAATGGCGCCGAACACCGCGACCGGATACTGCAGCACGTTGGGCAGCTGCACGGCGATGCGGTCGCCGGGTTGCAGGTCGGTGTGCTGTTGCAGATACGCAGCGAATGCACCGGACAGCGCGTACATTTCGCCGTAGGTGAGGGTCTTGCCCAGGTTGCTGAACGCAGGTTTGTTGGCGAAACGCTCGCAGGACTGTTTCAATACGGCCTGTACGTTCGGATACTGATCCGGATCGATATCGGCGGCGATACCTGTCGGATATTTATCCTTCCAGAAGTTTTCGAGCATAAAAGCCGACTCCTCAGCGACAGCGTTTCTACACACCGCTTGGTGCGATGATTTCTTGTGTTTGGAATTGTGTAGTCACTGCTTTTTGTTGGCCAATGGCACAAAAAGCGGGGCGAGCGTATCAGCTTTGCCAAAGGCCGCCTAGAGCCAAAAGCGGGCTCTCCAGTCACATAGCTGACTCTTGAATGAGCCACGGTCACGTTTAGAGCAATGAACCTAAATGTCGGAAATGCCTTACGTCGATGTTCATTTACGCGTTCCGATTCAATCCAGCAGCAAACCACCAGGCAAAAAAACGGCGTGATCGACACGCCGTTTTTCCAGGGTTGGAAGCTGATGAGCAATCGCCGCAGGATCAGGCGGTATCCCGCAGTTCCCGCCGCAGGATTTTTCCCACCGGCGTCATCGGCAAGGATTCACGCAGCACAATCAGCTTGGGAATCTTGTAGCCGGTGAAGTTCTCCTTGCAGTATGCCTTCAACTCCTCGCTGGTCAGCGTCGCATCCCTCGGCACCACGAACAGCTTCACAGCTTCGCCGGAACGGTCGTCGGGAACGCCGATCACCGCACAGTTCGCCACTTTCGGATGCCGTGAAACCACGTCCTCGATCTCGTTCGGGTAGACATTGAAGCCCGAGACGATGATCAGGTCCTTCTTGCGATCGACAATGCGAATGAACCCGTCCGGGTCGATCACCGCGACGTCGCCGGTTTTCAGCCAGCCTTCGCCGTCCAGCACTTCGGCGGTGGCCTCTGGTTTGTTCCAGTAACCGAGCATGATCTGCGGCCCCTTGAGGCACAGCTCGCCGCGCTCACCCACAGGCAGTTCAGCCCCGTCGTCGCTGATGACCTTCGCCGTGGTGCCTGGCACCGGCATGCCCACCGTGCCCAGCCTGGACTGATTGCCATAGGGGTTGGCGGTGGCGACGGGAGAGGTTTCGGTCAGGCCATAGCCTTCGACGATCGGGCAGCCGGTCAGCTCCAGCCAGCGCTCGGCCGTGGCTTTGACCAGCGCGGTACCGCCGGAGTTGGTCAGGCGCAAGGTAGAGAAATCCAGGTGCTTGAATTCGGGATGGTCCATGAGGGCCACGAACAGCGTGTTGAGGCCGAGCATCGCGGAGAACTTCCACTTCTTCAGTTCCTTGATGAAGCCGCCGATGTCCCGCGGGTTGGTAATCAGCACGTTGTGATTGCCGCTGACCATCATGCACATGCAATTACAGGTGAACGCATAGATGTGATAAAGCGGCAGCGGCGCCACCATGATTTCGCTGCCCTGCTTGAAGATCGGCTGCCCGTCCGGCCCGTGCTGCAGCATGCAGGCATAGACCTGCTGCATGTTGGCGACCAGATTGCCGTGGGTCAGCATCGCGCCTTTCGGCGAACCGGTGGTGCCACCGGTGTATTGCAGGACGGCGACATCATCCAGGGCCAGCGGCACGGGTTGCAGACGATCACCCTTGCCGAGCTTGAGCACACGTTTGAACGCAATCGCCTGGGGCAAGTGGTACGCGGGCACCAGCTTCTTGAGCTTTTCCACCGCTGTGTTGATCAGCCAGCCCTTGGCCGCCGACTGCATGTCGCCCATCTTCACTTCGATGAGGTATTCAATGTCGGTGTCCGGCAGCACTTCCTGCACGTTCTTGCCGAAGACGTTGAGGTAGACCAGTGCGCGCGCGCCGGAATCCTTGAACTGATGACGCATTTCCCGGGCGGTGTACAGCGGGTTGGTGTTGACGACGATGAGGCCGGCGCGCATGGCACCGAACACGGCGATGGGGTACTGGATCAAGTTGGGCATCTGCACGGCGATGCGGTCGCCGGGGTTGAGGTCGGTCTGCTGTTGCAGGTAACCGGCGAACGCTGCTGAATGGCGGTCAAGCTCTGCGTAGCTCAGGGTGACGCCCATGTTGCTGTAAGCCGGCCGATCGGCGTATTGACGGCAACTGCGCTCAAAGACCTCGACCACCGATGTGTACGCCTGAAGGTCCACCTCAGAAAGAACGCCAGCGGGGCGCTTGTCGTTCCAGAAGTCAGGTTGCATGTTGTTTTTATCCTCTTACCTGAGTGTGCTGGCCCCGTGGAATTTAAACGGGCGTTTGCCGGACGTTAGCAGCTATGGCATAGAAGGCAAATAGTCGTCGGCACGTCATCACCGGTGTGAATCTTGCCGGTAACCAGCCTGCCATCCGGCTACCGCTATACACTCAAGCGAAGCGCTCGCCACTGCGTTTTTTGAGACAACTTTTTACAGGGGCCAGGGAACCGCGATGGAACACGAAGCTTTTTGGCTGGACGCTCAAGACCACAGTCGCCTCTATGTGCATGCCTGGAGGCCGATGGGCAATGCCCGAGCGGTGATCCTGCTTTCCCATGGAATGGCTGAGCACGGCGGGCGCTATGACAGACTGGGCATGGCATTGATGCGGGCAGGTTTCGCCCTGTATGGCGCCGATCAGCGTGGCCACGGCCATTCCGCTTCCTATGGCACCCTGGGTCATTACGCCGATCAGGACGGCTGGAACAAAGTGGTCGGCGACCTGGCTACGCTCAAAGCGTCGATTGCAGTGCGTCATCCGGGGGTGCCGGTGTTCCTGCTGGGTCACAGCATGGGCAGTTACATCGCCCAGGGGTATTTGCTGCACCACAGCGCCAGTTTGCAGGGTGCGATCCTCAGCGGCTCGAACTACCATCCCGTCACCTTTTATCGCTCGGCGGCGCTGGTCGCCCGCATTGAACGCTGGCGGCAAGGGCCAACAGGGCGCAGCGCGTTGATCGAGCACCTGTCGTTCGGCGCGTTCAACAAACGCTTCAAACCTGCCCGCACTTGCTACGACTGGCTCAACCGCGACCCGGCCGAGGTCGACGCCTACAGCAACGACCCGCTGTGCGGCTTTCGCTGCACTAATCAGTTGTGGATGGACTTGCTCGGCGGCCTGCAACAGATCAGCAAACGTTCGAACCTGGCGCAGATCGATCCCGGGCTGCCGATCCTGATTATCGGTGGCGAATGTGATCCGGTGAGTGATGGCAAGCGTCTCACGCATCTGGCCGACGCTTTGAGCGGCACCAACCACCCGTTTGTTACGCTGAAGGTCTATCCGCAGGCGCGCCACGAGATTCTCATCGAGACCAATCGTGAAGAAGTCACTCGGGACCTGCTCGCCTGGCTGGAACAGGCGCTGAAGCAGCCTAGGCCGCGCCGCAGCGAATGACGTCAGTGGTTCACCTTTCCTAACTGTCACAGGACACCCCATGACCCAAGTCACCAACACGCCGTACGAAGCCCTTGAAGTCGGCCAGACCGCCAGCTACAGCAAAACCGTCGAAGAGCGCCACATCCAGCTGTTCGCCGAAATGTCCGGCGACCGCAACCCGGTGCACCTGGACGCCGAGTTCGCCGCCAAGAGCATGTTCAAGGATCGCATCGCCCACGGCATGTTCAGCGGCGCTTTGATCAGCGCGGCGGTGGCTTGCGAACTGCCTGGCCCGGGCACGATTTACCTGGGCCAGCAGATGACCTTTCAGAAGCCGGTGAAGATCGGCGACACCTTGACCGTGCGCCTGGAAATCCTTGAGAAATTGCCGAAGTTCCGCGTACGCATCGCCACTCGCGTCTTCAATCAGAACGATGAGCTGGTGGTGGATGGCGAGGCCGAAATCCTTGCGCCACGCAAACTGCAGACCGTGAGCCTGGCCGAGCTGCCCCCATTACCGTGGGTTGAGTCGGCTCTCAGCAAACATGACCCCGCCGCAAATGAGCAAACAGCACGCAAAAAAATGGGCAACCGAAGTTGCCCAAAATGCCTTGCGTGCTCTTTTATAGAAAACTCAGCGTCTGCCGCGCCGGGGTGAGTCTCTCCAGATGACCAGTCCGACGCTTGAATAAATCACCATCGTCAGCCCCACCGTCATGACGCCGGCTATCACTGCGTGGTCGAGAAACATGCGCGTGCCCTCTGCCTAAACCTTTGATGGGCGCAGAGTAACCAGTGGGGTGACGGGAGGGATTGACTCAGGTCAATGCCGGCGTGGATAAGCAGCCGGCAGACGGGGGATGAACGAAAGGCGGGGGTCAACGTTTTTTCGGTTTGCTCTTGGCTTTCTTCTTGCCCTTGCCCAGCGGCATGGCCTGCTCGAACGCGCTTCGCACTTCGTTCAGGCGTTTGTCATTGAGGTCGTGAACACGCTTGGCGCGTTCGGCGCTCAGGTCTACCAGTTTTTCGTCATTGCTCATGGCGTATCGCTCGTGAATGCCCGTTGCCGCCAATAATGCGCAATCGAAGCGGCGCTGACCAGCGCCTCAGACTTTCAGGTCGACCCACAAACCCTGGCGCGGCTCGTCGTCGATGATCGGCACCACCGGCACGGTGTCGTCGGCATTGAGGAAATCCCCGGGGATGGCCGGGCCTTCTTCGAGATCGGGATGGCGGTCAGCCACGCGCCGGTCACTGCGGCGGCGTTGATGGCGGCGTTGTTCTTTGCGCAGCAGCACTTCGGCCTGCTCGCGGTCACGTTCGCCCATGTCGATGTTGGTTTCGCTCGAACTTTTTTGAATCGGCGTTACCGGCGGGATGTCCGGGTTGGGTTTGACCGGGTCCAGCTGCGAAGTCACGGGGGCCGCGCTCAGTGGGATCAGCGGTGGCAGCATGGTAATGGTCTCCTGTTATCAAGCTGTCGGCTGACGGTTCGTCGACTTGAGCCGATTCAAGCGCGAGTTTCGACTATGTTTTTCGCAGCAAGTGCCCGCCTCAGGCGCGCGACCCACTCTATCCGGGCGTTTTTACAATGTGGCTTTGGCCTGGGCGCCTTGTTCCGTTAACATAGTCGGCTTTTTCAAGGCGGGAGTCAGGCAGCATGGCGCAGCAGTATCAACCGGGGCAACGCTGGATTAGCGACAGCGAAGCCGAGCTGGGTTTGGGCACCGTTCTGGCTCAGGACGGCCGCTTGTTGACCGTGCTCTATCCGGCCACTGGCGACACGCGCCAGTATGCTTTGCGCAATGCGCCGCTGACGCGAGTGCGCTTCTCGCCGGGTGACACCATCACCCACTTCGAAAACTGGAAGATGACCGTCCGCGAAGTCGACGACGTCGACGGCCTGCTGGTCTATCACGGCCTCAACGCGCAGAACCAGCCGGTGACGCTGCCGGAAACCCAGCTGTCGAACTTCATTCAGTTCCGCCTGGCCACCGACCGCCTGTTTGCCGGGCAGATCGATCCCCTGCCGTGGTTCTCCCTGCGTTATCACACCCTCGAACACACCAGCCGCCAGCTGCAATCCTCGCTGTGGGGCCTGGGCGGTGTGCGCGCGCAACCGATCGCGCACCAGTTGCACATCGCCCGCGAAGTCGCTGACCGTATCGCGCCGCGCGTATTGCTGGCGGACGAAGTGGGGCTGGGTAAAACCATCGAAGCCGGTCTGGTCATCCACCGCCAGTTGCTGTCGGGCCGCGCCAACCGTGTGCTGATCCTGGTGCCGGAAAACCTGCAGCACCAGTGGCTGGTTGAAATGCGCCGCCGCTTCAACCTGCAGGTCGCGCTGTTCGACGCCGAACGCTTCATCGAAAGCGATGCCAGCAACCCGTTCGAAGACACGCAACTGGCGCTGGTGTCGCTGGAATGGCTGGTTGAGGACGAGAAGGCCCAGGACGCATTGTTCGCGGCGGGCTGGGACCTGCTGGTGGTCGACGAGGCCCACCACCTGGTCTGGCACGAAGAAAAGGCCAGCCGCGAATACTCGCTGGTCGAGCAACTGGCCGAAGTCATTCCCGGCGTACTGCTGCTGACCGCAACGCCCGAGCAGCTCGGCCAGGACAGCCACTTCGCCCGTCTGCGCCTGCTGGACCCGAACCGTTTTCACGACCTGCACGCCTTCCGCGCCGAGAGCGAAAACTATCGCCCGGTGGCCGAGGCCGTTCAGGAGCTCCTGGACAAGGGCACGCTGTCGCCCAAGGCCAACGAGACCATCCGTGGTTTCCTCGGCGCCGAAGCCGAGGCACTGCTGACCGCGGTGGCCGCCGGCGACGCCGAAGCCAGTGCCCGCCTGATCCGGGAACTGCTTGACCGTCACGGCACCGGCCGCGTGCTGTTCCGCAACACCCGCGCCGCCGTACAAGGGTTCCCGGAGCGCAAACTGCACCCGTATCCCCTGCCCTGCCCGGCCGAATACCTGGAGCTGCCGATTGGCGAACACGCCGACCTGTACCCGGAAGTCAGCTTCCAGGCCAATGGCGAGAGCACTGAAGAAGAACGCTGGTGGCGTTTCGATCCGCGCGTTGACTGGCTGATCGACACCCTGAAAATGCTCAAGCGCGTGAAGGTGCTGGTCATCTGCGCCCACGCCGAAACCGCGATGGACCTGGAAGACGCCCTGCGCGTGCGTTCCGGCATCCCGGCGACAGTCTTCCACGAAGGCATGAATATCCTTGAGCGCGACCGCGCGGCGGCCTACTTCGCCGACGAAGAGTTCGGCGCCCAGGTACTGATCTGCTCGGAAATCGGCAGTGAAGGCCGCAACTTCCAGTTCTCCCATCATCTGGTGCTGTTCGACCTGCCTGCGCACCCGGACCTGCTGGAGCAGCGTATCGGCCGTCTGGACCGGATCGGCCAGAAGCACATCATCGAGCTGCACGTGCCGTACCTGGAAACCAGCCCGCAAGAGCGGCTGTTCCAGTGGTATCACGAAGCGCTCAACGCATTTCTCAACACCTGCCCGACCGGCAACGCGCTGCAACATACGTTCGGTCCGCGCCTGTTGCCGCAGCTGGATGGCGGTGACGAGGATGACTGGCAGGCCCTGGTGACCGAGGCCCGCACTGAGCGCGAGCGTCTGGAGAGTGAACTGCACACCGGCCGCGACCGTCTGCTGGAGCTCAATTCCGGCGGTGCGGGCGAAGGCGAGGCGCTGGTGGAAGCCATCCTTGAGCAGGACGACCAGTTCACCCTGCCGATCTACATGGAAACCCTGTTCGACGCGTTCGGCATCGACAGCGAAGACCACTCGGAGAACGCGCTGATCCTGCGGCCGAGCGAGAAGATGCTCGACGCCAGCTTCCCGCTGGGCGACGACGAAGGCGTGACCATCACCTACGACCGCAATCAGGCGCTGGCCCGCGAGGACATGCAGTTCATTACCTGGGAACACCCGATGGTGCAGGGCGGCATGGATCTGGTGCTGTCCGGCTCGATGGGCAACACCGCCGTGGCACTGATCAAGAACAAGGCGCTGAAACCCGGCACCGTGTTGCTGGAATTGCTCTACGTCAGTGAAGTGGTCGCGCCGCGTTCACTGCAACTGGGCCGCTACCTGCCGCCGGCCGCGCTGCGCTGCCTGCTGGACGGCAACGGCAACGACCTGTCGGGCCGCGTGTCCTTCACCACCCTGAACGATCAGCTGGAGAGCGTGCCCCGGGCCAGCGCCAACAAGTTCATCCAGGCCCAGCGTGACGTGCTCAACCCGCAGATCAACGCCGCCGAAAGCAAGATCGCGCCGAAGCACGCTGAACGTGTCGCGGAAGCACAGCGACGTCTGGCGGCAGACACCGAAGAAGAGCTGGCGCGTCTTACCGCGTTGCAAGCGGTCAACCCGACGGTCCGCGACAGCGAACTGGCGGCATTGCGTGAACAACGTGAGCAAGGCCTGGCCATGCTGGAAAAAGCCGCGCTGCGCCTCGAAGCCATTCGGGTGCTTGTCGCCGGCTAAACCAACGAGACTGGCCGTAAAAGGGGACTGATCTTATTTACAGCGCTTCACCGTAAATAAATCTGTCCCCTTTTCGGTCATGCCACGGACGGCTTCACCCCCTGCCCCACCCGCTCATCCGCCACCATCCCCTCGCGCATCCGCTGCGCATCGGCGCTGAAACACGTCGACGCCTTCACCAGAAACACCAGCGCGAAAAACAGCGCCACCGGTATCAGGTACATCGCATCGTGCAGTCCCACCGCCTTGAACGGTTCGGTCATCTGTTCGACCTGCGCGGCGTACATGGCCGAGTGAGCGAAATGGTCGGACAGCAGTCCCACCACCACTGGCCCCAGGCCGCCGCCCAGCAGATACAGACCGGCAAAAAACAACGCCATGGCCGTGGCGCGCAGCCGGGGCTGCACCACGTCCTGAATCGCGGTGTAAACGCAGGTGTAGAAGTTGTAGGAAAACAGCCAGCCCAGGCTGAATACACCGACGAACACGCCGATTTCGATGCGCCCGGCGTGCAGCGCATAACCGGTACACAGCGTCGCGACCACCATGCTCACGGCGGCAAACATCAGGCGGCCGTTGCTCCAGCGTTGATGCAGCTTGTCCGCCACCCAGCCGCCGACCGTCAGGCCAACGAGCCCGGTCACGCCGACGATCATGCCGGTCGCCATCGCGGCGTCCTGCAAAGGCAGCAAAAAGTAGCGCTGGAGCATCGGCACCATGAACGAGTTGCAGGCGTAGGTGGCGAAGTTGAACGCAAGGCCGGCGAGCACCAGCCAGCGAAACGTAGGAATCGACAGCACTCGGCGGATGGGTCGGTCGATTTTCTCCTGGGAAATGGCCACGCTTTCAGCGGCGCCCCGGGCTGGCTCGCGGATGAAGAACATGAACACCGCCAGCACCAGCCCCGGCACCGCAGCGATGAAGAATGGCGCCCGCCAACTGCCGAAGGCCTGGACCATTGCGCCGATGGTGAAGAACGCCAGCAGCAGCCCCAGGGGCAAGCCCAGCATAAAGATGCCCATGGCCCGGGCGCGGCGGTGGGCCGGGAACAGGTCGCCGATCAACGAGTTGGCCGCAGGCGCATAGCTGGCCTCACCAATGCCCACGCCCATGCGCACTAACAGAAACGCCCAGAAGTTGCCGACAAGACCGTTCACCGCCGTCAGCCCGCTCCACACCGCCAGACCCCAGCCCATCAACTTGCGCCGCGAGCCATTGTCGGCCATGCGCCCCAACGGCAGACCGGCCACGGCGTACACCAGCGTGAAGGCAGTGCCGATGATGCCGAGCTGAAAGTCGCTCAGCGACCATTCCTTGCGGATGGGCTCGATGATGATCGCGGGGATCGTGCGGTCGAAGAAATTGAACAAGTTGGCCAGAAACAGCAGAAACAGAACGCGCCAAGCGTTCCTTGCCTGAGTAGAGTGGTCCATGGGGCGATCTCTTTCTTGTTATAGGGCAATGACGTCGGCGAGGGGACTGACCTTATTTACATCGCTTCACCGTAAATAAATCTGTCCCCGGTTTGCTTTATAGGAGGCTGTCCCGGCTGACGCTCCGGTTTGCCTGAAATCTAGTCACCCCATGGCACTCTGTCTGTGAACATTCGCCCCGCTGATACCGGCCCATGTAAGGCATGCCTCAGTCCCGCAGTGATCCCCGCCGTGACCCTCACGCGAAGCGTGCGGTCGGTGAGATATTCCGCTACCGGCAACACACTGATAGTTACCGCCCTACCCACTTTGCCATCACTTGGCGCACCATTTTTGAGCAGCTGTCAGCATCACGCCCTCTCATGGATCAACACCCAGGGTGCGACGACGACGGCCCACAGCGGCGGATCACGCTCGAGAAGATCCAGAGCCTTTGATTCAGAGACCTTGCCGACGTCCCCACTCTTGAGCCACGCCGCCACCTGCGCCTCGCGGTTCTCGGCAAATGCCTCTGCCACGGCGATCAAATCCAGCGTCGGCTCGACCCACAACAGGGCACCCTTCGCAAAGAATGGTTGCAATTCTTTCCAGGTAATCGAAGCGGTTTCGCCAAGCAGCTTGGCATAGAGGGTGCTAGGTTCTTGCGTCATGGGTTTTCACCGTATTGGAAATCGGCGCAATGATAGCGCCGCCTTTCATACCGACAAACCCGGATTCAAGTGATTGATTGCAGGGAAGTTCGCGCTAGCCGACCGGTTGCTCGTCCGAGAAGACGAAACCAGCCGCCTGATTGTGTATCTTTCTGTCGATTAAGCGACATCCACAGGTTTTGGCCCCCGCAGCCAGCTATTCAAGCGCTCGACCGGCGCTCTAAACTGTTCCGGTACAGTTGCTGGGGTGCGGCCTGGAGATTCAATCCGGTCCTGCAGCTTTGGCCGTCAGGATTATAAAAACGACAACGCAAGAGTGGAGCATCATGACTAAGGGTATTAATCAGATTTCCAAGCTGTTTGCCGCACTGGTTCTGGCGGGGGTTGCCAGTCACTCGTTCGCAGCTGACACCATCAAGATCGGCATCGCCGGCCCTAAAACCGGTGCAGTGGCCCAGTACGGCGACATGCAGTTCAGTGGCGCCAAGATGGCCATCGACCAGATCAACGCCAAAGGCGGCGTTGACGGCAAGAAGCTTGAAGCGGTTGATTACGATGATGCCTGTGACCCGAAACAAGCGGTCGCCATCGCCAACAAAGTGGTTAACGACGGCGTCAAGTTCGTGGTTGGTCACCTCTGCTCCAGCTCCACTCAGCCTGCTTCGGACATCTACGAAGACGAAGGCATCATCATGGTGACCCCGGCGGCCACCAGCCCGGAAATCACCGCCCGCGGTTACAAAATGATCTTCCGCACCATCGGCCTGGACAGCGCCCAGGGCCCGGCCGCTGGCGACTATATCGCCAAGCAGGTCAAGCCGAAGATCGTTGCGGTCATCCACGACAAACAGCAATACGGTGAAGGCATCGCCACCGCCGTCAAGCAGACCCTGGAAAAAGACGGCGTGAAAGTCGCCCTGTTCGAAGGCATCAATGCCGGCGACAAGGACTTCTCCTCGCTGATCGCCAAGATGAAGCAAGCCAACGTCGACTTCGTCTACTACGGCGGCTACCACCCTGAACTGGGTCTGATCCTGCGTCAGGCACAGGAAAAAGGCCTGAAAGCCGGCTTCATGGGTCCGGAAGGCGTGGGCAACGCGTCCATCTCGCAGATCGCTCAGGATGCGTCCGAAGGTCTGCTGGTCACCTTGCCGAAATCCTTCGATCAGGACCCGGCCAACAATGAACTGGTTGCCGCGTTCAAGGCGAAGAAAGAAGACCCAAGCGGTCCGTTCGTGTTCCCGGCCTATGCCGCTGTGGAAGTGATCGCCGACGCCATCAAGACCGCCAAGTCAGAAGACACCGCCAAAGTGGCTGCAGCCATTCACGCCGGTACCTTCAAAACCCCTACCGGTGATCTGTCGTTCGACGCCAAGGGTGACTTGAAAGACTTCAAATTCGTCGTTTACACCTGGCACAAAGATGGCACCAAGACTGAAGCCCCTGTGAAATAACGCAGCCTTCATGCTTACCCGAAGCCCACTGCAACCGCAGTGGGCTTTGTTTTAGCTGGGCAGCGAATTTCACAAGAATTCCGATCCCTGAACATCTTGAAACCGCACCAGTGACCCACTGGGCTCGTGCCGGACGCGGACGTAGATCACGACGCGCGAGCGGGAAAAAACTTCACCAGTGAAACACCAGGCAGGTTTTTAGGAGCACTCAGCAATGCCGATAGATCTCTATCACTTTCTTCAACAGCTGGTTAATGGGATGACCATTGGCAGCACTTACGCCTTGATTGCCATCGGCTACACCATGGTTTACGGCATCATCGGCATGATCAACTTCGCCCATGGCGAGGTGTACATGATCGGGTCGTATGTGGCGTTTATCGCTCTGGCCGGTCTGACCATGCTTGGCCTGGACAGCCTGCCCCTGCTGATTACCGCAGCCTTCGTCGCCAGTATTGTGGTGACCAGCGCCTACGGTTACGCCATCGAGCGAGTTGCCTATCGCCCGTTGCGCGGTAGCAACCGTTTGATCCCTCTGATTTCCGCCATCGGTATGTCGATTTTCCTGCAGAACACCGTGCTGTTGTCGCAGGACTCAAAAGACAAATCGATCCCCAACCTCATTCCCGGCAACTTCGTTTTCGGCCCCGGCAGCACCCATGAAGTGGTGATCTCCTACATGCAGATCCTCATCTTCGTCGTCACGCTGGTGGCCATGCTCGGTCTGACCTGGTTCATCTCCCGCTCTCGCCTGGGTCGCGCCTGCCGTGCCTGTGCCGAAGACATCAAGATGGCCAACCTGCTGGGGATCAACACCAACAACATCATTGCCCTGACCTTTGTCATCGGCGCTGCCCTGGCGGCCGTCGCTGCGGTCCTGCTGAGCATGCAGTACGGCGTGATCAACCCGAACGCCGGTTTCCTCGTCGGCATCAAAGCCTTCACCGCTGCGGTACTGGGCGGCATCGGCAGTATCCCGGGCGCGATGCTCGGCGGTCTGGTGCTGGGCATCGCCGAAGCCTTTGGCGCCGACATCTTCGGCGACCAGTACAAGGATGTGGTGGCGTTCGGTCTTCTCGTATTGGTGTTGTTGTTCCGGCCAACCGGCCTGCTCGGCCGTCCGGAGGTTGAAAAAGTATGACCAGGAATCTCAAATCGGCCCTCTTCAGCGCAGTGCTGGTGCTGGCCGTCGCTTACCCGATCCTCGGGCTCAAACTGGACATCGTCGGGATCAATCTCGCGGTAGTCGGCGCCAGCACCACCACCGTGCTGGTGATCTTCGCCGCGGCGTTTCTGATGTTCCTGCGCGTGCTGTTCAACGAACAGATCAGCGCCATGTGGCGTTCGCGTCCGCAGAAACAGCTGATGTCCGACAAAACCAGCAGCTTTCTGACCCTGCCGTCGACCCAACGCTGGTTCCTCGGCGCGCTGGTGATCGCTGCGCTGGTGTGGCCGTTCTTCGGTTCGCGCGGCGCGGTGGACATCGCGACCTTGATCCTGATTTACGTGATGCTCGGCCTGGGCCTGAACATCGTCGTCGGTCTGGCGGGTCTGCTCGACCTGGGCTACGTCGGCTTTTACGCCGTGGGCGCGTACACCTACGCCCTGCTGCAGCACTACTTCGGCTTCGGTTTCTGGATCTGCCTGCCGCTGGCGGGGCTGGCGTCGGCGACGTTCGGCTTTCTGCTCGGCTTCCCGGTCCTGCGCTTGCGTGGTGACTATCTGGCGATCGTGACGCTGGGTTTTGGTGAAATCATTCGCCTGTTCCTGCGTAACCTGACCGACATCACCGGCGGCCCCAACGGCATCAGCAACATCGAAAAGCCAACGCTGTTCGGCCTGACCTTCGAGCGCAAGGCTGCCGAAGGCATGCAGACGTTCCACGAATACTTCGGCCTGCCCTACAACTCCATCAACAAGGTGATCTTTCTCTACCTGATCGCCCTGCTGCTGGCGCTGCTGGCGCTGTTCGTGATCAACCGGTTGCTGCGCATGCCCATCGGCCGCGCCTGGGAAGCCCTGCGTGAAGACGAAATCGCTTGCCGCGCGCTGGGTCTGAATCCGACCATCATCAAGCTGTCGGCCTTCACCCTCGGTGCTGCATTCGCTGGTTTCGCCGGCAGTTTCTTCGCCGCGCGTCAGGGTTTGATCACGCCGGAGTCGTTCACCTTTCTGGAGTCGGCGATCATCCTCGCCATCGTGGTTCTGGGCGGGATGGGCTCGCAACTGGGCGTGATCCTCGCCGCGGTCGTGATGATTCTGTTGCCTGAACTGCTTCGCGAGTTCAGCGAATACCGGATGCTCGGCTTTGGCGCCTTGATGGTGCTGATGATGATCTGGCGTCCGCAGGGCTTCCTGCCGATGCAGCGTCCCGTCATGAAACTCAAGGGGAGCGCTGATGAGCCGTCCACTTCTGCAAGCGTCCGGCTTGTGCATGCGCTTTGGCGGTCTGCTGGCCGTCAACGGCGTCGGTCTGACCGTTAACGAGAAACAGGTTGTGTCGATGATTGGCCCGAACGGCGCCGGCAAGACCACTGTGTTCAACTGCCTGACCGGTTTCTACAAGCCCACCTCCGGCACGATTCTGCTGGACGGCGAGCCTATCCAGGGACTGGCCGGCCATGAAATCGCCCGTAAAGGCGTGGTGCGTACGTTCCAGAACGTGCGCCTGTTCAAGGAAATGACGGCAGTGGAGAACCTGCTGGTGGCCCAGCATCGCCACCTCAACACCAACTTCCTGTCGGGCCTGTTCAAGACCCCGGCGTACCGCAAGAGCGAGCGTGAGGCGATGGAATATGCCGAGCACTGGCTGGAAGCGGTTGACCTGAAGGAATTCGCCAACCGTCCTGCCGGCACGCTGGCCTACGGTCAGCAACGCCGCCTGGAAATCGCCCGCTGCATGATGACGCGCCCGCGCATTCTGATGCTCGACGAGCCGGCGGCCGGTCTGAACCCTAAAGAAACCGAAGACTTGAAAGCGTTGATCGGCGTGTTGCGCAACGAGCACAACGCGACGGTGTTGCTGATCGAGCACGACATGAAGCTGGTCATGAGCATTTCCGACCACATCGTGGTGATCAATCAGGGCACGCCGCTGGCCGATGGCACGCCCGAGCAGATCCGTGACAATCCTGAAGTGATCAAAGCCTATCTGGGGGAAGCGTAAATGCTGCAGTTCGATAACGTTTCCACGTTCTACGGCAAGATCCAGGCATTGCACGGTGTCAGCATCGATGTGCAGCAGGGTGAGATTGTCACGCTGATCGGCGCGAATGGCGCGGGCAAATCGACGCTGTTGATGACGCTGTGCGGTTCGCCGCGGGCGCACAGTGGCAGCATCCGTTATATGGGTGAAGAGCTGGTCGGTCTGGAGTCGTCGGTGATCATGCGCAAGAGTATTGCGGTGGTGCCGGAGGGCCGTCGTGTGTTCGCGCGCCTGACGGTGGAGGAGAATCTGTCGATGGGCGGGTTCTTTACCGACAAGGCCGATTATCAGGTGCAGATGGATAAGGTGCTTGAGTTGTTCCCGCGTCTGAAGGAGCGTTTCAATCAGCGCGGCGGGACGATGTCTGGCGGCGAGCAGCAGATGCTGGCGATCGGGCGTGCCTTGATGAGCAAGCCGAAGCTGTTGTTGCTGGATGAGCCTTCGCTGGGTCTGGCGCCGATTATTATTCAGCAGATTTTCGAGATTGTTGAGCAGTTGCGGCGGGATGGGGTGACGGTGTTTCTGGTGGAGCAGAATGCGAATCAGGCGTTGAAGATCGCTGATCGTGCGTATGTTCTGGAGAATGGCCGGGTGGTGATGCAGGGGTCGGGGGCGGAGTTGCTGGTTGATCCGAAAGTGCGGGATGCTTATTTAGGCGGGTAAAGCAGGATCAAGGGCGTCTGCCTGGGGGCAGACGTTTCGCCTTCGGCGAGTTACTTGATAAAGCCCCAAGTAACCAAGGGCTTAGTGCTCCTGGTTGGGCCCTTCCTTCGTCAGGGTTCCTTCACTCCGGTCTCGCTCCGTGGGCCCGCGCCGAACGGACATCCATGTCCTGACGGCGCTCTCGCCGCATCCCTGCGGCTCGGCCCACTCCACGAGACCTGCGTTCAGCCTGCACCCAAGTCGCGATTTGCGGTGTCTGGGCTTTTTGCGTACGAAGATCAAAGGCAGATCAAGTGTTTACAGGGGACTGATTTATTTACAGCGCTTCACCGTAAATTAATCTGTCCCCGCTCGATTTGATAACCCCAGAAGTCAGAGCTGTTCCAGCGCCGCAGTGCTGCGCTCGAACCATTCGCTTAAATAATCCGCCATGACTTGAACCCGCCTCGGCAGTCGTCCTTCGAAGGGGTGGACGAGGTACAGCGATGAAACCGGCGTCTGGTAATCGCGCAGCAACCAGTGCAGCCGCCCTTCTTTCAGTTCTTCATGAACCATGTACGACGGCAGGCGGGCGATGCCGGCGCCGACCAGTGCGGCTTTTTTCAGGAGGCCGTAGTGGTTACTGGCGAAGGTGCCGCGTACGTTGACGCGGCTCAGTTCGTGTTTCTGGTGGTAAGCCCACGATTCGCGGCCGGTGTGGTGGCTGTTGAGCAGGCATCGATGCACGCGCAGTTCTTCCGGTGTGTGCGGGGTGCCGTGTTTGGCGAGGTAGTCCGGGCTGGCGCAGGTCAGTTCCTGTAACGACAACAACGGCTTGGCCACCAGACGCTCATCGATGCCCACGCTGGAGCGTATGCCCAGGTCAAAGCCATCACGGCGCATGTCGCGGAAGTGGTTGTTGAGGTCTAGCTCGACCTGCACGTCGGGGTAGGTCTGGGCGAATTCGGTGAGCAGGCCTTCAAAGAAGGTTTCGCCCAAGGACACCGGCACGGTCAGGCGCACGGTGCCGATCAGGCTTTCGCTCAGGTAGGCCATGGCGTCGCGAACGCGGTCGCGTTGGGCCAGCAGCGCGCGGGCCTCCGGCAGCAGAATGGCGCCTGCCGAGGTAAGCGTCAGGCTGCGGGTGGTGCGATGGAGCAGCGTCACGCCGAAGTTCTTTTCCAGTTTGCTGATGCGCTTGGACAGTTGGCTGGTACTGGTGTCCAGCCATTGCGCAGCCAGGGTGAAGCTATTGGCCTCCACCAGCATCGCGAACGCGGCCAGGTCGTCCATTTCGCTCATGATTGTTTCCTTTCTGACAAACCGGGATTGCCGTTTAGCCCCTGTATCGGTGGGAAAAGGCGACTCACACTGAGCGCCTGATCCATACCAGGGGAAAACAGCATCATGAAAATTCTATTGATTGGCGCCAGCGGCACCATCGGCTCGGCGATCGAGAAAGAGTTGGCGCCACGCCACGAGATCGTTCGCATCGGCAGAACCGGCGCAGACGAGCACGTCGATATTAGTGACAGCGACTCGATCCGCAAACTATTCGAACGGACAGGCCCTTTCGACGCATTGATTTGCGCGGCCGGCAATGTCACCTTCGCGCCGCTGGGCGAGATGACCGCCGACTCCTTCGCCCTGGGCCTGCGCGACAAGCTGATGGGACAGGTCAATCTGCTGCTGATCGGCCGGGAGTTCGCCAACGACGGCGCGTCCTTCACCTTCACCACCGGCATTACCAGCGTCGATCCGATTCCCACCGGGGCGTCTGCCAGCCTGGTCAACGGCGCCATCGACGCCTTCGTGCGCGCCGCCGCCATCGAGATGCCGCGCGGCATGCGGGTCAATTCGGTCAGCCCCACTGTGCTGGTCGAAGCCATGGGCAGTTACGCGCCGTACTTCCGCGGCTTCAAGCCGGTCCCCGCAGCGGATGTAGCCTTGGCGTACGCAAAAAGTGTCGAAGGGCTACAAACCGGACAGACCTATCACGTCGGTTAATCGCCCCTTGTGATGCGCGAGCAGGCTGAGTAACGTGGCGGCACTTGTCTGGAGACCGCCCCATGTCCGCTGCTCGCTCTGCCCTGATGCTCGCCCTGTTGCCTCTGTTCGCCGGCTGCCAGTTGATGCCCATGTCGTCCAATGACAGCAAGGTGTCGACGGCCGGCATGATCCGCATGCAGGGCACCCTCAGCGGTGACGGCGGCAAACTGTTCTTCGCCCCGTGCAACGAACAGCGCCGCTATGCAGTAACTGACAAGGGCAACACTGGCATCTTGCAGGAAGCCGCCTCGGTGGTGGACAAGAACGGCAAGGCGTTCGCCGATGTACGCGGCAACTTCGTCGCGAGCAAGGCTCAGGGCAGTGACGGTCAGGCCGACATCTATCAGCTGTACCGCGTCGAGAGCCCGAGCGGTGCCTGCGAGGACCCCAATTTCAAGCGCCTGACGATTCATGCCAGCGGCAACGGTCCGAAATGGAACCTCAACGCCAGCGGCAAGGGTCTGGTGCTTGAGCGCGAAGGCCAGGAGCCGTTCGCCGTGCCGTACATGGAGGAGCAGATGCCCGAGGGCCGCTTCAACCTGATCACCGACGCCAACAATCAACACGTCGAGCTCTACGTGGCGCCGCTGCGGTGTGTGGACCCGTCGAACGGATCGGTGCAGCACCTGACCGCCGAGTTGCGGGTCAATGGCCAGGTTCAGCGCGGCTGCGCGTACTTTGGGGCGATGCGTAACGATTGATGGAGTGGCGGATGTCGTCGCTCGGGCCACCGCTCCCTGCCCAATGTGGCTTATAATCGCGCGCTCTTGTAGTGCTGCCGGGCCGATCCTGCGGCCCGAAACCGGATCTTTCAATGTTACGAATCACCGAATTCAAATTGCCGCTGGACCACGCGGACGACGAACTGCGCCCTGCACTTCTGCAACGCCTGGCCATCGGCAGCGACGAGCTTCTGGATCTCACCCTGTTCAAGCGCAGCTACGATGCGCGCAAGAAATCCACCGAGCTGCAGTTCATTTACACCATCGATTTCCTGGTGCGCGACGAAGCCGCCCTGCTCCAGCGCCTGAGTCACGACAAACACATCGGCCCGGCCCCGGACGTCAGTTACAAAGTGGTTGGCCACGCCCCCGCCGATCTGAGCCAGCGTCCGTTGGTAGTCGGCTTTGGCCCCTGCGGGATTTTCGCCGGCCTGTTGCTGGCGCAGATGGGCTTCAAACCGATCATCCTCGAACGCGGCACCGAAGTCCGTCAGCGCACCAAGGACACCTGGGGCCTGTGGCGCAAGAACGTGCTCAACCCTGAATCCAACGTGCAGTTCGGCGAGGGCGGCGCGGGGACGTTTTCCGACGGCAAGCTTTACAGCCAGATCAAAGACCCGAAATTCATCGGTCGCAAGGTCTTGCACGAGTTCGTCAAAGCCGGCGCGCCGGAAGAGATTCTCTACGTCAGCAAGCCGCACATTGGCACCTTCCGCCTGACCGGCGTCGTTGAAAACATGCGTCATCAGATCGAAGCGCTGGGCGGCGAAGTACGTTTCCAGCAACGCGTCACCGATGTGCTGATCGAAGACGGCCAGATGCAGGGCGTCCTGCTCGACAGCGGCGAGCGCATCGACTCTCGGCACGTGATTCTGGCGCTGGGCCACAGCGCCCGCGACACCTTCCGCATGCTCCACGGCCGCGGCGTGTTCATGGAGGCCAAACCGTTTTCGGTCGGCTTCCGCATCGAGCACCCACAAGGCTTGATCGACCGCGCCCGACTGGGTAAATACGCCGGTCACCCGAAGCTTGGCGCTGCCGATTACAAACTGGTGCACCACGCCAAGAACGGCCGTTCGGTGTACAGCTTCTGCATGTGCCCCGGTGGCACGGTGGTGGCGGCGACTTCCGAGCCCAACCGCGTGGTCACTAACGGCATGAGCCAGTACTCGCGCAACGAGCGCAACGCCAACTCCGGCATCGTCGTCGGCATTACGCCGGAGCAGGATTATCCGGGCAGCCCGCTGGCCGGCATCGAACTGCAGGAGCGACTGGAGTCCCACGCCTACCTCATGGGCGGCGAAACCTACGAAGCCCCGGCGCAACTGGTGGGTGATTTCATCGCGGGCAAAGCTTCAACGGCGTTGGGCGGCGTAGAACCTTCCTACAAGCCGGGCGTCAAGCTGACCGACCTTGCCGACGCATTACCCGCCTTTGCCATCGAAGCCATTCGTGAGGCGCTGCCCGCGTTCGAGAAGCAGATCAGGGGCTTTTCGCAGCACGATGCGATCCTCACCGGCATCGAGACCCGCACCTCCTCGCCCCTGCGCATCACCCGTGGCGAAGACCTGCAGAGCCTCAACGTCAAAGGCCTGTTCCCGGCGGGCGAAGGCGCGGGCTATGCGGGCGGCATCCTGTCGGCCGGCGTCGACGGGATTCGCATCGCTGAAGCGCTGGCCCGCAATATCCTGGGCATCACTGAATCAGCCGCCACAGCGCAAAGCCTGTAGCTGAGACAGCGTACTGAAATGCAAAACGCCCCGAATGATCGGGGCGTTTTTGCAAGCGGGCTTTTACACCAAGCTTCAGGCCATCCAGCGCGGTTTAGTGGCTGACGCGGCTGGTACCGTTGACGGTCATGATGCGGACACGCTCACCCACACGGAAGATCTCGTTTTCCTGAACTTCCTGAACATAGGCACGCATGGTGCCGTCGTCTTCACGCACGGTGATCTCGACGCCTTGAGCACGGGTCAGGCCGCCTTCCGCTGCCGAACCCAACAGACCACCGGCGACCGCACCGATCACGGCCGTCACGATGCTGCCGCGGCCGCCACCGATGGCGCTGCCACCCACGCCGCCGACAATGGCACCGGCGCCAGCGCCGATCGGGGTTTTGGTGCCTTCAATCTTCACCGGACGCAGCGATTCGATCGTGCCCAGGCGTACGGTCTGCACCTGACGAGCTTCGTCGCGCGAGTACGAGTCGCCGGTGAGGCTTGAAGTACAGCCGCCCAGCGTCAGCGCCATGGCGGTGAACGAAGCAACCAACAGAACAGACTTACGCATAACAGTATCTCCAGAGGAACAGGTAGCCATTAGACTCTGCGACGCCGATCGATGTCACGGTCCTGTACCGATAATTTACGTTTATTCAGGCGTGATACAGCAACCCGCCGACGTCTACAGCAGTGGACGACGGCGCCGGAAATTGATTCAAAGAAAAGTGTGACAGAGCCCCGAAGCTGACAATCAGCCAGTCCGAAACGCCAGCAATCAGGGGGCCAGGCGCTCTCGCTGCCATTCACTTTCAACCAGTCGATAGTTCAGGCGGTCGTGCAGACGGCTTGGACGTCCCTGCCAGAATTCGATGCGATCCGGTACCAGACGATAACCGCCCCAGTGATCGGGACAGTCAGGCTGGGTGTCCATGAAACGCGCCTCGGTGGCTTTGAGCAAACCTTCGAGTTCTTCACGGTCGGCGATCACCTGGCTTTGCGGCGATGCCCAGGCACCCAGGCGGCTGCCGAGGGGGCGTACCTGGAAATAGGCGTCGGATTCTTCGTGGCTGACTTTGGCCACGCGGCCCTCGATGCGCACCTGACGTTCCAGCGTGGGCCAGAAGAACGTCATCGCGGCAAAAGGACGTGCGTTCAACTGCTGGCCTTTGGCGCTTTCGTAGTTCGAAAAGAACGTGAACCCCTGAGCGTCGAGGCCTTTGAGCAGCAGAACCCGGCAATGCGGGCGGCCGTCGGCATCGACAGTCGCCAGCGTCATGGCATTGGCCTCCACCGGCGCTTGCTCGGTCTGGACCGCTTCGTTGAACCAGTGATGAAACAGTGCGAAGGGTTCTTCCGGAGCCTGGGCTTCGGTCAATCCTTCGCGGGCATAGTTACGACGCATATCGGCCAGACGCTGGCTCATCACTGCCTTCCTTAATCGAGATTCGTGAACAGATTCCCGATCTTAACCTCAGTTGCTGGCTTGAGCATCCGGGGCAGGTTTTTTGGCGGCTGCTTTCGCAGGCGCTGCCTTGGCTTTCGCTGGCGCAGCTTTCTTCACCGGCGCTTTTTGGCCGCAGGCGCTTTGGCGGCAGAAGCCTTGGTCGCAGCGGCCTTCTTGACCGGTGCGGCCGATTTGACAGGCGCAGCCGCCTTGGTCGGTGCGGCAACCGGTGCCGGAGCCGGCGCGTTGGCAGTTTGCACGGCCAGCAGGGTTGGCGCCGGCGGCAAGTTGTACTTGGCCATCTGGGCAACCATGGTGTCTTGCGGGGTCAGGATGATTTCCACGCGGCGGTTCAATGCGCGACCTGGCGCACTGTCGCTGGCTGCACGGGGCATGTCGGCGCCCATGCCACGCAGGCTCAGGCGGTTACGCTGCAGGCCGCTGAGGCGGAAAATCGCCGCGACCGATTGCGCGCGCTGCTGGCTGATCTTGAGATCGGCGTCGCCGGCGACATCACCGTGGCCCAACACCAGAACAGCGGCGCGCGGGTCGACTTCAACGATCTTGGCCATACGGCTGATCGGGCCGAGGTTGGTCGGCAGGAGCATTTCCGGACGTTTCGGATTGAAAGTACTGTCGACCGGCGCGGTCACCACGAGGATGTCGTCACGGCGCTCAAGTTGGAACTGGCTGTCCTTGATCGCTTCGCGGACTTTCGGCTCGTTGAGATCCAGCCAGGCCTGCGTCACTTTCGGGTCGACTTTGGGAATAGCTGGCGCTGCGTCTTTTTTAGCTTCGCTTGCGCCGAACGGCCACCACCATTTGTTGGCGTCGCCAGCCTGAGCAACGGCCGGGGCTGCGGCCGGCTGAGTGGCGGCAACTTCCGGTTTCTTCTCGGTCTCGCCGTGGTCAGAACCAAACGGCCAGTACCAGCGCGTGCCGGTCTCGGCCTGGGCTTTTGCCACTTGCGCGGCCGCCGGGCGTGGCGCCGGGGTTGCCGGAGCGGCATCGGCGCCTTTGCCTGAGCCGAACGACCACCAGTGATCATTGCTGGCCGATTGGTCCTGAGGGGTTTGCGCACAGCCGGTGACGGCGAGGCAGATGGCGAATGCGAGGCTTTTGTTAGCTGACATGGGTGACCCACATGAATAATTGATCAGAAAATGAACGAAGCAGCGCTCATATAACACGCATAAAGACCGTTTTGGAAAAAGAAACCGCCCTACGGTTCGGTTATCCAGATTTAACTGACAGTCGGTAGAACAAGCACTTAACGACGATAGTTATTGCAAACACTCACCAAGCTCGCGCACGAGACGCTGAGCGCGCGGATCCATCAACACGTAAGGACCGAGGGTATTCGTCACGAAACCGAACGCGACATCGCGCTCGGGATCGGCGAAACCTACCGAGCCGCCTGCGCCGGGATGGCCGAACGACTTGGCACCCAGGCCAAATGTTGCGTTAGGCACCGCGGGTTGATCGAGCATGCAGCCCAGACCGAAGCGCGTCTGGGTGAGCAGCGTCTTGTCCTGGCCGATGCAGTGCTCACGAGTGAGCTCGTTGAGCAAGTCGCCGTCCAGCAGGCTGCCATCCAGCAAGCCGCTGTAGAAACCGGCCAGACTGCGTGCGTTGCCATGGCCATTGGCGGCAGGTTGCTGCATGCGCCGCCATTCCGGCTTGTTGGTGCTGGTCATGATCGACGGCGGGTTGGTGAACGCCCTGGCGGTCATGGAAGCGGGTTCGCGCATCGTGGTCTGCAGCAGCCGCTGCGCGGACTCATCGCCGGTATTGCCCTTGCCTCTGGCGATGTGGGCGACGCGGTGAAACTCTTCATCAGGGAGACCGACATGGAAATCCAGGCCCAATGGCCGTGAGATACGCGCCGCAATGGATTCGCCCGGGCCACGCCCGTCGGCACGCCGAATCATCTCGCCCACCAGCCAGCCGTAGGTGATGGCGGCATAGCCGTGGCCCTGCCCCGGCGTCCACCAGGGTTCCTCGGCAGCCAACACACTTGTCATGGTCTGCCAGTCGTAAAGCGCTTCGGCCGGCAGGATGTCACGGATCGCCGGGAGCCCGGCCTGATGGCAGAGCAACTGCCGCAAGGTGATGGACTGTTTGCCGTTGGCAGCGAACTCGGGCCAGAGACGCGCGACGGGCTCATCCAGACTCAGCTTGCCCTCGCCCACTAATTGCAGGGCCGTGACCGCGGTGAAGGTCTTGGTGCAGGAGAACAGATTGGCGATGGTGTCGCTGTGCCAGACCTCGCCGCCATCCTTGTCTGCCGTGCCCGCCCACAGATCCAGCACCGTCTCGCCGCCAACCTGCACGCACAGCGCTGCGCCACGCTCCTGCGGATCGTCGAACAGCGCGGCGAACGCCTCGCGTACGGCCTCAAACTGAAGCTCGAAATGGCCTTGAATCTGCACGGTCTGGCTCTCCGGTCGGGCTGCAAAAATGGCGAACATTGTTCCAGCGAATGATCGCTTTGGGAACCGCCCGGTTAAGGGCGCTTGCCGATCACATCCACGACCTGTCCATTGGCCTTGCGCACTGCCTCAACGAAGCCCTGGTACGGCACGTCGGTGATGCCCACCAGCCCGAGATGGCCGTTCTCGCCGTCGAGCAAGCGGCCCGTGACAGGCTGATCCAAGTACTGGAACCAGTGCACGCCGATGATAGAAGGCTCGGCCAGCGCGCTTTTCAGGAAGTTGGCGTAAGCCGGCCCACGATCTTCCTCACGCGGCACTTCGAGCACCCCGCCCCAGAACGGCCCGCGATCACGGGAGCCGAAATGAAACTCGGTGACCATCACAGGCTTGTCGAGCACGCGCAGTTTCGCGAAGTCCACGCCGTCCTGGGGTTTGAGGGTGTATGAGTTGAAGCTCAGCACGTCGCAGAACTTGGCGCAGGCTTCGACTGCCTCGGGGCTGGTGACGCCAAAGCGGCCACCGAGCAGCAGATGGTTGGGCGCATGCCACTTTAGCGCGTCGGAAATGGTCTTGAAATAGGTCTCGGCGAACACACGCTGGAAATACCGGAAGTCGTTTTCGATCTCCGGGTGCTCTGCGCTCGGCAGCGGCGGCTCGAAGCCCGGGTCTTCCATCAACTCCCAGGCCGATAGATTGATGCCCCACGCTTTGGACAGCCCTTCTTCATTGCGGTATTTATCGCGCAACTGCTTGAGGAACGCGCGCTTGGCCGGCACATCGGTGGTCAACTTCAGAGTGCCGTAGGCCAATGCGTAGCGATCCTTCGGATCGTTGCCCGGCGCAGCCCAGGCCAGTTCGTTATCGGCGAAGTAGCCGATCAGATACGGGTCATCCCGATGATCGCGCGCAGCGATGGCGACGGCCCGCTCGGTGGCCATGGCGAAGCGCGGATCGAACGGGTCCGGCATGCCGCCCCACCAGTCCAGGCCGGTGCTGATGCTCACGTAGTCGCCAACAATGGACAGCGGCAGAGTGTAGGGCACGCGTTCCTTCTTGCTGCTTTCGAGGTTTTGCAGCGCGGGCTCGCTCCAGTTGCCGACGGTGTTGAAACCCCAGGCCTGCAAGCGTTGCAAGGTGTGGTCGACCCAGCGTTTGCTGTCCACGATCACCGGTTTGCATTCGATGGCAGGCGCAGGCGCGGCGGGCTTTTCGGGCTGAGGCGCTGGCGCGGTCTGCCCGGCAGCGCTGTCGGCAGTGGAGTCGGTCGCGGCTGTGCTTGCGTCTTCGTCGTCAGCCGGATCGGCAGGCTTTGAGACTTCCACGCACTTCGGCACACCGTACGTGCGCTGCAGGTTGGCCCCATAGAAATCGAACCAGCGGCCCTGATCGAACTGTCGGTTACGGTTGGCGCCCGTCTCGCGGTTGTCATCGCCCTTGCCGTAGAACGCGGCGAGCGGATCTTCGCTGCCAGGCAGGCCGGTGAACATGGCTTCGCGGCCTTCGACGTAGGTCTGGCTGTCGTCAGCGGAGACAGCGTTTACCCCCAGTGAGTAAAAAGGGTGCCCTTCAGGCGTCACCAAGTACCAGCGCTCGTCGCGCTTCTCGGTGCGGAAAAAGCCCTTCGCTTCGAACGCCGGTCCGTTGAGCAAGCCGCCGTATTTGTCGTGGGCCGGACGGTCTTTCAGCCAGCCTTGCAGTTGTTGCTGTTCCTTGGCCGCCAACGTCTTGAGCTGATCGTCACTGGTGACCTTCTCCGGCCACTTGCCCCGGGTGAACTGACCGTAGCCATCGACCAGGTTGCTGTAGGCGGCGGTTTGCAGCGCGTCGCCCTCTTGCACGCCGAACTTCTCGATCAGGACGGACTGCGCCACATTGGGTTGAGACATCGACACGGTGACCGATGACACCTCAGCGCTGTTCAGCTCACCCCCGGTGTTCGCCAGCAACACGCGCTGCCCTTCGTATATCCACGGCATCGGTGGGCCGGCGCGCATGCCCTGGCTCAGTGGCGAGCTGGCCTTGAGCGGCAGCACCAGGGTTTGCGCCGGCCCGGCCGGCAGGTCGATGCGGCTGGTGAGGATTTTGCCGTCGCGGCTTTCGATCTGCACGTACACCGTCAATGCCCAGTCCATCGCGCTCTGCAGCCGCAAGGTCATGGCGCTGTCGTGGCTCCAGTCCCAGACGCCGGTCTGCGGGGTCAGTCGCAGGCTGGGTTTGGCGACCGGATTGAAAACCACGCGGCGCAATACTTCGCCCTCGGCGGTCTGCTCGGCGTTGGCTTGGGGAAACCCGGCATCCTGAGTCGTGACCTTGACCACGTCGGCGGGCCGGACGAAATTGAACAGCGTTTGCTGCACATCAGGCGCGGCGTGGGCCATACCGGCGCACAGCGTGGCAAGGAGGGCGGACAGTGAACGGCGAATCATGAGATCTGAAGCTCCTTGATCGTCTGAGGCCCGGAGCACGACGAGGTTGCGCGCATCCGGGCGGACCGAGTGTTAAGACCCGGTCAACCGTGTTTCATTTGCAACACGGACTCAGGAAATTTCGCGCCGGAAAGGCGGCAGTGCGTTGAGGATGGCTTTGCCATAGCGCTGGGTCACGACCCGGCGATCCAGCAACGTGATGATGCCGCGGTCCTGCTCGGTGCGCAGCAGACGACCGCAGGCCTGGATCAGGCGCAACGAGGCGTCGGGAACGGCGATTTCCATGAACGGATTACCGCCTCGCGCTTCGATCCATTCGGCCAGTGCAGCTTCGACCGGATCATCCGGCACGGCGAAGGGAATCTTGGCAATCACCACGTGCTCGCAATACGCACCTGGAAGATCGACCCCTTCGGCGAAGCTCGCCAGCCCGAACAGAACGCTTTCATCGCCACCGTCGACCCGCGCCTTGTGCTTGTTTAGGGTTTCTTGTTTCGACAGGTTGCCCTGGATGAACACCCGCTTGCGCCAGTCACGTTCCAGCCCGTCGAACACTTCCTGCATCTGTTTGCGGGACGAGAACAGCACCAGCGTGCCTTTGGAGCCTTCGACCAGATTTGGGAGTTCACGGATGATGGCGGCCGTGTGTTCGGCCGCGTTGCGAGGGTCGGCTTTGAGGTCCGGCACGCGCAACACGCCCGCGTCAGCATGGTGAAACGGACTGGGCACCACGGCCGTAACAGCGTCTTTCGGCAGCCCGGCGCGCATGCGGAAGCGGTCGAACTTGCCCAGCGCAGTCAACGTAGCCGAGGTCACCAGCGCGGCGTAAGCCACGTTCCACAGGTTGCGGCGCAGCATTTCGGCGGCCAGGATCGGGCTGGCGTTGACCTCGATGTCGAACAGCGAGCCGCTGTCGGCCAGGGTCAACCAACGCGCCATGGGCGGGCTGTTTTCCGGGTCTTCAGCGGTGAAGGCGGTCCACAACTCCCAGTTGCCGTGGGCGCGGGCCAGCAAGCTGCCGAACAACGGATACCACTCTTCCGCCTGATGGCTGGCGATGCCGATGTTGACCTCGCCGTCCATGCCTTCTTTAAGCAGCTCGGTCAGGCGCGTGAACAGATCGTCGAGCCGGGCGAAGCCTTTTTTCAGCTCAATGCCCATCTCGCGCATGTGTTCGGGGACCACACCGCCGACGAAGCGATGGCGCGGACGCTCGCGGCCTTCCATGTCTTCGCCTTGCTTGAAGTCAGCCAATTGCTCGCAGGCGGTGAACATGAATTGCTGCTGGGTTTTGATCTCCCGTGCCAGCTCGGGCACCTGCTCGATCAACTTGCCCAGATCGCCCGGCAGCGGGTGCTGGGCGAGCAATTTGGTGAGGTTTTTGGCGGTTTGCTCCAGCCAGTCGGCGGTGGAGCGCAGGCGACTGAAATGGGCGAAGTGGCCGATCGCCTTGTCTGGCAGGTGGTGGCCTTCGTCGAACACATACAGGGTGTCGCGGGGATCGGGCAGGACTGCACCGCCGCCCAGCGCGAGATCAGCGAGGACCATGTCGTGGTTGGTGACGATGACGTCGACTTTGCCCATGCCCTCGCGGGCTTTGTAGAAGGCACACTGCTGAAAGTTCGGGCAATGGCGGTTGGTGCACTGGCTGTGATCGGTGGTCAGGCGCGCCCAGTCCTGATCGGCCAGCTCCTGGGGCCAGCTGTCCCGGTCGCCGTCCCATTTGTTACCCGCAAGCTTTTCGATCATGGTTGTAAAAAGCTTCTGGCTGGCCTCGTCCACTTCGATCTTGAAGCCTTCTTCTTCGAACAGCTGCGCGGTCGCGCTCTGGGCGTCGCCTTCCTGCAGCAGCATGTCGAGTTTGGACAGGCACATGTAGCGGCCGCGGCCCTTGGCCAGCGCGAAAGTGAAATTCAAGCCGCTGTTGCGCATCAGGTCGGGCAGGTCTTTGTAAACGATCTGCTCCTGCAGCGCGACGGTCGCAGTGGCGATGACCAGGCGCTTGCCCGCGGCCTTGGCGGTCGGAATGGCTGCGATGGCGTAGGCAACGGTTTTGCCGGTGCCGGTCCCCGCCTCGACCGCTACCACGGCGGGATCACCCGAACGGCGGCCTTCTTCGTCGGTATCGACGTCGCCCAGTACCTTCGCCACTTCAGCGATCATCAGGCGCTGGCCGTAACGAGGCTTGAGGCTCTTGGCTTCGAGGAAACGCGAGTAGGCGCCCTGAATCTGGGATTTGAGTTCGGTGCTGATCATGGGCTGGGTCGTTGGCTCGGCGTCACGGGTGCTGAATGAAAACACGAAAACCGCTGGATATATCTTCAGTAGTCGCAGCGGGCGGCTATCATACCGCGCTAATTCTTTCTGCGCAGATCGGAGTTCTCGATGTCACCTGTAGCCTTTGTCTACGCCTTGCATGTGCTGGCAGCGATTGTGTGGGTAGGAGGTATGTTTTTCGCCTGGATGATTCTTCGACCGGCGGTCACCGTCGCTCTGGAGGGCCCGGCCCGTTTGAAGCTGTGGCTTCAGGTTTTGCCGCGTTTCTTCGTCTGGGTGTGGTGCGCGGTGGTCATGCTGCCGTTAACCGGCATTGGCATGATTAACGTCAACTTCAGCGGTTTCCAGACTGCGCCCCGTTATGTGCAAGTAATGATGGGGCTGTATGTGGTGATGGTGGCGTTGTTTCTGCGGGTTTCGACGTTGAACCTGCCGCAATTGCGCAAGGCTGTGCTTGCCGAGCAATGGGCTGAGGGCGCTGCGGCGCTGGGTGGAATGCGACGGCTGGTGGGGATCAATCTGATTGTGGGGGTGGCCGTTGTGGCAATCGCTGCCATGAGGCCCATGTTTTAGAGGTGGGCAAGCGCTGCTCGCGAAAAGGCGGTCCACCGGCTGGATACCCGGCGGCTAAGCGGCCGTCTTCGTGAGCAAGCTCACTCCCACATGAACCGTGTCGGCTCCACGAATGAGAGCCGTCTGGACGGTAAACAACCCCTGTGGGTTATCGGGCTTATAAGTTGCGAACCACGATAGCGCCCGTTGGCCCTGCTGCACCGGACTGCCCTTTGTCACCGTTCTTGCCGGACCTGGCGCCGTCCGCGCGATAGACCACGCAGCCTTTGGACGCGCCGCCTTTGCCACCGCGACCGCCATCGCCGCCAATCCCACCGGCACCGCCCTGAACGTTGACCTTGATGCGTTCATTGCCGAAAGTCGCCGGCAGCTCGAGACGAACGAGCGCACCCGGCGCGCCGTCACGGCCGTTGCCGCCATTGTCGCCGTCGATCCCGCGACTGGCGGAACCCCAGGTGCAGCCCGGATCGATGCCGTTGCCGCCGTCGAGGCCGACGTAGCCGGGTGAGCCCGCGCCGCCACGGGCGTCGACGAAGAGTTGGTCAGCGTTGAGTTGTTCAATCCTCACGTTGAGGTTGCGGCCTGGGGTTGGCGCTTTTTCGAAGGTGCCCGGGGCGCCCCTTGCGGTGATTTCGGCGCCACTGCCGAGGTCGCCCTGTTTGACTTGCAGGCTGAACGGTTCGGCGCTGGGGACGATGGCGATGCGTGATTCGTGGCCCATGACGAGTTGGCCGACTTTGACTTCGGTGAGCCCGGCCGGGATCAGCAGGGTGCCGTAGTCGGCGACTTCGAGCCGATCCAGTTGCAATACGCTGGTTTTGGAGGGCAGGCGCATGAGCGAGTGGGTTTCGACCGAGATGGTCTGGGCCATGATCCAGGGGCTGGTCAGGGCGGACAGCAGGCCTGCCGTCATCAGCATCGCGTTACGCATGGTGTACCTCCGCCAGTGGGCGTTTGAATGTGTTCAGGTGAAAGAGGCCGAAGAGCAGAATCTGGAGACGATCGCGCATGGGATGGGGACGGCCGCGCAGGCTGGCGTTGTAGCTGATCAGTTCGATGAGGTGGACGAGCAGCAAGAGGCCGCCTGCCAGTTTGAACAACAGGTCGAAGGGGTGTGGCATGGCGATGGTCAGGCTGGTGATTACCAGTAGCCAGAATGCTGTTGTCAGTACTTTCCCTGTTCCCCAAATCACACTCATGTGGTGCCTCTGCTGTTTTTGGTTTTGTGCGGTGAAAACGGTTTGCGCACAGTACGGTGAGGCGGGGGACTATGCCAGAGGCAGGCTTTAAAGTTTCTGGTGTTTGACGGCTTGGATTGGGTGAATATCCGTTATTGGTGTTTGCCGGAGTTATGGTTCCGCCCTTACGGCGGGTCACTTTTTCCAAGAGCCGAAAAAGTAACCAAAAAGGCCCTGTTCCTGGTTTGGCCCCTCGTGCCTCGGGGTTCCTTCACTCCGACGCCGCTCCGTGGGCCCGCGCCGAACGGACATCCATGTCCTGACGGCGCTCTCGCGGCATCCATGCCGCTCGGCCCACTGCGCGTCGTCTGCGTTCAGCCTGCACCCAAGTCGCGTTCTGCGGTGTTTGAACCTTTTGCGCACGAAGATCAAAAGCAACGGCAACGGCAACGGCAACGGCAACGGCAACGGCAACCGCTTCCCGGCTAAAGCCGGTCCCACTGAATGTACGCGCGCTTTTAGTGGGACCGGCTTTAGCCGGGAAGGGGCCCGTCTGGACAATGGTTTTTTTGAATAGGAAGCCGAATTCAAGAAATAGAAAAGCCCCGGGTTTTCAGGCCGGGGCTTCCTTTGTGGCTTCAACCTTGTCTCAACGGTTGATTTTGATCTCGACGCGGCGGTTCAGCGCTCGGCCGTCGGCGGTTTTGTTGTCGGCGACCGGGCGGGCTTCGCCGTCACCTTCAACGGACACGAACGAGGCACGCGGGATGCCGGCGCTGACGAGGTAGTCAGTCACCGACTGCGCACGTTTTTGCGACAGTTTCTGGTTGTAGGCATCGCCGCCCACGCTGTCGGTGTGACCACTGACATGGAGCTGGACGTTCGGGGCTTCGGTCTTGAGTTTGGTCGCAACCATGTCCAGTTGTTGTTTGTCACCCGGTGTCAGGGTGGCTTTATTGAACTCGAAGTGCACGTCACGGATGGTGATGATCTCTTCTTTCGGCAGCACCACCGGAGCGGCCATCGGTTCAGGCGCCGGAGTCACGATCGGGCAACCAGTGGCATCGACCGGGGTGCCTTTCGGCGTGTCCGGGCATTTGTCCCTGCTGTTGAGGACGCCGTCGCCGTCATCATCGCCATCCCCATGGACCCAGCAATACGCGCCAGCCATGACGCCTACCGCAGCACCGAAGCCTGCCGCCACCGAGGCAGACTGGAAGGCGCCGATCGCTGCGCCGCTCAGTGCGCCACCGGCCGCACACAGAGGCCAGTCGGTCTTTTGCAAGCCCGCACAGCCCGTCAATACACTGGTCACCAAAATCAGAGGTAACGCTGTCCGAATCATGCTCATACCGTTCTTCTCCTTTGGAATCGGCTAAAACCGACTGAAGTGCAGTAAAGACGGGTGTGGGGCCGTTCGCCACCCTGATTTCAGGGGTTTTGCGGGATTCGAACCTCAAAATTCGGACGGTACTGAGTGCAATACCCCTCTGCTTTCACTCCGGGCGTCTTGTCATCTCGCGAGAATGAGGAAGCTGAAGCACTAGGCCATTGAAGTTCAGCGCGCTAACCTTGCCCGCCTGACCGAGGAACTCCAATGACCGACCGCTTCTCCAGCCGTACGCCGCAACAGGCCCTGGCCGCCCTGCTCGACCTTTGTGCGCCGAAGCGTTTGCTGCTGGTGGGTGCCGAGGGGTTTCCGGCGTTGCAGGCTTTTTGCGAAGCGCATCCGCAGATCGAGCTGGCCCAGGCGGGGCCCGGTCTGTTACCGCCCGACCTGGCCGGGCAGCGCTTTGATCTGGCGCTGGTGGTGGACTGCCTTGAGCACATGCCCAAACGTGCGGGGCTGGAGTTGTTGGGGGTATTCGCAACCTCAATGCCAGCCGGATCGCCGTGCTGGCGGATCTCGATGCCTGCGGCTGGCAGTCGACCGATTTCTACTCCCTGGCACTCCAGGCCAGCGAACGGTTTTCACGGGATGAACAAGTGCTCACGCTGTTCACCTACGATCTGCGGGAATACAAACAAGTGCCGGACTGGCTGAACGCAAGGTTCTGGGCCAATCCGGAGAATTACGGCAAGTATTGGTGGTGAGGGACGCATCATGAGCAGCGCAACATGCCCTTGCGGCAGCGGCAATCTTCTCGACGGTTGCTGCGGCCGCTATCACGCCGGCCAGCCCGCACCGTCTGCCGAAGCGCTGATGCGTTCGCGCTACAGCGCCTATGTGCTGGGGTTGGTGGATTACCTGGTGGACACCACGCTGCCGGCACAAAATGCCGCGCTGGATCGGGATGCGATCAGCCAGTGGAGTGCCCAGAGCACCTGGCTGGGTCTGGAAGTCGAGGGCGCCGAGTTGATCGGCGGTCAGCCTGAACATGCATTCGTGACCTTCACCGCCCGCTGGCACGATACCGACGGCGAGCACCGTCATCGCGAGCGCTCGGCGTTCGTGCAGCATGACGGACGCTGGTATTTCATCGACCCAACGGTGTCGCTTAAAGCCGGTCGTAATGATGCCTGCCCCTGCGGCAGCCAACAGAAATTCAAGAAGTGCTGTTCGGCTTATCTAAGCTGACGTTCACCGCGGCAACGCCAGGGACCACTCAGAGACAGGCAGTCCTCAGGCCAGTCTGATGTGGGAAACGTCCGGCACCAGCGCATGCTCGACCGGCTTGTCCTGACCCAGATCGGCGCCCGCCGGTGCCAGACTCAACCCAGACAGGTCGAGCTGCGGCGCACGCGCCGGCATTTTCGGATCTTGCACGTTCTGGCCCGGCTCCGAGAGCGTGTAGTCAGGCGCCTCCACATCCACAAACGCCGCCATATAAACGTCCCGCGGTTTGACGCTGGCCTTGCGCGTCGGCGTCGCGTCGTTGCGCGGCGCGGTCAGGTTTGATGGCTTGCGCGTCCAGCTCGGCTCGTCCGGGGGCGGCGCCAGTTCGACCTCTTCCACCTCAACCAGGCCCGGGGCCGCCACCACCGGAGCCTGAACGACTGGCGCCATAGGCACGACCTGGGCCATGGCCCCGGCGCGTTCAAGGGTCGAGCGGTACTTTTCCGCCGCCGCCTCATCGAGGTTGTTTTTCAGGACCAGCCGACGGCCGGAGAACAGCAACGCGATGCGTTGAGCGTCCGCCTGAAACAGCTTTACCATGTTGGCCTTGACCAGATCCGGCTGCGCGCCAGGGACCAATTGGCCGGAAAATACGATTTCGTAGAGCTTCATGGTCAATACTCCTTCGACACATGGCGCGAGTATGGCGCAGGCTGTGGAGAACGGCGAGTCACGTGCAGTGGCGGTCAGACCGGGCCTATCAGACCGGACATAAGGGAGCGACCCATGATGTTTGCAGCACGCGTCCTCAAAATCGCAGGCCTCTTCGCGCTCCTTGCGCTGTCGGGCTGCTCGACCTGGATAACCGGCGGCTTCGAAGACCCCGACGTCAAGCTGCTGAAGGTCGAGGTGGTCAAGGCCAAGTTGCTGCGTCAGGACTTCAAACTGCGCTTCAGGGTCGACAACCCCAACGACTCCAGCCTGTTGGTCCGCGGCCTGCGCTACAAGATCCTGCTCAACGACATGCTGCTCAGCGAAGGCGTCTACAGCGACTGGTTCATCGTCAAAGCCAACAGCCACAAAAACTTTTCCGTGCCGATCCGTACCAATCTGTGGGAACACCTCAAGGACATCTCCAAGGTGCTTGGCAAAGCCAATCAACCGGTGCATTACCGTTTGGAAGGCAAGCTCAAGACCGGATTTTTATTCGGGCACAGCGTGCGCATCGGGCGCAATGGCGACATAATCCCCGGCGATTTGATTCCGGAGTAACCCCATGAACCAGCAAGCTCACGTGCACGGTCCCGACTGTGACCACGATCACGACCACCACGATCACCATCATGACCACGGCCATGTGCACGGTCCGCATTGCGGCCACGCGCCTCAGGAGCCGGTACGCAACACGCTCAAGGACGTCGGCCGCAACGATCCTTGCCCCTGCGGCAGCGAGAAAAAATTCAAGAAGTGCCACGGCGCGTAACGCACCCTGCCCTTTCTACGGCCTGAATCTTCAGGCCGTTTTCATTTGTGCGATGGACGTTTGAAGGCGTAAAACAGGTGCAGCCTTAATGGCAGTCGTGATGACTTCACCTGGAGCGCGCAATGATCGATCTGCACTACTGGACCACCCCCAACGGCCACAAAGTCTCGATTTTCCTCGAAGAAGCGGGCCTGCCGTACAAGATTTTCCCGGTCAACATCGGGGCGAACGAACAGTTCGAAGCCGATTTTCTGAAGATTTCCCCAACAACAAGATTCCGGCCATCGTCGACCACGAACCTGCTGACGGCGGCGAACCGCTGAACCTGTTCGAGTCCGGCGCTATCCTGCTGTACCTGGCCGAGAAGACCGGCCGGTTCATTGCGAAGGACCTGCGCGGCCGCCAGGAAACCCTGCAATGGCTGTTCTGGCAAATGGGCGGCCTGGGCCCGATGGCCGGTCAGAATCACCACTTCAACCGGTTCGCCAAAGAGAAAATTCCCTACGCGATCAAGCGCTACGTTGACGAGACTGCGCGCCTGTACGGCGTGCTGAACGAGCGTCTGGCCGATCGGAGCTTTGTTGCGGGCGAGGACTACGGCATCGCAGACATGGCGATCTACCCGTGGATCGTGCCGCACACGTTCCAGGAGCAGAACCTGGATGACTTCCCGCACCTCAAGCGCTGGTTTGACGCGGTAGCCAATCGCGATGCGGTGAAGCGCGCCTACGCACTGGTGGACAAGATCAATCCGCCGAAGCCGTAATCTCAGGGTCGACAGGGTTCAGGGGGACGCGCTGATATCCCCTCTGAAACCCGAAAATAAACTCCCTCCCCCTGCTTGCGTGACGCCCGCCGGCTCACTAACGTAGCGCCTTTTCTACGCCCACCCCCGCAGGAGCTCCATCATGGCCTCGCCAGCCCTTTCGACGTTGAAAACGCGCATGAGCGCGGCCGCTGCCATGATTGGACTATTGAGCCTGGCCGGTTGCCAGCTGGGCGGTGAAGACCGCGACAGCCTGCCGCCTGCCAGCGGGGTGTTTGCCATTAAGGGGCTGGCGCAGAACGTCTCGATTCGCCGCAACAATCTGGGCATGCCGCTGATTGAAAGCAGCACATTCCATGACGCACTGTTCACCCTCGGGTACGTTCACGCGACAGACCGCATCACTCAAATGATGCAAATGCGCTTGCTGGCCCAGGGCCGGCTGTCGGAAATCGCCGGGCCGGGCGCCCTCGATCTCGACCGCATGATGCGCGCCGCCAACCTCAAACAGACCGCTGGCCAGTTGTATGCCGCCTCGTCGCCGCGCCTGAAACGCTTCTTCGAGGTCTACGCGCGCGGCGTCAACGCCTACCTCTTCCGCTACCGCGACAAACTGCCGGCTGACCTCGCCGACTCAGGTTACAAGCCTGAATACTGGAAGCCCGAAGACTCGGCGCTGATCTTCAGCCTGCTCAACTTCAGCCTGTCGGTGAACCTGCAGGAGGAGATTTCCTCGCTGGTGCTGGCGCAGAAAGTCGGGGCAGATAAGCTGGCCTGGCTGCTGCCGACCTATCCCGACGAAGCATTGCCCTTTGCTGAAGCCGACAAGCTCAAAGGCCTGAATCTGGGCAGCCAACTGCCGGGCCTCAGCGATCTGGACAAAGCGGCGTTGCAGCTTTCCGACCTCAATCTGCTCGGCGTTTCGGCGTCGAACAACTGGGTGATCTCGCCCCAGCGCGCCCGTGCCGGCAAGAGCCTGCTGGCCACCGACAGTCAACTGGCGCCGACCCTTCCGTCGATGTGGAATTTCGTGCAGATCCGCTCGCCGAAATACCAGGCCGCCGGCGCGACCGTTGCGGGATTGCCGTTGGTCTTGTCCGGTTTCAACGGCAAACTGGCCTGGGGCATGGGACCAGCAATGGGCGACAACCAGGACCTGTTCCTGGAAAAGCTCAAGCGCGAAAACAATCGCCTGATGGTGATGGCCGATGGCAAATGGGTCGCGGCAGGCGCCCATGAGGAAACCTACTTCGTCAAAGGCCAGAGCCCGGTGCGCGAGCCCGCCTATGAAACCCGTCATGGCCCGCTGCTCAACGCGAGTTCCGCGCAGCTCGCCAGCGGCCTGGGCGTCGCCCTACAGACGCCGGATGCCAAGGATGACAAAACCCTCGACGCCCTTTTTGACCTGACGCGCGCGCCGACTGTGCAGCGCGCTTTCGACACCACCCGGGAAATCCGCGCCATCACCCTGAACATGGTGTTTGCCGATGCCTCGAACACCGGTTGGCAAGTGACCGGCAAATACCCGAACCGGCGCGACGGGCTTGGCCTGATTCCATCACCGGGCTGGGATGCTCGCTTTGATTGGGACGGCTACGCCGACGCGATGCTGCACCCGTACGATCAGGATTCGCAACAAGGCTGGATTGCCACTGCCAACCAGCGCACCGTGCCGAAAGGCTATGGCATGCAGCTGTCCAACTCCTGGGACTACCCGGAGCGCGCCGAACGCATCGCCGAACTGGCCAATGCCGGCAAGCAGGACACCCGCAGCACCGTCGCCATGCAATACGACCAGACCACGACCTTCGCCGCCAAACTGAAGAAAATGTTCTCCGCGCCCGGCATGTCAGCGCCGCTGAAACAGGCCATCGACGCCCTGCCCGCGCCAGAGCGCGACGAAGCCCGCGAAGCGTTGAACCGCCTGATGGCGTTCGATGGCAGACTATCGCCGGGTTCGGCCGATGCGGCGATTTACGAACTGTTCCTGCAAGAAAGCGCCCGCCAGACCTTCCTCGACGAACTCGGCCCGGAAACCAGCCCTGCCTGGAAAGCGCTGGTGCAAAGCGCGGACTTGTCCTACTCGCCCCAGGCCGACCACCTGCTGGGCCGCGAAGACAGTCCGTATTGGGACGACGTGAAAACGCCCCAGAAAGAAGACAAACCCGCCATCCTCGCCCGCAGCCTGGCCGCGGCAATCACCGTCGGCGAAAGCCAGCTGGGCGCCGATCACAAGGCCTGGCAGTGGGGCAAGTTGCACCAGACCACCTGGACCGCCCAAAGCGCCCAACTCACCGCAGCGCTGGGCGGTAGCAAGGCCAGCGTGATCAAAGGCCCGATCGCCACCGGCGGCGACCACACCACGCTCAACGCCTCGGGCTTCCACTGGGGTCAGGACTTCAACGCCGCCGTCGTCCCGGCCATGCGCATCATCGTCGACTTCGCCCAGCAGGAACCGATGATGGCGCAAAACGCCGCCGGCCAATCCGGCAACCCGGCCAGCCCGTTCAACGCCAACGGCATCGACTCCTGGATGAAAGGCCTCTACATGTCCGTGCCAATGCAACCGGAAAACTTCGAAAAAGCCTACGGCAAACAACGCCTGACACTGACGCCAGGGAAGTAAATGCCCCTTGACCTGGGATGACGCAGAGCGTCCCGGGCTGCATTCCCACGCAGAGCGTGGGGAACGATCAAGCGTTGGAGCCTACGAAGAAGTGGCGCCTGAACTGACCCCTTCCCGGCTAAAGCCGGTTCCACTAACAGCAGCGCGGGCATCCAAGATTGATGGTGCCTGAAATGGCCTCTTCCCGGCTAAAGCCGGTCCCACTAAAAAGCACACCGCGCACCGTCAGTGGGACCGGCGGCGCCCCTGTAGGACCGGCTTCAGCCGGGAAGCTTTTGATCTGCTCTACACGCGCTTTTGATCTTCATACGCAGGAAGTCCAAACAACACCAATCGCGACTTGGGTGCAGGCTGAACGGAGGTCTCGCGCAGTGGGCCGAGCCGCATGGATGCGGCGAGAGCAGCCCCCGCCATGGATGGCGGATGGCTGCGGGCCCACGGAGCGAGACCGGAGTGAAGGAACCCGACGAAGTCGGGCCCAACCAGGAGCAAGCACCCTTGGTTACTTGGGGTGCTTTTCCAAGTAACTCGCCGAAGGCGAAATGTCTGCCGTTAGGCAGGCCGCTGTCGATCTCCATTCGGATCACCCGAGATTCTGGATAAAGACCCACCTGTACGGAACACCTCGACCGAACTTCTCACCTCACCCACCGCTCTACCTGACAAGTCCCCAAACCCGGTCAAACCATGGATCTCGTCATTGCCCGCCCCGAAGGCCTCTACTGCCCGCCCGGTGATTTCTACATCGATCCGTGGCGCCCGGTCGAACGCTCCGTCATCACCCACGCCCACGGCGACCACGCCCGCACCGGCAATGAACACTACCTCGCCGCCGCGCCCGGCGAAGGCATACTGCGCTCCCGACTGGGCCAGGACATCAACCTCCAGACCCTCGCCTACGGCGAAAGCATCACCCACCACGGCGTCAAACTCAGCCTCCACCCTGCGGGCCACGTCCTCGGCTCCGCCCAGGTCCGCCTCGAATACCAGGGCGAGGTCTGGGTGGCCTCAGGCGACTACAAAGTCGAACCCGACGGCACCTGCGAACCCTTCGAACCCGTGCGCTGCCACACCTTCATCACCGAATCCACCTTCGGCCTGCCGATCTACCGCTGGCAGCCCCAGGCGGAAATCTTCGCCGGCGTCAACGAATGGTGGCGCGCCAACGCCGCCGCCGGCAAAGCCAGCGTCCTGTTCGCCTACTCATTCGGCAAAGCCCAACGCATCCTCCACGGCATCGACCCCAGCATTGGCCCGATCCTCGTCCATGGCGCCGTGGAACCGCTGAACCGCGTCTACCGTGAAGCCGGCGTACGCATCCCGGAAACCCACTACGCCGGCGACTTCAAAAAAACCGACCCCGCCTTGCGCAGCGCCCTGATCGTCGCACCGCCCTCCGCCGGCGGCAGCACCTGGATGCGCCGCTTTGGCGAATTCAGCGACGCCTTCGCCAGCGGCTGGATGATGCTGCGCGGCACCCGGCGTCGGCGTGGCGTCGATCGCGGCTTCGCCCTCTCCGACCACGCTGACTGGCCGGGTTTGCTATGGGCCATCGAAAACACCGGCGCCGAGCGGGTCATGGTCACCCACGGCTCGGTAGCGGTGCTGGTGCGCTATCTGCGGGAACTCGGCCTCGACGCCCAGGGTTTCAGCACTGAATACGGCGACGAGGAAGACGACGCAGCGGTCAAGACCGAGCCAGCATCCGAATCCGCATCGACAGGCGAGGCCTCCTCATGAAGGCCTTCGCCGAGCTGTATTCCGACCTCGACGCCACCACCTCCAGCAACGCCAAGCTGGCGGCCATGCAAGTCTATTTCAGCACCGCAGCACCTGAAGACGCCGCGTGGGCGGTGTACTTCCTGGCCGGCGGACGCCCACGGCAACTGGTGCCGACGCGGATGTTGCGTGAGCAGGCATTACTGCTGTCCGGCTTGCCGGAATGGCTGTTCGAGGAGAGTTACCAGGCGGTCGGCGATTTGGCAGAAACCCTGTCGCTGCTGCTCCCCAAAGCCGAGCACAGCTCCGAAGAAGGCCTGGCCAGCTGGATGGAAAATCATCTGCTGCCCCTGCGTGGTCTGCCTCCGGAAGAATTACTCGAGCGCCTGCCAACGTTCTGGTCACAGCTGGACCCACAAAGCCTGATGGTATGTCTGAAGCTGATCACCGGCAGTTTCCGGGTCGGTGTCTCGAAGCTGCTGGTGACACGCGCCCTCGCCGCGCTGGCCGATATCGACAGCAAGCGCGTGGCCCAGCGGCTCGTGGGCTACACCGATCTTTCCCATCGCCCCAGCGCCGAGGGCTATCTAAAACTCATCGCCGAAGAATCGGCCGACGAACACGCGCAACGCGGCGGCCAGCCTTACCCCTTCTTCCTTGCCCACGCGCTGCAGCAACCCGTCGATCAGTTCGAGAACCTGCTGGGCGCCGCCGAAGACTGGCAGGTGGAATGGAAGTGGGACGGCATCCGCGCCCAGGTGGTCAAGCGCGAAGGTCGCCTGTGGATCTGGTCGCGAGGTGAAGAACTGGTCACGGATCGCTTCCCGGAGCTGCACAGCCTTATCCAATGCCTGCCCGACGGCACGGTGATCGACGGCGAGATCGTGGTCTGGAAAGCCGCAACCCCTGAGAATCCCGAGGACGGCGAGTTTGCCCTCGACACCCCTGCGCCCGGCACCCCCGGCGAAGCGACACCGTCAGTGCAGCCCTTTGCCCTCCTGCAACAGCGCATCGGCCGAAAAACCTTGGGCAAGAAGATTCTGGAGGATGTACCGGTCGTCGTGCTGGCGTATGACCTGCTGGAATGGGAAGGTCACGACTGGCGCAGCCGCCCGCAACACGAACGGCGCGCGCAGCTGGAAAAGGTCATCGGCGACGCCCAAAGCCCGGTGCTGATGCCCTCCCCGGTACTGACCGGCACTGACTGGTTTGACCTCGGCCGGCAGCGAGAGGCGTCCCGCAGCCTTGGCGTGGAGGGGATGATGCTCAAGGCGCGGGACTCGCTGTACGGCGTTGGACGCACCAAGGACATGGGCGTCTGGTGGAAGTGGAAAATGGACCCGTTCAGCGTCGACGCCGTGTTGATCTACGCCCAGCGCGGTCACGGCCGCCGCGCCAGTCTCTACAGCGACTACACGTTCGCAGTCTGGGACGGCCCGCCGGAATCCAGCGAACGGACATTGGTGCCCTTCGCCAAAGCGTATTCGGGGCTGACCGACGAAGAGATGCGCAAAGTGGATGCAATCATCCGCAAGACCACGGTCGACAAATTCGGCCCGGTCCGAAGTGTTACCCCAACCCTGGTATTCGAGTTGGGCTTCGAAGGCATTGCACTCTCGAAACGGCACAAGAGCGGCATCGCCGTCCGGTTCCCGAGGATGCTGCGGTGGCGCCTCGACAAACCCGTCGCCGAAGCCGACAGCCTGGCGACGCTTCAGGACCTGCTGGCTTGAGCACCGTCGCGGTGCGCAGGCCTGATGATCGCCCGCCCCAAGCGCACTGAATTAGGGCGCTTTGAAACGACAGGATCTCACGGCAGGCGCGGCCAAGCGTTTCGAATCTCCCCCACGCCGCAAAAACCGCCGCTGGCCCCCTCACGGGCTGCAACTTTTTCCCCCACTCTCAACGGGATACCGCTACTCTGCCGGTGCCTGCGAGACCTCAAAAAAGACAAAAGATGGCGCTGAGTCATCATTGCGACAACTCCGTACATTTAAAACGCGCGTTCGTTTGTTTGGTTCGGAAATTGCTGTCTATTTGCGGTCTGGCTTTTGCCGGTAGCAAGCCTTCGCGTGTTCCCAACGCTCAATTTGGTTTTAAGGACTGAACGATGAAAAAAGCATGGCTGACCCTTTCCGCACTCGCCATCTGTCTGGCCGCCGGTAACGCAATGGCCAAGGAGTACAAGGAGCTGCGTTTCGGCGTCGATCCTTCCTACGCGCCCTTCGAATCCAAAGCCGCTGACGGCAGCCTGGTAGGCTTCGATATCGACTTGGGCAACGCGATCTGTGCTGAACTGAAGGTCAAGTGCAAGTGGGTCGAAAGCGATTTCGACGGCATGATTCCAGGCCTGAAAGCCAAGAAGTTCGACGGCGTGATCTCCTCCATGACCGTGACGCCGGCTCGCGAGAAAGTCATCGACTTCTCCAACGAACTGTTCTCCGGCCCTACCTCGCTGGTCTACAAAAAAGGCTCGGGCTTGAGTGCTGACACTGCGTCGCTTAAAGGCAAAACAGTGGGTTACGAGCAAGGCACCATCCAGGAAGCCTACGCCAAGGCCATTCTGGACAAGGCTGGCGTGAAGACCCAGGCCTACGCCAACCAGGACCAAGTGTATGCCGACCTCGTTTCGGGTCGTCTGGACGCATCGGTTCAAGACATGCTGCAAGCCGAACTGGGCTTCCTGAAATCGCCACAGGGCGGTGATTACGAAGTCAGCCAGCCAATCGACGATCCCCTGTTGCCGGCCAAGACAGCCATCGGCATTTCCAAAGGTGACAAGGAGCTCAAAGCGCTTTTGGACAAGGGTATCAAAGCGTTGCACGATGACGGCAAGTACGCCGAGATCCAGAAGAAACACTTCGGCGATCTGAATCTGTACAGCGGTAAGTAAGCAAACAGACGCCCGTGAATTTCAGCCAGAATCGGCCGCTGAAGTTCACGGGCGTTTTTATTGACTGTATAGGTTGCACATGTTCGAAACTCTCCTGCAAAACCTGGGACTCTCGGCACTCAGCCTGAAAGGCTTCGGCCCGCTGTTGCTGCAAGGCACCTGGATGACCGTCAAATTATCGGTACTGTCGCTGCTGCTGGCCATTGCGCTCGGCCTGCTGGGCGCCAGTGCCAAACTCTCGAAAGCCGCCGTGCTGCGCGTTCCGGCCCAGATCTATACCACGCTGATCCGTGGCGTACCTGACCTGGTGCTGATGCTGCTGATCTTCTACAGCCTGCAAACCTGGCTGACCACGCTCACCGAAGCGATGGAATGGGACTACATCGAGATCGACCCTTTCTCTGCCGGCGTCATCACGTTGGGCTTCATCTATGGCGCGTATTTCACCGAGACCTTCCGCGGCGCGATTCTCGCCGTACCGCGCGGTCAGGTCGAAGCCGCCACGGCCTATGGACTCAGCCGTTCGCAACGGTTTCGCTTGGTGGTGTTCCCGCAGATGATGCGCTTCGCCCTGCCCGGCATTGGCAACAACTGGCAAGTGGTGCTCAAAGCCACCGCGCTGGTGTCGATCATTGGTCTGGCCGATCTGGTGAAGGCCGCGCAGGACGCGGGTAAAAGCACGTATCAGCTGTTCTATTTCCTGGTACTCGCCGCCCTGATCTATCTGGTCATCACCAGCGTGTCCAACTTCGCCCTGCGCTGGGCCGAACGGCGTTATGCCGCTGGCAGCCGGGAGGCTCAACGATGATCGAGTTACTGCAAGAGTATTGGCGCGCCTTCCTTTATACGGACGGCCAGAACATCACCGGCCTGGCCATGACGATGTGGCTGCTCAGTGCCTCCATCGCCATCGGCTTTATCGTGTCGATTCCGCTGTCCATCGCCCGCGTGTCGCGCAATCCGCTGGTGCGCTGGCCAGTGCAGTTCTACACCTACCTGTTCCGTGGAACACCGCTGTATATCCAGTTACTGATTTGCTACACCGGCATTTACAGCATCGCGGCCGTGCGTGAGCAGCCCATGCTCGGCGCGTTCTTCCGTGACGCGATGAACTGCACGATCCTCGCCTTCGCCCTGAACACCTGCGCCTACACCACCGAAATCTTCGCCGGTGCGATTCGCAGCATGAACCACGGTGAAGTCGAGGCGGCCAAGGCTTACGGCCTGACCGGCTGGCGCTTGTACGCCTATGTGGTCATGCCGTCGGCATTGCGCCGTTCGCTGCCTTATTACAGCAACGAAGTGATCCTGATGCTGCACTCGACCACCGTGGCCTTCACCGCCACTGTGCCGGACGTCCTCAAGGTCGCGCGCGACGCCAACTCGGCCACCTTCCTGACCTTCCAGTCGTTCGGCATCGCGGCGCTGATCTATCTCACGGTCACGTTCATTCTGGTGGGCCTGTTCCGACTGGCTGAACGCCGCTGGCTGGCCTTCCTCGGCCCGACTCACTAGGAACCCTGCATGCGACACCAGACCCATGATCTGCTGGCCCCGGTGCCCGGCACCGCGCGGCAGATCCACAGCTTTCACTACGGCCCGGAAAACGGCGCCTGTAAGGTTTACATCCAGTCGTCCCTGCACGCCGACGAGCTGCCGGGCATGCTGGTGTCCTGGTATTTGAAGCAACGGCTGGCCGAACTCGAAAACGCCGGTCAGCTGCTCGGCGAAGTCGTGGTCGTTCCCGTGGCCAATCCCGTGGGTCTGGAGCAGGTTCTGATGGACATGCCGCTGGGCCGCTACGAGCTTGAGAGCGGGCAGAACTTCAACCGCCGCTTCGTCGACCTCGGTCAGCAGGTGGGTGATGAAGTCGAAGCGCTGCTGACCGATAACCCCGAAGACAACGTCACGCTGATTCGCAAAACCTTGCTCGCCGCACTGCATAACTGCGTCGGCAGTACCCAGCTGGAGTCCCAGCGCCTGACGTTGCAACGGCTGGCCTGTGACGCCGACGTGGTGCTGGACCTGCATTGTGATTTCGAATCCGTCGAGCACCTGTACACCACGCCTGAGGCCTGGCCGCAGGTCGAGCCGCTGTCGCGTTACCTCGGCGCACAGGCGAGCCTGCTGGCAACCGATTCCGGCGGGCAGTCGTTCGACGAATGCTTCACGCTGGTCTGGTGGCAACTGCAGCAGCGTTTTGCCAAACGCTTCCCGATTCCGCTGGGCAGTTTCTCCGTGACCCTGGAGTTGCGCGGTCAGGGGGACGTCAATCACGCCCTGGCCAGCCGCGATTGTCAGGCAATCATCAGCTACCTGATGCACCGCGGCGCCATTGTCGGCGAGCCGGTTGTGCCTCCTGAGCTGATTTACCCGGCGACCCCGCTGGCGGGCGTCGAACCTGTCGCCACGCCGGTCGGCGGTCTGCTGGTGTTCTGCACACTGCCCGGCGAATACGTCGAGGCGGGGCAGTTGATCGCTGAGGTCATCGACCCGATCAGCGACACAGTGACCCCCATCCACACAGCCAACGCGGGCCTTATGTACGCCCGCTCATTGCGACGCATGGCGACCGCCGGCATGGTCATCGCCCATGTCGCCGGCACCGAAGCCTACCGCAGCGGCTACTTACTTTCTCCTTGAGGACTGCCCTTCATGTACAAACTGACCATCGATGGCCTGCATAAAAGCTACGGTGACCACGAGGTGCTCAAAGGGGTGTCGCTTAAGGCCAGCGTCGGCGACGTGATTTGCCTGATCGGCGCCAGCGGCTCGGGCAAGAGCACGTTCCTGCGCTGCATCAATTTTCTCGAGCAACCCAATGACGGCGCCATGAGCCTGGACGGCCAGCCTGTGCGCATGGTCAGCGACACCGGCGGCATGCGCGTCGCCGACCCGGCCGAGCTGCAGCGGATTCGCACGCGGCTGGCGATGGTGTTCCAGCACTTCAACCTGTGGAGCCACATGACGGTGCTGGAAAACATCACCATGGCCCCGCGCCGGGTGTTGGGCGTATCGAAGGTCGAAGCTGAGGCCCGCGCGCGCAAATACCTGGACAAGGTCGGGCTTCCCGCGCGCGTCGCCGATCAATACCCCGCATTCCTGTCCGGCGGCCAGCAGCAGCGCGTGGCCATCGCCCGCGCCCTGGCGATGGAACCGGAAATCATGCTGTTCGACGAGCCTACTTCGGCGCTCGACCCTGAATTGGTGGGCGAAGTATTGAAGGTCATTCAAGGCCTCGCCGAAGAAGGCCGGACCATGATTCTGGTGACCCACGAAATGGGTTTCGCCCGCAAGGTCGCCAATCAAGTGGTATTCCTGCACCAGGGCCAGATCGAAGAAATGGGCCACCCGGACGACGTGCTGGGCAGCCCGAAGAGCGAGCGCTTGCAGCAGTTTCTGAGCGGGAATTTGAAGTAATTGCGGGCCTGACGCCTCACCGTTGTAAGGCGCGCATGCATAACCCGTGGGAGCGACCGGGGTGGCGTTCCACCTTGCTCGCGAAGGCATTCTGTCAGTCAGCCTACCTGTTGCTGACCCGCCGAATTCGCGAGCAAGCTCGCCCCCACAACGCCCGATGCAGCTTGGAAATCTGCGGGGCGAGATCGATCCGAACGGATATTCCATCAAACTATTCCACCCTCCCGGCGGTCTCTGACTTAACCCCTCCCAGAGCCTGCGCATGCCAAAAGCTGTCAATTTCGCCAAGCGCTGGTTCGCCGAGCGTGGCTGGAAACCCTTTCCCTTCCAGAAAGAAGTCTGGGCCGCCGTCGCCCGCGGCGAGTCGGGTCTGTTGCACGCCAGCACCGGCGCGGGCAAGACCTACTCGGTGTGGTTTGCCGCCCTCAACCAGTTCGCCCGGCCTGCACCTGAACCGACCGAGGTGAAGCCGCGCAAGCGCAAGCCCGTTGCCGCGCCCCTCAGCGTGCTGTGGATTACCCCTATGCGTGCCCTCGCCGCGGACACCGCCCGGGCGCTGGAAGGTCCGTTGCAGGATTTGCAGATCCCGTGGAGCGTCGGCCTGCGCACCGGTGACACCAGCAGCAGCGAACGCGCCAGGCAGGGCCGCCGCCTGCCCTCCGCGCTGATCACCACGCCGGAGAGCCTGACGTTGCTGCTGACCCGCGCCGATGCCCAGGCGACGATGTCGACGCTGAAGATGGTCGTTGTAGATGAATGGCACGAACTGATTGGCAACAAGCGCGGGATTCAATTGCAACTGGCGCTGGCCAGGCTGCGCCAATGGAATCCCGAGCTGGTCATCTGGGGCCTTTCCGCGACCCTCGGCAATCAAGATCACGCGCAACAGGTGCTGGTGGGCGATCACGGCACCACTGTTCACGGCAAAGTGGTCAAGGAATTGATCGTCGACACGCTCCTGCCGCCGTCCATCGAGCGCTTCCCCTGGGCCGGTCACATGGGGTTGCGCATGCTGCCTCAAGTGCTGGCCGAAGTGGACAGCAGTTCCAGTTGCCTGCTGTTCACCAATACCCGCGCGCAGTCGGAAGTCTGGTATCAGGCGCTGCTGGAAGCGCGGCCGGACTGGGCCGGGCTGATCGCGCTGCATCACGGCTCGCTGTCCCGCGAAGTCCGCGACTGGGTTGAACGCGCGCTGAAAGAAGGCCACCTGAAAGCCGTGGTCTGCACCTCCAGCCTCGACTTGGGCGTAGATTTTCTGCCGGTCGAGCGAGTGTTGCAGATCGGCTCGGCCAAGGGCGTCGCGCGGTTGATGCAGCGTGCGGGACGTTCGGGTCACGCGCCAGGCCGGCCGTCTCGGGTCACGCTGGTGCCGACCCATAGCCTGGAACTGGTCGAGGCTGCCGCGGCCCGCGACGCCGTCAACGCGCGTCTGATCGAACCCCGGGAATCACCCCACAAGCCGCTGGATGTCCTCGTACAACATCTGGTGAGCATGGCGCTCGGTGGCGGCTTTACCCCCGACGCGCTATTAGCCGAAGTTCGCACCGCATGGGCCTACCGCGATCTGACCGACGAAGAATGGGAATGGGCGCTGGCGTTCGTGCGCTATGGCGGCCTGTCGCTGACAGCGTACCCGGATTATCGTCGCGTCGAGCCGGACGAAGACGGTATCTGGCGCGTCCCTGATGCACGCCTCGCCCGCCGCCACCGCATGAGCGTGGGCACCATCGTCAGCGACGCCAGCATTAACGTGAAATATTGGAGCAAGGGCGGCGGAGGCGGATCCCTCGGCAGCGTCGAAGAAGGTTTCATCGCCCGACTGAAACCAGGAGACGGCTTTTGTTCAGCGGCCGTTTGCTGGAACTGGTGCGCGTGGAGAACATGACCGCGTACGTGAAAAAGGCTACGGGCAAAAAAGCCGCCGTCCCACGCTGGAATGGCGGACGGATGCCGCTCTCAAACGAACTGGCCGACGCCGTTGTCGAGAAATTCGATGCGGCAGCGCGAGGTGATTTCAGCAGCCCCGAGATGCACATCGTCAGCCCGCTGCTGGAAGTGCAACGGCAATGGTCAGCGTTGCCGCGCAAGGACACGCTGCTGGCGGAAGTTCTTAAATCCCGGGAAGGCTGGCATTTGTTTCTCTACCCCTTCGCCGGGCGGCATGTGCACTTGGGGTTGGCGAGCCTGCTGGCGTGGCGGCTGAGCCGTGACACGCCGCTGACCTTCTCGATCGCTGTGAACGACTACGGCTTCGAGCTGCTCAGCGCCACCCCGATCGACTGGAATGAGCGCCTGACGACTCAGCTGTTTTCCGAAGACGAGCTGCTCGCCGATATCATCGCCAGCCTGAACGCCGGCGAACTTGCACTGCGCCGCTTTCGCGAGATTGCCCGGATCGCCGGGCTGGTGTTCTCCGGCTACCCCGGCGCTCCGAAGAGCAATCGACAACTGCAAGCCTCAAGCGGACTATTCTTCGAAGTGTTCAAACAGTACGACGCAGGCAACCTGTTGCTGACCCAGGCGCAGGAAGAAGTGCTGCGGCAAGAACTCGATGTAGCCCGGCTCGAACAGACCCTCAGCCGCATCAACAACCGGACCCTGGATTTGCACGTGATCAAACGCCCCACCCCGATGGCCTTCCCGCTGCTGGTAGAACGCATGCGCGAAAGCCTCAGCACTGAAAAACTTTCTGACCGCATCGCGCGCATGGTCAGCGACCTCGAAAAAGCCGCCGGGCCTGAGGTCATGACGTGAGGCCATATCTGTCGATTCAGCTGGCAGGTGCGGAATTGTGGTTGCTGGCAGATAAAGCGATTTATTACCCGGCAGAGCGCGCGCTGTTGATCGCCGACGCCCACTTCGGCAAGGCCGCTGCCTACCGGCGGTTGGGCCAGCCAGTGCCCCATGGCACCACTGATGCCAACCTTCAGCGCCTGGATGCTCTACTGGCGAGCTATGACTGCGATCGGTTGATCTTTCTGGGGGATTTTCTGCACGCCCCTGAGTCCCATGCGGCGGGCACGCTGGCGGCGATTCAGGCATGGCGTGACAGACACCATGACCTGGCGATCACCTTGATTCGGGGGAACCACGACAAGCGTGCAGGCGACCCGCCACCGGAGCTGCGCATGGAGGTTGTCGAGGAACCCATGTTTCTGGGGCCGTATGCGCTGCAGCACGAACCTGATCCCCACCCGGACTTTCACGTCCTGGCGGGACATGTGCATCCGGCTTATCGACTATACGGACGAGGACGTCAGCGATTACGGCTGCCGTGCTTCTACGTGCTGCCACGGGTAAGCCTGCTGCCAGCGTTCGGCGCGTTTACGGGGGAATGAATATCGATCGGGCTGAAAACAGCAAGATCTATGTGGTGGGAGATGGAGCGGTGTGGGAGGCGCTTTGAATGGCGAGGGAGGTGCTCCCGCCGATGCCAGGCACCGACGGGACATGAATCAGGCAACCGGCGCGGGTGGCGGCTCGTCCGGGACTGTCGGCACGCCACCTTCGTCAGGTTGAGGGTATTCGTTTGGACTGTCTGGGTCTGGCTGCCCGGGAATGCCCCCGGCGACCATGTTATTGAGATGTGGATGCGCTAACAGCGACCAAGCCAGCAACCCAACCTGATTGGGACTCGGGTCAGTTTGATTGCTGCTGGTGTTGATGTGTCTCTTCATAGGGCACTCCTGAGCGTTGGCCCCATCCGCATGGTGCGGATGGAAACAGTTCAGTCAGTAGAGTGCGGATTCCGAGACAAATTCAGTGAGTGGCTGACAAATGGCGTGATTACGTACGAGGAAGCGTCACGCCGCGTTGGCCTTGATACTTGCCACCACGGTCCTTGTAGGACACCTCGCACTCTTCGTCGGATTCCAGAAACAGCATCTGTGCAACGCCTTCGTTGGCGTAGATTTTCGCCGGCAACGTGGTGGTGTTGGAGAACTCCAGCGTCACGTGGCCTTCCCATTCCGGCTCAAGCGGCGTCACGTTGACGATGATGCCGCAGCGGGCGTAGGTGCTCTTGCCCAGACAGATGGTCAGCACGTTGCGCGGGATGCGGAAATATTCGACGGTGCGCGCCAGTGCAAACGAGTTCGGCGGGATGATGCAGACATCGCTTTTAACGTCGACAAAACTTTTTTCATCGAAGTTTTTCGGGTCCACGGTGGCCGAATTAATGTTGGTGAAGACCTTGAATTCGTCCGCGCAACGCACGTCGTAGCCATAGCTGGAGACGCCGAAAGAAATCACTCGATCGGCGCCTTCGCCGCGCACCTGACGCTCCACGAACGGCTCGATCATGCCGTGTTCCTGCGCCATGCGGCGAATCCACTTGTCCGATTTGATGCTCATGGCGGTGTCCTGAATAGCGAGGTGAAAAAGATGTCCGGCATCTTACCGGTCGAACGCCCCGGGTTCAAAGATTGCGCACCCGGCGCATTAAAGGCGTTGAGCCACCACAAGAAAAAATCGTAAGCAGCCCCTTTGCACATCCGAGAAAAAGGGGTAAGGTGGCTCCACTGTGTTGCTTGTGTCACTGAGAATATCTACACGATGTTGAATTTCGATCCAACCATCTCCAAGAATTTTTCCTGCTCTTTGCACTCAGTCTCGGCCAGGGCACTTCCTGAGTCGCAGTTAACTTTGTCCAAGGAGATACACCATGTCTAATCGCCAAACTGGTACCGTTAAGTGGTTCAACGATGAAAAAGGCTTCGGCTTCATCACTCCACAATCCGGTGACGACCTGTTCGTTCACTTCAAAGCTATCCAATCTGACGGCTTCAAAAGCCTGAAAGAAGGCCAACAGGTCTCTTTCATCGCTACCCGCGGTCAGAAAGGCATGCAAGCTGAAGAAGTTCAAGTTATCTAACTTGTCCTGATTCGCTTAAAAGACCCCGCCCTTAAAAGCGGGGTTTTTTTACGCCTGTCAAAAAAGCACTTCTGCACATCCCGCCTGCAACCTCCACCTGAAACCCCATCACCGCGACATGCCGAGCATCCGGCACATCGCGCGTCTTCAGGCTGCTGCCTTAGCGCATTAATCGTCGCTCACGGAGATGTTCGGCATCTCTGCAGTCGCGGCTTCCTGCAGCACGATTCGTGCGCCGACATGACGCGCCAGTTCTTGATACACCATTGCAATCTGACTCTCCGGCTCGGCAATCGCCGTGGGCTTGCCGCCATCGGCCTGCTCGCGAATCAGCATGGACAACGGCAGCGAGGCCAAAAGTTCGACGCCGTACTGCGTGGCCAACTTCTCCCCTCCGCCTTCGCCAAACAGATGCTCGGCGTGCCCGCAGTTCGAGCAGATGTGCACGGCCATGTTCTCAACGACACCCAGCACCGGGATGTTGACCTTGCGGAACATCTCCACGCCTTTCTTCGCATCAAGCAACGCGAGGTCCTGTGGGGTTGTAACAATGACTGCGCCTGCAACCGGGACCTTCTGCGCGAGGGTGAGCTGGATATCGCCGGTGCCGGGCGGCATATCGATGACCAGATAATCCAGATCGTTCCAGGCGGTCTGGGTCACCAGCTGCAGCAGCGCACCCGACACCATCGGCCCTCTCCAGACCATGGGTGTGTTGTCGTCGGTCAGAAAAGCCATGGACATCACTTCGATGCCATGGGCCTCGATCGGCACGAACCACTTCTGGTCCTTGATCTTCGGACGGGTGCCTTCGGCGATGCCGAACATGACGCCTTGGCTTGGGCCGTAGATATCGGCATCAAGAATGCCCACCCGCGCGCCTTCCCGGGAAAGCGCCAACGCCAGGTTGGCCGCCGTCGTGGATTTACCGACGCCACCCTTGCCCGACGCAACGGCCACAATATTCTTTACGCTAGCCAGGCCGGGGATCTGGCCGAGGGCTTTGTGAGGGTGAATCACGGACGTGACCTGGACGCTGGCCGATGCGACGCCATCCAGCCCTTCAATCGCCATCTGCAGCATCTGCGCCCAGCCGTTCTTGAACAGCGCGGCCGCGTAGCCCAGTTCCAGGTGGACACTCACGCGGTCGCCGTTGATCTCGATGGCGCGGACACACCCGGCGCTGACCGGGTCCTGATTCAAGTAAGGATCGGTGTACTGGCGAAGGACGGCTTCCACCGTTGCGCGATTGACAGCGCTCATGGGTGACTCCCTATAAAGACTGACTAAAACAGGCGGCCATCCTACCTTGTATGCCCGATAAAGAACGCAACGACGTTTCCTTCCAAGCACATCGGCAGATTCCGACATGCAGCGCGGGATGAAAAAAACGCTCAGGCCTTTATAGTGGCCGACCTCCGTTTCACTTCAAGTAGCCGAGCCCAATGTCCGAGCCACGCAAGATTCTCGTCACCAGCGCCCTGCCCTATGCCAATGGTTCCATTCACCTTGGCCACATGCTCGAGTACATCCAGACCGACATGTGGGTGCGCTTTCAAAAGCACCGCGGCAATCAGTGCATTTACGTGTGCGCGGATGACGCCCATGGCTCGGCCATCATGCTGCGCGCCGAGAAAGAAGGCATCACGCCCGAGCAGTTGATCGCCAACGTGCAGGCCGAGCACAGTGCTGACTTCGCTGACTTCCTGGTGGATTTCGACAATTTCCACTCGACCCATGCCGAAGAAAATCGCGAGCTGTCGAGCGAGATCTACAAACGCCTTCGCGACGCCGGCCATATCGCCACGCGCTCCGTGACGCAATATTTCGACCCGGAAAAGAAGATGTTCCTGGCCGACCGCTTCATCAAAGGCACCTGCCCGAAATGCGGCACCGAGGATCAGTACGGCGACAACTGCGAAAAATGCGGCGCGACCTACGCCCCGACTGATCTGAAAGATCCCAAGTCCGCGATTTCCGGTGCGACGCCGGTGCTTCGGGACTCCAAGCATTTCTTCTTCGACCTGCCCGCGTTCGACGCCATGCTTAAAAGCTGGACGCGAAGCGGCACGCTGCAGGACGCCGTGGCGAACAAAATCGCCGAATGGCTCGATTCCGGCCTGCAGCAGTGGGACATCTCCCGCGATGCGCCGTATTTCGGCTTCGAAATCCCCGACGAGCCGGGCAAATATTTCTACGTGTGGCTGGATGCTCCCATCGGCTACATGGCGAGCTTCAAGAACCTCTGTGCGCGCCGTCCGGAACTGGACTTCGATGCGTTCTGGCGCAAGGACTCGACCACCGAGCTTTACCACTTCATCGGCAAAGACATCGTCAACTTCCATGCGCTGTTCTGGCCGGCAATGCTCGAAGGTTCGGGATTCCGCAAGCCTACAGGCATCAACGTGCACGGCTACCTGACCGTCAACGGCCAGAAGATGTCGAAATCCCGCGGCACCTTCATCAAGGCACGCACGTACCTTGAGCACCTGTCGCCGGAATACCTGCGTTACTACTACGCGGCCAAACTGGGCCGTGGCGTCGACGATCTCGACCTGAACCTTGAAGACTTTGTGCAGAAGGTTAACTCTGACCTGATCGGCAAGGTGGTAAACATCGCCAGCCGTTGCGCGGGGTTCATTCAGAAAGGCAACGCAGGTTTGCTGGTGGCCGGCAATGCCGAGCCCGAGTTGACCGACGCTTTTCATGCCGCAGCGCCAAGCATTGCCGATGCCTACGAGGCACGTGACTTTGCCCGTGCGATGCGCGAAATCATGGCGCTGGCGGACCGCGCCAATGCGTGGATCGCCGACAAGGCGCCTTGGTCTTTGGCCAAGCAGGAAGGTAAACAAGACGAGGTTCAGGCGATCTGCGCCCTGGGCATCAATCTGTTCCGCCAGTTGGTGATCTTTCTCAAGCCTGTGCTGCCGAACCTGGCCGCAGACGCCGAGCAGTTCCTCAACGTCCCGCCATTGACCTGGAATGATCACCAGACGCTGTTGAGCAATCATCAGCTCAACCCGTTCCAGCCGCTGATGACCCGCATCGACCCCGTTAAAGTGGAAGCCATGACCGACGCCTCGAAAGAAGACCTCGCCGCCAGCGCCACCGACACAGGTGCGGCGCCGCAGGGCAATGGCGAGCTGACGAAAGACCCGCTCTCCCCTGAGATCGACTTCGACGCCTTCGCGGCCATTGACCTGCGTGTCGCGCTGATCGAGAAAGCCGAGCACGTTGAAGGCGCCGACAAGCTGCTGCGCCTGACGCTGGACATCGGCGACGAGAAGCGCAACGTCTTCTCCGGCATCAAGAGCGCCTACCCGAACCCGGCGGAGCTGGAGGGTCGATTGACCATGATGATCGCCAACCTGAAGCCGCGGAAAATGCGTTTTGGTATTTCCGAAGGCATGGTGATGGCCGCAGGCCCAGGCGGTGAAGAGATTTACCTGCTGAGCCCTGACAGCGGCGCCATCCCCGGTCAGCGCATCAAGTAACCCGACCTCAACCGTCACATTCTGCACGTTATCGACGGCCCGCCCGGGTCGTCGATCTGGTCCAAGCATGAGCCTGATTCAGCGCATCGACGCCCTGCTGCCGCAAACCCAATGCGGAAAATGCGGCCATCCAGGCTGCCAGCCCTACGCCGAAGGCATTGCGAGCGGCGAAGCCATCAACAAGTGTCCACCCGGTGGCGACGAGACCATCGCGGCACTGGCTCGACTGCTGAACGTGCCGGTGCTGCAACTGGACATCGAACGGGGCAGCGCGCCGGCGCAGGTTGCGTTTATTCGAGAGGCCGAGTGCATCGGTTGCACCAAATGCATCCAGGCCTGTCCCGTGGACGCGATCGTCGGCGCCGCCAAACTGATGCACACCGTCATCATTGAGGAATGCACCGGATGCGACCTGTGCGTTGCGCCCTGTCCGGTCGACTGCATCGACATGCTGCCACTGCCGAAGACCTCGGTGCCGTTTATTGGTGATTGCGCGATGGATGAGGCGCAACAACTGGTCAGAGCCGTCAAACGCGCTCGGGCACGGCAACGCTTTGACGCGCGCTCGGCTCGCCTGCAGCGCGATGAACAGCGACGCCAGACCGAGCGCCAGGCTCGCCAGTTGCGATCTGCCACACCTGCTTTTATCCAGCCAGATCCGGCGCAGGCCGCACTGGCGCGGCTTCGTTCCAGCCCTTCCACTGGCGGTGACGCGGCGTTGAAACGGGCCCGCGCCCAAGTCGCGATGAGCAGAGCCCAATTGCTGAAGTCGCTGAAAGCCTTTGGTCACCCGCCGATTGCCGAACAAGCCGCACAACTCGTGCAGTTGCAGCGCGGCCTCGACGAGGCAGAGCACGCGCTCGCTCAGTTGCAGGAACTGGCGCTCTCGGCACCGTCTTCTCAGGAAACGCCTACCCCATGAACGCCGTCAAACGCCTTGAGATCTTTCGTCGCCTGCACGAAGACAATCCCGATCCAAAAACGGAACTGGCCTACACCACGCCATTCGAGCTCCTGATCGCCGTGATTCTCTCGGCGCAAGCCACCGACGTCAGCGTCAACAAGGCTACGGCGCGTCTCTACCCGGTCGCCAATACGCCTCAGGCGATTTACGCGTTGGGTGTCGAGGGTTTGTCTGCCTATATCAGGACCATTGGCCTTTACAACAGCAAGGCGCGAAACGTGATCGAAACGTGCCGTCTGCTGATTGAACGGCACGGAGGGGAAGTGCCGCAAAACCGAGAAGCCCTTGAAGCACTGCCCGGCGTAGGCCGCAAGACCGCCAATGTCGTCTTGAACACAGCGTTTCGCCAGTTGGCAATGGCGGTCGACACGCATATCTTCCGGGTCAGCAACCGCACCGGCATCGCGCCGGGGAAGAATGTGGTGGAAGTTGAAAACAAACTGATGAAGTTCGTGCCCAGGGATTACCTCATGGATGCGCATCACTGGCTGATCCTTCACGGACGTTATGTGTGTGTTGCGCGCAAGCCCAGGTGTGGCAGTTGCAGAATCGAGGACCTTTGCGAGTACAAGGCCAAGACCTCTGACGATTGAACGATAGCGTCTCCGGGCTTTGATCGATTAAAAAAATCTTTTTACCCAAGCGAGGTTTGTCGCTATAAGAGGCGCCAACGACTGTTCACGCCTGAGGCTGCATCATGAGCGATGAAAAAGACACCATCGAAGTCGACGACGACTTCGTGATCGAAGAGCCGGAGGAAGTCCCAGCCGTACCGGTAGAGACCGCCAAGACCAATCTGAGCAAGCGCCGCACCATCGATAACCTGCTGGAAGAGCGTCGGTTGCAGAGGCAGCTTGCAGACTACGATTTCGATTTCTGACTGTTTCTCGCCACGTTTGCCTGAAGGCCTCTCCTGCAGAGAGGCTGGGCAAAAAAATCAACCTGATAACGCACCTTCATCCGACAAGGTTCCACGGCCATCAAACCAGCCCGTTACGTTGCGCGAGCTCGATGAGGTCCACCAGCGAATGCGCATTGAGCTTGAGCAACAGACGCGTCTTGTAGGTGCTGACGGTCTTGTTGCTTAGAAACATGCCGTCGGCAATCTCCTTGTTGGTCTTGCCACGGGCCAACTGCTGCAACACCATCATTTCCCTTCCCGACAAGCGATCCACCATCTCCGCCTCGCTGGCATTGCCGAGACTGGAGCGCACCGTGTGCAGGGCTTGGTTGGGGAAGTAACTGTAACCGGACAACACGGCCTTGATGGCGCTGAGCAATTCGGTCAGATCCTGCTGCTTGCAGACATACCCCGCCGCACCTGCCTGCATGCAGCGCATTGAAAAATGCCCTGGCGCTTGAGAGGTCAGGATCAACACTTTGAAGGCCAGCGTCATGGCCGACAATCGGGCGATAACCTCCAGACCGTCGAGCTTGGGGATACCGATGTCCAGAATGACAATGTCCGGCAGGTGCTCCCGCGCCAGTTGTAACGCATCCACGCCGTTGTCCGTCTCGGCAATGACTTCGTAGCCATGGCGTTCCATCAACATGCGCACGGCGAGCCTAATGACAGGGTGATCATCCACGATCAACACTTTATTCATGAGCAGTCCATTCTTCGCTGTTCGAATTTTCAGAGCCCGCACAATAGCTTAGTCGTTTAGTGCTTTGCATGGCGCTCCTCCCTGCAGATCAGCAGGCAAAGACCTTTCTCACTCAACCAACAGAAAAATCCTACAAAACCTGCCCTATCCGCACTATTTTTAACGATGGTCAATACAGTCTCGGTACGTGACCGCATAATGTCCAAGACCGCAAGTGATAATTTTTGAAACCTGAGTTCGATGAGCATTTATGGCTATATAAATGGCGGTTGATGCGTCGAGTTGTCCTAAGGTCGATCGACGACCTGCTGGCGCCGCCGCCCGGTTTGAACAGGCGCAAACCCATGGCTTACCGTGACGCTTGCGATAACAGGTTCCTCTTTAACACTTTGCCTGGGGCCCATGGCTTAAAACTCTTCACCTCGAGCGTTATGGCCTCAGCATATGCCCATCTGCACGGGGTGCCAGCAAACAAAAATCATAAAATATTGCAGGCCATGAACAGCATGGGCGAACGTACACACCTGGTTAAATGACAGACGGGTGCTTGACGAGTTTGATTACATATTGAAAGCTCGAAAGGACCTACGACGCGTTCGGAAATTTCCGAACAACCAGGATTAACTTTCAACCCTTCACTCCGTGCTCACGGGATCAGGAATGGGACAAAGTTACGCCACTTAACCGTCGCCGGTTCAGTACCACTTAGAAAACAGCGATTGCATTACACCACGCCTTTGGAACAACGGGGCTGCCCCGCCTCTCACGTAATACTATTCAGCCCACAACTTCCAGCACCCTCAAGCCATTCCAGAAAAATACTACATAACTAACGGATTATTATTACCGCCGAGAAAATCACGTTAAGCGCTTAAAAAGCAAACCAGAGATTTTTAAGATTTTTACTTGCCAAATCTATTACCAGTCGTTACTTTTTGATGAGCGAAAGGTTCAATCCGCCGTTAATTAGTGGCACTTATCACGATATAAAATTATTGCGCATATAAAGGCTGATGCTTCATTAGGCAGGAGGCCGGGCGCAGGCCGCTCATCGGCATGAATAAGCCATTCAGTATTTAAACGCTGTTAAGCATGAACGTCCCGGCAGTAAAGGCTGTTTAGTTGATATGTTCAAAGGAACCTACCATGACCAAGAAAATAAAATACTCCATTGGCGCAAGCAGTGACCCTATCAAACTGGCGGAGGCGGTTGAGCGGTACGTTTCCCAGGGCGGCGTGATCAACGTCATCGCAGAAGGTGAGTCACGGGGGAGCGAGGCATCCAGACAAACCCGGGAGGCCGACCCGAAGGCGGAACTGTGCACCAAGGTCGATCTGCTCAAGGGGCTTGTGGCCAAGGGAGCCGGGGTTGCCGCGTTGCAGTACTCGCTGCGCATGAATCAGAAGGACATCAAGCGCCTGGCGAGCGAGAACGGCCTGAAGATCCGCTATTGCCAACCTGTTCGCCGGTCACGTACGTCTCGGCAAAGAGAGCCCGCCACGATAAACGATGCTACGGCCGGACATGCCATGCATTACTCGGCTTTGGGCTATACCGTTCCGGAAATCGCTCAACTATTGGGCGTCGGGATACGCGATATCTGGGACATCGGCAAAGCCTACCGTTTTGAGTTTCGAACAACTTCCCGGGGAGAAATGGCTGAGAAAATCATCGACGACGAGACCGATTTACCAACATGACTCAGACGTAATGGAAAGCGAGAGTGCGTATTTCACCGTCCGTAAGCCCGGCAAATAATCGGCCGAAGTGGGATCAGGAAGGTTTGCAGGTGAACCACCAACAGCACACGGGTGGACGCTTAATGAGTGCAGCACCGAAACAAGGGCTGCACTCCACTCACGACAGCGATCAGAACAACTTGCGGCCCTTGTTCGCCGCAATACGCATGCGCAGCGCGTTGAGCTTGATGAAGCCAGCAGCGTCTGCCTGGTTGTACGCGCCGCCGTCTTCTTCGAACGTCGCGATGTTGGCATCGAACAGCGACTCGTCGGACTTGCGACCGGTCACGATTACATTGCCTTTATAAAGCTTCAAGCGCACGACGCCATTCACATGGGCCTGCGACGCATCGATCATTTGCTGCAGCATCAGACGCTCAGGGCTCCACCAGTAACCGGTGTAGATCAGGCTGGCGTACTTGGGCATGAGCTCGTCTTTCAGGTGAGCGACTTCGCGGTCCAGGGTGATCGATTCGATCGCACGGTGACCACGCAGCATGATAGTGCCGCCCGGGGTCTCGTAGCAGCCGCGGGACTTCATGCCGACGTAGCGATTCTCGACGATATCCAGACGACCGATGCCGTGCTCGCCGCCAATGCGGTTCAAGGTGGCGAGTACGGTGGCCGGAGTCATCTCAACGCCGTCCAGCGCCACGATGTCGCCGTTGCGGTAGGTCAGCTCCAGGTACTGCGGCTTGTCCGGCGCGTTTTCCGGCGACACTGTCCACCGCCACATGTCTTCTTCGTGCTCGGTCCAGGTGTCTTCCAGCACGCCGCCTTCATAGGAGATGTGCAGCAGGTTGGCGTCCATGGAGTACGGGGATTTTTTCTTGCCGTGACGCTCGATCGGGATGGCGTGCTTCTCGGCGTAGTCCATCAACTTCTCGCGGGACAGCAGGTCCCACTCACGCCATGGCGCAATGACTTTCACACCAGGCTTGAGCGCATAAGCACCCAGCTCGAAGCGAACCTGGTCGTTGCCTTTGCCGGTGGCGCCGTGGGAAATGGCGTCAGCGCCAGTTTCGTTGGCGATTTCGATCAGTCGTTTGGCGATCAGGGGACGCGCGATGGAAGTACCCAGCAGGTACTCGCCTTCGTAGACGGTGTTGGCGCGGAACATCGGGAACACGAAATCACGCACGAATTCTTCGCGCAGGTCGTCGATGTAGATTTCCTTGACGCCCATGGCTTGCGCCTTGGCGCGTGCTGGCTCGACTTCTTCGCCCTGACCCAGGTCAGCGGTGAAGGTCACCACCTCGCAGTTGTACGTATCTTGCAGCCACTTGAGGATTACCGAAGTATCCAGGCCACCGGAATACGCGAGAACTACCTTGTTTACGTCCGCCATGCCATCACTCCAACGCGTTGTACGGAAAACCGACGAGTCTACCGATCACGCGCGGGAATTTACAGTGTCGCGACAGCTTCTGACGGCAAAGCGACAGATTCTGTCAGTCAGACGACTTTACCGCCCTTGGTCAAGAGGCCTTGGTGGGGGCCGCACTTGCCGCTGTAACAGGCGCAGCGCCAGGGGTTGGGGCTGCGGCAGGCGCAGGCACCGGGGCTGGTATCGGAGCAGGTGCAGCAGCCGGCGGCACGGCTGGAGTCTGCTGCGCCACACGCTCCAGGTGGATGTTCACTCGGCGGTTGCGCGCGCGGTTGGCGTTGTTGGTGTTAGGCGCCAGCGGGTACTGCTCGCCGTGGAAGCGCAGGGTGATCTGTTCTTCCGGGATGCCCTGGGCTTTAAGGTAGTCCATGACCGACAGCGCACGGCGCCGCGACAGATCACGGTTGGTCAACCGGTTGCCGCTGTTATCGGAGTGACCGTCCAGTTCGACGTGATTGACCGTCGGATCGGCCTTCATATAAGCCAGCACGGTGTCCAGCTTGCGCTTGGCGGACGCATCCAACTCGATGCCGCCGCCGGGGAAGCCGATCTCGGATTGCCGCACCTGTTCGAAATTCATCGGCAACAGCTTCGCCGTACACACTTGAAAATCGCCGTAGGCCTTGCTGAATTTGACCGGCAGCAGGCGGACTTCCATGGCGCCCCCGCCATCGCGCAGTGAGTGACGAATCACCGGACTGCGCCCTTCCATCAGGCCCGCGATCAATCGCGTGGCCTGGGCCTGATTGGTATTGAAAGGAATCTCGCCGCTGCTGACTTTTACCGCGCCAAGATTGAGATCGCTGCGCCCCGGCTGCCACGGCGCCGCGGCGGCAATCAACATGGCCGACCCGGATGCCAGACTGTAGCCATTTGCTTTCAAGCGAAACGTCGGCTGTTCGCCCGCGCGCCGCACGAACTCGCCCGCACCGAAATCGGCGATAGGTTGAGTCAGTCTGCATTCGAACTGATCGCCTTCCACCTTCCACTCAATATTCTCCAGACGCGTCTGGAAAGTGAGCGCCATGGCCGGCAGGCTGGCAAACGCGCTGAGCAGGGCTAGATATCGCTGGCGCACGGGAGGCTCCACTAAATTCACGTGTAACAAGATTTATGACTTACACGTGGCTATCGGTAACTTCCCGCAAAACTTGATAGCGAGTGCCTGGAGGAGTCTTTTCCGGTAGCATTCCCAGCGAGTTTGACCCGCCTGGAATCCCCAATGTCCGAACGCCTGACCCTCCTGCGCCCCGACGACTGGCACATCCATCTTCGAGATGGCGCTGTTTTGCCCCACACCGTCGCCGACGTAGCGCGCACTTTTGGCCGCGCGATCATCATGCCGAACCTCGTGCCGCCGGTACGCAACGCAGAGCAAGCAGACGCCTATCGTCAGCGCATCCTCGCCGCGCGCCCGCAAGGCAGCCGTTTCGAGCCGCTGATGGTGCTCTACCTCACCGACCTGACGCAGCCCGAAGAAATTCGCGCCGCGAAGGCCAGTGGTTTCGTTTATGCCGCCAAGTTGTACCCGGCAGGCGCCACTACTAATTCCGATTCGGGCGTGACCAGCGTCAACAAGATATTCCCGGTGCTTGAGGCGATGGCCGAAGTGGGCCTGCCGCTGCTCATCCACGGCGAAGTGACCCGCGGCGACATCGACGTGTTCGACCGCGAAAAGATTTTTATCGACGAGCACATGCGTCGTGTCGTCGAGCGTTTTCCGACGCTGAAGGTGGTGTTCGAACACATCACTACCGCGGATGCCGTGCAGTTCGTCAATGAAGCGTCGGCCAATGTGGGCGCAACCATCACTGCCCACCATTTGCTGTACAACCGCAACCATATGCTGGTGGGCGGCATTCGCCCTCACTTCTATTGCCTGCCGATTCTCAAGCGCAATACCCACCAGGTCGCCCTGCTGGATGCCGCCACCAGCGGCAACAGCAAGTTCTTCCTCGGCACGGACTCAGCGCCCCATGCGCAGCACGCAAAAGAAGCGGCGTGCGGTTGCGCCGGCTGCTATACCGCGTTTGCTGCCATCGAGCTTTACGCCGAGGCATTTGAATCACGCAATGCGCTGGACAAGCTGGAAGGTTTCGCCAGTCTGCACGGCCCGGCATTCTATGGCCTGCCGACCAACACCGACACTATTACCCTGGTTCGCGACGAGTGGACGGCCCCCGCCAGCCTGCCGTTTGGCGAGCTTTCTGTCATCCCGCTGCGCGCCGGTGAAAAACTGCGCTGGCGTCTGCTGGAGCAACACGCGTGAGTGAAGAACATTATGAAGACGAGCAAGAAGGCTCCGGTGGCGGTACAGGGTCCCGGCACCCGATGGCTGCCCGTTTTCGCGGTTACCTGCCTGTGGTCGTTGACGTAGAAACAGGCGGATTCAACTGCGCCACCGATGCGTTGCTGGAAATCGCAGCGACGACGATTGGCATGGACGAGAAAGGCTTTGTCTTTCCGGACCACACGTATTTCTTCCGTGTTGAGCCCTTCGAAGGCGCCAATGTCGAAGCGGCGGCGCTGGAGTTCACCGGCATCAAGCTGGATCATCCGCTGCGCATGGCCGTGAGTGAAGAAACGGCGCTGACGGACATCTTCCGCGGCATCCGCAAGGCACTGAAGGCCAACGGCTGCAAGCGCGCCATTCTGGTCGGTCACAATGCCAGCTTCGACCTCGGCTTTCTCAACGCGGCGGTTGCACGACTGGACATGAAACGTAACCCGTTTCACCCGTTCTCCAGCTTCGACACCGCGACGCTGGCGGGCCTGGCGTACGGTCAGACTGTCCTGGCCAAAGCCTGCCAGTCGGCGGACATTGATTTCGACGGTCGCGAGGCCCATTCGGCCCGTTACGACACCGAGAAAACCGCCGAGCTGTTCTGCGGCATCGTCAACCGCTGGAAAGAAATGGGCGGCTGGCACGACTTCAACGACTGAGTCGATGTCGCTGTGCAATGAATGAATAAACCGGCCTAAGTGGCCGGTTTTTTTATGGGACGGAGATCGAAAGGCAGTGATCGGCTCAAACTCCGTCAGTGCCCGGACTGGCCCTTTACCGGCTGAAGCCGGCCCCACTAAAAGCAGCGCGTGCATTCAGCGGGACCGGCTACAGGTGACGCGGAGCGTCACAGGATGCATGCCCACGCAGAGCGCGGGAACGATCAAACGACGTTCAGCGTCCCGACTGGCCCCTTCCCGGCTAAAGCCGGTCCCACTAAAAAGCACGTCGCGTACAACAGGTTGGATCGGCTTCAGCCGGGAAGCTCTTGATCTGCTCTTGATCCGCTTTTGATCTTTTTACGCAAAAGGCTCAGTCACCGCCAAACGCGACTTGGGTGCAGGCTGAACGCAGGTTTCGCGCAGTGGGCCGAGCGGCATGGATGCCGCGAGAGCCGCCCCCGCCATGGATGGCGGATGGCGGCGGGCCCACGGAGCGAAACCGGAGTGAAGGAACCCTGACGAAGGAAGGGCCCAACCAGGAGCAGGGCCTTTTTGGTTACTTTTTCGGCTCTTGGAAAAAGTGACCCGCCGTAAGGGCGGAACCATAATCAGCAACACCGCCGATAATGGATATACACACAAGCCCCATAAGCGATCAGGCCTATGAGCGCATCCGACCACTCATCGGAGGTGACGTACGGAAAGCCTGAGTAGTTTTGACAAGCATTCTCATTAACATTAGTATCCCTCGCATTGAGCCAATCACTCAGCGACGGTTTCTTATATGTATGTCTGCCTCTGCCAAGGTGTTACCGACGGACAAATCCGTGAAGCAATCATGGAAGGATGCTGCAGCTATCGTGACGTCCGCGAGACCCTAGGGGTCGCCAGCAAGTGTGGGAAATGTGCCTGCCTGGCGAAGGAAGTGGTGCGTGAAACCCTCACCGAGCTGCAAACCAGCCATGCCGCCCTCGCCTATCCCGCAGAATTTTCAGCTGCCTGAATAACCGCTTTCAGACAAAACCGGACAGTGTCCGGTTTTTTTATGCCTTTAATTCAATCGCTTAGCAACAAGATGCGGAACACAAACATTCTTATTCCTATTTATTTTCACTTATTATTCAATAACTTAGGTTTGACAGAGTTATATAGGGGGCTCAGACTTGCCGCCTGTATTACCTATACCTTCGACAGGACCCGATCATGAAAGGCGACATCACAGTCATCCAGCATCTCAACAAGATCCTCGGTAACGAGCTGGTCGCGATCAATCAATACTTCCTGCATGCGCGCATGTATGAGGACTGGGGCCTGAACAAGTTGGGCAAACACGAGTACCACGAATCCATCGACGAGATGAAACACGCTGACAAACTGATCAAGCGCATCCTGTTTCTGGAAGGCCTCCCGAACCTCCAGGACCTGGGCAAGATCCTGATCGGTGAACACACCAAGGAAATGCTCGAGTGTGACCTGCGCATCGAGCGCAAGGGCCACGCCGACCTTAAGGCCGCGATCGCGCACTGCGAAACCGTGGGTGACTTCGGCAGCCGCGAGATGCTGGAAGACATTCTGGAATCGGAAGAAGAACACATCGACTGGCTGGAAACCCAGCTGGGCCTGATCGACAAGGTCGGCATCGAGAACTACCTGCAATCGCAGATGGGCGAAGAGGGCTGATTCCAGCCCCTAACACCGCCCAATAAAAAGCCCCGCGTCTCGGCAGAGAGCGGGGCTTTTTTACGACCGCCGAAAATCAGGCAGTGGCGTTTTTCGCAACAGCGGCTTTCACCAGTTCCTGCAGGGAACCGTCAGCCTGCATTTCAGTGATGATGTCGCTACCGCCGACCAGCTCACCACCGACCCACAGCTGCGGGAAAGTCGGCCAGTTGGCGTACTTCGGCAGGTTGGCGCGGATTTCCGGGTTCTGCAGGATATCGACGTACGCGAACTTTTCGCCACACGCCATCAGTGCCTGAGAAGCCTTGGCCGAGAAGCCGCACTGCGGGGCGTTCGGAGCGCCTTTCATGTAAAGCAGAACGGTGTTGTTGGCAATCTGGTCTTTAATCGTTTCGATAATATCCATGGAGCACCTCGGCTAAACTTTACGACTGTATGTGTCGACACGGTGGCGCATTCTAAACGATTCCCGAGCATAACGCTCGGTCTTGGCCTTGAACGCCCCAATGAGCGTTATGCCGCCGCAACCGTAACCGGCACCCCGTTCAACACCGCGTTCCCGGAAATCCCGTCCAGCGCCCGCTCGTCCGTCAGGTCATTCGCGCTATCACCGGGCTGGGCCGTCGCGATGTCCATCTTCACGCCCGGACGACCGTGGCCCCAGCCATGGGGGAGGCTGACGACCCCACGCATCATGTCGACGCTGCCCATGACTTCGACCTCGATTACGCCGACCCGCGAGCTGACCCTGACCCGCTGACCGTCAATCAACCCTCGGCTGAGCAAGTCGTCGGGGTGCATCAACAACTGATGCCGCGGCTTGCCCTTCACCAAGCGATGGAAGTTGTGCATCCATGAATTATTGCTGCGCACATGACGCCTGCCGATGAGCATGAGGCCATCGGCCTGCGCCTCAGGCTGCGCGGCAAAACGGGCCAGGTCTGCCAGAATAACTGGCGGCGCGGCCTGCACGCGCTGGTTCGCAGTCTTGAGGCGCGCAGCAAGGTTGGGCTTGAGCGGCCCGAGGTCCAGACCATGGGGATACTGCGCCAGCGTCTCCAGCGACAGCTTCAGCGGGGACGCATCACCGTACAACCCGGCGCGCAAACCGCGATCGACCATCTGCGCCGGCGGCATCGTCGGTTTGAGGTCGCGGCCGGTTTTCAGCGCAAACGCCTGCGCGAGGCCGACAAAGATTTCCCAGTCGTGCAGCGCGCCCTCGGGCTTGGCGAGGATCGCGCGGTTGAAACGGGTGACGTTGCGCACGGCGAACATATTGAACGTGGTGTCGTAGTGGTCGTTTTCCAGCGCGGAGGTCGACGGCAGGATCAGGTCTGCGTGCAGCGTGGTCTCGTTGATGTACAAGTCGACGCTGACCATGAACTCCAGCCCCTCGAGCGCGGTGTCAAGCTGACGGCCGTTGGGCGTCGACAGTACCGGGTTGCCAGCGACCGTAATCAGCGCCTTGATCTGCCCCTCCCCGGGGTCAGCATTTCTTCGGCCAGCGCAGAAACCGGCAGCTCGCCGCCGTACTCCGGCAGTTGCGAGACGCGGCTGTGCCAGCGATTGAAGCTGCCTCCAGAGGTCGAAGCCACCAGATCCAGCGCGGGCTCGGTACACAGCGCACCGCCTGCACGGTCAAGATTGCCGGTGACCAGATTGATCAGTTGCACCAGCCAGTGGCATAGCGTCCCGAACGCCTGGGTGGAAATACCCATACGCCCGTAACACACACCGCTTTTGGCAGCGGCAAAGTCCCGCGCGAGCTGCCTGATTTGCTCGGCAGGCACCCCGCATCGAGGACTCATGGCGTCGGCGTTCATCTCGCTGACGGCCGCGCGAACGTCCTCCAGGCCATCAACGGCAAGATGGCTTTCGCGGGTCAGGCCTTCGGCAAACAGGGTGTGCAGCAAGCCGAACAGCAACGCCGCATCGCCCCCGGGACGGATGAACAGGTGCTGATCGGCAATGGCGGCGGTCTCGCTGCGGCGCGGATCGACCACGACGACTTTACCGCCGCGGGCCTGAATCGCTTTCAGACGCTTCTCGACATCCGGCACGGTCATGATGCTGCCGTTGGACGCCAGCGGATTGCCGCCGAGGATGAGCATGAAATCGGTGTGGTCAATGTCGGCGATGGGCAGCAGCAGGCCGTGGCCGTACATCAAATGACTGGTCAGGTGGTGGGGCAGTTGGTCCACGGACGTTGCAGAATAGCGGTTACGGGTTTTCAGCAGCCCGAGAAAATAATTGCTGTGGGTCATCAGCCCATAGTTGTGGACGCTGGGGTTGCCCTGATACACCGCCACCGCGTTCTGGCCATGACGCGCCTGAATATCGGCCAGGCGCTCGGCGATCAGATCAAACGCGGCCTGCCATTCGATCGGCTGCCAGTCGTTGCCAAACCGGCGCATGGGCTGGCGAAGGCGATCGGGGTCGTTCTGGATATCCTGCAACGCGACGGCTTTGGGACAGATATGCCCGCGACTGAACGTGTCCTGCGCATCGCCCTTGATCGAGGTGATCAGGAGAGTGGCATCGTCCTGCAGGGTGGTTTCGAGGGTGAGGCCGCAAATCGCCTCGCACAGGTGGCAGGCACGGTGGTGGAGAGTCTTGGTCATCGCCAGCCTCAAGTTTTTATAGGGCGATCAACCGATCGCGGGTACAAAACTATGGGACTTGTAGGGGTGATGCGCCAGAAATGTCAGTGCCGTGAATCGGGCGGCATCAGGCGAGCCGATAGCTCACCTGATAGAAGGAACGTTGCTCAGGAAGCAGAGCCACCGATGGGCGTGACCACCTTGCGCTGCATCTGCACTTCATGAACCGTTTCGATCTGCTCTTGAGACACCTGAATGCCGGTGAGTTCGCCGATCAGCCGCCAGTGTTCGTCGAGTCCGGCGCTGATGGTTGCCATACGATCGATCATACGGCGTCCCGCAGAGCGTGTTACCTCGTCTTCACTGCGCATCAGCTCGAACGACATCGACGTCATGGACGCCGTGAGGTGCGTAAGGGTTCGAGCGGTCAGCCCGAGCAGTTCCGTCAGTTGTTGCTCTTTTGAATCCATTCCCCACCTCTTCTGGAGGACATAAGCGGCCTTTATAACCCACGCCGATGGTTTAAGAAACGTCCGGGTTTCCGCGGCGTGAAGCATGTCGCATAAGGCTGCACAGTGGTTTGCGACTATTACAGATCAGACAGCAGTTGCGAGACGCCAAAAGGCGTCACAAGCGGCCAGCCTTATCGGGACTAATGCGATGGCGAATGGCCTGCGCAGAAACATGACTGTAGCACTTCGTTACATGAAAAGCGTCCTGTGAGCGCCGCTTTCAGGCTACCGAACGTCCGACGAGGATTTTCCGTCACGGCGGCCCTTGGCATCAGGCGACATTTTCTTATACCCTCGCGCCTTCCCTATTCGTCGCCCCGTGCGGCTTTCGCCGCAGGTCTCGCCCGTTTTTCAGAAAAACCCGGCTTTGAGGATCTGCGGTCTGTTGCAGACAAGGTAGTTAATGATGAGCGCAAGGCACTTTCTCTCGATGATGGACTACACCCCCGCTGAGCTGGTCGGGGTGATTCGTCGCGGCATTGAGCTGAAAGATCTGCGAAATCGAGGCGTGCTCTTCGAGCCATTGAAGGGCCGCATCCTGGCGATGATCTTCGAAAAATCCTCGACACGGACACGTGTTTCGTTCGAAGCCGGGATGATCCAGCTCGGCGGCCAGGCCATCTTTCTCTCGCCCAGGGACACCCAGCTAGGCCGTGGCGAGCCGATTGCCGATGGCGCGCGGGTCATGTCGCGGATGGTAGACGCCGTGATGATTCGTACGTTCGCCCACAGCAACCTCACCGAGTTCGCCGCCCATTCCCGCGTGCCGGTGATCAACGGCCTCTCCGATGACCTTCATCCCTGCCAACTGCTGGCCGACATGCAGACGTTCCTTGAGCACCGCGGCTCCATTCAGGGCAAGACCGTTGCATGGATCGGCGATGGCAACAACATGTGCAACAGCTATATAGAGGCAGCCATTCAGTTCGACTTTAATTTGCGGGTCGCCTGCCCGGAAGGCTACGAACCCAGTGCGCATTACCTGGCCCTGGCGGGCGATCGCGTGACCCTGACCCGTGATCCCCAAGAAGCGGTAAAAGGTGCGCATCTGGTCTCCACCGATGTGTGGACGTCCATGGGCCAGGAAGAAGAAGCCGCCCGGCGTCTGGCCCTGTTCAAGCCGTTCCAGGTCACTCGCGCGATGCTCGACCGCGCGGCTGAAGACGTGATTTTCATGCACTGCCTGCCGGCGCACCGCGGCGAAGAAATCAGCGAAGACTTGCTGGACGACCCGCGTTCGGTGGCGTGGGATCAGGCGGAGAACCGGCTGCATGCGCAGAAAGCCCTGCTCGAATTCCTCGTCGCCCCGGCCTTGACCACCCCATGAGTCAGCCCCTGCTGCTGACCCTGCATAACCTGGCCTGTGGTTATCAGGACCAACGTGTGGTGCAAAAACTCAATTTGCACCTGAATGCAGGCGACATCGGTTGCCTGCTGGGTTCGTCCGGCTGCGGCAAAACCACCACCCTGCGCGCCATCGCCGGTTTCGAGCCGGTGCACGAGGGCGAGATCACGCTGGCAGGCGAAGTCATTTCACGGGCCGGGTTTACCCTGGCCCCGGAGAAGCGCCGGATCGGCATGGTCTTTCAGGACTACGCTCTGTTCCCGCACCTCACGGTCGCCGACAACATTGCCTTCGGCATCCGCAACCATCCGCGCCAGAAACAGGTGGTTCAGGAGATGCTGGAGCTGGTCAATCTAGGCGCGCTGAGCACCCGTCATCCCCATGAGCTTTCCGGTGGACAGCAGCAACGTGTGGCGCTGGCCCGTGCGCTCGCCCCCGAGCCGCAGTTGTTGCTGCTCGATGAACCGTTCTCAAATCTGGATGGCGAGCTGCGCCGGCGCCTGAGCCACGAAGTGCGCGACATCCTCAAAGCCCGTGGCACCAGCGCGATTCTGGTCACCCACGACCAGGAAGAAGCCTTTGCCGTAAGCGATCACGTCGGCGTGTTCAAGGACGGTCGGCTGGAGCAGTGGGACACGCCCTACAACCTGTATCACGAGCCGGCGACGCCTTATGTCGCCAGCTTCGTCGGTCAGGGGTATTTCATTCGCGGGCAACTGATCGATGCCGAATCGGTGCAGACCGAGTTGGGGGTTCTGCGGGGCAATCGAGCCTACCCCGGCGCGAAGGGGACGCCGACGGAGGTGCTGCTGCGCCCTGATGACATCATTTATGCGCCCGACAGCCCGATCAAGGCCCGGGTTGCGAGCCTGACGTTTCAGGGCGCGGCCACCCTGTATCGCCTGCAGTTGTCGACCGGTACACAGTTGGAAGCGTTGTTCCCCAGCCACGTGGATCTGCGCGCCGGGGATCAGGTCGGCTTCGAAGTCTCGGCCGAGCATCTGGTGCTGTTTCCAACGTCCGGCAGCGTGCCGGTGCATCGGAGCGTTCCCGTGCATCGGGACGTGGCGGTCTGACGGCCTGTCATTCTCGGTCAGGCGCTTTCAGGCGAATATCATTAGCTCAATATTAACGCGCCACTGGCCACCAGCGTCGCGTGCCCGCCGATCTTCACGCGTTCACCTTCCAGCCGGCAGAACAGCTCCCTCCCCGCGCAGACGCCTGATAACCCGTCAGGCTGAATTTGTTGAGACGGGCCGACCAGTAGGGAATCAGGCTGCAGTGCGTCGAGCCCGTGACCGGGTCTTCATTGACGCCGATGCTCGGCGCAAAGTAGCGCGAGACAAAATCGTAGCGTTCGCCGTCACCCTTGGCGGTCACGATTACCCCAGGCCACGGCAAACGCGCGATGGCGGCGAAGTCGGGCTTGCAATCGCGAACAGCCTGCTCGGACTCCAGCACCACGAGCAATTCCGCAGCGCTCAGCACGTCGACAACTTCCATGCCGAGGGCACGCTCGATTTCCACCGTCACGCCTTGCTCGGCGGGCGGCATCGAGGGAAATCCAGGACCAGCCGGCTGTTCTCACGGCTCACACTCAACGGCCCGGATTTGCCAGTGAAGTGGATGACTTCGGCCTTTTCGGCGTACTTCTCGAACAGCACAAACGCGCTGGCCAGGGTCGCATGCCCGCACAGTGGTACTTCATGGGTCGGGGTAAACCAGCGGATATGCCAGCCCGGGGGTTCGCGGACCAGAAACGCGGTCTCCGACAAATTGTGCTCTGCAGCAATTTGCTGCATCAGTTGATCGGAAAGCCAGGCGTCGAGGCGGTAGACCATCGCCGGGTTGCCTGCGAAGGCGCGGTCGGTGAAGGCGTCGACCTGATGGAATTCAAGCTGCATGGAAGGCATCCCCGAGTGAATAGGCGCGGCAACCCGGTTCGGGCGCAGCGGGTCTGCGGTCAGTTTCACCGCATGAAAGGGTCAGGCATTTCTGACAAGCCCTACGAATCATTCCCGGCCTATCCGGGCAAAGGTCGCACTGGTGTGTTGTGCAAGTACAGCGGCGGGCAGTTCGACTTCAAGCCCGCGCCGACCTGCGCTGACAAAAATCGTCGCGAACGGTTGAGCGGACTCATCGATGAAAGTGCGCAGCCTTTTCTTCTGCCCCAGCGGGCTGATTCCGCCCAATAGGTAGCCGGTGGCCCGTTGGGCAGCCGTCGGGTCAGCCATTTCAGCCTTCTTGGCGCCTGCGGCGTGGGCCAGGGCTTTCAGGTCCAGCGAGCCGACGACGGGGACGACAGCCACCAGCAGCTCGCCTTTTTCGGTGCTGGCCAGCAGCGTCTTGAACACCTGAGCGGGGGCCAGATCGAGCTTTTCTGCCGCTTCCAGGCCATAGGAAGCGGCTTTGGGGTCGTGCTCATAACTGTGGACGCGATGTTCGGCGCGAACCTTTTTCAGTAAATCCAATGCAGGGGTCATGCAGCACTCCAGACAGCCAGACACTTTCTTGTTTGCTGCCGATACTTTAGGCCATTGGTTATCGAAATGCCTGCGTTTGAGCAGGACTTATCCACTAATATCGGCGGCTCGGAACATTCATCGATAACGTTCGCTTTCGACCTTTGACAAGGTTCGTTTACGTCTATATTTTTTCGAATACGAATATCCAGCTTGCTTCCTTGGTGCCATCCCGGTATTCAGTGCGCAAAGGCAATTCGCGCAGGCATTCATACGGACGGCAGTTTCCGGACACTCGTTTTACTATCAGGCATTCACCATGACCGACAACGAAAACAAGAATTACATCATCGCTCTGGATCAAGGCACCACCAGTTCTCGCGCCATCATTTTTGACCGTGACGCCAACGTGGTGAGCAGCGCCCAGAGCGAGTTCGTTCAGCATTACCCCCAGCCTGGTTGGGTCGAGCACGATCCGATGGAGATTTTCGCGACCCAGACCGCGTGCATGACCAAAGTTCTGGCCCAGGCGAACCTGCACCACAATCAGATCGCCGCGATCGGTATCACCAATCAGCGCGAAACCACGGTCGTGTGGGAAAAGGACACCGGCCGGCCGATCTACAACGCCGTGGTCTGGCAATGCCGTCGCAGCACCGAGATCTGCCAGCAACTCAAGCGTGACGGTCTGGAAGACTACATTCGGGACACCACTGGTCTGGTCATCGACCCGTACTTTTCCGGCAGCAAACTGAAGTGGATTCTTGACCACGTTGAGGGGAGCCGCGAGCGCGCCCGTAGTGGCGAGTTGCTGTTCGGCACCGTCGACAGCTGGCTGATCTGGAAATTTACCGGCGGCAAGGTCCACGTTACCGACTACACCAACGCCTCGCGCACGATGATGTTCAACATCCATACCCTGGAGTGGGATCAGCGCATGCTCGACGTGCTCGACGTGCCCCGGGAGATGTTGCCGGAGGTCAAGTCGTCATCCGAAGTCTATGGCCACAGCAAAAGCGGCATTCCCATCGCCGGGATCGCCGGTGATCAGCAATCGGCGCTGTTCGGCCAGATGTGCGTCGAACCGGGTCAGGCGAAGAACACCTACGGCACTGGCTGCTTCCTGCTGATGAACACGGGCAAAAAAGCCGTGAAATCCAGCCACGGCATGCTCACCACCATAGGCTGCGGTCCGCGCGGTGAAGTGGCGTACGCGCTGGAGGGCGCGGTGTTCAATGGCGGCTCCACCGTGCAGTGGCTGCGCGACGAGCTGAAAATCGTCAACGATTCCATGGACACCGAATACTTCGCCACCAAAGTGAAGAACAGCAATGGCGTCTACCTGGTGCCTGCGTTCACCGGTCTGGGCGCGCCCTATTGGGACCCGTACGCACGGGGCGCCTTGTTCGGCCTGACCCGTGGCGTGAAGGTCGACCACATCATTCGTGCCGCACTGGAGTCCATCGCCTACCAGACCCGTGACGTGCTCGACGCCATGCAACAGGATGCCGGCGAGCCGCTCAAAGCCCTGCGCGTTGACGGCGGCGCAGTAGCGAACAACTTCCTTATGCAATTCCAGGCCGACATTCTCGGCACGCCGGTGGAGCGTCCGAAGATGCGCGAAACCACCGCATTGGGCGCAGCGTATCTGGCTGGCCTGGCGATCGGGTTCTGGAGCGGACTGGACGAGCTGAGGGGCAAAGCCGTCATCGAGCGCAAGTTCGAGCCGCAGTGCGATGACGCCGAGAAGGAAAAACTCTACGCCGGCTGGCGCAAGGCGGTGGACCGCACCCGCGACTGGGAACCCCACGAAGAGGTCGAATAGGCGCGATCCTGAACGAAGCGGCAGAGGCATTTTTTCCGGCTGACAGGTAATGGCTGCCTGCGGCATCATGGGCGCCCGTGCCCGAAGGATAAAAAATGAATCTGCCACCCCGTCAACAGCAGATCCTCGAGCTGGTCCGTGAGCGCGGCTACGTCAGCATCGAGGAAATGGCGCAGCTGTTCGTCGTGACCCCACAAACCATTCGCCGCGACATCAATCAGTTGGCGGAAATGAACCTCCTGCGTCGTTACCACGGCGGCGCGGCCTACGATTCCAGCATCGAAAACACGGCCTACGCCATGCGTGCCGATCAGATGCGCGATGAGAAGCAACGCATCGCCGAGGCCATTGCCGCGCAGATCCCGGACCACGCGTCGTTGTTCATCAACATCGGCACCACCACCGAATCCATCGCCCGCGCGCTGCTCAATCACAATCACCTGAAGATCATCACCAACAATCTTCACGTTGCGTCGATTCTCAGCGGCAAGGATGATTTCGAAGTGCTGCTGGCGGGCGGTAATGTGCGCCGGGATGGCGGCGTGGTCGGTCAGGCAAGCGTGGATTTCATCACGCAGTTCAAGGTCGATTTCGCCCTTGTGGGCATCAGCGGAATCGATGAGGACGGCAGTCTGCTGGATTTCGATTATCAGGAAGTGCGCGTTTCTCAGGCGATCATCGCCAACGCGCGTCAGGTCATTCTGGCAGCGGACTCCAGCAAGTTCGGCCGCAACGCGATGGTTCGACTGGGGCCGATCACGCTGATCGACTGCCTGGTGACGGACCAGACGCCCGTGCCTGCGTTGGCGCAACTGCTGACGCAGAACAAGATTCGGCTGGAAGTCGTATAACCCTCGATCCATGAACGAGCGCAGTGACCGCGCTCGCTTCATCCGGATGTTCGCTTTTGTTCCTTTCTCATCTCTCCCATCAGAATTTTCAATGAATACTGAGTGGCTGCGTTCGCGTTATTGCGCTACTATTTTCGGAAATGAACATAAATGTTCGAATTCGCCCTCCCTGTGGCGCAGAATTCGAACGCGATCGAACACTCAGGAGGCCCCGATGGCCCAGTCCACATTGCCGACCCCACCCCTTTCCGAGGTCTACGACGTTGCCGTGATCGGCGGCGGCATTAATGGTGTCGGCATTGCGGCAGACGCGTCGGGCCGGGGCCTTTCGGTCTTTCTCTGCGAGAAGGACGACCTCGCCAGCCACACCTCATCGGCCAGCAGCAAGCTCATACACGGTGGCCTGCGTTACCTGGAACACTATGAATTCCGTCTGGTTCGCGAAGCGCTGGCTGAACGTGAGGTGCTGCTGGAAAAAGCGCCGCACATCGTCAAGCCGATGCGTTTCGTGCTGCCCCACCGCCCGCACCTGCGCCCTGCGTGGATGATCCGCGCCGGGCTGTTTTTGTATGACCACCTTGGTAAACGCGAGAAGCTGGCAGCATCGAAGACCATTCGCTTCGGCGCCAACAGCCCGCTAAACAGCTCGATCACCAAGGGCTTTGAATACTCCGATTGCTGGGTTGACGATGCTCGTCTGGTGGTGCTAAACGCCATGGCCGCCCGTGAAAAAGGCGCTCACATTCATACGCAGACCCGCTGCCTGGGCGCACGTCGCAGCGGCGGTCTGTGGCATATGGATATGGAGCGTGCGGACGGCAGCCTGTTTTCCATCCGCGCCAAGGCGCTGGTCAACGCCGCTGGTCCATGGGTCGCCAAGTTCATTCGTGAAGACTTGAAGCTCGAATCGCAGTACGGCATTCGCCTGATTCAAGGCAGTCACTTGATCGTGCCGAAACTGTATGAAGGCGAAAATGCGTTCATTCTGCAGAACGAAGACCAGCGCATCGTGTTCGCCATTCCGTACCTGGAACGCTTCACCATCATCGGGACGACCGACCGCGAATATTCCGGTGATCCGGGGAAAGTGGCGATCACCGAAGGCGAGACTGATTACCTGCTGAAGATCGTCAACGACCACTTCAAGAAGCAACTCAGCCGTGCCGACATTCTGAGCACGTGGTCAGGCGTACGTCCGCTGTGCAACGACGAGTCGGATAACCCGTCGGCGATCACCCGTGACTACACCTTGTCGCTGTCGGGCAGCACCCAGGAGGCGCCGATTCTTTCGGTGTTCGGCGGCAAGCTGACCACCTACCGCAAACTGGCGGAATCGGCGATGCAGCAACTGGCGCCGTTCTTCCCGCAGATGAAGCCAAGCTGGACCGCAAAAGCCAGCCTGCCGGGCGGTGAAAGCATGACCACGCCAGCGTTGCTGGCGGCGCAACTGGAGCAGCGTTGCAGCTGGCTGCCAGCGGATATTGCCAAGCGCTGGTCGATTACTTATGGCTCACGCAGCTGGCGTATCGTCGAGGGCGTTCAAAGTCTCAGCGAAATGGGCGAACACTTGGGCGGCGGTCTGTACAGCCGCGAAGTGGACTACCTCTGCAGCGAGGAGTGGGCGACCAAGGCCGAAGACATTCTGTGGCGCCGGACCAAGCTTGGTTTGTTCACCACTGCCCAAGAGCACGAGAACGTTCAGCGGTACCTGGACAATGTCGCAAGCAGCAATGGGGCGATTGACCGGCTTGACTGGTCAGTATCGGCACCAAAGATCCACGCGTAATTTGCCAGACCAAATTCCCGGCTAAAGCCGTCCTACTGAAATGACGCGATTTTGTAGGGCCGGCTTCAGCCGGGAAAGCGTCCGAAGTCATACCGCAAAACCATTGGTTACCCACTCTGAAACCCCTGCGATACCATTCGGATTCCCGAACACCCTCCCCGGACAGTTCGGAATCCCGGACAGCCCGCCCCCCTTCACGCTCATCCCCCGCCAAAAATAATCAACAAATCCATACGCTTAGCTTCGGTCACATCTCTGGCATGACTCATGCTCTACACTCTTGCACGATTGCTTCGATGTAGCGTGTCGCCTGACTGGGCCGCCGTTGAAGCGCTCTGAAACGATAGGGCCGTCCAACACCGGTCCAATAAAAAAACAATGTCGAGGAAAACCAGATGCGCATCGTTCCCCACATCCTAGGCGCAGCCATTGCTGCCGCTTTGATCACCACCCCTGTTTTCGCCGCCGAACTGACCGGCACTCTGAAGAAAATCAAAGAGTCCGGCACCATTACCCTCGGTCACCGCGACTCCTCCATTCCTTTTTCTTACATCGCTGACGCTTCCGGCGTGCCAGTGGGCTACTCCGCTGACATCCAGCTGAAGATCGTCGAAGCGATCAAGAAAGACCTGGACATGCCTGATCTGAAGGTCAAGTACAACCTGGTCACTTCCCAGACCCGTATCCCGCTGGTGCAGAACGGCACCGTCGACGTTGAATGTGGCTCGACCACCAATAACGCCGAGCGCGCCCAGCAAGTCGACTTCTCCGTCGGCATCTTCGAAATCGGCACCCGTCTGCTGAGCAAGGCTGACTCGTCCTACAAAGACTTCGACGACCTCAAAGGCAAGAACGTCGTGACCACGGCGGGCACCACGTCCGAGCGCATCCTCAAGGCGATGAACGCCGACAAGCAGATGGGCATGAACGTGATTTCGGCCAAAGACCACGGCGAGTCGTTCCAGATGCTGGAATCGGGCCGCGCCGTTGCTTTCATGATGGACGACGCGCTGCTCGCCGGCGAAATGGCTAAGGCCAAGAAGCCGACCGACTGGGCCGTTACCGGCACTCCTCAGTCCTACGAAATCTACGGTTGCATGGTTCGCAAGGAAGACCCTGCGTTCAAGAAAGCCGTCGATGATGCCATCGTTGCGACCTACAAATCGGGCGAGATCAACAAGATCTACGAGAAGTGGTTCACCCAGCCGATTCCACCAAAAGGCCTGAACCTGATGTTCCCGATGAGCGAACAGCTCAAAGCACTGATCGCCAACCCGAACGACAAGCCGGCGCCGGACAAGAAGGCCTGAGTCCTTCGCTCCACCATCTTGAAACCGTGAAAAGCCTGACTTCCGGAGACGCCCTGCGTCTTCGGAAGCCGCTACCTGTCGCGTGCGTGCATAACGATCAACAAGGGGGAGACCCTGATGAATTACAACTGGGACTGGGGCGTGTTCTTCAAGTCCACGGGCGTCGGCAGCGAGACCTATCTGGACTGGTACATCACCGGGCTGGGCTGGACCATCGCCATTGCCGTCGCCGCCTGGATCATTGCGTTACTCCTGGGCTCGGTGCTCGGGGTGATGCGTACGGTGCCAAACCGCATCGTTTCTTCCATCGCCGCGATTTACGTGGAAATTTTCCGTAACGTGCCACTGCTGGTGCAGCTGTTCATCTGGTACTTCCTGGTGCCGGATCTGCTGCCTGAGAATCTGCAGGAGTGGTACAAGCAAGACCTCAATCCGACCACCTCGGCGTTCCTGAGCGTTGTCGTGTGCCTGGGCCTGTTCACCGCCGCACGTGTCTGCGAACAGGTGCGCACCGGTATTCAGGCGCTGCCGGTGGGGCAGGAATCCGCCGCCCGCGCCATGGGTTTCAAGCTGCCGCAGATTTACTGGAACGTGCTGCTGCCCCAGGCGTACCGGATCATCATTCCGCCGCTTACCTCCGAATTCCTCAACGTGTTCAAGAACTCGTCCGTGGCGTCGCTGATCGGCCTGATGGAGTTGCTCGCACAGACCAAACAGACCGCCGAGTTTTCCGCGAACCTGTTTGAAGCCTTCACCCTGGCGACACTGATCTACTTCACGCTGAACATGAGCCTGATGCTGCTCATGCGTCTGGTCGAGAAGAAAGTCGCAGTGCCGGGCCTGATCTCCGTGGGAGGTAAGTAATGGACTTCTCTGGAGTGATTCCCGCCATCCCGGGCATGTGGAACGGCATGCTCATGACCTTGCAATTGATGGCCATGGGCATTGTGGGCGGCATCATCATCGGCACGATTCTGGCGCTGATGCGGTTGTCGTCGAACAAGCTGGCGTCACGTGTTGCTGGCGCCTACGTCAACTACTTCCGGTCTATCCCGCTGCTGCTGGTCATCACCTGGTTCTACCTGGCGGTGCCGTTCGTGCTGCGCTGGATCACCGGCGAAGACACGCCGATCGGCGCGTTCACCTCCTGCGTCGTGGCGTTCATGATGTTCGAGGCGGCCTACTTCTGTGAAATCGTGCGGGCCGGCGTGCAGTCGATTTCCCGCGGTCAGATGGGTGCTGCTCAAGCGTTGGGCATGACCTACGGCCAGATGATGCGCCTGATCATCCTGCCCCAGGCGTTCCGCAAGATGACCCCGTTGCTGTTGCAGCAGAGCATCATCCTGTTTCAGGACACCTCGCTGGTCTACACGGTCGGTCTGGTCGACTTCCTCAACTCGGCACGCTCCAGCGGCGACATCATCGGCCGCTCCAACGAGTTTCTGATTGTCGCCGGTCTGGTGTACTTCACGATCAGCTTCGCCGCGTCGCGCCTGGTCAAGTTCATGCAAAAAGGTTAGCCGTATGATTTCCATCAAAAATATCAACAAGTGGTATGGGGACTTCCAGGTGCTGACCGATTGCAGCACGGAGGTCAAAAAAGGCGAAGTGATCGTGGTCTGCGGCCCGTCGGGCTCGGGCAAGTCCACGCTGATCAAATGCGTCAACGCGCTGGAGCCCTTTCAAAAGGCGACATCGTGGTCGATGGCACCTCGATCGCTGACCCGAAAACCAATCTGCCGAAACTGCGCTCCCGTGTCGGCATGGTGTTCCAGCATTTCGAGCTGTTTCCGCACCTGACCATCACTGAAAACCTGACCATCGCGCAGATCAAGGTGCTGGGCCGCAGCAAGGAAGAGGCCACGAAAAAAGGCCTGCAACTGCTCGAACGTGTCGGCTTGTCGGCCCATGCCCACAAGCACCCGGGGCAACTGTCAGGCGGCCAGCAACAGCGTGTGGCGATTGCCCGCGCGCTGGCGATGGACCCGGTGGTGATGCTGTTCGACGAACCAACCTCCGCGCTCGACCCTGAAATGGTCAACGAAGTGCTCGACGTGATGGTGCAACTGGCCCACGAAGGCATGACCATGATGTGCGTGACCCACGAAATGGGCTTCGCCCGCAAAGTGGCGGATCGGGTGATCTTCATGGACAAGGGCCAGATCGTCGAAGACTGCGAGAAGGAAGAGTTTTTCGGCGACGTCAACGCGCGCTCCGAGCGGGCTCAGCAATTCCTCAACAAAATCCTGCAGCACTAAAAGCATTAGCCCTTAGAGGGCGTAAAAACCACCGGCCGCTCGTTCATCCCTGATGCAACGGGCGGCTGGTCGGTCCAGGACGACTGTGATGAAATGCGACCCCCTCTCTACCGCGCCGCGCCGCCATCACTCGCCGTGAAACCCCGACTGATCCGCCATCTGTTCGTGCCGCCGCTGATCATTCTGCTGATGATCGCGCTGGGTTACGTCACCTATTTGTACAGCGAAAAAACTCCATCAAGGCGCTGAGTGAAAACGGTCAGCGTCAGCTGGAGCTGCACGCGCGCACCGTCGAGAGCGAGATCAACAAGTACAACTACCTGCCCAGCGTGCTGGAGCTGGAATCCAACGTTTCCGACCTGCTCAACAACCCGTCTGCGGAGTTGCGTTCCAAGGTCAACGATTACCTCGAAGGCCTGAACCGGCGCAGCCGCAGTCGGGCCATCTACGTGCTGGACACCACCGGCCGGGTGCTGGCGACCAGCAACTGGCGCGACGCCGACAGTTACCTCGGTGAGGACCTGTCCTTTCGCGCCTATTATCAGGACGCGATTCGTGGTCTGCCGGGGCGTTTTTACGGCATCGGCAGCACCACCGGCGAACCGGGTTATTACCTGGCCCACGGGCTGGAAGAGAAAGGCAAGATCATCGGCGTCGCGGTGATCAAGGTCCGGCTGGAAGCACTGGAAGAACGCTGGCAGCGCGCGCGCCTTGAGGCGTTTGTCAGCGACGAGAACGGCATCATTATTCTTTCCAGCGACCCGGCGCGACGCCTCAAATCAGTCCGTCCGCTGACCGCCGAGATCAAGGAGCGGCTGGCGCGCAGCCTGCAATATTACTGGTGGCCGCTCAACGAGCTGGTGCCGCTGGAACGTGAATCGATTGCCGACGGGGTCGAGAAGCTGACCTTTCCTGCCAATATCAGTGTCGACCATGAGCACACAGTGGTGAGTTATCTGGCGCAGACCCGCGAACTGGCTGACACGCCGTGGCACCTGACCCTGCTGACGCCGCTGGAAGACCTGCGCCGGGAAGCCGCCAATCAAGGAATGCTCGTCGCCGTCGCCTGCGCGCTGGTGGCGTTTCTGCTGATTGCCTGGAACGAGCGGCGCAAGGTGATTTCCACCCGCCTCGCCGCCCGTGAGGCGCTGGAGCAGGCGAACAACGAACTGGAACGGCGCATCACCGACCGCACCGCCGACCTGCGCGCCAGCAACGAACGCCTGAAGGGCCAGATTCGCGAACGCCGCCAGGCCGAAGAAACCCTGCGTCAGGCGCAGGATGAACTGATTCAGGCCGGCAAGCTCGCCGCCATTGGCCAGATGTCCACCAGCATCGCCCACGAGCTGAACCAGCCACTGGCTGCGCTGCGCACCTTGTCGGGCAACACCGTTCGGTTTCTCGAACGGGGTGCGCTGGACACGGCGAGTGCGAACCTGCGCACCATCAACGATCTGGTGGATCGCATGGGCCGCATCACTGCCAGCCTGCGCGCCTTCGCCCGACGTGGGGAAGACAAGGGCCAGGCGTCGCTGAGCAAAGCGGTCGACGCTGCGCTTCACTTGCTCGCGGCGCGCCTGGACAATGCGTCACTGGAGCTGCATCAGCAGATCGACGATGTCGAACTGGCGATTGACCAGACCCGGCTTGAGCAGATTCTGGTCAACCTGATCGGCAACGCGCTGGACGCCATGCAGGCGCAGCCGCTGCCGATTCTGTGGCTGGAAGGTGACGTGTTCGAGGGCCGCTATCGGTTGCGCGTGCGGGACAACGGCCACGGCATCGACGCCGAAGCGCGCAAGCATTTGTTCGAGCCCTTCTTTACCACCAAGCCCGGCGAACAGGGACTGGGGTTGGGCCTGACGCTGTCCGCCAGCCTCGCCGCGGCGGCAGGCGGCACGCTCAATGCCGAGGACCCGGCCGAGGGGGCACGATGTTCGTGCTGGTCTTGCCTCTGGTTGATCGCCGGACGGCGAGTGTATGAGAGATCGAAGCATTACCCGTCTCTGTGGGAGCGAGCTTGCTCGCGAAAGCACCGGGGCAGTGACCCTGTTCAAAGACCTGACACACCGCTTCGCGGGCACGCACTGGAATACACCATGAACACTGATCTGACGGTACTCATCGTCGAAGACGACCCGCATGTCCTGCTCGGCTGCCAACAGGCGCTGGCGCTGGAAGACATACACAGCCAGGGTGTGGGCAGTGCGGAAGAAGCGCTGGGGTTGGTCAGTGAAAACTTCGCCGGCATCGTCATCAGTGACATTCGCCTGCCGGGCATGGACGGGCTTGAGCTGCTCAAGCGCCTGAAAGAACGCGATCGAACCCTGCCCGTGGTGCTAATCACCGGTCACGGCGACGTGTCGATGGCGGTCGGCGCGATGCGCGATGGCGCCTACGATTTCATGGAAAAACCCTTCTCTCCCGAGCGTCTGGTCGAGGTTGCGCGCCGCGCGCTGGAGCAACGTGGGCTGGCCCGGGAAGTCTGGTCGCTGCGTCGGCAACTGGCCGAGCGCGACTCTCTGGAAGGCAAGATCATTGGCCGTTCCCAGGCGATGCAAACCCTGCGCGCGCTGATCGCCAACGTCGCGGACACCTCGGCCAACGTGCTGATCGAAGGCGAAACCGGCACTGGCAAAGAACTCGTCGCCCGCTGCCTGCATGACTTCAGCCGCCGCCATGACCATCAATTCGTCGCGCTGAACTGCGGCGGCCTGCCGGAAAGCCTGTTCGAGAGCGAAATCTTCGGTCACGAGGCGAACGCTTTCACCGGCGCGGGCAAGCGTCGCATTGGCAAGATCGAACACGCGCACAACGGCACGCTGTTTCTCGACGAAGTGGAAAGCATGCCGATCAACCTGCAGATCAAACTGCTGCGAGTATTGCAGGAGCGCACGCTGGAGCGACTGGGCTCGAACCAGAGCGTGGCGGTGGACTGCCGGGTGATCGCGGCGACCAAGTCGGAGCTCAATGCGCTGAGTAAAGCGGGCCAGTTTCGCAGCGACCTGTATTACCGGCTCAACGTGGTGACCCTCGAACTGCCGCCCTTGCGAGAGCGCCGCGAAGACATCCTGCAGTTGTTCGAACATTTTCTGCAGCAGTCGTCGCTGCGCTTTGACCGTGAAGCGCCACAGCTGGATGCGCAGACGCGCTCGGCGTTGCTGGCCCATGACTGGCCGGGCAATGTGCGTGAGCTGCGCAATGTCGCCGAGCGTTACGCGTTAGGCCTGCCGGCATTCAAAACGGCCGGTGCGGAAGTCGCCACCCAGCGCCTGGATTTCGCCGAAGCCGTGGAGGCGTTCGAGAAGAACCTGCTGGGCGAGGCGTTGCAGCGCAGCGGCGGGAATCTGAGTCAGGCCAGCCAGGAGCTGGGCATGGCCAAGACCACGTTGTTCGACAAGGTGAAGAAATACGGGTTGGGGTGACTGCGTGGGCTCACCCCCAACTGCTGTCATCTAACGTGCCGACAATTCCGATCTTCCCGCAGATGCACGAACCGTGGGAGCGAGCTTGCTCGCGAAGGGGCCGGTACATCCACCCCATATGCAGCGGTTGTAATGACCTCTTCGTGAGCAAGCTCACTCCCACAGGATCCGCGTACATCCTCTGAATCTTCAGCGGCTGAAATACCGCCTTCGTGAGCAAGGTGGAGCGCCACCCCGGTCACTCCCACATGATCGGTGCTGGCAACGCGATAACGCGGTGTCTGGACGACAGGAAATCTTAGAATCAGACACCGGCAACCCATGCATCCACCTCTGCCGCCGTCGGTGCAGTCGCCGGGCCCCAGCGGGTGACGGCGATGGCTGCGGCGGCATTGGCGCGCAATGCCGCTTGAGCAGCTGACAGCCCTGTTGCCAGTCCGGCCAGCAACACGCCTGCATGGGCATCGCCGGCGCCGTTGGTGTCGATGGCCGTGACCGGGAAGCCGCGCACGTGTCGGGTCTCGTGACCCTGACGAATCCAGCAGCCGTTCGGTCCATCACGCACCACCAATAACGCGTCGTCGCGCAGCCAGCGCGCCAGCCTGTCGAGGGCCCCATCGATCGTCTCGCACCTGGTGAAGCGCAGCGCCTCTTCCGCATTGCTCGTCCACAGGGTGATCAATGGCAACACCGCCTGCATGCCGGAGGCCTCCGGCGAATCGATCAGCGGCCCCGGATCGAATACCACGCCCGCCCCTGCCGGCAACCGCGCAAGCCAGTCCAGCAGCGTCGACACCTTGCCTTCGTGCAGCAAGCTGTAGCCGCTGACGAACACGTAATCCTCAGGCTGTACATTGACGCTACCCAGATCGTCAGCCGACAAACCGCCCTCGGCACCGACGTAGGAAATGAACGAGCGCTCGGCTGAGGGCTCTATGAGCGCCACCGACAGGCCGGTGTCCTGGCCCGTCGAAGCCGCAGTCGCGATGTCGATGCCCTCTGTCGCCATGGCCTGCCGCGCCAGATCGCCGAAACGCCCCGCGCCGTGGCGACCGAGATACACCGTTGGCAGACCGTTGCGGCGCGCGGCGGCCATCACGTTGAACCCTCCGCCGGTTTCAAAGGCGGCCGAACGGGCAAGCACATCGCCGCCGGAACGAGGCAAGGCGTCCAGCGCCATGACCAGATCGACCACGACCTGGCCGGTGTAGAGCAATCTAGCGGGCATGAACAACCTCTTCGGCAACAACGCGACGGTCACGGGCGCCGCCCAGCAACGCATACAGACCGCCCGCCACCACGAAGGTGACGATCCAGCCCAGGCCGTTATGGCCGAACCACGAGTCGGACAGCAAGCCCTTGAACAGCACATTCTCCGGGGTGGTTGCGACGGTGGTGAAACTGTAACCGAGCACGATGGCCAGGGCCCATGCACCCAGCGCACGCCACTCGATGCCCCCGCGATACCAATAGGCGCTGCGCGGCGAGACGTCCATCAAGTCAGCCGGTGAGTAGTAGTGGCGGTGCATCAGGTCGACGATGAAGATCCCCACCCACGCAGTGATCGGCACGGCGAGCATGGAAATGAACGTGATGAACGGGCCGTAAAAACTGTCGGCGATCAGCATGAAGTAAATCGAACCGGCGAAGATCGCCACGATGTCGACAATCACTGCGTGCACGCGCTTGATCCTCAGGCCCAGGGTCAGCGTAGTCAGGCCTGCCGAGTACACCGACAGATTGTTGGAAAGCAGCAATCCGCCGAACGCCGTGATCAGGTACGGCACGGCCATCCAGGTTGGCAGCAGCTCGCGAATCGCGATGATCGGATCGGTGGCCGACGCCAGGTGGTCATTGCCCACCGACAGCAGGCCGCCCAAGGTGATCAGCAACACCAGCGGGATGCCGGCGCCGAAAGCGGCCGACGCCACCAGCCGCGTGGCCTTGACGCTGCGATGCTGATAGCGCGACATGTCGGCGCCCGCGTTGGCCCAGCCGATGCCGGTGCCCGCCGCCATGGTGCCGATGCCGATGATCATCGCGCTCACCGGTGCAGGCGCGGCATTGAAGACGGCGGCCCAGTCGATGTGCGCGATCAGGAAGCCGCCGACGATGACGTTCAACGCGCCGAAGATGTACGTCGCCCATTTCTGGATGACCAGCAAGGTGGCGTGGCCCAGGCCAGAAACGGTCAGTGTCATCAGCACGAAAATGGCGATGAACACGAGGGTCAGGCCCGGCGCGCTCTTGGCCTCCACCGGCGTGGCGAAGAGGATCGAGCAAAGCGACAGCAGTACGAACGCGGCGGTCGTGGTGTTCACGGTTTCCCAGCCCAGACGCGACATCAGCGAGACGATAGTCGGACCAATATTCCCGCGCACCCCGAAAATCGCCCGGGACAGCGTAAGACTCGGCGCCCTGCCCCGTCGGCCGGCGATGGAGATAACCCCGACCACCGCAAACGAACCGGCCGCGCCGAGGATGGCGACGATGATCGCCTGCCCGATCGACAGCCCGCGAAAGGCCACGAGCGTCGCCCCCAACGGCAGACCGAGGATGCTGATGTTGGCCGCGAACCACACCCAGAAAAGCTGCAGCGGATGACCTTTGCATTCGTTTTCCGGAACCGGCTCGATGCCGCGTGTTTCAAGCTGACCTGCGCCTTGAGCGGCGTTGGATGACGTCATGTGAATGCTCCTGTGCCATTTGTTCTGGTTGTGGGCAGTGCGCAAAGCAAACGACATCCGTGTCAGCGTGGGCTTTTGCAGGCTGCAAAAACCCTTGCTCGCCGCTGCATAGAGCCGCGAGGTAGGTCTTGTTCTTTATACGGGCTGCGTCGGCCGGGTCAGACCCCGCGCAGGGACAACAACTGCTCGACCACGGGATGAAGGTCGAGCGCGTTGACGGTCTGGATCTGTTTGATCAGCGCTGCAGGCCAGGCGCCCATGCCTTCACAGGCGCCGAGCATCGCCCCGAGAATGGCGGCGATGGTGTCGGTGTCACCGCCCAGGCTGGCGGCCATGCACAGTGCGTCGAATGCCGACATCTGCTCGCGAGCCACTTGATGGGCGAGGGCGAACGCGGCGACCACCGATTCCTGGGAAGCGACGGACGTGCCGATCACGTCATAAATCAAATCGGGAAGTTGTTCATTGCTGCATTCGGCGCACAGCTGTTTTGCCCATCGGATTCGGGCGGCGATGCGGCCGCCGGCGATCCAGTAGCCGTAACGCTCGGCCTCCTGGGCAATGCGCGCGCCGACGTCGAGGGCCTCGCCGAGACTGGCGCCGCTGATGCCCGCCGAAACCACCGCCGCCACCGCCGCTGCGCTGGAGATCCCGAGGTTGGTGTTGTGGGTGACCTGGCAGGCCTGTTTCACCGCTTCGACGAAGCGCGCTTCATCGCGTACGTCGAAGGCAATGCCCACCGGCGTAATGCGCATCGCGGCGCCGTTGGTGGTGCCGAAACGCCCGGCTTCTTCAGGACTGTGCCCGGCCAGAATCATCTCGATGGCGCGCTTGGTCGAAGGGCCCAACAGGTCTTGGGAACCCTTGGCCTGCATCACCGCTTCCCAGTCAATCAAGTGTTGCGCCAGGTCCGAAGGCTCGATGCGCCCTCTACCGGCGACCAGCAATTCGGCGACCAGCACCGCCTGTTCGGTGTCATCGGTGATAGAGCCGGCAGGCATGTTAGGCGCAATGGGCTGATCAGCACCGGCCGCTTGCAAGGTCGTGATGCGGTCGAATCGCTGCCTGATCTGTTCGCGACTCAGGGATTGCGTCGGCATGCCCAAGGCATCGCCCAGCGCCAGCCCGTAGAAAGCGCCCAAGCCTCGGTCGCGAGTGTCGATCAGTGCGGTCATGTGGACGATCCAAAAGCCAGATGCAGACGAAAATGCACGGGGTCCAGAAGACTTTCCACGTGCTCCATGAAACGTTCGCGGCGATCAAACGTGGTGCGCGTCGCCTTGAGGAACACCGAGCCCGGCTGGCGCAACATCAGCGCCGCGTCGTCGTTGCTCAGGGGCTCGGCACCGATCCACTGATCGCCGCGATCCCCGACATAGCCGTGGGCGGCCAGCGTGACGGTCAGCGAATCTTCGATCAGCCCGTCGCGGGGCAGATTTTCCAAGCCGTCGCAGGCCGGGATCAGCACACGCTCCAGCGACACGACGCTGCCGTCGCCTGCCGTTCGACGGCGGTCCAGTGCGATGAACTCGGCGGTACCAAACCGGCCCGCCAGGTCAGGCCGCTGCACCGCCACCAAACGCAGAATCTCGGTGCTGACCCTGGCGCCGGTGTCGGCCAGGGCTTGGGCCCACCCGGCACGCTGATCCAGCGAGATGCCGTCGTAGGTCACGATCGAGCCGACGCCGGTTTGCGTGGCGATGTAGTTGCGTCGCTTGAGCTCGGACAGTGCTTCACGGAGCGTGCCACGGCTGACGTTGAATTCCTGTGCAAGCAGATTCTCGCCGGGCAACAATTCTCCCGAGCCCATCTGGCCGCTTTCGATGCGTCGGGCCAGCTCATCCACTACACGTTTTTTCTTGTCGAATCGAACCTGTCTAATCATGTACAAATTGATATCCGAAAGTGGCTGGGAGGAGCAAGTGTTTTTGGAATGCAACGAGCGATGCGTAACAACACATGACAGTAGATAGCGCACCGCCGTAGCCGTCATCCGGGGTCCAGACACCCCGGATAACCGCCTTCGCAATGCGCTTCAGGGTTGCTGACAGGTGTCAGCTGACAGGGTCAACCACGCTCGATTCTTCGCCCACGATCTGACGAATGGCGCTGACAAACACGTCAACCGGTTGCCCACCGGAAACGGCGTACTGGTCGTTAAAAACGATGGTCGGTACCGAACTCACGCCCCGCGACACCCACAATTGTTCCAGTTCGCGAACTTCGCTGGCGTACTGGTCGCTGGCCAGCAAGGCCTCGGCGCGCACCCGGTCCAGCCCGACTTTCTGCGCAATATCTGCCAGCACTTGGTGGCTGGATACGTTGGCATGCTGGCTGAAGTACGCGGTGAACAGCGCGTCTTTCAGCGCATGCTGCTTGCCTTCCAGCTCGGCCCAGTGCAACAGTCGATGGGCATCGAAGGTGTTGAAGATGCGTCGCTCGCCCTGCTTGAAAACGAACCCGAGCTCAGCGCCGCGCTCACGAATGTTCTCGGCGTTGGCCTGGAATTGTTCCCGCGTGGAGCCGTACTTTTCGGCGATGTGCTCGAAGATATCCTGGCCTTCCGGCGGCATCTGCGGGTTGAGTTCGAAGGGTTGGAAGTGGATGTCGGCCTGGACTTCATCGCCCAGGTGCTCAAGCGCCTGGTCCAGCGCGCGCAGGCCGACGATGCACCAGGGGCAGGACACGTCGGAGATGAAGTCGATTTTCAGCGGAGTGCTCATGGCAGCCTCGTGCAAGGGAGGGAAAGCGCCACGATACGCCGATCACGCCGGCGCTCAAACCCTACACCGGCACGACTGTCCTCAACAGGGGGTCAAGCCCGCCGCTGCATCAGAGCTGCGCGACGTGGGAAGCGTCTTCACGATGCTCGCGCAAATAGGGCAACACGGCCGCCAGCAAAGGGGCTTTGAACGCTTCCTGAAAACGATGGGCCAGGCCGGGAATAAGCTTCAGCTGGCTGCCCTGAATGTGTGCCGCCACATGAATCCCGTGCATCACCGGCAGCAGCGGATCGGCAGTGCCGTGCACGACCAGCGTCGGCACCCGCAGGCGGTTCAACAGCTCGACTCGGCTGGGTTCGGCGAGGATCGCCAGAATCTGCCGTTTCACGCCTTCAGGATTGAACGCCCGGTCGTAGGAAACCGCCGCCTGATGCAGCAGCATCTGCCGATCATCCTTGACCTCCGGGCTGCCCAGCGCCGCCAGCAGATCGGCCTGTTGCTCAAGGGCAGTCTGCCGGTCCGGCGCGCCGCGACGGGCGAGCAGTTGCAATAACGCCGGGCTGGGCATCGGCAGGCCGGGCGCGCCGGAGCTGGTCATGATCAGCGTCAGACTCTCCACGCGCCTGGGCGCCATGTCCGCCAGATGCTGCGCGATCATGCCGCCCATGCTCGCACCCAGCACGTGAAACTGCTGAACGTGCAGCGCGTCCATCAGGCCCAGCGCATCCTGAGCCATGTCGGTGAGCGAGTACGGTGCCGACACCGGCAGGCCGATTTTGTAGCGCAGCACTTCATAGGTGAGGTTGGGACTCGGCGGCGCCTGGACCCAGGTCGACAAACCGACGTCCCGGTTGTCGTAGCGAATGACGCGAAAGCCCTGCTGACACAGCGCGACGACCACTTCATCCGGCCACTGGATCAGCTGTCCACCGAGGCCCATGACCAGCAACAGCGCCGGATCGGAATCACGACCGATGCTCTGATACGCCAGGTGCACGTCATCGAGCTCGGCCACTTGCGTGGGAACATCAACATCGCATCGAGAGGCCGCAAAAGACGGCAGGCTGCACAAGAGCGCAGCCAGAAAAAGTAAAACCCGCATGGAAAAACACCGACACACAGAACCCCAGTAGGCCGCGAGTCTGATGAAGTTTTCTCAAGCGCGCTGCCACAGTTGCGTGACAGTTTGATGAAGAGGGCTGAGTGGTAGCAAAACGGTCATCTCGACCTGCATTCATGCGGCCGCTGTTGCCTGCGAGCTGATCGAATCTGCGACCCATAGGTTGTCGGCAAAGCGCAATTGCGCTTCCTTCACCACCTCAAGCGCGGCTTCAGCGTTCACGCCGGCTGCGTCCAGTTCCCCTGCCACACCCAGCGACAGCACCTTGTAGATCGGCAGGCGGTCCAGCACCAGAGGCATTTGCTCTGGGGCACTCAGCACATCGACATGCAGGCCTTGCACAGGCAAACACACCGCAAGGCCAAGGTTGCTGCCCAGCCCGAGACCGCCGCAAGACACCGCGAGCAGCTTCTTGAGCGGCGAATATTGCAGGGCGTGGTAAGCGCGCTCGAAGGCGTTCTTCCAGTCCTGCGGCAAATCGAGGGTCAGAATCGGCTCGTCGATCTGCACCCACTCGACGCCCTTGCCCGCCAGCCGACCCAGGATCTCGCCGTACACCGGCAGCAGACGGTCAAGCAAGTCAAGCTTGTCGAAGCCTTCGCCCTCCGCCTGCCCCAGCCAGAGGTAGGTCAGCGGCCCGATGATTTCCGGCCGGATCGTTTGGCCCTGCGCGCGGGCTTCATCGACCTCATCGAACAGAGGCGCCCAATTCAGCTTAAAGCGTTGATCACGGGTGAGCGTTGGCACTGCATCCACCTCAACACCATCACCCAGGGTTTCGAGGATCTGCTTGAAGCCCTTGGCCACGCCGATGTGAGGAAAATGAGTATTGTTGACCTGGCCCATGCTGACTGCTTCCTTCAAACGATGGCGCCATTGTCGACACTTCCCCTTACATGAGACAAACTCATTAAATTCGTGTTGATCACAAAATTTACTCATGGAGCGCCGTCGGTGCTGGAAATTCGTCACCTGAAAACCCTGCACGCATTACGCGAAGCAGACAGCCTCGTCGACGCGGCCGACCGCCTGCATCTGACGCAGTCGGCGCTGTCCCACCAGTTCAAAGAACTGGAAGAACGCATGGGCATGCCACTGTTCGTGCGCAAGACCAAACCGGTGAGGTTCACCAGCGCGGGCTTGCGCCTGTTGCAACTGGCCGACTCGGTGCTGCCGCAGCTGCGTCACGCCGAGCGGGATATCTCGCGGCTCGCCGGCGGCGTCGCCGGACGCCTGCACATGGCCATCGAATGCCACAGCTGCTTTCAGTGGCTGATGCCGACGATCGATCAGTTCCGCGATGCGTGGCCGGAGGTGGAGCTTGATCTGGCGTCGGGCTTCGCTTTCGCGCCCCTGCCCGCCCTGGCCCGTGGCGATCTGGATCTGGTGGTGACCTCGGACCCGCTGGAACTGGCAGGCATTACCTATGTGCCGCTGTTCACCTACGAGGCCATGCTCGCAGTCGCCAACCAGCATCCGCTGGCGGCCAGGCCTTATGTGGTGCCGGAAGACCTGATCAATGAAACCCTGATCACCTACCCCGTCGAGCGCGACCGCCTGGACATTTTCACGCGCTTTCTCGAGCCGGCCGACATCGAACCGGCGCAGGTGCGCACGTCCGAGCTGACGGTGATGATGATGCAACTGGTGGCCAGCGGCCGCGGGGTATGTGGGATGCCGCACTGGGCGCTGCATGAATACAGCTCACGCGGGTACGTGAAGGGCAAGCGGCTGGGGGAAAAAGGATTGTTCGCCACGCTGTACGCGGCCATTCGCGCAGACATGCTGGACGCGCCCTACATGCGAGATTTTCTGCTGACGGCGAAGGACACGTCGTTTTCGACGCTGGACGGGGTGAGTGCGGTGCGTTAACGCCACGCTGCTTACCCCATGCAATGCAGCGCCTGCAAATCAGGCGTTTTGCAGGCTTCGGTACAGCGGCAATATCGAATCCCGGGTCAGCGGCGCGAGGTGCAACTGGTCAACATTCCCGCCGTCGACCCAGATTGCTTCTTCGATCTCGGCTGCGGGACTGACCGGGTCCTCAACCTGAACGCCATACAGCTGGCAGTTCACCTCGAAGCCCGGCTCGTTCGCCGCCACCGCCGAAAACTCACCCAGAAATCGCGCGTGTTCAGGCGCGATGACCAGTCCCAGTTCCTCGTTCAGCTCACGGGCCAGCGCCTCGAGCGCCGACTCACCGGGGTCGATCTTGCCGCCCGGCTGCATGAACGCCTCGGTCCCGCGTTTGCGCACCAGCAGTGTCTTACCATCAGCGCGAGTAAGGAGAGCGGCAGCGATGCGCAGCGTTTTCACCGTCACAGCACCACCTCGGTCTTCAGCGCGCGGGTTTCTTCAGCGCGTTCCAGCGCCAGTGTGATCAACCGGTCGATCAGCTCGGCGTAGCTCAAGCCGGTGGCCTGCCAGAGCTTCGGGTACATGCTGATGGAGGTGAAACCGGGGAGCGTGTTGACCTCGTTGATGATGATTTCCCGCGCCTCGGTGACGAAGAAATCCACCCGCGCCAGACCGGCGCAGCCCAGGACGCGATAGGCCTGCAGCGCCACTTCACGCACGGCCTCGCTCATGTCTTCGGACATTTGCGCGGGGATGGCAATGCGCGCCTGACCGTCGTTCAGGTACTTGGTGTCGTAGGCGTAAAACTCGTCATTGGCGACGACCTCACCGCACACGCTGACCTTCGGTTCGTGGTTGCCCAGCACGGCGCATTCCACTTCACGACCGACGATGCCCTGCTCGATCAGCACCTTGTTGTCGTAGTCGAAAGCCAGTTTCAGCGCAGCGGCGTAACCGGCTTCGTCAGTGACTTTGCTCACGCCGACCGACGATCCCTGGCACGCCGGCTTGACGAAAAGTGGCAGGCCCAGTTGGGCCGAGACGCTGACAAAATCCACCGTCTCGCCACGCTGAAGGACCACAAACGGCGCAACCGAAATACCCGCATCGCGGAGCAGCCGTTTGGTCACGTCCTTGTCCATGCAGGCCGCAGAGCTCAGCACATCAGGGCCCACGAACGGAATGTCCAGCAAGCGCAACATGCCTTGCAGGCAGCCGTCCTCCCCGAAACTGCCGTGTATCAGCGGGAACACCACATCGATGCGCGGCACCTCTGCACCGGTCTGCACTTCCACGAACTGCGGCCCGCTGGCGCCCGGCATCAGCGAAAGCAGGCGGCCGGATTCACTGAGTTTGATGTGCGCCGGATCGGTGGGGTTCTGCAGGTAATCCTGCTCGTCGAAGCGCAGCCAGTGGCCCTGCTTGTCGACACCGATCAGGGTGATGGAGAAGTTGTTGCGATCAATCGCGTTGATCACGTTGCGCGCCGATTGCAACGACACTTCATGCTCGGAGGATTGCCCACCGAAAACGATGGCGACTGACTTTTTCAAAGGGGGATGCTCCTGAATTTCAGGTCGCAGAGCTAAAAGCAATTTCGCCCGATAGTCCAGTGCCAAGGTGGGGTACAGGACCGAATACAGGAAAAAACGAGCAAAAAAATCCCGCGCCCGGGTGATCGACTGGCGATGCCCGGAGCGCGGGAGGTGCTGCTGTCATTCTTCTTTCTTGGCGCCGGAGCCAAAGGTGGCGAAACGCTTGTTAAAGCCGGCGATACGGCCTTCGGTGGTGGTTTTGCGCTGTTGACCGGTGTACATGGGATGCGACGCGCTGGACACGTCGAGGGCAACGTAAGGGTAGGAGTTGCCATCGGTGTGAGTGTGCGTACGGTCGGTATCAACCGTGGAGCCGATCAGGAAAAACACATCGGCAGCGGTGTCGTGGAACAGGACCTGACGGTAGTCGGGATGGATGTCGGCTTTCATCGTCTTTCTCCAGAATGTAAACAATCATGTAATACGTTATACAGTATCAATTCTAGATAGTTCAACCGGAACCCATTTTGTAACGGTTACAACTTTCGCCTTTTCCGACGCCTCCCCTGCCGCTAACGTTCGCGCCCTGACGACCCAGCCCGGTCCTCAACGGGAACGGAATGAACAACAACACCAGGAGGTAGTGCCATGCACTTGATCGATCGATACGAAATGAGCGTCCCCGCACACATGAAGCTGATCGACGCCCGCAGCGCGTTGAATCATCTGCAGCGTCTGGTCCAGGCGACCGACGGCAAGCCTGAATCCAAGGAGCTCGTCAGCCTGATCGAAACGATCGTGGAGGCTTTTCATGAAGCCGCTGACGACGTCATGCCCGTCAACGACCATGACGTGTTCATGCGCCAGGCCTGCGAGTGGAACTACATCGGGCTGTCTCCCAAAGAGCGCGAAGTGCTTCACGAGATCCGTTGCTGCAGCGACGATGGCAAGGAAGACATCTATCGAATGATCAGCGAGACACTGGACCGCAAGCCGATGCTGATGCCGGAAGCTCTGTAATCTGCGGTTGAGTTGGGGATCTGCGCGTAAAAAAGGGGCGCGTGTTATTAGCAACCTGATGTGCCGCTCGTCGTATCGCTATGCCGCTTCTTGAAAATTCGTTTCCGGCGGCTGCTGACCGAAGCCAACACGGAAAAATGCCTTTCGAGGGAGCCTGGCATCGAGCCTGCACGTGGGATTAGCTAACGGTCAGACAGGACGAAGGTCGTCCGTCAGATACTGATCCCATGGAGGACAAGGCGACCAAGTCTCCACAAGCTTATCGATAAAGAGTCGGATTTTCGGAGAGAGGTGACGTTTGCTCGGATAGATCACCCGAATAGGCTCAGCCGCCTCTGCGTAATTCGCCAGCAGTTGGACAAGCTTGCCGTTGCGTAAATCGTCGTTAACCAAGTACGAAGGCAGGGTCGCAATACCCAAGCCAGCGACAGCTGACTGGTGCAGTGACTCAGCACTGTCCATCTGCAGCCTTCCACCATGGGTAACGGACAGAGAGCGATCATTGACTCGAAAATTCCAGGGAAGCAGTCTCCCACCGCTCACAAAATGCAGACACTGGTGCTCGGAAAGATCGTCCGGCGTTTGGGGCTGTGGATGCTCATCCAGATACTTTGGTGAAGCACAGGTGATCATTTGTTGGTAGGCCACTGTACGAGTGAGTAACCGAGAGTCCTCCTTGGGCGGCCCGATACGCATGGCCAGATCAAATCCTTCATCGATCAGATCGACCAACCTATCCGAAAAAGTGATATCCACGCTCAACGAGGGCCAATCTTTCAGGCAGCATTCGATGTATGGAAGAACATGAAGTCTGCCCAGCGCAACCGGAAGGCTTATCCGCAGCCGTCCACTGGGTGTCGAACGACGAAACGCCAAGGCGTCTTCCACATCGTCCAGATCCTGAAGAACGCCAACACAGCGCTCGTAAAGAACCAAACCGTCGTCAGTCAGGCTCAGGCTGCGCGTGGTGCGATTGAGCAGGCGAAGCTGTAAGCGGGCCTCGAGCCTGACTATCGACTTCCCCACTGCCGAACGAGTCAGCCCGAGTTGCCTGGCTGCCGCAGTAAAGCTTCCGGCATTTACAGAGCTTACAAATGCCGCAATATCGTTCAGGTTGTGGAGTTTCATGGGGCCTCTGGAAATCAGCGTTCGGGCAACTCTGCACCTGCTATGGGGAACCCTATTCCCCAATAAGAAGCATAGCATCTCAATTAGCTACTCCATTGCCCCACAAACTATTGAGATCACTATGAACGCCAACGTACAAGCAGCTGTAGAAACATGGGCCAACAGCCTCTCCGATCTGATACCTGTTCTCAAGAGAAGCGATACCACTACAAAAATAAGCGACATCCGAGACGCCTACGCGAAAATGCTCGCGCAGAATCCAGCGCCCGCTGGCGTCAAATTTGAAGCAGTCGACATGGGTGGCGTACCCGGCACACTGGTTACCCCGGACGAGATCAAAACTGACGCAGTCATCATGTACATCCACGGCGGCGCCTATATTGTCGGTCGGCCAGACGGCTACCACGGCATCGGCGGCAACTACGCAAAAATGCTCGGCGCTCGTGTGTACATGCCGGACTACCGCCTTGCCCCTGAGCACAAGTTCCCAGCCTCTATTGACGACACACTGCGCGCCTACGAGTGGCTGCTTGAGCAGAAGATCCCAGCTAACAAGATCGCGTTCTCTGGCGAGTCAGCCGGTGGCGCGATGGTTGTCAGCGTGATGGTGGCTGCGAAATCGAAAGGGCTTCCACTGCCTGCGGTTGGCTCCTCCATCTCGCCTTGGGCGAACCTTGAACACACCGGGGCTTCCATGAGCAATCGGGAAGGTCTGGATCCGCTGAACTCCAAGCCTGTCCTGGATATCCTCGCTAGAGCGTTCCTGGGAGATACGCTGGCCAATCATCCTCTGGCTTCTCCTGTGTTTGCAGACGTCACCGGTCTCCCACCCATTTTGGTGCAGATCGGGGAGAACGAGTTGATGTTGAGCGATGCGATGCGACTTGCAACTCACCTCGCGGATAACCGCGTTCGCGTCAGCCTGGAGGTATGGCCCGCGATGTTCCACGCCTGGCACTTCTACGCCACCATGCTGCCGGAAGGTCAGCAGGCAATGGAAAGCTCCGTGCGCTTCATTGAGGATGGCCTGGCCGACGCTAGTCGCTGAAACGCACACCCAGCGCGACGGCTTTCTCGCTGTCGCGTCTCTGTTCACGCTCTAAAGAATCTGCTTCCGCTGTCCAAACCTTTGAACATGCGCCCGCCCACCCAGAGATACCTTCACCAGACGCCCCTTCCGTAAAATCATGTCCACGGAACTCAGAGGATGCCCTGGTGATGAAAAATCAAACGCGAAGAGGCAAGCAAGCGAGACATCCTGCAACATCCACCCTTTGCTTTTACCCCGCAAACCCGCCACCCTGCGCGCCGCCGATCAGACCCTGCTGACGGCAAGGAACCACGGCCCCACTGGCCCCTCTTCTATAAACACCTTTGCAAGGCCCACCGTCATGACGAACGGACGCGACCATCGCATCGACTTCTTTCGGGGTCTGGCGCTGATTTTCATTTTTTGGGATCACGTGCCGGCCAACCCGTTCGCGCAACTGACGCTGCGCAATTTTGGTTTCAGCGACGCCGCCGAGGTGTTCGTGTTTCTCGCCGGCTACGCCGCCGTACTCGCTTATGGCCGGGTGGCGCAGCGTGACGGCTATGTCGTGGCTTGCGTGCGTATCCTGCGGCGCACATGGGTGCTGTACGTCGCGCACATCTTTTTGCTGACGCTGCTGATGGGCATCGTTTTCGTCGCCAACAACCACGTCGAAACCCGCGACATGGTGCGGGAGATGGGGCTGGAGTATTTCGTTGGCAACCCGCAGCAGGCGCTAGCCGATGAATTGTTGCTGAGGTTCAAGCCCAACCTCACCGACCCGCTGCCGCTGTACATTCTGCTGATGGGTGCTCTTCCGATCATTCTGCCGATCATGCTGCGCAACACGGCGCTGGCGATCGGCCTGTCGATTGCGCTGTACATGATGGTGCCGCTGCTTGGCTGGAACCTGCGCGCCTACGAAGGCGGCGGTTACTGGTATTTCAATCCAGTCGCCTGGCAGTTGATCTTCGTGCTCGGCGGGGCCTTTGCCTTGCACACTCAACGCGAGCTGACCGCTAAACCCAGCGCTCGCCCGCTTTGGCAACAGCCGCTGTTTCTCATGGCGGCGACCTACCTGCTGATGGCCGGCGTCATCACCGTGCTGTGGAAATTTCCCGACGTGCATGACGCGCTTCTGCCTTCAGCGTTGACCCAACTGATCTATCCGATCAGCAAGACCGATCTGTCGCCGGTGCGCTTACTGCATTTCCTTGCGCTGGTGTATGTCGTCGCCAAGGTACTGCCGACGTCGGTAACCTGGCTCGACAACTGGCCCGTCCAGCAGACTTGCCGGATGGGCCGCTATTCGCTGGAGATCTTCTGCCTGGGCGTCCTCCTCGCCCCGCTCGCCGATATGGCGAACGCGCTGGCGGACGATGTCTGGCAAATGCGCGTGATCACCGCGCTGCTAGGCCTGGGGTTGATGCTGCTGTTGTCGAACTGGCTGGAGTTGAACAAGCGATTGGGCAGTCCAAAGGCGACGCGCGTGGTGAAGGTTTGAGAACAAGGTCTCACTTGGGCCGGTCTTCGGAAGTTTCCTACTGGTTTATCAGGCAAAGCTTTTTCGCGAATTGCCGTTACGCGAAGGAGTGGATAAATCAGCGGAGGCAAAAATGCAACTACATAATCTGATGCAGCACGCGGCTTTAGCGCCAGCGAGGATCTCAGTACAGCTAAAGCATGGCGACGACTTCCCCGGCAGCCAAGACATGTCTCAAGACTCAGTTGCAGTGGAAGATGAACAACCGTGGCTTGCCGAGCCGAATATGAAGAACATAACAAGCATGGCCGACTATCTATCCTTGAAAAGGATTGATGCGGCCATATCCCTTGAATTGGCAAACCTGACGTATACCTCATTCAAAAACGAGCTCTATAACCTGCGACCTGAACTGGCTTCCAAAAACTTCAGCGTTGGCGTTGATAGCAGTGGGAATGTCCGGATACTCGACCCTCAGGAAAGCCTCTCCGCAGAGGAGCGGATCTGGCTGACAGAGCAGCTAGAGCACCGAGGCATAAAGGATCATTTGGTCGACCATTCAAGCGCAATGTCAGCGTTGGCCAAATATGACAAAACCGGCTTCAATGCCCGCTACAAGCTTGAGGCGGCTGATATCGCCCGGATCGTTGACTACGGAAAAATCCTCGAGAGCGACGACATGGAGCAAACGTGGAAAAACCAAATCTCTGAGAGGGCGGAAAAACGAACACCGTATATCTCAGTGCGTATCTGAAGCAGCGATAAGCTTGGCTGGAGAATGACCAGCCAAGCTTATTCATTTAGGCGGGCCCAGGAACGCTTTTAATTAGCCGTTGATTGCAGATATGGCCGAATAGCCTAAGATCTTTATTGGCCTCTACCTCTCCCTTAGCACCCAGTAAAAAGTTGGAAAATACATAGCCTCCCACATAGTAATAACTTCTCCACGTGTTAGTACCGTGATTGTAGCTTACGTAATCCCTGGCCTCGTGGCCTCCGGCACAGCGCTCGAAGTTGACGACTTTGGTGACGACACCGTGCTCGTCACTGATCACCTCCTCTACGACCGGCCGAATGCGGGATTCCTTGAGACTGAGCACAAAGCGCCCTACAGCCCCTTTCAGTGGCGCCCCGACAGAGTCGGTGAATCTTGCTTTCAAGATTCCTTGTGTATAGCCCTGTGTCCATAACCAAGACGGTTCTGTATAGCCTGAAGGAATCCTGTTAACACCGATTTCGTCGCTAAACTCGAAATCTTTTAAAACCGGGTAAGAGCCGATCGCCAAATGATAAGGCCGTCCTGAGAAAGGGGCATCGGCTCTGTGGATGACCCTGATGAGCACATCCGTCCCAGGCATCAAACTAGAGAACTTATCTTCAGAATCAGGTTTTTTCAGCCAGTTAGCACCATCGAAGTATTCCAACTCCCAAAACGGTGGACCTGACACTTCTGGTGCGTTAGACACCAGCACATCTTGGCCTCTGACGGAAGTAAAACTATAGTAGTGAACGGCGGTCTTGCTTTTAAGCACAGCGTCTAACACGTGTGTTTGATCAGACAGCACAGTAAGAATCATCTCACCATCATCATGTACCTCAGAAATACTTTTCTCTAAACCTTTGGCATGGGGTTGCGCGGGAGAGATTGATTGCGCGCTGGCCGGCGCGATGAGAGTACAGACACACGCTACAAAAAACCCTCTTAACATGCTATTCAAAATTATTTTTTTGCTCATAGTTTCATCCTCTTTAAAATTAATTTGCCACCGCATTCAAAGGTGACGAAAGGACGTAACTATCTCAATCAACGCCGGTCAACCGGCGAGGCGGAAAACAAGAGATTTCCTACAAATCAGTCAATCCCCGTAACGGCTCCGGGGAATACTAGGCAAAAGGCGCGAGGGGGTTTAGCGAGACCCCTAGCGTCTATCACGGAGATCCGGCGGTCGGATGACGAATGTGCTTCCCGAAAGAAGCCGACCGAGAGCCGGTCACAAACTCTTCACTCACGCCCACCAGCGTCTACGCTTGTATCAAGTGCGATGTGCAGGCTGGACCGGGCTTACGATATGGGCGCTTTTTGGCATTCCGATACGAAGAAGGCTGCGGTCAAGGCTGACAGTCAGGGGAACGGATCAGTGCCAGGCCATGCTCGCCCACGACGTTACATGTGGCGGTTTTTGCTGGCGGCGGTGCTGGTCGCAGCGGTGATTCTGGGATTTGTGGTCTCGACCGAAGTGCGCAGCTCGCGTTTGCAGGCCCAGGAATTCAGCCAACTGGCCCAAGGCCTGAGCTACACCGTCGAGGCCGGCCCCAGTGACGCCATTGTGTACCCGGGTGACGGGCCTTTTGACAAACGCCTGGGCTATTCCGCCCTCGACGAATTCCTGCCGCGCTTGCTCAAGCGTGACTACCTGATCAGCGCACAGGCGCGTTTCTCTCCCGATCTAATGTCCTACGCCAAGCGCGGTTTCTTCGTGCCGTATCAGGAGAAGATTCAATCCGGCCTGACCATTTCTGACTGTCGCGCCGAGCCTCTCTATCAATACACCTACCCGCAGCAGCTGTACCCGACCTTCGCCGCCATCCCGCCCGTGCTGGTCAACAGCCTGCTGTTCATCGAGAACCGCGACCTGCTGGATAATCAGCGCCCACTGGCCAATCCGGCGGTGGACTGGCCAAGGTTCTTCAAGGCAGCGCTTTCCCAGGTGGCGAAAGTGGTGGGGTTGCCGGGGCAGTCGGCCGGTGGCAGCACACTGGCGACTCAATTGGAGAAGTACCGGCACTCGCCGGACGGCCTGACGCTGTCGGGCAGCGAGAAGATTCGTCAGATGGTGTCCGCCAGCGTTCGCGCCTATCAGCCGGGCCAGCAGACCCTCGAGGCGCGGCAGCGGGTGGTGCGCGATTACCTCAACAGCGTGCCGCTGTCAGCGGTCCCCGGTCATGGCGAAGTCCACGGCATGGCCGAAGGTTTGCGGGTCTGGTACGGCGCGGACTTCGACCGGACCAATCAGCTTCTGATCGCAAAGACGCAGGACGAAAAGACCCTCGCGGCGCAGGGATTGGCGCTGCGTGAAGTCCTGTCGTTGGTGATTGCTCAGCGCAGGCCCTCACACTTCCTGGCGAAGGGGCGCAAGGAACTCGCGGATCTGACTGACAGCCATCTGCGCGTGCTCGCACAGAACAATGTCATCGATCAACCGCTGGCCGACGCCGCACTGGCGGCCAGCGTGACGTATCGCGACTGGGTGCAGCAGCCGACGGTGCAGCCGATTGAGAGCAACAAAGGCATCACCGTCGCCCGCACGCGGCTGTCGAACATGCTCAATCGTTCGCTGTACGACCTCGATCGTCTGGATCTGTCGGCCACCAGCACGCTGCAAAATGACCTGCAGGTCAGCGTCGGTCAGTACCTGCGGGACCTCGCCAAACCCGAATTTGCCGGTCAGATGGGCTTGATCGGCGAGCACCTGCTCACTCCGGCGAGCACCCAGGCGGTGCGTTACAGCTTCACCCTGTTCGAGCGCGACCCTGATGGCTCGCGAGTGCGTGTGCAGACCGACAGCACGGATCAGCCGTTCGATATCAACGAGGGCAGCAAGCTGGAGCTGGGCTCGACGGCGAAAATGCGCGTGCTGACAACCTACTTGCAGATCATTGCCGAGCTGCACGACAAGTACGCCGATCAGCCCACTGGCGCCTTGAAGAAAGCCCCCGTTGAAGAGTCAGACCGTCTCAGCCGCTGGGCCGTGGATTACCTGATTCAGAACACCGATCGTGACCTCTCGAAGATGCTCGCTGCCGCGCTCGATCGTCAGTATTCGGCCAGCCCCGGCGAAAGCTTTTTCACCGGCGGAGGCCTGCATCATTTCAACAATTTTCGCCGAGAGGATAACGCCCGAAACCCGACTCTTCGCGAAGCTCTGCGGGAGTCGATCAACTTGCCGTTCATTCGCCTGATGCGCGATCTGGTGCGCTACACCACTTATCAGGGGCCCAACAACAGCGCGGTGTTGCTCAAGGACGACAGCGACCCGAGGCGTCAGGAATACCTGGCCGAGTTCGCTGACCGCGAGGGCAAGTCATTCCTGATGCGCTTCTGGAAGCGTTACAAAAACAAATCCACCCAGGACCGGCTCGACACCTTTCTCGATGGGGTGCATCCCGCGGCGAGCCGACTGGCCGCCGTGCACCGCTACCTGCTGCCGGATGCCACGCAAAGCGCTTTCAATGCATTCGTCCGGGCGCACATGGCCGGGGAAAAAGCAAAACGGCGCTGACCGAAAAGCGCCTGGATGAGCTCTATTTCGCCTACGGCCCCGGCAAGTTCGATCTGCCGGATCAGGGCTACGTTGCCCGGGTTCACCCGCTGGATCTGTGGCTGGTGGGGTATCTGCTGCAGAACCCGGACGCCAAGTTCAAGGATGCCGTCGCGGCCAGCCGTTTCGAGCGGCAGGAAGTCTACAGCTGGCTGTTCAAGAGCCGGCACAAGAGTGCTCGCGACAGCCGCATTCGCACGATGCTGGAGATCGAAGCGTTTCTCGACATCCATCAGCGCTGGCAACGGCTGGGGTATCCGTTCGATCATCTGGTGCCGTCGCTGGCGACTGCGATTGGCAGTTCCGGTGACCGACCCGCCGCGCTCGCCGAACTCATCGGCATCATTCAAAACGATGGCATTCGCCTGCCGGTGTTGCGCATCGACAGCCTGCATTTCGCCGCGCAGACACCTTACGAAACACAACTGGTGAACAACCCCGAGCTGGGAAAACGGGTGCTGCCATCTGAAGTCGCTGCGGCCATGCGCGAGGCGCTTTCCCAGGTGGTGGACGCCGGGACGGCGCGGCGCGTGTCCGGTAGCTTCAAAACTCAAGGTGGCAGCGGGCTGGCCATGGGCGGTAAAACCGGCACCGGCGACAACCGCATCGAAAGCGTCGGCGCAGGCGGGCGAATCCTGGCGTCCAAAGCGATCAATCGCACCGCGACCTTCGTGTTTTTCATCGGCGACAACCATTACGGCACCCTGACGGCGTACGTCCCTGGACGCGCTGCCGAGAGCTTCAAATTCACCTCCGCCCTTCCGGTTCAAGTGCTCAAAGGCATGGCGCCGATTCTCAATCCCTATCTGGAGCCGGGCACTTTCACACAGTGCAAGGCGCCCGTCCCGACGCAGATGGCAACGCGTCTGTAGCCGGTTTTCATTGAAGTCATCGAGTGCATCACCCAGAAAATGGACGACAACCGTTCGTCTTAACGCGTCTTGTGGAAACAATAAGATATATCTTAAGGTATATCTAACTTGTACCAAGAGATGAAAAAATGAAAGACCACTCACACGATCACCCCCACCATCACCGCCCTCACTTCGGCGAGCACGGCGACGGCCGCGATGGTTTTGAGAAACGTACCGGCCGTGAACGCGGCGGCCGCGGCCCGCGAGTATTTGCCCCGGGCGACCTGAAACTGCTGCTGTTGGCGCTGATCGCCGATCAGCCCTGCCACGGGTATGACCTGATTCGCCAGATCGAAGCGCTGTTTGACGGCGCCTACAGCCCGAGCCCTGGCGTGATCTATCCGACACTGACCTTTCTGGAAGAAAGCGAGCTGATTGAGGGCGATGCCGATGGTGGCAAGAAACGCTACCGCATCACCGACGCCGGTCAGCAGTTCCTGACTGAACAGGCCGTCGCTCTGGATGGCGTGAAAATGCGCATTGACGTCAGCAAGCGCTCGCTGCGCGGCCACGATCGTCCGCCGGAAATTCACGAGGCCGTGCACAACCTGCGTCATGCCTTGCAGATGCACCACGGCCGTTGGAACCCTGAGGAAATCCTGCGGGTTCGCGACCTGCTGAACGACACCGCGAAAGCCATCGTCGACGGCCAACAAACTGCTTCGGAGAAATCAGAATGAATGCACCACAGGGGATTCACCGCGTCAGCCACGAGATCAAACGTCGCAAGCTGGCAGTGTTGAAGGTGACCGACATCACCCCGCGCATGCGCCGCATCACCTTGCACGGGCCGGAGCTGGCAGGGTTCATCAGTCTGGGCACGGACGACCACGTCAAACTGTTGTTCGCCACCACGCCCGAAGAGCAGGCAGCGCTGGACAGCGAGGCGCCGTTGCAAAACGCTGAAGGCCCAGGTCCGGCGATGCGCGATTACACCCCGCGGCGCTACGACCCGCAGACCGGCGAGCTGGACATCGATTTCGTGCTGCATGGCGACGGTCCAGCGGCGACCTGGGCGGCCCAGGCTGAGGTCGGACAAACGCTGAATATCGCCGGGCCTCGGGGTTCGATGATCGTGCCGGACATGTTCGACAGCTATCTGCTGATCGGCGACGAGACCGCCCTCCCCGCCATCGGTCGTCGGTTGGAAGCATTGCCAGTCGGTCGGCGTGCGCTGGTGGTGGTCGAAATCGATGACGCAGCGGAGCGCCAGGCGCTGACCAGCGAGGCGCAGGTCGAGGTCATCTGGGTGGTGCGTGGCGAGCAGGATCTGCTTGATGCAACGCGTCAATTGATTCTGCCCCCAGGCAGCCTGTATGCCTGGGTAGCGACCGAATCGTCCCTGTCACGCAAGGTGCGGCGCGTGCTGCTGGATGAATTCAAGCTGGACGAAGCGACTGTAAAAGCTGCCGGATACTGGCGCGCGGACGGTTCGGACGAGGAGTGAGGTGTACGAGATCCTCGGGATGATTGAGTACTGCCAGCGCCCCAGATTCGGGGCGCGTCATCCATACAGGTTACGACTGCCCTCTACGGCCCAAAACGTTGTCTATCCCATATACGACTGACCCAATGACCACAAAACCTGCCAGCACGCCCAGCGCATTGGTCAGCGCCTTGGCCACGCCCAGCGTGCCGATGTCGAGAAATGGATAGAGGTAGTCGCCGAAGGCATTTCCGCGTAACAGCAAATAGCCGAAGTAAACCACGGGATACAGCATCCACATCAGCACATGCCGGGGTTTCAACAGGCCTTTGGGGACGAAGAGCAACCAGTAGGCCAGGAACAGCAACGGCATGATGTCGTGCAGCAATTCATCGGCGATCCACTGCCAGCCTTCGGGTGTCCACAGATGCCGCAGCAGCAGGTTGTAGGCGAGGCTCACCAGAACAATGCTGGTGGTGATCCCCGCGCAGACCACGGGGGAACGGAAAAACCGATACCCCGCTGAATGCCGGTCGATGACTGCACAGCTGAGTGCCACTGCCACCAGCGTGTTGGTCACCACGGTGAAGAAGCTGCAAAACCGCACCAGCCCGCCGAGAAGACTGGCGTGGTCGATCCATCGCCCCCAGAGAATCAGGTACAGCTGCACCGCAAGCCCGAACCAGCCGAGCATGGCGGCCGTGATGACAAAACGGCGCCCGCCTGGAGATAGCTGCAACATGGGGCTGGGCATTCGGATCAGTCCTTGGCAATCGGCGATTCAGGTCAAGTCAAGGCCGCTTGGTGCGCGCCAGCTTGATGTACAACCCTTCGACCTTCTCCCGCGCCCAGGGCGTCTTGCGCAAAAACGTCAGGCTGGACTTGATGCTCGGGTCGCTCTTGAAGCAGCGAATGTCGATCCGTTCGGCCAGGCCCGACCACTCGTAATGCTCGACCAGCGCGATGAGGATCTGCTCCAGCGTCACGCCGTGCAGCGGATTAGTGTTGGGTGTGGTCATGGCGGGCCTATGGACGCTGAGGGGACGGGCTGGTTGGAAGAGGTTTCGCGAGCTGCGCACCTTAACGGACGCCGTAGTCAGTGTGAAGACTGCAAGCAGCCGACGAGGGCGACCGATTTCAAAATGATTGCTTTTTTATTGTTATGTTATAACACTTACATATCGCACATTTTGAATCGTTGTCCAAGGAAACGTCGCATGTCCCGTCCCTCACAAATCCGTCCGTGGCGCCTGACGCCGCTTGCTGCCGCATTGCTGATCACCTCACCTGCGTACGCCATCGAGGTGGAGCCGCAAATCATCACCGCCAATCCGCTGGGCAGCGATCAACTTGCCTCGCCAACCACTGTACTGACCGGCGATGCGCTGACCCTGCAACAGAAAGGCAGCCTGGGCGAGACGTTGAACAAACAGCCCGGCGTCTCATCCTCCTATTTCGGACCGGGCGCGAGCAGGCCGATCATTAGGGGACTGGACGGCGATCGCATCCGGCTTCTGCGAAACGGTGTGGGCGCGCTGGACGCCTCCTCGTTGTCCTACGATCACGCGGTGCCGCTGGACCCGGTCAACGTCGACCGCATTGAAATCGTGCGCGGCCCTGCAGCGCTGCTTTACGGGGGCAGCGCCATCGGCGGCGTGGTCAACACGTTCGACAACCGCATCCCCACCGAAGCCATCGAGGGCATTCAGGGCGCGGGTGAGTTGCGTTATGGCGGTGCCGACACAACCCGCAGCAGCGCGGGCAAGCTGGAAGCGGGCAATGGCACTTTTGCGTTGCACCTGGACGCCAACGCGCGGGAGTTCAACGACCTGAAGATCCCGGGCTATGCCCGCACCGGCGATGAGCGCGCGCGGGATCCGCAAGACAGCGACAAAAAACACCGCCTTGGTAACAGCGATGGGAGACAGGACGGAGGCGCGGTCGGAGGCTCCTACACTTGGGACGACGGTTACGCCGGGCTTTCCTACAGCAATTACGACGCCAATTACGGGTCGCCTGCCGAGCAAGGCGTGCGCATCCGCATGAAGCAGGACCACTACGCATTTGCCTCCGAGATCCGCAATCTCTCCGGCCCGTTCAGCTCGGTCAAACTCGACGCCGGTTATACCGATTACAAGCACATGGAGATCGAAGACGGCGAAGTCGGCACCACGTTCAAGAACAAGGGCTATGAAGCCCGCGTCGAGGCCCGGCATCAGCCCATCGGCCCGGTTGAAGGCATCGTCGGCGCCCAAGTGACGCGCAGCGAGTTTTCAGCCCTTGGCGAAGAGGCCTTCGTCCCGCAGACCGATACTGACGCCGGTGCCTTGTTCATTCTGGAAGAGCTGCGGGCCACTGATCGCCTGAAGCTCAGCCTGGGTGGCCGCATTGAACACACCACCGTGGACCCGGACGGAGGGGGCAACGAGCGATTCGCCAACGCCAACAGCTCAAGCAGCTTTACTGCAGGGAGCGTTTCGTCCGGTGCCGTTTACACGCTGACGCCGATCTGGTCGCTGGCGGCGACCCTTGGCTACACTGAGCGGGCGCCGACGTTCTATGAGCTCTATGCCAATGGCGCTCACGTCGCCACCGGCACGTACGAAGTCGGGGATGCCGACCTGTCCAAAGAGAAAGCCGTTTCCAGCGATCTGGCGCTGCGCTTTGACAACGGTACCCATAAAGGAAGTGTCGGCGTCTTTTACAGCCACTTCTCCAACTACATCGGACTGCTGGGCAGCGGCCGTACCTTGAACGATGAAGGCGCTGAAGACCCTGACGGCATCCCCGAGTACACCTACTCAGGCGTGCGCGCTCGGTTTGCCGGTTTCGAGGCCAAGGATCACTGGAAGCTCGGCGAAACCCGGTATGGCAATTTCGCCCTGGAGCTGTCCGGCGATTACACCCGTGCCAAGAACCTGGATACCGGAGAGGCCCTGCCGCGCATCGCCCCTTTGCGGCTCAACAGCGGATTGTTGTGGGAAGTGGACAAGTGGCAAGCGAGGATCGACCTCGAACACGCTGCTTCGCAACGGCGCGTGCCGGATAACGAAACCGGCACCGACGGGTACACGACGTTGGGCGCCAGTGCCGGCTACACCTTCAAGGTGGGTGGGAGTCAGTGGCTGGCGTTCGTCAGCGGCGAGAACCTCACCAATCAGACCGTGCGATACGCCAGCTCCATTCTGCGCGACATCGCCCCGGCTGAAGGCCGTAGTGTCGAGGTCGGGCTCCGGACGACATTTTAGAGCCCCCCTGAACGGTGACGCCCCCACATGAGGGTGCCCACATGGGCCCCTTCCCGGCTAAAGCCGGTCCCACAATTAGATCGCATGCATTCAGCCACTCTTGCTGGAACGACGCAGGGTCTTAGTGGGACCGGCTTCAGCCGGGAAAGCGTCATCCGCCACGCCGTACATCTACGGTGTTCGAACCGGCCTCTTCCCTGCTAGAGCCAGTCCTACATTTGGGTCGCGCCAGCCGCCACGCAGCAGAATCCTACAATTTGGAGACCCCTTCTAAACCCCCATCCACGCTCCCTCTGTAAGGGTCGGCGGGACATCACCCTGCTCTCTTACAAAGCAGACACCCGGGCCAGACAATGGACAGCGCTACCCGGAGTCCCCGCCACTGTTACGCCGATCGCAACGATCCATGTCGCAATTTCGACTTTTTAAAAAATCGTTAGCGTCCTATCATCGCCGCCCTAAACGCTGAAACGGTTAATTCGTCCTTTGTTAAGACCTTGCAACGCGCCTTCAAAGCGTTGCGAGCGGCATCGCCTTTTGCTCTCGAATAACTCAAAAAGACCTTACGCCTTATGCCCAGCCATCTGAAACGCCCGATCTGCATCCCGACCTGCAAATCGTCCCGAGCCCTTCGTCATGCCAGCACGCTAAGCCTGGCGGCGCTGGGGTTCGCGACCTGCGCCCACGCCGCGCCGGCGTTCGACAGCACGTCGCCGTGGATGCTGGGTGACTGGGGCGGCAAGCGCAGCGAGCTTTCCGAGCAAGGCTACGACTTCAAGCTCGACTCAGTCGTCGAAGTGGGCTCCAACCTGCACGGCGGCTACAACCATGACAAGGCCACCCGCTACAGCGACCAGTTCGCCCTCGGCGCGCACATGGACCTGCAGAAGATCCTCGGCTGGCACGACGCGGAATTTCAGCTGACCCTGACCAATCGCAACGGTGACAACATCAGCAACGACCGCGTGGGCGACCCGCGCACCGGCACCATTTCGTCGTCCCAGGAAGTCTGGGGCCGGGGCAACGTCACGCGCCTGACCGACCTCTGGTATCAGCAGAAATTTCTCGACCAGAAACTCAGCGTGAAGGTCGGCCGGTTCAACGAAGGCGAAGACTTCAACACCTTCCCGTGCGACTTCCAGAACCTGGCGCTGTGCGGTTCCCAGGTCGGCAACTGGGGCGGCGGCATCTGGTACAACTGGCCGATCAGCCAGTGGGCGATGCGCGTCAAATACCAGCTGAACCCCGAACTGTTCGTGCAGGTCGGTGCGTTCGAGCAGAACCCGTCGAACCTGGAAAACGATAACGCCTTCAAACTCAGCGGCAGCGGCACAAAGGGCGCGGTATTGCCGGTCGAAGTCGTCTGGTCGCCGAAGGTCAACGGCCTGCCGGGCGAATACCGCGCCGGTTACTACTACAGCACCGCCGACAGCAGCGACGTTTACAAGGACAGCAACGGTCGATACGCCGCCCAGAGCGGCGATGACTACGCCTCGTCGTCCAGCAAACACGGCATGTGGCTGACCCTGCGTCAGCAAGTTAACAGCGAGTCGAGCGACGACAGCCGCGGCCTGAGCCTGTTCGCGAACGGCACGCTGCACGACAAGAAAACCAACATGATCGACAACTTTGTTGCCCTGGGCGCGACGTACAAAGGCCCGTTCGACGCGCGGCCCGAGGATGACATCGGCGTCGGCATCAGCCGCATCCACGTCAACCCGGCGTACCGCAAGAACATCAACCTGCGTAATCAGGCCGCAGGCGTCTCGGATTACAACGACCCGGCGTTCCTGCCCGTGCAGGACACTGAATACAACGCCGAAATCTACTACGGCGTGCACGTCGCCAACTGGCTGACCGTGCGCCCGAACCTGCAATTCATCCGTCATCCGGGCGGCGTGAATCAGGTCGATGACGCGCTGGTCGCGGGGCTGAAAATCCAGTCCTCGTTCTGATCAGCTCCGCTCGTCCGTCTGCCTCCAGGCATCGGCATTGAAGGCATGGCTTAGCCGCCAAGCCTTCACGCCAACACGCGTTAATCATCACATCGTTACGGAGTACAACACTTATGAGCACTGAGGGTGCTTTTGGTAAGGGTCGCCTGCTTCCGAGCTTGCTCGGGCTGGTGATTCTGATAATGGGCCTGGCCTTGCTGGTCGGCGGCATCAAACTGCTGACACTGGGCGGGTCGCTTTACTACTTGCTGGCCGGCATCGGCTTCGCCATCACCGGCGTCCTGCTGATGATGGGTCGCAGCGCGGCGTTTGGCCTGTACGCACTGGTGTTGTTCGCCAGTACCGTCTGGGCGCTGTGGGAAGTGGGCCTGGATTGGTGGCAACTGGTGCCGCGTCTGGCACTCTGGTTTGCCCTGGGCATCGTGATGCTGCTGCCATGGTTCCGTCGTCCGGTCCTTCGTGGCCAGGTCGGCGATGCCGGTACTCGCGCACTGGGCGCCGCCGTGATTGTGGCGGGCATCGCCGCGCTGGCCAGCCAGTTCACCCACCCGGGCGAAATCAAAGGCGAGCTGGACCGCGAAACCGCCGGTACCACCAGTGCTGCGCCGGCCATGCCGGATGGCGACTGGCAGTCCTACGGTCGTACCGCTTTCGGCGATCGCTATTCGCCGCTGTCGCAGATCACCCCGGACAACGTCAGCAAGCTGGTGCCAGCGTGGACCTATCGCACGGGCGACATTCCAGGTCCGAACGATCCGGGTGAAACCACGGCCGAAAACACCCCGCTGAAAGTCAACGGCATGCTCTACGTCTGCACGCCGCACAGCCAGGTCATTGCACTGGACCCGGACACCGGCAAGGAAATCTGGCGCTTTGATCCGAAGATCAGCAGCGGCAAAGCAGCCAATTTCAAGGGTTGGGCGCACATGACCTGCCGTGGCGTGTCGTATCACGATGACGCCGCCTACGCTGCCACTGCTCCGACCGATGCTGCGGCGCCTGCGCAAAGCCCGGCCGCTCCGGCCGCTGCCACTGCCGCCAATAGCTGCCCGCGTCGCATCTTCCTGCCGACCGCCGACACCCGTCTGATCGCACTGAACGCCGACACCGGCAAAATGTGTGAAGACTTCGGCACCAACGGCTCGATTGACCTGAGCGCCAACATCGGCACATACGCACCGGGCGGTTACTACTCGACATCGCCACCGGCAGTGACCAAAGACCTCGTGGTCATTGGCGGTCACGTCACCGACAACGTTTCCACCGACGAGCCGTCGGGCGTGATCCGTGCCTTCGACGTGCACACCGGCCGTCTGGTCTGGAACTGGGACAGCGGCAACCCGGACGACACCACGCCGATCGCCGAGGGCAAGACCTACACCCGCAACTCGCCCAACATGTGGTCGATGTTCAGCGTCGACGAGAAGCTGGGCATGCTCTACTTGCCAATGGGCAATCAGATGCCTGACCAGTGGGGCGGTAACCGCACCGAGGCCTCGGAGAAATTCAGCGCCGGTCTGGTCGCGCTGGACATCGCCACCGGTCACGTGAAATGGCATTTCCAGTTCACTCACCATGACCTGTGGGACATGGACGTCGGCGGTCAGCCAACGCTGATGGACATGAAAACCGCTGACGGCGTGAAGCCTGCTGTTCTGGCTTCGACCAAGCAGGGCAGCATCTACGTGCTGGACCGCAGCAACGGTCAGCCCATCGTGCCGATCAACGAAATCCCTGTACCTCAGGGCGCGGTCGCCGGTGATCACACCTCGCCTACCCAGCCTAAGTCCGACCTGAACTTCATGCCGCCGCCGCTGAAAGAGCGCGACATGTGGGGCGTGACGCCGTTTGATCAGATGCTCTGCCGCATCGACTTCAAATCCCTGCGTTATGAAGGCCCGTTCACCCCGCCGTCGCTGCAAGGTTCGCTGGTGTACCCAGGCAACTTCGGCGTGTTCGACTGGGGCGGCATTTCGGTTGACCCTGTGCGTCAGATTGCTTTCGTGAACCCGAGCTACATGGCGTTCCGTTCCAAACTGGTGCCGGCGGCTGAAGTCGCAGGCGGCCCGGGTCGCAAGAGCGAAACCGAAGGCGTGCAGCCAAACAAAGGCGCACCTTACGGTGTGATCCTCGAAGCACTGCTGTCGCCAATGGGTCTGCCTTGCCAAGCGCCAGCATGGGGTTACGTGGCGGCGGTCGATCTGACCAACCACCAGACCATCTGGAAGCACAAAAACGGCACCGTGCGTGACAGCTCGCCGGTTCCGATCCCGCTGACCATGGGCGTTCCAAGCCTGGGCGGCACGTTCATCACCGCCAGCGGTGTGTCGTTCCTCAGCGCCACGCTCGACCAATACCTGCGCGCCTACGACGTTCGTAACGGCAAGCAGCTGTGGGAAGGCCGTCTGCCAGCAGGCGCCCAGACTACGCCGATGACCTACACCGGCAAGGACGGCAAGCAATACGTGCTGGTCGTTGCAGGCGGTCATGGTTCGCTGGGCACCAAACAGGGCGATTACGTGATCGCCTACAAACTGCCGGACTGATCCGCTTCACTGATTAGCGTCGTGCAGTAACAGAAAAGGCGGTCCCGAAAGGTGACCGCCTTTTTTCTGCGCATTGAAAAGGGGTTTAGGATCGCTAAAGGGGACTGATTTATTTACAACGCTTCACCGTAAATCAATCTGTCCCCGTTAACTCAGGGCCAAGAGACACCCCCCTTATTTCTCGATCACCTCCCCACGCTGGGGCGCCAGCCGGGCAATGAAGCGGTTCTGCGTCGTGACCGGAATGTGCTGCTCGTTCATCGCATCAATGAGGTTCTCGACCAGCGCATTGAAATCGCTGCGGCTGAGGTTCATGCCCTTGTGCACTTCTTCCAGCGAGTCACCTGTATACGTGCACGGCCCGCCTGCCTCGACGCAAAACTTCTCCACCAGTTTGTCGCGCACCCGGACGATGTCGACCTTGGCGAAGTATTTATAGATGCGGTCATCCTTCGCGATGTGCAGCAGCATGCCTTCGACGATTTTCTGAATCCCGGCGCGCTGTCCCAGGTCCTGATAAAGGCTGTCATCCCTGGCGGGCTGTTGGGCGCAACCCACCAGCAGCGACAGACTGAGCCCGACGATCAGCCACAACGACCGCCCCATCAGAAACTCCCCTGCACGGAAAGGTACGTGCCGTTCTGGTTATCCAGCGTGGCGATTTCACCGAGCCGGGCGTAGGCCAGCACCACGGAAACATGCTTGTTGGGGAACCAGCCGACGAAGAAATCCGCCCAGTCGCTCTCTCCGGCGAATGAGAGGTTATCGGGCTTCTCGCGGTAGTCCATGCCCACCGCCCAGTGCGGGTTGAACAAGATGGCTGCGCCGCCCTCTTTCAGCACGCTGCGGGTATCCCGTCGGTCGCCGCCGAAGCCCATCAATCCGGTTTCATTAGCGCGGCTGTAACGCAGGCCGGCGTTGACCACCACGTTGTAACCGAAGGCCGCGCCCATAAATAAACGGCTCGCCGTGACATAGCCCTCGACATCCGAATCCCGCTTGGCGCCCACCAGGCTGGGGATGAGGAAATCGTTCTGATGTTTGTATTCCAGACCTGCCGAGACCTGCGGCAACTGATCGTAGATCAGGTCGCCGAACAGGCGGACCTTCACGCCAAAAATGTCCTGGGTGAGGTTGTCTTCCGGAAGATTGAGCTTGCTGACCAGTGAGCCCAGATCGAAGCGCTGGTGGGCGTAGGAAATCTCGACGCGATTACCATAGGAAGCCGCAGCGCCAACCACATCCAGGGTGTAGTCCGGCAAGTCGACGTGGGTGGCGAACGCGTTGCCGCCCCACTCGCCTTGCTCGTCATACCCGGCCAGCATGGCCCAGGGAATGATCCCGCCGCCTGCGCCGCCTTCGATGCTGCTGGCGCCGCCCGTGGCAATCAGTCGTCCCTGTTCGGCTTCAGCCGCTGGCGCCAACCACGTCGCGCAGGCTCCAACCACGCTTGCCAGGACCACGGGGTTCAAATACGTCGAAAGGCTTCGTGCCATAGATCGTTGTTCCATCAATGCACCGTCATGCGTGGGGGAGCTGGGACTGCGCGATCCAGGCTTCGAATGCGCTCGCACTCAGCGGCCGGCTGATCAGGTAGCCCTGGGCGGTGTCGCAGTGCCAGCGCTCCAGCAAGCGCAGGCTATGGTCGTATTCGACGCCCTCGGCGACCACCTTCAGACCGAGGTTGTGGCTCATCTCAATGGTCGAGCGCACGATCACGGCGTCTTCACTGGTTTCATCCAGATCGCGCACGAAGGACTGATCGATCTTCAGTTCCTGCACCGGTAGCCGCTTAAGGTGCGCCAGCGAGGAATAACCGGTACCGAAATCATCCACCGACAGGCTGATGCCGAATTCGCGCAGGCGATTGAGCACTTTCAGCGATTGCTCGGGCTCGCGCATGATCGCGCTTTCGGTGATCTCGAAAATCAGCTGTTCGGCCGGCACGCGGTACAGCTTGAGCAGCGCAGATACGCGGTCAGCCAGATTGCGGTCCAACAGGTCGTCCGCCGAGATATTCACCGAGACCTGCAGAATCAGACCGCGCTGGGCCCATTCGGCCAATTGGCGCAGCGCCTCTTCGATCACCCAGTTGGTGAGAATCTGAATGCTGCCGGTGCGTTCTGCGAGCACGATGAACTCAGCCGGCGATACCGAGCCGAATTGCGGGTGCTGCCAGCGCAGCAAGGCTTCAGCCTGGGTGACCCGGCCATTGCGAATGTCCAGTTTGGGCTGGTAATGCAGTGAAAGTTCGCCGTTGCGCGCCGCCAGACGCAGGTCGCGGATCAGGCTGATCTGGCGCAAGTGAGCCACATCCCGCCCGTCCACATAGACCTGCAGACGTCCCGGCAACTGCGCCGCATCCTGCCGGGCGATGGACGCACGTCTGAGCAGCTCGGTTGCCGAATCGCCGTTGGCCGGGTAGGCCGCAATGCCGATGCAGGCGTCCATCGCAATGTCCTGCTCGCCGATGCGTTGCGGCTTGATCAGCAAACCCTGCAGCCGGTCAGCCACCGCGACGGCGCTGTCGGTTTCAGCGTTTTGCACCAGCAACAGAAATTCGTTATCGGAGAGCCGCGCCACCGTATCGCCGGGACGTAGCGGCAATTGAAGCTGCGCGCTGATGATTCGCAGCAGTTGCTCAATGCCTTCGAGCCCGACGTTGGCGCTGATCGCGCGGAAGTTATCGATGCCCAGATAAAGCAGGGCCACTGGCCGCTGAGCAACCACCGCACTGCCCAGGCGCTCCATGACCAACGCGCGATTGGGCAGACCGGTGAGCGGATCATGCAGGGCGTTGTGCGCCAGTTGCAGCTCACGCTCGGCGATCCCGCTCTGCATCGAATTGATGGCGCTGGCGAGCAGCCCCAGTTCGTCCCTGCGATCCAGCACCACGGGCGTGGCGTAATCACCTTCGCCGATACGCCGCGCCGCCTGGGCCAGGGCACTCACCGGTCGCGACAGGCTGCGCGCCAGCAACAACGCGCCGACCAGCGAACCGGCCAGGGCGACGACGGTGATCCAGAACAGCGTCTTGTCCAGCGGCGCGAACGCCTGCATGGCCTGATCCAGCGGGCTTTGCAGCAGGGCCACGACCTCGCCGTCGCCGCCGCTGATGCTCCCCAGCCGCAGGGTTTTGCTCAGAAAACTCTGGCTCTGATGCTCGGTCATCTGCATCTCGTCGCTGGGCGGATTCATCATCACGCTGCGCAGGCTGTCAAACAACGGCGCCGGCTGGGTGCTGATCATCTGACCCGGCTGCTTTTGCACGATTGACAGAAACGACACCTGCAAACCGCTCAACGAGCGCAGTTCCTGAGCCAGATCACCGTCCATGCTGAAACCCATCACCACGCGGGCGATCGGCAGCGGTGCGAGCACGGTGCTTTCCACCAGCAAGTGAGGCTGGCCTTGCAACGGCACGATCAGCATCGACTGATTCTTGCCCTTGAGCTCACGCAACGCCTGGATGTACGGGAACGGCGAGCCTTCGGGAATCGGCGCGACAGTACTGGCCATGACCGTGCCGTCCATGCCAAGCAGGAACATGTCATTGGCGTTGATTCGGGCGCCGTGGTTGAGCAGCACCGAACGAATGGTCGCCGAGTCCGTTGATGCCACGGCATCCCGGAAGCCGAAATCGGTGGACAGTAATTGCACAGCGTCGCGCAGCCGCTTGCCGCGCATTTCCAGCAAGCCTTCAAACACCCGGGTGCCGACCTCGAGCTGCGCTTGCGCCTGTTTGCGCACGGCGTCCTGGGTCGCGGCTTTCACCGCGATAAACACCGCAAAGACGACGATCAGCAGCAGCATGATCAACACGCCGGCAATTCGCGCCTGAAAGCTGATGCGCAGCCTCATTCGTGGGCCGCTTTATGGAAGGCATCGCCGAACGCGCTGGACGGCGGTGCGGCGGGGTGGCATCACCGCCAGGCTGCACAGCGATGCTGAACCGCTGTTTGAGGCCGCCGGCCGGAATATCGATGTAGCCACCGGACACCGGCAGCATGTCGGGGGCTTCCGGGTGCCAGAGGGTGACGGCGTAGTGACCGGCGGGCACTTGATCCAGGCTCAGGGAGCCCTTGTCATTGCTCACGCCGAACCAGCCATCGTCGGTGACGTACACGTAACCGATCATGTTGTCGTGCACGTTGCAGCCGAGCACGACCACGCCCGACTTGTCGAACAGCACAGGGTCCGACGGCGTGCCGCCATACAGCCGCAGCTCGAAGCGTTTGGGCGTCGAGAATGAATACACCTGATGGCGAATGTGATCGCTATTGGGAAAACTGATCTCTGTGCCGGTGCGCACCGTTAGCACGTGGGGGCAAATTGCACATCACGCTGGTCCATGTCGGCTTTCAGCGACACGGCAGGGGGCGCAGTGGCGCCGCGCAGAGTGAGCACCGCGTCCGGGAGCGGATTGCCCTTGGCATCAACGAACTCGGCGGTCAGGCTGGCCGCACCGGCAAGGGTGCCCTGCAGCACGGTTACAACCAGCAACAATGAAATTAAAACGTGGCGCATGACAGATGTTCCAGAACGCGAGGCCGGCAGAGAGCCTTCTTGGCAATGATTTTCAGCGTAGCCCACGGATCGGTGGTCAGCGATTTCAGCCGGGCGTCCAGCAGAGCACTTGGCCGTTACTGATGGGAGGCAACGGGCTGGCGCAACGCCGCACCTGTTTTTGAAACGCCCCCTCCGTTATTGCTATCGACCGCCGCTATTGAAACCTGAGGCCATCCGCCCCATCTAAGGCTCATCTCCATTTATGCAGGTGCCCCATGAGCGACCAGCAGTCCGACGCCAACCAGCCGCACCCCGACGACGACCACGAGCACGAAATCCTCGGTTCTGACGGAAAGAGCCTCGCCCTGCCCGGCCAGAATCTGCCGGATCAGGTGTACATCATCCCGATCCACAACCGTCCTTTCTTCCCCGCGCAAGTGCTGCCGGTCATCGTCAATGAAGAGCCCTGGGCCGAAACGCTGGAGCTGGTCAGCAAATCTGATCACCACTCGCTGGCGCTGTTTTTCATGGACACCCCGCCCGACGACCCGCGTCATTTCGACACCAAGGCACTGCCCGAGTACGGCACGCTGGTCAAGGTGCACCACGCCAGCCGCGAAAACGGCAAGCTGCAGTTCGTCGCCCAGGGCCTGAGCCGCGTGCGCATCAAGACCTGGCTCAAGCACCATCGTCCGCCGTTTCTGGTGGAGGTCGAATACCCGCACCAGCCCAACGAGCCGACCGACGAGGTCAAGGCCTACGGCATGGCGCTGATCAATGCGATCAAGGAGTTGCTGCCCCTCAACCCGCTGTACAGCGAAGAGTTGAAGAACTACCTCAACCGCTTCAGCCCCAACGACCCTTCGCCGCTGACCGACTTCGCCGCCGCCCTGACCTCCGCCACTGGCGTCGAGCTGCAGCAGGTGCTCGATTGCGTGCCCGTGCTCAAGCGCATGGAAAAAGTCCTGCCGATGCTGCGCAAGGAAGTGGAAGTCGCGCGCCTGCAGAAAGAGATCTCCGCCGAAGTGAACCGCAAGATCGGCGAACACCAGCGTGAGTTCTTCCTCAAGGAACAGCTCAAGGTTATCCAGCAGGAATTGGGGTTGACCAAGGATGATCGCAGCGCTGACATCGAACAGTTCGAAGAACGTCTGGTGGGCAAAACCCTTCCGGCACAGGCGCGCAAGCGCATCGACGAAGAGATCAACAAGCTGTCGGTGCTGGAAACCGGTTCGCCGGAATACGCCGTCACTCGCAACTATCTGGACTGGGCAAGCTCAGTGCCGTGGGGCGCGTATGGTGATGACAAGCTCGACCTGAAACACGCGCGCAAAGTGCTGGATCAGCACCACGCCGGCCTCGACGATATCAAGAGCCGCATCCTCGAATTCCTCGCCGTCGGCGCCTACAAAGGCGAAATCTCCGGCTCCATCGTGCTGCTGGTCGGCCCGCCGGGGTGGGTAAAACCAGTGTTGGCAAATCGATCGCAGAATCTCTGGGCCGTCCGTTCTATCGTTTCAGCGTCGGCGGCATGCGCGACGAGGCCGAGATCAAGGGTCACCGTCGCACTTACATCGGCGCCCAACCGGGCAAGCTGGTGCAGGCGCTGAAAGACGTGGAAGTGATGAACCCGGTCATCATGCTCGACGAAATCGACAAGATGGGCCAGAGCTTCCAGGGCGACCCTGCCTCGGCGCTGCTCGAAACCCTGGACCCGGAACAGAACGTCGAATTCCTCGACCACTATCTGGACCTGCGGCTTGATCTCTCGAAGGTGCTGTTCATCTGCACCGCGAACACCTTGGATTCGATCCCCGGCCCGCTGCTGGACCGGATGGAAGTGATTCGCCTGTCCGGCTATATCACTGAAGAAAAGCTCGCCATCGCCAAGCGCCATCTGTGGCCCAAGCAACTGGCCAAGGCCGGCGTCTCGAAAAACAGCCTGATGATCAGCGACAGTGCATTGCGCGCGGTCATTGAAGGGTATGCGCGAGAAGCCGGTGTGCGGCAGCTGGAAAAACAGCTGGGCAAACTGGTGCGCAAGGCCGTCGTCAAGCTGCTGGACAACCCGGACACCGTGGTCAAGATCGGCCCTAAAGAGCTGGAGGCCTCGCTGGGCATGGCGGTCTTCCGCAACGAACAAGTGCTGTCGGGCACCGGCGTGATCACCGGTCTGGCCTGGACCAGCATGGGTGGCGCGACGCTGCCCATCGAAGCGACGCGCATTCATACGCTCAACCGCGGCTTCAAGCTTACCGGCCAGTTGGGCGACGTGATGAAAGAATCCGCCGAAATCGCCTACAGCTACGTCAGCTCCAATCTGGCGAAGTTCGGCGGCGATAAAAGCTTCTTCGACGAAGCCTTCGTTCACCTTCACGTGCCTGAAGGTGCGACGCCGAAAGACGGGCCAAGTGCCGGTGTGACCATGGCCAGCGCGCTGCTGTCCCTGGCGCGTAACCAGGCGCCGAAAAAGGCGTGGCGATGACCGGTGAACTGACCCTGACCGGGCACGTACTGCCCATCGGCGGCGTGCGGGAGAAAGTGATTGCGGCGCGTCGGCAGAAGATTTACGAGCTGATCCTGCCGGAAGCCAACCGCGGCAACTTCGAAGAACTGCCGGATTACCTGAAAGAGGGCATCACCGCGCACTTCGCCAAACGTTTTGCGGATGTGGCGAAGATATTGTTTTAAGCACTTCCTGCACGCCTGGGGACAAACGCTGTTCGGAGGACGACGGAACGCTCAAGGACGAGGCGCACACCCTGTAGGAGCCGTCTTGCTGGCGAACGTTGTTAGTCAGTCATTGAGGCAGTGGCTGACACGCCCGGTTCGCCAGCAAGCCGGCTCCTACGGATTCCAGATTCCTCCCGGGGCTTGGAGCCGTTTTAGCTTCCCGGTTTCAGCTCTGCCATCTTCGGTTATTCTCTCTTTACGTTGCCTAAGACCGGAGCCTTCATGACCCCTGCCCGCCTGCTCGTCCCGCTCAGCTTCAGCTTGCTTGCCGCTTGCGCCCAGGCGCCAAAACAGATCGTCTCCCTGGACGATCAGCAAGACTGCCCCCTCACCCTCAAAACCGGCCAGACCCTCATGCTGATGCTGCCCAGCAATCCCACGACCGGGTACCGCTGGCTGATGCAAAATCCTGCGCCGTCCATCCTGAGCAGCCTAGGGCCTGAGGTGTTCAATGCCTCTAAAGATGTCGGGCTGGTGGGTGAAGGCGGTCAGTCGGTCTGGCGCTACCGAGCGGCCAATCCGGGCTCGGGCCACCTCATGATGGTCTACCAGCAGCCCTGGGCGCCGGAAGTGGCGCCGGAACGCACTTTCGATTGCGTCATTACGGTGAACTGATCGCCTGCTGACGACACGGCCGCCCCCGCAGGAACGTCCGTGCCGGCGAAGGGCTATTCAGTCGCTGAGCACTGGCGTGAGCCTCTGTCATTCGGCCAGTAACTGCGCAGCATCGAAGCCCATGCGCAAGTTGCCCCAATGGCGGCCTTCGAAGAAGAACGGCACGTCGATCTCGGTCATGATCTCGCCGGTGTCGCGCAGGTAGGTTTGCAGCAGGAAGCGCTGTTGGTTAGCGGCTGCGCGCAGGCCGATGGGGTCGGCGAACATACGCTTATTCCGGCACACCGGCAGGTCAATAGCCCGGTCGCCCGTCGGTTTTTCGACACCCAACTGTTGTTCACCGGGCAGTAACCCTTGCTGTCGACGATGAAGGTGACCTTTCCGCCCCTCGTGCCTTTAGTGAGCGCGTCGCACTCTTCCTGACAGATCTGCGCGAAGCGTTCGGTGTAGCTGGTCGTGTATTGCTTGGGGTCGGTACCGGGAATCAGTTTGTAGTTCTGATCGAACAGGTTGACGCCCTCACGTTGCAGCGCGGCCAGACGCACCTGGAGCCGGTCGCGGCAATGACTGGCCCGGGTAATGCCAGCGTCCAGCGCGCCGTGCCCGAGGACAAACCGTCCCAGCAGCGCCTGGACCTTTTCCGCCACGCCCGACAGATCGCGGGTGGCGGTTGCGGAATGCTGCATGCGCTGGTCAATCGACTGGCTGTCCGCATGAATCTGCGTCACGCGGTCGTTGATGCCGGTGTTGCTGTCGGCGAACTGCTGGATGTGCGAGGCAATGTCCTCCAGCTTCGTGTGGGTGGATTCGAAGTCGCCGATCATGCTTTCGAAATGCCCTGACGCGCGCTCGACCACTTTCTGCGTCTCCCGGGCGCTGTGGCTGATCTGCGTGGTTTGCTCGTGGGTCGAACTGACTTCCAGCAACATGGCGTCGATGTTCTGGGAAATGTCCTCAGTGGCGCGGCTGACGTTCTGGGCCAGGGTCCGGACTTCATCGGCAACCACCGCGAAACCACGCCCGCTCTCCCCTGCACGCGCCGCTTCGATCGCCGCGTTGAGCGCCAGAAGATTGGTCTGGGAGGAGATTTGTTGAATCAATCCGACAATGGATTTGATGCTCGACGAACGTTGGTTCAGCGCCGAAACCAGCGTGCCGAACTCATTAAGGCTGCTGGAAATCTCACTGATGTTGCCGGTCACTTCCAGCAGTTCGGTGTAAGAGTCGCGGGCCATGCTGAGGTTCTGCGCGGTGGTCCCGGAAATGCCTTGGGTCTGCCGGGACACCTCGGCAATCCGCCCCACTGCGTCGTTGCTCTGCTCCATGACTTCCTTGGCGAAGCGTGCCTGATGGGTCGCGCTGTCGCTGGAGTCGCTGATGTTTTTCAACGACCGCGCAGACTCCACGGCAATGTTCACGGTCAACGCCTGAACGCTGCTGATGATCTCCCGCTGCTTGGCCAGAAACCGGTTGCAGGTGCTTGCCAGCACGCGGATTTCATCGTGGGTCAGCAGCGGCAAGTCCTTGGACAGGTCGCCCTCGCCATTGGCAATGCCTTCCAGCGCCTGGGTCATCTGGGTGACCGGCCGCACGATCAGATGCCGGAAATACCAGACCATGAAGCTGACCAGACACAGGGTGAACAGCGTGCTGCCGAGAATGGCGTTGCTCAGCACATCGAGCTTGCCCTCGATCATGCTTAGCGTCCCCGCCGGCAACTGTGCGCTGCGCAACTGCAACAGCACGTCGGCGCGGATGCTCACGGCCACCCAGTACACCACGGCGCTCACCACCACCATCAGAAACAGGCTCGACAACTTCTTGGTCAACGAATCGAAAAACTGCCTCTCGACGGACTCGTACAACGCCTTGAACGCATGCATGCCACGGTTCCCTGTGCCAGTAATGAAATGGGTTGCGAATTAAGGTGTTTCGACTGCCGAGGGGAAAGCTTTAATGCTGCGGGGTGAAGGGCACGCGATCATGGCCAGCGTTGCAAGCAACACTAACGCAAGGAATAAATGACATTGATTCTCAATTGTAACTTCCCGATAATTGAGAACCATCATCATTTGTAACATTCGCCGGAGCTTTGCCCGCCATGCGTCACTCGATCCCCTTTTGCCCAAAGGCCCTTTCGTTAATTGCCCTGAGCGTGCTCAACACAGCGAATGCCGAAGAGACAGCGCTCAGCCTGCCCGCCACCGACGTGACCTCAACCGCCACCTATGGCGACACCGGCAACCCGCAGGGCTACCAGGGCAAACCCAGCAGCACCACCACTCGGCTGGACCTGACCAACCAGGAAACGCCCCAGGGCGTGACCAACATCAAGCGCGAGCAAATGGATGACTTCAAGCTCAACAGCATCCGCGACGTGTTGACCAGCACCCCCGGCGTCAACGTGCAGAAAGTCGAAACAGACCGCACCTACTTCACCGCGCGCGGTTTCGACATCAACAACTTCCAGTACGACGGCACGGCCATGCCGATGACCAATGGATTGCTGGTGGGCGACATCGACCTGGCGCCCTACGAACAGGTCGATATCGTACACGGCGCCAACGGCTTGATGTCCGGGGCCGGCAACCCCTCGGCCACGGTCAACTTCATCCGCAAACGCCCGACCTACGATCCCCAGGCAAAGATCGACGTGACCGCCGGTTCCTGGGACAAACGCCGGGTGGACATCGACGTCTCCGGCCCCCTGACCGACTCGGGCAACGTCCGCGGGCGCGTCATCTACGCCAACGAAAACGGCAACTCATACCTTGATCGTTACGCCCGCGAGAAGAACATCTTCAGCGGTCTGCTGGCATTCGACCTGAGCGACAGCGACACGCTGACCCTTGGTTACGAGGACCAGAAAACCAACGCCAATGGCTCAAGCTGGGGTTCACTGCCGTTGGTCGACGGCAATGGCAACGCCATTCATTACAGCAGCACCCATTCCAATATTTCCCAGCCGTGGGTGCATTGGGACGTTCACACGCAACGTGCGTTTGCCGAGTGGGAGCACACCTTCGCCAACGACTGGAAGTCGAAGCTGACCGTCGCCGGCGCCGAGCACCGCGAAGACACCGAGATGTTCTACATGTTGAGTTCCGCTGCCTCTCCCACCGGTTACAGCGGGCTGGGCTCAAAGTACAAAGACAAAAACCTCGAACTCAGCGGCGATTACTCGCTGAGCGGGCCCTTCATGCTCGGCGGTCGCGAGCATCAACTCACCTTTGGGGCCAACGCTGCGCGCCAGCGCAACCGCGAATCCTCCCAGTACGACGACGCTCTCAACTACGCGCCTGTGACCCTTGAAGATGCGCTGCATGGCTACCTGCCGCGTCCGACTTACGCTGCCGCGTTACCCGCTGCGACGTCGAACTACACCGATCGCCAGAAAAGCGTTTACGCCGGCGCGCGCTTCAGCCTGACCGACGACCTGCACCTGATCACCGGCGCGCGCATGCTCAGCGCGGACAGCAATGGCGACAACTACGGCTCCGCGCGGGAGGTGCGCATTCATGGCAAAGTCACGCCGTATGCCGGTATCGTCTACGACCTGACCCCCGAATACGCGCTGTACGCCAGTTACACCGAAGTCTTCAATCCGCAGTATTACCTCGACACCCAAGGCCGAGTGCTCGATCCCCTTGAAGGCAAAAGCTACGAGGCAGGCATCAAGGGCCAGTTGATGGACAAGAAGCTCAACGTCAGCGCAGCGGTGTTCCATGCCAAGCAAGACAACGTGCCGGGCAGTTCGACCTATGACGCCAGCCTGGGCGGCTACGTGTACAAGGCGATGTCCTACGACAGCAGCGGCGTGGAGCTGGAGGCGTCGGGCGAAGTGGCGCCAGGCCTGCAAGTCAACGGCGGGTACACTTACGTTTACATCACGGACGACAACGACAGCCGTGCGCGCAAGTTCATCCCGCGCCACGCCTTGACGTCGTCGATGACCTACCAGTTGCCGATGGCACCGAAGGTCAAGGTCGGCGGCAGCCTGAGCTGGCAGAGCAAGACTCAGAACGACGACTCGCCGGCGGCCCGCCAGGATGCCTACGCGCTCATCGGCCTGATGACCCGCTACGACATCGATCAGCACTGGAGCACCCAGCTCAACCTCAACAACCTGACCAACGAGAAATACCAACAGAGCCTGCGCTACAACCAGAGCAACTTCGGCGATCCACGCAACTTCACCGCGTCGGTGAGCTGGAAGTACTGATTACATCGCGTGAGTCCTGGCCGCTCCCCCGTAACCGGACGCGGCTTTTTCAGCGGCGGGGGCACGGTCGGCACACCAGCGATGAGATGAGGTTCCAGCCGAGGGACGGAATTGGCTAAAATGCCGCACTTTTCGCTTCGTACCCCGGAATCGCCGTGAGCCCAGAACCCGACCGCCTATTCGCCCAGCCGCTGCCCCAGGTGCCCGACTTCGCCTTCAACGAAGACGTGGTGCGGGTGTTCCCGGACATGATCAAGCGCTCGGTGCCGGGCTACCCGACCATCGTCGAAAACCTCGGCGTGCTCGCGGCGCAATTCGCCCAGCCCCATAGCGTGCTCTATGACCTGGGCAGCTCATTGGGCGCCGTCACTCAGGCGTTGCGCCGGCATGTGCGCACCGAAGATTGCCGGGTGATCGCCATCGACAACTCGTCGGCGATGGTCGAGCGCTGCCGGGAGTACCTCAACGCCCAGGACTCGATGTACCAGGAGTTACTGCCGGTGGAAGTCATCGACGGGGATATCTTGAATCTCGAGTTTCAGCCTGCCTCGGTGGTCGCGCTGAACTTCACCCTGCAATTCATCGCTCCCGACCAACGCCTCGCGCTGTTGACTCGCATTCGCCAGTCGCTGCTGCCCGGCGGCGCGCTGATCCTGTCGGAGAAGCTGCGCTTCGATGACACCGAAGAACAGGCGCTGCTCACCGATCTGCATGTCGCCTTCAAGCGCGCCAACGGTTACAGCGAGCTGGAGATCGCGCAGAAGCGCAGCGCGATCGAAAACGTGATGAAACCCGACAGCCTTGAGCAACACCGCGAACGGTTGCTTGCCGCCGGTTTCAGCAAAGTCGTGCCCTGGTTCCAGTGCCTTAATTTCGCCTCGTTGATTGCCCTGCCATGATTGATCTCGCTCCCCTGGTCCGCCGTCTGGCGGGCACGCCACTGTATGCCTGGGCCCAAGGCCTGCAGGCGCAACTCGACGCGAAGATGGAAAAGGGTCATGGCGACCTGGAACGCTGGCAAGGCGCGCTGAATGCCTTGCCTGATCTGACGCCAACCCGCATTGAGCTCAAGAACGATTTTATCCTCGACGCCGACTGCGATGACGCCACCCGCGAGCAGACCCGCGCCGCGCTGATGGGCTTGTCGCCGTGGCGCAAAGGCCCTTTTGATGTGTTCGGCGTGCACGTCGACACCGAATGGCGCTCGGACTGGAAATGGTCGCGGGTGTCGCCGCACCTTGATCTGAAAGGCAAGCGCGTTTTGGACGTCGGCTGCGGCAACGGCTATTACCAGTGGCGCATGCTGGGCGCCGGTGCCGACAGCGTCATTGGTGTCGACCCCAACTGGCTGTTCTTTTGTCAGTTCCAGGCCATGCAGCGTTACCTGCCGGACCTGCCGGCGTGGCATCTGCCGTTCACCCTGGAAGATCTGCCCGCGCGGCTGGAAGGTTTCGACACGGTGTTTTCCATGGGCGTGCTCTATCACCGCAAGTCGCCCATCGATCACCTGCTGGCCCTGAAGGACTGCCTGGTGAAAGGCGGCGAACTGGTGCTGGAAACCATGGTGGTGGAAGGCGACGCGAATCAGGTGCTGGTGCCGGAAGACCGCTACTCGCAGATGCGCAACGTGTGGTTTCTGCCGTCAGTGCCGGCGCTGGAACTGTGGCTGCGCCGCGCGGGCTTCGTCGATGTGCGCTGCGTTGACGTCAGCACCACCACGGTAGAAGAACAACGTGGCACCGACTGGATGCGCTTTCAGTCGTTGAGTGATTTCCTCGATCCGGCCGATCACAGCAAAACCGTGGAAGGACTGCCAGCGCCCCGGCGTGCGGTAATTGTGGGGCGCAAGCCGTAACGGCGCGCCCCTCGAAAGTTAAGCGAATAGTGTACTAGTGGGAGCGAGCTTGCTCGCGAAGGCGGTCGAGGTCACTCCCTCAGATCACTTGCCATGAGCAGAATCCGCCGCCGCCAGAATCAACGCCTTCATCTCCGACACTGCCGACTTGAAGCCGACAAAAAGCGCATGGGCCACCAGCGCGTGGCCGATGTTCAGCTCGTTGATCCCCTTGATCGCCGCTACGGCTTCAACGTTGTGATAGTGCAAACCATGGCCGGCATTGACGATCAGGCCCTGGGCCAAACCGAAGGCGACACCATCGGCAATACGCTTGAGTTCTTCGGCCACAGCCGCCGGGGTTTCAGCATCGGCATAACGGCCAGTGTGCAGTTCGATGGCCGGCGCGCCAACCCGGGCGGACGCTGCTATCTGTCGCTCATCGGCATCGATGAACAACGAGACTTCGCTGCCGATGGCCGACAACCGCTCAACCGCCGCCTTGATGCGCGCTTCCTGACCGGCGACGTCCAGCCCGCCCTCGGTGGTCAGTTCCTGACGGGTTTCCGGCACCAGGCAGATGTGCGCCGGCCGAATGCGCTCGGCGAACGCCATCATCGCTTCGGTGACGCCCATCTCGAAGTTCATGCGCGTTTGCAGCACGTCTTTCAGCAGCAACACATCGCGCTCCTGAATGTGCCGACGGTCCTCACGCAAATGCACGGTAATGCCGTCGGCGCCTGCTTCTTCAGCATCCAGCGCTGCCTTGACCGGATCGGGATAGCGCGTGCCCCGGGCCTGGCGCAGGGTAGCAACGTGGTCGATGTTCACGCCGAGCAGAATGCGAGTGCTGTGGGTCACGGGGTTCTCCTGATTACTGTGGCGGTGCCAGCCAGTGGCGGCTGATTGCGCACGCGAGGAAGGATTTTCTAGGTTTGCGCGGCAGGACGCTAGAGTTTGCGAAACAATTCACGGCTGACCAGCGGCCGCCCGCCCAGATGCACGGCCAGGGCCTGGCGCATCAGACGCTTGGCCGCCGACAACGCGCCTGGCGAACTCCAGTCCGCCTCAGACATCGCCTGCAATTCGGCGCCCTGAAACAATCCCGGCTGAAACAGGTAAACCCGCTCAAGGCCTGCATCCACTTGAAGCCGGTACATGCCATCGCTCGCCAGTGGCTCGCCGTTCACATCCGCATCCAGCGCGAAGCCGTAACCGAGATCGTCCAGCAGCCGCCACTCGAATGAACGCAGCAACGGTTCCAGCGCGCGCCCTTCGGCCAAAGCGGCAAGCGTCGCGGCGTAATGTTCGAACACGCTCGGGTGCGGGTCTTCGGCGGGTAGCAGACGAATCAGCAACTCATTGAGGTACAGACCGCTGAACAGCGCCTCCCTTCCAGCCACGTGGCGACGCCGGAGCCTTCCATCCGTCCTACGTTCTTCAACTCGCCCCGCCCGCGAAACTCGACTTCCAGCGGCACGAACGGCCGCGCCATCGTCCCCGCCTTCCCCGAGCGCTGCGCAACACTGCACGCAAGCGACCCTGCGGGGTGATGAAATCGACCAGTGCGCTGTTTTCGCGGTACGCACGGCTGTGCAACACATAGGCGAGCTGACCGACGGGAGGGGCTGTGACATGGCTATCTCGATGAAAGAACACGGCAGAACGGGCCATCTGAAACGACTGTGGGAGCAAGCTCGCTCGCGAAGACACAGGTTCATGCGCCAAATCTTCAGCGACTGAAATGCCGTCTTCGTGAGCAAGCTCACTCCCACAGGATTGCATGTGCAGCATGGATCTGCCGACAGGGCAGTTTCCACGGACCAGCGGTGCAGCCGTGTTACAAGTCGCCGTAACCCAGCGAACGCAACGCACGCTCGTCATCGGACCAGCCGCCTTTGACCTTGACCCACAGATTGAGCATGACCTTGGAATCGAACAGCACTTCCATGTCGCGGCGCGCATCCGAGCCGATGCGCTTGATCCGCTCGCCCTTGTCGCCAATGATGATTTTCTTCTGCCCGTCCCGCTCGACCAGAATAAGCGCGTGGATATGCAGCGTCTTGCCCTGCTGCTTGAATTGCTCGATCTCGACGGTGATCTGATAAGGCAACTCGGCACCGAGCTGACGCATGATCTTCTCGCGGACCAGCTCTGCCGCAAGGAAACGGCTGCTGCGGTCGGTGATCTGGTCTTCCGGAAAGAAGTGCTCATTCTCCGGCAGTTGATCGGCGATGACTTTCTCCAACGCTTCCAGGTTATGCCCCTGCTGCGCCGAGATCGGGATGATCTGGGCGTTCGGCAGTTGCTCCTGCAGCCAGGACAAATGCGGCATCAGCGCGCCCTTGTCTTCGATGCGGTCAGTCTTGTTCAGCGCCACGATCAACGGGCCGGTCACGTACTGGACGCGCTCGAGGACCATCTGGTCTTCTTCGGTCCACTTGGTGCGATCGACCACAAAGATCACCACGTCGACGTCTTTCAACGCTGCCGAGGCGGTTTTGTTCATGTAGCGGTTAAGCGCTTTGTCGCTGTTTTTGTGCATGCCGGGTGTATCGACGTAGACCGCCTGCACGGCGCCTTCAGTCTTGATGCCGAGCATGTTGTGACGGGTCGTCTGCGGCTTGCGCGACGTGATCGCCAGTTTCTGGCCGAGGATGTGGTTCAGCAACGTCGACTTGCCCACGTTTGGCCGGCCAACGATGGCGACATAGCCACAGCGTGTTGCGAGTGAATCAGTCATTGCCATTCTCCACACCCAGGGCGATGAGGGCTGCGGCCGCTGCTACCTGTTCGGCAATGCGACGGCTAACGCCTTGTCCCCGGCTTTTTTCATTCAATAAAGAGATCTCGCATTCGACGAAGAAAATTCGGCAATGCGGCTCGCCCTGGATATCCACCACTTCATAGCGGGGCAGATCACAGGCGCGTGACTGAAGGAATTCCTGCAGCCGTGTTTTCGGGTCTTTGTTGGTGTCGACCAGCGTCAGGGTGTCGAACTCGCTGGCCAGCCAGGCGAGCACGCGATCCCTTGCCATGTCCATGCCGGCGTCGAGGTAGATCGCGCCGATCAGGGCTTCCAGTGCGTCGGCCAGAATCGACTCACGTCGAAAGCCGCCGCTCTTCAGCTCACCCGAGCCCAGGCGCAAGTACTCACCCAGGTCGAATCCACGGGCCAGCAGCGCGAGGGTCTCGCCTTTTACCAAGCGAGCGCGCAGGCGGGACAACTGACCTTCCCGTGCCTGGGGAAACGCTCGAAAAGCGCTTCGCCGGCGACGAAGTTGAGAATGGCATCACCGAGGAATTCCAGACGCTCGTTGTTGCGTCCGGCAAAACTGCGGTGGGTCAGGGCCAGGATCATCAGTTCCTGATCCTTGAAGGTATAGCCGAGCTGACGCTCCAGGCGACTCAATGAAGCGCTCACGGTTTACCCACGCTGAATTCGTGGTCGAACTTGACCACCAGATCGATGTTCTGGATCAGTGGCTCACGTTTTTCGTAGTTCAAATGGGCGAGGAACCTGTTGTTCTCCGTCGTCACAGTTAACGCCTTGTTCAAATCCAAATCCCGAATGTTATTGACCTGCATGCCTTTGGCCACGTAGGCGTAAAGGTCACCGGCGTTGGTGATGTCTGCCGTGCGATCGGTGCCGGCAGTTTCGATGATTTTCTTCATCGACAGGTAGTCCATGTAATGCGGCACGATCTTGGCGGCGGTGCTTCCGACAAAGGCCAGAATCGCCAGCAGCACCAGCCAGCCGATGAACGACAGGCCCTTTTGCGGACCGGCAGACGTCATGGTTGCTTTCAAGAGTAGCCCTTCCCTGTCACCTGCGAGATCAGCCACGCAACATGGCCCTGAATGACATGCGGCGCTGCCAGTGGCAGCGCCGCATCGATTACCTGATCAGACCGACTCGCGAGAAGTTCGGAAAGTGGCTGAGCTTGGGCTCGGGCCAGCTCATCCAGACCGCGAACGCCTTGCCGACGATGTTTTTGTCGGGGACCATGCCCAGCTCGTCCTTGGGAATATTGGGGTCATCCCAGTAACGGCTGTCGTTCGAGTTGTCGCGGTTGTCGCCCATCATGAAGTAATGCGCGGCCGGAACGGTCCATTCATGATCAGGCGGCGCGCGGTAGCGGCTCATTTCCTGACGGATCTGGTGCTCCACCTCGCCCAGCTTCTCGTTGTAAAGCTCTGCGCTGCCCAGCGTGCCCGGCTCGGAACCGATCAACTGCTTGGCCACCAGTTGCCCGTTGATGAACAACTGCTTGTCGTTGGTGTAGCGAATCACATCCCCTGGCAGGCCGACGACGCGCTTGATGTAGTTGACCGTGGGGTCGCTCGGGTAGCGGAACACCATCACGTCGCCACGCTGCGGATCGCCGACCGGGATGACCTTCAGGTCGATCACCGGCAAGCGGATGCCGTACGAGAACTTGTTCACCAGGATGAAATCGCCCACGTCCAGCGTTGGCTTCATCGAGCCCGACGGGATCTGGAACGGTTCAACCAGAAACGAGCGAAGCACCAGAACGATGAACAACACCGGAAAGAACGACTTGCCGTATTCGACGAGGAACGGCTCCTTGTTCAACCGGTCCACGACCGCGACATCAGGCTGGCTCACGCTGCCTTGATAGTTCGCTATCGCGTTGCGGCGACGCGGCGCCAATATGATCAGATCGAACAGGGCCAGCAAACCGCAGACAAACACGGCGACGACCAGCAACAGCGGGAAATTGAGTGACATAGGGCCTGACTATTCCAACCTGAGCACTGCAAGGAAGGCTTCCTGTGGAATTTCCACGTTGCCAACCTGCTTCATGCGTTTCTTACCGGCCTTCTGCTTCTCGAGCAGCTTGCGCTTACGGCTGACGTCGCCGCCATAACATTTGGCCAGTACGTTCTTTCTGAGCGCCTTGACGGTTGTACGCGCGATAATCTGGCCGCCAATGGCTGCCTGGATTGCCACGTCGAACATCTGACGAGGAATCAGTTCTTTCATCTTTTCAGTCAACGCGCGGCCTTTGTAGGCGGCGTTGTCACGATGCACGATCAACGCCAGAGCGTCGACCTTTTCACCGTTGATCATCACGTCCAGGCGAACCAGGTTGGCCGACTGATAACGATCGAAATGGTAGTCCAGCGACGCGTAACCACGGCTGGTCGACTTCAGTCGGTCGAAGAAATCCAGGACCACTTCGTTCATCGGCAAATCGTAGGTCACTTGCACCTGCGTACCGAGGAACAGCATGTCGTGCTGAATGCCACGTTTCTCGATACACAGCGTAATGACGTTGCCCAGGTGCTCTTGAGGCACAAGAATGTTCGCCCGCACGATCGGCTCACGCATGTCCTCGATCGTGGACAGGTCTGGCAATTTCGACGGGTTGTCGACGTAAATGGTTTCACCGGTCTTCAGCAGCAGCTCGAAGATTACCGTCGGCGCGGTGGTGATCAGGTCCAGGTCGTACTCGCGCTCAAGGCGCTCCTGGATGATCTCCATGTGCAGCATGCCGAGGAAGCCGCAGCGGAAACCGAAGCCCAGCGCGTCGGAGCTTTCCGGCAGATATTGCAGGGAAGAGTCATTCAGCGTCAGCTTCTGCAGCGCATCGCGGAAATCTTCGAAGTCATCGGAGCTGACCGGGAACAGACCCGCGTAGACCTGCGGCTGAATACGCTTGAAGCCGGGCAGCACCGGAACGTCTGGCGTGGTGCTCAGGGTCAGGGTGTCGCCCACTGGCGCGCCGTGAATGTCCTTGATGCCTGCGATGATGAAGCCCACTTCGCCGGCCTTCAGATCAGCGGTGGCGCTGTGCTTGGGGTTGAACACGCCTACGCTGTCGACCAGGTGCATCTTGCCGGTCGACTTCACCAGAATCTTGTCGCCTTTCTTGACCCGGCCGTGACGCACACGCACCAGGGACACAACGCCCAGGTAGTTGTCGAACCACGAATCGATGATCAGCGCCTGCAGCGGGTCTTCGATGTTGCCGGTCGGCGCGGGAATGGTATGGACCAGACGCTCGAGCACCTCGTCAACGCCCAGACCGGTTTTGGCGCTGCAGACCACGGCATCAGTGGCATCGATGCCGATGATTTTTTCGATTTCTTCCTTGACGCGATCCGGATCGGCCTGGGGCAGGTCGATCTTGTTCAGGACCGGCATGACTTCCAGGCCCTGTTCGATAGCGGTGTAGCAGTTGGCGACGGATTGGGCTTCTACGCCCTGACCGGCATCGACCACCAGCAACGCGCCCTCACATGCCGCCAGCGAGCGGCTGACTTCGTAGGTGAAGTCAACGTGCCCCGGGGTATCAATGAAGTTGAGCTGGTAGGTGATCCCGTCCTTCGCCTTGTAATAAAGCGTGACGCTGTGGGCTTTGATCGTAATCCCGCGCTCACGCTCCAGGTCCATGGAATCGAGGACCTGAGCTTCCATCTCGCGCTCGGTCAGGCCGCCGCACATCTGGATGAAACGGTCGGCCAGCGTCGACTTGCCATGGTCAATGTGGGCGATGATGGAGAAATTGCGGATATGACTCAAATCACTCACGGATCAACACTCGAAAAAGGTCGCAGGCAGACTGCCCGCCAAAAATAGCCGGGAATTGTACCTGAAGGAACGATCAGGCGTCACGTTCACGCGCAGAGCCTGCCCGCCATGCACCGAGAGGGCACAAAAAGGAGCGGTCTGGCCGCTCCTTCTCGCTGCGCCTGACGGGTTATTCCGCCAGCTTGAACGTGATGAATGTCGCGCGGCCCTGACGCAGAACGCGCATGGAGACTGAGCGATTCTTCGGCAGGCCCTTGGCCACTTCAGTGAACTGCTTGGACGAAGTGATCGCCTGGTTATTCAGGTGAGTGATGACATCACCCGCCTGCAACCCGATGAGCGAAGCAGGACCGTCCTGAACTTCCTTGATGACGACACCGCCCTTGAGGTCCAGCGATTTCATCTGCTCAGCGGTCAGATCAACCACCGAAACGCCCAGACGGTTGCTGCTGCGCTCGACACCGGTGTCGGCTGCGCCCATTTCTTCGCCTTCGGCAGGCAACGCGCCCACGGTCACGGTGAGTTTCTGACGCTTGCCGTCGCGAATCACTTCGAGCTCGGCCTTGCTGCCGTCCTTCAGGTTGCCGATCAGGTGCGGCAGGTCTGCGGACATGACGATCGGCGTGCCGTTGGCGCTCAGGATCACGTCGCCTACCTGCAAACCACCCTTGGCGGCCGGCCCGTCTTCAAGGACTTGAGCCACCAGCGCACCGGCCGGCTTGTCCAGACCAAACGACTCGGCCAGGTCTTTGTTGACTTCCTGAATCACGACACCCAGCCAGCCACGGTTGACTTTGCCACTGGCTTTGAGCTGGTTGGCAACGTCCATCGCCACGTCGATTGGGATGGCGAACGACAGGCCCATGAAGCCGCCGGAGCGGGTGAAGATCTGCGAGTTGATACCCACCACTTCGCCCGCCATGTTGAACAGCGGACCGCCCGAGTTTCCCGGGTTGATCGCAACGTCCGTCTGGATAAACGGCACGTACGTGTCATTTGGCAGGCTGCGGCCCTTGGCGCTGACAATGCCTTTGGTCACCGAGTGATCGAAGCCGAACGGCGAGCCGATCGCCAGCACCCACTCACCGACTTTCAGCTTGTCGGAGTTACCCAGCTTGACGGTGGGAAGGTCCTTGCCATCGATCTTCAGCACCGCAACGTCGGTACGTGGATCGGTGCCGATCAGCTTGGCCTTCATCTCGCTGCGATCCGAAAGACGCACAAGAATTTCGTCGGCGCCATCAATGACGTGGTTGTTGGTCAGGATGAAACCATCAGCGGAAATAATGAAGCCCGAGCCTAATGACTGCGCCTCACGTTGACGATCACCCTTGCCCCCTCCTGGCGGGCGGGACCCAGGCGGCGTGCTGCGCTCGAGAAATTCGCGCAGCATCGGTGGCAGGCCTTCCAGATCAGGCATCTGACCCTGGGCAACCGAGCGGTCCGGCAACTTCTGCCGCGTGCTGATGTTGACGACGGCGGGGAAGCCTGCTCCACCAGAGAGGTGAAGTCCGGCAAGGCTTCGGCCTGAGCGGTGATGACCTGTCCAAGCATCAGCACAGCGGCCATCCAGACCAGGTAAGGTTTAAAGCGTGGTATCGACATATGGCTCCCGTTTACAACGAGCATGGTTAAGCGGTACGAGCCCGCAGGCTCGCGAAGCATCTGTGCGCTGCGGTTTCCTGCAGCACCTGTATCTGCTCCAGTTTCCTGGACCCTGAAACAACAAAGGCCACAGCTGCGAAGCTGTGACCTATAGAAAAAAACACATCCAATTGCAACCGACAAAGCGCACTAAACATTTCATCAGTACCAGTGAAGCCCATATTTAAAGGCTTGTGAACGTGAACCGACCGGATGAAACCTTTTTCATCGTGGGCATCACCGGTGTGTAAATCAGTTTTTGCTCGTAGCCGCAGCGTCGTCTCGCATGGACAACGCAATGCGCTCGGCCGTCCCGATCGGGATCTCGCCCACCACCGTCACCATGGCATCCCCTCTCGCCGTCGAGACGCGACGGGAGACGGCAACGGTCGGGCCCAGCTGAGTGCGAATATCCGTCACCGCCGCGCCGCTTACCGGCTCAACAAACACAGAGAAACGCGCCAGGCCATCGTCATACATCAGACTCGTCACAAGATCCTTCGAGTCAGGATCCTTGCGTGCCGCAGCGCTGCTCAAGTCAAAGCCCGGCGGCAGCCAATTGGAACGCCATGCCACTTTTTGCTTAGGAGCATCAGGCTTGGATTTGACCACTTCGAGCGGCTTGCAGTCAGCACCGGGCGAGAGCATCTGATCGGTCAGTGACTGGGAGGTATTGAGGTCAGTGAATTGAAAACGCTCGAGCAATTGGCCCTTGTCGCTGAGCAACAAAGACTTCAGCGGCAAGCCGGTTTCACTGTCGAGGTGCAATTCGATGCCGTAACGGTGCTGATCGCGAGGGGTCAATGTGACGACGTTAGCCAGGCGTCCGGCGACACGCGAGGTGCCTGCCGACTTGATGTCATACCAAGAAGATAGCCTAGCAGCATCAAAAGCTCGGGCCGCAGAGTCCGGAACACTGGAGGCGCCCTCTTCGAGGGTACCGCTGGCGCACTGGGTGACCCCATTGACGCGCAGCACTTCTTGAGGCGTGCCATCCAGTTGTAGAAGATGCTCCCGAACCTTGCCATCGGCGACGCGCTGCCAGATTCGGTGAGTGGAGAAGCTGCCGTTACGTTCATAAACGAATGTTCCGGTGTAGCTTTGCTGCTGCTCAGCCTGCGCAAGACGTTTTAGCTGATCTTGCGCGTCATCGGCATGAGCTGGAAGGACCAGCCATCCGCCCAGCAAAAGCGGCAGTAGAGGGATGGCGCGCATGATCCTCCTTAACGGTTTTCCAGGCTTGCGGCACGGGCGAATGGCAGAGCGCCTTCGGCACCTTTGGTTGCCGCTTGCTGCGCGTGCTGGCGCAGGTAACCTGGCAGACGCTGGTCATGCCAGCCAGCCTGGTTCTGCAGCACACCGCTTGCCATTGGACCCGGAGACTGTTCGCCTTCGGTGTAGCCTGCCAGTACCGCCGGGCCTTTGGCCTGCGGCATGGCAACGTTGGTCGGCTGAGTCTGCTGGGCGAGTTGTGCCCCTGCGATTTCATCCTGGTTATACAAACGTACTCCAGCCAGGACGGCAACGGTCACCGAGGCGGCCACGGCCAGACGACCCAGCGTGCGCCAAGGACCGCGACCGGCCTTGAGCGGGCTGACTTCATCAGCGATCCCGGCAGCAACGGCGGCCGAAATATCCAGATGAGGGATCAGTAGTTCTTTATGCATGGCTGCACGGGCAATCTGATAACGGGACCAGGTGGCACGTGTATCCGCATCTTCAATAGCGCTAAGCACTCGACGCAGTTCCAATTCGTCCGCTTCGTTATCCATCACCGCGGACAGCGATTCCTGCAGGGCTTCACGACTCATGGCGGTTCCTCTCTTGTGGCTATCGCCGCTGTCTCAGGTTTCCTGCAACAGAGGTTGCAAGGCTTTGTCGATGGCTTCCCGAGCGCGAAAAATGCGAGAGCGCACGGTACCAACGGGACATTGCATGACACTGGCAATGTCTTCGTAACTCAGACCGTCGAACTCACGCAAAGTTAAAGCTGTACGCAAATCTTCTGGCAGTAGCTGGATAGTTCGGTGGACGGTGCCCTCGATCTCATCCCGCAATAATGCCCGCTCCGGCGACTCGATATCCTTGAGGCCGTGATCGCCGTCATAGAACTCCGCGTCTTCGGATCTGACATCGCTGTCCGGCGGCCGCCGACCTCGCGACACCAGATAGTTCTTCGCCGTGTTGATGGCGATACGGTACAGCCACGTATAAAACGCACTGTCGCCGCGGAAGTTACCAAGTGCGCGGTAGGCTTTGATAAACGCCTCTTGCGCAACATCCTGGGCTTCGTGGGTGTCGTGAACGAATCTCACGATCAACCCAAGAATCTTGTGCTGATATTTCACCACTAGCAGATCAAAGGCTCGCTTGTCGCCGCGCTGAACGCGTTCAACCAGCTGCTGATCTTCTTCCTGGGTTAGCATGAACACTCCTCATAAAGCTTAAAGGAGCATCGCATCGGCTCTTTCGCAGGCTTGCAAACATAGACTCGGGCTTTAAGCAAAAGTTCTCCCCCTTCAAGCAAGTTTCCGGCGGGCGTCTGCTGCCCGCGCGAAAAACGCCGCTCGAACCAGGTCGGCTGCGTAAATAATCTTGTCGTCATAAGCGCTCGTATTGGCTTGAACCACCAATGCGTAACGTCGACGCTGTTCCTTTATGGGCAACCCACTATTGAACGTACGGGTTCACGAAAAGTTCCCATCGTTCACCTTTGGGCGTAGGACCCGCGCCCCATCAGTTGTAGGACTCAATCCGAATGAAGCTGTAGGAAAGATCGCGTCCATCAAACGGGGTGCAGGACGTAGCAGGGTGGCGCACACTTCGCTACCACCGCGATCCAACCTTGCCATAAAGCGCGGCTATTGTGCCGTTCCACCCTTGCTTATACTAGTGGCCATTTAGACGCCGGGACCGAGATGAGTCAGCATTTCCAGCACGACGTATTGGTAATAGGCTCCGGTGCAGCCGGTTTGAGCCTTGCGCTGACATTGCCCGAGCATCTGCGCGTGGCGGTTCTCAGCAAAGGCGATCTGGCGAACGGCTCGACCTTCTGGGCCCAGGGTGGCGTTGCGGCGGTGCTGGATGACGCAGACACTGTTCAGTCCCACGTCGAAGACACCCTCAATGCGGGCGGCGGCCTGTGCAAAGAGGACGCGGTCCGATTTACAGTGGAGCACAGCCGCGAGGCCATCCAGTGGCTGATCGACTTGGATGTTCCGTTTACCCGGGATGATCCATCCACCGTGGTAGACGGCGGCTTCGAGTTCCACCTGACGCGCGAGGGCGGGCATAGCCACCGCCGGATCATTCACGCCGCTGATGCCACCGGCGCGGCGATCTTTCGCACGTTGCTGGCGCAGGCCAGGTCCCGTCCCAATATCGAACTGCTGGAACAGCGCGTGGCGGTCGATCTCATCACCGAATCGCGGCTGGGCATGGAAGGTCAGCGTTGCCTGGGCGCCTATGTGCTGGATCGTTCGACGGGCGAAGTCGACACCCACAGCGCGCGTTTCACCATTCTGGCGTCCGGCGGCGCGGCAAAAGTTTATCTGTACACCAGCAATCCCGACGGCGCTTGCGGCGACGGCATCGCGATGGCCTGGCGCTCAGGCTGCCGGGTGGGCAACCTGGAATTCAACCAGTTCCACCCCACCTGCCTGTACCACCCGCAAGCCAAGAGTTTTCTGATTACCGAGGCCCTGCGCGGCGAAGGCGCTTACCTGAAGCTACCCAATGGCGAGCGCTTCATGCAGCGTTTTGACCCACGGGCCGAGCTGGCGCCCCGCGACATCGTTGCCCGCGCCATTGACCACGAGATGAAACGGCTGGGCGCCGACTGCGTGTTTCTGGACATCAGCCACAAGCCCGAAGCCTTCATCAAAGGGCACTTCCCAACCGTGTACGAACGCTGCCTGACATTCGGCATCGACATCACGTGTCAACCGATTCCCGTGATTCCGGCCGCCCACTACACCTGTGGTGGTGTTGTGGTTGATCAGCAGGGCCGCACCGACGTGCCCGGGCTGTACGCCATCGGCGAGACCAGTTTCACAGGCCTGCACGGTGCCAATCGCATGGCCAGCAACTCCCTGCTGGAATGCTTCGTGTACGCCCGCTCGGCAGCGGCGGACATCGTGACTCAGCTCGAGCACGTCCCGCAGCCGCAAAACCTGCCGGCATGGGATTCGAGTCAAGTAACCGATTCCGACGAAGACGTGATCATTGCCCACAACTGGGATGAGCTGCGTCGGTTCATGTGGGACTACGTGGGGATTGTGCGTACCAACAAGCGTCTGCAGCGCGCCCAGCATCGGGTGCGGCTGTTGCTGGACGAGATCGACGAGTTTTACAGCAACTACAAGGTGAGCCGCGATCTGATCGAGCTGCGCAACCTGGCCCAAGTCGCAGAGCTGATGATTGCGTCGGCGATGGCGCGCAAGGAGAGCCGAGGGCTGCACTACACGCTGGATTACCCGGACATGTTGCCCGAAGCGCTGGACACTATTCTGGTGCCGCCCACCTTCGCCGGCTGAACTTAAGCCGTAAACGCAGGCGTCGGTGGCTGTCCGGGGCCATCGCGTCTGCCGGGATGCACAGGCTTCGCACCCACACACGGCTCAGCCAGTGGCCCGTCGGCACCCGGAAACGCAGCACGACCATGTGCGGCAGCGCCAGGCTGTCCGGGCGTAGCTGCACCGGTTGCCAACCGCCCTCCTCGCTCCACAACGCCCATCCGTTGCTGTCATGCCGCAGCCCCGTGGATGACTGCGGCTGATCAAGCAGAATGGATGGGCGAAGGCGACGTGATGCATGCAAAGCGCACAGCAGAATGCCGACGGCTTTGGTCCACAGGGGCACTGACAGGAGGACTATCGACGTCAGCGCAACGATTTGCGTGACGAGGTACGCCGTCAGCAGCGCCCGGGAGGCTTGCCAACGGCATTCGAAACGATCACTTCGGCTGGACACGGTCCAGAATCATCCGAACCATGCGCTGCAGCTCCGGGTCTTCAGACTCCGCGCGCTGCATGAACCAGCCGAACATGTCCTGGTCTTCGCAGGTCAGCAGGCGGACATAGAGGTCTCGATCGACCTGGTTGAGCGTCGGATAGACTTCTTTGACGAATGGCACCAGCAATACGTCCAGCTCGAGCATGCCGCGACGGCTGTGCCAAAAGAGGCGATTGAGTTCAACATCTTCGACCATGGAGGGCTCCTCGAATTTGCCGGCGAGTATACAGGCGCATCGTCTCGGGGCGTACTTGCAGTTAGTCGCAGCTTTTTGCGTATACCCATTAGCGACACGCGGCACTATGATGGTGCCCCAGACTTCTACCCTGCGATGACTCATGGCCGTTCCAGCATTTTTCTGCCCCCTGTCCCACGAAGGTGTGCTCGCCGTTCGCGGCGTGGATGCCGGCAAGTTCCTGCAAGGCCAACTGACTTGCAACATCGACTACCTCAGCGAAGCCAGGGCTACCCTCGGGGCGCGCTGCACACAGAAAGGCCGCATGCAGTCCAGCTTTCGCATCCTGCTTGAAGGCGACGGCGTATTGCTGGCAATGGCCAGCGAGCTGATCGACGCGCAATTGCTGGATCTGAAGAAGTACGCCGTCTTCTCCAAATCCAAATTGACCGACGAAAGCGCGTCCTGGGTGCGATTCGGCCTGCAAGACGGCGACGGCGCGCTGGTCAGCCTGGGCCTTGATCTTGCGCAGGAGACCGACTCGGTCGTCCGCGCCAATGACCTGATTGCCATTCGCGTCTCCCCTGCCCGCGCCGAATTGTGGGTACGTGCCGAACACGCCGATGACGTGCGCAGCCGCCTGATCGCCCACGTGCCGGAAGCCCCCTCAACGACTGGCTGCTGGGGCAGATCCGCGCCGGCATTGGCCAGGTGTTCGGGCAGACCCGTGAAGAATTGATTCCGCAGATGATCAATCTGCAAGCCGTGGGCGGAGTGAGCTTCAAGAAAGGTTGCTACACCGGCCAGGAAATCGTGGCGCGGATGCAATACCTCGGCAAGCTGAAACGCCGGCTGTACCGCCTGACTATGGGCGGCAGCGAAGTGCCCGAGCCGGGTGTTGCATTGTTTTCGCCCGTACATTCGAGTGCAGTAGGCAACGTTGTGATCGCGGCCCGGTCTGATGTCGGGATCGAGGTGCTGGCGGTTGTGCAGGCGGATGCGGCGGAAGATGGTCAAATCCATCTTGGCGCGGCAGATGGCCCGAACCTGCAACTAGGTGAATTGCCATACACGCTCGACGCGAAGCTCGAAACACAGCGTTGAACCCGGTTGAAGCATGTGCGAGACGTCAGCGTAGTCACCAGCGCCGTCCCCTCGAGTGGACGGCCGCTGGCCGGAATGCAATGTCCAGAGATCCAATATGAGTAGCATGGCTGACGAAGTGCAGAGGGATCTGATCAAGGCGATCGACAAGGATGCTCTGTTTCTGCCAACTCTCCCGGAAGTCGCGCTGAGGATCCGCTTGGCGGCGGAAGACTCGGAAATCTCCATTGCGGCGCTGAGCAAAGTCATCGGCAGCGACACGGCGCTTTCCGCCCGACTGATCAAAGTCGTCAACAGCCCCCTGCTGCGGCCCAACTTCGAAGTCAGCGACGTGCTGACCGCGGTTCGACGTCTGGGCGTGAACTACAGCAGTAACCTGGCCATCGGGCTGGTGGTGGAGCAGATGTTTCACGCCAAGTCCGCCGTCATCGAAGCCAAGATGCGCGACATCTGGAAACTCAGCATGCAGGTGGCCGGGGTCTGTAATGTCCTGAGCTACCGCAGCACACGACTGAAGGCCGACAAGGCCACGCTGGCCGGGCTCATTCACCTCATTGGTGTGCTGCCGATCCTGACCTACGCCGAGGACAACTACGAGTTGCTTTCCGACCCTATCAGCCTCAATCACGTCATCGAGCGCATTCATCCGATCATCGGTGAGAGGCTGCTGCGGTCATGGGATTTCCCGGACGCCCTGGCGATCGTGCCTCGGGAATTCCAGAGTTTCAGCCGTGTCTCGGGTCAGGCTGACTACGTTGACCTGGTGCAGGTCGCGACGATTCATATTCATGAAATGAACGGCACGCCTTACCCGAACCTGAGCTTCAAGTCCGTGCCGGCGGTAGCGCAGCTGGGCCTGAACATGGCCGACGGCGGACTTATCAATGAGATGAACGAGGCGATGACGCTGCTGTACTGATCGCTATGGCTTGCCCGGTCAAACCAGCCCCACCAGTCCCGACTCCGGCACCATAAAGCTCACCCTTACTTTCAAGCCCCGTTGCGCGCCGTCGTGCAAGGTGATGCGCGCCAAATGTGCCCTGCAGATTTCTCCCACAATCGCCAACCCCAGGCCCGAACCCTTGCTCTGCTGATTGCGCCGGTAGAAGCGCTCGAACACCCGGTCACGCTCGTGGGCCGGGATGCCGGGGCCGTCGTCCTCGACTTCCAGCACGCAGGGGGCATGGACACGCAGAATCACATTGCCGCCCGCCGGGGTATGGGCCAGGGCGTTATCCACCAGATTGCTCAGCAGTTCGTTGAGCAACGTGGGTTCGCCGCGCATCCACACCGGTTCGTCGGCTTCCAGCGCCAATGCCACACCCCGGGCGTGGGCCAGCGGCGCCATGGCCATGCCCAGTTCACGGGCCAGTTGGCTGAGGTCGAGCAACTGCGCCCCACCTTCGGCGATGGCCCGCGCGCCATTTTCGATGCGCGCCAGCGACAACAACTGGTTGGCCAGATGGGTCAGTTTGTCGGTGCCGGATGCCGCGCTTTCGAGGGTGTTGCGCCATGCCGCAGGCTCGTGGTCTCGCAGACCCAGCTCCAGTCGCGCTTTCAATGCCGCCAGCGGCGTTCGCAACTCATGGGCCGCGTCAGCGATAAATTGCGCCTGACGCTCAAACTGCATCCGCAGCCTTTCGGTGAAGTGGTTAAGCGAGCTGACCAGCGGGCGCAACTCGTGCTGAACCTCGACCAGCGGCAGCGAGCGCAAATCGTCAGGCTGGCGTTCTTCCACCGCCGTGCGCAGGCGATCCAGGGGTCGCAATGCGGCGCTGACCGTGAACCAGACCAGCAACAACGCGCCGCTGCCGAGCATGCCCAGACGCAGCAGGGTGTCGGCCATCAAGGCCTGAGCCATGTCCACCCGGGCTTCTTCGGTTTCCGCCACGCGAATCTCGGCCATGCCGTTCATGTTCGGTTCGCTGACGGCCTTGAGCAGGCTGACCACCCGTACGTCCTGGCCTTGATAACGGCCGCTGTAGAACTTGGCGAGGGCCGGGTACGCGTCGGTGCGCGGCGTGCCCGGCGGCGGCGCGGGGATGTTTTCGTAGCCCGAAATGAGCTTTTGATTGATGTCGTTGACCTGGTAGTAAATGCGTCCCGCGCTGTCGTAGGCGAAGGTATCCAGGGCCACGTAGGGTACGTCGGCGCTGAGGGTGCCGTCGCGCTCCGACAGCCCGGCGGCGATGGTCCGCGCCGAGGCCAGCAGGGTGCGATCGTAGGCGGTGTCTGCTGCTTCGCGTCCGTTCCAGTAGGCGCTCATGCCGCTGGCGATCATCAGCACCACCAGCAGCAATCCCAGGTTCCACAGCAAACGCCAGCGCAGGCTGTTTTCGGCTGCGGGAAACGGATTAAGCATCGCGGCTTTCCAGCAGGTAACCCAGGCCCCGGAACGTCACGATCGCGATCGGGTGCCCGTCCAGCTTCTTACGCAGGCGGTGCACATAGATTTCGATGGCGTCGGCGCTGGCCTCTTCGTCCAGCCCAAACACTTGCGCGGCCAGTTGATCTTTGCTCATGACCCGACCGGGCCGGGCGATCAATGATTCGAGCACCGATTGTTCTCGGGAGGTCAGGGTGAGCAGTTCTTCACCGAGTGTGAACCTTCGGGTGTCGAGGTCGTAGACCAGCTCGCCGCAGCGTTGCTGGCGTTCGCCACCGAGCACGCTGCGGCGCAGCAACGCCTTGACCCGAGCTTCCAGCTCCGACAGTTCAAAGGGTTTGGCCAGGTAGTCATCGGCGCCGAGGTTCAGGCCGTGGACCCTGTCCTTGACGTCGCTGCGGGCAGTCAGCATCAGCACCGGAGTGTTCTTGCCCCGCGCCCGCAGACGTGCCAGCACCTCGAAACCGTCCATGCGCGGCAGGCCGACATCGAGCACCACCGCGGCATAGTCTTCGCTGCTCAGGGCCAGATCAGCTGCAACGCCGTCGTGCAGAACGTCAACGGTCAGGCCGCTGCTCTTGAGCGCCAGCGCGACACTTTCAGCCAGTTGCAGATGATCTTCGACGAGCAGGACACGCATCGACTTCTCCCGAGTGAGCATTTTATGGGCGGAGTTTACAGGCGCGCCGCCGTCAGGGAAGGCTCGGTGCGCGGGAAAGCCACCCTCCGATCTGGAAGCGGATCAGGTGAACGCTTTCTGAAAGGTAGTTGAAAGGTTGATGAAAGCTTCGCTGATTAGGATCCCGTCACGACTTGTCACGATTGCGTCCCGCGTGACGCTGCTGATGCCAGGGTCGTGACGAAAAACGCCTTGATGCGTTTTCAACAATAAGAACAATATCGGAGTCATCAGTGATGCCCTCACTGCAATCCTCGGCCCTCGTGCCGCCTGAATCCCGTTGTGTTTACTGTTCACCTCGCAGCCCTGTTGCGCGGTGTTTCGTCACGTCCGCATCTTGTCGGCCGACCCTTTCGCGAGGCCGTGAGATAACTGCCTGACGAACGTACGACTGCCTGCCCCATTAAAACAACAACTCCTCTGGAGACGGACCATGAACCTATCGTTGCGCCATATCAGCGTTGCCGCCAGCTGCCTGCTGATGGCCACCCAATTGTGGGCCGCCGAGCCCAATCGTCCTGAATGCATCGCGCCGGCCTCGCCCGGCGGCGGCTTCGACCTGACCTGCAAGCTGGCGCAAAGCGCGCTGATCAACGAGAAGATCCTTTCCAAACCGATGCGCGTCACCTACATGCCGGGCGGCGTCGGCGCCGTGGCGTACAACGCGGTGGTCGCTCAGCGCCCGGCCGACGCCGGCACACTGGTGGCCTGGTCCAGCGGTTCGTTGTTGAACCTGGCCCAGGGCAAGTTCGGCCGTTTCGACGAGAACGCCGTGCGCTGGCTGGCCGCCGTCGGCACCAGCTACGGCGCGATCGCGGTCAAGGCTGATTCGCCCTACAAGAACCTCGACGATCTCGTTAAAGCCCTGAAAGCCGACCCGGGCAAAGTGGTCATCGGCTCCGGCGGCACCGTGGGCAGCCAGGACTGGATGCAGACCGCGCTGATCGCCAAGGCTGCCAAAATCAACCCGCGCGAACTGCGTTACGTCGCCCTGGAAGGCGGCGGTGAAATCGCCACTGCCCTGCTCGGCGGCCACATTCAAGTGGGCTCCACCGACATTTCCGATTCCATGCCGCACATCCTCAGCGGCGACATGCGCTTGCTGGCAGTGTTCTCCGAAGAGCGTCTGGACGAGCCGGAAATGAAGAACATCCCGACCGCCAAAGAACAAGGCTACGACATCGTCTGGCCGGTGGTGCGCGGTTTCTATCTGGGGCCAAAGGTCTCGGACGAGGACTACAACTGGTGGAAAGCGGCCTTCGACAAGCTGCTGGCCTCGGAAGACTTCGCCAAGCTGCGCGATCAGCGTGAGCTGTTCCCGTTCGCCATGACCGGTGAAGAGCTCGACAAGTATGTGAAAACCCGCGTCGCCGAGTACAAGACGCTGGCCAAGGAATTCGGCCTGATTCAGTGACTGAACTGCATAGACCGGTCTTCGATTGACTGAGGATTGCGCCGCCTGCGCGGTGGCGTGATCCGGGAGTTTTCCATGGTGATACAACGACTTTTCGCTGTCGTGCTGCTGCTGGTCTGCATCGGTCTGGCAATGATGGCCTGGCCTTATCAGGCGCCGTTTTCCTACGAACCGGTTGGCCCCCGCGCCTTCCCGCTGCTCATGCTGGCGCTGATGGGTATTTCGCTGCTGTATATGGCGATCCGTCCGACGCCGATCGTGCATTCCGAGGAAGAGCCGGCGCTGGACCGTCCGACGCTGATCAAGATCGGTATCTGTACCCTGCTGTTGCTGGTGTTCGCCGGGCTGTTCGAGCCGCTGGGCTTTGTATTGAGCAGCATCCTGATCGGCATTCCCATGGCGCGCTTGTACGGCGGCCGCTGGCTTCCGAGTGTCGTGATCATCATCTTCATGAGCATCGCGCTGTACGTGCTGTTCGACAAAGTGATGGATGTGCCCCTGCCCCTCGGCCTGCTCGACGTTCTGGAGAATTGATATGGACACTCTCGGCTATCTCGGCCAGGGCTTCGGCGTCGCGCTGACCCCTTACAACTTGATCACCGCCCTGTCCGGCACGCTGATCGGCACCGTCGTCGGCCTGCTGCCCGGGCTGGGCCCGATCAATGGCGTGGCGCTGTTGATCCCCATCGCATTCGCGTTGGGCCTGCCGCCGGAGTCGGCGTTGATTCTGCTGGCGGCGGTGTACCTGGGCTGCGAATACGGCGGCCGCATCAGCTCCATTCTGCTCAACATTCCGGGCGAAGCATCGACTGTGATGACAGCGCTGGACGGTTACCCAATGGCGCGTCAGGGCATGGCCGGTGTGGCGTTGTCGCTGTCGGCGTGGAGTTCGTTCATTGGCGCGTTCATCGCCACCTGCGGCATGGTCATGTTCGCGCCGCTGCTGGCGAAATGGGCAATTGCCTTCGGCCCGGCGGAATACTTCGTGCTGATGGTGTTCGCCATTGTCTGCCTGGGTGGCATGGCCGGTGATCGGCCGCTGAAGACCTTTGTCGCTGCGCTGATCGGGCTGTTTCTGTCGAGCATCGGTATCGACGCCAACAGCGGCGTGTACCGTTTCACCGGCGACAACATCCATCTGGCTGACGGCATTCAGTTCGTCGTGCTGGTGCTGGGTCTGTTCTCGATCAGTGAAATTCTGTTGCTGCTGGAGAAAACCCACCGCGGGCAGGAAGCGGTGAAAGCCACCGGGCGCATGATGTTCAACTTCAAGGAGGCCAGTTCGGTCTTTTGGGTGAACATCCGTTGCGGCTTGATGGGCTTCATCATGGGCGTGCTGCCAGGTGCAGGTGCAACGCTGGCCAGCGCCGTGACTTACATGTCCGAGAAACGCATCGCCGGCGCAAGTGGCAAGTTCGGACAGGGCGACATGCGCGGTCTGGCCGCTCCGGAGACCGCCATTGGCGCGACGGCCTGCGGCGCACTGGTGCCGATGCTGACCCTGGGCGTGCCGGGTTCGGGTACCACGGCGGTGATGATCGGCGCCCTGTCGCTGTACAACATCACGCCGGGACCGCTGCTGTTTCAACAGCAACCGGACATCGTCTGGGGCCTGATCGCGTCGTTGTTCGTCGCCAACATCATGCTGGTGATCCTCAACATCCCGATGATCCGCATCTTCACCCGCATCCTGTCCGTACCGAACTGGGCACTGGTGCCGGTGATCGCGATCATCACCGGAATCGGCGTCTACGCGGTGCATGCCACCACCTTCGACCTGTTCCTGATGGTCGGTATCGGCATCTTCGGCTACATCTTGCGCAAGCTGGATTTCCCGCTGTCGCCGATTCTGCTGGGGTTCATCCTTGGTGGGCTGATGGAGCAGAACCTGCGCCGCGCGTTGTCGATTTCCAATGGCGGGCTGGAAATCCTGTGGTCTAGCCCGATCACCCTGGGCATGTGGGTAGTGACCGCATTCATGCTGGTGTTCCCGCTGATCCGCATCTGGCGCAAGCGCTCCAGACAGCGTCGCGCGCTGGCCGATGTCTGACCGGCCATTCAGCACATGGTGGGGTACGCCGCTGGTCGGCCTGCTGGGGGATTTCTCGCCAGTCAGGTCGGCTGGCCACTGCCCTGGATGGTCGGCTCGTTGCTGGCAATCATCCTGGTGCGCTGCCTCACGCCCTGGCAGCTGGCTGAAATCCCCGGCGGCCGCAAAGGCGGCCAATGGGTGGTCGGCATCGGCATCGGCCTGCACTTCACCCCCGTCGTCATCGAACAAGTCCTCTCCCACTTCGGCCTGATCTTTATCGGCGCACTGGTGACCAGCGTTTCCAGCGTGGTCGGTGTGTGGCTGATGCTGCGCACTGGCGAAGACCGCGCCACGGCGTTCTTTTCCAGCATGCCCGGCGGTTCGGGCGAGATGGTCAACCTCGGCGCACGCAACGGCGCGATTCTCAGCAACGTCGCCGCCGGGCAGAGTCTGCGGGTGCTGGCGGTGGTGCTGTGCGTGCCGGCGATCTTCAAATACCTGATGGGCGACGGCGGCCCGCCTTCCCACGCGACGGTGGTGGATTGGCGGTGGCTGATGCTGCTGTTTCCGCTGGGTGCGTTGGTGGCCTGGGGCTGGGAGCGGTTGAAGCAGCCTAATCCGTGGTTATTCGGACCGTTGCTGATCAGCGCGGTCATCAGCGTCAGTTTCGATTTGCACATCGGCCTGCCCCAGGGTGGCAGTCAGCTGGGGCAGTGGCTGATCGGCAGCGGTCTGGGCTGCCACTTCAACCGCGCGTTCTTTCGTCGTGCGCCGTCGTTTATCGGTCGCACGCTGCTGGGGACAGCGCTGACCATGAGCATCGCGGCGTTCTGCGCACTGGGCTTGAGCACGCTGACTCATCTGGATTTACGCTCGTTGACGCTGGGGATGATGCCGGGGGGATCGCAGAAATGAGCCTGACGGCGGAGGTGCTGCAACTGTCGGTGCCACTGGTGACAGCAATGCAAGTGATGCGGTTGTTGTTTGTGTTGTTCCTGGCCGAGCCGTTGTTTCGGTATTGGGATCGACGGCTGGGTTGAGGCCTCGCTCTCATCAAACATGGCACTACCGCATAAGTATCTGCCGACATACAAATTGTGGGAGCGAGCTTGCTCGCGAAGAAGTCAGTACATCCGCCAAATTTTCAGCGGTTGAAACTCCGTCTTCGTGAGCAAGCTCCACTCCCACAGGGTCCGTGTCCCTCCTGGCGTAATCCCGCGCTAGGCAACAGGCGGCAATCGCCACTCGATCGGCGCCATGCCGTTCTGCTCCAGAAACTTGTTTGCCAGACCAAAATGCCCGCAGCCGATAAACCCTTTGTAGGCCGACAGCGGCGACGGGTGCACGGCGGTCAGGATCAGGTGCTTGGAGGCATCGATCAGTTTTTTCTTGCTCTGCGCATGGGCGCCCCACAGCAGGAACACCAGGTGCGGCTGATGGGCGCTGACGGTTTCAATGATCTTGTCGGTGAAGTGCTGCCAGCCTTTGCCGGCATGAGAAGCGGCGTTGGCGCGCTCGACAGTGAGCGTGGTGTTGAGCATCAAAACGCCCTGATCGGCCCAGGATTGCAGATAGCCGTGATTGGGGATGTCGATGTTCAGGTCACGCTTGAGCTCTTTGTAGATGTTGACCAGCGAAGGCGGCGCCGGCACGCCTGGTTGCACCGAGAAGCAGAGGCCGTGGGCCTGATTGGGGCCGTGATAAGGATCCTGACCGAGGATGACCACTTTCACGTTATCCAGCGGCGTCGAGTTCAGCGCATTGAAGATCAGCGGGCCCGGCGGATAGATTTCCTTGCCCGCCGCATGCTCCTGACGCAGAAAGTCGCGCAGCTCGCCCATATAAGGCTTCTCGAACTCGTCGCGCAGGGCCTGCTTCCAGCTGGCCTCCAGTTTGATACGGTCGTCGTTTGTCATGGTGTGATCCGGCAGAAACAATGCGCAACTTTAGGGACTGTGGCTGATTATTTCCAGCGCGGCGCCGTCGGATGTTCCTACACTCGTTCACAGCCGCCGGTTTGCAACTTCCGGGCGTCGAGGGGACTCACAACTCTCGATAGATCCCCGTACCACTGACAAGAGGTCACGATGAATCTGCAATTTGAAGAGCTCACCGCAACGGACGGCGCCCGCCTGGGCATCGCCACGCTGGATGCGGAAAAATCCCTCAATGCCCTGTCGCTGCCGATGATTCTCGCGTTGCAGGACCGCTTGAATGAATGGGCCAGCGACCCGCAAATCGTCTGCGTATTGCTGCGCGGCAATGGTGAAAAAGCCTTCTGTGCCGGTGGCGACGTGCGAGCGCTGGTCGAGGCCGGGCGCGGTCAGCCGGGCACGGTCCCGCCCCTGGCTGCGCAGTTTTTCGCCGCGGAATATCGACTGGATTACACGCTGCACACCTATCCCAAACCGCTGATCTGCTGGGGCCACGGCTATGTGCTGGGCGGCGGCATGGGCCTTCTGCAGGGGGCGAGCATCCGCGTCGTCACGCCAAGCAGCCGTCTGGCGATGCCGGAGATCAGCATCGGCCTGTTTCCTGACGTCGGCGCCAGCTGGTTCCTGTCGCGACTGCCGGGCAAATTGGGGCTGTTTCTCGGATTGACCGGCGCGCACATCAACGGCCGTGACGCGCTGGATCTCGGGCTCGCTGATCGCTTTCTGCTGGACGATCAGCAGGAGGAAATGATTGACCGGCTGCTGCAACTCAACTGGCAGGAACAGACGAAGGTGCAACTGACCAGCCTGTTCCGGGCGCTGCAACTGGAGGCGGTGGATCAGATGCCCCCGCGCAATGGCTGCCTCGGCGCGAGAACCTTGATGAGTTGCTGGACGTGGCCGACGCACCGAGTGCCTGGAGTGCGTTGAAACATCACCTGAATGGCGATGACCTGTTATTGGCCAAGGCGGCGAAAACCATGACCGACGGCTGCCCGATGACCGCGCATCTGGTGTGGGAGCAGATTGAGCGAGCGCGACATCTGTCGCTGGCCGAGGTGTTCCAGATGGAATACACCATGGCGCTCAACTGCTGCCGACATCCCGAGTTCGCTGAGGGTGTTCGCGCTCGGCTGATCGATAAGGACCAAAAGCCTCACTGGCATTGGCAGGACATCGCCACCATTCCGCTGGCGGTGGTGGACGCGCACTTCGAGAAGGCCTGGGAAGGACGGCACCCGCTGGCGGATTTGTCGGAGTATTGAGATTGGGCGTTCGTTCATGTTACTGACGAAACGCACGCATTTAGTGGGACCGGCTTCAGCCGGGAAGGCATCGTACGTCACACTGCAAAACTGATGGTGCCTGCGCTGTCCTCTTCCCGGCTAAAGCCGGTCCCACTATTGGAATGCGTATCCCTGTAGGACTGGCTTTAGCCAGGAAGGCGTCAGGTGCTGCACCGCACGTGTGAGGGGGAATTCACGGGCCTCTTCCCGGCTGAAGCCGGTCCCACTATTGGAATGCGTATCCCTGTAGGACTGGCTTTAGCCAGGAAGGCGTCAGGTGCTGCACCGCACACATGAGGGTGAATGGACGGGCCACTTCCCGGCTGAAGCCTGTCCCACTATTGGAATGCGTTTCCCCTGTAGGACTGGCTTTAGCCGGGAAGGCGTCGGGTGGTGCACCTCAACCGTGAGATTCATCCCATAAAAAACGGCGCTCCTCGGAGCGCCGTTTTTGCGTTACTCAGCGATTGCCGCCGCCTCGTCCGCCTGGTCCGCCGTGACCACCACGACCGAAACCGCCATCTCCCCGGTGGCCACCTCCGCCGGGCCCAAAGCCGGGACGTGGTCCGCCGCCACCGCCACCTCCGGGATTGCCATGCCAGCCACCCCCACCGGGGCCGGGGCCATTTCCGCCACCGGGTCGCGGACCTGGAGGCGAAGGGCGATAGCCATTGCCGCCGCCGTGATAACCGCCGCCGTTGTAGCCACCCCCGCCGTGGTACCCGCCGCCATTCCAGTTGCCGCCACCATAACCCGGGCGACCGCCGTAATCAGGGCGTCCATAACCGGGGCGTCCGTAGCCAGGCCCGTAATAACGGGGTGGCGGAGCGTAATAACGTGGAGGGGCGCATAGTAGCGAGGCGCCGAGTAATAACGCGGCGAGGAGTAATACACCGCCCCTGCCGAATACACCGGAGCGACCGGACGGTAACTCTCGTACACGTAACCGCTGCTGTAGCCACTGCTATAGATCGGCTGCGTGTAGCTTTCTGATTCGTAATAACCTCCGTAACAACCTGCCAGGGACAACGTCATCAAAGCGGTAAGCAATCGTCGATACATGGCGGCCTCCCGGACCGCGGTAGAGCTCGAACCAGCGGCGCTGGTCGGCGTTCCCGAAACTGCCGAGAACGCTAACTCAGACTCTTGAATCATGAGCGAGTGCCCCACCGCGGTCCCCAGCCGCCAGACGGCGCCCTGCATCAGTGCACGCCTTGTCCTTCGTCAAACGACCTGTGCCCGCGCGGCTCAGGCGGCACAAGGGTTTGCGCAACTTGGCACAACTCTCGCTTGAGGGAGCTTGTGCAGGAGTCACCTCAGGTTCGCGGCACCACAATTTGCAATAGCCGACTAGGGTTCCGGCTCGCCTTTCAGCGAGTGGCTGGTCCGAGAGTTGGCGACCTCCAGTAGAGGTTACACGGCGGGATAAAAGCCCGGGAGACAGGACACCAGTGGTGTCGCCGTGCTCCTGACCGTCCCTTTTCGCTACTGGAGACACCCCCAATGCAAAAGTCCCGTCTGTTCAGCCTGCTCACCGCCGGCGTCTTCGCCGCATTGAGCCTTTCGGCCACCGCCGCCCCGAAGAAAGATTTCGACGTCTGCTGGACCATTTATGCCGGCTGGATGCCATGGGAATACGCAGGGACTCAAGGCATCGTCGACAAGTGGGCCAAGAAGTACGGCATCCACATCAAAGTCACCCAGCTCAACGACTACGTCGAATCCATCAACCAGTACACCGCCGGCCAGTTCGACGGTTGCACCATGACCAACATGGACGCCCTCACCATTCCTGCCGCCGGCGGCGTTGAAAGCACCGCGCTGGTGGTCAGCGATTTCTCCAACGGCAACGACGGCATCGTCATAAAGGGCGACGGCAAGAAAGTCACCGACCTCAAGGGCATGGACGTCAATCTGGTCGAGCTGTCGGTGTCCCACTACCTCCTCGCCCGCGCGCTCGACTCGGTGGACCTGACCGAAAAAGACCTGAAAGTCGTCAACACCTCCGACGCCGACATCGCCGCCGCTTTCAACACCAGTGAGGTCAAGGCCGTCACCACCTGGAACCCGATGCTCTCGGAGATCAAGGCCAAGCCCGGCGTCACCGAAGTGTTCGACTCCAGCAAGATCCCCGGCGAGATCATGGACATGATGGTGGTCAACACCCAGACCCTGAAAGACAACCCGGCCTTGGGCAAAGCCCTGACCGGCGCGTGGTTTGAAGTGGTGGCGCTGATGAACGCCAAGTCCGCCGAATCCAAAGCCGCGCTGGAACACATGGCCCAGGCGTCGGGCACCGATCTGGCCGGCTTCCAGTCGCAACTGGACACCACCAAGCTGTTCGCCACGCCTAAAGAGGCGCTGGAGTTTGCCACCAGCAAACAACTGCCGGCCACCATGCGTAAGGTCGCCGATTTCTCCTTCGACCACGGCCTGCTCGGCGAAGGCGCCAAAGACGCCAGCGCCGTCGGCATGACCTTCGCCAACAGCGTCACCGAAGGCGACAAGGCCAACCTCAAGCTGCACTTCGACACAAGCTACGTGCAGATGGCTGCCGACGGCACGCTGTAAAAACCAAAGGTCTTTGCCATGCGTTTGATAAACCGCCGCCCGGATCGCGCCAGTCGCCTGATCCTGGTGCTCCTGCCGTTCGCCCTGTTGCTGTTCGCCTATTTCACGGGCTCGGCGACACGGCTGACGGAAAACCCCAACGACAAGCTGCTGCCCAGCGCCGTGCAGATGACCGATGCGATCAAACGGGTGGCGTTCGTGCCCGATCAACGCACCGGCGAATACATCCTCTGGCAGGACACGGGGGCCAGTCTCAAGCGACTGGCAATCGGGCTGGCGATCAGCGCCGTAGTCGGGTTGTGCCTGGGCATCGCTTCGGGAGTACTGCCGTTGTTCAGCGCGCCACTGTCGCCGCTGCTGACGGTGCTGTCGATGGTGCCGCCGCTGGCGATTCTGCCGATCCTGTTCATCGTCTTTGGTCTGGGCGAGCTGTCGAAGGTGATGCTCATCGTCATCGGCATCACGCCGGTGCTGGCCCGTGACCTGGAGCAGCGCGCCCGGGAGATACCGGTCGAGCTGCTGATCAAGGCGCAAACCCTGGGCGCCTCGACCTGGACGCTGATCCTGCGGGTGGTGCTGCCGCAATTGCTGCCGCGCCTGTTGATCTCGCTGCGGCTGGTGCTGGGGTCGGCGTGGCTGTTTCTGATCGCGGCCGAAGCCATCGCCTCCACCGACGGTCTGGGTTACCGGATCTTTCTGGTGCGGCGCTATCTGGCGATGGACATGATTCTGCCCTACGTGTTGTGGATCACCCTCCTCGCCTGGCTGATGGACTGGGGCCTGAAAGCCCTCACCCGCAAAGCGTTCCCGTGGTACGAGGGGGCACGCCCATGAGCTTCATTTCGGTCAAAAACGTCTGGCAGCAATACGGCGATCAGGTGGTGCTCGAAGGCCTGAACCTGAGCATTGCCGAAGGCGAGTTCTGCACCCTGGTGGGCGCGTCGGGCTGCGGCAAATCGACCTTCCTGCGCCTGCTGCTCGGCCAGGAAGTCGCCAGCAAAGGCACGATTCTGCTGGACGGTCAGCCGCTGGCGAAGGAACCGGATTCGACCCGTGGCGTGGTGTTCCAGCGCTATTCGGTGTTCCCGCACTTGTCGGTGCTGGACAACGTTGCCCTGGGCTTGGAGTTGCCGCGCTCGGCGTTGCTCGGGCGGCTGTTCGGCGCCGCCAAGCGTGACGCCCGGGAACAGGCGGCGGCGCTGTTGCACAAGGTCGGCCTCGATCACGCGCTGGACAAGTACCCGACGCAACTGTCGGGTGGCATGCAACAGCGTCTGGCCATCGCCCAGGCGCTGATCATGAAGCCAAGGGTTTTGTTGCTGGACGAGCCCTTCGGCGCCCTCGACCCCGGCATCCGCAAGGACATGCATGGGCTGCTGCTGGAGCTGTGGCGGGAGACCAAACTGACGGTGTTCATGGTCACCCACGACCTGTCCGAAGGCTTCAACCTCGGCACTCGGCTGCTGGTGTTCGACAAGGTCCGCATCGACCCGCACGCCCCCAGCGCCTATGGCGCGCGCATCACTTACGACATTCCCCTGAACAGCGATCGTCGCGCCGCCCGCGTGGCGCTTGATTCGCTGAAAACGGCTTGAAGGACATTGCCCATGACTGATTCAACCACGCTGTTTCCCGTGTTCGCCGAAGAGCTGCTACCCGGTGGCGGCCACCTGTCGTTCGTGCTCAAACGGGGCGAACTGCTGCGCCTGACCGACCTGAATGGCAACGCCAACGTCAGCCTGACGATGTTCAACGCCCACGAAAAAACCGAGCGGCTGAACCTGCCCGACAGCCTCAAGTGCCAGCACACCGCCAAGCTCACCAGCGGCCATTGTCTGTATTCGGACATGGGCCGCGTGCTGGCGGCGATCACCGCCGACACCTGCGGCTGGAGCGACAGCATCGGCGGCGTGCTGTGCGCCGAAGAGGTCACCGAGAAATACGGCCAGGGCCGCTATCAGGAACTGCGCAACGGCTTCTTCCGCAACGGCGCCGACAACCTGCTGGTGGAGATGGGCAAGTGGGGCCTGGGCCTGTCGGATCTGTTGATGACGCTGAACCTGTTCAGCCGGGTCAACGTCGACGATCACGGCGCGCTGGCCTTCGTCCCGGGCAACTCAAAAGCGGGCGACAGCATCGAGCTGTACGCGCCGATGGACACGCTGGTCGTGATGACCGCCCTGCAACACCCGATGGACCCCAACCCCGAGTACGCACCGCAGCCGGTCCAGCTGAGCTGGATGAAGGCCGACCCCAGCGTCGCCGAGCACTGCCGCACGTCCCGCGAAGAAAATGTGCGCGGTTTCATCAACACCGATCGCCTGTTCGCCTGAGGAGGCCAGTATGACCAGCACCATGACCTCTGCCCCCGTTTCCATCACCCATATCCCGGCAGGCGAGCCATCGCTGACCGAACTCAAGGCCGGGCAAACCCTGCGCCTGCTCGATCTAGAAGGCAATCAGGCGGTCGACACGCTGTTCTACAGCCTCGCCAACCCCCGCGAACGCTATGACGTACAACGCACGCTGCGCCGCCAGAACAACGTTTACCTGAGCAAGGGCAGCGTCCTTTATTCGAACCTGGGCAAGCCGATGCTGACCATCGTCGAAGACACCTGCGGCCGCCACGACACCCTCGGCGGCGCCTGCGCCCAAGAGAGCAACACCGTGCGTTATGCGCTGGAAAAAAGCACATGCACAGCTGCCGCGACAGCTTCCTGCGCGCCTGCATCCATGACGGCCGGCTGGGCAAGCGTGACATTAGCCCGAACATCAATTTCTTCATGAACGTCCCGGTCACGGCGGACGGCGGGCTGACCTTCGAGGACGGCATTTCCGGCGCCGGCAAGTACGTTGAACTACGCGCCGAGATGGACGTGATCGTGCTGATTTCCAACTGTCCTCAGCTGAACAACCCGTGCAACGGCTACAACCCGACCCCGGCAGAACTCCTGGTCTGGGACTGACCGCTGACCACAGTTTCAAGGGTTCAAGGCTTCGGCGCGAGGGACGGCCTTCGTGCAACGCGTACCACAGCGGGACGGCCCGCTACCCAGTGAGGGATTGATCGCTGTCGGTCCCCGGGGTCTATGCCATGTTCGACAAACTGCTGATTGCCAACCGCGGCGCCATTGCCTGCCGCATCCTGCGTACCCTTCGCGACCTGCAGGTCGGCGGCGTCGCGGTGTACGCCGAAGCGGACGCTGCCAGTCTGCACATCCTGCAAGCCGACGAAGCCCACAGTCTGGGTGACGGTGGCGCCGCCGGCACGTATCTGGCGGTGGACAAAATACTCGCCATCGCTCAATCCGCGGGCGCCAAAGCAATCCACCCGGGTTACGGTTTCCTGTCGGAGAACGCGGCCTTCGCCCAGGCCTGTGAAGACGCCGGGATCGCCTTCGTCGGCCCGACGCCCGAGCAACTGCGGGTCTTCGGCCTCAAGCACACCGCTCGCGCGCTCGCGAAACAGCACGGCGTGCCGATGCTTGAAGGCACCGAATTGCTGGACAGCGTGGACGCCGCATTGAGCGCTGCTGAAACCATCGGCTACCCGGTCATGCTGAAAAGCACGGCCGGCGGCGGCGGCATCGGCATGCGCGTGTGCCGCAGCGCCAGCGAACTGAGCGAGTCGTTCGAGGCCGTCAAGCGGCTGGGCCAGAACAACTTCAGCGACGCCGGCGTGTTCATCGAGAAGTACATCCAGCGCGCCCGCCATCTGGAAGTGCAGGTGTTCGGCGACGGTTGTGGCGAAGTGATCGCCCTCGGCGTGCGCGACTGTTCGGTGCAGCGTCGCAATCAGAAAGTCTTCGAAGAAACCCCCGCGCCGAACCTGCCCGCTGGCATGGCCGATGAGCTGTGCGCCGCGGCGATCAAGCTGGCGAAAGCGGTCAACTACCGCAGCGCTGGCACCGTGGAGTTCGTCTTCGACAGCGACGATCAGCGCTTCTACTTTTGGAAGTGAACACCCGTTTGCAGGTCGAGCACGGCGTGACCGAGCAGGTCTGGGGCGTGGACCTGGTGAGCTGGATGATTCAGCTGGCGGCCGGCGATCTGCCGCCGCTCGTTGAATTGCGCGTGGGTTTACAGCCTGTCGGCCACGCGATTCAGGCGCGGTTGTACGCAGAAGACCCGGGCCGGGATTTTCAGCCCAGCCCCGGCTTGCTGACCTCGGTGCACTTTCCTGCCGCCGACGGCAAACGCCTGCGCATCGACACGTGGGTCGAGGCCGGGTGCGAGATTCCGCCGTTTTTCGATCCGATGATCGCCAAGGTCATCAGTTGGGCGCCGGACAGGGCGTCAGCCAGTGACGGTCTGGCCCAGGCCTTGGGTGAGACGCGGCTCTACGGCATCGAGACCAATCGTGACTACTTGCGCCAGATCATTGCAGATGCGCCGTTCGCCAGCGGTCAGCCGTGGACGCGGTGCCTTGAGGGGCTGAGCTATCGCGCCGACACGTTCGAGGTGCTGAGCGGCGGCACACAGACCACCGTTCAGGATTACCCGGGGCGTCTGGGTTATTGGGCAGTGGGCGTGCCGCCGTCCGGACCGATGGACAGCCGATCGTTGCGCCTGGGCAATGCTCTGGTGGGTAACGCTGAAGGCTGCGCCGCGCTGGAAATCACCATGACCGGGCCGACCCTGCGCTTCAACACCGAGGCGGTCATCGCCGTGACGGGCGCGGTCATTCCGCTGACGCTGAATGGCGACGTGCAGCCGATGAATCAGTCTGTGCTCGTTTCAGCCGGCTCGACGCTGGCCCTCGGCACCATCGCTGGCGCCGGTGCCCGCAGTTATCTGTGCGTGCGGGGCGGGCTGGACGTGCCGGATTATCTGGGCAGCAAGAGCACATTCACGCTGGGCCAGTTTGGCGGGCATGGCGGGCGGGCGTTGCGCGCAGGGGACGTGCTGCATGTAGCGCCGTTGGTGGACCGCCGCGCAGGTGAACAGTTGGCGCCAGCGCAGATCGTCGAGCTGCCGTCAGTGCGAGACATTCGGGTGATCTACGGCCCCCACGCCGCGCCGGAATATTTCACTGAGCGCTACATCGAGACCTTCTTTGCCACCGACTGGGAAGTGCATTTCAACTCCAGCCGCACGGGCGTGCGCCTGATCGGGCCGAAACCTGAATGGGTGCGCGCCGACGGCGGCGAAGCGGGTCTGCACCCGTCGAACATTCACGACAATCCGTACGCCATCGGCGCGGTGGATTTCACCGGGGACATGCCGGTGATTCTTGGGCCGGACGGGCCGAGCCTGGGCGGTTTTGTCTGCCCGGTAACGATCATCGAGGCGGATCTGTGGCAGTTGGGGCAGCTCAAGGCCGGGGACAAGGTGCGGTTTTATCCGGTGAGCGTCGAAGCGGCCCGCTCGCTGAAACTGAACACCGATCTGGGTAGGAGTGAGCTTGGTCGCGAAGAGGTCGGTACATCCGATGAATATGTAGCGACTCGACCAGAGTCTTCGCGAGCAAGCTCACTCCTACAGGGTTTAGTGTTGACCTCGCCTGTTGTGCTCGACATCGGCAAGGACGACACACGTCTGGTTGCCCGTCTTTCTGGCGACACCCATCTGTTGCTGGAAATCGGCGCGGCGGAACTGGACCTGGTGCTGCGCTTCCGGGGCCATGCGCTGATGCAGGCGCTGGAAAGCAAACAGCTGACCGGGGTGATTGACCTGACGCCAGGCATTCGTTCGCTGCAGGTGCATTACCAGCCCGAACAACTGCCGCTGAAAACGCTGCTCGAGGTGGTCGCCGGCGAGTGGGACGGCGTCTGCGCCAGCAAGAATCTGGAGGTGCCGTCGCGCATCGTTCATCTGCCGTTGTCCTGGGACGATCCGGCCTGTCAGTTGGCCATCGAAAAGTACATGACCACCGTGCGCAAGGACGCGCCGTGGTGCCCGAGCAACCTGGAATTCATCCGCCGCATCAACGACCTGCCGAACCTCGACGAGGTGCACCGCACCGTCTTCGACGCCAGCTATCTGGTGATGGGGCTGGGCGACGTCTACCTCGGCGCGCCGGTCGCCACGCCGCTGGATCCCCGGCATCGGCTGGTCACCACCAAATACAACCCGGCGCGGACCTGGACCGCTGAAAACTCGGTCGGCATCGGCGGCGCGTACATGTGCGTCTACGGCATGGAAGGCCCGGGCGGTTATCAGTTCGTGGGCCGCACGTTGCAGATGTGGAACCGCTATCGCGCGGTGGCGGCGTTCGATGGCAAACCGTGGCTGCTGCGGTTTTTCGACCAGATCCGTTTCTATCCTGTCAGTGCCGACGAGTTGCTGACCATCCGCCGCGATTTCCCCCTCGGTCGATACCCACTGCAGATCGAGCACAGCACGCTCAATCTGACCGAGTACCAAGCCTTTCTGGCCGATGAAGCGCAGAGCATCGCAGCATTCCGCACTCAGCAGCAAAGCGCGTTCAGCGCCGAGCGCGAGCGCTGGATCGCCAACGGCCAGGCCTCGTTCGAGAGCGACGAAGCGGTGGCCGAAGCCACGGAAGAAGCCCCGCTGCAAAACGGGCAGACCAGCATCGACAGCCACATTGCCGGTAATCTCTGGCAGGTGCAGGTCAGCGTCGGTCAGCGCGTCGAGGCGGGGGAAACGCTGGTGATTCTGGAGTCGATGAAAATGGAAATCCCGCTGCTGGCGCCCCACGCCGGTGTGGTCAGCGACGTACGCGTACAACCCGGCTCGGCGGTGCGCGCCGGGCAACGGGTGGTCGTGCTGGACGTCGACTGATTGGCGCTTGATGTTCCTTGCAGCTTGCAGCTTGCAGCTTGCGGCTTGCGGCTTAACGCTTGCAGCTTTCATACAGGCATCAGACGCGGTGGCATACGCGATACATAGTTACCGCCATTGCAACCCGGCATCGCGCCATAGTGGGCACCTTTCCACGTGGCGCGATTTTCCATGAACGACCCCAGCAGCTCCGATTCCGCGAGTGGCCTTGATCTCCTTTCCAATGACACCCTGCCCCATGGCAGCGCGTTCAGCGTTTCGCCGTTCGCGGAGGACATGCGGCCGGCAGAATCCCTGAAGCCCACCGCGGCAGCGCCCGCCGAACCTCACGCGCTGAACCACAAAAGATTGATGCGCCAGGCCATCAGTCCGGTTGCCGAATTGTTGTACGGGTCGGTCTGGGTACTGAAAGCCTGGCAACTGGATCTCGAGTTTCCGCCCTCGATCGTCCACCATCTGGACCAGCGGCTGGAGGAAACGCTGCAGGCCAGATTTGGCGCACCCATTGACCTTGATGAGCTGCACATCAGTTTCAGCACCGCGCTGGAGCCGGCCGTGGAAACAGACGGTCGGGAGCGGTTCGAGCTGCGCCTGACGTTACGCGAGCTGGGCCGGGAGACCCTGAACCCGCTCGGATTTTTCGCCCTTAAACGCTGCGCCGAGGCTGATCGCCCGCTGTCGGCCTCGACGCCCGCCCTGACCGTCTCGGCGTTTTTCGAGCTCCTCATTGAAGCGCGATGGACGCTGGAACACCAGCAGATGCGGCGTGAGTTCTGGGAGCAACACGGCGACACATGGGAGATGCTCGCCAGGCTGGCGTTTCTAGACGGTCTGACCCGTCTGCAGTCGCGCAAGCGGATCGATAACGACGGCCATCTACTGGCGCTGGATGCGCTGGGCCTCACACGTTTCCCGCCAAGTCTCCAGGACCTGCAGTCGGCGGGGCCGCCGGTACGCTCGGTCGTGCGCGGGCTGGCGCTGAACGGCGAGATCATCCCCGGTATCTTCCATGTACGTTCCAACACCACGGGGCATTGCTATGTCCATGTGCTGGGCAGCGCGCCCCTTTGCCATGAGTACATCAGCGATGACGCGCCCTGGAAGGCGGACAAGGTGCTGGAGGCGATCAACGCATCGGCCTGGCATCGGCTGAATCTCTCCCTCGATGGCGTGCACACCCTCCTCACGCTGGCGGCGCCTTCGGACGGCGTGTTCACTCAACTGCGCGTTGCCCAGCAACGCTTTTGCGCTGCACGACTGAGCGGCATCGATGCGGTTGAATCACCTGCCGCATTTATCGACGACGACCACTGCGCTCTCATGCCCATCGAGCCAGCGATGGCATTGGTCAGCGCCCTCGATTACTGGCAGCACCATGAGCCGCTGCTGACGCGAATCCCTACGCCCCTCGGGGTTGCGAACCGGCTCATGGGCCAGTGGCTGAGGCAGATGTGTCCCCGGCTCAAGCCAGTCGCGTTGAAGCAAATGCACACGCTGATCACGGACCCGCAGCGGGTGTTCATCCGCTACTTGCCCGGCACATCGAGGACGCCCTGGGGTCATCCGCGGATTGCGGCGGGCAACGTGATCGTCACGCCGGATGAAGCGCCCGTCACCCTGGCTCAGGCACTGATAAGCCGGTTCAGGGCGCTTCGGCCTCAGGGGTACGATGACGAAGGCGGTCGCTGGGTCGTCTACGCCGACCCTAGCGGCAACGGTACATGGTCGCCCGAGGCGGAGCTGAATATCAGCGCGATTGGCGTCGAGGCATACATTCAGGGCATCGACTTTCTCGAACTGATGCAGCGCCAACTTGACCGGTTCTGGCAACAGCAACGCGCTGACGTCGAGCGCGCGCTCTGGTCGACGTTCGTTAGCCAGGCGCTGCTGGCCTTGAAAAGCGGTGAACTGCCCAGGGACAGTTTCCAGCGGGTCATCGATGCCGTCGAGCAGGCTCAGCAGGGGCATCTGCCCGAGACGCGGCCTTTGAGAACAGCTCCCGTCCGCTGGAGCGCTGCGGGCTTTTACGTGAGCAACGGCCTGCCCCTCAGTGCTGACTGCCCTCCCTGCGTCGGCTTGCTGATGATCACCACTCCCGGCCGAGACGACGGCGTGCTGTATCAGGCCGGGCAGTCCACGCCCTTCGTGCCATTCAGCAATCGTCAGCAGCTCATCGATCATCTGACTGCTGCAGCCGCCAACCCTGCCTGGCGCGAGACCGTGCTCAATTACATGCCGCGCCGTTTTCACGCCAGGCTCGGTTATGTCCTCGAGCTGTGGGGCGGGGTCCGCTCGCCGGCCGAACCGGTGTCGATCCTGCGTCCCTGGACCGAGCCGCTCTACAGCCCGGACACCCATGCCGCCCGACAACATCATCTAAGCGAGCAGGAAGTGGCCGGCTCGCCCATGGGATTCATCTGTGAGGGCCTGCGTCTTAACAGCCAGTACGACGCCGAGGACAGCATCGTGACCGACCGCGAGCAGGCACTCGGCGCCTGGATTCAACACCTCAATCGCCTGCAACTGTTATTGGCACCCATGGCGCTCGTGCTGCCGGCGGCCTCCGTTGCGGCGCTGACGGCCAGCGCGGCCAGCGTTGCGCTGGGCATTCAGGCCGCCAACCTCCCCGGCGACCGTCAGGAGGAACGGCGCCAGGTGATGTTCGCCATTCTGTCTCTGGGGCTGTTGCACATGGCACCGGCCACGCCACGACTTTTTCAGGCGTTCCGCAAACTCGCAGCGCCTGCCACAGCACTGGGCCGAGGGCTGAGTCGAGTGCAGGCCGCTCTGCCAGCCCGCAGTTTCGGCGACTGGCTGCGCAGGGCGACCCACCCACGCAAAACGCTGCTCAAGCCATTCTTCAACGGAGCGGGCCTGATGAAGACGTGGAGCGTGGCGGGTAATGCCGAATTCGGCACGTCGTCGGTTCAAGTGTGGAAGCTGGGGCGCAAATTTCTGCTGTGGACATCGGACCGGACCCAGGCACGCACCCTGGTCGTCAGCAGCCACGGCTACTACTTGCCATGGACGCGCACGACGGCCATTCCCAACGGCACCGAACTGCGAACCTACGCCCCTCACGGTCACGAGCTGGTCGACCCGATGCTGCACCGGATCGCCAGCCAGTCGGTCCGGCCTTACGCAACGTTGAACACGGCGCAGCCTATGCCCGGTCCGGGCGTCGGGCCTTTTCCCGACATGCTGGCCCGGGACACGCTGATGGCCGGCACGTCGTTGCCGGGGCGCATCAAGAACTACACGCTGGCGAAATTTCAGAGCGAGCACTATGAGAGTTATCGGGACATCAGCCAGGTCGTGCGCAACAGTCACCAACCTCTGTTACCGAGCCCACTCCCTGCAACGCCCATGGATGTGCTGACCGTGCGCAACCGGTTCGGTATGGCCAACCCGACCCTGCAGGACCTGTTCGGTGAGCTGCATCGACAAGGTATTCATTACGACAACATCCTGCTGGTGCATTGCCGCTGTCCTGCCGTGGGATCGATGCTGGGGCGCTCTCCCTCTTTTGTGGCACCCAGGGGCCCATCGCCGATCACCCCGTAGGCGCGTTGCGCGACAGCACATGCTCATGGCGTGAGACAAGGCGGCGCGCTAGCATTGGCGACCTTCAAAGACCGCGCCTACATGGACACCCACATCATCGACACCAGCATTTGCCCTGTTTGCGGCGCCAGTAACCGCTGCACCCTGGCTGATCCGCGCACAGTGGACCAGGCCTGCTGGTGTTTTACCGCCGAGATCGACCCGGCGGTATTGGCAGCGCTACCCGAAGAGGTCCGTGGACAGGCATGTCTTTGCCCGCAATGCGCAGGCGTCGAGGCGAAGCGTCGCGATGCGTCTTGACCGTTTCCTCAGCAACCTGCCGCGCTTCAGCCGCAAAGAGGTACGACTGGCGCTGATCGCAGGCCGCGTGCAGGTCGACGGGTTGCCGGTAAAAAACCCGCTGCATGAGGTCCGCGAATTCAGCCAGGTGCGGCTCGATGAAGAAGTCCTTCAGCACGGCAAACCCGCCCGGTATTTCATGCTGCACAAACCTCCGGGCTGCGTCAGCGCAACCGTCGATCCGCAGCACCCCACCGTGCTCGACCTGCTGGATGAACCCGACAAGGACGATCTTCACATTGCCGGCCGTCTGGATTTCAACACGTCCGGGCTCATGCTCATTACCAATGACGGCCACTGGTCGCGCCGTCTGACGCAGCCAACCACCAAGCTGGCGAAGGTCTATTGCGTCGAAACCGAAGACGACATCGGCGCGAACTACGTCGAAAAATTTGCTGAGGGATTTTATTTCGCGTTTGAAGACCTGATGACACAGCCCGCCGAGCTGACGATTCTGGACAGTCATCGCGCCCGGTTGAGCATCCTCGAAGGCCGCTACCACCAGGTCAAACGCATGTTCGGCCACTTCAACAACAAGGTGACCCGGCTGCACCGCGAAAGCATGGGGCCACTGGTGCTCGACTCCGCACTGGCGCCTGGACAATACAGGGCGCTGAGTGCCGACGAAGTCGCGTTGATCTGAAACCTGCGTCACATTGCCTACCTGTCACGAAACCCGTGCAACGTGTCTCTGAGCACCCCGTTTTTTCGTCAGGAGACATGGAGATGAAGCCAGAAATCGCTGTGCTGGATATCCAGGGCCAGTTCCGGGTTTACACGGAGCTCTACCGCGCAGACGCCGCCGAGAAGACCATCATTCTGGTCAACGGCTCGCTCGCCACGACCACCTCCTTCGCCCAGACCGTGCGCAACTTGCATCCGCAATTCAACGTCGTGCTGTACGACCCGCCTTACGCCGGCAAATCAAAACCCCACAATGCCCATGAACGCCCCCTGACCAAAGAGCTTGAAGGCCAACTGCTGCTGGAGCTCATCGACCATTTCAACGCCGAACTCCTGATGTCGTTCTCATGGGGCGGCGCGGCAGCGCTGGTCGCCCTGGCCCACCGGCCCAAACGCATCGAAAAGGCAGTCATCAGCTCGTTCTCCCCCGTCATCAGCGACCCTCTGCGCGACTACCTCGAGCGCGGCCGGCAACACTTCGGCACTTACAACCGCCATGGCGTCGGGGAGTTGCTCAACAGCACCCTGGGCAAACACCTGCCCACGCTGTTCAAGCGCTACAACCACAAGCACGTCAGCTCCCTGGATGCGCATGAGTACGCGCAGATGCACCACCACATCGATCATGTGCTGGACGCGAGCAATCACCCGCAGATGAAAGCGGCCAAGCGCATCAATGTGCCGGTGTTGTTCATGAATGGCGCATGGGACGAATACACCTCGGCTGCCGACGCCCGGCACTTCGCCCACTACATTCGCGACTGCCATTTCAGCACCCTTCAGGATGCCGGGCACTTTCTGGACATGGAGAACAAGGCCGCGTGCCTGGCATCGAAAGAGGCGCTGCACGGGTTTCTGACGCCCACGCCTGAACCCCGCCGCGTTCATTACAGAACGGGTCAGTTGCAACAGGCGTTTGCGGTGTGATTGGACTGGGCAATGCAAGAGCAGAAGACGGGGAGGGAATGGTCTGCTGCAGACCCTGATGAGCGCTATTGGACAGCGAATCAGGGGTGGACGAGATGGCATTGGGTCGGTGCGGCATATAACGCTTCAATTAACACGCAGCATCTGGTACAAAGTCAGCCGCGCCAAAGGCGTCGATTTAAAAGCGGGTATAGTTTAGTGGTAAAACGAAAGCTTCCCAAGCTTTAGTTGAGGGTTCGATTCCCTCTACCCGCTCCATCTCCCCCAGTGTTTACGGGCCTTCCAGCCGCCCTCCCCCTCTGAATCAACCTTGGTTCTTGCCCTCGATTTCAAAGACCGGGCCAGACCTCCCCCTCTCAGGCACCGATTTTCGTTACCGCTAATCCCCTGCTGCAAATCCGCACCACAGATTTCACGCCAACTGCCGATACAGAGAAACCTGTCGCTCGAAATCCACACATCGACCGACGAAACCTCAAGGCAGTGACGATCATGCAACATATCCCCTTGGCAACCTTCGAATCCATTGGCTGCGCTGAATGTCGAAATCTTGAAGGGCTGGGATTCGACTTCACCATGGCTTTCCAGCCTATTTTCAACGTCATCACGGGCGCGCCTTTTGCTTATGAGGCGCTGGTACGTGGCGTCAATGGCGAGTCGGCAGCGTTCATTCTGGGTCAGGTCAACGACGGCAACCGATACCGTTTCGATCAGGCGTGCCGGGTCAGGGCCATTGAGCTCGCTACCCGGTTGGGCCTGCCTGCGATTCCAGACTGCAAGCTGAGTATCAACTTCCTGCCCAAGGCGGTGTACCGGGCGGAAACCTGCATTCGTGCAACCCTTGAAGCGTCCCGGACGTTCGACTTCCCGGTGGACCGGCTCATGTTCGAAGTCACAGAAGGCGAGCGCGTCGAAGACCCGAATCATCTCAAGTCCATTTTTGAAGAGTACGCGCGGCAAGGTTTTACCACCGCTATCGATGACTTCGGATCAGGTTATTCCGGCCTGAACATGCTGGCGATGTTTCAGCCACAGGTCCTGAAAATCGACATGGCACTCACCCGTGACATCGACCGGGACACTGTACGCCAGGCGATTGTTGAAGGGATCGTGTTGGTGTCCAAGCGGCTTGGCATCACGGTCGTGGCCGAAGGCATCGAAACCCGCGAAGAGCGCGACGCCCTGTTGGATCTGGGTGTCGAGCTGATGCAGGGCTATCTGTTTGCCAAACCCATGGTGGGGCAATTGCAACCGATGCCGTTGGATCTGATCGCCGGCTCAGGTGTTGTCGAAGTGGCCTGATTCCCCAGGCAACCTTCGACGTTGCAGGGGTTACAAGTCGGTTGTGAAAGCGATACGTCAATCCGCCGCATGGGTGGCGGCCTGTTCGATCAACGCGGCCACCTCTTGGGGACGGGACTGGTACACCGAGTGACTGGCGCCTTTGATCTCGATGGTGTGGCTGTTGGCCCGCTTGGCGTACATGCGCTCAAGGTCCGGGTTGATGATCCGGTCTGCGCCGGCCACTGCGTACCAGCTCGGTTTGGTTTTCCACGCGGGCACGCCAGCGGGGTGGTGAACACCGATGCCGCGGTCGGCTCCTGAGAAATGGCCTCGAACTCAGCCTGAGCCTTGGGCAGGTCAGCCGCGAAGTCCGCCGGGTATAGCGCAGGGTCGAGGGACAGAAAGCCGTCGGCGGTTTTCTTCACCGCCTTGGTGGCGTTGGGGTAGAGCTTGCCGTTCTGCGCCTCGGTTTCACCCTGATCCAGCGCGTGGGCGGCGATGTACACCAAGCCCACGACGTGGGCGTCATTGCCGACATCCGTGATGATCGCGCCGCCATAACTGTGGCCGACCAGAATCGTCGGGCCGTCCTGCTGATCAACAATGCGCTTCACCGCCGTCACGTCATCGGCGAACGACGTCAGCGGGTGTTCAGCGATCGAGACGTTGTAGCCGTCCTTGCGCAGGATCTCGTAAACCGGCTTCCAGCCCGACCCGTTCACAAAGGCGCCGTGGACCAGCACGATGTTTTTGACCGGTGCAGCCTGAGCCGCATCGGCAACGCCCAGCGCCAGGGCGCCCGCCGTAAAAACGCTTAGCAGCAATGACGCGTTGATTCTGTTCATGGGGTGCTTCCTCGGTGTGCATTCATGGTCGGGGGCTTGGCCGAAATGGCCGAAGCCTGGCCCCGCATTTCGCTGTGACCATTGAATGCACTGCACGTATCTGCGGTGTGTCACCGAGTGGGAGCTTTCAGTCAGTACGTATCGGCAAGGGGTCTGGATACACAGGCATACAAAGCTAGCGTTTCCTTGTGGGGCCGGCTTCAGCCGACAAGAGGCAAGTGTGTTCGCCATTGGTTTTGCAGCGTGGCGGCTGACGCTTTCCCGGCTAAGGCCGGTCCCACAATGGAGTCCGCCGCCAGTCCTACTGAACGCACGCAATTCAAATGTGGGACTGGCTTCAGCCGGGAAGAGGCCCGTGAACGCCCCGCACCTCTCATCAGGTACTAGAAACCATCACCCACAAAAAAGCCCGGAAAACTCCGGGCTCGTTCATTCCATCAACGCTTACGCTGCAATGCTCGGCGACGACATGGACTTCTTGTATTCAGCCTTCATTGCTTCCATCTGCGCGCCAAGCTCTTCCAGCTTCTTCTTGCCCAGCAACTTTTCAGCCTGGGGGAACATTTCTTCCTCTTCTTCCTCGATGTGGTGCTCCAACAGCTCTTTGACCACTTTCACACGACCGGAAAACTCCGGGGTGGCAGGGTCGGTTTGCTTGAGGTCCGGCAGCACCAGGGCGTCAACGGTGCGGTGCTCTTCCTTGGCTTCGTAGTACATGATGTCCTGCTCTTTGCCGCCCGCCTCTTTAAACGCCGGATAGAGAATTTCTTCCTCGATCTTGGTATGGATGGTGATTTCCATCTCCAGTTTGGCCAGCAAGTCAGTGCGCTTTTTAACACCGCGCTCGGTGGACTCGCTCAGTTGGGTCAAGATGGCTTTTACGCGTTCATGGTCGGCTTTCAACAGTTCGATGGCGTTCATGTTGTTTCCTCTGGATCACGGTAAGCGGATCGATCTAAGTGCCGATCCTGCAGGTTCGTGATGAGAGTTGCATCGACCGTGCCGATATAGCCAGATATCGAAAAGCCTGGCGAATCAAGCAGTTAGAAGAATAGGGAAAATGCGAAATCGTGCAGGCTGCATGAAACTTCGCAAATGGATAGTGCAGTTCACGAGTTGCTATCCGGCCGATTGAGCTCCGGCAACACCAGAGCTCAAATGGCGAGGAGTCGTGTCATTAGTGCGCTTTGGCGGCAGGTGCTAACGCCGTCCGCTCTTGATAGGCCGGCAAGGAGGCTGCATAAGCCATGGCTTCTTCGCGCGTGGAGAACGAGCCTAATCGATCGTGGTGGGTGCAGACCCGCCAAGGTCCGTTATTGACGTTAATCACATCGTAGCCGTTGAAGTGCGTCTTGCTGAGCATCGCGGTGTGCATGGTGATCTCCCCTCATTCAAGAGAGTGTTGTGGGTTGTCGGATAAAACCTTACACCCGCCATTCACTCTATAGACGTTAGCGAGACCAGCGGTGCCCTGCCAAAAATGCTCGAAGCCGGGTTGCCGCGTTGACAATGCCGACCTGGGTTTCTATAAGTCCCCTCCGTTCTGGCGTCCGGTCAGTACCTGCTCACCTGAAAGCGAAGCGAGATGATGGAATTCACGGATTTTGATGCCGAACTGGCCGACTGGAACACGCTGCAAGCCGTTAATCCCTGCTCGGGATTGCTGCTGGGCAACGGCGCCAGTCTTGCCGTGTGGAAGAACTTTGCCTACGACTCGCTGTTCGAGCTGGCGCAGACCACGCGCAACAAACCCCTGAGCGCCACTGAGCTGGCGCTGTTCAAATCCATGGAAACGGAGAATTTCGAACCCGTGCTCAGCGGTCTGAAAGTCGCCATGCGGGTCAATGCCGCGCTGACCATCGGGTCGTCCTCGCCACGGAACCGTTACTTCGCGATCAAGGAAGCCCTGATTCATGGCATCCGTTCAGCGCATATCCCGTGGCGGCTGATGGAAGCGTCGACTGTCGGCAAAATCAATGAAGCTCTGAGCCAGTACCAGACGGTGTACTCCACCAACTACGACCTACTGGCGTACTGGGCAGCGATGCATGGCGCGCAGCCGTTCGATGATCTGTTCGACGATGACGCTGTGTTCAACCTGCACCGCACCGACAGCCACGCCACGCGCATTTTGTACCTGCATGGCGGCATGCACCTGGTGAAGAACTTCGATGGCACGGCGCGCAAGTTGCTGTCTTCGGAGAGCACGCTGCTGGGCAGTTTCGCGATCAACGCGCTGGAGGATGTGCCGCTGTTTGTCTGTGAGGGCCGTAGCGACGACAAGATGAAGATCATCCGCGGTTCGGACTATCTGTCGTTTTGCCACGCCCAACTGGCGCAGCATGAGGGCGCGCTATGCGTCTTCGGCCACTCGCTGGGCAAGCAGGATCGACACATTCTCAACGCCATTCTCCAGGCCCGTCCCAAGCGCATCGCCATCTCGGTATTGCCGCGCAGTGACGCGTTCATCCAGCACCAGAAACGCCGCTATAGCGAATTGTTTGAAGGGCAGAACATCGAGCTGACATTCTTCAACGCCGCTACCCACCCGCTGGGCGATCCGGCGCTTGCGGTGCCGGTGGCGCGATTGAAGGAAGCGTTGGAGTTGAAGAAGGGCTGAGGGTTAGCGCGGCGAGTGCTCATATTCCCAACCCCGACAGGCCAATGCCACGTGCTTGGGAATAAGTGCAGCACCGCTGCTGTAAGCAGTAATGGTTCGACGCGTAAAGCCCAGCTCGATGGCCGCTGCCGAGAGCGAAAGGTTGTTCTTTGCCATCCACTGTTTGAAGTCACGCGTCGGCATGACTTCACCGGCCTGCTCCAGCGCGAGCCGGTGAAGCGTCGACGCAGACAGCTCGATATCATTCCCCCACGACACGTCGAACCCCCAATCACCCACAGTCACCTGACTGAACAGCGTTTCATCCTTCAGTGGCACCAGCGCTTCAAATTGGTCGATGTAGGCCGACAAATCAACGGTATGACGCTTGCCGTTGTTCCAGTCGAGGATCAACGAGCGGCTGTTCGCGACAGGTTGCGCAGCGACGATGCGTAATTTGCTGGTCATGTCTCAAGTCCTCCGATTCTGCTCATACCAGATACGCCACAAGTCCCGGGTATGATTCCTGGCCCACTGCAGCGCTTCTTTCAGCGCCTTCCCCTCAGCGCCCCTGCCTAAGACCCTTAAACCGTCAATCTGCACGAGTGACTCCCCGTCAGGCGTCTGGACATGGAAATGGGGCGGGGCATGGTCGTCCGGATAGATTTTGATCTTCCAGTTGCGATTGTTATGTACGGTAGCCATGGCGGGATACTAGAGAAATTTTTTCCCCAGGACAAACTCTGCTGACAAAAACAAAAACCGGACCCTGCGAGGTCCGGTCTCCAGTCGCTCACCGCTTCGAATCTTCCCAGCCGCTGCCCTTTACTCGTTACCTTCCGACAACGCCCCCACCACCACTGCCCCACTCTGACTGTGTTTGCTTACGCTGGTGGCGACCGATTCGGTGGTCAGGCGCATGCTGCTGAGGGCGGCAAGCCGATCACTGCTCGTCGTGTGCACAACGCTGCCTGACCATTGAGCGGCCACCGTCGCCAGCCATGCGAAAAGGAATACCACGACACCCTGCAACGCCCATTTTCCGATACCCGACACGATGGTTCTCCTGGCTGAATTCGACGGCATCAATTTGACCTTCAAACTGTTGCAGGAACGTTGCATTCAACTTCTGCACCAACATTTGAGGCGATTGAGTGCTCGCCAGGAAAATCCTCGAAAACGGCAGTTCCACCCTTGACCGATTCCCGGCTGAAGCCGGTCCTACAAAAGCATCGCGGTCGGTTAGTAGGACCGGCTTCAGCCGGGAAGCTTTTGAAGTGTACGGACGATTCAGCGCGCATCTGTAAAGGGCCGCCACCCAGGTTCTGTGGCTGAATACCCGTGCGTTTCGCACCCACAAGAACAAGGCAAGACCCTCTATGTCCTCTCGTGAAAACACCGGCATGGCCCTCGGACTGATCGGCGTGGTGATCTTCAGTCTGACGCTGCCCATGACCCGCATCGTGGTGCAGGAGATTCATCCGTTGCTCAACGGGCTGGGCCGCGCCTTGTTTGCGGCGGTGCCGGCGGCGGCGTTGCTGCTGTGGCGCAGGGAAAAATGGCCGACCCGGGCTCAGTTCAAGGCCTTGATGGTGGTCGTGCTTGGGGTGATCGTCGGGTTCCCGGTGCTCTCGGCCTGGGCCATGAAAACCCTGCCTGCCTCCCACGGCGCACTGGTCAATGGCCTGCAACCGCTGCTGGTGGCCATCTACGCCGCATGGCTCTCCCACGAGCGCCCGTCGAAAGCCTTCTGGGCCTGCGCGGCCATGGGTAGCGTTCTGGTGTTGGGTTACGCGCTGATCAGCGGCGCCGGCAATCTTCAGGCCGGTGATGTGCTGATGGTCGCCGCAGTGGCGATTGGCGGGCTGGGTTATGCCGAAGGTGGCCGCCTGGCCAGGGAGATGGGTGGCTGGCAGGTGATCTGCTGGGCGCTGGTGATTTCAATCCCGGTGTTGGTCCTGCCCGTCAGCTATCTGGCGTGGCAGCACAAGGGCCCGATCTCGCCCGGCACCTGGTGGGCCTTCGGCTACGTGTCGCTGTTCTCGCAATTTATCGGATTCTTCGCCTGGTACGCCGGGCTGGCCATGGGCGGCATCGCGCGGGTCAGCCAGATTCAGTTGGTGCAGCTGTTCTTCACCATGGCCTTCTCGGCGCTGTTTTTCGGCGAGCACATTGACCCGACAACCTGGATCTTCGCCGCCGGTGTCGTGGTCGTGCTGGCCATCGGACGCAAAACGGCTGTGATTGCACCCAAGCCCGTCGCCGCCGCTCGCATTTAGCCGAGCAGGCCATCCGCCTGGAGCAAGCGCTCCAGGCACTGCTCCTGAATCCCGTAGAACACTTTCAGCTCCTGAATCTTCGCCAGCAATTCAGCAGGGTCCGCCGGGCTGGTGCGTTTGACCGCCAGGATCATCTTGTTCTTGTTGGTGTGCTCCAGCGAGATGAACTCGAAAACCTTGGTTTCATAGCCGCAGGCTTCCAGCAGCAGCGCGCGCAAGGCATCGGTGACCATCTCGGCCTGCTGGCCCATGTGCAAACCGTATTGCAGCATCGGCTTGAGCAGCGTCGGGCTCTGGATCTGCAGTCGGATCTGTTTGTGGCAGCACGGCGAGCACATGATGATCGAGGCGCCCGAGCGGATGCCGGTGTGAATCGCGTAATCGGTGGCGATGTCGCAGGCGTGCAAGGCGATCATCACGTCCAGTTCGCTGGGCGCCACCGAGCGCACGTCACCGCACTTGAACACCAGCCCCGGATGCTCAAGCCGCGCGGCAGCGTTGTTGCACAGCGTGACCATGTCTTCGCGCAGCTCGACGCCGGTGACGTTGCCTTCGGCCTGCAAGGTGTTGCGCAGGTAATCGTGGATGGCGAAGGTCAGATAGCCCTTGCCCGACCCGAAATCCGCAACCGTCAAAGGTCTGTCTAGCTTGATCGGCGAGGTCGCCAGCGCGTGGGAAAACACTTCGATGAACTTATTGATCTGCTTCCACTTGCGCGACATCGCCGGGATCAGCTCGTGCTGCTTGTTGGTCACGCCCAAATCGGTCAGGAACGGCCGGCTCAGTTCCAGATAGCGTTTTTTCTCGCGGTCATGCTCGGCGGTTGGGGCTTCGCGTTCTTGCTGGGCCTTGTTGCGGAACAGCGTGGTTTTGCCCTTCTTGCTGAATTCCAGCTGCACTTCATCGGTGAGCGACAGCAGATGAGCGTTCTTGAACGACTCGGGCAGCAGGCTGGCAATCAGCGTCTGCGCCTCGGCCAGTAGGTGATTCTTGGTGATGTCGCGGGTCTTGTAGCGATAGACGAAGGACAGGCAAGGCTGATCCTTGACCGTGACGGGCTTGATGATGACCCGCTGCAATTCCGCTTCACTTCCGACGTACTTGGCCAGCACCAGTTTGATCAGCGAGTTTTGCGTCAGGCAGGTGTCCAGCAGACTCAGGAACTGAGCGCGGTGGTCCTGCGCAGGAACGGTGGCGGGTGCGGTAACGGACATCGGAAAGCGCCTCGGGAGCGGAAATGCGAGGCGCTATTTTAGGCGGGTCGTAAGCAGTAGGTGCAATTAAATGACGCGGAGCGTCAGAAGAGGCATTCCCACGCGCAGCGCGGGGACGATCATATCGGCAGCCGTGAGGCTCTACTCCAACACCACCAACCGATTCGGCAACTCGTTGCGCGCCTGGGTCACGGGCACCTGCTCGCTCAGCACCTCGCCGCACGAACGGATGCACCCGACAAACCCCTCCAGAATCCGGCCATCCTTCACCTGCCGGGTAAAGGTCTCGACCATCGCGCGCCAGACTTCGTTATCGACGCGTCGGGCGATGCCATCGTCGACGATGATTTCGACGTAGCGCTCGGCCTCGCTGACGAAAATCAGCACGCCGGTGCCATTGGCGGTGGCATGAAGATTCTGTTCGAGAAACTGCCGACGGGCGAGATTACCCGCCCGCCAGTGCCGCACGCGAACAGGCACCAGCCGCGTGGTGACGCCAGGCAACCGGCACAGCAGCGCCACCACAATGAACGTGATGACCTGCACCAGCAGCAGATGATTAGCGTTGAGCCAGCCGGTCAGCAGATTGAGCAGCCCCGGCACGAGCAGCGCGATGACCCCGGCCCAGATCAGCGGCACGTAGGTGTAGTCGTCTGCACTGGTTGCCAGCACCGTCACCAGTTCCGCGTCGGTCTGACGCTCGACGGTTTCGATGGCGTGGGCAACCCGCTGCTGTTCGTCTTTATTGAGCAATGTCATGCACGTAAACCCTTCCTGAGCGAACAACTACCAGCCACCGGAGGCACCGCCCCCGCCAAAACCACCACCGCCACCGCGCATACCGCCCGAGCCCGAGCCGCCTGAGCCGAAGCCGCCAGAGCCGCCGGAACCAAACCCGCCAAACCCGCCGCCCCCGGAGCCGATGGAACGGCCTCGCCCGGAACGTGCGCTGATGTAACTGATGACCACGAACAGCACCAGAAACAGCAAGGTCACTTTCCAGTCGACACCCTCGTTCTCGCTCGCCGCTGCGCTGCCGGTGGCGCCGACTGCGGGTTCGGCAAGGGGATCGCCGCCGAGTACCTGGACCATCGCCTCGGTGCCTTTGGTGATACCGCCGACAAAATCGCCCTGTCGGAACGCCGGCGTGATGACCTGATTGATGATCACTGATGATTGCGCATCCGTCAGACGATCTTCCAGGCCGTAACCCACTTCGATGCGCACCTTGCGCTCGTCCCGGGCGACCACCAACAGAGCGCCGTTGTCCTTGCCCTTCTGGCCGATGCCCCAGTGACGACCGAGCTGATAGCCGTAGTCCTCAATGGTCGAGCCCTGCAGGTCAGGCAGCGTGACCACCACCACTTGCTCGGTGGTCAGCTCTTCGTGCGCGCGCAGCATCTGCTCGAGATGCTCTTTGCTCGGGCCATCGATCATCCCGGCGGTGTCGACGACACGCCCGGTCAGCGGCGGAAACGTGAGGTCGGCTTGCGCCCACTGGGTAAACACACCCACCGACATCGCCAGTAACGCGACCATCACTCCCCGGCGCGCGCGTCCCATCAGAACTTCACTTGTGGCGCTTTGTCAGCGTCAGCGGCAGTGGCTTCGAAGTTCGGACGCACCGGCAGATCGCTGTACATCACGGTATGCCACAGACGGCCCGGGAAGGTGCGGATCTCGGTGTTGTAACGCTCGACCGCCGTGATGAAATCGCGACGGGCCACCGCAATGCGGTTTTCCGTACCTTCAAGCTGGGATTGCAGCGCAAGGAAGTTCTGGTTGGATTTGAGATCCGGATACCGCTCCGAGACCACCATCAAACGGCTCAATGCGCCGGTCAGCTGACCCTGTGCATCCTGGAACTGCTTGAGTTTGGCCGGATCATTCAGGGTGCTGGCGTCCACCTGAATCGACGTCGCCTTGGCCCGCGCCTCAATAACGGCGGTCAGGGTGTCCTGCTCTTGCTTGGCGTAGCCCTTCACTGTTTCCACGAGGTTGGGGATCAAGTCTGCGCGGCGCTGATACTGGTTCTGCACTTGAGCCCAGGCGGCCTTCACCTGCTCGTCGTAGGTCGGAATGTTGTTGATTCCGCAGCCGGACAACAGTGTCGTCAGCAGCATCATCAACGCCAGTGACAATTTGTAACGACTGCCCCGGCTGTGGTCATAACGCTCTGTTCGCATGGCGTGCGTGCTCCCTGTACTCATCAATAGTTAGTCCTGTCAGTCATGACTTTAGCCAAACCGGACGATCCCCGGCATAATCGCGCCCCATCACGTTGTCAGGGCTCTGGATTGCCGGGCCACAATCAGATAAAACTCGTTGCGCTACTGATGCTCATATGAGACAGGAGTTCAGCGACGTTGCCGTCCTGATGACAATAAAAACCAAAGGTTCGACACCTATAACAATGGCTGACCGGTATTACGCGCGAGTTGCCGGCAACGCCTTGAGAAAACCATTCATGAATAAGCTGTGTTTCCTGAGTCTCGTCATCGGCCTGGTCAGTCAGTCCGCCTGGGCCGAAAACGCCACCACCGGCGTCGGGGCGCCCTCTACCCTGCAAGCCAAGAATGCCTTCATCGCCAATCTGATGAAGCAAATGACCCTCGACGAGAAGATCGGTCAGCTGCGCCTGATCAGCATCGGCCCGGAGATGCCGAAGCCGGAAATCCTCAAGGAAATCACCGCAGGCCGCATCGGCGGCACGTTCAACTCTGTCGTGCTGCCGGACAACCGCGCCATGCAGGATGCCGCCGGTCACAGCCGCAATAAGATTCCGATGTTCTTCGCCTTCGACGTTGTCCACGGCCAGCGCACGGTGTTCCCGATCAGCCTGGGCCTGGCGTCCAGCTGGGACATGAACGCCATCACCCGCACCGGTCGCGTGTCGGCGATCGAAGCAGCCGCCGACGGCGTCGACATGACCTTCGCGCCGATGGTCGATATCACCCGCGACGCGCGCTGGGGCCGCAGCTCCGAAGGCTTCGGCGAAGACACTTATCTGGTGTCGCGTATCTCCGCCACCATGACCCGCGCATTCCAGGGCACCAGCATGCAGGCGCCCAACAGCATCATGGCGGTGGTCAAACACTTCGCCCTGTATGGCGCCGTCGAAGGCGGTCGTGACTACAACACCGTCGACATGAGCCCGGTGCGCATGCAGCAGGACTATCTGCCACCGTATCGCGCATCGATTGATGCCGGCGCAGGCGGCGTGATGATCGCGCTCAACTCCATCAATGGCGTGCCTTCCACGTCCAACGCCTGGCTGCTGCAGGATGTCTTGCGCAGGGATTGGGGGTTCAAGGGCGTGACCGTCAGCGACCACGGCGCAATCAAGGAGCTGATCGACCACGGCGTGGCGAAAGACTTCCGCGAAGCCGCCAAACTGGCGATCAAGGCCGGCGTCGACCTGAGCATGAACGACAAGGCCTACGGCGAAGAACTGCCGGGCCTGGTGAAGAGCGGCGAAGTGTCGGAGAAAGAAGTCGACGATGCCGTGCGTGAGGTGCTCGGCGCCAAGTGGGAAATGGGCCTGTTCGCCAACCCGTACCTGCGCATCGGCGCGGCAGTGGACGACCCGGCCGACCGTAACGCCGAAAACCGTTTGCACCGTGCCGAAGCCCGCGACGTCGCGCGCAAGAGTATCGTGCTGTTGAAGAACCAGAACGACACCCTGCCGCTGAAAAAGCAGGGCACTATCGCCGTGATCGGTCCGTTGGCCAAAAGCTCGATGGACATGCTGGGCAGTTGGTCGGCGGCCGGTCTGGCGCGTCAGACCGTCAACGCCTACGACGGTATCGCGGCGGCAGTCGGCGACAAGGCCAAGCTGGTTTATGCGCTGGGCTCCAACGTCACCGACAACCAGCACGCCATTACCTACTTGAACAAGATGGACGACCAGATCGCCATCGATCCGCGTCCCGAGCAGGAGATGATCGACGAAGCGGTCAAGGCCGCGCAGCAGGCTGACGTCGTCGTGGCGGTGGTCGGTGAGTCGCGCAACATGTCCCACGAAGCGGCGAGCCGGGTCGACCTGGTGATCCCGGGCCGTCAACGTGAGCTGATCCGCGCGCTCAAGGCCACGGGCAAACCGCTGGTGCTGGTGCTGATGAATGGCCGCCCGCTGGCGCTGGGTGAAGAAAACGAGCTGGCCGACGCCATGGTGGAAAGCTGGTTCCTCGGCACCGAGGGCGGCAACGCTTTGGCCGACGTGCTGTTCGGCGACTACAACCCGTCCGGCAAACTGCCGATGACCTTCCCGCGTTCCGTGGGTCAGGTGCCGGCGTACTACAACCACCTGAACACCGGCCGTCCGTATCGCCCGAACGATTCGAACTACACCTCGAACTATTTCGAGGAGCCGACCAGCCCGCTGTTCCCATTCGGTTACGGCCTGAGCTATACGCAGTTCAGCGTGTCGGACATCACCCTGTCGATCAACAAGATGACCCGCAAGGACAAGCTGACCGCCAGCGTCATGGTCAAGAACACCGGCAAGGTCGCCGGTGAGACCGTGGTTCAGCTGTACCTGCGCGACGTCGCCGCGTCTATCAGCCGCCCGGTGAAGGAGCTGAAGAACTTCCAGAAAGTCATGCTGAAGCCGGGTGAAGAGAAGTCCGTGAGCTTCACCCTGACCGAAGAAGACCTGAAGTTCTTCAACCCGTCGCTGAAGTACGCAGCCGAGGCTGGCGAGTTCAAGCTGATGATCGGCCTGGATTCGGAGAACGTGAAAGAGACGACGTTTAACTTGCTGTAAGGCAGGAATCCGGGGCGAATGCGCCAGCCACTGAAAGGAGGTCATGCCCATGCCCCGTTCCGTCCGCCTTGTGCTCTATGTGTTGCTGATCCTCGCCGGTGCCGTCATAGCGGCGACGCTGGCGATGCACCAGGCTCAGCGCCATGCCCTGGAAGATGACGCTGAACAATCCAGGGACCGGCTGGCGCTCTATGCCAATACGCTGCAAACCCTGATCGAGCGCTACCGCGCGTTGCCAGCCGTTCTGGCCCTCGATCCGCAACTGCGGGCGGCACTGGCCGGACCGGTCAGCGCCGACACCACCCAGGCGCTCAATCTCAAACTGGAGCAGATCAACGGCGCCGCCCGATCCTCCACCCTTGAACTGCTCGACCGCAAAGGCCTTGCCGTCGGCGCCAGCAACTGGCGTCTGCCGAGCAGTTATGTGGGCCACAACTACGGCTTCCGCCCCTACTTCACGCAAACCCGCGCCACCGGTGTCGGGCGTTTTTATGCCGTCGGCGTGACCAGCGGCATTCCGGGTTACTTCCTGTCGAACGCCGTACGGGACGAGGCCGGGCAGTTCATTGGGGCCATGGTGGTCAAGCTGGAGTTTCCGGATCTGGAGCACACCTGGGCGCAAAACGATGACCTGCTGCTGGTCAGTGACGCGAAGGGCATCGTCTTCATCGCCAATCAGCCGGGCTGGCGGTACCGCGCTTTACACCCGCTGACCGAGCAGGACCACGCAGAGCTGGCGAGCACGCGTCAGTACGACAAACAGCCGCTGACGCCCTTGCATCAGGCGCCGCTGCGAACGTTCGGCGAGAACAGCCATCTCAGCCGCGTCGACGCCCCCAACGAGCAGGCCGATTTTTTGTGGCAGTCGATGCCCTTGCCGACCGAGGGCTGGACCTTGCACCTGCTGCGCAAACCCCAGCCTGCCAGTGAAGATGTGCGCAATGCGGGTCTGGCGGCAGCAGGCATCTGGCTGACGCTGGTGTTCCTGGGGTTGTTTCTGTATCAGCGCTGGCGCCTCGCCCGGGTACGCCAGCGCAGTCGCGAAGAGCTTGAACGTTTGGTTGAAGAACGCACGCGGGACCTGCACACGGCGCAGGACGGTCTGGTGCAGTCGACCAAGCTGGCGGCGCTCGGTCAGATGTCCGCCGCCCTCGCCCACGAAATCAACCAGCCGCTGACGGCGCAGCGCATGCAACTCGCGACCCTGCGCCTGCTGTTGGAGCATGGCCGCGTCGACGATGCGCACAAAGCGTTGAGCCTGCTGGATCAGCAACTGACGCGCATGGCCGCGCTCACCGGGCACCTGAAAACCTTTGCCCGCAAAAGCCCCAGCGGCCTGCGCGAACGCCTTGATCTGGCCACCGTGGTCGACCAGGCGCTGCTGTTGCTGGACGCACGTATTCGGGAAGAACGTGTTAGTTGCGTGCTCGACCTGACGCGCCCGGCGTGGGTGCGCGGCGACGCGATTCGGCTTGAACAGGTGCTGATCAACCTGATGCGCAACGCCCTCGACGCGATGGGCGATAAACCTCTCAAGCGCCTGGAGATCCGCATCGATGCAACCGGCGGGCACTGGTGCCTTTCCGTCATCGACAGTGGCGGCGGAATTGCCCAAGAACACCTGGCCAACGTCTTCGATCCGTTTTTCACCACCAAGCCGGTGGGCGACGGCCTGGGGCTGGGGCTCGCGGTTTCGTTTGCCATCGTGCATGAGCTGGGCGGCCGGCTCAGCGCCGAAAACGTCAACAACGGCGCGCGGTTTTTCTTCTGTCTGACCCAGGCCCCGGAGGCCGACGCCCCATGCTGAACGCGGTAATCGTGGTGGATGACGAGGCGCCCATTCGCGAAGCGGTGGAGCAATGGCTCACGCTGTCCGGGTTCGAGGTGCGCCTGTTCAGCCGTGCTGAGGAATGCCTGGCGCAGCTGCCGGATCACTTCCCCGGCGTCATCCTCAGCGATGTGCGCATGCCCGGCATGGATGGTTTGCAATTGCTGGCAGCGTTGCAGCTGCGAGACCGTGATTTGCCGGTGATCATGCTGACCGGCCACGGCGACGTGCCCATGGCCGTGGACGCCATGCGCGACGGCGCCTATGACTTTCTCGAGAAGCCGTTCAGCCCCGAAACCCTGCTCGGCAGTTTGCGGCGGGCACTGGAGAAGCGCGCGCTGGTGCTGGAAAACCGCGCGTTGCACGAACGCGCAGATAACCGCTCGCGTCTCGATGCGACGCTGCTGGGCATGTCGCCGACGATGCAGACTTTAAGGCGGCAGGTGCTGGACCTCTCGCAACTGCCGGTCAATGTGCTGATTCGCGGCGAGACCGGCAGCGGCAAGGAAATGGTCGCGCGTTGCCTGCACGACTTCGGTCCGCGGGCCGACAAACCTTTCGTTGCGGTCAACTGCGCGGCGATCCCGGAGCAGCTGTTCGAAGCCGAGCTGTTTGGACACGAAAGCGGCGCGTTCACCGGCGCTCAGGGCAAGCGAATCGGCAAGCTGGAGTACGCCCACGGTGGCACGGTGTTCCTCGACGAAATCGAAAGCATGCCGCTGGCGCAGCAGGTCAAGCTGCTGCGGGTGATTCAGGAACGGCGAATCGAGCGCCTGGGTTCGAACCAGAGCATCGATATTGATGTGCGCATCATTGCCGCGACCAAGCCTGACCTGCTGGACGAAGCCAGGGCCGGGCGTTTCCGCGAGGACCTGGCGTATCGGCTGAATATCGCGGAATTGCGCCTTCCGCCGTTGCGCGAGCGGCGAGAGGACATCCCGATGCTGTTCAGCCATTTCTCGCGAAATGCGGCGGAGCGCCTGGGTCGTAGCGCGCCGGTATTGAGTGGTGAGCAGCTGAGCCATCTGCTCAGCCACGACTGGCCAGGGAACGTACGCGAGCTGGCGAATGCGGCCGAGCGCCAGGTGCTGGGGCTGGACGGCCCTGCTGCGCAAGGCAGCACGGTAGGTCAGTCTCTCGTGGCGCAGCAAGAAGCGTTCGAAGCCCATTGCATTCGTTCGGCGTTGCGACGGCATAGGGGCGACATCAAAGCGGCCATGCACGAACTGCAACTGCCCCGCCGCACGCTGAATGAAAAGATGCAGCGGCACGGGTTGGTGCGCGAGGACTTTCTGGTTGAAGGCAATACACAGAGTTGAGCTGCCCGGATGTAATCTGTGTAGGACCGGCTTCAGCCGGGAAGAGGCCCGTTTGATCGCCATCACATTTGCGGTGTAACCACCGATGCATTCCCGGCTGAAGCCGGTCCCACCAGGTGATCGCATTCCGTCAGTGGGACCGGCTTCAGCCGGGAACAGCTTTCTGGCCATGAGCGGATTTTCGCTCATGGGTTTCAGACAACAAGCGGATTTCCGCTTATCTTCGCCGCGAAAACCCCTCTATTCCGGGCCTTTCAGCCTTTGGCACAGCTCCTGCTATCACTGTTGTCAGACCGCCTCGATGCGCTCCTTCTAACAACAATGACTTGCAGGAAATCCCATGGCCATCCCCAATTCTGCCTCCCACGGAACGGCTGCCACGCCAGCCGCCGAGAAAACCACCGGAAGTCGCCTGAAATCCATTTTCAGCGGTTCGGTCGGCAACATGGTTGAGTGGTACGACTGGTACGTCTACGCCGCCTTCTCCCTCTACTTCGCCAAAGTCTTCTTCCCCAAGGGCGACACCACCGCCCAGCTCCTCAACACCGCCGCGATCTTCGCCGTGGGCTTCTTGATGCGCCCTATCGGCGGCTGGCTCATGGGCCTCTATGCGGACCGCAAAGGCCGCAAGGCCGCGCTGATGGCGTCGGTGCTGCTGATGTGTTTCGGTTCGCTGATCATCGCCCTCACCCCCGGTTACGAAACCATCGGCGTCGGCGCCCCAATCATGCTGGTGTTCGCCCGCCTGTTGCAGGGCCTGTCGGTGGGTGGCGAGTACGGCACTTCGGCGACCTATCTCAGCGAGATGGCGACCAAGGAACGCCGGGGCTTCTTCTCAAGCTTTCAGTACGTGACGCTGATCTCCGGTCAGCTCATCGCGCTGGCGGTGCTGATCGTGCTGCAACAAACGCTGACCACTGAACAGCTGCACGCGTGGGGCTGGCGCATCCCGTTTGCCATCGGCGCATTGTGCGCGGTGGTGGCGCTGTTCCTGCGTCGCGGCATGGAAGAGACCGAGTCGTTCAACCGCAAGAAGGACAAACCCAAAGAAAGCCTCATGCGTACACTGATGCGCCATCCGAAAGAGCTGATGACCGTGGTCGGCCTGACCATGGGTGGCACGCTGGCCTTCTATACCTACACGACCTACATGCAGAAGTACCTGGTGAACACGGTGGGCATGAGCATCACCGATTCGACGACGATTTCTGCCGCCACGCTTTTCCTGTTCATGTTGTTGCAACCGGTGATCGGCGCGCTGTCTGACAAGATCGGTCGTCGCCCGATCCTGATTGCCTTTGGCGTGCTGGGCACCTTGTGTACCGTGCCGATCCTCACCACCCTCCACACCATCCAAAGCTGGTGGGGCGCGTTCTTTCTGATCATGGCCGCGCTGATCATCGTCAGCGGCTACACCTCAATCAACGCCGTGGTGAAAGCCGAACTGTTCCCGACCGAGATCCGCGCCCTGGGCGTCGGCCTGCCGTATGCGCTGACAGTGTCGATTTTCGGGGGTACGGCCGAATACATCGCGCTGTGGTTCAAGAGCATCGGCATGGAAACCGGTTACTACTGGTACGTCACCGCCTGCATCGCGGTTTCGCTGCTGGTGTATGTGTTCATGAAGGACACCCGCAAGCACTCACGGATCGAAACCGATTGATTTGACCCGGCTGCGAGCCGCTTCGACCAGCGCATCAAGACAGAAAAACAAGGGCAGCTCACTCACGTGAGCTGCCCTTTTGCGCTTCAAGGCGCCGCTAAGTGCATGAATAACACTCGCTTTTGGCAGTATCAATTTCAGCAATGATCGCTACCAATGCGATTGACTTCTTAATAATTCTGAGGCGAGTAAAGTTCACTCCATACCGAGTTACCCACTAATTAAATCGATCTGGAGCAACTATCATGAAAACTAACAAACTGATCTTCGGCCTCGCTTTCTCCATTCTTGCAAGCAGCGCCTTTGCACTTCCATCCGTTGATGCGCACCACGCTGTTAATGCTGCGGTTGTTGCAGAAAACGGCTCGTCCCACACTAACATCGGGCGCGTTGCTGCTGACGGTTCAGACCACGTCGGTGCCAACCGTCAGGCCGCTGATGGCTCCGACCACGTAGGTGCCAACCGCCTCGCTGCTGACGGTGCCGATCATGTTGGTGCCAACCGTCAGGCCGCTGATGGCTCGGACCACGTAGGCGCCAACCGCCTCGCTGCTGACGGTGCCGACCATGTAGGCGCAAACCGTCTGGCTGCTGACGGTGCCGACCATGTAGGCGCAAACCGTCTGGCTGCTGACGGCTCGGACCATGTTGGTGCAAATCGCCTGAGCTGATTCACCCCTGTCGTTCTCTCAGCCCGGCTTTATGCCGGGCTTAATTTTTCTCCGCTACAAAACCTGAAACCCTTGGTGTGACTGGGCGCATGCCGGAATCTTGCCAGCAACGAAGCAGGTTGCACTCGCCGCGATTCCATTCGGGGTCATCCCTTGGCCCCTTCTAGCCGCTAACGCACTAGCAATATTTACCATTCTAGTCAACAGGCAAATTCGCCGTCGCTCTTGAAAATTGCCCCATCCCAGCGCAAATCACCCTACAACGCTTTAAAACCGGGCATTCCAGCCAACTATCATTTTTGGCGATGGTCGTTACCAATACCGTTAACTTCAACTTAATCCGTACGCGCGTAATATTAGCTCCATTCCCAAGTTAACTAATTATTGAACTTACTGGAGCAACACTCATGAAAACTTCAAATATTATTTTCGGTCTTAGTCTGTCCATCCTGGCATCGAGCGCATTCGCTCTGCCTGTTTCCGAACAGCACTCTGCATTTAATGGCACTGTCGTAGCAGAAGGCGGTTCTTCTCACACCAATGCGTCGCACACCGGTTCTTATCGTCAGGCTTCCGATGGTTCTGACCACGTTGGCGCCAATCGTCTTGCCGCCGACGGCGCTGACCGCGTAGGCAACAACCGCCAGGCCGCAGATGGTGCTGATCACGTCGGCGCCAACCGTCTGGCCGCAGATGGCGCTGATCACGTCGGTGCCAACCGCGTTAGCTAAGTTGCCCGCATCACGTTGACTGCTTCACGTCCAACCGCTTCATGTTCCACCTCCTGAACTCCCTTTGTAGCCCGACGCGTGTCGGGCTTTTTTTGCCCGGGGTTTGGAGGCTGCTGGAATCCTTATTCAATGCCTTGCACTATGTCGGCCCGCACCCCGTGCGCGCGCACACCGTGGTCGATACGCCGGCACAACACCATTCAGGAACACACCATGTCAGACGATATTCATTTCTACGAACCGTCCAAGGGTCACGGACTGCCCCACGACCCGTTCAACGCCATCGTGGGCCCACGCCCGATAGGCTGGATCTCGTCCCAGGACGCAGAAGGCAAGCTGAACCTGGCGCCCTACAGTTTCTTCAACGCCTTCAACTATGTGCCTCCGATCATCGGGTTCTGCAGCATCGGCCGCAAAGATAGCCTGAACAATATCGAACAGACCGGCGAATTCGTCTGGAACCTCGCCACGCGCAGCCTGGCCGAGCAGATGAACATGAGTTGCGCGGCAGTGCCGGCGGACGTGAGCGAGTTCGAGCTGGCCGGCCTGACGGCAGAACCGTCGCGCATCGTTTCCGTGCCGAGGGTCAAAGAAACGCCGGTTTCGTTCGAATGCAAAGTGACGCAGATCATCCAGCTGCAACGCGCCGACAAGGAAGTCGTGCCGAGCTGGCTGATTCTGGGGAAGTGGTGGCCGTGCACATTGCCAAGCGGCTGCTGAAGGAAGGTGTGTATGACACCGCAGCCGGCGAGCCCATCCTGCGCGGTGGCGGCCCGGCCGACTATTTTCAGCTGAGCGCAGAGTCGCTGTTCAAGATGTACCGGCCGAAAGTCTGATCAATCCCGGGCGAAGACCAGTTCGCCCTCTTGCGTGACGTCGGCGAGCCGCTCCAGCTCGTTCACAGCGGCGTCGTCAGCGGCGAGCGCGGTAGGGAATTTCTGCTCGGCCAGCACGCGGTGAAAAGTCGGCGCGCCGCCCATGACCCTGGCCTTGACGGCAATGGCGGCGCTGTAGCCATCGTCACCGGGAACGGCTGCAGAAACGGCTTCGTGATGGTGGAATTCTTTGCGTGCCATGGTTCGACGCCTTGCCTTGAAAATGAGGCCGGGATTTTAAACGCAGGCGTTCTAACTCTCGAAAGGTTTTCTTCGCAGGCCCTTATAGGCTGAGCCAAGTGAGCACCAGCACTGAACCCACTAGCCCGCCAGGCGAGCATCAACAGAGACATGATCCGTCTGTGCCTGAACCGTCGTCACGGTGGCAAACGTTTGAAAATCCAGGCTCGTCACCAGCATCTCGGTCACCAGTTCGGAAAAAGGTTGAGCTCGGGGGCGGCGAACCAGTCGTTCATCGCGGAGGGATCGGCCCAAGTGCCGGTGATGACCCATAGATTTTCGTCGGTCAGGGATTTCTGCAGCGCAAAGTGCAGGCAACCCGACGCCGCAGCGGACGGGCTGATCAGGCTGCTCAAGCGGGCGCCCAGTTGCGTACTGTGTCCGGGGCGGGCGCGGACGGAGACCCAATGGCTCACGACTGAAGTGTTTGGCATGCTCGGCGCTCCTTCTTTTTGCGTGCGTGTCTTTAGCGGACGAGCCGTGCTCCGGGACCGTGTATCCGGGAAGCAGGCTGCGGCTGAAAGTGAAGGTTAGGGGCGAAAGCACGCCCAACGGTAGCCGATTACTGCCACGTTATTGCCTGATTCTGCGCCGACAGCTTCACAGCAAGAACCGACCTCGACGCTGCGCCACGTGACTACCATGGACTTTCGAGCAATGATCTCAAACGAACAGGGCCCATTCATGGCAACGCAACACCTCGGTAACAGAATCAGGCAAGCATCCGGCAGGATTCGCCTAACGCTTGCGCTTGCCCAAAAATAAGCTGTGCTGCATCAATGCCCTGTCAGAGGAATTCCCCATGTCGCTATCCGCTCTTGCGCCGTCCGCCCCGGATGCTCGACCTGTCGCCGAGCTGAGTGCGCAGATGACGCAACAGCGCGCCGAGCTGGCAGAACTGATCCGCCGGCATGCCCCGGCCGATGGCAGTTTCCAGACGGTGATCAAGTCGCTGTTCATGGTTCGCCACGATCGGCCGTCGCAATCGGTGCCCGGCTTGGTACAACCGGCGCTGTGCATCATGGCTCAGGGCCGCAAGGACGTGACGCTGGGCGGCGAGCTGTACACCTACGACCCGCTCAATTACCTGGTGCTGTCGGTGGCGTTGCCCATTAGCGGCAAAGTGATTTACGCGACGCCGGAAGAACCGCATCTGGCCCTGCGCCTGGAAATCGACCCGGTGGAAATCAACGCACTGATCGCCGAAGCCGGTCCGATGAGCGTGCCGACGCGTCACAGCGGGCGCGGCATGTACGTCGAGCGGATCGACCCACAGCTGCTCGACGCCGTCATCCGCCTGATCCGCCTGCTGGACACGCCGAAAGACATTCCCATGCTCGCACCGCTGATCAATCGGGAGATTCTTTACCGACTCCTGCGTGGGAGCGAAGGGCACCGGCTGTACGAAATCGCCATCTCCAACTGCCAGACCCATCGCGTCACCCAAGCGATCAAATGGCTCAACGACCATTTCCAGGAGCCGCTGCGGATTGAATATCTGGCGAAGGAGGTGAACCTGAGCGTCTCGACGCTGCACCACCGTTTCAAGTCCGTCACCGCCATGAGCCCGCTGCAATACCAGAAACAGCTGCGACTGCAGGAGGCCCGACGGTTGATGCTGGCGGACGGCCTGGAGGCATCGGCCGCCGGTTACCGGGTCGGCTACGAAAGCGCTTCGCAGTTCAGCCGCGAGTACAGCCGCCTGTTCGGCGCGCCACCGTTGCGGGATCTGGCACGCCTGCGCAGCACGGTCTGAAACGCGCCGGCCGGTTAATATAAAACATCAGCCGAGGCTGCTCATCCAGCGCTTTTGGTCGACCTCGATCAAGGTCGGGCCGTCACGCTGGCCGGCTGAGTTCAGGGCCGCCGTCAGTTGCTCGACGTTGACGACCGCTTCGGCGACGCATCCCAGTGCTGTGGCCACGCCGATGAAATCAGGCGTGTAGATGTCGACGCCGATGGGTTCAATGGCGCGGTTGACCATGTACTTTTTGATTTCTTCGTAGCCTTGGTTATTCCACAACAGCACGACGATGGGCGTCCGCGCCTCCACCGCACTCGCCAGTTCGGACAGGGTGAACTGCAGGCCGCCGTCGCCAATAAGACACACCACCGGGTTGGATGCTCCCGCGTCTTGACTGCCCAGCCATGCACCCACGGCGGCGGGCAAGGCGTAGCCAAGTGTTCCGTAACCGGTGGAGGAGTTGAACCAGCGGCGAGGCTTGTCGAGGTCGAGTGTGAGGTTGCCGGTGTAGACGGGCTGGGTAGAGTCGCCCACGATCACGGCCTCCGGCAGTACTTCGAGCACCGTCTGCAGGAACAGGGTCTGCGCACGGGTGGCGTCGTCCCAGCCCGCCTCAAGACGCTGCCTCAGCGCAGCCACTCGCGGAGCCCCCAATCCGCGCTGCGTGGCGCCAGCACTTCGTTGGCCAACGCGTCCATCAAGGCCTCGGCAGCGTATTGAGCGTCGGACACCAGCCCGAGGGTCGGCGGGAAGTTGCGCACGGTTTGATCAGGGTCGATGTCGATGCGCAGCAACGCGCCCGGTATCTTGAAGTGGCCCTGAAAGGTGATGTCGTAATCGGTCTCGGCCAGTTCAGTACCGATGGCCAGCACCACGTCGGCGTTTTCAATGACCTCGCGGGTGGCGTCGAGGGATTGCGTCGAGCCGATCAGAAGTAGGTGAGCGCCCGGCAGCATGCCTTTGGCGTTAATGGTCAGCGCGACCGGCGCGTCCAGCCGTTCCGCCAGACGCGTCAGCGCCGGGGCGGCGTCAATGGCGCCGCCTCCGGCCAGAATCAACGGCCGTTGCGCCGTGGCCAACAAAGTCGCCATCTGCCCAATCGCTGCAGGCGCCGGCCCCGCGCGGGTCACCGATACGGGTTGGCTATGCACCAGGGCGTCGGCATTTTCCACCAGCACGTCCAGCGGGATCTCGATATGCACGGGGCGTGGTCGCGCTGCTTGGAATACCGCAAACGCCCGGGCCAGCACCGACGGCAATTCAGCCGCAGACATCAGCGTGTGGGAGAACGCGCAGACGCCTGCGACCAGTGCGCTCTGGGACGGCAGCTCATGCAGCTTGCCGCGACCGCCGCCCAACTGGCTGCGGGACTGTACGCTGGAAATCACCAGCATCGGGATCGAGTCCCCGTACGCCTGACCCATCGCCGTCGTGATGTTGGTCATGCCGGGCCCGGTGATGATGAAGCACACGCCGGGCTTGCCTCGCGTGCGCGCATAGCCGTCCGCCATAAAGCCTGCACCCTGCTCATGACGCGGAGTGATGTGGGTTATCGAAGAACCCGCCAGTCCCCGGTAAAGCTCGACCGTGTGCACGCCCGGAATCCCGAACACTCGCTCGACCCCATAACCTTCCAGCAACCTGACCAGCACTTCCCCGCACGTCGCCATGTATCTGCTCCTTGTTAAGTCTTGCCCGACGCTGCCCGCCCATTTGTCAGGATCAGCATGCGACCATTGAAGCGGCGCAACCGTATCGACCACAACGCAAAAAATGTCATGCTTAGCCATGTCCTCAGATCATGGCTCATCCTGCCGATGAAACGCCTTCCGCCCCTGCCCGCCCTGCACACGTTCCTGATCACCGCGAAGTGCTGCAACTTCACTCGGGCTGCCGAGGCGCTGCACATCACCCAAGGCGCGGTCAGCCGGCAGATCTCCGGACTGGAAGCCCATTTGGGCTATCGCCTGTTCAATCGTCAGGCCCGGGGCTTGAACCTGACCGCCCAGGGCCGTGAATTGCTGCCGCGCATCGAACAGGTGTTCAGCCTGATCGAAGAAGCGCTGGATCAGGTCGATGCCAGACCGAGGGCGCTACAGATCAAGGCGCCGACCTGCATCAGCCGCTGGTTATTGCCGCGCCTCATGCAGTGGCAGAAAGAGCGGCCTGACGTGCCGGTGCAACTGACCACGACCAGCGCCCACACCGTGGATTTTCGCCGGGAGGATTTCGACGCCGCCGTGGTGTTCGGCGCACACCCGGGTGATTTCACCCACGTGCAGCACCTGTTCGACGAACAACTGACGCCGGTGTGCTCTCCATCACTGCCATTCAGCAATCCACTCTCCCGCGCCGCCGATCTGGAACGGCACATGCTCCTGCACCCCACCCTCGACGAGCGGGACTGGACGCTGTGGCTGAAAGCCGCCGGGGCGAAGCTGACCAACGTCGAGCAGGGCCAGCACTTCGACACGATGGACCTGGCGATGACCGTCGCGTCTCAAGGGTCCGGCGTTGCCATCGGCGACTGGTCGCTGATCGGCGAAGACCTGAGCGCCGGGCGGCTGGTCATGCCGTTCGAGCTGAGAGTGCGGACCGGCGCGGCGTATTACTTCGTGCACCCCAGAGGCGCCAGCATCCCTTCCCCACTGCAGGATCTGCTGGGCTGGCTGTCGCTGCAGGCGGCAGAAAGGCGCATCGGCTGAGCGGCGCAATGCTCGCTTTTCCTCCATGGCCCGCCTGATACAAACATTCAATCCCCCCTCGCCCGGCCAACTCGCCGGAAGCGACCTACACTGACAGTGTCCGCTCTGAACCAGATGTCCTACCGGATCGAGGCAAATGTCATGAGAACCACAATAAAAAGACAGTGTGTTTATGTCGTCGCCGTTACTGCCGTATTGAGCCTGTATGCCGCAGGTGCTTACCGAATCGAACAAATGCGGCAAACACCCCGCATGGCGGTGGTCTGCACGATGGGGCATTGCGTCCCTACGGATGCGACGTTCAGCGCCCTGCGTTGATGGCAAACGCCGGTCAATCCGACGCTTAAAAACCCCGCAGCCTGCTATCGATTAGCAAGCTAACGGACTAGACTTGGCAAAAATTCCTGCGGGTGTTCAGCGGGTCAATCTGCCAGTCGAGTCCCTTCTGTGACGAGCCTCAATCAACCCCGTCCGGACATCCGCAGCATTCTGTTTGCGCTGATGATGGCCGTCTTCCTCAGTGCGCTGGATCAGACCATTGTTGCGGTCTCGATGCCGGCCATCTCAGCCCAATTCCAGGATTTCGACCTGCTCGCCTGGGTGATTTCCGCCTACATGGTCGCGCTGACCGTGGCGGTGCCGATTTACGGCAAGCTGGGGGACTTGTACGGTCGGCGCCGCTTGATGCTGTTCGGGCTGGCGACGTTTACCCTGGCCTCGCTGTTCTGCGCCATGGCCCAGAGCATGGAGCAACTGGTGCTGGCGCGTGTGCTGCAAGGCATCGGCGCTGGCGGCATGGTCTCCGTGAGCCAGGCGATCATCGGCGACATCGTCCCGCCCCGGGAGCGCGGTCGCTATCAGGGTTACTTCAGCGGGATGTACGCAGCGGCGAGCGTGGCCGGGCCGGTGCTCGGCGGCTTCATGACCGAGTACCTGTCGTGGCGATGGGTGTTCATCATCAACTTGCCACTGGGGCTGGCTGCATGGTGGGTCGCGCGCAAAACGCTGGTTGGCCTGCCGATCCCTCAACGCAAACCGGTGATCGACTACCTGGGTACGGTGTTGATGATCATCGGCCTGACCGCCTTGCTGCTGGGCATTACCGAAATCGGTCAGGGCCACGGCTGGCGCGATGCTTCGGTGGTCATGCAATTGTCGGTCGCGCTGCTCGCGCTGGTGATTTTTGTGTTGTACGAACGACGCACCCGCGAACCATTACTGCCCATGCACCTGTTCGCCAATCGCAGCGCAGTGCTCTGCTGGTGCACTATTTTCTTCACCAGCTTTCAGGCCATCTCGCTGATCGTACTGCTGCCGCTGCGTTTTCAGACCGTCACCGGCGCAGGTGCCGACAGCGCGGCGTTGCACCTGATGCCACTGGCCATCGGCATGCCCATAGGCGCGTACTTCGGCGGCCGTCGCACTTCGCTGACGGGCCGCTACAAGCCAATCATCCTCACTGGCGCAGCGTTGATGCCGCTGGCAATCCTCGGCATCGCCCTCACGCCGCCTCAGTCTGTCATTCTGACCAGCCTGTTCATGGTTCTGACCGGCATTGCCAGCGGCATGCAATTCCCGACGTCGCTGGTGGGCACACAGAACTCGGTGGAGGTCAAAGACATGGGCGTTGCGACCAGCACGACCAACCTGTTTCGGTCTCTGGGCGGCGCGGTCGGTGTGGCGAGCATGTCGGCACTGCTGCTGGCGATGCTCGCCGGTTCCGGCATCGCCCAGGTCGGCGCCGGTTCGATCCCGGGCGAGGGCTCGGGCAATGTGCTGATGGACAGTCTGCATACCGCCAGCGGCCCGGCCCTTGAATCGCTGCGCGGGCAACTGTCGATGACCTTCCAGCATCTGTTGATGGCCAGCGCGGCGGTGTCGCTACTGGGTCTGTCAGCTGCGCTGGCGATGCCCAATAACCTGCTGCGCGGGCGGGACGACAAGGACCGATAAACGAGCCTGCCAGACCGATCAGCCGCTGTAGTAACCCACCGCCACCAGGAATTCACCGACCTTGCGCACGTAAGCGTGCTTATGTTCGATCTTGCTGGTGACCGGATTGCGCCAGCGGTATTCGTACTCGCCTTCGGGCTGCTTCTTGATCAGCTCGAGCATTGGAATGCCAACCGGTTTGCCTTCCGGATCCTTGACCTTGCTGAAGTCGGTATTCACCAGCCGCAGATTGGTGCCGTGGGCCACGTAGCGCCTGGTCTCCACGTTCACCACGAAGACATACAGATCGTCTTGCAGAAATCCGCCCTTGAGGTCATTGATCGCACGGAGGGCGCCGTCTTTATCCTCTTCCAGCGCCCTGGAAGCTTTGTCGAGCAATGCCCTCGCCTGCTCCGGGGAAGCACGGGGCAAGTAATAGCCGACGGCCAACACCCGATCGCCGATGCGCTGGAAATACACCCGCTTGCGCTCGACCTTGCCGTCGCGCCAGTTCTGCCAGCGATATTCGGCCTGCTGAATGCCGGCGCTTTCCGGGGTTTGCAGCACCTGCCTGAAGGTTTTCTGCAGCTCAGGATCAAGCACAGACGACACGTCACGGCCGATCAACGCGACCGATGGCCCGCCACTTGCAAGCATGATGCCCTTGGTATCGGTGACGAAAACATAACGCTCGCCATCGACGAACTCACCCTGGCGGCTGTACTCGGCCAGCGCTTTGTCTCCCTGAACCCGATACCGGGCAACGGCTTTTTCCAGCAGCGCCCTGGCCGCCGCCGCTTCCTCGACTTCGTCACCTGCTGCCCAGCCTTGCCCGATGCACAAGGCAGCGAGCACACCCATCAGTAGCCTGCTGCATGCGTTTTTTGACACGACTGCCATCGCTTCGCCCCCACTCTTATTGGTTATGGGGCAAGCGTAGACGGGAGATTGCGATAGGGCAGCATTCGGCACTTCAATGAGTACCCGGACCTGAATGAGCGCTGAATCACCGGTTTGGCTTAGTAAAGCGAAGGTAAACCGCCTTTTCAGCGAAGGTCAGGCGCGGTATAGATACAGGCCAAACGCCATTTAGGCCGACGTGGTATCGCGTAACGCCGGGCTGAAGCGGAGCATGTCGAGAATGCCATCGACCAGACGCTCGGCGTCGTCATGCAGCGGGAAGCTTTCCGGCACCAGCAGCCACTGGCCGATGATGCCGTGGATATAGGCATGCAGGCAGATCGCAGCGCGTTGCGGATTGAGGTCAGCGGGGAGCTGGCCTTGCCTGGAAGCATTACTGAGTGCCAGTGCAATCCGCTCGTTGGCGTCTAGCCAGACAAATTGCCGTTGTTGCCGCATGTCACACATTTCGTCGGTAAATTCGAATTTATGGAACAGAATTTCATTGATGCGACGGGTTTTTGGATCGCTGGCAACTTGCTGAAACAAATGAATGAGAAGCTTGCGCGTCCATCCCAGCGGGTCTACTTCATCTTCGCTTTCGCTCGCCCTCGCCATCTCTTCCAGAGGCTCATGCAGGCTGTCGAGCATGGCCTGGACCAGATCGGCCTTGTTGCTGAAATGCCAATAGATCGCGCCGCGGGTCACGCCAGCCAAGGCCGCAATGTCGGCAAGCGTCGTGCGGGAGACCCCTCGATCGTAGAAAGCCTGCTCGGCAGCTTCGAGGATCTGCTTGCGCGTTTCCTGGGCTTCTTCTTTCGTGCGTCGAACCATGGCAGTAAAAACCTCAATGAAAATGCCTCAGGCGCTCTGGTCGAGTGGCCTGCACAGCACGTCGGGCGGCCTTTGTAATGCCTTGTCCCGGACCTACAATCGATACCCTCGGTGCGTTGGAGTGTCGCACTCGTGGGTGTTTACAAACAACCGTGAATGTAAGTATATTCATTAGCATCCTACTTATCTAGCTGGAATACTTTCCCGCCCTCTTTCCACTACCCATGAGTTCAGGCTCCTGACCCGAGGATCTTCATGCAATTCAAGCCAGCTGTTACCGTACTGGTCACTGCCGTCGCCCTGGCATCGCTGCTCTCCGGATGCAGCAAGAAGGAAGAAGCGGCCGCAGCACCACCGCCCCCTCAGGTCGGCGTCGTTACTCTGAAAACCCAGGCCTACACCCTCACCTCTGAACTTCCCGGTCGGACCACCGCGTTCCGTATCGCCGAAGTGCGTCCGCAAGTGAACGGCATCATCCTCAAGCGCCTGTTTACTGAAGGTGCGGATGTCAAAGCCGGTCAGCAGCTCTATCAAATCGACCCGGCGATTTACCAGGCCACCCTGGACAGCGCCAAGGCGACCTACGAATCCTCCAACTCCCTCGCTGGCCGCTATAAGCAGCTGATCAACGAGCAAGCCGTCAGCCGTCAGGAATACGACACGGCGGTGGGTTCGGCTCGTGAAGCGAAGGCGGCAGTGCAGACAGCAGAGATCAACCTGCGCTACACCAAGGTCTATGCGCCCATCTCCGGCCGTATTGGTCGCTCCCTGGTAACAGAAGGTGCGCTGGTCAGTAACGGTCAGGCCGATGCGATGGCCACCATTCAGCAGCTCGACCCGATTTACGTCGACGTGATCCAGTCTTCGGCCGAGATGCTCAAGCTGCGTCGCGAACTGGAAAGCGGCAAGCTGCAGAAAGCCGGCGAGAACTCCGCGAAGGTCAAGCTGGTGCTGGAAGACGGCAGCCTCTACCCCATCGAAGGCAAGCTTGAGTTCTCAGAAGTGTCGGTCGACCAGACCACCGGTTCCGTGACGCTGCGCGCCGTGTTCCCGAACCCGGATCACACCCTGTTGCCGGGCATGTTCGTGCATGCACGACTGCAATCGGGCGTGGCCGAGAACGCGATCCTGGTTCCACAGCAAGGCATTACTCGTGACCTGAAAGGCACGCCAACCGCATTGGTGGTGAACGCCGACAACAAGGTCGAGTCCCGCACGCTGGTTGCCAACCGCACCATCGGCAGCGACTGGCTGGTTGAAAAGGGCCTGAACGCAGGTGATCGCGTGATTACCGAAGGGCTGCAATACGTCAAGCCAGGCGCTGAAGTGAAAGTGGCCGAAGCCACCAACGTCAACGCAGCTAGCCCGGCACCGAACCCGGCAACTGCCCCGGCAACTGATAAAGCCGCAGGCAGCAAAGGGGAGTAATTCATGTCGAAATTTTTCATCGACCGGCCGATCTTCGCGTGGGTAATTGCCCTCGTGATCATGCTGGTGGGGACGCTGTCGATCCTCAAGCTACCGATCAACCAATACCCGGCCATTGCGCCGCCGGCCATCGCGATCGCCGTGACCTACCCGGGTGCCAACGCGCAGACCGTGCAGGACACCGTGGTGCAGGTGATTGAGCAGCAGCTCAACGGTATCGACAACCTTCGTTATGTGTCATCGGAAAGTAACTCCGACGGCAGCATGACCATCACCGCGACGTTCAACCAGGGTACCAACCCGGACATCGCTCAGGTTCAGGTGCAGAACAAGCTCAACCTGGCCACCCTGCTGCTGCCGCAAGAGGTGCAGCAACAGGGTATCCGTGTGACCAAGGCGGTGAAGAACTTCCTGATGGTTGTCGGCCTTGTGTCCGAAGACGGCAGCATGGGCAAGGAAGACTTGTCCAACTACATCGTGTCGAACATGCAGGACCCGATCTCCCGTACCTCCGGTGTGGGTGACTTCCAGGTCTTCGGTGCCCAGTACGCCATGCGTATCTGGCTCGACCCGGCCAAGCTGAACAATTTCCAGCTGACCCCGGTCGACGTCAAAACGGCCATCACAGCCCAGAACGTTCAGGTGTCTTCCGGCCAGATCGGCGGTCTGCCTGCGCTCAAGGGTCAGCAGCTGAATGCCACGATCATCGGTAAAACCCGTCTGCAGACCGCCGAGCAGTTCGGTAACATTCTGCTGAAGGTCAATCAGGATGGTTCGCAGGTTCGCCTGAAAGACGTCGCCAAAGTCGGTCTGGGGGCGAGAACTACAGCATTGACGCGCAGTTCAACGGCAAGCCGGCCTCCGGTCTGGCGATCAAGTTGGCGACCGGTGCCAACGCGCTGGACACCGCCAAGGCGATCCGCGCCACGATCTCCCAGCTGGAGCCGTTCTTCCCGCCTGGCATGAAAGTGGTTTACCCGTACGACACCACGCCGGTGGTTCAGGAATCCATCACCGGCGTGGTTCACACCCTGGGTGAAGCGATCATCCTGGTGTTCCTGGTGATGTACCTGTTCCTGCAGAACTTCCGCGCCACCATCATCACCACGATGACCGTGCCGGTGGTATTGCTGGGTACGTTCGGGATCCTTGCCGCTGCCGGTTTCACCATCAACACGCTGACCATGTTCGGGGTGATCCTTGCCATCGGCTTGCTGGTGGACGATGCCATCGTTGTGGTGGAAAACGTCGAGCGGGTGATGGCGGAGGACAAACTTTCGCCGCGGGATGCCACGATCAAATCCATGGAGCAGATCCAGGGCGCACTGGTCGGTATCGCACTCGTGCTGTGTGCAGTTCTGCTGCCAATGGCGTTCTTCGGCGGCTCCACGGGTGTGATCTACCGGCAGTTCTCGATCACCATCGTTTCGGCGATGGCGCTTTCGGTACTGGTCGCGCTGATCTTCACCCCGGCGTTGTGCTCCACCCTGCTCAAGCCGATCGATCATGAGAAGCACGGGCAGCCGAAACGTGGATTCTTTGGCTGGTTCAACCGCACCTTCGACCGCAGCGTAGTGAGCTACGAGCGCGGCGTCGGCAACATGCTCAAGCACAAGGTTCCGGCCTTTATCGTTTATGCGCTGATCGTCTGCGGCACCATCTGGATGTTCACCCGCATTCCGAGCGCGTTCCTGCCGGAAGAAGACCAGGGCGTGATTTTCGCCCAGGTGCAGACGCCTCCAGGCTCCTCGGCTGAACGTACGCAGACCGTTATCGACAACATGCGTAAGTACCTGCTGGAAGAAGAGTCCGGCGCGGTCAACTCGGTGTTCACCGTTAACGGCTTCAACTTTGCCGGTCGCGGTCAGAGCTCCGGTCTGGCGTTCATCATGCTGAAACCGTGGGGCGATCGTGATGCCTCCAACAGTGTTTTCGAGCTGGCCAAACGGGCGCAGCAGCACTTCTTTGGCTTCCGCGACGCAATGACCTTTGCGGTCGTACCGCCTGCGGTACTGGAACTGGGTAACGCCACCGGTTTCGACGTGTACTTGCAGGATCAGGGCGGCGTGGGTCACGCCAAGCTGATGGAAGCGCGTAATCAATTGCTGGGCATGGCGGCACAAAGCAAGATTCTGGCGGGCGTGCGTCCGAACGGTCTGAACGATGAGCCGCAGTACCAACTGGTTATCGATGACGAGCGTGCGCAGGCCCTGGGCCTGAGCCTTTCGGACATCAACACCACCCTGTCCATCGCCATGGGTGGCAACTACGTCAACGACTTCATCGACCGCGGTCGGGTCAAGAAGGTGTACGTGCAGGGCGATGCCAGTGCGCGGATGAAGCCGGAAGATTTGAAGAAGTGGTACGTGCGCAACACCGCTGGCGAGATGGTGCCGTTTGCCTCGTTCGCCACCGGCGAGTGGGTGTTCGGTTCGCCGAAGCTGTCCCGTTACAACGGTGTACCGGCCGAGGAAGTGCTGGGTACTCCGGCGCCGGGTTACAGCACCGGTGAGGCGATGGCCGAGGTCGAGCAACTGGCGAAGAAGTTGCCGGCCGGCGTGGGTCTGTCGTGGACGGGTCTGTCCTATGAAGAGCGTCTGTCCGGTTCCCAGGCGCCCGCGCTGTACGCACTGTCCATCCTGATCGTGTTCCTGTGTCTGGCGGCGTTGTATGAAAGCTGGTCGATTCCGATCGCGGTGTTGCTGGTCATCCCGCTTGGGGTTATCGGTGCGCTGATCGCGACGAGTCTGCGTGGCCTGTCCAATGACGTGTTCTTCCAGGTAGGTCTCTTGGTGACGGTGGGTCTGGCGGCGAAAAACGCCATTCTGATCGTCGAGTTCGCCAAGGAGCTGCATGAACAGGGCAAGGGCATCGTCGATGCAACCATCGAAGCCTGCCGGATGCGTCTGCGGCCCATCGTGATGACGTCCATGGCGTTCATTCTCGGTGTGGTTCCGCTGGCGATTTCCTCGGGCGCCGGTGCCGGTAGCCAGCATTCGATCGGTACGGGCGTAATCGGCGGTATGATCACCGCGGTTATCCTGGCGATCTTCTGGGTACCGTTGTTCTTCGTTTCGATATCCTCGCTGTTCAAAGGCAAACAGAAACACACTCCACACGATGAGGCTGGCCAATGAGCAAGTCCCTGATCTCGCTGGCGGTCACCGCGTTCATTCTCGGCGGCTGCTCGTTGATCCCCGATTACAAGCAGCCCGCCGCTCCGGTGCCGGCTCAGTTCCCGCAAGGTCCGGCCTACTCGCCGGCCCAGGCGGCGAATCAGGCGGCGGCCGAGCAAGGCTGGCGTCAGTTTTTCCATGATCCGGCACTGCAGCAGTTGATTCAGACGTCGCTGCAGAACAACCGTGACCTGCGCGTCGCCGCGCTGAACATCGACGCCTACCGCGCGCAGTACCGCATTCAACGTGCGGACCTGTTCCCGGCTGTCGCGGCCTCGGGCACCGGCACGCGTCAGCGCGTGCCGGGCGACCTGTCGCAAACGGGCGAGTCCGGTATCACCAGTCAGTATTCAGTGGGTCTGGGCATCAGCTCCTATGAGCTGGATCTGTTCGGACGAGTGCGCAGCCTGAGTGAGCAGGCGTTGCAAACCTACTTCGCCGGTGAAGAAGGCCGTCGCAGCACGCAGATCAGTCTGGTCGCCAACGTGGCCAACGCCTATCTGACGTGGGAAGCGGACAAAGAGCTGTTGAAGCTGACCCAGGACACCTTGGGCGCCTTCGAGGAAAGCCTGCGTCTGACCTCTCGCAGCAGCGAAGTGGGTGTGGCTTCGGCACTGGATCTGGCGCAATCGCGCACCTCCGTCGAGAGCGCCCGCGTCAAGCTGGCCCAGTACCAGCGACTGGTCGCCCAGGACGAAAACAATCTGGTGCTGTTGTTGGGCACCAGTCTGCCGGCCAATCTGCCCGCGTCCAAGCCGTTGAGCGCTGACATGCTCAACGAAATGCCGCCGGGGCTGCCATCTGAGCTGCTGCAACGCCGTCCGGATATCTTGCAGGCCGAATACAACCTGAAAGCCGCCAACGCCAATATCGGCGCTGCACGCGCCGCGTTCTTCCCCAGCATCAGCCTCACGGCCAGTGCCGGTACGGCGAGCGGCGACCTGAGCGGTCTGTTCAAAGGCGGTTCGGGGACGTGGCTGTTCGAGCCGTCGATCAATCTGCCGATCTTCAACGCGGGCAGTTTGCGCGCGAGCCTGGACTACTCGAAGATCCAGAAAGACATCGGCGTCGCCAACTACGAGAAGGCGATTCAGACGGCGTTTCAGGAAGTCTCCGACGGTCTGGCCGCGCGCAAGACCTACACCGATCAGCTCAAGGCGCAGACCGATTTCGTCAACGCCAACCAGGACTACTACCGTCTGGCCGAGCGTCGCTATCGCATCGGGATCGACAGCAACCTGACCTTCCTCGACGCCCAGCGTCAGTTGTTCAGCGCGCAGCAGTCGTTGATCACCGATCGTCTGTCGCAGCTGAACAGCGAGGTCAATCTGTACCGCGCGCTCGGCGGCGGCTGGTACGAACAGACCCCGACCGGCGAGCGTCAGCCAACCGCGGGCGATGTGCCGTCCACCCGCTTGTTCTGATACGCCGCGTATGAAAAAACCCACCGATTGGTGGGTTTTTTTGCCTGTTTTCCAGACTGTTTCAAGCAAAGGCCACAGCGGTTACGCCAACAAAAACTCCGTCACACGCAGTGCAAAGACTTCACCCAGTTCAACGCTGGACAGGTGCGCGGCGTAGTAGTCGGAGAGTTCGCTGCCGTGGATGTGGTTCTGCAGATAATGCCCGTCCGCCACGGTGGTGACGGCGTCATGGCTGCCGCAGATGATCAGCGTGGGCACGGTGATCGAACCGACTTCCTTGCGCAGATCGGCATCCCGGACAGCCGCGCAGCAGGCGGCGTAACCCAGCGGAGACGTCGCCGCCAGCACGTCGGTGACGGGCGTGACCTTGTCGGCGTGCTGACTGGCAAAGTCAGGCGTGAACCAACGCCCTACAGCGCCAGCGCCCATTTCCTTCATGGCCCGCTCACCGCCCTTCTCCACCTGGGCGATGCGCGGCGCCCACGTTTCCGTGTCGCCGATCTTCGCAGCGGTGTTGCACAGCACCAGCTTGTGCAGCCGATCGTTGGCATGAATGCCCAGCCACTGACCGATCAAGCCACCCATGGACAGTCCACAAAAGTGCGCGCGGTCGACCTTCAACCCATCAAGCAGCGCCAGCACGTCTCGTCCCAGCTGTTCGATGGTGTAAGGCCCTTGGGTGACGAGGGACTGACCGTGGCCGCGGGTGTCGTAACGCACGACGCGGAATGACTTGCTCAGCGCCGGAATCTGCGCGTCCCACATATGCAGGTCAGTGCCCAGCGAGTTGGACAGCACCAGCACTGGCGCATCCTCTCGCCCATCAATTTCATAATGCAGCTCACCGTCTTCAAGTTGTACGAACGCCATGGCAGTCGCTCCGTGAAACACGTGGAATAAGTGTGATGAACGTGGATAGCTCGCGCCGTGCAAAGACGCGGGCTCCAAGGTCCGGGATCAGTGATCTTCGTGCAGGTAAGCAGGCTTCTTCGGCAGTCGCAGGCTGAACAGGAAAGCAATCGCCATCATCGCGGTCACGTACCAGTAGAAGGTGTTTTCCATGCCCATGTTCTTCAGGCCCAGCGCCACGTATTCAGCGGAGCCACCGAAAATAGCGTTGGCCACGGCATAGGCCAGACCGACGCCCAGCGCACGGACCTGCACCGGAAACATCTCGGCTTTCACCAGACCGCTGATCGAGGTGTAGAAACTGACGATGGCCAATGCCAGGGTGATCAGCACGAACGCGATGACCGGGCTGGTGGTGGTTTTCAACGTCAGCAGCAGCGGCACCGTGCAAAGCGTGCCCAGCCCGCCGAACCACAGCATCGAAGCGCGACGGCCAATTTTGTCGGCGAGCATGCCGAACACCGGCTGCATGCACATGTACAGGAACAGCGCGCCGGTCATGATGTAGCTCGCGACCTTGGCATCCATGTGCACGGTGTTGACCAGGTATTTCTGCATGTACGTGGTGAAGGTGTAGAAAATCAGCGAGCCACCGGCGGTGTAGCCCAGCACGGTGATGAACGCCGCTTTGTGATCGCGGAACAGGGCAGACATGCTGCCCGCATCCTTGTTCTGACGGACTTCGGCGGTGGTGGTTTCTTTCAGCGAGCGGCGCAGCACCAGCGAAATCACCGCCGCCACCGCACCGACCACGAACGGGATGCGCCAGCCGTAGGCTTTGAGCTCATCGGCACTGAGAAACTGCTGCAGGATGACCACGGTCAGTACGGCCAACAGCTGGCCGCCAATCAGCGTCACGTACTGAAACGAAGCGAAAAACCCGCGCTGCCCCCGCAATGCGACTTCGCTCATGTATGTGGCCGTGGTGCCGTATTCGCCGCCCACCGACAGGCCTTGGAACAGGCGCGCCATCAGCAGCAGAAACGGCGCCCAGGCACCGATGGTTGCATAGGTGGGCAGACAGGCGATGACCAGCGATCCCGCGCACATCATCAGCACGGAAATCATCATCGAGTTCTTGCGGCCATGTTTGTCCGCCACGCGACCGAACAGCCAGCCGCCGATGGGACGCATCAGGAAGCCTGCGGCGAATACGCCCGCGGTGTTGAGCAGTTGAACGGTCGGGTCGTCGGAAGGAAAAAACGCAGGCGCGAAGTAGATGGCGCAGAAGGCGTAAACGTAGAAGTCGAACCATTCGACGAGGTTGCCCGATGAGGCCCCGACGATGGCGAAGATCCGCTTGCGCCTTTCTTCGCCGGTGTAGTGAGTCGTTGTCATTATTATCTCCCCAGGTGTTAGTAAGGTCAGCCAGTCTAAGACATAACCTGCAACATTTAGACTTAAGCAGTAACGTTTCGACATCACAAGGACAACCACCCAAGTCAGCAAGTTGCCCCTTTCGCAGAGGCAACCGATGACTCGGGTGGTTGATTCCCAAGAAGGTCGTTTAGCGCGCTATCGCAAGGGCCAGGCCTTGCCCCACGCCAACGCACATCGTGGCCAGCGCTTTGCTGCCGCCGGTTTTCTCCAGCTGATGCAGCGCCGTCAGCACCAGCCGCGCGCCGCTCATGCCCAGCGGATGTCCCAGCGAAATCGACCCGCCGTTCGGGTTCACCTTGGGTGAATCGTCAGCAATGCCGAGTTCACGCAAGACCGCCAGGCCTTGGCTGGCGAACGCTTCGTTGAGCTCGATGACGTCGAAATCACTGACCGCCAGACCCAGTCGGGCCACCAGCTTGCGCACCGCCGGGACCGGGCCGCTACCCATGACGCGAGGCTCAACGCCGGCACTGGCCATCCCCAGTATGCGAGCGCGCGGCGTCAGGCCGTGTTTCTTGACGGCTTCGGCGGACGCCAGAATCATCGCCGCCGCGCCGTCGTTCAGGCCGGCGGCGTTGCCGGCCGTGACCGTTTTGCCAGGCCCGTTGACCGGCTTCAGCTTGGCGAGCGCCTCAAGGCTGGTATCGGCACGGGGGTGCTCGTCGGTGTCGACGACGGTCTCGCCTTTTTGTGGGCGACGCGCACGGGCACGATCTCCTCAGCGAAGAAGCCTGAGGCCTGAGCCGCCGCCGTACGCTGCTGGCTGCGCAGGGCAAACGCGTCCTGATCCTGCCGGGAGATGCCGAAATCCTCAGCGACGTTGTCCCCGGTCTGCGGCATGGTCTCAACGCCGTACTGATCTTTCATTTGCGGATTGACGAAACGCCAGCCCAGGGTGGTGTCTTCCAGCTTCTGGCCGCGGCCGAATGCCGCGTCGGCCTTGCCCATCACGAAAGGGGCGCGGGACATGGACTCGACGCCGCCGGCAATGGCCAGCTCCATCTCGCCACAGGCAATCGCACGGAACGCTGAACCCACTGCGTCCAGACCCGAGGCGCATAACCGATTGAGGGTCACGCCCGGCACAGTCGCTGGCAAGCCGGCCAACAGCGCCGCCATGCGCGCGACGTTGCGGTTGTCTTCCCCGCCTGATTGGCGCAGCCGAGGAACACTTCGTCCAACTCATTCCAGTTGACCGACGGGTTGCGCGCCATAAGGGCCTTGATCGGCAACGCGGCCAGGTCATCCGCCCGAACGGTCGCCAGGGCGCCGCCAAACCGGCCAATGGGGGTGCGAATTGCATCGCAGATAAATACGTCCCGCATCATGCTTCTCCCGGGGCCTGGCCATGGGCGGCAGCGGTCCGCGCCTCCAGATCACGCAACGCGGCCAGTTCGTACTCGGTAGGCGCGTCGGATTGCACGACCGTTTCGGCAAAGCGCAGGTCCCAACCGGTGGCGGCGATCACCTGCTCGCGGGTCACGCCGGGGTGCAGCGTGGTCACGACGAATTCGTGGGTGCCCTCCTCCGGCTCCATAATGCACAGGTCGGTGATGATGCCGACCGGCCCGGCACCCGGCAGGCCGAGGCGTTTTCGGGATTCGCCCCCTTCGCCGTGGCCGACCGAGGTCAGGAAGTCCAGCGTGTTGACGAATGTCCGTGGGGACTGCTTGAGGATGATCAGCACTTCTTTGGCCGAGCCTGCAATTTCCGGCGCGCCCCCGCACCCGGCAGACGCACTTTCGGGTGGTGATAATCGCCGACGACCGTGGTGTTGATGTTGCCGAAACGGTCGACCTGAGCCGCGCCAAGAAAACCGACATCGACACGCCCGCCCTGCAGCCAGTAACGGAAGATCTCGCTGGTGGACACGACGGTGTCAGCGGTTTCCGCCAGTTCGCCGTCACCGATGGACAGCGGCAGCACATCTGGCTTGGCGCCGATGGGCCCTGATTCGTAAATCAGCACCACGTCGGGCGAGGAAGTGAGGCGCGCCAGATTGGCCGCTTTCGAGGGCAGACCGATGCCGACAAAGCACACGGCGCCGTTTTTCAAGCGGCGCGCGGCGGCGACGGTCATCATTTCGCTGGTGGAATAAGTCATTGGTGAGCCTCCGCCGCGTGGGCCAGCTTGTTCTTGAACTCACTGAAGTCACGGGTGCCATGGATGTATTCGTCGATCCAGGCGGTAAACGCCTCACGGTCGCGGGCGATGGCGTCCCACGCCTGATAGAAACGGTTGTCGCGCTCGTAGTAGCCGTGGGCGTAGGAAGGATGAGCGCCGCCCGGCACGACGCAAACAGCACTCAGCGCCCAGGTTGGCAGTACGCAGGCGTTCATCGGCGCCTTGAGGTCATCGACAATTTCCTCGACCGTGACGATGCAGCGCCTGGCCGCCAACGCCGCCTCTTTCTGAACCCCGAGAATGCCCCACAGCAGCACGTTGCCTTTGCGGTCGGCTTTCTGCGCGTGGATCACCGTAACGTCGGGGCGCACTGCCGGCACCGCGGCCAGCACTTCTCCGGTGAACGGGCATGTGACGGATTTGATCAGCGGGTTCACCTTCGGCAGATCGGAACCGGCATACGCCCGCAGCACCGCGAACGGCAGGCCCGACGCGCCCGCCACGTACGCGTTGGCGAGGTCGGCGTGGCTGTGTTCTTCAATCTCCATGGGCTGCGGCCATTGCCGTTCGACGGCATCACGAAGCCGATGCAACGAGCCAACCCCGGGGTTACCGCCCCACGAGAAAATCAGACGTCTCGCACAGCCTGCGCCGATCAACTGGTCATAAATCAGATCGGGCGTCATGCGCACCAGCGTCAGATCTTTCTTCTTCTGGCGAATGAGCTCATGTCCCGCCGCGGTAGGAATCAGGTGGGTGAAGCCTTCCAGTGCAACGATGTCACCGTCGTTGACGAACTGCTTGACGGCCTCGTGGAGGGAAAGAATTGCAGCCATGGGGGTGCTCCAGGTTCACACTCGGTTGCCATGCCCTTGACGGCTTGGCGTTGAGAATGAGGTTATGCCTGGGCAAAGGACGGGACAATCCGATAACCGACTAAGTGTTCGATCACCGAACGGTTAGTGGAGACTGGAGCCAGCTACGGTCTCACCGCTTTATAGCCGTCAAGTAAATAACTGCGTGCTGAGGTCACGGCTGGCACTCAGCATGATCGGCAGAAACTTCTGCTCCAGGTCATTGCGCGCCACCCGACCCGCGCTGGTGCTGACATTCAGCGCCGCCAGAACCTGACCCGATGCGTCGTAGACCGGCACTGCAATGGAACGCAAACCCTGCTCCAGTTCCTGATCGACAATGCACCAGCCCTGCTGCCGCACTTGCTGCAGGCATTCGAGCAAGGCCTCGGGGGTGCGCAAGGTGCGACTGGTTTTGGGTTGCAGATCCACGTGGTCGAGGTATTCCTGCAACGACACATCGTCCAGCGCTGCCAGCAGAATCCTGCCCATGGACGTGCAGTAAGCCGGCAAACGCCCGCCCACCGCCAGATCCACGGAGATCAGTCGCTGAGTCGTGGCCGAGCGCGCGATGTAAAGAATGTCGTCGCCTTCCAGCGTGGCCATGTTGCAGGCCTCGTGCAGCTGATCACTCATGCGGTCCAGATACGGCTGCGACGAAACCGCCAGGGGTGTGGACGACAGGTACGCATGGCCGAGCGTCAGCACTTTAGGCAGCAGCGAGTACGTGCGCCCGTCCGTGGTGGCGTAACCCAATTTGATGAGTGTGTGCAGGCAACGACGAACTGCGGCCCTGGGAATTTCCGTGCGGTGGCTGATCTGGGCGATGGTCAGATGCCGCTTGCGCTCCTGGAACGCTTGAATGACGGCCAACCCGCGCGCCAGCGAGGTCATGAAGTCCGGATCACCGGTGAGCGCCTGAATCCTTTTAGCAGGGGACGCAACAATCGGCGGCGCAAGTGACGTGAAAGAATTACGCAATTGGTCGTTCATGCTGACACCGTTCGTCGTGGCCGCGGAAGCCTTGTAGACCGCCACTCTCGCCTGTTTCCTGAGCCACGGCAAGTGAGCTTTGGGCGATTATCGAACGAGTGGCCGATAATCGCAATTGACCGGCCGCACCGTTGCTTATACCTTTCACCTTGCCATAAGGCTTCTTTGGATTACTGGTCAGGTACCCACTGAGAAGTCCCGGGCACGGCCTTGCTAACCGCAAGGCCGTTTTGTTTCCGCCCTCCGCATTATCTGTAACCGAATAAATACACATCTGCTATTGCACCTTCATACCCGAGAATTTACGTCGCCAGAAAACTGCCTGTCGCGTTAAACATTTGACTCACAAAGTTCTGACGTAAAACCGAGTGTGCAACTTAGGAACCTTCGTACATAAAAAAGGTATAAATCCTCCATTGTTCGACTGCGACACTCTCGACAGTTGACTCGCTTGCGCATCTTCGCGATAGTGACCGCCATTGAAGCTCCGGAACGCTATCGCGTGGTTTAATCCCCCCGCCCATTCGGCATGGATCCAAACTCACGCAGGCATTGCCCGATTCGATCGCAATGTTCAGCGGCGGCAGGCCAATACCACGGTCATTTGCCATCCTGCAGACAATCAATAAAGAATGTTGCTACGACAGTTTTGTCATTCCGGTGTACGTAGCCGCCCCTGTTTGAAGTGTGAATCATCTTGCGCAGCGCTCCTGCCCGATGGTTATTCCTGATCCGATACAGTGCGATCGTCAGGCCCGACACTTTCAGACTCGGCGTCAGCACCGGGATTAAACTCAACCGATCAGGTATTAACGTGACCAAAGATGAACTGCGCGCAGAATTAGAGCGCCAGGAACAACGTTACAAGGAAGTCTACGGCGGCGAAGTCACAACATACGCCGCTCAGCCCGAGCCAGAACGCAAGCCGTGGCGCAAGCGGGCGAGCCTGCTCGATCAGGCTTTCAAGCAAGAACTGCAAAAGATGGAAGAAGAACTCAAGGAAGAGCCTTGAGCAGGTAGCTTGCCTTTCGCTGACCCAGGCAGCCGACGGCGAACCCGCGATTGCTTGAAAGACCGCGCTTAATAGATTCGACCCTGATTCAGGGGTGCTTCGCACCGTCCTTCCGGACAGGAAGTCAACGGGCTGATGAGACAGAAATTGGGTTGCCGTTTGCTACCAATGATCCGCGCGCCTATCGCGCAGTTTTTTCTGTCATAATCCCGCCCCCTTAAGACCGGGTCAGAAAACCTTCCATGATCGATCTATTCAGCGGACTGGATGCTTGGGTAATTGTGAGCCTGTTGCTCGCCCTGGCGTTTGTCCTCACCTTCGAGTTCATCAATGGCTTTCATGACACCGCCAACGCGGTGGCGACAGTCATTTACACCAAGGCCATGCCGCCCCATCTGGCAGTCTTTTTCTCGGGCGTGTTCAATTTCCTCGGGGTGCTCCTGGGTGGCGTCGGCGTGGCATATGCCATCGTCCATCTGCTGCCGGTCGAGTTATTGATCAACGTCAACACCGGTCATGGTCTGGCCATGGTGTTCTCGCTGCTGGCTGCGGCCATCACCTGGAACCTCGGCACCTGGTACTTCGGTATTCCCGCGTCCAGTTCGCACACCTTGATCGGTTCGATTCTCGGTGTAGGTCTGGCCAATGCGCTGATCAACAACATCCCGCTGGGCGAAGGCGTGAACTGGCAGAAAGCGATCGACATCGGCGCTTCGCTGGTGTTTTCGCCACTGGCCGGTTTCATCGTGGCAGGTCTGGTGCTGTTGGGTCTCAAAGCCTGGCGCCCGCTTTCCAAGATGCACAAGACCCCGGAACAACGCCGCAAGCTCGATGACAAAAAACACCCTCCATTCTGGAATCGCCTGGTTCTGGTGATTTCCGCGATGGCGGTGAGCTTCGTGCACGGTTCCAATGATGGCCAGAAAGGCATTGGTCTGATCATGCTGGTGCTCATCGGTATCGTCCCGGCGCAGTTCGTGCTGGACCTGAGCACCACGACTTACCAGATCGAACGCACCCGCGACGCGACCCAGCACCTGAGCCAGTTTTACCAGCGCAACAACGCGACGCTGGGCGAGTACCTGGCACTGGGTAAATCAGCGGCGGGCGACTTGCCTGAGCGCTTCAGCTGCAACCCCGAGCAGACCGAGCCGACCATTGATGCGCTGTTGAGCAACCTCAAGGGCGTCAATGACTACCACAGCCTCGCACCGGAGCGTCGCATCGAAGTGCGTCGTTACCTGCTGTGCCTGGACGACACGGCACGCAAGGTCGGCAAGCTGCCGGCGCTGGATGCCCGTGAAAAATCGGATCTGGAGAAGCTGCGCAAGGACCTGACCGCCACCACTGAATACGCGCCGTTCTGGGTGATCTTCGCCGTTGCTCTGGCGCTGGGCATTGGCACTATGGTCGGCTGGAAACGTGTGGTGCTGACCATCGGCGAGAAGATCGGCAAGCAAGGCATGACCTACGCGCAGGGCATGTCCGCTCAGATCACCACCGCGAGCGCCATTGCGCTGGCCAACGTGTTCAGCCTGCCGGTTTCGACCACTCACATCCTGTCGTCCGGCGTGGCCGGGACCATGGTGGCGAACAAAAGCGGCCTGCAAGGCGGCACCGTACGTAACATTCTGCTGGCGTGGGTGTTGACCCTGCCCGCCACGGTGGCGCTGTCGGCAGGGTTGTTCTGGTTGGCGTCCAAAGCGCTGGCCTGACCTGACTGCACGGCATGATCTGAAGAAGCCCATTCATTGAATGGGCTTTTTTGTGGGTGCGAGATCAGCGAGGTGTTCATCGGGATGAGCGTGTGGGCGAAGGTTTTAGCGGCGTTTTTTACCACCGCCCAGCAACGAGCCCATCAATCCCCGTACCAGCTCGCGACCGATCTGGGTCGCGGCCTGGCGCATCGCGCTCTTGACCGCCTGCCCCGCCAATCCACCCAGAAACCCCCGGCCATGTCGGCAAAGCCGCCTTCTGACTTCTCCTCGGCGGGCAGTTTTTGCGCGGGGTCCGTCGAAGCGCCTTTGCGCGCCAGCAGCATTTCGTAGGCTGATTCGCGATCCACGGGTTTGTCGTAACGACCGGCCAGTGGCGACCGGGCCATCAGGGCGGCGCGTTCAGCCTGGGTCAACGGCCCGATGCGCGATTGCGGCGGGGCAACCAGCACCCGCTGGACCATTTCAGGCGTGCCCTTGTCCTGCAGCGTGCCCACCAGCGCCTCACCGATGCCCAGTTCGGTCAGCACCGAGAGCGCGTCGAACTCAGGATTGGGGCGAAAACCATCCGCGACGGCTTTCAACGATCGTTGCTCCTTGCTGGTGAACGCGCGCAGGCCATGCTGAATGCGCAACCCGAGCTGGGCCAGAATCGTGTCCGGCAAATCCCCGGGAGACTGGGTGACAAAATACACGCCGACGCCTTTCGAGCGAATCAGCCGCACCACTTGTTCCAGACGCTCCTGCAGCGCCTTTGGCGTATCTGCGAACAGCAAATGCGCTTCGTCGAAGAACAGCGCCAGCAACGGTTTGTCGGCATCGCCGCGCTCGGGCAATTGCTCGAACAGCTCGGCCAGCAGCCACAGCAGGAAGGTGGCATAGACCTTCGGCGAGTCGTGCACCAGCCGGCTGGCATCCAGCAAATGAATCTGCCCGCGGCCGTCGCTTGCAGGCTGCAGAATGTCTTCCAGTTGCAGCGCCGGCTCACCGAACAAGGCCTCGGCGCCCTGCTGCTCAAGGACGGCCAGCCGACGCAGCAGCGCCTGACTCGACCCCGTGGTCATCAGCGCGCTGTCGTCGCCGAGTACTTCGGGGTTGTCGCGCAGATGATTGAGCAGCGCCTTGAGGTCCTTGATGTCCAGCAACAACAGCCCTTCCCGATCCGCCACCTTGAACGCGGCGTAGAGCGCCGACTGCTGGCTGTCCGTCAATTCCAACAGACTTCCCAACAGCAGCGGCCCCATTTCCGATAAGGTCGTGCGCAACGGATGGCCCGTTTCACCGTGCACATCCCACAGGGTCACCGGATAGCCCTGAGGTGTATGGCGCAGCCAGGGCATACCGGCAATGCGCTCGGCGATCTTGCCTTGAGGTTCGCCTGCAGCGCCGAGCCCGCAGAGATCGCCCTTGATGTCGGCCGCGAACACCGCCACGCCGGCATCGCTGAACACTTCCGCCAAGCGCTGCAGCGTGACGGTTTTTCCGGTGCCCGTCGCGCCGGCCACCAGTCCGTGACGATTGGCCAGACGCATCGTCTGCCCGATCGGCTGGCCCTTCAGGTCAGCGCCAATAAGAATCTGTTGTGAGTCAGCCATCGGTTCACCCAAGCGTCGCGTTTGATAATCCCGAGGGCACTGCGGCAACGGTCCGAATGGACCACCACCGCAGATCAGCCCCAAGGCCACTTCTCTACTCTAGCGCAAGCGCTGCGGCGCCCACCCATGGTCATAGGTGCGATGATCTGCAACCGAACATCTGTATCTGTGGGTGGTCAACCGCAAGTACCGACCACCGGACGGAGCCTTACTGTGCATATCGCTGACATGACCATGTTCTACGCCCCTGCCAGCGGTGGCGTGCGCACGTATCTGGACGCCAAACACCGTCGCCTCGCGCAATACCCGGGCGTGCGACACAGCCTGCTGATTCCCGGACCGCAACGCAGTCATGAGGACGGCGTATACCGTGTGCCGGCGCCACCTGTGCCCTTTGGCAACGGCTACCGCTTTCCGCTGCGCGTGGGTCCCTGGCGAGAGGCCCTGCGAAGCCTGCGACCGGACCTGATCGAAGTCGGCGACCCTTACCTGACCGCATGGGCGGCACTGGACGCCCGACGCCAGCTGGACGTGCCGGTCATTGGCTTCTACCACTCCGACCTGCCGCTGCTGGTGCGAAACCGCATCGGCACCTGGCTGGGCGCCAACGCCGAGAATTACGTGAGCAAGCTCTACGGCAACTTCGACCGGGTGCTCGCGCCGAGCGCGGCAATGGCCGACAAGCTGATCCGTCTGGGTGTGATGAATGTGCATGTGCAGCCGTTGGGGGTTGATCTACAGACGTTTCATCCTTCGCGGCGAGACCCCGGTCTCAAGGCCGAGTTGGGCCTGTCGGAAGAAACACACCTGCTTATCTTCGCCGGACGAGGTTCAAAAGAAAAAACCTGACGGTTCTGCTGGACTGCATGAAAGCGCTGGGTGCGAATTACCACTTGGTGCTAGTGGGCTCTCATATGCCGACCGGCGTGCCAGCGAATGTGACGGTTGTGGATAAATTCCGCCCGACCGCCGAAGTCGCGCGGCTGCTGGCGAGTGCTGATGCGCTGGTGCATGCCGGGGATCAGGAAACCTTCGGCCTGGTGGTGATCGAAGCCATGGCCAGCGGAATTCCAGTGGTCGCAGTAGATGCCGGGGCGTTCCGCGAAATCATCCCCGCGCATTGCGGCCTGTTGTGCGAACCCAATCATCCGCTGGCCATGGCGTCAGCGGTGCGCCAACTGTTTGCAGAGAACCCGGCACGCCGAGGCGCACAAGCGCGGCGTCATGTGGAGACGCACTACGCGTGGGACACCGTGGTCACCGGTTTACTCGGGCATTATCAGGCAGTCCTCGGCGCCCATCAGCCGGTCTATGCCCATGGGTGACATGCCTGCAATCACCCAGCGCAGCCTGATGCTGGTGCTCCATGACGTGGCGCCCCAAACCTGGCCGGATTATCGTCCGTTTGTAGAAGCCGTCGATGCACTGGGAAATGTGCCCATTACCTGGCTAGTGGTACCGGACTTTCACAAGCAGAACTCCATCGACGCCAACCCGGACTTCCAGCGGGTGATGCACGACCGTCTTGCACGTGGCGATGAACTGGCGCTGCACGGTTATTACCATTGCGACGACAGCCCCGCGCCGCGCACGCCGCAGGACTTTTTCATGCGGCGCATCTACACCTGGGAAGGCGAGTTCTACACCCTCAACGAGCAGCAGGCGATGCAGCGACTGGAAGCCGGCATGGAAGTGTTCCGGCGCAACGACTGGCCGTTGCACGGATTCGTTGCGCCGGCCTGGCTGATGAGCAAAGGCACACGTGATGCCCTTCGAAAATTGCCGTTGGACTACACAAGTGATGCCCAACACTTGTATCTTCTGCCGGACTTTTCCGAGATCGATGCACCCGGCATCGTCTGGAGCGCTCGCAGCGCCTGGCGCCGGGGCGTATCGAAGATCGTCAGCAACCACCGTGAGGCTCAATTGCACAACGCCGCAACTATTCGTCTGGGTCTGCACCCCGTAGACATGCGCCACAATTTTTCCCGTCGTTACTGGCTGCAAGCCCTTGAGCGCTTGCTCAGCGACGGCCGTACGCCGACGAGCAAATTTGCCTGGTTACAGGGACTGAATGCCGCAAGGTCCGCGGCGTGAGGCGACTTGGCTGGCTCGCCGCAGCGCTGATACTCGCCCTGCTGATTCCGTTCTTTATGGGCGGCGCAGACATGTTTCATCGCCTGCGTAACTTCCCGGTGATGCTCCTGATCGGCATGTTTGTCATGGTGCTGGTGGGCTGGTGCATGAACACGATGCGCCTGCGCCTGCTGCTTGGCGACGCGGCCAGCGGGCTCGGCATGCGCAAAAGCCTCGCGGTGGTGATGGCCACGGAGTTCGCCTACTGCGCGACGCCCGGGGGCAGTGGCGCCCCGTTGACCCTCGTTGCACTGCTCTCGCGCAGTGGCATCGGCCCGGCGAAAAGCACAGCGGCCTTCGCCACTGACCAGCTGATGGATCTGGTGTTTTTCCTGCTCGCGCTGATCGGCATCCTGATTTACGCAGTGTTCCACCGGCTCAGCGAAAACCTGGAATGGATGCTCATTGCCAGCGCCCTGCTGATCGGTGCCGGGCTGTGTGCGTGCGCGGGTTTCGCGCGGTACCACCGACGCATCATTCTGTTCAACGGCCGGGTGCTCAAGCGCCTGAAACGCAAGAACACCACGCGTATTCGCTGGGCGCGCAAGCTGCTGCACTTTCGCGACGCCCTGGCTGAAACCTGGAAGATGCCCCATCGCATCCTGCTGCAGGTGTTTGCATTGACCTGCGTGCACTGGAGTTTGCGTTACAGCGTGCTGTATCTGGCGCTGCAAGGGCTGGGCGTGAACATCGACTGGGCGTGGACGTTCCTGGTGCAGATGCTGTCGTTGAGCGCTGGGCAGTTCAGCCTGTCGCCGGGCGGTGCCGGGGCGGCGGAGCTGACGTCGGCGGCCTTGTTGGCGCCGATGGTGGGCAAGTCGACGGCCGCGGCGGCGATCCTTATCTGGCGGATCGTCACCTACTATTTCTATCTGGTCGCAGGCGGTCCGGTGTTTCTGTTGATGGTCGGGCGCCCCCTGTTGAACAAGTTACTGCGGATCAAGACCGTCTGATTCGTCTTCCGGTCTGGCGGATGTCAGCTCTTTCCATAATGCTTCGGCCCCCTCGAAGTCCGTTCCGTCCTCCGGCGACATTGCGTCGACGTCATAACGGCTCACGCATCCCTCGCCAAGGGTCGGCGGGGCTTTGGAAGTGGCTCTGTCGAGGGGGTCGGTCATGTTGTTCTGCCTGTCTCGCCATAGAAGCCTGATTGCTCGCAAACAATCATGTTGAAGTGGGCCGCTGAAACTTCAGCGGCACATTAAAACCGGCTGATCACTTCTTAATCAAAGACCACTGTCTTGTTGTCATGCACCAGCACGCGGTCTTCCAGGTGCGCGCGCAGGCCGCGAGCAAGCACCATCTTTTCCACGTCGCGACCGAAACGCACCATGTTTTCAATGCTGTCGCGATGGCTGACGCGCACCACGTCCTGCTCGATGATAGGACCGGCGTCCAGTTCTTCGGTGACGTAGTGGCAAGTAGCGCCGATCAGTTTCACGCCCCGCAGCGACGCCTGGTGATACGGCTTGGCGCCGACAAACGAAGGAAGGAAGCTGTGGTGAATGTTGATGACCTGGTGCGCGTATTCCCGGCACAGTTGCGGTGGCAGGATCTGCATGTAACGCGCCAGCACAACAACGTCGGCTTCATGTTGTTTGACCAGACGCGAGACTTCGGCGAACGCCGGCTCTTTGTCTTTTGGATCAACCGGCACGTGGTAATACGGAATGTTGTGCCACTCGACCATGCTGCGCAGGTCCTGGTGGTTGGAAATCACGCAGGCGATTTCACAGTGCAGTTCATCGCTGTGCCAGCGGTGCAACAGGTCGGCCAGGCAATGGGACTCCCGGCTTGCCATGAGCACGACGCGTTTTTTCTGCGCAGAGTCGGTAATCCGCCAGTCCATCGAAAACTCTTCGGCGATGGGTGCGAAGGCTTGGCGAAAGCCTTCGAGGTCGAAAGGCAGAGAATCGGCGCGGATTTCATGGCGCATGAAAAACCAGCCGCTGAGGTTGTCAGAGTGATGGCTCGCTTCAGTAATCCAGCCGTTGTGTGATGCCAGAAAGTTACTGACCTTGGCAACGATACCGACACGGTCCGGGCAAGCAATCACCAGACGAAAAGTGCGCATGTGAAAAACTCCAGAACTTCGCAAAGGCCGCCATTCTAGCGATTAGCGATGGACTGTGCAGTACCTGTATGACACTCATTTCAGGCGGCAAAAAAGCGCACCCTGCCGAGGTCAATGCTTAAGTACCCTACAGGGCCATCGGCGGCAGAAACTCGACGCCAGACACTTCACTAAAAACGGTAAGGTCATTGGCGTTGTATAACGCGACATGTGTATCTGAATCGAGGATAAGTCTGCGGCTATTTCAAAATGCTACGGACAAAACTTTTCTTAAATGTTTACTTGCGCAAACACTCTGATTATTATGCGCCATCGCATCATGCCCATCACAACATAGGTACCCCCCATGTCACTGATCAACGAATACCGCGCAACAGAAGAAGCCATCAAAGAATTGCAAGCACGCCTGCAAAATCTGCAACAAGACGACAAACTGCAGAAAGAACTTGAGTTCGAAGGCAAACTGCGCACGTTGATGGGCGAGTATCAGAAATCCCTGCGCGACATCATCGCCCTGCTGGATCCCGATTCGAAAATGAAGGCTCCACGTGGCGCTGCTGTAAAGCCGGTTGGCACCAAACGCGCTCGCAAGGTCAAGCAATACAAGAACCCGCACAACGGTGAAATCATCGAGACCAAAGGCGGCAACCACAAGACGCTGAAAGAGTGGAAAGCCAAGTGGGGTGGCGACGAGGTTGAAGGCTGGGCAACTCTGCTGGGTTAATTACCGGGTGTAGAGTCAGCCGTCGCGCAGAGATGTTCGACCCAAGAAAACGCCAGCTTATGCTGGCGTTTTTTATTGCCTGCCGTTTACTCCTCTTCGCTTAAAGCCCCAGGCGCTGTTTCAACGCCAGAGAGTATTCCTGCCACTGGGCGAGTACTTTGAGTTGCTCGGGGGTGGCCCTCAGCGAGAGTTCGATCAGCGCACGGCTGAATGCCTTGAACGTATTGGGCGCGCCGGCCTGAGGATCGCTCAGGCGCAACTGACAAAACGCCAACCAGCGCTGTTGCTCGGCAACATTGAGGGTTTCGGCGAAGTTGCGGGCGCGGTACCGGAATAACAATTCAGGCAATCGGGGATCATCGAACGGCCAGCCATCGGTAGCCAGTTGCTGGGGCTCGGCAATTCGCACCTGCTCGCAGAGACGACGATCCCGATCATTGATGAAGCCATCGTACAACTGCTGTTCCGGATCCTCACTGGCAGCGAAGTTGTCGTTGGCATACACGCTCTTCAACTTGTCCTGCCAGATCGCCTGCCCTTCATTCAAAGCGGCCACGCGCGTTTTATAAACACTCATGTCCAGTTGCAGACGCTGACGGTCCTCCTCGCGAAGCACGCTCAGCGGGGCAATGACGGGGCATTTATTAACATGCAACAATTTGAGCGGAACCGGTAACTGGCCTTCGAGCAGATCTTCGCGGCGGGTATACAGACGCTGACGCAAGGTCTCTCCGTCTTCCTCCAGCAACGGGCTGTGGTCATGGAACAGGTCACAGACAATCAATGCATTTCGGTTAACCGGATGCCAAGCCAGCGGGAGTACGACGCTCACATAACTTCGTGCCGCGGAAAATCGACCCGATATATGCACCAGCGGCTGCATCAACCGAATCTGATCCTGGACCTTGTGTTTGAAGCGCAAGCCGAAAAGATAATCGTAAAGTTTGGGTTGTTTATCGCGGACCAGACGCGCCAGCGCGATGGTTGCACGGACATCGGAGAGCGCGTCGTGGGCATGGCCATGGTCTATCCCGTTGGCCGCCGTCAGCCGCTCGAGTTTCAGGGTGACCCGGCCCTCTTCTTCCGGCCAGACAATACCCTCGGGGCGTAACGCATAAGCCGTGCGCACCACATCGATCAAATCCCAGCGGCTGTTGCCGCCCTGCCATTCCCGTGCATAGGGATCGAAGAAGTTGCGATAAAGACTGTAGCGGGTCATCTCATCGTCAAAACGCAACGTGTTGTAACCCGCGCTGCACGTGCCCGGCAGAGACATCTCCGCGTGCAGCCGGGTCATGAAGTCTGCTTCACACAAGCCTTTTTCCGCGAGCCGGTCAGGCGTAATGCCGGTCACCAGGCACGCCGCAGGGTGGGGCAGGATGTCATCGCTGGGCTGACAATAGAGGTTGATCGGTTCACCGATCTCGTTGAGTTGATCGTCCGTACGAATGCCCGCCACTTGCAGCGGCCGGTCGTTGCGTGGATTGATCCCGGTGGTTTCGTAGTCGTACCAGAAGATGCTGGAAGTCACGGGCTGATCCTGAACAAAAGACCGGACGAGTTTAACAGACGCCCCTCCGCGTCTGACGCCAGTCAATAAACCCTACGGCCTGGGATACTGCGACACAGTTTGTGCGAAAGTGGCGGCTGTCTGTGGCCAGCAAGTTGTAACAGGACTATTCCCACACTTCGACCAGAATCATCCTGTTGCTTAGCCGCTCCGGCGTGGCTAGCATCAAACCTCTTTCACCGGCGCGCCTTTCTTTATGTCCCTTTCCCATGCAGAGCCAGGAATTGCTGCACCGCTTGCCCTGCTGGACACTCGTGTTCGCATGGAAACGCCTGAGGGCATAGACCTTATCCTGCGCCCCGCCGGGTTGCTGTCCCGGTCAATTGCTTTCGGCATCGACCTGATGATTCGCGGCGCACTCCTGGGTGCGCTGTTTTTCGTGCTGGGAGCGTTGGGCGACTTCGGCACCGGGCTGTTCATGCTCGCGCTGTTTCTCAGGACCTGGGGCTATATGGTGCTTTTCGAGGTGCTGCATCAGGGACGCACGCCGGGGAAGCAGATCATGGGGCTGCGGGTTATTCACGATGACGGCACGCCAATCGGCTGGTCGGCGTCAGTGCTGCGCAACTTGCTGCGCTTCGTAGACATGCTGCCCTTCGGCTACTGCGTTGGCGCGTTCACCTGCCTGCAGCACCCGCTGTTCAAACGCCTTGGGGATCTCGCGGCCGGCACGTTGGTGATCTATCGCGATTTACCCCCTCAACGGCCGCCGCTGGCTGAAGCCACAGCGATGAGTCCGCCGCTGCCCCTCTTATTGGAGGAACAGCGCGCCATACAAGCCTTTGCCGAGCGGCAAGGCACACTTTCCTCGGCGAGGGCTCAAGAGCTTGCTGCCATCGTCACGCAGCCGTTGCAATTATCTACCTCGCAAGATCCTCACTATCCCGTCCAGCAATTGAATGGCATTGCGCGCAGCCTGGCCGGCTCGCCATGAAGCAGAGCCTGTTCGAACAACGCCATGCAGAAGACTGGCAGCGCTTTGCAACACGCCTTGAGGTGCTGGAAGGGAGTCGCCGTAAAAGTGAATCCGGTGCCGGCTTCAGCCGGGAATACCGTCAGATCTGCCAACACCTTTCGTTGGCGATTGACCGTGGCTACGCCAGTCATCTGGTCGAGCACCTGCAACAGCTTGCGATGCGCGGCCACCAGCAGTTGTATCGCCACCGAAGTCAATTCACTGCGCAGTTGCTGAGTTTTGTGCTGGCGGACTTTCCGCGGCTGGTGCGTGCTCAATGGCGATGGGTCGCCCTCGCCGGCCTGCTGTTTTTTGGCAGCCTGACGTTCATGGCGCTGTTGGTTTACGGCTATCCGGATCTGATCTACAGCGTCGTCAGCCCCGCCGATGTCGCCGAGATGCACGCCATGTACGAGCCCGCCGCACGGCGCATCGGGCAAACGGCCGAGCGCGCATCCAGCACTGACTGGCTGATGTTCGGTTACTACGTCATGCACAATATCGGCATCGCTTTCCAGACCTTCGCCAGTGGCCTGTTCTTCGGCGTCGGCAGTCTGTTCTTTCTGTTCTTCAACGGGCTGATGATTGGCGCGGTTGCGGGCCATCTCACCGATGCTGGCATGGGCGCAACCTTCTGGCCGTTCGTGGTCGGGCACAGCGCCTTCGAGCTGACCGGCATCACGCTGGCGGGTGCGGCGGGGCTAAAACTCGGATGGGCGCTGGTCGCTCCCGGCCGCCTGCGCCGAGGCGAGGCGCTTCGCCAGGCTGCCCAAATCAGCGTACGACTGATTGGCGGGGTCGCGATGTTCCTGCTCATCGCCGCATTCATTGAAGCGTACTGGTCGTCGATGAGCTGGCCGCCAGCGACGGCCAAATATGGGGTGGGCGCTTCTTTATGGCTGTTGGTCGGGGCCTACCTGACGCTTGCCGGACGCACGCCCCATGCGCCTGACTGACGCCAGCGTAGCGATACGCCCACGTACGCCCTGGGAAGCCATCGATCTGGGCGTCCTTCTGGCGCAACGGCACCGCGCCTTGCTGATGACCAGCTGGGCCATCGTTACCTTGCCAGTCTTCGCGCTCCTGACCCTGCTGCTGTGGGATTACCCGTCGGTGTCAGTTCTGGTGTTCTGGTGGCTGAAACCGGCATACGAACGGCTGCCGCTGTTGATTCTGTCCCAGGCTCTGTTCGGCTCGACACCTTCGCTCAAGCAGGCGCTGAAAAGTTTTCCGTCCGCACTCAAACCGCAGATGATCGCGACCCTGAGCTGGCGGCGTCTGAGCCTCAGCCGCAGCTTCTACCAGCCGGTGCAGCAACTGGAGGGACTTGACGGGTTACCGCGGGCGCAGCGCATTGCCGTACTTGGCCAGAAGGATTCCCGGGCGGCGCGTCTGCTGACCGCACTGGGCAGCACCCTTGAAATGACCTTCTGGATCGGCCTGATGGTGTTGTTCTACGCCATGATTCCGCCGCAGATCGAAGCCGACTGGTCGTGGCGCAGCTTGCTGGACATTGAAGGTGAGTGGAACTGGCTTGAGCATCTGACCAACGGGTTTTATGCGCTGGTGTTGATCGTGTGGGGACCGGTTTACGTGTCCTGCGGGTTTTCGCTCTACCTCAATCGTCGAACTGCACTGGAGGCGTGGGACATCGAACTACGTTTCCGCAAGCTGCGCGAGCGTGTTCTGGGCAGTGCAGTGGCGTTGTTATTCGGCGGCGTACTTGCGCTGACGCTGTTGCCGTCTTCCGCTATGGCAGAGTCGGCGGCAAACCCGTTGATGGCAGCCCCGTCAATGGCGGACGAAATACCCAGCGAGTCGGGCAATAGCTGCCCGCTGCCGCCGCTGGACAACCCGCAGACTGACGAGGACGTGGCACCGCCCGACTCACCTCGCCTGCTCAATCAGCCGCTGACCAGCCAGGCGTCACAAAACTCCATCCATTCAGTGCTTGAGCAACCCCCGTTCAAAAATCCCAAACCGGTCTCAGGGTGGCGCATCGCCCAACCTAAACACGATGCCAGCCATGATGCCAGGTCAACCGAGACACCAAATTGGCTGGCGCGACTGGTCGTTGGCGCGCTCAACCTGGGCAAAACCCTGTCGACGGTGTTTGGCGCAACGTTATGGACCCTGCTCGGCCTCACGGTCGCGTGGGTAATCTGGCGCTATCGGGCCTGGTTCGCCACCTTCGTGGATAAAAGCCCCCGCAAGGCAATTGCCCCCGAGACATCCCCCACCAACTCTTCGGCTTGCAAGTTCGCGCTGAAACGCTGCCAACGGATGTCGCGGGTGCAGCGGAGAGGCTGTGGCAGCAGTCACCCCGAGAAGCTTTGAGTCTGCTTTACCGCGCACTGCTGAGCCGACTGTTGACGGATTACCAGTTGCCGCTGAAAAGCGCGGACACCGAGGGCCAGATACTGGCACGCATTGCCGAGCTCAAGCAGCCATCCCTCGATGACTTCAGTCATGAACTGACGCGCCACTGGCAAAATCTCGCGTACGGGCATCAGGTGCCGCCGGATCATGCACGACAGGCGCTGTGTTCAGGCTGGCGGAAGTTGTTCGCGCAGGAAGCACGCACATGAGCCGACGCTGGATCATCGGGCTGGTCGTTGCGCTGATGCTGGCAAGCATCGTCATCGCCAGTGTGCCTGTGCTGAAGCGGCTCGAACGTTATGAGGACACCGTGGACCAGGGACCTTCGCCTGAAGCGCTGGCCAATCCTTACCTCGCCGCGCAAACGTTCATGCGTCAACGAAACATTCAGGTGAAGACCGTTGAAACGCTCACCACGCTCCCTGACCCCCGTGACCAGCCGCAAACGCTGATGCTGCTGGATTTCCGCGAAAGGATGACGCCGTCCGAGGTCAAGCGCTTGCTGGCCTGGACCCGATCAGGCGGCCGCCTTCTGTTTGTTGCCGAACAGTTGTGGGACCCCGCCAAGGGGAGCAGTGGCGACCTGTTGCTGGATCAATTGCAGATTCATCAATTTCTCACCCAGGATCTGCAAGAGCAGGACCGCGAACGACAGCGCGAACAGCTCAAGCCGGTCATCCCGTTGAGCACGCCGGACATTCAAGGCCCGGAAACGCCGTGGCCCGAGTTGACCCGGCTGTTTGTGCAAAACGAAAACGATCCGGCCTACATGAGCTTCGACCCGGCCTTCCATCTCGATGACCCGGAGGATCATGCACAGTCATGGGCCAACAGCGCTGACGCCACGCACCTGCTGCAAATGGTGTACGGCTCCGGATTGATCACTGTCGTCACCGACGCCGATCTTTGGAAAACTCAAGCCATCGGTGAGTACGACAATGCCTGGCTGCTCTGGTACCTGAGCCAGGACAGCACTGTCACGATGGTGCTGCGCACTGAACACGACAACCTGTTTGGGCTGCTCTGGAAATACTTTCCCCAGGCGCTGCTCGCCTTGGCACTGTGCCTCGTTGCAACGCTGTGGCACGCAGGCATGCGCCACGGCCCGATGTTGCCCATCCCGCCGCGCGGTCGCCGTCAGCTCAGCGAACACCTGCGCGCAAACGCCGACTTCATGCTCCGCCGAGAAGGTCAGCATGCCGCGTTGCGCGCCTTGCAACAGGACATCCTGCGCCGCGCCCGGCAGCGCCACCCCGGCTTCGAAACCCTGGCCGTCACCGAACAATGGCAAACGCTGGCGCGCATGACGCGTCAGTCCACCAGCAGCATCGGTCAGGCATTGCGCCCGCGGCCGGAGCAGCGCCTGTCCAGCAGCGAATTCACCCGTCAGGTTGCGTACCTGCAAACCATCAGGAATGCCTTATGAGCGATCAACCGACCGAGCCAAGTCACGCGTCCCATCACCTCCCCACTCCTGAAACCGCGGCTGTGGACCCCACGCACACCGAACCGGCCACCGGCTCGGGCAGCCATCCGGCGCAGCAGCGCCAGCGCGCGATTCATCTGGCACAGGCAGTGCGGCACGAGCTGCAAAAAGCGGTCATCGGTCAGGACACCGTGATCGATGATGTACTGACCGCACTGATCGGCGGTGGGCATGTCCTGCTCGAAGGTGTGCCCGGGCTTGGCAAGACGCTGTTGGTGCGGGCGCTGGCCCGGTGTTTCGGCGGCGAGTTCGCGCGGATTCAGTTCACCCCTGACCTGATGCCCAGCGACGTCACCGGCCATGCCGTGTACGACATGCAGAGCGAGCAGTTCAAACTGCGCAAAGGGCCGTTGTTTACGCATCTGCTGCTCGCGGACGAGATCAACCGCGCACCGGCCAAAACCCAGGCCGCGCTGCTTGAGGCGATGCAGGAACGTCAGGTCACCCTGGAGGGCCGTGCGTTACCGGTGCCGCAACCGTTCATGGTGCTGGCGACGCAGAACCCGATTGAACAGGAAGGCACTTATCCATTGCCCGAAGCCGAGCTCGACCGCTTCATGCTCAAAGTGCGTATGGATTATCCCCAGGCCGATCAGGAGCTGGAGATGGTCCGTCAGGTCACGCGTTCGACCCGCTCTGACATGCTCGACGTCCAGCCCTTGCGCACCTTGATGCAGGCAAAGGATGTGCTCGCGCTGCAACGCATCGCCGGCGATCTGCCGGTGGATGAACAGGTCCTCGATTATGCCGTGCGGCTTGCTCGCGCCACTCGCACGTGGCCGGGCCTGACACTCGGCGCGGGGCCGCGTGCGTCTATCGCACTGATTCGGGGAGCCCGCGCGCGGGCGCTGTTGCGCGGCGGCGAGTTCGTCGTACCTGACGACGTCAAAGGCTGCGCCCTGGCAGTGCTGCGTCATCGGGTGAGGCTTGCGCCGGAGCTGGACATCGAAGGCTTGTCGGTGGATCAAGTGCTCAAGCAAATGCTGGATCAGGTGGCGGCGCCGCGTCGATGAAGCAACTGCTCAAGCCGTCGACACGGATGCTCTGGTGGCTGGCCGTTCTGCTGGGCGTGTCGGTGCTGCTCGGCATTCTGCAGGCATTGGGGCGCGGTCCGGTTGCCCGACTGGACGGGGGTTTCTGGACCCTGCTAGGGGTGATGACTGCCGTCGCTGCGTTGGATGCGGCATGGCTGTGGCGTCTGCCCTCCCCTCGGGTCAAGCGGCGCTTGGCCGGCAGTCTGGGAATGGGGCGCTGGAGCGAGGTGCAGGTCGAGCTGGAACACGATTCCCCCGCGCACTGCACATGACCCTCTTTGATCATGGCCCTACCGAGCCGGACGCCCGCTACGAAACCGAACATCTGCCCCAGAACGTCGCGCTGCGCCCACAGCGCACGACGCAGCTGACTTACCGGCTGCGGCCGGCCAGTCGCGGGGATTTCACCTTCGAACAGACCGAGATCCTCATGCGCAGCCCGTTGCGCCTTTGGTCATCCCGGCGGCATGTACCCAACCATGACACCGTCCGGGTGTACCCGGATTTCGCCCGGTTGCACGACGGACAGCTGCTGGGCGTCGAGAACTGGCTCAGGCAGATCGGCATTCGCCAACAGCCGCGCCGGGGGCTGGGCCGGGAATTTCACCAGCTGCGTGAATTTCGTGAAGGCGACAGCCTGCGTCAGATCGACTGGAAGGCCACGGCCAGGCATCGCGCGCCCATTGCACGGGAATATCAGGATGAGCGCGATCAGCAAATCCTGTTCATGCTCGACTGTGGCCGACGCATGCGCAGCCAGGACGGCGATCTGACGCACTTCGACCACGGGCTCAACGCCTGCCTGCTGCTGAGCTATGTGGCCTTGCGTCAGGGCGACGCAGTCGGGCTTTCAACCTTTGCGGGCGAACAGGACCGTCATTTGACACCCGTCAAAGGCGCGGGCCAGTTGAACGTGCTGTTGAATCACCTCTACAACGTCAACGCGACCCAGCGACCTGCGGATTACGCGGTAGCGATGCGAAACATCCTTGCGCGGCAGAAACGCCGGGCGTTGGTGGTCTTGGTGACTAATCTGCGGGACGAGGATGACGAGCAGTTACTGGAAGCGGTCAAACAACTGAGTCGCCATCATCGCGTGCTGATAGCCAGTTTGCGCGAAGTTGTGCTCGACGATCTGCGCCAAACGCCGGTGCAGACCTGGCAACAGGCCGTGGATTATTGCGGTACGGTCGACCTGCTGAACGCCCGGAGCGGGCTGCATGAGCGTTTGGTCGCCCATGGCATCCCGGTGCTGGATGTGCGCCCCAGTGAGCTGGGCCCGGAGTTGGTCAGCCGATACATGAGCTGGAAAAAGGCCGGGGCCTTGTAGGGTGCCTGCCTTCAGGCGGACGCTTCCAACGGATAGAAACTGAAGTAGTGCTGCAAAGCCTGAATGAGGACAAAGTATTCCGCCGGCGCCGCTTGAAGCCGGAAGCCGGAATCGAACACGCGCGGGGTTTCGTCTTCCTGACACCACAGGCAGCTGGCGTCGATATCAATGTTGTACAGGCCATTCTTCCCGTCGGGCACTTTCAGGCGCAGCTGAAAATCGGCCGCCACCAGAATGGGCAGATCGCTGATCAGCATCAGGCCTTGTTCAGACACGTTACCCAGGCAACCCAACGGTTTATCGGTGTACCGGTTGAACACTTGCAGGTAGTAAGGCAGTTGGTGACGTTCTATTCGTCTTTCATTAAGCATTCGGACACTCGCCCTGAGATGACCATTGAGCATGGCCGCGCTAGTGCTTTGGGATTCGGTTGCACGGAACTGCCAGACCCGTGTCGCCAGAATCCATCAGCGGAAAAACCGATGACGACATCTGACTCATCCGGCACTGGCAAAAGTCACTGATACGAGCGGCCGATTTGCGCTAACCACACCTATCGCCCCGCTTTCGGATCAGTGGCGCTGTCACCTTCGTCAAAACACTTAGGTCCCTACTCATTGCAGCCTAGCTCAGGTTTTCCCGATATCCACCCGGAAACGTGACCGTATATCCACTCGGGTGTAACTAGCGTGAAGCAGCACGCGGGGTGGCGGGCGGCGCCAGGTTGTCATGGCCCAGCTGATGCAGCGTGTCCAGACGAGCCTTGGCGCGGAACGCGTACTCGCTTTCCGGGAACTGAGTGATGATGTACTGGTAGGTCTGCACCGCATCCATGTAGAACTTCTGGCGTTCCAGGCACTGGCCACGCAACATCGACACTTCGGGCTGTACGTAACGACGCGAACGGCTTTCTCGGTCGACTTTCGACAGGTTGTACATCACCGCGTCGCAGTCGCCTTGGGCGTAGGCGCGGTTGGCGTTGTTCAAATGGCTGTTCATTGCCCAGCGGGTGCAGCCACCCAAGGCAAGCAGCGCCACTAATATCATCACGATTCGCATGAGAGTCTCCTGTGCTCAGCCCTTGTATCGGCGTATTCCGGGATTTCTTCAAGGCCGATTTGAGTGCCGCCGGCCTGCCGATTGCCCAGCGATCAGGGGGTCAGGTAGTGCAAAGGAACAATGACTACAGAGCAATACAGTAGTAGCCTCTCGCTGCGCTTCATTTAAGGAGTTTGTGCATGACCGTTCGCCGCACCAAAATCGTAGCCACACTGGGCCCTGCCAGTAATTCGCCAGAAGTCATCGAGAAGCTGATTCTTGCTGGTCTGGACGTTGCCCGTCTGAACTTCTCCCACGGCACGCCCGACGAGCACAAGGCTCGCGCGAAGCTGATCCGCGACATCGCCGCCAAGAACGGCCGGTTCGTTGCGTTACTGGGTGACCTTCAAGGCCCGAAAATCCGCATCGCCAAATTCGTCAACAAGAAGATCGAGCTGAAGGTAGGTGACAAGTTCATCTTCTCCACCAGCCATCCTCTGACCGACGGTAACCAGGACATCGTCGGTATCGATTACCCCGATCTGGTTAAGGACTGCGGCGTCGGCGACGAGCTGCTGCTGGACGACGGACGCGTGGTCATGCGCGTTGATACACAGACCGCCGATGCACTGCATTGCACCGTGACCATCGGCGGCCCGCTGTCGGATCACAAAGGCATCAACCGTCGCGGCGGCGGCCTCACAGCGCCGGCGCTGACTGAAAAAGACAAGCAGGACATCAAGCTCGCTGCCGAAATGGACCTGGATTACCTGGCCGTGTCGTTCCCGCGTGATGCCGCCGACATGGAATACGCGCGCAAGCTGCGTGACGAGTCCGGCGGCACGGCCTGGCTGGTGGCGAAGATCGAACGCGCCGAAGCCGTTGCTGACGACGAAACCCTCGATGCGCTGATCCGCGCCAGTGACGCGGTCATGGTTGCCCGTGGCGACCTGGGCGTGGAAATCGGCGACGCCGAGCTGGTGGGCGTCCAGAAGAAAATCATCCTGCACGCACGTCGCCACAACAAGGCGGTGATCGTTGCCACGCAGATGATGGAATCGATGATTTCCAGCCCGATGCCAACCCGCGCTGAAGTGTCTGACGTGGCGAACGCCGTGCTCGACTACACCGACGCCGTGATGCTGTCTGCCGAAAGCGCCGCCGGTTCGTACCCGGTCGAAGCCGTGGAAGCGATGGCGCGTATCTGCGTCGGTGCCGAGCGTCATCCGACTGGCAAGACCTCCAGCCACCGCGTCGGTCACTCGTTCACCCGTTGTGACGAGAGCATTGCGCTGGCGGCCATGTACACCGCCAACCACTTCCCTGGCGTGAAAGCGATCATCGCGTTGACCGAGAGCGGCTACACCCCGCTGATCATGTCGCGCATTCGCTCCTCGGTGCCGATCTACGCGTTCTCGCCGCACCGCGGCACTCAGGCGCGCGCGGCGATGTTCCGTGGCGTGTACACCATTCCGTTCGACCCGGCCGCACTGCCACCCGGCCAGGTCAGCCAGTCCGCTGTGGACGAACTGGTCAAGCGCGGCCTGGTCGAGCAAGGCGACTGGGTCATCCTGACCAAGGGCGACAGCTACCACACCATCGGCGGCACCAACGGCATGAAGATCCTGCACGTCGGCGACCCAATGGTTTAAGCGTCACTGCAACACGAAAAAGCCCCGCCTCGTGAGAGTGCGGGGCTTTTTCATGTCTTCAACGTACAGGCCGTCAGCCCTTCTCCACAAACACGTCCGCGAGCAACTGGCTGCGCGGCAGTCCTGCGATAAACAGCCGTTTCGAAAACGCCTCGACGCTGGCGGGCGACCCGCATACCAGCGCAACGGTCTGACGAGACGTTACGCGTAACGCACTCAGCTCGGTCGTAAAGTTTTCCTGCTTGATCAGCTCCATGTGCAGGTTCGAATGCTGGTTCGCCAGCTCACTCAACGCGTGACTCAGATAATGCTCTTGAGGCTCGCGCGCCAGATGCAGCAGGCGAATTTCGCCTTGATGCCCCTGCCGCAACGCCTCCCGCAGCACACCCCAGAGCGGGGCCAATCCGGTGCCCGCCGCCAGCAGCAGCAACGGCCGGTCCTGCCAGTCAGGGTCGTATTGCAGCGCGCCGCCCTGCAGTTCGCCGAGGCGAATCGGATCGCCCGGTTGCAGTGTACGGGCGACGTCGGCAAAGGCGCCCTGACGCTGGCAATCGATGTGAAATTCCAGAAAGGGATCGTCCCCCGGCACGCTCGCCAAGGAATATGGCCGCGCCACGCCGCTCGCTGTCCAGAGCACCAGATGCTGGCCGGCGCGGTAGCGCAACGGGCGTTCGGGGTTCAGTCGCAGACGCAACACCGACGGGCTTAGCCAGTCAGCACTGACGACGGTTGCCGGCAAGCCATCGCGCAGGGGATCGAAGATCTCAACAGTCAGATCGCTCGTTACCCGGCACTGGCACGACAGCCGCCAGCCTTGGGCGCGCTTGTCGGCATCCAGTGCATCGGGTGCGGCGTCCAGCGGATCGCCGCTGACGCAACGGACCATGCACGCGTGGCAACTGCCAGCGCGGCAGCTGTAGGGGACGGACAATCCGGCATCGTTGAGGGCATCCAGCAAATTGGCCGCAGGCGCCACCGACCAGTGCCGATCGCCCACACGCAATTCAGGCATCGGCGTAATCCCAGGCGCCGTGGCAACGGTTGCGGCCCTGGTGCTTGGCGCGATACAGCGACTGGTCGGCACGTTGCAGGGCACGGTCCATGTGATCGCCGCGCTCGATCACCGTCATGCCGATCGACAAACTCAGGTCCAGCTCCGGAAGTTCGGGCAGCGTGACATGGGTGAAGGCGAGCCGAATGCGCTCGCAACATTCGACCAGTTGTGCACGGGTACAGCGCGGGATCAGCAAGACGAATTCTTCACCGCCATAGCGCGCGAGGATGTCGTCGGAGCGTAAGCACTCGGCGGCGGTTTTGCCGAACATCTGCAGCACCCGGTCCCCCGTCGCGTGGCCATGAATATCGTTGACCCGCTTGAAGTGATCAAGATCAATGAGCGCCAGGCCGGCGGTGTAATTGCCGTCCATGAGCTCGAGCTCACGGGTGGCAATGCGCAGGAAGTGCCGGCGATTACAGAGGTTGGTCAGTTCGTCGGTGGACGCCAGTTCTTCAAGCTGCAGCATCATGCCGCGCAGGGTTTCCTGATGCGCCTGTAAGGTAATCCGCCGCTGGTGCATGCGGTTGCGCGAGTTCTGCACGAAGCGTGCGAACAGGCACAGCCAGGAGAAGACGATGAACAGCGCGCAGGTTTGAATCGCCGCCAGCCCCGGATCCGCAAGCCGTCCGCGACTCGCGTCCCACAGGTTGACGCCGGCAAACCCCAACAGGGCAAACAGGGCGCAGCGGGCGAAAATACTGGGGCGCAGGTGAAACAATCCGAACATCAGCACCAGCACGTAAATGACCAGAAAGGTGCCGCGGGAGGCTTCCATATGGCTGATGAGAAACGTCTGCCAGGCCAGACCCAGCAGCACCTGGAATTCGGTGAGGCTGGGGTCTTTGAAACGTCGGTTGTAACCGCCGAAAAATACCAGGCTCAGCGCGGCCTGGCAGAAGAGCACGAGTACGCTCGTGCACCAGATCCCGAAGAAAGTGGCGTTGTAGTAGCCGGTAAAATACGCCATCCATACGAGCATCAGCCCCAGCACGTAGGTGCCGGTAGCGAGCGCGAAACGTTTCAACAGCAAACGCTGGATGGTTTGGGCAGTCACTCGTTGACTCATCATGGGTATTAAGGGTCCGTCCCGTACCGGCAAGATGACCTGTGATACTTTTCAGGCAACAGATCAAAACATGCCTGCGCCGTGCGCGATAATGCAGGCAGCTTGCCACTGTAGTGCGTGCGCCAAAAAATGACTATTCAAATTCCTGTGTTTCCAGACGGCCGTAGCAATCTGTTTCATGGATGATTCAGTGCGCATGCCGTGGGGCGCTTTCGACCATGGCTTAGTCGTTGGCAGATGTACCTTAATCGACCTCGGGTTATACTGCCGCGCCTTTTTTACCCTGACCCGCCGAGGTGTTGCCCGGCTGTCTGACGCCTGATCAAGATGCTTTCGTCCGGCCTAGGCGGTATCGTCGCCACCCGCAATTCGAATGTTCCCGCCAATCAGAGGAGCGCGCCCCATGACCGTGATCAAGCAAGATGACCTGATCCAGAGTGTCGCCGACGCCTTGCAGTTCATTTCTTATTACCACCCCGTTGACTTCATTCAAGCCATGCACGAGGCCTACCTGCGTGAAGAGTCGCCCGCCGCACGCGACTCCATGGCCCAGATTCTGATCAATTCGCGCATGTGTGCCACCGGTCATCGGCCGATCTGCCAGGACACCGGCATCGTCACCGTGTTCGTCCGCGTCGGCATGGACGTGCGCTGGGATGGCGCCACCATGGGCCTGGACGACATGATCAACGAAGGCGTGCGTCGCGCCTACAACCTGCCGGAAAACGTCTTGCGCGCCTCGATCCTCGCCGATCCGGCCGGCGCCCGCAAGAACACCAAAGACAACACACCGGCGGTCATCCACTACTCCATCGTCCCGGGCAACACCGTGGAAGTGGACGTGGCGGCCAAGGGCGGCGGTTCGGAAAACAAGTCGAAGATGGCGATGCTCAACCCATCCGACTCGATCGTCGACTGGGTGCTGAAAACCGTGCCGACCATGGGCGCGGGCTGGTGCCCACCGGGCATGCTCGGCATCGGCATCGGCGGTACCGCCGAGAAAGCTGCGGTGATGGCCAAGGAAGTCCTGATGGAATCCATCGACATCCACGAGCTCAAGGCGCGCGGCCCGTCGAACCGTCTGGAAGAAATGCGGCTGGAGCTGTTCGAGAAGGTCAACCAGCTGGGCATCGGCGCCCAGGGCCTCGGCGGTCTGACCACCGTGCTCGACGTCAAGATCATGGATTACCCGACCCACGCAGCGTCCTTGCCGGTGTGCATGATCCCCAATTGCGCCGCCACCCGTCACGCCCACTTCGTGCTCGACGGCTCCGGCCCGGCTTCCCTGGAAGCACCGCCATTGGACGCTTACCCGGAGATCGTCTGGGAAGCCGGTCCGTCGGCGCGCCGCGTCAACCTCGACACGCTGACGCCTGAAGACGTGCAGAGCTGGAAGCCGGGCGAAACCGTCCTGCTCAACGGCAAGATGCTCACCGGTCGCGACGCGGCGCACAAGCGCATGGTCGAGATGCTGAACAAGGGCGAAACCCTGCCCGTGGACCTCAAGGGTCGCTTCATCTATTACGTCGGACCGGTCGATCCGGTCGGTGACGAAGTGGTGGGCCCGGCCGGTCCGACCACCGCAACGCGTATGGACAAGTTCACCCGCCAGATCCTCGAGCAGACCGGCCTGTTGGGCATGATCGGTAAATCCGAGCGCGGCCCGACCGCCATCGAAGCGATCAAGGACAACAAAGCGGTTTACCTGATGGCCGTCGGCGGCGCTGCTTACCTTGTCGCCCAGGCGATCAAGAAGTCGCAAGTGCTGGCGTTCCCGGAACTGGGCATGGAAGCGATCTACGAGTTCGAGGTCAAGGACATGCCGGTGACGGTTGCGGTCGACAGCAAAGGCGAATCGGTGCACATCACAGGTCCCGCCATCTGGCAGAAGAAGATCAGTGAAAGCCTGGCGGTGGAAGTGCAGTAACAGCTGCGTTGCATGAATAAACCCGGCATTGGCCGGGTTTATTTTTGCTCGTCCACCAGCGTCAGTGCGAGCCTCTTATCAGCAATGGCGTTAATGACTATCGCAATTCGGTCTAACCCGACGAACGATGCGAGGCAATTGATTTGCCTGACAAATCCAGTGAATGAGGCCTCTACTGATATTTATGACAGGTGACAGGACGATGTCGCAGTGAAACGCTGAGTCACTGTTCTCAGGGAGATCACTGTCATGGAGACCCAGGCGCAACAACCCGGCATTTCAGCACCATCCTTGCCCAAGGGCGGCGGCGCGATTCAGAGCATCGGCAAGGGCTGGGGCGCGGTGGGCGTCAGTGGTTCGGCGTCATTTGGTATCTCATTGCCCATTACAGCGGGCCGGGGTTATGCGCCTGCGTTAGCTTTGGGTTACCAGAGCACCGCGGGCAATGGTCTGTTTGGCATGGGCTGGGGACTTAACGTTGGCTGCGTGGCCCGGCGCGCCAGCAAAGGCGTGCCGACTTACACCGATGACGATGTAATCCTTGGCCCGAGCGGCGAAGTCTGGCTGCCTGAGCGTTCCGACGATGGCTCGCTGGTGTTCGAGACCGTCAGCAAGTATCTCGAACTGGAGCTGGACGAGACGTATCAGGTCATCCGTTATTTCGCCCGGGTCGAAGGCGCGTTTGATCGCATTGAACACTGGCGCATTGATCTTGGCGACCCAGGTTTCTGGCTGATTCATGGCGCCGATGGCAGCCTGGCTTTTTACGGCAAGAACCCCGGATCGCGCCGTACCGACCCGGCTAATCCCGACCACGTTGCCGAGTGGTTGCTGGAAGAAACGATGAATGCGCTGGGCGAGCACATCCTTTACGAGTACAAGGCCGAAGACGAAGTGGGCCTGGCTGATGATTCGCCGCGGGACTACATTGCCCAGTGCTACCTATGGCGTGTGCGCTATGGCAATAAAGCGCAATCGCCGGATCTGTATCTGTGGAAGCCGGAGCAGCTGGAGAGCCTCAACTGGCATTTCGACCTGCTGTTTGATTACGGCGAGCGCAATACAGACGCGGCAGGGATTCCAGCCTATGCCGACGAGCACGCCTGGCCGGTGCGTTCCGATCCGCACTCAAGCTTTGCGTACGGTTTCGAGCTGGGCAACCTGCGTCTGTGCCAGCAGGTATTGATGTTTCACCACTTCCCCGACGAGGGGCTGGGCGAGGAACCACGGCTGATCACCCGCCTGCTGCTGAAATATCAGACGCTGGGCTTGGGCTACAACATGCTGCGAGAAGCTCATTTGCAAGGGGTGGCAGCTGATCCTCTTGATGCGAACAAGGATTACCTGCAGCCGCGCCCTCCGGTCGTATTCGAGTGGGGCGAGTTCGACGTCAGCATCGGCGGCTTCCATCCGTTCGATGACCTACCGGGCTTGAATGACGGTCAGCACTATCAGCTCGTGGACTTGTATGGCGACGGCCTCCCCGGCGTGCTGTATCAACAGGACAAGGCCTGGTACTACCGTGAGCCGTTGCGGGACGAAACATCGGAAGACCCGGACGCCATCCAATACGGCCCCTGGCAATGGCTGCAGGACATCCCCGCAGCCGACGCTACAAAACCTGTCCGCCAATCCCTTGTCGATCTCACCGGCGACGGTCGGCTGGATTGGTTGGTGGCACAGCCGGGCATGGCGGGATTTTTCACCCTGAACCCTGATCGCAGTTGGTCCAGGTTCGCGACGTTCGGCGCCTTTCCTCCCGAATTTTTTCACCCGCAAGGGCAATTGGCTGACCTGATCGGCGGAGGTCTGAGTGATCTGGCATTGATCGGCCCACGCAGCGTGCGTCTCTATGCCAACAAACGGGCTGGCGGTTTCGGCCCCGGAATCGATGTCCCGCACGATGACGACAGTCTTCCGCTGCTGAGCAACAGCCCTGATGAGCTGGTGGCCTTCTGCGACATTCTGGGCACCGGGCAACAGCATCTGATTCGTATCCGGCACGACGGCGTCTGGTTCTGGCCCAATCTGGGCGCCGGGCGTTTCGGCAGCGTCAAACTGTTCGCCGCCCTGCCCTTCAGCCATGCAGCGTTTGATGCGGGGAGAATCAGACTGGCCGACATGGACGGCTCCGGGGCCGCCGACCTTTTGTATCTGGAGCCCGATCATTTCAGCATTTTCATGAACCGCGGGGGCAATGGGCTGAATGAAGCCCACGTGCAAAACTGGCCGGACGGCGTGCGCTACGACCGGTTCTGTCAGGTCAGCATGACGGATCTTCGGGGCTTGGGCTGCTCTAGCTTGGTACTGACCACACCGCACATGAAGCCGCGCCACTGGTGCTTCGACTATTCAGGAACGCACGGCGCCATTGAAGCCTTATCTCAAACCCTATTTGCTGCAGCGCAGCATCAATAACATGGGCGCGCTCAGCGAAGTGTTTTACCGCAGTTCCGCGCAGGAGTGGCTGGACGAAAAACACGAGCTGCTCGCATGCGCCGAAGCGCCAGTACCCGAGCTGCCGTTTCCAGTGCATGTGGTGGTCAGGCAGACCCAGTTCGACGAGATCACGCAAAACCTTTTGACCCAGAAATTCCGGTACCGCCAAGGCTTTTACGAGGGTAGCGAGCGAGAATTCCGCGGTTTCGGCTTGTTGATCCGAACCGACACCGACGCGCCCGCCGCTCCGGACAAAAATGAGGGTTTCACCGCGCCTGTCATGACCAAGACCTGGTTTCATACCGGCCGCTACCCGCAACGTGAACCTGACGACTACAACACAAGCGATCCCGACGCGCAGATGCTCGGTGCTCACTTGCTGACCGAGTTCGATGGATCAGTCGACAGAATCATCGACAAGATCGATGACGCCACCGGCCGGGAGATGGCCCGCGCGCTGGCTGGCAGCGTGTTGCGCGTTGAGGTATTCGGCATCGACGGCGCCGCCACGCAATCAGTGCCGTATTCGGTGCAAAGCTCGCGCTACCTGGTCAGGCAACTGGCACCGCTCAGCCCGTTCCAGCCGTATGCGCGCATGCTGCCGCTGGCGCTTGAGTCAATCAGTTATCGATACGAACGCCAAGCGGACGATCCGCAGTGCGATCGATCAGTGAGCCTGGCCTGGGACACGTTCGGCACACTGATACACGTCGCCTCGGTCAACTGCGCCCGGCGCAAGACATTCGGCGACGACGCTCCCTTCGACGACGAGTACCAGCAGACCTGGTGGCAGGCCTCCCATGATGATGCCCAACAGACCTTTTATTTTCAGGAGCAGCGTGTTGAGCCGATTCATCTTGAGGCACCACAAGGTTGGCGATTGGGCCTGCCTTACCGGCAGCGGAGCAACGCCATGCTCGCCCCCGCTACTGCGTTCTCGGTGGAGGACATCAGTTACGAGGCCTTCATCGATCCCTCAGGCAAATTCAACGGGCTGCCGCGCACGCTGACTGCACTCTCCTTGCAGCGCTACGTAGACTGCACAGGAAAAGAGGCCACGTTCGTGGCGCTTCCCGATGCCGTCGAACTGGCCGAGCTGGATGATCACGCACTGAGCGCTTACGAACGCGTAATGGCGCCCGAGGAACTGATCGAGCGCCTGGTCGCGCTCAAATATGAACGGATGCCGAGTTTTCTACCCGATGACGGGCTGAACCTGTGGTCGGTCAGACGCGGCTTCAATACTTACGCCCCAGCGGCGGCTTTTTACCATGTCACAGCGTTCAAGCCGACGAACAGTCATGGCTGGAGCACTGTGGAGTACGACGCCTATTGGATGCTCGTTACGAGCATGACGGACCCGACAGGTTGTAAAACCACAGCCATCTATGAGTATCGGACCTTGCAGCCTGTCCGCCTCGTCGACCCGAACCAAAACACTCAGGAGGCGGCCTACGACGCCTTTGGTCAACTGCGTGCCACCAGCTTTTATGGCACCGAGCTGGGCGTCAAGGTGGGGTTTGACCCCATCGGAACACTGCCTTATCCGGTAACACCTGGCGAAGCTATCGCTTCGGCGCCTCTAACCCTGGGCCGGCGCGCCACTTATCACTGCTACGACGCTTTCAGCTGGATGGACCGGTCTTCACAGCATCAACCTGTGCACACCGCCACGCTGGTAGCTGACCGATATCCGGATGACCCGGAACGGCAGATTCGTCTATCACTGGTGTCCTACGACGGCTTCGGTCGCGTTCTGCAAACCCGCCAACGGGTGGAGGACGGTGACGCCTATAAGGTCGATCCCGACACTGGAAATCTGGAAGTCGCGAAAAGCAAACCCACAGTTGATCCCGTTACCGGAAACGAGAAAGAGAGGAAAGTCGGGCCGGTTGTTGTACCCGCCTCACCTCGCTGGCGGGTCAGCGAACGGGTGGAATACAACACCAAGGGCCTGCCGATCCGGATTTATAGACCCTACTTCGCCAACACGCACCGCTACGTAAACGACCAGTCCATCCGAGACTACGGTTACTGCGACAAGCAACATTACGACCCGCTTGGGCGCCCGACCGTGACCTACACAGCGGCTGATTTCATGCGACGCCAGACTTATCTGACCTGGTACAGCATCAGCGAGGACGAGAACGATACAGAAGAGGAGATGCTCGCCATCCGTGCAGCCCGAAACGTCAGCAACATCGGATTTTCAGATCTGTAGTAGCAGGCCTGAGTCGAATGCTCAGGCCTGGTTGACCGCCAGCCGGCCCGGCGGCCGCAGACATGGATGATGCGCCACGAACCAGGCTCAAGGGGGTACAGCGATTCGATGCTGACTCAATTAGCGCCTGCAACTCACCCGTAGAAAGGAGGTCGCCTCCATGAACCTGCACAGTAAAACCCCACAATTACAGGTCGTCGACCCGCGTGCCTTGTTGGTGCGGCATATCGCCTATTGCCGAGCAGTCGAAGGGGAGGTCGCCGAGCCACGCATCACGCGACATCGCTGGGATGAAGCGGGTCGGCACGTTGCCGATCAGGATCCGCGCTTCGCGGGCACGGGATCGCCGCTCAACACCACTACCATTCACTCGCTGTCCGGAGTAGCACTTCTGCAGCAGAGCGTCGACGCGGGCTGGAAGCTGACACTGAGCGGAGCTGCCGGCCAGTTACTGGACAGTTGGGACGCCAGAGGAAGCAGTGTTCACGTCGATTACGACCCGATGTTTCGTCCCGCGTCATTCACTGAAAAACCGGCGGATGGCGAGCCTGCAATTGTCGAACGCTTCACCTATGGCGACAGTTCGACGGAATCGGCGCACCACAATCAATGCGGTCAACTGATACGTCATGACGATCCGGCAGGCACAGTGCTGGGGTGTGAGTTCGGGTTGGCGGGCGGCTTACTGCTGACAAATCGGCGACTGCTGCTCAGCCTGCAATTACCGGACTGGCCAGAAAGCGTCATTGAACGCGATCTGCTGCTCGAAGCCGGCGAAGGGTATTTCAGCTCGGCCGTTGTCGATGCGCTGGCGGAGGCCGTCCAACAGACAGACCCGGCGGGCAATCGGCGCACATCATCCTATGGCGTCAGCGGTCAGCTTCAGGAATCCCGGATAGAACTGGCAGGCACATCGGCGCCTCAGCGCCTGGTCAGCGCAATCGCTTACAGCGCCAGCGGCCAGGTCTTGGCGCAAACTTTCGGTAACGGGGTCATCCGCGAAATCACCTACGAGCCGGCAAGTGGACGTACAGCTCGAATGACCGCTAAAAAAGCCAATGGCACGCTGCTGTCGGACTTGAACTATCAATACGATCCAGCGGGCAATGTCGTTCACGCTGAGGACGCCAGCCAGCCGACCCGTTTTGCTAACAACCAGAAGATTGAGCCCGTCAGTCACTACCGTTACAACACTCTTTATCAACTGATAGAAGCCAGTGGGCGTGAGGTCTCGACCGGCGCCAGTCACGGCCCCGCATTGCCCGACGCGATCATCCCGATTCCGGACCCTAATAACCTGGCCAATTACTCCCAGACTTACCGCTACGACGCAGGGGGCAACCTGCTGGAAATGCATCATGCGGGTGGGCAAGCCTTCACGCGCAAAATGGACGTGGCACCCGACAGCAACCGCAGCCTCCCCCACGATGAAACCGACGCGGACTTTGCATCCGGATTCGACTCAAATGGCAATCTGCAGGAATTGGTTCGCGGCCAGCCCCTGGAATGGGACGTGCGCAACCAGCTGCGGTTGGTCACGACCGTGCGCCGGGAGGCCGGAGCAAACGATGACGAACACTATATTTATGACAGCGGGGGCCAGCGCTTGCGCAAGATCACCAAGGCGCAAGCAAGTGGCCGAACGCTGGTGTCGGAGGTCCGCTACCTCGATGGGCTGGAAATCCGCAACCAGCCGGGTGGTGAGATTTTGGAAGTGGCAACGGTTCAGGCAGGAGGCAGCAGCGTACGGATTTTGCACTGGACGGCCAACAAGCCCGATGGGATCGATGACAATCAGGTGCGTTATGAGTTGAGTGATCATCTGGGCTCCAGCACGCTGGAGCTGGACGATCAGGGTGGCGTCATTACCCGGGAAGGTTATTACCCGTTCGGCGGCACCGCCTGGTGGACCGCGCGTAGCGCCATTGAAGCCAAATACCGAACCGTTCGCTACAGCGGCAAAGAGCGCGATGCCACAGGGCTCTATTACTACGGCATGCGTTATTACGCACCGTGGTTACAGCGTTGGATAAACCCAGATCCGCAAGGCAGTGCCGATGGGCTGAATCTTTACTGCTTCGTCAGCAACTCGCCCGTGAGTAAGTTCGATACCAACGGGCTGGTGGGTATGGACGTAACTCAGGCCGCAGTCGTGATCCAGCGTCAATACAGGAGACTTAAATCGCCCATTCTTGAATCGCCCATTAACGTTAAAACGCTGACTAAAGGAGTTATCGGCGTATCGATTACAGGTGACAACGCTGTATTCGCAAAAGTCGGCATTGAGCTTGATCGCGAAGCGGCAGCGCCACGCGAACTCACCTACCTGTCTCTGAGCAGCAGTCTTAAGGGAAAGGTATCAGGAGGCGATGCGGCAATACCGCTGAGTAGAGCCACAGGTGATGCAATCAAAACCGCCAGCGGCTCGATGCCGACGGCCTACGTAAACGGTGGATATTTCAATATGGGAGCCAGGCAACCCATATCAGGACCTTTACCATTTCCATCCCCCCAACCTCCAAACCTGGAATACGCCTCAGTTGGAGGGAACGTCATCGACGGCCTTCAAAAACCTTATATCGACCCGCCTGAAGACTACAGGTCAGCTTATTCAAAACTGCAGATGGGAGACGGTTCATTCATTCATGTGGCCCCCAAACTGACAACAAGAGGCGTCATGCAGTTTTCTCGCAGAGATAGCCTTGATGAAAAACACATCTATGGCGAAGAAACGGGCCACGTGGGCGCCTTAGGTCATGCCAGCGACCCCAATGCGCGCTCAGCGATCAGCCTCGCAGAAAACAACACAGCCAGAACTCGTCTGGCTATCGCGCTTAACCAGGGCCGAGGCACCTTTCCTGAAAAAACCGATGAGCCTGGTTTCACGATGCTTGAATGGGCGACCGTCATGGCTCGACTGGACAACCTGAACCCTAAAAATGAAGAAGGCCTACCCGCCGCCTCATCCTGGAATCTCGACGGTGGCGATTCGTCAACGCTTGGGGTGCTGGACCCTGACGGCAAACACCTGTTGCAGGTCCACACGCTGAAATACGGCAGAAGCGGCGTCAAATCAGCCAGACCGATAGGAAACTTCCTGACATTCCATCGGTAAAAGAAAGCGCGCCTGGATTTTCCTAGCCCCGCCGATCCAGCGCGTTGACGACCAGTCGATCCACCCAGCCCCAAACGCGCTGTTGCACGCGGCGCCACAGCGGCCGGGCTTTCCAGTCGTCGAGGCTGACCAGGTTGCTGACGGTGAAGTCTTGTTCAAAGCTGCTGGCGACAGCCAAGGTAAGCGCGGGGTCGATCGCTTCGAGGTTGGCTTCCAGGTTGAAGCGCAGGTTCCAGTGATCGAAGTTGCAGGAGCCCACACTGACCCAGTCGTCGATCAGGACCATTTTCAGGTGCAGGAAGCACGGCTGGTATTCGAAGATTTTCACCCCGGCCTTGAGCAAGCGCGGGTAGTACCGGTGGCCGGCGTAGCGAACGGAGGGGTGATCGGTGCGCGGCCCGGTCAGCAACAAGCGCACGTCGACGCCCCGAGAGGCCGCACGACGCAACGCGCGGCGGACTTTCCAGGTCGGCAGAAAATACGGCGTCGCCAGCCAGATGCGCGTCTTGCTGGTGTTCAGCGCGCGCACCAGAGACTGCACGATATCCCGATGCTGACGGGAATCGGCGTAGGCCACGCGCCCCAGTCCATCCCCACCGACCGGCGCCTTGGGCAAGCGCGGCAGACCGAAGTTTTCCGCGGGCCGCCACGCTCGCCGCCGAGGGTTGGCGTGGAACTGGCGGTCAAACAGCGCTTGCCAGTCGATTACCAGCGGGCCGCGAATCTCGACCATCACCTCATGCCACTCGCTGCTGTTCAGGTCCGGGCGCCAGAATTCATCGGTGACCCCCGTCCCGCCCACTACCGCCAGCTCTTTGTCGACCAGCAGTAATTTGCGATGGTCGCGGTAGAGGTTTCGAAAGCCGCGTCGCCAATGCACCCGGTTATAGAAACGCAGGATCACGCCCGAATCGGTCAGGCGCTTGCGCAAGCCGATGGTGAAAGCCGCCGAGCCGAACCCATCGAACAGACACCGCACGATGACCCCGCGGCTCGCCGCACTCACCAGCGCCTGCACGATCGCTTCGGCACAGGCGCCGGCTTCGACCAGATACAGCTCGAGCTCGATCTGCTGCTGCGCGCCTTCGATCGCGGCGACCATGCGCGGAAAAAACGCAGGGCCGTCGATCAGCAGGTTGAACTGGTTTTCTTCACGCCACGGGAAAATCGCGCCCCTCATGGGCGGCTCGCCATGGCGGTCAGCAGGCAGGTTTGAGCAGCGCTTGCCGGGCGGGCCAGCGAGGATGGAATGCGAATGGACATGCAGACTCCAGAGGGTGCGATACGCAACCCTATCCGGCTGTCTGACCGCAGGCAAACTTCAACGTTCTACGGCACCGGCGATGACAACCGGCAGCCCTGGCGTGGACCTTCCCAGCGGGCTTCGCTTTCGCGGCCCAGCCCTGTCGCGGTGATGCGCTTGTTCAGGGCGTCTTCGTCAAGCGTACTCGGCAGCCACTGCTTCACGTAGCTGCGGCAATAGTCTGCCGGGTTATTCATGACGAAGCGGCACGAGCAGTATTCCTTGGCGGTGTAGGCGCTGATGATGTCGGGGAACACCTGCACCTGAACGCGCCAGTTCCAGATCAGGCCGGCAAGTATTAACAGAAGCAATATGCCGAGACTGCTGAACGGGCGGCGTCGGATGAATGCTTCACGAGCGTTCATTGATCACCCTCCCCGGCCACGGCCTTCAGTGCCAGCTTGAGCAACTGGTTGTGGTCATAGCCGCCGTCGCGATCGTCGGCGAAACGAACGATCACCAGCTTCGCGCTGGGGATTACGTACAGCGCTTGCCCCCAATGGCCGAGGGCGGCAAAGGTGTCGGGAGGTGCGTCGCGCCACGGACCGGGCTTGCCATCGGCGGTCTTGTTCAGCCACCAGTGACCGCCGGGGGCTTCATCGGTTGGGGTCGGCGTCAGGGATTTGAACGGCGTCAGGTTGTAATCAACCCAGGCCCTGGGCAGCAACTGGCGGTCCTGCCAGCGCCCGCCGCGTTCCATCAAAAGGCCGATGCGCGCCAGATCGCGGGCCGTCATGTACGCGTAGGACGACCCGACAAAAGTGCCGGCAGCGTCGCGCTCCCATGTGGCGCTGGTGATGCCCAGCGGGTCGAACAAGGCGGTCCACGGGTAATTGGCGTAAGCGCTGTCACCGACCATGCTTTTAAGGGCGGCGGCGAGGACGGTGCTGTCGCCACTGGAATAGCGGTATGAGGTGCCCGGCGCACTGGCGACGCGGTGCTTGGCGGTGTACCGCGCCATGTCCCCGCGGCCTCGGGTGTAGAGCATCGCGACGACCGACGAGTTGAGCGGCGCGTATTCGTAATCCTCCTGCCAGTCCAGCCCTGAAGCCCAGTGCAGAAGGTCCTGAAGTTTGATATCGGGATGCGTACTGAATGGCGGGTAGAACCTGGCGACGGGGTCTTCAAGTTTGAAACGGCCTTCAGCAAAAGCGACGCCCAGCACGCTCGCCAAAATGCTTTTGCTGATCGACCAGGTCAGGTGCGGGGTGTCGGCTCGGGTCACGCCGCCATAACGTTCATACACCACTTCGCCGTCGTGAATGATCAGCAGCGCGTCCGTGCGCACACCTTGGCGGGTGGTTTCGTCACGGGTCGGGAAGGCGTAGGACTCAAGGGCGGATACAGCGTCTTTTCGAATGAGCAGGCGCTGGGACCACTCCGGCGCGGGCCAGGTTTCAGCGGCGATTGAACAGCTGATGAGCAACAGCGCGAGGGTGAAAAGCAAGCGGGTCATGGAGGGGGCTCGGGCTCGGATGAGATCAACCCTAGCAGTCAACTATGACAGCGCCGGGAACCCAAACCCCTGTCACGCAACCATCACCAAAGCTTAATGGTCGTGACACGGCCCCTCCCTAGCCTGAATTCGGACAGCAATGCTCGAACAATCAGTCGACTCGCCTGGACGAAGGCGGGATTACGGAGACGCCGCATGACTCAGATCGCCAGCATTCGAGACACCCGAACCGAACGTCGCCTGCAGGCAGAACGCCTGATCGGTGATAAGGCCCTGCAGGAAGCACAGGCGTTGCGCTTCAGTGTGTTCAGCGGCGAGTTCAACGCCAGGCTCAAGGGCGCCGAGCTGGGCCTGGATATCGATGATTACGACGTTCACTGCATGCACATCGGCGTGCGCGACCTGAGCAGCGGTCGTCTGGTCGCCACCACCCGTTTGCTGGATCACAAAGCCGCCAACACCCTGGGCAACTTCTACAGCGAAGAAGAATTCAGCCTGCACGGCCTGCGCCACCTGCAGGGCCCGATTCTGGAACTGGGTCGGACCTGCGTCGACCCGGCCTATCGCAACGGCGGCACCATCGCCGTGCTGTGGAGCGAACTGGCCGAGATTCTCAACGAAGGCGGCTACAGCTACCTGATGGGTTGCGCGAGCATTCCGATGCAGGACGGCGGTATTCAGGCACACGCGATCATGCAACGCCTGCGCGAGCGTTATCTGTGCACCGAGCACCTGCGCGCCGAGCCGAAGAATCCTCTGCCGACGCTGGACCTGCCCAACAACGTAATCTGCGAGATGCCGCCGCTGCTCAAGGCCTACATGCGCCTAGGCGCGAAGATCTGCGGCGAACCGTGCTGGGACGAAGACTTCCAGGTCGCCGATGTCTTCATCCTGCTCAAGCGCGACGACTTGTGCCCACGCTACGCTCGCCACTTCAAGGCAGCGGTGTGATGAGCACGTGGCGCAGTCATGCGCGCGTGGTGCGGGTACTTTGGGTCATTGCGCTGGGCCTGAGCATTGCCGGCACCTTTGCCCTGATGGAACGCCTGCGCATCGGCAACTCCATGGCCCGTCGCCAGCGCTGGACCGCCTGGTTCATGGCGCGCCTGAGTGCCGCGCTGCCGTTCCGCGTGAAGGTCAGCGGCAAGCTGCCGAGCGAGCCAATGTTGTGGGTGAGCAATCATGTGTCGTGGACCGACATCCCGCTGCTGGGAATGCTGGCGCCGCTGTCCTTTCTGTCGAAAGCCGAAGTGCGCACTTGGCCGGTGGCGGGCTGGCTGGCGTTGAAAGCCGGGACACTGTTCATCCGCAGGGGCTCGGGAGACAGCAAGCTGATTCAGAAGCAGATGGGCCAGCACTTGATTGGCAGGCATTCGCTGGTGATCTTCCCCGAGGGCACCACCACCGATGGCCGCAGCTTGCGCACTTTCCATGGCCGCCTGCTGTCGAGCGCAATCGAAACCGGCGTGCCGGTGCAGCCTGTTGCCATTCAATATGTGCGTGAGGGCCAGCCGGATCAGATCGCGCCCTTCATTGGCGACGACGACCTGCTCTCGCACCTGCGTCGGCTTTTCGCCAATGAGGTGAGTGAGGTGCACATCCAGCTGCTCTCGCCCATCGCTTCCCAGGGGAAAGAACGCGCAGCGCTGGCGTTCGAAGCCCAGCAGGCGGTGCAGGTCGCGTTGTTCGGCGAGGTAGTTCAACCGGCGATCGTACGTTCCGCCGCCAAAGCCGCTTGAGCAAACGCCTGAAGCTCAGGGTAAAACGCGCTGAAGTCGTCACTCAGCGGTCGATACAGCGCGTGCAACTCCTGATAAACCCCGGCCAGCCCTTCAGGCCGTGACAAGCGCCGCGAGATGCCGGCCAGCGCATCGCCCACCACCGAAAATTCCCGGTACGAACCCAACCAGTCCTGCGCTGCCATGCGCGGCGCAATCAGCGCCAGACGCTCCGGCAATGCGGGCTCTTCCGCCAGCACGCGGTAGACCCGTGCGGTGAAGGTATCCAGCGGCTCGTCGGAATAGACGTGCCAGTCACGCGCCAGGCAATGGTCGAAAAACACATCCAGTGCGATGCCAGCATAGCGCCGACGGCCATCGGGGAAGCGCCCCAGTGCTTGCTTGGTCAGCGGGTGAGAATCGGTGAAGGCGTCAATACGCCGATGCAGACGAATCGCGCTTTCGATGTCCGCCGGGAAACGGCCGGGCAGCAGCCCTTTGACGAAGTCGCCGTACAGGCTGCCCAGCAATTGCGCCGGCGCCTGCCCGCCGAGGTGCAGGTGTGCGAGGTAATTCATGCTTGTTGCCTATTGCTGCGAGCCTTTTTTCTGCGCCTGATGCCGCCGACTGTGCGGGAACTCATTCGCAATGACGCTCGTACAGTCGCCACATTTCCTGCGCCTGTAAAGCAGGAATGCCGGTGGAGGCTACACCCGGAGATCAGGCCAGGCTCATATCGTTATAACCCGATATAACGATTCGGCCTCTGCTAAGCACCTAATCATATTTGTATATCGCGATTTATAGATATAAGGTTCGCCCCATCTCGATACAGCGCACCTGCACTGAGAACGACATGCCCACTGACATCGACATTGACGACATCATCAAAGCCCTCGCCCACCCGGTTCGCCGGCAGATTCTGGACTGGCTCAAAGACCCGCTTGCGACCTTCCCCGATCAGCGTCACACCATTGATGGCGGCGTCTGTGCCGGCCAGATCGATCAGCGCGCGGGATTGTCGCAGTCGACCGTTTCGGCTCATCTGGCAACGCTTCAGCGCGCCGGGTTGATCACTAGCCAAAAACACGGCCAGTGGCATTTTTTCAAGCGCAACGAAGACGTCATTCAGGCGTTCGTGCAGCAACTGGCGCAGCGGCTCTGAGCCCTGCGCTACACACCCGCCTTTCAGGAGACGCAACGTGCCCCTTTCACTACTCATTCTGGCCCTGAGCGCCTTCGCCATCGGGACGACCGAGTTCGTCATCATGGGCCTGCTCCCCGACGTCGCACGCGACCTGGGCGTCAGCATCCCCGGCGCCGGCTGGCTGGTCACCGGTTACGCCCTAGGGGTCGCGATCGGCGCGCCGTTCATGGCAATGGCCACCGCGAAGCTGCCGCGCAAAGGTGCACTGGTCACGCTGATGGGGATTTTTATCATCGGCAACCTGCTCTGCGCGCTGGCGGCGGATTACAACATCCTGATGTTCGCCCGCGTGGTCACCGCGCTGTGCCACGGCGCATTCTTCGGCATCGGTTCGGTGGTGGCGGCCGGCCTGGTTCCGGCCAATCGCCGGGCATCGGCCGTCGCGCTGATGTTCACCGGCCTCACCCTGGCGAACGTCCTCGGCGTGCCACTGGGCACCGCGCTGGGACAACAGGCCGGCTGGCGCTCGACCTTCTTCGCGGTCACGGTGATCGGCGTCATCGCGTTCATTGGCTTGATTCGCTTCCTGCCGAGCAAACGCGATGAGGAAAAACTCGACATGCGTGCCGAACTGGCTGCGCTCAAAGGCGTAGGTATCTGGCTGTCGCTGAGCATGACCGCGCTGTTCGCCGCCTCCGTGTTCGCGCTGTTCACCTACGTCGCCCCATTGCTGGGCGAAGTCACGGGTGTTTCGCCGCTCGGGGTGACCTGGACGCTGATGCTCATTGGCCTCGGCCTGACGCTGGGCAACATCATCGGCGGCAAGCTGGCAGACCGTCGACTCGCCGCCACGCTCATCGGCGTGTTCATTGCCATGGCGGTGATCTCAACGGTCCTGAGCTGGACCAGCACGGCGTTGATCCCGGCTGAAATCACCCTGTTCCTCTGGGCCACCGCCGCGTTTGCCGCCGTGCCTGCCCTGCAGATCAACGTGGTGACCTTCGGCAAGGCCGCGCCCAATCTGGTGTCGACCCTGAACATCGGCGCCTTCAACGTCGGCAACGCGCTGGGCGCATGGGTCGGCGGCAGCGTCATCGCCCATGGCTTCGGCCTGACCACCGTGCCGCTGGCCGCCGGCGTACTGGCGGTGCTGGCCCTGCTGGTCACGCTGATCAATTTCCGTCAGCGCAGCGATGTCGAAATGGCCCCTGTGACGAACTGATTCCCCGAATTTGAAACCTGCGGATCCACCTTTTACCGATTGCACTAAGGATTTCACGATGACCACGATTTTTGACCCGATCAAGATGGGTGACCTGGAACTGGCCAACCGTATCGTCATGGCGCCGCTGACCCGCTGCCGCGCCGACGAAGGCCGCGTGCCCAACGCGATGATGGCGGAGTATTACGTTCAACGCGCCTCGGCCGGCCTGATCATCAGCGAAGCCACTTCGGTCATGCCAATGGGCGTTGGCTACCCTGACACCCCGGGCATCTGGTCCAACGACCAAGTACGCGGCTGGGCCAACGTCACCAAAGCCGTGCACGCGGCGGGGGCAAGATCGTGCTGCAACTGTGGCACGTGGGTCGCGTTTCCCACCCGACTTACCTGAACGGCGAAACTCCCGTCGCGCCGAGCGCCATCCAGCCAAAAGGCCACGTGAGCCTGGTCCGTCCGCTGTCTGACTACGTCACCCGCGCGCGCTGGAACTGGCGGAAATCGAAGAAATCGTCGACGCCTACCGTGCCGGTGCAGAGAACGCCAAGGCCGCCGGCTTTGACGGCGTAGAGATCCACGGCGCCAACGGTTACCTGCTCGACCAGTTCCTGCAAACCAGCACCAACACCCGCACCGATGCCTACGGCGGCTCGCTGGAAAATCGCGCACGTCTGCTGTTGGAAGTGACCGACGCCGCCGTTGAAGTCTGGGGCGCTGGCCGTGTCGGCGTACACCTGGCACCCCGCGCTGATGCCCACGACATGGGCGACGCCAACCTGGCCGAGACCTTCACCTACGTCGCCAGCGAACTCGGCAAACGCGGCATCGCCTTCATCTGCGCCCGCGAACGCGAACTCGACGACAGCCTCGGCCCGCGCCTGAAAGAAGCCTTCGGCGGCGTGTTCATCGCCAACGAGAAGTTCACCAAAGAAAGCGCCAACGAGTGGCTGGCGAGCGGCAAGGCAGATGCAGTGGCGTTTGGCGTGCCGTTCATTGCCAACCCTGACCTGCCGGCGCGTCTGGCCAAGGATGCTCCGCTGAACGAGCCGCATCCAGAGACTTTCTATGCCAAAGGCGCTGAGGGTTATCTGGATTACCCAACGCTGTAAGCGCACCGCTCATAAAGTAATACAACGATAGTAAAAAAGCCCCGACTCGAAAGAGCCGGGGCTTTTTTAGCAACTAACGTTTTAACTTATAGCTCCGGATAATCAGTAGCCAACACATTGCCTTCCGAATCCGTCACAGTGCCATCCGGGAACCGCCAGGTACCGTCCGGATAACCAACGGTGCCATCAGGGTACATATAACTGCCGTCGGTATATTGGTAGGTGCCGTCCGGAAACTTGATCGCCCCGTCTGCGTACATAATGGTCCCGTCCAGATATTGGACGTTGCCATCGGCATCCGTGACGTACTCGCCTCCGGCGTCGGCTACGCGGCCGTCCGGCAACTGTCTGTCTCCGCTTGGCAGCAGATAGGTACCCAACGGATACAACAACGAAATGACACCGGTAATCGTATCAACCACCGACAGCACTTCAGCCAGACGAGGCGGGATCAGCGGCTTGGGCGGCAGCACCAACGATGCGGGTGGCTTGACCGGTCCCGCAGTGACAGGCTTCGGCGGACGGGGTTTAACCGCCGACTGTGGTGGTTTCACTGGCTTTACAACAGGCGGTCGGATGACCGGCGGTTTAATTGAGGGCGGAGTTGTCACAGGTGGTTTGATAACCGGTGGCTTTGTAACGGGTGGCTTGACGATCGGAGGCTTTGTAACAGGCGGCTTGATGACCGGCGGCTTCGTCACCGGAGGCTTGATGCCGGGTTTGATGCTGGGCGGCTTTGCAGCACTTCGGGCAAGGCCCGCACCGCTGACGATGCTTTTACCGATCGAGCGGCCTTGGCCGTGTTTAGTCTTGAATCCATTCATTTGAGTCATCCTTGATTGCTGTAACGAAACACCCCGTTGGAGTTGTATCGTTCTTCAAAAGAGCTTCGTCATTGAAGCGCTTCACTGTCTTGCGAGTTACTGAACAAAACCATAATTCAAATAAAAATAAACGCCATTCAAAATCCTAAAAAATATCAAAATCGGAAATAGCCTACAGGTTGGAGTTAAACATCACTCCTCGACTTCACTTTGTGTCAGTCCCCCCGACAACATCACAACAGGCGCCGTCGTCGGGAGGGGTGCTTCAAGGTCGAGCGTTGATCTGTTGCGACAACGTCTGAATCTGACTCTGCAACGTATTGATCGTCCGCGTCATCTGCGCACGAAACGCATCGAACTCCTGCAGACTCGCCCCTGACGAAGCAGCCGCCGCCGGACGATTTTCCAACTCGCTCTTCACCACCACCATATCCTGCTCAAGCTGCTCGATCGCCTGACTGCCGTTCGCTTTCTTCAGATTCGCCACATCTGCATTCAAACCCTTCAGTTGCGTCTCCAGCCGCTCCTGCTCAGTCTGAATCGACTTGCCATCCGGCACCGCCGCTTTCAACGCTGCCAGCTCCGTCGTCACGGCCTTGAGCTGGTCCTGCAACTGCTGGTTGGTTGCCTGCTGCTGCGCGCTCTGCGTACTGATCTGCTCCAGCCGCTTGTCCAGCCCGCCCTGCAAACCCGCCACACCCTGCTGCTGCTTGCTCTGATCCGCCAACTGATCCTGCAACTGCTTGATCTGCGCCTTCAACGCCTCGCTGCTGCTCGCCATCGACTCGGTGGCGACCACCTTCCCGGAAATATCCTGCAAGCGCCCCGCCGCCTCCTCACTGATCCTCGCAAAGCTTTCCTGCGTTGCAACCAGCTGCTGCTCCATCAACGACACTTGCTGAAAACTCCACCAGCCCAGGCCGCAAAAAGCGATAAACAGCACGCAGATCAGCGCCCACAACGCGCCGGTGCCGGGCGCCTTCACCTTCACCACTGGCGTGTCGCGCGAGTACACCGTCGTGCGCTCGCGGGCACCCGGCGGCGGCAGAAAATCATCGTCATCGTCTTTGGCGCTGAGGCTCGGGACGTCATCGACGTCGTCATAGGGATCTTTGCGCATGGGTTTACCTTTGAAAAAACCGCTGAATCTAAATGGCTCGCAGTATAACCACGGATGTTGACGCCTTTTATAACGCGCCCCCGTGCTGGGCTTTCCACCAACCGCAGAACTCGTCGAGGGCAGTCCACACGCTGACGTCAGGCTGGTAATCCAGATAATGCCTGGCGCGATTGATATCAAGCGTGAAATCCCTGCTCATCACTTGCATCCCGATGCGCGACAGCGTCGGTTCAGGTTGCCCCGGCCAGATCAGGCACGCCGCCTCGTTCATGGTCGCCGCGGTGTACGCCAGGCCGTAGGACCGATAGCGTCTTACCGGCGGCAATTCCATCTGGCGCATGACGTAATTGACCACGTCCCAGAGCGGGACGGGCGCGCCGTTGCTGATGTTGTAAGCCTTGCCCAGCGCTGACCCTGCTGCAAGCAGACTGCTGAGCAGCGCCTCATTGAGGTTCTGAATGCTGGTGAAATCAACCTTGTTCAAGCCGTTGCCGATGATCGACAAGCGCTTCTTCTGCTGCATCTGCAGCAGTCGCGGGAAAATGCTCGTGTCACCCGCACCCGTCACAAAACGCGGGCGCAGGGCGATGACTTCCAGACCGAACTCTTCGGCACCAAACACCTTCTGTTCGGCCAGGTATTTGGTCGCGGCGTAGTAATTGCCGAAGCGCTTGGGCACTTGTTCCTCACGGATATCGAGGTGCGATCGGCCATCGAAATAGATCGAGGGCGAGGACAGATGCACCAACCGCCGGACTCTCTGTTTCAGGCAGGCTTCAACCACGTTTTCGGTGACCTGAACGTTGCCCTGATGGAAGTCCTGACGTCGCCCCCATGTACCCACCGCCCCCGCGCAATGGACCACGGCTTCGACGTCGTCACACAGCGCATGAACAAGCTCCGGATCGGAAAGATCGCCCTGGATGAACTCGGCCCCGCGCCGCACCAGATGCTCAACACCCTCAGCGCGACGGCCGTTGACCCGGACGCTCAGACCTTGCTCCAGCGCGAAACGCGCGAAGCGTCCGCCGATGAAGCCGCCTGCGCCGGTGACCAGAATTTTCATTGCCTGCTCCGTTTCATCTTCTTCTGCCTGTGATCGCCGCGGCTATGCCGCGACCGATCCTACAATCTGCTGCGTCGACTACTGACGTTCACTCAGACTCCAACGGCACCAGCCACTGCCCCGCTTTTTTCGCCAGATGGTCCGTCAGCTCCGTCAACAACCGGCCGCCGTTGCGCCAATGATGCCAGTACAAGGGCACATCAATGCAGTGATCGGGCAGCAACTCGACCAACAAACCACTCGCCAATTGTCCACGGACCTGCAACTCCGGCACCAGTCCCCAGCCCATTCCGGCTTCGACCATGCGCGTAAAACCTTCGGACGACGGACACAAATGATGCTCGAAACCGCCTTCGACACCCAGCGAAGCGAGGTAGCGGTGCTGCAGGAAATCATCCGGGCCGAACACCAGCGCGGGCGATCGGGCGACCGCTTGAGGCGTGACACCCTGTGGGAAATGCCTATCAACAAAGTCAGGGCTGGCCAACGCCCGATAACGCATGGCGCCGAGTAATAAACTCCGTGCGCCCGCTACCGGCCGTTCACTCCCGCATAAACATGCGGCCACTTCACCGGCGCGCATGCGCTTGAGGCCGACATCCTGATCCTCGACGACGAGGTCGGTGAGGAGTCGATGCTCGGCACAAAAGTCTCCGACCGCGAGGGCCCACCAGGTCGCCAGGCTGTCGGCGTTCAGCGCGATGCGCAAACGTTCAGGCATGCCCCCTTCGTCCAGGGCCGGCACCACGCTCTGCAGGTCGCGTTCCAGTAAGCGCACCTGTTGAACATGGTTGAGCAACAGCCGGCCGATCTCCGTTGGGCTCGGCGGGGTTGCACGAACCAGCACCGGCTGGCCGACCCGCGCCTCCAGAAGCTTGATGCGCTGGGACACGGCTGACTGGGAAAGGCCGAGCACTTGAGCGGCGCGTTCGAAACCGGCCTGCTCGATCACCGCCGCCAACGCGGAAAGTAATTTGTAGTCGAACATCAGTTTCCCTAATGGGTAATGAGCTTTATTGGTTTTTCTTATACTCGCGTTCAACCGACAATCGCCACCACTGACTGATGCGACCTTAGTAATGGCGAAATATCAATGACTGGCGAAACCTCCCTCAGCGCGCTGTTGCGCAGCATGAACCCTGAACTCAACGAGGGTGAATACGTGTTCTGCACCGTGGCGGACAGCAAACGCGTGGAAGGCATCGAGGTGGTCGGCAGCTTTCGCGAGCGCGAAGGCCTGACCGTCATCCTCGAACGCAACCAGGCACAGCAACTGGGCCTGGACTGCGATTACGTCATGGCCTGGATCACCCTGACCGTTCACTCCTCACTCGCAGCGGTCGGGCTGACCGCGGCCTTCGCCAGCGCACTGGGCGCGGCGGGCATCAGTTGCAACGTGGTCGCCGGCTTTTACCACGACCATCTTTTCGTGGGTAAGGACGACGCGCTGAAGGCCATGGACACCTTGCGCGCACTGGCCACGAGCGCCTGACCTCACCCATCCCTGAACTGATCGAGGCCTGACATCATGTGGCAAAGCTACCTCAACGGCCTGCTGGTTTCCCTCGGGCTGATCATGGCCATCGGCACCCAGAACGCCTACGTGCTGGCGCAAAGTCTGCGTCGCGAACACCACCTTTCCGTGGCCCTGCTGTGCATCGTGTGCGATGCAATATTGGTGGCCGCCGGCGTCTTTGGGCTGGCCAATGTGCTGGCCCACAACCCCACGCTTCTGGCGGTGGCGCGCTGGGGCGGGGTGGTGTTTCTGCTGTGGTACGGCACCATGGCACTGCGTCGGGCGTTGGCGCCGCAAAGCCTCGTTCAGGGCGATGCCGACGGCCAGCGTTCACGCCGCGCGGTATTGCTGACCGCCTTGGCGGTGACCTTGCTGAACCCGCACGTTTATCTCGATACCGTGTTGCTGATCGGCTCGCTCGGCGCGCAGCAAGCGGTGCCTGGCGCCTACGTGGCCGGGGCCGCCAGCGCTTCGGTGTTGTGGTTTTCGACGCTGGCGATCGGCGCCGCCTGGCTGGCCCCATGGCTCGCCCGCCCGACAACCTGGCGTCTGCTGGACCTGATGGTGGCGGTGATGATGTTCAGCGTAGCGGTGCAGTTGATCAGAACGGCGTGAGCATTTCGTCTCGCCGGCGCGCATTTCAGCGCAACGCTCTGGAACCTCTATCCCACACAGTTGTTGCGTGGTTAAGGTCAGGGGCCGGTGCTATGATCCAGCCCCTGCGCTGCAAAGAGTACAAACTCGCCGGCGTAAGTTCTGTCTGGCCGCCCGTGATCGGCCTTGCGCAAACCGCAACTGACCTGATTAGGAGAATTACCATGGCTTTTGAATTGCCTCCGCTGCCGTACGCACATGACGCTCTGGCACCGCACATCTCCAAGGAAACTCTGGAATACCACCACGACAAGCACCACAACACCTATGTCGTGAACCTGAACAACCTGGTGCCAGGCACCGAGTTCGAAGGCAAGACTCTGGAAGAAATCGTCAAAACCTCCTCGGGCGGTATCTTCAACAACGCCGCTCAAGTCTGGAACCACACGTTCTACTGGAACTGCCTGGCGCCAAACGCCGGCGGCCAACCGACTGGCGCTCTGGCGGACGCAATCAACGCCGCGTTCGGCTCCTTCGACAAGTTCAAGGAAGAATTCAGCAAGACCTCCATCGGCACCTTCGGCTCCGGCTGGGGCTGGCTGGTGAAGAAAGCTGACGGTTCCCTGGCACTGGCCAGCACCATCGGCGCCGGCAACCCGATCACCAGCGGCGACACCCCGCTGCTGACCTGCGATGTCTGGGAACACGCTTACTACATCGACTACCGTAACCTGCGTCCGAAGTACGTCGAGGCGTTCTGGAACCTGGTCAACTGGAAGTTCGTTGCCGAGCAGTTCGAAGGCAAAAGCTTCACAGCCTGATGAACGCTTGAATGCTCGAATAAAAAAGCCCGGCACGTCCGGGTTTTTTCGCCTTCTGTTTGTCGTTTATGTATTGTCTGGAAGCGATAGCGGACTAATATCAAATTTCGTGCTGATTCAAACGGCTGGGCTCAAGTTTTCCCCGCGTATGACCGACACAGTACGGATAGCCCGAGTGGTCCGCCTATCAACTGTTTTCTCCGATTGATCGGGTCATGCGCAAGCCGGGAGCGCCTGATCCGAATGCCTGTATTGCCAGTGCCTGCACGCAGTCAGCCCGCTATCAGCATGGATAAAGGAATGGCCATTTGAAGCTGGAACTCAAACACAGCCTGTCGGTGAAGCTGCTTCGCGTTGTGCTGCTGTCCGCGCTAATCGTGGGGGTCGTGCTCAGTTGCGCACAGATCGTCTACGACGCTTACAAAACCCGCCAGGCCGTTGCCTCGGATGCGGCGCGTATCCTCGACATGTTCCGCGATCCGTCGACTCAGGCCGTTTATAGCCTGGACCGGGAAATGGGCATGCAGGTCATCGAAGGGCTGTTTCAGGACAAGGCCGTACGGATGGCATCCATCGGTCATCCCAACGAGACGGTGCTCGCCGAGAAATCCCGAGACCTCGAAACCACCCCCACCCGCTGGCTGACCGATCTGATCCTGGGCCAGGAACGCAGTTTCACCACGCAACTGGTCGGCCGCAGCCCCTACAGCGAATATTACGGCGACCTGCGCATCACCCTCGACACCGCCACCTACGGCGAAACCTTCCTCACCAATTCGATGATCATTTTCATTTCCGGCGTTTTGCGCGCGCTGGCGATGGGCCTGGTGCTGTACCTGGTTTATCACTGGCTACTGACCAAACCGCTGTCGAAAATCATCGAGCACCTGACCAGCATCAACCCCGACCGCCCCAGCGAACACCAGTTGCCGTTGCTCAAAGGCCATGAAAAAAACGAACTGGGGGTCTGGGTCAACACCGCCAACCAACTGTTGGCGTCCATCGAGCGCAACACCAATTTGCGCCACGAGGCTGAATCCAGCCTGCTGCGGATGGCCCAGTACGATTTCCTCACTGGTCTGCCGAACCGGCTGCAACTGCAGAAGCAACTGGACAAGATCCTCGTCGACTCCGGAAAAGTGCAGCATCGCGTCGCGGTGTTGTGCGTCGGGCTGGATGACTTCAAAGGCATTAACGAACAATTCAGTTATCAGGCCGGCGATCAGTTGCTGCTCGCCCTCGCCGATCGCCTGCGCAGCCACAGCGGCCGCCTCGGCGCCCTCGCCCGTCTGGGCGGCGACCAGTTCGCGCTGGTTCAGGCCGATATCGAACAGCCTTACGAAGCCGCCGAGCTGGCGCAGAATATTCTCGACGACCTGGAAGCGCCCTTCGCCGTCGATCAGCAAGAGATTCGTCTGCGCGCCACCATCGGCATCACGCTGTTCCCCGAAGATGGCGACAGCACCGAGAAGCTGCTGCAGAAAGCCGAACAGACCATGACGCTGGCCAAGACACGCTCGCGTAACCGCTACCAGTTTTATATCGCCAGCGTCGACAGCGAGATGCGTCGTCGTCGCGAGCTGGAAAAAGACCTGCGTGAAGCCCTGGCCCGCGAGCAGTTTCACTTGGTCTATCAGCCGCAGATCAGCTATCGCGACCACAGCGTAGTGGGGGTCGAGGCGCTGATCCGCTGGATTCACCCGGAGCATGGCTTCGTGCCGCCGGATCAGTTCATTCCGTTGGCCGAGCAGAACGGCACCATTATCGCCATTGGTGAATGGGTACTGGATCAGGCCTGCAAACAGCTGCGCGAGTGGCACGATCAGGGCTTCACCGACCTGCGCATGGCGGTGAACCTGTCTACCGTACAACTGCATCACGCCGAACTGCCGCGGGTGGTGAACAACCTGCTGCAAATCTACCGCCTGCCACCCCGCAGTCTGGAGCTGGAAGTCACGGAAACGGGTCTGATGGAAGACATCACCACCGCCGCGCAGCACCTGTTGAGCCTGCGCCGCTCCGGGGCGCTGATCGCCATCGATGACTTTGGGACCGGTTATTCATCGCTGAGTTACCTGAAAAGCCTGCCGCTGGACAAGATCAAGATCGACAAGAGCTTCGTGCAGGACCTGCTCGACGACGATGACGACGCGACGATCGTGCGCGCCATCATTCAGCTCGGCAAAAGCCTGGGCATGCAGGTAATCGCCGAAGGCGTCGAGACCGCCGAGCAAGAGGCCTATATCATTTCCGAGGGTTGTCACGAAGGTCAGGGCTACTTCTACAGCAAGCCTCTGCCAGCGCGGGAGCTACTGGTTTACCTGAAACAGGCGCAACGGACCCACAGCGAGGCGCTGTAGCACACGTGTCTCCCGGCACGAAAGCAGGCGTTGCGCCGATCACCGCCCTTCACGCTTGGGCCCCGGCCGGACCCTTTCTTGAAACAGCTTGAAATATCTCCCCCGCCTGCCTGGGCTAATGGCCTTTACACAGAATGCAAATCTTTCGCATTATGTCGCAGCATTTTTCTGGCGTTCGCCACCGTTCACACCTCTTCTCGATGCAGGATTCCGTCATGATTCGTATGCCCCTGGCAACCGCAAGTCTGCTGGCTGTCGCTATTGCTCTGGCCGGTTGTGATCAAGGCAAGGACAAGCCCGCCGCTACAGCGCCTGCCCCCGCACCTGCCGCCGCTGCCGCCCCGGCTCCAGCGCCAACCGCCGCCGCTGCGCCTGCCCAGCCCAACGAAACCGCCACCAGAGCGGTGGTCGCCAACTACGCCAATATCGTATTTGCCGTTTTCAGCGACGCCGAATCCACTGCCAAAAAGCTCAGCACGGCAGTCGACGCTTTCCTCGCCACACCCAACGACCAGACCCTGAAAGCAGCGCGTGCAGCCTGGGTAGCAGCGCGCGTGCCGTACATGCAGAGCGAAGTATTCCGCTTCGGCAACACCATCATCGACGACTGGGAAGGTCAGGTGAACGCATGGCCGCTGGATGAAGGCCTGATCGATTATGTCGCCAAGGATTACCAGCACGCACTGGGCAATCCGGGTGCCACCGCCAACATCATCGCCAACAAATCAGTGCAAGTGGGCGAGGACAAAGTCGACGTCAGCGAAATCACCCCTGAAAAACTCGCCAGCCTGAACGAGCTCGGTGGTTCGGAAGCCAACGTGGCGACCGGTTATCACGCCATTGAATTCCTGCTATGGGGCCAGGACCTGCATGGCACCAATCCGGGCGCCGGCGAGCGTCCGGCCAGCGACTACATCGAAGGCCAGGGCGGCACCGGCGGCCACAATGATCGCCGTCGCGCTTATCTGAAAGCCGCCACTGACCTGCTGGTCAGCGACCTCGAAGAAATGGTCAACAACTGGAAACCGGGCGTCGCCGACAATTATCGCGCCACGCTGGAGGCGGAGTCCGCCGAGAGCGGGCTGCGCAAAATGCTGTTCGGCATGGGCAGCCTGTCATTGGGCGAACTGGCCGGCGAACGCATGAAAGTCGCGCTGGAGGCCAATTCCAGTGAAGACGAACACGATTGTTTCAGCGACAACACCCACAATTCGCACTTCTATAACGGCCTGGGCATCCGCAACGTTTACCTGGGTGAATACACCCGCGTGGACGGCAGCAAAGTGAGCGGCGCGAGCCTGTCCTCGCTGGTCGCCACCGCCGACGCCGCGACTGACCAGACCGTGCGCGCCGACCTCGATGCGACACAGGCGAAGCTGCAGGTCATCGTCGACCACGCCAACAAGGGCGAGCATTTCGACCAGCTCATCGCTGCGGGCAATACGGCAGGCAACCAGGTCGTGCGCGACGCCATCGCCGCGCTGGTCAAACAGACCGGGGCCATTGAGCAAGCGGCCGGCAAGTTAGGCATCACTGATCTGAACCCGGACAACGCCGACCACGAGTTCTGATCCGCTTCACGTCCGCTTCAAATCGGCAAGGCCGCGCCTTCCCGGCTGAAGTCGGTCCCGTTGCAAACGAATGCCGACCCGACCACGGGCCGGCATTTTTTCGTCAATCGACGCTTCAAACACCACCAAAACGGCCCTTATCCGGGGACCGGTCTGTAAGCTTTGTAGGGCTTTTCCTGTTCGGTCCTTGTCGGATTGAACACGCCTCCCCGCCGCCGATCATGCGCACTTCCTTGACCCCGCCCTATCCAGGAGGAGACAGAAAGTGCCCAAGAGAAACAATAAAAGGCGCCGCGTCAGCAAGCTCAAAGCCAACGATTACGGTATCCACCTGCTGGTCGGCGTCAAGGGGCCGCGTGCCTGGAAGGTGACGATCTACCGCGACGGCAGAACCTTCAACCGACTGTTTTCCTTCTCCCGCTATGGCGGCCGTGATCCGGCACGAAAAGCCGCCGACGCGTGCCGTGACCAATTGCTGCTGGCTCACCTGCCCAAGCTCAGCCGCGACATCCGCCAGCGCATCATCGCCACCAACACCAGCGGCTATCCGGGGTGCATTACCGCTGCTATACCGGCATCGCCTATTGGGTGGCGCGGACCACGCTGCGCAACGGCAGCAGCGTCACCAAGTCGTTCAGGGTCGAGCACTACGGTTACGAGAGGGCCAAGGAGCTGGCGATCCGCGAGCGCGAGCGGCAGCTCGACGGCATCGGCGATTACCGGTCATTCAAGGTGGTCGAGGGCGAGCGGCGTCTCATGCAACTGCTTGTGGAAAACCCGGCGCTGGAGATCGCCGGCGCATGAGTTTTGCGGGCCCATCACGCGCGGATGATTTGGTAACAACACGTTACGAGAGGGCCTGCAAACGCTAATCCCTCTTATTCATCAAACTCGGGGCTGGTAAGCTTGCTCGCCCCGATTTCCCCCTTTGCAGGACCTGTATGACTGCGTGGTTCCGTCCTTCGTCTCTCCTGCTGATGGCCCTCGCCATGAGTGGGTGCGATGACGCCCCGCGTTTCACCGCCGCCGAACCGGGCGAGTCGCGCTCTGGCGGCGCCACCACCGTCAACAAAAGCGATCGCAATGCGTTTTCCCTGCCTTCAGCCAATCTGTCGCCCGTCCGGCGGCTGGACTTCAGCGTCGGCAACAGCTTCTTCCGCAACCCCTGGGTGATTGCGCCGTCGACTACCACTGCACGCGACGGCCTGGGTCCGTTGTTCAACACCAACGCCTGCCAGAACTGCCACATCAAGGACGGCCGTGGTCACCCGCCCGAGCCCGGCGCCGACAACGCCGTGTCAATGCTGGTGCGTCTGTCGATTCCCGACGATCCGGCGTTCGTCGAGGACATCAAGCGGCTGGGCCTTATCCCCGAGCCTGTTTACGGCAAGCAACTCCAGGACATGGCCATCCCCGGCGTCACGCCCGAGGGCAAGGTTCGGGTCGATTACGATTCGATGACCGTGCATTTTCGCGACGGCACTCCGGTGCATCTGCGCCGCCCTACCCTGCAGATCACCCAACCTGGTTACGGCCCGATGCACCCGCAGACGCGAGCCTCTGCGCGCATCGCCCCGCCGATGATCGGCCTCGGGCTTCTGGAAGCCATTCCCCAGGCGGCGATTCTGGCCAACGCCAACCCGAACGATGAAAAGGGCACCGGCATCACCGGTAAACCCAACTGGGTCTGGGACGACGAACAGCAGAAATCCGTCCTCGGCCGTTTCGGCTGGAAAGCCTCGCAGCCGAGCATCAAGCAGCAAAATGCCCACGCACTGGCGGGTGACATGGGCCTGACGTCCACTCTGATGCCGGTCGACGACTGCACACCGTCACAGAGCGCATGCCTCGCTGCGCCCAATGGCAATGGTCCGAACGGTGAGCCGGAGGTCAGCGACAACATCCTGCGCTTGATAACCTTCTACACCCGCAACCTCGGCGTTCCGGTGCGTCGCAATGTGGCTGAGCCGCAGGTGCTGGCGGGCAAGAGTCTGTTCTTCAAGGCCGGCTGCCAGCAGTGCCACACGCCACAATTCACCACTTCCGCCGACGCCGCCGAGCCCGAGCTGGCGAATCAGGTCATCCGCCCTTACACCGATCTGTTGCTGCATGACATGGGCGAAGGCCTGGCCGACAATCTGAGCGAATTTCAGGCCAGCGGCCAGCAGTGGCGCACCCCGCCGTTGTGGGGCATCGGCCTGACCCAGACTGTCAGCGGCCACACGCAGTTTCTGCACGACGGGCGCGCCCGTAACCTGATGGAGGCCGTGCTCTGGCATGGCGGCGAAGCGCTCCCCGCGCAGCGTCAGGTGCTGGCTTTCGACGCAGAACAACGCGCGGCGCTGCTGGCGTTCTTGAATTCTCTCTAACGTATTTCTGAAGATAAGGAGTCGGGCATGTTCCGCCCCAAGTTGTTGCTCACCAGCCTCGCCGCACTGGCACTGGGTGCATGCGCGCCGTCGGACCCGCAGGCCGTGACGTCTGCCGCCATCGCCAGTCAGGTCATCCTCCCGACTTACAGCCGGTGGGTCGATGCCGACCGGCAACTGGCGATCAGCGCGCTGTCCTACTGCCAGGGCAAATCTGACCTGGACACCGCCCGCGCCGACTTCCTCCACGCGCAAAAAGCCTGGGCCGAGCTGCAACCGCTGCTCATCGGGCCGCTGGCCGAAGGCAATCGCGCCTGGCAGATTCAGTTCTGGCCGGACAAGAAAAACCTCGTTGGCCGTCAAGTGGAGCAACTGGTCACCGCACAGCCGCAGATCAGCGCTGACGCCCTGGCCAAATCCAGCGTCGTGGTTCAGGGGCTGTCGGCCTATGAATACATCCTGTTCGACGCCGACATCGACATGGCCAACGCCGAGCAGAAAGCTCGCTACTGCCCGCTGCTGATGGCCATCGGCGAGCGTCAGAAGGCGTTGGCAAAAGACATCCTCAACAGCTGGAACAGCAACGACGGCATGCTCGCTCAGCTGAGCAAATTTCCCAATCAGCGTTACGCCGATTCCCATGAAGCCATTGCCGAGTTGCTGCGCGTGCAAGTGACCGCGCTGGACTCGTTGAAGAAAAAGCTCGGCACCCCGCTGGGCCGTGGCACCAAGGGCGTGCCGCAGCCGTTTCAGGCGGAAGCGTGGCGCAGCAAGGCGTCGCTCAGCAGCTTGCAGGCGAGTCTGGCCAGTGCGCAGACTGTTTGGGCCGGCGTCGACAACAAGGGTTTGCGCGGGCTGTTGCCCAAGGAGCAGAAGCCTCTGGCCGACAAGATCGACGCTGCCTACGCCGAGAGCAATCGACAGTTGGCCGCGCTGAAACCGCCGCTCGGGGATCTGCTGGCCACCGAAGCAGGCCGCCAGCAGCTCAACGCTTTCTACGACAGCCTCAACGTGGTCCATCGCCTGCACGAAGGCGAACTGGCGAAGGCGCTGGGCATTCAACTGGGCTTCAACGCCAATGATGGTGACTGATATGTTGCGACGTCAGGCTCTGGGTCTGGGCAGCCTGCTGCTCAGCGCCGTCACGTTTGGCGGCTGGACGCTATTCGCCAAAAAAGGCGAGAGCCCGCTGTTGTTGTCCGCGCGGGACGACGGCAACGGCCAGCACTTCGCTGTGGGTTATCGCGTCGACGGCACGCAAGTGTTTGCCACCGCTGTTGCCCAGCGCTGTCACGACATCATCAATCACCCGAACCTGCCGATCGCGCTGTTCGTCGCGCGCCGGCCGGGGACCGAGAGTTACCTGATCGACCTGCGCGACGGTCGTCTGCTGCAAACCATCACCTCGCAACCCCACCGACATTTCTATGGCCACGCGGTCATTCACAAAGACGGCGAATGGCTATACGCCACTGAAAACGACACGACAGAACCGGGCCGAGGGCTGTTGGGCGTGTATCGATTCGTTGATGAGCGGCTGCAACGCACCGGTGAAATTTCCACCCATGGCGTAGGACCGCATCAAGTGTCATGGATGCCGGATGGCGAGACCTTCGCAGTCGCCAACGGCGGCATTCGCACCGAGGCCGAGAGCCGCGTCGAAATGAATCTCGATGCCATGGAACCGAGCTTGGTGCTGATGCAGCGCGACGGCACGCTGCTGAGCAAAGAGTCGTTGTCGCAGCAGATGAACAGCGTGCGGCATATGGCGATCGCCAGCGACGGCACCATCGTGGCGGGGCAGCAGTTCATGGGGCCTTCCCACGAGTCCGCCGAGCTGCTCGCCATCAAGCGACCAGGACAGCCATTTCAGGCGTTCCCGGTGGCCGAGCAACAGCTGCAGGCGATGGCGCATTACACCGCCAGCGTTGCCATTCACAACGACCTGCGGCTGGTAGCGCTGACCGCGCCGAGGGGCAACCGCTTCTTCATCTGGGACCTGGACAGCGGCGCGCTGAAGCTCGACGCACCGCTGCCTGATTGCGCCGGGGTGGGCGCCGTGGCGGACGGCTTCGTCGTCACCTCAGGCCAGGGCCGCTGCCGATTCTATGATTGCCGCGAGACAGCGCTGGTCGCCAAGCCGCTGGAGCTGCCAGCGGGGTTGTGGGACAACCATTTGCATTTGGTTTGATTGGGGATATGCGGCGGCCAGGCGGCGGCTGTGCAATGAGAAACCTTATTCATTTGCCGTCGCCCCCCAGGCGAACCTTCTGCATCTTTTCAAAGTCAGGCACCGCTCGCCCGTCGAACTGCTTCGTTCCATCGGGATAAACGAAAGTGATGTAATCACCCCTTTTGTGTTTTTTGGGCTCCGCCGATCGCACCACATAGTCTCTATGCAGTACGGGCTCGAAATATATGTTTCGAGCTTGACGTGCCTCGTAGGTAAACGTCCCTCCGTCCTCATCGGCAAGCATGGCCCACTTCTGATGCCCCCGAATGTAACTTTCGTGTATCCATGGATAGTAATCTTTCACAACATTCAGATCAGGCCCCTCTGCCGTCCAGGAATAGCCCGTTTGAAGTTGAGGATTATTGTGATCGAACACCACAATGATGTTCCCACCTGCCCCCTCTATTACGTCCTCCCCCAAGACATTGGGCACAGGGTACGAAACGCCGAACCTTACGTTGCTTAAATGCCACTCGCATGGACCACCACCGTCAACAAATAACTGTGCGGTAAAGGTATCGTCATTTCCTGCACGCTTGAGCTCCATCTCATACCCGTTGTATCCATCGAGCGGTTCGGGACGCCCGTTACTGTCGGGCGTAATGCGTTTACAGATTGAGGACCGGTACATGACATGCATTGAGTCAGTTATCAGGTCCTTAGGCACCTTGACCGTAATAGTCACCTTCTCGCCTCCCGGGGTGGGAGAAAAGCTGAGGTCTTTCGCGCAGCCACCCACGGAACCGAATATCAGAAGACAGGCCACGGTAGTTCTTGAACATGAAGCAAAACTAAACATTCCATGCCCCTGATGTACTGACACTCGCATCAAGACGCAACAAAGCTTCGGGGCCGCCTTTTGCTTGCCGTGTCACTTCCAGTGCAGCACAGACTTCTTCATGCATCACAAGAAACAGACGATTGCGTTCTAGCTCATCTTCTGGAGCAGTGCTGCCGTGATTAACCATCTGATCCTTGAAGCGCTTGATCCTGGACTGTGCGGCGAGAGGAGGCTCACGATCAGGTTTAATAGCGGCAAGCAAGCGGCGGGTGATATGCGCCATATACTCGCCCATCATGTGGTTACCGATGCCCAGCAGCCCTCCCGGCTTGACGTTTTTATAGGGTGGGAACAATCGCGCACGCGCATCTGGTTTCAGGCTGCCCATAAAACGGCGTTGCGATTGCTCACTTTTTTATTTTCTATCTTGTTGAGACTTGGCACCAGGTACAGGTTAGGCCGCTCGCGCAGCCGGGTTTTTACGGTGTTGTAATAGGGTGCCCCAAGACCATCCTTGCTACCTTGCGCCGCATAGTCAGAGCCGCGACTCTGCATGTGCTGCTCTACCCGGTATAGCATGGCGAGTTCCCCGTGATGGGCGTAAGGATCACCAAATTCTATAAGGTTGTTGGCGAGGGCTTGACCCATTGACCAGGCGAAACCCAACGTCGTGCCTAAGGGGCCATACAAGTCATAGAGGTAGTTGTCGAGGTCAGCTTCAGGCGGCACGCTGGGAATCGTGTCGGTATCATTCACGTGACGATAGTGGTCCACCTCCGCTAACCCCTTGATCGCAGCGAGGGTAAACGTGCGAGGCATGCCGTAGGTGTACAGAAGTGGGCTGCTGTCCTTCAGTGTGGCTGCATGTATTAGCCCTAGAGCGCCACCCAGACTATGGCCGCAAATGAATAAGTCCCTACCGGCACTTCTGGCAGGAAGTAATTTATCGAAGTGCTCACTGAATAGATTCTGAGCAACTGCAAAGGCTCTTCGAAACCCTAAATGAACTCGGCCCTCAAGTCCCAAGTCTGTGCACGGTTCCTTTGGAACACAGGCTTCTTTTAGCCCAGGCTGGACAGGTCGAAAGGTAAGGTCGGTGGCAACGTCAGGAGCGTGAATGCGATCAAAATCAGTCCCTCGCCAAGCCACCAGCATGTGGGTAGCGTTGCGGACGTAGAAGAGTTGAGTATCGCCCTGAGGAATGGCTACTTTGGTACTGTTCAACACTTCGCAAGGCTCGTATCGGTCATCAAAAGGGACGTCGGCGACGACACAGGGCCAGTTCTTCCCCCATCCCAAACCCGCGGCGTTCGTGACATGTCCAGACACTGCCGCGCAAAAACTCTGCAGGGGCGCCATGCCGCGTTTTGTCCTCATTGCTGTACGACAGAATGCTCATCAGCCCCAGGTTGTAGGCATTTGCCAAGCTGTACCTTTTCTGCTGATGCAGCACCAGTGACCACGCCCGAAACGGGCAGACCTCTAATACATGCCGTCGGTCGAGAGCGTCGTAAGGCGCGGTGAAACCCGAGAAGCTTGCATCTGGAAAATGGTAAGCAGGCATTGGCTTGCGCTTCGACAATTCAGGCCTGACAACCGGCAGCCCATCGCACAACTGCCCGATTCGCAGGTAGTGGTAATCATGGCCTTGCTCATGCGCTGTCTTTTCAACAGGCGAACAACCTGAACGCTGCTCGCCATACAGCGGCGTGCTCTCACCGAACCCGGGCCTGTCGGGCTCTGGGCGCACAGCTCGCAAACGCCTTTGTTGCAGCACCTGAGCCAACGGCGTTGCCGGCATCAGCAAGGTCATGTCGAGTGGGTAAAGATCCTCAAGCCGAATAACACCTTCGGCATCGGTGATACCTGTGTATTCGGAAACGCATCCATCCCGCACCGCCTGATTGACGGCACGCCACGGCAGATTGGCCAATGGCTTGCCGAGTTCGTCCACCAGTTGAAATTCAACCCAGTGTTTTTTTTGCGGGCCGGCGGTCACGGCCTTGTAGGTGCAAAATATATCGGTTTGGTGCTGTCTGTCGCTCACGACGGATCCTTCCTCGTTGAAAGTATGAAGTTGCTTCGGGTAGTCGTGCATCGCGGCAGGCGGCAAGTCCGCTGCGCGCCAAAGCGGGCGAAGATGCGTGGTTTGAAAGTGCGATTCCATAGGGAAAACACGAAGGGGACGCGTCCTAACGAAGATCCGGAATCGCCCTACACGAATCCAGATTCAGGGCACTGCGCTCGTCAGCGACGCTGTCGGAGCGAGATGACGCGCTCCTACAGTTCGCGCGAGCCCCCTCGAAATCCATCACCGCCACTGGCAACTAAACCCCGACACGACTAACGTGCTCGCCTGATTCGTCGGTTTTCCAAGGAAGTGGAATATGTTGCGTCGCCGCATGTTGATCATGTTGGGCATTGTCCTGATCGTGGTGCTGGCCTTGGGTGGGTACAAGGCGTTTTCGGTCTATCAGCAGATACAGCAATTCACGGCGCCGAAGCCACCTATCAATGTGGCGGTGGCCGTGGTTGCGGAGCGCCCGTGGCAGAATCGTCTGCCTGCCATCGGCACGCTCAAGGCCTTCCAGGGCGTTGACCTGTCGCTGGAAATCGCAGGCACGGTCAAGGCCGTGCAGTTCGAATCCGGCCAGAAGGTCAAGGTGGGTCAGCCGCTCCTGCAGCTCGACAGCGATGTGGAAAAGGCCCTGCTCGGCACCGCCGAAGCAGACCTCGGTCTGGCACAGGTGGAATACGGCCGCGGCAGCAAACTGGTGGGCGAATCCGCCATCTCCCGCGGCGACTTCGACAAGCTCGCCGCCACCCAGAAGAAAGCCGCTGCCACCGTCGCACAACTGAACGCCTCCCTGGCTAAGAAGCGCATCCTCGCGCCCTTCAGCGGCACCATCGGCATTCGTCAGGTTGACGTGGGCGACTACCTTGCCAGCGGCACAGTGATCGCCACCCTTCAGGACTTGACCAGCCTGTACGCCGACTTCTTCGTGCCGGAGCAGATGCTGCCGAAACTGGCCCTCGGCCAAGAGGTGCAGGTGAGCGTCGCGGCCTATCCCGAACGCGTCTTCACTGCACGCATCAGCGCCATCAACCCCAAGGTCGAAGACACCACCCGCAATGTGCTGATTCGCGCCACCCTGCCCAACCCCGACAGTCAGCTGCTGCCCGGTATGTTCACCAGCCTGCAAGTGCTGCTCGGGCAGGACACGCCGCAGTTGGTGCTGCCGGAAAGCACCATCACTTACACGCTGTACGGCAATTCGGTGTACGTCGTCGTGCCGAAAAAGACCGCCGACGGCCAGCCGGAAAACAACAGCAAGGGTGAGCCTCAGCTCATGGTCGAGCGGCGCTTCGTCGAAACCGGCGAGCGTCGCGGCGGCCTGGTGATCATCAGCAAAGGATTAAAAGCCGGCGAACAGGTCGTCACCGGCGGCCAGCTCAAACTGGATAACGGCGCCGCCGTCGCCATCGTGGTCGACCCGCCAACTCCGTCGCACGCCACCCCGGCAGCGCAGAACAGCCAGCCCAAAGCGGACTGATCAAGGAATCGATCATGGCCTTTACAGACCCGTTCATCCGTCGCCCGGTGCTTGCCAGCGTGATCAGCCTGTTGATCGTGCTGCTGGGTTTTCAGGCGTTCAGCAAGCTGACCATCCGCCAGTACCCGCAGATGGAAAACGCGCTGATCACCGTGACCACGGCTTACCCCGGCGCCAACGCCGAGACCATTCAGGGCTATATCACCCAGCCGCTGCAGCAAAGTCTGGCGAGCGCCGAAGGCATCGACTACATGACCTCGGTCAGTCGGCAGAACTTCTCGGTCATTTCCATCTATGCGCGCATCGGCTCCAACAGCGACCGTCTCTACACCGAACTGCTGGCCAAGGCCAACGAAGTCAAGAACAAGCTGCCCCAGGACGCCGAAGACCCGGTCCTGAGCAAGGAGGCCGCCGACGCCTCGGCGCTGATGTACATCAGCTTCTACAGCGCCGAGCTGAGCAACCCCCAGATCACCGATTACCTGTCCCGGGTCATTCAGCCAAAGCTGGCGACGCTGCCAGGCATGGCCGAAGCGGAGATTCTGGGCAATCAGGTGTTCGCCATGCGCCTGTGGCTCGACCCGATCAAACTCGCCGGTTTCGGCCTGACCGCCAACGACGTCACCGAAGCGGTGCGCAAGTACAACTTCCTGTCCGCTGCGGGTGAGGTAAAGGGCGAGTACGTGGTCACCAGCGTCAACGCCAGCACCGACCTGAAATCCCCTGAGACCTTCGCGGCGATTCCGCTCAAGACCGTCGGCGACAGCCGCGTACTGCTGGGTGATGTGGCCCGGGTGGAGATGGGCGCCGAGAACTACGACACGGTCAGCTCGTTCGACGGCACGCCGTCGGTGTACATCGGCATCAAGGGTACGCCCAGTTCGAACCCGCTGGACGTGATCAAGGAAGTGCGGCGCATCCTGCCGGAGCTGGAAGCCCAATTACCGCCGAGCCTCAAAGCGTCCATCGCCTACGACGCCACGCTGTTCATTCAGGCCTCGATCCATGAAGTGGTGAAAACCCTGATCGAAGCGGTGCTCATCGTCATCGTGGTGGTGTTCCTGTTCCTGGGCGCCCTGCGTTCGGTGCTGATCCCGGTGATCACCATCCCGCTGTCGATGATCGGCGTGCTGTTTTTCATGCAGCTGATGGGGTATTCGATCAATTTGCTGACGCTGCTGGCGATGGTGCTGGCCATCGGCTTGGTGGTCGACGACGCCATCGTGGTGGTGGAGAACATTCACCGGCACATCGAAGAAGGCAAGACGCCCTTCGATGCGGCCATCGAGGGCGCTCGCGAGATCGCCATGCCCGTGGTATCGATGACCATCACCCTGGCAGCGGTGTATGCACCCATCGGTTTTCTGGAGGGACTGACCGGCGCGCTGTTCAAGGAGTTCGCGCTGACGCTGGCGGGTGCGGTGGTGATTTCCGGGATCGTCGCGCTGACCCTGTCGCCGATGATGTGCGCCGTGCTCCTGCGTCGGGAAGAGAATCCCAGCGGCCTGGCGCACAAACTTGATCACGCCTTCGAAAGCCTGAAGGTCCGCTACCAGCGCGTCCTTCACGGCACGCTGAATACGCGGCCGGTGGTCATCGTGTTCGCCATACTGGTGCTCTGTTTGATTCCAGTGTTTCTAAAGCTCAGCCAGTCGCAACTGGCGCCGGACGAGGACCAGGGCATCATCTTCATGATGGCGACGGCGCCGCAGCCGACCAACCTCGACTACATGAACACATACACCGACCAGTTCATCAGCATTTTCAAAGCGTTCCCGGAGTATTACTCCTCGTTCCAGATTAACGGTTTCAATGGCGTGCAGACCGGCGTCGGCGGGTTCTTGCTCAAGCCATGGGACGAGCGCAGCCGCACGCAAATGGAGCTGTTGCCCGAAGTGCAAGCCAAGCTCAACGGTATTACCGGGCTGCAGATCTTCGGCTTCAACCTGCCGTCGTTGCCCGGCACCGGCGAAGGGCTGCCGTTTCAGTTCGTGATCAATACACCGGGTGACTACGCCGCGCTGCTGGAGGTGACGGATCGCATCAAGAAACGCGCCGCCGACTCGGGCAAGTTCGCGTTTCTGGACGTTGACCTGGCGTTCGACAAGCCGGAAGTGGTGGTCGACATCGACCGCGCCAAAGCCGCGCAGATGGGCGTGTCGATGCAGGACCTGGGCGGCAGCCTGGCGACGTTGCTCGGGGAGGCGGAAATCAACCGCTTTACCATCGACGGCCGCAGCTACAAGGTGATCGCGCAGGTTGAACGGGCCTACCGAGACAACCCGGCCTGGCTCTCGAATTACTACGTCAAGAACGCCGACGGCAAGATGCTGCCGTTGTCGACGCTGATTACTGTCAGCGATCGGGCCAGGCCGCGGCAGCTCAATCAGTTCCAGCAGCTCAACTCGGCGATCATCTCCGGTTTCCCGCTGGTGAGTCAGGCCGAAGCGATCGAGTTGGTGAGACAGATCGCGATCGAAGAATCACCGCCAGGTTTCGCCTACGACTACGCCGGCGCATCTCGCCAGTACGTGCAGGAAGGCAATGCGTTGTGGGTCACGTTCGGACTGGCCCTGGCAATCATTTTTCTAGTGCTGGCGGCACAGTTCGAGAGCTTCCGCGATCCGCTGGTGATTCTTGTCACCGTGCCGCTGTCGATCTGCGGCGCGCTGATTCCGCTGTTCCTCGGCATCTCGTCGCTGAATATCTATACCCAGGTGGGTCTGGTCACGCTGATCGGGTTAATCAGCAAACACGGCATTCTGATCGTCGAATTCGCCAACCAGCTACGCCGCGACAAAGGCCTGACGGCGCGGCAAGCGGTCGAAGAAGCGGCGGCAATTCGCTTGCGGCCCGTACTGATGACCACAGCGGCGATGGTGTTCGGCATGGTGCCGCTGATCCTGGCGACCGGCGCGGGGGCGGTCAGCCGGTTCGACATCGGTCTGGTGATTGCCACAGGGATGTCGGTGGGGACGTTGTTCACGCTCTTTGTATTACCGTGCGTGTATACGCTGCTGGCGCGGCGCGATGAGGCGCAGCATGACTACAACGACCATGCAAGTCCCGACAGGACTGCCGGTACCTGACATAAGAAAATAACCACACGCCCACAAAAAAGGCCCTGATTTTTCGGGGCCTTTTGGTTAACGCAACAGGAAGGAGTCAGCCTTGCGGTCCACTCCCCTGGGCCAGGCCGAACATCAATAAAAGTAGATCGTGATCAGGTCGGGCCGTGTCAGACATCTTGGCCACTCGTGGCAGCGGGCAATGGCCTTCGCCATGCACTGCACTCAAAATCTTCGGACCGGGCTGATCCCAGGCAGCCAAAGCGATGGAAGTCACCCCCAACGCCCCAACCAAAAACAAACCTCGCGCCATTTCTAACTTCATCGCTGTAAACCTTTGATGGGCCTGCCAAACGCGGTCTCGTAAAAATAGACCAGCTTGCTCCAGTCCGCAGGCTGAAACGACGAATGGCGACGAAGCTGTTTCATGTCGTGCTGAGCGGCGGCATAAGACGTCAGGCGCTGACGGCACTTCTCGAGATCCAGCAGCGCGACCTCAGCCTTGGCGTTGGCGCCCTCGCCTACAACGCGAACAAAGACGTGCTTGATGTAGATGCAGCTGTGCTGCCAGCGACCCTTGTGCATGCGGGCCAGGTTGTTGGCGATTTCCTGAAGCATCTGCTCGTACACCACTTCGCCGTATTGTTCGCGACCGCCTGCACGCAGCCAGTTTTCGAACTCGTCGAAGCCGTCCAGCGAGGCTGTGACCAGCAACGCTCGCCACTCGTTGTTCTCGTCACGCTCGGCACCACAGAACACCATGCGCGGCACATTGACGTCGAGCTGGCGGAGGCCTTCGAGGGCATCGCGCTCACGCAGAACGGTCGGGCGACCGAAAGGGTGCAACCAGCTGCGGTAGATATGGCCTGTCTGGCGCTTCACATACAGCAGCCGACCGTTTTCCGAGACGACACGCTGCACGCCACTTTCACCGCCACGGCGCACGTTGGGTTCTTCGACCCATTCGCCTCGCGTGTTCCAGAAATAGGCGAAGCGGTCCTTGGCGGGAACGGCTAACTCTGTTGCGAAATCCACGGCCATCCTGTTACCTCTTACGTAATAGATACACACGCCACATGGCGTACATCGGCAGGAAATCCAGGCGCTCCTGAATCCGAAACCCTGCCTGTTCAAATTCGGCTTCCACGATCGCAACCGGCAGCACGAAGCGGTTCTGGTAATCACGTTGCGGCCTTGATTTTTCAGCGTGTCTGCGCTTCCAGGCCTTGAAATTGCCATCCACCCAGAGCGACACGATCACGCTATCCCGGCTCACCCGGTGAAACTCTTTCAGCAACACGGCGCGGTCTTCAGCCTTGCCGATGTGGTGCATCAGGCGCATGCAGAAGATGCTGTCGACAGCGTTGTCCGGCATCTCGATCGCAAAGGCCGAGGTCTGCAATGGCTGGACGCGTTTGACGATTTCCGCAGGTTGCGATTCGCAGGCGATCTTGACCATCGACGCCGAATTGTCCGCCCCGATAATCACCCGGTTGGCTTTTTCGGCCAGTACCGGCCAGAAACGTCCGGCGCCACAGGGCAGGTCCAGCACCAGGCCCGGTTCGCCCGCCAACGCCAGCGCGCGACGCGCCAGTTGTTTATCCCGGCGATCCGACAAGCGTCTTGCCAGTCCGTCGTTATGTTTGCGTAGATACCTTTTAGCGTGTTCGTCGTCGTATTTGCGTGAAAAATCCAGCTCGATCCGCTTGCTCATGGCTGCCTCTCCTTTGATGAGAGGGCCAAACTAAGCAGCGGAGCGTCACGCTCAGGTCAGATGAATGTGAAAAAAGCGTCCGAAAAAGTGAACAAATGTTACGAGATTATTCAAGGACTTAGGGCCAGCATACGGCCATGTCCAGGTCCATTTCAGCACCTTTACACAGGCTGTACATTTGTCGACGGCAACCGCATGGGGTCTTTGCCAGGGCGCAAACCCATGTCTACGCTGAACCGGCAGCCGTTTGGCTCCATGGTGTCCAGGCTGACCGACCACCCCTGGTTTTCGCAGATGCGCTGCACCAACGACAGTCCCAGCCCCAGACCTTCGCCCCGTTGCTCGGTGCCGCGCACGAATGGCTGAAACATCGCCTCACGTTTTTCTTCCGGAATGCCCACGCCGGAATCCTCAACCATGAACCCGCCTTCGCGCAGCGTCAGGCGAATAAAGCCGGTCTCGGTGTAGTGCAGCGCGTTGCGCAGCAGATTGCCCATCACGGCGTAAAGAAAGGTCGCGTTGTAAGCCGTTTCGGAAGGCTCACCGGGCAAGTATTCCAGGGTCAGGCCTTTGCGTTCGATCGGTTCGCGCCACAGGCTGATCAGCTGTTGGGCAGCGCCGTGCAGGGTCAGCTGTGGATAAAGCGCCAGGTCATCGCGCTGGGTGCGGGCGAGCATCAGGAAGGTCTGCACCAGATCACGCATTTCTTCGCACGCCCTCGCCACGCGCTCGACCTGGGCCCGTGCGCGTTGGTCAAGCGCCGGGTTTTCCAGCAGCAGCTCACAGGAACTCGCCAGCACCATCAACGGCGTGCGCAGTTCGTGGCTGACATCACTGGTGAACATCCGCTCGCGGGTCAGCGCGTCACGGAGACGGCCCAGCGTGGCGTCAAAGGCCACCGCCAGCTCACCCACTTCGTCGGCGGCGTAGTCGGGGGCCAGGGGCGGCGCGAGGCCGAGCAACTGATCGCGATGACGCACCTGTCGCGCCAGCCGTACCACCGGCGCCATCACCCGACGCGCCAGTATCCAGCCGAGGAAAATCGCCAGCGCCAATGCCAGCACAAAGCCCACCAGCACGACGGCGAACAGCACGCGCTCACGCTCTTCGAAATCGCTTTGATCCTGGAGCAAGACATAGTGGCGACCGTCGACGATCTCAACCATGGCGTGGTACGACAAAGGCCCGCGAAACACTTCGTGAAAGCCCGGTTCAAGATGCCGCAGGTCCTTTGGCAGCTCGAAATCCCCCGGACCGCCGCTGAAGTAAAACAGCTGATCCGGCTCCGGGCGGTGGTTCCAGTCGTTGACGCTGTCCATCAGCAGCAGGCGCGTCAGGTCGCCGCCCAGTCCTGCCGAAATCAGCTTTTCTTCGACCAGGTGCACCGTCGCGACGATGCCCATCGCGAAGCACCCGGCAACCAACGCGCTCATCAGCGCAAAGGCAATGATGATCCGTTGGGCGAGGCTCTGCTTAAACTCCATCACGCCCCTCGGCGAGGCGGTATCCGACACCATGGACGGTCTGCAACAGTGGCTTGGCGAATGGTTTGTCGATGACTTGGCGCAACTGGTGAACATGGCTGCGCAAGCTGTCGCTGTCCGGGCAATCATCGCCCCACAGCGCCTCTTCCAGCACTTCCCGACGCAGGACGTGAGGGCTCTTTTGCATCAACACTGCGAGCAACTTAAGCCCAACCGGGTTGAGCTTGAGCAGGCGCCCTTCACGTGTCACTTCCAGCGTGTCGAGGTCGTAGATCAGATCGGCGACCTGCAAGGTACGGCGCCCGCCACCCTGGGCACGCCGCAGCACCGCTTCAATACGCGCCGCCAGTTCCGATAGCGCGAACGGCTTGAGCAGGTAGTCGTCGGCGCCGGAGCGAAACCCCTGGAGCCGGTCGTCAAGCTGGTCGCGTGCGGTGAGCATGATCACCGGCGTGTCGCGACGTGCGTCTTCACGCAGGCGCTTGCACAGGGTGTAGCCGTCGATGCCGGGCAGCATGATATCGAGCACGATCAAGTCGTAATGCTCGGTGGCCGCCAGGTGCAGGCCGGACAGACCGTCTTGCGCGCAGTCAACGGTATAACCCTTCAAACCGAGGTAATCGGCGAGGTTTGCCAGGATGTCGCGGTTGTCTTCAACCAGCAGAATTCTCATGGCGCGTGTCTCCCTATGCGGTGTGGCGAGACCCGGGACACGGCGTGGGATGCCGCTCAACAAGGTCTGAGTTGGCGGCAGCTTACGGCGATGCGCGCTCGAGGGCCAGCACCGCCGTGCATAACGTTTTTTTCACTCGCGGTTCACGGCGCCGCGACAGCATTCTGCTCAGACTTCGCACCGCTCTGGCTCAATACGCCCCCGCTCTCCCCTCGCCCACTACACGGGATTCGCCATGTCACACGCACTTGAACGGCCCGCTTCACGTCCGATCAACTTTTGGGTTTACCTGGGCATCCCGGCGGTGACCGCTGTCGTTCTGATATTGCTTGAATTGACTTCGCTGGACATGGACATCGCGAAACTGGCCTACGACCCAGCGGCGGGCGAATTCATCGGGCGGCACAGTTTCTTCCTTGAAGACGTCCTGCACGACCGCGCCAAACAGGCCGTGATCGCCATCGGGGTGTTGTCCTTTGCCAGTTTCATCGCCTCGTTCTTCGTCAGCCTGCTCAAACCCTGGAAACGTGAACTGGGCTGCATGGTGCTGTCGATGGCGTTATCGACCAGCTTCGTGACGCCGGTGAAAGTCGTGACATCGGTGCAATGTCCGTGGAGCCTGAAAGAGTTCGGCGGCCAGGAAACCTACAGCGAACTCCTCAGCCCCCGGCCCCCAACCGACAAACCCGGCCGCTGCTGGCCCGGCGGTCATGCCGCGACCGGCTTCACACTCTTCGCCCTGTTCTTCGTCTTCCGCGACCGCAAACCCCGCCTCGCCAAAGCCGGCCTGATCTTCGCGGCAGGATTGGGCACCGTCTTCTCCATCGGCCGAATGCTTCAAGGGGCGCACTTCTTCTCCCACAATATCTGGACAGCTGTGTTTTGCTGGCTGTTGTGTTTGGGGGCGTATTACTTCGTGCTGTACCGACCGGCGAAGAAGAAGGATGTGGTGGTGAATGGAGAAGTCGTTTCGGGGTGATGGCTCGACCGGGGACAGATTAATTTACGGAAAAGCGCTGTAAATAAATCAGTCCCCTTTAAATCCACAAGCTGGCCTCTTCCCGGCTAAAGCCGGTCCTACAAGGAGACCGCGTGCATCCCGTGGGATTGCCTCTGCCTGTAGGACCGGCTTTAGCCGGGAAGCCGTTGATCTGCATCTGCCTTTGATCTGCTTTTGATCTTCGTACACAGGAGGTCCAGTCACCGCCAAACGCGACTTGGGTGCAGGCTGAACGCAGGTCTCGTGGAGTGGGCCGAGCCGCATGGATGCGGCGAGAGCGCCGTCAGGGCATGGATGCCCGTTCGGCGCGGGCCCACGGAGCGAGACCGGAGTGAAGGAACCCCGAGGTACGAGGGGCCAAACCAGGAGCAAGCACCCTTGGTTACTTGGGGTGCTTTTCCAAGTAACTCGCCGAAGGCGAAATGTCTGCCGTTAGGCAGACCCCCATCAGCATCACCGCGCATTTCCCGGCTGAAGCCGGTCCCACTGAAGAAAGAAAAGCACCCATAAAAAAACCCCGCCTAAGCGGGGTTTTTCTACATCGGGGTACGGCTGGCTTACATCATGCCGCCCATACCACCCATGCCGCCCATGTCAGGCATACCGCCACCCGCAGCCTTCTCATCAGCCACATCAGCAATCATCGCCTCAGTGGTGATCATCAGACTGGCGATCGACGAAGCAGCCTGCAGAGCAGAGCGAGTCACCTTGGCCGGATCGAGAATACCCATCTCGATCATGTCGCCGTACTCGCCGCTCGCAGCGTTGTAACCGTAGTTACCGGTACCCTGCTTGACCTTGTCGACCACAACGCTAGGCTCGTCGCCCGAGTTAGCCACGATCTGACGCAGAGGTGCTTCAACAGCACGACGCAGCAGCGCGATACCGACGTTCTGATCAGCATTGTCGCCACGCAGTTCGGAAATCGCCTGCAGCGAACGAACCAGCGCAACACCACCGCCAGGCACCACGCCTTCTTCAACGGCTGCACGGGTTGCGTGCAGGGCGTCTTCAACGCGGGCTTTCTTCTCTTTCATTTCAACTTCGGAACCAGCACCGACCTTGATCACTGCAACGCCGCCCGACAGCTTGGCCAGACGCTCTTGCAGCTTCTCTTTGTCGTAGTCCGAAGACGTGTCGCCGATCTGCTGACGGATCTGCGCGATACGACCGTCGATGTCGCCACGAACGCCGGCACCGTCGATGATTGTGGTGTTTTCTTTGTTCAGCACAACGCGCTTGGCGTTACCCAGGTGTTCCAGGGTAGCGGTTTCCAGGCTCAGGCCGATCTCTTCCGAAATAACGGTACCGCCCGTCAGAACAGCGATGTCCTGCAGCATGGCCTTGCGACGGTCGCCGAAGCCAGGGGCCTTGACCGCTGCAACTTTAACGATGCCGCGCATGTTGTTCACGACCAGAGTCGCCAGCGCTTCGCCTTCAACGTCTTCAGCGACGATCAGCAGAGGACGGCCAGCTTTCGCAACGGCTTCCAGAACAGGCAGCATTTCGCGAATGTTGGAGATCTTCTTGTCAACCAGCAGCAACAGCGGGCTGTCCAGCTCGGCAACCATGGTGTCCGGCTTGTTGATGAAGTACGGGGACAGGTAACCACGGTCAAACTGCATGCCTTCAACAACAGACAGCTCGTTTTCCAGACCCGAACCTTCTTCAACGGTGATAACGCCGTCTTTGGTTACACGGTCCATTGCTTCGGCAATGATGTCGCCGATGGAGTTGTCGGAGTTCGCCGAGATAGTACCGACCTGGGCAATGGCCTTGGAGTCGGTGCAAGGCTTGGACAGCTTCTTCAGCTCGGCAACAATGGCGATGGTCGCCTTGTCGATGCCGCGCTTCAGGTCCATCGGGTTCATGCCGGCAGCGACGGCTTTCAGGCCTTCGTTGACGATGGCTTGAGCCAGAACGGTAGCCGTGGTGGTGCCGTCGCCAGCATCATCGTTTGCACGGGAAGCAACGTCTTTGACCAGCTGCGCGCCCATGTTTTCAAAACGGTCTTTCAGCTCGATTTCTTTGGCTACGGACACACCGTCTTTGGTGATCAGCGGAGCGCCGAAGCTTTTTTCGATGATGACGTTACGGCCTTTTGGGCCCAGGGTTGCTTTTACTGCGTCGGCCAGGACGTTGACACCAGCCAGCATTTTTTTACGGCCAGCATCGCCGAACTTAACTTCTTTAGCAGCCATGATCGTTATTCCTTAAATACTTTGTAGTAACGGGAAATGGGGTATCAACTCAGCCTTCGACGACCGCGAGGATTTCGTTCTCGCTCATCACCAGCAGGTCTTCGCCGTCTACTTTCACAGTGTTGCTGCCGGAGTAAGGGCCAAACACCACTTTGTCACCCACTTTCACGGCCAGCGCGCGTACTTCGCCGTTGTCCAGGATGCGACCGTTACCGACGGCGAGGATTTCGCCACGGTTAGGTTTTTCAGCAGCCGAACCAGGCAGCACGATACCGCCAGCAGTTTTTGTTTCTTCTTCGCTGCGACGGATTACGACGCGGTCATGCAGAGGACGAAGCTTCATTGTCGATCTCCTAATTATGGTTTTTAAACGCCCGGTGCGGACACCGGCGGGTTAAAACATCCGGGCTTGCCGGTTACGGTTCGCGAGCGAACCGCAGAATACGGTCTGACGAAACGCGCCAGAAACCTTGCGGTGACCCATACATAAGGGCGAGCAAGCCGAATTCAAGGCTGACCGTAGAAATTTTTTGCATGAATGGCGGTCGCAAAAACGAACACGGCACCCGCAGGTGCCGTGTCGTGGTGGCGCTGAATTACTTTTTATCCAGCGGCTCGTATTCGCCTTCGATCACCTCACCCTCAATGACTTCAGGGCGACGTGCTTCAGGACGGGCAGTCCCGGGGTGCATGGGACCCGCCGAATTTGCCGCGTGCATATTTTCGGCAAACGCACGCTGGCGCGCGGCCTGGGCCTCGGCACGGTTGCGCACCTTGCCGACGATCAGGCGACGGGTAAAAGGCATCAGGAAAAGCAGGCCCAGCACATCACTGATGAAGCCAGGCAGCACGAGCAAGCCACCGCCGATGGTCATCATCAAACCATCGAGCATCTGCTGAGCGGGCAGTTCGCCACGGGCCAGACTCTGTCGGGCGCTCAACGCGGTGGCCACACCGGCGATCCGCACCACGAAAACACCGAGCATCGACCCGGCAACGACCAGCAGGAAGGTCGGCAGAAAGCCGATCGACATCCCGACTTTCACCAGCACGAACAATTCGAGCACCGGAAAAAGCAATAAAAGCAGAAGAAAAACGCGCATCAAAGTGAGTTCCTAGACGGAAGAAGGCTTCCAGTAGACCTTACGTGACGTCGCAAAGTCGTTAATTCAAGCCTCGGCCTGTTCAAGTGTGGGCCATTTTTCAGCGTGAGCCAGCTGAGTCAAGGCTTGGCGGACTTGTGTCGGCGTATTACAGGGCTCTGCGAAGGCCAGCCAGTACAGACCCTGGCCCACCCGCAGGTGCATGCCCTCGCTGTCGATGCCCACCAGCGTAGCGAGTTCAGTCTTCGGTAAACCGGCCAGTTCGACGTAGTGAGTGATGGCTTTGGCGTGGTCGGCATTCATGTGCTCGACCATGCTGATCTCGGCAGCGCCAGCGAAGGGATTGGCCAGCGCTGCGTCGTCCAGCCAGTGGATCGCGCCGAACCCGCCGATGAAGCGATAGCGCACCGGCTTCAGCACCCAGAAATCGAAATCGTGGGCGCTGTGGTAACTCTCGGATTCCGGGAAATAACGGTAGTAACGCTGAGCGGCGGCTTCAACCTGGGCATGGTCGATGATTTTTTCAGCCTCGGCCATCAGCGTGACGCGCCCCACCGCTTGCACATCCTCGGCGCCGCGCTCGCCCACCAATAAAGAACACTTGGCGTCGAGTTGCAGGTTGTGGGTGTGCTGTGCGATGCGGCTGATAAGGATCAGCGGACGGCCTTGATCGTCCAGACAGTAGGGCACCACCGAGCCAAACGGGTAACCGGGCATCGACTTGGAATGGGTCGACAACACGCCACGGTATTCCTTGAGCAGCAAGGTACGGGCTTGCCGGTTGGCGCTGGCGCTCATATGGGGCTCCTGAAGAGTAAAACGAAGGGCCTGAGGGACGCGAAGCAGCTGACGGCGACGCATGCCACACGATAAGCGTTATCGGTGGAAGGTGCCAGATTGAGCGGGAGTGACGATTTTACGGAGGGTTCGCGTAAAAGAATACGCGTGGAAGATGAAACCGGCCGGCGCGCGAATCGGGATGCCGTTTATGCGCGCGCAGCCGTTATAGAGAAGACGTTACCAGGCCACACCGAAACCGGCGGTATAGCGGGTCTTGTCCAGATCGCCGTTGTCGGAACCGCTGATGATGTCCTTCTCGGCTTTGAGATTGAGCGACGCCCATTCAGTGACTTTGTAGCGCAGGCCCACTTCCGTCTCGAGGCTATAGTCAGCCACGCCACTGATAGGCTTGCCGACTTCACCGTTGGTGAAGAACTCGACCTTCTTGCCGATCAGGTAACGGTTGTAGTCCCAGGTGCCGGAAACGGAGTAGAAGTTGTCCTTCTCGCCGTTGGAGTATTCGAAATCGGTGCGGTTAAGCAGCGCGCCGACTTTGAATGCGCCCAGTTCGTCGTCCCAGAACTGGTAGCCCGGACCGGTACCGACCGTGCGCTGACGGGCCAGGTCTTCAATGGTGTCACGCTTGTAGGTAATGCGACCGTCCCAGAACCATTTGTCCGTAAAGAACCGGTCGACCGAGTACTCGGCGTCCCAGTTGTTGGTGGTGGTCAGGCTGTCCTGCGACTCGCGGTTGTACTCGCCCTTGGCGTTGTGGCGCCACTGGCCGTGGGTCGCGGAGGTTTTGAAGGCGATGTTGTAATCGTCGGTGTCGTTCTCGGCGCGCTGGAAGTCGAGCGCCGCATCGATATTGCCCTTCCACACCAGATCGGTGACCACCGGCTTGGGCTTCATGATCTGCTGAATGCTTGCCAGCTCAACCGTCTTCGGCGCATCGCCGTTGGCCAGGGTGACCTTGCCGTCTTCGGCCGGCTGCAGCGATTTGGAGATCTCGCCTGTAGTGGCGTCCTGCTTTACCAGGAGGTGCTGGTCACTTTCCAGCGTTTTGATTTCCTTCCAGTCCAGCGGGATGTCGCCTGCATATTTGGTATTGAGCAGCAGCTTGCCGCCGTCGAAGACCTTGATAGTCCCCGTCAGCTTGTCACCGTTCTTCAACCAGACGGTGTCAGCGAGCAATGGAGTAGAGGCACTGGCAAACGCAACGCACAACAGGGTTCTGGACAACATAAGCAACGACAAGGCTCTGGTTCGCGGGAAATCGGGCATTATCCGGATGGATAACGTCGTGGCAATCGGCAGACCGCCGACACAGGTAACACTGACAGTAAGAAATTTCCCAAGTTCCTTATCGAAAATTCCCGTTCATCCCTTTTACAGGAACGAATGCGTGATCGAACAATCTCCCGCGCACGGCGACCCGAACGGTCTCTCTCCCGCAGAGGCACGGCGCACGGCGTTATACCTTACGTTGCATCAAGTCCCGGAGGGCAAAGTGGTCAGTTATGGCCAACTGGCCGAGCTGGCCGGTTTGGGACGAGCGGCACGCTTCGTTGGCAGAGCGCTGAGTCAATTGCCGGACGGCAGCAGTTTGCCCTGGCATCGCGTAATCGGCGCTGGCGGGCGCATCAGCCTGGCGCCCGGAACCGTGTCGGGCGAGGAGCAACGGGCACGGTTGCGGGCCGAGGGCGTGACCATCCGTAACAATCGTGTGGATATGCAGCGTCATGGCTGGCGCCCGACAGAGCACAACGGTTAGAGTGCGCGCTTTGTTTACGTAACCTGAGGCAGATTCCAGCCCATGCCCCGCAAAACCTGGCGCGCCGCGCTCGCCGCATATGCCAGCCCCTCTACGTTTGTGCTCCTGTTGCTCGGCTTTGCCGCGGGCATGCCCTACATGTTGGTGTTTTCCACGCTGTCGGTCTGGCTGCGTGAAGCCGGCGTCGCGCGTGAAACCATTGGCTACGCCAGTCTGATCGGTCTGGCCTATGCCTTTAAGTGGGTCTGGTCGCCGCTGCTCGATCAATGGAGCCTGCCTTTGTTGGGCCGGCTCGGCCGACGGCGCTCGTGGCTGGTGCTCTCGCAATCGCTGGTGACCCTGGGCCTGATCGGCATGGGCTTCTGTGATCCGCAGCAGCACCTGTCGTGGCTGATCGCGATTGCCGTGCTGGTCGCGTTCTCCTCGGCGACCCAAGACATCGCCATCGACGCCTACCGCCTGGAAATCGCCAGCGACAGCCAGCAAGCGACCCTTGCCGCCAGCTACATGGCGGGTTACCGCGTCGCCGCCCTCCTCGCCACTGCCGGCGCGCTGTACTTCGCCGAAGGCTTCGGTTCGACCGGCTTTGCCTACAAACACTCGGCCTGGGCCGGCACCTATGTGCTGTTCGGCTTGCTCATGGTGCCTGCGCTGATCACCAGCCTGATCATGCGTGAACCGTCCGTGCCGATCCGCACGCAGTTGTCGGCCGTGCGTTATGGCTTCGCTCATCAGCTGGCCTCGGTGTTCGTACTGATCATTCTGCTGGTCTCGGTGCCCGCGATGTTCACGCAGCTGTACAACACCGATTTCGCCAGCGTGCTGTTTCAGGGCACCACCTGGAAAGACCTGCTGATGGAAGACCGCGCCTTTTTGCGCGCGATCCTTTACACGCTGCTGACCGTGGCCTGCCTGTCGTCCATGGGCCGACGCGGCCTGGCGCCGGTGCTGACGCCGATCAACGACTTCATTCTGCGTTATCGCTGGCAGGCCTTTTTGCTGCTGGGGCTGATCGCCACGTATCGCATGTCCGACACGGTCATGGGCGTAATGGCAAACGTGTTTTACATCGACCAGGGCTTCACCAAGGATCAGATTGCCAGCGTCAGCAAGATCTTCGGTCTGGTGATGACGCTGGCCGGCGCGGCGTTCGGCGGCCTGGCGATCGTGCGTTTCGGCATTCTGCCGATCCTGTTCATCGGCGGTATCACGTCGGCAGCCACCAACCTGCTGTTCCTGATGCTGGCCGACATGGGCCCAAACCTGAAGATGCTGATCGTCACGATCTCGCTGGACAACTTCAGCTCGGGACTCGCGACATCCGCGTTCGTGGCCTACCTGTCGAGCCTGACCAACCTCAAGTTTTCGGCCACCCAATACGCGCTGCTGAGCTCAATCATGCTGCTGTTGCCGCGTCTGATCGGCGGCTATTCCGGGGTCATGGTGGAGAAGCTGGGGTATCACAACTTCTTCCTGGCGACCGCGCTGATGGGCGTGCCGACGTTGTTCATGATCGCCCTGCACTGGGCGCAGGAAGCCCGCCGGGAAGCACGGGAAGAAGCGGCAGAAGGCGAAGAGCCGGCCAAGCCTGTGGACTCGGTGCTCTAGGCAGCGCTTATCGTTCGGACCATGTGCGATCGCGCAGGATACTCCGTAAATGTGGGAGTGAGCTTGCTCACGAAGACTCTAGCCCGACCGCTAAAGATGCTTCGTATGCTCCGGCCCCTTCGCGAGCAAGCTCGCTCCCACAAGTTGTCGTCCGCGTTCACGATCCGCAGTGTCGCCATGTTTGACGTGCACGCTCCCGTGGCCCACTCAACAAAAAGCCCCGCACTCTCACGAGTCGGGGCTTTTCGCTTTCTGCGGTCGAGCGTTACACCTTCGTGGGCTGCTCGTCCTGCACCACACGAATCACCCGCTGCGGGAAGGGGATGTCGATGTTGGCCGCGCGCAGACGGTCGCGGATTTCCGCGTTGAAGCGGTTCGACACGTCACCGAAGTCACCGGTCTTGGTCCACACACGGAGTGACACGGTAATTGAGCTGTCGCCCAGTGCCGCGACCACCGCCTGTGGCGCCGGGTCCTGCAAGATGCGCGGATCGTCCGCCATGTCCATCAGCACTTGCAGCGCCTGCTTGAGGTCGGCGTCGTAGTCGATGCCCACGTCGAAGGTGATCTTGCGCGTTGGCTGGCGGTTGGTGTTGGTAATGATCCCGTTGGACAGGTTGCCGTTGGGCAGGATCACCGTTTTGTTGTCGCCGGTGCGCAGCACGGTGTGGAAGATCTGAATCCCGTCCACGGTGCCGGATACGCCTTGGGCTTCGATCCAGTCGCCAATGCGGAATGGACGGAACAGCAGAATCAGAACGCCGCCGGCGAAGTTCGCCAGACTGCCTTGCAACGCCAGGCCGATCGCCAGACCCGCCGCACCGATCGCGGCAACGAATGAAGTGGTTTCTACCCCGATCATCGAGGCGACACTGACGATCAACAGGATCTTCAGAATGATGTTGGTGATGCTGCTGATAAAGCCCTGCAACGCCAGGTCGACGTGGCGCAGCGCCAACAACGCGCCCACGCGGGAAGTCAGTCTGTTGATCAGCCACCAGCCGACCAGCAGGACCACCACTGCCAGCAGCACTTTGCTGCCGTATTGCATGACCATCGGGATCCAGGCCTGAGACGCTTTCACCAGATGGTCTACCTGGCTGTTTAAATCCAAGTCCATCTATTTCTCCTCGGGGTCGCGACATGGAAGGCTGAAGCAACGGCGCCGAGTGGGCCCGTTATTTCAGCGAGACCTGCATTCGGACGCACAGGAACCCCTCGGGTTCCTGAGCCAACATGAAATCGCAGGGCAAATCGCGAGGCAATCAGTCGCGGAAGTTGTTGAATTGCAGCGGCATGCCGAACTCGTGACCACGCAGCGCAGCGATCGCTTCTTGCAGGTCGTCACGCTTCTTGCCGGTGACGCGCACTTGCTCACCCTGAATGGCAGCCTGAACCTTGAGCTTGGCTTCCTTGATGTGAGCAACAATCTTCTTCGCCAGCTCCTTGTCGATGCCTTCCTTGAGCGTGGCCTCCTGCTTCATGACCTTGCCGGACGCGAAGGGATCTTTCAGTTCCAGGCACTGCACATCGATCTTGCGCTTGACCAGGGCCAGCTTGAGGATCTCGATCATGGCTTCGAGCTGAAACCCTTCTTCGGCGGTCATCTTGATCAGCAGGTCTTTTTCCGTGAACTCGAAGCTGCCTTTGCCTTTGAGGTCGTAGCGGCGGTCCAGCTCCTTGATCGCGTTGTCGACGGCATTCGTGACTTCGTGTTTATCCAGTTCGGACACTACGTCGAACGAGGGCATGTAGATTCTCCAATTGATACGGCGCGGCTCAACATGTGGATGGAGCACGCCTGACTTGACGGTATGAAAGCCCGGTCATTATAACGAGACTTTTCCCACGTTCATGTGAGCCTGCGATGTTGATTTCGTTTTCCCCGCGCACTGAGATCTTCGTCGCCGGGCGTCATTTATTTTGAAATCCGTGTGCTGGCACGTTCTGGGCGCAGGCAGCTTGGGCAGTCTGTGGGCCACTCGACTGGCCCGGGCGGGTCTGCCGGTGCGGTTAATCGTGCGCGACGAGGCCCGACTGGCGGCCTACGATGCGCAAGCCTGTCTGGCGCTCAACGAAAACGGTCAGCGTCAGAGGTTTGCTATCCCGGCGCAGACGGTCAGCGCCGATGAACCGATCCAGCGTCTGTTGGTGGCGTGCAAGGCCTACGACGCTGAACGCGCGGTTGCAGCCGTCGCCCGTCGCCTGACCGACAGGGCTGATGTCTTGCTCCTGCAAAATGGTCTCGGCAGCCAGGACGCCGTGGCCGCGATGATTCCTGAGGCACGCTGCATTTTTGTCTCCAGCACCGAAGGCGCCTACCGCGATGAAGACTGGAGCGTGGTATTTGCCGGACAGGGCTCCAACTGGCTGGGCGACACGCAGCAAGGCGCGGCGCCGGCCTGGCTGGACGAGCTCACGCAGGCGGGCATCCCCCATCAGTGGACCGCTGACATCGCCGAACGCCTCTGGCGCAAACTCGCGCTCAACTGCGCCATCAACCCGCTGACCGTGTTGCATCAATGCCGCAACGGAGAGCTCCAGGCTCATGCAGAAGAAGTAACGGCGCTGTGCGTTGAGCTCGGCCACGTGTTGCACGGCTGTGGTCAGCCCGGCGCGGCTGAAGGGTTGCTGGATCAGGTGCAGCAGGTGATTGCCGCCACCGCCGGTAATTATTCCTCGATGTATCAGGACGTTGCTCAAGGCCGTCGTACCGAGATCCGCTACCTGCTCGGGCATGCCTGCGCCACGGCGGCTGCCCTCGATTGTCCTGCGCCGATGCTGAACCAGTTTCGCCTGCGCCTGATCGAACACCTCAACGCCCGCGGCCTGCCCAGCGACTGACGGTTTGCTCAACGGCTGAACAGCGCTAACCTGCCCGCTCCTCATTCCGGTGACCTGCCCCATGCCATTGCGCCAGCGCCTCGAAAACCTGCCGGTCGGTCAAAAGCTCCTGGCCGCCCTGCTCGTACTGCTCACCACCGTGCTGGTGGTCGCCAACCTGACGTTTATCAGCGCCGCCTATTACATTTCCCAGGAAGCGATGGCGCCCCAAGCTTTGCAGACGATCGGTCGGCTGATCAGCAATCCCGGCCTGTCCGAGCACGCTCTGTCTTCGACCTCCAACGCCCAGACGTTGCTCAGTGAACTGAAAAACTACGGCCCGTTACGGGCGGCGGCGGTGTACGACAGCAGCGGTACGCGTCTGGCGCAGATGCAGCAGGGCAACAAGCTGCGCATGCCCGACCACTACCGGGATCTGGAGAGCTGGCGCATTACCGAGTTTCGCAACACTCAGGTCATCCCCATTCCCAAAGCCGGACAGGCGCAGGGTCATCTGTTGCTTGTCGCCAGCAGCGAATTGCCGACGGCGTTCTACACCGGCACGTTGACCGCCAGCCTTGGCATCCTGATTTTCAGCATCCTGCTGTGGGCCGGTGTGGCCCGGCAGATTCGGCGCTTTATCACCGAGCCGATCTACCAGTTGGAAGACCTGTCGCGGCGGGTTACCCGCGAGGAGAACTACGCGCTGCGGGCGACGCCCGGCAACAAGGACGAAATCGGCTCGCTGGCCGAGGCGTTCAACACCATGCTCTCGCGCATGGAAGCCCGTGAGCAGCAGCTCAGGCGCGCCCGCGATGAATCCCAGGACGCCTACGATCAGGCGCAGGGTCTGGCGGAAGAAACCCGTCACACCAACCGCAAGCTGGAGCTTGAAGTTCAGGTGCGCAGCAAGATCGAGAAGAAGCTCACGGGCTTTCAGAACTACCTCAACAGCATCATCGACTCCATGCCGTCGGCGCTGATCGCCCTGGACGAGCAGCTGTACGTTACCCAGTGGAATCAGGAGGCCGGCGCCCTGTCCGGTACGCCACTGGACGAAGCGCTGAACCAGCCGATTTACTCGGCGTTCCCGCCGATGCGCGCGTTTTTGCCGCAGATCAAACAGACCGTCGAACGCCACACCGTCACCAAAATCGAGCGCGTGACTTGGGTCAAAGGCGAAGAGTCGCGCCATTACGCCCTCACCTTCTATCCCCTGACCGGCGATGCCGGCCGTGGCGCGGTGATCCGCATCGATGACATCACCCAGCGCCTGTCGCTGGAGGAAATGATGGTTCAGTCGGAGAAAATGCTCTCGGTGGGTGGGCTCGCCGCCGGCATGGCCCATGAAATCAACAACCCCCTCGGGGCGATCATGCACAACGTGCAAAACATCCGCCGTCGGCTGTCGCCCGATTTGCCGAAGAATCTCGAGCAGGCCCAGCAGGAAGGCATCGAGCTGGCGGCGGTGAACCAATACCTGATCGCGCGCGAAGTACCGCAGTTGCTGGACGGCATCCAGTCAGCCGGGGCGCGGGCGGCAAAGATCGTCAGCCACATGCTCAGCTTCAGCCGCCGCAGCAACCGTCAGTTGGCGCCGTGTGATCTGCCGGCACTGATCGATCAAGCGGTGGAGATCGCCAGCAACGACTTTGACCTGACCATCGGTTTTGACTTCAAGGGCCAGAACATCATTCGCCAGTTCGATCCTGATCTGGGCCCGGTGCCTGCGACGGCCAACGAGCTGGAGCAGGTGCTGCTTAACCTGCTGAAGAACGCTGCTCAGGCCATTCACCAGCGCGAAAATCCCGGCGAGCCGGGGCGCATTATTTTGCGCACGCGCCTGAACCCGCCCTGGGCGGAAATTCAGGTCGAGGACAACGGTATCGGCATGCCGGAAAGCGTGCGCAAGCGCACCTTCGAGCCGTTTTTCACCACCAAGGAAATCGGCCAGGGCACGGGCCTCGGTCTGTCGGTGTCGTATTTCATCATCACCAACAATCACAAGGGCCAGATGGAAGTGCATTCCACCCTCGGCCAAGGCACCTGTTTCACCTTGCGCCTGCCGCTGGTGGACAATTCGATAGATATGCCTGCACCACAGGTCATTGGTCAGAACGACCGGGAGTAGAGCCATGGGATTTCGCTTGTCGAAAATTTACACGCGCACGGGTGACACCGGCGAAACGGGTTTGGGCGATGGTCGCCGAGTGCCGAAGGATCACCCGCGGGTCGAGGCCATCGGGGAAGTCGACACACTGAACAGCCAGGTCGGCGTGCTGCTGGCGGGGCTTACGGCGGGAGTGGCAACTCATCCGGCGTTGCAGGAAGTCATCGACGTGTTGGCGCCGTGTCAGCATCGCTTGTTCGACCTGGGCGGCGAGCTGGCGATGCCGGAATACAAGGCGCTGAATGCAGCAGAGATCGAGCGCCTGGAAGCGGCGATCGATCACTGGAATGAAGAACTGGGACCGCTGGAGAATTTCATCTTGCCGGGTGGCTCGACGCTGATTGCCCAGGCCCACGTTTGCCGGAGCCTTGCGCGCACGGCGGAGCGGCGTTGTCAGCACCTCAACGCGGTCGAGCCACTGGCCGGGGTTGGTCTGGCGTACATCAATCGGCTGTCGGATCTGCTGTTTGTCGCAGCGCGGATCATTGCCCGGCGTGAGGGCGTGGCGGAGATTTTGTGGGAGCCTGCGAAGAAACCGCAGTGATTGGGTAGGGAGCAGGCAGACTGTACCGCGCTGCTGATACGCCGCTCATCAGCTGGCAAGCGCGGAACCTGTGGGAGTGACCGGGGTGGCGCTCCACCTTGCTCACAAAGACTGCATTTCAGCCACTAGATATCTAGTAGCTGTACAGGACTCTTCGCGAGCAAGCTCGCTCCCACAAGTTCTTTGCCAGCCGGTACATCTGTGCCGTTGCTTGGTGCGATGAGAGGCGGCTTGCTGGCTTGTATATCGATAAGGTATTGATCAGCCCTGCGGCCAGAACGCGCGAATTCCGGCCACACCCTGCGCGCCAGATTCCCACGCGTGCTGACGGTCCGTCGGCCCTACCCCGCCGAGCAGATAAACCGGTTTGCTGAAGCCCTCGATCAACGCGCGGGCCTTTTCCCAACCCAGCGGCTGCGCATCAGGATGGCTTTGCGTCGGCAAGACCGGCGAGAGCGTGACGAAATCCACGCCCATCTGCTCGGCCAGACTCAACTCTTCGGCGTCGTGACACGAGGCCGCCAGCCAGCGATCTTCAGGAAACGGACGGCCCTTGCTGGCGTATTTGCGCAACTGTTCGCTGGTCAGGTGCCAGCCCGCCGCCGGGAAATCCCCCAGCCACTCGCGCGGCCCCTTGAGCATCAACTGCGCCTTGCCCGCGCACAGCCCGACCGCATCAACCGCGACGTCACGGTATTTCGGGTCGTACATGTTCGGCGCGCGAAGCTGAACCAGCTTGATGCCGCCAGCCACCGCCGTGCGTATGCCGCGCAGCAGCTCTGGGGTATCCAGATCGTCCGGGGTGATCAGGTACTCACCCGGCAAACGCGCAGCAGCCACAATCGGCCGATTTGCGGCCGGAAATTCATACTCGGCCAGTTCCCGTTGCGATACCCACGCCAGCGGTTGCCCTTCAACACCGTGGGGTTCGCCGGTGAACGACGAGACTTCCCAGACGTCCAGCAACACCTGCTTGTCCGGGTAGTCGTGCTTGATCTTGATCAGCGGACGCGCTGCCGTCACGACGATGCCTAGCTCTTCGTTGAGTTCGCGGGACAGCGCGGCTTCGACCGATTCATCAGGTTCGACCTTGCCGCCAGGAAACTCCCACAAACCGCCTTGATGCTGTTTGTCGGCGCGGCGTGCGATGAGGATCTTGCCGTCGGTGCCACGAATAACCGCCGCGGCCACATGGATGCGTTTCACGTTCAACCTTCCTCCAGACCCGCCTGCTGCCAGCGCTTGAACGCAGGCCACTGATAAATCGTTTCGACGTAGGCGGCCGCGTCCGCTGGCAGCGCGACGCGATAGGTGCGAAATCGCACGGCGACCGGTGTGAAGAACGCATCGACGATGCCCGGCGTGCCGAACAGGAAGCCCTCCTTCACACCCGACACCGCGCGGCATTCACGCCACAGCGCAATCATGCGGTCGATATCGGCCTGAGCTTCGACCGCGATGACCTCCAGCGCCTCGTCCTGACGCAAGTCCATCGGCAAACGAGAGCGCAGACCGACGAAACCGCTGTGCATCTGCGCGCACGCCGACCGAGCCTGAGCGCGGGCGGCAACGTCCGCCGGCCACAATCCTGCATTCGGAAAGCGCTCCGCCAGGTACTCGCAGATCGCCAGCGAATCAACGATGGTGCCGTGCTCGCACTTCAGCGCAGGGACTTTACCGGTCGGCGAATGCTCGAGGATCAGGCGCGTGGTGTCCGCCTGATTCAGGCGAATCACCTGATCGGTGAACGCCTCACCGGTCAGCGCAAGCGCCAGCCACGGGCGCAGCGACCAGGAGGAATAACGTTTGTCGCCGATGATCAGGTGCAGGCTCATGTCTTGGCTCCGTTGAAACCGGTGGACTCGCTCGTGACTCAGGTGCGGTATTCCGCGTTGATCTTCACGTACTCGTGCGACAGGTCGGTGGTCCAGATGGTTTCACTGCAGTCGCCACGGCCCAGCTCGATGCGGATGGTGATTTCTTCCTGCGCCATCACCAGCGAGCCTTGCTCTTCAGTGTAGGTGCTGGCCCGAGCGCCCTTGCTGGCGATGCAGACGTCACCCAAAAACACGTCGATTTTGCTGACGTCGAGGTTCGGCACGCCTGCGCGACCCACGGCCGCCAGGATTCGGCCCCAGTTCGGGTCTGATGCAAACAGCGCGGTTTTGATCAGCGGCGAATGCGCGACGGTGTAACCCACGTCCAGGCATTCCTGATGATTGCCGCCGCCGTTCACTTCAACGGTCACGAACTTGGTGGCGCCCTCGCCGTCACGGACGATAGCTTGCGCGACGTCCATGCACACCTCGAATACGGCCTTTTTCAACGCTTCGAACAGCGGGCCCTTGGCCTCGGTTACCGCGGGCAAGTCGGCCTGGCCTGTGGCGATCAGCATGCAGCAGTCATTGGTCGATGTATCGCCATCGATGGTGATGCGGTTGAACGACTTGTTGGCGCCATCGCGAATCAGGTCCTGCAGCACGCCCGGCGCCACCTTGGCGTCGGTGGCGATGTAACCGAGCATGGTCGCCATGTTCGGACGAATCATGCCCGCGCCTTTGCTGATGCCAGTCACGGTGATGGTGACGCCATCAAGCACGAACTGACGGCTCGCGCCCTTCGGCAGCGTGTCGGTGGTCATGATGCCGGTGGCCGCCGCAGCCCAGTTGTCGACGGACAAATCATCCAGCGCCGCCTGCAGCGCGCCTTCGATCTTCTCGACAGGCAATGGCTCGCCGATCACGCCCGTGGAAAACGGCAGCACGGCGCTGGCTTCCACCCCGGTGATCTCGGCCAGCTTCGCGCAGGTCCGCTCGGCGGCGGCCAGCCCAGGTTCACCCGTGCCCGCATTGGCATTGCCGGTGTTGGTCAGCAAATAACGCACGGTGCCCTGCACGCGCTGCTTGGCGACGATGACCGGCGCCGCGCAAAAGGCGTTCAGTGTAAACACACCCGCGACGCTGGAGCCTTCGGCGCAGCGCATGACCACGACATCTTTGCGCCCCGGGCGCTTGATGCCGGCGGAAGCGATGCCAAGTTCAAAACCGGGAACCGGGTGCAGCGTCGGCAAAGGACCAAGACCAACAGCCATGAAGTGCGCTCCTTGAAAGACAGTCACACCGCGCGGCCTTGCCGACACGGCTCGATTGATTGAAAAACGCCGCGACGGCAGAGCCGGTCGCGGCGTGATTTTACAGTTCAGCTACAGCCTGTCGCGGTCGGCGATTCAGCTGATCTGACCGTGACAGTGCTTGAATTTCTTGCCCGAACCACACCAGCACAATTCGTTGCGACCCAGCTTCTGGTCGTTACGAACCGGCGACAGTGCGGCAGCAGCGGCTACCGCGACGTCTTCTCCGTCTTCAGCGAGCAGGTCCGGCTGCTCCAGGCCTGGTGCTTCGGCGTGCTGGAACTGCATGCGCTGGGCCAGTTCCTCGGCTTCCCGACGCAGACGCGCCTCTTCCTCGGCCGGATCTTCGCGGCGAACCTGAACGTGTGACAGCACGCGGATGGCGTCGCGCTTTATCGAATCGAGCAGCTCCTGGAACAAGGCAAACGACTCGCGCTTGTATTCCTGCTTCGGGTTCTTCTGAGCGTAACCGCGCAGGTGAATGCCGTGACGCAGGTGATCCATGGTCGACAGGTGGTCTTTCCACAGGTCGTCCAGTACGCGCAGGAGAATCTGCTTCTCGAACGTGCGCAGGGCCTCGGCACTGGCCTGGTCTTCTTTCTCGTTGTAGGCCGCCAGAATGGCTTCCATCAACTTCGGACGCAGGGTGTCTTCGTTCAGGTGATCGTCTTCGTCGAGCCACTGCTGGATCGGCAGCTTCACGCCGAAATCGCTGTTCAGCGCGGCTTCCAGACCGGCCACGTTCCACTGCTCAGGCAACGACTGCGGCGGGATGTGCGCGGAGATGGTGGCGTCGAGAACTTCTTCGCGGAACTCGGCAATGGTGTCACCAATGTTGGTCGCAGCCAGCAGGCTGTTACGCATGTGGTAGATCACTTTCCGCTGTTCGTTGGAAACATCGTCGAACTCGAGCAGCTGCTTGCGGATGTCGAAGTTGCGGCCTTCGACTTTGCGCTGCGCTTTTTCGATCGCGTTGGTCACCATGCGGTGCTCGATCGCTTCACCGGACTGCATGCCCAGCGCCTTCATGAAGTTCTTCACCCGGTCAGAGGCGAAGATGCGCATCAAGCTGTCTTCAAGCGACAGATAGAAACGGCTCGAACCCGTGTCACCCTGACGACCGGCACGACCACGCAGCTGGTTGTCGATACGGCGGGATTCGTGGCGCTCGGACGCAATAACATGCAGACCGCCCGCTTCGATCACCTGCTGATGGCGCTTCTGCCAGTCGGCCTTGATCTGCGCGATCTGCTCTGGGGTCGGGTCTTCCAGGCTGGCAACTTCAACTTCCCAGTTACCGCCCAGCAAAATGTCGGTACCGCGACCGGCCATGTTGGTGGCGATGGTCAGCGCGCCCGGACGACCGGCCTGGGCAATGATTTCAGCTTCTTTTTCGTGGAACTTGGCGTTCAGAACCTTGTGTTCGATGCCTTCCTGCACCAGCAGGCGGGACATGTGCTCCGAGGTTTCGATCGTCGCCGTACCCACCAGCACCGGACGTTGCTCGGCCAGACAGGCCTTGATGTCGGTGATGATCGCCGCGTACTTCTCTTCGGCGGTCAGGTACACGAGGTCGTTGAAGTCTTTCCGCGCCAACGGCTTGTTCGGCGGAATGACCATCACGGCCAGAGCATAGATCTGGTGGAATTCGAACGCTTCGGTGTCCGCCGTACCGGTCATGCCGGACAGCTTGTTGTAGAGACGGAAGTAGTTCTGGAAGGTGGTCGAGGCCAGGGTCTGGCTCTCGGCCTGGATGTTCAGGCCTTCCTTCGCTTCGATGGCCTGGTGCAGGCCTTCGGACAGACGACGACCCGGCATGGTACGGCCGGTATGTTCGTCAACCAGCAGGATCTGGCCGTCCTGAACGATGTATTCGACGTTGCGATGGAACAGCTTATGGGCACGCAGACCGGCATAAACGTGGGTCAGGAGACCCAGATTGTGCGCGGAATACAGGCTCTCGCCTTCAGCCAGCAAGCCGACTTCGGTGAGCATCTCTTCGATGAACTGGTGACCGGACTCGTTCAGCTCCACCTGACGGGACTTCTCGTCGATGGAGTAGTGACCCTGTTGGGTGACCTGGCCTTCCACTTCCTCGATGTGCTGCTCAAGCTTGGGGATCAGCTTGTTGATCTCGGTGTAGAGCTTGGAGCTGTCTTCGGCCTGGCCGGAGATGATCAGCGGCGTACGGGCTTCGTCGATGAGGATCGAGTCCACTTCGTCGATCACGGCGAAATTCAGTTCACGCTGGAATTTGTCTTCCAGGCTGAATGCCATGTTGTCGCGCAGATAGTCAAAACCGAATTCGTTGTTGGTGCCGTAGGTGATGTCGGAGGCGTAGGCGGCGCGCTTTTCTTCCGGCGGCTGGAAAGGCGTGACCACGCCTACGGTCAGACCGAGGAATTCATACAGCGGGCGCATCCAGTTGGCGTCACGACGTGCCAGGTAGTCGTTCACCGTGACCACGTGCACGCCCTTGCCGGACAGTGCGTTGAGGTAAACCGCGAGGGTCGCGACGAGGGTTTTACCCTCACCGGTACGCATCTCGGCGATCATGCCTTCGTGCAGTGTCATGCCGCCGATCAGCTGTACGTCGAAGTGACGCATGCCCATGATGCGTTTACCCGCCTCGCGGCAGACCGCGAAGGCTTCGGGCAAGAGCTGGTCGAGGATCTCACCTTTGGCTATGCGGGCCTTTAACTCATCGGTCTTGGCGCGCAGCTGTTCGTCCGAGAGGGCGAGCATTTGCTCTTCGAAGCTGTTGACGACCTGGACCGTCTTGAGCATGCGCTTTACTTCGCGCTCGTTTTTGCTTCCGAAAAGTTTTTTAACAAAGGTGCAAACATATCGAAAGGATCTTCCACACATAGGGATGGAGGGCGGCCCCGTGAGTCGCCCGAGCAGCCCTGATGGCCGCATGCGAACGAGCATTCTACCCGGAAATGGTGGTGAGGAAAGTGGCGTTATTCCACGATGCTGGCACAGCAATGTTACGGGGCAGAAGTACAATAGGGTCATTTCCCGTGACTTCAACCCATGAAGGCCAGAAGTTTTATTAATGTTTTTTCATGATCGCGCAGCGCATTTGCACCCGAAACGCCTGACCTGAGGGTGCTTCAGCCGATTCTGCTAAGATCCCGCCCTGGCAACACAAGGCAACCCTATCATGGCATTTCGTCCCCTACCGGCGCGCGCACCGGCTGTTCTTCTGCGCGAAGCCCGGCCGCTCAAAGCCATCTTCAACCACGCCCAACGCCTCGCGCACTTGCAGCGTCTGCTGGAAAGCCAGCTGCAACCCGCAGCGCGCGAGCACTGTCACGTGGCGTCATGGCGCGAAGGCACCCTGCTGCTCATCGTCACCGACGGCCACTGGGCCACCCGACTGCGCTATCAACAGAAGCGTCTGCAACGGCAACTGGTCGCGTTCAAGGAATTCGCCAACCTCACCCGCTTGCAACTGAAGGTACAGCCCGAAAGGACTCATCGAATCGCGGCCGGGCATACGCGCGATCTGTCGGTTGCAGCAGCCGAAACCATCTCAGCAACGGCAGAAGGCATCACCGACCCGAAACTGCGTGCTGCGCTCGAGCGGCTGGCCGCGCATGCTGTGCCTAAAGAGGCTGGGGATTCGTAAACCTGCAGAATGCCGGCGTTTTCACTGGCCTCTTCCCGGCTAAAGCCGGTCCCACTAAAAGCAGCGCGTCTATTCAGGAAAAGTGGCGGCGACCTTGACCGTAGGACCGGCTTCAGCCGGGAAGCTTTTGATCTGCTTTTGATCTGCTTTTGATCTTCGTACACAAAAAGCTCAGTCACCGCCAATCGCGACTTGGGTGCAGGCTGAACGCAGGTCTCGCGCAGTGGGTCGAGCCGCATGGATGCGGCGAGAGCGCCGTCAGGACATGGATGTCCGTTCGGCGCGGGCCCACGGAGCGGGACCGGAGTGAAGGAACCCTGAGGAACGAAGGGCCAAACCAGGAGCAGGCACCCTTGGTTACTTGGGGTGCTTTTCCAAGTAACTCGCCGAAGGCGAAATCGAGGCCGTTAGGCAGAGCGCTCCCGCGTACGCAGGCCAAAAAGAGACCTCATAAAAAAGGCCACCCGAAGGTGGCCTGAAAACATCAAAACTAGGAAGAAGAGACTGTTTACACCGCCGCAACGGGGCGCATGTAAGAGATCGGTGCGGTGCTGGCATCTTCGAAGGTCACAACTTCCCAAGCGTCTTCCTGCGCGATCAACGCACGCAGCAAACGATTGTTCAGACCGTGTCCCGACTTGAAGCCCTGGTACTCGCCGATCAGACTGTTGCCCAACAGATACAGGTCACCGATGGCATCCAGAATCTTGTGCTTCACGAACTCGTCTTCATAACGAAGACCGTCTTCGTTCAGCACGCCGTCCTTGTCCACGACGATCGCGTTTTCAACGCTGCCGCCAAGGGCCAGGTTGTGCTTGCGCAGGTATTCGATGTCTTTCATGAAACCGAATGTCCGCGCACGGCTTACTTCTTTAACAAACGAAGTGCTGGAAAAATCCACGCAAGCGGTTTGAGTGCGGTTCTTCAGATAAGGGTGATCGAAATCGATCTCGAACCCCACTTTGAAACCTTCAAACGGTAAGAACTTGGCGGACTTGCCGTCTTCTTCTACGCACACTTCTTTAAGTATGCGGATGAATTTCTTCGGTGCGTCCTGTTCTTCCAGGCCAGCCGATTGAATCAGGAATACGAAGGGACCTGCGCTGCCATCCATGATTGGAACTTCGGAGGCAGAAAGCTCAACGTAGGCGTTATCGATGCCAAGGCCGGCCATGGCCGACAGCAAGTGTTCGACCGTATCGACCTTCACGTCGCCATTGAACAGCGTCGTGGAGAGCGTGGTGTCACCCACATTCAACGCGTGAGCGTTGATCTGGACCACCGGCTCAAGGTCGGTACGGAAAAACACAATGCCAGCGTTCACAGGCGCTGGTTTGAGGGTCAGGTAAACCTTCTCCCCAGAGTGCAGGCCGATACCTGTGGCACGGATAATATTTTTCAGGGTGCGTTGTTTAATCATGGCATTGGCCGCTTCAGCGCGTATCGCGAATTAGTATCAACAAAGGCTGGCGATGATAGCAGACCCCGCCTTTGCTGAACACCAATCACCCTTATACCCCTGATAGAACCCATTAATCAGCCTGACGACGCAGGAACGCTGGAATGTCCAGGTAATCCAGATCATCTTGCGGGTTCATCTTCGCGGCGGCTGTTGCGCCCGCGTGTGCCTGATTGCGCATCACGGTTGGACGGTCCAGATCACGGTAGTTGACCGAAGGCAGCTCCTGGCGTGCGGCGTGTTGCTGCGCAGGGGCGGCTTGAGCGGTCTGCATGGTGTTGTCGATGACCTTCACAGGCTTCTCGATTTTTGCACCCAGGCCGGTGGCAACCACAGTCACGTGCAGCTCGTCGCGCATGTCCGGATCGATAACGGTACCGACCTTGACCATCGCGTGCTCGGAGGCGAACGCTTCGATGATGCTACCCACGTCGGAGTACTCACCCAGAGACAGGTCAGGACCGGCAGTGATGTTGACCAGAATGCCGCGAGCACCTTGCAGGTTCACGTCTTCCAGCAACGGATTGCGGATAGCAGCTTCGGTGGCTTCACGCGCACGGTTCGGACCGCTGGCGCAGCCGGTGCCCATCATCGCCATGCCCATTTCGGACATCACGGTGCGTACGTCAGCGAAGTCGACGTTGATCATGCCCGGACGCTTGATGATGTCGGAGATACCGCGAACGGCACCGGCCAGTACATCGTCAGCCTTGGCGAAAGCCGACAGCAGGCTGGCGTCTTTACCGAGGATGGTCAGCAGTTTCTCGTTGGGAATGGTGATCAACGAGTCGACGCTTTCGGACAGCGCGCGGATGCCTTCATCGGCGATCTGCATGCGCTTGCGGCCTTCGAACGGGAACGGACGAGTCACGACCGCAACGGTCAGAATGCCCATTTCCTTGGCCACTTCGGCAATGATCGGCGCAGCACCGGTACCGGTACCGCCGCCCATGCCAGTGGTGATGAAGACCATGTTGGTGCCTTGCAGCACTTCAGCGATACGCTCGCGGTCTTCCAGTGCAGCCTGACGGCCGACTTCAGGATTCGCACCTGCGCCCAGGCCTTTGGTCACGCCGGTACCCAATTGCAGAATGGTACGTGCGCCAATGTTTTTCAGTGCCTGAGCATCGGTGTTGGCGCAGATGAACTCGACGCCTTCGATGTTGCTCTTGACCATGTGATTGACTGCGTTGCCGCCGCCACCACCAACGCCGATAACTTTAATTACCGGGCTTTGTGGGATGTTGTCTACGAGCTCGAACATGTTCCCTCTCCTTCAGTTCTCTAGTTTTATGTCGCCTGTTGCCTGCCTACCGCTTTTTGAATCTTAGAAATTCCCCTGAACCCAGCGCTTCAGACGCTCTAACACTGGGGCCTTCGGTTCATCGCTATAACTGCTACCGGAGCCGGACAGGCCGGACAGCGAGATGCCGTCAGACTGCTTTTGCAGTCCGTACAGCAACAGGCCGACGCCGGTTGAGTAGATCGGGTTGCGAACAACGTCCGCGAGCCCTTTGACGCTGTGCGGCACGCCGAGGCGGACCGGCATGTGGAAGATCTCTTCGGCCAGTTCGACCGCGCCTTCCATTTTCGAGGTGCCACCGGTCAGCACGATGCCGGCCGGGATCAGGTCTTCGTAGCCGCTGCGACGCAGTTCTGCCTGAATCAGGGTGAACAGCTCGTCATAGCGCGGCTCGACCACTTCGGCGAGGGCCTGACGGGACAGTTCACGGGGCGGACGGTCGCCGACGCTTGGCACTTTGATGGTTTCACCGGCGCCGGCCAGTTTGGCCAGGGCGCAGGCGTAACGGATCTTGATCTCTTCGGCGTACTGGGTCGGTGTACGCAGCGCCATGGCGATGTCGTTGGTGACCTGGTCGCCAGCAATGGGGATCACAGCGGTGTGACGGATCGCGCCTTCGGTGAAGATCGCGATGTCGGTGGTGCCGCCGCCGATGTCCACCAGGCACACGCCCAGTTCTTTCTCGTCGTCGGTCAGCACCGAGTAAGCCGAGGCCAGTTGCTCAAGGATGATGTCGTCGACCTCCAGGCCGCAGCGGCGCACGCACTTTTCGATGTTCTGCGCCGCGTTCACCGCGCAGGTCACCACGTGAACCTTGGCTTCCAGACGCACGCCCGACATGCCCAGTGGCTCGCGAACGCCTTCCTGGTTATCGATGACGTAGTCCTGCGGCAACGTGTGCAGCACGCGCTGGTCAGCCGGGATCGCCACGGCCTGGGCAGCGTCGAGCACGCGTTCAAGGTCGGCCGAGCTCACTTCGCGGTCGCGAATCGCCACGATGCCGTGGGAGTTCAGGCTGCGGATGTGGTTGCCTGCAACGCCGACGAACGCCGAGTGGATCCGGCAACCGGCCATCAACTGCGCTTCTTCTACAGCGCGCTGGATCGATTGCACGGTGGATTCGATATTCACCACCACGCCCTTCTTCAGGCCGCGGGACGGGTGAGTGCCGATACCGACGATTTCCAGCGTGCCATCAGCCGCGACTTCGCCTACCAGCGCCACCACCTTGGAGGTGCCGATATCCAATCCGACGATCATTTTGCCGCTTTGCACGTTTGCCATGGGTCCTGCCTCTTATCAATTCTTCGCGACGGCGGGTTTGTCCGTCGTTGGCGCTGCTGCCTGCTCGCGCCAACCAACGGCCAGGCCGTTGTTGTAACGAAGGTCGACTCGCGCAATGTTCGTGATCTGGTCTTTCAGTGTCTTGTCGTAGATGGCGATAAAGCGGCGCATCTTTTCAAGCAGGTTGCCTCGTCCCAGCAGCAGTTCCAGGCCAGGGCCTGCATTGCCTGCGCCGGTGGTCAGAAACCAGCTGCCTCGCTCGCGCAGTTCCAGGCGAGCGATGGAGAACCCCAACGGGCGCAACATCTGGCTCAGGACCTGGTACTGCTGCATCACCTGCTGTTGAGCCCGTTGAGGCCCGAACAACTGCGGAAGGTGTTCGTAGTTGGCCAGTTCACGCGGAGTGAATGCCTGACCCTGGTTGTTCAGCAGGGATTGATCGCCCCAGCGCGCAACCGGTAGTTGTTCTTCCAGCCGGATCACCACCTGATCCGGCCAGACGCGGCGAACCTCGGCGTGGGCAATCCACGGCATTTGCTCAAGCTCTGTGCGCATGCCGGCCAGGTCGACGTTGAAAAAGCTCGTCGCCACGTACGGCGCGATTCGCTGCTGCACGGCCTGCTGGCTGATGTAGCTCAGGTCGCCCTGAACGTTGATACGCGAGATCGGACGGTCGGCGTACGGCAACAGACGCTGGGCGGCTTCGTACGTCCCGAACCCCAACACGACCAACAATACCGGCCACATCAGACTGCGCAGGAAACCGAAGTTCGGTCGCGACAGGCGCGACGACATGGGCTCCTTGGCGACCATGCGGCTGGCACCCCGCGGCACCGGCTTGTTGCGGCCGGTAGCGGATTGCTGATGACGAACCGTTGCGCCGTGCATGATCTACCCTTCCACCTGGACGCTGTCGGCCAGAATCGCTAACACCAACTGTTGGAAATCGAGCCCGGCCGCACGTGCAGCCATGGGCACAAGACTGTGATCGGTCATGCCGGGAACGGTGTTCACTTCCAGCAACCAGAATTTGCCGTCGGCGTCCTGCATGACGTCGGTGCGTGCCCAGCCGGCAATGCCGACCGCTTCACAGGCCCGAGCCGTGAGTGCCTTGAGTTCATCTTCTTTGGCTGCATCGAGGCCGCACGGAATCCGGTACTGGGTATCGGAAGCGAGGTATTTGGCGTCGTAGTCGTAAAAACTGTGGGGAGTACCCAGACCGATGGGAGGCAACACCTGCCCACGCAGAGAGGCGATGGTGAACTCCGGACCTTCAATCCATTGCTCAACCAACACTTGCGAATCGTAGGTACTGGCGGTATTCCAGGCGGCGATCAATTCGTCGAAGCCGGTCACCTTGGCCATACCGATACTGGAACCTTCATGGGCGGGTTTGACGATTAAAGGAAAGCCCAGTTCCGTTGCCGCAGAAATACAATCCGCCTCGCTGCTCAGCACAGCGTGACGGGGTGTCGGCAAGCCGAGACTCTGCCAGACCTGCTTGGTGCGCAGCTTGTCCATCGCCAGCGCCGACGCGAGCACGCCGCTGCCGGTGTAGGGGATTTCCAAGCATTCCAGCAGACCCTGCATGGTGCCGTCTTCGCCACCGCGACCGTGCAGCACGATGAACGCGCGATCGATCTTTTCGCTGACCAGCCGCTGCAGGAAATCCTCGCCCACGTCGATACCGAACGCATCGACGCCTGCGCTTTGCAGGGCTTCAAGCACTGCGCTGCCGGATTTCAGGGAAACCTCCCGCTCTGCGCTCTTGCCGCCAAACAGCACGGCGACACGCCCGAAGCGTTTCGGCTCCAGCGTCGAGAACAGGGCGGACTGCAGGGCGGCTGTCATTTCAGCTTACCTTCGGTTGAGGCCACGATGGCGCCGGTGAACAGCGGGCTTTTCAGCAATTGCGGTGCGAGCCCGCCAATGTCGCCGGCGCCCTGGCACAGAAGAATGTCGCCGGCGCGCAGCAGCGGTTTGACCAGCGGGGCCAGCTCGACGCCACGCTCGATGTAGATCGGATCAAGCTGACCGCGCTGACGAATGCTATGGGCCAGCTGACGGCTGTCCGCACCCGGAATCGGTTCTTCACCGGCGGGATAGACTTCCATCAGCAGCAGCACGTTGGCCTCGTTGAGCACCTGCACGAAATCGTCGTACAGATCGCGGGTGCGGCTGTAGCGGTGCGGCTGGTAGACCATGACCAGACGACGGTCCGGCCAGCCACCGCGCACGGCATTGATGACGGCAGCCACTTCGCGCGGGTGATGACCGTAGTCATCGACCAGCATCACGTTGCCGCCTTCCACCGGCAGCTCGCCGTAGACCTGGAAGCGACGGCCAACGCCCTGGAAGCCAGACAGGCCCTGAACAATGGCTTCGTCAGAGACGCCCTCGTCAGTGGCGATGGCGATGGTCGCCAGCGAATTCAGCACGTTGTGCTTGCCGGGCATGTTGACCGACACGTCCAGCGGCTCGCGGTCACGACGCAGTACGGTGAAGTGTGTGTGCATGCCGTCCTGACGCACGTTGATCGCGCGCACGTCTGCGGCGTCATCGAAGCCGTAGGTCATGATTGGACGCTTGACCGAAGGCAGGATGTCGCGCACCACCGGATCGTCGATGCAAACCACGGCCAGACCGTAGAACGGCAGGTTGTGCAGGAATTCGACGAAGGTCTTCTTCAGCTTGTTGAAGTCGCCTTCGTAGGTCGCCATGTGGTCGGCGTCGATGTTGGTGACCACGGCCACCAGCGGCTGCAGGTGCAGGAAGCTCGCGTCGCTTTCGTCGGCTTCGGCGATCAGGTAACGGCTGGTGCCGAGCTGCGCGTTGGTGCCGGCAGCGTTCAGACGCCCGCCGATCACGAAGGTCGGATCAAGGCCACCGGCCGCGAACACCGAGGCGATCAGGCTGGTGGTCGTGGTTTTGCCGTGGGTCCCGGCGACCGCAATGCCATGGCGATAGCGCATCAGCTCGGCCAGCATTTCAGCGCGCGGCACTACAGGAATGCGACGCTCAAGGGCGGTCGCCACTTCCGGGTTGGAGGTGTTCACAGCGCTGGAGACCACCAGCACGTCCGCCGCCGAGGCGTTTTCTGCACGATGGCCGATGAAGATCTGCGCGCCAAACGATTCGAGACGCTCGGTCACCGGTGAAGCCTTGAGGTCGGAACCGGACACGTCATAGCCCAGGTTCAGCAACACTTCGGCGATACCGCACATGCCCACGCCGCCAATGCCCACGAAGTGGATACGACGGATGCGGCGCATTTCCGGCTGTGGCATGGCGCGTTGATTCTCAACCATGGGCCACCTCCAGGCAGATGTCGACGACGGTGTTGGTGGCATCAGGCTTGGCCAATTGGCGAGCGGTGACGGCCATGCGGTTCAATTGTTCGGGTTGCATCAAAACCTCTTTCAGGCGAGCGGCCATTTCGGCGGCGCCAGTTGTCGCTTGCGGCATGACGAAGGCAGCGCCCTCGCGAGCCAGATATTCGGCGTTGCGCGACTGGTGATCGTCGATCGCGTGGGGCAAAGGCACCAGCAACGACGGCAGCCCGGCAGCAGCCAGTTCACTGACGGTCAGCGCACCTGCGCGGCAGACCACCAGGTCCGCCCAGCCATAGGCTTGGGCCATGTCTTTGATGAACGGGGCGACCTGCGCCTCGACACCAGCAGCGCGGTAACGCTCGGCGGTCACTTCATCGTGATGCTTGCCGGCCTGGTGAAAAACCTCAGGGCGGATGTCGGCAGGCACTTGCGCCAGGGCTTCCGGCAGCAATTTGTTCAGCGGCTCGGCGCCCAGGCTTCCGCCCAACACCAGCAAACGAGGCCGGCGACCGATCAGGGTCTGGCGCGGCGTCTCGAAAAACAGCTCGGCACGAACAGGGTTACCGGTGGTGCGACGCTTGGCCGATGCGGCGAACGTCTGCGGGAACGCTTCGCAGACCCGCGCGGCGAAGGACGCCAGGCTGCGATTGGCCGTCCCCGCGACAGCGTTCTGCTCATGGATGATCAGCGGCACACCGGCGAGCTTCGCCGCCAGACCACCCGGGCCTGTCACATAACCGCCGAAACCGACGACGCAGACCGGCTTCAACTCGCCCACGATCCTGCGCGCCTGCAACAACGCCTTGATCAACATGAACGGCGCCTTGAGCAACGACAGTCGACCCTTGCCACGCAAACCGGTGACGTTGATCAAGTGCAGCTTCAAACCAGCCGCGGGCACCAGCTCGTTTTCGATACCGCGCGGCGTCCCGAGCCAATGCACGGTGTACCCACGGGCCTGGAACTCGCGGGCGCACGCCAGCGCCGGGAACACGTGGCCACCGGTGCCGCCCGCCATGATCAAAACGTTACCGGCGGCCATGGGTCGGCTCCTCGGCAAAGTCGCTTTCCTGGAACTCGGCTTCTTCACTGCCCATGTTGTTGCGCGATTCCCATTCGATGCGCAGCAACAGCCCCAGGCTGGCGCAGCAGATAATCAACGAACTGCCGCCGTAGCTAAGGAACGGCAGGGTCAGGCCCTTGGTCGGCAGCAAACCGACGTTCACGCCGATGTTGATCAGGAACTGACCAATCCACAGGAAGGCCAGGCCATACGCGGTGTACGCGGCGAAAAACTGCTTGGCACGCTCGGCCCACATGCCGATGTACATCGCACGGATACTCACGAAGACAAACAGCCCGACCGTGGCCAGCGAACCCACCACGCCCAGCTCTTCGGCGAGTACCGAGAACACGAAGTCAGTGTGGGCTTCCGGCAGATAGAACTGCTTCTGCACGCTGTTGCCCAGGCCGACGCCGAACCATTCACCGCGCCCGAAGGCGATCAGCGCCTGGGTCAGCTGGTAGCCGGAACCGAACTGATCGGACCACGGGTCAGTGAAGGTAATCAGACGCGCCATCCGGTAAGGCTGAGCCTGAACCAGCACGAACACGGCACCGACCGCCAACGCGACCATCAGGCTGAAACGGAACAGGCCCACGCCGCCGAGAAACAGCATTGCCGCCGCTGCGCCCATCATCACGACCGTGGCGCCGAAGTCCGGCTCCATCAGCAGCAGGCCCGCCATCGGCAGCAGCACGATGAACGGCTTGAAGAAGCCCATCCAGCTCTCGCGCACCTCCTGCTGGCGACGAATCAGGTAACCGGCAAGGAAGATCACCACGAAGACTTTGGCGATTTCCGACGGCTGCACGTTGAACATGCCGAAGCCGATCCAGCGCATCGAACCGTTCACCTCACGCCCGATGCCGGGCACGATCACCGCGATCAGCAGACCGAACGCGCCAATCAGCATCAGCCATCCCAGGCGCTGCCAGGTAGCAACCGGCACCATCATGGTCGCGACGCAGGCGATCAGGCCCAGCACCAGATAGATCAGGTGACGGGTCATCATGTACAGCGCGTTGCCCGACTGCACGGCGGCCACTTCCGAGGACGCGGAAGTGATCATCACCAGGCCCAGGCCCAGCAACGCGAGGCAGCCGGCGAGCATCGGGAAATCGACGTCTACGCCACGGCCGCTGATGATCGGCGACGGATACGGCTTGATCACGCCAAAAATCATGACAAGTCCCCCACGGCCCGGGCGAACAGTTGTCCGCGCTCTTCGAAATTCTTGAACATGTCCAGGCTTGCGCAGGCGGGCGACAGCAATACGGCGTCCCCTTCCTGAGCGATATCAGCAGCACGTTGCACGGCTTCTTCCAATGTAGTGACGCGTACCAGAGGCACCGAATCGCCGAAGGTCGCGGCGAGCAAATCCGCATCCCGGCCCAGCAGGACCACGGCGCGGCAATGGGCGGCAACCGGGGCTTTCAGCGGGGTGAAATCCGCGCCCTTGCCATCGCCGCCGGCAATCAGCACCAGCTTGCCGTCGATGTCGGCGCCAAGGCCTTCGATCGCTGCCAGCGCCGCACCGACGTTGGTCGCTTTGGAGTCGTCGTAGTAATTCACGCCGTTGAGCTCACGCAGCCACTGGCAGCGATGAACGAGACCTGCAAATGTCTTGAGGCTGGCAAGCATGGCGTCGAACGGCAGACCCACCGCATGACCCAGCGCCAGCGCAGCAAGGGCGTTGGCCTGATTGTGGCCGCCACGGATTTTCAGCTCGCGGACCGGCAGCAGGTTGTCGAACTGGAAGGCCAGATATTTCTCGCCGTTCTCTTCGCGCAAGCCGAAGCCGTTTCTGTCGGGCTTGTTCAAACCGAAGGTCCAGCACGGCACGCCTTCACCGATCAAAGGGCGGGTCAGCGCGTCCTGACGATTGACCACCACCTGCCGCGCGCCACGGAAAATCCGGTGCTTGGCCAGGTGATAAGCCGGCAGGCCGGTGTAGCGGTCCATGTGGTCTTCGCTGATGTTCAGCACGGTCGCCACTTCAGCGCCGAGCTGATCGGTGGTTTCCAGCTGGAAGCTCGACAGCTCCATCACATACAGCTCCACGTCATCGCTGAGCAGATCCAGCGCCGGCGTGCCGAGATTGCCGCCCACAGCAACGCGCTTGCCCGCTGCCGCAGCCATCTCGCCTACCAGCGTGGTGACCGTGCTTTTCGCGTTCGATCCGCTGATGGCCACGATCGGCGCCTTGGCATTGCGAGCGAACAGCTCGATGTCGCCGGACAACTTCACGCCGCGCATCGCCGCTTGCTGCAGGGCCGGGGTCGCCAGTGCCAGACCGGGGCTGACATACAGCTCATCGGCGCGGCACAGGAATTCAACGTCCAGCGCACCACAGCGCACTTCGACCTGCGGGTAATCACGGCGCAACGTCGCGAGTTCTGGCGGGTGCTCCCGCGTATCGGCGACGGCAAACGACACGCCCCGGTTCGCCAGGAAGCGAACCAGGGACATGCCGCTCTTGCCGAGGCCGACAACGATGCGGAAGTGGTCAGAAGCGATCAGTGACACTCGTTCTACCTCAGTTTCAACGTGGCAAGGCCGACCAACACCAGAATCACGGTGATGATCCAGAAACGGACGATCACACGCGGCTCGGGCCAGCCCTTGAGTTCAAAGTGGTGATGGATGGGCGCCATGCGGAAAACGCGGCGGCCGGTCAACTTAAACGATGCGACCTGAATGACGACTGACAGGGTTTCCATTACGAAAACGCCGCCCATGATGAACAGGACGATTTCCTGACGGACGATGACCGCGATGGTGCCTAATGCCGCGCCCAGTGCCAGAGCACCGACGTCGCCCATGAAGACTTGAGCCGGGTAGGTGTTGAACCAGAGGAAGCCCAGACCCGCACCGATCAGCGCGCCGCAGAACACAATCAGTTCACCCGCGCCCGGCACGTAAGGGATCAGCAGGTATTCCGCGAACTTCACGTTACCCGACAGGTAGCAGAAGATCCCCAGCGCGCCACCGACCATCACCGTTGGCATGATCGCCAGGCCGTCGAGGCCATCGGTCAGGTTCACGGCGTTGCTGGAGCCGACGATGACGAAGTAGGTCAGCACGACGAAGCCAATGCCCATCGGGATGCTGAAGTCTTTGAGCATCGGAACCAGCAGCGTGGTTTCCACTGGCGATTGCGCAGTCATATAAAGGAAGATCGCCGCGCCCAGGCCGAACACCGATTGCCAGAAGTATTTCCAGCGGCTCGGCAGGCCTCGAGAGTTCTTCTCGATCACTTTGCGGTAGTCGTCGACCCAGCCGATGGCGCCAAACAGCAAGGTGACGATCAGCACGACCCACACGTAGCGGTTGCTCAGGTCGGCCCACAACAACGTGGCGATGCCGATTGCAGACAGAATCAGCGCGCCACCCATGGTCGGCGTGCCGGACTTGGACAGGTGCGATTGAGGTCCGTCGTTGCGCACGGATTGACCGATCTGCTTGCTCTGCAGGGCGCGGATCATCCACGGGCCCAGGCACAGGGAAAGTGACAATGCGGTGAGCACGCCAAGGATCCCGCGCAGGGTCAGGTACTGAAAGACCGCAAAGCCTTTGTAGAACTGTTGCAGATACTCGGCCAGCAGCAGCAGCATTAATGTTTCTCCAGGCGTGTTTCGCATAAGGCCGCTACGACGTTTTCCATCGCAGCGCTGCGTGAACCTTTAATCAAAATGGTGGTGTTTTTATCGTGCTCGGCGCCGAGGGCTTCGATCAGCTCGGCCTGAGTTTCAAAATGGCGGGCATCCTGCCCGAAAGCCTTGACCGCATGGGCCATCAACGGACCGACGGCATACAGGGCGTCGACTTTGCCGACTGCGTATTCGCCGACGTCGCGATGGCCCTGCTCCGCCCAGGCACCCAGCTCGCCGATATCGCCCAGCACCAGAACCTTGCGGCCCGGGAAACCGGTGAGGATGTCGGTCGCGGCAGCCACGGAAGTGGGGTTGGCGTTGTAAGTGTCATCAATGACGCGCATGCCGCTCGGCGCGAGTTGCGCGACAGTGCGGCCTTTGACCGGCTGTACGTTGTCGAGCCCGGTGACGATGCCTGCCAGCGATACATCCAGCGCGTGGGCAGCAGCGGCCGCGGCCAATGCATTGGCAACGTTGTGGGTGCCCAACAGATTCAACTGCACCGGCGCGGAGCCGTTCGGGGTGTTTAGCGTAAACGACGGGCAACCGCGCGCATCGATGCCCAGGTCGCTGGCGTAGAAGTCAGCACGGCTGTTGTTGAGCGCGAAGCTCAACACCTTGCGCGAGCCGGCGCGAGCCACCCAGATATCGAACGCCTTGTCGTCAAGGTTCAGTACCGCAGTACCGCGAGCGTCCAGGCCTTCGATGATCTCGCCCTTGGCTTCAACGATCTTTTCCGGACCGCCAAACTCGCCCACATGAGCGGTCCCGGCATTGGTCAGGACAGAGACGTGGGGCTTGGTCAGGCTGACGGTAAACGCGATCTCGCCCACACGCGATGCGCCCAGCTCAATGACCGCGGCTTCGAATTCCGGCGCCAATTCCAGCAGCGTCAGCGGGACGCCCAATTCGTTGTTCAGGTTCCCCCGCGTTGCCAGCACAGGACCACGGGTGCGCAGGATGCTCGCAAGCATTTCCTTCACGGTGGTCTTGCCGCTGGAACCGGTGATCGCAGCGACCGGCTTGTCTATAAAGGCATTGCGGTTCAGCGCGCCGAGTTGCGCGAGGGCTTTGCGGGTGTCGGTGACAATCAACTGCGGCAGCGAACTGCCCGGGACCTCGCGCTCGACCAACGCGCCGACGGCCCCTTTGGCGGCTACTTGATCGAGGTAGTCGTGCCCATCAAAACGCGGGCCGGTCAGCGCCACGAACAATTGGCCGGGCGTGATCGCACGGCTGTCGATACTGACACCGGAAAAACTGCAGTCATGGCCCACACGACGCGCGTCGAGCGGCACGAGCAGTTCGCTGAACGAGAGCGGCTTAAGCATGTGCGGCCTCCCAGGCGTCGAGCGCTTTGGTGGCTTCTTCAAGATCGGAAAACGGCTGACGTTCTCCGTTGATTTCCTGGTAATCCTCGTGGCCCTTGCCGGCCAGCACGATCACATCGGCGGCGGACGCCTGTGCAACGATTTGCGCGATGGCCTGACCACGCCCGGCAACGAAATCCACTGCGTTAGCCGAGACGAATCCGGTGCGGATGTCATCGAAAATACGGGACGGGTCTTCGCTGCGCGGGTTGTCGTCGGTGACCAGCACTTTGTCGGCCAGACGCTCGACCACTTCCGCCATCAGCGGGCGCTTGCCGCGATCGCGATCGCCGCCGCAGCCGAACAGGCAGGTCAGTTGACCTTTTGCATGGGGACGCAACGCCGCGAGCACTTTTTCAAGCGCGTCAGGGGTGTGGGCGTAATCGACCACCACCAGCGGACGTGAACCTCCGCCCAGACGCTGCATCCGGCCAGCAGGGCCTTCCAGCCTCGGCAGCACTTTCAAGATGTCGTCGAGCGGATAATCAAGGCCCATCAACGCGCCGACCGCAGCCAGCACATTGCTCAGGTTGAAACGGCCCAGCAGGCTGCTGCGCAACGCATGGCTGCCCTGTGGCGTCACCAGGGTCGCGCGAACGCCGTCGTCATCGAAATGCGCATCGCGGCAGAACAGGTAAGCGCTGCTGTTTTCCAGGCTGTAGGTAATCAGCCGTGAAGAGTGCGGCGCCGCAGCGAGCTGGCGACCGAACGCGTCGTCGAGATTGACCACACGGCAGCGCAGGTCATTCCAGGCGAACAGCTTGGCCTTGGCGGCCGCGTACGCCTCCATGGTGCCGTGGTAATCGAGATGGTCACGGGACAGATTGGTCATCACCGCCACGTCGAAAGCCAGCGCGGTCACCCGCCCCTGATCCAGCCCGTGGGACGAGACTTCCATGGCAACCGCTTTGGCCCCGGCCCTTTTCAGGTCGTACAGGGTCGACTGCACAGAGATCGGATCCGGCGTGGTGTGAATGCCGCTTTTCAGCTCGCTGTAGAAGCCGGTGCCCAGCGTACCGATGATGCCGCAGTGCTGCCCAAGCGTGTCCAACGCCTGCGCCACCAACTGAGTCACGCTGGTTTTGCCGTTTGTGCCGGTCACGCCGATCAGGTTCAGGTTGCGGCTCGGGTCGCCATAGAAGCGCCCGGCGATGTCGGAAAGCTGTGCTGCCAGGCCTTTGACCGGGATCATCGGAATATCGGTGATCGGCAGCACCTTGGCGCCTTCGGCTTCATAAGCGATGGCTGCGGCGCCATGGGCGATGGCGTCAGTGATGTGCTCGCGGCCGTCGAACTTAAGGCCCGGAATCGCCAGAAACAGATCGCCCGGACGCACTTTGCGGCTGTCGAGGGTCAGTTCGCGAATCAGCAGATCACGATTGCATTGCGCAAACAGCTTGCTCAAATTCAAAGACATCAGCCACGTCCTCCCTTGACTGGAACGACGGCGGGCACGGCATTGGCTTGTTGCTCAGGCGGAACCGGTGCGAGGTTGTCCGGGCGCACGTTCATCAAGCGCAGCGTGCCCGACATCACCTTGCTGAACACTGGAGCGGAAACCAGGCCACCGAAGTAGCCGCCTTTGCTCGGTTCATCGATGACCACAACGACCGCGTAACGCGGGTTGCTCATCGGGCCGAAACCGGCGAACAGCGAACGGTAGGAATTTTCGGCGTAGCCCTTGGTGCCCACGGACGTTTTCCGCGCGGTACCGGACTTGCCCGCCACGTGATACGACGGAACGCGCGCACGGTAAACGCCGCGCGGGTCTTCGATCACTTGCTGCAACATGCCCTGCACGGTCTTGGCCGTCGCTTCCGGAATGGCCTGAACCGATTCGGCTGGATTATCGGTCTTGAGAATGGTCAGCGGCACGATCTTGCCGTTGTTGGCCAATGCCGCATAAGCGTGTACCAACTGCAGCGCTGTGACCGACAGGCCGTAGCCGTACGACAGCGTTGCGGTTTCAGCCTTGCGCCACTCGCGGTAGTTCGGCAGGTTGCCGACGCGCTCACCCGGGAAGCCGAGGCCGGTGTATTGACCCAGGCCCACACGCTGCATGGCGCGGAAAATCGCTTCGCCACCCACATCGAACGCGACTTTACTCATGCCGACGTTACTGGAGTTGATCAGGATGCCGGTCAGGTCGAGGATCGGGCCTTCGGTTTTGGTGACGTCACGGATGGTGTATTTACCGATCTGCAACGTACCCGGGTATACCTCGACCTTGTCGCTCGGCTTCCAGCGGCCGCTTTCCAATGCAGCGGTCATGGAGATCGGCTTCATGGTCGAACCCGGCTCGAACACATCGATGATCGCGCGGTTGCGCATCGCGGCCGGCACCATGGTGCGACGGTTATTCGGGTTGTAAGTCGGCTGGTTGACCATCGCCAGCACTTCGCCGGTCTTCACGTCCATGATCACCAGGCTGCCGGCCTTGGCGTCGTTTTCCTGAATCGCGTTACGCAGCTCGCGGGTTGCCAGGTATTGCAGGCGCAGATCAATAGACAAAGCCAAGGTCTTGCCGGCCTTGGCGTTTTTCTTCACTTGCAGGTCTTTGATCATCCTGCCGCGCCGGTCCTTGATGACCTGCCGCTTGCCGGGGACGCCGGCGAGCCAGTCTTCATACGCCAGCTCTACGCCTTCACGGCCGTGATCATCAAGGTCGGTAAAGCCGACCATGTGCGCAGTGACATCGCCCGCCGGGTAGAAACGGCGAAATTCTTCCTTGCCGTAAACGCCCGGGACTTTCAGGTCGAGCACCGACTGACCCTGCTCCGGGGTCAGGCCACGGACCAGGTAGATGAATTCTTTGCTTGCCTGCTCGTTGAGGCGATCCGTCAGTGCCTTGGGGTCCTGCCCCAGCGCCTGCGCGAGTTGGCCCCACTTGGTCTTGTCGGCCTGCATTTCGGACGGGTTCGCCCAAATGGTAGTGACCGGCGTACTGACGGCAAGCGGCTCACCATTGCGGTCGGTGATCAGACCACGGTGGGCAGGAATCGAAACGGTACGCAGGCTGCGCGCATCGCCCTGCTCGATCAGGAAGCGATGGTCAATGACTTGCAGGTCGACAATGCGATAGCAGATCGCGATGACCATGACCGACAGCAGACCGACCACGACACGGAACCGCCACGGGTAGAGCGCCCCTTCAAGTTTCATCATGGCGACACCATCCGGATATCGGCGGCGTTCGGAATGCGCATTTTCAGCTGATCGGTGGCCAGGGCTTCGATACGGCTGTGGGCGGTCCAGGTGCTTTGTTCAAGAATCAGGCGGCCCCACTCGGCCTGCGCCTTGTCGCGCACGCTGAGTTCACCGTAAAGGGAGTTGAGCAACTGACGGTTCCAGTGCGCGCTGTACGCCACACCGATCGCCGACACCAGCACGGCGATAAACAGCATCAGCATAAAGAAGCTGCCGCCCGGCAGGGGCTTGAAGAAACCGCGGCTCATCGGAGTTTCTCCGCGACGCGCATGACGGCGCTGCGCGAACGCGGATTGGCGCGGGTTTCATCATCGGACGCAAACTGCGCCTTGCCGATCAATTTGATACGCGGCTCGAACGCCTGATGACGGATCGGCAGGTTGCGCGGCAGGTTGTCGGCTTCGCCCTTGACCAGCTTGCGCATGAACAATTTAACGATGCGGTCTTCCAGCGAGTGGAAGCTGATGACCACCAGACGGCCGCCCACTTCAAGGGCTTCCAGCGCAGCCTCAAGGCCTGCCTCCAGATCGCCCAGTTCGTTGTTGACGTGAATGCGCAGGCCCTGAAATGCACGAGTCGCCGGATTCTTGCCCTTCTCCCACGCCGGGTTGGCCACTTTCAGCACTTCGGCCAGATCGCCGGTGCGCTCGAACGGTTGAGTCTCGCGGCGGGCCACGACGGCGCCTGCCATGCGGCGGGAAAAACGCTCTTCGCCGTATTCTTTGAAAACGCGGGCGATTTCTTCTGCGGGCGCGGTATTGACGAACTCGGCTGCGCTGACGCCGCGGGAGGGGTCCATGCGCATGTCGAGGGGGCCATCGTTCATGAAGCTGAAGCCGCGCTCAGGGTCGTCCAGTTGTGGCGACGACACACCGAGGTCCAGAAGAATGCCGCTGACCTTGCCTGCCAACCCGCGCGCTTGAGCTTCGCCGCCCAGTTCAGCAAAGCTGCGCTGCACAATGACAAAGCGGCCGTCTTCGGCCGCCAGCGTTTGCCCGGTGGCAATCGCTTGGGGATCTTTATCGAATCCGAGAAGCCGACCCTCCGGCCCCAGGTTCTGCAATATAAGCCGGCTATGTCCGCCACGCCCAAAGGTGCCATCCAGATAGCAGCCATCGGCGCGCACCGCGAGAGCCTCGACGGCTTCTTCGAGCAGTACGGTGATGTGGGTGAAGCCGCTATTCGTAGTCACAGGATCAAATCACGCAGTTCATCGGGCATCGCACCCGGTTTTTGAATGGCCGCAAGGTCCGCATCAGCAAGCGCGTTCCAGGCGTCCTCATCCCACAGTTGAAACTTGTTGAGCTGGCCTACCAGCATCACTCGCTTATCGAGCTTGGCGTACTCACGCAAACGTGGCGGCACCAGGAAACGCCCACTGCCGTCCAGCTCCAGATCCACTGCGTTACCGATCAACAGCCGCTGCAGACGACGGTTTTCTTCACGGAATGTGGCGAGCTCGCGCAACTTGGCCTCAATCAGCTCCCATTCCGGAAGCGGATAGATGCACAAGCACGGGTCGACGGTATCAATGGTGACGATCAGCTGCCCTGCGCTACGCGAATCCAACTCGTCACGGTACCGGCTCGGCATAGCGAGACGGCCCTTTGCGTCGAGATTGATTGCGTTTGCACCACGAAACACGGCGCGATCTCCAAATATTATCTTTTTGAGCTCAAAAAACCCACTTCACGCCACTTTCCGCCACTCGCGCACACTATAGGAATGCGCCCACCACACCGTCAAGGCGACTTCACGAGGAAAACCCTTACAGGACGGATATTTAGGAGCACTTACGAAGGAGATGTGGCGGATTTCGGATCGGTCCTACGGATATTTCCTAGGACGAACAAAAGGATGGCGTACGAAGTTAAAGTGATTTGTGAGGTTTAAGATTTTTTTGGTATTACCGGAGGGGATAAATCGTACAAACGAGGGGAAGAAAAGGAGGTGGAGAGTCGATCTGTAAGCCGGGTTCTGTCGAGGACAGTCATTCCTCTACGATGGCCATCACTGGACATCTTTAGCAACCTACCCGGTTCCAGCGCGGGCCACGCCTTGGAACCCTATTTGGTCTTGCTCCGAGTGGGGTTTACCTAGCCACGAACTGTTGCCAGACGTGCGGTGCGCTCTTACCGCACCTTTTCACCCTTACCGGCACCGAAGTGCTTAGGCGGTTATTTTCTGTGGCACTTTCCGTAGGCTCGCGCCCCCCAGGCGTTACCTGGCACTCCGCCCTATGGAGCCCGGACTTTCCTCCCCCTTCACTGCAGAACAATGAAAGGCAGCGACTGTCCAATCGACTCTCCGCCGCCAAGGTTAATGGGAGGACGGCTCAAGAACAAGCTTTAATCGGCTCTCGCGCCATTTGCAGAGCCGCCCGCGACATCCCGTCACACGCCCTTCTGTTTATCCAGCGCGACCTGATAAAGCAGATTCTTGCGTACGCCTGTGATCTCTGCGGCCAGTGCGGCGGCACGCTTGAGGGGCATTTCTTCCAGCAGCAGATCCAGCACCCGCCGTGCTTCGGCGCCAATCGCATCCTCGCCCTCCGGCTCACTCCAGCCCGCCACGAGCACCACGCACTCACCGCGCTGCTGATTGCTGTCCCCTTCAACGAAGGCACGTAACTCGGACAGCGGCAGTCCCTTGAGGGTTTCGAATGTTTTGGTCAATTCGCGGCCGAGCACCGCAGGACGTTCCGGGCCGAAGATTTCTTCCATGTCCTGAAGGCACTCAAGAATGCGGTGGGGCGCTTCATAGAAGATCAGCGTGCGGGGTTCTTCCTTGACGAGTTCGAGCCGCGCCTTGCGACCCACGGATTTGGCCGGCAAAAAGCCTTCGAAAATGAAACGGTCTGATGGCAACCCCGCCGCAGACAGCGCCGCGATCAAGGCGCAGGCGCCCGGGACCGGGATCACTTGAATACCTGCTGCCCGGGCCTGCCGCACCAGATGGTAGCCAGGATCGGAAATGAGCGGCGTGCCGGCATCGGAAATCAGCGCAACGTTATCGCCCGCCAGCAAGCGGGTGATGAAGCGGCTGCCCTCCTCGCGCTCGTTGTGCTCATGGCAGGCCGCCAACGGGGTGGGGATACCGAAATGCTGCATCAGCCGTAACGAGTGCCGGGTATCCTCCGCCGCGATCAGCGAAACATCGCGCAGCACCTTCAAGGCACGGGCGCTCATGTCATCCAGGTTGCCAATCGGCGTGGCCACCACATAAAGCGCGCCTGTAGTGGAATTCGAAGCACCCGGAGCAGTCAAAGCGCACACCTCATGTTGTGTAAAAGCCTGCATTGTACAGGCTGCGGCCGACAAAACAGGACGTCGCACCCCGTAAGGCCAGAAAAGCAACTCGAACCGCGGCATCACGGCAGCGACTCCGCGACCTTGCGACTCAGGTCAACTGGCGTGCCCGGAGACGACCGATATCAACGCTTTAACACCTTCAACGTCGCGCCCCGGCCAGTGCTTGGGTACACTTCCACGCTAATTTGCTCGAGTATCAGGAACATACACATGATCGCTTGCCTGCGGCTGTTCTCTGCCCTCTGCCTTGCCGCCCTCCTGGCTGCCTGTGCCGGTTCGCCCTCCTCCAGCCTTGGCGAACTGCCTCGCTCCCCCGATGCCAGCATCGAACAATTGCTCGAACAGGCCGCAGCGGCCAAGTCGCCTGATCAGGCCGCACTGTTGAAACTGACGGCGGCCGATCTGGCAGCCCGCCAGAACAACCCGAGCCGCGCCGCGAGCATCCTTGAGCAGGTGCAAATGGACCAGCTCAAGACCGACAAACAAATCTACGCCAACACCTTGTCTGCCGAACTGGCACTGGGGCGTAGCCAGCCGAAAGCCGCGCTGACCGCTCTCAACCACCCGAGCATGCAGCATCTGGGCGAAATGCCGGTTGATCTGCAAACCCGTGCTCACACTGTGCGCGCCCGTGCTTTTGAAGCAGACGGCCAGACCCTCGCCGCTGCAAGTGAGCGCGTGTTCATGGGCCCGCTGCTGCAAGGCGATGCCCTGAACGCCAACAACGACGCCATCTGGACCCTGGTTGCCGCGTTGCCACCCGAGCAGCTGCAAAGCTCGGCCAACGATGACATGGGCGGCTGGCTGAGCCTGGCCCGCGCGGTCAAGGGCGCCGGCACGCTAGAACAGCAACAGGCTGCCATCGACAACTGGAAGGCGCAGAACCCGCAGCACCCGGCGGCACGTCAGTTGCCGACGGCCCTCGCGCAATTGCGTGACCTGAAGAGCCAGCCGCTGACCAAAATCGCGTTGCTGTTGCCGCAAGACGGTCCTCTCGCCGCGGTATCGCGCGCTCTGCGTGACGGCTTCATGGCCGCTAACTATCAAGCTCAGCAGGCCGGCGAGAAGCCACCGGCGATCGAAGTGTTCGACAGCTCCCGCGTGACGTCGATGGACGCCTTCTATGCGCAAGCCAAGGCGGCCGGCGTGCAGCTGGTGGTCGGTCCGCTTGAGAAACCACTGGTTAAACAGTTGAGCGCCCGTCCGCAGTTGCCGATTACTACGCTGGCGCTGAATTACAGCGATTCAGTCACTCAAGGCCCTGCCGAGCTGTTCCAGTTCGGTCTGGCAGCGGAAGACGAAGCCCGTGAAGTGGCGCGTCGCGCCTGGGCCGATGGCAAGCGCAGTGCCGTTGCCATGGTGCCGAAGGGCGAATGGGGTGATCGCGTGCTGGAGGCCTTCCGTCAGAGCTGGCAGGCCAAAGGCGGTACGTTGTTGGGTGCTGAACGCATCGATCAGCCAGTCGCGTTGGCTCAGCAAGTTGCCGATCTGTTCCAGCTGCGCAACAGCGAAGGCCGCGCCCAGCGCGTGCAAAGCGCCACCGGCACGCAAATGGCCGCTCAGCCTTCCCGTCGCCAGGACGTGGACTTCATGTTCCTGGCTGCAACGCCTCAACAGGCGCAGCAGATCAAGCCGACCATGGTCTTCCAGTACGCTGGCGATGTTCCGGTTTACGCCACTTCGCACCTGTTCACCAACAGCGGCGACCCGGCGATGTACAACGACCTGAACGGCGTGCGCTTCTGCGAAACCCCTTGGCTGTTGAACGCAAACGACCCGCTGCGCCAGCAAGTGACCGCTCAATGGCCGCAAGCCGCCGGCAGCCTTGGCCGTCTCTACGCCATGGGCATCGACGCGTACCGTCTGGCGCCACGACTGACGCAACTGAAAACCCTGCCTGACAGCCGCATCGATGGCCTGTCCGGCAGCCTGGCGATCGGTCAGGGCCAGCGCATCGAGCGTCAACTGCCGTGGGCAGAGTTCGTAGATGGCAAGGTCCAGCGCCTGCCGGACACCGCGCCTTGACCTCAGGCACCACCCGTCAAACGGCAGGGCGCGAGGCCGAAGCCTACGCCCTGCGTCACCTGCAACAGCATGGGTTGCAGCTGATTACCCGCAACTGGTCATGCAAACGCGGCGAGCTTGATCTGGTCATGCTCGACGGCGATACAGTAGTATTCGTCGAAGTTCGGTATCGTCGCCATGCCGGTTGGGGTGGCGCGCTGGAAAGCGTCGATTTTCGCAAGCGGGAAAAGCTCACACTGGCGGCTCAATCCTTTCTGCAAAGCGAGGTGCGCTGGGCCGATTCACCGTGTCGCTTCGACGTCGTCGCGATCAATGGCGACCCCGGCACATCACCCGCGCTTAATTGGCTGACCAACGCTTTCGATTGCTGAAAACGCGATGATTCCGTCGGATTGCAGCGTAAGATCGGCCGCCTTCCCTTTTGTGGGACCGGCTTTAGCTTTGTAGGACCGGCTTTAGCCGGGAAGCTTCTGGTATTGCGCTTTATCCCTTACCACCCAACGAACCACACCGGCTCTTTTGCTCTTTGCTTTGCGGGCTGCACAGTTTTGTGCCGGGACGCCGATGACTAATCGGACGCCGCCCCGACCAGCCGCCCCTATTAAGGTTTTCATAGATGGACATGCAATCCCGAATTCGCCAGCTTTTCCAGGCCAGCATCGACACCAAGCAACAGGCGATGGATGTTGTTGCACCCCACATCGAGCAAGCCAGCCAAGTGATGGTCAACGCCCTGCTCAATGAGGGCAAGATGCTCGCCTGCGGTAACGGCGGTTCGGCTGGCGATGCCCAGCACTTTTCCTCGGAGCTGCTCAACCGCTTCGAACGCGAGCGACCGAGCCTGCCGGCCATCGCGTTGACGACCGACACGTCCACCATCACCTCCATCGCCAACGACTACAGCTACAACGAAATTTTCTCCAAACAGATTCGTGCGCTGGGTCAGCCGGGCGATGTGCTGCTGGCGATTTCCACCAGCGGCAATTCGGCCAACATTATTCAGGCCATCCAGGCCGCACATGATCGTGAAATGATTGTCGTAGCCTTGACCGGTCGCGACGGCGGCGACGTTGCGTCGCTGCTGTTGCCGGAGGACGTCGAAATCCGCGTCCCGGCAAAAGTCACCGCACGTATCCAGGAAGTCCACCTGCTGGCGATCCACTGCCTTTGCGACTTGATCGACAGCCAACTGTTCGGGAGTGAAGAATGATATCCAAACGTCTTAGCCTGCTGGCCCTGACGCTCTGCCTGGGCATCAGCGGATGCAGCTCGGTGATCAACGCCAGCCGCGAAGCGCCAATCGATGACGACCGCGGCACACGCACCTTCGGCAGCAAGATCGACGACTCGCTGATCGAGACCAAGGTTTCGGTCAACATCGCCAAGGCCAACCCTGATCTGGACAACGCCTCGCACATCGTCGTAACGAGCTTCAACGGCATCGTGCTGTTGGCAGGCCAGACACCGCGCGCCGACCTCAAGCAACTGGCCGAGCAAACCGCCAGCCAGGTACAGAAGGTCAAGAAGGTCAACAACGAGCTACAGGTCACCGGCCCGTCCTCGATGCTGGCGCGCAGCAATGACGCCTGGCTGACGAGCAAGATCAAAACCGAGATGCTCACCGACAGCGCCATCCCGGGCTCTCGCATCAAGGTCGTGACTGAAAACGGCATCGTCTACCTGCTGGGCCTGCTGACCCAGGCCGAAGCCACCCGCGCCACCAACCTGGTGCAAGGCGTCGGCGGCGTGCAGAAGATCGTGAAGCTGTTTGAGTACATCGACTGACGCGCTCCTACATAGCCACTCAACAGGCACAAAAAAGGCGATCCCTCGGGATCGCCTTTTTCGTTATTGCAGAAGCGACTTACTTGACCACTTTCAGACTCGGCCGGCCCGTAGGGCGTGGTGGCTCGTCGTTCGGTGGCGGCATGTCGTCTTCGACGTCCAGATCTTCGTCTTCATCCACAGCAGGCTCCAGGTCGAAGACCATGCCCTGCCCGTTCTCGCGGGCATAAATGCCCATGATCGCGGCAATCGGCACGTACAGGCTGTGGGGAACGCCACCGAAGCGGCCTTCGAAACTCACCGCGTCGTTGTCCATGTGCAAATGGCGCACGGCGCTCGGCGAGATGTTCAGAACGATCTGCCCGTCATTGGCGAAGCCTTGCGGGACTTGCACCGCTGGATACTCGGCATTGACGAGTACGTGCGGTGTGCAATCGTTATCGACGATCCACTCATACAGCGCGCGGATCAGATAAGGGCGACTGGAGTTCATCAAACGGCTCCTAAGGCCTTAGCGCATGTCGCGTTCGACACCAGACAGACTTGCCTGAAATGCCTCACGCGCAAATTGGCGCTCCATGTAGTCAAGCAGCGGCTTGGCGGGCCGCGGCAATTCGATACCCAGAATCGGCAGGCGCCAGAGTATGGGCAATAGACAGCAGTCGACCAGACTTTGCTCGTCGCTCAGGAAAAAGGCTTATCCGCGAACAACGGCGATACGCCGGTCAGACTTTCGCGCAGCTCCTTGCGCGCCTGAACACGTGCGGCTTCTTTGCTGCGCGGGTCCAGAATCAGATCCACCAGACCGCACCAGTCGCGCTGAATCCTGTGGATCAGCAAGCGGCTGTTGGCACGCGCCACCGGATAGACCGGGAGCAGCGGCGGATGGGGATAACGCTCGTCCAGGTATTCCATTACCACCGTCGACTCGTACAACGCCAGGTCACGATCAACCAGGGTCGGCACGCTGCCGTACGGATTCACCTCGATCAATTTGGGCGGATGACGGCCCTCGACAACTTCAATGATCTCGGCGCTGACACCTTTCTCGGCGAGCACAATGCGCACGCGATGGGAATAGTGGTCGGCGGGGTCGGAGTAACAGGCCAACCGATTGGTCACGCCCATGGCGGTCCTCCTCGCTTGTAGATATTCAAAAAGCAGAAATACGGATGCGCCGCGAGGGCGCTTTCGGCGACGTCCACGATGATCGGGTGTTCAACGCGGGCGACAAGATAGCTCATTTACTCAAGGTAGATTCTGCAATCTTCAGCCCGCCACTATACCTGCTCTCCCCTCATTACCTGAAACAGTGCAGCTGCAAGCGGCGCAGACCCGCGAATCAGACGGCTGCTCAATGGATGTCTTTCCAGAATTCGCGCTTGAGCAGGTAGGCAAGGATGAGCAGCACGGCGAGGTAAAGCAGCACGTAGGTGCCGATGCGCTGGTGCTGCAGCTTGTCCGGGTTGGCCGAGTAAGCGAGGAAGGTAACGAGGTTCTTTATCTGCTCGTTGAACTGCGCTTCGGTCAGCGTGCCGGTGTTGGGAACGGCGACCAGTTGATCGCAGGTTTCGTGGGGAAGGGGCGTGTCTGCGTGTTCTTCTTCCACCCCGCGCCGCTGAACCTCCCTGCAGCGGAGCCTCTGACGCCCCTGAAGCCCCTCCAGCACGTTGGGCATGGCCACGCTGGGAAAGACGATGTTGTTCACGCCCCAGGGCCGCGTCGGGTCCTCGTAGAACGAACGCAGGTAGCCATAGAGCCAGTCCGTCCCGCGTACCCGCGCGACGAGGGTCAGATCGGGCGGTGCTGCGCCGAACCATGTTTTCGCGTCCGCCGGCTGCATACCGATGATCATGTGATCGCCGATTTTCGCCCCGGCAGGCGCCAGCCTTTCCAGCATCAGCGCGTGGGAGATACCGAGATCGTCCGCAACGCGCTCGTACCGTTGGAACTTGGCGCTGTGGCAACCCATGCAGTAATTGACAAACGTGCGCGCACCATCCTGCAGAGCGGCCTTGTCAGACACGTCGATGTCGACGCTCTCCAGGTCCGCAGCGTGCTCAGTGGCGAATGACAACGCCGGCAACAGGGCAATGAGCAAGACAGCGAGCAACCGTTTCATCAGCTCGTCACCCTGTCCGGCACCGGCTTCGTCCGCTCCATGCGCGTGTAGAACGGCATCAGGATGAAGTAGGCGAAATACAGGACAGTGCAGATCTGTGACAGCAATGCGCGCCCGGGGCTCGGCGGCAATACGCCCAGCACCCCGAGGGTCACGAAGGACCCGCAAAACAACAGCAGCCATACCCGGCTCAGCCAGCCCTTGTAGCGCATCGATTTGACCGGACTGCGGTCAAGCCACGGCAGGACGAACAGCACGGCGATGGCTGCACCCATGGCCATGACGCCGAGGAGCTTGTCCGGGATGGCGCGCAAGATCGCGTAGAACGGCGTGAAGTACCAGACCGGCGCGATGTGCTCCGGGGTCTTCAAGGCGTTGGCCTGCTCGAAGTTGGACTTCTCGAGGAAGTAACCACCCATCTCCGGAAAGAAAAAACCACTGAGCAGAAGATAAACAGAAACACTACGACGCCAAGTAAATCCTTGACCGTGTAGTACGGGTGAAAGGGAATGCCATCCAGAGGATTGCCGTTCTCATCCTTGTACTGCTTGATGTCGACGCCATCAGGGTTGTTGGAGCCCACTTCATGCAGCGCCAGGATATGCAGCACCACGAGCCCGAGCACCACGATTGGCAGCGCCACCACATGCAGCGCGAAGAAGCGATTGAGGGTGATCCCGGAGACCAGGTAATCGCCGCGAATCCACTGCGCAAGGTCGTTGCCGATAAAGGGGATGGCGCCGAACAGGGAAATGATCACCTGGGCGCCCCAGTACGACATTTGCCCCCACGGCAGCAGGTAGCCCGTGAACGCCTCGGCCATCAGCGCCAGATAAATCAGCATGCCGAAAACCCAGACCAGCTCCCGCGGCTTCTGGTACGAGCCGTACAGCAGCCCGCGGAACATGTGCAGGTAGATGACGATGAAGAACGCCGACGCGCCGGTCGAATGCAACAGCCGCAGGATCGAGCCGTATTCAACGTCACGCATGATGGACTCGACCGAGGCAAACGCCCCCTCGGCCGTGGGCGTGTAACTCATGGTCAACCAGATCCCCGTGAGGATCTGGTTGACCAGCACCAGCAGCGCCAGAACACCGAAAATGTAAAAGAAATTGAGGTTCCTGGGCACGTAGTACTTGCTCAGGTGGTTTTCCCACATTGAGGTCGCAGGAAAGCGCGCATTGATCCAGTCCATGAGCTTGCTCATCACGCTTGCTCCTGATCCACACCGATGACGATGATTGAGTCCGACTCGTAGGAATGCGGCGGCACCGGCAGATTCAGCGGTGCAGGCTGCGCTTTGTACACGCGCCCGGCGAGGTCATACCTGGAGCCGTGACAGGGACAGAAATATCCACCGACCCAGTCTTTGCCCAAGTCGGCGGGGGCGACTTCGGGGCGAAACGTGGGCGAGCAGCCGAGATGGGTACAGATGCCGACCAACAGCAGGATTTCGGGCCGGATGGAACGGACCACCGGATCGACATAGCCAGGCTGGGTAGAATCCTTTGATTCGGGATCGGAGAGACGGCTCGTGAGCTGGCCCAGACCGGAAAGGATCTCGGGCGTACGACGGACAATCAACACCGGCTGACCGCGCCACTCGGCGATCATCTGCTGGCCGGGCTCGATCTTGCTGATGTTGACTTTGACCGGTGCTCCCGCCGCCCTGGCTTTGGCGCTCGGGAACCATGAGCCTACGAACGGCACGGCGGCGCCGACCGCTCCTGCTGCGCCTACCACAGACGTGGCAGCCACAAGGAAGCGACGCCGACCCGTGTTTACGCCGCCATTGCCCATGGCGCCCTCTCCCGTCAGCATCCGAGATCTCCTTGGCCAACGCCTGCGGAATCAATAAAAGACAGCCATAAAAAAACGCCCAGCTTCGTATAGAAACTGAGCGTTCTTTTTGAACGGAAGCGAATTAGCGCTTCGAGTACTGCGGACGCTTACGCGCTTTACGCAGACCGACTTTCTTACGTTCAACTTCGCGAGCATCGCGAGTTACGAAGCCTGCTTTGCGCAGAGCGCCGCGCAGGGTTTCGTCGTATTGCATCAGAGCGCGGGTGATACCGTGGCGGATTGCGCCAGCTTGACCACTCACACCACCGCCGATGACAGTGACATAGATGTCGAATTTCTCGACAGTCTGAGTCAGTTCCAGCGGCTGACGAACTACCATGCGGGCAGTTTCGCGACCGAAGAACGAGTCCAGGGAACGGTTGTTGATGGAGATGTTACCGGTACCCGGACGCAGGAAAACGCGAGCGGTTGCGGTCTTGCGACGGCCAGTGCCGTAATTTTGAGTCGCCGACATAATGAACTATTCCGTTAAAACTTCAGTTCTTGGGGCTGCTGAGCAGTATGAGGGTGTGCAGCGCCCGCATAGACTTTCAGCTTACGATACATGTCGCGACCCAGCGGGTTCTTAGGCAGCATGCCTTTGACCGCGGTCTCGATCACGCGCTCAGGAGCTTTGGCGATCAGCTTTTCAAAGTTGATCGACTTGATCCCGCCCGGGAAACCGGAGTGAGAGTAGTAGATCTTGTCGGTGGTCTTGGCACCGGTCACACGGATCTGCTCGGCATTGATCACGACGATGTAGTCGCCAGTGTCAACGTGCGGAGTGTATTCCGGCTTGTGCTTGCCACGCAGACGGCTCGCGATTTCAGTGGCCAGACGACCCAGGGTCTGACCAGCAGCGTCGACGACGAACCAGTCGCGCTTTACTGTTTCCGGTTTAGCGGTAAAAGTTTTCATTCTTTATAGCCTCAAAGGCCGCCCTGAAAAATAGACGGCGGAGCATACTCATTAGTACGGTCTTTGACAAGTCAAAGGCCGCCGGGCACGAACGCTATAGGGGGCTCGGGTCAGCGCGTTCGATCGCAGCGGTTTCTTTTGTCGCGGGGCATCACTCCAGCGACAAAGAGGAGCGGAATTATGCAGATTGCGAAAAAATTTCAACCTGCTTTTATGGCTCTTTTAAACAGGAGAGCCAAATGGACTACCGCCAACTGGGCAGAACCGACCTCAATGTCAGCGCAATCTGCCTCGGCACCATGACTTGGGGCGAGCAGAACAGCCAGTCCGAGGCCTTCGCGCAGATCGAACGGGCCAAGGCTGCCGGCATCAATTTCATCGACACCGCCGAGATGTATCCGGTGCCGCCGAAGAAAGAAACCTACGCCAGCACCGAAACCATCATCGGCAACTGGTTCAAACAGAGCGGCGACCGCGCTGACTGGATTCTCGCCAGCAAAATCGCCGGTCCCGGCAACGGCATCGACTACATCCGTGACGGTCAGCTGAAATTCAACCGCGATCACATCGTCGCGGCGCTGGATGCCAGCCTCAAACGCCTGCAGACCGATTACCTCGATCTGTATCAACTGCACTGGCCTGAGCGCAGCACCAACTTCTTCGGCAAGCTGGGTTACAACCACAGTGAGGAGCAGTTCACCCCGCTGCTGGAAGTGCTCGAAGCGCTGGACGAGCAGGTCAAGGCCGGCAAGATCCGCCACGTGGGTCTGTCGAACGAAACGCCGTGGGGCACCATGAAGTTTCTCGCCGAAGCGGACGCCCATGGCCTGACGCGCCCCGTGTCCATTCAGAACCCCTACAACCTGCTCAACCGCAGCTTCGAAGTGGGTCTGGCGGAAGTGGCGATTCGCGAACAATGCGGCCTGCTGGCCTATTCGCCCATGGCGTTCGGCATGCTGTCCGGCAAATACGCAGACGGCGCTCGCCCTGCCAAGGGCCGTTTGAGCCTGTACAGCCGCTTCACGCGCTATTTCAATCCGCAATCTGAAGCAGCCTGTGCGCGCTACGTTGCGCTGGCCCGCGAGCACGGTCTTGATCCGGCGCAAATGGCGTTGGCGTTCGTCACCAGCCGCAGCTTCGTTACCAGCAACATCATCGGTGCGACCACGCTGGAGCAGCTGGAAAGCAACCTGGCGAGCGCGGAACTGGTGCTGTCGGATGAAGTGCTGGCGGGTATTGAAGCGATTCACAAGGATCAACCGAATCCTGCGCCTTGATCGGTGATCGCGTGATCGCTGATTGACTGTGGAACCGCAGAGGGTCTTTACAAGGCCCCTCTGGGGTTCAGCACAGGATTACAGAGACCGGGCAATGATCTCTTTCATGATTTCGTTGGTCCCGGCATAGATCCGCTGCACCCGCGCATCGGCCCACGCCCGGGCGATCGGGTATTCCCACATGAAGCCGTAGCCGCCATGCAACTGGACGCATTCGTCCAGCACCTTGCATTGGAGGTCGGTCGACCAGTATTTCGCCATGGCCGCCGTCGGCACATCCAGCTTTCCTTCCAGATGCAACTCCAGGCATCGATCAATGAACGTACGACCAATCTGAACTTCGGTAGCGATTTCAGCCAGTTTGAAACGGGTGTTCTGGAAGTCGATGATCGCCTTGCCAAACGCCTTCCGTTCCCGCGTGTACTCGAGTGTCCATTGCAAGGCGGCTTCGGCAGAAGCTATGGCGCCGATGGCCACCGTCAGACGCTCCTGCGGGAGCTCCTGCATCAAATACGCAAAACCCATCCCGGCCTGACCAAGCAGGTTTTCCCTGGGCACTCTGACGTCCTGGAAGAACAATTCCGACGTGTCCTGCGCCTTCATGCCGACCTTCTCCAGTCGCTTGCCTTTCGCGAAGCCCGGCGTGCCCGCTTCCACGACAAACAGACTGGTGCCCTTCGCGCCCGCCTTGGGATCGGTCTTGGCGACGACAATCACCAGATCAGCAAGAAATCCGTTGGTGATGAAAGTCTTCGAGCCATTAATGACGTACTCGTCCCCGTCCAGCACCGCAGTGGTCTTGACCCCTTGCAGGTCAGAGCCTGCGCCTGGCTCGGTCATCGCAATGGCGGTGACCAGCTCCCCGGAGACCAGTTTGGGCAGATATTTGAGCTTCAGCGCCTCGCTGCCATAGTGCAGGATGTAGGGCGCAACGATGTCCGAATGAAGGGAAAAACCGATACCGGTCAGGCCGAGCCGAGAGATTTCTTCGATCACCACGGTGGTGTAGAGAAAATCCGCGCCCATGCCGCCGTACTCTTCCGGCAAGTGCGAACACAACATGCCCTGCTCCCCCGCCCGATTCCACAGCGTGCGGTCGATGTGGCCCTGCTTCTCCCACTGGGCATGAAACGGCGCCGCGTGCTGTTCGAAGAACTTGCGCACGCTGTTTCGGAAAAGCTCGTGCTCTGAGCTGAAGAGTGTTCTGGGAAGCATGGCTGCACCTGACGAGAAGGATTGTCGGACAAAATGTCAACAGAGCGTAGGCGCAGCCGGATGACGGCGACACTGGACACATCCGACAAAAAATAAGACGATCACGCCGTTGCTTGACCACTTTCCCATATAAGAACAAAAGACTATGTCTATCCAACCCATCACGCCGTTGCGGCGTGTCAGCATTCTTGCGATCGATGGAATTTTTGCCTCCACGCTCATGCAAGCCAAAGACTTCTTTCACCTCGCCAGCCTGCGCTATGGCAAGCAGTTGGGACAGGGCTTCAAGCCGGCCTTCGAAACCCGACTGGTCAGCCCGGACGGCAAGGAAGTGCGCAGCTTCAGCGACGTCGTCATCCCTGTAGATGGCGTGCTTGAACACAGCGACATCATCATCCTTCCCGCTTTCGTCGAAGATTTCGACACCCTGCGTGAGCGCTATCCGCAAATCCTGCCGTGGCTGCGTGAGCAACATGCGCGCGGCGCCGTGCTCTGCGGCGAGGCCAGCGGCGTGTTCTGGCTTGGGGATGCGGGGCTGCTCGACGGCAAGGAAGCGACGACCTACTGGCGGTTTTTCAACGAGTTTGCTGAGCGTTTTCCGAACGTGCTGCTCAATCAGGAAAAGCACCTGACCGACGCCGATAACCTGTATTGCGCAGGCGGCACGATTTCAGCGTGTGATCTTTATATCTACCTGATCGAGCGCTTCTGCGGCGCCCATGTCGCGCAGACCGTCGCCCGCGACATTCTCTACGAAGTGCAACGCAGCTACGCCCCGGGACGGATTGGTTTCGGCGGGCAGAAGCTGCACCAGGACGTGATCATCCTGCAGATTCAGCACTGGCTCGAAGAACACTTCGCCGACAAATTCCGTTTCGAGGATGTGGCTCGCGAGCATGGCATGAGCATCCGCAACTTCATGCGCCGCTTCCAGACCGCAACGGGCGACAAGCCGCTGCATTACCTGCAACGCCTGCGCATCGAAACCGCGAAGGGCTTGCTGTCGGGCTCTCGCAAGAGCATCAAGACCATCAGCTATGAAGTCGGCTACGACGATGCCAGCTTCTTCGCGCGGCTGTTCCGTCAACACACCGACCTGTCTCCGAACCAGTATCGGCAGCAGTTCCAGCAGGCGGCCTGAAGGCAGCTTCAAGCGGCAAGTTTCAAGCTGCAAGTGGCGAGCTGGCCTCTTGCAGCTTGCCGCTTGAAGCTTGCCGCTGCTCCCTAGGGCTTATGCGCCCGCGACAGGAATTCGTGGGACTGCATTTCCAGCAATCGGCTGAGCGTGCGCTGGAATTCGAAGTTCAGGCGGCCGCCGGTGTACAGGTCTTTCAATTCGACTTCCGCCGAGATGATCAACTTGACGTTGCGATCATAAAACTCGTCGACCATGTTGATGAATCGACGCGCGATGTCGTCGGTGGTCACGCTCATCTGCTCGACGCCGCTGAGCAGCACCGCATGGAAGATCTTGCCCAGTTCGATGTAGTCGTTCTGGCTACGCGGCCCGTCGCACAGCTCGCGGAAGTCGAACCACGCCACGTCGTCGCAGGTACGGATCGCCTTGATCTGCCGATTCTCGATGATCAGCACATCGTTCTCGATGGCCTTGGTGCATTCAGGGGTCAGCGCACGGAAGCTCTTGCGCAGACTCTCCTCCGCCGCCTCGTTCAGCGGGAAGTGGAACAGCTCGGCTTGCTCCAGATGGCGCAGGCGATAATCGACACCGCTGTCGACGTTGACGATCTCGGTGTTCTGCTTGATCAGCGCGATCGCCGGCAGGAAACGCGCACGCTGCAAACCGTCCTTGTAGAGACCGTCGGGAACGATGTTCGAGGTCGCGACCAGGGTCACGCCATTCTTGAACAACTCTTCCATAAGCGTCCCGAGGATCATCGCATCGGTGATGTCCGACACGAAAAATTCGTCGAAACAGATCACCCGCGCTTCTTCGGAAAACTGCTTGGCGATCAGGGTCAGCGGGTTCTTTTCGCCCTTGAGGTTTTTCATCTCCTCATGCACACGCTTCATGAAGCGGTGGAAATGCGTGCGCGTCTTGTCTTCAAACGGCAGCGCTTCGAAGAAGGTGTCGACCAGGTAGGTCTTGCCCCGGCCGACACCGCCCCAGAAATACAGCCCCTTCACAATCGGGACTTCTTTCTTGCCGAACAGCTTGCCCAGCAATCCCGGCTTGCGGTCATGGGCGGCGACCAGATCGTCGTACAGACGCTGCAGATGGCGCACCGCATTCTCTTGCGCGGCGTCGTGGAAAAAGTCCGGACGCTTGAGGTCAGCTTGGTATCGTTCTAGAGGGGTCATAGTCGCTTGCAAGGGAGCAAAAACGGGCCGTCACTGTAGCGATGGCCCATTGGAATGGCAATTAATCCTGTTGTGGCGCGAGCGCCAGTTTCAGGCTCTCGATCGCGGCGTCACGGGCGGCGGCATCGGCGAACGTCGGGCTGTCGGCGACACACGCATCATTCAGCCACAGGGTGAAGGCATCGCCTTCGGGCCGGATGTCCAGCTCACCGCCCTGCTGCAACGCTTTGGTCACCGCACCGGCGGCTTTGCCGTCTGCGAAATTGCGCGACAGCAGCAGTTGCTCGCCATCGGCCGCCAGCAGCCGGAAGCGGAAACTGCCGCCGTCTTCACGGAAGCTAACGAAGCGTGGGCCTTTGCCGGCTTTCTTCTTGGCCGTCGTGACGGTTTGCGCGGCGGTGCGGAATGAACGCAGGCCGACCGCTTCGCGCAGCTCGCCGAGAAACGGCGTGGCCACACGACGGGCCTTCTCGGCGCCCGCTTGCAGGATGTCTTCCAGGTCAGCGGGTCGCTCGATCAGGCGATGGTAATGCTCGCGCGCTTCGCCCAATTCGGCATCCAGCAACTGGAACAGGCGCTGCTTGGCATCCCCCAACCCAATCCCTGCAACAGGTCGGAGCGGAACTCGTCGCCTTGCTCTTTAGTGGCGAATGCCTGGTACAGCGTGAACAGATGCGACGTCTCCGGATCCTTGGCTTCCCCGGCAGGCGCGAGTCAGTGACGATGCGGGATATTGCTTCCTTCATGTCTTTGGCGCTGGTGAACAGCGGCACGGTGTTGTCGTAGCTCTTCGACATCTTGCGACCGTCCAGGCCAGGCAGGGTCGCGACGCTCTCTTCGATCAGTGCTTCGGGCATCACGAAGAACTCTTTGCCGTTGCCGAACAGGTGATTGAAGCGCTGACCGATGTCGCGCGCCATTTCGACGTGCTGGATCTGATCACGGCCGACCGGCACTTGATGGGCGTTGAACATCAGGATGTCGGCGGCCATCAGCACCGGGTAGCTGAACAGGCCCATGGTGATGCCGGCGTCCGGGTCTTCACCGGCTTCGACGTTCTTGTCCACCGACGCCTTGTAGGCGTGGGCGCGGTTGAGCAAGCCCTTGCCGGCCACGCAGGTCAACAGCCAGGTCAGCTCGGGGATTTCCGGAATGTCGGACTGGCGATAGAACGTGACGCGCTCGACGTCCAGCCCTGCCGCGAGCCAGGTCGCGGCGATTTCCAGACGCGAGCGCTGAATGCGCAGCGGGTCATCGCATTTGATCAGCGCGTGGTAGTCAGCCAGGAAGTAGAAAGAGTCGGCATCGCTTTGGCGGCTGGCAACGATGGCCGGGCGGATGGCACCGGCGTAGTTGCCAAGATGCGGTGTGCCGGTGGTGGTGATACCGGTGAGGATACGAGTGGTCATGGCGAGTCGCTTATTTTGGGTGCTGCGATCAATTCGAAAGGCGCGGCAGAATCAGATCCTTGAGATCGGTCAGCTTGCCGTGAAAAAGTGCCCGCATTCTGCCACTTTCAGCAGCTCATGGGGGCGCTGAAGCGTGTCAGACCACGCGTACACACGTTGTGGGTCAACGACTTCGTCGGTTTCCGGCTGAATGAGCGTCAGCGCGCCCTTCTGCGGCAATGCGTCCACGTTGGCGATGCGCATCACGGCAGGCGCAACCATGAACAAATGCTTCAGGGTTTCGCCTTCAGCCTCAAGACGCCCGCCCAGGGTAGCCGCCACGAAACCACCGAAGGAAAAACCGAACAAGGTCATGGGCAGATCGGGATGTTTATCCCGCAGCCACGTCGCGGCAGCCTGTGCGTCGTCGACTTCGCCCTCCCCATGTCCGAGCTGCCGGCGCTGGCGCCAACGCCACGATAGTTGAAGCGCAGGGTGATCAGGCCGGCATCGCGCGCAGTGCGCTGCAGTGTCGAAATCACTTTATTGAGCATGGTGCCGCCCTGAACCGGGTTAGGATGGCATATCAGCGCGATGCCTTTGGCCTCGTCCAGATCGAGGTACAACGCTTCGAGTTGGCCCACCGGGCCGTCGATGAATACAGGGGTCTCACGCATGAGCAAGAATGAACTCCGTGACCTTCAATTGGGTCGACTCGTCTAGCTGATTGTCTGTGGCTGGCAGGCTGGCGACGCGTCGCCGCTATACAGCGCAGGTTCGAGCCGTTAACGTAAAGCAAAGCCGTTTATAGAGGAAGGACTCGTGGATTACTCGCTCTTAGTTTGGTTGCTGCCGACCATCGCCCTGGTGGTTGGTGTGATCATCGGTTTCTTCGTGGCGCGCGCGCTGCCCAATGCCGTGCCTAACGGGACTCAGCGCCAGCTGGATGACGTTCAGGAGCGTTTCGATACGTATCAGAACGAGGTGATCACCCACTTCAACAGCACGGCCAATCTGGTGCAGAAGCTGTCGCAAAGCTACCACGATGTCCAGGAGCATCTGGCCGAAGGCGCCAACCGTCTGGCCACCGACGACATCACCCGTCAACGACTGCTCGCCGCGCTGCACCCTGACGCGCTCCATCCACACCGCGACCGCCTGACGCCACCACGCACCGCCGCTGAACCGCCGAAGGACTACGCGCCCAAGTCGGCTGATTCCCCGGGCATGCTGGATGAGCATTACGGTTTGAAGAAATAGCCAACCCGTTTCACAGAAAGCCCGCCCCTGAGGTGATCAGGGGCGGGCTTTTTGTGGCGAGTGGTTGGCCGTGATCCGCAATGGGCCGGAAACAAAAAACCCGCCATCACTGGCGGGCTTCTTGTTGGGCAAGCGGCGTTTAGATCACGCCACGGGTCCGCAGCAGATCCAGCACTTGCTTGACGCTTTCTTCGACATTCAGCGACTGCGTGTCGATGACCAGGTCGGCGTCAAGCGGGACGTCATACGGGAAGGATTCACCCGGGATGTTGTCCTTGTCGGCGGCATAGAGCCCTTGCGGATCACGCTCGCGACAGACCTGTGGCGACGCCTGAACGTACACGGTGATCAATCGATCATCGCCGATCAGCGCCTTGGCATTCTGCCGACCGCCCGCGTCCGGCGCGACGAACGCCGCGAGGGTCAGCAGGCCCGCTTCGTTGAACTGACGCGCAACGTGGGCGGCACGACGCCAGTTCTCGGTGCGACCGGCGCGATCTTGCGGCAAGCCCTTGTTGACGTCGTGACGCAGATTCTGGCCATCAAGAACGAACACCCCACGGCCCATGTCGAACAGCTTGCGCTCTACGGCATACGCCAGCGTGCTCTTGCCTGCACCCGACAGACCGCTGAACAGCACGGTCGCCGGCTTCTGGCCGAAGCGCTGAGCGCGCTCTTCTGCGGACACATGGGCCGGCGCGCCGTGATGACTGCCGCCACCCGCCACCACCGGTTTGGCGATGATCATGCCGGCCGCCACGGTGCCGTTGGTCAAACGGTCGATGACGATGAACGCCCCCGTCGTGCGGTTGCTGTCGTAGCCGTCGAGGGCGATCGGCGCGTCCAGTGCGATCTTCACGCGACCGATTTCATTCAGCTGCAGCGAACTGGCAGGGCCTTCTTCCAGCGTGTTCACGTCAACACGATGGGTGATGCTGGCAATCGAACCCGGCACGTAGGACGTGGCGCGTTTGATGTCGTATTTCTTGCCCGGCAGCATCGGCTCTTCAGCCATCCACACCAGCATGGCGTCGAAGGCGTCGGCCACCTGCGGGACGTTGTCCGCATGCACCAACAGGTCGCCACGGGAGATGTCGATCTCGTCTTCCATGGTCAGCGTCACCGCCTGACCCGGGCCCGCATGCTCCAGCTCGCCTTCGAAGGTGACGATGGATTTCACGCGGCTGCTCTTGCCGGACGGCAGCACAACCACTTCATCGCCCTTGTGCACGATGCCGCTCGCCAGGGTGCCGGCGAAACCGCGGAAGTTCAGGTTGGGACGGTTGACGTACTGCACCGGGAAACGCAGGTCGGTGAAATTGCGGTCGTTGGCGATCTCGACGGTTTCGAGAATCTCCATCAGCGACTTGCCGGTGTACCACGGCGAACGCTCGCTGCGGTTGACCACGTTGTCGCCCTTGAGGGCCGACATCGGCACGAATTCCATGGTGGTCGGCTTCAGCGCAATGCGGTCGGCGAACGCCAGGTAATCAGCCTTGATCTGCTCGAAGACTTTCTCGTCGAAGCCGTTGAGGTCCATCTTGTTGATGGCGACCACGATGTGCTTGATGCCCAGCAACGAGGCGATGTAGCTGTGGCGCTTGGTCTGGGTCTGCACGCCGTAGCGGGCGTCGACCAGAATGATCGCCAGGTCACAGGTGGACGCACCGGTGGCCATGTTGCGGGTGTACTGCTCATGGCCGGGGGTGTCGGCGATGATGAATTTGCGCTTGGCGGTGGAGAAGTAACGGTACGCGACATCGATGGTGATGCCCTGCTCGCGCTCGGCCTGCAGGCCGTCGACCAGCAGCGCCAGATCGACTTCATCGCCGGTGGTGCCGGATTTTTCGAGTCACGGGTGATGGCTTCCAGATGATCTTCATAGATCATCTTGGAATCGTGCAGCAGACGCCCGATCAACGTGCTCTTGCCGTCGTCGACGTTGCCACAGGTCAGGAAACGCAGCATTTCCTTGCGTTCATGCTGGCCCAGATAGGCGAGGATGTCCTCGCTGATCAATTCAGATTGATGCGACATGTTCAGACACCCTAATTAGAAATAACCCTGACGTTTCTTTTCTTCCATGGAGCCGGCGCCATCGTGGTCGATGACCCGGCCCTGGCGCTCGGAAGTTCGCGTCAGGAGCATTTCCTGAATGATGTCGGTGAGGCTGGTGGCCTCGGACTCGACAGCGCCCGTCAACGGGTAGTCGCCCAGTGTGCGGAAGCGGACCTTCTTCTTGACGATGCGCTTCTTGTCCTCGTCGGACAGGTGATTACGCAGGCGGTCGTCGTCGATCATGATCCAGGTGCCGTTCATCTCGATGACTTCGCGCTCGGCGGCGAAATACAGCGGGACGATCGGGATGCCTTCGAGGTAGATGTACTGCCAGATGTCCAGCTCGGTCCAGTTGGAGAGCGGGAACACGCGGATCGACTCGCCTTTGTTGACGTTGCCGTTATAAACATTCCACAGCTCGGGACGCTGGTTCTTCGGGTCCCAGCGGTGCTTGGTGTCACGGAAGGAATACACGCGCTCTTTGGCGCGGGATTTCTCTTCGTCACGACGGGCGCCGCCAAACGCGGCATCGAAGCCGTGCTTGTCGAGGGCCTGTTTGAGGCCCTGGGTTTTCATGATATCGGTGTGCTTCGAGCTGCCGTGGGTCAGCGGGTTGATACCCTGCGCGACACCTTCCGGGTTCACGTGCACGATCAGGTCCAGGCCCATCTCCTCGACCATCTTGTCGCGGAAGCGGTACATCTCCTGGAATTTCCAGCGGGTGTCGACGTGCATCACCGGGAACGGCAGCTTGCCCGGAAAGAAGGCCTTGCGCGCTAGATGCAGCATCACGGCAGAGTCTTTACCGACGGAGTACAGCATCACCGGGTTATCAAACTCGGCAGCGACCTCGCGGATGATGTGGATGCTTTCCGCCTCCAGCTGTTTCAGATGCGTCAGTTTGTCGACCATGGTTACTCACGGGATAACGTACATGTATGGAGAGCCTGCGGGCTCTATCGAGCGAGGCACTTTATCATGGGGCCTGATTCTATTCAGCGGCGGGGATAGATCGAAACGATCTAACCATATAGCTCAGGCTTTGGACCTCCGAACTTGCTAAATCGGGTTCGGACAGTCGATGAACAGATGCTCCAGGGCAAAGCGCCGCGCCAGATAATCGCCCAGGGCCTGCACACCATACCGCTCGGTGGCGTGATGGCCGGCGGCGATGAAGCTGATACCGTTTTCCCGCGCGCTGTGAAAGGTCTGCTCGGACGCCTCGCCGCTCAAATACAGGTCCACGCCGGCCAGCACGGCTTGATCGATGTAGCCCTGCCCGCCCCCGGTGCACCAGCCGACCCGGCGAACCATGCCATCGCCCTCGATCAGCAGCGGCTCGCGCCCCAACGCACTCTGCACACGACGGGCGAAGTCCCGCGGTGTCATGGCCTCGCTGAGTGAGCCGACCAACCCGACGATGCGCGGATTGTCCGGGTCCAGCGGCCCTTCGACGGTGATCTCCAACTGCTGGGCCAACTGAACGTTATTGCCCACTTCGGCATGAAGGTCGAGGGGCAAGTGATAGGACAGCAGGCTGATGTCGTGCTTGAGCAGCGTCTTCAACCGGCGCTGTTTCATGCCGGTAATGCAGGGATTCTCGCCCTTCCAGAAATAGCCGTGATGAACCAGCACCAGATCGGCATTGGCCTCCACCGCCGCGTCCAGCAGCGCCTGACTGGCGGTGACGCCGGAGACGATTCGGCTGACCTGCGGCCGACCCTCGACCTGCAGGCCGTTGGGGCAATAATCCTGAATCCGCGCGCTCCCGAGATAACGGTCCGCTTCTTCAACCAGGGTGCTCAAGGCAACCGCCATAAAAGTCTCCTAAATATGCAGTCCAGACCGTGTCGGTCCTCGTATAATGCCGGCCATTATGGCGCAGCTAGGCGCTTCTACCTTCAGGACTCCGCTCAATGTTTAAAGCGCTGCGTTTTCTCGGCTGGCCCTTGCTCGCTGGCGTGCTTATCGCTTTATTGATTATCCAGCGCTACCCCGAGTGGGTCGGACTTCCAAGCCAGGACGTGAACCTGCAACAAGCGCCGCAGCAGACCTTCGTGCAACAAGGCCCGGTGTCGTACGCGGACGCCGTCAGCAGCGCCGCCCCCGCCGTGGCCAATCTGTACACGACCAAGATGGTCAATAACAACAATAAACCCAACCATCCACTGTTCGACGACCCGCAGTTCCGTCGTTTCTTCGGCGACAACCTGCCTAAACAAAAGCGCATGCAGTCGAGCCTGGGATCGGCCGTAATCATGAGTCCGGAAGGCTACCTGCTGACCAACAACCACGTGACCTCTGGTGCGGACCAGATTGTCGTGGCGCTCAAGGATGGCCGCGAGACGATTGCCAAAGTCGTCGGCAGCGACCCCGAGACCGATCTTGCGGTCCTGAAGATTGATCTGAAGAACCTGCCCTCCATTACCCTCGGCCGTTCTGATGCCATCCGCATCGGCGACGTTGCATTGGCCATCGGTAACCCGTTCGGGGTTGGCCAGACCGTGACCATGGGCATCATCAGTGCCACCGGACGCAACCAACTGGGCCTCAACACCTACGAAGATTTCATTCAGACCGACGCGGCGATCAACCCCGGTAACTCGGGCGGCGCGCTGGTGGACGCCAACGGCAACCTGACAGGGATCAACACGGCGATCTTTTCAAAGTCCGGTGGCTCCCAAGGTATCGGTTTTGCGATCCCGACCAAGCTGGCCCTGGAGGTGATGAAGTCGATCATCGAGCACGGTCAGGTGATTCGCGGCTGGTTGGGCATCGAGGTACAGCCGCTAACCGAGGAGCTTTCTGAATCGTTCGGGCTTAAGGATCGTCCGGGCATCGTGGTCGCCGGGATCTTCCGCGACGGCCCGGCGCAGAAGGCAGGTTTGCAACTGGGTGATGTGATCTTGAGCATCAACGGCGAACCGGCAGGTGATGGCCGTCGTTCAATGAATCAGGTGGCCCGCACCAAGCCGACTGACAAGATCGCCATTGAGGTCATGCGCAACGGCAAGGAACTGAAACTGAACGCCGAGGTGGGTGTGCGCCCACCGCAGACGACGGCGCCTGCGGCGGAGAATTGATCGGTTGCCGTTAGGCAACCGTCAACTCAGTTCGACAAATCCCCCAACGCATCCACCAGCGCCTGGTTCTGTTCAGGCGTGCCGATGGTGATGCGCAGGAACTGCGCAATGCGCGCCTGCTTGAAGTGGCGCACGATCACGCCCTGCTCCCGCACCTTCGCTGCCAGACCGGCAGCGTCATGCTGAGGGTGGCGGGCGAAAATGAAGTTCGCCGCCGAGGGCAGCACCTCAAAGCCCTTGCCCTCCAACTGCTCGACCAGCGCTTCACGGCTGGCAATGACGCGCTGGCAGGTGTGCTCGAAATACTCACGGTCATCGAATGCCGCTGCTGCGCCGACAATGGCCATGCGGTCCAGGGGATACGAGTTAAAGCTGTTCTTGACCCGCTCCAGCGCTTCAATCAGGTCCGGATGCCCCACCGCGAGGCCCACTCGCAACCCGGCGAGGGAGCGCGATTTGGACAGCGTTTGAGTGACCAGCAGGTTCGGATAGCGGTCCACCAGACTGATCGCGGTTTCGCCACCGAAGTCGATATACGCCTCGTCGACGATCACCACTGAATCCGGGCTGTTCTTGAGGATCTGCTCGACGGCATCAAGGGGCAGCAGACAGCCCGTGGGTGCATTCGGGTTCGGGAAAATGATGCCGCCATTGGGACGCGCGTAATCTTCGACGCGAATCTGAAACTGCTCGTCCAGCGGCACGGCTTCGTAATCGACGCCATACAGGCCGCAGTACACCGGATAGAAGCTGTAGCTGATGTCCGGAAACAGCAGCGGCTTATCCTGCCGGAAAAACGCGTTATAGGCGTGGGCCAGTACTTCGTCCGAACCGTTGCCGAGGAACACGCGACTGGCGTCGACGCCGTAATAACGCGCCACCGCCTGCTTCAGCAGATCGCTGTTGGGGTCGGGGTATAGACGCAGTTCGTCACTGATTGCAGCACGCATGGCATCGATCGCCTTGGGCGACGGGCCATAGGGGTTTTCATTGGTGTTGAGCTTCACCAGCTTGGTCAGCTTGGGCTGCTCGCCCGGCACATACGGCACCAGGTCGTTGACGAAGGGACTCCAGAATTTGCTCATGTTCAGTTGCCCTCTTGTTCGGTGTCGACGATGCGGTATTCGGCGCTGCGGGCGTGGGCGGTCAATGACTCGCCGCGTGCCAGCACCGAGGCCGTTTTGCCCAGCTCGGACGCGCCCTGCTCCGAGCAGAAAATGATCGATGAGCGCTTCTGGAAATCGTACACGCCCAAGGGCGAGGAGAACCGTGCGGTGCCCGACGTTGGCAACACGTGGTTGGGACCGGCGCAGTAGTCGCCCAGCGCTTCGGAGGTGTGACGGCCCATGAAGATCGCGCCGGCGTGGCGAATCTGCGGCAGCCAGGCCTCAGGATCTGCCACCGACAACTCCAGGTGCTCCGGCGCAATCCGGTTGGCGACTTCAATGGCCTGAGTCATGTCGGCGACTTTGATCAAGGCGCCGCGGCCATTGATCGAGGTCTGAATGATTTCCGCGCGCTCCATCGTCGGCATCAATTTGGCGATGCTGGCCGCGACGCGGTCGAGGAAGTCGGCGTCGGGGCTAACCAGAATCGCTTGGGCGTCTTCATCGTGCTCGGCCTGGGAGAACAGGTCCATGGCGATCCAGTCCGGATCGGTCTGGCCGTCGCATACCACCAGAATCTCCGACGGGCCGGCGATCATGTCGATGCCCACCTGACCAAAGACGTGACGCTTGGCAGTGGCCACATAGATGTTGCCCGGCCCCACAACCTTGTCCACTTTCGGGACGCTTTCAGTGCCATACGCCAGCGCCGCAACTGCCTGCGCGCCGCCGATGGTGAACACGCGATCGACGCCGGCGATGCAGGCCGCCGCCAGTACCAGCTCGTTGAGCTCACCGCGCGGGGTTGGTACGACCATGACCACCTCGCCCACGCCGGCGACTTTGGCCGGAATGGCGTTCATCAACACCGAAGACGGGTAAGACGCTTTACCGCCCGGGACGTAAAGCCCGGCGCGATCCAGCGGAGTGACCTTCTGGCCGAGCACGGTGCCGTCAGCTTCGGTGTAGCTCCAGGAATCCTGCTTCTGCCGCTCGTGGTAACTGCGCACACGGTCAGCTGCTTTCTCGAGGGCCTGGCGCTGGGCGGGCGTGATGCGGGTCAGTGCCAGCTCCAGACGCTTGCGCGGCAGGATCAGGTCCGCCATCGACGCCACGTCCAGGCCGTCGAAACGGCGGGTGTACTCCACCAGCGCCGCATCGCCGCGCTCGCGCACGTTCTTGATGATGTCCAGCACACGCTCATTGACCGAGTCGTCAGACACACTTTCCCAGCTCAGTAGATGATCCAGATGACGGGCAAAGTCCGGATCGGCAGCGTTGAGTCGGCGAATAGCGTTGGGAGTGGTCATAGCGTGGGCCTCAATGATGGCGATTTCTCAGGTGGCGATTTCAGTTGCAAGGATAGGCAGATGCCTAAGCTAGCAAGCCATCCGCGCGGGCACCTGAGAAATTTGGCTATGACACGGATAGCTGGGCGTGATCCCGTTGAGGGTCACGCGAAACAGTCAACCGCGGTGTCGCGACTCCACGGCAGTGCGCAGGGTGTCGATCAGCGACTGAATGCGGGCGTGCTGCATTTTCATGGATGCCTTATTCACTACCAGACGCGAACTGATGTGGGCAATCATGTCCTGGGGTTCGAGGCCGTTGGCACGCAGTGTGTTACCGGTGTCGACGACGTCGATGATCTTGTCGGCCAGACCCACCAACGGCGCGAGCTCCATGGAGCCGTACAGCTTGATGATGTCGACCTGACGGCCCTGTTCGGCGTAGTAGCGCTTGGCAACATTGACGAACTTGGTTGCAACGCGCAGCCGGCCCTTGGGTTCGACGGCGCCAACTGCGCCTGCAGTCATCAGCTTGCACTGGGCGATTTGCAGGTCAAGCGGCTCATACAGCCCCTGACCGCCGTACTCCATCAGCACGTCCTTGCCTGCGACGCCGAGATCCGCAGCGCCATGCTCGACATAGGTCGGCACGTCGGTAGCCCGCACAATCAGCAAGCGCACGTCGGCCTGGGTCGTGGGGATGATCAGCTTGCGGCTCTTGTCCGGATTCTCGGTTGGCACGATGCCCGCAGCAGCGAGCAGCGGCAAAGTGTCGTCGAGGATACGGCCCTTGGACAGTGCGATGGTCAACATGGGAAACGTCAGTCCTTATCAGCAGCGCGTGCCGGGTCGCGACTGGCGCCCGGCAACCCCGGCTCAAGAAGCCGGAGTGAAACGAATCAGAAAGTCTTGGCGCGATGGCCAGACACGTCGCCCGCGTCGATGACATTGACCCGGGCGAACGCGCAGCAGCTGACTAGCCCGGAACGCGACGGATCTTCGCGCCCAGCATCTGCAGTTTTTCTTCGATGCACTCGTAACCACGGTCGATGTGATAGATGCGGTCGATCAGCGTATCGCCTTCGGCAACCAACGCCGAAATGACCAGGCTTGCCGAAGCACGCAGGTCGGTCGCCATGACTGGCGCGCCCTTGAGCTTGGTGCAGCCGGTGACGATTGCGGTGTTGCCTTCGACCTGAATCTGCGCGCCCATGCGGTGCATTTCATACACGTGCATGAAGCGGTTTTCGAAGATGGTCTCGATGACCGCACCGGTGCCTTCGGCGATGGCGTTCAGCGAGATGAACTGCGCCTGCATGTCAGTCGGGAAAGCCGGGTACGGCGCAGTGCGCACATTGACCGCTTTCGGACGTTTGCCGTGCATGTTCAGCTCGATCCAGTCCTTGCCGGTGGTGATCTCGGCGCCGGATTCACGAAGCTTCTCGAGTACGGCTTCGAGAATCGTCGGGTCGGTGTCCTTGAGTTTAACACGGCCGCCGGTTGCCGCCGCCGCCACCAGATAGGTGCCGGTTTCGATACGGTCGGGCATGACGCGATAGGTCGCCGAACCCAAGCGTTTGACGCCATCAATGGTGATGGTGTCGGTGCCGGCGCCAGAGACTTTACCGCCCATGGCGTTGATGAAGTTCGCCAGGTCGACGACTTCAGGCTCACGGGCGGCGTTTTGCAGGACGCTGCGGCCGTTGGCCAGTGCAGCGGCCATCATGATGTTCTCGGTACCGGTCACGCTGACGGTGTCGAAGAAGAAGTTCGCGCCACGCAGGCCGCCTTCCGGCGCCTTGGCCTTGATATAGCCGCCTTCGACGTCGATGACCGCACCCATGGCTTCAAGACCACGGATGTGCAGATCGACCGGACGTGAACCAATGGCGCAACCGCCAGGCAGCGCCACTTCGGCTTCACCGAAACGGGCAACCATCGGGCCCAGCACGAGGATCGACGCACGCATGGTCTTCACCAGCTCGTACGGAGCGACCAGGGTCTTGATGGTGCGCGGGTCGATTTCGACGCTGAGCTTCTCGTCGATGATCGGCTCGATGCCCATGCGACCGAACAGCTCGATCATGGTGGTGATGTCGTGCAGGTGCGGCAGGTTGGCGACGGTCACAGGGCCATCAGCCAGCAGCGTGGCTGCGAGAATCGGCAGGGCAGAGTTTTTCGCCCCGGAGATGCGGATTTCGCCGTCAAGACGAATGCCGCCAGTAATAATCAGTTTATCCATTGGAATCTCGACGCCGTGTTGGCTCAGGTGCGCTCGGCCCATGCAGCGCGGCTGAAAAATTTCATGGTGACCGCGTGGATGCTGCCATCGGCGATCCATGGGTTCAAATGCGTGTAGATCTGCTGCTGGCGCTTGACCGGGCTCAGTGCGGCCAGTTCATCGCTGATTACGTTCAGCTGGAAATTGCAGCCTTCGCCCTCAACTTCGACCTGGATATCTGGCAACTTAGCTTCCAGGAAGCTTTTAACTTCTACGGCCTGCATGCTTAACCTCTATCGGCGCCCTACGCGCGCGGGTCGGCCATCATACAAAAAAGCCCTCTCGTTGCGAACCCTACTTTGCAGGGGCCGGACGAGGGGCTTGATCGATGAAAGCAATTAATGATGCTGCAACAGCTCAGTCAGCTCAGAGACCTTGGCGATTTCCTGCATGTCTTCAGGCAACGCCCGGACGGTGACTGACTTGCCAGCGGCCTGCGCATCACGCATGAACGCAAGAAGCAAAGCCAGGCCGACACTGCTGGACTTTTCGACGCCGGAGCAATCCAGTGTCAGGGTCGCTGCGGTATTTGACTTGATCAGCGCGGCACCCTGCTCACGCAAGGCCGGACCGGTCCGGTAGTCGATCACGCCGGAGAGCATCAGCTCTCCGGCGCCAGCGGCAGTGACGGACGCTTGACTCATTTGACGACCTTGTCGCTGGAGGCTTCGGAGGTCTCCTTGGCCTTGGCGACTTCGCCAGCCCAACCGTCAATGGTTTTGTCCAGGTTGTTACCGTTGCGCTGCATGGCGTCAGCGAACTGATCGCGGAACAGCTTGCCGATGTTGATGCCGTTGATGATCACGTTCCGGACTTTCCATTCACCGCCGATTTTCACGAGGGTGTAGGAAACAGGGTAGACCGCTCCGTTGTTGCCCTTGACGGACATGTCAACGGACGTGCGATCAGCCGCTTCCTGCTTGGCCGGAGAAACCGTGATGCCCTGGTTGTTGTACTCGAGCAGCGCGTTGCCATAGAACTGGATCAGGCTACGCTTGAAGTTTTCCTGGAAGCGTTGCATCTGCGCCGGGGTGGCGTTGCGCGAATACTTCACGGTCATGATGCTTTTGGAGATGCCGTCAGCGTCGATGACAGGGCCAACGATGCCGTTAAGTGCGTCGTAAAAGGCTTGGGGATTGGACTTGTAGGTTTCCTTGTTGGCGGACAGATCGGCCAACAATTGTTTGGTGGTGCGATCAACCAGATCGTGAGCGGAATCGGACGCTGCTGCGTTGGCGAACAAAGGCAGGGCGGCCAGTAGCACCAGAAGGCCACGGCGCAGAATCGAGATCATGAAAAAACTCCTCATTTGGCGTCTTTGCCCACTGAATTGAGCAGGAATTTACCGATCAGGTCTTCGAGTACCAACGAGGACTGGGTGTCATGGATGACGCCGCCGTCTTTCAACAGCTGGTCATCGCCACCGACACTGATGCCGACGTATTTTTCACCCAGCAGGCCTGCGGTCAGGATGGAAGCGGTGGAATCCGAAGGCAGGTTGTTGACCCGCTTGTCCACTTCCATCGTCACACGACCGGTGAAGGTATCGTGATCCAGATCGATTGCAGTGACCTTGCCGATGGTCACACCGGCCATGGTCACTTTCGCTCTGACAGTCAAACCGGCGATATTGTCGAAATTTGCATAAAGTTTATAACTGTCGTTGGTGGCGCTGGCGCTCAGACCGCTGACGCGCAGGGCGAGCAGGAGCAAAGCCAGGATCCCGGCCAGCAGAAACAGGCCTACACCGGTTTCGAGGGTGCGGTTTTGCATCAGAAGTCTCCAAACATCAAGGCGGTCATAATAAAGTCCAGGCCCAGTACGGCCAACGAGGCGTAGACCACGGTCTTGGTCGTGGCGCGACTGATCCCTTCGGACGTGGGCTCGCAGTCGTAGCCCTGGAACACGGCAATCCAGGTGACGACAAAAGCGAACACGACGCTCTTGATGACACCGTTGAGTACATCATCGGAAAACGAAACGCTGTTCTGCATGTTGGCCCAGAAGGAGCCTTCGTAGACGCCCAGCCAGTCGACCGCCACCCACGAACCACCCCAAATACCCACCACACTGAAAATCAGTGCCAGTACCGGCAGCGAGATGAAGCCGGCCCACAGACGCGGCGCAACGATGTATTTGAGCGGGTCAACGCCGATCATCTCGAGGCTGGACAGCTGCTCGGTGGATTTCATGTTGCCGATTTCAGCGGTCAGAGCAGAGCCTGCACGACCGGCGAACAATAGAGCAGTAACGACCGGCCCGAGTTCACGCAGCAGCGTCAGAGCAACCATCTGCCCCACAGCCTGTTCAGAGCCATACTTGGCAAGAATGCTGAAGCCTTGCAACGCCAGCACCATGCCGATGAACACGCCGGACACGACAATAATGGCCAGGGACATGACGCCCACAGAGTGCAGCTGACGAACCAGCAGCTGAAAACCGCCGCCAATTCCGCCGCGCCCAAGCAACGCATGAACCAGAAAAATCCCTGAACGACCCAGCACTGCAACTATATCGATCGCCGAACGCCCCATCAGGCGTACGCGATCCATTAAAGACTTTCTGCGCATCAGCGCTTCCCCAAAAGATCGTCGCGATAATCCGGCGCCGGATAATGGAAAGGCACCGGCCCGTCGGGATCACCCGTCATGAACTGACGTATACGAGGGTTATCCGACTCCATCAGTTCCTGCGGCGTGCCCTGCCCCAGCACCTGACCGTCACCCACGACATAGAGGTAGTCGGCGATGCTGGCGGTCTCGGCGAGGTCGTGGGACACCACGATACTGGTGATGCCGAGCGCATCGTTCAGCAGCCGGATCAGACGAACCAGCACGCCCATGGCGATCGGGTCCTGGCCGACGAAGGGTTCGTCATACATGAGGATCTGGGGGTCCAGCGCGATGGCACGCGCCAGCGCAACACGGCGCTTCATGCCACCCGACAATTCGTCGGGCATCAGATCGACTGCGCCACGAAGTCCGACCGCCTGCAGTTTCAGCAGGACGATGTCGCGGATCATGTCTTCAGGCAGCTTGGTGTGAACCCGCAGCGGGAACGCCACGTTTTCGAAAACGTCGAGATCGGTGAACAGCGCGCCGCTCTGAAAGAGCACGCCCATCTGCTTGCGCGCATCGAAAAGATCGCTGCGCGAGAGTTTCGGCAAATTCTGGCCATTGACCCAGACTTCACCTGCGCTCGGACGCAGTTGTGCTCCCATCAATCGCAGCAGAGTGGTCTTGCCACTGCCCGACGGCCCCATGATGCCGGTGACTTTGCCCCGGGGGATGCGGATGTCCACATTATTGAAGATGCTGCGCGCACCGCGCTTGAAGGAAACGCCCTTCAGCTCGACCGCGTAGGCGTTATCGGCACTCATCTAAACTCCTTGCGATGCAACCTGTCTCTCAGATGCCGCGTTCTTGACGAACGACACACTTTTGGAGGGGCCGAACAAGCGGCGGACTATACCACCGCTGTCGCACGCCGCCCAAGCTCCAACGTGTCAAGTCGCAAACAAAGAAGAGTATTAAGGACGGTGTGGAATTTTCTTATCCTTCGCCAGCCTTTATCACGCAGTTGCTGAAGGACGTGTCCCTTCATTAAACAAACAGCACCGATGAAGCGTGAGGCTTTTGAACATTGCCGCTATAATCCCCGGCTTTTCACCAAGCGACCCCTTCCGATATGTCCACTGCGCGCAATCTGATTGAATCGGCACAGAGCACCATCCGCCTTGAAATAGAAGCAGTGGAAGGTTTGCTTGCGCACATCAATGCCGATTTCGTCAGCGCGTGCGACATGATCCTGGGCAGCCAGGGCCGCGTAGTCGTGGTCGGCATGGGCAAGTCCGGGCATATCGGCAAGAAGATCGCCGCCACCCTTGCCAGCACCGGCACCCCTTCGTTTTTCGTGCACCCGGCCGAAGCCAGCCACGGCGACATGGGCATGATCACCAGCGCCGACATCATTCTGGCCCTGTCCAATTCGGGCACGACGGCTGAAATCGTCACGCTGCTTCCGCTGATCAAGCGCCTGGGCATCAAGATGATCAGCCTGACCGGCAACCCGGAGTCAACGCTGGCCAGGGCCGCAGACGTCAACCTCAATGCGCGGGTCGAAAAAGAAGCCTGCCCGCTGAATCTGGCGCCCACCTCCTCCACCACGGCGGCGCTGGTCATGGGCGACGCCTTGGCCGTGGCGCTGCTGGACGCCAGAGGCTTCACCGCCGAAGACTTCGCCTTTTCCCACCCGGGCGGTGCGCTGGGTCGTCGGCTGCTGTTGAAGGTCGAGCATGTCATGCACACTGGCGTCGACCTCCCGCAGGTTGCGCGGGGCACGCCGCTTCGCGATTCGCTGATGGAAATGACCCGCAAGGGGCTGGGCATGACCGCCATCATCGAGAGCGATGGCCGCCTTGCCGGTATCTTCACGGACGGTGATTTGCGTCGCACCCTGGATCGCCCGATCGACATCCGCCAGGCCAGTATCGATGAAGTGATGACCGTCCATGGCAAGACCGTGCGCCCGGAGATGCTCGCGGCCGAAGCCCTGAAAATCATGGAAGACAACAAGATCGGCGCACTCATCGTGGTCGACGAGAACGATCGCCCTGTTGGCGCGTTCAACCTTCAAGACCTGCTCCGCGCAGGAGTCATGTAAATGAGCGCCGATATGAATGACCTGATGCAACGCGGCAAGAACATCAAACTGGCGATCTTCGATGTCGATGGCGTGCTCACCGACGGGCGCCTGTACTTCCTCGAAGACGGTAGCGAATTCAAGACGTTCAACACGCTCGATGGCCAGGGCATCAAGATGCTCATCAACTCGGGCGTTACCACCGCCATCATCAGCGGACGCAAGACCCCCGTGGTTGAGCGGCGGGCGAAGAACCTCGGCATCGCACATCTTTATCAGGGCCGCGAAGACAAACTCGTGGTCCTCGACGAGCTTTTGCAGCAACTGAATCTAAGCTACGAGCACGTCGCGTATCTGGGTGATGACTTGCCTGATCTGCCGGTCATTCGCCGGGTCGGTCTGGGCATGGCCGTTGCCAACGCTGCCGGCTTCGTCCGCGAGCATGCCCACGGCACCACCCAGGCACGTGGCGGCGAAGGCGCTGCCCGCGAATTCTGCGAGTTGATCCTGAAAGCTCAGGGCAACCTCGAAGCGGCTCACGCCGCCTACCTATAGAAGTGCATTTATGCTGAGCAAAAAGTTTCGAACATTTCTGCTGTTCGGCGTGCTGGCACTGCTGCTGGCAGCGGTCGGCTACTGGAACATCAGTCCGGAGAGCTTCCTCGATCAACCCAAGGCTGCCGTGGATGAAAGCGCTGTCGATTACTATGCGACCAACGCCCACAGCATTCAGTACCTGCCCGACGGGACCATGCAGTACGACATGACCGCCGACAAGGTCGAGCACCTCAAAGCCACCGACGTCACCCTGATGACCACGCCGGTGCTGCAGATGTATCGAGGTTCGACCTTCCCGTGGCACGTACAGAGCGTTCGCGCCGAAGTGTCGCCGGGCGGTGATCACGTCGAGCTGATCGACTCGGTGCGCATCAACCGCACCGACGAAAAGAACCGCACCACTATCATCACAAGCAGCCGCATGACTGTATTCCCGCAGAAGCAATATGCGGAGACTGCCCAACCCGTTAGAATCGACGGCCTTGGCGGTGTAACGACCGGCACGGGTATGAAAGCGTATCTGAAAGAAAGCAGGATGAACCTGCTATCCAACGTAAGAGGACAGTATGAGGCTCGTTAAAACCCTTCCTTTTTGCTCGGCCTGGGCGCAGCACTGGGAAGCGCGAGCGCCTGGTCTCTGCCGACGGATCGCGATCAACCCATCCACATCCAGTCGGATGACGCGCAGCTGGACGACAAGCAAGGCATCGCCACGTACAAAGGCAATGTCATCATCACCCAGGGCACGATGAAGATCACCGGCAACACTGTGACCATCACCCGCACGCCGCAAGGCGACGTGGACGTGTTCACGTCCGTGGGCAACCTGGCCTACTACGAGCAGAAGCCATCGGTGGACAAGCCGATCGTTCAGGCCTGGGGTGTCACTATTCAATACTTCGCGGCGCAGAACCGCATCGTGCTGATCGACAAAGCCAAAGTGGTCAACGACGGCAACACGTCCGAAGGCGAGAAAATTGTCTATGACACCGTCAAGCAGGTCGTGAACGCCGGCCGCGCCAACGGCACCAAGGTCACCGCACCACGCCCTCGCATTGACATGGTCATCCAGCCGAAAAAGAAAACCGACCAGCAGAAGGCCCAGTAATGGCAACGCTGAAAGCCCAACACCTGGCCAAGGCCTATAAAAGCCGCCAGGTCGTACGTGACGTCAGCCTGTCCATCGAGAGCGGCCAGATCGTTGGCCTGCTCGGCCCCAACGGCGCTGGCAAGACCACCTGCTTCTACATGATCGTCGGCCTGGTTCAGGCGGATCAGGGGCGCGTGCTGATCGACGACCAGGATGTCAGCCACCAGCCGATGCACGGCCGCGCCCGTGCCGGTATTGGCTACCTGCCACAGGAAGCGTCGATCTTTCGCAAGCTCTCCGTCTCGGACAACATCATGGCGATCCTTGAGACTCGCAAGGAGCTTGATCGCGCGGCCCGCCGCAAAGAGCTGGAAAGCCTGCTGCAGGAATTTCACATCACCCACATCCGCGACAACCTGGGCATGAGCCTGTCGGGCGGGGAACGTCGCCGTGTGGAAATTGCACGCGCCCTCGCCACTTCGCCGAAATTCATTCTGCTCGACGAACCGTTTGCCGGTGTTGACCCTATTTCCGTAGGCGACATCAAGCAGATCATTCACCACCTCAAGGCCAAAGGGATCGGCGTGCTGATCACTGACCACAACGTGCGTGAAACGCTGGATATCTGCGAAACCGCCTACATCGTCAACGATGGCCAGCTGATTGCCGAAGGCGACGCCGAGTCCATCCTGGCCAACCAGTTGGTCAAGGAAGTGTATCTGGGTCACGAGTTCCGCCTGTAACCGCAGTGATGACATGAGGTCGTGCGCCCTCCCGTAACGGATGCCATCGCCGACCTCGTTTTTTAATTGTCATCACACTCTAGGCAAACCCTCCAGCTTCAGGCATATAATTTGCTTAAGTTGGCGCCATCGGCGCCCTGGTAGTAAATGGCGCGCAGTGCGCCGGCGAATAAGGTGTTAAGCCCTGCCATGAAACCTTCGCTAGTCTTGAGAATGGGCCAGCAGCTGACGATGACACCTCAGCTGCAACAGGCAATCCGCTTGCTTCAGTTGTCGACGCTGGATCTCCAACAGGAAATTCAGGAGGCGCTGGAGTCGAACCCGATGCTGGAACGGCAGGAGGAAGGCGACGATTTCGACAACGCCGACCCCTTGGCCGATAACGTAGAGCAAAAGCCCAACGCTGACGTTCAGGAACCCACTTATCAGGAGTCGGCGCCTACCGTCGACAATCTGGATGAGGGTGACTGGAACGAGCGCATCCCCAACGAACTGCCGGTCGACACGGCGTGGGAAGACGTCTATCAGACCAGCGCCAGCAGCCTGCCCAGCAATGATGATGACGAGTGGGATTTCACCACCCGCACCTCCGTTGGCGAGAGCCTGCAAAGCCACCTGCTCTGGCAGCTCAATCTGGCGCCGATGTCGGACACCGATCGCCTGATCGCCGTGACCCTGATCGATTGCATCAACAACCAGGGCTACCTCGACGAAACACTCGACGAATTGCTCGACGCGTTCGATCCCGAGCTCGATATCGAGCTGGACGAAATCGAAGCCGTTCTGCACCGCATCCAGCAGTTCGAGCCTGCGGGCATCGGCGCTCGCAACCTGAGCGAATGCCTGCTGCTGCAACTTCGCCAGTTGCCGGCCAAAACCAAGTGGCTGGCAGAAGCGCAGAAGCTGGTCAGCGAGTACATCGATCTGTTGGGCAGCCGCGACTACGCGCAACTGATGCGCCGCATGAAGCTCAAGGAAGACGACCTGCGCCAGGTCATCGAGCTGGTCCAGAGTCTCAACCCGCGCCCCGGCTCGCAGATCGAATCCAGCGAACCCGAATACGTCGTACCTGACGTCATCGTGCGCAAGGACAACGAGCGCTGGTTGGTGGAGCTGAACCAGGAATCCGTGCCGCGCCTGCGGGTCAATCCGCAATATGCAGGCTTTGTGCGTCGCGCCGATACCAGTGCCGACAACACGTTCATGCGCAATCAGCTGCAAGAGGCGCGCTGGTTCATCAAGAGCCTGCAGAGCCGCAACGAGACGCTGATGAAGGTGGCCACGCAGATCGTCGAACATCAGCGCGGCTTTCTGGAGTACGGGGACGAGGCCATGAAGCCGCTGGTTCTGCATGACATTGCTGAAGCGGTTGGCATGCACGAATCGACGATTTCCCGGGTGACCACGCAGAAGTTCATGCACACGCCGCGCGGGATTTACGAACTCAAATATTTCTTTTCCAGCCACGTCAGCACCTCCGAAGGCGGCGAATGCTCGTCCACGGCGATTCGCGCGATCATCAAAAAACTGGTCGCCGCGGAAAATCAGAAAAAGCCGTTGAGTGACAGCAAGATCGCTGGTTTACTGGAAGCACAAGGCATTCAAGTGGCCCGTCGCACAGTCGCCAAGTACCGCGAATCCCTCGGGATCTCGCCGTCCAGCGAGCGCAAGCGACTGATGTAAAGGTCACACGTCAAAGCGTTCCAGTGGCAGGCATTACGCCTGCCTCTTAATGCACTGGCAACGAAGGAGAAGCTGTATGCAAGTCAACATCAGTGGACACCAGCTGGAAGTGACTGAACCTCTGCGTACCTACATCGGCGAGAAACTCGCCCGATTGGAACGCCACTTTGACAAGATCACGAATGTGCAGGTCACCATGGAGGTCGAGAAGCTCAAGCAGAAAATCGAAGCCACCCTGCACGTTCCTGGCGCTGAAGTGGTTGCCAACGCCGAACACGACGACATGTATGCAGCCATTGACCTGCTTGCCGACAAGCTTGACCGCCAACTCAAAAAACATAAGGAAAAACAGCAAAGTCTGCTGCAAGGCGCGACTGCTCGCTGACACTCCCCACTCATGATCCGACTTGAAAATATCCTGACCCCTGGCCGTTCACTTGTGAACGTGCCAGGCGGCAGCAAAAAGCCGTACTCCAAAACATCGCCAACGTGATCAGCAAGCAAGTGCCTGATCTTGATGAGCAGGTGGTGTTTGAAAGTCTTATTGCCCGTGAAAAGCTCGGCTCTACCGGATTCGGTAACGGCATCGCCATTCCCCACTGTCGGCTGAAGGGCTGCTCAACGCCTGTCAGCGCCGTACTGCATCTGGAAAAACCTATCGATTTCGACGCCATCGACGGCGCTCCGGTTGACCTGCTGTTTGTGTTGCTGGTCCCGGAAGCGGCCACCGATGCCCACCTCGAACTGCTGCGCCAGATCGCCAGCATGCTTGATCAGGCCGAGGTGCGTAAGCGGCTGCGCGGTGCCAAAACCGCTGAAGAGCTCTACAACGTCGTGCTCGACGTCCAGAACGGTCACTGATCATGCGCATGATCATCGTCAGTGGCCGCTCCGGCTCCGGCAAGAGCACGGCCCTCGATGTCCTTGAAGACAGCGGTTTCTACTGCGTCGACAACCTGCCTGCCGGCCTGCTACCGGAGCTAGCCGAACGCGCGCTGATCAACACCGAACTGGCTGAGCCCCTGCTGGCGGTCTCGATCGATGCACGCAACCTGCCCAGTCACCTGACGCGATTCCCGCGCATGCTCGCCGAGGTTCGCGCGCGGCACATCCAGTGCGACGTGCTGTTCCTCGATGCAGATGAACCTACCCTGCTCAAGCGTTTTTCCGAGACCCGTCGCCGTCATCCGCTGAGCACGGCGACGCGCTCGCTGGCCGAAGCGATCCGTGACGAGAAAACCCTGCTGGGTCCGATCATCGATCTGGCTGATCTGACGGTCGACACCACGCACCTGAATCTCTATCAGTTGCGCGACATCCTCAAGTTGCGCCTGCTGAACAAACCCGAGCCGGGCACTGCCTTCCTCATCGAATCCTTTGGCTTCAAGCGTGGCATGCCCGTGGACGCCGATCTGGTGTTCGACGTGCGCTGCCTGCCGAACCCGTATTGGAAGCCCGAACTGCGTGAGCAGTCGGGCCTCGACAAGCCGGTGGCCGATTACCTGGCCGCTCAACCGGACGTCGAGGAAATGTTCCAGGACATCTTTTCGTACCTCAATAAGTGGTTGCCGCGCTTCGCCGCCAGCAACCGCGCCTACGTCACTATTGCCATTGGCTGCACCGGCGGACACCACCGCTCTGTCTACCTGACTGAACGTCTGGGTCAGGTGCTGCAGCAATCGCTCAAGAATGTTCAGGTCCGCCACCGCGACCTAAGCTGAAAGGACCTCCCTCGCGATGCCCGCTCTAGAAATCACCATCATCAACAAGCTCGGTCTGCATGCCCGGGCCGCCGCCAAATTCGTGGGTGTCGCCGGCAAGTACCCGTGTCAGATCAGGGTCGGTCGCACGCCGGAAACCATGGTCGATGGTAAAAGCATCATGGCCGTCATGATGCTCGCCGCCGGCAAGGGCACCCTGATCCATCTGGCCACCGAAGGTGACGAAGCCGATGCCGCGCTGGCGGGACTGGTAGAACTGATCAACAACAAGTTCGACGAAGGCGAATAAGCCTTACCGCTGCACGACGCTTTCCTTCCCCGTCAGAGATGATCGATGCCACTGACAGCCATGCCTCCATTAGCGCGAGGGATCAGATCAGGGTCCGAGAAGATGCTGATGCTGGGCAGCGCCCTGGCGGTGGGAGCCATCCTGGCCATCGTCACCTGGTTGTTGTTTCGGGAGCTGGGCACCGCCAACGAAGCCGCCGTGCGCTCGGCGAACAACGTGGTGCAGTTGATCGATGCGGATGTGCAGCGTAACGCCGAGCTGTACGACACCTCTCTTCAGGGCCTGATCGCTGCATGGCGACGACCCGATGTCATGACGATTTCGCCGGAGTTACGGCAGTTGGTGCTGTTCGACCGGGCTACGGCCGCGCCCTACAAGGGCGATCTGGTGCTGCTCGATGAAACCGGGCGCATCGTTGCCGATTCCACTTCTCTAACGCCTCGACTGGACAACTTTTCTGATCGGCCAGGCTTTCAAAAACACCGGGAGAGCAGTTCGCTGGCGCTGGTGGTAGACGGACCGTTCCTGTCGCGCTGGGGCTTCAGGGACTTGTGCATCAGTTTCAGTCGGCGTCTCCCCTCCGACACAGGCCAGTTCATCGGCATCGCCAGTGCATCAATGCGCCTGTCGTATTTCAACCAGCTGTTTCGCACGCTGGACATCGGCCCCACCAGCACCGTCAACTTGCTCAGCGCAGATGGCGTGCTGCTCGCCCGCCAACCCGATGAAAACAATCGCACCTTTGTCGGCCAGAACTTCAGTATGCGTCCCAATTTCAAACGCATCCTGGACGAGGTCAACGGCAGCTTTGCCGCCGTGTCCGAACTCGACGGCGCCAAGCGGCTGTACACGTTCTCAAGGGTCGGGGATTTGCCATTGATCGTCGTGGTCGCTCAATCGCAGGATGATGTCTACGCCGTGTGGAAGCGCAATGCCCTGCTGGTGGCGGGCGCCACCGGTCTGCTGTGTATCGGCATCCTTTCGCTGTCGTGGCTGTTGGGTCGCCAACTGCGGTTGCGCCAGAACGCCGAGCGCGAACTGGCTGGTCTGGCGTCCACGGATGGGCTGACGGGTTTGGCTAATCGCCGCAGGCTGGATCAGGCGCTCGCGCAGGAATGGGCGCGCGGGATACGTTCAGGGCGACCTTTGGCGCTCCTGATGATCGACGTAGACCACTTCAAGGCGTTCAATGACCGCCATGGGCATCATGGCGGCGACGTCGCCTTGCGCAGTGTTGCTCAGACACTGGCTGCCAGCATTCGCAGGCCGGGTGACCTGGCCGCGCGCTACGGCGGTGAGGAATTCATGGTAGTGCTACCGGAGACCGACAAGGCAGGTGCCTGCGTTATCGCAGAAAAGCTGCGTCTGGCAATCGAAGCGCTGCCGCCGTTCGCCAATGACACAGCGCCCATCACCGTGAGCATCGGCGTCGCCACGCATCTGCCGGTGACCCACGACTTGCCCGGGGCTTTGTTTCAAGCCGCTGACCGGGCTCTGTATCGCGCCAAAAGAAATGGCAGAAATCGGGTAGAAGTCGGAGCGTACGACCCGCCTTCCGCCGAACTGCAGACATAAAGAAACGCCAGACTGGCTGGCGTTTTTTCGAACCTGCTGCAAATTACTTGTTGGCAGCACGAACGGTGTCACGCAGGGCTTTGACCTTGTCGTGGTTCGCTTGCACGCCCTGCAGCTGACGCTGGATCAGGGTAGTCACGTTGACTGGCAAGTTTTTCTCGGTAGCTTCCTGGGCAGCCTTTTTGTAAGCCTTCAGGGCGTGGTCTTCGCCGCTTTCGACTTCGTTCAGGACCGCTTCGTCGTTCTTGCCGCTCAAAGCGCTTTTCAGGTTGACCCACAGACGGTGTGCGCCGCCGGCGATGCTGGAGGAGTCTTCTGGATCGCCGCCCAATGCGCGAACCTCAGCTTGCAATTCGGCAACCGAAGTCTTGCAGCCGGAAGAGCGCGAAAGCAGGTAAGCGCTTGATTTCCGGGTTCTTGGCATCTTCAGCGGCAGTGTGAAAACCTTTCTCACCGTCAATGCTGGTCTCGATCAAGTCATTCAGAACAGAGATGGCTTCTTTGTTGATATCCGACATTTTGCGGTTCCTTTCTGGCAGGTTTATCAAAGGTTTAGTTAATGAAACACTCGATAGAGGGAATATTGCATTGTGCATGCCAGCTTTCCGCGGCATTAAATACCTATATTTTTCAATCAGTTAACAATATCAAGCGACAGTAGCGCCGCGCTTTATGCATGATCTGTGTGTTTGAGCAATTGCAGAATGCACGTATCTTTCAGGTTCACTCGAACGGATAAGCGGTTTTTGAATGAATCCAGAGAAACTCAAGCTGTTGGTCACGCGCGACATGCCGTTCGGCAAGTATCAGGGTCGGTTGCTGGCAGATTTGCCTGGGGACTACCTGAACTGGTTCGCCCGCCAGGGGTTTCCCGCCGGGGAACTGGGCAGCCTGCTGGCGCTCATGCACGAGATTGATCACAACGGTCTCTCGGCACTGCTGGACCCCTTGCGCACCCGACCTCGCGAGCCTTTGCGTCCAGGTCCCTCAAAAGCCCCAATACGCTTCAACTAAACGTCCATTGATAAAAGCGAGCCGCGTGATGAACAGCACTGCATACGCAATAACGGATTTGGCGGATGAACAGGCTCGGGACGAAGGGTTCTGGCAGCAGGTCGCGGCGCAGTACGACGTGGAGCCTGGGCCGGTCAATTTCGAATACGGCTATTTTGGCCGCATGACCCGCGCTGCACTCAAGGATTACGAGCAGAACCTCGATTACGTCAATCGCAGCAACTCGGTCTACGTGCGGCAGAAGTTCGATACCGACGACAGCGAGATCATTCGCGCCGACCTTGCCGATCTGCTGAACGTACCCGTCCGCGAAGTCGCCCTCACCCGCTCCGCCTCGGAGTCGGTGCAAGCGCTGATTCGCAACTACAACGGGCTCGTGGCAGGCGACCAGGTGCTGGTCAGCGACCTGGATTACAACAGCGTACAGACCGGCATGCGCTGGCTGGCGAAAAACCGTGGCGTGGAAGTGATTGAGGTCACTCATCAGCACCCTGCGAGCCATGATGCGCTGCTGCAAACTTACCGCGACGCCTTTGCCGCACATCCACGGCTCAAGCTGGTGGCGCTGACTTACGTCACCCACCGGACCGGGCTGGTAATGCCGGTGAAGGCCATCGCCGAGCTCGCCAAAGCCCACGGCATCGAAGTCATTCTGGATGGCGCCCATGCCTTGGGCCTGCTGGATTTCGAACTGGCTGACCTTGGCGTGTCGTTCGCCGGCTTCAACCTGCAGAAATGGATTGGCGCGCCGCTGAGCCTGGGCTTCATTTATGTGAAGCAGGACCGCCTGAGCGCCATCGATCCCGACATGGCAGACGAGCGCTATGGTGCGGACGACATCCTTGGGCGCGTGCCTTACGGGACGCCGAATATTCCGGCATTGATGACCCTGCCCAAAGTCTTCGCCGAGCATCGCGCCATGGGCGGCGCACCGGCCAAAGGCGCACGTTTGGCCTACCTGCGAGATCTGTGGGTGACTCAAGCGCGCAGCATCGATGGCATCGACGTGTTAACCCCGGACGACCCTCGGCTCTATTGCGGCATCACGTCTTTCCGGTTCAGCCGTCACGCGGATCAGGAACTCATGGTCAAGCGACTGCTCGATGAGCACGGCATTTTTGCAGTGACGCGGGAAGGCTCGGCCTGTGGGACGTGCATCCGCATCACGCCGGGATTCACCACGTCGGCAAAAGACGTTGAACAGCTGGTAGCAGCACTCCGCGCGCTGGCTTGAGGTCTGCCTCGATAGGCGGCACCGGGATCAGCGCCTTCGATAAGCCCGTAGAAAAAGACGGCGCCTCCATGACGGAGGCGCCGTAAATCCATCGAGAAACGAACTACAAAGGAGCGGCAAAGATAAGCGCTCCTGCCACCGCCTGTGCGGTACATATGTATTGCGTATAAAAAGCGCAAAAAAAACGGCGTTCCCGACCAAGGAACACCGTAAAAAAGCCATGCAACAACGACTTCTGCAGCAACGCCCCGACAGGGCGCCATAAACGGATCATGCTCAGCAGTTAAACAGCCTCCACTTGAACGAAAGCTGTCGAAGCCTGCGCCTGACCGGCAAATCCTGACTCAGTCGAACAACGCGATGGCTTCGGCAGTGGCGTCGGTAATCCGCTGCCAGTCGCCGTTCTTCACCCACGCGTTATCGATCATCCAGGTGCCGCCAACGCACATCACGTTGGGCAGCGCCATATAGCTTTTCAAGTTGGCCGCACTGACGCCGCCGGTTGGGCAAAAGCGCACTTCCGGGAAGGGACCGCCAAGCGCCTTGATGGCACCCACACCGCCACTGATTTCCGCCGGAAACAGCTTGAAGCGGCGATAACCCAGCGCGTAACCGATCATGATTTCCGAAGCGCTACTGATGCCTGGCAGCAGCGGCAATTCGCTCAGCGCGGCGGCTTCCAGCAGATCCTGGGTGCTGCCGGGGGTGACGATGAACTGTGAACCCGCTTCCTCGGCCGCTTTGAGCATATGGCGGTCAAGGATGGTGCCGGCGCCAACGCTCAGCTCAGGGCGCGCGTCACGCAGCATGCGAATGGCTTTGAGGCCGAACTCCGAACGCAGGGTGATTTCCAGCGCATTCAGACCGCCAGCGGCCAGGGCATCGGCCAGCGGCAGAACATCCTGTTCACGGGCAATGGTAATGACCGGCAGAATCTTCGCTTTTGCGCAGAGTGCGTCGATCTGGGCAATCTTGCTCGCCATGCTATTCAACGGCTGTTTCACTTGGGTATTTTCCATGGCGGCTGATCCTTTGCTTATGGGCACCAGTAGATCTCTAGAGACGGGTTGAGGAACGCGCGCACCGGCATTTCGGCAAGGTCATCGCCTGCCAGTGCAGCGCGCAATGTGTCGAGTTTGGCCTGGCCGGAAACGGACAGAATGGTGGTCGCTGCCGATGCCAGGACCGGACGTGTCAGGGTCAAGCGCTGATGCGGGACGGTCGGCGCGAGCATGGGCAGGCAACGACGCTCGCTGTTGAGGTCCAGCGCTTCCTTCAGATGCGGACTGTCGGGGAACAGCGACGCGGTGTGGCCGTCGTCCCCCATCCCCAGAATGAGCACGTCGATGTTCGGCAGCGCCTTGAGCGCTTCGTCCGTTGCAGCCGCGGCTTCATCCACTGTCGTTGTCGCACGGTACAGGCTAAAGAACCCCGCCTCGGCCGCCGGGCCCTGAAGCAGGAAACGCTTGAGCAGGCCTTCGTTGCTGTCGGCGTGCTCGGTCGGTACCCAACGCTCGTCGGCCAGGCTCACGCAGACTTTCGACCACTCGAGCGGCTTCTGCGCCAGCGCCTTGAAAAACGCCACCGGACTTTTGCCGCCCGACACCACCAACGTGGCCGTGCCGTGGGGGTTGCTGGAAATCGCAGCCGTCAGTCGCTCGGCCACCTGATCAGCCAGCGCGTTCGCCAACACTTCGGGGCTATCGAATTCGTGGGCCTTCAGGCCCGCCGGAAACTCAAGTTCACATATCGCCATACCAGGACCTCCCGTCACGCGTAATAAGAGCAATGGAGCTCATCGGCCCCCAGGAACCGGCCGGGTAAGGCTTGGGCGCATCGCCCGCCTTTTTCCAGCCAGCGATCAACTGGTCACACCATTGCCAGGCGTATTCAATTTCGTCTTTGCGGACAAACAGGTTCTGATTGCCACGCATGACCTCCAGCAACAACCGCTCGTAGGCGTCCGGCACGCGGGCGCTGCGGTAGGCGTCGGAGAAGCTCAGTTGCAAAGGGTTGCTGCGCAGCTGCATGCCCTTGTCCAGGCCCTGATCCTTGGTCATCACTTGCAGCGAGATGCCTTCATCGGGCTGCAGGCGGATAATCAGTCGGTTGCTGATCTGCAAGCGCTGCTCTGGGGCGAAGATGTAATGCGGCGGCTCTTTGAAGTGGATCACGATCTGCGAGAGCTTTTGCGGCATGCGCTTGCCGGTACGCAGGTAGAACGGCACGCCTGACCAGCGCCAGTTACGGATGTCGGCACGAATGGCGACGAAGGTTTCCGTGTCGCTCTGGGTATTGGAGTTTTCTTCCTCCAGATAGCCCGGCACCGGCTTGCCCTCGCTGTAGCCGGCGATGTACTGACCACGCACCACCTGTGTGGCGAGACGCTCCGGGGTGAACGGCGCCAGTGCCTTGAGTACTTTCACCTTCTCGTCACGGATGCTGTCGGCGGACAGGTCGCTGGGCGGGTCCATCGCGATCAGGCACAGCAGCTGCAACAGGTGGTTCTGGATCATGTCGCGCAGCTGACCGGCCTGGTCGAAATAGCCCCAACGCCCTTCGATGCCGACCTTTTCCGCCACGGTGATTTCCACGTGGGAAATGTGGTTCTGGTTCCACTGCGTCTCAAACAAGCTGTTGGCAAACCGCAGGGCAATGAGGTTCTGCACCGTGTCCTTGCCCAGGTAGTGGTCAATCCGGTAGATACGGGTTTCAGGCAGGAACTTGGCAACGGCATCGTTCACCCGGCGCGACGACGCGAGGTCGTGGCCAATGGGTTTTTCCAGCACGGCGCGGGTGCGATCGGTCAGGCCAACCAGCGCGAGGTTTTCGCAGATGGCGCCATAGACCGACGCCGGGGTCGCGAAGTAGGCAATCATGGTCGGCGCGTCGCCCACGGCTTCGGCGAGCGCGACGTAATCCTCGCCCTTGAGAAAGTCGACGTGCAGGTAACTCAGGCGGGCCTGAAAACGCTCCACGTGTTCGGTCTCAAGCTGCGCCTCGGGAACAAAGCGACGCAGGCTTTTATCGATGTAGGCCAAGTGCTCCTCAGGAGTGCCGGGCTCACGGGCCAACGCAATAATTCGGGTCTCGGCATGCAGCAGTCCAGCTCGGTCAAGCTGGTACAACGCAGGAAACAGTTTGCGTACCGCCAGGTCACCCAAGGCGCCAAACAACGCAAAAGTGCACGGTTCAACCGTAATCGAGAGCATAATGTTGGTTCTTTTATCAAGTTAAGCTACAAATACCTTTTTTAAAGGCGTTACTCAAGGCCGAATGTAGTAATAACCACAACATTCCCACCAGAACCACATTAGAGTGGTGATCACCACAGGCCCTCAGTACGATAGGCCACCTTTGCGACAGGCTAAAGGCCAAATTCCCACTCTTCAAATAAAGGCCTGTCCACCGGCCTGTCGCCGTTTCATCAGAAGGACAAACAATGGACCGCGTACGCAATCTTCTGGAGCAGATCCAGAGTCGTCTGGAAGAGCTGAACAAGGCCGAGCGCAAGGTCGCCGAGGCGATTCTGAGCAATCCGCAGCAGGCTACCCGGTTCAGCATCGCTGCGCTGGCACAGGCCGCGAAAGTCAGTGAACCGACGGTCAACCGCTTCTGCCGCTCATTCGATGTCAGCGGTTATCCAGAGCTGAAACTTCAGCTGGCCCAGAGCCTGGCCAGCGGCGCCGCCTACGTCAGCCGCGCGGTGGAAGCCGATGACAACCCGGAAGCCTACACCCGCAAGATTTTCGGCAGTGCCATCGCGTCCCTCGACAGCGTGTGCCAGGTGCTTGATCCCAACCTGATCAGCAAAGCGGTCGACTTGTTGATTCAGGCGCGGCAGATCCACTTCTTCGGCCTCGGGGCTTCGGCGCCTGTGGCATTGGACGCGCAGCACAAATTCTTCCGCTTCAATCTCGCGGTCACGGCCCATGCCGACGTGCTGGTGCAGCGCATGCTGGCCTCGGTGGCGCACACCGGCGAGCTGTTTGTGATCATTTCCTACACCGGACGCACCCGCGAGCTGGTGGAAGTGGCGCGGATCGCCCGGGAGAACGGCGCGTCAGTGCTGGGCCTCACCGCCGCCGACTCGCCGCTGGCAAAGGCCAGCACGCTGAGCCTGAACATCCCGCTGCCCGAAGACACCGACATCTATATGCCCATGACGTCGAGGATCGTCCAGCTGACGGTGCTGGATGTGCTGGCAACGGGCATGACCCTGCGTCGGGGCGTCGACTTCCAGCCACACCTGCGCAAGATCAAGGAAAGCCTGAACGCGAGCCGGTATCCCGCGGACGATGAGTTGAATTGAGGGAACGCCTCATTGGCAGGCGATCCCCGCCTCCACACTCAGTGAACCAGAGTGGCCTGCAGGCTCAGACTGGCGTGCTGCCCGGGCGCCAGGCTGAGGCAATCATCAACACCTGACGCCGCCTCGACACGCAAGAAGCCCATGGCTTCATCGCCACCCACACCGAGCAAGGGTCGGCTGCCGGGATGCCAGACCACCGTGCTGTCGCTGTCTCCGGTGTCGATGCACAGACGCCGCTGCCAAGTGTCATCCTGTAGCTCAAGCCGTCCGGCATGCTCGAATACCCGCTGACAACTGCCCTGGACCCGTAGCTCGCCCCGCTGCTCGCAGGCGCTGCGACTGAGTTCATCGTAGCCGTGGGCACCGTCGAGCCCTTGGAGCGCAACATCTGCCACGTCGCTGATGCGCCAATAGGCGTGCAAGCCATGGCCGAAGTGGCAAGGCTCGCTGTCGTCGTGACGCGTTTCAAGGCGCAGGTCCATCGCCTGCCCCAGCTCAGCGAAGAGATCGGCCTGCCAGTCCCACAATCTGAGCTGCCAGCGCAAGGTCACTCCCAGCGCGTGCTCATGGCTTTCAACCAGTTTCCAGTCGAGCAGCCGGCCCCAGCCATTCGCCGGCCAGCCACTCTCCCCGGATGACGCCCGACCCAGGGCCAACTGACCGGCACGCCGCCGCGGATCGCACCGACCAGAGGCCAATGGGCAGCACACCACAACCACGGCTTCTGCCCGGCAGGTTCGAAATGCAGGAGTTGAGCGCCCTGCCGACTGAACACGGCCTGGCACTGGGCATGGTTGATCACCAGCACATCGCGCTGTTGGTAGCGTTCCCACTGAAAAGTCGGTTGCGGTCGCACCGAAGTGAAAAAACGCTGAAGAGGATGCTCGGTTGAGCCGGAATCCCTGAAGGGCATCGTTGTAGCACTCCAGATTGCGGTCACTCGTCACGCGAGAAAAAATGCTCCGAATACGAAGCCATTGCTGCGGAATAAATAGCGGAAAAAACGGGCAGCCAGGCTGCCCGTAAAGCACACACGACCCTTGATCGTTTGTGGAGCGCGGAGGAGCGTCCGCTTTAGCTTAGAACTTCGACTGAATCTTGATACCGGCAACCAGTGCGTTCTGAACGTCGTCCACACCGCCCGGGCTCTTCACGTACTGCAGGTTGGGACGCACGGTCAGCCAGTCGGTTACGTGCACGCCGTAGTAGATTTCCGAGTTGTATTCGGTCTTCTGGATCGGCAGGTAGCCTGGGTTGTCGTAGTCTTCGATACCGTTGACGGCGTTCACCAGACGACGGTTGTCCTGGGCATCATCGTTCACGTGGATACGTGCGACGCCGATACCGATGTCATCCTTCGGACGTGCATCGAACGGGCCTTTGTAGACGAAGCCGACCTGCTGGTAGTTGTCGACGAAGTTGGTGGCTTTGTCATGCACCGTCGCGTTGGCGAAAATGCTCAGACCACGGGATGCGTCGCCGTTGTGCGCGGTCAGCTGTTGCTGAGCCACGACCCACCAGCCGTGCTTGTCTTTGTGAGACTTGAAGTCACCGCCGGCAGTCGCCTGAGGCTGGCCGTTTTCGTTCTCGTAGAGATCGTCGGCGCTCGGATTGCTCACGTAGTAGCCCAGACGGTATTCGCCTGGCAGCGAGTTGACGCTTGGCGACCACACTACTTCAACCGGTACGACGGTGCCTTTCGAGCCGCTGCCGCTGAGCTTGAAGCTGTTGCCGGTTTCGAGGTACGAAGGGTTCTGCTCGTAGACACCGATCTGGGCGAACAACTCAGGCGTGATGTTGTACTTCACGCGTGCAGCCCATTGGCTGACAGGCCAGTTGTACCAGGTGTTTACGTAGTTACCGACTTGCGAGCCGCAGAACGACAGGTTCTGGAAGTCGCAAGGGAAGCTGTTGAAGTCTTCGCCTTCACCGAAACGGCCGACCTTGATGTCGAGCTTGCCGTCGAAGTACTTCTGCTTGACCCACATCTGGGTCAGACGCCAGGTCTGGCCACGACCCCAGACTTCCTGGGAGGAGCTGAGCGTGCCGGCACGCGGATCGCCGATACGATCGTTGGAGATGTTGTTGCCGCTACGCTCGGTGATCGCAAGCTTGAACTCTGCGTCGTGCCAGCCGAGGATTTTTTGCAGGTCCATCTGTACGCCAAACGCAAACTGGTCGCTGTAGCGGCCGGTTCTGTCGTCGTTGTAACCACCGTTGAGGTTGGAGGCGGCTTCGCCTACATACTCGATCGGGAAGTCGTAACCCTTGTCATACAGCTCTTGACGCAGACCACCCCAGTCACCGGTCATGTGCTCGCTGGCTTTGAAAGGCTCCATTGCAGACGCCGTTCCGGAAATCGTCAACGCGCTCAGGACAGACAACCCACCGATCAGCTGAAACTGGTTAAGCGACTTGTTACGTACCTTTTTCATCCCTTGGATCCTCGTTTTATTGTTATTAGCTTTTGAACAGCGTTGTAACCACGTACATCGTGTGCATGACGGGTTTTGTACGGCAGACATCCACCCGCCACAGGTGCTCGTTTGTGCAGTGCTCCTGCACGTCGGGATCAGTTGCGGTTGAGCCGCGTGACATTCCCCATATTCTCCACCGACTGACTCGGTGCCAACACGCCAAGGCGCTCGCCGGTTTTGGCGTCGAACAGCAGAACCTTCGCCGGATCGAACTGCAGCGTCAAGGTCTCGCCCACAGCAGGTGCAATATCCGGAGCCAGACGGCAGCAGACCTTGCTCTCGTTGAGGGTAACGAATACCAGCGTATCCGGGCCAGTCGGCTCCGTCACCTGGACTTCGGCGCGAATGGTCGGCAGACCTGCAGCATCACCGGACGCTAGCACAATCTGCTCGGGACGCAGGCCCAGAATCACCTCACGGTCTTCAAGGCCGGCGTCGTTCATGCTCATCGGCAGTTCGCAACGGGCCTGACCGCTGTCGAGCAGTGCGACGAGGCGACCGTCCTTGCGTTGCAGACGCAGCGGGATGAAATTCATGGGCGGCGAGCCGATGAAGCTCGCCACGAACAGGTTGGCCGGGTCGTTGTAGATCTGCTTGGGCGTACCGAACTGCTGAATGATGCCGTCCTTCATGACCGCCACCTTGTCGCCCAGGGTCATCGCTTCGATCTGGTCGTGGGTCACGTAGACCGTGGTGGTCTTCAAGCGCTGGTGCATCAGTTTCATTTCGGTCCGCATCTCGACGCGCAGTTTGGCGTCGAGGTTGGAAAGCGGCTCGTCGAACAGGTAGATCTTCGGACGACGGGCCAGTGCCCGGCCCATGGCCACGCGCTGTTGCTGACCACCGGACAATTGCCCCGGCTTGCGGTTGAGCAGGTGCTCGATCTGCAGCAGCTTGGCGACCCGCGCCACTTCGGCGTCGATATCAGCCTGATTCATCTTGCGAATCTTCAGCCCGAACTCGATGTTCTCGCGCACGCTCATGGTCGGATACAGCGCGTAGGACTGGAACACCATTGCGATGTCACGATCCTTCGGGCTCATGCCGCTGACGTCCTGATCACCAATCATGATCGCGCCGCCGGTAATGTTTTCCAGGCCAGCGATGCAGTTCATCAGGGTCGACTTACCGCAGCCCGAAGGGCCGACCAGAATCAGGAACTCGCCTTCTTTGATGGAGAGTTCGATGTTCTTCAGGGTGTCCGGCAGACCGGCCCCATAAGTCTTGTTTACATTGCGAAGCTCAAGCGTTGCCATGATTACCCCTTGACTGCGCCGGCCGTCAGCCCGCGCACGAAATACTTGCCTGCGACCACGTAGACCAGCAGGGTCGGCAGCCCGGCGATCATCGCCGCCGCCATATCAACGTTGTATTCCTTGACGCCGGTGCTGGTGTTGACCAGGTTGTTCAGCGCCACCGTGATCGGCTGCGAGTCACCACTGGAGAACACCACGCCGAACAGGAAGTCGTTCCAGATCTGGGTGAACTGCCAGATCAAGCAGACCATGATGATCGGCGTCGACATCGGCAGAATGATCCGACGGAAGATGGTGAAGAAACCTGCACCGTCCAGCCGCGCCGCTTTCACCAGTGCATCCGGAATACTGACGTAGTAGTTGCGGAAGAACAGCGTGGTGAACGCCAGACCGTAAACGACGTGGACAAACACGAGACCCGTTGTGGTGCTGGCCAGGCCCATTTTGCCGAGGGTGAAAGACGCCGGCAGCAGGACGGTCTGGAACGGCAGGAAGCAACCGAACAGCAGCAGACCAAAGAACAACTGCGAACCGCGGAAGCGCCACATCGACAGTACGTAGCCGTTCAGCGCACCAATGGTGGTAGAGATCAGCACCGCGGGAACGGTGATCAGGAACGAGTTCCAGAAGTAGCCCTTCACCGTCGCCCAGGCTTTGATCCAGCCGATGGCGGTCACTTCGGTCGGCCAGCTGAGCAGGTTGCCGCTGCCGATGTCTTCCGGCGACTTGAAGCTGGTCAGCAACATGACCACCAACGGCACCAGATAAATGAACACCGCAACGATCAGCACCGCATAGATGGCGACGCGGCTCAGGCTGAGAGCAGGCTTGTTGACGAGACTAGTCATTACGCTTGGCCCTCAGCTCGGAATACAGATAAGGCACAAGGATGGCGAGAATTGCGCCGAGCATCAGAATCGCACTGGCGGAACCCATGCCCATCTGGCCACGGCTGAAGGTGAACGAGTACATGAACATTGCGGGCAAGTCCGACGAATAGCCCGGGCCACCGGCCGTCATGGCTGCTACCAGGTCGAAGCTCTTGATGGCGATGTGCGCCAGGATCATGACCGCACTGAAGAACACCGGACGCAGGCTTGGCAGCACGACCTTCCAGTAGATTTTCGGCATGCTCGCGCCGTCGATCTGCGCAGCACGGATGATCGACTGATCAACGCCGCGAAGGCCCGCCAGGAACATCGCCATGATGAAGCCCGATGCCTGCCATACCGCCGCGATCACCAGGCAATAGACAACGCGGTCCGGATCGATCAGCCAGTCCAGGCGAAAGCCTTCCCAGCCCCAGTCACGCAGCAGTTTGTCCAGGCCCATGCCTGGGTTGAGCAGCCACTTCCAGGCCGTACCGGTGACGATCATCGAGAGCGCCATCGGGTACAGGTAGATGGTGCGGATAAAGCCTTCGCGGCGGATACGCTGATCCAGAAAGACCGCCAGCAGCACGCCAACCACCATGCTGATGCCGATGAACATGCCACCGAACACCGCGAGGTTTTTACTGGCTACCCACCAGCGGTCGTTGTCGAACAACCGCGCGTATTGCGCCAGACCCACGAATTTGTAGGTCGGCAGGAAAGTCGAGTTGGTGAACGACAGAACGAACGTCCACAGGATATAGCCGTAGAAGCCCACCAATACGATGAACATGCTGGGCGCCAGCACCAGTTTGGGTAGCCAGCGCTGCAGTGCATCGAACGGCGAGGCTTTGCTGAACACAGCAACAGAACTCATGGTGAAATCCAGTACAGAAGAATGAAGAGTGCAAACACGCCGCCTTCTGCAGGAGTGAGCTTGATCGCGATGCGGCGTGTCAGTGCCGTCTGTATTGGCTGACATGACGCCATCGCGAGCAAGCTCACTCCTACATGGAGCAAGCGGTGTTACGGCTTACTTGGCAGACTTGATCGCAGCGCCCAGCTTCTTCGCCGCGTCGGCCGGATCGGCTTTCGGGTCGTTGATGAAGTTGGTCACGACGTCAAAGAAAGCGCCCTGCACGGCCAGTGTGGTAGCCATGTTGTGCGCCATGCTTGGTTGCAGGCCGCCGGTTTTGGCGTCAGCCAGGAAATCCTTGGCAGCGGTCTGGGCGCACGAGTCGAAACCGTACTTGCCCATGTCAGCCAGCATGTCGTTGCGAACCGGGATCGAGCCTTTGTTGATGCTGAAGACTTTCTGGAAGTTTTCACCCAACACGACCTTGGCGATGTCCTGCTGACCTGCAGCAGTACCCGCATCCTTCTGCTTGAAAACAGCCAGGGAGTCGATGTTGTAGGTGAAGGCCTTGTCGGTGCCCGGGAACGCTACGCACTCGTAGTCCTTGCCGGCGACTTTCTTGGCGGCGGTCCATTCGCTCTTGGCCCAGTCACCCATGATCTGCATGCCAGCCTTGCCGTTGATGACTTTGGCCGCTTCCAGGTTCCAGTCCTGGCCTTTGCCGTCGGCATCCATGTAGGTGGCGACTTTCTTCAGCTCGGTCAGCGACTTGACCATTTCAGGGCCGGTCAGCGCAGCGTTGTCGAGGTCGACCAGTGCCTTCTTGTAACCGTCAGCGCCCATGACAGAGAGAACGACGGCTTCAAAAACGGTGCTGTCTTGCCAAGGTTGGCCACCGTGGGCCAGAGGGATGAAGCCTGCCGCTTTGAGCTTGTCGCCCGCTGCGTAGAATTCTTCGAGGGTGGTAGGGGCTTTTTCGATACCGGCTTTCTTGAAGACTTCCGGGTTGATCCACAGCCAGTTGACGCGGTGGATGTTCACCGGCACGGCCACGTAATCACCGTCGTACTTCACGGTATCGGAGACTTTCTTGTCCAGCAGGCTGTCCCACTTCTCCTCTTTGGAGACGTTTTTCAGCACGTCGGTATCAAGCAGGCCGGTGGAAGCCCATTCCTGAATGTCCGGGCCTTTGATCTGCGCAACGCCAGGCGGGTTGCCAGCAACGGCGCGGCTCTTGAGCACGGTCATTGCGGTTGCACCGCCGCCGCCTGCGACAGCGCCGTCTTTCCAGGTGAAACCGTCTTTTTCAACTTGCGCGCGGAGCACATCGACAGCGGCCTTTTCGCCACCGGACGTCCACCAGTGCACAACTTCGACGGTGCCTTTGGCATCAGCCGCCATGGCGCTCAGAGGGAACAACGAGGCGAGGGAAATAAGTGCAGCGAGACGGGAAATCGAATTCATATCTGACCTTTCTTGTTGTTATGCATGAGCAAGTCGTGGCGCTTGCGCTGCGTGGATTCTAACCAAGGGGTTAGAGCGGACGGTAACGAAGGGATGCGCAAATGTCACAGAGCTGTGACATTCAGAAAAGAGGCCGGATTACTCCACGCCGCGCGGCAGATACAGCGTGACCCGTAACCCGCCTTCGCGCATGTTCTGCAACGTCACTTCGCCGCCATGGCTATGGGCAATGTTGCGCGCAATTCCGAGCCCTAGTCCGTAGCCCTGCTGGTGTTTGCCGGCCAGCCGGAAGTGCGGCTCGAAGACCTGCTCCAGCCGCTGTTCCGGCACGCCCGGGCCTTCGTCTTCGACGTGCAGAATGAACGCATCGGCGTCGTCTTCGACGAACAGGTGCGCACGGTCGCCGTACTTGATCGCGTTATCGATCAGGTTGCCCATGCAGCGACGCAGCGCCAGAGGCTTGCCGTAGTACATCGACATCGCCTTGCCCTGCAACGTGACACGGCCCGCGCCATCGGGGGCGAGATAGGGTTCGATCAGGCAATCCAGCGCGTGATTGAGGTCAACCGGCTCGATATTCTCGTGAATATCGGTGTCCTTCACGCACTGCAACGCGCCTTTTACCAGCAGCTCCAGCTCATCCAGATCTCGGGTGAATTTGGCCTGCATCTGTTCGTCTTCGAGCAGTTCAACGCGTAGCCGCAAGCGAGTGATCGGCGTGCGCAAGTCGTGGGAAATCGCGCTGAACAGCTGGCCGCGCTCGGTCAGGTAACGGCTGATGCGATCGCGCATGGTGTTGAACGCCCGGGTCACTTCCACCACTTCACTGCCGCCGCCCTCCACCACCGGCTCGACGTCGGCACCCAGCGACAGATCCCGCGCAGCATGAGCCAGACGCTTGAGCGGGCCGCTCTGCCAGTGCACCAGCAGGCCGATGAACACCAGCAGAAAGAGACTGGTCAGCGCAATGAACCAGACCTGCTGAGAAGGCAGACCTTCGGCTTCGAGCATGGTGTAGGGCTCGGGCAGCAGCGAGGCGATGTACAGCCATTCGCCAGGCGACAGCTCGATCTGCGTCACCAGCACGGGCGGATTCACCGGTTCGAGGGTCAGCGCGTAATGAGCCCACGAGCGTGGCAGCTCATCGAGCCTGAGGCCGCTGTTGAAAATGCGCAGGTCTTCGGGACGCACGAAGCGCACGAGGATATCCGGGTCGGCGCCAAGGTTCTGCCGCAACACCTGACCGACCACATCGATGACCGCCGTCTTGCGCACGGTGGGCTCAAGCACCTGCATTTCCAGCGGGCGGTCATTAAGTGAAACGAAGAAACGCGTGCCGCCCATGCTGCGCAGTTGATCGAGTACCAGCGGCCGAAACGCGACAGGCAGCGAGCGGAAGTAACTCACGCTTGCCGCCATGGAAAAACCCAGGCTGCGGGCACTAGTGACCAGGCCTTCCATTTGCGTCGCGCGCAATTGCGAGAGCCAGATCAGGCTGGACAGGGTTTGCGCCAGCAGCACGGCGAGCAAGGTCAGCAGCAACATGCGCCCGAGCAGCGAGCGAGGCACCGGCAAGCGACGTTTCCTGTCGACCACCATCAAGGGCTAGTAGCCGTTGCCGGCTTGCGGCAGCACATTGGCTGCCAGCAGATAACCGCTGCCTCGCACGGTGCGGATCAATCGCGGCGCCTTGCCGGTGTCACGCAAACGCTGACGCAGGCGGCTCACCGCCATGTCGACGATGCGCTCCAGCGGCATCAGCTCACGGCCACGGGTGGCGTTGCCGATGGTGTCGCGATCGAGGATCTGTTGGGGGTTGTCGAGGAACAGCTTGAGCAGCGCGAAATCGGCGCCGGACAAAATCACCTCCTCGCCGTCGTTGTGAAACAGCCGATGACTGACCATGTCCAGCCGCCATTCATCGAACACCAGCACTTCACCGCCGCTGCGTTCCTGACCGAACTGGGCACGGCGCAACAGGGCCTTGATCCGGGCCTGAAGCTCGCGGGGGCTGAAGGGTTTGGCCATGTAGTCATCGGCGCCGAGCTCCAGACCAATGACGCGATCGGCCTCGTCGGAGCTGGCGGTAAGCATGATGATGGGAATATGCGGCTGACGCGGATGCTGCCTGACCCAGCGACACAGGCTGAAGCCGTCTTCATCGGGGAGCATGACGTCGAGAATCAGCAGGTCGCTGGCCTCTTCGTTGAACGCCTGACGAAACTCCGCCCCATCGCCGACCGTGCGCACCTGAAAACCGGATCGGCTCAGGTAGGCTTGCAGCAACTCGCAAATCTCCTCGTCATCGTCGACCACCAGAATCGATTTACTGACAGCGTTCACATGGTCGTCCTTGTGAGCAATGGTGGGTAAGGCAGCTTCAAGCTCAAAGCTCAAAGCGGCCAGCGAGACGTACGCGGTCTTTGCTTGCAGCTTGCAGCTTGCAGCTTGCAGCTTATAGCTTGCCGCTAGCGCTCGTCGCATATTGATCCAGCGCCACGCCAGCGCCCATCAGGCCAGGGTACTCGGCAGTGACCAGCCAGACCGGCACGTCATTGAAGTAATCCTTCATCAGTCCCTTCTCGGCGAACGCCTTGTTGAAGCCGCTCTGCATGAAGAAATCAACGAACCGCGGGATCACGCCACCGGCAATATACACGCCGCCGCGTCCGCCGACAGTCAGTACGTTATTGCCCGCCACCCGGCCGAGGAATACACAGAACTGCTCGAGCACCGCGCTGGCGACCGGATCGCCCTTGAGCGCCGCCGAGGTAATGGCCGCCGGGGATTTGAGTTCAGGCTCGATCTCGTCCAGCCCGCAGCTGACTTGATACAGCAGCAACAGCCCGGCGCCACTCAGAATCGTCTCGGCGCTGACATGCTCGTGGGTCGCCATCAACCGCATCCACAGCAGGGCTTCGCGAGGCGTGCCGATCGGCAAATCAACGTGACCGCCCTCCCCGGCACCGCAGTCCATCGCGCTTCGCCGCTGCGGATCAACGTGCCGACGCCAAGGCCGGTGCCTGGCCCGATCACCACCCGCGCACCACGAGGATCGCCCTTGCCATGACGCACGGTCAGGTACTCGTCGTCCTTCAGGCGGGTCATGCCCAGGGCCATGGCGGTGAAGTCGTTGACCAGGATCAGGTGGTCGATCTTAAGCTCGGCGCAGAATGCCTGCCTATTGATCTTCCAGTGGCTGTTGGTGAAGTGAAAATCATCGCCGGTCACCGGCCCGGCCACGGCCAAGCAGATGGAGGTGACATCACCGCGCTGCAATTCCAGGTCCTGCAAATAGACCGTCAGGGCCTTTTCAGGACTGGCGTAATCGACCGTCGCGAACACGCGGATCGAATGCAACTGCTCGTCTTCCCAAATGGCAAACCGCGCATTTGTGCCGCCGATATCACCCACCATCGCCAATGTCACTTGAGCGTCTCCAGATTCGAAGTAAAGGCGCTGGCGCCCTTCTCTGCCGAGCTGAAGGCCATGCGCATGAAGCCGAACAGTTCGCGGCCGCTGCCCACGTTATGGGACAAGCGACCGATCGCCGGCTCTCTGGCGGCCAATTCTGCCGGTTCGACCAGAACTTGCAACGTTCCTTTCACGCCATCGACACGAATGAGATCCCCATCACGCAGCAGCGCCAGCGGTCCGCCGTCGGAGGCTTCCGGGCAAACGTGAATAGCCGCCGGGATTTTCCCGGAGGCGCCGGACATGCGTCCGTCTGTAATGAGCGCTACTTTGAAGCCACGGTCCTGCAGCACGCCCAGAAACGGCGTCATCTTGTGCAGCTCCGGCATGCCGTTGGAGCGCGGCCCCTGGAAGCGCATGACCGCCACAAAATCGCATTCCAGCTCACCGGCCTTGAAGGCGTCGGCAAGGTCCTGCTGGTCTTCGAACACTTTGGCGGGGGCTTCGACGATCTGATGCTCCAGCGCAACGGCAGAGACTTTCATCACGCCACGGCCCAGGTTGCCTTCCATCACCCGCAGGCCGCCTTCGGCCGAAAACGGACGCGCGATGGGGCGCAGGACGTTTTCGTCGAGGCTTTCGATTGGGCCATCGCGCCACACCAGTGTGCCTTCTTCCAGGAACGGCTCCTGGGTGTAGCGACGCAGACCACGGCCCATGACCGTGTTGACGTCTTCGTGCATCAGGCCCGCGTCGAGCAGCTCGCGGATCAGGAAGGACATGCCGCCGGCGGCCTGGAAATGGTTGATGTCGGCTTTACCGTTCGGGTAGACGTGGGACAGGGTCGGCACGACTTCCGACAGGTCGGCCATGTCCTGCCAGGTCAGCTGAATGCCCGCGCACTGGGCAATCGCCGGCATGTGCAGCGTGTGGTTGGTGGAACCGCCCGTCGCGTGCAGGGCAACAATCGAGTTGACCAGCGAACGTTCGTCCACAATCTCTCCGAGAGGGATGAAGTCGCCGCTTTGTTTAGTCAGACGCGTGACCTGGAACGCCGCCTCGCGTGTCAGGGCATCGCGTAGCGGTGTGTAGGGATTGACGAAAGAGGCACCCGGAAGATGCAGACCCATGACTTCCATGAGCAACTGGTTGGTGTTCGCCGTGCCGTAGAACGTGCAGGTGCCCGGGCCGTGGTAGGACTTCATTTCCGAGTCCAGCAGCTCTTCACGGGTCGCCTTGCCTTCGGCGTAGCGCTGACGCACGTCGGCTTTCTCCTTGTTGGAGATGCCCGAGACCATCGGCCCGCCCGGCACAAAAATCGTCGGCAAATGACCGAAGCGCAGCGAGCCCATCAGCAGACCCGGAACGATCTTGTCGCAGATGCCCAACATCAGCGCGCCGTCGAACATGTTGTGGGACAACGCCACCGCTGTTGCCATCGCAATGACTTCTCGGCTGGCGATACTCAGCTCCATGCCCGGCTCACCCTGGGTGACGCCGTCGCACATGGCCGGAACGCCACCGGCAAACTGCCCCACCGAGCCGATTTCGCGCAGCGCTTTTTTGATCTGTTCGGGGAAGTGTTCGTACGGCTGGTGGGCCGAGAGCATGTCGTTGTAGGAAGAGACGATGGCGATGTTGGCCGCATTCATCATGCGCAGGCTGTTCTTGTCTTCGGGACCACATGCCGCGACGCCGTGGGCGAAGTTGGCACATTGCAGCTTGCCGCGCATCGGCCCGTCGCTCGCCGCACCCCGGATCAATTGCAGGTAGCGTTGACGGGTTTCACGGCTGCGAGCAATCAGCCGTTCGGTTACCTCAAGGACGCGGGGATGCATGTCATGGACTCCAGGCTAGCGATGTGGTCACTCGTTCAGGCGCTTTCACCAGGCTGCGATCAAATCCGGGGCTCAGACGAGAGCGGCGGCAAGCACTTGATTTTCAGCCAGTTGTGACGGCCAGACGGGTTTCTATTTGTAGATAAAACAAAATACTGCCACTAAAAGGGGTTGTTTTCTATTTTTATGAGAATAATCTTGTAATTCCAACAACAAATTCCTGAGGACGGGTGTATGACTCTCCGCATCGCAATCAATGGCTTTGGCCGAATCGGCCGCAACGTCCTACGCGCACTTTATACCCAAGGCTACCGTCAGGACCTGCAAGTCGTCGCCATCAATGACTTGGGCGACAGCGAGATCAACGCCCACCTGCTTAAATTCGACACCGTCCACGGGCCATTCGACGGCACCGTCGAGCACGATCAGGAAAGTCTGACCGTCAATGGTGACCGAATTTCGGTCAGCGCCATTCGCAACCCGGCCGAGCTGCCGTGGAAATCTCTGAACATCGACGTGGTGTTTGAATGCACCGGTCTGTTCACCGACCGCACCAAGGCTGCTGCTCACATCACTGCCGGCGCCAAAAAAGTGATTATCTCGGCTCCGGCCAAAGGCGCCGATGCGACGATCGTCTACGGCGTCAACCATGACGTGCTGCGCCAGTCCCATCAGGTCATTTCCAACGCCTCCTGCACCACCAACTGCCTGGCGCCGGTTGCCCAGGTGTTGAACCGTGAACTGGGCATCGAGAGCGGTCTGATGACCACCATCCACGCCTACACCAACGACCAGAACCTGATCGACGTCTACCACACTGACCCGTACCGCGCGCGTTCGGCTACCCAGTCGATGATTCCGAGCAAGACGGGCGCTGCTGAAGCGGTCGGCCTGGTGCTGCCGGAGCTGGCGGGCAAGCTGACCGGCATGGCCGTGCGTGTGCCGGTGATCAACGTTTCGCTGGTGGACCTGACCATTCAGCTCAAGCGCAATGCGACGGCCGAAGAGGTCAACGCGATCATGAAGGAAGCGGCGCAGCATTCGAAAATCCTCGGCTACAACACCCTGCCGCTGGTTTCCCACGACTTCAATCACAACCCGCTGTCGTCCATCTTCGACGCGAACCACACCAAAGTCAGCGGTCGCCTGCTGAAGGTGCTGGCGTGGTACGACAACGAATGGGGCTTCTCCAACCGCATGCTGGATAACTGCCTGGCGTTGATGAACGCCGAGTAAGTAAGTAACGGGATCATCCTGTGTAGGAGCGAGCTTGCTCGCGAAGAAGGAATGCACGCCGCTGAAGAGTCAGCGGACTTTCCAAGCTCTTCGCGATCAAACTCCCTCCTTCAGTAATGGCTACCGTCCCCGGACAACGCCTTTACAATCTGTGCAAATCCCTGCCTTGACCTGACCTCTAGATGATAAGCATTATCATCTGCTGAATTCTGGTCGGGTGTCCCCGTGACTCAGTCGCACTTCAATGCTGTCTTTCTCGCCCGGCGAACCATGCTGTTGCGCACGCTTCAGCGCATGGTCCGCAGCCACACCACCGCCGAAGACCTGCTCCAGGAAACCTACCTGCGGGTCACCCGTGCGCTCGCCGAGCGGGCCATCGAACACCTCGAACCCTTCGTCTTCCAGACCGCGCGCAATCTGGCCCTGGATCATCTGCGCGCACGGCGCGTTCACGCGCGCACCATCATTGACGATGCGCCCCTCAGCGATATCCATAATGTCGTCGGCCCCGACACCTCACTGGAGGATGCCGCCCACGCCAACCGTCTGCTGGAGAGTCTTAGCGCGAGCCTGGAAACCCTGTCGCCGCGACAGCAGAAAATCTTTAACCTCAGTCGACTTCACGGCGCGAGTTATCTGGAAATCGCCGAGCAACTGGGCGTGTCCACCAGCACCGTGCAAAAAGAATTGAAGCTGATCATGATGGTTTGCCTGAGTGTGGCCGCGCGTCTGGATCACTGAGCTTCGCCGGCAAGAATCGTCAGCTGGTGCTACAGAGTGACGCTACACTGCCGGCCAAACCGTGGACCCGAGGACGCTCCTTGACGGACGCTCAATCACCCCGCCGCGCTAAAGCCAATGCAGCGCGCGCTGCCGAGACGATGGACCAGGCCCTGACCTGGCTGATCGAGCTGGAAATCGCCGATATTGCAACACACGCGCGCTTTCTGGAATGGCTCGACGCCGATCCCGCCCACCGCGAAGCGTTTGCCAGCGCCGAGGCCGTGTGGCACTCGCAACCGCTATTCGATGCGGCAGAGGTGCTGGCTGTGCGGAAAAAACCTGACGCCGGACTGCGCTCGCCAACCTGCGGCGCCATTGCTTCGAACCTGATGATCTGACACTCACCGAAATTATTTTTACGCGATAGCCGCGACCCGTACGTCTAGTCATAGCCAATGCAATTGATTCCTATTTGAATCATCTCGCAACAACTATGACGACCCGCACGACAGGGAGCGCTATCCATGCTGTCCAGCTTCAACCCCGCCTCACCCGCCTCGCCAAACGCCACTCACCACCTCGGGCTTTCCCTGCTGACCATCGCCGTTTTAGCGGCTGCGGTGCACAGCCCCGCCGTCGCTGCCGCCGAGCAAGCCAGCGCGCTGGAACTGGAGCAGATCACAGTCAGCGCCACGCGTCAGGCGCAGTCGGTGGATTCGGTACCCGGCACGGTGACAGTGCAGGACAGAGCGTCGCTGGACCGCCGCAACGTCAACAGCATCCGCGACCTGGTACGCGACGAGCCGGGGGTCTCCGTGGGCGGGGCCGGCCAGCGTGCGGGCACCAGCGGCTACAACATTCGCGGCATCGACGGCGATCGGATCCTGACGCAGGTAGATGGCGTCGAAGTGCCGGACAACTTCTTCCAGGGTCCTTTCGCCAACACCCATCGCAATTACGTTGATCCGGAGATCATCAAGCGTGTCGAGATCCTGCGCGGGCCTGCGTCGGCGCTGTATGGGAGCAGCGCCATCGGCGGTGCCGTGAGCTATTACACCCTCGACCCCGAGGACATCATCAAGCCGGGCAAGGACGTCGGTGCCCGCCTGAAAACCGGCTACAGCTCGGCGGACAACAGCTGGCTGAATTCATCCACGGTTGCCGGACGCGTGGGGGATGTCGACGGTTTGCTGCACGTCAGTCAACGCAACGGCCACGAGACCGAGTCCTACGGTGAGCATGGCGGCACAGGGCTGTCCCGGACGGCGGCCAACCCGGAAGACGCACGTGCAACGAATGTGCTCGCCAAGCTGGGTTGGAACTACGGCGACAATGATCGTCTGGCGTTCACGTACGAGAAGTACAAGGACGACACGCATACGAATCAGAAGAGTGTGGTGGGAGGGCCTTTCATACCTGGCAGAGGTGCGTCAGGGATGTACCGAAACCGCGAGGGCAACGATGTCATCACCCGCGAACGGTTTGGCCTGGAAAACAGTTTCGCGCTGGACAGCGTGCTGGCCGACAACGCCAAGTGGAGCTTGAACTACCAACTTGCCAAGACCGATCAAAACACCCTCGAGCGCTATGTGCCCGGCAGTCGTGACGTCTGGCGCACCCGCGACACCCACTACAAGGAACGCCAGTGGATCCTCGACGCACAGCTGGATAAAGCGTTCGACCTTGGCGACACCCAGCACTTGCTGACGTACGGCACGACCCTCAAGCAACAGAAGGTGACAGGGCTTCGGACAGGATCAGCCACCTGTGCGTCGGTCGTCGGAACCTGCCGCACCCTCGGCGCAGTCAGTGCCAGCGCGAACGACATCGTGGCACCCACCAATGACTTCCCGAACCCGACGATCACCACCTACGCGCTGTTCGCTCAGGATCAGATCAAGTGGGGCGACTGGACCTTCATGCCCGGCGCCCGCTACGACTACACCACGCTCGAACCAGACGCCACAGATTCATTCCTCAAAAGCGTCAACCTGAAAAGCAAGAGCGAGTTCGACGACAGCACGAAAAAATGGCATCGCCTGTTACCCAAGCTGGGGCTGACCTATGCGTTCAACGACGCCTACACCTGGTACGGCCAATACGCCGAGGGTTTCCGCACGCCGAGCGCCAAAGCCTTGTATGGCCGCTTCGAAAACACCCGGGGCAATTACGTCGTGGAGCCCAATCCCGACCTGAAGCCGGAGACCAGCAAGAGCTACGAAACCGGGCTGCGCGGTCACTTCGACGAGGGCACGTTTGATCTGGCGGTGTTCTACAACACGTATCGCGACTTCATTAATGAGGACGCAGTGATTCCAGCCAACGCCACCACCACGACCTTCCAGTCCAACAACATCAAGCACGCCACGATCAAGGGCGTTGAGCTCAAGGGCCGGCTGAACCTGGCCAGCTTCGGCGCACCCGAAGGCCTCTACACCCGAGGCTCACTGGCCTATCTGTACGGCCGCAACAACGACACCGGCCAGCCCCTCAATAGCATCAATCCGCTCACCGGCGTAGTCGGGCTGGGTTATGACCAGAACAACTACGGCGGTTTGCTGAACTGGACCCTGGTCAAGCGCAAGACCCGGGTCGACACCAGCAACTACTACGCCCCCGACGGTGCCACCCGGTTCAAGACGCCGGGCTCTGGCCTCGTCGATCTGACGGGCTATTACAAAGTCACCAACGACGTCACGGTCAGCGGTGGCCTGTACAACCTCGCGGACAAAAAATACTGGCTGTGGGACGACGTGCGCGGCTACGACAACGTCGGCGAAGCAGGCGCCACTGCTCCCGCCAACCTCGACCGTCTGACCCAGCCCGGCCGCAATTTCGCCGTGAACGTGGTGTGGGATATCTGACCGATCCCCGTTGCAGGTGCGTGATTCTTTACGCGCCTGCAACGCTCGTTCGTCTTGTTAACAAGCGCCTCATTTCCAAGGAAGACCCATGACCGACAACTCGATTCGTCGTTCGCAACGCCTGAACCAGATCACCCACGCCCCCCATGTACAACTGGACAAGGCAGTGAAGGCCAAGGCGCCGTTCGAAACACTGGCCAGCTACAGCCGATTCCTCAGCGCCCAATACCTGTTTCAGGAAGAGCTGAAAACGCTGTACACGCACCCGCAGTTGATCGAGCTGATTGCCGACCTGCCGGATCGATGCCGCGCCGAACAGGCCAAAGCCGATCTGATTGATCTTCAGGCTGCCATCCCTGCTCCGGTCGCCGGCGCCGTCAATGGGCCCAGCCTTGCCGAGGCGCTGGGCTGGCTGTTCGTGTCGGAAGGCTCGAAGCTGGGCGCAGCGTTTTTGATCAAGCGCGCCGTGGCCTTGAACCTCAGCGACACCTTCGGCGCCCGCCATCTGGGCGAACCGGCGGGCGGTCGCGCCGAAGGCTGGAAACGCTTTATCCGGATCATTGACGATCTGCCATTCAACGCCGAACAGGAGCGTGAGATAGACCGTGGCGCAGTGGCGGCCTTCGAACGCTTCAACGTGCTGCTGCAACACGCCTATGCAACAGCGTCTGAAGCCGAACCCGCCTGACGCCGGGCCTTTTGCGCCCGGCACTGATAAGCTGAGCGCCTTTGCGGGACGTGAAAATCCCGCAGCACCTGCTCACTCTGCATTACCGAGACCATGACCCGTACTCCACCCGGCAGCAAACTGTCCCGCATCCTGTTTGGCATTCTCGCCTACGTGAGCCTGACCATCGGCATCATCGCGATTTTCATTCCTGGCCTGCCCACTACTGAATTCATTCTGCTGGCGGCTTGGGCGGCCACTCGTAGCTCGCCGCGTTTAAGCGCCTGGCTGGAAAACCACCGGCTGTTCGGACCGATGTTGAGCAACTGGCGAAACGGCAAGAGGATTGCGCGAAGGGCCAAAATCAGCGCCACGGTCACCATGCTGATCTGCGCGGTCATGATGCTGGTGTTGCTGAAACACAATTGGTGGATCTATTTCGCGGTGGCCGGCATGGTGCTGGTCAATCTGTGGATCTGGTCACGGCCCGAGCCTTCGCGCCTTCAACCGGAAAAAAGCGAGGTGTAGGACCAGCTTTATCCGGGAAGAGGCCGGCTTGAACACCCTCTATTCTGAGGTGTGACGGCTGACGCTTTCCCGGCTGAAGCCGGTTCGACCGATAGCACTCGGCATATGAACCTGAACCCGAGGCGGTCCTATGGGTCTGTCCCTTTAGGTCCATTCACCTTCCCAGGAGCCACCGCCATGTTCGAGCCAGGCCATCTGCACATCGTCCACCCCGCAGTGCAACCCCACGACGTCGGCTACGACCTTCACATCCGCTACGAAGTCACCCAGACCGACTCGGGGCGGGGCATGCAGTTCACCCTGGAAGGCGACGTCAGTGGCCAGCCGGTCAATGAAACGTTCGAACTGCCCAAGGACAAGGCCTACAACTTCGCCAGCGAAGCGTCCCGCAGACTCGAGAAGCATGGCCTGCCAAAGATCACTGACCTGCACGCGATGCACGGTGAATACGACCAGATGTTCGAAGACATCCGTCACACGCTCGACATGAAATCCGGTGACCCGGTAAAGCCGGAGCATCTGGAGTAGCCAGCGCGCTTTCAGGGTCTCGGGATGGCTAATGAGATTACTGGCATAATCGCCCCCTCACTCCCGCGAACCCTTTCCTTCCCCATGCGCATTCACGTCACGTTCATTGATCGCGTCGGCATCACCCAGGAAGTGCTGGCCATCCTCGGCGCGCGCAACCTGAACCTCGATGCCGTGGAAATGGTGCCGCCCAACGTCTATATCGACGCGCCTACGCTGAGCCATGACGTGCTTGAAGAACTCAAGGACCGGCTGTTTCGCGTGCGCGGCGTGGAAGCGATCACGGTGGTCGACATTCTTCCCGGTCAGCGCCGTCACCTGCAGCTTGACGCCTTGCTGGCAGCGATGACCGACCCGGTGCTAGCCCTCGACAGCGCCGGCCATGTGTTGCTGGCAAACCCGGCGCTGGTTGCGCTGTACGGCCGGGAACCGGCGGGCGAGTCGATTGGCGAGCTGTTTTCCGATGCGGGCCTGCAATCGGCGCTGCTGGAAAACGGCTTTCGCCTACCACTGCGGGAAGTCACGCTGAACGGAGAGGCCTTGCTGCTCGACGCGACGCCGATCACCGACGCGGGCGCATTGCTGACCCTTTATCAACCAAGCCGAATCGGTGAGCGCCTGTCAGCACTGCACCACGATCACGCTGAAGGCTTCGACGCGTTGCTGGGCGATTCTGCGCCTATACGCACCCTCAAGGCGCGGGCGCAAAGGGTCGCGGCACTGGATGCGCCGCTGCTGATTCAGGGCGAAACCGGTACGGGCAAGGAACTGGTGGCGCGGGCGTGTCATGCCGTGAGCGCGCGCAACGGAGCGCCTTTTCTCGCGCTGAACTGCGCGGCACTGCCGGAAAACCTCGCCGAGAGCGAGCTGTTCGGCTACGCCCCCGGCGCTTTTACCGGTGCGCAACGGGGCGGCAAACCCGGGCTGATGGAACTCGCCAACAAAGGCACCGTGTTTCTCGACGAGATCGGCGAGATGTCGCCTTATTTACAAGCCAAACTGCTGCGCTTCCTGAATGACGGCAGCTTTCGGCGGGTTGGCGGTGACAAGGAAGTGAAGGTCAACGTGCGCATCTTGAGCGCTACCCACCGCGACCTGGAAAAAATGGTCGCCGAAGGCACCTTTCGCGAAGACCTATTTTATCGCCTGAACGTGCTCAATCTGGACGTGCCACCGCTCCGTGAACGGGGTCAGGACATCCTGATGCTTGCGCGCTATTTCATGGAGCAGGCCTGCACGCAGATTCAGCGACCGGTCTGCCGCCTTGCGCCGACCACTTACCCTGCCCTCCTTGGCAATCGCTGGCCGGGCAACGTCCGCCAGTTGCAGAACGTGATCTTCCGCGCGGCGGCCATCTGCGACAGCTCGCTGGTCGACATCGGCGATCTCGACATTGCCGGCACGTCGGTAGCGAGGGGCAGTGATGGCGAAGTAGAAAGCCTGGAAGCGGCGGTTGAGGATTTTGAAAGGTCCTTGCTGGAGAAGCTCTACAGCCAATACCCATCGACCCGGCAACTGGCCGCGCGGCTACAGACATCCCACACAGCGATCGCCCATCGGTTGCGCAAGTACGGGATTCCGGGGAAAGGCTAAAGAGCCCAAAGAAGATGGGAGGGAGCTTGCTCGCGAAGACAGTGTCCCGCTTAAAACTCAGCGAATGTAACTGCCTCTTCGCGAGCAAGCTCGCTCCCACAGGATGGGGTTCGGCTTGGAATCTCAGCCGTTCCGCGAAACGTGTGGGAGTGAGCTTGCTCACGAAGGCAATATTCCAGCCGCTGGAGATCTAGCGCGTGAACTGGCCTCTTCGCGAGCATGCTCGCTTCCACCAATCCGTGTGCCTCCATGAAATCCAGCGCTTTACTGCCGTAACGATACCGCAACACTGTATTGAAAGCATTCCAGAGCGCACACTCAGCGGCTTATAACGCTGCTGTGGCGAAATCCTGCTCAAGCCTCAAAGCTCCGTATCGATTTCGTTCCAGCAAGTGTCGAACTCCAAACCACTCAAGCCGCCACCGCCCAACGTTTACGCCCCTTTCCCTACCTTGGCCGCAAACTTGCTATGCACTCCCCCATCACGCCCGGGCATAACGGGCGATTTACCATCTGGGGAGATTTCATGAGCGAGTTGCGTTTTACCGAAGACCACGAGTGGCTGCGCGCCGAAGCTGACGGCAGCGTCACAGTCGGCATCACCGCCTTCGCGCAGGACGCACTGGGTGACGTGGTTTTCGTGCAACTGCCGGAGCTGCAGGCCTACGACAAAGGCGCTGAAGCGGCCACCGTCGAATCGGTCAAAGCCGCCAGCGGCGTGTACATGCCCCTCGACGGTGAAGTTGTCGAAACCAATCCCGCGCTGGACGCCAACCCCGAACTGGTCAACGAAGACCCGCTCGGCCAGGGCTGGTTCTTTCGCTTTATTCCTTCCAATCCCGATGCTGTCGGCCAACTGCTGACTCAAGACGCCTATGATCGTCTGATCAAAGCCAACGCCGAAGCCTGAGGAGCGCGCAATGACTGACCGTATTGAATTGAGCACCGCCAATGAGTTCATCGCCCGCCACATCGGCCCGCGTGCCGCTGACGAAAAAGCCATGCTCACCACGTTGGGCTATGACTCCCTCGACGCGTTGACCGCCAGCGTCATCCCCGAATCCATCAAGGGCACCAGCGTTCTCGGCCTGTCGGCCGGGCAAAGCGAAGCCGACGCACTGGCCGACATCAAAGCCATCGCCGGCAAGAATCAGCTGTTTAAAACCTACATCGGCCAGGGTTACTACAACACCCATACCCCGGCGCCGATTCTGCGCAACCTGCTGGAAAACCCGGCCTGGTACACCGCTTACACGCCGTATCAACCTGAAATTTCCCAAGGCCGTCTGGAGTCGCTGCTGAACTTCCAGACCCTGATCAGCGACCTGACCGGCCTGCCGATCGCCAACGCCTCGCTGCTCGACGAAGCCACCGCCGCCGCCGAAGCCATGACCTTCTGCAAACGCCTGAGCAAGAACAAGAGCAGCAATAAGTTCTTCGCCTCCGCCCATTGCCACCCGCAAACCCTCGACGTGCTGCAAACCCGCGCCGAGCCGCTGGGCATTGAAGTGGTCGTGGCGGATGAAGCTCAACTGACCGACGTCAGCGCGTTCTTCGGCGCGCTGCTGCAATACCCTGCCAGCAATGGCGACGTGTTCGACTACCGCGAACTGGTCGAGCGCTTCCATGCCGCCAACGCCCTGGTCGCCGTGGCGGCCGACCTGCTGGCCCTGACCCTGCTCACCCCACCGGGCGAGTTTGGCGCTGACGTGGCCATCGGCAGCGCGCAACGCTTCGGTGTGCCGCTGGGGTTTGGCGGCCCGCACGCGGCCTACTTCTCCACCCGCGACGCCTACAAGCGCGACATGCCCGGGCGACTGGTCGGTGTGTCCATTGACCGCTTCGGCAAAACCGCCCTGCGTCTGGCCATGCAAACCCGCGAGCAACACATTCGTCGCGAGAAGGCCACCAGCAACATCTGCACCGCGCAGGTGCTGCTCGCCAACATCGCCAGCATGTACGCCGTGTACCACGGCCCGCGCGGCCTGACCCGCATCGCCAACCGCGTGCATCACCTGACCGCGATTTTCGCCGAGGGCCTGAGCCAGCTGGGCCAGAAGGCCGAGCAGTCGTTCTTCTTTGACAGCATCACCCTCAACACCGGCGCCAAAACGGCCGATCTGCACGCCAAGGCCCGCGCACTCGAAATCAACCTGCGTGAAGTAGACGGCGAGCGTTTGGGCGTTTCCCTGGACGAAACCACCCAGCAAGCCGACGTCGAAATGCTGTGGTCGCTATTTGCTGCAGAAGGCCAGGCCCTGCCTGACTTCGCCGCGCTGGCCGAACGCGTCGAAGCGCGCCTGCCTGCCGAACTGAAGCGCCAGTCGGCGATCCTCAGCCACCCGGTGTTCAACCGTTACCACTCCGAAACCGAGCTGATGCGCTACCTGCGTCGCCTGGCGGACAAGGACCTGGCGCTGGACCGTACGATGATCCCGCTGGGCTCGTGCACCATGAAACTCAACGCTGCCAGCGAGATGATTCCGGTGACCTGGGCCGAGTTCGGCAACCTGCACCCGTTCGCCCCGGCCGAGCAAAGCGCTGGTTATCAGCAACTGACCGACGAACTGGAAGCGATGCTCTGCGCCGCCACAGGTTATGACGCGATCTCCCTGCAGCCGAACGCTGGCTCCCAGGGCGAGTACGCCGGTCTGCTGGCGATCCGCGCTTACCACCAGAGCCGTGGCGATGAGCGTCGCGACATCTGCCTGATTCCGTCCTCTGCCCACGGCACCAACCCGGCAACCGCCAACATGGCCGGCATGCGCGTGGTCGTGACCGCTTGCGACGCCCGCGGCAACGTCGACATCGAAGACCTGCGCGCCAAGGCTATCGAGCACCGCGAACACCTCGCGGCGCTGATGATCACCTACCCGTCGACCCACGGCGTGTTCGAAGAAGGCATCCGCGAGATCTGCGGCATCGTCCATGACAACGGCGGCCAGGTGTACATCGACGGCGCCAACATGAACGCCATGGTCGGCCTCTGCGCACCGGGCAAGTTCGGCGGCGACGTGTCCCACCTGAATCTGCACAAAACCTTCTGCATCCCCCACGGCGGCGGCGGCCCGGGCGTTGGTCCGATCGGCGTGAAATCGCACCTGGCGGCGTTCATGCCGGGTCACGCGAAGATGGAACGCAAGGAAGGCGCGGTCTGCGCGGCACCATTCGGCAGCGCGAGCATCTTGCCGATCACCTGGATGTACATCCGCATGATGGGCGGCGAAGGCCTCAAGCGCGCCTCGCAACTGGCGATCCTCAACGCCAACTACATTTCCCGTCGTCTGGAAGAGCACTACCCCGTGCTCTACACCGGCAGCAACGGCCTGGTCGCCCACGAATGCATTCTTGACCTGCGCCCGCTGAAGGAAACCAGCGGCATCAGCGTTGATGACGTCGCCAAGCGTCTGATCGACTTCGGTTTCCACGCACCGACCATGTCTTTCCCGGTCGCGGGTACGTTGATGATCGAGCCGACCGAAAGCGAATCGAAAGAGGAGCTGGACCGCTTCTGCGACGCAATGATCAAGATCCGCGAAGAAATCCGCGCGGTCGAAAGTGGTGTATTGGACAAGGACGACAACCCGCTGAAAAACGCGCCGCACACCGCCGCTGAACTGGTGGACGAATGGAGCCACCCGTACAGCCGCGAGCAGGCTGTTTACCCGGTGGCGTCGTTGATCGAAGGCAAATACTGGCCACCGGTCGGTCGTGTCGACAACGTGTTCGGCGACCGCAATCTGGTCTGCGCCTGCCCGTCGATCGAAGACTACGCTTAACCCAGCCACGAGCTTCAAGCCGCAAGCTACAAGTGAAAGCCGATCAGCTTTTACTTGCGGCTTGTAGCTTGCTGCTTGTTACTGCTTCACTTCCCGGAACCCCATCATGTCGCTGAGCGTATTTGACCTGTTCAAGATCGGCATTGGTCCCTCCAGTTCCCACACGGTGGGCCCGATGCGAGCGGCGGCGCGTTTTTCCGAAGGCTTGCAGCGCGATGGCCTGCTGGAAACCATCATCTGCGTCAAAGTCGAGCTCTACGGTTCCCTCGGTGCTACCGGCAAAGGCCACGGCAGCGACAAGGCCGTGTTACTGGGCCTTGAAGGTGAGCACCCGGACACCGTCGACACCGAAACCGTTGATGCTCGCCTGCGGCAGATACGCAGCAGTGAACGCCTGAACCTGCTCGGCCAGCACAGCATCGAATTCATCGAAAAGCATCACCTGGCGATGATTCGCAAGCCCTTGGCCTACCACCCCAACGGCATGATTTTCCGTGCCTTCGACGCCTCTGGCATACAGGTCCGCAGCCGCGAGTACTACTCCGTCGGCGGCGGCTTCGTGGTCGATGAGGACGCGGCTGGCGCGGATCGCATCGTGGAAGACCAGACGCCTCTGGTGTATCCCTTCAAAACTGCACGGGATCTGATGCTGCATTGCAGCGCCAGCGGTCTCTCCATCAGCCAGATCATGCTGGCGAACGAAGCCGCGTGGCGCCCCGAAGCGGAAACCCGTCAGGGCCTGTTGCACATCTGGCAGGTCATGCAGGACTGCGTCGAAGCGGGTTGCCGCAACGAAGGCATTTTGCCGGGTGGCCTGAAGGTCAAACGGCGTGCGGCGGCGCTGCATCGCCAGTTGTGCAAAAACCCGGAAGCCGCGCTGCGCGATGCGTTGTCGGTACTCGACTGGGTCAATCTGTACGCGTTGGCGGTCAATGAAGAAAACGCCAACGGCGGCCGTGTGGTCACCGCGCCCACCAACGGCGCAGCAGGGATCATCCCGGCCGTGCTGCATTACTACACACGCTTCATCACCGGGGCGAACGAGGACGGGGTCGTGCGTTTCCTGCTCACGGCGGCCGCCATCGGCATTCTCTATAAAGAGAACGCGTCGATCTCAGGCGCCGAAGTTGGCTGTCAGGGCGAAGTCGGCGTGGCCTGTTCCATGGCGGCCGGTGCGTTGTGCGAAGTCCTGGGCGGCAACGTTCAACAAGTGGAAAACGCCGCTGAAATCGGCATGGAACACAACCTCGGCCTGACCTGCGACCCGATTGGCGGCCTTGTTCAGGTGCCGTGCATCGAACGCAACGCCATGGGTTCGGTGAAGGCTATCAACGCGGTTCGCATGGCCTTGCGCGGCGACGGCCAGCATTTTGTCTCGCTGGACAAAGTGATCCGCACCATGCGCCAGACCGGCGCCGACATGAAAAGCAAATACAAGGAAACAGCCCGTGGCGGGCTGGCCGTGAACATCATCGAGTGCTGATCTCAGCCCCTATTCACAGACTTCCCTGCCCTGGGCGGGGAAGCCGGAACCGCTTTCAAGGAGTGACCCCATGACCACCGAATTGCTGAAGACCCCGCTCAACGCCCTGCACCGTGAACTCGGCGCGAAAATGGTCGAGTTCGCCGGCTACGACATGCCCGTTCAGTACCCTGCTGGCGTCATGAAAGAACACCTGCACACCCGAGATCAGGCCGGCCTGTTCGACGTTTCGCACATGGGTCAGATCCTCTTGAGCGGCGCGAATGCAGCGAAAGCGCTTGAAACCCTGGTGCCAGTGGACATCCTCGATCTGCCGGTCGGCATGCAGCGTTACGCGATGTTCACCAACGAAAACGGCGGCATTCTCGACGACCTAATGGTCGCCAATCTGGGTAACGATCAGCTCATGCTGGTGGTGAACGCCGCCTGCAAGAATGAAGACCTGGCGCACCTGCAGCAGCACATCGGCAATCAGTGCGAAAAAACGCCGCTGTTCAACGAACGCGCATTGCTCGCGCTGCAAGGTCCCCACGCCGTCACCGCACTGGCGCGGCTGGCGCCGGAAGTCGCGAAGATGATCTTCATGCAGTACACCTCGACGAAAATCGACGGCATCGACTGCTATGTCAGCCGCTCGGGCTACACCGGTGAAGACGGCTACGAGATTTCAGTGCCGGCAGATCAGGCAGAAGCCCTGGCACGTCGACTGCTCGCGGAGCCCGAAGTGGCGCCGATCGGCTTGGGCGCACGCGACTCGCTGCGACTGGAAGCCGGCCTGTGCCTCTACGGCCACGACATGAACACCGCCACCACGCCGATCGAAGCCAGCCTGCTGTGGGCGATTTCCAAGGTTCGTCGTGCTGACGGCGCCCGTGCAGGCGGCTTCCCCGGTGCCGACAACATCTTCGCCCAGCACCAAAGCGGTGCGGCACGCAAACGTGTCGGTCTGTTGCCACAGGAACGTACGCCGGTGCGTGAAGGCGCTGAGATCGTCGATGCCGATGGAAAAACCATAGGGACTGTCTGCAGCGGCGGCTTTGGTCCGACGCTGGGCGCGCCATTGGCGATGGGCTATGTCGACGCCAGTTTTACCACGCTGGAAACGCCTGTCTGGGCAATCGTCCGCGGCAAGAAAGTCCCTATGCAGGTGACGAAAATGCCATTCGTTCCGGCACGTTACTTCCGTGGCTAAGTAACACCGTCAAAAAATGCGGCACCGCAACAGTGCATCAAACTGTGCGGATGCTGCAGTCTGGCGCCAGCGTTAAGTGCATTCAAAACTGTCAAAATATTGAACTTCGATAATCCTCTAAACATTAAAAACTATCGATCTTGCGAATGTGGTTAATGTTTTCAAAAAGCCGAAAACCCCTATAAATGCTGGCCCGAGCGGGGCTTGTTTTTTTGACGAGAGTTAGCGTAGAGTTTCTCGACTGTGTTTGCATGGGTCGCTGGGATCGTGACCCGGGCAGTAGCGCCAAAAGCAATGCTACATCCCGCTCTACGTTTCTTCTTCCTGCAACCAGCCCCAGTACTCTTTCGCGTGAAAGAGACTGTCATTAATTTAATGCGTCAAGGAATAAGAAAATGTCTACACGTCAGAGCGGCACCGTTAAGTGGTTTAACGATGAAAAGGGTTTTGGTTTTATCACGCCTGAAAGCGGTCCGGATCTGTTCGTCCACTTCCGCGCTATTCAGGGCAATGGCTTCAAAAGCCTGAAAGAAGGCCAGAAAGTGACGTTCGTCGCAGTGCAGGGCCAAAAAGGCATGCAGGCTGACGAAGTACAAGCCGAGGCCTGATCAGCCGACGCAAAGAGCCCCTGATGGCCAACATCAGGGGCTTTTTTGTGCCTGCGATTCCGTAAACTGCCCGCCTCCGATTAAACGAGCACCGCCATGATCCGACACGTTTTACACCCCCAGGGCGACTTCCCCGCCGCGGGATTGGGCCGGCGCATGGCTGCGATCAGCTACGACGCGCTGCTGTGCGTGGCATTGCTGATGTTCATTACGTTTATCTACAAGCTGGTCTGGATGGGCTTCATCGGCGAAGCCAGACTGCGCCAGCTGTCCGAGTCCGGCGCGCTTGATGCCGACCCGCTGCTGTCCTCGATTCTGCTGATCACGCTGTTCGGTTTCTTCGCCCATTTCTGGACCCGCGCGGGCCAGACCCTTGGCATGCAGGTGTGGGGAATACGCGTGCAGAACGCCGACGGAACCGCCATCAGCCTGTGGCAAGCGCTGCTGCGTTTCGTCGTGGCCATCGCCTCGTGGCTGTGTGTCGGGCTGGGCTTCTTCTGGAGCCTGTTCGACAAACAGAAACGTTGCTGGCATGACCTGTATTCCCAAACGCAGCTGGTGCGAGTGCCCGGAATCAGGAGGTGAACCTCGGTAGGCCGCCCACAAAAAAGCCGACCCAGGGGTCGGCTTTTCATCGCGCAGCAGGTATCAGCCCGCGCGGCGCAGCAACCAGATACCCGCCAGGGCGCACACGCCCGCCGGCACCAGCACGGCGAAGAGTGGCGAGAAGCCGAACACAAGGCTCGACGGCCCCAACAGGTCCTGAGCGATACGGAAGGTGAAGCCCACGAGCACGCCCGTGAACACCCGTTGCCCCAGCGTCACCGAGCGCAAAGGCCCGAAGATGAAGGAAATCGCCATCAGCACCAGCGCGACCGTCACCAGCGGCTGGAGGATCTTGGTGTAGAACGCCAGCCAGTAACGACCGTTGTTCAACCCCTGATCGGCGAGATAACGCGCATAGCCATAAAGCCCGGTCATCGACAGTGACTCAGGCGGCAGCACCACCGTGCTCAGCAACTGCGGGCTCAACGCCACGTTCCAGCGCTCTTCAGGGGCGGTGACCACTTCGGTGCGACCGTCGTGGAACACCGTAGTGGTGACGTCCTTCAACAACCAGTAATCGGTCATGAAGTTGGCTTGCCTGGCGAAGCTCGAGGTCAGCATGTGGCGCTGGTCATCGAAATGGTAACGGGTGACGCCATACAGCAGGCCGTTCGGTTGCACCGTGTTGATGTGGATGAACTCCTCACCTTGACGGTGCCACAGACCGTGCTTGGCGCTCTGCGCGTCGCCGGTCCCTTGAGCGAGGGAACGCGCGGCCTGGGCCGAGGCTTCGGTCACCGGCGCGACATACTCGCCAATCAACAGACCCGCCACCATCAGCACCAGCATGGGCTTCATGACCGCCCAGACGATACGGCCGATCGACACACCGGCGGCGCGCATGATGGTCAGTTCGCTGCTGCTCGCCAGTGCGCCAAGACCGATCAGGCAACCGATCAGCGCGGCCATCGGAAGCATGTCGTAGAGACGACGCGGCGCGGTCATCAACACGAAACTGCCAGCGTCCCAGAAGGTGTAGGTGTCGCTGATGTCAGCCATTTCGTCGATGAAGGCGAACAGCGAGGCCAGCCCGAGGATGATCCCCAGTACCGCAAGGATCGCCATGAACACGCTTTTGCCGATGTAACGATCGAGCTTAACCATGAGCCACCCCCGACACGCTGCGGCGACTCGCAAGCTTCAGGCGCAGAGGCTCCCAGTAGAGCAACGCCAGTCCGATGGACAGGAACAGTGCATGCACCCACCACAGGCCAAGGCCCATCGGAATCTTGCCCTTCTCCAGCGCGCCGCGCGCGGCGATCAGAATGGTGAGGTAAGCCATATAAAGAAGAATCGCCGGGAGAAGCTTGAGGAAGCGACCCTGACGCGGGTTGACCCGAGCCAGTGGCACCGCCATCAGCGTCACGATGAACACCAGAATCGGCAGCGAAACCCGCCATTGCAGCTCGGCCCGGTTGCGCAGGCTGTCTTCGCCGGTCAGCAGTTCGCTGGTGGAGATGGCATCACGGTCAGTGACTTCATCGCTGATGTCCGGCTTGGGCAGCAAGGCGCCGTAGGTGTCGTATTTGATCGCGCGGTAATCGGCCTGACCGGGGTTCCCGTCGTAGCGATAGCCGTTGTCCAGAATCAGGTAGCGCGTGCCGTCGGGTTTGATTTCCTGACGGCCTTTTTCCGCGACCAGCACGGTGATGCCGTGGTCTTTCTTCTCGTCGAGCTTCTTCTCGGAGATGAACACGCCGCCCAGGTTGATGCGGTCGTCGCTCATGGTCTCGGTGTAAGTCACGCGGCTGCCGTCACGCAGGAGCTGGAAGCGACCCGGCACCAGCGTGTCGAATTCAGTCATCGCGTCCTGCTTGTTGATCAGCAGCTGGAACTGCGTAGCGCCCTGGGGCGCGAGGCTGAAGCTGAGCCAGGCCACCAGCAGTGAAACCAGCGCAGCCGGCGCGAGGGTGATCAGCAGCAGACGTTGCTGGCTCATGCCGGTGGCGGCCAGTACGGTCATCTCACTTTCGAGGTACAACCGGCCGTACGCCAGGAGAATCCCGAGGAACAGCCCCAGAGGGAGAATCAGTTGCAGGAAGCCCGGCAGACGGAAACCCATGATCAGAAACAGGACACCCGGATCGAGTGCGCCCGATGCCGCCTGGGCCAGGTACTTGATGAAACGGCCACTCATGATGATTACCAGCAGCACAGCACTGACAGCGCTCAGGGTAACCAGCACTTCTCGGGACAGGTAACGGAAGACAATCAAACCAGACACTCCAGGGTTGTCACGCTAAGGCGGCATGACAATGAAATGAATCAGCCATGATGCGCGCGACGGCGTACCACCAAAAAATATGCGGCATTATCCTGTGATTGGGTGTGTCTGTCACTGCGCGTGCGGGATACTTCTGCAACCGGCGCACGCGCGCACCCGGACGGGGTTGTCATCCATTGGCTCGCAGGGTCAAACTGCGGGCCTTGCCGCAGGCATGCCGGTGTAAATACCTCTGCGCCGCTGCCGAGCCGTGTGCTCAAGTGCGATAACTCACAGTTTATTCGGGGACCCCGACATGGAATTGGTTGTTAAAAGCGTCAGTGCAGAAACCTTGAAGACCGCCACGCTGGTGGTCGCCGTCGGTGAAGGCCGCACGCTGAGCGACACCGCAAGCACCCTCGACACCCTGAGCGGCGGCGCCATCAGCGCTGTGCTCAAGCGCGGCGACCTGTCGGGCAAGATCGGCCAGAGCCTGTTGTTGCACAGCCTGCCCAACCTGAAAGCCGAGCGCGTATTGCTGGTCGGTTCGGGTAAAGAGCCGGAATTGAACGACCGTCAGTTCCGCAAGATCATCAGCGGCGCGCTCAGCACCCTGAAAAGCCTGGGCGGCGTCGATGCCGGCTTCGACCTTGATCAACTGAACGTCAAGAACCGCGACGTTTATGGCAAGAACCGCCTGTTGGTCGAGACCCTGGCCGACGGCGAATACGTTTTCGATCGGTTCAAGAGCCAGAAAGTCGATCCCCGCGCCCTGAAAAAGTCACCCTGCTGACCGCCAAGGCCAACGTCGCCGACGTCGAGCGCGCGGCCAAGCACGCTCAGGCCATCGCTGCCGGCATGGCGGTGACCCGCGACCTGGGCAACATGCCGCCGAACATCTGCCATCCGACGTATCTGGGCGAGCAGGCCAAGGCGATGGGCAAAGCCAACAAGGGCCTCAAGGTCGAAATCTTCGACGAGAAAGACATCGAAAAGCTGGGCATGGGTTCGTTCCTCGCGGTCGGTCAAGGCAGCGCTCAGCCGCCACGCCTGATCGTTATGCAGTATTCCAACGGCAAGAAAAGCGAAAAGCCTTTCGTGCTTGTGGGCAAGGGCATCACCTTCGACACCGGCGGCATCAGCCTCAAGCCAGGCCTGGGCATGGACGAAATGAAGTTCGACATGTGCGGCGCGGCAAGCGTATTCGGCACCCTGAACGCCGTACTCGAACTGCAATTGCCGATCAACCTGGTGTGCATCGTTGCGGCGGCTGAAAACATGCCGAGCGGCAACGCCACGCGTCCGGGCGACATCGTCAAGACCATGAGCGGCCAGACCGTCGAGATCCTCAACACCGACGCCGAAGGCCGTCTGGTGCTGTGCGACGCGCTGACCTACGCCGAACGCTTCAAGCCACAGGCCGTTATCGACATCGCCACGCTGACCGGTGCTTGCGTCGTCGCGCTGGGCGGTCACACCTCGGGCCTGCTGGGCAACAGCGACGCGTTGATCAACCAGGTGCTGGAAGCCGGCAAACGCGCCGACGACCGTGCCTGGCAACTGCCGTTGTTCGATGAGTATCAAGAGCAACTGGACAGTCCGTTTGCCGACATCGCCAACATCGGCGGCCCGAAAGCCGGCACCATCACCGCGGCCTGTTTCCTCTCGCGCTTTGCCAAAGCCTACGAGTGGGCGCACCTGGACATCGCCGGTACGGCATGGCTGAGCGGCGGCAAGGACAAGGGCGCAACGGGCCGTCCGGTTCCGCTGCTGACCCAATACCTGATCGACCGCGCTGGCGTTTAAGCCGCTGCAAACGCGCCGGCCTCCCCGGTCGGCGCGTTCAGCGTTCTGGAATCACCCATGACCCAAGTCGACTTCTACATTCTGCCGAGTGCCGACCCTGTCGCGCGCCTGGACTTCGCCTGCAAACTCACCGACAAGGCCTGGCGCCTCGGCCATCGGGTGTACCTGCATTGCAGCGATGCCGGACAGCGCGAGGAACTGGACGCCCGACTGTGGCGGTTCAGGGGCGAAGCGTTCGTTCCCCATGGTGCGGTCGAAGACGACCAGGACGCACCCGTGGCGCTGGGCATTGGCAGCGACCCCGGCCAACATCAGGATTTGCTGGTCAATCTCGACCTGCGCATCCCGGAATTCTTCAAACGATTCGCGCGTGTCGCCGAGATCGTTGTCGAGGATCCAGCCATCCGCCTCGCGGCGCGCGAGAGTTTTCGCTTCTACCGCGAACAGGGCTATCCTCTGCAGGATCACAAGCTGCAGCGTCTTTGAGCACACGATGGATAATTCAAAACACCTGAAAGATTCAGCGCACCTGCTGGATGACCTCGAGTCGATTCGCCAGCTGTTGGGCGATGATCCGGCCCAGCCGCCCCTGCTGACCGAGTCCGTGAACAGCGACGAGCAGATCCCGCTGCTGTTTGACGTGGTCACCGGCCAGGTCGTGACGCTCGATGAGCACGAAGCCAACCTCAATGACATTCCCCTGCTCACGCCCGAGCCGGTTGCGGCTGTTACCCCTGCCGCACCCGCGGCCAACGCATCGAGCGCGTCGAGCGCGTCGAGCGCCAAGGCGCCGAACGCTGACGCGCTGCTGCACCTGGATGCCGAACTGCGGGCCGCTGCGCAGTTGATCATGCAGGACGTGATCGACGACTTCGCCCCGCACATCGAGAACGAGATCAAACGCCGTCTGGATGCGCGGATGGAACGGCTGCTGAGTCAATACACCAGCTGAACCCGTTCGCTTTCCGATCCGGGATCGCGGGTAAGCGCAGTCCTACAGATGCCCGCGACGATTCCGGGCATCACCGCTCGTAGCACCTGACCTAGCGCTTGTAGCTTGACGCCGCCTTGAAAAGCTATACTCGTCGGCTTTTCCGACTCAAAGCAGATCAGGTTCCCGCCTCGCATGGACAAGACCTACCAGCCGCACGCCATCGAATCTTCCTGGTACCAGACCTGGGAGTCCGAAAACTATTTCGCTCCGCAAGGCGCGGGCGACTCGTACACCATCATGATTCCGCCGCCGAACGTCACTGGCAGCCTGCACATGGGCCACGGTTTCAACAACGCGATCATGGATGCCCTGATCCGCTTCCGCCGTATGCAGGGTCGCAACACCCTGTGGCAGCCAGGCACCGACCACGCCGGTATCGCCACGCAGATGCTGGTGGAGCGTCAGCTCGAGGCCTTGGGTCAGAGCCGTCACGATCTGGGTCGCGACAAATTCCTCGAAAAAGTTTGGGAGTGGAAGGATCAGTCCGGCGGCAACATCAGCCGCCAGATCCGTCGCCTGGGCTCGTCGGTCGACTGGAGCCGTGAGCGCTTCACGATGGACGACGGCTTGTCCGAAGCGGTCAAAGAGGCGTTCGTGCGCCTGCATGAAGACGGCCTGATCTACCGTGGCAAGCGGCTGGTCAACTGGGACACCAAGCTGCACACCGCAATCTCCGACCTCGAAGTGGAAAACCACGACGAGAAAGGCCATCTGTGGAACCTGCGCTACCCGCTGGCCGATGGTGCCAAGACCGCTGAAGGTCTGGACTACCTGATCGTTGCCACGACCCGTCCGGAAACCATGCTTGGCGACGCCGCCGTCGCCGTGAACCCGAACGATGAGCGCTACCAGGCGCTGATCGGCAAGTTCGTCGAGCTGCCGCTGGTAGGCCGTCGCATCCCGATCATCGCGGACGACTACTGCGACCCTGAATTCGGCACCGGGTGCGTGAAGATCACCCCGGCCCACGACTTCAACGACTACGACGTCGGCAAGCGCCACAACCTGCCGCTGCTAAACATCTTCGACAAGAACGCTGCCGTTTTGCCCGCTGCCCAGGTGTTCAACCTCGACGGCACGCTGAACGACACGGTCGACGGCACCCTCCCTGCCGAATACGCCGGCCTCGACCGCTTCGAGGCGCGCAAGCAGATCGTGGCTGCGTTCGACGCCGCGGGTCTGTTGGTCAGCGTTGACGACCACGGTTTGAAAGTACCAAAGGGCGACCGCTCCGGGACCATCATCGAGCCGTGGCTGACGGATCAGTGGTACGTATCGACCAAGCCGCTGGCAGAACCGGCCATCGCCGCCGTCGAAGACGGCCGCATCGCCTTCGTGCCCAAGCAATACGAGAACATGTACTTCTCTTGGATGCGTGACATTCAGGACTGGTGCATCAGCCGTCAGCTCTGGTGGGGCCACCGCATTCCGGCCTGGTACGACGAGTCCGGTAAGGTCTACGTCGGCCGCGACGAAGCCGAAGTTCGCGCCAAGCACAATCTGGGTCCCGATGTTGCCCTGCAACAGGACAACGACGTGCTCGACACCTGGTTCAGTTCCGGTCTGTGGACGTTCTCCACCCTGGGCTGGCCTGAACAGACCGACTTCCTGAAAACCTTCCACCCGACCGACGTATTGGTCACCGGTTTCGACATCATTTTCTTCTGGGTTGCCCGGATGATCATGCTCACCATGCACCTGGTGAAGAACGAAGACGGTACGGCACAAGTGCCGTTCAAGACCGTGTATGTGCACGGTCTGGTGCGTGATGGCCAGGGCCAGAAAATGTCCAAGTCCAAGGGCAACGTCCTTGATCCGCTGGATATCATTGACGGCATCGAGCTCGAAGCCCTGGTGCAGAAACGCACCTCTGGCATGATGCAGCCCAAGCTGGCCAAGAAGATCGAGAAGCAGACCCGCGACGAGTTCGCCGACGGCATCGCCAGCTACGGCACCGATGCCCTGCGCTTCACGTTCTGCTCGCTGGCCTCCACCGGCCGTGACATCAAGTTCGACATGGGCCGCGTCGAGGGCTATCGCAACTTCTGCAACAAGATCTGGAACGCCGCGCGCTACGTGCTCGACAAGGGCGAAGACTGCGGTCAGAACGGCGAAGCGTTCGAGCTCTCGCTGCCGGATCGCTGGATCATCTCGCAGCTGCAACGCACTGAAGCCGAAGTGACCCGTCAGCTGGATCAGTTCCGTTTCGACCTCGCGGCGCAGGCGCTGTACGAGTTCATCTGGAATCAGTATTGCGACTGGTACCTGGAGCTGTCCAAGCCGGTTCTGTGGGACGAGACGGCGCCGATCGAGCGTCAGCGTGGCACCCGTCGCACGCTGGTGCGTGTGCTGGAAGTCGCACTGCGTCTGGCGCATCCGTTCATGCCATTCATCACCGAAGAAATCTGGCAGCGCCTCGCGCCGCTGGCCGGCGTTGAAGGCAAGACCATCATGCTGCAACCGTGGCCGGTGGCGAACGATGCGCGCATCGATGTCGCGGCCGAAGGCGACATCGAATGGCTCAAGAGCCTGATGCTCGGCGTGCGCAACATCCGCGGCGAGATGAACATCGGCCCGGGCAAGCCGCTGCAGTTGTTCCTCAAGAACGTCAGCGCCGAAGACCAGCGCCGCCTGAACGAGAACGAGCACCTGCTGAAGAAGCTGGCCAAGCTCGAATCGTTCATCGTGCTGGAAGCCGGCGCCGAAGCACCGCTGTCCGCGACCGCGCTGGTTGGTGAGATGGAAGTGCTGGTGCCGATGGCCGGACTGATCGACAAGGACGCCGAACTGGCGCGTCTGGACAAGGAAATCCAGCGTCTGCAGGGCGAAGTTCAGCGGGTTGGCGGCAAGCTGTCCAATGCCGCGTTCGTCGACAAGGCGCCGCCTGAAGTCATCGCCAAGGAACGCGCGAAGATGGCCGAAGCCGAACAGGCGCTGAGCAAGCTGGCCGAGCAGCACGCGCGGATCGCGAGTCTGTAATCCGATCAAATCAGCCGGCCTGAATCGCAGGCCGGTTGACGACCATGACCCCTGTAGGCGTGAGCGTGAGCGTGCTCGCGATAGCGGTATATCAGCAACCCAACCGTTGACTGACACACGGTTATCGCGAGCAAGCTCACGTCTACAGGGGCTGTGCTTTCACGAGAATCGCATCACCGATGACCAGCCACGACGCCCCCAAACCCCAACGCAACACCCCACGCAAGAAAGCCAAACCTGCCCAACAGGCCAAGCCTGCCGCGCCGCGTGAGAAAGCCACCCTGCACCCGCGCAACCGCCATCAGGGCCATTACGACTTTCCGCGCCTGATCAAAAGCAGCCCCGAACTGGGCAAGTTCGTGATCCTCAATCCCTATGGCAAGGAAAGCATCGACTTCGCCAACCCCGCTGCTGTGCGGGTATTCAACCGTGCTCTGCTCAAAGCGTTCTATGGCATTGCCCATTGGGATATTCCCGCGGACTACCTGTGCCCGCCAATCCCTGGGCGCGCCGATTATCTGCACTTTCTGGCGGACCTGCTGGCGGAGCGCAACGACGGCGTCATTCCTCGCGGCGCATCCGTTACAGCGCTGGACATTGGCACGGGCGCCAACTGCATCTACCCACTGATCGGTCAGGGCGAATACGGCTGGTCGTTTTTGGGCTCTGACATCGACAAGATCGCCCTTGCTTCGGCGACCACCATCGTCAAAGCCAACGGCTTGAGCAAAAGCATCGGCTTTCGGGAGCAGTCCAACCAAAAGCACATCTTGAACGGTTTGCTGCAGCCCGATGAACGCTTCGACATCAGCGTATGTAACCCGCCCTTCCACGCCTCGGCTGAGGAAGCGTTAAGCGGCAGCCAGCGCAAATGGCGAGCCCTAGGCAAGGCAGACCCCAAACGCAAATTGCCGGTGCTGAATTTCGGCGGCCAGGCGGCGGAGCTGTGGTGCGAAGGTGGCGAGGCACGATTCGTGACGCAGTTGATCAATGAGAGTGCTCAGGTGGCGGCCCAGGTGTTGTGGTTCAGCACGCTGGTGTCCAAGGCGTCGAACCTGCCTCTCATCCAGAGCGCGCTGAAAAAAGCCGGTGCTGTTGAAAGCCATACGGTGGAGATGGGCCAGGGTCAGAAACAGAGCCGCTTCGTGGCCTGGACCTTTCACGACAGCGCTCGTCAGGACGCCTGGCGGGAGGAGCGCTGGATCGCACGCAAGCCCTGAGCCCCAAACGGTAGTGTCATTTCTGCCAGTAGACGGCCAACCTCCCCGTTCATAAGCTGACTCCTCGTCGCGTGTCCGAGCACAAGGAGGTCAGCCATGCGCGCTATAGCCTGTGTTATCTGCGTATTGACGGTCTGGAACTGCCCGTCGTGGGCAGTTGAATTGAAGACGAATCTCGATCCGGTCGAAACGGTCCGGCGCATCAACGCCAGTTACAACCGCATCGAAAACCAGTGCAAAGAGCCGGACACCGGCGCCGCCCGGGGCCATTACTACTGCAGCGGCATCACGTTGCGCATGGTCAATGACGGCAACTTCAATCCCTGGGATTACAGTCCCTACGCCCTGCAAACCGGGGCAACGTCCTACACCTGGATACGCCGAGACCTGAGCACAACAGTGCTCGTGCATCCTGCCGGCTTCATTCTCAGGACGCCAACGGACGGGCTTGCGCTGCAGCTCCCGGTCAAGCAGGAGGGCTGGGCCTGTATCTACACGTTCGATGGTTACACCGGACCGGATCGCAAGTGGTACGGCTGCGGGCCCTTCAACGACGCCACCTTCGTGCCCCCTCCCCAACCTAGGACTGCGAACAAGAACGCTCAATGGGCCTACGGCACCTGTGCCGATCAGAACGTCAACACGGCCGAGCAGTGGAAACAGAAATATCAGGGCGGTGCCCGACAGCCTATTCAGACGTCGCAGTGCTCGTGGAACGCCGAAGTGCCTGCGCAGTGGGACGCGATGATCCAGGCCCATGAGGCCAGAGTGACCACCACCAATGCCGACCCTTATTCGCGCAAAGACTTCTTCAACGAATTCATGCTCAAGAATGCCGCCGGCGGCAGCGACATCATGGATGACATCGATGCGTTTATTTACCAAGGTAAAAGCGCTTTCAACTACCCCGTCCGAGGCGACAACGGCAAAGCCGCGGTGCAGCAGGACGGCCTGGCCAATGCGCGCACCTTCCAACGAAAACTTTATGGGCAAGGCTACGCAGTACCTATCCTGAAAATCGATTTCACAAGGTCGCCGGAGCAACGATTCACCTACAGCGCCGCCGATCAAGGGGTTTCGCTTAACCTCAACAGCACTATAAGCGCGAAATACATCGCAAAGAGCAACTGGGAGCAGCGCCTGGACCCAGGCACCGGCAAAACAGAGTGGACGCTAAATGTCGTGCTGACGGAGCTCGGAAAAAAGTACAAGCGAGTCAGCAGCAAGTGGTCTATCAGGAGCTCTACGACTTGCGCGGTTCAGACTCGCAATGGCGGGACGAAGAAAAAGACGCGGGCAGCATGAAGCAACAAATCGCCTGCATCGTGCGCAACTACCCGCAACGCGCTGACTGGAACCTGGAGCCCTTCCGCCCGGTGGTTTCCGAGGCAGCGGCTAAAGCGGCCGGGTGCAACCCTTTCAAAAAATAGCGGGCACAAAAAAACCGTGTCCGGATCACTCCGTCACACGGTTCCTCATCCAAGCAGCGTTTTCGCTTACTTGTTGACCGAGTCAGTCAGCACTTTGGCGGGTACGAACTTGACCACTTTCTTGGCAGCGATTTCGATGGCTGCGCCAGTCGAAGGGTTGCGGCCGGTGCGTGCTGGACGCTCGGTGACTTTCAGTTTGCCGATGCCTGGCAGAGTGATTTCACTGCCGTTTTCCAGTTGGTCAGCGACGATTTGACCCAATTGGTCGAGAGCGTTGCGCGCGGTGGTTTTAGGCGCGTCGATTGCTTCTGCGATATCGGCGATCAATTGGTCTTTAGTCAGAGCCATGGTGGTGTTCCTTCCCTATCAAATTCGAATGGTTTGCAGAGTGTGGTACAGACGCGAAATGTAGATACTGTAAACGGCCTTTGGTTCGGCCGAACGCCCACAAACTGCACGCCTGGCGCGCTTGGGCGCTCAGGACCGGGCAAAACTAGCACAGCGCAACGCAAATATCCGCCCCTACCTACCCATTTGGTCAGCTTTATCGCCCGAGAGGCGTAAAAAAGTCATATTAATGGGCGCAGGTCAGCGTTTTCGGCCCTTCCAGAGCGTTCCCAGGCCCGTCTGCGGTACACTTGCCGACTTTCGCACGGGCCTGGTCTGGTCCCGTTCAGTTCCCCTTCAGCAGCCGAGAAATCCATGCCGATCCGTCACGCCATCGTCCACCTGATCGACAAAAAACCCGACGGCACCCCCGCCGTGCTCCACGCCAGGGACTCTGAACTTGCCGAGTCGCAGGCCATCGAGAACATGCTGGCAGACCTCAACGAAAGCTATAACGCCAAGCAGGGCAAGGCCTGGGGGCTGTTTCATGCCGAGTCCGGCGCGCACCCTTTCAGCGGCTGGCTGAAGGAATATCTCGATCAGGGCAAGGATTTCACCCAGTTCAGCCGCATTGCGGTCGAGCATCTGCAGAAGCTGATGGAAGAGTCGAACCTGTCGGTCGGCGGCCACGTGCTGTTCGCTCACTATCAGCAGGGCATGACTGAATACCTGGCGATCGCACTGCTGCACCACAGCGAAGGCGTGGCCGTGAACGAAGCGCTGGACGTAACGCCATCCCGGCATCTGGACCTTGGCCAACTGCACCTCGCGGCCCGGATCAATATTTCCGAGTGGCAGAACAACAAGGCCTCCAAGCAGTACATCTCGTTCATCAAGGGCAAGAACGGCAAGAAGGTTTCCGAGTACTTCCGCGACTTCATCGGCTGCCAGGAAGGCGTCGACGGGCCGGGCGAGACCCGCACCCTGCTCAAGGCCTTCAGTGACTTCGTCGAGAGCGAAGACCTGCCGGAAGAATCCACTCGCGAGAAGACCAAGGCGCTGGTCGACTACGCCAGCAGCCAGAGCAAAATGGGCGAGCCCATCGCCCTGGAAGAATTGTCAGGCCTGATCGACGAGGACCGCCCGCGGGCCTTCTACGATCACATCCGCAACAAGGATTACGGCCTGTCACCCGAGATTCCTGCGGATAAGCGTACGCTGAGTCAGTTCCGCCGCTTCACCGGTCGCGCAGAAGGTCTGTCGATCAGCTTTGAGGCGCACCTGCTGGGCGACAAGATCGAGTACGACGAGGAGAAAGGCACGTTGATCATCAAAGGGCTGCCCACTCAATTGACCGATCAGCTCAAACGCCGCTGATTCTGCCGAGGCGCCAAGACCCGAATGTTCGTTCGTACCGTGAAGAAGTTCTTGCTCATCATGCTGGTGGTAGTCGTTTACCAGAACTGGGGCAAGATCGAAAACCTGGTCCACCCTTCCTCCACTTTATCGGAGCATGCGCAAGCCAACGCGAAGGTGACGTTATACGCCACCGACTGGTGCGGCTACTGCAAGCAGACTCGGCGTTTTCTCGACAGCCAAGGCATCCGCTATACCGAGTTCGATATCGAGAAAGACGCCGCCGGACGCAAAGCCTATGAGGCCCTGGGTGGCCGCGGCATTCCCCTGATCGACGTGAATGGCACGTTGATCAGGGGGTTTAGCGAAGAGCAGATTCTCGCTGCGCTGAAGTGACACCTGACGCTTGGCTGCTGGTGGGTCACACCGGATTGCAACCCGCCGCCTCGGCTTTCTCTTCAGAGAGATCGGGGCGGAACGGCTCAAGATTGAATTCATCCTTATTGCGCGCAATGCTGAAGTGGCACACCAACTGACGACGCATGCCACCGCCATCATTTTGTTTCCATTGAAAATCGTTTTTATACTTGCGGACCAGTTCGGCATACACCGCGTCAGAGCCTGAAGAACCCGTTTGCTTCCTGCCCAATTCGGTCAGCACGACCGACAGTGACCACTCCTCTTCTCCCGTGCCCGGGTCAGGGCGTAACGCCCATGTGGCGGACTGGATATAGCGATCGATTGTCTTGCCCGATTCGGAGACGGCCTGATCATCGGCGTCGCAGGCAAACGTTGCATCTTTAGACGGGGAGTCCGGAAGTGTCATTGCGATAATCGGCACCCAGATACCCGTTTGTGAGTAATAACGTTGTTGATCAAACCGGGCATCGTCCTTGCCGCCCCCAGGTTCGGGCAAATAGAAAAAAGCCTGAATCGGCAAGTCTTTATCAAGCGTTTCAGCACTCCAGGTATCCAGCCTGAGTTCATTCTGTTTATTGAACGACGTCTTTCCCATTTCACGCATGGCGCTCAGACTTGCATTGAAGTTGTCAGTTGCGTGCCGGTCCAGTGGATCGCGAACATCAAAGCCGCACTCATTGCGGTTATCGCCCTTGGTCTGCGTCTTGTACTGCTCTGCCCACTGGCGACCGGTCTCGATCTTTTGAGAAAAGCACTCAGCGCCTTTGCCTGGCGCGGTCGCCACCGGAGAGGAGCCGCAGCCCTTGTCGACTCGAGAATCAGTGCCGCCATCCATCGGGAACGAGCACAGCACGTTATAGGGGCTTTTGCCAGTCGGCAGCGCCTGAATCGGAAAGAGCACGTAGCCATTGTTTTCATAGCGGACGAGGCGGGAAAACCTGGCGTCCTTACGCAGATAAGAGAACGACGTACCGCCGCTTTTGACCGAAGCCGGGCTAGGGTCCCACGAGTTGTAGTCGTCCGATGGGATGGTGGCTCTAAAGATAACTCCGTTGCACAAAAATGCAGGTGACGAGGCTTTGCCGCAGTTTTCCCTCGTATCGTTATATTGACGTCTCAGCGCGTTGGCCGTATCGGCACAACTGGCCCCATAAACATCAGCGCATTGTATTGCAACAACAAGTAGCGATAACCCGAACGCATTGGCGTTGGCCATGACGTGTTCTCCTGTCCCTGGAAATAAGGCGTCCAATGTCACGGAATATTGAAAGACATTGGCGCCACTCAGGGACTCCAACGTTCTCCTTGACCGGACAGCTTCATTATTTAGATGAAAGAGGAGAGTAAACCGCGTGGCTTTTTTAACAACTGTCACAACTGACAGTCACGACAACTTTGCGCTGGTTAGCCAGATCAATAGGCAATTAAAACAAAGCGATTATTCGGCATCGCGATAAGCCCGGCATTGCACCGGGCTTATTTGCGCATGAGGTGTTTAAACAGCCTTGATTTGAAAACCGAAACGCGGGAAGTGCACATGCACGGCGCCTGCGCGTTCATCTTCGCGACGCAGGATGATCGCTTCGCGCCCGCTGAAAATCAGCTCGCCCGCCACCGCGTCAACGCCGTAATCCACTGCGGACACAGTGACCTGCTGGCCGATGGTGAAACCGTTGGGGTCGGTGAAATCTTCATCGGGCACCGGCGCCGGGGTAGCAGCACGGGCGATCTCAACGGCGTCGCCCGAGCTCAATTCACTCGGCGCACCATGGCCGAACGCAATAACGCGCTCGTACCAGCTCAACACCGCCGGATAGGCGTCGACGAGCGGGGACGTGACCGGGGTTTGTTTGAGGAACCACAAGGTGTGAGCCACCGAGAAGTCGGCAATCGAGGGCGCACCCAGGAGGAAATCACCGTTGCGCTCAAGCTGGGTTTCCAGACGCGCCATCAGCGTCGGCCATTGATGCTGCGCCACTTCCAGCGGCACGCGATTGGCGCTGCCGCCGTTGAACAGTGTGGCGCGGTCGGCAACGAATGCCTTCACGGCCTCAGGCGGGACTTTGGCGAAACGCACAGCAAGGGATGCCGGCTGAAACACCAGGCTGACCGCATGCAGGAACAGCACCGAATCCGCCCACGCCGCGAGGCTGGCCGCCGTGAACTCCTGACCTTCGGGATAGAACGTGGGAGACGATTTTTCCTGCTCAAGACGCCGGGCGATCAACGCGGTGTCGCAGTAGATGTCGGCGCCCACCTGCAGAACCGGGGTTTTGCGATAGCCGCCGGTGAGGGCCATGAGGTCAGGCTTGGGCATGATCGACGGGATGTTGACCGAGCGCCATGACAGGCCTTTGAAGCCCAGCATCAGGCGGGCTTTCTCGGCGAACAGTGACGTTGGATAGTGATGAAGAATCAACTCAGACATGCTTCGGGCCATCCGCAGGGATAAAGCCCCAGCTTAGCCTCCTGCGCGCTTACGGCATACCCGCTCGGCCTGATGGCGCGGCATCACTCGGCTGGATATAGCTGGCGGCAAGGTATTCCTTGGCGCTTTTACGCAGCTTTTTGATCAGCCTTTCTTGCCGCAGGGCATCCCCCTTGTCGCGGCAGGCTTCGACATAAACCAGCGCCACCGCGGGGCTCGAACTGAAGAAGCGCGCGCCTTTGCCGCTCTGATGCTGAGCGAACCGGCGCTGCGGATCATTGCTGATGCCGCAGTACAAAGAACCGTTGGCCGCGCGCACCAAGTACACGAACCAGGATTTAGCCACAGGTTCTGCGGGAGTCTGGACAGGCACACGAGGTTTCCGAAAGGTTTGGCGGAGGGTACACAGGAAGTTTCCTACCGTCGACCTTCCCGGAATGGACGCCAACGAACCACGGCAAGGGCCACGAACCTACGCATTCAATCCAACAACGCCTTAGCCAAAATGCGCGTTGCCTACAGCATCGCCCCATCCGAGATCAGTAAGCTCATTACTCATTCCAAGGACGGAGCCATTCAACATGTTCAAGGCATTATCTATCACCGGCACCCTCGCCGTAGTTGCATTCACGATCGGTTCGGTGCAAGCCAGCGAGGGGAAAACACCGCGAGGGCGATGACTCGCCAGTACCACGACACACGAGAGTCATGCGGAGCGCAGTCGCCAGCGTTCGTCTGCTCGGGCATTTTCCTGCGGTCCACTCGGCCCTCACCCGCTTACCATTCGTGGGAACACAGCCCGAACTCAAAAGCCAAGGGAGGGGTAGCGTTTTCCTTCCTCCGGGCCGACGCGCCCATCAGCAATCTGGCGGAGGATGCCCGCAGTGGCTATACCCTGGCGCCGGTCAGCAACCGGCCCGCGGATACTCTGCAATACAGGGTCCTGTGTGCGTTTCCTACCGATGGCGACAGCTGGACCCGTGACCAGGGAGGCTGCGGCGACAACCAACAGACCGCGCAGGTGGAAACCTTCTGCCACGAGCAAGGCATTCGAAGCGCCGAGGACTGGATCGTCAACTATCAGCGCACCCCGGAAACCCGGCGGAGCGCTATTTCAGCCAATGTGCGTTCGACATGCACACATCCCGTGACGGAGCTGCAGCGCGCGAGTTTATGGAGAACCTCAAAGCGATGCGTTTACTCAACGGCGAGCCTTTCCCGTGGAACGAGATGTTGATCCAGGCCTGGGACGAGACGCAAAGTAACGGCGTGCCCATTCAGTCGTTTTTCTATATCAGGGGGATGCCACGCGGCCTGGAGCAGGCCCGATATGACCAGACGGATTACCACACAACCGTTGGACGCATCGTCCCGATCATCGAGATCGGTCTGCCACGCGATGAGACGCAAAACGCCACGTTCATTTATCGCAGTTCGGATCAGGCCGTGAGTGAGCCGCAGTAAGCGAATCAAACCCGCCAGGTTATTGCGCCTGGCGGAATTTGCTCAGCCCTTCAGCTGCCTGACGACGAACCTTTGCGCGCAGCAACGGCGTCCAGCCCAGCAACAGGCCCATCGTGCCGAGCGCCTGACGCGACCAGCGCCATAGATCAAACTGATCGTGGTGCTCGCAGATCTTGCCGTCGCGAAACACAAACCGCGCCTGAATGTCGTTGACCACCGTGCGGCCGGTCTGGCTGAACAGGTAGGTCGCGACCCAGTGCGCCGCGCCAGTTGTGGCATCGGCACGAACGTGATCGAACACCACCGAAAAGTCACGGGCCCGGGAGGTCAGCATGCGCCACATGTCGCCGGCATCCTGCCCGTGCAACTCGCCAAACACCGGGTCGGAGAACACCACGTCCTCGCTGTAGCACGCAGCCATCGCCTCGGCGTCCAGGCGGCTGAACGCCTCGTAGAAGCGCGTGATGACCGCGCTGTTGTGTTCGCTGGTAAAGGTCTCGCTCATGGGAACGCCGTCCATGGATATAGGATGCCTGCACGATAAGCGGCCCCACCGCGTTTTGCCACGGGCATTCGCATCACAAATGCTTCCCCTCAGACTTTCTCGCTGGTCACGCCCACGTACAGCGCGCGCCCGGCACCCAGACCAGCGATGATCGCGGCGATGCCGATGATCCCGAAGATCCAGCCCACCGAGTCCCAGTTGCCGGTCCAGTCATGCACGACGCCGACCGCGAAAGGCCCGAGCGACGCGAGGGTGTAGCCGAAGCCTTGAGCCATGCTCGACAGGTTGGCGGCGACATGGGAGTCCCGCGAGCGCAACACGATCAGGGTCAGTGCCAGGCTGAACGTGCCGCCCTGCCCCACGCCGAGCACCACGGCCCAGCCCCACAACTGTTCAAGTGGCGCATACAGGCAGCCGAACAGACCGGCCAGTGTCAGCAGCATCACCAGCACAATAGCGATGCGCTGATCCTTGCCGCGAGTGGCCAGCCACGGCGCGGTCAGCGAGCTGACCAGTTGCACCATGATCGAACCGGACAACAGCAGGCCGGCGTCAACGGCAGTCAGTCCTCGCCCGATGAGGATCGACGGCAGCCAGCCGAACACGATGTAGGCCAGTGACGATTGCAGGCCCATATAAAGGGTGACTTGCCAGGCCAGAGGATCGCGGCGCAAACCGCGTACCCGATAAGCCACCTGATGCTGGCCATGACGTTGACGCGTCTGCGGCCACCAGAAGATCGCGGCAAGAATCGCCGGGACGATCCAGAAACCCAGGCCCAGTGTCCAGTCGCGGCCGTCGCCGTTACCCAGCGCCTCGCTTAACGGCACCGTGGAGCCGGCCGCAACGGCGGCGCCTAGGCACAGCGCCATGGTGTAAACGCCCGTCATGGCACCGGCCTGCCTGGCGAAGTCGCGTTTGACGATGCCGGGAAGCAGAACCCCGATAATGCCGATGCTGGCGCCAGCCATGATGCTGCCGGCGAACAGACCGAACTCGCCCAACGAGCTGCGCAGAATGATGCCGCAGGCCAAAGTCAGCAGAATGCCGAGTACCACGCGCTCACTGCCGAATCGCCGCGCAAGGATCGGCGCAAGGGGCGCGAACAGGCCCAGGCACAACACCGGCAGCGTGGTCAGCAACCCGGCCGTGGCCGCAGAAAGTCCCAGGCTTCGTGACACCTCACTCAACAACGGCGCCATGCTCGACAACGCCGGACGCAGATTCAGCGCCACCAGCACCAGGCCCAACAACAGGAACCATGGGCGCTTGAGCACGGGATGATGCTGCTGCACCTGCTCGTCATCCGCTTCCGCGTCGATCAGCAGTTTGTCAATTTCATGGGGTGTCGAAGCATTTGAACGGGAACTGCTCGCCGTCGGCGCCTTGGTCGTCATGGGATTCTCGTGGGGGCAGGAGGATGTAACAGCGCATTGCGCAAAGGAGTAATCCTGTTGGAGATCGGCAGAGAACACAAGTTTTACGAGGATTGGGTACAGTTTTGCAGTGGAGTACGCGCCCACTCCTTATTCGATGACGTCCCTCTTCGCGAGCAAGCTCGCTCCCACAAAGTAAAAACCCGGGCACTAGGCCCGGGTTCTTTGCATCGCAGCTACTGACTCAGTGCAGGATCTGGCTGAGGAACAGCCTTGTACGGTCGCTTTGCGGATTATCGAAGAAGTCGTTCGGCGCGGCTTGTTCGACGATCTCGCCTTTGTCCATGAAGATCACGCGGTTGGCGACGGTCCGGGCGAAACCCATCTCGTGGGTCACGCAGAGCATGGTCATGCCCTCTTCCGCCAGGCCGACCATGGTGTCGAGCACCTCTTTCACCATTTCCGGATCGAGGGCCGAGGTCGGCTCGTCGAACAGCATGATCTTCGGCTTCATGCACAGCGCGCGGGCGATCGCCACACGCTGTTGCTGACCGCCGGAGAGCTGGCCAGGATATTTATGCGCCTGCTCGGGAATACGCACGCGCTCCAAATAATGCATGGCGATTTCTTCGGCCTTGCGCTTGGGCATCTTGCGCACCCACATCGGCGCCAGCGTGCAGTTCTGCAGGATGGTCAGGTGCGGGAACAGGTTGAAGTGCTGAAACACCATGCCGACTTCGCGACGAATCGTCTCGATCTGCTTCAGGTCCGAAGTCAGCTCGGTGCCATCGACCACGATGCGACCCTGCTGGTGCTCCTCCAGACGGTTGAGGCAACGGATGGTCGTCGACTTGCCCGAACCCGACGGGCCGCACAACACAATGCGCTCGCCCTGACGCACGTTCAGGTTGATGTCTTTCAACACGTGGAACTGGCCGTACCACTTGTGTACGCCTTCCATCCGGATCATGCCTTCGGCGCCCAGAGGCTTACTGATAGCTTCACTCATCACAAAACTCCTAACGCTTGTGGCCTGTGTCCAACTTACGCTCCAAATGCATGGAGTAGCGGGACATGCCGAAACAGAAGATCCAGAACACCAGGGCCGCGAACACGTAACCCTCGGTCGCCATGCCGAGCCACTTGGGGTCGGCGGCAGCTTGTTTAACGCTGTTGAGGAGGTCGAACAGGCCGATGATGATCACAAGGCTGGTGTCCTTGAACAACGCGATCACGGTGTTGACCAGACCCGGAATGACCATCTTCAAGGCCTGCGGGAGAATGACCAGGCCCATGCGGCGCCAGTAGCCGAGGCCCATGGCCGCAGCTGCTTCGTATTGACCCTTGGGAATGGCCTGCATGCCGCCTCGAACCACCTCGGCCACGTACGCCGACTGGAACAGGATCACGCCGATCAGCGCACGCAGCAATTTGTCGAAGTTCATGCCTTCAGGCAGGAACAACGGCAGCATCACCGACGACATGAACAGCACGGTGATTAACGGAACGCCCCGCCAGAACTCGATGAACGTCACGCACATCACGCGGATGGCCGGCATTTCGGAGCGACGCCCCAAAGCCAGCACTACACCCAGTGGCAACGCGCCGGCGATACCCACTGTGGCGATCACCAGGGTCAGCATCAGGCCGCCCCACTGACTGGTCGCAACGAGGTCGAGGCCGAACACGCCGCCGTGCAGCAGGAAGTACGCAACGATCGGGTAGATGAACAGGAACGACAGGCCGTAGATCGCCTTGCGCGGCATCACTTTGATGAACAGCGGCGCGACGCCGATGATCGCCAGCCAGACGGTCAGATCAACCCTCCAGCGCAGTGCCTGCGGGTAGTAGCCGTACATGAACTGGCCGAAGCGCTGTTCGATGAACACCCAGCAGGCGCCGGCCTTGGTGCAGTCTTCGCGCGTCGTGCCGACCCAGTTGGCATCGAAGATGGCCCAACTCAGCAACGGTGGAACAACCAGCCAGATCAGGTAGATCGCGAACAGGGTCAACAGCGTGTTGATCCAGCTTGAGAACAGGTTCTGGCGCATCCATGCCACGGGGCCGAAGACTTTGCTCGGCGGTGGCATGTCGGGTTTGAAAGTATGGGATGTCATGCGCGTTTCCTCACCGCTCGATCAGCGCAATGCGCTTGTTGTACCAGTTCATCAGCAGGGAAATGCTGATACTGATCGCCAGGTACACGCTCATGGTGATGGCAATGACTTCGATGGCCTGACCGGTCTGGTTGAGCACGGTACCGGCGAACAGCGAAACCATTTCCGGGTAACCGATACCGGCGGCCAGCGACGAGTTCTTCGCCAGGTTCAAGTATTGGCTGGTCAATGGCGGGATGATCACCCGCAGTGCCTGGGGAATGATGACCTTACGCAGTGTCGGCCCTGGACGCAGGCCCAGCGAACGTGCCGCTTCGGTCTGGCCGTGACTCACCGACTTGATGCCCGAGCGTACGATCTCGGCGATAAACGCCGCCGTATAAACTGTCAGGGCCAACGTCAGCGCCAGCAGTTCAGGGATCAGTACCCAGCCGCCAACAAAGTTGAAGCCTTTCAGTTCAGGGACCTCCCAATGCACCGGTGCACCGAAGATCAGCGCGCAGAGCGCCGGGATCACGATGAACAGCGCAAGGCCTGCCCAGAACTTGTGGAACGGTACGCCCGTGGCTTCGAAGCGCTTGTTCGCCCAATGCGTCATGAACACGATGGCAACAATGGCCAGCACTACGCTGATCACGAACGGCCATGCCGCATCGGTGGCAATCGCGGCCGGCATGTTCAGGCCACGGCTGCTGACGAAGAATGAGCCGAGAAAGCCATGGGCAGCCCGCGGCCCTGGCAGGGTCAGGAACACCGCGAAATACCAGAACAGGATCTGCAGCAGCGGCGGAATGTTACGGAAGACTTCAACGTAAACCGTGGCCAGCTTGTTGATGATCCAGTTGTTGGACAGACGCGCGACGCCGACGATGAAGCCCAGCAGGGTCGCAAGGACCACGCCGATGAATGTCACCAGCAGCGTGTTGAGCAAACCGATCAGGAAAACCCGCGCGTAGGTGTCCGACTCCGTGAACGGAATCAGGTGCTGCGCGATGCCGAAGCCGGCACTGTTTTCGAGGAAACCGAAACCTGAGGTGATACCCCGGTGTTGCAGGTTGGTCTGGGTGTTATCGAACAGATACCAACCCATCGCGACTACGGCGACAACCGTAATTATCTGAAATAGCCACGCACGCACTTTAGGGTCGCTGAGGCTGAGCCTCTGCTTGGGTGCGCTGATTTGATTTTGCATGGAGTGCCCCGGAAGAAATGCAACAAAGCGCCCGGCTGCAATTCACGCAGCCGGGCGCAGGTCAATCAACGCACAGGTGGTGCGTATTGAATGCCGCCAGCGTTCCACAGAGCGTTCTGACCGCGAGCGATCTCCAGAGGAGTGGCTGCGCCCAGGTTCTTCTCGAAGATTTCGCCGTAGTTACCGACTTGCTTGACGATCTGCACGACCCAGTCTTTTTTCAGCTTGAGCTGCGGACCGTAATCGCCGTCGGCACCCAGCAAGCGTGCCACGTCAGGGTTCTTGGTGGATTTGGCTTCGGCTTCAACGTTTTTCGACGTCACGCCAGCTTCTTCCGCGTTCAGCAAGGCGTAGCCCACCCAGCGAACAACGGTGGTCCAATCTTCATCGCCACGGGCGACAACAGGGCCCAGCGGTTCTTTGGAGATGGTTTCAGGCAGAACGACGTAATCCTTCGGCGAGGCCAGCTTGGAGCGCTGTGCGTAGAGCTGGGATTTGTCGGAGGTCAGTACGTCGCAACGACCGGATTCCAGCGACTTGGCGCTTTCGTCGGAGGTGTCGAACGTGATCGGGGTGTACTTGAGGTTGTTGGCGCGGAAGTAGTCCGATACGTTCAGCTCAGTGGTGGTACCGGCTTGAATACAGATGGTCGCGCCGTCCAGTTCCTTGGCACTTTTCACGCCCAGCTTGCTGTTGGCCAGGAAGCCAACGCCGTCGTAATAAGTGACGAAGCCCGGGAAGACCAGGCCCATGCTCGCGTCACGGGAGCTGGTCCAGGTGGTGTTACGCGACAGGATGTCGATTTCGCCGGACTGCAGCGCGGTGAAGCGCTCTTTGGCGTTCAGCTGGCTGAACTTGACCTTGGTCGCGTCGCCGAATACCGCAGCAGCCACAGCGCGGCAGAAGTCGGCGTCGATGCCCTGGATCTTGCCGCTTGCGTCCGGAACCGAGAAGCCTGGCAGACCGTCACTGACGCCGCACTGAATAAAGCCCTTCTTCTGAATGGCGTCCAGCTTGGCACCCGCTTGAGCGAACCCGGTCAGGCCGAGCGCTGCAGCGGCGGCCACTACAGCCAGGGTGGATTTCAACATCTTCATTCAAACCTCCAGTTTGCTCTTTGTTGTGTAGGAGCCTTAGCCCCGTCGCACCCTTGTGAGGCATTCATGACCCGTGTTGGCTTGTTTTTGGGTCAGGCGACGTTGAACCCGTTGGCCGCCACCGGCGCCACGCATCTGGTCATCCCGTGTTCGGCCTGTTGCGAGTCCTGCAGACTGAAGCCCCATGATGTCCTTGAACCCCGAGGTTCAAAGCGAATCGTGCCGGGAATCCTGCTCGATGATTCCTTGCTGCCCCTGACGCAACACTCGGCTGTCTGTTTGATAGCCTATTAGTGTTACCGCACGAGGTGAGCGCCTTCACTCCGCGGGTTGTGTAGCAAAGCCCGTACCACCATGCTGGCAATGTCGAATTAGCGACAGGTCAAGATCAAAACTTGTAACCTTGCGACATCTTTCCTACATCCGCACACGACCCGACGCACCGCCTTAAAGCGCTGCGCCAAAGGCGTCGCACACTAATGGAGCACACATGACTGAACCGTTGATCATCGAGCCGGAATTGGCAGTCGATGCCTGCGTGATCTGGCTGCACGGCCTGGGCGCTGACCGCTATGATTTTCTGCCGGTCGCCGAGATGCTGCAGAAGGCGTTGAAGACCACGCGGTTCATCCTGCCCCAGGCGCCGACCCGTGCCGTCACCATCAACGGTGGCTACGCGATGCCCAGCTGGTATGACATCAAGGCCATGAGCCCGGCCCGCGCCATCGACAGCGACCAGCTGGAAGGCTCGGCGCAAGACGTCATCAAGCTGATCGAACAACAACGCGACGGCGGCATCGACCCGGCGCGAATCTTCTTGGCGGGGTTCTCCCAGGGCGGCGCCGTGGTGTTGCACACTGCCTTCCTGCGTTGGGAAGGCCCCCTCGGTGGCGTGCTCGCGCTGTCCACTTACGCACCGACGTTCAGCGACGAAATGAGCCTGTCCGCCAGCCAGCAACGCATCCCGGCCTATTGCTTGCACGGCAGCAATGACCCGGTGGTGTTGCATGCCATGGGGCGAGCGGCTTACGAGCATCTGAAGGTCCAAGGCGTCACCGTGACATGGCAGGAATACCCAATGGAGCACGAAGTGTTACCGCAGGAAATTTCCGACATAGGTGTCTGGCTCGCGGATAAGCTTCGCTAGTCCACTCATTTGATCCTTCCAATTACGTTGCGGATTTGCTAGGACACTACGCCGCGCCGGGTTCTTGCTTTACACTCCCCGGCGTACATTCCTAAATCAATCGATGAGATGACCGTGCTCAAAGCACTTAAAAAGATGTTCGGAAAAAGCGAGGCTGAGCCGCTCGCGCCTGCTGCTCCCCTTCCCGTCCCCCAGCGCCAGACCGAAAGCGTCTCGCGGGAACCGTCAGCAGCAGAAGTGCACGTGCCAATGCCAGAGCATTCGGCAGTCACTGCACCGCCCGTCACTTCGCCCACCAGGGCGGAACGCCCGCGCCGCGAACGTGCACCCAAGCCTGTCGTTATTCCCTGGAAACCCGAAGACTTCGTCGTCGAACCCCAGGAAGGCAAAACCCGTTTCCACGATTTCCCCCTCGCCCCTGAATTGATGCACGCCATCCAGGACCTGGGCTTCCCGTACTGCACGCCTATCCAGGCCGGCGTTCTGGGCTACACCCTCAAAGGCCGCGATGCCATCGGCCGCGCCCAGACCGGCACTGGCAAAACCGCCGCTTTCCTGATTTCCATCATTACCCAGTTGACCCAGACGCCTCCGCCGAAGGAGCGCTACATGGGTGAGCCCCGTGCGCTGATCATTGCGCCGACCCGTGAACTGGTGGTGCAGATCGCCAAGGACGCCGAGGCGCTGACCAAGTACACCGACCTCAACGTGATGACGTTCGTCGGCGGCATGGATTTCGACAAGCAGCTTAAACACCTCGAAGCCCGCCACTGCGACATCCTGGTCGCCACGCCTGGCCGTTTGCTGGACTTCGCCCAGCGCGGCGAAGTGCACCTGGACATGGTCGAAGTCATGGTGCTGGACGAAGCCGACCGCATGCTCGACATGGGCTTCATCCCTCAGGTCCGCTCGATCATTCGCCAGACCCCGCACAAGGGCGAGCGTCAGACGCTGCTGTTCTCCGCCACCTTCACTGAAGACGTGATGAACCTGGCCAAGCAGTGGACGACGGATCCTGCGATCGTCGAGATCGAATCGCTGAACGTCGCCAGCGACACGGTCGAGCAACACATCTATGCCGTCGCCGGCGCCGACAAGTACAAGCTGCTGTTCAACCTGATCAATGATCACGGCTGGGAGCGGGTGATGGTCTTCGCCAACCGCAAGGATGAAGTGCGACGCATCGAAGAGCGTCTGGTGCGAGACGGCATCAATGCCGCGCAGTTGTCAGGCGACGTGCCGCAGCACAAGCGCATCAAGACGCTCGAAGGCTTTCGCGAAGGCAAGATTCGCGTGCTGGTGGCCACTGACGTGGCGGGTCGCGGGATTCACATCGACGGCATCAGCCACGTGATCAACTTCACTCTGCCGGAAGTACCGGACGACTACGTACACCGCATCGGACGGACCGGTCGTGCAGGCGCTGATGGCGTGTCGATCAGCTTCGCCGGTGAAGACGACTCGTATCAGCTGCCGTCGATTGAAGAGAAGCTGGGTCGCAAGATCAGCTGCGAAACGCCGCCAACCGTGTTGTTGCGGCCGGTAGTACGCGTGCAGCGGGCGATTCCTGCGGCGGAGTGACGCCACGCTGCTATGAAGGCTGAGCCCTCGGCCTATTTCCAGCGATCCGCAGCCTTGTGATCGCTGTCGCGGCCTTCCACCCAGCGCGGCCCTTCTGAAGTGTTTTCCTTCTTCCAGAACGGCGCGCGGGTTTTCAGGTAGTCCATGACGAAATCGCAGGCCTCGAACGCGGCTTGGCGATGGGCGCTGGCGGCCGCGACGAACACGATTGGCTCGCCTGGCGCCAACTCGCCCACCCGATGAATCACTTCCAGCTTGAGCAACGGCCAGCGCTGCTGCGCTTCACCGACGATCTTGAGCAGCGCTTTCTCGGTCATGCCGGGATAGTGTTCAAGGAACATCCCCGCCACGTCACGTCCATCGTTGAAGTCCCGCACGTAGCCGACAAAGCTGACCACCGCACCTACGCCGACGTTCGCGTCGTGCATGGCGTTGACTTCAGCCCCCGGGTCGAACGCATCGGGTTGCACTCGCACGCTCATATCAGCCTCCGGTGACGGTCGGGAAGAACGCCACTTCATCGCCTGGCTCGACAGCCGTGTCCAGCGAGCACAGCTCCTGATTGCGGGCACACATGATGCCCTTCTCACTCAGCACCTCCCACACACCGCCGCGCTCAAGCAGATGCTGGCGCACCGCATCGACGGTGGCGAATGCACCTTCGAGGTTCTCGCTCTCGGTGCCGAGGGTTTCGCGAAAACGCGCAAAATATTGGACTTGTACGTGAATGGTCATTGGGCGTTCACCTGCTCATCAGCGATGAAATGTCCGCTTTTGCCACCGAGCTTTTCAAGCAACCGGACGTGTTCGATGGTCATGCCGCGGTCAACCGCCTTACACATGTCGTAGATGGTCAGGGCCGCGATGCTGGCGGCGGTCAGCGCTTCCATTTCCACCCCGGTCTGGCCGGAGAGTTTGCAGCGGGCAAGGATGTGCACGGTGTCAGGACTTTCAGCGGTGAGTTCGACCTTCACGCCCGTGAGCATCAATGGGTGGCAGAGGGGAATCAGATCGCTGGTTTTCTTCGCGGCCTGGATGCCAGCGATGCGCGCGACGGCAAATACATCCCCTTTGGGATGTCCGCCTGCGACGATCATTTGCAGGGTTTCGGGCAGCATGCGTACGCGCGCTTCGGCCACGGCTTCACGGAACGTCACGTCTTTTTCAGTGACGTCGACCATGTGGGCGCGACCTTGGGAATCGAGATGAGTGAGCACGGGATGACTCCTGAACAGGAGCGGGGATTGTAGGGAGTTAGGGCTAGAAGCTACAAGCTACAAGCTACAAGCTGAGGACCCTGAGCGGACGTCGGCTTGCAGCTTGAGGCTAGAGGCTTGAAGCTGCTGCCACGTTACAAATGGCTCTCCGCGTATTCGGCCAGGATCGAGCGTGGAACACCTTGCAGACTGATGTGCACGCCGTTGGGGAAGTCCTTGAAACGCTCCGTCAGGTAAGTCAGCCCCGAGCTGGTGGCCGACAGATAAGGCGTGTCGATCTGTGCCAGGTTACCCAGGCAGACCACCTTGGAACCGGCGCCTGCACGGGTAATGATGGTTTTCATCTGGTGCGGTGTGAGGTTCTGGCATTCATCGATCAGGATCAGGCTCTGCTGGAAGCTTCGACCGCGAATGTAGTTGAGGGATTTAAACTGCAGCGGCACCTTGCTGAGGATGTAATCGACACTGCCATGGGTGTTTTCGTCATCCATGTGCAACGCTTCCAGGTTGTCGGTGATCGCGCCAAGCCATGGTTCCATCTTTTCCGCTTCGGTACCGGGCAGAAAGCCGATCTCCTGATCGAGCCCCTGCACGCTACGGGTGGCAATGATACGGCGGTAACGCTTGCTGACCATGGTCTGCTCGATGGCCGCGGCCAGGGCGAGAATGGTTTTGCCCGAACCTGCCGCGCCGGACAGGTTGACCAGATGAATATCCGGATCGAGCAGCGCGAACAGCGCCAGCCCTTGATAAATGTCGCGCGGTTTCAGCCCCCACGCTTCCTGGTGCAGCAGCGGCTCTTGATGCATGTCCAGCAACAGCAGCTCGTCAGGCTTGACGCCTTTGACCCAACCGACGAAGCCTTGCTCATCAATGATGAACTCGTTGATGTGCACAGACGGAATCTGCTCGATCATCTGCACTTTGTGCCAGGTCCGGCCGTGATCCTGACGGGTATCGACTTTGCTCACCCGGTCCCAGAAAGAGCCGGTCATGTTGTGATAACCGCGGGACAGCATCGACACGTCGTCAACCAGTTGGTCGGTGCTGTAATCCTCGGCCTCGATGCCGCAGGCCCGCGCCTTGAGGCGCATGTTGATGTCTTTGGTGACCAGTACGATGCGCGTGTCCTTTTTCCGCGCATGCAGGTCGATCAACTGATTGATGATGATGTTGTCATTGAGGTTGTCAGGCAGGACCCGGTTGGGCTCTTGCCGCTTGTTCATGAGGATGGACAGATAACCCTTGAATACGCCTGTACCGCGATCGATCGGTACGCCTTTTTCAACCTCCTCCGGGGTCGCTTCGCCGAGTGTCTTGTCAATCAACCGGATCGCCTGCCGACATTCAGCAGCCACCGAGTGCTTGCCCGCCTTGAGCTTGTCCAGTTCTTCCAGGACCGTCATGGGGAGTGCAACGTGATGTTCTTCGAAATTCAGAAGCGCGTTTGGATCATGGATCAATACGTTGGTATCGAGCACGTAGAGGATTGGCTGGTTAGAGGAAGGGGTGCGTCCGTGGTCATCCATACTCGCTCACCTTTATAGTAGCCAAGTGACGCAACACACAGCGATGCTGCGCCACGAAAAGGCCGCCGAGGCTTTCCCCTTGAGGCAGGAGAAAATTGCGCAAAGTGGGGTCTGGGATGACGCCACCTGTGTTGCAGGGTTCGGCGGTCTGTTGTCGTAATACCGCAAAACCGATGACATAAAAACGCGTTTCGGCGCTTTTTGAGGTTTATTTCTCAAGGGGCACATTAGGCCTTGGCGGATGGGTCAGCCGCGTTTAAAGTCGGAAGTCCGGTCCGGGACAAATCCTCAGAAATTTCCCACCTCCCCCTTGTCATTCCCCTTCTTTCACTGGCGGCACTGCCTGCTCAACCGCTGCACCCGGCTGCTCGACAGGCTCTTCTGCGGCGTCATCGTCTGGCGTGTCATCCTCCTCATCCGGCCCATCTTCTTCGTCGGCCAACTGCTGCGGATAGATATGGCAGTCTTCCCACATCACACCGCTTTGCGCGGTATTGGCCATCAGCCACGGCACCGCCTGCTGCGCCTTGTCCGTGCTGTCATGGAACACCACGTTCCCGCGCCGCCACAACAGCATCAGCGTTAGCACCCGATTGGCAGCCTGCTCGGCGCTGATGCGTCCGGTGCTGTCCTGGGAATCGATGTTCCACAGCGAAACACGCAGCTGCTGATCCCGGAAGAACGACGCGCTGTCGGTACGACGATGGCCGTAAGGCGGGCGAAACAGCGGCACGAAATTGTCCGGCAGCACTTGTTGGACCAGTGCGGCGGTGCGCTCTATGGAGTCTTGCCAGTCGCGCCAGTGGGCATGGGACCTGAACTCCCAGCCTTGCAAGCCGACGCATTGCTGCCGGTAGACGTTTTGCAGCGCCTGAGCCGAGGTGCTGTCCAGACGACTCTGCAGGCTTTTGCCCAGAACAAAGAAGGTCGCGGTGATTTTCTGCTGGCGCATGAAATCAGCCAGCCAGTCGGTGGCGCCATCGGCAACGGTCGGACCACTCTCGAAATTGAGCAGGAAGGTCCGGTCCGGCATTTCCTCGCCGCTGAGCTCGTCGGAGTTGTAGCGCTCGATCTCGCTGCTGGTCTGCGGGAACAAGGCGGCCATGCGCAACAGTTCATTGAGGTAACGCTGGTTGAAGGCATCGGCCGGCGCGGCCCACTGCGCATAGAAGGAATCATCGGCCACTTTGTACTCGGCGGCGCGCTGGCGCAGCATCGGCACGTCATCAACCAGTACACAGAAAGACGCGTCGGCTCCGCAGGTCTTTTCCGCGAATGTCCAGTTCTCGAACAGGCGCGTCCATAAGCGTGTGCGGATCAGGTTCACCGTCGGCAGGTTGATCTGGCGCAGGCCCAGGCGCGCACTCAGCTGGGCGTCGCTGAGGTTTTCGCTCTCCAGCAGCTGATGGGCGAAGCTGAGAATTTGCGCGCGCGAAGCGACGTCGAACAGCTGCGGCGTTTCCAGTGCCTCCGGCCAGACTGCGCGATCCAGCGTCGCAATTTCGCCCGTGGCCGCCTGTGCGTTGAGCCCCAATAAACAGGCTCCAATCAATACCAGCATGCGCAACACGACGTGCTCCCAATCCTTGATAACGAGGCCGAAAACCGGCGAGGCACTATAGCGGATTTGCCTCAGACCAGAATGCCGGATTCCGGCACCGCTTCCGTAGGATGGCACCTATCGACACCATAGCTGGAGTGATACGCACGCAACCCCTAGAATCGCCCGACGATCAAAGGAGCCCTGCCCATGCTGATGGTGATTTCCCCAGCCAAAACCCTCGACTTCGAAACGCCGCCCACCACCAAACGCTACACCCAGCCGCAATTTCTGGATCACTCCCAGGAACTCATCAGCCAATTGCGTGACCTGACGCCAGCACAGATCGGTGAGCTGATGCACCTGTCCGACAAGCTCTCCGGCTTAAACGCCGCCCGCTTCGGCAGCTGGAATCCAGCGTTTACGCCTGAAAACGCCAAACAGGCGCTGCTGGCCTTCAAGGGTGACGTCTACACCGGACTCGACGCCGACACCCTGAGCGGACCCGAGCTGACTTACGCTCAGAAGCACCTGCGTATGTTGTCCGGGCTTTATGGGCTGCTGCGTCCTCTAGACTTGATGCAACCCTATCGGCTGGAAATGGGTACAAAGCTGGCGAACGCAAGGGGCAAGGATCTTTACGCATTCTGGGGCGACCGCATCAGCGAATGGCTCAACGAGGCGCTGAAAGAACAAGGCGACGACGTGCTGCTCAACTTGGCGTCGAACGAATACTTTTCAGCGGTCAAGCGTCCGGCACTCAATGCCCGCGTCATTGAAACCGAGTTCCGCGACCAGAAAAACGGTCAGTACAAGATCATCAGTTTCTACGCCAAGAAGGCCCGGGGCATGATGGCTCGCTTCGTGATTTCCGAGCGCATCAGCACGCCCAAGGACCTGATGCAGTTCGATGCCCACGGCTATCGCTACAGCAAAGAGCAGTCCTCTCCGGACAAGCTTATTTTCCTGCGGGATGAGCAAGACGCCTGAGCGGCACCGCCCTGAACGTTCGCCAGTCAGCGTCGCCCGTCTCCACTTCATGACGGGCAACGCGACGGCATTCAATCCCTACTTCGGTGCACTTCCCAAGACACAAGTGTCACCATTTTAGTGTGCATGCCGTGATCCCATCATTCGAATGCGTCCATCCATCCAACCGGAAGCTAAGAAATACAGTGACGTTGTTCGCAAATTCCCACACTAACTTAGTTCATAACCTACAGTTTGCGCGGACGAACGGTAGTGCTGCCGACTAATTGGCGCCAACTAAAAGTCAAAATCTAACGCGTTCTTTTTTTCTCAAAAATTTAACAACTTTTTTTGCAGATTTTCGCCCCGCTGATTGAACGCTAGTCACTACCAGTTTCATACCGACGAAAGCCTTGCAAACTAAGGCTCGGACCAGGATCGCCGGCACGTCGGAACCTGCCTGAAACCGCTCAGTGTTACGAAAAATCTCAAAAAGAGGACGAGCGGCCCGGAACTTATGGGGAATGCCCACGCTCCTACATCCCGTAACAATTCTCGTCCCCCATGTAGGACATCTCTTACATGGCACATGGACAGATCTGGAAGTTGCTTCTCAACGAAGTTAGACCCGTGGGTCAAGTGGTACGTACAAGGAGTCACGCACCAAACTAGTTGAAGTGAATTGAGCTAGCACCATTCGGGTGCCCGCAGTCGTGAATCGGGGCTGATTCATCGGGAGACGGCCAAAAGCCTTGTCCTTGACCGCCTGAGCATGACGCGCAAACCATCCGCTGGAGTGCCTGCCACATCCCAGATCGGGAACCTATATAAATATGTATGGGCCACTCGACACTTTTGATCTGTAACATTCGGGTTTGCCTTTCATATAGGTAACTCACCCCTTAATTCTGCCTGTGCTTGTCACGCGACATTCATTTGCCGTGCGTACGAGTGCGCGAAAGTTGTAAGACAGTTTTTATATTCGGCCAACTAATGGCGTAAACATCGAGGAGATTACTATGCGTATCAGCATCTTTGGTTTGGGCTATGTCGGTGCAGTCTGCGCAGGCTGCCTCTCGGCGCGTGGTCATGATGTTGTTGGCGTGGACATCTCCGCCGCCAAGATCGACCTGATCAACAAAGGCAAGTCGCCAATCGTTGAGCCAGGTCTGGGCGAGTTGCTGGAAACCGGCATCAAGACCGGCAAGCTGCGCGGCACCACCGATTTCTCCGAAGCCATTCGCGACACTGACCTGTCGATGATCTGCGTCGGCACGCCAAGCAAGAAGAACGGCGATCTGGAGCTGGACTTCATTGAGTCCGTCTGCCGCGAAATCGGCTTCGTACTGCGTGACAAGAGCACCCGTCACACCATCGTCGTGCGCAGCACCGTTCTGCCGGGCACCGTCGCAAACGTTGTTATCCCTATCCTCGAAGACTGCTCGGGCAAGAAAGCCGGCGTCGACTTCGGCGTAGCGGTCAACCCTGAATTCCTGCGTGAAAGCACCGCGATCGCCGACTACGACCATCCTCCGATGACCGTCATTGGCGAATTCGACAAAGCGTCCGGTGACGTTCTGCAGTCCCTGTACGAAGAACTCGACGCACCGATCATCCGCAAGGACATCGCCGTTGCCGAGATGATCAAGTACACCTGCAACGTATGGCACGCGACCAAGGTCACCTTCGCCAACGAAATCGGCAACATCGCCAAGGCAGTCGGTGTCGACGGCCGTGAAGTGATGGACGTGGTCTGCCAGGACAAGGCTCTGAACCTGTCGCAGTACTACATGCGCCCAGGCTTCGCTTTCGGCGGTTCCTGCCTGCCGAAGGACGTCCGCGCCCTGACCTACCGCGCCAGCACCCTGGACGTTGAAGCTCCCTGCTCAACTCCCTGATGCGCAGCAACGTTTCCCAGGTTCAGAACGCTTTCGACATCGTTGCTGCCAGCAACACTCGCAAGGTTGCCCTGCTGGGTCTGAGCTTCAAGGCCGGCACCGATGACCTGCGCGAAAGCCCACTGGTCGAGCTGGCAGAAATGCTGATCGGCAAGGGCTACGACCTGAGCATCTTCGACAGCAACGTCGAATACGCTCGCGTTCACGGCGCCAACAAAGACTACATCGAGTCCAAGATCCCGCACGTTTCGTCCCTGCTGAACTCGGACTTCGACGCGGTCATCAACAACTCCGACGTGATCATCCTGGGTAACCGCGACGAGCGCTTCCGTGCACTCGCCAACAACGCGCCAGCCGGCAAGCGTGTCATTGACCTGGTGGGCTTCATGAAAGGCACCACCACCGAAAACGGTCAAATCGAAGGTATCTGCTGGTAACACACAGCGAGCTGCAAGCCACGAGCTGCAAGTTTCAGGCTTCATCCCTCCCGTCCCGGGCGTCAGCGCCTGCGACGGGAGGTTTGAAGCTTGCGGCTTGAGGTTGCAACTGACTTAGGGATACACACTATGCAAAGGCTGAAGCACGGCTTCCTCCAGGCCGCAGGTTGGCTGTTTTATCTAACTTTGCTGGCTGCCATTGCCATGGCGCTGCCTGCATCGCTGTTTGACTCGCATTCCAAAGATTTCATTTTCCTGATCGGTATCGTCGGCATCTGGCGCTACTCGATGGGCGCAACGCACTTCGTGCGCGGCATGATCTTCCTGTACATCGTCTACCCGCACCTGCGCCGTAAAGTGCGCAAGCTGGGCAAGGCAGCCGATCCGTCCCACGTGTTCCTGATGGTCACCAGCTTTCGTATCGATGCGCTGACCACCGCTCAGGTGTACAGCTCGGTGATCCGCGAAGCCATCAACTGCGGCTTCCCGACCACCATCGTGTGCTCCCTGGTGGAAATGTCCGACGAGCTGCTGGTCAAGGCACTGTGGGCCAAGTACAACCCGCCGGAGCACGTCAAGCTCGACTTCGTGCGCATCGCCGGTACCGGCAAGCGTGACGGTCTGGCGTTCGGTTTCCGCGCCATCTCCCGCCACATGCCGGACGACCGCGCCGTGGTTGCGGTGATCGACGGCGACACCGTTCTGGCTGAGGGCGTGGTGCAGAAAACCGTGCCGTGGTTCCAGCTGTTCGGCAACGTCGGCGGCCTGACCACCAACGAGTTCTGTGAAGTACGTGGCGGCTACATCATGAGCGAGTGGCACAAGCTGCGTTTCGCTCAGCGCCACATCAACATGTGCTCGATGGCGCTGTCCAAGCGCGTGCTGACCATGACCGGCCGTATGTCGGTGTTCCGCGCCACCGTGGTGACGGACCCGGCGTTTATCGCCGACGTGGAAAGCGACTCGCTGCAGCACTGGCGTCTGGGCCGCTTCAAGTTCCTGACCGGCGACGACAAATCCAGCTGGTTCAGCCTGATGCGCCTTGGCTACGACACGTTCTACGTGCCGGATGCCGCGATCAACACGGTTGAGCACCCGCCGGAAAAAGCTTCCTGAAGGCCAGCCGCAAGCTGATGTACCGCTGGTACGGCAACAACCTTCGACAGAACTCCCGCGCGTTGGGTCTTGGCGTTGGTCGTCTCGGCGTCTTCACCAGCATCGTGCTGTTCGATCAGCGCGTGTCGATGTGGACGTCGATCCTCGGCCTGACCGTCGCCATGCTGGCGAGCCTGAAATTCGGTATCGAATACCTGCTGGCGTACCTGCTGTGGATCGGCATCACCCGTCTGATCCTGACGCTCCTGCTGTCTTGCAGCGGACACAAGATCGGTCCTGCCTATCCGATGATTCTCTATTACAACCAGATCGTCGGCGCACTGATGAAGATCTACGTCTTCTTCCGTCTGGACCGACAGTCCTGGACCCGCCAGGACACAAAACTGAGCCGCGACATGGCCAGCTTCCAGGGTTGGTTCAACACCTGGTCGTCGCGGACCATGACTTTCTCGGCTGGCAGCATCTTCGTTGCCGTGCTGCTGACAATGGTCTGACCGGGCCTCTGACCGAAACAATGGATCAACTCGATTAATCAGGAATTACCACCATGAATACAGCCGTGAATGCCAATGTCGTACATGAATCCGAAGCCCAGCGTCAGCACGCACGGGTCAAGATCCCGGCCAAACTGCGACTGCTCAATGGTCAGCCGAACGCTCCGCTGGTGCGTGTCGAAGACCTTTCTGCAGGCGGTCTGAGCTTTGTTGCTCCTGCCAACCTGCGCCCAAGCGTCGGTGAGGTCATCAAGGGTCGCCTGCAGTTCCTGATCGATAACCTCGGTCTGGCAATGGACGTGGCCCTGCAGGTCCGCACGATCGATTCGAGCACCGGCCGTGTCGGCTGCCAGTTCCAGAATCTGGATACCCAGGACATCTCGACCCTGCGTCACCTGATCACGTCGCACCTGTCGGGCGATCTCATCAGCATGGGTGAAGTGCTTGCGACCCTGCAGCGCGACAACTTCACCAAGGCACGCAAATCCAAGGACAGCGGCAGCGGCCTGAGCGCTTTCGGTCGTCTGCGCGCCGTGACCTTCAGCGTCGGTATCTTCGCCGTCGGTTTGATTGCTTTCGGCTTCGTCGCCAAATCGGTCTACGGCATGTATTTCGTCAGCCACTCCACGTCTGGCCTGGTCAGCGTGCCGAGCCTGGATGTGACGATGCCCCGCGAAGGCACCGTGACCAGCCTGGTCGCTCCGAACGGCAACGTCGCCAAAGGTGCTCCGCTGGCGACTTTCAACACCAGCATGCTGGACATGTTGAAAGGCAACCTGGACCCGGACGAAATGCAGCCGGCCAAAATCGAAGAGCTGTTCGGTCGTCAACTGGCCGGCACCATGACCAGCCCATGCGATTGCGTCGTGGCCAAGCAACTGGTCGCCGACGGTCAGTACGCGAGCAAAGGTCAGGTGATCTTCCAGATGGTCCCGCGCAACGTCGCCGCCAATGTCGATGCTCGCTTTACCTACCGTCAGTTCGCCGATGTACAGCCGGGCGCTCGCGTGACCTTCCAGGTCGCTGGCGAAGACGGCGACCACAGCGGCAAGATCGTCAGCGCCACGGCCCTGAGCCCTGCTGACCTGTCTTCCGACATCCGCGTTCAGATCCAGCCTGATGAAGCCATCAACAGCAACCTGGCCGGTCGCCCGGTTGAAGTGGTGAGCACTCGTGGCCCGTCGCTGAACTGGTTGATCGATAAAGCCACGGCGGCAGGTTTCTAAACATGGCTAGCCCACTACGAAGCTTGTCAGCCCCTACATTGTTGAGCCTGGCGATCGCTATCGGTTTGGGCGGCTGTGCCGGCCTGCCCGATCAGCGCCTGGCAAACGAAGCCCTGAAACGCGGCGACACCGCGATGGCGGAGCAAAACTATCGGCAACTGGCGGACCTGGGCTATAGCGATGCACAGGTCGGCCTCGCGGATATCCAGGTGGGTACCCGCGATCCGGAGCTGATCAAGCAGGCCGAGGCGACGTATCGCGCTGCAGCGGCCACTTCGCCACGGGCGCAATCGCGCCTGGGCAAGTTGCTGGCGGTCAAGCCGAACTCCACCGAAGCCGAGCAACGTGAAGCCGAGGGCTTGTTGAAGAAGGCCTTCGCCAATGGCGAAGCCGGCACGCTGATTCCCCTGGCGATGCTCTATCTGCAATACCCGCACACGTTCCCTAACGTGAACGCGCAGCAGAAGATCAACGAATGGCGCGCTGGCGGTTATCCGGAAGCGGGTCTGGCCCAGGTGCTGCTGTATCGCACCCAAGGGACCTACGACCAGCATCTGGGTGAAGTCGAAAGCATCTGCAAGCAAGCGCTGCGCACCACTGACGTTTGCTACACCGAGCTGGCGACGGTCTACCAGAAGCGCGGCGAAGCCGACAAACAGGCTGCGCTGATCGAGCAAATGCAAAGCGGCTACGCCATGGGCAGCGTGCCTGCCATGCGGGTCGACAGCGTCGCTCGCGTGCTGGCAGATTCGACCCTCGGCAAGCCGGACGAAAAGACCGCGCAGTCGCTGCTGGAGAAAGTTGCCCCCGGTTACCCCGCTTCGTGGGTCAGCTTGGCGCAATTGCTGTACGACTTCCCCGAACTGGGTGACGTCAACAAGATGATGGAATACCTGGACAACGGCCGTGCTGCGGATCAACCGCGCGCCGAGTTGCTGCTGGGCAAACTGTATTACGAAGGCAAGCTGGTCTTGCCGGATGCGAAGAAAGCCGAAGAGCACCTGACCAAGGCGGCTGCGACGCAAATCTCCGCGCATTACTACCTGGGTCAGCTTTATCGTCGGGGTTATCTGGGCCATCCAGACCCGCAGAAAGCTGTCGACCAACTGCTGACCTCCGCACGCGGTGGCCAGAACAGCGCCGACTTCGCCCTCGCGCAGTTGTTCTCGCAAGGCAAAGGTATCAAGCCTGATCCGGTCAACGCATGGGTCTTCGGCCAACTGGCACTGGCTCAAGGCACGCCGCAAGCGACGGATCTTGCGCAACAACTGAACGAACAATTGCCGCCTGAGAAGCGCGCCCAGGCGCAGAGCCTTCTCCAGCGAGAACAGCAGGTCCGCGGCACAACCGCTCAAAACGCGTTGGCCTTGCAGACACTGCAAGAAGAAAAAGACGGCGGGGACGCACCTCTATGAAGCTTAAGTTGAACCCTCTGATGGCGGCCGGATTCGGTCTGGGCTTCTCCCTGATCTGGGCCACGCCGACACTGGCGGCCCTGACCGACACTCAGAATTTCGGCATCGAAGTCAAAGCGACGGGCCAGATGGAAGACGACCGTGACCTCGGCACCCGCAGCGGTGGCGACGTCAACGGTGTCGGTCTGGATCTGCGCCCGTGGGCATATGGCGAGTGGGGCAACTGGAGCGGTTACGCGATGGGCCAGGTCGTCACCGCGACCGACACCATTCAGACCGACCCGCTGGATCAGCAGGTCACTGACTCAAACGGTCAGAGCGCTCAGCGTTCGCGCAGCACCTCAAACAGCCGCAAGGTTGACGACAGTTACGCTGCGCTGCGTGAGTTCTGGATCGGCTATAGCGGTTTCACGCCCTACCCTGGCGAGATACTCAAAGTCGGTCGTCAGCGCCTGCGTAATGACGATGGCCAGTGGCACGACGTCAACATCGAAGCGGTGAACTGGACCTTCGACACCACCCTGCTCAAGGCAGAAGTGGGTGCCGCACAGCGTTTCAGTGAATACCGCACCGACCTGACCGATCTGTCGGCGCAGGACAAAGATCGCTCGCACCTTTATGGCGACGTGGAGTACCAGTGGACGCCAGGACAATGGGCAGGCATTCGTGCTCACCACAGTCATGACGGCGGCAGCCTGAAAAGTCAGGGCGAAGCCATCGACGATCTGGACAAGACCACCCGTGGCGACCTGACCTGGCTGGGTCTGCAGGCCAATAGCGATGCGTACAACTATCGCAACCTGAACACCGTCAACTATTGGGGCAGCCTGACCTGGCTGACCGGCGATCGTGACCGCATCGGCACCACTTACGACCCTGTTGGCGATCAGTACGTGGCAGGTGACAAGAACAACGAAAACGTCAACGGCTGGGCGACTGACCTGGGCCTGCGTTTCCGACTGGACCCGATGTGGCAGGTGGGCGGCGCCTACTCCCGCGCCAGCAAGAACTACGAGCAGAACGGGCTTGAAAGCAACCGCTCCAACTGGACTGGTACCCGCTCGCGCGTGCATCGCTTCGGCGAAGCGTTCCAGGGCGAAATGGCCAACGTAGAGTCCGGCTCGCTGTTCGCTTCTTGGCAGATGCAGGACGAATACGACGCCTCGCTGATCTACCACAAGTTCCGTCGCGTTGACGGCCACTCGGGTATCGGCGGCGCGGGTGTGAACCCTGCTCAGGAAAATGTCGACGCCGATGGCGTCAGTACTTTTGCCTCACTGCCGCTCGAAGACGGCCGTAAGGACCTGGGCCAGGAAATGGACCTTGTCGTCACCAAGTACTTCAAGCAAGGCCTGCTACCGGCTGCGGTGAGCCAATCGTTCGACGAGCCATCGGCGCTGATTCGTCTGCGTGCGGGCGTGTTCAAACCGGGCGATGCGTATCACAGCGGTGTGGACGATTACATGCACCGCGCCATCGTCGACGTCATCTGGCGCTTCTGATGCAAGCCGCGATAGGAGTGCAATGAGATGAACAGTCAAGCAAGCAGATTGCGTCACCGGGCATGGCCGTATGCCCTGCTGGAAAGCGCTGTGCTGAGCAGCGCCTTGCTGCTCGCCAGCACTGCGGCCATGGCCAATAGCCCGCTGCCGGTCCCCGCCCCTGCGGCGCATCCGACCGACACCAAGGAAGAAGTGGTCAAAGGCCTGCATGAGGCCAAGACCTACTCCATCAGCAGCCCGCCCGTCGAGCCACTGTTGATGGACAAACCAAAGCTGCCTGACCTGTCGGGTTACACCCTGCAGGCCATGCAAAAGAAGATCGTGCGCAGCAAACCGGGCAAGGTCGCGATCAAACGCATGATGCTGGAAGACTCGCTGAAGGAGTTCGTTGGCGGTGACAACAAGATGGCCGAATGGGTAGCCCGTCAGCACGGGATCCCACAGGCGATCTTCATCGAAGACGGCTACATGACCCTGCAGGAACTGGCGAAGAAGGTGCCTAAGCAGTACCTGAGCGAAACCTCGCCGGGCGTGTTTCTGGCGCGTCTGCCGATCGTCGTCGGCAAGAACGGCATCCTGGAAGTTGACAAGAAGACCACCGAATTGCGCCTGTCTCAGGACGCCGGTGCGTTTCTGGTCAACGACAATCTGCTGTTCATGTCCGATACCAAGCTGACCGGCTGGAGCGAGAAAGCCAACGGGCCGTCGACGTTCAAGGCGCCGAAGGAATTCCGTCCGTTTCTGCTGTCCTGGGGCGGCACCCAGACCTACATGTTCAACACCAAAGTGGCGAGCCTGGGTTACAACAACAGCAAGTCGTACGGCATCAGTATTTCCCAGTACACGCCGAACATGAAGGCTCAGATGAACCGCGCCGAGCCAACCGGCTGGATCGTGAATTCTGAATTCTCGGACATGTGGTACGGCTTCTACTGCTATGAAACCCGCGACTTCGTGGTCAAGGGCAGCACCTACCACGACAACATCATTTATGGCATCGACCCCCATGACCGTTCCCACGGTCTGATCATTGCCGAAAACACGGTGTACGGGACCAAGAAGAAGCACGGGATCATCGTCTCCCGTGAGGTGAACGACAGCTTCATCATCAACAACAAAACCTACGACAACCACCTGTCCGGCATCGTCCTAGACCGTAACAGCGTGAACAATCTGGTGGCATACAACGAGATTTACCGCAACCACACCGACGGCATCACCCTGTATGAAAGTGCCGACAACCTGCTGTGGGGCAATCGTGTGTTCGCCAACAAGCGTCACGGCATCCGGGTTCGCAACAGCACCAACATCAAGCTGTACGACAACCTGGCCATCGGTAACGGGTTGATGGGCGTCTACGGCCACATCAAGGACCTGTCGGACACTGACCGCGACATCAAGCTCGACCCGTTCGATGCTGAAGTCTCGCTGGTCCTCGTCGGTGGCGAACTGACCTCCAACGGTTCAGGCCCCCTGTCCATCGACTCGCCTCTGAGTGTCGAGCTGTACAAGGTCTCGATGCTTGCACCGACCAAATCCAGCGGGATCAGCTTCAACGGTGTACTGGGCGAACGTCAGGACGAAATCCTCGATCTGCTGGTGCGCCAACAGAAAGCCGTGTTGATCGACCCGGTCGAAAGCCAGAAACAACTCCGGGACTGAGGAAGATATTTCTATGCACGCACATTTGATCAAACTGCTCAGCCTCTCGGGCCTGACCGCTGCACTGTTCGCCGCCAGCAATGGCGCGTATGCAGCGGACACCACTGCCCCGAGCTTCACGGCCGAGCCTTGCTGCAGCCTGTGCCCTGAGGCACATGACGAGAAGAACTACGTCAGCCGTTATCAGCAAAACTTCACCACCCTGGTCCAGGCGCAGGGCGACTGGCTGTTCCGGACCCGTGAAGATCTGCGCACCGAATTCGACACCACGCCTGAAGGCTATCGCCGCATGCAAATGCTGCACGATGCCTTCAAGAGCAAGGGTGTGGAGCTGGTGGTCGTGTATCAGCCGACCCGCGGGCTGGTTGATCGCAACAAGCTGTTCCCGGCTGAGCGTGACAAGTTCGACTACAACACTGCGCTGCGCAACTACCAGGCCATGCTCGGCCGTTTCGCAAAAATGGGCTACACCGTGCCGGACCTGTCGCCGTTGACCAACGAGCAACAGGCCCACGATTTCTACTTCCGCGGTGACCAGCACTGGACGCCGTATGGCGCTCAGCGCACAGCAAAAATCGTCGCTGACTCCGTGAAGAAGATGCAGGCTTTTGCAGGCGTTCCGCGCCGGGAATTCGAGACCCACTTGTCAGGTCGCATGGGCAAGAAGGGCACTCTTCACAATATGGCCGGTCAATTGTGCGGCACGAGCTATGCCATCCAGTACATGGACCAGTTCGAGACGGAACCCAAAGGCGAAGCCGCCGACGGCGACCTGTTTGGTGACTCCGGTAACCCGGAAATCACGCTGGTCGGTACCAGTCACAGCGGGAAGAACTACAACTTCTCCGGCTTTTTGCAGGAATACATTGGTGCTGATGTGCTGAACGTCGCCTTCCCGGGCGGCGGCCTTGAAGGTTCGATGCTGCAGTACCTGGGCAGCGAAGACTTCCAGAAACACCCACCGAAGATTCTCATCTGGGAATTTTCGCCGCTTTACCGCCTGGACCAGGAGACCATCTATCGCCAGATGATGTCGCTGCTGGACAACGGCTGTGAAGGCAAACCGGCGGTCATGAGCGCCAGCACCACCCTTAAACCAGGGATCAACGAGTTGCTGGTCAACGGCAAAAACGGCATCAAGGATGTGCGCAACGGCAGTAATCAGATCGACATCAAGTTCGCCGACAACTCGGTGAAAACCCTTCAGGCGCGCCTCTGGTACATGAACGGTCGCCATGAAGACTTGAAGATCGAAAAACCTGAAACATCTGAAACCGACGGGCGCTTCTCCTTCGAACTGCGCGACGACAAGGACTGGGCTGACCAGCAATTGCTCGCACTGGAAGTGCAGGGTCCCGAAGCGGGCACTGCGCCACAGCAGGTCGAAGCGAAAGTATGCAAACGCAACGTGTTCCCGAATGTCGCGCATCAAACCGCGCAAGCCGGGTTATGAGGCTCTTATGCACACTCCAAAACTGATGCTCCCTACCCTTCTGTCGCTGGCGATGATGTCTTCGGCGCTGTTCGCCACAGGCGCCAGCGCTGCGTCGACACTCGTGCCGCCGCAGGGCTACTACGAAGGTGTCGAGAAATTCAAGACGGGCCAGGGCAAGTTCAGCTGTGACTCGATCCCGCAACCCTATACCGGCCCGCTGCAGTTTCGCAGCAAATACGAAGGCTCGGACAAGGCCCGCGCCACGCTGAACATGGTTTCGGACCAGGCCTTCCGTGACGCGACCAAAGACATCACGAGCATGGAGCGCGCCACCAGCAAAGTGGTGATGCAGTACATGCGCGACGGTCGTCCGGAGCAGCTCGATTGCGCGCTCAACATGCTGACCACCTGGGCCAAAGCCGATGCGCTGGAATCCACCGACTTCAACCACACCGGCAAGTCGATGCGCAAATGGGCACTGGGCAGCATGTCGTCCGCCTACCTGCGCCTGAAGTTCTCCGAATCGCATCCTTTGGCCACCCGCCAGCAGGAAGCGCAGGTGATCGAAGCCTGGTTCAGCAAATTGGCGGATCACGTCGTCAGCGACTGGAACAATCTGCCGCTCGACAAGACTAACAACCACTCGTACTGGGCGGCCTGGGCCGTGATGTCCACGGCAGTCGCGACCAATCGCCAGGACCTGTTCGATTGGGCGGTGAAGGAATTCAAGATCGGCGCCAATCAGGTCGATCCGCAAGGGTTCCTGCCGAACGAACTGAAGCGCAAACAGCGTGCGCTGGCGTACCACAACTACGCACTTCCGCCTTTGGCCATGATCGCGAGTTTCGCCCAGGCCAACGGTGTCGATCTGCGTCAGGAAAACAACGGGGCCCTCAAGCGTCTGGGTGATCGCGTGCTGGCTGGCGTGAAGAACTCAGGCAGTGAATTCGCCGCCCGCGATGGCGAAAAGCAGGACATGACGGACCTGAAAACCGACATGAAATTCGCCTGGCTTGAACCGTACTGCTCGCTGTACGACTGCGGCCCGGATGTCCTTGAGCAGAAACACAAGATGCAACCGTTCAAGAACTTCCGCCTCGGCGGCGACCTGACCCGCACTTATGACCCAACGCACGACAAGGGTGACAAGGGCGACAAGGGTGGTTCGTAAGAGCAGCAGAGGCTGAAGTGGGAGCGAGCTTGCTCGCGAAGGGGCCTTGAGAGGCACCCATTTATTCGCGAGCAGGCTCGCTCCCACAGGGTAGTTCCGGGTTAAACCGAACATGTTTCACCCCTCCATTTTTCGTGGGGGGTTTGGGGGGCTTCGGCCCTTGATGTTGGACAAATGGAGAGATAAAGGATGGTTTTCTCATCCAACGTGTTCCTGTTCCTGTTCTTGCCGGTGTTTCTCGGCTTGTACTACCTGAGCGGGCAACGCTATCGCAACCTGCTGCTGCTGGTCGCCAGCTACGTGTTCTACGCGTGGTGGCGAGTGGATTTCCTGGCACTGTTCGCAGGTGTGACGCTGTGGAACTACTGGATCGGCCTGCGCGTAGGTGCCGCCGGGGTCAGAACCAAACCCGCACAGCGCTGGCTGCTGCTCGGCGTGGTGGTCGACCTGGGCATTCTTGGCTACTTCAAGTACGCCAACTTCGGCGTGGACAGCATCAACGCAATGATGACGTCGATCGGCCTTGAGCCGTTCATCCTCACCCACGTGTTGCTGCCGATCGGGATCTCGTTCTACATCTTCGAGTCCATCAGCTACATCATCGACGTCTACCGTGGCGACACGCCGGCAACGCGCAACCTCATCGACTTTGCAGCGTTCGTGGCGATCTTCCCGCACCTGATTGCAGGCCCGGTATTGCGCTTCCGCGACCTGGTCGATCAGTTCAACAACCGCACGCACACCCTCGACAAGTTCTCCGAAGGCTGCACGCGGTTCATGCAGGGTTTCATCAAGAAAGTCTTCATTGCCGACACGCTGGCAGTGGTCGCCGATCATTGCTTCGCCCTCCAGAATCCGACGACGGGTGACGCATGGCTTGGCGCGCTGGCGTACACCGCTCAGTTGTACTTCGACTTCTCCGGCTACAGCGACATGGCCATCGGCCTGGGTCTGATGATGGGTTTCCGCTTCATGGAAAACTTCAAACAGCCTTACATCAGTCAGTCGATCACCGAGTTCTGGCGTCGCTGGCACATCAGCCTCTCGACCTGGCTGCGTGACTATCTGTACATCACGCTGGGCGGCAACCGTGGCGGCAAGGTCGCGACCTACCGCAACCTGTTCCTGACCATGTTGCTGGGCGGTCTGTGGCACGGCGCCAACATCACTTACATCGTCTGGGGTGCCTGGCACGGTGTGTGGCTGGCGATCGAGAAGGCCATCGGCCTGAACACGGCACCGCGCACGTTCAACGTCGTTCGCTGGGCGTTCACCTTCCTGCTGGTGGTCATGGGCTGGGTCATCTTCCGCTCGGAAAACCTGCACGTAGCCGCTCGTATGTATGGCGCCATGTTCAGCTTCGGCGATCTCGGTCTGTCGGAACTCAACCGTGCCAGCCTCACCGGCCTGCAAGTGGCAACCCTGGTCGTGGCGTACATCACTCTGGCCTTCTTCGGCCTGCGTGACTTCTACCGCAACCGCGCCCCGGCCAAGCCGACTGACAAAGCCGTGCAGGCCGATGGCCCTGCCGCTGCCGAGCCAGGCCTGATCAAGGCCGTGCCGGGCGACAAGCCAGGCAGCATTCATCAACCGGGTTACATCGTCGGCACCGAAGCGCAGGTTCAGCCTGCCTACTGGACCGTCGACTGGTCGCGCTATGTCATGCGCGCCCTGATCCTGCTGATGTTCGTTGCATCGATCCTGAAACTCTCGGCGGCCAGTTTCTCGCCGTTCCTTTACTTCCAGTTCTGAGGAGCCTGACATGACCCGTTCATTACGTTTCCTCTACATCTTCCTGTTCCTGGCAATTCTGCTGGTGCTGGGCCTGTGGTCGCTGCGCAGCTTCGTCGGTTTCTCGACGTCGAAAGAAACCACCGTGCTCAATGGCCACTGGACCAAAGCGGTGGAAACCCACTACGACGAAGAATTCCCGATCAAGCGCCTGGGCACCAACCTCTGGGCGGCGCTGGACTACAAGGTGTTCAACGAAGGTCGTCCGGGCGTGATCCTGGGCAAAGACCAGTGGCTGTACACCGACGAAGAGTTCGACGCCGTTGCCAACAGCGAGCAGAACGAAGCCGACAACCTGGCGATCATTCAGGGCGTGCGTGACACCCTGAAAAAGCAAGGCACGCAACTGGTGCTGGCGATTGTTCCGGCCAAGACCCGTCTGTACCCCGAGCACGTCGGTGACAACAAACCGGCCACGCTGCACACCGATCTGTACCAGCAGTTCCACGCCCAGGTGAATCAGGCCGGCATCCTTGCCCCTGATCTGCTGACGCCGCTGCAAAGCGCCAAGGAGAAGGGCCAGGTATTCCTGCGCACCGACACTCACTGGACGCCAATGGGCGCGGAAATCGTCGCCCAGCAGTTGGGGGACGTGATCAGCAAGCAAGTGCCGCTGAACGTTGAACCGCAGAACTTCGTCACCGAAGCCAAGTCGACCGAACCCTACAAGGGCGATCTGACCAACTTCCTGCCGCTGGACCCGCTGTTCACCAACCTGTTGCCCAAGCCGGATGACCTGCAGCAGCGCAGCACCAACCCGGCCCAGGCTGACGCCGAAAGCGGTGATGCCCTGTTCGCGGACAACTCGGTTGCGGTGGGTCTGGTCGGCACCAGCTACAGCGCCAACCCGAACTGGAACTTCGCCGGTGCGCTCAAACAGGCCCTGCACGCAGACGTCGTGAATTACGCCGAAGACGGCCATGGCCCGATCCTGCCGATGCTCAAGTATCTGCAGACCGACGCCTTCAAAAGCAGCCCGCCGCAGGTGCTGATCTGGGAATTCCCGGAACGCTACCTGCCCGCTCACAACGACCTGACCGAGTTCGACCCACAGTGGATCGCTGAACTCAAAAAGGCCCGTGACCCCCAACAGAATCTGGCGGACAACGCCAACAACTCCAAGTCGCCCACCCGGGCGCAAAACTGAGAGGACTCTTTGACTATGACTTCGCAGAACCCAATGCCAGTTCGTTCGAGCAAAACCAACCTGCTGAAAACCTGCGTGCTGGCCGCGAGCCTGGGCTTCGTATCCCTTTCCGCATTCGCCGGTGGCGACGCCGCGCTGTATGGCCCGACCGCACCAAAAGGCTCGACCTTCGTGCGTGTTTACAACGCCAGCAGCAGCGAAATCTCCGCCAGCGTTGGCAACACCAGCCTCAACGAAATCGGCCCATTGGCCAGCAGTGACTTCGGCTTCATGCCACAGGGCGACTACACCGCCAAAGTCGGCAGCCAGTCCCTGCCGGTGAAACTGGCCAGCGACCACTACTACACCATCGTCAACAACACTTCGGGCGCGCCGCAGCTGGTTGAAGAGCCTCCGTTCAAGAACAAGCAGAAGTCCCTGGTTCGCGTACAGAACCTGAGTGACAAGTCGCTGACCCTGAAAACCGCTGACGGCAAGACCGACGTGGTCAAGGCTGTGTCTGCCAAGGGCACCGGCGAGCGTGAAATCAACCCGGTCAAAGTCAGCTTCGCGCTGTTCGACGGCGACAAGAAAGTGGCCGACCTGAAGCCGGTTGCACTGGAGCGCGGTGAAGCCGCCGTTCTCTACGTCACCGGCAGCGGCAGCAGCTTGTCGCCAGTCTGGGTCAAACGCCCGACGGGCACTCAGTAAGCGTTGAATCTGGCCGAGAGGCCGCCGGCAGCGCGCGTGATCAACCGCGCGCAGCCACGGATTTACGGAATTAAGCGTTCGGCGTCAGGCACTGCGGAGCAAGCAGACAGCCAAGAGGATGCCGAGCGATGCAAGACAAAAACCAGAAAGACCGAAAAGACCTACAGCCCATTCGAACGATTTTTGCTTAACGGAGAAACAAAATGATTCCAGTGATCTTGTCAGGTGGTAGCGGTTCCCGACTCTGGCCTCTTTCGCGTAAACAGTTTCCAAAACAGTTCCTAGCGCTGACCGGCGAACACACCCTGTTCCAACAAACCGTCGAGCGTCTGCAGTTTGACGGCATGCAGCACCCGGTTGTGGTGTGCAACAAGGACCACCGCTTCATCGTCACCGAGCAGCTCGGTGCATTGGGTCTGGAAACTCAGGCCGTGATCATGGAACCGTTTGGTCGCAACACCGCGCCTGCTGTCGCCATCGCCGCGATGATGCTGGCCAATGAAGGTCGCGACGAGCTGATGCTGGTACTGCCAGCCGACCACGTGATCGACGATCAGAAAGCCCTGCAACGCGCACTGGCCCTGGCCACCGTCGCTGCAGAACGCGGCGAAATGGTGCTGTTCGGTATTCCGGCGACCAAGCCTGAAACCGGCTACGGCTACATTAAGTCCACCGCCGATGCCCTGCTGCCAGAAGGCGTCAGCCGCGTGCAGCAGTTCGTTGAAAAGCCTGATGAACAACGCGCCCAGGAATTCGTCCAGGCCGGCGGTTACTACTGGAACAGCGGCATGTTCCTGTTCCGCGCCAGCCGTTATCTGGAAGAGCTGAAAAAGCACGATCCGGACATCTACGACAACTGCCTGCTGACCCTTGAGCGCAGCAAACACGAAGGCGACAGCATCTCCCTGGACGAGGCAAGCTTTGCCTGCTGCCCGGACAACTCCATCGACTACGCCGTCATGGAAAAAACCCAGCGCGCGTGCGTCGTACCGCTTGATGCGGGCTGGAGCGATGTCGGCTGCTGGTCGTCCCTGTGGGACGTGCACGCCAAAGACGAGAACGGCAACGTTGCCAAAGGCGATGTCGTTATTCAGGACAGCCGCAACTGCATGATTCAGGGCAACGGCAAACTGGTGACCGTGATCGGTCTGGACAACATCGTTGTCGTCGAAACCAAAGACGCCATGATGATCGTGCACAAAGACAAGGTTCAGGGCGTCAAGCAACTGGTCAACACGCTGAACGAGCAAGGCCGCAGCGAAACCCAGAACCACCTCGAAGTCTATCGCCCGTGGGGCTCGTACGACTCCGTGGACATGGGCGGCCGTTTCCAGGTCAAGCGCATCTCCGTCAAGCCGGGCGCCAGCCTGTCGCTGCAGATGCACCACCACCGCGCTGAACACTGGATTGTTGTATCGGGTACCGCTCAGGTCACCTGCGACGACAACGTGTTCCTGCTGACCGAGAACCAGTCGACTTACATCCCGATTGCTTCGGTTCACCGTCTGCGCAACCCGGGCAAGATCCCGTTGGAAATCATCGAAGTCCAGTCGGGCAGCTACCTGGGCGAAGATGACATCGAACGTTTCGAAGACGTCTACGGCCGCTCCACCCCAGGCATCGAAGCCGGCGTGAAGACCCAGACCATCGCGCGTTAATACCGCTTCACCCCGTAATACTAGCCCCCGTCAATCCTCTGCGTATTCCCCATCCGCAGAGGGTTTTCGGGGGCTTTTTTGTGCAGACCGAGAAGGCGGACGCGCAAGGATGAACGTTCGCTGTGCGCATATGACAGGATTCTTCCAGCAGCTTGTATATTCATCGCGAAATGGTATTGAGTACTGTCATTTATGACAGTACACACAATCACTCCGATGTTTTAACTTAGAAGCGCTGAAACTAAACCTTCGCTACCAAGGAATGATCATGATTACACGAGCTGAAGCAAAAAAGTCTATCCGGCCCCCTCGCTGCCGGACGGCAGAATAGTCTCGGGGAAGACAATAACCGTTGAATATGACTTAGGCGACTCAGGTTACGGGCTTCCATACTTAATTGAGTTCTCTCTTCTTAATCAAGACGACCTAGGGCCCTATTCTGAACAGAGACCCTTTATCCCAAACAAGCCTATTCAGATTGAGGTGGCTCCATTCAAATTGTTTGAGGTCGGCGATAAGGTAAGGGTGCGTGCCAGGCTCTGGTACATAGTTCAGGATCCACAAGAACCTTATATCGGCATTGTTGAAACGCCCTTCTCCCAGAGCTATGACGTAGTTGCGTGAAGAGCAAAATAACTTGTAGGCGTGCAGTAATCTGTTGACACCGGGCGGCAAGCCGGCCTCTGCTCGGCCCCGTCCGCCTTTGTTCGTAGACGAAGGGATGACCGATGCTAGAAGTCCATACAGGTTGAAGTGGAAGCAGAAGAACCACCGTAGCCCAATCCCTTCCCCTTTCGGTACGATGCCACCATCTGCAATCGCGCGATCGACACGATGACTTTCGGCGCCGGACTTCTGTTCACCTGGCTGGTCCTGCTTCTGCGCTATCCCTCCAACCTCTGCCCGTGTCCCTGCCGACTGCAAACGAACATGCCTGGGCTGACCGGCCACAGTCACGCGAAATGACTGAATGTTGCCCTTCGCATCGCACTGCTCGAACAGATTCCCATTCAGGTCGAATGCGATGCCCGATAGCGAGCCCGCCGGATCATGACGCAACAACTGGCATGATTGATTGGCCCACGGCGCCTCGGGTCCGCCGTAACTCAGGCGCTCGATGCACGTCTCGGCAGTGCCGTCGCCTGCGAATAGCGCCTGTGAGCGCGGCAACTGATCGTACTAAACCTGCTTTCGATTTCCACGCCCATCCCAGTGATGATCCGCTTCACCGGGCTGACATGATTGATCGGGGCGCGCGTCGAGCTCCTCCCGTCTTGATCTGCGTATTTGTCAGATCTGCTTGCGCAACCATCTTTCAGGAAATCGGGTTGCGTTGACCAACGCGGGAAAAGTGTCTGCATTCATCTGTAACAGCGAGGATCTCACGCCGCCATTGCCCACAAAGGTGGCCCTGCGTTGATGCCGGTTAGCCGCGTCATCTGTTAACCCCTGCATGCTGGTCGCGTAAACAGGAACAGTGCCATGCTTCTCGGAAGGACCTGATTTGACAACTCGCGACAAGGACTTTCTTATTTGTTTGCTCCAGCCTCGCACAGCCTTAGCGTTAGCATTGGCCTCAAGTTTTGGGTGCTTGTAATAATGGGTATCAACGGTGAAATTGACTGCATGGGTAGTTTCATGGATCAACGTCCATGCAACTTCAAGCACATGATCCTGGTCAAGATGGGAGCGTGAAACGCCAAAGCTCTGGACATCATCCTGAAACTCTCCCCCAAATGAAGTACGTCCCATAAGCATGGATGGACCGTCAAAAAGCTCGATATCCAGCTCCGCGTGCGGCTCACCAAATGCCGTCAACATGTTCCAATAACTGTCGAGGCTTTCTGCGACGGCCTCTTTCGTTTCAGCGCGAATGGGTGCCGGCAGTTCACCAAACGTCGCGTCGAACGCCTCGACTACATCCTGGCTGGGTGACACTTCGCGAAGTTGATCACGCGTTCCAGCCACCAGATAACCTGCAGCGTCCAGCGCCTGCCTCATTTTCGCCAGATGTACCTGGCTGAAATCCCCCATTCCTGCGGCTACCACCACGACCTGAGGAACATCGTAAGGGGCTGCGCCTTGGGAGTCGCGATAGCGGATCGGTGAGTTACTGCAAAAGCAAAACAGATTGACCCCGCCTTGTTCACCCGTCGGATCCGGATTGATCCAGCGCATCAGCCACGGTGCGTAATACCGCAGGCCATAGTAGTAAAGCCCGGTCGCGTCCCGCTCTTTTCCTGAATAACGCACGGTTTTGTAGTGCGCTTCAATTTGGCATCGGCCGGCCCACCAGGCTGTGCCTCCAAAGGGGTAATAACTTTCCTGACTGATCAATAGGCATTGCTGATCCAACTCCAACAGGCTTGACCCCAAGTGATCACTCAGCGTGTAACGCATCTGATCGTTGTCTATCGTTTCCGGCTTGCCCTCTGCCCAGTGCAGAACCCGCACCGCGTTGCGTCCGCCAGGAGCGGTGATGACGTGCAGCGTTTCGCCAGTCGCGCTATTGGCGCGGATTTCCAAGCCCGGCAGATAACGTACGTCGTTCAAATGGACGACGTTTCTAGCCCGAACAGTCCGAATCTTGCGCACACGCAGACCGGTCGCGTCATAGACGTAAACCTCACTGTCATCCAGTCCCGAAGGCCTGGCCACCAGGGTTACCCTGCGCAACTGGTTACGCGGGTTCCACTCAATGTTTTGCCCGGGCTCCAGCCGCTGCAAATTACCGTTGGCATCGAATGCGGCAGCAATCTCGGCGTCAGTTGGCGGCGTGTCAGTCAGTTGAGCCAGACACCGGTTGCTACCTTGGGCCGCCGCCAGCCATTGCGAATGATTTTGCACGCCAACGTGACTGCGCTTGAGCAAATTGCCGCCCGCATCGTATTCGTAGTGCTGCCGGTAATTCGTCAGTCGGGAGGGGTCTATCGGCGATTGAAACACCGCACGATCCGGGCCTCGATTGACCGACGCCAGCTCCCGACCGGTGGCCTCGATGAGCTGATACAGCGTGTCGTACGTGAATGTGCTGATGGGCTTGGTGAGCTGATTGATGAAATGGCTTTTAGGGAGCGAAGCATCTTCAATGCTGATCACGTTGCCGACCGGATCGTAGGCGTAATGCAGATCCTGCAGTCTTTCTCCACCGGGAAGCGTCGACTGGACGTTCACCAGACGAGCGTCCTGTGTTGAATACGCCGCAGAGGTGACCACGCCATTTCCGGCTGTTTCTGAAACCGCGCGATTGAAAGCGTCGTATTGAATATCGCCCACCAGCGTTTCCGCTGGCAGGCCGGCCAGCTGCAAGCGGGTTTGCTTGAGCAGCCCGGCGACCGTCTGGGCAAAAAACCGGGTGTTTCCCATGGCATCGCGTTGTTCGAACATTTCGCCTGTGGGAGCGAATCGCCAGGCCATCCGGGCGCCGTCTCCGGGCTCCAGAAGCTGGTCGCAAGCTTCGTCGGAGTCAGGCCAACTGGACATGTTCGGATCATTGAGAAAACGCCGCGCCTGCGAGCGTGCATTCCGGTTTATATCGAACGACGTATTGCACAGCGAGCCGGCCGGATCGTAATGCCTGACTAGTTGATTGCATTGGTTGGCGTGATGGTCATCCGGCCCTCCATAGCTCAAGCGCTCGACGCAGGTTCGTGCCGTACTGTCCCGTACGCACTGTTCTTCAAATAAGGCGATCGGCCGCAGCTGCTGGTCGTAGTCGACCCGCTGAACCATTCCGCGTCCGTCCCAGCCCCCGTCACGCTGCCCACCTTCCCCCACTGATTGAAGGCGCCACCCCGCATCGACGCTCTCATAAAGCAGCCGCTCCCCGCTGAGCGACAAGACCACACTCACATTGCTCGTCGCGTCCGATGCCAGATCGGCGGCAGCCCATAGTCGTGGGTCCCAACGCGCCGTTTGCCTTCCTGCGGGGTCATAGGCAAGGCGGTCAACCCGCGCGGTCATGGGCGCATCCGTTTGAGCCCGATAAAAGGACACCGTACGAACCGGCAGCCTGCGCGGCTCTATTACCGTGAGTGTCGGAGTATGGGTATGTAGCGGGCAGGAATGAGCCATGACCTGTGCAATCCGTTGCAGGAATACCGTAAGACTAGTGTGGCTCCGGATTTCTGACTAACCGCCGGTCCGACTGGACGGTTGCGCTGGACGGTTCGGGTTGAGCTATATCCATTAGCCCAATCCCCTCCCCTTTCGGTACGATGCCCGCATCTGCACTCGCGAGATCGACACGATGATTTTCGGCGCCGTACTCCTGTTCACCTGGCTGGTCCTGCTTTTGCGCTACCCCTCCAGAGCCCTGCCCGTTTCCCTGGCAGCAGCGGTCGGATTGGGCGTGGTGGCCGCGTTTGTGGTCTGGGAAGACAGCCGCGATGGGCAGCGCCTGGAGCGTCTGCAACTGCGCGTGAACTATATGCCGCAGCAGTGCCCGACAGGTCGGCCGTTGCTGGTGCTGATCGATAACGGCAATAAGGTTTCGCTGACCGAACTGCGCTGGAAAATCGCGGCCTACGCGCCGGGCGATACCGTCAATCTGGCCGAAGACACCTACACCGCGCCGCGCTATCGCGGGCCGGGCGATTTGTTGCCCGGCAGCCAATGGCAAGATTGTCTGCCAATGCCGCCGCTGCGCCCGGGTTATCGGCCGCAGACCCTGGAGTTTCGTGCCGAACGCCTGCAAGGCACGTTCTCCGGCTGAGCGCCGCCCTTCCCTTTATTCAAGGACTGAACCATGTCTGTGGTGTTGATCACCGGGTGTTCCAGCGGCATCGGCCGCGCCATGGCGGATGCCTTCAAAGCGGCAGGCCATGAAGTCTGGACAACCGCACGCAAGCCGGCGGATGTGGAATCACTGACCGCTGCGGGTTTCCGCGCTGTCACGCTGGACGTTAATGACAGCGCTGCGATTGATCGACTCGTCTCCGAGCTGGATCAACAGGGCAAAGGGCTCGACGTGCTGATCAACAACGCTGGCTACGGTGGCATTGGCCCGTTGCTGGATGGCGGTGTCGAGGCCATGCGCAGGCAGTTCGAAACCAACGTGTTTTCCGTGGTCGGCGTGACGCGCGCGCTGTTTCCAACACTGCGCCGCAACAAGGGATTGGTGGTGAATATCGGCAGCGTTTCGGGCGTGCTGGTGACGCCGTTCGCGGGTGCGTATTGCGCGTCCAAGGCCGCCGTCCATGCCATGACCGACGCGCTGCGCATGGAACTGGCGCCTTTCGGCATCCGCGTGATGGAAGTCCAGCCAGGCGCCATCGACACCCGGTTCGCGCAAAACGCCAGCCACGAGGCCGAGCAGGTGATTCACGAACATTCACCGTGGTGGCCGTGGCGTGAAGGCATCCGCGCCAGAGCCAATGCGTCACAGGGCAATCCGACACCCGCCGCCGATTTCGCCCGCGACGTGCTTACCGCCGTGCAACGCAGCCATCCACCGCGTCTGCTGCGATCCGGCAACGGCAGCCGCGCGCTGCCACTCATGGAACATTTGCTGCCCAAGGCACTGCTCGAATGGATTCTGAGCAAGCGCTTCAAGCTGGATAAGAAGGCTTAGCTGCCACAGCAAGCCCACTCAGGCGCGTACTAACCTGAGGTCGATGCAAGACTTGTGGGAGCGAGCTTGCTCGCGAAGGGGCCAGTACATCCGCAGCATTTTTAGCTGTCGGGCTGAAGTCTTCGCGAGCAAGCTCGCTCCCACAAGTCTTGCGTCTACTCGAAGCTGTGAGCTGGTAAGAGATGCCGAGTCCACCCCGAGGCTGTGAGAGCAACCGGGGTGGCGCTCCACCTTGCTCGCGAAGGCTTACGTTCAGCCTCCATGGATCTCAGGCGCTACTGCACCGAACCTTCCTGCTCAGGATTCACAATCACCGTACAGGTGATCCCCGCCGCCAGCACAACGCCTTCCGGCACGTGGTCCAAGTGAATGCGCACGGGTACGCGCTGGGCCAGCCGCACCCAATTGAAGGTCGGGTTAACGTCAGCGATGAGTTCGCGGCTCTCTGGGTTGTCACGATCATAGATGGCCCGGGCGATGCTCTCGACGTGGCCCTTCATCACCTCCCCGCTCATCAACTGCATGTCCGCCGGATCGCCGATCCTGACGTGGGGCAACTTGGTCTCCTCGAAGAAGCCGTACACCCAGAACGAATTCCTGTCGACGACGGCCATCTTCGCCTCACCGATGCGCGCGTAGTCGCCGCGATGCACGTTGAGGTTGGTGACGTAGCCGTCCACCGCCGCCAGCACCTTGGTGCGCTGCAGGTTCAACTGCGCGGCTTCGAGCTGCGCGACCGCCAGTTGGTAATCCGCCTGGGCGGAGGTGGCGACGTTGCTGGCGTCTTCGCGGCTTTCGGCGGAGATCACCAGGGCGTCCATGTCTTTGCGTCGATTGGCGTTGACCTTGCGCATCTCCCACGTCGCCTTGCGCGACGCCACCATCGCCTCGGCCTGCTTCACCGCCAGTTGATAATGTTCGGGGTCGATCTGCATCAACAGGTCGCCTTTTTTCACCGGCTGGTTGTCCTTCACCGGCACATCGATTACCACGCCACTGACATCGGCGGCGACGTTGATCACGTCGGCGCGCACCCGGCCGTCGCGGGTCCACGGCGTGTCCATGTAGTGAATCCACAGCAGCCGGCCGATCCAGATGGCCAGGGCCAGAATCAACAAAGTTGCGATCAGACTGAAGAGCTTTTTCATCTCAACCAACGTGCCTCAACGGTAAACAGTGAGCGCCATGGCGCCGAAAATGCAGCTGAACAGGCTCAGACGCAGCAGCGCCGGATGCCAGAAAAAACGGTACAGGTCGAGCCCGGACATGAAGCGGTCCAGCGCCCAGGAAAGCACCATCGCGACCAGAAACATGACGGTCACGGTCGGCATGTAAACGCCGTGGAAGGCGAGTTCACGAGGCATTGAGTTGTCCTTGCGGCGAGGCCACAGATGCCTGCTCTGACGTGGCGCCTGCCAGCGGCGATTGCGGATCCAGCAGGCAGGTGCGGATGAAGTGCAGGTAGCTTTTCACCCGGCGCAACGCCGAGGTGTCGAAGTGCGGTGCGAAGGGCTCGTCAGTGTTCTGCACGCAGACGATGGCGTGGTCGACGGCCGACAGACTGCGCGCCAGATTGTGGCGATCAGGCTGGATGAACAGCCGAATCAGCGAGCGGCCCATGGCACGAATCGCCTGCCGCCAGGGTTGCGATTCGGCGTAGCTGGGGTGTACCGGCAGGATGTCCTGCTCGCGGCGTAACTCGATGATCGCGTGGCCAATCTCCAGCACCACGAACATCCAGCGCAGCAGGTTGCGCTGCACCTCGGGTTTGCCGGCGGCCAGGCCATAGGCCTGATGCATCAGGTCGCGGGTGCGGCTTTCGAAGCTGGAACGGATCCCGCGCAGCGGCGCGCTGATGGCGAAACTGACTTGCTGACGCAGATTGCCTTCCAGCCGCTGCCACAACCAGCGACTGTTCGGCGGCAGAATGATCGCCCCCGCCGCCGCGCACAGCAGCATGCCGAGGACCATGGCGATGTAGTCATTGATGAACGCATAGGGGTTGTAGACCGTGAGGTTGTCCGGCGCCGAACCGATGCTGAAGAAAATCAATAGCCCCAGTCCGTAGCCGACCCACTGCGGCCGTGTGGTCAGGAACGTGCCGAGCACGAACACCGGCGCCAGTACCATGCACAACAGCGGAAAACCATCGATGCGCGGCAGCACGTAAAAGGTGATGAAAAAGCCCAGCACGGCGCCCAGGAATGTCCCGCACGCCATCTGAAACGACATGCGCCTCGGGTTCGGCGTGGTCGCGGAAAGCGCCACCGTGGCGGCGGACACGAGGGTCATCGACGCACCGCTCGGCCAGGCCGTGGCCACCCAGTACACCGACATGACCGCGAGGATGAAAGTCGCGCGCACACCGGAGGCCAGCGACGACAGCCAACTGGTGGTGGACACGAAGGGCTCGACCCACTTTTCCCGCGCATGGCGGTGATCGGCCAGGGACGCGTGGGTTTGAGCGTAGTCGTGCATGTCGTCGACGAAGCGATACAGCAACTCGTAAGCGGTGTGGAAATCCAGCAGGTCGTCGTCGCCGGGCTCGGTCTTGACGAACGCGGCGCGCAGGCTGCGCACGTGCTCGGGCAGGTCGGCCTTGTACACGCTCAATCGATTGGCGAGCAACGCGGCGTCAGCGTTGGTCAGCGCGCGCCCGGCGAAAGGCTCTAGCAATCCAGTCAAGGAATTCAGGCCGGGGTCGATGGCCTGAACCGCCGGCGTCAGACCGCGCCGACGCAAGCGTTCGAGCAACTGATGCAAGGCGTTGAAGCGCGTGGTGATGGTCATGAATTCGCTGTTCAGGCGATTCAGTCGACCGTTGCGGCGACGCATGTGCGGGTCTTCGAACACGGTGACCGCGCGCAGGCCTTCGAGCCCGACGGCATCGGCGATGAGGCGCACATTGCTGGCTTCGAACGACGCCGGATCGCTCTCGCCGCGCAGGCCGGTGATGACGAACTGGGCGAAGGTGCCGAAGCGCTGGTACAAGGTGTTGCGCATCGCTGCGCCGGCGCTCTGCGGCAGGATCGCGGCGCTGACCAATGTCGAGCAGACGATGCCCAGAGAAATTTCCAGGACACGCCACATTGCTGCCATGAACGAGGTGTCCGGGTGAGCAAGCGCTGGCAATCCGGTCATCGCGGCGGTGTAGCCGGCCAGCACAAAACCATAGGCGCGGAAGTTGCGATAGCGCGCGGCCCCGGCGCAGCAGAAGCCGACCCAGATCGCCAGACTGCCGAGGAACAGCTCGCTGTTTTGCGCGAACAGCGCCATCAGCGTGACCATCACCACGGAACCGGCGACGGTGCCAAGCAAGCGGTAGAAACTCTTGGCGAACACCTGACCGCTCTGGGGCTGCATGACGATGAACACGGTGATCATGGCCGTACGCGGCTGCGGCAGTTCCAGGCGCATGGCGATCCAGTAGGTCAGAAATGCCGCGGTCAGCACTTTGGCGATGTAGATCCACGTCACGCCATCGCTGCGCGCCCAGTCATTAAGGCCGCGCCGCCATTCGAGGGATTTGAGCCAGTTAAATGTAGCGTTCATCGCCAGGCCCTGCCGAAGCGCATCATTTATCGAACACCGCCAGCGACACAGGCGTTTTCGGCGCAGCGGTCTTTTCCGGCGTCGGCGAGTCATTGCCGGCCATCAAGCCGCCGCCCAGCGCCACCACCAATTCCGCGTGCACCGTCAGGCGTTCGGCCTGGACGTGTTGCTGGACCTGCTGCTGATGGAACAACAGCGTCTGCGCGTTGAGCACATTGAGGTAATCGGTCAGGCCGCGTGTATAGGCGACCATCGCGATGTCGTAGGTTTTCTGCGCGGCGGCCACCGATTGATCGGCGAACGCTTGCTGCTTGTCCATCGATTCGCGACGAATCAGCTGATCGGAAATGCTCTTCAGCGCCATCACCAGGGTCTGGTTGTACTGCGCGACGGCTTCGTCATAGCCTGCCGACGCCACGCCCAGTTCCGAACGCAGACGCCCGCCGTCGAAGATCGGCAAGGTGATCGCCGGGCCCACGCTGTAATTGAATTTCTTGCCGGCGAGGAACTCCAGCATGCCACCGCCGGTGGCCATGTAACCGAGGCTGCCCATCAGATCGACGTTCGGATAAAACCCGGCATGGGCCACATCAATGCCCCGCGCCTGCGCCGCCACTCGCCAGCGACTGGCGACCACATCCGGGCGCTGCCCCAGCAATTCGGCGGGCAGCGCCGACGGCAACTTCAACGCCGCGTTCAGTGACAGCGTCGGGCGCTGCAAACTCGCGCCCTCGCCCGGGCCTTTGCCCGCCAGCGCGGCGATCTGATTGCGGCTCAGGGCAATGGCCTCGTTCAGGGCGTCAATCTGACGATGGGTTTCAGGCAAAGGGGTTTGCGCCTGGCTGACTTCGAAATGGGTGCCGATGCCGCCTTTCAGACGACGCTGGGCCAGTTCAACGATCTGCTGTTGTTGCGCAAGGGTCGCTTCGGCAATGTCACGCTGGGCGTAATTGAGCGACAGCTGGATGTAGGCGCGGACGATGTTGTCCTGCAATTCCAGCTGCGCCTGACGCTCCTGGGCCGCGCTCAAGTGCGCCATGTCCATCGCCTGTTCGGAGTGATTGCTCTCCTGACCCCACAGATCAAGGGAATAACTCAGGCCCAGCGACGCGTTGTTGTCCCACGTGCTGGTGTTCGACAGCTCGCCCGGGCCGTAGAACTGATCCGTCGGCCAGTTGTGGCGTTTCAGGGTGCTGTCACCGGAGATGTGCAGGGATTCCGCCGACTCCGCGATGCCCGCCATGGCCTTGGCCTGACGCACGCGCGCAGCGGCGATCGCCAGGCTGGGGCTGCCCAGCGCGGCCAGTTCGATCCAGCGATTGAGTTGTTCGTCGCCATAGGCGCGCCACCACTGACCGGCCGGCCAGTGGGCGTCTTTGTCGGCCGCCTTGATGGCGTCGTCGGTGGCCAGCGCGTCGGACGACAACGCTGTGCCTTGTGGGGCGATTCCGCCAGTTCCGATGCAGCCGCTGATGAGTAACGTTAAAGCCCACACACTGAGGGGCTTGAGCCCTCTGACGAGACGACGCGGCACTGCTGCAATTACCTAATGGAGGGGAATCGATGATGCGGCGATTCTAGGGGGCGTCTAGTCCGGCGATAAGCCGGGACTTCTGCGAATCTTTGTTACCGAACAGGAGATAATCCTTTGGTATGGCTGACATGGATCAGTTACTTCATGTCACAATTTGCTATCTCACCTGAGAACGGCCAATGGACACTCTGCAAAACATGCGCGCCTTCACTTGCGTGGCGCAAGCGGGCAGCTTCACCGCTGCCGCCGCTCAACTGGACACCACCACCGCAAACGTTTCGCGCGCTGTCTCCAATCTCGAAGCACACCTGCAAACCCGACTCCTCAACCGCACCACGCGACGCATCGCCCTGACCGAAGCGGGCAAGCGTTACCTGCTGCGTTGCGAGCAGATCCTCGGCTACGTGGAAGAAGCAGAAGCCGAAGCGAGCGACGCCCATGCGCGCCCTTCCGGACAATTGAAAGTCCATTCAATGACCGGCGTAGGTCAGCATTACGTTATCGACGCGATTGCCCGCTATCGGCGCAATCACCCGGACGTGTCGTTCGACCTGACCATGACCAACCGCGTCCCGGACCTGCTCGAAGAGGGGTACGACGTGTCCATCGTCCTCGCCAGCGAGCTGCCGGATTCGGGCTTCGTGTCCCAGCGACTGGGGATCACCTACAGCATCGTGTGTGCCTCGCCCGCGTACATCAAGGCATTCGGCATGGCGCATCGACCGGCTGACTTGCTCAATCACGCCTGTCTGCGTCTGGTCAGCCCGGTGTTCCCGCTGGAGAAGTGGGCGTTTGATGGCCCCGAAGGTCAGGAAACCGTGACCATCGGCAACTCGCCGTTTCTGGTGAACTCGGCCGACGCCATGCAGGCGGCGATCAGCAGCGGCATGGGCATCGGGATTCTGCCGATCTACTCGGCGATCGAAGGTTTGCGTAATGGCTCGCTGGTGCGGGTATTGCCGCAGTACCGGTCTCACGAGCTGAACCTGTACGCGATCTACCCGTCGCGGCAGTACCTGGATGCGAAGATCAAAACCTGGGTCGAGTACCTGCGCGGCTCGCTGCCGGAAATCATGGCCGCCCATGAAGCGGACCTTCAGACCCATGTGTTGCCGGAGACGGTTTAGTCATCATCCATGCGCAACGGCGGTGACCCTGCCAATCCCTCGGCAAGAATGTTAGCGTGCTACGCATTGCCCTTCTGACCTGCCGAGAGAAGCTATCCGATGAAAAAGACCGTCCTTGCCTTCAGCCGCGTGTCCCCGGAAATGGCCGAGCGCCTGCAGCAAGACTTCAACGTGATCATCCCCGATCCGAAAAAGGGTGATCTGAACGAGCAGTTCAACGAAGCCCTGCCCCACAGCCACGGCATGATCGGCGCCGGTCGCACGCTGGGCCGCGAGCAGTTGGAGAGCGCGAAGCAGCTGGAGGTGGTGTCGAGCATTTCGGTCGGCTACGACAACTACGACGTCGGCTACCTCACCGAACGCGGCATCATGCTGACCAACACCCCCGACGTGCTGACGGAAAGCACCGCCGATCTGGGCTTCTCGCTGATCATGAGCAGCGCCCGCCGCGTCGCCGAACTGGACGCCTACACCAAGGCCGGCAACTGGAAGCGCAGCATCGAGGCGCCGCATTTCGGTACCGATGTCTACGGCAAGACGCTGGGCATCGTGGGGATGGGGAACATCGGCGCGGCGGTCGCGCGACGGGGTCGTCTGGGTTTCAACATGCCGATCCTGTACAGCGGCAACAGCCGCAAGACCGCCCTCGAGCAGGAACTGGGTGCGCAATTTCGTACGCTGGACCAACTGCTGGCCGAGTCGGATTTCGTCTGTCTGGTGGTGCCGCTCAGCGAAAAGACCCAGCACATGATCAGCACGCGCGAACTGTCACTGATGAAAAAGAGCGCCATTCTGGTAAACATCGCCCGCGGCCCGATCGTCGACGAACCGGCGCTGATCAAGGCGCTGCAGGACGGCACCATTCGTGGCGCCGGGCTGGATGTGTACGAGAAAGAGCCGCTGTCTGAATCGCCGCTGTTCGCCCTGAGCAACGCGGTGACGCTGCCCCACATCGGCTCGGCGACGGACGAAACCCGCCAGGCCATGGCCGACCGCGCCTACACAAACCTGCGCGCCGCGCTGCTCGGCGAGAAACCGCAGGATTTGGTGAATGCGCAGGTGTGGAAGGGCTGAGTGTCACAGCTCTGATGATCATTCCCACGGTCCCCGTGGGAATGGCGCTCCCGGCGCTCCGCGCCATTTCAGCGGGGATGACGCGGAGCGTCACAGGCTGCATTCCCACGCAGAGCGCGGGAACGATCAACGCTCTCAGGCCCGTCCGTGCTCATTCACACGGCCCCCGTGGGAATGCCGCTCCCGGCGCTCCGTGCCAGCCAGCCTCTCAGGCCAGTTTCGCACCCACCGGCGTAACCACCCTCGATTTCCTGAACACCAGCACATTCCCGGCCATCACTAGCATGAGCCCCATCAACGCCGGGGCGGTCCATTGGTAGCCTTCGGCAAACGCCGACACATTCAACGCCACCACCGGAAACAGCACCGTGCAATACGCCGCGCGCTCCGGCCCCATGCGGCCGACCAGGGTGAGGTAAGCCGTAAAGCCAATCACCGACCCCGGCACCACCAGATACAGCAACGAGCCGATGTACCGCGCGTTCCACTCAAAACCGAACGGCGTACCGCTCAGCACGCAATACACGCACAGCATCGTTGCGCCATACAGCATGCCGTAGGCGTTGGTGGTCAGCGGACGGAGGCCGGCCTTCTGTTGCAGGCTGGAAAGCATGTTGCCCGCCGAGAAACACAGCGTGCCGAGCAGGGTCAGTGCCAGGCCGATCAAGGTCTCGCGGCTGGCGCTGTGCCCGGCCAACTCCGGCCAGAACAGGCACGCCAGGCCCATCAGCCCCAGCGTCCCGCCCAACACGACGTTGCGCGCGATTTTCTGTTTGAAAAATATCCGGGCGTTGAGGGCGTTCCACAGTGTCGCGGTGGAGAACACTACCGCCACCAGACCGGTCGGGATCCACTGGCTGGCGGTGTAGAAGCACATGAAGTTGACGCAGAACAGGCACAGCCCTTGCGCCAGGCAGATGAGCTGGCCGCGACGATTGACCTTCTGCAATTTCCCGGTCGCCAGCAACAACGCGAAGATGATCAGCGCCGCAAGGCCGAAACGGTAGACGATCGACACGGGAATGGCGACTTCGCCCAGTTGCAGTTTCAAGGCAATCCAGGTCGTGCCCCAGATCAAAACGGTCAGCAGATACAACGTGATGTTCATGTCAGGCTCCCCAGTGAAGCCTCAGTCTGGCGGCGCGCCGATGCGCCCACTTGCAGAAACTTGCGCATTTGATCATCGCCCCGCTGGCAGGTGGCAGCGCTCGGAGTAGGATGCGAGTCGTAGAGGAGCCCCTATGTCGTCACTCGAAACCATCCAGGTTTTTCAATCCCTGAACAGCTCGCCCCACGCGCAGCTGGAAAAGTGCGCGCCCTTGGGCGACGGAGTGATGGCGGCCCTGTGGAACAACCGCCATGACGCGCAGAACTATCACGCGCCGACGCACCACACGCTGTCGTGTTACATCGACGGCGGCACCGGAACCTTCCGCCGCGATCAGCCAGACCGAAAAGGCGCTCCGGACAAGATCTGCACACTGCCCGCCGGCCATCAATCTTCCTGGGTAGTGAACGGTGAAATCCGTCTGGCGCATCTGTATATCAGCCCCGAACAGTTCGCCCTCAATTGCGTCACGCTGCTGGATCGCGAGCCGCGCCAGCTGGCGTTGCAGGAGCACACGTTTCTGGACGATCCGCTGCAGGCCGAGCGCTTTCATCGTCTGATCCGCATGGACTGGTGCGAGCCGGGCGAACGCATGCTCACCAGCAGCCTGGCCTATGAACTGCTCGATCACATGGTCCTGCGCCAGGTAGGACTGCGCGAAGGGTTGCGATTGAAGGGCGGGTTGGCCCCACACTTGCGCCGTCAGTTGGTGGAGTTTATCGAGCAGAATCTTGCCGATCCCTTGAGCCTCGGCCAGTTGGCGGGCATGTGCGCGCTGTCGGAATACCACTTCGCGCGGATGTTCCGCGAAAGCTTCGGCCTCCCGCCCCATCAATACCTGCTCGCCCGGCGCCTCAACCGGGCACGGGAACTGCTGCGCTCACCGCGCAAGCCGTTGGGCGAGATTGCGCTTGAATGCGGCTTTGCCAGCGCCAGCCATTTCAGCAACCGCTTCAAACAGTCAGTCGGCGCAACGGCGGGCGAGTACCGGGCTGCGTTTGAGTCGCGTTAAAACTCCAGCGTCGTCGCCATGACCACCTGCCGCGAATCCCCCAGCGACACGAAATAACGACTTACCGCCGAGCTGTAATAAGTGCGATCAAAGAGGTTTTTCACGTTCAGCTGAAACTTCACTTTTTGCCCATCCAGACGGGTTTCGTAAGTCGCGAAGGCATCGGCGACGGTGTAGCCCGGCAGGTCGAAGTCGTTGTCGGGATTGCCGGCGCGTTGGCCTACGTAATGGGCACCTGCTCCCGCGCGCAGCCGGTCCGCGCCCAGCACGGCGCCAAAGTCGTACACCGCCGAGACCGAGCCGCTGTGCCGGGGTACGTTCTGCAAGCGGTTGCCTTTCAGGGTCGGGTCTTCAACCACCCAGGCGTCGGTGAAGGCATAACCGCCAATCAGGCTCCAGCGTTCTGACAGCTGCCCGCTCACGTCAAGTTCCACCCCCGAGAGCGCACCTGACCCGCCGTGGTATACACCGTGTTCGCCGTCAGCGAGTCGAAATTCGCCACCAGCACATTGCGTTTTCTGATGTCGAACAGCGCCAGTGTCGCACTGATGCCATCGGAAGAATCCCACTTGGCGCCCAGCTCCCACGCTTTCGATTCTTCAGGCAGCGTCGCCGAATCCAGAACGGTGCCGCCCGCCAGCGTAGCGATGCTGGAGTTGGGCTTGAAGGCCTCGGTGTAGCTGCCATACACCGACAGTTCATCGCTGTAGCGGTAAACCAGGCCCGCTCGCGGAATCCACTTCTGCCCGTTCAAATCGGTGTTGCGTGTGAACGGCGAGCCTTTACCAGCCTGCTGATCAAACACTTGGTAACGCGCGCCCGCGACGAAAATCCAGCGATCGCTGAGGTGCACGGAGTCCTGAGCAAACACCGAGTCGCTGCGCAGGATGTCGAGCTGATGGCTGTCCGCCGCACTGACCTGAGTGCCCTCTGCTTCCCGGCCATACACCGGATTCACGTAGCTGAACGTGCTTTGGCTTTTCTGGCGGATCAGTTCACCGCGCGCGACTTTTCGGTATTCGTCGTCGACGCCGATCAGCAGTTCATGCCGCATGCCGGCCAATGACGTATCGCCATTCAGGGTCAGGGTGGTGAAGCGATCAGTGCTGAGGGCGTTGCCGGTCCCGTCGATGGAGCGGGTCAGTGTGCCGGTGGCCGGATCGACGGCGGTCACCCGCACCTGACTGGCGTCGTAGGTCTCACGGTTGTAGCTGTAACCGACGTGGGCTTTCCAGGTGTCATCGAAGCTGTGATCGACCTCGAATCGATACAGATCCGAGCGCCCTTCCATGTTGTTGAAGGGCTCGTCCAGACGGCGGGTCGCGGGGATGTTCAACGGACGGTTGGTGCGCGGGTCGATTGCCGTGCCGCGATCAAACGGCGAGAGAAATTCCCGGTGCTCGTAGGACGCAAGCACTTCGGTGTCATCGCCATACCAGGCAAGGGACGGCGCCACTAACGACTCACGGTGCACGCCGTAATTGCGCCAGTAATCTTCGTCTTCGTGGTCAACGATCAGGCGATACGCCAGCCCGGCCGACGCCCCTTCAGCGCCATCAATGGCGCCGGTGCTATCGAACGTTGCCCCGCTGCCGTTCTTGCCTGAGCCGTAGCTTGAAGCTCGGGCCGTCAGGGCGTTGGCCGACGGCAACTGCGGGCGCTTGCTGACCACATTGATGACCCCGCCCGGGTCCTGAATGCCATACAACAGCGACGCCGGCCCTTTGAGGACTTCGACGCGTTCGGCCGTCGCATTCAGGTTGCGGCCCTGCACCACCGGCATGCCATCGCGCATGATCGAACCGTCGCGATTGTCGCCAAAACCGCGCTTCATCAACGTGTCCTGGGTGCTGCCCAGGGTATTGCCCTGGGTCACGCCGCTCACGTTGGCCAGCGCATCGTCGAGGTTGCGCGGAGCCTGATCGCTCAGCACCTGCGCAGGAACGGTACTCACCGCCTGCGGGCTTTCCAGCGACGGGGTTGTGCTGCGCATCACTGATGCCACGGCGGGCGGCTGATAGCTGTAAACGGCGCTACGAGTGGACGCGATCTGCGTCGCGCCAAGGGTGACCGCGCCCTCGGCTGGCGGGGACTGCAGCGTAAAGGTGTCGTCGGTGGCGCGGCGGAATGTGAGGGCGGACGTACTCAAGAGCAGGCGTAATGCCTGTTCCGCACTGAATGAGCCGATCAACGCAGGAGCATCGACCGCGTAGGGCGCATCCTGGGTGTAAATCACGCCCTGCCCCGTGACCCGACTGAAATCCCTCAGTGCTTGAGGCAGCGGTTTGGCCGGGATCGAAAAGTCGTAGGCCGGCACGGCTGCCTGGGCGCATGCGCTCCAGACCACTACCACCGAAACGCCACACCACCTTTTCACATCAATCAATCCCGTTTGAATACGAAACACCTCAACCGCTCGCGTGCAATCAACGGATCACAATGACCCGCCCGAGGGCTTCGAACTGCTCAAAACCAAGGACGGACTTCAACGCTGCCAGCACGGCCTGCGGGTCGCGGCTGGGGAAGCTGCCGCTGACGGTCTTCGCGGCCAGCTCATCGTTAAGCAACATGATTCGCCCCGGGTAATAGCGGTTAAGGTCGTTAATCACATCGGCGAGGGGCGTACGGGAATAATTGAGCCAGCCCTGACGCCAGGCCAATTGGCTTTCAGTGTCGACGGGCTGCGGATCAGTGACGCGTTCACGGTCATAACGGGCCTGCTGACCTGCCGTCAGGATCAGCTGCGGCGCATCGGCGTCTGCCTTCACGCCAACGCGGCCCGACAGCACGGTGACTTGCGCGCCGGCAGGTTGCAGTCGCACCTCGAACTGTGTGCCCAGCACCCGGGTTTCACCGCGCCCGCCATCGACCACGAACGGCTCGCCGTTGTGGATAACCTGAAAGAATGCGGCGCCACGGCGCAGCTCGACATGCCGTTCTCCGTCGTCGAAATGCACGGCGATGGCGCTGTCGGCGTCCATCATTACCTGCGACCCGTCTGCCAGGATCAACGTTCGGACCTGCCCCGGTGCCGACACATAATCGGCGTTCAAATCCTCTGCCCAGCGCTGAGGATTCCAGCCCGTCGCGACGCTCACCATTAGCAGCAGACACGCCGCCATCGCCAGCGCCGCTCCCCAGCCCGGCAAGCGTTGCGGCGGGGGTGCGTCCATTTTCCGCAGCAAGGCGTCGAGGGCGACGGCGTCTTCGCTGGCCAGTGTGGTGGCAGGCTCTTCACTGAGTTCCCATAGTACTTGAGCCTGAGCGTAGGCCTGGGCATGGGCCGGCTCGGCGTGCAGCCAGCGGCTGAAACGCGCCTGATCGGCGATCGTCGGCTGGTTGTGCAGCACACTGAGCCAGCTCAGGGCCATGGTGTCGGGATCGGCATTTGAATGAGTTTTCGGATCGGGAAAGGCGTTCATCGACGACCCCCTCCGGATTTCCCGACAGGGGGCACAACCCGAGCGACGTCTTGGTTGATGCTCGCCTTGCAGGCCTGCAGGGCCCGCATCATGTGTTTCTCCACGGCACTCTGCGAAAGCCCCATGGCCTTGGCGATTTCGACATATTTGCGTCCGTGGATACGATTGAGCAGGAAGATCTGCCGCGTTTTGTCCGGCAATGCGCGCAACGCCGTTTCGATGTGGCGCAGATCATTGCTCGCCTCCAGCGCCGCCTGGGGTTCGTCAGTGTCGGGCCGATGCGCGTCAGGCAGCATCTCGTCGCTGAGCCGGGCACGGGTGCCTTCATTGCGCAGATGGTCAATGGCGATATTGCCAGCACAGCGCAGCAGATAAGTGTTGAGCTCTTCGACCTGGACCAGCGGGCGCCTCCAGAACCTGAGGAACAGGTCCTGCACCAGATCCGCTGCCGTCGCCCGGCAACCCACTCTTCGGCTGACCAGCGCCTCCATTTGCGGACGCTGGGAGAGAAACACTTCCAGAAACCGTGCGCGTGCAGCCTTCGGAGCCTCGTGGTCGAGGTCCTGGCACGCTGAGTTCAAGGATGGAGGTGGATCGATCATGGTTCAGGCACGGCAGTGGGAATGATGCGAGGCGCGATATTAATGATAAATATTCTCATGCGCAAAAGATGTCCGACGAATCTCGCAACAAATCTGCAGCGGCTGAAACCCGACCGTGAAAAGACGTGGCCCAGCAAAAATGGACTTGCCGGTCGAGTTCCCGCATTCGCGAAATATATTCTCGGTTCCAAGGGGTTGAATTGTTCGTGGATCGGCGCCAACACTGTGAATGAGGGCAGACGAAAAACACCTCGTCCAGACTCTCCCGAGCAAGCCAAAGTAAGGGAAGAACTATGCAAATCCAGGTCAACAGCGATAACCACATCGAAAACAGCGTCCGTCTGGAGGAGTGGGTACGAACCACGGTTGAAACTACGCTCGAACGATACGAAGAGGATCTGACCCGCGTTGAGGTCCACATCAACGACGAAAACGGCGACAAGCCCGGCCCGCATGACATCCGTTGCCAGATGGAAGCCCGGCCAAAAGGACACCAACCCATTTCCGTGACCCACAAGGCCGATTCGATTGATCAGGCAGTGGATGGCGCAGCGGTCAAACTCGACCACGCGCTGGAACATCTTTTCGGAAAACTGCGCGGCAACAAACGCGGTGCGGCTCCGGTGATTGAAAGCGATCTGGATTACGAGCCGGTCAGTGCTGACGCGCTGCTCGAAGAAGAGTTTCTCGAGAAGGATGACGCGTTGCACGGCTGATGCAGCAGCCTTGAAACACTGAACTGCTGAACGAGGGGCGGGCCTGGAAACGGGCCCGCCCCTTTTTTGTGCGGCCATCAAGCGGCGAGCGCACGACTGATCAGCTGCGCTAAACACAGCCGCCAGTTCATTTGCCAACCCGGTGCACACTAACAACGCATGAAGCGCGCAAATGGTGCCGGGTTGTAAACACCCAAGCGATTGGCCAGTACACGATGGACGTCGAAACCGTGACCTTGTTGGCAACTCAGCGCCTCGCGGTCCGCCCATTGGGAGCATTTACACCTTTCGTCCCTTGTGGCCCAAACCCTGCAAGCTTTGTATCGTCGAGCTTACAACTCACCTGCGCGGCGCGAGCTTATTGGCCCCCGCGCAGTGACTCGCTCAATGAGACGACCTTTCAACGGAACAGTTATGGATACCACCGTGACTTCAGCGAGCGCGGCCAGGGCAGGAATCATCAACCGTTGATCGGCTTCGAGAACTAAAGGGATTCACCCCCAGTCAACTTATGCAGATCGTTAACAGGTAACAGGCCATGGATAACCCTTTTCAACTGATCACCGACGCCTTCCATCCCGACTATCGGGTCAACCTGAGTATCCAGGGCCTCGACGGGACCATCATGCTGACGCTGTCGAATGAATCAGGTGTGGTCGCCAAACGCTTGCTCAGTGCTGAGCAACGCAATTCGCCCAAGCGCCTGCGTCGCTTGATCGAAAGTATCCAGTTCGGCATCGCCATCGAACAGGGCCACAGCGCCATCAAAATCCTGGCAGCCATGACCGACGGTGACCTTAAGCAACTTTCCCCGCCGCCTGCCCGATCCAGTTTCCTGAGCCGTTCGCAGTCGGCAGCCGGCATCTGATTTTCGATACGCATGGAGTGAGGTGATATCCATCGCCTCGCCAGCGCAGCCTCTTCGGGGCATCATTCTTGATGCGCCCTGCCACCTGCCGATGATCGCCAACGCCCCTGTAACTCCCGCCGATTCAGCCCCCAGACAGAAAGCACCTGTTACAACAAACCTGTAGCAAGCCGGCTGCCCCGTGTGAACAGAAAAACGGCGAGCAGCAGAGTCTGGACAAGTCTGAGGTGACGATATGTCTCTACGATACATAGCGCTGATTGGCGCGCTGGCGCTCGCGACCGGCTGCGTGGAAGAAAGAGTGGTGCATGAGCGCCGAGTGGTCGACCGACCCGCGCCCCGCGCCGAATACGTCGAAGTCGTCGCCCCGCAAGCGCCGCCCGTGCGCGTCATCGAAGAAGAACCGGCTCCGCGTCCGGGCTACATCTGGTCCCGCGGCTACTGGCGCTGGAACGGCAACCGCTACGTCGCCGAACACGGCCACTGGGAAGCGGTACGGCCGGGCTATCGCTATCAACATCCGTACTGGGAAAGCCGGGGCGATGGCTGGCATTACCATGTCGGGGTGTGGGTGAACTGACCGTTCTTCGCACATGAAAATGCCCCGTTGAGACGGGGCATTTTTTATGGATTTGCGTGTAGACCGGTTGAGAGGATGTGAATCAGCTTACTCCACCTTCTCTTGCACCGACGGATACCTCGACGAGGAATACCTCACGACCAGAATCGAAAACGCCAGTAAGAGCACGCCGCCACACACATAAATAATCCCCAGATCCGGCGCCTTGTGATGGGATACGTCACTGATCAGCAAGCGGATCAACGCGGTCACCCCGATATAGAGCAAGAACCGCAGGGGCATGTGGTTGGTCTTGAAATAAATCCCGACCATGGCGCCCAGCTCGAGGTAAATGAACAACAGCAAAATATCATCCACGGCGATGTATTCCTGCCCGAGCATACCGATGAAGGCTTTTATCGCGGCATAGGCAGTCACCGCGCCGATGCCGAACAGCGCCAGGTAATGAAACGCCTCAACGGCCAGATTGCCCAGGCTGTTGGCGCCGCCATGAAGCTTGGCCCGCATTCGGTCTGCCCATCTCACACCACCCATCCCTCACCTCCCCTGACCAAACCAAAACTGTTCATAACGAGCGCTGCGATTGAGCGCAGCGGTGGATCGGTCGACGCAGGGCTATGGCCACGTTGATGTTCACGATGTACTTCCTTGAGTAACCCGGATCGGATGATGCTACGCGCGCCTGACGATTTGCTCGTGCGCGCATGGCCGTAGGCAAGCATTAATAGGGCCATCGGCTAAGGTTGAGAACGTGACCAGATGTCGCAAGGTGGCTCGCGACAAAAAAGTGAGCGCGCACCCCTACCCAAGCTGCGGCGATTCACCTATGCTGCGCACTGTATAAATACACAGTAAAAAGACGGAGTACGCTGTCTTTGCATCATCTGTCGGCCACAAGCGTTGAGCGCCCGGGCTGATCCCTTACAACTCTGGAAATGACGACGAGGCCAACAATGGCTGTTGAAACCCTTTACCGCAGTACCCGTGATTTGGAGACTACGTTCGTGGACCGCAAACTCGCCGATGCCCATGATCAGATGCTGGAACTGGCCGAACTGCTCACCGACGTGCTGATGAAAAACGTCGATGGCCTCTCCGAAAAACATGCAGAAGACGCCAGCATTTTCATGGCGAAAAACCGTGCCGTCTTCGCGGCCGCTTTCAAGAGCAATGCCCTGGCTCTCAACGAGCTGGCTCCTGCGGCTGAGCAGGCAGAGTGATCAGGCCCGCGACGTCGGCTTCAGCCGGTTGACTGCGGGGTTGTCACGGAGCGATTCAGTCCATGTCCAGCAGCCGCTCGGCCAGCTCATCTGCAACCCGCGCGGGCGAGCGCTTTTCGGCTTGCGCATGGGCGAACACCTCGGTCAGCCGCGTGCCGATCTGAGAAAGATGTGCGGTAATGGTGCCTGGGCTTTGCCCCTGATGATGCAGCGCCACATAAATCAGACCGCCTGAATTGATCACATAATCCGGGGCATAAAGAATGCCACGGGCTTCCAGTTGGTCGGCAATGGCGGCGCAGCTCAGTTGGTTATTGGCGCCACCTGCCACTGCGGCGCACCGTAACTTGGTGACACTGTGGCTGTTGAGCACACCGCCCAGCCCGCACGGCGCAAGAATATCGCAAGGCGTGCTGAGCAACGCTTCGCTGGCGATCGGCTTGGCCCCCAACTGCTCCATGGCGAGTTGCACCTTGCCACTGTCCAGATCTGCAACCAACAACTCGGCGCCCGCTGCATGCAGCTGTTCCGCCAGCGCATAACCCACATGCCCCAGTCCCTGGATGGCCACGCGCAAACCTTCGAGGTTGTCGCTGCCCAGTCTTGCCATGGCCGTGGTGCGAATCCCGGCGTACAAACCCAAGGCGGTATGCGCAGATGGGTCGCCTACCGCCGTGGTGCTGGTGACATGCTGGCTGTATTGGGCAATGCAGTCCATGTCCTCCCTGGAAGTGCCGCTGTCCATGGCCGTGACGTAACGGCCGTCGAGGGTCTGCACGAATCGCCCGAACGCCTCGAACAAGGCGGCACGATCGGGCACGTGGGCCGGACGCATGATCACCGCCGTCCCACCGCCCAGTGACAGCCCGGCGAGTACGGCTTTGTAGCTCATGTTCCTTGCCAGCTGAATGGCATCCTCGATAGCACTCTCTTCGTTTGGATAGGAGAGGTAGCGACAGCCTCCCATCGCCGGGCCTTTGCGGCTGCTGTGGATCGCGATCACCGCCTTCAGGCCGGTGCGCGGCTCAACCATCATGTGCAGTGATTGCACGCGTGAGCTTTGCATGAGAGCGAACATGGGCACTGCTCCCCTTTTTCGTACTGGCGAGTATAGGCGCTGGTTGAAAAAAGAAGGCCGGGCCGGGAGGATCCGGACGACGGACTGCCGTTGGCCGCGCACGATCAATCAACGCTGGACGAAGGCGGCAGCCAGGGCTAAAACAGAGCCATCCGTTAACTCTTCTCAGCCGTCTTATCCTGCCGGAGAAGTCGATGAATCCGCGCCAGCAATGCATTGCCTGTCTAGAACGGACCCCGCCGTCTACCTTCGAAGCCGCTGCGTGGATCGCCACAGAGCACGACGGCCAGGTTGATTTCCAGGCTGTCCGCGACCAGCTAACCGCTCTGGAACGCAGCGTCAGTGCGGCGCTCCCGTCGTTGCCGGCCGCAGAGCTTGCCCAGCCCTTGCTGCGGCAACTGGCGACGTTGGGATTTCAGCAGGACGATGCCGCTCAGCCCAAACCCCAGGCTGCCCTGATCCATAAAGTCCTTGAACGTCGTCGGGGCCAACCGCTGGGGCTGGCGATGGTCGCCATGGAAATTGCCAGACGTCTGGAGATACCACTCGAAGGCGTTAATTTCCCCGGGCATTTTTTGTTGCGCGTGCCCGGTGCCGACCATTCGCTGGACCCTTGCGGCGGGCGCAGACTCTACCCAAAGGACTGTCGTGAATTGTTGCTGCGGCAGTTTGGTGCGCAGATGCAGCTCAAGGCCGAGCACATGCAAACGGCGACGCCTGCGGCGATGCTGCAGCGTTTGTCACGCAACCTGCGTTACCTGCATCAGTTGAATGACGACCTGATCGCGGCGCTCAAGGACGCGACCCGCGTGATGGAGCTGGGCCAGGCCAACACCAGCGATTACCTCGCTCGTGCCAGCCTGTACCAGCATCTGGATTGCCCACAGGCCGAACGTTTCGACCTGGAGCATGCGTTGATGTTGAGTGAGGACCCGGTTCAACGGGTGCGGCTCACTCAACGTCTGGTTCAGCTGCCCGGGGTGGGCGCTTTGCACTGATTATCGAAACCGCGGCACACTGCCAGACGACCGTTTTGCCGTCTTGCCCAGGCGCTTCACTTTCTCGGCCTTGCGGATCTTGCGGATCTGCCTGGCGGTTTTGAAGGCTCCCAGTGCAGCCTTCATGAAGTAGCCCCTCGCGCGGGCACGGTCGCCATCCTGATACGCATGGATTCCGCGGTAGAGATCAACGCTCGCGTGAAGCGCCGTCCAGACCAGCTTCGTCATTGGGTTCAAGCCAGCCAGCTGACCGCCGTATTTTCGGACGAAAGTATAGGTATTGAGCAGCCTTCGCTCGTTGACACTCTCGGTCTGTGTGTCGATGTCCACGATCAAGTGCTGCACCGCGATCCCGTGCAAGCTCTGTAGTGTCACTGGCGCAGAGTGAGAAACTTTATAGGGCTTGCCGTCGACGACGGGCGAGACCTCAAGCTTTTGCATCAACGTTCCGATGATGCGCTGAGCGCCGTAATAGACCTGATCATAGTAATAACGGCTCATCCCGGGGCGGGACACAGAGCGAACAACGTCATCCTCCTGGCGGAACAGATAGCCATCGGGCGCACCCGGTGTGTAGACCAGCGTTCCCAGGCGAGCATTGGCTTTATCCGGCTTGAAAACGTAGATATTGGCAAAGGATTTGTACGCCATTATCAGCAGATGGAGTGTCCCCGGCGCCTGAATATTGTTCCCGACGATACTACTGTCCAGACTTGTGATCATCCGCACGAGCCAGTTGTAATGATCAGCGTCAAGCCGGCCTGCGGCGTACTCAATCAACGCGTCACGGCGCAATTCACAGTGGGTTTTGCGCGCGAACAGGGCGCGAGCCCTGGGCGGCGGGGAATTGGTCAGACCCAACGTGTGCTGGCGCAGTTTTTTGATGTACTCATCGGCATAGTTGGAGCCGCGGATCATCTCGTCAACGAAAGCACCCGTAAGCGCGGAGACATCCTGGCCAATCGACGAATACACGGCAGCATCGGGATCAAAATCGTATTCCTCTTCCGAGTAGCCGACCATGAACAGGTCCGTCAGGCACTTGAGCGTGGTGTAGCGGCCGAAATCCGGTTCACCCTCGCCAGCGTTACCCTCCACATCAAAAAACACAGTGTCCGGGTCGATGCGGCCCGGCACCCCGGACGCCTTCAGATGCCTGTCGATCAAGCGCTCGCACTCACGACGGGCAGCCTGGCGCCAAGGCGTGATGCCAAAAGCATCGTAGGCTTTGTTCAGTGCTGCAATCCGATGGGTCAGCACCACCTGCGCCATCCGGTGTTGCTCGGTGACATGCTGCATCCGCCCACTGGCGACAATCTGATTGCGCGCCAGCATTTGCTCGATCTTGTAATGGCTCAGGCCCGACAGCGCATCGGTGAAAGAGGCGCCGTTGACGGCAACGAACTGGAGGCTGTCCGTAGACCATTGCGAAGGCATCAGCTGAATGCTTTCAATGTACGGAACGACATGCTGGTCTGCCTTGACGACGGTCTGGTCCAGAAGGTACTGCGCACCGCGCGCATTACCCGTCCAGCTGCCGACTTCGAGGGACAGCTTGCGCCAGGTGTCGAAGTCAAACATCTCGCGCCCATTTGGCTGACCCGGTGCATACAGCACATAGAACTCGTCATCGCCGTTGACCTCACGAATGGCGACCACATCTTCCAAACGCCGATTGCCGCCTTTGAGGTACAGACCACCTAACTTTATCGCGGGGCTGCCGGAAAGATTCGACTGCACTTGCTCGATCAAAGCCAGACCGCGATCAGAAAGATGCCCTTGCAGCTTGGCCGCCCAGGCACTCAGCGCGATATTGCTGGCGCGCAATGCGCTCATGGCATCCACTGCGGTTTGGTCGCGGTAGCGACGCTCGACTTCGCTCCCGTAGCGCTGCTTCACATTGAGGTCTCGCACCAGGCGGCACACGAACTCGAAGTTCAGGTGTACATGGGCATAAGTGGCATCGACCTCGATACTCGGGGCGAGGGCCAAATCCGTCTCCGGCATGCCGTCGAGGGCAAAGCCCAATAGAGTGTTTGTGTACACAGTCTTCAGCGGCGCGTCTGCGAACTGCATTTCATCGGGCAGATGGATCGTCACGCTGGACGGGTCAAGCGTGTAACCCAGATGTTTCATCAGATAAGCCGCGATTTCTTTCCGTGCAAAGACTTCGGGCGTCTCGATGCCAACCAGTTGCGCTTGCATTCGCGCTTCGCACAGCGACTGCTCAGCGGCGAGTGTCTCGTAGCGCTGACGGTCTGACGGCGCAGCGAACCGCAGCCATTGTGGCAGGCGCCGCTCATGCACGAATGCCAGCAGATCCATGTAGCGAGCATTCAGAGCCTGCTCCAGGTCGTCCAGACGGCTAACGTCCTCGAACATCTGCAACAGCGCATCCGGGTCGCCACTGCTTAAAGGTGCGTGGGCAAGCAAGTGGTCGAAATCGTGCAGCTGTTTCTCCCGAAGGCTCGCGATGAATCGGGCCGCTGGCTTTTCTTTCATCAGTGAGTAGTCAAGGTCTAAAGCCTCCGCCGAGACGTCGTTGAGCAGCATCTGGTGTTCGAGCGAGAGACAACCCAGAATCAGATCCCGCGAGTCGGTCTGCGCCAGGCGCTGCTTGAACTCGAGTTCCATCGCGTCCAGCGTTGCGAACTTCTCCACCCCGCCAGACGGGCTGAAGAGATAGACGACGGCATCGGGGCCAATTGAATCCAGCGGCATGACATCGACGTCTTCGGCAGTCGCTACGCAGGTGCCGATCAGTGGCAGCACCGAGCCATCCGATGTCCGCAACGACAGTGCATAACGGCCCATGCAGTCGGGAGAGTCGACAATGCTCAGCAGCCGCTCTTCTTCCTGAGGGGTGAGCTCGCGGGTGCCGACGGCCAAACCGATGGCGTGGCCAAGCACCCACGACTGCAAGGTTTCGAAGACTTCCTCGCGTGTGCCGCTGAACGCGTCTTCGCCGGGAATCCGTGTAAAAGTCTGCTCGTCAACTGCCCAGTACTGATCGAGACTGAACGTGAAAAAGCCGGGCAGCCTTTTCAGCAGATCGGGCAACATTTCCCTGACCGCACCGATGTCCAGACCTGCCGGTGCATATGCAGTGTGCGCGGAGTCTCTTCGCGTCGACAACGCTGCTTGTTGATCATCGAGGTGAGTGGTGTCTCCGACAAATGCGCGCAGCAGGACCTCGGTCAGTGAGAGGGGTGCGGGATCGAGCCCGCCTGCATTGTTTGCATGAATGAACAGCGCGTCAGGATTGGGAAATCGCGTAATCCTAACCAGTGCGTCGGCCAGCAGTTGCCTCGCCGCCTGATGCACAGTCGGAGCCTCCCGAAAATGCGCGACCATCAATGCCGAAAGCTCGGCCTCTTTATCGGCGTGATCGAGCAGCGAACCCGCCGTCGGGCCGGTGTGTTTTTTAAACTGATCAGTCATCTTTACAGCTCCATAATGACCGCCCGCGCCACAGAGGCATCCAGCCAAAGTGTGAAATACGTGGGCGGTCCGAAAGAGCTGTCATCTAACCCGCTGAATCGCAGACCGATGGAATAACTATTGATAGCGATGAGCGCGACCAGCCGATCAATGACGCAGGAAAAAGGAGCGATTGTTTGGCACTCGTTGCGCGTTCCTACTGTTGCTGTGGCGGTAACACTGCTTGTCACAACGCGAGCTGTTTCGAGTTCCTCAAACCCTTTACCCTTCGCAGCCTCTGAGCAACCACTGGCCCTTGAACGGCTTGGGGAAGCGCTCAACCCTCGTCACCGACGTTGTGTTTTGAAGCTCCTGGATTCAACGTCTTATTTGGCCGCTGCGATTGCAGCGGTTTTTTGCGTGAACGGGCCGCACGCAAAGAAATGCTTCAGGCGCGGATGTTCACCAGCGAACGTTCGCGTGGCGTGTTTGCATACTCAGCAAGCGCCATCACGACGGAAATGACCGTTTTTAATTCCACCAGGCCACCTTTGGCCACATCATTTTCCCGGTTCATCAGGTCATGAAGCGCGCCCAACTCTTTCTCAAAAAAGGCATAAGCATTCACTTCGCGCTCTGAGTTAATTTCCTTTCCATCAGCGTCGAATTCGATATCGATGCTGGACATCGCATCTACAAGCCCTTCATCGATAAATCCGCGCTCCGCCAACACCGCACCGATCTCCCTCAACTGTTTGTTGTTCGTCCGGGTAGGGTCGAAGCCAGCCAGGTCAAGATTCAACCCTTGTAGTTTTTTGATGTTGGAAAGACTCTCATCTGCCCAGTACTGTCGGACTTTTTGTTTGACCGCCTGCTCCTCGATACCTAGCCCGGAGTTGGCCTCGAAGCGTTTGTAGGGTGCGGCCACATACACGCTCAGCCGCTCTTGCACTTTGCTCAAATTGCCAATCATAAAACCTCCTGAAAATCGGTTGATCCTCAGGAAATGTCGGGCGGCTCGGGGCGGGTTTTAGGCTGAAAAAGTGAAGACGGAATCATTGCCTCATTCAGAGACCGTTCCTACGTCGCGGCAAATAACTTTCCTACAAAAACGGCCAATCCGATCCTCCGGACTGGCCGTTATGTGAGCACAGAGAGGTCAGGCAAATTTCTGCAAATTCGCCATCATTTCCTTGAGCGCTTCGATATTGTCGGCGGGGTGCACAGCGTCGCTGAAGTCACTGATGGTCTGCCACTGCGCCGCGACGTCTTCCGGCGAGAAGCCTTCATGAGGGTTGAAGCCAGCGCCCAGACTGCGCTCCCAGCGGACTTTGCCGATCCAGCCGCCACCCACTTCATACAGGCCGGCGCTGTCCTGGCACTGCTCGCTGCCCAGGTACACCACCAGCGGGCTGACCAACTCGGGCTTGAGCAGATCGAACACACTGGCCGGAATCAGGCCTTCGGTCATGCGAGTGCCACCGGTAGGGGCGATGGCGTTGACCAGGATGTTGTTTTTGCGCCCCTCAACGGCGAGCGTGCGCGTCAAACCGTACAGCCCGAGCTTGGCCATGCCGTAGTTGGCCTGACCGAAGTTGCCGTAAATACCTGAAGTGGACGAGGTGAAGATGATGCGGCCGTAGTTCTGGTCCCGCAGGTGGGGCCAGGCAGCACGGGTGACTTTGTAGGCGCCTTCGACATGCACGCGGTAAACCAGGTCCCAGTCGGCGTCTTCCATTTTGGCGAAGCTTTTGTCGCGGAGGATGCCGGCGTTGTTGACCACGACGTCGACGCGGCCGAAAACATCGAGAGCGTTCTGAACGATCTTGTCGCCATCGGTGACCGAGTCATGATTGGCAACCGCCTCGCCGCCCGCTTCACGGATTTCCGCAACCACTCGATCCGCTGCCGATGCATTGGCGCCTTCGCCGTGGGCCGAACCGCCGAGGTCGTTGACGATCACCCGCGCGCCGTGTCGGGCGAACAACAACGCATGGGCTCTTCCCAACCCGCCGCCCGCACCGGTGACGATCACCACTTTGTCTTCAAAACGCACGGACTCGCTCATGTTGCTCTCCCCGATGATGAAGCCGGCGCTGCAGCCGCTGCCCTGGATTCATCAGGGCGTCAGCAGCAGACGCGGGCGTAATGGTCATCGAGTCTCGCCGACCCGATGCACGGTCACAATCAACACGGGGCACGCTGAATGGTGGTCGATAACGCTGAGGGATGGCTTGGCCATTGCCCGGCCAGCACCTGAAGCATTGATGGCTGGCCCTTGCGCCTGGCTGCCCATGAGCAACAGGCTCGCCGTTCAGGCGTTCAGCTGTCCGATGAACTCCGCCAGCCACGGCTCGGCATCGCTTTCCGGGGTCACGGTTTCGCTGGCGTCCAGACGCAGCATCTCCTGCACCTCGCGAATCCCCAGCTCGGCAAAGAGCTGACGCATCAACTCGCCGCCCGCGCAAAACGTATCGCCGTAACTCGCGTCGCCCAATGCAATGACGCCACCCGGCAATCCGCGCCAGGCAGCGGGCAGGACGTCGCGGATCTGGTGATAGAGCGGCTGAATGTTGTCCGGCAGCTCGCCCATCCCAGTGGTCGAACTCACTGCCAGCAGGGCTTCTGGCGCGAAGCTTTGCAAATCGGCAAGGGTGGCGCGTGGATTGAAAAATACTTCGTGCCCTGCATCCTTAATAAGCTGTTGGGCGTGGCGGGCAACCTCTTCTGCCGAGCCATACACCGAGCCCGCAATAATCGCGACTTTCATGGGTTCATCCTGTGACGGGTAAAATCGTGCGGCATTATGCCTCAGCGCGGCGCGATGTCTTGGACTCCTGACCTTGCGCTGCCAAACGTGAAGCGGATCGACGAGCACGGCGTTGACGCCAAATAAGGTTCAACGATGCTCGAAAATTCCTGTCTCAATTGAGTACCTCTACTACTTTCCGATTGGCAGTCGAACCCGTCCGGACGCCGCGACAATCCGGCCGGCGCAAAAGGCGTCGAGTTAAACGCCGAACGGGCGCAACCTCGGCTGGAGAATGAAATCCTGAAGGGGTAACATCTTGCAACTGACGAACGGCCGCAACCTACCTGCGAACGATCTGTCTGCTCTTTCAATAACCGGTTAATCGAGCCTGGCCATGCAGCGCGACAACATCCTCACGCCTGATGAACTGGAGTTCATTCAGAAGATGCAGCACAACCCCACGCTGAATCTGGGCGACAAGTCCAGCAGCCTGGTGGTGAACGGCGGCGTGCAGATTCAGGATCTGCTGACCCGTCTGGCTGCCCATGAGCAAGTCACGATTCAGGCCCAGTTCGATAATCAGCAAATGACTTTCCCGCTGCATCTGGTGGAAGACGAATTTCATGCGCTGCATCTGGAGCTGGGTGCGCCGAGCATCTTCGAAGAAGGCCCGCGCATTCGTCCATGGCGCTTGATACTGCCTGAGCCGATGCCGCTGCAAACTGAAAAAGGTTCGCCTACCGCGCTGTGGGTGCATGAAGTGTCCTTCAAAGGCATCCTCCTGGAAATACGCAAGCAGACCAAGCCGCCGAAGTCATTTGCCGCCTGGTTCTGTCCGGAGGGCCATGCGCCGATTTCGTTGCGCGGGACCTTCGAACGTCTGACTCAGCATGGTCTGGCAGCGTATCGGTTGAGCCAGAACAGTAAAGAAGACACTGAACGTCTGCGTCAGTACATTCTTCAGGAACACCGCAAGATTCATCCTTCGATGCACCTCTAGGATTGCCTGATCAGGCGATCCTCTACGGCACCCTCCTCATCCGATAAACACCTCTGGCTTTATCGCAGGATTCAGGAATAATCCTTGCTTGCTTTTTCCAGTGAAGCTGACGCATCGCCACCACCCCGGCGCCGCGTCATGTGATTTCCCTACCCGGGAAGCTCACTTGTTTATCGGAGATACACAATGTCTACCTCACCCGTCACGCTGATGGTTGCCCGTCGCGTCGCCCATGGCCGCTATCAGGAACTGATTGCCTGGCTGCATGAAGGCGAACAGCTCGCTACCGACTTCCCCGGCTATCTAGGGTCCGGCGTGCTTGCTCCGCCGCCTGGGGATGACGAATTCCAGATTATTTTCCGCTTTGCCGATGAAGCTACCATGCACGCCTGGGAGCATTCCGCCTCCCGACGCTCCTGGCTGGTGCGCGGCAGCGGCCTGTTTGCCAAGAATTCCGTGCACCGCGTGAGCGGTATCGACGGCTGGTTTGGCGCCGTCGGTCAGCGCCCGCCGCGCTGGAAGCAAGCCGTTGCCATCTGGCTGGCGTTCTTCCCGGTGTCACTGCTCTTCAATTTCGTGCTGGGACCGCTGCTCAGTCAGCTGGATTTGTTCCCGCGCATCATGATCAGCACGTTGATCCTCACACCGCTGATGGTGTTCTGGTTTATTCCGCTGTCGACCCATCTTCTGGCGGGGTGGCTGCACAGCAGCACGCCTGCACAGGTCAGCGGAACGGAGCCGGCGTCTACCCGCTAGCGCTCATCCACAAGCGCTTTCCCGATCCGGGCGCCGTCGAACCGCGTTGCAGCGCCCGACGTGGCGCCAATTCAAAAACATGTACAGCCCTGCCGGTGTTGTACAAGAACCGACCGTTGGGGTAACTTTGCCCCACGGTCGTTTTCGATGGTGCACGCGAGCCTTTACTGTTCGCCATTCAGCACCGACTCGCCCGACCTCTCTCCCCGTTGATGAATGCGTGACGACCATGGCCTGCTCCCCTGCCCCTGTCTTGATCACTGGTGCCAGCCAGCGCGTTGGCCTGTATTGCGCCGAGCGTCTATTGGCGGAAGGCCAGCCGGTGATCATCACCTACCGCAGCGAGCGGCCGGGCGTGCAGCGTCTAAAGGCGCTGGGCGCGGTGGTGCTTCAAGCTGATTTTTCGTCAGAGACGAGCGTTCTGGATTTCATCGCCCGACTCAAGGAGCAGACTGGCAGCCTGAGGGCCATCGTGCACAACGCGTCCGACTGGCTGGCCGAAACGCCGGGGAGGAGTCGGATGTGTTCATGCAGATGTTCAATGTCCACATGCTGGCGCCCTACCTCATCAATCTGCATTGCGCCGAGCTGTTGCGGCGCTCGGAGACGGCCGACATTATTCACATCAGCGACGACGTCACGCGCAAGGGCAGCAGCAAGCACATCGCTTACAGCGCCAGCAAGGCAGGCCTGGAAAACCTGACCCTGTCCTTCGCCGCCAGATTTGCACCCCACATCAAGGTCAACGGCATTGCCCCGGCCATGCTGATGTTTCAACCCGATGACGACGCGGCATACCGCGCACGCACGCTGGAAAAGTCGGCACTGGGCATCGAACCCGGCGCCGAGGTGATCTACCAGAGCCTGCGCTATCTGATGGATACCTCCTACATCACCGGCACCACTCTGACCGTAAACGGCGGACGGCACGTCAAGTAAGCCGCCCCGAGGAAACATTGATGACCCTGTCACTGCCACAGCATTACCGTGAGATCCTTGTCGGCCTGGGTGAAGATCCTGAACGCGAAGGCCTGCTGGATACGCCCAAGCGCGCCGCCAAGGCGATGCAATACCTGTGTCATGGCTACGAGCAGACGCTGGAAGAGATCGTCAACGGCGCGCTGTTTGCGTCCGAAAGCGACGAGATGGTGATCGTCAAGGACATCGAACTTTATTCGCTGTGCGAGCATCACCTGCTGCCCTTCATCGGCAAGGCTCATGTGGCCTACATTCCAACCGGAAAAGTTCTGGGCCTGTCGAAGATCGCACGCATCGTCGACATGTACGCGCGGCGCCTGCAGATTCAGGAAAACCTGACGCGGCAGATCGCCGACGCGATTCAGGACGTGACCAAGGCCGCAGGCGTGGCCGTGGTCATTGAGGCTCAACACATGTGCATGATGATGCGCGGCGTTGAAAAGCAGAACTCCACCATGAACACCTCAGTGATGCTCGGCGCCTTCCGCGAGTCGACCACGACCCGCATGGAATTTCTGCAATTGATCGGACGGAGCAAGTAGTCCATGGCAAGACTCGAACCCGGCACCGCGCGCATCAGGGTCAAAGACCTGTGCCTGCGGACGTTTATCGGCATCAACGAAGCCGAAATCCTCAACAAGCAGGACGTGCTGATCAACCTGACGATCCTGTATGCGGCGCAGGAAGCGGTGCGTGACAACGACATCGATCACGCGTTGAACTACCGGACCATCACCAAGGCCATCATCCAGCACGTCGAAAGCAACCGCTTTGCCCTGCTTGAGCGCCTGACCCAGGAAGTGCTCGACCTGGTAATGACCCATGACGAGGTGCAATACGCCGAAGTCGAAGTGGACAAGCCCCACGCACTGCGTTTCGCCGAATCGGTATCGATCACCTTGGCGGCAGCGCGCTGATTCCTGCGCTCGCCTTTGCGGGCGCGCGCTTGCCCGGCCTGACTGCCACTCTTATCATCCGCCCATCTTTTACTTCCGACAGAGCACACCATGACCGAGCAACAACGTCTTGAACTTGAAGCCGCCGCTTTCCGCCGTCTGGTTGCGCATCTGGACAGCCGCAAGGACGTGCAGAACATCGACCTGATGAACCTTGCCGGTTTCTGTCGCAACTGTCTGTCCAAGTGGTACAAGGCCGAGGCCGACGAGAAGCACATCGACATCACGCTCGATGACGCCCGCGAAGTGGTTTACGGCATGCCGTACAGCGAGTGGAAATCCACGTACCAGAAAGAAGCCAGCGCCGAGCAGCAAGCCGCGTTCGTCAAGGAACCGAAGCATGACTGACCTGAGCGCCCTGCGCGCCAGCCTCGCCAGCGGCGATCATCTGTTCGCCGACACGCTGACGTTCATCGCCGCGCATTACGACTATCAGCCTCAGGCGTTCAGCAACGGCCCGGTGGAAAACGCCGCTGGCCAGAACGAAGGCTCCTGCAAGACCCTCGGCCTGGCGCTGCTGGAAGGCCTGAGCGATGAAGAAGCGCTGCTGGCTTTTGGCGAGCACTACCGGTCTGTGCTCGATACACCGGACGGCTCGGACCACGGCAATATTCGGGCACTGATCGCGAACGGTTTGGCCGGCGTTAAGTTCTCGGCCGAGCCGCTCAAGCCCAAGGCCTGACCGCAGGTTTTTCGGCGAAAAGGCGCGTTTGCCAGACATAAAAAAACCGGCTCAATGAGCCGGTTTTTTTGCAGCTGATGGTCAGGTCAGAACGAAACGTTCGCCAGGCCGTCCAGGTAGCGCTCGACGTCCAGTGCAGCCATGCAGCCTGCGCCAGCCGAAGTGATGGCCTGACGGTAGACGTGATCCGCCACGTCGCCGGCAGCGAAAACACCGTCAACGCTGGTGGCCGTCGCATTACCTTCGCGACCGCCTTGAACGACCATGTAGCCGTCTTTCAACGCCAGCTGACCGTCAAACAGGCTGGTATTCGGCGTGTGGCCAATGGCGATGAACACGCCGTCGACGGTCACTTCGGAATAGCTGCCGTCGTTGTTCTTCAAGCGAGCACCGGTCACGCCCATGTTGTCACCCAGCACTTCGTCCAGCGTAGCGTTGAGCTTGAGCTCGATCTTGCCTTCGGCGACACGTGCATGCAGCTTGTCGATGAGGATCTTCTCGGCGCGGAAGGTATCGCGACGGTGAACCAGGGTGACCTTGCTGGCGATGTTGGCCAGATACAGGGCTTCCTCGACAGCAGTATTGCCGCCGCCGACCACGGCGACCGGCTTGTTGCGATAGAAGAAACCGTCGCAGGTCGCGCAGGCCGACACGCCCTTGCCCATGAACGCTTCTTCGGACGGCAGACCCAGATAACGGGCGCTGGCGCCGGTGGCGATGATCAGCGCGTCGCAGGTGTAAGTCGCGTTGTCGCCTTTCAGGCTGAACGGCTTACCGGCCAGATCGACCGCATTGATGTGATCGAACACGATCTCGGTCTCGAAACGCTCGGCGTGTTCACGCATACGCTCCATCAATGCCGGGCCGGTCAGGCCATGGGGGTCGCCCGGCCAGTTGTCGACTTCGGTAGTGGTGGTCAGCTGACCACCCGCCTGCATCCCGGTGATCAGCAACGGCTTGAGGTTGGCGCGCGCGGCATAGACTGCAGCGCTGTAACCGGCAGGGCCGGAGCCGAGGATAATCACTCGCGAATGACGTACATCAGACATGACACACTCCTATTGACCGGCCATCGTTACGCGTGGTCGGAGTCACTGGGTCTGAACCGGCGTACCGGTTGAGAGGGTTGGGACTGACGGGGGCCTGTGGCTACACGGGCCGCACGACAATCCTGAAAACGAGAAGCTGCCACTCGGGGCACAGCAACGGTGAAAGTTGGCCGCAAGCTTATCGGGGCGGAGAAGATTAAGGAAATATCGTTTCACAATCCAGCTCATAGGCCAGCCCTATCCTCATCCTCCCCTTTGCGCATGCAGTCCTGCATAGACTTTACCGCTGCGCGATTGTTTCAGCGAATGTCTCACCCACGGCAGCGCTTCCGCCGTCGTAGCAAAGCCGGTAAGGTCGGCGCGATATCACTGCCTGGAGGCACACATGCCTGCACCCGTCCTGTCTGGCCCGCAATACCTGCGCGAAGGCCTGAAACTGGTCCTGAGCCCCGGTCTGCGCCTGTTCGTCCTGCTGCCGCTGGCGATCAATCTGGTGCTGTTCAGCGCCATGATTTACTTCGCCGGCCACGAATTCAGATTGTGGGTCGACTCCTTCATGCCCACCCTCCCCGGCTGGCTCAGCTTTCTCAACTACATCCTGTGGCCGTTGTTCGTGGTGCTTGTCGCGCTGATGGTCTTCTTCACCTTCACCATGATCGCCAACATCATCGCCGCGCCGTTTAATGGCTTTCTCGCTGAAAAGGTAGAAGTGGTCCTGCGCGGGACGGATGATTTTCCCGCGTTCAGTTGGGGCGAGCTGGTGGAAATGGTCCCGCGCACTTTGAGCCGGGAGATGCGCAAACTGGGCTATTTCCTCCCGCGTGCCGTGGGCCTGTTCATCCTTTCGTGGATTCCCGTGGTGAACCTCGTCGCCGCGCCGCTGTGGCTAATATTTGGGGTGTGGATGATGGCCATCCAGTACATCGACTACCCCGCCGACAACCACAAAATGAGCTGGCAAGACATGCTCGCCTGGCTGCGGGCCAAGCGGTGGCAGAGCATGAGCTTCGGCGGGATTGTGTATCTGGTGCTGCTGATACCGGTGGTCAACATCCTGATGATGCCGGCGGCGGTGGCCGGGGCGACGTTATTCTGGGTGAGGGAGCGTGGGGCGGAGACGCTGGCAGAGCGGATTCGCTGATGCAGAGAAAAGGCCTCGATTGAGGCCTTTTTTGTACGCAAGCTTTTTAAACGGGTCGATCAGCGCTCTGGAAATCCAGGGTTGCCGCCGACTATTCGACGTAGGTTGCGCAGCCCGTTTCCGGCAAGCTGCCGCGCGTCACATCAAACTGCACAACTCTGCTTCCGCCTTCAGCCGGGAGCGTCGGGCGGCTCAAACGCCTTTCCCCTTGCGATCTGTGTAGGGCATTTCCTGATCTCCATTAGGACGCGTCCCGTTCGTGTTTTGTCTATGGAATGACGGTGAGGAATGCCTCATCTTCGCCCGCTTCAGCCCCTGTCATGGATGAGTTGATCGGTTCTTTATGGACCGGTCGGGGGCGCATTCTCCTGCCAGGGACGCTCATTCATGCTCACCGTATTGCCGCCTTTCTTCGATCACAGCCGCCACAAGCTTGTCGTTCACAGCCTGCCTATCGCCCTCGACGTTTTAGCCTTTGAAGGTGAAGAACAGCTGAGCCGGCCGTTTCTTTATCGCGTGGAATTTACTTCCGTCGAGCAGGACATCGGCGCCGAGCGGATGCTGGGGAAGACCGCTCAGTTCAGCCTGCATGCTGCGGCACATACGTTGCCTGTTGCGATTCGTGGGTTGCCGGTCCCTCGGGTTGAAGCGTTGCGGACGTTGCATGGGGTCATCACCGGCTTCAAGCGGCTGTCCGGTTCCGCTGACGAGGCGCGCTATGAAGTGACGCTGGAACCGCGCTTGGCGTTGCTGGGTCGCGGGCGGCAGTTCCGGATTTATCAGCATCAGTCGGTGCCGCAGATTGTCGAGAGCATTTTGCGCACGCGGCATGATTTTGAGGGGCAGGATTTTCTATTCACGCTGGTGCGGGAGTATCCGAAGCGCGAGCAGGTGATGCAGTACGGCGAGAGTGATCTTTCGTTTATTGCGCGGTTGTTGGCCGAGGTGGGGATCTGGTATCGCTTCACTAACGATGAGCGATTGGGGATTGCGGTCGTCGAGTTTCATGATGATCAGCGGCATTACGGTCGGCCTCGGATCAGTCTGCCCTACCGGCCTCAGTCGGGGCTGGGCAGCAGCGGTGCGGACGGGGTTTGGGGGCTGCAGGTCAGTCATGGGGTGGTGGAGCAGAGCGTTCACTTTCGGGCTTATCACCATCGGGATGCCAGTGCTTGGCTGGATGGGGATGTTGATCAGACCCGGGGTGACCCGACCACTTATGGCGAGGCGTATCACTATGCCGAGCCATATAAGGCCTTGGGCGACAAGCTGGATCAGGACGAGGATCTGCTGGGGGAAAGCGGGTTTTTCTATGGTCGGCTGCGGCATGAGCGGTATCTGAATGACCAGACTCGCCTGAGTGGTCTCAGCAGCAGCGCTTCGTTGGGATTGGCGCAGGTGCTGGCGATTTCCGGTGGGGCGCCTCAGGCTTTTGAACCGGGGGCGGTGATCACAAGGCTACGGTTGCGTGCGGCGCGGGATCGCAGTTTTGAACTGAGCTTTGAAGCGATTCCCTATTCGGAGAGCGTGTGCTTTCGGCCGCCTTTGCTGACCAAGCCTGAGATAGCGGGCACCGTTCCGGCTCGCGTGACCAGTTCGCTGGCCAACGATCACTACAGCCACATCGACAGCGAAGGTCGTTACAAGGTCAGCTTTCTGTTCGACCGCGATAGCTGGAAACTCGGTGAGGAAAGTCTGTGGCTGCGGCTTGCCCGTCCCTATGCCGGGGATACCCACGGGCTGCATCTGCCGCTGATCTGCGGCACCGAAGTAGCCATCGCGTTTGAGCAAGGCGACCCGGACCGGCCCTACATCGCCCATGCCCTTCACGATGATCGCCACCCTGACCATGTGACGCTGCTGCGCAGCGATTACAAACGCAACGTGCTGCGCACCCCGGCGAATAACAAGCTGCGCATGGAAGACGATCGCGGCAAGGAACACATCAAACTCAGCACCGAGCACAGCGGCAAGAGCCAGCTGAATCTCGGGCATCTGGTCGACAACGAGAAGGAGAAGCGCGGCGAAGGGTTTGAACTGCGCACCGATGGCTGGGGCGCGACTCGGGCGGGAAGCGGGCTGTTTATCAGTGCGGATGAACAGACCAAAGCCCACGGTCAGCAGCTGGACATGGACGCTGCAATCGACCAGCTGGAAACTGCGCTGTCCCTGGCGCGCACCATGGCCCAGGCCGCAAAAAGTGCGGGCGCCATTCCCGCCGATACGAGCGGCCAAACGCAACTGAACGATGCGCTCACCAATCTCACCGAGCCCGGTCTTCTGCTGCACGCGCCGGCCGGCATCGGCATGGTTAGCCCCGAAGCCATCTGCGTGTCCTCCGGTCGCGAAAGCGTCGCCATCACCTCGTCACGCTCAACCGACCTCAGCGCCGGACGCAACATCACCGGCACCGCCGAAGGTGCGATCAGCCTGTGTGCCGTCACCAAGGGTCTGCAATTGAAAGCGGTTCAGGGCGACGTTCAGCTTCACGCCCAAAGTGCCGCACTGCATGCGCTCGCCCAAGACGACATCAAGATCGAAAGCCTGGCCGGCCGGATCGAAATCAGCGCGCCGAAGGAACTCGTCCTCAGTTGCGGCGGCGCGTACATCCGCATCAAGGATGGCGAGATCGAGCTGGGCGCGCCGGGGAATATCTATCACCGTGCCGTTTACGTGCTAAAGGGCGGTGCCACCACGCTGACCACCCCGGTGACACCAATACCTTATGGCTATGGGGCGGGGTACACCCTGGTCGACGCGCAACAAGCCGCTGCCCGTTTCGTCCGTTACCGGATCACCACGCAGAACGGCGAAGTGTTCAACGGCGTGACCGACAAGGACGGCAGAACCATGCCCGTCCACACGATGTTGCCTGGAAACATCGCGATCGACTTTCCTCAGTCCGAAGAAAGGCTGAAGCCGCGTCCCACACCTGAACTGGAGGAGGAAGAAGAGGAAGAGGTTGAACTGGAGCAGTTGATCACGTTGCGCATCGGCATGTTCTTCGATGGCACGGGTAACAACCGCGATAACAGTGAAAAAGCACGCGCTTGCTACGCCCGTGACGTGAATCTCGCAGAGGCAGCGCCTGACATTGTCGCGTTCTGCAAACAGCACGGATTCGACGGCAACGGCGGCGCACCAGATGACAGTTTCGGCAATGACAGCAGCAATGTGGCGAAGTTGTTTGAGCTCTACAGAGACGACAGCGACAAGCAAATTTCAGATGACGAGACTGAGGCTTCATTTCCCGTCTACATCGAAGGCATTGGCACGAGCAGCACGCAAGGCGACTCGCTGTATTCCCAAGCCACCGGGCTCGGCGCGCAAGGGGTCAGAGCCCGCGTCGAGGAGAGTCCCGGCCTGCTATTAAAAACCCTGCGAACGTTTCAGCTAAATAATCCTGATAAGCGCATAAACAGAATTGAATTCGACATCTTCGGATTCAGTCGCGGCGCGGCGGCGGCAAGGGATTTTGCAAATGAAGTACTAAAGGGAAAAGGCAGCGTGGTCGCCAAAGCCATCCCAGCCGGAACACCGGGCTTGGGAGACAGTTTTGCCTGGAGGCCTCAAACAGATTTCTGCATCAACTACATCGGCATTTTTGACACCGTGGCCGCCATTGCTGACTGGATGCACGGAGACTTCAGCGGTAATAACGCCATCAATCCCGGCATCGATATTCGGCTGGCGCCGGGTACTGCGCGAAAGGTTGTACACCTCGTTGCCAAAGACGAACGCCGCTATAACTTTTCGCTAAATAAGGCGAGCGGTGCCGAGATTCTTCTCCCCGGCGTGCACTCCGATCTGGGCGGCGGATATCTGCCCGACATGGTAGAGCGCGTGATGCTGAGCAAGCCTCGCAACAACGAAATCGCTAAAACCGCACCTAACCACAGCGCTGTCAGTTATCAACTCACCCAGCAAGACTTGCAACAGGTTGAAGCGATCTACGCCAACTACACCCTGCCGCTGGAAATCCGCACCTGGCATGTCGACGTCGCCAACAACGCCAAAGGCGATGTCTCTCACACTAAACGAGTTTATGCCGCAGTGAGCAGTCAGCGGGAAGTGCGCAACGATCTGGCGCTTGTGTATCTGCGCATCATGCGTGAGCTGGCGGTGCAACATGGCGTGCCGTTTCGAGAAGTCCCAAACGAGGATAAACGCCTTGCCTTGCCTTCTGAGCTCCTGCCCATCCACGAAAAACTTATGGCTTATGCGTTGGGAAAATCCGGTTCCTACGGTTTAAGCCCGGCCGAAGAGACATTGCTCTACCAACGCTACATTCACCTCTCTGCTCACTGGAATCCCGTCACTCACCCATCGGCTGAACGCGACACGCTGTTCACCAACCGGCCTGGCGAAAACTACCTGCGAACGGTGCATCCCAATGAATAAGCTCGTCCTAGGCTTCGCAATGATGCTGCTGCTCACCAGTTGCACGACTGCTAGCAGCCGGTCAATGCCATATGACGCATGGCGCCTTGGCTTCTTCGCTCCCGATTACATGGAGGTCTGGATTGAGACAGCCAATGTGTTGGATAACAGCGGTTATGTGATTTTTGAAGCAGGCAGGGGGATACCCTCAATGACGTATCCCCGCGCTTTTAGCAAAGGAATTCCCGAGGTATTCAAGGGCGATCCGAAGGGATGGCCAGAGCGCCCCGGATGGGGCGCTGGGAAATACGTCAAGCGGGCGGATCTACCCAAAGAACTCTATATCCGCTGGCAATCACTGCTCGAACCACAGATCTATCACGCGCGCATCGACATCCCCGAATCAACCCGAGAGATCATGCGCAAAGGCGAGAAAGTATTTTGTCGCTTCGACGCGAAATGGATCACCGATTACCGCAAAGCCATCGTCATCGGCCTGGCACCGGGCGGCATTGTAAAAGTTTGGGTAACAGGCCCCTGTTTGTCTCCCATTGAAGTGACAAGGGTGCAGGCCAAGATAGACCCGACCGGGCCAAGTGACGGCTTATCTGGTGGCAAGTTCGTTCAGCCATCGGCTGAGTCCAAAGCCTATGTTGAGAAATTCGGCATTCCATATGGTTCGTGGTGAGAAATTAATGAAGGTGTTCATTGCCGGATGGACTACCGCCCGTTGCAGACGAGCTCACCGCTTACGTGTTAGGGAAGTCCAACACCTACGTATTGAGTCCGGCCGAAGAGACATTGCTCTATCAACGCTATGTCCAGCTCTCCTACCACTGGAATCCGGCCAATGACTGGAACAGTAAATTCGATACCGTGGTCATCAACCGGTCTGATGAAAACTACCTGCAACGGTGCATCCCAATGAATAAGTACGCACTAGGCGTCGCACTGATACTGCTGCTCACCAGTTGCACGATTGCTAGCAGCCGGTCCATGCCATATGACGCATGGCGCCTTGGCTTCTTCGCTCCCGATTACATGGAGGTCTGGATTGAGACTGCTGACGCCTATGGCAGCGATGGGATGGTCCGCATGCACGCAGGTAGCGGAACCGCTTCCATTGGCTATCCCCGAGCTCTCAGAAAAGAAATCCCCGAGGTGCTCAGAGGAGACCCAAAAGGCTGGCCAGAGCAGGTGGGTTGGGGTGCCGGAAAATACGTCAAAGGCGCTGCGCTCCCCAAACAGATCTATGTCCGGTGGCAATCGTTGGTCGAGCCGCAAATCTATCACGCGTGGATTAGCATCAGTGAAGCGACTCGAGAGAGCATGCTCAAGGGCGAAAAAACACTTTGCCCTGCCGATGGAAAGTGGATAACAGACTATCGAAAAGCCATCGTTATTGGCTTGGCACCGGGCGGCATAGCAAAAGTTTGGGTAACCGGTCCCTGCCTGTCTCCTATAGAGGTGACGAGGGTGCAGGCAAAGGTTGATCGTACCGGCCCATATGATGGCAAATCCGGCGGCAAGTACCGTCCACTGTCTCCCACCTCAAAAGCCTACGTCGAGAAGTTCGGCGTACCTTATGGCTCGTGGTGAGTCCCAAATGCACAAGCTTGTATTTGCGCAGCAGTCCAGATGTCCGAAGCGGAACCGCAGACTGGTATTGCCGGACGAGCTACCGCCCGTTGCAGACGAGCTCACCGCTTACGCGTTAGGGAAGTCCAAAACCTACGTATTGAGTCCGGCCGAAGAGACGTTGCTCTATCAACGCTATGTCCAGCTCTCCTACCACTGGAATCCGGCCAATGACTGGAACAGTAAATTCGATACCGTGGTCATCAACCGCCTAGGTGACAACGGTCTGCGCATGGTGCATCCCAATGAATAAGCTTTTGTCGCTCGCCCTGTCCTTGATGCTGCTCACTGGCTGCACTAACGCAAACAGTCGTTCAATGCCATACGAAGCGTGGCGCCTAGGTGTATTTGCCCCCGATTATATGGAAGTCTGGATTGAAACAGTTAATGTCTTGGACATTGGTGGTTATGTCACCTTTGAAGCAGCCAGAGGCGTACCGTCCATTGGCTATCCACGGGCGCGAAGCAAGGGGATACCAGAAAAATTCAGAGGCGATCCCAAAGGCTGGCCCGAGCGCGTGGGATGGGGCAAAGGTAAATATCTCAAAGCTGACCTTCCTAAAGAGATGTATGTTCGCTGGCAATCGCTGGTTGAACCACAGATCTATCACGCGCGCATCGACATCCCCGAATCAACCCGAGAGATCATGCGCAAAGGCGAGAAAGTATTTTGTCGCTTCGACGCGAAATGGATCACCGGCTACCGCGAAGCCATCGTCATCGGCTTGGCGCCAGGTGGCATCGCGAAAGTTTGGGTAACAGGACCTTGCTTGTCTCCCATTGAGGTCACGAGGGTTCAGGCCAAGGTCGATCCGACCGGGCCAAGTGACGGCTTATCGGGTGGCAAGTTCGTTCAGCCATCGGCTGAGTCCAAAGCCTATGTTGAGAAATTCGGCATTCCATATGGTTCGTGGTGAATAGTCGCTCTGATATTCAGTTGCCAAAATCGATGGCCAGCCATTCAAAGAATTCTTCTCAGCGTTTGAGGCGCGACATATGAAAGGGATGTTATGAATTTATTCAAGTTAACGGACAGTTCCAGTTCCAAATTCTGCCTTGTCGTTCTCTTATGGGTAATCACGACGTGCACTCGCGCCGAAACCCACGCTTTGGAAGGACTATATTACCTGTACGGCGTGATGGAAATGGCGGCTGGACTGCAGCTGGAAAAAGACGGCACATTTACGGCGGGAGTCGAATATGGAAGTGCCAGTGGCTTTGCGAAAGGGAAGTGGTATGTCGAGGACAACGTTCTAACGCTAGAAAGCGAACCCACTCTTCGACCCGCTCATGAGCTTGCCTTCGACTTATTCCGGGAGCGGCCCAGGGATGCACTCTTGGAGTACGCCATCCAGAATAAATACTCTCCATTGGAATTCTGGACGAGTCACTACATTTTGGAAATGCGTTACGCTCGTTACCGTGAGCCTCCTCGCATCAAGCCGGAGTTCGTCCACTTCCAATTTGACCATGGGCCCGCTGCCTCTATAAAGCTCACAGCTGACCCATCGTCCCGTGCAATGCTTCACTACGATCCCAACAGAACAATAACAAAAATAGGGCTCAGCACTTCTCAAATGGCCGCCCCAACACGCTGGTTCGACGTAGCACCCAACAGCCACATGTTCAATTTTTGGTGGGAAAAATCAACAAACCAACCGATCACTTACACAGAACCAGATGAGTTCACGCTAGCTGAGGCCCATCGAAGACTCGAAGAGCAAGACGCTAATCAAATCGACACTCACTACCTGGTTGAAGTCTTTCATTACGATCCGATGAAACCGCCTCCCATTAAGCCGATGACGGTGTATTGGCAGTTCAAGGACGGATCGACCGTATCGAGTGTCTGGACGGATTCGACTCAAGAAAGGATAGCCCTGCCCTACCAGGCCAACAGAGAACTGGAGAAAGTTGGCGTGGGGATAGAGGGGGCGACCGAAGCCATTGAGTGGTTTGAGGTAACTCCGGATGCGAGGTGGCTAATCGTAGAGTGGGATGCCAAGCCCAACCCGGCATACGGAGAGTTATCGGATCTGTTTCAGTATCTGCAACTGGACGTCACGCCCGGCTGCCTCTCTTTGGAGATAGGCGGCAGCACAGGTTGCTTCCGGCCTAGGTGACCCCGCGCGACCTGCTTGGCACGCTACACATAAGGCTGCGGCAGTAGCGGGGCGACGTTGTTTTGGGTGAGGGAGCGTGGCGCGGAGACGCTGCCAGAACGGATTCGCCGATGGAGAGAAAAGGCCTCGATTGAGGCCTTTTTTGTGTGAGACGCAGGTTCTATCAGTGCAGCAACTCGCTCAGACGGCTACAGGCCACGGCTGGAAAAATACATTCTGATAGTTTCAATCATGACAACGATAATTATCACAACGACCCAGCACATTAAGCCCAGCATCGCCCATATACCTTCACCGAAGGTAGAACCACACTTGCAGCTTCCTTCGGCGTCGCGGTTCAGCTGGTTAATGAACGACTGCACTCTGAGCATGATCAGGAACTGTGCAAACGTCGAAATGACGGATATCGCTAGCGGGATAAGCCCAAGGCCTGCCGAAGCGACGCCTTTCGAGCTTGTTGCGATGTTGTGGACGAACACGAAAAGTGACGGGGCGAGCGCCAGAAGAATCATGCCTGCCGCAAGCGTGCCCCAATAAGGCATCCCCCGCTGCCCTTTCTCCTTCAGCAAGGCGTCGACCTTGCCAAACATGGACGGCACATAAATCAGTCCGAAAATGGCGCGGAGGACCGGCCAGATCGGTTTCGCCGAATACGCTTTGTATCGCGACCAGTTTTTGTAATACCAGTAGAGCCCGTACAACCCGCAAGTGATAAACATCATCACCGTCAACTTGACCAGCGATACCGTATAAAACGGCGGGCCGCTCGTAGGCAAAGCCGTCAAATCGGCAGCAGGTGGCGTGTTGAATTGTTCGGACACAGCGTTTCCTCCAGAAGTTGAGGCGACGCATGCTAAAGGCGGAAACACTCTTTTAATCAACCTCGGGAAAATCAGGACGATTCCTACGACGGTATTCGCCACTTCCCACAGCCTTCCTGTTTAACCATGGACATGCCCACTCCGGGCGAGTATTTGCCGCCGCGTTCAAGCGCCCGGCGTGTTCATCAGCAGGAGTCATATGCCCATGGAATCAACACCGCTTAAAACCACCGCTCATCTTGCGTCGTTTGTGATGGACCGACAGAAGAAGCCGGAACCCCACGCCCCTGCGTTCATGCAAGCACTGGCGCAGGCGACTCAGCCGTTCGTCTCACACACCCTGAAGGCTGAATCTGCGAACCTTGCCAAGCCCGCTGAACCCCGTTCGCACCTGCAACTGACCAGCCTGAACCCAGTGCAGACGCACTATGTGCCAGAACCGGCTGCCTTCGAGCGCATCGGTGAGTCGCGGCTTGTGCCCTTCACCGTTGGCGGATAATGCACCATTGGTCTGCGCAGTCATGCTCAAACCTGATCGGGGCGAGTGCCGTAACAACCGGTCAGGTTCGGACGAGGCTACTGCCAAATCCCAGCAAGCCATGTGCAGTCACAAATCCATCACTGAACCGCCACACAAGCGCAATGACCCGCTCAGAAACTGATCTCATGAGTAAATCCCTGCGCATTACCCTGATCACCGAGACGTATGCACCTGAAATAAACGGCGTGGCCAATACGCTCAGCCGTTTGTGCGACGGGCTGCGCCTGCGGGGGCATCGGGTTGAGGTGATTCGGCCGCGGCAGAGCGACGATGAAATGCGCGCGGCCGGGGAAGATTTGATGCTGTGCCGCGGCTGGCCGATGCCGGGATATCCCGGGCTGCAGTGGGGGCAGTCATCGATGCACAAGCTGCTGCGCCGCTGGCAGCGCAATCGCCCGGATGTGCTGTATATCGCGACAGAAGGACCGCTTGGTCTTTCGGCGCTGCGTGCCGCGCGGCGACTGGGAATTGCCATCGTCAGCGGGTTTCACACCAACTTTCAGCAGTACACGCGGCAGTACGGGCTGAGTTTCATCACGCGCCTGCTGACCACCTACCTGCGCTGGTTTCATAACCGCTCCAACGCTACCCTCGTGCCCAGCTTCACGCAGAAAACCGAACTCGAACGCCGAGGCTTCGAGCGACTGGAACTATTGTCGCGGGGCGTCGATTGCCAATTGTTTCACCCGTCGAAGCGCTCAAGTGCGCTGCGTGAGAGTTGGGGCCTTGAACCAGGCGATACGGCGGTTCTGCACGTCGGACGGCTGGCGGCGGAGAAAAACCTGGGGCTGCTGAAGACCACCTTTGACGGACTGGTCAGCACCTATCCCGAGAAAAACCTGCGGCTGGTGATTGTCGGCGATGGACCTGTCCGGCCCACTCTGCAGCGTCAGCTCCCGAACGCCATCTTCTGCGGCACCCAGCGAGGGGATGCGCTGGCAGCGCACTATGCGTCGAGTGACTTGTTTCTGTTTCCGAGCCTGACTGAAACCTTTGGCAACGTGGTGCTGGAAGCGTTGGCGTCAGGGCTGGGGGTGATCGCCTATGACGAAGCGGCGGCGGCCCAGCACATTCGCCACGGCCATAACGGCGCGGTAGCGATGCCGGGGGATGAAGACGGCTTCATCGATGCCGCGCGCTGGATGCTGGAAGATGAGGAAACCTTGCGCCGGGTCAGGCTGAATGCCCGGCAACACGCGAGTCGTCAGGGATGGGCCGGGATTATTGACTCATTCGAGAGTTATTTGCGGGCGGCGAGCGAGACGCGGGATGGGATTGTTTTGGGGGTGGGGACGGGACAGTAGCGGCCCAGCGATGTGAGCAGTCAGGGACAGATTAATTTACGGTGAAGCGCTGTAAATAAATCAGTCCCTTTCCTTCACTGTAAATAAATCAGCCCCTTTCCTTCACTCCAATCGGCCCAGCGCTTCACGGCTGAACGGCAAAATGTCGTGCTCGCGGCCTTCCTTCACTTTCAACGCCCAGTCCGGGTCGACCAGCAGCGCGCGGCCGACTGCGACCAGATCGAACTCCTCGTCGCCCAAGCGCTTGAGCAGGTTTTCCAGGCTCGCGGGCTGGGCGACTTTGTCGGTGTTGACCATGAATTGCAAAAACTCTCCGTCAAGTCCGACGCTGCCGACCGTGATGGTCGGTTTACCGGTGAGCTTGCGCGTCCATCCGGCCAGGTTCAGGTCAGATCCTTCAAACTCAGGCTCCCAGAAACGTCGCGTCGAGCAGTGGAAGATGTCCACGCCTGCGTCGGACAGCGGCTTGAGGAACGCGTCGAGCTCTTCCACCGTTTGCACCAGACGCGCGCTGTAATCCTGCTGTTTCCACTGCGAGTAACGAAAAATGATCGGGTAGTCCGGACCTACTGCTGCCCGCACGGCCTCAATCAGTTCGATGGCAAAGCGTGAACGGTGCGCGAGGTCGCCGCCGTACTCGTCGGTACGCTGATTGGTGCCTTCCCAGAAGAACTGATCGACCAGATAACCATGGGCGCCATGGATCTCGACGCCGTCCATGCCGATGGCTTTCGCGTCTTTCGCCGCCTGGGCGAACGCTGCAATGACCTCGTCGATGTCTTGCTTGCTCATGCCGTGAACCACAACGTTGCCGTCTTTTAGCTTCTCGGTCGGGCCATAGGCCGGCACCGTACCGTCGGGCTCTGTGCCCAGACGGCGCACAGCGCCCACGTGCCAGAGTTGCGGCACGATCTTGCCGCCTTCTTCGTGAACCGCTTCCACCACCTTGCGCCAGCCTTCCAGTGCCGCTTCGCCAAAGAACTGCGGCACGTTGGGGTATCCATTTGAGGCCTTGTGCCCGACTGTGGTGCCTTCGGTGATGATCAAGCCAACGCCCGCAGACGCACGACGACGGTAGTACTCGATGACTTTGGAATTGGGTACGCCGCCCGGTGAAAACGAGCGGGTCATCGGCGCCATGACGATGCGCGTTGGCAACTCGAGGCTGCCCAAGTGGAAGGGTTTGAACAAGGCTTGAACAGGCATGCAGGCGTCCTCGGCATTCTGGAAATATGATGAAGGTCATACAGAATGAGCCGAAGCGCACGGGATACGAAGCACTATTGACTGGAGTGATTAAGGCGCAGAAGAAGGACAGCGAATTGAAATACTAGGGCAGTGCCTTCTCGATCGCACTCACCACTTTGGCGTCATCCGGAAGCGTACTGGGTGAGAAGCGTGCCAGAACGCGGCCATCTTTTCCGACGAGAAACTTCTCGAAATTCCAGGTGATGTCACCGGGAAACTCGGCGCCTTCGCCCGCGAGCATCTGATACAGCCGATGGCGGTGCGGTCCATTGACTTCAAGCTTGTCGCCCAGCGGAAAGGTCACGCCGTAGTTAAGCGAACAGAACGTCTGAATCTCTTCCTGACTACCAGGCTCCTGACCAGCGAACTGATTGCACGGCAGCCCGAGGACGCTGAAGCCCTGATCTTTATATTTCTGATAAAGGGTTTCCAGCGCAGCGTATTGCGGCGTGAGGCCACACTTTGACGCGACGTTGACCACCAGAACCACTTTGCCCTTGAGCGGGGCGAGGGGCAGCTCCTGACCATCCAGAGCCTTCAACTTCAGCTCGTGAAATACACTCATGAAAACTCCCCTGGAAACCCTAGGCCGCAAAAAGCGCCCTGTCAGACCGCAAAAACAGATGTTTTCACAAGACCGCTAGGACGCCTGGCCAGCTCACTCAGCTTAGCAGGACAATCAGTGGTGATGACCACCTTCGCCGTGCACGTGACCGTGGGCCATTTCTTCTTCGCTTGCATCACGGATGGCGACGATCTTCACATCGAAGTTCAATCGTTGACCGGCCAACGGGTGGTTACCGTCGACAGTGACGTCGTCGCCGTCCAGATCGCGGATGGTCACGATCTGCATCTGGCCGTCCGGCGCCGAAGCGTGGAACTGCATGCCGACTTCCAGCTCGTCGACACCTTCGAACATGCTGCGATTGAGGGTGCTGACCAGCTCGGCGGAGTATTCGCCGTACGCATCTTCAGGCTCGATGGCCACTTTCAGTTCGTCGCCGACTTCCTTGCCATCCAGCGCCTTTTCCAGACCCGGGATGATATTGCCTGCACCTTGCAGGTAAACCAGCGGCGCGCCGCCGGCAGAACTGTCGATGACCTCACCAGCGTCATTGGTCAGGGTATAGTCGATGGAGACAGCCTTATTGGCGGCGATCGGCATGGGGCGAGACCTTTTGCAAATAGATATGAGCGACCAAGTCTAACCAAGCACTCGCGCGAAAGCGAACGCAACTCAGACGGACGGCCCCGATTGGAATCCCCGAAAGCCCCCTCTCACCGCTCGATCATTACCGGCTTTGTTCAGGACCTGGACGGTCACTGGGTGGTTGAGCTGTCCTGCGGGCACACCCAGCATTTGCGCCACGACCCGCCCTGGCAATCCCGCGCCTGGGTACTGGATTCGGCGCAGCGCCAGGCAAAAATCGGCCAGTCCTTTCAATGCGGCTGGTGCGCGTCGGGGTCAGATAACGATAACCTTGGGCCCCGTTGAGACGCTGCGACTGAACAGCGTCCTGATTTATCCGGTCCGATGGCTGAATTCGTAGCGCCACGACCCTTGCACTGCTCATCTTCGAGAAGCCCGCATGCAGACTTTCTTTATCGCGCCCACAGATTTTGGTGTGGGCCTGACGTCCATCAGCCTGGGGCTGGTACGCACCCTGGAGCGCGCCGGGCTCAAGGTCGGTTTTTTCAAGCCAATCGCTCAGCCGCATCCCGGGGATCTGGGCCCGGAGCGTTCAACTGAACTGATCGCGCGCACCCACGGCCTCAAGCCGCCCAAGCCGCTGGGGCTGGCTCACGTTGAACGTATGCTCGGCGAAGGCCAGCTTGACGAGTTGCTTGAAGAAATCATCAACCTGTATCAAGAGGCGTCGATTGGCCGCGACGTGCTGATCGTCGAAGGCATGGTCCCGACCCGCAGCGCCAGCTATGCCGCCCGGGTCAATCTGCACATGGCCAAGGCCCTGGATGCGGAAGTCATTCTCGTATCCGCCCCGGAAAACGAAGTACTGACCGAGCTCTCCGGCCGCGTCGAGTTGCAGGCGCAGATGTTCGGTGGCCCGAAAGACCCGAAAGTGCTTGGCGTTATCCTCAACAAAGTACGCACCGACGAGAGCATGGAAGCGTTTTCGACGCGGCTCAAGGAACACTCGCCGCTGTTGCGCAGCGGTGATTTCCGCCTGCTCGGCTGCATTCCGTTTCAGGCCGACCTGAACGCCCCGCGCACCCGCGACGTGGCGGACCTGCTCGGTGCGCAAGTGATCAATGCTGGCGACTACGAACAGCGGCGCATGTCGAAGATCATCATCTGCGCCCGCACGGTGCTCAACACCCTGCAGTTACTCAAGCCGGGCGTGCTGGTCGTTACACCGGGCGATCGCGATGACATCATTCTGGCCGTAAGCCTGGCGACCCTTAACGGCGTGCCGTTGGCCGGGCTGCTGCTGACCAGCGACACCCTGCCCGATCCGCGCATCATGGACCTGTGCCGAGGCGCACTGCAGGCCGGGTTGCCCGTGCTGTCGGTGAGTACCGGCTCGTACGACACCGCGACGCAACTCAATCAGCTGAACAAGGAAATCCCTATTGATGACCGCGAACGTGCGGAGATCATCACCGATTTCGTCGCCAGCCACCTTGACGCTAACTGGCTGCATCAGCGCTGCGGTACGCCCCGTGAGATGCGCCTGTCGCCAGCAGTGTTCCGTTATCAACTGATCCAGCGCGCCCAAGCGGCAAACAAACGCATTGTGCTGCCCGAAGGCGCCGAGCCGTTGACCGTCCAGGCGGCGGCGATTTGCCAGGCCCGCGGCATTGCCCGCTGTGTGCTGCTGGCCAAGCCCGAGGACGTGAATGCCGTGGCCCGCGCCCACGGCATCGAGCTGCCGCCGGGCCTGGAGATTCTCGATCCGGACCAGATCCGCGAGCGCTACGTCGCGCCGATGGTCGATCTGCGCCGCAGCAAAAACCTGAATGCGCCGATGGCCGAGCAGCAACTGGAAGATCCGGTGGTGATCGGCACCATGATGCTGGCCCTCGACGAAGTGGACGGGCTGGTGTCGGGGGTGATCCATTCGACCGCCAACACCATTCGGCCTGCGTTGCAGCTAATCAAGACGGCACCAGGCTGCACCCTCGTTTCATCGGTGTTTTTCATGCTGTTTCCGGAGCAGGTGCTGGTGTATGGCGACTGCATCATGAACCCGCACCCGACGGCCACCGAGCTGGCGGAGATCGCGGTGCAGAGCGCGGACTCGGCCGTGGCGTTCGGCCTGTCACCGCGGGTGGCGATGATCAGCTATTCCAGCGGCAACTCGGCCAGCGGCGAGGAAGTGGAAAAGGTCCGCGAAGCCACGCAACTGGCGCGCGAAACCCAGCGCGGTCTGCTGATCGACGGGCCGTTGCAATACGATGCCGCCGCCAACGAGCACGTCGCCCGGCAACTGGCACCGGACAGCCCGGTGGCAGGTCGCGCCAACGTGTTCGTGTTTCCGGATCTCAACACCGGCAATACGACCTACAAAGCGGTGCAGCGCAGTGCGGACTGCGTAAGCCTCGGCCCGATGCTGCAAGGCCTGCGCAAGCCGGTCAATGACCTGCCGCGCGGCGCTCAGGTCGACGACATCGTCTATACCATTGCCCTGACGGCGATTCAGGCGGCCACCTTGCCGCACTAACATTGCGCTGCAATATCGCTTGCCCACAATAACCCCGCCGGGACCCACCGGCGGCTGACTGACCCCGGAGTTCGATTCAGATGGATTTCCTGCCCGCCCCTTTGCGCGGCGTCATCGCCTCGTTGCTGTTGGCGCTCAACACGATTCTCTGCTGCACGCCTCTGTTCGTCGTTGCCATCTTCAAACTGTGCCTGCCCTTCCCGGCCGCGCAGAAGGTCACCGACTGGCTGATGAGCCACATCCACGAAGCGTGGATCAGCAACAACAACGCCTGGATGGACCTGCTCGGTCACACCCGCTGGCATTTGAGCGGGCTGGAAAGCCTGGACTATCAGCATTCTTATCTGGTGACGAGCAATCACCAGAGCTGGGTCGACATCATGGTGCTGCAGTACGTGCTGAACCGGCGCATCCGTCCGCTGAAGTTTTTCCTCAAGCAGGAGCTGATCTGGGTGCCGGTGATTGGCCTCGCCTGGTGGGCGCTGGGCTTTCCGTTCATGAAGCGCTACAGCAAGGCTTATCTGGCCAAGCACCCGGAAAAGAAAGGCAAGGACCTCGCCACCACCCGCCGCACTTGTGCGAAGTTTCGCAACAACCCGGTGGGCATTTTCAACTTCGTTGAAGGCACGCGCTTCACCGAAGCCAAACATGCGCAGCAGAACTCGCCATTCCGTTACGTGTTGAAGCCCAAGGCAGGTGGCATTGCCTTCGTGCTGGACGCCATGGGCGAGCAGTTGGAGTCCATCGTCAACGTGACCATTCATTATCCGGCCGGACGCCCAGGGTATTGGGACTTGCTCTGCGGGAACGTTCGCGAAGTGGTCGCGCATTTCGAAGAAGTGCAGATTCCGCCGCAGTTCATTGGCAAAAGCTACGACCAGGATGATGCCTACCGCCTCGAGTTTCAGCAGTGGATCAACCGGCTGTGGGAAGACAAGGACGCGTTGCTCGCGCAGATGCATGAGCGGTATCCGGGCTGAGTACTTATAGGCCTCAACGAAAAACCCCGGCTCACTGGCCGGGGTTTTAGTTTCACGTCATGCGGTTACTGCTGTTGTTGGTACTGCTGGCCAGGAATCGGCTTGAGATTGACCTCAACACGGCGATTCTGGGCGCGGCCGTTGACGTCGGCGTTGCTGGCGATCGGCGAATCCGGACCGGCACCGCGCACCGACAGGTGAGCGGCATCAACCCCTTGGGAGGTCAGGTAGGTCGCCACGCTCTGGGCGCGCTGCTGCGACAGGTCCATATTGTGCTGGCGACTGCCGGTGCTGTCGGTGTAGCCGACGATTTCAATCATGTTCTGGTTGTACTGCTTCAGCGAGCCAGCCAGATTGTTCAGCGGCGAGTAGAAGCTGCTGGCGATGGCCGAAGAGTCGGTGGCAAACGTAATGTTGCCCGGCATCACTAGCTTGATGTTGTCGCCTTCGCGTTGAACCTGAACGCCAGTGTTGGCCATGCTGGCGCGCAACGCGGCTTCCTGCTTGTCAGCGTAGTAACCGTAACCGGCTGAGGCAGCACCCGCCACGGCAGCGCCAATCAGCGCACCTTTGCCGCGGTTGTTGTGATCAATGGCAGCGCCGGCGACGGCGCCGGCCAATGCACCCAGACCGCCGTACTTGGCGGTCTTGCTCATCCCGCCGGAGTTCTGCGCCTGCCCCTGATTGTCGTATGGATTCTGCGTCGCGCAGCCGGAAAGCACGGTCAGTGCGGTGGCAGCGATGATCAAACGGCGAAAGGTCAACATCAAGGAGAGCTCCTGTTTTGCTTTTCTACGGCCAAACATAAAGGCCGACGATTTGGGCAATTAGAGCATGGTGGCCGTCAAAAATTCCTTAACGACGGCTGAACCGCCTGCGCACGGCCAACGGCAGTATTTCTTTAATAACAAAAGCAAATATTTATGTGCAGCGTGAACATACTGTTCATCGTATTTATGCCACTCAAATTGCCCAGGGTTATCTAGCTAACTTCCGCAAGCCACTGATTGATATCGCTATTCATCCGTCAGCCAGCAAAGCCCACAAAATTTAAGGCAGTTTCATTTCTAGGAAGCTTTCCTATACTGGCCTTGCGCAACCACAGGAAAGCGCAGTGATGAAGCAAACTATAAAAATCGCTCTCACTTTCAGGCAAGGCAGCGCTGTATCCACGCGCAAGAGCTGACTCTATGCTAAGAAAAATCCCCGTTTCCGACCTCACGCTGGGCATGTACATCCACGAATTCTGCCGCCCGCGGATCAACGATCCGTTCTGGGCCGCGAACGTCGAACGCGAGCTCAGTGACGCCGCCGTGCTGCGGCACATTCAGGCGTCGACCCGTGAAGTCTGGATCGACACTCGCCTTGGCAAAAACTCCGTCGACCGCTCGCCGGCCGAAGAGACTCCCCCGAGTGTTTTGACGCTGCCGAAACCGCGCCTTGCAGCCTTGAGCTGGAACTGGCCCGTGCACGCCTGATCTGTGGCCGTGCCAAAGCGGCAGTGATGACCATGTTCAGCGATGCCCGGATGGGTCGGGCGATGAATACCGAAGACGTCGACCTGTTGGTCGAGGAAATCTCTACGTCCGTGATGCGCCATCCCCACGCACTCATCAGCCTGTCGCGCCTGAAGACCACCGATGAGTACACCTATATGCATTCGGTGGCCGTGTGTGCATTGATGGTCGCGCTCGCACGGCAGATGGATCTGAATGAAGATCAGGTGCGTGAAGCTGGCGTTGCCGGGCTGATGCATGACGTCGGCAAAATGATGATCGACTCGGCCATTCTCAATAAACCCGATCGCCTGACCTACGAAGAATATGAGGTCATGAAGCATCATCCGCAGGCCGGTCTGGAAATCCTCCAAGGCTGCGAGCGAGTGACTCGACTGGTAATGGACGTGTGCCTGCATCACCACGAAAAAGTCGACGGCAGCGGTTATCCCCACGGGCTGAAAGGCGACGAGATCAGCCTGCTGGCGAAAATGGGCGCTATTTGTGACGTGTATGACGCGGTGACCTCAGACCGGCCCTACAAGAAGGGCTGGGATGCCGCGCATTCGGTTCGCGAAATGGCGTCCTGGAAAGGCCACTTCGATGTGAAGGTGTTTCAGCACTTCGTCAAAACCGTCGGCATCTACCCCGTTGGCGCGTTGGTCCGACTGAGGAGTGAACGCTTGGGGGTGGTTGTCGAACAGGATGAAAAGTCTCTGTTGCACCCAAAAGTGAAAGTTTTCCTGTCCACCCGAACCCGGATGCCCTTTGAGCCGCACGTCATCAACCTCGCCTGCACCACTGTGCGAGACGGCATCCTGAAATTTGAGCTGGCTGAAGATTGGGGCCTGCTGGACGTCGCCAGCATGTGGGCCGGTCAGCCCGCGGCTTGAACCTGCCGTCGGGCTAATTGGCGCGATGACCGCTTAAAGGCTGGCCGACACTGGCCTGCGTCGCAACGGAATAATGCCGACCTGCATGCCGAAGGGTCTGAACACGGCATTGAGGGTCTGCACCGTTGGATTACCCTCGTCCTGTTCGATCTGGCGCAGCGTGCGCAGCGAGATTTTGCACATGCTTGCGAACTGTTCCTGGCGCAATCCTGTGATCTCGGTCCGCAGCCGTTTGACGGCAGCGCCCATCGAAACGGTCCCGTCCAACAATTGATTCCGAAGCTCGTCGAGAATAATGCCGCGCTGGCGTATGTCGTCGTTCATCGCAGGCCCCATTCTCTGAGCGTCGTATCCAGGCGCCCAAGGCGGATGCGCGGATGACTGAAGGTCTTTTGCGGCAAGCCCATTTCGGTCAGTAAATCAGGTAATGCGCGCAGGCGTTCGGCATCGGCTCGGAGGCCATCGAATAACTCGTCGGGGTCGACCCAGGCGGATAACGCCCGGCAGGCTTCGCGCCAGTCCACTTCGCCAGCGCGTTCGATGGGATCAGGCCATTTGGTTGTGCGCGTCACGCCTTCATCGTCCATGACCATAGGCGCCAGGTCGTAAATCGGCGCCAGAGAGAGTCGCTGTTCATCGCGCAATATCGAAGTATTACGCCCATGGTTATCGCTATTTCCCAGAATCTGATTGATCAGGTCGCGGCGTATGTACTCGGCGACCATCTGAGGAATCTCCCCTGCTGAGCATTCGCCGACCAGGCGTTAGCCAGCGCGGCGACGGATTGCACGTGCGTCATGTACGCGCCGGGGCGGGTGATGTCGGCGAGCGAGTACACCGATTCGACAGCCAGACGGCGCACGCCCTGTTCATCAACGCTGCGGTCGAAACGCTTCATCCACAGGCTGGGCTTGCGAGCTTCTTCGAGGCTCATGCCGTCACAGGGAACAGTGCGTTCACCGACGCGTTCGAGGGCCTGGTAGTAGCAGAACTCGCTTCTGAGAATGGTGCGATCGGTCTCGTTGCCCTTGTTACGAGAGAATTTCACGAACCAGTGTTGACGGACTTCGCTGTCGGCGAGCGTTGCATCAGGGTGCATGAGCCCTTCGGCGTCCTCGGCCAGCAATAGCTTCGGCGCCTCACCGCCCGCTCCCGTTGCGCCGCCCACTGCGGCGCCTTGCTCATACGCGTATTCGAGAAAGCGGCTGTCCCGAGCAACGACCTCACTCCGGTCAAAACCGATGCTGCTGGCCTTGGGCAAAGCTTCGAACGATTCCTTGATGCGCAGATGCCCGACGGGTGCAGGGGTGCAGCGCTGCAAGAGCACCAGATCAGCCGGGGTATTTTCACCTTCGGGCAATGCAAGACGCGCCAAGAGGAAACGGCGTGCCGCTCCCGCTGGAACGATGTCATGCAAAAACGCTGGCAGTCCGGGCGTTCTGAACAAATCCCAGCCCAGTGGAATCCGGGTACTCACGGACGGCGAGGTGGGACGATCGAGCGAATCCAGGTGGTCAATTAGAAATGCCTGCTCATACGCAAAGCTGCACGGGCTGTTCTGTCCTGACTCTGGCTTCTCGACTTCGAAACGCATCGCGTCGTGCCATCGTCCCGACAGATAGAGTTGGAGGGTTAGCTGCATCACAGGGTGCTCGGCAATTTAATGCCTAAACCTTAGGGCTAGAGCGAATAAAAGGCAATTAAATGCCTAAAATTGAAGATTCTAACGAAGAACCGGTATTTAAATGCCGATCAGTCAGCTTAGCAGTCCCAGCTCTTGCGCCCGGGCCACCGCCTGGGTGCGTCGTTCGACGCCAAGTTTGCCGTTGATGTGGCTGGCGTGGGTTTTGACGGTATGCAGGGAAATGAATAAGCGCTCGCTGATCTCCTGATTGGAGCAACCGTGCGCGATCAGCTGCAGCACGCTGAGTTCGCGGGCACTGAGGTGGTCGCCGCCGTTACAGGCGGGCGGCTCACTGGTGACGCGCAGGCAAGGCAGTCCCTGACCGGGCGCAGCTTCAGGAAGTTGCTGGAGCAGGTAATCAACCAGCCGGCATGAGGGTCGTTTATGCAGTTGCTCGCGCAGCCGGTCGGGATGGCCACGGATCAGGCGCTGGAAGGGTAAAACCGCACCGCCCGTGGCGAGCTGGAGGCTCTGTTGAAAAAGCTCATCGGCCTCGGGCACACGGGATGCGTCGAGCAGCAACAGGATGTGCTGACTCAGCGCATTAAGGCCGAGCAGTCCTGCACCGATCCGCTGGGCGTACTCCACCAGACCGTGCAGCCGAGCCATCGCCTCTTCGGTGCGGCCCTGAATGTGGTCGAGAACCGCCCGCAGCGTTTCGATCTGCTGAGGCAGTTGCGGCGAGCATTCGGGGGCGGCCGCAGGTTGGTTGCCGCCATAGGTCTGCCCAAGCCGCAGCAGCCAGGCGTCGGCCAGATCGATACGGCCCTGGGCCAGCCACAGTTCGCATTTGGCGAGGGTGATCATTGCCAGGTAATACACCGGCGGCACGTCCCAGATGTGCATCAGCCGCTCGGCCTCGGCCAGTTCGGCGAAGGCCTCGGCGTAGCGTCCTTCGCGCCCCTCCATCCCGGCAATCACGCAGTGGCCGATCAGCACGCTGATGTCGCGGCAGGCGCGCGCCTCGGCCAGCCCGGCATTCAAGCGCTCGCGCCCTGCCTCCGGTTGAAGAAACTGCACCAGCAGATAACCTTCGTACAACGTCAGCCGCGCGCGGACCGCATAGAGTTTTTGTGAAGACAGGCCGTTCAAACGTCTCAAGCCCTGGCGCACCTCCTCCATCGAGCGAAGGGTTTCACCACGGGCCTGCAGCGTGCGAGCGCGGTCGTAATGCGCCAGCGCTTCGAACAAAGGATTGGCGACGCGCTGCGCCAACTCAAGTGCATCACGGTTCAGCGCCCGGGCGCGCCACAAATCACCGTCAGCGATGGCCAGATTTGCCAGCGTCGACAGGCACAACAAACGCTGGCCGTAGCGTTTGGGCGGCAGGCTGACCAATGCCTCGCTGCAATAACGCCGGGCCGTTTCACTGTCGCCACGGCCCCGGGCGATGATCCCGCTCAGCGCCAGCCACTGCGCCAGCATCGAATTTTGCGCGGTCACGGAAGGGGCCGGCAGGAATCGGCTGAGGTGATTGCCCAGCTCCTCGGCGGCATCCAGTTGACACGCAAGACCCAGGGCCCAGGCGTACAGCACGATCAGACGCGGCGTGCTGACCAGCAGGCTGTCGGGCAAGTCCATTTTCCAGCGCAGCAGCATGCCGACGTTTTGCTCGGCGAGGAGTTGTTCCTCGGAAAGGTTTTGCACCAGATTGGCCGCCACATCCAGGTGCCCGGCGCGCAACGCCTGTTCGATGGCTTCGTCTAGCAGACCCTGGTCGCTGAACCAGCGGCAAGCGTTCAGATGCACCCGCCGCTGTTGCGGCGTCACGCTAGCCCCGGCCCGCGCGCGAAGCAGGTCAGAGAACAAGTGGTGATAGCGAAACCAGCGACCCTGCTCGTCCAGCGGAACCAGAAACACCTGATGGGCTTGCAGGTACTCCAGCATGTCGTCGCTGTCGTGACTGTCACGCGCGGCGTTGCACAGAGCACCGCTGAAGCGCTCCAGGCAGGCGGTTTCATAGAGAAAGGCCTGAACGTCGGCCGGCAGACAATCAATGACTTCTTCGAGCAGGTAATCACGGATCAGCCCTTCCCCGCCATTGAGCCCCTGGGTCAGCGCGTTACTGCCCGCTTCGTTGGCCGCCAGTAGCCAGAATCGCAGGCCGGCCACCCAGCCTTCACTGCGTTGCAACAGGGCCCGCAGTGCCTCATCGCTCAAGGAATTGCGCTGCGAATCCAGCACCGCCAGCGACTCGTCGTCGGTCAGACGCAGATCCTGCTCGGACAATTCCAGCAATTGACGGGACAGCCGCAACCGCGCGAGGTGCCAGTTCGGCCTCTGCCGGCTGGTGACCATGATGTTCATGCCCGCAGGCAGATGATTGAGGAGAAACTGCAGGCAGCGATCCAGCACGGGGCCCTGCACCAAGTGATAGTCGTCGAGCACCAGCAACAGCGGTTTGCTCAACATCAGGTGCATCGCCAGCTCGTCCAGCAAACCGTCCAGCCACTCTTCGAAGGCAAAGGGCTGGTGACGCTGACGCATCTTCAGAAGGCCGAGCGCCTGGCCGCCGAGTTGAGGAAAGAATTGCTGGAGACCGCAGAGTAGACGTTCGAGAAACCGGCCCGGGTCGCTGTCCCGGTGGCTCAGTCCCAGCCAGAGGTTCTGCCACTGATCGGGCAGGCTCTCGCAGAACTCCACCGCCAATGAGCTTTTGCCGAAACCGGCCGGTGCACTGATCAACAAAAGGCGCCCGGAAAGACCCGCACTCAGCCGCTCGCACAACCGAGGCCTCGATACGTAACCTTCAGGCAGTGGCGGACGGAAGAAACGGCCTTCCAACGCAGTGACTGCGTGATTTGCGAATCCTTGCAAACGCGACAGATCAGTCATGGCCGGCTCTTGTTGGAGTGCTTGTTGTTCGGCGTTCAGATGTCGGGAGACTAGCGGCTATGGGAAGCCTTTTGAACATTGTTAGACGAAAGACTGTAAGAAAACGTATCCCATCCACAGGGGGAATGTTGGTTTATATGTCTGGAGAGGTACACGGTCCTACACCTGCTGCAGTGTAGTCGGCTCGGGCGTCGCTATGCTCGATGATTGGATCGTGTAGGACCCATCCGCCAATGCGCGTTGAAATCTCTCGTTTGTAGCACTCCCTTTGCTGCCACGCGGAACCAGGGCGGCTTGGCATTCAAGAATCCAGACGCAAAAAAACACCCCGACCACTCGGGGTGTTTCCTTTCTGCGCTATGGGGTTCAGCCATAGGGTGAAACAGCGAAGGACTTCAGTGCGCTGTAGCTGTGATCAACATTGCACGCTCTCCGCTCATTCGATCAGCCGTTAGCGCACGCCATCCTGGCGCAGGGCATTGGGCGAGAAGTCGCTGGCAGTGGCGGTGAAGCCAAAGTCATACGCCCTCTTCTCTTCGTTCTTCATGCCCAGCGCCAGGTAGCGACCTGATTGCAGGTCGTACAGGGCTTCCAGGGCGTACCACGGCACTTGTTTGTCGTAGTAGTTTTCGGCGTGGGCTTCCGCCACGCGCCACAGTTGACCACGGCCGTCGTAGTGATCGATGACCGCGGCCTGCCAGGTGTCTTCGTCGATGAAGAAGTCACGTTTGGCGTAGATGTGGCGCTGGCCTTCTTTCAAGGTGGCGGTCACGTGCCAGACGCGACGCAGTTCATAACGCGCCAGGTCCTGATTGATGTGGCCGGCCTTGATGATGTCGGCGTATTTCAGTTTCGGATCGTCGAGCTTGTAACTGTCGGACGCGATGTACATTTCTTGTTTGCCGATCAGTTTCCAGTCGTAGCGGTCTGGCGCGCCGTTGAACATGTCAAGGTTGTCGGAGGTGCGCAGTCCGTCGGCGGCGGTGCCCGGCCCGTCATAGGACACTTGCGGCGCACGGCGTACGCGACGCTGCCCGGCGTTGTAAACCCACGCCGCACGCGGCTCTTTGACCTGATCGAGGGTCTCGTGCACCAGCAACACCGAGCCCGCCAGACGCGCCGGCGCCGTCACTTCCTGCTTGAAGTAGAACAGGATGTTGCCCGGATTCTTCGGATCGAAATCTTTCATTTTGTCGCGGAAGACGAACTCGTCGTGGAAATACACCGGGTTGAACGAGCCGTTGGTTTGCGGCGTGGCCTGGGTGACCAGACGCGAGACGCTGCCGCCGCGATAACGGGTGATGTGGTTCCAGATCACCTCGAGGCCGTCCTTCGGAATCGGAAACGGCACAGCGGTTTCGAAATTCTCCAGGCCGTTGCCGCCGCCGACCAGTTTGGTCTTGGTGGCGTTGTTCTTGATCGCGGCGAACACCTCAGCGGGAACGGTAGCGCCACGGTGGGACGGGTACACCGGCATCTTGTAGGTGTCCGGGTAACGCTTGAACATCGCGTATTGGCCCGGGGCAAGCTTGTCCTTGTACTGATCCACGTTCTGCGCAGTGATGGTGAACTGCGCTTTTTCGTTGGCGTACGGATTGGCCAGGAAACCTTTGTCGTCGACGGCGCCGGCATTGACCGGCATCGGGCTCCAGGCCGGGATGGTGTTGGCAGCGTTGCCGGCTTTTTCCGCGCCCATCGGCGTCAGCGTGGTGCCCAGCTTGGCGGCTTCGGCATCGGACACCGCCGCCATCACGCTGGTCGCCAACAACGACAGACCCAGTACGCCTACCTGCAACAGACCCTTCGTGATTTTCATTTTCATTATTGTCCTTAGAAGTTCATGCCGAAGCTGAGCGCCACGAAGTCGCGGTCGTCCACGGTGGTGTACTTGCCGTCGAAGAAGTTGGTGTAGGAAAGGTTGGCGGTGTAGGTGTTCTGGTACTCGGCGTCGAGGCCCAGACTCACCGCCTTGCGACCTTCCTCGAAGTTGCCGCCAGGGCCCGGCGAGTAGCCGTCGACGTCGTGGGACCAGGCCACGCTCGGGCGCAGGTTCACACCGGCGAAGACGTTGTTGTAGTCCCAGATGGCGCGGGCGCGATAACCCCACGAATCGGTGGTGGTGAAGCCTTCGTTTTCGCAGTAGCGGCTGAGGTTGTTCTGCGCGGCGGTGCCCAGGGTACTGGCGTTGAGGGTCTGGCATTGACCACCCGGCAGCGGGCCAGGGCCGTAGCTCGGGTCGCGGCCGTAACGCAGTTTGGATGTGCTTTCCAGGCCGCCAACGTGGGTCCAGCCCACCTCACCCACCACGGTCAGCCGTTCAGCGCCCATCACTTGATCGAAGAAGTGCGTAAACGTCGTTTGCGCCTGGCTGATTTCCTTGCGGCGGTAGCCTTTCTGGTCCTGACCGGGCGCGCCCTGCAGCAGGGACACGTTCGAGTTCAGCGGCGACAGGCCGGAATACAGAATGTCGGTGGTGTTCAACTGCACCGGAGCGTTGGGGCGATAGCTGAGTTCACCACTCCACGCCGTGCCGGTGGGCAAGGTGGTGGAGAAGCTCAGGCCGAACAGGTGGATGTCTTCCGGGTACTCAACGTAATAGCTGGAATTGCCGGCGACCACGACGGGCAACAGGGTCGGCGCGAGGGCCGCCGCGACGCCTCGAGGAACGCCGTTGGCCGCCAGACCGCCCACCAGACCCGCTGCGCTGTAGGCGCTTGCCGGCCCACCTTTGCCGCTGAAGATCGGCAGACGGCTGTGGTAGTTCATGTAATAGGCGCCAAACTCAGTGTCCAGCGGCTCGAAGTTGTAGTGCATGGCCAGGCCATACTGACCACTGTCCCGGGCATCGCGATCAGGGCCGCGGGCAACCACTGCGCCCTCGTCAGGGTTGCCGAAACTCACGCCGCGTGCGGCCAGTGTTCTTTGAACGGGACCACGCAACGCGGCTGGCAGAGCCGAATTGAGGCTGTCGCGGGTGCGCAGCACGGCAAGGTTGCTGTTGCAGCCGTCCGCGATGACGTCGGGTTGCGAGAAGAACGTGCCGCAGTTGTCGACGACGGTCTGGTCCCATTCCAGCTGGTAAAAGCCTTCAGCCGAGAGGTTTTCCGTCAGGCTTTGCGACAGATAGAACATGTTGACCGGAATCAGGCCTTCCTTGATTTCCGAGCCAGGACGACGGAACGCGGACACGTCGACCGGGTTGATGCTGTTGATGCCGCCCTGGATGAAGGTACTTTCACCCCAACTGACGACTTGCTTGCCCAGACGCACCGAACCCGGCTCGTCGGCAATGGAATAGTTGTGATAAACGAAAGCGTCGAGCAGCTCGAACCCCGAGGATTTGGCGCCTTCCTTGCGGCCGGAATCGCTGATGTCCTTGAAGTCGCGGCCTTCGTCCTTGAGCTCGAAGTCGTACCAGTATTTGCCCCGCAGGAACACGCCGGTGTCGCCGTACTTCAGTTCAAGATCGTGGATGCCCTTGAATATCTTCGAAAAGGTTTCGCCGCTTTTGAAGTTCAAGTGACCGTCGTCGGAGGTTTGCGAAAGACCGTGACCGCCGTTGTTGGAGCCGATCAGGTTTTTGTTGGCATTCTCGGTGGACCAGCTCGCCCCCACCGAGAGCGACGAGTCGAAGTTGCCTTCGATTTCTCCGATATTGAAACTGACGCCGAATGCAGGACCGGCGAGCGTGGAAGCGAGGCTGACGGCCAGAGGCAATTTAGCCCGGCGCCAGAACTGGTTAGCTGATGTCATCGACGCTACTCCATGTGCTTTTATTTTTATGGCAGTGGGTGCTTCCAGAAACGACTCAGGCGGACGGGCCGCAGCGCCTGTGTGTCAGCGCCGATCGGGCAGCCAAACAACTGCGAAACGATCAGGGCGCTTTTCTCCGGTAACGACCTACTGCCGACTATAGCCAGCAGGTGCTGCTGCTTGATCCCTCTAAAGTGTGATTTATAGCGCCGACACCTCTGGCACGCCGACTCCAGAGTGGCCAATCACAACGCAGGGGGAGCATGGCTGAAAAAGAGGAATTGGCAAGGAAGACGGCGGAGTAGAGCCTTCGCGGCACATTTTGACCGTAATCAACCGATAAAATGGCCGCGAAGGAAAGCGTCAGAGCGTAGAGAGGAAAGCGCTGTTGCTGCCCTGCCATTCGAGGATGTTCTGGCGGATCTGCTTCTTGTCGAGCTTGCCGACACTGGTCTTGGGAATTTCGGTAACAAGGGCGATCTGGCTCGGAATCGCCCACTTGTTAATGTGCCCCTGTTCCACAAACGGCTTGAGATGTTCCTTCAGGATCTTCGCATCCAGGACGTGGCCCTCGCGGGCGACCAATAACGCAAACGGGCGCTCGCCCCACTGCGGATCGGCGATGCCCACGACGGCCACTTCGCGCACACCGGGATGGCGGCTGCAGAGGTCCTCCAGTTGAAGCGACGACACCCACTCGCCGCCGGTCTTGATGACGTCTTTGATCCGGTCACGAATGTCGATCCCGCCCATGCTGTCCAGCGTCGCCACGTCGCCGGTGTGCAGCCAGCCGCCGGCCCACAGTTCGGCGCCCTTCTCCGGCTCGCGGTAATAGCCTTCGCTCAGCCAAGGTGCGCGCAATACCAGCTCGCCCTGGGTCTCACCATCCGACGGGAGAAAGTTGCCTTCGCCATCGACAATCGCCGCCTCGACCAGCACACCCGGCGCGCCCGCCTTGATTCGGTACGCGGTGCGTTCGTCTTCACTGGCTGCCATCAGGTCGTCGTTCAGGTGCGCAACCGACACCAATGGCCCGGTCTCGGACATGCCGTAGGCCGCAGACAGCTGAATACCCTTGGCCTTGGCTGCCTCGTATAGCGAACGATTGAGTGAGCTGCCGCCGATGATGATGTGCCAGCCGGTGAAATCCATGTTCTGGGCGGCTTTGGCGTTGAGGACCATTTGCATGATGGTGGGCACGCAGTGGGAAAACGTGACCTTCTCTTTTTGCCAGAGCTCTACCAGCAACTCGGGGTCGTAACGACCGGGATACACCTGTTTCGCGCCCAGCATAGTCGCGGCGTACGGCACGCCCCACGCATGAACGTGGAACATCGGCGTGATCGGCATGTAGACCTTGTCACCGCCGAGCATGCCTTCGACGCTGCCCATGATCGTCGCAACGGCCATGGTGTGCAGCACGAGCTGGCGATGGGTGAAATACACCCCCTTGGGGTTGCCTGTCGTGCCGGTGGTGTAGAACGTGGTCGCCACCGAGTTCTCGTCGAAATCCTCGAACTGATAGTGAGAACTCGCAGCGGCCAACAACGCTTCGTACTCGCCGACGAGGTTGGGCAGGTCGGCGTTAGCGCCATCGGTGTCGGTCAGTAATAGTGTTTTTTCCACGGTCGTCAGTTGCCCGGCGATGGCGTTGTAGAGGGGCACGAATTCGCTGTTCACCAGCACGAGCTTGTCTTCGGCGTGATTCATGGTGAACAGGATCTGCTCGGGCGACAGCCGCACGTTGATGGTGTGGATCACTGCGCCAATCATCGGAATGGCGAACATGCATTCCAGGTAACGGTGACTGTCCCAATCCATCACCGCGACGGTGTCCCCCGCTTTCACCCCCGCCGCGGTCAACGCACCGGCCAGCCGGCAGATGCGCTCGTTGAGCATTTGATATGAGTAGCGCGAATGGTCCCGGTAAACAATCTCACGGTTTTTTCGTAGCGCACGCCTGACAGCAGCAGTCGTTTGATCAACAGAGGGTACGGGTACGCCCCTTCGGCGGGCGGAATCACGCGGGTGTGCAGCATAGGAATCCCTTTTCACGGTGCAGGTGCGGGGGCTGAAAATATGCACTGTAGGGCCTGGGCGCGTCGATCGGATCAGCCGAAGGGATGAATTGTGCGTCGGAAACGATGCACCCCCGGCACTGTTTACCAAGGCGAAAATCACAGGCTCGGGAACGATGCGGATCGAAACGGTAGGAGTGAGCTTGCTCGCGATCTGGCGCGCAGCGGCAGTAAACCAGCGCATATGGTGTGTCAGGTATAACCGAGGTGCCCTGTTTGACGGCTGCTGCGCAGCCAATCGCGAACAAGCTCACTCCTACATGGGCGTCGTCTGGCGCGGAATGTGCGCACGGCGATACGCGGTTCGTGGTCCGGGGCGAAGTCCTCGGACGCTGCCAGTACTTCTTGTCACGCGGCCCGCCTCGATTTGCATTCTGTAACGCCCTATCAGTGCATTTCCGTCAACGCCAGCTTCAAACCCAGCGCAACCAGCACGCCACCCATCGCCCGATCAAACCAGTGCCCCATCCGCGCAAAACCCGCGCGGACCCGAGGCTGGCTGAACAGGCGTGCTACCAGGCAGAACCACGCGCCGGTCGCGAATGCCAGGTAAACCCCGTAGCCCGCCTGAACCAGCATTGGCGTGTGCGGGTTGATCACGACGGTGAACAGTGACAGGAAAAACAGCGTTGCCTTGGGGTTGAGCCCGTTGGTGACGAACCCCGCCGTGAAGGCGCCGCGCGCGGTGCGTTCGCCTTTGGCGATGTCCACGGGCGCATCCGATGCGCTCGCAGGTTTGGCGCGCAGTGCTTTGATGCCGATGTAAATCAGGTAAGCCGCCGCCGCCCATTTCAAGGCGTTGAACAGCACGATGGACTGCGAAACGATCAAGCCAATCCCCAGCAGCGAATAGCCGACGTGCAGGAAGATCGCGGTGCCCACGCCCATGGCGGTGTAGGTGCCGGCCTTGCGCCCGTGGGTCACGCTCTCGCGCACGACGACCGCGAAATCCGGACCGGGGCTGGCGACGGCCAGCAGGTGAATCAGGGCAACGGTTAAAAATTCGGGCCAGTACATTGAAGTTCTCCAGGCGTTATGGCGAGCGGCAGGCTCTGGTAGGCTCGTCACATTACGCCTCCCACCCACCGAGCAAAAGGTACAGCTGATGCCCAGTCAACGCCGAGCAGTTTTCCTGGATCACTCCTCTCTGGATCTGGGGGATCTCGACCTCGCGCCGTGGCGTGAAACCTTCAGCGAGCTGGTGCTTCATGGCAGCACCACAACCGATCAGGTGGCCGAGCGCTTGAAGGACGCCGACGTGGCCATTTCCAACAAGATCATGATTGATGCCGACACGTTCGCCGCCTGCCCGAATCTTAAACTGGTGTTGGTGACCGCAACCGGCGTCAACAACGTCGACCTCGATGCAGCGCGCACGCATGGCGTGGTGGTCAGCAATTGTCAGGGCTACGGCACTCCTTCCGTGGCCCAGCACACGCTGATGTTGCTGTTGGCGATGGCCACCCGCTTGCCTGACTATCAACAAGCGATTCATCAAGGCCAGTGGCAGAAATCGAAGCAGTTCTGCTTGCTGGACTTCCCCATCGTCGAGCTGGAAGGCAAAACATTGGGGCTGCTGGGCCATGGCGAGCTGGGAGGCGCCGTCGCGAAGCTGGCGGAAGCCTTCGGCATGCGCGTGCTGTCGGGTCAGATCCCCGGCCGCCCTGCCCGCCCTGATCGCGTGCCGCTGGATGAGCTTCTGCCGCAGGTCGACGCCCTCACCCTTCATTGCCCGCTCAACGAGCATACGCGGGACATGATTGGCGCCCACGAGTTGAGCCTGCTCAAGCCCAAAGCCTTCATCGTCAATACCGCGCGGGGTGGCTTGATCAATGAGCAGGCACTGGCCGATGCGCTGCGCAACGGCCATCTCGGCGGCGCGGCCACCGACGTGCTGACGGTCGAGCCTCCGGTGAATGGCAACCCGCTGCTGTCGGGCGATATTCCGCGTTTGATCATCACGCCCCACAGCGCCTGGGGCAGCCAGGAGGCGCGGCAGCGCATCGTCGGTCAGATCAACGAAAACGCTCTGGCGTTCTATCAAGGCAAGCCGGTCAGGGTCGTGAGCTGACACGCAGAGCTTCGCAGGCCCGCCGATCCGCCGCACAGGGCACGTGCGCGGCGTGGCAGGCCTGTTAAACTTCGCCCTTTTTTCGAGGAGCCGATGATGGACCCGCGCAGTGAAGTGTTACTCCGGCAGGCCGATTTGTTTCAGGGCTCCTTGTTGCTGACCGGCCTCCCCGCCGACGACCTGCTGAGCACGCTGCCCAATGCACGCGGCTGGAGCTGGCACGCTGGCGACTTCGACACCCTCGGTACACGATTCCCCGAGCGCGTGCACTTCGGCACCGAAGCCCCGGGCGAACCCTTTGAAGCCGCGGTGCTGTTTTTGCCCAAGGCCCGCGACCTCGCTGATTACCTCATTAACGCGCTCGCTTCCCGCCTGGCCGGACGTGAGCTGTTTCTGGTGGGCGAAAAACGCGGTGGCATTGAAGCCGCGGCCCGCCAGCTGAGCCCGTTCGGGCGCACGCGCAAACTCGACAGCGCCCGGCATTGCCAGCTCTGGCAAGTCACCGTCGAAACGCCTCCGCAAGCCGTCGAGCTCGACAGCCTGGCCAAACGTTTCGACATCGAAGTCGAAGGCGGCGCGTTGAAGGTGGTGAGTCTGCCCGGCGTGTTCAGCCACGGCCGTCTGGACCGCGGTTCGGCGCTGTTGCTGGAAAACATTGACCGACTTCCCGCCGGGCATTTGCTGGATTTTGGCTGCGGCGCGGGGGTTCTCGGTGCAGCGGTGAAACGTCGTTACCCCGAAACACATGTGACGATGCTGGATGTCGATGCGTTTGCCACCGCCAGCAGCCGGCTGACCCTGGCGGCCAATGGCCTTGAAGCCGACGTCATGACCGGCAACGGAATTGACGCCGCGCCGAACGACCTGGACGTGATTCTGACCAATCCGCCGTTCCATACCGGTGTGCACACCGATTACGCTGCGACCGAAAACCTGCTGAAAAAAGCACGAGAACATCTGAGAAAAGGCGGCGAACTACGGCTGGTAGCCAACAGTTTTCTGCGCTATCAGCCGATCATCGAGTCGCATCTCGGACCGTGCGCAATCATGGCCGAGGGCCAGGGTTTCCGGATTTACCGCGCGAAACGTGCGTGATAATTAGCGCTTGCCGAACGGCAAACGGCTAGGCAGAATCCGCTCCGTCCTAGGGGAGTAGTCTCCCACGAGCGCCATGCTCGTCCGGCACGCATCAACATACTTGGTCCTCAGACCATGGTGCGTGCGACCCCAGATCCGCTCAGACGGATCGGTGGTTTGACAAGACCTATGACACGAACATCCTGACCCGGGGCGGGGAGGTTGTACGTGTCATAGCCGTGTTGACCCGCCCCTTAGGAAAACCCTGATGCTGGAATCCCTGTTGGTCCCCACCGCCGTCGTCGCACTGGCTGAAATCGGTGACAAGACCCAACTCCTCGCACTCGTTCTCGCCGCTCGCTTCCGCAAGCCCTGGCCCATTATCGCCGGGATTGTCGCAGCCACGCTGGCCAACCATGCCGCGGCCGGGGCCGTCGGCGCATGGTTCAGCAGCTACCTCTCGGATTCCGTCCTGCACTGGATTCTTGCAGCGAGCTTTACCGCCACCGCGCTGTGGACGCTGGTTCCGGACAAGCTGGACGACGACGAAGCCAATACCGGGCGCAAGTTCGGCCCCTTCCTGACCACGCTGATCGCATTTTTCATCGCGGAAATCGGCGACAAGACGCAGATCGCCACGGTCATGCTGGCGGCGCAGTATTCCAACTTGTGGCTGGTGATTATCGGCACGACGCTGGGCATGTTGCTGGCCAATGTGCCGGTGGTGCTGGCGGGGAATTTCGCTGCGGAGAAACTGCCACTGACGCTGATCCGTCGTCTGGCAGCGGGGGCGTTTTTCGTTCTGGCGATCGTTGCGGTGTACAAGGCGATGCAGATCAGCGGCTGGGTGTAGGCGCTAACGATAACCCCTGTAGAAGTGAGCTTGCTCGCGATGCTCTTCAATCGCTTCGCAGATACGCAGCGACTATTCGATGATCGCGAGCAAGCTCACTCCTACAGCGTTTCATGCACCAACCCGCTCCGAAAAACGCCGCGCCCGCTCACCTATCGAGATCAGGCGCTGATCAGCCCTTCGGCGCCTGCTGGTACAACGGCATGACTTTCGGGATCGCCGCCTGCAACGAGGCAATCCGGTTGGACGATGCAGGGTGGGTACTCATGAATTCTGGCTGCGACGCGCCGCCTTGGGCTTCCATCTTCTGCCACAGCGTGATCGCGGCATTCGGGTTGTAACCCGCGCGAGCCGCCAGTTCGAGGCCCAGCAAGTCCGCTTCGTTTTCATTGGCGCGGCTGTTCGGCAGCGTCAGGCTGTAATCGACCACGGTGTCGGCCAACGCCAGACTGTCCTGCCCCAACCCCAACAAGGCACCGGCACCCTGCTTGGCCATCTGCACACCGTAGGCCTTGGACATCGCTTCACGACCGTGTTCGCGCAGCGCGTGAGCGATTTCGTGGCCCATGACCGCTGCCAGTTCATCATCGCTGAGCTTCAGGGTATTGATCAGGCCGCTGTACACGATGATCTTGCCGCCAGGACCGCAGTTGGCGTTCAGTTCGTCGCTCTTGATCAGGTTGACGTCCCACTGCCACTGCGCCGCGTCGGGCCGCAATTTCGGCGCCTGGGCGATCAGTCGCTTGGCGATGGCCTGAACGCGTTTGCCCTCGGCGCTGCTGTTGTCGAGCACGCCTTTGGATGACGCTTCACTGACCGTCTGTTGATAAGACTGGGCGTACATCTGGTTGACTTCGTCAGTCGACAGCATGCTGAACATGTATTGCTTGCGCTCGACACCCACCGAATCGCCGGTGGTGGTATTGACCGCCTGACACCCGGCAACCAGCAACGCTGCCGTCACGCCACAAAGAGCAAAAATCCTGCGCATCTCGTATCTCCATTGAAACAATCGCGCCATCCTAGGCAATACGCAGGCTGAGCACCAGATGCCAGCCGTCTGCCATGTAAAAAGGCGCAAGCAAATCGCGCCTGTGTAACGGCAGCGAAATAACGGAATGACGATTTGAACCGAGCCAGAGCGGATTACAACGGGGTCAGGCATTCCGGTGCGTTGAGCTTCGGATCATTCACCAGATTGGCCAGAGGCCGTTCGCGCAGTTGCGTCTGCGGGGCGGCGAGCAAGGCCTGCAAGGTGATCAGCGGGCAGTCCGGATCAAGCCAGGCGCGCTGCCCTTCTTCGTCGAGGATCAACGGTCGACGCTGGTTCATGGCCGACTGCGTGACCACGGCAACGCTCAGGTAGGTGTGGCCTTCGACGGGATAGGCTTCCCAGATCGCCGCGAAATACAGCGTCGATCCTTCGGCCGGCGTCAGCCAGAACGGCCGCTTGCGGACGCTGCCACGCCATTCATAAAAACCGTTGGCGGGCAGCAGGCAGCGTCGTTCGCGAAAGGCCTGCTTGAACATCGGCTGCTCGGCCACGGTTTCAGCGCGGGCATGGGCCGGCGTGCGCGACATGTCGGTCAGCCAGGGCGGCGTCAGCCCCCAACGCGCCCGCGCCACTTCGCGTCCGCGCTCACCACCCTCCTCGACCTCGCCCGGTGCAGCCCGAACCATCAACACACAAGCGGCAGGAGAAATATTCCACTGCGCTTGCTGGTCGCTCGGGAATCCGGGCAGGGCCGCAAAGGCAGGCGACCAACGAAACAGGGCATAGCGTCCACACATGGGTTCAGCACAACTCTTTTTGAAAGCGAATGAGGCGCGCGCGAACCGGATTCAGCACAGCAACACATCGGGGTAGCTGTCTGGCTCGTCACCGGGCAGCGGAAAGGCGGCATTGTACTCGGTGATCAACAGACGCGCCCGCTCGGCCTGGTCATCCTCGACCGTCAGGCCCAGCAACCCGAACGCCGGCAAATCCCCGACAGCGCCCAACAGATGACGCCCGGTGATGTGGGACTCGATGCCTTCGCTGGCCAGCATGGACTGCAGCAGCTCGCCTTCCATCAGGTGTTCGGGCTCGTAAATCTTGCGCATCACTCGTTCTCGCTGCGGACGTCCAGCGTCCACTCTTCCCCATCGGTCTGCAGACTGAAGATGATCGGCCGGCAGCAGACGGGGCAGTCCTCAATGTAGGTCTGATCGCCGCCGGAAATATCCAGCACCGCCTCCACCGGTTCGCCGCAATAAGGGCAGTCGTAATCCTGTATTTCCTGCATCGCAGTCTCCGGGCACAGTTTTGCGTATAATCGCCGACTTGTTTGCCGGTCGAGCTTTATTCCTCAGCATCCGGGCATCAGCCTGAGTCGACATCTTCAGCGAAGCCGCTTTATCGAGCGGCCGCCGCCCAGGCACCACGCCTGCGGTGTCGTGATTCGCTGCTGCACCGGACTCGACCTCCTTTACCTTAGCCGTTTCCGACAAGAGAGCATGATGGGCGAATTCGATGCCATCCGACCATACGACGACACCGAAGTAAGAGCCGTGCTTGATCGGCTGCTGGGTGACAAGGCGTTCCTCGCGATCCTCACGCATTTCCGATTTCCGCGTCTGGCCGGCTCCCTCGGCTGGATTCTGCAGCCGGCCATCGCGCGCAAGCTGCGTCGCCAGTTCGCCGGTATCGACACTGTCGCGGCCCTGCAGGACAAGGTCGAACATTACGTCGATCACACCATCGAACGCGCCACTGACGGTGTGACCTACACCGGCGTCGAGCAGTTCAAGTCCGGGGTCGCGTACCTGTTTCTGGCCAATCACCGCGACATCGTGATGGACCCGGCCTTCGTCAATTACGCGGTTTATCACGCGGGTCTGCCGACACCACGCATTGCCATTGGCGATAACCTGCTGCAGAAGCCTTTTGTCAGCGACCTGATGCGCCTGAACAAAAGCTTCATCGTGCACCGCTCGATCATCGGGCGTCGCGAGAAGATGGCGGCCTACCAGTTGCTGTCGGCGTACATCAACCACTCCATCCGCAATGACTGCCAGTCGATCTGGATCGCCCAGGCCGAAGGCCGCGCCAAAGACGGCGACGACCGCACCGAATCGGCCATCCTCAAGATGTTCCACATGAGCCGCAAGGACGAGCCGTTTGGCGAAGTCATCCAATCGTTGAACCTGACGCCAGTCTCGATCAGCTATGAATACGACCCGTGCGATCACGCCAAAGCGCGGGAGCTGTACATCCGCGCCACCACCGGCAGTTACACCAAAGTGCCGGGTGAGGACGACGTCAGCATTGCGTTGGGGATCACCGGCTATAAAGGCCGCGTGCATGTGAACTTTGCCCCGCCGATCACCGAGCTGTTCGAGGACACCAAATTACTGGCTATCGAAATGGACCGACAGATTCTCGGCGGCTATCGACTGTTCCCGGTGCATTACCTGGCGTATGCGCAGTGGGCCGACGCCGAGCCCGAACTCAAGGTGCCGAAGGCCGCCGAGGTGTTCCCGACGGACGAGCTGGAACGTGCGGAGGATGAATGGCAGCGCCGACTCAATGGCTGCCCCGCCGAGCACCGTCCGTTTCTGATTCAGCAATACGCCATGCCGGTACGCAATCAGTACCGGGTGAAGGCGGGCTTGCCGCTTTAAGGCCCCCGTCTCTTCAACGAAAACGGCGCTCTCCAAGCGCCGTTTTTTGTTGTGCGCCCTCCGTTGTTGCCGAGACCGGCCTTCACAAATGTGTCACTGCTGACACACTCAAGCGTAAGACTCGCTCGTTAAGGTCGTCGCCTATCCAAACGAGTGAAGGCGTACGCTATGCGATCCAGCAATCAGGTTGCCCGTGTCATGGTGTCCTCCCTGGCACTTTCAATGCTCGCCGTGTCGGTTCAGGCGGCGAGCCGTGCGGGAGACGACACCCTCAACGGCGTTGACCTCCTTTCCGGATTCGACACCTTGTGGACAACCGGCGCGACCTGGGACACGGGCACACCGACCGCCCTGGGTCAGAGTCTGCTAAGGCGCAACCTGCAAATCGTGGTCGACCGCGCCAATACCCGGACCCTCGCGCAGGAAACCGCCGCCTACTTCGATGACCGCCGTGACCAGAGCTACAGCGCCATCAGCGGCCTCGGCTCGTTGAGCGCCGCCTACAAGGCAGGTGCCGACGCCTTCACGACCATCACGCAGTTCGACGACAGCAACAAAACCGTCAAATACGACGACAAAGGTAACGGCGCAGGCAGTTCGTCTTCGGCGCTGGGCAAAGTCGTCGATCTGGTCGGCGCTGTACGCAACGACGCCTCGACCACCCCGACCAAATCCCACTATTTATATCCGCGACCATGGCGGCAGAGTCTGGACGGTCAGAGTCTGGCTTTTGTGGTTGCGCCCTCCCTGCGCCCGGCGAAAAGCACTACGCCCGCCAGCGACTCGGGTTTCCCCAGCGGCCATACCAATGCGGCGTACCTGTCTTCATACGCACTGGCGTACGCCATTCCCGAGCGTTTCAGCGAGTTGATGCTGCGCGCCTCGGAAATTGGCGACAACCGCATTGAAGCCGGCATGCATTCGCCGTTCGACGTGATGGGCGGGCGCATCACCGCGACCTACTTCGCCATCGATAACCTTTCCAATCCGGCCAACGCCCAACTGCGCGCCGATGCTCGCGAACAGGCACTGACCTATTTCACGGCGCAGTGCGGCGGTGACGTCAACAATTGCATGGCCACCATCGACCCGGCGACCGATCGCTCGTCTCAACACGCTCAGGACAAGGCGCTGTTCACCTCGCGCATGACCTACGGCTTCGATCCGGTGGGCCCGACCAACCTGGCCGCCGTGGTGCCGACCAACGCAGAAGTGTTGCTGGAAACCCGCTTCCCGTACCTGGATGCCAGTCAGCGGCGCGAGATTCTGGCGACCACTGAAATCTCCTCAGGCTATGCGGTGATCGATCAGTCGGGGGCTACGGCCGTCTGAACCTGTTCGCAGCGGGCGATGGTTATGCAGCGTTCAATTCCAACGTCACGGTCAACATGGACGCCAGCTTCGGCGGCTATAACGCCATCGACGCCTGGCGCAACGACATCAGCGGCAACGGCGGGCTGATCAAAAACGGCAGCGGCAATCTGATGCTGACCGGCAATAACAGTTACTCGGGCGGCACGGTGATCAACGGCGGCGTGCTGACCGGCCATGCCAAGGCGTTCGGCAGCGGGACGATCACCGACAACGCGACGCTGGTCGTCGATCAGTCGACCAACGACACCCTCTCCAATACTCTCACGGGCAACGGTGCGTTGATCAAACGTGGCGTCGGCTCGCTGAACCTGACCGGCAACAACAGCCTGTCCGGCGCCACGACGGTGCAAGCGGGTCGGCTGGCGGTCAACGGTAACCTGGGCAACTCCATCGTCAGCGTGCAGCAAGGCGCAACGCTGGGTGGCAACGGCACCGTTGGCGGCATCAATGTCGCTCAGGGCGGCGTGGTTGCACCGGGTAACTCGGTCGGGCAACTGAACGTCAACGGCGACGTCAACCTTGCTCAGGGCTCGGTCTATCAAGTCGAATCGGACGCCAACGGCAATGCCGATCGTATCGTCGCCAGCGGCCGCGCGACGCTCAACAACAGTACGCTTTCGCTGGTTGAAGGCGGTAACTGGCTGGCCGCCAGCCGTTACTCGATTCTCTCGGCAGCCGGTGGCGTCACTGGTGCGTTTGCCAACGTGCAAACCAACTACGCCTTCCTCACCCCGACGCTGAACTACACGGCGACCGATGTCGGGCTGACGCTGGACCGCAACGCACAGACCTTCGCCAGCCTGGCGACGACCCGCAATGCCAGAGCCGTCGCCCAAGGGCTGGACAGCGCTGGGGCAGGCAACGCGCTCTGGCGTCAGGTGGTGCAGGACGACGCGTCGACCGCGCAGGCCACGTTCAAGGCGCTGTCCAACGAGCTGCACGCCTCGACCCAGTCCGCACTGATCGAAGACAGCCGATTAGTGCGCAACGCGGTGAACGATCGTTTGCAGCAAGCGCAGTCGGCAGCGGCACTGGGCAGCACGACACAGACCCTCGCCGGAGATGATTCCCGTGGCGTGGTGTGGACTCAAGCTATCGGTGCGACCGGCAAAACCGACAGCACCCGTGACGTTTCGGGCCTCGACACGCACACCAGCGGCATGCTGTTCGGCGCTGACGTGCCACTCGACGAGACCTGGCGCGTGGGTGCGCTGGCCGGTTTCAGCAACAGTAGCTTTGACCTGCGCCATGCCTCCGGCTCCACTGACAGCGACAACTACCATCTGGGCGTCTATGCAGGCGCCAAGTGGGGCCAACTGGGTCTGCGCCTCGGCGCGGTCCGCACCTGGCACGAGCTGACGGCCAAGCGCACGCTGGACTTGCCGGGTGCTTCCGAGCGTTTCAAGGAAGATTACAACGCGGCGACCAATCAGGTATTTGGCGAACTGGGTTACGCCATCGAGCTGGGCAACGCGCAGCTTGAACCCTTCGCCAACCTCGCCCATGTGCGACTGGACACCGATTCCTTCGATGAGAACAGCAACGCGATCAGGCTGGAGAACAAGTCTCAGGACAACAACATCACCTTCAGCACCCTCGGCCTGCGTGCCGCCACTCGCTTGAATGCGGGCAGCGTCGCGATCAAACCCAACGCGACACTGGGCTGGCGTCGTGCCTACGGCGACGTGACGCCAGAGAGCCGCGCGGCCTTCAGCGGCGGCGACACTTTCGAGCTCTCGGGCGCGCCCATCGCACGCAGCGCAGCGGTCCTTGGCGCGGGTGTCGATCTGGGGTTGAGCGACACGCTGAGCGTCGGGCTGAGTTACAACGGACAGGTGAGCAACGATGCGTCGGATCAGACGTTGAATGCGCGAGTGACGCTGGCGTTCTAAGCGATCACAGCTTCGTGCTCACCCACGACAGCAAGAGCGCGAACGCCAGGCAGGCGGTGCCGAACCGGTAACTAAGACGGATCATGCGAATGGTGGGCACATCCATCAGGTGCACGGGCTCGTCGATCGGGGCTTGTTCGGTGAGATGGTGCAAATGGGCCATCTCTCGCTGCTCCCGAGTGCGTGTGGTGTGCAGCAGCCAGATGCCGGGGCCGGCGGCAAGCAAGGCGCAGAGGTTGATGGCGAGACCGGGGGCGTGATGGATAAGCGACATGGTGCCTCGATGACGCCGGATAAATGGGCGCCGCAAACTCTGTTTGGATCTGCCGCTCACACTAGTCGCTGTCACCTTAACGTCACCTGAACCGGGCACTGTGTGGGACCCCAAACCGACCCACCGCCACGGAGAGCGTCATGCTGCACGCCCACAACCAGGACCGCCTTTATCTCATCGCCCCCAGCGACGAACAGGAAGCATTGATCGACGCACTGGCGTTCAACGTCCAGGACAGGCACTGGCTGGTGTACTGCGCGCTTGGCGGTCATGCGCATAACGATCTGCCGGAAATGGATCTGCAGACCGGCTTCAGTTTTCTGGATTTCTATCAGGCGGCTTGACCCCCGGCATTGCGAATCCCGAGCGACCCCGCTGAATGAAAAAAGCCCCGGCTTCTCGCGAAACCGGGGCTTTTTTGCACATCAGAACCAGGCGTTAAGCTTACTGGCCCAGGGTGCGGCCAATCGTCTGATCCTGGAACAGGCGAGTCAGCGCGTCGCTGAGTACGTCGCTGATCAGCTTGGTGTTGGTCTCTTCGTTTGGCGCCATGCCAAAACGTTGATCCATCGAAGCCGCGTAACGGCCGCTGTAGTTACGACCGCCATTCTGAACGTCAGCGCGGAACGTGGAGCTGATGTTGGCTTCGGTGACGTACAGGCCTTCTTTCGGCGATTGGTACTTCAGGTCGGCCAGGGTAACGGTCAACTGCGGACCACTACCGTTCGGCACGGGCGTGAAACCGAGCAACCGCACGCCCGCTTCAGCCTGAGCCTGCAACCTTGGCAACAACTGCTGACCGTTGACCGTGATCGAACTGGTTTCCGGGTACAGCCCACCGCGGGTGCCCAGCGTCTGCGACTGACGACCGTCAACCACGCGAACGACCACTTGCTGACCGTGACCGACCGGTGCGAGTTGAGCGTTCAGCTTGGGTTCCGGGGTGAGGGATTGCGGGCTGTGGGCACAGCCCGCCAGGGTCAGACTGCCAGCGGCAAGCAAACCGAACAGAACGCGACGCAACATGCTCATTTCTCCATGGGCCAAGGCACAAAATGTGCCGCAGTATAGCGACCTCCCAAGGCCGCTCACTAGGGTAAAGATACGACAGAGTGCCATCGCGCCGGTTCCGGCGAGGCGGCGCGATGGCTCATCCGCTCGAAATCAACACAATTGCGCAATCGCAACGTCACAGCGATGTCATGCCCGCCGGCCATACTTTTTTCAACTCTCCAGCAAGGAGTCCTGCCATGGACTTTCTTTGGTCGTTGTTCTCGTTGCGCCGCCGTCATCGTCACTATGCACGTCTGGATCAGCAGGGCATCTGCCTGGCGTTCAAGCACTGCGCTGAAACGCCTTGCGGTCAGGGCTGGGTCGAAGTCCACGAAGCAAACCTGTGCTGGCTGCAGCGCCCACTCCCCTCCAGCGCCCGCGTGACTTCCCGGTCACGTGCGATTACCGCCCGGCATATGCTCAGCATCTGACCAAAAGGCGAATAAAAGTCATTTTTCCTGGATCATTTCTGCCCGATTCATCGCTATAATCTTCCCCCGATTATAAGGACGTCTCCTGATCGGGCCTCGCAGCATCGTCGATAGCCACTATCGACTCCTCCGTATCGCCCACAGAGAGCCTTCCACACAGACATGTGCAGCCCGATGTGGCCGCAGCGCAGACGCCGGATCGTCGATTAATCCGAACGTCCTTCGCCAGTTCTTGCCTCACATCGCGTATGAACCTGATCTGCAGAGCTGCCATCGCGCAGCCCTTTTTGAGGTTCGCGTCTCCAAAAGAGCGTGAAAAAAACGGGTTTTCACAACTTCACAAGAGTGTGGCAAGCAAATGAATAGTTTCGCGTTTGTAAATGCACCGTTAGCGTCTGACCCAGCCCCCTTGCAAAGGACCGACCGCAACGCAGTCTCCGTCAAAAGAGCCTGAAGCCTGTCCGCTACGGATTTGGTTGCACAACCGGACGTCTTGACGATAGTCGAATGGCTGTACGGGCCGAAAAATGCGTTCATGCTTGCCTTATAAAAGCATCAACCAGGCTCGTTCGGTGGCGTCCGCTGAAGATGCAAAAAATTGCGAAGAATCGGACATGGATCCCGGCCGGGTTGAACGAGGCACTGCGCGAACACCGCGCCGCCCGAACCCGGCGACTGACCACGGGAACGCATGCCGTCAATTTGGTGCTGCAGATTTTGGAGACGCGTTAATGGCGCATAACGAAGCAGTCGACGTAGTGCTGGTCGGGGCGGGCATCATGAGTGCCACCCTCGCCGTGCTGCTCAAAGAGCTGGACCCGAACCTCAAGATTGAAGTCGTCGAGCTGATGGACTCCGGTGCGGCAGAGAGCTCCAACCCCTGGAACAACGCAGGCACCGGCCACGCCGGGCTGTGCGAGCTGAACTACACGCCGGAAGCGGCTGATGGCTCGATCGACACCAAAAAAGCGATTCACATCAACACCCAGTTCGAGGTCTCCAGGCAGTTCTGGGCCTATCTGGCGCGCAAAGGCACGTTCGGCTCCTCCCGTTCGTTCATCACGCCGGTTCCGCACCTGAGCTTCGTTCAGGGCGAAAAAGGCATGGCGTACCTGAAGAAGCGTTACGAAGCGCTGCGCACCCACCATGCTTTCTCCTCGATGGAATACACCGAAGACAAAAGCAAACTGGCTGAATGGATGCCGCTGATGATGCCCGGCCGTCCCGCCGATGAGCCCATCGCCGCGACACGGGTCATGCATGGCACCGACGTCAACTTCGGCAACTTGACCAACATGCTGCTCAAGCACCTGGCAACGGCGCCCGATGCGCAGGTCAAATACTGCAAACGCGTCACCGACCTGAGCCGCAAGGGTGACGGCTGGACCGTTACCATCAAGGACGTAAACAACGGCAGCACCCGCGACATCGACGCCAAATTCGTGTTCCTGGGCGCAGGTGGCGCGGCACTGCCGTTGCTGCAGATGTCCGGCATCGAAGAAGGCAAAGGCTTCGGCGGCTTCCCGGTGAGCGGTCAGTGGCTGCGTTGCGACAACCCTGAAGTGGTCAAGCGCCATCAGGCCAAGGTGTACAGCCAGGCAGCGGTGGGTTCGCCACCGATGTCGGTGCCGCACCTGGACACCCGCGTCGTGGACGGCAAAAGTCCCTGCTGTTCGGTCCTTACGCCGGCTTTACCACCAAGTTCCTCAAGCACGGTTCGCTGCTGGACCTGCCGCTGTCGATCCGAGCGGCCAACATCGCGCCGATGCTGGCGGTGGCCCGCGACAACATGGACCTGACCAAGTACCTGATTAGCGAAGTGCGGCAGTCGATGGAACAGCGGCTTGATGCACTGCGCCGTTTCTACCCGGAGGCGAAAGCCGAAGACTGGCGTCTGGAAGTGGCCGGTCAACGCGTACAGATCATCAAAAAGGACCCGAAAAAAGGCGGCGTTTTGCAGTTCGGGACTGAGCTGGTGTCGGCGAAGGACGGTTCCCTTGCCGCACTGTTGGGCGCCTCGCCGGGCGCTTCGGTGACGGTTTCGATCATGCTGGATCTGATCGAGCGTTGCTTCCCGGACAAAGCCCGCACCGAGTGGGCCACCAAGCTGAACGAGATCTTCCCGGCTCGCGAAAAAGCACTGGAAACCGATGCGCAGCTTTATCAGCGCGTCAGTGCTCAGAGCGATGCCAGCCTGGACCTGGTGCCGAACAGCGAAACAGCCACTTTCGCCTGATCGTTGGGTTGCTCCAAAGAAGCTGTACTGGAAAACCCCGCCCTATCAGGCGGGGGTTTCTTTTGCACTCAGGTACCGGCCTGGGCCGGAAATCAGTTTCGCAGCTTCAGCATCACTTCATCACGAATCGGACGGAATACGCCTGCATCGAGTTTGTGCCTTTGGTCACCGACGCGGTGCACTCTGCCGGTACGGTTCCGATTGATCTGCCGGTTGCGGATTTCTCCGGCGCCGGGGTGATCGAGACCCAACTGAACGTGACTGCGTGGGCTGCCCTGAACTCGCAGATTTTGCCCTCCCCGCTTACGCGGAAACTCGCAGAATCATTGCGCGGGTTCTTCAGCGGGATGGACACGGACGCAGTGGGGTCGTCAGCCGCAAAGCCATAACCGGTGTAATCGGCATTGGGTTTGGCCCAGCTGGCCCATACCAGCGCGAGGTCGATGCCTGTCTGATTCCACATTTCCATGTTGAGCTGAATTTTTTGGGGTAAGCCGCCTGAGCGGATGCTGCTGCGACCATCATTGCGATGGCGGCGATGGTGCGGGTAAAGCAAGTCTTTACGTTTTTCATGTCATGAATTCCCTTTCAGTCATCAATGCGAGCGTCCTGCTCGCGGTTCTGTGAACGTCGTCACAGGGCTGAGTATGATTCAGCGTGCCGCTTACGGTAGTCGTAAACGCCGAGGCATGCAGTAGGAAGGGTCTTTCGATTGCGTGGTTACGGCGCGGGAGCAGGCGGCTGGTTTCGTAGGAGGGAGCATCGGGCGCCGAAGGATGGCGCCCGGAAATTGCGCGATTCAGCCTTTCGCCTTCTCGATCAATTCGATGTATTCATCGGCGTTGCGTTGATCCCTGATCAGGGTAACGAAGTCATTGCCGTGTTCGTCTTTGCCGTCGAGGTCGTAACCGGCCTCCTTGAAGAACGTCAGAAAACGTCCGAAGTCATCGATGCGCAGGCCACGGTAGGCCTTGATCAGCTTGTGCAGCGACGGCGATGTGGCATCGACCGGTTCGAAATCCAGGAACAGCTTGATCTGGGCGTCGCCGATTTCATCGCCAATCACCTGCTTCTTATCTTTACGCATTGCTGACTCCAACTGACTTGCGGGACATTTCACGGGCGGGCAGTTTACCCCCGCCCGGTCGCGGGCTCAACGCGCGCGTACGCTGCCGGTGTGCAGGTCAGCCCAGACGTGACCGTTGGCATAGCTGAGGAACTGGCAGTAGACCTTTTCATTACGCAGCAAATCCACGAACACCCGGTATTGCGTCGCCGGGTAGTAGAGCGTCAGCGTGCGCGAAGGCTCGTCGTAGGTCGGTTTCTTCAGGCTTTTGCTTTCGCCGTCGAAGTGGATCAGCACGTCGGCAATCGTCGCGCCCTTGTTCATGGGTTTGCCTTTCAGGCGCAGGATCAGCGGTGAGGTGACAGGGATCGGTTGCTGATTGGACTGACGCTGGCTGCCCACCACCACCGAATACTCAGTGATCTGCAGCAATTGCTGCTGCTCGGGTTCGCCCTCGCGCACGGACAATTCGTCCGGCGGCAAGTATTGCGCGTGCATGGGTTCGGCGAGTGCGGGGAGTGGCAGCGTCAACAGCAACATCAACGCAGCGGTACTTCGAACAGATAAGGGCATGGGCGCCTCCCGAAAAAGTGGGGGCACTCTAGCATGCAAGACCTGGCGATCTTCCACTCCCCTCGGGCGTCAGTTAACCCCGGCAGCATCCGAAATCATCAGTGGACGAGGCATCAGTGGGGGCGAGCTTGCTCGCGAATGCGGTGAGTCAGTTAGCACCGATGGCGAGTGACCCGACGCATTCGCGAGCAAGCTCACTCCCACACTATGATGATGCTTGCCTTACATGCCCTTTACGGCATAGATCCCGGCCGCGTTGCGCCAGTAGCCTTTGTAGTCCATGCCGTAACCGAAGATGTAGCGATCGATGCACGGCAGGCCAACGAAATCGGCTTTCAGGTCAGGCCGCGCCTTGCGGTCGTGGTCCTTGTCGATCAGCACGGCGGTATGTACAGCGCGCGCGCCGGCGTGTTTGCAGAAGTCGATGATCGCGCCGAGGGTGTGGCCTTCGTCGAGGATGTCGTCAATGATCAGCACATCGCGGTCGATGAACGAGACTTCAGGCTTGGCTTTCCAGAACAGGTCGCCACCGCTGGTTTCGTTGCGATAGCGGGTGGCGTGCAGGTAGGACGCTTCTAGGGGAAGTTCAGATGAGTGAGCAGCTTGCCGGCGAAGATCAGGCCACCGTTCATGACGCAAAACACCACCGGGTTACGGTCGGCCAGCACGCCATTGATTTGCTCGCCGACGCGGGCGATGGAGGCCTCGACTTCGGCCTCGTTGTAGAGGCAGTCAGCCTCGCGCATGACTTGACGGATATGCTCGAGATCAGCGGACATGACGCTCTCCAAGGGGGCTGTGTAAGGAAAAGCGGGCAAAGGTACGCATCCGCCGACATCAGGGCAAGTGTTTCTGGACTAACGTTGCACTGTCGTTCCATAAATCTCGGCGCGCGAACCTAACCGTCAGGACAAGTTACAGCTGAATAGATTAATCTAAGCCGTTTTTTTGCCCGCCCGCTGGAGCCTTTCCCCTATGCCCATTCGTGAGATCCGCCATCCGCTGATCCGCCACAAGCTCGGCCTGATGCGCCGTGCCGATATCAGCACCAAGAATTTTCGTGAACTGGCTCAAGAAGTCGGCGCGCTGCTGACGTACGAAGCGACCAAGGATCTGCCGCTGGAAACCTACGACATCCAGGGATGGGCCGGCACGGTTCAGGTCGAGAAGATCGCCGGCAAGAAGATTACCGTGGTGCCGATCCTGCGGGCGGGCATCGGCATGCTTGAAGGTGTGCTCAGCCTGATCCCCGGCGCCAAGGTCAGTGCCGTGGGCGTCGCACGCAATGAGGAAACCCTCGAAGCCCACACGTACCTGGAAAAACTCGCTCCCGAGATCGACCAGCGTCTGGCGCTGATCATCGACCCGATGCTCGCCACCGGCGCCTCCATGGTTGCCACCATCGACCTGCTGAAAAAGCCGGTTGCCGCGACATTCGCGCGATGGTCCTGGTCGCCGCGCCGGAAGGCATCGCCACCGTCGAGCAAGCCCACCCGGACGTCAACATTTACACCGCGTCCATCGATCAACAACTGAACGAACACGGCTACATCATCCCGGGCCTGGGCGATGCCGGTGACAAGATTTTCGGCACCAAGCAGAAGGACGCCTGATGAAGCCGGATGAGTTCAACGACCCACTCTGGCGCACGATCCTGTCGGGCGCGCAGATGCTGTTCGTGGCATTTGGCGCACTGGTATTAATGCCGCTGATCACCGGCCTCGATCCCAACGTCGCGTTGTTCACGGCAGGCTTGGGCACCCTGTGTTTTCAGGTGGTGACAGGCCGTCAGGTGCCGGTCTTCCTCGCGTCCAGCTTTGCGTTCATTACCCCGATCATTCTCGCCAAGGGCCAGTTCGGCCTGGCGGCGACCATGGGCGGCGTCATGGCAGCGGGCTTCGTCTACACCTTCCTGGGTCTGGCCGTGAAGATTAAAGGCACCGGCTTCATCGACCGCCTGCTGCCGCCGGTGGTCATTGGCCCGGTGATCATTTCCATTGGTCTGGCGATGGCACCCATTGCCGCCAACATGGCGATGGGCCGGACGGGTGATGGCGCAGCAGAACTGATCCCGTACAACACCGCCATCATCATTTCGATGGCGGCGCTGCTGACGACGTTGATTGTTGCGGTCTTTGGCAAAGGCATCTTCCGCCTGGTGCCGATCATCTCGGGCGTGCTGGTGGGTTTTGCGTTGTCGTTCTATTTCGGCGTGGTCGATGTGGCGAAAATTGCTGCAGCGCCTTGGCTGGCCTTGCCGCACTTCACGGCGCCGGAATTCAACTGGCAGGCGATACTGTTCATCGTTCCGGTGGCGCTTGCCCCGGCCATCGAGCACATCGGCGGCGTGATAGCGGTCGGCAGCGTGACAGGCCGTGATTACCTGAAAAAGCCTGGCCTGCATCGCACGCTACTGGGTGACGGCATCGCGACGACCGTGGCCGGCGCTTTCGGTGGCCCGCCCAACACCACCTACGCCGAAGTCACCGGCGCGGTGATGCTGACCAAAAACTACAACCCGAAGATCATGACCTGGGCGGCGATTTTCGCCATTACCCTGGCCTTCATCGGCAAGTTCGGCGCGTTGCTGCAGAGCATTCCGGTGCCGGTCATGGGCGGGATTCTGTGCCTGCTGTTCGGCTCGATTGCTGCGGTGGGCATGAACACGCTGATCCGCCACAAGGTCGACCTGGCTGAAGCGCGCAATCTGGTGATCGTGTCCGTCACGCTGGTGTTCGGCATTGGCGGCGTGCTGATCGGCACCGGCAACGGCCCTGATGATTTCGGCATGAAAGGCATCGCGCTCTGCGCCGTGACCGCGATTGTGCTGAACCTGATCCTGCCGGGGAATGACGCGTGGAAGAACAAGCACCTGGATGATCAGTTGCCGTAGTTCTGAAGCGTTATGAAAAGGGGCATCACTCACGTGATGCCCCTTTTTTGGATTCTGTAGGAGTGGCTTAGATTTGCGGCGTAAACCGAAACTGTGGGAGTGAGCTTGCTCACGAAGGCGGCGCATCAGGTTCATCAATGCCGCTTGAACAGACGCATTCGCGAGCAAGGTGGAACGCCACCCCGGTCGCTCCCACGGGGAATGAACACCACACCTAATTTCAGTTTATCCCACCACCATCGCCGGTGCCTTTTCGCACAGCGTATTCAGCGCCTTCGCCCAGTTCGGGTCGTCGTTCAGGCACGGAATCAGCACCAGCTCCTCGCCCCCGCCTCCCTGAACTGCTCGGCACCGCGGTCGCCAATCTCTTCCAGCGTTTCGATGCAGTCCGCGACAAACGCCGGGCACATGACCAGCAGCTTCTTCACGCCTTTAGCCGCCAGTTCGGCCAGGTGCGGCTCGGTGTAGGGTTCGATCCATTTGGCGCGGCCCAGTCGTGACTGAAAAGACACCGACCACTTGCCATCGGGAATCCCCATCAGCTTGGCGAACTCCGCCGATGAACGCATGCACTGCGCGCGGTAGCAAACCGCCAGAACTTCGGGAGACGCCGTCTCGCAGCAGTTGCCACTCTTGAAGCAGTGATTGCCGGTCGGGTCGAGCTTGGTGATATGCCGCTCGGGCAGGCCGTGAAAACTCAGCAGCAGATGATCGAAATCCTGCTGCAAATGCGGCCGCACGCTCGCCACTAGGGCGTCGAGGTATTCCTGTTGATTGAAGAACGGCTTCAACAACGAAAAGTCGAAGTTCAGCTTTTTGTCACGCACTACGCGTTTGGCTTCTTCGATGACCGTGGTCACGGTGCTGTCGGCGAACTGCGGATACAGCGGCGCCAGGGTGACCTTTTTAATGCCCTGGGCTGCCAGGCGGGTGAGCACGGTCTCAATCGAAGGCTCGCCATAACGCATCGCCAGCTCGACCGGCCCGTGTTTCCATTCCTTGACCATGGCCTGCTGAAGTCGCTTGCTCAGCACCACCAGCGGCGAACCCTCGTCCCACCAGATCGAGGCGTAGGCGTGGGCCGACTGCTCCGGGCGCTTGATCAGAATCAGCGAGACGATCAGCCGACGCACTGGCCACGGCACGTCAATAACGTAAGGGTCCATCAGAAACTGATTGAGGTAGCGGCGCACGTCGGCAACCGACGTGGACGCTGGCGAGCCCAGGTTAACCAGCAATAAAGCGTGATCGGTCATGCAACACCTTGATGTCAGTGGCGGCCCAGAAGGTTTTCCAGGGCCGCACGCAGATCAGTGAATCGGAAAGTGAAACCCGCCTCCTGGAGACGGTCTGGCCGGGCGCGCTGACCGCCCAGCAGCAGGATCGACAGCTCGCCCAGCAGCACTCGGAGCGCAACGGCCGGCATCGGCATGAATGACGGGCGGTGCAGCACGGACGCAAGGGTCTTGGCAAAATCCCGGTTGCGAACCGGTGATGGCGCGCAGGCATTATAAGGACCTCGGGCATCGTCCCGACTCATCAGAAAATCAATCAGGGCGATTTGATCCTCGATGTGAACCCATGGCATCCATTGGCGTCCGTTGCCGATCGGCCCGCCCATGCCCAGCTTGAACGGCGGCAACAGTCGTTGCAGCATGCCGCCTTCATCGGCCAACACCAGACCGGTGCGCACCAGCACCACGCGAATGCCCAAGGTTTCGGCACGTTGCGCGGTCTCTTCCCAGGCAATGCACAGGCGACTGGCGAAATCCTCACTGACCGGTTGCGCATTTTCGTCGAGCTCGCGCTCCCCGCCGTCGCCATACCAGCCCACCGCCGAGCCGGAAATCAGTACGTCAGGTTTCTGCTCGCGGCGCTCAAGCCACGTGACGAGTTGTTCGGTCAGGGTAATGCGGCTGTCCCACAGCAGTATTTTGCGTCTGCGTGTCCAGGGGCGGTCGGCGATGGGCGCGCCGGCCAAGTTGACCACCGCATCGACGTGTTGAGTGCCAATGTCATCGAAGTGTGCAATCCCGCGAACATTGGCGCCGCAGAGCCGCGCCACGTCATCGGGTTTGCGACTCAAGACCGTCAATTGATGGGCCTGTGCGAGCCAGTGCTTACACAAACGACGCCCTATCAAGCCTGTACCGCCGGTCAGCAAGATGTGCATGACTGAGTTCCTTACGTGGCGTTCATCGCAATTGCGGAGTCTATTTCTTCACAAGCCATGAGCTCGTGTGCGGAGTGATCACTCAACTCTAGGTCACCTTGGCGTGATCCACTCCCTCGCTGTTCTTTAGGACAGCCCGATCGTGCAGTTGAACGATTGAAGCAAAGCGTCAGACTTGTCAGCGAGCCCTTGGAAAGGTCCGCGTCCTGCGTATGCAGGGCGACAACTTATACCGAAAAACGGCATTGTACAGCTTTTGCCTGAGGCGTAGTCTGTGCAGACAAGGTAACGAGGCCCCTATGACTGTCCCCATCGCAATCATCGGTACCGGCATCGCCGGACTCTCCGCCGCCCAGGCGTTGCAAGCCGCCGGGCATAGCATTCACCTTTTCGACAAGAGCCGCGGCAGTGGCGGCCGGATGTCCAGCAAACGCAGCGATGCTGGCGCACTGGACATGGGCGCGCAGTATTTCACGGCACGCGACCGCCGTTTTGCTTCCGCTGTGCAGCAGTGGCAGGCCGATGGTCATGTGGCCGAGTGGACGCCGCTGCTTTACAACTTCCATGGCGGAAAACTCAGCCTGTCACCTGACGAGCAGGTGCGCTGGGTCGGCACGCCGCGCATGAGTGCAATCGCCCGGGCCATGCTCGGCGACATGCCGGTGACCTTTTCCTGCCGCATCACCGAAGTCTTTCGTGGCGAACAACACTGGAATCTGCTGGACGCCGACGGCCAGAGCCATGGCCCGTTCAGTCAGGTCGTGATCGCCATCCCCGCGCCTCAGGCCACGACCCTGCTGGCCGACGCCCCCAAACTGGCGAGCGTCGTCGCAGGCGTGAAAATGGAGCCGACCTGGGCCGTTGCGCTGGCCTTCGACACTCCGCTGGACACGCCACTCGAAGGCTGCTTCGTGCAAGACAGCGCTATCGACTGGCTGGCCCGCAATCGCAGCAAACCCGGGCGCGACAGCCAGATGGACACCTGGATTCTGCACGCCACCAGCGCCTGGAGCCGCCAGCATGTCGACATGCCAAAGGAAGAGGTCATCGATCAGTTGCACGGCGCGTTCGCCGAGCTGATGAATTGCGCGATGCCAGCCCCGGCGTTCACCCTCGCTCACCGCTGGTTGTACGCAAGGCCTGCTGGCGGGCGCGAAGTCGGCGCGTTGTCCGATCCCGATCTGGGTCTGTATGTCTGCGGCGACTGGTGCCTGTCGGGCCGGGTCGAGGGGGCATGGCTAAGCGGTCAGGAAGCCGCGCGGCGTCTGCTGGAACACCTCGAATGAATCGACTCAATCCGCGTAAGCTGCTGCTGTCAAAATGGACGGCAGCAGCTCCCCAAAATCGTGAAAAACACTTTCTGGTCACCGAGCTGTTCTGTGATGAAGAAGGCACGGTGCTGGACATCGAACTGCAGGCAGTGATGACCAAGCGCACTCAGAAGCTGGCTTGGCAGACGTTGCAGAATGACCAGACCTGGCAAATGGGCTGGAAGTAAACCGTACGCAAATTACCGCACCCTCCCCTTGCTGCACCTAAAACGCAGCACTTGTCGCTTCATTCTCCCGATCTCGTACAAATTATTTGACTTGCAGAACCACAAACCTATGATGAGCAAAGTTGTACAGACTAAAGGATCTGTATAAGAAGTTCTTCGAGGGTTTGTCATGTCTGCAGTACTCGGTCACTCATCAGAGCAAGTCTCCAAACCCAAGCTGGGCGTCAGTGCCTGCCTGATGGGTGTGGAGGTCAGGTTCAATGGCGGGCACAAGGAATCACACCTTCTGACCCGCGCCCTCACCGAATATTTCGATTTCGTGCCAGCTTGCCCCGAGGTCGCCATTGGTATGGGCATCCCTCGCGAAGCCATTCGTTTGGTGGGTGACACGGATCATCCTCGGGCGGTTGGTACGGTTCATCACTCGATGGATGTGACTGAGCAACTGGCTGACTATGGCGAGCACATGGCCAAGGAGATGAGTGATATCTGCGGTTACATCTTCATGCAGAAATCGCCGTCGTGTGGCCTGGAACGCGTAAAGGTTTACCGCGATAACGGCGTGCCGTTCGAAACAGGTGGACGCGGCATCTATGCCCAGGCGTTCTGCGCGCGTCACCCTGATCTCCCGGTCGAAGAAGACGGTCGTTTAAACGACCCGGTTCTGCGGGAGAATTTCATCACCCGCGTGTTTGCCTACGCCGCCTGGCAGACACTGCTGAAGAGCGGCATCACTCGCCGATCGTTGACCGAGTTTCATGCCCGCTATAAATACCAGCTTATGGCCAACGATCCGGTTCAGTACAAAACGCTGGGGAATCTACTGGGCACCATGGGACGAAACGACCCGGCTGAAATCGCCCCGCGCTATTTCAGTCAACTGATGAGCGCGCTGAAGAAACCGGCCACCCGACGTACCCACACCAACGTGCTGCAGCATCTGTGCGGTTATCTGCGCCAGACCCTCAGCGCTTCCGACAAGAAAGAAATTCAGGGCGTCATCAATCAGTACCACCAGGGCATCGTGCCTCTGGTCGTGCCGCTGACGCTGCTCAAACATCATTTCCGCCGACACCCCGACCCGTACATTGCGCTGCAGGTTTATCTGCAGCCACATCCGGAAAACCTCAGTCTGCGCAACGCGATTTGAACATGACCACTACCGAGCAAGAACCGCCGGAAGGCGACCCGCAGGACGCCGCGAACGCTTTTGAAAACGGCTGGCTGCCGATTCGTGAAATTGCCCGACTGACCGGCGTTAATGCAGTGACCCTGCGCGCCTGGGAACGCCGATACGGTCTTATCGTTCCGCACCGCACGCCCAAGGGACATCGTCTTTACAGCAATGAGCATGTGGATCGCGTGCTGACCATTCTCACGTGGCTTAACCGTGGCGTGTCGGTCAGTCAGGTCAAGCAGCTGATCGACGACCAGCAGGCGGCACCGCCAAATGTCGAGAACGACTGGGACATTCTTCGCCAGACCCTTCAGGATGCCATCGGCGCCCTGGCCGAGCGGCGCCTGGACGATTCACTCAACCGCGCCATGTCGTTGTACCCGCCGCGCACCCTCTGTGAACAACTGTTACTGCCGCTGCTGGCGTCACTTGAGCAGCGCTGGCAAGGCCAGTTCGGCGCGCAGCTGGAGCGGGTGTTTTTCTATTCGTGGCTGCGCAGCAAGTTTGGCGCCCGGCTGTACCACAACAACCGTCAGGTCAGCGGCGCGCCCTTGCTGCTGGTCAACCAGTCCGATCTGCCGCTTGAGCCGCATCTGTGGCTGACCGCGTGGCTGCTCAGCAGTGCCGATTGCCCTGTGGAAGTGTTCGACTGGCCTTTGCCGGCAGGCGAGCTCGCCCTGGCCTGCGAGTACCTCAAGCCGCGCGCAGTGCTGTTGTATTCCAGCAAGTCGCTGAACGTCGGCCAGCTGCCCCGCCTGCTGCACAACATCGAGTGCCCGAAGCTGATCGTCGGGCCCGCAGTGCGCATTCATTCGACGGAATTATCCGCCGCCGAGGGTGAAGTCTCCGGCCTCTCGCTGGCTGAAGACCCTTTGACCGCCCAGGCCACTTTGCAGCGGCTAGGGCTCCTCTAAGGAATAACTATGCAATTGATATGGCTGCGCAGCGATCTGCGTGTGCATGACAACACGGCGCTGAGCGCTGCCATGGAGCAGGGCCCGACGCTTGCCGTGTACATGATCAGTCCGGGCCAGTGGCAGAGCCATGACGATGCCCCGTGCAAAGTCGATTTCTGGCTGCGCAACCTTCGCGAATTGAGCAAGGCACTTGCGGCGCTCAATGTCCCTTTGCTGATCGTCCATGCGGACACGTGGTCGCAGGCGCCCAAGGCGTTGCTTGGGTTGTGTCAGCAACACGGGATCGACAGCGTGCACGTCAACGACGAGTACGGCATCAACGAGACCAAACGTGATCGTGACGTCGAGAAGGCACTCGATGGCGCCGGCGTTCTGTTTCATCGCCACCTCGATCAGCTGTTCTTTCAGCCTGGCAGCGTGCTCACCAAGAGCGGCGGGTATTTCAAGGTTTTCACGCAATTCCGCAAGGTCTGTTACGCCCGTTTGCATTACTCGATGCCGGCGCTGGTTGCGCTGCCCAAGGCGCAGCAGAAGCTGTCTGTCAAAAGCGATGTCGTGCCGGATGCAGTCAAGGGTTTCGCCGCACCGACTGATACCCTGCGTTCGCTCTGGCCGGCCGGCGAAGATGAGGCGCGTGATCGCTTGCAAAACTTCACCGACGAGCAAGTGCATTACTACGATCAAGAGCGCGACTTCCCCGCCAAGCCCGGGACCAGCCAGCTGTCTGCGTACCTGGCTGCCGGCGTGATTTCTCCGCGCCAGTGCCTGCATTCGGCACTGCGCAGCAACAATGGCGAGTTCGAGACCGGTAACTCGGGCTCAGTCACCTGGATCAACGAACTGCTCTGGCGTGAGTTTTACAAGCACGTGCTGGTGGGCTTCCCCGTGTCTCCCGTCATCGCGCCTTCCGCCCGGAAACCGAAGCGCTGAAATGGCGCAACTCGCCCGAGGATCTCGAGGCCTGGCAGCAGGGCCGGACCGGCCTGCCGATTGTCGACGCCGCCATGCGTCAGCTGCTTGAGACAGGCTGGATGCACAATCGCCTGCGGATGATTTCGGCCATGTTCCTGACCAAGAATCTGCTGATCGACTGGCGTGAAGGTGAGCGCTTCTTCATGCAGCACCTGATCGACGGCGATCTCGCCTCGAACAACGGCGGCTGGCAGTGGAGCTCATCAACCGGCACCGATGCGTCGCCTTACTTCCGGATCTTCAATCCGCAAAGTCAGTCGGAGCGCTTCGACCCTGAGGGCCGATTCATCAAACAGTGGGTGCCTGAACTGGCTGAGCTGAACAAGCGCGACATTCATAACCCTGCCGCATTGGGCGGCCTGTTCAGCGCTGAGGGTTATCCCGCGCCCATCGTTGATTTGAAAGCCAGCCGCGAGCGCGCCCTGCAAGCGTTCAAGTCGCTGCCCCAACGGCAGGCGGAGACGCAGGAGAATGGGTGAGCATTCGTCACGCCGGTTCGCGGTCCATTGCGCGGTGATTTAAACTGCCGCCCATGACGACCGTTATCCCTTCGCTTCAACTCCCTGACGAACCCGCAATCACGTGTTCTACCTGCGCGGCCTGCTGCTGCCAGCTGGAGGTCATGTTGATCACCGACACCGGCGTGCCCGAGCGTTACATCGACACCGATGACTGGGGAGGCGAAGTCATGCTGCGCCTGGACGATGGCTGGTGCGCGGCACTGGATCGCGACACGATGATGTGCACGATCTACGACCGTCGGCCGTTGATTTGCAGGGAATTCGAGATGGGTGCGCCGGAGTGTATTGCCGAGCGAGAGGGGATTGCGACGGCGTATCTGTGATTGCTGTTTGCCTGAGTCAGCCGCGTTGGCTGAGCTTCCCGGTTAAAGCCGGTCCTACCATGTGCTGCGTCGGTTGGACCGGCTTCAGCCGAGAAGAAGCGAAGGGTACGTTGCAATTGCGGTCAAGCCCGCTCCTGCAATGAAACACTCGAGCGCTTAGAACGGCATCGTGTAGTGAATCGCGTAGCTTTCGATGCCGTCGTTGTTGGTGGTCATGCCGCCGTTGGAGTAGTGAGTGGCGCGCAGGCCGACTTCATGTCCACCGGCAAAGCGCAGACCAAAACCCAAACGGTCTTCAAACTGAAACGCGCTGCCCAGCTTGTTACCTTCCACTTCGGTGCGCTGGAACACAGCGGCGCCGATACCCGCTTCGATGTAAGGCTTGACGCTCTCACCCGAGAACTCATAAACGAATACCGGGGAGAACGACAGGCTGTTGTTGCTGGAGTTCTTGTCGCCTTCCCAGTATGTATAGGCGCCGCTCCAATAGCCGGTCAGGCGACCGACACCGGTTTGCCACCAACTTTTATCCCAATCAAACTGCGCACCCAGACGATAAGTCATGGTGGACTCGCCAGTTTGTCCTACGGAAAACTCGACCCCATCAGCTTGAGCAATTGCGCTTTGCCCCAACAGAGCAGCCGCAATCGCAGCCAAACAAAACAGTCGCTTCATCTGAAACATCCTATTTTTCGAAAGCAGTTAGAAATTTTTTATGTCGACAGAAGTGCTGTAGAAGCCGGCGGCTGAACTTTAGTTCACCCACGGCCGAAGCGATTCACGTTTTTTTCACGAAACGAAGCTTCGCACATTGTCGGAGTTGTTACAAAGCACGCGTAGGACGTTTCTGAAATCTTCTGGATCGCCGGTCGTCCAGAACTGCGTGGTCTGAGGATGACCGTTCGCCAACAGCTCGCGCTCGCCCAATAACCGCTGCAACTGCCGGGCTACAGCAGCGCCGGTGTCGATCAGTGTGATGGACGCAGGAATCATTTCCCGCAGCAATGGCTTGAGAAACGGGTAATGGGTGCAGCCCAGAATGATGGTGTCGCAGCCTGCAGCGAGTAACGGCGCGACGTAACTCTGCAGCAGTTGCCGAATCGTCGGGCTGACCAAGTCGCCCGTTTCAATCAACTCCACCAGTCCCGGGCAGGGCTGCGTGATGACTTGCACGTCTACCGCGAAGCGATCGAGCAATGCGGCGAACTTGGCGCTCTGCAAAGTGCCCGTGGTCGCCAGCACACCGACGACACCGGTCCGCGTCGCCGCAGCGGCAGGTTTGACCGCAGGCTCCATGCCCACCAGCGGCCAGTCAGGGTAGCGGAGGCGCAAGTCAGCGATACCGGCAACTGTTGCCGTATTGCAGGCGATCACCAGCGCCTTGGCGCGCTGACGGTGGAAGAACTCGGCAATCGTTGCGCAACGTTCGCGAATGAATTCGGGGGTTTTCTCGCCATAGGGGATGTGGCCGCAGTCGGCGACATAGAGCAGCGATTCCCGTGGCAGCAACTGCTGTATTTCCGCCAGCACCGACAACCCGCCGACGCCGGAATCAAACACCGCCACCGGCGCATCGCTGTCTCTATTCATGCTCGACGGCAGTTCCAAGCCCGGTACCGCACACGCTGCAGCCAGGATCGCGTTTGACTTTCAACTCGCGGAATCGCGTGCTCAACGCATCGATCAGCAGCAGTCGCCCGACCATCGGCTCGCCGAATCCGGCCAGCAGCTTCAGGGCTTCGAGAGCCTGCAAACTGCCCACCAGTCCCAACAAAGGGCCGATCACGCCGGCTTCGCTGCAGGTCAATTCGGTTTCGCTGCCATGCCCGTACAGGCAGTGGTAACAAGGGCTCTCTGGACGGCGCGGATCGAACACAGACAGTTGCGCTTCCAGGCGAATTGCAGCGCCGCTGACCAGCGGTTTGCAGGCGGCGACGCAGGCCGCATTGACCGCCTCGCGCGTCGAGAAATTGTCCGAGCAGTCGAGCACCAGATCGACCCCGGCCACGGCTGCCGCCAGTGAGTCGGCATCCAGGGCCGCGCGATGGGCCACCAGCGTGATCTGCGGATTGATGGCGGTGAGCCGGGTGATGGCTGAGTCGACTTTGCTTAAGCCCACGCTCGGGGTGTCGTGAATGATCTGGCGTTGCAGGTTGGTCAGATCGACACTGTCGAAATCAGCCAGATGCAATGCTCCGACGCCGGCCGCCGCCAGATACAACGCTACAGGCGAACCCAGTCCGCCGAGGCCGACAATCAGCACGCGGCTTTGTTTGAGGCGCAGCTGGCCGTCGATGTCGACCTGTTGCAGAAGGATCTGCCGGCTGTAGCGCAGCAGTTCCTCGTCCGTCAGCACGGCACTCGCCCGAAGGTAATGCGCTCGTGGTCGCCCAGGTCGCGGCGAGTCTTGATCTCTTCGAATCCGTGCTCAAGCAACAGCTCGCGCACCGCCGCGCCTTGATCGTAACCATGCTCCAGCAAGAGCCAGCCGCCCGCTTCAAGGTGTGCGGGCGCTTGCGACACGATCAGGCGTAAATCGTCCAGGCCGTCGGCGCCGGAGACCAACGCGCTGCTTGGCTCGAAGCGCACGTCACCTTCGACCAAATGAGGGTCGTCGGAGGCAATGTACGGGGGTTGCTCAGGATCAGGTCGAAACGCTGCCCCTCGACGGCACTGAACCAGTGACTGTGCAAGACCTTGGCGTTATCCAGATGCAGGCGCTGGCGGTTGCGTTCGGCAAGCTCGACCGCGTCTTCAACGCGATCCACCGCCGTGACGCTCCACTGCGGACGATCCTTGGCCAGCGACAGCGCGATCGCGCCGGTGCCAGTGCCGAGGTCGAGCAGTGTGTGAGGAATCGCACCGGGCAAAAGCTCCAGCGCGGTTTCCACCAGCATTTCGGTTTCGGGCCGCGGGATGAGCGTATGGGGCGCGACTTCCAGGTCGATGTTCCAGAACCCTTGCAGGCCCAGGATGTACGCGACGGGTTCACCGGTTCGACGACGCTTGAGATAGCCGTCGAAAGCGTGCGCCGCTTCGGTGCTGACAATACGCTCGGGCCAGGTGTGCAGAAAACTGCGCGGCTTGCCCAGGGCAGCGGCCAGCAACAATTCTGCATCCAGACGCGCTGTCGGAGAATCCGGCAACTCGGCGCTTCTTAACAAGCTGGCGATGATGGTCATTTAATCACCCAGTGCCGCAAGTTGATCTGCCTGATACTCGGCAAGTAACGGTTCTATCACTGCATCGACCCCGCCGGCCAGAACTTCATCAAGGGAATAGAGCGTCAGGTTCACGCGGTGATCCGTGACTCGCCCCTGTGGGAAATTGTAAGTACGAATGCGTTCCGAGCGATCCCCGGAACCTACCAGCAATTTGCGCTCGCTGGCGATGGCGTTGGCCGCTGCAGCGGTCTGCTGATCATTGAGCTTGGCCGACAGCCAGGACATCGCCCGCGCACGGTTTTTGTGCTGCGAACGTTCTTCCTGGCATTCCACCACGATGCCGGACGGCAAGTGCGTAATGCGGATGGCCGAATCGGTCTTGTTGACGTGCTGACCACCGGCGCCGGAAGAGCGATAGGTATCAACGCGCAAGTCTGACGGGTTGATCTCGATGGTCTGCTGTTCGTCAGGCTCTGGCAACACCGCTACCGTACACGCAGACGTGTGAATGCGTCCTTGGGATTCGGTTTCCGGCACTCGCTGAACGCGATGCACGCCCGACTCGAATTTCAGCTTGCCGTAGACGTGCTCGCCTTCGACCCGCGCAATGACTTCCTTGTAGCCGCCATGCTCGCCGATGTTCTCGGACAGAATCTCGACACGCCAGCCACGTCGCTCGGCGTAGCGGGAATACATGCGAAACAGGTCGCCGGCAAAGATAGCGGCTTCGTCGCCACCGGTGCCGGCGCGGATTTCCAGAAACACGTTGCGGCCGTCGTTCGGATCTTTGGGCAGCAGCATTTTCTGCAGGTCAGCCTCAAGCACGAGTAACTGATCCTTGGCTTCGCGCACTTCCTCGACGGCCATTTCACGCATGTCGGGGTCGCTGTCCTTGAGCAGCGCCTGCGCGCCTTCGAGGTCGGCCTGCACTTTCTGCAGTTGCCGGTACACCTGGATCACGGGCTCGACTTCGGCGTACTCACGGGAATACGCGCGAAATTTGGTCTGGTCGGAGATGACTTCGCCATCGCCAAGCAGCGCGGTCAATTCCTCGAAACGGTCGCTGAGCACGTCCAGCTTATTAAGCAGTGAAGCTTTCATCGCGGGGATTTATCCGTGAAGCCCTCGTTGAGGGCAAAGAGTTCCTGGGCCATGGCCAGCGCATCAACGCGGCCTTCAGCGGAGAGCTTTTTGAGTTGCACACTGGGAGCGTGCATCATTTTGTTCGTCAGGCCACGTGCCAGCGCCATCAATACATCCTCGGCGTTGCTGCCATTGGCGAGCATGCGCTGGGCCTTCTGCAATTCTTCGTCACGCAGGCGTTCGCTCTGCTGACGATACGCCTTGAGCACGTCAACCGCCGCCAGCTCGCGCAGGCGCGACATGAAGTCGTCTACGCCCACACTGACCAGCTCTTCGGCCGCCTGTGCCGCGCCCTGGCGACTCTTGAGGTTTTCTGCGACGACTTCGTGCAGATCGTCCACGGTGTAGAGGTAGACGTCGTCCAGCTCTCCAACTTCGGGTTCGATATCGCGCGGCACGGCGATGTCGACCATGAAGATCGGCTTGTGCTTACGCAGCTTAAGCGCGCTTTCAACGGCGCCTTTGCCCAGAATCGGCAACTGACTGGCAGTCGAGCTAATGACGATGTCGCTGTTGACCAGCTCGGCCGGGATGTCAGCCAGCAGCACAGCGTGGGCACCGAACTGCTCGGCGAGAATGTTCGCGCGCTCAAGGGTGCGGTTGGCAACGACGATACGCTTGACCCCGAGATCATGGAGGTGGCGCGCGACCAGGGTGATGGTCTCCCCGCCCCTATCAACAGCGCCTGACTGCGCTGCAGATCGCTGAAAATCTGCTTGGCCAGGCTGACGGCCGCAAAGGCGACGGACACCGGGTTCTCGCCGATGGCCGTGTCGGTGCGCACCTGTTTGGCAGCGCTGAAGGTGGCCTGAAACAGCCGCCCGAGCAAGGGGCCGACCGTGCCAGCCTCCCGGGCAACGGCATAGGCCGATTTCATCTGGCCAAGGATCTGCGGCTCGCCCAGTACCAGCGAATCCAGCCCCGACGCCACGCGCATCATGTGACGCACCGCTGCGTCGTCCTCATGCACATAGGCACTGGCGCGAAGTTCATCGACGTTCAGGTGGTGATAATCCGCCAGCCAGCGCAAGACGACGTCGGCGGTCAGTTGATCCTGTTCGATATACAGTTCGCTGCGATTGCAGGTGGAGAGAATGGCGGCTTCACGGCTGCGAGTCAGACGACAGAGCTGCTGCAGCGCCTCAACCAGCTGTTCAGGCGTAAATGCCACGCGCTCGCGGACATCGACTGATGCAGTCTTATGGTTGATACCCAGAGCAAGAAAGGCCATTAAGGTCGCAGATGGTGACGTGAAGCCGGCAATTGTCCTACTTCGGTAGATTCAGGACAACCACCGCAATACATTCAGAACGTCCGCAGCGCACTATTGTCCCTATACAGGTTGCGTATCACCGGCTCTGGCCTGCGACAAAATGTCCGCGCTCAGGCTGTAGATCGAGCGTATCCAGATTTCGCGCGGGCTGTGGGTTTGCTCCCGGCCTTGTGTCATGATGCTTCCAAACCGCAGGTAAGCCGCCCCTCTTCTATATGAATAAATCCTCCGCGCTGTTCCTTGCCCTTGTCGCTCTGAGTGGCTGTCAGTCTACGGCCTCCGTTTCTACGGAGCCGTTCGCTCCGGCGAAAGAAGCGCCGCCCGCGCCCGAGGCCAAACCTCAGGTGTACGGCTCGTTTACTCAGGACACCGTCGTCAGCCTGTTGACCGCCGAGCTTGCCGGCCAGCGCAACCGCTTCGACATCGCGCTGGACAACTACGTGACCCAGGCGATCCAGACCCAGGATCCGGGGATATCCGAGCGCGCCTTCCGCATAGCCGAGTATCTGGGCGCCGATCAGGCCGCTCTCGACACGTCGATGATCTGGGCGAAAAACGACCCTGGCAATCTCGAGGCACAGCGCGCGGCAGCCATCCAGCTGGCGCGCGCCGGGCGCTACGACGATTCCATGCGTTATATGGAGAAAGTCCTTCAGGGTCAGGGCGACACGCATTTTGACTTCCTTGCGCTGTCGGCATCGGAAACCGATTCCACTACGCGCAAGGGGCTGATCACCAGCTTTGACCGCCTGTTGACGAAGTACCCGAAAAATGGCCAGTTGATATTCGGCAAGGCGCTGCTCCTTCAGCAGGAAGGCGACAGTGCCGCCTCGCTGAAACTGCTCGAAGACAACCCGCCGGGTGAAGGCGAAGTGGCGCCGATCCTGCTCCGCGCTCGCTTGCTGCAAAGCATGGACCGCGGCAAGGAAGCGATCCCGCTGTTGGAAAAAAGCATCAAGAAATACCCGGACGACAAGCGTCTGCGCCTGACCTACGCGCGCATGCTGGTGGAGCAGAACCGTATGGAAGACGCCAAAGTGCAGTTTTCCAGCCTGGTTCAGCAGTACCCGGATGACGACGAGCTGCGGTATTCGCTCGCCCTCGTGTGCCTGGAAAACAAAGCATGGGATGAAGCGCAGGGTTATCTCGAAGACCTCGTTGCTCGCGGCAGTCACGTCGACTCGGCCCACGTAAACCTCGGCCGCATTTACGAAGAGCGCAACGATCCACAAACCGCCCTCAGCGAATACGCTCAGGTGGGTGCCGGCAGCGACTTCCTGCCAGCACAGCTGCGTCAGGCCGACATCCTCATGAGCAATGGCAACACTGCCGAGGCGTCGAAGCGGCTGGCTCAGGCACGTGCCGATCAACCCGATTACGCCATTCAGCTGTATCTGGTCGAAGCCGAGACCCTGGTCAATAACAACCAGAGCGATCGCGGCTGGCAGGTATTGAGCCAGGCGCTCAAGCAGTACCCGGACGATCTGAATCTGCTCTACACCCGTTCGATGCTGGCCGAGAAACGCAACGATCTGAAGCAAATGGAGAGCGACCTGCGGGCCATTCTCAAACGCGAACCGGACAACGCCATGGCGCTGAACGCTCTGGGCTATACGCTCTCTGACCGAACGACGCGCTACGCCGAAGCCAAGGAGCTGATCGAACGCGCGCACCAGCTCAACCCGGAAGACCCGGCGGTGCTCGACAGCCTCGGCTGGGTCAACTACCGCCTGGGCAATCTGGATGAAGCTGAGCGCCTGCTGCGCCAGGCGCTCGAGCGCTTTCCAGATCACGAAGTCGCCGCGCACCTGGGCGAAGTCCTGTGGGCCAAAGGCGAGCAGCGTGAAGCCCGCAAAGTGTGGGGCAAGGCCCTTGAACAACAACCTGACAGCCCGGTCCTGCGCAGCACCATCAAACGCCTGACCGGCGCCGAGACCCTTTGAATTTATGCAATTGCGCCACGTACTCGTATTCAGTCTGATCGCCCTGCTCGCCGGCTGTGCCGGCATGTCCTCCCGCGAAGCCGTACAAGGCAAGGGTGACGCCAATCAATGGCGTGTGAACAAAGAACAACTCAGCAGCCTTGACGGTTGGCAGATCAACGGCAAGGTCGGCATCCGCGCGCCGAAGGATTCCGGCAGCGGCACCCTGTTCTGGCTGCAACGTCAGGATTATTACGACATTCGCTTGTCCGGCCCGCTGGGTCGCGGTGCTGCCCGCCTGACCGGTCGCCCTGGTGCTGTGTCGCTGGAAGTCGCCAATCAGGGCCGCTACGACGCGCCGGATCCGGAAACCCTGCTCAAGGATCAGCTCGGCTGGAAACTGCCGGTGTCGCATCTGGTCTGGTGGGTACGCGGCCTGCCCGCCCCCGACAGCAAAAGCAGCCTAACCCTTGACGGTGACAGTCGCTTGTCCAGCCTCGAACAGGACGGCTGGCAGATCGAATACCTGAGCTACACCCAGCAGAACGGTTTCTGGTTGCCTGAACGGATGAAACTTCACGGCCAGGATCTGGACGTCACGCTGGTCATCAAGGATTGGCAACCACGCAAACTGGGGCAATGAGCATGTCGCAAGCACGACTGACACTGCCCGCCCCTGCCAAATTGAATCTGATGCTGCACATCACCGGACGGCGCGCCGACGGTTATCACGAACTGCAGACGCTCTTTCAGTTTCTCGATTACGGCGACGAACTCAGTTTCGCGCTTCGCGACGACGGCGAAGTGCGGCTGCACACGGAAATCGCCGACGTCCCTCACGACAGCAATCTGATCGTGAGAGCGGCTCGTGCGCTAAAGGAAGCATCCGGTTCTCCGTTCGGCGTCGATATCTGGCTGAAAAAATCTTGCCCATGGGTGGCGGCATTGGCGGCGGAAGCTCGGATGCGGCGACAACATTGCTCGGCCTGAATCATCTCTGGCAGCTTGGCTGGGATGAGGATCGGCTGGCGGGGCTGGGCCTCAAGCTTGGGGCAGACGTGCCGGTTTTCGTGCGTGGACACGCTGCTTTTGCTGAGGGAATCGGCGAGATACTGACTCCCGTCACCCCCGAAGAACCTTGGTATCTGGTGCTAGTGCCGCAAGTATCTGTAAGTACAGCAGAAATTTTTTCAGATCCGCTGTTGACACGTGACACTCCGCCCATTAAAGTGCGCCCCGTTCCCAAGGGAAACAGTCGAAACGACTGCTTACCGGTTGTAACGAGGCGATATCCAGAAGTTGGTAACGCTTTGAATTTGTTAGGTAAATTTACCGAAGCAAAATTAACCGGAACTGGAAGTTGTGTGTTTGGGGCCTTCCCAAGCAAAGCTGAAGCTGATAAAGTCTCGGCCCTTCTTACAGAGACCCTTACAGGGTTTGTAGCAAAAGGCGCAAACATCTCGATGTTGCACCGGAAGTTACAGGCACTGCTCTAAAAGGAACCGAGTGCCAGGCACTCGTGCAACAGATACAGGGGCGTCGCCAAGCGGTAAGGCAGCAGGTTTTGATCCTGCCATGCGTTGGTTCGAATCCAGCCGCCCCTGCCATTTTCCTATAGTCATCCAGGCATACCCTAAGCCTCCAGGTACTGCGCGTGTCCAAGATGATGGTCTTTACGGGGAACGCCAACCCCGATCTGGCTCGGCGTGTCGTACGTCAGCTGCATATCCCTCTCGGTGACATCTCTGTTGGAAAGTTCTCCGACGGTGAGATTACCGCTGAGATCAATGAAAACGTTCGCGGTAAAGACGTCTTCATTATCCAGCCGACCTGCGCTCCGACCAACGATAACCTGATGGAACTCGTCGTGATGGCTGACGCCTTCCGTCGCTCCTCGGCCACTCGTATCACTGCTGTAATTCCTTACTTTGGTTATGCCCGCCAGGATCGCCGTCCGCGTTCCGCCCGTGTGGCTATCAGCGCTAAAGTGGTTGCGGACATGCTCACCGTCGTCGGTATCGACCGTGTGCTGACTGTCGACCTGCACGCTGACCAGATTCAAGGCTTCTTCGATATTCCGGTAGATAACATCTACGGCTCCCCGGTTCTGGTGGATGACATCGAAGACCAACGCTTCGAAAACCTGATGATTGTTTCCCCGGATATCGGCGGCGTCGTGCGTGCACGTGCTGTTGCCAAATCCCTGGGCGTCGATCTGGGCATCATCGACAAGCGCCGCGAGAAGGCCAACCACTCCGAAGTGATGCACATCATCGGTGATGTTGAAGGCCGTACCTGTATTCTCGTCGACGACATGGTCGATACCGCCGGCACCCTGTGCCACGCGGCCAAGGCGCTGAAAGAACACGGCGCTGCCAAGGTCTTCGCGTATTGCACACACCCCGTTCTGTCGGGCCGTGCAATCGAGAACATCGAAAATTCCGTGCTGGACGAACTGGTGGTGACGAACACTATCCCGTTGTCCGCTGCAGCACAGGCCTGTGACCGTATCCGTCAACTGGATATCGCACCGGTAGTCGCTGAGGCGATGCGTCGCATCAGCAATGAAGAATCGATCAGCGCGATGTTCCGATAAGGGCCCTGCCCTGCCGAACCATCCGTTGACGAAAGCGCCCCGCCCCGACACCAAATGCCGGGGCGGGGCTTTTTGCCCATACCGTGTCTGGCGCTGGTCGCAAACGCCGCTCGGTCATGGCTATTTTGGAGATACAAAATGAACGAATTTACTCTGAACGCCCAAGCGCGTAATGACCTGGGGAAAGGTGCGAGCCGCCGCCTGCGTCGTCTCGCCGCCCAAGTCCCAGCCGTTGTCTACGGTGGTGGCAAGGAAGCTGTTTCGATCACCATCGAAGCCAAGGAAATTGCCAAGCTGTTCGAAAACGAAGCTGCTTTCAGCCACGTTATCGAACTGAATGTCGATGGCGCCAAGCAGAACGTACTGATCAAGGCCATGCAGCGTCACCCGGCCAAGCAGTTCATCATGCACGCCGACTTCATCCGCGTCGTAGCTGGCCAGAAACTGACCGCTATCGTTCCAGTGCACTTCATCAACGAAGAAGCACCGGTCAAGAAAGGCGGCGAGATCTCGCACACTACCACTGAGCTGGAAGTGACCTGCCTGCCGAAAGACCTGCCTGAGTTCATCGAAGTTGACCTGGGCGCGCTGGAAATCGGTGACAACGTTCACCTGTCCGACGTCAAGGCACCGAATGGTGTTGAATTCGTCGCTCTGGCGCACGGCAAGGACCTGGACATCGCTAACGTCCACGCCCCTCGCATCGTCCAGGACGAAGAAGAAGGCACCGCAGAAGGCGAAGCAGAGTAATCATTACTCGCTAGCCGGTTGAACCCGTGATGATGCTCGCCATCATCACACTCGACCCAAGGAAGAGCCCCTGACGTGACCGCCATCCAACTGATCGTCGGCCTGGGAAATCCAGGCCCCGAATACGAACAGACCCGGCATAACGCAGGGGCTCTTTTCGTCGAGCGCATTGCCAGCGCCCAGCGTGTCAATCTGACCGCTGACCGCAAATATTTCGGCCTGATGGCTAAGTTCAGTCATCAGGGCCAAGACGTTCGTCTGCTGATTCCTACCACGTACATGAACCGCAGCGGCCAGTCCGTCGCGGCTCTGGCGGGTTTCTTCCGGATTCCTCCGCAAGCCATTCTGGTGGCCCACGACGAACTCGACCTGCCTCCGGGCGTCGCCAAACTCAAACTGGGTGGCGGGCACGGCGGGCATAACGGGCTGCGCGACATCATTGCGCAGCTCGGCAACCAGAACGGCTTCCACCGCCTGCGGCTTGGCATCGGCCACCCGGGCGACGCCAGTCTGGTGTCCAATTTCGTCCTGGGTCGAGCGCCACGCGCCGAGCAGGAAAAACTGGATGCCAGCATCGACTTTGCCCTCGGCGTGCTGCCGGATGTACTCGCTGGCGACTTCGCCAAGGCGATGCGCGTCCTGCACAGCCAGAAGGCCTGACATCACTCGAGGGGAAACACCATGGGATTCAACTGCGGCATCGTCGGCCTGCCCAACGTCGGCAAGTCCACCCTGTTCAACGCCCTGACCAAGTCCGGTATCGCGGCGGAGAACTTTCCCTTCTGCACCATCGAACCGAACACCGGCATCGTGCCCATGCCGGACCCGCGGCTGCAGGCCCTGGCCGACATCGTCAACCCGAAGCGCATCCTGCCGACCACGATGGAATTCGTGGACATCGCCGGGCTGGTAGCCGGTGCCTCCAAAGGTGAAGGCCTGGGCAACAAGTTCCTCGCCAACATTCGCGAGACTGACGCCATCGCCCACGTTGTGCGCTGCTTCGAAGACGAGAACGTGATTCACGTTTCCAACAGCGTCGACCCGAAGCGCGACATCGAGATCATCGATCTGGAACTGATTTTCGCTGACCTCGACAGCTGCGAGAAGCAACTGCAGAAAGTCACGCGCAACGCCAAGGGCGGTGACAAGGACGCAGTGGTCCAGAAAGGCCTGCTGGAACAACTCATTGCTCACTTCACACTGGGCAAACCTGCCCGCAGCCTGATGAAGAGCATGAGCGCCGATGAGAAAGCCGTCATCAAGGGCTTCCATCTGCTGACCACCAAACCGGTCATGTACATCGCGAACGTTGCTGAAGACGGCTTCGAGAACAACCCGCACCTGGACGTGGTTCGCGCCATCGCCGAAGAAGAAGGCGCAATGCTGGTGCCGGTCTGCAACAAGATCGAGGCAGAAATCGCCGAACTCGACGACGGCGAAGAAAAGGACATGTTCCTGGAGGCCCTGGGCCTTGAAGAGCCTGGTCTGAACCGCGTGATCCGTGCCGGCTACGAAATGCTGCACCTGCAGACCTACTTCACTGCCGGTGTTGAAGAAGTTCGTGCCTGGACCGTCCGTGTCGGCGCCACTGCGCCACAGGCTGCCGGCGTGATCCACACCGATTTCGAAAAAGGCTTCATCCGCGCCGAATGCGTCGCCTACAACGATTTCATCCAGTACAAGGGTGAGGCCGGTGCCAAGGAAGCGGGCAAATGGCGCCTGGAAGGCAAGGACTACATCGTCAAAGACGGCGACGTTCTGCACTTCCGTTTCAACGTCTAACGCGTTCGAGGGCCTTCACGGCCCCCGCTGAACACCAAAGCCCGCGCATCATTCAGTGATCGCGGGCTTTGTGCTTTCAGCGCTTTGTATCTGTCAGTAGCGCTCGCCTGCCTCGGTGCGGCTCAGACAATCGGCTGCGCTGCGCGAAACAGCAAAACCACACCCTCACGTTTGAGCGTTACATCACGAAAGTGCGTCCGCAAATGCGCCTCGAAACCTGCCTGAGTGTCCTGGCTGTTTCCGAAGATGCCTTTCTTGTTGTACACCGCCATCAGCTTGCGGCCAAAGCCATTGTGCCCCGCCTCATCCCCCAAAATCGTTGCGCCAAACAATACGCCGTCCGGGGTCAGATTGTGCTTGAGGTGAGCGAAAATCGCCGCCTTGGCGTTCAGCGGGCCTGGCAGGCAATGCAGCAGATAGAACAGCGATATCGAGTCGAAGCGTTCGTTACCGGGGATCGGCGTCACTACGTCATGCTGAAGGGTACGCGTGTCTGGCCGGCCGATCCTGCGCTTGGCGGCAGCGAGGCTGCTTGGGTTGAGGTCCATCAAGGTGATTTGGGTGTTCGGTGGCAACTGGGCTTTCGCCAGGTAGTAACCCGTGCCGACGCCAATATCCAGATGGTGCGCACGAACAGTGGCGCCGAAGAACGGCAACAGCACCTGATCGGTCGGGCAGCGCCAGGCATACCGATTGGAAATGCCCAGCACCCAGGTGTCGTACAACGCTAACGTCAGGGGCGAATAAACCGCCGCACCTGCGGCACTGCTGTCGGTCATGGAAAAATCCCCTACGGCTATGGGTATCGAAATACGAAGAGAAGGCGACGAATCTTATACGTCGCCAGCCTTTCGTCTTTCAACCCACGCCGCACGCGTGCGTATGAGGACGTGAACGTCATTCGCACCCATGCCTTGTATGCGCGGCTTACCCCAGCTGGAATCTCGCGGTGTTGTCGCTCAAGGCCCGGCTGCCTTTGGTCAGGGTGTCTGCAGCCTGATTGACCGCACGCGCCCCTTCCAGCAAACGGCCTGCAGCCTGATCGACCTGCTGGATGTTGCCGCTCACCTCATCCGCCGTCGCGGCCTGCTCTTCAACCGCCGTGGCGATCTGCGCCAGCGTGTCAGTGACGATCTGCACCGCGCTGGCAATTTCTTCCAGCCGCTCGCCCAGCCCGGTCACTGACTGCGCGTCACTCACCGCCTGACCACACGCCGCTTCCATCAGGCTGACGGCCTGGCTGACGGTCGAGCGCAAACTGTCCACGGTCCCGGCAATTTGTGCAGTTGAGGCCTGGGTCCGCTGGGACAAACTGCGTACTTCGTCAGCGACCACGGCGAAGCCACGGCCCTGCTCGCCCGCACGCGCCGCCTCGATGGCGGCATTGAGCGCCAGCAGATTGGTCTGTTCGGCGATGCCGCGAATGGTGTCCACAACGGACTGGATCTGTTGCCCCTGCTCACTGACCTTGCCCAGCGCGTTGGCGGTGTCGGTCAGCTTCTGGTTCAGCTGCTGAATGCTCGCCGTGGTGCGTTGGCTGTCGCGACTGCTGTCCTCGGCGATGCGTCGGGTGGCCTGAGCGCTGCCGGACGCTGCTTCACAGCTGCGGGCGACGCCCATGGACGTCGCGGCCAGCTCGGTGGCCGCCGCCGCAATCTGGCTGATCTGCTGCTGTTGATCTTCGACTTCGTTGAGCGTGCTGCCGGATTGCGCGTTGAGGGTCAGCACCGCAGAGCCCAGCTGCTGGGTTTCGTGATTGACGCCCAACAGACTGGTCCGCAGTTGCACTACCGCAACGTTGAGTGCGGTGCTGATGGCTGCCAATTCGTCACGCCCTTCAACGGCGACCTCAACGCACAAATTGCCGTCGCGCAGGGACTCGGCCAAGGTCGTAATGCCCTTGGCGCTGCGCTGAATCGACGCCTGGAGGCACATGAAGAGATACAGCGCCGCGAGCGCGAGAATGCTGAAAATCGCGGCCACTGGCACAAACTGCTGAGTGGCCTGCTCATGGTAATAATCGAGCCGGCTGGTGAGTGACGACAGTGACTGCTTGCGCAGGGCCGCCAGTCCGTCGCTGACGTTATCGACGCTGCGTTCGAAAGCGGCCGGGTCGAGCTTGATGCTGCCGCCGAACACACCGTCGTCGAGCACTTTCAGCTCGTTATCAAGGCGCTGAAGACTGTCTTCATACTGACGCGTCTAGACCTCCATGCCCGGGTAAGCCCTGGCTTTAAGCGAGCCTACTGCTTTGACCAACTGATCGCGGGCGTCGCCGATGCGACTGCGCAGGTCGCGCATCTGAAGACGGCTCTGTAACGAGAACTGACCGGACGCGATCGACGACTGGCCGATACTTGCCATGCGCCCTACCCGCTCGACAAGGTCCGGCGCCTGCTGCGTGGCGATTTGCATCAGCAGGTAGGTTTCAAGCCAGGGATCGAGGATCAAGCCGCTGTCCATGGCGATCTGTTCACGCAGACTCTGCAGCGCCGTGAGCGCGGACGTGAAGCGATCATAGCCATCCGGCCACCAGCCGACTGTACGCAGGGAATCTGAATCCATTCCTTTGACTGAGGCTTGCAGCGCTTGATAGCGCGTCATGATCTCTGCGCTGGCGTTCTGCGCCTTGAGTTCATCGCCAAGGGACGCCAGGGTTCGGGTCAACTCAGGGTTGGCAGCATCCAGTGCGTTCATGGCGGCCTTCGCGGCCGGTGTCGGATCCCGAAGAATGTCGACGGCCTTCCAGCGCGCGGCGCGGTTGCGCTGGGCCGTGAGCTGCACATCCAACGCATCGAGCGCCATCAGTTGGCGCACGCCAGCTTGTTCCTGGGAAATCACCGTAAGCTTGCTGCGGTAATCCTGGCCGATCATCCACAGGCTGCCCGCGAGCGGCAAGATGAACAGAAAGAAGAGCACCTGAAACTTGCGCGCGAACCCGAGACGTCCGAGCAGGCGGATGCCTGGCGACAAAAGACTCTGCATAGCCGACTACTCCTCACCGACAGACCGCTGCTTGATCCATGATGATCACAGCGCTGCCTTACATTCTTACCGGCAAAATGCCATGTCTATGTTTAGAAAACGATAAACGCCCATCCTCGATGCAAAGAACGGGTTTGGGCTTATCGAGATCTGCCGCCGCTTTCACCTATAGCGGCAGCGATGAGGCAGGCATAAGCAAGAACCGGACCGATAGCACGAAGCCATCAAACCGGGCACCTGATCGAGGACAGTGCAGGGTGCATGCGCGAAAGTGGGGCAAAAGCACTCAGCGTGGGGAGTAAAACTGTCACCGACGTGCAGGGATGAAGAAAGGTTGAAGGGCCGGGAGGCTAACCGATTGATCACGTGGATAAATTTTTTCGAAGAGACGCTTGACACATATCCGATCTGAGCGAATAATGCGCGCCACTTGGCTACATAGCTCAGTTGGTTAGAGCATAGCATTCATAATGCTGGGGTCCGGGGTTCAAGTCCCTGTGTAGCCACCAAGTACCTCAACAAAGCCCGCCTTGTGCGGGCTTTGTTGTTTCTGGCGTTCTCCTTTTGTATCCCCTCTCCCGTTGTGCTCCTTCCAATTGATTGGTCCGTGGGGCTACAAGCGTCTCAACTTTTCAAACCTTTGATCCCGGCAATCTCGAGCGCACTGCGCGGTAGAGGGTCTCCGGCTAGCAAGGTATCACCACCATTTGTTTCGTCGGCAGCCCAGCCATGGAGATAAAAGCGCGGTAGGACCAGCAGCCCAAGCAAATGCAGGCCCCCAAAGTTTCATATGAAAATTATCCGCTAAGGTACGGGGAGATCATGGGGGGTAAGCTAAGAGCCGACTCTGCAGGAGGCTGCCGCCGGTCGCAACAAAGCTTCGTACGCTGTTGAAAGGGTGCTTAGTGCCTGGGCGAAAATATTCGTTATTTACGATTTTGAGCTGACACCCTACCATGGTGTCACCTATAACAATTATAGGTAATCATGAAGAGCAAAGAGCCGCTATGGACGAGGCAGCAACTGGAAGATCTTGTGCACGTGCTAGCGCGAGATTCCAACAAGGTGGTGTTCCGCGAGCATTGCATGGAACGACTTTACGAGCGAGGCGTGACTCTCACAGAAGCGCTGAGATGCCTGCGCCGGGGGTCAATCGTTCGAGGGCCTACCTACAGCACCAAACACCAGAATTTTGAGTTTCGGATGAGTGAGCCGCCACCGCGAGACATCGTCTGCATGGTTGTGGCTGTAAACCCGAACCCCGAGCCTGGCGAGCTTTTCGCCATTACGGTATGGGAGGTATAGAGATGTACAAATACACGGGCAGCGGCCTGGATGGCATCTTCCTGAAAAACGGATATACGATCGTCGAGACCTCGTATGGCCAGGGTGTAAAAATCGAGAACGTAGACGGCTTGCATCGCGCTATAGCGGCAGAAATTTTGCGTCAGAAAACGCCTATGACAGGTCATCAGTTTCGATTCCTTCGAAAGGAACAGGACCTCATTCAGGAGGAAGCTGCAGCGATTTTCCGCGTGGATGTTCAGACGATTGCGAACTGGGAAAAGCGCGGACCCCAAGAAATACCTGGACCGCCAGATATCGGCATGCGGGCTTTCTACTCAGCGTACATCCATGCGAATTTTGGCCCGATAAAATTTGAACCCAACGCGAAGGCCAATGAAAGCTCTTCCTTCGAAATCGAAGACTCAAATTGGGTTGAGTCCGAGCCTGTCGCCGCCTAAGCAACCACTAGCCCAGCTGCATGTGCGCGTCTAAAGTGGGATCCCAAAATGCCGATACCCCTGTACTGCATCTCGCAGTACACGGAGGCAATATGAAAAAGATAGCTATCGCTGGACTGGTCGCTCTGCTTTCAATCGTTTCTCTCTCCGCGTCGGCGTGTCCGAAAGGCACGCACCCGACAGGCGGCACGGGCTCGCACCATAAAGATGGCACCTGCGTATGAGACCAGCCCGGCAATCGCCGCGCTTTTTGATGCCGCGGTCTAAGCTCGTCCAATCCTGCGGTCCGGGCGCGAGCAGCAATCCGTGACAACAGCGCCCTCGTCCAATAGATTACGCCCCTCGAAACGCCCCGAGCTTTTCGCGCCTCAACCTCAGTTAACGAAGCAGTGGATGTTCAATGTCTGATTCCCATACCGATCCGGTGGCAAACGCCGTGTCGTCGAAGCAAGCCTACGAAGAAGCCATCAACCTTTCACAACATGTGCCACAGGCCAAAAGCATCAGCGAGATGGTGCTCGACGCCTTCCAGAGCGCCAAGGAAAGCGACCAGATTCGCGATCTGCGCCTGGCCATACGCGCCGCCCATGACCGATTCGATGATGACCAGGCCTACGAACTGATGGGTCAGCTTAAACAGCTCAAGGACGCCGAAGCCGCCGACATGGCCGCCCTCGAAGACCTGAGCGCGAAATTTCCGATCAGCCGGATTCTCTCCAGCTACAAGGACGACCCGAGTTTCCAGGAACTCGTCTATAGCCTGGCGTTGAAGGTGCTCAACCAGACGCATCAAGCGGTCAGCAACCCGAGCGGCGGCAAGAGCAAAGCGGCACGACCGAAGAAGGAAGCCGAGGTGTTCGTGATTAGCAAGGATGGCGCCAGCGTCACCCTGCCTCTGCGCACGCCGCGCTCGAAAGCCAACGCTGACCGCGAAGCCTTTGAGTTCCTCGGTTTCTCGTTCATCGGTGAAGGCGATGAAGCCGAGCTGCAGAGCGAAGTGTTCGTGGACAAGGACGGCAATCAGCAGCCAGCCACGCGCAAGAACATTGTCAGCGCGATCCAACAGCAGGCAGCGTTCGAAGGGTTCAGCGCCGCTCAGCAATAAGCGGCAGCAATAAGCTTGGCCGTAAGCTCAACACCCGGATGGGTGGCGATCGTAGCGCCATGATGTAACCTCAAGGGCTGGCCACAGCGGTGCCAACTGACGGTCGCCGCCCCTCGAGAGGTGTTGAGCAATGCAGATTCTTGGTGAAACGATCATCGGACAACGCGCTGTGCGGGGTCAGGCCGGAGAGGTGTTCGCCCTCGCCGCCGCCACGGGTGAACCCCTGACACCGTCGTTTGGCGCCAGCACGCTGGATGATGTCAACGCTGCGTGCGAACTGGCCGAAGCGTCATTCGACAGCTACCGGCAACTGAGTGACGACCAACGCGCCAGCTTCCTCGAAGCCATCGCCCAAGGCCTTCTGGACCTGGGCGATGTGCTCACCGAACGCGTTCACATCGAAAGCGGCCTGCCCAAGCCCCGCCTTGAAGGCGAGCGGATGCGCACGGTCAATCAGCTGAAACTATTTGCCAGCCTGCTGCGGGATGGGCGCTGGCACGGCGCCGTGGTCGATACTGCAATGCCGGAGCGCCAGCCACTTCCGCGTGCCGACCTGCGTCTGCGGCGCATTGGCCTCGGCCCGGTGGCGGTGTTCGGTGCGAGCAACTTCCCCCTCGCCTTCTCCGTGGCCGGCGGCGATACCGCTTCCGCGCTGGCGGCCGGTTGCCCGGTTATCGTAAAGGCGCACCCGGCTCACCTGGGCACCAGCGAACTGGTGGGCCGTGTGATCCAAAAAGCAGCGCGCGACACTGGCATGCCTGAAGGCGTGTTCTCGCTACTGATCGACAAGGACGTTTCCGTCGGCCAGGCGCTGGTCAGTCACCCCCTGATTCAAGCCGTGGGCTTCACTGGCTCTCGCCGTGGCGGTCTGGCGCTGGTGGCGGCGGCGCAAGCGCGTCCGGTCCCGATTCCCGTGTATGCCGAGATGAGCAGCATTAACCCGGTGTTCCTGCTTCCCGCTGCTTTGCTGGCACGCGCCGAAACCATCGCCAAGGGTTTTGTTGAATCGCTGGTCATGGGTGCGGGGCAGTTCTGCACCAACCCCGGCATTCTGCTGGCGCTGGAAAGCGACGCGCTGGAGACGTTCGTGTCGGCATCGGCCAAGGCACTGTCCGAGAAGCTACCGACCACCATGCTGACGCCGAACATCCACGGCGCTTACTGCAACGGTCTGAATAACCTGCACAGCGCATCAGGCGTGACGCTGGTAGCAGAGGGTCAGGAGGCCGAAGGTTCATTCCAGGCCCGCGCGGCCTTCTTCCGGACCGACTCGGCCACCTTCCTCGCAAACCCCGCGCTGGAAGATGAAAACTTCGGCCCAAGCGCGCTGCTGATCGTCTGCTCCGACGTCGCCGATCTGCAGAAGGTCGCTGCCAGCTTCGATGGGCAACTGACCGTGACGCTGCAGTTTGACGATGGCGACGAGGCAACCGCCCAGTCGCTGATGCCGATCCTGGAGCGCAAGGCGGGACGGATTCTGTTCAACGACTTCCCGACCGGTGTCGAAGTGAGTTATTCGATGGTCCATGGCGGACCGTTCCCGGCCACTTCCGACAGCCGCAGCACCTCGGTGGGCGCGACCGCTATTGATCGCTTCCTGCGTCCTGTTTGTTACCAGAACGTGCCGGACTCGCTGCTGCCAACTGCGTTGAAAGCCAGCAATCCATTGAAGACCTGGCGTCTTGTGAACGGCGAACTTTCGAAGGACTGAGGTGCATCCACGTCCGGCCACTTAAAGCTGCTTCACCGCGCCCCTTCCACCAAGGGGCGCGCCTTCCAAGCCGGACGTGGGTCAGTCAGCGGACCGCTCCAGCACCTTGCCATCCACGCCATCGCCGATCACCAGAAAATGCCCGCCTGCCACATGGTGAAGGGTGCGCAGCGCATCATGCCCCTCGAAATGCCAGTGCCCTTCGGAGAACACGCGTTCATCCGCCCACGCTGCGACCACTTCGCCGATGAACAGATCGTGTGCGCTCTGATTGTGCAGCTCGGGAATCAATCGGCACTCCAGCCAGCCCGCGCAGCCTTCCAGCAACGGCGCTTCAACGTGGGAGCCTGCGAAGGTCTCCAGACCATACGCCTTGAATTTATCCAGGCCCTGCTCCTGGGAGATCTCCAGCCCTGAGGTCGAGCCGACCGTTTCGACGATATCGATCTGGCTGAGGGTCGGCACGTTGATCACGAACGTGCCCGAGCGTTCGAGCAACTGCCGCGTCCACACCGACTTATCCAGCACGACCGTGACTTTCGGCGGCTGGAAGTCCAGCGGCATCGCCCACGCTGCCGCCATGATGTTGCGCTGACCCTCGTGAGCGGCGCTGATCAGTACAGTCGGGCCGTGGTTAAGCAGGCGATAGCATTTGGCGAGGGGTACCGGACGCCGGTGGGAAGCGCTCATGGGGATCATCCTGACAAAGAGAAAAGTGATCGAAAACTACAGGGTTTATCGCGCCGGGGAAACGCCACCCTCCGCAGCGTGATGGAAACTGTCGCCTGCCTGAACTTCGCCCAAATTGCGCTTTGCAGATCAACCCAAAGGTGATGTAATACTATAACAAAGTATTTCAGGCAGTCCTTTCTGTGAAACGCGATTCCCGGCTTTCCTCCTCCCTGGCAACGTCCGCACTGGCTCAATCGGCTGGCAAACGCGTGTTGATTTCCCTCGCCGTGCTGGTCCTGCTGTGGATGGGCGTTGCCTGGGCGGTGGCAATTCCATGAGTGCCGCCATCGACCTCCATGATCTGACACTGACCTATGAGCGCCGTCCCGCAGTGCATCACGCTAACGGTCGATTCGCGGCAGGCAGCCTCACGGCAATCGTCGGTCCCAACGGCGCCGGCAAATCCACGCTGATCAAAGCCATCGCCGGCACGCTCAAACCCGCCGTCGGGCGCGTCGAGCGGAATCAGTTGGCAACGCGGCACATCGGTTACCTGCCCCAGGCCGCCGAAATCGACCGCACCTTTCCGCTCAGCGTCGCCGACACCGTAATGATGGGCGCCTGGCGCAGCATCGGCGCGTTCCGGGGCGCCACACGAAAACACGCTCAACAGGCCCAGGAGGCGCTGGGTGCCGTGGGTTTGGCGGGGTTCGAGCAACGCAGCATCAGCTCGCTGTCGTCGGGTCAGTTTCAGCGCGTGCTGTTCGCCCGGCTGTTATTGCAGGACGCCTCGGTGATTTTGCTCGACGAGCCGTTCACGGCCATCGATGCACGGACCACGCGGGACTTGTTGCAGTTAATCAGCACGTGGCACGGCCAGGGCCGAACTGTTATCGCGGTGCTGCATGACATCGAGCAAGTGCGCCAACATTTTCCGAGCACACTGTTGCTGGCCCGGGAAATCATTGCCTGGGGCGACACCGCCGACACCCTCAACGACGACAACCTGCGCCGCGCCAAGAACATGGCCGAGCACTGGAACCCTGACGCACAACCGTGCGACGCCGATGCGGAGCGAACGCTGTGACGCTCTATAGCCTGTTGGTCCAGCCCTTCGTCGATTTCGGTTTCATGCGCCGTGCTTTGGTGGCGTGCCTGGCGCTGGGCATCGGCTCCGGCCCGGTCGGCGTGCTGCTGATGCTGCGGCGCATGAGTCTGGTGGGCGACGCCATGAGCCACGCGGTGCTGCCGGGGGCTGCTGTGGGTTTCCTGTTTGCCGGGTTGTCACTGCCAGCGATGGGTTTTGGCGGCCTGATCGCAGGCTTGGCCGTGGCGTTGCTGTCGGGGTTGGTGAGCCGTTACACAACACTGCGTGAGGACGCCAGCTTCGCCAGTTTTTACCTGACGTCCCTTGCTGCCGGCGTGTTGATCGTCTCTCTGCATGGCTCGAACGTGGACCTGCTTCACGTGCTGTTCGGTACCATTCTGGCCATCGACGATCAGGCGATTTTCATGGTCGGCGGCATCGCTTCATTCACCGTGCTTCTACTCGCGCTGATCTATCGCCCATTGATCCTCGAATGCTTCGATCCGGGTTTCCTGCGCGCGGTGGGTGGTCGCGGGTCGCTGTATCACGTGCTGTTTCTGCTGCTGGTGGTGCTCAATCTGGTGGCGGGGTTTCAGGCGCTGGGGACGCTGATGGCCGTCGGCATGATGATGCTGCCCGCCACGGTCGCGCGATTCTGGGCGCGCTCGCTGACCGGCATGATCGTGATATCAACCGCGGTGGCCACGCTTTCGGGCTTCATCGGCCTCATCGTCTCCTACCATGCCAGCGTCGCTTCGGGCCCGGCCATCGTGCTCACCGCCAGCGCCTTTTACGGGTTCTCACTGTTCTTTGGACGCAGCGGCTTTCTACGCCGGCTGTTCCCGAGGGTTCATCTGTCCGGCTGATCGTCCTCTTACCGCAAGGAAACCACCATGAAACGTTTCACGCTTCTGACCGCCGCGCTGGCGTTGTCGGGCCTGGCCAACTTCGCCCAGGCAAAAACCCTGGAGACCGTCGCATCATTCACCGTCATCGCCGACATGGTGCACAACGTCGGTGGCGATCACGTGCACGTGACCTCGCTGATCGGGCCCAATGGCGATCCTCACGTCTACGAGCCCACCCCCAACGACGCCCAGGCGCTGAAGAAAGCCGACGTGGTGTTCGTCAGCGGCTTGCATCTGGAGGGCTGGCTGGATCGGCTGATCACCGCTTCAGGCTACAAGGGCCAGCCGATTGTGCTGTCTGACGGCATCATGACCCGCAGCATGGAAGAAGACGGCAAAAAGATTACCGACCCCCATGCCTGGAACAGCGCGGTAAACGGCGTCGTTTATGCCAGAAACGTCATCAAGGCCCTGCAGAAAGCTGACCCTGAAAATGCTGCCGATTACCAAGCCAACGGTGAGAAATACATTGCCCAACTGCAGGACATGGACACCTACGCCCGCGCGCAGATCAGCGCCATACCGGTCGCACAACGCAAGGTGCTGACGTCCCACGACGCCTTCGGCTATTTCGGCGATGCCTATGGCGTGACCTTTCTCTCGCCACTGCGTTTTTCCACTGAAACCGAAGCATCGGCGGCTGACGTCGGCAAGCTGATCAATCAGATCAAGCAGGAGCACGTCAGCGCCTACTTCTTCGAAAACTCTGGCGACCCGCGGCTGGTGCAGCAGATCGCCAAAGCCAGCGGCGCGCACCCGGGCGGCGAGCTGTATGTGGAATCGCTGTCACCGGCCGACGGCCCGGCGGCGACCTACGTGGCGATGTTTCGCTATAACGTGGACAAGCTGACGGCGGCAATGAAGGGCCAGTGATGTAGCGTCGCGACGGCTCACTGATCTCTGCCGCGCAACGTGCGTGGCAGAGATCCGCGAACCGCCTGAGCGAACCGGCAGCGCGGAAGTGGGTCAATCGGTATGCTGGCGCTCCGTTCGCCGACATCGACAGGATGATCCATGACCGCCCTCTCCTTCGCGCCTTTTCAGTCCCTCGCCGACCTGCTGATTCCCCACACCGTGGCGGAGCGGCTCGACGGCTCCCACGACGTTTCCCACCTGCACCGGGTCTGGAGCAACGTCTGCGCCATTCGCGATAAAGAAGGCGGCGATCATCAGGTCTTGCTTGCGGCCACACTGCTCCACGACTGCGTTTCGGTGGAGAAGAACTCGCCCTTTCGCTCAAGCGCCTCGCGTCTGGCCGCCGCAAAAGCGACGGAATTGCTCGCAGAGATGGGCTGGGACGAAGAGCGCACCCAGGCCGTCGCCCACGCCATCGAGTCCCACAGCTACTCGGCCGACATCACGCCCACCTCGCTGGAAGCAAAGATCCTGCAGGACGCCGACCGTCTCGACGCACTCGGCATGGTCGGTGTGGCGCGGCTGTTCTACGTGTCCGGGCGCATGGGCAGCCACCTCTACGACCCGGCCGACCCGCAGGCGCAACAACGAGACCTGGACGACAAACGCTTCGCCGTCGATCACTTCACCACCAAGATATTCACCTTGGCGCAGGGATTTCAAACGGCCACGGGGCGCCACATGGCGCAGGTCAGGCATGCACGGGCCGAGCGGTTTTTGCGGGAGTTTATGGAGGAGATTGGTGCTTAGGGGGCCTGGAAGGTCATAGCGCTATTTCGGACGGCTCATGGGTTTTTAGCCAGTCTACCAGCGCGGCATTCATTCGCGTCTGCCAGCCCGGTCCTGACGCCCGGAATTGCTCCACCACATCATGCTCCAAGCGAATGGTAATCCGCTCTCGCACAACCACAGCACGTGGACGGCCACGCTTGACCAACTGATCACCCACGTATTCATCAGCCTGATCGAAGTATGCATCGGACAATTCGGGTGCATCGTCTGGATCAACCCAGTCGATGCCGGTAGAGGTTTTGTTCGCGCTCATTGGCTTTTCTCATGGAAATGATACGGCGATCCGCGCCGCGCGGTGTCCAGACCAGGACCACCATACGTTCTGACAACATACCAACCGTGATGTAGCGGGTCTCCCCGTAATCCTGCCGGCAATCTTCGCTGGTCAAATGTCTGCCAGCGAATACCAAGCCGGCATCCCCAAAGTCGAGGCCACGCTTTAGAAGGGTGATGTCGCGTTTCGCGACGTCGAAGATTATCTGCATTGAATTATTGTATGTACAGAAAATAACTCAACAAGGCCGCCGAGACTCGCAGAGACCTGTCCCACAAACAGCGTTGACATTGCCCACCCAACTACCCGCTGACATCATTTTCAATCGCATCATCTGACCGTACCGCAACAATTCCGAAACATTCCCAGCAATGTCATAAAGACATCACGGAACACCTCTATAACCATCACTCCGGTGTTTTCGTCGATGGGATGGGTGGCAGTGAAAAGGTTATTGCGTCGTGTAGTCCGTCCGTCTTCCAGGCCCACTTTCCTGCGTCGCTTCAGAATTACTCAGCGGTTGGTGCTGTGTTTCGGCGTGACCGCGTTGCTGCTGGTGGCGCTCGGTGTGTTCTGCCTGCTGCAGATGCAGAGCATCCGCGATCAGGGCGAAGCGGTTGAGAGTGGGTCGCTGCCCAGCATTGCCATGGCAGACGCAATCGCCATCGACCTGATCAAGTTGCGCGGCGAGAGTGCCAGGCTGATTGCCAATGCCGACGATCCCGGCGCAGTGGTGACCAGCAAGATCAATGTCGAGCAGCTGAAGAATGAGGTCGAAAAAGGCTTCGTCGATTATCTCGCCCACGCCACCGACAGCACCGAGCGGGATTCCATCAAAGCCCTGCAAGAGGCTTATGGCGCTTTCATGCCAGGGCTGCACGACGAAATCGCGCTGATCGAACAACGCAAACTCGACGACGCGCGCATGCTGCTCAACACCACGCTGAGCCTGCAGGGTGACCTGATGGACATGCAGGTGCAGTTGCTGCGCGAGCTGAACAAGCAAAGTGCGGCGGGCACCGTCGACGCGGCCGGCGCGCGGTTCCAGCAGGCCCGAATCATTGCCGTCAGCGCCATCGTGATGGCATTGGTGCTGACATTGTTGCTGGCGTGGCGACTCAGCCTGAGCATCATTCGCCCCTTGCGGCAGTCGCTGCATATCGCCAGCACCATTGCTCAAGGCGATCTGAGCCCGCAGCCGATTCCGGAAGGCAAGGACGAAACGGCTCAACTGCTGAAAACCCTCGGTCTGATGCGCGCGAATCTGCATGGCACGATCGATCAGATTTACGCCGCAGCCGGCCAGTTGAGTCAGTCGGTCCACGAAATGGGCACGATTGCTGAAGCCAGCGCCAAGAATCTGCAACTGCAAAACGATGAGATCGAGCAGGCGGCCGTTGCCGTGAACCAGATGAGTCAGGCGGCCGGGGAAGTCGCCGACAATGCCAGCAGCACGTCGAGCGAATCGAAGGCGTCCAACGAAGCGGCCGCCGAAGGGCGTCTGCGCCTGACCGGCACCATTGATTCGATCAAGGAGCTGACCGACAACGTTCTGGATTCTTCCCACCAGGCCGACGGTCTTGCCGAGCGCACGCTGAGCATCAGCAAGATTCTCGAAGTCATCCGCGCGATTGCCAACCAGACCAACCTGCTTGCACTGAATGCCGCCATCGAGGCCGCACGGGCGGGCGAAGCAGGCCGCGGTTTCGCCGTGGTCGCCGATGAAGTGCGCTCTCTTGCCCAACGGACCAGCGCGTCGACCACCGAGATCGAGACGCTGATCAACGATGTGCAGAAAAGCACTCAGGAGACCGCGCAAACCTTACGCGTCACTGCGGCTCAGGCCAATCTCACCCTGGAGCAGGCCGCTGCAACCGGTCACGCGCTGACGGTCATCATCAGCGCAACCTCGACCATAAGCGACCGGAACACGCTGATCGCCAGCGCCGCCGAACAACAGGCGCAAGTGGCTAACGAAGTCGATCGCAACCTGAGCAGCATTCGTGACCTGTCGACGCAGTCGGCGTCGGGCGCTCAGCAAACCACGGTGGCGAGCAATGCGCTGTCGATGCTGGCAACTGACCTGAACACGATGGTTCAGCGGTTCGTGCTTTGACGCGCGCCCCAGTAAAAAAATGGCCCGAAGCCAGCGTTGCCCATTCCCAGTCATGCCCAGGTGTTTCATCATCGAAACACCACCCACGCAGAGGGGTGTCTACGCCAACAAGGACATGAGCATGAAAAAAACGCCGTAATGAGCATCGCGCTCTCCGCATTGACGCTGAGCCTTGCCGCTCAGGCCGACGTCAACGTCAAACTGGGGAGCAAGGAACGCGTCACACACCTGTTTGCCTACCCGAACAACTGCAACGTAATCTGCTTCCGAAACTGGACGCTGGAACAGACTGTCGAGCACTACCTCACGCAAAGCGTGCGGCGTGACGGCTACGCCTCGGCCAAAGTGGCGGTGCACAACGACAACGACCTGATCTACGCCAACATCACCGGCGTGCCGGACGGCTACGACAAACCACTTTCAGCGCTGCTCGACGCAGGCGACCTGGCCTACGCCGGCGCGAGCAAACTCAACGCCGATAACAAATTCGCCTACAACTGGTATCTGTTTTTGCCGCTGGGAATGGCGCTGGAAAACCGCAAGAGCGTCGAGCTGCTGCATTTTCCGCCGGACTATTCGCTGACTCAGGCTCAGGACTATCTGTTCTCGGCCACTACCGATCGCTGGTCCGAGCTGCTCACGGATAACGGCATCCCCAAGGAGCAGACGCCTGCCTATCAGACCATCATCGATATCGCGCCCATTGCTGCGCCGTCCAACGCCGGCAAGGACCTGGAAAACGTCTACGGCTATTTCACCGATTACCAAACGAGCATGGTGAAGCAGCTCACCCAAAGCACGGCGGGCACATCGCTGCCGATGGTCGCGTTCGGTGCGCCGGTACGTGCCTGGCTCAAGCAGCAGTACAACGTCACGGTCCCGGTGTTGGGCCTGGCAAGCATCAGCCCGGCTAGCGGGCAAAGCGTCGCGGTGCTGGGTTCGAACCACCCAAGCTATATCTGGAATGCGGCGGACAAGAGCAACTACGGCGGGGACGAAGCCAAGGCGGATGAAGCGGGTTTGAAGGTCATGGGCCAGGACCTGAGCGCGGCGTGCTGGCAGGCCGGCATGGGCCAGAAACCGACAACTGACCCGGCGGCGCTGTTGAGCCAGTGCGCCACGAACTGGCAGGTGACCAACAAGGTTGAGACCTGCAAGTTGTTCTTCGCCACGGTGCGCAAGTTGACGCCGGATCAGGCCGCAACGAAATGCCGCACGGGCGAGGTGTCGCGGCAGATCAAGCAGCTGCAGAAGCCGCTGCCGGAAATGAACAAAGCTCAGCTCTAACACCCCGATCCTGTAGGAGTGAGCTTGCTCGCGTTGTCTTCAACTCACATAGGTGAGCCTGACTAACGCTATCGCGAGCAAGCTCACTCCTGCCATTGGATGGACGCTTGCCCTACCCGATCACTCCCTTGCGGACGCAACCGATACTGCGGCGGCAATTGCTCCGGCCCGCTGATGGTCGCGTTCAGACTCTTCCAGCGCCCGTCCTTGATGCCGTAGATGCAGCCGTGGACCGACAACTTCTGCCCGCGGTGCCAAGCGTTCTGCACAATGCTGGTATGGCCGACGTTGGCGACCTGCTGAATCACGTTCAGCTCGCAGAGCCGGTCGACCTGTTCTTCCTCAGTCGGCAGCTTAGCCAGCAGCTCACGATTTTCGTAGTACAGATCGCGAATGGTACGCAGCCAGCCGTCGATCAAGCCGAACTGGCGATCCTGCATCGAAGCGCGCACGCCGCCGCAACCGTAGTGACCGGTGACGAGGATGTGTTTGACCTTGAGCACGTCGACGGCGTACTGAATCACCGACAGGCAATTGAGGTCGGTGTGCAGCACAACGTTGGCCACGTTGCGGTGCACGAACAGATCACCCGGCAACATGCCGACGATTTCATTGGCGGGGACACGGGCGTCCGAACAACCGATCCAAAGGAATTCCGGCGTCTGCTGGCGCGCCAGCTTGGCAAAGAACTCGGGGTCTTCTTCCTTGATGGCGGCAGCCCAACGTTCGTTGTTGTCGATCAAGTCTTGTAGTTCGTTCATGCGTTGATGCCTCGGAAATGATGCTCAGCTATGACTGGGGCTCGGCGCTTCGGGTCACGCAGGAAGATCGCCCGATCAGCAACGACCGATCAGGAAGCGGATGGAATTTCCGCCATGGCGTCCGGTCCACCCATTAGGCCCGACATTATTGAGGATTTGCCATGAACGATTCACGCCGTCCATTCGATGCCACTCAACCCGAGCCCATCGATGACAACGAAGACCGCATGGGATCGATGGAAGAGCTCAACTTCAACGACAACAATGAGCCCAGCGGGCGCATTGGTGACGTCATCCCTGAAGATGAGCTCGACACGTTGATCCCTGATGAACGCGTACGTGAAGCCGGGCTGACCGGTGCTTCCACCGAAGATCACAACCCGACCGACGATGACATGAGTCCTGAAACGTTGATCCGGGAAGACGGAGCGCGTTCGCCTCGTGAAGCCGGTGAAGACGGCCCGGCTGATCTGGACCTGAGCATTGTCGATGAAGATGACATTGGCGGCGGGGATGGCTTGGACGAAGAAGAAATGGCCATTCTTGATCCGCTGGATGGCAAGCCTGGCGTCTGATCGGCGGCTGGCGCTTTGTGGGAGCGAACCTGGTTCGCCCCACTATGGCCCGGGATTATTCAAACAGCGTGCACGCCATGACAATTGCATCTTCACGCCCGCCCACTGCCGGGTAGTAGTCCCGACGCCTGCCTATTTCGTTGAATCCGTAGCGCTCGTACAAGCGATAAGCCGACCGGTTGCTGTCGCGCAATTCGAGAAAACACTCCCGGCCATTCATTTCGTAGGCGCGCTTCATCAGCTGTTCCAGCAGCACCAAACCCAGGCCACGGCCCTGACTTTCCGGCTTGACGGTGATGTTGAGCAAGTGCGCTTCATCAATGATCACATTGATCACCCCGTGCCCCACTTGCTGACTGCCTTCGAACATCAGCCAGACCTCGTATGATTTCAGCGCATCCATGTAAATGCCCCGCGTCCAGGGATGGCTGAAGGCGGCGTATTCGATTTTCAGGACAGCGTCCAGGTCGGCTTCGGTCATGCGGCGAAACGTTACTGCGTCATTCATCTACGGTCTTCCAACGGCCCATCAATTGACGCATGGAGCGCCATACGTCGGCCTTGCGCTGCGGCTCGTCCATCAACAGCTCCAGACCCGGCAGCGCCCAGGCTAACCCCAGGCCGTCGACCTGAAGTTCAAGATTGTAGGATTCGGCGTCGGTTTCAGCCGCAAAACGCAACGCCGGAAGCCCGATCAGCCACAGGCAGGTGCAGGGCTGTTCTTCGACGCGGGCGTACAGAAAACCCTGGACGAAATCACGCGCCGCTTCCGGTCCCTGGTCCATCTGCCCACGCACAAGGAGCGGCCAGCGCACAGGCTCGCCGATGATCTGCGGGCTGTCCGGCAGGCCGGCGGCGCGGAGCATGTCCTTGAGCAACAGATAGGAAGGGTCGCGGCTCTGAAATGGCTCACCAGTCACCAACTCGACCAGCAGCAGGCAACTTCCGGCGCGCAGGAGTTGCAGGGCAAAACGCGGCGGCGGCACAACCGGCGCTTTCACCACAGCCGGTGCCACCTCTTCTTCCTGCACTGGCTTCGGCTTTGGCGCGCTGGAGGGGCGAGGGATTTCGATCTTTGGCCGCTCTACGGTACGCGCAACGGGTGTCGGCACGACGGAGGGCGAATCGCCATCCGGTGCGCGAGGCGTATCCGCCTGAATAACCGGCGCAGGCGCTTCCTCAAGCTGCGGCACGGGCGCAAGCAGTTCGGGACGCGACGGCGCGGCGAAAGGCAATTCGGTGCGCGGCAGCCAGCTGACCACCTGCATGGCGGTCAGATAAGCGCGACGACGAGGCTCATTGAGCAAAGGTCAGCTACCTGTGGATAAAGTCAGGCGGGAGATTCTACAGGCCTTCACCGCTTCCCGCCGCTGTTGATCGACTGAGGGTGAAAAACGAGCCCGGCGATGCAGTACAATCGCCGCTTTTATTTGCCAGTCAGCGACCATCCGATGATCGAACCTAAGCGCGTCCTGCGCGCCCTTGCCGAACACTGGGCGCTTCTCGAGCCACTCTGCGAGCACTTCGACCAGGGCACTCTGAGCCTGAGCGAACTGCGCTTGCAGCTGGCGGCCCAGCAACTGGAGAGTACGCCCCAGGACATCACCACTCTGCTGGATGTCTGGATTCGGCTCGACATTCTGGTCCCGGTGGCTAAGAGCCCGAACCGTTTCGAGCTGAACGCGCAGATCCACGATTTCCTCTCGTACCTGCGGCGCGAGCATCGGCTGGGCCTTTGCCTGGAAATCGAAGCGTACCTTCGCCACCTTGAACGGCTGGCCGGCTATATACAGGAAGCCTTCGATGCCCGCGACGCCAATGACCTGGCGCGGCAACTGCGCCTGCTCGACATGCGCGTGCGCGATGTCCTGAAGAAGCTCGCCAATGACGAACAGGCCCTTGTGTCCGTGGCCGAACGCGCCAAGACCAGTGACCGCCAGATTCCACTGCGTCAGCGTTACGCGGAAGTGCTGGCAACCTGGGATGAATACGTCGAGCCGATGATCCAGTTGGTGAACGCCGATGGCGCCTTCGAACAGGGCGTGCGCAAGGTCGAGAACGTGCTGCTGCGCATGCTCACGGACCAGCAACGTCTCGGCCATCTGGTCGACGACGACATGCTCCTGCGCACCCACGCGCGCATCCTCGAAATGCAGACCAGCGCGCAACTGACCTTGCGTCATGCCCGTGAGCTGTTGCTCCCGCTGCGTGAAGAGGCGCGTCGCCATAATGCCGTGACTCGTGGTGCGGCACTCGCGCTGTCAGCGATTCGTCGACGAGGTCTCGACGCCGTGCCGCAGGCAGCGATGCCAATGTTCACCCGCCCGCAAAGCACCTTCCTCGGTAGTGCCAATCAGGTTGAGGCGTACGTGTATGCGCTGGCGCGATTCGAACCCAAGCCCGCGCGGTTCCCTAAGGCCAATATCACACGAAATGGCGAGCCGCCTCGCGCGCCGCGCACGGTCAAAGAGATGATCGAGCGCTGCGAAGACGCCCTGCCAATGCCGGATCTGATGGTCTGGCTGCTGGAGCAGGAGCCCACCGGCGCAACTGACGAATTGCTGTACTGGTTTTCGCGCCTGTCACGGGACAAACGCTTCAAGCGTGAACGCCTTGAGCGCGGCGAATACCTGACCCGGGAGCACCGCGTCAGCCTGCGCTCCTTCGCCCTGCTCTCGAGCAAAGACGCCACCCCAGAGAATTCCGAGGGCACCGCCCATGCATCTTGATCTATCCGAAATGACCCAACTGGCGCCAATCTTCCGCGAGCTGTTCAAGGGTTATCACGTCAGCCGTCGCGACCCCGAACTGTACGCGCAGCTGTCAAATCTCCAGGACCAGTACCGCGGCCTGTTCAAGGCCCTGGGCTTCGAACTGGTCTGCGACACCCGTGGCTTCTACTACTTCGTGCCTGATCTGGCGGCCGCGCAGGTCAACAAGACGGCGCAACGTCTGGCCCTGTTCACATTCATCCTCGTCGAGCATTTGGCGGACCAGGGCCGCGACCCGGTCGCCGTGCTTGATGGCGGCAGCCTGGGCCGCGATGAACTGCCCTCGCTACTGGAAAAGTACCGCGATCTGTTCCTGCAAGCTGAAGTCCAGACCCAGGAAGAGCTGGAAGAAAAAATCATGCGCCGCATGACCCAGCTGGGATTCGCCGCAGAAGAAGTCGGCATCTATCGCTTCCTGCCGCCGATGCATCGCTTCCTCGACGTCTGCCTGTCCGTGCAGCAAGACCGAGATCTGGCGGCCAGCCTTCACAGCGCTCTGCCGTTGCCGGCCCCGGTGTTGATCGACGAAGACAGCGATGAGCGATTGCTGGAAACCGACGACCCGCTGGACCTCACCGAATTCGATGAATCTGCGGAAACCGAAGAGCAAGCGCTAGCCCGGGCGATCGCTGAAGAACAGGAGCATGACGCATGAGCCAGGAACGCTACGGCATACGCCGCTTTGCGCTGCTGAACACCGCTGGTTACAGCCTCGGGCTGTTTCCACTGGAGCATCCACTCTCGGTCTACGGCGCAAACAACCTGGGCAAGAGTGCGTCGATCAACGCTCTGCAGTTCCCGATTCTGGCGCGCATGTCGGACATGAGCTTTGGCAAATACAGCCTGGATCAATCGCGACGCTTCTATTTCGCGTCCGACACCAGCTACATCCTCGTCGAAGTCTCCCTGCCTCACGGCCCCCATGTCATCGGCGTGGTGGGTCGTGGTCCGGGAGGCGGATTCGGTCATCAGTTCTTCGCCTATGCCGGCAAACTGGATCTGGCTCACTACCAGAAAGACGATACCTGCCTGCGCCAGAAGGAGCTGTTTGCCAATCTAGAGAGCCAGGGACTGAAAGCCTACGAACTCAAGCCCGATGAACTGCGTCGTCTCCTGGTCGGTGGCCACACATCGATCCCGCTGGACCTGACGTTGATTCCCCTGCGTTCGACCAGCGAGCAAAGCCTGAAGACCTTCCGCGCGCTGTTCATCAACCTGCTGCACATGCGCGAGATCACCGCTGCCAAATTGAAGCAGCTGTTTCTCGACGCGTTTGAGCACAGCCTGCGCTCCGGCAGCGTCGATTACATAGCGGCGTGCGAAGAAGCGTTCCGCGACGTACGACGCATGGAGCAGGACTACAACGCACTGGTGCTCGCCGGCCCGCTGGTCGAAGCCTTGGCCAACGGCGTCAGACAGCGCGACATCCTCCGCGGCAAGCTGCATCGCCTGTCGCCATTGCTCGACTCGTTGCTGGGCACATGGCAGGACTATTCCAATGCGCGCAAAGAAGAGCTGGTCATTCAGAGCGAGCACTACCGCAACGAACAGGATTCGCTACAGAACGATCAGCGTGGCGGCACTCAAGAACTGATGCGCCTGGAGCGCGAGATCAGCAACATCCAGCGCTGGATAGGCGAACTGGCAGTCCTGAAGAACCGTTTTGCGCTGGTCGACGATGTGAGAGTTCTGGAACAGCAATTACTGGCTGCAAAAGACGCTCACGATGAACTGGCCGGAGCGCTCGCGCAGTCGCGTCAATTTAGCGCCGAGGATCTGGATGAGCGTCTGCGCGATCTGGAAAAACGCCTGAAATCAGTGAAGCAACAGCTCGATCATGCGGACAACAATAGCTATGCCCGCCTGCGCGAAGAGTTTTCGCAGCCTGATGTCGAGCGTCTGATGCGGCTGTTCAATAGCGCGCTGTTCAGCTTGCCACTGGGCGAGCAAGGCATCGCGCTGGATGATGGCGATGCATGGGTTAAGTCCCTCGAAGCGATTCTCGATGGGTTCAAAGGCGAGCGCTTCGAAGTGCCCGGCCTGACTGTCAATCTGTCGAACATCGAGCCTCCTGCCCTGCAGGCGCTGGCCGATCGCGCCGCGTTGCGGGATCAAAAGGAGCGCCTGGAGAAGGAGCTCAAGCAGTTAAAGACACAACAAGCCGTAGCAGCGGACCGTGCGGCGAGCAAAACCCAGACTGAAGCTTTGTACCAGCAGGTGCTGGATGCGCAGAAGGCGCTCGAAGACTTCCGCCGCGCTCAAACCTTGAGCGCCGAAGAAGGCGAAAAGCTTGAACAGTTGGCCCAGATGGAAGCGGCGCAAGACGAACTCAAGCGCGCCAGTGATGCTTTCACTGAGCGCGTTCAGCAACTGTCGGCCAAGCTGCAACTGGTCGGTCGTCAGATCGGCGATCTCGAGTCCAAGCAACGCACGCTGGATGACGCGCTGCGTCGTCGTCAGTTGCTCCCGACCGACCTGCCCTTTGGCACGCCGTTCATGGAGCCGGTCGATGATTCGCTGGAGAACCTGCTGCCGCTGCTCAATGATTATCAGGACAGTTGGCAGGGCCTCTTGCGCTGCGATGGTCAGATTGAGGCGCTCTACGCGCAGGTTCGGTTAAAAGGCGTCGCGAAGTTCGACAGCGAAGACGACATGGAGCGGCGTCTGCAATTGCTGATCAACGCCTATGCGCATCGCACTGATGAAGCCCTTACCCTGGGCAAGGCACGCCGTGCTGCTGTGACCGACATCGCTCGCACACTGCGCAACATCCGCAGTGACTACGACAGCCTCGAGCACCAACTGGCGCTGTTTAACCGGGAGATCAACCGCCGGCAGGTTTCCAACCTTGAGAGCTTCCGCATTGTGCTCGCGCCGAACAAAGAAGCGCTCAAGCATATCGACCAGATCATCCACAGCGCCGGTCAGTACGAAGAGGGCGAAACCCTATCGGTGTTCGATCTGAGCCAGAGCGCCGAGCAGGACAACAAGAACGAGGAGGCTAAGGAGTATCTGGCACGCCTGGTTGCGGCTAACCACAACCAGCTCGGTCTGAAAGACTTGTTCGAACTTGCGTTCGAGATCACCAAGGTCAACAGCCAGCCGGTTATCCACACCGACATCGATGGCGCGGCGTCCAATGGCACGACCATGACCATCAAGGCACTGACTAACATGTACCTCTTGCTGCACCTCATGGACCGCGAGCAGGCCGGTCGGATTCGTCTGCCCTACTACCTCGACGAGGCGGCTGACATTGATGAAAGGAACCAAGCGGCGCTGCTGGAAACCAGCCTGCAGCTGGGCTTTGTACCGATCCTGGCGAGCGTTAAGCCTCAAGTGTCGGCGCATGTGGCGATTGACCTGGAGGGCGGCAGTGGGCCTGCCGGGATCTACATCGACGAAGCAGACTGGAAGTACATTCAACGTCGTGATGTAGTTACTGCGGTAGACGCGACCCCAGCAGTTGAAACGCTAAGCGAGTAAGCATATCGCTTGGCAGCAGAAAGCCCCGCAGTGATGCGGGGCTTTTTTATGGGCGTGGATTGGGCGGCTATTGGCCGTGGCTGTGGCTGTGGCTGTGGCTGTTGGCTGGGCAAAGAAACTTTTTCGCGCGCAAAAACAAAACCCCATCTGCTTTCGCAAATGGGGTTTCGGAATTTAATCTTGACGATGACCTACTCTCACATGGGGAAACCCCACACTACCATCGGCGATGCATCGTTTCACTGCTGAGTTCGGGATGGGATCAGGTGGTTCCAACGCTCTATGGTCGTCAAGAAATTCGGGTACTGATTCGTTCTCTCGAACGCTTCAGCAAATCGGGTATGTGATCAAGGTGCAGCTTGTGTGTTCGCAAACTTTCGTCTTCATGCGTCTTCACACACCGCAACCTGCTGTCTCTCTGCAGATTGCTTGGGTGTTATATGGTCAAGCCTCACGGGCAATTAGTATTGGTTAGCTCAACGCCTCACAGCGCTTACACACCCAACCTATCAACGTCGTAGTCTTCGACGGCCCTTCAGGGAACTCAAGGTTCCAGTGAGATCTCATCTTGAGGCAAGTTTCCCGCTTAGATGCTTTCAGCGGTTATCTTTTCCGAACATAGCTACCCGGCAATGCCACTGGCGTGACAACCGGAACACCAGAGGTTCGTCCACTCCGGTCCTCTCGTACTAGGAGCAGCCCCTCTCAAATCTCAAACGTCCACGGCAGATAGGGACCGAACTGTCTCACGACGTTCTAAACCCAGCTCGCGTACCACTTTAAATGGCGAACAGCCATACCCTTGGGACCGGCTTCAGCCCCAGGATGTGATGAGCCGACATCGAGGTGCCAAACACCGCCGTCGATATGAACTCTTGGGCGGTATCAGCCTGTTATCCCCGGAGTACCTTTTATCCGTTGAGCGATGGCCCTTCCATACAGAACCACCGGATCACTAAGACCTACTTTCGTACCTGCTCGACGTGTCTGTCTCGCAGTCAAGCGCGCTTTTGCCTTTATACTCTACGACCGATTTCCGACCGGTCTGAGCGCACCTTCGTACTCCTCCGTTACTCTTTAGGAGGAGACCGCCCCAGTCAAACTACCCACCATACACTGTCCTCGATCCGGATAACGGACCTGAGTTAGAACCTCAAAGTTGCCAGGGTGGTATTTCAAGGTTGGCTCCACGCAGACTGGCGTCCACGCTTCAAAGCCTCCCACCTATCCTACACAAGCAAATTCAAAGTCCAGTGCAAAGCTATAGTAAAGGTTCACGGGGTCTTTCCGTCTAGCCGCGGATACACTGCATCTTCACAGCGATTTCAATTTCACTGAGTCTCGGGTGGAGACAGCGCCGCCATCGTTACGCCATTCGTGCAGGTCGGAACTTACCCGACAAGGAATTTCGCTACCTTAGGACCGTTATAGTTACGGCCGCCGTTTACCGGGGCTTCGATCAAGAGCTTCGCGTTAGCTAACCCCATCAATTAACCTTCCGGCACCGGGCAGGCGTCACACCCTATACGTCCACTTTCGTGTTTGCAGAGTGCTGTGTTTTTAATAAACAGTCGCAGCGGCCTGGTATCTTCGACCGGCATGAGCTTACGGAGCAAGTCCTTCACCCTCACCGGCGCACCTTCTCCCGAAGTTACGGTGCCATTTTGCCTAGTTCCTTCACCCGAGTTCTCTCAAGCGCCTTGGTATTCTCTACCCAACCACCTGTGTCGGTTTGGGGTACGGTTCCTGGTTACCTGAAGCTTAGAAGCTTTTCTTGGAAGCATGGCATCAACCACTTCGTGTTCTAAAGAACACTCGTCATCAGCTCTCGGCCTTGAAATCCCGGATTTACCTAAGATTTCAGCCTACCACCTTAAACCTGGACAACCAACGCCAGGCTGGCCTAGCCTTCTCCGTCCCTCCATCGCAATAACCAGAAGTACAGGAATATTAACCTGTTTTCCATCGACTACGCTTTTCAGCCTCGCCTTAG
>NZ_CP068986.1:1592500-1855000 GCF_016925575.1 Pseudomonas sp. 15A4 | reverse complement strand
GGCTCGACCTGTTTGAGCAGTTCGGAGATGGGGAAACCCAACCATGGAATCACCATCGACCACGCCTCGACACAGCGCAGACGATAGATACGCTCTTCCAGTTGATGAGGCTTCATGAAGTCTTCAAGCGCGTAGCGGCCAGGCTTGCCGACCTCCCCGTCAATAACCACGCTCCACGGCTCGGTTTTCAAGGAGCCGGCGTTTTGCGCAGGATCGCCCTTGTCGGTGCCAAACTCGTAAAAGTTGTTGTAGTGGGTCGCATCTTTGAACGGCGTGATTGCCTCGTCCTTGACGGTGACGGCTTGCCACTTCGTGCTAGATAGCTTGTCTTTAAACCAGGCAGGGGCAGCGCCGGCTTCGACGTCGGCGTAGCGAGAGGCTTCACCGGCTTGGGCCCAGCCAGGCATCGCGCTCACGGCGAGCCCTGCAAGTGAGCTGCCAAGCAATGCGCGACGGGAGAGATAAAAGGATTCGGGCGTGACATCCGACTCTTTGCAATCGGATGGAGAGGGGATCTTGATCAGCATGATGACTCCGCAGCTATGGAGAACTGAAGCATCTATAGCTGCGGAGTATGCGGGAAATGCAGGCCGACTAACTACCTCTGGCGACGTAGACGCAGCAGGTATTGGATGGGGCCAGATGCTGCATAGCCGAGGAATATCAGCAGCAGAATACGCGGCGGATCACTGAACACCACGGCAAATACCAGAACCACCGCCAGGATGGCAACAAACGGCACGCGCCCCTTGAGATCCAACTCCTTGAAGCTGTTGTATTTGATGTTGCTGACCATCAGCATCCCGGCGGCTGCAACCAATAGCGCGACCAGGAACGACAGTTTCGAGCCCTGAATGCCGTAATCGCTGAATGCCCAAACGGTGCCTGCTACAACGCCCGCGGCGGCGGGACTTGCCAGGCCGATGAAGTAGCGCTTGTCGGCCTTGCCCACTTGGGTATTGAAGCGGGCCAGACGCAACGCCGCACCCGCCACATAGATGAAAGCGACCATCCAGCCGACCTTGCCCATGTCACCCAGCGCCCAGCCAAACGCCAACAGTGCTGGCGCCACGCCGAAAGCAACCATGTCGGACAGCGAGTCGTACTCTGCACCGAAAGCGCTCTGAGTGTTGGTCATCCGCGCGACCCGGCCATCCAGACCATCCAGGACCATGGCAACGAAGATAGCGATGGCGGAAAACGCGAAGTATTTGCTCGCGCTCGCCTGATCACCCGCACTCAGCGCACTTTGCGCACTCATGGCGCTGATGATTGCGTAGAAGCCGGCGAACAGGTTGGCGGTGGTGAACAGATTGGGCAGCAGATAGATGCCGCGATGGCGCACCTTGCGCCCCTCGTCGTCATGGCCCTCTTCAATGTGTTCATCGATCGGTAGCAGGCTTTCGGCGTCAGAAGCCTTGTTCGGCTCTTCGGGACGTTCGCTCATGGACAATACCTTGCAGCTGAATAATTTCGACAAATGCTTGTGGCCTCGGGGCCGACAAACGATGCAGCTTTATACCAGATGAGCCCCCATAACGAAAAAACGCGACCCGAGGGCCGCGTTTTTTCATGCAAGAAGCTGATCTGTGATCTTAGTTCTTGGCTTGGTCGACGATCTTGTTCTTCGCGATCCAAGGCATCATCGAGCGCAGTTGCTCACCGATGATTTCCAGGCCATGCGCCTTGTTGTTACGACGCCTGGCGGTCATCGACGGGTAGCCGCTGGCACCCTCGGCGATGAACATCTTCGCGTACTCGCCGTCCTGGATGCGCTTCAGAGCGTTGCGCATGGCCTGACGGGATTCGGCATTGATGACCTCCGGGCCGGTCACGTACTCGCCGTATTCGGCGTTGTTGGAGATCGAGTAGTTCATGTTGGCGATACCGCCTTCGTACATGAGGTCAACGATCAGCTTCAGTTCGTGCAGGCATTCGAAGTAGGCCATTTCCGGCGCATAACCGGCTTCAACCAAAGTCTCGAAACCGGCCTTGACCAGCTCAACGGTACCGCCACACAGAACGGCTTGCTCGCCGAACAGGTCGGTTTCGGTCTCGTCCTTGAACGTGGTTTCGATGATACCGGTACGGCCGCCGCCAACACCCGAGGCGTACGACAGAGCGACGTTCTTGGCGTTGCCAGAGGCGTCCTGGTAAACGGCGATCAGGTCAGGGATGCCACCGCCTTTGACAAACTCGGTGCGCACGGTGTGGCCCGGTGCCTTTGGCGCGATCATGATCACGTCGAGGTCGGCACGCGGGACAACCTGATTGTAGTGAATCGCGAAGCCGTGGGAGAAGGCCAGTGTTGCGCCCTTCTTGATGTTCGGCTCGATTTCGTTCTTGTACAGCTGGGACTGGAATTCGTCCGGGGTCAGGATCATGACCAGATCTGCAGCGGCGACAGCGGAAGCCACGTCGGTCACTTTCAGGCCGTGAGCTTCAGCTTTGGCGACAGTAGCCGAACCCTTGCGCAGGCCAACAGTGACATCAACGCCGGAGTCTTTCAGGTTGCACGCCTGAGCGTGGCCCTGGGAACCGTAACCGATGATGGCAACTTTTTTGCCCTGGATGATCGAAAGGTCGCAGTCTTTGTCGTAATAAACTTTCATGAAATTCCCCTGATAACGTGGCCGCAAGGCCCTTTGCAAAATTAGGTTAGATGCTCAGCACTTTGTCGCCGCGGGCTATGCCGGTAACGCCGCTGCGTACGGTTTCCAGAATGGCCGTGGTGCCAATCGCCTGGATGAAGCTGTCCAGCTTGTCGCTTGTCCCGGTCAACTGCACGGTATAGACGCTGCTGGAAACATCCACGATCTGGCCGCGGAAAATGTCGGTGGTGCGCTTGATCTCGGCACGCTGTGCGCCGGTGGCCTTCACCTTGATCAGCATCAGCTCGCGCTCGATGTGGGCGCTTTCCGACAGGTCCACCAGCTTGACCACTTCGACCAGCTTGTTGAGGTTCTTGGTGATTTGCTCGATCACTTCATCATGACCAACAGTGGTCAGCGTCAGACGCGACAGGGTCGGGTCCTCGGTTGGCGCCACTGTCAGGCTTTCGATGTTGTAGTTGCGCTGGGAAAACAGGCCAACCACACGAGACAGCGCACCCGGTTCGTTTTCCAGCAATAGCGAAATAATGTGGCGCATGGTTATGTCCGCTCCGTCTTGCTCAGCCACATGTCGCGCATGGACCCGTCTCTGATCTGCATCGGATAGACGTGCTCGCCGACATCGACCTTGATATCAAGGAATACCAGGCGATCCTTCATGGCGAACGCTTCTTCCATCATCGGCTTCAGGTCTTTCAGGTCGGTGATGCGCATGCCGACATGACCGTATGCCTCGACCAATTTGACGAAGTCAGGCAGCGACTCCATGTAGGAATGAGAGTGACGGCCGCTGTAACTCATGTCCTGCCACTGACGGACCATGCCGAGCACGCCGTTGTTGAGCAGGATGATCTTTACCGGCAGGTTGTATTGCAGGCAGGTCGACAGTTCCTGAATGTTCATCTGAATACTGCCTTCGCCGGTGACGCAGGCGACATTGTCATTCGGGAAACTCAGCGCAACGCCCATCGCGGCAGGCAGGCCAAAGCCCATCGTGCCGAGACCGCCGGAGTTGATCCAGCGATTGGGTTTGTTGAAGCGATAGTACTGAGCCGCGAACATCTGGTGCTGACCCACGTCGGAGGTGACGTAGGCATCGCCTTTGGTCACTTCACACAGCGTCTCGATCACGGTCTGCGGCTTGATGACGGTTCCGTCGCCACGGTTGTACGGAAACAGGTCGCCGCCGGCGCGCCATTCTTCGATCTGCTTCCACCACGTCTCGACCGACTCCTTGTTAGGGGTTTCGGCAAGCTCTTTGAGGGTCGCAACCATTTCGGTCAGCACGCTCTCAACCGGCCCGACAATGGGCACGTCGGCCTTGATGGTCTTGGAGATGGATGCCGGGTCGATGTCGACGTGAATGATTTTGGCGTTCGGGCAGAACTTCGCCGGGCCATTGATCACGCGATCGTCGAAACGCGCGCCGACCGCAAGAATCACGTCGGCGTGGTGCATCGCCAGGTTGGCGGTGTAGCTGCCATGCATGCCCAACATGCCGACGAACTGGCGATCAGTGCCCGGGTAGGCACCCAACCCCATCAGCGTATTGGTGACCGGGGCGTTCAATTGCTGCGCCAGTTCGGTCAATGGCGCCGAACCGTTGCCCATGATCACGCCGCCACCGGCGTAGATGACCGGGCGTTTGGCCGCCACCAGCATTTCCACGGCCTTGCGGATCTGTCCAGAGTGGCCACGGACCGCCGGGCTGTAGGAGCGCAGCTTGGCTTTCTTGGGGAAGATGTATTCGAACTTTTCCGCCGGGTTGGTCATGTCTTTCGGGATATCGACGACGACAGGACCAGGACGACCGGATTGAGCGAGGTAGAACGCTTTTTTCAAGACTTCCGGGATTTCCGACGGGTGCTTGATCATGAAGCTGTGCTTCACGATCGGCCGGGAGATACCGATCATGTCGGTCTCCTGGAACGCGTCGGTACCGACCATGTTGCTAGGAACCTGGCCGGACAGCACCACCATCGGAATCGAGTCCATGTAGGCGGTCGCGATACCAGTAATGGCGTTGGTTGCGCCGGGACCTGAAGTCACCAGCACAACGCCTGCCTTGCCGGTGGCGCGGGCGTAGCCGTCAGCCATGTGAGTCGCCGCCTGTTCGTGACGAACGAGGATGTGGCTCACAGCCGGTTCTTTGAACAGCGCGTCGTATATATGCAGGAGGGCACCGCCAGGGTACCCGTAGATGTGCTCTACGCCTTCGTCACGCAAAAAGCGGACGACCATTTCAGCGCCAGATAAAAGCTCCACGTTGTTCACCTCTAAAACGCCAGAATACCGTCCACACAAGCGAGGAGACGGGTCTTAATAGGTTTACTGCAAAGCAGAGCATGAGCGACGGTGGTCGCCGACTACGTCAGCACTGACTGAGCAAGTATTGGGATCGCCCCTTTAAGTGTTTCGGGGTCTTCCCACCCAGCGCGAGGTAACGCGTTGCGGGTGTTACGGGTCGGCGCGGGTGTGCGCCTCATGATCTACCGAGACGGTCTGCTTCTGGCAGTCCTTCTACAGCGAGCTTTGGATTGTTGGGATTCGCCCCTCTCAAGTCAAGTCATCGATGCGCTTTCTTCGTCCGCCGCCCGCCAAAAGGCACCGAATGAGGTCGTGGCGTCCCGCTTGTGATAGGTTTCCGGCCATTGCCACAGAAGTAAGGAACCGGGAATGCGCTGGATGATTCTTGCGGCGACGCTGACACTTGCCGTCGCCCCGGCGGTCGGACAGGCCGCGCAGATATACAAATGGGTCGACGCTCAGGGCGTAACGCATTTCGACGCCCAGCCGCCCGCCGGGCAGACCGCACAGGAAATCAATACAGGGAGCCCTGTCGCCGCGCCCCCTGCCCCGCCGCCGCAGAATCAAGATGGCGCTCGGGAGCAGGAAGCAGTCGATGCCAAAGTCAGGAAGCAGGTTGCCGCTCAGGAGGCCAAGCGCAAAGAGGCGTGCGACGAACAGCGAACCAGCCTCGCGCAACTGCAGAACAATCCGCGGGTACGACAGGAGGTGGATGGCGAGCTAAGGCGGTTCACGGAAGAAGAGCGGCAGGCACGCATCGCCGAGGTCAAGAAATACCTCGACGATCAATGCAACTAAGGGTCAAACAGCCTCGGTGATCAACCGATCGAAGTCCTTCAGCAGCGCCAGGAGGTTGCGCGCTTCACGAATACGGCTGGCGTAGACCATCTCCGCCATTTCCAGGATGCCAGATGCCGTAGGCAACGGCATGTCCTGCTCGAGGATGATCTTCATGCGCGGCAGGAAGATCCATTGCAGCCACTGGTCAAAGTCCAGCGTGTCGACACAGAAGGGTTCACGGCTGGACAGCGACTCATCGCTGGGCGGCACGTCCTTCCACCATCCCAGCACGCGCAATTCGCGCTCGATCAACAGCAACTGGTCGGCAATTTTCGGAAAGCGTTTATCCATTGGCTTTCTGCCGTGCCAGCGCTGCACCGGCGGCGTCGCCCTGCTTCTCACGCGATTGGGCAATCAATCCCCAAAGACTTGCTTGAAGGCTGGCGCGACCGTTGGCGTAGGTCAGAGCGCGACGGGCTAATTGCTCAGCCTGAGGCGCATCGCCCTGAGCCAGGCGTACTTGCGCCAGACGGTAAAGGACCTGCGGCTCACGGGGGCAACACGTTGCGCACGCTCAAGGCTCGATGATGCGCCGTTAAGATCACCGCCGGACTGCTGTTGCTGAGCGGTTGTCAGCAGCGCCAGCACGGGCCCATCCAGTTGCTCGTCTTCCGACAATCCGCCGCTGGACGCAGAGGGAATGCCAGTCGGCGCCGACGCTGGCATGTTGTAGGTATTACTGTTGGCTGGTGGCGGTGTGTACGGGTTGTTTACCGGGGCCTGATTAACCGGCGCCGTATTGATCGGTGCCGTGCTGATCGGCGCCGTGGTGGGTGGCACGAATGTGGAAATAGGTGCACCACTGGCATTGGCGCCGCCGGGCACCATGACCGTGACACCGGAATCTTCCTGAATCGTCTGCGACTGCGCTGGCGCCTGCACCGGCGCGCGGTAGGTGTTGCTGCGTGTCGACGAAACGCGTTCGCCATTCGAAACGCGTGACCCTGAATCCACCACCGGAATTGCACTGCGCGTCTGGGACGCACAACCGTTGAGCAAAGCCAGAGCCGTTACAGCCGGAATCCACCACTTGTTCACGTCACATCCTCTTTGCTTGATTCAACCAGGCTTAATTCAACCAGCCCTTGACCCAGTCCATTACCGAATCGGCAGGCGCTGTAGCCCCCGCAGGTCGGGCCGGGTTGCGGCTCACTGCCGCGAATATACGGCATCTGTACGGCGTTCGGGCAGCTGGCGTCGGTGCCTTCGCCAGTACTGGCATTGACCCAGGCCTGTACGACGTTATCGGGCATCGCCATGTCCAGTGGCAGCGGATCGGCCTTCTTCATGAAGCTGGTCCAGATCTGCAATGCGCCGGTGGCCCCAGTAAACGGCGTCTTGCCGTTGTCGTCGCGTCCCATCCAGACGATTGCCAGCAAGTCCTGACTGAAACCGGCAAACCAGCTGTCGCGCGAATCGTTGGTGGTGCCCGATTTACCCGCCAGATTCAGCGTGCCTGGCAGCACGTTGTACACCGACTTACCCGTGCCTTCGCGCATCACCCGCTGCATGGCGTTCTGCAAGAGATAGATCGAGCCCGGGTCAAAACGTTGCTGAATCTGGAAAGGGTAGCGCTTGAGCGGCTCCCCTTCGGCGGTCAGTACGCTGCGGATCCCGCGCAACGGCGTGTTGAAGCCGCCACTGGCGATAGTCTGGTACATCGTCGCCACTTCGATCGGCGTCAGAGCGCCAGCACCCAGGAGCATCGACGGGAAAGCAGGCCACTCGCGGGTGACGCCCAGTTTGGTCAGGGTTTTGAAGACGTTGGGTATGCCCAGATCCAGACCCAGCTTGGCGCTGGACAGGTTGTAGGAATGCGCCAGGCCCTGATACAGGAAAATGTTGCCGTGGGCTTTGTGATCGTAGTTCTGCGGTTTCCAGATCTGGCCGTCGGCGCCTTTCACCTGGAAGGGCTCGTCCGGAATCCAACTGGTCAGGGTGTATTGTTGCGGGCGTTCGAGAGCGGTGAGGTAGATGGCCGGCTTGACCAACGACCCAATCGGCCGTACAGCATCCAGCGCTCGGTTGAACCCCGCGAAGCCCGCTTGTCGACTACCAATCAGCGCCTGGACTTCGCCGGTTTCCGGGTTGGTCACGACCATAGCCGTTTCCATCTCGTCGGCGCCTTTGCGGCCAGATATCTTGGCGAAGCTTTCGCGCACGGCGGCTTCGGATTTCATCTGCAGAATCGGATCAAAGCTGGTGAAGATCCGCAGGCCCTCTTCGGTCAAGTCTTCGTCGCGGTAGTCCTGACGCAACTGGCGTTTGACCAAGTCAAGGAAGTCCGGGAACGAACTGTCGGCCAGTGAACCGGTTTTGGTCACGCCCAGCGGCATTTTTTCGCCGCCGCAACCACTTCCGGCGTGGCGATACCCTGCTGCTCGAGCAGATCGAGAACCAGATTACGCCGCTCCAGCGCACGGTCAGGATTGCGGCGCGGGTTGTAATACGAAGGCCCCTTGACCAGACCGACCAGCAAGGCGACCTGATGCAGCTTCAGCTCCGACAGCGGCTGGCTGAAGAAATACTGACTCGCCAGACCAAAGCCGTGGACCGCACGCTGACCGTCCTGGCCCACGAACACTTCGTTGAGGTAGGCCTCGAGAATCTCCTGCTTGCTGTAATGGATCTCCAGCAGAACAGCCATCATCGCTTCGGTCAGCTTGCGGGTGATGCTGCGCTCGTTGGTCAGGTAGAAGTTCTTGACCAGTTGCTGAGTCAGCGTCGATCCGCCCTGGCGCATCTGGCCAGCGGAGGCGTTGATCCAGAAAGCGCGCACGATCCCCTTCGGGGATACGCCGAAGTGATGGTAGAAATCGCGGTCTTCGACGGTGACGAGCGTGTCGAGCAAATAAGGCGGCGCCTGATCGAGTTTGATCAGAATCCGGTCTTCGAGATTTTTCGGGTACAAGCCGCCGATCATCAAGGGCTCAAGCCGTGCGACAGCCAGCTTGGCACCATTGGCGGCGGTCAGTTCAGCGACGTAATCGCCGGAGAAGCGCACATGAATCTGCTGGGCCGGATCAGCGCCTTCATAAAACTGGAAACCACGGGTGTTGAGGTCGACAGTATTGCCGTTGACCGCAGCAGCGCCCGGCCCATTGGCCACGCCTTCGCGGCGATAGCCCAGCGCATCGAGCTCCAGAAGGAAGTCATCGCGTGAAAGCTTCTGGCCGACGAACAGCTCCAGTGGCCGTGCATAGACCTTGGCCGGAATGGTCCAGCGCTTGCCGGAGAATTTCTCCTGGACGATGGAATCCAGGTAAACGGCGAAGCAGCCAAGGATCACCAGCCCGACAAGACTGAGTTTCAGGGCCCAGCCCAACAGGCTGCGCAGGCGGCTGTTGGTGGGTTTGGGGGATTTTTTCGGGGAGCGGGATCGGGTCATGGCGGCGGATTATACGCACTTTCAAAGCCCCCGACAGACCGCCCTTTAAGCGGTTTGCAGCATTGTCTCCAGCGGCCATAATGGCCGCCTTTCGCTACTTCTCTATCGACTTATCACCTTTCAAGGATCGTCCGTGAGCCAGACACTGATAGCCGCGTTGCAAAACCCCGCCCTGTTTCCTCACCCGGTCGAAGAATTTCAGGTCATCGAGACGCATATTTCCTGGGTACTGCTCACCGGCCCGTACGTTTACAAGATGAAGAAGCCGGTCAATTTCGGCTTTCTGGACTTCACCAGCCTGCCAGCGCGCCAGCATTTCTGTGAGCAGGAGCTGATGCTGAACCAGCGCCTGACAGACAATCTGTACCTGGAAGTACTGCCCATCACCGGCAGCATCGAAGCCCCGCAGTTGAATGGTGAAGGCGAAGCAATCGAGTACGTGCTGAAAATGCGTCAGTTCCCGCAGGACGGATTGCTCAGCACTTTGCAAGCCAAAGGCGAGTTGACCACGGCGCATATCGACGACATGGCCCGGCAGATCGCCGAATTTCATCTCAAGTCGCCCAAGGTGCCGATGGAAAATCCGCTCGGCAGCGCTAACAGTGCCATGGCGCCGGTCACGCAGAACTTTGAGCAGATTCTGCCTTTCCTCAGCGAAAAATCTGATCTCATCCAGCTGGAAGCGCTGGAAGCATGGGCCAACACCAGTTTCGAGCGCCTCAAGCCTCTGATGAACCAGCGCAAGCTCGACGGCTTCGTTCGGGAATGCCATGGCGACATCCACTTGGGCAATGCAACGCTGATCGATGGCAAGGTCGTGATTTTCGACTGCATCGAGTTCAACGAGCCTTTCCGCATGACGGATGTCTATGCGGACATCGGCTTCCTGGCCATGGACCTTGAGGATCGCGGCCTGAAAAGTCTGTCGCGCCGACTCGTCAGCCAGTACCTGGAACTGACCGGCGACTACGAAGGCTTGCGACTGCTCAATTTCTACAAAGCCTACCGCGCGATGGTCCGTGCCAAAGTGGCGCTGTTCAGCCTGAATGCCAACGCCGATCAGGTGCAGCGCGCCGCGACACTGCGCCAGTACCGCAACTACGCCAACCTGGCCGAAAGCTACAGCGCGATTCCGTCCAACTTCCTGGCCATCACCCATGGCGTTTCGGCGGTCGGCAAAAGTCAGGTCGCGATGAGGTTGGTCGAAGCCCTTGGTGCAATCCGCCTGCGTTCAGATGTCGAGCGCAAGCGTGCATTCGCCGACCATAAAGATCTGTATTCCGCCGACGTCAGCGCGGCCACGTATCAACGTCTGAATGAGCTGGCGAGTGTCGTGCTCCGAGCAGGCTTGCCGGTGGTCATCGATGCAACCTATTTGAAGCTCGCGCAACGTCAGTCGGCCGCGCAGATTGCCGAGGCGATAGGCAGTCCGTTTCTGATCATTGATTGCGCCGCGCCCAAAGCCGTTATCGAAGGTTGGCTGGCCCAGCGTCGCGCGCAAAATCAGGACCCTTCCGACGCAACCATGGAAGTCATCGAAATGCAGCTGGCCAGTCGCGAAGCGCTGACTGCCGACGAGATACTGCGCAGTCGGCACGTCGAGACCAACGTCAGCGGCGATCTGGACAAGCTGGTCGCCGACATTCGTCAACACCTGCCGGGCCTCTGATTTCCCGCCCCCACCAGTGGTCGAGTCGTGAAGGATACCGCTTCACGGCTCGACACTGGTGGCATTATAGTGGCGTCAGAATTCCAACAAAGGAGACGTCAAATGAACCAGCCCAAGCACCTTGACTCGCCCCTGTTCGCGCTACTGCGAAACGACGACGTGACCGCCTTCAACCTCGAACGGCCCAAACAGGGACCTGTTGATCTGTCTGGAGGAGATTTTCGCGGCCTGGACCTGCGTGAACTCAACGCTGAAGAGGTCGATTTCAGCGACGCCTACTTCAGATCTGCGGACCTGCGTGGCGTTGATTTCCGGACAACCAGGCTCGAGGGTGCAAGCATCGCCCACGCGCAGATATCCGGGGCGTACTTCCCGCCAGAGCTAAGTGCTGACGAAATCCTCATGTCGGTCAATTTCGGTACGCGCCTGCGTTATCGCACCCGCTGACGTCATCACCCCACTAACCCCCGCCCTGACTTCTCGCCCCGCATGCGCCGCCATGCCGGGCCCGTGCTTGCCTTTCCTCCTCAGTTGACCCTACCGTTCGGCGGCGCGTGCCGTATTCCACTGAGATTTTCTGCGGAGCGATTCGAGGGCGTCTACGCTCAAGGGCATGGCTCGCCTTTTCGGTTTGTGTCGGGCCTACGGAGAAGTTATTACATGGAATGACTGGAAAGGGCTGCAATCATGGACGATGAATTATTGGGGATGAAGAACCTGGGGAAGACCTCTGTTCAATGGCTTCACGCTGCGGGCATTCACACTATCGCCGACCTGCGCCGTCTTGGCGCAATCCAGGCCTACCGGGCCGTCCAGGTCAGGGGCTTCCGAGCATCCAAAGCGCTGCTGTATTCACTCGAAGGTGCGTTGTCGAATCGACCTTGGAGCGAGCTGTCTCAGGAATACAAAGACTCACTGGACACCGAATTGAGGAATGCATGCCCTGGGGCAATAGGGGAACGCTGAACGTGCACAGCAAATAGTCTGCAGAACACTGTTGACTTACAAATGAGAATCACTATGATTATCACATCCGGTCGCGAGACTGGCCGATAAACTGAAAGGCTCCTTGGTTCGGACTCTCAGATTATCTCCTCATCAGGCTAATCACGGTTTTTGACCCGGCTCTTTGCCGGGTCTTTTTTGCCCGTGATTTACGCGCCTACGCCCAAGCGGATCAGCAGATCATCCAGCAGGCTGGTAGCCCCGAGCCGCAATCTCCCTGCTCACGCCAGCGCGGCCCAAACCGCGCTTTGACCAAATCCATATGCACCCGCGCTTCATCGAGCGTTCGTACATTGCCGGAAACGTTGATCCCCACATGCGCGCCTGACTCGGCGATGGCCGCGATCAAAATGCGGCTGGCCTGGGGCGTTGCATTCAGGATGTGTTTGCCGGTGCTGGTTTTGAGAAAGTTGGCGCCCTCCTCAATCGCCACGCAGCTTGCGCCGTGAATAACCTGCGGATCACGCAGCACGCCGGTTTCCAGTGTGACGGTCAACGCTGCCCGACCGCACCTGGTCTTGCAGGCATTGATGATCTCAGCGCCAATCTGCCTGTCCCCGCCAAGCAACGCATAAAAAGGGTAAACCAGATCAATTTCGTCGGCCCCCGCAAGAATCGCCGCCTGGGTTTCCAGCTCGGCTGAACTGACAGAAGCCGAACCGCTCGGAAAGTTAACCGCTGCCACGACCTTGATCTCGCGCGCATGAAGGCTGTCGAGCGTGCGCCGCGCCAGTCCTGCGAATCTGGGCATGACGCAGATGGCGGCGACCTGCCCGACCGGCGTCAGTGCTCTATGACACAAGGCAACAATCTTTTCCGGCGTGTCGTCAGCATTCAATGAAGCCAACTCCATCAGACCAATAGCCAGTTGCGCCAATGACGCATCGACCTCATGCACGTCAATCGCCGCATTTATGTCGTTCATTACCCACCCTCAATGCCTTTGTTTGAGGCGACGATAATCGAGAAGAGCTGTGCGTGAACGCTCACAACGACGCAAAAGAGCAGGCCTACGTGATTACAAGAATTGTCCGAAGGACGTTGCCTGCACGAGCATTGGAAATGGGGCTGCCGTATCGAAAAAGGAACTGATGCCGGTTGATAACCAAGCCACTTCAGCGAGTGATCACCAAAGGGTGCCCGCGCTCGGGATGGGGTTGTACCAGAACATCCAGGCCAAATACCGACATCAGCGCGTCAGGCGTCAGCACTTGCTGTGGCGTGCCGGATACATACGCGAGACCTTGACTCAGCAGCAACAAGCGATCGCAATAACGGGCCGCCAGGTTCAAATCATGCAGGATCACCATCACCGCGCCGCCACGGTCGGCGAACGCGCGAACGGCCAACAGTGTGGTGTGTTGATGCAATGGGTCGAGCGCCGAGGTGGGCTCGTCCAGCAACAGAACCTGCCCCTCCTCCCCAGGCCACACCTGAGCCAGCGCCCGCGCCAGATGGACCCGCTGACGCTCTCCCCCGATAACGTCAGATAGCTGCGGCCGAGCAGGTGCATTGCATCGGCGGCCTCAAAGGCATGCTGGATAATTTCAGCGTCACGTTGCTGACCGCTTTCATGGGGCAAGCGGCCCATCGCAACCACTTCCTCGACCTTGAACGCGAAACTCAATGTCGACGACTGCGGCAGTACGGCCAGGCGCCGAGCCCGCTCCGGACCACGCCATTGATCCAGGGGAATATCGTCCAGAAATACCTGGCCGCGGGTCGGGGCAAGCTCGCCGCACAGAGCAGCCAACAGTGTACTTTTGCCAGCCCCGTTGGGGCCCAGCACGCCAACCATCTGACCGTGCGCCATTGTCAATTCGATGCTGTCGAGCACCTGTTTGCCATCGCGAACAATGCCGATGTCTTTGCCGATTAACATCAGGCACGCCCTCGAACGAGCAGGAAAAGAAAGAACGGCGCGCCGATGAATACGGTGACAATCCCGATCGGCAGTTCCGCCGGGGCCATTACCAATCGGGCGAAAATGTCTGCGAAGAGCAACAACGATGCGCCCGCCAGCGCTGATGCGGGGAGAACAATGCGGTGGTCTGGCCCCGTCAGCAGTCGCACCAGGTGCGGCACAATCAGGCCAATGAAACCGATGAGCCCGGCCGCCGCGACGGCTGCCCCCACCCCGAGTGCGATGCAAAGAATCAGCTCGCGCTTGAGGCGTTCGACTTCGATGCCCAAGTGACGCGCTTCCGATTCTCCAAGCAGCAACGCGTTAAGCGCCTTCGCTCGGCGCGGCAACCAGAGGATCACTGCCGCGCAAACCAGCAACAGAGGCCAGAGCCGGGCATAGCTGGCACCGTTGAGCGTGCCCAGATTCCAGAACGTCAGCGTTCGCAGGCTCGCATCATCGGCCAGATACGCGAACAGGCCGATGATCGAACCGGCCAGCGCCGTCATCGCCACACCGGCCAGCAGCATCGTACTGACGCTGGTGTGACCGTCGCGGCGTCCGAGCCGATAGACGATTGCGGTCACCCCAAGCCCACCGGCGAAGGCGCAGATGGACAGCAGATAAGGCTGGAACGGCTCAGGCAGTCCGCCAAGGGATGCTCCGGCGACGATGGCCACTGCCGCACCCAATGCCGCACCACTGGAAACGCCAACCAGACCGGGATCGGCGAGAGGGTTGCGAAACAGACCCTGCATCGCCACGCCAGACAAGGCCAGCACTGCACCGACTGCCAGTCCAAGCAGCGTACGAGGCAGGCGGATCTGGCCCACGATCAGTTCCGCCTGCTGCAAGTTGTCTTCCGCCATGGGCACGCCCACCAGATGAAGAACCGCGCGCAAGGTATCCATCATCGGCAGACTGACCGGGCCGAGCGCGAGGGACAGCCATATCGCCAGTAAACAGGCAAAACCCAGCGTGATGAACAGCGTTTTGGGGGCGAGATCAAGCCTCATCGGGCGTTCGAGGCTCTGGCGCTGCCTGGTGCAGCGCCAGGATAGAACGCGTCTGCCAGTGATCTGACTGCGTCCGGCAACCGTGGGCCAAGACCGCCTACCAGTAAGGTCGGATCAATCTCGACGACGCGGTTATCCCGCAAGGCCTTGGTTGCCCTAAGGAGCGGGTTTTCACGCAGCAACGCCTCGCGGGGCTGGACGCCGTTTTGAGCACGATCGCTGACAACGAGCACTTCAGGGTTCAGCCCGCTCATTGCCTCAGTGGAAAACACCTTGTAGCCGGTGTGGGTTGCCAGGTTGCGGCCGCCAGCCTGAGTGATCAGCCAGTCGCCGACAGTGCCTGCGCCAGCCACCATCGGCGCGCTCCCCGCGTGGCTCACCAGCAACAGAACACCCGGCGCGGCACGCTTCAGTTGCGTCACTCGCTGATGCTCCGTCGCAAGCCGCTTGATGAATTGGTCGCTCAACTGACGCGCCTCGCCCTCCCTGCCCAGTAATACCCCGAGTCTTTCAAGACTGGCCTGGAGCGCGGGCAGCTCTGCACTGGCCGACAACACCTCGACCTGCACGCCGGCCCTACGCAGTTGCTGGATAATTGGCGGCGGGCCCATTTCTTCGGTGCCTATCAGAACGTTCGGACGCAACGTGAGGATGCCTTCCGCCGACAACTGTCGCTGGTAACCGATGCCCGGCAGCGATTTGACCGACCGCGGGTGCTGGCTCGTGCTGTCCACGCCCACCAGACGCGACTCTCCGCCCAGAGCAACTATCCACTCCGTCAAGGCGCCGCCGGCACTGACCCACCGCTGCGGCTCGGGTGAAGCGGCGGAAGCCAGGTGGGCGATAAAAAGCCCCGTGACGATCGCGATCAATCGGGAGGTGAAGCGCATAAGCGGTGGGTCCTCTATAAAGGAAGGCTCAGTCGATCACTTCAAGGCGCGACTGGCGGGATTTCGCTCATCGACTGGCGGGTTTGACTGCTGGCAGAATGCGCAGCCTGCTACGGCCAGGCATTTGATAATTATTTGCATTTGAGCGTCAAGCGCCAAGGAGACCACGCTGAAATACCTGTGCGACAGCGCTACGCTGATTGAAGGCAAAAGCCTCGGGTTCGATGTCGATGCGCTCAAGATTCTGGCCGTCCGGCGAGGGGTCAGGTGTATGTGTACACCAACCGGTGTCCCCATCGAGGGGTGGCGCTGGAATGGCAACCCGATGAGTTTCTCGATGCCAGCGCCAGTCTGATCCAGTGCGCCACTCACGGTGCGCTGTTCTTGATCGAGAACGGTGAGTGCGTCGCCGGCCCTTGCGAGGGCAAATTCCTGAGGGCTATCGACTGCGGCGAAGACGCTCAGGGCATCTGGATCAACCCAGTGGCACCGGACTGAGCGGGCGCGTTTCCGAGAGATGAATCTCAAGCGGTCGATCAATGCGCACTCCGTCAGGGGTCAGCTCCACGCCATACGCCAGGACTTCGACCCCTGCCGCAGCCGCCTCAAGCAAGGCTGAGGCGTAGGCGGCGTCGATCTCGGCGGCGGGCCGCACGGCATCGATCCCTGTCAGGTTCACGCAATACAGCAACACTGCGCGCACGCCCTCCCTGGCCAACGCTGCCAATTCACGCAGGTGCTTCGCGCCGCGCTGAGTGACCGCATCGGGAAACGCAGCAACCCGGCTGTCATCAAAACCCAGGGTCACGCTTTTGACTTCCAGGTATAGCGGGCCATCGGGGTAATCCAGACGGAAGTCAACGCGGCTGTTTTCCTGACCGTAGGCGACTTCGCGCTTAAGCGCCGTGAACCCCGCCAGCTCCGTGATCACGCCGTCCAGAAGCGCTTCTTCAACCAGCTTGTTGGCGCGCGCGGTATTGACGCAGGCGAGCCGCCCCTGTGGCGTTTCGGTGATTTCCCAGGTGCCCGGCAGCTTGCGCTTGGGGTCATTGGACCTGCTGAACCAGACGCGACCACCCGGCATCATGCAATTGAACATTGAACCCGTGTTGGGACAGTGAATCGTCAGCAGCTCGCCGCTGGCGGTCTCGATGTCGGCAAGGAAGCGCTTGTAGCGCCGAATCAGCCGGCCTTCTTCAAGTGGAGGAGAGAAACGCATCAGCCTTGCCAGCTCCGCAGGCCACGACCTATTCGCTCGACCGCTTCCTGAAGCCGAGGCAAGCTCTGGGTGTAGGCGAAGCGCACGTGATGGCCGGCGCGGTAGAGACCGAAATCCAGCCCGGGTGTGAACGCGACGTGCTCGGTTTCCAGGAAGTGGTGGCAGAACGCGAACGCGTCGCCGCCGAATGCGCTGATGTCTGCGTATAGATAGAAGGCGCCTTCGGGTTCCACGGCAATGTTAAAGCCCAGTTCGCGCAGCGCCGGAAGCAGGAAGTCGCGACGGCGGGCAAACTCGGCACGACGCTGTTCGAGGATCTCCAGGGTTTGCGGCTCGAAGCAGGCAAGCGCCGCACTTTGCGCCATGCTCGGCGCGCTGATGTAGAGATTCTGTGCCAGTTTTTCCAGATCGCCGACGGCCGCCTCGGGGGCCACCAGCCAGCCGAGTCGCCAACCGGTCATGCCGAAATACTTGGAAAAACTATTCAGCACGAAGGCGTCATTGTCGACTTCCAGCACGCTGCTCGCGTCGGTGCCGTAGGTCAAACCGTGGTAAATCTCGTCAACCACAAGGTGCCCATCCCGCGCCTTGAGCGACGCCGACAGCGCGGCCAACTCGTCGCGGTGCAGCAGCGTACCGGTCGGATTGGCCGGTGACGCCACAAGCGCACCGACGCTGTCCTCGTTCCAGTGTTGAGCGACCAGATCGCCCGTCAGCTGATAGCGCACGTCCGGCCCCACGGGCACCAGTTGAGCGGCGCCCTCCACCAGACGCAGAAAATGCCGGTTGCAGGGGTAACCCGGATCGGCCAATAGCCAGTGTTTACCGGGATCGACCAGCAGACTCGCCGCCAGCAGCAACGCACCGGAACCACCCGGCGTAATCAGAATCCGGCCCGGATCGACGTTCACGCCATAACGCTGAGCGTAAAAGCCCGAGATTGCCTCGCGCAATTCCGGTAGACCACGGGCGGCAGTGTATCGGGTCTTTCCAGCGGCCAACGCCGCCTGACCGGCCTTGATGATCGGCTCGGCCGTGGTGAAATCCGGCTCGCCTATCTCAAGGTGGATGACGTCATGCCCCGCCGCTTGCAGTTCGTTCGCCCGCGCCAGCAGCGCCATCACATGAAAGGGTTCTATGGCGCGGCTGCGCGCACTGTAGGGCTGTGGCATGGGCCTTCCTTTGGTGAGGGGTGGCGAGAGGAATCGCCGATTCTACCCATCCGCCCGAGCGGGCTACAGCGTTTATCCGCCTGGGCAGCAGCAACTTGCAATCGACAGGCCGGCAAACCGGGGACTTGCGCCACACGCACTAAACTCGGCGCACTGCAAAAATAGATAAAACCGGGCGCTCAGGCTGTGGTCATAGTTCGGGTGCGTGTTGCAGGCCATCCTCGACAACCGGGAGTAGCGCGCTCCGATTCGATCTGGTAAGTTCGCCCGCTTGCAGCCGCAGGGCCGGCAGGTGTCGGCGATGGATCTTAACCTGTGTAATGGCTTAGAAGAGTGAGAGGCGGTCCGTTCATGCCCACCGAAGAAAAGCAAAAGAGCACCCCGGCAATCAGTGGTTTCGAACCCTACGTTGCGACGAAGGGCGAGGAATACATGGGCGAACCCATGCGCAAGCACTTCACCAAAATCCTGTCCCAGTGGAAGCAGGATCTGATGGTAGAAGTTGACCGCACGGTTGTTCACATGAAGGACGAGGCGGCTAACTTCCCTGACCCTGCCGATCGTGCAAGCCAGGAAGAAGAATTCGCACTGGAACTGCGCGCCCGCGATCGTGAGCGCAAGTTGATCAAGAAGATCGACAAGACCCTGCAGCTGATTCAAGACAAAGAATACGGCTGGTGCGAATCGTGCGGCGTCGAGATCGGTATCAAGCGCCTCGAGGCCCGTCCAACGGCCGACATGTGCGTTGACTGCAAAAGCCTCGCTGAAATCAAGGAAAAACAGGTCGGTAAATGATCCTGTTGATCCAGTAGAAAAGGACGCCTCGGCGTCCTTTTCTTGTTTTGCCTGTACCGATCTACCGAGCGGACAACGGTGCGGGCAGGAAGGCGCTACACGGATGCGTTGCGTTTTCCCACACAGCACGGTCAGTCGTCCGGTATTTCGTACGTTTTATTTCCAGTACCATCAGCGCCCATGAAAAACCCTTCCTATATAGGGCGCTTTGCGCCGACCCCAGCGGTTATCTGCACTTCGGCTCTCTGGTCGCAGCGCTGGCCTCCTACCTCGACGCCCGCTCGGTCGGCGGGAAATGGCTGATGCGCATGGAGGATCTCGACCCTCCCCGCGAAGTTCAGGGTGCCCAGGCGGGCATACTCCAGACGCTCGAAGCCTACGGATTCGAATGGGACGGCGAACTGGTAAGGCAAAGCGACCGGCATGAGGCTTATCAGGAGATCATCACTCGGTGGTTCAACCACGGGCTTGCTTACGCGTGCACCTGTTCGCGCAAGCAACTGGAAGACTACAACGGCATTTACCCGGGCTTTTGCCGCAACGCCGGGCACTCACCCGAAGACGCGGCCATCCGCATTCGGGTGCCTGAGCTGGAATACCGCTTCGAAGACCGGGTTCAGGGTGAGTTTCGTCAACATTTGGGGCGCGACGCGGGGATTTCATCATTCGGCGACGGGACGGCTTCTACGCCTACCAACTGGCGGTTGTCCTGGACGACGGCTGGCAGGGCGTGACCGACATCGTACGAGGCGCCGATTTGCTCGACTCCACACCACGTCAGTTGTACCTGCAAGAACTGCTGGGCCTGCCGCAACCACGTTACCTTCACGTGCCGCTGATCACCCAACCCGACGGTCATAAGCTGGGGAAATCCTACCGTTCGCCGCCGCTGCCGCCTGATCAGGCCACGCCGCTGCTGCTCCGGGGTATTCGTGCCCTGGGGCAAAAGACGCCGGGTGAACTGAACGACGCGACACCCCGAGCGGTGCTGGACTGGGCCATCGCGCACTGGAATGCCGATTTGATACCTCGCCTCGGCGCTATCGAGGAAGCTCGAATAGACTGAGCCCCCGCGGCCGATTCATATTGGGCAGCACAAAGCTGGCGGAAACGTCGCTTGCAGCCCCATCGCCATCCGTTACCATGCCGCTCCGTCATCTTCTGGTCAGTCAACCTGGGAGGCCAAATGTACATTTATCGATTGGTCCTGCTACTGGTGGTGGGCATCTATCTGTTCTCCCCGGCCATCATGGACTGGTGGATCGACGCGACAGGCGCCTGGTACAGGCCGTACATGCTGTGGCTGATCCTGATCGTAGTGACCTTCATTCTGCAGAGCCAACGAGATGCCGATGAGCTTTAGCCTGACCCAGATGATTCTGGTCAGTGCCGCCTACCTGACGGTGCTGTTCGGCGTTGCCTGGATCAGCGAACGTGGCCTGATCCCGCGCTGGATCATTCGTCACCCGCTGACCTACACACTGTCACTTGGCGTCTACGCCAGTGCGTGGGCGTTTTACGGCACGGTCGGCCTGGCCTACGAATACGGCTACGGCTTTTTGTCGAGTTACCTGGGTGTGTCCGGCGCTTTCCTGCTCGCCCCCGTTCTGCTTTACCCCATTCTCAAAATCACTCGCACCTACCAGCTCTCGTCCCTGGCCGATCTGTTCGCGTTCCGCTTTCGCAGCACCTGGGCGGGGGCATTGACGACGATCTTCATGCTGATCGGTGTGTTGCCATTGCTGGCGCTGCAGATTCAGGCCGTCGCCGACTCCATCGGCATTCTTACCCGGGAGCCTGTGCGCAACTACGTGGCCTTCGCGTTCTGCGTGCTGATCACGCTGTTCACCATCTTCTTCGGCTCGCGTCACATCGCCACGCGGGAAAAACACGAAGGGCTGGTGTTCGCCATTGCCTTCGAGTCGGTCATCAAACTGGTCGCCATCGGCGGCATCGGTCTGTACGCGCTGTATGGCGTGTTCGACGGGCCGCAGAGCCTTGAACAATGGCTGCTGCAGAACCAGAGCGCACTGGCGGCGTTGCACACGCCACTGCAGGAAGGCCCGTGGCGTACGCTCCTGCTGGTGTTCTTCGCCTCGGCCATCGTGATGCCGCACATGTATCACATGACCTTTACCGAAAACCTCAACCCGCGCTCGCTGGTCAGCGCCAGTTGGGGTCTGCCACTGTTTCTGCTGCTGATGAGCCTGGCGGTACCCCTGGTGCTGTGGGCCGGTTTGAAACTGGGCGCCACCACCAGCCCTGAATATTTCACTTTGGGTATTGGCATCGCCGCCCACAGCAAGACCCTGGCCTTGCTCGGCTATATCGGCGGGCTTTCCGCAGCGAGCGGGCTGATCATCGTAACCACCCTGGCGCTGTCCGGCATGGCGCTGAACCACCTGGTGCTGCCGCTTTACCAGCCCCCTGCCGAAGGCAATATCTATCGCTGGCTGAAATGGACCCGGCGCGGGCTGATTGTCGCGATCATCATGGCCGGCTTTGGCTTTTATCTGTTGCTCGGCGCCAAGCAGAATCTGGCGAATCTGGGCATCGTCGCGTTCGTAGCAACGTTGCAATTTTTGCCCGGCGTGCTGTCGGTGCTGTACTGGCCGGCCGCCAACCGACGCGGCTTCATGGCTGGCCTCATTGCCGGCATCGCGGTCTGGACCATTAGCATGTTGCTGCCGCTGATCGGCGACTTTCAAGGGTTCTACATCCCGCTGCTGAACATGATTTACGTGCTGGATGACACCAGCTGGCATATGGCGGCAATTGCCTCTCTAGCGGCCAACGTGCTGGTTTTCACCCTGATTTCGCTGTTCAGCAATCCCAGTCCCGAAGAGGCGAGTGCGGCCGAGGCCTGCGCGGTGGACAACGTTCGCCGCCCCCAGCGCCGCGAACTGCACGCAGCCTCTCCCCAGGAGTTTGCGACCCAGCTGGCCAAACCCTTGGGCGCAAAGGCCGCGCAGAAGGAAGTCGAACAGGCGCTGCGGGATCTTTACCTGCCGTTCGACGAGCGCCGGCCATATGCGCTGCGGCGTTTACGCGACCGTATCGAAGCCAACCTCTCTGGGCTGATGGGGCCAAGTGTTGCGCAGGACATGGTCGAGACGTTTCTGCCGTACAAGTCCGGCAGCGAGAACTATGTCACCGAGGACATTCACTTCATTGAAAGCCGGCTCGAGGATTACCACTCCCGTCTCACAGGCCTGGCTGCCGAGCTCGACGCCCTGCGCCGTTATCACCGCCAGACCCTTCAAGAGCTGCCGATGGGTGTGTGCTCCCTGGCCAAGGATCAAGAGATCCTGATGTGGAACAAGGCGATGGAGGAGCTGACCGGCATCGGCGCTCAGCGCGTCGTCGGATCACGGCTCGAGACCATCGTCGATCCCTGGAAGCAGCTGCTGCTGGGGTTCATCAACGTACCTGACGAGCACTTGCACAAACAGCGCCTGGGCCTGGACGGTCAGACTCGCTGGCTCAACCTGCACAAGGCGGCCATCGACGAGCCGCTCGCGCCGGGCAACAGCGGGCTGGTGATTCTGGTTGAAGACCTGACCGACACGCAGATGCTCGAAGACAAACTGGTGCACTCCGAACGGCTTGCGAGCATCGGCCGACTGGCCGCCGGCGTTGCCCACGAAATCGGCAACCCGATCACCGGCATTGCCTGCCTGGCGCAGAACCTGCGCGAAGAACGGGAAGAAGATGCCGAGCTGACGGAAATCAGCAGCCAGATCATCGAACAGACCAAACGTGTCTCGCGCATCGTGCAGTCGCTGATGAGCTTCGCCCACGCCGGCGGGCATCAGCATGCCGACGAACCCGTATGCCTGGCAGAGGTGGCGCAGGATGCCATTGGTCTGCTGGCGCTGAACCGCCGTAATTTCGAAGTGCAGTTCTATAACCTGTGCAACCCTAACCACTGGGTCGATGGCGATCCCCAACGGCTGGCGCAGGTGTTGATCAATCTGCTGTCCAACGCCCGCGATGCATCGCCCGCCGGCAGTGCAGTACGGGTGAAAAGCGAGGCCTCCGAACACACGGTCGACCTGATCGTCGAAGACGAAGGCAGCGGCATTCCGAAAGCCATCATGGACCGATTGTTCGAACCTTTCTTCACCACCAAAGATCCGGGCGAAGGGACAGGGCTGGGCCTCGCGCTGGTCTATTCCATCGTTGAAGAGCATTATGGACAAATCACCATCGACAGCCCGGCTGACCCCGAGCGCCAACGCGGAACCCGGATTCGGGTGACCTTACCGCGACATGTCGAAGCGACGTCCGCCGTGAACTGAGACCGTCGAGAGAACCGAATCAATGCCTCACATTTTGATCGTGGAAGACGAAACCATCATCCGCTCCGCCCTGCGTCGACTGCTGGAACGTAATCAGTACCAGGTCAGCGAAGCCGGGTCCGTGCAGGAAGCTCAGGAACGTTTCAGCATCCCCTCGTTTGACCTGATCGTCAGCGACTTACGCCTGCCCGGCGCACCTGGCACAGAGCTGATCAAGCTCGGCCAGGGCAAGCCGGTGCTGATCATGACCAGTTACGCCAGCCTGCGCTCGGCCGTGGATTCGATGAAAATGGGCGCGGTGGATTACATCGCCAAACCCTTCGACCACGACGAGATGCTTCAGGCCGTCTCGCGTATCCTGCGTGATCGCCAGACGCTGCAAAGCATGCAGGCCGAACGCGCCGCCACCGCAAAAACCGTGACCGGAGACAAATCTGGTCCGGACAACAGTAACGGCGAGATCGGCATCATCGGCTCCTGCCCGCCAATGCAGGACATGTACAGCAAGATCCGCAAAGTCGCGCCGACTGACTCCAACGTGCTGATTCAAGGCGAGTCCGGTACGGGCAAGGAATTGGTGGCGCGCGCGCTGCACAATTTGTCCCGCCGGGCCAAGGCCCCGATGATTTCGGTCAACTGCGCGGCGATCCCGGAATCCCTCATTGAGTCCGAGCTGTTCGGCCACGAAAAAGGCGCGTTCACCGGCGCCAGCGCGGGGCGTGCTGGCCTGGTTGAAGCAGCGGACGGTGGCACCCTCTTTCTCGACGAGATCGGCGAGCTACCGTTGGAAGCTCAGGCGAGGCTTCTGCGCGTCTTGCAAGAAGGCGAAATTCGCCGCGTGGGCTCGGTGCAGTCGCAGAAAGTCGACGTGCGCCTGATCGCAGCGACTCACCGTGACCTCAAGAGCCTGGCCAAAGTCGGCCAGTTCCGCGAAGACTTGTACTACCGCCTGCACGTGATCGCGTTGAAGTTGCCCGCATTGCGTGAACGCGGCGCGGACGTTAACGAAATCGCCAATGCGTTTCTGGCGCGGCAAAGCCTGAAGGCCGGGCGTAACGACCTGCGGTTTGCGCCAGATGCGGAGCACGCGATCCGACACTATTCGTGGCCAGGCAACGTGAGGGAACTGGAGAACGCGGTCGAGCGCGCGGTAATCCTGTGCGAAAGCCCGGACATCTCCGCAGAGCTGCTAGGCATCGATATCGAGTTGAGCGACCTCGACGTCAACGAGTTCATCGGCCTTGCGCCACAGACGTCAGGCTCGTCGAGTTCCACGGCTGGCGAGCCGACGGAAGACTTGTCGCTGGAAGACTATTTCCAGCATTTCGTTCTGGAGCATCAGGACCACATGACCGAGACAGAACTCGCTCGCAAGCTCGGCGTCAGCCGCAAGTGCCTGTGGGAGCGTCGGCAGCGCCTCGGCATCCCCCGACGCAAGACCGGAGTGGCAAGCGAAACCTGAGCAAGCCGTCGCGCAGGCTCTGGCACGCGGGTTACGGGCAATGTGAAAAAACTGTTACCTCCTGAAAGGTGACGTAACAAAACCGGGGCGTACGGTAACGAACCCCCGGTTTTTTTTCGTCCGCACTGAATAGCGTCAATTTGCCACACCCTTGGATTCAGTGGCCTGTAGCGATTTTTGCAAAAGTTGGCACAGGTACTGCTATAGGTATTCGTACAAGAACAACAAAAATCAGTCACCCGAAACACCAACATAATAAAAACAAGACGAATCGACTCACGCATAACAAGAACAACACGGCGGAGGCGCAGCTAACTGATTCTTTTGGAGAGGCGTTGCATTTGGGACTTGTCCCGCAACCAGGCCGAGAACAACAAAAACTACCCTTAGGTAGAGCCTGAACTGGTTGGATCGATAGATCACTGCCGCACAGCGACCAAAGCAATCCGTTTGCTCTTGACTCCCGATTGGGAGGTTTCACAGGCGAAAGCCGTGAATTGGGCGGTCAACAAAAATAAAAAGCCCATCAGACAATAAAAATAAGAGCACGCACTTTGGGGGAGCTTCGGCTCCCCCAGTAGCATCCGCACTAAACCCCTCTCCCGCTCGACACCCGCGCCACGCCGCGCATTCAGTACCCGCACGCACCCATCGCGCTGCCTCCTACACCATCCCCCCACTAAATGCTAGAATCCCCGCCCATCGTGCGGTCACTCTTCGAAATTGGCCGAATATTCCTTCAAACAGTGCCTCCCATGCTGAAGAAGCTGTTCCAGTCATTCCGTTCCCCACTGCGCAAGCCGCAGCAACACGTGCGCACAACGCCTGAGGTGCTCAGTAGCAGCCAGCACTCGTTGCAACGCAATCAATTCAGCCGCTATGCGGTGAACATCGTCGAGCGCCTGCAGACCGCCGGCTACCAGGCCTATCTGGTGGGCGGTTGCGTCCGAGACATGATGCTCGGCATCACGCCAAAGGATTTCGACGTCGCCACCAGCGCCACGCCCGAGCAGATCCGCGCCGAGTTTCGCAACGCCCGTATCATCGGCCGCCGCTTCAAGCTGGTTCACATCCATTTCGGCCGTGAAATCATTGAAGTCGCGACCTTCCGCGCCAATCATCCAATCGACGACGAAGACGAAGACAGCAACCAGTCTTCGCGCAACGAGAGCGGGCGCATTCTGCGTGACAACGTTTACGGCACCCTTGAAGACGATGCACAGCGTCGCGACTTCACGATCAATGCCCTGTATTACGATCCGGTCACCGAGCGCGTTCTCGATTATGCCAACGGCGTACACGACATCCGCAATCGCCTGATTCGCCTGATCGGTGATCCACAGCAGCGTTACAAAGAAGACCCGGTGCGCATGCTGCGGGCCGTGCGTTTCGCCGCCAAGCTGGATTTCGGTATTGAGAAGCACAGCGCCACGCCGATTCGCCCTTTAGCGCCGATGCTGCGCGACATCCCGTCGGCGCGCCTGTTTGAAGAAGTGCTGAAGCTGTTCCTCTCGGGTTACGCCGAGGCGACGTTCGAGATGCTCGTCGATCTCGAACTGTTCGAGCCGCTGTTCCCGGCCAGTTCCAAAGCACTGGAATACAACCCTACTTACACCCACACGCTGATCAGTGAGGCGTTGGCCAACACCGATCTGCGCATCAAGCAGAACAAACCGGTCACGCCAGCGTTCCTGTTTGCCGCATTGTTGTGGCCTGCCCTGCCCGCCCGTGTGCTGCGTCTGCAAGAGCGCGGCATGCCGCCGATTCCGGCTATGCAGGAAGCGGCTCACGAACTGATCACCGAACAGTGCCAGCGGATTGCCATCCCGAAACGCTTCACCATGCCGATCCGCGAAATCTGGGACATGCAGGAACGTCTGCCGCGCCGCTCGGGCAAGCGTGCGGACCTGCTGCTGGAAAACCCGCGCTTCCGTGCCGGCTACGACTTCCTGCTGCTGCGCGAATTGGCTGGCGAAGAAACCGACGGCCTGGGTGAATGGTGGACGGACTATCAGGACGCCAACGATTCCGGACGCCGTGACATGATTCGTGACCTGGGCAGCAAGCCCGACGCCACCGGCCAGGGCCCGCGCAAACGTCGTCGCAGCAGCAGCGGCAAGCGCAAACGCGCCGGCGTCGACGGGGCGGAATAACAGCCAATGATCGAGCGCGTTTACGTCGGCCTGGGTAGCAACCTGGCCGACCCCGCCGAACAGTTGCGCGAAGCGATCAAGGCTATGGGCCTGTTGCCGCAGAGCAGCCTGTCAGGCGTTTCCTCTTTTATGTCAGCGACTCGCTGTTGCCGGGTCAGCCGCGTTACACCAATGCAGTCGCTGCGCTCGATACCTCGCTCCCCCGCTGGCACTGCTCGATGCCTTGCAAGGCATCGAAAACGATCAGGGACGCGAGCGCCTCGAACGCTGGGCGCCGCGCACGCTGGACCTCGACATCTTGCTGTTCGGCGATCGCCTCATCGATGAGCTGCGCCTGAAGGTGCCGCATTACCAGATCCAGGAGCGCGCGTTTGTGCTGTACCCACTGGCCGAACTGGCGCCGGGGATCACCCTCGCAGATGGCCGCACGCTGAATGATTTGCTGGCCCGATGCCCGTTCGAAGGCCTGGAACGATTGGCGAGCTGACGCCGCTCTGCGGGCACGTTGAAACCGGCAACACCCGGAATTGACTTCCCGCCCCCTCCTCACGAAGATAAGCGTCCCAAAGCCGGACGACCGGCCACAAGGCGCGGATCAGGCCGTTGCAAACATCGCGAAACGACGATGTGCCTGCCTCCCAAGATGAATCACGCGTTGCTCGCCGCAGTATTCACAGCGCCTGAATGAGGACTTTCCATGCCCGATATCACCGTTACGTCCCTGCTGGCCCTGAAGCAGAAAGGTGAAAAAATCACCATGCTGACCTGCTACGACGCGACTTTTGCCCACACCGCCAGCCAGGCCGGTGTGGAAGTGCTGCTGGTCGGCGACTCGCTGGGCATGGTCCTTCAAGGCCACGACAGCACGCTGCCCGTCACCACCGCTGAAATGGCGTACCACGTGGCCGGCGTCAAACGCGGCAATCAGGGCGCGCTGATTCTGGTGGATTTACCGTTCATGTCCTACGCCACGCCCGAGCAGACCTTCGCCAACAGCGCCACGCTGCTGCAGGCAGGCGCACACATGGTCAAGATCGAAGGCGCAGCGTGGCTCGCCGACTCGATCCGGCTGCTCGCCGAACGCGGCGTGCCCGTCTGTGCACACATGGGTTTAACGCCCCAGGCGGTCAACGTGTTGGGCGGCTATAAAGTGCAGGGGCGTCAGGAGTCGCAGGCGCGGCAGATGCGGGCCGACGCGATTACCCTTGAGCAGGCCGGCGCCGCGATGATTCTGCTGGAATGCGTGCCGAGCGAACTGGCCCAGGAAATCACCCACGCCGTGAAGATTCCGGTAATCGGTATCGGCGCCGGCAGCGCCACCGACGGTCAGGTGCTGGTGCTCCATGACATGCTCGGGCTGTCGATCACCGGCCGCGTGCCCAAGTTCGTGAAGAATTTCATGGCCGGTCAGCCGGACATTCCGTCGGCGATCGCCGCTTACGTTAGCGCGGTCAAGGACGTCAGCTTCCCCGCTCCAGAACACGGATTCTCGGCATGAACACAGTTAAAACCGTTCGCGAACTGCGGGCCGTTGTCGCTCGCGCTCGCAGCGAAGGCAAACGCATCGCTCTGGTGCCCACCATGGGCAACCTGCACAGCGGCCATATCGCGTTGGTCACCAAAGCCGTTCAACGCGCTGATTTTGTAATCGCCAGCATCTTCGTCAACCCGCTGCAGTTTGGTCCTAACGAAGACCTGGCGTCGTACCCCGTACTCTGGCTGCCGATCAGGAGCAATTGCTTCAGGCCGGTTGCCATTTGCTGTTTACGCCGACGGTCGAAGAAATCTATCCCCATGGCATGGCTGACCAGACCATCGTGCGTGTGCCAGTGGTGTCCGAAGGACTGTGTGGCGGCAGCCGTCCTGGTCACTTCGACGGCGTATCGACGGTGGTCAGCAAGCTGTTCAACATGGTGCAGCCGGACATCGCGATTTTTGGTCAGAAGGATTTCCAGCAACTGGCCGTCGTCAACGCACTGGTGCGTGACCTGAACATGCCCATTCAAATCATCGGCGAACCCACCGTGCGTGCCGCCGATGGCCTGGCCCTGTCATCGCGCAATGGCTACCTGACTGAAGACCAGCGCACGGCAGCGCCTGCGTTGTACCGCGTGATCAAACAGATCGGCACGGCATTGCAGAACGGCGAACAGGATCATCAGCAGTTGATCGGCGATGGTGTCAAGGCCCTCGAATCCGCGGGCTTCCGGCCTGATTACCTGGAGATTCGCCATGCAGTGAGCCTGCGCCCTGCGACCCCGGATGATCGTGATCTGGTGGTGCTGGGCGCGGCGTTCATGGGCAAGACGCGCCTGATCGACAACCTGCATCTGGTCAAGGAATAACCTGCCCACCCGGCTGATGGATGCACCGGGTCTCGTGTAAAGCAAAAGTCACGTGATCGGATGACCATCTGCGCCTATGCTCAGGGCGCGAAACCGATTGTGCAGCGCAGGCCTTGGCCTTCGCAGGGTGCTGGCGATGAACTTAGCCACACCCGCAATGCCATACCGATACAGTTCGTGTCAGACCGGCAGCTCTACTCTATGAGAAAAAGTACCGAGCAAAGGTAAAGCAGGGCGCAGACATCGGCGTTGCCGGGGACTAGTCTCTGATCCGCCCACGAATTCATGTCCAATCCTGCTTTTCAGTGTCCAAAAGGCAGTTCAAGTACAAGGAAACCCGCAGCGATGGCGTACTACCGCACTCCTCATGACGTCACTACCCTGCCCGCCTGGCAGGCGCTCAACGATCACCGCGAAGCGATGCAGAATTTCAGCATGCGCGACGCGTTCAATGCAGACCCGAAGCGTTTCGATGAATTCACGCTCAGCAGTGCCGGTCTGTTTCTCGACTACTCGAAGAACCTCATTACCGCCGAGACCCGCCAGTTGCTGGTCAACCTGGCCAATGAAGTCGGTTTGAAAGAAGCCATCAAGGCGCAGTACGACGGCGAACTGGTCAACGCTTCGGAAGGCCGCCCTGCGCTGCACACCGCGCTGCGTCGCCCTGTGGGCGACAAGCTGTTGGTCAACGGCGTCAACGTGATGCCGGAAGTGCACAAGGTGCTGAACCAGATCACTGATCTGGTCGGGCGCATCCACGACGGTCTGTGGCGCGGCTACACCGAAAAGCCGATCACCGATGTTGTCAACATCGGCATCGGCGGCTCGTTCCTCGGTCCTGAGCTGGTGTCCGAGGCGCTGCTGTCCTACGCGCAGAAAGGCGTTCGCTGCCATTACCTGGCGAACATCGACGGCACCGAGCTGCACGAGCTGACTCAGAAGCTGCGCGCCGAAACCACGCTGTTCATTGTTTCGTCGAAGACGTTCACCACCCTTGAAACCCTGAAGAACGCCACCGCTGCCCGCGCCTGGTACCTCGCCCAGGGCGGGTCCGAAGCTGAGCTGTATCGCCACTTCATCGCCGTGTCGAGCAATAACGCCGCGGCGGTTGCGTTCGGGATTCGTGAAGAAAACATCTTCCCGATGTGGGACTGGGTGGGAGGCCGCTATTCGCTGTGGTCGGCCATCGGCCTGCCGATTGCGCTGGCGATCGGCATGTCGAACTTCAAGGAGCTGTTGTCCGGCGCCTACACCATGGATCAGCACTTCCAGAACGCCGAGTTCGAAGAGAACATGCCGGTGCTGCTGGGCTTGCTGGGTATCTGGTATGGCAACTTCTGGGGCGCGCAAAGCCACGCGATCCTGCCGTACGACCACTACCTGCGCAACATCACCAAGCACTTGCAGCAGCTGGACATGGAGTCCAACGGCAAGAGCGTTCGTCAGGACGGCGTGCCCGTCAAAACCGACACGGGCCCGGTCATCTGGGGTGGCGTTGGCGCGAACGGTCAGCATGCTTACCACCAGTTGCTGCACCAAGGCACGCAAATGATCCCGGCCGACTTCATCGTGCCGATCGTCAGCTTCAACCCGGTGTCCGACCACCACCAGTGGCTGTACGCCAACTGCCTGTCCCAGAGCCAGGCGTTGATGCAGGGTAAAACCCGCCCCGAAGCGGAAGCCGAACTGCGCGCCAAGGGCGTACCGGAAGACGAAGTGCAGCGTGTCGCGCCGCACAAGGTCATTCCGGGCAATCGTCCGAGCAACACTATTGTCGTCGAGCGCATCAGCCCTCGCCGCTTGGGCGCACTGGTCGCGATGTACGAGCACAAGGTGTTCGTGCAAAGCGTGGTCTGGGGCACGAATGCCTTCGACCAATGGGGTGTTGAGCTGGGTAAAGAGCTGGGCAAAGGCGTTTACAGCCGCCTCGTCGGCACCGACGAAACGATTGCTGAAGACGCTTCGACTCAAGGCCTGATCAACTATTTCCGCGGTCGTCACCGCGGCTGATCTGCCTTCCTGCAACACACGCGAAACCCGCTGCCCTCTCCCACGAGGCAGCGGGTTTCGTGCGTTCAGGCTGCTCAGTCTTCTATGTCGGGAAGCACCGTCGGATCAAGTTGAATGGTGTGCTGCGCCGGATTGCGCACGCAGATGAATTGATCGTCACGCGCCCCTTCCTTGGGGCCGACGCGGCGCAAATGCATCAATGAGCCGCACCAAGGGCATTGCGCGGTGAGGCGATTCACCCGCAGCCGTCCAGCCTGGCTGATTTCGATATAGTGCCGCGAGCCGAAGAAATGCTCGAATTTGCGTCGACGCAGCACGGCTGACATGGCAACGGCCATGACGGCAACGATGAATGAAAACATGAAGAACGTTGACCACGAGCTTTGCCCGCCCAATGGCGGCTGGAACAGGGTGAAGTACAGCCCGATCAGACTGGCGACACCCGTGATGCCTCCAAAGACAGAGACGTTGCTGCTGTCGACGCTTCGGCCGCCAAATGCCGAATGGCGCTTAATGTGCAATTGCTCAGGGGTGAACGTGGAACGCTCGTTGTGACTGATGTTTACGTTGGCGCCACGGAAATCGCCGACGCCTACGTTCAGGCTGTTGTCGCCGCTTTGATCGCCATGATTGTGGTTAGGCAAAAGAGGGTCTCCTGGGACGTGGACGCTGAAATGGCCGGCGATTGTCACTGCCTTCACCTTCAACGAAAATCAGCCCCTTCCCGGATTCGCGTGGGAACCAGCGACATACCCTGTCATATGTTTCTGTAGGAAGGATCCGCAATCGGTCGAGGATGGCGGTGCCCTGCGCACCGTGATGACAGGGTCCAGGCGACAAAGGGCTTAAATTATCATCGTCATTCATGCAACCATGCTTCCCCTTGATGCGGCTGCCTGCCCTCTCTGTTCAACCTCTTTACATCCGGTCCGGCGCCATGTCCTACACCACTGAGGATTCGCACCATGCAAGACGTTGTAATCGTTGCCGCTACCCGCACCGCGGTGGGCAGTTTCCAGGGTTCTTTGGCGAATATTCCTGCAGTGGATCTCGGCGCTGCCGTCATCCGTCAACTGCTGGCACAGACGGGTCTGGACGGTGCGCTGGTCGATGAGGTGATCATGGGTCAGGTGCTCACCGCGGGCGCAGGCCAGAACCCTGCACGCCAGGCGGCGATCAAGGCGGGTTTGCCGTTCACAGTGCCGGCCATGACGCTGAACAAGGTCTGCGGCTCGGGCCTCAAGGCGCTGCATCTGGGCACGCAGGCGATTCGTTGCGGCGATGCTGAGGTGATCATTGCTGGCGGCCAGGAAAGCATGAGCCTGTCCAACTATGTGATGCCGGGCGCGCGAACCGGCTTACGCATGGGCCATGCGACGATGGTCGACACGATGATCAGCGATGGCCTGTGGGATGCGTTCAACGATTACCACATGGGCATCACGGCCGAGAACCTGGCCGATAAATACGCCATCAGCCGTGAGGCACAGGATGCATTTGCGGCGGCGTCTCAACAGAAAGCCGCCGCTGCCATCGAGGCCGGGCGCTTCGTGGATGAAATCACCCCGATCCTGATTCCCCAGCGCAAGGGCGACCCGCTGTCTTTCGCCACTGACGAGCAGCCGCGTTCGGGCACCACCGCTGAATCCCTGGGCAAGCTCAAGCCAGCGTTCAAAAAGGACGGCTCGGTCACGGCAGGTAATGCGTCATCGTTGAACGACGGTGCGGCCGCGGTCATTCTGATGAGTGCCCGGAAAGCAGAAGAACTGGGCTTGCCAGTGCTGGCGCGGATTGCCGCTTACGCGAATGCCGGCGTAGACCCGGCAATCATGGGCATCGGCCCGGTGAGCGCAACCCGCCGCTGTCTGGACAAGGCGGGTTGGTCGCTGGAGGCGCTGGATTTGATCGAAGCCAACGAAGCCTTCGCCGCACAGTCCTTGTCAGTTGGCAAAGAGCTGGGCTGGGACATGAACAAGGTCAACGTGAACGGCGGCGCTATCGCCATCGGCCACCCGATCGGCGCGTCGGGCTGCCGCGTGCTGGTGACCCTGCTCCACGAAATGATCAAACGCGACGCGAAGAAGGGACTGGCGACGCTGTGCATTGGTGGCGGACAAGGCGTGGCGCTGGCGTTGGCCCGGTCGTAAGAGCCTGGCCGAGACGCAGGTGTAGGACCAATCCCACTAAAAGCACGTGGTCAGTCAGTGGGACCTGCGTCACATGCAATCACTGCCACCCAAACTTGCGCACATAGAAGCCCTTCACCGCCTGGGTCAGCGCCACGTAGGCGATCAGGATCAGCGGCAGGATGGCGAAGTACAGCGGGGGCAGCGCCTGGAGCTTGAAGTAGTGCGCCAGCGGGCCCATCGGCAGGAAGATGCCCACGGCCATGATCACTCCGGTCATCACCATCAACGGCATTGCCGCGCGGCTTTGCAGGAAAGGGATTTTCGGCGTGCGGATCATGTGCACGATCAGCGTCTGCGTCAGCAGGCCCACGACAAACCACCCCGACTGAAACAGCGTCTGATGCTCAGGCGTGTTGGCGCCGAACACGTACCACATGACCGCGAACGTGGTGATGTCGAAGATCGAGCTGATCGGCCCGAAGAACAGCATGAAGCGTCCTACATCTGCGGGCTGCCAGCGCTGAGGTTTTTTCAGCAATTCCTCATCGACGTTATCGAATGGAATAGCGATCTGAGAAATGTCGTACAGCAGGTTCTGCACCAGCAGGTGCATCGGCAGCATCGGCAGAAACGGAATGAACGCACTGGCGACCAACACCGAGAACACGTTGCCGAAGTTCGAGCTGGCCGTCATCTTGATGTACTTGAGCATGTTGGCGAAAGTCCGGCGCCCCTCCAGCACGCCCTCCTCCAGCACCATCAGGCTCTTCTCCAGCAGAATGATATCGGCGGCTTCCTTGGCGATGTCCACCGCGCTGTCCACGGAAATACCGATGTCGGCCGTGCGCAGCGCCGGCGCGTCGTTGATGCCGTCGCCCATGAAACCCACCACGTGCCCGTTGGCCTTGAGCAGCCGAACGATGCGCTCCTTGTGGGAAGGCGTCAGTTTGGCGAACACGTTGGTGGTCTCGACCGCGACCGCCAGCTCAGCGTCGCTCATGCGCTCGATATCACCGCCCAGTAGCAGGCCCTGACGCTCCAAACCGACTTCGCGGCAGATCTTCGCGGTGACGCGCTCGTTGTCGCCGGTCAGCACTTTCACCGCCACGCCATGCTCGGCCAGCGCTTTAAGCGCCGGCGCCGTGCTTTCCTTCGGTGGATCGAGAAACGCGACATAGCCAATCAGGGTCAGGTCGCTTTCGTCAGCCAGGCCGTAGGTGTCACGACCGGCTTCCATGGCGCGCGCCGCCACCGCCACAACGCGAAGGCCTTCTTCATTGAACGCAGCGGTGACGTTCAGAATGCGCTCGAGCAATTCAGGCGTCAGCGCTTCTTCGGCATCGCCGTGGCGCACGCGGTTGCACACGCTCAGCACCTCCTCCAGCGCTCCTTTGCAGATCAGCAGATGCGGCTCGCGCTGCTGTTGCACCACCACCGACATGCGCCGGCGATTGAAGTCGAACGGGACCTCATCGACCTTGCTGAACGCGGTGCCGACTTGCAGCTCGCGGTGAATCTCGACGTGCTCCAGCACCGCGACGTCCAGCAGATTTTTCAGGCCGGTCTGGTAGTAGCTGTTGAGGTAGGCCATTTCCAGAACGTCGTCGGACTCGTCGCCCCATACGTCGACATGGCGTGCGAGAAAAATCTTGTCCTGGGTCAGCGTGCCGGTCTTGTCGGTGCACAGCACGTCCATCGCGCCGAAGTTCTGGATGGCGTCGAGGCGTTTGACGATGACTTTCTTGCGCGACAGAAACACCGCGCCCTTGGCCAGCGTCGAAGTGACGATCATTGGCAGCATTTCCGGGGTCAGGCCGACCGCGATGGACAGCGCGAACAGCAGCGCTTCCATCCAGTCGCCCTTGGTGAAGCCGTTGATGAACAGCACCAGCGGCGCCATCACGAACATGAAGCGGATCAGCAGCCAGCTGACTTTATTGACCCCGGCCTGGAACGAGGTCGGCGCGCGGTCGGTGGCACTGACCCGCTGCGCCAGCGCGCCGAAATAGGTGTGGTTGCCGGTGGCCAGAATGACGCCCGTCGCAGCGCCGGACACCACGTTGGTGCCCATGAACAGAATGTTTTCCAGGTCCAGCGGGTTGACCGTATCAACGCCCTGACGCCGCGCGAATTTCTCCACCGGCATGGATTCACCGGTCATCGCGGCCTGGCTGACGAACAGGTCCTTCGCGCTGAGCACGCGGCAGTCCGCAGGGATCATGTCGCCGGCAGACAGCACAATGAGGTCGCCCGGCACCAGTTGCTTGATCGGCAGCTCAAGGCGTTTTTGCCTGGCGTTATCGGCAATGTCGAACGTGCTGTCGGCGCGACGCATGACGGTCGCGGTGTTGCTGACCATCGCCTTCAGCGCGTCGGCGGCCTGATTGGAGCGCGCCTCCTGCCAAAAACGCAGCAGTGTGGAGAGCACGACCATGGAGAAAATCACCGTGGCGGCTTTCATGTCTTCGGTCAGCCACGAGATGAACGCCAGCAGGGTCAGCAGCAGGTTGAACGGGTTTTTGTAGCAGTGCCACAGGTGCACCCACCATGGCAGCGGCTGTTCGTGCTCGACTTCGTTAAGGCCGTGTTGCTCGCGCAGCTCGTGCGCTTCGGTTTCGGTGAGACCGTCGGCGTGGCTGCGCAGGCGTGCGAGCAATTCAGGCACATCGCTGCTGGCACCGCGGGTCAGGGTTTGCGCAAGGGTGGGCGGCACTTCGCGGCTGACGGTGGCGTCGGTCACGCTGTCGAGCGTCGCCAGCCGACGAAAGTGCCGGCCAAGTTTGCGAGTGCGGACGAAGTCTGCGAGAAATTCTTTCAGGAGGGTGTACTTCATGGTTATGTCCCCTGGACCGAAGGCTGCTGGAACTGAAAGCACAGGAACCTGGAGCGGGTACGGCAAGCCTCTGGTGCCGCGCTTATTCTTGAGCAGGCACCGCAGGCTGGCCCGCACAGCAAAAATGCCGCGCGCGTCCGATGCGCAGACGAACGACGGACGCGTCGGTCATCACGCAGGATTGGGCGTCAGGGAAAGGACAGGAAAGCGGGCTCTGATCAGAGTCTGCTGGCACTGCCGCTTCTCACGTTGTCGGCGAGATAGCGGCAGTGAAAAGACTGCGCGTTATCGGGCCGAGGATTGGCCGGTCGTTAGCACCGGCTGACGTCTGTCACTCGAACAAGTACCCACTGTGGGTCTCCGCATTGGTTGAAAACGGGCGAAGAATACGCCCGGGTTTTATGAGAGTAAATCGCCAGTACGTGGGGTGTAAGGGTTATTGCGGATGTCTTCAGGGGAGGTTCAGGAAAGGTTCAGGAAAGGCGGCAGCGGTGCGGTATGTGGCGGCATTTGTGGGAGTGAGCTCGCTCGCGAAGACGGCATTTCAGGCGCTAAAGATGTGGCGGATGTCCCGGCCCTTTCGCGAGCAAGCTCGCTCCCACAATTGGTGTGGTAGCAGGGAGATCTGCAGTGCTGCCAAGGTCGGCCAAAGCAGACCGTATGAAATCGAACTGCTAAACTGCCGCGCCTCATCCCTGCCTAAGGCCGAGCATGTCTTCGTTGAATCAGGCGCTCAGCGTCGCCCTCGATAATCGTCAACCCCTGCTCGCGGAACTGCACGCCCAAGGCACCGATTGCTATCGCCTGTTCCACGGCAGCCAGGAGGGCGCGAGCGGGCTGACGGTCGACCGCTATGGCCCGCAGTTGCTGGTGCAGAGTTTCCACAACAGCCTGGACCTTGATTCGCTGCTGGCGCTGCATACCGCCGTCAATGCACGGCTGGGTCTGGAATTGATGCTGGTCTACAACGACCGCTCTCAGGGCAACTCGCGCGTCGACCGCACAGACCCGATCTACAAAGCCGACGACGCAGCGCTCGCCGATCTGGTCGGCCACGAATGGGGCCTGAATTACCGGGTGCGCGGTCGTCATGCCGGGCAGGATCCGCTGCTGTTTCTCGACCTGCGCAACGCCCGGGGCTGGGTCAAGCAACATGCCGCCGGCAAGAGCGTGCTCAACCTGTTCGCCTATACCTGCGGCGTCGGCCTGAGCGCAGCGGCGGGTGGCGCGCGCGAGGTGTGCAACCTGGATTTCGCCGAGGGCAACCTGGCCGTCGGGCGCGAGAACGGCCAGCTCAATCCTCAGCTACCGACGATGCATTTCGTCCAGTCCGATTACTTCCCGGCCATTCGCCAACTGGCCGGGCTGCCGATCGCTTCCCGTCGCGGCCACAAACTGCTGAGCTACGTCCGCCTTGAGCAACGCCAGTATGATCTGGTCTTGCTGGATCCGCCGGCCTGGGCCAAAAGCGCCTTCGGCACGGTTGACCTGCTGCGCGATTACCAAAGCCTGCTGAAACCCGCGCTGCTGACCACCGCCGAAGATGGCGTGCTGATCTGCTGCAACAATCTGGCGAAAGTCAGCCTGGACGACTGGCGCGAGCAAGTGCTGCGTTGCGCGAGCAAGATTGGCCGACCTGTGCGCGACTGCCAGGTGCTGACCCCGGGCGCCGACTTTCCGTCACAGGATCAACAGCCCCCGCTCAAGACATTGATCTTGCAGCTGTGATGCTCAAACGGGCCTAAGGAAATTTCCCACAAGGATTGAAGCGACTGGATTCGGAACCAGATTGGCGTGCCATACTCCAAGGACCTCCCATCGAGAGAGTCGGCGACCTACATGCCCAAAGGATTGAAACGCGCCATCGGCGCCCTGCTGGCCGTCTTCGCTATCTACAGCGTGCTGGGGTTTCTGATCCTGCCAGGCGTTGCATTGCGAATCATCAATCAACAGCTGGCAAATTACAGCACAGTGCCGGCCAGGCTGGACCGCCTCGAACTCAATCCCTACAGCCTGGAAGTCACCCTTTGGGGCCTGAACATCGGGGTGCCGGGCAAGGAGCAAATCGGTTTCGCACGGCTTTACGCCAATCTGCAAATCGACAGCCTGTGGACCAAGGCCCTGCACCTCAAGGCCGTCGAACTCGATAAACCCAAGACCGAGCTGCTGTTCGCCAAGGACGGCACGCTCAACCTCGCCGGGCTGTTCAAGCTGCCCGCCAGCGAACCCGCCAAGCCTGACGAACCGCCCAGCAAGCCGTTTCCGCTACGCATCGGCGAGATCAAGCTGGCCGACGGTTACGTGCATTTTCAGGACATGCGCCCCAGCGAGCCCATCGAGTTTCTCTACGACGCGCTGAATTTCGAGCTGAAAAACCTCAGCACGCTGCCGGAAGACAACGCCGACATGACGCTGGTCGCCGCCGGGCCTGAAGGCGGTCAAATCGACTGGGTCGGGCGTATCAGCCTGGTGCCGATCGCGTCGGAAGGCACGCTCAAAGTCACCGACGGCAAGATGAAAGTCTGGTGGCCTTACGTTCGCGATGCATTGCCGCTGGTGCTCAAAGACGGCGTGCTCAACTTCAACACCCATTACAAACTCAGTCTGGCCAAGGAGACTGAGCTGCTGCTGGACAACACGTCCCTGAGCGTCGCGCCCTTTGCCATTGATGCCCCAGACGGCAGACCGCTGGCTCGCCTGAAAAAACTGAGCGTGAGCGAGACGTCCATCGATCTGGCCAAGCAGTTTGTGAACGTCGGCAAGATTCGCAGCGAAGGCTTGGAAACCTGGGCGACGCGGGAGTCGGACGGTGAGCTGGACTGGCAAAAATTGTTCACCAGCCAGCCGTCCAAGGCCCAAACCCAATCCCAGTCCCAGTCCCAGTCCAAGAAAGTCGAGGCTGAGAAGCAGCAGCCCGCCACCGCCACCGGCACTGAAGCGACGGCCAGCGCCAAGCCGGCGGCGCCGAGTAAACCCTGGCAGGTGTTGCTGCGCTATACGCAGCTGCGTGACTACCGCATTCATCTCGCCGACAAAGTGCCGAAAGAGCCTGTCGCCATTGACGTCGGCCCGTTGAATCTGGACCTGACCGGCTTCGACAGCCTCAACAAGTCGCCCTTCAAACTCAAGCTCGACACCGGCGTGGGCAAGCAAGGCAAGCTGACCGCAGACGGCGAGGTGAATCTGGCGCCGGTTCGCGCCAATCTTATTGTCACCACCCGTGATATCGACTTGCGTGTCGCGCAGTCCTACGTCACACCTTTCATTCGCCTGGAAGTGCGCAGCGGCATGCTCAACAGCGATCTGGCGGTGGACCTGAAAAGCACCGAGCCCTTGGCGCTGGGCATTACCGGCAAGGCGCAGGTTGACCAGCTGCACACCCTCGACACGCTCAAATCGCGAGACTTCGTGAAGTGGCAGCGGCTGAATGTCGACGGGCTGAATTTCCAGTTGGGCGACAGCCTGACGATTGCCTCGGTCAACATTGATCAGCCGTATGCGCGCTTCATGATCGCCGATGATCGCTCGACCAATATCGACGACCTTCTGATTCCACAGCCCGCTGATCAGGCGCCTGCCGCGCCGAAAGCCAAGGCTGCCGCCAGCAGCGAAAAGCCGATGGGCATTCGCATTGGCGAGGTCAACATCACCAATGGCTCGGCCAATTTCGCCGACTTCAGCCTGACGCCGAACTTCGCCACCGCCGTTCAGCAGCTCAACGGCAAGATCGGCACGCTGGACAACCGCCAGGACAAACCGGCAACGGTGAACATCAACGGCAAGGTTGATCGGTATGCGCCGGTGACCATCAAGGGCGCGCTGAATCCGTTCAACCCGATGGCGAGCCTGGACATCGCCACCAGCTTCAAGCGCGTGGAACTGACCACGTTGACGCCCTACTCCGGCAAGTTCGCCGGTTACCGTATTCGCAAGGGGCGCTTGAATCTGGATCTGCATTACCTGATCACCAAGGGCCAGCTCAAGGCCGAGAACAAAGTGGTCGTCGAGCAACTGCAACTGGGTGAAAAGGTCGATAGCCCGGATGCGGTGAATCTTCCGTTGAAACTGGCGATTGCCCTGCTGAAGGATACCGATGGCAAGATTTCCATCGAGTTGCCCGTAACGGGCGACCTCAACAATCCGCAGTTCAGCGTCATGCCGATTGTCTGGCAGACCCTGCGCAATCTGGTGGTGAAGGCCGCAGCGGCGCCGTTCAAATTCATCGGCGGCTTGATCAGCGGCGGTGGCGGGTCGGAGGATTTGGGCACGGTGGCCTTCGCGCCGGGGGCTGATGAGTTGAGCCCTGAGGCAATGGCTTCGCTGGACAAGCTGGCGGCAGGATTGAAAGCGCGGCCGGCGTTGCGTCTGGAGATTGAAGGCACCAGCGCTGAAGCGAGCGACGGGCCGCTGATTGCCCAGCAACGCCTGGAGCGCGAATACCAGAGCACGTACTACAAGATTCTCCAGCGCCGCGGCGACAAAGTGCCTGCGCAGCCGAGCGATCTGGCCGTGCCTGCTGATGAGAAAGCGCCGATGCTCGAGGGCATTTATCGCACTCGTCTGAAGCAACAGCCGCCAGCCGAGTGGGTGAATCTGGGCAAGGAAGAGCGTCAGAACAAGCTGCGCGAGGCGGTGCTCAAATCCTGGAGTTCGAGCGCGCTGCTGCTGCGTCAGCTCGGCCAGGCGCGGGCCGGAAGCATCAAGGACTACTTGGTGGATAAGGGCCAACTGGCAGACGAGCGAGTGTATTTCGTCGACACCACCCTCGGCCAGCCAGAAAAAGACGGTCGCGTCATCAGCCCCCTGCACCTCGACAGCGAGTAATGATTTTGAAGAATGCGATAACGAGGATGGCGTTGGTGCTCGGCCTGGCCGCGCTGGTCGGCGTTGTTCAGGCGGATACATTGCGCTGTGGCAGCCAGTTGATCAGCGTGGGCGACCGGATGTTTGAAGTGCAGCAGAAGTGCGGCCAGCCGGTCAGCCAGGACATCATCGGCTACAAGGAAACCGTCAATCACTACCGCCAAGTGGATCAGGTGCAGGTCCAGGAATGGATCTACGGCCCGAGCAACGGGATGTACCAGTATTTGAGGTTCGAAGGTGGGCGATTAGTGAGGATCGATAGCAAACGCGGGAGGTGATGGCGCCTGCGGATGCTCTCATGCGGGACTCGGCTTGGCTGATTTTCTGTAGGACCGGCTTCAGCCGGGAAGAGGCCCGCGCGAATGCCACACATTTACGGTGTCACGCCCGACGCTTTCCCGGCTGAAGCCGGTCCCACAAAAAGCATGAGTTCAGTCTGTGGGATCGGCTTTAGCCGGGAAGAGGCCAGTGTGAACACCATAGATTTCCGGTGTGAGACCCGACGCATTCCCGGCTAAAGCCGGTCCTACAAGATTGCGACCATCAACGCTCGTGCAATGCCTCGGCGCGGGCTTTCAGCACGGGTTTGAGCAGGTAGCTCAGGATGGTTTTCTTGCCGGTGATGATGTCCACCGAGGCGACCATGCCGGGGATGATCAGCAGCGGGTGCTCATCAGTGCCAAGGTGGCTGCGGTCGGTGCGCAGTTTGATCACGTAGAAGGTGTTCTTCTTCTCTTCGTCCTGAATGGTGTCGGCGCCGATCTGTTCCAGCTTGCCTTTCAGCCCGCCATAGATCGTGTAGTCATAGGCCGTAAACTTGATCATCGCTTCCTGACCCGGGTGCAGGAAGGCAATGTCTTGCGGACGAATGCGCGCTTCTACCAACAGCGTGTCATCCAGCGGGACGACTTCGGCAATGTCGCTGCCCGGCTGAATAACGCCGCCCACGGTATTGACCAGCATCTGCTTGACCACGCCGCGCACCGGCGACGTCACCATCGTACGGTTGACGCGGTCTTCAAGGCCCTTGGCCGTCGACTGCGCTTTGGAAAGGTTGGTGCGCGCTTCATTCAGTTGGGTCAGCGCGTCGCTGCGGAATTTGCCACGGGTTTCGTCGATCTTGCGCTGCACTTCGGCAATCGCCGCTTGTGCCCGAGGGATCGCCAGCGTGGTGCCGTCCAGCTGCCCGCGTGTTTCCACCTCGGAACGCTTCAGCCGCAGGATATCCACCGGCGACACCGCGCCCTGGGACACCAACGGCTCGGACATCCCGATCTCCTGGCGCAACAGGCCCAGGCTGCTGCGGTACTGCTCCTGCTTGGAGGCGAATTCACGCAATTCCTGCTGACGCTGAATTAACTGCTGCTGCAAGCCACCGATCTCGTCGACCAGTTGCTGACGACGGCTCTTGTACAAAGACTCTTCGTTGGACGCCTGATTCGGCACCAGCTTGCGCGCTTCGGCGCTGATATTCAGGGGACGATCATCGACCTCGGCGCTCAGACGCTCAACGCGCAGTTGCATCGCCAGACGATCCGCTTCGGTCTCGCCGACGTTGGACGCAAAGCGCGTGTCATCGAGACGAATCAGCGGGGCGCCGGCGTCGACGATCTGGCCGTCGTGGGCGTAGATCTGCGCGACGATGCCGCCTTCCAGGTTCTGGATCTTCTGGATCTTGGTCGACGGAATCGCCTTGCCCTCGCCCTTTGTCACTTCGTCGATCACGGCGTAGTTGGCCCAGACCAGCAAGAAGACGAAGAACAGGATCACCGCCCAGATGGTCAGCCGCACGATGCGAGGAGCATCATCGACCAGTGCCTTTTTGACTTCCGGGAGTGCCTGGCCTTCCAGCGAAGGCGAGCCTTTGAAGTAGCCGAAGATGCCGCCACCGGCGTTTTGACCTGACTTAAGCAACACTGATCTGCCCCTTCTTCAACGCTTCCATAACGGCGGCTTTCGGGCCGTCGGCCACGATCTGGCCGCGGTCGATGACTATCAGGCGATCAACCAGGCTGAGCAACGAAGCTCGGTGTGTCACAAGAATCACGGTCTTTTTCTCGATAACGCCATGCAGGCGCTGCTTCAAACGTTCTTCGCCGGTGTTGTCCATGGCGCTGGTGGGTTCGTCGAGCAACAGAATCGGCGGATCGAGCAACAAGGCCCGCGCCAGGGCGACGTTCTGCCGCTGACCACCGGACAGATTCTGCCCGCGCTCACCCACCTGCAGCTCGTAGCCCTGGGGATGCAGACTGGCAAACTCATGCACGCCCGCCAGTTCGGCGGCCTGCAGCACCATTTCGTCATCCACGTAGCGCGCGCCGGAAATCAGGTTGTCGCGCAGCGTGCCCGACAACAGTTGAATGTCCTGAGCGACGTAGCCGATGTTGTGGCGCACTTCGCTGACGTCGATCTGGCGAATGTCGACCCCATCCACCAGCAGCGAGCCTTCGTCCGGCTGATACAACCCGACCAGGAGTTTGGCGAGGGAGCTTTTGCCCGAACCGCTACGGCCGATGATGCCGACCTTCTCGCCCGGGCGGATCACCAGATTGATGTTGCGCAGCGCCAGGTTCTGCTGGTTCGGGTAAGTGAACTCAAGGTTGCGGAATTCCATGGCGCCTTGCAGGACCTGACGGCTGAGCGGACGCTCGTCGAAATTGCGTTCCTGAGGCAGCTCCATCATCTGATCGACCGAGACCATGGTCACTTTGGCTTGCTGATAACGGGTCAGCAGGCCGGACAATTGCGCCAACGGGCCGAGGGCGCGACCGCTGAGCATGTAGCAGGCCACGAGGCCGCCCATGCTGAGGACGCCGTCCATGATCATGTAAACGCCGAAACAGATCATCGCCACGCCCGCCAGTTGCTGGATCAGCAGGGTGATGTTCATGGCCAGACCGGAAAGGACCTTAACGCGCAATTCCAGGCGGCTGAGCGTACCGATGGTGTGTTCCCACTGGTACTGACGCTCGCTTTCGGCGTTATTGACCTTCACCGCATCGAGGCCGGCGAGGGTTTCGATCAGGCTTGACTGACGCTCGGCACCCAATGCCATGGTGCGCTCAAGGGTGGAGGTCAGCGGCTTTTGCAGGAAGTGGCCGATGCCCAGCGCCAGCGGGAAGGCGATGATCGGAATCCACACCAGATGCCCGCCCAGCAGCGCAATCACCAGCAGGATGATCAGCGTGAACGGCAGATCAATGAGGCTGGTCAGGGTCAGCGACGTGAGGAAGTCACGCATGCCCTGAAACTCATGGATGTTCTGGGCGTAGCTACCGACCCGCGCCGGACGAAACTTCATCGCCATGCCGACGATTCGCTCGAACAGCGTAGCGGAAATGATCAGGTCGGTTTTCTTGCCGGCCAGGTCCAGGCACAGACTGCGCAGGCCTTTGAGCAACAGGTCAAACAGGAACGCACCACAAATACCGGTCGCCAGCACCCACAAGGTCGCGGTGGCCTGGTTGGGCACGACACGGTCGTAGACGTTCATCACGAAAAGAGGGGTAGCCAGAGCGATCAGGTTGATCACAAAGCTGGCAGCGATCGCGTCGACGTAAAGCCAGCGAGACAGCTTGAGGGTGTCCTTGAACCAGGAACGAGCGCGCGGGATGAGCGAGCCCTGGGTCACGTCAAATTTATGTTGCGGTTGTGCGAAAAACACCCGACCGCTGTAATCCTGCGCCAGCGCTTCGGTTTCGATCAGCACTTCGCCGCCGTTGCTTTCGCTGATCAGCAGGCGGGCCGATTCGCCCTCCCAACCGAGCAGAACGGCAGAGCGCCCTTCTTTCAGCAGCAGCAAGGCGGGTAATGCGATCTCGGGAATCTGGGTGAGCTTGCGTTGCAATAGACGCCCTTGCAAACCGGCCCGGGCTGCGGCGCGAGGCAGCAGATCCGGGCTCAAACGCTGGTCGGGCAATGGCAGACCGGTGGTCAGCATGGCCCGGCTCGCGGGTTTGTGATGCAGGGCACAGAGTGTCAGCAGCCCGTCGAGTAGCGGATCGTCGTGCTGGCTGCGTGGATCATGACCTAATTGAGCCGAAGGTAATTCCAAGTCCACGCTGACACTCTCTTTCTTAACGGTTAAAAGAAGCTGACTCCGTCAAGAATCAGTTCATGCCCGGCAGCTGAACGGTCGGTTTGACGTCGTTCTGCACAACCGATGCCATTGGCGCCACAACGCCCTGGCTTTTCAGCAGCGTGCCCATGTCCGCCTTGATGCGGTATTGGGTGTACGTCTGCAGGTTCTTCAGTTGCACCAGACGCTGTTGCGCGGTGAACAACTCGTTCTCGCTGTCGAGAAGGTCGAGCAGGGTACGCTCTCCCAGACTGAATTGCTGCTGGTAAGAGGTACGAACGCTGTTGGCACGCTCGACGTACTGCTGAGCAATCGGCACCTGAGCGTTGGCGTTGTTGTAGGCGTTCCAGGCCAGGCCCAGTTCTTCGTTCAACTGACGCAGCGCGTTGTTGCGGATGTCCAGGGCCTGGCTCGACAGATACGACTTGGACTGCAGGTCAGCCTTGTTGCTGCCACCGGCGTACAGGTTGAAGCGCATGCGAACCATGGCTTCCCAGCCATTGTTGTGGCCTTCGTCGCCGCCAATGTTGTTATCGGCATTGCGGCCCAGTTCTGCATCGAAACGCGGGTAATAATTGGACTGCGCCGAGCTGTACTGCTTTTCAGCGGCAACGATGTCGGCTTCGGCCGAGCGCAGCACCGGGCTGTTCTCGAGCATCTGGCGGCGGGCTTCGTTCAGATCGGCGGGCATCATGGCGAACGGCGACGGCGCTTCCAACTGGTCAGCTTCCAGACCAACGGCACTCAGGTAGTTGGTCTGAGCGTCGGCCAAGTTGGTCTGTTCAGTGATCAGGTTGTTACGGGCCTGTGCCAGACGGGCATCGGCCTGGTCCATATCCGCCATACGCCCGACACCGCGGGAAGTGCGAAGTTTGATTTGATCGTAAATACGTTCGTGGCTCTTCAGGTTCTCTTCTGCCAGCCGAACCATTTCACGTTGGGTCAGTACATCCAGATAGACCTGTGCAACAGTCAACGCCGTACGTTCGGTGGTATTCAACAGCGAATAGCCCCGGGAATTGGCGGTGGCTTGTTGACGCGCAACTTCGTTACTTGTTGCGAAGCCATCAAACAGCATCTGCTGAAGGCGGATTTGCGCTTCACCGCGGTCCAGCGTCTGGTAGTCGTGGCGGCCGGTCGAGGCACGGGTGCTTGGCGTATCGGAACCGGCCCGGCCGTAGCCCGCCGTGACGTCGACACGCGGCAGGTAACCGCCTTTTGCAGCACGAAGCGCGTAGTCCTGCGCGATACGGGCATTAATGCCGGCCTGCACCTCGGGATGCTCGTCCATGGCTTTCTGCATGGCGGACTGTAGCGTTTGGGCCTGAACGAAGCCGGCACAAAGGATAAGGGGTACAGCAGTGAAAAGGTGCTTACGCATTTTGGTGGTTTCCCGAGAACGTACTTGTTCAAAATGCAGCAATACACACTGCCGCATCGTAAAAATGGCCATTGAAGTGATCGTTTCGAGAGTGTTCTGAAGGGCGCTTGCGATCACACTGCAGAAATACGCGATCTCATCAAATATCAATGTGACATTACGGATGCGATTGTTTAGGATGTCGCCGAATAGGTCAATACTTTGGCAGAAAGTTAATTCCGGTGCCGACCTGCTGTAAATAAATTGACGCCAGATAACGTGCAACTTAATTAGTTCCCTAAGTTGTTATCTGTCATCGAATCAAATGCGAATCTTTACGTATTCCAATATGAAGCGGCTCTGTTAAGCCGGTCGGCATGATGGATACCCACTGAACGGTAATTTCGGAGAGTCACCCCCATGAGCAGTGTTGTTGCCATCGTCAAAAGCATTGTTGGCCAGGTAGTCGCAGTTTCCCCGGAAGGGATTCGTCGTGTGCTGATCGAGGGTGACCGGCTGTTCACCGGCGAGCAGGTTCTGACAGGCCCGGGAGGCGCAGTCACGCTGCAGCTTGCTGATGGCCGTCAACTGGACATTGGTCGTGACAGCCAATGGAGCGCCGACGCACCGGCTTCCACCACCAACCTTGCTGAAGCCACCGCGCAAGCGGCACCTTCGGTTGCGGAACTGCAGCAGGCCATCGCGGCCGGCGCCGACCCGACCAAGGACCTTGAAGCCACTGCGGCAGGTCCGCAGGCTGCGCCAGGTGATGGCGGCAACGCAGGCGGCGGCCACAGCGTCGTGATGCTCACCGAGACCGCAGGCGTGGTGAATCCGACCATCGGCTTCCCGACCAACGGTCTGGGCACCACTGCCACGCCTCCACCTACGCTGGTTAATGGCCTGGCCATCGACGATGGCAATGGCAACGGGACCCCTGTCGCGCCGGCGCCGACGGGCACCCTGACGCTGACCGCCACCCAGACGCTGACCGAAGCCGGCGGCGCGCTGGTTTACACGGCAAACGTCACTCAGGCCCCGACTTCGGACCTGACGATCACCCTGTCCAACGGGTCGACCATTGTCATTCGTGGCGGCGACACTTCGGGCTCCACCACTGTCCAAGTGGCTGACAACAACACGCCGTACATCGACCCTTCTGTTATTAGCACCACCATCACCGGCACAACGGGCGGTGGCGGTCTGGTCGTGACGACCGATCCGACGCCGGCGGTGACTACCATCACCGACACCATCGACACCACCTTCGCCAGCATCACCGGTACCCAGTCGGTGGTTGAAGGCCAGGCCGCCACGTACACCATTACGTTGAGCAATCCGGCGCAGACCGAAGTCACGATCAACCTGACTTACAGCGGCACCGCGACCGACGGCACCGACTACACGCAAGTGGTCAGCGTGAAGATCCCTGCCAACAGCAGCAGCGTCACCTTCGACCTGAACACACTGAATGACACGATCCCGGAAGGCGTTGAAAACGTCACCGTCGCGATTGGCGCCATCAGCGGCGGCAACTTCGAGAACGTCGCTGTCAGCCCGACCAATGGCAGTGTTACCACCACCATCATCGACAACGACGCACTGCCGGTTGTCGATCCGAACGGCGGCGGTAACGGCACCAACAGCGAAACCACCTTCACCGAAGGCCAGGCTGGCGTATCGATCGCCAACCAGTTGACCATCACCGATGCCGACAGCCCGAACCTGCAAAGCGCGCGCGTCACCCTGACCAACCCTCAGGACACTGACACACTGGTGGTGGGCAGCCCGAATGCGAACATCGCGGTCAGCACCGCCACCGTCAACGGCCAGATTGTCCTGACCCTGACCGGCGCCGCCACTGCTGCCGAGTACGAAGCCGTGATCAAGTCGATCACCTTCCAGAACAGCAGCGAAGACCCGAGCGTCGCGGACCGCACTATCACGGTGACCGTCAACGACGGCCAGAATGATTCCGCACTGGCAACCAGCATCGTCCACGTCGTTGCCGTCAATGACGCCCCGACCGTCTCGTTCACCGGCACTGATTACGTCGAAAACGGCGCGCCTCAGGCACTGGTCAGCAACCTGCAGATCGGCGACGTCGACGGCGGGCAGTTGAGTGGCGCGAAGATCACCGTGACCGGCGTTCAGGCCGAAGACCTGATCGCTTCGCCGTCCTTCCAGGGCGGCAATAGCGGCACCACGGCTTCGGGCATCAGCTACACGCTGGGCAACGACGCCAACGGCAACGTTGTCATTCAGTTGAGCGGCAACGCGTCGATCGCCGACTACACCACGCTGATCAACTCGATCACTTACGCCAACAGCAGTGACGCTCCGATTACCACCCCACGCGGCGTGACGATCGAAGTGACTGACGTGGACACCCACGGCACCAACAACCTGACGGGCAGCGCCACCGGCGAAGTCGCCATCACCCCGGTCAACGACGCGCCGACCGTCATCGACGCATCGGGCAACGGCGACGAAGACACCACCATCGCGGTCAAGCTGACCGGCGCTGACGTCGACGGCACCATCGATCACTTCAACCTGGTCAGCCTGGCAGCCAACGGCACGTTCTACGCCGATGCTGCCGGCACCCAGGCGCTGACCAGTCTCAGCAACATCGCGGCTAACGCCAACGGCGCGACGATCTACTTCAAGCCGAACGCCAACTGGGCAGGCGACACCAGCTTTACTTATACCGCTGTCGACAATCAGGGCCAGCCAGCCGGCGCGCCAGCGAACGGCATCATCAACGTCACGCCAGTAGCCGACGCGCCAATCGTGACCGTTGCCAACGCCCAAGGCGCCGAAGACACCGCGATCAAGCTGACCCTGAGCACCGCGCTGGTCGACACCGACGGTTCCGAATCCCTGGGCCCGCTTGTTGTGTCGGGCATTCCGGTCAACGCCGTGCTGAGCGACGGCAATGGCCACAGCTACACCTCGATTCCGACCGGTGACGGCGCTGTCTACATCGACGGCTGGGACCTGAACAACCTGACGATCACTCCGCCGAAAGACTTCAACGGCGAGATCATCCTGAAAGTGAGCTCGACATCGACCGAGGGCGCCAACAAGGATTCGGCCACCACGACGCAGTCTCTGACCGTGACCGTCGGGCCGGTTAACGACGCGCCTACCGTCACCTTCACCAACCCTGACTACGTCGAGAACGGCGCACCTCAGCCATTGGTCGGCAACCTGCAGATCGGCGACATCGACAGCACCCAGCTGAGCAGCGCAAAAATCACGCTGACCGGTATTCAGGCTGAAGACTTGATCGTTTCCCAGTACTACAAGGACGCCAACAGCGGCGATGCCGCCTTTGGCATCAAGTACACGCTAAGCAACGACGCCAACGGCAACATCGTGATTGATCTGACCGGCAACGCGTCGGTCGCCGACTACACGACGGTGATCAACTCGATTACCTACGCCAACAGCAGTGATAACCCGAGCACCACACCGCGCGGCGTGACCATCGCTGTCACCGACGTGGATGCCAACGGCACCAACAACTTGTCGGGCAGCGCCACCGGTGCCATTAACGTCACGCCGGTCAACGATGCGCCGACCGTGAGCGCGGCTCAGGGCCAGGGCAACGAAGACACAGCGATCGCGGTCAAGCTGACCGGCGCTGACGTCGACGGCAAGATTGATCACTTCAACCTGGTCACCATGGCCGAGCATGGCAAGTTCTACGCCGATGCCGCCGGGACCCAGGAGCTGACCAACCTCAGCAATATCGCCGCCAGCAACAACAGCGCGACGATCTACTTCAAGCCGGACGCCAACTGGGCCGGTGACACCAGCTTCACCTACACCGCTGTCGACAATCAGAATCTGGCAGCGGGCGCGCCGGCAAACGGCATCATCAACGTCACCCCGGTGGCCGATGCACCAACCGTTACCGTCACCAACGCCCAGGGCGCTGAAGACAGCGCCATCAAGCTGGACCTGAGCGCTGCACTGGTGGACACCGACGGTTCCGAGTCCCTCGGCCCCGTCATTGTGGGCGGCATTCCAGTGGGCGCGGTGTTGAGCGATGGCAGCGGCCACAGCTACACCTCCATCCCTGTTTCTGAAGGCGGCGATGGCGAGGCTTACCTCACCGGCTGGAACCTGAGCACCCTGACTATCACGCCGCCGAAAGACTTCAACGGCTCGTTCAACCTACAAGTGAGCTCGACGTCGACCGAAAGCGCCAACAACGACTCGGCCACCACGGTTAAGTCGCTGACCGTCAACGTCTCGTCAGTCAACGATGCGCCTGTTGTCGACACGACCACAGGCAAGGGCAACGAAGACACCACTATCGCCGTCAAGCTGACTGGCTCTGACGTCGACGGCACCATTGACCACTTCAACTTGGTCAATACGCCTGCACATGGCACGTTCTACTCCGACGCCGCAGGCACCCAGCCGCTGACCAACTTGACCAACATCACCGCCACCAACAATGGCGCAACGATCTACTTCAAGCCGGACGCGAACTGGAACGGCAGCACGCCGTTCACCTACACCGCCGTCGACAACCAGGGCCTGGCGTCGACTCCGGCAGCCGGCACCCTCACGGTTACGCCTGTCAACGACGCGCCTGTGGTGAATTTCGACAGCACCACCTACACCGAGAAAGGTGCCGCGGTAGCGCTGGTCAACAACTTCAGCATCACTGACGTCGACAGCACCCAGCTGAGCAGCGCGAAAATCACGCTGACCGGCATTCAGGCCGAAGACCTGATCGTGTCCCCGTACTACAAGGACAGCAACAGCGCCGAAACCGGTCTGGGCATCAAGTACACGCTGAGCAACGACGCCAACGGCAACATCGTTATCGATTTGACCGGTAAGGCTTCGGTTGCCAACTACGAAACCCTGATCAAGTCGATCACCTACGCCGACGACAGCAGCAACCCGAGCACCACGCCACGCGGCGTGACCATCACTGTGACCGACGTGGATGCCAACGGCACCAACAACCAGACCGTTGTTCACGACAGTAAGATCAACGTCATCGCCGTGAACGACGCGCCTATCGTCGACAACGCCACAGGCAAGGGCAACGAAGACACCACTATCGCCGTCAAGCTGACTGGCTCTGACGTCGACGGCACCATTGGCCACTTCAACCTGGTCAGTGCGCCTGCACATGGCACGTTCTACTCGGACGCCGCCGGCACCCAGCCGCTGACCAACTTGACCAACATCACCGCCAGCAACAACGGCGCGACGATCTACTTCAAGCCGGACGCCAACTGGGCCGGTGACACCACCTTCACCTACACAGCTGTCGATAACCAGAACCTGCCAGCCGGTAACACGGCAACTGGCACGATCAACGTCACGCCCGTGGCTGATGCACCAACCGTTACCGTCACCAACGCTCAGGGCGCTGAAGACAGCGCCATTAAGCTGGACCTGAGCGCTGCCCTGGTGGACACCGACGGCTCTGAGTCCCTCGGACCGGTCATTGTGGGCGGCATTCCAGTGGGCGCGGTGTTGAGCGATGGCAACGGCAACAGCTACACCTCCCTCCCTGCTTCTGAAGGCGGCGATGGCGAGGCTTACCTCACCGGCTGGAACCTGAGCACCCTGACCATCACGCCGCCGAAAGACTTCAACGGCTCGTTCAACCTGCAAGTGAGCTCGACGTCTACCGAAAGCGCCAACAGCGACTCGGCCACCTCGATTAAGTCGCTGACCGTCAACGTCTCGTCAGTCAACGATGCGCCTGTTGTCGACACGACCACAGGCAAGGGCAACGAAGACACCACCATCGCCGTCAAGCTGACTGGCGCTGATGTCGACGGCACCATTGACCACTTCAACCTGGTCAACACGCCTGCCAATGGCACGTTCTACTCCGACGCCGCGGGTACTCAGCCGCTGACCAACTTGACCAACATCACCGCCAGCAACAACGGCGCGACGATCTACTTCAAGCCGGACGCGAACTGGAACGGCAGCACGCCGTTCACGTATACCGCCGTCGACAACCAGGGCACGGCTTCCACCACCCCGGCAACCGGCACCATCACCGTAACGCCAGTCAACGACGCGCCTGTGGTCAACTTCGGCAGCATCACCTACACCGAAAACGGTGCAGCGACGCCGATTGTCAAAGGCTTCAGCATTACCGACGTCGACAGCACTGAGCTGAGCAGCGCGAAAATCACGCTGACCGGCATCAAGGGCGAAGACCTGATCGTTTCGCAGTACTACAAAGCCGGCACCGACGGCACCACCGGCACAACCGATCTGGGTATCAGCTACAAGCTCAGCAACGACGCCAACGGCAACATCGTCATCGACCTGACCGGCAAGGCTTCGATCGCCAGCTACGAAACCCTGATCAAGTCGATCACCTACGCCGACAACAGCAACAACCCGAGCACCACGCCACGCGGCGTGACCATCGCTGTCACCGACGTGGATGCCAACGGCACCAACAACCAGACCGTCGTACACGACAGTAAGATCAACGTCATCGCCGTGAACGACGCGCCTATCGTCGACAACGCCACAGGCAAGGGCAACGAAGACACCCCTATCGCCGTCAAGCTGACTGGCGCTGATGTCGACGGCACCATTGACCACTTCAACCTGGTCAACCCGCCTGCCAATGGCACGTTCTACTCCGACGCCGCGGGCACTCAGCCGTTGACCAACTTGACCAACATCACCGCCACCAACAATGGCGCAACGATCTACTTCAAGCCGGACGCGAACTGGAACGGCAGCACGCCGTTCACCTACACCGCCGTCGACAACCAGGGCCTGACGTCCACCACTCCGGCAAACGGCACCATCACGGTTACGCCGGTCAACGACGCGCCTGTGGTCAACTTCGGCAGCATCACCTACACCGAAAATGGCGCACCGATTGCCCTCGTTAAAGACTTCAGCATCGCCGACGTCGACAGCACCCAGCTGAGCAGCGCGAAAATCACGCTGACCGGCATCAAGGGCGAAGACCTGATCGTGTCCCCGTACTACAAGGACAGCAACAGCGGTGATGCCGGCCAGGGCATCAAGTACACCCTGACCAATGACGCCGACGGCACCATCTACATCAATCTGACCGGCAAGGCGTCGATAGCCGCTTACGAAACCGTGATCAAGTCGATCACCTACGCCAACAGCAGCGATAACCCAAGCACCGCGCCACGTGGCGTGACCATCGCTGTGACCGACGCAGACGCCAACGGCACCAGCAACCAGACTGTTGTTCACGACAGCCAGGTCAACGTCATTGCCGTGAACGACGCGCCGATTACCAAGGCTGCGTCGGCGGCGGGCAACGAAGACACCGCCATCGCGGTCAAGCTGACCGGCACCGACGTTGACGGCAATGTCGATCACTTCAACCTGGTCGACATGGCGGCTCACGGCACGTTCTACGCCGATGCTGCGGGCAAGGTCGCGCTGACCAGCCTGAGCAACATTGCCGCAGTTGGCAACGCTGCAACGGTGTACTTCAAGCCAGCGGCCGACTGGGCAGGCAGCACGTCGTTCACTTACAAGGCAGTGGACAACCAGGGCAAGGCAGACTCTACGCCAGCCACTGGCACCATCAGCGTGGCGCCTGTCGCCGACCAACCGCTGGTGACGCTGGGTAACGGCGTCGTTCAGTCGACCGGTCTGGTGAAAGACGTTTATGTCGGTACGCTGAAAAACATGGGCACCGACGGCAACGGCGCCAACGAAGCGACCCTCAAGGCCGGCTTCAACACCACCGTTGCCCCGACCACTCACGGCGTCGCCACCGGCGCGCAGGACTCCTCCACCGCAGTCGCCACCGGCACCGGCACCAAGCTGTCCGGCCTGATGTACATGGAAGCCGGCCACACCTACACCTTCTCCGGTACCGCGGACGACAGCCTGCTGATCACTGTCGGTGGCCAGACCGCAGCCAACGCCACATGGGGCGCGGGCGGCAAGATCCAGAGTGCGGGCTTTACGCCCACCGAGTCCGGCTACTACACCCTGGACATCTACCACTACAACCAGGCCGGCCCGGGCAGCTACAACGTCAGCCTGACCGACAAGAACCTCAGCACCAACGCCACCCAGACCGTGGCCCTGAACGGCAGCAACGTGCTGCTGTTCGCAACGGTCGATGACCTCAAGGCTTCCGGCCTGAACGTCTCGCCGCTGCACGAAGGCACGGTTGGCAGCGGTGAGGGTTACTACACCGGTTACGAGCTGAACCACGGCACCGAAGGCAGCGCGATCAAGCTGAGCCCGGTCAAAGTAGTGTTCGGTGACAGCCTCGACGGTTCGGAGACGCACGTCGTTACCGTCAGCGGCGCACCGGCAGGCTCGATCCTGACCGACGCAGCGGGTCACACCGCCACCGTGACCAGCGATAAGGGTTCGGTCGATGTCAGCAATTTCGACCTGTCGACACTGAGCGTCACTACGCGTGACTACTTCGTTGGCAAGTTCGACCTGACCGTCACTGCCAAGGCGACCGAAGCGAAGGTGCCAGGCGTGGACACGGCGGTAGAGAGCGCCACCGCCACTAAAGTCATCACCGTGACTGTCGAGCCTCAGACCTACACCCCGATTGAAGGCCTGCCCGGCACTGACCCAACCGTGATCACGGGCACCACCGGTGCGGATATCATCGTCGGCGACGTCAGCGGCACGACCATCGTGCAGGGGAAGAACTACAACATCGCCTTTATCGTCGACAGCTCGGGCAGCATGGGCAGTACGCTCGACACCGCCAAGACGCAATTGCAGTCGGTCTTCCAGAAACTGGCGAGCAGCGCCCAGACCGCCAACGCGGGCAAAATCAACGTACTGCTGGTGGATTTCGACACCAACGTGCGCTCGACCGTCTCGGTGGACATGTCTAACAAGGCCGCAGCGCTGGCTACCCTGAACACGGCCCTGGCAGGCATGAAGTCAGGCGGTACGACCAACTACGAAGATGCGTTCAAGTCTACGGCGAACTGGTTTGCCGGCCTGAACAGCACTAACCCGACGGGCGAGAACCGCACCTACTTCATCACCGACGGCGAGCCAAACGTTTACCAGAACACCAGCACGGTGCTCGGGACGGTGAACGGTACGGCCATCCTGCTCGCGACTGCGCTTGATAGCTGGCATCTGGGCAGCACGTACTCGGTGAATGGCAAGGTCGCCATCGACGCCGAGGGTCATGTTTACAGTTACGCCAATAGCACGACCGGCAAGTCGGTAGGCACCCTCGCCCTCCACGACGACGGCAAAGGTGGTCAGGAATACAGCCTGACCTCTCCGGAGATGAACGGCAGCAGCGTTGTGCTGGCTGAAGCGGATACGGGCTACGCCCTGCTGCTGAAGCAGTCGCCCACCATCGAAGCGATTGGCCTTAACTCGTCGGTCAAGACGAGCACGCTCAATCACTACGACAGCGACGGCCACGCGCAAACCAACGTTGATGCGGACGATCTGGCACAAGCGGTACTGGGCAGCCAGAAACCGACCGCGCCGGGCAGCGACACGCTTAACGGTGGCGACGGCAATGACATCCTGTTCGGCGACACGATCAGCTACGGCACCAAGGAAGGCATCACCGCCCTGAAGGCGTTCGCTGCCGACACCTTGCACGTCGATGTCTCGAAGATCGATGGCACAACGCTGCACTCGTTCGTGACCAACCACCTCGGTGCCGTTGCCGACCTCGCCAACACCTCCAACAAGTCGTCGACATTGCTGGACGGCAACGACACCCTGCTGGGCGGCAATGGCAATGACATCCTGTTCGGTCAGGGTGGCAATGACGTGCTCGTCGGCGGCAAAGGCAACGACATCCTCTTCGGCGGCGCCGGTGCGGACACGTTTACCTGGAAAGCCGGCGACACCAACAGCGGTGGCGTTGACGTGATTAAGGACTTCAACAAGGACGCTGGCGACCGCATTGACCTGCGTGACCTGCTGCAAGGTGAAGACACCGACACCCTCAGCAAGTACCTGCAGGTCAGCAACGATGGCCATGACACCATTCTGCAGGTCAGCACCACCGGGCAGTTCGCGTCGAATGTCTCTGCGGCTGCCGCGGCAACCACGGCCGATGTGCACATCAAGGTAGAAGGCGTGACCTGGAGCAATGCCATGGTCAACTCGCTGGTGAGCGGTGCGGATCCGACCATCAAAGTCGATCACCACTGATAGCTGAGTCGCGAGAGCTGTTGTACTGTGCTGGCACCCGTCCCTGACGGCTGCCAGCCCGGTTAGTCCCTGAGGAATGAGCCATGTTTTACGTTCAGCGCGATGCCGATGGCACGCTAGTTCGCGTGGAAGCGACGGCTTTTGCCGAAGCGAGCGAGCAACTGCCGCCCGATGACCATCAGGTGCAAGCCTGGTTTGCCAACGAAGTGGTCGAGAAGAGCCTGATCCAGCTCAAGTCCAGCGACATGGACATGATCCGGGTACTGGACGACCTGATTCAGGTCCTGACCAGTAAAGGTATCCTCAACATCACCGACCTCCCCCGCCGCACAGGCAAAATTGATGGATCGTACTCAGGCCCGGGAAACACTGGGCGGCCTGAGCGACTTGATCAATGATGATGAACAACGGCTGATCTGAAGGCCTCTCCTTTCGTACGCACCGTTTTGCAACGACTCGCTGTCGCGCGGCAAACCCTGATGCTTGTTTCTGACAGCCTGCTATCCCCCAACAAAGGGTGCACGTGTGGGAGTGAGCTTGCTCACGAAGACGGCATTTTAGGCGCTGGAGATGTGGCGGATGTGCCTACGTCTTCGCGAGCAAGCTCACTCCTACGATTTTCGTATCCGCATCCAAATCCGCGTCGAACGGGTTTAATGTGTCCGCACCCAAATCCGCATCGCACGCAAATCCCCTGTAGGAGCAATCGGAGGTTACGACGGTCGCGAAGCGGCGGGTCTGTGACATCAATGCCGTCTGACACACCGCTTCGCGAGCAAGCTCACTCCTACAATTTTCGTATCCGCACCCAAATCCGCGTCGCACGCAAATCCACTGTGGGAGCAATCGGAGGTTACGACGGTCGCGAAGCGGCGGGGCTGTGACATCGATGCCGTCTGACCCACAGCTTCGCGAGCAAGCTCATTCCTACCATTTTCGTATCCGCACCCAAAAACCGCGTCGCACGGGTTTATGTGCCCGCACCCAAATCCGCGTCGCACGCAAATCCACTGTAGGAGCAATCGGAGGTTACGACGGTCGCGAAAGCGCCGGGGCTGTGACATCAATGCCGTCTGACACACCACGTTCGCGGGCCAGCAGGCCTACACATGGCGCGTCAGCCATCGATATTCAGTTAAAACAGCGGGCAAGTTGTTTAATCGATTACTTCCACGGCGCGGGATCACCAAAGAGCCGCCCTTGCACCCCTTCGATCCCCATCTCGAGAATCACCCGGTGTTCGCCTTCGGTCTCGACGCGCTCGGCGATCAGCGGCAGGTCGATGCTGTGGGCCGCGCGCTGGACCGCTTCGATGAACAAACGCTTGTGACTTTCCTGGTCGATGGTGCGGATGTAGCTGCCATCGATTTTCAGATACGCCAGCCCCAGATGCGCCAGGTTACCGATCATGCTGAAACGCCCACCAAAGCGCTGCAGCGCCAGGGAATAGCCAGCTTCCTGCAGGCGTCGGGTCAGTTTCTCCAGCACCGCCTGCTCGGGCACTTGCTCCTCGCCGATCTCCAGCGTCAGGCGCGGGCCCAGCTTGGGATGCTGACGTAGCGCCGCGAACACCTCGTTCATCGCCGCCGCATCGTTAAGCGTGGCCGCCGACAGGTTCAGCGCCAACCGCTCGTTGTGAGTACCCAGATGCGCCAGCACCTCCCGCAGCATCAGCAAATCCAGACGGCTCGACCAGCCAAAGCGCTCCAGCCACGGCAGAAACCGCCCCGCCGGAATCGTCACGCCGTCGGCATCGACCAGCCGCGACAGGACCTTGTAGTGCATCACGGTCGAGCCATCGCCCGACGCGACCACCGGCTGAAAGAACAACTGAAAACGCCCATGGGCCAGCGCCCGGTCCAGCGTCCTGTGCCACTCATGCTGATCTTCACCCAGATCACCAATCGCTCCACGCTCGATGCAATACCACGATTGCTCGCCGCCGCTTTCGGCCTGGGACAGCGCCTGATCCGCCAATCCCAGAAGGGTCATCGACGCATCGCCCGGGCTGTACGGCGCCAGCCCCATGTGCGCGACCGGCGAGACATCGGAGGCGCCAGTGGCCTCCAGGCTCTGCAGCGCCGCGTCAAGGTTCTGCACCAGCTGCACGGCTTCATCGTGAACCATGCCCGGCGCCAGCACGGCGAACTCGCCGCCACGGCTGCGGCTGATGAGGTTGCGGGTTTCCGGGTACTTTTCGCAGTGGCGCACCAACTGCTCGGCCACCGCCACCAGCAAGGCATCGGTGCGCTTGCCGCCCAGACGCTGGTTCAGACCGGCCAGGTCGTTGACGCGCAACATCATCAAATACCCCGCCCGACCGTCTTCCAGATGGCTGACGTGGGCGTTGAGCTGCATGTCGAAATAACGGCGGTTTGACAGCCCGGTCAGGCTGTCCTGATACGACTCGATACGCAGCTTCTCACTGCGCTCGGTGCTTTCCTGAAACAGCGCCTTGAGCTTCTCGACCATCTGGTTCATCGCCTGCACCACCCGGCGCAGCTCCGGCGTACGCGGCAGTTCGGGCAAAACGAGAAACTCGCGACGACCAATCGCCTGGGACTGCGCCACCATGTAATCCAGCGGCTTGAGCTGCCGGCGCAGCAACATCGCGCCAAGAATCGCACTGACCACGCCGCACACCAGCAACCAACCCAGGCTGCCCAGCGCGCTCTGCCACAACTTCGCCAGCGCGAACATCGGGTGGCTCACCACCTCGACCCGCGCCGTCTGCTGCCAGCCACGGCTGACAATCGCCTCGCCGCCTGCGGGTTCAAGCCCAATCGCGTTGATGAACCACTGCGGCACACCCTGATTGTCCGGCGTCGCACTGCGCTCGACGATCGCGTCGCCACTCGCCAGGTCCACCACCCGGATGCTCGCGTAGTAACCGCTGTCGAAGATCGACGCCACCATCAGCTCGACCATGGCCGGATCGTCGATGTTGGACGTCAGCGACAGCGCCAGCGAGGTCGCGGCGTCCTGGGCGTGGGAACGCAACTGATTGACGTACTGCGCCCGCGAGCTTTCCAGGCTCACGACAAAACTTCCCGCAAAGGCAACCACCATGAACAGACAGATCGCGATCAACAGCTGTTTGAACAGAGACATCAGTACTCCTAATTCTCGGGCTCGGTGGGGAAGCCTTCTGCAGTCATTTTTTCAGCACGTCCTGCCACCGGGACAGACGTTTGGTGTCGCTCACTTTCTTGTTGCCCTGCGCGCCAGGCAGCCACAGTCCTTCAGCGTTGAAGGCATACACCGGCAACAGGTCCGTTCGTTGGCTGGCAGGTTTGATGTCGTCGATCAGGCTGTCGAGCACCAGCGGCATGGCGTTCGGGCTCGAATAATAGGTCAGCACCATGTGCGCGCGGTTCAGGCGCAGCGCCTTGACGTAAGTGATCAGCAGCTTCTCGCTGGGCACACCCAGGCGGCGCAGGCTGAAATACTTGGCGATCGCATAATCCTCACAATCCCCCGCGCCCTTGATCAGCGACTCGACCGGGGTCGCCCAGTAATCGACCTCGTGCCACAGGTCGATGTCCTCGGCGTAGCGCATCTGCTTGTTGAAGAACAGGTTCACGACCTTCAACTTGTCGAGCTCGCTGACCTGCTTCTCGGTCGCCAGCAGGTTCTGCCAGGCATCGATGCGCTGCTTGCCGGCGCCCAATGGCCCATACAACGCTTCGGCACGACGGCTGATCAGGGAAAAATCCCAATCCGCGCGCAGATAGCCGACACACGCCGTGCACGTCAGTGCAAGCGCCAGAAGCAACCATAATCCAGGGCGCTTTTGAGCCGAGCGTGCTGCCAATTTGTCTAGTCCATCAGGCCATGGATAACGAAAAGCGATGGTGAGGGGTTGGGGACGGAAACGCAATGGCGCGGTGAGATCATGCGCAGAAGCAAATGCCCGCAAACGCGACTCATGACAGGCTCGCGCCCCTTGATTTCATGGCTGCCAGGTTGCCAGCCAAACGCTGGCGGTAGGCTGAAAAGTGCCTGTGCCACACCAATAGGGGCGTGTTTTCCCCGTTTACTTGGGGCCTGAGTTATTCAAGTCCTTCAGCGCTTCCGAATCATCCCCGCCCAGCCAGACGTTGACGCTGGCAACGCTCTCCTGGGAGAGTTTGCCGGCCCAGCGATTCAGGATGAACAGATTGGTGATGAAGTCGTACTGCGACTTCAGCAGATCGCCCCGCGCCTTGAATTCATTCTGCACAGCGGTCAGCACGTCGACGGCGTTGACCACGCCATAGGTGAACGCCTTCTGCGCCGCGATGCTCGACTGCTTGGCCGAGGACAACGCATTCTGCCCCGCGCGAATTTTGTCCACAGCGGATTGAGCCGTGAGATACGCGTTGGTTGTTTCCTTCACCACTTGCCGGCGAACCCCTTCAAGGTCCTGCTCGGCCGCGTACTGCTCGTCATACAGCCCGCTCACCCGCGCGGACGTCGAGCCGCCGCTGTAGATCGGCACCTTCAAACCAATGGTTGCGACGTAGCTGTCACTGCGCGGGGTCAGCGTGTTGTCGTAACCGACATCACTCTGCGAAGCGCCGAGGTTGAAACTCAGCGAGGGGTAATGCCCGCCCTTCCCTTCACGCACCGCCGCATCGGCCGCGGCGAGATTGCTTTCATAGGCTTTGAGTCGAGGGTTGCTGTCGAGCGCTTGGGCAATCCAGGCGTCCAGCGGCAGCGTCGGCGCTTCCAGCGCGATGTCGTTACGGATTCGGCTCAGGCGATCATTGATCGGCCGGCCGACGATCTCCGACAACCCTTCCCGTGACAGACGCACCTGATTGCGCGCTTCAATTTCCTGGGCAATCAGCAAATCGACCCGGGCTTTGAGGTCCAGCATGTCGGTGATTTTGGCCATCTGCCTGGCGTACAGGGCATTGACGCGATCAAGACTCCCCTGAGTCGCGCGACGCTCGGCCGATACCAGCTCCAGCGCATCGTCGGCGGCCAGCGCCGCGAAATAACGCTTGGCCAGATCGACCGTAGCCTCGGCCTGCGAATCCTCGGACTGCGAGCTCTTTTGCAACGTCACGCTCTTGGCCTTCTGATACCGCTCCCACGCTTCCTTGTTGTAGATGAACTGGCTCAGGTTCAGCGAATAGCTTTTGTTGTCGTAGATATCCCGCGATTGCTCGTCCTTGCGCAGAATCCGGTTGATGTTGCTGCTCGCCGACACCTGGGGCAGCAAACCACCGAACGCTTCGCGCTCCTGCTGCTTGGCAGAGCGTGCATGGGCGTAGGCCGAAAGAATGCGCGGATCTTCAAGCCGCGACTCTTTGTACAGCGTCATCAGGTCCAGCGAATAGGTCGAAGCGCTGACCTGCTGCGGCGCGGCAGGCTGCGCTGCACTGGCGTTTAGCGCGAACAGACCGAAAAGCAGACCGGGAAGCATACGGACCACGGTCATTCCTCGATCATCGATTTGGCGAACATGTTGCGCGCAGGCTTGAGCAGGTACTGCAGCATGGTGCGTTCGCCGGCATTGATCAGCACTTCGGCGGGCATGCCCGGCTGCAACTTGCGATCACCCAACCGCTTCAAGCCTTCGTCAGTCACCTTCACACGCACCAGGTAATAGCCCTCGTTGGTTTTCTCGTCCGTCAGTCGATCAGCCGAGATGCGCGTGACCTGTCCCTGAATCACCGGCGTGGTCGCAGCGTTGAAGGCGCTGAAGCGGATGTCGGTGAGCTTGCCGAGGGTGATGCGGTCGATGTCGTTGGTCGACACATGGGCCTCGACCACCAGGTCCGAAGACTCCGGCACGATGTCCAGCAACGGTGTCCCGGCGCTGACGACCCCGCCGATGGTGTGTACTTTCATGTCCAGCACCATGCCGTCCTCCGGCGCGCGGATGACGATGCGAGACAGCCTGTCCTTGAGCGCGCTGGCTTTCTCTTGCAAGTCGAAGACCTGGGCTTGCACATCGCTCAAATCCTTGGCCACGTCGGAGCTGAATTTCTGGTTGGTCTGAACGATCTGCATCTCGGTTTCGTTGATCTGCAGACGCGTCTTGGTGATGGTCGACTGGTGGTCAGCGACCTCAGACTTGAGCATGTCCAGCTTGCGTTCCTGCTCAAGCAGGCGCTGCTTGTCAACGAAGCCCTGACGCAGCAGGTCCTTCAGCTCGGTGATTTCACCGGTGTAGGACTTTTCGAGACTGACCTTGGTGGCGATCATGTCGTTGAGGCCAATGATCTGCTGCTTCAACTGGCCGATGCGCTCTTTCTGCACCGAGATCTCACCCAGGCGCGCGTCGTGTCGCGACCGGAAAACCTGGGCCTCGCCGTCGATGGCCTCACGGGCGCGATCGCTTTCAACGCCATCGATCTTCAACGCCGGAATCGCTGGCTGATCGTCACGCTCGGCGCGAAGACGCGCTTCTTTGGCGCGGGCGGTGATGAGCTGGTTGCGGGTGGATTCGTACTCCGAGCTGAGCTGACCATCGTCAAGGATGATCAACGGATCGCCCTGGTGCACCGTGTCGCCCTCACGGGCGAGCAGTTCTTTGACGATGCCGCCCTCGAGGTGCTGGACGGTTTTGCGGTAGCTCTGCACGGTGACGACTCCGGAACCGTATACGGCGTTGCCCAACGGGGCGAACGCTGCCCATGTGCCAAACAACCCGAAGGTCACCAGGACAATCGCCATCCCGACCCGGCGGATGCCACGGTCGGAAGTGGGCATGTCTTCAGAATGCTCGTCGAGCACGGTTATCGCGTTACTGGTCATTCACGAATTCCTGTCAGGCGCTGGGCTGAATGGCGCCGGTCGATGCCGGAGCAACCCGGGGCGGGGTCTGACCCTGCGCCTGGGCCTGGGCCTGGGCCTGGGCTTGAGCTTTGGCCTGTTGCTGAGCCAGTTCGGCGATCACTTGATCACGCGGGCCGTACATCGTCAGGGTGCCGCTGTTCAGGACCATGATCCGGTCAAGCCGTGACAGCACGTTAGGGCGGTGGGAAATGATGAACACCGTCGCGCCGGTCTCTTTCATCTTCTGCAGCGCAACACCTAGCGCACGCTCACCGACCTCATCGAGGTTGGAGTTGGGCTCATCCAGCACGATCAACCGAGGGCTGCCGTACACCGCGCGCGCCAGACCGATACGCTGGCGCTGCCCGCCCGAGAGGTTGAGGCCCTCGCTGCCGATCACCGTGTCGTAGCCGTCGGGCAGTTGCAGGATCATTTCGTGGACGCCGGCCGTGCGCGCCGCCAGCACGACTTTCTCGGGTTCGATCTTGCCGAAGCGGGCGATGTTATCGCTGATGCTGCCTTCGAACAGCTCGATGTCCTGAGGCAGATAGCCCAGGTGCGGACCGAGCTTTTGCTTGTCCCAGGCACTGATGTCAGCGCCGTCGAGCCTGACCACACCATGCTGAGGCGGCCAGATGCCGAGCAACGCCCGCGCCAGCGTCGACTTGCCTGCCGCACTGGGGCCGACGATGCCTACAATGCTGCCAGCGGGCGTCACGAAACTGATGTTTTTGATCACCGCCGCTTTCGCACCCGGCGGCGCGACGAACAGGCCTTCGACCTGCAGGTGCCCTTCCGGATCCGGCAACGACATGCGCTCGGGCTCGGCGTTGAGCTTGTCCAGGGTTTCATTCAAACGCTGGTACTGCACGCGCGCTGATACGAAGCCTTTCCAGCTGCCGATCATCTGATCGATCGGCGCGAGCGCACGGCCCAGCAGGATGGAACCCGCCATCATCAAGCCGGGATTGATCTCGTGGGTAATCACCAGGTACGCGCCTGCCGCCAGCATCATCGACTGGGCCCAGGCCCGGAATGTCTTGGAAATGGAAGTGATCACGCCGCTCTTGTCGCTCGCCCCGGACTGCAGCACCAGCACACGCCGCTGCCGAACCGCCCAGCGACCCATCAGGGTGTCGAGCATGCCCATCGACTCGATGACTTCAGCGTTGCGCAGGCTTTTGGTGGTGTGCAGATTGGCGGTAAGGCTTTGCTTGTTGGCCTCTGCCAGGGCGCCACCGGTGTAGCGATGATTGACGTACGCCAGCGTCACCAGCACCACCGCCGAGATCACCGTCATCCAGCCAAACCAGGGGTGAAACAGAAACATCACCGCGGTGTAGACCGGAAGCCACGGCGCATCGAAGAACGCAAACAGCCCGTTGCCGGTGAGAAATTGCCGCAGCGAGGTCAGGTCATTGAGGGACTGCGCCGACGCGTCCATGCCGCCACTGTTCAGCGCTTTCCGAAAACTGGCGCGGTAGACATCGCGACTGAGCAGCACATCCAGCCGGTTGCTGATGCGCACCATGATGCGCGACCGCACCCACTCCAGCGACCCGAGCGTGAGCATCAGGATGGTGAGAATAAGGGTGAGCATGATCAGCGTGGACGTGCTGCTGCTCGGCACCACCCGTCCCGAGACCTGAATCATGTAAAAGGTCGGAACCAGCATCAAGGTGTTGACGAACAGACTGAAGAACCCGACCGAGAGGAAACTCCCTCGACAAGCCTTGAGCGCCGCTTGCAGGTTATTTTCGTGTGAACGATTCATAGAATCCATGGCTGAAGATAGAGGGCGGCGAAGCCGTGGACGTGCGGCAACGGTTAAGGCCGGCAGCATAAGAGCCGTCAACCGACGTTGCGTTCCGCGTTCAGATTCTTTTCCTGCTATCTCGACACTGGACTACCGGTGTTATTCGTTGCCGGGCTGCCGATCCGACGAGCTGTCGACCGTCATTCGAGGCTGACGCAAAGGGCCTCAGACGTTAATATGCCGAGCTTTTAGCGGTGAAGAAATTCTTGATTAGTCAGCTTACGGATAAGGACGAGGGTCAGTGCGCAGGGCTAGGCTCTGACCGTGCCGATGTCGCGATTCTGATGTGTACCTACAATGGTGCAGAGTACCTACGTGGGCAACTCGAATCCATTGCAAGCCAGTCCTTGCAGAGCTGGACGCTTTACGTATCCGACGATTCCTCCACTGACACGACGCTCGGCATCCTTGCTGAATACCAGCGTCAATGGGGCGAGCACAAGCTGGTGATCTTCAATGGGCCTTGCCAGGGATTCGGCAAAAATTTTATATCCTTGCTGAAACGGCCGGAGGTCCAGTCACGCTACTACGCCTTTAGCGATCAAGACGATGTCTGGCTCAGCGACAAGCTGGAAAGAAGTGTGGAGCGCCTCGATGTATTTGCCGAGCAGACCCCAGCCCTGTATTGCTCAAGAACTCGACTCATCGACGCGACTGGCAAGATCATCGGTTTTTCTCCTCTGTTCTCGCGACCGCCTTCGTTCAGGAATGCGCTGGTTCAGAGCCTCGCGGGCGCCAACACCATGCTAGTCAACAACGCTGCCCGAGACCTGCTGCTTCGCGTGCCAGACGACGCGACGATCATCGCTCATGACTGGTTGACTTACATCATCGTCACCGCGTGTGGCGGGCAGGCGATCTACGACGCTGAACCTACGCTCGACTACCGCCAGCATGGCGGCAATCTGATTGGGGCGAATGCGAGCCTCACAGACCGTATTACCCGCATCAGCAAGATGCTGTCGGGCCGCTTTGTCGAGTGGAATGACATCAACCTTCAGATTCTGAAAGCCATGTCTGCTCAGATGACCGATGACGCCCGTCACGTGCTTCAGCATTTCGATGCGGGCCGCCACACGAATCTGGCCAACAGGCTTTGCGAACTGCATCGTTCAGGGGTTTATCGGCAGACGTTTGCAGGTCGCGTGAGCCTGCTCCTCGCTGCTTCCCTCGGAAGAATATGAATCAGCGTTGAGGCATTAAACAGTGCCCATCCGCTGGTAGGCGGACGAATAAACAGCAGGCAAACCCTTCACTCGCAAATGTTTGCCCGCACGGCCGGGCAGAATGTTCTGTAGGTCGGCTTATGTTAATGTGTCGGCCTTTGCCTTCACTGCCCGCAGCCGAAGCTAAACCAGCCCTACCTCGCTAGCCTGATGTTTCGCGAAGCCAAATCAACAGCGTTTTTAACTCTACGGAGCAAGTCCTTCACCTAATGAAGTACTTTGCCAACCGGTACAGTGATCGGAGACAACCACGCATGAACGCTACACGCCTTGCCATTCCCGACGTCATCGTTTTCGAGCCTAGAGTTTTTGGTGATGATCGCGGCTTTTTCTTCGAAAGTTTCAACCAAAAAGTGTTCGAAGAGGTGGTAGGGCGCTCAGTATCCTTCGTGCAAGACAACCACTCCCGCTCTGTAAAAGGCGTCCTGCGCGGTTTGCACTACCAGATCCAGCAATCGCAGGGAAAACTGGTACGCGTGAGCCACGGCGAAGTCTTCGACGTCGCCGTCGACCTGCGCAAGAGTTCCGCCACATTCGGCAAATGGGTGGGCGCCCACCTGAGTGCCGAGAACAAGAAACAAATGTGGGTACCGGAGGGGTTTGCCCACGGGTTCGTCGTGTTATCGGAGAGCGCCGAGTTCCTTTATAAGACAACCGACTACTGGGCCCCCGAGCACGAACGCAGCCTGGCCTGGAACGATCCCACCGTTGCCATTGAATGGCCGATCAGTGAGCAGCCTGCTCTCTCCGCCAAGGATCAGAAGGCGGCGAGCTTGCAAGATGCTGAGGTGTTCGCCTAAAGCCAACCTGGCGAAGACCGCTAATTGCCTTCCAACAGAGCGCGCGCAGGTAAAATGTTCGGGCTTAAGCCGGGCTATGCACGTATCTCGTAACTGATCGGATCACGCCTCTGAGACTCCTCGAGCTGTTTCCCGATCTCGACATTGAAGGAACACACGTGCAAGGGACTCTGAAATAAATGCAGACTTTTTCACCAACGCCCAAAGCGCTGATTGCCAGCGTCTGGCGGCACCGGGCCCTGATTACGGCGATGGTCAAGCGCGAAGTCATCGGGCGCTACAAAGGCTCAATGCTCGGAATGCTTTGGTCGCTCTTCAATCCGATCGTGATGCTCGCCATCTATACCTTCGTGTTTAGCGTGGTTTTCAAAGCACGCTGGAGCGTCGATAGCACCTCCAAAACCGAGTTCGCCCTCATGCTCTTCGCAGGCCTGATGATCTTCGGGCTTTTCTCAGAATGCTTAACACGTGCGCCCAGCCTGATCCTGAACAACTCAAATTATGTCAAAAAGTGGTGTTTCCTCTGGAGATCCTGCCATGGGTGACACTGGGTTCGGCGCTGTTTCATTTTGTTGTGAGCCTCACAGTTTGGCTCGTTGCTTACATGTTTTTGTTCGGCACACCGCATTTGACCGGGCTATACCTGCCTGTGGTGGTGTTGCCATTGATGATGCTGTCAATGGGGCTCGGTTGGTTCCTTGCCTCGCTTGGGGTATTCCTGCGTGACGTCGGGCAGATTGTGGGCGTTCTGACCTCCGTGCTGATGTTTATGAGCCCAATCTTCTATCCCGCCAGCGCGCTGCCTGAATCTTACCGCGGCTATCTGATGTTGAACCCGCTAACGCCGATCATCGAAGACGTGCGAAGAGTTTTGTTTATGGGCACACCTCCGGAAGTAGATCAACTGCTGATCTCCTATGGCATTTCTATAATCGTGTTCTGGCTAGGCTTTGCCTGGTTCCAAAAAAGTCGTAAAGGGTTCGCCGATGTCCTCTGAACATGCAATTGAAATTGAGTCGCTGTCTAAATGCTTTCATATTTATGACACACCACGCGATCGACTTTTGCAGATGTTCTCCATGGGAGAAAAAAGTACTTCCGCGAGTTCTGGGCGCTCAAAGCCGCTTCATTTTCGGTCAAACGAGGAGAAACCGTTGGGATAGTCGGGCGCAACGGGAGTGGCAAGTCGACTCTCCTGCAGCTGATCTGCGGAACGTTAAATCCGACTTCCGGGGCAATCACTACCAACGGGCGAATTGCTGCGCTGCTGGAATTAGGCTCGGGCTTCAATCCTGAGTTCAGTGGTCGAGAAAACGTCTTCATGAATGCCGCCGTCCTGGGGCTAACCCAGGAAGAAACCAAACGCCGTTTTCATGACATTGAGTCCTTTGCCGAGATTGGCGACTTCATTGACCAGCCCGTTAAAACTTACTCAAGCGGGATGATGGTGCGACTGGCGTTCGCAGTCGCCATTAACGTTGACGCGCAAATACTTATAATTGACGAAGCATTGGCTGTTGGTGACGAACTGTTTCAGCGCAAATGCTATGCAAAGATTGAAGCCCTCAAGCAGCGCGGTGCCACGATACTGTTCGTTTCCCATTCCGGCGGAACGGTGATCGAGTTCTGCGACAGAGCAGTACTGCTGGACAGTGGCGAGGTGTTGGCAATAGGTCAGCCTAAGGCGATCGTGAGCCGGTACCAAAGGTTGATCTATGCATCGGCAGAAAAGCGCGAGAAGATCAAAAACGAAATTCGGTTACAACTCGCTGATCTATCAGATGACCAGCAGTCGGCCGACGTTCAGGCAGAACCGGAAACTGTCGAAGCTGCATCGAGCAATGACTTCTTTGATCCCAACTTGAAGCCTCAGAGCACCGTATCCTATGAGAGCAATGGAGCCCTCATCTTGGAGCCGGCAATCTACACCCGGGCCAACAAACCGGCCAACACCCTGACCCGCGGTGAACATTACTTTTATCGATACAAAGTCAGGTTTAGCAAAAGCGTAAGCAACGTCCGATTCGGGATGATGATAAAGACGACTTCTGGGTTCGAGCTGGGAGGAGCTGCATCCAGCCCGGTGGGCGGCGGAATAGTACATGCCGCTGCAGGCCAGGAAATAGACGTGGAATTTCAGTTCAATTGCAAGCTGAACATCGGCACTTATTTTTTGAACGCAGGCGTTACAGGCTTGATCGGAGAGGAAGACACTTATCTGCATCGTATTATCGACGCCTACCTTTTCAAGGTTAGCCCTGCAGAAAATGATACTGCGACGGGAGTAGTCGATTTTGACTGTGTGTCCACCGTAAAGGATTTTTCCTAATACTCCTATGGACTATGAGGTAGCCGGAGCATCGAGTCCCGGCTTGCCTTGGTGATGTCTATCGCCGTGAGATTGCCGATATGAATGAGGCTACCCTACCGAAGTGAGGCCTAAACTCCCTCGCCAGGCTTTGGTTATCAGGACTGAAGCGTCAGGCCGACGATATCTAGACGCCCGCACTAGACGTCTCTGAGCGAATTTTTTCACTCAACATCCCCAGCCGACAAACCTTATACCCATGGCGCAGCAAAATAGTAGTTTATACAACCGTGCCCATGGTAAAGTCGCGAAGACTTCTGACATGGAATGCCTAGTAAAATGGTCTTTAGCTCCGTTGTATTTATCTTTTATTTTTTGCCTGTATTTCTGATTGCCTACTACCTGACCGGCGCTCGCAATGCAGTATTATTGACGGGAAGCGCTATTTTCTACGTCTGGGGGAAGGCCTATATCTATTCCTGCTAATAGGCCTGCTGCTCATCAACTTTTGGGCTGGAAAGCAGATAGACTGCTCGGAAGGTCGCAGACGTAAGTGGCTGCTGTTCACATTTGTAAGCGTAAACATAGGCGTGCTCGCAGTCTTTAAGTACAGCCAGTTCCTAGTTAATATTGTTACTGGTGCATTGCAGATGGAGTCAGTTCATCTTGGCATACATCTGCCCCTCGGCATTTCATTTTTTATCTTCCAGCTTATTTCTTATCTTATTGAGGTCAACCGCAGAACAATAGAGTCCGAGAAAAGCCTGGTACGGCTTTCAACGTACGTGATGATGTTCCCGCACTTGGTAGCCGGCCCCATCGTAAGATACACTGATATCAACAGCGAGCTTATCAATCGCAGGGTCGGACCAGACAAAATCGGGTTAGGAATTCAGTTCTTTATCATCGGACTGTGCCAGAAAGTCATGATCGCTAACTCAGTAGCACCTGCGGCCGACCATTTATTTGGTTTGGACCCGGGTAGTATTACAACAGCAGCAGCATGGCTAGGAACACTCGCTTACACCCTACAAATCTATTTCGATTTTTGCGGCTACTCCAACATGGCGATCGGGTTGGCGTTCATGCTCGGATTTAGATTCCCTAAGAACTTTGACTACCCCTATTCTTCCAAATCGATTACCGAGTTTTGGCGTCGTTGGCATATGTCGCTCTCATTCTGGTTTAGGGATTACATTTATATCCCTCTGGGAGGAAGTCGCGGGGGTGAAGCATCGACAATACGCAACCTTGTTATTGTCTTCTTCGTCACGGGGCTGTGGCATGGCGCGGCGTGGACATTCATAGTCTGGGGCCTGTTCCACGGGTTATTTGTGGTGCTCGAACGAGTATTCTTGAAACAGCTGTTAGATGGCATACCCGCTGTATTTGCCCGAATCTATACGCTAGCGGTGGTGATGACAGGGTGGGTATTCTTTAGGGCCGAAGACTTCGGCCAAGCATGGGCAGTCATTAAAGCCCTCGTTGGTGTTGAAGGGCGAGATGTCACTTGGCAACCCGTTATGGCATGGATGACGCCTGAGACGATTGCCGCTATGGCTATAGGCATGGTGGTGTCCTTTCCGGTGATCCCTGCATTATGCAACCTCTTGCGATTTGATTCAGTTAAGGGCACCGCGCTGCCCGGCGGCGGGGGTCGCAGGTCTTGAGCGTTCACGCGATCCCAACTTATCTTTTGATAACAGGGTTAGTGGTTTGTATGTTTCTGCTTTCAGGAAACACACTTAATCCGTTTCTATATTTCCGATTCTGAGGCTGCATCATGGACCAACCCACTGCTCGGACTGCAGATAAAAACTTGGTTGTTAGCCCCTCACGAAACTGGTGGCCACTCACCCTGTCTTTCGCGGCTATAATCCTTGCGGTTCACTTATTTCCGTATCTAAAAATCAGTAAGCCGACGATTGCGGAGAACCGAGTTTTATCAACCGCCCCTCGCTTTCCTACTAGCTTAGATGATTGGTCATCCATACCAAGCAAGCTCGACTCATTTGTCATAGATCAATTTCCTGTGCGCACGTACCTTATCTCCGGGATAAATTATTTGAGGTATAAACTTGGATACTCAGGGTCGAACAAAGTAATCGTTGGAAAAGATGGATGGTTATTTTATGATGATGGCGGATATCTTGCGCTTGCGGCCGGGCACCAGAAGTTAGAGAAAGAGGGTATTGATAACTGGGTACAAGGTCTGAGCCAGCGCATTAGGTATTCACAACGCAATGGCGCCAAGTTCTATTTTTTGTTAGGCCCAATCAAAGAAGATATTTATCCCGAATACAGACCTGCGTGGATGCCCAGCGAGCGAGTTAGAACTGAAGTGGACGACATTATTGCCGCTGCTCAAGCCGCCGGGTATGACCAGGTGATTGATCCACGGCCTGCCATTCTTGATCAAAAGAGCCAGCAAAAACTATATGACGAATACGACACTCATTGGACGGGCCTAGGGGCGTATATCGGCTATGAAGCTTTAATGAGCAGAATAGCAAAAGACCTACCATCGCTAGCGCCACTGCCGATCACTGCATTTCAGCCAGTGCATGGCGGCATTGGCGGCGTACCCAGAAACCTTTCTTTGATGCTGGGCATCGATGACTTTGTCGCCCATGATCGGGTAACCTTTGCCACGGCCATAACGCATGATCCAAAGAAGACTACCTTTCTAAGTAACGACCATAGTTGGGTTGCACCGCAAGTACTCCATACCGATGCAAAGACGGGTAAAACGCTTTTACTACTCAGAGACTCGTTTGCATCGGAGTTACTGCCAATGCTGAAAGAACAATTTGAGACAATCATAACAGCTCATGTACAGGACGGTTTTTTCGAAAGGACCTCGTTGAACAATTTAAGCCAGATGTGATCGTAGTCGAAGTTATCGAGTCAGGCATCCGTCATTCGATGAGGGAAATGCCCGAACTGGAACTGAAGGCAGATTAAAGAAGTCACTATGGACTGGTCAGCCCGACATACAAGACACTGTCCCGTTGGTAGCGCTCGGTACCCGTGCTTCTTCTGAATCGGCTACCTACCCCTCAACATGAGGTGCTTATAAGAGCCTTTGTAAGTACCTCCCGTATTGCTCCTTACAACACGGACCAATAATACTTTCTAAGGGGCGAGGTAACGATCCAAGCCGAGCAAGATATCGTTGACCGCGTCCTGGACGCTATAATCAACTGTATTTATCCTCATATCTGGCGCGACCGGCGGTTCGTACACAGAGTCCAGCCCCGTGAAGTTCTTGATCAACCCTGAACGCGCTTTGACATACAGCCCCTTGGGATCCCGTCGTTCACATTCAGCGAGGGGCGTATCAATGAATACCTCGACAAACTTATCCGACCCGATGATCTCCCGCGCCAGTCTTCTGTCGTCGCGGAAAGGCGAAATGAACGCAACTATGACTATCAGTCCGGCATCCGTGAACAGATTAGCGACTTGAGCAATGCGACGGATATTTTCCTTGCGGTCCTGATCACTGAAGCCAAGATCACCACACAATCCGGTACGTACGTTATCTCCATCTAGAAGATAGGTATGTTTGCCAAGTGCAAGCAGCTCAGTTTCCAACGCATTCGCAATAGTGGATTTACCAGCCCCGCTAAGCCCAGTCAGCCATATTACAACTGGACGCTGCTTTTTCAACGCAGATCTGAGCTGCTGATTAACTGCAGTCTCATAAAAACTCGTATTACTCAAAATCTCTCTCCGTCAACGTCCGCTCGATGTGGCCTACATGTGCGCTGAAAAAGCTGCGTCATTGTGGAAGGGGCTGAACTTCAGCCCGTCAAACTCCGATCCTAGCATACACAGGCATCTGCTCGTATCACCATGCGGATGGCCGAGCCTTCGCGTAGCTGATGGAGGCGATCGAATCACCACAATCGCCTGGATGGCGGGGCATGGGCTTCATTCGGTAACACAACGAGATGTATGCGATTGCCCGGAAGGTTGATGAAAAGCGTCAACTCTTTTTATTTACCAATCATTTGCAATGCAGCCTAGCAACATTTGTATACACAGAAGTCGGATGCACTGGCTACGCCGGATGCCAAGGCGTGGGCGCTGTGGCCGGATCAGCCCTGGGGCGAGCGCCACGGCACGCTGACCAAACCCGCCCCAAACGTTTAGCAGGTGTAAAGCTTGAAAAATACAGCCCACAATATTCAGGCTTCATGGGGTACCACCGGTAAGCAGTAAAGAAGGAAGCGCCGGGATGTGTGCCGAACTCAGTCCGGATTTGGCTCCGGCAGCGACGGATTAGGGCATAGAGCGCTCTGACAAGTGGCAACAACAAGCTCTATCCAGTATCGTGCCGCACGAGGAAAGGCCAGAACTTCAAGTAGCTCATCGCTACAGAGAACAGGCACCGGCCATCGCGCGTGGTTGGAGGTTAGGTGCCGCGGGCGGAGTACGTTCTGTGTCGCGCCGCTACTCGGATAGCTAGGACGTCGCGGCAAAACGTGGCATAAACTCATCACTCAGGCGATTTTCTAGGAATGGCAAGATGTCGCAATGCTGACGTCTGCGCTTTGTTGAGCGCGGCAACATGGAGGAGCTTTCCGCGCGGAGCACCCTCAGCCGTCATCAATCAGTGGGCATCATGGCTCCAACGATAGATCTCAGGCATCTCACAAAGACTTTTTAGAAAGCGATTTGGTAAATGGAAGACGATTCGACAACGAGCGATAATGCCGGAGCGGACAGCAAAGTCGTACTGGTGCTGGGCATGCATAGAAGCGGCACGAGTGCAATTGCTGCGGGCCTTCAGCAGCTTGGAGTGGTGATGGGGACCTCTCTCTATCGAGGGGACGAATGGAACCCGAAAGGTTATTTTGAAGAGAAGAAATTCGTCGAATTCAACACTCGGTTGTTGGATATGGCCGGGCTCCGCTGGGATTCCGCTTACCCATTTCCCGATAGCGCTGCCTTGCGCTGGGCGCCCCAAAGGACTGCAGCCTACGACTTGGTTGACGAGGTTTTTGGCGATACTCGCGTCTGGGGTTTCAAAGACCCCAGAATGTGCCTGCTTTCGGCTTTCTGGTCTGAGACATTCAGGTCTCGCGGGCTGACGCCTAGCCTGTTGCTGATGCTACGCGATCCTGCAGAAGTCGCGCTCTCATTGAATAGACGTGATGGGATAGCGGTCGAGCGGGCCGGCTGGCTCTGGTTCAATCATCTGCTTGGCAGCTTGGATTATCTCCAGGAGCACTCGGATACGCATTTAATAGATTTTTCTGACCTTCTGCATGCTCCTGCCGAGGTCATGCGAGGCTTGGCAAAATGGATCGGGATTTCCGTCAGCGAAAACTTGGTTGAAAGTTTTGCCTCAGATTTCATCTCTCCGGGGTTAGCGAACGGTAAGGGCACCGCGAAACCGCTAATGCACCCGTTGATCATTAGCGCGTACACATTTTGGCGCTCTGTGGCGAGCAACGGCATGTCTCCTAATATCGCTTTGCAGAGTCCGGAATGGCTAAGCATAAAAAGATCGTTTGAAGTCGAGATCAAACCAACGCTGCAAGCTGTTCAGAACTTTTTGCAACGGACCGCCAGCTCACTGTAATGGACTCCCGTTTAATCGAACTTAGCGATGCACTACAGGTTACTGAAGAGCTAGCGCTGAAACGCTTGGCAGAGCTAACCTCGCAGGAGTCGCAATTAAAGCGGACACTTGATGCTCTCGCCTATGCTGAAAAGCTTGCGTTCGAAAGATTAGAGCGGATAGGAGAATTGGAACCGCAATTGAAGCTCACCAGCGATGGGCTAGCGTTTGCAGAAAACCTTGCGTTAACTCGACAAGCGACCATAGAACGGCTGGAGAAAGAGTTCACCCATGCTGCGGTCATCAAAGGCTACGTCGTACCCGCTACTGACGAGGCGGACAGCGACACAAATAAGGACGAGACATCTAAGTGACTAGCGGAGTAGCAGCCCAAGATCAGCACCAGAGCGATCTGCATGATACGTTGATGTGCCAAATCGATCACATCGCACTTCATCCATACGGCTTGTTCGGCTACGGCTGGGCGCTTGATAAAGCTGGCACCATTTCACATGCCACCTTGGAACTTAAATATGCCGACGGACGGATTGAATCCGTCGACGTTTCAACTGGCCGAGTCAGGGAAGAGGTTGCCATTGTCTTTCCTCATCATGCCCAAGCTGGCCAGTCGGGTTTCATGTTGATGGCGGGCTGGAGTGGGGTACCTCCCGAAAATGCGGATCTGGTATTTCAGCTTACAGACGGCAGAGTGGTTCGCAATGACCTCCACACTGCCATCAGCCAAGCCGTTCCAAGGGCAGGGGTAGCGGAAAGCCGCTACCTATTGAGGCGCGCTTGGGGGTACGTAAGGCAAGGCAAGCTAACCCAGTTAGTGCAGAAAGCCATAAGATACGGCAGGAGCAACCCTCGCCTGGGCGAGCCTGATGATCCGAGTGTCTCACAGCGGTTAAAAGGGAAGCACTGCCGTCTCGTGATTGACCACTCAATGGGAGGGGGGCTAACCTGTTTCGCGAGCGCTTGGTGAAGCAGTGGGTCGAGGCAGGCGACACCGTTGTGCTTCTTAGCTTCAAGGTGGCATCAATGGAGCCATTCATAGAAGTTCGTGACGTGGCCGGCAGCTTCGCCTCGGCATTGCAGCCATTAGAGTCGCTTATAGCGCTGCTTAAACCCGCCAAGTCGGTGAAGCTGTTTTTTAATTGCGCAGTGTCATTTCCGAATCCCGCGCTCATTCAGCAGCTCGTTCTGAATGTAAAGGCAAGGTACAAGTCTGAGCTGATCGTTGCGATGCACGATTATTTTCTGGTCTGCCCTTCAAATTTCTTGCTGGACAGCACTGGGGTTTATTGTGGCGTCCCGTCGATCAGCCAATGCGAGTCATGCCTGCCCTACCACGGCGACGGCTTTGTTTCCCTTACGGGCGAGAGGTCAATTACCAACTGGCGAGGCGTTTGGGGAGACCTATTCAACGCTGCGGACGAGATACGGTGTTTTTCCGATTCGACCAGACGACTTTTAGGCCGTGCGTATCCGGAGGTGGCCGCGAGGGCTACACTGATTCCCCATGAAGTTCCGCCGCTTCGAACGGTACGAAACAGCCGCGCGGAAGAGCCCGTTCTTACAATCGGTGTCATCGGATCCATATCCCATCACAAGGGAGCAGGGGTGGTTGCAGACCTCGCCAAGGCGATCGCCGCTGCGGGCGCCGGTGTACGCATTGTCGTTGTTGGCAGTGTGGACGCATGGTGTCCGCCAGAGGTAGTAACGCAGACCGGCCCGTACAAGCAAGATGATCTGCCCAAGATCGTCGAGAAGCACAAAATCAATATTGCCCTGCTGCCATCGATTTGCCCCGAAACTTTCTCGTTTGTTGCGCACGAGATCATCTCAATGAATCTACCAATGATCTGTCTGGACCTTGGTGCTCAGGCTGACATCGTCCGTAGCCAACCTTCAGGACACGTTTCGGCACGTCAAGATGGACCAGGGCTACTTGAAGAAATTATCGCTTTTGATCGCTCCATGCATCCGTTAACAATGAAGGTTATCTCTTGAAAAAAATACACGTTTACACGAGCGCCGCTTGTAACTACATCCCCAAAGTTCGCGCGCTGATTGAGTCGATCAAAAAATTCCACCCTGAGTGGGTCGTCCACTTGGCTTTGTCCGATGAAATTCCGGCAGGTCTTGATCTGTCCGCGGAGCCTTTCGATGAGATTCACCCACTGAGCAGTCTGGATATTCCAAACGCAACAGGATGGGCGTTTTGTCACACAATCGTTGAACTCTCCACCGCAATCAAGCCTTTTCTGCTAGCTCGGCTGCTGGACCGCGAGGACTGCGCGGGTGTTATTTACATGGACCCAGATACTGTTCTCTTTTCGCCTTTGACCGATGTGATTGAGGCTCTGGGCCATTCAAATATCGCCCTCACCCCCATCAAATTGAGCCAGAACCGTCCCTAGCAGCGATTATGGACAATGAGATCTCCAGCCTAAAACACGGCATTTATAATTTGGGTTTCCTGGCCGTAGCGCCAACAGAGGTAGGCAAGCAATTCGCCCGCTGGTGGTCTGATCGTCTGTATTACTTCTGCCGCGCCGAAATTCATAACGGCTTGTTCACCGATCAACGCTGGATCGACTTGGCACCTGCTTTCTTTGAAGGCGTTTGCATTATGCGCACGTCGCGCTTGAACGTTGCACCATGGAACGCCACTACGCGCAAAATTACGGGCGAGCTACCAGATAGTGTGATGGTGGATGGGCAACCTTTGGGCTTCTATCACTTCACAGGTTTCGATAGCGGTGATCATCGTACGATGGCTCGCAAGAACGCGGGCGGACAGGAGACAGTACATGCGCTCATTGAGTGGTATACCCGCACCATCGCCGAGCTGGGCAAAGACCCGCTGAGCAAAGTCGTCTGGGCATTTTCGCGATTTGACGACGGCACGGTAATTCCGAAGCCGGCACGGTTGATCTACCGAGAGCGACTTGATCTACAGCAGGCTTTCCCGAACCCTTTCTTGACTCAGGAAGGTGGCTATAAAGGATGGTGGGAATCCCAAGGCCGTATCGAATTCCCTTTGTTGTTTGACAAAAATGCTGCTCCAGCAGAAATGGTGCGCTTGACCAGCGCATTAACCCCAGGCTATCAAGCGGGTGGAACCGCCGCTGTGTTCAGCTCAAGCCGAGTACGCGACCACTTTGCTAATGCCATTGATGACCCGCGCCACGGCGTCAAGCTAGCAAAGCGAGCATGGGAAGTACTTCGGACTGAAGGGGTCGCGGGAATCGTGAAGCGGGTTTCGAAATGACGCCTGAGGTGCCTTCAGCAGCGGTACACCACCAAGCGTCGGAGGATCAACAGAGCTATCGATGGCCGGTCGTCTCGAAGTCGCAGGCAGGTATATTGATTTCGGTTATCGCCGGAGTTGCAGCCTGCACTTGCATCGCGCTGCAGGCTCCCGGACAGGTCTCTATGGACACCAGCGTTCAGCTCTATGAAGCCTCAATTGGGCAGTCTATCAGCTACAACCCGCCCTTCATGTCGGCGCTGATGAGGTGGCTCGGGGGCGGCTCTGTTGCAACTTCGCTTTTGGTGCTGATAAACGCTGTTCTGCTTTACGGCAGCTTTGCCTTGACTGCCGTTTCGGTGGGCAATATGGGCCAAGACCAAGGGCGGGACCACCTCCCTTACTGGCGAATAATCCTTGCAATAGTGATTGTGCTGAATCCGATCATATTCCTGTACGCAGGCATCGTCTGGAAGGATGTGCTGTTCGCGTCACTTCTCACTTCAGGATGTGCTCTAACGCTTGCAGCGAGTACAGGTGGTATTTACAAACGCTATGCCTGCGCACTAGGGGCCATCGCAGTTCTGGCAGCGGGAATGATCACCCGCCAGCAGGGAATCTTTATGGTCCCCTGCATCTTGCTGGCGGTGATTGTAGCTTTGTGGCCAAGCCATTCTCGGAACCAGAAGTTTTACGTGATTGCCGGGGTCATCGCCGCATTCTTAGTAAGCGTTACGGTACTCCAAAAAGAGTTGACGCAGCTATCAAACCACCCGTGAAGGTCGCGACCTCTGTCGGGTTTCGTAATTTAATGATTTTCGATCTCGCAGGCATGGTAAGTGACTCAGACCGACAGGCAAGCGATTACGCATTCCCAATTACTCCAGAGCAGCTGACAGCCATCCGCCAGATCTACACACCGGAACGGGTGGACACCTTGGACCGTACCCCGTTTACTCAAGCTTGGGTTGGCCGGCTGCCGAACAGCGAGTTGAGTGACGCGTGGTGGGCGATGCTTAAACAAAATCCAGGGGCTTACGCAGAGCACCGGTTGTCGGCTTTTGGAAAGCTGATAGGTCTATATGGATTGGAGGGCACGCTTCCTATCCACATCGGAGTGGAAGGAAACCCGAGCTATCTTAAACAAGTAGGTATCGGTGAAGGACGCGATCAGCGGAGTCAACTTATCTACGATATTGCGGTGCAATATTTTACTTGGCCTATATACCGTCACTTCTTTTGGTTAGGCGCTCTGGCCCTAGCGGTGGTGATTGGTGTCTATGCCCGCCTGCCACGTCGGCTACTACTTATCAGTGCACTCATCGCTGCGGCTACCGCTTTGATGTACGCATCTTATCTGCCAACAGCCATCGCTGCAGACTTCAGGTATCTATTTGGTGCAATACCACTGGTCATGATGCTTTTCATGGTATTGCTCATGGGGGACGAATAACTTATTGGAAACGATGACGGACCTGTTCCTGTAAGCGGCCCAATGAAGCGTTTTTAGCAGGGGCTACCAATTCGCGCCGATTGACATTCTTAATGTCAACGGCGCGAATTTTAATAAAGTCTCTTGAGCATCTCGCCCCACCAAAGCCTTAGTGTCTATCAGGCCTTAACTGTGATGATGATCCCTAAGATGATGACTGCGACACCAATGAAGTACTGAGGCTGAAATTTTTCGCCGAAGAATAGATGACTCCCAATTGGCACGATGACAAACGCCAACGCCATTAGCGGATAAACTTTCCCAAGCTCGATCTTCTGCAGCACCCACACCCAGGCAATCGTTGTAATGCCGTACAGCGCAAAAGCCGAAAACAGTGTGGTAAGGGTAGCTATATCAAAGAAGCTTCCAGTGCGTTGCAGAGTAGAGGCGCTCAATTTGAAGAGAATCTGCCCAGCAGCAATACCAAGGACGCATATAAGCGCTACGAAATAAATCATTTTACTTTCAGCTCGTTGACGGATTTGTTTTTGCGCAACAAATGGAATGCTCGCTTAGGTACCGCCTGAACATCGTGTCCGATAAAGGCGAGGATGAACTGGGTACCCAAGATAATTGGCAGCGCTGAAAGCATCACTGTTCCGGCTGGCGTAGGTACACCTGAACTCAGGGACGACGCCCAATGCGAGAATCCGAACAAAGAACCTACGATCACCAAAATCAACCCCAAAGGCAGCTCTAACGAGGCGAGCGACATGTCACGCAGATAATAACTATAGAAAATGCGCTTGGCCAGATTCCGCATATGCTTGACGAAAAACTCGCCAACGATTTTAGATATCTTGAGGTTGCTGACCTCATCTGCGTATTTAGCATCCATCGGAATATCTACGGCAACTGCTCGCAATGTATTCAGACGGAAAAGCATGTCAGTTTCAAAAAAATAACGCCGGCTGATCTTGTTGAAAGGTAGATGGCGCGCAACATCTCGATGGATCGCGGTATAGCCATTGGTCGGGTCAAAAAGATCCCAATAGCCCGAAGAAAGCTTAGTTAAAAACGACAGCGCGGCGTTACCGAACAGACGAATCTTGGGCATCTGACGGATTTCCTCGAGGTCGAAGAACCGGTTCCCCTTGGTGTAGTCTGCCTCACCGTGAATGATGGGGGCGACGAATTCAGGGAGCAAACGAGGGTCCATTTGCCCATCGCCGTCAATTTTTACAAATATGTCCATGCCGTCGGCGATGGCAGCCTGATAGCCAGCCATAACGGCACCGCCCACTCCCTGATTTTGTTCGTTGCGTACGACGACTACTCGAGGATCTGTGCAGTGTTCTTCGACAAAACTGCCAGATTGCTCTGGACAACAGTCGTCGACCGCGTAGATTTTAGTCACCTCGCTTCCGATCTCGGCGATAACACCGAGGATATGTGCCTTGACCTTGTAGCAAGGGATGATTACCGCAATTTTCAAGTCTGTCATTGTCATGGTTTTCGCCGTTTCATACCTTTGATCGATCAAGAACTCACAATCGACATGGAGATCAGAGCCAGGGGTGGGTCCACCGAGTGGCAGCCCTTTCGTAAATGGATTCGATGATGTTTTGTCGGCCAGCAGCGCCCGCTCGAAAAGCAGCCATGGTAACCCACTTTAGGGCGGTACTGGCAGTCCTAGTGCCAAGCGCCTAACGGCCTAGTAGAACCGTCGCGCCCATGCCTGGGGCCGATCAAGGGCCGCAGCGACTACCTTCAGATCTAAAGAGGCTTGGCTGAAAACCCTCACTCGCCACCTGTCCGTGCACGGTATTGGGGCACTGTGCCCATTAGCAATGGATGATGTGCTCAACTATAAGTCAGCTTGGCACGGCTTAACAAAAGTCTGGACTTGAGCAATCACACTCATCACACTTCAAAACTTACCAGATACGGGGTCGTGGGAAAAAACGTAAAAACTAGGTAGCTTCGGCTAGTTTCCTTCAGCATGGCTAATAAAAACAACCCAGAACAGGCCACATATAGCATGGAAAAAAGCACTGTCTCGCTTGTCAGGCCGTTAGCATACCCCAGCTTAGAAGGAGTGAGATTTTATGCTGCGCTCATTGTATTCGTTGAGCATGTCCTCTCCGGAATTGTTCTCGAATATTTTAAAATAAACCCGCTTGAGTTTAGCTACTCCTCCGACTCAAGAACGCTTAAGGCGCTATATTATTTAGCGGACGGCAACCATGGCGTAGATATCTTTTTCATCATCAGCGGCTTTTTGATGACAAGACTGATCCAAAAACCAAATTTCTCTTATTCGGACTTCGTACTCGCCAGAGTTAAGCGCATCTATCCTGCATTTTTCGTATCGCTACTCATCACCACCCTAATTGTGGTGCAAGTATTTGGATGGCCGTGGAAAATCATGGACTTCCTGGGCAACCTGATTTTTTTAAATGCTTTTCCGGCGCTGGGGGTGATGCCCTATAACCACGTATCTTGGTCGCTCGGATACGAATTCGCTTTCTACGTGATAATACCTATATTGGCACTGGTACCAGGTGATACAGCTAAAACCTCCATAAAGTTCGTAATTTTGTTAGCAATTCTGTTCTGCATACCGCCTTCGCTCATCCGGTTCGAAGCTCTGTTTGTGGGGGGACTCATCGGGATTTTATCTGAATCATCCCTCAAAGCATTCGCATCCAAAATCCCCCTCTCGATTGCGGTCATTGCTTACCTAAGCTGCGGAGTCATAAAGGCTTTAGGAGTCATTAGCTACCAAAGTTATTATTCCCTATTCCTGGCGTGCGCCGCAGTACTGCTTGTTAGACTGGTATGGCGAAACTCTGCCCTTGGCTCGTTCCTTATGCTCCCCGCTATGAGAAAGCTGGGCACGCTGTCCTACTCGCTATATTTGTATCATTCGGTCATTGCGTCCATTGTGCTATACAAGCTAACTCCATGGCCCGCGTCGCTTGGGGGTGCCGTATTTGCATTTATGACGACTCTTGTGCTTACCCTTTTTGCTTCCTATGTGTCGTACATGCTATTTGAAAAGTGGTATTTTAACGCCCCGCGGCATAGAGCCTCAGTCCCATAGCCGCTTGTGGCAGTTCGCGCTCAACGCTTGAGTTCCGAAGGCTTACAGCTGGTGCCTGTCATTCAAGCAGGCATTGGGGCCCTGGCGCCTCCTTAAGAGACGGCAGTAGCCCTATAGCAGGTGCCGACTGAGAAGTCGCTTTGCTCTTAGGGCGCAGCGGATAACCTGCGCATAACTTCAATTACCAGCGCTTTAGCATGGACCCGCAACTCAGGTACGGCTGTCGCTTCCCAGTATGTAGCTTTAAGCATCGGCCCAACATAACTAAGCCATGGCGTCGCAATGCCCTGACTGCTCAATACTTCATAGCCAGGTGATACATTAATCCCCAGCCCAAGCTCATCTGAGGAAATAATATCGGCGCTGACAAGACTTCGCATCAACTCATCTTCTATTCTAGAGAGGCTAGTGCAAGGTCCAGTGCAATTGATTATCTTGTTGACCGCCACCCGATAAACGCGCTCAGAGCCACGCCGCGCCACGTCGACCTCACAGATATCCCCTTTGATCTCCACTGCGGTAACTCTACCTGCGATGAGTTCAACACTAGAATCCTGTATACCAGCTTCGAAAATGCGAGACGGTTCGGGCGCAATTCTGTGCCGATGTGAGTCCCAATATACTTGGAGGTGTCGCAGGAAACGCCTACGCTCGATTAACGGCAAACGCGACCACAATTCTGGAGTGATATTTCTGAGAGCCGTAATTACCTCCCTCCAATGCTCTGACGAGATACTTATACAGTCCCGTACGATCCTTAAATACGTTCGAACAGTAGGCTCAGCATTCAGAATTAAACTCTGAACATCCGTCGTAAAGCCATCAGCTGGGAGCTGGTCCCTGTGGGCCTTCGGGTGCAGCCCACGGCGTGAGACCATAAAAACTTGCGCGGAGGGCAGTGAGCGCTTGATTGACAATAATACATCGACAGCAGTCAGTCCCGTCCCAATGAGCAGGACCCTTGGAGCGTCCTTATGGGCCAGCTCCAAGTGATTCAACCACGGGTCTGCGATATAAAATGGCGAAAATGATTGCGGATTTACGGCCAGTGGATTTGAGGGGGCAAAATTTCCCAACGCCAGAATGACATGATCAGCTTGGATTTTTGCTCCGCAAGCCATTTCCAACAACACTTCGCTCCCCTTCTTTTCAACCGAGAGCACGTTACCCGCTACGCGCCGACAGGTGACACGACCTGCGCTTTGCGACTCAGCAAAGGCCAGGAGCTCCTCCAAATACACACCGTATAGCGAACGAGAGACGAAACTGCCGGAGTGAGTTTCATTGTCTAAGCGACGGCAGAAACGCAAAAAGAGTCTGGATCATCCTGCAATGCGGACATATTGCCAGCAGGCACGTTTAATAAATGGTGTGGGCTACTCGTTCCGTATGCTAAACCGCGAGCCATTTTGCCAGAACGATTTACCAGTATTAATTCTGCTCCTTGGGGAGCATGTCTCATGAATTCAACCGCAGCTACAGTGCCACTGAATCCCGCGCCGATAATCACCACGCGCCTCATACATATTCCTCTACCTGATTTGCAGCTAAGTTCCACCAAAGGCAAAACAAGATTCGGTACCGACTGCCGCGGTTGGACCCGGCACGTCCCTTGGCCTCATATGAACAAATGACTCGTATTCCGGGCGCACCAATCATCATGCCTGGTTTTCTCTTCCGATGAGGACCTCAGGATTTAAATCTATTTCCAGCCAAAATTGATCCGACACATACCAGCGTGAAGGCGATCTGGTCGCGGCGACGGCGGCGACACTTGCGGGCGGTCAACGCCAGCCATAATCGTGAACTGGTATGTGGCACACCGTCGGGGTGACTATCTAGAAGCGATCCAACTATTGACACCTGAGCGAACCACCAACCGTTTAGGGCTTTCTTCGCCCGGGCGATTGCTGTGCTGAATCCAGCATTCACCCCAACTTGATTATCCGCATGCTGCCGATAATCCATCCCAGGCACTGGATCGATAAACCACGTAAACCCATGACTGCGCGCGTACGCATAACAAAACCAGTCATGCAACGCGACGTCCTGCACCCTCTCCCACTCATCCACGATCAGCTTCTTGAACCCCGCTGCTAGCGCTGGCTTGAGCACATACGTGCATCCCGGCCCCGCTGCTTCGAAGAGGTGATCCCATTGCACCTGAGGCTGGGCTTTGTCGACAAGCATTCGGCGGCCATCGGGCCAGAAGGCGACGACGTTACTGGAGTAACCGTCAACATCGTCCGAACGCAGTTTTGCAACCGCACGCTCAAGCTTGTCGGGATACCAGATATCGTCTTGGTCGGAGAAGGATACAAAGTCGAACTCACTGAAATCGACATCGCGTATCAGGCGGAAGAAGTTGCGTGCGGCGCCCTTGAATGGGCCTGCAGAAGGGAGCAAAGTTACGTTAGGGTGAGTCGCCGCGTACTCGGCGCACCAGCCTTCGGTACCATCGGTCGACGGGTCGACGCTGATGTAGATGCTGACGTGCACATTGGTCTGCGCGAGGATAGAGGCAATCTGCTCCTCTATCCACGACATGCCGTTATAGGCAGCCAACAGCACAGCGACTTCGGGTAACTCAAAAGACATGCTGTTGGCAGCCTATTCGTTCAAAGGTCTATCACGCGTTGCCGTGGTCAAGCATCTTTTGCAAGTACTGTCCGTACCCGGTTTTCTTCAGCTTTTCAGCTTGGGAAGCGACCTGCTCTTTGGTGATCCAGCCGTTGGTGTAACCGATCTCTTCGAGGCATGCGACTTTCCAGCCTTGGCGCTGTTCGATGGTGTGGACGAAGTGGCTGGCTTCCAGCAGCGATTCGTGGGTACCAGTGTCCAACCAGGCGAAGCCGCGACCCAGCATTTGTACAGTCAGGCTCTTCTGCTCAAGGTAGACACGATTGACGTCGGTAATTTCAAGCTCGCCCCGCTCGGACGGCTTGATGTTTTTCGCGATCTCGACAACCTGGTTGTCGTAGAAATACAGACCGGTCACCGCATAGCTTGATTTCGGCGCTGCTGGCTTTTCTTCAATGCTCAGTGCGCGGCCGTCCTTGTCGAACTCAACCACCCCAAAACGCTCCGGATCGTTGACGTGGTAGCCGAACACGGTCGCGCCTTCGGTCTGCTCGCCGGCGGCGCGCAGGTTGTCCGAGAAATGTTGGCCGTAAAAGATGTTGTCGCCCAGGATCAGGCAGCAAGGGTCTTTGCCGATGAACTCTTCGCCAATGATAAAGGCTTGGGCGAGGCCATCCGGGCTAGGCTGTTCGGCGTAGGTCAGTTCGATGCCGTATTGACTGCCATCGCCGAGCAACTTGCGGAAGCTCGGCAAATCGTCGGGCGTCGAAATGATCAGGATTTCGCGCATTCCGGCCAGCATGAGCACCGACAACGGGTAGAAAATCATGGGCTTGTCGTAGATCGGAAGCATCTGCTTGGAAACGCCCAGTGTCAGCGGGTGCAGGCGAGTGCCCGAACCGCCGGCCAGAATGATTCCTTTACGATTGGTCGTGTTCATTTGTTCAGAGCTTCCATAAGCATGCGGGTTACGCCACTTTGCCAATCCGGCAAGTGTAGAGAAAAGGTCTCGCGTAGCTTGTCCGTCGCAAGGCGCGAATTCAACGGACGACTAGCGGGTGTGGGGTATTCGGTGGTTGCGATCGGGCTGATCGTATCGACCGCCAGTACCTCGCCATGAGCGCGCGCGAAGTCGATGACATAGCTTGCGTAGGCGTGCCAAGAGGTCTCGCCGGCAGGAGCGAGGTGGTAAATGCCGCACAGCTCAGGGTTGACCAGCGCTTTCTGAAGCGCGGCCACCGCCACGTCCGCCAGCAGATCAGCGCCAGTCGGCACCCCGATCTGATCGGCGATCACGTTTAACGAGGCGCGGTCTTTGGCCAGGCGCAGCATGGTTTTCGCGAAATTGTTGCCACGCGCCGCATACACCCAGCTGGTGCGGAATATCAGGTGCTTGCAGCCCGAAGCGACAATCAACTGCTCGCCTTCCAGCTTGGTGGCGCCGTAGTAATTGACCGGCGCGACGGCGTTCGTCTCTTTCCACGGCTTCATGCCACTGCCGTCGAACACGTAGTCGGTCGAGTAGTGCACCAGCAGCGCGTCGAGACGCTTGGCTTCTTCGGCCATCGCCTGGCTCGCCAACGCGTTGATGGTGTGTGCCAGTTCGCGCTCGCTTTCGGCTTTATCCACTGCGGTGTAAGCAGCAGCATTGACGATGACCTGCGGCGACACGCTACGGATGGCTTCGCGCAGACCGGCGAGGTCAGATAAATCGCCTACCAGCGTGCCGTAGGGAGTGGAGGCCGGATGGCGATCAAGTGCAATCACTTCGCCCAACACACTCAAGGCGCGTTGCAGCTCCCAGCCGACCTGGCCGTTTTTACCGAGCAGGAGGATTTTCATTCTTTGTCTTCGCGCTCTGCGTAATTCTTGTCGATCCACTGTTGATAGCTGCCGCTTTTAACGTGCGAAACCCACTCAGGATTATCGAGGTACCACTGCACGGTCTTGCGGATGCCGGATTCGAAGGTTTCTTCGGGAACCCAGCCTAGCTCACGCTGAATTTTGCTGGCGTCGATCGCATAGCGCAGATCGTGGCCCGGACGGTCCTGAACATAGGTCAGCAGCTCAACGTGGGGACGGAACGCTGAATCAGGACGCAATTCGTCGAGCAATGCACAAACGGTGCGCACGACTTCGATGTTCTGTTTCTCGTTGTGACCGCCGATGTTGTAGGTCTCGCCCACTTCGCCTTCCGTAACGACTTTGTAGAGCGCACGGGCGTGGTCTTCGACAAACAGCCAGTCCCGGATCTGGTCGCCTTTGCCGTAGATCGGTAGCGGCTTGCCTTCCAGCGCGTTGAGAATGACCAAGGGGATCAGCTTCTCGGGGAAGTGAAACGGCCCGTAGTTGTTCGAGCAGTTGGTCACCAGCGTCGGCAGGCCATAGGTGCGCGCCCAAGCGCGGACGAGGTGGTCGGAGCTCGCCTTGCTCGCTGAGTAGGGCGAGCTTGGCTGATACGGGGTGGTTTCGGTGAAGAGATCTTCCGGCCCATGGAGATCGCCGTACACTTCGTCAGTTGAAATGTGGTGAAAGCGGAAAGCAGATTTACGGCTCTCGTCCAGCGCTGACCAATAACCGCGTGCGGCTTCGAGCAACACGTAAGTGCCGATGATGTTGGTCTGAATGAACTCGGACGGCCCGCTGATAGAGCGGTCAACATGGGACTCGGCCGCCAGGTGCATCACGGCATCCGGCTGATGTTCGCGGAACACACGATCAAGGTCTTCACGGTTGCAGATGTCGACGTGTTCGAAGGCATAGCGCCCGTTCTGGTCAACTGTTTGCAGTGACTCGAGGTTACCCGCGTAAGTCAGCTTGTCGACGTTGACGACCGAATCGGTGGTGTTGGCAATGATGTGCCGTACGACTGCTGAGCCGATAAAGCCTGCGCCGCCAGTAACTAAGATCTTCACGCGAAATTCATACCCTGATTGTTGGCAACTTTGCGCGCTGCCGGGTCCATGGAAGCGAGGGTGCCAGAAATGGTCAGCCTCTTGTGCGAATCAACTGTCGGATACGTCCGAACACAGGTGCCGACGATCAACGAAATGAACAGACCGCATTTTAACGGCAACGTCCATTATTACTACAGGGTGTTCAAGGCGCCTTAAGGCTTGCGCTTACGCGGCCCGGTATTAAACACCGGCACCTTCCGCACTGGCTTGACCGTCGGCACGTCTGCCGCTGCTTCGCCGCTATCGACCCATTTGCCCAGATTGCGTTTTCCACCTCCGCCGCTGGTTTTGGGTTTCTTTGGCTTTTTTGGTTTCTTAAGAATCTGCCCGGTCGCGTCGGTGGCCGGCACGCGGTGTTCCGGGATGAAATCCGGTTCTTCGCGGCGTTGCAGGGTCTGGCGGGTGAGCATTTCGATGGCGCTGAGCAGGTCGACTTCGTCGGCGCACACCAGGGAAATCGCTTCCCCGGTCTGGCCGGCGCGACCGGTGCGGCCAATGCGGTGGATGTAATCTTCGGCAACGATCGGCAGGTCGAGGTTGACCACGGTCGGGAGGTCGTCGATGTCCAGGCCGCGAGCCGCCACATCGGTCGCAACAAGGATCTGCACGTCGCCGCTCTTGAAGCGATCCAGCGCGCGCTGGCGAGTGGCCTGGGGTTTGTCGCCGTGAATGCCGTCTGCGTTGAGACTCAAGCCTTGCAGGCGCTCGACCAACTGGTCGACACCGACGCGGGTTTTCGCGAACACCAGCACCTGACCCCAGCGATGCTTCTTGAGCAGATGAATGAACAGCTCGCTCTTGCGCTTCTTGTCGACGGTGACGATCCACTGCTTGACCGACGACGCCGCCACGTTACGCGGGCTGACTTCGATGGTCAGCGGGTTATCGAGCATCTGCCCGGCCAGTGCGCGAATCGCATCGGAGAAGGTCGCGGAAAACAGCAGCGTCTGGCGGCGCTTCGGCAGCGCGGCGTAGATGTCGCGCAGCTCTTCGGAGAAGCCGAGATCGAGCATGCGATCGGCTTCGTCGAGGATGAGGGTCTGCAGTTGCGAGAACTTCACCGCGTTCTGGCGATACAGGTCGAGCAGCCGGCCGGGAGTGGCGACCAGCACATCAACGCCCCGGCGCAGTTTCATCATTTGCGGGTTGATGCTGACGCCGCCGTAGGCCGCGTAAGTGGTCAGCGGCAGGTGCTCGGCGTATTGCGCGATGGCTTCGTGAACCTGTTCGGCCAGTTCACGGGTCGGCACCAGCACCAGCGCACGCACGGAATTGGCAGCGACCTTCGGGCCTTCCATGGTCAGGCGTTGCAGCAGTGGCAGCGCGAAACCTGCGGTCTTGCCGGTGCCGGTCTGGGCGGCGGCCATGAGGTCGCGGCCTTCGAGCACGGGCGGAATCGCCTGGGCCTGAACGGGGGTGGGAGTCTGGTAGCCCAGTGTTTCGAGGGCACGCAGCAGGGGTTCGATCAGGCCGAGGGAGGCGAATGTCATTTCAGTACCGTTGGAAAAAGGTCAGCGCACAAGAGTCTGTAGAAGACAATGGCGCGCAGTTTACCCTTTCTACACCGGTTTCTGCTTGCGCCACTGCGGCAGGCCGATGAGCACGACGGCGCTGATGATTACCGCCATCGCCGCACCTTCCGCCCAGCCGATGTGTTCGCCGGCGAACAACACGCCCAGCAACACCGCCACCGCCGGGTTGACGTAGCAATAGCTGGTCGCGGCGGCAGGTCGCACGTTCTTCAGCAGGTACATGTAGGAGCTGAACGCGACGATGGAGCCGAACACCACCAGATAGGCCATGACCAGCCAGCCGGACAGGCCGGGAGACTGGGTCATGCGCTCGCCGCTCACGAAACTGCCGAGCAGCAGCACCGCGCCGGCCACCAGCATTTCGCATGCGCTGGCCATCGGCCCGGCGGGCAATGGCAGGTAGCGGCTCCACACCGAACCGAACGCCCAGGTCGCGGCGGCGAAGATCACCAGCGCGGCGCCCAGGGGCTGGCCTGCAGGTTCGAGCCAAGGTTGAGCAAGGAAATGCCGACGAGACCGAACAGGATGCCGGCCCATTCCAGACCGGTATTGCGATGGCCCCAGAACAAGCCGAACAACAAGGTGAACAGCGGCACTGAGGCCACCGCCAGTGCCGCGACGCCGGAGGCAACGCCTGCATGTTCCGCCAGGGTCACGCCGCCGTTGCCGCAGGCGAGCAGCAGAAAGCCGATCATCCCTGCGGATTTCCACTGCTTCCAGGTCGGCATCGGCGCGCCACGAAAGCGCATGAAGGCGAACAGGATGGAGCCGGCAATGGTAAAGCGCACGCCGGCCATCATCAGTGGAGGCCAGGTTTCAATACCGATGCGGATGGCGAGATAGGTTGAGCCCCAGATCACATAAAGCGCGAAAAAGGCCCCGATGAGCAGCAGGGGAAAACGGCGGGCGGCAGGCATGAAAGGCTCTAGTACAGTCGTTTATTGTGGGACTGATTCTAGAAATGTCAGGGCCGCTGGCGTCAGTTACAAATGAGGTTTATTCGACCCGTACACTTTCTCGCGGGCTGAAGCGGGGGTTGAGTGCGGCTGGCTGAAGCCAGTCCTGATGAACGCGTACACCCGTGGGACTGGCTTTAGCCGGGAAGGCGTCGGTTGTCACGCTGCAAATTTGATGTCGAGCACGCTGGCCTCTTCCCGGCTGAAGCCGGTCCCACTAAGGGCACGCGTTCATCCAGTAAGACTGGCTTTAGCCGGGAAGACGTTGGTTGCCGCGCTGCAAATTTGATGTCGAACGCGCTGGCCTCTTCCCGACTGAAGCCGGTCCTACTGAGCGGCGAGCCCCCGGTGCTTGCTGATCGCATCCGCAATTTTCTTCGCCGGGACTTTTTGCAGGCTGCACAGCAACTGGTGGGAAACGCCGGCGAGGCCGTGGGTGTCGCGCAGTTGATGGCCCAAGTGCAGCGTGAGGTTGGCGGCCATTTCGGCATCGGCCATGGCCCGGTGAGCCTTGCCGGTGTGGGGCAAGCCGGCCCAACTGGTGAGGGTGCCGAGTTTGTGGTTTGGCGCGTGTGGCAGCAGACGTCGCGCGAGCAGCATGGAGCAGGCGAAGCTTTGCACGCGATTGCGCTTGATGCGCGACAGCTCAAAGTCCCAGAACTTCTGGTCGAACGAGGCGTTATGCGCTACCAGGGGTGTCAGGCCGACGAACTCGGCGACTTCATTCATGACCCGTTCAGCCGGCGGCGCAGTGCGCAGCATGCTGTTGCTGATGCCGGTCAGGGACTCGATGAAAGACGGGATGCGCACGCCGGCGTTCATCAGGCTTTGATAGCGCTCGACGATAACGCCCTGCTCCACGATCACCACAGCGATTTCCGTGGCGCGGCAGTAGCTGCTGGGGGAAATGCCAGTGGTTTCGAAGTCGATGACGGCGATACGTTCTTGCATGGAGTGGCCTTCAGAAATAGCGGGGTGGTGCGTTTTGTTTGGTGTGTTGCAGCGCTTGATAAGCGTGTGTGGCATCAGGTCTTGAGCAGCAACCCGCTCTCGATTGGCACATAACGACTGGCCGCGCGGATCAACGAATTAGCGGTCAACCCGGGCACGCCGTAGGCAATCGCTTCGACACCGTGCTTGCTGATGATGCGCTCCAGCAGCAGGTCGAAATCGCCATCGCCGGACGCCAGCACAACCTCATCGACATTCGGCGCGACGTCCATGATGTCGATGGTGATGCCCACGTCCCAGTCGCCTTTGGCCGAGCCGTCGCTGCGCTGGATGTAGGGCTTGAGTTTGACGGTGAAACCGAGGTTGCGCAGGATCTGCTGGAATTGCTGCTGCTTGCTGTCGCCGCGGTCGATGGCATACGCATAGGCCTCGACGATCTGCCCGCGCTGGCTGATGTCAGCCCACAGGGCAGCGTAATTGAAGTGGCAACCGTGAGCCTGACGCACTGTGTAATACAGATTCTGTACGTCGGCGAAGACCGCGATTCTTCTCACCCAAATTCCTCGATGCGCTGACAAGCGACAAGGGCCCGAAAACCGGACCGGCGCTCAGTATGCCAGTTTGGGGAAGGGATTGAAGGATTGGGTGCGAAGGCCCGCTAGTCAGCAACGCTGCAGATGCACGGGCCACGCTGGAATTAACTGTGGGAGCGAGCTTGCTCGCGAAGGGGCCGGGACACACGCTGGATATTTAGCGTCTGATTCGTCGTCTTCGTGAGCACGGTGGAGCGCCACCCCGGTTACTCCCACAGAGAGGGCATTAGTTAGGGGTCTCAGACGAACGAATCGTCGTCGTCAAACATGCCACCACTGGTGTCGCTGCCGTAATCGGTATCGGCGAAGCCATTGGAATCACTGCCCCAGGCATCGTTGCCGGTACTGTCATTACCCGTCACGCGCTGCTGATCGTCACCCCAACCGCCGCTGCCGCCCTGATCATGCTCGGCAGCAGGCTGGGCCGGCTGCTCCTGGATGATCTCGACGATTTCCTGCGGTTGGCTGTTGTGGTGGAACAGGCTGCTGATGCCTTCCGCCAGCATCACGCCGCCGGCCACGCCCGCTGCGGTTTTCAGCGCGCCGCCGAGGAAACCACTGCCGACCGGTGCAGCCGGTGCCTGTTGCGGCTGGGCATAATTTTGCTGTGGTTGAGCATAGTTTTGCTGCGGTGCGCTCGCCGGACCACTTTCACGCCAGCCGCCCGAGGAAGGCTGCGGACTGGAAGGACGGGAGAACGACGAAGCCGGCTGCTGAGCCTGTGGCTCGCGGGAACCGCCGCCAAAGATGCTCGACAGAAAGCCACCGCCATTGCCCGACTGCGCGGGTGCGCCGGATTTGGCCCGTTCCAGTTCAGCCCGCAGTTGTTGAATTTGCTCGTCGCGCTGACGGCTCTGGGCCTCAAGCTGCTTGATTGCGACTTCCTGCACCAAAATCGACTGCGCCATGTAATAAGGCGCGGCAGGCTGGCGAGTCAGGTGCTCCTTGATCAGCGCTTCGGCCTGCGCATCACGGGGGGCCGATTCGGTTTCTGCTTGTTTGAGCTTGCCAAACAAGCCGTCGATCAGGGTTTGTTCTTCGCTGTTCATGGCGACCTCGTTAGATTGCCGTAGGAATTCTGTTCTGGGCCATTGCCCGGACACATCCAGTAATGGGGCTGTTCAAGGGCGTTTCAATAGGATGTACAAAAAGTTAAGAAGAACGGTCTGCCGTCGCCGGTTGGCCCGTTTTACAGCTCTACGTTACAGTGTCGGCCTGCTTATCCTTGTGATCCGTTCATGAATCCGCTGACCATTCTGCAAGACTCGTTTTACTTCTTCCGACGCAACTTCGGCAGCATTCTTACCCTGTGCCTGCCGCTGGTGGTGCTGGAAGCCCTGGCTAAACAGCTCATCGGTTTCGGGCAGAGCACCGGGGCCGCGCCACTGTTGATCGGGTTGCTTTTCTACCCGCTGTACACCGGCGCGCTCATTCTTTTTATGGACGCCAAAACCCGCGGCGAAGAGCCGGTCAAATCCAACCTTTGGGCCGTTGCGTTGCGTCTGTGGCCCACCTTCGCAGTGCTGACGGCGCTGAGCACGCTGCTGATCATGGCCGGCATGTCGCTGTTCATCCTGCCGGGCGTGTGGGTGATGATCAAACTGGTGCTGTCCGAATACCTGCTGGTGTTGCGCGGGATGGGACCGCTGGAAGCGATGCGCGAAAGCTTCAGAATGACTCAGGGCCACGTCATGCGGATTTTCGCCTGCGTCCTGTGCGTTTACATCCCGCTGTCGCTGCTTGAAGCGCTGAGTTATTACGTGCTGCCGGACCAGCAAAGCCCGATGCTGTCGATTGCGGTGAACAGTGTTTCCAGCTTCCTGCAGTTGTTTATCAGCGTGGTGATGTTCCGGTTGTTCATGCTCATCGACCCACCCGCCCGGTCGGTCTGAAAAAATGGCACGCCCGACGCGGTATCTGCTTTACCTCGCGGTAGGTGCCGGGCTGTTCGCGGTATTGCTCTATGACATGACCTGGCACCCCGCCCGACACGAGAAGGCGGCGGTGTCCTGCAACGCGAAGGACGGAAAGCCACCGGTATTGGCGCCCGGTCAGACGCTGAAAGTGATGACCTGGAACATTCAACACCTGGCCGGCAAGCGCTATGTCTTCTGGTACGACCTGCCCGACGGCAGCGGCCCGGACGAGCGGCCGACGCCGGAAGACCTGGCCTTCAACCTTGATGAAGTGGCGCGGGTCATTCGCGACGAGCAACCGGACATCGTGTTGCTGCAGGAAGTCGACGACGGCGCGAAGAACACCGACTACGGCAACCAACTCGCCCTGCTCCAGGCCCGTGTCGCCGACCTCTACCCCTGCAGCAGCGAAGCGTTTTACTGGAAGTCCGACTTCGTGCCGGATCGCCACATCTTCGGCAGTGTCGGCCGCAAGCTGGCGACACTGAGCCGCTATCAACTGGACAGCGCCGAACGCCTGCAACTGCCCTCGCCTTCCGGGCTCTTCATTAGCCGCCTGTTTCAACCTCAACCTGCAATGCTCGTCAGCTACCTGCCATTGAGCGATGGCCGACGTCTGGCGGTGACCAATACACAGCTAAGCGATGCCCAATCAGGCGGCGACGTACAACAGCGCCAAGTCGCGGCGGTTCGTGATTTACAGCAAGCCTTCGAACAGAACGGCACGCTGTGGATAAGTGGCGGGGATTTCAATCTGCTGCCGCAGGGGCAATATCAGCGGCTGCCCGCCGAACAGCGCGCGCCGTATTCGGCAGAGAGCGAGCTGCGTGGCTTGTGGGAAAGCTTCCCGATGATCCCGAGCAATGAAGACGTGACCGGTGAGGATCGTCGCAAGTGGTACACCCGCTTCCCCAACGACCCCCGCATCAGCGGCCCGGACCGGACGCAGGATTTTCTGTTCTACAGCCCGAAGCTGCAGCGGATCGAAGCGAGGGTGAGGCAGGCGGACACGTTATTGATTTCTGATCACATGCCGGTGATTGCGCGATTGCAAGTGACCATGCCGGGCGAGTAAACGCTTAAGAAACCCTGGTGATCGCCGATAGCTTTTTCAAGAATGCCAGGGACCGAAGGCGTTTGACTCCCACTGGCGAACTATCATGCAGCTGCTCCCCTTTCAAAGCCTGCGGGCGAAGTTCGCAGTGGTTGTCGCGCTCGCCGTGCTGGTCATCACTTGCATCTTCGGCAGTGTGATTGGCGCGTCCGCCATTTCCAGACACAAAGAGCAGACCGGACATCAGCTGGCGGAATATGCGGCCTCGATGATCGATCGACTTGATCGTGACATGCACAGCCGCGCCAAGGAGCTCAGCGTGCTGAGTGATCTGGAGGCACTGCGCAACCCCGCAAACGTCGCCGAAGCGCGAAGCCTGCTTAATCACCTCAACGCTCAGTTCCCGAGTTATTCATGGATCGGCCTCACCGACACCCAGGGCACGGTGGTCGCGTCCACGGGCCGTTTGCTTGAGGGTCTCAGCATCGCGCACAGGCCCGTATTCAAGGAGGGGCAGGATAAAACCTTTGTAGGTGACGTGCATGAAGCCGTCATGCTCGCCAAGCTATTGCCCAACCCATCGGGCGAGACGATGAAGTTTGTCGATATCAGCATGCCGGTAAAGGACAAGGCTGGAAACTTCATCGGCGTGTTGGCCAGCCACCTCTCATGGCAGTGGGCGGCAGAAATTGGGCGGACTATGTTCGAGCCGCTGAAGAAAAGCCTTCCGGGGCTGGAGTTTCTGGTCGTGAGCAAAGACGGCATCGTCTTGCTCGGCCCCAAACAGCTCATCGGCAAGCCCAGTGAGGCCGGCATCGACCATAACAGCGAGGCCCGCTGGACGGTGCGCGAGTGGCAGGACGGCAGAACATATGTGGTGGGCGCTGCCGAAAGCGCCGGTATCGATGGTTACCCCGGGCTGGGCTGGACCGTTGTGACGCGTCAGCCAGCAGAGGTTGCTTTTGCCGAGGCAAACGGGCTGCGGGCGGAAATCTTGCTGTGGGGCAGCTTGTTGTCCATCGCCTTCGCGGTGTTGGGATGGTTCGTGGCCGGCGTTATCACCCGTCCCCTCAACCAGATCACCGATGCCGCAATGCGCCTGTCCGAAGGCGATGACGTCGCCATTCCGCTCATAAAAGGCAGCCTTGAGGTTGAAAAGCTGAGCATGGTCATTCGACATCTGGTCGAGAGCCTGACTCAAAAGAAGGGTCAGTTGGCGCTTATCAAGGGCGTCGCCTACCGCGACACGGTCACAGGTCTGCCCAACCGTGCTGCGTTGGAAAACTACGTCAAGAGTGTGCAAGACGAGCCCGGCCCGCCGCCTGCTTTCGGCGTGCTCTGCCTGGACCTCGATGGGTTCAAACCGGTGAATGACCGTTTCGGCCATGCGGTGGGGGACGCCCTGCTCCATTCAGTCGGCCTGCGCCTTTCCAGTACCGTGCGCGATGGCGACATTGCAGTACGCCACGGCGGTGACGAATTTGTGCTGCTGCTGCGATTGAAGACCGGCGAATCATTGGCCAGCGTGCAAGGCGCTGCTCAGCGCATTATCAAAAAGATTGCCGAGCCGGTCATACTGGCCGGCAAGGAAATCAGGATTGGCTGCAGCATTGGCGGCGCAGTGTGGACCGAGGGTGACTTTGCGGACGCGCTGGGCATGGCTGACAAGGCCCTCTATCGGGCCAAACGCGCCGGCAAATCCCAAGCGCAGTTTTGACCTCGCCGCGAACCTGACCTTCCTCATTGCTCCGCCTGTCGGAAGAATCCCCCCGCCGGCCCATCGGCGGGGTAAGGCATCTTAATGCTGGTAGATCGTGGCCGAGTTGCCGCTGCCGCCCGTCTGGCTGACGTTGGCGACCATGTTGTTGCCGGTCTGAGTGACAGCGACCAGGTTGGTGGTGCCAGACAAAGCGCCGCCCAGGCCGGTCTGGCTGACCACGGCGCGGTTGTTGTTGCCGCTCTGGAGCAGGGTTTCTTCGTTAAAGGTGCCGGTCTGGGTGCTGGACGAATAGTTGTTGTTACCGCGCTGCTGGAAATCACCTTTCATGCCGCTGCCGGTCTGATACAGGCTGGCGGTGTTGAAGTTACCGCTCTGCAACATACTGGCGGAGCTCAACTGATTGCTGGTCTGCTGAATAGAACCACTGTTGCTGTTGCCGTCCTGCTGCAGAATGGCCGATACCCGATTCGAGTTGTACTGCTGCGAAATAGTACCGATGTTGCCGTTGCCCGACTGTGTAACAGAACCGGTCACCGTATTGTTGTTGTTTTGTTGGGTAAGGTTACCAACGTTGTAGCTACCGGACTGAGTAATGCCGCCCCCGACGATAGTACTGTTATGTGCCTGATAAAGACTCGCTGTGTTATTACTGCCTCCGCCTTGAGTAATGCTGGCGCTTGTGCGGTTATTGCCATCCTGGGCGATAGTCGCGGTACTGTAGCTGCCGGACTGGTCTAGCTCAGCGACTTGAGGCAGCGAACTACCGCCGCCCTTTTGCGTCACGCTCGCCGTGTTGTTGTTTCCGGCCTGCTTGGCCGAAGTAAAGTTGGAGAAACCGTCCTGGTTGATGCTCAGAGTGCTGTAGGTCGCACTCTGGCGTACGCCTGTGCTGTTCCGGGTTCCCGTCTGATCAATGTTGACCTTTGACTGGGTCGCGCCTTGCTGCTCGGCATTCAAACTGTTACTTGTGCCGTCCTGGGTGGTATTGACGGTGCTGGAGTCCGCCACGGCGGACCCCGAAAGTGCAGCGAGGACTGCGAGGGACAGAAGTGCTTTACGTGCGTGCATGAAAAATCACCTTTATTTCAGCTTTATGATGGTTTGCGCGTTGTGACCCGAGGCAGGGTCGCCAAAGAACGGAGAGCGTTGATCATCGAGAATGGCCCGAAACATCTGTGCTGCGGCATCAGCTTCAATATCAGGGGAGAACGTGCAGTGCGTATGCCGTTGCAGCAAACGAATGATCGGAAGGCCCTGAGGCCAGGGCCTCGGATGCTGGCTGTCATAAGCTCCCAACAGAATGGAGCTCCCGCTAGTTATATACGAGTTATCGCGCTTTGCCAGTCAATACAGCAAATATAAGTTCTCTATTTACTGGCGCCAACGATCAACTTTAATTGGCCCGACCGACTGACAAAAAAGTTATTTGGTCAGTGATCGGAAACATGACGCCACTTTCCTGCCTGACGCCATTACCCCACATTCAAAAAGTTAATAACGAGTTGTCGAAAGAATTTGCATCGACGCCAGGCATATAACAGTCCTTGATTGGTCCGATTGATCCGCTAAAGAACTTGAGTCTTGTACCCCGTTCATCCTTGAGACCAAATAAGCTAAAAATGTGTGCGCCGCCTCGACCCCAGAAATCACTTCCTCGGCTTCACCCGCGCAGTCGGTTCGGCGATCAACGGATCGTCCGGCCAATAGTGCTTCGGATACCGGCCCTTCAAATCCTTCTTCACCTCGGCATAGGTGCTGCGCCAGAAGTTGGCGAGGTCCTGGGTGACTTGCACCGGGCGGCGTGCGGGGGACAGCAGGTGCAGTTTGACGATCTGCCGGCCGTTGGCGATGCGCGGGGTGTCGGCCAGGCCGAAAAGCTCCTGCAAACGCACCGCGAGAATGGGCGGGGACTCGCTGTAATCCAGGCGCACTGATGAACCCGATGGCACGGTCAGGTGGTGTGGCGCCAGTTCTTCCAGCCGCTGGGGCAAGGGCCAGGGCAGCAGGTTATGCAGGATCGATGACAGGTCGAGATTGCCGAAGTGGCTCAGTCGCGTGACCTTGCCCAGGTACGGCAGCAGCCAGTGGTCCAGCGTCTCCAGCAGCGCATCGTTGCTCACATCCGGCCACTCGCTTTCGCTCTGCGTTTGCAGATCCATCTGACGCAACAGACCGACACGCGCCTGCCACTGGCGCAGCTCCGGCGTCCACGGCAGTAACTCCAGCCCTTTGCGCCGCACCAGCGCCAGCAGCGCCTGCCCCCGCGCCGAATCGTCCAGTCCGGTGAGCGGCTCGCGGCTGATGATGAGCTCCCCGGCCTTGCGCTGACGTTCGGCGCGGAACACGCCCTCACGCTCGTCCCAGTCCAGTTGATTGAACGCGGTCACTTGTTCGGCGAGCACCGAGTCGAACAGGTCGGGATCGAACTCGGCGGCCAGATAGATCCGCTCTTCGCGCTGGCCCTGACGGCTGCCCAGATCAGCCACCACCAGCCACGGCTGCTTCATCAACGCATCTGGCTCGGCGAACAGGGCAGCGCGACCGTTGGCGAGTCGATACTCCGCGCCGCCAGCACGGCGTTGCTGCGCGACGCGGTCGGGATAGGCCAGCGCCAGCAGCGCGCCAAGCCAGCGCGGGTGATCAGGGTCGACGACCGGTTTCCGCGCCGCGCCCCTCAAATAACCACGATATTGCCGCGACAATTGCCGCGCTCGCTGCACGCCGCCCTGCGAGCCTTTCGCTGCGCGTTCTGACCCAGCCAGCAACGTGAGTCGGCTATGGAGGTCGGCACCGGCGCCGCGCAGGATGTCCCGTTCACCGAGCAACGCGGCAACGTCGCAGGCCAGCGGACCCAGACCCAGTTCATGACCGCGCAACAGCAAATGGGCGATGCGTGGATGCGCAGGCACCTCCGCCATTGATTGGCCGTGAGGCGTGAGTTTCCAGTCTTCACCCGGCTTGCGCGTGAGAGCGCCTAGCCGCGCCAGCAGGTCCTGGGCCTGGGAATAAGCAGCGGCGGGCGGCATGTCCAGCCAGGTCAGTTGCGCAGGTTCGACACCCCAACGCGCCAATTGCAGCGCCAGGCCGGCCAGGTCAGCCTGAAGGATTTCCGCAGCTCCGTACGCCGCCAACTGATCGTGCTGCGCCTCGGACCACAATCGATAGCACACGCCCGGCTCAAGCCGCCCTGCCCGACCCGCGCGCTGAGTGGCGCTGGCCCTGGAGATGCGTTGCGTGTCGAGGCGCGTCATGCCGCTGCCGGGATCGAAACGCGGCACCCGCGCCAGCCCTGCGTCGATGACCACCCGCACGCCATCAATGGTCAGGCTGGTCTCGGCAATGTTGGTGGCCAGCACGACTTTGCGTTTGCCCTTGGGCGCGGGTTCGATTGCCGCGCGCTGGGCACTCAGGTCGAGCTCGCCATGCAGCGGGCACAGCAGCACGTCGCTGCGATCGCCAATGGCATCGACCAACTGTTGATTGACCCGACGGATTTCGGCCTGGCCCGGCAGGAATACCAGCACGCTGCCGGACTCGGTGCCCAGCGCGTCGAGCACGGTTTGCACAACACGCGGCTCGATGAACTCCCCGGTTGAAACGGCCGCCCCCACTGCATCGACACCGGGAACATGCGCCCTTCGCTGCTGATGACCGGCGCATCATTGAGCAGACTCGACAGCCGCGTACCTTCAAGCGTCGCCGACATCAGTAGAATCTTCAGCGGCTGCTCGTCACGAAACAGCGCGCGGCCGTTGAGGCTCAAGGCCAGCGCGAGATCAGCGTCGAGGCTCCTTTCATGAAATTCGTCGAAAATCAGCAGCCCGACACCTTCCAGCGAAGGGTCTTCCTGCAGGCGCCGGGTGAGGATGCCCTCGGTGACCACTTCAATGCGGGTGTTGGGGCCGACCTTGCTGTCCAGACGAATCCGATAACCCACCGTTTCGCCAACGCCCTCCCCCAACTCGCTCGCCAATCTTTCAGCAGCAGCACGAGCCGCCAGGCGCCGGGGCTCAAGCATCAGGATCGTCTGCCCTGCCAACCACGACTCCCCCAACAGCGCCAGCGGCACGCGGGTGGTCTTGCCCGCGCCCGGCGGCGCTTCGAGCACGGCCTCGTCCCGGTCGGCAAGGGCCTGGCGCAAGGCGGGGAGAACGGCATCGATGGGCAGAGAATTCATGAGAGCTCCAGAAACAGGGCGACGATTATACGGCGAGCTGCTGCGGCTTTGTTCACCCTGCCAACGAACTGTCTTCCCCCACGGATACTCTTATTGATTAGGCATTTGCCTTGTATAGTTGCGACTTCTTATGAGGAGATCCCCATGCGCATTCCATCCCGTTTGATTGGCGGTGTTCTGGTTGCCACGCTGCTGACGCAACTGACCGCGTGCGGCAGTATTTTCTACCCGGATCGTCGCGGCCAGATTCAGGGCAGCGGCCGGATGGACCCGGCTATTGTGATACTCGACGCCATCGGCCTGTTGTTCTACATCATCCCCGGCGTGATCGCGTTCGGCGTCGACTTCGCCACTGGCGCGATCTATCTGCCAAGCGGCAATCAGGCGCAGATCGATCCGCAGAAACTTGAACCGGCAGTGCGCGCTGACGGCACAGTCGACAACCTCAAGCTGCAAGCCATCATTCAAACCGAGCTCGGCCGCACATTGCCGCTGGATGATCCCCGCCTGATCCAGCACAAAGGCAGCGTGCAGCAGCTTGCTGCTCTGGGCCTCGTCCCGTCCGCTTGAGATTTTGTGATCTAAGGAAGCGCCATGAGCACCAGCCCCGAACACGCCCGCTTATTGCGTCTGGCAACCCGCGCATCGCTTGCGGTGGCGAGCACTCTGATCGTTGCCAAAGCGGTTGCTTGGTGGCTCAGCGGGTCGGTGAGTCTGTTGGCCGGGCTGACGGACTCGTTGCTCGATGGCGCCGCCTCATTTCTCAATTTGCTGGCCGTGCATTACGCGCTGCGTCCCGCGGACGATGATCATCGCTATGGCCATGGCAAGGCTGAAGCGCTGTCGGGCATGGCCCAGGCGTTGTTCATCGCCGTGAGCGCGTTGCTGATCGGTTTTCAGGCGGTCGACCGCATCCAGCACCCGCAACCCCTTGGGGATCCGGGTTTGGGTCTGTTGGTGATGGTGTTGTCGATTGGCCTGACGATCGCCTTGCTGATGTTGCAGCACCGCGTGGTGAAGGCAACCGGTTCGGCGGCGATCCGCGCGGACTCCCTGCATTACCGTTCTGACCTGCTGCTCAATTTCAGCATCATGCTGGCGCTGGGGCTCGCCTATTACGGTTACTCGCAGCTGGACGCCTATTTTGGTCTGGCGATCGCGTTCTACATTTTGTGGAGCGCGATTTCCATTGCCCGGGAGACGGTGTCGGTGCTGATGGACGCTGAATTGCCTGTGGATGTCAGCGCCAAAATGCTCGAACTGGCCGAGGGCGTGCCCGGCGTACTGGGCGCCCACGACCTGCGCACGCGGATCTCGGGGAATCACTGGTTTGTGCAGCTGCACCTGGAGCTGCCAGGCACCCTGACGCTGTCAGTGGCGCACGACTTGTGCGAGCGGGTGGAGGCGGCAATTCAGGACGAATTCCCCAAGGCCGAAGTGCTGGTGCACGCGGATCCACAGGAAGTGGTGGGTCGTGAGGATGGACCGGTTTTGAATTGAATGCGTCAGATGTCACGCCGCGAATCTGATGGTGCTCAATCTGGCCTTTTCCCGGCTGAAGCCGGTCCTACTGACCGCGTGCATCTAGTGGGACTGGCTTTAGCCGGGAAAGCGTCAGGCGTCACGCCGCGAAATTGAGGATGTGGGTGCAGGCCCGGTCCTACCGACACCGCGTGCTCTTAGTGGGACTGGCTTTAGCCGGGAAAGCGTCAGCCGTCACACCGCAAATCTGAGGGTGCTCAATCCAGCGTCTTCCCGACTGAAGCCGGTCCCACTAAAGCAACATGCGTCTGCCGCTACACATTCCCGCCCCTACTGCTGAACGCTATACCCGCGCCCCGCATAACAACTGGCCATTGCCTGACGGTACACGCCCAGCACTTCCGGTGCTGGTTGATACGCTGCGCCCGCCGGGTCGAAATTGCTTTGCTGGACGGCGTAGCGGTAGCAGTCGTAGCGGTCCTGTTCGACCTCCTGTTGCGGCTTGCCTTCAGGCGGATACGCGACAACGTCGTAGGGATTCGCGGCCTGCTGAACCGGCTGCGGTTGTTGAGGTGAATACACCGGCTCAACGTTCTGCGGAGGCTCGGCGACTACGTACTCCTGGGTGTTCTGCTCGTAGGTGTAATAAGTGCCGGCGGCGACGAAGAACAGCGCGCTGCCAAGCCAGACCTGTTGCGCGTAGTCAGGCAGGTAGCGGACGCGAACACCTCGTGGGGGCTGGACGACCACATAACGTGGGCCCTGTGGGCGATACCAGTAACCGCCTGAGTAGAAGTAATCGCCGCCACGATACGGCACCCGCGAATACCCGCCCGGCATGCGATCAATCTCGTAACCCGGCCGATAACGCGGGCCCGAACCCCAGCCATCACCATGACCACCGGGACGACCCGGCTGCCAGTTACCGTGATCGGGGCGACGGTCGCCGTCGCGCCAGCGGTTGTCTCGGGGCTGGTCGCGGTAAAAGCCCTGACGTGGCTCTTGCGTCTGCACGACCGTGTCCGGCCGACCCTGAATGGGCAATCCACCCTGACGATCCTGCAACTGACGCTGTTGTTGCTGCTGCTCTTGCTGACGGCGTTGCTGGTCCTGCATTTGCTGGCGCTGTTGCTGCTGCTGTTGCTGCTGTTGGCGCTGATCGTCGCGCAGGTTGCGCTCGCGTTCCTGCTGCTGGCGCTGCTGATTGGCGCGCTCTTGCTGATTCTGCTGAATCTGCCGATTTTGCTGCAGCTGTTCCTGCTGGCGCTGCTGCTGTTGTTGCTGCGCCTGCTGCTGGCGTTGTTGCTGCTGCTGACGCTGCTGATCGTCGGCAAAACCGCGCTGGTTCTCTTGCTGCTGGCGCTGCATCTCGAAGCCGCGCTGTTGCTGTTGGCGCTGCTGCTGCTGCTGCTGATTATTGTCGTCGGCCAACACCTGAGCACTGATGCTCAAGGCCAAGAGACTGACACCTGCCAAACGCCAGATGCGCATGTTCATGCTTTCCTCACTACGGCGCGGATACCTATGGGATAGGACTGCGGGTCGGATGCGCCGTTCGCCGCACTCTATCAGCGTGGCGGATGAAACTGTAGAAGCGTGCACTCCGGCCCATACGGAAATCCAGGCACAAAAAAGAGGGCTCAACGGCCCTCTCTGGAATGCTTCGTCCTGGCTCGACGCTTTTGACGTCGGCTCACCTCGCATCGTCTTCTGGACAGTGCGTAGCCCGGTGGCCTGGTCAACCCTGTCGGGATGGAGGCCGCGGCTGGCCTGATTCGGCGGGCCGCGCTGGACGCTGTGTCCGGGCAGTGATTCTGGTTAAAAGAATAGGCTTTGCCAGACGGCACAGGATTGCGAATGTTGCTGACGAAAACATGACTTGCGCAATAATTCACTTCAGATGAATAATCCTGCGCAATCGATTCTATTAAGGCGCCTGACATGAGCAAGCTCGACAGATATGACTTGAGTATTTTGGCCGAATTGCAGAAGGACGCGCGCATCTCCAATCAGGAGCTGGCCGAGCGCATTGGCCTGTCGCCGTCACCCTGCTCTCGCCGCGTGAAGCAGCTGGAAGACGACGGGTATATCGTAGGTCAGGTCGCGCTACTGGACCGCAAAAAGCTGGGCCTTAGCCTGACGGCCTACGTGCTGATCGGGATGGACCGCCACACACCCGACCGCTTCGAGAATTTCGAGCAGCACATTCGCAACTTGCCGCAGGTGCTGGAGTGCAGCCTGGTGACCGGTATCGACGCCGATTACCAGTTGAAGGTTGTCGTCCCGGACATGGATCACTATCAGAAATTTCTGCTGGGCCATCTGACCCGCATCGACGGCGTGACCAGCGTGCGCTCCAGCTTCGTGCTTAATCAGGTACTGGCGAGCACCGAATTGCCGCTGGTGCATTTGCGCGGCTGACCTGCGTCCGACAGGAGTACCCCATGGATCCCGCACTGTTTGAAGAATGGATGATGACCCTGTTGATCACCGCCCTGGTCGGGTTCATGGGTTTCATCGTCTGGGATCTGGCAAAAAATCCAAAGCCGGGCGCTTCGGCACCGTCCTGTTGTTCAGCGTTCTGGGCCTGGGAATACTGGCGTTCGTGATCAAGAGCGTGGTGATCGCCTACCTGGAGCAGCCGCTCTAAATCAAAGCTTCGCCGGCACTTCCCGCCATTGCCCTTGATCGAGCCCTTCCAGGCTCCAGTCGCCAATCCGCACGCGCACCAAGCGCAACGTCGGCAGCCCCACCGCCGCAGTCATCCGGCGCACCTGGCGGTTGCGGCCTTCCTTGATGACCAGCTCCAGCCAGCTCGTCGGCACGCTTTTACGAAACCGAACCGGCGGGTTGCGCGCCCACAGTTCCGGCTCGTCGAGTTGCCGCGCTTGTGCAGGCAAGGTCGGACCGTCGTTAAGCTCCACACCATTGCGCAACTGCGTCAACTGCTCTTCAGTGGGCTCGCCCTCTACTTGCACCCAGTAGGTTTTCGCCAGCTTGTGCCTGGGGTCGGCGATGCGCGCTTGCAGTTGGCCGTCGTTGGTCAGGAGCAGCAAACCTTCGCTGTCTCGGTCCAGGCGGCCGGCCGGGTAGATGCCGGGGACGTCGATGAAGTCCTTGAGCGTCGCCCGGCCTTCGCCATCACTGAACTGGGTCAGCACATCAAAAGGCTTGTTGAACAGGATCAGCCGAGGCTCGGCAGGTGGGGCTTTGGCGACACGCCGGGGCGCGCCCGTACGATCAGGCGAAGGACGGCGGGAATCGGGACGTTGATTGCGGGGCATGGGAAACCGGTGAAAAAATGACAGAAACAGAAAGAGCCACTTTAGTGGCCCTTTCGTTGAACGCCTAGCGCCTTAACGGAACGGCGGCTCGTCGAAGCTGCGCAGTTTGCGCGAATGCAGCGAGTTGAGCTGCGTGCGCATCAGGTCCAGCGCGGCGATGCCGATCTTCAGATGCTGGGTGACGGCACGCTCATAAAACGCGTTGGCCGAGCCCGGCAGCTTGATTTCACTGTGCAGCGGTTTGTCCGAAACGCAGAGCAAGGTCCCGTAAGGCACCCGCAGGCGATAACCCTGGGCGGCGATGGTGCCGCTTTCCATGTCCACCGCCACGGCGCGGGACAGGTTGATCAGCGGCCGTTCCTGCGCCCAGCGCAGTTCCCAGTTGCGGTCGTCGTAGGTCAGGACCGTGCCGGTGCGCAGACGCTTCTTCAAATCGTCGCCGCGTTCGCCGGTGACTTGCGCGGCTGATTCTTGCAACGCCATTTGCACTTCGGCCAGCGCCGGAATCGGGATGTTCGGCGGCAGCACGCGATCAAGAATACCGTCGCGGCGCATGTAGGCGTGGGCGAGCACGTAGTCGCCGATGGTCTGCGACTGACGCAGGCCACCGCAGTGACCGATCATCAACCAGCAATGGGGACGCAGGACGGCCAGGTGGTCGGTGATGTTCTTGGCGTTGGAGGGGCCGACGCCGATGTTGACCAAGGTCACGCCATGGCCGTCTTCGGCGATCAGGTGATACGCCGGCATCTGGTAACGGTGCCAGACCACGCCAGAGACAATGGCCTGGGCTTCGCCGTAATCCATGCTCTTGTCGACAATGACGTTGCCCGGCAGGACCATCTTCACGAAGCGCGGGTCGTCGCGCAGTTTTTCCAGGCCATGCACGATGAACTGGTCGACGTAGCGGTGGTAGTTGGTCAGCAAGATCCACGGCTGAACATGGCGCCAGTCGCTGCCGGTGTAATGCACCAGACGGCGCAGCGAGAAATCCACACGGGCGGCGTCGAACAGCGCGAGCGGCAGCGGATCGGTGTTGGCCCAGTCGTAAAGGCCATCGGCGATGCCATCGGTGGCGGCCGACAGATCGGTGCTCGGGAAGACGCGGGCCAGGGTCGCGGCGGTCACGCCGGTCCCGGCCAGCTCATCGCCCTGCTCGACCACATAGGGGTACGGAATGTTTTGCTCGCTGACGCCCACTTCCACCGTCACGGTGAAGTCGTTCATCAACGGCACGAGCTGTTCGAGCAGGTATTTACGGAACGCCGCCGGGTGGGTGACGGTGACGCTGTAGGTGCCCGGCAGCTGAACCTTGGCGTACGCACGCGTGGTCAGCGGCACTTCGCCCTGGCAGTGGTAGGTCAGGCGCAGTTCGGGGTAGCGGAACGTCAGACGCTCGGCGGCATCCGGTTCGACGCGGTCTTTCAGGTAGCGCTTGAGCGCCTGGCTCAAGGCGGTGGTTGCCCGTGCGTGCAGCTCAGCGAGCCGGTCAACGGCGTGTTCGGCAGTTTCTACGACAATGAAAGCTTCGGTCACGATGCATATCCTTCTGATCTTGCAAGCGCGTATCTTGCCTGCAACAGATGACGAAGGCACGAGTTGCCTGCGGCCGACGCAGCAATGTACGCGTCAGACCTGCGGCGATGACCGCGCGACCAGCGCCTGAACACCCACCCCGCGCGGCAAGGCGCCGTAGACACGCCCCGGCCGTTCCAAACGTCCAGCCATAAACCCGTCGCTGACCACGGCATTGCCCGCTTCCAGCAGCAGTTTTGCCTGCAGCGCGACGGCGATGTCTTCTGTGAGTTGCCTGGCGCGGTACTGAATGTCGCCGGTGTCCTGAAACGCCTCTTTCAAACCGTGAATATGCGCGGCCAGACGCTTGTCGCCATGGCCGTCGCCAAGCTCGTCGAACAGCGCGTCCAGCACGCCGGGCTCCTTGGACAACGCGCGCAGGACGTCCAGGCATTGCACATTGCCGGAACCTTCCCACGTCGAATTGACCGGTGCCTCACGATATAGGCGCGGCAGGATGGTGTCCTCCACATACCCTGCGCCGCCCATGCATTCCGCCGCTTCGTTGATCATTGCCGGCGCACGCTTGCAGATCCAGTATTTGCCCACCGCCGTCACCAGCCGTGCGAAACGGGCTTCGTGGCCGTCATCCAGACGCTCCAGCGAGCGCCCGATGCGCAGGCTCAAGGCGAGGGCCGCTTCGCTTTCCAGCGCCAGATCGGCGAGCACGTTTTGCATGAGTGGCTGTTCGCTGAGCAAGCGACCGCTGACGCTGCGGTGGGCGCAATGGTGCGCGGCCTGGGTCAGGGCCTGACGCATCAGCGCGCTGGAACCGGTCATGCAGTCGAATCGGGTCATCGCCACCATTTCGATGATGGTCGGCACGCCGCGCCCCTCCTCGCCTACCATCCACGCCAGGGCGCCGCGGAATTCCACTTCGCTGGAGGCGTTGGACCAATTGCCCAGTTTGTTCTTCAGTCGCTGTATGTAGAACGCGTTGCGGGTGTCGTCCGGGCGATGGCGCGGCAGCAGGAAACAGGTGAGGCCCATGTCGGTCTGCGCCAGGGTGAGGAAGGCGTCGCACATGGGCGCCGAACAAAACCATTTGTGCCCGACCAGTTCATAGGCCTGACCGGGCCCGGGCTGGGCCACCGGATAGGCCCGCGTGGTGTTGGCGCGCACGTCGGTGCCGCCCTGTTTCTCGGTCATGGCCATGCCGATAGTGGCGCCGGCCTTGTGCGCGATGCCGACGTTGCGCGGGTCGTAGTGGGTGGCGAGGATCTTCGGCAGCCAGGTCTCGGCCAGGTCCGGTTGCAGGCGCAAGGCTGGCACGCTGGCGAAGGTCATGGTCAACGGACAACCGCTGCCCGCTTCGGCCTGGGTGTGCAGATAGCTCATCGCCGCGCGGGCAACATGGGCGCCTTCGCGGGGGTCGGTCCACGGCAGCGACGGGATGCCGTGTTCGACCGCTGTCTGCATCAGTTGGTGATACGCCGGATGAAACTCCACCAGATCGATCCGATGGCCGTAGCGATCATGGCTGGCAAACACCGGCTTGTTCTGGTTGGCGAGGAAGCCCGCTTCCATCAGCGGGCCGCCGGCCAATGCGCCATAGGCGTCGATTCGTTCCTGGGCCCAGCCGGCACCGAAGCGCCGCGACCACTCTTGCAGCGGCAGGTCGATGCGGTACAGGTTGGTGCCGTCCAGGGACGGCGGCTGATTGATGACCTCATGGGTCTCGGCGAACTGATGCAGGTTGATGCGCTGGTCCATGAGGCGACTCCGGTCCGGGCAGCACGCGGCGGTCGTGCAGTTGACCTAGTGAATCACGCACCCCGCCCCGGCGACAGCGCCATAGAAGACGAAATCACGGCGGTTTTGCCTTGTCGACGCATGGCCTCGCAAATCAACTGTAGGAGTGACCGGGGTGGCGCTCCTACAAGGGGGACGCGGCAACCTTCACATCCAGGCTCAGGCGGAACTGGCTGCCATTACCCGGCTCGGACTGATGGCTCAGGCGCCCGCCCTGCAATTCAATCAATTGTCGGCAAATCGCCAGGCCGATGCCCAGCCCGCCGTATTCCCGCGTCGTCGAGCCGTCCACCTGGAAGAAATTGGCGTACAGCGTTTCTTCATCAAGACGGCTGAAGCCGATGCCGGTGTCGATGACGTCGATCACCAGCCGCACGTGTTCAGCGTCTGCGCGCTGGCCATTGACGCGGACTCTAATGGACCCGGTCTTGGTGAACTTGATCGCGTTGTCCAGCAGACACTCCAGGCACTGGCGCAACTTCACGCCGTCACCTTCGAGGCTGTCCGGCAGCGTCTCGTCCAGCTCAACACTCAGCGCCAGCGCCTTGTTGCGGGCCAGCGGTTCGAAGCCGCTGCGAAGCTGAAACAGCACATGACGCAGGCTGAACGGCTCGTTGCGCACGGTAATCCGCCCGGCTTGCAGTTCGGTCAGGGTGAGGATGCCATTGACGATGCCCATCATGTTTTGCGCGGAATCGGCGGCGGTCTGGCGATACAGCTCGATCTCGCTCTGCGCCGCGTCCATCTGCATCAATTCCAGCGAACCGATCACGCCGTTCATAGGCGTGCGCAGCTCATGGGTCAGCGTGGCGAGAAACTCGTCTTTCAATCGGTTACTCACCGCCAGTTGCTGGTTGAGGGTCTCAAGCCCCTGCCGCGATTCCGCCATGATCTGCGCCTCGCGCTCGCGCATGGCGTTGATGCGGTCGGCCAGCGCCAGCGACAGTAACGCCACCTCGATCACCGAGCCGATCTGGCTGGCGTACATGGTCCAGAAGTTGTTGGGCAGATGCCCGAGGAGCATGGTCGCGTTGACCACCCCGCCGATGAGGAACGCCGACCAGCCAATAATAAAATACCGCGCGACCCGCCGCCCCTTGAACCACGCCGCCACCCCGATCAACAGCACGACCGGCGTGAACAGCAAGACCAGCCCGGTCACCAGGCGCAGCGCGACACCGTAATCCATGCTCAACGCGAGCGCCATGATCACCGCGGCGCAGACCATCATCACCAGAAGCGGCACATCCAGCCAGCGACCGAGGCTGGGCGTCTGCAGGAATCTTCGTGTGAACTGGCTGGCAAACAGGATCGCGGCGGCAATCAGAAATGTCGTTGAGGTATTGGCCCACCACGGGTTGTTCGGCCAGAAATACTCGATCGCCGCGCCATTAACCGACACCTGATACAGGCCGAAAAAGCTGATGTAGAGGATGTAATGCAAATACGCGGTGTCACGCACGCTGAGGTAGATGAACAGGTTGTAGACCAGCATCACTGCCAGCACGCCGTAAATCATGCCGAGGATGTACAGGCGCGACGGCTGCTCTTCTATATAAGCGTGACTGGCCCACAGATTGAGCGGCGCCTGCACCGAGCCGTGACTGGCGACGCGCAGGTAAACGGTCTTGGTTTCGTGGGCGTTCAGGTTGAGATCGAACACGTAGTTGTTCTGTTTAATCTGCCGACTGGCAAACGGCAGCATGTCGCCGGTTTGCCAAGCTAGGCTGGGGCGCGCATCGCCGTCGCCGAGGTACAGATCGACGTGGTCCATGGGCGGATAGGCGAGTTCCAGTAACCAGTCGGCGGATGCCATTGGGTTGGCGGGGCGATAGGTCAGTCGCACCTTGAGCCAGAAAGCGGAGCGCGAGTACCCGGCGTTGAGCGACGGACCGACGAGGGGGCGGAAACGCGCGGCGCCTTCGGGGGACGAGACTTGCTGGATGGTGGCATCGCCGGTGGGGTCTTCGAACACTTGGGTGTCGCGCCCCAATGCCAGACTGCGGGTGTTCTCATTGAAATCGACGGCGCTGGCGAACATCGGCAACAGGCAGAGGAGAGTGATCAGCACCAGACGCATGGGACACCCCCTCGTCGCTGATGAAGGGCGTGAGCCGCCGTGGAATCGTGGGTCGGCTTTACAATTCTGCGAGCGACCGTTGTATCGGTCGAGGGGGTCAGCGGGCAACGCACTTGCATTTACTCTTTTGGCGGAACAGATCAAGCGCCACAGGATAGCGACTGATAGCTCGATGACACCATCTAAATCTGTGCATTGGATGGGACTGGCTCTTTCACATGCAGGACTTGCTTTAGGCGGGAAGGCGTCAGATGTCTCGCTGCAAAATCAATGGTGTTTGCACCGGCCTCTTCCCGGCTGAAGCCGGTCCTACTAAAAATACCGCATACACATAGTAGAAACGGCGTTAGCCGGAAAACTGCTTGGTGGTACAGGCTGAACGCAATTCACTTAGTGGGACCGGCTTTAGCCGGGAAAGCGTCGGATGTCTCACCGCAAAATTGATCGTGTTTGTACTGGCGTCTTCCCGGCTGAAGCTGGTCCCACTGGCAAAAACTTTAGTGGTAAGCTCGCGCACCATGAATATCTATAGCTCCCGCCCTGTTGTCCTCTGTCTCTCCGGCCACGACCCCAGTGGCGGCGCCGGCTTGCAGGCAGACATCGAAGCCCTGCTCGCCCAAGGGTGCCACGCCGCTCCCGCTGTCACCGCCCTGACCGTTCAGGACACCGTGAATGTCACTGACTTTCGGGTGCTGGATCGCGAGTGGGTGCTGGCGCAAGCCAATGCCGTGCTCAACGATTCCGCCGTCGCGGCGGTGAAGCTGGGGATGTTGGGCTCGCTGGAGATGGTCGACACTATCGTCGAACTGCTGGCCGCTCATCCGCATCTGCCGATGGTCTGCGATCCGGTGTTGCGTGCCGGTGGCGGTGGTCGGCTGGGCAAGGACGAGGTGGGTTATGCCATGCGCGAGCGTCTGCTGCCCCTCGCCACCATCGCCACGCCGAACCTGCCGGAAGCGCGCATCCTCGCCGAGCTCCCCGAAGGCACTGCCGACGAATGTGCCGAGAAGCTGCTGCCGTTCTGTGAGCACTTGTTGATCACCGGCGGTCATGGCGATGAGCACGAAGTTCATAACCGTCTGTACATCCGCGGCGGGCAGTCACGCACCTTTACCTGCCAGCGCCTGCCGGGCAGTTATCACGGCTCCGGCTGCACACTGGCCAGCGCGCTGGCGGGAAGACTGGCGCTGGGTCAGGACCTGATGGGCGCTGTGCAAATCGCGCTGGACTACACTTGGCGCACGCTGCGCGATGCCGAACAGCTGGGCCGGGGACAGTTCGTTCCGCGACGCCTGCCGCTGGATTTCTGCTCGTAACGCCACGACAAAGAGGCACCTTGATGAGATTACGTGGCTTGTATGCCGTGACCGACAGCCAGCTGTTGGCCGGCAAATTCCTGTCTTACGTCGAAGCCGCCCTCGATGGCGGTTTGACCCTGCTGCAATACCGCGACAAATCCGGTGACGAGACCCGCCGCCTGCGTGAGGCCTCGGCGCTGCTCAAGCTGTGCGAGCGCTACAAGACCCGCCTGATCATCAACGACGATGCCGAAGTGGCCGCGCGCCTGGGCGTCGGCGTGCACTTGGGGCAAACCGACGGCTCACTGCCGGACGCCCGCGCCCTGCTCGGTCACAAAGCCATTGTCGGGGCGACTTGCCACGCGCAACTGGAGCTGGCCGACAAGGCCAAGGCCGACGGCGCCACCTATGTTGCCTTCGGACGCTTCTTCCATTCCCAGACCAAACCCGGCGCGCCCACCTGCAGCCTCGACCTGCTCAGCCAAGCGCGCAAGCGCATCAATCTGCCCATCGCGGTGATTGGCGGCATTACCCTGGATAACGCCGCGCCCCTGGTGGCCCACGGCGCCGATCTGTTGGCCGTCGTGCACGGGCTGTTCGGCGCTGAAACCACTCAGGAGGTCACCCGCCGCGCCCGGGCCTTCAACGATTTGTTCAAGCCCGCCTGATTTTTGATCAGGCCGGTTACGCACTCATTCATTTCCGATTCAAACAGAGACCTCATCATGTCCCGTTCTGAAACCCTCTTCGCCAACGCCCAGAAACACATCCCCGGCGGCGTCAACTCGCCGGTCCGCGCCTTCAAAAGCGTCGGTGGCACGCCGCTGTTCTTCAAACACGCGGTGGGCGCTTACGTCACCGACGAGGACGACAAGCGTTATGTCGATTACGTCGGCTCGTGGGGCCCGATGATTCTGGGTCACAGCCATCCGGACGTGCTGGATGCCGTGCGCAAGCAGTTGGAGCACGGGCTGTCGTACGGCGCGCCGACTGCGATGGAAACCGAGATGGCCGATCTGGTCTGCTCGATCGTGCCGTCGATGGAGATGGTGCGCATGGTCAGCTCCGGCACCGAAGCGACCATGAGCGCGATCCGCCTGGCCCGAGGGTTTACCGGCCGGGACAGCATTATCAAATTCGAAGGCTGCTACCACGGCCACTCCGACAGCCTGCTGGTGAAAGCCGGCTCGGGCGCGCTGACCCTGGGCGTGCCGAGTTCGCCCGGCGTCCCGGCGGCGTTCGCCAAGCACACGCTGACTCTGCCGTTCAACGACATCGAAGCGGTCAAAACGATGCTGGCTGATGTCGGCCAGGAAGTGGCGTGCATCATCGTCGAGCCGGTGGCCGGCAACATGAACTGCGTGCCGCCTGCGCCGGGTTTCCTGCAAGGTCTGCGCGAGGCCTGCGACGAGCACGGCGTTGTGCTGATTTTCGACGAAGTGATGACAGGTTTCCGCGTCGCCCTCGGCGGAGCGCAGGCCTATTACGGCGTGAAGCCGGACCTGAGCACTTTCGGCAAGATCATCGGCGGCGGCATGCCGGTCGGCTGTTTCGGCGGCAAGCGCGAAATCATGTCGCACATCGCGCCCCTGGGCCCGGTGTATCAGGCCGGCACGCTGTCGGGCAATCCGCTGGCGATGGCGGCGGGCCTGACAACGCTGCGCCTGATCAGCCGTCCGGGTTTCCACGACGAACTGAACGCCTTCACCACGCGCCTGCTGGAAGGCTTGCAACAGCGCGCTGATGCCGCCGGCATCCCGTTCGTGACCACACAGGCGGGCGGCATGTTCGGCCTGTACTTCAGCGACGCCAAAGAAATCGTCACCTTCCAGGACGTCATGACCAGCGACGCCAATCGCTTCAAGCAGTTCTTCCACTTGATGCTGGAAGGCGGCGTGTACCTGGCGCCGAGCGCGTTCGAAGCGGGCTTCACCTCAATCGCTCACGGCGACGCGGAGTTGCAGCAGACGCTGGATGCGGCCGAAAAGGCCTTCGCTCAATTGAAATGACGGGCTTAGCGGGCGGAACGGAGTCCGCCCGCCTACCTGCAGCCTGCTCAACCTCCCTGAATTCAGGGTAATCAAGCCCGCGCAGCAGAAAATCAGTAAAGACTTTGTAAGGTTGCCCCCGCTTATTTCATAATGCGCAGCCAGCACGTTTCGCTGGACGGGCATGCCCGCACCTTTTTCAGAGGTAAGTCGACTTCCATGAATCGCACCGGCCGCGCCCTTGCATTGGGCTGCCTGTTGCTTCTTCATCCCCTGCTGGCAAATGCAGGTGGCAACTCGTTGTTGATCCCGGCGGTGGGTCGTTGCACCCTCAATACCCAGCCAGACAACCTGCCAGCAGCGTTGTCCGCTTGTCAGCAGGCGGCTCAGGATGGGGATGCGCAGGCGCAATACGAGTTAGGGAGTTCTACTACGAGGGCAAAGGTGCGCCGCGCGATTTGCCCCAGGCGCTCAACTACTTCGAAAAAGCTTCGTTGCAAGGACATGCTCAGGCGCAGTACCAACTGGGTTTAATGTTCTTTCGTGGCGAAGGGGTGCAGGCCAATAACATCCAGGCGTACATCGTGCTGAAGATGGCGGCGGTGAACGGTTCGGAAGATGCGCTGGATCAGGCGGATGAAGTGTCCGCGCAGATGAAGCGCGAAGATCTGGAAGTGGCCACCCAAGTGCTCGGGCAGATCTTCCGCAAATACCTGCTGGAGCTGCAGACCGCTGAAGGACGCACACCGTTTGCGCCCTTCCCTGACGACAGCGCCAAGCCTTAATCGGGATTACTTGTCCGGCATCGGCATCGGAAACGGCATGACGTTGCCGGTGTGACGCGCTTCGGAAATCTTCGCGGTGCCCATCCGCTCCACTTCATCGATCCGCACGATCGAGTGCATCGGCACAAAGCTGCGCACAACGCCATCGAACTGCGCTTTGAGTTTCTCTTCGCTAGGGTCGACCACGACGGTGGTGCGCTCGCCGAAGACGAATTCTTCCACTTCCAGAAAACCCCACAGATCGCTCTGATAGATCTGTTTGGCGTACATCTCGAACACCTGTCCCTGGTTGAGAAAAATCACCTTGTAGATTGGAGCTTCGCGTTTGGTCATAACAGGCAGGCAGTGATCAGCGTTTTGAAAAGGGCGCGAACTATAGCATGCCGCTGGTTAGACGACGCTAGGAAGCCGGGGCCCGCATCCCTATAATGCGCGGTTCTTTGAATCACCTGATGAACCCCCGCATGGCCAAGAAGCTTTACATCGAAACCCACGGTTGCCAGATGAACGAGTACGACAGCTCGCGCATGGTCGATCTGCTGGGCGAACATCAAGCACTGGAAGTCACCGCACGGGCGGAAGACGCTGACGTCATCCTGCTCAACACCTGCTCGATTCGCGAGCGGGCGCAGGACCGGGTGTACTCCCAGCTTGGCCGCTGGCGCGAATTGAAGCTGGCAAATCCGGAAATGGTCATCGCCGTCGGTGGCTGCGTGGCAAGTCAGGAAGGCGCGGCCATCCGCGACCGCGCGCCTTACGTCGACGTAGTGTTCGGCCCGCAGACCCTCCACCGTCTGCCGGAAATGATAGACGCCGCGCGCATCACGCGCCTGCCTCAGGTCGACGTCTCGTTCCCGGAAATCGAAAAATTCGACCACTTGCCCGAGCCCCGTGTCGATGGCCCGAGCGCTTATGTGTCGGTGATGGAAGGCTGCAGCAAGTACTGCACGTTCTGCGTGGTGCCTTACACCCGTGGCGAAGAAGTCAGCCGACCGTTCGACGACGTCATCAACGAGGTGCTTCACCTGGCCGAGAACGGCGTGCGTGAAGTGACCCTGCTGGGCCAGAACGTCAACGGCTACCGTGGCACGACCCACGACGGACGCCTCGCTGATCTGGCCGAACTGATCCGCGTGGTTGCCGCCATCGACGGCATCGACCGCATTCGCTACACCACCTCGCACCCGCTGGAATTCTCCGACAGCCTGATACAGGCCCACGCGGAAGTCCCGGAGCTGGTGAAGCATCTGCACTTGCCCGTGCAATCAGGTTCCGACCGGATTCTCGCGGCGATGAAACGCAATCACACCGTACTCGAGTACAAGTCACGCCTGCGCAAGCTGCGCGCAGCGGTGCCGGACATCTGCATCAGCTCCGACTTCATCGTGGGCTTCCCGGGCGAAACCGAGAAAGATCACCTGCAAACCATGAAGTTGGTGGAAGACGTCGGCATGGATTTCTCCTACTCCTTCGTTTACAGCGCGCGCCCCGGCACACCCGCGGCCGATCTGGCCGACGACACTTCAGAAGAGGTGAAGAAAGAACGCCTCAAGCAGCTGCAGGACCTGATCAACCGTCAGGGCCTGGACATCAGCCGCAAGATGGCCGGCACGGTGCAACGCATTCTGGTCACCGATTACTCGAAGAAGGACCCCGGCGAACTGCAGGGCCGTACCGAGAACAACCGCATCGTCAATTTCCGCTGCGACAACCCCCGGCTGATCGGCCAGTTCACCGACGTCTACATCGACAGCGCCCAACCTCACTCGCTGCGCGGGTCGTTGTTGCAATAAGCCAAAGCGCCCCAATGTAGTCGCCACGCATGAGTGTTTGTGCGCAGGCACGGGCGTTGAATCAGGTGCCGGAAAGCAGCCATACGTCGGCTGCACCGGCGCGCAATTCAGTTCGCAAGGCCGGCAGGCTGTCTGTTAGAGGGCACCCTGCCGGGTGTCTGCACACCTCATTTATCCATTCGTGAGTGAACCCTTCCGGACACTGCCTGCAGGGGTTATCCTTCACGTCACTTCACATTGCCGTCGGGCGGCCCAAAACCACTTTGAACGCACCTATCGAACCACATCGCTTCAGCCTCGAACCTATCGAGGCTCACCGCTTCGCCAATCTCTGCGGGCAATTCGACGAGCACCTGCGCTTGATCGAACAGCGCCTGAACATCGAGATCCGCAATCGCGGAGCCCAGTTTGAGCTGATCGGCGAGCGCAAACAAACCACCTCGGCAGAAAACCTGCTGCGCCGGCTGTATCGGGAAACGAAAGCGACCGAACTGTCCCCGGACATGGTTCATCTGTTCCTGCAGGAGTCCGGCGTCGAAGAGCTGGATAACCACCCTGCTGCCGAAGTCGGCGTCGCTCTGCGTACCAAGAAAGGCATGATTCGCCCGCGTGGCTTGAATCAGCAGCGGTACGTGAAGGAAATCCTCGCCAACGACATCAACTTCGGCATCGGCCCGGCCGGTACCGGCAAGACCTATCTGGCGGTGGCCGCTGCGGTGGATGCGCTTGAGCGCGAAACCATCCGCCGCATCCTGCTGGTGCGTCCTGCCGTAGAAGCGGGCGAAAAGCTCGGCTTCCTGCCCGGTGATCTGTCCCAGAAAATCGACCCGTACCTGCGCCCGCTGTATGACGCGCTGTACGAAATGCTCGGCTTCGAATACGTCGCCAAGCTGATCGAGAAGCAGGTGATCGAAGTCGCACCGTTGGCTTATATGCGCGGTCGCACCCTTAATAACAGCTTCATCATTCTCGACGAGAGTCAGAACACCACCGTCGAGCAGATGAAAATGTTCCTGACCCGTATCGGTTTCGGCTCCACGGCCGTGATCACCGGTGACGTCACCCAGATCGACCTGCCCAAAGGCACTAAATCCGGGTTGAACCACGTTATCGACGTGCTCAAGGACGTGCCGGGCATCAGCTTCACCCACTTCAAGCCCAAGGATGTCGTGCGCCATCCGCTGGTGCAGCGCATCGTCGAAGCGTACGAGCGCTACGAAGAGCGCAACGACAACCCGGCCGTTCCCCAGGGTTCACGGGACACTCGCCGCGATGCTTGAGCTGGATCTGCAACGTGCGAGCGAGGCCAGCGCCCCAAGCGAAGCCCAGTTCCGCCTCTGGTGTGAAATGGGCCTGCGCCAGCGCTCGGCTGATTCGGAACTGACCATTCGCCTTGTCGACGAAGCCGAAGGCCGGGAGCTGAACAACACGTGGCGGCACAAGGATTACGCCACCAACGTGCTGTCGTTTCCTGCCGACGTCCCCGACGAGATGCTGGACATCCCGCTGTTGGGCGATCTGGTCATCTGCGTGCCTGTCGTCACCCGTGAAGCCGCTGAACAAGGCAAGTCACCGGACGCCCACTGGGCGCATCTGGTGATTCATGGCTGTCTGCATCTGTTGGGCTACGATCACATCGATGATGACGAAGCCGAAGAGATGGAAGCGCTGGAACGGGAGTTGCTTGCAGAACTTGGCTATCCGGATCCTTACGCCGACGACGAAACCGTCAACACCCCGCATTCCGACACACCCCATTTAGAAACATCAGCCAAGGACCACGAGTAAGGGCTATGAGCGAAGACCGATCGAGCAACGGGCAAAAGTCATGGTTGGGCAAACTGACCCAGGCATTTGCCCATGAGCCGAAAAACCGTCAGGAGCTACTGGAGCTGCTGCGCGAAGCCCATCAGAACAAGCTGCTGGACAGTGAAGCGCTGGCCATCGTCGAAGGTGCCATCCAGGTCGCGGACCTGCAGGTCCGCGACATCATGGTGCCGCGTTCGCAGATGATCAGCATCAAAGCCAGCCAGACTCCACGCGAGTTTCTGCCAGCCGTGATCGACTCGGCGCACTCGCGTTACCCGGTCATCGGCGAAAGCCACGATGACGTGCTGGGCGTATTGCTCGCCAAGGACCTGCTGCCGCTGATTCTCAAGGAAGACGGTGGCAGCGGCGACGTGAAAAGCCTGCTGCGCCCGGCGACCTTCGTCCCTGAATCCAAGCGTCTGAACGTGCTGTTGCGGGAATTCCGCGCCAACCACAATCACATGGCCATCGTCATCGATGAATACGGCGGCGTGGCGGGTCTGGTGACCATCGAAGACGTGCTTGAGCAAATCGTCGGCGACATCGAGGACGAGCACGACGTCGAGGAAGACAGCTACATCAAGCCGCTGCCCAGTGGCGACTTCCTGGTCAAGGCGCTGACCCCGATCGAGAGCTTCAACGAGTTCTTCGACAGCGGGTTCTCCGATGACGAATTCGACACCGTGGGCGGCCTGGTGATGAACGCGTTCGGGCATCTGCCCAAGCGTAATGAAATCACCGAAATCGGCGCGTACCGTTTCCGCATCCTGAATGCCGACAGCCGTCGTATTCACTTGCTGCGCCTGAGCCCGATCAACCGCACGTAACGCCCTACCCGCTTTAAGGAATGTAAATGCGCTGGATCACCCGCCCCGGCTGGCCCGGTAACCTGCTGGCCATGGTGGCCGGCGCGTTGATTACCCTGGCCTTGGCACCGTTCGATATCTGGCCACTGGCGATTGTCGCGCTGGTGGTTTTCTATCTCGGCCTGCGAGACCTCACACCGCGTCAGGCCCTCTGGCGCGGCTGGTCCTACGGGTTTGGCCTGTTCGGCGGCGGCACCAGCTGGATTTACGTCAGCATCCACACCTACGGCGAGGCGCCGGTCTGGCTTGCCGTGTTCCTGATGGTGCTTTTCTGTGCGTCGGTGGCGTTCTTCTTCGCCCTGCCAGCCTGGATCTGGGCCCGCTGGATCCGCCGCAACGAAGCCCCGCTCGCCGATTCACTGGCCTTCGCGGCGCTGTGGTTCGGCCAGGAAATGTTTCGCGGCTGGTTCCTCACCGGTTTCCCTGGCTCTATTCCGGCTACAGCCAATTGGACGGGCCCCTCAAAGGCCTCGCGCCAGTGGGCGGCATGTGGCTGATCTCCTTCGTGCTCGCGTTGAGCGCCGCGTTGCTGTGCAACTTGCCTCGCTTGCGGACGCGCGCGCCGAAGCTGGCGGCTGGCATCGTGTTGCTGCTGGCACCCTGGGTTGCCGGGCTGGCGCTGAAAAATCACGCCTGGACCGAGCCTTCCGGCAAGCCACTGACCGTCGCGGCCATGCAGGGCAACGTCGAGCAGAGCATGAAGTGGGACCCGGCGGCGCTGAACGCGCAACTCGCCCTGTACCGCGACATGACGTTCACCTCGAAAAAAGCTGACCTGATCATCTGGCCGGAAACAGCGGTGCCTGTTCTCAAGGAGTCGGTCGAAGGTTACCTGTCGGTGATGGGCAAGTTTGCGGCCGACCGGGATTCGGCACTGATCACCGGCGTGCCGCTGCGTGAGAAAGGCACCCATGGGGAATACCGTTACTACAACGCCATCACCGTCACCGGCGAAGGCGATGGCACTTACCTGAAACAGAAGCTGGTGCCGTTTGGTGAGTACGTGCCGCTGCAGGACCTGTTGCGCGGGCTGATCGGGTTTTTCAACCTGCCGATGTCCGACTTCGCCCGCGGGCCATCCGGGCAAGCGCTGTTGCAGGCGAAGGGCTATGAAATCGCGCCGTTCATTTGTTATGAAGTGGTGTATCCGGAGTTCGCCGCAGGGCTGGCGGCGCAAAGCGATCTGCTGCTGACGGTCAGCAACGATACCTGGTTCGGCACCTCCATCGGCCCGCTGCAGCATTTGCAGATGGCGCAGATGCGCGCACTGGAAGCCGGCCGCTGGATGATCCGCGCCACCAACAACGGCGTCAGCGCGCTGATCGACCCGTTTGGCAAAATCACCACCACCGTGCCGCAATTCGAACGCGCGGTGATGTACGGCGAAGTGACCCCGATGCAAAACCTCACACCGTACCTGCACTGGCGCTCGTGGCCGCTGATCGTGTTGTCGCTGCTGCTGATCGGCTGGGCATTCTTTGCCGGCAGGATGGCGAAGGCGGTGTAATAGCAGCATGGGGGCGCACGACCTGTAGGACCGGCTTCAGCCGGGAAGAGGCCTGCATGAACACCATCAAATATGCGGTGTGACACCCGACGCCTTCCCGGCTAAAGCCGGTCCTACAATAACCACGGCAGTCCCATCAGGGGCCTGCTGTTCAGGTCACCGGTAAAACAGCCTATATCCCACCAACCCCGCCGCTTCGTTGATCAATTGCCCGTTCTGCCACACTGCCCTCGCCTCCGGCGTCCAGCCACCGAACGGGCGGGCGTTGTCCACGCTAAGGAATCCCACAGGCGCCGGGACTACGGTGAATCCGGCCTTCTCGAAACTCCAGACCGAACGCGGCATGTGCCACGCCTGGGTCACCACCACCACGCGTTTGATGCCTTGGGGCAATAACATCGCGGCGGTCATGTTGGCGTTTTCCCAGGTCGTGCGGCTTTCACCTTCTTGCCAACGGACACTCACGCCAAAGTCGTCGCGCAGGGAATCGGCCATGATCGCCGCCTCGCTCGGCGGCTCACCGTAATGCAGCCCGCCGGTGGTAAGGATCGGCAAACCGGACGCCTTCGACAGACGCGCGGCGTATCGCATGCGCTCCAGCGCAACGCCCGTCGGGATGTCAGTGCCCCAGCTCGGGTCGTTGCGCTCACGGCCTGACCCTAGAATCACGATCGCGTCTGCCCGCTGCGCCAGCGTTGCCCACTCGCTCTGCGGCAGCGGCGGAATGCGCTCGATACCCTTCGCCGACCACTCCACCACGATTGGCAGACTCATTGCGGTCATGCCGCCAACGCCGATGACGAACAGCACCCGCGCCAACACTGGCCGGCGATTTCTCAACCACCAGGCGAGCACTAATATCAGCAGGAACACGCCCGGAGGCAGCAGCAGGTTTTTAATGAAGTAACGAAAGGGCATCGGGCATCTCCAAAGATGCCCGAAGCCTAGAAGCAATGACGCTAAGCAGCAATGCTCGATTGGCCGGGGTCAGCCCCCGCAGAAGTTAACGCTTGAAATGTTTGGTGGAACTGTAGCGACTCAACTTTGCCGACACTTTGGCTCGGCGCTGATCCTTGAGCCAGATGACATTGGCGTGAGGATGGGGCGCTCGCATCGGCTCGGAAGGCTCCCGTGAGGTGCTGGAACGTGCCCTCGTGACGCTCGGAAAATCTTCTTTGAGAGCGACTTCGGTTCTGCCCAGATAAGCCTCGATCAGCTGAAACTCGGCGTGACTCAAGCCACGCAACTCAAGCTCGGCGGGGGATTCGTTCCGAAGCCGCACCGCTGTTTTTGCCGTGTCCAGAGCCAGGCCCAGACGATCGATCAAACGGTCATACACATCAGGTTGCTCTACTTCATGCTGCAGCTCTGCCATCCGTTCACCTCACTGAAGATAAACACTTACCCCCGTCAGTGAGCTTAGCGCCGCTGCAAAAACCGGCGCGATGCCGCGACCAACGGCGGATGCCGCAGATGCCGAGTCTTGAGCACGCAATCAGGGTTTCCCTCGGCTTGGTAGCCTCATGTATGCTACGGCGCTTCCTGTAAATCCACTTCCGCCCAACCGGGCAGGGATGCATCGCAATGCGGACGGCCTCGTCTGGCATGCGAAGGCCTCCTGATCCGGTCACGCCGAGAAGCGGTCAAGGGTCACTCATTTCAGCCAAAAGTAGCCATGCACGAACTCTACCAGCCCCGCGAAATCGAAGCCGCCGCCCAGACCTTCTGGGACGAGCAAAAGTCTTTTGAAGTCAGTGAACAGCCAGGCAAGGACACCTTTTACTGCCTGTCGATGTTCCCTTACCCCAGCGGCAAGCTACACATGGGTCACGTGCGCAACTACACCATTGGCGACGTGATCGCCCGCTATCAGCGCATGCAAGGCAAAAACGTGCTGCAGCCGATGGGCTGGGACGCGTTCGGCATGCCGGCGGAAAACGCCGCGATGAAGAACAACGTCGCCCCCGCCAAGTGGACCTACGAAAACATCGCCTACATGAAGAACCAGCTCAAGAGCCTGGGTCTGGCGATCGACTGGTCCCGCGAAATCACCACCTGCAAACCCGATTACTACCGCTGGGAACAATGGCTGTTCACTCGCCTGTTCGAAAAAGGCGTGATCTACCGCAAGAACGGCACCGTGAACTGGGACCCGGTCGACCAGACCGTTCTGGCCAACGAGCAAGTCATCGACGGGCGCGGCTGGCGTTCGGGCGCGGTGATCGAAAAACGCGAAATTCCGATGTACTACTTCAAGATCACCGCCTACGCGGATGAGCTGCTGGAGAGCCTCGACGAGTTGCCGGGCTGGCCTGAACAGGTCAAGACCATGCAGCGCAACTGGATCGGCAAATCCCGCGGCATGGAAGTGCAGTTCCCGTACGACCAGGCGTCCATCGGCGAAGCCGGTACCCTGAAAGTCTTCACCACCCGCCCCGACACCCTGATGGGCGCGACCTACGTGGCCGTTGCCGCCGAGCACCCGCTGGCGACCCTGGCTGCGCAGAACAATCCCGAGCTGCAAGCGTTCATCAACGAATGCAAAAGCGGCAGTGTCGCTGAAGCCGACGTCGCCACCCAGGAAAAGAAAGGCCTGCCGACCTCGCTGTTCGTCGAACACCCGCTGACCGGCGAGAAACTGCCGGTGTGGGTCGCCAACTACGTGCTGATGCATTACGGCGACGGCGCGGTCATGGCGGTTCCTGCCCATGACGAACGTGATTTTGAATTCGCGACCAAGTACAGCCTGCCCATCAAAGCCGTTGTGCGCACCAGCGCCGGCGATGAAACCCCTGCGCCGTGGCAGGACGCATACGGCGAGCACGGTCAGTTGATCAACTCCGGTGAGTTCGACGGCCTGGATTTCGCCGGCGCATTCGACGCCATGGAAGCCGCGCTGCTCAAGAAAGAACTGGGCAAGTCCCGCACCCAGTTCCGCCTGCGCGACTGGGGCATCAGCCGCCAGCGCTACTGGGGCTGCCCGATCCCGATCATTCACTGCGACACCTGCGGCGACGTGCCTGTCCCGGAAGATCAACTGCCGGTCAAGCTGCCTGAAGACGTGGTACCGGATGGCGCGGGCTCACCGCTGGCGCGCATGCCCGAGTTTTACGAGTGCAGTTGCCCGACCTGCGGCGCACCGGCCAAGCGCGAAACCGACACCATGGACACCTTCGTCGAGTCCTCGTGGTATTTCGCCCGCTACGCCTCGCCTCATTACGAAGGCGGCATGGTCGACCCGAAGGCCGCGAATCACTGGCTGCCGGTTGATCAATACATCGGCGGTATCGAACACGCGATCCTGCACCTGCTGTACGCGCGCTTCTTCCACAAGCTGATGCGCGACGAAGGCCTGGTCAGCTCCAACGAGCCGTTCAAGAACCTGTTGACCCAGGGCATGGTCGTGGCCGAGACCTTCTACCGTCTGGAAGCCAACGGCAGCAAAACCTGGTTCAACCCGGCAGACGTCGAGTTCGAACGCGACAGCAAAGCCAAAATCATCGGTGCCAAACTGATTGCCGACGGCCAGCCGGTTGAAATCGGCGGCATCGAAAAGATGGCCAAATCGAAGAACAACGGCGTCGACCCTCAGTCGATGATCGACCAGTACGGGGCAGACACCTGCCGCCTGTTCATGATGTTCGCCTCGCCGCCCGACATGAGCCTGGAATGGTCTGACTCTGGCGTGGAAGGCTCGCACCGCTTCCTCAAGCGCGTCTGGCGTCTGGCTCAGGCCCACGTGACGGCGGGCGCTGCAGGCGCACTCGACAAAACCGCTCTGAACGACGACCAGAAAGCCATCCGCCGCTCGATTCACCTGGCCATCAAGCAAGCCGGTCAGGACGTTGGGCAGCATCACAAATTCAACGCCGCCATCGCTCAGGTGATGACGCTGATGAACGTCCTGGAAAAGGCGCCGCAGGTTTCGGCTCAGGACCGCGCGCTGTTGCAGGAAGGTCTGGAGACCGTCGCGCTGTTGCTGGCGCCGATCACCCCGCACATCAGCCACGAGCTGTGGGCAGCGCTGGGCCACTCCGACCCGATCATTGACGCCGGCTGGCCTGTGGTCGATGACTCGGCACTGGTGCAGGACACGTTGCAATTGGTGATTCAGGTCAATGGCAAGCTGCGTGGCCACATCGAGATGCCGGCCAGCGCCACCCGCGAAGAAGTCGAGGCTGCCGCACGGATCAACGAAAACGTCCTGCGCTTCATCGACGGCCTGACGATCCGCAAAGTGATCGTGGTGCCGGGCAAACTGGTTAACATCGTCGCCAGCTGACGCAATCGGGCGCCTGCCTGCAGGCGCCGCATCAATTTCAAGAACCCGGGGTGCCGGGCTCTAACGGATTCAAGGGAGCAACAAGATGATCAAACGCAATCTGCTGGTAATGGGACTCGCGGTTTTGCTGAGCGCCTGCGGTTTCCAGCTGCGCGGCACTGGCACCAATGCCCTGTCGCTCAAGGAGCTGGACGTGAGCGCCCGCGACGCCTATGGCGACGTCGTCACTCAACTGCGTCAGACCCTGACCAACAGCGGCGTACACGTCTACACCGGCGCGCAGTACAAGCTGTTCATCGCCCGTGAAGACGAAGCCCAGCGCACCGCGAGCTACGCCGGCTCAGGCCGTTCTGCCGAATACGAACTGACCACCGTGCTGAAGTATGAGATCCACGGTAGCAAGGACGTCCTGCTGATCGATGACTCAGTGCAGTCGCAGAAGGTTTTCGTGCATGACGGCAACAACCTGATTGGCTCTGACCAGGAAGCCGATCAGATCCGTAAGGAAATGCGCACTGACCTCGTGCAGAAGGTATTGGCCCGTCTGCAACAGCTGTCCCCTCAACGTCTCGACGAGCTGCAAGCCAAAGCTGACGCCGCTGCCCGCGCCCAGGCTGATGCCGAAGCCGCTGCTCAGCGCATTCGCGACGAGACGCCACAACAGTCGCCAATCGAAATCCCGTCCAAGTGACGGCATCGGGGCCGGTTCGCCGGCCCCGATCTTTTTGACCCATGAAACTCGCCCCCGCCCAGCTTTCCAAACACCTGCAAGGCACTCTTGCGCCCGTCTACATCGTCAGCGGCGATGACCCGCTGCAATGTCAGGAGGCGTGCGACGCCATCCGTGCGGCTGCGCGTCAACAAGGCTATGACGAGCGTCAGGTGTTCAGCGCCGATTCGAGCTTCGACTGGGGCACCCTGCTCCAGGCGGGCGCAAGCATGTCGCTGTTCGCCGAGCGCAGGCTGCTGGAGTTGCGCCTGCCGTCCGGCAAACCCGGCGACAAAGGTGCTGCCGCATTGCTGGAGTACTGCGGCCGTCCTGCCGAGGACACGCTGCTGCTGATCAGCCTGCCCAAGCTCGACGGCTCGGCGCAGAAAACCAAGTGGGGCAAGGCTCTGGTCGAAGGGCCACAAACCCAGTTCGTGCAGATCTGGCCGGTGGACGCCAGCCAGTTACCGCAATGGATTCGTCAGCGCCTGTCACAGGCCGGCCTCGCAGCCACGCCGGACGCCATCGAACTGATCGCCGCTCGGGTGGAAGGCAACTTGCTAGCGGCTGCGCAGGAGATTGAAAAGCTCAAGCTCATGGCCGACGAAGGCCAGATTACGGTCGAGACCGTGCAGGCTGCGGTGGCCGATAGCGCGCGCTTCGATGTCTTCGGGCTGACCGACGCGATCCTCAATGGCGAAGCGGCCCATGCGCTGCGCATGCTTGAAGGGCTGCGCGGCGAAGGTGTCGAACCTCCGGTGATTCTCTGGGCGCTTTCCCGCGAGCTTCGTGTGCTGGCCAATCTGACGTTGCAGTTCAGTCAGGGCATCCCGCTGGACAAAGCCTTCAGCCAGGCGCGGCCGCCCATCTGGGACAAGCGCAAGCCGTTGATGAGCAAGGCCCTGCAACGCCACTCCGCGCGACGCTGGGGTCAGCTGTTGATGGACGCCCAACACATCGACGCGCAAATCAAAGGCCAGGCGCAAGGCTCGGTCTGGAGCAGCCTGAGTCGACTGACGCTGCTGATGGCAGGGCAACGGTTGGCATTGCCGGCGGAATAATCGGTAACGGTTCGATAGCTCAGGTTAATTGGACAGCGGCGCCGAACTGGCAGAATATCCCCGCTGCTCCATCCCACCACTTGAGCGAGAACGCCATGAGCAAAGTCAAAAAGCGGCCGAACAAGGCCAAATCCATCATCGCCCAGCCACTGTTCCGCAGCCGTCAGGAACAACCCGGCAAAGGCAAAGGCAGCTACCGCCGCGAAGCCTTCCAGTCTAAAAGCTGGGAGGCTTCTTCCGTTATGGCGGCTTGAAAACTTCAGGTTACTGACTGACGCCCCACCAACAGGGCCGGCATGTTAAGGTCTGTACCTTCCGGTTTAGCCCTGTGGACCCCAGAATGCCCCCAAGCTTTCCCCGTCGCTGGCACCTTCGCCAGTTGATCGCCGCCTCCAGCCTCTTTGCGCTGGTTGCCTGTGCCGAGCAGCCTACCGCTGCCGTTGCCACCCCGCTCCAGGCCGCACCCGCGGTGCAAGTTGTCAAAAGTCTGCCCGCGCCCTCCGGCGCTGTTGCGCAGCCTGACGACGGCAACTTTGAAATCCAGCCTGCAATGACTTTCAGTGAGTGGCAGAGCCAGTTCCGTACTCTGGCGCTGAACGCCGGTGTGCGCCCCGAGGTGTTCGATAACGCCTTTGCTGGCATCACGCCCGACATGAGCGTGGTCAAGGCCGATCGCAGTCAGCCGGAATTCAGTCGCCCGGTGTGGGAATACCTCGACGGCGCCATGTCTGCCGTGCGCGTGCGCAAGGGTCAGGCCCTGCTCAACCAATACGCCGACGCGCTGAGCGCCATCGAGCAGCGTTATGGCGTTGATCGGCAGGCACTGGTCGCCGTGTGGGGCATGGAGAGCAGCTTCGGCCAGTTCCAGGGCACTCAGTCAGTGATTCGCTCACTGGCGACGCTGGCCTATGAAGGCCGCCGACCGCAGTTTGCCCAAGACCAACTGATCGCCGCGCTGCAGATCATCCAGCACGGCGATATCGATGCGCCGAGCATGCTGGGCTCGTGGGCCGGCGCCATGGGCCAGACGCAGTTCATACCGACGACCTACAACACCCACGCGGTGGATTTCGACGGCGACGGTCGCCGTGACATCTGGAACTCCCCACCGACGCCCTCGCCTCCACTGCACATTACCTGCAAAGCTCGGGCTGGCAGAAAGGTCAGCCGTGGGGCTTTGAGGTGCAACTGGCTCAGGGTTTCGACTACGCGCTGGCCGACGCTTCAACCCGTAAATCCATCAGCGAATGGCAACAGCTGGGGCTGAAGCTGCCAAACGGTTCAGCGTTGCCGGCCAATTTGCTGCAACAGCAGGCGGCCTTGCTGCTGCCTGCGGGCTACAAAGGCCCGGCCTTTCTGGTGATGGATAACTTCCGCGCCATCCTCAAGTACAACAACTCGTCGTCCTATGCGCTGGCGATCGGTTTGCTGTCCGAGCGCTTCAATGGTGGCGGTTATGTGCAGGGCAGCTGGCCGCGCGGCGATCGTCCGTTGAGCCGCTCCGAGCGCATTGAACTGCAGACGCTGCTCTCTGCCCGCCAGTACGACGCGGGCGCCCCGGACGGGATCATCGGCGCCAACACACGTAAAGCGATTCGCAGTGCACAGCAATCCTTTGGCTGGCCTGCAGACGGGTATCCGACCCAAGAATTGCTGCAGCAGTTGCGCCAGCCGTAACTGCGCAGAATCAAACGCAACACAAAAAAACGGGCCGGATATTTCTATCCGGCCCGTTTTTTTGCATTTACGACGCTGTGATCAGCCTGCTGTGAGCAGCGACTTGACCAGCTTGGCCTGTTCGTCCGCGTGATACGAGGAGCGGACCAGCGGGCCGGAGGCGACGTTCTTGAAGCCCATTTTGTAGCCTTCTTCGGCGAACCAGTCGAAGACGTCCGGGTGCACGAAGCGCTGCACTGGCAAGTGGTTGCGCGACGGTTGCAGGTACTGGCCCAGGGTCAGCATGTCGATGTTGTGCTCGCGCATGCGTTGCATGACTTCGATGACTTCTTCGTCAGTCTCGCCCAGCCCCAGCATCAGCCCGGATTTGGTCGGCACGTGGGGGACCATTTCCTTGAAGCGCTTGAGCAAGGTCAGCGACCACTGGTAATCCGAACCCGGGCGCGCAGCCTTGTACAGGCGCGGCACGGTTTCGAGGTTGTGGTTGAAGACGTCTGGCGGCGTCGCGGCGGTGATTTCCAGCGCGATGTCCATCCGGCCACGGTAATCCGGGACTAGGGTCTCGAGCTGTACGTTTGGCGACAGCAGGCGAATCTCGCGGATGCAGTCGGCAAAGTGCTGAGCACCGCCGTCGCGCAGGTCGTCACGGTCAACGGAGGTGATCACGACGTATTTGAGTTTCAGGTCAGCGATGGCGACGGCCAGGTTCTTCGGCTCATCGGTGTCCAGCGCTTTCGGACGTCCATGGCCGACGTCGCAGAATGGGCAGCGACGGGTGCAGATGTCACCCATGATCATGAAGGTCGCGGTGCCGCCAGAGAAGCACTCGCCCAGGTTCGGGCAAGATGCCTCTTCGCACACGCTGTGCAGCTTGTGCTTGCGCAGCAGCGCTTTGATACGGTCGACTTCCGGCGAGACCGGGATGCGCACGCGAATCCAGTCCGGCTTCTTCGGCAGATCGACCGTCGGGATGATCTTCACCGGGATGCGCGCGACTTTTTCCGCGCCGCGCAGCTTCACGCCCGCCTCCACTTTCGGACGGGCCACACGCTCAGGCGTGGCCACGCTCACTGTCGGGATCAGGGTCTGTACGGCATTCTCTGTATTCACGACAGTGTCAGCTGCCTCATACGCGGTAGTCATATCAATCCATTCCGCCCGTTAGGGTCGTCTGCTCAGCGTAGTCGAGGTGGTTGACGAGCTGCGCACGCAGCCGGGCACTAACCTCGGCAAATTCAATCGGACCTGCCTGTTCGCGCAGCTGGGTCATCGCCAGCCCCGCATACCCGCAGGGATTAATCCGTTTAAAAGGGTCCAGATCCATATCGACGTTCAACGCAAGGCCGTGAAACGAACAGCCATTGCGGATGCGCAGCCCCAGTGAGGCGATCTTGGCGCTATCGACGTACACACCCGGCGCGTCAGCCTTGGCGGCTGCGTCTACGCCGTAACTGGCCAGCAGGTCGATCAGGCTGTGCTCGATCCGCGTGACCAGGTCGCGAACGCCAAAGCCCAGACGGCGCACGTCCAGCAGCAAGTAAGCGACCAGTTGGCCGGGGCCATGATAAGTCACTTGGCCGCCGCGATCGACCTGTACCACCGGGATATCCCCCGGCAGCAACAAATGCTCGGGCTTGCCAGACTGGCCCTGAGTGAACACGGGCGGATGCTGCACAAGCCAGACCTCATCGGCGGTGTCGCGGTCGCGACCATCGGTAAAGCGTTTCATGGCCTGCCAGGTGGGCTCGTAGTCGGTCAGACCGAGTTCACGAAAGCCCAGAACCGCGCCCATCACAGCACCATGTGCACGAAGCCGGTGGCCCGCAATTCGCTGTTGATGTCGTAAAGCTGGTCTTGCCCGGTGGCAATGATATGCAGCTGAACGGTGGTGTACTTGCCGTTGCTGCTCTGGCGCTCGGCCAGGGTTTTCATGTCAACGGTCGCGTGTTTCTCAAGAATCTCAATGACTCTGTCTTTGAAGCCCACGCCCGTGTCGCCGATGATCTTGATCGGATAGTCGGCGCAGGGAAATTCGATTTTTGGCGCTTTTACTTCGGAATCTGTCATGGCAGTAACGGCCTCGTAAGCCGGAAAACGGACAGGCCCCCGGCGCGGTCAGCGACGGGGGCGTACGGAGCAACGGTCAGCTTTGATCAATCGTTGATCAGTTGAACAGACCGTAGAAGAACAAGCGGATGCTATCCCACAGGCGGCGGAAGATGCCACCCTCCTCGACGGCGTCGAGGGCGATCAGGTTGGCGCTGTGCACGACCTTGTCGTCCAGCTTGACCTCAACCTTGCCGATAACGTCGCCTTTGGCGATCGGAGCAACCAGCTGTGGATTCATGGTCATGCTGGCGGCCAGCTTCTTCAGCTCGCCTTTTGGCATGGTCATGGTCAGGTCTTCTGCCAGACCGGCTTTGACTTGACGCTCGGTGCCTTTCCAGACCGGCGCCTGAGCCAGCTCGGTGCCTTTCTGATAGAAGGTCTGGGTTTCGAAGAAGCGGAAACCGTAGGTCAGCAGCTTCTGGGTTTCGGCAGCACGCGCTTGCTCGCTGTTGGTGCCGAACACCACAGCAATCAGACGCATGCCATCACGAACGGCCGAGGACACCATGCAGTAGCCGGCTTCTTCGGTGTGACCGGTTTTCAGACCGTCGACGGTCTTGTCACGCCACAGCAGCAGGTTGCGGTTTGGCTGCTTGATGCCGTTCCAGAAGAACTCTTTCTGCGAGTAGATCGCGTAGTGCGCCGGGTCTTCGTGAATGATCGCGCGTGCCAGCAGGGCCATGTCATGGGCGGTGGCGTAGTGATCAGGATTCGGCAGGCCGGTCGGGTTCATGAAGTGGCTGTTGACCATGCCCAGGTCGGCAGCGGTCTTGTTCATCAGGTCGGCGAAGGCGTCTTCGCTGCCGGCGATGTGCTCGGAAAGCGCAACGCTGGCGTCGTTACCCGACTGAATGATGATGCCGTGCAGCAGGTCACTGACGGTGACCTGGCTGCCCACCTTGATGAACATCCGCGAGCCGCCGGTGCGCCAGGCGTTTTCGCTGACGGTCACAGGGTCGTTTTCGCCGATCTGGCCGCGACGGATTTCCAGCGTGGCGATGTAGGCGGTCATCAGCTTGGTCAGACTGGCCGGTGGCAGGCGCTGGTCGCCATTGTTTTCGACCAGAACGTTGCCGCTGTTGGCGTCCATCAGCACATAAGCCTTGGCAGCCAGTTGCGGTGGCGATGGCGTCATCTGTTCTGCCGCAAACACGGCAGGCGCGGTGAATAGCGGGATAAGCAGGCAAAGGCGTTTTGCAAAGCTGGTGATGTTCATCCGTCTCTCGAAAATGCTAATGGGCAAACATGCCCTTGCGGGCAAAGCGGGTGCCGGGCTACCCCGGCAAACGGGCTCACATTCTACAGAACATGCCGTGAAAAGCTGCTGACAACGACAAACCCGGTCGGCACGTCGTCGGTCAGGCGGCGAAACTCGCCTCCGTTGCCGGGGCGGGCATCGCTGATAAAGGCGTTACTGGTCCGACGTCACGACGCTTGGCGAGCCGAGATTGGCCGACCTTACGCTGTTTTGCAGTTGCTGGGCTTCACCCGGCGTGTCGACCGGTCCCATCCGCACGCGATAAAGCGTCTGTTGATTGCGTGCGATCGAACTCACGAACACCGGCGCTCGGACCATCCCGCTCAATTTCGATCTCAGGAGTTCCGCAGCGTCCGGGTTGGCGAAGGCTCCCACTTGGAGAAACAGCCCAGACGCTTGTCCGGAAACGTTTTTTTGCGTCGATCGGTACGGGCGTGACCGGAGCGGCGTGCTGCTGCGGGGGCGGCGTCCATTGCTCGATCGTGCCCGCCGATGCGGTAATCACCGGCGCCGCTGGCTGCCGAGGCGGTGGATTGCTGCTCGCCACTTGCGGCTGATCCAGCATCAGCGGCGCCGGTTTGCCGCGCTGAGCCCAGTACTGAGAAGGATCGATACCTTCGACTTTTACACGCGCCGTGCCGGTTTCGGCATAACCGAGTTTCTTCGCCGCCGCGTAGGACAAGTCGATAATGCGGTCGGAATAGAACGGGCCGCGATCGTTGACCCGCAGGATCACCGTGCGGTTGTTGTCCAGATTGGTCACGCGAACGTAGCTGGGCAGCGGCAGCGTCTTGTGCGCCGCGCTCATGCCGTACAGGTCATAGACCTCGCCGTTGGCGGTGTTCTGGCCGTGGAATTTGGTGCCGTACCAGGACGCCGTTCCCGTCTGGGAATAGGTCTTGGAATCGCTGAGCGGGAAATAGGTCTTGCCCAGCACGGTGTACGGGTTGGCTTTGTACGGGCCGGTGTGCAGGGTCGGAATGGCGTCGGGGATGCGCGAAACGTCAACGTCCCACCAGGGCGCGCCGTCTTTATGCGCCCTGTTGATGTCCAGCCCCGGCTGCGCGCGGATCACGTTGCCCTGCTGCCGCTGCGTCGAGGTCGTCGGGCGGCTGGTTGAGCAACTGACGATCAGCAAAGTCAGCGCCGTGAAGGCCATCAGTTTCAATGGTTGTTGCATCGGCAGTGACCGCATTACTTGACGTCCCGGGCTTGAACAAGCATTTCAGACAGCTGATGCACGGCCATGGCGTACATCACGCTGCGGTTGTATCGCGTGATTGCGTAAAAATTCTTCAAACCCATCCAGTATTCAGGGCCTTTGTCCCCATCGAGGCGAAACGCCGTGACCGGCATGTCGTCGCGCAGCGCATCATGACTCGCCCAGCCCAACGCTCGCAACTCCCCAACGTTTTTCACCGGATCAATGCCAGGGCTCAAGCCCTCGTCAACACGGTCACCACGCACGTCCGCGCGGCTCACAACCGGCTGGCCGGCCACCCAGCCGTGACGCTGGAAATAGCTGGCCACGCTGCCGATCGCATCATCCGGGTCGTTCCAGATGTTGATGTGGCCGTCGCCGTCGAAATCCACGGCGTAGGCGCGAAAGCTGCTCGGCATGAACTGGGGCAGCCCCATGGCCCCGGCGTATGAGCCTTTGAGCGTCAGCGGGTCGACCTGCTGATCGCGGGACAGCAGCAGGAACTCACGCAACTCCTTGCGGAAGAAATCAGCCCGCGGAGGATAGTCGAACGCCAGCGTCGATAACGCGTCCATCACCCGGTAATTACCGGTATTGCGGCCGAAAAACGTCTCTACCCCGATAATCGAAACGATCACCTGGGCCGGTACACCGTACTCTTGCTCGGCGCGCGCCAGGGCGGCCTCGTGCTGACGCCAGAAGTCGACGCCCCGGGCAACGCGCGCCTCGGTGAGGAACATCGGGCGATAATCCTTCCACGGTTTGACGCGCTCGGCGGGCCGTGAAATGGCATCGAGAATGGCCTGCTTGCGCTGCACATCGCGGAACACATCAATCAGTTGCTCGCCCGCAAAACCATAATCGCGGGTCATTTCGCTGACGAACTGGGCGACTTGAGGAGAGCCGTCATAGTCACCGGCAAGTGATTCCTGCACTGAGCCGAAGATGCCCATCAGACCGACCAGCGGCGCATATCGAGCAGCCCAGCCACGCACTACTTGCATTGAGTTCTTCACCTTAATCAAACCTGAGCGATCCATTTGCGATGCGTGTGGATCGACATCAAAACACCAAACGCTGACAGCAGCGTCACCAGCGAAGTTCCGCCGTAGCTAATGAAGGGCAACGGCACGCCTACGACCGGCAGCAGACCGCTGACCATACCGATATTGACGAAAACGTAAACAAAAAGGTCATGGTCAGGCTGCCCGCGAGCAGCTTGCCGTAGAGCGTCTGTGCCTGGGCAGTGATGACCAGCCCACGGCCGATCAGTAACAGGTAGATCAGCAGCAGCGCGCAGATTCCCACGAGCCCGAATTCCTCACCGAGCACCGCAATAATGAAGTCGGTGTGGCTTTCCGGCAGAAAGTCCAGGTGCGACTGCGTGCCCATCAGCCAGCCTTTGCCGAATACGCCGCCCGAACCGATCGCCGCCTTGGACTGAATGATGTTCCAGCCGGTGCCGAGCGGATCGCTCTCCGGGTCGAGGAAGGTCAGGATCCGCTGCTTCTGGTAGTCGTGCATGAAGAAGAACCACATGCCGACGGCCACCGGGACCGCTGCCGCCACCACGCTGATGATCCAGCGCCAGCGCAGGCCGGCCATGAACAGCACGAACGTGCCGGACGCCAGAATCAGCAGCGAGGTGCCGAGGTCCGGCTGACGCACGATCAGAATGAACGGCAGACCAATCAGCCCGAGGCTCACCGCCACATGCTTGAGGTGCGGCGGCAGCGTACGCTTGGACAGGTACCAGGCGATGGTCGCCGGCATGATGATCTTCATGAATTCCGAGGGCTGGAAGCGGATGACCCCGGGAATGTTGATCCAGCGCGTGGCGCCCATGGCGTTGTGGCCCATGACGTCCACCGCCACCAGCAGTAAAACGCCGATCACGTAGGCGGCGGGCACCCAGCGGGCCATGAATCGGGGTTCAAGCTGGGCGATGACGAACATCGACACCAAGCCGATGCCGAAGGAGGTCGCTTGTTTGATCAGCAGGTCCCAGCTCTTGCCGCTGGCCGAATACAGCACGAACAGGCTGCCCGCCGCCAGCGTCAGCAGCAGGACCAGCAGTGGGCCGTCGACGTGGATTTTCTGCAGGAACGTGGCGCGACGGCGCATCACATCTTCGCTGGAAAGGATGCGGTCGAAATTACTCTTCACGGGCCGCGGTCTCCGGAGGCTGTGCATTGCTGGCGTATTCGGGTTTCAGATGGCCCTGGGGATCGAGCAGCCAGGCGTCCATGACCTGTCGCACCACCGGCGCGGCAACACCCGACCCGGACTCGCCGTTTTCAATCATCACTGCAACGACGATCTTCGGGCTGTCGGCCGGCGCGAAGCCGACGAACAAGGCGTGGTCGCGGTGACGCTCCTGGACTTTCGAGCGGTCGTACTTTTCACCCTGCCGAATGGCGACGACCTGGGCTGTACCGCTCTTGCCAGCGATGCGGTACTGCGCACCAATCGCCGCCTTGCGCGCAGTGCCGCGGGCGCCGTGCATGACTTGCTGCATGCCGTGGTTGACCTTGCCCCAGTCAGAGGGGTCGCGCAGGACAATGTCCGGCATCGGGTTTTCGTCCACCGGCTTCTGCCCTTCGACGGTCTTGGCCAGGTGCGGACGGTTCCATTTGCCTTTGTTCGCCACCAGCGCCGTAGCTTGGGCCAACTGCAGCGGGGTGGCCTGCATGTAGCCCTGGCCGATCCCCAGAATCAGTGTTTCGCCCGGGAACCACGCCTGCCGCCGGGTGACGCGCTTCCAGTCACGGGACGGCATCAGGCCGGGTGATTCTTCGAACATGTCCAGCGAGACCTTCTGGCCGATGCCGAACTTGTTCAGGTACGCCGACAGCCGATCGATCCCGACCTTGTGGGCCAGATCGTAAAAGTAGGTGTCGTTGGAGCGCATGATGGCGGTGTCCAGGTCCACCCAGCCGTCGCCGGTGCGGTTCCAGTTACGGTACTTGTGATCGTAGTTCGGCAGCATGTAATAGCCGGGGTCGAAGACCCGCGTACTCGCCGTAATCACGCCAGTGTCGAGACCGGCAATCGCCACGGCGGGCTTGATCGTCGAACCCGGTGGATACAAGCCCCGCAGGATACGGTTGAACAGCGGGCGGTCGACCGAATCGCGCAGCTCGGAGTAGGCCTTGAAGCTGATGCCGGTGACAAACAGGTTCGGATCGAAGCTCGGCTGGCTGACCATCGCCAGCACCTCGCCGGTGCTTGGGTCCAGCGCCACCACCGCTCCACGACGCCCGGCCAGCGCGGCCTCGGCGGCTTCCTGCAACTGGATGTCGAGGCTCAGGACGATGTCCTTGCCGGGCACCGGATCGGTCCGTTTGAGCACGCGCAGTACACGGCCGCGGGCGTTGGTTTCGACTTCTTCGTAACCGACCTGACCGTGCAGCTCAGGTTCGTAGAAACGCTCGATCCCGGTTTTGCCCATGTGATGGGTGCCGCTGTAATTCACCGGATCGAGGCTTTTCAGCTCTTTCTCGTTGATCCGGCCCATGTAACCCACCGAGTGCGCGAAGTGCTCACCCTGGGGATAGTGGCGAACCAACTGCGCCACCACTTCAACGCCCGGCAGGCGGAACTGGTTAACGGCGATGCGGGCAATTTGCTCTTCGGTTAGCTCGAACAGGATGGGCACCGGCTCAAACGGCCGACGGCCCTGCTTCATGCGCTTTTCGAAGATGATCCGGTCGTCAGGCGTCAACTCGAGCACTTGGACAATGGTGTCCAGCACTTGCGTCCATTCGCCGGAACGTTCGCGGGTCATGCTCAGGCTGAAGCTTGGCCGGTTGTCGGCGATGACCACGCCGTTACGGTCGTAGATCAATCCGCGACTCGGCGGGATCGGCTGCACGTGAACGCGATTGTTCTCGGACAGCGTCGAGTGGTACTCGTACTGGATGACCTGCAGGAAATACAGCCGCGCGATCAGCACGCAGATCAGCACGACCACCGCGACTGCACCGACCACGACTCGGCTGCGCACCAGGCGTGCGTCCTTTTCGTGGTCTTTCAGGCGAATCGGCTGAGACATTTAGGGCAGGTTCACAGTGAAGGCAGCGGCGCTACTTGTGATAAGGGTGACCGGACAGCACGGTCCAGGCACGATAGATCTGCTCACCGATGAGGATGCGCACCAACGGGTGCGGCAACGTCAGCGGCGACAACGACCAACGCTGCTCGGCCCGGGCACAGACTTCCGGCGCCAGCCCTTCCGGACCGCCGACCATCAGGTTGACCGTGCGCGAATCCAGACGCCAGCGATCGAGCTCGCCCGCCAGCTGCTCGGTGCTCCATGGCTTGCCATGCACTTCAAGCGTGACGATCCGCTCGCCCGGCTGCACTTTCGCCAGCATGGCCTCGCCTTCCTGACGGATGAGGCGTGCCACGTCGGCGTTCTTGCCACGGGTGTTGAGCGGAATTTCCACCAGGTCCAGCGCCAGTTCGGATGGCAGACGCTTGGCATATTCATGCCAACCCTCTTCCACCCACTTGGGCATGCGGGAACCGACGGCGATCAGACGCAAACGCACGACGAAGCCTTAGGCCTGGTCTTTGTTCAGCTTGTCGAAATGCTCGTGAGCGTTTTCCGGGCTGTGGTGTGCAGCGCTGGCCGAACGGCTCTGCTCGGCACCGGCCCACAGACGCTCGAGGTCGTAAAACTGGCGAGCGGACGCAGTCATCATGTGAACGATGGCAATGTCCAGGTCCAGCAGCACCCAGTCGCTGTCGCCCTTGCCTTCTTCGCCCAGCGGCTTGAGGCCCTGCTTTTTGACTTCTTCGCGGACCTTGTCGAGCATCGCGTTGATCTGGCGGTTGGAGGTACCGGTCGCGATGACCATGTAGTCGGTGATGCTTTGCTTGTCACGAACGTCCAGCACCTGAATATCCTGGGCTTTGACGTCTTCCAGGGCAGCCCTGATGACTTCGATGATTGGGTTTACAGCGCGTTTGTCAGTCATAAAAAACTCTTTCAACTCGTATGTTTGGGCGTTTCTTCGCGCACTTGGCTGCGTAGCAACACACCTTCAGTTCGACGCACGGTACAGCCCGTGCGTATCGATATAGGCCAGTACCGCGTCTGGCACCAGAAAACGTACCGACTTACCGCTGGCCAGCAGTTGACGGATCTGGGTGGCAGACACCGAAAGCGGCGTCTGCCAGACGAACGTAATCTTTCCGCCGGGCCCTTTAAGGGCCTTCGGATCACTGACGGCACGTCCCGCGAGCAGATTGCGCATCGCATCCGGGGACTCGCTGTCGGCGTCCGGGCGTTGCAGCACCACGATATGGCAGTGCTCCAGCAACTCTTCCCACCGATGCCAGGAAGGCAGCCCGCAAAAGGCGTCCCAACCCAGCAATAAAAATAGCTGGTCATCGGCCGCCAGTTCCGCGCGCAACGACTCCAGCGTGTCGATCGTATACGACGGCTTGTCGCGCAACAGCTCGCGATCATCCACCGTCAATGGCGGCACGCCGGCGACCGCGCACCGGACCATCGCCAGACGGTCCTGCGCCGAAACGCTCGGCGTGTCGCGATGAGGCGGTCGGGCGCTGGGCGTCAGACGCAACTCATCGAGTTTCAGCTGCTCGGCGACTTCCAGTGCGCCACGCAAATGGCCAATGTGCACCGGGTCGAACGTGCCGCCGAGTATGCCGACGCGCTGGGGCACCCGCGCAGTGTTCAGCGGAACCGCAATCGGATCGGCCACTGCCTGCGCGCCGCTGCCTGAAGGCTGACCGATGTCGGCCAAGTCAGACTGGCCCCTGCCCGCGTAATTGTGTGCCATCGCCGACAACGATGTATTTCTCGCAGGTCAGGCCTTCAAGCCCCACGGGACCGCGCGCGTGAATCTTGTCGGTGGAAATGCCGATTTCCGCGCCCAGGCCATATTCGAAACCATCGGCAAAGCTGGTGGGCGCGTTGACCATCACCGAACTCGAGTCGACTTCAGCCATGAAGCGGCGAGTCTGGGCTTGCGAGTCGGAGATGATGGCGTCGCTGTGATGCGAGCCGTAATGATTGATGTGTTCGATGGCCTGATCCAGACCGGTCACGATGCGGATCGAAAGGATCGGCGCAAGGTACTCGGTGTGCCAGTCTTCTTCGGTGGCCGGCAAGACGTCGATCAGGTCGCGGGTGCGCTCGCAACCGCGCAGTTCGACGCCTTTTTCGCGGAACTGGGCGGCCATGGGCGGCAGGAAATCTGCGGCAATGGTTTGGTCGACCAGCAGGGTTTCCATCGCGCCGCAGATGCCATAACGGTAGGTCTTGGCGTTGAAGCTGATGCGCTGGGCAGCGGCCAGGTCGGCGTGGGCACTGACGTAGACGTGGCAGATGCCGTCCAGGTGTTTGATGACCGGGACTCTGGCGTCGCGACTGACGCGTTCGATCAGGCCTTTGCCGCCACGGGGAACGATGACGTCCACGTACTCCGGCATGGTGATCAACGCACCCACGGCGGCGCGGTCGGTGGTTTCGACGACTTGCACGACGGCGGCAGGCAAGCCGGCTTCGTCGAGGCCACGCTGGATGCAGGCGGCGATGGCGCGGTTGGAATGTATGGCTTCGGAGCCGCCACGCAGGATGGTGGCGTTACCGGATTTGAGGCAGAGGCTGGCGGCGTCGATGGTTACGTTGGGGCGCGACTCATAGATGATGCCGACGACCCCCAGTGGCACGCGCATTTTGCCGACCTGAATGCCGGAGGGCTGGAAGTTCATGTCGCGCAGGGTGCCGATGGGGTCAGGCAGGCTGGCGACCTGGCGCAGGCCGGCGATCATGCTGTCGATGCGGGCCGGGGTCAGGGAGAGGCGTTCGAGCAGAGCGGGTTCGAGTCCATTGGCGCGGCCGGCAGCGAGGTCTTGTTCGTTGGCGGCGGTCAGCTCGGCACGGGAAGCGTCCAGCGCGGCAGCGGTGGCTGCGAGGGCGCGGTTCTTCTGTGCGGTGCTGGCACGGCCGATCACGCGGGAGGCTTCGCGGGCGGCGCGACCCAGGCGGGTCATGTAGTCAAGAACGGACTCAGTCATGGTCTCGGATGGCTTGGCAAATGGGAAAGCGGCGGATTATAGCTGTCGGGCGTGCTGAACGACAGCGGCGACGGGCGGATGGTCGGAATAAGGGGGTTTTCTTCTTTTTAATGGTCAGCAGCGGTTGGGTGTATATCCGTTATCTCGGGTGCCGCAGATTATGGTTCCGCCCTTACGGCGGGTCACTTTTGGCAAGAGCGCCCCAAAAGTAACCAAAAACGCTTTGCTCCTGGTTGGGCCCGACTTCGTCGGGTTCCTTCACTCCGGTCTCGCTCCGTGGGCCCTGCGTTCAGCCTGCACCCAAGTCGCGATTGGCGGCTGGAGTTTTTGCGTACGAACATCAAGATCAAAAGCGCGTTTAGGCGGATCAAGAGCTTCCGGCTAAAGCCGGTCCCACTATGTGAACACGGTGCGTTAGTGGGACCGGCTTTAGCCGGGAAGGCGTCAGTGCGGGCACTGACGTGAGAAGGATGTTGGTAGGGGACTGATTTATTTACAACGTTTCACCGTAAATAAATCTGTCCCCGGCTTCGCGCCCACTCTCACCCATTCAGCTCCAATTAAGGCCGATGTTGATATGATCGCGGTCCATTCTCTGACTGCCTTTTTATGCCTGACCAATCACCACGCGCTCTGCCGGACAGTTTTTTTAATCGCGATGCACAGACCCTCGCCCGGGATTTGCTCGGCAAGGTGATCCGTCACAAGGTCGGCGATTTGTGGTTGTCGGCGCGGATTATTGAGACGGAGGCGTATTACGTGGCTGAAAAGGGCAGTCATTCGTCCCTCGGTTATACGGAAAAACGTAAGGCTTTGTTTCTGGAGGGCGGGCACATTTATATGTATTACGCCCGCGGCGGTGATTCGCTGAACTTCAGTGCGGAGGGTCCGGGCAATGCCGTGTTGATTAAATCGGCTTACCCCTGGGTCGATGCAGTGTCCGATGAGAACGCCCTCGCCCGCATGCTGCTCAACAATCCCGACGCCAGCGGAAACGTGCGCACGCCCGAGCGGCTGTGCGCCGGGCAGACGTTGCTGTGCAAAGCGCTGGGCCTGAAAGTGCCGATGTGGGATGCCAAGCGTTTTGATGAAGAACAGCTTTTTGTCGAGGACGTGGGTCAGCGACCGCCGCGGATTATTCAAACGACGCGCCTCGGTATTCCCGCCGGACGCGACGAGCACCTGATGTACCGGTTCGTTGACGCCGCCTATGCCCGTTTCTGCACACGGAACCCGGTCAGACGCGGGCAAGTCGAAGGACGCGACTATACTTTCATCGAGCAAGGAAACTGAACCCATGGGCGCGTGGCTCGATAGCATCACCTCTTGGCTAAGCGCCAATCCCTCCTGGCTCGGTGCGGCGATTTTCATCGTCGCGTTCATCGAGTGCCTGGCCATCGCCGGCATCGTCGTCCCCGGCACCGTTGTGCTGTTCGCCATCGCCGCACTGGCTGGCAGCGGCATACTCCCGCTGAGTGAGGCGCTGCTGCTGGGGTTCCTCGGCGGGATACTGGGCGACCTGGTGTCGTACTTTCTGGGTCGACGGTTTCATCAGAAGATTCGTCAACTGCCCGGCCTGCGCAATCACCCGGAATGGATAGGCGGCGCCGAGACCTACTTCCAGCGCTACGGTATCGCCAGCCTGCTGGTCGGCCGCTTTATCGGACCGCTGCGCCCGATGCTGCCGATGGTGGCCGGGATGTGCGACATGCCGTTCGTGCGCTTTGCCGGCGTCAGCCTGATCGCCGCCGCCGGTTGGTCCGTGGCCTACATTCTGCCGGGTTGGGCGACCGGTGCGGCGATCCGCCTGCCGCTGCCGGAAAACTTCTGGCCCCAGGCTGCCGTGGTGGGCGGCGGGCTGGCGATCCTGCTGGGCATCAGCGTGCAGAGCAGCCTGCGGCAAAAGTCCTACGCGACCAAGGTTATCGCCCTGACGTGCTTTGTGCTGCTGGCAAGTGTGTTTCTGGGTTGGCCGTATCTGGCCGATTTCGATCAGGGCATCATGACCGTGGTCCAGGCCAGCCGAAGCGCTGCAGCGGAAAACTTCGTGGTCATGGTGACCGGCCTGGGGGATTTCCGGACTCAGTTCTGCGCCGCTGCCCTGCTGACGATTCTGCTGGTCGCCACACGTCAGTGGCGCCATGCGATCTTCGTGGTCGGGACAGCCCTTGGCGCTGCATTGATCAACCAGAGCATGAAATACACCTTCGCCCGCGCAAGGCCTGAGGTGCTGGCCGAGCCGCTGGCGACCTATAGCATGCCGAGCGGACACGCATCGGCCTCGTTTGCGCTGTTCATGGCCCTGGCGGTGCTCGCGGGTCGGGGTCAACCCATACGGCTGCGGTTGACGTGGCTGCTGCTGGGCGGGATTCCGGCGCTGGCGATCGCCATGTCACGGGTGTACCTGGGCGTGCATTGGCCAACGGATGTCACGGCGGGGATGCTGTTGGCGTTTTTCACCTGTGCGGCGAGCCTTGCTTTCGTGCAGAACAAAAAGCCGCTGGAGGCCCTGCCGATCAAGGTGTGGTGGCTGGTGCTGCCGGCGATGGTGGCGCTGTTCGGCGGGTTCGGGCTGCACTCGTTCCCGCACGGTTTGATCCGCTATCAGTACTGAAACCGCTCAGGCGCGACCCGACGGGTTAACGATCCGGGCCGCGCCAACGCGAGCAAAAACGCAATCAGGCCTGCATGTCGCCCTGCATCTCGTCGAGCAGGTCCTGAATCGCGTCGAGCCGTTGTTCAGCGTCTTCGATCTCCAGCAACTCGATCTTGTCTTCTTCAGTGAAAGGCAACAGGTAGGCCAGTTGATTGGCCAGCGAATGCTGACCGCTGGCGGTGAGCCCCATGTTCAGCGCGGCCACCATCGGGTGCTCGGCCAACGCGGCAAGTAACGCGACCAGGTCGTCGTCCTCCTCCTGCAGCGGCTGTTCCTGAGGATCGTCGAGCCACTCGACATCGCCGACCAGCAGGTTATCGCGCTGGGTGCTGAAGTCCTTTACCCGAAACCGTCGGGCGCCCACCACGCGAATGCCGAGCAGGCCGTTGTCCTGCTTCTGGAAATCGGTGACCCGCGCTTCGCAGCCGATCATCGAAAAACCATCCGGTACGTCGCCCGTCTCACTGCCTTCAGTGATGCAGACCACGCCAAAACCTTCGCCCTGCTTCATGCAGCGGCCAATCATGTCCAGGTAGCGCGCCTCGAAAATCTGCAGATCAAGCACGCAGCCCGGGAACAGCACGGCGTTCAGTGGAAACAGCGGCAACGACATAAACCCATCCTCAAGCAACCAGAGACACCGCCAACGGCAGAAACAATGCCGTGGCGACACCCATCAAACTCATCGCCAGCGCCGCGAAGGCACCGCATTCCTCACTTTCCTGCAGGGCCGCCGACGTACCCACCGCGTGGGCCGTCAGCCCTAGGGCCATGCCCCTCGCTTCCGGGCTATTAACCCCCGCCAGAGTCAGCAGACCGGGGCCGAATATGCCGCCGATCACCCCGGTTATCAACACAAACACCGCAGCCAGCGCCGCCACACCACCAATCTGCTCGGCCACCAGCATGGCGATCGGCGACGTCACGGACTTGGGCGCCATGGTCATCAGGATCATGTGATCGGCGCCGAGCACCCAACCCAGCCCGACGCACAGCCCGGTAGCCAGCACGCCACCCACCACCAGCGTAGTCAATACCGGCCAGAACAGCTGTCGGATACGCCGCAGATTCAGATAAAGCGGCACGGCCAGCGCGACCGTCGCCGGGCCCAACAGAATGCTGAGGATCTCGGTGCTTTTGCGGTACTCGACGTAGGACAGCCCGCAGCCCACCAGCACGCCAATGACCACGAGCATCGAGATGAGCACCGGTTGCAAAAACACCCAGCGGGTTTTCTCGTAGCCGGCCAGCACCAGTTGATAGGCGCCCAATGTAATGGCGATGCCGAACAAGGGATGATGAATCACCGACAGCCAGGCGCCATGCCAGTCCAGACTCATGATGGCTCCCGGCGACTGGCCTGACGGTCGATGAGTTTCTGCATCAGCCAGCCGGCGAAGGTCAGCGAGACCATCAGGGAAATCACCAGCGAGCCGACGATCGCCCAGAAGTCCTCGGCGATCTGGTCGGCGTACACCATCACACCCACGGCGGGCGGCACCAGCAGCAGCGGCAGGTATCGCAGCAAACTACTGGCGGCCAGGCTGATGGGTTCACTGACTTCACCGCGGGTCATCAGGTAAATCATCAGCAGCACCAGCCCGATGATCGGGCCGGGCAGGATCGAGAGAAACAGGTGATTGAGCGCGGTTCCGATCAGTTGGAACAGCACAAGCCAGGTCAGGCCTCTTAGCAACATAGAAAACTCCAGCAGATTCGCGGCGACATTATAGGCACGCCACCCGCGCTGCCTATGGGGTGGTATTCGCCACTTGAGGGGACGTTGACCCGCGCAGGCGGGCGTGCTGATCTTCAATGCCAAGCAATAACAGCGCCGACGCCACCGCGCCGGTGAAGATCGCGCGCCAGAACAATCACCCACAAGGAGAGTAGCGATGCCCCACGTACCCGTTGCAGCACTCAAAAGCTATGAAGGCAAGGACCTGGGATGTTCCGACTGGCTGACCATCGATCAGGCGCGTATCAATCTGTTTGCTGAAGCGACCGGCGACTTTCAATTCATCCACGTCGATCCGGTCAAAGCAGCCCAAACCCCGTTCGGATCGACCATCGCCCATGGCTTTCTGTCGCTGTCGCTGATCCCCAAGCTGATGGAGTCCTTGATGGTGGTTCCCGAAGGCATGCAGATGGCGATCAACTATGGCCTGGACAGCGTGCGATTCATTCAGCCGGTGAAAGTGGATTCGCGCGTTCGTCTAAAAGTCACGCTGGCGCAGGTCACTGAAAAGAAGCCCGGCCAATGGCTGCTCAAAGCCACGGCAACGCTTGAAATCGAAGGCCAGGACAAGCCCGCGTTCGTGGCTGAACCGCTTTCGCTGTGCTTCGTATAACCCCGCCGCCTCTTCATAAAGCTTCCGCAAACCGTCCCGAAACATGAAACAGTCGTAACAGACTGTTTCATGAGCGTTCCTCGCTGCGGCATACTCGCTGCGGCTGTGTGAGCGACTCGATACACGTACGCGATCAGATCACGCCGAAACATCTTTTTTCGGGATTTACCATGCGCGCGTTTGCTCCTTTGGCCCTGACCTTCCTTCTTGCCGCTTGCGGCGACGGCGAATCGCTGTTGCCCCCTGACGCTCGCCTGCCCGATGGCGGACGCTATCGCGGCGACGTGATCAACGGCGTGTTGCAGGGCAAAGGCCGGATCGATTACCCCAATGGCAGCTGGTACGCCGGGGAATTCAAGAGCGGGCAGTGGAACGGCCAGGGCGAGTGGCACGCCAGCAACGGTGACGTGTACCGCGGCGGTTTTCAGGACGGGCTTTTCCACGGCCAGGGCTCGCTGACGACCAGCGCTGGCAGCTACGTCGGCGGCTACAAGCTGGGGCGGCGCGACGGCGAAGGCACGCTGAAAGAGCACGGCATGAGTTATCGCGGCGAGTTCAAGGCCGACCTCTATGACGGCGCCGGTCATCTGGAACTGGACGACGGCAGCGAGTACCAGGGCCAGTTCGCCCACGGCAAACCCAACGGCGAGGGCCAGCGCAACGATTCGGCGGGCAACCAGTTCAGCGGCAAGTTTGTCGACGGCCAGCTTGAAGGCACGGGCAATTTCAACAGCGCCGATGGCGATCAATACGTCGGCGGCTTTCACAACAATCAGCTCAACGGTCGCGGTCGCTACGAAAACGCCGATGGCGATGTCTGGTCGGGGCAGTTCAAGGATGGCGCGTTCACCGGCAAGGGCGAGTTGATCGGCGCGGACGGGACCCGCTACCAAGGCGACTTCAAAAACTGGCGCTTCGCAGGCTCGGGCAGCCTGAAGCTCCCCGACGGCAGCGTGTACATCGGGCAGTTCGAGAACGACAACTATCAAGGCAGCGGCGTGCTGACCACCGCGGAAGGCGAAGTCCAGAGCGGCACCTGGTCGAACGGCCAACGGGTGCGCGATGCCGCCGGCAAGCTGCTGCCGGATCCGCTGGAAATCGGCTTGCTCGCCCAGGGTGCCCTCGTCGAAAAGGCCCTCGCCGCCGTGCCCGCCTCCACGCCGGCCATCGAGCTTTACAGCCTCGTCGTGGGTGGCGATGGCAAGCAGAGCGTCTTTCTGCGCGAGGCCGATTACGTCAACAAGCTGCTGGCCACGCGCTTCGGTGCTTCGGGTCAGATCACCTTGGTGAACCATCGCGATCACATGGCTGATCGTCCTCTGGCCACCCGCGAGACCATCAGCCGCGCCGTGCAAACGTTGGCCAAGCGCAGCGGCCCGGAAGATTTGATCTTCATTTACCTGACCAGCCACGGCACCCACGACCACGAGTTGGTGCTGGATCAGCCGCGTCTGGAGCTGTCCGACCTGCCCGCCAACGAGATGGCCGGCGTGCTGGCTCCGCTGAAGAATCGCGACAAGGTGGTGGTGATTTCCGCCTGCTATTCGGGCGGTTTCATTCCGGTGATCAAGGACGAGCGGACGATGGTGATTACCGCCTCACGTGAAGATCGCGTGTCGTTTGGCTGCTCTGAGGAGGCCGATTTCACCTACTTCGGCGAGGCGCTGTTCGGGAAGGCACTGGTGGAAACCGACGATCTGGTGCAAGCGTTCAATGAGGCAAAAGACATCGTCGCCCAGCGTGAGACGGACGAAAGCTTCGAAGCCTCCGAGCCGCAGATGTGGGCGCCGAAAGGCGTGGTCACCCATTGGCGGCAGTTGCGTAAAAGTCAGGCGGAGCGCGCGCTGAATACCGTTCGACGCTGAGTGCTCAGGCGGAAACGCGGGGGCGCATGAACATTTCATGTGTTTTTGTGAAACCCTCCCGCTTCGCCCGCAGTCTGTTCCGGTACAGCGCCTATGCTTGTGGCGTATCAAGGGAGAAAGATCATGTACTTGACGCCTCAGCACATTTTGCTTGCCGGAGCTACCGGATTGACTGGCGAGCACTTGCTCGACCGCCTGCTTAACGAACCCACTGTCACCCGCGTTCTCGCCCCCAGCCGTCGTCCTCTGGCTGAACATCCACGCCTGGAAAACCCCGTCGGCGAGCTTCAAAGCTTGCTGCCCGCACTTGAAGGCCCCATCGACATCGCCTTCTGCTGCCTGGGCACCACCATTAAACAGGCTGGCTCGCAGGAGGCGTTCCGGGCGGTCGATCTGGACATGGTCGTGGCGTTCGGCAAACGTGCCCGCGAGTTGGGGGCGCGTCACCTGCTGGTGATCAGCGCCGTGAATGCCGACCCGGAGTCGAGCATCTTTTACAGCCGCGTCAAAGGCGAGATGGAAGAAGCGCTGAAGCTTCAGGGCTGGCCGCAACTGACCATCGCCCAGCCGTCATTGTTGATTGGCGAGCGGCAGGATCAACGGTTCGTGGAGCAACTGGCCGCGCCGATTGCCAAGCTGATTCCCGGCAAATACGGCGGTATCGAAGCCTGCAACCTCGCCCGCGCGCTGTGGCGTCTGGCGCTGGAAGAGCAGGACGGGGTGCGGGTGGTTGAATCAGATGATTTGCGGCGGTTGGGGAAATGACTGAGCACTGCTCGAGCTGACAGCAAAACTGTGTAGGAGTGAGCTTGCTCGCGAACGCGTTTGGACAGTCACCCTTTAAGGGCCGGTAACACCGCAATCGCGAGCAAGCTCACTCCTACATGGAATGCGTTCAGCCCCGACACCGCACCACACATTGTGGGAGTGAGCTTGCTCACGAAGAAGCCGAGACACCCGCTACATCTTTAGCGCCTGAAATGCCGTCCTCGCTCCCACATGGAATGCATCCAGCCCCCGACAACGCACCACTTTGTAGGAGTGAGCTTGCTCGCGAATGCGTTCTGACAGTCACCCCTTACAGGGCCAGTCATATCGGAATCGCGAGCAAGCTCACTCTACAGAGATCGCCGATCGGAATTACATCCCGCCCGTAGCCTGAAAGCCCACACCCAGCGCGGTCAGGATCGACAGCGGCAGCAGCAGCGTGTCGAGCAGCGCGCTGCCGGGCAGGTCGAGCATCGGGTATTTCGGCGCCTCGGTGCCGAAGCGATCCTTCTCGCAGCAGCCGCCTTCGATGGCGTACAGATCCAGTCGCGTGCCGGCGTAAACCACCGGCGCGCCGGGCTGATTGGCATCAAGAGTACGCACGGTCGAGCAGCCCGTCGTCAGCAACAGGCCCAGGGCAATGACAACGAGCTTATTCATCAGCGCCAAAATGATGCTCGCCCCAACGCGGCAGCATGTCTTGCGGGATGTTGAGCAGGTTGAGGATCCGCGCCACGACGAAATCCACCAGATCATCGATCGTCTGCGGCTGGTGATAGAAACCAGGCGACGCCGGCAGAATCACCGCGCCCATGTTCGACAGCTTGAGCATGTTCTCCAGATGGATGCTGGAAAACGGGGCCTCGCGGGGCACCAGAATCAGCTGCCGACGCTCCTTCAACGTCACGTCTGCGGCGCGCTCGATCAGGTTGTTGCAGGCGCCCGTGGCGATCGCCGACAGCGTCCCGGTCGAACACGGCACTACTACCATCGCACTCGGCGAGCCTGAACCGGACGCCACTGGCGACATCCAGTCTTCCTTGCCGTACACCCGAATCTGGCCCGCGGTCGCGCCGGTGTATTCGTTGAGAAACGCCTGCATCATCTGCGGTTTGGGCGGCAGGTTGACGTCGGTTTCGGTGGCCATGACCAGCTGCGCGGCCTTGGAGATGAGGAAATGCACTTCGCGGTCTTCGCGCACCAGGCAGTCCAGCAGGCGCAGGCCGTATTGCGCGCCGGACGCGCCGGTCATCGCCAGCGTGATGCGTTCCGGGCCGCTCATTGCAGCGCCTCCGCGAGTTTGCCGTGCAGGCCGCCGAAACCGCCGTTACTCATGATCACCACGTGGGTGCCGGGCTCGGCCTGATTTTTCACAAGCTCGATGATGCCGTCGAGGCTGTCGCATACCAACGATGGAATAGTGCACTCCGCAGCGGTCGCCGCCAGATCCCAACCCAGGTTGGCCGGTGCATACCAGACCACCTGATCGGCCTGCACCACGCTTTCCGGCAGACCGTCGCGGTGGGCACCGAGCTTCATGGAGTTGGAGCGGGGCTCGACGATGGCAATGATTGGCGCATCGCCGACCTTCTTGCGCAGACCGTCCAGCGTGGTGGCGATGGCTGTCGGGTGGTGGGCGAAGTCATCGTAGATGGTGATGCCGCGCACTTCGGCGACCTTTTCCATGCGCCGCTTCACGCTCTTGAACGCACTCAACGCGTCGACGCCCTGCTGCGGCACCACGCCCACGTGGCGGGCGGCGGCGAGGGTGGCCAAGGCATTCGCCACGTTGTGCTGACCGGTCATGCCCCAGTCAACGACGCCTTGGACCGCACCTTCAAACAGCACTTCGAACCTCGAGCCGTCTTCGCTGAGCAGGTTCGCCTGCCATTGACCGCCCTCGCCCGTGGTTTGCACCGGCGTCCAGCAGCCCATTTGAATTACGCGCTCAAGCGCGGGCTCGGTGGTCGGGTGAATGACCAGGCCTTCGCTCGGGATGGTGCGCACGAGGTGGTGGAACTGACGTTCGATGGCCGGGAGATCCGGGAAGATGTCGGCGTGATCGAATTCCAGGTTATTGAGGATGGCGGTGCGCGGGCCGTAGTGGACGAACTTGGAGCGCTTATCGAAGAAGGCGCTGTCGTATTCATCCGCCTCGACGACGAAAAACGGCGTATCGCCCAGGCGCGCCGAGACATCGAAGTTCTGCGGCACACCGCCGATCAAGAAGCCCGGGGCCATGCCAGCGTGTTCCAGCACCCAGGCGAGCATGCTGCTGGTGGTGGTTTTGCCATGGGTGCCTGCCACGGCGAGTACCCAGCGACCGCGAAGAACGTGATCGGCCAGCCATTGCGGCCCGGAAACATAGGGCAGGCCCTTGTTCAGGACATATTCGACCGCGGGATTGCCGCGCGACATGGCATTGCCGACCACCACCAGATCCGGCGCCGGCTCAAGGTGCGACGGGTCGTAACCCTGCATCAACTGAATGCCCTGCGCTTCGAGCTGCGTGCTCATCGGCGGGTAGACGTTGGCATCGGAGCCGGTGACTTTATGGCCCAGATCCTTGGCGAGCACCGCCAGCGAACCCATGAACGTGCCGCAGATACCCAGAATATGAATGTGCATGACCGACCTCTTAGAACATGGGCCGCAGGTTAGCGTAGAAGGCAGTGGATGCGCACGGGGGAATTACCGAGAGCGAGTGAACGCCATGGTAGGACTGGCTTTAGCCGGGAAGGCGTCAGATGCCACACCGCAGAAACTGATGGCGCTCACACCGGCCTCTTCCCGGCTGAAGCCGGTCCCACTAAGCGACCGCGTGCACACTGCAGCATTGATGGTGCTCACACTGACCTCTTCCCGGCTGAAGCCGGTCCTACTACGAGACCGCGTGCACACAGCAGAATTGATGGCGCGCACACTGACCTCTTCCCGGCTGAAGCCGGTTCTACAGGCTGACCGCGATCCCACTGACTCACCGCAGTCTCCTAGTGGGACCGGCTTTAGCCGGGAAGGCGTCGGGCGTCACACCACAGAATTGCGAGCATTCACACCGGCTTCATCCACCCAGGACTTCAGCGGCTGATCCCATGCTTGCGCAGCTTTCTGTACAACGTATTCCGGCTCACCCCCAGCTCCCGGGCGGCGTGGGTCATGTGCCAGCGTTGGGTTTCCAGAGTAGCGATGAGCGCTTCGCGTTCGGCGTCTTCCAGCGGTGAATGGTAAACGTCGGGCTTCGTCTGCGCACTGCCCTGCCGAATCGCCACCGGCAGGTCATCGAAACAAATCCGTCCCTCATCACACAGTGCCGCCAGGGTACGCAGCACGTTGCGCATCTGCCGCACGTTGCCGGGCCAGTTAAAGTCCAGCAGCGCCTGCCTGGCCTTCGCCTCAATGACAATCGAAAGCCCATCCGCCTCCTGTTCCAGCAGAAACGCCAGCAACTGAGCCTTATCGCCCCGCTCTCTCAACGGCGGCAAGGCGATTTCCAAGCCGTTAAGCCGATAAAACAGATCTTCGCGAAAGCTGCCGTCCTCCACCCGCTCCAGCAGATTCCGGTGGGTGGCGCTGATCAGTCGGACATCCACCGCTTGTGGCTCTCCGCCAATAGGCACTACCAACCGATCTTCCAGCACGCGCAATAACCGTGTCTGCAAGGCCACCGGCATGTCGCCGATCTCATCCAGAAATAACGTGCCGCCATCGGCCTGTTGCAGCTTGCCGCGCATGCCTTCCTTGCGCGCGCCGGTAAAGCTGCCGCCGCGGTAGCCGAACAGCTCGCTCTCGATCAGGCTTTCCGGAATGGCCGCGCAGTTCAGCGCCACGAACGGTTTAGCGGAGCGCTGACTCGACTGATGCACCGCCTTGGCGAACGCCTCCTTGCCAGAGCCAGTTTCGCCGTTGATCAGCAACGGCACGTCGCGCTCGAATACCTTCAGCGCGCGACGGAAATCAGTTTGCAGCGACGCGTCGCCCAGGCAGATGTCGTTCGAAGGGAGCGGTACAGCCAACTTGCTGACCACCGGAGTAACAAGCCCCTTCAGCTCGGCACGGGATTGCCCACGCAGCACGGCGAAGAATCCACGCCCGTCACGGGTGCGCAGCGGCCAACTGGCAGCGGCGTCCGGCGAAGCGCGGCTCAGCAGTTCATCCAGCGAGCAGTCAAACAACGATTCCACGCCCTGCCCCACCAGATCGCCACGGCTCAGGCCCAGCAGATTCAGCGCGCTCTGGTTCAGCGCACTGACGCGGCCCGCGCCGTCGAAGGCCAGCAGCCCTTCACTGAACAAACCGACCGCGCCGGCCTGAAGATGAAAACGCAGCAGCCAATGATCGTCGAAATGACGCAGGAAATAGCTGCTTTCGATCATCTTCGCCGACAGATTCACCAGCGCCATGGTGTGAAACTGGCTCTGGCGGGACACGTCGTGCCGAGCCGAAGAAACGTCCAGCACCGCAAGCAGATCGCCATGGGGATCGAACACCGGGCTCGCGGAACAGGTCAGCCCGGTGTGGCGGCCGCGAAAATGCTCGTCGCGATGGATGGTCACCGACTGACGCTCGACCAGGCAAGTGCCGATGCCGTTGGTGCCCTCCCGCGCCTCGCTCCAGTCGGCCCCCAGCCACAGACCGGCGCGCTCGAAAATCCGTCGATCGCCTGACTCGGTCACGCAGTTCAGGATGATTCCGCGGGCATCGGTCAGCAGCACCGCACTGCCGCCCGCAAGCTGACGGTGCAGGCTGTTCATCTCGTCGCCGGCGATGGTCAGGACCTGCTGCAACTGCTCGCGACTCTCCAGCACCCGCGCATGTTCAAGAACGGTAGGCGCCATCGCTTGCGCGGGGTCGAGGTGATAATCCTCAAGGCACCGCAGCCATGAACGGGCAATGGAAGGGTCGGCGCCGGGGCCGTATTGATGGGGCGTTTTGCCTTGGGTAACGGTCAGCACTTGTTCGGCGTGGCGCGTCAGGTGATTGCTGTGCATTTTTATTCTTCATCCTGAGCCGGGGCTCTGCGGAGGATTTGCGACTCAGCATCCTCCTGGCCCGGATTCATTGCAATGCTGCGAAAGGCGGGGTCCGCCAAGCTGTCACGCAAAGGGTACAAAGTGTCACCTTTGCCGCCCCGCCGTTGATACACCACTCGGGCATGCCCACAGGATTCATCGACAACCCCCCGATAAACCGGGGACCGGACGGCAATGGCCCGCGCTTTGCTCTACGCTCTAGCCATGCGACCTAATCATGCGCCGCAACGCGTTATCCCCAGACAATCACAAGACCAGGAGATATTCACCATGCGTTATGCCCACCCCGGTACTGAAGGCTCAATCGTTACCTTCAAGACCCAGTACGGCAACTACATCGGTGGCGAATTCGTGCCGCCGGTCAAAGGCCAGTACTTCGAAAATACCTCGCCGATCACCGGCAAGCTGATCGCAGAATTCCCGCGCTCGACCGCCGAAGACATCGACAAAGCCCTCGATGCCGCCCATGCCGCAGCCGATGCGTGGGGCAAAACCTCGGTGCAGGAGCGCTCGCTGACCCTGCTGAAAATCGCTGACCGCATCGAACAGAACCTGGAATTGCTGGCCGTCACCGAGACCTGGGACAACGGCAAAGCCGTGCGCGAAACCCTCAACGCTGACATCCCCCTGGCAGTCGACCACTTCCGTTACTTCGCCGGTGTACTGCGTGCCCAGGAAGGCTCCGCTGCGGAGATCGACGGCAACACCGTGGCGTATCACATTCACGAGCCGCTGGGCGTGGTCGGACAGATCATCCCGTGGAACTTCCCGCTGTTGATGGCCGCCTGGAAACTCGCGCCCGCCCTCGCCGCCGGTAACTGCATCGTCCTCAAGCCGGCCGAGCAAACGCCGCTGGGTATCACTGTGCTGATGGAGCTGATCGGCGATCTGCTGCCAAAAGGCGTGCTCAACGTGGTGCAGGGTTATGGCCGCGAAGCCGGTGAAGCGCTGGCCAGCAGCAAGCGTATTGCCAAAATCGCTTTCACCGGCTCGACGCCGGTAGGTTCGCACATCATGAAACTGGCGGCTGACAGCATCATCCCGTCCACCGTCGAACTGGGCGGCAAGTCGCCGAACATCTTTTTCGAAGACATCATGCAGGCCGAGCCGGAGTTCATCGACAAAGCCGCTGAAGGCGTGGTGCTGGCGTTCTTCAATCAGGGCGAAGTCTGCACCTGCCCGTCACGCTGCCTGGTTCAGGAGTCGATCTACCCGCAGTTCATGGAAGTGGTGATGAAGAAGGTGCTGAAGATCCAGCGCGGCGATCCGCTGGACACCGACACCATGGTCGGTGCGCAGGCGTCGCAGCAGCAATTCGACAAGATTCTCTCGTACCTCGAAATCGCCCAGGGCGAAGGCGCCGAATTGCTGACCGGCGGCAAGGTCGAGAAGCTCGAAGGCTCGCTGGCGACCGGTTACTACATCCAACCGACGCTGCTGAAAGGCAACAACAAGATGCGCGTCTTCCAGGAAGAAATCTTCGGCCCGGTGGTGAGCGTGACCACTTTCAAGGACGAAGCGGAAGCCCTGGCCATCGCCAATGACACCGAGTTCGGCCTGGGTGCCGGCGTCTGGACCCGCGACATCAACCGCGCCTACCGCGTGGGCCGGGCGATCAAGGCCGGTCGCGTGTGGACCAACTGCTATCACCTGTACCCGGCCCATGCGGCGTTCGGCGGTTACAAAAAATCCGGCGTCGGCCGCGAAACCCACAAGGTTGCGCTCGAGCACTATCAGCAGACCAAGAACCTGCTGGTGAGCTACGACATCAATCCGCTGGGCTTCTTTTGATTTAGCGTAATCGGGTGACAAGCAACGGCCTCTTCGGAGGCCGTTTTTGTGGGTAGCGATGGGAGTTCAATGGGACACGCCGCCGTCCGGACGCCGCAATGGTGAGCTAAAGACGCCACCCCTGTGGGAGTGAGCTTTCTCACGAAGACGGCATGTCGAGCGCCACATTGCGTTGCTTGCCTCTATAATGCCGCGCACATTTCCCCTCTTCGCCCCGCACGACCCGGATCGGGTCTCAAAACCAGGTGCCTACATGGATTTCAATCCGCTTGATCTGATTCTTCACCTTGACGTTTACCTCGACCTGCTTGTGACCCAATACGGCACCTGGGTTTACGCGATTCTGTTCCTGGTGATCTTTTGCGAAACCGGCCTGGTGGTCATGCCTTTTCTGCCAGGCGATTCGCTGCTGTTCATCGCGGGCGCCGTGGCGGCTGGCGGCGGCATGGACCCGGTGTTGCTGGCGTGCCTGTTGATGGCAGCGGCGGTACTCGGCGACAGCACCAACTACATCATCGGCCGCACCGCCGGCGACAAGCTGTTCAGCAACCCGAATTCGAAAATCTTCCGTCGCGATTACCTGACCAAAACCCAGGAATTCTACGGTCGCCACGGCGGCAAGACCGTCACCCTCGCGCGCTTCCTGCCAATCATCCGCACCTTCGCCCCGTTCGTGGCCGGTCTTGGCCGCATGCCTTACCTGCGCTTTCTCGGCTTCAGCGTGTTGGGCTCGGTGCTATGGGTCGGCGGGTTGGTCACGCTGGGCTTCTTCTTCGGCAACATCCCGTTCATCAAGAAGAACCTGACGCTGCTGGTGCTGGCGATCATCCTGATCTCGCTGCTGCCGATGATCATCGGCCTGATCCGCAGCCGCACAGGTCGCTCCGCCGAGGCGCGCTGAATCCATGTGGTCGTTCCGGGAATGGCGCAAACGGCGCACGCTGGCGCGCCATCCGGTCAATCCGCAGATGTGGGAACGCGTGCGCCAGCGCCTGCCGATCCTCGACGGGCTGAGCGCTGAAGAGGACCGTTACCTGCTCGAGAGCTGCGTGCTGTTCCTGCAGGCCAAACACCTGACCGCACTGGAAGGCGTCGAGCTGGATGATGAATCGCGTCTGTTTCTGGCCGCTCAGGCGCAGCTGCCGTTGCTCGCCCTGGGCGATCTGAACTGGTATCAGGGTTTTCACGAAATCATCCTCTACGGCGACGATTTCATCAGCCCCCAACGCCATCGCGATGCCAGCGGCATCGAACACGAATGGGACGGCGAGCACAGCGGAGAGGCGTGGTCCCAGGGCCCGGTGATTCTGGCCTGGCCGGGTGTGCTGACGAGCGGAGGATGGGAAGCCTACAACCTGGTGATCCACGAACTGGCGCACAAGCTGGACATGCTCAACGGCGAAGCGAACGGCCTGCCGCCGCTGCACCCCGACATGCGCGTCAGTGACTGGGCCAGCGCCATGCAGAGCGCGTATGACGATCTCAACCGGCAACTCGACGCCAACCCTGACGCCGAGACCGCCATCGACCCCTACGCGGCGGAAAACCCGGCCGAGTTCTTTGCAGTCATCAGCGAATACTTCTTCAGCGCGCCGGATTTGCTCGTCGAGGCCTATCCCGCCGTCTACGGGCAATTGAAAGCGTTCTATCGGCAGGATCCGTTGGCGCGGCTAACGGCACTTCAGCGCGACAACCCGGTCTATCAGGCTCAACACGACGCCTGAAGCCCGCCGTCACGCATGGCAACGCTTCAGGAATGTGCCTATAATCCGGCCACTTTTTGGCGTTGCATGCCAGATTCTGAATGGTCAACCAAGGGGGCAAAGCCCAATGAGCTACAGCAAGATTCCGGCCGGTAAAGACCTGCCGAATGACATCTACGTCGCAATCGAGATCCCGGCCAACCACGCGCCGATCAAGTACGAAATCGACAAAGAAAGCGACTGCCTTTTCGTTGACCGTTTCATGGCCACCCCGATGTTCTACCCGGCCAACTACGGTTTCATCCCCAACACCCTGGCTGACGACGGCGACCCCCTCGACGTGCTGGTGGTGACGCCTTATCCGGTCACCCCGGGTTCGGTGATTCGCGCCCGTCCGGTCGGCGTGCTGAACATGACCGACGACGGCGGCGGCGATGCCAAAATCATCGCAGTCCCCCACGACAAGCTGTCCCAGCTGTACGTGGACGTGAAGGAATACACCGATCTGCCAGCGCTGCTGATCCAGCAGATCGAGCACTTCTTCGCGAACTACAAAGACCTCGAAAAAGGCAAATGGGTGAAGATCGAAGGCTGGGCTGGCGCTGACGCCGCTCGCGAAGCGATCACCAAATCGGTAGCGGCCTACAAGGGCTGATCCGGTTGTGTCCCGCCGAAGCGCTCGCCGCTTCGACGGGGCCACGTTTTACCTGCATGTCCCCGCCTTCTGCTTTCTGAATACCCCTCCCCCGTACATCCCTCCTTTTTTTCGCCCTCTTTCATTACACACATGTTTAAAACTCACACTGCACACACAACGTGTTTAATAGCGTCGTATGATTTTCTCTTTTTGAGCAACACCTCCCTATTCAAACTTCCCTGGTGCCCCCTTTAGTCAGGCCTCCGCGCCGTTAATTGCTCACGTGCATGAGTGACATCGGTTTCAACCATTGTTGATGCATAAGAAAACAGTGAGCGAATCGGCCTACAAAAACAGCCGAACGTTGTAATCCTTACATTCACGTTCAAGCATGACGGCGTGCTCATTTGAACACTTCGTTCATTTAAACGCGCTTCAACCCGCCGTAAACTTCGGCCCATGAATACATCAGGTGATCGACTGCGCGGCCTTCTGCGAGAGTGCCATCTCTCGGCAACGGACTTTGCCGCCAACCGAAAAGTTACGCCGCAACACGTGAACAACTGGTTCAAGCGCGGCATCCCCATGGCCCGTATTGAGGAAGTCGCTGAACTGCTGAGCGTCAACGCACGTTGGCTGCGCAGCGGCGAGGGGCCGAAGCACCCTGGACAAGACCGCTTGGCTGCCCAGCCGCCAGACGCTCAACCGCAGGCCGAGCGAAGCGTGCGCGAAGCGTGCGCGAAGAACTGGAAATGCCGGTCTACACCGAATTGCAGACGCAAAGCTCAGGTCGGACGGCGGTGGGTGAAATCCACAACCACAAAGTGCGCCTGTCCCGGCGTGTGCTGGAAACCATGGACGTGGAGCTGCACAACGCCATTTGTGTGGCAATGGTCGGCAACAGCATGGCGGACAAAATCCAGGACGGCTCGCTGATCGGCATCGATCGCGGGCGCGTGCAGATCATCGATGGTGAAATGTACGCCCTCGAACACGACGGCATGCTGCGGGTGAAATACCTGTATCGCCTGCCGGGCGGCGGCTTGCGCTTGCGCAGCCACAATTGCGCCGAGTACCCGGACGAGATTTTCAGCGCCGAACAGGTGCAGGCCCAGCACATTCATATTCTGGGGTGGATCTTCTGGTGGTCGACGCTCAACAACCGCCGCCATCCGGCAACGATACGGCGAGGCGCGGAATGAGCGTGTTTCAGAACTGGGCAGACGCAAACAACATGGGTATCCTGCACGCCTTCGTTTCAGCACCCGTCGGCCACACGCGGATGGGTGATCGACCTGGCACCGTCTCCCTGACCTGCCCGGTCTACCTGACAAGCGCCTCCTCGCAGCGCGCACTTTTGCGGACGGGTGCGGTTAGCCAAAAACTAACCAAACCCGTCACCGAGAAGCCGGCCACAAGCCGGCTTTTTAACTTCCCATGAATACCTCGCACCGCTAACCCACGCGGCGCCTCCGCGCGCGCGTCAATCGGCAATCAATGGACTGAGCGCCTTAACCGATGAAGCAAACAACCCTCTTCGTTTTCACTACAGGAAGTTCATCATGAGTTACCGCAACAAAACCTACATCGCGTTCGCCAGCGAAGACATCAAGCATTATTGGCTGATGAAAGCCTGGAAGCAGAACGAGAAAATCGACTTCGACTTCTTCAATGCCCATGACCTGTTCGAGGCGCGGGACAGCAGTTCGCCAGAAACTATCAAACGCCGCCTGCGCGAACGCCTCAACAACACCAAGCAAGTTATCTTACTGGGCAGCGAAGATGGCCGTCGCAAGGGCGGCGACGGGGATTCGTTTCTTGCTTATGAAATCGAGGTGATTCTCGAACTGGATCTTCCCATCGTCATCGCGAATCTCTGCCAGAGCAGAAACATCGTCATGGATAACATTCCCCAGCCGCTCATTGATCAAAGACACTTCAACGTTTCGGTGTCTTTCCAGCCCAAAATCATTCAGTACACGCTGGACAACTACGTTGCGGGTTACGCGAAGAGCGACCTGCAAGGTCCCCATCGATATGTCGGCAGAATCTACGACGGGCTGGGCATCTGATGCCTCTTCTTCAGGACATGCAAACGTGGCGCTTCTGGCGCCACTTCCTGGTGGCATTGTTCGCCTGCGTCGGCGGACTGTCGACAATCATGCAGACGTTCAACGTCATTTACCCCGGCAGCCATGCGATGGAAGGTTTCGGCATCCTGATAGCAATCATCGTGGTGTCAGTTTCCGCCGCGCTGTTCAAGGCCTGGCCGCGCCCGATTGCCGAGGAATACAACGCGCCGAAAACGCGGATCACCATCGTGCCCGGTGACCTTCTTAAGGAAGACGGCCATCTGGTGATTGGTACCAACGACACCTTCGACACGGAAACGCCGAACATCATTGCCACCTCCAGCCTGCAGGGACAGGCCTTGCAGGTCCTTTACGGCGGCGACCTGAAAGAACTTGATCGTCATCTGGACGACGCGCTGGTCAACACCCCCTGCGTCGGTACGCTCAACAAACCGGGCAAACAAGTGCAATACGGTGTCGGCACCATCGCAACGCTCAAGCATGCGCACCGGCTGATCTTCTTCCTGGCCTACTGCGAAATGGACGCCCAGAACGTCGCGCGCTCCACGCCGGACAAGGTGTGGAAAGGTTTGCTCGCGCTGTGGGCGGAAGTGTCCCGGCGCGGCAACGGCGGCACGATCTCGATCCCGGTGATCGGCGGCGGGCAGGCGCGACTGTCCAGCGTGCTGCCCGCCCAGGACGCCATCCGCTTCACGCTGCTGTCATTCATGTTTGCCTCCCGCAACTCAAAGGTCTGCGATGAACTGCGCATCGTCGTCCGCCCCGACGACTACCGAAAACTCGATCGACTGGAACTGCAGTCGTTCCTCTCGTCATTGAGGTCATCATGAGCCCGGAAACCAGCCTCGACCTCCCGGACAATCCCGATTGCGCTTTCTGCGCATACCTCAGGGGCGAAAGGCCCTACACCATTCTCTCCTGCACCCCACAAACCGCGACCTTCGTGACCCGCGAACAAAGGGGTCACCCGCACTTGCTGGTGCTGCCGCTGAGGCACGTGCCTTCGCTGTTGGAGATGACCGATGAGGAAGTGGCGGCGGTGGCGGTTGAAGTGCGCAATGCGGCGAGGCTGATTGAAAAGGCGTACTCGAAGACGGGGATTGCGGTTTGGCAGAACAACGGCGTGCCGGCGGGCCAGGCGATTAGGCACGTGCACTTTCATGTGGCGGGGACGCTGTCGGGCGGGGGGACGGAGTTTGGGGAGGTGAAGGAGATATCGGTGATGGAGACGGATGAGATTGCGCGGCGGTTGCTGGAGGGATAGACGCAAGGTGCCTTGGCAACGTAGATCGGGGACTGTCCGGCTCACTCAAATAAGAGACGATGTGTTCGCTGCTCGCAACCAGTTCTGTGGCGAGGATGGTCAATCGGTGGCTTTCGTACAGATCGCCTTTACCAAGCACGTATCAAAATCGTTGACAGAACTGCGCGCACACGCTTTCGTCCAGCCAGAACCTTATGTAGATGACTTCGATTTTGTCGCTGCGTGATATTTCGATCTTCGGAGATGATTTGGCCAAAAACCATAAATCAAAAAAAGAGCCCTCAGTACAGCGTTAACGCATGCCGCCTAGAAATGACATACTCCTCTAGCCCTAACTATGCGGACTAGAGAGCATTATTAGCGCCATATTAAAGACGCCACTTCAAACAACAGCTTCTGTCGCTCTTCAAGCTCATCAGGACCAAACTTGTTCATCGATTTGAATTCAAGCCCTGACTTCTTCGCGAAGTCGCGGAAATCCAGTTTGCTGTGGTACGAGTCACTGCGTAGCGTTTCATTCCAATAAAGCGTGTTCGCATAAGATTTCAGCTTTCCGGAGTAGAGCTCATTACTACTGGATATATTATCCTTTCCCTTCATGAGCAATACGCCTCCGAGTCGGTTTCTTTCGACCTCAAAGCGCTCCTCATCGCCGCCAAAGGCATCCAAGCTTTCTGTGTTACGCGACAATATATGCTCAATATGGAAACCAGTTTTGGCGCCTCTAAGGGTCACCAGACTGCCCAGTGAGTGTTTCATTTTCAGCTTCATGCCCTCTGCTAGGAAAAGCTCAACCCTTCCAAAGAAGAAACGGGTGAAACGCGTGTTTAGCCGATCAATCGTCATACCTCGAAATAGGTTATAGTTAAACGAAGTTAAAACAGCAGTTGCACGTTTCCGAGCAATCTCCCGCAGTAGATGAAACTCAAAAACCAGAGGTATCTGTACAACTGGCTTGTTACGAATCTCCGCGCTAATTTCGAACAACTTCACCGCAAACTCATTACTATCGTAGGCACCCTGCAACTGCTGCAAGGAAAACATTCGATCCAATTGCTCTGCGACAACTCGAATTTTTGAAACCTCCTCTGGATCATTCACGGAGCAAGCCGATAGGATAAGCAGGTACTGGCTATCTAGCTCATTCAAACTATTGAAGTAAACAGCGGGGTATTTTTCATTTTCTTGAGCACTTGCATCCAGCAGTCGCACATATAGCTTCGTGTAATAAGAAAAGTCCTCTTTAAGAAATGCTTTGACTTTGCCGGAGTCATGCTCAATCTTAAGAAACTGATTGATATCAGCTTTAAACATTTCCCTGTGATAGTCGCCATCAAAGCGCTGCCCGGACTTCCGGGTATCGGCGAACTTACTCTTCATCCAGTAACGAAAAAACTGTCAATTTCATCTTCGCGATAAGCATTAACAGATCTAACTTGTGAATCCCATAGCTCGCTGTAATTACCAGAGTCCAGCTCAAGCTTATCGATTTGCCCGAGAAGCTTTCCCTTCAAAATCTCATAAGGCTTGAGTCGGACGCCGCGATCATTAATGACCTCAAAGACCATTGGCACATGTGTAGAGTCAACTGAAAGATTGATGAGAACTAAACGGTAGAGAAAGTAATGCACAAAGGTTTCGAATTTGTGCTTGGTCTCTAACCGGACTGACAGCTCCGTTGCTATCACCGAGAAATTCTTCAGCATGTTGGCAGCAGTCAAGCCAGTGGATCTGTCCACAACATCCGGCGCAGCGCCCTCCATCAATTCCTTGAGAACATGGATGTGACGTACGTGGTTCATCCAAAACTCATATTCAACACCTGAATAGCCAACTATTTTCCTCTCCAGCCAACCAGCGGTTTTTGATTCAAAAACCTTAGCCATCCGGAAAAGCTGAACCAAAAATAGAGTCAACGTAGTCAGGCGCTGCTGACCATCAACAACAAAAACCTTACCCTGCACTGTATTGGTGACATAGGTATTTAGGTAGTACCAAGGGTAACGTGCATTGATGCTCTCCGAGTTCGGTTCCAAATGAAGATATCTGCTGTAAGCCTCTTCGAATTGATAGAAAATGTCATCAAGCAGCCGCCGAACCGGCTCTTCGTTCCATTTGTAGTCACGCTGATAAAAATCGATGTAATAGACCGTCGACGCAAAGGTACGGTCTAGGTTCTGCTTGTCCGGCTGAATATCCATATCAATACGATCCGATTAACTCATCATCATTTAGAAACTGGTTACTGAACCAGCTCCATTAATTTTTTATACCCATCCACCACTTGGTATTTCACCTGATCAGATGTGATTTTGGCGAAGAATTTACGCGCGCAGGCTATCTTGGACTTCTCGATATTACGAAGCTCAAGGGACGACATAGAACCTTTCGTTTCAGCAACGAAATAAACATGCTTCACCTTGCCCTCCTTGAAGGCAATCGCCCAGTCGGGATTGTAGTTGCCGACCGGGGTAGGGATGAAAAAGCTCTTCGGTAGCTTGGCGTATACCGCAACCTCGGTGCTAGCATCCAGGTTTTGAGCAAACTTCCGCTCGATGTTGGAGTCTGTGAACACATAATCGTAGACGTGGTGCTTGGCTTCGAAAGCCTTACTGAAATCGTCTTTGGGCTTCTCCGCGGTAAAGATATCCGAACTATAGGTTTCTTCGACCGGATCGTAGGCTATGTGCTCAACGATAGCGGTTGCCTTCTGCTCGTTGATCAGCGTAGAGGCCTTGGCAATGAAGTCTTCCGGGTTGGTTTTGTACTGGCTGAACACTGCCACGTTGATTTCTTTGAGGATGCTGGCAATGGTACTGCGTGTTAGCTGGGTGTCCTCGGCCAGATTGCCAATCAGATCGTATTTCACCGCCGAATGAACGGAGTGGTTGTACTTTTCAGTCGAGCTTTCGGCGATCTTAAAGGCCGAGCCACTCTTCATATCGTCGAAGCTGGCGTTCTCCATCTGGCTGCCGCGCTCGATAATGTACTGCATCGGTTTAACCCGCAGCTCTGCGTCCAAAGCCGCCACGCACTTACCCACCAATTCATTGGTTTCGAAATGAACGGTGTAAGCGGCTTTACGGTTGATCTTGCTCCACAGCTCCTGAAACTCCTTCTTCTCGAAGTTCGAGTTAAGGGGATTGATCTTAGCCTTGCGGTCATCGCCAATCTCCGGCATTTGCGCCGCACTGAAGACGCTATCGATCAGCTGGAATACTTGGGCTGCATAGGGCTGCAGTTCAACCGGCAGCTCTGCCAGTTGTTCTTGTTTTTTGGCCTCATGGTAGGTCAAGGTGATCTGATCGTTGTCGTCAGTGTAGTCGTTTTTCAGCAGGTACTTGTAAATCTGCTTGGCCAGTTGCGCAGAAACCTCAACGTCGCCAGTTGAAGTTTGTAAAATTTTACCTTTGAAGTAATGTTCGGTGGCCTCACGCGGCCGAGCCGACAACGATTCGCTGATGTCCCTCTGCAATGCGCCAACGAAGTCCTTGTAGCTTTCGCTGGCCACCACCGTCAGCTCATTAATTTGGTGTACGGTGGCTGGGTCATCCATACGATCGCCCTGCTGGTTGACGGCCAAGCGCATGCCACGACCCACCTCTTGGCGCCGCGAGATGCTGTTATCGCTGTGCTTTAAGGTACAAATAATGAAGACGTTGGGGTTATCCCAGCCTTCGCGCAAAGCGGAGTGGGAGAAGATAAATCGCACCGGCTCGTCGAACGACAACAGGCGTTCTTTATCCTTGAGAATCAGGTCGTAGGCATCCACGTCGTCGGTCTCAGTAGCTTTTTTCCCACTGTGGGATCGACTAGGCGCTTGCTCTTCTTGTCTATAGAAAAGTAGCCATTATGGGTCTGACGAGCCTGAATACCCTTGAGATAACGGTTGTAGGGAGTGTCTTCCAGCGTCATTACGTCGGTGAGGTAGGCGTTGTACTCCTCCTCGAAGATCTGCGCGTACTCGCCAGGCAATTCACCGGCTGCGTCGTACAGGCGGTATTTAGCTACCTCATCGATGAAGAACAGCGACAGCACCTTGATACCCTTGCTGAACAGCATCATCTCTTTCTGAAAATGTGCTTTTACCGCCTCGCGGATTTGGATGCGGCGCATAGCGGCCTCATCCACATTGCCCACGGCCTCCCCGGCCATTAGCGTCACACCGTTGGTAAAGCTCAGCGTGTCGATACGGGCGTCGATATCGGCAACCACGTAGTCTTTGTACTGATCCAGTCCACCGGACAGGTCGTACAGATTGTCGTTGCGGCCAAGCTTTCGCATCACGCGCTTGATACCATTGCTCTGTTTGATCTCCATCTCGACCCGCGCCACAGGCGATTTTGTCGAGACTTCGATATCCTGCAGGAACAAATAAGCATTGGTCCCGGTCAGGCCTTTGACCGTAATGCCGCGCACGCTGATCTTCTTCACCAGTTTCTGGTTGTAAGCGTCCAGCGCATCGAGGCGGTGGATTTTGTTGTACTCAGTTTTGTGCGTAGCCGAGTAGCGCACGATCATCAGCGGATTGAACTCGCTAAAGGACGCCAGCGTTTTGGCCCCTTCCATTTTTTGCGGTTCATCGAGAAACAGAATCGGCCGGTTAGCCTTGATTACGTCGATAGGACGGCGTGACTGAAAGTCGTCCAGCTCTTCATAGATCCGCCGCTGATCAGCACCACGGGCGGCGAACGCCTGCACGTTGATGACCATGACGTTAATGCCGGCATCCGAAGAAAAACTCTCCAGATTGTGCAACTGCTTGGAGTTGTAAATGAAGAAGCGCGCCTTCTTGCCGTAACACTCCAGGAAGTGCTCAGCAGTGATCTGCAGCGATTTATACACGCCCTCGCGGATGGCAATGCTCGGCACCACGACGATGAACTTGCTCCAGCCAAAGCGCTTGTTCAACTCGAACATGCTCTTGATGTAGCAATAGGTCTTACCCGTGCCGGTCTCCATCTCAACATCGAGGTTGATGGTGCAACCCGTATGCTTGTCGCTAGCCAGCGCAGCCGATAACGGCAGATTCTGCCGGCGTTGTACGCTTTGAACATTTCCTAGCAACTGCGCCGCGCTCAACACTAGCTCGGCATTCTTAAAACCTGCCTCAGTCGGTTCAGCCATCTTCGCACCGAGCAGGTCGATCTGCTGTGGTGCCACCAGCGCAACGGGTTTAGCGCCAGGGTCAACGCGATAACTCACGCCCGAGGATTTTGGCTGACCAGCAAAGCAGTCGGCAAAGGCGTCTACCGCATGGGTCTGGTAGGGCTGGACTTTAAACTTCAGTTTCATGCGTAATTCCTGGCTGACCCTAGGGTATTGCAAGTAAGTATCAAGGCGCCTAACCCTTTAAGATCAGCTACTTACAGTTAATTTATTCTGCATTTATCCCGCAAAGCAGGCCAATTTACTCTGCAAGCACTCAGACAGGCGCTTTGCGCGAGCCACCATTCTTAATGAGCTCGGCATGTCGCAGGCAGGTGAGAAAACCACCGATCTTGGCTCCCTTCTGCGCATCATCCAGAGCATCACTGAGTTTGTTGCTAAGCAACTGGTCGATACCCTTGCGAGTAGCAGAGTCCAGCAGTACCTGCAAGGCTTTAGCATCCATATCAGCCCCTTAAAGAGTCTTGATTTCAGTCGCTGGCGACAGCAGTTTGAATACTTGCTCGATGTTGATTTTCACGCTGTCGTTGGCGAAGCCGGCATCGCGGAACACCACCCGTAGGGGCTTATGCCCGGCGAGCAGTTTGACGAAGTCTTCATCGATACCGGTATCGAAGCAGGCGACCAGTGCATCGCCGTCAACGAAGAACACGGTCTTGCCCGCGATAACTTGTTGGCTGATCGGCAGGGCCAGATCCACGCCCCAATCAAGCAACACCTGAAACAGCAGATCTTCGACGGTGCGGTCTTCGCGGATATTGTCGACCTGATCAAAGAGCTGATTCTGGCTGACATCATCCGGTTTGTAGTACACCTCTTTCATATTGGAGGTATCGATTTTAAGAACCCGAAAACCTAAATCAATATGTGGCTTTTCTTGAAACAATGAGTCTTCAGCCAGGAAGTTTTTCCCGCACAACCTCAAGCGCTCCTTGCAGATCTCACTTAAAATTTCTGGCTTATTTCTTTTCTTCAGATATTCGATAGCATTTTTGAGAACCTTCTTATTAAGACCAACAGCTGTTTTGTAGGTCTCATTAAGATTTTCCTGCAACTGTACCAAAATATATCTGCATGAGCTTTTTTGCTCATGATTTAAATTCATGACAGCATGCCCCGTGCTTCCAGACCCCGCAAAGAAGTCCAAAACAATGTCATTTCCTTGGACTCCGATTGCCTTCATAAGGGATGACAGCAAGAACTCATCTTTAGGATTCGTAAAGATGTTATCTCCAAAAAGTGTGCGCAATCTTTTCGACGCCGCTCGACCATCTCGGAATACAACACTCGAGAGGCTTTTATACTCGGTTTTTTTAAGATAGGTTTTAAGACAAGGAACTGTTGTCTCATCCTCACCAAAATGTATTAAATTATTTCTAGCCAGATCTTTCAGCTTTTCTTCTGGACAAAACCAACCACGAGATGGCTGCTTAACATTCTTCCCGGTCACGGGATGGGGAAGCTCGTAAACATACTGCCCTACGTTCGGACCGGAAACGTTGTCAGGGAAATATACTCCATTCTCATCCATCCAAGAATAATGCTTACTAGAATATATCGGGTTTGACTCAGGAAACTGCCGATACCACGCCAGAGCTTCTTTATGAATTGCAGCAAAATTGCTGCCGTGTTTAGCCTTAAATTCACCGAAAGCCTTATATATTTCGTCAAGACCTTCCTTTCTTTCCAGCCATTGACCAAGATTATCTTTTTTGCTTTTCACGAAACAAAAAATATACTCATGCTGTACAGATATATAGTCCTGATCATTCTTACTACTATTTTTCCAAACAATATCGCCAGCATAGTTCTCGCTCCCAAAAATCTCCTCACAGAGCTTTCTAAGATTAGCAGACTCCGCTTCGTCAATTGATACAAGTAGAACCCCATCATCTCGAAGTAGGTTTCTGGCCAGTTTCAATCGAGGATACATCATGTTGAGCCATCTCGAATGGAACCGCCCATTTGAACTGCTATTTAAAACAAGCTGCTGACCCAACTCATCTTTTTGCTCCGAACGCACCAAAAACTCAGCCTGCGACTCTGAAAAATCATCCTGATATACAAAGTCGCCACCTGTATTGTAAGGTGGATCAATGTAAATCAGCTTGACCTTACCGAGATAATTCTCCTGCAGAAGTTTAAGCGCTTCTAAGTTATCTCCTTCAATGAACAGATTCTGCGATTTATCGAAATCGACACTCTCTTCTCTGGATGGACGTAGACTCTTTGCAATCGGCGTATTAGCGGCGAGCAACGCCTCGCGCTTACCGGGCCAATTTAGCTGATAGCGCTCCTGCGCGCCCTCGACGATATTTGATGCCAGCTCCTGACGCAGCAGATCGAAGTCGATAACCTTCTTCAGCCCGCCCTGAGCATCCAACGCTTCGGTGATGCAATTTGGGAACAGCTCAGCCAGCTTGTTGATATTGGCTTCGGTCAGGTTTGGAGAGTGCATCTTCAGCTTGTCCATGGGACGTCCTGTAATTCTTGAATTCTTGGGTGCGAACTGGCGCTCACGCGCTCAGCTGATGAATTTGGGTATTCAGCTCCCGCAATTGAGCGTTGAGCTCTACTTTGCGGTTGAACTGCATTTCTTTGTGCAAGCGCGCCTCCAGCTTGCGCTGCTCGCTTTGCAGGCTGCGCAGCTGAGTCAATCGCTGCAGCTGCTCTGGCAGGCTTTCACCGAGCCTCGCCGGCTGCGGTAGCAAGCTGCGCAGCAGTTGTTCGTAAAGACCATGCAGATCCAGCGCCACCGGCAAGGGTTGACGCTCGGCGTCAGCAGCTAACCAAACTCCAGCGACGTAGCCATCGATGACCCACTTGCTGGCATCGGCTTCGCTGGGGCGTTTAAAGGTCGCCACCATGCGGGTGCGCTGCTGATGGTGCAACTGAAAGATAATCGGCAGAGGGATAGCGCGATCGATGGCGCGCAGTACATCTTCATCTAACTCAACGGTTTTCAGTACGATGTCGAAGATCTGAATTTCTAGGACACCCCCACGCGCCGGCAAGTTAATGGTTTCTGGAGCCAGTTTGTACTGCCAGGTGATTTGCTCGACCTGGGCAACAAATTTATCGCGCAGCGTCGAGCTGACAGAACCCCGCTCGTAGATTTTGTTCTTCGCTACCACGCGGCCTACCTTAGCCTGCGGCGGAAAACTGAATAACCCTGGTGTAACTGGGGCCAGGCTCATGCCGCACCCTGAATGACGATGAAAGTAATCAGCTCGAAATCATCCAGCCCAGAGATTGTGTCTACCAGTGCAGTGGTCTTACCGCCGCTGAACAGACTGTCGATGTCTTTCTCTTCCTTCACATCGATCATCGAGCGGATCGCTTGGTCGAGTAGGTTGGAGTAAGCGCGCATGTTACGCCCGTCCTGGGTGGACTGATTGAACCGCTGGTAGGCATCACTGATCGGCTGGACGTGGCCCTTACAGGCGCTGCGAGCCAGGTCCAACAGACGCTTGGCTTCTGTCTGATCACTGATGATCTGCCCTTCCAGACTGATATAGATCAGGTAGAAGGGATGCAGGCGGTTCTGTTGACTGAGGCTGGCGCCGTGTTTGCGATTGCGCAAGGTGAAGATTACTCCGGGCACCAAGCCAAGTTCCTGCCGTGCCGGCACCACGGCGTGTAAGCCATTGGGGATGCTGCCGAGGTCACCATTGGCCTTGATGTAGCTGAGCAAATCCATGCGGAAATCATTGAGGCCGAGGTCGGTGATGGAGACGCCGGTCTTGATGTCTTCCATCTCGATCACTTCATCCTGCAAACGTCGCAGTTGCTCTTTGCGGTAGGCCACGTCGTTGGCCTGGGCGCTGAGCACGTTGTCGTCGCCAGTGGCGGTAACGTCAGCGATCATCATGCGGTTTTCAACCCGCTCTTTGAGGTTGATGTACTCGTCGAGGCTAATGTCTGGCCAATAGTTGACCAACTGGATGCTGACGTTCTGCGAGCCAATACGATCCACCCGGCCAAAGCGCTGGATGATGCGCACCGGGTTCCAGTGAATGTCGTAGTTGATCAGGTAGTCGCAGTCCTGCAGGTTCTGGCCTTCGGAGATGCAGTCGGTACCGATGAGGATGTCGATTTCACGCGGCTCGTCCGGGTAAATCAGCGCTTTTTCTTTCGAGCGCGGCGAAAACAGTGTCAGTAAACCTTGGAAGTCGTAAGTCTGGCGACTTCCCGGCATAGTGCCGAGGGTGGACTTGGGCGCATCGCTGCCGGTGACCTTGCCGGAATGCACCTTGTGAGCGCTCAGCAGGTACTCAGCAAGGTTGTCGTAGAGGTAATTGGCGGTATCGGCGAAGGCGGTAAAAATCAGCACCTTGCGATTGCCAGGATTGATCGGCGATGCCAGCTTGCTAGTGATCTGGGTTTTCAGGTGCTGCAGTTTGGCGTCATCGGCTGGTGTGACCTTGGCCATTTCAGCCAGCAACTCTTCAATGAAGATTAGGTCGCCTTCCAGGTCTTGCTCCCACGACGGCACGTCCATGTCTTCCAAGCTGATCTGAATCTTCTTACCAATCGTAATGTCGCCAGGCAACGGTAAGTTGTCGTCGTCAAAATCGGCATCTTCAAAGGCAGCGGTAACGTCGGCGAAGTCACTGGCAAGGCCGGTTTTCTTGAAAGTGGCGATTTTGTCCAGCGCGTTCCGATGCGTGCTCTGCAGATTTTTCAGGGTCAGGCGGAAAGACTCGACCGAGCTCTCGAGCCGCTTCAACAGGTTGGTGGTCATCAGCGCTTGCAGGCTTCTCTCGCGATCGACCTGTTTGAGCTTGCGTTTACCTCCCTCCACTTCGGTGTCGTACATTTCTTCGTACTTTTTCAACCGGCTCGGCAGGATGTAGCTAACCGGCGCGTAAACGGCGAGCTTAAGCAGCGACAGCCGGTTGAAGATTTCGTTGAAGCCTATGACGTCACCACGCGGAGTCAACGGGCAATGAAACGACAGTGGCTTGCGGCGTTCAGGGAAGCTGCCGATGTCGGCGGTGTTGTAGAAGGTCTCGATATGCCGTCGCGAACGAGCAATGGTGACGCTGTCGAGCAGCTCGAAGAAATCGAAATCAAGGGTATTGAGAATCGCCGCTGCAGTGCGTTTTTCCGGTGGCAAACCGGTCCAAACGTTGAAGGCTGCCTGGGCGCGACGGAAGATGCCGTCAATGTCCTTTTCAGTGCGCAACTTCTTACTGAGGTTGTCGCTGTCGCCCTCGTAGGCTAAGGCCAATTGGTTGCGCAAATCGCTGAAGCGATTGTTGACCGGGGTGGCGGAGAGCATCAGTACCTTGGTCATCACGCCTTGACGAATGGCTTGATTCATCAGCCGCTGGTAACGGGTCTCTTTGTCTTTATAGACGTCGTTGTTACGGAAGTTGTGCGACTCATCGATCACTACTAGGTCGTAGTTACCCCAGTTGACGCGATCCAGCGGAATGCCCAGCGACTCGCCACGGGTACGAGTCAGATCGGTGTGACAGAGCACGTCGTAGCTAAAGCGATCCTTGGCAAAGATGTTGGTCTTGAGGTTCTGGTTGTAGTTCCGCCAGTTGTCGGCCAGCTTCTTCGGGCATAGCACCAAAACAGACTTGTTACGCAACTCGTAATATTTAATCACCGCCAGCGCCGTGAAGGTTTTACCCAGACCAACGCTGTCGGCAAGGATGCAGCCGCTGTAGGTCTCCAGCTTGTTGATCAAGCCGGTGGCAGCGTCACGCTGGAAGTTGAATAGCTTCTGCCAGATTAGGCTGTCTTGGTAGCCGGTACGGTCGTTGGGCAGCACGTCTTCATTAATGTCTTCCAGAAACTCGCGGAAGATGTTGTAGAGCATCAAGAAGTAAACGCGCTCAGGGGCGTTCTCCTGATAAACCGAGGCGATGTGGTCGCACAGCCGTGACGTCACGTCTTCCAGCTTGCTTGGGTCGCTCCAGATCTGATCAAACAGATTGAGAAAAGTCGCGGTAACGCTTGGCTCATCTATTTTGGTGACAAAGTTCGATACGGCGTTGCCCTGCTGGTAACCCAGATCCACGGCCGTGAAGCCTTGCAAAGGCATGTAGACGCTGTCGCCAACTTTGTCTTGCACGCCCGCGAAGGGCTGCATAGGCGCCTGGCCTCGATTGGAGCGAAACTTGGCCTTGCGTTGAATCCAGTCAGCACACTCCCTGGCTATCGCCTTCTGGGTGAGCTGGTTCTTCAGCTGGATTTCAAACTCACTGCCGGTGGTGGTGCGCTCGCGCTCGGCCTTGGGAATATGAAACTCGCGCTGTTCCTTCTTGATCTTGTCGCTCACCTCGTTGGGCACAAAGGTCGGCGAGGTAAAGATGAACTCCAGGGAGTCGATGCTCTCCAGCTCCTTCTTCAACGCGACGTAGGCGTAGATCGAAAAGCACGAGGCGGCAATCTTCAGCTTCGAGCCCGGCTTGAGCGTACCTTTTAGGTTTTCACCAAGCAGGGTGTTGATGTTGTCGATCAGTTCCATTTGGAGGAATCCCTTTATGCGAGCTGAGGGGATTATCATGGAGCCTGGCCGTAATATCACGCATTACCAGCCAGCAAATTGCCACGTATTCAAATCATAACCCGAGGGGAGCTAGACTGCGTTCGCGCAACCATTGACGCTGCTTCCATGAGCATGAACGGGCGAGCACATCCAGTGACACCTTGGGTGTTAGATGGGGGACAGGAGAAGAAGTCTTCATGTATCCCTGCAAAATAAGGCCTAAAGCATACAACCGCGGCGCGCTAGAACCCGTATATCTGCCATAAAGGCGCCCGTGCATGAACAAGGCCGATCACCGCCGAACCTTGATATCTGTCTAGGCGGACCTTGACGTCTAGCAGCCAAATGCTACCTAACCTAGCCCTATAAAACGGTGGCGTGCATACGACACTCGCGTTCGACAGGACATGTCCATTTGGTTACCAGCACTATCGCGTAGAACCAGTGCAATTGGGCAGCAGGTTGCTGCCTAATTCACCACCACGGCCATACTGAGTAAAACACGTCTTATCCTTAAGATTATGGCCGGGACACTGCGGATATCGGGAAAGACATTAGAAATGTCGGTAGCACAGTTGCGCGGCATTTTTGATGAGACGCAACGGCGGCTGGGAAGCCGACACCCTCAACGGCCACAGCCGAAACGGGCCTGCCTTCGAGCAACATCAATTACTCGGAATCCGATGCTTACGCCAGAGCAACCATGACGATCCAGCTCGACAAAACCCGGCCACGAGCTGCCGGGTTTCATCCTCAATAGCCTCAGGCCACGCCTGCTGCCACATCGTCATTTTCAGCCGGCGCTGTCGCCGAATTCACCACGAACAGATCACGAGCCACGTTCCCGACAGTATTCGTTGTCACCGAATCGAACGTTGCGCCGATCAAACCGCCCAGCAGTGGGACCGCTTTGCCCAAGTTCACCACACCGGTGCTGCCGAACTTGGTGAGTAGCCGGAAGCCCACAGCCTGATTGATCTTCGTCAGGGTCGTGCCACTGATTTTGTTAATGGAGCTGATCGCCAGCTTGTTGGCAATCGAGATGCCTACATCTTTCAAGATGTCTTTAGCGGCATTACCGGCCAGGCATGTGTAGACCAAGGTTTTGACACGATCGTCGCGTGGGTCGTGGCCGCCCAGGTATGCCATCGCGGTGATCATGCGCAGCTGCACGTACATAACGCTGGCGATGTTCGCCGGGATGGTGACAGGCAAAGTAATGATGCCACCCAGCCCGGTCAGAAAGCCGGAGGTGGCGGCTTTGGTGTTTTGCCAGCGGATCAGCGAGTTCGCAGCGTCGATGGCCGTATCATTGTTCTTTCTGTACTCCGCAGCGAATTCCTCAGCCGACTCAGTGCCGGGGATGCCATCCATTGCTTTTTCGTAGGCCCACTCAAGAGCTTGGTTGAGTTTCGTGAGAGTCAATTCGCTAGCCATTTCCACCGCCTGTCCGTGTATGAGGTTGTCTGCATCAAACTGCTACCGAATTCATATCGACCAATGGATCCAATACTTTACAAGCTTGGATCCACAGCCTGCGTTTCGCTATAAACGGGGACTGGCGTCGACGAAGACCGCAGCCATTCAATCCCCCGGATAGCGCACCTCGATCTCGGCATCAAACTCGCCGCCATACCCGGAATAATCCCTCGGTACCCGCTCGATATCCTCCGCCACCGCCTCAATCACGCCACGCAACTCGAGCCGCTCCAGCCATCGATCCGGGATCGCCTCAACGCCATACTGAATACCGAGCAGATGCCCGGCGATAAGCCCGGTACTGTCACTGTCTCCGCTGTGATTAACGGCATTGATCACGCCGTCTTCGAACGACGTTGCAGTGAGTGCACACCAGATGCCGATCGCCAGCGCTTCTTCTGCAATCCATCCGCCGCCAACCTCGTCGATACGCTCGGGGGTTGGACGATATCCTTCGTAGAAAAAGAAAAGCACGCGCTCGACAAGCGCTCGTGTCTCTTCCATGCCGGGTTTGTGGCCGTGCTCGACGAGGCTTTCGGTAATGGCGTGTTCGAGGCTGTCCTGCCGGTCAGCGATGCGCTGGAGAATGTCGGCGAACAGTCCCGCCGCCATATACCCGGTTGGGTGGCCGTGGGTCAGACGCCCGGACTCAGCGGCATTGTCAAAGGCGTTGCCAAAGAAAGCGCAGGGGGCGACACGCATAATCGCGCCGCAACCTTTACTGTTATTTTCGGAGAGAAAGCCAAATCGCGAGCTGGCCTTCAGCGCGTTCACACAGGTATGGCCAGGTGCGCGGCGGGACCACAAATCGCGCTCTTGCACAAGCCAGCCGTTGAGGGTTACGGAAGTCGCAGGCGAGTAATCCTGGGTCATCAACCAACGCAGCAACGCATGGTGGATGACGCTGGGCACGTGGCAAATGCCGCGGGAACTCCCACGCACATAAGCGCGCAGCAGACCTTCAGCGGTAAAGAGCATCATTTGTGTGTCATCGGTGATGGCACCTATGCGGCCATAAGCGGGCGCAAAATCGGCAATGCCCCGCGCTCCAAACGTCGCGCGGATGGCGCTCCATTCCAGAAATTCAACCGGTGCCCCTAGGGCATCCCCCACTGCGCCGCCTAGCAGGCCGCCTTTGATCCTTTCAATTCTGTTCATCTGTGCTTCCTTACGAGGCCGGCATCATGGTTTGCAGGAGGTCGAGCTTTCTTCTGAGTTGCTCAACATGGGCTTTTTCTGCCCGCAGAGCCGACCGCAGTTCTTTATTTTCCACCTCATGAATTTGCGCCCAGCGCATCGAGCTCTTGCAATCGACGATCAATTGCCAGATATCCTGAAGCCGCAGGCACTGCAAAACCAGAACCACTGCAATGGCGGCCATTAGCACCAGCACCCCTGTCGAAATTGCATCTGACGTTGTCATGTTCACCTCCTTATCGTGAGTTCGCTTCATGCCGAAGACGAGCGCAGGATATGTAGCGTTTCATTACACGTATAGAATGTAGACTTATACAGGTAAACAAATCACGCACATGGAGCGGGTATGAAACGCGCGCAGGACATCCAACAGGTTCGCTGGGATCTGGCACTTCGCTATCGGTTGATCGAAACGGTTGTGTGGTGGGAAGGCCGGCTGACCACGGGCCACCTGATTCAGAGCTTCGGCATCAGCCGTCAGCAGGCCTCGAAAGACATCAATACCTACATCAATGAACATGCGCCTAAAAATCTTACATATGACAAGCAGCTGAAGGGCTACGTACCGAGTAAGCACTTCAAACCGCTGTTCATCGACGACAGCGCGAGCGCCTATTTGCACTTGCTCAATCAGACTCACTCACGGGCGCCGCACGTAGAAGGACTCGCCCTGGCGTATGCACACACGATGGTTCTGGAAGTGCCCGATCGCACTATCCGCCCGGAAGTGCTGCGCCCGCTGCTTAAGGCTTGCCGTGAAAGCGAAGTGATTGCCGTTGAATATGTTTCGCTTGCCAACCCGGTCCCCGAGACCCGGCTGATCGCGCCTCATACGCTGGTCTACACAGGGATGCGTTGGCACGTGCGCGCGTATTGCGAAAAGAACCGCATGTATCGGGACTTCGTTCTGAGTCGGCTGCGCGGCCAACCGGAATTCGAGCGCCGAACCGAGAACCTGATCGATGCAGACGAAGACTGGAACACTGAGGTGGCCGTCGTTATCGAGCCCGACTCGCGTCTCAAGCCAGAACAGAAGGCGATCATTGAGGCTGATTTTGGGATGGAAGAAGGCGTGCTGACGATTCCGACAAGGCGCGCTCTGGTGAAGTACGTACTCCAGCGCTTTCAGATTGACCCGAAGAAGCTTGATCCCAAGGCGGCTGCGCAGCAGATCGTGGTCAAAAATCTGGATGAGCTGAAGCCCTGGCTTTATGAGTGAAGAAATGGACCTCGCGGCCTCGACGATCAGGTTGAGGTGCGCAAGGGCCCAATCTGCGGGTCATCAATTCTCAGACTCAGATTTCCGCTCACCTCGATGCATTCCAGTTCTTGTACGCCTCCGTCATCTCCACTTCCGTCATCACCATCCCCAATCTTGGATAAACCTGCTTCAGCTCAAGCTCAGCCGGGATGATGTAATCCGATCCTCTGATCGATCGGTAGAATCGGTTGGCCACACCGTCGAACCCAATAAGGTCTGGCTCGTCGACTGGCAGCCCTGGACCGACGTATTCGCGGCGAGCCGCCATGTCGAGCACTGAATTGATGTGTGTTTGAACACTCCGATCGCTACGCTTGAAGAAATGCACGGGCTGGAAGCTTTCTTCCCACACATCAACATGACGCTGGAGCTCAGCCTGAGGCGGAATTTCCCCGAGAACGTTTCCCGCCAGTACGAGCAATTCAACAAGATACCGAGCGGTGAACTGCGCCAGAAAACCCTGCACGTCGTTGCGTTTCAGGCCGACGAACATCATCGCGTAGCGCGTGTCGACTTTCATGGCGACAAGGACGTGGATCCTGCCAAATTTGGTGACGTGCAGCTGCCAGCGATCCACTCGCTCGTGGGCTGTGCTGTCCGCTTCTAGCAATTGGGCAGCGGCGGCGGGCTGCACGGCGCTGATGATTTTGCCCTTCACTTTCTTCGAGAAAAAATCAGCGGCGTCTTGGGTGCAATCAAAGATCAGCATGGGTATGGGTGGTCCATTCGGCGATGGTTGAGGATACCGACGCTGGGCTCGACGCGCCAACAGGCGGAAAAGACGAATCGGCTGTCGGTAGCTTTTTGGTGTCCGGACGGGCCACTTCCCGGCTGAAGCCGGTCCTACTGACAGCGTGCATTCAGTGGGACTGGCATTAGCCGGGAAAGCCGAAAGCGCATCTTCATCGAATCATCTGCCTAACCCCAAGCATCACAATCACCGCCCCACACACCCGATCAATCGCCTTCTTCTTGCTGGCATACGCACCGGCAATTCGGGGCCGTGATAACGCGGTCGCGATCAGTGCGTACCAGGCAGAGGACACGAGGCCGACCATCGCCGGCATTGCCGCGAAGGTTTCAACCTCGACATGACTAGGCGCGGCAGCGGAAAAGATCGCGGCGTAAAACGCGACTGACTTAGGGTTGGCAATGTTGGTCGCGACGCCCTGTTTGAATGCGCTTCGGAGGCTGCGCATCTGCCGCCAGCACATGGCGCAAAAACAACGAACCCGCCACCGACAATCCCTCCCGCGATCTCACGCAAATGTTGAGCTCGCGGCTGGCCCAATCCTCTTCCAGCTGAACCACTTTCGCACCGTCCATTCGGTAAATCCCTGCGCTGCCCTCCGGCATGATGCCGACGCCGACGCCTGCCTGAACCATCAGGCTCAGGGCGTCATAGCTGGCGACTTCCATGCGGATTCTCAGGGAGCGGCCGAGGTCGTTGGCGGCTTTGATCAGCTGGAAATTCAGGTGGGTGCCGCTGCGCAGGGCGACGTATTCGTGGTCGAGGGTGTCGCTGAAGCGTACGGACTCGCGGCCTGCCAGCGGGTGGTCGTTGGGCACGATCAATACGAGGCGGTCGGTGCGAAACGGAAAGACTTCGATGTCGGCGCCGTGGGGCAGGCGCGTGAAGATGCCGATCTCGGCGCGGTTTTCGGCGACGGCTTTGGTGATCGCCAGGCTTTGGTGTTCTTCGAGGACGATGTTGATCAGCGGGTAAAGCGCCATGAACGACTTGATCAAGCCGGGCATGAATTGGGTGATGGCAGATATGTTCGCCAGCACGTGCACCGAGCCGCGCGTGCCGTTGGAGTAGTCGCGCATCTGCAGAACGATGTCGTTGAGGTTGTTCAGCGCGCTGCGGGCCATGAACAGCAGCGACAGGCCGGCATCGGTCGGGGTGATGCCTTTGTTGGTGCGGTTGAGCAGCCGGGAATCGAGCAGCTCTTCCAGTTCGCTAAGCCGCTTGCTGACGGCCGCAGCCGCGATGTGTTCGCGCTTGGCAGCGGCAGCGATAGTGCCTTCTTCGACGACGCTGACGAAGAGGCGCAGCGAGACGGGGTCGAGTTTCATGTGGGGTACCGGGCGTGCTGGCCTGAGTGGCCGCCATAGTACCCCGTCAGACATCGCCTCAGAACGCGCCCGACAACAGATGGCCGGCGTTCGGAACCTGCGCTTTTAGGCCGAGGGTTTTGAGCATCTGGTAGACAGTCGCCACGGAGGCGGACAGCACCGGCTTATCGAGACGATCCTGTACGACCTGGATGGCGGGCAACGAGGGCATCTGCACGCAGCACGACAGCACCACTCCATCAGCTTGCCCGATGTTGAGCCGGTCGGCGTGGGAAACCAGATCCATTGGGTCGAGGCGCCCGACTTGCAGGTTGTCGGAGACTTCCAGGCTGATGGCATCCACCACTTCGATGCCGGCCGCTTCGATGTAGTCGATGACCTGTTGGGTGAGTGGCTTCATGTAGGGCGTGATGATGGACACTTTCTTGTAGTCGAGCATGAGGAGGCTGTCGATCAACGCCCCGGCCGAGCTGAGCACGGGTGCGTCGGACGCATTGCTGGCAACGGTTTTACTCAGACGATCCTGCGACACTTTGTGGTAACCGGCGCCCTGGCACATGATTGCCACCAGGCAGGCGTACGCCATGACATCGACCCGGGCATCGCTCAATTCCAGCGCGCAGCGGTCGCTGTCGATGTCCATTTTCTTCAATTCTTCGGGGCTGACTTTCATCATGCGCATGCGGGAGGAATGGAAGGTGAAGCGCTCGTCCGGGAACAGGGAGTACCGCGACGTCAGCATCGCGGGGATCTCGGTTTCCATGGTGGTGTTGGAGCTGGGGACGATCTGGCCAATCCGGAAATTTCTCACAGGGTCTTCTCCATTTCGCCGACGGCGAGGTCATGTGCGACCGATGCTAGGAGTGACCGTGAGCGGCGTATATCAGGCAATGGTGAGCCTGCCATCGCGGCTGGCGATGGCAGGCAACAAAGATATGGATGACCGGGGCGCGGTATTAGTGCCGGCACCTGTTCATGTGGGAGCGAGCTTGCTCGCGAAGAGGCAGGAACATCCGCTGAATCTTCGGCGACTGAAATGCCGTCTTCGCGAGCAAGCTCGACTCCCACAGGTACCGCGTTTACTGCGCGAAACCTTGGCGTCTGGACCAGAGGAATATCCCGCAGGGAAAAGCGCCGTTCGCTTAACCTCATTTAAGCGTGAGAAAGCACCTCGCCCCGCGCAGGCGCTTCGGCCTTGTGATTGCCAAGCATCGCCCGTGGGATGGACAGAATCAGTCCCGCGCTGATGAACAAGCAGGCGCCCAGCACGTAGGTGCCGTTGTTGATGTTGCCGGTGAGGTTCTCGGCGACGGCGGTGATCATCGAGCCAGTGAAACCCGACAGGTTGCCGATGGCGTTGATCATGCCGATCCCCGCAGCGGCCGCGACGCCGGAGAGCACGGTGCCCGGCAGGGTCCAGTAGATCGGCATCAGGCTCAGCACGCCGGAGGCGGACACGCTGAGGAAGATGATCGACAGCACCACGTTGCTGGCGAAGTAGGCGCTGAGGATCAGGCCGATGCCGCCGATGATCGCCGGAATCGCTGCGTGCCAGCGGCGCTCGCCGGTCTTGTTGGAGTGCCGCGCGTTGAGGGTCATGGCGATCACGGCGATGCCGTAGGGGATGGCCGTCAGCAGACCGATGTCCATCGGGTTGGAGACGCCGGCGCTTTTGATGATCGATGGCATCCAGAACGCGAGCCCGTAGAACCCGGTGTTGAAGGTCAGCAGGATCAGCACCAGCAGCCATACGCGTCCGTTGAAAAACACCTCGCGCAGACTCGTCGCCTTGCCTTTGCTGTCGGTCTCCAGATTGGCCTTGAGCATGGCCTTTTCCTGGGGCGACAGCCATTTGGCCGCGTCGATGTTATTGGCCATGAACGCCAGCACCACAAAGGCCATGACCACCGAAGGCAGCCCTTCGATGATCAGCAGCCACTGCCAGCCGGCCATGCCGTTGACGCCCTGCATTCGGGTCATCAACCAGCCGGAAATCACGCCGCCCAGCGTCAGACTGATGGGCATCGCCATGAGGAAACCTGCCATCACCCGGCTTTGCCGACGGGTAGGAAACCAGTAGTTGAGGTAAAGGATGACGCCGGGAAAGAATCCTGCCTCACAGATGCCGAGCAAGAAGCGCAGCACGTAGAACATGGTTTCCGACTCGATATGGAAAAACTTCGCCAGCGGCACAGTAAACGCGACGGCCATGGACACGATGGCCCAGGTGAGCATGATCCGGGCGATCCAGAACCGCGCGCCGAAGCGATGCAGCAGCAAGTTGCTGGGTACTTCAAAGATAAAATAGCCCCAGAAGAACATGCTCGCGCCGAGGGCATAGATGGTATTGCTGAATTGCAGATCGTTGAGCATGTCCAGCTTGGCGAAGCCGATGTTCACGCGGTCCAGATAGGCCGCCATGTAACACAGGAGCAGGACGGGGAGGATGCGCAGGATGACTTTGCGGTAGGTGCGGTCTTCAAAGCTGGCGTGCCCGGGACCCGAGGACTCGGGCAGGCGCTGGGAAACGGTTTCCATGGTGGGACCTCCAGGCACTCGGACGCGCCTGTATTGTTGTTATGGAGGGTCGAAACACGGGCCGATGTTACTGACAAGGGTATTGATTAGGATAATGACTTGTTTCCATTGATTGATAACGCCGGGTTATCGCTTATTGATGCGCCAGCCGTGCATTCGCCAGCAGGATTTCGGCGAACTCCGACGCCGCCCCCAGCAACGGCTCGCCGCGGCGAGTAAGAATTCCGTAGTCCCGAGGCGCCAGTTTCAGCGGCGTGTTCAGCACTTTCAGCAGACCCGAATCCAGGTGCGGCTGCGCCATGGACGCGGGCAACATCGCGATCATCGGCCCTGCCTGCAGGACTTGCAGGAAGGTCTGCATCGAGATGGTGTCGATGGTGTTCTTCGGGGTGGGGATGCCGGCCTTGACGAAGGCCTGCTCCATCCGTGCGCGAATCGGAGTGCCCAGTGGATACAGAATCCATGGCCAGTTTCCAAGTGCTTGCAGCGGCGTCTGCGCCAGTTCGGTCAGCGGATGACGACTGTTAACGACCATGCAGAATGGCTCCGGCGCCAGAGCCTGAAAGTCGTACACCTGCTGCTGGTTTTCGTTGGTGTAGCGCGCCACTGCGAGATCAAGCTTCTTGTCGTCGAGCATTTCCATCAGGTGATCGCTGGTCTGCTCCACCACTTCGATCGACAGCAGCGGCCAGCGAGCTTTCAATTGCACGATGGCTTCCGGCAGCACCACCGCAGTCGCCGCGAAAATCGCTCCTACTTTGAGAAAACCATGCCCGCCTTCCCGCAGGCTGCTGATCTGATCAACGAACTTGCTCGCGTCGTTCAGGGCGATCTGCGCATAGCGCACCACGTGCTCACCGAGGGCAGTCGGCGGCATGTTGCGCGGCAGACGCTCGAACACATCGAAACCCAACAGGCGCTCAATCTCGCGCAGCATTTTGCTCACCGCCGGCTGACTGAGGTTCATGTGTTGCGCCGCCGCGTGCATGTTGCGGGTCCGCGCAAGGGTTTCGATAAGCACCAGATGCTTGAACTTGAGCCAGTTACAGACTGTTGAGAAGGAAATATCCGACATGAGCGCGGCCTCAAGGAGCGATAACCCAGTGTTATCGATTATTAAGCAGATGTCATTGGAGTTTATCGCCGGTGCTGATTAGGGTCGCTGATAAACCACAAAAAGCGTTGAGGACTTCACCATGCCGATTCAGCTCACTCCCGAAAACACCCTCCCCGCCGACGGCCTGAATGGCACGTTGATCGGCCGCGCCTGGGTGCCCGGTAAAGTCGGCGGCCCGTCGCCCGTGGTGTTGCGCAGTGATGGAGTGTTCGATCTTTCGTCGAGCTTCGCCACGTTGAGCAACTTGCTGGAGCTGGAATCGCCGGTGGCTGCGGTACGCGAAGCCCAGGGCACGCGCGTTGCCAGCCTCGAAGAATTGCTGGCGAATTCGACCGCGACGCCTGATCCCAACAAACCGTACCTGCTGGCGCCAGCGGACTTGCAAGTGATCAAGGCCGCAGGGGTGACCTTCGCCGCAAGCATGATCGAGCGGGTGATCGAGGAGCAGGCGGCAGGCGATCCGGCCAAGGCGGAAAGCGTGCGCGCCATCGTGCAGAACGCGATCGGCGATAACCTGCGCAACATCAAACCCGGCTCCGAACAAGCCAGCACGCTCAAGGCGCTGTTGATCGAGCAAGGCATGTGGTCGCAGTACCTTGAGGTCGGCATCGGGCCGGACGCCGAGATCTTCACCAAAGCGCCGGTGCTGGCAGCGGTGGGCAGTGGCAGCCAGGTGGGCATTCATCCGAAGTCAGAGTGGAACAACCCCGAGCCGGAAGTGGTGCTGGCAGTGAACAGCCGCGGGCAGATCCACGGCGCGACACTGGGCAACGACGTCAACCTGCGGGACTTCGAAGGGCGCAGCGCGCTGCTTTTGAGCAAGGCCAAGGACAACAACGCCTCGTGCTCGATCGGCCCGTTCATTCGGCTGTTCGACGAAACCTTTTCCCTGGATGACGTGCGCAACTGCGTGGTCGATCTGCAGGTAAAAGGCAATGACGGTTATGTCATGAAAGGCTCAAGCTCCATGTCGCAGATCAGCCGCGATCCGGCCGACATCGCTGGCCAGGCGCTCAACGCCAACCACCAATACCCGGATGGTTTCCTGCTGTTTCTCGGCACCCTCTTCGCCCCGACCGCCGACCGCGACCATGCCGGCAGCGGTTTCACCCACAAGCTGGGCGATCAGGTCAGTATCAGCAGCAGCCTGTTCGGCGGCCTGCACAACGAGGTGACCCACAGCAGTGACGCGGCGCCGTGGACGTTCGGCGTCGGCGCGTTGATACGTAATCTCGCCGTACGCGGTTTGTTGTAACGCTGAACACCTTACGCAGCACACCTAATTCCAAGAGAGACCCGAACCATGTCCGACACGCCTAAACGCCCCCTTCGCAGCCAGCAATGGTTCGATGATCCGGAACACGCTGACATGACGGCGCTGTACGTCGAGCGCTACATGAACTACGGCCTGACCCGCGAGGAGCTGCAATCGGGCCGACCGATCATCGGCATCGCTCAGACGGGTTCTGATCTGGCGCCCTGCAACCGTCATCACCTGGAGCTCGCCCAGCGGGTCAAAGCCGGGATTCGCGATGCGGGCGGTATTCCGATGGAGTTTCCGGTGCACCCGATGGCCGAGCAGACGCGCCGGCCGACTGCGGCCCTGGACCGAAACCTGGCGTACCTCGGGCTGGTGGAAATTCTTCACGGCTACCCGCTGGACGGCGTTGTCCTGACCACCGGCTGCGACAAAACCACGCCAGCTTGCCTGATGGCGGCGGCGACCACCGACCTGCCGGCCATCGTGTTGTCCGGCGGTCCGATGCTCGACGGTCGTCACAAGGGCGAATTGATCGGTTCCGGCACGGTGCTGTGGCACGCGCGGAATTTAATGGCGGCCGGCGAGATTAATTACGAAGGCTTCATGGAAATGACCACGGCGGCGTCACCGTCGGTGGGCCACTGCAACACCATGGGCACCGCGCTTTCGATGAACGCGCTGGCTGAGGCACTGGGCATGTCGCTGCCCGGCTGCGCAAGTATTCCGGCGGCGTACCGCGAACGCGGGCAGATGGCCTATATGACCGGCAAGCGCATCTGCGATCTGGTCCGCGAAGATGTGCGCCCCTCGCAGATCATGACCCGCGAAGCCTTTGAAAACGCAATCGCGGTGGCCTCGGCCCTGGGGGCTTCGAGCAACTGCCCGCCGCACCTGATCGCCATCGCCCGGCACATGGGTGTCGAGTTAAGTCTCGACGACTGGCAGCGCATCGGCGAAGACGTGCCGTTGCTGGTCAACTGCATGCCCGCCGGGAAGTACCTGGGCGAAGGCTTCCACCGCGCAGGCGGCGTGCCAGCGGTGATGCACGAGTTGCAGAAGGCCGGCAAGCTGCACGAAGACTGCGGCACGGTCTCCGGCAAAACCATCGGTGACATCGTGCGCAACGCCGTCGCTCACGACGCCGACGTGATCCGTCCGTATGAAGACCCGCTCAAGCACCGCGCCGGTTTCATCGTGTTGAGCGGCAATTTTTTCGACAGCGCGATCATGAAGATGTCGGTGGTCGGCGAGGCGTTCCGCAAGACCTATCTGTCCGAGCCGGGCGCGGAGAACAGCTTCGAGGCGCGAGCCATTGTGTTTGAGGGCCCCGAGGATTATCACGCGCGGATCAACGACCCTTCGCTGGAAATCGACGAGCGCTGCATTCTGGTGATCCGTGGCGCCGGCACGGTCGGTTATCCCGGCAGCGCCGAAGTGGTGAACATGGCGCCGCCGTCTGCGCTGATCAAACAGGGCATCGACTCGTTGCCGTGCCTGGGCGATGGCCGGCAGAGCGGCACGTCGGCCAGCCCTTCGATCCTCAATATGTCGCCGGAAGCGGCGGTAGGCGGTGGCCTTGCGTTGCTGAAAACCAATGACCGGCTGCGCGTGGACCTGAACAACCGCAGCGTCAATGTGCTGGTCAGCGACGAAGAAATGGCCGCGCGCCGCGCGTTGTTCGAGCCGAAGATGCCCGCCTCGCAAACCCCGTGGCAGGAGCTGTATCGGCAGTTGGTGGGGCAACTGTCCACCGGCGGATGCCTGGAACCGGCGACCTTGCATTTGCGGGTGATTGCACGGAGTGGCGAGCCGCGGCATTCCCATTGACACCGCAGATGTGTCGCCCGGCTTGATCGTTCCCACGCTCTGCGTGGGAACGCATTTCTGGACGTTCCGCGTCCGCTGTCAGGTGACGCGGAGCGTCAGGAGCCGCATTACCACGCAGAGCGTGGGAACGATCATGAGATCTAGAGCACGACGCCACTCCAACTGTGGGAGCGAGCTTGCTCGCGAAGAGGCCAGTACATCCGCTAAATCTTCAGCGACTGGAATGCAGTCTTCGTGAGCAAGCTCACTCCCACATGTTTTGCGTTCGCTCAAGATGGTGACGCACCGGAGGATCCATTGCGGACCTTGATCGTTCCCACGCTCTGCGTGGGAACGCATTTCTGGACGCTCCGCGTCCGCTGTCAGGTGACGCGGAGCGTCAGGAGCCGCATTACCACGCGGAGCGTGGGAACGATCACAACTCATCATCACAACAACGCCGGCAACCCCTTCTCCATTTCGGCGAAGCGGTTTTTCAACAGTGAATGCAACTGCTGCACCGCCGGGGAAAACTGTTTGCGGTGCGGGCAGACGAGGTTAAGCGGGGTCGGCTCGCCCGGGTAATCCGGCAGCAACAGTTCCAGCCGCCCGGCGTGCACGTCCTCGCAGACATCCAGCCACGATTTGTACGCCACACCCTGCCCCGCCACCGCCCAACGCCTCACCAGATCCGCGTCATCGGTGAGCAACGGGCCCGATACCGAAAACACCCGACCACCGAGCCGCCACTTGTCGTACACCCGCCCCGCCAGGGTGAACAGCAAACATTCGTGCCGCAGCAAGTCGTCCGAGACCATGGGCCGGCCCTTGCGCGCCAGATACTCCGGCGACGCCACCAACACCCGGCGATTCCATGGCGCCAGGGCCAACGCGATGTAGTTCGCGTCTTCGATCACGCCGTAGCGAATGGCGACGTCCACCGGATCTCGAAACAGATCGGCCACTTGATCGGAGATAAACAGGCGCAGATTCAGCGCCGGATGTTGACTGCGGAAATCCGTCAGCCAGGGCAGCAGCATGTTTCGCCCCAGATCCGAAGGCGCCGCCACCTGCAGCGTGCCTTGCAACTCGGCACTTTCCCGCCGCAGCTTTTCCCGGCCATCCCGTAAGGCATCGAGCACCGTTTGAGCGGTCGGCAGGTACTGCTCGCCTTCGGCGGTGAGGCGCAGGCTGCGCGTCGAACGGGCAAACAGGCGGATATCCAGCTCGCGTTCGAGGCGCTTGATGGCCGCCGCAACTTGCCCCGGCAACAGATCCACCTCCCGCGCAGCATTGGAGAAGCTGCCCAGCGCAGCGGTACGGACGAAGAGGGTCAGGTCGTCGATACGGATCATCTTCACTCCAGCCGTGAAAGTGTTGCCGGATTCTGCTGGTTTTTCAGCATGACGAACAAGAACAAGATGGGTCCAACGATTAAGCCACCTTGTGTTCATTGATTAGAGAGATCGCCATGAAAGCCATCGCCTTCACCCAGCACGGTCTGCCCATCGAAGACCCCAACGCGCTGCTCGACATGGAACTGCCCAAACCAACGCCCGGCCCTCGCGATTTGCTGGTGGACGTCAAAGCGATTTCGGTGAACCCGGTCGACACCAAAATCCGCGCCGGCTCTGCTGCCACCGAACCCAAAGTGGTCGGCTGGGACGCCGTCGGGGTTGTGCGTGAAACGGGCAGCGACGTCACGCTGTTCAAAGCAGGGGACGAAGTGTTCTATGCCGGCTCCATCGCCCGTCCGGGCAGCTACAGCGAATTCCACCTCGTCGACGAGCGCATCGTCGGGCACAAGCCCAAGAGCCTCGACAACGCCCACGCCGCCGCGCTGCCGCTGACCTCGATCACCGCTTGGGAGTTGCTGTTTGACCGTTTGGGCCTTGAGGAAGGCGGCGGCGAAGGTGACAGCCTGTTGATCATCGGTGCCGGTGGCGGCGTCGGGTCGATTCTGGTGCAACTGGCCCGCCAACTGACCAAACTGACCGTCATCGGTACAGCGTCGCGTCCGGAAACCCGCGAATGGGTCGAAAGCCTGGGCGCTCATCACGTCATCGATCACAGCCAGCCGCTGGTCGAGCAACTGAATCAGATCGGCGTCGGCCAGGTGAGTCATGTCGCCAGCCTGACCCACACCGATTCGTACTTCACGCAGCTCATCGAAGCCCTGAAGCCACAAGGCCAGCTGGCGCTGATCGATGACCCGAAATCCCTGGACGTCGTGCCGATGAAACGCAAGGCGCTGTCGCTGCACTGGGAACTGATGTTCACCCGCTCGCTCTACGAAACGCCGGACATGATTGCCCAGCATGAACTGCTCAATCGCGTCGCCGACCTGATCGACCAAGGTGTGCTGAAGACCACCCTCGGTGAGCATTTCGGCGCGATCAACGCCGAAAACCTGCGCCGCGCCCATGCCGTGATCGAAAGCGGCAAGGCCAAGGGCAAGATCGTCCTCGAAGGTTTCTGAGCCTGTTTACATTATTTGAATGGCCTGCTGCGGCAGGCCGGGAGCCGTTTGTGTCCATGAAGCAGAACGTAATGTTGTCGGCGCTGGCCCTGTCAGTCGCTTTGATCTGCCAGACCGGCATCGCCGCCACGACCGCAACCCCCGCCACCGCCCTGCCCGCCAATGCGCCGGCGGAGAAGACCATCGGTCAGCTTGAGCAGGTGTTCGCCTTCCACGACGCGATGCCCACCGGCGTGACCGTGACGGAAACCGGGCGCATCTTCGTCAACTTCCCGCACTGGGGCGACGACGTGCCGTTCACCGTGGGTGAAATCCGCGACGGCAAGGTTATCGCCTATCCCGATGCAGCCATCAACAAAGAAGACCCCAAAGACCCGGCTAAAGGGCTGATCAGCGTGCAGAGCGTGGTCGCCGACGGTCAGGGCCGCGTCTGGCTGCTGGACACCGCTGCGCCGAATTTCGCCGCACCAAAAGCCGGCGGCGCCAAGCTGGTGGCGGTTGATCTGGCCAGTAACAAAGTGGTCAAGACGCTGGTCTTCCCGGCCAACGTCATCCTGCCGAGCACCTATGTCAACGACATGCGCTTTGATTTTCGCAGCGGCAAGGAAGGCACGGTCTATGTCACGGATTCATCGGTCTCCGGGCCCGGCGCGATCATCGTCATGGACATCGCCAGCGGCAAGGCGACCCGTCGCTTGAGCGGCGCGAAATCGACTTCGGTCGACCCTGAGTTCAAGCCGGTGGTCGAAGGCCAGGCCGCGCTGGTCAGCAAAGGCCCGGACGGCAAGCCGAAAACCATGGGTGTTGCGTCTGATGGCATCGCGCTCTCCGCTGACGGCAAGACGCTGTACTTCAGCGCGCTTTCCAGCCGCCACCTGTTTGCCGTACCCACCGAGATGCTGCGCGATGCCAGCGTGAGCGAGGCACAACTAAACGCTGCGGTTAAAGACCTCGGCGAAAAAGGTGCCTCGGACGGTCTGGAATCAGACGCCAATGGCGCGGTCTACGCCGGCGACTACGAGCACAACGGCATCCGCAAACGCCTGGCCGACGGCAACTGGCAGACCATCGTTCACGACCCTCGCGTGCTATGGCCGGACACCCTGTCGGTCGGGCCGGATGGCTACCTGTATTTCATCGCCAACCAGTTGCAGCGCCAGGCCGGTTTCCACAACGGCAAGGATCTGCGCGAAAAGCCCTACAGCCTGCTGCGGGTGAAGATCGATGCCGCGCCTGCGCCGACTCGTTGATCGGGCAGGCTTAGTCAGTCGCGCGAAAGCGCAGTAGGAGTGAGCGTGCTCGCGTAGACGGTATTACGGCCGCTCAAGATTTAGCGGATGTTCGGCCCTCTTCGCGAGCAAGCTCGACTCCCGCATGTCCATCATCTGCAGCCAACATCCGCGAGGCAGATGCAACTCCTGTAGGAGTGAGCTTGCTCGCGAAGACGGTATTACGGCCGCTGAAGATTTAGCGGATGTTCGGCCCTCTTCGCGAGCAAGCTCGACTCCCGCATGTCCATCATCTGTGGCCAACAACCGCGAGGCAGATGCAATTCCTGTGGAGTGATGCGCGGCAAGCCGTCACCGGCGCCCCCTTCTCATTTGCCCCGATGCCTGCGCTCTGCTAGTGTCGCGCCGGTTTAACGTCTACCGGGATAGCCGCCATGGCCCGCAAGAAAGCTGCACTGGATTTCGAACAGTCCCTCACGGATTTGCAAACGCTCGTCGAGCGTCTGGAGAACGGTGAGCTGTCGCTGGAAGACTCACTGATCGCCTTCGAACAAGGCATCCGCCTGACCCGCGAGTGCCAGAGCGCGCTGGCCCAGGCCGAGCAAAAAGTGCAGGTCTTGCTGGAGCGCGATGGCGAGCTCGCCGAAGAGCCGTTCGACGCGGAACAGCCGGAATGATCGCGGCGTATCAGGCACTCAGCCAGGCTCGCGTCAATGCGGCGCTGGAGACTCTGTTCGATGCGCCCGCCCCTGAATTGACCCGCCTTTACGCCGCCATGCGCTACAGCGTCACCAATGGCGGCAAGCGCGTGCGCCCGCTGCTGGTTTACGCCGCCTGCGAAGCCTTGGGCGGCAACGCCGAGCACGCCAACGGCGCAGCCTGCGCGGTCGAACTGATCCACGCGTATTCGCTGGTGCACGACGACCTGCCGGCCATGGACGACGACGATTTGCGTCGCGGCCTGCCCACGACCCACAAAGCCTTTGACGAGGCCTGCGCGATCCTCGCTGGCGACGGCCTGCAGACCCTGGCGTTCAGCGTGCTGAGCGACAACGCACTGACCCCGCAAAACGCCGACACCCGGCTGAAGATGGTCGCCACCCTCGCCCGTGCATCCGGCCCTGCCGGCATGGTCGGCGGGCAGGCTATTGATCTCGGCTCGGTCGGACTCAAGCTCGACCAGAAGGCGCTGGAATTCATGCACCGGCATAAAACCGGCGCACTGATCGAAGCCAGCGTCAGGCTCGGCGCCCTGGCCAGCGGCAACGCAACCCAGGTCCAGCTTGATTCGCTGCAGATCTACGCCCGCGCCATCGGCCTGGCGTTTCAGGTGCAGGACGACATTCTCGATGTCGAGAGCGATACCGCCACGCTGGGCAAACGTCAGGGCGCCGACATCGCTCGTGACAAGCCGACCTACCCCGCGCTGCTCGGCCTGGAAGAAGCCAAACATTACGCACTTGAGTTGCGCGACCAGGCCCTCGTGGCGCTGCGACCGTTCGACGCGGCCGCCGAACCCTTGCGGGCCCTGGCGCGTTATATCGTCGAACGCCGGAACTAAGCGCAGGTCATAGCATTTATCGGGTGCAGGCGGCCCTTGCTGCCGCTGCCCGATTTCGCCGGTAAACGTTACCCCTGAACATCGCATTGCTGCACATCGTGCGCAGCCGGCAATGCATCAGGTAAACTGCCGCCTCTTTTACTTATAACGATTCGCCTGATGCCCACGACGTTCAAAGAGATTCCCCGCGAGCGCCCGTCCACGCCCCTGCTCGACAAGGCAGTGACGCCGGACGGCCTGCGCCGCTTAGGTGAAGCAGAGCTTGAAGCCCTGGCGGACGAACTGCGCCTGGAGCTGCTCTACACCGTTGGCCAGACCGGCGGCCACTTCGGCGCCGGCCTCGGCGTCATCGAACTGACCGTGGCCTTGCACTACGTCTTCGATACGCCCGACGACCGGCTGGTCTGGGACGTCGGTCATCAGGCGTACCCGCACAAGATCCTCACGGGTCGTCGCGAGCAGATGTCAACCTTGCGCCAGAAAGGCGGTGTGGCGGCATTTCCGCGTCGCAGCGAGAGCGAATACGACACCTTCGGCGTCGGTCACTCCAGCACCTCCATCAGCGCCGCGCTGGGCATGGCGATCGCCTCCCGGCTGCAAGGCAGTGAGCGCAAATCCATTGCCGTGATCGGCGACGGCGCACTGACCGCCGGCATGGCCTTCGAGGCGCTGAACCACGCGCCCGAAGTGAACGCCGACATGCTGGTGATCCTCAACGACAACGACATGTCGATCTCGCGCAACGTTGGCGGGCTGTCGAATTATCTGGCGAAAATCCTCTCAAGCCGCACGTACGCGAGCATGCGCGAAGGCAGCAAGAAAGTGCTGTCGCGGCTGCCCGGCGCGTGGGAAATCGCCCGTCGTACCGAGGAATACGCCAAAGGCATGCTGGTGCCCGGCACGCTGTTCGAAGAACTCGGCTGGAACTACATCGGCCCGATCGACGGCCACGACCTGCCTATCCTGATCGCCACCCTGCGCAACATGCGTGACCTTAAGGGTCCGCAGTTCCTGCACGTGGTCACCAAGAAAGGCAAAGGCTTCGCCCCGGCCGAGGTTGATCCGATCGGCTATCACGCGATCACCAAACTCGACCCGCTGAACGCGCCTGTCGTGCCCAAAAAGCCGGCGGGCCGAAGTACTCCGGCGTATTCGGTCAGTGGCTGTGCGACATGGCTGAAGCGGACGAACGTCTGGTCGGCATCACGCCCGCCATGAAAGAAGGCTCGGATCTGGTGGCGTTCAGCGAACGTTACCCGGAGCGCTATTTCGACGTTGCCATCGCCGAGCAGCATGCGGTGACGCTTGCGGCGGGCATGGCCTGCGAAGGCGCCAAGCCAGTCGTGGCGATCTATTCGACGTTCCTGCAGCGCGGTTACGACCAGCTGATTCATGACGTGGCCGTGCAGAATCTGGACGTATTGTTTGCCATCGACCGCGCGGGTCTGGTGGGCGAGGACGGCCCAACCCACGCCGGCAGTTTCGATCTGTCGTACCTGCGTTGCATCCCCGGCATGCTGATCATGACGCCGAGCGATGAAAACGAGCTGCGCAAAATGCTCACCACCGGTCACCTGTTCAAAGGCCCCGCCGCCGTGCGTTACCCGCGCGGCAACGGCCCCAATGCCGTGATCGAGAGCAGTCTCGAACCGCTGGAAATCGGCAAAGGCGTGGTTCGTCGTCAAGGCAGCAAAGTGGCGATGCTGGTGTTCGGTGTTCAGTTGACCGAAGCGCTGATCGTGGCGGAAAAGCTCGACGCGACCGTGGTCGACATGCGCTTCGTCAAACCGCTGGATGAGGCACTGGTGCGCGAAATGGCCAGCAGCCACGACTTGCTCGTGACGATCGAAGAAAACGCCATCATGGGCGGCGCAGGCGCGGCGGTCAGCGAGTTTCTGGCGCGGGAGAACATTCTCAAGTCAGTGCTGCACCTGGGCCTGCCGGACGTGTACGTCGAGCACGCAAAACCGGCGCAGATGCTGGCAGAGTGCGGGCTGGATGCCGCCGGGATCGAAGCGTCGATCAACCAGCGCCTGCTGAAGATGTAACCACTTGCAGGCGTGACCGAGGTGGCAGTCCACCCCGGTCACGCCTGCAAGTTATGCGATCAATCAAATGACCCTTTCCCGCGTCGCCCTTGCCTTCTCCCTCATCCCCGCCACGCAGGTCTTTGCCGATCAGCCTGATCGCGAAAGCGCCTTGAAACTGGACAACGTGCTGATCAGCGCCAATCGCCAGGTTGAGCAACGTGACGCCAGTAGCGCGGCGAACACTGTGTTCACCCGCGCCGACATCGAGCGGCTGCAACCGAGTAGCGTCACCGACCTGCTGAGTCGCGTGCCCGGCGTGCAAGTTGCGCCCAGCGGCGGTCGCGGCAGTCTGCCGGGGATTTTCATTCGCGGGACCAAGGCCGCGCAGAGTCTGGTGTTGGTCGATGGCCAGCGCATTGCCAATGCCACCTCGGCCGACAGTAACCTGCAATACCTCGACGTCCAGCAGATCGAGCGCGTGGAACTGCTGCGCGGGTCACGTTCGGTCATCTACGGCGCTGACGCCATTGGTGGCGTGATCCAGATCTTCACCCGACGGGGCGCCGAGCAAGGCCTTCAGGCACGCGTGCATACGGGTTTCGGCAATCGAGGTACGCAGCAGCAGAGCCTCGGCCTGTCGGGCGGCGATCAGCAGACGCACTTCAACCTCAGCACCAGCCTGGATCAAACGGCAGGCATCGACCGCACCGGCCCGTCCTTCGCCAGCGATGACGATCACGACGCCTACCGCAATAAATCCCTGAGCCTCAGCCTCAGCCACTGGCTCAGCGACGACGTGGAAGTCGGCTTCAACGCGCTGGATAACCGGGGCAAGACCGAGTTCGACAATCCGTTCGGCCTGTTCGACCCGGTCACGTTCAATACCGTGGGGCAGCAGCAGTACAGCAAGTTCGACCTGAGCAGCCTCGGCACCAATGTCGACGCCCGCATCAACCAGACCTGGAAAACCCGCCTGGAGCTCGGCCATAGCGAAAACCGCGAGAAGACGCTAGATAAGTTGAGCGACGATCACTACGTGTTCAACACCTACCGCGACTCGGTCAATTGGCAGAACGATCTGACCCTGGACGAGCGCAACAGCCTAATGCTGGGTGGCGACTGGTACGAAGATCGCGTCAACAGCAGCACGGCGTTCGACGAGGACAGCCGCTGGAACCACGCGGCGTTCATCCAGCATCGTTTCAAAGGCGAGCACTTTTCGACCGAGCTGGGCCTGCGCCACGATCAGAATGAGCAGTTCGGCAGTCAGAACACCTGGAGCGGCACGCTCATCGTGCCGCTCAATGACGCCAACGATGTGCTGCTGTCCTACAGCGAGGGCTTCCGCGCGCCGACATTTAATGACCTGTATTACCCGGACTTCAGCAACCCGAATCTCAAACCCGAGCATTCGAAAAACTACGAGCTTCAATGGCGCAGTCGCCTGAGCGACACGGCTCGTCTTGAGGCCTCGCTCTATCGCACGGACCTGCAGGACGCCATCGCCCTCGACAGCGACTTTCGCCCTGAAAATATCGGCTCGGCACGGATCAATGGTTTTGAAGCATCCCTTGAGCAGCAGTTGTTCGGCTGGACCGGCAAGCTCGGCGCGTCGGTCATCGACCCACGTGACCGAGACACCGGCCATACGCTCAACCGCCGCGCCCGCCGAACCCTGAATCTCGATCTTGATCGGCAGTTTGATCGCCTCGGCGTCGGTGCCAGCTGGCAGGCCGTCAGTGACAGCTACAACGACGAGGCCAACACCCAGCATATCGGCGGCTACTCGCTGTTCGGTTTGCGCAGCAGCTGGAAAGCCAGCGACGAAGTGAAGCTGGAGTTCAAGCTGGATAATGCCCTGGACAAGCGCTACAGCCGCACGCTGTACAGCTTCGATGGCAGCACTTACGGCTATCGCGAAGAGGGTCGAACGTGGATGTTTGGCGTGACCTGGACGCCGGAGCTGTAGATTTGCATCCGCCTGATCTAGCGATCTGGCGCCATCACGCGGCACAACTTTGCCACCGCGCCCACCATCTGTCCGCTTGCCCGTTCCAAGCCTTTATCGGGCACGGCAAACAGGCGACCGGCTTTCACGGCCATTAACTGCGACCAGGTTTTCCATGCCGGCAACAACGCAGCGTCGCTGGCCAGAATCACATCCGGGTCGCGCTGCAGCACTGACTCGAGACTCACCTGCGGCGCAGGCAGGGTCAGGTCATCGAACACGTTACGCGCGCCGCAGACGGTCAGTGCATCACTGATGATCTGCCCGCCGCCTACGGTGTAAAGCGGCTGATCCCACACCTGGTAGAACACCTTCAGCGGCACATCATGCCGATAGCGTTCACGCAATGCGGCCAATCGCTGACGGAAATCGTTCGCGGCCTGTTGTCCACGGTCAGCGCGGCCAAGGCGCTCGCCCATCTGTTCGATCTGATCAGCCAGCTCGTTCAGCGTGTGGGGCTCGGCGGTGTAGGTGGGAATGTTCAGGCGCTTGAGTTGATCGCGCTGGGCCGCGCTGGCGCTGCCGGGCCACAGCAGCAGAAGATCAGGCTGCAAACTGAGCAAACCCTCGATGTCGAGCTGGCCGTATCGACCCACCGAAGGCAGGCCGGTGACCCTCGCCGGGCGCGGGCCGCCATCGAGGATGCCGACCAGCAAATCGGCGGCATCCAGTTCGATAACGATTTCGGTAAGAGAAGGTGCGAGGCTGACCACCCGCTGGGCCGCGCCGGCCTGAAAGGCGATCAGCAACAGCAGGCAGCCAATCAGTGGGCGCATCAAGCGTCTCCAGGCCGTGTCGGGCAATAGCAGAGACTGCCGAGTGTCACGCCGGATCGACTTCGCTCTGATGCTCGTTGCCCATCATGTGACCCAGCTTGCCGGCCTTGGTCGCCAGATAGAGCTTGTTGTGCGGATTGTGGCCGGTGTGCAGCGGCACGCGCTCGGCGACGGTGATGCCCATGTCGGTGAGCGCTTTGACCTTGCGCGGATTGTTGGTCATCAGACGCAGAGACTTGATGCCCAGATGCTCCAGCATCGGCAGGCAAATGGCGTAATCACGCTGGTCCGCGGCAAAGCCAAGCCGCTCGTTGGCTTCAACGGTATCGGCACCGCCGTCCTGCAATTCATAGGCGCGAATTTTGTTCATCAGCCCGATGCCGCGGCCTTCCTGGCGCAGGTACAACAGCACGCCACGGCCTTCAGCGGCGATAGCGCGCAACGCCGCTTCAAGTTGGGAACCGCAATCACAACGCTGACTGAACAGCGCATCACCGGTCAGGCATTCGGAATGCACACGACCGAGCACCGGGGTGCCATCCGACACATCACCGAGGGTCAGTACGACGTGCTCGCGACCGTTTTCCTGCTCGAGAAAGCCGTTCATCTTGAAAGTGGCAAAGGGGTAGGCAGCTTGGAAGCCGCGACAAATACGACGGGCACCGGGTGCTCCTGATCAGTATGAGGGCTGGAAATTCGCAACATTGTAACAGCAGGTTCCGAGAGACGCTTAGGCTGAATTGTTGGCCAATCAGATCAACACGTTTGATCAGTGGCTGACGCCAGCACGAGGCTGAGCATCGTCTGCATCGAACGGATACGGATGCTTCCAGCGCGCAAAGATTGGCCGAAGCCTGCCGCTGGGCACCAGTCTGCTCATGCGCGCATCAAATAGATCGCGCAGCGCGCGCCCTCGTGGGTTGTCTGCGAAGCTGAGATACAAAGGAATGGAGGTGAGATAGGTCAGCCGATAACGCTGAGGATCGTTGCTTTGGGCAAGCACGAAGTCCATTTCCGGTTTGGCGTCAATATACAGATCCGCACGCCCGTATTCGAGCATCGACAGAATGTGATCGCGCCTCGCGACCTCGTTGAAGTGCGTCACGTTGGGCAGATAGTGCTGATACTCGTAGCCACGGACCCAGGCCAGACGATATTTGCCCAACGTTTGCAGCGAAGGCAGCGGCTTGGAGGCCAAACCCAGCGTGTAGATTTCGTCGGTGTCGTAGTGCCACTTGGAATAGAGCGTGCCCTCGACCTCATCCTGGTAGGCGGCGATCCAGGCATCGGCCTCCCCGCGCTGCACCAGCCCCACCGCGCGGGTATAAGGCTCGATGCGCTGCTCCACCTTCACGCCGGCCGGCTCGAAGATCTCACGCATCAGATCCCAACCCAGACCGGTGCCATCGCTTTCGGTGTACCCAATCCAGTGCTCGCTCACCAGCAGGATGTCGGAGGGCTTGTCGGGCATCAGTGCGGGGGTTGCCGCATCGGCCGTCGCCCAGACACTTGTCATCAGCAACCAAACAGCGAGCAGCCATCCCACACTTGAACGCCTCATGAGCGTAGCCCCTACATCACGGCCCACAGCCAGACCAGCCCCTGCATCGCCAGCCAGGCGAAGACACCGGCCAGGACATCATCAAGCATGATGCCGACGCCGCCGTGTACATGCTTGTCGATCCAGTGAATGGGCCAGGGCTTGAGAATGTCGAAAAAGCGGAACACCAGAAAACCGACCAGCAGCCAAGGCCAACCTTCAGGCACCAGCCACAAGGTAATCCACATCCCGACCATTTCGTCCCAGACGATGCCTTCATGGTCGTGGACGCGCAGGTCGTCCGCCACTTTGCCGCACAGCCAGAAGCCGAACAGGATGGTCAGGCCGAGCACCAGCCAGTAGCCCCAGTCGGGCAGCATTTGCCACAACGGGATAAAGGGCACAGCAACCATTGAGCCCCAGGTACCGGGCGCTTTGGGCAATGTGCCGGAGCCGAAACCGAAGGCCAGGAAATGCCACGGATTGGTCCATACCGACGGAGGAACGTTTTCCGCCGGGACCTGATTAGGATGATCTGTCACCGTGTCTCCTGAAAGTGTTGATAGCCCCGAGTCGACGGGGTGACGTCCTGCCCACGTGCGTCAATCAGCGCCACGCCGTGACCTTCGACGACTCGGCCCAGAACGAAAACAGGCAAGCCGGCGGCCTGCAACTCAGCCAGCCATGATGGCGGCAGCGTGAAGGCCAGTCTGTAGTCATCGCCTCCACTGAGCGCGGCATTCAACGCCGCGTCAGGCCCGAGAAGCCTCAGCAGCGCGTCAGACATCGGCACTTGGTCGCGCTCAACAAGCAAGCGTACGCCCGATGCCGTGGCGATGTGTCCGCAATCGGCGAGCAGTCCGTCTGAGATGTCCAGCGCCGCGCTGGCCTTGCCACGCAACGCAATACCCAACTCGAACTGCGGCTGTGGCGACCAGTAGCGCGTCAGCAAGGCCTGAGTGGTAGACGCCTCGGTGGTGCGCTGGTTCAACACCAACGGCAGCGCGCCGGCCGCGTCGCCCAGGGGACCACCTACGCACAGCAAATCGCCAGGCCGCGCGCCGCTTCGAGTCAGGGCCTGTCCGGTCGGGACGGTGCCGAAGACAGTAAGAGTCAGGCTCAGAGGCCCGCGTGTCGTGTCGCCGCCAATCAGGCGCAGGCCACAGCCCTGGGCCATGGTGTTCAAACCGCGGGCGAACGCTTCCAGCCAGTCGGCGGAAACCTGCGGCAGGGTCAGGGCAAGGGTAAATGCGAGGGGTCTGGCGCCCATGGCGGCCAAGTCGCTGGCCGAGACGCCGAGTGCGCGCTGGCCGAGCAGGAAAGGATCGCAGACGTCGGGGAAGTGCACCCCGGCAACCAGCGTGTCGGTAGAGATGGCGAGTTGCTCGCCAGCGGCCACCGACAACAGGGCGCAGTCGTCGCCGATCCCCAAGGCAACGCCCTCGCCGGGCTGCGCGCAGGGCGCAGCGGCAAAGTAATTGCGGATCAGCTCGAACTCGCCCATGGCGGAGACGCTCAGGTTCTGGAGAAACCCAGAAGCCTCAGCGCTTGTGCGCCTTCACTTCGACTTCGCGCAGCCGCGGAGCCAGCTTGTCGAGCACGCCGTTGACGAACTTGTGCCCATCGGTCGAACCGTAGACTTTCGCCAGCTCGATGCCTTCGTTGATGACCACGCGGTACGGCACGTCGATGCGCTCCAGCAGTTCCCAGGTCGACAGGCGCAATACCGCCAGCTCAACCGGGTCCAGCTCTTCAATGGTCAGGTCCAGACAAGGGGCCAGCGCCGCGTCGATCTTGTCCTGATTGGCCGGGACACCGTGGAGGATGTCGTGGAAATAGCTCGCATCAACGGAGGTGAAATCGTTGTCGACGCGAAACTGTGCTTCGATCTCGTTCAGCGACTGGCCAGCCATATGGCGCTGGTACAGGGCCTGCATGGCCATCTGGCGAGCCGCACGGCGCTTCTCGCTTTTCGATGGTTTGCCAGCATCGGCCGCACGTGGATCACGCGGGTTGAACTGATCGCTTTCGTCGTTAATCACTTGGCCTCCAACTGCGCCAACAGGCTGACCATCTCGATGGCGGACAGGGCAGCTTCAGCGCCTTTGTTGCCGGCCTTGGTGCCGGAGCGCTCGATCGCCTGCTCGATGGAATCGACGGTCAGGACGCCAAATGCGACCGGCACGCCGAACTCCATGGACACCTGGGACAGGCCCTTGGTGCATTCGCCAGCGACGTATTCGAAGTGCGGGGTGCCGCCACGGATAACGGCGCCGAGCGCGATGATGGCGGCGAATTCGCTGCGCTGAGCGACCTTCTGCACAACCAGCGGGATTTCGAACGCGCCCGGTGCGCGGATGATGGTGATGTCGCTTTCGCTCACGCCATGGCGAACCAGGGCATCAACGGCGCCGCTGACGAGGCTTTCGACGACGAAGCTGTTGAAGCGGCCAACCACCAGGGCATAGCGACCTTGGGGGCGATGAAGGTACCTTCGATGGTCTTCAGGGTCATTCGGCTGAGTCTCGTGTTCTCGTATTAAAGAGCATGAAAGCGCGCATCGGGCGCGCGCTTTCAGGGATTTTAGGCCACGAATCGGGCGACTGCAGGGACAAAACCACGAACGGCTAAGCGCTGTCGGGACCTGTCACCTGCCGGTCTTTATTCGGAGGGCACGTATTCTACAACTTCCAGATCGAAACCGGATATCGCATTGAACTTCATTGGCGAACTCATCAGGCGCATTTTGCGCACCCCGAGGTCACGAAGGATCTGCGAACCGGCACCGACAGTGCTGTAAGTGGTTGGGGTCTTGATCGGTGTGCCGCCGGCGGTTTCACGCACATGGGCCAGAACCGTGTCGCCATCGAGCGGGTGACCGAGCAGCAACACAACGCCGCTGCCAGCCGCTGCCACCGTGGCCATGGCCGCGCGCAGGCTCCAGCGGCCGGGCTGTTTGACCATCAACAGATCGCGCAGCGGGTCCATGTTGTGCACGCGAACCAGCGTGGCTTCTTCCGCGCAGATCTTGCCCAGCGTCAGCGCCAGGTGCACGTCGCCCTCGACGGAATCGCGATAGGTCACCAGATTGAAATGGCCCAGTTCGCTGTCGAGGGGCTGCTCGGCAATCCGCTGAACGGTACGTTCGTGGATCATCCGGTAATGGATCAGGTCGGCGATGGTGCCGATCTTGATGTGGTGCTCGGCCGCGAAAGCTTCCAGTTCAGTGCGACGGGACATGGTGCCGTCGTCGTTCATGACTTCGCAGATCACGCCGGTCGGTTCGAAACCGGCCATGCGCGCCAGATCGCACGCCGCTTCCGTATGGCCTGCGCGGGACAGTGTGCCACCGGCCTGGGCCATCAACGGGAAGATGTGGCCCGGGCTGACGATGTCTTCGGCTTTCGCGTCCTTGGCCGCAGCCGCCTGAACGGTGCGCGCGCGGTCGGCGGCGGAAATCCCGGTGGTCACGCCTTCGGCGGCTTCGATGGACACGGTGAACTTGGTGCCGAAGCCCGAGCCATTGCGCGGTGCCATCAGCGGCAGTTTCAGGATTTCGCAGCGCTCGCGGGTCATCGGCATGCAGATCAGGCCACGGGCGAAACGCGCCATGAAGTTGATGTGCTCGGCCTTGACGCACTCGGAGGCCATGATCAGATCGCCTTCGTTCTCGCGGTCTTCGTCATCCATGAGGATGACCATCTTGCCTTGGCGAATGTCTTCAACCAGTTCTTCGATGCTGTTGAGCGCCACGCGGCACCCCTTCAATTCAGGATTTGAGGTAGCCGTTGGCGGCCAGAAAGCTTTCAGTGATGGTGCCGCCCTGGGCCGGCGTCGGATCGGCCGCTTTGTCACCGAGCAGCAAACGCTCGAGGTAACGCGCCAACAGGTCGACTTCCAGGTTGATCTTACGGCCCGGGCGGTAGTCGCCCATGATGGTTTCGGCCAGCGTGTGCGGCACGATGGTCAGCTCGAACTCGGCGCCGTTGACCGCATTCACGGTCAGGCTGATGCCGTCGACGGTGATCGAGCCCTTGTGAGAGATGTACTTGGCCAGCTCGCGGGGGCGCGCAGGCGGAACTGGATCGCTCGGGCGTTTTCTTCGCGGGATAAGACTTCGCCGACGCCGTCGACGTGGCCGCTGACCAGATGGCCGCCCAGGCGGGTGGTCGGGGTCAGGGCTTTTTCCAGGTTGACCCGGCTGCCGGTCTTCAGATCGACGAACGCAGTGACGTTCAGGGTCTCGCGGCTGACGTCAGCCCAGAAGCCGTCGCCCGGCAGTTCAACGGCGGTCAGGCAGACCCCGTTGACCGCGATGCTGTCGCCCAGTTTGACGTCGGAAAGGTCGAGCTTGCCGGTCTCTACGTAAACGCGGACGTCGCCGCCTTTCGGAGTGATGGCGCGGATGCTGCCGATGGATTCGATGATGCCGGTAAACATGGGTGCTCCTGGAAAACAGGGCCAGCGCTGAGCGCGGAAGCCGGAATTATACGCCGGGGTTCGACGCGGGTATCGCAATGACTCGCCAGTCATTGCCGACCGCTCGCATTTCGACGATCTTGAGTTCGAGCGCCTCGCTCATCTGCGCCAGCGGCAGGTCCAGCAACGGTCGCGCCGACGAGCCCATGAACTTGCCCGCCACGAAGATCTGAAATTCATCCACCAGGCCTAGCCGGGTAAACGCGCCGGCCAGTTTGGGACCGGCTTCGACCAGCACGTCATTGACGCCCCGGGCCGCCAGTTCAACCAGCAACTTGCGCAGGTCGACATGCCCTCCACTACTTGGCAGCGCCAGCATGTCGTGGCCTTCGTCGTGGTAACGCTCGCGGGCCGAGGCTGCCGCACAGGTCACCACCAGCGCATTGCCCGCTTTAAAGAACGGCGCATCAAGGGGCACCCGCAAACGCCCGTCGACCAACACGCGCAACGGCGGTCGGGTCGCGGCCAGGGCGGTGAGTTCGGCGTTCAGGCCCAATTCGTCAGGCCGCACGGTGAGCCGCGCGTTGTCGGCCAGCACGGTATCGGCGCCGGTCAGCACCACGCTCGACTGCGCACGCAGGCGCTGCACAGCGGAACGCGCTTCGGGGCCGGTGATCCACTGGCTTTCACCGCTGGCCATGGCCGTGCGTCCGTCGAGGCTCATCGCCAGCTTGACCCGCACGTACGGCAGGCCGTGTTCCATACGCTTGAGAAACCCTTTGTTCAGCGCCCGCGCTTCGCTTTCGAGCACGCCGCTCTGCACCGCGATCCCAGCGTTCATCAAGCGCAACAGGCCACGGCCAGCGACGTCGGGATTGGGGTCTTGCATCGCGGCGACCACTCGCGCCACACCGGCGTTGACCAGCGCGTCGGCGCACGGCGGCGTGCGGCCATGATGACTGCAGGGCTCGAGGGTGACGTAAGCGATCGCGTCCTTGGCCTTGTCGCCCGCCTGGCGCAGGGCATGCACCTCGGCGTGGGGTTCACCGGCGCGCACGTGCCAGCCTTCGCCGACGATGGCGCCATCACGCACGATCACGCAGCCGACACGCGGGTTGGGGTGCGTCGAGTAGACGCCCTTGCGCGCCAGTTCCAGCGCCCGCGCCATATAGGCTGCGTCGAGCACGCTTTGCTCTGTGGAGGTCATGCTCACTCTTTGACCGGCTCGCGGGCCAGCCGGTCGATTTCTTCGCGGAATTCGTTGAGGTCCTGAAACCGCCGATAAACAGAAGCAAAGCGGATGTAGGCCACTTCGTCGAGTTTTTGCAATTCGCCCATCACCAGCTCACCGACGATCAGCGATTTGACCTCGCGCTCGCCGGTCGCGCGCAGCTTGCTCTTGATATGGGCCAAGGCTGCTTCCAGCCGCTCGACGCTGACCGGACGCTTTTCCAGCGCACGCTGCATGCCGGCACGCAGCTTCTCTTCGTCGAAGGGCTGACGACTGCCGTCCTGCTTGATCAGCCGGGGCAGAACCAGTTCAGCGGTTTCGAATGTCGTGAAGCGTTCTTCGCAGGCGACACATTCGCGGCGGCGGCGAACCTGATCGCCTTCAGCAACGAGGCGCGAGTCAATGACTTTGGTGTCGTTGGCACCGCAAAAGGGACAGTGCATGGTGGCAGGCAACAAAAAAGGGAGGGCCATGGTAGCGCATCTCGCTGGCAAGACAAGTCCGGGGCTTTAAGGTATATAGACGCGCATTCAGTGCGGTGAAACCCGCTGCACTCAGCGATACTGCGCCATCCCGCGCCTATCTCGCCCGCCTTCTGCTTTTTCTGGAGCTGTTCATGACGCTACGTACGCTTGCTCTAATCAGCCTTGTGGGCTTGCTCTCTGCCTGCAGCACGGCCGAGGCGCCGAACCCTGCCGCGCCCGCCAAGCCTGCCCCTAACGCCATCACGCTGCCGGAAGGGCCAGGTCCGTTGCAGCCGTTTCAGCGCGAATTGAGCGGCCAGTTGCTGGGCGTGCCGGCCGGCGCAGAAGTCGAGCTGGCGCTTCTGGTGATCGACGATCGCAATCGCCCGCAGAAGCTGCTGACCAGCACCAAACTGATGGGCAACAACCAGTCGCTGCCGTTCCAGCTTCGCTTCAATCCGGAAGCTTTCCCGGTCGGCGCGCGTGTCGAATTGCGCGGTCGCGCCAGCAAGTCGGGTCAGTTGATTCTGCATCTGCCGTCCGTACTGATCACTCAACCCACCACTCAGGCGCTGGGTCAGCTGCAATTCGCTCCCGCGCCGTGATCGCTCCGCTTCACCTGCAAGCCGCACTGAGCGAGCTGCTGGGCGATGCGCAACTGGTCGCCGAAGCGCTGCCGGGGACGGACCTGAAGTTGTGGCTGATCGACGCGAACAATATGGATCGCGCGTTCAGCCCCGAGGAAACCCGGCGCATTCTTGAAGACCCGCCTTACTGGAGTTTCTGCTGGGCCAGTGGCCTGGCGCTGGCGCGCTTTCTCGCCGAGCAGCCGCACTGGGTCGCGGGCAAGCGGGTGCTGGATTTTGGCGCAGGCTCGGGTGTCGCAGGTATTGCGGCGATGAAAGCCGGCGCCTTTGAAGTAGTTGCCTGCGATCTCGATCCGCTGGCGATCGAGGCCTGCCGGGCCAACGCCGAGTTGAATGGCGTGACACTTGAATATTCGGGCGACTTCTTTGCCGAGGAAGATCGTTTCGACCTGATCCTGGTGGCGGACGTGCTGTACGACCGCGCCAACCTTCCGCTGCTGGATCAGTTTCTCAGTCGTGGGAAACAGGCGTTGGTGGCTGATTCCCGGGTGCGGGATTTCCAGCACCCACTTTATACGCGGTTGGGAATTCTGGAGGCGCTGACGCTGCCGGATCTGGCCGAGCCGTGGGAGTTTCGCAGAGTGAGTCTTTATCATGCGACCCGGTCATGACTTGCTTCGCGCCTGCAATTTAGCGACAGGCATCAACCCCGCTTCCGACAATCCCCCCAGCCCTTTATAGTTCGCGCCATCAAGCCTTTTTCGAGACCCGCGATGAGCCAGGACACGCCGTATATCTTCGATGCGACCACCGCCACTTTCGATCAGATGGTCATCGAAAATTCCTTTCACAAACCCGTGCTGGTGGATTTCTGGGCTGAGTGGTGTGCGCCGTGCAAGGTGCTGATGCCGCTGCTGCAACAGATTGCCGAGAGTTATCAGGGCGAATTGCTGCTAGCCAAGGTCGACTGCGACGCTGAACAGGACATCGTGGCGCGCTTCGGTATTCGCAGCCTGCCCACCGTGGTGCTGTTCAAGGACGGCCAGCCGGTCGATGGCTTCTCCGGCGCCCAGCCTGAATCGCAAATCCGCGCGCTGCTTGAGCCCCATGTGCAGATGCCGCCGCCAGCCGCCGCTGACCCGCTGAAAACCGCGCAGGCGATGTTCGCCGAGAGCCATTTTGCCGAAGCCGAAGCCGTCCTGCAGACCATCCTCGCCGAGGACAACACCAACGCCGCCGCGCTGATTCTGTATGCGCGCTGCCTGGCCGAACGCGGCGAGTTGACAGAAGCGCGCACGGTGCTGGACGCGGTGAAGAGCGATGAGCACAAAGCCGCGCTGGCCGGGGCAAAGGCGCAATTGACGTTTTTGGCTGAAGCCGCCGCGTTGCCTGACGTCGCTGACTTGAAGTCGCGCCTGGCGCAGAACCCGCAGGACGATGAAGCTGCGCACCAGTTGGCGATCCAGCAACTGTCCCGCCAGCAATACGAAGCCGCGCTGGAAGGACTGCTCAAGCTGTTCATCCGCAACCGCAGCTACAACGAAGGCCAACCGCACAAGACGCTGCTGCAGGTGTTTGACCTGCTGGGGAATGATCACCTGTTGGTCACGACGTATCGTCGTCGGTTGTTTGCGGCGCTTTACTAGCCTTCCCGGCTGAAGCCGGTCCTTTGATAGACCGAGCCAGTCCCAAGGAATGTACGCGGTCTACTTGTGGGACCGGCTTTAGCCGGGAAGAGGCCCCCATGAGCACCCTCAATTTTGTGGTGTGACGGATGACGCTTTCCCGGCTAAAGCCGGTCCCACACGGGTCCAAAACGCCCGTGTGTATCACTCAACCCAGTGATAAACCGGCGTGTCGCCCTGGCTTTCCACTTTCACGTTGGCGCTGTGGCGCATCCGCACCATCAGGCGTTTGCCCGCAGCGGTGCTGCCCGACAGACCTTCCAGCTGACCAAGCAGATCCGGCCCGGTCAGATGACCCGCCTTGCGCAGCAGTGCTTGAGCGATATCCCAGACAGCATCGTTGCGGCTGGCCGCCGGCTTGACGGGCGTATCAGCGAGCGCAGACGTTTCCTGCACCTGCGCGCCCAGCTGAATGCCCAGCCGAGCCCAGTCGGCGTCGTCCATTTCCACAGTCAGATCCACTGGCAGATCGCCGACGGTTCCACGGATTCGCAGCATGGGGTGTGTCCTTTGATAAGGCGGACCGGCATGGTCCCACAGGAATTGGCGACCTGCACGCGATCCCTGACAGCCCACGCGCCTACAAAGCTGATTGAAAAAGTTAAGAAACGGCGCAACACATTGTTATAAGATCACATAACAACTTTCAGACTTGCCCTCGGAGCTTCCCCCATGCGTCGTTTGCTGCTCGCCCTGCCCTTCGCCTTGATGCCCCTCGCCGCTGCTCAAGCGGCCGATGAACATGACCACGATCATGAGCACGGCAGTCTCGGCGCGCATGTGCACGGTGTCGCGCGGCTGGATATGGCGCTGGACGGTCGCACGCTGGAACTGGAACTCGACACCCCGGCGATGAACATCGTCGGCTTCGAGCACCCGGCAACCACCGCCGCTGACAAGATGACCCTGGCCCTGGCGAAGGAAACTCTGCTCAAGCCCCACGCGCTGTTCAGTCTTCCGGAAGGGGCCGGGTGCACCGCCACCAAACAGCGTGTGGAAAGCACGCTGTTCGGCGACAAGGATGACGACGATCATGACCACGCCGATGGCGACGCGGCTGAACACGAGCACAGCGAAATTCATGGCCACTATCAATTCACCTGCAGCGCGCCGAACGTGCTCAACAAGCTCGACCTGACTCAACTGTTCAAAAGCTTCCCGGCCACCCAGACCATTCAGGTGCAGCTGGTGACACCGAAACGCCAGATGGGCGCTGAAGTGCGTCCGAGCAATCCGGTGGTCAAGTTTTAATCAGCACCGTTTCTTCAACGGCCGGGCTTCCCGGTCGATCACTTTTCAGACGCACGTGTGGTCATGACTCAAGCGCTCATTGAACTGTCCGAACTCGGCTTCAGCTGGCCGGGGCATCCGCAGCTGCTGGACATTCCGGCGTTTCGCCTCGATGCCGGCGAAACCCTGTTCCTCAAAGGCCCCAGCGGCAGTGGCAAGACTACGCTGCTGGGTCTGCTGGGCGGTGTGCAGCGCCCCAGTCGGGGCAGCGTTCGCCTGCTCGGTCAGGAGCTGACGCAGCTCTCGGCCGGGGCGCGGGACCGCTTTCGTGTCGATCACACGGGCTACATCTTTCAGCAGTTCAACCTGCTGCCGTTTTTGTCGGTGCGCGAGAACGTCGAGCTGCCATGCCGCTTTTCCAGATTACGCACGCAGCGGGCAACGCAACGCCACGGCAGCGTCGACAGAGCGGCTGAAAGCCTGCTCGCTCACCTGGGCTTGAAAGACCCCGAAATGCTCAGCCGCCGCGCTGATTCGCTATCCATCGGTCAGCAGCAGCGCGTCGCTGCCGCTCGCGCCCTGATCGGCCAGCCGGAACTGGTCATCGCCGACGAACCGACGTCGGCGCTGGATGCCGACGCCCGGGAAGCGTTCATCCAGTTGCTGTTCACCGAATGCCGCGAGGCCGGCGCCAGCCTGTTGTTCGTCAGTCATGATCAGAGCCTGGCGCCGCTGTTCGATCGCAACCTGTCGCTGGCCGAACTCAATCGCGCCGCCGTCGCCGCAGAGGTTTGAGATGTATCTTCTTCGTCTGGCGCTGGCCAGCCTCGCCAACCGCCGCTTTACTGCCTTCCTCACCGCATTCGCCATCGCCCTCTCCGTCTGCCTGCTGCTGGCGGTCGAACGGGTGCGCACCGAAGCGCGCGCCAGTTTCGCCAGCACCATCAGCGGGACGGACCTGATCGTCGGCGCGCGCTCGGGCTCGGTCAACCTGCTGCTGTATTCGGTGTTTCGCATCGGCAACGCCACCAACAACATTCGCTGGGACAGCTTCGAACACTTCGCCAACAGCAAACAGGTGAAGTGGGCGATCCCGATTTCCCTCGGCGACAGCCATCGCGGCTATCGCGTGATGGGCACCAACGAATCGTATTTCGAGCATTACCAGTACGGTCGTCAGCAACACCTGGAGCTGGCCGACGGCCGGCCGTTCGCCACCGACCCGTTCGAAGTGGTGCTCGGCGCGGAAGTGGCCGACGCGCTGCATTACAAGCTGGGTGACAAACTGGTGCTGGCCCATGGCGTGGCGACGGTGAGTCTGGTCAAGCATGACGACAAGCCGTTCACCGTCGTTGGCATTCTCAAACGCACCGGCACGCCGGTGGACCGCACGTTGCACATTAGCCTCGGCGGTATGGAAGCGATTCACATCGACTGGCACAACGGCGTGCCCGCCCAAGGCGCCGGGCGTATCAGCGCCGACCAGGCACGCAACATGGACCTCACGCCCACCGCCATCACCGCCTTCATGCTTGGGCTGAACAGCAAGATCGCGACCTTCGCCGTGCAGCGCGACATCAACGAGTTCCGGGGCGAGCCGATGCTGGCGATTCTGCCGGGGGTGGCGTTGCAGGAGCTGTGGAGCCTCATGGGTACGGCTGAAAAAGCGCTGTTCGTGATTTCGCTGTTTGTGGTGCTGACCGGGCTGATCGGCATGCTGACGGCGATTCTCACCAGCCTCAACGAGCGGCGTCGGGAGATGGCGATTCTGCGCTCGGTGGGCGCACGCCCTTGGCACATCGCCAGTCTGTTGGTGCTGGAAGCGTTTGCCCTGGCGCTGGGAGGTTCGGTCTGCGGGCTGGCGCTGCTTTACATCGGCATCGCCTCCGCGCAGGGTTACGTGCAGGCCAATTACGGTTTGTACCTGCCGCTGTCCCTGCCCAGCACATACGAGTGGACGCTGCTGGCAGGCATTCTCGGCGCTGCCGTGTTGATGGGCACTGTGCCCGCGTGGCGAGCCTATCGCCAGTCGCTGGCAGACGGGTTGTCGATTCGTTTATGAGGTCGTTGTGATGCGGATGGGTTGGCTGCTGTGTTTGATGATCGTCGCGACGCCGTTGTGGGCGCAGGACCTGCGCGTGCTGACGTGGCAGGAAATGATCCCGCCCGACGCGCCGCCCGTGAAGCTGATCACCGCGCCGATCCATAACCTGTCGAGCATGGCAGACACCCTGTCCGTCGAGTCCGCGCCGGCCGCCCATCAACTGGCGCCCCATGCGCCGGTGGTCAAGTCGCTGGACGGCGAGCGAGTGCGTCTGCCGGGTTACATCGTGCCGCTGGAAGTCAGCGAGGAAGGCCGGGTGACGGAGTTTCTGTTGGTCCCGTATTTCGGCGCCTGCATTCATGTGCCTCCACCGCCGCCGAATCAGATCGTCCACGTGACCAGCGAACTGGGCGTCAAGGTGGACGAGCTGTACCAGCCCTACTGGATCGAAGGCCCGATGCAGGTCAAATCCTCGACCACCGAACTGGCCGACGCGGGTTACCAGATGGAAGCGGACAAGATTCTGGTGTACGAAATGCCAGATGAGCAGTGAGGGTCGTTAGCAGGCACACCCTAATTGCACTTTCATTGAGCCAGGTCAAAAACCGCGAGCTAGACGCTTCGTAACATAGGGCATAACTTTTTATGCCCTTACGGAGCCCCCATGCACAAGTCCCTGCTCAGCGTGCCCCTGCTCGCGCTTGCACTCGGTGTCCCCCTCGCTGCTCACGCCCACCAGGCCGGTGATTTTATTATTCGCGCCGGTGCCGCCACCACGGCGCCCAACGAAGAAAGCGGGAACCTGAAGCTGGACGGCACCAAAGTCCCGGGCACCAAAGCAACGCTGGACAGCGACACTCAACTGGGCTTGGCCTTCGCCTACATGCTCACCGATCACGTGGGCCTTGAGCTGCTGGCGGCAACGCCCTTCCAGCACACAGTCGCCGTCAAAGGTCTTGGGCCGGGGCTCGATGGCAAGCTGGCGGACGTGAAACAGCTGCCGCCTACCCTGTCGCTGCAGTACTACCCGATGGACGCGACCTCGAAATTCCAGCCCTATGCCGGTGTCGGCGTGAACTACACCTGGTTCTACGACGAAAACCTGAGCAGCGAACGCAAGGGCCAGGGCATGAACAACCTGCACATCAAGAACTCCTGGGGCTGGGCCGGACAGATCGGCGCGGACTACATGCTGACGGACAAGATTATGGTCAACGCCGCCGTCTGGTACGTGGACATCGACACCCAAGCCACGCTGGACGGCCCGTCTGCATTGGGGGTCGGCCGGACCAAAGTGAACGTGGACGTCGATCCGTGGGTGTACATGGTCGGCGTGGGCTACAAGTTCTAAGCGCTTGAAGTTCTAAGCGCTTGCGCCCGAACGAGCAAGCACAAAAAGGCACCTCCTCGGTGCCTTTTTGCTGCGCGGGATTCAGCGCCCCAGCAGTCGCGCCAGCCCGACCTTCAGCGGCGTCGGCTCAGGCACTTCAAAGCGCTCAAGCAAACGCTGATTGCTCGCCCGGGAATGCTTGATGTCACCCGAGCGCGCCGGCAGGTAACTCACCGGCGGCAGATCGCCGACCACCTCGGCAAGGGCTCCCAGCAACTCATTCAGCGAGGTGGTGGCGTTCAGGCCGACATTGACCGCGCCCTCTGCCACCGTCGGCATCTCGATCCCCTGCACGACCAGATCAACCAGGTCCTCGACGTAGAAGAAGTCGCGGGTCTGCTCGCCGTCACCGAAGACGGCAATCGGCAGGCCGTTTACCGCACGCTCCGCGAAGATGCTGATCACGCCCGAGTACGGCGATGAAGGATCCTGGCGCGGGCCGAAGATGTTGAAGAAGCGGAATACGACAGGCTCGAAGCCGTGCTGACGGCGATAGAAATCGAAGTAATGCTCACCGGCCAGTTTGTCTGACGCGTAGGGGTCAGCGGTGCTTTGGGGGTGTCTTCGGTGATGGCCTCGCCTTCCCCGTTGTTGCCGTACACCGCAGCGCTTGAAGCAAACACCACGCGTTTGATACCGGCCTGGCGCATGGCTTCGCAGACATTCAGCGTGCCGATGAAATTGCTCTGGTGCGTCTTCACCGGATCATCCACCGAGGCCTGCACCGACGCGACGGCAGCCAGGTGCGCAACGGCCTGACAACCCACCGCCGCCCGCGCCACCAGCGCGGCATCGGCGACATCACCTTCGATCAACTCCACGCGCGGGTTGTCCAGCGGCAGATTGCTGCGTTTGCCGGTGGAAAGATCGTCGAGAATGCGCACCGCGTAGCCTTTGGCGAGCAGCGCGTCGGTGAGGTGCGAACCGATGAAACCGGCGCCGCCGGTGATGAGGACAGGAGCATCAGACATGGCGGTAATAGCGGTCCAGTAGGTTGGGCAAGCCAGCACGCCAGGCGCGTGGCTTGATACCGAAAGTGTGGAGGATTTTCTTGCAGGCGAGCACGGCGTTCTGCGGCTCTTCGCTGGCATCCGGACGCGCGGCGTGGGCTTGCGCAGTCGGCGTTTCGATCGCCAGCGGGCGCAGCAGACGGGCTTCGGTCAACACGGCCTGACCAAACGCCAGTGGCGTGGTCGCTTCGTGGCCGGCGTAGTGGTAAGTGCCCCACAGCGGCGCGGCGCAATCGAGCTGTTTGAGCACCGAAATGATGACCCTTGCGGCGTCATCGACCGGGGTCGGATTGCCACGGCGGTCGTCCGCCAGCAGCAATTCACCGGGGGATTCGGCGCGGCTGAGAAAGCGCCCGAGTACGCCTTCGGCGCTGTCGTCGAGCAACCAGCCGAACCGCAGCAGCACATGCTGCGGGCAGGTGGCGCGCACACTTTGCTCGATGCGCCACAAGGCCTGACCTCGGGAACCCAGCGGCACGGGCTCGTCTTTTTCGCTGTACGCCGTCGCCCGCGAACCGTCGAACACGCGGTAGCTGGACGGTTGAACGAGGACAATATTGTGGTGCTGGCACAGTTCGGCGAGACGCTCGACGGAGCGTTCCTGATTATCCAGCCTGTCAGCGCTTACCCGCTCCGCCTGAAACCAGTCGAAGTAATAAGCGAGATTGATCAAGGCATCCGGACGGGTGTCATCGAGCAGTTGCGTCAGGCTTGCCGCATCCCAACCGTCTTGCGGTGGACGCGGCGCGAGGAATCCAATGTTCTCCTCGGCACCCAGACGAATCAACGCCTGCCCGAGGGCATTCCCGCCGCCCAGTAGCATAAGGCGCATTCGCATAGAGTCAGCAGGCTCAGTCTTCAGGTCGATTAAAAATAGGTGAAAAACGTCCGCAAACATAACACGTCGACGGGCAAGTCCCAACAGCCGCGGGCGCGCCGGACTGCGTGAAGCTGCTGAGGCGCGCCGCCAATCACTCGGCCCGGTATCTGCCTCTTGCATCTGGCTTCCTGCGCCCTCATTAATTAGCGATGAACCTTCTCCAGACACCCGACCCGGTGCTCGACGCCTTTCATCCGGCGGTCAGCGCGTGGTTTCGCTCCACGTTCCCGGCCATTACCGCGGCCCAGGCCCAGGCGTGGCCGCTGATCAAACGCCGCGAGTCCACGTTGATCGCCGCGCCCACCGGCTCCGGGAAAACCCTGACGGCGTTTCTGGCAGTCATCGATGATCTGGTGCATCAAGGGCTGGAGAGAGGCGGCGAGCTGCCCAATGAGACGTTTGTGGTTTACGTTTCGCCCCTGAAAGCGCTGTCCAACGACATCCAGATCAATCTGCAAAACCCGCTGGCGGGCATCACCGATCAATTGGTTCAGCAAGGTCTGCCCGGGCTGCGAATCACCACCGCTGTGCGCACCGGCGACACGCCGCAGAAAGAACGCACGGCGATGCGTAAAACCGCGCCGAACATTTTGGTGACGACGCCGGAATCGCTGTACGTGCTGCTGGGCTCCGATTCCGGCCGGCGCATGTTGTCGAGCACGCAGACGGTCATCGTCGACGAAATTCACGCCATCGCCGCCGGCAAGCGTGGCAGTCATCTCGCCCTGACGCTGGAGCGTTTGCAGGCGCTGTGCGCAAAACCGCTGCTGCGCATCGGGCTGTCGGCGACGCAGAAACCCATCGAGCGAGTCTCGCGCTTTCTGGTCGGCAGCGATCCGGTCAGCCGACCGTGCGCCATCGTCGACATCGGCCATGCGCGACCTCGCGACCTGGCCATCGAAGTGCCGCCGGTTGCCTTGAGCGCCGTGATGTCCAGTGACGTCTGGCAACTGGTCTACGACCGGCTCGCCGTGCTGGCGCGTGAGCATCGCACCACACTGATTTTCGTCAACACCCGGCGGCTGGCCGAGCGCATGGCGCGGCATCTGAGCGAGCGGCTGGGCAAAGAGGCAGTCGCCGCCCACCACGGCAGCATGGCAAAGGAACAGCGGCTCGACGCCGAGCAGCGCCTGAAACGCGGTGAGCTCCAAATCCTGATCGCCACCGCTTCGCTGGAGCTTGGGATTGATATCGGTGACGTCGATCTGGTTTGCCAGATCAGCTCGCCCCGCTCCATCGCGTCTTTTTTGCAACGGGTCGGCCGTTCCGGTCACCACGTCGGCGGCACACCCAAGGGGCGGCTGTTTGCGGTGTCTCGGGATGATCTGATCGAGTGCGCGGCGCTGCTGGATTGCGTGCGGCGCGGCGAGCTCGACACGCTGGTCATTCCCAAGGCGCCGCTGGATGTGCTGGCGCAGCAGATCATCGCCGAGGTGAGCTGTCAGGAGTGGCAGGAGCAGGACCTGCTGGCGCTGTTCCGCAAGGCTTCGCCCTACGCCGAGGTCGACGAAACTCATTATCAGGCGCTGCTGAGCATGCTCGCCGAGGGTTACAGCGGGCGTCAGGGCGTGCGCGCGGCGTACCTGCATCGCGACGCGGTGACTCGCACGTTGCGTGGCCGGCGCGGCAGCAAACTCACGGCAGTCACCAGCGGCGGCACGATTCCGGACAATGCCGATTACAGCGTGGTCCTCGAACCTCAGGCGCTGAACATCGGCACCGTCAACGAAGACTTCGCTGTGGAAAGCGTGGCGGGGGACATCTTCCAGCTGGGCAACACGTCTTACCGGATTCTGCGGGTCGAGTCCGGGCGCGTGCGGGTCGAGGACGCCCACGGCATGCCGCCGAACATTCCGTTCTGGATGGGCGAGGCCCCGGGGCGCAGCGACGAGTTGTCTTTTGCCGTCGCACGCCTGCAGGCCGACATCGACCAGCAGCTCAGCGCCCACCCCGGCAATCTTCAGGCCTGCACGGACTGGCTGATGAAAAGCCTGGGGCTGGATCTGGCCAGCGCCGAACAGATCATTGAATACCTCGCCCGCGCGCACTCGGCCCTGGGCGCGCTGCCGTCACAGGACACGCTGGTCATCGAGCGCTTTTTCGATCAGTCCGGCGGCACGCAACTGGTGATTCATTCCCCGTTCGGCAGCCGGGTCAATCGCGCGTGGGGCTTGGCGCTGCGCAAGCGCTTCTGCCGCACCTTCAATTTCGAATTACAGGCCGCCGCCAGCGAGGACGCCATCGTGCTGTCGCTGTCCACGACGCATAGTTTTGCGCTTGATGAAGTCTGGCGTTATCTCAACGCCGCCACTGCCGAACATTTACTGATCCAGGCAGTGCTGGACGCGCCGTTGTTCGGCGTGCGCTGGCGCTGGAATGCCGGTGTCGCACTGGCCCTGCCGCGTTACACCGGCGGACGAAAAGTGGCGCCTCAGTTGCAACGGATCAAGAGCGACGACTTGATTGCCACGGTGTTTCCGGACCAGATCGCCTGCCTGGAAAATCTGGTGGGCGAGCGGGAAGTGCCGGAGCATCCGCTGATCGAGCAGACCTTGGACGATTGCCTGCACGAAGCCATGGACGCCGAGAGCTGGCTGAAACTGCTGCGGCGCATGGAGAACGGCGAAGTGCGTCTGGTCAGTCGCGATCTGCCCGCGCCCTCGCCGCTGGCGGCGGAAATCCTCAACGCCAAGCCGTATGCGTTTCTCGACAACGCGCCGCTGGAAGAACGTCGCACCCAGGCGGTGCTCAATCGGCGCTGGAGCGACCCGGAATCCACCGACGATCTCGGCGCACTGGATGTCGAGGCGATCAAAGCGGTCGCTGATGAAGCCTGGCCGCAGCCGCAAAACGTGGATGAGATGCACGAGGCGCTCATGAGCCTGGGCTGCATCACCGGCGTGGAGGCCCGCGAGCACGGCGACTGGATGAAATGGCTGGAAAGCCTGGCCCGCTCGGGTCGTGGCACGCGCTTGCAGGTCACCCCGGAACAGGCGTTGTGGATTCCGCTGGAGCGGCTGACCTGTTTGCAGGCGCTCTACCCCGCTGCGGAAATGCACCCGCCGTTGGCGGCACTGGCCGGGTTCGACGAAGCGTGGAACGAGGACGAAGCGCGGGTTGAAATCGTGCGTGCGCGGCTGAGCGGTTTCGGCCCGCTCACCGTCCCGGCCATTGCCGAGCCGTTGGCGCTGACACAGAACGAGGTCGCTCAGGCGCTGGCGCAGCTGGAGAACGAAGGTTACGTGTTGCGCGGCCAGTTCAACCCTGACGCCCGCGAGGAACAATGGTGCGAGCGGCATCTGCTGTCGCGCATCCACCGTTACACGGTCAAGCGCCTGCGCCGGGAAATCGAGCCTGTGTCGCTGCAAGACTTCACTCGATTCCTGTTCGACTGGCAGCATCTGTCTGCCACGACCCAAAGCCAGGGCAAAGCCGCGCTGCCGGAAGTCGTCGCACAACTGGAGGGTTTTTCGTCAGCCGCAGGCGCGTGGGACAGTGATCTGCTTCCGGCGCGCTTGAAAGACTATTCATCGATCTGGCTGGATGACCTGTGTCGGTCCGGCAAGGTGGTGTGGATGCGCCTGACCAGCCGCAACAAGGTCGGCAGCGCTGCGTTGCGCAGTACGCCGATTGTGCTGCTGCCGCGACCGCAGGTTCGCCTGTGGACCGGGCTGACCGAACAGCCGGCGCCGACCGAGTTATCACTGCGCGCGCAGAAGGTTCATGAAGTGTTGTCGAGCCAGGGCGCGATGTTTTTCGATGAGCTGACCTCCGAAGCTCACTTGCTGCGGGCTGAACTGGAAACGGCGCTGCAGGAATTGGTCGGCGCAGGGCTGGTCAATGCCGACAGCTTCGCCGGGCTGCGGGCGCTGATCACCCCGACGAGCAAACGCAGCAGCCACACCAGTCGACGCAACCGTGGAGCCTTCATTGGCGGCATGGACGATGCCGGGCGCTGGGCGTTGTTGCGTCGCGCGCCGGCGAAGGAAGAAGGCGCGTCGCAACGGATCGACAGCGACACACTGGAGCATGTCGCCATGACCTTGCTGCGCCGATACGGCGTGGTGTTCTGGCGCCTGCTGGAGCGCGAGGCGGACTGGCTGCCGACCTGGCGCGAGTTGCTGCGCACGTTCCATCGGCTTGAAGCTCGCGGAGAGATTCGCGGCGGGCGCTTCGTTGCCGGCTTGGCCGGTGAGCAGTTCGCGTTGCCCGAAGCCATCCCGTTGTTACGCGAAGTCCGCAACCGCCCGCTGGACGGCAGCTTGATTGCCGTCAGCGGGGTCGACCCGCTCAACCTCGCCGGGACGCTGCTGCCCGGCGCGAAAGTCCCGGCGATTGTCGGCAACAAACTGGTCTACCGCGACGGCATCCCCATCGCCGCCATCATCGCCGGCAAGCCGCAGTACTGGGGCGAGGTGGATGAGGCGCTGATGTTGCAGGTGCGTGATCGGCTGTTCCGGTAGATATCAAGCCGGGCTTTCGGACCCGTCCTTGTTCACCACCGATGTCTTGCCGGGCAGCGCTTGTTGCTCTGCGCCTTCTTCCCCCTCAGGTGCCTGACGATTGTGCGGGCTCATTACCAGTTGTGGATAAGTTTGCGCGAAGCGCACATCAGCTGACTTATCCACAAGCCGCTTGAGCCGGTCGTTGAATGCACGGCTCACCGCGTACTGCCCACCTGATGACGTACGGAACTGCGCCGTGATCACAATGCCGTTCATGTCCATGCGGTCCAGCCCGAACACTTCCAGCGGCCCCTGCAGTTTGCTCGCCAGCAGCAGATCATCGCTGATCGACTGGCCCGCTTCACGAATCAGCGAGGTCGCCGCGTCAACGTCCGTGTCATAGGTGAACTGGAACGAGAAGAACGCGTAGGCGAATTGCCGGGACTGGTTGGTGACGGCCTTGATCTGCCCGAACGGCACCGAATGCACGAAGCCCTTGCCGTCGCGCAGACGCAGGGTGCGGATGGTCAGGCTCTCGACCGTACCGGCGTGGCCTGAATCCAGCACTACCCAGTCGCCGATGGAGATGGTGTCCTCGATGATGATGAACAGCCCGGTAATGACGTCCTGCACCAACTGCTGCGAACCGAAACCGATCGCCAGACCGACCACCCCGGCACCGGCCAGCAGCGGCGCGACGTTGATGCCCAGATTGGCCATGGTCGTGATGGTGCAGATCACCACCAGGATGATCTTCATCGCGTTGCGCAGCAGCGGCAGAATGGTCTTTACCCGCGTGCTCGGCTGACGCCCGGAACGTCCGTTGGCCGGAGGCTTCAGGGCTTCCTGAATGGCCGTGTCCATCACCACCCACAGCAGCCAGGTCACCAGCAGAATCAGACCGATGCTGCTCAGGGAGTCGCTGATCACTTTGCCCAGCGCATTGCGTTGGGCGAATTCGAGCAGCGAAAAACCCCAGATCCGCCCCAGAAGCTCGATGAAGCCGATCGCCAGCGCAATCCGCATGACCGCGTGCATCAGGCTCAGCAAACGCTCCTTGTAAACACTGTTCGTCCGCACCTCGGTGGGCTTGAACATGTGCTGAAACAAGGTGCTGAGAAAAACCGCACCAATTAACAACACCGTCGTCAGCAACGCGCAACGCAGGGCTTCCTGACTGCCTTCGCCGGCGCCGATGAGATTCACGGCCGAGACCAGAATCATCAGCAGAATCGGCAAATGCCACAGGCTGGAGAAGATCTTCAGCGTCTGTTGCACCGCTGGCCGCGCCAGCCGGGCCCCAAGGGAACGGTTGCGGATCAAATGCGCGATCGGCCGGCGCATGCGGATGACGACCATGCCAAAGATGACCGACGCCATCAGCCCGGTGAACGCGGCGATGGTGGTGGTCACGTTGCCGCCGAACAGCCGGGCAATCTGCGGACTGGTCAGCGCGTCGCTCAACGCCGCGAGAAATCCGATGATGAACAACGGGTGCGGCGCGTAGTGACGAATGATGCGCACCGCTGGCCGTTTATGGCCCGAGTTGAACAGCACAATCAGCGACAACAGCACCGAGGTGGAGAAAATCCCGCTGCTGGTCGAGTACGCCAGACACAGCGCCAGCGCGCGCCCCACCGAGGTCGGCAGGAAGTGGCTGACGTACAGCGTCAGCGGCAGACAGATGAGCGCGGGCACCATGTATGGCAGCACGTAGCCAAGCACCCCGACCACGCGTTCGCGCCGGACCAAAAGCCGATGCCGTGATAACCGGGTGACGAGGAACGCTCCTATGCGGTTGAGCAGCAGGAACGCACCTGCCCACACCAGGGACAGCATCACGAAATCGCCGGCGATCCGCCACGCTGAGCGCGATTGCGGTTTATTAACCAACGCGTCGATCTCGTCGGCGGCGCGGTCTGCGCGCAGACGCCATGAATCGAGCAGGTGGCCATCCACGTCGAGTTTGTCCTGCACGCTGTCGATGCTGGTGCTGATGGCGCCCAGTAAGCCGCCTTTGACCAGAATCTCCGCTTTGGCGGGATCCTCCGGCGCCGGGTCGGCGGGTTCGGAAGCGGTAGCAGTCGTCGCAGCGGGGGCGTCGGCGGCTTGAACATTGGCGCTGCAGACGCTCAACAACAGGCAAAGCAACAGAAAGGGTTTGAAATTCGGCAAAACGCGAGTCACTCCTTCGGTCAGGGAACCGTGGAAAAATCGGCCCTCAGGAACTGATCGGATTTCACCCGGCAAGTTCGCTCCGACACGCAATCGTCATGTTGGCCGTTGGCGGTCCACCCGCCGGCAAATGTAACGAACCTTTGCCGAGCTGCTTCGTCGTAGCCTTAACGAGGGCGACTGTCTCCAGTGCCCCGCTCCGCCGAGGACCCCCTTCATGACGCTCATCCACCCAAAAGCCCACTTCCGCCCGTACACCTCGGCCGCCGGCGGTTGGGGCTCGGCGAAGTCGGTGATGGAGATCCTCTGGCGCGAGCAGGCGCCGATTCGTGCTGGCCTGCCGCTGATCAAGCAAAATAAGCCCGGCGGGTTTGCCTGTGTCAGCTGCGCATGGGCCAAGCCCGGCAAACCCCACAGCCTCGAGTTCTGTGAAAACGGCGCGAAGGCCACGGCCTGGGAGCTGACGTCGCGGAAAACCGATCCTGCCTTTTTCGCCCGTCACACGCTCGCCGAATTGCGCCAGTGGCCCGATTACGACCTTGAGCAACAGGGTCGCCTCACGCACCCCATGCGGTACGACGCCGCAACCGATCGCTACCAGGAAACCACGTGGGAGCAAGCCTACCGTGACATTGGCGCGCAGCTGAAAAGCATGACGCCGGAGAGCGTGGTCTTTTATGCGTCGGGCCGGGCCTCCCTGGAAACGTCGTTCATGTACCAGCTCATCGCCCGTGCCTACGGCAACAACAATTTGCCCGACAGCTCGAACATGTGCCACGAGAGCACGTCGGTGGGTTTGCAGGAAAGCATCGGCGTACCAGTAGGAACCGTGACGCTGGATGATTTCGAGCACACCGATTGCATCCTGTTTTTTGGCCAGAACGTGGGCAGCAACAGCCCGAGGATGCTGCATCAGTTGCGTGAAGCCCGGCAGCGTGACGTGCCGATCATCACGTTCAACCCGATCCGCGAGCGCGGCCTCGAACGCTTCGTCAATCCGCAATCCCCAGTGGAGATGCTCGGACCGAAGTCGACCGTTATCAGTACGCAATATCACCAGCTGGCGATCGGTGGCGACACGGCGGTTGTACTGGGGATCGCCAAATCGCTGCTCGAGATGGACGAGGCGGCGCTGGCTCAGGGGCAGCCCGGGATCATCGATCAGGCGTTCATCGCGCAGCACACTGAAGGGTTCGCCGAGTTCTGCAACTGCGTGCTCGGAACACCGTGGGAAACGATTGAGCGTCAGGCAGGACTCAGCCGTAGCGCGCTGGAGGCAGTGGCGACGGTGTACGCCAGACACGAGCGCGTGATGCTGGTTTACGGCATGGGCATCACCCAACACCGGCGCGGCGTGACCAACGTGCAGATGCTGGTGAACCTGCTCCTGCTACGGGGCAACATCGGCAAGCGCGGTGCCGGGATCTGCCCGGTGCGCGGTCACTCCAACGTGCAGGGGCAGCGCACGGTCGGCATTACCGAAGACCCGAAAAAGATTCCTGTGGATAAGATTGAGGATTTGTACGGTTTCACGGTCCCGTCGAAAAAAGGCCTGAACACCGTCGAGACCTGCGAAGGACTTCTGGACGGGAGCGTGCGCGGATTCATCGGGCTCGGCGGAAATTTTCTGCGCGCAGTCCCCGACACGTCGCGCATGGAGCCGGCCTGGAATACATTGGACCTGAACGTTCAGATCGCCACGAAGCTGAACCGCACGCATCTGGTTCCGGGGAAAAACGCGTGGATACTGCCCTGCCTCGGGCGCATCGAAAAGGATGTGCAAGACGGTGTCGAGCAGGTTTATACCACCGAAGACAGCACCGGCTGCGTGCGAGCCTGGCAGGGTAATAGCGAACCGGCCAGCGCCCATGCCCGTGCCGAGGTCGCCATTCTCGCTGGCATCGCCGAGGCAACATTACCCGGTGCCACCCGAATCGATTGGAGCGCCTGGCGCCGCGATTACGCGCTGATTCGCCAAGGCATCGCTCAGGTCTACCCCGAGATTTTCCACGACATGGAAACCCGCATGTGGGAACCCGGCGGCTTCCACCGACCCCTTGCGGCGGCTAAGCGCGAATGGAAAACCGAGAGCGGCCGCGCGATGTTCATCACGCCCGAGCTGCTGGAAGAAAACGATGATGTGTACCCGAACCACACGCGTCGCGACGTGCTGCAGTTGATGACGCTGCGCAGCAATGACCAGTTCAACACCACGATCTATGGCTACGAAGATCGCTTCCGGGGCGTTAGCGGCACTCGTGCGGTCATTTTCATGAACCGCAACGATGTCCTCCGACTGGGCTTCACACCGGGAGACTGGGTCAACGTGACTACAGCCATCGAGCCACAGGTCTCGCGTTCGGTTGGGCCTCTGCAGATCATCGCCTACGACATCCCCGAAAACTGCTGCGCGGCGTATTACCCTGAATGCAATCCACTGGTTCCGCTGTGGCACCACGCTGAACGCAGCAAGGTGCCTGCAGCCAAATCGATTCCGGTTACGCTGGCCAAGGCTTCACCCAGCGCAGAGGATTTGAAACGTGCGCTGCCGGAGTCCGACCAAGTGCGTTGAGCCTGTTTTTGAATGAGCGGCTTGACGTGGGAGAACGTACGTTCTACCTTCTGCATCATGAATACATCAGCGACCAACACCCGCGAGAAAATCCTCGCGACTGCCGAACAGCTTATTTACCAGAACGGCATCCAGGCCACCGGCATGGACCTTTTGGTGAAGACATCGGGCGTCGCGAGGAAAAGCATCTATCGCTATTTCGCTACCAAAGACGAGGTCGCGGCCGCTGCGCTCAACGCCCGTGACGTGCGCTGGATGGACTGGTTTCAGAGTGAATCAAACAAGGCCGACACCCCTGAAGCGCGCATCCTGAATATGTTTGACGTGCTCAAAGGCTGGTTCGAGTCCGAAGGCTTTCGCGGCTGCGCATTTATCAACACGGCAGGCGAAGTCGGCGACTCAGAGGACCCTATCCGTCTGATCGCCAAGCTGCACAAACAGAAGCTGCTGGACTACACGCTGGGGCTCTGCGAGCAGCTTGGGATTGCAGATCCGCAGGCCTTGGCCAACCAGTTACTCATCCTCATGGAAGGCGCAATCACCGTTGCCCGCGTCATGGGCGACTACAGCGCTGCAGAAAGCGCCAAGGCTGTTGCGCAGTTGATACTTGAAGAGCGCTTGCGTTCCAGTTCCTAGCCACACACGTCCCACTCACCGCCGATCATCCCCGCCTGGAGGTCCATCATGTCGTCCAATGCCCAAACTCGCCCGCCACTTCCCCCTTTCACTCGAGAATCCGCCATCGAAAAGGTCCGCCTGGCGGAAGATGGCTGGAACAGCCGGGACGCTGAAAAGGTGTCGCTGGCCTACACACTCGGCACCCAATGGCGCAATCGCGCCGATTTCGCCAGGAACCGTGAAGAGGCTAAGCAATTCCTGATCCGCAAGTGGAATAAAGAGCTCGACTACCGCCTGATCAAAGAGCTCTGGGCATTTACCGACAACCGCATTGCGGTCCGTTACGCCTACGAATGGCACGATGACTCAGGCAACTGGTTCCGCTCGTATGGCAATGAAAACTGGGAATTCAATGAAGACGGCCTAATGGCGAGACGCTTCGCTTGCATCAATGACATGCCCATCAAAGAAGCGGATCGCAAGTTTCACTGGCCGCTGGGCCGCCGCCCTGATGACCATCCCGGGTTGTCGGATCTGGGTCTGTAGTCCCCGAACGATACTCAAAACAAAGCCCCCGACAGCTGAGCTGTACGGGGGCTTTTGTTTGCAGCGTTATCGCGATTGGGTCATGCGCAGCTTAGAACGGAATATCGTCATCGAAGCTGTCGAAATCAGGCGCTGGCTGCGGCGCTTGTTGAGGCGCAGGACGTGATTCACGCTGTGGCTGAGGAGCGGACTGCTGCGGACGGGCCTGCTGCTGCGGACGCGGCGCGGAGTTCTGATAACCGCCACCACCCTGACCCTGAGGAGCACCGTCGCCTTGAGGACGGCCACCCAGCAACTGCATGGTGCCTTGCATGTCGACGACGATTTCGGTCGTGTAACGCTTGATGCCGTCTTTCTCCCACTCGCGGGTCTGCAGCTTGCCTTCGATGTAGACCTGCGAACCCTTGCGCAGGTATTCGCCAGCGATCTCGGCGACCTTGCCGAACATCGAAACACGGTGCCATTCGGTCTTCTCGACCTTCTGACCGGTTTGCTTGTCGGTCCACTGTTCGCTCGTTGCCAGACTCAGGTTGGTCACGGCATTACCGTTAGGCATGTAGCGGACTTCGGGATCCTGGCCGCATGTGCCGACCAATATGACTTTGTTAACCCCACGGGCCATAACGTTCTCCTAGGCTTCACACGTTTCCGACGCTGGATTGACCACTTCGTCGAAAGACGCCCGATCCAACAGTTCTTTGTCAAATTTGATATAGATGGCAGCCTCGTCGGCAACCACTACTGCATCTGTTACTCCACGTACGGCCAACACGCGATCGGCAAGGCCTGTGTCGCGTTGAGCCTCGGGCGACAACGGCAAGCGAAGGCTGGTTACGTAGGGAGGTTCGCGCATGGTAACAGCAAACGCTAGCCAGATGGCGGCCAGCCCGGCGCCTCCCAGGAACACCACATTCAGTCCGCCGTGCTGGAAAAGCCATCCTCCCAAGATGCCCCCGGCAGCAGAACCCAGGAACTGACTGGTGGAATAAATCCCCATCGCCGTGCCCTTCCCGCCCGCCGGTGACACTTTGCTGATCAGCGACGGCAACGACGCTTCGAGCAAATTGAATGCGGTAAAGAAGACCACCGTGCCGATGACCAGCGCTCGCAGCGTGTCGCCGAACTCCCAGAAGAATAGCTCAGTGAGCATCAGCACCAGCACGGCGCCGAGCAAAACACGCTTCATCTGACGCTTCTTTTCGCCGTAGATGATGAAAGGGATCATCGCGAAGAAAGAAATCAGCAGCGCAGTCAGATAGACCCACCAGTGCTGCTCTTTGGGCAGGCCGGCTTTTTCGACCAGCGCCAATGGCAACGCCACGAAACTGGACATCAGCATGGCGTGCAACGCGAAGATACCCAGATCCAGACGCAACAGGTCAGGATGACGAAGCGTCGCCCCCAACGCCTGTCGCGCCAGACCGGATTCGCGGTGCTGCAGGGTAACCGTGGACTTGGGCACGACGAAGGCAACGATCGCCACGCCGACCAGCGCCATCGCGCCCGTCGCCAGAAACAGACCTGACAAGCCGAATGCACTGGTCAGAATGGGGCCGACCACCATCGCAATGGCGAAGGACACGCCAATCGTCATGCCAATCATGGCCATGGCCTTGGTGCGGTGCTGCTCGCGGGTCAAATCGGAAAGCAACGCCATGACCGCAGCGGAAATAGCACCCGCCCCTTGCAAGACGCGACCGGCGATTACGCCCCAGATGGAGGTGGATTGGGCCGCCAGCACGCTGCCGAGCGCAAACACGATCAGGCCCAGATAAATGACGGGGCGACGGCCGATGCGATCAGAGATGATGCCAAACGGAATCTGCAACACCGCTTGTGTCAGGCCGTACGCGCCGATGGCCAGACCGATGAGTGCCGGGCTTGCGCCGGCCAGGTCCATTCCGTAAGTGGCAAGTACGGGCAGCACCATGAACATGCCAAGCATACGGAAGGCGAACACCAGCGCCAGACCGCCCGCGGCGCGGGTTTCGCTGCCGCTCATGCGCTCGCTGTGAGAATCGTGCATGAAGGAACCTCGTATGAACCGGCGGCGATTCTACCAGTCCCATCGTTGAGAGCACATACGACGGTTTGCCGCGCATCGCAGGAAGTTTCTTTTTTCCGGGTGAGGCAGCCCCATCTTCAATAGTGTGTATCCATCCAGTATTTGCCCGTATACTTCCACGTTTTACACGCCCGCCGTGCGAGGCCAGCTTTGGACAAGATCTTGATTCGTGGGGCTCGAACCCACAACCTGAAGAACATCGACCTGACCCTTCCACGCGACAAGCTGATCGTTATCACCGGATTGTCCGGCTCAGGAAAATCGTCCCTCGCGTTCGATACGCTCTATGCCGAGGGCCAGCGTCGCTACGTCGAATCGCTGTCCGCCTACGCGCGTCAGTTCCTGTCGATGATGGAGAAGCCGGACGTCGACACGATCGAAGGTTTGTCGCCCGCCATTTCCATCGAGCAGAAGTCCACGTCCCACAACCCACGCTCGACCGTGGGCACCATCACCGAGATTTACGACTACCTGCGTCTGCTGTATGCGCGTGTCGGTCAGCCGCGTTGCCCGGATCACGACATTCCTCTGGAGGCGCAAACTGTCAGCCAGATGGTCGACCTGGTCCTGGCCCAGCCGGAAGGCGCCAAACTGATGCTGCTTGCCCCCGTAGTACGGGAGCGAAAAGGCGAGCACCTGGCAGTCTTCGAAGAGCTTCGCGCTCAGGGTTTCGTCCGGGCTCGGGTGAACGGTCGGCTGTGCGAGCTGGACGAACTTCCCAAGCTCGATAAACAGAAGAAGCACTCGATCGATGTCGTCGTTGACCGCTTCAAGGTGCGGTCGGACCTGCAACAGCGTTTGGCCGAATCTTTTGAGACCGCGCTGAAGCTGGCTGACGGCATCGCGCTGGTGGCGCCGATGGACGACGAGCCCGGCGAAGAGATCATTTTTTCCGCACGCTTCGCCTGCCCGATCTGTGGCCATGCGATCAGCGAGCTGGAACCAAAGCTGTTCTCGTTCAACAACCCTGCAGGCGCATGTCCGACCTGCGACGGGCTGGGCGTGAAGCAATTCTTCGACACCAAACGCCTGGTCAATGGCGAACTCACGCTGGCAGAAGGCGCGATTCGTGGCTGGGACAGGCGAAACGTCTATTACTTCCAGATGCTCGGCTCGCTGGCAAAACATTACCGCTTCAGCCTTGAGGTGCCGTTCAAGGAACTGCCCGCCGATCTACAGAAGGTCCTGCTCGGCGGCAGCGGTAAGGACAGCGTTGATTTCCGCTACCTTAATGACCGCGGCGACATCGTTAAACGTGCGCATCCATTCGAGGGCATCGTTCCCAACCTCGAGCGGCGCTATCGCGAAACCGAATCGACCACGGTTCGCGAGGAGTTGGCGAAGTTTCTCAGCACGCAGCCGTGCCCCGAGTGCCGTGGCACGCGGTTGCGCCGAGAGGCACGTCACGTATGGGTTGGTGAGAAGACACTTCCAGCCGTTACCAACATGCCAATTGGCGACGCTACCCACTATTTTGGTGAGTTGAAGCTCACGGGCCGCCGCGGCGAGATTGCCGACAAGATTCTCAAGGAAATTCGCGAACGCCTGCAGTTCCTCGTCAACGTTGGGTTGGACTATCTGACACTGGACCGGAGCGCCGACACGCTCTCCGGTGGCGAGGCGCAGCGAATCCGTCTGGCCAGCCAAATCGGCGCAGGCCTCGTCGGCGTGATGTACATCCTCGATGAGCCTTCAATCGGCTTGCATCAGCGCGATAACGATCGGCTGCTGGATACGTTGCGGCACCTGCGAGACATTGGTAATACGGTCATCGTGGTCGAGCACGACGAAGACGCAATTCGACTGGCTGACTATGTGGTCGACATCGGTCCGGGTGCAGGCGTGCATGGCGGCAATATTGTCGCGGAAGGCACGCCACAGGAAGTGATGGATCATCCGGACTCTCTGACGGGTAAATACCTGTCGGGCCGGGTGAAGATCGCTGTGCCTGCCAAGCGAACGCCTCGTAATAAAAAGCTGTCGCTCAAACTCAAAGGCGCGCGGGGCAACAATCTGCGCAATGTCGATCTGGAAATACCGATTGGCTTGCTGACCTGCGTGACAGGCGTGTCGGGCTCGGGCAAGTCGACGCTGATCAACAACACCCTGTTCCCGCTCAGTGCCACTGCACTCAATGGAGCAACAACGCTCGAGGCGTCGGCACACGACAGCATTGACGGCCTGCAGCACCTGGACAAAGTCGTTGATATTGACCAGAGCCCTATTGGACGTACGCCGCGATCCAACCCTGCGACGTACACCGGGCTGTTTACGCCAATCCGTGAGCTGTTCGCGGGCGTGCCTGAATCAAGATCCCGGGGTTACGGACCTGGCCGATTCTCCTTCAACGTCAAGGGCGGTCGTTGCGAGGCGTGCCAGGGTGACGGCCTGATCAAGGTCGAGATGCATTTCCTGCCTGATATCTATGTGCCTTGCGATGTGTGCAAGAGCAAGCGATACAACCGTGAGACGCTCGAGGTTAAGTACAAGGGCAAAAACGTCCACGAGGTCCTGGAGATGACGATTGAGGAAGCGAGGGCATTTTTCGACGCCGTGCCTGCCCTCGCCCGGAAATTGCAGACGCTGATGGATGTGGGTCTGTCCTATATCAAGCTGGGCCAGTCAGCGACTACGCTTTCGGGTGGTGAAGCGCAGCGGGTGAAGCTGTCGCGCGAGCTGTCCAAGCGAGACACCGGCAAAACCCTGTACATCCTCGATGAGCCCACCACCGGCCTGCACTTCGCGGATATTCAGCAACTGCTGGACGTCTTGCATCGACTTCGCGACCACGGCAACACGGTTGTTGTTATCGAGCACAACCTGGATGTGATCAAGACAGCCGACTGGCTGGTCGACCTAGGCCCCGAAGGGGGTTCGAAAGGCGGACAGATCATCGCGACCGGTACGCCAGAGCAGGTAGCGGACATGAAACAGTCCTACACCGGCCACTATCTGAAGCCGCTTCTGGAGCGCGATCGCGCTTGATTGCATCGTCCTAATAAAAAGCCCCTGTCGCGATCTGCGGCAGGGGCTTTTTTGTAGCGGCGGTTTCAGTTCTCAGAACTGCGACTGGAGATAATTCTCGAGGCCGATGGATTTGATCAGGCCCAGCTGTTTTTCAAGCCAATAGGTGTGATCTTCTTCCGTGTCGGCGAGCTGAATGCGGAGGATGTCACGGCTTACGTAATCCCTGTGCTGCTCACAGAGCGCGATGCCTTTGCACAGTGCGGCTCGCACCTTGTACTCCAGGCGAAGGTCGCTGGCGAGCATCTCGGGGACCGTAGTACCCACATCCAAGTCGTCAGGACGCATGCGTGGGGTGCCTTCGAGCATCAGAATCCGGCGCATCAACGCATCAGCGTGTTGAGCCTCTTCTTCCATCTCGTGATTGATGCGTTCGTACAGCTTGCTGAAACCCCAATCTTCGTACATCCGCGAGTGGACAAAATACTGGTCGCGCGCAGCGAGTTCGCCTGTCAGCAGCGTGTTGAGGTAATCAATTACATCCGGGTGGCCTTGCATCGCCGTCCATCTCTTGGTGAAAGGCGTTAGTTTGAACCAACCAGCCTGGTTGGTCACCCCAGGGGTTAGCAAATAAACGTGGAAACCCGGCGAAATTCGGACATTTGGTATCGAAAACGCAGGTAAATGAGGAGGGTTCCGTTTATCACTTAGAATCACCGCTGGTTGAGCAAAGTCCGGCCATCCAAGAGGCTTTGTTGCAGACAACAAAAAACCGGGCACTAGGCCCGGTTTTTTGTAGTGACTGATGTCTTATTCAGCGGCTTCTACAGAGCCACCGACAGGACGATCAACCAGTTCGACGTACGCCATTGGCGCGTTGTCGCCAGCGCGGAAGCCACACTTGAGGATGCGCAGGTAGCCACCCTCACGAGTTGCGTAACGCTTGCCCAGATCGTTGAACAGTTTGCCGACCATTTCTTTCGAACGGGTACGGTCAAATGCCAGACGACGGTTAGCAACGCTGTCAATCTTGGCCAAGGTGATCAGCGGCTCAGCAACGCGACGCAGTTCTTTGGCTTTCGGCAGGGTAGTTTTGATCAGCTCGTGCTCGAACAGCGACACCGCCATGTTTTGGAACATAGCCTTACGGTGAGAGCTGGTACGGCTCAGGTGACGTCCACTTTTACGATGACGCATGGTTCATTCCTTACCAAACACTACGTTCGGTGATTACGACGATCAGGCAGTCGCCTTGTCGTCCTTCTTAAGACTTGCAGGCGGCCAGTTGTCGAGGCGCATGCCGAGGGAGAGACCACGAGAAGCCAGAACGTCCTTGATCTCGGTCAAGGATTTCTTGCCCAGGTTCGGAGTCTTCAACAGTTCTACTTCGGTGCGCTGAATCAGGTCGCCGATGTAGTAAATGTTCTCCGCCTTAAGGCAGTTGGCCGAACGTACGGTCAGTTCCAAATCGTCAACCGGACGAAGCAGGATCGGATCGATCTCGTCTTCCTGTTCGACTACAACGGGTTCGCTGTCACCTTTAAGGTCGACGAACGCAGCCAACTGCTGTTGCAGGATGGTTGCTGCACGACGGATAGCCTCTTCAGGATCCAGAGTACCGTTGGTTTCCAGATCGATAACCAGCTTGTCCAGGTTGGTACGTTGCTCGACACGGGCGTTTTCCACCACGTATGCAATGCGACGAACCGGGCTGAACGAAGAATCGAGCTGCAAGCGACCAATGCTGCGGCTTTCGTCTTCATCGCTCTGACGCGAGTCTGCTGGTTCATAACCGCGACCACGAGCTACAACGAGCTTCATGTTCAGGGCGCCGTTAGACGCCAGGTTAGCGATTACGTGATCGGGGTTAACGATCTCGACATCATGATCCAGCTGAATATCGGCAGCGGTAACCACCCCCGAACCCTTCTTCGACAAGGTCAGCGTAACTTCGTCTCGACCGTGCAGCTTGATAGCCAGACCTTTGAGGTTCAACAGGATTTCAATGACATCTTCCTGTACGCCTTCGATGGCGCTGTACTCATGGAGTACACCGTCAATCTCGGCCTCGACTACTGCACAGCCGGGCATGGAGGACAACAGGATGCGGCGCAGCGCGTTGCCCAGGGTATGGCCGAAACCACGCTCGAGAGGCTCGAGAGTGATTTTGGCGCGGGTCGGACTGACAACCTGCACATCAATGTGGCGGGGTGTCAGGAACTCATTTACCGAAATCTGCATGGATGCACCTATTTTCTAGCCCTTACTTGGAGTAGAGCTCGACAATCAGGCTTTCGTTGATGTCGGCGGACAGATCACTGCGGGCTGGGACGCTTTTGAAGACGCCAGATTTTTTCTCAGTGTCTACTTCTACCCATTCTACGCGGCCACGTTGGGCACACAGATCGAGAGCCTGGACAATACGCAGTTGGTTCTTCGCTTTTTCGCGAATTGCCACTACGTCACCAGCACGGACCTGGTAGGACGGAACGTTCACGGTTTTGCCGTTTACGCTTACCGACTTGTGCGATACCAGCTGACGCGATTCGGCACGAGTCGAACCGAAGCCCATGCGGTATACAACGTTGTCCAGACGGCATTCGAGCAGTTGCAGCAGGTTCTCACCAGTTGCGCCTTTCTTGCCAGCAGCTTCTTTGTAGTAACCGCTGAACTGACGCTCGAGAACGCCATAAATACGACGGACTTTCTGCTTTTCACGCAGTTGGGTGCCGTAGTCGGACTGGCGACCGCGGCGCTGGCCGTGGATACCAGGTGCTGCTTCGATGTTGCACTTCGATTCGATCGCGCGCACGCCGCTCTTCAGAAAGAGATCGGTGCCTTCACGACGAGCGAGTTTGCATTTTGGACCAATGTAACGAGCCATTCTTTACAATCTCCTGGATTACACGCGGCGCTTCTTCGGCGGACGGCACCCGTTATGCGGGATTGGCGTCACGTCGGTGATGCTGGCGATCTTGTAGCCGCAGCCGTTCAAAGCACGGACAGCAGATTCACGACCTGGACCTGGACCTTTGACGTTGACGTCGAGGTTTTTCAGGCCGTATTCCAGCGCAGCTTGACCAGCACGTTCAGCAGCTACTTGAGCAGCAAACGGCGTGGACTTGCGAGAACCGCGGAAACCCGAACCACCGGAGGTAGCCCAGGAAAGAGCGTTACCTTGACGGTCGGTGATGGTCACGATTGTGTTGTTAAAAGATGCATGGATGTGGGCGATGCCATCAACCACTGTCTTTTTAACTTTTTTACGAGGACGAGCAGCAGGTTTTGCCATGATTTAATTCCTGTCGATTCGCTGGGGCGATTACTTGCGGATCGGCTTACGCGGACCTTTACGGGTACGCGCGTTAGTCTTGGTACGCTGACCGCGCACTGGAAGACCACGACGATGACGCAGACCGCGATAGCAACCGAGGTCCATCAAGCGCTTGATTTTCATGTTGATTTCGCGACGCAGATCACCTTCAGTGGTGAACTTCGCGACTTCGCCACGCAGCTGTTCAATCTGCTCGTCGCTCAGATCTTTGATCTTTACCGCCGGGTTAACCCCGGTAGTAGCACAGATTTTATGTGCAGTTGTGCGACCAACACCATAGATGTAGGTCAGCGAGATAACAGTATGCTTGTTATCTGGAATGTTAACGCCTGCAATACGGGCCATTCAGTGGGACTCCAATTGACAGCTACCTACGCCCCGGAAGCCAAGAAATAGGGCGCGAGATAATATCGCTGTAATAACAAATAATCAACCCAGCAGCGCACTAGCTGCTGGGCTTTTAGCACAGATCACATTTAGCCTTGGCGCTGCTTGTGACGTGGTTCCGCGCTGCAAATTACTCGAACAACACCTTCGCGGCGAATAATCTTGCAGTTGCGGCACAGCTTTTTCACCGATGCACGAACTTTCATCACCAACTCCTCGAACCTTATGGGTGCTTCAGCGCAGCATGCCGCTGCCGTAGCCCTTCAGGTTGGCTTTCTTCATCAGGGATTCATACTGGTGCGAAACGAGGTGCGATTGCACTTGAGACATAAAGTCCATCACAACCACGACCACGATCAGCAACGAGGTCCCGCCAAGGTAAAACGGCACGTTTGCAGCAACCACGAGAAACTGTGGAAGCAGGCATACGGCCATCATGTAGAGAGCACCGAACATGGTCAGACGAGTCAGAACGCCATCAATATAGCGTGCAGACTGCTCACCAGGACGAATGCCCGGAATAAAGGCACCGGACTTCTTCAGGTTTTCCGCTACGTCTTTCGGATTGAACATCAACGCCGTATAGAAGAAGCAGAAGAAAATAATCCCTGCACTAAACAGCAGAATATTCAACGGCTGACCAGGTGCGATCGACTGCGAGATGTCCTGCAACCAGCCCATACCCTCAGACTGACCGAACCAGGCACCCAGCGAAGCCGGAAACAGCAAGATGCTGCTCGCGAAGATGGCAGGAATTACGCCCGCCATGTTCACTTTCAAGGGCAAGTGGCTCGTCTGCGCTGCGAAGACCTTGCGGCCCTGCTGACGCTTGGCGTAGTGAACAGCAATACGACGCTGACCACGCTCGATGAATACCACGAAACCGATGATCGCTACTGCCAGCAAACCGATGGCGACCAAAGCGAAGATATTGATATCACCTTGACGCGCAGACTCGAAAGACTGCCCGATCGCCCTCGGAAGACCGGCGACGATACCCGAAAAAATCAACATCGAGATACCGTTGCCAACACCGCGCTCAGTGATCTGCTCGCCCAGCCACATCATGAACAGTGCACCAGCAACAAACGTGGTAACTGCAACGAAGTGGAAGCCGATATCTGCTGAGAACGCAACGCCCTGACCGGCCAAACCAATGGACATGCCAATGGCTTGAACCAAGGCCAGGACGACGGTGCCATAGCGGGTGTACTGGCTGATCTTACGACGACCAGCCTCACCTTCCTTCTTCAACTGCTCCAGCTGTGGGCTGACTGCGGTCATGAGCTGCATGATGATCGATGCCGAGATATACGGCATGATCCCCAGTGCAAAGATGCTCATGCGCTCCAGCGCACCGCCGGAAAACATGTTGAACAAGCTAAGAATGGTCCCCTCATTCTGTCGAAACAGGTCCGCCAGTCGGTCGGGGTTGATACCCGGAACTGGGATATGCGCACCGATCCGATAGACGATAATCGCCAGGAACAGGAAACGCAGACGAGCCCAGAGTTCGGACAACCCGCCGCTTTTGCCTAGCGCTGAGAGAGCACCTTGCTTAGCCATTTATTCCTCGAACTTGCCGCCAGCTGCTTCGATAGCCGCACGCGCACCTTTGGTGGCTGCGATACCTTTGAGGGTGACTGCGCGAGTAACCTCACCGGACAGCATGATTTTCACACGCTGCACGTTTTGGTTGATCACGTTGGCATCCTTCAGGGACTGCACAGTGACGACGCCTTCTACTTTAGCCAGCTCGGAGGTGCGAACTTCAGCACGATCCATAGCTTTCAAAGAGACGAAGCCGAACTTAGGCAGACGACGATGCAACGGCTGTTGGCCGCCTTCGAAGCCCGGAGCAATGGTGCCACCGGAGCGGGAGGTCTGACCTTTGTGGCCACGGCCACCGGTCTTACCCAAACCGCTACCGATACCACGGCCCGGACGATGCTTTTCGCGACGGGAACCCGGCGCTGGACTCAGATCATTGAGTTTCATCGATTAACCCTCGACGCGCAGCATGTAGTAAGCCTTGTTGATCATCCCACGGTTTTCCGGGGTATCAACGACTTCTACAGTGTGACCGATGCGACGCAGACCCAAACCCTTAACGCACAATTTGTGGTTAGGGATGCGGCCGGTCATGCTTTTGATCAGCGTTACTTTAACGGTAGCCATGATCAGAAGATCTCCTGGACGTTCAGGCCGCGTTTAGCAGCGATGGACTCAGGGGACTGCATGGTTTTCAAACCCTTGAACGTTGCGTGAACAACGTTTACCGGGTTAGTCGAACCGTAGCACTTGGCCAGAACGTTGTGGACGCCAGCAACTTCGAGGACGGCGCGCATTGCACCGCCAGCGATGATGCCAGTACCTTCCGACGCAGGCTGCATGTAAACCTTCGAAGCCCCATGAGCGGACTTGATGGCGTACTGCAGCGTAGTGCCGTTCAGATCAACCTGGATCATGTTGCGGCGAGCAGCTTCCATTGCCTTCTGGATCGCGGCAGGCACTTCACGTGACTTGCCACGGCCGAAGCCAACGCGCCCTTTACCATCACCAACCACGGTCAACGCGGTGAAGGTGAAGATACGGCCGCCTTTAACGGTTTTTGCTACGCGATTAACTTGTACCAGCTTCTCGATGTAGCCTTCGTCGCGTTTTTGGTCGTTATTTGACATAACTTAGAACTCCAGCCCGCCTTCACGAGCAGCATCAGCCAGCGCCTTAACGCGACCGTGGTACTTGAAGCCAGAACGATCAAAAGCCACTTGCGATACACCGGCGGCTTTCGCACGCTCAGCGATCAGCTGGCCAACTTTAGTGGCCGCGTCGATGTTGCCAGTGGCGCCATCACGCAGTTCTTTGTCCAAAGTCGAGGCGTTTGCCAGGACTTTGCTGCCGTCGGCCGAGATGACCTGGGCATAAATGTGCTGCGAAGAGCGGTACACGCAGAGACGCACGACTTCGAGTTCGTGCATTTTCAGGCGTGCTTTGCGAGCGCGACGCAGTCGGGTAACTTTTTTGACGGTCATTTGCTATGCCCTACTTCTTCTTGGCTTCTTTACGACGGACGACTTCGTCCGCGTAACGCACGCCTTTGCCTTTGTACGGCTCTGGACGGCGGAAGTCGCGGATCTCAGCGGCCACTTGACCAACCAACTGCTTGTCGATACCGCGGATCACGATATCGGTTTGGTTGGGAGTCTCAGCGGTGATGCCTTCCGGCAATTCGTAGTCCACTGGGTGCGAGAAGCCAAGGGCCAGGTTCAGCACCGTGCCTTTTGCTTGCGCTTTGTAACCAACACCGACCAGCTGGAGCTTGCGCTCGAAGCCTTGGCTTACGCCTTGGACCATGTTGTTTACCAACGCACGAGTGGTACCAGCCATTGCGCGAGTTTGTTGATCGCCATTGCGAGCAGCGAAACGCAGCTCACCAGCCTCTTCAACAATTTCAACGGCCGAATGAATGTTCAGGTCTAGAGTGCCCTTGGCACCCTTCACCGAAAGCTGCTGGCCGACGAGTTTAACTTCGACGCCTGCTGGCAACTTAACGGGGTTCTTAGCTACGCGTGACATGCTTATCCCCCTTAGAACACAGTGCAAAGCACTTCGCCGCCGACACCGGCAGCGCGCGCAGCACGATCCGTCATCACACCCTTGTTGGTGGAGACGATAGACACACCGAGGCCGCCACGAACTTTTGGCAACTCATCGACGGACTTGTACTGACGCAGGCCTGGACGGCTAACGCGCTTCACTTCTTCGATGACCGGACGGCCTTCGAAGTACTTCAGCTCGATGGATAGCAACGGCTTGGTTTCGCTGCTGATCTGATAACCCGCAATGTAACCTTCGTCCTTCAGGACTTTGGCTACAGCCACTTTCAACGTGGAGGATGGCATGCTTACGACGGGCTTTTCAGCCATCTGGGCATTACGGATACGAGTTAGCATGTCCGCTAACGGGTCCTGCATACTCATGGGCTAGACGCTCCTGATACAAAAAAATGAGCCTTACGGCTGCAACCTATCGCCTCAAAATTTCGGGCACGTGCAAGCACGGGCTCTGGCGAGCCGGCAATTCTAGGCGCACCCCAGAAATGAATCAAGCCCCAAAAGGGGCTTGATTCAAATTCAGGCTCTACGCCCATGGATTCAAGGTGAACCCAATGGACGCAGTGCGCGAATAACAGCTTACCAGCTGGCTTTAACCAGACCTGGTACGTCGCCACGCATTGCTGCTTGACGCAGCATGTTACGGCCGAGGCCGAACTTGCGGTACACGCCGTGCGGACGACCTGTCAGGCGGCAACGGTTACGCATGCGCGAGGCACTTGCGTCACGTGGCTGCTTCTGCAGGGCGACCGTAGCTTCCCAGCGTGCTTCTGGACTTGCGTTCAGATCCACGATGATCGCTTTCAGCGCAGCACGCTTGGTAGCGTACTTGGCAACGGTGAGCTGACGCTTCAGCTCACGGTTTTTCATGCTCTTCTTGGCCATGGTCCTACTCCAATCAGTTGCGGAACGGGAACTTGAAAGCACGCAGCAATGCGCGACCTTCTTCGTCCGTACGAGCAGTGGTGGTCAGGGTAATGTCCAGACCGCGCAGGGCATCGATCTTGTCGTAATCGATTTCCGGGAAAATAATCTGCTCTTTAACGCCCATGCTGTAGTTACCACGACCATCGAAGGACTTGGCATTCAGGCCGCGAAAGTCGCGAACCCGAGGCAGGGAGATCGACAGCAGACGATCCAGGAATTCATACATACGCTCACGGCGCAGAGTCACTTTGACACCGATCGGCCAACCTTCACGGACTTTAAAGCCTGCGATAGATTTGCGAGCGTACGTCACAACGACTTTTTGGCCGGTGATTTTTTCCAGGTCTGCAACAGCGTGCTCGATGACTTTCTTGTCACCGATCGCTTCGCCCAGACCCATGTTCAGGGTGATCTTGGTAACGCGTGGAACTTCCATCACGTTCGCAAGCTTAAGTTCTTCCTTAAGCTTCGGTGCGATTTCTTTCCAGTAAATCTCTTTTAGTCGTGCCATGGTCTTCTACCTAGCAGTGTTCAAGCATCAACCGCTTTTTGGGTCGACTTGAAGACACGAATTTTCTTGCCGTCTTCAACTTTGAAACCAACGCGATCAGCTTTGTTGGTTGCGCCGTTGAAAATGGCGACGTTAGAAGCGTGCAGTGGCGCTTCTTTCTCGACGATACCGCCCTGTACGCCCGACATCGGGTTTGGCTTGGTATGACGCTTCACCAGGTTGATCCCACCAACGACCAAACGGTCGTCAGCGAGAACCTTGAGCACCTTACCGCGCTTACCTTTGTCTTTGCCGGCGATCACGATGATCTCGTCGTCACGACGAATCTTTTGCATGTCGGATCTCCTTACAGCACTTCTGGGGCGAGCGAGACGATCTTCATGAACTTCTCAGTACGAAGTTCACGGGTCACTGGCCCAAAGATACGGGTGCCGATCGGCTCTTGCTTGTTGTTCAACAGAACAGCAGCGTTGCCGTCAAAGCGGATGATGGAGCCGTCAGCGCGACGAACACCGTGGCGAGTGCGGACTACTACTGCAGTCATCACTTGGCCTTTTTTCACCTTACCGCGCGGAATTGCTTCCTTGACGGTCACTTTGATGATGTCACCGATACCAGCGTAACGACGATGAGAGCCACCAAGCACCTTGATGCACATAACGCGGCGTGCGCCGCTGTTATCGGCCACATCGAGCATGGATTGAGTCTGAATCATATAATTTCTCCGACCCCTAGCCCTTAGACTTCCACAGCGCGTTCGAGAACATCAACCAGCGCCCAAGATTTGGTCTTGGCCATCGGACGAGTTTCACGAATAGTGACCTTGTCGCCGATGTGGCACTGATTGGTTTCGTCGTGCGCGTGCAGCTTAGTCGAACGCTTAACGTATTTACCGTAGATTGGGTGCTTGACGCGACGCTCGATCAGTACGGTGATGGTCTTGTCCATCTTGTCGCTGACGACACGGCCAGTCAGCGTACGGACGGTTTTTTCGGCTTCAGCCATGATTACTTACCTGCCTGCTGGTTGAGCACAGTCTTCACGCGAGCGATGTCACGCTTAACTTGCGAGAGCAGGTGAGACTGCCCCAACTGGCCAGTTGCTTTCTGCATGCGCAGATTGAACTGGTCGCGCAGCAAGCCGAGCAGTTGCTCGTTCAGTTGCTGTGCTGATTTTTCACGAAGTTCATTCGCTTTCATCACATCACCGTCCGCTTAACAAAGGAGGTGGCGAGCGGCAGCTTTGCAGCAGCCAGGGCGAAAGCCTCACGCGCCAACTCTTCGGAAACACCCTCGATTTCATACAGGACTTTGCCTGGCTGAATCTGGGCAACCCAGTACTCCACGTTACCCTTACCTTTACCCATCCGAACTTCGAGAGGCTTTTTGGTGACAGGCTTGTCCGGGAATACACGGATCCAGATCTTGCCGCCACGTTTAACGTGACGGGTCAGTGCACGACGCGCTGACTCGATCTGACGAGCGGTGAGACGACCACGAGCAACAGACTTCAGCGCGAACTCGCCGAAGCTGACTTTGCTACCGCGCAATGCCAGACCACGGTTGTGGCCGGTCATCTGCTTGCGGAACTTCGTACGCTTAGGTTGCAACATTTGGCGTACCCCTTACTTAGCAGCTTTTTTACGAGGCGCTGGTGCTTGCGGTTTCAGCTCTTCTTGGCGACCACCAATTACTTCGCCTTTGAAGATCCAAACCTTTACACCGATCACACCGTAAGTGGTGTGAGCTTCGTAGTTGGCATAGTCGATGTCGGCACGCAGGGTGTGCAAAGGCACACGACCTTCGCGATACCATTCAGTACGTGCAATTTCAGCACCGCCGAGACGACCGCTCACTTGGATTTTGATGCCTTTGGCACCAATGCGCATGGCGTTCTGCACTGCGCGCTTCATAGCGCGACGGAACATTACGCGACGCTCCAGCTGCTGAGCTACGCTCTGCGCAACCAGCATACCGTCGAGCTCCGGCTTACGGATCTCTTCGATATTGATGTGCACAGGCACACCCATTTGCTTGGTCAGGTCCTGACGCAGCTTCTCAACATCTTCACCTTTCTTCCCGATAACGATACCTGGACGAGCGGTGTGGATGGTGATGCGTGCAGTCTGCGCCGGACGATGGATATCGATACGGCTTACGGACGCGCTTTTTAGTTTGTCTTGGAGATACTCTCGCACCTTCAGATCAGCGAACAAATAGTCCGCATAAGTCCGACCGTCTGCGTACCAGACGGAGGTGTGCTCCTTGACGATTCCCAGGCGAATGCCAATGGGATGTACTTTCTGACCCATCTCTTCGACTCCGTTACTTGTCAGCAACCTTGACAGTGATATGGCAAGACCGCTTGACGATGCGATCAGCACGGCCTTTGGCACGTGGCATGATGCGCTTCAGCGAACGCCCTTCGTTGACGAAAACGGTGGAGACCTTGAGGTCATCAACGTCTGCGCCTTCGTTATGCTCGGCGTTGGCTACGGCCGACTCCAGCACTTTCTTGATGATCTCGGCGGCTTTCTTACTGCTGAAAGCCAACAGGTTGAGCGCTTCGCCCACCTTCTTCCCGCGGATCTGGTCGGCGACCAAGCGGGCTTTCTGGGCGGAGATTCGAGCGCCCGACAACTTAGCGGCTACTTCCATCGTTCCTTACCCCTTAACGCTTGGCTTTCTTGTCTGCCACGTGCCCACGATAAGTGCGGGTACCGGCAAACTCGCCTAGTTTGTGGCCGACCATGTCTTCGTTCACGAGAACAGGAACATGCTGACGACCGTTATGCACAGCAATGGTCAAACCGACCATTTGTGGCAGGATCATAGAACGGCGCGACCAGGTCTTAACTGGTTTGCGATCGTTCTTTTCCGCCGCCACTTCGATCTTCTTCAGTAGGTGAAGATCAATAAAAGGACCTTTTTCAGAGAACGTGGCACTGTCGTATCCCTCTATTTACTTGCGACGACGGACGATCATTTTGTCGGTACGCTTATTACCACGAGTCTTCGCGCCCTTAGTCGGGAAGCCCCACGGCGATACCGGATGACGACCACCAGAGGTACGACCTTCACCACCACCATGTGGGTGGTCAACCGGGTTCATGGCAACACCACGAACGGTTGGGCGAACGCCACGCCAGCGTTTGGCACCAGCTTTACCCAGCGAACGCAGGCTGTGCTCGGAGTTCGAGACCTCACCCAGAGTTGCACGGCATTCAGCCAGAACTTTACGCATCTCACCGGAGCGAAGACGCAGAGTCACGTAGACACCTTCACGAGCGATCAGCTGTGCAGACGCACCAGCAGAACGAGCGATCTGAGCACCTTTACCCGGCTTCAGTTCGATGCCGTGAACGGTGGAACCTACTGGGATGTTACGCAGCTGCAGAGCGTTGCCTGGCTTGATTGGAGCCAAAGCGCCCGCGATCAGCTGGTCGCCAGCACTCACGCCTTTAGGCGCGATGATGTAACGACGCTCGCCGTCTGCGTACAGCAGCAGTGCGATATGAGCAGTACGGTTTGGATCGTATTCAATGCGCTCGACAGTGGCAGAGATGCCATCCTTGTCGTTACGACGGAAATCGACCAAACGATAATGCTGCTTATGACCACCACCGATGTGACGAGTAGTGATGCGGCCATTGTTGTTACGACCACCAGTCTTCGATTTTTTCTCGAGCAGCGGTGCGTGAGGAGCGCCTTTATGCAGCTCCTGGTTGACCACCTTGACCACAAAACGGCGGCCAGGGAAGTCGGTTTGCATTTAACGATTGCCATGATGCACCCCTTCCTTACTCAGCACTGCTGCTGAAATCGAGATCTTGGCCTGGCTGAAGGGAGATAACCGCCTTCTTCCAGTCATTACGCTTGCCCAGACCGCGAGCAGTGCGCTTGGTCTTACCCATGACATTCAGGGTAGTGACACGCTCTACTTTCACGCTGAACAGGCTTTCGACGGCCTTCTTGATTTCCAGCTTGGTTGCATCAGTAGCAACCTTGAAAACGAACTGACCTTTTTTGTCTGCCAGAACCGTAGCCTTCTCGGAAACGTGCGGGCCAAGCAGAACTTTAAATACGCGTTCCTGGTTCATCCCAGCAGCTCCTCGAATTTCTTCACGGCCGACACAGTGATCAACACCTTGTCGTATGCGATCAGACTAACTGGATCGGAACCTTGAACATCACGCACGTCAACGTGCGGCAGGTTACGAGCAGCCAGGTACAGGTTCTGATCAACAGCGTCCGACACGATCAAAACGTCGGTCAGGCTCATGTCGTTCAGTTTGCCCAGCAGATCTTTGGTTTTCGGCGATTCAACAGCGAAATCCTGAACCACGACCAGACGATCAGTACGAACCAGTTCAGCAAGGATGGAGCGCAGTGCAGCGCGGTACATCTTCTTGTTGAGCTTCTGAGAGTGATCCTGAGGGCGTGCTGCGAAAGTGGTACCGCCGCCGCGCCAGATCGGGCTACGGATAGTACCGGCACGAGCACGACCAGTACCCTTTTGACGCCAAGGGCGTTTACCGCCACCGGATACGTCAGAACGGGTCTTTTGCTGCTTGCTGCCCTGACGACCGCCAGCCATGTAGGCCACGACTGCCTGGTGAACCAGCGTCTCGTTGAATTCGCCGCCAAATGTCAGTTCGGAAACTTCGATCGCTTGAGCGTCATTTACATTTAATTGCATGTCAGCTTCCCCTTAACCGCGAGCCTTGGCTGCTGGACGTACAACCACATTGCCGCCAGTAGCGCCAGGAACAGCACCCTTGACCAACAACAGATTGCGTTCAGCGTCCACGCGCACTACTTCCAGGGACTGCACGGTCACGCGCTCAGCGCCCATATGACCGGACATTTTTTTGCCCTTGAATACACGACCAGGAGTCTGGCACTGGCCGATAGAGCCCGGGACGCGGTGGGACACGGAGTTACCGTGAGTATTATCTTGACCACGGAAATTGTGGCGCTTGATAGTACCTTGGAAGCCTTTACCCTTGGACTGACCGGTAACATCTACCATCTGGCCAGCAGCAAAGATTTCTGCATTGATCAGGTCGCCAGCCTTGTATTCGCCTTCTTCAAGACGGAATTCCAAGACGGTACGACCAGCGGCAACGTTCGCTTTAGCGAAGTGACCTGCCTGAGCAGCAGTCACACGGGAAGCACGACGCACGCCGACAGTGACTTGCACTGCACGATAGCCATCGACTTCTTCGGTTTTGAACTGGGTGACGCGATTCGGCTCGATCTCAATGACCGTGACCGGAATGGAGACACCTTCTTCGGTGAAAATACGGGTCATACCGCATTTACGACCGACTACACCAATAGTCATGTTGTAAACCTCATGAGTGTACGGGGCTTTCACCCGCTATGGCCGCCCATTTCAGAGCGTTACACGACTAAGACCCGAGTCTTAGCCGAGGCTGATCTGTACTTCCACACCTGCCGCAAGATCAAGCTTCATCAGCGCATCAACGGTTTTATCCGTTGGCTGGACGATGTCCAGAACACGCTTATGAGTACGGATCTCGTACTGGTCGCGCGCGTCTTTGTTGACGTGCGGAGAAACCAGAACAGTGAACCGCTCTTTACGGGTAGGGAGTGGAATCGGACCACGCACTTGAGCACCAGTACGTTTCGCGGTTTCCACGATTTCCTGGGTGGATTGGTCGATCAGGCGATGGTCAAAAGCCTTCAACCTGATACGGATTTGCTGATTTTGCATTGGATTTCAGACTCCAGGCTACTTCCCACCGAGCGCAATACGCCCGTTTAAAGGAGGCGCAATTCTATAGACGAGCTAACAGAGTGTCAACCCAATAAAAAAGCCCCCGCAAGCGGGGGCTCTTTTGAAGATCATCGCTTACGCGATGATTTTGGCTACGACGCCAGCGCCGACGGTACGACCGCCTTCACGGATAGCGAAACGCAGACCGTCTTCCATTGCGATTGGCTTGATCAGGGTAACGGAAACTTTAACGTTATCACCTGGCATAACCATCTCAACGCCTTCCGGCAGTTCGCAGCTACCAGTTACGTCGGTAGTACGGAAATAGAACTGCGGACGGTAGCCTTTGAAGAAAGGAGTGTGACGACCGCCTTCTTCTTTGCTCAGAACGTAGATTTCAGCTTCGAACTGAGTGTGCGGCTTGACGGTACCTGGCTTGACCAGAACCTGGCCACGCTCAACGTCGTCACGCTTGGTGCCGCGCAACAGAACGCCACAGTTCTCGCCAGCACGACCTTCGTCGAGCAGCTTACGGAACATTTCAACACCGGTGCAGGTGGTGACGGTAGTGTCACGCAGACCAACGATTTCCAGTGGATCTTGAACCTTGACGATACCGCGCTCAACACGACCAGTCACAACAGTACCGCGACCGGAGATCGAGAATACGTCTTCGATTGGCATCAGGAACGGCTTGTCGACAGCACGCTCTGGCTGAGGAATGTAGCTGTCCAGAGTTTCAACCAACTTCTTGACGGCAGTGGTGCCCATCTCGTTGTCGTCTTTGCCTTCCAACGCCATACGGGCGGAGCCGATGATGATTGGAGTGTCGTCGCCCGGGAAGTCGTAAGTGCTCAGCAGATCGCGCACTTCCATCTCAACCAGTTCCAGCAGCTCAGCGTCGTCTACCAGGTCAGCCTTGTTCAGGAAGACCACGATGTACGGAACGCCTACCTGACGGGACAGCAGGATGTGCTCACGAGTTTGTGGCATCGGACCATCAGCAGCCGAACAAACCAGGATAGCGCCGTCCATCTGCGCAGCACCAGTGATCATGTTCTTCACGTAGTCGGCGTGACCTGGGCAGTCAACGTGTGCGTAGTGACGCACAGACGAGTTGTACTCAACGTGAGCAGTGTTGATGGTGATACCGCGAGCCTTCTCTTCTGGTGCGCTGTCGATCTTGTCGAAGTCAACACGAGCCGAACCGAAAACTTCGGAGCAAACACGAGTCAGAGCAGCGGTCAGCGTGGTTTTACCGTGGTCAACGTGACCGATGGTGCCAACGTTGACGTGAGGAAGGGAACGATCAAATTTTTCTTTAGCCACGACAAATAACTCCTAGCCTAAAGGCGCTGAATCAGCCTTGTTTTTTGGTTACAGTTTCGACGATGTGCGACGGAGCTGTATTGTATTTTTGAATTCCATAGAGTAGCTTGCGCGACCCTGAGACATGGAGCGAACGTCGGTCGCATAACCGAACATCTCACCCAACGGAACCTCGGCACGAATTACTTTACCGGAGACCGTATCTTCCATACCCAGAATCATGCCGCGACGACGGTTAAGGTCGCCCATGACATCACCCATATAGTCTTCAGGCGTAACAACCTCTACAGCCATGATCGGCTCAAGCAACTCACCGCCGCCCTTTTGGGCCAGCTGCTTGGTCGCCATGGATGCAGCCACCTTAAACGCCATCTCGTTCGAGTCGACGTCGTGGTAAGAACCATCAAACACGGTAGCCTTCAGGCCGATCAGCGGATAGCCGGCAACAACGCCGTTCTTCATCTGCTCTTCAATGCCCTTCTGGATAGCCGGGATGTATTCCTTAGGAACCACACCACCCACTACTTCGTTCACGAATTGCAGACCTTCCTGACCTTCGTCAGCAGGTGCAAAACGGATCCAGCAGTGGCCGAACTGACCACGACCGCCGGACTGGCGAACGAACTTGCCTTCGATTTCACAGTTCTTCGTGATGCGCTCACGATACGAAACCTGAGGCTTACCGATGTTGGCTTCGACGTTGAACTCACGGCGCATCCGGTCAACCAGGATGTCCAGGTGCAGCTCGCCCATGCCAGAGATGATCGTTTGACCAGTCTCTTCATCAGTTTTGACGCGGAAAGACGGGTCTTCCTGAGCGAGCTTGCCCAGTGCGATACCCATTTTTTCCTGGTCATCCTTGGTTTTAGGCTCAACGGCAACCGAGATAACCGGCTCCGGGAAGTCCATCCGAACCAGGATGATTGGCTTGTCAGCGTTGCACAAGGTTTCACCGGTGGTGACGTCCTTCATGCCGATCAGGGCCGCGATGTCGCCAGCGCGCACTTCCTTGATCTCTTCGCGAGCGTTTGCGTGCATTTGCACCATACGACCCACGCGCTCTTTCTTGCCCTTGACCGAGTTGATCACGCCGTCGCCGGATGCCAACACGCCCGAGTAAACACGGACGAACGTCAAGGTACCCACGAATGGGTCTGTAGCGATCTTGAACGCCAGAGCCGAGAACGGCTCGTTGTCGTCCGCATGACGCTCCATTTCTTCTTCCTCGTTATCAGGATTGGAACCCTTGATAGCAGGAATGTCGACTGGAGCCGGCAGGTAGTCGATCACAGCGTCGAGAACCAGGGGAACACCCTTGTTCTTGAAGGAAGAACCGCAGACAGCAAGGACGATCTCACCAGCAATAGTACGCTGACGCAGAGCAGCCTTGATTTCCTCGTTGGTGAGCTCTTCACCCTCAAGGTACTTGTTCATCAGTTCTTCGTTGGCTTCGGCAGCAGCCTCGACCATGTTGCTGCGCCATTCGTTAGCCAGTTCCTGCAATTCAGCAGGGATAGGCTTGCGAACAGGGACCATGCCCTTGTCAGCATCGTTCCAGTAGACCGCTTCCATGGACATCAGATCGATCTGACCCTGGAAGTTGTCTTCAGCACCGATAGCCAACTGAATCGGCACCGGGGTGTGACCCAGACGCTGCTTGATCTGAGCAATTACGCGCAGAAAGTTTGCGCCGGCACGGTCCATTTTGTTCACGTAAACGATACGTGGAACACCGTACTTGTTGGCCTGACGCCATACGGTTTCGGACTGAGGTTCTACGCCCGAGGTACCACAGAAAACCACGACCGCACCGTCGAGTACACGCAGGGAACGCTCAACTTCAATGGTGAAGTCTACGTGGCCCGGAGTGTCAATCACGTTGAAACGATACTGGTCTTTGTGCTGCTTCTCGGAACCCTGCCAAAAGGCAGTAATAGCAGCAGAAGTAATGGTAATACCACGCTCCTGCTCCTGAACCATCCAGTCGGTGGTCGCGGCGCCATCATGCACCTCGCCCATCTTGTGGCTTTTACCGGTGTAAAAAGGACGCGCTCGGTGGTGGTGGTTTTACCAGCATCCACGTGAGCAACGATACCAATGTTACGGTAACGGTTGATCGGTGTAGTACGAGCCATAAAGCCCTCGCAAAATTAGTGACGCTGAAATTAGAAGCGGTAGTGCGAGAAAGCTTTGTTGGCTTCAGCCATACGGTGCACGTCTTCACGCTTCTTGACCGCAGCACCTTTACCTTCGGCGGCGTCCAACAGTTCGCCAGCCAAACGCAGAGCCATAGACTTCTCACCGCGCTTGCGCGCGAAGTCTACCAGCCAACGCATTGCCAGAGCATTACGACGGGACGGGCGAACTTCGACCGGAACCTGGTAAGTAGCACCGCCTACACGGCGCGACTTCACTTCGACCAGCGGAGCGATGGCGTCGAGAGCTTTCTCGAAGATTTCCAGGGGATCGGAGTTCTTGCGTTCTTTAACCTTTTCCAGCGCGCCATAAACGATACGCTCGGCAACGGCTTTCTTGCCGCTTTCCATAACGTGGTTCATGAACTTAGCCAGAATCTGGCTGCCGTATTTTGGATCGTCAAGCACTTCGCGCTTGGCTGCTACGCGTCTTCTTGGCATGGATAAGCCCTCAAACGGTCTTCAGGTTCGCTCGGAATCAGCACCTACTGGCGCCTCCGACCTTACTCTTATCGACTCAGAAAATAAGATGATTCAGTTTTTACAAAAAGCCGCTACTACTTAGGCTTCTTGGTACCGTACTTCGAACGACCCTGGTTACGACCTTTGACACCGGAGGTATCCAGCGAACCGCGAACGGTGTGGTAACGAACACCTGGCAAGTCTTTTACACGGCCGCCGCGAATCAGTACGACGCTGTGCTCTTGCAGGTTGTGGCCTTCACCGCCGATGTACGAGGAAACCTCGAAACCGTTGGTCAGACGCACACGGCAGACTTTACGCAATGCCGAGTTAGGTTTTTTCGGCGTAGTTGTATACACGCGAGTGCACACACCACGACGCTGCGGGCAGTTCTGCAGCGCAGGTACGTCGGATTTCTCGACGATACGCTTACGCGGCTGACGTACCAGCTGGTTGATAGTTGCCATCTACTAGCTCCACTGTTGTCTTGCGACGCTATTGTCTTACAAGAAAAGCAAAATGGCAGGACATACGTCCCGCCAGATTTAGGGGTACAAGAGTCTAAAGAGGATCCTGCCCCCAGTCAAGGCAAAGCCCCGATGTCCACAGCCACCGCCAACCCATCGAAACCGGGTGTGACCAATGACCATGAAAACCGGGGCCCTACTCTCAATTACTGCTTGAGTTCAACGCTTCGGTCAGCGCGGCTTCAACTTCGCTCGCACTTACACGCATCGGCTTGTCAGCTTCACGACGACGCTTGCGCTCGCTGTGATATGCCAGACCGGTACCTGCTGGGATCAGACGACCCACGACCACGTTTTCCTTCAGGCCGCGCAGATAATCGCGCTTGCCGGTAACCGCCGCCTCGGTCAGTACGCGAGTGGTCTCCTGGAAGGAGGCCGCCGAGATGAACGATTCGGTGGACAGCGAGGCCTTGGTGATACCAAGCAACACACGAGTAAATTTCGAAACAAATTTCTCGTCGGCCGCCAGGCGCTCGTTTTCAACCAGTACGTGCGTCAACTCCATCTGGTCACCCTTGATGAAGCTCGAGTCGCCCGACTCAGCAATCTCGACTTTACGCAGCATCTGACGAAGGATCGTCTCGATGTGCTTGTCGTTGATCTTCACGCCTTGCAGGCGGTAAACGTCTTGAATCTCGTTAACGATGTATTTCGCCAGAGCGCTGACACCCAGCAGACGCAGGATATCGTGCGGATCGCTAGGACCGTCGGAGATAACCTCACCACGGCTGACCTGCTCACCTTCGAAGACGTTGAGGTGACGCCATTTTGGAATCAGCTCTTCGTACGGATCGGTACCATCGTTTGGCGTGATAACCAGACGGCGCTTGCCTTTGGTCTCTTTACCGAACGCGATCGTACCGCTGACCTCGGCCAGGATCGATGCTTCCTTAGGGCGACGCGCTTCGAACAAGTCGGCAACACGCGGCAGACCACCGGTGATGTCACGGGTCTTGGACGTCTCTTGCGGGATACGGGCGATAACATCACCGACACCCACTTGCACACCATCCGCAACACCGACGAGGGCGTTAGCGGGCAGGAAGTATTGAGCAGGTACGTCAGTACCTGGCAGCAACAGATCCTTGCCATCCACACCAACCATCTTGACCGCAGGACGAATGTCTTTGCCTGCTGCAGGACGATCCTTGGCATCAAGTACTTCGATGTTGGTCAGACCGGTCAATTCATCGGTCTGGCGCTTGATCGTAATACCTTCCTCCATGCCCACGTAGGTCACGGTACCTTTCATCTCGGTGACGATTGGGTGAGTGTGCGGATCCCACTTGGCCACGATGGACCCTGCGTCGACCTTGTCACCTTCCTTCACCAGAATCACGGCACCATACGGCAGCTTGTAACGCTCGCGCTCACGCCCGAATTCGTCGGCAATTGCCAGCTCACCGGAACGCGAAACCGCGACGAGGTGGCCATCAAGGCGCTCAACGTGCTTCAGGTTGTGCAGACGAACGATACCGCCGTTCTTCACCTGAACACTGTCCGCAGCAGAAGTACGGCTTGCCGCACCACCGATGTGGAATGTACGCATGGTCAGCTGGGTACCCGGCTCACCGATCGACTGTGCAGCGATAACACCGACAGCTTCACCGATATTCACCTGGTGACCGCGCGCCAGATCTCGGCCATAACACTTGGCGCAGATACCGAAACGGGTTTCGCAGCTGATTGGAGAACGCACGATGACTTCGTCGATGCTGTTCAGCTCGATGAATTCAACCCACTTCTCGTCAACCAGCGTGCCGCCTGGAACGATGACGTCTTCAGTGCCAGGCTTGAATACGTCACGGGCGATCACTCGACCCAATACGCGCTCGCCCAACGGCTCGACGACATCACCGCCTTCAATGTGCGGTGTCATGACCAGACCGTGCTCGGTACCGCAGTCAACCTCGGTAACGACCAGATCTTGTGCAACGTCTACCAGACGACGAGTCAGGTAACCGGAGTTCGCGGTTTTCAACGCGGTATCCGCAAGACCCTTACGAGCACCGTGAGTCGAGATGAAGTACTGAAGTACGCTCAGACCTTCACGGAAGTTCGCAGTGATCGGCGTCTCAATGATCGAGCCATCCGGCTTGGCCATCAGACCACGCATACCTGCCAGCTGACGAATCTGTGCAGCGGAACCCCGCGCACCAGAGTCGGCCATCATGTACATCGAGTTGAAGGATTCCTGGTCAACGGTCTCACCATGACGGTCGACAACCTTCTCTTTGGAGAGGTTCGACATCATCGCTTTCGAGACTTCGTCGTTGGCCTTGGACCAGAGGTCGATCACCTTGTTGTACTTCTCGCCCTGGGTAACCAGGCCTGAGGCGTACTGACTTTCGATCTCTTTCACTTCATCGGTCGCTGCGTCGATGATGCGAGCTTTTTCATCAGGGATAACGAAGTCGTTAACGCCGATGGAAACACCCGAGATCGTCGAGTAAGCAAAACCGGTGTACATCAACTGGTCAGCGAAGATAACGGTCTCTTTCAGGCCAACCACGCGATAGCACTGGTTGATCAGCTTGGAGATCGCCTTCTTCTTCATCGGCTGGTTGACGACGTCATATGACAGGCCGGCCGGAACCACCTGAAACAGCAACGCACGGCCAACGGTTGTGTCGACGATACGAGTGTTCTTGACGCTGCCACCGTCACGATCATTGACCGTTTCGTTGATGCGCACTTTTACTTTCGCATGCAGTGCGGCTTCGCCAGCACGGAACACACGGTCAACTTCCTGCAGATCCGCAAACACACGACCTTCGCCTTTGGCGTTGATCGCTTCACGGGTCATGTAGTACAGACCCAATACAACGTCCTGCGAAGGAACGATGATTGGTTCACCGTTAGCCGGGGACAGAATGTTGTTGGTCGACATCATCAGCGCACGGGCTTCGAGCTGAGCTTCCAGCGTCAGCGGCACGTGAACGGCCATCTGGTCACCGTCGAAGTCGGCGTTGTATGCCGCACAGACCAGCGGGTGCAGCTGGATCGCTTTACCTTCGATGAGAACCGGCTCAAACGCCTGAATGCCCAGACGGTGAAGCGTCGGCGCACGGTTCAGAAGCACTGGGTGTTCGCGAATCACTTCGGCGAGAACGTCCCAGACTTCTGGCAGCTCGCGCTCAACCATTTTCTTGGCAGCTTTGATGGTGGTTGCGAGACCACGCATTTCGAGCTTGCCGAAAATGAACGGCTTGAACAGCTCCAGTGCCATCTTCTTCGGCAGACCGCACTGGTGCAGACGCAGGGTCGGACCTACGGTAATCACCGAACGGCCAGAGTAGTCAACACGCTTACCGAGCAAGTTCTGACGGAAACGGCCCTGCTTACCCTTGATCATGTCAGCCAGGGACTTCAGAGGACGCTTGTTCGAACCAGTAATGGCACGACCGCGACGACCGTTATCGAGCAGCGCATCGACAGCTTCCTGCAGCATGCGCTTTTCGTTACGCACGATGATGTCAGGAGCAGACAGATCAAGGAGGCGCTTCAAACGGTTGTTACGGTTAATCACCCGACGATAGAGATCGTTGAGGTCAGAGGTCGCAAAACGACCACCGTCCAGTGGAACCAGTGGACGCAGGTCTGGCGGCAGAACCGGCAGAACGGTCAACACCATCCACTCTGGAAGGTTGCCGGAACCCTGGAAGGCTTCCATCAGCTTCAGGCGCTTGGACAGCTTCTTGATTTTGGTTTCGGAGTTGGTTTGCGGAATCTCTTCGCGCAGACGGCCAATCTCGTGTTCCAGATCAATAGCGTGCAGCAGCTCACGGACAGCCTCGGCACCCATACGGGCGTCGAAGTCATCACCGAACTCTTCGAGGGCTTCGAAGTACTGCTCGTCGTTCAGCAGTTGCCCTTTTTCGAGCGTGGTCATGCCCGGATCGATAACGACATAGCTCTCGAAGTAGAGAACGCGTTCGATATCACGCAGGGTCATGTCCATCAGCAAGCCGATACGGGACGGCAGCGACTTCAGGAACCAGATGTGAGCGACCGGCGATGCCAGTTCGATGTGAGCCATGCGCTCACGACGGACTTTGGCCAGTGCGACTTCAACGCCACACTTCTCGCAGATGACGCCACGATGCTTCAAGCGCTTGTACTTACCGCACAGGCACTCGTAATCCTTGACCGGGCCAAAGATTTTGGCGCAGAACAGGCCGTCACGCTCGGGTTTGAACGTACGGTAGTTGATGGTTTCCGGTTTTTTAACTTCACCGAACGACCACGAGCGGATCATCTCAGGCGATGCCAATCCGATGCGGATGGCGTCGAACTCTTCGACTTGACCCTGGTTTTTCAGCAAATTCAGTAGGTCTTTCAAGGCCTTTCCTCCTGGCGGAGCAGAGGGCAGTCATACCGACCCACCCTCGATTCGCGTCACGTGTTATTCGGTTTCCAGATCGATATCGATACCGAGCGAACGGATTTCTTTGATCAACACGTTGAAGGACTCGGGCATGCCCGGCTCCATACGGTGATCGCCGTCCACGATGTTCTTGTACATCTTGGTACGGCCGTTCACGTCGTCCGACTTCACTGTGAGCATTTCTTGCAGAGTGTACGCCGCGCCATATGCTTCCAGCGCCCAGACTTCCATCTCCCCGAAACGCTGACCACCGAACTGAGCCTTACCACCCAGCGGCTGCTGGGTAACCAGGCTGTACGAACCAGTGGAACGCGCGTGCATCTTGTCGTCCACCAAGTGGTTCAGCTTCAGCATGTACATGTAGCCGACGGTGACCGGACGCTCAAACTTGTTACCGGTACGGCCGTCGAACAGCTGCATCTGGCCACTGTCCGGCATGTCCGCCAGGCGGAGCATTGCCTTGATTTCGGATTCCTTGGCCCCGTCGAATACCGGGGTAGCCATCGGAACGCCGCCACGCAGGTTCTTCGCCAGATCCAGAATTTCCTGATCAGAGAGGTCTTCAAGATTTTCCTGACGGCCGCCAATCTCGTTGTAGATCTCGTTCAGAAACTTGCGCAGCTCAACAACTTTACGCTGCTCTTCAAGCATGCGGTTGATCTTCTCGCCCAACCCTTTAGCCGCGAGGCCCAGGTGGGTTTCGAGAATCTGACCAACGTTCATACGCGAAGGTACACCCAACGGGTTGAGGACGATATCTACCGGCGTACCGTTGGCATCGTGAGGCATGTCTTCAACCGGCATGATCACGGAGACCACACCTTTGTTACCGTGACGACCGGCCATCTTGTCGCCCGGCTGGATGCGGCGGCGGATCGCAAGGTAGACCTTGACGATCTTCAGCACGCCTGGAGCAAGGTCATCGCCCTGCTGCAGCTTGCGCTTCTTGTCTTCGAACTTGTCGTCCAGCAGACGGCGGCGATCAACAATGTACGCCTGAGCTTTCTCGAGCTGCTCGTTCAGCGCATCTTCGACCATGCGCAGCTTGAACCACTGACCGTGTTCCAGACCGTCCAGAACTTCGTTGGTGATTTCCTGCCCTTTTTCAGGCCGGCACCACCTTCAGCGGTACGACCTACCAGCGCAGAACGCAGACGCTCGAAGGTTGCGCCTTCAACAATGCGGAACTCTTCGTTCAGATCCTTGCGGATCTCGTCGAGCTGGCTCTTCTCGATGGACAGCGCACGAGCATCACGCTCAACGCCATCACGAGTGAAGACCTGAACATCAATGACGGTGCCTTTGGTACCAGTAGGTACGCGCAAGGAGGTGTCTTTAACGTCGCTGGCTTTCTCACCGAAGATTGCGCGCAGCAGCTTCTCTTCTGGAGTGAGCTGGGTCTCGCCCTTGGGAGTGACCTTACCTACCAGAATGTCGCCAGCGCCTACTTCCGCGCCAACATAAACGATACCGGCTTCGTCCAGCTTGTTCAGTGCCGCTTCACCCACGTTAGGGATGTCAGCAGTGATCTCTTCAGGCCCGAGCTTGGTATCACGCGCCACACAGGTCAGTTCCTGAATGTGGATCGTGGTGAAGCGGTCTTCCTGAACAACACGCTCGGACAGGCAGATGGAGTCTTCGAAGTTGAAGCCGTTCCACGCCATGAACGCGATGCGCATGTTCTGGCCCAGCGCCAGCTCACCCATATCGGTGGACGGGCCGTCAGCCATGATGTCACTGCGCTGAACGCGATCACCCTTGCTCACCAGCGGACGCTGGTTGATGCAGGTGTTCTGGTTCGAACGTGTGTACTTGGTCAGGTTGTAGATGTCGACACCGGCTTCGCCTGTCTCGACTTCGTCATCTGCAACACGAACCACAATACGGCTGGCATCTACTGAGTCGATCACACCGCCACGACGGGCTACGACGCAAACGCCGGAGTCACGCGCAACGTTGCGCTCCATGCCGGTACCTACCAGCGGCTTGTCAGCGCGCAGCGTTGGTACAGCCTGACGCTGCATGTTCGAACCCATCAACGCACGGTTGGCGTCGTCGTGCTCAAGGAACGGGATCAGCGATGCTGCAACCGATACAACCTGCTTCGGCGAAACATCCATCAGGGTGACGTCTTCCGGCGCCTTGACGGTGAACTCGTTCAAGTGACGAACAGCGACCAGCTCGTCAACCAGGATCTTCTTGTCGTTCATTGCAGCAGAAGCCTGGGCAATGACGTGATCCGCTTCCTCAATAGCCGAGAGGAAAACGATTTCGTCAGTTACCAGAGCGTCTTTAACCACACGATACGGGCTCTCGAGGAAGCCGTACTGGTTGGTGCGCGCATAAGCAGCCAAGGAGTTGATCAGACCGATGTTCGGACCTTCCGGCGTTTCAATCGGGCATACACGACCGTAGTGAGTCGGGTGTACGTCACGAACTTCAAAGCCAGCACGCTCACGCGTCAGACCACCAGGGCCGAGTGCAGAGACGCGACGCTTGTGAGTGATCTCGGACAGCGGGTTGTTCTGGTCCATGAACTGGGAAAGCTGGCTGGAGCCGAAGAACTCTTTCACCGCTGCCGCAACCGGCTTGGCGTTGATCAGGTCCTGAGGCATCAGGCCTTCGCTTTCCGCCATCGACAGACGCTCTTTAACCGCACGCTCAACACGCACCAGACCTACACGGAACTGGTTCTCGGCCATCTCGCCTACGCAACGAACGCGACGGTTACCGAGGTGATCGATGTCATCGACGATGCCTTTACCATTACGGATGTCGACCAGGGTCTTCAGCACTGCAACGATGTCGTCTTTGTGCAGGACGCCCGAACCTTCGATCTCGGTACGACCGATACGACGGTTGAACTTCATCCGACCTACAGCCGACAGATCGTAGCGCTCTGGGCTGAAGAATAGGTTGTTGAACAAGGTCTCGGCGGCATCCTTGGTAGGTGGCTCGCCAGGACGCATCATCCGATAGATTTCGACCAGGGCTTCAAGCTGATTGCCGGTCGAGTCGATCTTCAGGGTGTCGGAGATGAAAGGACCGCAGTCGATGTCGTTCGTGTACAGCGTCTCGATACGGACAACCTGAGCCTTGGCAATTTTTGCCAGGATCTCGGTGTTCAGCTCGGTATTGCACTCGGCAATGATTTCCCCGGTCGCAGGATGCACAATCGCTTTGGCGCTGGTGCGACCGATGACGTAGTCGAGCGGAACTTCAAGGGTCTTGATGTTCGCTTTTTCGAGCTGGTTGATGTGGCGAGCCGTGATACGACGGCCTTGCTCAACAATCACCTTGCCCTTGTCGTCCAGAATGTCCAGAACGGCAATTTCGCCACGCAGGCGCTGAGGCACCAACTCCAGATTCAGGTTCTCGCCCTGAACGTGGAATACGTTGGTGGTGTAGAAGGCATCCAGCACTTCTTCTGTGGTGTAACCCAGCGCACGGAGCAGAACCGATGCAGGGAGTTTGCGGCGACGGTCGATACGTACGAAGACACAATCCTTCGGATCGAATTCGAAGTCCAGCCACGAACCACGGTAAGGAATGATGCGAGCCGAGTACAACAGTTTGCCAGAACTGTGCGTCTTGCCGCGGTCGTGGTCAAAGAACACGCCCGGAGAACGGTGCAGCTGGGAAACGATCACTCGTTCGGTACCGTTGATAACGAAGGTACCGTTCTCAGTCATCAGGGGATTTCACCCATGTAGACTTCTTGCTCTTTGATGTCCTTGATCGCTTTATTCGACGATTCTTTGTCGAAAATGATCAGGCGTACTTTTACCCGCAAAGGTACGGCGTACGTCACACCGCGGAGCACGCATTCCTTGACATCAAAAGCCGGTTCGCCCAGACGATAACCCACATACTCCAAAGCAGCATTGCCGGAGTAGCTGATGATCGGGAAAACAGATTTGAAGGCCGCATGCAGGCCCACGTCGCGGAACTGATCTTTAGTCGCTCCCGCTTGCAAGAATTCACGATACGAATCCAGCTGGATGGCCAGGAGGTAAGGCACATCCATGACGTCCGGCAACTTGCTAAAGTCCTTGCGGATACGTTTTTTCTCAGTATATGAGTAAGCCATCAGCGTTCCCCAGCTTGGTCACCTGCTTGTTTGGCTCCTCCCGACGGGAGCAGCCAGAAAAATCTTGCGAACCCCATGGTTCGCGCCACCGTTCAAGGTGGGTAGATCACGTAATCAGCGCTAACCGAATCAGCTGCCAACAACGGAAAAAGGCCGGTGGCAGAAGCCACCAGCCATCAGCCTTTCGCTTAACGCTTGGGCTGGAAACGCAAAGTCGATGCTTACTTCAGCTCGACTTTAGCGCCTGCTTCTTCCAGAGTAGCCTTGGCTTTGTCAGCAGCGTCTTTAGCTACTGCTTCCAGGACCATTGCTGGAGCGCCGTCAACGACTGCCTTGGCTTCTTTCAGGCCCAGACCGGTCAATTCACGAACTGCTTTAATGACGTTAACTTTCTTCTCGCCAGCTTCCAGCAGCATGACGTTGAATTCGGTTTGCTCTTCAACAACGGCAGCAGCAGCGGCTGGGCCAGCGGAAGCAGCGGCAGCGCTAACACCGAATTTTTCTTCGAATGCTTTGATCAGCTCTACAACCTGCAGAACGGACATTTCAGCTACGGCGTTGAGGATATCGTCTTGAGAGATAGACATGACTCTAATTCCTGAATTGGGGGACGGCCTACGCGACCATCGAAATAAACAAAAATACGCGAGAGGAAGTGCCTGCCCTTAGGCTGCAGCGGCTTCTTTCTGTTCGCGGATGGCCGCCAGAGTACGAGCGAGCTTGCTGGTAGCGCCTTGAATCACGCTCATCAGCTGCGAAATCGCTTCGTTGCGGGTCGGCAATGTTGCCAGTACGTCGATCTGATTAGGTGCGAGGAACTTGCCCTCGAACGCAGCTGCCTTGATCTCGAACTTATCCTGACCTTTAGCGAACTCTTTGAACAAACGGGCAGCAGCGCCTGGGTGTTCATTGGAGAACGCGATCAAGGTCGGGCCAGTGAACACGTCGTTGAGGACACTGTACTCAGTGTCAGCAACGGCGCGCTTGAGCAGAGTGTTACGTACGACACGCACGTATACGCCAGCTTCACGAGCCTCTTTACGGAGTCCGGTCATCGCGCCTACTGTCACACCGCGGGCATCAGCCACAACAGCAGACAGAGCGTTTTTGGCAGCCTCGTTGACTTCAGCGACGATGGCCTTCTTGTCTTCGAGTTTAATTGCCACGGGTTTAACTCCTGCTTGTTACCGTTTCATCTGACCTGAGTCGGATGTCGTTTTGGTGTCTGATTCGGTAAAGAACCGGGAGCACCATCTGCGTAGGCTTGAGGTTTAAGGCTTTCGCCGCCTACGGTCTTGGATAGCCCCCGCCAGGCAGGGACCCCAATTTTCGCAATGGCACGGTTGCCCGCGCCATGCCAGTCTTACGCGTCCAACGAACCCTGGTCGATGACCAAGCCTGGGCCCATAGTGGTGCTCAGTGTTACGCGCTTAACGTAGATACCTTTCGAAGAAGCAGGCTTGATACGCTTCAGATCGGCGATCAGCGCTTCAACGTTCTCACGCAGCTTGTCTGCATCAAAGCCGACCTTGCCAACGGAGGTGTGGATAATGCCGTTTTTGTCGGTGCGATAACGAACCTGACCAGCCTTGGCGTTTTTCACGGCAGTGGCTACGTCTGGAGTAACGGTACCGACTTTAGGGTTAGGCATCAGGCCGCGCGGGCCGAGGATCTGACCCAACTGACCAACAACACGCATGGCATCCGGGGATGCAATAACGACGTCATAGTTCAGATCGCCGCCCTTCATTTCAGCAGCCAAGTCGTCCATACCAACGCGATCAGCGCCGGCAGCCAGAGCGGCTTCAGCAGCTGGACCTTGAGTAAATACTGCGACACGAACGGTCTTGCCAGTCCCGTGCGGCAGCACGGTAGCGCTACGTACGACCTGGTCGGATTTACGAGGATCAACACCGAGGTTCACAGCAACGTCTACAGACTCACTGAACTTTACAGTCGACAACTCAGCCAGCAGAGCAGCCGCTTCGTTGAAGTTATAAGATTTGCCAGCTTCGACTTTCGAAGCGATGGCTTTTTGGCGCTTAGTCAGCTTAGCCATTTACACACCCTCCACGTTAAGGCCCATGCTACGAGCAGAACCGGCGATGGTGCGCACGGCGGCGTCCATATCAGCAGCGGTCAAGTCGGCATTTTTTGCCTTGGCGATTTCTTCCAGCTGGGCACGGGTTACAGTGCCAACTTTTACGGTGTTCGGACGAGCCGAGCCGCTGGTCAAGCCAGCCGCTTTTTTCAGCAGTACCGAAGCCGGGGTGCTTTTGGTTTCAAAGGTGAAGCTGCGGTCACTGTAAACAGTGATGATCACAGGAGTTGGCAGACCTGGCTCAATACCCTGAGTACGGGCGTTGAACGCTTTGCAGAATTCCATGATATTCACGCCGTGCTGACCCAGTGCAGGACCAACAGGCGGGCTTGGGTTAGCCTGAGCGGCTTTCACTTGAAGCTTGATGTAAGCGGTAATCTTCTTGGCCATGAGGCACTCCAATTACGGGTTCTAGCGCCTCGAAAGGCTCCCCGGTTACTTGCGCGTTTATCCCGGTGACGAAAAAACCCCACAGCCCAAGGCTGCGGGGTATGGGATTCTGAGCTCAGTTACGCCTTTTCGACCTGACTGAACTCCAGCTCCACCGGAGTGGAGCGTCCGAAAATGAGCACCGCCACTTGGATCCGGCTCTTCTCGTAATTGACTTCTTCGACAGTACCGTTGAAATCAGCAAACGGACCATCTGTAACACGGACGACTTCGCCCGGCTCGAACAGAGTCTTTGGCTTCGGCTTGTCGCTGCCATCGGCAACACGACGCAGAATTGCCTCAGCTTCTTTATCGGTAATAGGGGCCGGCTTGTCTGCCGTACCACCAATGAAACCCATGACACGAGGAGTGTCCTTGACCAAGTGCCAGGTACCCTCGTTCATGTCCATCTGAACAAGCACATAGCCAGGGAAGAATTTGCGTTCGCTTTTGCGTTTCTGGCCGTTACGCATTTCCACTATTTCTTCAGTAGGGACCAGAATTTCGCCGAAGCCATCTTCCATGCCTGCAAGCTTTACACGCTCAACCAGTGAGCGCATGACATGCTTCTCGTAACCCGAGTAGGCATGCACTACGTACCAACGCTTAGCCACGGGACACCCTTAGCCGACAATCAAGGAAACAAGCCAGCCGAGCAGGGAATCTAAACCCCACAACAGCAGCGCCATGACGAGAACCACTGCAACCACGATCAAAGTGGTCTGGGTAGTCTCTTGACGCGTAGGCCACACGACTTTACGAATCTCAGCGCGAGCTTCTTTGGCCAAAACAAAGAAAGCCTTGCCCCTCCCCGTCTGCAGAGCCACATAGGCTGCCACGGCGGCGATCACAAGCAGGGCAAGAACGCGATACAGGATTGGTTGCGCGGAGTAGTATTGATTTCCAACGACACCCACGACCACCAGAAGCACTACGACAAGCCACTTCACGAGATCAAAACGGGAGTCTTGGGCTTCAGCCTTTGGATTCATCTACTAAAATCCTGTCAAAAGAAAGCCAGATACTTTGGAGAATCTGGCAGGTCAGGAGGGAATCGAACCCCCAACCTACGGTTTTGGAGACCGTCGCTCTGCCAATTGAGCTACTGACCTAAAAGCAAAATCAGGCCGACCATTATGCGGACCTGACAGGAAGATTTCAACAGCAACTCGACTACTGCTATCGTGCAGGCCGATTCACTGCAGCACTACCTCACCAAGAGCTTGAAAACCATGGCATTCGTAGCGCCTAAAACAAAGGCAGATACTCACATATCTGCCTTAGTAATGGAGCTCTTGAGCGGATTTGAACCGCTGACCTCACCCTTACCAAGGGTGTGCTCTACCAACTGAGCTACAAGAGCAAAACACATTGCACAACCAGAAAACCTGGAGCGGGTAGCGGGAATCGAACCCGCATCATCAGCTTGGAAGGCTGAGGTTCTACCACTAAACTATACCCGCTGAGCTTTGCTGCTTACGCTCAAAATATGGTGGAGGGGGAAGGATTCGAACCTTCGAAGTCGTAGACGTCAGATTTACAGTCTGATCCCTTTGGCCGCTCGGGAACCCCTCCTAAGCGAGGCAGCATTCTATATCATGCCACCCTTCTGTCAATCTTTTTCTCAATAAAAACTTGAGGTTACGAGCATTGACCTTCGCCACATCAGTACCTATCAATTGATCTGCACTGCGAAGCGGGCGCCATTCTATTCAAACTAATCTACGGTTGCAATGCCTCACATGACATTATTTCATTTTTTAGCGTGGGAAAATCCCTGCGGAGCTCGGCGATTAGCACATCGCTCACCAGCCGCCTACTCGCAGGCGCAATCTTCAGCCAATACCCGCCGCCTTGATGATCCAGGCGCTCACTCAAGTGAGTGTCAATATCCAATGCAACAAGGCGCTGCTCAAGAAGCGTAATTTCAGCCTGCTTGGGGGTGCCGCCCAGGTAGAGGCATTTCTCTTGGTCTGCGGCGATGCGCGCGTTAGCACGATCCAATCCCGACTCGCTAAGCAGCCGAATATCCTGGCCATATGCTCGATGAGTCAGCAGCGGCTCGACTTCTTTGGGGCGCAGCGGCGCATCCTGCTGATGCCAGACAAAATAAAGACCGTTCAACATGAGCAACAACAAAAATGCCCAAGGCATACCCACCTCATAATCGATATGCATTCGGATGCATGCCTACCTATTAACCCTGATTTCTACCTAATTCTGCTGAAGCCTCAGACTTACCTCCCCCGCTGAAGTGCTCCTCACGGCCGCCTACCTCCAGCCTTAGCGCCCCGTCATCACCAACTCCCAGGACAACGCCCTGAGTGGTCGTTGCGCCTGCAGTGAGAGTTACCACAAGCCCGTGCCATAAGTGCTTCTCCTCCCAATCTCTGCGGTAGGCCGCGAAGCCCTTTTCCTGATGACCAGCAAGATATACGCTGAGATTCCGACTCAACGCACAAGCAACCTTGTTGCGGTCATGGACAAGCCCCAGCTCCAGCGCCAATGAAGTCCAAGCCTGGTCTACGTTAATGGATTCACGCATATTGACGTTGATGCCAATACCAATTATCACATGACATACATTGGCAGGATCGCCGGTTATCTCAAGCAGCACTCCAGCAAGTTTCTTACCGCCGACCAGAATATCATTGGGCCATTTCAGCCCCGCAGTATCGATACCGAGCTCTCTCAGCGTATTTACCACAGCAAGTCCTACTAGAAGACTCAGGCCATCCAGGCGGCGCGTCCCGCCATCCATACGCAAAGCGAGGCTGTAGTAGAGATTTTCAGCGAAAGGACTTACCCAATGACGGCCACGCCTGCCGCGACCAGCCGTCTGTTGCTCTGCGAGAACCAAGCAAGGAAGTTCAGCGTCTGAATTGGCCACTCGCATGGCTTCAGCATTAGTTGAGTCGATCGTTTCGTGAATCCTGCACGCCCAACCCAACCCCATATGCTCACGACGCAGAGCCTTATCATCCAACAATGACAGCGGCGAGGCCAACCGGTAGCCACGACCACGCACCTTGTAAATCTCTATGCCCAGGTCAGCCTGGACCTGCTGTAGCTTCTTCCAGACGGCACTCCGGCTGACACCCAGCGCAAGCCCCAGATCCTCACCGGAGTGAAACGCCCCGTCTTCAAGTAGCTTTAGCAATGTATGCATGAGTCAGAGTGCCTGGCAGTAAGACGCGCATGATAGCCATACAGCTGACCTACGCAAGCGTAAGTTTCAAGGTCCAAGCCGCCGGCAAGGCACCTAGAAGACTGATTAATTGTGAGAGGTGGTTGACAGTTTTCGCGCGCAAAAACAAAACCCCATCTGCTTTCGCAAATGGGGTTTCGGAATTTAATCTTGACGATGACCTACTCTCACATGGGGAAACCCCACACTACCATCGGCGATGCATCGTTTCACTGCTGAGTTCGGGATGGGATCAGGTGGTTCCAACGCTCTATGGTCGTCAAGAAATTCGGGTACTGATTCGTTCTCTCGAACGCTTCAGCAAATCGGGTATGTGATCAAGGTGCAGCTTGTGTGTTCGCAAACTTTCGTCTTCATGCGTCTTCACACACCGCAACCTGCTGTCTCTCTGCAGATTGCTTGGGTGTTATATGGTCAAGCCTCACGGGCAATTAGTATTGGTTAGCTCAACGCCTCACAGCGCTTACACACCCAACCTATCAACGTCGTAGTCTTCGACGGCCCTTCAGGGAACTCAAGGTTCCAGTGAGATCTCATCTTGAGGCAAGTTTCCCGCTTAGATGCTTTCAGCGGTTATCTTTTCCGAACATAGCTACCCGGCAATGCCACTGGCGTGACAACCGGAACACCAGAGGTTCGTCCACTCCGGTCCTCTCGTACTAGGAGCAGCCCCTCTCAAATCTCAAACGTCCACGGCAGATAGGGACCGAACTGTCTCACGACGTTCTAAACCCAGCTCGCGTACCACTTTAAATGGCGAACAGCCATACCCTTGGGACCGGCTTCAGCCCCAGGATGTGATGAGCCGACATCGAGGTGCCAAACACCGCCGTCGATATGAACTCTTGGGCGGTATCAGCCTGTTATCCCCGGAGTACCTTTTATCCGTTGAGCGATGGCCCTTCCATACAGAACCACCGGATCACTAAGACCTACTTTCGTACCTGCTCGACGTGTCTGTCTCGCAGTCAAGCGCGCTTTTGCCTTTATACTCTACGACCGATTTCCGACCGGTCTGAGCGCACCTTCGTACTCCTCCGTTACTCTTTAGGAGGAGACCGCCCCAGTCAAACTACCCACCATACACTGTCCTCGATCCGGATAACGGACCTGAGTTAGAACCTCAAAGTTGCCAGGGTGGTATTTCAAGGTTGGCTCCACGCAGACTGGCGTCCACGCTTCAAAGCCTCCCACCTATCCTACACAAGCAAATTCAAAGTCCAGTGCAAAGCTATAGTAAAGGTTCACGGGGTCTTTCCGTCTAGCCGCGGATACACTGCATCTTCACAGCGATTTCAATTTCACTGAGTCTCGGGTGGAGACAGCGCCGCCATCGTTACGCCATTCGTGCAGGTCGGAACTTACCCGACAAGGAATTTCGCTACCTTAGGACCGTTATAGTTACGGCCGCCGTTTACCGGGGCTTCGATCAAGAGCTTCGCGTTAGCTAACCCCATCAATTAACCTTCCGGCACCGGGCAGGCGTCACACCCTATACGTCCACTTTCGTGTTTGCAGAGTGCTGTGTTTTTAATAAACAGTCGCAGCGGCCTGGTATCTTCGACCGGCATGAGCTTACGGAGCAAGTCCTTCACCCTCACCGGCGCACCTTCTCCCGAAGTTACGGTGCCATTTTGCCTAGTTCCTTCACCCGAGTTCTCTCAAGCGCCTTGGTATTCTCTACCCAACCACCTGTGTCGGTTTGGGGTACGGTTCCTGGTTACCTGAAGCTTAGAAGCTTTTCTTGGAAGCATGGCATCAACCACTTCGTGTTCTAAAGAACACTCGTCATCAGCTCTCGGCCTTGAAATCCCGGATTTACCTAAGATTTCAGCCTACCACCTTAAACCTGGACAACCAACGCCAGGCTGGCCTAGCCTTCTCCGTCCCTCCATCGCAATAACCAGAAGTACAGGAATATTAA
>NZ_CP068986.1:1145000-1587500 GCF_016925575.1 Pseudomonas sp. 15A4 | reverse complement strand
GGTCGGGCGCGGTTGGATCAAAACCGGCCTTGATGCGAAGTGGCTGCCCACGCTTGAGCTTTGTGATCAGCTCGGCCTCGACCAGGAGTTCATCTGCACCACGCTTGATCAGCGCTAGCTGCTCTTCAACCGACTTCATAACCGCCCCGTAATGCCTTATTTCAAAGGGAAACAACCATACAAGATCAGCGCCCAAATACAAGTTCTGACAATAGGAGCATGACGAATCGCGGAGCGTGCCGATCACAAGCTTGCCTCAGGCGAGATTTGGTTATATTTTATACAGTTATTTCATCTTCATCATGTCATTCATCTTTTCCATTTCATCTTTTTCAAAGTCAAAATTACCTATGACCGACACTCCGTCTAAAGCGCCACCGCTTTATCCGAAGAGCCACCTGCTCGCAGCCAGCGGTATCGCCGCGCTGCTTAGCCTGGCTCTCCTTGTATTTCCATCCAGCGACGTCGAAGCCAAACGAACAAACCTTACGCTGGAACTCGACACACCTGCCGATCAGATCGAGCAAGAACAAGACGCTCAAGAACAGACTCAAGCCACAGACGCGCCCGTAGATTCTCCGTTCGCTCAGATCGAAGGTGATGCGGCTGAGCCGGCCGAAACAGCCAAGGCCTCCAACGACACCAAGGCCGCGCCGAAAGACATTGCTACTGCCAAAGGCCCGACGCACCGGGAAGTGGTGGTATCGAAGGGCGATACGCTGTCGACATTGTTCAGCAAAGTCGGTCTGCCCGCGACGGCAGTGCACGACGTGATTGCCAGCGACAAGCAAGCCAAGCAGTTCAGCCAGTTGAAAAATGGCCAGGTGCTGCAGTTCGAACTGTCGCCTGAAGGCAACCTCAAGCAACTGCACAGCAAGCTGAGCGAGACAGAAAGCATCAGCTTGTCTCGTACAGACAAGGGCTACACATTTACCCGTGACGTGAGTAAACCCAACATCCGCACTGCCTATGTGCATGGCATGATCAACAACTCGCTGTCGCAATCCGCCCAGCGTGCAGGCCTGAGCCACACCATGACCATGGAGATGGCAAACATCTTCGGCTACGACGTCGACTTCACCCAGGATATCCGCAAGGGTGACGAATTCGATGTGATCTACGAGCAGAAGGTCGTCAACGGCAAGACGGTCAGTACGGGCAATATTCTTTCGGCGCGCTTCGTAAACCGCGGCAAGACTTACACCGCTGTGCGTTATACGAACAAGCAGGGCAATACCAATTATTACACCGCAGACGGCAACAGCATGCGTAAGGCATTCATCCGCACGCCAGTCGAATTCGCCCGTATCAGCTCACTGTTCTCATCCGGTCGCAAACACCCGATCCTGAACAAGATTCGCGCCCACCAAGGCATCGACTACGCTGCACCTCGTGGCACCCCCATCAAGGCGACCGGCGATGGCAAAGTCATTCTTGCCGGGCGGCGCGGCGGCTATGGCAATACCGTGATCATTCAGCACGGTGAAACCTACCGAACGCTGTACGGCCACATGCAAGGTTTTGCCAAGGGCATCCAGTCCGGATCCAGCGTCAAGCAGGGTCAAGTCATTGGCTATATTGGAACCACCGGGCTGTCGACGGGTCCTCATGTTCATTACGAGTTCCAGGTAAACGGCGTTCATGTCGATCCATTGGGGCAGAAGCTGCCGATGGCTGATCCGATCGCCAAGTCCGAAAAACAGCGGTTTATGCAGGAGAGCCAACCTTTGATGGCTCGCATGGACCAGGAAAAGGCCACCATGCTGGCCTCGAGTAAGCGCTGACCCATGACTTTATATGTAGGTGTAATGTCCGGAAGCAGTCTGGATGGACTCGACTTCGCGCTGGTAGAACAGGATGACCGACCACGTCTGCTCGGCACCTACTACATTCCCATGCCCGACGATCTTCGCGCCGAGCTGCTTGGGCTCTGTGCCAGCGGGCCGGACGAGCTGGCGCGCGCCGGCATTGCCGAGCAGAAATGGGTTCACCTCGCGGCTCAAGGCGTACTGGCCCTGCTGGATCAGCAGAATGTTTCAGCCGGTGAGATCCGCGCCATCGGCAGCCACGGTCAGACGATTCGTCACGAGCCGGCTCGCGGCTTCACCATCCAGATTGGCAACCCTGCCCTCCTGGCCGAGCTGACGGGAATCACCGTGGTCAGCGACTTTCGCAAGCGCGATATCGCTGCAGGTGGCCAAGGCGCGCCGCTGGTTCCGGCATTCCACGAAGCGCTGTTCGACGATAACAAGGACTACCGCGCCGTGCTCAACGTGGGTGGGTTCAGCAACCTCAGCCTGATCGAGATCGACAAACCGGTTTCCGGCTTCGACTCGGGTCCAGGCAATGTGTTGCTCGACGCCTGGATTCAGGCGCAGCGCGGCGTGAGCTATGACCGCGATGGCGCATGGGGCGCGAGTGGGACAGTCAATGATGCGCTGTTGAAGTCCATGCTCAGCGATCAGTTTTTTCAAACCAAGGGCCCTAAGAGCACGGGTCGTGAAGTGTTCAACCTTGGCTGGGTTCATCACCACCTGTTTCAGATGCCGACGCTGAGACCTGAAGACGTGCAGGCGACGCTGCTCGAGGTCACCGCATTGAGCATTACTGAGTCGCTGCAATCGGCACAGGCGCAGACCAAAGAACTGCTGATCTGCGGCGGCGGTGCTCACAACAAGGCGTTGATGGATCGACTGGCGGCGCTACTGCCGGCAACAAAGGTCACGAGCACGGCGGAGTTCGGCGTCGATCCTGATTGGGTCGAGGCGATGGCATTCGCCTGGCTCGCCCACTGCGCACTTGAAAGCGTACCCGCCAATCGTCCGAGCGTCACGGGGGCCAAAGGCTTGCGTGTTCTGGGTGCCATCTACCCGGCTTAAGCGCAACGCCCGAAATGCAAAACGCCGCACAAATGCGCGGCGTTTTTGTGCGTACCGACTGGATCAGATCGAAAACGAAGAGCCACAGCCACAAGTAGTCGCGGCGTTGGGGTTCTTGATCACGAAGCGAGAGCCTTCCAGACCCTCCTGATAATCCACCTCCGCACCTGCCAGGTACTGGAAGCTCATAGGGTCGACCACCAGGCTGACGCCCTCGCGCTCGACGATCGTGTCATCTTCGGCAACGTCTTCATCAAAAGTGAAGCCGTACTGAAAGCCGGAACAACCGCCACCGGTCACGAAGACGCGGAGCTTCAGGCGATCATTGCCCTCTTCGTCGACCAGGGTTTTCACCTTGTGCGCGGCACCGTGGGTGAATTCCAAAGCCACAGGGGTAAAGGATTCAACGCTCATGCTCAAAATCTCCCGGCGCTAAGCCGTCATAATGCGTAATGTCGCGCATTATCCGCTTCTCCTAGAAAATTGGTCAACTATTGTCACGGCAGCCACAAGCCACAAGCGACAAGCTGCAAGAAACAGCCTGCTATCGGCTTACAACTTGAGGCGCGCGACTTGACGCCGTTAAGGCAACATCCCCGCGTGGGACAGACCCAGGCGCTCATCAAGGCCAAACATGATGTTCATGTTCTGCACGGCCTGGCCCGAAGCGCCTTTGACCAGGTTGTCGATGACCGACAGCACCACCACCAGATCGCCATCCTGCGGACGGTGCACCGCCATGCGGCAGACGTTGGCTCCACGTACGCTGCGGGTTTCCGGATGGCTGCCGGCGGGCATCACGTCGACGAACGGCTCATTGGCATAGCGCTTTTCGAACAACGCCTGCAGATCGACCGACCTGTCGGCGACGGTCGCGTACAAGGTGGCGTGAATACCACGGATCATCGGCGTCAGGTGCGGCACGAAGGTCAGCCCGATATCACCGCCTGCAGCACGACGCAGCCCTTGGGTGATTTCGGGAAGATGGCGATGCCCTTTTACGGCATAGGCCTTGAAGCTCTCGCTGGTTTCGGAATACAGCGAGCCCACACTGGCGCCGCGTCCTGCTCCACTGACGCCCGACTTACAGTCGGCGATCAAACGCAACGGATCGGCCAGGCCCGCTTCGAGCAGTGGAAGAAAACCCAGCTGAGTTGCGGTCGGATAGCAACCCGGTACCGCAATCAGGCGTGCGCCCTTGATGTGCTCGCGATTGACTTCCGGCAGGCCGTACACCGCCTCGTCGAGCAGTTCCGGCGCGCCGTGGGGCTGGTTGTACCACTTGGTCCACTCGACCGGATCCTGCAGACGGAAGTCGGCGGAGAGGTCGATGACCTTGGTGCCGGCGGCGAGCAGTTCGCCCGCCAGCGCATGTGCGACTCCGTGAGGCGTGGCGAAGAACACCACGTCGCATGCGCCAAGCACTTTGACATCCGGCACGCTGAATGCCAGACCGTCATAGTGACCGCGCAGGTTCGGATACATGTCAGCGACAGGCAGACCTGCCTCGGAGCGCGAGGTGATCGCAACCACTTCAGCCTCTGGATGTTGCGCCAGAAGACGCAGCAACTCGACGCCGGTGTAACCCGTGCCGCCGACGATACCGACCTTGACCATAACCTGCCCCTCAACGAAACCACTGGAAAGCCGCTGATCATATGGGCCGATCGCCAATGGGACAACCGCGAACGTGACGTACGGGCGCCGATGCCACTACTATTTGGCACCGTGTCCCTGGAAAAAAACCAAAATGCTCTATCTCTGGATCAAAGCGCTGCATATCGTCGCGATGGTGTGCTGGTTCGCCGCCCTGTTCTATCTGCCGCGATTGTTCGTCTATCACGCCATGAGCGAAGACGCCGTAAGCCGCGAGCGTTTCTGCACCATGGAGCGCAAGTTGTACCGGGGCATCATGATGCCCGCGATGATCGCTACCCTGATATTCGGGATCTGGCTGATCGTCCTCGCACCGGGTTTCCTGCAGCAAGGCTGGTTGCACGCCAAGCTCACCCTCGTCGTCCTGCTGATTGGCTATCACCACGTCTGCGGCGCGCAGGTCAAACGCTTCGCCCGTGGAGAACCAGGCCGCAGCCACGTGTTTTATCGCTGGTTCAACGAAGTACCCGTGTTGATCTTGCTGGCGGTGGTCATTCTGGTTGTCGTCAAACCGTTCTGAAGCGCATCGCTCACATCATATGAACTCAAGACAAGGAAGCCGGCATGGCGGAGCACTTCAAGATCGTTTTCGAGGGACAGTTGCGAACAGGGGTTGAGCTGCAAACTGCACGTCTGAACCTGGCGCAGCTGTTCAAGACCGACGTGTCCGGCGTTGACCGTCTCTTCACCGGGAAACCCGTGACCATCAAGCGCAGCCTGACGCGGGACGACGCGCAGCGCTATCTCGCGGCACTGAACGATGCAGGCGTCGAAGGCCGTATCGAGCTTGAGGAGCCAGTGTCACTGAGCCTTGATGAAGTGGTGGAAGACGTTTCTCAGCGTCCGGCTTTCGAGCCTGCAGCATCGCCCTACGCACCGCCGCGCACGCCGGTCGCACAAGACTGGCCCGCCGTGGGCGAATTGAAGGTGTTCTCCATTCAGGGGCGAATAGGCCGCTTGCGCTATCTGGCGTGGAGCCTGGCGCTGGTTGCAGTTGGCCTGCTGGTCGCCGCCCTGTGCGTCGGCGTTCTAAGCGTTTCGCTGGTGGCGGGCGGACTGCTCGGCACCGTTGCCCTCGTCGCGTTCGTGGTTGTCAGCATCCAGATCGGCGCCCAGCGGTTGCACGATGCCGGTTGGTCAGCCTGGTTGCTGTTGCTGAATCTGGTACCAGTAGTGGGCAGCTTCTTTCCGATCGTAATGATGGCCGTCCCCGGCAGCACGGGCCCGAATAGGTATGGTCCGCCGCCGCCAGGTAACACACCGCGCGTCAAGGTCCTCGCCATCCTGTGGCTTGCGGTGCTTGCGCTGGTGTTTATCGTCGCGATGATGGGTGGCATGGAGACTGTTCAAGAGCAGGTCGAAGCCACCACCAGCGAATACGAGGAAGCGCTGCCGTACGACGATGACGCGGAACAACCGGTCGTTCCCGTTGATCCTGTAGATATTGGTGACTCGTCCGACAGCAACGACGACCAATAACTATCTGGCAGCAAGGACGCTGTCTTAATACGAGCTGCAAACACTGGAGAATTGCATGACCCGTTACGCCATGGTCACAGGGGCATCCAGCGGTATTGGCCTGGCGATGGCCGAAGCCCTCGCCCGCCGGGGTCGCAACCTTATTCTGGTGGCCAGGCACCGGGAGATGCTTGAGAGCATCGCAATCGAGTTCACCCAACGCTTTGGCGTGGAGGTGCTGTTCCGCGCCTGCGATCTGGGTGAGCCACTGCGCCTCTCGGGCTTTCTGCTTGAACTTGAGGAAGGCTCGCGAAGTATCGATTTGCTGGTCAACTGCGCGGGTATTGGCAACAGCGGGCCGTTTCTAGCCCAAGAATGGGCGCAGGAGCAGGACCTGCTCGACCTTAATGTGCTCGCGTTGACGCGCCTCTGTCACACAGTTGGCAACCTGATGGCGGTGCAAGGTGGCGGCCAGATCCTCAACGTTGCGTCGATCATGGGCTTTCAGCCTGGGCCGTGGATGAGCACCTACGCCGCGAGCAAAGCGTATGTACTGCATTTTTCCGAAGGGCTTCGCGAGGAGCTGCACAAAACCGGCGTGAAGATTTCGGTGTTGTGCCCCGGGCCGACGCGAACGGCGTTTTTCCGCACCGCACAGCTGGACGCCGGCAAGTTCACCCACGACAAACACATGACCGCCGAGGAAGTTGCGCTGTACACGGTTCGCGCGCTGGACAAGAACCGTGCGGTGATCATTCCCGGTTGGCGTAACAGGCTGCTGACACGCCTTCCGCGCTTCGCCGGTCGCTGGATGACGCGAAAACTCTGGGGCTCGATTCTCAAATCTCGTACGTCAGTCTGACGCAGCACATCGCAACAAACGTCTGGGCGTGACCCGGGACGCTCAGTACACTGCCTTCATCCCCCTCGAAACGGAGCAAGAAGGCTGTGGATACTTTGTTCACCAAGATCATCAACCGGGAAATTCCGGCGAAGATCATCTATGAAGATGATCAGGTACTGGCTTTTCACGACATCGCCCCACAGGCGCCAGTGCATTTTCTGGTCATTCCGAAGAAGCCGATCGCCACCCTCAACGACGTGACTGAAGATGATAAGGGCCTGCTGGGCCATATTCTGTTCACGGCGCAGCGCCTGGCGAAAGAGCTGGGTTGCGAGGATGGCTTCCGCGTGGTCATGAACACCAACGAAAAAGGCGGGCAGACCGTCTATCACATTCATATGCACGTGCTGGGTCAGCGCCAGATGAACTGGCCGCCGGGCTGAGTCATTCCATTCATGCTTCGTCGCCCCGTCGCAGGCGTGCTCTGCGCCTCGGCGGGCTGATGCCGGACAAGCCCGGTTACATCGTTTGAGGTAGACTGGCCACCGTGGATTTACCCGGAGGCGCCCATGGCTACCGAACGTCACTATTCCCCTATCGACCGCTTTCTGCTTCAGGCCGACGCTGCGATGAAGACGCTGCTGCCCGTCAGCGCGCACGCCCACCGTCCCTCGCCTGCCATCGTTCAACCCGACGTCAAGATGAATGAGTCCGACACCCGGCATGTGGCCGGGCTCATGCGCATCAACCACACTGGCGAAGTCTGTGCTCAGGCGTTGTACCAGGGGCAGGCGCTGACTGCGAAACTGCCTCAGGTACGCAAAGCCATGGAGCACGCCGCCGAGGAAGAGATCGACCATCTTGTGTGGTGCGAGCAACGCATTCACCAGTTGGGCAGTCACACCAGTGTGCTCAACCCGCTGTTCTACGGGGCTTCGTTTGGTATTGGCGCGGTGGCTGGCCTGATCAGCGATCGAATCAGCCTGGGCTTTGTTGCCGCGACGGAAGATCAGGTGTGCAAGCATTTGAATGAGCATCTGGAGCAATTGCCGGTCGAGGACGAGAAGTCCCGGGCGATTCTCGAACAGATGCGCGCCGACGAGGAGCATCACGCAGAAAGCGCGATCGAGGCAGGCGGTTTCCGCTTCCCGGCGCCGGTGAAATTCGGCATGAGCCTGATCGCCAAAGTCATGACCAAGACCACCTACAGGATCTGATCGGATCTGCGGCGACCGGCTTCTCTTACGGGGCAAGGTAATCGCTGGAGGCTGGAAACAAGAAAGGCGCCTGAAGGGGCGCCTTTTTTATCGCTGAAACCTTAGACCGGCATGTTGCGGCCGTAGAAGATTTCGAGCATCTCGTGCTTCACGCGGCCAGTGACCTGCTCGCGCTGCTCTGCGGAGAGATTGCTGGTGGCGTCGCCGAACAGGTAGTTGTCCAGTTCGAATTGCTTGAGCAGCATTTTGGTATGGAACAGGTTCTCCTGGTACACGTTCACGTCAGTCATCTGGTAGCTGTCGCGCGTGTCGTCGGAAAGGTAATTCTGGATCGAGTTGATCTCGTGGTCGATGAAGTGCTTCTTGCCTTCGACGTCACGGGTGAACCCGCGCACGCGATAATCGACGGTCACGATGTCGGACTCGAACTTGTGGATCAGGTAGTTCAGCGCTTTCAACGGCGAGATCACGCCACAGGTCGACACGTCGATGTCCACACGGAAGGTGGCGATGCCGTCAACAGGGTGAATTTCCGGATAGGTGTGAACCGTGATGTGGCTCTTGTCCAAGTGCGCGAGGATGGTTTCCGGCAGCGGACCCGGCGATTCTTCGATCTGGCTGTCGGTCGGCGTAACCGGCTGCTCGGAGATCAGAATGGTCACACTGGCGCCTTGTGGGTCGTAATCCTGACGCGCGATGTTCAGGATGTTCGCGCCAATGATATCGACGACATCGGTGAGAATCCGCGTCAGGCGTTCGGCGTCGTACACACTGTTGATGTACTCGACGTAGGCCTGCTGGTCCTGCGGGGTTTCCGCATAGCAGATGTCATAGATGTTGAAGCTCAAGGTCTTGGTCAGGTTATTGAACCCGTGGAGCTTGAGTTTGCTTTTCACCGTTAAAAACTCTCTATATGGGTGCGGCGCTGGCCGCGTGATCAAGCATGCCCGTCAACTGAGCCCGGCTCAGCTGCGTAGGACGGTTAACACCTCTTCGCGTTGGCGATTTTGGTTGTCTGGTCGGAGGCGAGCCGGCTATCCGGCGGTCGCGCCCTGAAAAAGGGGCGCATTATGCAGACGTCAGAAGTCGCATGCCATAGCCTGCACCGCTTTTGTGAAAATTGAGCGTTGCTCAGCCCAGTTCGATGATCTCGTAATCGTGGGTGATTTCGACGCCGGCGTTACCCAACATGATCGACGCCGAGCAGTATTTCTCGGCCGACAGCTCGATCGCTCGCTTGACCTGCGTTTCTTTCAGGCCGCGCCCTTTAACCACGAAGTGCAGATGGATCTTGGTGAAGACCTTGGGATCTTCGTTGGCGCGCTCGGCTTCCAGAAACGCCTCGCAGCCCTCGATAGGCTGGCGGGCTTTCTTGAGGATGCTGACCACGTCGTAGTTGCTGCAGCCACCCAAACCGATCAGCACCATTTCCATCGGGCGAACACCCAGATTGCGACCGCCGCTTTCTGGCGGGCCGTCCATCACGACCACGTGGCCGCTGCCGGACTCACCGAGGAACATTGCCTCACCCGCCCATTGAATACGCGCCTTCATCACCGGACTCCAATGCTTGAAAAATGGCGGCCAGCTTAGCACAGGGCTTTACTGTCGCTGAGTAGGCCGGACATGCCCGAAAACGACGGAAATGTAGGAAATATCTGAAAAAATGGCTAATTGCCGGTCTTGAACTGCATCAAATCGGAAATACTGCCGATACCTCTAAGAATGCCTCAGGGCGCAGTTTTTTACGGGATACAGCCATGCTCGCCGTGCCGCCTCCGAACAAGATGAAAATCGCCGACAAACTGCTGCCCCATTCCCAGCGGCGAAAATGCCCGGCGAAGAGCAACATCATTTGCGAAGGCGAAGAATCGGACTCGCTGTACTTGATCATAAAGGGCTCGGTGACGATCCTGATCGAAGATAACGAAGGCCGCGAGATGATAGTGGCCTACCTCAATACCGGGGATTTCTTTGGCGAACTGGGGCTTTTTCAGCAGACGGCCGCCGGTGCACAGCGCAGCGCCTGGGTGCGCGCCAAAACCGAATGCGAAGTGGCCGAGATCAGCTACGCCAAGTTCCGCGAGCTCAGTCAGCATGATCCCGAATTGATGTACGCCATCGGTGCGCAGATCGCCGAGCGGCTGCGCAATACCACGCGCAAGGTCGGCGATCTTGCGTTTCTGGACGTCACTGGCCGCGTTGCCCGCAGCCTGCTTGATCTATGCAAACAGCCTGACGCGATGACTCACCCCGATGGCATGCAGATCAAGATCACTCGCCAGGAGATTGGCCGTATCGTGGGGTGTTCGCGGGAGATGGTCGGTCGCGTGCTCAAGGCGCTCGAGGAGCAGAACCTGGTACATGTTCGGGGCAAAACCATGGTTGTGTTCGGTACTCGCTAACGACGTGACCGATGCCCGCAGCTGAATCAGATCCCGGCGAGCAGTCGCGTGTAGCGTTCGCTCAGGCGGTGGAGAAAATCTGGCACTTCGAACAGTTCGTGCAAGGCGATATGGCTCTCTGCTTTGCAGCGCTGCTCCAGCTCGCACGTCTCGTTAAAACGGTTGACCGCATTCACCATTGCCACGCGTTCGTCATCCAGCAGCATCGCAGCATGAGCCAACACCACCGGCCGCTTGCCACCCTGACTCTGCCGCCAGCGCTGCGCCGTACCGACCATCTTGCGAGCGTTGAGGTTGACGTTGAAACGGCCATCGCAGAAGGCGCCTTCAACTTCGCCCAAGGATGCATTGCCACCCGATTCAATCAGCGTATCGAGGATCGGCTGACACAGGCGCATGTAAGCGTTTTCGATGCGGTCGCGATCCAGGTCGGTGTCCGGCTGCACATACACAAGCGCCACATTCACCGTCGAGGGTGATTGCGGCACGGGCTCGCCGCCACTTTCACGCAACAGCACGGGCCAACCACTGTCGGCGAGCGTTTCGCTGGCTTCAGTGAAGCCGGGAAGACGGCTCAACCGCCGCGGCATGACCAACGCGCGATCCGTAGGCCGCCAGAACAGCAAACCACTATCGGCGTGCCCATCACACACCGATGCCAGCAGATCCTGCTCAGCCTTGAGGCCGGCTTCAACGCAGGTGTCCAAAAGCTGAAGGGTCATGCTGCCTCCTGACGCAAGTGGCGATGGCTTTCTGGACTACAACGATAGATCAGTCCAGCCCGCCGGACTTGATCGCCGTGCCTTTCTCCGGGAAAAACAGCCGCTGCAGTTCCACGCCCGGCTTCTCGGCGCGCATGAACGCCTCGCCAACGAGGAAGGAATAGACGTCGTTGATCTCCATCAGCTCGACATCGGCGCGGTTGAGGATCCCGCTTTCAGTGATGACCAGACGATCACGGGGAATACGTGGCAGCAGATCAAGCGTGGTTTCCAGACTGACATCGAACGTGTGCAAGTTGCGGTTGTTGACGCCCACCAGCGGGGTATCGAGGGTTTTTAGTGCTCGCTCCAGCTCGTCGCCATCGTGGACTTCAACCAACACGTCGAGGCCGACACCTTTGGCAACTGAGGCCAGCTCGGCCATCTTCGCGTCGTCCAGTGCCGAGACAATCAGCAGAATGCAATCGGCGCCCAATGCCCGCGCTTCGACGATCTGGTACGGGTCGATCATGAAGTCCTTGCGGATCACCGGCAGCGAACACGTCGCCCGGGCTTGCTTCAGATACTCGTCAGCGCCCTGGAAGAAATCAATGTCAGTGAGCACAGACAGGCAGGTAGCCCCGCCGGCTTCGTAGCTCTTGGCGATTTCCGCCGGCTGGAAGTTTTCGCGGATCACGCCTTTGCTCGGCGAAGCCTTCTTGATTTCTGCAATGACGGCCGGCTGCTTGCGCTTGGCCTGAGCAATCATCGCTTGAGCGAACCCACGCGGCGCATCGGCTACTTTCGCCAGAGTTTCCAACTCGGCGAGGCTGACGCTGGCTCGACGCGCAGCGATTTCCTCGACCTTTCGGGCCAGAATCTTTTCCAACACCGTCGGCACACTCATTCTTCATTCTCCTGCTTGAATACCGCGGTAAAGGCACCCAGTTCTTCCAGCTTTTCACGAGCCAGGCCCGTGTGCAGTGCATCGTGAGCCAGCGCCACGCCTTCTTTCAATGACGACGCATGGTCAGCCGCGTAAAGCGCAGCGCCGGCATTGAGCACGATCATTTCAGCGGCTTTCTGACCGTGCTCGGATTTGCGCCGACCCAGCGCGTCGCGAATCAATTCCAGCGATTGCGCCGGGCTGTCGACCACCAGGCCGAACAGGCTCTGGCTCTTCATGCCCAGGTCTTCCGGCTGTACCCAGTACTCCGTCACTTCGCCGTTCTTCAGTTCCGCGACGAACGTCGGTGCGGCAAGGCTGAATTCGTCCAGGCCATCCTGGGAGTGCACGACCAACACATGTTTGCTGCCCATGCGCAGCAGCACCTCGGCCAATGGCCTGCACAGCGCCTGACTGAACACGCCGACCACCTGATGTTTGACGCCGGCCGGGTTAGTAAGTGGACCGAGCATGTTGAACAGTGTGCGCAGGCCCAGTTCCTTGCGTGGTCCGGCGGCGTGTTTCATCGCGCCGTGATGGGTTTGGGCGAACATGAAACCGATGCCGACGCTGTCGATGCAGCGCGCCACTTGCACCGGGGTCAGGTTCAGGTAAACGCCTGCGGCTTCCAGTAAGTCAGCGCTGCCACTCTTGCCGGAGACCGCGCGATTGCCGTGCTTGGCAACTGTGCAACCGGCCGCCGCGATCACGAACGAGGCAGCGGTCGATACGTTGAAGATGTTCGCGCCATCGCCGCCGGTGCCGACGATGTCAACCACGCCGTCGAGGGTTTTGAGTTGGACCTGATCCGCCAGCTCGCGCATGACCGACACCGCACCGACAATCTCGTCGATGCTTTCACTCTTCATGCGCATGCCCATCAGAAATGCGCCGATCTGCGCCTGGGTGCACTGGCCGGTCATGATCTCGCGCATGACGTCGCGCATTTCATCGGTGCTCAGGTCCAGTTGATTCACAACCCGGCCCAGCGCCGTTTTGATATCCATTGCCATGTCGAAGTCCTTAACCCTGACGGGTGCCGCCGGTCTGCTTGAGGAAGTTGGCGAACAGCTCGTGGCCCTGCTCGGAGAGAATCGATTCAGGGTGAAACTGTACGCCCTCAACGTTCAGGGTTTTGTGACGCAAGCCCATGATTTCATCGACAGAGCCGTCTTCGCGCTGGGTCCAGGCGGTCAGCTCGAGACAGTCGGGGAGCGTCTCGCGCTTGACCACCAGCGAGTGATAGCGGGTCACGGTCAGCGGATGCTTGAGACCTTCGAAAACGCCTTTGTCCTCGTGAATCAGCTCGCTGGTCTTGCCGTGCATGACTTGGCGCGCACGCACCACGTCACCGCCAAACGCCTGACCAATCGACTGATGGCCCAGGCAGACGCCGAGCAGGGGGAGCTTGCCCGCGAAGTGTTTGATCACGTCAATGGACACGCCCGCTTCATTGGGCGTGCACGGCCCGGGGAGACGACAATGCGTTCGGGGTTCAGGGCTTCGATCTCGGCGACGGTCATTTCGTCATTGCGAATCACTTTGACATCGGCACCTAGCTCGCCCAGGTACTGCACGACGTTGTAGGTGAAGGAGTCGTAGTTATCGATCATCAGCAGCATGGTGCTTAACCTTTTGAATTACTGACTTCTAACGTGGCCTTCTGTTTTCTGACCGCAGTTGCACGCTGAGAGGTCGCAGGACGGGTTCCGGCGAGGCACTGCAAAACCGAGGCATCAGAAGGCATATCAATACAGATCCGGCAGGGCCGGCGGGGAAATAGTCAGGCGCGCCAACGCCAACGGGCGTGGCCCTTGATAACGCGCATCAAGAAGCTGCTGACAATCGACACAGGAAAGGTCTCGTTCATACGTTGCCGCACAGTAGCGTACCGCCGCAGGGCGCGCAATATCGCAGTGCCCGTATGGCCCGACCCGGCGGCCGATTGGCAGGAACCGGGCGCCTGCAAGATGCAGATCGCAGCTTGAAGACCAGTACAGAATATTCGCCGTGAATGCCACGGCATCGTGGGCGATTTGTGTCGCGGCTGCTACCTTCTCGTACAGCACTGAAAACAATAAGGGATGCCCCCATGCTCAAAGCCACACTGCGCTGGCCGTTCGCGGCTTGCCTGCTCTCGCTCGCCTGCTCCTCGGCCCTGGCCGCCTCTTCCCCCTACTCCACGATGATCGTGTTCGGCGACAGCCTCGCCGACGCCGGGCAGTTTCCCGACGCGGGCGGACCACCGGGCGCCACCTTGCGCTTCACCAACCGCACCGGCCCAACGTACCTGAACGGCAGCGGCGAGGCATTCGGTCTGAACTCATCGACGTTGCTGGGCGGAATGCTAGGCGTGGCGCCCGGTGATCTGCAGGCGTCGACCTCCCCGTTCGCGCGGCGCAAGGGCTGGCAGACGGCAACAACTGGGCCGTGGGCGGCGATCGGACCGACCAGATTCTCGCGGCGATCACCACCCAATCACAGGTTGCCAATACCGACGCGGCGACGGGCGTGACCACGGTGTTCCGGACGCGACCCGGTTATCTGGTTGAAAACAGCTCGCGGGCTGACCCGAACGCCCTCTATTACCTGACCGGAGGCGGCAACGACTTCCTTCAGGGCCGAGTGCTGAGTGCCGGACAGGCCGTCAACGCGGCAAACAACCTGGCCAACGGCGCACAAATCCTGTCCCAGGCCGGCGCCCGTTACATCATGGTCTGGCTGCTGCCGGACATCGGCCGTACACCTGCGGTATTCGGCACGCCGTTGCAGGTGCCGTCGACGTTACTGAGCGGGGTGTTCAACCAGCAGTTGGTCAACCGCCTGGGGCAAATCGATGCCGAGGTCATTCCGCTCAATGTGCCGGGGCTCATACGTGATGTTCTGACCGATCCGGCGCGCTACGGGTTGGCGGCCGATCAGAACTTGATCGGCACCTGTTTCAACGGCAACAACTGCACCGCCAACAGCGTTTTCGGAATTGGCGGCCTGACGCCGGATCCGACCAAGCTGCTGTTCAACGACGGCGTGCATCCGACCGTTGCGGGCCAGCGATTGATTGCCGACTACGGTTATTCGATTCTGTCCGCACCATGGGAAATCACCCTGCTGCCGGAAATGGCCAACGGCACGTTGCGCGCGCAGCAGGATGAACTGCGCAGTCAGTGGCTGGCGGACTGGGGCAACTGGCAGAACGTCGGTGAATGGCGCGCCATCGTCGCCGGTGGCGGTCAGAAAATGGATTTCGACGCGCAAGGCAATTCAGCAAGCGGAGACGGTCATGGCTACAACCTCACGGTGGGCGGCAGCTATCGTTTCGCTGAGGACTGGAGAGCAGGCCTGGTGGCGGGCGCTTATCGGCAAACCCTTGAAGCCGGCGCCAAGGATTCGGACTACAAACTCAACAGCTATATCGCGACCGCATTCGTGCAGTATCAGGCGCAACACTGGTGGGCAGACCTGGCGGCCTCGGGCGGCAAACTCGACTACGACAACCTCAAGCGCAAGTTCGCACTGGGCATCAGCGAAGGCGCAGAGAAAGGCGACACCAAAGGCGATCTGTGGGCAGTAAGTGGGCGCGTGGGCTTCGATCTGGCCGAGCCGAGCAGTCGCTGGCATTTCTCGCCGTTCATCAGCGCCGACTATTCCCACGTCAACGTCGATGGTTACTCGGAGAACAGTGCTCGCGCGACGGCACTTAATTACGACGACCAGACGCGCAAGTCGAAGCGGCTCGGCGCGGGGCTTCAAGGCAAGTTCGACGTCACCCCGCAGACCCAGGTGTTTGGCGAAGTGGCCCATGAACGCGAGTTCGACACCGATCAGCAGGACGTGACCATCGCGCTGAACAGCGTGCCGGGGGTGGACTTCGATCTGAAAGGCTATGACCCACAGCGCAGCTTGAATCGCGCAAGCCTGGGCGTGAGCCAGAAGCTGGCGCCCGACCTCACACTGCGTGCCGGTTATAACTGGCGCAAGAATGATGACGTGACGCAGCAAGGGATAAATCTGGCGGTGAGTCTGGATTTCTGAAGCCCCTAGTGGGGATTTGTGTTCGGCATAAAAAACGGCGCCCCTGGCGCCGTTTTCATGAGCAGACCAACCATCAAGCCTCGGGCGTTTGCTGCGCCAGCGCCACCGCGCGGAACATCGCGCGGCGCTTGTTGAGGGTTTCTTCCCACTCCAGCGCCGGCACAGAATCCGCAACAATCCCGCCGCCGGCCTGCACGTGCAGTTCGCCGTTTTTGATCACCGCGGTGCGGATGGCAATCGCGGTGTCCATGTTGCCGTTCCAGGCGAAGTAACCCACTGCGCCGCCATACACACCACGCTTGACCGGCTCCAGTTCGTCGATGATTTCCATCGCGCGAATCTTCGGCGCGCCCGACAATGTGCCCGCCGGCAAGATAGCCCGCAGCGCATCCATCGCTGTCAGGCCGTTTTTCAGCTGACCCGTGACGTTGGACACGATGTGCATGACGTTCGAATAACGCTCGATAACCATCTTCTCGGTGAGTTTCACCGAACCGACTTCCGAAACCCGCCCGGTGTCGTTGCGCCCCAAATCAATGAGCATCAGGTGCTCGGCGATCTCTTTGTCGTCAGACAGCAAGTCGACTTCCAACGCGTGATCTTCTTCCTCGGTGGCGCCACGGGGACGCGTCCCGGCAATCGGCCGTACGGTGATCAAGTTGTCTTCGACCCGCACCAGCACTTCGGGCGAACTGCCGACGACGTGGAAGTCGCCGAAGTTGAAGAAGTACATGTAGGGCGTCGGATTGAAACACCGCAGCGCGCGGTACAGGTCGATCGGCGCGGCCTTGAAGTCGATGGACATGCGCTGGGACGGCACGACCTGCATGCAGTCGCCCGCGAGGATGTATTCCTTGATGGTGTCGACGGCGTTTTCATAATCCGACTGGGTGAAGCTGGAACGGAACACCGGGTCCGCCGCCTGCGGACGGGTCAGGTCCAGACCACGACGGGGCGTGATCGGCTGGCGCAGTTTTTCCATCAACGCTTCGAGTCGCGCCAGGCCGCCTTCATAGGCCTCAGGCTGGGCCGGATCAACGAGGACGATCGCGTGCATCTTGCCAGCCAGGTTATCGAACACCACGACGGCATCGGACACCATCAGCAGAATATCCGGCACGCCCAGCGGGTCAGGATTTGGGCACTTGCCCAGACGCGGCTCTACATAACGCACGCAGTCGTAACCGAAGTAGCCCACCAGGCCGCCGTTGAAGCGCGGCAGACCGGCGATGGTCGGAACGTTGTAGCGGGCCTTGAAAGTCTCGACGAAGTCCAGCGGGTCTTCGACTTCGAGGCGCTCGATCTCGGCACCGTCGTGGGTCACGCGGACGGTGTGGTCATGCACGCGCATGACCGTACGGCACGGCAGCCCGATGATCGAATAACGCCCCCACTTCTCCCCGCCTTGTACGGACTCAAGCAGGTAGGAGTTTGGCTCGTCAGCGAGTTTCAGATAGATCGACAGCGGGGTGTCGAAATCGGCCAGGGTTTCGTAGGCAAGGGGAATGCGGTTGTAGCCTTCAGCGGCCAAACGCAGGAATTCTTCGCGGGTCATATCAGCCTCGTGGTGTGAGGGAAAACGGTCAGGGATGCAAACGCGCCGGGGCTCCGGCCAGATTCAAGTCAGGCGCGCCAACGCCAGCGGGCCAGGGCCTTGATGACTTTCATCCAGAGTTTGCGAGTGACCACCACGATGGATTCTCTAAAGGAGGGAGACTTGATGTCGGGCAACGTTATCTCAGCGCCCTGCGCTAAGCAACCGGCAGAACTGCCCGGAATCAGCCTGCGCAAATCGTCGATCACCAGTGCCGGTGACTCTTCAGCGATCGGGCGCCCGTGGTTGTAGCCATAACTCAATGCCACACAGGTGACACCCGCCGCTTTCGCCGCCAGCACGTCGTTGCGCGAGTCACCCACGAACAGTGATTGCGATCCCGGTACGCCGGCCATTTTCATGACAAAGAACAGCGCCGCCGGGTCGGGCTTCTGCTGCGGCAGCGTGTCGCCGCCCACGATCCAGCGAAAGAACCGGCCAAGCTTGAGGTCATCCAGCAAGGGCGCCACGAAGCGCTCCGGCTTGTTGGTGATCAGCGCCATCTCGACGCCCATCTTCTGCAGCCATTTCAGGGTTTCCCGCACGCCAGGGTAGACCTTGGTCAGCGCGTGACTGCCGCTGTAGGCCTCCATGAAAATCGCCAGCGCAGCCTCCGTGGACTCTTCATCCACGGCGGTGTGGTCCATGCCGTTCGCCAAGGCGCGGCGTACCAGCACCCGCACGCCGTTGCCAATCCAGTCACGCACCCGTTCGGTTCCTGCCGGCGGCCGGCCAAGCTGGATCAGGGTTTTATCCACAGCTGCCGCCAGATCCGGCACCGAGTCGATCAGTGTGCCGTCGAGGTCGAACATGATCAGCTTGGGCAGACGGCCCGGAAACAGCTGCTCGAAGCCGCTGGTCAACGGGCCAACGCCAGTTCTGCGTGCATCTTCGCAATGACTTCGCGGTAATCAGGCGCGTTGAAAATGGCCGAGCCTGCGACGAAGGTGTCGGCACCGGCTGCGGCGATCTCGCGAATGTTGTTGACGTTGACACCGCCGTCTATCTCCAGACGGATGTCGCGACCGGATGCGTCAATAAGCGCGCGGGCCTCGCGCAGCTTGTTGATCGTACCGGGAATAAATTTCTGACCGCCGAAGCCCGGGTTGACGCTCATGAGCAGGATCATGTCGACCTTGTCCATGACGTATTCGAGCAGGTTCAGCGGAGTCGCCGGGTTGAACACCAGACCCGCCTTGCAGCCACCTTCGCGAATCAGCTGCAGGGAACGGTCGATGTGCTGGGTCGCTTCCGGGTGGAAGGTGATGTAGGTGGCCCCGGCTTCGATGAAGTCGCCGATGATGCGATCCACCGGGCTGACCATCAGATGAACATCGATGGGCGCGGTGATGCCGTATTTGCGCAATGCCGCGCAGACCATCGGTCCTATTGTCAGGTTGGGGACGTAGTGGTTGTCCATGACGTCGAAGTGGACGATGTCGGCGCCAGCGGCCAGCACGTTGTCGACTTCCTCTCCCAGACGGGCGAAATCGGCGGACAGAATCGAAGGAGCAATAGCGAAGGGCTGCATGACGCACCTTTTATGAGCGAAATCACGGTGGCGCGCATTGTACTCCAAGAGTTTGAAACGTGCGTTGGGTCGCAAGCGAGTGAGTCAAGAGGCTTGATGCAGGCGGCGTGAACTGCACTAGGCCCAGTGCGACAGAAGTGCGCACCGGGCCCAGGCTTGATTCAGGATTCAGCGTCAACAGGTGACGACTGAAACCTTACACGGTCTCGACCAGCAGACGAGGACGTGAGCTCAGGGCGTAACGGGCCAGACCAAAGCTCAACGCGGCGCCGATGATCAGCATGAAGAACGTGCCCCATGCTGCTTTGGAGACTTGCTTGGCCGCGACGTCTGCCGCTTCGCGGGCCTGCTGCTCGGCCTGCGCCTTCAGCTCTGCGACTTTCGCGGCCGCTTGCTGATACGCCTGCGCATAGTTGTCGACGATCTGCTGCGCCTCCGCTTTGCTCTTGCCGGTGCGGGCCGCAACGATGTTGACCAGCGCGTCTTTGTCGGCGGCGTTCAAGGCCGGTTCGCCGGCTTTCTGAACGCGATCAAACCACTGCTTCAACTGATCGCCCGCCTGGGCTGGATCGGTAGACGCCTGTTCTGCTGTCTGCTTGGCATCGGCGCCAGCCACGTCAGCTTTCTGATCCAGCTTCGAAGGGTCGAGCTCTGGCTTGCCGGACTGCTTCAGGGTGGTGTCCAGCTGTGATTTCAGGCTGTCCCAATCCAGGCTGATGCCGTTCTTATCCAGCTGTTGCTTGATGCTCTGGCCCACACCCGGTGCGGCAGCGGCAACGCCGTCGGCCGCCAGGGAGATGCCCTTGCCGGCGATGTTGCCGGCAGTGCCGACGAGCGAGCCGGCCAGCGACGCGAGGAGCCAGGTGGTCAGCAACGTGCTGACCGTCCAGCTGAGCAAACCATGCAGACCACCACGGTCCGGCGCGGTACGGCCCGACACCCAGGCACCGGCGGCAATGGCCACCAGGGTACTGATGAACAACCAGGCGCCGGCGCCCTTGCCGAAACCGCTGAGTGGGTTGCCCTGGGCCATCGGATCAAGCGCGCCTGCGCCGATCGCCGTGCCAAGCACGCTGAGCACCAGGTAGGTCACCAACGTGATTGCCGCACCGGCAAACACCGATCCCCATGACACACGGAATGGCGAAGCGTTGCCCAGAGCGGCAGATGTTGCGTAGGTCGAAGCCATGAAAATTTCCTCCGGTGCAGGGGGTGCACATCACTCGTGCAACCGACGTGTCAGTGCAAATGCACCCCCTGCGTTGATATGGGCGGGCCTGCGAGGGCGGACTCACCGCGTCTTGTAAGACGTGAAACCAGTTTGATCAGCGCGTTGAGGGATGTGATGGCGCATTTGCACCGCTTCGTCTGGTGCATTCGCACCGACCCTCGCGGACACGGCTGCACTAAGCTTCAGCACTAAGGCTTTGCCAGCCGGTCGGATAGCGTGGAGCGCCCGGCTGACCGGAGCCCGACCGCATTGAGACGTCAGGAGAGCAAGCATGTCAGAGGCCATCCTCGCCAGAGAAACCAACCGCCGCCAGTTGCAGCAGATCATCTCGGGTCTGTCGGACGGGGTGATGCTGGTGGAGGTCGATCAAACCATCATCTGGGCCAACGAAGCGGCGCTGCTGATGCATGGCGTCGAAGAGATCAGCGACCTGGGCGCCAACGGCGAGGCCTATCGCGAGAAGTTCTCCCTGCGCTATCGCAACAACCATCCTTTGGACGTCGATCAATATCCGATCAGCCGCGTGGCGGCAGGTGAGGTGTTCAGCGACGTGCTCATCGAGGTCAGCAAGATCGGTGAAGGTGAAGAAGACGAGCGCAGCTGGGTGCATCGCGTGCGCAGCATGGTGCTCGAAGACAGCACCGGCACGCCCGAATCGCTGGTGCTGATCCTCGCCGACGCGACGGAGTGGGCCGGTGCCGAGCAGCGCTTCGAAAAGACCTTCAACGCCAACCCCGCCCCTGCGGTGATCTGCCGCCTGAGCGATCTGCGCTTCATCAAGGTCAATCAGGGCTTTCTGGAGATGACCGGGCATTCGAGAGAGAGCGTGATTGGCCGCTCGGTGTACGAAGTGGACGTGCTGGAAAACGCCGAACGCAAGGACCTCGCCATCGAGCGTCTGAATCAAGGCGCGACCATCCCGCAGATGCAGGCAGAGCTGAAGCTGCCGGAGGGCGGTACCAAATTGGTCATCGTCGCCGGGCAGCCGCTGGACATGAACGAAGAGGACTGCATGCTGTTTTCGTTCACCGACCTTGAGCCCAGACGCAAAGCCGAAACCGCTCTGCGCCAGAGCGAGGAGCGGTTTGCCAAGGCGTTCAAGCTGACACCGGTTCCCACGCTGGTGTGTACGGCGGATCGACAACAGATCGTCGAAGCCAACGAAGCGTTTGTCAGCACCCTGGGTTACACCCCGCAGGAGCTGATCGGCCGGACCGTCGCCGAGCTGGGTTTCATCGAAGACGGCGCTGTGATGGACGGGCTGTTCAACGTCCTGGAAACCACCGGCCGCGTCGACGGGCTCGACCTGAAAGTCCGCAAGAAAGGCAGCGAGTCGCTGGACTGCGTACTGGCCGCTGACACCGTGACGATTCAGGACAACGCTTGCTACCTCTTCGTACTGATGGACATTACCGAGCGCAAGCGATCCGAGCTTGAGCTGGTCGAGGCCATCGAAACGGTGATGCAGGACGCTTCGTGGTTCAGCCAGACGCTGATCGAAAAGCTGGCCAATGCCAAGCGGGTCAACAGTCGACAGATGCCCAGCGCTTCATTCACCGACCTGACCGCTCGCGAGCGAGATGTGCTGAGTTTGATCTGTGAGGGGCTGGCGGACAAAGAGATCGCTGCACGGTTGAACCTGGCGCTCAACACCATTCGCAACCACGTCGCGACGGTGTATTCAAAGCTGGACGTGCACAGCCGGGCGGAAGCCATCGTCTGGGCGAGGGAGCGAAACCTGTTCGCCAATCAGGGCAAAGGCAAACGCTGAGTGATGCAAATGCGCCAGTGCGTCTGGTGCATAGTCACCTTCAGGGGGTGCTGTCCGGAACCTACGCTATGGGTGTGGCTGACGCAGTTGGGTCAGCGAGATATGCATCATGGATACTCATTTCCCGGAGCCAAGATATGAAAAGCGAACAAGTGAAAGGCGTACTGGAACAGGCAGCTGGCAAGGCCCAAGACGTCTTCGGCAACCTGACCGGTGACGAGCGCACGCAAATGGAAGGCAAGGCACGTCAGGCGGCGGGTGAATTGCAGGAGCGTTACGGCGATCTGCTGGACGAAGTCGCAACCTTCACCCAGCAACGCCCGCGCACTACGTTAATGGTGCTCGCCGGCCTGACGCTGACCGTGGGCTGGTTGCTGGCCCGTCGTCGCAGTTGAGGTTCGTGGCTTGGCCAGCATGATCACTGGCCAGCCTGATCAATACGCCGCGCGGTAGATTTTCTCGATGTCGGCGGCGGTCAGCTTCCGTGGATTGTTGCGCATCAGGCGATCGATCTTGCTGGCCTCCTCGGCCATCGCGGGAATGGCGTCTTCGGGCACATTGAAGCTGCGCAGGCCAGATGGAATCTCCACCGCTGCGCACAAGTCGGCCATGGCTTTCACGGCGAGGTCGGCGGCGTCCTTGTCGCTCAGGTGCGCAACGCGGACGCCCATCGCGTCGGCAATGTCGCGCATCCGTTCGACGCAGGCCAGCTTGTTCCACTCCATCACATACGGCAGCAACAGCGCATTGCTGACGCCGTGGGCAATGTTGAAACGCCCTCCCAGCGGATACGCCAACGCATGTACCGCGCCAACCCCGGCATTGCCGAACGCCATGCCGGCCATGAGGCTGGCGGTGGCCATGTCTTCTCGCGCCTGCAAATTCGAAGGATTGGCGTAGGCCTTGGGCAGCGCCTTGACGATCAGTTTGATGGCGCCCAATGCGATGGCGTCGGTGATCGGCGAGGCATTGACTGAAAGGTAGGACTCGATGGCATGCACTAGCGCATCGACTCCGCTGGCTGCCGTGACACTGCGCGGACAGGTCAGTGTCATCAACGGGCTGACCAGCGCGACGTCGGGCAACAGGTAATCGCTGACGATGCCTTTTTTCAGCTGGGCCTCCTTGTCCGAGAAGATCGCGACGTTGGTGACTTCCGAACCGGTGCCGGCGGTGGTCGGGATGGCAATCAGCGGCGGGCCTTTGCGCTTGACCAGATCAACGCCGAACAACTCGGCCAGCGGCCCTTCGTGGCTGGCGAACGCAGCGACGCCTTTTGCAATGTCGATGGCGCTGCCGCCGCCTACACCGATCAGGCCGTCGTGACCGCCCTCCCGGTAGGCACGGGTGCAGTGCTCGACGATGGAGATTTCCGGCTCGGGTTTGACCTGATCAAACAGGCCATACCGACGGCCGCCCAATTGCGCCAGTGCGAGGTCGACCGTGCCGGATTTAACCAATATCGCGTCGGTGACGATCAGCGGGTTTTGGACGTTGAGCCGGGTCAGCTCGGCCGACAACTGCTCAATCGCGGCGGGGCCGGTGATCAGTTTGTTGGCGATTTTGAAAGCAGAAACACTCATCGGGCTCGTCCTTTACGTTGTTGTTGGAGACGTGGCTCTTTTACAAGGCAGGGTCAGCGTGCGTTGAGTGAAACATAGACCGGATCGCGGGATACGTCAGTTTTGTGGTGTGGGAAGCGCCCTCGGTGTGCGCTATTAATGTTGCGGCGTTGCACCTGACGCCTTCCCGGCTGAAGCCGGTCCCACAAAGAGCCTGCGGCGTGTCAGCAAGATCCACTGGATGAATGCAGTACAGGTGTAGGACCGGCTTCAGCCGGGAAGAAGCCCTAGAGTGCGCTGTCAATCTGCGGCGTAGCACTTGACGCTTTCCCGGCTAAAGCCGGTCCTACCATTCGCGTTACAGCCAGTGCCTCAGTGGGTTTTGATCACTCCACCGCCGTGCGCAATTTCTCGCTGCGGCCGCGCAGCCATTCCAGCACCAGCAAGAGCACCACCGAGAAGCCGATGAGCAAGGTGGCGGCGGCGGCAATCGTCGGGCTGAGGTTTTCGCGGATGCCGCTGAACATCTGCCGCGGCAAGGTTGCCTGGCCTGGACCGGCGAGGAACAGCGTCACCACTACTTCATCGAACGAGGTCGCGAAGGCAAACAGCGCTCCGGAGATCACGCCCGGCGCAATCAGCGGCAGGGTCACACGCCGAAAGGCGGTGGTGGGAGAAGCACCCAGGCTGGCCGCTGCACGCACCAGGTTGTAGTTGAAACCCTGCAAGGTGGCCGACACGGTGATGATCACGAACGGCACACCCAACACGGCGTGGACCAGGATCAGCGAGATGTAACTGTTGCCCAGACCCAGTGGCGCGAAAAACAGGTAGCTCGCCACCCCGACAATCACCACTGGCACCACCATCGGTGAAATCACCAGCGCCATCACCAGTGCCTTGCCGGGAAAGTTGCTGCGGGTCAGACCGATGGCCGCCAACGTCCCGAACCCCATCGCCAGCACCGTGGCAGCTGGCGCGACGATCAGGCTGTTCTTCAGCGCGCGCATCCACTCCGCCGAACCGAAAAAGTCCTGATACCAGTGCAGCGAAAAGCCCTGCAGCGGGTAGACCAGAAAGCTGCCGGAGTTGAACGACAGCGGCACGATCACCAATACCGGCAGCACCAGAAACAACAGAATCAACCCGCACAGCGTGCGCAGCGTGTAATGCCAGACCCGCTCGATGGGCGAGGAATAAGGGCTCAACATGGTCGTTCTCCTCAGCTCAGACGCAGGCGGCTGGCGCCGACCAGCCAGTTATAGATCAGGTACAGCACGACGGTCGCCAGCAGCAGCAACCCGCCCAGCGCCGTCGCCATGCCCCAGTTGATGCTGGTGTTGGTGTAGAACGCCACGAAATAACTGACCATCTGATCGTTCGGGCTGCCGAGCAGCGCCGGGGTGATGTAGTAACCGATGGCAAGGATGAACACCAACAGACAGCCCGCGCCCACACCGGCGTAGGTCTGTGGGAAGTACACGCGCCAGAAGCTCGCAAACGGGTTGCAACCCAGAGAGATCGCGGCGCGCATGTAGGTCGGCGAGATGCCTTTCATCACGCTGTAGATGGGCAGAATCATGAACGGCAGCATGATGTGTACCATCGAGATGTAGACGCCGACCCGGTTGAACACCAGCTCCAGCGGCTTATCGATAATGCCCATGGCCATCAGCGCGCCATTGATCAGGCCGCTTGATTGCAGCAACACGATCCACGCAGCGACGCGCACCAGGATCGACGTCCAGAAGGGCAACAGGACCAGAATCATCAGTAAATTGCTCTGCCGTGCAGGCAGGTTGGCCAACAGGTACGCCAGCGGATAGGCCAGCAACAGACAGATCACGGTGATCACCAGGCCCATCCAGAAGGTGCGGGCGAAGATGTCGAGGTAAATCGCCTGATCGGGCGTCGCCGGCGCCACTTCACCGAGGTCATCGATGCGGTGGTCGACAGCGGCCAGTAAATAATAGGGGTGAAGCTTGAGGTGTTGCGGCGGATCGCCTGCCAGTACGCGGGGTCGCCCCAGCGTTCATCAATGGCTTCCAGCGCTTCTTTATAAGAAGCCGGCTCTTCCTTGAATGGCATGGCGCGGGCGGTTTTTGCCAACAGACTGCGGTAGCCCGCCAACTCCTGGTTCAAGCGTTTGGACAGATCGCCCAGCGTCTGATTCTTGCGCGCTTCGGCCAGGTCCTGGCTCGCGGCTTTGTACACCGCTTCCGGCGGCAGCCCCTTGCCGTCCCATTTCGCCACTTCCACCACAGTGAGCGGCATGCCACCCACCACTTCCGGGTTACTGACGCTTTTGTAGAGCAACGCCGCAATCGGCACGAGAAACACCAGCAGCAGAAAGATCACCAATGGCGCGATCAACGCCTGAGCCTTCCAGCGATTGACGCGCTCGGCACGGGCCAGGCGTTGCTTCAGGGTCGGGCTGGCACCTTCAGTCAGGGGCACGGCGGTGGCCATAGTGAACTCCGAAATCTTTTAACAAAGAGCGCGTCCCCTGCCCTGCTTTCAGACAGTTCAGACGACGCACCCGGATCTAACTCACAACCCATCGCTAAATGGGCAGCGCTTTTACTTGGCAGCCCAAGAGTTGAACCGCTGTTCCAGCGACTCACCGAAGTCGGCCCAGAACTTCACGTCGATCTGCACTTGGTCCTTGATGTTCTCAGGGGTGGTCGGCATGTTTTTCAAGGTCTCCGCGCTCAGCAACGGGACGGCGCCCGTGTTGGCCGGACCGTAAGCGATGTTTTCGGAGTAGATTTTTTGTTGCTCTGGCTTGAGTGAATAAGCGATGAATTTCTTCGCCTCTTCTGCGTTTTTCGCGCCCTTCGGAATGGCCCACGCGTCGAAGTCATACACGCCGCCGGTCCAGACCACTTTCAGGTTGCTCTCTTTCTGCACGGCAGCGATACGACCGTTGTAGGCCGAGCTCATCACGACGTCGCCCGATTGCAGGTACTGCGGCGGCTGTGCGCCCGCTTCCCACCACTGAATGCTTGGCTTGAGCTTGTCGAGCATTTTGAAGGCGCGGTCCTGGCCTTCCTTGGTCCCCAGCACTTTATAAACGTCTTTCGGCGCAACACCGTCAGCCATCAAGGCGAATTCCAGGGTGTATTTGGCGCCCTTGCGCAGGCCACGCTTGCCCGGGAATTTCTCGGTGTCCCAGAAATCAGCCCAGCCGGTCGGTGCGGATTTCAGCTTGTCGGCGTTATAGGCCAGCACGGTCGACCAGACGAAAAAGCCCACGCCGCATTCAGAGATTGCGCCTTTGACGTAGTTGTCTTTGTTGCCGAGATCGACCGATGCCAGCGACTCGAACATGTCTTCGTCACAGCCACGGGACAGCTCGGGCGATTCCACTTCCACCAGATCCCACGTCACGCTCTTGGTATCGACCATGGCTTTGACCTTGGCCATTTCACCGTTGTATTCGCCAGCGATGATCTTGCCGTTGCCGGCTTTTTCCCACGGCGCGTAGAAGGCCTTTTCCTGGGCCGCCTTGTTCGCGCCACCGAAGGAAATGACCGTCAGGTCCGCTGCCATGGTTTGCGCGGCGCACATCATGCCGACCGATAAGGCGGTGAGCTTCAATGTCTTGAGCATCAGTTTTTCTCTCCACGAACAATGTTGGTTAAGCGATGGGGCGATTTGGCTCGCCTCTGGTTTCTTCGGTTGACGCGTAATACGGGCGTATCAATGCGCATCCAGCAACGGGTCCAGCGCGCGCGCGTGCTCGACCTGCCATCCAATGGGCACAACATCGCCAACGCTCAGGGCCGGATCCAGCTCGGCGATGGGCTGCTTGACGAAGAAATCGGTTTTGCCGGCGACTTCCAGGCGCACTCGCACGTGGTCGCCCAGGTAGATGAATTCGGCAACACGGCCAGAGAAACGGTTGACGCAACTTTCGCTGCGGCCGTTGAGGTTTACGCGCTCGGGACGAATCGACAGGGTGACCGGACTCCCCGTGGCGCCGACGTTAATCGCCAGCGCTTCGACTTTTTCGCCGCGCGCCAGGCCCACCACACAACGGTCGCCGCTCTGGCTGAGCAACGTGCCGCTGATGCGGTTGTTCTCGCCGATGAAGTTGGCGACAAAGGTATTTTTCGGTTCTTCATAAAGGGTGCGCGGTGGGGCGATCTGCTGAATCTCGCCCTGATGGAACACCGCGACGCGGTCGGACATGGTCAGCGCTTCGCCCTGATCGTGGGTGACGTAGACGACGGTCACGCCCAGACGCTGATGCAGGTGCTTGATTTCCATCTGCATGTGTTCGCGCAGTTGTTTGTCGAGCGCACCGAGGGGTTCGTCCATCAGCACCAGCTGCGGCTCGAACACCAGCGCCCGGGCCAGCGCGACACGCTGTTGCTGACCACCCGACAGCTGCGCGGGGTAACGATGGGCGAAGGTCCCGAGCTGCACCATGTCGAGGGCGCGTTTGACCTTCTCAGCGACGTCGGTCTTGCTCATGCCGCGCACCGACAGCGGAAACGCAAGGTTCTCGGCGACGGTCATGTGCGGGAACAGCGCGTAGTTCTGGAACACCATGCCGATGTCGCGCTTGTGCGGCGGCACGTTGTTGATCGAACGGCCCGCCAGCAGGATCTCGCCAGCAGTAGGCGTCTCGAAACCGGCGAGCATCATCAGGCTAGTGGTTTTGCCGGAGCCGGACGGCCCGAGCAGGGTGAGGAATTCGCCTTTGCAGATATCCAGGTTGAGGTCTTTGACGATCAGGGCTTCGCCGTCGTAGCTCTTTTGCACACCGCGAAAGCTGACCAGAACATCACTTGCCCCAGCGCTTGAATCGACGTTGCTCATTGCCCACACCTTTGTTTGATCCACCGTGGGGATCAAGCCTAGATGAGCCTGAAGGCCGCGCAAATCGGGGCGTGAGAGAGAATGACCTAGGTGTGATGGAAGGTTTCGGGTAGGGATTGCCCTACAGGGATGGCGGGGATAGGTATGTCGCCCGGAAGTTATTTATGACCTGGTCTGGCGTCTTCGCGAGCAAGCTCACTCCTACAGGGGATCGCAATAACCTGTAGGAGTGAGCTTGCTCGCGATAGCGTTTTACGAAGCACCACAGGAAGTCGTTTTTAGACACGCAATCAAACCAACTTGTGCTCCATCGCATACTTCACCAGCTCGGCCAGCGAATTGATTTTCAGCTTCTGCATCAGGCGCGCCTTGTGGGTGCTGATGGTTTTGCTGCTTAAAGCCAGTTGCTGGGCAATGTCGTTGACGTTGGCGCCCTGGGCCAGGCGCTCGAACACTGAAAACTCGCGTTCGGACAACAACGAGTGCAAAGGCCGGCTATCCGTCAGCCCGACCTCAAACACCATCCGATCGGCCAAGTCCGGATCGATGTAACGCCCACCCGCAGCCACGCGCCGGATCGCTGTCAGCAGCAACGCAGGATCGCTGTCCTTTGTGGCATACCCAGCGGCGCCGACCTTCAAGGCCCGCGCGGCCATTTGCGCTTCATCGTGCATCGACAGCACGAGAATCGCAGGCGGATTGTTCAACGCGCGAATTCTCGGGATCGCCTCCAGGCCGTTGACGCCCGGCATGGAAATATCCAGCAGCACGACCTCGCACGGGATGTGGCGCAAAGCCTCCAGCAACTGCTCGCCATTGCTGGCCTCCCCGACCACTTGCAGATCTTTCGCCAGGCCGATCAGCTGTTTGATGCCCTCGCGGACAATCGTGTGGTCTTCGGCAACCAATACGCGAATCAATGCACGTGCTCCTCAGCGACCGGGTCCAGCGGAATGTGGATGCGCAAGGTTGTGCCTTCACCGGGCAAGGTGTCCAGATGCAATTGCCCACCCATGATCAGCACCCGCTCGCGCATGCCCACCAGCCCGAACGACGCAGGACGTTCGGCGCGCTGATCGAAACCCTTGCCGTCATCGGCGATGCGCATGCACAGGACGCCGTCGCTCAGCGTCAGGCTCAGCTCGACCGTATGCGCTTCGGCGTGACGCATGACGTTGGTCAGCGACTCCTGAAGAATGCGAAACAGCCCGATGGCCGTTGCGTCCGGCAGGCTAGGCAGATTGTCCGGCACCTGCACCAGGCAGGGGATCTGGGTGCGCGCTTCAAAGCGTCGGGCCTGCCACTCGATGGCCGAGGCAATGCCTGCATCGAGAATCGGTGGTCGCAGCGCGGTCGCCACGTCCCTCACCAACTGGAACAACTGGGCAATCAGGCGCTTCATGCTGTTCAAGCGATCCCGCAGGCCAGGGTCGAGATCGGCGTAGGCCAGTTCACACATGGACGTTTCGAGCTTGAGCACGGTCAGCATCTGACCCAGCTCGTCGTGGACTTCCCGGGCGATTCGGGCCTTTTCTTCTTCGCGCACGGTTTCCAGGTGCGCCGAAAGCTCGCGCAACTGCTCGGCGAGCACCTGCAAGCGCGCTTCACTTTCTTGCAGCGCAGCGAGGGACCGACGCCGTTCGGTCACGTCGGTGATGAACACCACCAAGTACTCGGAATCGCGAAAGCGCAGGAAACTCAGCGACACATCGGCAGGCAGGATGCTGCCATCGGCGCGCACGCAATTGCTTTCGTAGTTCTGCGGCCCTTCCTCGGTGGAGCGCGCGGTTTTCCACAGATTGAGCCAGCGATCCATGTTCAGCCCCGGCTCGAAATCAATCAGCGGCCGGTCCACCACTCCACCCGGCGCATAACCCAGCATGGCCTCGGCAGCCTGATTGGCGTAGCGCACATGGCTGTCCCAATTGACCCAGAGAATGCCGACGGTGCTCTGATCGATGGAGAACTGCGCCAGCCGCAATGCCTCTTCGCCGGCCAGGCGCCTGGCGATGTCATCCCGGGCGGCGAGTAATTGTTTCTCCAGTTGCTGCTGTTGTTTGCGCTGCCAGTAAACGATCGCGCCGCTGGCCATGAGCAGGACCGACAGCAGTAGCGCGATGTTCTTCCACAGCCCCGGCGACTCAGTGATCTGCGGGTATTTGGGCTGCAGCCACTGCGTATGCAACTGTTCGAGATCCCGGGCCGGAATGGCGCTCAATGCCTGGCTGATGATCTCGGCGAGCTGCGGCGTGTCACGTCGGGAAGCCACGCGCAGCAACTGCGGGAAGCCAATGTCGCCAACTACGGCGAGCCCCGCAAACTCGGCTTCGCGGGACAGACGGCTGAGCTGCGCTTCATCGATCACGGCGAATCGCGCCTGCTGACTGAGCAAGAGCTGCAGCGCCTGACGCTCCAGCGGCACGCCTTGCAGATTGAGGTGGGTGTAGTTGCTGCGCAGGTAGTCAGCGGTGGCGCTGGGCATGCGTACGGCGACGCGCGCCTGGCTGTCGAGCTTTTCCAGATCCACCGCACCGGTGCCATCACGCTCGCCGACGATCAGTTGCGGCACGCGCATGTACGGATCGGAATACAGCCACAGGCGCAAGCCGGCGGGCGTCTGGGTCAGGCCGGGCGCAAAGTCGATCTGGCCGTCGACAAGGGCTTTTTCGAGCTCGGCCTGATCGGCATAGCTGCGCCACAGCAGCTCCACCTGAAGGGTCTTTGCCATGAGATTGATAAGGTCGACGTTCGCGCCCGACAACTGCTGCGCACGACGATCAAGCTGGGCGTAAGGCGTTTGAAGGACCAGCCCTACGCGCAATTGCCCGCGCTGGGTCAGCCAGTCCTGCTGTTCGCGACTCAAGGGGTCGGCCTGCGTGGGCGAGGCGGCGGCATGGTGCGACATCGGCAGCAGGATCAGCATCAGGCCGATCAAGAGCGCGCCGGTATCGCCGATAACCCGAAGGCACCGCGCGTGGATTCTCAAACTGTCGTCTCCATTTCCATGAATACCGTGCCGATCGTTTGGTGTGTCTGGCGCTCGCTGTGGAGCTGATTGCCTGGCCTGACAAACCGCCGTCAACCCATTAGTCTGCTGGAATTGTTTCCGGCCTTTGGAATACTCGATGTCCTACACCCTTCGCGCACTATTTCCTGCGCTGTGCCTGACGCTGATACTACCTTGCTCGCCGCTCGCGGTGGCTGCGGACCCGACGCCGGATAAAGACGCCAAGCCTGCTGAAGCGCCGGTCGAGCGGGCCGCACTGCCGTCGCGCACTGAAGAAGACACCCTGGCGCTGGAGCGTCAGGTGCCGCAAGTCGAGCAACAACAGTTGCAGGCGGGCGACGAGGCCTTTCTGGCCCTGTGGAAACCGGCGAACGTCGACGAGCCCAAAGGCGCGGTGATCATCGTGCCAGGCGCCGATGAATCAGCAGACTGGCCGACGGCGGTGGCACCGTTGCGACGCAAGTTGCCGGACGTCGGTTGGTCCAGCCTCAGTTTGAGCATGCCGGACGCTCACAATGACGGTATTTTCGCCCGCGCGGTGGATGCACCAGCGGCGGCGGGTGACGGCGATAAAGCAAAGGACGCAGCGGCAAAAGCCCCCGACCCTGCGGCCACCGCTGAAGCGGACGCTGCAGCGGCTGCCGAACAGGCCGCCGCCCAGGCCGAGATCGCCAAGGCAAACGCCGAGAAAATCTTCGCCAGGATCGACAGCGCTGTGGCGTTTGCCCAGCAGAACAAGGCCCGCAGCATCGTCCTCCTCGGCCACGGCAAAGGCGCTTATTGGGCGGCGCGTTACATGAGCGAGAGGCCATCGCCGGCTGTTCAACGGCTGGTAATGGTCACGGCCGTAGACACCGGCAAGGAAACGCCATCGCTGATGGAGATGCTGCCGACACTGAAAGTCCCGACGGCCGACTTCGTCAACAAGGATCGTCCGGTGCCACGTCAGCAGGCACAAGACCGTCTTGACGCGAGCAAGCGAAGCAAAAACGCGCGGTTCACCCAAGTCGCACTGAGCGCCATTCCCGGCAACCCGGCGATGGAGCAGGACCAACTGTTTCGTCGGGTTCGGGGATGGTTGGAAGGGGATGCAGCGAAGTAACCCTGATCGCCTGCGATGCTGCCTGCGCTCAGGGCAGCATCAACGAAACAAAAGCGTCAGCGAAACCCGCGTCGATCGCGAATCACCGCGTAGGCATGATGCAGCTCGCGGGTTTTCTCGGTGGCATCACGAACCTGGATCTGGTTAGCGCCACTGCCGGCGATCTTGTCCGGGTGATGACGACTCAGCAAGCGACGATAGGCCCGCTTGATCTGCGCCGGCTCGGCATCGGCTTTCACACCCAGCAAACGGAGCGCGTCCTGAAACTCGCCGCCACTGCTGGCGGGCGCGCCCCGCGACCGTTGCTCGTCTTCGGTCGATGACAAGCCTTCGACCTTGTCCGCCGTCCAGCCCAGCCATTTGCCCCACAGCACAATCAGTTCACGCTCGGTGCGCGACGCCCTGCCATCCGCCCACGCCATGCGCCAACAGGCACGCAACAGACCTTCTGCGGCGTGGGGCTGTGTTTTAAGGCGCGTGAGGTGGACACGCAAATTGTCGCGCCCGTCCTTACCCCGATTAAACGCCTGAATCGCCCGTCGTTGCGCCGCCTCGCCGAGGTCCAGCCGGCGCATCTCAACGCGCGCCTGCTGAATGTGCCCGTCGACCACCCGACCGTCGCTCTTCGCCAGACGCCCCAGCATGATGAAAATAAGCTCGTCATCCTGCGGCACGCTGCGGCCATTGGCACGCTCGCGCATCTCCGCCCAGCTGCGGAAATGCAGTCGCCGATCAAGCGCCTGCCCAAGAAGTGCGCCGAGCATGGCGCCGGGAATGCTGGCAATCAGATAGCCGACGCCGCCGCCGACCACCGTGAATGGCCACAGCATTTAGGATTTCACCGCAAGGATCTGCTCGACTTCGGCCAGACGCTCATGGGTACCGACATCCACCCAGCGGCCGCCGAAACGTTCGCCTGTCACCAGGCCTTTCGCCATGGCGTCGCGCAACAGGGGCGCCAGCTTGAACGCGCCTTCGGTGCAGCCCGCGAAGAGTTGCGGATGCAGCACCGCAATGCCGCTGTAGGTCAGGCGCGGCTGAGCTGCGTCGTCATGCACATGCCCGTCGATCAGCGCGAAATCCCCGTCAGGGTGATGCGGCGGGTTGTCCACCAGCACCAGATGCGCAAGCCCCTTGAGCGGTTTCATCAATGAGCTGAAATCGAAGTCGACCCAGATATCACCGTTGACGACCAGAAAAGGCTCGTCGCCCAGCAGCGGCAGCGCACGGAAGATCCCGCCACCCGTCTCCAGGGGTTCGCCTTCAGGGGAGTAGCGGATTTTCAGGCCCCACTGACGACCGTCGCCCAGATAATCTTCGATCTGCTGGCCCAACCACGCATGGTTGATCACAACGTCTTCAATGCCAGCCGATTTGATCGCGCGCAGGTGATATTCAATCAGTGGAACGCCGCCGGCACGCACCAGCGGTTTGGGCGTGTGCAGGGTCAACGGGCGCAGGCGCTCGCCTTTACCCGCCGCCAGAATCATCGCTTTCATGCGGCCCTCATCAAGACAATCATCAAGTGCAGTCCCTCTTCAATTTCAGTCCGTCCATTACCCAGCAGATGCCGGATTTGCCTGTGTCGGTTTTGTATGGCCAAGGCTGGTCAACAGATTACTCAACTCAACCAGCTCGGGGCGTCGCGCCAATACCGCTTCTATATAAGAGAAGAAGCGTGGTACATCCGCGACGTAGCGTGGCTTGCCGTCACGGTGGCAAATGCGGGCGAAGATACCGATCACCTTCAAATGCCGCTGCACGCCCATCAGATCACTGGCACGACGGAATTCATCGAATTCTTCCTGCACCGGGATACCCGCCGCAGCGGCCTTGCTCCAATACAGCTTGAGCCAGTCCGCTACGCGCTCCTCCGGCCAGCTCAGGAACGCATCCTTGAACAGGCACGTGATGTCGTAGGTGACCGGGCCGTATACCGCGTCCTGAAAATCCAGCACGCCAGGGTTCGGTTCGCTGAGCATCAGGTTGCGCGGCATGTAATCGCGGTGCACCAGCACCTTCGGCTGGGCCAGCGCGCTTTCGATCAGCAGATCGCTGACGGCCTGCCAACTGGCCTGCTGCGCCTGGTCAAACGCCACGCCCAGATGATGCTTCACGTACCACTCGGGAAACAGCTCCAGCTCGCGGCGCAGCAGTGCCACGTCATAACTTGGCAACGGCGCATCCATCGGTAGTTGCTGGTAGGCGAGCAATGCGTCGATTGCGTCACTGAACAGCTGATCGGCATTTTGCTCGTTGATCACATCCAGATAAGTCTGACGACCCAGGTCATTCAATAAAAGGAAGCCCTGATTCAGGTCTTCGGCATAAATTTTCGGAACATTAATGCCCGACCCGCTCAATAAATGAGCGATATCCACGAAGGGTTTGCAGTTTTCCTGTGGGGGCGGAGCATCCATGACAATAAAAGTGCGGCCCTCCCCTCCCAGCGAAAGTAACGTCTGAAACTGGCGTCGCTGCTGGCAGCAGTCAACGTGGCCGGGGGTATCGGGCCCCAGTTCTGGGCCTCGAATAAACGCGGGAGCTGCTCATCGAGCCAAACTTTCAGGTGTTGCAGGCGTACATCTTGATCTGGCATTGCAAGGGTCTCCGACGGCGCTAGCCGTCAAGCGGGTCATGCTTTATTATCCGACATCTTTTTCAGCCCATCGAGAGGCGTGCGGCCCCCCGCGGGCAGATGGCGCGCAGGAAGCCCGGACTAATAAGATGGCATTGAAATCCCCCGCGTTTCGTAAAAAATTTCCGTTGCTCGTAACCGGCAGTCTGCTGGCGATGCAACCCTTGGCCGTCCCGTACGTGGTTGCCGCCGAACAGTATGACTGCTCGGTGTCTGCAACAGGTGCATGGGATTGCTCCCCGAAAACCAACGCAGCCCAGTTGCCTCCGCGCCCCGTGCACGACGCCAACAGTGTTTCGTCCAACAGCAGCACGGCAGATGGCGCTCAGACGACCACCACCTCCGATGGCGAAGTCGTGCCCAAAACGATGCTGGTCACCGAGGCCAAGGGCCGTGGCCTGAAGTCGCGCAGCGCCGACTACAGCCACCTGGACTGGGTGCCGCGCGAGAAGCTGACCGCAGCCCAACTGGCTGAGACCGGTCCGTATTGCTCGGGCGCCTATGTCGAACCGATCCGTCCGGGCATGGACGACAAGACGCCGAAGAGCGACGCACCGACTTTCATCGGCGCCAAGGCTTCGCGTTATCAGCAGGAAGAACAGGTTGCGACCCTGGCAGGTGACGTTGTTCTGCGTCAGGGCAGCATGCAGGTCGAGGCTGACGAAGCCAGCCTGCATCAGGCCGAGAACCGTGGCGAGCTGAACGGCGATGTCCGTCTGCGCGACAACGGCGCCCTGATCGTCGGCGACCATGCTGAAGTTCAGCTCGACACCGGCGAAGCCAAAGTCGACAACGCCGAATACGTGCTGCACAAGAGCAACGTTCGCGGTAACGCGCTGTACGCTCGTCGTGCCGAGAACGCGATCATCCGCTTGAAGGACGGCACGTACACCACGTGTGAGCCGAACAGCAACGCGTGGACGGTGAAGGGCAACAACATCACCCTGAACCCGGCCACCGGTTTCGGTACGGCCACCAACGCCACACTGCGCGTTCATGACATCCCGATCCTGTACACGCCTTACATCTATTTCCCGATCGACGACCGTCGCCAGTCCGGCTTCCTGCCGCCGACCATCGGCACGAGCACCGACACGGGCTTCTCGTTGCTCACTCCGTACTACTTCAACCTGGCGCCGAACTACGACGCCACGTTGTACCCGACCTACATGGCCAAGCGCGGCATGTTGCTGGAAGGCGAGTTCCGCTACCTGACCAAGAGCAGCGAAGGTCAGTTCGGTGCGGCTTACTTGAATGACGACGATGATGATCGCAAAGACCAGTCGGACTACAAAGACACTCGCTGGTTGATCAACTGGCAGGATCGCAGTGGTCTGGATTCGCGTCTGACCAGCAAGATCGACTACACCAAGGTCAGTGATCCTTATTACTTCAAGGATCTGAAAAGCGGTCAGGAGGGTGTGAGCACCAGCGACTACCTGAACCAGCAAGGTGCGCTTTACTACCGTGGTGACAGCTATACCGCGACGCTGAATGCGCAGCAGTATCAACTGACCACCGTGACTCAGATCACGCCATATGCTCGTCTTCCCCAGCTGACCTTGAACGGAACGTTGCCATATCGTCCTGAAGGCCTGAAGTTCGATTACGAGACAGAGTTGGTTCGCTTTGATCGAGATTTGAGAACGGGCAATTACGTCGATGAAAACGGCGGCCCGTTGAATGCGGACGGCTCCATAGGTACAACTAGACTCGACAACAATATTTCTGGGCTTGCACGCGCAAACGGCGATCGTCTGAACCTTGCTCCGTCGGTAAGCCTGCCGCTGACGGCGAGCTACGGTTTTGTAACGCCTAAGCTTAAATACGTTTACACCCAGTACGATCTTGACCTGGACGCGCAGGGCAAACGTACGTTGCTGGCCGACGAGACTTATCACAGCAGCGAAAACCGCAGTGTTCCGATCTTCAGCGTCGACAGCGGCTTGTACTTCGATCGCAACACCAACTGGTTCGGTAAAAACTACCGTCAGACGCTGGAGCCTCGTGCTTACTACCTTTATGTCCCGAACAAAGATCAGAGCGATATTCCGATCTTCGACAGTGGCGAAACCACCTTCAACTACAGCTCGCTGTTCCGCGACAACCGCTTCGTCGGCTCCGACCGTATTGGCGACGAAAACAAACTGTCGCTGGGCGTGACCAATCGCTGGATCGAAGACAACGGTTTCGAACGTCAGCGCGTGAGCATTGGTCAGGCGGTGTACTTTGCCGATCGCAAGGTGCAACTCCCAGGTATTTCCTTCGAAGACCGCAAAGATGCTCAGTCCGACGTGTCGCCGTACGCACTGGAATACGAATACCGCTTCAACCGCGACTGGCGTGCAACGTCGGACTTCAACTGGGACCCGGACAGCCGCAGCACTCGCTCCGGCAGTGCAATGCTCCACTACCAGCCTGAAGACGAGCCGGGCAAGATCATCAACGCCGGCTATCGCTATCGTAACGACCAGATTCGCTACGATCAGACGACCGGGCGCTGGACCATTGGCGGCGGCGACGCGGTCCTCCCGGACGGCTCAGTTATCAAGGACTACTACAAAATCCAGCAGCATGACTTCTCGGTTATCTGGCCGGTTGTGCCGCAGTGGAGCGCCATCGCGCGCTGGCAGTTCGACTACAACCGCGACCGTACCCTCGAGGCCTTCGGTGGTTTTGAATATGACAACTGCTGCTGGAAGTTGCGTCTGATCAACCGTTACTGGGTCGATTACGACGAAACCACCCAAGAGGTTGCGCAGAACGAAAAAGGCGACCACGGCGTCTTCCTACAAATCGTGTTGAAGGGACTTGGCGGCGTCGTTGGCCAAAAAGTTGAAAGCTTCCTCGACAAAGGCATCCAAGGTTATCGTGAACGTGAAGACCAAGCTTTCTGATTGTCTGCGCCCGCTGATGCTGGGCGCGCTGCTTATCGGTTCTGTTGCGCACGCTGAAGTGCGCACCATCGACAAGGTAGTTGCCATCGTCGACAACGACGTGGTCATGCAAAGCCAGCTCGACCAGCGCACCCGTGAGGTTCAGCAAACCATCGCCAAGCGCGGGCAAGGCGTTCCGCCTGCCAGCGCACTGGAGTCTCAGGTCCTGGATCGTCTGATCCTGGAAAACCTGCAGATCCAGATCGGCGAACGCTCCGGCATTCGCATCAGCGATGAAGAGCTGAACCAGGCAGTTGCCACCATTGCTCAACGCAACAACATGAGTGTTGACCAGTTCAAGGCTGCACTGACCCACGACGGGCTGTCCTACACCAGCGCACGTGAGCAGATCCGCCGGGAAATGATCATCAGCCGTGTGCGTCAGCGCCGGGTTGCCGAGCGCATTCAGGTCTCGGAGCAAGAAGTGAAGAACTTCCTGGCTTCCGATCTGGGCAAAGCTCAGTTCTCTGAAGAATTCCACCTGGCCAACATTTTGATCCCGACGCCGGACAGTGCGACGTCGGATCAGATTCAAGCTGCTGCAGCCAAAGCCAAGGACCTCTACGGCAAGCTGCAACAGGGTGCGAACTTCGAGCAGATGGCGATCGCATCGTCGGCCAGTGAAAGTGCGTTGGACGGTGGTGACATGGGCTGGCGTAAAGCCGCTCAGCTGCCGCCTCCGTTCGGCGACATGCTGTCGTCCATGCGTCCGGGCGAGGTCACCCCTCCTGCGCGTACACCGGGCGGTTTCATCATCCTCAAACTGCTGGAAAAACGCGGCGGCGAGACTCAGACCCAGATGCGCGACGAGGTTCACGTTCGTCACATCCTGATCAAGCCAAGCGAAATCCGTAGCCCAGCCGAGACCAAGCTGCTCGCGCAACGTATCTACGATCGCATCCAGAATGGCGAAGACTTCGGCGAACTGGCGAAGAGCTTTTCCGAAGACCCGGGTTCGGCGCTTAACGGCGGCGACATGAACTGGGTTGATCCGCGCTCGCTGGTTCCGGAGTTCCGCGACGTCATGAACGAGACACCTCAGGGCGTCGTCTCCAAGCCGTTCGAGACCCAATTCGGCTGGCACGTTCTGGAAGTCCTCGGCCGTCGTTCGACTGACAGCACCAGTCAGGCGCGTGAACAACAGGCAATGACCGTACTGCGTAACCGCAAATACGACGAAGAACTGCAAACCTGGTTGCGTCAGATCCGTGATGAAGCCTACGTCGAGATCAAGCTCCCCGGAGCTGATCAGGCGGCCAAGTGAAACCCCAGCGTTTCGCCCTGACACCCGGCGAGCCGGCCGGCATTGGTCCTGACCTTTGCCTGTTGCTCGCCGCGCAGTCCCAGCCCCATCCCCTGATTGCCATTACCAGCTGTGACCTGCTCACCGAGCGGGCCGCCCAGCTGGGCGTGGCCGTTAGCCTGATTCCCGTCACACCCGCCGCCTGGCCTGACGTCCCCGCCCCCGCTGGCAGTCTGTATGTCTGGGACACGCCGGTTAAAGCGCCGGTAGTAGCCGGCCAGCTCGATAAAGCCAACGGCGGTTTCGTGCTCGAAACCCTGACCCGAGCCGGCCAGGGCTGCATGGACGGCCACTTCGCCGGGATGATCACAGCGCCGGTGCACAAGGGCGTGATCAACGACAGTGGCATCGCATTTTCCGGCCATACCGAGTTCCTTGCGGAGCTGACCCATACCGAACAAGTGGTGATGATGCTGGCGACCGGTGATCTGCGCGTGGCGCTGGTGACCACTCACCTGCCCCTGCGTGACGTCGCCGACGCGATCACTGCTGAGCGGCTGGAGCGTGGGACGCGCATCCTGCACGCGGATCTGGTCAACAAATTCGGCATCGCCCGCCCGCGGATTCTGGTCTGTGGCCTAAACCCGCATGCCGGCGAGAGTGGCCACCTGGGCCGAGAAGAAATCGACATCATTGAACCTACTCTGGCGCGTCTGCGCAGCGAGGGGCTGGACTTATATGGCCCGCTGCCCGCCGACACGCTCTTTACCCCCAAATATCTGGAGCACTGCGACGCGGTGCTGGCGATGTACCACGACCAAGGCCTGCCCGTGCTGAAGTACAAAGGCTTCGGCGCCGCCGTCAACATCACGCTGGGCCTGCCGATCATTCGCACTTCCGTGGATCACGGCACGGCGCTGGATCTGGCGGGCACAGGCAAGATCGACACCGGCAGCCTCAGGGTCGCTCTGGAAACCGCCTATCAGATGGCCGAGACCCATTCATGAACGAGCAATTCCAACACAAGGCGCGCAAGCGTTTTGGCCAGAACTTCCTGCACGATGCTGGCGTGATCGACAAGATCCTGCGCTCCATTCGTGCCAAGGCCGAAGACCGCATGCTGGAAATCGGCCCGGGGCAAGGTGCCCTGACCCAAGGCCTGCTGAGCAGCGGCGCGCAGCTGGACGTCGTGGAACTCGACAAAGACCTCGTGCCGATCCTCATGCATCAGTTCGGCAGCAAGCCGAATTTCAGCCTGCATCAGGGTGACGCGCTGAAGTTCGACTTCACCAGCCTGAACGCCGCACCCAATAGCCTGCGTGTCGTCGGCAACCTGCCTTACAACATCTCGACGCCGCTGATTTTCCACCTGCTGCAGAACGCCTACCTGATCCGCGACATGCACTTCATGCTGCAGAAAGAAGTGGTCGAGCGTCTGGCGGCCGGTCCTGGTGGCGGTGATTGGGGACGGCTGTCGATCATGGTTCAGTACCACTGCCGCGTTGAGCATCTGTTCAACGTTGGTCCGGGCGCGTTCAATCCGCCGCCGAAAGTGGATTCCGCCATCGTTCGTCTGGTGCCCCATGAAACCCTGCCGCACCCGGCCAAGGATCACCGCGTGCTTGAGCGCGTCGTCCGTGAGGCCTTCAACCAGCGCCGCAAGACCCTGCGCAATACGCTGAAAGCCCTGTTGACCAGCGAAGAGATCACCGAAGCCGGTGTCGATGGCAGCCTGCGTCCGGAGCAGCTGGATCTGGCGGCGTTCGTGCGACTGGCCGACAAGCTCAGCGAAAAGCCTGTCGCCGCCTGACCTTCTGGGGACATGTCCGGTCAAAGCCTCAGTGCTTGCTTATCCGTTACATGTCCTAGACTGACTTTCAACCGGACCACTTCCGGCTTCTCCGCTTTCGCTTTTAAGGCCTCTTGCATGTCTGATTCTCGTTACCAGGTCGACGTCAGCGTCGAGACCCGTTTCCTAGCAGAACAATCACAGCCTGAGCACAACCGCTTCGCCTTCGCTTACACCATCACCGTGCACAACAACGGCGAGCTGCCAGCCAAGTTGCTGTCGCGCCATTGGGTCATCACCGACGGCGACGGTCAGGTTGAAGAGGTTCGCGGCGACGGCGTCGTAGGTCAGCAACCGCTGATCCAGCCTGGGCAAAGTCACACCTACACCAGCGGCACCGTGATGACCACCAAGGTGGGCAATATGCAGGGCACTTATCAAATGCTCGCAGAAGACGGCAAGCGCTTTGATGCTGTCATTGCACCATTCCGTCTGGCCGTACCGGGGGCGCTGCACTGATGGCAGTTTACGCAGTCGGTGACCTGCAGGGCTGCCTTGAGCCGCTGAAGTGCCTGCTCGAACGCGTGGCATTCGAGCCTGGCAAAGACACGCTCTGGCTGGTTGGCGACCTCGTCAACCGAGGCCCGCAGTCATTGGAAACCCTGCGTTATCTCTACGCCATGCGCGACTCCATCGTCTGCGTGCTGGGCAATCATGACCTGCACTTGCTGGCGGCCGGTCGCAACATCGAGCGCCTGAAGAAAGGCGACACGCTGCGGGAGATTCTGGAAGCGCCAGACGCCGTCGTGCTACTCGACTGGTTGCGCCAACAGAAGCTGATGCATTACGACGCCGAACGCGACATCGCACTGGTGCACGCAGGGATCCCGCCGCAATGGACGCTGAAGAAAGCACTGCGCTGCGCCGAGGAAGTGGAAGAGGCATTGCGCGATGACAATCGCTTCGAGCCCTTTCTCGACGGCATGTATGGCAACGAACCTGCCAAGTGGGATAAAGACTTGCAAGGCGTCACCCGGCTGCGGGTCATCACCAATTACTTCACGCGCATGCGTTTTTGCACCAGCGACGGCAAGCTCGATCTCAAAAGCAAGGAAGGACTCGACAGTGCGCCGGCGGGTTACGCGCCGTGGTTCAAGCACAAAGAGCGCAAAACCAAAGGCACGGGTATCATTTTCGGCCACTGGGCCGCACTTGAAGGCCGATGTGATGAGCCTGGCGTGTATGCACTGGATACGGGCTGTGTCTGGGGCGGCGCAATGACCCTGCTCAACGTCGACACCCGCACGCTGATTCGCTGCGAATGCGACGAGCGCGGCAACGCAAAAGCACCCACCCCCGAGGCATCCCCTGTCAGCGAGCCGACGCCGCTGCAGCAGTAAATTCTCCCTACGTTCTCGACCGTTCGAGGACCCGACGGCCCAGGAGCCCGAGCCATGACTGACTTCAAACGCATTTCACCCGAACAAGTCCACGCCCTGCGCGAACAAGGCGCCGTGCTGGTGGACGTGCGTGACGCGCAAACCTACGCGACCCAGCACATTCCGGAATCGCATCACCTCGACAACCATTCCATCGCCGACTTCATCCGCCAGGCCGATCTGGACAAACCGCTGGTCGTTCTCTGCTACCACGGCAACTCCAGCCAGAGCGCAGCGGCCTATCTTGTAGGCCAGGGCTTCTCCGAGGTCTACAGCATGGATGGCGGATTCGAGTTGTGGAAAACCAAATTTCCAGACGAAACCGCGCAAGGCTGATCGAAAAATATTTTTGCTGGCCGCTATCCCGCGTCCTACGCGGGCTCGCGCCCCCATCTGACGAACGGGTATGCCCTGTTCATCCCCATTGCTTCTTTCTGTGCCCGAATCCGAACTACTCTTAGCCTCAGGCCATCCGAATCAGGGGAGAGCCGGTACACCGGCGCGTGGGTCATCGGTCGCTACTTTTATGGTGTTTGGGGGTAATGGCAGCTGCGTGATCGGCTTCCATCCAGCATCAACTGACGATCCGCCGCCGGCTCCACGTATCGAGCGAGGTGACGTCATGAGTATTTTTAGCCACTTCCAACAACGCTTTGAATCGACACGGCAGGAAGAGCTCTCGCTACAGGAGTATCTCGAGCTCTGCAAAACCGATCGCAGCGCATACGCTTCCGCCGCAGAACGTCTGCTAATGGCCATCGGTGAGCCTGAGCTGTTCGACACGTCGACCAATTCCAGGCTGTCCAGAATCTTCTCCAACAAGGTCATTCGGCGCTATCCCGCGTTCGAAGAATTCCACGGCATGGAAGACTGCATCGAGCAAATCGTCTCGTACTTCCGCCACGCCGCCCAGGGCCTTGAAGAGAAGAAACAGATCCTTTACCTGCTCGGCCCCGTTGGCGGTGGTAAATCGTCCCTGGCTGAAAAACTCAAATCGCTGGTTGAAAAAGTACCGTTCTACGCCATCAAAGGGTCCCCGGTTTTCGAATCCCCTTTGGGCCTGTTCAAACCCACCGAAGACGGGACGATCCTCGAAGAGGACTACGGCATCCCGCGCCGGTACCTGAACACCATCATGTCGCCATGGGCGACCAAACGACTGGCCGAGTTCGGTGGCGACATCAGCCAGTTCAAAGTGGTTAAGCTTTACCCTTCCATCCTCAATCAGATCGCCGTCGCCAAAACCGAGCCCGGTGACGAGAACAACCAGGACATTTCGGCGCTGGTGGGTAAGGTCGATATCCGCAAGCTCGAGGAGTACCCACAGAACGACGCCGACGCTTACAGTTATTCGGGCGCGCTGTGCCGGGCCAACCAGGGCCTGATGGAGTTCGTCGAGATGTTCAAGGCGCCGATCAAGGTGCTTCACCCGCTGCTGACCGCCACCCAGGAAGGTAACTACAACAGTACCGAAGGTCTGGGCGCGATCCCGTTTACCGGGATTTTGCTGGCCCACTCCAACGAATCGGAATGGCACAGCTTCCGCAACAACAAGAATAACGAAGCCTTCATCGACCGGATCTACATCGTCAAGGTGCCGTACTGCCTGCGGGTCAATGACGAAATCAAGATTTACGACAAATTGCTGTTCAACAGCTCCCTGTCCAAAGCCCACTGCGCCCCGGACACCCTGAAAATGCTTGCGCAGTTCACCGTCCTGTCGCGGCTTAAAGAGCCGGACAACTCCAACATCTATTCGAAGATGAGGGTCTACGACGGCGAGAACCTCAAGGACACCGACCCGAAAGCCAAGTCGATTCAGGAATACCGCGACAGCGCCGGCGTCGACGAAGGCATGAACGGCCTCTCTACACGGTTTGCGTTCAAGATCCTGTCGAAGGTCTTTAACTTCGATCCCCATGAGATCGCCGCCAACCCGGTTCACTTGCTGTACGTGCTGGAGCAGCAGATCGAGCAGGAGCAATTTCAGGCCGAAACCCGCGAGCGGTATCTGCGTTTCATCAAGGAATACCTGGCGCCGCGCTACATCGAGTTCATCGGCAAGGAAATCCAGACCGCGTACCTCGAGTCCTACAGCGAATACGGCCAGAACATCTTTGACCGCTACGTGCTGTACGCCGACTTCTGGATTCAGGACCAGGAATATCGTGACCCGGAAACCGGCGAGATCCTCAACCGCGTGGCGTTGAACGAGGAGTTGGAGAAAATCGAGAAACCGGCTGGCATCAGCAACCCGAAAGACTTCCGCAACGAGATCGTCAACTTCGTGCTGCGTGCCCGCGCCAACAACAACGGCAAGAACCCGACCTGGCTGAGCTACGAGAAGCTGCGGGTGGTGATCGAGAAGAAAATGTTCTCGAACACCGAGGACTTGCTGCCGGTCATCAGTTTCAACGCCAAGGCCAGCAAAGAGGATCAGCAGAAGCACAACGACTTTGTCACACGAATGGTCGAGCGAGGCTACACCGATAAGCAGGTAAGGCTTCTTTCCGAATGGTACCTACGGGTCCGGAAATCGCAGTAAGGCAGCTGCAAGCGTCAAGCTACAAGCTGTAGGAAGAAAGCGCGTCAACCGCTTCTACTTGCAGCTTGCGGCTCACAACTTGAAGCTCCCCGGAGGGGCCTATGAGCTATGTGATCGACCGACGTCTCAATGGCAAGAACAAGAGCACGGTAAATAGGCAGCGCTTTCTTCGCCGTTACCGTGACCACATCAAGAAAGCAGTAGAAGAAGCCGTCAGCCGGCGCTCCATTACTGACATGGAGCACGGCGAACAGATCAGTATTCCGGGGCGGGATATCGACGAGCCGGTCCTGCACCATGGTCGCGGCGGCAAGCAGACGGTGGTTCACCCGGGTAACAAGGAGTTCACCACCGGTGAGCACATCGCCCGTCCGCAAGGAGGCGGTGGTGGAAAAGGGCCTGGCAAGGCGGGCAACTCCGGCGAAGGCATGGATGAGTTCGTGTTCCAGATCACCCAGGAAGAGTTCCTCGAATTCATGTTCGAGGACTTGGAGCTGCCCAATCTGGTCAAGCGCAACCTGAGCGGCACTGACACCTTCAAGACCGTTCGCGCGGGGATCAGCAACGAAGGCAACCCGTCACGCATCAACATCATCCGCACATTGCGCTCGGCCCATGCGCGGCGTATCGCGCTGTCCGGCAGCAGCAGGGCCAAGCTGCGGCAAGTGCAGGCTGAACTGGAACGCCTCAGGATCGAGGAGCCCGACAACTTCGGCGACATCCAGGAACTGGAAATCGAGGCCGCAAAACTTCAGGCGCGCATCCGTCGCGTCCCGTATCTGGACACCTTCGACCTCAAGTACAACCTGCTGGTCAAACAGCCGAACCCCAGTTCCAAAGCCGTGATGTTCTGTCTGATGGACGTTTCCGGGTCGATGACCCAGGCGACTAAGGACATCGCCAAGCGCTTCTTCATCCTGCTGTATCTGTTTCTCAAGCGTAACTACGACAAGATCGAAGTCGTCTTCATCCGCCACCACACCAGCGCGCGCGAGGTCGACGAAGAGGAGTTTTTCTATTCACGGGAAACCGGCGGCACCATCGTTTCGAGTGCATTGAAGCTGATGCAGGAGATCATGGCCGAGCGCTACCCCACCAACGAATGGAATATCTACGCAGCCCAGGCCTCGGACGGCGACAACTGGAACGATGACTCGCCTATTTGCCGGGACATCCTGATCAAACAGATCATGCCTTTCGTCCAGTACTACACCTACGTCGAAATCACCCCGCGCGAACATCAGGCGCTGTGGTTCGAATACGAGCGCATCGGTGAAGCCTTCGCCGACACGTTCGCCCAGCAGCAGCTGGTCTCTGCCGGTGATATCTATCCGGTGTTCCGTGAACTCTTCCAGCGCAGGTTAGTGACATGACCGCTAGAGAGCAGAAGCGCCAACCCCTCTCCACGGGTTCAGAGTGGACGTTCGAACTGATCCAGGCCTACGACCGGGAAATCAGCCGCATCGCCGAACGTTATGCGCTGGACACCTACCCCAACCAGATTGAGGTGATCACCGCCGAGCAAATGATGGACGCCTACGCGTCTGTCGGCATGCCGCTGGGTTATCACCATTGGTCCTACGGCAAACACTTCCTCAGTACGGAAAAATCCTATTCGCGCGGACAGATGGGTCTGGCCTACGAGATCGTCATCAACTCCGACCCGTGCATCGCCTATCTGATGGAAGAGAACACCATCTGCATGCAGGCGCTCGTTGTGGCCCACGCCTGCTACGGGCATAACAGCTTTTTCAAGGGCAACTACCTGTTCCGCACCTGGACCGACGCCAGTTCGATCATCGATTACCTGGTCTTCGCTAAGCAGTACATCATGCAATGCGAAGAGCGCCACGGGATCGATGCGGTCGAGGATCTGCTCGATTCGTGCCACGCGCTGATGAACTACGGCGTCGATCGCTACAAGCGGCCCTACCCGATTTCGGCAGAAGAAGAACGCCGCCGCATGAAGGATCGGGAGGAGCATCTGCAGAAACAGATCAACGACCTGTGGCGCACGATTCCGAAAAGCGCCAGCAAGAACGACAAAGAGGATTTCTCACGCTTCCCCGCCGAGCCTCAGGAAAACATCCTTTACTTCATCGAAAAACACGCACCGTTGCTGGAGCCCTGGCAGCGTGAAGTCGTGCGCATCGTGCGCAAGATCGCCCAGTATTTTTACCCGCAGCGTCAGACCCAGGTGATGAACGAGGGCTGGGCCACGTTCTGGCATTACACGCTTATGAATGATCTGTACGACGAGGGGCTGGTGACTGACGGCTTCATGCTGGAATTCCTGACCTCTCATACCAGCGTTGTCTACCAGCCGGGTTTCGACAGTCCCTACTACAGTGGTATCAATCCCTACACCCTGGGCTTTGCCATGTATCAGGACATCCGCCGGATGTGCGAGCACCCGACCGAAGAGGACCGCCAGTGGTTTCCTGATCTGGCCGGCACCGACTGGCTGACGGCGGTGAAATTTGCGATGAGCAGCTTCAAGGACGAGAGCTTCATCCTGCAGTACCTGTCGCCCAAGGTGATCCGAGACCTGAAGCTGTTCAGCATCCTCGACGATGATCAGAAGGACGATCTCCTCGTGCCCGCCATCCACGATGAAACCGGCTACAAGGTGATTCGTGAAACCCTCGCCGCGCAATACAACCTCGGCAACCGCGAGCCCAACGTGCAGATCTACAGCATTGACCGGCGCGGCGATCGCTCCCTGACCCTGCGTCATCAACAGCACGACCGCAAACCTCTCGGCGACTCCACGGACGAAGTGCTGAAGCACCTGCATCGGCTGTGGGGTTTTGATATCCATCTGGAAACGCTGCAAGGCGACCAGGTGATGAAAGTCCACCATGTGCCGCCGAGAAGCGAACACGCTGACAGTGAATATCCCCGGCTGGACCTGGCGGTCGTCCACTTATAGACCCTGAGCGTTTCCAGCCTCCGCGATTGCGACTTAAGGTTTATCCTGTCGCGCTCACGGAGGCTTTTTTATGCAGATTTATAAAGTTGGCGGCGCAGTGCGCGATCGCCTGCTTGGCAAACCGGTCACTGACATCGACTGGGTAGTAGTGGGTGCGTCGACCGAAGAGATGCTGGTCAAAGGCTATCGCCCAGTGGGAACGGATTTTCCGGTCTTCTTGCATCCGTTGACCGGTGAGGAATACGCGCTGGCCCGCACCGAGCGCAAGACCGGCAAAGGCTACGGCGGCTTTGTTTTTCACGCCCATCCGGATGTCACCCTTGAACAGGATCTGATCCGCCGCGACCTGACTATTAATGCAATTGCCGAGGACAGGAACGGCCAACTGACCGATCCTTACCACGGCCAGCAAGATCTCGAAGCCCGAGTATTGCGTCACGTTTCCCCCGCGTTCGCCGAAGATCCTCTGCGTGTCTTGCGCGTGGCCCGTTTCGCCGCGCGCTATGCCCCCGACGGTTTTACCATCGCCCCGGAAACCCTCGAACTGATGCGTCAGCTGAGTAGCTCGGGTGAACTGGAAGCGCTGACACCGGAACGCAGCTGGAAGGAAATCTCCCGGGCACTGATGGAAAAAGAGCCGCAGGTGTTCATCGAGGTCCTGCGTGAATGCGGCGCCCTGAAGGTGCTGATGCCGGAAGTCGACGCGCTGTTTGGCGTGCCTCAGCCGGAAGCCCATCACCCCGAAATCGACACAGGCGTGCATGTCCTCAGCGTGTTGCATCAATCTGCCCTGCATCGCCAGCCACTCAGCGTGCGCTGGGCCTGCCTGCTGCACGACCTGGGCAAAGGGCTCACGCCGCAGGAGGAATGGCCGCGCCACATCGCCTACGAGCATAAAGGGCTCAAAGCGATCAAGGCGGTCAACCAGCGCTTCAAAGTGCCAAGGGACTGTCAGGAATTGGCGCTGCTGGTGGGCGAATATCACACCCACGGCCATCGCGCGCTGGAGTTGAAGCCGTCGACATTGCTGGATCTGCTGCAGAGCTTTGACGTCTATCGCCGACCGCAACGCTTCGAGGAATTCATCGCCGCCTGCGAAATGGACGCCCGAGGCCGCAAAGGATTTGAGGAGCGCACCTATCCGCAAGCGGAGTATCTGCGCGGTGCTGCCGAAGCGGCGCGGCAAGTGGCGGTTCAGCCACTATTGGAGAAAGGTTTTCAGGGCCAGCAATTAGGCGAAGCGCTCAAGCGAGAGCGGCTGGATACGCTGAAGGTGTACAAGGCGTCGTATCAGCTTTGAGCCGCTGAGTTGGCCGCGGCGCCGTCGAGCTGAATGTCGGACGCCTGTTAGACCGCAGGAAGCAGGATGGCCGGGGTGAGCTGCTCGCCGCGCCATTCGAAGGCAACCGGCCAGAGCTTCTGATCGATGTTCGCTTCAGCCCACAGCTGGTCAAACGACACACCGACCTCAGGGTGCAGACGCTGCGGCGCGATCAGGGACAACGGCCACAGCACGAACGCATTTTTGAGGATTTCGGCGCGGGGCAGAATCAGGCCGTCGAAGTTGCCGACCTGTTCGCCATACAGCAGGACGTCGATATCCAGCGGCAGCCCCTTGCGATCAGGGGCATAACGACCGTTATCGGCTTCGATGAATTTGAGGCGGCGATCCAGTTCAGTCAGCGGCAGGTCGGTCAGCGCCGAAACCACCAGATTGAAAAACGGCCCGCTCTTGATCCCCACCGGATGACTTTCAAACACGGGCGAGCAGGTCATGTCTGTCAGAAAGCCGGCAAGAGCGTCGAGGCCGGCGCACAGATGGCGCTCCCGCTCGATATTGCTGCCCAGTCCCAGAAAAATCCGTGTCAGCGACATCCGCGCTCGATCTCCACCCCAACGCCCTTCGCCGCTGGCACGGCTCCCGGCTTGGTCAATTTGAGGTGCAGCCAGGGAATATTGAACTCGCTCATCAGTACTTCGGCGAGTCGCTCGGCGAAGGTTTCAACCAGCTGGAATTGAGAGGCTTCGGCGAACGCCTGAATCCGTGCGGACACACTGGCATAATCGAGCGCTTTGCTCAGGTCGTCGCCTGCAGCTGCAGGCCGATTGTCCCAGGCAAAACTCAGGTCCAAGCGCAGGCACTGGCGAATGCCACGTTCCCAGTCGTAGGCGCCGATGACGGTATCGACCTCCAGACCTTCAATGAAAACTCTGTCCAAGCCTGTCTCTCCGTTGCACGACAAGGGCGCGATGCGCCGTTAGAATCAAGGCAACCTCGCCCGGAATGGTTAGCATGTTTTGGTTACTGGCGGTCCTCGCCTACCTGCTCGGCTCACTGTCCTTCGCCATCCTGATCAGCCGCATAACCGGTCGCCCGGACCCGCGCGCCAGTGGCTCGGGCAACGCCGGCGCGACTAATATGCTGCGCCTGGCCGGCAAGAAACTCGCGGTACTGACGCTGATCGGCGACGTCTGCAAAGGCATGATCCCGGTGCTGATCGCCAGAGGATTGGACCTCGACCCACGACTGCAAGCCTGGATCGGACTGTGCGCAGTGCTGGGGCATCTGTTCCCGCTGTACTTCCGCTTTCGTGGCGGCAAGGGCGTGGCCACGGCCGCCGGCATGTTGCTGGCCTTGTATCCGCCAGCTGCCCTGCTCGCCATCGGCGCCTGGCTGCTGACGTTCTACCTCACTCGCACCAGCTCGTTGGCGTCCCTGATCGCCACGCCGCTGACGCTGCCGCTGCTCGCATGGCAGGAACCCCACGCGTTACTGCCGATGAGCGTGTTAACGCTGCTCATCGTCTGGCGCCATCGCGGCAATCTACGCGACCTGTTTGCCGGGCGCGAACGGCATTTCTGAAGCTACGCCCTGCCACAACCCCAACCAGGCGCTCGAACCGATTGCCCATCAAAGACCGGGTAACTGCTCCATCGGCCAGCGCGCCTGCACGGTAATGCTCAAACTTTCCCTCTGCCCCGCCTGCAAACGCTGGCAGCCGGCAAAAGCGATCATCGCGCCGTTGTCGGTGCAGAACTCAGGCCGGGCGTAATAAACATTTCCGCCCAGGCCATCGAGCATCTGTTCCAAGGACAGACGCAACGCCTTGTTCGCGCTCACGCCGCCGGCGATGACCAGACGCTTGAGCCCGGTCTGCTTCAGCGCCCGTTTGCACTTGATGGTCAAAGTGTCCACCACCGCCTGCTGGAAGGCCAGCGAGATGTCGCAACGGGTTTGCTCGCTGTCGTCTCCGGTACTTTGGCACTGCTGCCAGGTGTTCAAGGAGAACGTCTTCAAGCCGCTGAAGCTGAAATCCAGCCCGGGGCGATCCGTCATCGGACGCGGAAAGATAAAGCGCCCGGCCACACCGGATTGCGCCAGACGGGAAATCTCCGGACCGCCGGGGTAATTCAGGCCCATCATCTTCGCGGTTTTGTCGAACGCTTCGCCGGCGGCGTCGTCCAGAGTCTCGCCAAGCAACTCGTAGAGACCAATGCCATCGACGCGAACAAGCTGCGTATGGCCACCGGAAACCAACAAAGCGACGAACGGAAACTCTGGGGGATTTTCTTCCAGCATGGGGGCCAGCAGATGCCCTTCCATGTGGTGAACACCCAGAGCCGGGATGTCCCACGCAAACGCCAGAGCCTGTGCGCATGAGGCCCCCACCAGCAGAGCCCCGACCAGTCCTGGGCCAGCGGTATAGGCGATGGCATCGATCTCGGTCACGGCGCAGTCGGCCTCGGCCAACACCTGACGAATCAAGGGCAGCATGCGTTTTACGTGGTCACGGGAGGCAAGCTCCGGGACCACCCCACCGTAGACACGGTGCAGGTCGATCTGGCTGAATAATGCGTCTGCAAGCAGCCCGCGTTCGCTGTCGTACAGCGCGACACCGGTCTCATCGCAGGAAGTTTCCATTCCCAGTACTAGCATGGGGTACGCCTTGTTGGGGCTGAATTCGAAGGCGCGCATAATAGTCGCCGCTCATGCCTGCGACCAGTGCTTTTCGATCAGAGGCTTTGCATTCCGCGAAGCAAGGGGTTAACATCCGCAACCCTTAAAAACCGACGTACTTAGTGCAAGCGTTGCAGTAAGCGTTGACCCCGGTAATGAATGAAGGTAGCTCTGGATGCCAGCCGTCAAAGTTAAAGAGAACGAACCCTTCGACGTAGCTCTGCGTCGTTTCAAGCGCTCCTGCGAAAAAGCCGGTGTTCTGGCTGAAGTTCGTAGCCGCGAATTTTACGAGAAGCCGACTTCTGAGCGTAAGCGTAAAGCAGCAGCTGCTGTTAAGCGTCACGCCAAGAAAGTACAGCGCGAACAGCGCCGCGCCGTTCGTCTGTATTAATACAGACGTCTGACGCAAGCTTCTGCCTTGCCCGGCCTTCTAAGCCGGGCTGTCGGCAGTTGCAGTTCTAGCCTCAAGCAACACCGATCAAGCAACACAAGACAGAGGCTGTTGACGCCGCAGATGCGACCGAGACAAACCCCGTCGATTTCTTCCAGCCTGATTCAGGCCGCGTTGACCCGTCTACACTGACCAAGCAACCGTCGTTACGGTTTGGATTCGCCACGATCTTTCTGGCGGGGCGCCTGATGATGAGAACGCCATGGCCGGACTGATTCCCCAAGGTTTTATTGACGACCTACTGAACCGCACCGACATCGTCGATGTTGTCAGCTCACGCGTTCAATTAAAAAGACCGGCAAGAACTTCAGCGCCTGTTGTCCTTTCCATAAAGAGAAGACACCGTCGTTCAGCGTCAGCCCGGACAAACAGTTCTATTACTGCTTCGGCTGTGGCGCGGGTGGCAATGCCCTCGGCTTCATCATGGACCACGACAACCTGGATTTTCCCCAGGCCGTCGAGGACCTGGCCAAAGCGGCCGGGATGGAAGTCCCTCGCGAACAAGGCGTCAAAGGGCAAAAGCCCCGACAGCCTACCGATTCGCCGCTCTACCCTCTATTAACAGCCGCCGCCGATTTTTACCGGGCCGCGCTCAAGAGCCATCCAACGCGAAAATCTGCGGTGGAATACCTGAAAGGCCGTGGCCTGTCAGGTGAGATTGCCCGCGACTTCGGACTGGGCTTCGCCCCTCCTGGCTGGGACAACCTCTACAAGCACCTTAGCAGCGACACTCTTCAGCAGAAGGCGATGATCGATGCCGGCTTGCTGATCGAAAACGCCGAAACCGGCAAACGCTACGACCGCTTCCGCGACCGGGTGATGTTCCCCATTCGCGACAGTCGCGGCCGTGTGATCGCATTTGGCGGGCGGGTATTGGGCGACGACAAGCCCAAATACCTGAACTCTCCTGAAACCCCGGTGTTTCATAAGGGTCAGGAGTTGTACGGTTTATTCGAAGCTCGCAAATTTAACCGTAACCTGGACGAGATTATTGTCGTCGAAGGCTACATGGACGTCATTGCACTGGCCCAACAGGGCTTGCGCAATGCCGTCGCGACGCTGGGTACGGCGACCAGCGAAGAGCATTTGAAACGGCTGTTTCGTGTGGTGCCGAACGTGCTGTTCTGCTTCGATGGTGACCAGGCTGGCCGAAATGCTGCCTGGCGCGCACTGGAAGCGACGATTCCCGGTTTGCAGGACGGCCGGCGCGCCAGGTTTCTGTTCCTGCCCGAAGGGGAGGATCCCGACACCTTGGTGCGCACCGAAGGCACTGACGCGTTCAAGGCGAGAATCAACCAGCACGCACAACCGCTGGCTGACTATTTTTTCGAGCAACTGACCAAGGAGGCCGATCCGCGCTCCCTGGAAGGCAAGGCGCACATGGTGACACTGGCCGCGCCGCTGATCGAAAAAGTGCCGGGCGCCAATTTGCGCGAGCTGATGCGCCGACGACTGAAAGAGATCACCGGGCTGGACACCGCTGCGGTCAACCAGTTGATGCAGTCCGCCCCGGCGGAAGCTCAGCCCAGCTACGATCCGGGCTTCGATTACGAGGCCGTACCGGATTACGGCGATTATCAGCAGCACGATTACCAGGCGCAGCAGGAATGGACACCGAACGCGCCGGGCGGTCAGCAGAAGAAATGGAACAAGAAGCCGTGGGACAAAGGCAAGAAATGGGACAAGAACGGCAAGCGTCCTGATTTCGAACCTCGCGGTCCACGCACACCGGCGACGGTAGAGCCACCGGCGCTGACAGCACTCAGAACGCTACTGCACCACCCTGAGCTGTCGGCGCAGGTTGCCAACGCAAGTACGTTCGCCGATGAAGAAAACGTGTATTCGCAGCTTCTGGTGGCACTGATTGACGCCACACAGAAAAACCCGAAGCTGCGCACCATGCAATTGATTGCCCGCTGGCATGGCACCGATCAAGGACGATTGTTGCGTCAACTGGCGGAAAAGGAATGGCTGATCTCGGCCGATAACCTTGAACAACAGTTTTTCGACACTATAACTAGCTTGTCTGCCCGCCAACGCGAGCGACATCTGGAGCAATTGATCAGGAAGGAACGGCAGTCAGGTCTGAGCGCGGAAGAAAAAGTTCAGCTGCTCAACCTGTTAAATCGCAAAGTTCCTGCACAAACCCCGACCTCAACTGGCGTGTGAGGTCATAGCTCGGGTATAATCCCCGGCTTGTTTTTTGCCCGCCAAGACCTTCAGTGGATAGGGTGTTATGTCCGGAAAAGCGCAACAGCAGTCTCGTATCAAAGAGTTGATCACCCTGGGTCGTGAGCAGAAGTATCTGACTTACGCAGAGGTCAACGACCACCTGCCTGAGGATATTTCAGATCCAGAGCAGGTGGAAGACATCATCCGCATGATCAACGACATGGGGATCCCCGTACACGAGAGTGCTCCGGATGCGGACGCCCTTATGTTGGCCGACGCCGACACCGACGAGGCAGCCGCTGAAGAAGCCGCTGCTGCGTTGGCTGCGGTCGAGACCGACATCGGTCGCACGACTGACCCAGTGCGCATGTACATGCGTGAGATGGGTACCGTCGAGCTTCTGACACGTGAAGGCGAAATCGAAATCGCCAAGCGTATCGAAGAAGGCATCCGTGAAGTGATGGGCGCCATCGCGCACTTCCCTGGCACGGTTGAGCACATTCTCTCCGAGTACACCCGCGTCACCACCGAAGGCGGTCGTCTGTCCGACGTCCTGAGCGGTTATATCGACCCGGACGACGGCATAGCGCCGCCAGCCGAAGTCCCGCCGCCAGTCGATCCGAAGGCCGAGAAGGTTGAAGGTGCTGACGACGAAGAGGAAGACGCTTCCGACGATGAAGAGGACGAGGTCGAAAGCGGCCCGGACCCAGTCATCGCCGCCCAGCGCTTCGGCGCCGTTTCAGACCAGATGGCCATTGCCCTCAAGGCGCTGAAAAAGCACGGCCGCGGCAGCAAGCAGGCCAACGCTGAACTGCTGGCTCTGGCCGAGCTGTTCATGCCGATCAAGCTGGTTCCAAAACAGTTTGAAGGCCTGGTTGAGCGTGTTCGCGGTGCCCTAGAGCGTCTGCGTGCACAAGAGCGTGCCATCATGCAGCTGTGTGTTCGTGACGCACGCATGCCGCGCGCTGACTTCCTGCGCCAGTTCCCGGGCAACGAAGTTGACCAGAGCTGGACCGATGGGCTGGCCAAAGGCAAAAGCAAATACGCTGAAGCCATTGGTCGTCTTCAGGCCGACATTCAGCGTTGCCAGCAAAAGCTGACCGCGCTGGAAGAAGAAACCGGCTTGACCATCCTGGAAATTAAGGACATCAACCGTCGGATGTCGATCGGTGAGGCCAAGGCCCGCCGCGCGAAGAAAGAAATGGTTGAAGCTAACCTGCGTCTGGTGATCTCGATCGCCAAGAAGTACACCAACCGTGGCCTGCAATTCCTCGATCTGATCCAGGAAGGCAACATCGGTTTGATGAAGGCGGTGGACAAGTTCGAATACCGTCGTGGTTACAAGTTCTCGACGTACGCCACCTGGTGGATTCGTCAGGCGATCACTCGCTCGATCGCTGACCAGGCACGCACCATCCGTATTCCGGTGCACATGATCGAGACGATCAACAAGCTCAACCGTATTTCCCGTCAGATGTTGCAGGAAATGGGTCGCGAACCGACGCCGGAAGAGCTGGGCGAACGCATGGAAATGCCTGAGGACAAGATCCGCAAGGTATTGAAGATCGCTAAAGAGCCGATCTCCATGGAAACCCCGATCGGTGACGACGAAGACTCGCACTTGGGTGACTTCATCGAAGACTCGACCATGCAGTCGCCAATCGATGTCGCCACGGTAGAGAGCTTGAAAGAAGCGACGCGCGAAGTACTGTCGGGCCTCACCGCCCGTGAAGCGAAGGTACTGCGTATGCGTTTCGGTATCGACATGAACACCGACCACACCCTTGAGGAAGTCGGTAAGCAGTTCGATGTTACCCGTGAGCGTATCCGTCAGATAGAAGCCAAGGCGTTGCGCAAACTGCGCCACCCGACGCGAAGCGAACACCTGCGTTCGTTCCTCGACGAGTAAGCGACACGTCGTACCAAAACCCCCGGCATTGCTGGGGGTTTTGCGTTTTAAGGAATAAATTTCCGGCAGAGTGCCACTGTTGTCCAGCGCGGCTACACTCGATTGATTCTCATCCATGAATCACCGAGGCTGCCATGATCTGGATGCCGGCCATTGCTCTCTTGTGCTTGCTCGCCCCCGCTGCAGTGACCGCCCAGGCATTGCTTCACAACGAAGATGACGGGCAAGCGATGCAGCAAGGGTTACAGCCCAACGAAGACGTAGAATCCAGAAATCCAGCCGGTATAAGCCGCAACTTATCCACTCCCCTGCTCAGCGACCGATTCGTCAGTGTCGATCAAGCGCGCCCACCAGAACAATTCAACGACCTGAAGGATTCGTCGGTCGCACTGCCGGCAGGTATCCATGCCAGCGAACGCAGCGAGCTCTGGCATGAGTTTTTGCTGATCGGACTGCCCGGGCTGCTGGTTCTGATAACGGTGCTGGCCATTGTGGTGCGGATCAACCGTCGCCTCAGCTCGGAAATCTCTCGCCGAATTGCCCTTGAGCAGGAGCTGCGCAGCAGCTGAATACCACTATCGCGGGATGATCGAAAGCCTTTCGGCCATCGCGTGGGAAGCCAATACCCACGACTACTCCTACAACTACGTCTCACCCCACGCTCAGGATTTGTTGGGTTACCCGCTGCACCAGTGGCGGAGGCCCGGATTCTGGCGGAGCATCGTTCATCCGGAGGACGTCGACTACGCACAGACCTACTGCGACCGCGAGGTGGCGGAAGGTAATGATCACAGCGTTGATTATCGAGTCCTGAGTGCCGACGGCAGGGTGGTCTGGATCCGCGACATTGTGAGCATGATCGGCTATGGGCAAGAACCCGTGATGCGCGGGCTGATGATCGACATCAGCGAAGCCAAGCAAACCGAAGAAGCGCTGCGCCTGTCGGAAGGGAAGTTCGCCTCGGTGTTCGCTCAATGCCCTGACATGCTGGTCATCGCACGTCTTTCCGACGGCTGCTTTCTGGAGGCCAATCCGGCATTTGCAGAGCAAATTGGCGTCAGCCCGGCCGACGTCGTAGGGCGTGTTCCTTCCGAGCTGAATATTTGGGGTATTCCCGACATCGGCCACAGTCTGCTGCAACGCCTTCAGAAGGGCAGCATCCGCAATCTGGAAATGCCGTTTCGGCGCAGTGATGGCCGCCTGTTCACCGGGCTTCTGTCAGCCGAGCCTTTTGATCTGGACTCCACTGCCGCAGTGGTTCTGGTAGTGAGGGACATCACGCCGCTCAAGGAGGCCCAGCAACAGCTGCAGATGTCCGAAGAGAAATTTGCAAAGGCGTTTCACTCTTCGCCAGACGGCCTGCTGATTACACGGCAAAACGACGGATTGCTCGTGGAGGTGAACGACGGTTTCAGCCGAATCACCGGGTATCACAGCTCGCTGTCGCTGGACCGTACCACCCTTGACCTGGGCATCTGGGTAGACCTGAACGAGCGACAGCAACTGCTCGAGCAGTTGAGGCGCGACGGCTTTGTGAAGGACTTTACCAGCCACATCCGTCGCAGGGATGGTCAGATCCGCCTGTGCGAGATTTCCGCGCGGCCACTGCCGATTGCCGGTGAGGACTGCATGCTCACCATCGCGCGTGACATCACCGACCGCCATCAGATGCAGGAAAAGCTGCAACTGGCCGCGACGGTATTCGAAAGCACAGCGGAAGGCGTATTGATCACCGACACCCGACAGCGGATCAACGCAGTCAACCGGGCCTTCAGCGAAATCACCGGCTACAGCGAACAGGAAGCGCTCGGCGACACGCCGCGATTGCTGGCATCCGGACTTCACGACAGCGCGTTCTACGCCGCCATGTGGTACCAACTGACAGCAGAGGGTCATTGGCAGGGCGAGATCAGCAACCGGCGCAAGAATGGTGAGATCTATCCGAGCTGGCTGACCATCAGCGCTGTGCGCAATCGCGATAAGTTCATCACTCACTTCGTCGCGGTGTTCGCTGATATTTCCAGCCTGAAGCAGGCTCAGGCCCGCCTCGACTACCAGGCGCACCACGACCCGTTGACCGGCCTGCCGAACCGGACGCTGTTTGAAAGCCGACTGCACGCCGCGCTGACCCACTCAAGAGCGGCCTACAGCCTCGGCGCGGTGTTGTTTCTGGACCTGGATCGCTTCAAGCACATCAATGACAGCCTCGGCCACCCCGTTGGTGACCTGCTATTAAAAAGCATTGCGGTGCGCCTGAAGGAGAACCTGCGCGACATCGACACCGTCGCGCGGCTCGGTGGCGATGAATTCATCATCCTGTTGCCGGGCCTGCAAAATCCGACCGACGCCGAAGTCGTCGCCACCAAGCTGCTCAACAGTTTTTCGGCGCCGTTTCAGGCGGGCGATCACGAGTTCTTCATGAGCACCAGCATCGGCAGCGCGCTGTTTCCCACAGACGGCGCGGACGTCGCCACGCTGATCAAGAATGCCGACGCGGCGATGTACCGCTCGAAGGCCAAGGGGCGCAACCGGGTCGAGCACTACACCCGCGATCTGACCGCTCAGGCCAGCGAGCGGATTGCCCTGGAACAGGAGCTGCGGCGCGCTATCGAGCGTAACGAGTTCACCCTTTCCTACCAACCCAAAATCAGTTTGCTGACACACCGGCTAGTCGGCGCCGAAGCGCTGATACGCTGGTTCCACCCCACTTTCGGCGACGTCCCACCCGAACGGTTCATCCCGCTCGCAGAAGAAAACGGCATGATCCTGCAGATCGGCGAATGGGTGCTCGATACGGCGTGCCGGCAGTTGCACGAGTGGAACCAGCGCTACGATGTGTTTGGCCCGCTGTCGGTAAACCTTGCCGGCGCTCAATTGCGTCAGCCCAATCTGGTCAACAAGATCGAACGACTGCTGCTCCAGCACCAGTTACAACCTGGCTGTCTACAACTGGAAATCACTGAAAACTTCATCATGTCGCAGACCGAAGAGGCGCTTTCCGTCCTGCATCGCCTGAAAACACTCGGCGTACAGCTGGCGATCGACGACTTCGGCACCGGCTACTCATCGCTCAGTTACCTCAAGCGCCTGCCGCTGGACATCCTCAAGATCGACCAATCGTTCGTGCGCGGCTTGCCTGATGACCCCCACGATGCGGCGATTGTCCGCGCCATCATTGCGCTGGGTCGTAGCATGCAGCTGACAGTCATCGCAGAGGGCGTCGAGACGCTTGAGCAACAGCAATTCCTGGCAGACGAAGGCTGCGAACAAATTCAGGGCTACCTCGTCAGCCCGCCCCTGCGCGCGGAGCAATTCTGTGCGACATTTCTTCGCACAACCGTTTCAGACGTTTCGGATGGCACAGCGCGTAAACCGTCGTTATAATCCGCGGCCTACTGAGGGCCTATAGCTCAGTTGGTTAGAGCAGGGGACTCATAATCCCTTGGTCCACGGTTCGAGTCCGTGTGGGCCCACCATAATCAAAGCCGCGCATTGCGCGGCTTGCGTGTTTCTGGCGAGTTCGTTTAGGGGCCATGGCACACTCGAAATATCGTCTAAGTGTCCACAAACTGTCCACGTCGGGTGTCTATTCACTCGCCTTGCTGGCAGTGGCATCTACCTCGGCTTTGAGATCCAAGATGTCCCCGATCACCAGGTAGGTGTAGATCACATAGCGGTCGGCCTCTTCCTGAGTCGTGATGACGTCGTGAGATCCCTTCTGCGCAGCCTTGAAAATTGAATCGAGCCGCTCGCCCAGAAACCCAATGTGCGACCCCACAATCTCCTCGAAACGACCTGACGACGCGTTCTCTTCTACGTAGGCCATCAATCGGTTGATGTAGTTGTCGGGACCCAACTTGATTGTCTTGTCTTTGCCTCCAACCTTGACGACCTTATCTGCCCGCGCGGGGTACAGTGCGTCAGCAGCATCCTGCAAAATTCTGCGGCAGCTGTGAACGGCGTTAGACCAGTCCTCGTCGTTTTTAGACTTCAAATTTTCATAGACGGCTGTAAATTTTTTAACCGCCAAGGGGATGATGGCGCCAACGTTTTTATCAACCTTCGCCCTGGTCCGTTCAAAAACGTCTCCAGCGACTCCTGAATACTTTAGCTCGAAATAAACAGACGAAACGTACTGGTGAATGAACAAACGCCTCTGAGTCAACGCTTCTACCCTGGTTTTCAACGTGGCATTGTTTTGACGAAAGGCCATAGCTTCGAGCTTCGAACTTCGAGCCTTGAGGGACGCTATTTCCACTTCGAACTGCTCGATTGAGTCAAAATTGCAGTAGTTCCTCTCCTCCCCTTCCTCATTTTTTTAAGAAAGGTACGCCCGGCAATTCCCGCAAGCCGCCACATCTCTTGATTTTGGGCGCCGTTCTTGTGCGGGTACCCATTTGCCTCGTACATCAAGATTTCTTGAGTATCACTGTCACCCATCAGACGAGCCAGACGACTGGCTTTCATGGCGATTAGCGTAAGGGTGGATTTGCCCATCTCAATCTCTTCCAGAAGCTCCTCGCTCAACCGAGATGCCTCACTTACAGTGCTGTTCTGCGTCATATACCCTACCTTCACGGTGATTTATTTTTGTTAGTGGATTCAAGGCAATCACCTCAGCCATATGCCCAGGACTGAAATGCGCATACTTCTGAGTCATCGCCAACGTGGCATGACCTAAGACATTCTGAAGCGTGATGATGTCGCCACCATTCATCATGTAATGACTGGCGAAGGTGTGCCGCAGCACGTGAGTGAGCTGCCCCGCCGGCAGATCAAAATCCAGCGCATCCACAGCCCGCCGAAAACTCTCATACGATGGCTTAAACGGCAGGGCCTTCACCAGCCGTTTCTCCAGGTCCTCGGCGATCGGCACCGTGCGGTTCCGACTCGACTTGGTCTTGCTGTACTGAATCCGTCCCTTGCGCACCTGGCGCAGCTGCAGCCCCTCCGACTCACCCCACCGAGCTCCGGTCGCCAGGCACACCTCGCAGATGAGCAACGTGTCGTCATCCAGCGTCGCCAGGTGAGCAAGCAGCGCCTCGATCTGGTCATCGAGCAGGTAAGCCATCTCGGTTTCGTCAAATTTGAGGCCACGGACATTCGCCAAAGGATTCGGCAGTACCCACTCCCCCAGCCGCGCGAGCTCATTGAACACGGCGCGCAGGTAAGCCAATTCATGATTCAGCATGTTCGCACTGACAGGCCGACCCGGCTTGTCCTTGGGCATGTACCGCGAGTGTTTCCCCTCAGATCGTTCGGCCCGGTACTGAGCAAAATGGGAAGCATTGAATTCCACTGCTTTGGGATTGCCCATGCGGTCCACCATGCTCACCAATAGGTCGCGACGTTGTTCTCCCGTCTTGAGCGCCTGGCCATGGAGACTGAACCAAAGCGTCACCAGATCCTGCAGACGGCGCGTCTCTGGCTTGGCTTTCTTAGTGACCTCCCCTCTCGCGCCCTCTCCCATCACACGGTTTTGAAATACGACCGCCTCGTTCTTCGCACGAAATTTCTTCCTGATCCTGGGCCCGTTACGACCCTCTGGCCGGCAGTCAACTTCGTACCGTCCATCCTCAAGCTTTTTGATCGACATCTACCACCTCGAGCTTGCCTGCTCATATCCGCGTCCATGCGATTAATGTCACTTACTCAATCGGGCTGATCTGTCCGCACTCGGGCCCTACATCATCAGTCATCAGCCAAAGCGTGTATTTCTTAAATCTCGGATGCTGCGTGAGCTTCGTTAGGGCGCCATACCCCATCTCGAAAAGCGCGCCTTCGTACTTTTTGTAGGTACTGAGACTCATCCCCAGCAGTTGGCAAATTTCCGACTGACTTACCTGCTCATTCGCTCTGATGGCTTTCAACTTTTCAGCCAGATCCATTTTCAACCCTCTTGACAGGGCCCTATATAGGGCCCACCATTAGATCCTATATAGGTTCTTATTTCCCATATACTGATCAAGAGGTTACCAGAATGAAGATCTGCATCGACACGCCATATGTGACCGTAAGCGAGTATGCCCGCCGCTCCGGGCAGTCTGACTCCGCGATTAGGAAAGAGATTGAACTGGGCCATTTCCTGATACGCCCGAAGACCGAGGGCTCAAAATCTTCGGTGCTCATCAACATGGTTCACATGGCGATTGAGGCCGCAGAGCAAGCCGAGCGCGTCCTCGGTCCGTCCGCCAAGATCCGCGTTGAAGTGTGAGGGGACGGTTGATGCAATTCGAAGATATCTACCGCCTCGAAGTCGTCAGCGCGCTAGAGCACGACCCGCAGCTGGACTTCAAAAAGGTCGACGGTACCTATCTGCAGAAAGGCGTCTGCCCAGGGTGTGGCCAGCGCACGCTGTTCATAGCTCGCAAGCAGCCGTTCCAGCTGAAATGCAACCGCTTGAACCAATGCCGCTACGAGGAAAAACCCGGGAGCGCTACAGCTATCTGTTCGAGAACCTGAGCCAGCGCTTTCCGCGAACTGAGGCTAACCCCAACGCGACGGCCGACGCCTACCTGCAGCGCAACCGCGGCTTCGATATCACAAAGATGAAGGGCTGGTACGAACAGGCACGCCGACACTTGGCCGACGAGAGTTGGGGCGACACCGTGCGCTTCCCCTGTGCAATGGCTATTGGGAGCGGATCATCGACGCCACGGCGGTCAAGGCCAATAACGGAGACAAAGCCGGCATCAAAAAGGGCATGACCTACAAGGGCGACGGCTGGGTACCGCCAGGGCAGACGCTGGAGAAAAGCGATCGGGTGTACATAGTCGAGGGCATCTTCCACGCCATCGCTTTGCACTTGGCTGGATTCAAGGCGATCGCCTCGATCAGCGCGAGCAACTTTCCCTGGAACATCATCGACGCGAACACGGAAAAGCTGATCACTTGGGTTGTCGCCCTGGACAATGACCCTGCAGCACACGCCGTCATCCCCAAATACCTCGGCAAGATCCGCGAACGCCGCGAGCTGTGCTGCGTTGCCCTGAGCGACCATCGGGATTGGGACGACGTCTACCGCGACGGCGACCTGGACGAGGCCTTCTTGAAGGAGGCGTACTACCAGGGCCGGCTGTTCACGGCAGAGAGCACCAGCAAGCTTGCCTATCTGCTTTACCTGAAGCGTCCCGCCAGCTTCTACCTGATGGAGTTTCGCAGCTGCCTGTATTCCGCCAGTGTTAACCAGGCTGAACTGAGCATGGATCTGGGGAGGAAAAGGTCGACGGCAATCGCGAGATCTTCCTCAAGCACGTCAAGATTCGGAGCGTGGCCAACTGCGTGCCGAATCTGGAGTACCTGGAGAAGGACATCGTCACCGGCGAGCAGCGCTACTTCTTCGACTTCAAATTTCCGGACAAGAGCCGCAGCTGCAAGGCCCCCTCGCCCCGAACTCAATCACCGATCCGCGTGGTTTTGCGCGATCGCTGCTCGAGCACACGCCGGGCGGCAACTTCGAAGGCGGCGAGCGCGTACTGGCCATGCTCAAAGCGAAATGGCTCAACGACCAAACCCGCGCCATCCGCACGGTGCGCAGCCTGCCCTTCGTGGGGTATGACGAGGATTCAGGCCTCTACTGCTACCCAACTTTCGGCTACAGCAAAGGCATTGAGCTGCCGGTCAACAGCCACGGCTTTATCGAGCTGCGCGGCAACGGAATCAAGACTGCGCTGGGCAACTTCAAGATGGAGCGCGGCGCCGACTTCGATCCGGAATGGTTCGAAGACTTCTATGCCGTGCACAACCTCAACGGCTTGGCCGCATTGTCCTGGTGGACCGCATCGCTGTTCGTGCAGCAGATCAGCGCCAAGCAAGGGTCGTTCACCTTCTGTGAGCTCACAGGCGAGCCGGGTGCGGGCAAATCCACCTTACTGCGCTTCCTCTGGCAGCTATGCGGCCGCGACAACGAGGAAGGCATTAGGCCCAGCGGGACTGGCGCCAGTGCGGTCGGTCTCTCGCGATCGTTCGCCGAGGTCAGCAACATGCCTGTGGTGCTGATCGAGTCGGACAAGGAATACACCGACAGCCAAGGGCGCAAGGTTGCGGTGCAGTTCAACTGGGACGAACTGAAGACCCTGTTTGATCATCACGCCAAGCTGCGTGTGACTGGCGCTAAAACCGCCGGTAACGAGACTCGGGTCAACCTGTGGCGAGGGGCACTGATGATCTCGCAGAACATGAGCGTCGACAGCTCAGAAGCGTTTCTTTCCAGGATCGTCCACCTGCATGCCACCAAAGAACATCACTCACTGGCCCTGAAGCCGCAAGCGGATCGTCTGAAAAGCCTGGATGCCAGCTATCTGGGTGGCTACCTGCGCAAGTGCCTGGCGTTTGAAAAGGAATGGCTGGCTCGCTACTTCGACGCATTCCCCCGCTTCGAACAGCGCCTGCAGGCCGTCGGAGGGGTCAACGAGGCCCGAATCGTTCTGTGTCACGCCCAAGTTTTGGCAGCGGCATACGCCACGCAGGCGCTTTTCCCGGACTGGACGGACGCGGTGACGGAGACGCTGACGACTCATCTGGAAGTGCGTGCGATCGCCCGCCAGCAACGATGCCGATCGGAGCACCCGGATGCTGCAGCGTTCTGGCAGATCTACCACTACCTGAATGAGAGGGTCGTGAAGACCATCGATGAAAAGGGCGAACGGGAAGAGACCCACGAAACCCTCAACCACAGCAACGAGCGGGGAGTGATCGCGATAAACATCGAGCACTTCCAGGACGCATGTCGCAAAGCGGGCCAGGAGGTCCTTACCCGGACGCAGCTACATCGGGCACTGCCACAAAGCACCTCTTTTCAGTTCGTGGAAACCCGGAAGGCTTATTCACGGCTGGAGCGCCGCACCATCAACTGCTGGATATTTAAAAAATCTTCATAACCGTCTGATTTTCAATGCCTTTCGTCGAATCTGTATTCCGTGAGGCCTTGGAGGATAGGTTTTGCGTGTTGAACCATGGGATGTCTGTAATTTTTGAACTATTGGAGTATTTATCAATGATTTCAGTTAGTTACAGTTTCTCCCTACTGGAATGTTGCTGGAAGGCGCCGAACTACTTTGTAGTTCACAAACAGTTCATTTTTCGTCTTTCCGCACAGATCAGCTGCAGGCCACAGCTGGCGTGTCCTGCAGCAATCTATCCACAACCCAATAGTTCAGAACAGTTCAGCAGCACTGAACTACTTTTCCGACCAGTTCGCCCCAGCAAAATTGGGGGCCTAAGCCTAGCTGCTCCGGCAATAGTTCAGAAATTCCACATCTGCTTACCCCCTCACGCGGAAACGGGTCGGCTGGATGCAATTGTCTGACACGCCCGCACCGATGAAACCCTAGCAACACCCAGGACACCACCAACAAAGGAGCCACAACATGCAAGTCGAAGTCATCACCGGCCAGTCCGGATCCGGCAAAACCACTCAGCTGCAGACCATCCAGGCTGAGCTGAAACAACAAGGCGTCACCGCCCCGATCATCGTCGGCAATTGCTGCACGACGCCTTACTTTCTGATGCAGCTGCAGCGGTGTGCGGAGTCCGGCGATCGCCACTTTCTGGCCGACGACTGCACGCGCCTGCAGATCCAGGCAGTGATGGAGTTGCGAGACAACGACAACGTCCAGTTCCCGGACGACCTTATCGTCCACCTGGTGCGCCAAGCCTGATTCCGAAACCATCTTTGAAGGAGCAACACCATGAAGCCAAACATCAAGGCCCTACCTACCGCGCTGGCCGAAGCGATGAGATACCAGCAGGCGCGCCCGTTGATTATTCAAACCGGCGAAGCCGCGCTGCAGCGTCTGGTCGAGATTGCCAGCAGCGGTACAGGGCAAGGTCGGATCGTCGGGGTTTTTCTACTCGGCCTTTACAACGGTCAGGACTATCCATTTGACCTGACCGAGCTGCGCGCCTTGGACCTTTCAGTTTTCCGGGATTGCCTGGACGTGCTCGAGCTCGACTATCAGCCCGAAATGGAGGTGCACATGAGGGTCGCCGATGGCCCGGCCATCTGGAACAGGCTGGTGCAGCAGTGGGCTGAGGGAGTGCTGCCGTAATGGACATTCATTACAGCGTGAACGGCGTTTCCAGCCTGCTGACATTGCCCACTCGATACGTCCACGAATGCACGCCAGCAAGTCTGGCTGAATTGACAGCAAGCGATTTCTGGCGCAACCGCCCCACCGAAGCACCCACAGCAATGAGCCTGGTGCATTTAGCAGATGTGGACGGGCAGGACTTGGGGATGTTTGAAGTACAGCGCGACATGCGCCCGATATTCACGGCCAGCCCATTGCGGGAAGCCTGAATGAAACCGGTGTCGAGGAGTTGGCGCTCCTCGACACCCACTACCACCAAGGAGCAATACCGTATGAGAGCACAGTACCCGAGCAGCAGCGGCGGCAAGAATAGCACCCTGCTGAAGTCAGAAACATCCACGACAACCAAGCCACCCCGCCCGTTTGTGGCGATCGCGGTCGTAGGCGCGGCATTGATCGCCTACCAGATCCACAAAACACCGGACGCCCGGCAGCGGCTGGAATGCCTCGCCGATCAGGCACACCGGATGGGTGACCTCAGCAGTCGCGACGCTGCCGTCGTCGCGGATCTGTTGGGTCAGCCTGCAGCAAGTACCCCATTCAACGAGGAGCAACATTATGTCTTTTGATTCAAACCACGCTCAACACACCGAATCACAAGGCTCCGAGGTAGACGCGAGCACGCTGTGCCCTTTTACGCCTGGCTGCTCAATCAAGTTCAGGGGAGCCGCACAAAGCGTATTTAAGCCCCGCCTGGAGCACCGGATGTTCGAGTGCATTTCCTGCGGCACCCCGATAATGGCCACCCCCGCCGGCCACGACTGGTGCAAGTCGATGGGGCGACCCCGATCCGAATGCGGCTGCAAAGACTGCATAGTTCATTGAGCATTCGAAACATCAAGAATCGACATTGCCAGATGGTTGCCAGCGCCGACAGCACGAAATGGCGCCTCGCATACCCGCAAGTGAATACATGTTAGCGAAGGAATTGAAGCATAAAAGCGAGCGAGTGAATCAAGTGCAAGTTCTTGAGGCACCCTGGGAAGCAACACTTCACCAACTTTATTAAAAGTAAGGATGCTTCGGCATCCTTTACTTTTAATAATCCCTCTCAATTCTTACAGCCAGTTAAGAAATATCTGCAAATTCCCTATGCGACGGCCTGCACGCAGCGGGAAATCAGGGCTTTAATCTGAACCTTCCCGCCCAGTCAATCAGACAAAAATCTTGACGCGACAAAAATTCAGTACCTAGACTCGGCAGGGTTAACTGAATGAAAACCGGAGCGCAGTTATGAGCCCAGCAGTTTCCAAATTGAACGAGCTATGCGAAGAAGTTGAGGAATGCGGACACCACTTCGCGCTGGTAATTGATATCGCAACATCCGGAACCCAGCTTTCCGAGAGAGGTAAGTTAGGATTAACTGAATATGGAATGTACAGTCTTCGACGCTTCGCCCAGCTTGAAAAAGAGCTGCTGAACTACCGAAGTTCTTGTATACCCAACTGATTAAACAGGTCCCGCTGCAAAGCCTTCGGCATTTCACGCAAGCGGTCGAATATCAACCGGTCGACCGCTTGTGCTGAAGGACTTAACGTATGGTCGAACGTTAAATGCGCCACCCACGTGTGCCCGCAGGTAGGCGCCAAGCACTGGCAATAGAGCTTGGCGAAATCAATCGACTGTTCATCACGCGATCCGATCCGCCCCTTCCCCCCACACTCTCTGCAATTCACCCGCACGTAAGCCTCCGAAGTTCCTGATAAGGCACTATTTTGCCATAACTGAGACCCAATCTAACTGACGCGCTATTCCTTCGGTTCTGCCTCAACATCTCGCCAGTTGATCCGACGATCAGCTCGAAGGCTGTCATTCACCTGATTGAACAACTGGCAAATCGGCCGTATCTCGTTGCTGGTATACACCCGGTCAATCTTCTCGATGTCTCCAAATCCCGCGTTGTTCTCCGGGATGATTCCCGCCAGTGCTGGGTTCATACGCCACGCGGCGATGATATCGTTGCGGGTGATGTTCTTGACCTTCTCCAATTCGTCCTTTGCTTGGAAGTCACCGACAGGGATGATCTGAATGGCTTTCTCAGAGCCACCCGGGATGTTGACGAACAGCGATCGGAAATTGCCAACCCCTTTGCTCGCACTGATCTGGGCTCTCAACTCGTTTTCGTCGTCTTCAGACAAGTCCGGATCGTTGGTATAGAAGATGTACCCCGCATGCGCGCCGTTGCTGTAGTAGCGCCGGCGGAAGAGGGTCGCCGCTTCGTTGAGCAAAAGCGCCTGCAGGCCGCCCAAGTAGTCGGGCACGCCGTAGATGTTCTGTTCCACGTCGTAGTTGAGGATGTGCTCCACCTCGTCCTGGTCGAACTCCACTTCTTTGCCGCTGGCCAGCAACTGGACGAAGCCGCCGCCAATCTTCACGCGCATGTTGATGGCCGGCAGGTGTTCCATCTCCAGCACCTGGCCAAACGCATTGGGCTTGCGGTAGAGATAGGCCTCGCCGAACACGTTGAAGTCGAGCGCTGCGCGACTCATCGTCGCGAAGGTGAAGCCCACTGATGGCATGAACTCACGCAGCAAGAGGTTGCGCTTGAAACCCGGGATGGCGCCGTGGTGTGCGTTGGCCTTGAGCAGCTTGGCCAGCCCGGGGCGGGACACCGGCGGCGTGTACAGGCGCCCGTCGTTGCTGGCGAACACGCCCAGGTACTGGCCGATGTTCCCGGTAAGCACTTGCTCCGGGGCCCCGAACGAGAACGCCCGCATGGGCGCGGACGCCGCTGGCGGTGCCGGCTGAGTGTTGCGTTGATCCATTGTGTGTTGATCCGGTGAGGGCATAGCGGCTGCGCCGCTGCTTGTTGGTGTTGAGGGGTTCGTTGGCCAGCGCATGCATGACGGCCCAGGCGATGTCCGCATGGCCTGTGGCGTCGGTGCGCGAGGCGCTGTAGGTCACCTGGCCGCTGCCAGTGGTGCCGCGCTTGATCGTCAGGAATGCTTGGGCGATATCGCTCCAGCCGGCGTCCCACTCGATACGACTCCCCTGGATCGTGTCCTGCGCTTTGAGCACCAACGTATTTTTGGTTTCAAGGCTGTAGTGGATCGAGGTAGCGCGCGGGTAGAAGTCGCGCACCAGGTCGAAGACGCCATAGCCGATGCCGGTGGTGTCGATACCGATGTGCTGCACGTTGAAGCGCTCGGTCAGCTTCTTGACCTGCTCGGCCTGGTACTTGAAGGACTGGCCACGCCAGCTGTGTTTCTCCAGGATGCGGAACTTGCCGCCCGTTTCCAGCGGCGGCGCAATGACCACGCATGTGGCGTCGTCCCGCGTTCGACTTGGGTCGTAGCCGATCCAGACCGGGCTGTTACCAAATGGGCGTGGGTCGTCAGGGTCGTAGTCCGTCCACAGCGACAGATCCGAATAGCATCGCTCCAGATCAGCCAGGCTGAACGCGCTCTGCGTGCTGTCGATGAATTTGCACATGAACAGCTGCTCGAACGTGTCCTCGTCGTACTCCAGCTGCAGCTGCTCAAGGTCGAACAGATCACAGCCTCCGGCGATCGCGTCGAGGATGGTAATGACCTTGCGCCACTGGCCGTCCGGACACAGCGCCCCGCCGGCGATCTGCTGCGCGCCAGGCCATGGGTCCTTGGCCTTTTTGCGCTTGCTGTTGCGGAATTTCTCGCCACTCCAGAACGGATAGGCCTGGTGCGACACCGCGCTGGGTGTCGAGAAATAGGTTTTGCGCCACTTCTTATGGGTCGCCATCGCCGAGGCAACGGTGTTCAGCTTCTCGAAGTTCTGAATCCAGAAATATTCGTCGACGTAGACGTGACCATGATGGCCCTGGGCGGTACTGCTGTTGGTGCTCAAAAAGCGCAGCTCAGCCCACGGCTTGCCGTCCTTGCTGAGCACGATCGGATTGCCGGTTAACTCCAGACCAAACCATTCCTGGGCAAAGGAGATGATGTAGCTGCGGAAGATCTCCGACTGGGCTCGGCTGGCCGAGAGGAAAATCTGGTTTTCGCCAGTCAGCACCGCATCCATGAACGCTTCACCGGCGAAATAGTAGGTCAGGCCGACCTGCCGACTTTTCAGAATGTTGCGGATCCGCGCCGTCAGGGGTTCTGCTTCGCGGCAAACAGCTCCTTCTGGTAGGCATACATCTTGCTGATGAACTTGTCGAGAAAGTCGACTTCGGTCAGCTCGCTGACGTCGTTCTTGATCTTCTTTTCCCGCTTGCCCCCACCCTTACTGCCACGGTCCGCGCGCTCCCGACGGTTTCCCCTTTCATCACCTCGTCGCTGGCCTGGCTCCTCTGTGTTTTCGGCAACGGCCATGGCGGCGGGTTTGGCGCACTGTTTAGCAAGCCGTTCGCGGACGGTCGTCAGGCGGTCGAGCTCGTCCAGTTCACCCTTGCTCAGCGGCGCGTGCTTTTCCAGCAGCAGCGTAATGCGCCGGCTGACGGCAGTCAGTGGCTCTTCATCGCACAGCATGTCTTCCCAGCCGCCCTGGCGGATCCAGTAATAGACGATGCGGATGTTCGGCAGGTTGAGCTGCGCCTGAATTTCCTTGGCCTTGTGGCGGCGCAGGAACAAACGTTTGGCGGCTTCTTTAACTTCGTTGGCGTAGTACATGGGCCGAAGTCTATGCGGCGAAATCAGCCCGAACGCGGGGTTAATTTCTGCGAATGACCTACATCTTGCATGTAGGAGGAGCGCGCAAGACAACTGTTTGTTTGACTGTCTTCGCCTCCCTATCTTGGTGGCTCAGACCACCGATGAGCGCTATTCACCTCCATGCCCCGTTCACTTGTTTCGTATTGGAAACGCGTTGCCACCAGCGGCCCTACCGTCGACGGTCGCGAGATCCTGCCCCAGGAACTGCGGGACATCGCCGAGACCTACGCGCCGTCGAAATTCACCGCCGTCATCTGGTGTGAGCATGAGCGCTGGTTCGGCTCGCACGGAACCGTGTTTGCCGTACGCCTGATAGAAGAAGGTGAAGACCTGGACGCCGGCCAAGTCGCACTTGAGGCCCAACTCAAGCCAAACGACCGGCTGCTGTCCTTGAATGACCAGGGCGAAAAGCTGTTTTCCAGCATCGAGATCACGCCCAACTTCGCTGGCACCGGCAAAGCCTACCTGACAGGCCTTGCCGTCACCGACTCCCCGCCAGCCTGGGCACACAAGAACTCTACTTTTCGAAGAAAACCGGCAAAGACGCCTACTACGGAGCCTCTGTCGAGATCGGCCCACTGAGCGATGACCCGCCTCAGGGCGAGATGGGCAAGCTGACTGCGATGTTGGCCAGCCTGTTCAAGCGCTTCAGCAGCGATCAGCCAGCCCCCGCCGCAAACGAACCCCCTACCGAGAGCAAATCCCCGATGGATGAAGCCACAGCTAAGGCACTCAAGAGCCTGGTTGAACAACAGCAGGCCGTCACTGCTGGCATTCAAGCGATGATCGAAGGCAACGTCAAAGCCGACTCAGAGCAAGTCGCCGACGTGCAAACCGCAGTTGATGAGGTGGTGACCACCGCCGGAGAAGACAAGCAGTTGAGCCAGCAGAGCGCGAGCAACAAAGCCGTATTGGCCGCCGTCGCCGAGCTTGATGCGAAATTCAACAGCCTGCTCGACAGCCCGAAAGGCCGTCACCTGCCGCGCACCACCAGTGCCGCCGACCCACAAAAAGTGCGGGTGCTCTGACATGGCTCAAAATCTAAGCACCCTGGGCGCCAGACTGTACGCCCAGATGCAGCTCGATATCGCCGAAACGTATGGCGTCGAGTTGGCCACGAAGATGTTCAGCGTTGAGCCGTCGATCGCTCAGGAGCTGAACGAGTCAATCACTGCCAAATCCGACTTTCTCCAGCGCATCAATGTCATCGGCGTGACCGAGATCAAAGGGCAGAAGGTCTTCCTGGGTATGTCAGGCCCAGTGACTGGCCGCACCGACACTAAAACCAAAGACCGTGAAGCGAAGGATGGGTCGGCTCTCGATGACAGCACCTATGAGCTGTTTTCAACAGAGTCGGATGTCAGCCTGGAATACGCAAAAATCGATGCCTGGGCCAAGTTTCCCGACTTTGCGCAGAAGTATTCCGCCGCCGTGCAGAAACAGATCGCGCTCGACCGCATCATGGTGGGCTTCCATGGCGTAAGCGCCGCAGCACAGACAGATCTGACCGCCAACCCAATGCTGCAGGACGTCAACGTGGGCTGGCTCCAGATTGCTCGCGACCAAATCCCAGAGCAGGTTCTGACCCACGGCAAAGAGGACGGCAAGGTCACCATCGGCGAAGGCGGCGACTACGCCAACCTTGATGCCCTGGTGCATGACACTAAGCAACTGGTCGACGAGCGCTTGCGCGACGGCGGCGATCTGGTCGCCATCATCGGCAGTGATCTGCTGGCAGCAGACAAGGCCAAGCTGTACGCCAAACAGGGCAATACACCGACCGAAAAAGAACGCATCGAAGACGCCCAGGTGATCGCGACCTACGGCGGTCTGCCGAGCTTCAGCGTGCCCTTTTTCCCGGTCAATGCGGTGATGGTCACCAGCTTCGACAACCTTTCGATTTACTTCCAGGACTCCAGCTGGCGTAAGCAAACCATCGACAACCCAAGGCGGTCGCGTGTTGAGGACTACAACAGCCGCAACGAGGGCTACGTGATCGAGCAGCTGGAAAAATTCGCCCTCACGGAAAATGTGGAGGCCTATAACCCCCCACCACCGGCAGCTCCCGTCCGAGCCGCTCAAGCTCCGGTACCAGCAGCCCCCGTTAAGCCTAAGCCTGCGCAGCCAGCAGCTCCCGCCCCTACACCACCCAAGAAGGTGGCTCCGTGAGCCTGGCACTGGCACACAAACGTCGCGTGATCGCTGACGGCCCTGTGACGGCGGGCGCCGGTGCCAAACCGGCGGCGTATTCGGCGGAGACGGCGATGTCCAGCCCCGCCAATGCCCGCAAACACCTCCGGTTGATGGAGGACGCACTGGCAGTGGATCTGGACCGGATCAGCTCAATCAACAGTCACGAGCTGCGCCGGCAACTTAAGCGTGAGGAGCTGCTGCCCAAGTACCAGACGTACGTCCAGCGGTACCGCGAATCCGGATTGAGTTTCCCGAACTCGGTGCTGATGTACGTCCTCATCTGGCTGTTCGACACCGCCGAGTTTGACCAGGCGTTTGAGCTCGCAGACTTCGCCATGTCCCAGGGGCAGGTTTTGCCGGCACCGTTCAAGCGGGACATTCCCACTTTCGTGGCGGACGAGCTGATCGAATGGGCCGAGATTGAATACAAGGCCGGTCGCAGCCCGGAGCCCTACGTCAGCAACCTGCTGCCCCGGGTGGATGGCGAATGGAAGCTGTTCGAGAAGATCCCGGCCCGCTATCACAAGCTGCTCGGCATCCTGGCCATGGACCAGAAGAACTGGGCGAAAGCGATCGAGCATTTCAACCGAGCGATGGACCTGGACGACAAGATCGGTGTGTCAACCCGGCTGAACGGGTGCGTAGGCGCCCTGAACAAGCTGGCCGCAGCAGCAGCCGCGAACCAATCAACAGACTGACTTACCCCCAGCGGGGAACGGCTGAGGTCATCCAGTTCACTTGTGACCTGGTGATGCCATCGACGCCGTCTTCCCGCCCTATTTGAGCGCCCAGCAATGAGCTTTTCAGGCAAACCCACCACCTTTGTGGAACAGACGATCGAGAACGACGGCTTCTGGCCGGACCTCTCCGTGTCTGAGTTTCAGAAAAGTTACCGCCTACCGGCGGAGTACCTGAGCGAAATGCTGGTCGCCGACCTGACCACCGCAATGGTTGAGGTCAACACTGATCTGGCCAAACTGAAAACGCGCTGGAGCGGAGCGGGGATCACGTGCCTGCAGACTGCTGACACCACAGTGCTGCCCGAGCGCACCTTCCAGGCCGCGACGTACAAGCGCGCCGTCTACTGCAGGGCGAAGGCCAGTCTGCTGACGCAATTTGCGACCGTTACCCGACGCGAAAGCGCAGAAAACACGGGCAAGGAGCAGCCAGAGCGATCGGAAACTTTTCTCGCTTTCAGCCAGCAGGCCGTGCGCTCGCTGCAGGGGCGCGGCCGGATTACGGCGGCGCTGTTATGACCAAACTCAAAGCCCTCACCGCTTACCTCATCGGGTGCCAGTTAGTGGCTCCCGAGCAGTTGGACAGCTGGACCGAACAGGTTCACTTGGCGCTGATCTGGAAGCCTGACCTGCAGGGCATGCGCATGGGCGACATGAAGTACACCGCCACGGTCGCGCTCGAACGTTTTAACGATCATCCCGGCCGCCTGATGGCGTTGGTGGGCAGCTGGCTGGAAACCCACGACAACGACCGCGACGACCTGCCGCCAGCCGTCTTCGACATCACCATGCTCGATGACGATCTGGCGGACGTGGACATCAATCTGGAGTTCGTCGAGCCCCAATACCTGGCGGAGGACCCGGACGGCGAGATCGCCGCGTACGGCCGCACCTGGTCTTTCATCCCTTTTGATTTGTGGGTGGCTGAGAACGGCGAGGTGGCCAGCGGTGGCGCGGAGGAACTTTGACGTCGACGTGCGTGGCTACCTGGGTGTCCAGGAGCAACTGGCGCTGCTTCGGCTGACGCCCAAGCTTCGCCGGCGCCTGCTCAACACCGCCACGAAACGCGTGCGCAGCATGAGCCGGCAGCGGATCCGCCAGCAGCAGAACCTCGACGGCACCCCCTTCGCGCCCCGCAAAAGGAGCGGCAAGGGCAAAAAGAAAATGGAGTCCGGCCTCGGCAAGTTGCTGATGGTCACCCGGCTGAGCCCGGACGAGGCGGAGCTGGGATGGCGTAACGCATTGACCCGCTGGGTAGCGAACCAGCAACACAAGGGGATCTCTGAACGCCGTACTGCAGCGCAGATGCGCAAGTGGAACAAGACACCGCCGGGCCTGGCGGCGACCCCGAAGCAGGCGAAGCGACTGCGCCGTCTGGGCTTCAAGGTCCCGCAGCCCGGCAGAAAAAGCCTGACGCGCCCTTCCGTGGCGTGGATTCAAGAGCACGTCAATTACGCAAAGGCCGGTCTGCTGATCCGCATCCTGGATGACGAAAAGGCCGAGTCGACAGGCGCGCAAAGCTGGGAAATCACCCTGCCCAAACGCCAGTTCCTCGGCGTGAGCACTGATCGCGACACCGCTTTGCTGGTGAACCAGGTGCTTAAACAAATCCTCAATTCACCCCGTTAACGAGGCAGCTCAATGGCACTCGGACAAGTCACCGTGGACAACCTCAATCTCGGCCAGGGCGGCGTAAAAGAGATAGAGCGCTACTTTCTTTTCATCGGGCCGGCGGCCAAAAACGTGGGCCAGTTTCTGGCGCTCAACACCGACAGTAATCTAGATGCGGAGCTAGGCGACGAGGCCAGCGATCTGAAATCCCAGATTGAGGCGGCTCGCCTCAATGGCGGTCAGCGCTGGGCCTGCATGGCGGCGCCGATCGGCACGGAGGGCAACTGGGCCGAGGCGCTGGAAAAGTCCCAGCAACAGGGCGTTTCTGTCGAAGCCGTGGTGGTCACAAAGCCGGTGGCCACCGCTGGCGAAATCACCGCGATGCACGACGCAGCTATTGCTTTGAACAACCAATATGGCCGCCGTGTGTTCTTCATGGCCTCAACCGCCGGCATCTTGCCTGTGCAGACCTGGGCGGAGTACTCGACCGAGCAGAAGGCTCTGCTCGCTGGTGTGGCCGCGCCGCGTGTCATGGTTGTGCCGCAGCTGCATGGCAACGACCTGGGGGTTTTGGCGGGCCGTCTGGCGCATTCATCCGTCAGCATCGCAGACAGCCCAATGCGCGTGGCGACAGGCCCGCTGCTGGGGCTCGGCCCTGTGCCAGAGGATTCCGACGGTATCCCGCTGCCCGGCGCCGTACGTTCTGAGCTGGACGGAGCGCGCTTCTCGGTTTCCCAGACCTACTCCGATTACCCGGGCGTGTACTGGGCCGATGGCAACATGCTGGACACCCCCGGCAGCGACTTTCAGGTCGTCGAGTACCTGCGCATCACGGACAAGGCCGCGCGCCTGATCCGCCCCTTGTTGATCCGTCGCGTTGGCGATCGCCGACTCAACAACACGCCCAACAGCATGGCGGTCAACACCAGCCAACTGATGGCGCCGCTGCGAGCGATGGCCAAGTCGGTGACCTTCAACGGCGAAACCTTTCCGGGCGACATCGAGCCCCCCAAGGACGGCGACCTGGTGTTGACCTGGCTCAGCAAAACCAAGGTCACCGCTTACATCAAGCTCAAACCTTTCAACTGTCCGAAAGACCTGACGGCCAACATCGCCCTCGATCTTTCGGTTGATACAGCGGAGTAACGCCACATGGCGAAGATCGGCGGCAAAAACTTCGACGTGAACCTGGGCGACCTGTCGCTGCACGTCGAGAACTGCAACCTGGACATCACCGATAACTCGGCGGTTGCCCAAACCCGTGGCGTGCCCGATGGCTACGTTGATGGCGACGTAGCGGCCAGCGGTGAATTCGAGCTGGACACCACCAATTTCAACCTGTTGATCGACGCAGCGCGCACGGCCGGCAGCTTTCGCGCGCTGCAGCCGTTCGACACGGTTTTCTTCGCGCAGGCCGGGGTAGACGACGTGCTTCGCGTGGAAGCGTTCGGCTGCAAGGTGAAGATCTCCAGCCTGCTAGGCATCGACAGCAAGGGCGGCGAGAAGACCAAACACAAAGTGCCGTTCGACGTCACCAGCCCTGACTTTATCCGCATCAACGGCGTGCCGTACCTCGACGCCAAAGAGATCGAGGGCCTGCGCTGATGGGCGACTGGCTGGATCGGGTGCAGACGCTCGAACAACTGGAGCGCGATCACGCTATTAGCGCGCAGCGTGCGCGTCCGATACCCACAGGTTTGAGCCGTACGCACTGCATGGACTGCGAACAGCCCATCCCCGAAGCGAGACGCGCATTGGGTGGAATGGTGCGTTGCACGCCCTGTCAGGCGAACGCTGAACGAGGACAAATTTGATGGCCGAGCGCACCTGGCTGCATTTCACCCCTGCCGAGCTGCGTTGCAAATGCGGTCAGTGCAGCAGCGACGGCTCCGAGATGAACTCCGAGCTCATGGCGGAACTGGAGACGCTGCGCGAGCAGTTCGGTCATCCCATCGCACTGAGCAGCGCATTCCGCTGCGCGCGGCATCCCGTTGAGGCCGGTAAGGCAAATCCGGGCGAACACACCGCAGGCCTCGCCGTCGACGTGCGCTGCAGCGGCGCCGGGGCGGTGCAGATCCTGCGCCTGGCCATGAATCTCAAATTCACCCGATTCGGGGTGAGCCAGCGTGGTGCTGCGCGGTTTATTCACCTGGGAATGGCTCCGATCGGCGGCCGCCTCCCCAGTCCGACCATCTGGAGTTATTGAGTGCCTTTCGAAACAGACCTAGAACTGCGCCACCGGCCTGGCCATGTGCGTTGGGAAGTGATCCAGCCACTGACGTATCGCGCTGCAGACGGGCGAGTGGTTGAGGTGCCGGCAGGCTATCTGTCGGACCTAGCCAGCGTTCCGCAACTGGCGCGGCGCATCGTCGACCCGCAGACGCCTCAGGCGCGACGGCCGTCGGTGGTGCATGACTACATCTACACCCACCTGACGCACCGTTTCAGCAAGGCCGAGGCCGACCGGATCCTTTACGACGCCCTGCGTGAAGAAGGCATGAACACACCGCTGGCCTGGTTGATGTGGAAAGCCGTGCGCCTGGGCGGGCGTGGCACGTGGAGCGCATGACATGGAATTGAACCCACTGACCATCAGCATCTTGCTGATGCTGACTGAACTCTCTTTAACCGGCGTCGCGGGCTTTCAGGTGTACCTGTTCAGGCAGATCAGCGCGGCGCGCCGCGAGCACCTGGAGCTGCGCATTCACCTGGCGCAGAACTACGTGCGCAACGACCAGTTCGACAAGGTGATCAGCCGGCTGGAAACCCGGCTGGAAAATCACCTCGACAGCTATTTCAACAACCTCAACAAGCGAGCAGCACCATGAGCGATCAAAACGCAGACATCACCTTGGAAATTGGCGAAGAGGAGTTCACCTTCCAGCTGACTCCCCAGGACGTGACCAAGTACTTCAACGCGATTACCCAAAACAACAAGGTCGCCCCCGGCCATAACCTGCTGATGACCACCGTCGAGCAATCCCGGCGGGCCTCGCTGAAAGCCCTGCTGGGCAACCCCGTGATGGTCATGCAGCTCGCCGGCACGTTGCTGGAAGAGTACGGCCCGGACGTCGAGGTGGTCGTAAAAAAGCGATCGAGCACGCTGAGCGCCTGACCGAGAACGGGCTGGGGCAACTCATGGCCCTGACCAGTCGGTGGCTACCCGGTGCGGAGCCCACGCCAGAGGCGATGGGCACCGCCAAGTGGCTCGAAGATGAGCACTGGAAACGCATGGAGATCGCCGTGGCTAACGGCATCGCCATGGCCTTGAACGGATAAAAGCAGTGGCAGATCGCAGCGCAAGCCTGGCTTTCATTTTGAGCATGACCGACCGGATCACCGCGCCACTGGCCAAGGTGAAGATGGGCTTTTCCGACTTGGCCAACCAAAGCGAAAAGCACACCCGCACGATGGGCTTGGGCATGGGTGGCCTGGTCGGCAGCGCCTATGCCCTAAAGTCCGCGATGGCGCCGGCGCTTGAGCAGAACGCCGCGCTGGGCGAGGTTCAGAGTCTGGGTGTGGCCGCCGACGGGCTGGATCTGCTGAGCAAAAAGTCTCTGGAGTTCAGCATCGCCTACGGCGAGAACGCCACGGCGTTCGTCAGATCGGCCTACGACATTCAGAGCGCGATCGCGGGGCTCACTGGCAGTCAGTTGGCAACCTTCACCGCGTCATCGAACCTGCTGGCCAAGGCCACCAAAGCCGACGCCAGCACGATCACCAATTACGTCGGCACCATGTACGGGATCTTTCAGGATCAGGCCGATGCGATGGGCAAAGCCGCTTGGGTCGAGCAGCTCACCGGGCAGACCGCGACCGCCGTGCAGATGTACAAAACCACGGGCCAAGGCATGAGTAACGCTTTCACCGCCCTGGGCGCAAGCGCGACCTCGGCAGGCGTTAACGCCGCCGAGCAGATCGCGATCCTCGGTACGCTGCAGGCGACCATGAGCGGCGGCGAGGCAGGCACCAAATACAAGGCGTTTTTGGCCGGAGCCTACGGCGCGCAGCAGAAGCTGGGGCTGTCGTTCACCGACAGTCAGGGTCGGCTGCTGCCAATGCTGGATATCCTGGGCGAGCTGAAGGGCAAATACGGCGAGCTGGATGCGGCTGAGGCCGACCAGATCAGCAGAGCATTTGGCGGCAAGGAAGCAATGGGCCTGATCTCCCAGTTGCTTCCCAAGACCAATGACCTGGCCACCGGCATCGACAAGCTGGGCAAGGTCAAGGGCCTAGAGCAGGCCGAGAAAATGGCCCAGGCCATCGCCGATCCTTGGGAGAAGTTCGGCAGCGCGATACAGGCGGTGCGGATTGCGTTCGGCATGACGCTGTTGCCCGTGCTCAACCCGATCATGGAAGGACTTGCAGGGTGCGGGGCCTCCCTGCTTCGCTGGATCCAGTTGTTTCCCAATATCACCCGCGTCATCGGTATCGCCACGCTGACCATCATGGGCATCGTGGCGGCGCTGTCGCTGCTTACTTTGACTGTCGGCATTGCACGTATGACGAAATTGGGGCTGCTCACGGTCTGGAAGCTTCTGCACATGGCCGGCATGCGCAGCGTCGGGATGTTCCTCTACCACACCGCCATGGTCGTACTCTTCATCGCAAGTCTCGCTGTGATGTACACCTGGATGGTGCTGGTGCGCACCGGCATGCTGCTCTGGCAGGGAGCGATCTGGCTCGTCAACGCCGCGATGCTGGCCAATCCGGTGGTGTGGATCATCATTGGCATTGTCGCGCTGATCGCGATCGTGGTCGCGGCCGTGTACTACTGGGACGAGTGGACCTCGGCGCTGCTGAACAGTGAAGGATTCGCCTGGGTAAGCGCCAAGCTGCAAGCGCTCTCTGACTGGTTTAACTCCATGGGCGGCTGGTCCGCCATGGCGAAAGGCGCCTGGGACAGCATCGTCAGCGTCTTTTACGTCGCCATCAACAGCCTCATCGAGATGATCAACAGCATCCCGGGCGTCAACATCGAAGCGCGATTTGGCGGCATGCCTGACGTGCCCGGGCTGGACGCCGCGACCCAAGGGCTCGACACCGCAAACGCCGGCGAGAACGCCCGCCAAGCCCTCAGTTCGGCAATCCCCAGCCTGTCACCGGCCCGCCCTTCGGCGGTACCGGCAGGCGGGCTGCTGACCAAAATCCAGAACAACAGCACCAGCCAGAACAAGGGCACCCATGTGGAGAACGTGAATATTCATACCGGCAAGGCCATGAGCCCGTTGGAGATGGAAAGCATGATGGCGATGGCGGTGGGCGGATGAGTGAATACGTCGACCTGCTGATCGAGCATAACGACCTGGCGCTGGATCCGTCCCATCAGCCCAGGCTCATCGATGACCGCGGCTGCATTGCTCAGGACATTGCGCACATGATCCGCGACAGCGGCCTGCTGGTGACGCTGGTGGCCGAGCGCGATCGTCTGCGTCAGCGCGACTGCATCCAGCAGCTCGAATTGCTGGTGGAGGCCGATGAGCGTCTGGTACCGGGCACGGCAAAGATCAGGACGCTTGAGTCTGGCGTGTACCTGGTCACCGCGAAAACGCTGAAGTTCGGCGCCGTGGAGATAAGCCTGTGAGTGATGTCGACTTCAAGGCAGTTATGGCCAATGCCGGCATTCCCACCACCGAAGCAGGCCTGAAAGCTGCGTGGGAAAAGGAGGTTGCAGCCGAGGGTGCGAAGGTCGCCAACACCAGCAGCTACTCGCCGTTTTGGCGTGTCATCACCGCGCTGGTGACCCAGCCGGTGCTTTGGCTGCTGGATTACCTGTGCGTCAGCATCCTGCCCAACTTCTTTGTAAAGACCGCCGTGGATGCCTGGCTGGACATGCTGGCCTGGGCCGTGAACGTCGAGCGTAAGGGCGCCACCCGAGCCGTCGGCGCGGTGCTGTTCACGCGAGCGGCTGCAGAAGGCGTGCTTGAGCTCGATGCCGGCATCGTGATTCAGAGCCCTGCGATCAACGGCAACGTGTACAAGCTGATTACCACTGCCAATGCGAGCTTCCTCGACGGGCAACTGCAGGCCGAGGTGCCGGTTCAGGCTGTAGAACCGGGCAGCGGTTACAACCTGGCCCCGGGTTACTACGCGATTCTGCCCGTGCCCATAGCGGGAATCGTGCAGGTGGCCAACGCGGACGGCTGGCTGCATTCGCCAGGCGCCGACCCGGAGCCCAATGATCAGCTACGCCTGCGGGTGCGTAATCAGTTCTCCGCCGTCAACCAGTGGCACACCGATGCGGTTTACCGCGCAATGATCTCCGCGTTCCCAGGCGTGCGGCCGGACGGCGTGTACTTCGAGCATGGCGCGCCTCGTGGCCCGGGCAGCGCGAACGCCTTCGTGTTGTTCGACGCCGGCGTGCCGGCAGAGACCTACCTGGTGCAGATCAATGAGCACATTCGCGACCTCGGCAACCATGGCCACGGCGACGACCTGTTGGCGTTTCTGATGCCAGAAGTACAGGTAACGTTTGAGGTACAGGTCTGGCCGGACCCTCACCTCGACAAGGAAGGCGTCGAAGGACTGATCGGCGAGATCGAACTGTACGTGCGCGCCGCCTTCCGCGAGAGCACCCCGCGCGACTATCAACCGACGCTCACCTACCCGCAATCCCGGTTCAGCTTCAGCCGTTTGATGGAAGAGCTGCACGGGCAATTCCCGCAGATCCAGTCACTGCACATCGACAGCCCGGACATCATCTCAGGGCTCGACATCCCCGGATCGAAAGCCTGAAGGTAGTGCCCGCATGATCAGGCTGAAGCTTCCTTTCTGGTTGGCGGGCGCCGAGCTTTCGAAAATCCGCGCAGCGGCGCAGTCCTGGTGGGAGACCGTCAGCGGCTGGCTGGACTGGCCTTATCACCAACTCGATCCCGAAACATGCCACCCCAGCATATTGGAGCTGTGGGCCTGGCAGCGTGACGTGACGCGCTTCACCGGCGAGCCGGAGGCACTGTTCCGGACTCGAGTGCGGTACGCGTTCATCAACTCGGTTGACGCAGGCAGCACTGCCGGCATGAAGCGCATCTTCGTGCGGTTGGGCGTCGGGTACGTCGAGATCGAGGAACGGCAGCCGGAGCGCGACTGGGACGTTATTCAGCTCAAGTTCAGCAATGCACAGCTTTCCCTGAACCCCGAACTGTTGCGCGTCCTGGTCCAGCAGTACGGCCGAACCTGCCGCCGGTATGAGTTCGTGACCATCACACCAGTCGCAGCGCGAGCCGTGCTGGTGGACTTCAACGACGATCAACAGACGATGATCGCCACCCTCAAGGAGCATGAATGAGCGCCAGTATTACCTTGGCGGGAGAGGCGCAGATCGCCCGCAAACAGGGCGAGGAAAAGCCTCTCATCATCAACCGGTTTATTTTCGCCAATGTGCCGGGCCTGGACCCGGCGGCGCCGGTGGATCGTGCCGCCGGCAAACCGGCCCAGGAACATATCGTCTATGTCTACGACATGCCCCGGGACAACGCGGGCTTCGTCACGCCCAATCAGGTGGTCTATAGCGCCCAACTCGGTTCGAACATTGGCGACTGGGACTTCAACTATGTCGGGCTAGAGGATGCCGACGGTGAGCTGTTCGCGGTCTCCTATGTGCCGCTGCAGCAGAAGCGCAAGAACGTCGAGCCCCTGCAATTGGGCAACAACATCACACGCAACTTTCTGGTGGCGTTCGACGGGGCCCAGGAACTGACGCGAATCACCATAGAGGCCAGCACCTGGCAGCACGACTTCACGGTGCGCCTCGCAGGCATTGATGAGCGAGAGCGGCTGAGCAACCGGGATCTGTTCGGCCGAGCCTGCTTCTTTGGCAATGCGATGAAGGTTGTTCAATCTGGGGGCGGCTATTCGCTCGCCCCGGGCAGGGCGTACATCGAGGGCGTCCGGCTTGAGACTGGGCAGCCCTTAGTCCTCAACCCCACGGCAGTGCCAAGCAAAGTGTGGATTGATGTTTGCCTGCACCGCGAAGGTAGCGACGTCGTGGCCAGCTTCGAAATGGCCTATAGCGGGTCACACGAGGACTACGTCGACACTGCCGGGCGTGCCCATTATTGCGTGCCCATCGCCTCCATCGAGTCCACCAACAAAATCACCGACCTGCGAACAACGCGACCGATCGTAGGGCCACTCGTGGATTTCTGGGCGGCACAGAATGGGGACTATGAGCATCTGCGAGCGCGGGCGACTACGAAAGCGGACGTCGACCTCGATCAGATCCCCAACGCAAAGAGCGACGATCCCGACAGCAACAGCAGCGAGATCCTGGCCACAACCGCCGCGCTGACTCGGATGGCCGCCAAAGTGCTCGATCCCATGACAGGGATGATCAGTTTCTTTGCCATGACCAGCCCGCCACCTGGTTGGATCAAGTGCAACTTCGCTGCGCTGTCGCGTACCACCTACGCCGCGCTGTTCAACCGGATAGGCACCACCTATGGGCCGGGCGATGGCTCAACCACCTTCAACGTCCCGGACGCGCGAGGGGATTTCATCAGGGCTTGGGACGACGGTCGCGGCGTTGACCCGGGCCGAGTGTTCGGAACTGAACAAGGCCACATGACGGCGTCGCATGATCACGCCGCTTCGGCGGATCCAGTGGGCGACCACGCGCACGCTGCCTGGTCTGATGCGCAGGGCATCCATACACACGCTGCCTGGACCGATGTCCAGGGCAACCATACGCACCCAATTGCTGCTGATATGAGCGGCAATCAAAATCTCCTGACCATGGGCGCTACGCAAGGGATAGACGAGGGTCTAGTCATTAACCCGGCCCAACTCGGCTATGCAGGTGAGCACGCTCACAACGTAGGCATCGGCGAAGCCGGAAACCACGCGCACAACATCGGCATTCACGGCGCTGGTAGCCACAGCCACGTTATCCGCGTGCATGCAGCCGGCGGAGCTGAGACCCGGCCCCGCAACATCGCCTTCCTCTGCTGTATCAAATATTGAGCCTGCCCATGACAACCAAAACCGTATTTCAAACCAACGCATTCGGGCTGTACGTTGGTACCGTCGAGGCCGATCTGTCGCCACTTGAACCCGAGGTATACCTAATCCCCGGCGGGTGCGTGGAACTTGCCCCACCCGATGCGCCCGAGCACAAGGCAGCCCGGTGGAATGGCAAAGCCTGGGAATTGATCGACTACCTCGACGGCGTTACGGCTTACAGCATTGTGACGGGCGAACCGCTGGAGCTCGACGGTCATCGCCCGGTGCCCTCTGGCTACACGCTGAAAAAACCGGCAGAAGGCCAAGTCTGGAAAAATGGGGATTGGGTGGACGATGTGCCTACCATCCTGGCGAACCTGTACGCCGATCGCCTCGCCTTGATCAACCGTGAATGCAGCCGCTACATCGAATCCGGCTTTACTTCCCAGGCGCTGGGTTGGGTGTTCACGTACGCCAGCGAGCTGGACGATCAGATCAACCTGACCGGAATGATCCTGTGCGGTAACGGTGGTGACTTCGCCTGCTACGACGAGGCAGGAGTTAAAGCATTCCGAGCGCATACCGCCGAGCAATTGCGCGAAGTTGGTGAAGACCTGGTGCGGTTCAAACACGCCGCGCTGCTGCAGGCGGATGCGCTCAAGACCAACTTAGAGGCCGCCCGGTCGCAAAACAGCATCTCGGCGCTGAAGGCCATCGACTGGGTAGCGCCGGCATGAGCTGGGCGCCGGTGACGATGCGCTGGCCGGAAAAATCCACCGCCTGGATGTCGGGGCTCGACGAGGCCAAGGTGCTGGCCAACGGTGAGATGGCCAGCTCGGCGGAGCGCTTGAAAGGGCTGGAAGGTCTGGTGACGACAAATCCCGGCCCCGTTGGCGCTGCTGCCAAGCAGGGGGTAGAGATTGGGCGCGAAGCACTGGCGCGCCAGCTGGGACAGGCCCCAAGTTGTGTCGTGCTGACCCCGTATCAGAGCGGCATAGGCCAAGGCACCGGCTATTCTCGATTCCTTTCCGCGCCAAATTTGCTGGAGCAGATGGCTCGCAAGCTGGGAGATATGGATCCTGCAGCACGCCCTGCAGGTGAGCAGTACGCGCTGTCCATCCTGTTTCTGTCCACGCGGCTGGATCAGTTCGCCGACGCGCTCGGTCGCTTCAACGCGCTGATGCCCATGCGCGAGCTTGAACGCGCCGAGCGCCGTGCTCGATACCTTCACAAGCTCGAGGAAGAAAAGACCGAGATCCCGGTCGCCAGCACCACTCCGCCCTGGCAGGCCCTCCCGCTGGCCAGCTGCACTTTGCTCAAAGCGGCCAAACAGTCGATGTCCGGACAACTGTCGATGCTTGAGAGCTATGCAGACAGTTCGCCCCTGGATGAACTGGCAAAGCTTTCAGCGCAGAAGGCCGCGCAGCAGCTCGATCGCGATCGCCAACTGGCTGACCTCAAGGCATCGCTGATGAACAGCGTTCCGGACACGAACATGCGGGCTCGACTCATTGGCCCGGGCACAGATCTGCAGCGCGAGCTGCTGGCCGGCGAGCAGCCAGGCCATGAGTGGGTTTTGTGCGCCGGCGTGTTGCTCGTCGGCAATCTGGACGGTTTGAGTTTCGTCCAGGAGTTGATTGGCCTATGACGCTGCTGCTCGATGGCCAGAAGATCCAGGGCAAAAACTTGAAGGTTGTTGCCAACCTGCGCATCGAGAGCGGCGATCTCTCCGGGCAGACGAGCAACACAGAAAAGGCCCACAAAGGCTTTAAGCCAAAAACACTGGCCGTGACGATGACCATTCCGTTCAACCTGCCTGAGCAATTACGCGAGCTGATGCGACTGGCCGAGGCCACTTCCAGCGGCGGGCAGCTTCACCTGTACCGCGTCGTCAACGACACCGCCGATGCTTTCGGCGTGCGCCAGGTCGAGTTCAGCGAAGGCGTAAGCGTCAGGGAACATGACTCTCTGAGCCAGTGGCAGATCCAGTTCACCCTGAGCGAGCGGCAATCCAACCCGGAAAAGGTCGAGGGCAGACGCCCGGCCGGCCCCGTCAAGGCGCAGGTCGCACCTGGCGCGGTGATTGGTGAGACTCCCGAAGCGCCGGCGACCCCGGGCCTTACCGGCTTCGAAAAGGCGCTCTCCAAAATTGATAAGTGGCTGGAGTAAGCCGGCATGAAGCTGAATAAGGTTCTGACGGTGGATCAGGCGCCGGTAAATCTCGTCACCGATGATGTACGGCTGGATCTCAAGAGCCCGGGCCGCGCCATATTCACGGTGCTTTCACAGGCGCCGCTAAAAGGTTTGGTGGCCCTTGATATCGGCTACAACGAACGCTCCCTCCAGCGTCACTTCATCGGCTACGTTGAGCGCAGCACGCCTTCAAGCGGTACTCAGCAGGTCTTGTACTGCCGCGAGATGAGCGCGGTGCTGGCTCAGCGCTTGCCACTCAATTTACGGCACGTCGACCTGCGAGCGGTCCTGACAGAGATCAGCGAGCAGACCGGGCTCAGCTTTCGGCATCCCGACCAGCCGTACGCGCGGCTCAAGACCCCTTACTTTTACAACCTGTCCACGGGTTATCTAGCCCTCGACAGCATGAGCCGCGTGTTCAACATCCCCGACTACATCTGGCATCAGCAGGGCAACGGGGAGATCTTCGTGGGTAGCTGGGCGGACAGTTTTTTGGGCAACGGCCCGCCGTGCAATTGCCGGTTGAGCTCTTCGACGGGTACCAGGGCAATCAAAGCGCGACGATCGCGGCCTTACCAGGCATTCGCCCGGGCGCCACGTTCAACGACGGCCGGCGCATCACCAGCGTCTCTCTTTCTGACCAATCAATGGGTATCAAATGGACAGTGCCATCCGCCGCAGCGTAGAGCGCGAGTTTCCAGAAATTGCCGGCGGGTATCACGTCCCGCGCTTCGCACGCATCCTCGCCGTCTCCGATGCGCCGGCGGACGCCGGCATGTGCGACGACTTCCGCCCGCGCTTTGCCGCCGATATCGAAGTGCTCGGCCCCGACGACGAGCCAGATCCGGACATCCCGACGCTGTACAGCGTCCCGCTTCCCCTGCCCACGGGTGGCGACGAGATGGGCTTTTATGCTTTCCCAGGTGAAGGCACGAAGGTGGTGCTGTGCTTCGGCTATGGCCTGCCCAACAAGCCCTTTATCTCCGCGATCCTGCCCCACGGCATCAGCCTGCCCAACGTCCCGAAAGGGGACTCGATCTGGCAACACAGCGCGACCAGTCAGCAGCGGGTGGATGTGGAAGGCAGCTGGTCACGCCAGACGCACGCGAAGATTACCGACAGCTCGATGGACCGCGAGGTGAGCTCCCTGGAGAACAGCGAGCGGTTCGGCAGCCATTCCCAGGCAGTGGCTGACCATTCGAGCGAGACGATCGGCGGCGTGAAGTCTGTCGCGGCCGTCGGGGCGATTCATTTGCTGTCAGGGGGCGGGATGAATTCGGCGTGCGTTGGCGACATGAACGTCGCCACCGCACGGGACATGAACTTGGTCGTGGCTCAGAAGCTCAGCGCGACGCTGGGGGAGCTGCAGGAGCGCGTGCTCGGCGAGCGCCGTAGTGTGGCGATCAAGACGTGGGTGGGGTCTGAAAGTGTGAACGTGTTGCAGGTCCTCTGTGACACATTGGATCTGGTTGAGCGCCTCGCCGGCGAGATCGCGGCGCATGTGCATGGGCCGAGTCCAGTGCCGGCGACGGCCGTGGCTTTCTTAGCCGACGCTACCGAGGCAACAAACCTATTAGCAAAGCTCCAGACTGCTACGTTGTAGCGCTCTATCGAGCAAAGCAGTGGTGAGCTCTGATAATCATTGTCGATTAACGTGCCGACCACCTCTTTCCATTCTGCACAATTTTTTCTACGAGTTGCCCAACATTGGTGGAAGGACATCCGTTTATGCAGTTTTCGGATACACGTGACGCCTGCAACGCGCTAGACCTGGCAAGTGCATCTTCAAACCTTTCCTTGATGAGATCGAAATCAATTATTGCTGATCTTTCGTGATCATAATTCGGCATCTCACTAGACAACCTACGCTGCAGGGCATGTCTTCCATCCTGACTTCCATAATCAATCAAGTGCAGAAGAGGCCATAATTCGAAGCATGGATTTGAAAAACCTACATCAATCCCGCTCTCTATTGCTATTGCAATAGCGCGCTCGACCTCAGGGTGCTCATCTTTATCAAAAACCGCCCACACTCGAAAGCAACCATCAAAACTATTACTCCCTTTTTTAGCCTCTCACTAATTAGCTGCTCCTTTAAGTCTTTCGCGGTTTGAACGACGGTCATTGGAACACCGGCAGCAGGGAGTGGCTTGACCCTAACCATTCCGTTTCCGTAATAATCAGCGCAATTCAGAAAGTACTCCGGCTCGGTATTTTTCCCCTCGCACACTATATATATTTCGACCTTAGGATCCACCGTGCTTGTAGTACGTTTCAGCGCGGGAGCGCTAGGCATTCTCCTTGCCATATCTATATATCTCCCGCAGTTTCGCCAATTTTTTGGTAGGCCATTACTTCAAGCCCAAACATAGGTATGGCACCGAAACGCCCCTCAATATAACCTTTTTCGAAGTTATCACTTTTACGTATTTTTATTGAACTAAGAGCATACAGATTCGTGCTACCTTCGCGATCTTTTTCAACGAACCAGATCTGATCTCTTCTTAGCAAGCCCGCCGTTAGCATGCTTGTATCGTGTGTCGTGAATATTAATTGTGCACGCCCAGGATTAGTGCTGGGGTTCGAAAATAATTTTATAAGCTCTTGAGAAACAAGTGGATGCAGCGCTACGTTTAGTTCGTCAACTATCAGTACTCCACCAGATTTAAGCTTAGTGAAAACAGGCCCTAGTAATTGAAGCAGCGCTTTAGTTCCCGAACTCTCCTTCTCTAGCTCGATTTCATACCTCTTGAAATTTGATCCGGTATGAGAAATTTTTGTCACGGTTCTTTCCATTGCAGACTTGAAGCTGAAATCTTTTATATGCTTTTGGAATACACTCTCAACATCCGCTATCATCAGCTTGCTTTCATCAGCGTAGCTTTTTTAAAGAACTGAATATCTGAAATCCCTATATCAGCAGCTTTCATAAAGCTCATTGCTCTAAGCCGCTGCGTGTCATCAGCGCTAAAATAAGCATGAATCTGGTCACCAATCCTATTATCGTCAGAAAACAGATCCAAGCGACTCGAAAAGCCTAGCTTGAAGTAATCGTAAATCCGCGAAAGTTGCGGATGTGCATTTTGGGCAGCCGAGGATAAGTATAGGCTATTGTCTCTTGTAAGTTTAGCAATAACACGGTTGTCTCCTTTCAGGGTCTTACCGAAGTAATACGGTGCATCTTCAGCAAAGTTCCTATGAAATAGGACACTCTTAATCTGGCGCTGTCCTTCTGGCGGAAAGGAATACAGCCATTCCTCATTAATTACTGATCCGTCTAAAATGAACCCGTAGTGATACCGTGTGCTCTCAATAATGAAGTCCGCGTCGTATCTGGAAGGCTCTTCTCTAGAGTCATCGTCGAGCAAAAACGGCTGATAGGCGGTGCCTTCGCTCGAGGTTCTAGCCACATGAGAATCTCGAATTGCTCTTACATAAAAATCAAGAGCCCTCAGTATCGTGGATTTCCCTGCCGCATTTGCACCATAGATAGCCACCACCGGGACCGCCACGCGTTCATTCTCGTTATGGCCAGGTTTGTCTGTAGTGCGAAGCAGCCCCTCTACAGGGTCCTTCAGCGAAGTCGCTACTAAAGACAGCTCTTGATAGTCTCTGATTGATAAATGATTTGCCACACCGAACCGAAGAAGCATTTTTACACCTCGTAGCGGACTTTCCGCTGCTTTTGCACAAAATAACGAATTCAAGGGTAGCTTCTCCCCCTCAGCCGACAAGCTCTCAAGTGAGTACATAGTTTTCGATCCCATCTTCCTAACCGGCCAATCGCCATCGAATATTTGAACGAGCAAATCAGGTGCCTCTACCTCAGAGTCGTCTGACACACGTAGCCCACCGTTTCCAGCCCAACCGCGCGTTGATTTAATCCGGTCTGACGCCTACCTGCCCCAGAGCCACGATGTCACATGTGTCGCTCCCAAGCAGTCGGAGATCTGTGAGCAGCACTCGTACCTTCCGCGGTCGAGACAAGCCCGAGAGGCAGGTGCTAGCGGCTTTGGGTCAGAGCTACGTTTTTGATTTTCGACTTGTAAGACGTCGCAAGATCACGCCCACACGCGGTTGATTGTCTACAGAGTGGGGAAGAAGTGCGCTGGACTCGTGGCCGAACTACCAAAGGTGAAGCTGCGGCCTTAATAAACGCGGCTGGACGGCTGGACGGCTGGACGGGATGAAATCACGCATGAGATAAAAAACTTCCGGAAAAATCACTTATCCCCTCCCGCCGGCGGGGTTTGCATTCGTTTTTTTGCAATCGCGCGGATAGTGAAAACAAGGCTGCAGCAACCGTGGGCTGTGGGCGCTGGCAGGCAACTACGCTCTTCACCTTTTGCAAAGCTTTGAAGGAAAATGAACCGAGTTCGTGGGCGTCGGCCGTCGCGGCGCTCAGCGATGAGTTTCACGAGGGCCTGAATTCATTGGTTCCAGCGAGCAAAAAGGGCACAGAGAGCAGTTTTTTGCGGCGCGACGACTCCCCAAAGTGCCGGATCTGCAGCTTGTCCACGATGATCGACAACACTTGAAACCCAAGCAGGGTAAGTCTGGGCGGCGACTCCGCCTCCCTCAGAGCACTGAAAACAACTACAGCCCGAGACCTTGGGAAGAGCCGTACGGCACAGTGGTAGGAAGCTTTGACGACAATGACGTGTCAGTGAGGCTGGATGGTGAGTGCGCAACTGTCATGCGGTTTCGGCTCACTGATATTGACGACGAATAGGCGATTACCGCACCGCGATGATGTCCACATTACGTCCACACCGCCGCATCATATTTGGAGGATATGTGATAAATAATCCTGCAATTGCTGGTCGGCCTAGCGACGGCCAATGTCCACCAGCCATTGCTCCGGGCTCATAATCCCTTGGTCCACGGTTCGAGTCCGTGTGGGCCCACCAAATAGAAAGCCGCGCATTGCGCGGCTTTTTTCGTTCTTGCGCGGCACGCTCCGCCGGGCTCATCACAACCTCAATCGATCACCACATGCGGCAAAAACCGGCTGCTGTCTTTGGTGATCAAACTGTCGTCTTCACGAATCCCGATCCCCGAAGCCATATCTCCCACCACCCACGATCCGATCAGCGTGTAGCTGTCGCCAAAACGAGGCAACGGCGCGAATTCCTGAAGGATGTAGGGCGCATCGTTGTAGGGGCCGTCTTCGAAAATGACTTGATCAGTCGGGGTGCGGATTTCGATGTTGGCGCCTTCGCGGGAAAAGTACGGTTTGCGCACCCAACCCTTTGGTACTGCGGATTGTGGGTGTTTATCGACAAAGGACGGCAGCAGATTGGGATGCCCTTCGTTGAACTCCCATAGCAACGGCAGGATGCCTTTGTTCGAAATAATCGCCTTCCAGGCCGGTTCGATGAACTGCGTATCACATTGCGGGATGGCCTGGCCGTGGGGCTCATGGAAAACATGCTCCCAGGCGTGAAGCTTGAAGATGCGCTCGATCCAGCGGCCTTCGAGGTCGACAAATCGGCCGTTGGCATTCAGGCCGATGTCTTCGATGTCGATGTGACGGGTTTCGATGCCGGCGTGCTCCGCCATTTTGCGCAGAAATTCGGTCGTGCCCCTGTCTTCGATCGAGCCTGACATGCACGAAAAGTAGAAAGGCCCGCCCTCCCTGATTGCCGCAAAAGCCCGGACCAGGTCTTCCGCCATCGAGTTGAACTGTGAAGCGTGAGCCGGCAATACGCCGCGCTGGATCTGCTCTTCAAGCCAGATGAGCTGAAATGCGCCCGCCTCATAGGCTGACGTAGGCGTGTCCATGTTGGCTTCCAGCAGTTTGGCCGGGTTCACGCCGTCATAGCTGAAGTCAAACCGGCCATACAGATGCGGGTGGCCTTCCTTCCATGAGGTGCGGACGAGGTCGAAAAACGTCTCCGGAATGGCCAGCCGGGTCAGCAGTTCTTCACTCTCGACAACCTTTTCCACGACGTCCAGGCACATGGCATGAAGCTCCTGAGTCGGCGCTTCGATGTCGCGTGTGATCTGCGCTTCGGTGAACTGGTAATAGGCCCGCTCATCCCAGTAGCGCTCACCGTCGATGGTGTGAAAATTGAACCCTTCACGCTCGGCCGTCTGGCGCCAGTCAGGACGCTCCTGGATGCTGATCCTTTTCATGGGTAACGTCCCTGTTATCCGCCGAAGCTTGAGCCGCTGCTTTTGCCACCCCAACCGCTGCGAGCGGTGGCCTGGCTACCAAAGCCGCCACGGGAAACCGAAGACGAGACCGAGGAATTACGACCAAGGTTGCTTTTGCTGTAAGTGCCGGTTGAGCTGCTTCGCGCCTGGGTAGAGTTACCAAAGGTTTTGCCCTGCTCGATCTGGCGCGACAATGTGGACGTCTGGTAACCACCACGGGAGTCTCGCGCCTGATAAATAGGCTGGGAGTAGTAACGACCACCGCCGCCAGTGAATCCGTTGACCATGTTGCTGACGAGCATGCCCATCAGGAATCCGTTTACCCCGGAACCGAAGCCACCACCGCCGCCGCCCGACTGCTCGGCCTGCGCCTTCGCTGCGTCGACCTGTGACTTGGGAAGCTCACCGGAAACTTCCAGCTGGAAGCCGCCGAGTTTGGGCGTGAATTTGCCATCGGCATTCTGCTGGCAGTAATCAGGGACGAAATCTGCTTCGCAGGCTGTCTTGTCGTCGTAGGTCGGGGCTACACGGCGGTGCTCCGCCAGTGCGCTCATGTAGGCGTCCGAGCAGATATCGACCGGGACTTTCTGATCCACACAGGCTTGTACCGACGGGTAGGTCTGCTGCGCGGAAACTTCCACAGTGTCGGACTTGCTGCACGCGCTGATCGCCAGCGGCAGGGTGCTGGCCAGGACCAGCTTGAGGGAACTACGTCTCATCGATAACTCCTTTCGATAACAGGCGATCAGGTCGACGGCGTCATGCAAGCCGAGTTGAGAAAACCGACACTGATCGAGACGCTGGCGGCATAGATCGCCGCAGCAAGCTCGCCTCGGGTAATGCGTGCGGAAAGATCCTTGAGGACCATGCTGGTCGCGGTAAACGCCAGCAACTGTACGACTGCCGCAATGACTGCCCAGATCACCACATCCAGTACGCTGATGCTGTAGGTGATGACGTTGCTGGCAGGTAGGGCGAAACCGATGAGCGCACCGCCCAGGGCGACAGCCGCAGCTACATTGCCCTCACGAATCTGGGCGAACTCCTTGTGCGGCGTCAGACGCGTGTAGGCCATCTGAAACAATGCGAACAACCCGCCGGCCACAATGATGTAGACCACAAAACTCAGCAACGACTGGAAGCTGACGGACATACGAAGCGCTTCAAGCATTTTTACTTCCTTTTAAATGACGGTGAAATCAGTGGACTGCAGGGTCACGCCGACCGACGTGGTGAAGGAAACAACGCCCTCCTCGTCCTCTTCAACGGACAGCAATAGAAACTCGCGTCGGTCCACCAAGCCCGTGTCCCGCGCGTACAACATGCTCAGGTGTTTGATCCGGTACGCGCCGTCAGGGCTGACGACCTGCTCGTCCATGGGCGTGAGCTCGGTCTGGCCTTCTTCCGTGCCCCACTGACGCCCGTACTCCCAGCCGTCATGTTCGAACACCGGCAGACCGACGCTGGACTCAGGCCCCACGAGACGCTTGAGCTCCGCCTCGCTGTTGATCGTGACGACGCTGCTGTAGCCGAACAGGATGATGTCCTGGACGTCTTCAACGGCAGGCCCGTTCATCATGACTTGCAGCCAGTAATCTTCGTCCTCGAAGTAGAAGCGCACCAGACGAACCGATTGCCCCAGATCGACCTGCCCCACTGACCAGACCACTTCTTCGTCAGGAACCACCAGCTCCGAATGGCCGTCGAGCATCAGCTTGAGCGAGTCATCGAGGTCGAGCATACGACCGGTAGCCAGCCCGAGCGGATTAGCCAGGGCCGCATTGGCGAGGGGTTGGAGCCGGCCGGTGGAATGGGCGACTCCAGCCCTAGCGCGCGTTTGATCCAGCTCATGTGTCATCTCCTTGAATTCGCGCCGAGGCGATGTAAAAAGTTGTGCCACTCACTGCGCCGGACCTCGCTCGACAAGCCGCCGTGAGTGCATTAGCCAGGCCGTCACAATACCGGCAAGCGCGCCACACAGGTGTGACTCAATCGATACACCCGGCACCGGAATGAAGCCAAAAATCAATCCGCTGTAGCCCAGCAGGGTCACCAGTGCAATCGCGAAGCTCGCCAGACTGCGCTGGTACCACGCCCGGGCCAGCAGATACGCCCACAAGCCGAAGATCAGACCGCTGGCGCCCACATGGATGACCGGACGACCGACCACCCAGACCATCAGCCCGCCGAGCACAACGATGAGCAGCACCACGCGCACGTATCGCTGAAGCCCCTCGGTTGCGACTAGCCAGCTCAGCACCACAAAAGGCAGAAGATTGCTCAGCAGGTGACGGACCGATCCATGCAAAAACGGGGAGAACACGATGCCCTGCAGGCCGGATAAGGTCCTGGGCACCAGGCCGTGAGACAGCAGGCTGTTGGCGGTCAGGGAGTTAACCATCTGCACAACGATCATCACAGCGGCAAGGCAGAGTATCGTCCGTAGTCCGTTTCCGATATTCATCTGCACACCGGTGAGCCGAAAAAGAAGCCGAAAAAAGGCAGACGGAAACCCGGCTGCCTTCTCTTACGGTGTTACTGGCCCGAGTTACCGCTCTGGCTTTGTGCTTTCAAGCGGGCGAGAACGTCAGCTGCGCCGCCGGTTTTCGAGCCAATCCCGGCATCCTGAAGACGACGCTCCAGATCGCCTCCGTTGGCAGCCTCGGTCAGCTCATCGGCCGCTTCAAGCCTGGCGTCCTGTTCATCCTGACGCTGCTTGATACGAGCCAGCGAACCCACTGCGGTTTCGAGTCGGCCATTGGCGCCGCCCGTTGCAGCAGCCGCGTTGATCTGCGCCTTTTGCACGCTGTCACGGGCCTTGGCCATATCGGTCTGCTGACGCAGGCCTTTGATCTGGCTTTCGGCCTTGATGACCTGTGCGGTCAATTTCGCCACATGGACGCCGAACTGATCGGCCGCGAGTTTTTCTTGATCGCGCAGAGCCGTCAGCTCGGCCACTTTCTCGGCGCACTCGAGGGCGAGGGCTTCTTCGCCTTTATTCATCGCGGCGAGCGCTTTCTGCTCCCAGTTGGCGATGTTCTTGTCGTGCTCTTCGACGCGCTGCAGCGAGAGCTTGTGCTTGGCCTTGATCTGGATCAGCTGGTTGCGCGCCGCGAGCATGGAGGCATCGGCGTCACGGATTTCCTGATCGAGGATTCGCAGTGCCTGAGCATCGACGATGGCTTCACCCACCTCGGAAGCCCCACCACGCAACGCTGTGACCATTTTTTCCAAAGGCTCATTGATGTGTCTCCCGATTACTGTGAATCAACTTTAAGAAAATCTTCGTAGGCGTCGGCCGCATGAATCACGTTGTCTGCCAGCGTGAGCACCTCGTGGACGATGACCGTCAGCGAAGAGGCGGCGCTCAGTGCGCCAAACATGTTGTAGAAGGTTTCGCCGTTTGGCAGGGTCTCAATGCCGATCGACGACAGCGGGAACAGCTCCCGGCTGCGCAACACGGCGTCGTTGAAAGCGTCCGGGTCTTTGACCTCGGAGGCGTACACCAGCACGGAATCAACCAGGATCTGGTCGCCCGCAATGGCAATGATGATGGGCAAGCCGCCGAACTGGTTCATCACCAAGCTCAGACTCGGCTCGGCGCCTTGAATGAGGGTCAGCTCGATATCTTTGTCTTTCACCACGTCCAGCTCGGCGAACGCCGAGTGAAGTGTGTTGATCGTCCAATTGGTATTCTCAGTCATGAATCCCTCCAGTTTGATCCGGTTACCCAAGTAGGGCTGGCGTAGTACCTTTTCGATATCTCTCAATACCTCCGCGTTTTCCGGAAGTACGTACAGCTCTCGTTTCACGTACCCGGCAGCCGTCAGCCGAGCGCGCATTTCGCGCATGTAGTCGGTTGAAGTTTTCCGAGCCATTGCAGTCTTTCCTGAACATCACATGTGATAGCAACGCACCCTACGCGCAAGCATTGATATACGCAACATCTCACATGTGATGATTTCTGAATGAAGTGAAGCGGGTGGTGACGCGCCGCGTTCGAGAGCCTTCGGATATATTCATCTTCCCCATGGTCTGTAACCCCATGAACACAGCCTCCCTTCCCTCCTGGCTTCGCCGCGTGCTGCGTCCGCTTCTGGACCCCTACCGCCGCTATCGCCATGCCCGTTACATCCACGCCGGCCGAATCGTGGTCGGACTGCTGGTGTCGATACTGCTGACGACCGGTTTTCATCTCCCCCACGGGGAATGGGCGTCGGTAACGATGCTGATCGTGATTGGCGGGTTGCAGCACCACGGCAATATCGGCAAGAAGTCGGTGGAGCGCGCTTACGGGACTTTGATAGGCGCGGCACTGGGCCTGGCAGTCGTGGCGCAGGAAAGCTACTTGGGCATGCCATTGCTGACGTACGTGGTCATGTCGCTGATCTGCGGTTTCTTTGCGTATCACGCCATTGGCAAGGGCGGTTACACGGCGCTGCTGTCGGCCATCACCCTGTTTATCGTGGCGGGCCACGGTGATAACCCGATCACGGACGGGTTGTGGCGGACGGTGGACATCCTGATCGGCATCGCCCTCGCCCTGGCGTTTTCCTTCGCGCTGCCGTTGTATGCCGTGTATTCGTGGCGCTACAACCTGGCCAGTGGCCTGCGGGACTGTGCGCTGGCTTACGACCGCATCGCCAGCGGGCAGTCGATCACCGCAGACGAGCACGTGAAGTTGACCGCGCGAATGGGCGCGACGCTGTTGCAGCTGCGCTCGCTGATGCCGTCGGTGTCCAAGGAAGTAAAGATATCGATCGTTGAGCTGGACGCCATTCAGCGCCACTACCGCATGTGCCTGAGCATCCTCGAGATTCTTTCGAACCTGCGTCCGGCAGACACTGGCAGTACAGGGGTGACGGCGGAGCAACGGCGAATCCGTCGCATGCTGATCGGTATGGCGCGCGCGCTGCAGACCGGTGCAACTGAACGTTTGCAGCGGCCAACCGAGAGCTTGACCGTCGGGCCTGACGTTCCGACCGCGTCGACCGAGGTGCTGGGTTATCAGTTGATGACCCGCCAGTTCACGCAGAATCTCGAAAGCCTGCAGCAGCGTCTGGCGAAAACAGCGCCGGCGTGGAAGATCTGAACCACGCCAGCGCTCTGACCAAACACCGGCGGAGGATCAATAAACCGACGGAACGACCATCTCACGCGGCACCGGGGCACGCAGATAATTGGCGTTGTACTCGCGCTCCGGCAACACCACCTGTGGTGTCTCGGTATCGCCGCGCGGGATCTGCTCCAGCAGGTGATGAATGCAGTTCAGGCGCGCCCGCTTCTTGTCGTCGGCCTCGACGATCCACCATGGCGCGACATCGGTGTGGGAGCGGGTAAGCATTTCTTCTTTCGCGTTGGTGTAGTCCTCCCAGCGACGGCGGGATTCGAGGTCCATGGGCGAAAGCTTCCACTGTTTCAGCGGGTCATGGATGCGCATCAGAAAGCGCCGGTATTGCTCGTCATCGGTGATGGAGAACCAGTACTTGATCAGGATGATGCCCGAGCGCACCAGCATTTTTTCGAACTCGGGGACGGTGCGGAAAAACTCTTCGTACTCCTCGTCATTGCAGAAGCCCATGACCCGCTCGACCCCGGCCCGGTTGTACCAGCTGCGGTCGAACAGCACCATTTCGCCGGCGGCTGGAAGATGCGCGACATAGCGCTGGAAGTACCACTGCGTGCGCTCGCGTTCACTCGGCGCGGTCAGTGCAGCCACACGGCACACCCGCGGATTGAGCCGCTGAGTGATGCGCTTGATCGCACCACCCTTGCCTGCCGCATCCCGGCCTTCGAACAGCACGACCACCTTGAGCTTCTGGCTCACCACCCAGTCCTGCAGTTTCACCAGTTCGCCTTGCAGGCGCAGCAGCTCACGGAAGTACAGGCGGCGATCAATCCCTTTGGGCACCTCCTCGCCCAGATCGGCCAGCAAGCCATCCAGGCGCGCGTCGTCGTACTCCATTTCCAGTTCTTCGTCGAAGCTGTCGAGGATATCGGCCTGGATGTAGCGGGCGGTTTCAGAGAAATCCAGAGTCATGACGAGGCTCCCGGCGTGGATTCAAAGGGATGGGGAGAGAATTTAGGCACGCCGGGGGTGACAGAAGAATGACAAAAGCCTTACAGGGGAGAAAAGTCCTACATGACCGACGCAAGTTTTCTGGCGCCCATCCCTGCTGGATGAGCGACGCAGAATGCCTGAGCTTTCGCGTCGCCTTGCCATTCGAATATCACCCAAATCCCCACGGAATCTCCTAACATGCCCCGCTTGCCGAAGGAGATACACCCTTGCCTGACACCCGCCCCCAGCAATCGACGACATCGACCGCAAACTGATCGCCGCGCTGCAAATCAATGCTCGGGAACCGGTCGCCAATCTGGCTCGGCAATTGGGCATTGCGCGCACCACCGTGACCTCGCGACTGGCGCGACTGGAAAAAGCCAAGGTCATCACCGGCTATGGCGTGCGTCTCGGTCAGCGGCTGGTGGATGGCGGGCTGCAGGCCTATGTCGGGATCACCGTGCAACCTCGCTCGGGCAAGGAAGTGCTGCGGCGGCTGAGCGCGCTGGCGCAGGTGCAACAGTTGTGTGCCGTGAGCGGCGAATTCGATTACGTGGCGTGGCTGCGCACGGATTCGCCGGAGCAGCTGGATCAGATGCTTGATTTGATCGGCAGTGTCGATGGCGTCGAGAAGACCACCACGTCGATCATCCTGAGCAGCAAAATCGACCGCGGGCAGCCGTCCTGAACTGACCGCTTCTGACAATATGACGAAGTGCTTCGTCACTTTGCCGGCATTCTCGACACATCGACAACACTCTGCGTCTTAATAACGTCCCAACTGTTATTTAGACTTGTCCACTTTCGCGCCGCAGTCGAACAAGGTCAGTCATGAAGAACAATCGCCACCCCGCCAACGGAAAAAACCGATCACGATTTTCGGCCCGGACTTCCCGTTCGCCTTCGATGACTGGATCGAACACCCGGCGGGCCTCGGCAGCATTCCGACGGAAAACCTCGGTAAAGAAGTGGCGATCGTCGGCGCAGGTATAGCGGGGCTGGTGGCGGCTTATGAGCTCATGAAGCTGGGCCTTAAACCCGTCGTTTACGAAGCCTCGAAAATGGGCGGCCGTTTGCGCTCGCAACAGTTCGAAGGCGCTGAAGGCATCATCGCCGAACTGGGCGGCATGCGCTTCCCGGTCTCCTCCACCGCCTTTTATCACTACGTCGACAAGCTCGGCCTGGAATCCAAGCCCTTCCCCAACCCGCTGACGGCTGCCTCCGGCAGCACAGTGATTGACCTGGAAGGCAGCACCCACTACGCACAGAAACTGTCGGACTTGCCTGCGCTGTTTCAGGAAGTCGCCGACGCCTGGGCCGACGCGCTGGAAGCCGGCTCGCAGTTTGCCGACATTCAGCAAGCCATCCGCGACCGCGATGTGCCTCGGCTCAAAGCGTTGTGGAACAAGCTGGTGCCGCTGTGGGACGACCGCACGTTCTATGACTTCGTCGCCACGTCGGAAGCCTTCGCCAAACTGTCGTTCTATCACCGCGAAGTGTTTGGTCAGGTCGGCTTCGGCACCGGTGGCTGGGACTCGGACTTCCCGAACTCGATGCTGGAGATCTTCCGCGTGGTCATGACCAACTGCGACGATCACCAGCACCTGATCGTCGGCGGCGTCGGGCAAGTGCCTATCGGCATCTGGCGCCACGCCCCCGAGCGTTGCGTGCATTGGCCCGAGGGCACCAGCCTGTCAACGCTGCACCGTGGCGCCCCGCGCACGGGCGTCAAAGGCATCAGCCGCGCCGCCAACGGCCAGTTCGCGGTCACCGACAATCTGGGCGATGTTCGCCATTACGATGCGGTTCTGGCGACGTGCCAGAGCTGGTTGCTGACCACGCAGATCGAGTGCGAAGAGTCGCTGTTCTCGCAGAAGATGTGGATGGCACTGGACCGCACGCGCTATATGCAGTCGTCGAAAACCTTCGTCATGGTCGACCGGCCGTTCTGGAAGGATAAAGACCCGGAGACCGGCCGCGACCTGATGAGCATGACCCTGACCGATCGCCTGACCCGTGGCACTTATCTGTTCGATAACGGCACCTATTCCAACGGCGTCGAGAAGCCGGGGGTGATTTGCCTGTCGTACTCGTGGATGAGCGACGCGCTGAAAATGCTGCCGCATCCCGTGGAAAAACGCGTCAGCCTGGCGCTCGGGTCGCTGAAAAAGATCTACCCGAAGGTCGATATCGCCGCGCGCATCATCGGAGACCCGATCACCGTGTCGTGGGAATCCGACCCGCACTTCCTCGGTGCTTTCAAAGGCGCGCTGCCGGGTCATTACCGCTACAACCAGCGGATGTACGCGCACTTCATGCAGAAGGAAATGCCTGACGAGCAACGGGGCATTTTCATCGCCGGTGACGACGTGTCCTGGACACCCGCCTGGGTCGAAGGCGCCGTGCAGACCTCGCTGAACGCGGTGTGGGGCATCATGACCCACTTCGGCGGCAAGACTCACGCCGAAAACCCGGGCCCGGGTGACGTGTTCCACGAAATCGGCCCGATCGTTTTGCCGGAATAAGGAAGCCTCCAATGCGCGTCGCCCTCTACCAATGCCCGCCGTTGCCCCTTGATGTCAGCGCCAATCTTCGGCGCCTGGAAGCTCAGGCGATCGAGGCATCGGCGCAGGGGGCGAAGCTGCTGGTCCTTCCGGAGATGTTTCTCAGCGGCTACAACATCGGCCCCCAAGCGGCGCGGGATCTGGCGCAGGCATGCGACGGCCCGGCTGCGTTGAGGATTGCCGAGATCGCTCAAGCCACGGGTATCGCGATTATGTACGGCTACCCGGAGCTGAGTGGCGACGGTCAGGTTTACAACGCGGTGCAGTTGATCGACGCGCAAGGTGTTCGGCTCTGCAATTACCGTAAGACCCATCTGTACGGCGAGCTGGACAACGCTATGTTCAGCGCAGGCGATGAGCATTTTCCGGTGGTGGCCTTTGGGGACTGGAAGCTCGGATTTCTGATCTGCTACGACGTCGAGTTTCCCGAGAACACGCGGCGTCTGGCCTTGGCCGGCGCAGACCTGATTCTGGTACCGACCGCAAACATGGCGCCCTACGACTTCGTCGCGGAAGTCACCGTGCGGGCCCGCGCCTTCGAGAACCAGTGCTACCTGGTTTATGCCAATTACTGCGGCAGCGAGGGCGATATCCATTACTGCGGCTTGAGCAGTGTCTGCGCGCCGGACGGTCGACAAATCGGCCTTGCCGGTCAGGATGAGACCTTGGTGATAGCAGAGCTGGACCGTGACGCGATGAGCGAATCCCAAACGATCAATACCTATTTCAAGGATCGCCGGCCAGGGTTTTATTCGGGACTGGGTAAGCCGTAAGGTCATCATCCGACGTCGCCACTGCGCACGTCCCACACCTGCAAGCCCGTTATCCGCTAGCATGGCGGCTCAGCCATCCAACATCACAAGCGCCATGCCCAACCCCATCAGCCAACGATCCCTGACCCTGCCCAACGGCTTGAACGTGGTGCTGGTTTCGGCCCCACGTTTGAAGCGTTGCGCTGCGGCGTTGCGGGTCGCGGCAGGCAGTCATGATGTTTCGCCCCGCTGGCCAGGGCTGGCGCATTTCCTTGAGCATCTGTTCTTTCTCGGCACCGAGCGCTTTGCGGCTGACGAAAAGCTGATGGCGTTCGTGCAGCGCCACAGCGGGCAAGTGAACGCAAGCACCCGCGAGCGCACCACCGACTTTTTCTTCGAACTGCCGCGCGCCGTGTTCGCCGACGGTCTTGAGCGGCTGTGCGAAATGCTCACCCATCCGCGCATGACGATTCCCGATCAGCTGCGAGAACGGGAGGTGCTGCACGCGGAATTCATCGCCTGGTCGCGGGACCATGCCTCTCGTGATCTGCTGAAACGCCTGCAGCCTTTGTCGGCCTTGCATCCGTTGCGTTGGTTTCATGCAGGGAATCGCTTCAGTCTTCCGGTTCCGCGTCAGGGGTTTCAGGATGCGCTGCAGGCGTTCTATCGACGGTTTTATCAGGCCGGGCAGATGACGCTGAGCCTCGCGGGGCCTCAATCGCTTGATGAACTGGAGAAGTTGGCCACCCAGTTTGGCGAGTATTTCGCGCAGGGCAGCCGGGTTGAGCAACAGCCACCGCCTGCGCTGCTCACTGCTGAACCGAAGCCGATCGGTGAGGTTGATCAGCGTCGGATGCATCTGACGTTTGCGTGCGAAGGGTTACCGGTCGGACAGGAGCAGGCTGCTGCCTTTCTTTGTACCTGGATGAATGACGGGCAAGCAGGTGGGCTGGTGGCGGTGCTGCGCGAACGAGGGTTGATTGAGTCTCTGAAGGCCGAGGTCATGTATGAATTTGCCGGTCAGGCATTAGTCGACGTCGCGTTCGTGTTGGCTGCAACGCCTCCCGACGCGTCATCGCACGTACCAGCATTGGTTTTCAGCTGGCTCGCCTTCTTCAAATCCCATTACCGTCAGTTGATCGAAGAATACGCACGGCTGGAACAGCGGCGTCTGGCCGTCAGCGGTGCGCTGTCGCTGGGGCGGTATTACAGCGCTGAACCTGATGCGGCGGGTCTGTCGACAGAGGCGGTTGATGCGCTGCTCAGCCAGCTCACACCCGCAGCGCTGTTACGCACGCAAGTCGAGCCCTTGGCGTGTGGCTCATCCAGCGTTGAGTGGCGGCTGCCTGAGCCCAATCCATTTCTGAAACCCGCAACGGCATCCACTACGCCGACCTTGCCCTTGACCAAGCTGACGTTCAGCAATGCGCTGCCAGCAGACGGCGAGGCTGCGCTGTACCTACGATGGACGCTCGTTACTGCGCAGCCCAAGCTTGCGCGAATGCTGGAAGAAAGCCTGCGACCACTGGCGGCCCAGGCGAGTCAAGCGGGAATCACGCTGGCACTCAGTGCCTACGGCAGGTTCTGGCAGCTGAAAGTCTCAGGCCTGGCGGAACCGTTGCCCGCCGTAGTGGAACAGGCGCTGAGTCTGCTCGTCCAGCCGGATGCGCAAACCCTGGCGCGCTACGGTGCGCCGGCTGATGAACCAGCCGTTATCCCGATCCGTCAGCTGTTAAAGACGCTGCCTGATCATTATTTGAACAACCCAGTCACCCCACAAACCGTCGACCTGCGGCGCGCGTGGGCTGGGGCGAGCTGGACAGGGTTTGCCATGGGCTTCACACCCTCAGCGCGAGATGCCTTGAGTCACGCCGCTCGGCGCATCCTCGGTCTCCCGGAGCATTTACCTCTCACGGCACCTCGGGCCACAGGCACACGGTGGGAAATCGAGCCGTCAGAATCTTCTGAAAATGCGCTGCTCATCTTCTACCCAACGCCCTCCCACTCTCTCCATGACGAAGCCACATGGCGACTCTTCGGGCAACTGATGCAGGCTCCGTTCTACCAGCGCCTACGCGTCGAGCTTCAGTTGGGTTACGCCGTTTTCAGTGGTTTCCGACAGATCGCCGGGCATGGAGGTCTCCTGTTTGGCGTGCAATCCCCTAGCGCGAGCGCGGAACAGCTCGTCGCGCACATCGAGACCTTCATCGAGGGTCTGCCGGCATTGATCAACGCCGCAGATCTACCCGCAGAGGTAAAAATGCTGCGGGACCAACTCGAAACGGCTGACATGGAGCACCTGCAAGCAGCCGAACTCCTCTGGCAAGCGCACCTGACAGGCCACGGCAATGATTACAGCGCCCTCCTGCAACATTCCCTTGCACATCTTCGGCAGGACGCTTTGCTCGAAGCCGCCCATCGGCTGGCACATCCGGACAGCGCCCGCCTGTGCCTGTCAAACCGTGCCAGTGCGCTCTAGCCCGCGCAGGTCATGGCCCGCAAACAGCCGATCATTGCCCGTTGTGCAAGGATCTTTATCGGATATTTCATCATTGGGCTGCCTATAATTTTAGTAACATAGCCCCTAAGCATTTGAACGTCTCCGCTCGCCGGAGCACTAACGAATGTAGTCACCCACCGCTGCACTAACCCAGAAGGAGTCAATTATGTGGACTAAACCTGCTTACACTGATCTGCGTATCGGCTTTGAAGTCACCATGTACTTCGCAAGCCGTTGATTGTTGCGCGGTGAGAAGCCTCGGTTCGCCGGGGCTTTTTTATTAACGCGATTCTGATTTCAAGGGCCGATCGGCCGTCGCTACGGGGTTCACATGCACATCCAGATTCTCGGTTCCGCCGCCGGCGGTGGTTTCCCTCAGTGGAACTGCAACTGCGCCAATTGCGCAGATTTTCGCGACGGCAGCTTGCGGGCGCACGCGCGCACCCAGTCGTCCATCGCGCTGTCGGACGACGGTGTGAACTGGATCTTGTGCAATGCCTCTCCCGACATCCGCGCCCAGCTCCAGGGTTTTGCCCCGATGCAGCCCAATCGCGGTCTTCGCGACACCGGGATCAGCGCGATCATTCTGATGGACAGCCAGATCGACCACACCACCGGGCTGCTGAGCCTGCGTGAAGGCTGCCCGCATCAAGTCTGGTGCACAGACATGGTCCACGAGGACCTGAGCACCGGTTTCCCGCTGTTCAACATGCTCAAACACTGGAATGGCGGCCTGGCCTGGAATCGTATTGAGCTGGAAGGCAGCTTTGTCATTCCAGCCTGTCCGAACCTGCGCTTTACCCCATTTCCACTGCGCAGCGCGGCACCGCCGTACTCGCCTCACCGATTCGACCCACACCCGGGCGATAACATCGGCTTGATGGTCGAGGACCTGAGCACCGGCGGCAAACTGTTCTACGCGCCGGGCCTGGGCAAAGTCGATGATGCCCTCATGGAGAAGATGAGCGGCGCCGACTGCCTGTTGGTCGACGGCACAATGTGGGACGACGATGAAATGCAGCGTCGTGGCGTCGGCACCCGCACCGGGACGGAGATGGGTCATCTGGCGCAAAACGGCCCCGGCGGCATGCTCGAAGTGCTGGAAAAGTTGCCGCAACAGCGCAAGGTGCTTATCCATATCAACAACACCAACCCTATCCTCGACGAAGACTCGTCCGAGCGCGCTGAACTGGCGCGGCGGAACGTCGAAGTGGCATTCGACGGGATGAGCATCGAGCTTTAAGAACGCTAATTACCGACTGTGGGGCCAGGTTTGCTCATGAAGGTGTCAGGTCAGCCAGCCGATGCGGCACAGGTAGATCGTCTTTGTGAGCTAGCCCACTCCCACGAGATCTGCGGAAATTCTTGACGAGAACTGCCGACATGAACGATGCAACGCCGCTGTCTCCCGCTGAATTCGAACAGGCCCTGCGTGCAAAGGGCGCGTATTACCACATCTATCACCCCTTTCATGTGGCGATGTACGAAGGGCGCGCGACCCGCGAGCAGATTCAGGGCTGGGTCGCCAATCGGTTCTACTATCAGGTGAATATCCCGCTGAAAGACGCCGCGATCCTGGCCAACTGCCCGGACCGGGAAATCCGCCGCGAGTGGATTCAGCGCTTGCTCGACCATGACGGCGCACCCGGCGAAGACGGCGGTATCGAAGCCTGGCTGCGTCTGGGTCAGGCCGTGGGTCTGGATCCTGACCAGCTGCGCTCGCAGGAACTGGTCCTGCCCGGCGTACGATTTGCGGTCGATGCCTACGTCAACTTCGCCCGTCGCGCCAATTGGCAGGAAGCGGCGAGCAGTTCGCTGACCGAGCTGTTTGCGCCGCAGATCCATCAGTCGCGTCTGGACAGCTGGCCGCAGCACTATCCATGGATCGACCCGACCGGCTACGAATACTTCCGCACCCGCCTGGGCCAGGCCCGCCGCGACGTCGAGCATGGTCTGGCCATCACGCTGCAGCACTACACCACGCGGGAAGGCCAAGAGCGCATGCTGGAAATTCTGCAGTTCAAACTCGACATTTTGTGGAGCATGCTCGATGCCATGAGCATGGCCTACGAGCTGAACCGACCGCCCTATCACAGCGTGACCGACCAACGCGTCTGGCACAAAGGAATCGCCCTATGAGCTTCAATCGCGAACAGGTGCCCAACTGGCGCCGCGGTTATCGTTTCCAGTTCGAGCCCGCGCAAAACGGTCACGTGCTGCTTTACCCTGAAGGCATGATCAAGCTCAACGACAGCGCGAGCGCGATTGGCGGTTTGATCGATGGTCAGCGCAGCGTCGGCGCGATCATTGCGCTGCTCGACGAAAAATTTCCCGGCGTTCCCGAGCTCGGCACTGACGTCGAGCAATTCATGGAGGTCGCCCGTGCAGAGCTCTGGATCGAATTTGCCTGACTTAGTGAACACGCGGTCCGACGTCTACATTCCGCCCACGCCCCCGGTCGGGCTGCCGCTGTGGCTGCTCGCCGAGCTGACCTATCGCTGCCCGCTGCAATGCCCGTATTGCTCAAACCCGCTGGATTTTGCCAAGCAGGGGCAGGAGCTGACTACGGAGCAGTGGTTCAAAGTCATGGCCGAAGCCCGGCAGATGGGCGCGGCGCAGATCGGCTTCTCGGGCGGCGAGCCGCTGGTGCGCCAGGACTTGGCGGAGCTGATTGCCGAAGCGCGGCGGCTGGGCTTCTACACCAACCTGATCACTTCCGGCATCGGCCTGACCGAGCAGAAGATCATCGACTTCAAGGAAGCCGGGCTGGACCACATCCAGATCAGTTTCCAGGCCAGCGACGAGCAAGTGAACAACATGCTCGCCGGCTCGAAAAAGCCTTCGCGCAGAAGCTGGAAATGGCCCGCGCTGTGAAAAAGCATGGCTACCCGATGGTCCTCAACTTCGTGACCCATCGGCACAACATCGACAAGATCGACAAGATCATCGAGCTGTGTGTGGCGCTGGAAGCGGACTTCGTGGAGCTGGCGACCTGTCAGTTCTACGGCTGGGCACACCTGAATCGTGTGGGCTTGCTGCCGACCAAAGACCAGCTCGTGCGCGCCGAACGCATTACTAACGAATACCGGGTCAAGCTCGCCGCTGAAAATCACCCGGTGAAGTTGATCTTCGTCACCCCGGATTATTACGAAGAGCGTCCGAAAGCCTGCATGAATGGCTGGGGCAATCTGTTCCTCACCGTGACGCCGGATGGTACTGCGCTGCCGTGCCATGGCGCGCGGCAGATGCCGATCCAGTTTCCCAACGTGCGCGATCACACCATGCAGCACATCTGGTACGAGTCGTTCGGTTTCAATCGCTTTCGCGGTTACGAGTGGATGCCAGAGCCTTGCCGCTCCTGCGACGAGAAGGAAAAAGACTTCGGTGGCTGCCGCTGTCAGGCGTTCATGCTCACCGGCGATGCAAGCAATACGGACCCGGTGTGCAGCAAGTCGCCGCAGCATCACTTGATCACCCAAGCCCGTGATGAAGCCGAGTATGCTAGCCAGACCATTGAGCAACTGGCCTTCCGCAATGAACGAAACTCACGCCTCATCGCCAAGTCCTGACCTTCTTTCTGCCGCCCAGGCTGTGGCGGCAGGCACCGATTTCGCCGAACTCAGCGTCAGCCCTGCGGGGCTTTTCTGGAGTGAATTCCGCCCGCAGGATGCCGCCACACGCATCTGGCGCTGGCACGACGGCGCGACCGTTTGCCTGACACCCGAGGGTTTCAGCGTGCGCAGCCGGGTGTATGAATACGGCGGCGGGTCGTTCTGCCTGACTGACGAGGCTGTGGTGTTCGTCAACGAAGCGGACCAGCAGATTTACCTCCAGCCCTTCGATTCCCAAACACCTCAATCCCTGACCCAGGGCGACAAGCTCTTCGGAGATGTCCGCTACGCGCGTGGGCAGATTCTGGCGGTTGAGGAGGATAAGGACACTCACCGGCTGGTCGCCTTCGACGTCGCCGACGGCCGCCGCCACGTACTGGCCGAAGGCGCCGATTTTTACGCATCGCCCACCGTCAGTCCGGATGGCAATCGCCTGGTATGGATCGAGTGGTGGCGGCCCCATCAGCCGTGGACGTCTACGCGACTGATGAGTGTCGAACGCCAGGCCGATCTCGCGTGGGGCCGGCCGCACTGCCTCGCGGGCGGGCTGGGGCTGGAATCGCTGCAGCAACCCCGCTTTGATGAAGCTGGCCGCCTGTATTGCCTGACCGACCGCGCCGGCTTCTGGCAGCCGTGGGTTGAGACGCTGGATGGTTTTGAAGCGCTGCCTGCCGCCGCTGCCGATCACGCTTCGGCGCCGTGGCAACTGGGCGCGTCGACCTGGGCGCCGCAGAGTGATGGCGCTTACCTCGCCGCCTGGTTCGAGGACGGCAAAGGTCTGCTCGGCGTGCGTTCGGCGCAGGGTTCAGTTGAAGATTTCAGCGGAGATTACACCCGTTTCAGAAGCCTCGCGGTGGACGCGGACTACCTCTATTGCATCGCGGCGTCGCCCGTCAGCCCTTCTGCTGTCATTGCCATCGGTCGTGCTGACAAGCGCGTTCAGGTGTTGGCCGGCGGCGTGAGCCCGCTGCCCGTCGAGCGCATCAGCCAGCCGCGAACCCTGCGTTATCCGAGCGGCTCGAGCGAAGCGCACGGGTATTTCTATCCGGCCATGAATGGCGACGACAAGCCGCCGCTGGTAGTGTTCATCCACGGCGGCCCGACCTCCGCCTGCTATCCCGCACTGGACCCGCGCATTCAGTTCTGGACCCAACGGGGCTTCGCCGTCGCTGACCTCAACTATCGCGGCAGCACCGGTTACGGCCGAGCGTATCGTCAGGCGCTGTTTCTGGAATGGGGCGTTGTCGACGTCGAAGACGCCTGCGCAGTGGTGGAATACCTGGGCAATCAGGGTTTGATCGATCCGGAAAACGCATTCATCCGCGGCGGCAGCGCAGGTGGCTATACAACGCTGTGCGCATTGGCCTTCAAGAACGTGTTCCGCGCGGGCGCGAGCCTGTATGGGGTGAGCGATCCGCTGGCACTGGCGGAAGCCACGCACAAGTTCGAAGCGGATTATCTGGACTGGCTGATCGGCGACCCCGATGTCGACATGGCGCGCTATCGGGAGCGCACGCCGCTGCTGCATGCCGATCAGATCAAGGTCCCTGTGATTTTCTTCCAGGGTGAACTCGACGCCGTGGTCGTCCCCGCCCAAACCCGAGACATGCTCAATGCATTACTGGAAAACGGCATCCCGGCCGAAGGCCACTTCTACCCCGACGAACGCCACGGCTTCCGCAAAGCGGCCAATCTCGCCCATGCACTGGAGACCGAGTGGGCGTTTTACCGGAAAGTGATTGATGGTTGATGTGTCAGACGTTTTGCGCGTCAGCCACTGAAGCACCTGGCCAACACGATCATGTGGGAGTGAGCTTGCTCACGAAGAAGGCATTTCAACCGCTGGAATTTTAGCGGTTGTACCGGCCCTTCGCGAGCAAGCTCGCTCCCACAGGTTGTGCGTAAACTGTCAAACCCGCGACATCGCCATGTGTAACCGCGCGAACCCGTGATTGGCTCATCCATAAACGTGCAGCGCCACGGCGCCGATCAATACCAGCCCTACCCCGCAGACCTGAATGGCGCTGAGCCGCTCTTTGAAGAACAGGAAGCCAAGCACGGCGGCGATCCCCCTGACAGGGTACTGATGACGGTGACCACGGAAATCGATCCCACCATCGCGCCATACGAGAACGCAGAAAACCCACCCAGGTTGAGCAGGCTTGCCGCCACAAGGGTTACCCCGGCGCGTGCAGGCGGGAGCTTAAGGGGGTCTTTCATTCGCAAAATCATCGGCGACAAAACGGTGAGGCCGACCAAGTATCCCAGCCAGAGCATCGTGACGGGCCCCAATGCAGGCAGTGTGAAGCGACCCTGCATCCAGAAGCTCGATCCGTACAGCAAGGCAGCGCCCAATGCGTAAACAATCGCTTCCCGGTTGTGCTTTTTCGCCGTGGAATCATCGCCTGCCGTGATGCTCGACAGAACGACTCCCAGCACACACAGCGCGATCAACAGCAGCTGTGTCATTGATATCTGCTCGCCGCTCGCCCACGACAACAGCGTGGTGAAGACGCCGTACGACGTCACCAGAGGAGCCACAATTGAAGCTTTGCCGAGCGCGAACGCTTTGGATAGGGCCAGCGCGCCGCTGACCGTGAAAACCGAGGCCAGCACACCTAGAAGCCACGTGTGCCAAGGCGCAGAGAATGATTTGGAGATGAAGGCCGGGAAGCACAGCAACAGAATGCACATGATCAGGAAGCCAAGCGCCTGACCGAAGTAAACCGCTCGCTTGACCCCAACGGCACGGGCATTGAGCCCTACCAGAAAATCTGTGCCGCCCCAGAACAGAGCGGCGAGTAATCCCAAAACAACGTCCATCCCTGACCTTCCTGATCATAAAGTCCGACGTCGGACTTTATGTCAGCTGACCTGAGACAGGAAGCGCGGTGTTTAGCGGATTGAGTTACTTGCGACTGACAATGATGTAGATCGCATGGATGATCCCCGGGATATAGCCCAGCAGGGTCAGCAGGATGTTCAGCCAGAAAGCGCCGGCGAAGCCGACTTGCAGGAACACGCCCAGGGGTGGCAGCAGGATGGCGATGATGATGCGAATGATGTCCATGGGTGGAGCTCCTGATTAAGTGGCCCAATAGAAGAGGGCCGCACAGCTAATCGACCTTGAGCCACTACAGGGGTTCCGCAGCGCACGTCCTCAAGCCATTACCTGCCCGCAGGCGCCCCAAGCGAGGCGGCCGATGGCATCGCACTTTTCAAAACGCAGAAAAAGAAAACCCCGCCTAAGCGAGGTTTTCCAGACTGTTTCCCATGACTTCCATTTCTTCCCGCCGTCCTGGCAGGCAATCCCTTACGTGTCCCTGTTATCTGTTTGCGCATCCTGCGCGACGTCCATGTGTGTAGATTAAACTTGGATCCACTAAAGCGATAGAGCCGATTGCCATCACGTCATGTAAGCAAATGCTTACACGGTTTATGCAGTGTCAGAACTGTGACGCCTCTAACAGATACAGCGACTCGCTGCCTGCCGTGACCGACGCCGAAAGTGACTGAATTCGCGGCAGCAGCCGAGCAAAATAAAACCGTGCAGTGCCCAGCTTGCTGGCGTAGAAATCCTCCTGAGCCTCTTTGCCCCACGCGGCTTTTGCCATCATCGCCCACATGTAGGCGTAGGCCGTGTATCCGAACGCATGCAGATACTCAACGGACGCGGCACCGATTTCATTCGGGTTGCTGCGGGCCCGGTCCAACACCCAGCCGGTCAATTCGTCCAGTGTGGTCAGTGCTGCGGCCAACGGCTTGGTGAACTCGGCCTGCGAACTGTCAGATGACGCGATGAATTGACGGACCTCGTCGGAAAACAGCTTGTAGTACGCACCGCCGCTGGCAACGATCTTCCGTCCCATCAGGTCCAGTGCCTGAATACCGTTGGTGCCTTCGTAGATCTGAGTGATGCGCACATCACGCACCAGTTGCTCCTGACCCCACTCGCGAATGTAGCCGTGGCCGCCGAACACCTGCTGACCGTGCACAGTGGTGTCCAGGCCCATGTCGGTAAGGAAGGCTTTGGCGACCGGGGTCAGCAGCGCGACCAACGCATCGGCGCGCTGACGCACGTCGGCGTCTTCGCTGTACTTGGCAGTGTCCAGTTGCATGGCTACGTACGTGGAGAACGCGCGACCGCCTTCGTTCAGCGCCTTCATCGTCAACAGCATGCGACGCACATCGGGGTGAACGATGATCGGATCGGCCATGGTTTCTTTGGACTGCGCGCCTGTCGGGGCCCGGCTTTGCAGACGGTCACGGGCGTACTCGATCGCGTTCTGATACGAACGCTCGCCGGACGCCAGGCCTTGAATGCCGACGCCCAGTCGCTCGTAGTTCATCATGGTGAACATCGCCGCGAGGCCTTTATTCGGCTCGCCGATCAGATAGCCCTCGGCCTGATCGAAGTTCATCACACAGGTGGCCGACGCCTGAATGCCCATCTTGTGCTCGATGGACCCGCAGAACACCGTGTTGCGCTCACCCAGGCTGCCGTCGTCGTTGACCATGATCTTCGGCACGAGGAACAGCGAAATGCCCTTCGGCCCTGCCGGTGCGTCCGGCAGCTTGGCCAAGACCAGATGGATGATGTTCTCGGTGAGGTCGTGCTCGCCGCCGGTGATGAAGATTTTAGTCCCGCTGATCTTGTAGGACCCGTCGGTCTGCGGCTCCGCTTTCGTGCGGATGATCCCGAGGTCGGTGCCGGCGTGGGCTTCGGTCAGGCACATTGAACCGGCCCATACCCCGGCGTACATGTTCGGCAGGTACTTGGTTTTCAAAGCTTCGCTGGCGTGGGTGGCGATCGAGACGCAAGCACCGGACGTCAGCATCGGGTACAGCCCGAACGCGAGGCTCGCGGAGTTGACCATCTCTTCGACTTGAGCAGAGACTGCCTTGGGCATGCCCATGCCGCCGAACTCAGGATTGCCACCGACGCCGACCCAGCCCCCTTCAGCGTACGTCTTGTACGCCTGAACGAAGCCTGCCGGTGTGGTGACGACGGTATCGTTCCAGTGACAGCCTTCTTCATCGGCTGCGCGACTCAGGGGTGCAACGGATCTGCCAGTGACTTTGCCCGCCTCTTCGAGAATCGCCTCGACGGTCTCGGCGTCCACGGTTTCAGACAGTTCGGGCAGCGTGGCCCAAAGTCGGGAGACGTCGAACACTTCATTGAGGACGAAGCGCATATCGCGCAAGGGCGCTTTGTAGTCAGCCATGGCAAACCTCGTTTCAGCGGCAAAGAACTCGGGGAGGAGCGGCGCCGCAGGGATATTGCGGCGCCGGTGTGTCAGTGGGACGAGTGTACCTGAACACCATTTGCGACACATAGGGTCAACGCGTGACTATTAACTGCTTTTCGGTCACGACCGAATGACGGTCAGGCCCATGCCCGCTTGCGACCGCGAGTGGGTTTGTCTAGTGATTAAAAAACGTTGATTTAGCCAGCGGCTGCCATGCGAACAGCGCCGCGCTTGCTCGTCTGTGCATGACTGATGACGCAGTTACGGCCGGCGCCTTTGGCGGCATACAGTGCCTGATCGGCAGATTTGAGGACTTCTTCCGGATTGCGATGCTCGGGAAGACGCTCGGCCACACCAATGCTGACCGTCACCGATACCGCTGAAGCCTGGGAGCCTGACCGACGCTGGCGCCCTTGCAGGTCGTCATTCGGCCGATTGTCCTGATTACGCAGCTGAATCTGATAGCTGGCGATGGTTTCCCGGATGACTTCGAGATGCGGCATGCACTCTTCCAGGGTTTTGCCGGCAAACACGATGGCGAATTCTTCACCGCCATAGCGATAGGCGCGCCCGCCACCGTTGGTGATCTTCGACAATTTGCTCGCCACCAGACGCAGCACCTGGTCGCCGACGTCGTGGCCGTGGGTGTCGTTGAATTTCTTGAAATGATCGACGTCGCTCATCGCCAGCACATAATTGCGGCCCAGTCGCTGCATCCGCTCATTGAGCGCGCGTCGGCCGGGCAGCCCGGTCAGCTCGTCGCGGAACGCCATTTGGTAGGCCTCGTGCGCGACCGCCGCCGCAATCATCAGCATCACCTGGCTGCACATGATGTTCAGGGTGAACGGCAGGATGAAGGTTTTCGGCAACGCCCAGAACATGCCGAGCAACCCCACCAGTTGTGCGGCATGCAGCGGGCGCGGCTTATAGAGGTATTGCGTGATCAACACGGCGAACGCGATGAAAAACGTCACGTAAGACAACTGGATCAGGCTCATCCAGTCTCCGTGCAGTGCCGGCCAGCGGATGTCGGCGAGCCAGGCCAGCAGCCCGGCGGGGAAGCTCTGTTCGAGTCCCAGCGCGACGCTGCCGACGGCGACCAGTACCGCCAGTCGAGCGACAAGGTCTTGAAACAGATGGGTCCGCTCTTCCCACGCGGCAAACAGGCCAAACATGACCGGAAGCAATAGGCAGCACAGATGAAACACCACGGCAGCGTCCTCTCGGACTTTTCCGTTATCGCGGTAGTAATCGGTCTGCGTGTCGAGCAGGAAATAGGCGATGTACACCGTGATCATCAGGAACAGTTCACGCTGCCGCTTGTAAACGCCGCAATACGCACCACCCAGCAACAGCACCAGAGTGGGCAGCACGTTGAAGAGTGAGGTGAAGAAGACGTTGAGGTCTTTCACGTACGCGGCCGCCAGTCCGGCAATCAGCAAGGCCAGAGAGGGTAAAAAATGACTGAGCCGTGCGGCAGAGGGGCGCAGCAAAAGGACTATCTCCTCACCGAAGATGCGAGCGCTGATTAAATGGCATTGTGCCTGTATCGGCCGCGTCATGCATAGGATGAGGAAGAATGTGCATGGCTATGGGCAAAGATCGGCAGGCACAAAAAAGCCGCTTGTCCCTGAGGACAAGCGGCTTGAGGAAACGCTTCCGGTGACTTAGTAAGCCAGGCCGAAGTGTTCTTCGTTCATGTCCATCAGGTTGCTGGCGCCCGACAGCATAGTTGCCACGTGGGTACGGGTGCGCGGCAGGATGCGCTGGAAGTAGAAGCGCGCCGTCTGCAGCTTGGCGGTGTAGAAGGCTTCTTCGCTGGTGCCGGCCGCCAGTTTCTCGGCTGCCACACGAGCCATGTCAGCCCAGAAGTACGCCAGGCAGGCGTAACCGGAATACATCAGGTAATCCACCGAAGCGGCACCAACTTCTTCACGGTCTTTCATGGCGGCCATGCCGACCTTCATGGTCAGTTCGCCCCATTCTTTGTTCAACGCAGCGAGCGGTGTCACGAATTCGCTGATCGCTTCATTGCCTTCCTGCGACTGACAGAACTTGTGGACGATCTTGGTGAAGCCCTTAAGCGCCTCGCCCTGAGTCATCAGCACTTTACGACCCAGCAGGTCGAGCGCCTGAATACCGGTGGTGCCTTCGTACAGCATGGCAATACGCGCGTCGCGAACGTTCTGCTCCATGCCCCACTCGGCAATAAAGCCGTGGCCGCCGTAGACCTGGACGCCGTGGTTGGCGGCTTCGAAACCGACTTCGGTCATGAACGCTTTGGCGATCGGGGTCATGAACGCCAACAGGCCGTCAGCTTGCTTCTTGGCTTCGGCGTCGTCGCTGTACTTGGCGATGTCGACCTGCTTGGCGGTGAAGTACACCATCGCGCGAGTCCCCTCGGCGAAGGCCTTCATGGTCAGCAGCATGCGACGTACGTCGGGGTGAACGATGATCGGGTCAGCGGCTTTCTCCGGCGCCTTCGGGCCAGTCAGCGAGCGCATCTGCAGACGCTCACGGGCGTATTTCAGGCCGCCCTGGAAACCGATCTCGGCGTGAGCCAGACCTTGCAGCGCCGTGCCCAGACGCGCGGTGTTCATGAAGGTGAACATGCAGTTCAGGCCTTTGTTCGGCGGGCCGATCAGGTAACCGGTGGCGCCGTCGAAGTTCATCACGCAGGTGGCGTTGCCGTGAATGCCCATCTTGTGTTCCAGCGAACCACAGGTCACAGCGTTGCGCTCGCCGACGCTGCCGTCAGCGGCCGGCACGAATTTCGGCACGATGAACAGGGAAATGCCCTTGGTGCCAGCAGGTGCGTCGGGCAGGCGGGCCAGCACGATGTGGACGATGTTGTCGGCCATGTCGTGTTCGCCAGCGGAAATGAATATCTTGGTGCCGGACACTTTGTACGAACCGTCAGCCTGAGGCTCGGCCTTGGTGCGCAGCATGCCCAGGTCGGTACCGCAGTGAGGTTCGGTCAGGCACATGGTGCCGGTCCACTCGCCCGAGACCAGCTTGGTCAGGTAGGCGTCCTGCTGCTCAGGGGTGCCGTGCTCGGAGATGGTGTTCATCGCGCCATGGGACAGGCCTGGGTACATGCCCCACGACCAGTTGGCTTCACCGACCATTTCACTGACCGCCAGACCCAGCGACTCAGGCAGACCCTGACCGCCGTGAGCGACATCGTGAGCCAGGCTCGGCCAGCCACCTTCAACGAACTGCTTGTAGGCTTCCTTGAAACCGGTCGGCGTTTTTACGCCGGACTCGCTCCAGGTGCAGCCTTCGATGTCACCCACACGGTTCAGCGGGGCCAGGACCTGCTCACAAAACTTGGCGCCTTCCTCGAGAATGGCGTCAACCATGTCAGGCGTGGCGTCCTGGCATGCTGGCAGACTCTGATAGTGCGCTTCGTAGCCGAGCAGCTCGTCACGGACGAAGCGAATATCACGCAAGGGGGCCTTGTAGTCAGGCATAGCGATAAACCTCTGCTGGTGAATCCTGGAATTGGATGACCGTGTGGTCACTGTGGGGCATTGCCCCGGCGCCGACGCTTGGGTTCACGCGACGATCAAACAGGTGTTTGAAACATACGTTTACGCCTATACCTTGTCAAGCGACGCCCAGCGCCTTTCATCACCTGATGCGGGCAACTCGCAGGCGTGCGTAGACGACGCCACGCGGTTAAGGCCGGGGCGTTGAGTCTAGAAAACGTCGGGGTAGAAAAGGCTGAAGCGCGCGCAGGATGGGCACGTGAATGAGGCGTTATTCAGGAGAGTGGCATGCAGCGACGTGCGCCGCAGCGCACGATAGAAGGCAAATCAGGCGAAGGTATCGATCAGCGTGCCAAGCATTTCGTCGCTGGCTTTTTCGACTCTCACGCCAGCCTGGACTTGAATACGGCCTTGGGTCAGCTCGACAACATTGGTGGCCATGTCGGAGCGTTGCGGACGGTCCACAGAGCGCAGACGCTCCAGCTGGAAATCCGAAGACTGACTGCGCCCGGACACTTCGGTGGCGGGACTGGCCAACTGGGTTGCAGCCTGATCGACACGGCCCTGCCCGACCTGCATTGCGCTGAGGCCTGGGTACAGTGTGTTGTTCAGTGAGATTTGCATGAGCACGATCCTCTGTTCGGAGCGAACATAGCGATTAAAGCAGCAAAGCGACTGGATTACGCTGCGAAGCGACTAGTGGCATTGAGCCTTGTGACGCGCCTCACACTCAGCGACTCATTACTCGCTAGTCCAACAGCTCCAGATGCAGGTGCTCGGCGATCATTTCCGAAGTCGCCTTCTTCATGAACGGCACGCGACCGAGGCACGGCGCTGGCAAACGCTCCGCGAGCGTGGCGAGGTTTTCCTCAAGCCGTGACGTTTTGGGATCGATGATATTCGCCACCCAGCCCGCCAGTTGCAGACCGTCGTTGGCGATCGCTTCAGCGGACAGCAATGCATGACTGATGCAGCCCAGCCGCACGCCTACCACGAGAATCACCGGCAGCTTCAGCGCGATGGCCAAGTCAGACAGATTGGCCTGATCGGCCAGTGGAACGCGCCAGCCGCCAGCCCCTTCGATCAGCGTGAAGTCGGCCTGCTTGTCGAGGATATGCTGCATCGGGCCGAGCAAGGATTGCACGGTCAGGGCGACACCCGCCTCCCGTGCGGCCAGATGGGGCGCGATGGCTGGCTCGAAGGCTACCGGATTGACTTCGTTGTAGGTCAGTTGGATCGAACATTCGGCACGCAGGGCGACGGCGTCCGAGTTGCGCAGACCTTTGGGTTTGACGTCGCACCCTGAAGCCACGGGCTTGCCCGCCGCCGTGCTCAACCCCGACTGCCGCGCCGCGTACAGAAGCCCTGTGGCGATGGTGGTCTTGCCAACGTCGGTGTCGGTTCCCGTGATGAAATACGCAGCGCTCATCGTGGCGACCATCCGTTCAGATATTTCAAACTATTGCCTGCTTACTATAGCGCCCGTTTGACGGACGCTGACCAATAGATCATTTTTTAATCAATATCAGGCTTCGCCAAGACGGCGTACACCACCTGATACGTGGCGGGCAGGCCTTTTTCCTGACGAAGCCTTTCGTACGCCTCCATCAAAGCCTGAATTCGCGCGCGGCCGGTCAGGCCTCCCGGGCGACCTGGATTGATGTTGTGCGCACCCAATGCCTTGAGCTCGTGGGTCAGGCTGCGCACGTCGGGATAGTGCAGCACGTGGGGCAAGACTTCGAGGCTGCGCACGCTCAGACCACTGTCCGCGCAGAGGCGTTGATACGCCTCGCGCTCGCGGAAGCGGTTGACGTGGACCATGCCGTCCACCGCCTGCCAGCTGTCGCGCAGTTCAACCAGCGTCCCGACGCAGAGGCTGGCAAAAGCGAACACGCCGCCCGGTTTCAGCACACGACGCGCTTCGCTCAGCACCGCGGAAAAATCCGGGCACCATTGCACCGCCAGGCTGGAGAACATTAGATCGACGCTCGCGTCGCGCAGCGGAAGATGCTCCGCGTCGCCTGACACGTAATGAGTGGCGCCCCCTAACGGGCGTGCATAACGCAGCATGCCTTCGGCGATGTCGAGCGCAACGCCTTCGCTCTCAGGAAACGTCTGCGCCAGCGCGCGGCTGAAGCAACCGGTGCCGCTGCCCAGGTCCAGCCAGCGGGAGGGTGCCAAGGCTGGCAGTCGCGTCATCAGCTCGGTGCCGACGGCGCGCTGCAAGTCGGCCACGCTGTCGTAACTCGCCGCGGCCTTCGAGAAGGACGCCGCCACCTGACGCTTGTCAGGCAGGGTCTGTTGCCCGGATGCCTGTTGCTGTTTCACGGCCTTCAGCACCGCGCAATGGGAGAGATCAGTCATCACCGGACTCGTGTAAAAACGCATGAACTGCAGCGGCGACGCCGTGCGGGTTTTCCAGAATAAAAGCGTGACTGGCCTGCTCGATCACGCCGACTTCGATGTCAGGCTGGAGGCAAAGCAAGTCAGCCGATGCTTCAGCGGGCACCAACGCGTCTAGACCGCCGAACAGATGCAATTGAGGACCGCGAAACCCTTGCAGCGCTTTGCGCGTGTCCATTTGCTCGAGCAGCTTCAGGCCTTCGATCAAACCGGCACTGGTGCCGTGGGGGCGCAGGCTTTCAGTTGTCTCGACAGCGCTCGGGGTTCTTCGGCACCTTGCACGCATAACAGGGTGAAGCGCTTGAGCGTTGCGTCCAGGTCGGCCTTGCAACCGGCAATGAACGCGTCGAAATCCGTTTGTGGCATCGCGTTGGGCCACTCGCTGCGGGCCACGAAGCAGACGTTGCTTGCAAACGTCGCCAGCCCACAGCAGCGCTCGCCCCTGCGCGCAGCGAGTTCGGCGGCGAGCATGCCACCCAGGGACCAACCGCCCAGCCAGACGTTGTCGGGCAATGTCGAATCCAGCTCATCGAGCCATTCGTCGAGGTTGTCAGTGTCCATGTCAGGCAAAGGCTCGATCACGACCCGCAAATGTTCGTCGAGCCCGCGCAGCGCCGCCGCCAGCGGTTCCAGAGGAGAAACGCCAAGGCCCCAACCGGGCAACAGGATCAACTGATCACGCATGGTTCAGCTCCGAAGATTCGTCTACGCCCAGCAGCGGAAAACACTGCTCCAGTGCATTCAACAATAGCTGCACCTGCGCTTCGCTGTGGGCGGCGGACAATGTCACGCGTAAACGCGCGCTGCCCGCAGGCACCGTCGGCGGCCGAATGGCGGTGACCATCACGCCGCGCTCTCGCAGCAACTGCGACAGCCGCAACGCGCGCCCGCTGTCGCCAATCAAGATTGGCTGGATGGGCGTGAAACTGTCCATCAGCGCCAGGCCAAGGGCTTGAGCGCCAGCGCGAAACTGCTTGATGAGTGCCGCCAGGTGCTCACGCCGCCAGTGTTCGGAGCGCAGCAGTTCGAGGCTTTTAAGGGTCGCGCACGCCAGCGCTGGCGGCTGACTGGTGGTGTAGATATAGGGGCGGGCGAACTGGATCAGCGTTTCGATCAACTCTTCGCTCCCCGCGACGAACGCGCCGGCCGTGCCGAAGGACTTACCCAGCGTGCCGATCAGCACCGGAATGTCATCGATGCCCAAGCCGAAGTGTTCGACTATGCCTGCACCGTTCGCGCCCAGCGGGCCGAAGCCGTGGGCATCGTCGACCATCAGCCACGCATTTTTGGCTTTGGCCGCCTTGGCCAGCGCGGGCAGGTCAGCGACGTCGCCGTCCATGCTGAACACGCCGTCGGTAACCACCAGCGTGTCGCCGACGGCTTTGTCCAACCGGCTGGCTAGGCTGTCGCAGTCGTTGTGCAGATAGCGGGAAAAACGCGCGCCGCTGAGCAGGCCGGCATCAAGCAACGAAGCATGATTGAGGCGATCTTCCAGCACCGTATCGCCCTGCCCGACCAACGCGGTGACCGTGCCGAGGTTGGCCATGTAGCCATTGGAGAACAACAGCGTGCGGGGCCGCCCGGTGAACTCGGCGAGGGCTTCTTCGAGGGCGTGATGGGGCGTGCTGTGGCCGATCACCAAATGCGAAGCACCACCGCCGACGCCCCAGCGCTCGGCGCCGGCTTGCCAGGCCGCGATGACTTCGGGGTGATTGGCCAGCCCCATGTAATCGTTGTTGCAGAACGCCAGCAGCTTCTTGCCGTCGACAATGACTTCAGGGCCCTGCGGGCTTTGCAGCAAGGGCCGCTGACGGTAAAGGTGCTCGGCACGACGGGCAGCGAGACGTGCGTTCAGATCAAAGGACATGCAGGCCTCGAGTCAAGCCACTGATGAAGATTCAAACAGCCGCGTCGTAAAACAGCTCGCTGCTTTTCTGCTCGATCAGCGCTTGTTCGATGGCGGCCTGATGCACCTCGTCCGAGTGCTCTTCCCGGGCTTCTGGCTGAATGCCCAGACGCGAGAACAGCTGCATGTCCTTGTCGGACTGCGGGTTGGCGGTGGTCAGCAGTTTGTCGCCGTAGAAGATCGAGTTGGCGCCGGCGAAGAACGCCAAGGCCTGCATCTGGTCATTCATGGCTTCGCGGCCGGCGGACAGACGCACGTGGGATTGCGGCATCAGGATGCGCGCGACGGCCAGCATGCGGATGAAATCGAACGGATCGATATCCTCGGCGTTTTCCAGCGGCGTGCCGGCCACTTTCACCAGCATGTTGATCGGTACGGATTCCGGGTGCTCTGGCAGGTTGGCCAGCTGGATCAGCAGATTGGCGCGGTCGTCCAGGGATTCCCCCATGCCCAGAATGCCGCCGGAGCAGATCTTCATCCCCGAATCACGTACGTACGCCAGGGTCTGCAGGCGATCGCTGTAGGTGCGGGTGGTGATGATGCTGGTGTAGAAATCCGGCGAGGTGTCGAGGTTGTGGTTGTAGTAATCAAGGCCTGCGGCGGCCAGCGCCTGGGTCTGGTCCTGATCCAGCTTGCCAAGGGTCATGCAGGTTTCCAGGCCCATGGCCTTGACGCCTTTGACCATCTCCAGCACGTAGGGCATGTCTTTGGCCGACGGGTGTTTCCATGCCGCACCCATGCAGAAACGGGTCGAACCAATGGCCTTGGCGCGTGCGGCTTCTTCCAGCACTTGCTGGACCTGCATCAGCTTTTCTTTTTCCAGACCTGTGTTGTAGTGGCCCGATTGCGGGCAGTACTTGCAGTCTTCCGGGCAGGCGCCGGTTTTGATCGACAGCAGGGTCGAGACCTGCACGCGGTTGGCGTCGAAGTGAGCGCGGTGCACGGTTTGCGCCTGAAACAGCAGGTCATTGAATGGCTGTGTGAACAGCGCCTTGACCTCGGCTAGATTCCAGTCGTGACGCAGGTTGGCATTGATGCTGGCGCTCATGGGCGGCTCCTTGATGTTTTCTGGACGATGACCCGGGCGGCTTTGCCCAGCGGCAAAACCGGAAAGCCCATAGGCGCAACACGGATGTTCGGCATATTTAAGGAAGCGACATGCGCTGTCAACCATATAACGGGCGTGAGGTTTACATCTGGTTAAAAAACGCACAGACATGTCTGCTGTGCGATGAGGCGACTGATTCCACCACGCCGATCTGCGTGCCCTGTGAACGCGAACTGCCTTGGTTGATTGACCAGTGCGACCGATGCGCATTGCCCATGCCGATGTCCGGTTTGACCTGCGGCGCCTGTAATCGCCAGCCTCCGGCCTTCAATGAAGTTGTCGCTCCGTGGCTTTACGACTTCCCGATCGACGCGCTGGTCACACGCTTCAAGCATCAGGGCAAATGGCCGCTCGGCCGACTACTGGCGGAGCTGTTGAGCGAAACCCTGCAGCACCGCTTTAATGAAGGCCTGCGGCGACCCGACGTTCTTATCCCGGTGCCACTGGCCAAAAAGCGGTTGCGTCAGAGGGGCTTCAATCAAGCGGCGATGCTGGCGAACTGGCTCGGTGCGCGATTGGACTTACCCGTCGATGAGCGCGTGATTGGCCGTGTAAAGGAAACACCCTCGCAGCAGGGCCTGGATGCGAAAGCCAGAAAGCGCAACCTGGCGTCCGCCTTTGCGCTGAAGGACGCGACGCCGATCATCGGCAAGCACCTCGCACTGATTGATGACGTCCTCACCACCGGCTCTACGGCCAACGCACTGGCAGAACTGTTGCTCAAGGCCGGCGCCCAATCGGTGGACGTGTATTGTCTGGCGAGGACGCCGAAGCCAGGGGATTAAAAAGCCGGGAGGTTAAGAAACCCGCGGGATTTGGGCATAAGCCGTTTTGCCTTACACTCCGGCTTCATCACTCTCAGCGCATCCGACCCCCTATGTCACTACCGCCGTCCCTCACCCAGCACATGGTTCGTCGCCCCCATCGCATTGCGCTGTTGCAGCACATTGCCGAGCAGGGTTCGATCACCCGTGCAGCAAAGAGCGCAGGGCTGAGCTACAAGGCGACATGGGACGCCATTGATGAGCTGAACAACCTGGCGCAGCAACCGCTGGTCGAGCGCAGCGTCGGCGGTCGAGGGGGCGGCGGCGCGAAATTGTCGGCCGAAGGCGAGCGGGTGCTGCGGCTTTATCAGCGCTTGCAGGCGTTGCAGACCCAACTGCTGGAAACCTCGGAGGAATCCGATGACCTCGCCTTGCTCAGCCGCTTGATGCTGCGTACCAGCGCGCGCAATCAGCTGCATGGTCAGGTCAGCGCCGTTCGTTCTCAGGGCCGCAACGACATGATCACGTTGCAGCTTGCGGGCGGCTTGTCGATCAAGGCGCAGATCACCCACGACAGCAGCTTGCGACTGGGGCTTGAGATCGGCACGGATGTGTTCGCCCTGATCAAGGCCGGCTGGCTGGAATTAATAGCGCCTGACCAGGCTGAAACAACCGGACACAATTGCCTCACCGGTCAAATCGAGGAAATTCTCAACGCCGATGACGGCCCGAGTGAAGTCAGAATTGTCCTTCCCAGCCACCAGATTCTCTGTGCGGTGGTCGATGCGGACTTGCTGCACGCCTTGCAGCTCAAGGTCGGCGGCGAGATCAAGGTTCAATTTGCACCCTCGAATATTCTGCTCGGCACACCGCTTTAAGAGCCGCTTGCACGTAAGCCCGACGCCCGACTCGTCATCTGACCGACACAATAACGTCATCCGAACTGCATAGGGTTTTGCCCTAAACCGCAGGGAGCCCGTGATGACGCTATTAAAAGATAACCAATCCACCGACCTCGAAAACATGGTTGGCCTGACCCGACGCGGATTCATCAGCGCGGGCGCCCTGTGCGGCGCGGCGATGTTTCTCGGGGGCAACCTGCTCAGCCGCAGCGTGATGGCCGACAGTGTCAGCGCCGCCAACAGCACGCTGCTTGGCTTCGACAGCATCCCCTCTTCCACCGCCGACAGCATCAGTCTGCCGCCCGGCTATCGCTCCTCGGTCCTGATCAGTTGGGGCCAGCCGCTGCACGTCAACGGCCCGGCATTTGACCCCAGCGGCAAAGGCACTGCAAAGATGCAGGAGCTGCAATTCGGCGACAACAATGACGGCATGAGCTTGTTTACCTTCCCCGGCGACAAGCCGGAGACCGCCGGCCGCGCACTGATGGCGATCAACAACGAATACACCAATTACCGCTACCTCTTCGATCACGGCAAAGACCCGCAATCCGCCGAAGACGTGCACAAGGCCCAGGCCAGCGAAGGTGTGTCGGTGATTGAGGTCAAGCGCGAGGGGCAGCAGTGGACGTTCGTGCAAGGCTCCAAATACAACCGGCGCATTCACGCCAATACGCCGATTCACCTGAGCGGCCCGGCTGCCGGCCATGAATGGCTGAAGACGGCCGCGGACAAAGCCGGCAAGAGCGTCCTCGGGACCTTCCAGAACTGCGCCAACGGCAAGACGCCGTGGGGCACCTATCTGACCTGCGAAGAGAACTTCACCGACTGCTTCGGCAGCAGCGATCCGGCACAGACCTTCGACGCCGCGACCAAACGCTATGGTGTGACGGCCGCCAGCAAGGAAGTGAATTGGCACTTGCACGACCCGCGCTTTGACGTCGCGAAAAACCCCAACGAACCCAATCGCCATGGCTGGGTGGTGGAGATCGACCCGTTCGATCCGAAATCCACGCCGGTCAAACGCACCGCCCTGGGCCGCTTCAAACACGAAAACGCTGCGCTGACGGAGACAAAGGACGGCCGGGTCGTGGTGTACATGGGCGACGATGAGCGCGGCGAGTTCATCTACAAATTCATCAGCCGCGACAAGGTCGATCACAAGAACCCGAAGGCCAACCGCGACATCCTCGACCACGGCACGCTGTACGTGGCGCAGTTCGACGCTGGCGACAGCAACCTTGATCACCCGAAAGGCCAGGGCATGTGGATTGAACTGAGCTACGGCAAGAACGGCATCGACGCGGCCAGTGGTTTCGCCAATCAGGCTGAAGTGCTCATTCATGCGCGTCTGGCGGCGAGCCAGGTGAAAGCGACTCGCATGGACCGGCCCGAGTGGATCGTCGTCAGCCCCAAGGACGGCCAGGTCTATTGCACACTGACCAACAACATCAAGCGCGGCGATGAAGGCCAGCCGGTCGGCGGTCCGAATCCCCGGGCGAAAAACCAGTACGGGCAGATTCTGCGCTGGCAGGAAACCGGGTCAGATGCCGCCGCCATGGACTTCGCGTGGGACTTGTTTGTGGTCGCCGGCAACCCGGGTGTGCATGCCGGTACGCCCCAGGGTGGATCAAACAACATCAATCCGCAGAACATGTTCAACAGCCCGGATGGCCTGGGTTTCGACGTGGCCGGGCGGCTGTGGATTCTGACGGATGGCGACTCCACCAATGCCGGCGACTTCGCAGGCATGGGCAATAACCAGATGCTGTGCGCCGACCCTGCAAGCGGAGAGATCCGCCGGTTCATGGTCGGGCCGGTAGGTTGTGAAGTCACCGGCATCAGCTTCGCGCCCGACCAGAAAGCGCTGTTCGTCGGCATTCAGCACCCTGGTGAAAACGGCGGTTCAACCTTCCCCGAGCACTTGCCGAATGGCAAGCCGAGGTCATCGGTGATGGTGATCACGCGGGAGGATGGCGGCGTGATCGGCGCATAACGAGCGCGCTTCCCCATCCCGCAAAAGAGGCAATCGGCGGGATGGGGATTCCACTGAATCAACGGCAGCGGGTGTAACGCGCTGTGTCAGGTGTAACACGCCTGAGTTACCATGACTGGCCCGACGCGGCAGCCTGCTGCGCGCAGGAGTTAGCATGGCCCACCCGTTCGCAACACTTACACCTGACCTGGTGCTGGACGCCGTCGAGAGCATCGGCTTTGTCACCGACGCCCGTATTCTCGCGCTCAACAGCTATGAGAACCGCGTCTATCAGGTCGGCATCGATGAACAGCAGCCGCTGATTGCCAAGTTCTACCGGCCCGATCGCTGGACCAACGAAGCCATTCTCGAAGAGCACAGCTTCACCGCCGAACTCGCCGACGTCGAAATCCCGGTCGTCGCGCCCCTCGTGCACAACGGCGAGACTCTGTTCGAGCACGCCGGTTTTCGTTTCACCCTCTTCCCCCGTCGTGGCGGCCGCGCGCCAGAGCCCGGCAATCTCGAGCAGCTTTACCGTCTCGGCCAGTTGCTGGGGCGCATCCATGCCGTCGGCGCCACGCGCCCGTTCCAGCACCGCGAAGCCCTCGGCGTGCAGAACTTCGGCCACAACTCGCTGAACTACCTGCTGGACAACAACGTGATTCCGCGCAGCCTGCTGCCAGCCTATGAATCCGTTGCCAAAGACCTGCTCAAGCGCGTCGAAGACGTCTACGCCGCCACGCCCCATCAGAACATTCGCATGCACGGCGATTGCCACCCCGGCAACATGATGACCCGCGACGACATCTTCCACATCGTCGACCTCGACGACTGCCGCATGGGCCCGGCGGTGCAGGATGTCTGGATGATGCTCGCGGGTGATCGTCAGGACTGTCTGAGTCAGCTGTCGGAATTGATGGACGGCTACAACGAGTTTCACGATTTCGATCCCCGTGAACTGGCGCTCATCGAACCGCTGCGCGCACTGCGCCTGTTGCATTACAGCGCCTGGTTGGCCCGTCGTTGGGACGATCCGGCGTTCCCCCACAGCTTTTCCTGGTTCGGCACCGAACGCTATTGGGGCGACCAGGTACTGGCGCTGCGCGAGCAGTTGACCGCGCTGAACGAGGAACCGCTGAAGCTGTTCTGAAAACGCTGAATACCCTGCAGGTCACCACAACAAAAAACTTGCCGAAGGACCACCCATGCAAGCTGCCAACCCGCGTCGCGGGTACATTCTGGGCCTGAGCGCCTACATCATCTGGGGGCTGTTTCCGATTTACTTCAAGGTGCTGGCGAGCGTTCCTTCGCTGGAAATCATCGTCAATCGGGCGATCTGGTCGGCCATCTTCGGTTCGCTTCTGCTGCTGGTCTGGAAGCATCCCGGCTGGTGGCAAGAGCTGCGGGACAATCCCAAACGACTTGCCATTCTCGCCTGCAGCGGCACGCTGATCGCCGCTAACTGGCTGATTTACGTCTGGGCCGTGAACAACAACCACATGGTCGAAGCCAGCCTTGGCTACTTCATCAACCCACTGATCAACGTGATGCTCGGCATGGTGCTGCTGCGTGAAAGACTGCGCCCCTTGCAATGGGTCGCAGTGATGCTGGCGTTGATCGGTGTGCTTCAGCAGGTCTGGCAGGTGGGGAGCCTGCCGTGGGTGTCGCTCGCGCTGGCGTTCACCTTCGGCTTCTACGGCCTGATTCGCAAAAAAGCACCGGTGGCTGCATTGCCCGGGCTGGTGGTGGAGACCTGGATTCTGGTGCCGCTGGCCGTGGGCTGGTTGATTTTCAACCCGCTCGCCCACAGCGCACGGCCGGAATTCTGGACCACATCGCAGGCACTATGGCTGGCGGCGGCCGGACCGGTGACCCTCGTGCCGCTGGTGTGCTTCAACGCTGCAGCAAGGCATTTGCCCTACGCGACGCTGGGCTTTTTGCAGTACATCGCACCGACGCTCGTGCTGGCCCTGGCGGTTGTGCTGTACGACGAACACATGCCCTCGGCCACCTTGGTAACCTTCGCCTTCATCTGGTCCGGGTTGATCATCTACAGCATCGACGCCTGGCGCTCCCTGCGCAGACGCGCCCAAGCCTGATGGAATAGGGTAATTCGCTGTAGGCCTTCTAACGAGCAGAGCCTACAGCGGCGACATTGTTTACTCGTCCGTCGGCAAATGCAGTTCCACCATCAGGTCATCCGCCAGGGTTTCCAGCCGCTGTTGCAGCACATCCAGTGAAAGATCCATCGGCAATCCCAACTCGGCATGGGCGCGAAACAGCGTTTCGCTGCTCATGGGTGCTGGCTCCACGCTGGTCACCAGATGCTCCAGGTTGACGCCTTGCTCGGTCAGCACGCGAGTGACGTCGCGCACGATCCCGGATCGATCATTGCCCACCAGCTCCATGGTGATGGGCCGCCACTCCGGCAAGGATTCTGGAAGGACTTCGGCGAACAGGACGCGGATGCCTTTTGCCGATAGCCCTTCCAGCGCGCTGCGCAGGGGCGGATGCGCGTCGACCGGCGCGCTGACCCGCAGGATCCCGGCGAACTGCCCCGCCATGTGTGACATACGGCTTTCCAGCCAATTGCCACCGTGATCGGCAATGCATGCCGCGAGCTGCTCGACCACGCCTGGCTTGTCTGGCGCAGACACCGTGACGATAAGATGATCCACAAACGACTCCTTTTATGTGCAGCGACTGAGGCCTGTTTAATACCACGCCTCGTGGGTTGCGGGTGGTTGCAGGGAGTATAGGCACGTCTACCCGGCGTGCAGTGGCGTCAATGCTGCAGGATTTTTTGTGTACGATCCTAATAATTATCTGGAACAATCTGCACGTTCTTTGAGAACATCCAACACCGTTGCGTGACCGAATGCCTAAGTTTGGTCGCTCGGTGCACTTTCAGTCTGATTTTCATGCCGCAACTCATCATGTAGTATCGCTTCGCGTTCACTACATAGATGTCGAATCCAGGCCTGATCCGATGTTCCTGCAAGGCCAAAACCTGTTTCCGCGCTTCACCTCAGGTGCCCGCCGCCCCGCCCAGCCGCCCGTACCGGCATGTTCTGGAAGGGCTCGCAGTGACGTCGATGGCTTTAACAAGAAAGCGCTCATGATTGAAGCGCAGATAGCTGAGCAGAGTGAGGCAAGCAATGACTGAACACGTTCAAGTCGGTGGCCTGCGGGTCGCCAACGTCCTGCTGGATTTCGTGAACAACGAAGCCATTCCTGGAACCGGCCTCGACGCCGCTGCATTCTGGGCCGGTGCCGATGCGCTCATCCACGAGCTCGCGCCCAAGAACAAAGCCCTGCTCGCCAAACGAGATGAATTCCAGGCGCGTATCGACGCTTGGCATCAGTCCAATGTTGGCAACGCCCACGACGCAGCTGCCTACAAGGCGTTCCTGCTGGAAATAGGCTATCTGCTGCCGGAACCGTCGGAATTCCAGATCACCACACAACACGTCGATGAAGAAATCGCTCGCATGGCCGGCCCGCAATTGGTGGTGCCGGTGATGAACGCACGCTTTGCGCTCAATGCTTCGAATGCCCGCTGGGGCTCGCTGTATGACGCGCTGTACGGTACCGACGCCATCAGCGAAGCGGGCGGCGCGGAAAAGGGCCAGGGCTACAACCGGGTACGCGGCGACAAAGTCATTGCCTTCGCCCGCAGGTTTCTGGACGAAGCCGCCCCGCTGTCGGCGGGCTCCCATGTTGACTCGACCGGCTACAAACTGGTCGATGGCATGTTGATCGTCAGCCTCAAGGGCGGCAGCAATACCGGCCTGCGCGATGATGCTCAACTGATCGGCTTCCAGGGCGACGCGTCGACGCCGACTGCGCTGCTGTTCAAGCACAACGGCCTGCACTTTGAACTCCAGATCGACGCCGCGAGCCCGGTCGGCCAGACCGATCCGGCCGGCGTCAAAGACGTGCTGATGGAAGCGGCGCTGACCACCATCATGGATTGTGAAGACTCCATCGCCGCCGTCGACGCTGACGACAAGGTGGTCGTGTACCGCAACTGGCTCGGGCTGATGAAGGGTGATCTGTCCGAAGAAGTCTCCAAAGGCGGTACGAGTTTTACCCGTACGATGAACGCCGACCGCGTCTACACCTCACCCACCGGTGAGCCCGTCACGCTGCATGGCCGCTCGCTGTTGTTCGTGCGCAACGTCGGTCACCTGATGACCATCGATGCAATCCTCGACAATCAGGGCAACGAAGTGCCGGAGGGCATTCTTGACGGCCTGCTGACCAGCCTCGCGGCCATCCACAACCTCAAGGGCAATACCTCCCGTGCCAACAGCCGCACGGGCTCGGTGTACATCGTCAAACCGAAGATGCACGGCCCGGAAGAAGTGGCATTCACCAACGAGTTGTTCGGGCGCATTGAGGCTGTGCTGAACCTGCCGCGAAACACGCTGAAAGTCGGGATCATGGACGAAGAGCGTCGCACCACGATCAACCTCAAGGCGTGCATTCAGGCGGCAAGCGAGCGTGTGGTGTTCATCAACACGGGCTTCCTGGACCGCACGGGCGACGAGATTCACACATCCATGGAAGCGGGGCCTGTCGTGCGCAAGGCGCAGATGAAGGCTGAAAAGTGGATCGGCGCGTATGAAAATTCAAATGTCGATATCGGCTTGAAATGCGGTCTGCAAGGGCGCGCGCAAATCGGCAAAGGCATGTGGGCGATGCCTGACTTGATGGCCGCGATGCTCGAACAGAAAATCGCCCACCCACTGGCCGGCGCCAATACCGCTTGGGTTCCGTCGCCTACCGCCGCGGCGCTGCATGCACTTCATTACCACAAGGTCGATGTGTTCGCGCGTCAGGCTGAACTGGCCCAGCGCGCGCCGGCCTCGGTCGACGACATCCTGACCATTCCGCTGGCGCCGAACACCGACTGGACAGCCGAAGAGATTCAAAACGAGCTGGACAACAACTCACAGGGCATCCTCGGTTATGTGGTGCGCTGGATCGATCAGGGCGTAGGCTGCTCGAAGGTGCCGGACATCAACGACATCGGCCTGATGGAGGACCGTGCCACGCTGCGGATTTCCAGCCAGCACATCGCCAACTGGCTGCGCCATGGTGTCGTCAGCGAGCAGCAGGTGATGGAAAGTCTGAAGCGCATGGCGCCGGTGGTGGACCGTCAGAACGCAGGCGATGGGCTGTATCGCCCGCTGGCGCCGGACTTCGACAGCAACATCGCGTTTCAGGCAGCGGTCGAGCTGGTGATCGAAGGCACGCTGCAGCCCAATGGCTACACCGAGCCGGTCCTGCACCGTCGCCGTCGGGAGTTCAAGGCGAAACACGGCGCGTAATCAGCGCCCAAACAAAAAGGCGGTGTCCAGTTAAGTGGACACCGCCTTTTTTATTGCACAACTTTTTATGGCAAAACGCAGCTCGAAGGCGGCGTTATCAGGCCATTTCCAGTTCTCGCTTCACCAGGCGCAACAGCTGCTTGGTGTTGATCGGCTTGAGCAGAAAATCCACCACGCTCAGGTGCATGGCGTCGATGGCGTCGCGCACATTGGCGTCGCCGGACACGATAATGATCGGCAACTCCGCACGGTCCGATTCACGCACGCGACGGATCAGGTCCAGCCCGTCGCACGGCGCCATGCGCAGATCGGTGATCAACAGCGCAATGGACGGCCGGGTCTGCAGCAAATGCATGGCGCTGGTGCCGCCGGCGGCGGTGATGCAGCTGATGTCATTGAGACTGAGAATTTCGGCCAGAACTTCCCGAGCATCCTTGTCGTCATCGACGATCAACACCCGTTGTGGCGATTGGGATGCAGGCGCGAGCATTACCTCATTGAGGGCTTCGCGCTCTTCATCACTCAAAATACTGTGATCGAACATACCCGTCTCATCTTCCTGTCGACTTCAATTCTGACAGCGCAAACGATTGATACGCTGCACATCCTGTCGGCTTCATGCCGGGCCCTTAAAGCCTCGTGCTCACTGCATCGCTGCGGTATTACACCTTGGTTCGATGCGATTCAACGCCTTTGCAGTCACCTAAGACTTACGTCCAATGGGCACTGCCCGATAAGCGGTCGACCATGGGGTCAATAAAAACAAGCGGTATCGGTCATGAGCAAAGCGGACGCTTTTACCCAGGCAGGCAAAACAGCCGTTCTGCAGAACATCCACGGCACGATGCAGTTTCTGCAAAAATTCCCGCCGTTCAACCAGATGGAAAACGCCCATCTGGCCTACCTTGTCGAGCAGTGTCACCTGCGTTTCTACGCTACAGACGAGAGCATCATCAAGCCTAGCGATGGGCCAGTAGAACATTTTTACATCGTCAAACAAGGCCGCGTGGTGGGCGAGCGTCCTCACTCGGCAAAAGGCGGCACCGAGACCACGTTCGAAATCACCACGGGCGAGTGCTTTCCCCTTGCCGCGCTGCTCGGCGAACGCGCCACGCGGACCGAACATCTGGCGGCCGAAGACACCTTCTGCCTGCAGCTGAACAAGCAAGCCTTCATCAAGTTGTTCGCGCTCTCCAATGAATTCCGCGACTTCGCTCTGCGCGGTGTCAGCAGCCTGCTCGATCAGGTGAATCAGCAAGTAAAGCAGAAGGCGGTGGAAACACTCGGCACCCAATATTCGCTGAACACGCGGCTGGGTGAACTGGCGATGCGTCATCCGGTGACGTGCTCCCCCGATACGCCGCTGCGCGAGGCCGTGCGGCAGATGGACGAGCAACAGGTCGGCAGCATTGTGATCGTGGATGAGGCCAAGGCACCGCTGGGCATCTTCACGCTGCGCGATCTGCGTCAGGTCGTTGCGGACGTCAACGCCGACTTCGGCCAACCCATTGAGCGCAGCATGATTCAGGCGCCGTTTTATCTGAGCCCGGACGCCAGCGCGTTTGACGCAGCCATTGCCATGACTCAGCGGCATATCGCCCACGTGTGCCTGGTCAAGGATCAGCGCCTGTGTGGCGTGGTGTCCGAGCGCGACCTGTTCTCGCTGCAGCGCGTGGATCTGGTGCATCTTGCGCGCACCATCCGCAGCGCGCCGCGCATCGACTCGCTTGCCAACCTGCGCGGCGACATCGTCCAGCTGGTGGACCGAATGCTCGCCCACGGCGCCTCGTCCACGCAGATCACCCAGATCATCACGCTGCTCAACGACCACATGGTCTGCCGCGTCATCGAGCTCACGCTTGAAGAAAAAGGCGATCCCGGCATCGCGTTCAGCTGGCTGTGTTTCGGCAGCGAGGGCCGGCGCGAGCAGACGCTGTACACCGATCAGGACAACGGCATTCTGTTCGAGGCCGGGGATGCCGCCGAGGCCGCCGAAATACGCGGCCGGCTGCTGCCCATCGCCGAGCGGATCAATCAAAGCCTGGCGGTGTGCGGATTTGCCCTGTGCAAGGGCGGGATCATGGCGAGCAATCCGCAGCTGTGCCTGTCGCGTATCGAATGGGCGCGGCGATTCGGCTCTTTCATTCGCGAAGCCACGCCGGAGAACCTGCTGTCGTCTTCCATCTATTTCGATCTGCGCGTGGTCTGGGGCGATGAAAGCGGCGGCGATCAATTGCGTCAGAGCATTCTTGCCCAGGTGGCAGACAACGCGTTGTTCCAGCGCATGATGGCCGACAACGCCCTGCGTCAACGCCCGCCGGTGGGCCGTTTCAAGGATTTCGTGGTCGCCCGCAAAGGCAGCGAAAAAGACACGCTGGATCTGAAAACCCAAGGCCTGACGCCATTTGTCGACGGCGCGCGGTTGCTGGCGCTGGCCAACGGCGTCGAGGCCAGCAATACGCTGGAAAGGCTGCGCCAACTGGTCGCCAAAGAGGTTATCGACCCGCTGGACGGTGCGGCGTATGAAGAGGCCTACCACTTCATCCAGCAAACCCGCATGCAGCAACATCAGCAGCAAAACCGGCAAAATCTGCCGTACTCCAACCGCATCGACCCGGATGTGCTCAATCATCTGGACCGACGCATTCTGCGTGAGTCGTTCCGCCAGGCGCAGCGGCTGCAGACCAGCCTCACCGTGCGCTACCAACTGTAAGCGACTGATCATGAATTTGTTCCGCTGGCTCAAGCCACACAGACGCGCCGTCGCCCCTGAACTCACGCCTGAACAGCTACGACGCCTGCGCGCCCTGCCCGGCCCGACCGCATTGGATCGGAAGACATTGCGCCAGCAACGCTGGGTCGTGGTCGATCTTGAAACCAGCGGGCTGAATCTGCAGCGGGACGAAGTTCTGTCGATCGGCGCGGTTGTCATCGAAGACGGCGCGATCGATCTGGGGCAGCAGTTCGAGCGCACGCTGATGCGCACCGATCACAAACTCAGCCCCAGCGTGTTGCTTCACGGCCTAGGGCCCACGGCAATTGCCGCAGGCAGCGAGCCAGTCGAAGCACTGCTGGATTTCATGGCGTTCGTGGGTGACAGCCCGCTGCTGGCGTTTCACGCGGCGTTCGACGAACACATGCTGGGGCGTGCATTAAAAGAAAGCCTGAGCTATCGCCTGCTGCACCCCTTCATCGATGTCGCTCACATCGCGCCCTTCATTTGCCCGAACGCGAATTTGCGTCAGGCAGGCCTGGACGACTGGACGCGATTCTTCGGGCTTCACGCCGAAGATCGTCATCACGCCAGCGCCGATGCCCTGGTGACCGCCGAGCTCGCGATGATCCTGTTCAGCCACGCCAGGCGACAAGGGATAGAAACCCCCGCACAGCTTGAGCAAGGTGTGGCGAAATGGCGACGGCAGCAGCAGTCGCACTCGTTTTAGCATCCATCCTCTGCGCCAGCCTCCGCATCCCGTCTCGCCTTACAAACCGAATGGTCGATTCGTACATCAACCGTTCGGCTTGTTCCTACAAGGACCAATTGCCAGTATTGGGCGGCTCTGACACAATCGCGAACAATTCTCGTTAGCCACTTTGTTCTCCTCGGTGCGTTCGTGTCGTCACTTCAAAGTCCCCAGCAGCAGCTCGTCGGAACGCTCTATCGCGACCACCGCGGCTGGCTGCTGGGTTGGCTCCGACGCAACGTGGCCTGCCCCCATCGCGCCGAAGACCTGAGCCAGGACACGTTCATTCGCCTGCTGGGCCGCGAGCAATTGCTAGAACCCCGCGAGCCCCGGGCCTTTCTGGTCTCGATCGCGAAAGGCTTGTTGTTCGACCACTTCCGCCGGGCCGCGCTGGAACAGGCGTATCTGGACGAGCTGATGCTGATCCCCGAGGGCGAACAACCTTCGCTGGAAGAGCAGCAACTGATTCTTGATGACCTCAAAGCCATTGATCGCCTGCTGGGCAAGCTCTCCAGCAAAGCGCGCGCCGCCTTTTGTACAACCGCCTGGACGGGATGCCCCACGCGGAGATCGCCACAAAGCTCGGCGTTTCCGTACCCCGCGTGCGTCAGTATCTGGCGCAGGGTTTGCGCCAGTGCTACATCGCGCTGTATGGCGAGCCAACATGAGCCGTATTTCCACCCGACCTGTTTCATCCCCCGTGCTGGACGCCGCCATTGCCTGGCAGCTGTGCCTGGATTGCGGTCGAGGCAGTGAGGTCGAGCGCGAAGAGTTCGCCAAGTGGTACGCCGCCAGCGACGAGCATGCCCGCGCCTGGATGCAGCTGGGCATGGTCGATCAACGTTTCGCCGGCACCACCGGCCCGGCACGTTCGGCGCTTCTGCGGTCCCGTGATGGCATCGGTGTGCGGTTGCGCAAGCTGGGCCGCGGGGTTGCAGGCTTCGCGCTGGCGCTGGGCTTGACGGTGTTTTTGGGGGATCGCCTGCTGCCGGTGGATTACTGGCTGGCGGATCTGCGCACCGCCACCGGTGAGCAACGCACCATTCGCCTGTCGGATAACACCCTTATCCGGCTCAACACCCACACCGCGCTGGACGTGCGGTTCGATGACACACAGCGACGGATCGTGCTTCAGGAAGGCGAAATCTTCGTGGAGACCGGGAGCCACAGCGACGCGCGTCCGTTCATCGTCGAAACCCCGGAAGGGCAGATGCGCGCCCTGGGCACGCAGTTTCTCGTCAAACGGCAGGCTGATGGCACGCTGTTGAGCGTGCTGCAATCAGCCGTCGCCGCTCATCCGCAGGCTTCCACCCACGAACTGGTGCTGCACGAAGGCCAGCAGATGTTGATTCATCGCAACAGCCTCGGTCCCATGCTGGCCCTCGCACCCGGTACCGGCGCCTGGATGCGCGGCATGCTGGTGGTCGATAACGCCCGTTTGGGGGACGTGGTCGCGGAGCTTGCCCGTTATCGCCAGGGCCATCTCGGCGTAGAGAAAGACGTTGCGGACCTTCGCATCACCGGCAGCTTTCCACTGACCAACACGGATCTGGCGCTCAAGGCATTGACGCCCACGCTACCCGTGCAGATCGAAGCGCGTACGCCGTGGTGGGTGACGGTGGTCCGCAGCGAGAAAAAGCCGACGACTGAGCTGTAAATACTGCCCTCTAAATAAAGGCCCGCGAGCGTGTGCGACTTATTTTCTCCCGGCCCTATCACTTTTCAGATCTCGTTCGGCACATAGGCATTGAGAACCATTTCCTTCGAGGTGCCGTTCATGTCCCGCACGCTTCAAACCCTTCTGCGACCGAGTCTCCTGGCTATCGCCGTCGCCATTGCCGCACCGATGCTCAGTGCGCCGCTGATGGCCGCCTCACAGGCGTCCAGCGTGCGCGCCTACAATCTGCCGGCCGCGCCGTTGTCGACGACGCTGACGCAGATTGCCAGTCAGGCGGGCCTGGCGCTGTCGCTGGATCCGGCACTGGCAGCGGGCCGCACGTCGGCGCCGGTTCAGGGTCAATTCGACGCATCAGGCGCGATGGGGCAGGCGCTGCGTGGCACCGGCTTGCAATTGAACCTGACCACGGCGGGCACCTTCACCCTCGTGGCTGCGCCCGAAGGTGCGATGGCATTGCCGGCCACCAGCATTCAAGGCAGTCAGGAAAGTTTCGAAAGCGCGTGGGGCCCGGCGCAGGGCTATGCCGCGAGTCGCACCGCAGCAGGCACCAAGACAGACACCGCGCTGGTTGAAGCACCGCGCTCGATCTCGGTCGCGACCCGGCAGCAGATGCAGGATCGCGCAGTACAGAACATCGACGACGCCGTTCGCTACATGCCGGGCGTGGTCGCCAGCAGTTACGGCAGCGACAGCCGGGCCGAATGGCTGAAGGTCCGCGGTTTCGAACCCACCCAACTCCTCGACGGCTTGCCGCTGCCCAAAGGCGCCTACGTGATGCCGAAGATGGAAACCTGGGACCTGGAGCGCATCGCCCTCCTGCGTGGGCCGGCGTCTTCGGTTTACGGTCAGACCCCGCCGGGCGGCATGCTCGACATGGTCAGTCGTCGCCCCGAAGCCGAAGCCAGCCACGAAGTGCAGGTTCAGGTCGGCACTTACAATCGCAAGCAGATCAGCTTCGACAGCACCGGCAAGATCGACGACGCCGACAATTTCGAGTACCGCGTCAGCGGCGTCGTGCGTGACAGCGGCACCTCGGTGGATCACATCGATGACAAGCGTTACAACATCGCGCCGAGCCTGACCTGGAACATCGACCCGGACACCAAGCTGACTTTCCTCAGCCAGTTCAATCGTGACGATACCGGTATCACCAGCCAGTTTTTGCCGATCCAGGGCACCAAATACCCGTCGGCCGTGGGCCGCGTGAAGTACCACGAAAACCTCGGCGATCCGGACTGGGAGTTCTACGACAAAACCTATTACGCGCTGGGCTATGCCTTCGAGCATCGCCTGAACGACGTCTGGCAGTTCAAGCAGAACGTTCGCTACACCAAGAGCGACCTGTCCTTTCAGGGGATAACGGCCGGTGGCTTCTTCGGTTCGGTCAGCGGGGATGGCACCGTCCAACGCGGCGCCAACGTCGTGAACGAAGACATCTCCCAGTTCGCGCTGGACAACAACCTGCAAGCCGACTTCGACACGGGCGCTCTCAAACACACTGTGCTGCTGGGGCTCGACTATCAGCGTCTGAATCACAACTACAAATGGCAGTACGGCGCCGCACCGACCAGCAACATCGCCAACCCGATTTACGGGCAGGACTTCAGCAGCGTCGCCTACAGCGCATTTCAGGATTACAACCAGAAAACCCAGGACGTCGGCGTCTACATTCAAGACCAACTGGCCCTGGATAACTGGCGTCTGACCCTGGGCGGCCGCCAGGATCTGCTCAAGACCGAATCGAAGTTCTACAACACCGATCAATCCGATGACCGCACCGACAGCGCGTTCACCGGCAACGCCGCCCTCAGCTACGTCTTCGATTCCGGCTTCACGCCGTACATTTCATACGCCGAGTCATTCCAGGCCGAGCAAGGCGGCGCCAATGGCGTAGCGTTTCAGCCAGGGACGGGCAAGCAGTACGAAGTGGGCCTCAAATACCAGCCGCCGGGCAGCAACATCATCTTCACTGCGGCCGCGTACGACCTGACCCGTCGCGACATCGTGCTCAGCGATACCCTTGGCGTGCAGCGTCCTCTGGGCGAAGCAAAAGTGCGTGGCTTCGAGCTGGAAGCGGTGGGAGATGTCACTGAGAACCTGAAAGTGACGGCGTCCTACACCTACGCCAACAGCAAGATGACCAAAGTCACCGACCCGCTGGACAAGAATCGTCCGCTGCCACTCACGCCTGAAAATCAGGCGGCGATCTGGGGTGATTACACCTGGCACAACGGTGTGCTCGACGGGTTTGGCCTGGGCTTTGGCGCGCGATACATAGGCGAGACCGACAACATTGCAATAGGAAGTTACGGTTTTGTCGCCGACTCCAACTACGGCCACAGCAATGCCTACACCGTCTACGACGCCGCCGTGCATTACGACCTCGGCCGCATGAACCCGTCGTTCAAGGGCGTGAGCATGTCGGTCAACGCCAACAACGTCTTCGACAAGGAATACATTTCCACCTGCGACGGCTTCTACTGCTATTACGGCGACCGCCGTACAGTGCTCGCGAGCGTAGACTACAAATGGTAATCGTTTAAACTCTCATTACCTGAAACAAGGGCCGCTCCCATACAGCGGCCTTTGTTGCTTTCGCCTACTCCGGATTTCCACATGAAAAGCCAAACCATCCGCCGCTGGTCTTTCATCCACACGTGGACCAGCCTGATCTGCACGGCATTCCTGCTGATGCTGGCAATCACCGGCTTACCCCTGATCTTCAGTCACGAGATCGCTCACCTGACGGGCGATGCGCCGGAATTCAAGGAAATGCCCGCCGGCACTCCGCATCTCGACCTCGAACAACTCGTCCGCTCAGCCGAAGCCCACCGCCCCGGCGACGTGATGCAGTACTTCGGCTGGGACGACGATGACCCCAACGGCGTCTACGCCATCATGGGCAAAACTGCCGGCGGCGACCCGAACGAATCCCACAGTTTCATGATCGACGCGCGCACCGGCGAAGCGATGGAAACACCAAATGCCAATGGCGGTTTCATGATGATCATGCTGCGCCTGCATGTGGACATGTACGCGGGGCTGCCGGGCAAACTGTTGCTGGCGTTCATGGGCCTGCTGTTTGTCATGGCGATCGTTTCCGGCGTCGTGCTGTACGCCCCCTTCATGCGCCGTCTGGATTTCGCCACGGTACGGCCGAATAAATCCACGCGGGTGCGCTGGCTTGATCTACACAACCTGATCGGCGTCGTCACCCTGACCTGGGCCATTGTCGTCGGCCTGACCGGCGTGCTTAATGCCTGCGCCGACCTGGTGATCGCGCAATGGCGTACCGACGCGCTGATGACCATGATCGCGCCATACAAAGACGCCCCGCCTCTGGCCGAGCGCGGACCAGCCACCCGGCTGATCGAGATATCGAAGGCCACCGTCCCCGGCGCCGAGCCGAGCTTCATAGCCTTTCCCGGATCGCGCTTTTCCAGCGAGCATCATTACGCGGTGTTCATGAAAGGCGACACGCACCTGACCTCCCACCTGCTGACCCCTGTCCTGATCGACGCTCAGGATCTGCACGTGACCGCTACGCTGGGACGCCCGTGGTACATGGACGCACTTCTGTTGTCGCAACCGCTGCACTTCGGTGACTACGGCGGCATGCCGATGAAAATCCTCTGGGCCGCGCTCGATGTGCTGACGATCCTCGTCCTCGGCAGTGGCTTGTACCTGTGGTGGGTCCGCCGCCGCGCCGCTGTCGCCGTCGCGAAGGCAGTGGCCGTAGAGGCGGAAGTCGCATGACCCGACACAAAAAACACTCTGCATTCTGGAAGACATTCGCCAAACCGGGCTGGATTGCACTGCTGACAGCGATTGGTCTGTTTGCGGCGCTGCTGGGCGACGGCGCGTGGGACGTGCTGTCGTGGATCGGCATGGCGATCCCGGCCTGGCTTAGTTGCAAGGGGCTGATGGCGCGCAAGCGGGTTTAATCACAGCTATTCCTCTACTGCACAACATCGGCGGGATCTCCCCCGCCGATGTTTGATGTCGTCATATGACACATGAATAGCCGTACTCTGGTTGTTCATGCGCCGAGTCAAGTCCACCCCACCCAAACGCCCCAATTTAGCTCAGGCCCGGTCGCTGACGAACCCGAGCCGTGACATGCCCGTTACATTCGGAAATATAATCAGCGCTCAGCAGTATTTCAATTGACAACAAAACGTGCCTTTGACTAAATCGAGTCATACGACGACGTATAACGATCGCCGCTAAATAAAAACAATACCCTGAGTGGACTCGATGAAAATCAAAGGCATCCGTTGGTGGATGGTCGCGCTGATAACCGGCGGCCTGATCGTCAACTATCTCGCACGCAACACCCTCTCCGTCGCCGCTCCCACCATGATGAGCGAGCTGAACATTTCCACCGAACAGTACTCGCACGTCGTCATCGCGTGGCAGATGGGCTATGCCTTCATGCAGCCAGTGGCCGGCTACGTGATCGATGCCATCGGGACCAAAATCGGCTTCGCGGTTTTTGCCATCGCCTGGTCGGTGGCGTGCGCATCGGCGGCCATGGCCACCGGTTGGCAGAGTCTGGCGTTCCTGCGCAGCTTGCTGGGCATCACTGAAGCGGCGGGGTTTCCTGCAGCGATCAAGGCGACCACTGAGTGGTTTCCGGCCAAAGAACGCTCGGTCGCCATCGGCTGGTTCAACATCGGTTCGTCGATCGGTGCGTTGCTGGCCCCTCCCTCGTGGTCTGGGCGATTCTGCATAGCGGCTGGCAGATCGCGTTCATCATCGTCGGCGGGCTGGGCCTGCTGTGGAGTGCTGGCTGGCTGTTCTTCTACAAGCATCCGCGCAATCAGCGTCTGCTGGGCGATGAGGAGCGCGATTACATTCTTGCGGGTCAGGAGTCCCACCTGAAGGACGCGCCCACTAAGCACGCCAGCTGGAAGAAGATCGTCGGCACCCGCAATTTCTACGCAATCGCCTCGGCCCGCATGCTGTCGGAGCCGGCATGGCAGACCTTCAACGCCTGGATTCCGCTGTACCTGATGACCGAGCGCCACATGAACATCAAGGAAATCGCGATGTTTGCCTGGCTGCCGTTTCTCGCCGCCGACATCGGCTGCGTGTTGGGCGGTTACTTGAGTCCGTTTTTCTACAAGCACTTCAACGTGTCGCTGCTGACGTCGCGCAAGATGGTGATGGTATTGGGCTCGCTGTGCATGATCGGACCTGGCTGCATCGGTCTGGTGGACAGCCCCTATGTCGCCATCGCGCTGCTGTGCGCGGGCGGTTTTGCGCACCAGACGCTGTCGGGCGCCTTGTACGCCATCACGTCGGACTCCTTCGGCAAGAACGAAGTGGGCACGGCAACTGGTCTGGGTGGCATGTTCGGGTTTCTCGGCGCGGCACTGTTCACGCTGGTGCTCGGGATCATGGTGACCAAAGTAGGCTACAGCCCACTGTTCGTGGCGCTGGCCGCTTTCGATCTCATCGCCGCCACGATCATCTGGTTTGTTGCCAAGCCGCTGTTGACCGGCACACCTTCGGCGCAGTCCGGCAGCGCATCGACTGATTCGGTAGAGGGGTCCCGACGGTCTGACATTTATGTACGGGCCTTCGCAAATCGGCCCGGCATTGACTCAGGATATTGCGCAGCGTCCCGGCCCTCACTAGTCTGCAGGCTCAGCCCGATCAGAGGAATGCCCATGTCTGCGCCCAGCATGACGCTGTATTACAACGCCGCTTCGCCATTCGCGCGCAAAGTGCTGATCTTGCTTCATGAAACCGGACAGGCAAGCCGGGTGAGTCTCAAGGCGGTTGCGCTCACCCCCGTCAGCCCCGACGCGGAAGTCTGTCGCGACAATCCGTGCGGGAAAATTCCGGCGCTGTGCCTGGCCGACGGTAACGTGATCCATGACAGCCGGGTGATTCTCGACTGCCTGGACCAACAACATGTCGGCAACCCCCTTATCCCCAAGGAAGGCTCGGCGCGCTGGCGGCGATTGACGCTCGCGTCGTTGGCGGATGCCCTGTTGGACGCTGCATTGCTCATCCGCTACGAGACCTTCCTGCGGCCAGAGGAGAAACATTGGTCGGAATGGCTCGACGCCCAACAAGAAAAGATCGCACGCACCCTGGCCTATTTCGAGGCCGAAGCCGTCACTGAATTGAGTACGCATTTCGACGTCGCATCGATCAGCGTGGCCTGTGCGGTGGGCTATCTGGATTTCCGCCAGCCGAATCTGGGCTGGCGCAGCAGCTACCCGCGATTGGCAAACTGGTATGGCGAAGTCAGTCAGCGGCCGTCGATGCTGAAGACTCAGCCGCCTGCGTGAGCCATGTGGCGCGCCACCCCGGTCACGCCCATAAGCCCAGCCGCGCGGCCGAAATCTCGAGTCCGCCTTGATCCTGAGGGAGCGAGCTTCCTCGCGAAAGGGGCGACAGCCGCTGCTTTCTTTGGCGCCTGAATCGCCGTTTCGTGAGCAAGCTCACGCCCATAGGGGGTGTGTTTGCTGCAAGACAGCGCGTCGCCTGGACGACGAGAGACCTCCCATCAGCACTCAGGCTTGTCCGCCGTATAACGACGCGCCGGGTTAACCGCCGCGCCGAATTCGCGCAGGGCCTTGGCGCCGATTAGCAACGGGTAGTTGAAGTGGCTGCGGTCGACGAGGTTGACCTCCACGGTGCGTTTCACGTTGCCCAGGCACAGCTCAAGATCGACAACCGGGCGCTTGGTGGGATCCGCCGGCTCTTCGTCATCGTCGCCTTCGGAACGGCCCTTGATCCGGCTGATGCGCGAAACCTTGTGCTCATACACTTTGCTGTCGGCATCTTTGGTCGCCAGACGGAAACGCACCCAGTCATCGCCATCGCGCTTGAACAGTTCGATGTCCTTGGCCGACAGCGATGCGGTCAACGCGCCGGTGTCCATCTTGGCTTTGAACGTCTCGCCGATCTCCGAGACCTGGATGTATTCGTAACGGCCGTACAACGTCGGCTCGGCAGCCATGACAGGCAACGCCAGCAAAGACAGAAGCGCCAGAAGGGATTTCACGGATTTGATTCCTCGTGATGAATGGGCGGAGCGTGTGCCCGGTTTAGACCGTCACTTTGCCGATGGTTCGCGCCGGGACTGGAGCACCGGGCAGTCGCGGTGCAGGCAATGCCGAGCGTACTGAAAGCGGCGTGAAACATTCGTCGGTATCGCCAGGGATTTTGCGCCAACCGCCCGGCCTGCTTATCATTGCGCGCCACCCTGTCGACCGCGAGTGCCTTATGCGTCACCTGCTTACCGGAATTGCCGTTACGCTGCTGCTTCTGCTCAACACACTGGTGTTGATCGGCCCGCTGATGGTCTTTGCGCTGCTCAAGTTGGTGTTCCAGAGCGAGATGCGCGACAACTGCTCGGCAGCAGTGATGTGGATCGCCGAGACCTGGTGTGAAATCAACAAGCTGATCTTCAAAATTTGCCTGCCAACCCAGTGGGAAATCCGCGGCGATGAAGGCCTGCGTGGCGATACCTCTTACTTGGTCATCGGCAACCATCAGTCCTGGGTGGATATTCCGGCGTTGGTGCAGGCGCTGAATCGACGTACGCCGTTCTTCAAATTCTTCCTCAAGAAAGAACTGATCTGGGTGCCGTTTCTAGGCTTGGCATGGTGGGCGCTCGACTACCCGTTCATGAAGCGCTACACCAAAGCGTTTCTCGCCAGGCATCCCGAGCTCAAGGGCAAGGATCTGGAGATCACCCGGGAAGCGTGCGAGCTCTTCAAACGTCAGCCGGTGACGATCGTGAATTATCTGGAAGGCACACGCTTCACGCAGGCCAAAAAGCCCAACAGGCTTCGCCGTACCGCCATCTGCTCAAGCCCAAGGCAGGCGGCGTCGCATTCGTGCTGGCGGCGATGGGTGAGCAGCTGGACGCGGTGCTCGATGTGACGGTGGTCTATCCGAGTGCACGAATTCCCGGGTTCTGGGACTTGATATCAGGACGGGTGCCGCGGGTGATCGTCGACATCAAGACCCGCGAACTCGACCCTGCGCTGTGGCAGGGCGATTACGAGAATGACCCGGTGTTTCGCGTGTACGTGCAAAAGTGGGTCAACGGGCTGTGGGAAGAAAAGGATGCGCGGATTGCCGAGTTGCGCGGCCTGATTTCCTAGCACCCCTTCTCAGCAACAAGCGCCCCTTTTGCAGGGGCGCGGCAACTCAATTACTTGGCGCCCCAGACGCCACTCAACGCCTGCAACGCTGAACCACCAGCGCCTTGCTGACCGAGGTATTGCAGGATCACCGGCACGAACTGGCTGACCATGCTGCTGTTCATGCCCAGGGCGCTGAACGCCTTGTTCACGTCGCCCATGCTCTGCACATTGCCCAGCGCGCTGTCCAAGGCAGAGTTGCTGCTCCCGGAATTACCCAACAGTCCGCCCAGACCACTCAGGCTGCCCAGGGCCGAGTTGCCGGCCAATTGATCCAGGCCGGGCACTGATTTGCTCAGTTGCGAATAGTCGTTGCCAGCGAGTTTGTTCTTGGCCAGCCCCAACAAGGCCCCGGTGCCGCCCACCGCTTGCTCCGGCGTGACCTTCAATTGCGTGCCCAGCGTGTTCAGCAGCCCGGCGGCCTCAGGCGCGGCCGTTGCCTTTTGCTGGCCGCCGGTAGCATTGGCAACCGCGTTGGCGGCGTCATTCAGATTGAAGGCGAAGACCGGCGTGGCGGCCAGCGCCATCAGGCTCGCCAGCGCAGCACCGCGTACGTTTTTCAGTGAAACTTTCATCGCAACAACCTCGTTTGCCGGGGGACCGGCCGTAGCCGGGTAAACACGCGTTGGACCGCCCCTCGAAGGGAAGTTCCACGCAGGCCGTCAGGGTTAGCGGACGTAAAACAGCCGCTGCGGCTCGAAGGTCCGCGCCAGCCGTTGATCCGCAGCCGTCGAGCCCGCCTCCAGGAGCCGATGACGAATGAACGCCTTATCGAAATGCTCACCGTTGCGGAGCTTCTCGCGCAGGCTGATCAAGCGCGTGCCACCCTGATGATCGGCGCCTCGATAAAGCGGCTCACTGAAGAGGCGTACCTGAGGGTCGGGGCTGGCTCCCATGGATGTCAGCTGAACCTGCGTGATGATCGCGAAACCGGACAACCAGGGCGACCAGAGCCGGGAGACGTCGGCAGCGAAACACTCACCCGGCGTGAAGTCAGCCTCGCAGTCCGCCAGCTCACGGTAGGTCGGCGCCACTCGCAGATGTTGGCGGTAAGCGGCGCGATATCCGGCCTTACAGACTGGCGGCGCGATTCCGGCCCAGATGCAGTCGTTGGGGTTTTCAAAGAACAACTCCGACGAGGCCCAGCCTGGCGGAAAGGGCTCCAGGTGAGCGCTGGCCAGCGTGGCTGGCAGGACAAAGAGCGGCATTGTGACGAGGAAATAAATCGAGGTTCTGACCCACCAGACAAACATGCATGACTCGCCAGCTGAAAAACGGGCCGGACAAATAGCACGGAGAAAAGACAGCTGAAACCAGCGGGAACGGAATTCAAACGCGCCTCAAGTATTTTCAGAAACGCCCTACAAATGCCGGGCCAGAAGCCTACGTCAGGTATAAAAAAAGCGACCCGAAGGTCGCCTTTTGTAAAGCTCAGAGAATCATGCGGCGCTGAACAGTTTGTGTGGATCGATGACGAATTTCTTCGGCACGCCAGCGTCAAACTCGCCGTAACCGCGCGGGGCGTCGTCGAGGCTGATGACTTCCACGCCCACCACATCGGCGATGTTGATGCGGTCCCACATGATCGCCTGCATCAGTTGACGGTTGTACTTCATGACCGGTGTCTGGCCGGTGTGGAAGCTGTGGGATTTTGCCCAGCCCAGGCCGAAACGAATGCTCAGCGCGCCGACCTTGGCGGCAGCGTCCACGGCGCCCGGGTCTTCCGTCACGTACAAGCCAGGAATGCCGATCTTGCCGGCGACGCGCACCACGCCCATCAGCGAGTTGAGTACGGTGGCCGGTGCCTCGGCCTTGGCGCCGGAGTGGCCGTGGCCGCGTGCTTCGAAGCCCACCGCATCAACGGCACAATCCACTTCAGGCTCACCCAGCAGATCGGCGATCTGCTCGTGCAGCGGGGTGTCTTTGGACAGGTCGGCGATCTCGAAACCCTGGGCTTTGGCGTGGGCCAGACGCACCGGATTGACGTCACCGACAATCACGACCGCTGCGCCGAGCAAGCGTGCTGAAGCGGCGGCGGCGAGCCCCACGGGACCGGCGCCAGCGATGTACACCGAGCTGCCCGGGCCAACGCCGGCAGTCACTGCGCCGTGGTAGCCGGTGGGCAGGATGTCAGAGAGGCAGGTCAGGTCGCGGATCTTCGACATCGCCTTGTCACGATCAGGGAGTTTGAGCAGGTTGAAGTCGGCGTACGGCACAAGCACATATTCGGCCTGGCCGCCGGTCCAGTCGCCCATGTCGACGTAGCCGTAGGCACCGCCGGCTCGGGCCGGGTTGACGGTCAGGCAGACGCCGGTGTGTTGCTCTTTGCAGGAGCGGCAACGGCCGCAGGCAACGTTGAACGGCACGGACACCAGATCGCCGATTTTGAGGTTCTCGACATCGCTGCCCTTCTCGATCACTTCACCGGTGATTTCGTGCCCCAGTACAAGGCCGACCTGGGCTGTCGTTCGCCCACGCACCATGTGTTGATCGGAGCCACAAATGTTGGTGGAAACCACGCGCAAGATCACCCCGTGCTCGATCTTCTTGCCGCGCGGGTCCTGCATCTTGGGATAGTCGATTTTCTGTACTTCGACCTTGCCTGCGCCGAGATACACCACACCACGATTACCAGACATACATGTCACCTCTCTATTTGTTATTGATTGGGTGAGTCAGTGAGCTTCAAGCCGCAAGCTTCAAGCAGCAAGCAAAAGCGCTGCTGCCACTTCATGGGCCCGAAACGTGTTGCGAGTACGCCGCTTTTCCTCTTGCGGCTTGAAGCTTGAAGCTTGTAACTACCCCCTACAGCACCACGGTTCTGTTGGCATTGAGAAACACGCGTCGCTCGATGTGGTATCCCACCGCGCGCGCCAGGGTCAGGCCTTCGATGTCGCGGCCCTTGGCGATGAGGTCTTCGGGGTAGTGACTGTGGTCGACCACTTCGACGCCCTGGGCGATGATCGGCCCTTCGTCGAGGTCGTTGTTGATGTAATGGGCCGTCGCGCCGACCAGTTTCACGCCCTTGTTGTAGGCCTGATGATACGGCTTGGCGCCCTTGAAGCCCGGCAGCAGCGAGTGATGAATGTTGATCGCCTTGCCATCCAGCTTGCGGCACAGCTCCGGCGACAGCACTTGCATGTAGCGGGCAAGCACCACCAGTTCGGCGCCGGTGTCTTCGATCACCTTCATCACCCTGGCTTCCTGGGCCGGTTTGTCGTTGGGGTCGAGGGGGAAGTGGTAGTAGGGAATGTCGTGCCAGCGCGCCAACGGTTCGAGGTCCGGGTGATTGGAAACCACGGCGACCACGTCCATCGACAGCTGATTGATGCGCTGACGGTAGAGCAGATCGTTGAGGCAGTGGTCGGCCTTGGACACCATGATCACCACTTTAGGGCGGTAATTCGGCGCGGTGAGCTCGAAGATCATGCCAAACGATTCGCCACGCTCGGCGAGGCCTGCACGGAAGGACGACTCGTCAAACCCCTCCGGCTGGCGAAACTCGACGCGAATGAAGAAGCGGCTGGACAGCCGGTCATCGAACGAGTGGTGCTCGGTGACGTAGCAGCCCTGCTCGAAGAGGTAACGCGTCACCGCGTCCACCGTGCCCAGCACGCTGGGGCAGTCGGCAGTCAGAATCCAGGTATCGGGGGCGCGGCTCATGGTTAGTCCTTTTGATCACAAAATTCGGCGTTCGGATCGTGGCTGATCGTTCCCACGCTCTGCGTGGGAACGCAATTCAGGACGCTCCGCGTCCATCGGCGAGTGGTGCGGAGCGTCGCGGCAGGCGTTACCACGCGGAGCGTGGGAACGATCAAATCAAGCAGCAATGCTCAAACCATACTCCGCACTCGCGTCCTGCAACCACATCCACCAGTAATCGGCGAAGCTGCGGCGGATCACCAGTTCCCAGGTGTCTTCGCCGGTACGGCGGATCACCAACTGCGATTTGGCGAACACCGTGCCGATGGCCTTGCCCACCGGGAAGTTGCTCGGGTGCACGTCGTAGCTGGTGGACTTCATCAGCACTTCGCGGACCTTCGGGCCGGTCAGCTCCAGCAGCGATTGCCCGCCGCTGACGTTGACGATGGCGATGTGCAAACCGGCTAGCGCCTCGCGCAGCTTCTGCTCGACGGCGAACTCTTCACCGGTCGGCACGATCAGCAACCACTCATCCGGGCCGAGCCACTGGATCGAGCTATCGCCGCTTGAGATCAGCGCCAGCGCGCCCGGCAATTCCATGCCCAGCGCCTTGTGCACGCCCGCCGCGAACGCCGGATCGTGGCCATTGCCACGGATGGTCAGGTGGCCAAGCAGTTTTTCTCCCGCAGCACGACGCCCGGATTGCTGCGGCCTTTGCCGATCAGGCTCTGAAGGTCAGCGTGAAACAGCGGCGACTCGGCTTTGGCGTCGGTCGCTGGCCGCTGTTGGTAAACGTTGGCTGTGGTCATAGAGCACCTGTGTTGAATTCTGTTGTTTCAGTGAACACGTTCCCGTAGGAGTGAGCTTGCTCGCGATCGCGGTGTATCAGTCACCAGATGTATGCCTGATCTCACGCCATCGCGAGCAAGCTCACTCCCACAGGGATGTGGGCAAGCCGAGACTTACTCCACGTTCTGCTGATCACCCTTCGGATCGAAGAACACCGAGGACACAATCTCCGCCTCGATCACCGACCCATCCGCCAAGGGCGCAAACACCCGCTCGCCCATGCGCTTTAGCCCGCCCTTGACCACACCCATCGCGAACGAATAGCCCAGCGAGTTCGCGGCGTAACTCGAGGTCACGTGGCCCACCATCTTCATCGGGATCGACTGCTTCGGATCGAACACCAGTTGCGCGCCTTCCGGCAGCCATTTATTCGGGTCAACCGGCTTCAGGCCTACAAGCTGCTTGCGATCTTCCCGCACGCAGTCCTCACGGTTCATGCCGCGCTGGCCGATCCACGAGAACGGCTTGGTGCGGCCGACACACCAGCCCATGTTCAAATCGTCCGGGGTCATCGAGCCGTCAGTGTCCTGGCCGACAATGATGAAGCCCTTCTCCGCCCGCAGGACGTGCATGGTTTCAGTGCCATACGGGGTCAGGTTGTACTGTTTGCCGGCTTCGGCGATTTTTTCCAGAACGCCCATGGCGTAGTCGGCCTGGATGTTCACTTCGTAGGAAAGCTCGCCGGTAAACGAAATCCGGAACACCCGCGCCGGCACACCGCCCACCAGCCCCTTCTTTCCAGGTCATGAAGGGGAACGCTTCACGGCCCAGATCGATATCGGTCACTTCGCTGAGCAGCTTGCGGCTGTTCGGGCCCGACAGCGTCAGGGTCGCGTAGTGGTCGGTGACGGAGGTGAAGTACACCTTCAGGTCCGGCCATTCGGTCTGTTGATAAATTTCCAGCCACTGCAGCACGCGGGCAGCGCCGCCGGTCGTGGTGGTCATGATGAAGTGGTTGTCGGCGATGCAGGCGGTCACGCCGTCGTCGAAGACCATGCCGTCTTCCTTGCACATCAGGCCGTAACGCGCTTTGCCCACATCGAGCTTGGTCCAAGCGTTGGTGTAGATTCGGTTCAGAAACTCCCGCGCATCCGGGCCTTGAATGTCGATCTTGCCCAGCGTCGATGCGTCCAGCAGACCCACGCTGTCGCGCACGGCCTTGCACTCGCGGCGCACGGCGGCATGGATGTCTTCACCGGCTTTGGGGAAATACCATGGACGTTTCCACTGACCGACGTCTTCGAATTCAGCGCCGTTCTTCACGTGCCAGGCGTGCAGCGCGGTGAAGCGCACCGGCTCGAACACGTGACCACAGTGACGCCCGGCAATGGCGCCAAAGGTCACCGGCGTGTAGTTCGGGCGGAACATGGTGGTACCCATTTCCGGGATCGATACGTTCAGCGAGCGGGCGGCAATCGCCAGCCCATTGACGTTGCCGAGCTTGCCCTGGTCGGTACCGAAACCCAGCGCGGTGTAGCGTTTGACGTGCTCGACGGACTCGAAACCCTCGCGAGTCGCCAACTCAATGGCCGCCGCGGTGACGTCGTTCTGCAGGTCGACGAATTGCTTCGGCGCCCGCGCAGTGCCTTTTTCGTGCGGGACTTGAAACAGCGCGAGTGTCGGTTCTTCTACGCGGCTCAACGCTTTGGGCAGTACGCCTTCGACCGGTTTGAAACCGGCTTCACTGGCGGCGCGCACACCGCCTTCAAAGCCATCGGCCAGTGAGTCGCCGAGGGCGTAGACGCCGTTCACACCGCCGACGCAGACGCGTTTCTGCGGCGCTTCGCCCGGCACGAAACCGAGGATGTCTTCGCGCCAGACCGGCTTGCCGCCGAGGTGCGAAGCCAGGTGAACGATCGGGCTGTAACCACCGGAGCTGGCGACCAGATCGCACTCCAGCCATTCGCCAGGACTGGTGACCTTGTGGGCTCTGACGTCGATGGCGCAAACGCGGGCTGCGGTCACGCGCTTGGTGCCACGGGCTTCGGTGACGGCGCTGCCGGTCAGGATGCGAATGCCTTTGGCGCGGGCTTCTTCCACCAGTGCGCCGCGCGGGTTGTGACGCGCATCGGCGACGGCCACCACGTGCAGGCCAGCGTCGAGCCAGTCCAGCGCTACGCGGTAGGCGTAATCGTTGTTGGTCGACAGCACCAGTTTCTTGCCCGGCGCCACGCCATAACGGCGCACGTAAGTGGAGACCGCGCCGGCCAGCATGTTGCCCGGCACATCGTTGTTGCCGTAAACCAGCGGGCGCTCGTGGGTACCGCTCGCCAGCACCACGCGCTTGGCGCGAACGCGGTGCATGCGCTGCCGCACCTGACCAATCGGTGCACGGTCGCCGAGGTGATCGGTCAGGCGTTCATGAATGGTCAGGAAATTGTGGTCGTGGTAACCGTTCACCGTGGCGCGCGGCAGCAAGGTGACGTTGGGCAGGCTTTTGAGTTCGGCCACCACCGTCGCCACCCATTCCACCGCTGGCTTGCCGTCCAGACTTTCGCGGCTGTCCAGCAGGCTGCCGCCGAATTCTTCCTGCTCGTCAGCGATGATCACGCGAGCCCCGCTGCGAGCCGACGCCAGTGCAGCAGCCAGACCTGACGGGCCGGCGCCGACGATCAGCACGTCGCAGTGCTGGTTCATGTTGTCGTAGGTATCCGGATCCAGCTCGGTCGGCGAACGCCCGAGGCCCGCTGCCTTGCGGATGTACTTCTCGTAGGTCATCCAGAACGATTGCGGGTACATGAAGGTTTTGTAGTAGAAGCCCGGCGGCATCAGTTTGCCACCGACCTTGCCGAGAATGCCCATCATGTCGGTGTTCACGCTCGGCCAGCCGTTGGTGCTGGTCGCGACGAGGCCCGAATAAAGCGCCTGTTGCGTGGCGCGCACGTTGGGAATCTGCGTGGCTTCGGTGGCACCGATCTGCAGCACGGCATTCGGCTCTTCGGAACCTGCCGCAAAGATGCCGCGAGGGCGGGAATACTTGAAGCTGCGGCCAATGATGTCGACGCCGTTGGCGAGCAAGGCTGCGGCCAGGGTGTCGCCTGCAAAGCCTTGATAGGTCTGGCCGTTGAAGTTGAAATTCAGGACCTTGCTGCGATCAATGCGGCCGCCATTGGGCAGGCGATTGGACTGGCTCATACCTGTTCTCCCTTTCTGATCGCGGGCGCTGGATTGACGAACTGCGGCTGCGTGCCGATCGGATAGGTTTCGAGAATCTCGTAGGTCACGGTGTCACGGGTGGTGTTGAAGTACTGACGGCAGCCCGCCGCGTGAATCCACAACTCGTGATGCAGACCGCGCGGGTTGTCGCGGAAGAACATGTAGTCGCCCCACTCTTCGTCGGTGCAGGCAGCCGGGTCGAGTGGACGCGGGATGTGGGCCTGACCGGAGACGTGGAATTCCTCTTCGGAGCGCAGTTCGCCACAGTGAGGACAGAAGATATGCAACATGGGAAAAGTCCTCTGTTAGTGGGCTACGGCTGCAGCGCCGTGTTCATCGATCAATGCGCCGTTGTGGAACCGGTCGATTGAGAAGGGCTTGGCCAGCGGGTGCATTTCGCCTTTCGCCAGACTGGCGGCAAACACGTTGCCCGAGCCGGGCGTGGCCTTGAAGCCACCGGTACCCCAACCGCAGTTGAAGAACATGTTCGGCACCGGCGTCTTGGAAATGATCGGGCAGGCGTCCGGCGTGGTGTCGACGATGCCGCCCCACTGGCGGTTCATGCGTACCCGCGACAGCACCGGGAACATCTCGACGATGGCCTGAATGGTGTGTTCGATCACCGGGTACGAGCCGCGCTGGCCATAGCCGATCCAGCTGTCGATCCCGGCCCCGATCACCAGGTCGCCCTTGTCGGACTGGCTGATGTAGCCGTGTACGGCGTTGGACATGATCACGCTGTCGATAATCGGCTTGATCGGCTCAGACACCAGCGCTTGCAGCGGATGGGATTCAACCGGCAGACGGAAACCGGCGAGCTTGGCCATGTGGCCGGAGTTGCCGGCAGTCACCACACCGACGCGCTTGGCGCCGATGAAGCCCTTGTTGGTTTCGACGCCGATGCACACCCCGTTTTCCTTGCGGAAACCGGTCACTTCGGTCTGCTGAATCAAGTCCACGCCCAACGCATCGGCGGCGCGGGCATAGCCCCAGGCCACGGCGTCATGACGCGCCACACCGCCGCGACGTTGCACGGTGGCGCCGATGATTGGGTAACGGGTGTTCTTCGAGCAATCGAGGTACGGAATCTCGTCGGCCACTTGCTTGCCGTTAAGCAACTCGCCGTCGACGCCGTTGAGTCGGTTGGCGCTGACGCGGCGCTCGGAATCACGCATGTCCTGCAGGGTGTGGCACAGGTTGTAAACGCCCCGCTGGGAAAACATGACGTTGTAGTTGATGTCCTGAGACAGGCCTTCCCACAGTTTCATCGCGTGTTCGTATAAGTGCGCGGACTCGTCCCATAGATAGTTGGAGCGCACGATGGTGGTATTACGCGCGGTATTGCCGCCGCCCAACCAGCCTTTTTCGACCACGGCCACATTGGTGATGCCGTGCTCTTTGGCCAGGTAGTACGCCGTCGCCAGACCGTGCCCGCCGCCGCCGACAATCACGACGTCGTAGACCTTTTTCGGGGTGGGCGTGCGCCACATGCGCTGCCAGTTTTCGTGGTGGCTGAGGGAGTGTTTGAAGAGGCCGAAGCCCGAGTAATGCTGCATGGTGCGACTCCTGACTCAGCGGTAAACCGGGAAATCGGCGCACAGCGCGGCGACCTGGTCGGCAACATTGGCCTCGACATCGGCGTCGCCGAGGTTGTCGAGGATGTCGCAGATCCAGCCTGCCAGCGTGATGCACTGGGTAACTTTGAAACCGCGCGTGGTCACGGCGGGTGTGCCGATGCGCAGGCCCGACGTCACGAACGGCGATTGCGGATCATTCGGCACGGCGTTCTTGTTGACGGTAATGTGCGCTCGACCGAGCGCCGCGTCGGCGTCTTTCCCGGTCAGGCCCTGACGGATCAGGCTGACGAGGAACAGGTGGTTGTCCGTCCCGCCGGAAACTACGTCGTAACCACGATCAATGAACACTTGCGCCATGGCCTGGGCGTTGTCGATCACTTGCTGTTGGTAGGCTTTGAAACCGGGTTCCATGGCTTCTTTGAAGCACACGGCCTTGCCGGCAATCACGTGCATCAGCGGGCCGCCCTGGGCACCCGGGAACACGGCGGAATTAAGCTTTTTCTCGATTTCTTCGTTGGCCTTGGCCAGGATCAACCCGCCACGCGGACCGCGCAGGGTCTTATGGGTGGTGGTGGTGACCACATCGGCGTACGGCAGCGGGTTCGGGTACAAACCGGCGGCGACCAGACCGGCCACATGGGCCATGTCAACGAACAGCAGCGCGCCCACTTTGTCGGCGATCTCACGAAAGCGCGGGAAATCCAGGGTTTTGGAGTAGGCCGAGAAACCGGCAACGATCATCTTCGGTTTGTGCTCGACGGCCAGTCGCTCGACTTCGTCGTAATCGATCAGGCCAGTGGCAACGTCAATGCCGTATTGAACGGCGTTGTACAGCTTGCCCGATGAAGACACTTTGGCACCGTGGGTCAGGTGACCGCCATGGGCCAGGCTCATGCCCAGCAAGGTGTCGCCCGCTTGCAGCAGCGCCAGGTAAACCGCGCTGTTGGCCGAAGAACCGGAATGCGGCTGGACGTTGGCGTAGTCGGCGCCAAACAGCAGCTTGGCGCGATCGATCGCCAGTTGCTCGACCTTGTCGACATGCTCGCAACCGCCGTAGTAACGCTTGCCGGGGTAACCCTCGGCGTATTTGTTGGTCAGGCCGCTGCCCTGGGCCTGCATCACGCGCTTGCTGGTGTAGTTCTCCGAGGCGATCAGCTCGATATGGTCTTCCTGACGCTGCTCTTCGGCACTGATCGCCGCCAACAGTGCATCGTCATAACCCTGGATCTGGTCTTGCTTGCTGAACATCGCGGTTCTCCCAGCGGCGGCGCGGCGCCTGAATGATCGACAGGGCCGTGAACTGCCCTTTGGCCACGATGGTATGGCTGACGCCGACAGCCCAGATGCCTGCGCGCGCCACACAAAGGCGCGTTTACGACATGGGACAACGGGGAGCGGGATTTGCGCGGCTCTGCGCGCAGCAGACTGTCGGCCCTGAGCCTCCCGCGAATCCTCGGCACGCCACAACACCTCAGACCAATGGGCACGGGACTGTCAAAACTGACAGTATTCAAATAGCGACAGCGGCCTTACTTTTGAGCCAACGGATTAAGTGCCAGCCACTCACTCACTCACTCAAGGGAATGATCATGAGCACAATCGCAAGGTCGCATACGCTAACTCCCCAGTTGTGGAAAACCCTGAGGGGAAAAACGTCAGTCGGCAGGGACCCGCTACGGAGCCGCTGCTCTTTCTGACTCAGGGCGTGTTTCACACGGTAGATATAGAAGGCTCGGTCAAGCTGAGGATTATTCGGGAACTGAACGAGTTTGAGGCGCTGATTGCCGTCTACGTCGAAGATTCGGATGTAGTTCTTTCGGCCACAGTTGCAGTGGGCGATGCCAGGCTTTATGCGACTCCCCAAGACATCGTTCATCAGGACGGCGGGTACTATTCGGTCATTCTCAAGATCATTTCCTATCCGGACGCAGAAGTAGTCGCCGATATTTATTTATGGGAACTCCCACCCATCGCGGCACCGCAGTCCGTCGAATCCGACCTTGCGCTGTATTTTCCAAAAGGCTCGACTTTTTACGTGAGTCCCTCTGAAGAAGACATTGTGATGGACAGAACTTTCAGAGTGTCCGAAGACCGCCAAGTGTCAGTGAACATCCGTACCGTTGAAGGGCGCAGCTACTCAAAAACTGTTACGGAAGCTGAAGCAATCCGATGTGCCGCGCCCGGTGATTACTATGTAGAGAACAGTTCCAATAAGCTGTCGGTCGTATATGGCATAACAACTCATCCCGAATTACCGTCATCACCGATCCTTAAGCATATGCCGCTGCCCGATATGCCGAGGTCCCGCCATGACCTCGGCAAGTGAGTGACGACACTCAGGCTTTTTGCGTAATCAACCCATCCGCCCGGAACATGCTGCGAATACCCCGCACGGCCTGACGGATGCGGTCCTGATTCTCGATAAGCGCAAAGCGCACGTGATCGTCGCCGTATTCACCAAAACCGACGCCAGGCGACACGCAGACTTTGGCTTCGGCCAGCAGTTTCTTCGCGAACTCCAGCGACCCCAGGTGCGCGTAAGCCTCGGGAATCTTCGCCCAGACGTACATCGACGCTTTCGGGTTCTCGACCATCCAGCCCAGCTCATGCAGACCTTTGACCAGTACGTTGCGGCGCTGACGATACTGCTCGGCGATGTCGAGCACGCACTGTTGGTCACCTTCCAGCGCCGCGATGGCCGCTACTTGCAGCGGCGTGAACGTGCCGTAGTCGTGGTAGCTCTTGATCCGCGCCAGGGCGTTGACCAGTTCCGGGTTGCCGACCATGAAGCCGATCCGCCAGCCCGCCATGTTGTAACTCTTGGACAGGGTGAAAAATTCCACCGCAATGTCCTTGGCGCCGGGCACCTGCATGATCGACGGTGCTTTCCAGCCGTCGTAGACGATGTCGGCGTAGGCCAGGTCGTGAACCACCAGCACGTCATACTGTTTGGCGAGGGCAACGACGCGCTCGAAGAAATCCAGCTCGACGCATTGAGCGGTCGGATTGGACGGGAAACCCAGAATCATCATCTTCGGCTTGGGGATCGAGCCGCGAATGGCTTTCTCCAGTTCGGCGAAGAAGTCCACGCCCGGCACCAGCGGCACGGAGCGCACCTGGGCGCCGGCGATCACTGCGCCATAGATGTGGATCGGGTAACTGGGGTTCGGCACCAAAACAGTGTCGCCCTGATCCAGCGTGGCGAGCATCAGGTGCGCCAGGCCTTCCTTGGAGCCGATGGTGACGATGGCCTCATCTTCAGGGTCGATGTCGACGTCGTAGCGTTTCTTGTACCAACTGGAAATCGCCCGACGCAGACGCGGGATGCCACGCGAAGTCGAGTAGCCGTGAGTGTCTTCACGTTGGGCGACGGTGACCAGTTTCTCGACAATGTGCGGCGGCGTTGCCCCATCGGGGTTGCCCATGCTCAGGTCGATGATGTCCTCACCACGACGACGCGCAGCCATTTTCAGCTCGGCGGTGATGTTGAACACGTAAGGGGGAGTCGATCGATGCGCGCGAAGCGGCGCGGCGAACCTTGGTCTGCCATGGAAACCTCTGAAGACGTAAGCGCCCGGAACCGTCCGAGCGACGCTGGCCACTGCGGTGGCCTGACGCGGAAGATACGGGCGGGGATGGAGGTTTGTCTACAGCGACACCGAGAAATTGAGGGTGCTCACACCGACTTCTTCCCGGCTGAGACCGGTCCCGCTAACACACCGAGTTTCGACAGCAGGACCGGCTTCATCCGGGAAGGCGTCGGAGGTCACGGCGCAAAACCAAGGGCGCACATGCTGAGTACAGGTCCGCCACACCACCGTCATTCGACGATCTGCCGTACCCCGAACAGCAGCAAAAAATGCACTGGATAAATCAGGTACGCCCACCGCCGCATCGGCCACACACCGAATGCCGGGCGCCAGCGCAGAATCGCCAACCCCAGCAGCGGCGCCAGCAGACAGGCCACCAGCGCACCGATGGAAATCGGGTCGCCCCACAGCATGCCGTCGATAATCTTCGGCCACTCGTTGCTCAATAAACAGACGATCCCCGGCACAATCGCCAGCCATAAAGAGGTGCGCAGCACGAGCACATACGCCAGCGGCAGCAAAGCCCCATACATGCCGAACATCAACTGCGGCCCAAAAAAACGCCCATCGCCAAGGCAGCGATACCCAAGATCCTCACCGGCCACGAGCGACTCAATCCGCCCTGCGCGACCAGCAAACCCAACGCCAGCGTAGGCAGCACATTGAGCGTGGTGACCTCACCAGCCATGTAAATCCGATACGGCAGCTCGGCGACCACGGAAAACACCGCCAGCCACGTCAGGTATTTCCACTTGATCGAAGCATCCACATCGTGCCGGCCAGTGCGTACGACGTTGACCGCGATCGCCAGGCAAAACCAAGGGAAAGCCAGACGGCCCGGCACGTACAGCCAATTGGCGTGCCAGCCGACGTAGCGCAGGTGATCCATCACCATGCTCAGCATCGCCAGCCACTTGAGCAGGTCCAGCGCGCGATCACGCGCGGGTGCGGTCATTGATTTCGTCTCGGTCATATTGCTTCGCTGTCTGGCTGAATTTTCTGACGCAAGAATGCATGACCAAACCGATCAACTTTGGTTACAGTCGCAGCCTTCGATCACAGGGAACCGGCCATGTCAGACCAAAGCCAGCAGTTTGCCAGCGACAACTATTCGGGAATCTGCCCGGAAGCGTGGGCGGCCATGGAACAAGCCAACCACGGGCACCAGCGTGCCTACGGCGACGACCAGTGGACAGCGCGCGCGGCCGATCAATTCCGTCAGTTGTTCGAAACAGACTGCGAGGTGTTTTTCGCCTTCAACGGCACCGCGGCCAACTCCCTGGCGCTGTCATCGCTCTGCCAGAGCTACCACAGCGTCATCTGCTCGGAAACCGCCCACGTCGAAACGGATGAATGTGGCGCGCCGGAATTTTTCTCCAACGGCTCTAAACTGCTGACCGCACGCAGCGAGAACGGCAAGCTGACGCCTGATTCCATTCGTGAAGTCGCGCTCAAACGCGCCGACATCCACTATCCGAAACCCCGCGTAGTCACGCTGACCCAGGCCACGGAAGTCGGCAGCGTCTATCAGCCCGAAGAGCTCAAAGCCATCAGCGAGACCTGCAAAGAGCTGGGCCTGAACCTGCACATGGACGGCGCTCGCTTTGCCAACGCCTGCGCCTTCCTCGGTTGCTCGCCTGCTGAGCTGACCTGGAAAGCAGGAGTTGATGTGCTGTGCTTCGGTGGCACCAAGAACGGCATGGCGGTGGGCGAGGCGATCCTGTTCTTCAACCACAAGCTCGCCGAAGACTTCGACTACCGCTGCAAGCAGGCCGGTCAACTCGCCTCGAAGATGCGCTTTCTGTCGGCGCCTTGGGTCGGCTTGCTGGAAAACGACGCCTGGCTCAAACACGCGCGCCACGCCAACCGCTGCGCGCAGTTGCTGGCGGATCTGGTGAGGGATATTCCGGGGTGGAATTGATGTTCCCCGTGCAGGCCAACGGCGTGTTCCTGCAACTGTCGGAAGCGGCCATTGCCGCGCTGACCGCCAGGGGCTGGCGCTTCTACACGTTCATCGGCAACGGCGGCGCCCGCTTCATGTGCTCGTGGGACACCGAAGAAGCACGCGTGCGGGAGCTGGCTGCGGACATCCGCTTGGTGATGGGGAGCTGAAAATAGCTCGCTCGTCACTGGCAGGCTGCATGACCTCAGCAGCCTGCGGATGGACTGAACCAGTGGCTCAGTTCTGAGCAATCACCTTTTCGATCACCTCAACCGTTGCGCTGATCTTGTCTTCGTAACGGCTCAGCGCTTCGGCATGTTGTTGCTTGAGTTCGATCTGCTTGGAGCACAGGTTCAGCGCCGCCAGCACCAGCAGACGATCGCCGATCAGCGTCGGGTAGCTGCGCTTGGTTTCGAACAGCGCCGATTTCAGCATCGAGACCGCATCCATCAAGGTCTGCTCTTGCCCGGCAGGTGCCTTGATCGTGTAGTCGTTGCCCAGAATCGAAATAACCTTGGCGCCGTCCTGATCAGTGATCATGCGTCAACCGCGCTGACGCTGGTGGCACGATCAACCAACGCCTGGATGCGCGCAGCCGTCGCGCCTTGCTTCTCTTCCTGCTCCATCAGACTCAGCTGCAGACTGTCGTTGTCATCCCGGGCTTGTTTCAACTCTTCGGCGAGTTGCGCGTTCGTGTTCTGCAGCTCCTGATTGTGCTGTACCAGGTCACTGACGAGCTTTTCCAACTGGCTTAGGGATGCTTCCAACATTTTGATATCTCAGGCAAATTTCAAAGGGCGCGTACGATAAAGAAAAGTCACTTTAGCTACCAGTGAAATCAGGGCATCCAAGCCACTACACCGACCAACAAGCATCTCTACAACTCTATTCCGCAAACGCATAACGGCCCTGATTGACTACGTTTCTGCGATCTTGTTCCTGCTGTTCGTCAGATTAGCGGGTGCGACATAACCGCACAGCGCAGACCAGCGGCATCAAGTCCCCATATAGCCGACCGATACCCCGTGCATCTCTGACGCTTTTATCTTTCGCCTCGCATGGATCGCGGCCTTCCTGGAACCGTAATGTCCCTACGTAATTTGAATATCGCCCCACGCGCCTTTCTTGGATTCTCCGTCATTGGCCTGCTGATGCTGATTCTGGGCATCTTCGCTTTGTCGCAGATGAACAAGATCAACAACGCCAATGTGGTCATGGCGACCAACAGCATGCCGAGCATCAAGGCGCTGGATAAGTTGACCGAGGGCAGCATTCGCCTGCGCGTATTGTCGTACCGGCTCATGCTCAATCGCGACCCCGACACGCTGCAGAAAACCACCGACTTGTTGGCCATGCGCAACAAGCAGATCGACGATGCCCGCGCCGTCTACGTCAAACTGATTTCCGCACCAGAGGAACAGTCGGCCTACGACCAGTACGTGCAGCTGCTCAACGACTATCGCCAGCTTGAGAGCCGCATGAAGTCGCTGAGTCAGGCCAATGACATGACCGAACTGACCCGCCTGCTCAGCGCCGACCTGCAGACCAACTCGGATCAGATGAACGTAGTGCTCGGCAAGCTGGTGGAGATGAACACGCAACAGCTCAACCAGGCCAGCGCCAACGCGACTCAGCAGTACTCGACCGCGTTCACGATGGTCGTCACGCTGCTGATCATTGCCACTGCGCTGACCTTGCTGTTCGCCTGGTTGCTGACCAACAGCATTACCCGACCTATCGCATCGGCACTGCACGCTGCCGAGGACATTGCCGAAGGTGACCTGACGCGCACCATCACAGTGGACGGTACTGACGAAGCGGGCCGCTTACTGGCCGCGATGCTGAAGATGCAATCCAAGCTGCGCGACACCTTGCAGCGCATTTCCGGCTCAGCCACACAGCTTGCTTCGGCAGCCGAAGAGCTGAACGCTGTCACCGATGAGAGCGCCCGTGGCCTGTCCCAGCAGAACAACGAAATCGAACAGGCCGCCACCGCGGTCAACCAGATGACCAGTGCCGTGGAAGAAGTCGCACGCAATGCTGTGAGCACCTCGGAAGCGTCGAAGAATGCCACCACGTCCGCCAGCGATGGCCGCGATCTGGTGCAGGAAACCGTCGGCGCCATCGAGCGCATGAGCGCCGATGTGCAGAGCACCTCCACCTTGATCGGCAATCTGGCGGGCGAGTCACGTGACATCGGCAAGGTGCTGGATGTGATTCGCGGTCTGGCGGACCAGACCAACCTGCTGGCCCTTAACGCCGCCATCGAAGCGGCTCGTGCGGGTGAAGCGGGTCGCGGGTTTGCTGTGGTTGCCGATGAAGTCCGCGCCCTCGCCCACCGTACCCAGCAGTCGACCAGCGAAATCGAGCGCATGATCGGCAGCATCCAGGGCGGTACCGAGCAGGCTGTTAACTCCATGCGCAGCAGCACCGAACGCGCCGAGTCCACCCTTAACATCGCCAAGGGCGCCGGTCTTGCGCTGGATACCATTAATAGCGCGGTGGTGGAAATCAACGAACGCAACCTGGTCATCGCCAGCGCTGCGGAAGAGCAAGCCCAAGTCGCTCGGGAAGTGGACCGCAACCTGGTGAACATCCGTGACCTGTCGACTCAGTCGGCGACCGGGGCGAATCAGACCAGTGCCGCCAGCAACGAGCTGTCACGTCTGGCTGTGGATTTGAACGGGATGGTGGCGCGCTTCAAGGTTTAACCACGTTGAAGCGCCGCTCGAGACCGAGTCGGCTCTTCCAGTAGGGTGAGAGGTTGAGGCCGGCGTCAGGCCTCAATACTCGATCCGCACATCCCCCTTCGGCACGCTGCAGCAGGCCAGGATGTAGCCTTCGTCTACATCGTCATCGGTGATGCCGCCGTTGTGCTCCATCTCCACCTCCCCGCTCAGTTTCATCACCTTGCAGGTCCCGCAGATACCCATGCCACAGGCCTTGGGAATCATCAGCCCAAGCTTGGCAGCCGCCGCGTGTACGGTTTCGCCCGGTGCGACGCGAATGCTCTTGCCGGTGTCGGTGAATTCCACCTGATGCAAGTCAGCGACATCCAGGTCGGGCGCGTCGGCGGCCTGTTCGGCCTGTTCCACGGCGTCGGCGCGGGCTTCCGGCGGCGTCGCGCCAAAGGACTCTTCATGGTACTGCGCCATGTTGAAACCGTTGGCCTCAAGCAACCGCTTGACCGCACTCATGTACGGCGTCGGCCCGCAGCAGAACACCTCTCTCTCCATGAAATCCGGGGCCATCAGTTCGAGCATCTTCTGGTTCAGATAACCGCGATAGCCTGCCCAAGGCTCACCCAACCCATGTTTCTCACAGACGATGTGCAGAGCGAAATTGTTGATTCGCGACGCCATCTGTTCCAGCTCGCGGTGGTAAATGATGTCTTTGGGCGAGCGCGAACTGTGGACGAACACCATGTCGACGTTGGCGTTGGTGTCGTAGTACCAGCGCGCCATGGACATGACCGGCGTGATGCCGACGCCGCCGCTGAGGTAGAGAATCTTCGGATTCGGGAAATCGATCGCGTTGAACAGGCCCACCGGCCCGTGCACCGCCAGCTCCTGGCCTTCGTGAAGCGTGTCGTGCAGCCAGTTTGAAACCTTGCCGCCGGGCACACGCTTGATGGTGATCGAAAAGCTGTACGGCACCGAAGGCGAACTGGAGATGGTGTAGGAGCGCATGATCGGCACGCCGTCGATTTCAAGCTCCAGGGTGACGAACTGCCCGGGCTTGAAGAAGAACAGAATCGGCTGATCCGCCATAAAGCAGAAGGTGCGCACGTCCCAGGTTTCCTGGATCACTTTGACGACCCGTACCAGGTGGCGGCCGTTGGACCACGTCTGGGTGTTGACCGGGCTGAGGAAACTCTGGGACATACTCACTCTCCACGGCCGACGGTCGGCCTCTTATGGTGCGATTCTGCGTAACGGGCGACCCGTCTATTTACCTATCAGCGACATTCACATACTTATGGCGACCAGCCCCGGTCTATAGGGGTCGGGCCGTCGGAAACGGATTCGGCCATGTCGCCCATGGATAAGGTTCGGGTCGCGCCCGGCTCCACACTCGCCATCAATTCGTTACAGCATTTTTATCTGTCGGCCGGCGCGTCAGAAACCCTGCCGCCTCACCTGATTCGCTACACACCCACCGTATCAGCCACATTCGTAGGCTGCGCCAAGCGCGGCCTGAGGACTTGAAAGATGGACGTCACCGCAACTCTGAGCTTGGGCGATCCGCTGGAACCTGCGCGCAAGGCGACTGCCGAGATGCTGCACACCCGCGAGCGCACTTACTCGCTGCCGCAGCCTTTCTACAGCGATGAGCGGCTGTTTGAAATCGACATGCAGGAAATCTTTCAGAAAGAATGGCTGATCGCGGGGATGAGCTGTGAAGTGCCGGCCAAAGGCAACTTCCTCACCCTCCAGATCGGCAAGAACCCGATCCTGGTCGTGCGCGGACCGGACGGCTCGATCAATGCGTGCCACAACGTCTGCCGCCACCGCGGTTCGCGCCTGTGCACCAAGGAAAAAGGCAAGGTTGCCAAGCTGGTCTGTCCTTACCACCAGTGGACCTACGAACTCGATGGTCGCCTGCTGTATGCCGGTACCGAAATGGGTGCGGACTTCGACATGAAGCAGTTCGGCCTCAAGCCGGTGCATTGCAAAGTGGCGGGCGGGTACATTTTCATCAGCATGGCCAGCAACCCTCCCGCCATCGACGCGTTCCTGCAGACGCTGAATCACTACATGGAACCGTACGACATGGAGAACACCAAGGTGGCGGTGCAAACCACCCTGGTCGAAAAAGCCAACTGGAAGTTGGTGCTGGAGAACAATCGCGAGTGCTACCACTGCAATGCCTCGCACCCCGAACTGCTGAACACCTTGCTGGAGTGGGACGACGTCACCGACCCGCGCGCCGACCAGGCTTTCAAGGACCACGTCGCTGCCTCCGCCGCCGCCTGGGAAGCGGAAAAGATTCCCTTCGCCCACGCCAGCTTTGGCCTGCGCAACCGCATCGTGCGCATGCCGCTGCTCAAAGGCACCGTCTCGATGACGATGGATGGCAAGCAAGGCAGCAAAAAACTGATGGGCCGCATCCAGAACCCGGACCTGGGCTCGATGCGCATCCTGCACCTGCCCCACTCGTGGAACCACTGCATGGGCGACCACGTCATCGTATTCACCGTGTGGCCGGTCAGCGCACAAGAAACCCTCGTTACCACTAAATGGCTGGTGCACAAGGATGCTGTCGAAGGCGTGGACTACGACGTCGCGCGCCTGCGTGAGGTCTGGGACGCCACCAACGACCAGGACCGTAGGCTGGCTGAAGAAAATCAGCGCGGCATCAACTCCGTTGCTTACCAGCCGGGGCCGTATTCGAAGACCTACGAGTTCGGCGTGGTGAATTTCATCGACTGGTACAGCGCCAAATTGCTGGAAAACATGGGCGCGGAACCGGCTTCGTATTTGAAGGGCGTGGCGGTTAACCACGAGTAGGGTTTTACCTGTCGGATTTGGACTGACACCTTCGCGGGCAACCGCGTTTCTACAGACATTCGAGCTGTAGGAGCGCGCTTGCCCGCGGTGCGTTTTGGTGAGCGGGCGCGAGTTTTGAGTAAGGGCTCAGCAGGGTGCTCGCAGCAGCTGTGTCTGGTCAGTCCGAATTTCCTACACCGAAGCGTTAATCAATTCAGAGACTTATGCAGGTCAGCCTACAACACAGCCGAAGCAGCCTACAGAACGATCAGAAGTTTCACCTCAGCAATCTATGTGAATGACGATCAACGCCTGCTATCAGTACCGCACTCGCAACGAATAACGGGCCGTTTGAAAACGCTCATCACGACGTGTGCTTCCTGAGGTAAATATGCGGATGATGGAATTTATCAGTGAAACACTAAGCTCCAGGAAAAGACTGTTCATAAGCGCCACCGCACTTACCGTTCTATTGAAGCTGTCCACCCTAGCGCCAGCCCTGTTGCTGGGGAAGATTATTGATAACCTCTCTGTCGCAGAAGATGTCGCTTCACTCATACTTAGCGATTTACTGATTGTTCTTTGTGGCGCTGTGCTGCTGCAGTCCGTGTTGCACCCACTTCAGACTTATCAACTGGTGAAGCTCGTGCAGACAACCCTGGCAGACCTCTCCACCGAATGGTCTGAAAAAATACTGGGCAAAGACTTTGAGCAATTTTCGTCCCTACGGATTGGCGGCCTCATCAAATCCGTGGAGCGAGGAATAACTGCCCACGAGAAGTTTCTGATTTTTTCATCACATCAGGGTTCCCGCTGCTGATTGAACTGGCTTTGATCGCGATCATCTTTGCCTACTTGGGCGGCGCACTGATGTTCACCACCCTGCTGGGTGTTTCTGTCGGCTACATACTGCTATACCACCAGCTGATCTGCTGGCGGCGTCCTTATCTGATTGCCGTTAATGATGAAGAAGACAGGGTGTCGTCCAGGCTATTCGAAACCCTGCAAGCCGGCAAAATCCTGAAGCTCGAAAAGGCTTGCGGCCTCGCCATGAAGCCGCTTCGTCAGAGTTACACGGAGTACGCACACGCGGCAACACGAGTGGCAAGTACCGGTGCTGTTCTCAGTTCGATCAAAGTGTTGTACATCGGGCTGTCCACGGCCGGGCTGCTTGCCTGGGGCGTCAGTGACCAGGCTTCCCTATCCCCACGTTTGTCTGTTGGGGAACTGGTCGCGGTATTTTCGCTGGCGGGCATGTTTCTCAGTAATTGCAGCGCTTTGGCAGAGGCCTATCGAGCACTGGATCAGTTTTCGGTAGACAGACAGAGGCTTCTGCAAATCTTGTCACTGGAGGATCTTGTAGAGGTACCGCAAGAACCTTTACCTGAACCTTTATCAAGACTGGAATTGGTCGCAGTTGCTCAGGTAACGAACTGTAAGCTGCATTTCACGCCTGACCAATCCGTTGCGATCATCGGGCCCAGTGGTGCCGGCAAAAGCACGCTTTTAGACACGATGGCCGGAACGCTGAAAACACTCCGGCACGCCCTTTCCATAAATGGCAGGACATTACGAGGGTGCGACATTCAGACGTATCTGGATCGGGTTCGCTACTGTCCTCAAGACCCAGTGTTTCTTGAAGGCACATTCAAACACTCTGTGCTCTTTGATCAACCCATGTCAGACCACCGCCCCCGAATCCTTGACGATCTTGGCGTGGCACACCTGGCCGCCTACCGATCAATAGCTGAAGGCGCAGTAAACATTTCCGGAGGCGAAGCAAAGCGACTTTCACTGCTCCGGCTAATCAATCGCCCTGGAGATTTCAACTTGTTCGACGAGCCAACATCGGCTCTGGATCAGGAAACTGCCCTGGGTGTGTGGAGCACTCTGTTCGAGCACTTCCATAAAAGGGGCTGGTGTGCGCTACCCACGACATGACTGCGCTGTCCCGTTTCGATCGTGTGATTGTGTTGAAAAACGGCGAGGTCATTGCAGACGGCCCCTGGAGCGAATTGCAAAACGACGGGGTCGTTGCGCAGGCGCTGGCGTAGATACGAGGCTATTGAACCAAACGGCGAGGCTCCTCACCTCCGTGCCGATTGAGGAGATTTACAACGCCATCAGGTTTGAAGATTTGGAGGTATTAGCGCGATTCAATGCCGCTTCGTCATTATTCAGCGCAAATCGTTGATCATTTTTTGAGCATATCGCTCAACGCGCCGGATTCAGGGGCCCAACCCTGACCGCGAACATGTTATCCACAGAAGCACCAACAGCCTATGTGCGTAAGTCTCCCCATCGCTGTGGAAAAGCGTGCAATGGGCGTGATAATGACGGTCAGAGACGCAAACGGACGCGCTAGAGCTGTTATTGGTCAAAATTTGACCACCATTCCACAGACCACGGAATACAGGGGCTACAGCGGATCACAAACATCTTATCCACACGCCCGCACACAGAGAATGTGGGTAAGAACACGGACCGCGAGGCCTGGCTTGTGGAAAAAACCTATAAGAATCCGCGGGATAGAGCGATTAAAAATTGACCACCTGCTTGAAAGCCACAGTCAACATGGTCTGTAGCAATGGCCGAACAGTTTATCCACAGGCGGATCAACAGCGATTGTGGGTAATACCGAAACTTACAAACCGAATCAGACGCGTCTGACATTCATATCTTTTTTGAGCGTTAGACTGCCGCCCATCATCGATTTGGAGTGGCCAAGAATGACATCAAGAGTCCGGTTTTCTGAGCAGGTTGTCGTACGGGCAAACGCTCAGCTCATAGAACAACGCGGACGGCCCACCCGCCTTCCGCGGGAGCTGCTGGGTATCGTGACCTACAGACCCCGAACGCTTCAGGAGATTAAAAGCGCATTCGCCTCCGCCTACGCAAAAATGCAGCGAACCTGATGACCATGGCGAGAGGAGGCTACAACTACATCTATAAGGCACTCGTCGCGGATGAGAGCGACATTCTGGGCAAGCTTGCTTATTCGAGCTACAAGCGGCAGAAAATCGAGTACATCCAGGCTTTCATCGCGAAGCACGGAGAGGATCCGAAAGACTCCGATCTAACGGCTTTCCATGACATCAGCAACAACGCTTCGCAGCTGGATGTTTACAGAAACCAGGCGGCCCAGTTGGCAGTGAGTTTTCTGGAAACATCATTCGCGAATGAAGCAAAAGAGCTTGAGGAGCTGTACTCAGCCAAGGCGAATAACGAGATCCGATCATTCAGACCCGGATTCTGGTCAGGTGTGTCTCAAAGCGTCGTTGGCTCAGGCTGTTTCGTCCTGCTGGTTGGGTGCTTGGTGTTCTTTACCTGGAGCCTCAAACAAGGACCTCGGCAGGTCATTGAACACGTTTTCGATGTGGCGATTATTGATGTCCCATTAGCGGAGCAAGCCGTTGAAAGCCGGTTGCCCGAGAAATCACCTCCAAATGAAAAAGGCGCCACTTAGGACGCCTTCCTCAATGCTGAAACCCACTCAGCGAACCACCCCCTCCTCCACCAACAATTTCAAAATCGCCGCAGCCCCCTCCTGAGCAGTCACCCCTTTGAGCACCTGCCCACCGCCTCCGCTCGCTTTCGCCGTTGCGGCCTTCATACGATCAGCGCCGCTTTTGGCTTTGATGACCTTCAAGCGTTTTGGCCGTGGTTTCGCGGGCGTCAGGTCTGCGCCGGTGAACACTTCATCGATGACCACCTCGACCTCTTCCACATCCAGCAAACCGCGCTGGGCCGGGCCGTATGCGCTTTGACGGGGTTTCGGTGCTGCGTTATCCACAGTCGCCAGAAACGGCAGTCGTACTTTGAGTCGGCGACGCTGACCTCGGGGAGCGCCTGCAGCACTTGGGCGCTGCCATTGCTCATGGACTCAACCTCGGCAAGGCCCACCACGAGCGGCCAGCCGAGCGATTCGGCCAACAAATAGGGAAGCATGCCGGACCCTTCGCCAGTCTCGGCCTGACTGCCGGTCAGCACCAGTTGCACGCCCGACTCACGAATGTAATCCGTCAGTCCAGGCACTGCGTCCGCGCCTGGCGGCTGGGCAAGCACATGGAGCTCGTCCACGCCCATACCCAGGTAGCCACGCAAGGCGGGTTCTTCGGCATTACCCGCATGCAACACGTGCAAGTTATCCCCAGCCAGCTGCAAACCCAGTTCAACCGCGCGGGCATCCTGCTCGGCGCGACGGGGACGTCCTGACGTCGGGTGCGCGCCGACGGAGACGAGGCTGATGACGTGCAGCGCATCTTTATCCACAGGCCCCTCCATTTCAGGCTGCATTGCGCTTCGCCCCATTTCGATAAGTGTCCACCGCCTCTATCAGCGCTTCGAGAATGGCCGAACTCTCTCCGATCACCGACAGATCAGCACGCTTGATCATGTCGCAGGTCGGGTCAAGGTTGATGGCCACCACCTTGTCGCAGGCGCCAATGCCCTGTAAATGCTGGATCGCGCCGGAAATTCCGACCGCCACGTAAACCCGGGCAGTGACCCAAGTGCCGGACGCACCCACCTGGCGATCGCGCATCATGAAGCCATCGTCCACCGCCACCCGGGATGCGCCCTCAGTGGCGCCCAATGCGACGGCGGTGCGGTGAAACAGCGCCCAGTCCTTGACCCCGTTACCACCCGAAAAGATAAATTCAGCTTCAGACATGGGGATAAGTGCCGGATCGACCGCCACCGCGCCAAGGTCCTCAATGCGCGGCAAGCTGCGTACAACTGCTGTGGATAACTGGACGGGCAGTACTTCGTGCCGGGTCTCACTAACCGGTTCGGCGCATTCCGCCTGGGCGAGGATCAAGCGTGACACGGGGCGCAACAGGTCTTGCGCTCCCGCACCGGCGCGCCCGATGCACTGTTCGCCAGCCACTTGCCAGACTCGCGTCGACGGTCGCTCTCCCAGGCTCGCCGCAAAACGGCGTCCCAACTCTCCCCGCCGTTTCGGCTGTCGGGCAGCAACCAGTGATGCGGGTCGAACTGGTTATCCACAGCCCGCAGACCCTGTACCCGCTGCTCGGGCGAATAACCACTGAACACGCTGCCTTCCAGTATCAACAGACGATCAACGCCAGCAGTATCGAACGTCGTCTCTTTGTGCTCGCCAAATATCACCGCCAGAACAGCGCCCTCGTTGCCGGCCAGCGCATGGGCCAGGCCGAGCAGGTCACGGTCGTGGTTGCTCAACCGGCCGCCGACCATGTCGGGGACGACAGCGACATAGAAAGCAGGCGTCGCAATCCGATGCAGCGGCAACTGCACTTCCACAGACACGGAGCGTTTGACCGTGCCGCCCTGTTGCGCACCGCTGCGATCAATGCGCTTAAGGCCGTTGGGACCGATAAAACCGGCGCCATGTACGTTTTTACGCAGGACACCGTTCGGGCCCATCCAGCTGGCTTGCGCCGGTTGCATGGCAGCGTGCAGCGGATGCAGCCGGTTTCGTGCGATCCATTCAGCACGTGGGTCGCGGCGGATAATGTCGCTCATTAATGCGCCTCCGCAGGTTCACGTCGGGCCGCCGCCGGTTTTACCGGCGCGGTATCTTCCAGCAGTGCGTCAGCCACCAGCTCGGCGATGTCCTTGATCATGGGCCGTGGCTCCACAACACCTTCGAGCATCGCGGTGCACTGCGGACAACCCACGGCGACCAGCTCGGCGCCGGTCTCGCGGATGTCATCCATGCGCATGTCCGGGATGCGTTGCTTGCCGGGAATGTCAGTGATCGGCGCGCCGCCACCGCCGCCGCAGCAACGTGAGCGGAACCCGGATCGGACCATTTCCTTGACCTCGATGCCCAGCGCACGCAGCACATCGCGCGGCGCCTGGTATTCGCCGTTGTAACGGCCGAGGTAGCACGGATCGTGATAGGTAACGCTGGTGCCTTTGTGCTGGCCCAGCTTCAACGCGCCGTCGCCGATCAGCTCCGCCAGATACGTGCTGTGGTGCTGTACGACGTAGTGGCCTTCGAACGCGCCGTATTCGTTTTTCAGCACGTGAAAGCTGTGTGGGTCGCAGGTGACGATGCGCTTGAACTCGTACTGCGCCAGCGTCTGGATGTTGCGTCTGGCGAGCATCTGGAACGTCGCCTCATCGCCCAGACGACGGGCCACATCGCCGCTGTCGCGTTCTTCCAGCCCCAGCACGGCGAAGTCGACCTTGGCGGCTTTCAGTACTTTGACGAAGGCGCGCAAGGTCCGCTGATTGCGCATGTCGAACGCGCCGTCACCGACCCAGAACAGCACGTCCACGGTTTTCTTGTGGCTCATGAGGTCAAGGTTCAGGTCGGCCGCCCAGTTCATGCGTCCGCCCGGGGCGAAGCCACCCGGGTTGTCGGTCGCGATCAGGTTTTCCAGAACCTCGGCGCCCTTATTGGGGGTGGCGCCTTTTTCGAGCGTCAGATGCCGGCGCATGTCGACGATCGTGTCCACGTGCTCGATCATCATCGGGCACTCTTCCACGCAGGCCCGGCAGGTCGTGCACGACCACAGGGTGTCGGCGTTGACCAGCCCGTTGACGATGGGTTGATGGGGGTTGCCGCCATGCTCGCCAATGGGTTTGCCCTGGCCGTCGAGGGACGGATAAGGGCTGCCGGCGAAGTGGGCATCGGTGCCGCCCGCCAGGCCGACGACCATGTCCTGTATCAGCTTTTTCGGGTTCAGCGGCTGGCCGGCAGCGAAGGCCGGGCAGGCACCTTCGCATTTGCCACACTGCACGCAGGCGTCAAAACCGAGCAGCTGATTCCAGGTGAAGTCCTTGGGTTTCTCCACGCCCAGCGGCGCGGTTTTGTCGGTGAGATCGAGGGGTTTCAGCCCCGTAGAGCGGCCACCGCCGAAGCGCTCCGGACGGCGGTGCCACGCCAGGTGCAACGCGCCAGCGAAGGCGTGTTTCATTGGGCCGCCCCAGGTCATCCCGAGGAACAATTCGCACACACCCCACAGCACACCGATGCCCAGAATGATCGCCAGCAACCAACCGCCGAAGTTCGCCGGCAGCACGCCCGCAACGGGCAACGTGACGATAAAGAACGAACCCGAGAACGCCAGCAGGCTTTTCGGCAGGCGCATCCACGGGCCTTTCGACAGCCTACTCGGCGGATTGCGTCGACGCAGGTACATAAAGATTGCGCCCACAAACATCACCGCCGACATCAGCAACAGCGCGTAACCAAGGACGCGGTTATGCAGGCCGAATCCATGAACCAGAATCGCCAGGACGATCGACGCCACCGCACCGCCAGCCGTGGCCACGTGGGTGTTGGCGATGTATTTGTCCCGCGCGACGACGTGGTGCAGATCGACCATGTACCGCTTGGGCATCGCCAGCAATCCGCCGAGCAGGTCGACCTTGGCGGCACGCCCGTTGCGCCACAGACTTACCCGCCGCAGCGCGCCGAGGACCGCGAGGGCCAGGGCAGCGAAAAGCAGGATGGGAAGAAGGGTGTTTAACATGTGGAGCTCCCAAAGACTCAGGGTCTTGCAGGTCGGGATGCCTTACTCGATTCCTGTAGGAGTGAGCTTGCTCGCGAAGCCGTACTGACATTCAACATGGATGTCGACATACCGGCCGCTTTCGCGAGCAAGCTCACTCCTACAGGGTTGTGTGCCGGCCGCTAGAAATCCTTACACAGCCTGAGTGCGTCATAGATCGCCGCATGGGTATTGCGTTGAGCCACGCAATCGCCGATGCGAAACAGCAGATACCCGTCACCTGACTGACTCAATGAAGGCTGCGGCTGAATCGCGAACAGCGCGTCGATGTCGATCTGACCCTTGTTGCGCGACCCTTCCTTCATCCCGTAATAAAGCTCCTCGTCAGGACGCACGCCGTTCTCGATCACCACCTGATCGATCACCCGCTCCTCTTTGGCGCCGGTGTATTCGTTCTCCAGCACGGCCACCAACTTGTCGCCTTCGCGGTAAACCTTTTCCAGCATAAGGTCGCCGGTCATGATCACTTCCTTCGGGTACATGCTGCGGTAGTAGGTCGGGAACGACGTGCCGCCGATGGCCACACCCGGCTTGATGTCGTCGGTGACGATCTCGACCTGGCTACCCTTGTCGGCGAGAAAATCTGCCACGGACATGCCGGTGAATTCGCAGATGGTGTCGTAGACCAGCACGTTCTTGCCCGGCGCGACTTTGCCGTCAAGCACATCCCAACTGCTGACGACCAACCCTTCGGCCGCGCCCCAGTGCTCGTTCTGCTCCACGAATGGATGACCGCCGACCGCCAGCACCACCACGTCCGGGCGCAGGTCCATGATGGTCGCAATGTCTGCCGCCGTGCCAAGGCGCAAATCCACTTTCAGGCGAGCCAGCTCCAGCTGATACCAGCGCGTGATGCCGGCGATCTGATCGCGCTGCGGCGCTTTCGATGCCGTGGTGATCTGGCCGCCGATGGCGTCTTTCTTCTCGAACAAAGTGACGTCGTGGCCCCGCTCGGCCGAGACGCGCGCCGCTTCCATCCCCGCAGGCCCTGCCCCGACGATCACCACCTTGCGCTTCACACCGGTGGTCTTTTCGATGATGTGCGGCACGCCCATGTATTCACGGGACGTCGCGGCGTTCTGGATGCACAGCACGTCCAGGCCCTGGTACTGACGGTCGATGCAGTAGTTGGCACCGACGCACTGACGGATCTGATCGACCTGACCCATTTTGATCTTGGTGATCAGGTGCGGGTCGGCGATGTGCGCGCGGGTCATGCCGACCATGTCGACGTAGCCGCCTTCGAGGATGCGCGTCGCCTGATTCGGGTCCTTGATGTTCTGCGCGTGCAGGACCGGCGCCTTGACCACTTCCTTGATCCCGGCCGCCAGATGCAGAAATGGCTCCGGTGGATAACTCATGTTCGGGATAACGTTGGCGAGGGTGTTGTGCGTGTCGCAGCCCGATCCCACCACCCCGATGAAGTCGATCATGCCGGTCTGGTCGTAGTACCTAGCGATTTCCTTCATGTCTTCGTGGCTGAGGCCGTCCGGGTGGAACTCGTCGCCGCACAGGCGCAGGCCCACGCAAAAGTCCGGACCGACTTCCTTGCGCACGGCCTTGATCACTTCCAGGCCGAAACGCATGCGGTTTTCAAAGCTGCCGCCCCACTCGTCAGTACGCTTGTTGACCCGTGGGCTCCAGAACTGGTCGATCATGTGCTGGTGCACGGCCGACAACTCAACGCCGTCCAGACCGCCGGCCTTGGCACGGGCCGCCGCGCTGGCGTAGTTGCCGATCACGCGCCAGATTTCTTCCGGCTCGATGGTCTTGCAGGTCGCACGGTGTACCGGCTCGCGGATGCCCGAGGGCGACATCAGCGTCGGCCAATGATCACCGTCCCAACGGGAGCGACGGCCCATGTGGGTAATCTGGATCATGATCTTGGCGCCATGCTTGTGCATGGCGTCAGCGAGGTTCTGGAAGTGCGGAATGATCTTGTCAGTCGCCAGGTTGACCGATTTCCACCAGCCTTGTGGGCTGTCGATGGCCACGCTGGACGAACCGCCGCAAATGGCCAGACCGATGCCGCCCTTGGCTTTCTCCTCGTAGTACTTCACGTAACGGTCGGTGGTCATACCGCCGTCGGTGGCGTAGACCTCGGCGTGCGCGGTACTCAATACGCGGTTGCGTATGGTCAATTTACCGATCTGAATCGGTTGAAACATCGCTTCGAAAGCCATGACGGAAACCTCGACTTACAACGGCTTGACGACAAACAGGCCGTCGTCGTGGCCTTCTTCGGATCCGCCGTAAACCTGCTCGGCCACGGTGCGGATTTTGCTGCCGCTGGCTTCCAGGACTTGGTCCATGGCGCCGGCAAACCAGCCGGTGAACATGTAATCGACCTTGCGCCCCACTTTGCCGTAGACGTAAACGAAGGCCGAGTGCTCAAGCTTGACGCTGGCGGTGCCTTTTTCCAGATCGATGTCCTGAATCTTGAACAGGCCCCAACCGCGCTGGGACAGACGATTCATGTAGTGCTCGAACACCGCAACGCCTTCGATGCCATGGCATTCGGCTTCTTTCTCGCACCAGTGCCAGGCGGACTTGTAGCCGGCCTTGTAAAGGATTTCGGCGTACGCCTCGGCGCCCAGTACTTCTTCGATGCCCATGTGGTTGTTGACGAAGAAATGGCGCGGCACGTACAGCATCGGCAGGGCGTCGGAGGTCCAGACACCGGTCTCGCTGTCGACTTCGATTGGCAATTGCGGGGCGATCTTGGCCATGGAAACTTAACTCCGGAAAATTCGAGTGGATGCCCTCTCCGCAAGGGGAGAGGGAAAATTCAGTGCTCGGCGCGTGGGGCCGGAGGCTTATTCGCCCCAGACGTCGCCCAGAATGCGAACCCAGTTTTCGCCCATGATCTTGCGCACCACGCGCTCGGCGTGGCCGCGTTTGAGCAGGGTTTCGGTGAGGTTCGGAAATTCGCCGACGGTGCGGATGCCCAGTGGGTTGATGATCTTGCCGAAGTTGGTCAGGCGGCGGGCGTAGCCTTTGTCATGGGTCAGGTATTCGAAGAATTCCTGGCCGTGGCCCTGGGTGAAATCAGTGCCGATGCCGATGGCGTCTTCGCCGACGATGTTCATCACGTACTCGATGGCTTCGGCGTAATCGTCGATGGTCGAATCAATGCCCTTGGCCAGGAACGGCGCGAACATGGTCACGCCGACAAAGCCGCCGTGATCGGCGATGAACTTAAGCTCCGCGTCGGATTTGTTGCGCGGGTGTTCTTTGAGGCCCGAAGGCAGGCAGTGGGAGTAGGTCACTGGCTTCTTCGATTCGAGGATGACTTCCTCGGAGGTCTTTGAGCCAACATGGGAGAGGTCGCACATGACGCCGACGCGGTTCATCTCAGCGACGATTTCACGACCGAAACCTGACAGGCCGCCGTCGCGCTCGTAGCAGCCGGTGCCCACCAGATTCTGGGTGTTGTAGCACATCTGCACGATGCCAACGCCCAGCTGTTTGAAGATCTCGACGTAGCCGATCTGGTCCTCGTAAGCATGGGCATTCTGGAAGCCGAACAGGATGCCGGTCTTGCCCAGTTCCTTGGCTTTGCGTATGTCGGCCGTGTTGCGCACCTGGATCACCAGGTCGCTGTTTTCACGAATCAGTTTCTGGCTGGAGGCGATGCTGTTAACGGTCTGCTGAAAACCTTCCCACACCGAAACTGTGCAGTTGGCCATGGTCAGGCCGCCTTTGCGCATGTCTTCGAACAGCTCACGGTTCCATTTGGCAATGATCAACCCGTCAATGACGATGCTGTCGGCGTGTAATTCGGCTGGGCTCATCAGGCGGTCCCCTGGGGTTCTTTAATGGCCGGAAGGTCCGCCGGCGCTTTGGGGTCAGCATATGCCTGAGGGTCGGAGGAGCCGGGTGCAAAAACGACAGGGGAATTGCCGAAAGCGTCAAGAAACGACAAAGGGACGACATGGCCTTTTGCAGCCCGCATTTGATACCTGTTCATTGCCTCGCGCTTGGGCGAGAATCCAATCCATCTCTGACTCGGAAAGCCCCAATGAAAACCATGTTTCTGGCTCTGGCTCTATTCGCGACAGGCGCACACGCTGCATCCAATCCGGCCGCCAACCCTTGTGACGGCGTTGAAGAAGATCAGCAGACGCTTGAGTGCTCGGTGTACAGCCGCGACACGGCGGAGAAGCTGCTGACGGAGAATGTGCAGAACGTGCTTGAGCGTGTGCAGACGCAGTTCGGTGCGAACAAGGCCCAGGCCGAGGAATTCGCCACCAAACTCAAGGCCGCTCAGGAAGCCTGGAAAAAACTGCGTGACGCGGATTGCGCCGTTGAAGTGTTCCCGGCCAAGCCCGGTACCAAAGAATTCAACATCGACCAGAACGATTGCCTGACCCGCGCCAGCGACGAGCGATCGGAATATCTGGACACCGTCGCGCAGTCCGAGTGATCCCGAATGCGCTACCCTGACGCCCTTCCCGAGCTCAAGGTAGGCACATGAACATCTGCGGCGTAGAAATCAAAGGCAGCGAGGCCATCTTCGCTGTCGCCACTCGCGCATCTGGCGCGCTCGAACACCTTCCACTGCCGACCAAAAAGATCGCACTCGAAGACGACGATGAAGCCGGCAACGTGAAAGCGTTCGCCCGCCAGATCGAGGCCTTCGTGCGCGATAACGGCATTGGTCACATCGCGATCAAAAAGCGCAGCAAGAAAGGTGAGTTCGCCGGCGGGCCGACGACTTTCAAGATCGAGACCATCTTTCAGTTGCTGGAAGACTGCGACGTCATCCTGCTGTCGCCCCAGACCATTAATGCTCAGATGAAGAAGCACAGCTTTGAATTGCCCGCAGCACTGAACAAGTATCAGCATGAGGCGTACAAAGCGGCGTGTTCGGCGTTGATGAAGACCAAGTAGAAAGGTCTGCACCCGATCGCTTGCTCGGTGGTGGGCCGGGGTTAAATCCGACTGTAGGACCGGCTTTAGCCGGGAAGGCGTCAGGCGCCACCACCTTAAACTGAGGGTGCTCAACCGGGCCTGTTCCCGGCTGAAGCCGGTCCTACTGAACGAGCCGGAGCCTTAAGAAGAAGACGAAAGCCGCCCGCCGGGTCATTTATACCGAATTATAGTCGCGACTATAATTCACCATAATTGAGCATCAAACAGCCTTCACCTCGCGCGTGCGCCCTCGGTCCTCCCTAGGGCACACCACAAATCTCGCCCTGTAACTGCGGGTGAAATAGGATGGCGATTCAAAGCCGCACGCAATGCTGACCTCCAGCACGCTCATGTCGCTCTGACGCAGCAGTTGCCTGGCTTTTTCCAGCCGCAGGCCGAGGTAGAAGTTGCTCGGCGTGTCGTTCAGGTGCAGACGAAACAACCGCTCCAGCTGACGCCGCGTCACCTGAATCCCTTCCGCCAGTTCCAGCGTGCTCAACGGCGGCTCGGTGTGCTGCTCCATGACGCCGATGACCTGTACCAGTTTCTTGTTATTGATGCCGTAGCGCGTGGCGATCTGCATGCGCTGGTGGTCTTTGCGCTGGCGTATGCGCCCGAGGACGAACTGCTCGGACACCTTGATCGCCATATCCGCGCCATGGGCGTGCCCAATCAGGTCAAGCATCATGTCGATGGAGGCCAGTGCCTCCGGCGGAGGTGATGCGGCGCCGGTCGATCTCGAACAGCTCCTGCGTCGCTTGCAGCCGGGGATAGGTTTCCTTGAAGGCGTCCAGCGCTTCCCAGTGCAGGGTCAGGCGATACCCCTCCAACAGACCGGCTTGGGCGAGGACGAAACTGCCGGTGTCGATCGCCCCGAGAACCACGCCTTCCAGGTCCAGCCGGCGCAGCCAGTGTTCCAGTGTTCCGGTGTAAAACTTCAATGGATCAACGCTGCCCATCACCCACAGCGTCGCACCCTTTTTCAGCGGCTCAAGCGCGGCGTCGGCGTTTACCGACATGCCGTTGCTGGCAATCACAGGACCACCGTCGACGCTCAGGATGTGCCAGCGGAACAGCTCGCCTCCAAAACGATTAGCGACGCGCAGCGGCTCCAGCGCCGACACGAAGCCCATCATCGAAAAGCCGGGCATGAGCAGAAAGTAGAAATCCTGGGACATCGTTGGTGCGTTCCTTGGGATCGGAGCAGATGGGCGATTGGGGTGGAGAGGTGAGTTCAGAAATGATCGTGCCTCTTGGGCCCGATCATCAAATACACCTCTTGCCGATGGGCAGCAACAGCACAGGTCGCTGCTGTGCAAGACCGTGTCGCCGCTGTGCGTTTTGAGAGGCTCGCCGCTGCGTAGTTTTGCACCTCAAAAGCGGGCCGCAATGTCCGCGTCACTGTCTGGCCTGCAAGGAACCTCCCCCATGAATCATGACGTCATCATCACCTGCGCACTGACCGGTGCTGGCGACACGACCGGGAAAAGCCACCTGGTCCCGATCACGCCCAAGCAGATTGCCGCTGCCGCAGTCGAGGCCGCCAAGGCCGGCGCAACCGTCGTGCACTGCCATGTGCGCGATCCCAAGACCGGCAAGTTCAGCCGTGACGTCGAGCTGTACCGCGAAACCATGGACCGCATTCGTGAAGCCGATATCGACATCATCGTCAACCTGACCGCCGGGATGGGCGGCGACTTGGAAATCGGCCCGGGCGAACGTCCAACCGACTTCGGCCCCGGCACCGATCTGGTCGGTCCGCTGACCCGGCTCGCGCATGTCGAAGCGCTGCTGCCGGAAATCTGCACGCTGGATTGCGGCACCCTCAACTTCGGCGATGGCAACACGATTTACGTGTCCACGCCCGCGCAACTACGGGCCGGGGCCAGGCGAATTCAAGAGCTGGGGGTGAAAGCCGAGCTGGAGATTTTCGACACCGGCCATCTTTGGTTTGCCAAGCAGATGATGAACGAAGGCTTGCTCGATAACCCGCTTTTCCAGCTGTGCATGGGCATTCCGTGGGGGCGCCGGCGGACACCACCACGATGAAAGCCATGGTCGACAACTTGCCCGCCGACGCGGTGTGGGCTGCCTTCGGTATCGGCCGCATGCAAATGCCGATGGCCGCGCAGGCGGTATTGCTCGGCGGCAACGTGCGGGTCGGTCTGGAGGACAACATCTGGCTCGACAAAGGCGTGCTTGCGAGCAACGGCGCACTGGTCGAGCGCGCCAGCGAAATTCTCAGCCGCCTGGGCGCACGGGTTCTGACCCCCGCTGAAGGCCGCATAAAGATGGGGCTGAAGAAGCGGTTTTGATCCCCACGCAAATCCTCCCGTGTAGGAGTGAGCTTGCTCGCGATAACGGTGTGTCATTCACAGATCTGGCACGGATAACCAGCTATCGCGAGCAAGCTCACTCCCACAAGGTCCCCGACACTTTTTCGAGTTTCCGATATGACCTTTATCACCACCATTAAAACCTTCGCAGCCTTGGGCAGCGGTGTCATCGGCAGCGGTTGGGTGGCGCGCGCGCTGGCTCATGGCCTGGATGTCGTGGCCTGGGACCCGGCGCCCGGAGCCGAAGCAGCACTGCGCAAACGCGTCGCCAACGCCTGGCCGGCGCTTGAGCAAAAGGGTCTGGCGTCGGGCGCCTCCCAAGAACGTCTGCGCTTCGTCGACACCATCGAAGAGTGCGTTCGCGACGCCGACTTCATCCAGGAAAGCGCCCCGGAGCGCCTTGACCTCAAGCTGGATCTGCACAGCAAGATCAGCGCGGCGGCCAAGCCTGACGCGATCATTGGTTCCAGCACCTCCGGCCTGCTGCCGTCGGAGTTTTACGAGAGCGCCACGCACCCGGAGCGCTGCGTGGTGGGCCATCCGTTCAACCCGGTTTATCTGCTGCCGCTGGTGGAAGTGGTCGGCGGCAAGAACACCGTGCCGGAAGCGGTGCAGGCAGCGATTCAGGTCTACGAATCACTCGGCATGCGCCCGCTTCATGTGCGCAAAGAGGTCCCCGGTTTTATTGCCGATCGTTTGCTGGAAGCGCTGTGGCGTGAAGCCCTGCACCTGGTGAACGATGGGGTGGCGACCACCGGCGAAATCGACGACGCGATCCGTTTCGGTGCCGGCCTGCGCTGGTCATTCATGGGCACATTTTTGACTTACACCCTGGCCGGCGGCGATGCGGGGATGCGTCACTTCATGGCGCAATTTGGCCCCGCGCTGCAGTTGCCGTGGACCTACCTTCCGGCGCCCGAGCTGACCGACAAGCTGATTGACGATGTGGTCGACGGCACCTCGAATCAGCTCGGTAGCCACAGCATTGCAGCGCTGGAGCGGTATCGCGACGACTGCCTGCTGGCGGTGCTTGAAGCGGTGAAAACCACCAAGGCCAAACATGGAATGGCGTTTGAGGATTGATACGCGAGAGCCACGTCGCCGGTTGACCACGAATAACTTTGGACTGATCCCATGCCCGCGCTCATTACCTACAAAACCCCTGTTCTCGCCGAGTGGGTCGACTACAACGGCCACCTGCGGGATGCCTTTTATTTGCTGATTTTCAGCTTCGCCACAGACGCCTTCATGGACCGCATCGGCCTTGCCAATGACGATCGGGATGCCAGTGGCCACTCGCTGTTTACGCTCGAAGCGCACATCAACTTCCTGCACGAGGTGAAACTCGGTGAAGCCGTGGAGGTGCGTACGCAAATCGTCGGACACGATGGCAAGCGGGTGCAGCTTTACCACGGTCTGTACAAGGCAGACGGGGATGTCGAGCTGGCAGCGAGCGAGCAGATGCTGCTGCATGTGGATCTCGCGGATGGGCCGAAGTCGGTACCGTTCAGCGCAGTGTCGCTGCAGGCGTTGCGCCTGCTCTCGGAAGCTCAACTTGATCAGCCGGAGCCAAAGTATGTCGGGCGGATCATCGCCCTGCCCGGCCGGCGAAACACCCCGTAGAGAAGCGAATCACAGCCACAAAAAGCCCGCATCGCTGCGGGCCTCTTCATTTCAGCAAATCGATCAGAAAGCGATCAATTCACTTTGGCGTTCAACTCGCCTTTGGCATAACGCTCGAACATCTTCTCCAGGGAGATCGGCTTGATCTTGGAGGCGTTGCCAGCGGTGCCGAATGCTTCGTACCGGGCGATGCACACGTCGCGCATGGCCGATACGGTTTTCGCCAAGTATTTACGCGGGTCGAACTCGCTCGGGTTCTTCGCCATGAACTCGCGGATGGCACCGGTGGACGCCAGACGCAGGTCGGTGTCGATGTTGACCTTGCGCACGCCGTGCTTGATGCCTTCAACAATTTCTTCGACCGGCACGCCGTAGGTTTCTTTGATGTCGCCGCCGAACTCGTTGATGATTTTCAGCCATTCCTGTGGAACGGAAGAAGAACCGTGCATCACCAGGTGAGTGTTCGGGATGCGCTTGTGGATCTCTTTGATCCGCTCGATCGCCAGGATGTCGCCGGTAGGCGGCTTGGTGAACTTGTACGCGCCGTGGCTGGTGCCGATGGCGATGGCCAAGGCATCCACCTGAGTTTTCTTGACGAAATCGGCCGCTTCTTCCGGATCAGTCAGCATCTGGCTGTGATCCAGCATGCCCTCTGCGCCAACGCCGTCTTCTTCACCGGCCATGCCGGTTTCCAGCGAGCCCAGAACACCCAGCTCACCCTCAACCGAAACGCCGCAGGCGTGCGCCATGGCGACCGTTTCCTGCGTCACGCGAACGTTGTACTCATAGTCAGCCGGGCTTTTGCCGTCTTCGCGCAGCGAACCGTCCATCATGACCGAGCTGAAGCCCAGCTGGATGGAACGTTGGCAGATGGCCGGGCTGGTGCCGTGGTCCTGGTGCATGACCACCGGAATGTGCGGGAATTCTTCGATTGCCGCCAGGATCAGATGGCGCAGGAACGGGGCGCCTGCGTATTTGCGCGCACCGGCCGAAGCCTGAACGATCACCGGAGAGTCAGTCTTGTCGGCCGCTTCCATAATGGCGCGCATTTGTTCCAGGTTATTCACGTTGAATGCAGGGACGCCGTAACCGAATTCGGCTGCGTGGTCCAACATCTGGCGCATGCTGATAAGTGCCATTGTCTGTCTCTCTCCCGGTGGGGTCGTTAATCGTGCGTGCCGTATTGGCGGCTATTCAAATTATAGGGGTCGAATGCTTAGTCATCGCCCCGGTGCAGCCTCGCTCGAACTGCTCGGCCCTTTACGGCGCCTTGCAGCCACGACCGATCAAATCGTTGGTAGCGTCCCAGTAGACCAGGCCTTCGCTGCCTTTGTTGTCGAACGCCAGCACACCGTTACTGTAAAGCGACCCGGAAGCTCCGGGCGACGCTTGCAGACGGAATACCTGCTCGCTCTGATTGAGGCGTACATCCACCTCCTTCTTCGCGGCATCGGCGTACTTCCAGAAAATCTCGGCTTTGCTGTCGCAGACCCAATGGGTCCACGGGGCTGCCGGTTCCGAAGCCTTCATGCTGGCGCAACCGCTCAGCAGCATCACTGTCCCAAGGGCTAACAAGCCTTTCATTACTACTCCCGAATCCCTGCATCGCGTGACAGATGTCGATCACGGCAGGGGCAATGCTGTTCCTGTATTCCGGCACACCGTCAACCAAGAATCAATGACAGGGGACTGGTCCCACGGCAGGCATGAATTCGTATTTTTCCCAGACTTCAGGCCCGCCACGCTTGTAAACGATCGGTACGGTTTCCGCCTGCCAGCCCGCCTGGTAGCAACTGACCTGAAGCAAACCCGGCGCCGCGGTCGATGCCGTCTCCGCTTCAGGCTTGCTTGCGCAGCCGACCAGCAAACCCGCCATGATCAACAGCGGTAATGGCTTGACCATTTCACTCCCCTTCACCTTGGCCGGTCAGGCCTTGGCGCGTTGTTCCAGAACTTCCACGGCAGGCAGAACCTTACCCTCGACAAACTCGAGGAACGCACCGCCGCCTGTAGAGATATAGGAGATCTTGTCGCCTACACCGTATTTATCGATGGCGGCCAAGGTATCGCCGCCACCGGCGATGGAGAAAGCAGAGCTCTCGGCGATGGCGTGAGCCAGCGTCTTGGTGCCTTCGCCGAACTGATCGAACTCAAAGACGCCAACCGGGCCGTTCCAGAGAATAGTCTTGGAAGATTTCAGCAATTCGGCGAAGTGAGCAGCTGTTTGAGGACCGATGTCGAGGATCATGTCGTCATCGGCCACATCGGCGATTAGCTTGACGGTGGCTTCGGCATCCGCGGCGAACTGCTTGGCAACCACCACGTCGACCGGCAACGGCACGCTGACCTTGGCGGCGATTGCTTTAGCGGTATCAAGAAGGTCCGGCTCGTACAACGATTTGCCAACCGGATGACCGGCCGCCGCCAGGAAGGTATTGGCGATGCCACCGCCGACAATCAGCTGGTTGCACTTCTCGCTGAGGCTGTTAAGCACGTCCAGCTTGGTGGAAACCTTGGAGCCGGCCACGATGGCCGCCATTGGCTGGGCCGGATTGCCGAGGGCCTTGCCCAACGCGTCAAGTTCAGCGGCAAGCAGCGGACCAGCCGCAGCGACTTTGGCGAACTTGGCCACGCCGTGGGTCGAGCCTTCTGCACGGTGAGCGGTGCCGAAAGCGTCCATCACGAACACATCACACAGAGCGGCGTACTTCTGCGCCAGCTCGTCAGCGTTCTTCTTTTCGCCCTTGTTGAAGCGCACGTTCTCGAACAGCACGATATCGCCCGCTTTGACGTCGACACCGTCCAGGTATTCCGCGACCAGCGGCACTTCGCGGCCGAGCGCCTTGCTCAGGTAGTCCGCGACCGGCTTCAGGCTGTTCTCGGCGGAAAACTCACCTTCGGTTGGACGACCAAGGTGTGAGCAGACCATGACCGCTGCGCCTTTCTCCAGCGCCAGTTTGATGGTGGGCAACGACGCGAGAATGCGTGCATCGCTGGTCACCACGCCATCTTTGACCGGAACGTTGAGGTCTTCGCGGATCAGTACACGCTTACCTTGCAGATCGAGGTCGGTCATCTTCAACACGGTCATGAGGCATTCCCTGTTTTTACTATTGTTTATGAATGGTGTGCAGGTAGTGATCGGCGACATCCAGCATACGATTGGCAAAGCCCCACTCGTTGTCGAACCAGGCCAGGAGGTTCACCAGCCGAGGGCCCGAAACCCGCGTCTGGCTGGCATCGATGATGGCCGAGTGCGGGTCGTGGTTGAAATCGCAACTGGCATGCGGCAATTCGGTGTACGCCAGCAGCCCCTTCAGCGGGCCGCGGGTAGCGGCCTCGCGCAGGATACGGTTGACCTCGACGGCATCGGTGTCATGGGCAACCTGCAGCGTGATGTCCAGGCACGAGACGTTCACCGTCGGCACACGAACTGCTTTGGCCTGAATTCGGCCGGCAAGTTCCGGAAGCAGGCGCTCGATGCCGCGCGCCAGACCAGTGGACACCGGGATAATCGACTGAAAGGCCGAGCGTGTACGGCGCAGGTCCTCATGGTGATAGGCGTCGATCACCGGCTGATCATTCATTGCCGAGTGAATCGTGGTGATGGTCACGTATTCGAGACCCAGCTCGCGGTTCAGCAGGTCGAGCAACGGCACGCTGCAATTGGTGGTGCACGACGCGGCAGACACCAGCCGCTCATCGCCCGTCAGGGTTTCCTGATTGATGCCGTAGACGATGGTGGCGTCGACATCGGCTTCGCTGGCCATGGGCTGGGAGAACAACACCCGCGGCGCGCGGGCCGCAAGAAAGCGCTCTCCGTCGGCACGCGTGTTGTAGACGCCGGAGCATTCGAGCACCAGATCCACGTCGAGCGAGCCCCAGTCGATGCCTTCCGGCGTCGCGCTGCGAAACACTTTGATGACGTGATCGTTGATGTGCAGAAAATCGCCTTCGACCCGCACATCGCCGGGAAACCGGCCATGGGTGGAGTCAAAGCGCGTGAGGTATTCGAGACTGGCCATGTCGGCCAGGTCGTTGATTGCCACCACTTCGAAGCCAGCCTTCGCACCTCGTTCGCACAGCGCGCGCAGCACGCAGCGGCCGATACGACCGTAACCATTGAGGGCGACTTTATAAGGGCGTGGCTGAGGCATGGGGTTCTCAAAATCTTGAGTGGTACAGAGAACCTGCAGGCGCGTGGCTCGCCTCGCGATCTGTTGCCAGATACAGGCAGCAGATCGCAGGACAAGGCACGCGCCGACAAGGGCAACGCAATGGTGCTTAGTCTTCCAGCAGCTCTTCAGCTGTGGAGAGAACGTTCTCCAGCGTGAAGCCGAACTCTTCGAACAGCAGGTTGGCAGGTGCCGACTCGCCGAACGTGGTCATGCCGATCACGCGGCCTTCCAGGCCCACGTATTTGTACCAATAGTCGGCGTGAGCCGCTTCGATGGCGATGCGCGCGCTGACTTCCAGCGGCAGAACCGACTGCTTGTACTCGGCGCTCTGAGTTTCGAAAACGCTGGTGCACGGCATGGAAACCACACGCACGTTTTTGCCGTCCGCGCTCAGCTTGTCGTAAGCCTGAACAGCAAGGCCGACTTCGGACCCGGTGGCGATCAGGATCAGATCCGGCTCGCCGTTGCAGTCGCGCAGCACGTAGCCACCGCGGTTGATGTTTTCCAGCTGCTCGGCATCACGCGCCTGATGCTGAAGGTTTTGACGAGAGAAAATCAGCGCCGATGGGCCGTCATCACGTTCGATAGCGTGTTTCCAGGCGATGGCGGACTCAACGGCATCAGCCGGGCGCCAGCAGTCCAGGTTCGGCGTGGTGCGCAGGCTGGTCAGCTGCTCGATAGGCTGGTGGGTCGGGCCGTCTTCGCCCAGACCGATGGAGTCGTGGGTAAATACGTAGATGATGCGTTTCTTCATCAACGAGGACATGCGCACGGCATTGCGGGCGTATTCCATGAAGATCAGGAACGTCGCGCCGTATGGCACGAAACCGCCGTGCAGGGCGATACCGTTCATGATTGCGCCCATGCCGAACTCACGCACGCCGTAGTGCAGGTAGTTGCCGGTGGCGTCTTCGCCGGTGATGCTGCGGCAGCCTTTCCAGATGGTCAGGTTGGAACCTGCCAGGTCAGCGGAGCCGCCGAGGAATTCAGGCAGCAGCGGACCGAAGGCGCTCAAGGCGTTCTGGCTGGCCTTGCGGCTGGCGATGGTTTCGCCCTTAGCGTTGACTTCTGCCACGTACGCGACGGATTTCTCGGCGAAGTCAGCAGGCAACTCACCGCTCATGCGGCGGATCAGCTCGTTGGCTTCGGTTGGGAAGGCAGCGGAATAGGCAGCGAAACGCTGGTCCCACTCGGCTTCAACGGCCAGGCCTTTTTCCTTGCCATTCCACTCGCTGTAGATGTCGGCCGGGATCTCGAACGGACCGTGAGTCCACTTCAGCGCAGCGCGGGTCAGGGCGATTTCTTCAGTGCCCAGCGGAGCGCCGTGGCAGTCTTCCTTACCCTGCTTGTTCGGCGAACCGAAACCGATGGTGGTCTTGCAGCAGATCAGCGTCGGCTTGTTGCTCTTGTGAGCGGTATCGATGGCGGTTTTGATCTCGTCGGCGTCATGGCCGTCGACATTGCGGATGACCAGCCAGCCGTAAGATTCAAAGCGCTTCGGGGTGTCGTCGGTGAACCAGCCCTCGACTTCGCCGTCGATGGAAATTCCGTTGTCGTCGTAGAACGCGACCAGCTTGTTCAGGCGCAGCGTGCCGGCCAGCGAAGCGACTTCGTGGGAGATGCCTTCCATCATGCAGCCATCACCCATGAACACGTAGGTGTGGTGGTCAACGATGTTGTGGCCTGGACGGTTGAACTGGGCAGCGAGGGTTTTCTCCGCGACCGCGAAACCGACGGCGTTGGCGAAACCCTGACCCAGTGGGCCGGTGGTGGTTTCAACGCCCGGGGTGTAGCCATATTCCGGGTGACCCGGGGTGCGGCTGTGCAGCTGGCGGAAGTTTTTCAGGTCTTCGATGGACAGGTCGTAACCGGTCAGGTGCAGCAGCGAGTAGATCAGCATCGAGCCGTGACCGTTGGACAGGATGAACCGGTCGCGGTCAGCAAACATCGGATTGGCTGGGTTGTGCTTCAGATAATCGCGCCAAAGCACTTCAGCGATATCCGCCATGCCCATCGGGGCACCCGGGTGGCCGCTATTGGCCTTTTGCACGGCATCCATGCTGAGGGCACGAATGGCATTGGCTCGCTCACGACGGCTTGGCATCGCTGATCTCCTGGGGCAGATAAAAGTGGGACCGGAAAAAGGCGGCCATTTTCCCTCAGGCACCCTCCGGGGGCAATGACAGATCACACGCCATCGGTGTTTTCCTCTGCCGCTGACGTGTTTTCGTACGCCACACCCAACGCCTGACGGCAAACGGCAGAATCACGGCGCCGGGAGGTCGCCACTGATCGACCAATATCAAAACTTTTTGATATTGGCCTTGCGACCGGCTTGGTCGATAACTAGACTGCCTGCCTTATGAATCTTCGCGTGCCTGCCATTAGCCATGATGAATGCGACGAGCTGGCTGCCCTGTGCAAAGCCGGCGGCGATCCGCTGCGGCTGAATGTCCTGCGCGCGCTGTCGAATGATTCCTTTGGCGTGCTGGAGCTGGCGCAGATTTTCGCCATCGGTCAGTCCGGCATGAGCCATCACCTCAAGGTCCTGGCCCAAGCCGATCTGGTGGCGACGCGGCGTGAAGGCAACGCGATTTTCTATCGACGCGCCCTGCCCCACACCGAACACACTGGCGGCAAGCTGCACGCGGCGATGCTTGAAGAAGCCGACAACCTGCGCCTGCCTGATGACGTACAGACCCGGATCGGGCTGGTGCATCGGCAGCGGGCCAATGCCAGTCAGGATTTCTTCGCACGCACTGCGGAGAAATTTCGGGCCCAGCAGGACCTGATCGCAGGACTGCCGCAATACCGCGACAGCCTGCTGTCGTTGCTGGACAAACTGAGCTTTCCCGCCGATGCCACGGCAATAGAAGTCGGGCCCGGGGATGGTGGTTTTCTGCCGGATCTGGCGCGGCGTTTTCGGCACGTTACGGGGCTGGACAACAGCCCGGAAATGCTCGATCTGGCGCGCAAGATCTGCACGCAAAGGGCGTTGGGTAACGTTGAGCTGAAACTGGCCGATGCACTGACCAACGCTAATATCTCCGGCAACTGCGTGGTGTTGAATATGGTGTTGCACCATTTCGCCGCGCCCGCCGAAGCGCTCAAACAATTGGCCAACCTGTTGCAACCGGGCGGTAGCCTGCTGGTGACAGAGTTGTGCAGCCATGACCAGAGCTGGGCCAAGGAGGCCTGTGGCGATCTCTGGTTAGGCTTCGAACAGGAAGATCTGGCCCGTTGGGCCATCGCTGCGGGGCTGGTCCCCGGGGAAAGCCTGTACATAGGCTTACGTAATGGTTTCCAGATCCAGGTCCGCCATTTTCAGCGACCGGCTGGCGACACTCACCATCGGTACTAATCAGGAAATCCGTCGAGATGAGCGAATACTCCCTTTTCACCTCCGAGTCCGTGTCTGAAGGACATCCGGACAAAATCGCCGACCAGATCTCCGATGCGGTGCTGGACGCCATCATTGCCCAGGACAAGCAGGCGCGCGTCGCCGTGGAAACCCTGGTCAAGACCGGTGTGGCCATTGTTGCCGGCGAAGTCACCACGACCGCGTGGGTCGACCTGGAGCAGATCGTTCGTGACGTGATCTGCGAGATCGGCTACACCAGCTCCAACGTCGGTTTCGACGGTGCCACCTGCAGCGTGATGAACATCATCGGCAAGCAGTCCCCTGACATCAATCAGGGCGTCGACCGCGCGAAACCTGAAGATCAAGGCGCTGGCGATCAGGGCCTGATGTTCGGCTACGCCAGCAACGAAACCGCCGAGCTGATGCCTGCGCCGATCGCATTCTCCCACCAGCTGGTGCACCGCCAGGCCGAAGCTCGTAAATCCGGCCTGCTGCCGTGGTTGCGCCCGGACGCGAAATCCCAAGTCACTTGCCGCTATGAAAACGGCATCGTGGTTGGCATCGACGCCGTTGTTCTGTCGACCCAGCACAACCCGGAAGTGTCGTACAAAGATCTGCGCGAAGGCGTAATGGAACTGATCGTCAAGCACGTGCTGCCGGCCGACCTGCTGCACAAAGACACCCAGTTCCACATCAACCCGACTGGCCAGTTCATCATCGGCGGCCCCGTGGGCGACTGCGGCCTGACCGGTCGCAAGATCATCGTCGACAGCTACGGCGGCATGGCCCGTCACGGAGGCGGCGCGTTCTCCGGTAAAGATCCATCCAAGGTTGACCGTTCGGCTGCGTACGCTGGCCGTTACGTTGCCAAGAACATCGTCGCCGCCGGCCTGGCCGAGCGCTGCGAAATTCAGGTTTCCTACGCGATTGGCGTTGCACAGCCGACGTCCATCTCGCTGAATACCTTCGGCACCGGCAAGATCAGCGACGACAAGATCGTCCAACTGGTCCGCGAGCACTTCGACCTGCGTCCGTACGCGATCACCACCATGCTCGACCTGCTGCACCCGATGTATCAGGAAACCGCAGCCTACGGCCACTTCGGCCGCACGCCGCAGACCAAGACCGTGGGCGACGACACCTTCACCACGTTCACCTGGGAAAAAACCGACCGCGCCGACGCCTTGCGCGCCGCTGCCGGTTTGTAATACCCGACGGGTGCATTGCGCTTAGCGGCACCCGGTAAGAGAAAAGCCCCTGGCGATGTGAGTCGTCAGGGGCTTTTTGCTTCTTGCCCAATCAACCAGGGCCAGCCGGTGTAACTGGCAAGCTGATTAACGGGCACTGGCCTAAACCGATTGGCGATCAGTGTTATCGCAACTGGCGATAAAGATCTTCAACCCTCTGATTAACCTGTTATTTATCCAAGGACACCTTATCTGCAATTTCGGTCGACCCCTGCATTTGTCTCTACGCTGATTACTGACTGCGTTACCCCGCAATCTCATTCAGCGTAAGAAGGAATTCGATCATGGAAGACACCACTACTTCAGCGGTTTACGGAAAGCTATTTCCTGACCAAGTCTCCGACAGATGCTCCTCCGATGCACTTGAGGCCAATAACGGTCCCATTGCCTACCTGCACGCGCTGTATCAGATGGCGTTAGGTGTTGAAGCGAATGGCGATCCCCAAAGCAGGATTACTCTCGCCGGGAGGAGGCCGGATATCGGTGAGCGAGTGCTTGATCAAGGCAGCCTTTTATCGGCGGCTTACGCCCAGCAGTCTCAATCACGCATGGCTGAGTTATCAAAAAGCACTCAAGCTAATCGGTTCGCTGCCAGAGCGGGTTTCAGTATCGCGATGGGTTGCTGACGCGCTCAAGAATATACAAAGCTGGTCATTTCGGACGCGCAGTAACGAGCGGATTATTAATGCACGAAAAACGGTGGAGCAAAGACTGTTCAATCTTCGCCACGGGCTGACCATTGACGGCAGGATATTACCCGCCATCGACTGGCAAACCGAAGGCACAGATGGTCTCAGCATCACCCAGCGCAACGTCGATCATGTGATGAGCACCTCCAACAATGATCGAGCTCCAGTGGAAATGGAGAATGCCTATCTGCATAGTCGGGAGCGCCGCCTGACGATCAAAAAGACCATCGACATGAAAGGCAAGCAAACGGATGCTGCATGGCTCGCCACGATAAGCGGCTTGGCCGCCACGCCTATTACCCTGGAGCTCAAGGCTGTCGATTTCGACAAAAACTACCCAGGTCATTATCAGCGTCAACTCAAGCACGTTTCTATCTCTTTCGTCATGACGTCGAGTAGTGGCATGGACGTGGAAAACATCAGTGCCATTCTGACTCAAGTACACAGCACAACGCTGGTCGAACCCACTGAAGAGGGGCTGGGTTATCTCTACAACGCGACAAAAGCGCCGCCGGAAATCAAGCGCGATTTGCGCGCTAACCAGCAAATCGCATTGTCGTCTCAAGTCGCTGATGATGGATTGGGACTAGGCAAGGATGGCTGGATGTATGAGCTGGTGTTCCATGACGGCCGTTACTTACCATTTGAAGGTACGGGTGCCATTTCCCGCTGGGAACTGAGTTTTCCGGACGCTGAATTTGCGAGGTCACTCATCAGCGCCGACAAGAAAACCGCTCTCGTAAAAAACATCCAGATTCACCTTGTTTATACAGCTGTAGATGGAGGCAAGGAATTCACTGAAAAAGTGAAAGCCATTATGCCAACCTGACAGTTGGCATCAGCGACTTAAAGCAGCTGTTAGCTGGAAGACCTATGAAATCCCCCAAACGAAACTTGCTGGGGGATTTCTATCACAGGAAATTTATAACTTTATAGCGGAGTGAAGCTGCCCTCCACTCCAGCAACCTGGGAGTCAAGAAAGTTCTATAGTTAGACACATTCGCGATTACTGTTATAGCGACAGGCGATAGCCGTAGCTAATCCACTGCTTTATATAGCCTTTAGCAAATAGCACTTCGTCTGGCATTTCTACAGATCGCGTCACCCGCGTCTACCCTGAGTATTAGTTGCGATCCCGCAATCCAATCCCGCGTGTACAGGAATACGATCATGGACGACACAACCACTACAGCCGTGTTCAGAGAGCTCTTTCCCGAACAAGTCGCCGATAAATGCTCCTCCGATGCATTAGAGGCCAATAACAGCCCGCTTGCCTATCTTCACGCGCTTTACCACCAGGCACTAGAGCTTGAAAAGCTTGGCGACGCCGCTACTCAGATCAGGCTCGCCACACGGCGCCCGGATATAGGCGAGCGGGTACTTGATGAAGGCAGTCTTGAAACCCACATACCCGAGCTGACCCTGGTCATTGAGGCGATGACACGTGAGGCAAAACTCCACGTAGGGGACAAAACCGTCCTGTCAGAGAGAATCGCCAACGCACAGTACCCTGTGCAGTTACCCTTTCATTATCCCCTTGATCAAATCAACGCCGTACTTAGCGTTAGACAGTCCTCCCTGTTCAATCTGTTACAGCAGACTGATTACGCCTACCCCAACTTCGTTTACGGAAACCTACGAACCGATCAACTGCGTAATATCATGCGCAAAGCCACCGGATTCAGTCCCTCACTGCAAGCGTTATTGCTGGAAAAAAACGACAGCACGGTTGCCGACTTTTTGCTAAAGCGCTACGGCGTGACAGGCACTGGGGAGCACGCGCTGGAACGATTGAGTGATGTCGAATTTCTTGCGCGGCAAACAGGGTTGAAGCCGGAAGACATTGTTGATTTGCTCGCTGTGTCCGGCGTAGCAGACGAGGGCCAGGAGGCATTTACCGCTGTTAAAAAGTCACGCGCCTACTTGCCAGCCGGTAAGAACACGGCGCCGATCGCGGGACACATTTTCGGCGCAGCGTTTATCAATAACGCCACTGCCCCCGCCCTTACGCTGCAAGACACGTTAAGCGGAGCAGGTATCTCACTGCGAGTCAAAGGCGCCAATGCGGACCACCTCGGCCGCATCCACAAAATCATTCACCTGCAACACGCCCTGCAGTTGCCCTACTCGGAAGTAGATCTTTTGGTCATGGCCGCGCTGCGCGCGGAAGGTCAGACCAAAGACTTCACCATTACGGAAAACACCCTCAGGGCATTGGGCGTATTCAAACACCTGCGAAATGAATATCAGATTACTGCCGAGCAATTCGCGGCGCTGATAGATGAGGTGACGCCTTATGCCGTAGGTGAAACCGAGCCGTTTCTCAATAGAGTTCTTGATGGCCCAGGGGCAGGCACGCTGGCAGAAATCGATACGCCGCTGGTCCTCGATGCACGGGTGTTTGAACTACCCACGACCACGGGCGCCGAGAATGCTGCGCCAAATCCGGTGATCGCTGAACTCTGCAGAGCGTTGGCGCTTGAAGAGAACGTGGCAATTCTATATCTGAATCAGATCAAACGGACGTTGGGCGTGAAACAGCATGCCCTGACGCTTGGGGTCTTTTCTTCGTTATACCGTCTTACTCGATTGCCGCGACTTCTGCGCCTGGGCATGAACGAAGGCGCCAGCCTGATCGCGCTGCTCGACGCCGCTAACCCTCAGGTCATGGCACAACTGGCTGGCAAACCGGTGATTGCCAGCGATGAAAAGACGACCGACGTCCTCGATGTATTGATTGGCCTTGCGAATCTCGATAACTGGCTGCGCGACCACAGCATCAAGCCGACCGCGCTTTTGAGTTGGCTCACCCCCTACCCCACCAACATACCCGCCAGCCTTAAATCGTATTTCGGTTTGGATGCGCGCATCCAACGCACCGTTCTTGACGCTGTCCCGCGAATCAAATCGTCACTGGTCACCGAGTCGGGCCTCGCTCAGACCGCTGGGGCGGGCGTAATGCTCATATCGGGTTCATGGCTGGACACGCTGTCCGCGTACATTGACAGCAGCGGCCTTATTAAATCGTTTGCCCTGGAGACCTCCGCGGCCCTTGCCAGTCAGTTGACCGAGGCGATGGTAGGCAAAGTTGCTAGTACTTCCGGCCTGCTCATAGCCAAAGCCAATTTGGTGGAGATAGCTGATAGTCTTGGGTCGCTTATACAAAACGCAGTGATCGCCCAAGAAGATGCGGTAAAGCACATCATTGGCACAGCGTTTGGTAAATCGAACGATGTCCTGGCCCTGAAGCCTGAACATGCTCTGCCATTGTTGCAGTGGGTGAGCGTCTCGCGCCTTGAGCTCCTCGCTGGAATCCTCAAAGCAGAACCCGGTCCACCAGAGCAATCCGGTGCGACAGCAAATGGCCTTGATGTCGCGCTATGGAGCAATCTCGCTCGCCATGCGCAGGTGATCAAGCATTTCAAGTTGAGCGCCGCAGGCTTGAGCGCGCTGCTGAATAAACCCGAATGGTTTTCGCTTGAACAAACCACGCGGGATAACACGGCGCCATCAACAGTGCTGCCTGTGTTGAATCTCGATCTGTGCTACCAGATCGGGCATTACCACGACTGGGTGTCCAAATGTGAAGAAAATGGTTTTGAAGAGAAAGATGCGCTGGCCTTCTTCGGCAACATTCCAGCCGCCGACGATACCGAGGCAATCGTCGCTTCGTCCCAGCGATTAGGAAAATTGACGGGCTGGTCCCAGAGAGAAGCCTTGTCGCTGATGTCTTCGTTGCAAAAAGTGAAAGAACATCCGTTGGAAGCAAGTCTATCGTCAGAACAGCCAGTGAAGGCCGTCGCCACATTTGATGACTTCCTGAAATTGCTCAAACCTGCTGAGAAAGCGCTCTACGATCGCTGGGAGCAAAGGCCCAGAGGCGCAATGGCCGAATTGCTTAATTTGTACATGTTGGAAAACAGAACATCGAGCGGAGGCACAGAGGCTGACATTGAACGCGGAATGTACGACAAATTCAAAACATTCATGAGCGATAACCCGGCGCCTCTGCGAGTGTTTGCGAGCCAATATCTGCCAGAAACGAATCCTACCCTGTGGAAAGAAATGGAGCTATATCAAAGAAATAAATCTCCGCTGACCTTGAAGAAATATGACCCGGAAAGTTTGGAGCCTGGGTTAGGAAAGCTTGAGCCTCAAGTGGCATCAGGTCTGAAAAGCACCTTAAGCGACATTGATTACGTGCTGAGATCACAGCGCCTTTGCAATTTGACGAAACTGCCGTTCCGTTCAGTTCTGAACATGTACAGGCTTGACAGGAGCTCGGCATTTGATGCGTATCGAAATACCGCACAACTGTTACTGGGTGCATGTAGCGAGAAGGAGTCAGCGTCGGTCCAGTCACTTTTGCAGGAAAAGTGGCGTGATGCATTGGCGGGTTACCTGCTAGGACATTGGGCGCCCTCCACTGAGGCTACTAAAAAGCGCATTAATTCGTTCGATGACCTGTCCAACTATTTTCTGACAGATATCTTGGTCAGCTCAGCTGCCACTACCCGCGTTGCCATTAAGCATATTGCCAGTCTGCAGCATTATTTGCACAGGCTGTTTGCCCGTCTGGAACCCGGCTATGTGAATGGCGCTATTCCGGAAGCCGCCTCGACGGTGTGGCGAGAGTACATGAGTGAATATGGACTATGGAAAATCTGGAAAACTCAGATCAACCACCCGGAAAATTTGATTTATTACGCAAACCGGCCAAATAAAACCGCCGCATTCCAATCCCTGGAAGTCGAGCTCAACCAAGGCAAGCTTGATCCTGCACTACTGCAAACTGCCATTACCAGCTACCTGACTAAGTTTGAACAGACCAGCAACCTGCAGGTTGTTAGCGGGTATCTGGACGGTGTAGATCCTAAAAACGACACTTATCATTTTATTGGCAAAACCAACACGTCGCCCCCTGAGTACTACTGGCGTTCGGTAGACATGGGCCTGCGTGATGACAAAGAACGCTTGAGCCCGCTGGCCTGGACGGAGTGGGAAAAGATTAGCGTCGCACCTGGTGGCCAAATCACACAAAGCAGCTACAGAGAGACAACAAGCGACAAGAAGACCATCAAACACACTTGTGACACGATCCGCCCGGTGATGATCGAGGGGCGGCCTTATGTGTTTTGGGTCGAGCGCGGGACGGTAGGCCTTCCCAGCGCCGATGAGAAAAACCAGACGCCTACCAAGTTCAAGAAGCTGACTGTTCAGTACATTTACAAACAAAGCGATGGTTTTTGGTCACCGCCTAATGAGTTGATGAGCCTAGATGGAACAAAAGATGGCAAGCGGCTTGATGACATGGTGGACGACGAATCGAGCTCAGCGAAAAACAAACCAAAAATCCCAAACCCATACCTCAAAGATGACACATACGAGCCAGGGCTGATTGCGCTGGTTAACGTGGAAGGAGAGCGGGCTAAAGATCCGTGGTTAACAGTGATGCTGTACGACTGCGCGAGGCCCTCTGAAACGGCGATGAGTCCCGGAAAGCTTGATAGCGACTACTTCATTCAGTCGCGAGACCTGTTACTCATAGATAAAAAAACCTTCCTCACAGCAGACCTAGAGAGAGTCAGCCTTGATATTTATTCCTGTAATCGCGACATCAGGGCGATTCAGTATCCCTACGGCATTGAGCGCATCATCATAAAATCCACAAGAACAAGTGAGATAGACTATATAGCAAATGCGCATTGGAACACTGCTGACCACCACGCAGCCAAATTACCGGATATTTTTGAGGGACAATACGATTACACTACAAAGCTTGAAGGACCGTTGAGCGCGATAATAAATGATTATTGGTTTCAAGCATCCCCTCCCAACACGATGACGGTGAGCTTCAACAAAAAAACCGCTGACCGCATGACGATCACGAGCGAATATCGGAAAAAAATATTCGATAAAAAAATTACCCCTACATTACTTTCCTGCAACGTAGCCTGGCAGGGGATTATGAGCGGCGCCCGCGCCTCAATCAATTATCAAGAGTCCAACATTTCGCCTTTTTCAAAGCCGTCACATGTAGTGTCACTGACCATTGTTTCTAGTGAGACAGCCCCTCCCAAGCTGGGATATTCCTTGCTCGTCGATGGAGTTGAAAAGATTTCGCTTCTAGAGGCAGCTCAAAAAAGCAGCAAGACTGGTCTATGGACATATTCGCTTAAAATAGACAACGCCGAGAATTTAATTGACGACAGTTTTAAAATAGTCTGCGCCTTTGCCAAACAAACAATTTCAGCCCCCCTGCAGCTGACTGTTAATCCAGAGGCATATGCAGACGTAACGCTAAATCTCGTATTTACGGAACGCGCCAAATCTAATTCCGAGGTGCTGGAGGTAGACCTTAAATCTAGGACTGCCCATGCCAATGGGCACGTTATTCTTTCATGCGACGTCAATTTGGGAACTCTGGGACCGAGGGACTTCGCGATTCGTGCACTGATACGTAACCAAGAAGTCAGCAAGTCTCACTTCTTTTGGTCATTAGAACAGATGAGAGCCTCCGAAAAATGGGACATCTCAATCAAGCGGAACGAGCAACAGGCCCAATATCTCGATCTGAACGCCGTTGCCGATCAATCCCCAACATTTCCTACCAACACCATTCGGCTCAACACCCTGTTCGGTAAGCAACTCGTTGCCCGTGCATCGCGCAGTGTGGAACGGGCGTTGGAGTGGGACGCGCAGTTAATCAAAGAACCCACAATCGATCTCGCCATTCCCAACCCGTCGGTTGATTTTCACGGCGCCAACGGCATCTATTTTCGGGAGTTGTTTCTCCACTTGCCGAATCTTGTTGCAACGCGCCTGAGTGAACAACAGCAGTTCGACGAAGCGGAACGCTGGTTCACCGATTATTTGTTCGACCCGTTCCGCACGCTCCGGGACGAAAAACAACGTCCGCCCTTCTGGAACACCCGTCCCCTCGCTGATGTGGGGACAGGTACCTCAGAGTTGCAAAAGGTGGTGAGCCCCACGACCAGAGCTTTCATTCTGTCGCGATACAACCGGCAAGCGGTGTTCCTTTCGATGGTGGAAAACTGGCAGCGGCAGGGCGACCATTTTTACCGTCAACTCACCCCGAGCACGCTCAATCACGCTTGGCTAAGCTATCAAAAAGCGCTGAAGCTGATCGGGCCGTTACCAGAGCGCACGGCGGTGTCGCGTTGGGTGCCTACCGCACTGAGCCAACTGGAAGGCTCGGCATTCCGTACGCCGATCAATGAACGGGTTATAGAAACGCGGAAAATAATCGAACATCGCCTGTTCAATCTACGCCACGGCCTGACGCTGGACGGAAAACTGCTGCCGGTCATGGACTGGCGCACAGAAGGCACAGACCCTTTCGGGTTCGCCCAACGAGGCATCGGTCATCTCATCAGCAGCTACAACAGCGACCGCATGCAAATACCGGCCTACCGGTTCAGGCAGTTGATCCCCATGGCCCGTGCAGCGGTGCAGCAACTTCAGGACATGGGTCGGCATTACATGAAGCTGATGGAGGATGAGTTCAACACTTCCCTTTCCGTGCTGCTAAAACAGCAGGAGATCAGAATCTCTGATTTCACATTAAGACTTAAGCAGGAGGCAATCAGCTCGGTCAAGGCCAAGAAGGAAACGTTACTGATAAGCAAGCAGATAGCGACTTTCAAGAAGAATCACTACACCAACCTGATTGAAGTTGGGCGGTCTGCAAGGGAGGAGGCGGCAACAGGCCTGCAGTGGACGGCGGCAATACTGGAAAACACTTCAATGCCGCCAAAGCTTCTTGCCAGTGCAATCAAGGCCGTGGTGCCGAACATCTATGGCTTGGCAGTCGGCGGAAATGAACCTTCAAAAACCATTGACACGTTCTCTGAGTTGGCTGAAATCGGTGCTAAAGCCTCCAAGTATCTTGCAGACAAACTCCTTGTTGAAGCGGGCTACGAACGCCGGGCTAACGGATGGACATTCGAACAGGGCCTCGCAGCGTTGGATATTAAATCCATCGACCTGCAGCTGAAGGAGACCAATATCGAACTAAACGCAGCCACCTTATCTATGGACGAGGCCCGTACCCATCGCAAAAACCTCGAAGAAGCCCACGTGGCCATGACAACCGGCTTCACCATCATCCCCATCTACAACTGGCTCGTCGCCCGTCAGGAACTGCTCTACGCACCAGCCTATGACGCCGTTTTGTCGTTGTGCCTGAGCGCCGAAGCCGCCTGGCGTTACGAGATCGGCGATTACAAACGACCTGCGTTTGTCAAGACCAGCGCATGGATCGACTCCTACAAAGGCATGCTGGCGGGCGAGTCGTTGCTGGTCGATTTACAGGAAATGGAAAATGCGTACCTGCAAAGCAATGAGCGTCGCTTGACGATCAGAAAAACGATCAATATCTGGGAGGCGCAGACTGATACAGGTCTCAAGATCCTTAAGGGGCTGAAGAGCACCCCTCTGACATGCGACATTAAATCCGCCGACTTCGATCGGAGCTATCCTGGCCATTACCTGCGGCAGCTCAAGCACGTATCGGTTTCGTTCGTAATGGCTACCGAAGCTCGCGATACCATGAAAGAGGTCAGCGCGATTCTGACCCAAACCGACAGCACGACGCTGATCGAGCCTGTCAAAGATGGCGCTGAGTATCTCTACGGGCTAGCCACCAAACCACCTGCCAGCGTTAAACGTAATTTACGAGCGCAACAGCAAATTGCCCTATCGTCAGGCACTGCCGATGACGGATTGGGTTTCGGGCCCGGGGATTGGGTGTATGAACTGATGTTCCACGATGGCCGGTATTTGCCATTCGAAGGCACGGGTGCGATATCGCGCTGGCAGCTGAGCTTTCCTGACGAACAGTTCGTCAGGTCATTGGTCAACGATGATAAAGCACTCGTCAAAAGCATCCAGCTTCATATGGTCTACACCGCAGTAGACGGCGGCAAGGAATTCACTGACACCGTGAAAACGCTGCGAGACAAGCCGTAACCGCAACAAGCGCCACGTCGGGGTCATGATCATTTCATGGCCTTCGACGATTACCTGGATTCAGCCCACCTCCGTGGGCTGAACACGTATTAACCCCGCCGCGCCACCAGCAAAAACGACGCCGCACTCGCCAACAATCCCGAGCACAAACGATTGAACAGCCGCTTGCCACTTGGCTGCGCAAACAGCCGACGCGCATGCACCCCCATCCAGCAATAAAGCGCGATGGCGATACATTCCAGCACCAGAAACATCGCCCCCAATTGTGCGAACTGAGTAGTGACTACGCCGGAGCGGTCGACGAATTGCGGCAGAAACGCCGTAAACAACAGAATGGCTTTGGGGTTACCGATGGCGACCAGAAACTCCTGACGTGCCAGCCTCGTCACGCCAGCCGGCTCGCCAGCTTCGACATCGTGCGCCTCGCATGGCGCTCGCCACAGTTGTAACGCCAGATAGAACAGATACGCCGCCCCCACAATCTTGATCGTATGAAACAGCCACTCGGACGTATGCAGCACCGCTGTAAGCCCGACTGCGGCCAGCGCAATCATGATTGCGAATGCCAGCAACCGACCAAGCCCGCCGGTGCAGGCGCGGCCAAACCCATAACGCGACGCGTTGCTGATCGAGAGCAGGTTATTCGGGCCCGGCGCCATGTTCAGGGCGAAACAGGCGGGGATGAACAGAGCGAGGGTCGACAGGTCCATGGCGGTGTCTCTTCCAGTAGCCAGGTGAAACATCATTTTGCACTCGTCACCAGCCTGCTCAAGACACAGCTAGGCCGGGAAACCGCGCCTGGCTGTACCGGTGCGAGACAAACGCGGTAACCAAGGGGCGATGAAACGCCCATCGAGAAAACCTAGCCTTGCAGTCCCTCCCCGGCAAGGACGCTCCGATGCTGCCCCTCCTCCGCGCGATGACCTGCGCTTTGATCGCCCTCGTTTCCATCACAGCCAAGGCCACCTCTTGCCCCGACTGGCCACCGGCCAAAGCCCGAAGCGAAATCCTCGCGCTGCAAAGCCAGATCACCCAATGGGACGATAGTTATCACCGCCAGGGCGTCTCGCTGGTGGCCGATGAGCTGTACGACCAATCCGTGCAGCGGCTCGCCGATCTGCGCGGTTGTTTCGCCGCGACGCCAGCCTCGCCCTTGAACCCGCTGAAAACCGCGCGCGGTCCCGTTGCCCATCCCATCCCTCACACCGGCCTGACCAAATTACCGGGTGAGGCCGCCGTTCAGGCGTGGCTTGAAGGCCGAAGCGATCTATGGATTCAGCCGAAGGTAGACGGCGTGGCGGTCACGCTGGTGTATGTCGACGGCAAACTGGTGAGCGCCATCAGCCGGGGCGACGGGGTTTTCGGCCAGGATTGGACGGGGCATGCCCACCAGATCGAAGCGATCCCTCGCCATCTCGCGTGGGAAAAGACGGTGATCCTCCAGGGTGAGCTGTATTGGAAACTGACAGATCACGTTCAGGCGGCCGCCGGCAGTCTGAACGCTCGAAGCAAAGTGGCCGGGTTGCTGGCGCGTCACGCGATCAGTGAGGAGGAAGGTGCGCAGATTGGCTTGTTCGTCTGGGACTGGCCGGAAGGTCCGGCGGCCATGACCGAGCGACTGGCAGGGCTGAGAGCCATGGGTTTCGAGGACAGCGTGCGCTTCAGTGAGCCGTTGGAGGGCTTCACTCAGGCAAAGAACTGGCGCGAGCACTGGTACCGTTCGCCGCTCCCGTTTGCCACCGATGGCGTAGTCATTCGCCAGGGCGAGCGTCCATCAGCTGAGCGCTGGCAGGCGAAAGCGCCTTACTGGGTCGCGGCCTGGAAGTACCCGTTTGCGCAGGCGCTGGCCGAGGTGCGCAAGGTTCATTTCAACGTCGGGCGCAGTGGCAAGATCACGCCCGTGCTGGACATCGAACCGGTGCGCCTGGATGACCGGATGATCGCCCGCATCAGCGTGGGCTCGCTTAAGCGCTGGCAGGAAATGGACATTCGGCCTGGCGATCAGGTCGCGATCAGCCTCGCCGGCCTGACGATTCCGCGTCTGGATGAGGTGATATCACGCAGCGTTGATCGTGCGCCGCTGGATGTGCCGCGAGCGGAGGATTTTCATTCGCTGAGTTGCTGGCAGCCCGTTGAGGGCTGCGAAAGTCAGTTCCGTGAACGGTTGAAATGGTTGAGTGGGAAGAAGGGGTTGGCGCTCAACGGCGTAGGACCGGGCACGTGGGATAAGTTGATTCAGGCAGGACAATTAAACGGTTTACTGGACTGGATGACCCTCGACAGTGCGCAGCTTGCTAACATTCCCGGTCTGGGCGAACGCACCAGCGCTAAACTGCTGACAAGTTTCCAGGGCGCACGAGAAAAGCCGTTTGTCGTCTGGCTCAAGGCCATCGGTTTGCCGCCGGCTACAGGCGTTGATCTGGGTGAGTCCTGGGCGGCCCTGGCCTCACGAAGTGTGGAGGAATGGCAAATCGAACCTGGTATTGGCTCGGGACGTGCGCAGCAACTGCATGCATTTTTCCGAGACCCGCAGGTGCAGGCTTTGAGCAAGCAATTGCGGGACGGAGGCATCAAAGGTTTTTAGTCTTTTTAGGGCCACATGATTGTGTCGAGCGTATGGCTATTTGTATTCAAGGAGTATTCATGAAATTCCTGTTATCCCTTTTTGCATTCACTGCGTGCGGATTTCTGGCCGCGCCGGTGTTTGCAGCCGAGCAGGCGCCGGAGCCGTCCGGATGCGCCGCCAAGCGCCAGGACATCACCACTCAGCTCGAAAACGCCAAGGCTGCTGGCAATACCAATCGGCAGGCAGGGCTGGAAAAAGCGTTGAGTGAAGTGAACGCGAACTGCACCGACGCCGACTTGCTCAAGCAGCAGGAGCAGAAGGTGCTGGATGCCAAGCGCGAAGTCAGCCGTCGTCAGGCGGATTTGAACAAGGCGATGAGCAAGGGCGATCCCGAGAAAATCGACAAGCGTAAAGACAAGCTGGCCGAGTCCCGCAAGGAGTTGCAGGAAGAGCAGGAGAAGCTGGAAAACGTCAAGCCGGACGAGGATGACGATTAAGCGCAATTACTGCTTTCTGGAGGAGCGAGCTGCCCGGGAAGTGGCGTTCAGTCCCAAATATTCAGCGACTGTACTGGCCTCTTCGTGAGCAAGCTCACTCCCACAGGTCGCGTGTTTGCTGCCACATCGCGTCAACTTAGAAATAATGAGCGGTCAGACAGAGACGCCAAACAGCGCGATCACCAACCCCATCCCGACGATCCAGGCCAGCGAACGCAACGCCGCAAGATCCGCCAGATAGAAGATGATGTAGAGCAGGCGACTCGTCACGAACAGCACGGCGAGTACGTCGATCGTCACCAACTGCGCCACACCGGCGACGTGGGCGATGATCACGCCAGCGGCAAACCCGGGAATCGCTTCAAAACTATTGAGCTGCGCGTTGTGGGCGCGGCGCGGGAGGCCTTCGAGGCGGTCGAGAAAGTCCCGGGGATCATGATTGTGCCGTGCACTGAATTTGCCGCTGCTGAACTTGGCAATGCCAGCGCACCCTATCGGCAACAGAATCACGATCAACACACACCAAAACGCTACGGTCATACCTGCATCCTTTTTAGAATTTGAGCTTCATCAGAAGCATCCCGGCCAACACTGTCTACAGGCTAAGAGCCACGGCCCGCCGAAAGGTTCTTACAGGTAACGCATGCAATCGTAGGACCGGCTTCAGCCGGGAAGGCGTCGCCCGCCACACCACAAATTTGATAGCGCACACACCGGCCCCTTCCCGGCTAAAGCGGGTCCTACAGAGAACAACCTGCGCGCAGTTTGTTCGCCGTTACTGCCACCGCCATCCCGATTGGCTAAGATGCCAGCCACGCGGCCGACCTCGGCTGTATCTCGTTGCCCAGGAGCCTGCATGTCCAGCGAAGAAGACGCCACCCTCAGTGGCGCAGCGCCGATGATTCCCGATCAGCGTCGGGAGTTGATGCTGCGTCAGTTGCGCAAGCATCAGGTGCTGAGCGTGCATCAGCTCATGGAAATGTTCGACTGCTCGCACATGACCGTTCGCCGCGACATTGCGCTGCTTGAGCAAAGTGGCCGTGCCTATTCGGTGACCGGCGGGGTGCGCATCGCCAGCCAGGTGCACAGCGAGCCCAGCCACCAGTCCAAGGCGGTGGTCGAGCTGCCCCACAAGCAGGCGATGGCGAAACTGGCCGCCAGCCTGCTGCACCCTGAGATGACCGTGTACCTCGACGCCGGCACCAGCACGCTGGAAATCGTCCCGTACATCGTCGCACTGGCGGGCATGACCGTGGTCACCAACGATTTTGGCGTGGTCAACGCCCTCGCCGATGCGACCCATGTGGATGTGATTCACACCGGCGGGCTGCTGGATCACCCGAACCGATCCTGTGTCGGCGGGCTGGCAGCGGCGACGCTGCGGCAATTGGCAACCGACGTGGCGTTCATGTCGACCAGTTCGTGGGATCTGCAGCGGGGTACCACGACGCCGTCCGCGCTAAAGGTTGAGGTCAAGCAGGCGGCGATGCAGTCAGCGTCGCGCACGGTTTTGCTGACGACCAGTACGAAATACGGCACGTTCGGCATGTACAAAGTCGCCGGCCTGGAGCAGTTCGACACGATCATCAGCGACGACCGCCTCGCCCACGGCGCAGCGGACAGCATTCGCGGGCTGGGGGTTGAGTTGATGTTGGCGTCGGTGGGTAAGGCCGAGCTCTCCCGACGCTGACATCCCTGCTGTGGGAGTGAGCTTGCTCGCGAAAGCGGTATTTCAGCCGCTGAAGATGCGGCGGATGCGGTGGATGCGGTGGATGCGGTGGATGCGCCTGCTGCTTCGCGAGCAAGCTCGCTCCCACAGTTGTGTACCGACAGATACATCCCACCCCATAAACCGTGCACCCAAGCCTTGGCAGCCAGCCAGGGCTTTTTTATGTGCGACCACATTGATGTTAATTTTTGTTAACTAAAAAAAGCACTTCACATTATCCGATCACAGGTTCACTATCTTTAACAGATCAGAACAAACACCGTTCGAGTGCTGATGAACTTCGGCGCTCACCCGAGGAGAGATTCATGAATAACAAGAATGTCGGCGTCATTGGTCTGGGTGCGATGGGCCTGGGCATTGCGCGCTCCCTGCTGCGCAGCGGCTTCAACGTTCATGCCTGTGACGTGCGCGCGGCCGTCACCGAGCAATTTGCCAGCGAAGGCGGCGTTGCCTGTGAATCTCCTGCGAGCATGGCCGCTGCCTGCGACGTGATCCTCACCGTCGTGGTCAACGCCGAGCAGACCGAAACCGTATTGTTCGGCGACAGCGGAGCAGTCGCCGCCCTGCGTCCGGGCAGCCTGATCATCGGTTGCGCCACGGTTGCACCGACCTTCGCTATCGAACTGGGTCAACGCCTCACCGAAAAAGGCCTGCTCTACCTCGACGCGCCGATCTCCGGCGGCGCGGCCAAGGCAGCTGCTGGCGAGATGACGATGATGACCTCCGGCCCGGCTGATTCTTACGCCAAGGCCGACGCGATCCTCAACGGCATGGCGGGCAAGGTCTATCGCCTGGGCGACGTCCACGGCTTGGGCTCGAAAGTCAAAATCATCAATCAGTTGCTGGCGGGCGTACATATCGCCGCCAGCGCCGAAGCCATGGCACTGGGCCTGCGCGAAGGCGTCGATGCCGATGCGCTGTACGAAGTGATCACCAACAGCGCCGGTAACTCGTGGATGTTCGAGAACCGCGTGCCGCACATTCTCAAGGCGGACTACACGCCGTTGTCGGCCGTGGACATCTTCGTCAAAGACTTGGGTCTGGTACTCGATACCGCCCGCGCCAGCAAATTCCCGCTGCCGCTGTCGTCCACCGCCCACCAGATGTTCATGCAAGCCTCTACCGCTGGCTTTGGTCGCGAGGATGATTCTGCCGTGATCAAGATTTTCCCGGGCATCGAACTGCCGACCGCCAAGCCTGAAAACAACTGAGATGACGCTGATGAGCACTACGACTCCGCGCCCTCTGTTGGGCTGCATCGCCGATGACTTCACCGGCGCCACCGATTTGGCCAACATGCTGGTGCGGGGCGGCATGCGCACCGTGCAAAGCATTGGCATCCCGAGCGCCGAAAGCCTGGCCGAACTGGACGCCGACGCCATCGTTATCGCGCTGAAATCGCGCACCACGCCGGCTGCAGAAGCGGTTGAGGAATCCCTCGCCGCGCTGCAGTGGCTGCGTGAGCAGGGCTGCGAGCAGATCTTCTTCAAATACTGCTCGACGTTCGATTCCACCGCCAAAGGCAACATCGGCCAGGTCAGCGAAGCGCTGCTCAAGGCGCTGAACAGCGACTTCACCCTGGCTTGCCCGGCGTTCCCGGAGAACGGTCGCACGATTTTCCGTGGCCATCTGTTTGTGCAGGACCAACTGCTCAGCGAATGTGGCATGCAAAACCACCCGCTTACGCCGATGACCGATGCCAATCTGGTGCGCGTGCTGCAATCGCAAACCACGCAGAAAGTTGGCCTGCTGCGTTATGACAGCATCGCCAAAGGCGTCGACGGCGTGCGTGCGCGCATCAAAGAGTTACGTGCAGACGGCGTGGTCATGGCGATTGCCGACGCGCTGTCTGACGCTGACCTGTACACCCTCGGCGAAGCTTGCGCCGACCTGCCGCTGCTCACCGGTGGCTCGGGTCTGGCGCTGGGTCTGCCGGGCAATCTCCGTAAAGCGGGCAAGCTGCGTGACATTGATGCCGCGAAGCTTGAGCACGTTGACGGCGGCGAAGTCGTATTGGCGGGCAGCGCATCGGTGGCTACCAACGGCCAGGTTGCCGCCTGGCTTGAGGCTAACCGGCCGGCTCTGCGCATCGATCCATTGGCACTCGCTGAAGGCAAACCGGTGGTGGCAGACGCATTGGCGTTCGCCCGCGATGCCGGGGAAACCGTGCTGATCTACGCCACCAGCAGCCCGGAAGAAGTCAAAGCCGTGCAGCAAAAACTTGGCGTTGAACGTGCTGGCGCGTTGGTCGAAGACGCCCTCGGGCAGATCGCTCGCGGCCTGCTGGACGCTGGCGTGAAACGCTTTGTGGTCGCCGGCGGCGAAACCTCCGGAGCTGTGGTTCAGGCCTTGGGTGTGAGCCTGCTGAAGATCGGCGCGCAGATCGACCCGGGTGTTCCAGCGACCATCAGCAGCGGCGCGAAGCCTCTGGCCCTGGCGCTGAAGTCAGGGAATTTCGGCGGTCGTGACTTTTTCGACAAGGCCCTCAAGCAGCTGGCAGGAGGTGCCCAATGAGCAACGTAACCGGCCCTTCAGTGAGCGCCGAAAACAAGCAGCGTGAAGAAATCTGCACCATCGGCCGTCTGCTGTTCGGACGCGGCTACACCGTCGGCACCGCAGGCAACATCAGCGCGCGCCTTGACGACGGCTGGCTGATTACGCCAACCGACGCATGCCTGGGGCGCCTCGATCCTGATGCCATCGCCAAGGTCAATCTGGCCGGCGAATGGGTGTCCGGCGATAAGCCGTCGAAGACATTGGCCCTGCATCGCCAGGTCTACGACCGCAATCCCGGCGTTGGCGGCGTGGTGCACACCCACTCGACGCATCTGGTCGCGCTGACACTGGCCGGCGTCTGGAAACCCGACGACATCCTCCCGCCGATCACCCCGTATCAGGTGATGAAGGTCGGGCACATTCCCTTGATTGCCTACGAGCGCCCCGGCTCGCCGAACGTCGCTGAACAAGTGGCGAAACTGGCGAACAGCGTGCGCGGCGTGATGCTCGAACGACTCGGCCCGGTGATCTGGGAAAGCTCGGTCGCCAAGGCTTCTTATGCGCTGGAAGAGCTGGAGGAGACCGCACGCCTCTGGCTGATGAGCAACCCCAAACCTGAACCGCTGGACGCAGCGGCTCTGGAAGAACTGCGCCAGACGTTCGGCGTGAATTGGTAACCCCAGCGGCGTTTTGATCGAAAACCGGCCTGCCGGTTTCGGCGGACCGGCTTGGCCGGAAAACAATAACAACGGGACACAACATGACTCCTCTATTGCTCATGATCATCGCCGGAGCCGGCATTGCGCTGTTGCTGCTTCTGGTCCTGAAATACAAGTTTCAACCGTTCGTGGCGCTGATGCTGGTCAGCATTATCGTGGCGCTGGTGGCCGGGGTTAAACCGGGCGATCTGGTAGCGACCATCGAAGGCGGCATGGGCAAAACCCTCGGCCACATCGCGATCATCATCGCCCTTGGCGCCATGATCGGCCGCATCATCGAACTGTCCGGCGGCGCCGAGGCGCTGGCCAAGACCCTGATCAACCGCTTCGGCAACCGGCGCACGCCGCTGGCCCTGACCGTGGCGGGTTTCATGGTCGGTATTCCAGTGTTCTTCGAAGTCGGCGTGATCATCCTCATGCCACTGGCCTACGGCGTCGCCCGCGCTGCTCGTAAGCCATTGCTGGTTTATGCGCTGCCGATGTGCGCTGCGCTGTTGTCGGTACACGCCTTCCTGCCACCGCATCCGGGTGCTGTTGCAGCCGCCGGCCAGCTGGGCGCGGACTTGGGTCGCGTGTTGATGTTCGGGCTGCCGATGGTGGGGATTCTGTGCCTGATCGGTTACCTGATCGCTGGGCGCATGACCCGCAGGGTCTACCCGATGACCGACGATATCCGCAGCGAAGTGTACGGCTCCCACGTCACCAACGACGACCTGGTGGCTTGGGCCAATAACGATTACTCGCGAGTGTCTGAAGCGACCCACACCAAAGAGCTGGGCCTGGAAGAAAACGCCAGCAGCCTGGCGGCACGCCTGCCAAAAGCGCCGGCGCCGGGGGCGGGCATCATCATCGCGCTGATTCTGCTGCCGATCATTTTGATTCTGCTGGGCACGCTGGCGACCACGATGTTGCCGGCCGACACAATGCTGCGCAACGTGCTGACCGTTCTCGGCGCGCCGCTGGTGGCACTGCTGATCGACACGCTGCTGTGCGCCTGGTTGCTGGGCTCGCGCCGTGGTTGGAGCCGCAATCAGGTATCCGACGTCGTGGGTTCGGCATTGCCCGGCGTGGCAATGGTGATTTTGATTGCGGGCGCAGGCGGCGTGTTTGGCAAGGTGCTGGTGGATACCGGTATCGGCGCGGTCGTGTCCGAAGCGCTGCGCAACACCGGCCTGCCGGTTCTCGCACTGGGCTTTCTGCTGACGCTGCTGTTGCGTGCCGTGCAGGGCTCGACCACAGTGGCGCTGGTGACCACGGCCGGCATTCTCAGCCCGCTGATCGCCACGCTGAACCTGAGCGCCAACCACATGGCCCTGCTCTGTCTGGCCATGGGCGGTGGCGGTCTGGCGATGTCGCACATCAACGACGCCGGTTACTGGATGTTCACCAAACTGGCGGGCCTCAACGTTGCCGACGGCCTGCGCACCTGGACCTTTCTGGTGACCATTCTGGGCACCCTCGGTTTCTTGATGACGCTGCTGCTCTGGCCCTTCGTCTAACGGCTTCAATTAGGAGATAACCATGCCTCGCTTCGCTGCCAACCTCAGCATGATGTATCCGCAACACGACTTTCTGGCGCGTTTCTCGGCTGCGGCGAGTGACGGTTTCAGGGGCGTGGAGTACCTGTTTCCGTATGACTTCAAGGCCGAGGAAATCAAGCTGCGTCTGGACGACTTCGGCCTGACCCAGGCGCTGTTCAACGCCCCGCCCGGCGACTTCACCAAGGGCGAGCGAGGCATTGCTTCGTTGCCGGGCCGGGAGAGTGAATTCCGCGACGGTTTCCAGAAAGCGCTGGACTACGCAGCGGTGCTGGGCAATGACCGGATTCACGTCATGGCCGGCCTGCTGCCCAGTGAAGACCTGCGCCAGAAGCATCACGCGGTGTACCTGGAAAACCTGAGCTTCGCCGCACAACAGGCGGCAAAGGTCGGGCTGACGGTGTTGATCGAGCCGATCAACACCCGGGACATTCCGGGCTTCTTCCTCAATCGTCAGGATCAGGGTCAGGCGGTGCTTAAAGAAGTCGGCGCCGACAATCTGCGGGTGCAGTTCGACTGCTATCACTGCCAGATCGTCGAGGGCGACGTCACCAGCAAACTGCGCCGCGACTTCGCCGGCATCGGCCACATCCAGATCGCGGGTGTGCCGGACCGCCATGAGCCGAGCGTGGGGGAAGTGAATTACCCGTGGCTGTTCGAAGAAATCGACCGCCTGGGCTACACCGGCTGGGTCGGCTGCGAGTACCGCCCGAAAGGCGATACCAGCGAAGGCCTGCAGTGGCTGCGGGACTGGCAGGCGCGTGATCCGGCATAACCGGCACCCTCTTTTTACTGTAGGAGTGAGCTTGCTCGCGATGCGTCAGACAGGCGAAGATTCTTCGCCTGACACACTGCAATCGCGAGCAAGCTCACTCCTACGGGTTATGCCTTGATCAAGAATCCTCTTCCGTTGCGCGATCACTCGTTGATGACATCTTCCTTGAACTGATCTTTCACGTAGGTGATCTCGGTCTTGCCGTGGGGTGCCGGCAGGCCGTCTTCGCCCAGGTTCACGAAGACCATTTTCTCGACCGTGAGAATGCTCTTGCGGGTGATCTTGTTGCGCACCTGGCAGGTCAGGGTGATGGAGGTGCGGCCAAATTCGGTGGCGGTAATCCCCAGTTCGATGATGTCCCCCTGACGCGAGGCGCTGACAAAGTTGATCTCGGAAATGTACTTGGTCACGACGCGCTGATTGCCCAACTGGACAATGGCGTAGATGGCCGCTTCTTCGTCGATCCAGCGCAACAGGCTGCCGCCGAATAACGTGCCGTTGGGGTTGAGGTCTTCGGGTTTTACCCATTTGCGGGTGTGAAAGTTCATGGGGGCTCCGGGGTGTTTGGGAGACGGTGGTGGATGTGCCCCAGCTTCAAGCTTCAAGCCTGAAGCTGCAAGTTAAAAGCAGGTCCGCTGTTGTTTACCGCTTGCCGCTTGCAGCTTGCCACTTGCAGCTCAAAGAAAGATAATCGCCACCGCTTCAAAAACGGTCATCACACCTTGTGACCGTTTTCCCGCCACCTGTCCGAGGGGCGCTGCAGCAGGTTAGACCTGTCAGGCTCGGAGAGGGCGTTGTTTGATCAGGCTTCCCGCCGATCAAGCTTTAAACGCACAACGGCGCCCATTCGCACCCTACGAATGGAGACTCTTTATGAGTGCTGTACTGACGCCCAACGATTTCAACGACTACAAAGTCGCCGACATGTCCCTGGCTGCCTGGGGCCGTCGCGAAACCATCATCGCCGAATCCGAAATGCCAGCCCTGATGGGCCTGCGTCGCAAGTACGCTGGCGAACAACCGCTCAAGGGCGCGAAGATTCTCGGCTGCATCCACATGACCATTCAGACTGCCGTGCTGATCGAAACCCTGGTTGCCCTGGGTGCCGAAGTACGCTGGTCGTCCTGCAACATCTTCTCGACTCAGGATCAGGCCGCTGCCGCCATCGCTGCTGCCGGCATTCCGGTTTTCGCCTGGAAAGGCGAGACCGAAGCCGAGTACGAGTGGTGCCTGGAGCAGACCATCCTCAAGGACGGTCAGCCATGGGACGCCAACATGATCCTCGACGACGGCGGCGACCTGACCGAGCTGCTGCACAAGAAATACCCGGCCATCCTGGACCGCGTCCACGGCGTGACCGAAGAGACCACCACGGGCGTTCACCGCCTGCTGGACATGTTGGCCAAGGGCGAACTGAAGATCCCTGCGATCAACGTCAACGACTCGGTCACCAAGAGCAAGAACGACAACAAGTACGGCTGCCGTCACAGCCTGAACGACGCCATCAAGCGCGGCACCGACCACCTGTTGTCCGGCAAGCAAGCGCTGGTCATCGGCTACGGTGACGTGGGCAAGGGTTCGGCTCAGTCGCTGCGTCAGGAAGGCATGATCGTCAAGGTCACCGAAGTCGACCCGATCTGCGCCATGCAAGCCTGCATGGACGGTTTCGAACTGGTTTCGCCTTTCATCGACGGCGAGAACGACGGCACCGAAGCGAGCATCGACAAAGCACTGCTGGGCAAGATCGACCTGATCGTTACCACCACCGGCAACGTCAACGTCTGCGACGCCAACATGCTCAAGGCGCTGAAAAAACGCGCAGTGGTCTGCAACATCGGTCACTTCGACAACGAAATCGACACGGCTTTCATGCGCAAGAACTGGGCATGGGAAGAAGTGAAGCCGCAAGTGCACAAGATCCACCGCACCGGCGCTGGCCAGTTTGACCCGCAGAACGACGACTACCTGATCCTGCTGGCCGAAGGCCGTCTGGTGAACCTGGGCAACGCAACCGGTCACCCGAGCCGCATCATGGACGGCTCGTTCGCCAACCAGGTGCTGGCGCAGATCTTCCTGTTCAACCAGAAGTACGCTGACCTGAGCCCTGCTCAGAAAGCCGAGCGTCTGACCGTTGAAGTGTTGCCGAAGAAGCTGGACGAAGAAGTGGCCCTGGAAATGGTACGCGGCTTCGGCGGCGTCGTGACCAAGCTGACCAAGACCCAGGCCGACTATATCGGCGTGACCGTCGAAGGTCCGTTCAAGCCGCACGCTTATCGCTACTAAGCAGTAAGCGGCAAGCTTCAAGCTTCAAGCGGCAAGTAAAGGCATCACCATTGTGAGCACTTGCCGCGTCAGGCTTTAAATCGTCCAAGCATTTAGCAGCACCAGGTGGCAAGCCTTGAGCTGCAGGATACGGCGCACCGCCACTCTTGCAGCTTATGGCTTGTAGCTTGCCGCTGGAGACTCGCTCCATGAGCCAAGACCGTAGCTACAGTTTCGAATTCTTCCCGACGAAGACCGACGCTGGTCATGAAAAACTGCTTGCCACGGCGCGTACGCTGGCCAGCTACAACCCCGAATTTTTCTCCTGCACTTACGGTGCCGGGGGTTCCACGCGCGATCGCACGATCAACACCGTGCTGCAGCTGGAAAAAGAAGTGCACGTCCCGGCCGCTCCGCACTTGTCGTGTGTCGGTGACAGCAAGGCTGACCTGCGCAGCTTGCTGACGCAGTACCAGCAAGCCGGCATCAAACGTATCGTTGCCCTGCGCGGTGACCTGCCCTCTGGCATGGGCATGGCCAGCGGTGAGTTGCGTTATGCCAATGACCTGGTGAGCTTCATTCGAGAAGAAACCGGCGATCACTTTCACATCGAAGTCGCGGCTTACCCCGAGATGCACCCGCAGGCGCGCAATTTCGAAGACGATCTGAAAAACTTTGTGCGCAAGGCCAACGCCGGCGCCAACAGTGCGATCACCCAGTACTTCTTCAACGCTGACAGCTACTTCCACTTCGTTGAGCGCGTACGAAAGATGGGCGTGGATATTCCGATCGTGCCAGGCATCATGCCGATCACCAACTACAGCAAACTGGCGCGCTTTTCGGACGCATGCGGTGCGGAGATCCCGCGCTGGGTTCGCAAGCAGCTGGAAGCGTACGGCGACGACACGGCGAGCATTCAGGCGTTTGGCGAGCAGGTCATCACCGAGATGTGCGAACGACTGCTGCACGGTGGTGCGCCCGGCTTGCATTTCTACACGCTGAATCAGGCCGAACCGAGTTTGGCGGTCTGGAACAACCTCAAGCTCTCTGCACGATAACGGTTTCAATCCAGACGGATTGAAACCGCGCTGGCTTCACCGGCAGGCCGCGTCACCCCGAGGCCTGCCAGCCCCGTCATTGAGCCGAGCCTTCTGTTTTTGTTGAGAATCATTGCTTTTATTTAGTTAGCTCGCGTCGTAATCTCGCGCGCATGCCGCCCATCCTCCCACTATTCATTGCCGCTCTTCTCGCCTGCCTGAGCTTCAGCGCGCTGGGCGAAAAACTGCGGATCGTCACCGAACCCTGGTCCCCGTACGTCATCGTGGACGACAACCATGCCTCCGGGCTGGATTACGACACGACGGCGGTTGTCTTCGAGCGTCTGGGCATCGACGTCGAGTGGCAGTTTCTCCCGTGGAAACGCTGCCTGATGATGCTCCGTGACGGCGAGGCCGACGGGGTTCTCGACATCTTCAAGGACGAAGCACGCCCTGATCTTTTGTATCCAAACGAACCGTTATCGAGCATCGACTGGGTGCTGTTTCAAGCCAATGCCCGGCCGCATGCCTTCAATGGCGTAGAAGACCTGCACGGGCTGACCGTCGGCGTTTCTCCGGGTTATAAATACAGCCCGGCGTTTGACAGCTCGACGGCGTTCATCCGCGAGCCTGCGCCAAGCCATGAAGCGAACTTCGGCAAACTGATTCGCGGCCGCATCGATTTGATGGTGACCGATCGCCTGCTGGGCCGACAGATGATCGAGCGACTCAAGCTGGAAGGCCAGGTCAGTCAGTTGCCGACCGTGCTCAACCACCGGGGGCAGTACCTGGCGCTGCGCCCCAATGCCGGCATGGACTTGCTGGCCCAGCGCTTCAGCGCAGAACTCAAGCGTTTCAAGCGCGAACCCGCGTACGCGAAACTGGTGGAGCGGTACACCGGCGAAACACTGACGACATTACCTGCAGAACCGGGGAAAGTGTCGATAAAACCGTTGAGCAGCAGGAAAGCAGCGCGTTGTGATTGCTCTGTTATACTCCGGCGTCCCCGCCAGGCTTGCGCCCGGGTGCACGGTCTCACAGAAGACTTCTCGAACACGTCAGCAGCGCACTTTTTGCGCCCCTGCCCGAGTTGAACTTACAGACCTCCACAGGACCGGACGCCATTGCACCTTCCAAGGAGTGTGCGATGACCGCAGCAGGGTCGAGCGCATTCACGTTACGTGCAGAACCTTTAGTCTGCGCCTGGAAGATCATCCCTATTTGGGCCTCTATGGCCCCAACTCAAGACAGGATTACTCATGTCCTTTGCTTCCCTCGGTCTCTCCGAGGCTTTAGTCAGCGCCATCGAGGCTGCTGGCTACACCCAGCCTACCCCAGTGCAACAGCGGGCCATTCCCGCCGTGTTGCAAGGCCGCGATCTTATGGTCGCCGCCCAGACAGGTACTGGTAAAACCGGTGGTTTCGCCCTCCCAATCCTGGAGCGGTTGTTTCCCAACGGTCATCCGGACAAATCCCAGCGTCACGGCCCGCGCCAACCCCGCGTTCTGGTCCTGACCCCGACCCGTGAACTGGCCGCTCAAGTCCACGACAGCTTCAAGATCTACGCCAAGAACCTCAAGTTCGTCAGTACCTGCATCTTCGGCGGTGTCGGCATGAACCCACAGGTCCAGGCCATGGCGCGCGGCGTCGACGTACTGGTCGCCTGCCCGGGTCGTTTGCTCGATCTGGCCGGTCAGGGCAGCGTCGATCTGTCCCACGTTGAGATCCTCGTACTCGACGAAGCCGACCGCATGCTCGACATGGGCTTCGTTCACGACGTGAAGAAAGTCCTCGCGCGCCTGCCGTCCAAGCGTCAGAACCTGCTGTTCTCGGCAACGTTCTCTCAGGACATCACCGCGCTGGCCGGCAAACTTCTGCACAACCCGGAACGCATCGAAGTCACGCCGCCGAACACCACGGTCGAGCGCATCGAACAACGCGTCTTCCGCCTGCCGGCCAACCACAAGCGCTCGCTCCTGGCGCACTTGATCACTCAAGGCGCGTGGGAGCAGGTCCTGGTGTTCACCCGCACCAAGCACGGCGCCAACCGCTTGGCCGAGTACCTGGATAAACACGGCCTCAGCGCTGTGGCGATCCACGGCAACAAGAGCCAGAACGCGCGCACCAAAGCGTTGGCGGATTTCAAGGCTGGCACCGTCCGCATCATGGTCGCGACCGACATCGCTGCCCGCGGTCTGGACATCGACCAGTTGCCCCACGTGGTCAACTTCGAGCTGCCTAACGTCGATGAAGACTACGTGCACCGCATCGGTCGTACCGGTCGCGCAGGCCGTAGCGGCGAGGCGATCTCGCTGGTTGCGCCGGACGAAGAGAAGCTGCTGAAAAGCATCGAGCGCATGACCAAGCAAAAGATTGCCGACGGCGATCTGATGGGCTTCGACATCACGGCCGTTGAAGCCGAGAAGCCGGAAGTCCGCGAGCGTCCGGACGTGCGTAACCCACGCAATGCCCGTGGCCCGCGTGGCGACGGTCCGAACGGCGGCGGCGGTGGTGGCGGTCGCAAGGACAAAGGCAAAGACAAGGGCAAGGAAAAGCCGGCATCGGCAGCGGCCGCACCTTCGGGCGAGCGCCCGGCACGTCCGGCGCGCCCGCAAAAGCCGCGTCAGGGCACCGCGTCGAGCGAGTCACGTCAGTCGCAGCCGGCAGCGTCAGGTGCGAATCGCGCACCCGACGAATTCCTCGATGACGAAGTGGACAACTTCGGTAACCGCGCCGATTACGTCAGCCCGTACCAGAACAAGAACCAGAGCCGCGGTCGTCGTCCGGGCGCTCCTGCCACTGGGGCTGCACCGGCGCCGCGTGGTCAGGCGCCAGGCCGTAGCGGTCCGCGCGGTGGTTCAGGCAGCGGTTCGGCCACTGGCGCTCCCGCCAGCACCGACACCGCCGGCGCTCCGGCCAAACGCAGCGGTCCTCGCAACGGCTCCGGCCGTGATGGTCAGGCTCGCCGTGAAGACCAGCCTCGTGCCCGTCGCCCGGCACGCGAAGACCAGCCAGCGCGTCAGGAGCCAGCGGTTCGCGGCCCTCGCGACGGTCAGCCTGCACCGAAGATCATGCACAAAGAGTCCAAGGGCGATCGTTTCCCTTCGGCTGAACAACTTGATCAGTTGCCAAGCCGCCCACGCGGTGAAAAACCAGCCCTGCTGACCCGCAACCGCGAAGGTTAAGCAGCGCCGGTTGTTGAGTAGCAAATAAAACGCCCCGACTGGTTCGGGGCGTTTTTGTTTCTGCCTGTTCTTGAAACCCGGACCTCTCCCCGGCTGAAGCCAGTCCTACCAGCCTCGCGCACATCTGTAGGACTGGCTTTAGCCGGGAAGACGTCAATCGCCACGCTGCAAAATTGATGGCGCACACACCGGCCTCTTCCCGGCTAAAGCCGGTCCCACTGACCGCGCACATCTGGTAGGACTGGCTTTAGCCGGGAAGACGTCAAGCGCTACGCTGCAAATTGATGGCGCCCACACCGGCCTCTTCCCGGCTAAAGCCGGTCCCACCGACACAAAAACGCCGACCTAAAGGTCGGCGCTTTATCACTACAGCAACGGGTCTTACTTGGCTTTGACGCCTTCGAACGAGATGTCCAGGTCCATGGTGTCGGACTGTGGACCCAGGTCCATCATCTTGCCGAAATCAGAACGCTTGATCGAGGTAGTGCCCTCGAAGCCGGCGCGGTAGCCGCCCCATGGATCCTTGCCTTCACCCAGGAAGGTGGTCTTGACCACAACCGACTTGGTCACGCCGTGCAGGGTCAGGTCGCCAGTCACGTCAGCCGTGGTTTTGCCATCGGCGTTCTTGCCGACGTTGCTGACCTTGGTGGAGACGAATTTGGCGTCAGGATAAGTTGCGACGTCGAGGAAGTCCTTGCTGCTGATGTGCTTGTCACGTTCAGCGTGGTTGGTGAAGACGCTGGCGGTCTTGACGTCGATGCTGATCTTGCTGTCTTCAGGCTTGGCGGCGTCGAAGCTGAATGTGCCGGTCCAGTCCTTGAACGTGCCGTAGATGAAGCTGTAGCCCAAGTGGCTGATCTTGAAGTTGATGAAGGCGTGCTGGCCTTCCTTGTCGATCGTGTAATCAGCGGCCATTGCCTGACCCGCTGTCAGCAGCGCGGTACCAAGGGCCAGTGCAGCAAGTGTCTTTTTCAACATACGTCTTCTTCCTTTCCAGTTGAATTGAGTATCAGGCCTTACGGCCAAGCATACGTACAAGCGTGGCATCACGATCAACGAAGTGATGCTTCAAAGCGGCCAGCCCGTGGAGTCCAGCGAAAATCACCAGGGTCCAGGCCAGGTACAAGTGAACGGTGCCCGCCACGTCTGCCTGGTCGGGCAGTCCGCTGATCAATGCAGGCACTTCGAACAATCCAAACACCGGAATCCCGACACCGTCTGCGGTGGAAATCAGGTAACCGGCGAACATCACCAGAAACAGGTCCAGGTACAGAAACGCGTGCCCCAGTTTCGCAGCCGTCTTCACAAACCGGCTGTGGGTAGCAGGCGCTGCTGGCGGCGGACTGAGGAAACGCCAGATCACCCGGATCAGCATGAACAGGAACAGCGTGATGCCGATGCTCTTGTGCAGGTCAGGGCCAGCCTTGCGCCACGTGTCGTAATAGCCCAGCCCCACCATCCACAACCCTAGCGCAAACATGCCGAACACCGTCAGCGCGACACCCCAATGCAAAACGATGCTGACCCAGCCATAGCGAGAAGAAGAGTTGCGTAGCTGCATGCTGAATATCCTGTGAGGGCCGAGGGAGAGACTAGCGCTTTACCTATCGAAAGAAAGCGCAAAATGTTGCTTTGAAGAATCAGAAAATCCGATTGAAATCTTCTGACATATTTTCGTCCGAAGGAGATTAAGCCAGCGTTACGGTTCATCCAGGCGAAAAAAGGCGCGGTATCAAGCCGCGCCTTTGTTTTCAGCCGTTACCGATCAGTTTTTGCTGTCGGTCGCGGGAGCTGCTGGAGCCGCCGCCGGAGTGGTCGGTGCTGCCTTGTCACTCGTAGCCTTGGCCGGCGCTTTTTTCGCAGCCTCGGTTTTGGCAGGGGCTTTATGGGTGGGGGCCGGTTTGGCCGGAGCCTTTTAACGGGCTCCTTTTTCGCCGGTTCTTTCTTGGCCGGTGCCTTTTTCGCAGGCTCCACGACCGCAGGCTTGGCTGGTTCAACCACTGGCGCTGGCGGCGGGGTTACTGGCGCAGGCGCTGGAGCCGGGGCCGGAGTAGGTGCTGGCGCTTTCTCGGCCGGTTTCGGCTCAGGCTTGGAACCGCCGAACAGGTTCGAGAAGAAGCCGCCAATGCCGCCGCTGCTCTCTTTAACCGGTTCAGGGGCCTTCGGTGGCGGTGCTTTGACCGGTTCGTACGACTTGCCTTCGGACAGACCCTGCACCTGAATCGCCGCGCGCTGACCTGAACGCAATGCGCCTTCCAGGGTGCCCGGGTACAGAGTGTCAGTGTGTTCGCCGGCGAAGGCTACGCGCTGCAGCGGACGTTCCCACAAGCGCCAGTACTTGCTGATCTGGCCCGGGCCGAACGCCAGGTACGCGCCGCCGCTGGACGGGTCGATGCTGGAACGACGCAGCTCATAACCGGTGAACGCGCCGCGGGCCTGTGGATAGAACGCCTGCATGCGGATCAGCACTTGATCCACCAGTTGCTTGTCGCCGAACGCCTGCATGATGCGGGCGTTGTCGCCGGACAGGTTGATCACGACGTTAGCGCCGCCCTTCAGCGCAGGCTCGACCCACAGCATGCCGAGGCCGGTGTTGCTGTAGATCTCGCCGGACATGCGCGCCTTGCTGTCCCAGACCGGGGTCTTGAATTTGAGCATGATCTGGTCATGCCAGCCGTAGTTGGTGCTCTTGATCGCGCCCAGACGCTGGGCGTCCAGGGCCGGGGTCATCTGGATCTTGCTCAGTGCGCGCAACGGCACGGCTAACACCACATATTCGGCTTCGTAACCCAGCGAACCGACCTTGACGGTCACGCCGTCCTTGTCCTGGTTGATGGCCGACACCGGCGAATTGGTCTTGATGACTTTCAGCTGTTTGACGAATTCCTCGGCCAGCACCGCGCTGCCACCCGGCAGGCGAGCGGCGCGACGGTCGCGGTCGTCGACGTTGCGATTGACCCGCGTTTGTTGTGCGAGATACAGCAGCGACAGACGCGAAGGTTCGTCATAGCGCGTACGAATCTGCTGATTGATCAACTGGCGCGCAGTCGGTGGCAGGCTCAGACGGTCCAGCCAGTTGGCGACGGTGATCTGGTCCAGTGCAAACAGCGTGCTGTTGGCTGCCGGGTTGTCCGGGTCAGTGATCGAGCGGGCCAGGTCATCCACCGCCGCTTCGTAGCGGTTGATGGCTTCAGCGGTCGCTGGCTGTTTGGTCGCCAGGTCGGCGCCGGTGAAGTACTCGCCTTCGATCAGGTAGCTCGGGGTCCGCACGAACTCCGGCGCGGGCACCGCCTTGATCTTGAAGCGATCAATGTACTGATTGAGCACCGGCTGGGCCTTGGCGTTGCCAATCCACTCGCTGCCGGCCAGACCGGAGCGGCCGCCGACGTTGGGTTTGGCTTCCAGCAAGGTGACTTGCCAGCCTTTGCTCTGCAGCTCGTAAGCCGTCGTGAGTCCCGCCAGACCGCCGCCTACGACAATCACCGTATGCGGCTTATCCACGGCAAGCGCTGAAGCGCTGACCATCCCAACCATCACCAACGCACAGGCGCGCAGCCAACCAGAAAGCATTCAGCGAACTCCGGAGAAAAACGGGGGAATTGTCGGATTTTGTTGTCCGATTTTTCGAAGAGCGCGAAGGATACGCGAGCCGCGAAACGCCCGCCAGCAATGTCCGTCAGGCTTGAAAGTGGTAACCGGAGCGATTTAAACAACGCGCTAAAGGTTGTTCCGCTGGCATGCATTGCATAGGCTTGCGCGATTGTTTGCCCTCGCGCCATGCGAGCCGCTATGTGGAGAAGAGTAATGGGCCTTAACGACCAGTGGATGCAGCGCGACCTGAAGGTCCTTTGGCACCCCTGCACCCAGATGAAAGACCACGAAAAACTGCCGCTGATTCCGATCAAGCGCGGCGAAGGGGTCTGGCTGGAGGACTTCGAAGGCAAGCGCTACCTCGACGCGGTCAGCTCCTGGTGGGTCAACGTATTCGGCCACGCCAACCCGCGCATCAATCAGCGCATCAAGGATCAGGTCGATCAGCTGGAGCACGTGATTCTGGCGGGCTTCAGCCATCAGCCGGTCATCGAGCTGTCCGAGCGCCTGGTGGCGATGACGCCCGAAGGGCTGACGCGCTGCTTCTACGCTGACAACGGTTCGTCCTGCATCGAAGTCGCGTTGAAAATGAGCTTTCATTACTGGCTCAATCGCAGCAAGCCGGACAAAAAACGCTTCGTCACTCTGACCAACAGCTACCACGGCGAGACCATGGCAGCGATGGCAGTCGGTGACGTGCCACTGTTCACCGAAACCTACAAAGCGCTGCTGATGGACACCATCAAGGTGCCGAGCCCTGACTGCTATCACCGGCCTGAAGGCGTGAGCTGGGAAGAGCACACCCGCACGATGTTCACGGTGATGGAGCAGACCCTCGCCGAGCATCACGACAGCGTCGCGGCGGTGATCATCGAGCCGCTGATTCAAGGCGCAGGCGGCATGCGCATGTACGACCCGATCTACCTCAAGCTGCTGCGCGAGGCCTGCGACCGGTATGGCGTGCACCTGATTCATGACGAGATCGCGGTGGGCTTCGGCCGCACCGGGACCATGTTTGCCTGCGAACAAGCCGGCATCCGACCGGATTTCCTGTGCCTGTCCAAGGCGCTGACCGGCGGTTATCTGCCGTTGGCAGCGTGCATCACCACCGATGACGTGTACGACGCGTTTTACGACGACTACCCGACCTTGCGCGCTTTCCTGCACTCCCACAGTTACACCGGCAACCCCTTGGCGTGCGCGGCGGCGTTGGCGACGCTGGATATTTTCGAGCAGGACAACGTCATCGAAAACAACAAGGCGCTGGCCCAGCGCATGAAGACCGCGACGGCGCATCTGGTCGATCACCCGAACGTCGCTGAAGTGCGGCAGACCGGGATGGCGATTGCCATCGAGATGGTGCAGGACAAAGCCAGCAAAACGCCGTATCCGTGGCAGGAACGGCGCGGGCTGAAGGTGTTCGAGCACGCGCTGACCCGAGGTGCACTGCTGCGTCCGCTGGGCAGCGTGGTGTACTTCCTGCCGCCTTACGTGATCACGCCGGAGCAGATCGACTTCCTGGCCGACGTGGCGACCGAAGGGATCGACATCGCGACACGCAGCAGCGTGAGTGTGGCGGTGAGGGAAAACTTCCATCCGGACTTTCGTGATCCCGGCTAGCAAGCCGGTACACCCATTCTCCAGGTGCTGCATTCAACACAATCTTTAGAGACACAACCATGAGACTGTCCCGCTTTTTCGTCGATGCCTCCCTCAGCGCCGGTGAGCACGAACTGCCAGAGGCCCAGGCCCATTACATCAGCCGCGTGTTGCGCATGTCCGAAGGTGACGCGGTGCAGCTGTTCGATGGCTCGGGCAATGAGTTTCGCGCCACGCTGGCGGAAGTCGGCAAAAAGCAGGTCCGGGTGCAGGTAAACGAAAGCTTTGCCGGTCAGCCGGAGTCGCCGTTGCACATCCACCTTGGGCAGGGCCTCTCAAGGGGTGAGCGGATGGATTGGGCGATTCAGAAAGCCACCGAGCTGGGCGTGACGCAAATCACCCCGATCATCAGCGAGCGCTGCGAAGTTCGCCTGAAAGATGAGCGTGCGGAAAAGCGTCAGGCACACTGGCAGCAGATCGCAATCAGTGCCTGTGAACAGTGCGGGCGCTCAGTGGTGCCGGTGATCCATGCTCCCGTGACCCTGGCTGACTGGCTCAAGCAGACAGAAGCGGACTTGAAGCTGGTGCTGCACCCGGTGGCCGCACCCCTGACCAGCCATGAAAAGCCCGGCAGTCTGGCGTTTCTGATTGGTCCGGAAGGCGGGCTGAACGACGCCGAGGTGGCTCAGGCGCAGGACGCCGGTTTCCACGCCGCCCGCCTCGGCCCCCGCGTGCTGCGCACCGAAACCGCGCCCGTGGTGGCGCTGAGCATCGCGCAACAGTTGTGGGGGATTTGTAGGACCGGCTTCAGCCGGGAAAGCGTCAGGCGTCACGCTGCGAAATTGATGGCGCACACACCGGCCTTCCCGGCTGAAGCCAGCCCTACAGGGGGCGCGTACATCCGCCAGAGATTTAGCGGATGTTCGTGCCTCTTCGCGAGCAAGCTCGGCTCCCACAAGAATGGTGTGAGTCAGCTGAAATCGCTGCAATGATGATGTGCAACAGTCATCACTCCGGTAACTCCGACTCTCGACGCCGCGCTTTCGCAGGTTCCGGCCGGGCGCAGGGCAGAAACTCTCCGCGCCCCGGTTCACCCAACGGGCTGCCGTCCCACACTCGCTCCCCTCTGGCGAAGGTCATCGCCGGCCATGCACTCAAGCGCATACCTTCGTACGGGGTGTAATCGACGTTGTGGTGCAGCATTTCGTTGGTCAGCTTGATGTCCAGGCCTTCATCCCAGATCACCAGATCCGCGTCCGACCCAATGGCGATGCTGCCCTTACGCGGATACAAACCGTACAACCGCGCCGCGTTAGTCGCCGTCAGCGCGACAAATGCCTGCGGGGTGATTCGCCCCTTGCGCACGCCTTCAGACCAGAGCAGCGCCATGCGTGTCTCGACGCCCGGAATGCCGTTGGCCACTTCGGAAAACGGCGCCGCCTCGCCATGGGCACGTTTGCCGTCCGGGCCGCCGTAGCGAAACGGCGCGTGATCCGATGAGAACACTTCAAACGAGCCATTCTGCAAGCCGTCCCAGACCACTTGCTGATTGCCGGCGTCTCTCGGCGGCGGGCTGCAGATGCATTTCGCGCCTTCGAAGCTGTCATCGCAGCCCAGTGAATCTGCGGTGAGAAACAGATACTGCGGACAGGTCTCGCCGTAGACCTTCAAGCCGTGGCTCTGGGCCCAGCGAATCTGTTCAATGGCCTCGCGCCCCGACACATGGACGATGAGAATCGGCACATCCACCAGCTCGGCCAGCGCAATGGCCCGGTGCGTGGCCTCGCGCTCGACCAGCATGGGACGAGAGCTGGCGTGGTAACGCGGCGCGCTGTGGCCGGCGGCGAGCAGGCGCTCGGTCAGCCAGGCGATGCAGTCGCTGTTTTCGGCGTGGAGCATCACCATCGCGCCTTCGGCCCGCGCCACCGACAGGGTTTCCAAAATCTCGCGGTCGTTGAGTTTCAGGGCGTCATAGGTCATGTAGATCTTGAACGAGGTGTAGCCCTCGGCAATCAGCTCGGGCAGCTCGCGGCGCAGCACGTCGTCGGTGGGGTCGGTGACAATGAGGTGAAACGCGTAATCGATGACTGCCCGACCGTCCGCGCGCCGATGGTAATCCTCCACCGCCGCCCGCAGGCTTTGTCCCTTCTGCTGGCAGGCAAAGGGAATCACCGTAGTCGTCCCGCCACAAGCCGCCGAGCGGGTGCCGCTTTCGAAATCATCGGCCATGACCGAACCGTCGCCGGTCGGCTGATCCAGATGCACATGGCTGTCGATCCCGCCGGGGGTGACGGTTCGCCCCCGTGCATCGACTTCCTCTGCCGCACCTTGCAGACCAAGACCCAGCGCGACGATTCGGCCGTCGCGCACGCCGATGTCGCACAGGAAACCGTCCGCCGCCGTCACCACATTGGCGTTGCGGATGATCAGATCAAAAGCCTGCATGTCGTTCACTCCGTCAGGCGCGGGTCAGCCAAGCCTTGGCGATCTCTTCGCGGGTGGTGAACCAGACGCCTTCGCGGGCCTGGGCGTACTCGATGAAATGCTTGATCGCGCGGACCCGGCCTGGACGTCCGACCATGCGTGGGTGCAGCCCGATGGACATCATTCGCAAGCCGTCGGCGGATTCTTCGTACAGCACTTCGAAGCTTTCCTTCATGTACTCGAGGAAATCGGACGCCTGGGACAAGCCCGGGGAGTTCCAGTAACGGAAGTCGTTGACGTCGCTGGTGTACGGCACCACCAGATGTTGCTTGCCCTCGACGTCGACGAAATACGGAACGTCATCGTTGTAGGCGTCGGAGTCATAGAGAAAACCGCCCTCTTCCGCCACCAGCCGCCGCGTATGAACGCTGGCGCCGTAGCGGCAATACCAGCCCACCGGACGCTTGCCGCAGGTGCGCTCGAACGACTCGATCGCCAGACGAATGTGCTCGCGCTCCTCGGCCTCGGTCAGGCGGAACACCTCCTCCCAGCGATAGCCGTGGCTGCAGATTTCATGGCCCAGCTCGACCGCCGCTTTGGCGACATCGGGGTTCTGCTCGAAGGCCACCGCGCAGGCATGAAAGGTCGCCGGGACGTTGGCCTGTTGCAGGATGTCGAGGATGCGCCAGATGCCGACCCGGGCGCCGTACTCGTACATCGATTCCATCGCCAGATTGCGTACGCCGTCGGGAAACTGATAGCTGCCCCACTCGGTCATGCTCTCCTGGTCAGGATCGCCCATGGCCAGGGAACGCTCCGAGCCTTCTTCGTAATTGATGACAAAGTTGACGGCCAGCCGCGCACCGTTGGGCCACGTGCCTTGGGGCCGCTGCCGGCCGTAGCCGACCAGATCTCGAATGGGTGATGCCATAAAAGCCTACTCCTGCAACGTTCGAACAGTCGGCAGACCGCCAAGCCAAGGCTCAGCAGTCGATGGTTTTCAGTGCATCGTGGTCGGGGCCATCGAGGTTCTGGCCGGTGCGAAAGGCCAGGCCCATGGCCAGGGTCTGCGCGATGCAGAAGGCGGCGGTGAGCGAGCGAAAGCCCAGCAGCTCGGCGTCGTTGACCTCGATCATCACCGACGCGGTTTGTCCGATGGGGCTGAGAATGCTGTCAGTGATCGCAACGATGGGCGTCCCTGCGGCGACGGCTTGCTCACAGGCGTCGATGGTTTCCTGCGCGTACGGCGGAAAACTCACCGCCACCAGCACGTCATCGCCGTGCAGCGCGCCGACCTGCTCGCGCAAACTGCCGCCCAGACCGCTGATATGAACGGCGCGACGACCGACACGGCTGAGCGCGTAACTCAGGTAGGACGCCATGGGAAACGAGCGACGCATGCCGACCACGAAGGTGGTGCGCGCCTGTTCCAACAGCTCGATGGCGCGCTCGATGGCCTCGACTTGCTCGCCTTCGGCCAAGTGCTCCAGCGAGACGATATTCGCGCGGCTGAACGCCGAGAGCATGGCGCCCACATCGGTGGGATCGTCGAGCAATTGCTCGCCGCGATAGTGCCGGATGCGCTCTTTGAAACTGCCCTGCCCGGCCTGCTGCAACGGCTGCTTGAACAAGCGCTGCAGATCGCTGAACCCACCGAAGCCCAACGCCTGGGCCAGCCGAATGAACGCCGACGACGGGATGCTGGAGATCTTCGCCAGCGCCGCGACCGTGTTCAGTGCCACATCGTGGGGGTGCTCGTTCAGGTAATGCGCCGCGTCACGCTGCCGCGCGGTCAGGCGTTCCTGATGTTCGACGATGGCGGCACGCAGCTCGGCCAGGGTTTGGGGTACAGGCATAAAAAGGCTCGATAAAAGTCAGGAGGGACGCAGCTCTGTGATCGCCTGGGCCAGGTGCTCCACCAGACGATTCAGCTCATCGACGCTGTTGTAGTGGGCGATCGACACACGAACCACGCCGCCGTATGGGGTCAGCCCCAACTGTTCGATCAGGCGGCGAGCATAGAAGTCACCAAAGCGGATGCCCATGCGGTGATTGTCCACTCGACGCACGATGGCTTCCGACTGAATGCCCTCCACCACAAAGCTAATGGTTGGCACCCGATCACCGTCAGTCACACGGGATTTTCCGATGATTCGTACGCCCGGCGTCTCCCGCAGAAACGCCAGCAGCGTTTCGGCCAGCAGGTCTTCCTGGACTTCAAAGGCATCGAAAGCGGCCTGCATCAACTGGCGTTCGCTGCCGCTGGCGCCGAGCCGTTGGCCGATGTCGATCAGATAGTCGCTGATGCCGATGCAGCCGTAGGACAGCTCGTAATTCAAGTTGCCCGGCTGCAGCTTGTAGGGAATGACTTCCTGACCGATGAAAAAGTGGTTCAGGCTCGGCAGTTCCAGCAATGCTTCCCGCTTGCCCCACAGCACAGCGAAGTGTGGGCCGAAGGTCTTGTAGAAACTAAACACGTAATAATCGGCGCCGCTGGCCTGCACATCGACCAGCCGATGGGGCGCGTAGGCCACGGCATCGACGCACACCTTGCCGCCCACCGCGTGCACCCGGCGCGCAACTTCGGCGACCGGGTTGACGCTGCCAAGGATGTTAGACGCATGGGTCATGGCCAGGTAGCGGGTCTTGTCGCTGAGCAGCGCGTCCAGATCGCCGAGTTCCAGGTCCATGCTCTGCGCGTTGACCGCCCAGACGCGCAATGTCGCCCCGCGCTCTTCGCACAACCGCACCCACGGCCCGATATTGGCTTCGTGGTCGCAGTTGGTGACGATGATTTCGTCGCCGGGATTGATCGACGGCGCGATGGCGCGGCAGAGGATTTGCAGCAAATGGGTGGTCGAGCCGCCCATCACGCACTCTTCCGGGTAGCGCGCGTTGATCAGTTGCGCGACCGATTCCCGCGCCTGCATGACCCGCGCGCCAGCGTCCACCGACTCACTGTAGGACGCGCCCAGTTGCACGGCGCTGTTGAGCAAGTAATCGGTGATGCGCTCGGCGACCGGCTTGAGCACGGCCGAACCGCCGGCGTTGTCCAGGTAGGCGTAGCCGCTGGCGAGGGCGGGAAACTGGCTGCGTACGTAATCGATGTCCAAGGCATTCAAGGGATGAGCTCCAGAGTCTGATCAGTGATGCAGGATGGCCTGCAAAAACGCGCGGGTTCTCGGCTCTTGGGGGCCGTGAAGAAATCGTGCGGGTTGTTCTGTTCGATGATTCGGCCGTTCTCCATGAAGATCACCCGGTCGGCGACCTTGCGCGCAAAGCCCATTTCGTGGGTCACGACGACCATGGTCACGCCGGAGCGGGCGAGGTTCTGCATGACGTCCAGCACTTCGCCGACCATCTCCGGGTCGAGTGCCGATGTGGGCTCGTCAAACAGGATCACCCGTGGCTCCATCGCCATGGTCCGGGCGATTGCCACGCGCTGCTGCTGGCCACCGGACAACTGGCTCGGGTATTTCGCCGCGTGGGCGCCCATGCCGACTTTCTCCAGCAACAGGCGCGCGCGTTCGTTGGCGTCACGGCGAGACATGCCACGCACCCGCACTGGCGCCAGCGCCACATTGGCGAGCACGGTGAGGTGCGGGTACAGATTGAAATTCTGAAAGACCATGCCGACTTCGCAGCGGATGCCCGCCAGTTTTGGGCCTGTTTCAACGCGCTGGCTGCCGACGCGGATGTCGCCCTGCTGATACTCCTCCAGCAAGTTGATGCAGCGGATCAGTGTCGATTTCCCGGAGCCCGATGGGCCGAGGATCACGACCACTTCGCCTTGATCGACAGTCAGGTTGATGTCGGTCAGGGCCTGGAATGGCCCGTAGAATTTGGCCACGCCTTCCATTTCGATGACGGTGCTCATGAACTCTTCCTCCCGGCGCCATTACGCCGCTCGATCCAGCTCACCAGTTGCACCAGCGGCAGAAGCAGCAACAGGTACATCACCGCCGCGCCCACCAGCGGTGTCGGGTTGGCCGCCAGCGCCTGGGCTTGAGTGGCTTGTTTCAGGAGGTCAGGCATCGCCACGACCGACGCCAGCGCGGTGTCTTTCATGACGTTGATGCAGTTGCTGGTCATCGGCGGCATGACGATGCGCATGGCCTGGGGCAGGATGATGTCGCGCATGGTGTTGAAAAAACTCATGCCTTGGGATGCCGAGGCTTCGAACTGCCCGCGGGGAATGGCTTCGATGCCGGAGCGGAAGATCTCCGCCGAATACGCGCAGGACACCAGCGACAGCGCCGCAGTCGCTGCCGCAAAGGACGACAGGCGAATGCCCACAAACGGCAGCGCGTAATAGATCAGCACCAACAGCACCAGCAATGGAATCGAGCGCAGCACGTCGATGTACACCCGCGCCAGAAACCGCACCGGCGCGTACCCGTACAACCGCAGCATCGCCAGCACCAGCCCGCCCACCAGGCCGAGAATGATGCTGACCACACCGAGCATCACCGTCACGCCCAGGCCGCGGAGCATCAGTGGCAGCGCATCGACGAACACGCTCCAGTTGAAGAACGTTTCTAACAACTCCATTGCGATTCCTTGGTGGCGAGCAGTGACGGACGCGGGCGTGAACGGTCAGGGGTTACTTGAGTACGTCGACCACTTTGACGGTGCTGGACTCCGGATCAGCGTCGGCACCGAACCACTTCTTGTGCAAGTCGGCGATCACGCCTTCTTTCTTCATCGTGGAAATGATGTCGTTGACCTGACCGGCTGAGGCCCAGCCCTTGGCGTGCATTAACGAGTACTTCTCGCCGGTAGGAATTTTCGCGACGACTTTGTACTGCGGCTTGTCCTTGATGTAGTACAGGACCGCAGGGATGTCGCTGATGTAGCCGTCCATGCGGCCGGACGCGAGGTCGAGCATCGCAGGCGACAGCCCTTCATAGCGTGAGACTTCTTTGAACTTGTATTCGGCCTGATGGGCGTTGACCCACATGTCGCCGGTGGAACCGGTGTCGACGCCGACCACCTTGCCGTCCATGTCTTTCAGGCCGTTGATGCCGGATTTGGCGAGCACGGACAGGGATTGGTCGCTGTCGTAATACGGCTGGGCGAAGCCGACCGATTCAAGGCGTTTAGGGGTGATGGTGATCGAGGAGATGGCGATGTCAGCGCGCTTGGACTGCACGGCGCTGAACAGGCCGTTGAACGGGATGTTGACGAATTCCACGGTCTTGCCGGCGCGTTTGGCGACTTCCTTCACCACATCGACTTCGAAACCGACGATCTCGCCTTTCGCGTCCTGAAACTCCCACGGCACGTTGCCCACGTTGGCGCCGACGGTCCAGTCAGCGGCCCAGGTGGATGCGGAAAAGGCGGTTGCCACGGCCATGCTCAAGAGTACTTTCACATTCATGTCTAGCTCCCCGATTGATCAGTCAGTTCAAGAAGGCCGCCTTACCACAAGAGGGGGCGTTTCGAGGATCAGACTAGGATGACGAATCAAATAATTCAACAAATAAAATAAATGAATTAAATGCTTCAATCAGGTGCGAAAGTTATCCGCATTGGTGCAGGTGGGAAAGCGGGCAAGGCTGTGGGGTGTACAGAAAATGATCAGTGATTTGAAGGATGCCATGCACCGAAGCGGCGCATGGATGGGTTGGGCTTGCAAGCGTCGGCTTGCTTCAAATGCTCCATGCGGGTCGGACCTCATCCGTAGGCGCCGGCTTGCTGGCGAACCGGCTTTGGTATTCAACATCAGGATGCCTGGCCTGACGCGTTCGCCAGCAAGCCGGCTCCTACGGACGGTGCGTAGGTGTCAGATCGTGCCGGTATTCAAAGCACGTAACGGGAAATCGCCACAAAGTGCAGCAGGCTGCCGGCAATCACAAACAGGTGCCAGACCCCATGAAAGTGTCGGACCTTGGTGTCGAGCGCGAAGAAAATGATCCCCACGGTGTAAAACACGCCACCCAGCGCCAGCCAGACGAATCCGGTCATGCCCAGCGCGGCGATCAGCGGATTGACCGCGACCAGCACAATCCAGCCCATGACCGCGTAAATGACGATGGACATTACCCGCGCTTCGGAGCGGGGTTTGATTTCCTGGAGGATGCCGATGATCGCCAGCGCCCAGACGATACCGAACAACGTCCAGCCCCAGGTCCCGTGCAGCGTCACCAGACAAAACGGCGTGTAGCTGCCGGCGATGAGCAGATAGATCGAAAAGTGATCAACCTTTTGCATGATCACTTTGGCCCGGCCGCGAACGCTGTGATAGACCGTCGACGCGCTGTACAGCATTACCAGCGCCACGCCGTAGACCGCGACGCTGATGATCTTCCAGATATCCCCGGACATCGTCGCGACAACCAGCATCCACACCGCGCCGATCGTCGCCAGAATCGCCCCCACCAAGTGGGTCCAGGCGTTGAGTTTTTCTCCGTAGTACATCCGCAAACTACCTCTCAATTGCATGACACCCGCCAAGCGTCCTGCTTCTGAACCGCAATGACAACGCATTGTGTCGTGTTATCGAGAATTTAATGCAGTCAGCAACCGATCTCTTCGGCACAATCGGGCGCTCTCAAAACAAGAATCCGGCGCGGATCCACACGATGCAGATCGACGAAGAGCTCACCCTCAAGAAGCTGGAAATCTTTCTGGCGTTCATGCGCACCGGCAATCTGGCGCGCGCGGCAGCGGAGCTGCAGACGAGCACGGTCAGTGTGCATCGGGCGATTCACTCGCTGGAAAGCGCGTTGCGGTGCCCGCTGTTCAAGCACGAAGGTCGCAACCTCACGCCCCTCGAAGGCGCTTATGTGCTGGAAGAGCGCGCGCAGAAGCTGGTGCAGGACGTGCTCGTCACCATTGAACAAACGCGTCAGGCAGCGGGGTTTTCGGCGGCGCGTTTCAAACTGGGCGCGCTGTATTCACTGACGGTCAAGACCGTGCCGCAGCTGATCATGGGCCTGAAAATCCGTCGCAGCGAACTCAACATCGACCTGATTCTGGGCTCGAACATCGACCTCTTCTACAAGCTGAAGAATATGGAAGTGGACGCGATTCTGGTGTCGCACAACGAGAGTGTGAGCGATCCGGATTGTGAGCAACTGCCGCTGTTCTCCGACGATATTTTTCTCGCCACGCCGGCTGACTCACCCTTCGCGCTACAGAGCGAGGTGGACCTGAGCGACCTTCGGGAGGCGACCTTCATTACCCTGACCCAGGGTTTCGCCACCCATCGGGATGGCGCGCGGGTGTTTGAGCAGGCCGGTTTTGAACCGAAGATCGCCATGCAAGTGAACGACATCTTCACGCTGCTGAGCATGGTCAGCTCTGGAGTGGGCTATGCGCTGTTGCCCGGGCGAATCGCCGCCGTCTACGAAAACCGCGTCCGCCTGGTGCCGCTGCAGGCGAGATACCGCATGCAGCAGCACATCGGACTGGTCTTCCTCAAAGCCCGAGAGCGTGACCCGAATCTCTTGGCGTTGCTTGCGGAATGCCGGATGTACTCGAACCGGCTGACGCAGACCTGAGTCTGACTTCCCCCTGTGGGAGTTAGCTGGCTCACGAAGGCGGCATTCCAGCCGCTGAAAGTTGGGTGGATGTACCGGCCCCTTCGCGAGCAAGCTCGCTCCCACAAATTACCTGTCAGTAGATACATCTGCGGCGTCTTCTGACACCGCGCGTTCGTGCATCAAACACATCCCCCTGTGGGAGTGAGCTTGCTCACGAAGACAGCATTTCAAACGCTAAATTTATAGCGGATGTACCGGCCCATTCGCGAGCAAGCTCGCTCCCACAAATTACCTGTCAGTAGATACATCTGCGGCGCCTTCTGACACCGCGCTTGCTTGCATCAAACACATCCCCCTGTGGGAGTGAGCTTGCTCACGAAGACGGCATTTCAGTCGCTGACAATTTGATGGATGCACTAACCCCTTCGCGAGCAAGCTCGCACCCGCAAATTACCTGTCAGTAGATACATCTGCGGCGTCTTCTGACACCGCGCGTTCGTGCATCAAACACATCCCCCTGTGGGAGTGAGCTTGCTCACGAAGACAGCATTTCAAGCGCTAAATTTATAGCGGATGTACCGGCCCATTCGCGAGCAAGCTCGCTCCCACAAATTACCTGTCAGTAGATACATCTGCGGCGCCTTCTGACACCGCGCTTTCTTGCATCAAACACATCCCCCTGTGGGAGTGAGCTTGCTCACGAAGACGGCATTTCAGCCGCTGAATCTATAGCAGATGTACCGACCCCTTCGCGAGCAAGCTCGCTCCCGCAATTCCGATGCCGGCAGATACATCAGCGTTCTGGCGCGGAACGGCAGCACGTGCTGACGCCACGCATCCCAAAGCCTCAGCCCAAAATCCCGCGCACGATGAAGTACAGCAGCGAAGGCCCCAGCAGGCAGCCGAGCCCCGTGTGGAAGGTCGCCGTCAGCGCGCCGTAAGGCACCAGCCGCCGATCCGTTGCCGCCAGTCCTGCCGTCACGCCGCTCACGGTGCCGGCCAGACCGCCGAAGACCATTGCCGAACGCGGGTTATCCAGGCCCATCCAGCGCGCGGCCATCGGGGTGCCGACCATCACCAGAATGGCTTTGATCAGACCGGTCGCGATAGACAGCGCCATGACATCCGAGGTCGCGCCCAACGCCGCACCCGTCACTGGCCCGACGATGTAGGTCACGGCGCCCGCGCCAATGGTGGTGATGCTCACGGCGTCGCGATAGCCGAAGGCATATGCTACGCAGCACCCCACAATGAACGGCAGCAATGTGCCCAGCAGCAGCGAAAACGCGCCGATCCATCCGGCCTTTTTCGCTTCGGTGGCCTGCACTTCGAAGGCCGTGGCGACGATGGCGAAATCACGCAGCATCGACCCGCCCATCAAGCCGATCCCGGAAAACAACGCCAGATCCGCCAGCCCTTTCTGCCCGCCGGTCATCGTGCCGCCGACCCACGCCAGCACCAGGCCGATGACGATCGCAATGGCCGAACCATGAATGCGCCCGAACGTCAGGCGCTTGGACAGCACCACCGAAATCCACATCACCACGCCTACGACCGCAAACGCGGTGACCAGGCCCTGACTGATCAGGTCTTTCTGAATGAGCTCCCACATATCAGCGGCCTCCTGCTGGCGAAACAGTCGGCGGGATCACCGGAAGCGGGTTCGCGAGCTCGTCTTCTTTGGGCAGTGGCTCGCCCTTGTTGATGCGACTGATGACCGCAATCGTGCAGCCGCAGACAACCACCGACACCACCGCCGCGATGACCGCGATCGGCCCACCCTTGAGCGCCGTAACGACGTTTTGCTGAGCGGCCATGGCCACGACCACCGGGATGTACATGGCGCCCCAGAAGCCGACGCCCATTTCGCAGCCTTCGCTCATGCCGCCACGCTTTTGCATGAACAGCCGCGCGCAGATCAGCAGGATCATCGCGATCCCGACGCCGCCTACGTTGGATTTCACGCCCAGCAGCACGCCGAGCAGATCACCGAGAATCACCCCTGCGAGGGTGCAGATTGCGAGTAACGCCACGCCATAAATCACCATTGTTCTTATCCTCAAATTGCATCGTCGAAGTTGTTGTTTTTGTGGTCCTTCGAAAGCAGCAGTCGGTTTATGGGTGGCGGCGTTCCTCCTCTCGCGACAACGCGCTGAGCGTGTCCAGCCGGGCGCCCTGAAAGGCGATGGCCGATCCTTGTTCGAAGACGCGGCGTGTCAGACCGGTAAGCACGGTGCCCGGCGGCAGTTCGATGTGCAGGCGCGCGCCACGCTCGTACGCGGTTTGCACCGTGCTACGCCAGTCGATCACCCTGCACATGTTAAACGCCAGATCGTCACGCACCTTGTCCGCGCTAAGCATCGGCCGCGCGGTGCTGCCGCTGAGGTATTTCAGCGTCGGTGCCCTCAGGGAAACGCTGGCAAACGCATCAGCGAGTGCCCGTGCAGGTTCGGCCAGCAGTTCGCAATGGGACGGCACGCTGACCGCCAGTCGTTTGGCTGCCGCAGCGCCCTGCTCTTTTGCCAGCGCAGCGACGGCCGCCATGGCCTCGTCTCGCCCGGCAATAACGAACTGGTTATCGGCGTTGATATTGGCCAGATAGACCGGGCTCTCAACGCTGTGAATGCGTGCGATCAGGCTTTCGACCGTGGATTGATCAAGGCCGATCAGCGCGGTCATGCCGTAGCCCTGTGGATAAGCGCTTTGCATCAGCTCGCCCCGCAGCGCCACCAGCCGCACGGCGTCCGAAAAATCCAGAGCGCCCGCGATGACGGCTGCGGGGTAGGCGCCGATGGACAAACCCGCAACCATGTCAGGGGCGTTTCCGTCGGCCATCAACACCCGCGCACAGGCGACGCCCGCGATTAATAGGCACAGCTGAACAGCGCGAGTCGATTGCAGGGCGGCGGCGGTGTCGAGCGTCAGGACGTCCTCGTTCAACGCCGCGCTCGCTTCTGCCAGGCACTGCGTAACCAACGGGTGCTCCGGCAGCCCGTGGAGCATGCCCGGCTGTTGCGCACCCTGGCCGGGAAACGCCCAGAAGCTGCTCATGCCGCGACCGCCTGCGCCAGCCATGGGTTATCCACAAGCCGCGCGCCGTCTTCGGCTTTGAGCAGCACCTGGCGAGACGATCCTGCCCACTCGCGCAGCGCCACGGCACCAAACGGGGTTTGCATCTGAAGGTCGATGCGGCAGACCGCACCGGCAAGCTGCTCGACCAAACGCGCGGCGTGCTGGCGATCAAGAAGATCCGGGGTACGCAGAATGAGATCCAGGTCGCTGTCCGCGTGCAGCACCGGCACGCCACTGGCCAGTTCGAAACCGGCGCCACCCGCCACGCCCCACGGCAGGCCGAGCGCATTCATCACGGGACGGATCTGTTGCAAGGCGCGCAAAGCCGGCCAATCAGCGTGAGGCGTCATGGCGATCAACGCTTCAGGCCGCACGCGCCGTTGCACTTCGTCGAGCTTCATGTGGGTGGCGTAGCGCTGATCTCGCGACTGACCCCTTATGCCCACCGCCACCAGGCCTGCCGCGACACGGGCGCGGCGCACCACCACCGGGTGACCCAGGCCAACGATCTCACACGCCCACGCTGGTGCGTCGATCGGCAACGCAGCCGCCGACATCCCCCACAACAGATCATGGGGGAGCACCGGCTGAAAAGTGCTCATCACCACTGCGCCCGCAACAGCTCGCGGACTTTCGACGATGCCTCACGATTCGGCGCGCCGAGGCGTGAACTCAGGTTATTGGCGCCGGCCAGGGTATCTTTGATCGCTGCAATCAAACAGTCCTGAACCTGCGTGAGATCCGATGCAGTGGGCTGCTCGATCTGACTGACCGACAGGGTTTCCCACAGCAGGCCAAGGCTGGCGTAGCTGTCGATGTCGTAGGCCATCGGCGGCACGCTGGCGGCGAGTTTTTCCAGTTCTTCGACGCTGCGCAGTGTCACCCGCGCCGCCGAAGCCTTGCCCATGGCGTGAACCATCACGCCCGGATCGCGCAGGGCAATCAGGCGATTGGCCTGATAACCGTGGGCGAGAAACGCGCCGGACATCGCCTTGCCCACCAGCAGCCCGATCACCGGGTGCCCGGCCAAACGCGCCCGAGCATAAGCGTCGACCGCGCCGGCCAGTGCCTGGTGAATACCCAGCGCTTCTTCGCGGCGGCCATAGGCCTGACTCGGCACGTCGATGATGGCGATCAATGTCCGCTTGTTGTCGCTGTCCTGATCCAGCTTGATGGCGCCATCCACCGCCTGGGCCAGTCCCCATCCTTCGAGCAAACCGACTTCACCGCTCTGCGCGCGGGGAAAGCGGTTAGCTGGATCAGCGACCACCGCCAGGAATCGCGCCGGGCGATCACCCAGTGCGCCGTCCGCTGCTCTCACCGACGCCGGCAGCCCCGCCACTTCCGGCGCATTGGCGGCCAGTGCATTGAACCAGCTCAATCCACGCAGAGAGTAAGCACTCATGTCCGGTCTCCTTGATAGGCGCTGCGTACGGCAGCGGGCTCTATCTGCCGTGCCGTGTCTACTTGAGCCAGACGCTCGAGGAACCAGGCGTACCGGCTGCTGCGCTCCTGCTCGGGCTTGCCCTTGTGCGACAACGCGTGCACCTGTTGCTGAATGGCGCTGATGTCGTCGGCAACAAAGGCGTCCACCAGACCGCTGGCAAAACGTTGCTCGCCCCCGGTCAGGCTCCAGATGAAGGGCCGGTCGCGGGAGTCGTACTCTTCGATGCCGGCTTCCTGTTCGATGACTTGCGGGCCGTTCAGGCCGAGACGCGCTTCCTGGGTGACGACCAGATAACTGCACAGCGCCGCCGCAATGGACATGCCGCCGAAGCAGCCGACGCTGCCCGCCACCACGCCAATCACTGGCTGATAACGCCGCAGATCAACGATCGCCGCGTGAATGTCGGCGATGGCCGCCAGCCCGAGATTGGCTTCCTGCAAGCGCACGCCTCCGGTTTCCAGCAACAGAACGGCTGCCGTGGGAATGCCCTTTCGGTTGTCCTCAGCGGCCAGTTCCAGAGCGCCGGCCATTTTGGCGCCGCCGACTTCGCCCATGCTGCCGCCCTGAAAACCGCCTTCGATGGCACAGATCACCACCGGCTTGCCCTCGATCGTGCCCTTGGCGATCACTACGCCGTCGTCGGCTTGTGGCACGACGCCTTGCTTGGCCAGCCAAGGGGAGACGAGGCGCTCGAAGGGATCGACCAGCTCGCGAAAACTGCCGTCATCCAGCAGTGCGCGGGCGCGTTGCCGGGCACCGAGTTCGACGAAACTGTGCTGCTGCAGAAGCCGTGTGCTGTCAGTCATGACCAACCTCCTCGAAACCTTGCTCCAGGCGCAGCCGAACCACGCCCGGTGTCGCGCCAAAATCGTGGATGTCGATGCTCATGGCCGGTGGCGTCTGGCCGTCGAACATCCGCTGAAAAAGGTTCTCCCAACGCGCCGAACTGCCGTTGACCGACGTCAGCACCTGGATCGTCAGCTTGCCCGGCTGGCCCGGTTCAAGCAGCACTTCCAGATCACCTGAACCGACACAACCCACCAGAGCGCGACCCCGTGGCGGCTGCCCGGCAGGGAATTCAAAAGACAGGGTTTCCATGATCAGACGTTCCTCGTTGCATCGCCGAGCGCAGGCTCCAGGCGATCAATAAACAGGCAAGCGGCGAGCAAGTCGGCAGCGCCGCCGGGAGAAGCGTTCAGGCTCAACAGTTGTTGATCGAGCTGGTTCAGCGCGCGACGACCGCTGAGGGTCGAGCTGCCACCGGCGTCCAGCACCCGCTGCGCGCCGTGTTGCATGGCATGCAGGCCTTCTTCACCCGCGCGGTACAGCACGCAGGTATCGGACAGCGTGGTCATGATCGCCAGCAGCGCATCGAGTCGCGCGTTCTGCTCGCCATGCCCGGCGGCGCGGCTGCAGAGGAGTTGCGGCAAACCGGTTTGGATGACGGCAGGGAAACCTGCTTGCGCTTGTTCTCGGGCACCCATTGCGCCGTACTTTTGCGCAACGGTCTGGCCGTGACTCCGGCTTTTGCTGGCGGTTTGATGACGGTCTTCGATCAATGCCAGACGGCCCGCGCGTTGGCACAGCCCTTCCGGGGAAAGGTCATCGGGATTCAGCGCTGCAGCAGTGACCAGCAACCCCAGTGCCCAGATCGCACCACGGTGCGTGTTCACCCCGTTGGTGGTGCGCATCATCGCGGCTTCGCCTTCGCGACCGAGTCGGCCAATGGTTTCCCGCAACAGCGGGGTGATCTCGCCGATGGCAATGGCGGCGTCGGCCATCTGCTTGAATGCAGGCCACAGCGAGATCGCTGATGCGTGCATCAGACCCAAGTGCAAATCCGTGTGGGCGCCACTGCTGCGACGATCAACCAGCGCCGGTTTCGGCGACAGGTCGGCCTCGTCGATCAGTGCATCAACCGCCAGATCGGCCAGGCGCTCTGCCAGTGATGCAGGATTCGGCGTTGCGTCGAAGGCATCGAAAGCTACGTTGAATGCGCGCATCACCAGCTCCTGAATTTCGCAGGCGGGTTGTACAAACCGCCGGACCATTCCACCAGCTCGGCAATGCTCTTGGCGGCAAGCAGTTCGCGGCTGGCGTCGGTGCGGCGAATGCCCAAATCCTCAGGCAGCGCGATCAGCCCTTCACGGCGCATGCGGGCGGTGTCTTTCGGGTTGTGACGCAGGCCGATGGATGTCACGCCCGCGACGGCGGCGATCATGGCCTGACGCTCTTCCAGGGATCGCGCCTTGTACAGATAGGCAATGCCTTCTTCGGTCAACAGATGGGTCACGTCGTCGCCGTAGATCATGATCGGCGCCAGCGGCATCCCGCTCTTTTTCGCGACTTCGACGGCGTCCAGCGTCTCGACGAAGGTCGGTTTGCCGCCTTCCTGGAAGGTCTCGACCATTTGCACCACGAGCTTCTTGCCGCGCTCAAGATAGGCGTCCGGCCCGTCACCGCTCTGCTGGCGCATGTCCAGCCAGGCAGGCGTGGCGTGGCGTCGGCCGCGCGGGTCGTGCCCCATGTTCGGCGCGCCGCCAAAGCCGGCAAGGCGCCCGCGGGTAACGGTGGAGGAATGGCCGTCGCCGTCGACTTGCAGCGTGGCGCCAATGAACAGGTCAACGGCGTATTGCCCGGCCAGCTGGCACATCATCCGGTTGGAACGCATCGAGCCATCGTGACCGGTGAAGAACACGTCGGGCCGCGCAGCGATGTAATTTTCCATGCCCAGCTCAGTGCCGAAGCAATGCACGCTTTCGACCCAGCCGCTTTCGATGGCAGGGATCAGCGTCGGGTGCGGGTTGAGCGTCCAGTTGCGGCAAATCTTGCCCTTCAGGCCCAGGGATTCGCCGTAGGTCGGCAGGATCAGTTCGATGGCTGCGGTGTTGAAGCCGATGCCATGGTTGAGGGACTGAACGTTGTGTTTTTCGTAGATCCCGCGAATCGCCATCATCGCCATCAGCACGTGCACTGGCTTGATGTGGCGCGGGTCGCGGGTGAACAGCGGCTCGATGTAGAACGGCTTGTCGGCGACGACCACGAAGTCCACCCATGACGCCGGGATGTCCACGCGCGGCAGGTCGCTGACGTCATCCACCAACTGATTGACCTGCACGATGACGATGCCGTCGCTGAAGGCGGCCGGTTCAATCAGGGCGGGAGTGTCTTCGGTGCTGGCGCCGGTGTAGATGTTGCCGGCGCGGTCGGCCATGAAGCCGGCGGAGAGCACGACGTTGGGAATCAGGTCGACCAGCAGGCGGGAGTACAGCTCGATGTACGTATGAATCGCGCCGATTTCCAGCAGGCCGTCTTCCAGCAACTGGCTGATGCGCAAGCTTTGGGTACCGGCGAAAGAGAAGTCCAGCTTGCGGGCAATGCCGCGTTCGAACAGGTCCAGATGCTCGGCCCGCCCAACGCTGGGCATGATCATGTGCAGGTCGTGGAGCTTGGCGGGATCGGCCTTGACCAGCGAGCGCGAAAGGAAATCCGCCTGCTTCTGGTTATTGCCCTCCAGCACCACGCGATCGCCCGGCGCAATCAACGCCTCAAGCGCCGCGACAATCTTGTCGGTCGGCAGTACAACGCCATCGGCGAAGGAACGCACCAGGTCGAGCCGTCGCAGTTTCTCAGTGCGACGACGCGACCAGCGCGGGTCAAGTTTCGTTGTTGTGGTCATGCTGACTCCACGAGTTCGCTGTCGTGGGGCAGATTAGGAGGGGTTCAGGTGTGGCATCAATCAAGTAATTGGCGGGATCGTTACGCTGAGAGTAATGATCAGATCTGCCAATTGATCTGGTAGCGGGTGCTGCGCCCGCCGCCCGGGAGCTTCGCCAGACAACCTTTTTCCAGCAGGTCCTGAAGATGCCGGGTGGCGGTGGCTTTACTGACTTTGGCGACCGCCTGGTATTGAGCGGCGCTGATGCCACCGGTAAAACCTGCGTCCGGCTTCTCCGACAGCAGGTCGCCATTCAACAACCGATTGAGCACCTTGGTCTGCTCAGCAGAGAGGCCGTCGCTACTATGGGCTTGCCAGAATCTGGCCTTTGCCAGCACTCGCTCGATACGCTTCATGGCCTGCTCAAGCGTGTGCAACAACGTCTGCAAAAACCATACGAGCCATTCGGTTATGTTCAGGTCACCCCGCTGAGTCGCTTCCAGAATCCGATAGTAGTCCTGACGGCGGGCGAGGATGCTGGCGGACATGGCATAAAAGCGTATGGCCTGGTGTTCGCCCTGGGCCATGGCCAGATCAGTGATTGCGCGGGTCAAACGTCCATTGCCATCGTCGAACGGGTGCAGCGTCACGAACCAGAAATGCGCGATGCCCGCGCGGATCAGCGGGTCCAGGGTTGGATCGACGCGGCTGCTGTTGAACCAGTAAAAGAAGTCATCAAGCTTTTGCTCCAGGCCTTCGCGCGCAGGCGCCTCGAAGTGCACCACGGGCCGGTCGATGCGACCGGACGCGACCTGCATGGGTTCGGGGCCCCTAAGCACGCCAACCTGGATGGGGTTTGCCGTCAGCGCGCTCGTCTCGGGAAACAACAAGCGATGCCAATGCATCAGCCGTTCGGACGTCAGCGGGGCGTCATGTTGTTGGGTGGCATCCAGCATCAGCTCAGCCAGACCTTCACTGCGCGCCGTCACGCGGTCATCGCTGGCAAGCCCGAGCCGTTTTGCCAGCGAAGAACGCACCGACTCCACATTGAGCTGCTCACCCTCAATGGCCGATGAGGTGATGAGGTTCTGCAGCAAAGCGTCCAGTTCACGCTCGACATTCGCGGCGGCGCCTGAAGCGCCAATCATCCCCAATAGCTGACCCTGCGCCTGGGTGCAGGCCCGCAACAGCGGCGCCAATCGCTCTACGTCCCAGGAAAAGGAAGGCCATTTGGGGTGTTGCCAAATCCATTGTGTTGACTGGTTCACAGGACGCCTCGAAGGTACATGAGCCGATTAGAAGCTCTATTCGGCTCACCGGATGAGCCGAATATGCGGCTTATTCGGCTCATCGTCTAGGAGGGATTGGGTGGAAGCGATTGCCAGCAGCCCCGCACCCCTCTGACCTGCCACAGTTAAGCATGTACAGGAGATCAAATTGTGGGAGCGAGCTTGCTCGCGAATGAGCCAGGACAGCCGCTTAATCTCTAGCGGCTGAAATGCAGCCTTCGTGAGCAAGCTCACTCCCACAAGGGCTGTGTCCGGCATGAAATCTTCAGCGGCTGAAATGCAGCTTTCGCGAGCAAGCTCACTCCTACAGGGGGCTGTGTCCGGCATGAAACCTTCAGCGTTTGAAATGCAGCTTTCGTGAGCAAGCTCACTCCCACAAGGGCTGTGTCCGGCATGCAATCTGCGGGGTTTGAGAGCCGGGAAGTCTCTTATAAGTTTGGCGTCATCTGAACCAACCCCGCCTCCACCAGCCACTCTTCCAGCGCCACAAGATCGGGGATTTTAGCCACGGTTTCGCCCACTTGCACCGCGGCCAGTTCCAGCTCGGCCAGCGGCACGTCGACGTAGCTGAGCTGGCTGTCCAGCTTGCAGGAACGCGGAATGCCTTGGGTCAGCAGGGCGATGAATTTCAGGTCAAGCCGACCGCCGAGGGCGTTGAGCACGACGATGCGGGCGCGGCCTCCAACGCGGGCGCGGCTGCCGCAGGCGGCTTCGAAGCTGAGCAGCGGCAGACTGCGGTTGCGCCAGTTGATGGGGCCCAGGTACCACTGCGGTGCGGCGGGGTCGGCGACGCTGTCTTGATAGTCGATCAGCTCGGCGACAGCCACGTTGGGCAACAACAGGTGCCGGTCACTCAGGGGAATCAGCAACCCGGTCAGGCTGGTCAGCCGCGCCGTTTGCGTGGTGGTGTCAGACATGGGCGTGGCTCCAGTGGGCGATGCTTTCCAGCAGTGCGGCTTCCTGATAAGGCTTGCTCATGTATTCGTTCACCCCAAGCGCCATGGCGTGGTCGCGGTGCTTCTGCCCTGATCGCGACGTGATCATGATGATCGGCAGGTGTTTCAAGGCGTCGTCTCCGCGAATCTTGCTGACGACTTCAAAGCCGTCCATGCGCGGCATTTCGATGTCCAGCAGCATGATGTCCGGGGTGTGCTCTTGCAGCAGCGCCATGGCATCGACGCCATCTTTGGCCGTCAGCACGTTCATGCCGTTGCGCTCCAGCAAGCGGCCGGTGACCTTACGCACGGTCACTGAGTCATCCACTACCATCACCAGCAACGGCCGCGCCTGTTCGGGTTCTACATAACGCACTGGCGCATGACCGGCGACCTGCAACGCGAGCAACTTGGCGTGGAAGCGCCGGATGTGCGCAAACAGGTCGAGAATCAGCACCACGCGGCCGTCCCCCAGAATGGTGGCGCCGGCAATGCCGGGTATCGAAGAAAACTGCGGGCCGAGGTTTTTCACCACGATTTCCCGCGAGCCGGCCAGCGCGTCCACCTGCACCGCAACCCATTGATCGTGTACGTGAACGAGAAGCACCGGCAGCGGCTGGGTCTGTGGCTGGCCGCTCAGTTTCGGCGGATGACCGTTATTGAGTAATTCGCCCAGATAACGCAACTCGTAACTCCGTCCGCTGTACTCGTACCGCGGCGGCACCGTGTGATAGCAGGACTCCAGCTCGCTCGGCATCACGCGCACGATGCCCTCGATGCTGTTTAGCGGCACGGCGTACTGTTCTTCGCCGCACTGAACCATCAGCGCCCGATTGACCGACACCGAGAACGGCAAACGGACACGGAACCGCGCACCCTCGCCCGCTTTGGAATCAATGACCATCGAGCCGCCCAGGTCCTTGACCTCGGCATGCACCACATCCATGCCGACACCGCGCCCGGAAATCTGGGTGATGGTCTCGGCGGTGGAAAATCCTGGCCGCAGGATGAACTGCAGAATGTCGTGTTCGCTCAGTTCGGCGTCCGGGCCGATCATGCCGCGCTTGATCGCCTTGCGCCGCACGGCCTCGAAGTCGACACCGGCGCCGTCGTCGCGCATTTCGATAACGATGTCGCCGCCTTCGTGGGCCAGACTCAGCGTGATATGCCCCCACTCGGGTTTGGCAACGGCCAGACGTTCCTCGACGCTCTCCAGACCATGATCGACAGCGTTGCGCAGCATGTGCTCCAGCGGCGCGACCATGCGTTCGAGCACGTTGCGGTCCATCTCGCCCTCGGCGTTGACCACGTCGAATTTGACCTTCTTGTTCAGCTCGCCCGACACCTGACGAACAATCCGGCGCAGGCGCGGCACCATACGCTCGAACGGGACCATGCGCGTGCGCATCAGGCTTTCCTGAAGCTGGGTGTTCACCCGCGCCTGCTGCTGCAGCAGGGTTTCGGCCTCATGGGCGCGGGTGTCGAGGGTTTCCTTGAGGTCCATCAGGTCGGACGCAGACTCGAACAGCGCGCGGGATAACTGCTGCAGCTGCGAATGACGGTCCATTTCCAGGGGGTCGAATGCTTCATAACCGCGCCGATCAACGTGGAGGTCGCGGCTGAGGATACGGCCCTGGGTCTCGATGTCGAGTCGGCGCAGCTGATCGCGCATCCGCTCGATGGTGGTTTCCATCTCAATCAGGGTGATCTGCGCGTCGCTGACCTGCTGCTCGACACGGCCCCGGAATATCGAGGTTTCCCCCGCCAGATTGGCCAGGTCCTCCAGTTGCTCGGCCGGAACCTTGATCATCTCCGGGCCGGTACGCTCGCCGTCGGCCTCCGCCTGTGCGGACGCTGGATCAACGGCGGCCGCGGGCACCTGAGCCGGCGCATCCTGAGGTGTGTCGACAGAGTCTCGGGCGGTTCCGGACGAGGTGTAGTGACCGATGCTCTCGATCAGCAGCGCCGGGTTGGGCAGCGGCTCGTAACCCCGAACGGCATCCACCATGTCGGCGAGCATGTCGTGGCCGCTTTGCAGCAAGCCGTTGAGCAGCGCGCTGTTTTTCAGCGCACCCGTCGACAACCCTTCGTACAGCGACTCCAACTCGTGGGCCAGATCGCCAATCGGCGCGATCTCCACCATGCGCGCGCCGCCCTTGAGCGTGTGCAGATCACGCAGCAGGTTTTCCACTTCCAGCGCGTTGTGCGGATCGGCCTGCCAGCGCACCAACGCCGCGCTGCTGCTTTCGATGATGTCGTCGGCTTCTTCGAGGAAGATTTCCAGCAGTTCCGGATCACGCTCGTCCAGCGAGTGAATCATTGAGCTGACATTGCGCGTCTCGCCGTCATGGGGCAGCAAGTAACAGTTGCGCTGCCGAAACTCGCGGATCTTCTCGATCAGGTGCGCGGGACTGGTCAGCGCCGAGCGGTGCTGCAACTGCTCAAGCATCAACGACAGGTGATCGTGGCTGTGCACCAGCAGTTCGGCCAGTTGCGGCGAGTAACCGCAACGTCGGTCAAGCAGGCCTTCGTAGAGCGATTCCAGCTCGTGACCGAGGTCGCCCACCGGCCCGATTTCGGCCATGCGCGCGCCCCCTTGAGGGTGTGCAGGTCACGTTGCAACGATGACAGCGGCAGCGGGTTTTCCGGCTCGTCGAGCCAGCGTTGCAACGCAGGGCCGGCGATGTCGAGAATGTCCATCGCCTCTTCAAGAAAGATCTCGACGATTTCCTGATCAAAATCATCACTCAACGGCTTGGCAGGTTGAGCGAGGCGTTCGCTGACCTCCTCCATCTCTGTGATATGGGTCGCCCCAGCGCCATCACTTTTGATGACGCCCATCGCGCCGGGGTCCAGCGCTTCGGCAAGCAGCCCGCGCAATGCGCTCACCCGTTCGGGGCAAGGCTGAACTTCCTGTCCGGCGGCGACCTGATCGAGCATGTTGATCAGCGCTTCGTGGGCCTTCTCGGCTTCATCGAAGAACCGTTCGCTGACGGCAAGGCTGCTCTCCTCCACCGCGCCGTACAAGTCGAGCAGCGCTTCGCAGAGTTCGTCGACCTGAGGCAGGTCGGCCATATGTGCGCCGTGGCCGAGCATGGTCAATTCGTCCAGCAGCGCATTCAGTTCCTGGCGGTGGCCGGGGTGCTGGCGCCAGTCTTTGAGCAGGTTGTCGGCGTCCAGCAGGATGTCCATGCCCTCGGCCAGAAAGCTGGCGATCAACTGCGGATTGCGCCGCGTGCGCAGGCCATTGCTGTCGTCGCTCAAGGCATCGGCCAGCCGTGCGTCAAGCAGCTCCTGGGCCCGTTGAATCAGTGCAGCAGCGCCTTCGATGGGCAGCAGCGGGTCGACATTCAGCTGAGCCAGACCTTGATGGAACAAAGGCTCCGCCGCACGCAGCAGGTCGATTTCGTCCTGGCCGACCGCGATCAGGTTGGTCTTGAACTCGCGAACGAGTTGATCCAGCGGGCTCGCCAGCTCGGCGATCGGCAGGACGCCTGCCATGTAAGCGCTGCCTTTGAGGGTGTGCAGCGCGCGCAGCAAATCGTTGCTGAACACGGGCGCATCGGCGTCCTGCGAGGCGTCGAGATAGCGGCTCACCGTGTTCAGGTGGGTATGGGCTTCCTGACGGAAGATCTCCAGCAACTGCGGGTCAAAACCCTCTTCGTCCTCCGGGCGTTGCGCAGGCTCGACGTCACCTGCCTCGCCCTGGGCCAGCGCGTGGGCCTGGGCGGCCAGTTGGTCGACATCGTCACGCTGACGCTGAACGTCCTCGGCGAAATCGCGAATCACGTCCGGCAGCAAAGTCTGTACGTCCGTGAGCAACTGCTGCACCCGTGCATCCGGCTCGACGCTGTGTTCCAGCACGCGGTTCAGCAGGTTCTCCACCGACCACGCCAGCTCGCCCAGAATCAGCGCGCGCACCATCCGGCCGCTGCCCTTGAGCGTGTGAAACGCGCGACGAATCTCGCCCAGCGCCGAGAGGTTGCCGGGATCGGCAAGCCAGCGCGGCACGTACTCGCGCAGGGCTTCGAGCATCTCGTCGGTTTCTTCGAGGAAGACTTCGCGCAACTCGTCATCAATCGCCTGCTCACCCTTCGGCGGCGGCAACAGGCTGGCCGGCATGTTTCGCGCCGGCGGGTTGACCGCCGACAGGGGGCTGGCCAGCACTTCGGCGAGGGTGCGGCTCGGGCTGACCAGGGCCTGCCGCTCGTGCAGATCCTGCAGTTCTTCTTCGCTGATAACTTCTTCGAGCACCGGCACATCCAGCGCGTCGGGGACCGGCGAGTAACCGAGCCGGGCCAGACTTTCCTGGGCCAGGTCCAGCACATGTTCACCCGGCGCTTCCGGGTCTTCGGCCATGCGTTCGAGGTAGTACTCGACGCCGATGATCACGTCCGCCAAGTGATCGAGCTGCGAGGCCGCCGGGCTCTCAGCGTCGACCAGCAAGCGCTCGGTGATGTAGTCGTTACTGGCCGCCAGCAGGCCGGATGCCCGCGCCAGCGGAATCATCGCCAGCGCGCCGCGCACCTGAACCAATTGCTCCGACAGCGGCAGCAGACGTGCCCGGTCCATTTCTCCGTCGACGTAGGCGTCGATCACATCCTTGGCCTGCTGAAGGACGATGCGCGCTTCCTTGATGACCAGTTGATGAATCTGGCTGAGGTCCGTGGTCGGCAGACGGCTCTCTTCGGGGCTGCTCTGGTTGACGGTTCCGGCCATGCCCGCGAGGGTGGATTCCACGTACAGCAGCGCGCCGGCGACGTCCATCAACGAGGCATCGTCGGGCTCGCGCTGCCCTTGAGCCATGCCCTGCACCACGGTCATCTGATCAATGATGACTTTGCGCGGCTGCCCAAAGCCCAGCACCGCCAGGGTGTCGGCGATCTGCCGCAGCGGTGGCAGTAACGCACTCAGCTCACTGACGTGTTGACGATCTCCGCGCACGAACACATCAAGCCGCTCCTTGGTCCGCACCAGCTCATCACACAGCGCAATGATCACAGAGCGCATGGCGTCGCGGTCCGGCCCGGCCATGCGCGCGCGTTCTTCAGCAACCAGAGCGCTGTGCGGCAGGGCATCGGCAAGGGCGTATTGGTCCTTAAGGTCCGTCATCTTCTGCGCCTCGCTGTCGGACTTGGCGATGTAAAACAACAGGCTTTTCAGGAGTTCGTCGGGCGCAGGCTGATTAATCCCCTCGATGCCTTGATCCAGCAGACGCTTCAGTTCTTTGTCAGCGTCCTTGAACAGGCTGCGCAGCGCCGGGCTGTTGGTGAAGTTACCGCTGACCATGGTTTCGACCAGCGCGGAAGCGATGCGCCAAAGCGGTTCGAGCGGCGCGTCCTCGCACAACACTTCAAGCCGTGCGAACACTTTGCCCATGTAACCGAGTTGGGTCTGCACGTCCTGATCGCGAAGCAGCCCGACCAGCGCGGTTTGCAGCGTCTGCCGCAGTTTGCGCAGCTTCGCGGGCAGCTCCGGGCTGTCGCGCTCGGCCAATGCGTCGGCATCAAGGGCAGGGATAGACAGCAATTGTGGCGAGAACAGGCTGGTTTCCGACAACAGGCTTTCGCCCCGGGCGCTGCGCAGATCATTGAGCAGCGGCAGCACCACCAGCGGCAGATCACGGCGAGCGGAATGCACACGCTCCAGGTAGAGCGGCAGTTGGGTCATCGCCAGATTCAGCAGCTGAATCGCTTCGCTTTCCTGGCTGACGTGGCCCTGTTTGAGCGCCAGCGCCAGCTGTTCAATCTCTTCGGCGAACAGCGCGGCGCCGTAGAACTCGATCATCTGCAGGCTGCCATGAACCTGGTGGATGAGGTCAAGGCAAACGTCCATCGCCGATGCGTCGTGGGGGCGGGCGACGAAGGTGTCCAGTGCCTGTCGGGCGTGGGTTAGGGTTTCGGCTATTTCGCCTTTGACCCACTCCAGGGCCACGTAATCGTGACGGTCAGCCATGGTGACTCCGATTGCCTGTGTTCTGACGCTGCTTCATTTGCGATAACGGGTGCATTAACGGGGCTATCAAACGGGCGCTCACAACGGCCATCAATGCCGTGATGTCGGCAGCGTAAAGCCGGACACCGAGCGGCGCATCTCGCTGGCCATCTTCGCCAGATTGCCCATGCTCCGGGCAGTCGCCGCCGTGCCTGAGGTGGTCTGCGTGGTGGTCTGCTGGATCACCAGCATGGTCGACGAAATCTGCTGGCCCAACTCAGCCTGCTGCTGCGCCGCATTGGTGATGCTCTCGACCAGCGCGGCGAGGATCTTCGACACGCCTTCAATTTCTTCCAGTGCGACACCGGCGTCCTGCGCCAGCCGCGCACCGCGCACCACTTCGGCGGTGGTCTGCTCCATGGAGATCACCGCTTCGTTGGTGTCGTTCTGAATCGCGCGCACCAGCGTTTCGATCTGCTTGGTCGCTGACGACGAGCGCTCGGCCAGCCGCTGCACCTCATCGGCCACCACCGCGAAACCGCGTCCGGCATCACCGGCCATCGAGGCCTGGATCGCGGCGTTGAGCGCAAGAATGTTGGTCTGGTCGGCGATGTCATCGATCAGGCTGACGATGTCGCCAATCTCCTGGGATGACTCGCCCAACCGCTTGATGCGCTTGGACGTGTCCTGAATCTGCTCGCGGATGTTGTCCATCCCGGTGATGGTGTTGTGCACCACCTCGTTGCCCTTGTTGGCGATGGTCACAGACCGCTCGGCCACCGCAACGGACTCGGACGCATTGGCCGAGACCTGATCGATGGAAGTCGCCATGTCATGGATGGCGTTAGAGGCCGCTGCGATCTGCAACGCCTGATGCTCGGACGCCGCGGCCAATTGGGTCGCAGTGGTCTGCGTGTCTTTCACGGCGCCGAACACTTGCTCGGCGGTGAGGTTGATGGTCGACACCAACTCGCGCAGTTGGTCGATGGAATAGTTGATCGAATCGGCAATCGCGCCGGTGAAATCCTCGGTCACCGAGGCGGCCACGGTAAGGTCGCCGTCCGCCAGGTTTTCGATCTCGTCGAGCAGGCGCATGATCGCGTTCTGGTTGCGCTCGTTCTTCTCTGCGGTTTCGCGCAGCTGCCGGTTGGTTTCGCGCACCATCACCAGGCCAATCAGGATGATCGACGCCAGGGCCAGCAGGCCGAGTATGTAGCCGCCATAGCTGTACGCCGCGCGCCCACCGGCCATGTGCTCGAAACTGTTGGCCAGCACCGAGGCTTCGTCGAGGAGCGTCTGCGAGAGGTTGAAGATGCTGCCCGCCGCTTCACGGACTTCCAGCAGCTCCGGCGAGGTTTCAAGGATTTCGTCGACCGACCCCGAGACGAACTGGAACAGCTCGGCAATCTCGGCCAGCCGCGCCCGCGCATCGCGGTCTTCGACCTGGGCGATTTTCAGGGTGGCATTCCCTTCGAGCATGCCGTTGAGCACACGCCCGAACTGGCTGGCATCACGACCGAAAGCATCCGCTGCCTGAACCGCGGTTTCGTCACCGGACAACACCGTGTTCACCGCACCCAGTATCCGCTCGGCCAGCAGCGACTGCCGCTGCGCGAGGGCCACTTGAGCCGCGGGCGCACGGGTTTGCAGGAGAATGTCGACGACCTTTTCGGATTCGATCTGCAATTGCGGAATGGTCTCGGCGAGCGTCGCCGCGACCTGATGCAGCGAGAGCACGGTCTGCTCACGGGCAAGAATCACGTCAGTGCTTTTACGCAGGTTTTCCCAGTCGTTCTGTACCGCTTTCAGCTCATCGCTCACCGCAGCGGGCGCAGCAGGCAGGCCGGTGTTCTTGTCGCCTTTCTTCAAATACTGCCAGCGCGTGTCGAAGTCGTTGCGCGCGTCGGCCAGCAGCTTGAATGCCGCCGCCTTGCCCGCCGCCGCTTCCGTGGCGTTCTTGGCGATGCGCTGGGACAGCACGCGAAGCTCGCCGGCGTGGCCGATGTATTGTTTGTCGTAGTTGGACTGCGTGCTGAGGTACGCGAAGTTGACGAACAGCAGCATGATGAAAACGATGAGGCAGATGAACAGCACGACGATCTGCGATCGACTGCGCGCGCCTTCCAGTGACTTGCCGGTATTACTCATTGCTCAGGGCTCCGCCTGATGTTCGATTTAGGAAGGGTATCAGCCGTCTGGACCTGCACTGTTCAGCCCGGCGCATCAGAGCGCCACGTCCATAAACTCAGCCGACTGCACCAGCGCGCGAGGGCTGAACACCTGCCAGGCCTGCTCGCGCACAAAACGTCCCCGTATGTAAGGCGCGACGCGGGGTTCGCTGTCGTGACCCGCTTCAGGCATCAGGCTCCGCTCGCTGAAATGCTGCATGCCCAACACCTCGTCGATGAGCAGACCGACGAACACACCCTCGAAATCGATGACCAGCACGCGCCGGTGTTTGCGATGGGGTGAAAGTTCGTGACCAAAGAAGGCGCACAGATCCATGATCGGCAACAAGCGGCCGCGCAGATTGGCGATGCCGCAAACCCACGCCTTGGCGCCCGGCAATACCGCGCAGCGCGGTTCGTGAAGGATTTCGTCGACCTCGCCCATGGGCGCCACGTAATGGCGCTCGCCCATGCGGAAGCCAATGCCGCCCCAACCTTGTTGTCGGGTTTCCTGCAACGGCAGGCCGGCAGCGAGGAGCGGCAGCGCTGGTCAATATCGAGCAGCAGCTGGAAGGCGGTTTGTGACCGAGCCATGAGCGTCAGCCGGGGGTCAGCCCGCGAGCACCGCGTTCAGGGTTTTCATGAGGGTTTCTTCGTCCACTGGCTTGGTCAGGTAATCCCGCGCGCCCTGGCGTTTGCCCCAGACCTTGTCGGTTTCCTGATCTTTAGTGGTGATCATGATGACGGGGATCATGCTGGTGTCAGCGTCTTTGGTCAGCTGACGGGTCGCCTGAAAACCGTTGAGGCCCGGCATGACGATGTCCATCAAGACGGCATCGGGTTTTTCCTGACGGGCCAGCGCCACACCGTCGGCACCGTTCTCGGCCTTGAGTACCTGGTGGCCGTGCTTCTCCAGCATGCCGGTCAGCTTGTACATTTCGGTCGGCGAGTCATCGACGATCAGAATTCGAGCCATGGTGCTTCCCCATAGAAACAGCCGTCCCCCACGAGGGGGTCGGCATCAAGATAGTTGTTGTTCGACTGCAACGAACCCGGGCACATGGGCCTTGATCGCACTGAGCAGTTCTTCCTTGCTGAACGGTTTGGTCAAAAACTGATCGGAACCGACGATGCGCCCCTTGGCCTTGTCGAAGAGCCCGTCCCTTGAGGACAACATGATCACCGGCGTGGATTTGAAGGCCCGGTTGTTCTTGATCAACGCGCACGTCTGATACCCGTCGAGCCTGGGCATCATGATGTCGACGAAAATGATTCTGGGATGATTGTCGGCAATCTTGGCCAGTGCGTCGAAGCCGTCGATGGCGGTGATCACTTCACAGCCGACGTTTTTCAGCAGCGTCTCGGCGGTGCGACGAATCGTCCGGGAGTCGTCGATGACCATCACTTTCAATGGGGCTGAATGCTGTTCCATATCTGCTCTACCATCGCCGCGGCGAATCAGATGGGTTGCCTTCCGCCGGGCATCTGGTTTTGGGTCGGGATGATCGGGAGGCGCCAGAGACAGCTGGCGCGACACCGGATGCCGAGCCTTTTTAGCACACTCTCCACGGTCAATCCATAAAGCCTTGCCCCTTGACCCAAAGCCGGCGCGGCGCCACCCTGACGCCTATTTTCGGCCTGTCGTGGCCATTACCGATCAGAGGATATTACCCATGAGCATTCGCCTGGGAATCGTCATGGACCCCATCGAGCGCATCTCCTATAAAAGGACAGCTCGCTGGCCATGCTCCTGGCAGCGCAAGCCCGCGGCTGGTCGTTGTTCTATATGGAGCAGCACGACCTGTACCAGGACGCCGGCCAGGCCCGCGCCCGCATGAAACCGCTGAAAGTCTTCGCCGACCCGGCCCACTGGTTCGAGCTGGAAGCCGAAGTCGACAGCGGTCTGGATGATCTGGACGTGATCCTGATGCGCAAGGATCCGCCGTTCGACATGGAGTTCGTCTACTCCACCTATCTGCTCGAACAAGCCGAGCGCGCCGGCGTGCTGGTGGTCAACAAGCCGCAAAGCCTGCGTGACTGCAACGAGAAGCTGTTCGCCACGCTGTTCCCGCAATGCACGCCGCCCACGCTGGTCAGCCGTCGTGCGGACATCATCCGTGAGTTCGCCGCCAAACACGGCGATGTCATTCTCAAGCCGCTGGACGGCATGGGCGGCGCGTCGATCTTCCGCCACCGCGTCGGTGACCCGAACCTGTCGGTGATCCTCGAAACCCTGACCAAGCATGGCCATGAGCAGATCATGGCGCAGGCGTATCTGCCGGCGATCAAAGATGGCGACAAGCGCATTCTGATGGTTGACGGCGAACCGGTTCCGTATTGCCTGGCAAGGATCCCGGCCGCTGGCGAAACACGAGGCAATCTGGCCGCTGGCGGTCGTGGCGAAGCCCGTCCCCTGAGTGACCGCGACCGCTGGATCGCCGCCGAGATCGGCCCGACGCTGCGGGAAAAAGGCCTGCTGTTTGTAGGCCTGGACGTGATTGGCGAGCACCTGACCGAAATCAACGTCACCAGCCCGACCTGCATCCGCGAGATCGACAACGCGTTCGGGACGGACATTGGCGGCATGCTGATGGATGTGATCGAGAAGAAACTGCAAGCGCGCGCTTAACCCGGCTCCTTGTGGGAGTGACGCTGATTACTCCCACAATGAAAGGCACCTTCCACTAATCGGCCCGGTGACATCAAACGCCAAGCCAGTCCTGACATTGCGTTATCATGCGCGGCCTGAATTTTTGCGCTAGGTGAGTAGTAATGCTGGCACATGTGCTGCCGGAGCGTGGATGAACGCTGCGGTCGACGATGATCTCCCCCTGTCCCTGACCCGCACTGGCGTGCGCCCTGCCGATCGCCTCGGGTTTACCCTGATGATCGCCGCACTGGTGCATCTGGCCGTCATCCTTGGCGTCGGTTTCACTTACGTCAAACCGGAAAAGATCAGCCAGACCCTGGAGATCACTCTCGCCCCTTTCAGAAGTGACACCAAGCCCAAGGACGCTGACTTCCTCGCCCAGGAAAATCAGCAGGGCAGCGGCACCCTCGACAAGAAAGCGGTGCCCAAGACCACCGAAATCGCCCCGTATCAAGACAACCAGATCAATAAGGTCACGCCACCGCCTGCCGCCAAACCGGTGGTCAAGCAGGACGCGCCGAAGACCGCTGTTGCCACGAAAGCTCAGTCTCCGCAAAAGACCGTCGCCAAGCGCGATGAGGTCAAGCCGGAAGAACAGAAAAAAGTCGCACCGACCATCGACAGCACGCAGCTGAACAGCGAAATCGCCAGCCTCGAAGCCGAGCTGGCGGATGAGCAGCAGGCCTACGCAAAGCGTCCGAAGATCCACCGCCTGAGCGCCGCCTCGACCATGCGCGAAAAAGGTGCCTGGTATAAAGAAGACTGGCGCAAGAAGATCGAGCGCATCGGCAACCTGAATTATCCGGACGAAGCGCGCCGCAAACAGATCTACGGCAGCCTGCGGATGATGGTCTCGATCAATCGCGACGGCTCACTGTACGAGGTACTGGTTCTCGAGTCGTCGGGTCAGCCGCTGCTGGATCAGGCCGCGCAGAAGATTGTCCGGCTGGCCGCACCGTTTGCGCCGTTCAGTGGCGATCTGGCCGATATCGACCGGCTTGAAATCATCCGCACCTGGAAATTCGCGCGCGGGGACAAGCTGTCGAGTAACTGATCAGCCAATGCCGCGCACTAGGAAACCTGACCTGCGTCGCGATTTATCCGCCCGCGAGTCGGTTCTGCCAGTTGTCACAACAGCCCCGCGACGCCACACTAGGGCTCATGAAAAACGTCTCTCCGTCGTACCTCAAACACCAGTTTCTGATCGCCATGCCCCACATGCACGATGAGAACTTCGCCCAGACCTTGACCTACATCGTCGAGCACAACGCCAATGGCGCCATGGGCCTGATCATCAACCGACCGCAAAGCCTGTCGCTGGCAGATGTCCTTGAACAGCTGCGTCCCGAATTGCCGCCTCCTGCGCGGTGCAGGGATATTGCCATCCACCTCGGCGGGCCGGTGCAAACCGATCGCGGCTTTGTCCTGCACCCTTCCGGTCAGGTCTTCCAGGCGACGGTCGACCTGGGTGGCATTTCGCTCTCGACTTCCCAGGACGTGCTCTTCTCCATCGCAGATGGCTACGGCCCTGATCAAAATCTGATCACACTCGGCTATGCCGGCTGGGACGCAGGCCAGCTGGACGCCGAGTTTGCAGCCAACGCCTGGCTCAACTGCGCGTTCGACCCGGCAATCCTGTTCGAGGTGGAAAGCGAAGACCGGCTCAACGCCGCCGCCGCCAAACTGGGCGTCAACCTCAACTTGCTGACCAGCCAGGCGGGCCACGCCTGATGGCCGCACTGCGCCTGTTGCTGGGGTTCGACTACGGCACCAAACAGATCGGCGTGGCGGTCGGCCAGGTGATCACCGGGCAGGCCCGCGAACTCTGCACATTGAAAGCGCAGAACGGCGTGCCGGACTGGGACAAGGTTCAGGCGCTGATCAGCGAGTGGAAACCGGACGCCATCGTCGTCGGCCTGCCGCTGAACATGGACGGCACGCCGAGCGAGATGAGCGCACGCGCCGAGAAGTTTTCACGCAAGCTCAACGGCCGCTTCAACCTGCCGGTCTACACCCATGACGAACGGCTGACCACCTTTGAAGCCAAAGGCGAACGCGCCTCCCGCGGCCAGCACGGCAGCTATCGGGATAACCCCGTAGATGCGATCGCCGCAGCGCTTCTGCTGCAAAGCTGGTTGGAAGCCAATACCGCGCTGTTTGAAACCTGATCCATCTACGCTGCACCGAATTCGATTTACTCCGGACGTTCGTGCAGCGGACGCCGGGGCACCTGAAGGAGCAACCATGAGCCTGCCAAATCCCGCCGAACTGATCAGCCAGATGGCGATTGATCTCGACGCGCACCTGAACAAACGCGGCATCCAGGAGCCTCGCTTCATCGGCATTCGCACCGGTGGCGTGTGGGTCGCGCAGGCGCTTCTCGAGGCCCTCAACATTGAGTCCCCGCTGGGCACGCTGGACGTCTCCTTTTATCGCGACGACTTCAGCCAGAACGGCTTGCACCCGCAAGTGCGCCCCTCGGAGCTGCCGTTCGAGATCGAAGGCCAGCACCTGGTGCTGATCGATGACGTGCTGATGAGCGGGCGCACCATTCGTGCAGCGCTCAACGAACTGTTCGATTACGGCCGGCCGGCCAGCGTGACCCTGGTGTCGCTGCTGGATCTGGACGCCGCCGACCTGCCAATCCGCCCGAACGTGACGGGCGCGACCCTGTCACTGGGGCCGAACGAACGGGTCAAGCTGTCCGGGCCAACGCCGCTGACGCTTGAACTGCAAGACCTTTCCACCGATTCCGCCGCCCTCTAAGAGTCCTTTGCGATGACGCCTCTCGACGCCAAGCGCCCGCTGCAACTGAACCATCAGGGCCAACTGCAGCACTTTCTCTCCCTCGACGGTTTGCCCCGCGAACTGCTCACCGAAATCCTCGACACCGCCGACTCGTTCCTCGAAGTCGGCGCCCGGGCGGTGAAGAAGGTCCCGTTGCTGCGCGGCAAGACCGTGTGCAACGTGTTCTTCGAGAATTCGACCCGCACCCGCACCACGTTCGAACTGGCGGCGCAGAGGTTGTCGGCGGATGTCATCACGTTGAACGTGTCGACCTCCTCGACCAGTAAGGGCGAGACGCTGTTCGATACGCTGCGCAACCTTGAGGCCATGGCCGCCGACATGTTCGTCGTGCGCCACGGTGACTCCGGTGCGGCGCACTTCATCGCCGAACATGTCAGCCCGCAGGTGGCGATCATCAACGGCGGCGACGGCCGTCACGCGCACCCGACCCAGGGCATGCTGGACATGCTGACCATTCGCCGCCACAAGGGCAATTTCGAGAACCTCTCGGTGGCGATCGTTGGCGATATTCTGCATTCCCGCGTCGCGCGCTCGAACATGATCGCGCTCAAAGCGCTGGGCTGCCCGGACATCCGCGTGGTCGCGCCAAAAACGCTGCTGCCGGTGGGCGTCGAGCAATACGGCGTGAAGGTGTACACCGATCTGAACGAGGGCCTGAAGGACGTCGACGTGGTGATCATGCTGCGCCTGCAACGCGAGCGCATGTCGGGCGGCCTGCTGCCGAGCGAGGGTGAGTTCTACCGCTTGTTCGGCCTGACCACCGCACGCCTGGCCGGCGCCAAGCCCGATGCCATCGTAATGCATCCGGGCCCGATCAACCGCGGCGTAGAGATCGAATCGGCAGTAGCAGACGGCCCTCATTCGGTGATTCTCAACCAAGTGACCTACGGCATTGCGGTGCGCATGGCCGTTCTGTCCATGGCCATGAGTGGCCAAACCGCCCAACGTCAGTTCGAGCAGGAGATCGCCCAGTGAAGTTCAGCATCCTCGGCGCTCGCGTCATCGACCCTGTCAGCGGTCTGGATCAAGTCACCGACATCCATCTTGAAGCGGGAAAGGTTCTTGCCCTCGGCGCGGCACCTGCCGACTTCAGCCCTATGGAAACCATCGACGCCGCCGGCCTGATCGCTGCCCCCGGGCTGGTCGACCTGAACGTGTCGTTGCGCGAGCCGGGTTACAGCCGCAAGGGCAGCATCGCCAGCGAAACCCGCGCAGCAGCAGCAGGCGGCGTCACCAGCCTGTGCTGTCCGCCGCGTACAAAACCGGTGCTCGACACCTCCGCCGTTGCCGAGCTGATTCTGGACCGCGCCCGCGAAGCCGGCCACAGCAAGGTCTTTCCGATCGGCGCCTTGAGCAAGGGTCTGGAAGGCGAGCAACTGGCCGAGCTGATTGCCCTGCGCGACGCCGGCTGCGTGGCGTTCACCAACGGCATGGTGAATTTCCGCAGCAATCGCACGCTGTGCCGCGCGCTCGAATACGCGGCGACGTTCGATCTGACTGTGATTTTCAATTCCCAGGACCACGACCTTGCTGAAGGCGGCCTGGCCCACGACGGCCCGACGGCTGCGTTTCTGGGTTTGCCGGGCATTCCGGAAACGGCTGAGACGGTGGCACTGGCACGTGACCTGCTGCTGGTCGAGCAAAGCGGTGTGCGCGCTCATTTCACGCAACTGACCAGTGCGCGCGGCGTGGCCTTGATTGCCCAGGCGCAAGCGCGAGGCCTGCCTGTGACGGCAGACGTGGCGCTGTATCAGTTGATCCTGACCGATGAAGCACTGACCGGCTTCTCGAGCCTGTACCACGTGCAGCCGCCGCTGCGCACCCGTGCAGACCGCGACGCATTGCGTGAAGCGGTGAAGTCGGGCGTGGTGCAGGCGATCTCCAGTCATCACCAACCCCATGAGCGTGACGCAAAACTGGCCCCGTTTGGCGCGACCGAGCCGGGCATCAGCAGCGTAGAGTTGTTGCTGCCCCTGGCGATGACGCTGGTCGAAGACGGCCTGCTGGACCTGCCGACGCTGCTGGCACGCCTCAGCTCCGGACCCGCCGCTGCGCTGCGCCTGCCGGCCGGAACGCTGACCGCCGGCTCGCCTGCGGACGTGGTGCTGTTCGATCCCGCCGCATCTACGGTTGTAGGCGAGAAGTGGCTGTCGAGAGGCGAAAACTGCCCGTTCCTCGGCCATTGCCTGCCGAGCGCCGTGAAGTACACGTTTGTGGATGGGCGGGTTAGCTATAACGGGTGAGATGCCCAACCTCAGGCAGACGTTGATTATGTGGGAGCGAGCTTGCTCGCGAAGAGGTTAGTACATCCGATAAATCTTCGGCGACTGATACGCCCTCTTCGTGAGCAAGCTCACTCCCACAGGTTTTGTGTCGCGCGTTGCCTTCACCGATGACTCGCCTCATGGTGGGATGATTTCTCTCACTTCCACGGACGAGCCCAAAGCAACCGCTATTACCGGCGAGCGTTCTTCACCGAGATCTGGTCATTCAGCGTCCAGAAGTCGTACAGCACGCCCAGCAGCGCCAAACCTCCGGTGAACAGGTAAATGATCCCGGTGATCCATTTGCCCTGATACATCCGGTGCACACCGAACACGCCCAGAAAGGTCAGCAGAATCCAGGCGAGGCTGTAATCGGTCGCACCTGCGTTGAATCGCAGGTCCGCTTCCCGATCCATCGCCGGAATCAGGAACAGGTCGATCAGCCAGCCAATGCCCAACAGCCCCAGCGTAAAGAACCAAATCGTGCCGGTGACCGGTTTGCCGTAGTAGAAGCGATGAGCGCCGGTAAATCCCACAATCCAAAGCAAATAGCCCATGACCTTGCTGTGGGTATCAGGACGTTGAACGTCGGGTTGATAGGTGTTCATTGTTGACCTCGTCTGCTGCAATAGAAAAAAATATGCGTAAGTTTTGTGACTTTAGTGACGCCGTCCGACGTATGGCTTGAACCTCTTTTCAATCGTGCAAACCCTTGTTCTGCAAGGTGATCAGGCAAGCAAGCTGACGATTTTGCCGCCAAAACTGACTTCAAGGGCAGTAAATTGTTCGACAAGGGGGCTCAGAATTTCGCAAAAAGCTGTTATAAAGTTGCGCGCTGACCAACATGAGCCCTGCCTAATGCGTCCATTTTTCAAGACATGGCTGACTATTTGTCTATTTATGCCACTGGCCGCCCACGCCACCAATCGTGAGCAAACGCTTCCACCGAGCTTCACCGGTTTCACCGCCAGGTCCGAGTCGCCGGAATCCGTTTCACGCAATATTGCTGCTCAACGGGCTGCAATGGCTGCACTGGAACAGACGGCTACTCCACTCGAGTCCTCTGGCAAGCGAGCCAAAGCTGTTAAGGGTAAATCGTCCCGCAGCACTCGCAAAATTTCGCAGAACACTGTCGCCCTGGCCAACACGGCGCAGATGGGTACCAAACAGAGCAGCACTGTGGTCAACCGGGCCGTTAACGCCATCGGTACTCCTTATCGTTGGGGCGGCACCAGCCCAACAAAAGGGTTCGACTGCAGCGGGCTGGTGAAATATGCCTTCAACGACGTGAGCGAAGTCGATCTGCCGCGCACGTCCAACGCCATGGCCGAAGGTCACGGTCAAAAGGTAGACCGCAAGGATTTGAAGCCGGGCGACTTGCTGTTTTTCAACATCAAGAGCCGCAAGGTGAACCATGTTGCCATCTACCTCGGCAACGACCGTTTCGTTCACGCGCCACGCCGTGGCAAATCCGTGACGATCGATACGCTGAAGAAGCCGTACTGGGACAGCCATTACGTCGTCGCAAAGCGTGTGCTGCCAAAGCAGCCGCCGAGCCAGAAGGGCACTGTGCGCATCGCCCAGCGTTGATCGCACACACCGCCTGAAAACACTGTGGGGAGCGAATTGATTCGCTCCCCACAGTCGTTTGCCTTCCAGATCAGAAATTATCCGGCGTTTTCGCCTTCTCCCGCGCACTCTCACGCGTGATCAGCCCCTTGCTGATCAGATCCTTCAGGCACATGTCCAGCGTCTGCATCCCCAGCGATCCCCCGGTCTGAATCGACGAATACATCTGCGCCACCTTGTCCTCGCGGATCAGGTTACGAATCGCCGACGTGCCGATCATGATCTCGTGAGCAGCAACCCGTCCTCCCCCAACCTTCTTCAGCAGCGCCTGAGACACGATGGCGTGAAGCGACTCGGAAAGCATCGAGCGGATCATCGACTTTTCCTGCGCCGGGAACACATCGACAATACGGTCGATGCTCTTGGCAGCGGACGTGGTGTGCAGCGTGCCGAACACCAGGTGGCCGGTTTCTGCCGCCGTCAGCGCCAGGCGGATGGTCTCAAGGTCGCGCAGCTCACCTACCAGAATCACGTCAGGGTCTTCCCGCAGCGCCGACCGCAGTGCTTCGGCAAAGCCGTGTGTGTCGCGATGGACTTCGCGCTGGTTGATCAGGCTTTTTTGGACTCATGAACGAATTCGATCGGGTCTTCGATGGTGAGGATGTGGTGGTGTTTGTTGCTGTTCAGGTAATCGACCATGGCCGCGAGCGTGGTCGATTTGCCCGAGCCGGTCGGGCCGGTGACCAAAACCAGGCCGCGGGGCACGTCGGTAATCTTGCGAAACACTTCGCCCATGCCCAGCTCTTCCATGCTCAGGACCTTGGATGGAATGGTCCGGAACACCGCGCCGGCGCCGCGATTCTGGTTGAACGCGTTGACCCGGAAGCGCGCGACGCCCGGCACTTCGAAGGAAAAGTCTGTCTCCAGATCTTCCTCAAAGTCCTTACGCTGCCTGTCGTTCATGATGTCGTAGATCAGCGCCTGAACCTCTTTCTGGTCCAGTGCGGGCAGATTGATCCGCCGCACATCACCATCGACGCGAATCATCGGTGGCAGGCCGGCAGAGAGATGCAAGTCCGACGCGCCTTGCTTGGCACTGAAGGCCAGCAGCTCGGTAATATCCATACAGCTCCTCATCACATAGAATGCCGCAGACTTTAGCCCTGCTGGCGCAAATCAATGTCCACGATAGCAGAGAACATTTCAACGCTCGCCGAGCGAATTCGTAGCGCGGCGCAAGCGGTACAGCGCGACCCGGCCTCTGTCGGCCTGTTGGCGGTGAGCAAGACCAAACCGGCGAGCGACCTGCGGGAAGCCTACGACGCCGGACTCCGCGATTTCGGCGAGAATTACCTTCAGGAAGCCCTCGGCAAACAGGCTGAATTAAGCGACCTGCCCTTGATCTGGCATTTCATCGGCCCCATCCAGTCCAACAAGACTCGCGCCATCGCCGAGCACTTTGCCTGGGTGCATTCCGTGGACCGTCTGAAAATCGCACAGCGTTTGTCTGAGCAGCGTCCGCCAGAACTGCCGCCACTGAACATCTGCATTCAGGTCAACGTCAGCGGCGAGGCCAGCAAGTCAGGCTGCGCCCCTGAAGACCTGCCCGCACTGGCCCAAGCCATCAGCGTGCTGCCCAACTTGAAACTGCGCGGCCTGATGGCCATTCCCGAACCCACCGATGATCGCGACGAGCAGAACGCGTCGTTCGCTGCCGTCAGCACCCTGCAGGCACAACTGGGCCTGCCGCTGGACACGCTTTCCATGGGCATGAGCCACGACCTCGAAGCCGCCATCGCACAAGGTGCGACCTGGGTGCGGATCGGCACCGCCCTCTTTGGCGCCCGCAATTATGGGCAGCCCTAACCTTTGCCCCACAGGAAACCGTTCATGAGCAAAACCCGTATCGCGTTCGTCGGCGCCGGCAACATGGCTGCCAGCCTGATTGGTGGCATGCGCGCCCAAGGCGTCGGCGCTGAGCTGATCCGTGCCAGCGATCCTGGCGCAGAAACCCGCGAGCGCGTGGCAAAAGAACACGGCATCAAAGTGGTCGCCGACAACGCCGAGGCCGTCGAAGGCGCCGATGTGGTGCTGCTGGCGGTTAAGCCGCAGATGATGAAATCGGTGTGCGAAGCGCTGAAGCCGGCACTCAAGCCTCATCAATTGATCGTATCCATCGCCGCCGGGATCACCTGCGCCAGCATGAGGGCCTGGCTGGGCGAGCAACCCCTCGTGCGCTGCATGCCGAATACCCCGGCGCTGTTGCGCCAAGGTGTCAGCGGCCTGTACGCCACGGCGGACGTCACTCCGGCCCAACGCGAGCAGGCCGAGACATTGCTGTCGGCGGTCGGGATTGCACTGTGGGTCGATGAAGAAGCCCACATCGACGCGGTGACGGCGGTGTCAGGCAGCGGCCCGGCGTATTTCTTCCTGCTGATCGAAGCCATGACGGCCGCAGGCGTCAAACTCGGCCTGCCGGCTGACGTGGCTAGCAAACTCACCCTGCAAACCGCGCTGGGCGCGGCATTGATGGCCACCGGCAGCGACGTCGATGCGGCCGAACTGCGTCGCCGAGTGACATCCCCTGCGGGCACCACTGAAGCCGCCATCAAATCTTTCCAGGCCGATGGCTTCGAAGCCATTGTGGAGAAGGCGCTGGGCGCCGCTGCACATCGCTCCGCCGAACTCGCCGAACAGCTGGGCAAATAAGGAGCAATTCATGAATGCACTCACCGGCGCCACGATTTTCGTCATCCAGACGCTCATCAGCCTGTACCTGACCATCGTTCTGCTGCGCTTTGTGCTGCAGCTGGTCAAAGCCAACTTCTACAACCCGCTCTGCCAGTTTGCCGTTCGTGCAACCCAGCCGTTGCTCAAGCCTATCCGGCGCATCGTGCCAAGCGTCTTCGGGCTCGACACGTCATCGCTGCTGCTGGCGATCGTCATTCAGGCGCTGCTGATGGCCTTCGTGCTGATGATGACCTACGGCACCATCGGCGATATCCCGCACCTGTTGATGTGGTCGATCATCGGTATCACGTCGCTGCTGCTGAAGATCTTCTGGGTCGCGATGATCATCATGGTCATCGTTTCGTGGATTGCTCCGGGCAGCCACAACCCGGCCGCTGAACTTGCCTACCAGATCAGCGAACCGATCCTGGCGCCGTTCCGTCGCATCATCCCCAACCTGGGCGGCATGGACATCTCGCCGATCTTCGCCTTTATCGCGATTCAGGTGCTGCAGTCCTACGTCATGCCAGCGCTGGCGGCCTACGCCGGCATGCCGCAAGAGCTGTGGCGTTTGATCTGACTGTCAGGGCGACGGCCTGATTTGCCGTCGCCCTTTTCCCTGCCTGATGAAAGACGCATCCGCGATGCCGCGGGCAGAATCCAAAGCGTCACCCTCCGCGCATTCAGCCATTTAGTTTGTTGCCGCCCCCGCGCGATCTTTAGACTTACGCCTCATTTCAGCGAGAGCAGGTCGATGTCCACGGTCTTTCCCAAAGATTCTGTCGGTCTAGTCACGCCGCAAACGGCGCATTTCAATGAGCCGCTGGCCTTGGCCTGCGGACGCTCGTTGCCTGCCTACGATCTCATCTACGAAACCTACGGTCAGCTCAACGCCGCCAAAAGCAACGCGGTACTGATTTGCCATGCGCTTTCGGGTCATCACCACGCGGCGGGCTACCACAGCGCAGAAGACCGTAAGCCGGGCTGGTGGGACAGTTGCATCGGCCCCGGCAAGCCTATCGACACTGATAAGTTCTTCGTCGTCAGCCTGAACAACCTCGGCGGCTGCAATGGCTCCACCGGTCCCAGCAGCCCCAACCCGGAAACCGGCAGGCCCTTCGGCGCCGACTTTCCGGTGTTGACGGTCGAAGACTGGGTGCACAGCCAGGCGCGGCTTGCCGACCGGCTGGGCGTCGATCAATGGGCCGCCATCGTCGGCGGCAGTTTGGGCGGCATGCAGGCGCTGCAATGGACGATCACCTACCCCGAGCGCGTGCGGCACTGTCTGGCGATTGCTTCCGCACCCAAGCTGTCGGCGCAGAACATCGCCTTCAACGAAGTCGCGCGGCAGGCAATTCTGACGGACCCGGAATTCCACGGCGGCTCGTTTCAGGAGCATGGCGTGATCCCCAAGCGCGGCTTGATGCTGGCGCGCATGGTCGGGCACATCACGTACCTGTCCGATGACTCGATGGGTGAGAAATTCGGCCGGGGCCTGAAGAACGAGAACCTCAACTACGACTTCCACAGCGTGGAGTTCCAGGTCGAAAGCTACCTGCGGTATCAGGGCGAGGAGTTTTCCGGGCGCTTCGACGCCAACACCTACCTGCTGATGACCAAAGCGCTGGACTACTTTGATCCGGCTGCCAACTTCAACGACAACCTCGCCGCCACCTTCGCCAACGCCAGCGCCAGGTTCTGCGTGATGTCGTTTACCACTGACTGGCGCTTCTCCCCGGCCCGCTCGCGGGAACTGGTCGATGCGCTGATGGCGGCGAAAAAGGACGTCTGTTATCTGGAAATCGATGCGCCCCAGGGCCACGACGCATTCCTGATCCCGATCCCGCGCTACTTGCAGGCTTTCTCCAGCTACATGAACCGAATTGCACTCTGAGGACACCATGAGAGCCGACCTGGAAATCATCCAAGACTGGATACCGGCAGGCAGCCGCGTGCTCGACCTCGGCTGCGGCGACGGCGAATTGCTGGCCTGGCTGCAGGAGCACAAGCAAGTGACGGGCTACGGCCTGGAGAACGACGCCGACAACATCGCCCGTTGCGTGGCGCGGGGCGTCAATGTCATCGAACAGGATCTGGACAAAGGGCTGGGCAACTTTGCCAGCAACAGTTTCGATGTCGTGGTCATGACCCAGGCGCTTCAAGCCGTGCACTACCCCGATCGCATCCTCGACGAAATGCTGCGCGTGGGCCGCCAGTGCATCATCACCTTCCCCAACTTCGGGCACTGGCGTTGCCGCTGGTACCTGGCGAGCAAGGGGCGAATGCCAGTTTCCGAGTTCCTGCCGTACACGTGGTACAACACGCCGAACATCCACTTCTGCACCTTCGAAGATTTCGAAGAACTGTGCCGGGGTCGGTCGGCCAAGGTCATTGATCGGCTGGCAGTCGATCAACAGCATCGGCACGGCTGGGCCAGCAAGCTTTGGCCTAATCTGTTGGGGGAAATCGGCATCTATCGCGTCAGCAGCCCGGGCTTGCAGGACCACCAGATTGCCGTGTGACCAGCGACTCAGGCAGGTGAAGCCCTGCCAGCCAGCGTCTGCACCGAAGTAAAGAGCCGAAGACAGCGACGCAAACTGGCTCAGGTTCAATCAGCAGATTTTCACGCAGCCGATTTTCACGGACTCATCATGACCCTCACCCAGCTTGTACTGGCCAGCCACAACGCCGGCAAACTCAAAGAACTCCAGGCCATGCTCGGCGCGAGCGTTCAGCTGCGCTCGATTGGCGAGTTCAGCACCGTAGAGCCCGAAGAAACCGGGCTGTCGTTCGTCGAGAACGCCATCCTCAAGGCGCGCAATGCTGCGCGTATTTCCGGTCTGCCGGCGCTGGCCGATGACTCGGGGCTGGCGGTGGATTACCTGGGCGGTGCGCCGGGCATTTACTCCGCGCGTTACGCCGACGGTCAGGGTGATGCGGCGAACAACGCCAAATTGCTGGAAGCCCTCAAGGACGTACCCGCCGAACAACGTGGCGCCCAGTTCGTCTGCGTTCTGGCACTGGTGCGCCACGCCGACGACCCGCTGCCGATCCTCTGCGAAGGTCTGTGGCACGGCCGCATCCTCACCGCCGCCAGCGGCGAACACGGCTTTGGTTATGACCCGCTGTTCTGGGTGCCGGAGCGCAACTGTTCAAGCGCCGAACTCACCCCGGCCGACAAGAACCAGATCAGCCACCGCGCCCGCGCCATGGCCCTCCTGCGTCAGCGTCTGGGGCTGAGCCCTGATCAACAATGACTCAGGATTCCACCACCCGGCCGTTGATTCTGGGCGCAGCCGGCTTCTCCTCTGAGCAGCCACGCACGCCCCTTGCCGAGCTGCCGCCGCTGTCGCTGTACATCCACATCCCGTGGTGCGTGCGCAAATGCCCCTATTGCGATTTCAACTCCCACACGGCGAGCCCGGTGTTGCCGGAGCAGGAATACGTCGACGCGCTGTTGGCCGATCTCGACCAGGACCTGCCACACGTCTACGGCCGCGAGCTGAGCACGATTTTCTTCGGCGGCGGGACGCCCAGCCTGTTCAGCGCCGATGCGTTGGGCCGTTTGCTGCGCGGCGTTGAACAACGCATCCGCTTCGCGCCGGACATCGAGATCACGCTGGAAGCCAACCCAGGCACCTTCGAGCAGGTGAAATTCAGCGCCTATCGCGGCCTGGGCATCAATCGCCTCTCGATCGGCATCCAGAGTTTTCAGGAGGCCAAGCTCAAGGCCCTCGGGCGTATCCATAACGGCGATGAAGCCGTGCGCGCGGCGGACATGGCCCGTCAGGCGGGTTTCGATAACTTCAACCTGGACCTCATGCACGGCTTGCCGGATCAGTCCCAGGAAGACGCCCTTGGCGACCTGCGTCAGGCGATCGCCCTCGCCCCGACACACCTGTCCTGGTATCAACTGACCCTCGAGCCGAATACGGTGTTCTGGAATCAGCCGCCCACGCTGCCGGAAGACGACATTCTCTGGGACATTCAAGAGGCCGGTCAGACGCTGCTTCGGGAAAACGGCTACGCCCAATACGAAGTGTCTGCCTACGCACAGCCGGAGCGCGAAGCCCGGCATAACCTGAACTACTGGGGCTTCGGGGACTTTATCGGGATCGGCGCGGGGGCCCATGGCAAGCTCAGCCACCCGGACGGGCGCATCATCCGCACCTGGAAGACCCGGCTGCCCAAGGATTACCTCAATCAGGCCAAGGCCTATCAGGCTGGCGAAAAGCTGCTGCCACTGGACGAGATGCCCTTTGAATTCCTGATGAACGCCCTGCGCCTGACAAAAGGCGTGGACGCTGCATTATTTCAGCGACGCACCGGTCTAAGCGTCGATTCGCTCGCCGGCGCCCGTCTTGAGGCGGAACAACGCGGCTTGCTGGAGACCGATCCGTTACGGCTGGTGGCGACCCCTCGCGGCCAGTTATTCCTCAACGACCTGCTGCAGCACTTTCTTCTGTAAGGCTCAACACTAAGGACACTGAATGGAATTCGTACTCGACTTGCTGGCCACCGTGTCGCGCTGGAGTCGCAGCAACTTATCGGAAATCGCTTTGGCCTTGGTGGGCTGCCTGCTGATTCTGTTCGGGACCGACATCAAGGGCTGGATCGAAGGCCGCCTCGGCAGCTTTACCGGCGCCTTGCGCATTCCGATCATGGCGTTGCTCTGCACCGTCGGCAGTGGCGCTGCACTGATTTATGCCACGCCGTGGGTCGTGCGCGGCCTGAGCCAGTTCAACAACTACAGCCTGGCGCCGGTGTTGCTGGTGGTACTGGTACTGATCGGGGTGGTGGCTGATCGGAAATAACCGTCCAGAAATGCAAAAGCGCCCCTGCCCGCGGGCGCGGGAGGGGCGCTTTCAAGAAATCACACTCCGCTGTTGCCGAGTGCAATCAGCCCATCAGCGAATGCTCTGGATGCTGCCTTTGTTGCCGGTCACTTTCACGTTCACTTGCTTGAAGATGAAGTAATCGTTGACGGTGACTTCGTAACGCGGCGCGACGATCAGGTCGGAACCGGACGATTTGACGGCCTTGAAGGCCGCGGCTGCTTTGGTGGAGGAGATCGGGTCCGGCAGTGGGAGGCCCATGCCACCGCCGCTCGCGCCGCCGTAGGTCACGCCGTCGGCAAACTGCGTATCGCCGCCGATGTTCAACCAGCCGAACAGAACATTGGTGGACGACTCGCCGCTGATGGCTTCACCGACTTTGACGTCAGCCTTCAGATCAGTCTTCACGTCGCCGGACAGCGAAGCGCTTGGCTGGCTGACGTTGTAGCTGACACACCCGCTGGTGGTCGCAATCAGCGTGGCGATTGCAGCCATTTGCCAAAACTTGTTCATCTTCATTCCTCGTCATCAATATTGATATATGCAACGGCGGGGACTATGAAGATCAGAACTGAAAAGGGATGTCGGACGATTCCGAAGACCCTGTAGCTTTATTAGGAAGAAATCGAAGGGTGCGTCATACAAGGCAAACTGCTGGCTGAAATGTGCTGTAAAAACTCAAAAGCGGCCGCTACCGGGCCGCTTCTGGTCAAGAAGTGATCAGGCCAGCTTCTCGAACTTCAGGTCCCAAACCCCGTGACCGAGGCGCTCGCCACGGCGCTCGAATTTGGTGACCGGACGCTCCGCAGGGCGCGGAACGCATTTGCCGTCTTCTGCCAGGTTGCGGTAACCCGGCGCTACGTTCATCACTTCCAGCATGTATTCGGCATACGGTTCCCAGTCGGTTGCCATGTGCAGCACGCCGCCGGGCTTCAATTTGGTACGCACCAGCTCGGCAAATTCGGCCTGGACGATGCGGCGCTTGTGATGGCGGGACTTGTGCCAAGGGTCCGGGAAGAACAGCATCAGCCGATCCAGGCTGTTGTCGGCCACGCAGCGGTTGAGCACTTCGATCGCATCGCAATCGTAAACGCGCAGGTTGGTAAGCCCTTGGGTCAGCACGCCATTGAGCAAGGCGCCGACACCCGGACGGTGAACTTCCACGCCGATGAAGTCCTGCTCTGGCGCCGCAGCGGCCATCTCCAGCAGCGAGTGACCCATGCCGAAACCGATTTCGAGGGTACGCGGGGCCGAACGGCCAAAGACCTGATCGAAATCAACCGGGGCGTCGGCCAGCGGCAGCACGAACAGCTCCTTGCCCTGATCCAGGCCGCGTTGCTGGCCTTCGGTCATTCGACCGGCGCGCATCACGAAGCTCTTGATGCGCCGGTGATGGCTGTCATCGTCTGGCGCTTTGGCATTTTCGTCATTCATCACTTCATCGTCCGGAAGCGGGTCGGGCGTTTGCGAATCAATCATCAACAGGCTCTTACTTGATCAGACCATCCAGCGGCGAGGACGCGCTGGCATAGAGTTTCTTGGGCATACGGCCGGCCAGGTAAGCCATGCGTCCCGCCAGAATGGCGTGTTTCATGGCTTCGGCCATCAATACCGGGTGTTGCGCGTGGGCGATTGCCGAGTTCATCAGCACCGCTTCACAACCCAGCTCCATGGCGATGGTGGCATCGGACGCAGTGCCGACACCGGCATCGACCAGCACCGGGACTTTCGATTCTTCGAGGATGATCTGCAGGTTGTACGGGTTGCAGATCCCCAGGCCAGTACCGATCAGGCCCGCAAGGGGCATCACTGCGCAGCAACCGATTTCGGCGAGCTGGCGGGCAATGATCGGGTCATCGCTGGTGTAGACCATGACGTCGAAGCCGTCCTTGACCAGCGTTTCGGCCGCCTTGAGGGTTTCAATGACATTGGGGAAAAGGGTTTTCTGGTCAGCGAGGACTTCCAGCTTGACCAGATTGTGGCCATCGAGCAGCTCGCGGGCCAGGCGGCAGGTGCGTACGGCTTCGATGGCGTCGTAGCAACCCGCTGTGTTCGGCAGGATGGTGTAGCGGTCCGGCGGCAGCACGTCGAGCAGGTTCGGTTCACCCGGGTTCTGCCCCAGGTTGGTCCGGCGCACTGCAACGGTGACGATCTCGGCGCCCGAGGCTTCGATGGCCAGACGGGTCTGTTCCATGTCCGTGTACTTGCCAGTCCCGACCAGCAGGCGCGACTGAAAAGTACGACCGGCCACGGTGAACGGCTTGTCGCTGCGAACGTTGCTCATCTGAAATCCTCTTTACGGTTGAGGTTCTTGCAGTGCTTGCGGACCCGGCCGCAGCGCGTCGAGGGCTAGCCGCCACCGATGGCGTGCACCACTTCGACCTGATCGCCTTCGGTCAGCGCCGTGGCGGCATGCTGGCTGCGCGGAACAATGTCCAGATTGAGCTCGACGGCAACTCGGCGCCCGGTCAGCTCCAGACGCGACAGCAATCCCGCGACGGTCTCGCCATCGGGCAGCTCAAAGGATTCACCGTTCAACTGAATGCGCATGCGAGAGGGCAGCCATCATTTTAGGGGGCGAGCATTCTAGCCCGATCGGTCGGTATGACCAAGGCAAAGCCACGCCATTCGTCTTCGGCGTGGCCGAGTGCTTGCAACGCGTCCGCGGCAGACGAGCGCTCCAGACGGGATTAAAGCGTATCGAGCCCCAGGCGCCATGCCGTCCAGCCGAGAATCGCCCAGCCGATCAGGAAAAACAGGCCACCGAACGGGGTGATGATTCCCAGCTTGGTCGCGCCCGTCAGTGTCATCAGGTAGAGGCTGCCTGAAAACAGGATGATGCCCAGTGTGAAAGAGATGCCGGCATAGGTGACGAGCCGGCCCTGGATCTGCATCGCCAGCAGTGCCACGCCAAAAATCGCCAGCGCATGAATCAGCTGGTAGAGCACGCCGGTGTGGAAGACCGCCAGGTATTCGGGGGTCAGACGGTTTTTCAGGCCGTGGGCAGCAAACGCACCAAGGGCAACGCCGGTAAATCCGAAGAAGGAGGCCAACATCAGAAAGGTTCGTAACATGTACAACTCCAGGCAAGTTCAATGACGCGTGGTCTGTATAATGGCCCGCTCAACCGGTTCGGCCAAGCCATCTCTATGCTGCAATTACTACTCCGTCTTGTCGCCAAAGGCCTGCTCTGGTTCGCAGCGGCAAGTGTCGTGCTGGTGCTGATTTTCCGCTGGGTCCCTCCTCCGTTTACCGCTTTGATGGTCGAACGCAAGATTGAATCCTGGTTTGACGGTCAGCCCATTGACCTGCAGCGCGACTGGGAGTCATGGGACCATATCTCAGATGACCTGAAAATCGCCGTCATTGCCGGCGAGGACCAGAAGTTCGCCGAGCACTGGGGTTTCGATATCGACGCCATTCAGGCAGCACTGGTTCATAACGAACGCGGCGGCTCCCTGCGCGGCGCCAGCACGCTGAGCCAGCAGGTGTCGAAAAACCTGTTCCTGTGGTCGGGGCGCAGTTACTTTCGCAAGGGCCTGGAAGCCTGGTTCACCGGGCTGATCGAGGTGTTCTGGTCCAAGCAACGCATTCTTGAGGTGTACCTGAACAGCGTGGAATGGGACGACGGCGTTTTCGGCGCTCAGGCCGCTGCGCAGCATCACTTTCATGTGAATGCGAGCCAGCTGTCCACGCAACAAGCGAGCTATCTCGCCGCCGTCCTGCCCAACCCAAGGGAATGGAGCGCCAGCCATCCCAGCAGCTACGTCGCGAGTCGCGCAAGCTGGATCCGCCAACAGATGCGGCAGCTGGGTGGGGATGAGTATTTGATGGGGCTTAACCACAGTCGCAGGTGGTGAGCCCCAGTCTGGCTTTATAGCTTTCGTAGGACTGGCTTTAGCCGGGAAAGCCTTATGCGTCACGCCGCAAGCCTGATGGTGCTCAACCCGGCCTCTTCCCGGCTGAAGCCGGTCCTACTCAGAAACCGCGTCCAGCCTGCGGGATGGGCAGGGTCAGATTCGCGTTCACGCTGTTAGTAGTTTCCGCATCAGGCGCAATACACCCCACAAACAAAAACGCCCCGATCAACTCGGGGCGTTTTGCGCTTCAGCGCAGCGATCAGGCAGCGATCGACAGTTTCAGCTTGTTCATCGCGCTCTTTTCGAGCTGACGAATACGCTCGGCAGAGACGTTGTACTTCTCAGCCAAGTCGTGCAGCGTGGCTTTTTCTTCCGCCAGCCAGCGCTGATACAGAATGTCGCGGCTGCGATCGTCGAGCACGTTCAGCGCTTCGTGCAGGTTGGCCGTCGAGCTGTCAGTCCAGTCGGAATCTTCCAGCTGACGCGCCGGATCGTAACGATGGTCTTCCAGATAGTTGGCCGGCGACTGGAAAGCGCTGTCGTCGTCGGCTTCTGCCGCCGGGTCAAAGGCCATGTCGTGGCCGGTCAGACGGCTTTCCATCTCGCGCACTTCTCGGGGCTCAACGCCCAGACTTTCGGCAACGCGATGCACTTCTTCGTTGTTCAGCCAGGCCAGACGCTTCTTCTGGCTGCGCAGATTGAAGAACAGTTTGCGCTGAGCCTTGGTGGTCGCGACTTTCACGATGCGCCAGTTGCGCAGGATGAACTCGTGAATCTCGGCCTTGATCCAGTGCACTGCAAAAGACACCAGACGCACACCCATCTCGGGGTTGAAGCGCTTCACGGCCTTCATCAGGCCAACGTTACCTTCCTGAATCAGGTCAGCCTGAGCCAGTCCATAACCGGAATAACTGCGTGCGATATGCACGACAAATCGCAGGTGGGCGAGCACCATCTGCCGAGCCGCCCCTAGATTCTGCTCATAGTAGAGACTCTCGGCCAGTTCACGCTCCTGCTCGGGCGTCAGCAGTGGAATGCTGTTAACCGTGTGCACATAGGCTTCCAGGTTTGCACCCGGGACTAAGGCATACGCAGGTTGCAAAGAATTGGTCATACGAAAAACCTCCGACACATAACTCGTGCAGTTCAGCACTGCGAAATTGACCGGGAGCCGCTAGACAAGTTCCCTTAGCTGAAAAGTCAATAGATGAAACAAAATTTACTCACAACACATGACAACTCAACACTAACGAGGCGCCAACTCTCTTAAATGGCGTGCTACCGCGATCCACGCACCGATATACCCCAACAGCACCGCCCCAAGCAAGAGCGACACGCCGTCAGACACTGGCACGCCGGCAAGGGCAAAATCACTGCCGTACAGCCCGGCCAGCTTGACCACCGCATCGTTCAGCCAGTCCAGCCCGAACGCCAGCACGCCCCAGGACAAGACACCTGCACCCAGCCCGTACAACGCGCCCATATAGAGGAAAGGCCGGCGAACGTAGCTGTCTGTGCCGCCTACTAATTTGATGACCTCGATTTCCGTGCGACGGTTCTCGATATGCAGACGAATGGTGTTACCGATGACCAACAGCAGTGCTGCGACCAGCAACACCGTCAGGCCAAACACGAACCGATCACCCAGCTTCAAAATAGCGGCTAAGCGCTCGACCCAGACCAGGTCCAGTTGTGCCTGCTGCACTTTGGGCAACTCGGCCAGCTGTGTACGTAATGCTTCCAGCGCGGCTTTGTCAACTTCCAGTGGTGTAACCAGCACGACACCGGGCAGCGGGTTTTCAGGCAATTCCTTGAGCGCCTCGCCCAGCCCGGACTGTTTCTGGAATTCGTTCAGCGCCTCATCGCGGCTGATGTACTCAGCGTCAGCGACGCCGCCCATTTCCTTGATCTGACGGACAAGGCCTTCGCCCTCGCTCGGCGACGCATCCAGCTGCAGATACAGGGATATCTGCGCCGCACGCTGCCACGAACCGCCAAGACGCTCGACATTGCTGAGCAACAATGACAAGCCCATTGGCAAGCTCAGCGCGATGGCCATCACCAGACAGGTAAAGAAACTGCCGATGGGCTGCTTGCCGAGACGGCGCAGGCTGTCCAGCAGGCTTGAGCGGTGGGCCTCGATCCAGGCGTTGAACAACTCGCCGAAACTCGGGCCGTCATCGTCATCGCGTTTCTTTTTCTTTTGCGGCGCCGGTTCTGAAGCTTTGGGCGCTACGCGTTCGGAAACCTTGGGGCTGCGGGTGGCACTCATACGCCTGCCTCCCCGTCGCCGATCAGTCGGCCGCGCTGTAACGTCAGCATGCGGTGGCGCATCCGTGCGATCAGTGCCAGGTCGTGGCTCGCAATCAGCACGCTGGTGCCCAAGCGGTTGATGTCTTCGAACACGCCCATGATTTCAGCTGCCAGCCGCGGGTCGAGGTTACCGGTGGGTTCGTCTGCCAGCAGCAGGGCCGGACGGTGAACGATGGCGCGGGCGATGCCGACGCGCTGTTGCTGACCGGTGGACAAGTCGCCCGGGTACAGTTCGGCTTTGTCGGATAACGCAACGCGCTCAAGGGCCGAATCGACGCGCTTGACCACTTCAGTCTTGGACAGGCCGAGGATCTGCAGCGGAAGCGCAACGTTATTGAACACCGTGCGATCAAACAGCAATTGGTGATTCTGAAACACAACGCCGATCTGCCGACGCAAGAATGGAATCTGCGCGGTGCTGATCTGGCCCAGATCCTGACCCGCCAGCAGAAGCTTGCCAGTGGTAGGACGCTCCATCGCCAGCAGCAGGCGCAGCAAAGTGCTCTTGCCAGCCCCGGAGTGACCGGTCACAAACAGAAATTCGCCACGACGTACTCGAAAGCTCAGCTCATGCAGGCCGACGTGTCCGTTCGGATAGCGTTTACCGACCTGTTCGAAACGAATCATGGGCGCTCCCGCTCGGCGAATAGGGCTTGGACGAACGGCTCGGCTTCGAAGGTGCGCAGATCGTCGATGCCTTCACCCACGCCGATATAGCGAATCGGCAGGCCAAATTGCTTCGCCAGGGCGAAGATCACGCCGCCTTTGGCGGTGCCGTCGAGCTTGGTCAACGCAAGGCCGGTCAGCTGGACAGTCTGGTTGAACTGCTTGGCCTGATTGATCGCGTTCTGGCCCGTACCGGCGTCCAGCACCAGCAGGACTTCATGAGGCGCGTCGGCGTCGAGCTTGCCGATCACGCGGCGAACCTTCTTCAGCTCTTCCATCAGGTTGTCTTTGGTGTGCAAGCGGCCTGCGGTGTCAGCGATCAACACGTCGATGCCGCGCGCCTTGGCGGCCTGAACGGCATCAAAAATCACCGAAGCCGAATCAGCGCCCGTGTGCTGCGCGATGACCGGGATCTTGTTGCGCTCACCCCAGACCTGCAACTGCTCAACGGCTGCAGCGCGGAAGGTGTCACCCGCCGCCAGCATGACTTTTTTGCCTTCAAGCTGGAGCTTCTTGGCGAGCTTGCCGATGGTGGTGGTTTTACCCGCACCATTGACGCCCACGACCAGAATCACGAACGGCTTGTGCTGTGCCGTGATGACCAGCGGAGCCTCCACTGGCTTGAGCATTTCGGTCAGTTCATTTTGCAGCGATTTGTACAGCGCGTCGCTGTCAGTGAGCTGCTTGCGCGCCACTTTCTGCGTCAGGTTGCGCACGATTGCCGACGTTGCTTCCACCCCAACGTCCGCGGTCAGCAGCCGGGTTTCCAGCTCGTCGAGCATGTCGTCGTCGATGGCTTTCTTGCCGAGGAACAGGCTGGCCATGCCTTCGCCCAGGCTGGCGCTGGTTTTCGACAGGCCCTGCTTCAGGCGCGCGAAAAAACCAGGCTGCTTGGGTGCGGTTGTTCCTTCGAACGGAACAGGTGGCACGCTGGTTTCAAGAACGGGCACAGCGGCCGCGGCTGGAACCATCGGTGCTGTCGTCAACGGCGGCGTCAGCGAAGGAAGATCATTGCCGGAAACCGGGTCAGGCAGTGCGACCGGGGTCGGCTCGATGGACGGAGCCACCTCGAACGACGTTGTGTCGATGACCGTCGGTTGAGCAGGCACTTCAGCCACAGAAGCGGCGGCGGATTCCACGTTGGATTCGGTGTGTACCGGAATGGGCGGCGTGACGTGAGGCTCGCGCTCATCGGTGAAGGCGACGGGCTCTTCGGCAACGGGCAGGTGAAGCCAGGGATCTTCGATAGGGGCCGAAAGCGCTTCAATCGTAGCGGTTTGTGGCAAGGGTTGCGTTGCGTTTTGCGGCGCGCGCTCGGCCGGGATGGCCGGGGCGTTATGCTGCTCAGCAACCGCCGGGGCCTGATCGGGCACGGACTCTGGCGCTGGAGCGGGGGCATTCTGAGGCGGCTCGGGAGTGACTTCCTGCGGCTTTTTGCGCAGCCATCCGAACAGGCCTTTCTTCTCGCCAGCCGGGGCTGGGGTCTTCTTGTCGTCGTTGGAACCAAACATGGAGGACGGCTATCTCACGGTAACGACGCGCCAGAGCGGCGCCTCTGAAAAATTCTGTATGCGAAACAGACTGCTTTTATGTCCGCTTGTTCATAGGTTGCCCGCGTCAAATGATCGGACCTCGCCAGGCCGTCCTACACGCTAACCCAGGCCAAGTCTTACAAGGTCTGTTTACGGCTCGGACATCTTAGCCATAGTCGTCAGGCAAACTGGCCGCTATCCTAACACCCCCGCGCCCGCTGACGCTAAGCAGGCCGTCTCCAAGGTTCAAATCACGAATGAATGCTCTAGCCCGCTGTGCCGCAGGCCTGCTGCTCAGCACAATCTGTTTGCCCTTCGCCGCATCGGCTGCCGACCCTCAACCCACCACCGAATTCACGCTGGACAACGGCCTGAAGGTCGTCGTCCGTGAAGATCACCGCGCACCGGTCGTGGTTTCGCAGGTCTGGTACAAGGTCGGCTCCAGCTACGAGACGCCTGGCCAGACGGGCCTGTCCCATGCCCTTGAACACATGATGTTCAAGGGCAGCTCGAAAGCGGGCCCCGGCGAAGCATCGCTGATCCTGCGCGACCTGGGCGCGGAAGAGAATGCGTTCACCAGCGACGACTACACCGCTTACTACCAGGTGCTGGCCCGTGATCGACTGGCGGTTGCCTTCGAACTGGAAGCCGACCGCATGGCCACCCTGCGCCTGCCCCCTGAAGAGTTCGCGCGGGAAATCGAAGTCATCAAGGAAGAGCGCCGCCTGCGCACCGATGACAAGCCGAACGCCAAGGCATACGAGCGCTTCAAGGCCATCGCCTACCCCGCCAGCGGCTACCACACGCCGACCATTGGCTGGATGGCAGACCTTGAGCGCATGAAGGTCGAGGAGCTGCGCCACTGGTATGAATCCTGGTACGTGCCCAACAACGCCACGCTGGTGGTGGTCGGGGACGTGAAGCCCGATGAGGTGAAAGCCCTGGCCGAGCGCTTCTTCGGTCCGGTGCCGCGCCGCGATGTACCGCCGTCGAAAAAACCGCTGGAGCTGGCCGAGCCTGGCCTGCGGCAGATCACCGTGCATGTCGCCACGCAGATGCCGAGCCTGATGTACGGCTTTAACGTGCCGAGCCTGGCCACCGCCACCGATCCACAGTCAGTCAACGCACTGCGCCTGATTTCGGCCTTGCTTGACGGCGGCTACAGCGCGCGCATTCCGACGCGCCTGGAGCGCGGTGAAGAGCTGGTCACCGGCGCGGCGTCCGACTACGACGCCTACACCCGCGGCGACAGCCTGTTCACCATCAGCGCCACACCCAATCAACAGAAGAAGAAAAGCCTCGCCGACGCTGAAGCCGGTATCTGGCGCCTGCTCGACGAACTGAAAACCAAGCCGCCCGCCAAGGAAGAGCTGGAGCGGGTCCGGGCCCAGGTGATCGCCGGATTGGTCTATGAGCGCGATTCCATTACCAGTCAGGCCAGCACCATCGGCGAACTGGAAACGGTGGGCCTGTCCTGGAAGCTCATCGATCAGGAACTGGCGGGGCTGCAAAGCGTGACGCCGGAAGACATCCAGAAAGCCGCCCGTACTTACTTCACCCGCGAGCGCCTCGCCGTTGCGCATGTTTTGCCTGAGGAGAAAGCCCAATGAGCCAGCGCAACGAATCCCGCTTTGCGCGAACGCGGGCCTGCTCATTCGCACTCGCCGTGACGTTTGGCCTGTTGGGCTCGGCGTCGGCGATGGCAGAGACCGCTGCCGATGCCCCTAAGGCCATCGACAAGGCCGCCAGCACGCTAGAGTCCCTGAAGGAACTGGACGGTAAAGCGCCGGCTCGCCGCTCGCTGAACATTCAGTCGTGGAATACCGCCGAAGGCGCTCGCGTGCTGTTTGTCGAAGCCCATGAGCTGCCGATGTTCGACATGCGCCTGCTGTTCGCGGCGGGCAGCAGCCAGGACGGCGCAAACCCCGGTATTGCGCTGGTCACCAACGCGATGCTCAACGAGGGCGTCAAAGGCAAGAACGTCAGCGCCATCGCCGAAGGTTTTGAGGGGCTGGGCGCTGATTTCGGCAACGGCTCCTATCGCGACATGGCGATCGCTTCGCTGCGCAGCTTGAGCGCCGCCGACAAGCGCGAGCCTGCGTTGAAACTGTTTGCTGAAGTGGTGGGCAAACCCACGTTCCCGGCGGACTCGCTGGCGCGGATCAAAAACCAGTTACTGGCAAGTTTCGAATATCAAAAGCAGAACCCGGGCAAGCTGGCAGGCGATGAGCTGTTCAAGCGGTTGTACGGCGATCATCCTTACGCGCACCCAAGTATGGGCACGGCGAAGAGCATCGCACCTCTGACTTTGGCTCAGCTGAAGGCCTTTCATGCCAAGGCCTACGCCGCTGGCAACGCAGTCATCGCGCTGGCTGGCGACCTGACACGCGCAGAGGCCGAAGCGGTAGCGACCCAGGTTTCCGCCGCGCTGCCGAAAGGTCCGGCGCTGGCACAAACCGTTGCACCGACCGAACCCAAGCCGAGTGAAACCCACATCGAGTTTCCGTCCAAGCAGACGCACCTCATGCTGGCTGAACTGGGCATCACCCGAGGCGATCCTGAGTACGCGGCCCTGTCACTGGGCAACTCGATTCTCGGCGGCGGCGGTTTCGGCAGCCGTTTGATGACCGAGGTGCGGGAAAAACGCGGCCTGACCTATGGCGTGTCTTCAGGCTTCACGCCGATGCAGGCACAAGGTCCATTCATGATCAGCCTGCAGACCCGCGCCGAGCTGAGCGAGAACACCCTCAAGCTGGTCAAGGACATCACCCGTGACTTCCTTGCCAACGGCCCGACCCAGAAAGAACTCGACGATGCCAAGCGCGAACTGGCGGGCAGCTTTCCGCTGGCGACTGCCAGCAACGCGGGCATCGTTGGGCAACTGGGCGCGGTCGGCTTCTATAATCTACCGCTGACCTACCTCGAAGATTTCATGACGCAGTCCCAGAGCGTCACGGTCGAGCAAATCAAGACCGTGATGAACAAACATCTGGACGCTGACAAGCTGGTGATCGTGACTGCAGGTCCGACCGTCCCGCAGAAGCCACTGCCGCCCCCTACTGACAAACCCGCCGAGCAACCGCTCGGCGTTCCGGAGCACTGATGACCTCGACTTCCAAGCCGCCACGTATCCACAAAGGGCACAAAATCCACACGGGCCTCGGCCAACTGCGGATCATCGGCGGCGAATGGCGCAGTCGGCGTCTGAGTTTCCCTGACGCCCCCGGTCTGCGCCCGACGCCGGACCGTGTGCGTGAAACCCTGTTCAACTGGCTGGCGCCGTACATCGAGGGCGCGCGCGTTCTGGATCCGTTCGCCGGCAGTGGCGCGCTGTACCTCGAAGCCCTGTCCCGCGGCGCCAGCATGGGCCTGGCGCTGGACACCAATTCGATGGCGATTTCCAGCCTGCGCGAGCACCTCGGTACGCTGCGTTGCACGGTTGGCAAAACCGCGACCGGCGACGCCCTTCGCCATCTGGAAACCCAGCCGGCCGAACACTTCGACGTGGTGTTCCTCGACCCGCCGTTCCACCAGGACTTACTGATGCCTGCGTGCACGCTGCTGGAAGAGCGTAACTGGCTGGCGGACAACGCGTGGATCTACACCGAAAGCGAAACCGCGCCCTCCACGCTGGGCATGCCGGCCAACTGGCGCCTGCACCGTGAGAAGAAGGCCGGTCAGGTGCACTACGCGGTGTGGGAACGCAGTGTCGTCGCGAGCTGACCTTCCAGGGTTTACCCCGGCGTTCGGCTTGGGCAACCCGCACTTGCAGACGCTGTGGGGACCGCTCTGGCGTCCGACCACTCACCTTGAGCGCCGGCGCGAGCGCGTCTGGCTTGAGGACGGGGATTTCCTCGACATGGACTGGCACGGCCCACACGACGCCACTGTGCCGGTCGTGCTGGTGCTGCACGGTCTGACCGGCTCGTCCAACTCCCCCTATGTCGCCGGGCTGCAGCACGCCATGGAAAAACGCGGCTGGGCAAGTGTCGCCCTTAACTGGCGAGGCTGTTCAGGAGAGCCAAATCTGTTGCCCCGCAGCTATCACTCCGGCGCCAGCGAAGACCTTGCCGCCGTGATCGATCATCTGCGCAAGGCCCGGCCACTGGCGCCGCTTTACGCGGTCGGGTATTCCCTCGGCGGCAATATCTTGCTCAAGCACCTCGGCGAAACCGGCCTCGACAGCCACCTGCAAGGCGCTGCGGCGGTATCCGTGCCGTTTCGTCTGGACGAATGCGCCGACCGGATCGGGCTGGGGTTTTCCAGGGTTTACCAACGGCACTTCATGCGCGAGATGGTCGGCTACATCAAGGACAAGCAGAGACGCTTTCAGCATGAAGGCCTCAGCGACGGGCTGGCGGAGCTGGCGGCCTTGGGGTCGTTGAAAGACATGCGCACCTTCTGGGACTTCGACGGGCGCGTGACAGCGCCGCTCAATGGATTCGTGGACGCCCATGATTACTACCGGCGCGCCTCCAGTCGGTACTTCCTCGGCGCCATCCGCACGCCAACCCTGCTGATTCAGTCCCTTGATGACCCGTTCGTGTTCAAGCACAGCCTGCCTGAAGCCTCTGAGCTGTCGTCCAGCACCGAGTTCGACCTGCAGAAAAAAGGCGGGCACGTGGGTTTTGTCGGCGGCACGATTAGAAAGCCGACGTATTACCTGGAGCAACGGATTCCGGCGTGGTTGACGGACGTCCATGGCACGCAGCCAAGCCGCTAACGCCTGCACGATCGTTCAAGACACTTATGCGCCACCCGCTTACCATCCGGGGCATAAGGAGAAAAACCATGTCCCGTCATCAATTCTTCGTCCGCGGTCTTCGCGACAGCGTGCCGATGCTGGTCGGTATTGCCCCGTTCGGCATTATCTTCGGCACCCTCGCAGGCGTCGGCGGGCTGACCCTGTGGCAGGCGGTCGGCATGTCGATGTTCGTTTACGCAGGATCGGCGCAGTTTATCGTCATCAGCCTGATGGGCGCCGGGGCCGGCGCGGTGGTGATTCTGCTGACTACGTTCATCGTCAATTTGCGCCACGTGCTGTACAGCGCCACCCTGCAGCCACAGGTTCAGGGGCTGCCCCAGCGATGGCGATTGCTGCTGGCGTTCTGGCTGACGGACGAAACCTTCGCCATCGTCCAACGCCACTACCTGGTCCACGGCCGGACGCCGCTTGCGCATTGGTACTGGATAGGCGTGGCGAGCTCGCTGTATGCCTGCTGGGTGAGCAGCTCACTGGTTGGCGTGCTGTTTGGTCAGGCTTTTCCCGACATGGCCAGTTGGGGCCTGGAGTTCGCGATGCTGGCAACTTTCATCGGCATCGTCGTGCCCCTGCTGCGCAACCGACCGCAGATCGCCGCCGCGCTGGTCGCTGGCGCGGTTGCCCTGCTGACATGGTCATGGCCCTTCAAGCTGGGGCTCATGGCCGCAGCCTTCAGTGGCATCGCGGCGGGGGTGTTTTTGGAAAGACGGCAGGCAGAAAGGCAGGACGACGTGACCCCGAACGAGGTGCGCCCATGACGTACTGGTGGCTGATTCTGGGCATGGCGGCGATCACTTTTCTGATGCGCTACAGCCTGTTCGCCTGGCCGAACCTGCGTTTCCCGCCGCTGGTGCGCCAAGGCCTGCATTACGTACCCACCGCCGTGCTGACCGCCATCGTCGTCCCTGGCATGTTGCTGCCCGACAGCGCGCACTGGCAGTTGTCCCTGGACAACGCCTACTTGCTGGCCGGGATCGTGTCGATTGGCATTGCGGCATTCAGCCGCAATCTTCTGGCGACCATCGGCGGCGGATTGCTGGTGTTCTTCTTGCTGCGCTGGGCGATGGGCCAGATGTGAGGGCCATTCGCCGCCACCTCAGTCCCCGGTCGCGACGCCCCGCTGCGGATCATTGATCCATTCGCTCCACGATCCCGCGTACAGCGCGCCCAATGGATACCCGGCGAGGGCCAAGGCAAACAGGTTATGGCAAGCCGTCACGCCGGAGCCGCAATAGGCGACAAGCTCATGGGCAGGACGACCTTGTAACGCCTCGGCAAACCGCTGCTTCAGTTGCTCTGCCGGAAGAAAGCGGCCGTCCGGCCCGAGGTTGTCGGTGAACGCCGCGCACTGCGCGCCAGGAATGTGCCCCGCAATAGGGTCGATGGGCTCGACCTCACCCCGGAACCGCGCGGGGGCACGGGCGTCGATCAACGTCATGGAGGGATCGCCGATGCGCGCCAGCAGTTGCTCAGCCGTCAGCACCATCGCCTCATCCGGCACGCCGTCAAACGCACCTTCGGGTTGATGCGGCGGATCAAGACTCAGCGGTAAACCCGCCGCGTGCCAGGCTTTGAGGCCGCCATCGAGCACAGAAACACCGTCGCGCTTGCCCAGCCACGTCAATAACCACCAGGCTCGGGCGGCGTACGCACCTGGCCCATCGTCGTACAGCACGATATCGCTCTGATTGTTCACACCCCAAAACCGCAAGCGCTCGATTAGCGCTTGCGGATCCGGCAGTGGGTGGCGGCCGGTCACACCTTTGGTGATGGGACCACTGAGATCATTGAGCAAGTCAGCGTAGGAAGCGCCTTCGATATGTCCCTCTGCGTAGCTGCGCTGGCCGTAGTCCAGATCGTCCAGCGACGAACGACAATCCAGTATCACAAGCCCGGGCTGGGTCAGGCGTTCTGACAATTGTTGCGGGCTGATCAATTGCGCGATGGACATGACAGACTCCTGCAGGCAGTAAAAAAGGTGATCACGATCGAGTGAGATAACCGGCCCGATTCAGCCAGCGTCCCCCAGTGCCTTGGCCAATGGCACATAAAACTCCGCGCACAGCGCATTCACCGCTTCCCGCGCCTGGGGCGTGACGTAAGCCAGCTCCAGTATCAGCACCTGATAGACCCCGCGTCGAATCGCGTCATCATTCAGGTGATCGGCGTTTTCCCGCGTGGTGCAGAGAAAACGTACCCAGGACGTAAGAATGATCCACGCATTGAGCGTCAGCGATTCGATCTGGACCTTGTCCATGCTCAGAATCTGCGCGTCGACAAAGCCGCTGTAAATGGACATCGCCTTGATCAGGCAGTGTTGGGAGAAGCGTCGGTAACGCACCGCCAGCTCAGAATCGGTTTCAAGCAGGTGCTCGAGATCGCGGTGCAGAAAACGGTAGCGCCACATGCCGTCGAGAATCGCCATCAAGTAATGACGCTTGTCTTCGACACCCGGCAGACGGCCCTTGGGCGGGTGCAGAAAGCTGTCGACCAGGGTTTCGTATTCGGTAAACAACTCGGCGATGATCGCCTGCTTGTTGGGGAAGTGGTAGTACAGATTGCCGGGCGACATTTCCATGTGCGCAGCGATGTGGTTGGTGCTGACGCTGCGCTCGCCCTGCTGATTGAACAGGTCCAGGCTGCTATGCACGATGCGTTCACGTGTGTTGATGCGTACGGTTTTGATGCGCGGCGCCATGTTCAACTCGAACGTCGAAATGTAACAGGAATGTGCCGGATCTTAACGCAAGCGTCGGGCCCGTTGCAGACTTCATCGCTCCACGGCAGTCGCCAGCCTGAGCCGTACCACCGCTGCCACACCCACCCCGAGCACGCCTGCCGCCAGCGCGTTGATCAAAATGACACCGCGCAGCCCGATAGGCGCCGTCAGCACGCCGACCAGCAGACCGGCCAGCGGTTGCGACAGGTTGTTCAGCAGAGTGATGACGCCCACGGTCTTGCCGAAGTCGCGCGCCGGGATGACCCGCTGACGGATGCTGCGCATGTACACGTTGAACATCTTGTCGAAGCCGACGATCAGTAGAAAGCCTACGAGGTAGACCCCGGATGACGCACTGGTAGCGGTAATGAATGCACCCAGCAGCAAGGCGATGTATGACATCGCACCGAGCAGTTTCAGCGGCAGGCTTATCCGCGCCAGGACAAACAGAATCGCGATGGTCAGCAAGGCGCCCGCCGCCTGGAGGCCAGCGTAGAAATCTTTGCTCTCGCTGAATGAGCCGATCACCATGGCGGCGGAGCTGGCCAGCGTGACACCGACGATCAGGTTGACGCCGACCGCCAGCAAAATGATCTTCTGCAACTCGGCCAGCCGGCGAATATGCCCGAAAGCGATTTTCAGTGGCTGAGTCCAGATGTCGGCGTGTTGATCAAAGCGCTCCAGCGTGACGTCGCTGTTGCGTTGCCAGACGCGCATGGCCAGATCCGCCGCGATGAAGACCAGCGCCACACCGATGACGCCCCCACCACGGGCAGATTTCCAGCGCCAGCGCCGCCAGCAAAGGGCCGAGCACCAAGCCGCTCTGGTCGGCAATCTGAGAGTAGGACAGCGTCTTGCCGTAGCGGTAATCCGGGAAAATGTGCGGCATCACCACCTCACGGGCCATGATTCCCTGGGTGGTCAGGACGCCGCATATTGCCGACAAACCGATCAGCCAGCCGATGCCGCCAAACAGGCCGTACAGCCCCATGGCGACCAGGCAGATCAAGGCGCGATATATCTGGCTAATGTGCAGCAGCCGGATGGGCGAGTATTTGTCGCAAAGCGCGCCGCAAATCGGGAAGGCAAGGAAGCGCGGCAATGTCTCGACGAAGAACGCCAGCCCTGCCAGTGACGCGCTGTTGGTGCTCTGGAACACAATCAGCGGCACCAGAAACAGGAGAACCTGATCGGCGAGGCGCGAGAGGAACAGGGAAAGAAAAAACGCCAGATAATCCGTGCGCATTGAGACTCCGTGTCAGGTGATGCAGGGCGGCAGTTCAGTTGTTAGCCCGGACAGTCTGGCGTGCGCCTGCGAGCGAATGCAAGAACCTTTGACTTCGTAGAGCAACGACTCTAAAAGCACTGCATAACGTCAATCAGGACCGCTGCGATGCCCGTCGAATCCAGTCTTCTGCCCTGTGCAGACGATGCCCCTCCCCTTCGCCGCAGCCTGGAGCAGGTATTCGACGAACAACGTCGCGCATTCGCGGCCAATCCGATGCCGACGCTGCAAGAACGCAGGCAATGGCTCGACCGCCTGCACACGCTTCTCAGCACCGAGCGTCAGGCGATCATTGATGCGATCAGCGCTGATTTCAGCCACCGCAGCGCCGATGAAACGCTCCTCGCCGAGCTGATGCCCTGCCTGCACAACATCCGCCACGCCCAACGTCACTTGAAGAAATGGATGCGGCCTTCGCGCCGAAGCGTCGGCCTGGCGTTCCAGCCCGCCAGCGCCAAAGTCGTTTACCAACCAGTGGGGGTGATTGGCGTGGTGGTGCCGTGGAATTACCCACTGTATCTGGCCATCGGGCCGCTGGTGGGCGCGTTGGCGGCGGGTAACCGTGTGATGCTTAAGCTCAGCGAATCCACGCCCGCCACCGGCACCTTGCTAAAAAGCCTGCTGGCACGAGTGTTTGCGGAGGACCACGTCGGGGTTGTGCTGGGCGAGGCGGAGGTCGGCGTGGCCTTTTCGAAGTTGCCGTTTGATCATTTATTGTTCACGGGTGCCACCAGCGTCGGGCGGCATGTCATGCGCGCGGCGGCGGAAAACCTCACGCCCGTGACGCTGGAGCTGGGCGGCAAATCCCCCGCCATCGTGTCCCGCGACGTCCCGCTTAAGGACGCCGCCGAACGCATCGCTTTTGGCAAAACCCTCAATGCCGGGCAAACCTGCGTCGCGCCCGACTACGTTCTGGTGCCCAGGGATCGCGTTGACGAATTCGTTGAGTCCTACAAAGAAGCCGTCCTGCGTTTTTATCCCACGCTGGCCGACAACCCGGACTACACCGCAATCATCAATCAGCAGCATGTCGCACGGCTGAATTCGTATCTCGCCGACGCGCAAACCAAGGGTGCCCGGGTGGTTCAGCTGTTCGCCGAGGGGCAGGATCGTAGAATGCCGTTCAGCCTGATTCTGGATGTGAGCGACGACATGCTAATCATGCAGGACGAGATCTTCGGCCCGCTGCTGCCGATCGTGCCCTACGACCAAATCGAGCACGCGTTCGCCTACATCAATCAGCGTCCAAGGCCACTGGCGCTGTACTACTTCGGCTACGACCGACATGAACAGAAACGCGTGCTAGAGCAGACGCATTCGGGCGGCGTCTGCCTGAATGACACCCTGCTGCATGTCGCCCAGGACGACTTGCCTTTCGGCGGCATCGGCGCGTCGGGCATGGGCCATTACCACGGGCACGAAGGGTTTCTGACGTTCAGCCATGCCAAAGGTGTGCTGATCAAGCAACGATTCAACGCCGCACGGCTGCTCTACCCGCCCTATGGAAAGGCAATTCAGAAGCTGATTCAGCGACTGTTCGTGCGCTGATGGGCTTGCGAATTCTGACTGACCCAACACACTTGGCCAGCGGGGCTGGCTGTGGAACATTGTGGGACCGGCTAGCCGGGAAATCGTCTCGCGTCACACCGCAAATCTTATGGCGCCCACGCCGGCCTCTTCCCGGCTGAAGCCGGTCCCACGATTTGAACGCGATTATCCTGTAGAACTGGCTTTAGCCAGGAAGGCGTCTCGCGTCACACCGCAAATCTGACGGTGCCCACGCCGGCCTCTTCCCGGCTGAAGCCGGTCCCACTATTTGAGCGCGATCGTCCTGTGGGACTGGCTTTAGCCAGGAAATCGTCTCGCGTCACACCGCAAATCTTATGGCGCCCACACGGGCCTCTTCCCGGCTGAAGCCGGTGCCACTATTTGAACGCGATCGTCCCGTAGGACTGGCTTTAGCCGGGAAGGCGTCTAGCGTCACGCCGCAAATCTGACGGTGCCCACGCCGGCCTCTTCCCGGCTGAAGCTGGTCCCACTATTTGAACGTGATGGTCCCGTAGGACTGGCTTTAGCCGGGAAGACGTCTCGCGTCACACCGCAAATCTGACGGTGCCCGCGCCGGCCTCTTCCCGGCTGAAGCCGGTCCCACTATTTGAGCGCGATCGTCCTGTGGGACTGGCTTTAGCCGGGAAGGCGTCTAGCGTCACACCGCAAATCTTACGGCGCCCACACCGGCCTCTTCCCGGCTGAAGCCGGTCCCACCATTTTGAACGCGATCGTCCTGTGGGGTTGGCTTTAGCCGGGAAGGCGTCTCGCGTCACACCGCAAATCTTATGGCACCCACACGGGCCTCTTCCCGGCTGAAGCCGGTCCCACTATTTGAACGCGATCGTCCTGTAGGACTGGCTTTAGCCAGGAAGACGTCTCGCGTCACACCGCAAATCTGATGGCGCCCACAACGGCCTCTTCCCGGCTGAAGCCGGTTCCACTATTTGAACGAGGCCAACCTGTAGGACCGGCTTTAGCCGGGAAGGCGTCTCGCGTCACACCGCAACGCCCCACTGCATTCTTCAGCAGCTTGGCCGGTCCACTGCGCTGCGTTACCATCCAGTCCCCAACGAACTCCGACCAGGACGACGCGATGAACCGAGTGTTGTACCCCGGCACCTTCGACCCTATCACCAAGGGTCATGGCGATCTGGTCGAGCGCGCCTCGCGCCTGTTCGATCAAGTGGTCATCGCCGTTGCCGCCAGCCCCAAGAAAAACCCCCTGTTCCCGCTGGAGCAACGTGTCGCGCTCGCCCGCGAAGCGACCAAACACTTGCACAACGTGGAAGTCGTAGGATTTTCGACGCTGCTGGCGCACTTTGCCCAGGAACAGAACGCGAATATCCTGCTGCGCGGCCTGCGCGCGGTGTCGGATTTCGAGTACGAATTTCAGCTCGCCAACATGAACAAGCAACTGGCCCCGGACATCGAAAGTCTTTTTCTTACGCCGTCCGAACGCTATTCGTTCATTTCATCTACGCTGGTCCGGGAAATCGCCGCATTAGGCGGTGATATCACCAAGTTCGTACACCCCGCCGTGGCCCAGGCGCTGAGCGAACGCTTCAAAGCCTGAGGCCTTGCGTCGAGGTAAGGTGCATACCGAGCGCTAATGCGGCACAATTCGCCGCATTCGTTTTGATATGCCTCGGTGTCGACCGTGGCAGGAGTATCCATGTCCCTGATCATCACCGACGATTGCATCAACTGCGACGTCTGCGAACCCGAGTGCCCGAACGAAGCCATTTCCCAGGGTGAAGAGATCTACGTGATCAATCCCAACCTGTGCACCGAATGCGTCGGCCACTATGACGAACCGCAGTGCCAGCAGGTCTGCCCCGTGGATTGCATCCCGCTGGATGAAAACCATGTGGAGAGCAAGGACGAGCTCATGGCCAAGTACAACCTGATCACCAGCAAGGCATAACCGAACGCATATCCTGTCGGCATACGTGCTTTCGCCGAAGACACTGGCTTATAACGCCTGTTGAATTGAGCGAGATACGCATGATCTCTATGCTGGAACGGATACCTGTTTTGTCGGGCGCAGTGTTTCTGCTGTGCGTTTGTTCGGCTCAGGCCAGCCCCGATCATCCTGATCAGGCCGCCATCGCCAGCCCGCATCCCATCGCGACGGCAGCCGGTCAGGAAATCCTGGTCGACGGCGGTAACGCATTCGATGCCGCCATTGCCATCAGCGCCACGCTTGCCGTGGTTGAACCTTACGGGTCGGGCCTCGGCGGCGGCGGGTTTTTCCTGCTGCGCCAATCGGGTGTCCCCGTCCAGTATCAGTTTCTCGACGCGCGCGAAAAAGCGCCGCTCAAATCCAAACCCAAGATGTTCCACCGCAACGGGATCCTCCAGCCGGACCTGTCCCTGAACGGACCTCTGGCGGCCGCGATTCCGGGACTGCCCGCTGCGCTGGTCGAACTGGCTGAACGCTACGGCCGACTGCCGCTTTCGATCTCGCTGGCGCCGGCCATTCGGGTCGCGTATCGCGGTTTTAAGGTAGACAGTGTTTATCGCGAGCGCGCCAGTTGGCGGCTGTTCGCGTTGCGTAATAACAAGGAGAGCGCGCGCCTGTTCCTGCGCAACAACGACGTACCGAACCTGGGTGACGTCATCACCCAGCCGGAGCTCGCGCAGACGCTGGAGCACCTTGCCGACAATGGTCGCGCAGGGTTCTACAGCGGGCTGGTGGCGCAGGCGATGGTCAGTGGCGTTCGTCGCGCCGGCGGCATCTGGAATTACCACGATTTCGAAGAGTACGAAGTCATAACGCGCACGCCTCTGCGCCTTCAGCTGGCCGATCAACGGGAGCTGATCAGCGCGCCGCCGCCCTCGGCAGGTGGCATTGCACTGGCGCAAAGCCTGTTCATGCTGCAACAACTGCCGTGGCGGGCGTCAGAGAAAATCCAGCGGGCGCACTTTGTGATCGAGGCACTGCGCCGCGCTTACCGTGATCGCGTATTGCTGGGGGACCCTGACTTTGTGCCCAACCCGGTGGCTCAACTGCTCTCCCCCGACTACTTGCTGCAACTCACCACCAGCATCGACCCCCACCGCGCCACGCCCAACAACATCTTGCCACCCGCCCCGCGCTGGCGTGAGGGCGACAACACCAGCCATTTCGCCGTACTGGACAACGAAGGCAATGCCGTCACGGCGACACTCTCGCTGAATCTGCCCTTTGGCTCGGCGTTTACCGTGCCTGGCACCGGGATCATCCTCAACGACGAAATGGACGACTTTGCCATCGACACCAAGGGCCAGGGCAGCTCGGCGGCAGCAGCAGCCGGTCATGCCAATGCCATCGAGCCGGGCAAGCGACCGATCTCAAGCATGAGTCCGAGTTTCATCGAAGGCCCGCAGTCCCTCGCCGCCTTTGGCACCCCGGGCGGCAGCCGCATCCCCAGCATGGTGCTGCTGTCGATGCTGCAGTACCTCGACGATCAGCCGATTGCCAACTGGGCATCGACGCCGCGTTATCACCACCAGTTCACGCCGGATGTGGTCGAGTACGAACCGGGCACATTCACGGAGCAGGACTTGGCCGACCTGCGCGAGCGCGGTTACGCACTGAAGGAGACAGCGAAGGATTTTGGCAATCAGCAAATATTGTTGTGGCACAAGAACAGTGCCCGGGTTGAAGCGGCCAGTGACCCACGCGGCATTGGCGTGTCGACGATCTTCAAACCCGATGGCGCGCTGAAGCTGATGCGCGCCTGCGCCGATCAGTCCTGCTTGCCGTAACCATCACCGGTGCAACCGAGGCAGCGGACAAATGCCGCCTTGCCCGGATCCACGACAAGCGCCTTGCCGGTACGGCCAATGCCGCCGCCGGTGGCGGTAAACGGCAATGCAACCACAAACAATCCGGCGCCAATGACGGTGGCAACGATGAGAATCGGCCGCGCAATCAGCAGGTCGCCGATCATCGCGTAGGCAGGAGGGCTTTCGATTTCGTAGACGGGATCACCACTGCCTGTCGCGTCCTGAGCCAGCGCAGGCGTGAATTGCAAGCCGAAGAACACGGCCAACGTGGCAGCAAGCATGCGAAACGAGCTCATGGCATGGTCCTTCAGGCTAAGGCAGAGACGGAGCTGTTCACTATAAACAGGGCGCGGGCTTACGCAAGGGGCGGCGTGTCTCATTGACGACACACGCCTTGTAGGAGGGATCGGATAAACCCTGGCGATAGGGTGGAGGTAAGTGTTCCCGGCCTCCGTCGCTGTCGGGAACTACTTCTGGCACTTCGGGCAGTAAACGCTGGCCCGCTGACCCAGCTTCACTTCTCGCAGCGTGGTCCCGCACAACTTGCATGGTTGCTCGCCGCGGCCGTAGGCGAACAGTTCCTGCTGGAAGTAGCCAGGCTGGCCGTCCCCGCCGATGAAATCGCGCAGCGTGGTACCGCCCCGTTCGATGGCGGCGGCCAGGATGCGTTTGATTTCAATCGCCAGCTTTATATAGCGAGCCTTGGAAACGCTCCCGGCGGCACGGCGCGGATCAATGCCGGCGGCAAACAGAGCTTCAGTCGCATAGATGTTGCCGACGCCCACGACGATTGCGTTGTCCATGATGAACGGCTTGACCGCCATTGCCCTGCCGCGCGACAGCTCGAACAGACGCAGCCCGTCGAACACCTCGGTCAGCGGTTCCGGCCCCAGGCGCGCGAGCAGCTCGTGGTTGAGCGGGTCGAGGCTCCAGAGCATGGCGCCGAAACGCCGAGGGTCGGTGTAGCGCAAGGCCAGACCGGATTCGAGTTCGATGTCGACGTGCTCGTGCTTGAGTGGCGGCAGGCCGGCATCCACCAGACGCAGATTGCCCGACATGCCGAGGTGGCTGATCAAGGTGCCAACCTCCGCCTGAATCAGGAGGTATTTGGCACGCCGCTCGACCGCCACGATTTTCTGCCCCGACAGGCGCACGTCGAGGTCTTCAGGGATCGGCCAGCGCAAGCGACGATCACGCACGATTACCCGGCTGACGCGCTGGCCCACCAAGTGCGGCGCAATGCCCCGGCGAGTGGTTTCGACTTCTGGTAATTCAGGCATGGGGCCGCTCGATGAAGGATGAGGTCACGCGCGCAGGGTCAGTGCGCACTCAGCTCACGAATGCTTTCTTTGAGGTTTTCGAAGTCATAGTCGGACAAGCCAACGTAATCGAGCACCAGCGGACCAATGCTGTTCCACTCATGATCGACGGGCTCGTTGCCCAGAACGCGGTGAGATTCACAGACATGCTCGGCCATTTTCAGCACAGCGAGCATGTTTTTCAACGGCGCATTGCGACCCGAGTCGTCCTGAAAAATCGCCAGCGCATTGTGATGATTGGCGATCGCATTGCTGACATGTTCCGGCAAACGCCAGGACTTGGCGGTGAAATAACCGACAACGGCGTGGTTGGTGTTCAGCAGCCTGTTCTCGGTGTCGACCACACGGCACTCGGCGGTGGCGTTGGCATACGCTTCTTCGAGGACGCTCATGTAATCGGGAAAACGCTTGATCATCAGCGGCACGCCGCAGTCATGAAACAGACCCAGCGCGTAGGACTCGTCCACGGTTTGCGAGCCGATGCGCTTGGCCAGCGTCAGACTGGTCATCGCCACGTCCTGAGCGGTATCCCAGAAACGGTTGAGCACGACGATGGTTTCATCGCTCATCTCCCCTTGATCGATTGCGCGTTGATCAGGTTGATGACCGAGCGGCTACCAAGCAGATTCACCGCCCGCTGAATCGATGCGATTTTGTTGCTCAGGCCGTAATGGCTGGAGTTGACGATTTTCAGCAACGCCCCGGAGAGCCCCGGATCCTGAGCGATCAGCCGGGCGATGGCACCCAGGTCAGGGTCGGGCATGTACTGCTCCATCTGCAAATCCACCATGATTTGCGGCTGGGGCGGAACGCTGATGCCTTGTAACGCCTGCTGGATCTGCTCGGACGTAAGCTCTTGGGACATAACTTCACACTCGGGTTCAGGCCACGATTCTAACCCTCGCGGCCATGGGTCTACAACTGTATGACGATTCAACGGGTCCGACGGACAGCCAGACGGTCATTGAGCACGGCGCGACCTCCAGCAGGCTGACGCGCTATACTCCCGCTCTTTTTCCGGAGCGACGTCATGTCCCTGCCTAGCTTGCGCCTCAAGCCCAACGCCGATCGCCGTTTGCGCAACGGTCATTTGTGGGTCTACAGCAACGAAATCGACGTCGCTGCCACCCCGCTCAACGGCTTTGCTCCGGGCGCTCAAGCCGTTCTTGAAGCAGCCGGCGGCAAGCCGCTGGGTATCGTCGCGATGAGCCCGCAGAACCTGATCTGCGCACGGCTGCTGTCCCGCGACATCAAGTTGCCACTGGACAAGTCGCTGCTCGTTCATCGCCTGAATGTCTGCCTGTCGCTGCGCGAGCGTCTATTCGACAAGCCGTTCTATCGCCTGGTCTACGGCGACTCAGACCTGTTGCCAGGTTTGGTGGTGGATCGCTTCGGCGACATCCTGGTGGTGCAGCTGGCGTCAGCGGCCATGGAGCAACTGAAGGACGACGTGCTCGCTGCGCTGATTCAAGTGATCAAGCCGAGCGGCATTCTGCTGAAGAACGACTCCGCCGCGCGCGACGCCGAAGGGCTGAGCCGCTACGTTGAAACCGCGTTCGGCCTGGTGCCGGAGTGGGTCGCGCTGGAAGAAAACGGCGTGAAGTTCGAAGCGCCGGTGATGGAAGGCCAGAAGACCGGCTGGTTCTATGACCACCGCATGAACCGCGCGCGCCTGGCGCCGTACGCCAAGGGCAAGCGTGTGCTGGACCTGTTCAGTTACATCGGCGGCTGGGGCATCCAGGCCGGTGCGTTCGGCGCCAGCGAAGTGTTCTGCGTAGACGCGTCGGCCTTTGCGCTGGACGGCGTTGAGCGTAACGCGGCACTCAATGGCTTCGCGGAGAAGGTCACCTGCATCGAAGGCGACGTGTTTGAGGCGCTGAAGGAGCTGAAAGCGGCTGAAGAGCGTTTCGACGTGATCATCGCTGACCCGCCGGCGTTCATCAAACGCAAGAAGGACATGAAAAACGGTGAAGGCGCCTACCGCCGCCTGAACGAGCAAGCCATGCGCCTGCTCAGCAAGGACGGCATTCTGGTCAGCGCTTCCTGCTCGATGCACCTGCCGGAGGACGACCTGCAAAACATCCTCCTCACCAGCGCCCGCCATCTGGACCGCAACATCCAGCTGCTCGAGCGCGGCGGCCAGGGCCCGGACCACCCGGTTCACCCTGCAATCCCCGAAACGCGCTACATCAAAAGCATCACCTGCCGGTTGCTGCCGAACAGTTGATGGCTGTGGCGTAACAAGATCGCCCATTTCTGCAGAGCCCGCGCGGATCTGCAGGCGATTGATCCCTGTGGGAGTGAGCTGGCTCACGAAGACGGCGTTGCACCCGCTGAAGCTTTAGCGGATGTACCGCCACCTTTGTGAGCAAGCTCACTCCCACGGTTGCGTTTGTCTGCAGATACATTTGTGTTATCAGACCGATGAGTCCGCAGCAGCACTTCCCGCCATTCCCTCCCGCCCTCACAGGTGTAGAATCAGCGCTATTCATCGCCAGTCATCCCCCGGCGGGTTTATGAGCTCAGGCTGGGCGTACGGTGATCCCGTATCGTTCGGTTTCTTCGCTGCATCCGGTCACTGCCTTTTGCACACGACGTCACTAGAAGCTCACTCCCTTCCTTATTCAGCCGATTAGCCGGAGTGTTCCAATGCCTGATTACCGTTCGAAAACGTCTACCCACGGTCGCAATATGGCCGGCGCCCGCGCCTTGTGGCGTGCCACGGGCATGAAGGACGACGATTTCAAGAAACCAATCATCGCCATCGCCAACTCGTTCACCCAGTTCGTTCCGGGCCATGTCCATTTGAAGGACATGGGCCAACTGGTGGCGCGCGAGATCGAAAAAGCAGGCGGCGTCGCCAAGGAATTCAACACCATCGCGGTAGATGACGGCATCGCCATGGGCCACGACGGCATGCTGTATTCGCTGCCAAGTCGCGAGATCATCGCCGACTCGGTCGAGTACATGGTCAACGCCCACTGCGCCGACGCCATCGTCTGTATCTCCAACTGCGACAAGATCACCCCCGGCATGCTGATGGCTGCGTTGCGCCTGAACATCCCGGTGGTCTTCGTCTCCGGCGGTCCGATGGAAGCCGGCAAGACCAAGCTCGCCAGCCACGGCCTGGACCTGGTCGACGCCATGGTCATCGCTGCCGACTCCACCGCGTCCGACGAGAAAGTCGCCGAGTACGAGCGCAGCGCCTGCCCGACCTGCGGTTCGTGCTCCGGGATGTTCACCGCCAACTCGATGAACTGCCTGACCGAAGCACTGGGCCTTGCGCTGCCGGGCAACGGCTCGACGCTGGCGACCCACTCCGACCGCGAACAGCTGTTCCTGCAGGCCGGCCGCACTATCGTCGACCTGTGCAAAACCTATTACAAAGACAACGACGACTCGGTGCTGCCGCGCAATATCGCCAACTTCAAGGCGTTCGAGAACGCGATGACCCTCGACATCGCGATGGGCGGTTCGACCAATACCATCCTGCATTTGCTGGCCGCTGCCCAGGAAGCCGAGATTCCGTTCGACCTGCGCGACATCGATCGCCTGTCGCGCCGCGTGCCGCAGCTGTGCAAGGTTGCGCCGAACATCCAGAAGTACCACATGGAAGACGTTCACCGCGCCGGCGGCATCTTCAGCATCCTCGGCTCGCTGGCCCGTGGCGGCCTGCTGCACACCGACTTGCCGACCGTGCACAGCAAATCCATGGAAGAAGCCATCGCCAAGTGGGACATCACCCAGACTGACGATGAAGCGGTGCATCACTTCTTCAAAGCGGGCCCTGCCGGTATTCCGACCCAGACGGCCTTCAGCCAGTCGACCCGTTGGGAAACACTGGACGACGACCGCAAGAACGGCTGCATTCGTAGCGTCGAGCACGCTTACTCGCAAGAAGGCGGCCTGGCCGTGCTGTACGGCAACATCGCGCTCGACGGCTGCGTGGTGAAAACCGCCGGCGTGGACGAGTCGATCCACGTGTTCGAAGGCAACGCCAAGATATTCGAAAGTCAGGACAGCGCGGTACGCGGCATTCTGGCGGACGAGGTGAAGGCCGGCGACATCGTGATCATCCGTTACGAAGGCCCGAAAGGCGGCCCGGGCATGCAGGAAATGCTCTACCCGACCTCGTATCTGAAGTCCAAAGGCTTGGGCAAAGACTGCGCGCTGCTGACCGACGGGCGTTTCTCGGGCGGGACCTCTGGCCTGTCCATTGGCCACGCTTCCCCTGAAGCCGCAGCGGGCGGCGCAATCGGTCTGGTCCGTGACGGCGACAAGGTGCTGATCGACATTCCGAATCGTTCGATCAATCTGTTGATCGACGACGCTGAAATGGCCGAACGTCGCGCCGAGCAGGAAAAGAAAGGCTGGAAACCGGTTGAGTCACGCCCTCGCAAAGTGACCACCGCCCTCAAGGCCTACGCCTTGCTGGCCACCAGCGCCGACAAAGGTGCTGTGCGTGACAAGGCGATGCTCGACAAGCTCATGCCGTAAGCATCACTGCGCATAAAAAAACACCCCGCATGTCGGGGTGTTTTTTGTCTGCCAGCCGATTAGAGGAGCTAAGGCTCGGACATCCAGCCGAACCATCAATTTAGCCTCCAACAGATCCGGACACCGGAGGTTTCAGGCGCCAATCGCTACAGTGATCGCGCCCAACAGCAGGCAAAGACTGGCGACCAACGTTAAACGCAGACGCATCGGCAGATACCAGGCGGGCAGTGTTGTGGCTTTCACCAGACGCCGGTCCTGCCAGTAGTGCGCAACGAAACCGAAAATCAGCAGCAACAGCCCCAATGGTGCCGGCAATAACAGCGCGGGCCAGGCGATCAGTGCCGGGATGACACTCCAGATGAACCGCTCGCGACACTGATCGGGATTCAAGCCTTGCAGGGTCATGGCGAATCCCCAATGCAGCGCGCCCACAAAACTAAGGATCACCGCCCCGTAAGCGACCAGCGCTTGCGTCAAGAACGGGCGGTATTCGACTGAAAACAGGATCAGCAACAGCAGCCCAACGAACGGCAGCAACCCCCATAACCCAGCAGGGCGACATACTTTGGCGACGAAGACAGCGACAACGCTTTCATTTGAGCCCCTTCCAGTCATTTACTTGAAAGACTATCGCTCAAAAGAGCAAACCTGTTTAGCTTCTCTTCGCTCGACCGGAAAAAGGACCGCGTCCTGAAACCCACTGATCAAGTCCTTGAACCCTAGTCGCTGAGACCTTCATATGAATACGTTGATCTATTGGTTCCGTCAGGACCTGCGACTTGCCGACAACCCTGCCTTTACTCGCGCGTGTGAACGGGCCGAGACGCTGCTGCCGGTTTACTGCACACCGGCGGCGGGCCCAACGCCATGGGGCTTTGAACGCATCAGCGCCCACCGTCAGTATTTCGAACAATCAGCGGTCAGCGCACTGGCCGAGCAATTGCGGGCTCACGGCAGTGGGTTGATGCAGATCGAGGGTGATCCGGTTGAACGGCTTGTCGCCCTGGCCCACGACCTGGGCATCGATACGATCATCTGCGAACGCATCGCAGCGCCGGAAGAGGAAGCACAGGTGCAGGCCCTTCGCGCAGCGGGACTAACTGTGGAAGATCACTGGCAGTCGACACTGTTTCCGCTGGATGAGTTACCGATGGCGGTCGAGGAGCTGCCCGACATCTTCAGCAGCTTTCGGCGCCTTGTGGAAAAAGCCCACACTTCTGCACGCCCCGCCATACCGTCGCCCACGACAATTCCTGCGCTGCCGCAAGGCATGAGCATTGAACCGATCACGCTGCAATCGCCTGCGCCTCTGGACTCCCGCTCGGCATTTCCTTACCAACAGCAAGCGTTCCACGGCGGCGAGCATGCGGCCATCGAGCATCTGCAGCAGTATTTCCGTCGGGGTCTGGCGAACAGCTACAAAGCCACGCGCAACAACCTGAGCGCTGTGAACGACTCCACCAAGTTTTCGCCCTGGCTTGCACGCGGTTCGCTGTCAGCACCGCAGATCGATCAGGCGCTGAAGGCTTTCGAAGCCGAGCACGGCGCCAACGACAGCACGTACTGGATTTATTTCGAGTTGCTGTGGCGTGATTACTTTCGTTTGCTGCACCTCAAATACGGCCGCCTGTTGTACCGCGCCAGCGGCCTGAAAGGTGGCAGTGAGCCGGGCCACAACCCACAGGGGTTTGCGCGCTGGTGTCGGGGTGAAACCGGAGAGGCGTTGATTGACGCGGGTATGCGGAATTGGCGGCGACGGGCTATCTGTCCAACCGAATGCGCCAGATCGTCGCCAGTTACCTGATCTTCGACCTCAAGGGCGATTGGCGCGCTGGGGCCGCATGGTTCGAAGCGCAGCTGGTGGATTACGACGTCTACAGCAATCAGGGCAATTGGCTGTACATCGCCGGCTACGGAACGGACCCCAGGGGCGGTCGGCGCTTCAACACCACGAAGCAGGCCGACGAACATGATGCCGACGGCGCATACCGCAGGCTATGGGCCTGACAGTGCGCGGCACGGCAAATCGCCGCGCCGCGCGATGAGACGGCTTACTGAATCTCGTCCGGCTTGACGATCACCCAGTTCTTGTCCGCCGTGACCGGCAAGCCCTCTTTGGCCTGAGCCTCGGCGTTGGTCTTCATCATGCCGTTGAGCTGGGTCATGTACTTGTCCTTGCGATTAACCCACAGATGAACGCCGCCTTTGCTGACGTCGACGCTGTGGAACAGCATGTATCCGTCGCTGGTGGGCGTATCGCCGCCCACCAATACCGGTTTTTTCCACTGATCGATGTAGGTCAGAATTGCCGCCTGCTTGCCGGCCATCCAGGTCGCCGGGGTCCACAGGTAAGGCGTCAGCTCAAGGCCGAGGTTGGCTTTCTCGTCGTATTTGCCGGCGGTGATCTGCTTGCGCGCGGTGGTCAGTTCGCCTGTCTCGCGGTTCTTCAGCAGCGTGGTCACGCCAATGACGTTCTGCGGCTTCACGTTGTAGCCGTATTTAGGATCAGCGGCGACCATGCGGACCAGCTCTTCTGATGCCGCCGTCATGACATAGACCTCGATGCCGTTCTCCATCAGCTTGTTGTACAGCTCGGCCTGGCCGGTGAAGACCTTGGGCGGCTGCACTTCGATGGTCTTGACTACATCGCCTTCGTAATACGTGCTCGGCACGGGTTTGCCCGAGGCCATCAGTTCGTCGACGTAGCCTTTAAGTTCTTTGAGGGTGAAGCCGGAAAACACTTGCGCAACCCACGGATAGCAGACCATGTCTTCGATTTCGCAGAGTCGGTAGTAGTAACTGAACAGGCTTTCCTTGTGGTCGGCGGTGTCCTTGAACGGGATGAGCTTGAGGGAAGGATCGAGTGTGTCGCGGGTGATCAGCCCTTTGTTTTCCATGAACGGCAGCAGTGACTCCTCCAGGTCGTAGCGGTAGCTGGTGTTGTCCATGTCGAAAACGGCGAAATTACCTTTGTTGGCGTTCGCCGCAATCATGGCGTTGAGCTGCTTGGCGGCAGGCGCAGGCCAGTGGGTCAGCTCGGTGGCGAGTGCCTGTCCGACCAGGCCCAGGCACAGCGCGGTGGCCAATAATTTTGGTACGAATTTCATGGTGATCCCCTCCCATTTTTTGGTTCGAGGAGGACCGTAACAAAAAGCCATGACTGTTTCGATGCGTCAGCGACAGCGTCCGTCTTGCTGGCGTCACCCAGATCGCCATTCGCGACAGATGACATGAAAACGACGTTTTTGTGACAACGCTTGAGCTGCTTAAACTTGTGGGAGCGAGCTTGCTCGCGAATAGGCCGGCACATCCCCTAAATCTTCACCGGCTGAAATGCCATCTTCGTGAGCAATCTCACTCCCACAGTTGGTCGCATTCCCCTGTAGGAGTGAGCTTGCTCGCGAGAGCGATATCAGGCCCGCTCCCAAACCTCGAAACGGTACGCAGGCTTGTCGTCCAGCGCCGGGTTTGGCGTGTCGGAAACCAGTGTCCACTGCGCCAGATCGAATTCCGGAAACCACGCGTCTCCTTCGGGGCTCAGCGCCACGCGGGTAAGGTATAGGCGGTCAGCATGCTCGAGCGCCTGGCCGTAAAGCTGCGCGCCGCCGATCAGCATCACTTCACTGACGCCCTGCTCGGCCGCCCACTCTTCGGCGCGTTCCACTGCCGCCTCCAGAGAGGTGAACACTTCCGCGCCTTCAAGCTGCAAATTCTGCTGACGCGTGACCACCAGATTCAACCGGCCCGGCAGCGGACGGCCCAGAGAATCCCAGGTCTTGCGACCCATGATGATCGGCTTGCCCAGCGTGGTCGCTTTGAAGTATTTGAAATCGCCCGGCAGGTGCCAGGGCATTGAATTGTCGATGCCGATGACCCGGTTTTCAGCGAGTGCGGCAATCATGCTCAGGGGGAGATGTTTTTTCATGACGCGAGGATATCAGAGGCCGCCCCCTGATTCCTTCCCCGGAGTGCGAGCCGAATGACCATCGCCCGGAAGGCCCCTATCGCGAGCAAGCTCACTCCTACAATGGCCGCAGATGGCGGAAAATTGCGAACGACGAACCTGTAGGAGTGAGCTTGCTCGCGATGGCGGTTGTCCAAACAACGCGAACCCTTGGCAATGCGCGATCGCAGCCACACCGGTTATGCTCACCCACGACTTTACCGACGAGACGCCGCGTGACTGCACTGACTCCCCTAGATGAACTCTGGCTGACCGAAGCCGTGCGGCTGCGTGAAGAACACGCCGGCGCGCTCGAAGACGAAGAAGCCAATCGCCGCGCACGCGCCGCTGCGGGCGACTTGCAAACCCGGATTAAACACCGCGCCCTGTGGCTTGCCGAGCGCGACGGCATGCTCAAGGCGCTGCATCACTGGAAACAGGGCGCGCGCCTGGCGTTGATCGTGCTGGCGGTGTTCGCGGTGGTCAGCGGCGCCGGCCTGGCTTTCGCGGCATTGGGCGACGGACGGACGCCCGTCAATGTGTTCTGGGCGCTGGGCAGCCTGCTCGGGCTTAACCTGGTTCTGCTGACAAGTTGGGCCATCGGCGTGCTCGTTGTCGGGGAAAATACTGCCGGCCTTGGTCGACTCTGGCTGTGGCTGAGCGAGAAACTGGCGCGGGATGCCCAGGCAGCGCAGCTCGCGCCGGCGTTGATATTGCTGCTGCAACGCAAGCGTCTGAACCGATGGGTGCTGGGCATCTGCGTCAACGGCCTGTGGCTGATCGCCCTGCTTAGCGCACTGACCCTGCTGCTGTTGCTCATGGCGACGCGGCGCTACGGCTTCGTCTGGGAAACGACCATTCTGGGCAGTGACACCTTTGTCAGCCTGACCCGAGGCCTGGGGGCGATTCCGTCGTTGCTGGGCTTCAGCGTCCCGACTGAATCAATGATCCGCGCCAGCGGCGACACTGCGCTCGCCATCGAAAACGCCCGTCAGGCCTGGGCCGGATGGCTGGTCGGCGTGCTGGTGGTGTTCGGTATTGTGCCGCGTCTGCTGCTGACGATGCTGTGTTACCTGCGTTGGCGCGTGGGTCGACAAGGGTTGGCGCTGGATCTGAATCACCCCGGCTTCGTCGAACTGCGCGAGCGTTTGATGCCCAGCAGCGAACGGCTGGGCATAAACGATGCAGCGCCTCCCGAGCTTCACGCGGTAACCTCCGGTCCGTCGGCGAACGAAAGCCAGGGCGCAGTGCTGGTCGCCATCGAGCTGGACAATCAGCAGCCATGGCCGCCCGCGCTTCCTGACAGCGTGGTCAATGCCGGGATTCTCGACTCCCGGGAGTCACGGCGTACGCTGCTGGACCAACTAACACGCTATCCCCCGCACGCCTTGCCATCGCCTGCGACCCACGTCGCTCGCCGGATCGCGGCAGCCTGTCGTTGATTGCCGAACTCGCGCGCTGCGCGACCGCGACGCGCATCTGGCTGTTGGCCGCCCCCACCGGACAGGCGCTGGATGCCGACCGATTGGAGGATTGGCACATGGCGCTGCAGCAGCTTGAACTGCACTGGACAGACAGTGCGCCGATGACCTGGCTGGAGAGCGGGCATGACTGATAAGGACGCAATGCGGCCGCTGAAACTGGCCGTGGTTGGCCACACCAACGTCGGCAAAACCTCGCTGTTGCGCACGCTCACCCGCGATGTCGGTTTCGGCGAAGTCTCCCACCGCCCGAGCACCACCCGGCACGTCGAAGGCGCGCGGTTGTCGGTGGATGGCGAGGCGCTGCTGGAGCTGTACGACACGCCCGGCCTGGAAGACGCCATCGCCCTGCTGGATTACCTCGAGCGGCTGGACCGACCCGGCGAACGGCTCGATGGCCCGGCGCGGCTCGGGCGCTTTCTGGAGGGCAGCGAGGCGCGCCAGCGTTTCGAACAAGAGGCCAAAGTCCTTCGTCAGTTACTCGCCTCCGACGCCGGCCTGTACGTGATCGACGCACGGGAGCCGGTGCTTGCCAAGTACCGCGACGAGCTTGCCGTGCTCGCCAGTTGCGGCAAACCCTTGCTGCCCGTGCTCAATTTTGTCAGCAGTGCGCAGCAGCGCGAACCGGACTGGCGTGAAGCGCTGGCGCGTCTTGGCCTGCATGCGCTGGTGCGTTTCGACAGCGTCGCCCCGCCCGAAGATGGCGAACGCCGCCTGTATGAAAGCCTCGCCCTGTTGCTGGAAACCTCACGGGGCAGGCTGGAGCGTCTCATCGCAGACCAACAGGCCCAGCGTGAAGCCCGCAAGCAGAGCGCAGCCAGGCTGATCTCCGAACTGTTGCTGGACTGCGCAGCCTGCCGCCGAAGTGTGGCCACCGATTCCGGTCAGGTCCAGGCGGCGATCGATGACCTGCGCAAGGCCGTGCGCCAGCGCGAACAACGCTGCGTCGAGTCGCTGCTCAAGCTCTACGCCTTTCGTCGCGAAGACGCCTCGGCCAGCGATTTACCCTTGATGGATGGCCGCTGGGGCGATGATCTGTTCAATCCCGAAACCCTGAAATTGCTGGGCGTACGTGTGGGTGGCGGTATCGCTGCGGGCGCGGCGGCAGGTGCTGGCGTGGATTTACTGGTCGGCGGCATCACGCTGGGCGCTGCGGCACTGGTCGGCGCGATTGCCGGCGGCGCCCTGCAAACAGCGCGAAGTTACGGTGGGCGGCTGATGGACAAATTCAAGGGTCAGCGCGAACTGACTGTTGACGACGCCGTGCTGCGACTGCTGGCGCTGCGCCAACGGCAACTGTTGCAAGCGCTGGAAGTGCGCGGCCATGCCGCGATGGACAGCATCAAACTGACTGCCCCGCTGGACAAGACCTGGCGCGAAGGCAAGCTGCCGGAGGCGCTGCACAAGGCGCGGGCGCATCCGCAATGGTCGTCGCTGAATCCAGGGGCAAAGCTGAACCAGACGGAGCGGCAGGAGCAGGTCGAGGCATTGGCCAAGACAGTGCTGGTCTGAAATGGGCAGCGGCGATGATCTACCGATCAGCAGCCGACAGTCGCTTCAATCATTTTGCGATAGGGGAATTGCGCGCGGACCGGTATGATCGCGCGCCCGATACACCCGGAAGCACACGCGCATGAAACCCACCTTGATCGCCGCTGCAGAACTCGACCGCATCGAGACCTGGCAGAAATATTCCAGCTACATGTGCGGAGGCTGCGTTTCCAGTTGCTGCACGCTGCCTGTGGAAGTGAAGATCAAGGACCTGATCCGCATCGGCATCGTCGACGAGTTCGAACAGGGCGATAACCCGAAGAACATCGCCAAGCGGTTGCAGAAGGACGGGATCGTCGAACGCTTCAATCAGAAATCCGGGATCTTTACCCTCCAGCGCATGAGCAACAACGACTGCCTGTACCTGGATCGCAAGAGCCGGCTGTGCACCATCTATGACAAACGCCCCGACACCTGCCGCAACCACCCGAAGATCGGCCCGCGTCCAGGTTATTGCGCGTACAAGCCGAAAGAAGTCGTGCGCGAAAGCACCGGCACGCTGAACTCGAACTCCGGCCGGGTGCCATTGAAGTTCTAAGCCGTCTATAAAGGCGCGCAGACTTTAGTGGGACCGGCTTTAGCCGGGAAGAGGCCGGATTGAGCGACATCGCCCTCACAGCATCGACATCGACTATCCCAAACCCTAGACAAACAAAAACGCCCCCGGCCTTTCGACCGGGGGCGTTTTCGTTCAGCCGGGGCTAGTTACGCCTTGGCTTTCTTGGCAGCACGGGTACGCTCGCCTTCGTCGAGGATCTTCTTGCGAAGACGGATCGACTTAGGGGTGACTTCGCACAGCTCGTCGTCCTGGATGAATTCCAGAGCCTGTTCCAGAGTGAAGCGAACAGGTGGAACCAGAGCGATGGTTTCGTCTTTGCCCGAAGCACGCATGTTGTCGAGCTTCTTGCCTTTGGTTGGGTTCACACCCATGTCGTTGTCGCGGCTGTTCAAGCCAACGATCTGACCGTTGTAGATCTCCTGACCGTGCTCGACGAACAGCTTGCCGCGCGCCTGCAGGGTTTCCAGGGAGTAGGTCAGTGCCTTACCGGTTTCAACCGATACCAGAACGCCGTTCTGACGGCCGGACATGTCGCCGGACTTCATGGTGTCGTAGCGGTCGAAGATCGAGGTCAGGATGCCAGCACCGTTGGTCAGGGTCAGGAACTGGTTACGGAAACCAATCAGGCCACGAGCAGGGATGTTGTATTCCAGACGCACACGGCCTTTGCCATCCGGCACCATGTTGGTCAGGTCGCCTTTACGCAGACCCATCTCTTCCATGACCTTGCCCTGGGATTCTTCCGGGGTATCAATGGTCACGTTTTCAAACGGTTCCTGCTTCACGCCGTCTACCTGACGGATGATCACTTCAGGACGACCGACACCCATTTCGAAGCCTTCGCGACGCATGGTTTCGATCAGTACCGACAAGTGCAGCTCACCACGGCCCGAGACCTTGAACTTGTCAGCCGAGTCGCCTTCTTCAACGCGCAGAGCAACGTTGTACAGCAGCTCTTTGTCCAGACGCTCCTTGATGTTACGGGAGGTCACGAACTTGCCTTCTTTACCGCAGAACGGCGAATCGTTGACCTGGAAGGTCATCGAAACGGTTGGCTCGTCAACGGTCAGCGGCTTCATCGCTTCAACTGCGTCCGGGTGGCACAGCGTGTCGGAGATGAACAGCGAATCCATACCGCTGATGCAGACGATGTCGCCAGCGGCGGCTTCTTCTACGTCGATGCGGTGCAGACCGTGGTGACCCATCAGCTTCAGGATACGGCCGTTGCGGCGCTTGCCGTCAGCACCGATCGCGACAACCGGAGTGTTCGGCTTGACGCGGCCACGAGCGATACGGCCAACACCGATGACGCCCAGGAAGCTGTTGTAGTCCAGAGCCGAGATCTGCATCTGGAACGGACCGTCACGGTCAACCTTTGGCGCAGGGACGTTGTCGACGATCGACTGGTACAGCGGGGTCATGTCTTCAGCCATGTCGGTGTGATCCAGACCGGCAATACCGTTCAGGGCCGAGGCGTAGACGACTTTGAAGTCCAGCTGTTCTTCGGTGGCACCGAGGTTGTCGAACAGGTCGAAGATCTGGTCCAGAACCCAGTCCGGACGCGCGCCTGGACGGTCAACCTTGTTGATGCACACGATCGGACGCAGGCCGGCTTCGAAAGCCTTCTTGGTCACGAAACGGGTTTGCGGCATAGGGCCGTCTTGGGCGTCGACCAGCAGCAGAACGGAGTCAACCATCGACATCACGCGCTCTACTTCACCACCGAAGTCGGCGTGGCCCGGGGTGTCAACGATGTTGATGTGGTAGCCATTCCAGTTGATCGCGGTGTTCTTCGCGAGAATGGTAATACCGCGCTCTTTTTCCTGGTCGTTGGAGTCCATCACGCGTTCGTCGTTGAGCTCGTTGCGCTCAAGGGTGCCGGACTGGCGCAGAAGCTTGTCGACGAGGGTAGTTTTACCGTGGTCAACGTGAGCAATGATGGCGATGTTGCGTAGATTTTCGATCACTTGTGTATCTCGATCAGAGGATTCGGTCAGCTGTCTGATTGTAGGCAGCTATGAACGGTAGAGCCGGCGAAAGCCGTTACGGCTGACGACTGGTGTCGGGGGGCCGGTGACGCAAGCCACAGGCAAACAGCCCCGGGCACTTAGCTCGGTCGATAAACGCGCACATTGGCATGCCCCTCACTGAGCAGATGATGAGCATGCAGGCGACTCATGACGCCTTTGTCGCAATAGAGCAGGTACTGGCGCGTGTCATCCAGTTCCTTGAAACGGCTGTTCAATGCAAAGAACGGCAGCGTTTGTACTTCAACGCCAGTCAGCGCCAGCGGGCGGTCTTCTGCTTCATCCGGGTGACGGATGTCGATGACCACTTGCCCGGCCAGCGCCTGACTGACTTCTTCAATCTGAACGTCCTGACCCAACTCCTCGATCACGCGGTCGATGGGTACCAGACGAGCGTTTTCGAGCGCACGCTCGAGCACGGCCATGTCGAACGATTTTTCTTCGTGCTCGACCCGATTGCGCTTGGCGGCGGTCTTCGGGTTCACCGAAATCACACCGCAGTATTCGGGCATGTGCCGGGCAAAATCGCCGGTGCCGATCTGATCGGCCAGGTCGATGATGTCCTGCTTGTGACTGGCGATCAGCGGTCGCAGGACCAGCTTCTCCGTCACGCAATCGATGACCGACAGGTTGGGCAGCGTCTGGCTGGACACCTGGGAAATCGCCTCGCCGGTGACCAGCGCGTCGATTTCCAGCCGGTCGGCAATGTTGGTCGCAGCGCGCAACATCATACGCTTCAATACTACGCCCATATGACTGTTATCGACTTTTCCGAGAATTTCTCCCAGAACTTCCTCGAACGGTACGCTGACGAACAGCACCCGCTGGGAACTGCCGTACTTCTTCCAGATGAAGTGCGCGACTTCCATCACGCCCAGCTCGTGGGCACGTCCGCCCAGATTGAAGAAGCAGAAATGGCTCATCAGGCCGCGACGCATGATCTGGTAGGCCGCCACGGTGGAGTCAAAACCACCGGACATCAGGATCAGGGTCTGTTCAAGCGAACCCAGCGGATAACCGCCGATGCCGTTGTGCTGGCTGTGAATCACGAACAGGCGCTGGTCGCGAATCTCGATTCTGACTTCGACTTCCGGCGCCTTCAGCGAGATACCAGCGGCGTTGCACTCACGGCGCAATTTACTACCGACGTACTTCTCGACGTCCATGGAGCTGAAGTCGTGATGGCCCGCCCGCTTGCAGCGAACCCCGAATATCTTGCCGGGGAGCGCGTCGCCGAAGTGCAGTTTGCACTTCTCATAGATGTCGTCCATGTCGCCCAGCGGATACTGGTCCACCTGCAGAAAGTGCGTGATGCCGGGCATGCAGCTGAGCCGCTCGGTCATTTCGCGCAGGACTTTGGCATCCTCGACCCTGGTTTCGACCTCAAGGTTGTCCCACACGCCATCCACCACCAACGCCGGGTCCAGGTCGCGGAGCACCGTACGGATGTTCTTGGCCAGCTGTTTGATGAAGCGCTTTCGCACAGGCCGGCTTTTGATAGTGATTTCTGGGAAGACTTTGACGATTAATTTCATGAAAACAGCGCGCTAGGTCCCGGTCGAAAAAGGGGGCGCGGATTATAGCGGAAATTGCTCAAGGTTTAACCAGTTATCGTACGGTCAATCGTCCACGCACCAAAACGGCCCTGTATACAATTACTTGGCACCATAAGAGTGCGCCGGTTTTCGAATATGCGACGTTTACCGCGCTTGAAGGCAGGTATTCCCGCCGAAAACCCAACACAGGGCACTGGCATGCAAATTGCTCCCTTGTGAGGCAGGTTGCCTTGGTCGAGTATCGCGCCCGGCATCACCCAAATTGAAGGGCTCACTACTACTCAGGCCCTAATCCACCCCGGAGGACAGCATGTCGAAGTCGGTTCAACTCATCAAAGATCATGACGTTAAGTGGATTGATCTGCGCTTCACGGACACCAAAGGCACTCAGCACCACGTGACCATGCCGGCCCGCGATGCGCTGGAAGACGACTTCTTCGAAGTCGGCAAAATGTTCGACGGTTCCTCCATCTCGGGCTGGAAAGGCATCGAAGCCTCCGACATGATCCTGCTGCCGGACGACGAAACCGCAGTGCTGGATCCGTTCACCGAAGAGCCTACCCTGATCCTGGTGTGCGACATCATCGAACCTTCGACCATGCAAGGTTACGATCGCGACCCACGCGCCATCGCTCACCGCGCCGAGGAATACCTGAAGTCGACCGGTATCGGTGACACCGTATTCGCCGGCCCTGAGCCAGAATTCTTCATCTTCGACGAAGTGAAGTTCAAGTCCGATATCTCCGGCTCCATGTTCAAGATTTACTCCGAACAAGGTTCATGGATGTCCGACGCGGACATCGAAGGCGGTAACAAGGGCCACCGTCCAGGCATCAAAGGCGGCTACTTCCCGGTTCCACCGTTCGACCACGACCACGAAATCCGCACCGCAATGTGCAACGCTCTGGAAGAAATGGGCCAGGTCGTCGAAGTTCACCACCACGAAGTGGCAACCGCTGGCCAGAACGAAATCGGCGTGAAATTCAACACGCTGGTTAAGAAGGCCGACGAAGTTCAGACCCTGAAGTACGTCGTGCACAACGTTGCCGACGCTTACGGCCGCACCGCTACTTTCATGCCAAAGCCTCTGTACGGCGATAACGGTTCGGGCATGCACGTTCACATGTCCATCTCCAAAGATGGCAAGAACACCTTCGCTGGCGAAGGTTATGCCGGCCTGTCCGACACCGCTCTGTACTTCATCGGCGGCATCATCAAGCACGGTAAGGCCCTGAACGGCTTCACCAACCCGGCAACCAACTCGTACAAGCGTCTGGTTCCAGGTTTCGAAGCGCCGGTCATGCTGGCTTATTCGGCTCGCAACCGTTCGGCTTCGATCCGTATTCCTTACGTCAACAGCCCTAAAGGCCGTCGTATCGAAGCACGTTTCCCGGACCCGGCAGCCAACCCGTACCTGGCCTTCGCTGCACTGTTGATGGCTGGCCTGGACGGCATCCAGAACAAGATCCACCCTGGCGATGCGGCTGACAAAAACCTGTATGACCTGCCGCCTGAAGAGGCGAAAGAGATCCCACAAGTGTGCGGCAGCCTGAAAGAAGCCCTGGAAGAGCTGGACAAAGGTCGTGCGTTCCTGACCAAAGGCGGCGTATTCAGCGACGACTTCATCGACGCTTACATCGCGTTGAAATCCGAAGAAGAAATCAAAGTGCGCACCTTCGTGCACCCACTGGAATACGAGCTGTACTACAGCTGCTGATCCAGTCGCGCCGGCGAAAGCCGCGTGAACAAGAGGCCTCCTTCGGGAGGCCTTTTTTGTGCCTGGTTTTTACTGCGTGGTACATATACACATGTAACGCATTCGAGCCGACCTTCTCGGGCAATATGCTCAGCACTGCAGCACTGCCAAACGGTGAATCTGTGCCTGGCCCGTTGCGGGCGACGATCACTCATGCGAGAACAGACAACCATGCTCAAGTCATTTCACATAACCGCTCTGGCAATGGCCCTGTTTGCGCCATGCCTCAATGCAGCATCCGCTCAGCAGCCTCCCGCGCAACTCCAGCCGCTTATTGCGGCCATGGAGCAAAGGCTGGAAATCGCCAATGACGTGGCGCGCAGCAAATGGCACAGCGGCAAGCCGGTGCAGGACAGTGAGCGCGAGCGCCAGGTGATCCAGAACGCCGAATCTCGGGCGGGTGAATTCAAGCTGGCCCCCGACGATACACGCGAGTTCATGACCGCCCAGATGGAAGCCAACAAGATGGTGCAATACGCGCGCATCGAGCAGTGGCGTGAAACCGGCCACTCCCCGGAGAAGCCCGAATCCGGCCTCACCGACGGCATCCGGGGTCGGCTGGATACGCTGATGCCGGTGTTGATGCAAAGCTATTCGGCGTTTCAGCCTTACCGCAACGATGCCAAGTGCTCGGGTTGGGTGCAGTCGGAAATCCAGCGACAGGCAAGCGATCCGGTCATTGTGACCGCGCTGCAACGGGCGGCAGGCGAGCTCTGCCGGATCACGGCAACCCAGTAAGCAGGCACGCAGATCCGCTTCTCAACTGACACCGTCGATCAGTATTCCTCTATGCTGATCTTGTGCCGCGCCCTGCATTGAGCGCGGCACCATTGTTGGTTGTCCTGATCGCTGCACTGGAGTGTTCATGCGTCAATGTCTCGCCTTTCTGCTGCTGGTGTTCGCACTGCCCGCTGCCGCGCAGATCTACAAGTACACCGATGCCTCCGGGAACACGGCGTACAGCAACCAGCCGCCGAACGGTACCAAAGCCGAAACTGTCGAGTTGCCGCCACTCAACAGTGTCGAGACCGTTGTGCCTGCCGCGCCGCCGCCACTGCCCGAGAACCAGAACCAGAACCAGCAAAGCGCCGCTGCCTATCAGGTGCTCGCGCTGAAAGACCTGCCGGAGGACGAAGCACTTCGTGCCAACAACGGCTCGTTTACTGTTGGCGTTGCCATAGAGCCTCGTTTGCAGCCCGGGCACTTATTGCAGTTGATGGTGGACGGCGCGCCCTACGGCCAGCCCACCAACATTCCGCGACTGCAGGTCGTGGAGCTTGACCGGGGCGAACACAGCCTTTCGGTTCAGGTGCTGGAAAACCAGCGTTCAATCCAGCAAAGCGAGACGGTCAACCTGACAGTGCAGCGAGTCCATGTCGGCCGACCTTAAACACTTTCGCCGGTTGGCCATTGCCCTATGCCTGCTGTTCGGCGTGAGTCAGTCCGTCCTCGCCCAGGTGTATACCTACATCGATGCGGACGGTAATCGGGTCTTCACCGATCAACCTCACCGCAATGCGAAGAAGGTCGAGATAGCGCCAACCAACCGGGTCGATCAGCCTACGAAGGCGCCCAGTCGGGCATCCAAAGCGAAGCCAGCGGCGAGTCCGATCTTTCATTATCAGTTGCTGCGCATACTGGCGCCGGAACCCGACAGCACGATCCGCGACATTGAAGGCAATCTGAACGTCACCGTCAGCAATGATCCCGAGTTGCAGCCGGATCACTTGTACAGGTTACTGCTCGATAGCAAGCCCTACGGCGAACCGACGCGCAGCCCGGTTTTCCCGCTGAAGAACATTGACCGCGGCACTCACCAGCTGTCCGTAGAGATCATCGATCAATACGGGCGGGTGCTGGAGCGAACCCCCAATCAGCCCTTCCATCTGGTCCGCATTTCTCTGGCTCAGAAACGACTCGCGCAGCCCTGCAAAACCGATGATTACGGCGTGCGCCCCGAATGCCCCATCAAGGACAAACCGGAAGAAAAATCGAGCTTCTTTCCCTTTTTCCGTTAATCCTGCCTGACCAGGTATGCTCCAATGTGGTGCGCGGGCTGGACAAGCTCGCGCACAAAAAGCCCATTTTGGTTCAGCATTCAGAAATCCATGCACTGTCGCCGGGCCTGTCTTCCGAAAAACGCTCGCAATTTCTCAATCCGCGCTTCTTTTCGGAGCCTTGGTTTGGTTTTTGCATTTTGTAATGAATGCGCGAGCACATCACAGGTTTCAGCGGTTTCCAAGCGCTGGCAAAGACCAATCAGAGCCTGCACCCACGGCCTAGCCCGTGTGCATAAAGCCAAAAGAGGTCACCGGGATTCATGACTATCAGCGATGCGTTGCATCGGTTGTTACTCGACAACCTGACCACTGCCACGATTCTGCTCAACTCGGACCTGCGTCTGGAGTACATGAACCCTGCCGCTGAGATGCTGCTGGCCATCAGCGGTCAGCGCAGCCACGGACAATTCATCAGCGAACTGTTCACCGAATCTGCAGAAGCGCTCAGTTCGCTTCGTCAGGCAGTGGAACAGGCACACCCGTTTACGAAACGTGAAGCGATGCTGACCGCGCTGACCGGCCAGACGCTGACGGTCGATTACGCCGTCACGCCGATTCTTTCCCAGGCCGAGACCATGCTGCTGCTGGAAGTCCATCCCCGTGATCGCTTGCTGCGGATCACCAAGGAAGAGGCTCAGCTGTCCAAGCAGGAAACCACCAAAATGCTGGTGCGTGGCCTGGCCCATGAAATCAAGAACCCCCTCGGCGGGATTCGCGGCGCCGCGCAGTTGCTGGCACGTGAGCTGCCAGAAGAGAGCCTCAAGGACTACACCAACGTCATCATCGAAGAAGCCGACCGTCTGCGTAATCTGGTCGACCGCATGCTGGGCTCGAACAAGCTGCCGATGCTGGCGATGACCAACGTGCATGAAGTGCTCGAACGCGTGTGCAGCCTGGTAGAAGCCGAGAGCCAGGGATGCATCACCATCGTGCGCGACTACGATCCAAGCATTCCGGATGTGCTGATCGACCGCGAGCAGATGATTCAGGCGGTGCTCAACATTGTTCGCAACGCCATGCAGGCCATCAGCAGCCAGAACGAACTGCGCCTGGGCCGCATCAGCCTGCGCACGCGCGCCATGCGCCAGTTCACCATCGGCCACGTGCGCCACCGTCTGGTCAGCAAGATCGAAATCATCGACAACGGCCCCGGCATTCCGCCGGAGCTGCAAGAAACCATTTTTTATCCCATGGTCAGTGGCCGTCCGGATGGCACCGGGCTGGGCCTTGCCATTACCCAGAACATCATCAGTCAGCACCAGGGGCTGATCGAGTGTGATAGCCACCCTGGCCATACAACATTCTCGATCTTCCTGCCGCTGGAACAAGGAGCAGCGTCGACATGAGCCGTAGTGAAACTGTCTGGATCGTCGATGACGACCGTTCCATCCGCTGGGTACTGGAGAAAGCCCTGCAACAAGAGGGCATGACCACGCAAAGTTTCGACAGCGCCGACGGCGTGATGAGCCGCCTGGCCCGCCAGCAACCGGATGTGATCATTTCCGACATCCGCATGCCCGGCGCCAGCGGCCTGGATTTGCTGGCACGTATTCGCGAACAGCATCCGCGCCTGCCGGTCATCATCATGACTGCGCACTCGGACCTCGACAGCGCCGTGGCGTCCTATCAGGGCGGGGCGTTCGAATACCTGCCCAAGCCGTTCGACGTTGACGAAGCCGTTTCGCTGGTCAAGCGTGCCAATCAGCACGCTCAGGAGCAGCAAGGCCTGGCCGTTCCACCAGCGTTGACCCGCACGCCGGAAATCATCGGCGAAGCGCCGGCGATGCAGGAAGTGTTTCGCGCCATTGGCCGCTTGAGCCACTCCAACATCACCGTGCTGATCAACGGTGAGTCCGGGACCGGTAAAGAGTTGGTTGCCCACGCCCTGCACCGCCACAGCCCGCGTTCGGTGTCGCCATTCATTGCACTGAACATGGCCGCGATTCCGAAAGATCTGATGGAATCCGAACTGTTCGGCCACGAAAAAGGCGCGTTCACTGGCGCGGCCAACCTGCGGCGCGGCCGTTTCGAACAAGCCGACGGCGGCACTCTGTTTCTCGATGAAATCGGCGACATGCCGGCCGACACCCAAACCCGACTGCTGCGCGTACTGGCCGACGGAGAGTTCTACCGGGTCGGCGGCCACGTGCCGGTCAAAGTCGACGTGCGCATCATCGCGGCGACGCACCAGAATCTGGAAACGCTGGTTCAGGCCGGCAAGTTCCGCGAGGATTTGTTCCACCGCCTGAACGTGATCCGCATCCACATCCCGCGCATGTCCGACCGTCGCGAAGACATCCCGACACTGGCGCGTCACTTCCTCAGCCGCGCTGCGCAGGAACTGGCAGTTGAGCCGAAGCTGCTGAAGGCGGAAACCGAGGAATACCTCAAGCATTTGCCGTGGCCGGGCAACGTCCGTCAGCTGGAAAACACCTGCCGCTGGATTACGGTGATGGCGTCGGGCCGAGAAGTGCATGTCAGCGATTTGCCGCCCGAACTGCTGAGCCTGCCCCAGGACGCCGCGCCAGTGACCAACTGGGAACAAGCGCTGCGCCAATGGGCCGATCAAGCACTGGCCCGTGGCCAATCCAGCCTGCTGGACAGTGCTGTACCGACGTTCGAACGCATCATGATCGAGACCGCGCTCAAGCACACCGCCGGCCGGCGTCGCGATGCCGCCGTGCTGCTGGGCTGGGGCCGCAATACCTTGACCCGCAAGATCAAGGAGCTGGGCATGAAGATCGATGGCGGGGATGACGACGAGGGGGATGAAAGCTGATCTCACTGTCATTTGTGACAGTTTACGCAGTACCGCAACAGTGATTAGCTCCTGACGTCTCGACCACTGAGACAGGGAGCTCAATCACGTGAACCGATTCTGGCAATACGCCCTTCGATGGGGCATCGGCCAACGAATTAAACGCCGGCAAATCAGAACTCAAGCGCGCCTGGTCGACTATTCGCTCGTCGAAATGGCCGCATTGCTGCGTACTGGTGAACTGACGTCCCAACAAATCACCCTCGCCTATCTTGAGCGGATTGATCAGCTCAATGGTCCGTTGGAAACCTACAACGACAATGGCGGCTATAACGCCTTTGTGCGTATTGATCGCGAGCAGGCGCTCGCCCAATCACAAGACGCTGACGCATGGATCAACAATCCGGACGATCCGCGTGGCATCGCACCGATGCTTTGCGGAATACCCGTTGGCGTCAAGGACTCCATAGGCATCGTCGGCCTTGAGAGCAAGAATGGCGCACCGGAATTCAGTACCAATTTCGCACTTCGCAATGCCACCGCCGTCGCCCGGTTGCGCGCTGCGGGGGCTGTCGTGCTGGGGCATACCATTTGCTCACGCTTCTCAGGCAGCACCGTCGGTGATTTCGGGTGTAACGCTTGGGATGTGGACAAAGTGCCCGGTGGCTCCAGCTCCGGATCCGCTATAGCCCCGATCGCTCGGCTGTGTGTCGCAACGCTGGGTGAGGAAACCGGCGGCTCCATGATCATTCCGGCCGCTGCCAACGGTGCCAGCGCCATCAAGCCGTCGCTGGGCTACGTATCGACCGGCGGCGTGATGCCGTTGCGCATAGGTTGGGATGTGGTCGGTCCGATGGCACGTTCAGTACAGGACGCGGCTCATCTCCTGGCCGCGATACAAGGCCCCGATCCCATTGGCGATCCGCAGACGCTGTATACGCCGCTGCCGTTTCCACAGATGCCGACTACACCACGTCCGGGAGAAACCCCGCTGGCGGGACTTACGATCGGCGTGCCACAGACTGACTGGATGTCTGCCTCAGACGCTCCTCCGGGACACACTTACGACCCCGACCATGGACTGGCGTTTGAGCGCTTCAAACAGCAGTTGCAGCAGCTCGGCGCAAGAGTGCTCGACTTTGAGGGAGTGAACATGGCCGATGAGGCGAACTGCCTTTATTACGCAGGCCCCGTCCTATGGACGATTGAACACCTCGATATACGTGTCACGCCAGCAATGGCGACGACTTACTGCCAGCAATACGAAGCAAATTACTGGCAAGCCGTCGAAGACTTTGCCGCCGGCCGACCCAACGAGGACAAGGAAACACTTTTGCGCTACTACGGCACGGCGTTCACCCACCCTGTCATAGAGCAGATGCCGTGCTCAGTGCGAATAGAAGCGGAGCAGCGACGTCGCGAACAGATGGCTTTATGGCAAGACGCTCTGGATGAAGCGGGCGTGGATTTCATGGTAGTCATGCCATTGGGCGCGCATGTAGGGTTTCGATTGGGACTGGGCGAGCCTTCCGGATTGCAGAATCAACGACGCTATTACGATCTGCCCAATGCATTGGGATGGCCGATGGTGACTTTTCCCATCGACCATGGGACTACCGGCATCACCAGACCGTTGCCGGTGAACGCCGCGTTCTGGGGACCACGCTTCAGCGATGCATGTCTGGTTCAGGCGGCCTTGGACTATCAGCACCATTATCCCGAGTACCACCAACAGGCACCCGATGATCCTCAGCTCCGAGCGCCTGCCACGCTTGCACAGCCCCACTGGCCAGTCACCCGCGAAAACTCGACAGATCCACTGGTCAGAGAAGGCAGTCTGCGACCATGAAGAGCGATCCGACGGCTCAACTGCCCTTCTTCGTCATCGCCTGGCGCCCAGCCAGCGCTCCAGCACAATTGGTAACGGATCGATGCGAGCCTTATCTGACAGTGAACTGGCGTGCACCGCTGGGGGCGGTGAGCTATACCCGCCCCCAGCGAAGTGAGCCGTTTACTCCGCTGAAGACGGCTTCTCCCACAGATTGATCCCGCCTTCCAGCGCGAACCGGTCGATCTCGGCCAGTTCTTCCTGACTGAATTCCAGATTGTCGAGGGCGCCGACGTTCTCGACGATCTGCTCCGGGCGGCTCGCACCGATCAGCGCGGAGGTGACGCGCGGATCGCGCAGTGTCCAGGCCAGTGCCATCTGCGCCAGGCTCTGACCACGACGCTTGGCGATCTCGTTCAGCGCGCGCACGTGCTCGATGTTCTGTTCCGATAAGTGCCCCGCCTGTAACGAGCCGCCGCCGGGACGGTTGACCCGTGCGTCTTTTGGAATGCCGTTCAGGTATTTGTCCGAGAGCAGTCCCTGGGCCAGTGCGGTGAACGCGATAACCCCCGAGCCGAGTTCTTCAGTGGTGTCCAACAGGTCTTTTTCGACCCAGCGATTGAGCAGGTTATAGGCCGGCTGGTGAATCAGCAGCGGCACTTTCCACTCTTTCAGCAAGCCGGCGATTTCGCGGGTCTTGGCGCCCGAATACGACGAAATCCCGATATACAGCGCTTTGCCCTGCTGTACAGCCGTCGCCAGCGCGCTGGCGGTTTCTTCCAGCGGGGTGTCCGGGTCGAAGCGGTGGGAATAGAAAATATCGACGTAGTCCAGTCCCATGCGCTGCAGGCTTTGGTCGAGGCTGGCGAGCACGTACTTGCGTGACCCGCCGCCCTGACCGTAAGGCCCCGGCCACATGTCCCAGCCGGCTTTGCTGGAAATGATCAGCTCGTCGCGGTACTGCTTGAAGTCTTCCTTGAGCAGGCGACCAAAGTTGATTTCGGCACTGCCGTAGGGCGGGCCATAGTTGTTGGCGAGGTCGAAGTGATTGATACCCAAATCGAAGGCCGTGCGCAGCATCGCACGCTGGGTGTCGATCGGGGTGCTGTCACCGAAGTTGTGCCACAGACCCATGGAGAGCGCTGGCAACACCAGGCCACTGCGGCCTACGCGACGATAGGGAATGCGTTCATAACGGTTCTCGGCAGCGATGTAAGTCATCCGGTCCTCTCTTTCTTGTATGGAAGTCAGGTCACAAAACGAACCTGCGAGATTACTCGGATTTCTCTGCGGCGAGGGGGTTCAAGAGAGTGGACGAACGCTTCGCTTCAGCGCTGACAGATAGCCAGGGCCATCGCATTGTTCGCTGCAGCAGAACAATGAATGCGCTTCTGCGGCGTTTATCAGCGCGGTCTGCCATGTGAAGCTGCACTCACTCTCAATGAAGCGGAGACTCACCATGACGCAGCCCACTCCACACATCCCCCGTCCGGTCGCCATCGTCACCGGCGCCTCCCGTGGTATCGGCGCGGAAATCGCCCGGCGCTTGAGCCACGACGGTTTCGCGGTGGTCGTGAATTACGCCAGCAGCGCGGCAGAAGCCGACGCCCTGGTTGCGCAGCTCAATGCCGATGGCGGTCAGGCCATCGCGATCAAAGCCGACGTTGCCAATGCTAACGAAGTCCGCGCGTTGTTCGAGCAAACCGAGACGCACTTGGGCAAGGTGGATGTGTTGGTTAATAACGCAGGCGTAATGAAGGCGTTGCCGCTGGCAGAGACCAGCGACGAGCAGTTCGATCAGGCGTTCAACATCAACACCCGAGGCACCTTCAACACCTTGCGCGAGGCAGGCGCGCGGATGAACGACGGCGGCCGCATCATTAACTTCTCCACCACTGCACTGGCGCTGAACCTGCCGGGTTACGCGATCTATAACGCAACCAAGGCGGCCGTCGAGGCCTTCACCCATGTGTTCGCTAAAGAGCTGCGCGGGCGGAATATCACGGTGAATGCGGTCGCGCCGGGGCCGGTAGCCACCGAACTGTTCCTGCACGGCAAGAGCGAGGAGCAAATTCAGCACTTCGCCAGCATGCCGCCGTTGCAACGCCTGGGACAGCCGGACGATATCGCCAGCGTCGTGTCGTTTCTTGCCGGCCCGGATTCAGGCTGGGTGAATGGGCAGGTGCTGCGGGCCAATGGTGGCTTGGCGTAAAAAACCAGACTGCAGAAACGCGCGTGCCCGCGAAGATTTCGTGTCAGTCCCGGTTAGGGGACCGACACGACGCCATCGCGGGCACGCGTGCTCCTGGAAAACAACCAGCCTCAACGCACCAGGTGCAGGAACTGCATATGGCGCTCGTACTGGTCGAGAATGTCGTTGATGACCTGTTCCTTGGTATAGCCCACCAGGTCGTAGTCCTGACTGCCCTCGCTCAGGTGCACTTCAGCGCGGTAATACCGGCGGTTGTTGAGCTGTTTCGAGCCCATGCCGCCGCGTGCGAAGGACGGCGTGAAGTAGCCACGCATGGTCACCTGGTACACGAACGGACGCTCTTCACCGTGGCCGATTTCCAGGCCCACTGTGTCATTGGCCGGATCCGGCTGAGTCACGACGGTCAGTCCTTTCTCGACAAACACTGCCGTGACTTCTTCAATCGCCGGGCGCACGGTCTGGTCGAGGAAGCGGTAAACCTCATCACGGGACGGGAACGCCACGGCCTGGGTCAGGCGCTGACGCCAGCCGCCACGCCGGGATCCGGAGACCGGTGCCAGTGAGTACAGCTGAGCGATCTGGCGCTGGGACTCCATGTAGAACGCTTTGTGCAGCCCCCACATCATCAGCAGCAGAATCAGCGAGAACGGCAGTGAGGTCAGCACCACCGCAGACTTCAGCGCATCGATGCTGCCCGAGAACAGCAAGCCGCTGGTGATCAAAGCAGTCATCACGCCCCAGAACACCCGCAGCCATTTCGGGCCGTCTTCGTCCGGGCTGCCGCCTTTGGCGGAGAGCGTCGACAGCACCACGGTGCCGGAGTCGGCCGACGTCACGAAGAACACGAAGCTGATGAACACCGTCACGGCAATGACCGTCCGGCTCCATGGGTACGTCTGCAGCATGAGATACAGCGTCATCGAAGGATCTTCGATGGCCGACTGGCCCAACGCAGCCATGCCGTGGTTCAGCACCAGGTCGATTGCGCTGTTACCGAAAATCGACATCCACGCCAGGGTGAAGCCCAGCGGGATCAGCAGCACGCCGCAAACGAATTCACGAATGGTGCGACCACGGGAGATGCGCGCGATGAACAGACCCACGAACGGCGACCATGCAATCCACCACGCCCAATAGAACACGGTCCAGCCGCCCAGCCAGTCACTTGGGCCATCGTACGCATACACGTCGAAGCTCTTGACCGGCAACGCGCCGAGGTAATCGCCAATGTTCTGCACCAGGGTATTGAGCAGGTGCTGCGTGGGTCCAGCGAACAGCACGAACAGCAGCAGCGCGCAAGCCAGCAGCATGTTGATGTCGGACATGACGCGCACGCCCTTGTCGACGCCCGCAATAGCCACCAGGATGGCTGCGCCCATCATCAGGGTGATCAAACCGACCTGAATCCACTGGGTGTGCGGCACGTTGAACAGGTAGTCCAGCCCGGAATTCAGGTGCAGTACGCCAAAGCCCATGTCGGCGCCGAGGCCGAAGATGGTGGCGATGATGCCGAAGCCGTCGACGGCGTAGCCGATCGGGCCATTGATGCGCTTGCCGATCAGCGGATACAGCGCTGAACGCAATGCCAGAGGCAGGTTATGGCGATAGGCGAAGTAGGCCAGCGCCATGCCGACGAAGGCGAACACGCCCCAACCGTGCAGGCCCCAATGCAGAAACAGCAGCTGCATGGCCTGACGTGCCGATTGGGTGGTCCCGCCCTCACCCTGGGGCGGCTGCAGCATATGGGTCAGCGGCTCGGACACGCAGAAGAAGAACAGCGTGATGCTGATCCCGGCGGCGAATAGCATGCCGGCCCAGGACAGGTAGCTGAACTCGGGTTCGTCGTGGTCAGCACCAAGCTTGATCTTGCCGTAGCCAGACAGCGCAGTGACCACAACGAACAGCAGATACAGGGTCATGGCCAGCATGTAGTACCAGCCAACGGTGTTGGCGGCCCAGTTCTGCGCGGCGAGCAACCAGGCGCCCGAGGCTTCCGGGAAGCCGATCACGACCAGTCCGAAGATCAGGATAAAGCTGGCGGCAAAGTAGAAAACAGGGCCGTTCATGCGAACAGCCGAGCTGTTTGGTGCGCTTGAATTATTCATATGAATACCGCCGCGCGGGCGAGGGGATCGATCATGGAACGTGAATGCGGCAAAGGTAGGCCTCCTGAGATCAGCGGGCAGCGAACCACCGGTTTAACTTGATTGAACGTTCAATTAAAGCACGAAAAGACAGCCAGAGACTAATGCACAGTGGCATGACGCTCACTCAGGCGAGGGTAGGACGGACGCCGAAAGCCTTTCGTCCCGTGGGTTCGGGAGGGTTTTCAAAGCACTGAATAAATTGCGGAGTGACACGCCGCCTTCCCGGCTAAAGCCGGTCCCACACGATGTACGCGATCGATCAGTGGGACCGGCTTCAGCCGGGAAGAGGCCAGCGTGCGCACCCTGAAATTTGCGATATGACGGGCTACTTCGGACAACCATCCTCGTGCTGCAGGCTCGCCTGATTGACGTTGCTGCCCGCCGGAACGCCGCGCGTCAGCCACACATTCCCGCCGATGGTCGAGCCCTTGCCGATGGTGATGCGCCCCAGAATCGTGGCACCGGCATAGATCACTACATCATCTTCGACGATCGGATGACGCGCATGTCCTTTGAGCAATTGCCCGTCTTCATCGGACGGGAAACGTTTGGCACCCAGCGTAACGGCCTGGTAGATGCGCACGCGCTCGCCGATGATGGCGGTCTCGCCGATAACCACGCCGGTCCCGTGGTCAATAAAGAAGCTCGGGCCGATCTGCGCACCCGGATGGATGTCGATGCCCGTTGCGGAATGGGCAAGTTCGGCGCTGATGCGCGCCAGCAAGGGCAAACCGTTGTGGTACAGGTGGTGGGCCAGACGATGGTGAATCACCGCCAAAATGCCCGGGTAGCACAGCAACACTTCATCGACACTGCGCGCGGCGGGGTCACCGTGGTACGCCGCCAGCACGTCGGTGTCGAGGATGCGGCGAATGGTCGGCAGCGCGCTGGCGAAATCCTGAATCAGCCGCTCCGCATGCACATCCGCGCAGCTGGCATCCTGGCCTTTCTGCCGGGCGGCGTAGCGCAATTCGAGCCGCGCCTGGTCGAGCAGCGAGTTCAACGCCACGTCGAGGGTGTAGCCGACGTAGAAGTCCTCGCTCTCTTCGCGCAGGTCCACCGGCCCCAGTCGCATTGGAAACAGCGCGCCGCACAGCGCATCGAGAATGTCGCGCATGGCCTCGCGCGAAGGCAGCTCGCGGCCGCCCTTCTCGCCGCTGATTCGGCCGTTGCTGGTACGCCAGTCATCACGCGCGGCGCGCAATTCACCCACAATCCGCTGCAATTGCCAGTGGCCGGTCACGCCCTCGGCGCAGGACTCCGGGGACAGGTCGGGAATAGTGCTCACGCAGATTTCTCCTCAATTCAACGGCGAGTCAGGCTGTAACGGCCGAAGTGGAATCACTCTACGATATCCCTTCGCGGCAAAAAAATAACAATTTTCGTGGGGCTTCTGCGCAGAGTATGAAGGACGCTGGGCGGTTGCCCTGTAGGAACCGTCTGCCTATAGTCCTGCGACCCAATTGCAGACCTGTCGACACCACCATGATCAAACAAGAGCTCGCCCGTTTTAATCGTCTGGAATTGCTCGGCGGTCCCACGCCCTTCGAAAAGCTGGAACGCCTTTCGACCTGGGCCGGCCGCGACGTCTACGTGAAACGCGACGACATTACGCCGCTGGCCATGGGCGGCAATAAGCTGCGCAAGCTCGAATACCTCGCGGCCGATGCCCTGGCTCAAGGGTGCGACACGCTAATCACCGCGGGCGCCATTCAGTCCAATCATGTGCGTCAGACGGCCGCCCTCGCCGCCCGCCTTGGCCTGGGCTGTGTGGCGCTGCTGGAAAACCCGATTGCAACCGACGACAGCAATTACCTGGGCAACGGCAATCGCCTGTTGCTGGATTTGTTTGATACCAAGGTCGAGCTGGTCGAGAACCTCGACAACGCCGATGAGCAACTGCAAGCCCTGGCGAGCCGACTGCGCCTCAGCGGCAAAAAGCCGTACCTGGTGCCGATCGGCGGTTCGAATGCCCTCGGCGCATTGGGTTATGTGCGCGCAGGTTTTGAACTGGCCGAGCAGATCAAGCAAAGCGGCCTCTCATTCGCAGCCGTCGTGCTCGCGTCTGGCAGTGCCGGCACCCACAGCGGCCTGGCATTGGCCCTTGCCGAGGAGTTGCCCGAGTTATCGGTGATTGGGGTGACCGTGTCGCGCCCGGAAGAAACCCAGGCGCCCAAAGTTCAGCGCTTGGCCGAGCAAACGGTAGAGCTGCTGGGCGAATCACTGCCGGCCGCGTTCAAGGTGCAGCTGTGGGATGAGTACTTTGGCCCCCGCTACGGCGAGCCAAATGCCGGCACGTTGGCGGCAATCCGGCTGGTGGCCAGTCATGAAGGGTTGCTGCTGGACCCGGTCTACACCGGCAAAGCCATGGCCGGCCTGCTCGACGGCATTGGTCGGCAGCGATTCGAGGACGGTCCTATCGTCTTTCTCCACACCGGCGGCGCACCTGCCTTGTTTGCATATCCAGATGTTTTCTCGGCGAGATAGGGCCTTGGTCGCGCTCCTGTTCACAGGGCGGTCCGGGCCAGTTATTCGAAAAACTGATAAGCGGTCCGCTTTTTATTATTTTTCATCGCTGGATTCGAGTCTTATGATCGCCGCCAGCCGGCGCGCAGAGCCCCGCAGGCGACTGAAAAAGCTGGATAAACGCGTGATGCCAACGTAGCTTCGTCGGGTCTGATACTTGCCTGACATTCCAATTAAAACAGGGGACTTTCATGAACATGTCTGCAATCCGCCGCACCTTTCTGTTGTCGGCCTTCAGCCTGGTGCTGGGAACGGGTCTGGTCAGCCAGGCTATGGCTGGCGATCAACTGGCAACCATCAAAAAGAACGGAACCCTCAACGTCGGCCTGGAAGGCACGTACCCACCGTTCAGCTTCGTGGGTGAGGACGGCAAACTGACCGGCTTTGAAGTGGAGTTCTCTGAAGCACTGGCCAAGGAATTGGGCGTCAAGGTCAAGCTGCAAGCCACACCGTGGGCTGGCATTCTGGCTGCGCTGGAATCCAAGCGTCTGGATGTTGTGGTCAATCAGGTGACCATCTCCGACGAGCGCAAGAAGAAGTACGACTTCTCCGAACCCTACACCGTGTCGGGTATTCAGGCGCTGGTGCAGACCAAAGACGTCGGCGTGATCAAAACGGCTGCAGACCTGAAAGGCAAAAAAGTCGGCGTCGGCCTGGGCACCAACTACGAAGAGTGGCTGAAAGCCAACGTGCCTGATGCCATCGTCAAAACCTACGATGATGATCCGACCAAATACCAGGACCTGCGTGTCGGCCGCATCGACGCCATCCTCGTCGACCGCCTCGCTGCGCTCGAACTGGTCGCCAAGACCAAGGACAAGCTGGCCGTTTCCGGCGAACCGTTCTCCCGCCAGGAATCCGGTGTCGCGCTGCGCAAGGGCGAGCCTGAATTGCTGGACGCGATCAACAAAGCCATCGACAAGCTGCGCGCCGACGGCACCCTCGCCAAGCTGTCGGACAAGTACTTCAAGGCTGACGTGACCAAATGATCCCAGAGAGCCTTCAGCTCGCGCTGGACTCCGCGCCCTTCCTGCTCAAGGGCGCGTATTACACGGTGGGCTTGAGCCTGGGGTCGATGTTTTTCGGATTGGTGCTGGGCTTCGGCCTGGCACTGATGCGTTTGTCAAAGATCTGGGTCATCAGTGCCATTGCCAGGGTTTACGTGTCGTTCTTCCGTGGCACGCCGCTGCTCGTTCAGCTGTTCATGATCTACTACGGCCTGCCGGACCTGGGGATTGAACTGGATGCGATTACCGCAGCGCTGATCGGCCTGTCGCTGAACATGGCCGCGTATGCCTGCGAAATCCTTCGGGCCGCGATCGGTTCGGTGGATCGAGGGCAATGGGAAGCTGCAGCGAGCATTGGCATGACGCGCGCCCAGACCATGCGCCGCGCCATTCTGCCGCAAGCTGCACGTACCGCGTTGCCGCCCTTGGGCAACAGCTTTATTTCACTGGTCAAGGACACGGCGATGGCCGCCACCATTCAGGTGCCGGAAGTGTTCCGCCAGGCGCAGCTGATCTCCTCGCGGACGCTGGAGATTTTCACCATGTACCTCACCGTTGCGGTGATCTACTGGGTGCTGTGCAGCATCCTGGCGCATTTTCAAAATCGCCTGGAAGCGCGGGCCAACCGCCACGATGTGGAGTCCTGAGGCATGATCACGGTTGAAAAACTGACCAAGCAATTCAAGGGCAACGAAGTGCTCAAGGGCATTGACCTGAAGGTCGAGCCGGGCGAAGTGGTGGCAATCATCGGCCCCAGCGGATCAGGCAAAACCACCCTGTTGCGCTGCCTGAATCTACTGGAAGTGCCTACGAGCGGCAGCATTATCGTGGGCGACATCAAAGTCGATCTGAGCCGCCCGTTGAGCCAGCAGCAGGGTTTGATCCGGCAACTGCGCCAGCATGTCGGGTTCGTCTTCCAGAACTTCAATCTGTTCCCCCACCGCACCGCGCTGGAAAACGTCATCGAAGGCCCGACCGTGGTCAAGAAGATGCCTCGCGAACAGGCCATTGAGCTGGGCCGCGCGCTATTGGCGAAGGTTGGCCTCGCGGGCAAAGAGGACGCGTATCCGCGTCGACTGTCCGGCGGTCAGCAGCAACGGGTAGCGATTGCCCGGGCGCTGGCCATGGAGCCCGAGGTCATTCTGTTTGATGAGCCAACGTCGGCGCTTGATCCCGAGCTGGTGGGCGAGGTGCTCAACACGATTCACGCCCTGGCCCTGGAGAAACGCACGATGGTCATCGTGACCCACGAGATGAGCTTCGCGCGGGACGTCGCCAATCGGGTGATCTTCATCGACAAGGGCGTCATTGTTGAACAGGGCGAGGCGAAAGCGCTGTTCGCCAATCCCAAAGAAGAACGCACAAGGCAGTTTCTTGAGCGCAGCAGGAATTAGTCTGACACGTAATGTGTTTAAAACGGCGCCAACAGGCGCCGTTTTCTTTGTCGTTCATATTTAGAAAAGCGTTGACCCACTAAAAGTCCTACTATTTCAACGCCGGCTAACCGTAATCAATCTATCTGTTTTTTCAATATAAACAGCGCTCACTCTCTCCACTTCCCCGCAACGTTGATTGACTATTTCTTCACCCACAAATAACTGCCGCTGACACTTTTCATCAGTTTGCTGACTGTGGAGTACCGCGTGCCCGGCGGCTCAGGTAGGACCACAGTCGCACCTCCCTCCCCATAAGCAGCGCCCGAGTGTAGGAAACTTCTGCATTTGCGTTACACACACTTTAAAAACTTAATTACCGTTGACACAAACACCGCAACACAATTAGCTGAAATCGCTCTAGGTGTATTTTCTTTCCAAAACGGCAACCCTCTAATTACCACCGTTTGTAATGTTTGCCATGCCTGCGCATCCCGGCGTGTACTAGTGCCAGTCGTTTTCACGCTGCAGTTGCGATGAATTAATCACCTGACTTGCCTTAACCCAGGCGCACATTCGAAGAGTATTAAGAGATGATCCATACCCCTGTAATGACGCAGTCTTTCAAGCTGATGGCCCCGTACCTTCCGCAGTCGAACAAGCACGGGATTGGCGCCCTTGCGGCGGCCGATCTGCAGGTACACATTGATCCCTGGCCAGAGATGGACTGCGGTGACTTGATCGAATTGTTTTGGGGAGGCTGTTATGCCGCATCAAAACTTCTATCAGAGTCTGACATCGGACATACATCCGTCCTACATGTACCTGAAAGTTTTCTTCGAAGTGGAAAGGTTAAAACCTACTATCGCGTTACAAAGATAGGCAGCGAACCCATTAAGTCCCCCGGTGCCAAGCTATGGGTCAAACTGGAGACTCCCGGCGGTCAATTGGTCAGCGGCGAGGGTGATGAGAATCAGGGACTGGCACCCGTGACGTTTGCCGAGTCAGTCATGCAAGGCGGCTTGACGGCGCGCCACTTCGATGAGGGCGTGCAACTCACTCTCGACGCTTATCCCAACATGGACGCCTACGACGAAATCACCCTGCGCTGGGGCGACATGCGTCTGGATCTGCCAGCGCTCACCCAAGACGACGTCGGCATGCCTATTGTTGTGGACGTACCGGCGGAGTTGGTGCGCGAGGCGGGCGATGATCCGCATCTGGAGGTGAGCTATTGCGTGATTGACCGTGTCGGCAACAACTCGCGCTGGGCGCCGCCGCGGTTGATCAAGGTGGCGACCGACATGACCGATGAGGCCGAAACTTGACATCGGCCCTCCTCAGGACGTTGTCGCGGCGCAGCATCAGCGCGCTGCGACACGTCTGCAGCCCGCCTCCTCTGGCCTCGCGCCTCCAATCACATGCCGCAATCGTGATCGACGCCACAGATCAGTCACTGAGGGGAAACCTCCCACATCATCTCCATTAGCGTCCTACAGGTCACCTCCTCACTGCGCGAAAACAGGCTGCTAGCCTGCGGTGAAACCCCTCACGAGGTGTCCACCATGCCCTGCAGACATATCGTCAAGTACATGATTCTGGCCCTGGCTTTCGGTTCATGCCTGACCTACACCCAAGCCACGGCGCTGGCGACGGCATCCGCCGCATCACCTTCTATGCTTATTCCCAAATGTGAGTTTATTTAATGTTTATACACGCTTAGGGTATATGCACCGGACCACCGGACCATCGTCAATTTTCTCGCCGCCACAGCGGTATTGATTCGAGGTTCGAATGGTCAAGCACAACGACTCCCGTGCTCGCGCTCGTGAAGGTCACCACCATGACTGATCTGAACGCCCTTTCTGTCCAGCACACCCTGGACGTGGCTCCTCCCCTGCTCCCCGCCAACCTATTGCGCGACGACGCCGACGCGATTGCCGCGGCCCATGAATTGGCCGCCGTCGTGCGCACCCATGCCGCCACGCGAGACCGTGAGCGGCAACTGCCCTGGTCGGAAATCGAGCTGTTTACCCGCAGTGGCCTGGGCGGCATCTCGGTACCGCGGATCTATGGCGGGCCACAGGTGTCATTCGTAACCCTCGCCGAAGTCTTCGCCATCCTGTCGGCAGCCGACCCTGCCGTGGGCCAGATTCCGCAAAACCACTTCGGTATTCTCAATTCGCTGATCGGCAGCGCCTCAGAGGCTCAGAAACAAACCCTCTTCGCCAGCGTTCTCGGCGGCGCACGCATCGGCAATGGCGGCCCCGAGCGGGGGACCAAAAACACCCTCGATATCCGTACGCGACTGACCGCAGACGGTGATCAGTTTTTGCTCAACGGCCGCAAGTTCTATTCGACCGGCGCGTTGTTCGCCCACTGGGTCGCGGTCAAGGCCATCAATGACGACGGCAAGCAGGTGCTGGTGTTCGTGCCACGCGGGACGCCGGGGCTGTACATCATCGACGACTGGTCCGGCTTCGGTCAGCGCACCACCGCCAGCGGCAGCGTGCTGCTGGAAAACGTGCGCGTGAGTGGCGAGCGGGTTGTTGATAACTGGAAACTGGGCCTGGCGCCGAACATTCAGGGTGCGGTGTCGCAACTGATCCAGGCGGCCATTGATGCAGGCATTGCCCGGGAAGCCATCGACGAAAGCATCCGTTTTGTGCGCGAGCGTTCGCGGCCGTGGATCGACGCCAATGTCGAGCGCGCCAGCGACGACCCGTATGTGATCGCCGACATCGGCAAGTTGAAACTCGAACTGCACGCCGCCGAAGCACTGTTGCGCAGGGCCGGCCGTGTGCTGGATGAAATTGCCGCCGAACCCATCGACGAACACTCAGCGGCGCGGGCGTCCATCGTGGTCGCCGAAGCCAAGGTGCTGACGACACAGGTCGCCCTGCTCGCCAGTGAAAAACTGTTCGAGCTGTCGGGCAGTCGCGCGACGCTGGCCGAATTCAATCTTGATCGTCACTGGCGCAATGCGCGGGTTCACACCCTCCACGACCCGGTGCGCTGGAAGGTCCACGCCGTCGGCGCCTGGCACCTGAATGGCGCCCTGCCTGCCCGTCACTCCTGGATATAACCAGACCACTGGAAGCACACCTATGAGCCTTCAACCCTTGCCGCGTGACACGCAGGCGACCGCCGTGACCGCGATCATTCGTGACGACACCGAGGCGCTGCGCATCGCGCGCACGTTGGCGGAAAATTTCAGACAACAGAGTGCCATTCGAGATCGTGAACGGCGGCTTCCCCATCAGGAACTGGAGGCGTTTTCGCGCTCGGGCCTGTGGGGCATCAGCGTGCCGAAGGCCTTTGGTGGCGCAGGCGTGTCCAATATCACCCTGGCCGGAGTCATCCGAATCATCTCTGCGGCCGACGCTTCGCTAGGGCAGATCCCGCAAAACCACTTCTACGCGCTGGAAGTCCTGCGGGTCAACGGCAGCCCGGCGCAGCAGGCGCGGCTGTACGCCGAGGTCCTCGCCGGTCAACGCTTCGGTAATGCGCTGGCCGAACTGGGCACCAAAACCGCCCACGACCGCACCACCCGACTGAGCCGCGACGGCAACGGATGGCGCATCAACGGCCGCAAGTTCTACGCCACCGGCGCCCTTTACGCACAACGCATACCGACCTCGGTCGTGGATGACAGCGGCGTGCAGCAGTTGGCGTTCGTGCCGGCGAACGCAGCGGGGCTGAGCGTGATCGACGACTGGAGCGGCTTCGGCCAGCGCACCACGGGCAGCGGCTCAGTGGTGTTCGATAACGTGTATGTCGAAGCCGATGACGTGGTGCCGTTTCAAACTGCCTTCGAGCGCCCGACCACCGTCGGCCCTTTGGCGCAGATCCTCCATGCCGCCATCGACACCGGCATCGCCCGCGCCGCATTTGAAGACGCGCTGCATTTCGTGCGCACCCGCACGCGGCCTTGGATCGACTCCGGCATCGAAAAAGCCGTTGATGACCCGCTGACGCTGCATAGCTTTGGCAAACTCGGCATTCGTCTGCACGCCGCCGAAGCCTTGCTCGAACGTTCGGGCGAATGCCTTGATCGGGCCCAGGCTGAGACGACGCCGGAAAGTCTGGCGCAGGCATCGGTCGCCGTGGCGGAAGCGCGGGCGATCAGCACCGAGATCTCATTGGAAGCCGGTAGCACCTTGTTCGAACTCGCCGGTTCCCAGGCCACGCTGGCAGAGCACGGCCTTGACCGGCACTGGCGCAACGCGCGGGTCCACACGTTGCACGACCCGGTGCGCTGGAAGTACCACGCCATCGGCAATTACTACCTCAATGACGTCAACCCGCCACGCCGGGGGACGATTTGATGAGCAAGAAAAAGATCCTGCTCAACGCGTTCAACATGAACTGCATCGGCCACATCAACCACGGGTTCTGGACCCACCCCGGGACACGTCGACCCGGTACAAGACCCTCGAATACTGGACAGAGCTGGCGCAGTTGCTGGAGCGCGGGCTGTTCGACGGGTTGTTCATCGCGGACATCGTCGGGGTTTATGACGTCTATCAGAACTCGGTGGACGTGACCCTGAAGGAATCGATCCAGTTGCCGGTGAATGATCCGCTGCTGCTGGTATCGGCCATGGCCGCGGTCACCAAAAACCTCGGCTTCGGCCTGACCGCCAACCTCACCTACGAGGCGCCGTACCTGTTCGCCCGGCGCATGTCGACGCTGGATCACCTGACGCGCGGACGCGTGGGCTGGAACATCGTCACCGGGTATCTGGACAGCGCCGCGCGCGCGATGGGCCTGACCGAGCAGATCGAACACGACCGCCGCTACGACCAGGCCGATGAATACCTGGAGGTGTTGTACAAGCTGTGGGAAGGCAGTTGGGAGGACGACGCGGTGATCGAGGACCGTCAGGCGCGCATCTACGCGCAGCCGGAAAAGGTCCATTACGTGCGGCACAGCGGCGAGTTCTATCAGGTGGAGGGTTATCACCTGTGCGAGCCGTCGCCACAGCGCACGCCAGTTTTGTTTCAGGCCGGAAGCTCCGAGCGCGGTCTGCAGTTTGCCGGCAGCAACGCGGAGTGCGTGTTCATCAGCGCGCAGAACAAACCCGCAACCCGCGAGCAGGTCGATAAAGTCCGCGCCAGCGCGGTGGCCGCCGGACGCAGCCCGGATGACATCAAGGTGTTCATGGGCCTCAACGTCATCGTCGGCCCCACAGAAGAAGCGGCCCGGGCCAAGCATGCGGAGTACCTGACTTACGCCAGCGCCGAGGCCGGGCTCGCCCATTTTGCCGCGTCCACCGGCATCGACTTTGCCGACTACGCGCTCGACGAGCCGATCCAGCACGTGAAGGGCAACGCCATTCAGTCAGCGACGAAAATTCTCAAGAACAACGACTGGACCCGTCAGAAGTTACTCGATCAGCACGCTTTGGGCGGCCGTTACATCACGCTGATCGGCTCGCCCGAGCAGGTGGCAGATGAGCTGGAATCGTGGATTGCCGAAACCGGCCTGGACGGCTTCAACCTGACCCGCATCATCACTCCGGAGAGCTACGAGGATTTCATAGATCTGGTGATCCCGGAGCTGCAGCGAAGGGGCTCATACAAGACCGCGTACGAACACGGCACCTTGCGCGAGAAGCTGTTTGAAGACGGTGACGCAAGACTGCCGGAACGGCACGCCGGGGCGAGCTTCAGGGCGCACCCCCATCACAGGCGTGAGCGAGCTCAATCCATGTGGGAGCGAGCTCGCTCGCGAAGACAGCTTCACAGACACCCCAGAATTCCAACCAGACCACTGACACGGATTACCCCTTGATGACCAAAACCCTCCTCACCCTCGCGCTGTCCCTGGGCCTGTTTGCCGGCGTCACTCACGCTGCCGATCAACCGCTCAAAGTCGGCACCACGGCGGCGTTCGCCATCCCGCTGGAAGCGGCCGTCGCCGAAGCCGATAAACAAGGCCTGAAGGTCGAGCTGGTGGAATTCACCGACTGGATCGCGCCCAACGTCAGCCTCAACGCTGGCGACATTGACGTGAATTACTTCCAGCACATTCCGTTTCTGGAAAATGCCAAGGCCGCGTCCGGCTTCGATCTCGTGCCGTACGCGCCGGGCATCATCAACAACGTCGGGCTGTATTCGAAGAAGTACAAAAGCTTCGATGAGCTGCCAACCGGTGCCACCGTCGCAATCGCCAATGACCCGATCAACAGTGGCCGCGGCCTGCAACTGTTGGCCAAGGCTGGCTTGATCACCCTCAAGCCGGGCGTGGGTTACAAGGCCACCGAAGACGACATCACCGCCAACCCGAAGAAGATCAAGCTGATTCAGGTCGAGGCCGTGCAACTGGTGCGCGCCTATGACGATGCCGACCTGGTGCAGGGCTACCCGGCCTACATTCGTTTGTCGAAGACCTTCGATGCCGGCTCGGCAATCCTGTTCGACGGCCTCGACCACCCGGAATACGTCATTCAGTTCGTCATCAAACCGGACCATAAGGATGACCCGCGTCTGGCCAGGTTCATCGACATTTACCAACATTCGCCGGTCGTGCGCGCCTCCCTGGATAAGGTCAATGGCTCGCTGTATCAGGTTGGCTGGAAGAACTGATCATGACGGCATCCGCCCAACGGGCTTTGACGCTTGAGGGTGCTGCGGCTCCTCATGCCGCCGAGCGAGCAGAACTGCACCCGGAGAAGCAACACGCCCATGTGCGCTTCATCAATCTGGGCAAGGTCTATGAAAGCCCGCAAGGGCCGGTGCCGGCGCTTCAGGGCATCGATCTGGATATCCAGCGCGGTGAGGTGTTCGGCATCATCGGCCGAAGCGGCGCAGGCAAATCGTCGCTGATCCGCACCATCAATCGTCTGGAAAAACCCAGCAGCGGCCGCGTGCTGATCGATCAGGTGGACATCGGCGACTTCAACGAAGACGCGCTGGTGGCGCTGCGCCGACGCATCGGCATGATCTTTCAGCATTTCAACCTGATGTCGGCCAAAACCGTCTGGCAGAACGTCGAGCTGCCGCTCAAGGTCGCGGGCGTGCCGAAGGCGCAGCGTCAGCGCAAAGTCGCCGAGCTGCTGGAGTTGGTGGGGCTGGAAGGCAAGCACAAGGCCTATCCGGCACAGCTGTCGGGCGGGCAAAAGCAGCGCGTCGGCATTGCCCGGGCGCTGGTGCATGATCCGGCGATTCTACTGTGCGACGAAGCGACCTCGGCCCTCGACCCGGAAACCACGCAATCGATTCTCGGCCTGCTGCGCAAGATCAATCAGCGCCTGGGCCTGACGATCATTTTGATCACCCACGAGATGGCGGTGATTCGAGAAATCTGCGACCGCGTGGTGGTGCTGGAAAAAGGTGAAGTGGTCGAGCAGGGCCCGGTCTGGCAGGTATTCGGCAATCCGCAGCATGAGGTGAGCAAGACACTGCTGGCACCGCTGCAACATGCGCTGCCAGAGGATGTTCAAGCGCGCTTGCAACCGCACCCTTCCGATCATCACGCCAGTGTTGTGCTGGATCTGCAATTCACCGGCGGCGATGGCAAGGAGCCTGATCTGTCCGCGCTGTTCAATGCCTTGGGCGGACGCGTGAGCCTGCTGCATGGCGGGGTCGAACGTATTCAAGGGCGTGCACTGGGTCATCTGTTGCTGGCGGTGAGTCACTCGCCGCTGTCAGCGGAGGAATTGCTCAATCGCGCCCGCAAGCATGCGCATCAGGCGGAGGTACTGGGTTATGTGGCTTGATCGTCTCTGGCAGGGCGTTATCGACACCTTCCTGATGGTCGGCGTGTCGTCGCTGATCGCATTGATACTGGGCATTCCATTGGCGGTGATTCTGGTCACCAGCGGCAAGGGCGGCATTTTTGAAGCGCCCAATGTGAACCGTGTACTGGGCGCGTTCGTGAATATCTTCCGTTCAGTGCCGTTCCTGATTCTGATGGTTGCGCTGATCCCATTCACGCGGCTGATCGTCGGCACGACCTACGGCGTGTGGGCGGCGGTGGTGCCGCTGACCATCGCATCGACACCGTTCTTCGCGCGTATTGCGGAAGTCAGCCTGCGCGAGGTGGACCACGGTTTGATCGAAGCGGCACAAGCGATGGGCTGCCGCCGCTGGCACATCGTCTGGCACGTGCTGTTGCCGGAAGCGCTGCCGGGCATCGTCGGCGGATTTACCATCACTATCGTGACGATGATCAATTCGTCGGCCATGGCCGGTGCGATTGGCGCTGGCGGTTTGGGCGACATCGCGTATCGGTATGGTTATCAACGGTTCGACACCCAAGTGATGCTCACGGTGATCGTGTTGCTGGTGATCTTGGTGGCGGTGATTCAGTTGGGCGGGGATCGATTGGCATTGCGGCTGAATAAGCGGTGAATGAGTAGGATTTTTCCCCTGACAAAGTGCGAAAGCTCCATTTATTTTCGAGCAAGGAATTGCTTCAGTTAAATCCGCTAGCCTTGCAAACCTTGAAAGTTGAAGCATAGGGAGGCTAGCAGATGCAAGAGAAGGAACTATCAGACGCTGTTTTCAGCACCGTTCATGAGTTGCAGAGAGATGGGGTGAATCTTGGGCCTTCCAGCCTGGTAGCATTTAATTTGCGAAGCTCGATGATGACCTCATGCCCAGGCACGTTGATACTCCCTTCGCAGTCGTGGACAACGGGTGCCATCGCGCATGAGGTAATTAACGGCGTGCGCACCAACTCATCGTTACCCGAAACCACGTTTGAAACGCTTTGGGAGTGCACGAAGGAGCATTACGCCCTGACCGCCACGTCAGCGATTACGGCCTCAGCAGGAATTCCCATCAACAAGACAGCCGTTGGAGCATGGGTGCACGCTGGCTCAAGCAGAACGACCAACCTCGCCAGCCTGATCGGCATGCGCTTTTTCCCCGCACACTCATCCGCCATCCGACGGCCGCCAGAATGGCAAAGGCCACCTTCGGCACAATAAGAGTCTTCGGGGTTATCGGAAGAGGAATTCCCTTCGTGGCCGCAGGGCTGGCAGTATTCGATCTGGTGAGCATAGGTCTGTGTGCATATGAGGCGAGAAATGCAAAACAAAGCTGATCGGGCGCAACTGACTCAGGAAGTGATTGAGCTTTTTGTTTCTGTCATTGGCTTTATCCCGCGAAACAACGTCACGCCCACCACCAATTTCATTCGCGACTTCGACATCATCGATGACGATCTCACCTGTTTCATGATGCAGGTGAAGTGGCAATATAAACTGAAGCCAACGCCTGAAGATTGGGCACGGATCGAAACCATCGACGAGGTGGTCGATTTGATCCTCGCTGAGCAATTGATCAAAACCTGAGCGGGGGTATATTGGCGGCTTTCCACGCTCAGACGGCCGCACGATGAAACTCGACCCACATGATCTCGCTCAGATCACCGCCACTACCCTCGGCAATTACAACGAGGTCGCCGAGGGCTTTCGCGAAGGGACCCGCGACCATGATGTGAGCCAGAACATTGATGCGTTGCTGCGCAATATCACCGGCCTGGCGCCGTTCCAGATTCTCGATTTCGGGTGCGGGCCAGGGCGGGATCTCCAGACATTTTCTGCCATGGGCCACATCGCCACCGGCCTGGACGGCTCCGAACGCTTCGCTGAGATGGCCCGCGCCGACAGCGGCTGCGATGTGCTCCATCAGAACTTCCTTGAGCTGAATCTGCCCGCCGAACGTTTCGACGGCATATTCGCCAACGCCTCGCTTTTCCACGTCCCCCGTCAGGAGTTGCCTCGGGTGCTGCGCGAGCTGCACGGCGCGTTGAAGCTCGGCGGCGTGCTGTTCAGCTCCAATCCCCGGGGCGACAATCAGGAAGGCTGGAAAGGCGAGCGCTTCGGTTCATTTCATGATCTCGAATCGTGGAGCGCGTTACTGACCGAGGCCGGGTTCACCGAAGTCGAGCATTACTACCGACCGCCGGGATTGCCGAGAGATCAACAGCCGTGGCTGGCGAGCGTGTGGCGCAAGGCCTGACCGCTGCAGGGCTCCCGTAGCGAGACTCGGAAAACCTGGCGTATCAGCCGCCCTCGTCCGTTGCGTGATAAACGCTGACCGCTCCGTCAGGCGCAACCGCCGTCACGCTATGCCCTGCAAACGAACGGCCCACTGCCTCACGCGGCGTGCCATCGAAGTTCGCCACCAGACTTGTTCCATCCGCGAACGTGGTCTGCTGAACCAGTCGATCATGGGTCAGCCAGCTAAATGCCGTCATCGCCTGGCTGCCAAGACGCTCGTGCAATGGCCTGAAAAAACTGTCCTGTCGCTGCATCACCGGCAATCGCTCGGCCAGCGTTGCGCCACTCAGGTGAAACAGCGGCGGCACGTTATAAAGCAGTTGAGCGAGCTCGTTGTGCTGCCTGACATTCACCAGTTTCAGGCTGTCGAACAGCCAGTGGTGAGTCGTGATGACTGATCCATGGAATACGGTTTGATACAGCGGCAGACGGGTCGTCGGGTTGAAGTGAACGGTGCGATAAGGCTCCTTGAGCGGCACCGGCTTGAAGAACACGTCCGGCTGCTCCGGCGGATACCAACTGCCCAAGTACCAGCGGGAGGACTTGTGCTGACTGAGGTCCGAATCACCCCAGCCGATCACCGGCGTCTGCATGCCGTGAGCGAAAAGGATGCCTGCGGCGGTGACAGCATTGCCGTCCTCGGAACCTGAGGGCAGCGCTCGGGCTTCAGCCACCCACTGCGAAGCACTGACATTGGCGGCGGCGTTCTGCCTCTGGGTCATGGTCGCGCCGGGGCGATAGCTGTCAAACAGCATCCCCGTGGCGTAGGCATCCAGAAACCAACTGTTGAAACCGGCGGCGGCCTGGACAGACGTAATTCGTGCCTCCATTAACGGCCGGACACAACGTGGATCGGTGTAATGCCCGGACTGCTGAAAACCTGCCTTGAACGTGCCGTCCTTCAGCACGATGGCGCATTGACGATGCGCGTCACTGCCCAGGTGAGCGGTGACCCAGTCCGGGTTTTCATGGGTCGCCAGAGCCGTTTCGTAGGAGTCATAGGGCGCAATCAGATAGCCTGCCTGTACGGCGGCGCGAACGGCCTCGGGATGCCAGAGCCCACCCTCCCAACCTTCGCCGAGCCCAAGCCACAGACGGGACAAACCGGATGCTTGCAGATCTTTGACGCCCTTAACGGACAGCGCGCCGCCCCAGGTTGAGGGGTCGTCAGCAAGGGCGCCAGCGAACAGGCGGGCAACTTCCTCGCGGAGCTCGCTGTAACGCGAGGCCAACCGCGACATGTCGGGCTGGGCATCACGTTGCCAGGCTTGCCTTGCGACAGAGTTGAGCGCGCTGTTGAGACTGCGCAGCAGGGCGACCCGTTGCCAGTGTTGCAACTGCCCATGGCTTCCACTCAGCGCAATCAAGGCCTGTTTATCCAGCCGCTTGCGCAGTTGCACGGCCAGTGGTTCGTCGGACGCAAGTACCTGAGTCAGGCGCTCCCATGATTTAACGTCCCCAGGCGCGAGCAAGTCGTTGCCCCACAGATACACGTGGGCGGCGCCGAGCAGCTTGCGCCCCTCCGGGGTTTTCTCGAACTTGCTTTCGAGCGTCTGATATTCGCCATTGTCGATGAGCCACTGCCGATAGCGCCTCGCACCGGCCAGCGGATCGGGAGCGTCCAGAGACAGGCGAAAGGTCATTGGCGCACTGACATCCAGCGCCGTGAACTCATGAGTAGCGGACAACCCCAGCGCGACACCCTGCGAATACAGGCTCAGACGATTATTGAACGGGTTGGTCAACAGCCAGGTCAGGGTGAACGCGCCGTGGTCCATTCCCCACAGCGGCAAGCTCAGGTCCTGCGTGGTGTTGATCTCGCCCTGGGCCACCAGAAACTGTTGCCAGACACTGTCCCCCCGAGGGACGTAATGACCCTCCGCCATCGGCCAGATCAGCGCTTTGCCCATGGCCTCGCCGGGCTGATTCAGGAACTCCAGCACTCCGGCATCCCGGGCCTTGATGGTCAGCAAGAGGTCACGTTGCTGCAGCCGGACTTCGAGATGCCAGGCGCCGTCGTCCCACTGCCACGCGAGGGAGTCCTGCGAAGCCTTGAGCTCACTGACGCGATGCGCCTGGACCCCGCTTGATGCCTGCAAAGCAGGTTGCCCGGTTGGCGAGACGCGGACCGCGAGTGTCTGCGGGTCAACGTTCACCCGCCAGAAATCGTTTTCCAACGTCTCGGCCGAACTGCCGAACGGGAGCAGCCAGCCCAACAAGAGGCAGACACACAAGCGTACTGAGAAAAAGACATGCCGAGCCCCGCGAAGCGATTCAGCGGGGCACAGTAAGGCAGGGACAGACGAGTGTCTGTCAGACCGATCCTAAATCACGGCTGGTCTGGAGCCTCCTCGCCCGCGTTCTCTTGTTCAGCCTTCTCTTGCTTAGCTTTCTGGCGCTCCTCGTCACTCGGCTCCTTGATCTTGTACCAGGCCACGTACAGCGCCGGCAGGAACAACAGCGTCAGCAAGGTCGCGATGATGATCCCGCCGATCATCGCGTAGGCCATCGGCCCCCAGAACACTTCGCGGGCAATGGGGATCATGCCCAGGCTCGCCGCCGCGGCGGTCAGCAGGATCGGTCGACGACGGTGTTCAGTCGCTTCCGCCACCGCGTCCCACGGCAGATAACCGGCCACCTCGTATTCGTGGATCTGCGTCACCAGAATCACCGAGTTGCGGATGATGATGCCGATCAGTGCAAGAATCCCGAGGATCGCCACAAAGCCCATGGGCGTCCCGGTCGGCACCAGCGCGAGCACCACGCCGATCAATCCCAACGGCGCGACACTGGCGACGATGAACATCTTTTGCACGCTGTGCAGCTGGATCATCAGGAATGTCGCCATCAGGAAGATCATCAACGGCACGACCTTGGCAATCGGCCCTTGGGCCTTGCCGCTCTCCTCCACCGTACCGCCGGTAGCGATCTTGTAGCCCACCGGCAGACCGGCGGCGAACTTGTCGATCTCGGGCTTGAGCTCCTTGACCAGGTCGGTCGGCTGCATCTCATCGCGTACTGCGGCCTTGAGCGTAATCGTCGGTTTGCGATCACGACGCCACACCAGCGGCTGCTCCAGCTCATAACGCACATTAGCGAAGGCCAGCAGCGGAATCGAGGTGCCCTGGGGCGTGACGATTTGCAGGTTCTGCAGGGTTTCCGGCGACCCGCGCTCGGAATCCACCGCACGCCCGACGACGTTGATCAGGTAGATGTCGTCGCGCACCTGGGTCACTGCCGAGCCGGTCACGATGCTGTTCATCAGTTGCGCAACGTCCTCGGACGACAACCCCAACTGCCGCGCCTTGTCCTGATTGATGTCGATACGCAGGACTTTACCCGGCTCGTTCCAGTCGTAAATCATTTCGCCGATGTGTTGATTCTTGTCGAGCAGGGTAGCGAGTTCGATGGCGTGCTGGCGGACTTGGTCAATGTTGTCGCCGCTGACCCGGTACTGAATCGGACGCCCTACCGGCGGCCCCATTTCCAGCGCCTGCACGTAAGTGCCAATGCCGACGAATTCATCACGCAGGCGCTTTTTCAAACGCTCGGTCAACGCGCCGCGCTCTTCCAGCCCTTTGCTGACGATCACCAACTGCGCGTAGTAAGGGTTTTCCAACTGCTGATCCAGCGGCAGGTAGAAACGCACCGCGCCTTCGCCGATGTACGTGCTCCAGCTGACGATGTCCGGATCGTCCTTGAGGGAAGCTTCGAGCTTATCCACCGCGCGGCGCGTCTCGTTGATCGAGGCGTTTTGAGGCAGATTGAGGTCGACCAGAATCTCGGGGCGGTCCGATGAAGGGAAGAACTGGTTCTGTACAAAGCGCATGCAGAACAGCGACGTGGCAAACAGCAAGATCGTGATGATGATGGTCAGCCAGCGATGGCGCATGGCCCAGAACATTGATCCGTTGAAGGCTCTTGCGATGCGTCCGGGCTTGGCGTTCTCGTCGTGCTTCTTCACGTTCTCGCTGAGAATATGCACGCCGATCACCGGCGCAAACAACACGGCAACGACCCACGAGACCAACATGGCGACGGCAATCACGGCGAACAGGGTGAAGGTGTATTCCCCTGCCGAACTGGCGTTGAGGCCGATCGGCACGAAGCCCGCGACCGTCACCAGCGTACCGGTGAGCATCGGGAAGGCCGTCGAGGTATAGGCATAGGTCGCGGCCTGGGCTTTGGTGTCGCCTTTTTCGAGGCGCGATACCATCATCTCCACCGTGATCATCGCGTCATCGACCAACAGGCCGAGGGCAATGATCAGGGCGCCCAGGGAAATACGCTGCATGGTGATGCCGCTGTATTCCATGAACACAAAGACCATCGCCAGCACCAGCGGGATCGAGCAGGCAACCACCAGCCCCGCGCGCATGCCGAGGCTGATGAAGCTCACGATCAACACGATCACCACGGCCTCGAACAGCGCGCTGGTGAAACCGCCAACGGCCTTCTCGACCACCTGCGCCTGATCGGACACCACATGAACGCCGACGCCGATCGGCAGGTCCGCGGTCGCGGCGCTCATGCGTTCATGCAGCTGCTTGCCGAACTCCTGAACGTTGCCGCCTTTCTTCATGGCGATCGCCAGGCCGATGGCGGGCTTGCCGTCGAAGCGGAACAGCGGCTTGGGCGGATCGGCGTAGCCACGCGTGATTTCGGCAATATCGCTCAAGCGATAGAAGCGATCGTTGAGGCGCAGGTTGACGTTCTCGAGGTCTTTTTCCGACGCGAACTGGCCGGAGGTGCGCACTGAAATTCGCTCAGGCCCGGCTTCAATGACCCCGGCGGGCGTCACGGTGTTCTGCGATTGCAGGCTCTGCACGACCTGACGCTGATCAAGTCCCAAGGCCGCCAGTTTGCGGGTGGAGAAGTTCAGGTACAGCACTTCATCCTGCTCGCCGATCATCTCGACTTTGCCCAGGCCCGGCACGTCGCGGATCTGGACGCGCACTTGCTCCACGTAGTCGCGCAACTGGCGCAGGGTCAGGCCGTCGGAGGTGAAGGCGTAGATCGAACCGTAAACGTCACCGAACTCGTCGTTGAACGCCGGCCCTTGCAGGCCTTGAGGGAACTGCCCGCGAATATCGTCGATCTTCTTGCGCACCTGATACCAGATGTCGGGTATGGCCCCGGCGCTGGTGGTGTCGCGCAGGTAAACGAAGACCGTGGACTCGCCCGGCCGGGTGTAGCTCTTCACATAGTCGAGGGAGTCGAGTTCTTCGAGCTTTTTCTCGATGCGGTCGGTGACCTGCTCCAGGGTTTCGTCCACGGTGGCGCCCGGCCAGCGGGTTTGTATGACCATGGTCTTGATGGTGAACGAAGGGTCTTCTTCGCGGCCCAGATTCATGTAGGAAAACACGCCCATCAGCAGGCCGACGAACATCAGGTACCAAACGAAAGACTGATGCTTGATTGCCCAATCGGAGAGGTTGAACGTCCCTTTCATCGCGGGCTTTCCTTATCGACTTTGATTTTCTGCCCCGGCTTGAGGCTGTTGACCCCGGCGGTTACCACGCGATCGCCGTTGTTGACGCCGCCGTCCAGAACCACCGACCCATTGCTGCGGCTAACGATATTGACCCCGCGTGGCGAGACTGTCTGGTTTTGCATGTCGATGATCCAGATCTGCGTCTTGCCGTCGGCTTCCTGCACGGCCGTGGCGGGCAGCTCGATGCGCGGCTTGATCGCCGAGCTGAGGGTCACACTGATCGCCGTACCCAAACGGAAGGCCGCCGGCGTATCCGCCAAGGTCAAACGTGCGCGACGGGTGCGGGTGGTGCTTTCGGCCTGGGGCTCGAGTTCGCGTACCGTCGCGGTGGTGTTGATCTCCGGCTCCAGCTGGCTGGCGACTGTAAACACAACGTCGCTGGGCAGTTGCTCACCCAGTTGCGCCGGCAGGTCAATGACTGCCTCCTTGATGTCAGGGCGCGCCAGCGTCACCACCTGCTCACCTGCGCTGACTACCTGGCCGGCCTCGACTTTCCATTCGGTGACGACGGCATCGTGATCGGCGCGCAACTCGCTGTAGCTCAGCTGGTCTTTAGCCTGTTGCATCGCGGCCTTGGCCTGATCGTAGGACGACTGGGTGGTTTTCAGGTCAGTGACCGCGACATCCAGCGCGGCCTGGGCGCCAACACCGCGATCGAACAGCTCTTGTTGGCGACGGGCGTTGGCCTGGGCGTTGATCAGCTGGGCTTCGACCCGGGCCAGATCGCCCTGGGTCGAGCGCACCTGATTCTGTTGGTCAGTCGGGTCGAGCACGGCGAGCATGTCGCCCTTCTTCACCTGCGCGCCGACATCGACGCTGCGCTGGGCGATGCGTCCCGATACGCGAAAGCCCAGGGTGCTTTCATAGCGCGCGGCAATGTTGCCGGCAAAGCGACCCAGGTTTTCCTGCGCCTGTGGCTTCACCTCGATGAACAGGACCGGCCGAACCGGTTCCGGCGGCGGCTCTTCCTTGCTGCACGCGCTCAATAGCAGACCGATCAACACGATTCCCGACAGGCGCTTCATTGCTTGGCTCCCGACGGCTGTTTCGAGAGATCGGTGTACACATCGGCGAGTTCCACCTGCATGTCCGGGTGGAGCAACTGGTTACCGGCAACGACCACTTTTTCACCATTCTTCAAACCGTCGACGATGATCACCTTGCCTGTCAGATAGCGCCCAACCGTGACGCCGCGCAGGCTGACCTTGTTGTTGCCATCGACCACCCATACCGCCGGCTTGCCGAGCTGATCGCCCAGGCCTTTGGTCAATGCAGACCATGGCAGCTCGACGCTGGTTTTGGCCGGCACGCTCAGGGAGGCACTGACCACCGAACCCAGGTCCATGCCCGGCGGCAGTGAGGCGAGCGCGATTTTCACTTGCAGCGTGCCCGTCTGCGCCGACACGGCCGGGGTGACTTCGCGGACTTTACCGACGGCCTTGACCTTGGGGTTGTCCAGCAACGTGACTTCAACCGGCTGGTCGGTGGGCGGGTTAACAAAAAGCGATTCGTAAACGTTGAACACGGCATCGCGTTCGCCGTCACGGGCCAGGCTGAAGATCGGTGCCGTCGGTTGCACGACCTGGCCGACTTCGGCCTGCCGCGCGGTAATGATGCCCGGCGCATCGGCGATCAAGGCGGTGTAACTCAGTTGCTCGCGGGCATTGGCCAGTTGCGCCTGGGCGGCTTTGAGCGCGCTCTGGCTACTGTGCAATTGCGCCTGTGCCGAGTCGTACTCACTGCGGCTGGTGTAGCCCTTGGGCAAGAGCCTTTCCTGACGCACGAAAGCAGCGGAGGTTTGCCTAACGCGGGCCTGCTCGGCGGCGACGGCAGCGATGGCCGAGTCGACGTTGGTCTGCAGGTCTTTGGGGTCGAGCTTGGCCAGCACTTGTTTGGCCGACACCCGATCGCCGACATCCACCGACCGCTGAATGATCTTGCCACCCACGCGGAACGAAAGTTGCGTCTGCACCCGCGCCTGAACATCGCCGGTCAGCGCCACGTCTGCGGCGAAATCGGCCGTCTTGACCTCCTGCGCCTGCACGCGTGCGCGCACCGGTTCCTGGGGCTTTTCCTTCTCACAGCCAGCAAGAATGGCCAGGCACAGACCGAGGGAGAGGACGGTCACACGACCATGAAAAAAGAGGGGTTGGGCGGGCATGCAAGCTCCTTGTGCCAATGCCGTTGCGACACCGCGCCGCCGGACGCCGTAGCGATGTGATCATGCGACTGTGAGCTTACATCAGGGTTCCTTGGCGCACACCGATATGGGTGCGCTAAACGCTGCCGCAATGTATGCCGTAGCGGTGACTGACACAATGCATTCGCGAGCAGGCTCGCTCCTACAATCTTGCGCTGCGCCCAACATCTGGATCGGACACAAATCCCCTGTAGGAGCAATCGGAGGTTACGACGGTCGCGAAAGCGGCGGGTCTTTGACATGAATGTTGGCTGACACACCGCAATCGCGAGCAAGCTCACTCCTACAATTTGTGGCGTAGCCGACATCTGCGTCGGGCGCAAATCCCTGTAGGAGCAATCGGAGGTTACGACGGTCGCGAAGGCGGTGTAGCTGACACACCGCCTTCATTCGCTGGCCGGTCTAGACAGCCCGACCAACGTTGAGGGTCAACTGCCCGCACCACCGTGGGCTTCTTCGAAGAAGAAGTCCTTCCAGCTGTCAGCCTTGTTTTTCAGCACACCCAGCTCGTGGAGCTTTTCGGCGTAGATGAACGTGCGCTGGGGCACGACGGTGAAGTCGATTTCCGGGTCGGAGACGATTTTCTCCACCAGCGGCAACGGCAGTTTCGATTTCTCGACGTCGATGTAGGTCTTCGCCGCCGCAGGCTTATCGGCCTTGATGATCTTCTCGGCCTCGGCCAGCGCGTCGTAGAACGCCTTGTAGGTCTTCGGGTTTTCGTCGTGGAATTTCTGGGTGGTGTAGAGCACGTTGAACGTCGCCTGGCCACCCAGCACGTCATACGAACTCAGCACTTTATGCACCTTGGGGTTTTCCAGCTCCTGGTACTGGAACGGCGGACTGGAGAAGTGCGCGCTGATCTCCGAACCGCCGGCAATCAACGCCGACGTAGCATCCGGGTGCGGCAAGCTGACCGAAATGTTGTCGAATTTCTTGAAATTGTCGTTCCCGAACAGCTTGGCGGTTTCGATCTGCAAGGTGCGCGACTGGAACCCCACGCCCGCTGCCGGCACCGCGATGCGGTCCTTTTCAGTGAAGTCGTTGAGGGTTTTCACGTTGGGGTTGCTGCTGAGCAGGTAATTGGGCATCGAGCCCAGCGAGGCGATGGCCTTGACGTTCTGCTTGCCCTTAGTCCGGTCCCAAATGGTCAGCATCGGCGGTACGCCCGCCGACACCACGTCCAGCGCGCCAGCCAGCAGGGCTTCATTCATCGCGGTGGCGCCGGAAATGCTGTTCCAGTCGACCTTGATGTCCAGGCCCTGCTCCTTGCCGTGCTTCTCGATCAGCTTCTGCTGCTGAACGACGTCCAGAATCAGATAACCGATACCGAACTGCTGGGCGATGCTGATCTTGCCTTCAGCGTGAGCGCCGTTGCTCAACAAGGCCAGCCCCAGTGCGGCGGCGAGCGTGGTCAGTGTCGGGCGCTTGAACGGTGCAACTCTCTTTGGAAAATTCATACATTTCTCACGATGACGGCGAAAGGGGTGACAGCCTCATTGCCTATCAAGCGGCCACAAGGCGGAGTGTTCGTTTGATAAAGCAGATCAACGCTGCATGCCCCACCGCTTCACGGTCAGGCGCTCGACGTTGCTGAACAGCAGGTTTTCCACCAGCAGACCGATGATGATCACCGCCGCCAGACCCGCGAACACCTTGTCGGTGTACAGCTCGTTGCGGTTCTGAAAGATGTACCAGCCCAGACCGCCCTTGCCCGAAGACGCACCAAACACCAGTTCTGCGGCGATGAGGGTTCGCCAGGCAAACGCCCAGCCGATCTTCAGGCCAGCAAGAATCGACGGCAGCGCAGCGGGGATCAGGATGTACCAGACGAACCGCAGGCCCTTGAGGCCATAGTTGCGCCCGGCCATGCGCTGGGTTTCAGAGACGCCGAGAAACCCCGCGTACGTGTTCAATGCCAACGCCCAGAGCACGGAGTGCACCAGCACGAAAATCAGGCTGTTCTCACCCAGGCCAAACCACAGCAGCGACAGCGGCAGCAGCGCGATGGCCGGCAACGGGTTGAACATCGCCGTCAGGGTGCCGAGCAGGTCGCGACCCAGTTGGGTCGACACCGCCAGCGTGGTCAGGCCGAACGCCAGGACGATGCCGATCAGGTAGCCCTTGACCAGGACCGTCAGGGAAATCCAGACCTTGGTCAGCAATTCGCCGCTGGCGATGCCGTCGATAAACGCCGAAGCGGTTTGCAGAAAGCTCGGCAGCAGCAGGTCGTTGCCCTGAATGCGCGCGGCGATTTCCCAGATGATTGCCAGGGCGACGAGGATGACGGCCTTGCGCACCCAGCTGACCTGCCAGATGCGTTGCGCGAGGGGAATGTCGCGGGCCAGGTCTTCCTGAGTGAAAGGCTCCAGCACGACTTCGTATTCTTCCCGCAGAGGGGTGAAAGGCTCATGGGTGCAATCTCTTGATGGGGCAGCTCGGCGAACCGCGATCAGTAGGCAATACGAACATCCTGAAACCGCAGATCCGGCTCGACCGCAGGCGCTTCGCCCTCGTCGAACAGCAGCCGGTGAATGCGCTGCGCAGACGCCTGAAACTCGACGCCGCCGAGGCTCTTCAAGTTGTACTGATGGCTGTTGATCTCGGCGCGCACGCGGCCAGGATGGGGCGAGAGCAGCAGAATCCGGTTGCCCACCACCAGCGCTTCCTCGATGGAGTGGGTCACGAACAGCAGCGTAAAGCGCACCTCTTCCCACAGCTCCAGCAGCTCTTCCTGCATCTTGCGGCGAGTCAACGCATCAAGCGCGGCGAAGGGCTCGTCCATGAGCAGGATCTTGGGTTGCATCGCCAGCGCCCGGGCAATCGCCACGCGCGCCTTCATGCCGCCGGACAAGGTGTGCGGATACGCATCGGCGAAAGCGCTCAGGCCGACTTTCTCCAGGTAATACCGCGCACGCTCCTCGGCTTCGCGACGCTTAAGGGTGCGAGAAGCCAGCAGCGGAAACATGACGTTCTGGATCACCGTCTTCCATGGCGGCAACTGGTCGAATTCCTGAAACACCACAATTCTGTCCGGCCCCGGCTCCTTTACCTCCTGGCCGGCCAGACGAATCTGCCCTTCGCTGGGCTGAATGAACCCGGCCACGGCCTTGAGCAGCGTTGACTTGCCGCAGCCCGACGGGCCAAGCAGGACAAAACGGTCGGCAGGATCGATTTCAAAACTGACTTGATGGGTGGCCCGCACCACGCGTTCCGGCGTGCGGTATTCAAGGCTGACGCCCTGTACTTGCAGCAGCGGTTCAGCGGTGGGCTGATTGGCCTGGTGCGCGTTCAAGCGATCGCTAGCCGTGTGGCTTTGCAGAACAGCGTTCATGGAGCTCTCCTGAATCAGAACGGCGCATCGCCCTGAATGGTGGTGCGGTGCAGGCGACGGCGCAGATGATCGGGCGTGCCACCGGCCAGATGAATCAGCGAACGGTTGTCCCAGAACACCATGTCGTTCTCCTGCCACTTGTGGCGGTAAACGCCTTCCGGACGAACGCTGTGGGCGTACAGCTCAGTCAGAATCGCCTGACTCTCGTCTTCCGGCAGGCCGACGATGTGGGTCGTAAAGCCTTCGCTGACAAACAGCGCCTTGCGCCCGTTTTCCGGGTGGGTACGCACGATCGGGTGGCTGACCACCGCGACCTGGGCCAACTGTTCAGCGCTGAGGGTCGGGCGCCAGTTATCGGCGTTATGCCCATGGCTGTAGCGCGAGGTGTAACTGTGCACGGCGTTGCGCCCTTCCACGGCTTTGCGCAGATGCTCGGGCAGCGTGTCCCAGGCCAGGTGCATGTCAGCGAACAGGGTGTCGCCGCCTTCGCTTGGCAGCTCCTGGGCGTAGAGCATTGAGCCCAGGCTCGGCAGTTCTTTGTAGGACAGGTCCGAGTGCCAGTATTTGCCGGCATCGCCCAGCCCAACCGGCTGACCGTTCTCGACAATATTGGAGACGATCAAAATCTCGGGATGATGGGCGAGCAGGAATTGCTTGAGCACGTGAATCTGTAGAACGCCAAAACGGCGGCTGAAATCGATCTGTTGCTGTGGAGTGATGTGCTGATCGCGAAAAACGACAACGTGATAATCGAGATGCGCTTGGTGCACGCGGGCAAAATCAGCGTCGTTGAGCGGACGGGACAGATCCAGACCGACGATTTCCGCGCCCACCTTTTCGGCGAATGGACGCACATCGAACTGCTGACCGGGCGCTTGCGCGGAAGAAGCGTGGGAGGCTGCTGGCATGAGAACTCCGACTCCAAAAGGTGTGGCTGAGGAGGGAGGACTTTAAAGCTATAAGAAGCGAATTTTAAATATCGTTAGAGCATATGCATAGCGCCGAACGACCTAGGAACGGCCGTCGGCCATCATCGTCATCAGCGCAGTCGCAAGCCGGGGAACGCTGACGATCCATAAGCTTTGAACGCAAAAACGCGCTTGCCCGGCACCACTCCCTGCACCCGATGACGATGCGTCAGCGGAGCGGGAACAGCGGCGGGCAAGCGCGTTTTTATCAATAAACGCGCTGTAATCGCGCGTTCGGGCCTTCATCAGAACGCCGGCAATACCGCGCCGTCATACTTCTTGTTGATGAAGTCTTTGACTTGCTGGCTGGTCAACGCCTTGGACAGCTTCTCGATCGCGTCGGTATGGGCGTTGTCGGTACGGGTCACCAGGTAGTTCACGTACGGCGAGTCGGCACCTTCCAGAATCAGCGCATCCTTTTTAGGGCTGAGCTTGGCTTCCAGCGCGTAGTTGGTGTTGATCAGATCCAGGTCAACCTGATCCAGCGCGCGCGGCAGCAGCGCCGATTCCAGCTCGCGGAATTTCAGTTTCTTCGGGTTGGTAGCGATGTCTTTCGGCGTCGACAAGGCGTTGGTCGGATCCTTCAGGGTGATCAGGCCGTTCTTCTGCAACAGCAGCAGGGCGCGACCGGCGTTGCTGCCTTCGTTCGGAATGGCAACGGTTGCGCCTTCAGGCAACTGATCGATGGACTTCCACTTCTTCGAGTAGCCGCCGAACGGTTCGACGTGTACGCCGACGCCGGTCACCAGGGTGGCGCCCTTGCCTTTGTTGAAGCCGTCCAGGTAAGGCTTGGTCTGGAAGTAGTTGGCGTCCAGACGCTTCTCGTTCAGTTGCACGTTGGGCTGCACATAGTCAGTGAAGACCTTGATCTGCAGGTCCACGCCTTCTTTGGCCAGTTCAGGCTTGATCAGCTCAAGGATCTCGGCGTGCGGAACAGCGGTGGCGCCCACGACAAGCTTCTCGGCCGCTTGAGCAGCGCTGATGCCCAGCGAGAGAGCAGCCGCCAGTGCGGTGAACAAAAACGTCTTCTTCATGCGATGTCCTTAATAGAAATCGGGTCGCCTCGTAGGCGACTTGTCTTCGGTCTGCCGCGGGATCGGCCCTTGGCAGGGTGGCGGCTGATGCGGACAGTACCGAGATTTTTTATTCCGAGACAATACTTTTTAGTCGGATGGTTATGCTTTTTCGTTCTCAGTGAGCATTTTGCCACCCCACCGCTTGGCGCCAGGGCCGAAGCGTCGTCAGCGAACAGGCAGATTCAAATGCTCGGGCAGGATCTCCGCGCCGCTGCTGACCAGCAGCGCGAAGTGGATGACGTTCTCCAGCTCCCGCGTGTTGCCCGGCCAGTAATGAGCTTCGAGCACCCGCTGCGCGTCTTCGCTGATCAGCGGCATCTCGAACCCGAAGCGCTGGCTGTAAATCCCCAGGAAGTACTCAGCCAGCGGCAGGATATTGCCCGGCTGCTCGCGCAACGCCGGCAGGTCGAGGCGCCCTTCGTTAAGGTAGCGATACAGACGCTCGTGGAATTTACCGGCGGCGACCGACAGGCGCAGATCGATGCTGGTCGCTGCGACCAGCCTGACGTCCACCTGGCTGGGCTGCGTGGCGCCGACGCGGGTGACTTCGTGGTTCTCCAGCGCGGCCAGCAACTTTATCTGAATGGCCATGGGCAGATCGGCGATCTCATCCAGGTACAACGTGCCGCCCGTTGCCGAGCCGAACCAGCCTGCCCGACTGCTGGCGGACCCGCTGTAGGCGCCAGCGGCGTAACCGAACAGCTCGGCGTCGGCGTAGGTCGAGCTGATGGCGCCGCAGTTGACTGACACGAATAACCCGGCCCGGTCGCTGCCACGGTGAATATGACGCGCGAGCAATTCCTTGCCTGTGCCGGATTCGCCGCGGATCAGTACCGGCAAGTCCAGCGGTGCCAGCAGCTCCATCTCTTCACGCAATTGCCGCGATCGCGGATCGATGAACACCAAGGCCTTGGCGCGGATGCTCAGCGGGCTTTTTTCAGCATCAGGGAAGGTCAACAGCGGGTTGCTCGAAATGTCGGAAAGGCTCATGGCAGGCTCCCGCCCCGGCCATCCATTGACCGAAGCGTTTTTAAAAAAATGCCGCAGCGCCTGTCGGTTCACTGCGGCGAAAGTGATCGTGAGAAAAGAGGTCCCAGGCGCAACAACCGGCGCGAACGCGGTGGTCATGCGCGGCGGCGGTTGAAATGCTCGATGCGCCCTTGCAGCCGGTACAGGTAAGCGAAACCCTGTTCCCAGCGTTGATGGCCGGACTTCACGTTGATATGACCCGCGCCGCTGAGGATGCCGATTTCCGCGCCCCAGTTGCGGGCCATTTCCATCGCGCGCAACGCGCTGACGGCTGAGTCGTTGTCCGAGCTGACGACTTGGGTCGGGAACGGCAGCAGGTGCTCGGGAATCGGCGCAAAATTACGAATGGCAGGCGGGCAATTGGGCCGTTCGACGTCGGCGGGGGCCACCAGCAGGGCGCCGCGCACCTGGCGCAGACTCGCCAGTGGCGCCAGCTGCGCCCAATGGGCGACGGTCACGCAACCCAGGCTGTGGGCGATGAGAATCACCGGCGTGCTGTCAGACGCGATAACGCGTTGCAGCTCACCCACCCAATCTTCTCGGCGCGGCTTGAGCCAGTCGGCCTGCTCCACACGCACGCTGTTGGGCAGGCTGTTCTGCCAGTGGGTTTGCCAATGGTCGTCGGCAGATCCTTGCCAGCCTGGCACGATCAGGTAACGGATCGATTCGTTATGCATGGCCTTCGCCTCCTGCATGCTGCGTTCATGGGGGCGAGTATAGGGATCGGACATATATTCGAAAAAGAATAAGAAGCTATTTATTAATAGCTCGAAAATATATGCCGCAACTTCAGGGGACGGCCCAAAAAGAGGGCCACCCCCTGCCTTAAAGGGGTGACCCTGAGAATCACGCTGTCTGCCCCCAGCTCGCCGGGGATGAGCAGAGATTAAGGGGCGGTTGTTACAGAAATTTTTATCCGGAGAAATTCTCCACAAGCCGGCGAGACTGGAGCAATGGGTCGCCAGGTATTAACCCCGCGCAGGCTTGAGCACCGGGTCATTCTCGGCGACCCGTTCAAACCGGTTCGCCCGCCCGAAGGTGCCGAAATCATTGAAGCGAACCCCCATTTCGGCCATCACCTTGTGCGCAACGGGCGCCGTCATCTGGCGGATGTAGAACGGCTCCTTCACCACGAAGTGATGAATACCGTGGGTGCTGCCGAAGTTGAAGCAGAACGCCTGCATCGGCCACATCCACCACGGATTGAGCACTTGGGTCTGCTGCATGACATTCCCCAGTTCGACGTCGCCGTAGTAATGCATGTTCGAACTGACGAAATGCAGACAGAAGGTACGCAGCACGTTCGGGCCAACCAGCACCACGACAGCGACGTCGATGACGTGCATGACCGCCAGCGTATTCGCCGACCAGTCAATCGAGCTGCCCATCAGGCCGGCAATACCATTGGCGGCATGGAAGCCAAGAAACACGTACCAAGCGCCCCAGTTGAGCAGCGCCAGCGGCGCATAAACGCGAAGGGTGCGCTTGAGAATGCTGAATTTATGCGCCCAGGTTTTCGCCCGCAGCATGCGGATCAGCGACGACATGACGTTGTCGCCCACCATCAACAGCCGCGCCAGGCCCCACGGCTCGCCATTGGTGATAGCGCGCTCTTCCATATCCGCCTCGGTCCCGGACACCTTGTGGTGATTGAGGTGCAGGTGCCGACGAATCCAGGGATTGATCGTGCTCGGACGCGCCAGCCAGACCAGCGCCAGCATCAGGTTGTGGGGCACGCGCTGCTTGCGGAAATACATGCTGTGGATCAGGTCGTGTTCAAGCTCGTGGGTCAGCGAAGCGAAGAACGCGTTCAGCAGCAGACACGCCCACCAGGCCAGGTAACCCCCGAGATAGAGCGCCGCGCTGCCGATCATGCCGGCGAGTGCGAAACACAGAATGCCGGCGCCGATGGCGTCCTGGTGCCGCAGCACTGGATACCGTTCTCGCAGCACGGCGCCATGGGCGGACACCACCGCGCGAATATGCGCTGATCGTTGTTGTGCATTCAGTCCGGCAGCACTTGCAGAAGTGTCGTGCATGCTTCCATTCTCCGGTTTCAGGATGAAAAAACGTGGCACCACTGTGCCGCTTAAGCCGGGATGCTGCCTGACCGTGAACGCCAATCTGTAGACCGGAAGCGCCAACCTGTATGCCTGAGCCGAGCATCCTCGCCAGCTGGACCCGCGCCCTGCGCAAGCAACTCGATGCCCTTGGCCTCGACAGTCTCGCGCTGAGCCAGGCTGCGGGCCTGGATCCGCAACTGATGGATGATCCCAACGCGCGATACCCGGTGACGGTGACCACCCGTTTTTGGGAACTCGCCGTGCAAGCCAGCGGCGATCCGGCGCTGGGCTTGCGGGTGTCACGGTTCGTCAGCCCGACGACTTTCCATGCGCTCGGTTACGCGCTGGTCGCCAGCGGCTCGTTGCGTGAGGTGTTCGAGCGCATCGTGCGTTATCACCCGGTGGTCAGCGACGCGCTGGTCATGAGCTTTGAACGTGTAGACGAGCGTTACGAGTTTCGCTTCCGCGTGCCCGACGGCAGTCCGATGCCGGCCAATGAGGCCATGGACGCTTTCGCCGCGATCTATGTGCGCACTTGCCGCAACCGCCTGGGACGTCATTACGCGCCGCTGGCCGTGCACCTGATGCGGCCACAGCCTGAAGACCCGCAGCCCTGGCATGACGTCTTCCGTGCGCCGCTGTTCTTCGGCGCAGCGGACAACCTGCTGAGCTTTGCCTGCGACGATTTCGACAGCCATCTGGACGATGCCAATCCGGAGCTGGCCGAGCATAACGAGGCTGTGCTCAACCGCACCCTTGAGCAACTCAGCGCACTGACCTGGGAGCGCAAGGTCCGGGGCGCCATCGAGGCCCAACTGCCGGAAGGCGAACCGTCAGCCGAGCACATCGCCCACACGCTGCACCTGAGCCTGCGCAGCCTCCAGCGCCACTTGGCCGACGAGGGTTGCCGCTACGATTTGCTGCTCAATCAGTGCCGGCAGAATCTGGCGCTGCAACACATGCGCGACCCGGGTTGCTCGCTCAGCGAAGTCGCCTATCTGCTCGGCTTCGCGGACACCAGCAGTTTCAGCCGCGCGTTCAAGCGCTGGACCGGCATGACGCCCAGTCAGTATCGCGAAGGCTTGAACCGCTGACCGGTGATGCCATCACGCATCTGCGCCGGTCAGACGATGAAGGGCCGTCTCGCGTAGCCATTCGATGTCCAGCACATGGATCAGGTCATGATCGCGGCGCACGATCTGCCGCTCGGCAAGTTCTCTCAGCACTCGCTCGACCACGTCACCGCTCAGCCCGAGGCAGCGATTGGATGCCATGTCGGAGAGGGGCACGCTGCGCACGGATCGGTCCATCTCGCCATAGGCTTCGGCCAGCATCAGCAGCCGAAACGCCACACGCTCTTCAGTGGGCATCAGGGTGATGTCTTCAACGGCAGGTACGGCGAGCCCGAGCTTGCGCCCCAGCAGCTCGCGAAAATGGCGCCACAACGGCGGGTGATCTGTCAGCAGTTGCTTGAGTGGCGCATGGGACATGTGCAGGAGAATGACCGCGCCCTGGGCGAACACATCGTGGGTCGCGGGCAGGTCGTCGAACAACGAGGCTTCGCCAAACCAGAACGGCCGATAGCCTTCTGCCGGGGGCATGTCCGCTTGCTGCGGTTTGAGGGGATTGATGCGTAACGAGCCCGTGAGCAACGCGTACAGGCCAGGCGCCGGATCACCGCGCTGGAAGATCGATTTGCCGGGCGTCACCCGGCGCTGCCGCATGCCGGTCAGCAAGCTATCCTGCAACAGCGCAGGCAGATCGCGGAACCATCGGTCGTTGATAAACCATGAGCGCCATTGGGTTCCATTCGTCATGTGAATCTCCTTTTTATAGCCGGCGTTTTTGTTGCAGGCTGAGCCGTCCAGCGGGCTCAGCCGAAAAAATCAGCGGCATGATCCACGCATCCATAGAGGAATAACAATGAAAAACCTCGTCGATCACCTCAGCCAGTACGCGGCCTACCACCGCGACACCCGCAATATCGTCACCCACTTCGTCGGCATTCCGCTGATCGTGATTGCGGTGGCCGTGCTGTTGTCACGCCCCGGTTGGACCAGCTGGTCCCTCGGCGGGATTTGGGTGTCCCCCGCCTTGCTGGTGAGTCTGGCCGCGACGCTTTTCTACCTGCGGCTGGATGCCTTCTTCGGCGTACTGATGGGTGTCCTGCTCGCGCTGTGTCTGTGGCTCGGCGCGAACCTGGCGCAACAGAGCACCATGGTCTGGCTCAGCGCAGGCGTCGGGTTGTTCGTACTCGGTTGGGTGATTCAGTTTGTGGGCCATTATTACGAGGGCCGCAAGCCCGCGTTTGTCGACGACCTCACAGGCCTGATCATCGGCCCGCTGTTTGTCGTCGCCGAAGCGGCTTTTCTGCTGGGAATGAGAAAGAAGTTGCAGCACGCCATCGAGGCGCGAGTGGGCAAGACGCACCGGCGGGATTTGAAGAAGGCTGCGGTTTAGAACTGTGTTTTAACAACCAGTCAGATCGATCGTCGAAGGACATCGCTGATGTCCCTGCGGATGAAGAAATGTGGGAGTGACCGGGGTGGCGCTCCACCTTGCTCACGAAGGCTGGATTCCAGCCGCTGAAAATCTAGCGGATGTAATGGCCTCGTCGCGAGCAAGCTCGCTCCCACAAGATGTGTATTTACCCCCAGACAGCGCGGTGGCCGAGCTGTCCATTTGATTAGAGAGCGGACTAGATGCTCTCCCTCTTCTGCCAGACCTTCGGCTTGAAGAACAGCGTTTCTCCCCGCGCCAGTCCGGTCAGGCTGTCGTGGTCTTTCACCACTTCCGCTTCGATCAGCTCAGGCTGTCCTTCGACTTTCAGCGTCACACGGGTCGTGGCGCCCAACGGACGGATGTCCCGAACTTCCGCCGCGTGATGCCCTTCCACTTCATGCCGGGACAGCGACACCTCGTGGGGGCGGAACAACACGTGGTTGTCTTCGCCCAGATGCAGGCGGTTCGAATCACCCAGAAAGTGATAAACAAAATCGCTGGCCGGGTTCTCGTAGACATCGCCGGGCGAGCCGATCTGCTCGATCACACCCTTGTTCATCACCACGATCCGGTCCGCGACTTCCATCGCTTCTTCCTGGTCGTGGGTCACGAATACCGAGGTCAGGTTGATGTCTTCGTGCAGCCGCGCCAGCCAGCGACGCAGCTCCTTGCGCACCTTGGCATCCAGCGCGCCGAACGGCTCGTCCAGCAGCAATACCTTGGGCTCAACCGCCAACGCACGGGCCAGGGCAATCCGCTGACGCTGACCGCCCGACAATTGCTCAGGATAACGATCCGACAGCCAGTCCAGCTGCACCATATTCAGCAGTTCATGCACTTTGACGGCGATCTGGCTCTCGTTCGGGCGCTGGTTCTTCGGCTTCATGCGCAGGCCGAAGGCGACGTTGTCGAACACCGTCATGTGGCGGAACAGCGCGTAGTGCTGGAACACGAAACCCACGTTGCGATCACGCACGTCGTGACCGGAGACATCCTCGCCGTGGAACACGATGCTGCCTTTGTCCGGCGTTTCCAGCCCGGCAATGATGCGCAGCAGTGTGGTCTTGCCACAGCCGGACGGGCCCAACAGCGCCACGAGCTCGCCACTCCGGATATCCAGACTGATGCCGTCGAGGGCCTTGAAGGCGTTGAAATTCTTGCTGACGTTACGGACTTCGATCGACATGAATTATTCCTCCGCCGCGTTTTTGCGCAGACGGCTAATGCGCGCTTCGCTCCACTGCTTGAGCAGCAGGATGAACAGCGCAAGGATCAATAACAGGCTCGCCACGGCAAATGCAGCCACGTGGTTGTACTCGTTGTAGAGAATCTCGACATGCAGCGGCAAGGTGTTGGTCACGCCGCGAATGTGGCCCGAGACCACAGACACCGCGCCGAACTCACCCATGGCCCGCGCGGTACACAGCACCACGCCGTAGATCAGGCCCCATTTGATGTTGGGGACGGTTACGTGCCAGAACATCTGCCAGCCATTGGCACCCAGCAGGCGCGCCGCTTCTTCTTCCTGGGTGCCCTGCTCCTGCATCAGCGGGATCAGTTCGCGGGCCACGAACGGCACGGTCACGAAGATGGTCGCCAATACGATGCCCGGCAGGGCGAAGACGATCTGGATGTCGTGGTCCTGAAGCCATGGGCCGAACACGCCACGGGCGCCGAACATCAGCACGTAAATCAAACCGGCGATCACTGGCGAGACCGAGAACGGCAGGTCGATCAACGTGACCAGAATCGCCTTGCCGCGGAACGAGTATTTGCTCACGCACCAGGCCGCGGCGACGCCGAAGACCACGTTGAGCGGCACCGAAATCAGCACCGCGAACACGGTGAGCTTGAGGGCCGACAGCGCGTCGGGCTCCAGAATGGCCGCGAAGAATCCGCCGAGGCCGTTGCTTAAGCCCTGGCCGATCACCACCACCAACGGCAGCAACAGGAAGAACGCGAAGACCAACCAGCCAAGGCCGATCAGAATGCGCCGCGACACCGCGCTGCCACGACGGGCAGCATTGGCGGAGGACGCAGCAATGAGCGATGAATCAGACATAGGTGCGCCTCCTCAGTTAGGGGTTTCGATGCGTCGCTGCAACAGATTGATCAGCAGCAACAGCACGAACGACACCAGCAGCATCATCACGCCGATTGCCGTGGCGCCGGTGTAGTCGTACTGGTCGAGCTTGACCATGATCAGCAGCGGCAGAATTTCGGTCTTCATCGGCATGTTGCCGGCGATGAAAATCACCGAGCCGTACTCCCCGACACCCCGGGCAAAGGCCAGCGCAAAGCCGGTCAGCCAGGCAGGCAACAAGGCCGGCACGAGGATGTGACGAAACACCTGAAGGGGTTTGGCGCCAAGGCACGCCGCGGCTTCCTCGACTTCCCGGGGATGTCCGCCAGCACCGGCTGAACCGTGCGCACCACAAAGGGCAAGGTGACGAAGGTCAACGCCAGGGTGATGCCGAACGGGGTGTAGGCGATCTTGATGCCCATGTCGGCAGCGAACTGGCCGATGAAACCGGTCGGCGTGTACAGCGCGGTTAGCGCAATACCGGCCACGGCGGTGGGCAATGCGAAGGGCAGATCGATCATCGCGTCGATGATCTTGCGACCGGGGAAGGTGTAACGCACCAGCACCCAGGCCAGCAGCGTGCCGATGACGCCGTTGATGATCGCCGCGAAAAACGCGGTGCCGAAACTCAGCCTGAGCGCTGCGAGCACGCGAGGGGCCGTGACGATGTTCCAGAACTGAACGGCGCTCAGCTGGGACGCGTGGATGAACATGACCGCAAGCGGTATCAGCACAATCAGACTGAGGTACACCAATGTGTAGCCCAGCGTCAGCCCGAAGCCGGGTATGACGGGGGATATGCGTCGCGACATAAAAGTCCTTGGTTTACACACGTTACCCGGAACGAGTCCGGGTCCTTTTATTCCGTGGGGCGCTGCAGTTACTGCGGGATGTAGATCTGATCGAACACACCGCCGTCATCGAAGAACTTGGGTTGAGCCGACTTCCACCCGCCGAAATCTTTATCGATGGTCAGCAGATTCAGTTTAGGAAACTGCTTCTCGTACTTGGCCGCGACTTCTGCGTCACGAGGACGATAGAAGTTTTTCGCCGCGATTTCCTGACCTTCCTTGCTGTACAGGTGCTTGAGGTATTCGGTGGCGATCTCGGTGGTGCCGTGCTTTTCGGCGTTCTTTTCGACGACGGCCACGGGAGGCTCGGCCAGAATCGACAGCGAAGGTACGACGATGTCGAACTTGTCGGCGCCGCCGTCTTCTTTCAGCGCCAGAAAGGCTTCGTTTTCCCACGCCAGCAACACATCACCCTGACCGTTGTTGACGAAAGTGATGGTCGAGCCTCGCGCACCGGTGTCCAGGACAGGCACGTGCTTGAACAGCTTGCCGATGTATTCCTTGGCCTTGGCTTCATCGCCACCATTGGATTTCAGGCCATAGCCATAAGCAGCCAGGAAATTCCAGCGCGCGCCGCCCGAGGTTTTCGGGTTGGGCGTGATCACCGACACGCCTTCCTTGATCAGGTCGGCCCAGTCATGGATGCCTTTCGGGTTGCCCTTGCGCACCAGGAACACGATGGTCGAGGTGTACGGGGTGCTCGCGTCCGGCAGCTTGGTTTGCCAGTCTGCGGGAATGGTCTTGCCCAGCTTGGCGATTTCGTCGATATCGCCGGCGAGCGCCAGTGTCACCACATCGGCAGGCGAGCCGTCGATCACCGAGCGGCCCTGCTTGCCCGAGCCACCGTGGGACTGATTGATCTTCACGGTGTCGCCCGGGTGGGATTTTTTCCAGTAGTTGATGAATTCGGCGTTGTAGTCCTGATACAGCTCGCGGGTAGGGTCGTACGAGACGTTCAGCAGGGTGAAATCCTTGGCGACAGCAGAACCGGCAAACACCGCACTGGCGAGCGCGGCCAGCGCATAACGACGAATGGACATGAATCAGGCTCCTGGACAAATGGTGTTGTTGGCTTTTTCTAGTTTTAGGTCATGCGGTGTTCGTCATGCGGGAGCGTGGCTCAACCCTGCTTGTTGCTCGGATTCTGCAGACGGAATTTCTCCTTGCGCTCGATCTGGACCACCTGCGCGTTATGCACCGTGATCTCAACCGCGCCAAAGCGCAGGTCACGCAGCGCGCTTTGAATTTCACGCAAAATGCTTGCTTCGTCCTGGCCGTCAACGCTACGTAGAGATGCGCTCATGTTCGTGCTCCTTGAAAGATTTTTGCCGCAGCGTGTGGGCAAACGCTGCTTGTGGCGTGAGCGCGATATTAGAGACGCAGAGATATTCTTAAAAATACTATTTAAGAATGCAGATATAACCAAAAGGCATTTGTCCGACGAGTGTGCAGGCGATGGTAAGTCCGTAGTAACCGGCTTGGTGGCGAACCGGGAGCGTCAGCCGCCAATGATGGTGCCTCACCCACCGCGTTCGCCAGCAAGCCGGCGCCTACGGAAGGGTGTCCAACCCAGATTCGGGGTGTTACGCCGACTCCCTCGGCTGTGGCCTCAGGCAGAGACAAATACCGGCGCGTGCTGCCAGTCGATCTGCTCTGCCGGCATGGGCCGCGCAAACCAGTAGCCCTGGCCCAGTTCACAGTTGTGCTTGAGCAGGAAGCCGGCTTGATTGGCCTGCTCGATACCTTCTGCCAGCACGCGCATGCCCATGGCCCGTGCCAGAGCGATGATGGCGTTGACGATCGCGATGTCGTCATCGTCGTCCGGCAATCCGGCCACAAACCCCTGATCGATTTTGAGTTTCTGCACCGGCATGCGCTTGAGCCGCAGCAGCGACGAGTACCCTGTGCCGAAATCGTCGATAGACAATTTCAGCCCCAGGTCCCGCAGTCGGTGCATCTGTTCGATGGCTTGGTCGGGGTCGTCCATGATCGCGCTCTCGGTGACTTCAAGCTCCAGAAACTCCGGCGCCAGGCCGGTTTCGTCCAGCACCTTGGCCACCCGACGATCAAGATCCCCGCGGCCAAACAGTCGACTGGATACGTTGACCGCGACGTAGGAGATCGCCACGCCCTCCGCAAGCCACTCCCCCATTTGCCGACAGGCTTCGGTCAGTACCCAGTTGTCGATGTCGGCGATCAGTCCGCTTTGCTCGGCGATGGGGATAAATTCACCGGGCGAGACCATACCGCGCGCCGGATGCTGCCAGCGCACCAACGCCTCAACGCCCTCGATGCAGCGGCTGTGGAGGTTATGAATCGGCTGATAAAACACCCGCAGTTCGTTCTCCTCGACAGCCTGTCGCAGCTCGGCGGCCAACTCGACGCGGCGCTGGGCATGGGCAGTCAATTCGGCGGTGTACATCGCGTAGCTTTCACGCCCCTGATGCTTGGCCTGAGACAGCGCGGCGTCGGCATTACGCAACAGCTGTTCGGCGGTCAGCGCATCGTAGGGGAAGATGCTGATGCCGACGCTGGCCGTCAGAAACAGCGATTGTCCACTGACCATAAAAGGCTCACGCAATCCCTCCAGAATGGTCTGCGCCAGTTCGGCGGACTGCGCGACCTGCTGGGCGTTTTCGAGCAGAATCGCGAATTCGTCGCCGCCCAGCCGCGCCAGCGTGACGCCCTTCTCCAGATGGGTCTGGAGGCGCTCGGCAGCAGCTTTCAACACTTCGTCCCCGGCGCTGTGGCCGAGGCTTTCGTTGATGTGCTTGAAGTGGTCCAGATCGACGAGCAACAGCGCCAGACTGCGCTTGTTGCGACGTGCGTGGGTGTGCGCCTGTTCGGCACGGTCGGTGAACAGCAGGCGATTGGGCAGACCGGTCAGCGGGTCGTAATGGGCCAGATGCGCCAGCTCGCGCTCGGAATGCTTGATCGAAGAAATGTCGGAAAACACCGCGACGAATTGAGTGATAACGCCCTGCTCATCCCTGATCGGACGAATGCTTTGCCACTGCGGGTAGATCTCGCCGCTTTTGCGCCGGTTCCAGATCTCGCCGCTCCACTGTCCGGCGCTGAGAATGGTCTTGAACATGCGTTCGTAGAAGTCAGGGCCATGGCGCCCTGATTTGAACGTACTCGGGCGCAAACCCAGCACTTCGTCCTGCTGATACCCGGTGATCTCGCTGAAGGCGCGATTCACATGCACGATCACGCCTGTGGCATCGGTGACCAGCACGCCTTCCAGCGTGGTATCGAACACGGCCGCTGCCAGTCGCAAACGCTGCATGTCCTCATCCCGGCGCGCCAGCTCGGCGATGCCCATGAAGCCCAGCAGTCGCGAGCGAGCCAGATAAATCAGCAGTGCGCTAAGGGCCAGCCAGAGGTAACCGCCGGCCTGTTGCGCACGTGCCAGCAAGGTCGGCTCTTCAATCAGCCGCGGCAGCAAGTAGTCATTGATCGCCAGCCACACCATCGACACAACCCCGTACAACGTTGCGGTGCGTAGCGCATCCCGGGTAATGCTCGACATAAATAGAAACGACCTTGCGAAAGTCGGAAATTATAGAGCAAGAAACATCTTGCGACGCTTCTCTGAAACACCGACTGTTTTTATCTGTGAGCTAAGTGATAATGCGCCCTTCTGTCTCAGGGTCCGTTCAGGCGGATCCGTACATCGCACGCGTTACAACCGAGGGCAACTCAGCCTATGTGGAACAACGGTCTGCTCGACCTTTCCGTCTGGCAATTGGTCGCAGTCACCCTGGCGATGACACACGTCACCATCGTCGGCGTCACGGTCTATCTCCATCGCTATTCAGCGCATCGCTCCCTGGAACTCAACGCAGGGCTCAAGCACTTTTTCCGTTTCTGGCTGTGGCTCACCACGGCGCAGAACACCCGCGAGTGGACCGCTATCCACCGCAAGCATCACGCCAAATGTGAAACCGTCGATGACCCGCACAGTCCGGTCATCAAGGGCCTGTCAACCGTGCTGCGCAAAGGCGCCGAGCTGTACCGCGCCGAAGCGGAAAACCCGGAGACGCTGCGCATCTACGGCAAAAACTGTCCCGAGGACTGGATCGAGCGCAACCTCTATTCGCGTTATCCCCTGTTAGGTGTTGCGATCATGGGCGTGATTGATCTCGCCCTGTTCGGCGTGATCGGCATCACCGTCTGGGCGATCCAGATGATGTGGATTCCGGTGTGGGCGGCGGGCGTGGTCAACGGCCTTGGCCACGCGGTCGGCTATCGCAACTTCGAATGCCGCGACGCCGCCACCAATCTGGTGCCCTGGGGCATTTTGATCGGCGGTGAAGAGCTGCATAACAACCACCACACCTACCCCAACTCGGCCAAGCTGTCGGTCAAGCGCTGGGAGTTCGACATGGGCTGGGCGTGGATCAAAGTGTTCAGCTGGTTGCGCTTGGCAAAAGTGCAGCGGGTCGCGCCGATTGCGCACCGCGTCGAAGGCAAGGGCCATCTGGACATGGACACGGCGATGGCCATCTTGAACAACCGGTTCCAGATCATGGCCCAGTACCGCAAGTTGGTCATCGCGCCATTGGTCGCGCAGGAACTGGCGAAAGCCGATGCCTCTGTACGTCATCAGTTCCGACGTGCCAAGCGCCTGCTTTCCCGCGAGCCAAGCCTGCTTGAAGACAAGCATCAAGCGCGCATCCAGACCATGCTGGAGCACAGTCAGGCACTGAAAGTGATCTACGAGAAACGCCTGGCGCTGCAGCAGATCTGGGCGAAGACCAGCAGCAATGGTCACGACATGCTGGCGGCCATCAAGGAGTGGATCCACGAGGCCGAAGCCAGCGGTATTCAGTCGCTGCGTGACTTCGCCGATCAGCTGAAAACCTACTCGCTGCGGCCTCACCACGCTTGATGCCGTTGATCGGTGACCATTCGTCTGGGTGGCACCGATCGGAACTTAGTGCCATTAGTCCTATCTCACTAACACCTTCGCACTATGCTGTGTGACATGTTGTGGCATGCGCCGCACCTTATTCTGAGATGCAGTGCTCATGGACAACCAGACTCCCCACGTTGAGACACCCGCCGCAGCAGAAACCCTTCTGGCGCTGATGCATGCCCAGGCGGAAGTGGCGCGCCTCAGCGAGCGCGAGCAGCTGTTCAGTTCCCTGCTGGTCAGCGTCAACGCGGTGTTATGGGCGTTCGACTGGCAGACGCAACGCATGATCTATGTCAGCCCCGCCTACGAGCGCATTTTCGGCCGCTCGGCCGGCTTGCTGCTCGCGGACTACAGCGAGTGGCGCGACAGCATTTACCCCGACGATCTGGACTACGCCGAGCGCAGCCTGAGCGAAGTGCTTGAGAAGGGCTCCATCGAAGACCGCGAGTACCGCATCATTCGTGCTGACGGCCAGGTCCGCTGGCTGAGCGACAAATGCTTTGTCAGTCATCAGGTCGAGCACAGTCAGCGCCTGATCGTGGTGGGCATCGCCGAAGACATCACCGAGAAAAAGCACCTCGAAGACGAGCTGCAGCGTCTGGCCACCACCGACGTTCTCACCCAGAGCAGCAACCGCCGGCACTTCTTCGAATGCGCTCAACGCGAGTTCGAGCAGGCGCGTCTGCAGGGTACGCCGATGGCGTTCCTGTTGCTGGACGTGGATGATTTCAAGCTGGTCAACGACACCTACGGCCACCAGGAAGGTGATCTGGTGCTGCAACGCATTGCTGAATGCGGGCGCAAGACGCTGCGCCGTGGGGATCTGTTCGGGCGAATTGGGGGTGAGGAATTTGCCGCCGTATTCCCAGGCTGCGCGCCCGAAATGGCCCAGCAGATTGCCGAGCGGTTACAGCGTGAGATTCAGCGCCTGAGCTTTCAGTGCAATGACAAAACCTTCGGTATCACCGCCAGTCAGGGGCTGACCAACCTCGGCGAGCAGGACCAGAGCCTTGAAGCGCTCTACGCCCGCTCTGACGCCGCGATGTACCAGGCCAAGCGCCAGGGCAAGAATCAGATCGTGTTGGTATAAGCCTGCTTTTCTGAAATCAGCCTCTGGCTAAGCCACCGTCTTGCGACGCACCCCTTCCAGATCAGACTCGCTGATCTTCAGCAGCCGGGCCGATTTGCTCTTCGCCAGCGCTTGCAGCGGGTCTTCAAGCCCCAGTGAACCCATTTGTCCTGCAACATTCATTGCCAAAATTTCGCGGGTAAAAACGCCGGTGTTGTATTGATACACCGCCGCGATCAACTCGCGCAGCTCCAGCGGCAGCCGCCAGCGCGTACGCAAAGCCGAGCCGAACGAGGCCGAATACTGCGCCAGCGCGCGGCGAACGGTTGCCTCATCCAGCGAACCGCCGGCAATCAGCCAGTCCTGCAAACAGCGCAGCACCGTCAGTTCCCCCAGGCCCCTGAGCAAGCCTGCGCAATAACAGCGCTCATGATCCAGATCCAGCTTGCGCGCCAGCGTGCGCGCACATTCGGCGGTGCGTTGCGAGACCTCCCAGATTTCGGTGGCGTGAAGCAATAACGCTGCATCCGTCAGCACAGCGCCGCGCTTGAGCGCCAGACCCTGAACCAGGTTGACGCTCTGGGTGCCACCCAGCACGGCAAGCGCCTGACCCAGTGTTTGCACGGGCTTGCCCTGGTGTTGCGACGCGCTGCTCGCCGCGGCTATTAACAGCGCTGTAACGTGGGGATCGTGGCTCAACGCCTTTTCCAGCAGCTTCAGGTCAACACCCGATGCCCCTCGACTGCTGGCCACCGCCGCCGTCACATCAACGAATAGCGGCCCGCCATCGGCCACTTCCCGGCGCTTCTCCAGAAACCCATCCAGCCCGACACCCGGCGCCAACGCCGGCACCGCACAGGCAACCTGCGCGCCATCCTGCAACAGCAGCGTTTCGAGCCGTTGGCGCAGGCCTTCCATGTTCAAGGGTTTGGTGAGGTAGGCAGTGGGCGCGAGTTGCACGGCCTCGCGGACACTGACGCTGTCGCTGCGACTGCTCAGCAGAATGAAACGAACCGGCGGCTGGCGACGCAACTGCCGTAGCCCGCGAAGCAGGCTCAGTCCGTCGACGCCCGGTAACTCACGGGATGCGATCACCAGGTCCGGGATGAACCCGCTCATCAGCTCGATGGCCTCACGGCCGTTTGAACAGATATCCAGTTGCGCGTCGCAACGTACGTCCAGGACCAATTCGTTGAGCATCTCACGGGCCCACGGGTCCGCTTCAGCGATCAACACGCGGGGAACGGCTAGCGCCTCTACAACGGTCATCATGACTCTCCGGCATCAGTCTCCTTACCTTAGTCAAAGACTGAGAAAGGGGACAAACCGAACGAGAAATTTCTGACCTCCCTGACGAAAAAACCTGCCGAAGCAGGTTTTTCCTGATGGAGCGGTCACATTCTTATCAAATGTGCCTGCGGCTCATCGGCATGAATTCAGGCGATTTCAGCGAAGCATTCTTCGATGATCTTCAGGCCTTTGTCCAACTGCTCGTCCGGCGAGGTCAGCGGGACCAGCACGCGCAGTACGTTGCCATAGGTGCCGCAGGACAGCAGGATCAGCCCCTTGTCACGGGCCTTGGCAATCACTTGTGCCACGGCAGCAGCGTTAGGTTTGTGGGTGTCGCCATTCTCGAAGCACTCGACGGCGATCATGGCGCCCAGCGCGCGGACTTCACCGATGACCGGGTACTTGGCCTGGATGGCGCGCAGGCCAGTGACCAGACGCTCGCCCACGGCCTTGCAACGATCAAGCAGGTGCTCTTCTTCGAAAACCTCCATGACCGCCAACGCCGCAGCGCACGCGATCGGGCTGCCGGCATACGTACCGCCCAGACCGCCCGGCGCGATGGCGTCCATGTATTCGGCCTTGCCGCACACGCCGGCCAGCGGGAAACCACCGGCGATGGATTTGGCAAAGGTGGTCAGGTCGGCGCTGACGCCCATCTGTTCCATGGCGAAGAAGGTGCCGGTACGGCCTGCGCCGGTCTGCACTTCGTCAGCGATCAGCAGAATGCCGTGCTTGTCGCACAGTTCACGCAGCCGCGCCATGAACGCCTTCGGCGCCACATAGAAACCGCCCTCGCCCTGCACCGGCTCGATGATGATCGCGGCGATGTCTTTCGCCTCGGCGTCGTTCTTGAAGATGCGCTCGATGCTGGCGATGGAATCGTCAACGCTGACGCCGTGCAGCTCGTTCGGGTAGATGGCGCGGAAGATACCGCCCGGCATCAGGCCCATGCCGGCCGAGTACGGCACGACTTTACCGGTCAGACCCAGGGTCATCATGGTGCGACCGTGGTACGCGCCGGTGAAGGCGATGACGCCCGCACGGCCAGTCGCGGCGCGGGCGATCTTGACGGCGTTTTCAACCGCTTCGGAACCGGTAGTGACCAAAAATGTTTTCTTGGCGAAGTCGCCCGGCACCTTGGCGTTGATCTTTTCGCACAGCTCGACGTAAGGCTCGTACGCCAGCACCTGGAAGCAGGTGTGGGTCAGCTTGGTCAGTTGCTCTTGCACGGCCGCGACGATTTTCGGATGCAGGTGACCGGTGTTCAGTACCGCAATGCCGCCCGCGAAGTCGATGAACTCGTTGCCTTCAACGTCGGTGACGGTGGCGTTCTTCGCGGACTCAGCGAAGATCGGGTGAATTTGACCAACGCCGCGGGGGATAGCAGCTTCGCGGCGTTTCATCAGGGATGCGTTCGTTTTGCTCATCATTTCCTCATTCGCCGCTCATCGGGCGGCGCGGTTCAAGGATCAAGCAGCGGGGGTCAACAGCAACAGCATACGATGATCGACTGTCGCGGCCTCCCGGCCACCAATAGGTTGGTGCCACTGAAACCTGCGAAACGGCGCTCTCGCGTCCCGCAGCTTGTCGAACAGTTACTTCACTCTGCCATTCAGCGGGTTCAGATGCTGAGGCAGAGGTATTTGATTTCCAGATAATCTTCGATGCCGTACTTGGAGCCTTCGCGACCAAGACCGGACGCCTTGACGCCGCCGAACGGCGCGACTTCGTTGGAGATCAGGCCAGTGTTAATGCCCACCATGCCGTACTCCAGCGCTTCAGCCACACGGAACACGCGGCTCAGGTTCTGCGCGTAGAAATACGACGCCAGCCCGAACTCGGTGTCATTGGCCATGGCGATCACTTCGGCTTCGTCTTTGAAGCGGAACAGCGGGGCCAGCGGACCGAATGTTTCCTCCTTGGCCACGGCGGCGTTTCTCGGCACGTTGACGAGGATAGTCGGTTCGAAGAAATTGCCTTCCAGGCTGTTGCCGCCACTCAGCACTTTCGCGCCTTTGCTCAACGCGTCAGCGATGTGTTCCTTGACCTTGGCCACGGCCTTTTCGTCGATCAGCGGACCGGTGGTCACGCCCTCAGCCAAGCCATCGCCGACCTTCAGCTTGGCGACCGCTGTCTGCAGCTTCTCGGCGAAAGCGTCGTAGACTGCGTCCTGCACGTAGATACGGTTGGCGCACACGCAGGTCTGGCCGTTGTTGCGGTACTTGGAAATGATTGCGCCTTCAACGGCCTTATCCAGGTCAGCGTCGTCGAACACGATGAACGGTGCGTTGCCGCCCAGTTCCAGCGAGACTTTCTTGATGTCGTGGGCGCATTCAGCCATCAACTGGCGACCGATCTCGGTCGAGCCGGTGAACGACAGTTTGCGCACGATCGGGTTGCTGGTCAGCTCGCTGCCGATGTCGCCCGCGCTGCCGGTCACCACGCTGAACACGCCAGCCGGAATGCCAGCGCGCTCGGCCAGTTCAGCCAGAGCCAGTGCGGAGTAAGGGGTTTGCGAAGCGGGCTTGAGCACCATGGTGCAGCCTGCCGCCAGCGCCGGGCCGGCCTTGCGGGTAATCATGGCGGCGGGGAAGTTCCACGGCGTGATCGCCGCAGTGACGCCAATTGGCTGCTTGAGGACGATCAGGCGCTTGTCCGGCTGATGGCCCGGAATCACGTCGCCATAGACGCGCTTGGCCTCTTCGGAAAACCACTCGATAAAGGAAGCAGCGTAAGTGATTTCGCCTTTGGCCTCGGCCAGCGGCTTGCCCTGCTCCAGGGTCATCAGGCGACCGAGGTCGTCCTGATTTTCAATCATCAGTTCGAACCAACGACGCAGCTTGGCGCCACGCTCTTTGGCGGTCAGCGCACGCCAGGCCGGCAGCGCCTTGTCAGCAGCCTCGATGGCGCGGCGGGTTTCAGCAGCGCCCATCTTTGGCACAGTGCCGAGAATCTCGTTGGTCGACGGGTTGTTGACCTTGATGGTCTGACCACTGTCGGCATCAGCCCAGGCGCCATTGATGTACGCCTGCTGGCGGAACAACTTCGAGTCTTTGAGCTGCATTGCGGCCTCCTGAACAGCACCGCACGCGGCGGAGCGAATGGTTGTGTGCGGGTGCCTCGGACGAGGCCGCCGCCGGATAATACTGTCGCCGGCCCTGATTGGAGAATAGAAGAGAGGCCGGGCGGGGCGTTTGAAATCTCAAACGAATCCTAGGGACAACAGGGTTAAAGGACAAGAGTGCGTTCGAAAAAAGAACGGCTGGGGATTGGGGTGGGTATGAATTCGGATCAGCGTAGCTGGGGGCGTGCGTATGCGGTTGTCATGCGGGGGTGGCTTGGCGGGTTGGCCTGGTCTCACTAAATTGTTAACGGCGGGTCATCGGCATGGACGCACGCAGGGCAGATGAGTATTATGGCGCCCGCGTTGCACCTGTAGCTCAGCTGGATAGAGTACTGCCCTCCGAAGGCAGGGGTCATGGGTTCGAATCCCGTCAGGTGCACCATCTTCTTCCCTTTGCGTCGCAGGGGGTCAGCGTTACTCCCCATACCTGTTTTAGTCCTGAATGTCGTACCCCCATCGACCGAGGCATCTTTGTCTCTCGCGTCGAGGCTGTAGGCACCGCCTTTCATCAACTCATTATCGCTGCATCTCCTAAGTCGCACTGAAGCACAAAGGCGCGTAGTCGGAAATGGTGCCGATGTTTTCAGGGGTTGGTGCAAGCACAGTGATACGGGTCTCAACATCAGACATTTAACGGCCACAGCCAGTGACCTTGTTTTGATTTTTCTGGCGCCTGAAATACGGAAACCTGTATAAATCCGCTTGGCGTCATGCACCTTGAACAAGGTCACGCCAGTATATGGAATTCAGCTTTGTCTCAGGCGCCCGCCTGGGAAACAGGGAGAGACAATGCAATGGTTTTCTCGTCGTGGGTCCCCCACGCAAGCTCATACCGCCGCACTTGCGTGCCCCCAATCCGGCGCAGCTTCACACCTCGCCACGCCTCCGCGCTTGCCCAACAGCACGGCCGTCCCGTGCATGGGCATGACTTCGCCGGTGCCGGGAACTATCGCTGGGAACTATCAAGGCCGTTGTTGCACCCGTTGCCTTCGCTGGACTGTCGGCTGATTAACTCTCAGACACTCTTCAAGGACGCCTGACTAAAGACATGAGTAATCCTCCCAACCCCTATACCTACCTCATACGAAGCCTGATCTTTGGCTTGGCCGGTGTAGTCCTGCTTGCCATTGCCGGTTCTATGGCTTACTGGCGTTACGAGTTTTTGTCTCAGGCGCAGCGAGCCCCTGGTGTAGTGACTAAACTTAACGCTGGCGGTTCGCACCCCGAAATCGAATTCACCAGTGCTGACAACCAAGTCATCTCATACCCGCAGGGCGGGGTGATTTTCGGCTATGAAGTTGGTCAGCCGGTTCAGGTGCTCTACCTTGCCGAAGACCCGAAGATGACGGCTGTCATTGAAGACCGAGGCGCGTTGTGGGGCATTCCGGTGTCACTGAGTTTTATGGGCCTGGCGTTTATCTGGGGCTGTAGGTCTGAGTTTTCCAGTGGCAGGAAGCAACCTGCCGTACCGCCGCTAAAAGGACGTTAAAACGATGACTGAATCGATCATTCCCCTGCCGGTCAATGTCAGCGGTTGGGAGTACATCACAGGGAGTAGCGGCGGGCTCAGTGTTGGTTTGGTATCCGGTACGGGCGGATCAATCACCCTAAAGACACCCGATGGCAAAGAAGAGAGCTTTCGCTACGGAGGCGCTGGCGCAGGCATTGGGTTAGGCTTCAAGTTGCCGCGCTTCGGCAAGGTTAACCTGCAGATCAAGGGCAAAAACGTTGGCGGCGCGGGGGCATTGGAATCCTTTACGAGCTACGGCTGGGTATTCGTGTCGGATGCGCTGAAAGACCGGGACTTAAAGCGCGATGACATCACCGGTCCCTGCGTGTTCATGGAACTTAACGCCGGCTTGGTTGCAGGCGGCTCGGGCACGGCAATGCTGTTCGGGCTGGACCCGAAACTGCTGGCACTCTCAATGGCGATGAATACAACACCGGCTACCGCGTTTTTGGAATGACGGTGATACAGCGTCAGTTGATGCAGTCAGCCAAGGGGGCGCTGCTTATGACTGGATATAATGTGGGCGCGCAAGCAGGCTTTGGCGGGGCGATCTATTTGGGCGGGTTGTTCTGATCCCGACAATCTGACTCGGCTAGGCGTGATGCCGCTTACTAGCTGACATAAAAAAACGGCCCTGCTCATTGAGCAGGGCCGTTTTTGTTAACGCTCAAACAGGTTCAATCACGCATTTGGGCAAGGCACGGGGGCCCAGTCGCCCAGATCCGGGCTTTTGCACATCGCGTTAACCTGCGATTGACCGGTCGCTGCAACCTGCTGGCTTGCAGCCTGCTTGGTTTTCGCGTCCCGCAAGGTCTTCTCGGTGGTCACTGCTTCCTGAGGTACGGTTGGCAGCTTTTTCTTCGTGGCGGCTTTTTTCTTGTTGGCCGGAGTAACAGATGTGGTGTCTACCGCTGCAACAGTGGCTACGTCGGCACGCTGCACGCCAACGGTTTGCAGGTCTTTTTCGTACGCTTGGGTGTAGCTGTTGAGGCTTTCACCGGTACGACCGTTCACGGTGGTGATCAGGTCGTTAGACTCTTTGAGGCCCGCGACGATTTCAGCCAGACGCTTGCGGCCTTCGGTGTCGTTGATGGTCTTGGCTTTGCGGCCCGCGATCAACTTGGTGAACTCGCTCTGGTAGCAAGACTGCGAAGCCTGGGCGTAAGCCGTGCTGCGGTCCATGTCGCCGACGCTCTTGTTGATGTCGGTTGCGTAAGAGCCGATGCGCTGTTTGTCGTCAGCAATCTGCTTCTGCTTCTCGGTGTAGTAACCCGCTGCACCGCCAACCACGGCGCCGCCTGCTGCACCGATGGCGATATTGCGTTTACGGTCTTCGGAGCTACCGACCATTGCCCCGGCCAGTGCGCCACCCAGAGCGCCGACAGCGGCACCGCCGAATACGGACTTGGCGGTGTCACCGTCAGTCTCACGCAGGTGTTTGACCGGCTCGTAGCAGGTTGGGTAGTACTCAACCTTGGTGCTGGCACCCACTTTGGAGACCGGCGAGCTGGCACAGCCTGCCATCAGTACGGCGCTGAAGCCTACGGCAGCCAATAGCAGCCCACGGCATTTGGAGGTCGATACAACGGGTTTACGGCTTAGCTGCATGTTCTTGCTCTCGTTTTGGTTTTACAACGCCGGTACGGCCACTGGCCGCCCGGACTCCCTTTACTCGCTGGACACCGGCCGTTAAGGCCCAGTGGCCGGTGCAAGCAATTCCTTGAGGACCGCCTGCGGGTCCGCGCGCTTTTGCTGACGATAACTGCCCACGTTGCGGACAAATACTGTGGCGCGAGCCACCAGACTTTTGCCCACGACCGGTTTTCGATTGAGCTCTTCCTTGACCCGTTGAAACTGCGCCTGGATCACCGCATCGGTGTAGCGCGTACCGGTAGCAAGGTTGTCGATGTAGATCGCCACTGCGCCATCGAGCGCGCTGGTGCCGTTTTCGATGGCCATGGCAAACAGCTTGGCACTGGCCTCATCCTTCGCATCCAGCGCTTGCTGTCGGCTTTTCCTGAGGTTGGTCAGGCGGATGTTGTAGTTGTTGACTGTTTCAGCTACCAAGGCCGATGACTGGATCAAGCCGCCTGCCGCTTCTTCGCGCTGCTGAGCGATTAACGACACATTGCGTTTAAGCTCTTCGTTGACCAGTCCCAGCTCGGCTTGCAGCTTGGGGTCAGTGCTGGAGGAGATGATCGTATCCAGGCGCTTGGTCGGGTCCTGAGTGTCGTCGATCGCGTCAGTCAACGAAGCCAGCCGTCCCTCTTTCTGCCATTGTTCGAACAGCTCTTTGTAACGCGAGCGAGGCGCAGAAAGCGCACCAATGGCCACCCGAAAACCAGTGGTTTCGTTGCTCTGCTCAGTGCCATCGGCAGCAAAAAGCGGGTACTCGCGGCGCATCCCGGTGAATAGCGTGCCCTCACCTTCCAGGTAATTGCCACCCTTGGCGACAAAGCCGCCGTAAGCCCCCTGAAGACGCCCGGCATGCACCAGCTGGAATGATTCCTGAACCATTTCAGCAGCATTGCCGAGCACGTCGAACAGGCCGATGGGGTTGGGTAACTTGGTACCGATGGGCATCAGTCGCGCCGCTTGGCCGGTGCCGCCCGCTACTTGGTTGAACACCGCCCAATCACTCAACGGGCCGTCTTCTTCACTGCCCTCTGTGTGGCGCGGAAACAGTCGCCCCTCAAGCTCCTGACGGCTGACGGCCTGACCCCCACGGGCGGCATATTCCCACTCGACTTCGGTGGGCAGTCGTACGAAACCGACGCCGCCGTCGTCTTCTGTTCTGCCCCGCCCGCTGATGGGCAGCAGCTCACGGTGATACTTCATCAGCCAGGCGCTGTAGATCGCCGAGAAGCGTTCGGCCTCATAGCGCGACAGCTTGACCTTGGGCAAGCGCCCGGCCATGCCCTGAGGGACGCCGCAGGCCGGAGCAGGCTCACCGCTGGCCAGTGCCTGCGCCTGCGCCATGACCGCTGCGTACTGGCGGGCAGTGACCTCGTATTTACCGATGAAATACATCATGGGTTTGAGCGGGGTGCCCGCATCGGTTTTAGGCAGCAACGGGCTGATGGTTTTACGCCAGTCACCGGGCAGGTCACCAAGAGTGAACTGCCCGTTGATGAAGTCCCGGCGGTAGCCGGAAATGAAGGATTGCTTGTAGCCCGGCTCACCCTCGGCAAATGGATAGCCCAGGCTTACTTCACGATCGTCCAGGGTGCCCTGGGCCAGCACGTAGACATAACGAAACACCATCTCCCCTTCGCACGGCAGTGGCAACACCACGTCGTCAGGCAAGGGCTTGGGGTTGTCGAGCGAGTCGTCCGGCGCATCAACCTCGGCTGCCTGTACCCACGAAGGCACGCCAAACGGCGCGCACAAGGTGGCAAGGGTCAACGCCAGGATGGCCCTGCGCAACTTATACATCTCTGATTCCTTCCGACGCTTCGATACGCGCCACACGCCAGCCGCCGAGCGCCGCTGCCAACACACTGGCACCGAGTACACCTGACAGCGCGATGACGTAATGACGCAACAGCAGGTGACTGGCATGCTCGCCGGGCACCTGCACAAACAAATGATTGAGACCCGATTCGGCCACGCTATAAAGCAGGACGCTGATCAATACCGCCAACACGCCGCTGTAGAGCGCTTGCAGTACCACGAACAGCAACAGCGCGCCGGTGCTGAACCCCAGTAAACGCAGCACCGAAAGCTCTCGACGCTTGCGCGCGACCGCCGCCAACGCCCCGGCGAAGATCGCTGCGGCGGCGCCGACCACGGCCAATGCTGCGATCACCCAAAAAACGATGGAGAGATTACGGCTCAGCGATTGCACTTGCGCGATGGTCTGCGCCTGCGTTGAAACCAACTGATTGCGGGCGGCGAAATACACCCGCAGCGGCTCGACGTCATTGAGGTTACGGGCGTACAGCCGAAACGCGGGATAAACGCGCTGCTCATCGGCAGTTGGCGCATCACCCGGCCAGTCAAACGCCTGCACCGCCAGGCCATCGCGGTAGTCTTCCACCGCCGCGAGCAATGCCAGCGGCGCGAAAATCGCATCGCGCCCAAACGCTTCCAGTCCCAATACTGCGGTGACGTGCAAACGTGTGCGTTGCGCCTGAAGTTGACCGGACACCTGACGGCTGAAAGATGCCTCCAGCCAGTCGCCAGCTGTGGCCCCCAGTTTTTCGGCGGCGGTCGCGCTGAGAATGACGCTGTCCAGGTCAGTGGGTGCTCGGACGTTGCCCAGCAGCGGATCGCCCACGCCAGTGGGGATCATCTCGACGTTTACCGTGCGATCCCGCCCCGGCACAGAGAGGTCTGCGGTGGCCGCGATCTGGCGGGTACGGGGCAACGCGAATGCGACGTCGGGCCGCTGCGCCAATGCATCGATGAACGCGCCGGTGAATCGGCCGCCGCCCATGGGCGTCACTTCACGCACCGCCGGGTCGCGCTCCAGGCGCTGGGTCAGGCTGCCCACCAGTCCAAACTTGAGCCCGAACAGCACCAACAGCGGTGCAATGACCGCCACCAGCGCCAAGACCGCACAGGCTGACAGCCGAGCGTCCGCGCGGTAGTCGTGCCAAGCCAGAGAAGCCACCAGTGCAGCGCGCATCATCGATCTTCCTCAAGCGTGGCCGTTACACCACCATCGGCGTCGCGCACACAACGGATGTGCAGCACGTGCAAGCCTGCGTCACGCGCCAGGGCTTGGTCATGAGTCGCGATCACGCAACAGGCCCCCTGCGCCCTGACACGCCCAAGCAACAATTGCATCACGCGCAACGCGTTGAGCGGGTCGAGTGCCGCAGTGGGTTCATCGGCCAGCAGCAGGCGCGGGTTGTGAGCCAGCGCCCGCGCACAACTGACGCGCTGACGTTGCCCCACAGACAACGCGCCGGGTTTCTTGCTCAACTGCTCGCTGACCTCTAGCTGCGTTGCCAGTTGCTCGACGCTGCCATCGTCTGCCAGCCCCAGCAGTTGCCGGGGCAGACCAATATTGGCGCGCACATCGAGATAACCCAACAGCCCACCGGTTTGCAGCACATAGCCCATCTGCCGACTGCGCAAGGCCGCCAGACGGTTATGCTTTGCATCGCGCCACAGCCCGGCAACGTCGACATCGCCCTGCTCGCTCGAGAAGTCAAAGCGCTGTGCCGAGTCCGGCGACAACACCAGCGCCAGCAGGTCGAGCAGCGTGCTTTTGCCACAACCGCTGGGCCCCACCAACGCCCACTGCTGACCCGCCGCCAAGTCCAGACGGGGGATCACCAGGCTGTAGCGCTGGCTGCCCTCGCCGCGCGTTTTGCGCACCTCTCGCAGGCTGAACATCATGGCAGTGTCGACAGCGGCACGCGGTACAACGCGTCACCCGGCTCGGCATCACCGAAGCGGACCCAGTTGGCGAGGTCGTTGTGGAAGGTTTCGTAGAGGCGGATTTTCGAATCCAGCTCATCAATGAAGTCTTCCTGCTCGGCCACACTCAACGACAGCCACAAGTCCTGCGTCATGCTCAGGGACTTGCTGCGATACGGCAGCCCCTCCAGGTACTCGCCCAGCACACCACTCTGCGCCAGGTTGCCAGCCTTGTTCAACGCGGATGGATCGCGGCTCATGTAGGCGCTGGCACTGGCGATTTCCTGGAAGAAGTCCCTGGGCGAGCTTTGCGTTTTGCGGGCCGCGTCAACGACCAGCTTGAGCGACTGTTGCAGGTCATTGAGCTGCAACTTGCTGAGCATCACGCAAACTTGAAACTGCGGCAGCGCAGGGTTGGTCAGGTCGCGATCGGTGGTCCAGGCACTGACCAATTGCGGCGCGCGAACGCCCGATTGATGACCAAGGAAGTCCATGCGCATGGCGTATCCGATGGCCGCAGATTTATCAGCCACGGTAGGTGCTGCAGGCAATGCAGGGGCTGAAGGCGCCTGGTTGTTGCGTACCTGATGCACAAGGTCGGCAAACACCGAGCCGATTTCAGACACGCGCTGGCCAAACTTCTGCACATCACCGCCGGGCACGCCCACGTACAGGTCACCGATCTTCGGGTTAGCGTCGGCGGTTAGCGTGCGGTATTGCTGCTCGGCGAACGCATGGTTCTTTTTGCCTGCATCGGTTTTCAGGTGCAGCGCGTAGATTTTGATCTGCTTGCCCAGCGCGGCCTGTCGTACCTCCGCCTCGTTCATCTGGGTGCTGCTGTAGAGGTCGTTCTTGCGCAGGGATCCGGCATCCGTGACTAACAGAATCAGGCGCCCTCCATACCCCGTCCAGTCCATGCCGTTGACCGCCTGCATGATCCCGGCAAAAGCATCCTCGTTAAAGGACTGGCTCGAAACATCGGTGGCTTTGACCTGTCGCGCCAGCTCCAGGAACCGTTGCGGATCACGCCCTTGATCCAAGGTCACGAGTGTCTTGCTGAGGTATTCCAAGCCAGGTGTTTTGCTGACGTTATTGCGAAACCCCACCATGCCGAAGCTGACGTGATCCAACTCGCCGCGCTTGGCAATCTGGTTCTGCAGTTCTGCGACCACGTCGCGCACTTGGTCGATGTACGGCTGCATCGACACTGAGGTGTCCACCACCAGCACGATGCCCGTGCGGAAGCCGTCCTGGGTGAAAGGTGCCTGCGCCTGAGCACCCGCCTCGTTCTTTTGAGGGGTGTTGCCGGGGTCGATTGACGCGACATTGAGCATCTGAACCGGCTGGCCGTTCTGGTCGAAGGTCTCTTTGGAGTCGAAGATCGGCAGCAGGTAAAACTGATTCTGTGGAATGGCGCTGGCGGCAGGCTCCAGCGCCAACACTTGATGGGTGTCGTCGGCGCTCTTTTGCGCATTGAGCAGCAGGGTTTTGGCGGCCGCCGGGTTATTCAGCAACTGCTCCAGATGGCTGGCGTCGTGCATGAACATCGCGGGTGCACGGCCGGAGCGCTCGGTGAATTTGAGCACCAGGCTCTGTTTCCAGTCGCTGAGCTGATCAAGTGGCAACCAGCCTTGGCTGTGCCCGTCGCTGGAAGCGCCCACCCGCAACCACTGGCTGCCGTTGAGGCTTTGACGTTGATAAACGTACAGCACCGAAAAAGCTGGCAGTGACGGGTCATCCGCAGCGGCTCCTGCCTGGTTGGCAAAACGCGCACCCGGCTTGCTCAACACGCGCTGAAACAAGGTTTTCTTGCCGACCATCAACAGCGGACGATTGCCACCGTCGGCATCCCCGAGCACAGGTTGCGCGGCAACGGCTGGCGGGGGCTCGCAGGGTTCGTGGGCGGCGTCGTGCCCGTGCTCTGGGACGCAGGACCTTCAGGCGTGGCAGCGCGAGCAGGCGTTTTGTCCGCCGAAGCAGGCGGGGCAACTGCCGAAGTCCTCGGCGCGTCACTCAGCCACCAATAGGCCGCACCGCCCAAGCCCAAGGCGGCCGCGACTGCGACCGCCAACATGGCCAGCACGGGGCCTTTACGTTGCTCGGAGTGGCTTGAAGGCTGCAGCGGCGGAGCATGACGCGGGGCCGTGGCAGGCTTATTTGGCGTGGCCGATGGAATCTCAATGGACACCGGCGTAAGCCCCGCCAAGTCATCCTTCGCAACCGGCGCACTCTTGACCTCGACCGGCGCCAGCGGGCGAATCTGGGTGGCGTCCGAAGCGTCCTGTGGCAGATTATCCAGCGCTGCGATGAGTTCGGCAGCATCGGCAAAGCGCTCGTTACGGTCTTTGGCCAACAGTTTGCTAAGGATGAACTGATAACGCCCGTGATGGATCGGCAACTCCGGCAGCGGCTCAGTCAGATGAGCCAGCGCCGTGGACAGGGCGTCGATGCCGATGTAAGGCAGCCTGCCCACCAGGATTTCATAGAGCACCACGCCCAATGCATAAAGGTCGGCGCGGCCGTCGATTTCCTGCCCGCGCGCTTGCTCGGGGCTCATGTAGCTGGGCGTACCGACGGCCAGCCCTGCCTGAGTGAATTGCGTGCGGTCGTCGAGCGATTTGGCGATGCCGAAGTCTGAGAGCACGGCAGAGCCGTTGGCGCGGAACAGAATGTTGGCCGGTTTAACATCGCGGTGCACCAGGCCTTGGGCATGGGCATAGCCCAGTGCCGATGCAATGTGGCGAATATAGGTCAGGCCCTGCTCGGCCGTGATTCCGTCCGCCACGCGTTCTTTGAGCGTGCCGTTGGGCAGGTACTCCATGGCCATGTAATACAGGTCGCCGACATTGCCAATGTCGTGAATAGTCACGGTATGCGGGTGCGACAGGCGCGCGAGCGTCTTGCCTTCACGCAGGAAGCGCTCGCAGAAAGTCGGATCAGCCGCCAGGGACGCGGCCATTACCTTCAGCGCGACCTTGCGCTCCAGCGAGCGTTGCGTGGCCAGATAGACGGTTGCCATGGCGCCCTCGCCAATCTCACCCTCTATGTCAAATCCGGAAATCAGTATGTCCATGGGTGGGTCTTCAAGAGGCTTTGACGACGATGGCCGTGATGTTGTCGGGGGCGCCCCGGGTCAGTCCCAGATGCACCAGGCTGCGAACCACCTGATAGGGGTCGGTGTGGCCTAGTACATCGCGAATTTCGTGGTCTTCGGCGGTCTTGTTCAGGCCGTCACTGCACAGCAAAAAGGTGTCGCCCGGCAAGATATCCAGATGTGTGATCGCCAGATCCAGCGCATCGTCGACACCGATAGCGCGCGTAACGATGTTGGCACGCGGGTGTACACGGGCTTCGGCTTCGCTAAGCAACCCGCTGTCCTGTAAGCCCTGGACGTAACTGTGGTCGCGGGAAATACCCTGCAACTGACCGTCACGCAGACGGTAAAGACGGCTATCACCGGCCCACAGGCAAACGCCCTTGCTGCCTTGCACCGCCAGCGCAACGACCGTGCTGCCCATCATGCTCACCGCACGCCGAACGGTTTCTTCGCGCACGGCCGCATTGACCTCGACCAGCGCTGCGCGCAGCGCCAGGGTGTACGTCGCTAACGTGTCCGAGGGTGATGCACGACGCAAGCTGTCGACGATCAGGCTGGCAACGTAATCCCCCGCTGCGTGCCCGCCCATACCGTCCGCGACCGCCCACAGGCCATTTTCAGGCAGCTCCAGAAACGCGTCTTCGTTGATCTGCCGCACCATGCCCACATGGCTGTAGCTGGCGCTGCGGTATTGAATGTGTTGAGCGAATGCAGGCATCTAGATCAACGCCCCTTGTCCCAGCAGATAGCTGCCGAATTCCCTGGATTCAGGCAGGCCCTGACAGCGCATGAGTCCTGCCGCGATGTGCTGTGATCCGTTGCCCCACCAAAGGCTGGCCCGCGTGCACGCCAGTTCAGCCAGCACGCGCTGACGGGTTTGCGGGTCGGTGGTGTCGGTCCGCTGCAGACCGGCAAAGTGGCTCACTGGCTCGGCGCTGATCGTCGGCAGGCATCCCAGGGCTGAAAGGCCGTCCTCAAAGGCTGAAAAATCAGCATCAGGCTCCAGGGTCGCCAACATCAATGCTTCGACGTGATCAAACCATTGCTGCGGCGCACTCACCAACGCGGCCAACGACTGGCCTGGCTCGATCACCTGCGCCACAGTGAGCGGAAAATAGCGCCCCACCCGATCAATGCTGGGCATCAACACCCCGGCCAGAGCCTGAGGGCCACAGACACCCGGTGCCACGACAAAACGCCACAGTGGGCTGACCAAATAAGCGTTAAGCCACGCTTGGCCCAATTGCTGCTGGCTGACCTGCAGCCCCGCCGAAAGCCAGGCATCCCAAGGCTGAATGAAATGCTGCGCCAGGCCACGACTGACGAAGTCGCCGCGGCTGGCCAGCTTGCCGTAAAAGCCCGGCGTGGTCATAACCGCTCCGGCAGGCTGAAGCCGCTCAACACTCGGCTCTTGAACGGATTGAAGGCGCTGTTGGCGCGCAGCTCATACGAGATGCTGGCGCTGTCGACCCGCAAACGTAAGTTGAAACGGTCGGGCGAACCGGCTGACACCAGATCCGACTGTTCCAGCAGACGGAACCACGCCCACGGACCGTCCAGCGTGATACCGGAACGACCACTGGCCGCCGGGGAGAAATCGACAGGCGCACGACGCCGATGCTGCCGGCGTTGGGCCATTGCATCGCGACGGCGCGGCTAGGGCCGTGGTCATAACTGATTTGCTGGCCGTCCAGATCAAGCAAGAACTGGGTGATCGAGGCGTCCATCGCCACCGGTTTGAGTTCGAAGCGCACCGAAGGCTGCACACCACCGGAGCGGAAGAATGCGTCGCGAATCGCCGCAGCACGCTGGAAGGTTTGCAACACTGACGCGTTGATGCCCAGTTTCTGAGCAGCGCCCGGCTGCCAGCGCCAAGCCGATGCCGAGGTGTCCACGTAGTCCTGCAGGTATTTGCGGAAATAGTTATCCATCACCCCGCCCACCCCGAAGAACTGACCAAAGTCATCCAGCGTGGCATCGCGCACACTGCCCGGCGCCAACGGATAGCGACCGCTCAGTGACTGGCGATACACGTTCACCACATCACTGATCCAGGCAGCGTTCAGTTGATTGCGCACCCCGCCCATCATGGTGTTGGTGGTGGAACTGACCACCGATTTGACCAGTCCCTTGACCACCGGCGGCTCACGATCCGCGGTCAGATTGACCCGCGTGGCCGCGGCGCTGGCGGAGTTTTTCGCTTCGCCCAGCAGGGCCTCACCGCTGGCGCCCGCCATGGCGCTGACCTGTACGTAGAGCGCATTCATGTCGGCCAACAGGCCGTCAATCGCGGCTGGCTCACCCTCGCCCTTGCTGACGAACGCATTGAGTTCGGCAAAATGGATGCTGACCGGGTCTTCTGCCACGACAGCGGCCACGGCATTGCTGGCTTGCTCCCGGCCCAGCATCGAACCGAGGCGCTGCTTAAGCTGATCGACGCCACCGTCGACCTTCCTGGCCTGCTCGGCGATGAGCTTCTCGCCTTGTTGCAGGTTGGTTTCGTTGGCCACTGCCACCAGCAGTTTTTTCAGCGGTGAGGTGGGGCCGGAAATCACCCGCAAGACGTCAGAGGCTTGAGCGACACTGGTGATGGGCACAAAGTCGAGGTCTGCAAGCAACGCATCCCACTCGCGCTGGTAATCCTGAAAGTACAAACGGCGCACATCTGCGGCCAGGCTGGCGACGTTCTGTTGATCAGCACGTTCCAGCCCCAGCACCCATTGCTCTTCGGCCAGCGTCCCGGCTTGGCTCAAGCTGGTCGCCAGGAACGCATCGCGATAACCCTTGGCCGTAAAAAGCCGCTCAGTGGCGCGCTCAACGGCTTGCCGCTCTTGCGGGCGAACACAAGCACGGCATCGCGCCCGGCGGCTTCGCTCACACGGAAGTCGGTGACGCCGTCCGGCAGCTTCTGGCGCTTGACCCGGTCATAAACGCGTTGCGCCACGGGCAGTTGTTGCAACTGACGGCGCAAGTCGTCGATCAGCCGCTGGTCCAGTCGCGCATTGGGTGGATGACGCTCAAACAAGGCCTGCAAATGCTCGCCCAGTGCCTGGCGCTGATCGGGCGGCAGGTCACGCGGCAGGCTTTGGTCCCAGTCCAGAGTGACCCAGGCCTTGATGAAGTCCGGATCGTAATGCTCGCTGTCGGCGAGCATCAGATACGCCTTGAGCCCTTCGTAGAGAAAGTCCGAGCTGCCGCCGCTGTGCAGTTGCTCTTCAAGCCGGGTGACCAGTCTCGGCGCGAAGACCGCAATCAGCAGCTTGCGGTACACGCTGCCGGATTCAGCCTGCAGCATGTCGCCCTGATACAAACCCAATCCCTGCGACATGCCAGGGGCATCGCCTGCCAGGTTGCGCACCGCATTTAGCAGTGGCAACACCGCCAACACATCGCGCTGCGCGGGGCTCAGGCTTTGTACGCTTTGTCCCAGTGGCGCGACCTTCTGATCGACCTGGGCGATATAGGCCTGGTTGGCGCGGTAACTGATCACCCACAGCGTGCTGACCAATACCACCACCGCAACGGTGGCGGCCAATGCAGCTCGGGCCAGCCATTTGCGCCGACGTTCGACCTTGGGGTTTACACCCACCAGCCCACGCTCGGCGAACGCAACCGCCGTGAACAGCTTTTCAATGAAGTAGCTGCGACCGGTGCCGGTCTGTCGCGCCAAGTGCTGACGGTCCAGGCTCATGCTCTGGGCCATGGCTCCGATCAGTCGGTCAATCGGGCTGCCTTCCTGCGTACCGCTGGTGAAATACACCCCGCGCAGCAATGCACGCTCTTCAAACGCGTTGGGTTTGAACACACCGTCGAGGAACGCTTGCAGGGTGTCTTTGAGGGCCCCGAACTGCTGCGGAAAACCGTAGATCAGGTCACGCCGTGCCGGATCACGCTCTTGCTGCAAGCGCTCGACCAGACGCGCGTTCAGGCGCTGCTCAAGCAAGGCGAACTCGTCAAGAAAATGCCCGATCGGCCCCTCTGCGTTTTTGGGATTGTCCAGTGCGAAGGTCATGCCCCACACCTGCGCGCGCTCCTCTTTGCTCAAGGCATCGAAGAACTCCATGAAGCCCGGCACCAGGTCGAGTTTGGTCAGCATCACGTAGATCGGGAAGCGCACGCCCAACTGGCTATACAGCTCCTGAATACGCAGGCGAATGGCTGCCGCGTGAGCCGCACGCTCGGCTTCGCTGCCCAGCAGCAGATCAGACAGACTGATCGCAATGAACGCACCGTCGATGGGGCGGCGTGAGCGCTGCTTTTTCAGCAGGTCGAGGAAGCCCAGCCACGCGGCCTTGTCGACCTGTGCGTGACTGTCCTGGGTGGTGTAACGGCCTGCTGTGTCCAACAGCACGGCTTGGTCGGTAAACCACCAGTCGCAGTTGCGCGTACCGCCCACGCCACGAATCGCACCGGCGCCCATCTGCGCTGCCAGCGGAAAATGCATCCCGGAATTAACCAGAGCCGTAGTCTTGCCCGCACCGGGTGGACCAATGATCACGTACCACGGCAGCTCATACAGGTTGCGCCGCTCATCGCCACCCAAGCGTGCGTGCTTGAGCAGCTTTAGCGCCTCATCCATGCGTTGGCGTAGCGTGGCCAGCTCTTCGGCGGTGGCGACGCTGGCAGGGTCCGGCGCCGTTTCAGCGGCCAGGCTTTGCATCACCTGCGCGGCATTGCGACGCGCCTGGATGATGCGAAACACTCGCCAGGCGATCCAGACGGCGAACAGCACAATGATCAGTGTCCAGCGCCGTCCTTCGGACATCAGTACGTCAAGCAGCGGTCCAACAAACCAAATGATCAGGCTGAGGGCAATCAGACCCAGAACAGGCACGACCCAGCGAACGATAAAACCGAGAAACGCCTTCACTCAACCCCTCCGCCAACACAGTGATTTCAACGCGGCGATTCTTCGCCCGTCCTTCGGCTGTTGCATTGGGCGCCACCGGCGCGGTGTCGCTGCGACCTTCGGCGGAGAAGCGCTCAGGCTGGCCTGTTTTGGCTGCCAGGATTTGCAGCACTTGCTCGGCACGGGCCTGAGACAGCGCCCAGTTGGACGGGAAGCGCAACGTGGCAATAGGCCGATTGTCGCTGTGCCCGGTGACTCGCACCTGGCCTTTGACTTTGCGAATGGCATCAGCAATGCGCAGCATCAGAGGCTGGTAGTCGTCGACAATGGTTGAGCTTGCCGAGGCAAATAATTCGTCGCCGCGGATGGTCACCACCGAACGATCCACCGCATCTTCCACCGCCACGCGATTAGCCTTGATGTCCTCAGCCAAAAAGCCCGCCAGGCGCGGGCGCTCTATGACTTTAGGCTGCACCACGGCCGGGGTGATGGCCTGCACGGGGATCTCGCCCAGTGCATGAATATTTTTGAAGACCGGCTCTGCATCCGACGCAAGCTTGAGGCGCAAGCCGAACAACAGCAGCAGCAACAGGGCCACGCCGATGGCGGCAGCGACCCAGGGCGGCATGAACTGCGACAGGCGATCACGCGCCACGGTCACGCCTCGCCAATGCGGCGATAACTCGCGCTCGATCTCACCGCGCGCCGTACGAATCGCTGCACTGGTGCGCTCGCGCAAGGCATCAAGCTGGCTACGGCCATCCTTCATCACGCGGTAGCGGCCTTCAAAGCCCAGGCACATGCACAGGTACAACAGCTCCAGCAGATACAAACGCTCGCGGGGCGTCTGCAAGCAATGCTCCAGCAACTGAAAGACCTTCTCACCGCCCCAGGCTTCGTTGTGCACGGTGATCAACAGGCTCTGTTTGCCCCACTCACTGGCGCTGCCCCACGGTGTGCTCAGCACGGCTTCATCCAGCGCGGTGCACAACGCATAACGCGCCAGCAGGATGTCGTTGCGCGCCACCTCGGCCGCCTGCGCACGCTCCTCAAACTGGCGCAGGTACGCCAGCAGTTGCGCGCGCAAACTGGCCGGGGCCGGGTGGGCAATGGTGCTGCGCAAGCGCGTGAGCAATGCCAGCAGCGGACCGGCTGCGGCCTCCAGTGGGTTCAGGCCCTGCGACTTGCCAGTTGGCAGAGGGGCCGCCGCTACAGAAAGCGGTGGCGGCGGCTCACTGCGCTCTGCAGGTTGCGGATCGCGGCCACCGGGGCGCGGCATGAACTGCGTGCGGTCGTTGGCCGGCGTGCCAGGGCCAAAAGGGTCATCGTTGGAAGACATCGCGGTTTATCCTCGGATCGCCCAAAAAGCCAGGTTCAGGCCCGGGAATTCACCGGCCACATGGAACGCGAAACCACCCGAATTCATCAGCTCTTTCCAGTGCTCGCTGCCCCGGTCGAGTTCGTAATACGTGGACCCCGCGTGGAACGGAATCTGCCGTGGCGCCACCGGCAGAGGCAGAAGACCAATGCCTGGCAACTGCAAATTGACCATGTCGCGGATGTGCTCCACCGAGCCAACTTTGCTCTGCTGGCCGAAACGCCCGCGCAACGCTTCGCTGGGCATGTCGGCCCGCACCACCAGGATGAAGCTGGCGCTGTCGATCAGGTTACGGTCGGCGAGCATGGCCACATGAATGCCGTAGGCTTTTTCAACGATCGGAATCGGTGTGGCCTTGCTGTCGATCAACATCGACAGTGCCTCACGCAATGCCAGCATCACCGGCGCAAAACTTAGGGCCAGGTCATCATGCTGGTAGCGGACAAAGGCTTGCGGGCGACGCCCTGCATTGGAAAAGGTTGCAAAGTCGCCCGCCAGGCTCACCAGCTCGCTGTATAAGCGCTCAGGGTGCAGCGGTGTCAGTTGGCTCAGGTGATTGATCAACGGCTGCGCGCGATTGACCAGCTGCAGCAGCAAGAAGTCCGCAATTTCCGAAGCGCCACCGGCACCCGATGCGACCACCCGGCCGGCAAGCGCTTCACCGCGCTGATGGAGGAGGCCACACAACTCACCCAGAAAAGCCGCGAGCAACCTGGACGCCGCGACGTCAAGCACGGGCGGGATGTAGGCCTCATCAAGGACCAACGCCCGGTCAGCTCGTTTTTCTTTTACCAGCGCCAGGCCGATCGCTGCATAGTCGCTCAAGCCGTCACGCTCAGTGACCAGACGCAAGGCCCTCGCACCAACCGCTACCGGCGCGCGATTTTCAAACGGCGCATTGTCGTCGCGCACTTCGCGCACCTGGCTGACAAAGCGCGCACCCGCCAGTGCTTCGCCTTCATCAACCGTGTCACGCTGGCCAGCGCGCTTGAGCGGCAACGCCAGATAAACCAGACCATCACGCAGGTTGTCGTCGATGTTCAGGGGCTGGGCGCCAGGTCATCGTGGGGAATGTTGAACGGGGTACCATCGGGCAACAAGCCGCGCGCCGAGACAATCGCCAACTTGCCCTGTGCCAAAAGTCCCTGGTCCAGCAACAGCTCGGAAAGCCCCCAGGCCCCGGCCGACAGCGGACGGCTGCGCGCATCAATGAGGTTCTCCAGATAGCGGTCATGCTGCTGAAAATGCTGTGTTCCAATGAACATGCCTTCCGACCAGACCACACGATTGTTCCAGGACATGGGTTCTCCGATTGCCTATTGGGCGGGACGAGTTGGGGTGGCGGCCGGAGCGCTGGTCACAGCGCGGGCATCAAGACCGATCTGAAACGCACCGACCTTGCGTGGTGCGACAGTGACAACCGTGCGCCACTGGGCCTGATCGATCTCGCGGTAGCCGACCACCAGTCCGATCTGGCGCGTGGTGCTGTTGAGGTCGCGAGAAAGGGTCAGCTGCTGCCCCGGCTGGACCAGCACTTCGTCCTGATCAATCAGGTCGGCACCCAGCGTTGCCTGGGCACGCTCGGCCAACGCGAAATAATCGGCGCGCAAGAAACTGGCCGTGTTTTTCAATTCAAAGATACGCACGCGCACAGGCGCCGGCTGGCCGTTGGCGCCAGGATTGAGTCCAGCGACGGCGTTGAAGTGCAGCTCGACGGTTGCCGCATCCGCTGCCTTCTCAGGCGCGTCGGCGGACGGTGGCGTCTGCCCGTTTTTGGCGCAACCTGCCAACAACAACGCGATGGACGCTGCCATTACCACTTTTCCAAACATCCTGCGTCCTCATGACGTGCTGACTGTATTTCCGTTTTTTCCGGGTGCCGCTGCGCTTCAGGATCGCCGCTGTCGGGTGCTGTGCTCTTCGTAGGCGCGGCTGAACTCACGTCCGAACAGGTCTTGAAAGTCTTCTTCTGCTTCGCGGGAGATCTGCGCATACAGTTCGGTGAACTGCTGCCAATTCTGCGCGTGACGCGAACCGAACAGGTTCGACAGGGCGCCGGGCTTGCCCATACGCGCCTCAAGCCGGGAGGGTTCGAAACGTTTGAGCAGCGCGTTGATCGCCGCCTCCACACCTGCCATCACCGCCAACTGGTGCGCACGCAGATCATCAAAGCTGTCAGCAATGGCGAGGTCCGGCGACATAAACGCATGATTGCCGTGGCGCAGCAGCAACAGCAGTGCCTCATCAACATTCGGCGCAAACTTGAGCGGGTTGTTTTCCACCGGGCTGATCATGGTCTGCTGCATCCGGAACTCGCCTTTAAGGCTGCTGCGGGCACGCAACACATCGATCAAGCCTTCCACCATCAACCGATAGCTGCGACCGATCGACTCCATCTGGGCCTGGGCTTGCGCCGGGTCGATGCGCAACTGGTCGAGCCCTGCCCCGCGCAAAAAGCGCGAAGAAGGTCTGCACCACCGCCGATCGCGGGCGGCACCAAGGGCTCAACGCGCTCGACAGCAGGCAACTGCACCGGATCTGGTTCAACGGTGAACACCGGGGGCACGTCAACAGGCACGACCGGCACCACAGGCGCAACGGCCAACGGCGGTAGCTGCGGCTGCGGCTGCGCGGCGACGTCGGACAATAAGTCCCAATCCTCAGGGATGACACTCGACGCCGACGCGGGCGTGATAAGGGGCGCACTAGGTGCCTGAGGGATAGGGGGCGAAAATCATGACGCTCGACCGGGACGTGATCCGATTGGGTCGCAGGTGGAACACTGGCCGGGGTCAGAAAATCGAACAGATCGGGAAACGTGTCCTGCGCAGCACCGCCTTTAAAGTGGGCCGTCGCAGGGGGCGTTGCTGATGGGGGCTGGGCTGTTCTGGCGCCCCATCAGCGCGTCAAAGCTGCTGGAGGCCTCAAGGCCGAAGGGGTTGGAGTCGGCCAGCGTCAAATCAGCATCAATACGCGCGCCAATTTCGTAGTCGCCGATACGGATAACTTCGCCGTCTTCAAGCCATTCGCTATTGCCGCGACGCAGTCGAATACCGGCCTTGACCAACTCGACACCATTAGTGCTGTGGTCGGTCAAATAGTACCGACCGTCTTTGAACTGAATAACGCAATGTTTGGCAGACACCAAGCGCTCAGGGTCAGGCAGTACCCAGTCGTTTTCCAGACTACGGCCAATCGAAATGACCCCTTTGTCCATCGACTTCTCGGGGAGTTGTCCGGGGGTTATTTTGTGATAGCTGGTAATAGTCAGACAGAGCGACACTGCGCCTCCTTGCTTACACTTCGGACCACGGTTCGAGGCCCAGCTCCCTAAGACCCAGGACCGAATATTGTGAGAAGACGCTCAATAAAAGTGAAATAAAGACCAGTTTCTGGCTTTTTCGCAATTTTAGACACAGTTGAATGACAGTCGTCCACAGGTCGACCTTGCGTTCATCCATCCTGCGGTCTGTATCACATACGATCCAAAGGTCGTATAGCTTACCTTGACAAAGGGTAAGTTCCACACCAAAAATGACATCCGTTTAAAGACAGATGATGCCTATGTGGCATCACTGGTTTTACAACGCCGCATTTGCTCCCCCTTGCTCTAATTAAAATTTTTATTGCTCTGATGTGCATGCGACCGATAAGGAGATCGATTTTGGTGGATGTTCCGTTGTTGCTCGCCGCTGTGTCTGCGGACTCTCCCTGTGGCGAGGACCTGGAATACGACGCTGATTTCCTGCAATTGGAACGCGACGCTCAAGGGAAGCCTGAGCGCTCCATGGGCGACGCCGTGCAACAGGCAGAGCCGCCGAACTGGCGACTGATCGAACAGTCCAGCACCACCCTTCTTCAGCGCAGCAAAGACCTTCGCGTCACTCATTTCCTGCTACAGAGCGCTTTGGCCCTGGACGGCTTTGCCGGGCTGGCCAACGTACTGACCCTGATCAATGATCTGCTCGGCCAATACTGGGCCACCCTGCATCCGCAACTCGACGCCCAAGACGATAACGATCCCACCGTGCGCATCAATGCGCTGGCGGGTATCGCTTGCGAAGCCAACGTTCGGTTGCTGCGCGAGAGCCTGCTGGTCCGTTCACGCACCTTCGGTTCGATCAGACTGCGCGCAGCCCTGAATGCCAGTGGTTTGCAGACCTTCAGTGACGAGCACCTCAAACCCGAAGAGCTGGCCGGCGCGCTGCGTGACAGTGACCCCGAGCAACTGAGCGCCCTTCGCGCAGCGTTGCAGGAAGCTCACGACGCTGCAGATGCCATCGAACAGTACGTCTCGCAACAAGTGGGCTCGGCACAAGGCGTGGATCTTTCCCCCTCAAGCAGCCGCTTAAACAGGCGTTGCATATTCTGAGTGAATACGCACCGGCCTTTGCTGAAGGCCACTCACCTTCCCCAGAGACTATCGACGCTCAGCCTGAGGCCCAAACGGCAGCAGCCCCCGTCGCTGCGCGGGGCAATGCAGAGATCGGTAACCGCGACGATGTCGTGCGCAGCCTTGATCGCATCCTTGCCTACTACGCACGTCATGAGCCTTCAAGCCCCTTGCCGATGTTGCTTGGCCGCGCCAAACAGCTGGTCAACGCTGACTTTGAAGCGATCGTGCGCAACCTGATTCCCGACGGTATGTCCCAGTTCGAAAACCTGCGAGGGCCCGACGCCGAGTAACGCTGCTCGCCTGCATCGCGAGCCCGCCCCGGCCAGGACCCCGCAACCCCGTTACCGGCCAATACCGATGACGCCAATTACGTCGCAGCAGCGACCAGGAGGAGCAACGTGGCGAACACCAGTTCTCAGAAATTCATTGCGCGCAACCGCGCACCGCGGGTTCAGATCGAATACGACGTTGAGCTGTACGGCGCAGAGAAAAAGGTCCAGCTGCCTTTCGTGATGGGTGTCATGGCGGATCTTGCCGGCAAGCCTGCCGAGCCTTTGGCCGCTGTAGCGGACCGTAAGTTTCTGGAAATCGACGTCGACAATTTCGACTCACGCCTCAAGGCGATGCAACCGCGAGTCGCGTTTCACGTGCCCAACGAGCTGACCGGCGAAGGCAATCTGAGCCTGGACATCACCTTCGAAAGCATGGACGACTTTAGCCCTGCCGCCGTGGCGCGCAAGGTCGACTCGCTCAGGCAGTTGCTCGAAGCGCGCACTCAGTTGGCCAACTTGCTGACCTACATGGATGGCAAGACCGGCGCAGAAGAAATCATCATGAAAGCGATCAAGGATCCGGCCCTGCTCAAGGCGTTGGCCAGTGCGCCAAAACCCCAGGACTCCGAGCCGAAAGCCTAATCAGGACGAACGATCATGACCGAATCACTGCGTGATAATCAGGCCCAGTCAGGCCGTACCGAAGAAGCCAACGAGTTCGCCTCGCTGCTGCTGCAAGAGTTTAAACCCAAGACCGACCGTGCGCGCGAAGCCGTCGAGACGGCTGTTCGCACTTTGGCTGAGCAGGCCTTGGCACAGACCGATCTGGTCTCCGACGACGCCATCACCTCGATCGAAGCGATCATCGCCGCCATCGACGCCAAGCTCACCGCTCAGGTCAATCAGGTCATTCACCACCCCGAATTCCAGCAGTTGGAAAGCGCTTGGCGTGGCTTGCACTACCTGGTCAACAACACTGAAAGCGATGAGCAGCTGAAAATCCGCGTGCTGAACATCGCCAAGCCGGAGCTGCACAAGACCCTGAAGAAATTCAAGGGCACGGCGTGGGATCAAAGCCCGCTGTTCAAAAAGATGTACGAGGAAGAGTACGGACAGTTTGGTGGCGAACCTTACGGCTGTCTGGTAGGCGACTACTACTTCGACCAGTCGCCACAGGACGTGGAACTGCTGGGCGAGCTGTCCAAGACGTGCGCAGCCATGCACGCGCCGTTCATTGCTGCGGCCTCGCCGACCGTGATGGGCATGAGCTCGTGGCAGGAGCTGTCCAATCCGCGTGACCTCACCAAGATTTTCACGACGCCTGAATACGCAGGCTGGCGCTCGCTGCGTGAGTCCGAGGATTCGCGTTACATCGGCCTGACCATGCCGCGCTTCCTGGCCCGTCTGCCTTATGGCGCCAAGACCGATCCGGTTGAGGCCTTCGCCTTCGAAGAAGACACCGACGGCGCCGACAGCGCCAAGTACACCTGGGCCAACGCAGCCTATGCGATGGCCGTCAACATCAACCGCTCGTTCAAACACTATGGCTGGTGCTCGCGGATTCGTGGCGTGGAGTCCGGCGGCGAAGTTGAGAACCTGCCCGCGCACAGTTTCCCGACCGACGACGGCGGCGTGGACATGAAGTGCCCGACCGAAATCGCGATCTCGGATCGTCGCGAAGCGGAACTGGCCAAAAACGGTTTCATGCCGCTGCTGCACAAGAAGAACACAGACTTTGCCGCATTCATCGGTGCTCAGTCGTTGCAGAAGCCGGCCGAATACGACGACCCGGACGCCACCGCCAACGCCAATCTGGCCGCTCGCCTGCCGTACCTGTTCGCCACCTGCCGCTTCGCTCACTACCTCAAGTGCATCGTGCGGGACAAAGTCGGCTCGTTCAAAGGCCGCGATGAAATGCAGCGCTGGCTGCAAGACTGGATTCTGAACTACGTCGACGGTGACCCTGCGCACTCCACCGAAACCACCAAAGCCCAGCACCCGCTGGCGTCCGCGGAAGTGGTAGTTGAGGACGTTGAAGGTAACCCGGGTTATTACACGTCGAAGTTTTACCTGAAGCCGCACTATCAGCTTGAAGGCCTGACGGTGTCGTTGCGTTTGGTCTCCAAGCTGCCGTCCGCTAAAGGCGCCTGATCACCTTTTCATCGTGGGCACTGACTGGCTCGCGCTCATAAAGATCCACTTTGCTCAACGGGCTGATCTCGACGACGAGGCAGCCCGGCACCCCAAACAGTGGCAGCCGCCACTTCAGGAGAAAACATGGCTGTTGATATCTTCATCAAGATCGGCGACATCAAGGGCGAGTCCATGGACAAAGCCCACAAGGAAGAAATCGATGTGTTGAACTGGAGCTGGGGCATGTCCCAGTCCGGCAACATGCACGTCGGCGGTGGCGGTGGTGCTGGCAAGGTCAATATTCAAGACCTGACCATCACCAAGTATGTCGATAAATCCTCGCCAAACCTGATGATGCACTGCGCCAGCGGCAAGCACGTCGACAAGGTCACTTTGGTGGTGCGCAAGGCCGGCGGTGAAAGCCAGGTCGAGTACATGAAAATCGACCTGGAAGAAGTGCTGATCACCTCCCTGCACACCGGCGGCTCAGGCTCGGACGACCGTCTGACCGAGAACGTGACCCTGAACTTCGCTCAGGTCATGGTCGAGTACCAAGAGCAGAAAGCTGACGGTTCCAAACAAGGCGGCCCGATCAAGTTTGGCTGGAACATCCGTTCGAACACCAAACGCTGATATGACGCACGCGCCCTGCCAGGGATGGCGGGGCAAGGTTCTGGGAACTGCCATGATGAAAAAGAGTGCGTTGTTTGCCTTGGGCATATTCAGCATTGCAGCTTGCGCCGATCCCGCGCCCTCTGACAGCCCAGGCCTTGTTCACGCGAGCTTCGCTGGAAAAAACGTGAGTTTGATTAACGACAACGGGCGTTGTGCTCTGAGCCTTTCCGCCGCGCAATCCATTGCGCTGGATATGATATGGCCCTGCCGATTCAGCGAAGACCGACAGAAAAACGTGCGAGTGGAATCCTACCGCCAAGCGCAAGTGCTGATGGTAGAACGTAGCGAGCACCTACCTCCACCCAGCAAGGACTGTGCGACAGATCTGCAAGCCATTCGTTATTTCAAGGGCAGGGTGGAAGTTGCGCCCGTGAGTCAAATCGCTGCGTGCGGACCCGGCTATTGGGATCAGAAAGCTCTGATCTGGGATTTCGACTGGTGAACGACCTGACCCTGCGCGAGCGCCTGCAACCTTCGCTGCTCGACCGGCTGACGGACGATGAGCCCGGCAACCTTCAGGAAGGCACCGACAAGCGCGTTTTGTCGCTGAGCCAGCTGAAAGCGTCGGTCATGCGTGATCTGACCTGGCTGCTCAACAGCACGTCATTGCTGGACGCTGACACCACACTGAATACGCCCGCGGGCACGTCAGTGATCAATTACGGCCTGCCTGCGCTGGCGGGTAACACTGCGTCGAGCATCGACGTGAGCGTTCTGGAAGGCCTGATCTACCAAGCCATTGCCACTTATGAACCGCGCATTTTGCGCAATACCTTGCGTGTACGAGCACAGACCTTGCCGGATCAAATGAACCACAACGCGCTGAGCTTCGAGATTGAAGGCGATCTGTGGGCCCAGCCTGTGGCCTTGCCCCTGTTACTGCGCACTGATCTGGACCTGGAATCAGGGCATGTTCAGGTCGTGCCTGCCCAGCAACGGAGGCGCACATGAATCCGCGCCTGCTGGAACTCTACAACCAGGAACTGCAACACGTGCGCGAAAGCGCGGCAGAGTTTGCCAAGGAATACCCCAAGATTGCCGGGCGCCTGACGCTGTCAGGTATCGACTGCGCCGACCCTTATGTCGAGCGCCTCCTGGAAGGCTTTGCGTACCTGACCGCCCGCGTGCAGCTCAAGCTGGACGCCGAGTACCCGACCTTCACGCACAACCTGCTGGAAATCGCCTACCCGCACTACCTGGCGCCCACGCCGTCGATGACCGTGGTGCAGATGCAGATCGATCCCGATGAGGGCTCGCTCAACAGCGGCTTCAACTTGCCACGTGGCAGTGTCCTGCGCGCCACATTGGGTCGCGACTCGCAGACGCCATGCGAATACCGCAGTGCCCACAACGTCACCCTGTGGCCGCTGAAAGTCAGCCAGGCTGAATACTTCGGCAACCCCGCAACCGTATTGGGCCGCTTGGCGGCGGCCGAACCCAAGGCCAAGGCCGGGTTGCGCATTGTCCTGCGCAGCGGCGCCGAAACGCCGTTCAACAGCCTGACCCTGGAAAACCTGCCGCTGTACTTGAACGGCGCCGATGAGCAACCGTTTCGCCTCTACGAGCAGTTACTGGGCAATGCCTGCGCCGTGTATGCCCGCCAGCCCGGTGCCGACTGGGTCGAACGCCTGCCAAGCGAGGCTATTAAGTCGTGCGGTTTCGATGACCGTGAAGCAGCCATGCCTATCGTGGCGCAGGCGTTTCAAGGCTATCGGTTGCTGCAGGAATATTTCGCACTGCCCCAGCGCTACCTGTTCGTTGACTTCACGCATCTGGGGCGCGCCGTCCAACGCTGCACGGGCCAGGAGCTGGAGTTGATCGTGCTGTTCGATCGCCTCGATCAAAGCCTGGAAGGCAGCGTTGGCCCGCAGCAATTTGTGCCGTTCTGCACGCCTGCAATCAACCTGTTTTCACGCCGCGTCGACCGGATTCACTTGTCAGACCGGGTCAGCGAGCACCATGTGATTGCCGACCGCACCAGGCCGATGGATTTCGAGATTCATTCGTTGACCAGTATCACCGGCCACGGCACGGGACCCGAGCAACCGTTTCTGCCGTTTTACGCGGTGCGTGACCCGTCACGCTATGGCCGCAACCAGGCCTATTACACCCTGCGCCGCGAGCCGCGCGTGTTGTCCAGCGAGCAGCGGCGCAATGGGACGCGCTCCAACTACGTCGGCAGTGAAACATTTGTGAGCCTGGTGGACCCCCAGCAAGCGCCGTATCGCCATGACCTGCGCCAGCTCGGCGTGACAGCCTTGTGCACCAACCGCGACCTGCCGCTGTTCATGAACGTGGGCGGTGGCATGACCGACTTCACGCTGGCCGACAGCGCCCCGGTGACGTCGATTCGCTGCCTGGCCGGACCCAGTCGTCCGCGTGCCAGCCATGCCCACGACCAGAAAGCCTGGCGCCTGATCAGTCAGTTGTCGCTTAACTACCTGTCGCTCAGTGAAGAAGGCCAAGGCGCAGCAGCCCTGCGCGAACTGCTGCGGCTGTACGGCGACAGCAACGACAGCGCCCTGCAATTACAGATAGAAGGCCTGCGCGAGGTACGCAGCAAAGCCTGCACACGCCGTCTGCCGATGCCTGGGCCGATTGTGTTCGGGCGTGGTCTTGAGATCACGCTGGAGTTCGACGAGAACGCCTTCCGCGGCACCGGCGTGTTTGTCCTAGGCGCCGTTTTTGAGCGCTTTCTGGCGCGCTATGTGTCCATCAACAGCTTTACCGAGACCGTGATTCGTACCAGCGAACGCGGCGAGATCATGCGATGGAAAGCCAATCCCGGCCGTCGTCCGACCCTGTGAGTACGCTCACGGACATGCACGATGCGCCGTGGAAGTACGACTTCTTCCAGGCAATGCGGCGGATCGAGTGTGAGTCACCGCACCTGCCACGCTTTGGCCATTCTGTGCGACTGGCCGATGACCCTTTGCGGCTGGGACAGCAGCCCGAGTGTGCGTTTGCACCCTCGACACTGGCGGCGCTGACGCCTGCCGAAGACGGCAAGGCCGCGCGCCTGGAGCAGTTTTTCTTTGGCCTTGGTGGGCCAAACGGTCCGCTGCCGCTGCACCTGACCGAGTATGTGCGCGATCGTCAGCGCAATAACGCTGACAGCACCAGCAAACGTTTTCTGGACGTGTTCCATCACCGCTTGCTGAGTTTGTTTTACCGAGCTTGGGCCGAAGCCAGGCCAACCGTTAGCCACGACCGGCCAGACGACGATTACTGGTTGGCGCGACTGGCGGCGCTCAGTGGTCGCGGCATGCCGAGCCTGCTGCGCCAAGGGCTTATCCCTGATACGGCCAAGCTGCACTTCAGCGGGCATCTGGCGGCTCAGACTCGCTACCCCGACGGCTTGAAAGCCATTCTTGAGTCGTACTTTGGTCTACCGGTGGAGATCGAGGAGTATGTGGGCCAATGGCTGGAGCTGCCCGAACGCAGCCGCGTCTCCGTCAGCGCCAATCAGTTGGGTGTCGATTTTTGTCTGGGCAGCCACGTGTGGGACCGCCAACACAAATTCCGTATCCGCGTCGGTCCGCTCAAGCTCGATCAATACATGGGCATGTTGCCCGATGGCGAACCGTTTAAACACTTGGTCGCCTGGGTTGCGGAATACCTGGGGCATGAACTGGACTGGGACCTGAACCTCATTCTTGAACAACCCCAAGTGCCCAAATTGCAACTCAACGGCCAGTTTCGCCTGGGTTTCAACACGTGGCTGGGCCAGCCAGCACGAGACCCACGGGACCTGATTCTGGCCCGCCATTACGCCGACCTGACGCGCTGCGCGCAGCCGCTGTCGGCCCACTCTTCAGACTCTTACGCAGGAAGCACAGCACATGGGTGAAATCAGTCGGGCAGCGCTTTTTGGCAAACTGAACAGCGTCGGCTACAAGGCCATCGAAGCCGCAACCGTGTTCTGCAAGCTGCGGGGCAACCCGTATGTAGAGCTGGCGCACTGGTTTCATCAGTTGCTGCAATTGCAGGACTCGGACCTGCACCGGATCATCCGTCAGTTCAACGTCGAGCCCGCGCGCCTGGCCCGCGACCTGACTGAAGCGCTGGACCGACTCCCGCGTGGCTCGACGTCGATCACCGACTTGTCTTCGCATGTCGAAGAGGCCGTCGAACGCGGCTGGGTGTATGGCAGCCTGATGTTCGGCGAAAGCCAAGTGCGCACGGGCTACCTGCTGCTGGGCATTCTCAAAACCCCGAGCCTGCGCAATGCGCTGCTGGCCTTGTCGGCCGAGTTCGGCAAGCTCAAGGCCGAGACCTTGAGCGAGCGCTTTGACGAGTACGTCGGTGACTCCCCGGAAAACGCCCTGAGTGCAAACGATGGCTTTATGGCAGGTGCAACACCGGGCGAAGCCAGTGGTGCCATCGCCCCTAGCGCCATGGGCAAGCAGGAAGCGCTCAAACGCTTCACCGTCGACATGACCGAGCAGGCCCGCAGCGGCAAGCTTGACCCGATCGTTGGCCGCGACGATGAGATTCGGCAGATGGTTGACATCCTCATGCGCCGTCGGCAGAACAACCCGATTCTCACCGGTGAAGCGGGCGTAGGTAAAACAGCGGTGGTCGAAGGGTTCGCGCTGCGCATCGTGGCCGGTGACGTGCCGCCCGCACTCAAGGACGTTGAGCTGCGCAGCCTGGATGTCGGCCTGCTGCAGGCCGGCGCGAGCATGAAAGGTGAATTCGAACAGCGCCTGCGTCAGGTCATTGAAGACGTTCAGGCCTCGCCCAAGCCGATCATCCTGTTCATCGACGAAGCCCACACGCTGGTGGGTGCTGGCGGCGCGGCAGGCACCGGCGACGCCGCCAACCTGCTCAAGCCTGCGCTGGCTCGCGGCACCCTGCGCACCGTGGCCGCTACCACCTGGGCTGAGTACAAGAAACACATCGAGAAAGACCCGGCCCTGACCCGCCGCTTCCAGGTGGTGCAAGTCGCAGAACCTTCTGAAGACAAAGCATTGCTGATGATGCGCGGCGTGGCCTCGACCATGGAGCAGCATCACAAGGTGCAGATTCTGGACGAAGCGCTGCAGGCGTCGGTCAAGCTGTCCCATCGCTACATTCCTGCGCGGCAGTTGCCGGATAAATCCGTCAGCCTGCTCGATACCGCCTGCGCACGGGTTGCCGTGAGCTTGCATGCCGTGCCTGCGCAGGTCGATGACAGCCGTCGGCGCATTGAAGCGCTGGAAACCGAGTTGCAAATCATTGCTCGTGAACACGCCATTGGCATCGCCACCGGGACACGACGCAGCCACAGCGAAACGTTGCTGAGCACTGAGCGCGAGCGCCTTGCCGAACTGGAAGGCCGCTGGAGCGAAGAGAAAACGCTGGTAGACGAACTCCTCGCCACCCGCGCCGAACTGCGAGAAGGCGCTGGTGTGGTGGACAGTGATACCGGTTCTGAACAGGGCGATGCCTTGCGTGAAAAACTGGTTGACCTGCAAACACGCCTCAGTGCCCTGCAAGGCGAAAGCCCGCTCATATTGCCAACCGTGGACTACCAGGCCGTCGCCTCGGTGGTTGCCGACTGGACCGGGATCCCCGTTGGGCGCATGGCGCGCAATGAACTGGAAACCGTGCTCAAGCTCGACCAGCACCTGAGCAAACGCATCATCGGTCAGGACCACGCGCTGCAAATGATCGCCAAGCGCATCCAGACCTCGCGCGCAGGCCTGGACAACCCAAGCAAACCGATCGGCGTGTTCATGCTGGCCGGTACCTCGGGTGTCGGCAAGACCGAAACCGCGCTGGCGCTCGCCGAAGCCATGTACGGCGGTGAGCAGAACGTCATCACCATCAACATGAGCGAGTTCCAGGAAGCGCACACCGTTTCCACCCTCAAGGGTGCACCGCCCGGCTATGTCGGCTATGGCGAAGGTGGCGTGCTGACCGAAGCAGTAAGGCGCAAACCCTATAGCGTGGTGCTGCTGGACGAGGTGGAAAAAGCGCACCCGGACGTGCACGAGATGTTCTTCCAGGTCTTCGACAAAGGCGTAATGGAAGACGGCGAAGGCCGCGTGATCGACTTCAAGAACACCTTGATTCTGCTCACGACCAACGCGGGCACAGATCTGATTTCACGCCTGTGCAAAGATCCACTCAACGTGCCGAACCCGGACGACATCGCCACCGCACTGCGCAAGCCTCTGCTGGAGATTTTCCCGCCGGCGCTGCTCGGACGCTTGGTGACCATCCCGTATTACCCGCTCAGCGACACCATGCTCAAGGCCATCACCCGCCTGCAACTGGAGCGCATCAAGAAGCGCGTGGAAAGCACGCACAATGTGGCCTTTGAGTACGACGACGCTGTGGTCGATTTGATCGTTTCTCGCTGCACCGAAACCGAAAGCGGCGGGCGGATGATCGACACCATTGTGACCAACACCCTGCTGCCGGACATGAGCCGTGAGTTCCTCACGCGCATGCTCGACGGCAAGCCAATGGAGGCGGTACGAATCGGTGTCAGCGATCAGCAACTGGATTACCACTTCAGCGATGTCGGTTGAGCGTTATTAATCCGTGTAGGAGCGCGCTTGCCCGCGAATGCGATCGGTCTGAGATGACTGCATCAGCTGACCCAGCCCATTCGCGGGCAAGCGCGCTCCTACAAGGGCCATCAAGTCATTGAGATAACCCATGCAGTTCAAGCAACTCACCCGCCTCGCCCAAGTCAGCAGCCCGCTGGGGCCCGATGTTTTGCTGCTCAAACACATGAGCGGCGGCGATGAGCTGGGGCGTATGTTCGATTACGAATTGCAGCTGACATCGAACGACGCGGCCATTGACCTGAACCAGTTGCTGGGCAAGCCCATGAGCCTGTCGCTGCAGCTGATTGACGGCAACGAGCGCTATTTCCACGGGCTGGTTGCGCGGTGCAGCCAGAACGTCGATGCCGGTCAGTTCGCCAGTTATCAGGTCACGCTGCGGCCTTGGCTGTGGTTGCTGACGCGCACCTCTGACTGCAAGATTTTCCAGCACCAGAGCATTCCGCAGATCATCAAACAGGTGTTCCGCGACCTGGGCTTCTCCGACTTTGAAGACGCCCTCAGCCGCCCCTATCGCGAGTGGGAATACTGCGTTCAGTACCGGGAAACCAGCTTCGACTTTGTCAGCCGCTTGATGGAACAGGAAGGAATTTACTATTTCTTCCGTCATGAAAAAGACCGTCACGTATTGGTCCTGGCTGACGCTTATGGCGCGCATCAACCGGCGCCTGGCTATGAGTCTGTTCCCTACTACCCACCGGACGGTCAGCACCGCGAGCGCGATCACCTCAATGACTGGCGGCTGGCGCAGGAAGTCCAGCCGGGCTCTCTGGAGCTTAATGACTACGACTTCCAGCGCCCCGGCGCTCGCATCGATGTGCGCTCGGCCATGCCACGACCTCATGCGGCAGGCGATTATCCGCTGTATGACTACCCCGGCACGTACGTGCAAAGCGAGGACGGCGAGCACTACGCCCGCACGCGCATCGAGGCGATTCAAAGCCTGCACGAACGCGTCGAGTTCAGCGGCAATACACGCGGACTGGGATCGGGGCATCTTTTCAGCATGACCGGCTTCAGCCGCCCGGACCAAAACCGCGAATACCTGATCGTTGCCGCCAGCTACATGATCAGCCAGGAAAGTCTGGAAACCGGCACCAGCGGCGCAGGCCTGCAGTACGAAAGCGCGATGTCGTGCATCAGCGCGCAACAGAGCTTCCGGCCACTGCCCAAGACCGTGCGCCCCATCGTCAAAGGGCCGCAGACCGCACGGGTGGTCGGCCCCAGCGGCGAAGAAATCTGGACCGACCAGTTTGGCCGGGTGAAGGTGCATTTCTACTGGGACCGTCACGACCAGTCCAACGAAAACAGCTCGTGCTGGATTCGTGTATCGCAAGCCTGGGCGGGGAAGAACTGGGGCTCGGTGCAAATCCCGCGCATCGGTCAGGAAGTCATTGTCAGCTTCCTCGAGGGCGACCCCGACCGCCCGATCATCACCGGCCGCGTTTACAACGCAGAACAAACCGTGCCTTACGACCTACCCGCCAATGCCACGCAAAGCGGGATGAAAAGCCGGTCAAGCAAGGGCGGCACGCCTGCGAACTTCAACGAAATCCGCATGGAGGACAAAAGAGGGAGTGAGCAGCTGTACATCCACGCCGAGCGTAATCAGGACATCGTCGTCGAAGTGGACGAAAGCCACTCGGTGGGGCACGACCGGAACAAGAGCATCGGCAACACCGAGACGGTGACGATTGGGCTCGACCGACTGCGCGCCGTGCAGCACGACGATGTTTTGCTGGTGGGTTCGAGCAAGACCGACAGCATTAGCCGCAGCTACCTGATCGAGGTCGGCGAAAACCTGCGTCTGGTCTGCGGCAAGAGCGTGCTTGAGCTCAATGCCAGCGGGCAGATCAACCTCACTGGCGTGCAGTTCAACTTCAACACCGAGGGCAGCGCCGAGATCAACACGGGCGGCCATCTGCACCTGAACATCGGCGGCGGGCCGGGTGCCACGCCTGACGGCCAAGGCGAAAAAGGCAGTATCGACGCAGCCGTCAAAGCCATGTTCCCCGAGCCGAAATCCGGCCAGTAAACACCTTATTCGAGAGAAATCGCCGTTATGAAGTACCGCATCAACGAATTCCAGTTCGCCCTGCCGGATAGCGCGTTGCAGGACGCCTCGATCAACATCCTCAAGTTTCCCGCGCTGGGCACTTCGCTGATCGTCAGCCGCAGTTTTCTGGCGCAAGACGAAACCCTGCACAGCAACTTCGACGCCCAGCTCAAGCGCCTGGAACAGCAGGTAAAAGAGCTGCGTTATCAGCCAGCGCTAGCCATTCGAGTCGGCGCCGCGCAGGACATCGAGGCGCTTGAGCTGCGCAGCCAGTTCAGCAAAGGCGAGGAGATGGTGTTCCAGTATCAGCTGGCGTTGGTGCTGCCCGGCACGCGCAAGATGCTCGCCCTCAGCTATGTAAAGGCGCAGCCGCTGGGCGAGCCCGAAGCAAGGCATTGGGCGACGATCAAACAGTCACTGCAGTTCGACGGTATTTAATGAGCGCCGTGAATGTCTGACGCACTCTGGGCCGCTCGGGTTGGCGATGCGTTGTCGCACACCTCAATGATGGCCGACATTCTCGGCGGCGTGCTGGAAGTGGCAGCCAACATTGCCATCGGCGTACTGGCGACCGCTGCGGTGGTCGCGGCGACGGGGATTACGGTGGCCACTGGCGGCATCGGCGCCTGCGTGCTGGGCGCGGTGGTCGGATTGGTTGTCGGCGTGGTGATGAGCAAAACCGGCGCCGACAAGGGCCTCAGTTCGTTGTGCGAGGACATCGGCAACGGCCTGTTCCCGCCCACGCCTCAGGCCACTATTACGACCGGCTCCACCGACACCTTCATCAATGGCATTCCCGCCGCGCGGGCGGCAGGGAGCGTGCCTTCAACGCTTGTGCCAAGTGGGTCCGTACTCAGTGAAAACGTTACCGCCCCGGAGGAGCAGGCACAAGAAGAGCCGACCTTTCTGGACATGGCTCAGGGCTTCTTCTCTCAGCTATGGCGCCCTACCGTGGCGACACCGGGCCCTGGCGTTGTGCCCAAGCCACTGGATCTGGTGGTCTGTAAGCGCCATCCACCCATGCCTCCTCAGTTCCTTGCCGAAGGCTCAGAAAAAGTCACCATCAATGGACAACCTGCGGTGCGCAGCGGCGACCGCAGTACGTGCGATGCCACCGTTGTTTCATCCGGCCTGATCTCACCGAACGTGCGCATTGGCGGCGGCAAAGTGGTGGTGCGCGAAATCCGCAGCGGCAAGACACCGGGCATAGGCTTGGCGATTACCGCGCTGATGATGCTTAAAGGCAGCAAGGGAAAATTTATCAGCAACCTGCCTTGCATGCTCATGGCGGGAGCAAATTCGTTCGTGACCAGCGCGGCAATCAGTGCCGCCAGCAATGCAATTGTCGCCGCCACCAACCCCGTACATGCGGCGACCGGCGCCAAAGTACTGGGCGACATCGACGACCTGGATTTCATTCTGCCAGGTGTATTGCCGATCACGTGGCAGCGTGTTTACAACAGCCGCGATAAGCGCCGCAATGGAATCTTCGGTGCGGGCTGGAGTGTCGCTTTTGAAGTGAGTGTAGAAACGGTTCTGCATGTCGATGGCGGACACACACTGATCTACACCGACGAGCAAGGTCGACGAATTGACATTGGCTGGGTCGCCCCGGGCAGCGCGGTCTATAGCAGCGGCGAGGGGCTTAATGTCCGACGCCATGGCAATGGACAGTTGCTCATCGAAAGCGACGACGGACTGTACCGCCTGTTCGAGCCTGGCGATGGGTCTTTGCTGCGCCTGAGCACGCTGGGTGATCGCAATGACAATCGGATTCACATCGACTACGACGACCAAGGGAGAATAGCCCGCCTTCGCGACGGCTCCGGGCAGTGCACGGCCGAGCTGACTTACGCAACCCAGTGGCCCGGACGACTGCACTGCGTCGAGCGGATATACCCCGACCAAACCCGCGAGCTACTGATCAGCTACGAGCAAGACATTCAGGGTGACCTGGCCGTTGTACGTGACGTGAAAGGGCATCAGCAACGGCGCTTCGTCTACGACAACGCGCGCAGGATGATCGAACACCAGTTGCCGATAGGGCTGCGCTGCTTCTATGACTGGAAAGTGTTCGAGGACGAGCATTCGCGCGTCATCCGACATTGGACCGATGACGGAGACGCGTACACCTTCGACTACGATCTGGATAACGCCAGCTTGCGTATCCACGACAGCCTGAATCGTACCAGCATGCGACGTTGGAATATCGACCTTCAAATCACAGAGCACACCGATAACCTTGGGCAGATCTGGCGCTTCGACTGGGACGATGAACGCCACCTTACGAGGGCTGTGGACCCTGCAGGAGGGCAATGGCAATACAGTTACGATGACTTCGGAAACCTCTGCCAGTCAACTGACCCTATGGGCAGAAGCGAATCGATCGTCTGGCTTTCACACTGGGCACTTCCACTGACAGAAACCAATAGCGCAGGGCACAGCTGGCGCTACCGATACGACGCACGCGGCAACCGTACTCACGAAACTGATCCGTTGGGGCACACCACACGTTATCGATATGACGCATGTGGGAAACCTATAGAGATCATTGATGCCAGCGGTAAACACAACTATTTGAGATGGAACACACTGGGTCAACTGATCGAGCATGTTGACTGTTCGGGTTATCCGACACGCCTTGAGTACAACGTACGCGGCATGCTCTGCGCGAAAATCGATGCGACGGGCGAACGCATCGAATATGAGCACGATGAACTCGGTAGGATGTCGCTGACACGCACCCCTGATGGTCGGACTCAGCACTACCAGCGAAACCCTGGCGGTCAATTGACCGCCGTTATCGACCCGGCTGGGCACTCGACCGTTTATCACTACGATCGGCGTGGCCAGGTGAGTCGACGCATCGACGCCCATGGCCGTACGGTGCACTTCCGTTATGACAGCTTCGGCCGCCTTCTGCAGCTGACCAATGAGAACGGTGAACACTACCGTTTTGCATGGGACTCGGGCGACCGCCTGACCGTGCAGCAAAACCTCGACGGCAGTGCTCGGCGCTATGCTTACGATGCGCTGAACAATGTTGTGCAGACCGAAGATATACCCGCCCCTCAAGGTAACGGCATGGCCGTGGTGCCGACTGCGGCGCTCTCACCGATCGTCCATCGTTTCGAGCGCGACGCGGTCGGCCGCATGCTTGCCAAAACCACCGATGACGGGCGTTATGAATACCAATACGATCCGTTGGATCAACTGCTTGGTGTGAGTTTTACCGACCGCAAAGGCCAGACTCAGGCACTGAAGTTTGCTTACGATCCGCTCGGCCAACTGCTGGAGCAGAGCAGTGCGGCAGGGAATCTGCGGCATCATTACGACGAGCTCGGCAACCTGGCTCAGATGGAGCTGCCCGACGGTCGTTGGTTGAACAACCTGTATTACGGCAGCGGGCATTTGCACCAGATTAATCTGGACGGGCTGGTCATCAGTGACTTCGAGCGTGACCGCCTGCACCGGGAAGTCTCCCGCACCCAAGGGCAGATGCTGACCGTTAGCGATTATGACCGTGGTGCCCGCCTGCGCTCACGCCTTACCCGCAGAGCCAACCAGCCCTCACAACTGCCGGCTCCGGCCCAGCAGCATTTTGATTACGATCCGGGCAATAACCTCGTTGGCCGCCTGGATCGCCAAACCAATGTGACGCAGAACCAGCGTGTGCATTACGACGCAACCGGTCGTATTGTTGCCAGCCAGGAGAGTGTGCACGGCCAGCATGAGACATTCGCCTACGACGCCGCAGCCAACCTGCTCGACGGCCCACGCGTAACGGGCTTGATCGTTCACAACCGACTGTTGACCTATCAGGACAAGCGCTACCGATATGACGCCTGGGGACGCCTGATCGAGAAACGCGTCGGAAAATTTCAGGTTCAGCGTTTCGGCTACGACGCCGAACATCGATTAATCACGGTGTGCACGCAGCGAGGGAACCTAGAAACAATCGTACAGATGGCCTACGACCCGTTAGGTCGGCGCACGGCCAAGATCGAACGCGACCCTCGGGGATACGCGTTAAGCGAAACCCTTTTCGTCTGGGACCGCCTGCGCTTGTTGCAAGAACATCGACACAGTCAGACCAGCCTTTACCTGTATGCCGACGACAGTCATGAACCCCTGGCGCGCATTGATGGCAGCGGCACACTGCAGAAAGTACGCTACTACCACAACAATGTGAATGGTCTTCCCGAACAACTCAGCGAAGCTGATGGACACTCGGTATGGCAGGCGCGTTATCAGGTATGGGGTAACACGCTTGAAGAGGTCCGTGAGCCTTACTTCATCGAAGAGCAGAACCTGCGCTTTCAGGGCCAATACCTGGATCGTGAGATCGGTCTGCACTACAACACCTTTCGCTTCTACGATCCGGACATCGGACGCTTCACCACGCCCGACCCTATCGGCCTGGCGGGTGGTCTAAATCTTTACGCGTACGCACCCAATCCTTTGGCGTGGGTCGACCCGCTTGGCTGGTCATGCTCCTCGGGCGGAAAAACTGCAATTTCACGCAACTCCGCACGCAAGCTTTTAAAAAGTCGCGGTCGTGACAAAAAAGTCAGCAAGAAACGGTCGACAGTTTCGAGGGCCAGATCTACGCGACACGCGGAAAAAAGGTGATGTTTTTACGATCACGGAGGACACGCCCGGGGCAGCTTCTCAGGTGTTTGTGACACGCGGCTCAGCAGGCGCAACGGCCGCTGACAGGCGTGCCAATCTGGCGCTCCCGCCGAACAACTCCGCAACGTATGAAGGTAATATTGCGCTGACCAAAGATCAGGTGTTGCTCGAAGGAAAAGTGGCCCCGCAACTTCAGTGGGGGCAGACAAAACTGGCGGGGGTGGCAGGTCGTCACCTCCGGGGGCAGATACACAGGAGCAACGACGCGACTATGAACATACGGGCATGCAGCGATTTGATTTGCGATCATCTGACGCAATCGTCTTTTCAGAAAGAAGCCGATGAAGTCCGCCAACTGACCGATGCCGTGCTCAACGAGACCGCATCATTGAGCGCGCGACAGGACGCTGCGAAGCAGTTGATCAGCCGATGTCATGTGAAATGGCTTGGCGATTACTTCATTGTGGGCGTCTCGTACGATCAGTGGCTGAAACTGCTGACTCAGTTCAGCAAGCTGTTGAGTAAGGTGTAACGCGTGCTGTCGTTGCCTTATGGGGCACATGGCACGAAGACGCCCCGCAGAGTGTTTTTCATGAGTGCCGTGAATGACTGACGCACTCTGGGCTGCTCGGGTGGGCGATGCCTTATCGCACACCTCAATGATGGCCGACATCCTCGGCGGCGTGCTGGAAGTGGCCGCCAACGTCGCCATCGGCGCGCTGGCCACCGCTGCGGTGGTCGCGGCAACGGGGATTACCGTAGCCACTGGCGGCATCGGCGCCTGCGTGCTGGGCGCGGTGGTCGGACTGGTTGTCGGCGTGGTGATGAGCAAAACCGGCGCCGACAAGGGCCTCAGTTCGTTGTGCGAGGACATCGGCAACGGCCTGTTCCCGCCCACGCCTCAGGCCACTATTACGACCGGCTCCACCGACACCTTCATCAACGGCATTCCCGCCGCGCGGGCGGCAGGGAGCGTGCCGTCGACGCTGGTGCCAGCGGGCTCACCTGATAGTGCAGAAGCCGAGGAGCCCGAATCCCTGGAGGAAACGGGCTTTCTCGACATGGCCAAGGGCTTCTTCGCGCAGATGTGGCGCCCCACTGTCGCGACGCCCGGACCTGGCGTCGTGCCCAAGCCCCTGGACCTGGTGCTCTGCACGCGGCACCCGCCGATGCCGCCCCAGATGCTCGCCGAAGGTTCGGACAAGGTCACCATCAACGGGCAGCCCGCCGTGCGCAGCGGCGACCGCAGTACCTGCGACGCGACCGTCGTGTCCTCTGGCCTCATCTCACCCAACGTGCGCATCGGCGGCGGCAAGGTGGTAGTGCGGGAAATCCGCAGCGGCAAGACGCCCGGGGTGGGCCTGGCGATCACTGCACTGATGATGCTCAAGGGCAGCAAAGGCAAGTTCCTCAGCAACCTGCCGTGCATGCTGCTTAGCGGTGTGAACTCGTTCGTCGTCAGTTCGGCCATGGGCGCGTTGACCAACGCCATCGCCGGTTCGCCAAACCCGGTGCATGCCGCCACCGGCGCCAAAGTCCTCGGCGGTGTTGAAGAGCTGGACTTCGTGCTGCCGGGCATCCTGCCCATTGAGTGGCAGCGTTTTTACAGCAGCCGTGACGAGCGCCGCGATGGCCTGTTCGGCGCGGGCTGGAGCGTGGCATTCGAGGTAAGTGTGCGCATCGAAGCCCACCCGGAGGGTGGCGAACGGCTGATCTACATCGATGAGCAGGCGCGCAGCATCGACATGGGGTCGATCCCGCTCGGCGGCGCGGTATTCAGCGCGGGGGAAGGGCTGGCCGTGAAGCGGCATGGCAATGGCCAGTTGCTGATCGAGAGCGAGGACGGGGTTTATCGGCTGTTTGATCCGACTTCAAGCGATTCTTCGTTGCTGCGCCTGACTCAGTTGGGCGACCGCAACGACAACCGCATTTATCTGGATTACGACGCTGAAGGTCGGCTGATTCAACTGCGCGACACCGTCGACGCTTTATGCGTATCGCTGGTGTATTCGGCGCAATGGCCGCGTCGGGTGGAACGTGTCGAGCGCTTGTTTGGCGATCAAACCCGGGAAGTTCTGGCGAGCTATGCGTACGACGCTGTCGGCGATCTGGCCGAGGTACGCGATGCGCTTGGAGCGGTACAGCGACGTTTTGCTTACGACAGCAGGCGGCGCATGGTCGAGCATCAACTGCCGACCGGCTTGCGCTGCTTTTATGAATGGGCGCTGATTGATGGGCGCGAATGGCGCGTGGTTCATCACTGGACTGACGAGGGCGATGAGTACCGCTTCGACTATGACCTGGGTGCTGGCAGCACGCAGATCACCGACAGCCTGAACCGGCGCAGCACGCGCCTGTGGAACAGTCAGCACCAGATCACCGAGTACACCGACAATCTCGGACAGACCTGGCGGTTTGGCTGGAACGACGAGCGCCAGTTGCTCAGCGCGACCGATCCTTTAGGCGGACAGTGATCGTACAGCTTCGACGACGCCGGAAACCTCAGCGCGACGCAAGATCCGCTGGGGCGCAGCGACTCGACGGTCTGGCTGGAGCACTGGTCGTTGCCCTTGGTCGAAACCGACGCTGCCGGCAACCGTTGGCAATACCGCTACGACCCGCGTGGCAATTGCACCCACGAAACCGACCCGCTGGGGCATGTCACGCGCTATCGCTACGACGGGCGTGGCCAGGTGATCGAGGTCATCGACGCCATCGGTAAGCGCAAACAGCTGCGCTGGAATGAATTCGGTCAATTGATCGAACACGTGGATTGCTCGGGTTATCCGACGGCCTTCAGTTATGACCAACGCGGTTACCTGCAGGGCATCACCGACGCGCTCGGGGAGCGCACGCTTTATCAGCACGACGCGCAGGGGCGGCTGTTGCACAGTCAACTGGCGGACGGTCGGGCTGAACACTACGTGCGTGATGCCAGCGGATTGCTCACCGGTTATACCGACCCGGCCGGCCATACCACGAGCTATGAGTACGACCGCCGGGGTCAGGTGCGACAACGCCTCGACGCCCACAATCGCCAGGTGCAGTTCAGCTACGACGCCTATGGCCGACTGCAGGCGCTGACCAACGAGAATGGCGAGAGTTATCGCTTTGTCTGGGATGCCGCTGATCGGCTGGTGACTCAGCAGGATCTGCATGGCAGCCAGCGGCGCTATGGCTACGACGCGCTGAGTCATCCGGTTCGCGTAGAGCAGTTGCCTGCGCCTGATGAAACCCAGCGTGTTGCGGATTCGATTGTTCACTCACTGGAGCGCGACGGGGCGGGTCGCCTGATCGCCAAGGTCACTGCCGACGGGCGCACTGAGTACCGCTATGACCTGCTGGATCAGCTGACTGAAGTCGCGTTTGCCGATGAGCTTGGTCAGCAACAGACGCTGGGGTTTGCCTACGATGCGATGGGGCAGTTGCTCAGCGAGCACAGGGCGGCTGGCACGTTGCAGCATCACTACGACGAACTGGGGAATCTGACTCAGACGCAACTGCCCGACAGCCGCTGGCTCAATCGCCTGCATTACGGCAGCGGTCATCTGCACCAGATCAATCTCGACGGGCAGGTCATCAGCGACTTCGAGCGTGATCGCCTGCATCGCGAGGTGCTGCGCAGCCAAGGGCAGATCAGCACGCGCAGCCAGTACGACCGCACGGGGCGTCTGCGTTCCCGGTTACGTCGGGCCACGCATCAACCGCCGCAATTGCCTGCCGAATCGAGCAGGGAATTTGAATACGATCCCGCCGACAACCTGATCGGACGACTGAATCGCAACCGCCAGCGTGACCAGCGAACGCTGCTGCACTACGACGCCACGGCACGGATCATGGCCAGTCAGGACAACCTTCAGGGAAACAGCGAAACCTTCGCCTACGACGCCGCCGCCAACCTGCTCGACGGCCCGCAATCCGGTGCCGGGCGGGTCGTGCACAACAGACTGCTGACGTATCAGGACAAGCGTTATCGCTACGACGGCTTCGGGCGGATGATCGAAAAGCGCAGCGCCCGCCACGGCACCCAACGGTTTGCCTACAACGCTGACAGCCGTTTGACCGAAGTGCACAACCCCAACGGCCACGTCGTGCGCATGAGCTACGACCCGCTGGGCCGACGCATCGGCAAAAGCGAACACGACCGAAACGGCCAATTACTCGGCGAAACCCGCTTCACCTGGGACGGTCTGCGCCTGCTGCAAGAACAACGCAACAGCCTGACCAGCCTGTACGTCTATGCCGACGGCAGCCACGAACCCCTCGCCCGCATCGACGGCAGCGGCGCCCTGCAAAAAATTCGCTACTACCACAACGACCTCAACGGCCTGCCCGAGCAGCTGACCGAATCTGACGGGCATGTCGTTTGGCAGGCGCGTTATCAGGTCTGGGGCAACACCGCCGAAGAGGTCCGCGAGCCGTATTTCATCGAGGAACAGAATCTCAGATTTCAGGGCCAATACCTTGATCGCGAAACCGGACTGCATTACAACACCTTCAGGTTTTACGACCCGGACGTGGGAAGGTTCACGACGCCGGATCCGATTGGGTTGGCGGGTGGGATTAATCTCTATCAGTACGCGCCGAATCCGGTTGGGTGGGTGGATCCTCTGGGATGGAAGCCTTGCTTCCGGGACACTAAGGCTCAAGCTCATGCCGAGTCGATTATCAAGAGACATGGTGGTGTTACGGCTGGCGAGAACAGATACAAAATGCCTAACCGACGTGCTGCGCGTCAGGCTGCGTCAGAAATTGCTGGCAACTTGGGCTCGAGACCTCTGCCAATTACCAAAGCAGAATTCCGAGGAGGGCCACCCTCGTGGAAAAACTCTCAAGGAAGGATAGGGATGAAAAACCAGTCAGAGACGTCCGGATGGAGGGATGACTCACCTGGCCATCCCCAACTGGGAGCAGGCCCTCATGTGAACGCCTGGAATAATGAGCAAGGCATCACATCCAACCTTCATTTGGATTACTGATATGAAAAAGCTGGTTGTACGCTCCAGTTCAAATCTGGAAAAAGCTTTAGAGGATAAGGTAGAGCCTTACTGGTACACCGTTCTACGTGATGAACATCAATACTCGATACGGTCAGAAAAAACCCATGGAATCAAGATGCGGCCGAGCTTGAGAAAACGGTATATCTCGCAGACGATTGCGTAATTACGATGCGCCCCGCTCGCTATGCATTAAAAAATGATGGCTCCTACGATTACGAAAAGGACCACTATTTTTTAGAGATTTCGAACCAAGACAGCTCCATAGTATTTAGCTCAGCTCGCGTCTATGTATGGGAGGAAGTGAATAGGTTGGCCGTTTTTTTAAAGGACTTTCTTTCACCGCTGCTACTCGCGTCTGGAAAGTAAAAAAGCTGTAGTTCATCAACTTTCCATTCTTATGACTTAAATAATAAATGTCTAACCCCCTCTACGCAGCCCGCCTGGGCGACGCCCTTTCCCACACCTCGATGATGGCTGACATCCTCGGCGGTGTGCTTGAGGTTGCGGCTAACGTGGCGATCACAGCGCTGGCCACTGCTGCCGTAGTAGCGGCGACGGGGATTACCGTGGCGACCGGCGGGATCGGGGCGTGTGTGTTGGGCGCGGTGATTGGGGTGATTGTCGGCGTTGCCATGAGCAAAACCGGGGCCGACAAGGGGCTGAGTTCGTTATGCGAGGACATTGGCAACGGCCTGTTCCCGCCCACGGTGCAGGCCAATATCCTCACTGGCTCGACCGACACATTCGTCAACGGTGGCGACTCCGGCCCCGGGCGTGGTGCCAAAGCCGCTTGATCTGGTGCTCTGCACGCGCCATCCACCGATGCCGCCGCAGTTCCTCGCCGAGGGTTCGGAGAAGGTGACCATTAACGGCCAGCCTGCCGTGCGCAGCGGTGATCGCAGCACCTGCGATGCAACGGTCGTGTCGTCGGGGCTGATTTCGCCGAACGTGCGCATCGGCGGTGGCAAGGTGGTGGTGCGCGAGATTCGCAGCGGTAAGACGCCGGGCATCGGTCTGGCGATTGCGGCGCTGTTGATGCTCAAGGGCGGTAAAGGCAAGTTCATCAGCAACCTGCCGTGCATGCTGCTCGCGGGCGCCACGTCCTTCGCCACCAGCATGGCCATCGGTGCGCTGACCCGCGCCACCAGCGCATCGCCCAATCCGGTGCACGCGGCCACGGGCGCCAAGGTGCTTGGCGGCGAGGATGATCTGGATTGCGTCTTGCCTGCGCTGCTGCCCATTCACTGGCAGCGCGTTTACAACAGCCGCGATGAGCGACGCGACGGCTTGTTCGGTGTCGGCTGGAGTGTGCGCTTCGAAGTCAGCGTGCAGATCGAGCCGCACCCCGAGGGCGGCGAGCGGTTGATCTATACCGACGAGCAGGGTCGAAGCATCGACCTGGGCTTGATTGCGCCGGGTCAGGCGACGTACAGCGCTGGCGAAGGCCTGAGCGTGCGACGCCATGGCAACGGCCAGTTGCTGATCGAAAGCGAAGAGGGTTTATACCGGCTGTTTGAACCCACGCAAGCGAACCCGAGCCAGCTTCGCCTCAGCCAGTTGGGCGACCGCAACGACAACCGCATTTACCTCGATTACGACGAACAGGGTCGGCTGATTCAACTGCGCGACACCTTCGAACAACCCCGGCTTACGCTGAGTTATGCCGCCACTCATCCACGTCGGGTAGAGCGCATCGAGCGGGTCATTGCGGATCACCCCAATGAGCTGCTGACCCATTACAGCTACGACGCTCGTGGCCAGCTGATCGAGGTCCGCAACACGCTAGGGGTCACACAGCGCCGCTTCGCCTACGACGAGGGGCTGCGCATGAGCGAGCATCAACTCGCGACCGGCCTGCGCTGCTTTTACCAGTGGGAACGTTTTGCCAACGAGTGGCGGGTGTCGCGGCACTGGACCGATGAGGGCGACGAGTATCGCTTCGACTACGACCTTAACGCAGGCATCACTCACGTCACCGACAACCTGAATCGCGTCAGCACGCGACGCTGGAATTCACAGCATCAGATCACCGAATACAGCGATAACCTGAATCAGGTCTGGCGCTTTGAGTGGAACGACGAACGCCAGTTGCTCTGCGCCATCGACCCACAGGACGGGCAGTGGCAATACTCTTACGACGACGCCGGAAACCTGTGCTCGACCCTCGATCCGCTGGGCCGCAGCGAGTCCACCCTGTGGCTGGAACACTGGCCGCTGCCGCTGACTGAGACCGACAGCGCGGGCAATGCCTGGCGTTACCGCTACGATCAGCGCGGCAATCGTACGCATGAAATCGATCCGCTGGGGCACGTTACGCGTTATCGCCACGACGCTCACGGCAAGGTGATCGAAGTCATCGACGCCAGCGGCAAGAGCAAAACCCTGCGCTGGAATGACTTCGGGCAACTGACCGAACACATCGACTGCTCGGGCTATCCGACGCGCTATCAGTACGACCCACGAGGCCAACTGGTCAGCATCACCGATGCACTGGGCGAGCGAACGCAACTGGCCTACGACGCTCAGGGGCATCTGATCAATTACGTGCTGGCCGACGGGCGAACCCAGCAGTATCAACGCAGCGCCAGCGGCCAGTTAACGGACTACGTTGACCCGGCCGGACATAGCAGCCGTTATCAGTACGACCGCCGGGGCAAGGTCCGGCTGCGCATCGATGCTCACGGCAGACAAGTTGAGTTTCTCTACGACGCTTTCGGGCGACTGCAAACGCTGACCAATGAGAACGGCGAGGATTACCGCTTCAGCTGGGACGCCAACGACCGCCTGATTGAACAGCTCGATCTGGATGGCAGCGCCCGCCGTTACACCTACGACGCGCTGAATAATGTCATTCGGGTTGCCTATATTCCCGCGCCCCATGGTTCGGGCCTGGCGCTCGTACCTGACAGCCCTGCGCCGCTGATCATTCATCAGCTTGAGCGCGATGCGGTCGGACGCCTGATCGCCAAGATCACTGACGACGGTCGCACCGAGTACCAGTACAACGCGCTGGATCAGATGTGCTCGGCCCTCTTCATCGGCCGCGACGGCACTCAGGATGCCCTGACGTTCAGGTACAACGCCGCAGGTCAGCTACAGAGCGAACAGAGTGCGGCAGGCACGCTGAATCATCAGTACGACGAACTGGGCAATCTGATCCAGACCCAACTGCCTGACGGGCGCTGGTTGAACCGGCTGTATTACGGCAGTGGACATCTGCATCAGATCAACCTCGATGGCCATGTCGTCAGCGACTTCGAGCGTGATCGCCTGCATCGTGAAGTGCTGCGCACGCAGGGGCACATGTGCCTGCGTCAGGACTTCGACCGCACCGGCCGACTGCGCTCGCGATTGCATCGACCCATCGATCAGCCGTCGCAACTGCCGGCGCCTGAACAGCAGCACTTCGAGTACGACCCGAGCAACAATCTGATCGGCCAATTCGAGCGCCAACCAGCCGGCAACTATCGTCATCTGATGCACTACGACGCGACAGCACGCATTCTCGCCAGCCAGGACAGCGTAGAGGGCCAGCGCGAAACCTTCGCTTACGACGCTGCCGCCAATCTGCTCGATCCTGCGCACCCCGGCGGGTATGTGGTCAACAACAAGCTGTTGACCTGGCAGGACAAGCGCTATCGCTATGACGCCTCTGGCCGGATGGTCGAGAAGCGCAGCGGCAGCCGACGCCTGCAACGCTTCGCCTACGACGCCGAACATCGATTGATCGAGGTCCGCACTCACGACGGCGCGCGTGAAACCGTGGTCAGCATGCAATACGATCCGCTGGGTCGGCGCATCGCCAAAACCGAACGCGACAGCCAGGGTTATTTGTTGGGAGAAACCCGTTTTACGTGGGACGGCCTGCGCCTGCTGCAAGAGCACAAACACAGCCTGAGCAGCCTGTACGTGTACGCCGATGAAACCCATGAGCCTCTGGCCCGCGTCGACGGAGCAGGCGCGCAGCAACGCATTCGTTATTACCAGAACGACCTCAGCGGCATGCCCGAGCAGCTTCACGAGCCCGACGGCCAGACCCTCTGGCGCGCCCGCTATCAGGTATGGGGCAACACGGTTGAGGAAGTTCGGCAGCCCTATTTCATTGAAGAGCAGAACCTCAGATTCCAGGGCCAGTACCTCGATCGCGAGACCGGCCTGCACTACAACACCTTCCGCTTTTACGATCCGGATATCGGCCGCTTCACCACCAAGGACCCGATCGGTTTGCAGGGCGGTTTCAACCTGTACGCCTACTCGCCCAACCCGATCACCTACGTCGATCCGCTTGGCCTGAGCACTGCCCTGGTGCCGTACTGGCCGCCGAACCGTGGCGCCATCGGCCCCATCGACAACATCACGCTGCAGCCGGGCGCGATCATCGACCGTTACGGCTATCCAGGCGGTACGTTCACCTCGCCGGTGGGCATCCCGTACACCATGCGGGCGCTACCGCCGGGCACCCATCTCAAGCCGTACACGGTTTATGAGGTCATGAAGCCGATCCCTAACGTATCCTCCAGCAAAATCGCGCCGTGGTTTGGCGAGCTGGGCTATGGGCGGCAGTTCGAGCTGGATAAATGAGTCCTGTCCTATCTCGATTCCGGGCACTTGGGAGAAGTCAAAAAAGGAGGCAAATGTGGATCGCCGTGAATTGGCCGAACACCTGAAAACCGTCCAGGCCCCCGCCGACAGCTACGCCATCGGCGAAATCCACGACGAAGCGCTCTGCATGGTCGAAGAAAACGGGGGATGGTCGATCTTCTACAGTGAGCGCGAATGGCGCGCCGAAGAGCAGCGCTTCAGCGACGAAAACAGCGCTTGTGAAGCCTTTTTGCAGCGCCTGAAACACATGCTTGGCATGCGCTGAGTCAGCGAGGACAGGACCGGTGCTACGCAACGGTCTTACACCTAACTAACCCGGCGGTTATACAACAAACTTGCTCACCAACCCCTGCAGATGCACACCCAACCGCGCCAGCTCAACGCTTGAAGCTGCTGTCTGTTCACTCGCGGAAGCGGTCTGTTCGGAGATGTCCCTCACACTGAGAACACTGCGGTTTATCTCTTCAGCCACTGCGCTTTGCTCTTCAGCGGACGCCGCGATTTGCTGGTTCATCGACTCGATGGTTGAAATGGAGCGACTAATGTTGCCGATCGAAGCCCCGGCATCCCGCGCCAGCTCCACACTGTTGTCAGTCAGAAGGCGACTGTTTTCCAGGGTGGTCGCAACCTGTGCGGTCCGGCTGTGCAGACCACCGATCAATGTCGCAATTTCTTCAGTCGACGCTTGGGTGCGCTGCGCCAGGCTTCTCACCTCGTCCGCAACAACTGCAAAACCCCGTCCGGCTTCGCCAGCGCGCGCGGCTTCGATGGCGGCATTGAGTGCCAGCAAGTTGGTTTGCTCGGCGACAGCCTTGATCACGTCAAGCACGCCGCCGATCTTGTTGCTCTCTTGCTTGAGCTCATCCATGGCGGTTTTCGAATGACCCACTTCGGTTGCGAGCTTTTCGATCTGAAGCACTGCCTTGGCGACCACTGCATCGCCATCGCGGGCTTCTTTGGAGGCGCTGACCGCCGCATCTGACGCCTGCTCTGCATTCCTCGCCACTTCCTGAACCGTGGCGGCCATTTGGTTCATGGCTGTTGCGACCTGATCAGTTTCGGTTCGCTGGCTGTTAACGCCCGCGCTGGTCTGCTCGGTCACCGCCGACAGCTGTTCGGCAGCGCTCGCGATCTGGGTGACGCTATCACGCAGTCCACCCATCAATTGCCGCAGATTTGTGGTCATTCTGTGCATGCTGGTTTGCAACAGACCCAGCTCATCTCGTCTTACCGTGACTTCGCTGTAGGTCAGATCGCCGTTTGCTACTCGATCAGCCAATTGCAGCGCCTCGCGAAGCGGTCCCACGATGAGGCGGGTGATGACCCATGCAGCCAGTGCGCTGATGATGAGCGCAATGCTGAGCCATATGATCAACATCTTGTTGGCTTGACCCACGTCCTCAATACGCAGCGAGACCTGGTTCTGTGCCAACAGATCGGCGGAGGCCAGCAGGACTTCGATGTTTTTCGTGATACCTGCTTGTCCCTGGTTGATCGCGACCTGTGCTTCTGAAAACTGAGCAATGGCGGCCTGGTATTTACTCAGTGAAGCCTGGAGGCCCTTGATGGCATCAGGTTGAAATCCGGCGGCTTGCAGGGATTGGACGTTGTTCATGACTGCGGCGATTGAAGCGATTGCCAACTGCTGCGCTTCGGGCTTGAGCGTGAAGGTGTACCCACGCACATCAAAGCGCATTTTCTGAAAAAGCGTCAGTGCTTGCCCGATTGCATCTCGCTGTGCGGACGTGCCCTCTGGCGAATTGGAGAGGGTGGCTAAACGTAGCAGCACCTCCAGGGCCTCATCGGCGGCGCTGCCAGACACGGCTCGACTTGCTTCACGCGTATGGGTCGCATTGATGATGTCGTTGTAAAAACCTTTATAGACCGTCATCGCGGCTGTCGCCGTCTTTACATGGGGAATATTGAGATCGGAATCCAGAATCTGGCGCAAATAAGCCAAATGAGCGTCTAGGTTGTCATAGGCTTTTAGCCAGGTGGCAGCGTTGGCGTCGTCGGAATTCTGGCCATAAACCAGCCGGGCGATGCGCATGTCCCGCGTCAGCGTTGTGAGCTTGGCGATGTCAGACACACGCTCACTCCGCTCGCTGAGTGATGAGATTCCTCTCCAGCCCGTGAAGGCGATAAGCACAGTAAATATGATCACCAGGGTGAATCCGAGTACGAGCTTCGACCTGACAGTCATATTGATCAATATATTCTTTAACATGGCGCCCTCTGAAAGTTATAGGTGTTCACATAGGAGAGGGCTACTCCATGCCATTCCTAACCCCATAAAATTCGGCCACCCGCGAAGAAACTTTAGTGGAAAAGCACCTTTTTTAGATGCTGTAGGGCCAATAATATATTTTCATGGCCGAAACTATCCCAAGCCAGAAGTTCAATTTATTCGCCGTTTTTTTGTTACATCGACGGACGGCAGTTTGGCCCGGAGGCTTTGGATCCAGCTGGGCTCAGGCAGGGTGGACTTATGTTTGGCCCAAACCAAAAGCGGCAGGATTGGGCCTTTCCGAGCTGATCAGTCAAGAAACTTCTTCATCGCTGGATGGTAGAAGTTAAGCCAAACACCAAAGACACTTACTCTTTCCAGTGAGCGTGGGTCCCGCTAATCACATAACAACTCTGAGTTTGAATATTTAGTGCCGTCGGCATTGAACAAATCAGCCCTCACACTTGTCGCTTTAGTTGAGCCCCCTTAACAAAGCCCGCGAGGTTTTTACCGTTCAGAACTATGACTTGGCAAGCGGTTAGAATCCAACAAGCTCACTTCAGCATACCGGCTGACTGCACCAGCTTCAGACCCATTCCACGCGCTCGGGAATGGCTTGGATCAACTGCTCTCGGTCTCTTCCAGGCAGTGCTCTGAGGTGATGCTGCGCGTCAATTAAACGGTAACGTTCAGTTAAATCGACGCAGGCATGCGCCGTCCTCTACCCTTTTAAACTGACCAGGAAGGCGCTTTGTGGATCACACGACTGCTTTACCCATTGTGGTTGCCGGCGCCTCAGGAGACTTGGGCCAACGCGTAGTCCGGGCGCTGGTTAAGCGCGGCGCCCATGTCCTCGCGCTGGTTAGGCCAGGCACTGAACAAGCCCGGCTGACGGGTCTGCGCAGCAGCGGCGTCACCGTCACGCCCGTTTCCTTGGATGACGCTCAAGGCCTGCGCGGCGCCATTGCCGGCTCAGGTTGCGTGGTGTCCACGCTCAACGGCCTGGAAGCGGTAATCATCGAGCAGCAAGGCAGGCTGTTGCAGGCCGCTGTTGCCGCTGGGGTCCCCAGGTTTATTCCCTCGGATTATTCGCTCGACTACACCCGCACCCGTCCTGGGGAGAACCGCAACCTGGACCTTCGCCGACGCTTCGCCACCCGTCTCGATACAGCCGACATCGCCGTCACCTCAATCCTCAACGGTGGCTTTCTGGAGCTGCTCGAAGGCGACGCGCCTATTGTGCTCCCCGGCCGCCGAGTGCTGCATTTCGGCGACGCGCAACAGCTGCTGGACTTCACTGCCAAGGACGACGTCGCTGCCTTCACTGCCGATGCCGCGCTCGATCACAACACGCCGCGTTTCCTGCGCATTGCCGGCAACAGCGTCTCCCCCGCGCAGATTGCCAACATCCTCACCGCGTTGACCGGGCAGCGCTACCGCACATTGCGCCCGGGGAATATCGGCACGCTGTCCGCCCTGATCTACATGGTGCGTGCGCTCACGCCTGCCAGCGAGAAGCCCTTCCCCGCCTGGCAAGGCATGCAATACCTGCGAGACATGATGAGTGGGCGCGGCAAGCTGCTCAATCTGGACAACGACCGTTATGGCCAACGTGAATGGGCATCCGTCCGTGACATATTGGCCCGTACTCATGTGCAAGGGATCAAGCAATGACACACCCTATCGAATCGTTTCCTCTTCAAATTCCCCAGGCGCAACTCGACGACCTGGCCCAGCGCCTGGCGCAAACCCGCTGGCCTGACCCGGAAACCGTCTCCGACAACAGCCAGGGGCCACGGCTTGAACGCCTTCGCGCGCTGGTCGAACGCTGGAGCAACGGTTATGACTGGCGCGCGACTGAAGCGCAGCTCAACCAATGGAACAGCAGCCGGACTGAGATCGACGGTCTTGGCATTCACTTTCTTCACATACGCTCGCCCCACCCTGACGCCCTGCCCTTGCTGATGACCCACGGCTGGCCTGGCTCCATTCTGGAGTTCAGGGCGATGGTTGGGCCACTTACCGACCCGACCGCCCATGGCGGCGACGCCAGCGATGCATTCCATTTGGTGATCCCCGCACTTCCAGGGTTTGGTTTCAGTGATAAACCACGTTCACCCGGCTGGGGCGTAGGCAAGACCGCTTCGGCCTGGGCGCAATTGATGGACCGCTTGGGATATGGCCAGCGCTGGGCCGCCCAGGGTGGGGATTGGGGCGCGGCAGTGACTACCGCTCTTGGGCACATGCGTCCGCCTGGCCTGATCGGTATTCACCTGAATATGGTGATGTACCAACCCACTGAAGATGAAATCGCGCAGGCCACCCCTGAAGAGCAACGCATGCTGGCTGATGCGCAACGCTATGAGCGAGAGCTGTCCGGGTACATGAAGGTGCAAAGCACCCGGCCGCAGTCGATAGGCTTCGGCCTGGCAGATTCGCCCGTTGGCCTGGCGGCGTGGATTTACGCGCTGTTCCAGGATGCCTCCGACAGCGGCGCAGAGCCCGAGCGAGTCATTGAGGTCGATGCGTTGATCGACGACATCATGCTGTACTGGCTGCCCAATGCGGGACCCAGCTCGGTCCGGTTCTATTGGGAAGGGATGCGCGAAATGCAACAGCAAGGCCCTGCACGCGCCATACCCATCCCGGCAGGCGTGAGCATGTTCCCGGGCGAGCTACTTCGTCTGTCCCGGCGCTGGGCAGAGGCGCGTTTCGACGACCTGCGATTCTTCGCAGAGGCCGAGCACGGTGGCCACTTCGCTGCCATGGAGAACCCGACAACGCTCACCGAGCATGTGCGAGAGACCTTTCGCCTGCTCCGTTAATGTATCCGCCGCGCGCTGCCGCCTGCCGCCGCCAGCCCGTCATCGTCCAATGCTCTGTCTAAAGCCGCGCCACCTGTCGCCGATACGCCTTACCTAGAGCGTCATTTTCATTTATTCGGACAGTCACACAGCAGTCCCGCAAGGAGCATATTCGGCATGATCGTCGGTATAGATCTCGGCACCACCAACAGTCTGGTCGCCGTATGGCGCGATGGCGGCACGCAACTGGTCAGCAATGCGCTGGGTGAACTGCTGACGCCCAGCGTCGTCGGGCTGGATGACGACGGACAGGTGTTGGTGGGCAAGGCAGCCCAGGAACGTCTGCAAACTCATCCGGGCACAACCACGGCGCTGTTCAAGCGGCACATGGGCAGCGCGCATGAAGTGAAGCTCGGCGCGCGCAAATATCGCCCGGAAGAGCTGTCGGCGCTGGTGCTGAAAAGCCTGAAAGCAGACGTCGAGCGGGCGTTCGGCGAGCCGGTGACTGAAGCGGTAATCAGCGTGCCGGCGTATTTCAGCGATGCGCAGCGCAAGGCCACAAAAGTGGCCGGCGAACTGGCGGGCCTGAAGGTCGAGAAACTCATCAATGAACCGACCGCGGCAGCCTTGGCCTACGGGCTGCATCAGAAAGAAGGCGAGACGTCGTTTCTGGTGTTCGACCTGGGCGGAGGGACATTCGATGTGTCGATCCTGGAGCTGTTCGACGGCGTCATGGAGGTGCGCGCCAGCGCCGGGGATAACTTCCTCGGCGGCGAGGACTTTGACAATGTGCTGCTTGAGCATTTCGTGGCGCTGCACAAGCAAGAGAGTGAATTTCCACCTGCATTGACGGTGAAGCAATCCCTTCGCCGCGAAGCCGAGCGCGTACGTAAAGCGCTGGGGCAGGAAGCGAGTGTTGATTTCGTGCTGCGTCATGGCGATCGCGAGTGGCGCAAGCCAGTGACCCAGGAGCAACTGATCGAGCTCTACGCGCCCCTGCTGGACCGTCTGCGCGCCCCGATTGAACGAGCGCTGCGTGACGCGCGCATCCGTGTTGCCGATCTGGATGAAATCCTGCTGGTGGGCGGCACCACGCGCATGCCGCTGATCCGTAAACTGACGGCCAGCCTGTTCGGCCGCTTCCCGTCCATCACGCTCAACCCCGACGAGGTGGTCGCTCAAGGCGCAGCAATTCAGGCCGCCCTGAAAGCGCGCGACTCGGCGCTGGAGGAAGTGGTGCTGACGGATGTGTGCCCGTACACGCTGGGCATCGAGACCACCCAACGCATCGGCGAGCATTTCGAAAGCGGCCATTACCTGCCGATTATCGAGCGCAATACCGTCGTTCCGGTGAGCCGGGTCAGGACTGTCAGCACCCTGAGCGATCATCAGCAATTCGTCATTGTGAGGATATTTCAGGGCGAGAGCCGCAAGGTGAAGGACAACGTGGCCCTGGGCGAACTCGAGATCAAGGTGCCTCGCCGTCCTGCTGGTGAAGTCAACCTGGACGTGCGGTTTACCTACGACAACAACGGCATTCTCGAAGCCGACGTGCGCATTCCGATGACCGGAGAAGCGCATACGCTGGTGATCGAAAACAACCCCGGCGTGCTGACGCCTGCCGAGATTCAGGAGCGCCTTAAAGCCCTCGACTCGTTGAAGACGCATCCTCGCGAGCAGCAAGTGAACACGCACATGACTGCAAAGCTCGAGCGTCTGTATCAGGAGTACCTGGGTGAGGCGCGCGAGATGGTCGGGGCATGGGCCAGCCAGTTTCAGCACGTGCTCGAAACCCAGGATGAACGGCAGATCAGCGAGGTGCGCAAGCGGCTGACCGAGCAGGTCGAACGCTTCGAGCGAGGGGAATGGTAAGCGCCATGAACCCTTGGACTTTGCTGGGCCTGAACGACGATGCCGATGAGCGGACCGTCAAACGTCAATACGCAAAACTGTTGAAGGTCACACGACCGGACGAGGATCCGGAGGCGTTTCAGCGCCTGCGGGAAGCCTACGAGCGAGCGCTTGATTGGTCGCGAAATCGTGCCGACGAAGACGATGAGTTCGACTCGCCTGCGGTGACCATCGGCCAGACATCGGCGCACTCGGTCGAGACGGTAACGTCAGCGCACACTACGGCCGATCTGGTTCAGCCGGCACCGGATGCCGAAGCCATGGCGCGGCAGGCTGCACGCGTGCTGGTGGAAGAGACCACCGCAGAAAATCTGCCGCGCCAGCATCAGCGCGCTGTGGAACAAGGCTGCGATTTGCCCTTCCAGCAACGCTTGCTTGATCGGTGTCTGGAAGCAAATTCGTCTAACGGCGATGTGCTTGAAGCCGCTATCAACCAGCTGCAATGGCTGACGCCCTGGCAGTCGTTACGCATCAGCGCAGACCGGGAAATCCAGCTGACCCAGCGGCTGCTCGACAGCGAAGGCGCGCGGCTCGAACGCGCGCTGGCCGAAGGCAAAGAGCGCCAGTTTCTTGCGGCGTTGCAGGCGCTGGCTCAGCAACCGTGGCTGGCCTCGCTGGAACGCCGCGATCAGCTGCAGCGCTGGGTCATGTTCTTTCTGCACAATCACAAAGGCTGGACGGCTGCGCTGTTCGACAGGGTCTGCGAGCTTTTTGGTTGGGACGACCGCAAGGGCGTATTTCCCGAGCCGGAGTTTATCTGGCGGAATTTGATCGAACGATGCGAGAAGTACGCCTACATCGAACATTGGCAGCGCCTGCTGGCGGGCGGCAAGACTGACAGCGTCGAAGAGAAGGCAGCGCGGCTGGTGCTCCAGCCGGGGCGCAAGGTCGATCGGCTGCGACTGGCGAGATTCTGCAGCGCGGACGTATGGATCGCCTGCGAGCGCCTGTGCTCGACGAGCAACAATCGCTATCCGGAAATGCTCGACGTCTTCCCCGAGGCGGATCTGCAGAGCTGGCGAACCTTGCGGGTTGAGCCGATGAACCCGGCTGTCTGGATATGGATCGGCTGGGTACTTTTCACGGCCTTCTACGTGATTCCAGACCAGATGATGAAAGGCATTTCTGATGGCGTGGGAGTGGCGCTGACATTACTGCTGTTCCCGCTTTTCATGAGTTTCCTGTCCGAGATTGCCATGCGCGGCTGGCGCCCGGTGTGCCTGGCAATCGAAGACGCAGATGAATGGCTCAGCGACCTGCTGCTTCCGGAGTGGCTGCATTGGCCGGCGTCGCAGGCACTCCTGATTCGGCACGGCGTGCCGCTGGTGCTGACCGGGATGTTGATCTCGTCTCAAGGCCTTGCCCCTGGGATGTGTTACACGCTGCTGATGCTGGCCTGGATCTTTCTGTCGCCCTATCGCCACCCGCAGATTTACGCCCCGATTCGCGAAGCGGTGAGGACGTTCCTGCACCTAAACGCGCGCAAAATATTCCTGTCGATCATCGTCATCGCGGCCTCTGCGATCTATTTCAGTCTCTACCCGCTGGCACCGAAGCCGGTGCCGACCTCCAGCTCCGGACAAGTTGCGAAAGCGCTGCCCGGCCAGCTTGATTGCAGCAGCGAGCAGGCAATGGATTTAATGGACAAGGAGTGCAGAAACGCGGTGCTGCCTGAGCGTTGCGCGAACTATTCGCGAGAGCAGAAGATCAGCCAGTGCTGGCGGCTTCGAACCCGGTTGCAGCGTGAACTGGACAGTCAGGCGTCGCCCGGCCATTAGTCTGGACTGGCCAGCGCATTCGACATGGAGTACACGTGTCGGATGCTCTGGCTCGCTGATTCCAGCCCGTCACGATTTCTAAGACGCCGGGTTGATCAGGGGAACAATGAGCGCTGAGGGAGCTCACACCTCTTGCCTTTGAACCGTCCTGTTGGTGACCCCTCTATGGAACACGTACTTCCGGAAGCCTGGCTGAACGCATTGCCGTTGCCTTGGCTCAACACCCTCGTGGCCGCCGCCGTCGCGATTGGCATCGCACTGTTGGGACGCTGGATTGCGCTGGTCTTGCTCCGCCGCGTCGCGAAATCCTTCGTCTTCGCCCAGCAGCTCCTCCATCGCGCCGAGCCGCCGACCTTGTGGCTGATCCCGCTACTGGCCCTGCAAACCGTCTGGACCTCCGCCCCCGATGATCTGATGTTGATCAACGGCGTGCGGCATCTGAACGGCATGCTGGTGGTGGCCGGGTTCACCTGGCTGGCGCTGAGTTGCGTGAAGGCCATCGGCGAAGCGGTCGCGATCCGAAACCCGCTGGACATCGAAGACAATCTCCAGGCCCGCCGCATCCAGACCCAAGTGCGGGTGCTGGTGCGCTGCCTGAATGTGCTGGTGCTGTTGTTCGGCACCGGATTGATTCTGATGAGTTTCCCGCCAGTGCGACAGATCGGCACGAGTCTGCTGGCATCGGCAGGGCTCGCAGGACTGGCCGCCGGTTTCGCCGCCAAGCCGGTGCTGGGCAACTTGATCGCAGGGCTGCAGATCGCAATCTCTCAGCCGATTCGCCTGGATGACGTTGTGATCGTTGAGGGTGAGTGGGGTCGCATCGAGGAGATCAGCGGCACGTACGTGGTGCTGAAGATCTGGGATGAGCGGCGGATGGTGATTCCGCTGCAGTACTTCATCGAGAAGCCCTTCCAGAACTGGACCCGCAGCACGTCGAGCCTGATTGGCTCGGTGTTTTTGTGGGTGGATTACGCGTTGCCACTGGAGGAGTTGCGCGAAGAGGCGGAGCGCATCTGCAAGGAAATCCCGCACCTCTGGGATGGCCGCGTCTGCGTGTTGCAGGTGACTGACACCACCGCCAAGGCGATGCAATTGCGGGTGTTGTTGAGTTCGGCGGACTCATCACGCAGCTGGGATGCGCGATGCCACATGCGCGAGCGGCTGATCAGTTTCGTCGCCCGGCAATATCCGCAGTGCCTGCCTCAGCTGCGTGCGGAGATGTCCTCGCGCACCGTGCAGCCGGAGCGCGAAGGCCACGAAGCGCCCACAGAAATCGCGCGCCAGCCGCCGGTTTGAACACCTTGTGGGAGCGAGCTTGCTCGCGAAGGCGGCGTTTCTAGCGCAAAAGACTCAGCGGATAAAAGGCCTCTTCGTGAGCAAGCTCACTCCCACGTGGACAGCGTCTGCTGATAGACCGCGCGGCATCAGGAGGGCTGGCGATCTCCCACAAAAGACAGGTGGCGTAGCGCCCGAATGGGCGCCACGCCGCCCATTCACTGCCCGCCGCTGAACATCACAAACTTGCCCATCATCATTGCGGCAAACTGTTGCGCCGGCATCTTCACGCCGTTGAAGTCCACCACGTCGTTGGCGTAATGCAGGCTGGAGACGATGTTGTCGCCCTCGACCTTGCCCACTTGCAACATGACCGCCATGCCACCCACCGATTCCGCTGCGCCCTGCGCCTGTTGCGCGATGGCGGCAGGGTCGGTCAGACCGGCAGACTTGGCACGCAGTGCGGCCAGGTCCTTGATCATCGGCTTGGAGAGCACCAGTTTGGCGTCAAGCTGAGTGAGCAACTGCTTGAGCAATTCCGCACCCGGCTGATCAAGCGCCGAAGGGTTGCCCAGGTCCATCGACAAGCTGAACTGGCTCTCGCCGCTGGCTGTTTTCAGCGAAAGCTTCTCCAGTTCGATGTGCGGCTTGGCGCTCAGCAGTTTGCTGACCTCGGCCTGCACCAGCGCCTCATCAGCCGGGCTCAAATGCGGCGTGTAGGTTTCACCCATCGCTGCGGCGGCCTGGGCTTGAGGCTGAACTTTCTCCTGATAGATCTTCATCAGCGCCTGGGTTGACGCGATGTCGAAATTGCCGAACTTCCAGAGCATCTGCATGGCGCCGATGTCGCTGCCGTTGAAGCTGATGTTGCCGACGTCATAGGTCACCTGAGCATTCAAGTTGCCTTCCACTTCCTGCAACAGGCTGGTGTTGACGAAGTCCTTGAGCTGAATGGCCGGTTGGCCCGCCGCCTGGAATGTCGCCGAGGCGATTTTCGCGTCGGTATGACCCAGGTAGAAACCCGATTTGCCCTTGGTGCCACCGGTGTTGAAGGTGAAGTCCTTGAGCGTCAGGTGCACAGGGCCTTCTTCGGAAGTTGCGGTGACGTCGACGCTGCCCAGTACACCGTTGGCTTCGAGCTTCTGGCCGTCACCCGAGCCCGAGGCATTCAGGGTGAAACCGGAAAACTTGAACGCGCCGGTCTGATCGGTGAATTCAAACGGCAGCAACTCAACACGACCCAATGCGGCGCGGTCGTAGCCCATGCTGAAGTGGCCGGTCAGCGGCGGCTGGCCGTTGGTCATGGCAAACCATTTTTCGGAGAAGGCGTTCTTTTCGATCTGCATGTTGCTGGCCGCCATCACCGGCAGCAGTTGCAGCGACTTTACGCGGCTCCAGGGCAGTGGGCCGTGCTCGATGTTATCGACAAACAGCAGCTCGACCGGCTGACCGTCATTGAATTTGGGGTCCTGGATGTTCAGCTTGTAGTGCGCGGTGCTGGTGAAGAAGTGGCGGTCCAGAGAAAGGAGCTCAACACTCGCCTTGCCTTCATGGCCGACAAACGCAGCTTGAAGCTGCTGATTGCCCTGCTGGATGGCGTCGTTGAGCGCGCCTTCCAGCCGTTTTCCGGTGTACCAGGCGCCTGCGGTGATAAGAACGCCCGCAACCACAATGACGCCTACGGCGATGTTGACTGATTTTTTCATGTGTCGACTCGAAGATGTCCGTTCTTGAAGAGAGGTCTTGCCTTCCTTGACCCCGGAGGGTTTCGGCGCCACACAAAGCGGCCGTGCAGCACCTTGCGCTGCCGAGAGCCCGGCGAGATTAGCACTTGGCGAGAACGTTTTGCAGCCGTTGCGCCTAGCCACGGCGTTCGCCGAAGCGTTAGGCTGGACGCCAATTTGCTAACGGGATCGATGAGATGAGCGAAGTGCAAAAGCCCAAGGGTCCGGTCAAAGCGGTGATCTTCGACATGGACGGCCTGCTGCTGGACACCGAAGGCATCTATACCGAGGTGACCGACATCATCGCCAAGCGGTATGGCAAGACGTTCGACTGGGCCGTGAAGCAGCATTCCATTGGCCGCGGCTCTCAGGATTTCGCCGAATACGTGATCAGCGCACTCGAGCTGCCGATGTCTCCCGAGGAGTTCCTGACCGTTCGCCAACCGATGCTGGACGAGCGCTTCCCGCACGCCGTGCCGATGCGTGGCGCCGAGGCACTGGTGCGGCATCTTGCCGAGCACAACATTCCGATCGCGGTGGGCACCAGCTCATCCCTTCACTATTTCCACGCGAAGACGAGCAATCACCGCGCCTGGTTTGAGCTGTTTAGAGACGTGGTGACGGCGGATCACGCCGAGGTCACGGCGGCCAAGCCTGCGCCGGATATCTTCCTGGCTGCAGCGCGCCACTTGGGCGTGGACCCGAAGGATTGCATTGTGTTTGAGGATTCCCCTTTTGGCGTCACCGCTGCCAAGACCGCAGGGATGTACGCCGTGGCCGTGCCAGACTCGCACATGCCGATCGAGCAGTACGCGCATGCGGACCTGATATTGGGTTCGCTGACCGAGTTTCCGCTGGAGGATTGGGGTTTGCCGGGGTTTTCCCGCTGATCACGCTATAGGTGTAGGAGCGCGCTTGCTCGCGATGAGGTTGGCACATCTGCCAAATCTCCCGCGCTCGAAAAGGCGGCTTCGCGAGCAAGCTCACTCCCACAGGGACGGTGTTGGCTGCACGCCATCGGGCTCACGTTCGCGGCAATCGCGTGATAGTTACGCTACACCCCAACCCGCAAATCCACCCCCAACGCCCGCGCGAACGCCTTGACCAGCGGGCTTCGGGGGCGTTGTGTCTCAGGATGAGGTTGACGGGCGTGCGCAGGAAGATCAGGTCGGGGCGCAAGGCGCGGAGTAGGCCGTCGCGGATCAGATTGCGCGTGTAGTGCTCGGGGAGAAAGCCGATGAAGCGGCCGGTCAGGATCATCATGGCGACCGCTTCGACTTGTGAGGCCGAAGCGCACTGGCTGTCGTAATTGACGAAGCTCGCCTTGTCGCGATGAATCGCATAGCGATGGTTCACGATATCGAATGCGCGCAGGCTATCGATGCCCAGGGTGCTTTCATCCGCCTCGAACAGCGGATGCCCTACTGCGCAATAGGCGTGGGAGGTCTCTTCGTACAGCTCGAAATAATCAAACTCTTCGCGCCGCTGATACACCGGCACGATGCCAAGACTCACGCGCCCTTCGACCATTGCGCGCTCGACTTCATCCAGTTGAGACGCTTGCAGGCGCAGTCTGACTTTGGGCGCTTCATCGTGCATTGCTCTAAGCGCGGCAATGAGCGGCGAACTTTCATCGGTCAGGGTGTTATCAATTACGCCGATACTCAAATCACCAATCAACTCGTTTTGCGCTGAACTAATCCGGTCGCGGAAACTGTCCACCGAGGCGAACAATTCGATAGCCGCCTGATAGACAAGCTTGCCCTCTTCAGTGAGATGAAACCCTTCCCGGCCTCGTGTACAGAGGCGCATGCCGATACGAATTTCGAGGTCGGAAATCTGCTTGCTGATGGCTGCAAGGCCCACGTTCAGCTCGTTCTGGGCGGCGCTGAAGCCACCCGCCTCCACAACGGCCTGAAACACCCGCAACAGCTTGAAGTCCATTCCGCTGAGAGTAAGAGGGGGTCGCATTCCCGGTTTAGGCGGCACGTTTCCAGAATTGGAAAGTGGAGTTTCCATAATGCTTATTGACCTCGCCTATTGGATTCAACAGGCTCTGACTCACAACAAATACGTGCCCGGTTGATAATAATGAACACAGAAAAACCTGATTGGCAACCGCGCACGCGGCACTTCGCTACATAGGCCGAAAGCGGATCCAACATTAAATAACCTGACACTTTGATCAGGACTTTAAATTCGTAACTGCCCTCTATCCAGGACGATTCCATGCTGCAGCGGCGGGCCTGCGTTGCGGCGGAGGCTGGGTAGGGTTGCCCAGATCAGGCAGGCGCGGTCTGCACACAGCTTCGGAGAGACACATGAATCAGAATCAGGCGGAGCAGCTGCAAGCCGAGCGCAGAAAGACCGAAAACGCGTTCGACATCACCCAGTACGAACACGTCCCACGCCGCTATTACGGGCGCATTTTCTTCGCGACCCTGATTATTGTTGCACTCGCCGGCCTGGCCCGTGCGTTTGCCAACGGGCAGATCGAGTGGAGTTACATCGGCCAGTTCCTGACTTCAGAGGCCATTCTGTGGGGACTGCTGAACACGATCGTCATGTCGATTCTGGCGATGGTGCTCGGGGTGGTGATCGGCGTGGTCACGGCCATCATGCGCATGTCGGCAAATCCGATTTTGCGTTACGTCGCGATCACCTACACCTGGCTGTTTCGCGGCACGCCGTTGATTCTGCAGTTGCTGCTGTGGTTTAACCTGGCGCTTATCTTCCCGGTCATCGGCATTCCCGGCGTGTTCGAGATCGACACGGTCAGCCTGATGACACCCTTCGTGGCCGCACTGCTGGGCCTGAGCATCAATCAGGGCGCGTACACCGCAGAGGTCGTGCGCGCAGGCTTGCTGTCCGTGGACACCGGTCAGTACGAAGCCGCCAAGTCGATCGGCATGCCGCGCCTGCAGGCTCTGCGCCGGGTGATCCTGCCCCAGGCCATGCGCGTAATCATCCCGCCGGTCGGCAACGAATTCATCGGCATGGTGAAGATGACCAGCCTGGCCAGCGTCATCCAGTATTCCGAATTGCTGCACAACGCGCAGAACATCTACTACGCCAACGCCCGGGTCATGGAGTTGCTGATCGTCGCGGGCATCTGGTACCTGGCAGTGGTGACGGTCCTGTCGTTCGGCCAAAGCCGGCTGGAGCTGCGTTTTGCCCGCGGCGCCGGCAAGCGTTCGTAAGTCAGGCCCAGGAGAGTGAACATGAGAAACATCGTCAAAGCCGTCGGCCTGAACAAATACTACGATCAGTTCCACGCCCTCAAAGACGTCAGCATTGAAGTCGAACAAGGCGAAGTCCTGTGCATCATCGGGCCCTCGGGCTCGGGCAAGAGCACCCTGCTGCGTTGCGTCAATCAGCTCGAAAAAATCGACAAGGGCGGTTTGTGGGTCGACGGCGAACTGGTGGGCTACCGCATCGTCGGCAACAAACTGCACGAACTGACGGATGCTCAGATCGCACGTCAGCGTTTGAGCACCGGCATGGTGTTTCAGCGCTTCAATCTATTCCCGCACATGACCGCTTTGCAAAACGTGATCGAGGGCCCGATCCAGGTGCTCAAGCGCTCGCCTAAAGAGGCGACCGAAGAAGCCACCGAGTTGCTGGCCCGCGTCGGACTGGCGGACAAGCGCCACTCCTATCCCGTCGAACTCTCCGGCGGCCAGCAACAGCGGGTCGCCATCGCTCGCGCATTGGCAATGCGACCCAAGCTGATGCTGTTCGACGAACCCACGTCCGCCCTCGATCCGGAGTTGGTGGGCGAAGTGTTGTCGGTCATGCGTGACCTGGCGCACAGCGGCATGACCATGATCGTGGTGACACACGAACTGGGCTTTGCCCGCGAAGTTTCCAACCGGATGGTGTTCATGGACGGCGGCCAGATTGTGGAGGCCGGCACCCCGGAAGACATTCTAATAAGCCCACAAAACCCTAGAACCCAAAGCTTCATTTCTGCCGTTCGCACTTAAACCAGAACAAACGAGAACGACCATGAAAAAGATCCTCATCCCCAGCTTGCTCGCCGGTCTGATGACCTCTGCGTCGGTGTTCGCCGCGTTGCCCGCCAGTCTCAAGGAAAAGGGCGAAATCACCGCCGCCATCGTCCCGAATTACCCGCCGATGGATTTCAAAGACACCAGCACCAATACGCTGACCGGTCTGGATGTGGATCTCGGCAACGCCTTGGCAGAGCGCCTTGGCGTGAAGATCAAATGGCAGGAAACCGCGTTCGAGCAGATGGTCAGCGGCCTGGTAACCAAGCGGTTCGATATCATTCTGTCGGGCATGACCGACACGGCCGAGCGGCAGAAGTCGGTGACATTCATTGACTACTTCGCCAGCGGCCCACAGCTGTACACACTGACTAAAAACGCTGACCTGAATGAGCCGGCTGATTTGTGCGGCAAGAAAGTCGGCACCAGCCGCCGTACCACCTGGCCGGCGGAAATCGCGGCCTGGAGTAAAGAAAACTGCGAAGCGAACGGCAAGCCGGCGATCATCGTCAGCGGCTCGGAAGGGTCGGCGGATGCACGCGCGCAACTGCGTCAGGGCCGACTCGACGCCGCGATGCAAGGCAGCGAAACCATTCCATACCTGATGTCCCAGGAGAAGGACACCTACAAGCCGCTTGGTCTGGCGATCTCGAAGCAGTTCACCGGCCTGGGCGTCAGCAAGTCCAACCCTGAACTGGCGGCGGCCATCGCCGAGGCGATGCAGGCGATGGTGGATGACGGTACCTACGGCAAGATCCTCAAGAAGTGGGAGCTGGAACAGGGCGCGGTGACCAAGGTCGGCATGAATCAGGGGCACTAGTAGACGGTCGATCAGCAACGACCGCTCATGTGGGAGTGCCATACCGGTGCTCCCGCAAAGGATTACGCCAAGGCTCTAACAAGGACGGAAGAAACGACAGTGGCCACCTACTCCCTCGTCATCCGCCGGTTGATGATCTGCTCGCTGACCATCGTCATGAGCCGAGCGATGACCAGCCCGTTGCTGTCGCTGTTCCTCAGCACAAGATTGGGACTCAACCAGCAAGACGTCGGACTGCTGATGGGCATCGCGGTGTTCATCGCCACGCTGCTGGGGCTGTACGGTGGCTACGTCATTGACCGGCTGGAAAAGCGCAAATTGCTGATCCTGGCGATGCTGTCCAGCGCCGTCGGCTTCGCGCTACTGACCTTCGCCCACAACGTCTATCTGACGACCCTTACGCTGGTCATCACTGAAACGGCTTCGGCGCTGTTTCTAATCGGCTCCAAAGCAATCATCAGCGAAAACCTGCCCATTGGACAGCGCGCAAAGGTGTTCTCCCTGCGCTACACCCTCACCAACATTGGCTACGCCACCGGCCCGATGCTCGGCGTGGTCATCGCCGGGCACCTGCCACTGGCACCGTTTTTTATCGCCAGCGCCATCGCGTTCTGCAGCCTTTTTTGATGCTCGGCATTCCCCACACAGTCGCTGACACCGAATACCTGCCGCGCAGCTTTATCGACACCCTGGTCACGCTGAAAAACGATCGCACGCTGATCCTGTTCACGGGCGGCAGCTTGCTCAGCACCATCGTGCATGGCCGCTATACGTTGTACTTGTCGCAATTTCTGCTGGTCACGCACACGGCGGAGCAGGCGCTGAAAATCTTGTCAGCCGTATTGGCGTGCAACGCGCTGACGGTCATTGTGATGCAGTACCAGATCGGCCGTTTTCTCAAGCGCGAGCAACTGCCCTACTGGATTTGCCTCGGCACTGCATTGTTCGCGATCGGCCTTGTTGGCTTCAGTTTTGCCGAAACCACCCTGGCCTGGTGCGCCGCGATGTTCGTCTTTACGCTGGGCGAGATGATCATCTACCCCGCCGAATACCTGTTCGTCGACACCATTGCGCCCGATCACCTTCGCGGGAGTTACTTGGGTGCGCAGAATCTGGCGGCCTTCGGCGGAGCGTTAAGCCCGGTTATCTGTGGCTACTTATTGATCAATAGCCCCGCGCCAACCATGTTTTACGTCCTCGCGTCCCTGACTGTGGTGGGCGGTACATTGTGCTTTCTGGCCGGGCGACACGCGAAGCTTACTCACGCTGACATCTCCCTCTGACCCTGCGCTCGGCCACATGCAGTTCCGTCAATTTGTCACTTTTCAAACGCTGCCCAAACAGGTGAGTATGTCCGGCCTAGAGCTGTCGGTCTGATCGGTCTTTACGAGACCTCTTGCAAGCCTGTCCCAGACTGTCCTGATTTCCACTTCCCCCGACGAAAAGGATATCGAGCAATGAAATACCGCACCCTTGGCCAATCCGGCCTCCAGGTTTCAACGCTGACACTGGGCTCCATGATGTTTGGCGTGCAGACCGGCACCGAAGAATCCCTGCGCATCATCGACAAGGCCTGGGATGAAGGCGTCAATTTCATCGACACGGCCAACGTCTACAACGCCGGCCGGTCTGAGGAAATCGTTGGCGAGGCCATCGCCAGACGGCGTAGCGAGTGGATCCTCGCCACCAAGGTCGGCAGCAGCTCGGGCAACACTGCACCGAACACCAGCGGTTTGAATCGCAAGCACATCTTCAATGAAATCGAGGCCAGCCTGCGGCGTCTCGACACCGATTACATCGACATTCATTACCTGCACAAGGAAGATCACAACACGCCACTCGAAGTGACTGTGTCCGCCATCGGCGATCTGATTCGCGAAGGCAAGATCCGGTACTGGGGCGTGTCGAACTTCCGCGGCTGGCGTATCGCCGAGGTGGTCAACGTCGCTCAGCGCCTGGGCGTCGACAAACCAGTGATCAGCCAACCGCTGTACAACATCGTCAACCGCCAAGCCGAGCTGGAGCAGATCACAGCGGCGAAGTTCTATGGCTTGGGCGTCGTGCCCTACAGCCCGCTGGCGCGTGGCGTGTTGAGTGGCAAGTACGCCCCCGACGTAACGCCGGACAGCAGCACCCGCGCCGGCCGTCAGGACAAACGCATTCTGGAAACCGAATGGCGCAGCGAGTCGTTGCACATCGCTCAGAAACTGCAGGCGTATACCCAGGCCAAGGGCGTGGGTCTGGTGGAATTCGCTATCGCCTGGGTGCTGAACAATCAGGCCGTAACGTCTGCCATTGTTGGACCGCGCACCGAGGACCAATGGGACAGCTACACCAAGGCGCTCAGCGTGAACATCACTGCCGAGGACGAGGCGTTCATCGACTCCCTTGTGACACCCGGACATGCATCCACGCCAGGTTTCAACGATGTGCAGCATTTCGTGACAGGCCGTTATACCTGATACCGATCGACTGAGAAGCCGGCCTCAAGTGCTGCAAACGAAGTCCGTAAGCGAGGCTGGACATCGCGGTCCCAATCCCGATTGATGGCAGTACCTGCACGCGCAATCCCTTGTAGAATGCCGCGCCGAGACTGCCTGCCAGACTTGTATCAAAGTTTGACAAGGCCACAATGGGTCTCTAGTGTTCCATTGGATCCAATAACTGTTCAGCTGAAGAAGATCAAGCATGCGCAGGACTGAGAAAGAGCAATTTCTGCGGGAAACCCTGGGTGATGAGCAGCCGCCTGCGCATCTGGCCCGTACCGTCATCGAAGAAAAGCTGCGCAGCGCCATCCTTGAAGGACGTCTCCCGGCAGGAATCGCCTTGCGCCAGCAAGAGCTGGCGACCCTTTTCGGTGTCAGTCGCATGCCCGTCCGCGAGGCGCTGCGGCAGCTGGAAGCTCAATCGTTGCTGCGTGTCGAAACCCACAAAGGTGCGGTCGTTGCCCCGTTGATCAACGAGGATGCAACGGATGCCTATGCGTTGCGCATCCTGCTGGAGTCCGAGGCCCTGCGACAATCAATCCCGCTTCTGACCGCCGAAGACATCAGCATGGCGCGTGGGTACATCGAACAGCTCGAGGTCGAAACCGACTACAGCATCATGGGCACGCTCAACCGTCAGTTCCACATGGTGCTGTATTCCAAGGCCCACAATACCCGCCTGCTCAAATTGGTCGAGGACGGCTTGAACGAGGAAGAGCGTTTCCTGCGATTCAATCTCAAGCAAATGAACCTGGGCAAGGTGTCCCAGCACGACCACCTTGAGTTGCTTGAGATGGCCGCCGCCGGTGATGTCAACGCTACGGTCGAGGCGCTGACTCAACACTTGAACCGTGGTGTTGAAGCTATTAATGCCTATTTGAGCGCCCGCAAGGCCGAAGAGGCAAAACCTGCAGCGGCCTCACGAAAGCGTGCCGTCACCCAGTGACATTCACTGCTGTTTTTTAATCTCGACCTTGCGCGCCACTGCCTGATTGGCCGAAAAGCACAAGGGATCAACGAACGCCGTTCATGACGGTGTATGCGCCGAAGGACCCGGCTCCACGGTTATGACGCCTTTTCAAGGCTCGGGGAAGCTGAGTGCACGCCGAAAAGAACAAATGGCTGATGGTGGTCAATTCCGGACAACCCGTCAGAACACGCCTGATTTGCTTCCCTCATGTCGGAGGCGATCCGGAGCACTTTCGTGACTGGTCCGAAGGCCTTGCCGATCACATCGAGCTGGTGACGCTGCGCCTGCCCGGCCACGGCAGCCGGCTCAAGGAAACGCCCTACGATCAATGGGCACCCTTGCTGCAAGACACCTTCCTCGCGTTGCAGCCCTACCTGAGCGAACCCCATGCGTTTTATGGCCACAGCTTCGGCGGCCGGGTCGCTTATGAAATGGCCAGACTGGCGCAGAATCACTACCCGAGTCTGACACGTCATCTGTTCGTTTCCGGCTGCCGCAGCCCTGACAGCCGACAACCCTGGCCGTATTTGCACACGCTGCCGCAAGACGATTTCATTCAGGCGCTAATCAGGTTGGGCGTGGTCCCGAACACTTTCGCGCAGGATAAAAAACGCCTGAAGCTGCTGGAGCCTGTCGTGCGCAGCGATGTAAAGCTGTCGGAGATCTGGTCACACTGCGCGGACGAGGGCCTCGATATTCCGTTGACCGGTCTGTACGGCAGCGATGATCCGGTCGCTACGGCCGCAAGCATGATGAAATGGCGTGAGTTCACTCGGCGGGAATTTGAGCTGATCGAAGTGCGCGGCACCCATGACTTTCTCAGCTCGCAACGCGACCGTCTGCTGCACATCATCAATACGCACCTCGGTTTGCTGGGCGGCTGAGCCGCCCTCTCCCACTGCATCGACTCTTTAAGCCCCCCTTCTAACCTCTCCTACGACTAAAAGCCGCCGCGCCACGCTTGGGCCGAGCGCCGCTAATGCACCTATCGTGAAACTTGGCCGTTGTTACGCGGTGTACCGCCGTGTTCAGGCAAACTCGAACAACGAATCGGTCTGCAGCCGGTTCAGGACAGGCAGTTCTCATGGAGCGGTAAAAGGAGCATTGCCCTGGGCGGAGACATTGAGGTTAAACCCTAAATGTCGCCCAAACCAAAAAATCTCAAAAAGTGTATTAGCCCAATAAAGCGCAACGCTGAACGAGGTATTCGTTCATTAATTTCAATTCTGGCTCTAATAAGCCGGAAGGGTTGCGCTCGCCCCAATAAAACTTTATTCAAAAGTTTTATTGCCTTCACTCATGTCGGATTTTTATGCGCTATTAATTATATTAAAAAGTATTTGCGAAACCATTTGAAACTGTTCTAACGTTTTCTGGCCGCCAACGCTTATCGGCCATTCGCCCATAACCGCTGGTCAGCGAGGGCATAGACCACGTGAGCATGCCTTATTAAATCCTGCACGATTGTTGACCATTAACGAAGTAACGTTCGCAGTCTCTTATTGCCCGATAGTTACGGGAGTCCGTTTCAGTCGCTCTTATACGGGCACTTAAGACGACCGCTAATTGCGGCAATTAAAAGAGTTTGTGACGTACTCAATCTCATCAAGGACGTAAAAATGGATCTGTTAAAACAGCAACTTATCGCAAAGAAATCAGTGCTCAGCGCGCACCCTGTTTTTTCCGAAATTGATTCACTGCACGCTCTGCAGCGGTTCATGGAGGTGCATGTGTTCGCGGTCTGGGACTTTATGTCACTGACCAAACGGCTGCAGCAGGAACTGACATGCACGCAGCTCCCTGGCTGCCGCCGCGAGACCCGAAGGCCGCGCGACTCATCAACGAAATCGTGTTGGGCGAAGAGTCGGATGATCGGCCGGGACGCCACGATCATTACAGCCACTTCGAGCTCTATCTGGACGCCATGCGAGAGATCGGCGCCAGCACGGCGCGCATCGAGCATTTCGTCGAACTGTTGCGCGAAGGCGTTCACTACAAAACGGCGCTCAACAGCGTCGGCGCAGGCCGAGCGGCCACTCACTTCGTCCGCGATACCCTCGACATTGCCTTGAACGCGCCGGCGCACTGCGTCGCCGCCGCGTTCCTGCACGGCCGCGAGAGCGTTATCCCACAGATGTTCCAGCGGATTCTCGACGACTGGGGCATCACCGCCGATAAGGCACCGACCTTTCGCTACTACCTGGAACGCCACATTGAAGTGGACTCCGAAGACCACGGTCCGGCGGCCGAAGACCTGCTGGCCAGGCTGGTCGCGGGCAATGAACGGCATCAGCGCGAGGTGTATGTCGCCGCCATCGCCGCAGTCGAGAGCCGCATTGCGCTGTGGGACGCCCTTCGCCTGACCATGCGCGAACCAGTGCGGGAAGTCAGCGCTTGAGCCTGGCACACGTTTGCAACCGACCAGCCCTCCACACAAGGACGCCATCATGAAAGCCGAAGACTACCTGTCATTCGTCGATGCCTGGGAAGGCCGCGCGACGATTCGGACACGCCCGCGCCGCATCGTCGAAAACGACGAAAAACTGATCTACCCGCTCAGCCGTCAGCCACTGGTGCTGAGCGAGACGTTCACTCGCGAATGCGCCCATCTGCGCGATCTGGCGCTGGTGCAGAGCCTGTACAAGTTCATCAACGACGTGGTGATTTTCGAGACCGAAATCGTCGACAAGACCGCCCGAAGCATCGCCAAAGACAACTTTGCAATCCGCTTTCCCTTCGCGTGCCGCTACGACGCCATGACCGTGGTCGTCGATGAGGATTACCACGCGCTGGTGGCAATGGACTTCATGCAACAAACCATCGCATTGACCGGCATTCAGCCGATCCCCTTGCCGGAGGAAATCGAACTCAGCCGGGCCATCCCCGCTGCTCTGGCATTGGCGCCTCACCACCTGCGCAGCGCGGTCGAGCTCATCTGCGTGGCGATCGCCGAGAACACCGTGACCAACGACGTGGCCGCGTTCGCCAAAGACGACACGGTGAAGCAGTCCGTCAAAGGCCTTATGGCGGACCATCTGCTCGATGAAGGGCGGCATTCGGGATTCTGGGCACGTCTGGTCAGGATCTACTGGCATGCAGCGCCTGAGCAGGACAAGCAGTTCATTGCGCAGATCCTGCCGGTGTTTATCGCTCAGTATTTGACCAATGACATCCAGAAGTCTTTCGACTTCGTTCTGATCGACAGCCTGCCGGTCGCCGAGCCTATCAAGCAGGCTTTAAGGGAAGAAACGCAGGCGATGTGCTTCCCGATCAATCGCCACCATCCGCTGGTGGGCAACATCATGCGCTTCTTCACCTCCAGCTCGATGCTTGAATCCCCCTGCGTGCAGCACGCCCTTGCCGACTATCTCCCTATCGGAGGATTGCAATGAAGCGCTTGGAGATTGTGCTCATCGGTCACAGCCAGGCGATGAGTGAACTGAGTGCAGAGCTGGACGCCCACGGCCATCTGATTCACCACCTGCGCGATCAGGCCACGCTGGAGCTGATCGAGGTGAAGGACGCGTCAGTCGTCATTGAAGACGGCACACTCGACGTGCCCCATGCCGGATTGCACGCATTTGAGGCAGCCGTGCATCTTGGGCTCCGGGTAGGCCTGACACCGGTGGGTGAGCGGGCACTGCCTGAGCTGGAAATAGTGTGCTGGCTCGGGACGGCTACTGCGCAGCGCTTGATCGCGCGCCATGCCGTGGCTGCCTCGTCGCCCAGCAACGGGCGCGTGTTGCGGGACGCGGCGGTCGCAACGCTAGTAGACAACGTCGCGATGTTGATCAGCCGATTCTCGCGCGATACCGAGTATTTCGCGCGCGCCGAGCGCGTCGACCCGTCCCACAGTGAGCGCCAGGAAAGCCTGCTGCGTCTGGACCGACTGGCCTTTGAGCATTGCTTCAACTTCACCGACGAGCCCGAACTGCTGAGCATCGCAGAGCAGCCATTGGTAGTACGCCTTGATCGGAGCTTCAGCGAATTCGCCAAGCGCACTGCGCTGAATATCGACGGCGAGCGCATCAGCTATGACCAACTGCGCGCAAACAGTGTCGCGATCCAGAAGCAGATACAGGCCATGCTGCCGCACGCATCAGCTGAACCGCTTGTGATCGGCATTTGTATGCCAAAATCTGCGGCGCTGTTCGCCGGAATCCTTGGCATTTTGGGCAACGGAGCGGTCTACCTGCCGTTGGACCCTAGCCAGCCTCTACAGCGTCAACAGTACATCCTCGAAAACGCCAATGCCGTGTTGCTGCTGCACGATGGGAGTCATCCGTTGGCGGGTGTTGTAGTGCCCGGTCTGGACATCAGTCATATCGAGATTGTGCCTACGCCGCAGTCGCTGATGCGACAGTGCACTGAGATCAACGCGCCGTGCATGGCGCTGTACACCTCAGGCACGACCGGACACCCAAAAGGCGTGATGCTCAGCCAGCGCAACCTGAGCCATTTCACGGCCTGGTATGCACGCTATGTCGAGCTGTCCGAGCACAGCCGGGTGCTGCAGTTCTCGACGCTGAGTTTTGATTCGTCGGTCATCGACATATTCCCCACCCTCCTCAGCGGCGCGGAGCTGATCGTGGCGAACGATGATCAGCGTCGTGATCCGCTGCAACTGTTCGAGCTGCTGGATCAGAATCTCAGCCACGCGTTTCTGCCGCCTGCTTTGCTGAGCATCCTGCCCATCGACCGGCCGCTGAAGCTCAAGCACCTGAGCACGGGCGGTGATGTCTGCGAGCCCCTCGTGATTGAACGCCTGGCAGCGCAATGTCATTTCCATAACCTGTACGGCCCGACTGAGGCCACGGTGTTGATCACCGCCGGCCGGTTTCAACCCGGCGGCAGCAACCGCAACCTGGGTCGCCCCATCGCCAACAGCCAAGTGTTGATCCTCAACGAGGATATGCAGCCCGTCGCAGACCAGACGCCCGGCGAGCTCTACATCGTCGGTCCGGGCGTGTGCCTGGGGTACATCCACAACCCTCCGCTCACCGATGAGCGCTATGTGCATGTCGCGCTGGGTGACGGCCAAAGCGTGCGCGCCTATCGCACCGGGGACATCGGCAGATGGACGGACGATGGTATCGAGTTGTCCGGGCGACGTGACAACCAGGTCAAGATCCGGGGATTCAGGGTCGAGCCTGAGGAGATCGAACATTGCCTGCGCGACAGTCAGCTGTACCGCCAAGTCGCAGTCGTGATAGATGACCAGCGACGCATCCTGGCTTTTCTCGCGCAGCCCCACGGCGTAGAACCCGACGCGGCTCGGCATTTGCTCAAGGACCATGTCGCAGCTTTGTTGCCCGACTATATGCGGCCGACCGCCTACACAGAGCTGGCGAGCATGCCGTTTGCCAGCAATGGCAAGGTTGATCGCAAGGCGCTGTTGCAGCTGCCAGTGAACATGCTGGAGCAAGCCCCACGTCGTTTACCCGCTACTGAAAACGAGAGGCTCCTCCTCACGCTGTGGGCAGACCTTCTGGAGCTCCCCCGGCGAGATATCAACCGACGAGAGCTTCTTCAACCTGGGTGGCCACTCGATTCTGCTGTCGCAGATGCTGCTGGGGATTCGCGAAGGGTTCGGCCGCAGCATTCCGATCAACCGTTTCATCGAGGCACCCACGCTGACCAATCTGGCGTCACTGCTCGACAGCGACGGCACCACCTCCTGGACTGTCAGCCCGCAAACACTTCTGGATGCATCAGCGCCCTTCGAACTGCCGGTACTGCCTGTAGAGCGCATGGGGGACGTCCATAAAGTCATCGTCACGGGCGCCAATGGTTTTCTCGGTGTTCACATCGTCGAAGCGCTGTTGGCGTGGGGCGCAACCGAGGTCGCCTGCCTGGTACGTGAAAGCGCAGGGATGACGGCGCAGGATCGCTTTATTCAGGCACTGCACGAAAACCGTCTTGAGCATCTGGATCTGGCGCGAGTACGGATTTATGCCGCCGACGTCACCCAACCACAGCTGGGGTTGAGCAACGAGGTGTTTGAGCGGCTTGATCGCGAGTTTGGCGCGCTGGTGCATAACGCCGCCAACGTCAACCATGTCCAGGATTACGAGACCCTGGCCAAGGATAACGTCGAGCCGATCTTCGAATGCCTGAAGCTGTGCGAAGGACGCAGCAAGAAAGTGTTCAACTTCGTGTCGACGCTTTCAGCCTCGAGCGCCGTCGGGGCCGACGGTAGCGTTCTGGAAGCGCCTGCTGCCGAGACACCTCCCATCTACATCAAGAACGGCTACAACCTCTCCAAGTGGGTCGCCGAGCGGATCCTGGAGCGAGCCCGTGACCGAGGCGCGTGGGTAAACATCTACCGGCCCGGTAACATCGCATTCAACAGCACGACCGGTGTCTGCCAGCCGCACAAGAATCGCCTGATGCTAATGCTCAAGGGTTCGATGCAACTGGGCCAGGTCCCGGATTTCTCAATGAGCTTCGACTTGATGCCTGTCGATTTTCTCGCCCGATTCATAGGCTTTCACGCCAGCCGTTATCAACCAGCCCACGCAGTGTTCAACCTCCATAACCCGGAGCCGTTGAGCTGGGGCAATTACGTGAGCGCGTTCCGTGAAGCGGGCAGCGATTTCGAAATGGTCAGCGTCAGTGAGTGGCAAATCCAGTTGAAACGGGTGGACAGCGAGAACGCTTTATTCGGCGTGCTCGGCTTTTACCTCGACGGGTTGGAGGAAGACATCGGAGACATATCAATGATCGCGTATCAGAACGCCCATGCGGGTGTTCAACGAATGGGCGAGTGCTACCCACCGAAAACCCCGGCGCTGCTGCGCAAGGGCTGCGAGTACCTGAAAGAGATTGCTTTCATCTGATACACCCCGACGCAACATCCCTTAAGTTATGGAGAACAACATGAACGCCATTCAACCGCTCAACACCCTTGGCTGCCTGTCGCCCGATACGCTGATCACCAATCCCGCTGGAGAACCGGTGGTGTCTGCGATATCGATAAACGCCCCAGCGGGTGAGGCCTGGAAGGTCGTAGGCGATTTCGGTGGTTTCACGCAATTCATTCCGGCGCTTGCGAGCATCGAAGTAATCGGTAACGGTCCTGGCTCGGTACGTTACAAGAAATTCAAGGAAGGTAGTCTTGTGGTTGTCGAGCAACTCAATTCTCGCGACGACAACGCGATGGCTATGACGTGGACAACTATTTACAACAATCTTGGCGTCAGCAAGCTCTGGGCCTCAATGACGGTTGTGCCCAAGGATGGTGCCAGCTGCATTGCGACCTGGACCATCATTGCTGAACCTACAGATGACAACCCTATGAGCGCTGAGGGCTTCAGAGAGTTTTTGCAGGGCTTTGCTGATGGTGCGATGAATAACGTGCCGTTGCTGTTTGAACGATAGGGGCGTTGACGGCGACGCGCCCGCTGGGCTTGTTCATCGGCAGGCTTTAAACGACAAAACCCCAGTCTGCGTATGCAGACTGGGGTTTCGGAATTCAATCTTGACGATGACCTACTCTCACATGGGGAAACCCCACACTACCATCGGCGATGCACCGTTTCACTGCTGAGTTCGGGATGGGATCAGGTGGTTCCAGCACTCTATGGTCGTCAAGAAATTCTGTGGCCGATCCGTTACTGACGTAACGTTCCAGCGAAAATGTATGACCTTCACTTAAAACAAAACCCCATCTGCTTTCGCAAATGGGGTTTCGGAATTTAATCTTGACGATGACCTACTCTCACATGGGGAAACCCCACACTACCATCGGCGATGCATCGTTTCACTGCTGAGTTCGGGATGGGATCAGGTGGTTCCAACGCTCTATGGTCGTCAAGAAATTCGGGTACTGATTCGTTCTCTCGAACGCTTCAGCAAATCGGGTATGTGATCAAGGTGCAGCTTGTGTGTTCGCAAACTTTCGTCTTCATGCGTCTTCACACACCGCAACCTGCTGTCTCTCTGCAGATTGCTTGGGTGTTATATGGTCAAGCCTCACGGGCAATTAGTATTGGTTAGCTCAACGCCTCACAGCGCTTACACACCCAACCTATCAACGTCGTAGTCTTCGACGGCCCTTCAGGGAACTCAAGGTTCCAGTGAGATCTCATCTTGAGGCAAGTTTCCCGCTTAGATGCTTTCAGCGGTTATCTTTTCCGAACATAGCTACCCGGCAATGCCACTGGCGTGACAACCGGAACACCAGAGGTTCGTCCACTCCGGTCCTCTCGTACTAGGAGCAGCCCCTCTCAAATCTCAAACGTCCACGGCAGATAGGGACCGAACTGTCTCACGACGTTCTAAACCCAGCTCGCGTACCACTTTAAATGGCGAACAGCCATACCCTTGGGACCGGCTTCAGCCCCAGGATGTGATGAGCCGACATCGAGGTGCCAAACACCGCCGTCGATATGAACTCTTGGGCGGTATCAGCCTGTTATCCCCGGAGTACCTTTTATCCGTTGAGCGATGGCCCTTCCATACAGAACCACCGGATCACTAAGACCTACTTTCGTACCTGCTCGACGTGTCTGTCTCGCAGTCAAGCGCGCTTTTGCCTTTATACTCTACGACCGATTTCCGACCGGTCTGAGCGCACCTTCGTACTCCTCCGTTACTCTTTAGGAGGAGACCGCCCCAGTCAAACTACCCACCATACACTGTCCTCGATCCGGATAACGGACCTGAGTTAGAACCTCAAAGTTGCCAGGGTGGTATTTCAAGGTTGGCTCCACGCAGACTGGCGTCCACGCTTCAAAGCCTCCCACCTATCCTACACAAGCAAATTCAAAGTCCAGTGCAAAGCTATAGTAAAGGTTCACGGGGTCTTTCCGTCTAGCCGCGGATACACTGCATCTTCACAGCGATTTCAATTTCACTGAGTCTCGGGTGGAGACAGCGCCGCCATCGTTACGCCATTCGTGCAGGTCGGAACTTACCCGACAAGGAATTTCGCTACCTTAGGACCGTTATAGTTACGGCCGCCGTTTACCGGGGCTTCGATCAAGAGCTTCGCGTTAGCTAACCCCATCAATTAACCTTCCGGCACCGGGCAGGCGTCACACCCTATACGTCCACTTTCGTGTTTGCAGAGTGCTGTGTTTTTAATAAACAGTCGCAGCGGCCTGGTATCTTCGACCGGCATGAGCTTACGGAGCAAGTCCTTCACCCTCACCGGCGCACCTTCTCCCGAAGTTACGGTGCCATTTTGCCTAGTTCCTTCACCCGAGTTCTCTCAAGCGCCTTGGTATTCTCTACCCAACCACCTGTGTCGGTTTGGGGTACGGTTCCTGGTTACCTGA
>NZ_CP068986.1:7500-1140000 GCF_016925575.1 Pseudomonas sp. 15A4 | reverse complement strand
AATCATGAAGTCGTAACCGGCGCGCTTGGCATACGGCCCCGTCTGACCGAACCCGGTAATAGAGCAATAGATGAGCCTGGGGTTCTCTAGCTGCAGTGATTCGTAATCCAGGCCGTAAGCCTTCAACCCGCCAACCTTGAAGTTCTCGATGACAATATCGGACTTCGCCGCCAGCTCCCGAACTAACTTCTGACCTTCAGGCTGAGTGAAGTCTATAGTGACGGACTGCTTGTTACGGTTGGCTGACAGGTAGTACGCAGCTTCAGACGTATTTTCTCCACGCGGATCCTTCAGAAAGGGCGGCCCCCAGGCGCGCGTATCGTCACCATTGCCCGGGCGCTCGATCTTGATGACCTCTGCACCCAAGTCAGCCAGAATCTGCCCTGCCCACGGGCCCGCGAGCACCCGAGACAAGTCCACCACACGCAAATGCGATAACGCGCCCATTGCAGGCTCCTTAATAGAAGGCCTGGATGCCGGTCTGGGCACGACCCAGGATGAGCGCATGGACGTCGTGAGTGCCTTCGTAGGTATTGACCACTTCCAGGTTGACCAGATGCCTGGCGATGCCGAACTCATCAGAAATGCCATTACCACCCAACATGTCACGCGCCATACGTGCGATGTCCAAGGACTTGCCGCAAGAGTTGCGCTTCATGATGGAGGTGATTTCAACCGCTGCGGTGCCCTCGTCTTTCATGCGGCCCAGACGCAGGCAGCCCTGAAGCGCCAGCGTGATCTCGGTCTGCATGTCAGCGAGCTTTTTCTGAATCAGCTGATTAGCTGCAAGCGGACGGCCAAACTGTTGACGGTCCAGCGTGTATTGACGCGCGGTGTGCCAGCAAAACTCGGCAGCCCCCAAGGCGCCCCAGGAGATGCCATAGCGGGCGGAGTTCAGGCACGTGAACGGACCTTTAAGACCACGGACATCCGGGAAAATGTTCTCTTCCGGCACAAACACGTTGTCCATGACGATCTCGCCGGTAATCGAAGCGCGAAGGCCAACCTTGCCGTGAATCGCCGGAGCCGTCAGGCCTTGCCAGCCTTTTTCCAGTACAAAGCCGCGGATATCGCCAGCGTCATCTTTGCCCCAGACAACGAATACGTCGGCGATGGGGCTGTTGGTGATCCACATTTTGCTACCGGTCAGGCGGTAACCGCCTTCGACGCTCCGCGCACGGGTGATCATCGCACCCGGATCCGAACCATGATTGGGTTCGGTAAGGCCGAAGCAGCCAATCCACTCACCGGACGCGAGTTTGGGCAGGTACTTCTGTTTTTGCGCTTCAGTGCCGAATTCATTGATTGGCACCATGACCAGGGAGGACTGCACGCTCATCATGGAGCGATAACCTGAATCGACGCGCTCGACCTCGCGAGCGATCAGGCCGTAACACACGTAGTTCAGACCGCTACCGCCGTACTGCTCCGGGATCGTGGCGCCGAGGAGACCTATCTCACCCATCTCGCGGAAAATCGCTGGATCTGTCTTTTCATGCCGGAAGGCTTCAAGTACACGCGGCGCTAGCTTTTCCCTCGCGAACTGCTCGGCGCTGTCGCGAACCATGCGCTCTTCTTCGGTGAGTTGCTGGTCCAGCAACAGGGGGTCGATCCAACTGAAACTTGCCTTGCCGCTCATGATTCTCTCCTCACCAAATGCGCTTCCGGACCTGCCGGAGAAGTAATGAAGCGAGCCTAGGCCTGGAACCATCAAGGGAGCAAACGACGATTTCGCACCGTCTTGTGCTAATTTCTCACTCCGAAGCACACTGATAAGCAGCCTGTCCGTTCTTCTGAGTGAGGCAAAGGTACATGCGCCGTAAAATCCCAAGCACCACCGCGTTGGTAAGCTTCGAGGCCGCTGCGCGGCACGAGAGCTTCACAAAAGCGGCCGAAGAGCTTTCGCTGACCCAGAGCGCGATCTGCCGACAGATCGCCAGCCTGGAAGAGTTCTTGAATGTCGGCCTGTTCCGACGCTCGCGACGGGGTGTGAAGCTAACAGAGGCGGGCCTTTCCTACAGTCGGCGCATTGCAACGCAACTCGACGCCGTTGAACGTGACACGCTGTCAGTGATGGGTCACCAGGGCGTTAATGTGATCGAACTTGCGGTGGTGCCTACCTTCGGCACGCAATGGCTACTTCCGCGTTTAAAGGATTTTCAGAAGAAACACCCTGACGTCACTGTCAACCTGACGAACCGCACGAGGCCCTTTTTGTTCGCGGATACCGAATTCGACGCAGCGATTTATTTTGGCGATGCTGATTGGTCCGGTACCGAATCTCACAGACTGATGGGTGAGAACCCGATGCCGGTCTGCAGTCCGGCACTGCTTGGGGCACGGCACAGCATTAGCGCTCAAGAGTTGGCCGAGATGCCGCTGCTCCAGCAAACCACTCGGCCCTATGCCTGGCGGCAATGGTTCAACTCGCGAGACATGGGCGTGGCCCGCGACATGACAGGTCCTCGTTACGAGCTATTCTCCATGCTCGCGCAGGCAGCCATGCACGACATGGGTGTGGCGCTCATACCGCCATTTCTAATTCAGCATGAACTGGCCGAAAAGCGCCTGGTGATTGCCAACCCCCATCAGCTTTCTAGCTCAAAGGCGTATTACTTGATGATTCCAGAGCGCAAAACGGAATCGGCGTCCCTGAAAGCGTTTCGGGACTGGCTGATTCAGCAGGCCGACACTTACTCGCTGCCTTAAACACCCATCTGCGTCTTAAAGACTTAATGTAGTACGCCTACTTCAGAACCTACAGATATCCTGAATTGTCGCATTTACGACACACGTTTCAGCTCTGGCCTTATCGCTCCAATAGTCATACAAATAGAGCCCTCCAGCCTGTTTTCAGGGCGTTTTATAATTTCGTCGTCGGAAGACCCCTGCGGACTGATAATTCATAAAAGATCATTTACATCAGACACTTGTGAGATTTAGTGCGTCAATCGGTCACAGGGTGACTTGTAGTACATTTTTCGTTCAGTTACAGAAACCCTTGAAGGCCTCTGACATCCCCTGCAAAATGCCGCGCCCGGCTGTTTTAACGGGCGTAGTGATCGCAATCCCAGCCCTCGGGCCGTAGCGCGCTGGCCTAATTAAGACAATAAGATCACGCAGGAGATTTGACGTGCACATTGGAGTCCCCCTCGAAACCCAGCCTGGTGAAACCCGGGTCGCCGCCACTCCCGAAACCATCAAAAAGCTCATCGCCCAAGGCCACACCGTGACTGTGCAGAACGGCGCGGGCATTACGGCGAGCGTGACCGACAGTGCTTACGAGGCGGCAGGTGCATTGATCGGCAGCGCCGCCGATGCGTTCGGCGCTGAACTCATCCTCAAGGTCTCCGCTCCCGGCGACGCCGAGTTGCCGTTGATCAAAAGCGGCACCGTGGTAGTCGGGATGCTCAACCCGTTCAATAACGACATGATCGCCAAGCTGGCCGAACGCGGAATTGCCGCCTTTGCCCTCGAAGCTGCGCCACGCACCTCGCGCGCGCAAAGCCTTGACGTGCTGTCTTCCCAAGCCAACATCGCCGGCTATAAAGCTGTGTTGTTGGCGGCGCATCACTACCCGCGCTTTATGCCGATGCTGATGACTGCGGCCGGTACGGTGAAAGCAGCGCGAGTGCTGATTCTCGGCGCGGGCGTTGCGGGGCTGCAGGCCATCGCCACGGCCAAACGCCTGGGTGCGGTTATTGAGGCCTCGGATGTGCGTCCGGCGGTGAAGGAACAGATCGAGTCGCTAGGGGCCAAGTTCGTTGACGTGCCATACGAAACTGACGAGGAGCGCGAGGCTGCCGTGGGCGTCGGCGGTTACGCCCGCCCGATGCCAGCCAGCTGGATGCAGCGCCAGGCGGTAGCCGTGCATGAGCGCGCCAGGCAGGCGGACATCGTGATTACCACGGCGCTGATCCCTGGTCGCAAGGCACCGGTGCTCTTGAGCGCTGAAACAATCGCGCAAATGAAGCCCGGTTCGGTGGTGATTGATCTGGCTGCCGCGCAGGGCGGCAACTGCCCGCTTACGGTGGCGGACCAGGTGGTGGTCGAGCACGGCGTGACCATCGTTGGCCACACGAATCTCCCGGCCATGGTTGCGGCGGATGCATCTGCTCTTTATGCCCGCAACCTGCTGGACTTCATGAAGCTGCTTTTCAACCAGGAAGGGCAGTTCCAGATCAACCTCGAAGACGACATCGTCGCCGCGTGCCTTATGTGCCGCGATGGCCAAGTCATCCGCAAAAACGGCTGAGGATAAAAATAATGGAAGAGTTCATCTCACCCGGCATCTACAACCTGATCATCTTCGTGCTCGCCATTTACGTCGGCTACCACGTGGTCTGGAACGTGACGCCTGCGCTGCACACGCCCCTGATGGCAGTTACAAACGCCATCTCGGCCATCGTTATCGTCGGCGCGATGCTCGCTGCAGCGCTGACAGTAACGCCACTGGGCAAAACCATGGGCACGCTGGCCGTCGCGCTGGCCGCCGTTAACGTCTTCGGCGGTTTTCTGGTCACCCGGCGCATGCTGGAGATGTTCAAAAAGAAAGCGCCCAAGGTTAAAGACGAGGTGGCGAAGTAATGAGCATGAACCTCGTCACATTGCTGTACCTCGTCTCGGCGATCTGCTTCATCCAGGCGCTGAAGGGCTTGTCTCACCCGACCACGTCGCGTCGAGGCAACCTGTTCGGCATGCTCGGCATGGGTCTGGCTGTCTTAACTACGGTCGGACTGGTCTTCAAACTGGCCGCGTTGTCCACGGACGGTGCCAGCGCAGGGATTGGCTATATCCTGATCGGTTTGCTGGTCGGCGGCACTGCCGGTTCGATCATGGCCAAGCGCGTCGAAATGACCAAGATGCCGGAACTGGTCGCCTTCATGCACAGCATGATCGGTCTGGCCGCCGTATTCATCGCCATCGCTGCCGTGGTCGAGCCACAATCGCTGGGCATTGTTCACCACTTGGGTGATCCGATTCCGGCGGGCAATCGTCTGGAGTTGTTCCTTGGCGCAGCGATTGGTGCGATCACCTTCTCCGGCTCCGTCATCGCGTTCGGCAAGCTGTCTGGCAAATACAAATTCCGCCTGTTCCAGGGCGCACCGGTGCAGTTTGTCGGCCAGCACAAACTCAATCTGATTCTGGGCCTGGCGACGTTGCTGTTCGGCATCACGTTCATGCTGACGGGTAGCCTGTTCGCGTTCAGCATTATGCTGATCCTCGCGTTCGTGATTGGCGTGCTGCTGATTATCCCGATTGGTGGCGCAGACATGCCGGTTGTGGTGTCGATGCTCAACAGTTACTCAGGCTGGGCGGCGGCGGGCATTGGCTTCTCGCTGAACAACTCCATGCTGATCATCGCCGGTTCCCTGGTCGGCTCATCCGGCGCGATTCTGTCGTACATCATGTGCAAGGCGATGAACCGCTCGTTCTTCAACGTGATCGGTGGCGGCTTCGGTGGGGCAACGGATGCCGGTGCTGCGAGCGGCACCCAGGAAGCCCGGCCGGTTAAATCGGGATCAGCTGACGATGCGACCTTCCTGCTGACCAACGCCGACACTGTAATCATCGTGCCGGGTTACGGGCTGGCGGTCGCTCGAGCGCAGCACGCGCTGAAAGAGCTGACCGAAAAGCTGAACCACGCGGGCGTCACGGTGAAGTACGCGATCCACCCGGTGGCCGGCCGGATGCCGGGGCACATGAACGTCCTGCTGGCGGAGGCCGAGGTGCCTTACGACCAGGTGTTCGAGATGGAGGACATCAACTCCGAGTTCGGTCAGGCCGACGTCGTTCTGGTGCTGGGCGCCAATGATGTGGTCAATCCGGCGGCCAAGAACGATCCCAAATCACCGATTGCCGGCATGCCGATCCTCGAGGCGTACAAGGCCAAGACCATCATCGTCAATAAGCGCTCCATGGCCAGCGGCTATGCAGGCCTGGATAACGAGCTGTTCTATCTGGACAAAACCATGATGGTCTTTGGTGACGCCAAAAAGGTCATCGAGGACATGGTCAAAGCGATCGAATAGCGGTTGCAACCCGCGATAAAACAACCCTCGGCGCAGGTGACGGCCGAGGGTTTTTACACCCCGGGTAAAAGTGTTTCTCGCGCAGAGGCGCTAATTAGAGCCTTTAGTGCGACCTTGGTAGCGGGACGAACACACTTCAAATCTCTAGACTTCGCTCACGCATCTTTGTCATGAGATTAAACAACATGCACCGTGAACGAATCCGTCTGCCCTCGCTGATGAGCAAGATAATGAGCGCGGCCGACGCCGCTTCCTTGATCAAGGACGGCATGACCGTCGGCATGAGCGGCTTCACCCGCGCAGGCGAAGCCAAAGCCGTACCCCAGGCGCTGGCTGAACGCGCCAAAACAGTTCCGTTGAAGATCAGCCTGATGACGGGCGCAAGCCTGGGCAACGATCTGGACAAGCAACTGACCGAAGCGGGCGTGCTGTCCCGCCGCATGCCTTTTCAGGTCGACAGTACCCTGCGCAAGGCCATCAACGACGGCACCGTGATGTTCATTGACCAGCATCTGTCGGACACCGTCGAGCAACTGCGCAATCGCCAGATCAAGGCCGTGGATATCGCCGTGATTGAATGCGTGGCGATCACCGAAGAAGGACACTTGGTGCTCAGCACGTCAGTCGGTAACTCGGCGAGCTTCGCCATTCTTGCCCAGCACGTGATCATCGAGATCAACCTCGCCCAGCCCCTTGAGCTCGAAGGGCTGCATGACATCTATATACCCACTTACCGGCCGACGCGGCTGCCGATCCCGGTGCTTAAGACCGATACCCGAATCGGCAGTCAGGCCGTGAAGATAGATCCGGCCAAGATCGTCGGCATCGTGATCAGCAATCAACCCGACTCGCCGTCGTCGGTATTGCCGGCAGACACCGACACTCAGGCTATCGCGGGCCATTTGGTTGAGTTCTTCGAGAACGAAGTGCGGCTGAACCGCCTGACCAATCAGCTGATGCCGCTGCAGGCCGGGGTAGGCACGATCGCCAATGCCGTCATGACAGGGCTGATCGATTCACCCTTTCACGGCATGACGATGTATTCGGAAGTACTGCAGGATTCGACGTTCGACCTGTTCGAGGCGGGCAAGCTGGATTTTGCCTCGGGCTGTTCCATGACGCTGTCCGAGCGCAAGCACTCTGCGGTATACGACAATCTGGAACAGTACAGATCCAGACTGTTACTGCGCCCCCAGGAAATTTCGAACCATCCAGAGGTCGTCCGCCGCCTGGGCATCATCGGGATCAACACCGCTCTGGAGTTCGACCTGTACGGAAACGTCAACTCTACCCATGTGGGTGGGACACGGATGATGAACGGTATAGGAGGGTCAGGCGACTTCGCACGGAATGCCCACCTTGCCATTTTCGTGACCAAGTCCATTGCCAAAGCTGGCGCCATCTCCAGCGTGGTGCCCATGGTCAGCCATGTGGACCATACCGAACACGACGTGGACATCCTGGTGACAGAGATAGGACTGGCCGATTTGCGAGGCCTGGCACCCCGGGAACGTGCGCGGGTCATCATCGACAACTGCGTGCATCCGGCTTACCGCGAGGCGCTGAATGATTATTTCCGCCACGCCTGCGCAATTGGCGGTCACACTCCGCATGTTCTGCGGGATGCACTCAGTTGGCACCTTAATCTAGAAGAAACGGGCCGCATGTTGGCGACCTGAAAACACAGTTTGTCAGTGGCGACGACCTTTCGTCGTCACAGTTCGCAGACTGAACGTAAATTCTGCAAAAACTGTACTGCTGTACGGGTGTTTTTGCCAAGGCAAAGCGGGAAGTGACTGGCAAGATCACCCAATAAGCACACTAATGGTGCAGACCCATACAGTTGCCCCACTTCTGAACAAAACAGTGGTGTTTAACAGTTAACTGGAGCAGCACAATACAAATGAACTGTGTCTAGAGAGAGGAGGGCAATGAGAGGAATATTGTCACCAATCAAGTCACTCTCTAATCCCGCCACAAGCGGAAGGAAGATGCATCATGGAACGCACCGTCAGTTCCGAACTGTTCTACGAAGACACCGCAAAAACCGCACAAGCTTCGTTGCCGCTGCGCATGTTCGCCAACCTGATGCTCTGGCAGCGTCGTCTGTCCAGCCGCCATCAACTGGCTCGTCTGGATGCACGTTTGCTGGCTGACGCCGGTATCAGCGAATCCCAGCGTTACGAAGAGCTGAGCAAGCCGTTCTGGCGCTAATGTAGCGTCTGCTGGTCCCAGGCAAAGCGCCTCTCGCCAGCAACCCGAATTGTTCAAACAAAACCCGTCAGCAGGTTAATGCTGGCGGGTTTTGTCGTTTCAGGCCAGCGTACAGCTTGGCAAACAAAACCAGTACAGTTGTGATTGTCTTCACGAAAAACCCATACAGACCAATGTTTCCAGGCGATTTCAGCAGTAATGGTCCGCACGCCAGCTGCTTGCGTAAGGCGAGGATGGTGAGCGGGCTCGCTTATAGGCTAATCTTGCGCCACCTGACCACGCACTCGCGAGACAGCTAAGGCTGAGCTTCCGATTTAAGCGTCAGTGGTTTTCGAATCCCGTTATTTTGGAGTGCCTGTATGTCTCGCGTTCGCCTGTTGAGTGCCGCTTTCCTGATCGTTGCTGCTACCGGGGCCCAGGCTTCCAGTTTCGTTGTTACAACCGACACCATTGTCCGTGCGCTGGATGCATCGTCCAATGCCACGTCGAAAATCTCGTCCTCCTTTCATGACGACAAGATCGTCCTGGCCGCCCGCGACGACGCAGCAAGCTTCGTTGCCAGCGAAGGCGAGATCCGTGGCGTGAAGCTCCAAGGCGCGTTGCAACACATCCGCGAGGTTGCGCCAAGCCTGCAAGCGTCGGACGCGCAACTCGCGCAGGCGATTCTTGCCATCTGATTCAGTATCGCGACAGGTTTTTCCCGCTTACGCCTGGGTCTTTGCACTAGCTCTGACCCGGGTGTTGCGCTAGCCTTGCGACTCGTTTCGCAGAACCTGAACAGCCCTGACTAGCCATGCATTCGTTGTCTCGCCTAGTGCTTGCCGTCATCGCCACCTTGAGTATTTCCACTCAGGTTCTGGCGTTCGACGTGACCACACAAAGCCTGGTCAAAACCGGATACGCCACCAGCCAGGTGACGACCGGGCCTTTCGATAGCAAGTTGATAATTGCCGCCCAGGATGATGCTGCAGTGTTTGTTGCCAGTGACGGCCAACTGCGAGGAGCACGACTGGAATCGGCGCTGGCATACCTGCGCCAATCCCGCCCGAAACTTCATGCAAGCGACCTTGAACTGGCGCAGGCAATCCTCGTCCAATAGTCACTTTTTTGTAACTTCCGTATTTTTGGAGACGTTCCATGCGTACCCCGTTGATCGCTGCCGCCCTCGGCCTGCTCTTGCTGACTGATATGGCACAGGCACAAACCCTGAAGGCCACCAGTAACATCGTCGTGCGCGCCCTCGGCCGCAGCATCGATTTCACCTCCGACACCACCTCATCCGTACGCAACTGGAAACTCGTACTCGAAGCGCGCGACGACGCTGCCAGCTATGTCGCGAGCAACGGGGATATCCATGGCGCACTGCTCGACGCAGCTTTCATGACGCTGCGCGACCGCCTGCCTGAGGCCCGCAACGCCAGCGACCAGGACCTCGCCGAGGCCATCCTCGCACTGTGAAGCGCCTCGCTGTCTGGCTGCTGACGTCGGCGCTGTCGCTGATTTGCACGGGCGCCTTCGCCGATCTCAGGCTGTCGTTGCATGCAGACGGGCTCAGCCCTGCGCAACAGAAGGCCAGCCAGACATTGCTCGACGAAGCGATGGCGCACCTGCCGCCACTTTTCGTCAGCAAGCTCGATAGAAAGGTCGAAGTGCATTGGACCGATGACATGCCGTCCAATGCCTACGGCCGTGCAGACGGCCCTTACCGGCTGGACCTGAATCAGCACTTGCTCGCCGGCCTGACCGATGGCAGCGCCGCGACAACCCGAACCAATCGTCCTCACGGCACCGTGCGCGAAGAAATGCTCGCCACGGTTCTGCATGAGCTGACTCATATTTATGATCACGCGCAGCTCTGGTCCTCTGAAGACCGCAAGCTGATCGTCGCATGTACCCGGCAGGGCAAGAGCGTGGGAAAGGTTGGCCTGCGTGACAGCTGCCGGGGGCAGACCGACCGACGCTTTACGTTAAGTGATGATCCCCGCCTTCTGGATCTGGCGGGATGGCCGCAGTACGTCGGCCGCCGCGGTGACAGGGAAGAGCGCAACGGCCAGGTCGCGCGCAGTCCGGACATCTACGAGATCAGCAGCCCGCTGGAATTCGTTGCGGTGAACATGGAGTACTTCCTCCTCGATCCCGCTTACGCCTGCCGCCGTCCAGCGCTGTACGACTATTACAAGGCCCGGTTCAACTGGGCGCCAGCGACGAAGGATCAGTGCCCGACGTCCTATCCTTATCTCAACGCAGGTAACGACTTTGCCCGGGAGCCGCTGGGCAAGCTCGACCCCGAGCGGGTTTACGAAGTCGATTACCTGCTGGCCGAGGCCAACCAGAATCTGGCGAGCCGGTGGGGCCATAGCATGCTTCGGCTGGTGATCTGCAAGCCCGGTCGCCCGCGTGGCCCCGACTGCCGGCTGGACCTGGATCAGCACCTGGTGCTGTCGTACCGCGCCTTTGTCAACGACCTGCAGCTGTCCAGCTGGAGTGGCTTGACCGGCAAGTATCCCTCGCGCCTGTTTGTCCTGCCGCTGGGTCAGGTCATCGATGAGTACACCAAGACCGAACTGCGCGGCCTGGCCTCTGTGCCGCTGAAACTGTCCCGAGAGGAGATCAACGGCCTGGTTCAACACGCTGCCGAGATGCACTGGGCATACGACGGGGATTACTGGTTCCTGTCCAATAACTGCGCGGTGGAAAACCTGAAACTACTGCGCAGCGGCACTGACGATCCGCGGCTTGTCGGGCTGGACAGCATCATGCCCAACGGGCTGCTGGAAGTCCTCAAGGGCAGGGGGCTGGCGGACACCAGCGTGCTGGACGATCCGAAGAAAGCGCTGCGCATGGGCTACCGCTTCGACTCGTACCGTGACCGTTATCAGGCGATGTTCGATGTGCTGCGCAAGACCACCAGCGTCAAGCAGACCACGGTTGAGGATTGGCTGGCACTGACGCCCCAAGAGCGACGCCCTTACTTCGCAAATGCTGATTTGCGCACCAGCGCTGCGATGTTGCTGCTGGAACAGGCCGGGCTCCGTCGTCAGTTATTGCTCGCGCAGGATGAGGTCAAGCAGCGCTACCTCAGTGCTGTGGAGCAGAAGGACAACGGCGTCTCCAGGGCGACCGGCACGCTGCAGGACATTCTCGCCAACAGCGGATTCCTGAGTCGACCCGCAGAATTGCTCGGCAGCGGCGGCTACGGTCTGCCGCAGGAAGGCGAGTGGAAGCGCTTGGAGGACGAGAGCAGCCAGCGGCAGAAACAGCTTCAGCGGCTCAGCGGCGATCTGGACAAGGAGGTGAGGGCGCTGCTCGATCCCGACCGCGCCGCCGAGATCGCTGCAACCGAAGACAACCTCAAGCAGGTCGGTGAACACCTGCGGGCGCTGCACAAGGCAGCAGGCGGGCTGGAGCTGCCCTGATCGCTGCGCCGCTGCGCGCCCCTAAATGACTCAGGCAGTTTCCCCAGACTCACCTGGCAGATGCTCGTCGAGGTGCAGCCAGGGCAGGCGGCTATCGATCCAGATGTGTCGATCGGCAGGCGTCAGCTCCGGATGATCAAGGGTGGCGACGGTCACATCCATGGTCTCCGGGCTATTGCGGCTGAACAGCGCGACCTGCGCTCCACAGTTATTGCAGAAATACCTTACGCACGTCGCACCCGAATCATAAGTGGTGGGGCTGCCCGCCAGCCATTTGAAAGCATCGACCGGCACGCTGGTCCACGTCACGACGATCCCCCTGACGTGCGGCGACAAATCGAACAATGGCAGTGGGCGACGTCATCCACGGGGCCATCGAGTTGGTAACGCAGATTGCCGCAATGGCATCCGCCGGTCTGCAATTCACTCATGAGCACTCTCCAGGTTATGTAGGGGTCTGACCGCATCCTGGGGTCGATAACTCAAACTCCCGCTCGTCAAATTGCGACATGCAACGAAAGCTGGCTGAAAGCTTCCCCGTTTAGCATCACCTCACCGCCGGCGACAGACCGGTCGGCCAGGACGAACGCGCTTGACGTTCTCCGGCCCATCTACAACAACAATTAGGTGATTTCCGATGCTTGCATGTGCCCTGCAGTACCCCCTTCGTAATCCCCGACTCCACGCGCCGCTCGTTTTGAGCTGATCGATTCGTCTCGTCCGTTCCCACGCCGCGTAACGCTGGAGTAATTGCTATGTTGACCTTCCTCGGCTTCGCCATGGTCGTCGCCTTCATGTACCTGATCATGAGCAAGCGCCTGTCCGCGCTGATTGCCTTGATCATTGTCCCTATCGTTTTTGCCTTGTTCGGTGGCTTCGCCTCGGAAATCGGCCCAATGATGCTTGCGGGCATCACCAAGCTAGCGCCAACAGGCGTAATGCTGATGTTCGCCATCCTTTATTTCGCACTGATGATCGACTCCGGGCTGTTCGACCCGGCCGTGCGCAAGATCCTCAAGCTGGTGAAAGGCGACCCGGTCAAAGTGTCGGTCGGTACGGCTGTGCTGGCGCTGGTTGTCTCGCTGGACGGTGATGGCGCCACGACGTACATGATCTGCGTGGCCGCCATGTTGCCGCTGTACAGCCGCCTGGGCATGAGCCCGCGCATCATGGCCGGCTTGATCATTCTGGCCGGCGGCGTGATGAACATGACGCCATGGGGCGGCCCGACCGCGCGTGCGGCGAGCGCCCTGCATGTCGATCCATCCGACATCTTCGTGCCAATGATTCCGGCGATGCTGGCAGGCGTTGTGGCGATTCTGCTGATCGCCTACTTCTACGGCAAACGCGAGCGTGCGCGCTTGGGCGAACTGCACCTGCCCGGTGACGAGGGCGATCACAGCGACATCAGCGTTTCCCAGTTTCCTGAAGCCCGCCGCCCCAAGCTGATCTGGTTCAACGCCGCACTGACGCTGGTGCTGATGGTGGCGCTGATCATGGGCCTGCTGCCGCTGCCGGTGCTGTTCATGATTGCATTCAGCATCGCGATGATCGTCAACTACCCGTGCCTGCAAGCACAGAAAGACCGTGTAGCGGCCCACGCCGGCAGCGTGCTGGCAGTGGTCGGACTGATTTTTGCTGCGGGGATCTTTACCGGTATCCTGTCCGGCACCGGAATGGTCGACGCGATGTCGAAGAGCCTGCTGGCCGTGATTCCTGAAGCGATGGGCCCTTATCTGGCCGTGATCACTGCAGTTGTCAGCATGCCGTTCACTTTCTTCATGTCTAACGACGCGTTCTACTATGGTGTGCTGCCAGTGCTGGCCGAAGCCGCTTCGCATTACGGCATCAGCCCGGTGGAGATGGCACGTGCCTCGATCGTCGGCCAGCCCGTCCACCTGTTGAGTCCGTTGGTGCCGTCGACGTATCTGCTGGTGGCACTGGCGGGCATCGAGTTCGGTGATCACCAGCGCTTTACCCTCAAATGGGCCGTGCTGGTGTGTGTGTGCATTCTGATCGCTGCGCTGCTGATGGGAATTTTCCCGCTTTACAGCAGCCTATAACGCAACTCAACGCTCCCTCTGGCGTAACTGTGCCGGAGGGAAGACAAACGCTCAAAGGAATACGTAATGGAATGGCTGACCAACCCTGAGATCTGGGTTGCTTTCTTCACGCTGACCGCCCTGGAAATCGTGCTGGGTATCGACAACATCATCATGATCTCGATCCTGGTCAGCCGCATGCCTAAGGCGATGCAGCCACGCACCCGTATCTTCGGCCTGGCGCTGGCGATGGTGACGCGGATTCTGCTGCTGCTGTCGATCACCTGGGTCATGCGCCTCACCGACGACCTGTTCGTGGTCCTCGGCCAGGGCATTTCCGGACGTGACCTGATCCTGTTCTTCGGTGGTCTGTTTCTGTTGTGGAAGAGCTCGCAAGAGATCTACCACGGCATGGAAGGCGAGGAAGAATCGCTGGACGAGCCGAAAGGCAAGGGCGGCATGTTTCTGTACACCATCCTTCAGATTGCAATCATCGACATCGTATTCTCGCTGGACTCGGTCATTACTGCCGTGGGTATGGTTTCCCACGTACCGGTGATGGTCGCGGCGATCATCGTGGCGGTGCTGATCATGATGCTGTGCGCGGGCGTCATCAGCGACTTCATCGAGAAGCACCCTTCGCTGAAAATGCTGGCGTTGTCGTTCCTGATCGTCGTCGGCACCGTGCTGATTGCCGAGTCGTTCGATGTGCATGTGCCGAAGGGCTACGTCTACTTCGCCATGGCGTTCTCGCTGGCGGTCGAAGCGATCAACATCAAAATGCGCACGTCGATGGCGAAGAAGCGCAAGATGCAGGACCCTGTGAAACTTCACAAGGACGTACCGGGGCAGTAACGTCCGCTGCGCGGATGTGGTGAAAACGGGGCCCTTTGAGTGCCCCGTTTTTTATCGGTGCGAATCAACGGGCGACCTTCAAATACCTGATTTATGACAGATTTGTTTCAAGAAATAATCCGCTGTGCCATGCTGGCATTAAGGCCACAGGCCGACTAAAGCTTTAGTTGAGCGCGCTGTTCGATGCACCTCAAGCGCTTACGCTCGCTACACGCTGGACCTTTAACTTTGCCCGATGGGCAACCTACAGGGGGCTCTCCGTATGCTGACCCTGCTCGATTTGCTTTCCGCCGTCGCGCTGTTGATCTGGGGCACACACATCGTTCGGACCGGCATTCTGCGTGTCTACGGCTCGCAGCTGCGCCGTGTCATTGGCCAGAACATGTCCAAACGCCCGCTGGCATTCGTTGCGGGGATCCTCGTCACCGCTGTGGTGCAAAGCAGTAACGCCACGGCGATGCTGGTGACGTCCTTCGTTGGCCAGGGCTTGATGGGCCTGACGCCCGCGCTGGCCATCATGCTCGGTGCCGACGTCGGTACTGCGGTGATGTCGCGAATCCTGACATTCGATCTGTCGTGGCTGTCGCCACTGCTGATCTTTCTGGGCGTGATCTTCTTTCTGTCGCGCAAACAAACCCGTGTGGGCCAGTTGGGTCGTGTCGGCATTGGCCTGGGCCTGATCATTCTCGCCTTGCAGCTAATCGTCACCGCCGCCGCGCCGATTACCCAGGCTGCTGGTGTGAAGGTGCTGTTTGCGTCACTGACGGGCGATCTTCTGCTCGACGCACTGGTCGGCGCCATGTTCGCGCTGATCTCCTACTCAAGCCTTGCGGCGGTGCTGCTGACGGCGACCCTCGCAGGCGCGGAAATCATAAGCCTGCCGGTGGCGATCGGTCTGGTGATCGGCGCCAACATCGGCAGCGGTCTGTTGGCATTCCTCAGCACCAGCATGCAGAATGTGGCCGGGCGCCAGGTGGCCCTGGGCAGCCTGCTGTACAAACTGATCGGGCTGTTGCTGATCACCCCGGTCCTGACCCCGCTGGTGGCGTGGATGGACACGCTGAATGTCAGTCCGTCGAGCCTGGTCATCAGCTTTCATGTCATCTACAACTCCCTGCGCTGCCTGATCATGCTGCCGACGGTGGGGCCGATGGGACGTCTGTGCGCGTCGATTCTGCCTCAGCAGGCCGAGATCAACGGCCAGACCAAGCCTCGCCATCTGGACCTGACCGCACTGGCCACGCCGAGCCTGGCGCTGGCCAATGCCGTGCGCGAAACCCTGCGCATGGGTGATCTGATCGACAGCATGCTCAATGCCATGCAAGAGGTGCTGCGGGGCAACCAGACGGCGGTCACTCAGGAAGTGCGTCGGCTCAACGATGATGTCGAGGTGCTCTACAACGCCATCAAGTTATACCTGGCGCAGATGCCCCGCGACGACCTCAGCGATCAGGACAATCGCCGCTGGGCCGAGATCATCGAACTGGCGATCAATCTGGAACTGGCCAGCGGGCTGATCGAGCGCATGCTACGCAAGGTTCAGCAGCAGAAAACCTCGCAGCGGCGGTCGTTTTCCGACGTTGGCTTGGAAGAACTGTCCGGGCTGCACGAGCAACTGATGGCGAATCTGCGTCTAGGCCTGTCGGTCTTCCTCAGCGGTGACCCGGAAAGCGCGCGCCAGCTGTTGCGCGAGAAACGTCGTTTTCGCGCACAGGAGCGGCGCCTGGCCCATGCCCATGTCAGCAGACTGCAACGCAAGATTGTGCAGAGTATCGAGACCAGCTCCCTGCACCTTGAGCTGATTTCCGACATGAAACGCTTGAACTCGCTGTTCTGCAGCAGCGCCTACGTGGTCCTTGAAACCAATGACACAGGCGCCTTGTCCAGCGAGGGCAACCCGGAATAATCGTGGTGAACGCAGGCGCCGCTGCGAAGTCTGTTACACATACCGGCCCGCAAGGAAGCCCGTTTTTATGCGTTGCCTGCTGTTCGTTTGTCTGGTTCTGACATCCCTTTCTTCCATGGCCCTCGACCGGTTGCAGGTTGAGGGCTACGTGCTGCCCAACGGTTTGCAGTTGTTGCTCAAGCCTGCGGACAAAGGTCATGTCGCTATTCGCCTGGTCGTGGGTATTGGCTTCGATGACTTCAAATGCGAAGACAAAGAGCTGCCGCACCTGCTGGAGCACCTGCTATTCAGCGGGATCGACAACAGCGGGGAGGGCGGACTTGAGCAACAGATGCAGGCGCTGGGTGGAGAGTGGAACGCGTTCACCAGCAACACCGATACCACTTTCGTCATCGAGGCGCCGGCGCAGAATCAGCGCAAGGTGCTCGATCTGCTCCTCAATCTGCTGACTCACACGCAAATCAATCAGGCCAATCTGGACACTGCCAAGCGCATCGTCGCCCGTGAAGACGGTGGCCACTACTCGCATTTGCAACGCTGGCTGGACAAGCGTGATCTGGGCCACGGTGCCAGCAGTCAGCTTGCCGTTGAGCTTGGCCTCAAATGTCCGGAGCGGGCAGAGGTCGATCACCTCACGCTGGAGCAAGTCGAGAATATCTACAACAACTGGTACGCCTCCAACAACATGACGCTGATCATCGTGGGCGAACTCGACAAGTTGCTGCCGGCCTATCTGGAACGCACCTTTGGCCAACTTAATGCGGTGGATCCTACGGAACATCCGCCGCTTCGCTCGATGACCGAAAAAGCCGACCCCGAGCGCACGCTGATCCGCGGCGCGTTGGGCGATGGCGCGAAGCTGCATTTGCTGTTCCCTGAGCCGGACATGGGCGAGCAGCACGATGAAACCTGGGATTTGGTGAAGGCGTATCTGGACTGGGCGCTGTACAGCGAACTGCGTTTGGACAAGGGGTATTCCTACGGGCCATGGGCCGATCGCGAAGCGTTCGGGGACACCGGCTTTCTCAGTCTGAATGCCGATCTCAACCGTGAAGACGTCGATTCGGCCACGGCCGCCGTGCGCGCGATGCTCCAGCGGCTGCGCAAGGAAGGTATGGACCCGGCCACCTTTGCACGGCTGCAGCAGGCCTCCATCGCCAAGCAAGCCTGGGCCGTTCAAGGCAATAGCGCGCTGGCCGACTATTACTGGGGTGCGTTGAATGACTACGACGATGGCCGCTTCCAAGACCCGGCCAAGCGGACCCGGGGCGTGAGCCTGGATCTGGCCAATCAGGCGATGCGTCAACTGCTGGCGCAACCCGGGTATCTTCGGGTTGAGGAGCCACTGCTCAGTTACGACGAGCTCTATGGGGTCGGATGCTTGCTGACAGGGCTGGTGGCGTTGCTGATTGTCTGGCGATGGCGGGTTTACAAGAAGCGTCCGTTGTAACGCCTATAGTCAGCGTATTGGATTCAGCGGGCCCGTCAGACGCAGACGATCTCCAACTTCATAGACCTAGCTTCATAAACGAAGAGTGACGCCCACCGATGCCGGACATTAACGCAATCATTCAGCACTCGCTGGTCCAGCGTGTGCTGGAGTTCATCAAGCGCTACCCCGGGCTGATTGCGTTTTTGGGTTTTGCTCAGGCATCGGCAGTTTCATTCTGGTGGATCGCCAGGCCAAGCTGGCGACCTGGATTGCGGTCATTCTGCTGGTGAGCTGGATCTGGCTGATGGTGGAAAACAGCGCGGTCGCGCTGTTCGCGAAGATGTTCAAGCGCGAAATCCCGCAGCCGCTGCTGCGCTACGGCACTCAGATGATCCATCAGGAAAGCCTGTTTTTCGTACTGCCGTTCTTCTTCGTCACTACCACGTGGTACAGCGGCCAGCTGGCTTTCACCGGGCTGCTCGGGGCGGCAGGCCTGATTTCCATCATCGACCCGCTGTACTACAAATGGCTGGCGCCGCGCCGCTGGCTTTTCATGGCCCTGCATACCCTGACGCTGTTCGCCGCACTGCTCACGGCGCTGCCGATCATCGTTCACCTGACCACGGCCGAGAGCTACAAGCTGGCACTGGGCATTGCGATGCTGCTGTCGTTCCCGAGCCTGGCATCGGGCTACCCGATCAACAACTGGAAACGCGGCCTCGGCGTGGTGGCCATGACACTGGCCATCGGAGGGGTGGGCTGGATGGCGCGATTCTGGGTGCCGCCGGCGACGCTCTGGCTGACCGAGGCGGCAATAAGTACGCGCTTCGATAACCAGAATCGCACCCCCGGCGAGAGCATTCAGGAGATCGGCGTCAACCAGCTGCGCAGCGCCGGGCTCTACGCCTACACCTCGATCAACGCCCCGCGCGGCCTGAATGAACGGATTTATCATGTGTGGCGCCATAACGGCGAGGAAATAGAGCGCATTGCTCTAGACATCAAGGGCGGTCGTGAGGAAGGCTACCGGGCTTGGACGCACAAACAGAATTTTCCGCCGGACGTGTTGGGTAAATGGCAGGTGAGGGTGCTCACTGAGGACGGGCAGATGATTGGTGTGCTGCGCTTTGACGTCACCGAGCGCGATCAGCCGCCCGTCACTCGCAACAAGATCAAGCCGGCAGGCCTGAAGCCAGGCACCGACGCTGCGGATCCGGATGATTCGGAGGCGAAAAAACCTGCGGACAGTGCGCCAGCCGAGAGCCCATCTGCCCCGGCCAAAACCAACTAAGCTCGTCGCTATGACCCCATTGACCACGCAGGCTTCCTCCGCGCCCAAGGTTCCAGGACGCGTCTTACTGGACACTTCGATCAATCCCGTGCAACTGCGGATTGCCGGAGACTGGACGCTTGCCCATTACCGCGAACTCAAGCGCCAGACCGATGCGCTGAGCGCCGGATTCGGTCCAGCCACCCTCGTGGACATGGACGAACTCGGCGCCCTCGATACCGCCGGTGCGTCGCTGCTCGTGGAACTGCTCGGCGTACAGCGCCTGCGCCTACTGGCCGTGCAAGCGCCCAACCTGCCGGAATCCAGCCGCGCGCTGATGCAGACCATCCAGAGCGCACTGGCGGACTATTGCCAGCCAGTCCGAGAGCCCGAGGCGGCCGTGGGCATGCAGCTGCTGTCGCGAATTGGCTCGGCAGTGGAGGTGATCTGGAAGGACACGCTGCAGCTGCTCGGCTTTATCGGTCTCATCCTGCAGACCTTCGCCTCCACCCTGTTTCGCCCCAAACGCTGGCGCACCACGTCCGTCATCGCCCACATCGAGCAAATCGGCCTGGACGCCGCGCCCATTGTGGCGCTGCTGACGTTCATGGTTGGCGCCGTAGTGGCCTTTCTCGGCGCCACGGTGCTGAAGGCCTTTGGCGCGACGATTTTTACCGTTGACCTGATCGGCTTCTCGTTCCTGCGGGAGTTCGCCGTGCTGCTGACTGCCATCTTATTGGCCGGTCGTACGGCCAGCGCCTTCACTGCGCAGATCGGCTCGATGAAAGCCAACGAAGAGCTGGATGCGCTGCAAACCCTGGGGCTAAGTCCTACAGAACTGCTGGTATTGCCTCGCGTGATCGCGTTGCTTATCTCGCTGCCCATGCTGACCTTTCTCGCGATGATCTGCGGCATCGTCGGTGGCGGCGTGGTCTGCGCTCTGTCGCTGGGCATCTCGCCGGCGATGTTTCTGTCGTTGATGCAGGCCGACATCGGCGTGCAGCACTTTCTCGTCGGCATCGCCAAGGCGCCGATCTTTGCGTTCTTTATTGCCGCGATCGGTTGCCTGGAGGGCTTCAAGGTCGAGGGCAGCGCTGAGTCCGTTGGGGCACACACGACGTCGAGCGTGGTGCAGTCCATTTTCGTGGTCATCGTGTTGGATGCACTGGTGGCAATGTTCTGCATGGAGATTGGCTGGTGACCCGACGCTGCGTACAACCCGTCGAGACGGTGATCGAGGTTCGGGGCCTGAGCAATCGGTTTGGCTCGCAAGTGGTGCATGAGAACCTCGATCTGGACCTGTATCGCGGGGAAATCCTCGGCGTAGTGGGCGGCTCCGGCGCCGGTAAATCTGTGTTGCTGCGCAGCATTGTCGGGCTGCAAAGACCTGCCGCAGGAAGCGTCCGCGTCTTGGGTCAGGATTTGCTGAATCTGTCCGACAAAGCGCGCTCCCAGGTTGAACGACGTTTCGGGGTGCTGTTTCAGAAGGGCGCGCTGTTCTCCTCGCTGACCATCACGGAGAACGTCGCGCTACCGCTGATCGAACACGCCGGCCTGAGCCGCGAGGAAGCGGAGCATCTGGCCGGGATCAAAATGGCGCTGGCCGGACTGCCGCTGTCGGCGGCGCACAAATACCCAGCGTCGCTCTCTGGCGGCATGATCAAGCGCGCGGCGTTGGCACGAGCGCTGGCGCTGGATCCGGACATCCTGTTTCTGGACGAACCCACTGCCGGGCTCGATCCGATAGGCGCCGGCGCCTTTGATCAGTTGATTCTGACCCTGCGCGACGCCTTGGGGCTGAGCGTGTTCATGGTCACCCATGACCTCGACACGCTTTATACAATCACCGACCGCGTCGCCGTGCTGGCGCAGAAGCGCGTGCTGGTTGCGGACACCATCGACAGGGTGTCGGCGACCAAGGACGCCTGGATTCACGAATACTTTCATGGCCCGCGCGGCCGCTCGGCCTATTCGGCGGCCACCCACCCACACGAGGTCTCATGATGGAAACCCGCGCCCATCACGTTCTGATCGGCCTGTTCACGGTGATCGTGGTCGCTGCCGCGCTGCTGTTCGGTCTGTGGCTCGCAAAGTCCAGCGTCGACTCGGCGTTCAAGGACTATCAGGTTGTCTTCAACGAGGCGGTGACGGGGCTGTCTCGCGGCAGTCCAGTGCAGTACAGCGGGATCAAGGTGGGTGACGTCGTGCAGTTGCGCCTCGATCCACAGGACCCGCGCCGGGTGCTGGCGCAGATCCGCGTTGCCGGCGAAACCCCGATCAAGCGCGACACCTTCGCCAAACTGGCACTGGCCGGCATTACCGGTACATCGCTCATTCAGCTCAGCGGCGGCACACCGCAAAGCGAGGAACTGAAGGGCGAGGGCGGCAACCTGCCAGTGATCATCGCCTCGCCGTCGCCCATTTCGCGGCTGCTGAATGACAGCGATGATTTGCTCAGCGGCAGCACCGCACTGCTGCACAACGCCAACGCGATGTTTTCTTCCGAGAACGTGGAGACGCTGTCACGCACCCTGCAGCATCTGGAGCAAACCACCGGGGCCATCTCCGATCAGCGCGACGACATTCGTCAGGCCTTGAAGCAGATGACGCTGCTGAGCAAGCAGGCCGGCGCGACCCTGGAGCAGACCTCTACGCTGATGCGCAACGCCAACCAGTTGCTGACCAGCGACGGCAGGCAAACCATCGCCAGTGCGCAGCAGGCGATGAAATCCCTTGAACAGAGCAGCCAGACCATCAATACGCTGCTCAAGAACAACCAGAATTCGGTGAACGATGGCCTGCAAGGGCTGGGCGAACTGGGCCCGGCGATTCGCGAGCTGCGTGAAACCCTCAGTTCATTGAAAACCATCTCGCGCAGCCTGAACGCCAACCCGAGCGGCTATTTGCTGGGCAGCGACAAGAATAAGGAGTTCGAGCCATGAGGCTTGTCGGTCAGTCCATCACTCGACTGTTATTGGCGGCAACCCTGGTGTCGCTCGGCGCGTGTTCGATCCTACCCGAGCAGGCGCCGTCTGACGTATACCGCTTGCCGACGGCATCGCCCGCCAGCAAAGGGGCGGCGCCGGTGGCGTGGTCGTTGCGGGTGGTGCGGCCCAAATCCAGCGAGACCCTGGACACTCCGCGCATCGCCGTCATCCCCCAAGGCAATGTCATCAGCAGCTACAAGGGCGCGCGCTGGAGTGATCCGGCGCCGGTTCTGCTGCGCAACCGACTGACCGATGCTTTCTACCGTGACGGGCGAGTGCAGTCGATCAGCACCGACGACAGTAATCTGCAGGCTGATTTTGAATTGGGCGGGGAGCTGCAGGCGTTTCAGAGCGAGTATCGCGGGGCCGCCATTGAAGTGGTGATTCGCCTGGATGCACGGCTCGCTGACGATCGCCAGCGGATTGTCGCGAGCCGGCGCTTTGAAGTGCATCAGCCGGTGGCCGACAAGCAGGTGTCGGCGGTGGTCTCGGCATTCGGTCAGGCCAGCGATACGCTGGCCGCCCAAGTGTTGCAATGGAGCGTTGAGCAGGGCGAGAGGCGTTACACCGCCGCGCCGAAGAACCAGTAACAGACAGAGATCGCGGCGACCACCCCCGCAAATTCCGCCAGCAGCGCGCAGCCCACGGCGTGTCGTGCGCGCTGGATGCCCACGGCGCCGAAGTACACCGCCAGGACGTAGAACGTGGTTTCGGTGCTGCCTTGAATCGTCGCCGCGACGAGGGCCGGGAAGCTGTCGACGCCCTGTGTTTTCATGGTCTCGATCAGCATCGCCCGTGCTGCGCTGCCGGAGAACGGCTTGACCAGCGCCGTCGGCAGCGCATCGACGAAGCGGGTGTCCAGGCCGACCCACTGAATCACGTGACGAATTCCCTCAAGAATCAGATCCAGCGCGCCCGATGCGCGCAGCACGCCAACGGCGCAGAGCATCGCGACCAGATACGGCAGCAGGTTTTTGGCAACGTCGAAGCCCTCTTTCGCCCCCTCGACGAAGGTTTCGTACACCTTGACCTTACGCAGCGCGCCAACCACCAGGAACAGCATGATGATGCCGAACAGCGTCACGTTGCCCAGCACCGACGAGAGACTCGACAGCGCAGCAGCGGACAGCCCGGCCAATACGGCCATGAAGCCGCCCAGCAGCAACGCACCGGGAATCAGATAAGCGAGCACAACCGGGTCCCACAACTTGAGGCGCTGCATAAAGGCGACCGACAGCAGACCGACCAGTGTCGAGGCGCTGGTGGCGAGCAGGATCGGCAGGAACACCATGGTGGGATCGGCGGCACCTTGCTGGGCGCGGTACATGAAGATGGTCACTGGCAGCAGCGTCAGCGAAGAGGCATTGAGCACCAGAAAGAGGATCTGCGCGTTACTGGCGATGGTCTTGCTGGGATTGAGCTCTTGCAGCGAGCGCATGGCCTTGAGACCGATGGGCGTGGCGGCGTTGTCCAGACCCAGCGCGTTGGCGGCGAAGTTAAGGGTGATCAGGCCCAACGCCGGATGGCCACGCGGCACTTCGGGCATGAGGCGATGAAACAGCGGCGCCAGGACTTTTCCCAGCCAGTCGACGATTCCGGCCTTTTCGGCAATGTTGAGAAAGCCCAGCCACAGGGTCAGGGTGCCGAACAACAGCACCATGACTTCCACCGACAGCTTGGCCATGGCGAAGATGCTCTCGACCATGGCGGCAAAAACGCCGGCATTACCCCCGACCAGCCACTGCGCCAGCGCAGATATCGCCGCGACCACGAAAAACCCAAGCCATAGGCCGTTCAGCATACAAATCCCCTCGCAAGATGCGGCGATGATAACGGCGGGGGCAGAAACAACAAACCCCGGCCAGGGCCAGGGTTTGATGATTCACGCTCTATAGTGATTACTCGACCGTCGATTGACCCGCCGGCAGAGGGTCCTTGCCACGCCAGTGCGGCAGGGAGTTCCAGTAGCGCTCGCCCTTGGCGTCGTCGTACATGCCTTCCCAGCGCGAGATCACCAATACCGCAAGCGCGTTGCCGATCACGTTCAGCGCGGTGCGGGCCATGTCCATGATGCGGTCGACGCCAGCAATGAACGCCAGGCCTTCCAGCGGAATGCCCACGCTGCCCAGGGTTGCAAGCAGCACGACAAACGATACGCCCGGCACACCGGCGATGCCCTTGGACGTCACCATCAGGGTCAGCACCAGCATCAACTGCTGGCCGATCGACAGATCAATGCCGTACAGCTGAGCGATGAACAGCGCCGCGATGCTTTGGTACAGCGTCGAGCCGTCGAGGTTGAACGAGTAGCCGGTCGGCACCACGAAGCTGCTGATGGCTTTCGGCGCCCCGTACGCTTCCATCTTCTCGATCACGCGTGGCAGCACGGTTTCGGAACTGGCGGTGGAGTAGGCCAGCACCAGTTCGTCTTTGAAGATGCGCATCAGCTTGAGCACCGAGAAGCCAAACAGGCGCGCAATAAGTCCCAGCACCACGAAGGCAAAGAAGGCGATGGCGACGTACACCAGAATCACCAGCTTGGCCAACGGCAGCAGCGAGGCGAAGCCAAAGTTGGCAACAGTCACGGCGATCAGGGCGAATACGCCAATCGGCGCGTAATTCATGATCATGTGGGTGACCTTGAACATGGTCTCCGACACACCCTGGAAGACCTTCACCAGCGGATCACGCACTTCGGCATTCAGGCTCGACAGACCCAACCCGAAGAACACCGAGAAGAAGATGATCGGCAGCATGTCGCCACGGGCAACGGCCGCGAAGATGTTCGACGGGATGAGGTTGAGGATCGTCGCTACGAAGGCATGGTCATGCTGCACTTCGGAGGTCGTCTTTTCGTACTGCGAGATGTCCACCGTGCCCAGCGTGCTCATGTCGATGCCGGTGCCGGGATGGAAGACATTGGCCAGCAACAGGCCCACTACGATGGCAATCGTGGTGACGACTTCAAAATAGAGGATGGTCTTCAAACCGATGCGGCCCAGCTTCTTGGCGTCGCCGACGCCTGCGATGCCGACGACCAGGGACGAGATCACAATCGGGATAACGATCATTTTGATCAGGCGGATGAAGATGTCGCCCGCTGGCTGCAGGATGTTGCTGATCCACCAGGCTTTCTCGGCGCTGAAATGGTTCAGGACGGCGCCAATGGCGATACCCAGGACCAGGCCGATGAGGATCTGCCAGGCGAGGCTCAGTTTTGCCTTCTTCATGTCATTACCTTGTTGTCATTGCCGGGACATCCCCCAACCACACGTTCATCATTGCGCTTGGTAGCAAGCGTGATACCGCGGTCGCCGTCAGGACTGTCTCGTAAGTGGCCGCAGGCGAGCATCCGAGCTCTGAGCAGGCGAAAAAGGCGCAACTATTCCCACGGTGACTTGCATCGTCTAATGCCGTAAACGACTACCCTATGCCGAATCGGCATGATGCAAATCAATCACTTACAGTAAAGCGCGCCAAAACACGGCGAATTCGCTCGACACAGGAATGCTGAGAAGTGGCTAAAACGTCGCCTGTAGCGGATTTACGCAAGACGCGATGGCAGAGTGACAGATCGGTCATGGATGGCCGACAAGCCATTTGCACGAGGAATTTTTGGCGATATACGGTCGTAGGAAACGTAGAAGGGGGTATGTAGGACTTATGAGATACAGAGACGTTGAAGAAAATAGCGATCATTTGCGCCTCGCAAGTCCACTGCCGGATAAAGGTTGAAGCTCTATCGGACGATGGACTTGCAATGCGGCTTGCCTGACCCGGCCCACATGTGGGAGTACTCCCTGTACTCCTAGGACGCTTCAATCACTCCCTTGATCGCAACGCCCCGGCCCCTTGGTCATACGCGCACCGTCTTCGGGCTGCGCGCCTATCAGGAAGGTCTGTCAGGGACAGGTCTCCCATCATTCAAATCAGTACCAGTTAGGATCTTTCTTGAGCTGTTCTTTCAGAAGGCCTTGCATGCCTTCGTCCGGCTTGCCCAAAAACCGGTAATCCGCATGGCGCGTCGGGGATTTGTCTGCGGGAAGTCCCGCTGGCACTTCGACCAACATGGCGTACGCATGGGACCTGTCCAGATTGAACGCCACGATGAGTCGCTTGTTGCGGCAAGTATCCTGGGTTTCGCAGAGCGGCCCTACCAGATACTTGTCACCGTCCTCAGTCACGGCATTCATCTGCTCCGCGGCGCCGGAAAGATTGATCACCCAATCGGGCAATCGCTCTTCCTTCTTGACCACGCTCGACCACGTTTCGCGGTACTCGGCATTCGAACTTAATAGCTCGTTTGCCCGAGACTGACCGTCGTTGGCCGCCATAGCTGTAACGCTGACGCTCCCCAGGAGCGCCAGTGTCAGTGCATGGAGATGCTTCAAGCCCATATTCAGCCTCGGCCGCGACGGCCAAAGAAGAACGACACCACGAACATGACCAGGAAGACCACGAACAGGATCTTGGCAATGCCGGTAGCAGTACCTGCGATACCACCAAAACCAAGGACGGCTGCAACGATAGCGATGATCAGAAATGTGATTGCCCAGCTCAACATGGTGAATCTCCTTACTGTTTATTGATTTTTTGCTACGTCGAGGGGTCGGGATGACCCTCGGGGTAGATCGCGTCTTCGACCCGGAGGATCAGAAAACCCAGCTTTGCTGACGTGGCGCTTCATCAGGAGTAGCGGCCGCATCATCAACTTGCATGCTCAAGGCGACGTCCGAGGCTTTCAGCGCACTTGCCTTGGCAAAAGGTGCGGTGTGAGCGTGGGAGTAGTGAACCTGAGTCACTTCCTGATTCTGATTCCAGTGATTGAACTGCTGCACAACAATGAGCGTAATCATCAGCGCCAGACTGGCAAACAAGACCTGCTGCAAATGCAGAGGAGAGATACGCAGTTTGTTGGCGAGATGTTGAGCGTTCATTCAGCTGACTCCTGGCAATCTTGTCGGCCGTCTGTTCAGGCCTTTGTTATCAGGAATATTGCACGCTGTGTGCCAGCTTTTTGCGAACGTTTTTATCCTTATAAATCAATAGCTTAGATAGATAATTCAGAAGTGTCGTACACGCAAGCTGCACGATTGAACATTTGTCATCGTGCGGAATGCACGAATGGGCGGACATCACGTTAGCGGCCGAATTCATTTCAGGTGCAAATACCGATCTGAAAACCCTGTCCGACCGCCATGTAACGCTCTAGCCCGCGCTGCGCGCTGTAACGCGCAGGGTGTCGGCATCGACGCCTTTAACCCCGCGAATGTTGCGCGCGATCTCGACCGCCAGTTCCTTCTCGGCGTAGTTAGCCACCACACCGTCCAGCGTGACTACACCGTTCTTGGTGTCGACCTTGATGTTCAAGCCATCGAGGGTGCGGCTATATATAAGGCTGGATTTCACCTTACTGGTAATCCATGCATCGCTGAATTCCTCGCGAACGGCATTGGCCTGAAGTTCGCTCTGCTCTTTGATGGCCTGTGTATCGCGCGCACTGACGCTGATGAGGTTGTTCACCTCCGTCACGCCGTCCGTATTGGTGGCCAGGCTTCCGGCCAGCTGCTTGGCATCTGCGTCTTTCGCCTGCCCTTTGAGGGTGACGACACCCTGAGCGGCGCTGACATCGATGTTCAATGCCTCGGTCACGCTGTTCCACAGCAGCTTGGATTTAATGGTTGCGGTCAGCGTCGCATCATCGAAACGCTGGGCCATAGTGGCTTTAGTGCCCGGATCGGCAGCGACCTGCGGGTCAATCTCAAGCTGGTTGTCGACCTTGTTGATCCCCTGTATGTCGCCCGCTATCTGCGACGCCAGATCCTTGTCGACCTGGTTCTCGACCTTGCCCTTGAGGATGGCAGTGCCTTGTTCCACGTCCACGCTGATCTTGAAAGGACTCAAATGCCGATTCAAGGCAAAGGCGGTCCAGATCGACCCCTCCTGGCGCGCTTCGGCCAGTTGGGTCGGCAGATCGGCGGCGGCCTGGGCGATGACGGGGGTCAGTCCAAGCAGGCTGGCGGTGGTAATGGCCAGGGCGATCTTCTTCAACGGGGGCATGGGAATCTCCAGACAATTGCAAAAGGTACCTCTGGACAGACTGGTCTTTGGCCCAGATGTTCGGCGCGGCCTGATTTTGCGCGCGCGAGGATTCGAGCCGACGGATAGGGCAAGCAAGCTGCCATGGATCAGTACTCGACGGCTTTTTCAGAAGATCGCTACCATGCAGCGCAAAGAATCAATCAGAATGAACCATGCAACTTGCCCGATGTTTCCGGGACTAACACAGACTATTCATTGAGGAGCGTAGGAAAAATGGAAGCAGCCGCTGAGAATCAGGGCCGTATTCTGCTCGTGGATGATGAATCCGCCATCCTTCGCACCTTCCGCTACTGCCTGGAAGATGAAGGCTACAGCGTAGCCACCGCCAACAGCGCAGCGCAGGCAGAGGCGCTGTTGCAGCGTCAGGTATTCGACGTGTGTTTCCTGGATTTGCGTCTGGGTGAGGACAACGGGCTGGATGTTCTGGCGCAAATGCGCGTGCAGGCGCCGTGGATGCGAGTGGTAATTGTGACTGCGCACTCGGCGGTCGACACCGCGGTGGACGCGATTCAGGCCGGCGCTGCCGACTACCTGGTCAAGCCCTGTAGCCCGGATCAACTGCGCCTCGCCACCGCCAAGCAGCTCGAAGTCCGCCAATTGTCGGCACGACTCGAAGCCCTCGAAGGCGAAGTACGCAAACCAAAAGACGGCCTGGATTCCCACAGCCCGTCGATGATGGCGATCCTGGAAACAGCCCGCCAAGTTGCCAACACCGACGCGAACATCCTTATCCTCGGCGAATCCGGTACGGGTAAAGGTGAATTGGCGCGAGCGATTCACGGCTGGAGCAAGCGCGCCAAGAAGGCCTGCGTGACCATCAACTGCCCGTCGCTCACTGCCGAGCTGATGGAAAGCGAATTGTTCGGCCATAGCCGTGGCGCCTTCACCGGCGCCAGCGAAAGCACGCTGGGGCGAGTGAACCAAGCGGACGGCGGTACATTGTTCCTCGATGAAATCGGCGACTTCCCGCTCACGCTGCAGCCAAAACTGCTGCGCTTCATTCAGGACAAGGAATACGAACGCGTCGGTGACCCGGTCACCCGTCGCGCCGACGTGCGCATTCTGGCGGCGACCAACCTGAACCTCGAAGACATGGTCCGCGAAGGACGCTTCCGCGAGGACCTGTTATATCGCCTGAACGTCATCACCCTGAACCTGCCGCCTCTACGAGAAAGGAGCGAAGACATCCTGACGCTCGCGGACCGCTTTCTGGCCCGATTCGTCAAGGAGTACAGTCGCCCGGCGCGTGGCTTCAGCGAACAGGCGCGCAGTGCGCTGCTCAACTACCGCTGGCCCGGCAACATCCGTGAACTGCGTAACGTCATCGAGCGAGCGAGCATTATCTGCCCGCAGGAAAAAGTCGAAATCACGCATCTGGGTATGGCCGAACAACCGGTCAACAATGCCCCACGTGTGGGCGCAGCGCTAAGCCTTGACGAGCTGGAGAAAGCCCACATCGGCGCGGTACTGGCGACCAGCGATACGCTGGATCAGGCCGCACGCACGCTGGGCATCGACGCCTCCACGCTGTACCGAAAACGCAAGCAGTACAACCTGTGACAGGGCGCCGATGATGTTTGCGATGAAGTTGCGCACCCGACTCTTCCTGAGTATTTCCGCCCTTATCACCGTTGCCCTGCTGGGCTTGGTGCTGGGGCTCGTCAGCGTCATGCAGATGGCAAAATCTCAGGAGTCGTCGATTCGGCATAACTTCATCACCCTCGATATTGGCCTGAAGCTGCGTCAAAACCTGGGCGACCAACTGGTGATGATGCTCAAGGACAGCCCCGATCAGGTGGCGATCAAAGGCAATCAGGAAGCGTTTCAGAATCTGCTCGATCAGGGCATTGATCATGACCAGCAGACCGGCGTTCCGAGCGGGTTCGAAACGGCTCGGGTGAACTACGCCCGCTTCGTCAAAACCATCGAGCAATCCAGCGAACATGGTGAGGCGATCCGCGACGATGAGGCCGTGACAGATGCGTTCAACACGTTGCGCAATGGCCTGCTCGACGCTCATCGGCAAGCGCTTGAGAACATCAGTCAGGCGGAGAGCGCCTCAAGGTCGCGAGCGCTCTGGGTTTCAGCACTGCTGGGGCTGGTGGGGCTGGCGGTGCTGGTTATCGGCTTCGTCACCGCCCACGGCATCGCCCGGCGTTTCGGCGGTCCCATCGAACAGCTGGCCAAGGCGGCGGACCGGATTGCCCAGGGGGATTTCGACGTAACGTTGCCCACGTCCTCATCGGACGAAATGAATTTGCTCACCCACCGTTTTGGGATGATGGCCGATGCGTTGCGCCAGCATCAGAAAACCAACGTCGATGAACTGCTCGCTGGCCAGCAGCGGTTGCAAGCAGTGCTGGACAGTATCGACGACGGTCTCTTGATGATTGATCGCCAAGGGCGGCTTGAACACCTGAACCCGGTCGCGCAACGGCAGTTGGGTTGGGAAGAAAGTCGCTTGGGCCAAGGGCTTGGCGAAGCATTGGAGCGCCCCGAGCTGGACGAGCAGCTGTATCTGGTATTGCGCGGCGGTACGCTGGAACGGGCACCTGATGACCTCTCCATCGAGATCGACGGCGAAGTCCGCCTGCTCACCTACAGCCTCACTCCGGTCAGCCACACCAAAGGTCACATTGTCGGCGCGGTGATGGTGCTGCATGACGTTACCGAGCAGCGGGCATTCGAACGCGTGCGCAGCGAGTTCGTGCTGCGCGCCTCCCACGAGTTGCGCACGCCCGTCACCGGCATGCACATGGCCTTCGGTCTGCTCCAGGAACGCGTGCATTTCCCGCCGGACTCGCGTGAAAAGGACCTGCTCGACACCGTCAACGAAGAAATGCAGCGCCTGATGCAGTTGATCAACGACTTGCTCAACTTCTCGCGGTATCAGAACGGACTGCAGAAGCTGACGCTGGAGCCCTGTGACATCAACGAGTTGCTCGAAGCGGCGCGTCAGCGCTTTGCCGATACCGCCCACGATCAGGACGTTATGGTGCTGCTGGAAACCCAAGAGCCACTGCCACGGGTGCAGGCCGACAAGGCTCAGCTCGACCGCGTGCTCGACAACCTGCTTGATAACGCCCTGCGCCATACCCCGAAATCCGGCCTGATCCGCTTGCAGGCGCGGCGTCATGGCGAGCGGCTGATCATCAGCGTGGAAGACAACGGCGAAGGCATTGCCTACGGCCAGCAAGCCCGGATCTTCGAGCCATTCGTGCAGGTCGGCCGCAAGAAAGGCGGTGCAGGCCTGGGGCTGGCCCTGTGCAAGGAGATCGTTCAATTGCACGGCGGGCGAATGGGCGTCTACTCCCGACCGGGGCAGGGCACGCAGTTCTATATGGCCCTGCCGCTCTAGAACAGCACTGGTGCGCTACGCGACATCATCCGCACGCCGCCCGGCGCTGCGTCTGCCACCGGTCACCAGTTCAGTGAACTTGGTCGCGCTCAGCGGGCGGGCGAACAGCCAGCCCTGGCCGTAAATCACCCCTTCGCTTTTCAGCAGCATCGCCTGGGACTCAAACTCGATGCCTTCGGCGATCACACGCAGTTGCAGCGCATGAGCCATGCGAATGATATGCGGCGCCACGCCACTGCTGGCGGCATCGTGACCGAGGGCGTCAATGAAAGCTTTGTCGATTTTCAGACAATCCACCGGCAGCGTCTGCAGGTACGCCAGGCTGCAGTAACCGGTGCCGAAGTCATCAATCAGCACTTGATGGCCCCGATCTCGCAGCGCCTGGAGATGATTGCGCGCAACCACTACGTCCACGAGGCCGCGCTCAGTGACCTCGAACGCAATCTGCCGAGGCGCGACGCGGTGCAATGCCAGCAGCTTGGCGGTCACTCGACCGATGCGTGGGGCCATGACATCGCACGCTGCCAGATTGACCGACACGTACAGGTGCGGATTGGCGCGTAACAGATGGCCCAACTGTTCAAGCAACTGCTGAAGCACGAAATCAGTGATCTGGCGGATCTGCCCGGTGTTTTCCGCCAACGGAATGAAAAGGTCAGGGCTGGTCAGTGTGCCGTCCGGTCGTCGCCAGCGCACCAGGGCCTCAGCCCCCACGCACAGCCGGGTATTGAGGTCGAAAATGGGCTGATACAAAACCTTCAACTCGCCCCGACGCAGGGCTCCGTGCAGCTCGCCGCCCAGGGACAGACGCTGGCGCACCAGTTGCAGGACAAGAATTCCGAGGCACAGCGAGATCAGCACGCTGGCCGGGACCAGCAACCACCATGCGCCGGTGACCTTCTGTTGCAAACCACTGCGCGGCGTGATCAGGACCAATTGGTATTCCGGGCTCTGAGTCGGCATCCGGTAGACGAGTTTGTCCTGAGTGGTCATCAGCGTTTCGGTGGAGGTCGGCGACCAGTCGGGGGTAGGCGGCCATGTTTGAGGCGGGCCCAGGACCGGGACTGCTTTGGACCCGCGATCCAGCACCACTACCAGGCTGCCGCCCGCCGGCAGGTCGACAACATCCGTCAGGTGACCGCGGGAGGTGGATACACGAAACTCCCCGCGCCCGAGCATCAATGAAGCGAGGTTGTCGTCAGGCTGGGTGGAGGTGTTGAGCCAGTAATCATAAGTAGGGCCGCGAATGTCCGGTGGCCTCGGCTTGCCTATCAGGCTCTGGCGCGTCCAGCTGGAGCAGAACTGGCCTTCATTGATGTAAGCCACTTCATAGATAAAACGGTAGCGTGAGTTCACCTGACGCAACTGCTCGATCATCTCCGGGCTGCAGCCACGCAAGGGCTGCGCTTCAAGCTGATCGAGCCCGGCCCTCAACTGACCGAATAATTGCTCCAGTCGCACCAGAAAGCGCTCGCCCTGTGCATTCATTTGGGCACGTTCGTCCTGCCGGGCCTGATGCATCGCCAGCCCAAAGCTGCCCGCCAGCAAGACGGCCGCGCTTAACAGCGCGGCCACTAATGCCAGAATCCATGGACGGTAGAGAAAAGAGCGCAGTCGCGGCGTCGCCGTGAGCATCGACAGTCATCCAGGTGGTGGGATTGCATAACCACTGAGGTATAGCAACAAGCGCAGAAATAGTCTGGAAAAAACTGACAATTAGTGGAATTTAGTGCCTTAAGTTAAGCACTTGCAGCATCGCTGCACTTTGCAGGTCCGGCTCACCGTCAAATTTTTGTGGCCGAAAATGCATCTGGAACGCAGCCAGCGTGTGACGTGTTGCGATGTCCAGCTCTCCGGTCTGAGGGGTCGAATAACCCAGCAGCGCCAGTTGTTGCTGGAACCACACGATATTCGGCACGACGTCCATCAACTGGGTTTGACGTTGTGCAACCTGCTGTTCATCCGGCCAGATTCCCAGGCCTTCCTGAGCCAGCCGCTTCCACGGGAACAACGGCCCCGGATCAAGTTTGCGCAGGGGCGCGATATCACTGTGGCCAATGACGTGGCGCGGTTCGATGTGATTGCGTTTGACGATGTCTTTGAGCAGGACGATCAGCGCCTGAATCTGCGCCTCGCTGTAGGGATACCAGAGCCGACCCGTCGGCGTGTCGCGGTAGCCCGGATTGACGATCTCGATGCCGATGCTGCTTGAGTTGAGCCAGGTGCGCCCGTCCCATTCGCTTTCACCGGCGTGCCACGCGCGTTGGGACTCGTCAACCAGCTTGTAGGTGGTGGCCGGGCCGTCGCCGATCAGGTAGTGCGCGCTCACTTCACCGTGGGTCAGCAGCTCCAGTGACCGGTCGAGGGAGGCGGAGGTGTAATGAACCACCACAAACTGCACACGGCTGTCGAAATTCACAGAAGGGTGGCTGGTGTCGATCTTCGGACCGCTGCTACAAGCGCTTAGCAGCAACAGCAGAAATAGGGCACAAATAGACTTCATGGCGGCACGACGTGTAGGCAAATAATGCAACAGTGTAACGTAACGCCCGTTGCGCATTCAAAAATGCATCATGCCCGTGCTGCCAACCAGACGAAACGTTCAGCCCTGCTCGATGCGGTTTCGCCCCTCGTGCTTGGCGCGATACAGCGCCTGATCCGCGCGTTTGAGCACAACGTCGCTGCGCTCCCCGGAGCGAACCGGGTGATACCCGTGGACACCGTGACCGTCACAGGCTCGCCCTTGAAGTGAAACGGGCACTGTTCGATGCCCTCGCGCAGACGCTCCAGCAGCGCCAACCCCTCATCCATCGGCGTGGTCGGCAGCAGAATCACGAACTCTTCACCGCCAAAACGCGCAATGAAGTCAGAAGCCCGCAAGCGCTTTCGCAGCTGCCCGGCGATGATCTTCAGAACCTTGTCACCCGCCAGGTGGCCATAGCCGTCGTTGATGCGCTTGAAGTGATCCAGGTCGAGAATGCCGAGCAGCAGGCTTGAGCGCTTACGCTGCAACTGGTCGATCTCATGCTCCAGCCGCTCGTTCCACGCCGCGCGGTTGGGCAGGCCTGTCAGCGTATCGATGAGCGCTTTTTGTCGTTGCTCTTCCAGATGAACCCGGAAGCCCAGCGCCTCCTGCTCCATCGTGGCCACGCGGCTGGAAAGGGCTTGCAGGCGGGTGGCGACTTCTTGTTCGCGCTGATCGCGTTGCTGCTGATGATGATCCATGGTGCCAATCAGCCCTTCAAGACGGCTTTCCAGCACGTGCTTCAGGCTGTCCAGATCGGCCGCCTGCTGCACACTGGTTTGCAGGTCGCCAACATGTTCGCGCAATTGATGGTCCAGTTGCCGCGATGCCGATTGCTGATCGGCATGGTTTTCGCTGGCTGCCAGCAAGCCACTCTGAAACGACTCAAGGCGCTCATTGAGCTGCTTGAGATAGGCCTCAAACTCATGCTGTCCGCTGTCATTGACGGCGAGCATCAGCACGGCGAGATCGTCGAGGATCGGCAGCAGTTCGTACCAGTTCAGCCCATGCTCAAGCCGGACGCGCATGGCTTCGGCTTGCGGACGATGATGTTCGGGCAGCGTCAGTTCATCGAGAAGCCCTAGTAGGGTTTCTTCGATGTGGGCGGCAACGGAGCTGTAACTGGGCTCGGGCGAAGAGGGCAGCGCGTAGGGGCTGTCTTCTTCTGCAGCGGTCTCGTCAGGCGCATCGTCTTCAGCGACCATTTCGATGTCGCCGGCAATAACAACTGCTTCAGCAGTCTCTTCAGGATCCGGAGCGGGCGCTTCAGCCGCAGGCTCGGAAGCTTCGGCGTGTGAAGACTCGGCGGCGGAGGGCTGCGGGACGTCAGCGGCGTGGAGCGGCGCCTCGGGTTCTTCGTCTGGCTGGGCCGGCTCTGGCTCTGGCTCTGGCTCTGGCTTGGACTCGGGCATTACCGGCTGGACTGCAACGTCCGAGTGGGGCGTCGGGATGGAGCGCTCGGGCTCTTCGGCGACAGGCTGGGGAACGGGCGGGACGGTGCTGCGAAGTTCAGCCTCCAGCTCGGTGTTCTCCGGGACAGCTTCGGGCACGGCGGCTGAATGCTGAGGCGCTTCATCAGAACCTTGAATCCCCCCGGCTCGCTAACTGAATGGGGCAAATCACCCTCGCCGTCAGCCTCACGGTGACTGCCGAACAATCGCTGGAGAAAACCCGGGCGGGATGCTTCATCCGGGTGTTCGATCTGCGACAGCGCCTGCCCTTGGAGTCCGCTCAACTCACTTAATAGCAGCGGCAGCTCACGGGCTTGAGTGATGCGATCTTCAAGACTCTTGGCGAATCGCTTGAGCGGCTTGCTGACGTCTTTGGGCAGCGGCAACGCCTGCAACTGCGCGACCAGCGACGTCAACGCCGTGCCCATTTGCTCGACGCGCTGTTCGCGACGCTGCTCGGAGTCCAGCACCGCCTTTTCAAGGCGCGGAATCAGAGCGGCAAGGCCTGCGTCCATGTCGTCCTTGCGAACGATCTCGCGCATTTCCTTCATGCACGCATCAACCGCCTTGTCGGCACCTTCGGCCGCCAGACTGCTGCGCACAAGGCCTCGACGCAGCAAGTCGAGCCGCGCGTTCCAGCGCCGCTCCAGTTTGTCTTGCTGCTCGATGCTCTTGAGGTACTTCTCTTTCCAGCGCTGCGCTTCGTCGGTCATTCCACAGGTCCGCGAGGAGATGTGCTTGTTATCGGCAGCGAGTCACCGATTAATGAGGCCGGCAAGCGAATCTCCACCGCGACGGGCAGATGATCGGAAATGGGATGAGCGAGCACCTGCACTTTTTCAAGGGTCAGGGTCGGGCTCAGGAGGATGTGGTCCAGGCATCGCTGCGGACGCCAACTGGGGAAAGTCGCCTCGACCTGCGGTGCAAGCAGGCCGAGATCTCGCAGTGGAGACGTTTGCAGCAGGTCATTGGCGTGGGTGTTCATGTCGCCCATCAGCACCTGATGGCGATAGCCGCCAATCAGCTCGCGAATGTAGGCGAGCTGTCGCGTGCGAGTGCGTGCGCCCAGTGCCAGGTGCATGACCACCACCACCAGCGCCTCCGGACCTTCGCCGAAGCGAACGAGAATGGCGCCACGCCCGGCCGGGCCTGGCAGCGGATGGTCTTCGATGTCCCACGGGCGCAAGCGGCTGAGCACGCCATTGCTGTGCTGGGCGAGACGGCCGAGGTTTCGATTGAGTTGCTGATGCCAGTACGGAAACGAACCGAGCTGGGCAAGGTGTTCAACCTGGTTGATATAGCCCGAGCGCATACTGCCGCCGTCGGCTTCCTGCAAGGCGACCAGATCATAGTCGCGCAGCAGATCGCCGATCTTCTGAAGATTCCCGGCTCTGCCATTGTGGGGCAGCAGATGCTGCCAACCCCTGGTCAGGTAATGCCGGTAGCGTTCGGTGCTGTTACCCACCTGGATATTGAAGCTGAGCAGGCGAAGCCGACCGTCGGCCGGCAGGCCTGTCTCGTGAAGATGATGCTCGTTGACCTTCGGCGTGTGCCGGGCAACGACCCGTTCAGTAGTTCCCCAGCGCGCCATGGTCAGCGCTTACTTGGCGGTCAGCGTTGCGCGTTCTTTGGCAATCAGCTGATCAGCCACTTGCAGCGCTTGCTCAGGACCACCAGCAGTGCCGAGGTCAAAGCGGTACTTGCCGTTGACGATCATGGTTGGAACGCCAGTAATCTCGTACTTCTTGGCCAGTTCCTTGTATTGAGCGATCTTGCCCTTCACAGCGAACGAATTGAAGGTTTCAAGGAACTTGGTCTTGTCGACGCCCTGGGTGGCGACGAATTCGGCCATGTCATTCGGGTCAGTCAGACGCTTGCCGCCTTTTTGAATGGCGTCGAACACGGCGGTGTGGACTTTCTTCTCTACGCCCATGGTGTCGAGGGTAATGAATAGCTGGCCGTGAGCGTCCCAAGGGCCGCCGAACATGGCGGGAACGCGGATGAAGTGGACGTCAGCGGGAAGTTTTTCGACCCAAGGATTGATGACCGGCTCGAAGGCGTAGCAGTGCGGGCAGCCATACCAGAACATTTCGACGACTTCGATCTTGCCCGGCTCGGAAACAGGAACAGCGCTTTTCAGCTCGACGTATTGCTTGCCGGCTTCGATGGGCTCTGCTGCTTGAGCGGTCAGACCGAACAGGCTGGTAAAAATCAGAGCGGCGCTGAGAATCAGATTACGCATGCTTAACTCCTGGGCATGGAAGGTCACTTCGGTGGCCGCAGTTCGACCGGCCGAGGTGATATGAGTTCGCAAGTGTAACGCCTGCGGCCGTAAAAAAGAGCAGCCGTTCGCTACCCTTTTTGGCCCGTCCGGGCAGCTCTGTCGGCAATTTGTTTTACCAACCGTGTCCGTCAGTATCGCGGTCCCGACGCTCAATGAAGGCCTTGAATGTAAGCCGCGAGCGCTTCGATATCCTTGTTGCTCAGTTTCGCGGCAATGGTGCGCATGACCCGCGTGTCGCCGTCGTTGCTGCGATCACCTTCGCGGAACGCCGTGAGCTGTTTCTTGATGTAGTCGGCGTGCTGCCCACTCAGGTGCGGAAAACCTGCCGTTGCAATCCCCGCACCGTCTGGAGAATGGCAGCCGGTGCAGGCCGGCATACCCTGATCGAGCTTGCCAAAGCGAAACAGCGCTTCACCAAGCGAGACGAGATCGGGATCGGCAGTGCCGACGCTGCCTTTCTGGCCGGCGTAATAAGCGGCGATGTCGGCCAAGTCCTGATCGGTGAGCGGATTGAGCTGCCCAGTCATTTCCAGCACAACCCGTTTGCCGTCCTTGATGTCGTGCAGTTGGTTGAGCAGATAGCGCTCACCCTGGCTGGCGAGCTTCGGGAAGATGGGGACCAGGCTATTGCCGTCAGGGCCATGGCAAGCGCCGCAAACCGCTGTTTTCGCCTGGCCGGCGACCGGATCGCCCGCTGGCGAGTCAGCGGCCTGCACGAAGCCATTGAGGCTCAGAGTCAACAGCAGGCTCGACAGAAATGCGTTCATGGGTTGATCCGATGCGGCTGAAAGTGCGGCCCTCATGATGGGCTGTCTTGAGAGGAAGCGGCCTGTTTTTGGACGTTTCAGTGCACAGGCCAGGCGGGTTCTCGCGTCGGCAACACCCTTGCGGGGGCAGGACAAGGCACACATGAAAACCCGCGGCATTATATACTCGCGCCCATTGAACGGAAAAAGACACCCCGTTGCCGCGCACGTCGCAACGCCCTCACCGGATATCCCATGCAACTCAAGAACCCTATTCTCGGCCTGTGCCAACAAGCCAAGTTCATGCTCAGCGCTGCCAAAGTCGACCAATGCCCGGATGACGAAGGCTTTGAAGTCGCATTCGCCGGCCGCTCCAACGCCGGTAAATCCAGCGCGCTGAACACCCTGACTCACGCCAGCCTGGCGCGCACGTCGAAAACCCCCGGCCGTACCCAGCTGCTGAACTTTTTCAGCCTGGACGACGACCGCCGTCTGGTCGACTTGCCCGGCTACGGTTACGCGAAGGTGCCGATTCCGCTGAAGCTGCACTGGCAGCGCCACCTCGAAGCCTACCTGGGCGGCCGTGAAAGTCTGAAGGGGTTGATCCTGATGATGGACATCCGCCACCCGATGACCGACTTCGACCTTCTGATGCTCGACTGGGCGATCGCCAGTGGTATGCCGATGCATATTCTGCTGACCAAAGCCGACAAGCTGACCTTTGGCGCGGCGAAAAACACGCTGCTCAAAGTCCAGTCTGAAATCCATCGCGGTTGGGGTGACGCAATCACCATCCAGCTGTTCTCGGCACCCAAGCGCATGGGCCTGGAAGAGGCTTACACCGTGCTGGCCGACTGGATGGAGCTGGAAGACAAGGCACCGGCGGCCTGAATCGCAGGCAAAAAAACCCCGGACTTCATGTGGGGAGGGAAGTTCGGGGTCCAAGTCCAGACCTCTCGGGAGGGGTCCGGATATCTGCCAACACTTAACACAACATAGGAGCATGAACGGCTACGTCAGCCATTCGCAAAATCAGACCGGGTTTTGTCCGCCGAAGTTCAAAAACCGGCGGAAATTTAATGGCAGAGCGCGGTTCCGATTCCGCTCGGAACCGGAACGACAAGGCGCTATTAATGCGCCTCATCCCAGTTGTTGCCCACACCCACTTCGACCAGCAGCGGAACATCCAGCTCGGCCGCGCCGCTCATGTGCACGCGGATGTCTTTGCTGATCTGCTCGACCAGATCTTCACGCACCTCCAGCACCAGTTCATCGTGAACCTGCAGGATGACGCGAGCATCCAGACCTGACGCATCCAGCCAGCCGTTCACCGCCACCATCGCCCGCTTGATGATGTCAGCCGCCGTACCTTGCATCGGCGCGTTGATCGCCATGCGTTCGGCACCTTTGCGCAGCGCCTGATTCTTCGCGTTGATGTCCGGCAGGTACAGGCGACGGCCGAAGATGGTCTCGACGTACCCTTGTTCCGCCGCCTGAGTACGAGTGCGCTCCATGTAATTCAGTACGCCGGGATAGCGCGCGAAATAGCGATCCACGTACGCCTGGGACTGCTTGCGATCGACACCAATTTGCTTGGCCAGCCCGAACGCGCTCATGCCGTAAATCAGCCCGAAATTGATCGCCTTGGCGCTGCGACGCATGTCGTTGGTCACGTCCGGCAGTTCGACACCAAATACCTCGCCCGCGGTCGCCCGATGCACATCCAGGTCGTTGCGGAAGGCATGCAGCAAACCTTCGTCCTTGGCCAGATGCGCCATGATCCGCAGCTCGATCTGCGAGTAGTCCGCCGCCAGCAGCTTGTAGCCTTGAGGGGCGACAAACGCCTGACGAATGCGACGGCCCTCGGCGGTGCGGATGGGTATGTTCTGCAGGTTCGGGTCACTGGAGGACAGACGCCCGGTCACCGCCACCGCCTGATGGTAGGAGGTGTGAATTCGCCCGGTGCGCGGGTTTATCTGCTCCGGGAGGCGATCGGTGTACGTGCTCTTCAGTTTGCTCATCGAGCGGTACTGCATCAGCACTTTCGGCAGCGGATATTCTTGCTCGGCCAGTTCCGCGAGCACCGCTTCAGCCGTGGACGGCTGGCCGGTGGCGGTCTTGCTGATGATCGGCATGCCGAGCTTTTCGTAGAGAATCACCCCGAGCTGCTTAGGCGAGCCGAGATTGAACTCCTCACCGGCGATGGCGAACGCTTCGCGCTCAAGCTCGGTCATCTTGTTGCCCAGCTCGACGCTCTGATTGCCGAGCAGGTTGGCATCGACCAGCGCGCCTTGACGCTCGATGCGCGCCAGTACAGGCATGAGCGGCATTTCGATATCGTTCAGTACCGGGGCCAGACTCGGCGTCTTGGCGAGTCGGTCTTGCAGCACTTCGTGCAGGCGCAGCGTCAGGTCGACCTCTTCAGCCGCATACGTACCAGCCTGTTCCAGCGCGATCTGGTCGAAACTCAGCTGCTTTGCACCTTTGCCTGCGATGTCCTGGAAATTAACCGGCGTGTGGTCCAGGTACTTGGCGACCAGGCTGTCACGGTCGTGACGCGTCGCGGTGGAATCGAGCACATAGGATTCGAGCATCGTGTCGAACTTGACGCCCTGCACGTTGATGCCTTGGTTCTGGTCACCATCGATGGCGCAGTTGGCCAGCAGGTTGATCGCAAACTTGGCGTGCTGGCCGACCTTGATTTTGCTCGCGTCCTCCAGCATCGGCTTGACCGCTTTCAGCACCGCTTCGCGGTCCAGTTGCTGCTGCACGCCCATATAGGAATGGGTGAGCGGGATATAACAAGCTTCGTGGGTCTTGATCGCGAACGACAGGCCTACGATCTGCGCGCGCTGGGCGTCGGTGCCGTTGCTCTGCACCACGAAGGCGAACAGTTGCGCGGCTTCAAGCTTTTTCAGCCAGTCGTCGAATTGGGTCTGCTCAAGAATGAGTTCGTACCTGGCCTCGATGACGGGCGCGGGCTCGGCAGCGGGAATAACTTCAGCACCTTCCTGGCGGGCGTCACGCTGCAGATCGGTGATCCAGCTCTTGAATTCCAGCTCGGTGTACAGCGCCATCAGCGCTTCACGATCAGGCTCGCCGCAGTGCAGAGCGTCGAGTTCGATGTCCAGCGGTACGTCGATCTTGATGGTCGCCAGCTCGTAGGATAGGAAGGCCATCTCCTTGTGTTCTTCGAGTTTGGCCGGCAGGGATTTGGCACCCCGAAGCGGCAGCGTTGCCACTTTGTCGAGGTTCGCGTAAAGCTCTTTCAGGCCACCGTTGATGCCCATCAGCAGGCCCGCTGCGGTTTTCTCACCGACACCCGGGACACCGGGGATGTTGTCGACTTTGTCGCCCATCAACGCGAGGTAATCGATGATGTGTTCCGGGCCGACGCCGAACTTCTCTTTCACGCCGGCGACGTCCAGCACGCTGCCGGTCATGGTGTTGACCAGCGTGATGTGGCCATCGACCAGCTGCGCCATGTCTTTGTCACCGGTGGAGATGACCACCGGACGATCCGCGGCCGCGCTGCTGCGCGCCAATGTGCCGATCACGTCATCGGCCTCAACGCCTTCAACGCACAACAGTGGGTAGCCGAGGCCTCGCACGCAGTTGTGCAAGAAGTCGATTTGCACCCGCATGTCGTCCGGCATGCTGGGGCGGTTGGCTTTGTACTCGCCGTACAGCGCGTCGCGGAACGTTCCGCCCTTGGCATCGAACACCACGGCAAACGGGCTTTCGGGGTATTGCCTGCGCAGGCTTTTGAGCATGTTCAGCACGCCCTTGACCGCACCGGTGGGCAGGCCTTTGGAGGTCATGAGCGGCGGCAGCGCATGGAACGCGCGGTAAAGATAAGAAGAACCGTCCACCAGGACGAGGGGCGCAAGACTCATGTGCAAGATCAACCTTTTCGGCGGGGTCGGCGCTAGAATGCGCGGACCGTTGACGACAAAGGCACAAGGTTATCATGCGCGCGCTGAATCGCCTGTTACTGCTCGGCGGGTTGATTGCCTGTCCGTGGCTGGCGGTCGCGGCGGATGACGAAGCGCCATCGGCAGAGCCTGATGTGACCATCCGTCAGGACAGCGACGGCTTCATCAAGGAGTATCGTGCGAACGGATTCGTGTACGCCGTGAAGATCACGCCCAAACACGGCAAGCCTTATTATCTGGTGCGCGCCGACGGCACAAGTGGTCAATTCATCCGTTCGGATCAACCGGACATGCTGATACCCCAATGGGTACTATTCAGCTGGTAACGCCCTACATTCACTCTCTTGCTGGCAGTCCTCTATGTCCGTTTTTACTCCCTGGCTCGGCCCGAGCTGGAAGCTTTTCTTGCCCCGTACGGGCTTGGCGCCCTGCGTGATTTTCAGGGCATCGCCGCTGGAAGTGAAAACACCAATTTCTTCATCAGCCTTGAGCAAGGCGAGTTCGTGCTGACTCTGGTCGAGCGCGGCCCGGTTCAGGAGATGCCGTTTTTCATTGAATTGCTGGATGTCCTCCACGACGCCAATCTGCCTGTGCCCTACGCACTGCGCACCACCGACGGCCAGGCCCTGCGCGAGCTGAAAGGCAAGCCGGCGCTGCTGCAACCGCGCCTGTCCGGCAGGCACCCGGCTGAGCCCAATACTCAGCACTGTGTGCAGATCGGCGAATTCATGGCGCACATGCACATGGCCACGCGCAGCGAGACTATCGAGCGCAAAACCGACCGTGGTCTGGACTGGATGCTGGAGGAGGGCGGTAATTTCATCTCCCACCTGGACGAAGCGCAGGGCGCGCTGCTGACCAAAGCCGTTGAGGAAATTCAGCGTCGCAAGGCTGCCATCATGGCGCTGCCGCGGGCTAATCTGCACGCCGACCTGTTCCGCGACAACACGCTGTTCGAAGGCACTCACCTGACGGGCGTGATCGATTTCTACAATGCTTGTTCCGGGCCGATGCTGTACGACGTGGCGATTGCCGTGAATGACTGGTGCTCGTTTGAGGATGGCACCATCGATGGGCCGCGAGCCCGGGCGTTTCTGGGTGCCTATGCCGCGCTGAGGCCGTTCACCGCCGCCGAAGCCGAGCTGTGGTCGACGATGCTGCGCGTGGGTTGCGTACGCTTCTGGCTGTCACGCCTGATCGCCGCCGAAACCTTCGCCGGGCAGGACGTGCTGATCCACGATCCGGACGAATTCCGCAAACGCCTGGAACAGCGGCAGGAAACTCACATTCCGTTGCCGTTCGCGTTGTAAAAGTCGAGAAGCAAGGTTGGAGCGCCACCCCATTTACTCCCACACATTACCGTCCATGTGGGAGTGAGCTTGCTCACGAAGGCATTGGTCCAGAGCTTACAAACCTTCCAGACACCCCGCCAGATCATCCGCCAGCTTGCTCAGCAATTGCTCATAACCCTGGGCGGTGGCGGGTGTGTAGCCGCCCAACCCGTCAAGCTCGGCCAGCTTGACCGGCAGACCTGCACTCAACGTGTCGGCCAGACGCGGGCGAAGGGGGGCTCGCTGAACACGCAGGTCTTGCCGAATTCGGTCAACCGCGCGCGCATGGCGGCGACGTGCTGAGCACCCGGCTGAACCTCGCTGCTGACGGCAAAGACGCCCGCATGCTTCAACCCATACGCTTCTTCGAAATAATCAAACGCCTCGTGGAACACGAAATACTGCTTGCCTGAAATACCGGCGACCCGCTGTTTGATTTTGGCGTCCAGCGCGTCAAGGCGTGCGCTGAAGGCTTTGACGTTGCTCTCGTAACGCGCCGCATTGGCCGGATCGGCCTGGCTCAAGTCGGCGGCCATCTTCGCCGCAATTACCCGCGCATTGACTGACGACAGCCACAAATGCGCATCGACGCTGCCCGGGCGATGATCGTGGTCATGCTCGTCTTCGTCATCATCGTGATGCTCGGCGCTGGCGGTGAAATGACGCAGGTGCATGCCCGGCAACGACTCGACCGGGACCGAGGCTTTGCTGCGCCCGGACAACACGCGGAGCAGGAATGTCTCCATGTCCGGGCCGATCCAGTAGAGCAGATCGGCTTCCTGCGCGCGCCGTACGTCGGACGGCCGTAGCGCGTAGTTATGAGGGGATGCGCCCGGCGGAAGCAGGACTTCCGGCACCGCGATTCCGTCCTGCACCGCAGCGGCGATCAGCTGCAGCGGCTTTATGCTGGTCAGTACTCGCACGCTGGCATCGGCGGCAGTGGCGGTTGAAAAACCAGTCATAAATACGACAAAAAGTAAAAAAGTCGGGACACGATAACCACTCATGGGGGCAGGAACGGGTAACATAATAACGTCTCTCTCAAAGGCCGTCGCCGCTCATGTCCAAAACACCCCTGGCCAGTCGCCCCCACGATCACTCCCACTGCGTGCACAGCGCGCTCACTGAAGCCGACTCGCTGTGCGCGGGCAAAGGCTTGCGGCTGACGGCCCTGCGTCGTCGCGTGCTGGAACTGGTCTGGCAGAGCCACAAGCCGCTGGGCGCCTATGACATCCTCGCCGTGCTCAGCGAAGAAGACGGCCGCCGCGCCGCACCGCCTACAGTGTACCGCGCGCTGGACTTCCTGCTGGAAAACGGCCTGGTGCACCGCATCGCGTCGTTGAACGCCTTCGCCGGTTGCAACCACCCCACCCACGCGCATCAGGGCCAGTTCCTGATCTGCCGCGAGTGCCACGCCGCGATCGAGTTGCAGCACGCCACCATCAGCGCCGCCATCGTCGACGCTGCCAACGAGGTGGGCTTTGACGTTGAAGCCCAGACCGTCGAAGTCGTTGGCGTGTGTGCCGGATGCAAGGCCGCCTGATGAGCGATGCACTGATCCGCCTGAAGGACGTCAGCGTGACACGCGCCGGCCAGAGCGTACTGGAACATATCCAGCTGAGCGTCAGTTCAGGTGAAATCGTCACCCTGATCGGCCCCAACGGGGCGGGCAAGACCACGCTGGTGCGCGCCGTGCTCGGGCTGCTCAAGGCTGATTCGGGCGAAATCTGGCGCAAGCCGAAACTGCGCGTTGGTTATATGCCGCAGAAGCTGCACATTGATGCCACGCTGCCGTTGTCGGTCCTGCGTTTCCTGCGTCTGGTGCCCGGCGTCGATCGCGATACCGCGCGGGCGGCGCTGGTCGAGGTCGGCGCCGAAAAGGTCATCGACAGCCCGCTGCAAGGGATTTCCGGTGGCGAGATGCAGCGCGTGTTGCTGGCGCGAGCGCTGTTGCGCAAGCCGGAGCTGCTGGTGCTCGACGAGCCGGTGCAGGGCGTGGATGTCGCCGGACAGGCCGAGCTGTACGCGCTGATCACGCAGCTGCGCAATCGGCATCAATGCGGTGTGCTGATGGTTTCCCATGACCTGCACCTTGTGATGAGCACCACCGATCAAGTGGTCTGCCTCAATCGCCACGTGTGCTGCTCCGGTCACCCCGAGCAGGTCAGTAACGATCCGGCTTTCGTTGAGCTGTTCGGCCTGAACGCGCCGAGCCTGGCGATCTATCACCACCATCACGATCATGCGCACGACCTGCATGGCGAAGTCTGCCAACCCGCTCAAGTCCACGATCACGTTCATACCCACAATCACGACCACGGGGACAGCTGCAAGCATGGCTGATTTTCTTCTTTACGCCTTGCTCGCAGGCCTCGCGTTAGCGGTAGTGGCAGGCCCCTTGGGGTCTTTCGTGGTCTGGCGGCGCATGGCTTATTTCGGCGACACGCTGTCCCATGCCGCGCTGCTCGGCGTGGCGCTGGGCTTTCTGCTGGAAATCAGTCCGACGATCGCCGTCACCGTGGGCTGCCTGTTGCTGGCAGTGTTGCTGGTGACCCTGCAGCAGCGTCAACCGCTGGCCTCCGACACGTTGCTGGGGATTCTCGCGCCAAGCACATTGTCGTTGGGTTTGGTGGTGCTGAGCTTCATGCGGGACGTGCGCATTGATTTGATGGGCTATCTGTTCGGCGACCTGCTGGCCATCAGCCCGAACGATCTGGCGTGGATCCTCGCAGGCAGCGCGTTGGTGCTGGTGTTGATCTGCGCGCTGTGGCGGCCGCTGCTGGCGATCACTGTGCATGAAGAGCTGGCGACGGTCGAAGGGCTGCCGGTGGCGACACTGCGCATGACGTTGATGCTGCTGATCGCCGTGGTCATCGCGGTGGCCATGAAGATCGTCGGCGTGTTGCTGATCACGTCGCTGCTGATCATTCCCGCCGCTGCGGCACAACGTCACGCCCGCTCGCCGGAGCAAATGGCCATGGGGGCAAGCATCATCGGCGTCGTTGCGGTGTGCGCGGGTCTGGCGTTGTCCTGGTTCAAAGACACCCCGGCAGGCCCGTCCATCGTGGTCGCGGCGGCGGCGCTGTTTCTGCTCAGCTTCCTTTTGCCCAAGCGGTAGAACCTTGGGTGGCGGGTAGAGTCATACTCCGCAATAATCTAATGGCGGCAATGTGCAATGACTCTTTGCCCGCCTACCGATAGTGATCAGTTATTTTCGGGGCAAGCCACTTGTGTGTAGACTTGCTCGTTTTTTGCGCAAATAGAGAATCGCAGGAATGAAGCCGTTCGCATCCCGTTATCTGCTGCTTGCTGCATTTTCCGTTCTGTTGAGCGCTTGCCAGAGCAAGCCCGTCGACCAGCCCGCGCCTGCGGCTGTACCCGATGCCTATCAGCAGCTGGAACAGAACATTGCCAGCAGCGAGTTGGCCACCGCGGAAGATCAACTCGCCGCGCTGCAAGGCAAATCCCCGGACGATCCTCGACTCGAGCAATACCAGCGCCAATTGGCTGAGGCTTATTTGAGTCGCAGCCAGATCGTGCTGCAAAAGGGCGACATGAACGCTGCCGCCACCGCGCTCAGCCGTGCTCGTGCCCTGATGCCAAAGGCTCCGGCGCTGACCAGTGGCGTCAACGGTGCCATCGCCCACGCCCGTAAAGCCGAGCTGGAAAAGGCAGAAGCCGATCTGCGGGCTGCCGAAGCCAAGCGCAAGGCGAAGGTGATCGACCCGAGCGCCGAAAGCACAACCATCGAGCTGAAGCTTGGAGACATGAAGCAGCTACGCCGGCAGCTGAGTGACATCGCTGAAGACGTGACAGCCTTCAACTGCGACGTCATCGTGCAAGTGCCACGCACCGACGACTACCCTTGGCTGGCGACCTTGCTGACCAAGCGCGTTACGAAGATCAACCCGGATTTCGAACTGCAGATGCAGCGTGAAATCGAGCGGACCGAGCCGGCGAAGATCGTGTTGAAACCCGCTCAGCTCTGATCGATTTTTGATCAAAAGAAAAGGCGTTGCCCTCGCGGGCAACGCCTTTTTGTTACGGGCTAGCCCTGCAAATTACGCAGGAATTGCCTTCGCTTTTGGCTCACGAGCCCAGACGCGGTGCTGCTGGATTGCATCGAAAAACGCCTTGAAGGAAGCGCTGTCCGAGACCGCCAGCAAGCCGGCATCGGCTTCCAGACGCAGCAGATCGATCAGTTTCTGAGCGTCACCCGCGTAGGCGATTGCTTTGAGATGCTTGTAGGCCTCAAGCACGTAGTGCAGTGCCACGCCGTCGCCGCTCAGCGCTTTGATCGAAGCGTCGCCGCCCGGAATGAACACAGCGTCGAACGCGACCGATGGCAAACCTTCCATCGAAGCATCGACGGCCAGCGTTGCGCCGCTCGCGGTCTTAACCGGTGCGGAGGTAGGACCCAACACCTTGGCATGTGCGCCTTCGGCTTCCAGCGCCGCTTTCATCGCCGCTACGGCTTTGTCATCGACGCCATTGGCGACCAAAATGGCAACTTTGCGCGAGGCAATGTCGGCAGGCAGCAAGTTTGCCTGGCTCAGCAGCGGCGACTTATCGACTGTCAACTTGCCGTTGCTTTGCGCTTGGGCAGTTGGGGCGGTCGGCGCTGGCAAGCCAAGGTTTTCAGCCACACGTTTAGCCAGTGTGAGATCGATATTCGCGAGAATCTCGTTCACCTGACGGGCGCGAATGTGCTCACGCTCAACCTTGCCCAGCTCGAAGCTGTAGGCCGCGATGATGTGCTCTTTCTCGTGCTCGCTCATGCTGTTGAAGAACAGCGTGGCTTGGGAGAAGTGATCGCCAAAGGAAGGGCTGCGCTCACGCACCTTCTCTGCCGAGACGCGCTCGTGATACGTCTCGAAGCCGCCATCCTGCGGACCGGCCGGGGTTTCTTTCGGCCAGCCGCCATCGATCGAGTTCGGCTCGTAGGACGCACGACCCTTGTCGATGGTGGTGCGGTGTTGCGCATCACGCTGGTTGTTGTGGTTCGGCGAGACCGGACGATTGATCGGGATCTCGTGGAAGTTCGGCCCACCCAGTCGGCTGATCTGCGTATCGGTGTAGGAAAACAACCGACCTTGCAGCAGCGGATCGTTGGAAAAGTCGATACCCGGCACGATGTGGCCTGGGCAGAACGCAACCTGCTCGGTCTCGGCGAAGTAGTTGTCCGGGTTACGGTTGAGCACCATCTTGCCCAGCGGTGTTACCGGCACCAGCTCTTCCGGGATGATTTTGGTCGGGTCCAGAAGGTCGAAGTCGAACTTGTGCTCGTCTTCCTCGGCGACGATCTGTACGCCCAGTTCCCATTCCGGGTAGTCGCCCATCTCGATGGACTCCCACAGATCGCGGCGATGGAAGTCAGTGTCCTTGCCCGCCAGTTTCTGTGCTTCGTCCCACACCAGGGAGCAGGTACCGTACTTGGGCTTCCAGTGGAATTTGACGAAGGAGGACTTGCCCTCGGTGTTGATCATGCGGAAGGTGTGAATGCCGAAGCCCTGCATGGAGCGCAGGCTTTTCGGGATCGCACGGTCAGACATGGTCCACAGCACCATGTGTGCGGATTCCGGCACCAGGGAAACGAAGTCCCAGAACGTGTCGTGAGCCGAGCCGCCGGTAGGGATTTCGTTATGGGGCTCTGGCTTCACCGCATGTACGAAATCGGGAAACTTGATGGCGTCCTGGATGAAGAACACAGGCATGTTGTTGCCGACCAGGTCGTAGTTGCCTTCGCCTGTATAGAACTTGACTGCGAAACCGCGTACGTCACGGACGGTATCGCCGGAGCCGCGTGGGCCCTGAACTGTGGAAAAACGTACGAAGACCGGGGTTTTCTTGCCCGGATCGCGCAGGAATTCGGCCTTGGACAGCGCGGAATGGTTCTCGTAGGTCTGGAAATAACCGTGCGCCGCCGTGCCGCGCGCGTGGACGATGCGCTCCGGAATGCGTTCATGGTCAAAATGCGTGATTTTCTCGCGCATGATGAAGTCTTCGAGCAGCGAAGGGCCGCGCGAGCCAACTTTCAGCGTGTTCTGGTTGTCGGAGATCTTTACGCCCTGATTGGTGCGCAAAGCCTCGCCGGTAGCGTCGGAGCGGAACGTTTCAAGACTTTCGACCTTGGCGTTGGTGTTGCCACGGTCCAGCGTGTCAGTGCCAGCCAGTTCACTGTTGGCGTTGGCGCTAACAGGTGGATTGGTGTTCGTACTCATCAGACAAAACTCCTCAGTTCGGACGGCTCCTTTTTGCGCACCAGGGTGTGGCGGCGGCAGGAGCTCGTAAGCGGAAATGCCTGACACGAAGTCAGGCATTATTCAGGCGCTAAGTAAGTGACTGATGATGAAAACAGCCGTTCCGTTTGTTTTTCCGATTCTTCGATTTTCATCATCAGACTGACAGTCGGCCATCCATATGACCGTTCAGCAGGTTCGGTGCGAAATAAATGCTAAGAAGGCTGGGCCCAACCCGGATTCGACAGGCTAAAATGCGCGCCCGGTTTACCCAGCCGTAGCCGAAATGGCATCGCTCAGCAGCGTGATGAAGGCATGAGTCTCCACGCTGATTTTTCAACGCGCCCCACAAGGTTCGCTCCGTGATCGAGTTTCAGAACGTCCACAAAACCTATCGGGTCGCCGATCGGGAAATTCCCGCGCTGCACCCCACCAGCCTGCGCATCGAAAATGGCCAGGTGTTTGGCCTGATCGGCCACTCCGGCGCCGGCAAGAGCACCATGCTGCGCCTGATCAACCGCCTTGAAGCGCCCAGCGGCGGCAAGATCCTGGTTGATGACGTCGATGTCACCGCGCTGGACGCCGACGGCCTGCGCGGCTTCCGCCGTCAGGTCGGCATGATTTTCCAGCACTTCAATCTGCTGTCGTCCAAGACCGTGGCCGACAACGTCGCCATGCCGCTGACCCTGGCCGGGGACATGTCCCGCGCGCAGATCGATCAGCGCGTGGCCGAATTGCTCGCCCGCGTGGGTCTTTCCGATCACGCCAAAAAATATCCGGCGCAATTGTCCGGCGGTCAGAAGCAACGCGTCGGCATCGCCCGCGCGCTGGCGACCAAGCCGAAAATTCTGCTGTGCGACGAGGCCACCAGCGCCCTCGACCCACAAACCACGGCATCGGTGTTGCAGCTGCTGGCCGAGATCAATCGCGAACTGAAGCTGACCATCGTTTTGATCACCCACGAAATGGACGTGATCCGTCGTGTTTGTGATCAGGTGGCGGTCATGGACGCGGGCGTCATCGTTGAGCAGGGCGCTGTGGCCGATGTGTTTCTGCACCCCAAGCACCCGACCACTCGGCGCTTTGTGCAGGAAGACGAAGAAGTCGACGAAAACCAGCTGAACAGCGATTTCGCCCACGTTCAGGGCCGTATCGTGCGCCTGACGTTTCAGGGCGAAGCGACCTACGCGCCATTGCTTGGAACGGTCGCGCGGGAAACCGGCGTGGACTACAGCATTCTGGCCGGCCGTATCGACCGCATCAAAGACACGCCTTACGGGCAATTGACGCTGGCCATCACCGGTGGTGACATGGACGCCGCGTTTGCCCGCTTCACCGCAGCCGACGTTCACATGGAGGTCCTGCGCTGATGGACACTTTTCTCAACCTGTTTTCCAACGTCGACTGGTACGAAATCTGGCTGGCGACCGGCGACACCCTGATCATGCTCGGCGTCTCGCTGGCCTTCACCGTCCTGCTGGGCTTGCCGCTCGGCGTGCTGATGTTCCTGACCTCGCCGCGTCAGTTGCTTGAGAACAAGCCGGTCTACACCACCGTTGGCCTGATCGTGAACATGCTGCGGGCGCTGCCGTTCATCATCCTGCTGATCGTGATGATGCCGCTGACGGAAATCATCACCGGCACCTCGCTGGGCATTCTCGGCACGCTGCCGCCATTGATCGCAGGCGCCACCCCGTTCTTCGCCCGCCTGGTGGAAACCGCGCTGCGGGAAGTGGACCGCGGCATCATCGAGGCCACTCAGGCCATGGGCGCAACGACCCGGCAGATCGTGATCAAGGCGCTGTTGCCTGAAGCACGTCCGGGCATTCTTGCCGCAATCACCGTGACTGCGATTGCGCTGGTGTCGTTCACGGCCATGGCCGGTGCGGTCGGTGCCGGTGGCCTGGGCGATCTGGCGATTCGCTACGGTTACCAACGCTTCCAGAACGATGTGATGTTTGTGACGGTCGTATTGCTGCTGGTGCTGGTGCAGATCCTGCAAACCGTCGGCGACAGACTGGTCGCGCACTTTTCACACCGTTAACCGAATTCGCCGGTCACTGACCGGCCAATGCATGCCACCGCGCGTGCATTTCAGGAGTAGTAGACATGAAGAAGTTGTTGGCTGTATTCGCTGCTGTGGCGGCGCTGTCTGCCCATGCTGACGAGACCTTGACCGTGGCGGCCTCCGCCGTGCCCCACGCCGAGATTCTCGAGTTCGTGAAGCCGATGCTGGCAAAGGAAGGTGTGACGCTGAACGTGAAGGTGTTCAACGATTACATTCAGCCGAACGTGCAGGTCGATCAGAAGCGCATGGACGCCAATTTCTTCCAGCATCAGCCGTATCTGGATGAGTTCAACAAGGGCAAGGGCACCCATCTCGTGAGCGTGGCCAAGGTTCATATCGAACCTTTTGGCGCTTACTCGGACAAGCTCAAGAGCCTCGCCGAGCTGCCGGACGGCGCTAATGTCGCGATCCCGAATGACGCCACCAACGAGGGCCGTGCTCTGTTGCTGCTGGTCAAGGCCGGGCTGATTACCCTGAAGGATCCGAACAGCATCACCGCCAAGCCAGGCGACGTTCAGCAGAACCCGAAGAACCTGAAATTCCGCGAACTGGAAGCCGCTACTCTGCCACGCGTGCTGACGCAGGTGGACCTGGCGCTGATCAACACCAATTACGCCCTGACCGCCAAGCTTGATCCGACCAAGGATGCGTTGATCATCGAAGGATCGGAGTCGCCTTACGCGAACATCCTCGTGACCCGCGAAGACAATAAGGATGCCCCGGCCATCCAGAAACTGGTCGCCGCACTGCACAGCCCGGAAACCAAGGCGTTCATCGTCGAGAAGTACAAAGGCGCGGTCGTTCCGGCGTTCTGATCCCCCACACCAATGATCTCGGCGCAACGCCGAGATCATCGTTCCTCACTTCCTCTCCACCAGCCCCGGCAACTGCGCCACCAGCTTCTGGCTGTTCAGCGGCGCGCGGATGAAGCCGCGTTGGGTGCCATCGGGGCCGAGGAGGGCGAGGTTGCCGCTGTGGTCGACCGTGTATCCCGGCTTGCTGGTATCAGCCGGGATGTAGGGGATGCTCACGGCATTCGCCAGCTTCTGCAGCGTATCCACCGGCGCTCTCAGACCGACGAACTGCTTGTCGAAATAACCCAGGTATTGCTTGAGCTGTTGCGGGGTGTCGCGATCAGGATCGACGCTGACCAGCACAATGCGCAGTTTGTCGACGGCCTCACCGGGCAGCTCGCTTTTGATCTGACGCAGCTGGGCGAGAGTGGTCGGGCAGATGTCCGGGCAGAAGGTGTAACCAAAGAACAGCACCGTCCATTTGCCCTTCAATTGGCTCAGTGAAAGGGGCTGGGCGTCCTGATCGGTGAGCGAGAGATCCGGCACAGTGCGGCTCTGCGGGAGAAGGATAATGCCTGCGTCGACGAGCGCGGTCTGGTCGCCCTGGTCAATTCCGGACAGCGTATGGTAGACGGTCAGGCCAAGCACCAGCGCCAGAATGGCCACAAGGATGAGTACGGTTTTCTGGGTTCGGGTCATGAGTTCAGCACAATGAGTGATCCACGGTCGCGCGATTATGCACATAACCATGAAGCTGTTATGACAATTACGTCTTAGCGTCATTTGTGGGCAGGCTAAGGTATGGACTTCCCTATAATGACTGCCTGGTTTCACTGCCTATGGAGCATTCATGAACACCGCCGCATTGCGCGAGCAGATCACCCGAGCTCAGGAACACGAAAACCAATCCGGTCAGCTAGCGCGCCAGTTGGAGTCGCAACTTCCTCATCTTCACCCGTCCATTCACTTGCCAGACGTAGACGCGCGAGGCGTGCTGACGCGTTTCGTCATTGCTTACATCGGTCAGGTGCCGGACCTGCTGGACGCCGCCCATGACGTCGCTTTGCAGGCGGGCATTGAAAGCCAGATCAAGCCGGTCCTGAAAATCGCCGAACAGTTCTTCACCGAGCCGCCCGCCATCATGGCGGGCCACGAAGGTCTGGACGGGCTGCTGGATGAGGCGTATCTCGCCCATCGTCTGGTGGAAGAAGTGAATGATCTGTACATCAAGCATTTCGGCCAGCCGCTGATACCGATGAACACCACGGTGGCCAGCGTCATCGCCCATCAACTGATCGGCGAGGCCTTCGCCAATCAGCTCGACGAAGTGGTGCATCACGCCATCGACGAGATGTTGAATGACGAAAGCTTCTCGCTGGAATCGGTGGAAGCCTACCGCGAGCGCCTCGCCAGCCCGGACACCGATGCGGCGTGGAAACGCTGGCCCAGCCTGTCACGTCAGTTGGGCGTAGGGCTGGAACTGGAGCGCGGGAAAGACTGATCCCGCACTCCCTTTACCCGCCTCAGTGCAACGCTGCTCCTCCGATCGACGTACGGATTCTTCCCTCCACGCGACGCTTGAGCAGCCGCTGCTCCAACAGCAAACGCGAGCCCTGCGCCGCGTTGGCGCGTCCCCATTCTTCCAGCAGCTCCAGGCAGGAGTGGTCGATGTACGTCAGGTTGCCCAACGGCACATGCAGCGTGGTTCCCGGCGGCACGGTTTCCAGCGTTTGCGTCAGCGCCGGCACCTTGAGGAACGTGGCCGAGCCATTAAGGCGCAGCTCCATTTCGCCTTCGGCCGGCAGGTCGACAAGATTGATCTTCAAGCGCGAAGCATTCAGCGCCAGCTTCACCAGGGTCAGGCCAAAGCCGATCAACACACCCGTCAACAGGTCTGTCAGGACAATCGCGCTGGCGGTCGCGCCATAGATGAACATTGGCATGCGGCCGTAGCGTCCCAACCCTTTGAGCGCTTGAACATTCACCAGCTTCACACCGGTGTAGACCAGCACGCCGGCCAGACTCGCCACAGGAATGCTCTGCAACACGCTCGACAGCAACAGCACGAACGCCAGCAGCCACAAACCATGGAACATCGCCGACAGACGGGTCTTCGCACCCGCCTGCACGTTTGCCGAACTGCGCACGATTACGCCGGTCATCGGCAGCGCGCCGACTAGCCCGCAGAGCATGTTGCCCACGCCTTGGGCGCTGAGCTCCTTATCGAAGTCCGATCGCTGACCGTCGTGCATGCGATCCACCGCCGCTGCCGACAACAGGGTTTCAGCGCTGGCAATGAAGGCCACGGCAATCGCCGCGATCAGGATGGCAGGATCGGCCAGGTTCAACAGGTCTGCGGGGCGCAGCCAGTCGATGGCTTCAGCAAGATTGGCCGGAACCTCGACGCGCTTGACCTGCAAGCTCATCACCAGACTCACCACCGTGGCGATGCCGACGCCGAGCAACGCGCCCGGTACGAACCGCAGTGCATGGGGCCGACGCTTTTCCCACAGCCACATCACCGCGATGGTGCCTAGCCCGAGAAGACCGGCCTGCATGGCGCTGCCCATCCCCAACGCACCCATTACGGTCTGCGGGAACGCGACGAGATTATCAAGTCCGGAAGGCTTGGGTCCGCTGTCGAACATGACGTGGAACTGGGAAAGCACAATCAGCACGCCGATGCCCGCCAGCATGCCGTACACCACCGCCGGAGCGGTCACGCGGAACCAGCAGCCGAGCTTCAGGCGTCCAGCCAGCAATTGCAGCGCACCGGCGAGCAGCAGAATCGGCCCGAGCATGGCCATGCCGTGCTCTCGGACCAGCTCGAACACCAGCACCGCCAGACCTGCCGCCGGGCCGCTGACCTGCAGTGGCGAACCGGCCAGCCACCCCACTACCAAGCCGCCAATGATGCCGGTGATCAAACCTTTTGACGGCGGCATGCCGGACGCGATGGCGATTCCCATGCACAAAGGCAGGGCCACCAGAAAAACCACCACGGAAGCCAGCAGCTCCCGTGGTAACAACGCTTTCAGATCAGTAGTAGCCATGACGACTCTCCGGAATTCAGACGTGACGACGCCCGGCGGCACGCGCTATGTGCGGCCGCTACGAGCTTGTATGAGGTGGAACCGTCAGGGCCAACGCCGCTGCGCTCAGGCGCAGCGGGTCAGCCGGCGATTAATATCGCCCGCGGGGGATCGACGCCATGGGCACCGGGTGGTCGCCATCCAGCGCGAGGAAGCAGTCCTGCTCGGCATCGTAAGCGCGGATTTCGCTGGTTTCGATGTCGTAGACCCAGCCATGGATGAACAACTGACCGCTGGCCAGCTTGGACGCCACGGAGGGGTGCGTGCGCAAGTGTTGCAGCTGCGCGATGACGTTTTCTTCGGTGAGCACGTGCATGGTTTCATGCTCACCAGTGCAATTGCAGTTGTCCTGCACAACGGTCTTGGCGACCTCGGCATGGCGCAGCCACGCTTTGACCGTCGGCATTTTTTCCAGCGTGTCGGGGTTGAGAACGGCGCGCATGGCCCCGCAATCGGAGTGGCCGCAGACAATGATGTGCTGCACGCCCAAAGCCAGTACGGCGTATTCGATAGCGGTAGAAACGCCGCCATTCATGGGACCGTACGGCGGGACAACGTTGCCCACGTTACGGGTGACGAACAGGTCACCCGGGGAGCTTTGGGTGATGAGTTCCGGGACGATGCGCGAGTCCGCGCAGGTGATGAACATGGCCCGGGGATGTTGGGCGGTGGCGAGTTTCTTGAACAGTTCTTCCTGCTGAGGGAAGACGTCATGGCGGAAATGCTTGAAGCCATCAACGATCTGCTTCAACGCCATTTCGGCGGTTTCCACCTGAGGCGTTACGCCTGTCGTCGCAGCCTGAGGCTGCTTATCCTGGTCACTCATGTTTCATCCTCTCTGACGGATTTAAGTGGATTTTCCGGCGAATCCTGTGGATGACCCACTTTTTTCTGGTCTTCTTGCGTATCTTTTCCTACAAGACCAATCGGTCACTTCCGACTCACCTTAACGACGCAAACTTAATTGAAACTGAATGCGTGGCTCTAGATCGCGGGTCTCGCTTTAGAAAATCTAAACCGCAAGCGGCTGTTGTGGTGGAACACAGTTAAGACGCCATCCGAGTCACAGCAGCGACATCTGACCGCCGGGTGGGCAAAACGCGCTGCAGTCGAGCTGAAAACTTTCCCGGCGGTTCAAGCCATGCTTCTTGGTCGCGAGGCTGTAACGCTGCGCCAGCAACTCAGCGAATACCCCCTCACCGCGCATTCGCGAGCCAAAACGGCTGTCGTACACCTCGCCGCCTCGGCTCTGCCGAACCAGGCTCATGACGTGCTCGGCCCTTTGCGGATAATGCGCCTGCAGCCACTCTTCGAACAGCGGCGCAACCTCCATCGGCAGGCGCAGCATCACGTAGCTCGCACTCAACGCGCCAGCGGCCTTGGCCTCGGCCATTAGCTTCTCCAGCTCCATGTCATTGATCATCGGAATCATCGGCGCCAGCAACACGCCCACCGGGACACCGGCATCACGCAACACCCGGATCGCCCGCAGCCTGGCCTTGGGCGCGGCAGCCCGGGGTTCAAGGATGCGCTTGAGCTCGTCGTCCAGGGTCGTGAGGCTGATGAACACCGACACCAGCCGCAACTTCGCCAGCTCGGCCAGCAGGTCCAGATCCCGAAGAATCAGCGAGCCTTTGGTGATGATCGTCACCGGATGGCGATAGCGCAGCAGCACTTCCAGCGTCGCCCGGCTCAATGTGTATTCGCGCTCGATGGGCTGATACGGATCGGTGTTCGCCCCCAGAGTGATTGGCGCAACGCTGTAGCCTGGCTTGGACAGCTGCTGCTCCAGCAGAGCGGCAGCATTGGTTTTGGCGATCAATTTGGTCTCGAAGTCCAGCCCCGGCGACATGTCCCAATAGGCGTGGCTCGGCCGGGCGTAGCAATAAATACAACCGTGCTCGCATCCTCGGTAAGGATTGATCGAGCGGTCGAAAGGAATGTCGGGCGATGAGTTACGCGCGATGATGCTCTTGGCGGTTTCCAGCGTGACGGTGGTGGCTTGGGTCAGCGGTACTTCCTGATACCAGCCGTCGTCTTCGGCCACCGATCGGTTGGGGGCGAAGCGGTTGTAGGGGTTGGTCGCAGTGCCGCGCCCGCGTGGGGGCAACTGAATGGACATGACGGCTCCTTGATAACTGGTTATGCATACAGTATCGCGAAACGCTCATGCCGTTAACGCGCCGCCCCGGAAAAACACTCTGGCGCCGATCAACGGCTTTCACTATCTTTTGACACCCCCCTCACAGCGCCTTGACCCTGCGCGGCGAAAACTTGCCTCATCGATAAACGGCTTGTTTCCACGGTACGTCTTCCATGCGCCTTCGCCCGCTCGCTGCTCAACTCCTCTTGCTGTTGACCGTATCCTCTGTGTCTCTCGCTCAAGCCGAGGATGCTTCATCCGCGCAATCGTCACGCCCGGCGCAGTGGGCGCAACTTGTCGACCCGCACTACAACCTCTACCAGATAACGCCCACGCTTTACCGCAGTCGTCAGCCGGACGCCGCAGCACAGCCGCTTCTGCAGCGGCTTGGCGTTCACACGGTGATCAATTTCCTCAAGGAAAGTGACAGCAAATGGTTGACCGATGCCTCCGTGGCGCAGGTGCAGATTCCGCTGCAGGTGGTGCACATTGACGATGCCGATGTCATCGAGAGTCTGCGCGCCATCCAGACCGCGCAGCAAAACGGGCCGGTGCTGATTCACTGCAAGCACGGGCTGGACCGCACTGGTTTGGTGGCAGCGATGTACCGCATCGTTGCCCAGGGCTGGAGCAAGCAAGCGGCGCTGGATGAGATGGAACATGGTGGTTATGGCGACGAAGACAGCCTCAAGCGCGGGATTGCCTACATCGACAACGTCGATGTGGCGGCACTGAAGTCGGCAATGGACGCGGGTGCGTGCAGCACTAGCGTGTTTAGCCTCTGTGCGATCAAAGGCTTTTCGCGCAAAGCGGGCATGATCAACTAGCGATATGCATGACCACCGTTGGCAATCCACGGCATCTAACAGCGCTCATCACCTTTGCATCTTGCAATACAACTGAACAGCGTGAAGTTTGCACTCACGCAAAACAAAACTATTACTCAGTACATGCCAATCACGGCATGGAGCCATGCAACGTTTACCAGAAACACCCAATCGAAAAGGATTTCGACAATGACATTCAATTACCCGGCGTGTGCGCTGGCGACGCTCTTTAGCATCGGCACGCTCAACGCCTACGCGACGACGCTCGATTCGCGTGATAAACCCTTCAATGAATACAGTTGGGTCACCACCCACAATTCCTATGAAAAGATCAACCAAAACCTGAAGGAAATGCCGGCCCAACTCAACGATGGCGTCCGGGGTTTCATGCTTGATCTCTACGTCGAAGGTTCAAACCCTCGCCCCGAAGAACGTATCAAAGTGTGCCATCAGAAACTTGCCTGCTATGGGCCGTTATCCGCACATTTAAAAAACGAATTCCTGCCTTTCCTGCAAAAAAATCCAGGTGAGGTGGTTACGTTGTTCCTTGAAACGTACGTGAAGCGGGAGCACCTTCAGGAGGTATTCAATACCTTGCCGGAGCTGTCGAGCGTTTCATTCGACCCGGCAAACTTCGCTGCGAATCAGTGGCCGACGATCAACCAGATGGCGGCACGCAATAACCGCCTGATCCTGTTCACAGACAAACGCGAGGTCGCAGGCGACTACTGGGTTCAGGGAAAAAGATCACGGTCATGTTTGATCAGGATTGGATTGTGCAGAACAAGTGGGACACGCTGGGGAACGTTGCCAGCAGCATTGAAAGAACTCACGACTGGTCTTGCCCCACGCGCTGGGACGGGTTGCCGCTCAACACCGAAAAGGTTGCCAGCTCGACGGGCAAGCAATGGAAAAGGTTGTTCCTCATGAATCAGTTTCATCCGGGCACCTCTACCGTCTTCGACTCGGCCAGCTACGACAACAACCTGACTTACCTCAAGCGCCGCCAGCACAACTGTGGTGTTGGCCCCAACTACGTTGGTATCAACAATTACAAGAGCGGTGAGGCAGAGCGTTACACCGCTGCGCTCAACAATGGCGGCATCTTTTTGCATGAAGGTCGAAATGCAAGCCGGTCACAAGACATTGTCTGCGTGATCCCTGTCCGAACCGGGGTGGTTGATCGCAAGGCCAACGGTTGTGAAAACGATGAGGCGAGGTCGATGTCCTTGTCGGGTGTTGCCACTGGAACCCGCATTCAGTTGTTCGACAGTGGCAGTGGCAATACTCAGGACGATCACATCACCATCGATGTGAAGCGCAACATTGGAATTGGGGAACGTGTGGTCATCCCGAGCTTCGAGTCCGACGCGAGCAACAGCAATTACCAAGCCGTTTATAACCGCAACAACGGGCTTGATGGAAAGACGTCGCGCATTGTCATTGGCCGGACACCCACCAACTTTTCGGACGCATCCGTGGCGTTTTACGAGGGCACTAACGCCAGTCAGAACCTGGATTGCGTGATTCCTTTCAGTTCGAGCTACACCATGAAGATGAAGAGCAACAGCTTTGGCTGCTCCAACGATGAAATCAAGTCGGCCCGCATCATCAAAGCCAAAGCGGGTGCGTCTTTCACGCTCACGGGCCATCCTCAAGGCAATTTCAACGAGGGGCGGACGACTGTCGAGATTCTGCGCGACATTACCCTTCCCGTGGTCATCCCGAGCTTCAACAGCAGCTATTCAAACAGCGACGTCAAAGTGACGAATTACACCAAGGCCATCGGTGGCAAAATCTCTTTCGGTTATATCGGCGGCGCACAGTAATCCACAAACGCTACAAAAAAGGGATACCCACGACGGGTATCCCTTTCTTTATCCGAGATCACGTCAACTCGGATCAACCGGTTTCTTCAGCTTCGGATTCGGGAAAAACTGCACGCCTTGCACCTTGGGATCGGCCGGCTTCACCGCAGGCTTGTTCACCCGCGTGCCAAGTTCTGTCGGGATCGATTGCCCCTGCGCGTTGAGGGTGTCGGAATAACCACAGTGCACGCACTCACGGTGCGGCACGTCGTCTTCGTTCCACATCATCAACTTGTCAGGCTCGCTGCACGCCGGGCAGACCGCCCCGGCGATAAAGCGTTTCTTGGTAATCACCCGCGGTGTCTCGGTCATGCTGCCGCTTCCTCACTCAAGCCCGAATGGCGCAAGAGTGCGTCAATCGACGGCTCACGTCCGCGGAAGTCGACGAACAGCACCATTGGCGCCTGGGACCCGCCCCGCGCCAGAATGGCCTCACGGAACGCTCGGCCGGTCTGCTCGTTAAACACGCCTTCTTCCTCGAACTTCGAGAACGCATCGGCAGACAACACTTCGGCCCACTTGTAGCTGTAATAGCCCGCCGCGTAACCGCCAGCAAAAATGTGCGCGAAGCTGTTCGGGAAGCGGTTGTACGCAGGCGGACGCATCACCGACACCTCGTCACGCACGCCTTCGAGCACTTGCAGCGTGGTACGGCCGTCGCCATGGGTGGCATGCAATTCGAAGTCGAACAGCGAGAATTCCAGTTGGCGGACCATCATCAGGCCGGACTGGAAATTCTTCGCGGCGAGCATTTTCTCTAGCAGGTCCTGAGGCAGCGGCTCGCCGGTTTCGTAATGGCCGGAAATCAGCGCCAGACCTTCCGGCTCCCAGCACCAGTTTTCCATGAACTGGCTTGGCAGCTCGACAGCATCCCAGGCAACGCCATTGATCCCCGACGCACCCGCGTGTTCGACGCGGGTCAGCAGGTGGTGCAGACCGTGTCCGAATTCGTGGAACAGCGTGGTGACTTCATCGTGGGTGAGCAACGCCGGCTTACCGCTGACCGCCGGAGTGAAGTTACAGACCAGGTTGGCGACCGGGCTTTGCAGCGTGCCTTCAGCCGTGCGACGACGATCGCGGGCGCCGTCCATCCACGCACCGCCACGCTTGTTGGCGCGGGCGTAGAGATCAAAGAAGAAGCGCCCGACGTGCTGGCCGTTTTCCTTGATTTCGAACAGGCGGACGTCCGGGTGCCAGGTGTCGAAGCCCTTCTGCTCGGCGATTTCAATGCCGTACAGTTTTTGTACGATAGCGAACAGGCCGGTGAGCACTTTGTCGACCGGGAAGTAGGCGCGCAGGGCTTCTTGGGAAACGCTGTAGCGCTGTTCGCGCAGCTTCTCGCCATAGAAACCGCTGTCCCAGCTCTGCAGGTCCGGGCAGCCTTGTTCGGCGGCATAGGCTTTCAACTGCTGCAGATCCTGAGCGGCAAACGGCTTGCTGCGCTTGGCCAGATCACGCAGGAAGCTGAGAACCTGATCGCTGGACTCGGCCATTTTGGTGGCCAGGCTCAGCTCGGAGAAGCTGGCAAAACCCAGCAGTTTGGCCAGCTCCTGACGCAGATCGAGAATCTGCTCCATGATCGGGCCGTTGTCGTTTTTGCCTGCGTTCGGGCCCTGGTCTGACGCGCGGGTGCAATACGCCGCGTAAACTTCCTCGCGCAGCGCGCGGTCTTCGGCGTAGGTCATGACAGCGTAGTAGCTCGGGAATTCGAGCGTGATCAGGTAGCCTTCCAAGTCTTTCGCCTGGGCTGCGGCGGCCATTTGCGCCTTGGCCGAATCGGTCAGGCCGGCGAGGGCGGCTTCGTCAGTGACGTGCTTGCTCCAGGCTTGAGTCGCGTCGAGCAACTGGTTGGAGAACTGGCTGCCCAGCTCGGACAGCTTGCTCTGCACTTCGGCATAGCGTTTTTGCTGTTCTGGCGGCAGGTCGATGCCAGACAAGCGGAAATCGCGCAGCGATTGTTCAAGAATGGTCTTCTGGGCGACGTCGAAATTGGCCGCTTCCGGGCTGTTGGCCAAGGCTTCGAAGGCCTGGAACAGCTCGCGGTTCTGGCCCATTTCGGTCGAATAGGCGCTCAGTGCCGGCAGGCAAGACTCATAGGCCTCGCGCAGTTCCGCGCTATTGCACACAGCGTTCAAATGGCTGACCGGGCTCCAGGCGGCGCCCAGGCGATCATTGAGTTCGTCCATCGCCAGCACCAGGCCAGCCCATGTAGGCTGCGAACCTTGCTTGGCGAGGATGTCGGCAATCGCGGCGCGGTTGTCGGCGAGAATCTGTTCGATGGCAGGTTTTACATGCTCGGCGCGAATCGCCGAGAAAGGTGGCAGGTCGTAGGATTGCAACAGAGGGTTGTTCGCGCTCACGGTTTGGCACCTTGGCTAAAAGAAACACCCACGCATCTTAATTACAATCAGCGCCGACCGCAGCTATCGGCGCCAGAGAAGGAGCCTATCGTGGTCATTCGCACGTTCCAAAACCACACCCCGGCCCTTGGCGAGCGGGCCTTTGTCGATCATTCGGCGATTGTGATCGGCGATGTCGAAGTCGGCGCCGACAGTTCGGTCTGGCCGCTGACCGTCATCCGTGGCGACATGCACCGCATCCGCATCGGTGCGCGCACCAGCGTGCAGGACGGCAGTGTGCTGCACATCACCCACGCCGGCCCTTTCAACCCCGACGGTTTCCCGCTGTTGATCGGCGATGAGGTGACCATCGGCCACAAGGTCATGCTGCACGGCTGTACCGTCGGCAATCGCATTCTGATCGGCATGGGCACCACGATCATGGATGGCGCGGTGGTGGAGAATGAGGTGATCATCGGCGCGGGCAGTCTGGTGCCGCCCGGCAAACGCCTCGAGAGCGGGTTTCTCTACGTCGGGCGTCCGGTAAAGCAGGTGCGCCCGCTGACCGAAAAAGAGATCGCCTTCTTTCCCTACAGCGCGACCAATTACGTGAAGCTGAAAGACCAGCATCTGGCCGAAGGCTTCGACAATCCCTGCTGAGAGCACCCATGCATTACCAGAATATTCTGTTCGACCTGGACGGCACCCTGACCGATCCGCGCGAAGGCATCACCCGGTCCATCCAGTTTGCCTTGAGCAAGCTGGGTATCGACGAACCCGACATCACCCGGCTTGAGCATTTCATCGGCCCGCCGCTGTTGCAGCAATTCATGCGCGCCTACGATTTCGACGAAGCGAAGGCCTGGGACGCGGTGGGCTTTTACCGCGAGCGTTTCAAGGTGACGGGGCTGTACGAGAATCTGGTGTTCGACGGCATCTTCGAACTGCTCGACATGCTCTCGGATCAGGGCCGTACGCTGTTCATCGCGACGTCCAAGCCTTGGGTGTTCGCCCATGAAATCGCCCGGCATTTCGACTTCGCGCGCCATTTCAAGGTGATCTACGGCAGCGAGCTGGACGGCACCCGCACTGACAAGGTCGAGCTGATCCGGCACTTGCTGGACGAAGAGCAGCTCGACCCGAAGCAGACGCTGATGATCGGCGACCGCAAACACGATTTGATTGGCGGCAAGCGCAACGGGTTGGACGTGGCGGCGGTGGGATATGGGTTTGGCAGTCGGGAGGAGCTGGAGGCCGAAGCGCCGACGTATCATTTTGATTCGGTGGGCGCGTTGCATGAGGCGTTTCTCAGAAGCTGAGAACACTCAATCTGTAGGAACGATCACAACGGCGCCGGCATTACGTGGATTTTTTAGCCAGCCGTTCCAGCGCCGCCTTGCGTTCATCCTTGGGCAATCCGCCCAGCTTTTCCACCGCCGAATAGAACGCGGGCCAGTCGCCGTTGACCTGCCTGAACAACGCTTCAAACGCCGGCACCCATTGATCGTACAAACCGATGGGCAACAGGCGTGCGTTGTTCATCGGCGCATACACCCAGCCGTCGAAACGCGTGTCGCCGCCCCATTGGCTGTCGCGCAACTGCCGATACTCGCTGCGCAGACGCTCGAACTCCGCGGCCTTGCGTTCGCGCATCACCTGCGGACTCAGCGGCTCGGCGTACAGCGCCTTCAGCCGATCGCGGGTGACGAGGACCAATTCGGTCAGTTGATCACGTCGCCGGGCTTCCGAAGATCCTCCTTCGGCAGGTAAACCACGCGCCGCGCGCCACTGGCGGGTGCCTTCCTGCTCCACAAAACTGGCGTAGGACTCGTTGAACTCGCTGTCGTCCTTCACGTAAAACCGCTGGTGCGCCAGCTCGTGGAAGATCAGCGTGGCCAGTCGCTCATCGCCCCAGTTCATCATCGAACTCATGATCGGGTCATCGAACCAGCCAAGCGTCGAATACGCCTCCACGCCGCTGACATACACGTCCTTTCCCTCAAGCTTCTGCACAGCCGCATCCCCGCGCGCGGCGCCTTGAGTGTAATAGCCGCGATAGGCCACGCACCCGGCAATGGGGAAGCAATGGGTGACAGGATCAAGGGAAAATTCGCCGGTCGCGAACACGTTCCAGACAACGAACGGGCGATGGATGTCAGCGTAAAGGCGGTAGCTGCGGTTATCCGGCAGGTGCAGATGCTCGGTCGCGAACCCACGAGCCTGCTGCGACTTGAGGAGGTGATCTCGCAACTTGGTGTCGCGATTCGGGTCAGCGATGACGTCGGCAACCGGCTCGCGCGCTCGCAGCAGGGCCATCTGGCCGCTGGCCAGTTGCGAGTAATAGGAAAGACTGGAACAGCCGCCGAGGAGTAAAGTTGCGAGCATCGGCAAGCCACGTTGCAGCCAGGCCTTTTTTGATCGAATCATGCAGCTGCCTTAACGTCGATATTCATGATGCCTACACATCAGCGTTATGCCGGACAGCCCGCCTCTGACGCAACCATCATCGCCAATTGCCCCATTGCGGAGTTCGTCATGCGCTTGCCTCTGTCCATCATTGCCCTGAGTCTTCTGGCCGGATGCGCGGGGCCGCTGCCCGCGGTTGATCCCCAGCAGGCGTGGGTCGACCTGCATACGTTCACCGGCAAAACCCTGATGGCCGACAAGCTCGACGGCGTGCGCACCTACGACGGTCGCTTCTTTCAGGTGACGCCCGGCAAACACAAGTTGGAAGTGCGTTACGACTACGAATACGCGCCGGGTGCGATGGGTTTGTCTATGGACATCTACAACGAGCGAACCTGCTACGTGACGATCAACTACGACCGCTTCGAGGCCGGCCACCGCTATCGCCTCGACGTGCGCAATATCACCAACGACATCGACGCGCAGCTGCGGGACGAGCAGCGCAATGTGCTCGCGGAGGAGGGGGAGATTTTCTGCATCCCTTGACGCGTTATCTAGGCCTCGCCGCGCACACGAGATGGCTTGCACACAGCCTACGAAATACTCCAGCTCACGCCCGGACTAACGACCGTTATTCTGGTAGATGATTTTTTCGTGTCGTTTTCGCAAGTACCGACGACCATGCTCTGGTCGGTGACGTCTTGATTGGCCACGATCTCCAACGTATATGAGCTGACGCTCTGAGCCTGAATCTTCGTTTCGATTTCAGCTTTTAGCTCTTCACATGGCTTGGGTGCAGCGAAAGCGCTGGTGCTCAGCGCTCCGAAAATCAGGATTGCGGCGATACGTTTCATGATCGACTCCTTCGACACCGTGCGATACGCATCGGCCTTGCATGTGACCGTGGGGGCGCACGCCGGTTCTGGCGCGTCCATAACGAAGATGGCCCGCAATTGCGGGCCACCAAATGCAACAGTAACGCGAATCAGCTCACGAGGGTGGCATCGAGCGTGATCTTGGCGTTCAGTACTTTCGAAACCGGGCAGCCTTCCTTCGCATCGTTGGTCAGCTTCTCGAACTGTTCCTGGGTGGCGCCAGGGATTTTGGCTTTCAGTGTCAGGTGTACCGCAGTAATCGCGAAACCGCCGTCGACTTGATCCAGGGTAACGTCAGCGGTGGTGTCGATGCTGTCGGCTTTCAGGTTCGCATTGCCGAGGATCATCGACAGTGCCATCGAGAAGCAGCCAGCGTGGGCTGCGCCGATCAGTTCTTCCGGGTTGGTACCCTTGCCGCCTTCGAAACGGGCCTTGAAGCCGTAAGGCGCTTCGCGCAGGACGCCGGTTTCAGTAGAGATGCTGCCGATACCCGACTTCAGGTCACCTTCCCAGTGGGCGGATGCTTTCTTGACGATGCTCATGGTGTCTCCTCATGAAAAGTGCGATTTCGCTCGCACGCGGACCAAAGTTCTGAGGAGTGTAGGCGGGACTTAGTTCAACGCGTATGCCGCACGTGCTTTTTTGCGGACCGACGCAATGTTAATTCCGACCAAATTAGTAGGAAATTTCGCGTTGCCCATTGCAACTCTGAAATACGCCCTTATTCTATGGCTTAACGCAAATATTTAGTCTTAATGCCGGTTTGCTCGCGTGATGTCCCCGATGGATACACCGCTTCAAGCCCAAGAGGATCAACAACGGCCTATGAAACGATTAGCTGATGTGAAGATTTCGACGCTCGATCTGGTGCCCGTCCGTGAAGACAAAGGGCCGGCAGAATCGCTGCGAAATGCCCTGGACTTGGCGCAACACGTTGAGAAATGGGGCTACAACCGTTTCTGGGTGGCCGAGCACCACAACATGGACGGCATCGCCAGTTCGGCCACTTCTGTTTTGCTGGCCTATCTGGCCGGTGGCACATCGACCATCCGGGTCGGGTCGGGCGGGATTATGTTGCCCAACCACGCACCGCTGGTGATCGCCGAGCAGTTCGGCACGCTGGAAAGCCTTTTTCCGGGGCGTATCGACCTTGGCCTCGGCCGCGCGCCGGGTTCCGACCAGATGACCGCTCGCGCCTTGCGTCGCGAGCGCTCCGGCAGTGCCGATGATTTCCCGGATGACGTGACTGAACTGGTCAACTACCTCGGGCCGCGTCAGCCTCATCAACGGGTCATCGCTGTGCCCGGCACCAACACCAACGTGCCGATCTGGTTGCTGGGCTCTAGCCTGTTCAGTGCTCAACTGGCCGGTGAGCGGGGGCTGCCGTACGCATTCGCGTCGCACTTCGCGCCACGTTTCATGCACGAAGCGATTCGCGTCTACCGCAGCCACTTCAAGCCTTCGGAGGTCCTCGACAAGCCTTACGTGATGCTCGGCGTTCCACTGGCCGCTGCAGAGACCGACGAGCGCGCCGAGTATCTGGTGACGTCGGTGTATCAACGCATCCTGAGCCTGATGCGTGGGCAGAGCCTGATGCAGAAGCCGCCGGTCGAGAGCATGAATGGGTTGTGGCTGCCCCATGAGCGCGACGCGGTGATGGATTTCCTGGGACTGGCGGTCGTCGGTGGCCCGGAAAAATTCGCGCCAAGCTGGACGTGCTGCTTGAGCAGACTGACGCTGACGAGATGATCTTCACCTGCGACATGTACGAACACGCCGATCGCCTGCGCTCTTACGAGATACTGGCGCAAGCAGCTAAGGGCTGATTCAGGATTACGCGCTGGAGCTGTCTGTCATAAACAAAAAAACCGACGCCAGATGCGTCGGTTTTTTTGTGCCAGCGGGCCGGTATCAGCCGCGCTTGTAAACGATTTCCATGCTGCCGCCTTCGCAGGTGCCGACGACTTTGCCGTCCGCCGAGCTGCCTTTTTCAACGGCTTCCAGCGTGTAGGACGAAACGCCTTTGGCTTTAATTTTCGCGTCGATGTCGGCTTTCACGTCATCACACGACTTGCCGGCGGCCATGGTAGTGCCCGCAATGCTCAACAAGCCTATGGCCAACAGAACTTTTTTCATCGGTACATCCCCTCGTCAGGCGCAATTTTCGGATCAACAAGGCCGCTCCAATCGGGCGGCCTGACTACATGAACCTGCGTCATGAACCTTCTTAAAAGTCACGACTGCGCGGTATGTATAGCGAAGGTTGTGGCACTCGGCCACTGTAAAAGTTCAGCGGCTCAGCTGTTGTCGATGCGGAAACCGACCTTGATAGTCACCTGGAAGTGGCCGACTTTACCGTCTTCGATGTGGCCACGGGTTTCCAGTACTTCGAACCATTCCATAAGTTTTACGGACTTGGCAGCCTGGGCAATCGCGTTCTGAATCGCGTCGTCGGTGCTCACGGTCGATGACCCGACCAGCTCGAGCATTTTGTAGGTGTGATGATCAGACATGGCAGTTCTCCTGAAGGATGTTGCGCGGTGGCAGCGCCGCAGCGATTGTGTTCACTATCTCTGTGCCGAAATGCGGTCTAAAAGTTCAGAAGAAACGGTACTTCGCATTACGCACTGCACTTTCTCGAAACCCTGTAGTCGGAATCAACACACGCCACTCATTACAGCAGGAGAGTTAAATCATGGCATTCACGTCATCCCGTAAAGCGTCGTTGCAAAGCATGGAAGCCGAGATCGAGAGTCTGCTCAAGTCGCTGGAAGGCTTGAAGTCTGACGCTTCAGACGAGTCGCGCAAGACCCTGAAAAACCTGAAAGCCAATGCTGAAAACGCGCTGAGCCATTCGCGCAGCCTGTTGAGCGATGTCTACGAAGACGTCAAGGTCAAAACCCGCGAAACCAGCGTTGCGACCCGTGATTACGCCCAAGAGCACCCTTGGACCACCGCAGGCGTCGCTGTTGGCGCAATCGGCCTGCTGGCAGCTTATCTGCTGTGCAAGCGCGGCTGATCAAGCCCGCCCCGATCGCTCGAGTTCCTGCTTGAGCCACCGAGCGAGGTGCTGAGCGCGTCCATCCGCGGCGCGCTTCGGTACCCACAACGCCAGCTGCGCCGGGGTTTCACTGAAACCCCATGGTGCAGCCAGGCGTCCGGCCTTCAGGTCGTCAGCCACTAACGGCTCCGGCGCGATCGCCACTCCCAAGCCTGCAACGGCCGCCTCCAGTAAATAATACAAATGCTCGAAATCCTGTCCGTAGCTCAGCGCGTCGGGCTCGATGCCGTTTTGCGTCGCCCATGTCGGCCAGGCTTGCAGCCGCGATGTGGTTTGCAGCAAGGGCTCACCCAGTAGCGCATTGACCGGGGCGTGTCGCAGCTCGTCGAACCGGGCGAAACGTGGACTCATCACCGGCCCGATGCGCTCGCTGGCAAGCTCGAAGACCTGCATGTCCGCAGGCCATGGCGGTTCAGCGAAAATCAACAGCGCGTCCAGGCCCGGGCGTCGTGGGTCAAGATCGCCTTCTCCTGCCGAGAGGTGGAGGCGCAGGTCGGGAAGATCGGCATTCAGGCGACCTAGCCTTGGGATGAACCAGCGTGCCAAGAGGCTCCCAGAGCAGCCCAATACGAACGGCGCGTCGGCGCTGCCCTGGCTAAGCTCGGCACAGACACCGCGCAGACGATCAAACGCTTCGGCGCTCGCATCCCGCAGCCGAATTCCGGCATCTGTGAGTTTCAGGCCACGTCCATCCTTGCTGAACAGGCTTACGCCCAAGTGTTCTTCCAGCACTTTCAGCTGACGGCTAACAGCACCATGGGTCACGTGCAATTGCTCGGCCGCCTGACTGACGCTGTTTAGCCGGGCGGTGGCTTCAAAGGCACGCAGTGCGTTGAGGGGCGGAAGGTCTCGGCTCATGGGATGTGTGAGTTTTCCTGACAGGTTGCGCCGATCTTATCGGTTTTCATCGTCGCTGGCGCTGGTTAGAGTGTGATCACTGCCTGACGGCTCACCCTATTCGCATCCCCGGAGGTCCACATGAGCCAGACTCAAACTGCATACCGCGAAGGCCCGGACGACCGTGGCATGTTCGGCGCTTTCGGCGGTCGTTATGTCGCTGAAACCTTGATGCCGCTGATTCTTGATCTGAACCGCGAGTACGAAATCGCGAAGAATGATCCTTCGTTCCTGAAAGAGCTGGAGTACTTCCAGCGCGATTACGTGGGTCGTCCAAACCCGCTGTACTTCGCCGAGCGTCTGACCGAACACTGTGGCGGCGCGAAGATTTACCTGAAGCGCGAAGAGCTCAACCATACCGGCGCGCACAAGATCAATAACTGCATCGGCCAGATCCTGCTGGCGCGGCGCATGGGCAAAAAACGCATCATCGCCGAGACCGGCGCTGGCATGCACGGCGTTGCCACCGCTACCGTGGCTGCGCGCTTCGGCCTGGAATGCGTCATCTACATGGGCACCACTGACATCGAGCGTCAGCAAGCCAACGTGTTCCGCATGAAGCTGCTGGGCGCCACGATCATTCCGGTGGTCGCGGGCACCGGCACGCTGAAAGACGCCATGAACGAGGCGCTGCGTGACTGGGTCACCAACGTCGACAGCACCTTCTACCTGATCGGCACCGTTGCAGGGCCGCATCCTTACCCTGCAATGGTTCGTGACTTCCAGTCCGTTATCGGCAAGGAAACCCGCGTGCAGATGCAAGAGCACGAAGGCCGTCTGCCGGACAGTCTGGTGGCGTGCATCGGCGGTGGCTCGAACGCCATGGGCCTGTTTCATCCGTTCCTCGATGACACGAGTGTGCGCATCATCGGCGTCGAAGCGGCCGGTCACGGCATCGAGACCGGCAAGCATGCCGCCAGCCTGAACGGCGGCGTTCCGGGCGTACTCCACGGCAACCGCACCTTCCTGCTGCAAGACAACGACGGCCAGATCATCGACGCCCACTCGATTTCCGCCGGTCTCGACTATCCAGGCATCGGTCCTGAACATGCCTGGTTGCACGACATCGGTCGCGTCGAATACACCTCGGTCACCGACGATGAAGCACTGGCTGCGTTCCACCAATGCTGCCGCCTCGAGGGCATCATCCCGGCGCTGGAAACCGCACACGCCCTGGCTGAAGTTTTCAAACGCGCGCCAACGCTGCCGAAGGATCACCTGATGGTGGTCAATTTGTCCGGTCGTGGCGACAAGGACATGCAAACCGTGATGCACCACTTGGATCTGTCCCAGCAGGAGAAACACTGATGAGCCGCCTGCAAACGCGTTTTGCCGAACTGAAAGAACAAAACCGCGCGGCCCTGGTGACTTTCATCACGGCAGGCGACCCGGGCTACGACACCTCGCTGGCGATCCTCAAGGGATTGCCGAAGGCAGGTGCCGATGTGATCGAACTGGGGATGCCGTTCACTGACCCGATGGCGGACGGCCCGGCAATTCAGCTGGCGAACATTCGCGCGCTTAATGCCAAGCAAAACCTGGCGAAGACGCTGCAAATGGTTCGCGAATTTCGTGAAGAAGACAGCGTCACGCCGCTGGTGCTGATGGGTTACTACAACCCGATCCACAACTACGGCATCGAGCGCTTCATTTCCGAAGCTCATTCGTCGGGTATCGACGGGCTGATCGTGGTGGACCTGCCGCCGGAGCACAACGCCGAGTTGTGCGACCCCGCGCAGGATGCTGGCCTGGACTTCATCCGTCTGACCACGCCGACCACCGACGACGTTCGTTTGCCGACCGTGCTCAACGGCAGCTCCGGCTTCGTTTACTACGTGTCGGTAGCGGGCGTGACAGGCGCGGGTTCGGCGACGATCGATCACGTGAAAGACGCCGTGCAACGCCTGCGCCGCCATACCGATCTGCCAATCAGTGTCGGCTTCGGCATTCGCACGGCGGAACAAGCGGCAGCCATTGCACGCGTCGCCGACGGTGTCGTCGTCGGTTCGGCACTGATTGACCAGATCGCCAACGCGCCATCGCCAGAACAGGCAGTGAGCGGCGTGTTGGGGCTGTGCGCGCAGCTGTCGCAAGGCGTGCGTAAAGCCCGCGTAGCCGAGGGTAAAGTTTCTGATACAGAGGAATCTCAGTCCCTGGCCGCACACTAAGCCGTACAGCGAAGGGGTTCAGGACCACGTCCTGAACCCCTTTTGCTGCCCGAATTTGCTCAGGAGCGCGCCACATGAAAGTCTCGAATCGTTTGATCGCCGGGTTGGGCGTATTGATGCTCAGCGCCAGCGCACTGGTTCAGGCTGCACCACCGGATCAACGCGGCGGCGATGACAGCGGCCCGGGCCAGCATCAGGACCACGGCCAGCCAGGCGGTCCGCAGGGCGATCGCGGTAATGGCAATAACAACGGCAACGATCATCGCAACGAACCGCGTCCCGATAACCGTGGCAATAATCAACGGGGCGGGCGTCCTCCTGCGGACTTCGGCGATGTGCGCAGGACCATCAGCGAACACCGTGAAGTCATCGGTCGCGGTCAGCCGCTGCCTCCTGGCGTCCACATCATCAAAGGCCACCCGCTGCCACGCGGTTACGGCCGTCGACTGGACCCACGCTCGCTGCAGTACCTGCCTCAATACGATGGCTACGAATGGCGCCGCCTGGGCCCGGACGTTGTGTTGATCGCCATTGGCAGCGGGATTGTTTATGAAATTCTGGATGGCGTGCTGAATTAAGGCAGCTTCGGTATCACGACCAGTAGGAGTGAGCTTGCTCGCGAAAGGGGCCTTCCAGCCGCTAGAAACTTAGCGGTTGTACTGGCTTATTCGCGAGCGAGCTCGTTCCCACAATTTATGTCCCTGCAGCTATATCTGCGGCACCGTAATGACAGCCTGCTGGTCCCGGATCGCTGCGCCGCCAGACCAGCATCGAAGATTGTCACCAGGCCCTAAACCGCAATCGACGGCAGCGCCTTGCCCTTCAGCAAATCCCCGCTCAACGCCTGTTCACTTCTTAACCAGTCCACGAACCGCTGCACGATCTGTACGCGCCGTTTACGTTGCGGCAGGACGATGTAATAACCGTACCCGGAGACGGCGCTGGCTTCGATCGGGCGGCACAGCAAACCCTGCTCCAGCAAATCATCCACGAGATGGCGCCAGCCGATGGCCACGCCCTGGCCGCCGATCGCCGCTTGAATCATCAGCGTGTAGTTGTCGAATCGCAGCTGCCCCGGCGCGGGTGCCTGGGGGATATTCAGGGCGCGGAACACGCCACTCCAGTCGAACCAGTTGTTGCCGCCTTCGCCGCGAAGGTGCAGCAGGGCGAAATCTTTCAGCGCCTCGGTGGGCAAGGGCAAGTCGCGCCCCTTCAGCAATTGCGGGCTGCACACCGGGAACACTTCTTCGCTGAACAGCCAGTGGCTTTCTCCCTGCTTGAATCGCCCGTCACCGAATAACACGGCCACATCGATATCCGCGCGCAGCATGCTGTGACTGCGCTCGCTGGTGACCAGGCTGACGTCGACGTCGGGGTTGTCCTTGTGGAATCGGTGCAGCCGCGGCATCAGCCAATAGGCGGCGAAGGCGAAGTCGGTCGCCACTTGCAAAACTTCGTGGTGATGCTGCTCGGTGATTGCGCTGAGGCCAGCGTCCATCGACTCCAGCCCGGTCTGTACGTGATTGAAGAGAATCTGCCCGGCGTCCGTCAGTTCGATGCCACGATAGATGCGATCAAACAGCCGCGTCGCCAATTGCTCTTCCAGTCGCTTGATTTGTTGGCTGATGGCCGGCTGAGTGGTGCCGAGCTCGATGGCAGCAGCGGTAAAACTGCGCAGCCGTGCGGCGGCTTCAAAACCGCGAAGCAAATCCAGTGACATGGCACCAAGGGCTTCAAACATAAGCTGCACTTATCCTAAGCATTGCCTCATATGGGCTTTACCGCAGACGGCATGGGCACCATCCTCGGTCGGAGCACTTTCGCATAAATAATGACTATGGGATGCCGCGAATACATGAAGCGCAAAAACATTCTTTTCATCATGGCCGATCAGATGGCCGCGCCCATGTTGCCGATTTACGCCACTTCTCCGATCAAGATGCCACACTTGAGTCGCCTCGCCGCTGAAGGCGTGGTGTTCGATGCCGCCTATTGCAACAGTCCGCTGTGCGCACCGTCGCGTTTTACCTTGGTGAGCGGTCAGTTGCCGAGCAAGATCGGCGCCTACGACAACGCCGCCGACTTCCCCGCTGATGTGCCGACCTACGCCCACTACCTGCGTCGACTTGGCTATCGCACGGCGCTGGCCGGCAAGATGCACTTTTGTGGCCCCGATCAATTGCACGGCTACGAAGAACGCCTGACCAGCGACATCTATCCGGCCGACTACGGTTGGGCCGTGAACTGGGACGAACCGGACGTGCGCCCGACGTGGTATCACAACATGTCATCGGTGCTGCAAGCCGGACCTTGCGTGCGCACTAATCAGCTAGATTTCGACGAAGAGGTGGTGTTCAAGGCTCAACAATATTTGTTCGATCACATCCGCGAAGACGGCGATCAGCCGTTTTGCCTGACGGTGTCGATGACCCATCCCCACGATCCGTACACCATTCCCAAGTCTTACTGGAATCTGTACAGCGACGACGAAATCCCGATGCCCCACTCGCCGTTGGCCCAGTCCGAACAGGATCCGCATTCCCAGCGCCTGCTGAAGGTCTATGACCTTTGGGACAAGCCGCTGCCCGAGCAAAAGATTCGCGATGCGCGCCGCGCCTATTTCGGCGCATGCAGCTACATTGATGACAACGTCGGCAAACTGCTGAAAACCCTGGAAGAAACAGGCTTGGCTGACGACACGATCATTGTGTTCTCCGGCGACCATGGCGACATGCTGGGCGAACGCGGGCTCTGGTACAAAATGCACTGGTTCGAGATGTCGGCGCGGGTGCCGCTGCTGGTGTACGCTCCGGGGCAGTTCAAGGCCGGCCGCGTGCAGGCCGCGGTGTCCACCGCCGACCTGTTGCCGACGTTTGTTGCGTTGGCTGATGGTCAGCTGGACGCCGGTTTGCCACTCGATGGCCGTTCACTGTTGCCGCATCTCCAGGGTGAGGGCGGCCACGACGAGGTGTTTGGCGAGTACATGGCCGAGGGCACCAACAGCCCGCTGATGATGATTCGTCGCGGCGCGTACAAATTCATTTATTCGGAACGGGACCCATGTCTGCTTTATGACGTGCGCAACGATCCGAAGGAGCAGGAAGAGCTGAGTCGATTCGAGGCTCATCGCGACCTGTTCGCTGCGTTCCTGGCCGAAGCAAAGGCCAAGTGGGACATTCCGGCGATACACCACCAGGTGCTCGCCAGCCAGCGTCGCCGGCGCTTCGTCGCCGAGTCGCTGGCCATCGGCAAGCTGAAGAGTTGGGATCACCAGCCGCTGGTCGACGCCAGTCAGCAGTACATGCGCAACCATATCGATCTCGACGACCTGGAGCGCAAGGCCCGTTATCCACAACCTTGAACCCTGCCAACACCTAGAAAATCAAAAAGGGGCACACCATGAATAAGCTGTTCACCACGCTGGCGGTTGGGGTCTTGAGCTTGAGCAGCGTCGTGGCCTATGCCGCCGACGCTAGCTGCAGCACTGTGCGGATGGCCGATCCAGGCTGGAGCGATATCGCTGCGACCAACGCCACCGCAGGCTTTTTGCTCGACGGCATGGGCTACAAAACCAAGATCGACACCCTGGCGGTGCCGATCGCCTATGGCGGTCTGAAGGACGGGCAACTCGACGTCTTTCTGGGCAACTGGATGCCGGCGCAGCAGGGCTTCTACGACAAATTCATCGCCTCGGGTGACGTGACGCAATACGCGAAGAATCTGGAAGGCACCGAGTTCACCCTCGCGGTTCCCGATTACGTCTATGACGCGGGCGTTCACGACTTCGCCGACCTGAACAAATTTGCGGACAAGTTCCACAAGAAGATCTACGGCATCGGCTCGGGCGCTCCGGCCAATGCTTCGATTCAAGAGATCATCAAAAAGAACGAGTTCGAACTGGGTGACTGGAAGTTGGTGGAGTCCAGCGAGCAGGCGATGCTGGCCGAAGTGCAGCGCAACGTGAAGAAGAAGGAATTCGTGGTGTTCCTTGGCTGGACGCCGCACCCGATGAACGTGCAGATCAAAGGCATGCACTACCTCAAAGGTGGCGAGAGGTACTTCGGCGATACCGGCAGTGTCTACACCGTGACCCGCAAAGGCTACGCCGACGCCTGTCCGAACGTGGCCAAGCTGCTTTCCAACCTGGTCTTCACCCAAGACATGGAAAACTCGATCATGCAGACCGTTGTGGACAAGAAGGTCAGCAATACCGAGGCGGTGAAAGCGTGGCTGAAAGCCAACCCGGCGGTGCTGGATAAATGGCTGAGCGGCGTGAAAACCATTGACGACAAAGATGCGCTGCCAGCGGTGAAGGCCAAGTTGTAAGCGCCGACGAGAAGCATCGCGAGCAAGCTCACTCCTACAGGGCCAATATCAGTCTGTAGGAGTGAGCTTGCTCGCGAAGAGGTCTGTACATTCGAGAGATCTTCAGCGCCTGAAATGGCGTCTTCGTGAGCAAGCTCGCTCCCACAATTTTTGCGTAAACAGGCAGAACTGCAGTGTTGTGAGCTTGGATGAGCGCACGCGTTATCCGTTCTGCACCATCAACCGCCGCAGCTCCGCCAGCACCGGCGCTGACTCCGGTCGCACGCCGCGCCACAGGTAAAACGCCTCGGCGGCCTGCTCGACCAACATCCCCAAACCATCCACTGCCTGTCCGGCGCTGTGCTCCGTGGCCCAGCGGCAGAATGCAGTCGGCTCTTTGGCGTACATCATGTCGTAGCAAAAGGTCGCGCCAGGCTGAATCAGGCCGGGCGCAATGGGCGGGACTTCGCCCGACAGACTCGCCGACGTGGCGTTGATGATGATGTCCACCGGCTCTTCTAGCCAGTCATGGCCTGCGGGCAGCACCGGGCCGATGTCGGCGAACTCCTGGGCCAGCTGTTCAGCCTTTTCTACCGTGCGATTGGCAACCACCAGCACGTAGGGATCTTCCGCCAGCAAGGGTTCCAGCGCGCCACGCACTGCGCCACCAGCTCCGAGCACAAGGATGCGTTTGTCCTTGATCGTGATGCCATGATTCACCTTCAGGTCTCGAACCAGACCGGCTCCGTCCGTGTTGTCACCCAGCAGGCTCCCGTCCGCTTGAAGGGCCAAGGTATTGACCGCTCCGGCACGACGACCGCGCTCGGTCAACTGATCGGCCATCCGGTACGCTTCTTCCTTGAAGGGCACGGTGACGTTGGCGCCCCGGCCTGTCTCGAAAAACGCCTTGGCAAACGCGCTGAAGCCGTCCAGCGGCGCCAGTGAGGTCTCATAGTCGAGGGCCTGACCGGTCTGCTCGGCGAACAGGCGATGGATCAGCGGCGATTTGCTGTGGGCGATAGGGTTGCCGAAGACAACATACTGGTCGGCCATCACTGTGCTGCCTCAGCCAGCCAATCGCGATCCTGCAGAAAATAATCGGTGAGGCGTGCTTCTTCACTGCCTGGCTCGGCTTTCCAGTCATAGGCCCAGCGCACTTGCGGCGGCAGCGACATGAGGATCGATTCAGTGCGGCCACCCGACTGCAGGCCGAACAAGGTGCCGCGGTCGTACACCAGATTGAATTCAACGTAACGCCCACGGCGGAATTCCTGAAATTCGCGTTGCTGAGGCGTGTACGGGGTGTCTTTGCGGCGCTGAACAATGGGCAGGTACGCCTCGACGAACGCATCGCCGATGGCGCGAATGAACGCGAAGCTGGTGTCGAAATCCCACTCGTTGAGGTCGTCGAAAAACAGTCCGCCGACCCCACGCGGCTCATTACGGTGCTTGATATGGAAGTAGCGATCGCACCACGCCTTGTAGCGGGGATAGACGTCGGCACCGAACGGCGCGCAGGCCTGTTCGGCAACGCGGTGCCAATGAATGCAGTCTTCCTCGACGCCGTAATAAGGGGTCAGGTCAAAGCCGCCGCCAAACCACCATACCGGCTCTTCACCCTCTTTCTCTGCGATGAAAAACCGCACATTGGCGTGGGCAGTCGGCACGTGTGGGTTATGCGGGTGCATCACCAGCGACACACCGAGGGCTTCGAAACCTCGTCCTGCCAGCTCCGGTCGATGGGCGCTGGCCGAGGGGGAAGGCCAGCGCCGAAGACGTGGGAAAAATTGACCCCGCCCTTTTCGAGGATGTGGCCGTTCTCGATCACTCGGGTTCGTCCGCCACCGCCTGCAGGCCGTTCCCAGGCGTCTTCGACGAAACGGGCGCTGCCATCTTCGGTTTCCAGCGCGGCGCAAATGCGGTCCTGAAGATCGAGCAAGTAGGCTTTGACGGCATCGGTGCGAAAGGACATGGGCAGTACCTGCATAAACTGAAACGTGCGTCGGGAGCGGGATTCAGCCAGTCTTGGCGTTGATAGCACGCCTCGCTGCGCAAATCCCGTCGGCGAAATTCGGTCCGTAGCATATCACCGGCCTGGCGGATGCCGCAGTTGACGAAGCGCCGACGAAGGAGTCCGATAGAGCCCTTTCGCATCAACAGTCATCCCCTGCAGTTCCGACCCATGACGGAGAAAGCAAATGGCAAAACGTATCCAGTTCAAGGCTTATGGCGGTCCCGAGGTGCTCGAGTACGTAGACTTCGAACCCCCGGCACCGGGTCCGAAAGACGTGCTCGTGCGCAACAAGGCGATTGGCGTTAATTTCATCGAAACCTACTTTCGCAGCGGCCTTTACCCGGCGCCTTCATTTCCGTCGGGGTTGGGCAACGAAGGCGCGGGGCTGGTTGAAGCGGTCGGCAGCGAAGTCACCCACGTCAAAGTCGGCGACCGGGTGGTGTACGGCACAGGCCCGTTGGGTGCATACGGGGACGTTCACCTGACGCCGGCCGCGAACATTGCCAAACTGCCTGACGGCATCAGCTTCGAGCAGGGCGCCGCCGTTATGCTCAAGGGCCTGACCGTGCAGTACTTGTTTCGCCAGACCTACGAGATCCGCCCTGAAGAAACCATTTTGTTCCATGCCGCTGCCGGCGGCGTGGGTTCCATCGCCTGCCAATGGGCCAACGCCTTGGGCGTCAAGCTCATTGGCACGGTCAGCTCGGCAGAAAAGGCCGCGCACGCCAAAGCGCATGGCGCGTGGGAAGTGATCGATTACAGCAAGGAGGACGTCGTTCAGCGTGTACTGGAATTGACCGATGGCAAGAAGGTGCCGGTGGTCTACGACGGTGTCGGCAAAGACACGTGGGAAACGTCTCTCAATTGCCTGGAATTGCGCGGCCTGCTGGTCAGCTTCGGCAATGCGTCAGGCGCAGTGACCGGGGTGAACCTGGGGGTACTCGCCCAGAAAGGCTCGCTCTACGTTACCCGCCCGACCTTAGGCTCTTACTCGAACACCCCGGAAGCTTTGCAGGCGATGGCGGATGAAGTGTTTGAAATGGTCGCCAGCGGCAAAGTGAAGGTCGACGACATCCAGAAGTTCGCCCTCAAGGATGCCGCCAAGGCCCATACCGAACTGTCCGGCCGCAGAACGGTTGGGTCGATCATTCTGGTGCCTTGATCTCACCCTGCAAGACGGTGGAAGGGCATTACCCCGCCCTTACCACCTCAGCGGTTACAAGATCCCGGATCACACTTGGGTTGCGACGCCCGCCAAGACTGCCACCCAGAACCAGGTCCAGCTGTTCGTGAAAATACTGCTCAACGCGCAGTCGTGACCGGGCAGCGGGGCGGCCGGTCGGGTTGGCGGAAGTCGACACCAAGGGGCCTGTCAGGGCGCACAACTCGCGAACGATAGGGTGATCGCTGACCCGAAGGGCGACGGTGTCGTGCTTTCCGGTGATCCAGTCCGGCAACAGGCCTTGATGGGGCACCAGCCAGGTATTCGGTCCCGGCCAGGTGCTGGCCATGCGATCAATCCACAGCTCAGGGAAGTCCTCGAAGAGGAAATCGAACTGACGGATGTTGTCTGCGATCAGGATCAAGCCCTTATCAACAGGCCGCGCCTTGATTGCCAGCAGGCGATACACCGCCTCCGCATCCCAAGGGTCACAGCCCAGCCCCCACACCGCTTCGGTTGGATAGGCGATCACCGCCCCGGCCCGAATTTCTCGTGCGGCTTGCTGCACTCGCCAACTGCTGACCATCGTCCGTTCTCCCAAATTACGCAGGCGGGCAGTTTAACCTCAGCGTGCCCGGGCAAACCATCGCCCGGCTTCACAGGCCACGCTGCTGTCGAGTTCCAGCTCGGTCAGCGCTGCCAGGACTTTTGGCAAAGGCCAACCGCTGTGGTGGGCCAGCGCCTCGCCGGTTTGCGGCGCTGCGTGCAAGAGGGCGAGCAGCGGATGGAGCGGCGTCGACGGCTTATCAACGACGTCATGGCTCGGCGCAATGTTTTTCCAGCCCTGCAGCGCTTCAAGAATGTGGTCGATGGTTTCCACCAACACCGCCCCTTCACGGATCAACTGGTGACAACCCCTGGCGCCCGGATGATGGATCGAGCCGGGGATCGCGTAGACCTCACGGCCCTGCTCGGCGGCAAGACGTGCCGTGATCAGCGATCCGCTAGCGACACTCGCCTCGACCACCAGCACGCCCAGGGATAAACCGCTGATGATTCGATTGCGCCGGGGAAAGTTGCTCGCGTGAGGACCTGCGTCCAGTGGCAGCTCGGAAATCACCGCGCCATCGGCGATCATGCGCGCTGCAAGTTGGCGATGCCGCTGTGGATAAAGTTTTTCGATGCCTGTGCCAAGCACGCCGATTGTCCCGCCTTTTACATCCAGCGCACCTTGATGCGCGGCGCCGTCGATACCCAGCGCCAACCCGCTGGTGATCACAAAACCAGCACCGGCCAGGCTTCTCGCGAACGCTGCAGCGGTGTCGAGCCCGGGCTTGGAAGCACGTCGACTGCCCACCATTCCGAGCTGCGGGCGATCAAGCAAAGCGCGGTTTCCGGCGATAAAGAGCAGGGGCGGTGGATCCGGGATTTCTGCCAACAGCGCAGGGTAGTCAGGGTCGTCCCACATCAGCAAATGCTGGGCCGGACGCTCTAACCAGGCCAGTGCAGCACTGGCTCCGTCGCGCACTTCGGCACTGCGACGGGCCTCGGCACTGGCCGCCGGCAGCCGTAGAGATCGCCACGCTGAAGCCGGCGCACTCAATGCGGCAGAGGCGCTGCCAAATGCATCGATGAGGGTGTGGAAACGTTTTGGACCGACTTCCGGCAGCCGATGCAAACGCAAACGGGCTTCCAGCTCAGCCGGCGACTGACCGGCCTTTTCGAACAACGGCATGTGATCTTCCTTGATCCGCGACCCACCTCAATCGATGGGCCAAGCTGTGGATAAGTCTGTTAACAACAATTTGATAAGTGAAGCATGCCGGTGGAGAAAAGTGATTTACAGCTGATACATAGCATTACGGATTGCGGACTTTGTCCTGCACTGCCAGAGATCGCGTTGCGTGCAGCACCATGCCGTAGCTCAATCGCTCGTAGGTGCGGAAGACCATCAGTAGCCCAGAGCGCTCGTCTGGAATTTTGACTTGATCGCCATTGACCCGGTCGCGGACCGTCTCGCCAGTCTTGTAGATCGCCAGTACGTTGCCTTCGGCCAAGCCATCAAGCCGGCCGCGATCGAGAGTGACCACGTCAAACTCGCCGATCTGGGTCACGCCCCGCGGCACGTCGATGATGGTGCCGTTGATAGGTTGTTGGGGCTCACTGGGGACAAAGGTGGAATTGATTCCGCGTTCTTCGCTGACGAAGAGACGATCGCCGAGGCGTACTTCCTGCGTCGAGCGCTGCAGTTGCAGCGTCGCCACGTCACCTTCGCTCGCAACGATTTGGCCGCTGCCGATGTCATCGGCATTGATGCCCAGCACCACGCCGCTCGCCGGGTCGACGTAGGTCTTGCCCTTGCGATAGATGCCGTAGGACACATGGCTCGGTTCGAACTGCCCGCGGGCATAGATGCGATCACCCGCGCCACTGAGCACCCGCTCGCCGGGGCCGGCCACGACATGAGGCGCGGCTTCAAACTGGCTCGCGTTATCAATGATTCGATTGTTCAGCAGAAACGCATTGATTGCGCCCAGCGGGATAGTCGGGATCGCGTCGGCAATCGGCGTGCTGCGCACGCGCGGGGACAGTTTGATCGTGCCCCGGGACGCGCCGCGATTGACCACGATGCGTGGCTGACCATCGACGTAAACCAGGTTGAGCGTATCGCCGGGGTAGATCAGATCAGGGTCGTGAACCTGTGGATTGGCGCGCCAGAGCTCCGGCCACTTCCAGGGCTGGTTAAGAAATTTTCCGGAAATGTCCCAAAGTGTGTCACCGGCGACAACGGTGTAACTCTGTGGATGGCCATCCCTGAGCTGTACTTGCGCCTGGACAAGGCCTGTCGCGGCCAACAGCAGCAGGGCGAGTAGTGATTTCCTCATGCGGTGAATCCCTTTATCATGTTGGCTTCGCGTGAAACGCTGAGTCTTGCGAGACTTCCGGTTTTACTAGGGCTGCAGCTTGTGACGTCCCAAGCCTAGCAGCCGATTTTGACTTTACCCTACAGTGCATCCCTTACGTATATGGCCATTCTAAACATCCTCGAATTTCCCGATTCGCGCCTGCGCACCATCGCCAAGCCGGTGGCTGAAGTGGACGACGGCATTCGCCAGTTGGTCGACGACATGTTTGAAACCATGTACGAAGCGCCTGGCATCGGTCTCGCCGCAACGCAGGTTAACGTACACAAGCGCGTGGTGGTGATGGACCTCTCCGAAGATCGCAGCGAGCCGCGGGTGTTCATCAACCCGGAAATCGAGCCGCTCACCGACGAGATGGATCAGTACCAGGAGGGATGCCTTTCCGTTCCAGGTTTCTACGAAAACGTGGATCGTCCGCAGCGGGTCAAGGTCAAGGCACTGGACCGTGACGGTCAGCCTTACGAATTCATCGCCGAGGGCCTGCTCGCGGTGTGCATCCAGCACGAATGCGATCACTTGAACGGCAAGCTGTTCGTTGATTACCTGTCCAATCTCAAGCGCGACCGGATCAAGAAGAAGCTGGAAAAACTCCACAAGCAAAACGCCTGATCCCGCCATCCTCCTTTCTACCGTAGGAGCGCGATTGCCCGCGATAGCGACCTGTCCTCTGCCGCATATCTTGGCTGACACCACGCGATCGCGGGCAAGCGCGTTTCTACAGTCTTACTTCAAGAGAAGCCCATGACTGAGCCACTGCGCATCGTGTTTGCCGGCACCCCGGAATTCGCCGCCGAGCATTTGAAAGCCCTGCTCGACAGTCCCCACGACGTCATTGCGGTGTACACCCAGCCAGACCGCCCGGCCGGTCGTGGTCAGAAGCTGATGCCGAGCCCGGTCAAGCAGCTCGCCCTCCAACACAACATCCCTGTCATGCAGCCGCCTACCTTGCGCGCACCCGAAGCCCAGGCCGAGCTGGCCGCGTTGCAGCCGGATCTGCTGGTCGTGGTCGCTTACGGCCTGATTCTGCCGCAGACCGTGCTGGACATTCCGCGGCTGGGCTGCATCAACAGTCACGCCTCGTTGCTGCCACGCTGGCGCGGTGCTGCGCCGATTCAGCGCGCGGTGCAGGCCGGCGATGCCGAGAGCGGCGTGACGGTCATGCGTATGGAAGCGGGCCTGGACACCGGCCCGATGTTGCTCAAGGTGACGACGCCGATAACGGCCGACGACACCGGCGGCACGCTGCACGATCGTCTTGCCGAGCTCGGTCCACCCGCGGTAATTCAAGCCATCGCCGGGCTGGCTGAGGGCACGCTGGTTGGCGAAGTGCAGGACGACAGCCTCGCCACCTATGCGCACAAACTGAACAAGGACGAAGCACGCATCGACTGGACCCGTCCGGCGGTTGAGCTGGAAAGGTTGGTACGCGCCTTCAACCCTTGGCCGATCTGCCACACCATGCTCAATGGCGAAGCGCTGAAAGTGCTGGCCGCGCAGATCGCCGATGGGGAGGGCGCACCCGGCAGCATCATCGACGCAAGCAAAGAAGGCCTGTTGGTCGCGTGCGGCGACGGCGCGCTGCGTCTGACCCGTCTGCAACTCCCGGGCGGAAAACCGCTGGGCTTCGCTGACCTGTTCAATAGCCGCCGCGAGAAGTTCGCCGTCGGCACCGTCCTCGGCCAAGCGGTGGATGCGCAATGAACCCGCGTCTGGCCGCCGCCAAGGCCCTGGCTGCCGTATTGGGCGGCAAGGCATCGCTGAACAGCTCTTTGCCCACACAACTGGACAAGGTTGAAGACCGCGACCGCGGGCTGACCCAGGACCTGGCATTTGGCACCGCGCGCTGGGAGCCGAGGCTGTCTGCGCTTGCGGCCAAGCTGCTGCAGAAACCATTCAAAACCGCTGATAACGACGTGCAGGCTTTATTGCTGGTGGGCCTGTATCAGCTGTTCTATTCGCGCATCCCCGCCCACGCCGCTATCGGCGAAACCGTGGGCTGTGCCGAGAAGCTGAAAAAGCCGTGGGCAAAAGCGTTGCTCAATGCTGTGCTGCGTCGAGCCCAACGGGAAGGCGAGGCATTGCTGACGGAGCTGGAACACGATCCAGTGGTGCGCACGGCTCATCCACGCTGGCTGCAGAAAGCGTTGAAGGCCGCCTGGCCTGAGCATTGGGAAGCGATCTGTGCGGCAAACAATGCCCACCCGCCGATGATTTTGCGGGTCAACCGCCGGCACAAAACCCGCGAGCAGTACCTTCAGCTGTTGCTGGACGCAGGCATCGCCGCGACGCCTTGCACGTTCAGCCAGGATGGAATTGTGCTGACCGAACCGGGCGATGTTCGTTCGCTACCGGGTTTCGCTGAGGGCTGGATCAGCGTTCAGGATGAGGCCGCGCAACTGGCCGCCGACTTGCTGGAGCTGGCGCCGGGTCAACGTGTGCTGGACGCCTGTTGCGCACCGGGTGGCAAGACATGCCATCTGCTGGAAGTCCAACCGGGCCTGGCGGGCGTGGTCGCAGTGGATCTTGAAGCCAAGCGCATGGTGCGGGTCAAAGAGAACCTCGATCGCCTGGGCCTGAGTGCCGAACTCATCGCCGCCGACGCCCGCGCCACGGATCTATGGTGGGATGGCAAACCGTTCCAGCGAATCCTGCTCGACGCGCCTTGCTCGGCGACTGGCGTGATCCGCCGCCACCCCGACATCAAGCTGACCCGCCAGGCGGATGACATTCCCGCCCTCGCCGCGCTGCAGGGCGAATTGCTCGACGCACTGTGGCCGACGCTGCAGGTGGGCGGGATTTTGCTGTATGCCACGTGCTCGACGCTGCCGGCTGAAAACACCGAAGTCATTGATGCATTCCTGTCGCGTACGCCTGGCGCAAGGGAGCTGGATATCGCCGGTCAGCAAGGCAATCCGCCTCCTGGCTTGAAGCAGCACCACGGCCGTCAGTTGCTGGCGCAGGAAGGCGGGCATGACGGGTTTTACTACGCCAAACTGATCAAGATCGCAGCGGCGTGAGAACCAATACCCGGTGTGACGGCATCATCATTCAAGGAGAGACTGATTGAAGATCATCATTCTCGGCGCAGGGCAGGTCGGCGGTACGCTGGCCGAGCATCTGGCCAGCGAAGCCAATGACATCACTGTTGTGGACACCGATCAGGATCGTCTGCGAGCGTTGGGTGATCGCCTTGATATCCGCACCGTTCACGGTCGCGGCTCATTTCCTACCGTGCTGCGTCAGGCCGGCGCCGACGACGCCGACATGCTGGTGGCCGTTACCAGCAGCGACGAAACCAACATGGTCGCCTGCCAGGTCGCGTACACGCTGTTCCAGACGCCGACCAAGATTGCCCGCGTTCGCGAGTCGGCTTACCTGACCCGCTCAGGCCTGTTCGCCAACGGCGCCATTCCTGTCGACGTGCTGATAAGCCCTGAGCAAGTGGTCACCCATTACATCAAGCGACTCATCGAATACCCCAGCGCGCTGCAAGTCATCGACTTCGCCGGCGGCAAAGTGCAGATGGTGGCGGTCAAGGCGTACTACGGCGGGCCTCTGGTGGGGCAGCAACTGCGTCAACTGCGCACGCACATGCCCAATGTCGAGACTCGCGTCGCGGCTATTTTCCGTCGCGACCGTCCGATCATTCCCCAAGGCGATACGGTTATCGAGGCTGACGACGAGGTCTTTTTCATCGCTGCCAAAGCGGATATTCGCGCCGTTATGGGCGAGATGCGTCGTCTGGATGTGAGCTACAAGCGCATCGTGATTGCCGGCGGCGGGCAGATCGGCGAGCGGCTGGCGGAGGCCATCGAGAACCGCTATCAGGTCAAGATCATCGAGATGAACCCGGCACGATGCCGTCACCTGTCAGACACGCTGAACAACACGGTGATCCTGCAAGGCAGCTCTTCCGATCGCGACCTTCTTGTGGAAGAGAACATCGACAATGCCGACCTGTTTCTGGCGCTGACCAACGACGACGAGGCGAACATCATGTCGTCGTTGCTGGCCAAACGTCTCGGCGCGAAGAAGGTGATGACGATCATCAACAACCCGGCGTATGTCGACCTGGTGCAAGGCGGGGAGATTGATGTCGCCGTCAGCCCTCAGCTCGCCACCATTGGCACGTTGCTGGCACACGTGCGGCGCGGCGATATCGTCAGTGTGCATTCGTTGCGTCGGGGCGCGGCAGAAGCCATCGAGATAGTCGCCCATGGCGATGCCAAATCCAGCAAGGTGATTGGCAAAGCCATCATGCACATCAACCTGCCGCCCGGCACGACCATCGGCGCCATCACCCGCGCCGATCAGGTGATCATCGCCCATGACAGCACCGTGATCGAATCGGGCGATCACGTGGTTATGTTCCTTGTGGATAAAAAGTACATTCGCGACGTGGAACGACTGTTTCAGGTGGGTTTGAGCTTTTTTAAAAGCTCAATACCAGCGCTTCTCGCCTTCCGGTCGTTTCTTGAAGCGCTTCATGGTCCACATGTATTGGCTGGGATAGGCCCGCACGTACTTTTCAACCACCTTGCTCATGGCAGCTGCCGACGTCGCGGTGTCGGTGCTGTACATGTCGTCCGGCGCCGCCTCGAGGACGACCTTGTAGCCAGAACCATCCTCCAGACGCATCGCGTGTAGAAACACGCCAACCGCCTTGCCGCCCGCCAGCATGTTCGGCACGAACTTGCTGGTCAGCGCCATCGTCCCGCAGAACGGCACAAATATGCCTGCTGACTCGGCAGGTTCCGGATCCGCCGGAATACCGACCGAGCCACCTTTGCGCACTTCCTTGATGACGCTGAGAATGCCTTCCTTGGTGGACGCTGCGACGCGGTTGCCCAACTGCACGCGCTGCTTGCGCAGCAGGTCGTCTACGGCCTTGAGCTTGGGTGGCCGGTAGAAAATGATCGGTTTGCACTGGCTGCAATAGAAGTGGTTGAGCACTTCCCAGTTGCCGAGATGGCTGGTGATTCCGACTACGCCCTTGCCCGACGCCAGGGCATCTTTCAACACCTGAAGCCCTTCGACTTCGCGAACCAGATTGATCGACTTCTGCGCCGGCCAGATCCACGCGCAGGCGCTTTCGGTGAGGGTCTTGCCGATGTCCATCAGGCTGCGGCCGACCAGTGCTTCGAGTTCTTCAGGGCTCAGTTCGGGGAAGCACTTGGACAGGTTGATCCGCGCGACGTCGCGAGACCGGTTAGGCAACTTCCACATCAGCCAGCCAATGCAGGTGCCGACCCATTGCACTGCGCGCCACGGCAACAAAGCAAACAGGCGCAGTGCCCCAACCATCAAGGCGCCTTTGAACTTATCCACAGATCACTCCCGAATACATGAGGCGGCCATTGTAACCATTCATGGGAGCCGATTATCCACATCACCCGCCAGCTCGGCGTATCGATCGCAATCAACCGTATGGTCCATCACCATACCGGTGGCCTGCATGTAGGCGTAACAGATAGTCGGGCCGACGAAGGTGAAGCCGGCTTTCTTCAGCGCTTTGCTCATCGCTTCGGCCTCGGGGGTAATGGCCGGGACTTCGCTGCGGTCCTTGAAGTGATTGACCTTCGGCTCGCCGCCCACGAAAGACCAGACAAACGCGACCGGATCCTCCAGCCGCAACCAGGCCTGGGCGTTTCTGCGCGCAGCGTTGAGTTTGAGGCGGTTGCGCACAATGCCGGGCTCCTGCATCAGCGCTTCGATTTCAGCATCGGTCATCGCAGCGACGCGCTGGACGTCGAAGCCGAACATCACTTCACGGTAGCGCTCACGCTTTTTCAGGATGGTGATCCACGACAGTCCAGCCTGGAACCCTTCGAGCAACAGGAACTCGAACAGCATCTGCGCATCGCGCAACGGCACGCCCCACTCTTGATCGTGGTAGTCCATGTAAAGCGGATCTTCGTTGCACCAAAAGCAGCGTGGCATAGGGCTCCCAAGGGTGGAGGCGCGGCCGAATCGGGTATACTCCCGCTCTTTAAATCGCAGCCCCCAGTACAGGTGAATTTCGTGAGCCAGCCTACGCCAGCCGTGCGTACCTTCCAAGACTTGATCCTCGCCCTCCAGCAATACTGGGCTGAGCAAGGTTGTGTGGTACTTCAGCCCTACGATATGGAAGTGGGCGCCGGCACTTTCCACACCGCTACGTTTCTGCGCGCCATCGGCCCGGAAACCTGGAACGCCGCCTACGTACAACCGAGCCGTCGTCCTACCGATGGCCGTTATGGCGAGAACCCGAATCGCCTGCAGCACTACTATCAATTTCAGGTCGTTCTCAAGCCTAACCCGGACAATTTCCAGGAGCTGTACCTTGGCTCGCTGAAGCACGTGGGTCTTGACCCACTCGTGCACGACGTTCGCTTTGTCGAAGACAACTGGGAATCCCCAACCCTCGGCGCCTGGGGCCTGGGTTGGGAGATCTGGCTGAACGGCATGGAAGTGTCGCAATTCACGTACTTCCAACAAGTCGGCGGTATCGAGTGCTACCCGGTCACCGGCGAAATCACCTACGGCCTCGAACGTCTGGCGATGTACCTGCAAGGTGTCGAGTCGGTCTACGACCTGGTCTGGACTGACGGCCCGTTCGGCAAAGTCACCTACGGCGATGTGTTCCATCAGAACGAAGTGGAGCAATCGACCTATAACTTCGAGCACGCCAACGTCGACAAGCTGTTCGAGCTGTTCGATTTCTATGAAAGCGAAGCCGTGCGCCTGATCGAAGTCGAGCTGCCATTGCCGAGCTACGAAATGGTCCTCAAGGCCTCTCACACCTTTAACTTGCTGGATGCCCGTCGCGCGATTTCCGTGACGGCGCGTCAGCAGTACATTCTGCGCGTCCGCACCCTGGCTCGCTCCGTGGCCCAGGCGTACCTGATGGCCCGGGCCAAGCTCGGCTTCCCGATGGCCGCGCCCGATATTCGCGATGAAGTGTTGGCCAAGCTGGAGGCTGCGCAATGAGTGCTCAAGATTTTCTGGTTGAACTGGGCACTGAAGAACTGCCACCCAAAGCATTGAATACCCTGGCCGATGCGTTCATGGCCGGTATCGAAAAAGGTCTGCAGGCTGCCGGTCTGACTTACAGCGCCAAGCAGGTCTATGCCGCGCCGCGTCGTCTGGCCGTGCTGATCAGTCAACTCGCCACCGAGCAGCCGGATCGCAGCGTCAATCTGGACGGCCCGCCACGCCAGGCCGCGTTCGATGCCGATGGCAATCCGACCCAGGCTGCCTTGGGCTTCGCCAAGAAGTGCGGCGTGGACCTGAGCGAAATCGACCAGAGCGGCCCGAAACTGCGCTACAGCCAGAGCATTCCTGGCAAGCCAACGTTGAGTCTGCTGCCGACCATCATCGAAGATTCCCTCAACGACCTGCCGATCCCGAAGCGCATGCGCTGGGGCGCGCGCAAGGAAGAATTCGTACGTCCGACCCAATGGCTGGTCATGCTGTTTGGTGATCAAGTCGTCGACTGCACCATCCTCGCCCAGACGTCCGGTCGTGAATCCCGTGGCCATCGCTTCCATCATCCGGACAGCGTGCGCATTTCGTCCCCGGCCAATTACGCCAGCGACTTGCGCGCGGCCTATGTGCTTGCAGATTTCAGCGAGCGTCGTCAGTTGATCAGCAAGCGCGTCGAAGAGCTCGCCACGCAACACGAGGGCACCGCCATCGTGCCGCCGGCATTGCTCGATGAAGTGACTGCGCTGGTCGAGTGGCCCGTGCCGCTGGTGTGCTCGTTCGAGGAGCGTTTCCTTGAAGTGCCGCAGGAAGCCCTCATCACCACGATGCAGGACAACCAGAAGTATTTCTGCCTGCTGGATGCCGAAGGCAAGCTGCTGCCGCGCTTCATTACGGTCGCGAACATCGACAGCAAGGACCCTTCCCAGATCGTCCACGGTAACGAGAAAGTCGTTCGCCCCCGTCTGACCGACGCCGAGTTCTTCTTTAAGCAGGACAAGAAGCAGAAGCTTGAGACTTTCAACCAGCGCCTGCAGAACGTAGTGTTCCAGGCGCAGTTGGGCACGGTATTCGACAAAGCCGAACGTGTTTCCAAGCTGGCCGCGTTCATTGCGCCACGCATTGGCGGCGATGCTCAGCGCGCCGCGCGTGCAGGCTTGCTGTCCAAGTGCGACTTGGCGACCGAGATGGTCGGCGAGTTCCCCGAAATGCAGGGCGTTGCAGGCTACTACTACGCCTTGGCCGACGGCGAACCCGAAGACGTCGCACTGGCGTTGAACGAGCAGTACATGCCGCGCGGCGCTGGCGCTGAATTGCCAGGCACGTTGACCGGCGCCGCTGTCGCCATCGCCGACAAGCTCGACACACTCGTGGGTATCTTCGGTATTGGCATGCTGCCGACCGGGAGTAAAGACCCGTACGCCTTGCGTCGGGCCGCGCTCGGGATCCTGCGCATCCTGATCGAGAAGAAGCTGGATCTGGACTTGGTCAAAACCGTGCAGTTCGCCGTCGCTCAGTTCGGTGTGAAGATCAAACCGGCCGGTCTGCCGGAGCAGGTTTTGGAGTTCATCTTCGACCGTCTGCGCGCGCGTTATGAAGACGAAGGCGTAGACGTTTCGGTTTACCTGTCGGTGCGTGCCTTGCAGCCTGCTTCGGCGCTGGACTTCGATCAACGTGTTCAGGCTGTTCAAGCCTTCCGCAAATTGCCTGAAGCGGCAGCACTGGCCGCCGTGAACAAGCGCGTTTCCAATCTGCTGAGCAAAGCGGACGGGAACATCGCCCAGACCGTCGAACCGAAGTACTTCGATAACGCCAACGAGTTCTCGCTGTACTCGGCGATTCAGCAAGCAGATCAGGCCGTAGCGCCGATGTCCGCGAGCCGTCAGTACAACGAAGCGCTGACCCGTCTTGCGGCACTTCGCGAGCCTGTGGATGCGTTTTTCGAGGCCGTGATGGTCAATGCGGAAGACGCCAGCGTGCGAGCCAACCGGTACGCCTTGCTTGCCCGTCTGCGCAATCTGTTCCTCGGCGTTGCCGACATCTCGTTGTTGGGCTGACAGCGGAGCGGATGCCAATGAAGTTGCTGATTCTCGATCGGGACGGGGTGATCAATCAGGACTCCGACTCCTACATCAAGTCGGTGGAGGAATGGGTTCCGATCCCTGGCTCAATCGAGGCCGTTGCGCAACTGAGCAAAGCAGGCTGGACGGTGGCAGTGGCTACCAACCAGTCCGGCATCGCTCGCGGTTACTACGATCTCGCAACGCTCGATGCCATGCACGCACGCCTGCGTGAACTCGTGGCGGAGGAGGGTGGTGAGATCGGACTGATTGTTTATTGCCCCCACGGCCCGGACGCCGGCTGCGATTGCCGCAAGCCAAAACCGGGCATGCTGAAGACCATTGCCCGCCATTACGCCGTCGATTTACGCGGCGTGTGGTTTGTGGGCGACAGCAAGGGTGACCTGGAGGCGGCGGTGGCCGTCGACTCACAACCTGTTCTGGTCATGACCGGTAAAGGTCAGAAGACGCGAAGCGGTGCATTGCCCGCAGGCACGTTGGTTTTCGATGATCTGGCGGCGGTTGCCGCAGAACTAATCCACAACAGCGCCCCGTTGAACGGCTAACGGCTATTCAACGGCTCGCTCAATTCGGGCAATTGCCCCGTAACGGTAAAAGCAGCTATGTCGATTGTGCAGGCCATCAGGATTTTCTTCTTTTACCTGCTGCTGGGCACTACCGCCCTGCTGTGGTGTTCGCTGAGTTTCTTTATTGCACCTTTCCTGCCGTTCCGTCTTCGTTATCGCTTCATCAATGTGTACTGGTGCCGCTGCGCCTTGTGGCTGACCCGCGTGTTCCTCAACATCAAGGTCAATGTTACCGGCCAGGAAAACATTCCCGAGACGCCGTGCGTGATCGTCTCCAATCACCAGAGCACGTGGGAAACGTTTTTCTCTCGGCGCATTTCCAGCCGTTGAGCCAAGTGCTCAAGCGGGAGTTGCTGTATGTGCCTTTCTTCGGCTGGGCGATGGCGATGCTGCGTCCCATCGCCATTGATCGCAATAACCCCAAAGCGGCGCTGAAGGTCGTGGCGAAGAAAGGCGATGAGTTGCTCAAAGATCGCGTCTGGGTGCTGATCTTCCCTGAAGGCACACGCGTGCCGTACGGCCATATCGGAAAGTTCTCGCGCAGCGGATCGGCATTGGCGGTTAACGCGGACCTACCCGTCCTGCCCATCTCCCACAATGCCGGCCGCTATTGGCCTAAAGAGGGCTGGGGTAAAAAGCCGGGGACCATCGAAGTCGTGATTGGCAAACCGATGTACGCAGAGGGCACTGGCCCTCGCGCAATCGCTGCGCTGAACGATCGCGTCTCGGCCTGGAACGAGCAAACCCAGCGTGATTTGGGATCGCCCGCAATGCCTGCGCCTACACCTGAGAAATCACCGGCGTGAATTGTGGATAACCTGTGCACGAATAAGTAGAAATTCGAGAAATTCACTGCTAACTCATTAATTTTAATGCTTATTTCTTCGAGCGCTTAAAACCCCAAAACGTGCATAAGTTTTTTCTCAACGTCTGTCGATGACCTGAAAATACCGGTCTTGAGCCTGTGCGGCCGAGACCGATCTGTGAATCAAGCCGCTCTGGCCGGCGCTGATATCCGCAGATTGCAAAGCGCCCCTAGACCCACCAGCACAATCCCTCCACACGCCGCTGCGACAAATCCCATGGCAGGGGACACACTGTCGATCGCGAATCCCACAATCGGCGCGGACAATGTTTGGCCTATTCGATACGCCGAATCGTGCAACCCCATCACTTCACCTCTCACGCTGGAAGGCGCTAGCTTGGCGACGGCTTCAGAACCTGCGGCCAGCGTCGGTGTGCACAGCAGATTGGTGGGCAGCAGCGCGAGCATCAGCCACCACCAGACGTCATCAAAGAAAACCACGGGCAGCAGCAGGAGACTCATTGCCAAGGCGAGTTTCATCTGCGACCACGACCTGTGAACAATCCCATGCACGTACCCACCCACAATGGAGGCAATGGACATGGCTGCGATGACATACCCCGTAAAGGCAAGTTGATCGCTGGCGCGCAGCACGGCGATCAGTGCCAGCTCGGTGCCATACAACACGAACAACGCACCCGCACTGACGAACATTACCGCCAGCAAACGGCCGCTCATCCAGGTGCGGAGTTTGGGACGTACGCGATCAGGATTTGCAGCGACTTCATCCACATTGCGCGTCGGCCAGTTCAACACATAGAGCACGACATAGGAAAGCGCGCGCCAAAGGCCAATGCCCGCCAGAGTGGCAGTCGCCGAGTAGGTAGTGATTAACAGGATGCCAGTGGCGGGCCCGATGACGAAGGAAAGCTCCATGAGCATCATGTTGAGCGAGTAGGCAGGCCGGCGCTGATCCTCCGGTACCAGACTGGCAACGAACTGCCTGGCAAGCGAACCCGTTGGCACCGTAAAAAGACCGGCTACGAAAGCCAGAAGGACATACAGCCAGTAGCTCACCATCGGCAGCAGGATCCAGGCGAGCGTCGACAGCGTCCCGCATACCGCCACCACCGGGCGTAGGCCGTGACGGTCAATCATCCGGCCGAGGAGGGAGAGCCAACGGCAAAACCCAAGGCGGTCGCGGTCCCCACTACGCCCGCATCAAAATAGCTGCCGCCCATTTCATTGAGCACATGCAGGCTCAACGTGAGCCCCATGATGGTCAGCGGCAGCCCCGCAACGAACATAAAGAACGTGGCAGGCAGCACCCGAGGGATGGTTAGTACTTTCTGGTATTTGCGAATCGACATAAGCCTGAGGCTCCTTGGTCGTACATCTGTCCTGATGCAACGTTTCAATCGGCGGGTATCCAGGTTTTTACCGCTGTCATTCGCCACTCAAGGCGAAACGACACTAACCTGCCTAATAAAATCTATCGTTCGAGTTTCAGGGCCAAATTATTGGCTGACAGGGCATGCAGGTAATCCGCATCCCGATTGGAGATGCCAATTAGACGTGCATCATCCCCAGTGTATCGTTCAGGCTCACAACCATTTCCAACCCTCTCGATATCGCGCGTCCCCGACGGCGTGAGCGTCACAGCGGTGAATGGATCGAACCGACATGACCCTGATCTCGCGCGGAGGCTGTATGAATACGTTGGGTGACCTGGCGTCCATAAGAAACAACAACTTCAACCTGATCAGAATGCTGGCCGCTACTGCGGTACTGATCTCCCACAGTTATCCTCTTGCACTCGGCCGTGAAGCGATCGAGCCGCTCTCGAAGTGGATCGGCCTGTCACTGGGTGAACTGGCGGTGATCACTTTCTTCTGCGTCTCCGGCTTTTTCATCTCCCTGAGTCGCGATCGCGCGGCCAGCACGATGGACTTTTTCATCGCTCGGTTTCTGCGCATCTATCCTGGGCTAACACTTGTGCTGCTGATCAGCGTGTTGCTGATCGGAGCCTTGTTTACGACACTGGGTCCGTCAGAATATTTCAGTTCAGGTGAAACATACGGTTATCTAACCCATAACCTGACGCTCTTCAGCATGAAATTCCAGCTGCCTGGCGTGTTCGAGAACAACCCTTGGCCCGGCATCAACGGGTCGCTGTGGACACTCTTTTACGAGGTCACGCTCTACGTACTGGTCGGCGGACTTGGCGCATTCGCGTTCTACAGTGAGGGACGCAAATTCGCGGGCTTTCTAATGTTCTACGCTGCGCTGTACGTCACCTTCAAAGTCCTGATGCTGAACACCACGCTGCTCGAAGATTTCCACTGTGCCGAGTTCTTCTTCACGTGGAGTTTGCCGTTTGTGCTGGGCATGTCGTTCTACCGATATCGCGACTATATCCCGCATCGATTTATTGGCTTCCTGCCTTTCGCCACGTTAGCCGTCTGCACTTGGCGCACGCCGTATTTCTTTGAGTGCTTTGTGCTGGCCTGGGCGTATTTGATTTTCTACCTCGGGTTTGCCACCCGCCCCGTGACCGACCGTTACAACCAGCTGGGTGATTACTCGTACGGTGTTTATATCTACGCTTTCCCGATTCAGGAAATCCTCGCCCATCTGTTTAAAGGCATTGGGCCTGTCAGCATGATGCTGCTAGCGTTCCCGCTTGCGCTACTGGCAGCCATATTCTCTTGGCACCTTATCGAAAAGCCGGCCATGGCGTGGCGCCATGGGCTTGCCGGGGTTTTTAGCAGTGGCCTGGACAGCTTGAAAACCCGTTGGATCAGAGCAGGGAAGGGTACCGCATGATGACCTGCGCACTGGGGAAGGATCTAAACGCATACGGCATGGGTTCTACAGGGAGTTTGCGATGAAAAGATTCCAGGTGCTGGACGGCTTCCGGGGCATCTGCGCGCTAAGCGTTGCGGTTTATCACATGCACATTGCACAGAGTTTCGGCGAATGGGCGTTCTTCAGAAATGCTCATCACATGGTCAGCTTCTTCTTCGTCCTGAGCGGCTTTGTCATGGTGCACACCTATGGCCAGCGGCTGGCAACGACGGACCAGTTCAGGCAGTTTTTCATCACTCGCACCTTTCGACTGTACCCCTTGCACGTCTTTGTACTTCTGCTCGCTATCGCGTTGGAGGTTATGAAGCTGGGCGCGGAGCATGCCGGCATAGCGTTCAATCAGCCCAGCTTCACCGGACAGCGTGCGCCCGAGGAAATCATTCCCAACCTGCTGTTGTTGCAATCCTGGTGGCCGGGATTCAATCCGCAGTCCTTCAACTTTCCGGCGTGGAGTATCAGTGTCGAGTACTACCTCTACATGATCTTCGCGGGAATACTCGTGTGTACTCCGCGCTTTGCCATGCTGATATTTCTGGTTATTACTCTGACGGCTACGGCTTGCCTCTCCCTGGGACTTGCCTTCCTGATGGAGCCCGCCTTGCAAGGCCTGTCCTGTTTCTTCGCAGGCGTGATGACCTACCAGATCTATCAGGTCATCCAACACAAGAGCATTCCGCGCTGGCTGCACACAGCGTTGGAAGTGGTCGGGATCTGCCTGACAGTGGACTTGCTGGTGAGTAACGCCGATCACAAACAGATCATTCTGATGATGAGCTTCTGCGCGCTGATGCTGATTTTCTCGTTTGAGGGAGGGGTCATTTCAACCCTGTTGAAGGCTGGCCCCTTTGAAAAACTGGGCACGCTTTCCTACTCGATTTACATGACCCATGCGATGGTGCTATTCGCCTTTACACTCGCCATGCTGCTGGTGGGGAAAATCACCGGCCACGCTATCGTCACCTACGCCGGTGCTTCGCCAGGTCCGATGCTTTCTTTCAACGACCCAGTGGCTGATAACTTCCTGCTGCTTGGCCTATTGATCATCATCGTGGGCATATCTACGGTCAGCCACCGCTTCATTGAACAGCGAGGTATTGAATGGGGCAAACGCTTGAGCAGGCGAGGGAGGATGACGTCGGCGATCAATCCCATCAAAACGGTTAGCTGAATCCTCAAACAAAAAAGCCCCAATCGATTCGCATCATTGGGGCTGTTTCGTTAGCGGCTGAACCTTAGAAATCCAGGTTCGACACCGCCAGTGCGTTGGCTTCGATGAAGTCGCGGCGCGGTTCTACTGCATCACCCATCAAGGTGTTGAAGATCTGATCAGCGCCGATGGCGTCTTCGATCGTCACCTTGAGCATGCGTCGGACACTTGGGTCCATCGTGGTCTCCCACAATTGATCGGGGTTCATTTCACCGAGACCTTTGTAGCGCTGGATGGTGTGGCGCTTAGTGCTCTCTGCCATCAACCAGGCCAGTGCTTCCTTGAACTCCGTCACAGATTTCTTGCGTTCGCCACGTTGAACGTAAGCGCCTTCCTCCAGCAGCGTGCTGATCTGAGCACCGAGCGCTGTGACTGTCTTGTAGTCATTACTGCCGAAGAAATCGCGGTTGAACGTCACGTAGTTGGACAGACCATGGGAGATCAGTTCGACCTCTGGCAGCCATACGTTACGCTCGCGGTCTTCACGCAAGCTGGCCTTGTAGACCAAGCCGGATTTCTCACCCACGCGCAGACGTTCATCAAACTTCGCCAGCCACTCTTGCATGGCGGCATGATCGAGACAGCTGCTCCATTGGTACAGCTGGCAGGTAGACGAAGTGCTCGGTCAGCTCTTGCGGGTACAGACGGGAGAGACGCTTCAGGGTCTTCATGACCATGCGGAAGTCGTGAACCAGTTTCTCCAGCGCTGCACCGGAAATGCCAGGCGCCGATTCGTTCAGGTGCAGGCTTGCATCCTCAAGAGCCGACTGAGTCATGTACTCTTCCATGGCATCGTCGTCTTTGATGTACTGCTCTTGCTTGCCTTTCTTCACCTTGTACAGCGGCGGCTGGGCAATGTAGATGTAGCCACGCTCTACCAGTTCTGGCAGCTGACGGAAGAAGAAGGTTAGCAACAGGGTACGGATATGCGAACCGTCGACGTCAGCATCGGTCATGATGATGATGTTGTGATAGCGCAGTTTTTCGATGTTGTACTCGTCACGGCCAATACCGCAGCCCAGTGCCGTGATCAACGTACCCACTTCCTGGGACGAGATCATCTTGTCGAAGCGGGCCTTTTCCACGTTCAGGATCTTGCCCTTCAGTGGCAGGATGGCCTGAGTCTTACGGTTACGTCCCTGCTTGGCGGAACCGCCAGCAGAGTCACCTTCCACAAGATACAGCTCGGAAAGGGCAGGGTCCTTTTCCTGGCAGTCAGCCAGCTTGCCGGGCAGGCCTGCGATATCCAGCGCACCTTTGCGGCGAGTCATCTCACGGGCTTTACGCGCGGCTTCACGAGCACGTGCCGCATCGATCATCTTGCCGACAACGGCTTTGGCTTCGTTTGGGTTCTCGAGCAGGAAGTCAGAAAAGTACTTGCCCATTTCCTGCTCAACCGCGGTCTTCACTTCTGAAGACACCAGCTTGTCTTTCGTCTGCGAGCTGAACTTCGGATCAGGAACCTTGACGGAGATGATCGCTGTCAGGCCTTCACGCGCATCGTCACCGGTGGTGGCGACCTTGTGCTTCTTCGCCAGACCTTCCTGCTCAATGTAGTTGTTCAGGTTACGCGTCAGGGCAGAGCGGAAGCCGACGAGGTGGGTACCAACCGTCGCGCTGCGGAATGTTGTTGGTGAAGCACAGCAGGTTTTCATTGAAGCTGTCATTCCACTGCAGGGCAATCTCAACGCCGATGCCATCCTCACGCTGGATGTTGAAGTGGAAGACCTGATTCACAGGTGTCTTGTTGGTGTTCAAGTATTCAACGAACGCCCGCAGACCGCCTTCATATTTGAACAGCTCTTCCTTGCCGCTGCGCTCGTCCTTAAGAACGATACCCACACCGGAGTTGAGGAACGACAACTCGCGAATGCGCTTGGCGAGGATGTCCCAGCTGAAGTGAATATTCTTGAAGGTTTCGGAGGAGGGCTTGAAGTGGATCTCTGTACCCGTGGTGTCACTTTCACCAACGATCTGCATTGGCTCTTGTGGAACACCATGAACGTACGTCTGTTCCCACACTTTACCGCTGCGGCGAACAGTGAGGTTTAAAACCTCGGAAAGTGCGTTGACGACCGAAACGCCCACACCGTGCAGACCGCCTGACACCTTGTAGGAGTTGTCGTCGAACTTACCGCCAGCGTGCAATACAGTCATGATGACTTCGGCCGCTGAAACGCCTTCTTCTTTATGCACGTCAACCGGAATGCCACGACCGTTGTCACGAACAGTGATCGATTCGTCCGGGTGAATGATGATACTGATGTCGTCACAGTGACCGGCCAACGCCTCGTCGATCGAGTTGTCCACAACCTCAAACACCATATGGTGCAGGCCGCTGCCATCGTCTGTGTCGCCGATATACATACCAGGACGCTTGCGTACGGCATCGAGCCCTTTCAGCACTTTGATGCTGGTCGAGTCGTACGTTTGGTTTTCGCTCATGCCTTCACTCCCGGTGGTCGTGGGTCTGGGTGATATTGCCGTGTTCCACGTGGAACAAAGCAACTGGCGTTTCCATCAGCCAGCCTTCCCTCAACAATTCATGATCTACGCAGGTGATAAACACCTGGCAGCGTAATTCTTCCAGCAGGCGACATAGCGCACCGCGGTGATTCTCATCGAGTTCCGATGGAAGATCGTCGACGAGATAAATGCATTGGCCCCGACGGGCCGCACTGACTAGATGTCCTTGAGCAATACGAAGGGCACAGACCACAAGCTTCTGCTGCCCACGAGAAAGAATATCCGCCGCGTTGTGCCCGCCAAGTCGCAAGCGCAAGTCCGCGCGTTGCGGCCCCGCTTGCGTGTGACCCATTTGCTGGTCACGGTAGAGGGACGCTGACAGAACGTCACTCAGGTTTTTATCCTTGTCCCATCCTCGATAGTAACTAAGCGTCAGCCCATCGATCTGAACAAGCTCACTCAGTGTCTGCTCGAACACAGGCTTCAGCGCTTTGATATAAGCGCGCCGAAACTCGTCAATCTCATCGCTCGCAAGACACAGTTCACGGTCCCATGCGGCCTGCGAAGCGGCGTCAAGTGTACCATGGCGAAGCCACGAGTTCCGCTGCCTGAGGGCCTTCTGAAGCCGCTGCCAGGTCGACATGAAACGAGGTTCCACGTGGAACACTCCCCAATCCAGAAACTGACGACGGATCTTCGGCGCACCCTCAAGGAGTCGAAAACTGTCGGGGTTGATTAGCTGGAGCGGTAACGTTTCGGCGAGTTGCGCGGCGCTCTTTGCGTTCTGCCCATCAATACGGATCTGGAAGTCTCCCTGACGCTCTCGGGAAACACCCAGACTGCTGTGGCCACCTTCAGCAAGTTCAACCTGGCCGAAGACCGTGCACGCAGGTTGCTCGTATTGAATAACTGGCTGCAATCGCGCGCTACGAAAAGAGCGCGCCAAGCCAAGGAGATGTATAGCTTCCAGCACACTGGTTTTGCCGCTGCCGTTGGCGCCGTAGAGGATGTTGATGCGGGGAGATGGGGAGAAGGTCACCGGGTGCAGATTGCGCACTCCGGTGACCGAGACGCGGCTAAGAGACATCGATCAACTGCTGTTAGAGGCGCATCGGCATAACGACATAGGCCGAGTCGTCGTTGCCTGACTCCTGCACCAAAGCGCTGCTGTTCGAGTCCGAAAGAATCAGACGGACTTGCTCCGTGGTCATGACACCCAGTACGTCGAGCAGGTAGCTCACGTTAAATCCGATCTCAAGAGAGCTGCCGTTGTAGTCGACGCTGATTTCTTCCTCGGCTTCTTCCTGCTCCGGGTTGTTCGCTTGAATCTTCAACTGGCCGTTGGCCAACTGAAGGCGGATACCCCGATATTTTTCGTTGGAGAGAATTGCCGTACGGCTGAACGCCTCGCGCAGTGCCTGACGATCACCGACGACTAGCTTGTCACCACCCTTGGGCAGCACTCGCTCGTAGTCAGGGAATTTGCCGTCGACAAGCTTGGATGTGAATGTGAACTCACCCGTGGTCGCGCGAATGTGATGCTGACCCAGCACGATGCTGACCAGACCGTCTTGCTCAGTGAGCAGTCGCGCGAGTTCGAGGATGCCCTTACGCGGCACGATCACCTGGTGGCGGTCAGCTTGCTCGATCTCTGCAGCCATGGAACACATCGCAAGACGATGCCCATCGGTAGCGACCGCGCGGAGAATGCCCGCCTGGACCTCAAGCAGCATGCCGTTGAGGTAGTAGCGGACGTCCTGCTGGGCCATGGCAAAGCTGGTGCGCTCGATCAAGCGGCGCAGCTTGCTTTGAATAAGGCTGAACGTAAGCGAACCCGGACCTTCTTCCACAGTAGGGAAGTCATTGGCAGGCAAGGTAGAAAGCGTAAAGCGGCTGCGACCCGCTTTGACAATCAGCTTTTGCTCGTCGAGCTTGATGTCAATCAGCGCGTCATTGGGAATGCTTTTGCAGATGTCCATCAGCTTGCGCGCGGGGACGGTGATTTCGCCGGGCTCAGCAGGCTCTTCCAACTGCACACGGCCGACCAGCTCGACTTCGAGGTCGGTACCGGTCAAAGACAATTGCTGGCCCTCAACGACCAAGAGTACGTTCGAAAGAACCGGCAAGGTCTGACGGCGTTCGACAACGCCCGCGACCAGTTGCAGGGGTTTCAACAGGGCTTCGCGTTGAATGGTGAAATGCATGGTCTAGTCCCTTGCCTTGATAAGCTGCGTCAGCGTCACGTTGTCAATGTCCGCAGCAGGTTCTTGTAGTCCTCGCGGATGTCCGCATCGGATTCTTTCAATTCGTTGATCTTCCGGCACGCGTGCAACACCGTTGTGTGGTCACGGCCGCCAAACACATCGCCGATTTCCGGAAGACTGTGGTTGGTCAGTTCCTTGGACAAAGCCATCGCTACTTGCCGCGGTCTTGCGACAGACCTCGATCGGCGTTTGGACAGCAAGTCGGAGATCTTGATCTTGTAGTACTCGGCCACGGTCCGCTGAATGTTATCCACACTCACCAGCTTGTCTTGCAATGCGAGCAAGTCCTTCAACGATTCACGGATCAGTTCAATGGTGATGTCTCGGCCCATGAAGTGCGAGTGAGCGATGACACGCTTCAGCGCACCCTCAAGCTCACGCACGTTAGACCGGATGCGCTGAGCAATGAAGAACGCGGCGTCATGAGGGAGATCGACTTTCGCCTGATCTGCCTTCTTCATCAAAATCGCCACCCGCGTTTCCAGCTCAGGAGGCTCGACCGCAACTGTTAGGCCCCAACCGAAACGTGACTTCAGGCGCTCTTCCAGGCCTTCGATCTCTTTAGGGTAGCGGTCACTCGTGAGAATAACCTGCTGCCCCCCTCCAGAAGCGCGTTGAAGGTGTGGAAAAACTCTTCCTGGGAACGCTCTTTGCGTGCAAAGAATTGAATGTCATCAATCAGCAGCGCATCGACTGAGCGATAGAACCGCTTGAACTCATTGATTGCGTTGAGCTGAAGCGCCTTGACCATGTCCGCCACAAAACGCTCGGAGTGCAAATACACAACCTTGGCATTAGGGTTCTTCTTGAGCAAGTGGTTACCCACAGCATGCATCAAGTGAGTTTTACCCAAGCCCACGCCGCCATACAGGAAGAGCGGGTTGTAACCGTGTTTGGGATTGTCCGCTACCTGCCAGGCGGCTGCTCGCGCCAGCTGGTTGGATTTACCTTCAACAAAGTTTTCGAACGTGAAGGTCCTGTTCAGATAGCTGGTGTGCTTCAGCGCGCCCTCAACCTGAACATTACGCTGCTCGGCGCGAGCAGGAGCTTGCTGGGAACTGGCGCCTGCCATTGGATCGAAGCTCGCCCGGGAAGGCTCGTCCTCGACATTCAAGGAGGTCTGAATCGTCGGAGCAGGTGTTGCGACGGACTGCGGCGCCGGTGAGGCCACCGGCGCATCGTTGTTGGTAGCGATCTGAGCGGCCTGAGATGCGGCAGCAGCTGCAGCGAGCGGTGCGTTCGGGGCTGCACGTGGCGCCGAACTACGCTTGCTGCCTATTAATAAGGAAAGCGCCGGCGCGACTCCCTGACCGTGCTCGCCCAGCAGCTCGAGCAATCGACCCAGGTACTTCTCATTGACCCAATCCAGCACAAATCGGTTGGGTGCATACACGCGCAATTCGTCGCCTTCGGCTTCAACCTGTAACGGGCGGATCCAGGTGTTGAATTGCTGGGCAGGCAGCTCATCGCGCAAGAGCTCAACGCATTGCTGCCAAAGTTCCACTGACACAAATATCCCCTAGGTTCCGAAGTCGGCGCGGCAAAAACAAGCGGCCATTGTAACCACCCGTAGCGGACTTATCCACATGAAGGTAGGGCGCCGGATCATGAAACCAGACAGAAAGTCCTAAAAAGAACGACCATCAGTGGATAGTTAAGGTCTGTGGATAACCTACCCTCAGCTCGTTGCATAACCTCGGTCTGAAACCTGTGGATAATACGCCTGTGTATAAGTGCGCGTTCTATCCACAGCTTGTAGCCAGCTGTCACACACCCGCAGCACCGTTTGTGGACAGACTTTCTTTGCTCTGTACATCACGTAATACGGGGCTTGTAGGATCTTATCCACAGAAATCCTCGCCCTAAGCTTTTATAAGCTTTACAAAGAAGCTTTAAATACCTTCCTTCTTTATTTCTATATCTACGTGCCAAGAATGCACCGCCCGATCTCTCGCTGTCGATGGAATGCACTCAGGAAGTAAATGCAAGAAACATTGGTTGGAAATTGACCTGCGTGCCCGCTTTCTCTAGAATCCCCGGTCTCTTAAAACGGGGGCCATTCCGGCCCGTTGTGGACGAACCAGGTAACACGCCATGAAACGTACTTTCCAACCCAGCACTATCAAGCGCGCTCGCACCCACGGTTTCCGTGCTCGTATGGCCACCAAAAACGGTCGCGCAGTTCTGTCGCGTCGTCGCGCCAAAGGCCGTAAGCGTCTGGCAGTTTGATTAATCGGCACAGGTGGTGAGTCAGGACTTCAGTCGGGAAAAGCGTTTGCTGACACCCCGGCATTTCAAGGCAGTCTTTGACTCCCCCACCGGCAAGGTTCCGGGGAAAAATCTCCTGCTCCTTGTGCGCAACAACGACCTTGATCATCCCCGTCTCGGGCTGGTGATCGGCAAGAAGAGCGTGAAGCTCTCCGTCGAGCGCAACCGTTTGAAACGCCTGATGCGTGAGTCGTTTCGCCTTCACCAGGACAACCTGGTCGGATGGGATATCGTCGTCGTCGCACGCAAAGGCTTGGGTGACATTGAAAACCCCGAATTGATTCAGCATTTCGGCAAGCTCTGGAAACGTCTGGCGCGCAGCCGGCCCGATCCCGAACTTAAAACCGAAACTGCGGGGGTAGACAGTCCTGATGCGTAAACTGGCGCTCGTTCCGATCCAGTTTTACCGCTATGCCATCAGTCCTCTGATGGCCAGTCACTGTCGTTTCTACCCCAGTTGCTCCTGCTACGCGTACGAGGCCATTGAAAATTATGGTCTGGTGCGCGGTGGCTGGCTGACCTTACGTCGCTTAGGTCGGTGTCATCCGTGGAATCCCGGTGGTTATGACCCGGTTCCACCTGCTCCCACCTCCCGTTCCTCTTCGATGGCCGAGTAATCATGGATATTAAACGCACGATCCTGATCGTCGCCCTGGCAATCGTGACCTATGTCGGTGTCCTGAAATGGAACCAGGACTACGGTCAGGCTGCTTTGCCGACTCAGAATGTTGCTGCCAACACCAATACATCCGCTATTCCTGATGCTCCGCAAGGTTCAGCGACTGCCAATGCAGACGTGCCTAGCGCTACCGGCGAAGTGGCTGCGCCTGCGGAAATGCCGGTGGCCACCAGCAAAGATCTGATCCAGGTGAAGACAGACGTCCTTAATCTGGAGATTGATCCGGTAGGGGGCGATGTGGTGCAGCTTCGTTTGCCACTTTATCCACGCCGTCAGGATCATCCCGAGATTCCTTTCCAGCTGTTCGATAACGGCGGCGAACGGATCTTTCTCGCTCAGAGCGGTCTGACTGGCGCAAACGGCCCTGACGCCCGAGCCACTGGTCGCCCGGTCTACTCGGCCACGCAAAAAGCTACCAGTTGACTGATGGTCAGAACGACTTGGTCGTCGACCTGAAATTCAGCGACGGCGGCGTCAACTACATTAAGCGCTTTACGTTCAAACGCGGTCTGTATGACCTGACCGTTTCTTACGTGATTGACAACCAGAGCGCCCAGCCTTGGAACGGTAACCTGTTCGCACAGCTGAAACGTGATTCGAGCGCTGACCCATCCTCGACGACTGCCACTGGCACGGCCACCTATCTGGGTGCTGCGATGTGGACTCCTTCGGAGCCTTACAAAAAGGTTTCCATGAAGGACATCGACAAAGGTTCGGTGAAGGACACCGTTCAGGGTGGTTGGGTTGCCTGGTTGCAGCATTACTTCGTGACCGCCTGGATTCCGAACAAAACTGATAGCAACACCGTCACCACCCGTAAGGACAGTGCCGGCAATTACATCATCGGTTTCACAGGCCCGGCACTGACAGTCGCACCTGGCGCTAAAGCCGAGACCACTACAACGCTTTACGCCGGGCCGAAGAGTCAGGCAGTCCTGAAGGAGTTGTCCCCAGGTCTTGAATTGACGGTGGATTACGGGATTCTGTGGTTCATTGCCCAGCCTATTTTCTGGCTGCTGCAACATATCCACAGCATCGTAGGTAACTGGGGCTGGTCGATCATCTTCCTGACCATGCTAATCAAGGGGCTTTTCTTCCCTCTTTCGGCGGCCAGTTACAAGTCGATGGCACGCATGCGTGCAGTTGCTCCTCGCTTGGCCGCGTTGAAAGAGCAGCATGGCGACGATCGTCAGAAGCTTTCTCAATCGATGATGGAGCTGTACAAGAAAGAGAAGATCAACCCGTTGGGTGGATGCTTGCCGATCTTGGTACAGATGCCGGTGTTTCTGTCGCTTTACTGGGTACTGCTTGAAAGTGTTGAAATGCGCCAGGCACCTTGGCTGCTGTGGATAACCGACCTGTCGATCAAGGATCCGTTCTTTATCCTGCCGATCATCATGGGCGCTACCATGTTTATCCAGCAGCGTTTGAACCCGACACCGCCGGATCCGATGCAGGCCAAAGTCATGAAGCTGATGCCAATCATCTTCACGTTCTTCTTCCTGTGGTTCCCGGCTGGTCTGGTGCTGTACTGGGTTGTGAACAACACCTTGTCCATCACTCAGCAGTGGTACATCACCCGCAGCATCGAAGCGAAAGCCAAGAAAGCTGAAGCCTGATCTACCCTGTTAACAAGTCATTCAAAACGCCCCCTCGTGGGGCGTTTTGCTATCCGTTGGTTGCCCAGGAGTCGGCCCATGAACGTTCTTTTTGAAACCATTGCGGCCATCGCAACAGCTCCCGGACGAGGAGGCGTCGGCATCGTCCGTATTTCCGGTCCCCAGGCCAGCAAGTGTGCAGAGGCGATTCTCGGCAAACTGCCACAACCTCGGTACGCGCATTACGGCGCCTTCAAGGGAGAAAGCGGAGCAATCATCGACGAAGGCATCGGACTCTACTTTTCAGGCCCTCACTCATTCACCGGGGAAGACGTCCTCGAACTTCAAGGGCATGGCGGGCCGGTGGTTCTGGACATGTTGCTGCAACGTTGTGTGCAGTTGGGATGCCGTCTGGCAAGGCCCGGGGAATTCAGTGAACGCGCATTTCTCAACGACAAGCTCGACCTTGCCCAAGCCGAGGCCATCGCTGACCTTATCGAAGCGAGTTCTGCACAGGCCGCACGTAACGCGTTGAGGTCACTGCAGGGTGCATTTTCCCAGCGGGTGCATGAACTCACGGAAAAACTGATCAGCCTACGCATTTATGTCGAAGCTGCGATCGACTTCCCGGAGGAAGAGATCGACTTTCTGGCGGACGGCCATGTGCTTGCCATGCTGGACGACGTTCGCAGTCAGTTATCCACAGTGCTCCACGAAGCCAACCAGGGCGCATTGCTAAGGGATGGCATGAACGTGGTAATTGCAGGCAGACCCAACGCCGGCAAATCCAGTCTGCTGAATGCACTCGCCGGCAAAGAAGCGGCAATTGTGACTGAGATTGCCGGCACAACTCGTGATGTCCTGCGCGAACATATCCACATTGATGGCATGCCTCTCCACGTCGTGGACACTGCCGGTCTGCGCGACACCGACGATCATGTGGAAAAAATAGGTGTGCAGCGCGCGCTTCAGGCCATAGGTCAGGCGGACCGAATTCTGCTGGTGGTGGATGCAACTGCGCCAGAGGCGGGCGATCCTTTCGCGTTGTGGCCCGAGTTCCTGGATCAAAGACCTGACCCCGCCCACGTCACCTTGATTCGTAACAAGGTGGACCTGAGTAATGAACCGGTGGAACTGGTGACCAGTATCGATGGCCACGTGACCATCAGCCTGAGCGCTAAGTCAGGGGGCAAGGGCGTGGAGCTTCTCAGAGAGCATCTGAAGGCATGCATGGGGTATCAGCAAACAGCTGAAGGAGGCTTCAGTGCGCGCCGGCGCCATCTTGAAGCATTGCACAAGGCAAGTGCCTCTCTCGAGCATGGTCGCTCGCAGCTGACCTTGGCGGGCGCCGGTGAGTTGCTTGCTGAAGATCTGCGCCAAGCGCAGCAGTCCTTGGGCGAAATTACCGGTGCATTCAGCTCGGACGACTTGTTGGGGCGGATTTTCTCCAGCTTCTGTATCGGCAAGTAGCCCCTCCTCTGTCCATAGGCAGGTCAATTTTCTCCGGATCTGCCTCTTCCCTATCCGTTTTTCCGACTTTTCCAAACTCCTAATCGATAGCGGAGGGGGCAAGTGCGCTTCAATTTCGACCGTTCAGCACCAGCGTCCCCGGATAAGCCTTGTGTATAACCATGGCTAAGCTCGGTTGATAAACAGGCCTCTGAGCTGAGGATAATCAGCCCTGTGGACAACCATGCATTTAATCCACAGGCTTAGACAGGTTATCCAAGGGGCTCTTGGCGACATGACCACAGACTTTTGGAGCTCTGTACATCAAGTAAAATAAGGGATTCAGAGCTTTATCCACAGAAATCGTGCTCAGTAGAAATAAACATAAAAACAAAGATCTTATAAATTTCTTTCTTTTTAATTTCTGTTAGCGCCATTCATCCACAGCTGGTTAGATTTTGCGCAACGGGTTTCTTAAGGGGGGTAAGTCCCTATACTTGCCGCCATTCCTATTCCCCCCAAACAACAGGCACGAGGTGCGTGGTGGATTTCCCTTCCCGTTTTCAAGTGATCGTCATCGGCGGCGGTCATGCCGGTACCGAGGCAGCACTAGCGTCCGCACGTATGGGTGCCACCACCCTGCTGCTCACGCACAACGTGGAAACCCTCGGCCAAATGAGTTGCAACCCGGCCATTGGTGGCATCGGTAAAAGCCATCTGGTCAAAGAGATCGATGCACTGGGCGGTGCGATGGCGACGGCTACTGACAAAAGTGGCATCCAGTTCCGCGTGCTCAACAGCCGCAAAGGCCCAGCAGTGCGGGCGACTCGTGCCCAGGCTGACCGGGTGCTGTACAAAGCCGCGGTCAGAGAAATCATCGAAAACCAGCCCAACCTCTGGGTATTCCAACAGGCATGCGACGACCTGATCGTCGAGCAGGATCAGGTGCGCGGCGTCGTTACTCAGATGGGACTGCGTTTTCTGGCTGACTCGGTGGTTTTGACCACGGGCACCTTTCTGGGCGGACTTATCCACATCGGTCTGCAGAACTATTCGGGCGGTCGCGCCGGTGATCCGCCGTCGATCGCGCTTGCACGCAGGCTCCGTGAGCTTCCGTTGAGAGTGGGCCGACTGAAAACGGGTACACCTCCGCGCATTGACGGCCGATCTGTGGATTTCTCGGTGATGACCGAACAACCGGGTGATACGCCGATCCCGGTGATGTCGTTCATGGGTTCAAAGGCTCACCACCCGAGCCAGGTCAGTTGCTGGATTACCCACACCAATGCCCGTACACACGAAATTATCGCGGCCAATCTTGATCGTTCGCCGATGTATTCCGCTGCCGGTGAGATCGAGGGGGTAGGTCCACGCTATTGCCCGTCGATCGAAGACAAGATCCATCGGTTTGCCGACAAGGAAAGCCATCAGGTGTTTATCGAGCCGGAAGGCTTGACGACCCATGAGCTTTATCCCAATGGCATATCGACCTCGCTGCCGTTTGACGTCCAACTGCAGATCGTTCGGTCTATCCGCGGAATGGAAAACGCCCACATCGTGCGGCCTGGCTATGCCATCGAGTACGACTACTTCGATCCGCGTGACCTGAAGTACAGCCTGGAAACCAAGGTTATCGGTGGGTTGTTTTTCGCAGGACAGATCAACGGCACAACCGGTTACGAAGAGGCCGGTGCCCAAGGTTTACTCGCGGGCGCCAACGCAGCGCTTCGGGCTCAAGGCAAGGACAGTTGGTGTCCGCGTCGCGATGAGGCTTACATCGGCGTGTTGGTGGATGATCTGATTACGCTGGGCACCCAGGAGCCGTACCGGATGTTCACCTCGCGTGCCGAGTACCGCTTGATTTTGCGTGAAGACAACGCGGACTTGCGTTTGACCGAACAGGGTCGGGCGCTCGGGTTGGTAGACGATGCCCGCTGGGCGGCGTTCTGTGCCAAGCGTGAAGGCATCGAGCTGGAAGAACAGCGCCTGAAATCCACCTGGATTCGTCCGGGTACCGAGCAGGGCGATGCGGTCTCGGCGCACTTCGGCACCCCGTTGACCCACGAATACAATCTGCTGAATCTGCTGAGCCGTCCGGAAGTGGACTACGCCAGTCTGGTTGCTCTAACCGGCCACGGCTCGCTTGACCCACAGGTCGCCGAGCAGGTCGAAATCAAGACCAAATACGCTGGCTACATCGACCGTCAGCAGGATGAAATCGCTCGTCTGCGTGCCAGCGAAAACACACGGCTCCCTGTGGATATCGATTACGCCGGAATTTCCGGTCTATCCAAGGAAATCCAGAGCAAGCTGGGGATAACTCGTCCTGAAACCCTTGGTCAGGCCTCGCGGATTCCCGGCGTCACGCCCGCGGCAATTTCTCTGTTGATGATTCATCTGAAAAAACGCGGCGCGGGCCGTCAGTTGGAGCAAAGCGCTTGAGTTCGATGGTTACCCCGCAGCATGCAGAAGAACTGACCCTTGGCGCTCGACAGCTAGGCGTTGAGTTGAGTGAGAGCCAACACAGCCAGTTGCTGGCGTACCTGGCTTTGCTGATCAAGTGGAACAAGGCCTACAACCTGACTGCTGTTCGTGATCCGGATGAAATGGTGTCTCGCCATCTGCTGGACAGTTTGAGCGTGGTGCGTTTCATCGAGGGTGAGCGTCAGCTGGATGTCGGCAGCGGTGGCGGAATGCCTGGCATCCCGTTGGCCATCCTGTTTCCGGACATGAAAGTCACGGTGCTCGACAGCAATGGCAAGAAGACCCGGTTTCTGACCCAAGTAAAACTTGAGCTTGCACTCGCTAATCTGGAAGTTATCCACAGCCGTGCCGAAGCATTCCAGCCCGCGCTGCCGTTCAACGGCATCATTTCCCGCGCCTTCAGCAGTCTGGAAGACTTTACCCAGTGGACTCGACACATGGGCGACGGCGAAACGCGCTGGTTGGCAATGAAGGGTCTGCATCCAGTGGATGAACTGGTAGCATTGCCCGCAGATTTTCATCTGGAAAGCGCGCAAGCCTTGGCCGTACCCGGTTGCCAAGGTCAACGGCATCTGCTGATACTGCGCCGCACGGCATGACAGGGAACACACGCAAGAATGGCTAAGGTATTCGCGATAGCGAACCAAAAAGGGGTGTGGGTAAAACCACAACCTGTATCAACCTCGCGGCTTCGCTGGTGGCTACCAAGCGTCGGGTGCTGTTGATCGATCTCGATCCGCAAGGCAATGCCACCATGGGCAGCGGTGTGGATAAGCATGCGCTTGAGCACTCGGTCTACGATTTGCTGATTGGCGAGTGCGACCTGAATCAGGCCATGCACTTTTCCGAACACGGCGGCTATCAGCTGCTGCCGGCAAACCGTGATCTGACGGCTGCCGAGGTGGTCCTGCTTGAAATGCAGATGAAGGAATCGCGTCTGCGAGCAGCACTCGCGCCCATCCGCGAAAATTACGATTACATCCTCATCGATTGCCCTCCATCGCTTTCGATGTTGACGCTCAATGCGCTGGTCGCGGCCGATGGCGTGATTATCCCCATGCAGTGCGAGTACTTTGCGCTCGAAGGTCTGAGTGACCTTGTGGATAACATCAAGCGCATCGGTGAATTGCTAAATCCCCAACTCAAGATCGAGGGTTTGCTGCGGACCATGTATGACCCGCGGCTTAGCCTGATCAACGATGTTTCGGCGCAGCTCAAAGAGCATTTCGGCGAGCAGCTGTACGACACTGTCATTCCGCGCAATATTCGTCTGGCCGAGGCGCCCAGCTTCGGTATGCCGGCGTTGGCGTACGACAAGACTTCTCGCGGCGCACTGGCTTACCTGGCGCTTGCGGGCGAGATGGTTCGTCGCCAACGTCGCGGCAGTCGCACTGCGGCTCAGCCCACTTAAGGAAATTCCATGGCCGTCAAGAAACGTGGACTCGGACGTGGGCTGGACGCACTGCTGAGCAGCCCCACCGTCACCGCACTGGAAGAACAGGCGGTCAAGGCGACTGAGCGCGAGCTTCAACACATTCCACTGGACCTGATTCAGCGAGGCAAATACCAGCCGCGTCGTGATATGGATCCCCAGGCGCTGGAAGAACTGGCGAACTCGATCAAGGCGCAAGGGGTCATGCAGCCGATCGTGGTCCGCCCGATTGCCGACAACCGCTTCGAGATCATCGCGGGCGAGCGCCGCTGGCGCGCCAGCCAGCAGGCAGGGATTGAGACGATCCCTGCCATGGTACGTGACGTGCCGGATGAAGCGGCGATCGCAATGGCGCTGATTGAGAACATCCAGCGCGAAGACCTGAATCCGATTGAGGAGGCGATTGCCCTGCAGCGTTTGCAGCAGGAATTTCAGCTGACCCAGCAGCAAGTGGCCGAAGCGGTAGGCAAGTCGCGAGTCAGCGTCGCCAATTTGCTGCGACTGATCGCATTGCCGGAAGTGATCAAGACCATGCTTTCCCATGGTGATCTGGAGATGGGCCATGCTCGGGCCCTACTGGGGCTGCCTGAAGATCAGCAGGTTGAAGGGGCGCGACATGTTGTCGCACGCGGTCTGACCGTGCGCCAGACTGAAGCACTGGTTCGCCAGTGGCTGAGCGGCAAACAGGAGGCTGCCGAACCGGTGAAGGCTGATCCTGACATCACACGTCTCGAGCAGCGCCTGGCCGAGCGGCTGGGCTCCGCGGTGCAAATCCGGCATGGACAGAAGGGCAAAGGTCAGTTGGTTATTCGTTATAACTCGTTGGACGAGCTACAGGGTGTGCTCGCTCACATTCGCTGAAACAAATCATGCGTAGCGCGTAGTCGGAAATCACTACCTGGCAGTTGAATAGGGGCTGAACCGCCCCTATACTCTGCGCGCATTTTGTCGGCACAATTTATGCCAAGTTATTGATTTTGGCGGCCGGCTTACGAGGAGCCCATGTGATGGAGACACGCACGCCAAACCGCTTGCCGTTCCATCGCCTGGCTGTTTTCCCGATCTTGCTGGCTCAGTTGATTGTCCTCCTGGGGGCAGCGCTGGCGCTTTGGCAGTGGCACGGCGTCGTAGCCGGGTATTCGGGACTTTGCGGTGGCCTGATAGCCTGGCTGCCGAATGTGTATTTTGCTCATAAGGCATTCCGGTACTCCGGGGCCAGGGCAGCGCAGGCCATCGTTCGGTCGTTCTACGCCGGCGAGGCAGGCAAGTTGATTTTTACGGCAGTGCTCTTTGCACTGACGTTTGCAGGAGTAAAGCCGCTGGCTCCGCTGGCGGTTTTTGGCGTTTTCATACTGACCCAACTGGTCAGTTGGTTTGCGCCCCTGCTATTGAGAACAAGACTTTCGAGACATTAGGGCGTTTGAGGCAACCATGGCAGAGCAAACAGCTTCGGGCTATATCCAGCACCACTTGCAGAACTTGACCTTCGGTCATTTGCCAGACGGCAGTTGGGGCTTCGCGCATTCCGCAGCGGAAGCAAAAGAAATGGGCTTTTGGGCTTTCCACGTCGACACCCTCGGCTGGTCGGTCGCATTGGGTCTGATTTTTGTCCTCATCTTCCGCATGGCCGCAAAAAGGCGACTTCCGGTCAGCCGGGTGCGCTGCAGAACTTCGTTGAAGTGCTCGTCGAATTCGTCGACGGCAGCGTCCGGGACAGCTTCCATGGCCGTAGCGCCGTGATTGCTCCTCTGGCATTGACCATCTTCGCCTGGGTGTTCCTCATGAACGCGGTCGACTTGATTCCTGTCGACTGGATCCCGCAGCTGGCGATCATGATCACCGGTGATCACCACATTCCTTTCCGCGCTGTATCGACCACCGATCCGAACGCGACGCTGGGCATGGCACTGTCCGTATTCGCGCTGATCATTTTCTACAGCATCAAGATTAAGGGTATCGGCGGCTTCATCGGCGAATTGACCCTTCATCCATTCGGCAGCAAGAACATTTTCGTTCAAGCGCTGTTGATTCCGGTGAACTTCCTGCTTGAATTCGTGACTCTGGTGGCCAAGCCCATCTCCCTGGCACTGCGACTGTTCGGCAACATGTACGCGGGTGAACTGGTGTTCATTCTGATCGCGGTCATGTTCGGCAGCGGCCTGCTGTGGCTTAGCGGTCTGGGCGTGGTCCTGCAATGGGCGTGGGCTGTGTTCCACATCCTGATCATCACCCTGCAAGCGTTCATCTTCATGATGCTGACCATCGTCTACCTGTCGATGGCTCACGAAGATAACCATTGAGACCCGCCTGGCGAGTCTGATGATCCCATCGCTTCGGTGAGGGGATGCCCGCGAGGGCTTGATGTAAGAAACGATTTTGCTTTACCGCTTTAATCTAAGAAAACCTAACCAATACGACGTAAAAGTCGGGAGGAAAGATGGAAACTGTAGTTGGTCTAACTGCTATCGCTGTTGCACTGCTGATCGGCCTGGGCGCACTGGGTACTGCAATCGGTTTCGGCTTGCTGGGCGGTAAATTCCTGGAAGGCGCTGCGCGTCAACCGGAAATGGTTCCAATGCTGCAAGTTAAAATGTTCATCGTGGCTGGTCTGCTCGACGCCGTGACCATGATCGGTGTTGGTATCGCTCTGTTCTTCACTTTTGCGAACCCCTTCGTTGGTCAACTCGCTGGCTGATCACTCGAATTTTCGAGTTGATTGGTGTGATGGACAACGAACGAGCGAGGTGTTGGCGTGAACATTAATGCAACCCTGATTGGCCAGTCCGTTGCGTTCTTCATTTTTGTGCTGTTCTGCATGAAGTTCGTGTGGCCTCCGGTCATCGCGGCTTTGCACGAACGTCAGAAGAAGATTGCGGATGGACTGGACGCTGCTACACGAGCAGCTCGCGACCTGGAGCTGGCCCAAGATAAAGTGGGTCAGCAACTGCGCGAGGCTAAGGCTCAAGCAGCTGAGATCATTGAGCAAGCCAAGAAACGCGGTACCCAGATTGTCGACGAAGCCCGTGAACAGGCTCGCGTTGAAGCTGACCGCATCAAGGCTCAGGCTCAGGCCGAGATCGAACAGGAACTGAACGGCGTCAAAGACGCGCTGCGCGCCCAATTGGGTAGCCTGGCAGTCAACGGCGCAGAGAAGATCCTGGGTGCCACAATCGATCAAAACGCGCACGCGGAGCTGGTAAACAAACTGGCTGCTGAAATTTAAGCGAGGGCGATCATGGCAGAACTGACCACGTTGGCCCGACCTTACGCTAAGGCAGCCTTCGAGCATGCACAGGCGCACCAGCAACTGGCCAATTGGTCAGCCATGCTCGGCCTGGCTGCTGCAGTGTCGCAAGACGACACAATGCAGCGCATGCTCAAGGCCCCGCGACTGACGAGCGCAGACAAGGCCGCCACTTTTATTGAAGTGTGCGGCGACAAGTTCGATGCCAAGGCACAGAATTTCATTCACGTCGTTGCTGAAAACGACCGTCTCCAGCTTCTGCCGGAGATCTCCGAACTGTTCGAGCTTTACAAGGCCGAGCAGGAAAAGTCGGTAGATGTGGATGTGACCAGTGCTTTTGCATTGAACCAAGAACAGCAAGACAAACTCGCCAAGGTTCTCAGTGCACGGCTCGGCCGGGAAGTGCGCCTGCACGCTGCGGAGGATGCCGCCCTTATAGGTGGTGTCATCATCCGCGCCGGCGACCTGGTTATCGATGGCTCAGTTCGCGGCAAACTCGCGCAACTAGCCGAAGCATTGAAATCTTGAGTTTGAAGGGGCAGCAGAGCAATGCAGCAACTCAATCCTTCCGAAATAAGTGAAATCATCAAGGGCCGCATCGAGAACCTCGATGTAGCCTCCCAAGCCCGAAACGAAGGCACAGTCGTCAGCGTGTCTGACGGTATCGTGCGGATTCACGGTCTCGCCGACGCTATGTACGGCGAAATGATCGAGTTCCCGGGCGGCGTTTACGGTATGGCACTGAACCTGGAGCAAGACTCCGTGGGTGCTGTCGTACTGGGCGCTTACACCTCTCTGGCTGAAGGCATGAGTGCCAAGTGCACCGGCCGCATCCTCGAAGTTCCGGTTGGTAAGGAACTCCTGGGTCGCGTAGTCGACGCACTGGGCAACCCTGTCGACGGCAAAGGTCCGCTGAACAACACCGAGACCGACGCGGTCGAGAAGGTTGCTCCAGGCGTGATCTGGCGTAAATCGGTAGACCAGCCTGTACAGACTGGCTACAAGGCTGTCGACGCGATGATCCCTGTCGGCCGTGGCCAGCGCGAGCTGATCATCGGTGACCGTCAGATCGGTAAAACCGCTCTGGCGATCGACGCGATCATCAACCAGAAGAACAGCGGTATTTTCTGCGTCTACGTTGCAATCGGTCAGAAGCAATCGACCATCGCCAACGTTGTTCGCAAGCTGGAAGAAAACGGCGCTCTGGCCAACACGATCATCGTGGCGGCCAGTGCTTCGGAATCCCCGGCGCTGCAATTCCTGGCTCCGTATGCCGGTTGCACTATGGGCGAATACTTCCGCGATCGCGGTGAAGACGCACTGATCGTTTATGACGATCTGTCCAAGCAGGCTGTGGCTTATCGCCAGATTTCCCTGCTGCTGCGTCGTCCACCAGGCCGTGAAGCTTACCCAGGCGACGTGTTCTATCTCCACTCCCGTCTGCTGGAGCGTGCATCCCGCGTTTCGGAAGAGTACGTAGAGAAGTTCACCAATGGCGCAGTGACCGGCAAAACCGGCTCCCTGACCGCATTGCCGATCATCGAAACCCAGGCTGGCGACGTTTCCGCGTTCGTTCCGACCAACGTGATTTCCATCACTGACGGTCAGATCTTCCTGGAATCGGCCATGTTCAACTCCGGCATCCGTCCGGCAGTGAACGCTGGTGTTTCGGTATCCCGTGTGGGTGGTGCCGCTCAGACCAAGATCATCAAGAAGCTCTCCGGTGGTATCCGTACCGCTCTGGCTCAGTACCGTGAACTGGCAGCATTTGCCCAGTTCGCCTCTGACCTGGACGAAGCGACCCGTAAGCAACTTGAGCATGGTCAGCGCGTTACCGAGCTGATGAAGCAGAAGCAATATGCGCCAATGTCGATTGCTGACATGTCGCTGTCGCTGTATGCCGCTGAGCGTGGGTTCCTGACTGACGTCGAAATCGCCAAGGTTGGCAGCTTTGAACAAGCGCTGATTGCTTACTTCAACCGAGATCACGCCGATTTGATGGCGAAGATCAACGTGAAGGGTGACTTCAATGACGAAATCGATTCTGGCCTGAAAGCCGGCATCGAGAAGTTCAAGGCCACCCAAACCTGGTAAGCCGCAGCGGGAGCCGCGAGGCTCCCGCTTGCTAACCTGATAGGTGTTACATGGCAGGCGCAAAAGAGATTCGCAGCAAGATTGCGAGCATCAAAAGCACGCAAAAGATCACCAGCGCCATGGAAAAAGTGGCGGTCAGTAAAATGCGCAAGGCTCAAATGCGCATGGCTGCTAGCCGTCCTTACGCGGAGCGCATCCGCCAGGTGATTGGTCATCTCGCCAACGCTAACCCGGAATACCGTCATCCCTTCATGATCGAACGCGAAGTAAAACGCGTTGGTTATGTCGTGGTGAGCAGTGACCGCGGTCTGTGTGGTGGCTTGAATACCAACCTGTTCAAGGCTTTGGTCAAGGACATGGCGAAGAACCGTGAAAACGGCGTAGAGATCGATCTGTGCGTGGTCGGCAGCAAAGGTGCGGCGTTTTTCCGCAACTTCGGCGGTAACGTCGTCGCTGCGATCAGCCACTTGGGCGAAGAGCCGTCGATCAACGATTTGATCGGCAGCGTCAAGGTGATGCTGGATGCCTACCTGGAGGGCCGTATTGATCGCCTGTCCGTGGTGTCCAACAAGTTCATCAACACCATGACTCAGCAGCCAACGGTCGAGCAGTTGATTCCGTTGGTTGCGACCCAGGATCAAGAACTCAAGCACCACTGGGATTACCTGTACGAACCCGACGCCAAAGAGCTGCTGGACGGCTTGATGGTCCGTTACGTGGAGTCGCAGGTCTATCAGGCGGTGGTCGAGAACAACGCGGCTGAACAGGCTGCGCGGATGATCGCGATGAAGAACGCCACTGACAACGCCGGTGACCTGATCAGCGATTTGCAGCTGATCTACAACAAGGCGCGTCAGGCAGCGATCACCCAAGAGATCTCGGAAATCGTCGGCGGCGCTGCCGCGGTTTAACGGTTCAAATATTCAGAGGATCCAGCTAATGAGTAGCGGACGTATCGTTCAAATCATCGGCGCCGTGATCGACGTGGAATTTCCACGCGACAGCGTACCGAGCATCTACAACGCGCTGAAAGTACAAGGCGCGGAAACTACTCTGGAAGTTCAGCAGCAGCTGGGCGACGGCGTAGTTCGTACCATTGCGATGGGTTCCACCGAAGGCTTGAAGCGCGGTCTGGACGTAATCGACAGCGGCGCAGCCATTTCCGTACCGGTCGGTAAAGCGACACTGGGCCGGATCATGGACGTACTGGGCAACCCGATCGACGAAGCGGGCCCGATCGAAACCGAAGAGCGCTGGGGCATTCACCGTCCTGCGCCTTCGTTCGCTGATCAGGCTGGCGGCAACGACCTCCTGGAAACCGGCATCAAGGTCATCGACCTGGTTTGCCCGTTTGCCAAGGGCGGTAAAGTTGGTCTGTTCGGTGGTGCCGGTGTCGGCAAGACCGTAAACATGATGGAACTGATCCGTAACATCGCCATCGAGCACAGCGGTTATTCCGTGTTCGCCGGTGTGGGCGAGCGTACCCGTGAGGGTAACGACTTCTACCACGAGATGAAGGACTCCAACGTTCTGGACAAAGTAGCGCTGGTTTACGGTCAGATGAACGAGCCGCCGGGTAACCGTCTGCGCGTCGCCCTGACTGGCCTGACCATGGCTGAGAAGTTCCGTGACGAAGGTAACGACGTTCTGTTGTTCGTTGACAACATCTACCGTTACACACTGGCCGGTACTGAAGTATCCGCACTGCTGGGCCGTATGCCTTCCGCAGTAGGTTACCAGCCGACGCTGGCTGAAGAGATGGGCGTGCTGCAAGAGCGCATCACTTCGACCAAGGAAGGCTCGATCACTTCCATTCAGGCGGTATACGTACCGGCGGATGACTTGACCGACCCATCGCCAGCCACAACGTTTGCTCACCTGGACGCCACCGTCGTTCTGTCCCGTGACATCGCTTCTCTGGGTATCTACCCAGCGGTCGATCCACTGGACTCGACTTCGCGCCAGCTGGACCCGAACGTTATTGGCCAGGACCATTACGACACCGCTCGCGGCGTTCAGTATGTTCTGCAGCGCTACAAAGAGCTGAAAGACATCATCGCGATCCTGGGTATGGACGAGCTGTCGGAAACCGACAAGCAGTTGGTATCCCGCGCTCGTAAGATTCAGCGCTTCCTGTCGCAGCCGTTCTTCGTGGCTGAAGTCTTCACTGGTGCCTCGGGTAAATACGTTTCCCTGAAAGACACCATTGCTGGCTTCAAAGGCATCCTCGCCGGTGACTACGACCATTTGCCTGAACAGGCGTTCTACATGGTCGGCGGCATCGAAGAAGCGATCGAGAAAGCCAAGAAACTGTAATCCAGGCGCCCGGTGACGGGCGCTAATCAGGTTGAGGCAGGCAAATGGCTATGACAGTCCATTGCGATATCGTCAGCGCGGAAGGAGAGATTTTCTCCGGTCTGGTCGAGATGGTGATTGCACACGGTAACCTGGGTGATATCGGTATTGCTCCAGGTCACGCACCGTTGATCACCGATTTGAAGCCAGGTCCGATCCGCCTGATCAAGCAGGGTGGCGAAGCCGAGGTGTTTTACATCTCCGGTGGTTTCCTTGAGGTTCAACCGAACATGGTCAAAGTGCTTGCCGATACCGTGCAACGCGCTGCCGATCTGGACGAAGCCTCAGCTCAGGAAGCCGTAAAGGCTGCCGAGCGTGCTCTGAATGAAAAAGGCGCAGATTTCGATTACGGATCTGCTGCTGCACGTCTGGCGGAGGCCGCAGCTCAGCTGCGCACCGTTCAGCAAATTCGCAAGAAGTTCGGCGGCTAACCCCGGCGACTCGTTGCGCGATTGAGTAAAAGGGTAGCCTCGGCTACCCTTTTTCTTTTTCGGCTTTATCGCCTGAATCATCAGCCCGGCTAATGTGGCTGCTCGTCTGGAATCCTTTCATGTCTCTCGATATCGTCATTCTCGCCGCGGGTCAGGGCACTCGCATGCGTTCCGCTCTGCCCAAGGTGTTGCATCCTGTAGCCGGTAACTCGATGCTTGGCCATGTTATCCACAGCGCACGCCAGCTTTCTCCCGAAGGCATTCACGTCGTCATCGGCCATGGCGCAGAGCGGGTCCGAGAGCAACTGGCGGGCGATGATCTGAATTTCGTGCTTCAAGAGAAACAATTGGGCACTGGCCACGCCGTCGCTCAAGCGTTGCCCGCGCTGAAGGCTGGGACGGTGCTCATTCTTTATGGCGACGTCCCGCTCATACAGGTAGAGACCCTGCACCGCCTCCTTGCGCTGGTAAATGATCAGCAGTTGGGTCTGCTGACGGTCACGCTGGAAGACCCGACCGGTTATGGCCGCATCGTCCGTGACGCGCAGCATCGCGTCAGCGCTATCGTCGAGCACAAGGATGCAACCGAAGCGCAGAAGACTATCAACGAAGGTAACACCGGAATCCTCGCGGTACCGGGCAAGCGCCTCGCCGACTGGCTGGGTCGTCTCTCCAATGAAAACGCCCAGGGTGAGTATTACCTCACTGACGTGATTGCCATGGCTGTAAACGATGGCTTGGAGGTCGCCACCGCACAGCCCGACGATGCCATGGAAGTGCAGGGCGCCAATGACCGTAAACAACTTGCCGAACTCGAGCGTCATTACCAGCAGCGCGAAGCACGCCGACTCATGGCATTGGGCGTCACGCTGCGCGACCCGGCGCGCTTCGACGTTCGTGGTGACGTCACTGTTGGCCGCGACGTGATGATCGACGTCAACGTCATCCTCGAAGGGCGAGTCGTCATCGAAGACGACGTCTTGATCGGGCCGAATTGCGTGATCAAGGACAGCACCTTGCGCAAGGGCGCAGTCATCAAGGCGAATAGTCACCTCGAAGGCGCGATTGTGGGCGAAGGCGCGGATGCAGGGCCTTTCGCTCGTCTGCGCCCGGGCAGTGTCCTCGACGCTCGCGCTCATGTGGGTAACTTCGTTGAACTTAAGAATGCTCATCTGGGCGAGGGCGCCAAGGCAGGTCATCTGACCTACCTGGGTGACGCAGTCATCGGCGCGCGCACCAACATTGGCGCTGGCACCATTACCTGCAACTACGATGGTGCCAACAAGCACAAGACGGTGATGGGCGAAGACGTCTTCATCGGCTCGAACAACTCGCTGGTCGCCCCTGTGCATATCGCGTCGGGCGCTAGCACTGCCGCGGGTTCTACCATCAATCAGGATGTACCGGCTGAACAGCTTGCGGTCGCCCGAGCGCGTCAACGCAACATCGAAGGATGGAAGCGACCGGTGAAAATCAAGAAAGACTAAGTTATCCACAGTGCCGTCGGCTGTTTGCAAAACAGGCAGCCGATGCCGGCCTCTGAGCGGCAACCGTTCGAAAAAATCCTCTGTTCTTCTCACCGACACTCATTTCCCCCTTGACGTATATCTTTCGATGAGCTTTCATTGCGTTCGTTAACTTTCGAAACGAAACTTAAACCAGTCATGTCGAAACGTAATACGCCTCAACGCCGCCACAACATTCTTTCTCTGCTCAATGAGCAGGGCGAGGTAAGCGTGGACGAGTTGGCCAAGCGCTTTGAGACTTCCGAAGTGACGGTCCGTAAGGATCTGGCTGCGCTTGAAAGCAATGGGCTGCTGCTTCGTCGTTACGGCGGCGCCATCCCCATGCCCCAGGAATTGATTGGCGAGCCCGGCCAGCCCGTTTCCAGGTTCAAGCAGGCCATCGCCCGCGCTGCTGTTGCCCGCATCCGGGAACATGCACGGATCATCATCGACAGCGGCAGCACAACGGCTGCGATGATTCCGGAGCTGGGCTTGCAGCCGGGCCTTGTGGTGATGACAAATTCCCTGCATGTCGCCAACGCGCTGGGTGAACTGGAGCACGAACCGGTCCTGCTCATGACGGGCGGGACGTGGGACCCGCATTCAGAATCGTTTCAGGGCCAGGTAGCGGAGCAGGTGCTGCGTTCCTACGACTTCGATCAGCTGTTCATCGGCGCCGACGGCATTGATCTGACCCGCGGTACAACCACATTCAACGAACTGCTCGGCCTCAGCCGGGTGATGGCCGAAGTCGCCCGGGAAGTGATCGTGATGGTCGAGGCCGACAAGGTCGGTCGCAAGATTCCCAATCTGGAGCTGCCTTGGAGCAGTGTCCATACCCTCATTACCGATGACCGCCTGCCTCAAGAGGCACGCGAACAAATTCAGGCTCGCGGCGTAACCTTGATTTGCGCTGCTGTTTCCTAGGAGAAGACCATGTGTGGAATTGTCGGCGCTGTCGCTGAACGGAATATCACTGCCATCCTGCTGGAGGGTCTCAAGCGCCTGGAATACCGGGGCTACGACAGCGCCGGCGTGGCGTTATTCAACAACGCCGGCGTGCTTGAGCGTCGCCGTCGAGTCGGCAAGGTGAACGAACTGGAGCGGGCACTCGCCGGCGAACCGGTCACAGGCCGCCTGGGTATTGCCCACACTCGTTGGGCCACACACGGTGCACCGTTGGAACGCAACGCCCACCCGCATTTCTCCAGCGAGCAACTGGCGGTGGTGCACAACGGCATCATCGAAAACCATGAGCCGCTTCGCGAGCGCTTGAAGGGTCTGGGTTACGTGTTCACGTCTGACACGGACACCGAGGTCATCGTCCACCTGCTGCACCACAAACTGCAGGACACGCCCGATCTGGCTGCAGCTCTGAAGGCAACGGTCAAGGAACTGCACGGCGCGTATGGCCTTGCGGTCATCAGCGCACACCAACCGGATCGCCTGATTGCTGCTCGCAGTGGCAGCCCGCTGGTTGTGGGTCTGGGCCTTGGGGAAAACTTCCTCGCCTCCGATCAACTGGCGTTGCGTCAGGTCACCGACCGCTTCATGTACCTGGAAGAGGGCGACATTGCCGAGATCCGTCGCGACAGCGTGCAGATCTGGGACGCATCCGGCCTGCCTGTCGAACGTGAGATCGTTCAGTACCACGAGGGTGCAGAAGCAGCGGACAAAGGCGAGTACCGCCACTTCATGCTCAAGGAAATCCACGAGCAGCCCAAAGTCGTGCAGCGCACCCTGGAAGGACGCCTCGGTCAGCAGCAGGTTTTGGTGCAGGCATTTGGACCGCAAGCGGCGGAGCTGTTCGCCAAAGTACGCAACGTGCAGATCGTCGCCTGCGGCACCAGCTATCACGCCGGCATGGTCGCGCGTTACTGGCTCGAAGGCTTGGCCGGCATTCCCTGCCAGGTCGAAGTCGCCAGTGAATTCCGCTATCGCAAAGTCGTGGTCCAGCCGGACACGCTGTTCGTTTCGATCTCCCAGTCCGGCGAGACAGCCGACACCTTGGCCGCGCTGCGCAATGCCAAGGAACTGGGTTTCCTTGCCAGCCTGGCGATCTGCAACGTAGGCATCAGTTCGCTGGTGCGTGAATCCGATCTGACCCTGCTCACTCAAGCCGGCCCGGAAATCGGTGTCGCGTCGACCAAGGCGTTCACCACGCAGCTGGTCGCACTGATGCTCCTGACGCTGTCACTGGGGCAGGTCAAGGGCACGCTGGGCGCTGGCGTGGAAGCAGAACTGGTTGAAGAGTTGCGCCGCCTGCCGACCCGCCTGGGTGAAGCGCTGGCCATGGACACGACCGTGGAGAAAATTGCCGAACTGTTCGCCGAGAAGAATCACACCCTGTTCCTGGGTCGTGGCGCGCAATTCCCGGTGGCGATGGAAGGGGCGTTGAAGCTCAAGGAGATCTCCTACATTCACGCCGAAGCCTATCCGGCCGGAGAACTGAAACACGGCCCGTTGGCACTGGTGGACAGTGACATGCCTGTTGTCACGGTCGCACCAAACAACGAGCTGTTGGAGAAGCTGAAATCCAACCTGCAGGAAGTGCGCGCACGGGGTGGCGAGCTGATCGTCTTCGCTGACGAACAGGCTGGACTGGTGAACGGGGAGGGCACTCATGTGGTTTCCATGCCCCATATCCTCGATGCACTGACGCCGATTCTCTACACCATCCCGCTGCAACTGCTTTCGTATTACGTGGCAGTGCTGAAGGGTACGGATGTGGATCAGCCGCGTAATTTGGCGAAGTCTGTGACGGTGGAATAAGTTATCCACAGTGCGTTGGCCAATCTCGCCACTGTCCCAGCGAATCGGGGAATCGAAGCCCTCGATGCGTTAAGCCTAAAGCTCACTCCGGTGAGCTTTAGGCCATTTAAAGCGCAGTTAAGTGCGCGTTAACCTGCCGGTGAGATAAGCACAGATCTCAGGGCGTTATCGACTTTCTGAATTAGCGCGGCAATTTGATAATTGGGATCCACTTCACAAAGACCGCGCGAACTTTTCTGCATTCCTCATCACTAAGCAATCTCGGGCACCGGCTGATGGCTAATTAACAGCATCTCGGCGAGCCTCGCCGACCTGCTACTAAACGCTTGCCGCTCGTCGGACTACCAGTCTCGTAACAGGCTGCAACTCTTTCTCGGTGCCTTATTTTATTGCCCATCAAGGGTTTGCAGATTTTTCAGGCGCGAATGCCCACCTGATCCAACGCTTTGGATCAACGGGATTCGATGGTAATTTGCCGCCCCTTGATTTTTCGACGGATCGAACATGCCCTTCTCATTGCCACGGATTCGGTTGTTGCTTTGCACTTTTCTGCTCACGTATGTGAGCCTGAACAGCGCCACCGCCGCCCCAACGCCCGGCGATCAGGACCTGATCCGCGACCGGCAGAACCGCTTGCTCGAAGAGCAGAGTCGCCGCCTGCAGGAGCTTCAGGACTTGCCCGGCAAGCAGACCAAGCCCGAGGCCCCGGCCACGCCGGCCGATAACCGCTGCTTCCCGATTCAGGACATCGATCTCAAGGGTGCCGACAGCCTGTCCGCCGCCGACCGCACGCGTCTGCTCAAACCCTACATCGGCCAATGCCTGGGCGTAACGCAGCTTAATGAGCTGCTCAAGGTCATCACCGACTACTACATCGACAAGGGCCGCGTCACCAGCCGTGCCTACTTGCCGCAACAAGACCTCTCCAGCGGTCACCTGCAGGTGCTGGTGGTCGAAGGCAAACTCGAAGCGTTGAAAGCCGCCGAGGGCAGCACTGTGACGGACCGCGAACTGGCCATGGCCTTTCCCGGCAAGGTCGGCGAGGCGCTCAACCTGCGCGAGATCGAGCAACTCGTGGACCAGCTCAACCGATTGCCCTCCAGGCAGGCGCAGATGCGACTGACCCCGGGCCAGCAGATCGGCGGCAGTGAAGTGGTGGTCAACAACGTCCCGCAAAAACCTTGGCGCGCCAGCCTGTCGCGCAATAACGACGGCCAGGAAAGCACCGGTGAACAGCAATGGGACGCGGGCCTGGAATGGGACAGTCCGCTGGGTCTGAGCGACCAATTGATACTGCGCAGCGGCCACGACGCTGTCAGCGACCACCACAAAACCTCGAAAAACAACATGCTGTATTACAACGTGCCGTGGGGCTGGTGGAACTTCAGCTACACGTACAGCGAAAGCGACTATCGCACCTACGGCGAGACCGACAGCAGCAAATTCAAGCTCAATGGCGACAACGAGAACCACCAACTGCGCGCCGAGCGGGTGATCCATCGCGACGACGTGAGCAAGACCTCGGTGAACGTTGGCCTGGCCCATCTGCGTACCAACAACTACGTCCTCGACGTGCGCACGGAGCCGAGCAGTAACCGCCTCAGCGAACTCCAGCTCGGCCTCAACCACGGTCGGCGCATCGGCAATGCGTTCGTCAACCTTGACCTCGGCATGCAGAATGGCATCGGCTTGCTCGATGCCCAGTCTGAAGAAGAACGCGATGAGTTCGGCAACCGACAGGCCAATTCGCGCTACCGCAAATACACCGCCACCGTCAGTTATCTGCAGCCGTTCACGCTGTGGGGCGAGTCGTTCAGCTTTTCCAGCCTGGCCACCGGTCAGCGCAGTGAAGACATTCTCTTCAGCCCGCAGCGCATTAGCCTGGGTGGCTCGGCCTCGGTACGCGGTCTCAAGGACCAGCAACTGACCGGCGACAGCGGCGGTTACTGGCGCAACGAAGTGCGCTGGGCACGCCCGGTAACGCTGGATTGGATGCGCCCGGCCTTTGCCGAGTACGGCACCAGCATCGGCTACGACCAGGGCGTGATCAGCAACGACCGCTACAACGGCGACGTACATGGTCGCGTGTCCAGTAATTCTCTGGAGCTATTCGCTCGGGGCAAGTACGTCAGCACCAGCGTGACCTTTGCCCATTCTTTAGAAAGACCGGGAGTGGTGACCGAGCGCGAAGCGCCGATCTACTTCCGCATGGATTTCTTCCTGTAATTCAACGCCCCGTTACATCGAGAATCTGACAATGGACGTTCGCCAATTTGCCTTCCTCGCCCGCCAACCTTCTGCTGCGCTGAAGCCGCGGGACTCGTTCTTTAGTCTGCCCAAGCGCGGCGTGGTGCTGATCCTGATCAACGCGCTGTTCTGGCAGCCGCTGCTGGCCCAAGCCGAAGGCATCGTGGTCAGTGCGCCGGGCACCACCGTAGGCCAGGCGGGCAACGGCATGCCCGTGGTGAACATCGCCACGCCAAACGGCAGCGGCCTGTCCCATAACAAGTTCCAGGACTACAACGTCGGCGCCAACGGCGTGATCCTCAACAACGCCACCGGCACGGTGGCCAACACCCAGTTGGGCGGCTACATCGTCGGCAACCCCAACCTCAAGGGCGGCGCGGCCAACGTTATCCTCAACGAAGTCACCGGCAGCAACCCCAGCCAATTGCGCGGCTACACCGAAGTGGCGGGGCAGTCGGCCAAAGTCATCGTTGCCAACCCTTACGGCGTCACCTGCAGCGGCTGCGGCTTCATCAACACACCGAACGTCACGCTCACCACCGGCAAGCCGGTGCTCGACGCAAACGGCCAACTGAAAAGCTATCAGGTTGACGGTGGCGCCGTGACCATCGACGGTGAAGGCTTGAACGCCAGCAACGTCGACCGCTTCGACATCATCACCCGCTCGGCCAAGATCAACGCGCAGATCAATGCGCGCGAACTGAATGTGATCGCCGGTCGCAACGATGTGGACGCCCAAAGCCTGACAGCCACACCCCGCGCCGACGACGGCAGCACCAAGCCCGAGCTGGCGATTGACTCGTCGGCTCTGGGCGGTATGTATGCTGGCGCAATCAAGCTGGTGGGCACCGAAGCGGGTGTGGGCGTGAAGCTCGACGGCACGCTGGCGGCCAGTGGCGGTGATATTCAACTGGACGCCAATGGGCGCCTGAGCATGGCCCAGGCGGCGGCCACCGGTAACGTCAGGGTTACGGCGCAGAGCGTTAATCTGGCTGACAAGGTTTACGCCACCGGCAACGTGAACGTCACCAGCGCTCAAGCCCTGGTCAACCAGAAGAGCGTGGCCGCCGGCCAACGCATTGAACTCAACGCGGCCAGCGTGACTAACGCCGGCATCATCGAAGCGGGCGTGGCAACGGACAACAGCCGCAACGCCACCGGCGACCTGGTGGTGAACGCGCAAACCGTCAACACCAGTGGCGACCTGCTGGCCAGCCGCGCCTTGGCGATCACCGCCGCGCAGGCGCTGACCAACCAGGGCAGCATCGTCCAGGCCAAAACCGTCAGCGTCAATACGAGCAACCTGACCAATCAGGGCGCCACCGCACGCATCTTCGGCGAGCAAAACCTGGCAATAAATGCACCGGCCATTGCCAACCTGGGCGGCTTGATTCGCTTCGGTGAAGGCCAGGCCGCGACGCTCAACACTGCCTCTCTGGATAACCGCCAGGGCCGCATTGAAATGGCCGGCGGCAGCCTGGTGCTCAGTAGCGCTGCCGTGAACAACAGTGGCGGGCAAATCGTCGCCAACGACCTGACGGTCAACGCGGCCAGCCTCAACAATCAGAACGGCGTGCTGGTCGCCGGTGCGCTGACGGTGAACGCCAGCGACCTCGACAACAGCCAAAAGGGTCTGATCCAGGCCGATAACGGCGCGTTGAACCTCTCCGTTGCCAATGCCTTCAATAACAGCCAGGGTTTTGCCCAGGCCGGCACCGACCTGAATCTCAACGCAGGCAGCGTTAGCAGCAACGCCAATGGCGTACTTAGCGCCAATACCGGCAAGTTGACCTTGGTGACCGCCCAGCAGCTCGATAACGCTCAGGGCCGCTTGCAAGCCGGGCAGGGCAACGTGGAGCTGCACGCCGCGAAACTGAACAACCAGAGCGGCGTGATCGTCGGCAAGCAGATTTTGCTCGATGCCAGTGGCGGTGACATCGACAACCGCGCCGGGCGTGTGTTGGGAGATCAACTCGATGTGCGCGCCTCAGGCCTAGACAACCGCGACGCTGGCCTGCTGGCCGGTGGTGCGCAAGGGGTGAGCCTGCTGCTCAAAGGACCGGGCCAATTGCTCAACGCCCAAGGCCGTATTCAAAGCGAAGGCCTGTTGCAGCTGCGCGGCGAGCGCCTCGACAACAGTGCGGGGATCCTGCTCGGCCAGTCGGTCGAAGTAACTGCGCCGACCTTTACCAACAGCAATAAAGGTGCACTGGTCAGCGACGGCGGCGACATCACCTTCAACGTCAGCGACCTGCTGACCAACGCTGGCGGCACCCTTGATGCGGGTGAGCGCAGCATTCTGGTCAAGGCCCTCACTACTCTCGATAACAGCGGCGGCACTTTACGCGGCAAGCGCGTGGACATCACCGCCCAGCACCTGAACAACGAGGGCGGCCAACTGCTGGCTGGCGATCAAGGCCTGAGCTATAGCGGCAGCGATGTGTCCAATCGTAAAGGCCTGATCCTCAGCGGAGGCGCGCACACCCAGCTGGACACCGGCAGCCTGAACAACAGCGGTGGCACCGTGCAGGGCGATACCCTGACCGTCACCGCCAACACGGCTGACAACGGCAACGGCGGCCTGATGGCAAGCTTGCTCGGCAACTTGCAACTGACCGTCGAAGCCTTGGCCAATCGCGGCGGCAAGCTGTTCGCCAAAGAACAGGTCACCGTCAGCGGCGCCAGCCTCGACAACAGCGCAGATGGCCAGATCAGCGGCAACCTGATCAACCTGACTTCACGCGACACGCTCACCAACAACGGCGGCCTGATCGAGGCTAACCAGGGTCTGACCTTCACCGGCGGCAACCTCGACAATAGCGCCGGCGGGCAACTGCGTGCTCTGGGCGGTGCCAGTAGCACCCTCAACCTCGGCGGCGCACTCAACAACCAGAACGGCACCCTTGAATTCGGCAGCACGGCTTTCAACCTCGATGCTGCCAGCCTGAACAACACTTCTGGTCTGTTGCAGCATGCGGGCTTGGGCGCGTTCCACATCAATACCGCCAGCCTCACCGGTAGCCAAGGCACTATCAACGGTATGGGCAGCGCCGATTGGGCATTCGGCTCCGTCGATGGCCTGGGGAGCGTGCAACTAAACGAAGTCCTCACCTATAAAAGCACCCAAGGCCTGACCCTGAAGGCGGGCGACCGCATGGCGAGCGGCAAGGGTTTGATCCTCGACGTAGCCAGCCTGGACAATGGCGGGGAACTGCTCAGCGACGGTGACTTGAGCATCACTACCACCGGCGACATGACCAACAGTGGCCGGGTGTCGGCCCTGCAAACACTGAGTGTGGCGGCGAATAACCTCAGCCAGAACGGCGGGCGTCTCGCAGGCGTCAATACCCAGGTCAAGCTGGGCGGGACTCTGGACAACCTCGGTTTCCTCACTGCGCGTCAGCAGCTGGACATCGCAGCGGCGCAGATCAATAACCGGGGCACCCTCGGCGCTCAAGGCGCGGTTAACCTCACGGCCGTCAACGGTATCAACAACGCGGCAGACACGCTGTTGTTCAGCGGTGGCGACATGACGCTGCGCGGTAATGGTTTCAGCAACCTGTATGGCGACGTTTACAGCAAGGGCGACTTGAGTTTTGCAACGGCGGATGGCGGCAAGGCGGCGCTGTTCAGCAATCGCTCTGGCACCGTGGAAAGCGAAGGCTCCATCGGCATCAATGCAGGCTTTATCGAAAACGCCAAAGACGAATTCGAACTCGGGCAGACGTTGACCACTGGCAGCCTGAGTTGGATCTGTTACCAGCACTGCGGCGAGAAAGACAGCTGGGAACGTGGCGAGATCACCATCTACGAGACGTACCTTGAGGCGGCGACCAAGGATTCGGTAGCGGCGCGCCTGGTGGCTGGCAAAAACATGCTGGTGCAAGGCGACAATGTGCAGAACCGCTACAGCCTGATGGCAGCCAACGGCGACCTGAGTATCACCGTCGGTGACCTGCTGAACCAGGGCGCCGCGACGCGCACGGGGAGCGCAAGATTGTCGTCAGCACGCCAGGTCACGTTTCCGACGATTTGTTTGAACGCATGCAATATGTCGACGTTCCAGCGTTCAATGCGGCCACGGCGGCTGGGCATTTCGACAAGGCGCGCTTCGAGGAACTGAAAAACCGCTCACCCGATAGCCGGCCTTTCGCCCACTCAAGCGACGTCACCACCTGGACCGACAACGGTGGCCCAGGCTACGCCGCCACGATGCAAGCCGGCGGCACTGTCAACCTCAACGTCGCGCGCACCCTGCAAAACGGCACGCTGCACAACAACACCCTGGCGCAGTTGACCGGCACCCTGGGCGACGACCAGACCGGCATCCCCGTCGGCGGCATCAACATCAACCTGAGCAAACACGCCAACGACCCGAGCGCCCAAGCCGCCGGTAGCGTGTTACCGGTTGCCAGCGTCGCCCCCGGCGGCGGCTTCGTACCCGTGGACTACACCGGCACACCGTTCGCGCCGGTCGACCCCACCACCGCGCCGAACTTCCAGACGCCCAAGGGCGAGTACGGCCTGTTCGTCAAAAACCCCGACCCCACCAGCCATTACCTGATCGAAACCAACCCGGAATTTGCCACCACCGCGGGCTTCTTCAGCTCCGACTACATGCTCGGCAAACTCGGGTTAACCGATGACAACGCCTGGCGCCGGCTGGGAGATGGCCAATACGAGAGCCGCCTGATCCGCGACGCCGTCCTCGCGCAAACCGGCCAACGCTTCCTCGCCGGTGGCCTCTACAGCGACGCCGACCAGTTCCGCTACCTGATGGACAACGCCCTCGCCAGCAAAGACGCCTTGCGCCTGAGCCTCGGCGTAACGCTCACCAGCCAGCAAGTCGGCGCCCTGACCCACGACATCGTGTGGATGGAAAACCGCGTAGTCGACGGCCAGACCGTCCTCGTGCCGGTGCTCTACCTGGCCCAGGCCGAATCACGCAACGTACGCGGCAACAGCCTGATCCAGGGCCGCGACCTCAACCTGGTCACCGGCGGCGACCTGATCAACGTCGGCACCCTGCGCGCCAGCAACAACCTCACCGCCGTCAGCAGCGGCAGCATTTACACCGGCGGCCTGATGGAAGCCGGCAATAACCTGAGCCTGCTGGCCCAGGACAGCATCCGCAACGCCATGGCCGGCGAAATTCGCGGCAACCAAGTCAGCCTTGCCGCCCTCAAGGGCGACATCACCAACGACAACACCGCGATCCAGGTACGTGACGGCGCCGGCATGCGCACCCTAACCGACACCAGCGCCAGCACCATCGTCGCCCGCGAAAACCTCGCCATCGACGCCGGCCGCGACCTCACCAACCGAGGCGCACTCACCGCGGGCAAAGACGCCAACCTGACCGCCGGCCGCGACCTCAACCTGATCGCCGCCAGCGACACCCGCGTCAAGCACGAGAGCCGCGACGGCGGCGAGAAATCCAGCATCACCACCGACGTCAAAAACCTCGCCGCCAGCGTCACGGCGGGCGGCAACCTCAACATGAAGGCCGGGCAGGACGTCAACATCATCGGCAGCACGGCCACGGCCGGCAAAGACCTGATCGTTGAGGCTGGGCGCGACTTCAATGTGGCGTCGGTCAGCGACATGCACAACGTCGAGGGCAAGGAAAAACACGGCAAAAAACGCATCAAGACCTCGGATGACCAGACTACCCAAGTGGCGAGCGTGTTGACGGCAGGCGGGGACTTTGTAAGCCAGGCCGGGCGCGATACGACGGTAGTGGCGAGCAAGATCAGTGCGGGGAATGAGGCTTATCTGTATAGCGGGGGTAAGTTGAGTTTGCTGGCGGCTGAGAACAGCACGCACACCCTCTACGATATGAAGAAAGACAGCGGCTGGGGCTCCAAAAAGACCCAGCGCGATGAGGTAACCCGCGTTACCAATGTAGGCACTGAAATCAAAAACGGCGGCGACCTGATACTCGAGAGTGGAGGCGACCAGACCTATCAACTCGCCAAGCTCCAAAGTGGTAAGGACATTACGCTGGACAGCGCTGGTGCTATCACCTTCGAGGCGGTCAAGGACCTGCATCAAGAGAGCCATGAGAAGAGCAATAACAATGCGTTCTGGGTCTCCTCCAAAGGTAAAGGAAACACCGACGAGACCGTCCGCCAGAGCCAATTGATTGCCCAGGGCCGGACCGTGATCCAAGCCGTGAACGGGCTGAAGATCGATGTTAAACAAGTCAATCAGCAAACCGTCAGCCAGACCATCGACACCATGGTCAAGGCCGATCCGCAGTTGGCGTGGATCAAGGATGCCGAGAAGCGCGGTGATGTGGATTGGAGGCAGGTCAAGGAGATCCACGAAAGCTTCAAATACAGCAACTCAGGCTTGGGGCCGGCGTCGCAAATCATTATCGCCATCGTCATGGCAGCGGTAGTAGGCCCCATGGCAATGGGGGCGGTAGGTGCGTCTACCGGCGCGGCGGTTACTGCCGGAACAATGGGCGCCAACACAGCGGCGTTCCTGACCGCAGGAGCGGGTGCTGTGGCCGCAGGCGCCGCGACTAATGCGACTGTGAGTGTGATCAACAACCGTGGGGACCTGGGAGCGGTATTCAAGGACGTGACATCGTCCGATGCTCTGAAGGGGTATGCCATCTCGGGTGTAACCGCTGGCCTGACCGCTGCGTATTTTGATGATTTGACCGGCACTCATACCGATATAAACACCGGAAAGATTACGGGTCCTAATCTTTCCACATGGGAAGGCGTTGGCCAGTTTGCGGGTAATCAGGTTCTGCAAAACGGAACGTCAACCCTGCTAAGCAATGCGCTGGGTGAAGGCGGTAGCGGCAGTGATGCACTGAAAACCGCACTGTTCAACACCTTGGCAGCGGCCAGCTTTAACGCCGTAGGGGACTACACCTACGGCAAAATCTCGGATGGCACACCGCCCAAGGTCATCATTCACGCCATGGTGGGCGGCCTGCTGTCAGAAGCGACGGGTGGAGATTTCAGAACGGGCGCACTGGCGGCCGGGGTCAATGAAGCTCTGGTTGGGTATCTGAACGAGTTGGTCAAAGGCGATCAAAATCTGTTGAACATGAGTTCTCAGATCGTCGGCGTGGTAGCAGCAGCCGCACAAGGCGACGCGGATGCGAAATCACTCGAGAAGGGCAGCTGGATCGCCCAGAACGCAACGCAGTACAACAAGGGTCTTCATCAACCCGCTGCGATGGAGCTTGAAAAAGCGCGCAACGAGAATCCGGATCGAGCGGTGAGACTTGATGCGGCTGCCTGTGCCCTGGCTCATTGCAGCGCTTCCGTACCTACCACCGACAAACACTATGATGAGCTACAGGCGCTTGAAGCAGCAGGCGCGGGCTACACCCGTGAACTGGCCGAACTGAAGGCGACAGGTCAGTTCGACTACGGCTACATGGACAGTGCCGACGACTTCATCGCCCGGCATGATGAGGCGGCAACCCGGACCGGCGCTCTTGTCAGCACCGGTGTGAATACCTTCATCGGCGGAAGTTCGTCACTGGGCGCCGCTGCAACACTGCCGGGATGTGTGTCTATTTTTGGTTGCGCGGTTCCCGCCGGTCTTGGCGGCGTGGCGGCATGGTCGTTCACCAGCGCAGCCGAGTCTGCAAGCGCTATCACCGGGCCGTATGTGTCAACCGAGGGACAGCGGGTCCTCAGCTCTCTCAATCCCGCAAACAACACGCCAGACAACAGTGCGCTGACGGCGTTGGCCAGAAATGCCGCTGAGTCGGTGGCCGAGGCGATTATTTTGCGGGGGACTGGTAAGCTTTTGTTGAAGGCTTACGGGGAAGGTCCAAAAGGCAAAACCGCATTAAATGAACCAAGCTCTCGGCCTGTTGCGGAAAATGGCGGTGCGCCGTCAACACAAACTGAAACTTATTTCAGGGTTGAATCAGGTGGCTCAGGATTCCAGACTAGTCAAAATCGAATTACTGTGAAATCTGATGGGACGGTATCGATTGACTCTGGATGCAGTGGTCAGTTATGTGTCAGTACAAATGGCCCCAGCCATGCTGCTTATTATCTGTCTAATAAAAGGCCTGACGGTAACGTAGTTGTTTTTGAGGTTGATCAATCGTTGCACCAGAAAATTATGTCCGAAGCTATTGATCAACGACCTTTGCCCGGTCAGATAAGGAACCCTAACGCCCCCAAGATTGTGGATCCAAATCAAGGGAAGCCAAGTGTTTCACTAGAACTCCCGAAAGTATGGGATTCCTTGCTTGAGAAACACTCATCAAATGCACGAGTATTGACGCAGGAGGAGTTTTTTCATGAGTTTGGACGCTAAGCTTAGCTCATTAGAAAGTGAGCTGTTTGAAGGGCGAAAATCAATTGCCCTGTTTGTTTTGAAAGAGCAGCATTATTACGTTGTGGATGATAAGTCCAATTACTGTATCGATGTCCGGCCGGATTATTTGTCGTATATTGAAACAGGCCGGCTAAAACAGGAAGATTATGATAAAGCTCTTGGGCTCTTTCGGGGTGGAATCTCAGTCCTAGGAGCTCATAATTTTTATCAGTACATCGATAGTGCCGAAGCAGAAGTGATAAGTTTTACCATGATGCGCGATTTCTTTTTCAAAGGCTTAACCTTGGAAAGTGCCAAGAGTTTTTATAAGGATGTAGAGCGGTTCTTGTCTTATGGTGGAGAAATGGATTTGCGAAAATGGAATTTTTGCGTATGAAATTGCCGAGCTTTTACGTAAATTTCGACCGTGGGATTTACCGACATACCGACTATGGTCGGTTGCATGAGGAATTGGCGTTGCCAAAAACACAGTGGAATGCTCGTTGTAGTAGCGATTTTGGATTGCTCATCCCTGACGATGTTCAATACTGGATCCTAGATAGAATGAATTTTTTAAGCTTTATGGCGGTTGAAATATTGAAGTGGAAAGGGTTCGGTTTTATTTAATTAAAGTGTTTGCGTTCTAAATAAATCTGTCTCGCTTTCTCATTCGTTCTGAGGTTGATTTGATAGAACAATTTCGGCAGGTGGAAAAAAGCAACAGCGGGTTCTGTGGAAAAGCAAGCGACGCCTAGTTTTTTCAATCAATTCCCAGATCACCCAACGGGTATTCCAATGCTAATCTCAGATACAAAGTTGACCCAGGCGCAAGGAGATATAACTATATCGTTCTTCAGGATGGTTAGTTAATGATCGGGCGAAAATTTAATGATGTAGGTGGTGGTCACATTTATCTAGCGAATGGCAAACCCGTTGTTGCTGCGGGAGAAGTGAAGATTTTGAACGGCGAAGTTAAATATATTTATACTATATCAGGGCACTATGAGCCCTCTGGTCGGGCTGCTCCAGCCGCAGCAGAAAATGCCTTTTCTCCAAAAGGGCTTGAAGTGGGGGATATGTAAAAAAATTTGGGTGCCAGATCCTAGCAATTCAAGAAAAGGTGCCTGGGTGCCGAAATGAATGACGTCATTAAAGAGTTTGATGAGCTTTGCGATATAGCTATAGCCGCTTTTGGTGAAGAGCTAGACATTTCCTACGAGATGTCCTTGTTAAATATTTTGGAGTTTGTAAAAAAGCATCGTTGCTATAAAGAAGATTTTAGAGATAAGTTTAAATTGATTTTAATGTCTGGAGACTCGCCATTTGAAGTTGTGGCATTTTGTATGCGTGAGCTTCAGTGGTCCGAAATTAAAGAGTTTGTAACTTCAAATATGAATCCTTCCGAGGAGCCTCGTAGCGAGGCCCTGCGAAGCACGTTAACCGCATATGACGAACTTTGGTCTGATGCGGATTTTTACAGCTACTATGACGTCAATTAATTGGTTCGAAAGCAACAGGTGGTGCAGCAGAGTTAACGTTTGGCAAGGCTACCTTGTCAGCACCGGTGTGAACACCTCCATCGGCGGGGGTTCGTCACTGGGCGCCGCTGCAACACTACCGGGATGTGTTTCTGTTTTTGGTTGCGCGGTTCCCGCCGGTCTTGGCGGCGTGGTCGTTCACTAGCGCAGCCGATTCTGCAAGCGCTATCACCGGGCCGTATTTGTCAACCGAGGGACAGCGGGTCCTCAGCTCTCTCAATCCCGCAAACAACACGCCAGACAACAGTGCGTTGACGGCGTTGGCCAGAAATGCCGCTGAGTCGGTGCCGAGGCGATTGTTCTGCGGGGGACTGGTAAGCTTTTGCTGAAGGCTTACGGCGAAGGTGCAGAAAGCCTCGGAAGTAAGGTTGATGACTTACTGCCAAACCTCAATACTCGGGTACTTACCGAGACTGAGGCAAGAGCCTTGGGTGGTGAAAATAAAGGTCTGATTTATGTCGCGGAAGGCCCAAAAGGAAAGCCTGCGGCATAGGACTTTCAGGCGGGTACTAGTGGCGCGTTTACTGATTTAGCGACAGGTAAAGGAGGGGTGCCGGCGCTGCGCTATACCAACCCCAATGAAAAAGGCGTTAATTTCATTAAGTTTGACGGAATTGAGACGGCGGTTGATGGTTCGTCTGTTATGTTAATTGATGCAAAGACAAAGCTGGCCATCTGGAGCCCTTCAACGCAAAAGTCGGTTTTGGATACTTTGCAGCGTGTGAAATCTGCCGTGGATCAGAATCCCGGATATAAAGTTGTATATGAGTTTCCGAATCAAAAAGTTGAGGCTCAGGCCAAGGCTTTCATTCGGTCCTATGGTTTCGATAGCATTGTTAGTACTAGGACAAGAACCCCAAGAGTGCAGCAGATATAGAACTATGGCTTTATGCGTGCCCTGATAAAAGTCTATCTATAAATCAGCGACATGCTGAAGTCATGGATAGGATGTCTCGTGTCGGTGCTCCATTAGGATTTGCGGGTCTTGAGATTCCGGCTACCCCAAGCTGTGGCGACGGGTTAGGTGCTACCTATGCGGTTAAACTTCCCGTCAGAGGGCTCCGGTGCGTGGGGGACTATGCATATCGGGGTGATCGATACGTATATGAAGATAAGGCCTCCTATGACGAACACTTGCGGTTTGGATTCAAAATTTCAAACAAGGCCATTGATTATAAGCTTGTTGTGAGTGAACACTTGCCAAAGGTGATTGAGGCGTTCAAGGGATATAGGGCTCATGTATCCTACGATCTGTATGGTCTGTATTATCAAGGAGGGTTAAATGATGATAATGCGGTTTATAATCGGTTGCGTGAGGATAAAACTATAGATATTGATGGCCGAAACAATATTTATACGCTATATCCTGCCCAGTTCTGGAATGCAGCCCTCTGTCAGCGTGCTCTAGGCTATGGCCCTGATGAAGTAGTTGCACGATTGAAAGGCAAGTGTCCTATGGCGATACGGCTGATGGGGGGCGTCTATTTAATTCTCAACGATGATCCGAACATGTCCTATGAAAATTTTGTACAAATGAACGAACAGATCAAGCCGATCTTGGGGCTGGTCTAGTGAGCATATATGAAGGAAAGGGCTGTGTCTCAACTTAGGGCTTGTGAAATGGTGCAAAAGCTACTGTGTCTAAAAAAGCCAATGCGCTAGTGTGCTGACTGCCTCAGAGGCAGTCACGCTAGTTGAAAGGAACGTTTTGGAGACGAGTCTGGAAGTAATAAATCAAGCCGAGCCAGAAGTCCTTGCAAAGGTTAATAACGGACGCAGCCCATATTCTGAGTTAAACGGCGCAGTTGGGGATGCTCGCGGCTGGAGTCAGGCTATTGAATCGGGGCAAACCCCGATTTCCGGACCTGGGAAAGCGTCACTCCCAGGTGCTGATTACATAACGTATGATCCCTCATCGCGATCTGTGATCGTCTGGAATGCCAAGTATGGTGCTCTTGGTGGAAGCTGTCCATTTTCCTTGCCAATTCAAAGTCACAGGCTTGGCAAGCAGAAATCATAAATTCTGTTAAAAATTCTCAGATCGTCGGCGTGGCAGCAGCAGCCGCACAAGGCGACGCGGACGCGAAATCACTCGAGAAGGGCCGCTGGATTGCCCAGAACGCAACGCAGTACAACAAGTTGGATGTTGATGGTGCGGGCTGCTTTCTTAGGGCAATAATGCGTTGGTGCAAAAGGAACTGCCGCTGTTGTAACTTCGAATTCCATGAGCTTTTAGCGACAGCGACGACTGAGCACACGGTCGGTGCGATGGTCGATACGCTCAAAGCAAAATGGAATCTGAGCGACGCGCAAGCGAAAGACATTACCGACGGTCTCAAAGTTGCGCTTGCGGTGGGGCTGGGTACTGCCGCCGGAGCGTTGGCGTACAAACGCGCCATTGCGGCCAGTAAGAGAGAGTCCCCAGCATCTTCAAGACCGGATGTCCTGCCGCCGAAAAACGGCAAAAATGTTTGGGATCTTGAACCGCGCGCCCGAGGCAGGCAAATTGAGACAACGCTTACAGATACGGACTACAAAGACTGGGCCCGAACGGACAACCTCATCAATCCCAAGACCGGGCAAGGTACTGTTATTCTTGAGGTTCCTCCACAAAATAAAGCTTTTCCCAAAAGCCATCTTGGACTCTGCCAATAAGGCAGGGCACATACCAGTAGATTTTTAAATATGAAAAGCTCTGCTTATTACTCTTCACTGCCAGACTCAATGACGGTTAATGAGGTTGAATCTGAGTTTCGACAGCTATTATGTGCGCTAGAAAACCAAAGGGTGAATAGTGCGTGTTTTATTAAGGCATTAATGGAGCTAGGTGAAAGGCAATGGCATACCTATAGTGTCTTAAATTTGTGTGTGAGGACCCGGATTGAGGAATATCTGCTATCCGTCTGGGATGGCAAGGATTTAGAGCTGGTTGAAAATTTCATTGGTATTATGGTTAGGTTGGGGCTCGAGCGACTCAACATGTTTCTGAGGTCTTTGGTTGAAAGAGATGTGCCGCCAGAAGTGTTTAATGAGATTTCACTTGCCATTTCTGAGTTGGGCGACTCGTTGTCGGATCCATATAGCGGTATGCATTAAGGGGTCAGCCCACGTTTTTGCGCGCGTTAGAGTTCAGCCGAGCTGCGCTTTAAAAATATGATTACTTTCTTGATTGCTCTAGTTTATTGGCCTATTGATGCGCGGCTAAGTATGCTCTGTTCCAGTCAGGGGGGCTTACGGTTCGTCATCTGCGATTTTTATCGCCGGGTATGCCGTTGCATTTTATTTGGGGCGCAATCAGTCTGCGTGCCTCTATTAAAATATAGACTATATTTTAAATTTATACACTAACCGCGCTTCCTGAATTGTATGGATGGTGAGCTTAAATTTCTACTGTTGCGCAGGGGATGGGGCAGCGCTAGGTTCAATATCAATCAAACATTTCGACGAACGGAAGTTGTGGTAAGGGCGCTTCCGTTAATGTCGGGGTCAGCTAGGAGCTATGTTTTAGCTTGCTGTACGTATATCGAAATGAATCCGGTTAGAGCGGCTATGGTTGCTTATTCGGGCGACTATCGCTCGACCAGATATAGGATAAATATAGCTCGGTGCGGGAGGGACCTTACCTGGCATGAAGCTGAAGATATGCGAACCTGCAGTTGGTGCCCTCGTTGCTACACACGGGCAAGGTGGGTTCGATGGATTTTGGTGTAAAGTACGGTCATCTGGGCGGGGTCGCTGAGAGAGCTTTGTTGGAGGCGCTTAAGAGATGACAGGTATAGCTGATAGAGATTTTGGTGAGCTGAATTTTGACGGGGTTTGGACAGGGTTATTTGAATTATTGATTTTTGGAAGCGTGCGTAAGGTGGAACTTGTCATTCAGGTTTTTGATGAGGATTCTATATCTGAAGTTCAAAGACTTGCATTCCGAGAATTTGATCTAAATAAAAATTCTGTTTCTATGGCTGTAGAAAAGGCGGTATTTAGCTATTACTTTCGTAGGGTTAAAGAGTACCGAGAGGGCTTTGATGCTGATGAGGTAACTATCAAAGCGCCCAAGGTTCACGCAGTTGATGATATGCGGGATTTGGTTTCTTTGAGGTGCATTAAGGTGATGTCTCCTTTTGACTCGGGATCGCGTCAAATTGGTTTTATTTTTGACGCGACCTTTGACCCTCAGCTTGGTTTAGGTGTTCTAGTTACGAACGGCTCTGTTGAGACAGTAGATACGCAGGATTTCTTGCTGGGCTGACGTTCTAACGTCCCCAAAATGCACTGGGAAATATATTTCTAATAATCATGATCCCTATGCGGACTAGGATATGGATATGTCTATCATTCGGAATGGTATTGTTACCACAGGCGAATATTCTGGCTGGGAAATTACTGTTGCGAACGACCGTGATGGCGATACTGGCGGCTATTATCTTTACTTGAAGAAAAGTGATATTGAAAGTTTTGACTATTGGTTTGAGCATGAGGCAGGGCTTCAGGCTCAGTTAGTTGATTTTGAGGTTGAGTGGATAGTTAGTGAGCTTAATGAGCACGGCTTTTAATTTGCCTTCGCTCACCCTGCCTACATCCTTGCTGAAGTCAACTGCATCCCTTCTGCACCCACCCTGACGACCTACGGTCTATGAGGCTCAAGGTTTCCCTCGCCGCGTCGATAGCTTCTCAAGTCAATGAGAGCGGCCCCCATGTTCAATACCCGGTTAAAAGACAAAATCCAGCAATTGGAAAAACGGCTGGGGGCTCTTGAGCAGGTCAAGGCAACGCTGGATCTCGAAACCGTATCCGTCACGTTGGATGCGGGAGGCGTCATCCTGGAGGTGAATGCTCTGTTTGAGAAAGAGTTGGGTTTCACCCAGGCTGAATTGTCCGGTCGTGCCCTGCGTGAATTCAGTCCTTCTGAACTGAGCGGTGATGTACATCAGCGTCGGGCTCTTGATGCAGTTGCCCAGGGCAAGCATTACAGCGGCACGTTGCGCCTGTGCAGCCGTGAAGGTCGACACGTCTGGCTACGGGCGATGGTCATACCCTTCGCAGGTGACAGCGGGCGAGTCGAACGAATCGTTTTGTATTCAAGCGTGCTGACGAGGACCATCGAAGCCTCCAGAGAGAATGAAGCGCTGGTGGGCGCTCTGATGCGCTCCACGGCCGTTATCGAGTTTTCTCTGGATGGGTTAGTGCTGACAGCCAATCAGAATTTTCTGGACGCTATGGGCTATACGCTTCCCCAAATCCTGGGCAAGCACCACCGAATCTTTTGCGCGCCATCCGACGCTCAGTCAGAAGAATATGATCAGTTTTGGCAGACCCTGCGACACGGATCGTATGTCGCCGGCAGGTTTTGCCGGGTGGATAAATTCGGCAACGAGGTATGGCTGGAGGCTTCCTACAATCCGATCGTGGATGCCAACGGCAAGCTGTACAAGATTGCCAAATTAGCCACCGTTATCACCGACCAGGTCACCCGCGAGCGCGCTGTCTCCGAAGCAGCAGGCATGGCCCACGGCACGTCGGTTCGAACCAATGCCAGCGCCCAGCAAGGCCGCGAAGTCATTCAGAACACCGTCACGACCCTCAATACACTGTCGGCGTTGATGGAAGATGCTGCCCATGGCATTGAAGCACTGGATGCCCAGAGCCAGGAAATCGGCACTATTGTCAAAACCATCGGCAGCATCGCGGACCAGACCAACCTGTTGGCCTTGAACGCAGCGATCGAAGCCGCACGTGCCGGGGAACAGGGCCGGGGTTTTGCCGTAGTCGCCGACGAGGTCAGAAACCTGGCGCTTCGAACCACTAAAGCGACGGCGGAAATCTTCGAGGTCGTGAAAAACAACCAGGTTCTGGCGTCCAGCGCCGTGACCATGATCGGTAAAAGCAGGCAGCAGGCCGGCGCGGCGCTGGATCTGGCCAGTGAGGCGGACGAGGTGATCAAGGATATTCAACAAGGTGCCAACAGTGTTGTGGTTGCCGTTGAGCAGTTCTCGGGTCAAGCCGGGCAGTAATGGTTGCTGCAATGCTTCACGTCTGCACCTCTCAGTGACCCCAAGGTAAAGCGTGATCCAGGTGATCTTTATTCTCGATGTTCTCAAGCAATCCATCAACGATCTGCATAAGGTCGACCGGCCCAGGCTTGAAGATGAGTGTGACGCGCTATTCAGCCGGATCGAGCAGGCACGAACAGAAGGGACTGTGACTGGCGAACAGGCTACACAGCTGTTCTATGATGTCCGGAACGAACGTTCACGGTGCTTCCGCAGTGGAAGCCAGCGGCGCATGGGCAATCCCGGAGCTGGCCTCCCATCGCGGGACTCAATTGGCATGAGCCCCATGATTAATTGAAAGATGTTTTCAAAGGCTTGTCCGAACTGAATCAAGCCACCTGGCCCGCGCTTTCAATCTCCCGCGCTTGCCCCTTCGCGGTCTTGCCCGCCTGCTGCACGGCCCATTTCATGAACTCCGCTATCGCCCATTCTTCCCGCCGTTCTTTCGCGCAATACACGAAATAGTCGAACTTGAGCTCCGCCGTGGCATTGGTGACCTGCACCAGCCGTTTGCTTTGCAGAGCCTCGGAAGCGAAGACGCTGTTGACCAGTGCGATGCCTTGGCCGGCACAAGCCGCACTTATCAACAGGGACTCGTCGCCATAACTGGAACCCTGAATCATTTTGCGATTGCTCATGCCGAACGCGTTCATCCAGACCTTCCAGTAGTTGCGCTCGGTGTCCTGCAGGAGCGGGAACGTCAGACAATCCTGCGGGCTCTCGATATTGCGCTGGGTGCTGAGCAGGTGCGGGCTGCACACGGGGATCAGGTAGGACGACCACAGGTGCGTCGCGTGGTTGTCGCAACAGGCCGCCGTCTCACGCTGTATGCAGATATCCACATGGCCGTGCTTGAGCTCCGAAAGACCGTTACAGATCTGAATCGATATCTCGACGTAGGGGCAGCGCTCCTTGAAGCTGCTCAGTGCCGGGATCAGCCAGGAGCTGGCAATCGTAGAGGTCGTGCTGATCACCAGGCGCGTCTGACGTGGCGCCTTGAGTGCGGCGCGCGACCAGGCTTTTTCGATGACGTCAAAGGTGCCGGCGAGCTCGTCATACAGGCTGCGTCCGCAAGGGGTGAGCTGGATGCCTTTGGCGTCTCGCTCGAAGAGGCGCCTGCCGATCTGGTCCTCCAGCCCTTTGATCTGCTGGCTGATGGCGGCCGGCGACACACACAGCTGATCCGCTGCACGTTTCATGCTGCCGGCCTTGCACACCTCAACGAACGTGCGGAGGGATATCAACGGGATCGCTCTGCTCATCCTGCATACCTCGCCGTGAGAGTGCTGTCAGTGAGCCAAGTGACGGAAAAGTGTCTTTGAGTTGCCATCGGATGAATCCCCAAAGCGTTCTTATCACCCGACGCTGGATATTTCAGGCACAGCCGGGCCCGGCCGGGTGTTTACCCGGCGCCGATATCAAGTGTGGGTAACGTTGCTGTCAGGTTGTGGCGGCGCGGTCTTGAGGAACAGGTGCCGGCTTCGGCTTGCTTTGGCTCAATACGAACCAGACGGCCAGGCAGATGAGGCCGCCGCCGTAAAGGTGTCCGGCGGAAACCTTTTCACCCAGGAACATCACCCCCACAGGACGCCGAAGGGCGGGATCAGGAAGGTCACGGTCAGCGAACGGACCGGGCCGATATCGGCGATCAGGCGGAAGTACAGAATGTAAGCGCAGGCCGTGCACACGAAACCAACGGCTGCCAGTGATAGCCATACGGTTGAGTCGCCCCAGGTGGCTGGCGGGTTGACGGTCGCGGAGACGGCGAAGAAGGGCAGCAGGAACAGCGTCGCGCCAATCTGGCTGCCGAACGCCACGAGCTTGGCATCCAGTCCTCCCCGATCGCCGATCCACTGACGGGTCAGGAAGCCTGCGGCGCCGTAGCAACTGGTCGCCACTAGGCAAGCGAGTGCGCCCATGACCACCGATGTGGTGAACGTCACCGGGCCTGTGGTGGTGAGTAAGGTTATGCCCAGCAAACCAAGAAATACGCCTATGGCTTTCTTGGGCGTCAGTGAATCACTGAAAAACACAGAACCTATTAATACGCCCATCAATGGAGTGGTCGCATTCAAGATGGCGGAATAACCTGCGGGCAATAACAGGGCCGCCATGCTGTACATCAAAAACGGAATGCCTGAGTTGATGATGCCAAGGATCAAGGTGGATTTGAACTTGCCGTTGAACTCATGCCGGGTTCTTAAAATGGCCAGAATCACCATCAAGCCAATAGCGCCGAGCAACACGCGAAAGAAAGCGGTCGGCAATGCGCCCAGTACCGGTGCAGCAACGCGCATGAACAGAAAACTGGCTCCCCAGATGGCGGCCAGAACAATGAGTCGAACGTAGTCGGAGACTTTCATTGCGCTTCCTTTCTTGATCCGTATCGCTGATCCGCTGACCGAAAAGTTGTTGATTGACGCTCCTCGAGTCAGGGTGTGATGATTTGAGCAGTGTCTAGGGCGGTGCTCAAGCGAGCTTTTCTTAAGCACATTAGATTTTCTTAACCGAGGTCAGGCATGAAATTCCCGCCCCTGCACGCGCTGTTGTGTTTTGAAGCGACGGGGCGCCACGCCAGCATGAAAGGCGCGGCCGGTGAGCTGTTTGTGACCCCTGCGGCCATTAGCCAACAGATCGCCAAGCTCGAAAAAGCCGTTGGCGTCACGCTGTTCATCCGCAACACCAAACGCCTGGAGCTGACGGCCGAGGGCAAGATCTACCTGCGGGCCATTCGTCCCGCGCTCGGGCAGATATCCGACGCCACCCAGCGTCTGATGAGCGACAACGGCCCGAATACAATCACTGTCAGCTGCACCAGCGGCTTTGCGATGCAATGGCTGCTGCCCCGCCTGCCTGATTTCCAGGCCATCTGCCCCGGCATCGAGGTGCTGATCAGTACCACCAACCGGCTGGTTGATTTGCTCGGCGACGGTGTCGACTTCGCCGTGCGCCACGGCCTGGGGCGTTACCCCGGTCTGGAAGTGGAGATGCTGATCAACGACCGACTGCAGCCTGTCTGCAGCCCCTCTCTGCTGCCGGATTCCCGGTATCTGTCCTCGCCCATTGACCTGAAAAGCTACAACCTCCTGCACGACGAACACCGCGAAGACTGGGCGTTATGGCTCCGTGCAGTGGGTATCGAAGATGGCGAGGCCGCTGTTCACAAAGGTTCGGTGTTCGTAGATTCCAACGGGGTCATCGAGGCTGCCCTGGCGGGAATGGGCATTGCGCTGGTGCGTCGTTCGCTGATTCGGGAAGAGCTGGCGTCCGGCCGATTGGTCGTACCGTTTCGCGCGACGATCGACACGCCGATTGCCTACTACCTGGTTTATGACGAGACGGCCATTCTCCCCAAATCCAGCAAACAGTTTCGCGACTGGCTAGTGTCTCAGGCCGTCGCCAGTCAGCGTGAATTCACCACGCGATAGTTCGCGATCATCCACCCTCGATTCCGCGCTGTGGCCACTGACGTTTTCCCGGCTAAAGCCGGTCCTACAGTGAGTACGCGGTGTGTCAGCAGGACTGGCTTTAGCCGGGAAGCGGGTAGTGCGTACACCCTCAATTTCTGCAGTGTCATAAAGCGTTGGTTAGTTATCAACGCAGTTAAGTCCTGCTTCAGTGTCCGCGGGTGATACACCCGCGCTGATAAATCCAGTCAACTTCTTGATTATTCGAACAATTAAGCCAACGCCTGTTAAGTCAAACTTAACCGCTGCTTGCGGATTTCTAGTTTGCCCAGTGGGGCACTTTTCTTCAGTTTATCCCTTAACTGGCACGTGCCCGTCAGCTCAATCTGGCGCCGATAAAACAGCGAGCAGGATGCTCTGACTGAAGGAAAACCTCATGACTGATTTCGATATTTTTCGCCCTATGGCGTGGGACAAACTGGTTCATGAATATGACCTGGATGGCGCAAGGTTACTGCCGTGGAACGGCTATCCGACGCCCATCGGCGGTGGCTGGTGCGTCGTGCGACCCCACACCAAATCCTTGTCGCACACCCAGATAGACCAGGAATTCTTTATCGGCATCAAGGGTACCGCTCAGTTGATCGTTGGGGATCAGACGTACCCGTTCACCATGGGTGACATCGCCGCCATTCCCAAACACACCGATCACTATGTGTTCAACAACACTGACGAAGACTTCCACTTCTACGTCGTGTGGTGGGATCGAGATTCCGCCAACCGCTTTCTCGATGAAGATGCCCGGCAGGCATTGGCCCCCAATGAGTTCGTCCTGCACAAGGCGACGGTTCATGACGTGTCCGATCAGAGGGCGTCGTGATGGGCAAGTTACTCGTGACGATCACGCCGCCCACGCCAAATGGTGATTTGCATATCGGTCATATGGCGGGGCCGTTTCTCGCGGCAGATATCTTCACCCGCGCCCAACGTCAACGCGGTCACGATTGCACCCTCGTCTCATACTCCGATGACTATCAGTCCTACATGCTGCGGCGAGGAATCGAGCTGGACCGGGCCCCTCAAGCACTTGCGCTGGAGAACACCGACAAGATCAACGACACGCTGAAGAAGATGGGTATTGAAGTCGACTTCTGGATGCGCCCGTACGGCAACAGCTACTTCAAGAATGCCGTCGAGGAGATGTACGAGTACGCGGTAAAGGCGGGGGCCATTTACAAAAAGTCAGCCAGGAACCGTATTGCGAAGCCTGTGATAAGTGGGGCTACGAAGCCTTTGGGCGGGGCAACTGCGACCACTGTGGCTCGGACTCGGATGCCAGCCAGTGTGAAGAGTGCGCGCACACGCCCAATGCCTCGAAGATGAATAACTTCCGCTGCAAGTTATGTGCGACGCCCATGATCTGGCGTCCCATTGAGCGTGAATTTCTGGCGCTGTCGAATTTCCGTAACCACCTCAAAAGCACGTTCGAACATGCGCCGCTACGGCCATTCATTCGCCGCTTCCTGGAGGAGGAATTCGAAATCGGTCCGGCGGACTGGGGCATTACCCGGCCTTACGATGGCGGGCTGGATCTCAAGCCCGATGGCAGCCGGCGCATACACACCTGGGTCATGGGCCTGTCCGGTTACCTGGCGGCCTTTCGCGAATACCTCAATGAACACAAGCTTGCGCCGTGGGAGTACGACGAATATTGCCGCTCCGGCAAAGGCCGGCTGGTGCACTTTCTGGGCTATGACTGCGCCTTCAGCCACATGATGGTTTACCCGTCTCTGCTGCAGACCATGCACGGCTATCGCATGCGCCAGACCTTCTACACCAACCAGTTTCTGACCTTGAACGGCAAGAACCTTTCCACTAGCCGCAACTATGCGATCTGGGCGCGGGACCTGGTGGCCGACGCCTGCACTGACAGCGCGCGCTTCTATCTGGCGTTGATCGCGCCGGAGCAGGACACCGATGACTTCGATGTCGAGAAGTTCTCCGCCTGGCGTGAACACACCTTCAATGAGGTCCTGGCCAAACTGGCCACCCAGGCTGAGCGCGAACGGGTGGACGGCGACAGCCTGAAAGTCAGTGCGGCAGACGCTGCGGCCCTCAAGATTCTGGTCGCGCGCTGGTTCGAAGCCACGTCGGTGGATCACTTCAGCATGAAGGGGCTCGCCGTGCTGCTGTCGGACATCATCAACGCCGCCCGTGATCGTCAGACCCTCGGCAAGCGGATTCTGCCGTACATGGCGCTGATCGGTGCCATCGGCGCGCCGGTGTTCCCGGATCTGGCGAAACAGATCCTGCGCTATTGCCGCTTTACTGAAAAAGAAGTCCTGCAGCAGCTGGTGTATGTCAGCGCGGTCGAGTACGAAATCTGACCGAGAGGCGCGCGACGACGATGAAAACTTCATTTGATGTGATCGTGATCGGGGCCGGCATCATGGGCGCTTCGATCGCAGCGGCGCTGGTTGAAAGCGGCCTCGATGTGGCGCTGATGGAGAAAGGCATCGCTGGCGCCCAGGGCGCAACGCGGGACACGGGCGGCATCGTTCGCGGTCTGGAGCTGGACGCCGCGCTGCGTCCGTTGACCCGGCGCGGATCACTTTACGGCAATCCAGGCATCGTCCACGCCTTCTACGAAAGCGCACTGAATCGCAGTGGCGTCGCTTACATCGCCAGCGCCGAAGTGTGCGGGCAATACCTGGAGGCGGTGGACAGCGAAGGCTGCGAGGGCATTGAACTGCACGCCTCCGTCGATGCATTGGATAACGGCCGTTTCTCGCCATTCTGCGCCGGGGAATGCCTGCTTATCGAACGCAATGGCGGCACGGTGGATGCCCGTGTCACGGTTTCGAACCTGTGCCGCTACGTCAGTGAAAAAGCAACGTACCTCGATCACCTTGCCGTGGATCGCTGCGTCGAACTGGACGGCCATGTTCAGGTTCATGCTGGCAAGCTGTGCCTGGAAGCGACGTGGGTGGTCGATGCCTGTGGCGCCAGCGGCCCTTTGCCCCGGCCGAGCAACGCCGTGCACGCGCGGACGATCCCCTTCACGCGCTTCGGCTGCGACCAGGCCCCGAGCATGCCGATCGTTGCTCACCATCTGAATACCTACCTGCTGCCGCTTGGACGCAATCTCGTGCAAGTGGGCGGCCAGCGACGCCTGCGCGCAGAACATGCGGATCAGCTGAACCTGGCGCCGCTGGATAACGAGCAAGACGTTATGGACCGCGTCTCTCGTCTCGGCTACGACCGGCACCACAGTTTGCCGGTGGTCACACAGGTCGGCTGGGACGCGTACACCGAAGACGGTCGCCCGCTGATCGGGCGTTCCAGCGCCAGGAGCCACGTCTTTATAGCCACCGGATTTTGCGGGATCGGCTTCAAGATGGCACCCAATGTTGCAGAGCTGCTGGCATTCGAGCTGGGCGGATTGATGTCCGGCGTGTCGATGGATGCGGCTTATAGATCGGTCATGGAAGCGTTCCGCCCTTCGCGATTCGCAGAGGTGGTGTTCTCATGAAGCGCCTGGGTATCTGCGCGGCACTCGACGTCGGCACCACACTGCACGCGCGCGGTTTCTTGCGCAGCGTGTACCTGTCCAGTCACCTGTTCCCCCATGTACGCCGCGCGCGCCATTTCTATTTTGATGACGGCGCCAGCGCTGACGGCGGCCGTGCGGCGGCAAGGCATTTCATCGACGCGAAGGTGGATGCTGTGATTGGTCATTTTGCTTCGGACTCTGCCGCAGCAGTTGTTGAAAGTTATGCACAGGCCGGAATTCCGTTGATCCTGCCCGCGTCCACCTGCGCAGCCTTGACCGACGCCGGGAAAACCACGTTCCGCATTTGTGCGTCTGACCGACTGTTGGCCACACGCCTTATCGAATTTGCCAACGCTGAAGGCCTGCACAGGCTCGCTTTGTTCACTGACCCGAGCCTGCATGGGCGTCAGCAAATGCATGAACTGCGTGAGGCAGCGCAGTTATCCACAGTCGAAGTGGTCGACGATGTGAATCACGCCAATGCCATTGTATTTTGCGGCCGCTTGAAAGCCAGTCGGCAGTTTCTTGTGGATAAGCGCGCTAATGGCTGTGAGTTGCCCCTTTTCTTTACCGACGATGCCGCTTCGCCTGCGCTGGTGGAGGGATTGAAACGAACCGGCACGGTGTTCGTCATCAGCTTTCCCAGGGCGGGAGATCTGGCAGAGGCGCAGTCATTCGATGCGACTTATCAACAGATCTACGCCGAACAGGCGCCGGTTTACGCCGTCGAGACGCTTGCAGCGTTTGCCGTGGTGGACCGAGCCGCCGCTGATCAGCGCGAACTGCTGGACGCGCTACGTTTTGATCACTTTGCCACCCCTGCCGGCCCTGTCAGCTTCCGCGACGGGGAGAACAGTTACGCGCGGGTTTCGCTGTGGGTTTACACCGACGAGCACGCCCATGAACGACGTCTGCTGTGTTGAAGCGGCCTGCCCAAACGCTTGCCACGTCTTTTGAAACTTTCAGGAAGAATAACCATGACTCAGTATGAAACCGATGGTGTGCGTGAATCGCTGGACGTCATTTCGGTCGGCTTCGGCCCGGCTGGTATCGCTCTGGCCTGTGCGCTGGAAGATGACGCGGAAGACAACGGCAAAAAGCCTTTCCAGCGCGTTCGCTTCTTCGAAAAAGGGCGTGATTCAACGTGGCATGGCGCGTTTCTGCTGGCCGGTACAGACATCAACCACCATGTGTTTCGAGACCTGGTGACGCCGCGCAATCCGCGCAGTCGATTTTCCTTCGCCATGTACCTGAAGGAGAAGGGGCGGCTGTACAAATTCGGATTGCTCGGACGTCCGGCCAGCCGGGTCGAATGGTCCGACTACATCGCATGGGTCGCTGCGCAACTCCAGGACTACGTTGCCTACGACGAAGGCGTGCTCGATGTGTTACCGGTGGCGGAAAAGGGCATCCTGAAGGGCGTGGATGTCGTAACGGCCAAGGGCACTTATCGCACGAAGCGGCTGGTGCTTTCCCACGGCAGCCTGCCCCGGATACCGAACGCATTCAGCCCGCATCTCGGCGGTCGTGTCTTCCACACGTCCCAGTACCTGAAAAACATCCACCTCGGCGGCGGTCCGATCGCGCAACGCTGGCTGGTGCTGGGCTCGGGTCAGAGCGCGGGCGAAGCGGTGACGCACTTGCTCGGTGCCGCACCCACCACACAGGTGCATTCGGTGCACCGCGGTGTGGGTTTCAAGGTAGGGCAACTGGGGCAGTTCCCCAACATGGCGTTCCTGCCGGAGCACGTCGACTATTTCCACGACCTGGAGCCGGGCCGCCGCAACCGGGTATTTGAAGAAATCCGGTCGACCAATTACGCAGGCATCGACGTCGACGAGAGTCAGGCGCTTTACTCCTTCCTGTACGAAGGCGAGGTCACGGGGCACCGACGTCTGAAGCTGCATGCCTGGTCCGAAGTGGCCTCGGTGGAACAAGTGGGCGATGCCTATTCGGTGGTGCTGCGTGACAGCAATACCGGCGTTGAAACCGTGCTGTACGTCGACGGGATTGTCCTGGGCACCGGCTACGAACAGCTCGCAGTGCCGCCGCTGCTGACCCTGCTGCAACCCTGGCTGGTGCGCGACGAGGACGGCACGCTTGCGGTCGACCGGCATTACCGCGTTGCCCTGCAGCACAGCGAGGGCGTGCAGATTTTGGCCAACGGCACGTCGGAAAAGACCCACGGCATCAGCGACGCTCAGTCATTTTCCATGGTCGCCCTCCGTGCGCAGCACCTGACCGATGCGTTGCTGGCGGCCCAGCCCCGGCAGCGCGCGCCGTTGATGACCATGCCGAGCTACACCCGGCCTGCACGCATCGAGGCACGGCCATGAACTTCATTTCCCACATCGTCGGCGATTCAAACTTCGTCAGGGTAAAAGGCCTGGGTTTTGAAAACCTGCACCTGAAGCTTGAGTCCTGCAACCCCGCGGGCTCGATCAAGATGAAGACGGCCATTGGCCTGATCGATTCCTACGCCGAGCGCCGACTTATCCACAAGGACACCGTTCTCATCGAGTCCTCGTCCGGCAACCTCGGCGTTGCGCTGGCAATGATATGCGCCGAGCGGGGCTACTCGTTCTGCTGCGTCGTCGACCCCAACACCAACCTGCACAACATCAAGATGATGGAAGCCTTCGGCGCAAAGATCGTCATCGTCACGGAGCGCGATGACAACGACGGTTATCTGGGCACGCGCATTCGGTACATCCGCGATGCCGTGGCCCGTGATCCCCGTCATCTCTGGCTCAACCAGTACAGCAACCCGGCCAACGCCAAGACCCATGAACACACCACGGCGCGTTCGATCCATATCGCCTTCCCGGCGCTGGACTACCTGGTCGTCGGGGCTGGCACCACCGGCACCTTGATGGGCTGCGTGCAGTATTTCCGCAAGCATTCGCCGCGCACCAAGATCATCGCGGTAGACAGCGCGGGTTCGGTGACTTTCGGTCAGGCGCCCGGTCCGCGCTTCATTCCTGGACTTGGCTCCAGCCAGATGCCGCCGATATTCCGCGCCCACCACTTGCACAAGCAGCAAGTGGTGGATGAGCGCGCCACTGTCGCCATGTGTCGCTGGCTGGCGAAGTCGAATGGCGTGCTGGCGGGCGGTTCCACCGGGACCGTGGTGGCCGGGTTGGCAGCGCCCTCGCTGGGGATTCCCAAAGACGCCGTTGTCGTGGCGATCTCCCCGGATGCCGGCGAGCGTTACCTTGAGACGATCTACAACGATGAGTGGGTGATGCAGAAGTTCGGACGTGCCGAGCTGACTGCGCTCAGCTCGCAACCGATCACGCGGTATCTGAAGCAGTACGTCCACACGTTCGAGGGAGAAGCGCTGAATGTCTGACTTTCACGTGATCCCCGGCGCTGTCATCAAAGACATCCTCGACAGCCACGCCCACGACATGGTGCGACGCATTGAGCAGGTGTATCTGCAGCACCATGACGGCCAGACGCTCAACCCGGACAGCTATTTCCTGCGTTTCCCTCAACAACCTGCCAACCGGATCATCGCGCTGCCGGCGGCGCTGGAGGGAGAGGATGCCGTGGCCGGGATCAAGTGGATCTCCAGCTTCCCCGGCAACGTCGCGCAGCAGAAGCCGAGGGCGTCAGCCGTGGTCATCCTCAACGACCGCGAGACTGGCTATCCCTTCGCCTGCCTTGAAGGTGCGCAGATCAGCGCAGTGCGAACGGCTGCTTCGGCGGCGTCGGGCGCTTACTGGCTCAACGGTCAGTCACGTAAGGCTGCATGCGTAGGATTTATCGGGGCTGGGGTGATTGCCCGCACCATCGCGCGAATGCTCAGCGTTGAAGGATGGGACATCGGCCACGCCGTTGTTCACGACTTTGACATGGCGTCTGCAGACGCTTTGACAGGCTTTATCGAAGGTGTCGACTTATGCACAGCCCGGACTGGCTCGCTGGAACAGGCGTTGGCAGCCGATCTGGTGATCTTCGCCACCACCGCCGGCGAGCCTTACGTCAAACCGCCTATGGCATTTCGCGCCGGGCAGGTTGTGCTGAACATTTCGTTGCGGGACATCGCGCCCCAGTTGCTGTTAGAGGTGAACAACCTCTGCGACGACGTCGAGCACTGCATGAAGGCCAACACGTCGCCGCATCTGGCAGAGCAATTGACAGGCAGCCGCGCGTTCATGAACGGCACGCTGGCCGGCCTTATTCGTGGCGAGGTCGAGCTTGATCCCGTAAAGCCCTCGATTTTCTCGCCGTTCGGCCTTGGCGTGTTGGACCTGGCCCTGAGCAAATTCATCGTCGACACCGCACTGGCAGAGTCCCGTGGCGTCGCCATCGAATCGTTCTTCGGAGAAACCTTGAGATGGAACTGAGTGCAGTGCTGGCCGGCGAAAAGTTATCCCCAGGGTCGGATAAACCCGCCATCAGAATCGGCATTGTCGGCTGCGGTTCACGCGGGCTGACGGTGCTGGAGCGCATCGGTGCGCTGGCGGCTGGCACGACGCGGCGCATAGAGGTCAATGTATTCGACCCTCAGCGTCCGGGGCCAGGTCTGCACGCTGTCGATCAACCCGAATACCTGATGCTCAACACCGTCGCCTCGCAGATTTCGATGTTTCCGGACACGGCCGCCCTCAATGGTCACACGGGACGACAAGGACCGAATTTTTACGAGTGGTGCCTGCGTTATAAGTCTTCACGTAGCGTACAGCCCAATGAGTTCCTGCCGCGCAGCTGGCTGGGAGAGTACCTGGCGTGGACTTACGAGGAAGTCATTCGCAGTCTGCCGACAAACGTGCGCGTCATTCATCATCCTCACGCTGTGGATAACATAGAGCACACCGATATGGGCCAGTTTGTACTGTCCACAGCCAAGGTGGAGCGTGCTGTGGATTGGCTGGCAATCACAGTGGGTCATGCGCAGCGGTTGCGGGATAAGCGTGGGGAGCTGCCCAGATCGTTAGCAACGGACCGCCACGCTAATTCGCCTCATTTCGGGTTATCCACAGAAGCGGTTGGCATCGAAGGACTAGGCTTGACCGCCATGGACGTCGTTGCCGATTTGACGGTCGGGCGCGGAGGCCAATTCAGCAAACGAGCGGAAGGCTTACTCTACGAGCCGAGTGGGCGAGAGCCACGAATCTACATGTTCTCGCGCAGCGGTCTGCCGTACCGCACACGGCCGGACATCGTGCCCCATCGGACCTCGAATGCGGCGCTGATTTTTACATTGTCGGCGGTTGCTGATCTGCGAGCGGAGTACCCTGCCGGCCTGGATTTTGAGCAGCAGGTCCTGCCGTTGATCAAAGCCGAAATGCTCGCGGAATACTTCGGGATGATCGCCTCTCAAGAGGGTGAATCGCCAGTGAGGATCAAAGCGGACGTTGCGCGCGCTTATTACTCAGGCCGGCTTGAAACCGTGTCGTCAGAAATGACAGCACGTTTCAACTCGCCGCCACTGGACCAGGCTGTGTATAACCCGCGCATGTCGATCATGGAATCTGCTGACTACGCCCAGGCCATGCGCGCATTCATCGAGCGCGACATCGGGCAGAGCAGTTTGGGAGTTGATGCAAGCCCGATTAAAGCCGCGGTTGAAGTGTGGAGAAGTTGTCGTGAGCAGCTCCGCCGCGTTGTGGATAACCGGGGGCTGACAGCTGATTCAAGCCGTGTTTTTTTCGGAGAGTACGCGCCGCACGTCAATCGAATGGTGGCCGGGCCGCAAAAGGAACGTCACCAGGAGCTGCTGGCTTTGGCCGACGCAGGAATTGTCCATTGGGTGCGCCATGCTCAAGTTATCCACAGTGCCGATGGAGCGGGGCCCGGAGTGGTGCTCGCGGGCAATCTGGCGATGCCTTTACATAGAATCTTTAAGGCTCACGTCAGCACTGCCTGTGACATATCGTCGCTGCCAAAGATCATTCGCTCTTTAAAGAGCAACGGAATTATCCACAGCCTGGCCAAGAACGGTGAGGGCGTGCTTGTAGACAGTGAAGGCAGGGCACAACCCAATCTGTGGATAACTGGCGCACTGGTGGAAGGGTCGACCTACTACAACCACTATGTCCCATCCTCGGGCAGTTATTCCCGTGCCTTCGTCGATGCCGACCGAATCGCTCGTGAGATGTTGGGGTTGAATGTTGAGGTCAAATCGACGGTTTAGAGGCTATCTTCAGCGCTCTACCGCATTCGCGCATAGGAGACGCCTAGAAAGGCTTGGTGGCGATGACCTCTAGAGCATGCTGCTGCTTCAGCATCCACGAGGCGGATGCTCTGCACCGAGCTTCTACCAGTCCGATGATGATGCAGAAGTCGGCTTGGAGATCTCGACTGAAAATAGGTTCGTGGTGGGCAATGCGATTTCTGAGCAGTCGCACGTTGTTCAGGTTTTCAAATATCTTCTTGCGGTTTTCTGAGGTCGTATTGGCGGGCTCCAGGTTGGGAAAGACTTGGATAAGACACGAGTTCCAGATTCGATCGTCATGTCGGCTGGTAAACATTTTCTCCCAGAATACGAATTTTAGTTCGGCGACAATCTGGCCTGCAGTGCTGCGCTTCGACTTAAGGCGCTGCAGGTCTGTTAGCGGGTTATAGCCGGGGCCTGCGCACCGAGGAAGGCTGCGTTCGAAGCCAGAACTCCATGGCCAGGAGGGTCCGTGAATTAGTTCTAATGCGTCAGCAACGGCGTTGCGAACAACGACTTCACATATATGCAGGGGTGTGAGCAGTGCGCCCGATACGCGAGCGTTCCAGGCGTAAAGTGCCAAAGCCTCTTCACCCCCGAACCCGGCAGCCGCAGCCGCACTTCGATACGTTGCCATCCGAGCCGATGAGAGGGTGGTCGAGACAGCGCAGGCTCTTTGCATTGACTTGATAAACCTATGTCCATATAGTTTTTTCACTAGCCACGGGATACGCGGGTGCATGCACCTCCCCCGAGGACAGACGAAGTAACAAGAACCCCACCTCTCGGTGGGGTTTTTTTTGAGGTCGGCATTGTATTTTCCAGGTCTGGGATGCGCGCTGCCTACTGTTCCAAGGTTACAAAATGGCTGGCTCATCGATCGGGCTGCGTTCACTTCGCCCTCTGCATCCCCGGCAAGTACTTGCGTCGAATGCGCTCCAGCTCACCCGTCTTGTTCAGACTGTCGATCGCGCTGTTGATCCGCGGTAACCAAGAGGCGTATTGCGGCTGAAGCTTGAATACCAGCGGCGCTTCGCTGAGTCGCGCGCCCTGGACGAACTGGCCGGGATCAAGATCGTTGCTCGAAGTCAGCTCATCAAAGATGTCGTCGACCATGGCGATGGCGTCGACGCGCTTGCTCTGGAGCAGCTTGATCAGCGCCTCGTCTCTGGAGGTTTCCAGCCGGGTCAGGCGGCGCTTCTCGATGGCCGGGTCCAGGGCCCGGTAGTTGTAGCCCCGAACCATGCCGATGGTCAGGTGCTCAAGTTGGGCGATGGTCTGACCGCGCGCAGGGTGATCGGCCAGAAAGTAAAGGTGCTCTTTGACCGTGGAGTAGGGTTTGGAGAACACGTATCGACGTTGCTCTTCAGGGCCGTTCCAGATCAGCGAGTCAGCGTAGTTGATATCGATCTCGCCCTTGCGCAGCATCGACTGCAGGCGGTTGACCGGGTAGGTGACGAAGGTAACGTCCAGGCTGGCCAGCTTCATTACACGTCGCGCGATGTCGATGGAGATCCCTGCCAGATGACCGTCCTTGTCCTCGTAGGCATAGGGTTTCCACTGGGCTCCGCCCGCGATATACGGCTCAGCCACGGCTGGCAGCATGAGCAGCCCGAGCACACAACCAACGATGAATCTTCCTCGAAGCCCCATACGTTCCCCCGGCAGCGTGTCTGCCCCAGATCGTAAGGTAGCAGCAAGACATGTCCAGTAAATGTCGTATTGCCACTATCTGCTCCTGCAGCACATAAAAAACCCGCGCTGACAGGGTCAGGCGGGTTGGCACAGGTGCGGTCGTCAGGCGTCGCGGCTCAGGCGTCAGGGCTTAGGCGAATGATTTTCGGAAACTCCGTCAGCGTCAGCCGGGCCGAGCAACGCTGGTCATCGCACACCCACTGTTGCGGGGAGTCAGTCATGCCTTTGTCAGGCGTTTGCGTATCAAGGATGCGCATCGGTCTGTTTTTCATGGCTGGAGCGCTGATGGTGACTTCGTGCTCGCGACCGCTGGCCCACGCCACCAGAATCCGCTCGCGGCCGTTGCTGAATACCAGTTGGAAGACGCCGTCGGACTGCAGGCTGTTAGCCGGCTCGTAGGTGAGATCAGGCAGGTAAGGGCTGATGGCCTTGAGCACCGAATAAGCCGGTTTCGCACGGAGGTTGATATCGAGCAGGCCGAAGTTGTGCTCCTGCTCGGCACGGTTGGTGCCATCGTTGATCAGGTCATACCACCACATGCCTTTGACGTTCGGCAGCGTGCGGATGAGGAAGTAAGCGCGGGCCAGGTATGCAGACTGGCGCTCGGGGCTGACGCCGCAATTGCCATTGTGGCTCGGCCAGCTCATCTCGGTCAGATACAGCGGGACCGGCCTGCCGACCTTGGCGGTGATTCGACGGTCCAGATCCCGCATCCAGCCGACCCAGCTTTCCGGCGTGTTGCGGTAGCTGCCTTCGCAGTGCACATAGGGATGCAGCGAGAGGCCATCGGCGTACTTCATCACCCCTGCGGCCAGGATGCGGTCGACGAAGCCGCTCTTGATACCCAGGTTTGTTACGGCGCCGGCGAGTATGAGCGCCTGGGGATTGTTTTTGCGGATGATGGGTGCCGCGTCACGGACCAGCGCGACGTAGTCATTGCTCAGGCGCGCATCAGCCGGGCCGTCCAGGTCCCACTCGTTCCAGACCTCATAAAACTTGACCGGATTGCCCAACTGGCGAGTGAGGTAATCCACATAGTTCAGGTAAGGGATCTTGACCTCAGGCTTGCGCGGCTTTGCGCCGCCCTGATATGAGCTGCCGTATCCCAGAATCACCATCGGCGTGAGATTCAGTCCCTTGGCAGAGCTCAGCCATGCGCGCCACGGCGCAATGATCTGCATCTGGCCCCGCACCGGTTCGGCCGTAGACCAAAAGGCGTCATCGCGTATCGACTTGACACCCGCCTCGCTCGCCATCTGGAGGCTGCGCAGCGATTGCCCGGTGTTATTCATCGAATGGGTGGCAACGCCGACGATAAACGGCTCGGCCAGCGCGACGTTGGCGGCGAACAGGGCCGCAATCACTGCCAGAGCGCCCAGGCCGATGCTGCGGATGTTCATAGGGTTGCCTCGATCAACTCAGACCCGGCAGGCCGTTCCATGTGGGTACCTCATGGGGCTTTGGGGCCGTCAGCCTGCCCCGCGATTTCATGGCCAGCGCATGCCCGATGGCCATGCCCAGGAACATGTTGGCGAGGGTCACTTCCAGCGTATCGGTCGTCCAGCTGACAATGCAGATGCAGAAACCTGTCACCAGCAACGCTTGGCCGTAGCGGCTGGCACTGTCGGCAAGGATGAAAAACAACGGGATGTGCAGGGCGTAGAGAAACAGCCCGGCCAGACCAAACGTCGCCCACAGGTAAACCACGGTGCTGTCGGACACCATGAAGATGTCAGCGCCGGGAACCGGGAAGGCGGCCACGGCGCTGCCAACCAGGCCGAAGCCCACACCGGTGAACGTTCGATCATCGTCCATCAGCGTCCGAATGACGTTGGGCCAAGTGTTGATGAGCCGGTCGTAGATGGACGCCAGCGAACTGGTGGCCGAGATCTTGTTGGGATCGAAGTCGGTCATCATCGCCACGAAGGGCAGCGACATACCGAGTACGACCGCGACAAGGATGGTCGCCCGGGCCGTCCAGCGAAACCGCATCATCAGCAGCAGACCGGTTCCGCCGATGAACGCCAGTGCTGGCGCTTTACTTGTGGTCAATATCACCCCGGCGAAGCCGATTACGCAGACCGTCAAACCCAGCAATTTCGAGCGCAGGGTCGCCATCAGGTAAAGGCTGAGAACCGAGATGATGATGGCCAGTGAGCTGGAAATCCGCGCAAAACCCGCCGGGCGGTCCATGTCTTCGGAGGTCCATGCCGTGTTGGCGCTCAGCTCGGTACCGCCGACGGTGTAGCTGTAGCCCTTCCACGGCAGACTGACATACCGGTCGAGGGCAATACCGCCCAACGAAGCCAGCAGGCAAAAGGCAATCGCCCACATGAACAGGCGCTTGTGGCGAATGATCTGGTCGCCGCAGGCGATCCCGAAAAGCAGCGGGCTGATCCCGTACAACGCGAATGCGAAATTCCCGGCCTGGGCGCCATTCAGCGCTGCCCATCCTGCCGACAGCAACAGCACCAGCAGGCTCAGCCAGACGCCCGGCCCGGCCTTGAAACTGCGCAGTTCAAGTGCGAAGAACAACAGACACGCGATCTTCGGTGCGTAGAGCAATACGGAAATCCCTGCCTGATCCAGATAGAAACGCAGGGCCCCGTTGAAGGTCTCCACCAGCATCAGGCTGATCGCAACCAGCGCGATTGCCGTTGATTTATTGAATGAAAGCAATGAAGGTTTTTCAACGTAAACGGGGAAGTCGACATCATGTGCAGCCCCTCGGGAGCATTTGTACGTGTGATAAGCGTCAGCGTGCGAAGCAAAACGCCGTGCGGGAAAGGCTACTCCCCGGGCAGCGCGGGTGTAGCCATCGACGGCGTGCAATCGCAATGATTTGGGTGGTCGCAGCGGGAGAAATGAAGGGCTTTTCGGTTCCCTTGCGAGCGGCGCGACAGGGGTATATCAGCCGCAGATCGGAAGGCTGTCAATCAATTAGTCAAATTTTCAGACGTATTTAATCAGCGTTAAATATCGGCGTTTGTAACCTGTTGATTTTATTGGGGGATAGAAAATTGGCGCTGTTAAAAAGAGGGGAATTCGTCGGCGATTAACGAGTTTCTATGACTCATTTTCGTTACAAGTGCGGCGTATCCACCGCTGAGTATTCAGCGGCGAATACGCCATTTCCCAAGATTGAATCGCGCTACGCCATTAGCCGATCACGCTCACGTGTAGCGGCGCTTGTCCGCTGCGGGCGGGAAATACTGGTACAGCCAGGTCTCGCTCAGCGTGCGATCACCGGTTTTGATGAACATGCGCATTTCCACCGGCTCCACGGAATCGCTGGTCGGGTACCAATCGAACGTCACGCGGAAACCCTTGATGTCCGGGAGCACCAGCACATTGAAATCCTGGACTTTGCCGTGGGACACGGTGACCACTGGCTCGATGCCCGAACCTTCCGGTAACCGGTCCAGGCCGCCACAATTGAAGTCCACGGCGAAACGGCGCGCCCAGACGTCCGGGTAGTGCTCGCCCGGTGCCCAGCCTTCGATGAAACCGCCCATGCCCGAGCGCGTGGCGTGCACTTGAGCCAGCGGCGTGCTGACCGGGGGCAGGGGGCTCCAGTAAAGCTTGTAGCCGTAGTTCATCGACATGCCGGCCTTGACCGGCACTTTCGGGTTCCAGAATGCGACGATGTTATCCAGGGTTTCGCCGGTGGTTGGCAGTTCCAGCAGATCGATGGAGCCCTCGCCCCATGCCGTCGTCGGCTCGACCCACAGGCTTGGCCTGCGGTGGTACCAGTCCACGGTGTCCTGATAGGTCTTGAAATCGTGGTCGGTCTGCACCAGGCCAAAGCCCTTCGGGTCTTTGTCGGCAAAGGCGTTGAACTGGATCTTGGCCGGGTTATTGAGCGGACGGCAGATCCACTCGCCATTGCCGCGCCACATGGCCAGCCGGTCGGAGTCGTGGATTTCCGGGTGAAGGGTGTCGCACATGCGGCGTTCGTGCGTGCCGCAGCTGAACATGCTGGTCATGGTCGCAATGCCCAACTGCTCGATGTCAGCCCGCGCATTGATGTGCGCGTCGATGTCCATCACCACGCGGTCAGCCTGGCAGTCGATGTCGAAGCGGTACGCGCCCGTTGCACTGGGAGAGTCCAGCAGCGCGTAGACCACAAACCGTGTGGCGTCTTTGGTTGGCTTTTCGAACCAGAACTGTGTGAAGTCAGGGAATTCTTCAGGGCTGTGGGCGTAGGTGTCGATCGCCAGACCCCGGGCGGAAAGACCGTATTGCTTATTGCTGTCGATGGCGCGGAAGTAGCTGGCGCCCAGAAACGACAGGATGTCGTTGATCGCGATCTCGGGGGCCTTGAACAGCTTGAAACCGGCGAAGCCCAAGTCGCCCTTGAGCTGACTCTGGTCGATGCGACTGGCTTCGTAGTTGAACAGCTCGGGGCGGAAATGCACTTCACGCGCCTGCTGGGTTGCCGGGTCGACGCTGTACATGCGCACCGGGGTCTTGAAGCCCGCGCCGACGTGGAAGAAATGCACGTCCAATTGGCCTTTCACGTCATTCCACAGTGAATGGCCGGCGTCGTACTTGATCGCGTTGAACTGCTGAGGCGTCATGTTCGCCAGGGTAGGCGGCAATGTCTGCTTGGTGCTGACGTAAGGCTTGCCGGCCATCTGTTTGGCGTTGTCCTGCAAGGTCTTGAAGTCAAAGTGTTCGATGTCGCCATCGGCCGCCGCAGCCAGTGCGCGTGCCGCATAAAGACCTGAGGCGGGCAGCGCGCTGTAGGCTGCCAGCGCCATGGACGCTTTCAAGAGATTCCTGCGATTCATATGGTGAAGCCTCTGAAGATGCTGTGCCTTCCTGCACAAAAAAGTGCGCTTTCCCAATCCTTGCCGAACGCAAATTACCAACAAACAGATAACAATCTCGGCATCTTGTTCGCGCAAAGGGAAAAAATCGTTTCAGGGCACAACCGATTTCGCTTCAACGTGTTGCTCGCGCGGCCGATCTGGCCGCGCATTTCAAGCCTGGGTGGTATGCCCCCCGACAGCCATCGCTGCCTGCCGCAGCGCCTCAGACCGTGTCGGATGGGGGTGGCAGGTCAGGGCAATGTCCTCGGCGGAGGCGGCGAACTCCATCGCCACGCAGTACTCCGCGATCATCTCGCTGACGCTGGGGCCAACGAGGTGTACACCGAGAATCTCATCGGTGCGCTCGTCCGCCAGCACTTTCGCGAAGCCGTCTGTTTCGTGATTGACCTTGGCGCGGCTGTTGGCGCTGAACGGGAATTTGCCCACCTTGTAAGCGCGACCTTCCTCCTTCAGCTGCTCTTCTGTTTTGCCGACGCTGGCCAGCTCGGGCTGCGTGTAGATGACGTTGGGGATCAGGTTGTAATTCAGCTCACCCTTCTTGCCGACGATTCGCTCGACACACACGCCGGCTTCATCCTCCGCCTTGTGCGCAAGCATCGGGCCGGACGTCACGTCGCCAATGACCCAGATGCCATCTACCGCCGTTCGATGCCCCTTGTTGGGCAAAACGCCGCGCTTGTCCACCTCCAGGCCGACGGTTTCCAGGCCCAGCCCTTTCGTCACCGGGCGACGGCCGATGGACACCAGCACGTAGTCCGCTTCGATTTGCTCGGCTTCGCCACCGGCGGCGGGTTCGACGGTCAGGGTGACGCCGGTTTCCGCAGCGACGGCAGAGGTGACCTTCGAGCCGAGTTTGAATGCCATGCCCTGACGCGACAGCGAGCGATGCAGCGTCTTGCCCGCCTCAAGGTCCGTGCCGTGGGCGACATGGTCGAGAAATTCGATCACCGTCACCTTCGCCCCCAACCGGCGCCAGACCGAGCCCAGCTCAAGACCGATGACCCCCGCGCCAATTACCACCAGATGCCTGGGCACCTCGCTCAACGACAACGCGCCGGTGGAATCGAGAATGCGTTTGTTGTCGATGGTCACGCCTGGCAGGGGCGTCGGCTCGGAGCCGGTGGCAATGATGATGTCCTTGGCGGTCAATTCGGTTTCGGCACCAGCAGCGTCGGTGACGATGACCTTGCCGGGCCCGGCGAGGCGGCCCCAGCCTTTGATCCAGTCGGCTTTGTACTTGCGAAACAGAAACTCGATGCCCTTGGTCAGGCCCGTCACGCTTTCGACCTTTTGCGCCATCATCTGGGTCAGGCTCAGCGTCGGCGTGACCTCGATGCCGAGCTTCTTGAATTCCTCGCCGGTCGCCGCCTCATACAGCTCGGAGGCGTGGAGCAACGATTTCGAAGGGATGCAGCCCACGTTCAGGCACGTTCCCCCCAATGTTTCACGGCCTTCGATGCACGCCACTTTCAAGCCTTTCTGGCCCGCATGGATCGCCGCGTTGTAGCCGCCGGGGCCGCCACCAATGATGACAACGTCGTAGTGACTCATGAACGTACTCCTCGAGGAATCCAGCAATGGAGGGAAGCGTAGCCGTGTCTGGGCAAATGTCGCTCGTCAGCAAAGCTGCTTAAATGATGGTCGTAATATTTCTCCCCGAGCACTTTAAAGTCAAGTGGATGACCCGTCGCTATTTCCCGCGCATCTCGTAGGACCGGCATTTAGCCCGGAAGGCGCACTCCTGTCTGTCTAGGGATTCAAACCGATACGACGGCAGGCGACGTTTACCTGTCTGCTGGCTGTCTGACCCCGCATCCAGCGCTGCGCAAACGAATAATCAGACGAAAATTTCACGACTTCTGTTATATCGTAACGCCTTGTGTCGGGGTGGCTTGGCGCCGCGTAATTGCAACGCCGGAGAGTGGGCGGAAGGGTAATGATTACAGCGTTATACGGGCTTTGGAGTTGCAATGCGGGTTGATCTGGATGATGAGGGCGTTGCACCGGCGAGCCTACCGAGGTTTCAGCAGGCGGCTGTTCAATCGACACGTCTTTCACGGCTGACGTATCTGACAGGAGCGATGGGTATCATCGGCCTGGTGGTGTCGCTTTTCGTTGACCTCTTTTCTCCCAATTCGCTGTGGACGGCGGTGCTGACCAACAGCGCCGCGAGCCTGCTCGTACTGGCCGGGGCGTTGCAGTCGGCCCACGTCGTCAGCCAGTGGCGCGCCGGCGTCATGGCACCGCCCTCTGCGGCTGCCTCTGACGATGAAGCGCTGCTTAATGGCGACGAGCAGGGCTGGTACGACCGCGTGCTTGGACGCATCAGCGGTGCTGGCACTTCGATGGTCGGCCAGGTCGGATTGCCAGTGTTCTGGCTGGCAGGCTGGGCGTTGCTGTCGCTGGTCAGCATTGGCCTGATCTGGAACCTTGCCTTGGCAGGCAGCAATGTCGGCCTCGTCGGTAACGTAGTCGGCGGTTTGCTCCTGTTGATCGCGTTTGCGCTGCTGGTGCTGGAGCGGCAATTCAGCAATGAGTCCGAGGCCAGTTGGCCTGAAGCCGAGCAGCTGGCGCAGATCACCAAGGTCGCCATCGGGACACTACTGGTCACCGCATTGTGCCTGTTTTTCTCTTCCGCTGATCGCGTATGGCCCGCCCGGCTTGCGGTGTTGATCGGCCTGTTGCCTGGGCTGGTCGCCGTCGAGTTACTCATCCGTGCCTTTTTGTCCGTCTTTAGCCCGCGCAACGAACGCCTTGAACCGCGCCTGACCGCCAGCAGCTTCGTTGCCGGCCTGTTGCGCTGGCCGCCGCGTCCGCTGCTGGCGCTGCAAAACGAACTGCACAACCGCTTCGGCATCGACCTGCGGCAGATCTGGGCGTTTACCTACATGCGCCGCGCCTTTCTGCCGGTGCTGGCGGTCATCATCGGCCTCGGCTGGTTGCTGAGCGGTGTTCACGAAATCCCCATGCAAGGCCGTGGCATTTACGAGCGGTTTGGCAAACCGGTTGAAGTCCTCGAGCCGGGTCTGCACGCCGGTCTGCCTTGGCCCTTCGGAACGGTGCTGGCGGTGGAAAACGGTGTGGTTCACGAGTTGGCGACCAGCGTTTCGGAAGGGGCGGGCGCCGAGCAGACCCTTGACCCTGCCGAAGGCCCGCCGCCTGCCATCGCCAACCGGCTGTGGGACGCCACGCACATCAATGACAAATCGCAAGTGATCGCCAGCGGTTCCGGTGATAAGCAGAGCTTCCAGATCGTCAACATGGACGTGCGCTTTGTGTATCGCATCGGTTTGACGGACGAGGCCGCACTGGCCGCCACGTACAACAGCGCCGACATCCCCAGCCTGATTCGCAGCACCGCCAGCCGCGTGCTGGTACACGACTTTGCATCCCGCACTCTCGACGAGTTACTTGGCGAGCAGCGGAATGATCTGGCGGCCGACATCGGCGACGCCGTACAGCGCGACCTGAAAAAACTCGACAGCGGTGTAGAGATTCTCGCCACCGTGGTCGAGTCGATTCATCCGCCAGCAGGTGCGGCCAACGCCTATCACGCGGTCCAGGCCGCTCAGATCAGCGCTCAGGCGTTGATTGCCCGAGAACGCGGCGCGGCGGCCGATCAGGCCAACGTGGCGCAATTACACGCCAGCATGGCCCATGACCAGGCGGCCGCGAGTTCGCGGGAAGTGATGGCAACGGCGCAAGGTGCGGATTTGCGTTTCAGCGCCGAACAGCAGGGCTACGCCAAAGCGGGCCAGGCATTTCTGCTGGAGCAGTACTTCAGTCAGCTGACCCAGGGGCTGACCCACGCCAAGTTGCTGGTGCTGGATCATCGGCTTGGCGGCACCAGCGCGCCGACCATCGATTTACGATCTTTTGTCCTCCCGGTCGACCCCGCAGCGTCGACTCAATCAGCTGACCAGCCCTCGGCTGAATAAGGAGTCTTCCCTTGAGTCTGTTTCATTCCCACGATCACCACGACCATTCCGGTCACGACCACGCAGGCCATGGTCATGGCGGCCACCACCATGGTCATCACCATGACGAAGCCTCCGGCCCGACCGTGTTTCCGTGGCGTCGTGCTGCGTTGGCGGCGGTGCTGATTGCCTTCGCGGTTGCGGCGGCGAGTCTGGTGCAGGTGCGCTCCGGCGAAGCGACGGTCATCACGCGCTTTGGCAATCCCGCCCGGGTATTGCTGGATCCCGGCCTGAGCTGGCGCTGGCCGGCGCCATTCGAAGCAGCGATCCCCGTTGACCTGCGTTTGCGCACCACCTCAAGCGGTTTGCAGGACGTCGGTACCCGTGACGGCCTGCGCATCATCGTTCAGGCGTACGTGGCGTGGCAGGTGCAGGGCGATCCGGACAACGTGAAGCGCTTCATGCGCGCCGTGCAAAACCAGCCGGACGAAGCCGCGCGGCAGATCCGCACCTTCGTCGGCTCTGCACTCGAGACCACCGCCGCGAGCTTCGATCTGTCGAGCCTGATCAACACCGACGCCAATCAGGTGCGCATCGCCGATTTCGAAAACCAGCTGCGTCAGCAGATCGACAAGCAACTGCTGACCACCTACGGCGTTCGCGTCCTGCAAGTCGGGGTCGAACGTTTGACGCTGCCTTCGGTGACCCTCAACGCGACGGTCGACCGCATGCGCGCGGAGCGCGAAACCATCGCCACCGAGCGCACCGCCATCGGCAAGCGCGAGGCGGCGCAGATCCGCTCCGCTGCCGAACGCGATGCGCGGATTGTCGAGGCCGACGCCACCGTGAAAGCCGCCGATATCGAGGCGCAATCCCGCGTTGAAGCGGCGCAAATTTACGGCCGCGCCTACGCCGGTTCGCCCCAGTTGTACAACTTGCTGCGCTCGCTGGACACCCTCGGCACCGTGGTGGGGCCGAGCACAAAACTGATTCTGCGCACCGATGCCGCACCGTTCCGGGTGCTCGTGGACGGCCCGCCGACTCTGGATGGCAAGGCTGGAACGCAGCCATGACCGAGCACGACGCTGCGCACATCGAGCGGCCGGTGGTGAACAGCCCTTGGCTGCAGGCCAGTCGCCTGGCGTTTCTGGGGTTGTATGTCGTGACCCTGTTGGCGACGCTCGGCTGGGCGGTCTCCAACGTGCGAGAAATCGATCCGCAGAACCGCGCCGTCGTGTTTCGATTCGGCGAGTTGGACCGTGTGCAGAACGCCGGTTTGCTGTTGGCCTGGCCGCAACCGTTCGAGCAGGTGGTGCTGCTGCCTTCCGCTGATCGCGTGATCGAGCGGCACGTCGAAACGCTGTTGCGCTCACCCACTGCGTTGGCGGCCGACAAGATCACCAGTTTTGCGACGCCGATGAGCGACGCGCTGGCAGGCTCGGGCTATCTGCTCACGGGTGACGCCGGTGTCGTACAGCTCGACGTGACGGCGTACTACAAAGTGACAGATCCCCGGGAGTTCGTTCTGCAGGGCGAGCACGTGCTGCCGGCGCTGGATCGTCTGGTCAATCGCAGCGCCGTCAGCCTTGCTGCAGCGCGTGACTTGGACACCATTCTGGTGGCGCGTCCCGAGCTGGTCGGCTCTGACAGCCAGTCTGCCGAGCGTCGAGAACGCCTGCGCGGCGATCTGGTGCAGGGCATCAATATGCGGCTTGGCGAGCTGACGGCCACTGGCGTGGGGCTGGGTGTTGAAGTCGTGCGGGTCGACGTGCAGTCCAGTCTGCCAGCGGCTGCGGTAAACGCGTTCAACGCGGTGCTGACTGCGAGTCAGCAAGCCGATCAGGCTGTGGCAAACGCGCGCACTGACGCAGAGAAACTCAACCAGACCGCCAATCAGCAAGCCGACCGGACCCTGCAGGTCGCCCATGCGCAAGCATCCGAGCGGCTGGCCAAGGCGCAGACCGACACCGCTGCGGTGACCGGGCTGGCGATGTCGATCCAGAACAAAAGCGATCCCGGATTGCTGCTGCGGATCTACCGCGAGCGGGTGCCCGCCATCCTGAAACAGGCGGGTTCAGTGACCACGGTCGACCCCCGCGACGATTCCCGTCTGATCATTCAGGGAGCTGACAAATGAGTGGCGAAGCCGTGCATAACCATTCCCACGAACCTTCTCACCAGCATGCAGAGCCCGCCGCGCCCGGCAGCATGCTAACCAGTCGCGAACAGCGCAGCGCCGCCCGGCAGTTGACGCTGGCGATGCTTGCCCTCGGCCTGCTCGCGCTGGGGCTGGTCTGGCGATTTTTCTCGCCCGAGCAAGTTGGGGTCAGCCAGCTGCTGTTGGGCGCCGCCTCTCTGCTGGTGGCCATCCCGGTGGTCAGCGCCGGCTGGCACAGCTTGCGGTACCCGAGTCTGCACGGCATTACCGATCAACTGATCGCACTGGCCATGCTGGGCGCCTGGGCGACGGGCGATCTGATGACCGCCGCGCTGCTGCCAATCATCATGATCTTCGGCCACGTGCTGGAGGAGCGCAGCGTGATCGGCTCTCAGGAAGCTATTCAGGCACTGGGCCGTTTGACCCGCAGCCATGCCCGGCTGATCGATAAGGATGGCGCCATCCGCGAAGTCGACAACGGTACGTTGGTTGCTGGTGACCGCGTTGAAGTGCGCGCCGGTGACCGCGTACCGGCTGACGGCTTGGTGATCTCGGGGCAGGCCAGTCTCGATACGGCCCCCATCACGGGCGAGTCCGTTCCGCTCGAAGCGCGGGCGGGCATGGAAGTCTTCGGTGGCGCGATCAACCTCGACGGGCTGCTGCGTATTGAAGTGACGCGTATCGGCAACGAGTCGACCCTGGGCAAGGTCATCGCGCTGATGCAAAGCGCCGAACGCTCCAAACCGCCCATCACTCGCCTGTTGGAAAAGTACGCGGGCAGCTACATGGTGCTGGTGTTGTTGATCGCGGCCGTGACCTGGTTCATCACCAATAACGCCCAGGCCATGCTGGCGGTGTTGGTCGCCGCGTGCCCCTGCGCGTTGGTGCTGTCGGCGCCGGCGACAGCCATCGCCGGTATTGCAGTCGCCGCCCGCCACGGCATTCTGATCCGCAGTTCGGCATTTCTTGAGGAGCTGGCCGACCTCACTTCGCTGGTCGTCGACAAGACCGGCACGCTGACTTATGGGAGTTTGCGCCTGCAATCGGTCCAGGCCGAGGAGGGCGCGGGCGATGATGTGATCGCGTTGGCAGCAAGCCTGGGTTCGGCGAGCAGTCATCCGGTCAGTCGCGCGCTGGCCACGTTGGTCGACAAGGATCATCTGCTCCCTCTGGATGACATTCGTGAGCGCCAAGGGCTGGGCGTCGTTGCGCGGACCGCGCGGGGTGAAGCTGCATTAGGACGGCCTGAGCTGTTCGCACAGTTGGGAATCGCGACCTCGCCTATCCCCGATCACGATGGCCCGATTGCCGGGCTCGCGCTAAATGGCCACTTCCTGGCCTGGCTGCTGCTGGCCGACAGCCTCAAGCCTGAAGCACGTCAGGCGCTGAGTGAGCTGCGGGAGCTAGGCTTGGGTCGACAGTTGTTGCTGACGGGGGATCGGCAGAGTGTCGCCGACAGCTTGGGTCACGAGGTCGGCATCGGCGACATCCACGCCCAGGCGTTGCCCGAGGACAAGCTCAATCGGGTCATGAGCGAAATAAAAAGGGCTTTCGCCCAATGGTCGTCGGCGACGGTATCAACGACTCGCTGGCGTTGAAGGCCGGCGTAGTCGGCGTCGCGATGGGGGCGGGTGGGGCGGACATCGCGTTGGCCTCTGCCGACATCGTCTTGATCGGCAGTGACCTGCGCCGCTTGGGCACCTGCGTGCGCCTGAGCCGCCAGTGTCGCCATACCTTGCAGGTGAATGTGATCATCGGACTCGGCTGGACGCTGGCCATTGTTGCCATGGCGGCTTTCGGCGTGCTGGGTGCGGCAGGCGCCATGATCGCTGCGGTCTTGCACAACCTCAGCACGCTGCTGGTGCTGGGCAATGCCGGGCGGTTGCTGCGTTTTCATGAGCCCATCGCGAAGTTTCACAATCCCTCCTAAGCCAGATTTCCCGGCGCCTGCATTGAAAGCGTCGGGTTAGAGGCCTCCACTAAGTATTAAAATTTGCTTGAGCTTTGAAGAACTCTGTTACAAATTAAGTTCAGTCTTGTTCGGGGTGCTCCATTTGCAGGCGTCAAACTGGCTCGAATTCTGGGGCGCAGGGTCGTACCCGTTGTAGATTCGTCGTCGTTCAAACCAGCCGATCGCCTGGCGGCTCCTGATCTGGGGCCGGTTATGGACTACCCTTTTCCATGTAGCTGGATCAGGGGGATTTCATATGCTCGCGCAACTTCCACCGGCGTTACAGAACCTTCATTTGCCGCTGCGTCTCAAGCTCTGGGACGGCAACGAACTCGATTTGGGAAATGACCCCCGCGTCACGATCGTGGTAAAGGACCCGTCGCTTGTTTCCGATTTCACCCACCCAAGTCTGGGCCTTCTTGGCAGTGCTTTCGTTGAGGGTCGGCTTGAGCTGGAAGGCTCGATCAGCGAAGTGGTCCGGGTGTGCGACGAGCTGACCAAGGCGCTGGTGGACGAGGACGACGACTATCTCCCTGTGCGCACCGAGCACGACAAGGCCACCGATGCTGCGTCGATCTCCTACCACTATGACCTCTCCAATGACTTCTATCGCCTGTGGCTGGACCGGGAGATGGTCTACTCCTGCGCGTATTTCAAGACCGGCAACGAGACGCTCGATCAGGCACAACAGAACAAATTTCACCACCTGTGCCGCAAGCTACGGCTCAAACCCGGGGAGTATTTGCTCGACGTCGGCTGTGGCTGGGGAGGCCTCTCCCGCTTTGCCGCGAGTGAATACGGCGTCAAGGTATTCGGCATCACGCTGAGCCGCGAGCAACTGGCGCTGGCCCGGGAGCGGGTGCGCGCGGACGGTTTGCAGGACCGTGTCGAACTGCAGCTTCTCGACTACCGGGATCTGCCTAAAGACGGCCGTTTCGACAAGGTTGTCAGCGTCGGCATGTTCGAGCATGTCGGCCACGCCAATCTGGAGCTGTACGCGAAATGTCTGTTTGATGCGGTGAAGGAGGGCGGTCTGGTGATGAATCACGGCATCACCGCCAAGCACACCGACGGGCGACCTGTAGGGCGGGGCGCCGGCGACTTCATTGATCGCTACGTCTTTCCCAACGGTGAGCTGCCGCACCTGTCGATGATCACTGGATTCATCAGCGAGGCGGGTCTGGAAGTCGTCGATGTGGAAAGTCTGCGCCTGCACTACGCCAAGACGCTCGAACACTGGAGCGCGCGTCTGGAGGAGAAGCTCGGCGTCGCCGCCGCGATGGTGCCGGAGCAGGCGCTCAGGATCTTTCGGTTGTATCTGGCTGGCTGCGCGTATGCGTTTTCCAAGGGCTGGATCAATCTGCATCAGATCCTGGCGGTGAAACCCCACGCGGACGGCAGCCATGATTTGCCGCTGACCAGGGACGACATCTACGCGTAATGGCGTCAACTTGTGGGAGCGAGCTTGCTCGCGAAGACGTCGGTACACCCACCGAATCATCGGCGGTTGAAATACCGTCTTCGTGAGCAAGCTCACTCCCACACTTGGCGTACTGCTCACTCACCTTTACAGAATCGGCGAAATCAGCCTGGCTACCCGCATCCCCAACTGCTGCAAATGATGGGTCTCTTTGCTTTCTTCGCTGGAGATTTCGTGGGAAAGGGCGAAGTCGTCGACCAACATAGCTTCGACTTCGCGTGCGAAGTCCTCGTCCACGGTCAGCAGCATGAGTTCGAAGTTGAGCCGGAACGAACGGTTGTCCAGATTGGCGCTCCCGATCGCCGAGATCGCGTTATCCACCAGCACCACCTTCTGGTGCAGAAAGCCGGGCTTGTAGCGGAAGATACGAACGCCTGCGCGGACGGCTTCAAAGGCGTACAGGCTGGAAGCGGCATATACCGTGTAATGGTCGGGGCGCGACGGCAGCAGCAGGCGCACATCTACTCCGCGCAAGACCGCCAACCTCAGCGCCGCCGATACGGCTTCATCGGGGATGAAATACGGTGTCGTGATCCACACCCTTTCGGTCGCCGCGTGAATGGCTTCTACGAAGAACAGCGAGCAGGTTTCCTGCGCATCGGCCGGGCCGCTGGCCAGTAACTGGCACAGCACGCCGTCTTCCGGGTAACTGTCCGGCAGGATCAGCGGTGGTATCTCGCGGGTTGCCCAGAACCAATCTTCGGCAAACGATTCTTGCAGACACGCTACGACAGGTCCGACAACGCTGACGTGGGTGTCGCGCCATGGCGCTAGCGGCGGTTTGAGGCCGAGGTATTCATCGCCCACATTGTGCCCGCCAACGAAGCCTTTGATCCCATCCACCACGACGATCTTGCGGTGATTACGGAAGTTGATCTGGAAGCGCGTCAGCCAGCCGCCCCGGGTTGCGAACGCCTTGATCTGCACGCCGCCGTCGCGGAGCTTGTCGATGTAACGCGCCGGCAGCGCGTGGCTGCCGATGCGGTCGTAGAGCACATGGACGGCGACGCCTTCTGCGGCTTTCTCCAGCAGCAGCCCTTGCAGGCGGCGACCGAGATCATCGTCGTGGATGATAAAAAACTGCACGAACACCACTTGCCGGGCGCCTTTGATGGCCTCGAAGATTGCGCCAAACGTTTCATCGCCGTTGATCAACAGCTTCACTTCGTTGTTTGCCAGGCACGGCATGCGTCCCAGCTTCGGCATCGCGCGTAGGGATCGATAAGCGTCGGATCGCCTTGCTGCTACTGCCTCTTCAATCCACGGCTTCCAGTTGAAGTCGGCGATTGCCGCGCGCATCTCGGTATTCGCCTGACGCCGCGCCTTGATGTACGCGTCGAACGTACTCCTGCCGAAAACCAGATACGGAATCAGCGCGACATAGGGGATGAAGATCAGGGGCATCGCCCAAGCGATTGAGCCTTGAGCTGTACGCACAGTGAGTAAGGCGTGGATTGCTGCGACAATGCCCAGCAGGTGAGTGAAACCCAGCAAATAGCCAAAGAAATACGGGCTGTGGTAATCCATGCGCAACCTTGTGCCATAAGCTTATTGGTGTCTAACAGACCACATGGCGCCGGGATTGTCGCTATTTTATTGAGGCTGCAACTGGCTGCCCGATCTGTCGTCTAACCGTCATCGTTCAGTGACCTGCCAGCAGGTCGCATCAAGATGCCCAAGAGTCCTAAAGGAAATCCGATTCATGAAAAAGCGAGTACTGGCGTTGATGGTTTGTCTGGCTGCGCCTCTTGCACAGGCTCAGGTGTTGCAGCCCGGGCTGTGGGAGTTGAGCTCAAGCAACATGCAGGTGGACGGCCAGCAGATGCCGGACTTGCAGGTGATGTTGTCCCAATTGCAGATGATGGCGCCGCAGCAGCGCGCAGCCATGGAACAAATGCTGGAAAAACAAGGCGTTACTCTGGGCGGGAAGGGCGTTCGTATTTGCCTCACGCAGGAGCAGGTCAAGAATGAGCAAATTCCGCTGACTGATCCGAAGTCGGGCTGCACCCAGCAGATCACAGAACGTACCGGCGCTACCTGGAAGTTCAAGTTCAGTTGCCCACGCGCTCAAGGCACCGGCACAGCACAGTTCCTCAGTGACCGCGAGTTCAACACCCATGTCATTGGCTCGTTCAACGCCACAGGTCAGCAACAGAACGGCAGCATGGACACGCGCGCTGTATGGCTCGGTCAGCAGTGCGGCACTGTAAAACCAAGGACCTGACTTTCTCTGCTTACTAAGCGCCCTGACTTGTCGGGGCGTTTTTGTTTGTACAGATGACGGGCCGTGTTCCACGTGGAACATCTTGTTGTTTCACATGAGCTTTTCCGCCTTAGGCTTTGAAGAGGCTCAATAAAATCCCGCCTAACTTATAAAAAGCTTCATCTTTGCCCGATATCCCGGCTGTTATATTGTAACCATCGCCCTCCATCTCTGAGCCGGGATGCTCTTCGCCTTCGGAACGTGCCATGCACCGACGTCAAATGCTGCTCAACATGCTTTTGGCCAGCGCCGCCTTTGCGCTTCCATTCTCAGTCAACGCGACGCAGATCCGAAACGCCCGCCTGTGGCGTTCCGATAGTAAGCTGCGGCTCGTGTTCGACCTTAGCGGCCCGGTGCAGTACAAGACCTTCACGCTCAGCGCGCCGGAGCGGATCATCATCGATGTCAGTGGCGCGCGGCTTGATGGCAACTTCAGTCAGTTGGCGCTTGAAAACACGCCGATCAAATCGATTCGTTCCGGTCACTTCGGCCAGAGCGACACGCGCATCGTGCTCGATCTGACATCACCCGTGCAGATCAACAGTTTTCTGCTAGGGCCCGAAGGCGCGCAGGGCAACCGGCTTGTTGTGGACTTGGGGCATGACGTGCTTTCCCGTCCTCCAGTGCAGCTCGCCACAGCAGCGCCTTTGGCGAAAGAGCCACCCGCGCAGAACCCTGGAAGGGACCGTTCCAAGCGCGACATCATGGTGGTCGTCGACGCAGGTCACGGTGGCAAAGACCCCGGCGCCGTCGGCTCGAAGGGAGAGAGGGAGAAGGACGTCGTGCTGTCCATCGCGCAGTTGCTCGCCAAGCGGCTGAAACGCGAGAAGGGTTTTGATGTGCGCCTGGTTCGTAACGACGACTTTTTCGTGCCGCTGCGCAAGCGCGTGGACGTCGCACGCAAATACAACGCTGACATGTTCATCTCGGTCCACGCCGACGCCGCCCCTCGGCTGACGGCCTCCGGCGCGTCGGTGTTTGCCTTGTCGGAGAACGGCGCGACGTCTGCGACAGCACGCTTCATGGCCCAACGTGAAAACGGCGCCGACCTGATCGGCGCGACCAGCCTGTTGAACCTGAAAGACAAGGACCCGATGCTGGCCGGTGTCATTCTCGATATGTCGATGAACGCCACGATCGCCGCGAGTCTGGACTTGGGTCACACCGTACTGGGCAGCCTGGAAGGGATCACGACGCTGCACCAGAAACGTGTGGAACAGGCCGGTTTTGCGGTGCTGAAGTCACCGGATGTACCGTCGATTCTGGTCGAGACCGGCTTCATCTCCAACAGCCGCGACAGTCAGCGCCTCGTCACCGCGCGCCATCAGCAGGCGGTTGCCGATGGCTTGTTTGATGGCATGAAGCGCTACTTCGAACGCAACCCGCCTGCAGGCTCGTACGTGGCCTGGCGGCAAGAGCAAAAGGCGAATGAGGCGTTGGTCTGACGGACTAGGCCATGAGGCAGAATGTGCAAGTTCGCTCTCATCAAAATTGACACCACTGCAGATGCACCTGCCTAAACAGTCATTGTGGGAGCGAGCTTGCTCGCGAAGAGGTCGGAACATCCGCTGCATATATAGCGCCTGGAACACCGTCTTCGTGAGCAAGCTCACTCCCCCATGGACAGTGTTTGCCAGGGAGCCAGCACGGCGTATGGACGACGGAGTCTTCCCTCATTCCTGCAGGGGTCAGGTCACCGACAACCCATCACTCGGTCGCAGGTGATCTTGGTCCGACTCCCGCTCGAACTCGACACCCGACTGATCGTCGTCCACCCGACTTTCTGGATGTACCCCACCCAGATTTCACCGTCCGATGCCAGCCCCGTGAAGAACGTCAGCGAGCCATAACGGCTGTTAGTCTGAGCCCAGTGGCGCTTGCCCGCGCTTTCAAAGCCGCGCACGAACATCGTTTTCCCTGCCACCGCCACGCTGTACGTGTTGTCCTCGGCATCAACGCAGGCCAACAGCGTCGCGGTGCGCGTGCACAACGCCTTGTCCAGCCTTGGCGAGGGCGGCATGGCGAAAGCCTGCGTGCTCAAGACCAGCAAGCACCCTATTAACAACCAAAACCACCGAGTCATGAAGCGGCCTTAAAAAATATTAGCACCTGTGTATCGTTATACTATAACGTAAAAAGCGATCACATCCGCACTCTGGTGAAACCTTCATGAACCGCCTTCCCGTTACCGTTCTGTCCGGCTTTCTTGGCGCGGGCAAAAGCACGCTGCTGAATCACATCCTGCGCAATCGCGACAACTTGCGCGTCGCGGTGATCGTCAACGACATGAGTGAGATCAACATCGACGGCAGTGAAGTTCAGCGGGACATCAGCCTCAATCGGGCGGAAGAAAAACTGGTGGAGATGAGCAACGGCTGCATTTGCTGCACCCTGCGCGAAGACTTGCTGGAAGAGGTCAGCCGGCTGGCCCATGAGGGCCGTTTCGACTATCTGCTGATCGAGTCCACGGGTATTTCGGAACCGCTTCCGGTGGCTGAGACCTTTACCTTTCGCGATGAACAGGGCCGGAGCCTGGCCGATGTTGCCCGCCTCGACACCATGGTGACGGTGGTCGATGGCCTGAATTTTCTGCAGGACTTCAATGCAGCAGAAAGCCTGGCCTCCCGCGGAGAGACCCTGGGTGAGGACGACGAGCGGGCGATCACTGATTTGCTGATTGAGCAGGTCGAGTTCGCCGATGTGATTCTGATCAGCAAGATCGACCTCATCAGTTCAGCCGATCGCCGGGAGCTAATGGCAATTTTGCGCCGTCTTAACAGTGAGGCGGAGATTCTGCCGATGGTCATGGGGGCCGTGCCCCTTGGCAAGATCCTCGACACCGGTCGTTTCGACTTCGAGCGTGCGGCTCAAGCACCGGGCTGGCTTAAGGAGTTGCGTGGCGAACATGCGCCGGAGACCGAAGAATACGGCATCGCGTCCACGGCTTATCGGGCGCGTCGGCCTTTTCACCCCCAACGCTTTTTCGACTTTCTGAATTCGCCGTGGGAAAACGGCCGGCTGCTGCGCTCGAAAGGTTTTTCTGGCTCGCCAGCAAACACCAGGACGCCGGAAGCTGGTCCCAGGCCGGCGGCTTGATGCGTCACGGTTTCGCGGGTCGTTGGTGGCGCTTCGTGCCCAAAGCGGAGTGGCCGCAAGACGCCGAAAGCACGCAGGTGATCATGCGCAGCTGGGAGGCGGAGACCGGTGATTGCCGTCAGGAGCTGGTGTTCATCGGGCAGAACATCGACTTCGGCCGTCTGGCTGCCGAGCTCGATGAATGCCTGCTGACTGACGCCGAGATGGCGGCCGGCGTTGCAGACTGGCGCTCGATGCCTGATCCGTTTGGCGACTGGTATGGCGACGCGGCGTAGCACCCGTCTGACTCACTGTGTTTTCCAGATGCCCTTGCTCTGCTGCTCGCAGAACGGTTTGAGAAACGCAGCGTCGCTGGCAACGCCGTAATAGTGAATGTTCTGCCGATAAGGCATATTGGCCACCTGCGCGTTGCTGCACTGGCCAAATGACCCGGCAGGGCACTGCTCCGAGTACGTGACCTCGGTTTTCTGATCCTTGAGCTGGGGTTTGCAGAACCCGTTATGGAACAGGTCTGGCGGGATGTTCAAATTCTCCTGACAGACCTTGACGTCCACTCCCTCGCCTTGGCTGTGCACGACGCAAGACTGCGCCCGGACCTGCGTCGACGTCATCGCCAACAGCGTCCACGCCAGCCATATGGGCAGCCAGATTGCTCGCATCAATTACCTCCGTCAGCGCTCACTTCAGGAGCGATCTCAAGAATGGCCGACATGCTGCAGAACATCCCCACTCATGTCATTACTGGCCCGCTAGGTGCCGGCAAGACGAGCCTGATCAGGCATCTTCTCAAGCAGAAACCTGTGGGCGAGCGCTGGGCTGTGCTCATCAATGAGTTCGGACAGATAGGCCTGGATGCTGCGCTGCTGACGACCGGCGACGATGGTATCGCACTTGGCGAAGTGGCTGGCGGTTGCCTGTGCTGCGTCAATGGCGCGCCTTTTCAGATTGGCCTCGGCCGGCTGTTACGCAAGGCCAGACCGGACCGCTTGTTCATCGAGCCCTCCGGGCTGGGGCATCCGGTTCAGTTGATCAAGCAATTACAGGAGGCGCCCTGGGTTGGGGTCCTGGCGATCCAGCCCAGCGTCATGGTGCTCGACGCCCAGGCACTTGCCCAAGGCAAAGCGCTCCCTGACCCCCAGCGAGAAGCCCTCGCACAAGCTGGCCTGCTGCTAATGAACAAGTCCGAAGGGCTGAACGCGTCCACGCGAAAGGCGATCACCGATGGGCTGCCTGTTCGCTCGCAGCGCTGGACTGACCACGGCGTATTGTCTCTGGCTTCGTTGCCCGGCATCGACGTCAGCGCTCAGGCTGGCTCAGACAATCCGGGCGTCCCCCGGTCATTGGCCCACCCCCGCAGTGTGGGCAGAGCCGATGACGCCGGTCTGCCTGAGCCAGCAACAGGCGGAGGGCTGGAGCATTGGCTGGCGCTGGCACCCTGAGCGAGTATTCAATGCGGCGAGCGTGCAGATTTGGCTGCAAAGCATGGGCTGGCGGCGGGCCAAGCTCGTTATCCACAGTGAGAAGGGGTGGATCTCGGGCAATGGGCTGAACGGGAGTTTGCTGGAATGGGCGTCGAGTGAGTGGCGCAAGGATTCTCGCCTTGAGCTGATCTTCGACGTGCCCCAAGACGAAGATGCTTTGCAGAGAACCCTGGCGGCCTGTCTGCGCTAGAGCAAGTTATCCACAGAGGGTTACTGCTTCCACTTGTTGTGTTCCTGGCGCCACTGGCTCAGCTGGATGATTTCGGCGGTGGGCTTCGGGTCTTTGATTTCGAACGGGTAGGGCGCCAGCTCGATCTGCGCCGCGTGGGCACCGAACATGGTGATCGTGCCGGGATGCCGATGCTCGCCGGTGACCGTGAACTCAAAGTTATAAATCCGCGCCAGGCGCTTGCGGCCTTCGTTGTCGCGCTTGAACGCGACTCGTTTCAGCGCCACGTTGCCGTCGAGCAATTCGAGCTCGAGTTTGGCGCAATGCTGTTTGACGCGTTCCAGCGCCCGTTCGCGCAAGCCATGGGCGTGCCACAGCCAGGCGCCGGCAGTCGCCAGCAGCATGAGGACGAAAATGTTGCCCAGGGTCAGCATGGAAAAGAAACTCCAAGAGAAGGCTTGCAGCTTAACTGCGTCGGGTGACAGACAGCCATAGCCCGAAAGTTTAATTTCGCTTCACTTCGTCCGGCATCGCCACTAATGTGCCTTCCCGGTCTCAGGAACCTGTCATGAAACGTACGCCCCATCTACTCGCCATCCAGTCGCATGTCGTGTTTGGCCACGCTGGCAACAGCGCAGCCGTGTTCCCCATGCAGCGTATCGGCATCAATGTCTGGCCGCTGAATACCGTTCAGTTCTCCAACCACACTCAATATGGACACTGGGCGGGGAAGTTCTGGCGCCGCAGCAGATTCCGGCGTTGGTCGAGGGGATTGCGGAGATAGGCGAACTGGGCAATTGCGATGCGGTGCTGTCGGGTTATCTGGGCAGCGCAGCGCAGGGACGGGCCATTCTGAGCGCCGTTGCGCAGATCAAACGCGCTAATCCACGCGCGCTGTATTTGTGTGATCCGGTGATGGGGCACCCGGAGAAGGGCTGCATCGTGCCGCAGGAGGTCAGCGATTTCCTGCTCGATGAAGCCGCTGCGGTTGCTGACTTTCTGTGTCCGAATCAGCTGGAGCTGGACAGCTTTTCCGGCCGCAAACCCGAATCGTTGCTCGACTGCGTGGCCATGGCGCGAGCATTGCTGGCCCGAGGCCCCAAGGCGGTAGTCGTCAAGCACCTGGCCTACCAGGGTAAACCCGCGGACGGCTTTGAGATGCTGCTGGTGACCGAGCACGACACCTGGCACTTGCGCCGACCGCTCCTGGCATTCCCTCGACAGCCGGTCGGCGTGGGCGACCTGACGTCCGGGCTGTTCCTGTCACGCGTTCTGCTCGGTGACGACTTGCGCAGCGCCTTCGAATTCGCGGCGTCAGCGGTGCATGAAGTGCTGCTGGAAACCCAGGCCTGCGGCAGCTACGAGCTGGAACTGGTACGCGCGCAAGACCGAATCGCTCACCCGCGCGTCAGGTTCGAAGGAGTCCGGCTTTAAACTGAACCGGATGCTGGCTTAAACCGGCTCATCCTTGATTTCACGATAACGCTTCTCCAGTTCCTGACGGATCTGGCGGCGTTGTTGCGCCTGCACGTAACGGCGCTTGTCTTCGCTGTTGGCCGGCGTCAGTGGCGGTACGCTGGCAGGTTTGCGCTGGTCGTCCACCGCCACCATGGTGAAGAAGCAGCTGTTGGTGTGACGAACCGAGCGCTCGCGGATGTTTTCGGTCACGACTTTGATGCCCACCTCCATGGACGTATTGCCGGTGTAATTGACCGATGCCAGGAACGTGACCAGCTCGCCGACGTGAATGGGCTCACGGAAAATCACCTGATCCACCGACAGGGTCACCACATAGCGGCCTGCGTAACGGCTCGCGCACGCGTAGGCCACTTCATCGAGGTACTTCAGCAGCGTCCCGCCGTGCACGTTGCCGGAAAAGTTGGCCATGTCCGGGGTCATCAATACAGTCATCGACAGCTGGGCGTTTCCGGGTTCCATAGCGTTGCTCACGGTCTAAAAGGGTCAGAAGGCACCTTGCTCGGGTGCTCGAATGCAGATTGGCGACAAAACCATCGATACCGGGACGCCAACGACCGCTCCGCCGTCACGCCCTGTACCCATCTGTTTCCATATATTGCACTGGCTTCTCGCGCTTTTGTGCGGTGTTAACCTGCGGAAGCCCTTGGATGGGGTAAATCCTGCGTCTCAGTCAGAATATTCAGGCTTCGTTGGCGAGTTTTCGTACAGCAGTCGTCTCTCTTTCAGACGGATACGCGTATTTCATCGATTGCCAGCAGGAGCAGCGCCCATGCATGCCATCAGTTTCATTCAAGACTTGGCTGTGATCATGCTCGTCGCTGGCGTCGTAACGGTGGTGTTTCATCGGCTCAAGCAACCGGTGGTGCTGGGCTATATCGTCGCCGGCTTCATCATCGGCCCGCATACCCCGCCGTTTGGCCTCATTCACGACGAGGACACCATCAAGACCCTCGCCGAACTCGGCGTGATCTTTCTGATGTTCTGCCTCGGCCTGGAATTCAGTCTGCGCAAGCTGTTCAAGGTCGGCGCGACGGCGTTCATTGCCGCGTTTCTCGAAATCATGCTGATGATCTGGATCGGTTACGAAATCGGCCAGTTCTTCGCCTGGAACACCATGGATTCGCTGTTCCTGGGTGCCATTCTGGCAATCTCGTCCACCACCATCATCGTCAAAGCGCTCAACGACCTGAAGATGAAAAACCAGCGCTTCGCCCAGCTGATTTTCGGTGTGCTCATCGTTGAGGACATCCTCGGCATTGGCATCATCGCGCTCTTGTCAGGCATCGCCGTGAGCGGCACGGTCAGCTCCGGTGAGGTGTTTTCCACGGTCGGCAAGCTGTCGCTATTCATGATTGTCGCGCTGGTCATCGGCATCTTGGTCGTGCCGCGGTTGCTGGCTTATGTGGCGAAGTTCGAAAGCAACGAGATGCTGCTGATCACGGTGCTAGGCCTGTGCTTCGGGTTTTGCCTGCTGGTGGTCAAACTCGAGTACAGCATGGTGCTGGGCGCATTTCTCATCGGTGCGATCATGGCCGAATCCAGGCAACTGGCGAAGATCGAGCACTTGGTCGAGCCCATCCGTGACATGTTCAGCGCGATCTTCTTCGTCGCAATCGGCTTGATGATCGATCCGAAGATTCTGCTCGATTACGCCTGGCCCATCGCGGTGATCACCGTCGCTGTGGTGCTGGGCAAGATGATTTCCTGTGGGCTTGGCGCTTTCATCGCCGGCAACGACGGCAAGACTTCGCTGCGGGTGGGGATGGGGCTGTCACAGATTGGCGAATTCTCCTTCATCATCGCAGCGCTGGGGATGACACTGCAGGTCACCAGCGATTTCCTCTACCCGGTCGCCGTGGCGGTCTCCGCGATCACGACGCTCTTGACCCCTTATCTCATCCGCGCAGCAGACCCTCTGTCCCACACGCTGGGCGCCATTGTTCCTGCACGCATGGCGCGTGTGTTTGGAATGTACGGGGAGTGGCTGCGCAGCATTCAGCCCCAGGGGCAGGGCGCAGTGCTGGCAGCGATGATCCGGAAGATTCTGCTGCAAGTCGGTATCAATCTGGCGCTGGTCATCGCCATCTTCTTCACCGGGGCATTTTTTGCGGAGCGGATTGGTGTGTATTTCAGCGATTGGGTCAGCGATGTCGGGCAGCAAAAAGCCTGGATCTGGGGTGCGTCGTTGCTGCTGTCACTGCCGTTTCTGATCGCTGCTTATCGCAAGCTCAAGGCGCTGTCGATGCTGCTGGCAGAGATGAGCGTGAAGCCGGAGATGGCGGGCAGGCACACCGCGCGCGTCCGTCGGGTGATCGCCGAAGTGATTCCGCTGCTGTCATTGATGGTGATTTTCCTGCTCATCGCATTGCTGTCATCCAGCATGCTGCCGACGCGTGAGTGGTTAATGCTGATCGTCGTTGTGGCGGCCGTAGTGGCTGCGGTGCTGTGGCGCTGGTTCATCCGGGTGCATACGCGCATGCAGATCGCGTTGCTTGAAACCCTGGGCAATCATCCTGAGCCCTGAGTTGTAAATCAGCGTTGAGGTGCGTGCCTCAACGCTGATTCAGGGGAGCGGTTGTGCTTCTCAGCTTTCCAGCCAGACGTCCCGCGCCCAGTGCCAGACGGACTCCCAGCTTTCTTCGGTGACGAGCTCTTCTTCGCCAGACCACAGCACCACAGTGCCGTCTTCTTCAACGCAGTAGTAATCCTCGCCGTCCTGACAGATCGGGATCAGCTCGCGTGGCACGCCGATGTCCCAGGCGGTCGCCGCCACTTCCGGCAAATACGTATGCGAGCCCGGATCAGTGACAGTGACGGGCTCAAGGCTGCCGTAGACCACGTCGCTGACGGTCAGCAAGAACTCCTTGAAGACGAAGGGGATATTGATGAACAGTTGCTCCTCAACCTCGACCAACTGATCTTCATCAGGCAGCTCGAGCGGGACAGGGACCGGTTCATTGGCTTCACGGAGTTGTTCGATGACTTCTTCCACGACGTGGATCCTCTAACGATTTGCGCGGGTTATACAGTAGCTCAAAGGCATCGCCAAATTAACTTGGCTTCTATAAAAGCAGAACCCCGGAACAAGTCCGGGGTTCAGTTGCAGCAGCTCAGCGGTATTAGCCGTTCTGGCGGATACCTGCCACCAGCCAAGGCTGGTTGTCGCCCTGAGCGCGTTCCATGTTCCAGCTTTCGCTGAAGACTTCGCCCTGATCGAAGCGCGACGTTTTCGACACACCGCTGAAGGTCAGCGTGGCGATGGTCTTGTCGGCGCGGTCATCCAGACCGTCGAGCTGCACGGAAAGGTTGTCGATGAACGTGGACTGAAAGCCTTCACCGAGATCGGCGCGTTCTTTCTTCAGGAACTGCAGCATCTGCGGGGTCACGAACTCGGAAATCTTATCCATCTCGTTCGCATCCCAGTGCTGTTGCAGCGACTGGAAGTGGCTGCGGGCCGCTTCAATGAAGCGTTCTTCGTTGAACCAGGCTGGCGCGTTGATCACTGGACGGGCTGCCGCTGCTGGAGCGGAACCGCCGAAGATCGAGTTCTGGGCCGGTTGTGGTTGTTCGAAGGTTTCACGCTGGTAAGGAGCACCGGCGGGAGCCATCTGCGGCTGCTGTTTGCGTCGACGGGCCGCGATGAAGCGGAAGATCACGAAGGCGATGATCGCCATGATCAGGATGTCGAAGAACTGCATGCCCTCGAAGCCACCGCCCATGAACATGGAGGCCAGAAGACCACCGGCAGCGAGACCGGCCAGTGGGCCCAGCCATTTGGAAGCACCGCCCGCAGCAGGCGCAGGACGGCCAGCGGCGTTAGGTGCTGCGGCAGGAGTAGAAGGAGCTGTTTGACGCGCCTGGTGACTTGGCGCCGAGCCCATGCTCTTGCCACCACCGAAACGCGCAGCATTGACATCAAGGCTCATGGTGAGCCCGATGATCATTGCCAAAGCGATGCTAAGAAAACGTTGCATAAGGGAATTCCCGTTTGTGGATTGCACGCGCGCCATGTTGCACAGGACAAATGGGGATGACCAGCGGCCATATGTTTCCGGCTTTTGCGTGAATCTTCACCTGCCTGTCCTACTTGGGTTGTAGGCAGATGAAGAAAGTTCTGTAGGAAAGATGGGGGGTGGATGTGGGAATGCAAGGGTTGCATCAACGCATCGCCAGTCGTCGATCAGACAGGCTCAAGCTTCGCGTACCCCAGCATCAGCCACTTGCTGCCTTCCGAGAAATTCACCTGGACCCGTGCCTGAGCGCCTGAACCCTCGAAGTTGAGGATCACGCCTTCACCGAACACCGCATGCTGCACGTGCTGACCCAGGGAGAACTGGCTCTGCGGAATGGCTTCGCCATCGAACAGACGACTTGGGGCCATGGTTTTGGAGCCGCCGAACGGACGGGTCACGCTGTTGGACAGCCGCACTTCCTGAATCAGGTTGGGCGGTACCTCCCGTACGAAGCGCGAGACCTTGTTGTAGGTTTCGCTGCCGTACAGGCGTCGCGTTTCTGCGTATGTCATCACTAGATGCTGCATCGCGCGGGTAATGCCCACGTAAGCCAGACGACGCTCTTCCTCCAGACGCCCCGGCTCTTCCAGGCTCATCTTGTGCGGAAACAGGCCTTCTTCCATGCCCACCAGGAAGACGTACGGGAACTCCAGACCTTTGGCGCTGTGCAGCGTCATCAACTGGATGCTGTCTTCGTGCTCATCCGCCTGCGTATCGCCTGCCTCCAACGAGGCGTGCCCGAGGAATGCAGCCAGCGGCGTCAGGTCTTCCTCTTCGTCACTGTTCTCGAAAGCGCGCGCGGCGCTGACCAGTTCCTCAAGGTTTTCCACCCGGGCCTGGCCTTTCTCGCCTTTTTCTTCCTTGTGGTACGTGATCAGGCCGGACTGCTCGATGACCGTTTGGGTCATCAGGTGCAGGGGCATGTCTGCGGCCTTCGCGGCGAGGTTTTCGATCAGTTCGATGAACGCCCCCAGCGCGCTCGCCGCACGACCGGCCAAGCCTTTGTTGGCGACCAGCAGGCGCATGGCCTCCCACATCGACACGTCGGCATGGCGCGCGTGCTCGCGAATCGCTTCGACGGTTTTCTCGCCGATACCGCGAGGTGGAACGTTGATCACCCGCTCCAGCGCTGAGTCGTTGCCGCGACCGTCAAGCAGGCGCATATACGCCATGGCGTTCTTGATTTCGGCGCGCTCGAAGAATCGCTGGCCACCGTAGATACGGTACGGGATGCGCTCGCGCAGCAAGGCTTCTTCAAGTACCCGCGATTGGGCGTTGGAGCGGTACAGAATGGCGATGTCGCTGCGCGCGAGGCCGGTCTTGATCGCGCTTTCAATGGTCTCGACCACGTAGCGCGCTTCGTCGTGTTCGTTGAATGCTGCGTAAAGGCTGATCAGTTCGCCATCGCCGACGTCCGTCCACAGCTCTTTGCCCAGACGCCCGGTGTTGTTGACGATCAAGCCGTTGGCGGCCTTGAGGATGCTCGCGGTGGAGCGATAGTTTTGCTCCAGGCGAATGGTCTCGGTGTCGGGGAAGTCTTCGGAATACTGATGAATATTCTCGATCTTCGCGCCGCGCCAGCCGTAAATGGACTGATCGTCGTCGCCGACCACCATCAGGCTGTCGCCACCCTGGGCGAGCAGGCGCAACCAGGCGTATTGAACGGCGTTGGTGTCCTGGAATTCGTCCACCAGCACGTGGCGGAAACGACGCTGGTAATGCGCAAGCAGGCTCGGGTTGTCGCGCCAAAGGTCCAGCGCCCGAAGCAGTAACTCCGAGAAGTCAATAACGCCAGCGCGCTGACAGGCCGCTTCGTACGCCTCGTAGACCGACTTCATGGTCGTCAGAAACAGGTCGCCCGAAGCCTGAATGTGTTTGGGGCGTAGCCCTTCGTCCTTCTGCCCATTGATGAACCACTGCGCCTGCCGTGCCGGCCAGCGCTGCTCATCAAGGTTCAGCTCGCGCATGACGCGCTTGACCAATCGCTGTTGGTCATCGCTGTCAAGAATCTGGAAGCTCTGATTCAGCCCCGCTTCCTGCCAGTGCGCCCGGAGCAGGCGATGCGCCAGGCCGTGGAAGGTGCCCACCCACATGCCGGCCGGGTTGATACCCATCAACTGCTCGATGCGATGGCGCATCTCGGCAGCGGCCTTGTTGGTAAACGTCACCGACAGGATCGAGTGCGGCGAGGCGTTCTCGACCTGGATTAACCAGGCGATACGGTGCACCAACACACGGGTTTTGCCGGAACCAGCGCCGGCCAGGACCAACTGACGACCCACGGAGGCAGCTACGGCCTGGCGTTGGGCATCGTTGAGGGAGTTAAGCAGAAGGGAGAGGTCATCGCGCATCGGGGCATTCTAGGGTGCCGTGAGGGCATGGGCAAACCCTAACGCTGGCCGGTCGTGATGTTACCGGTCCCATTTTTGCCGTCTGTAGATTTTAATTAATGACTGTTTGGTCTCGACGATCCCTTGTGTATCCTCCGCGAACGTTCAAGGCCCCCAATTATAAGAACCGCCATGACCTTCAGCTCCGAAGCCCCGGCAGACGCGGTGGCGACACGTCGTGTCATCTGCAAGCAGTTCGCGACTCAGCTCGCCGCCGAGCGCACCCGCCTTCTTTATCAGGGATCGCTGCTGCCGACTCTGTTCATGTTCATCAATGGTTTGCTCTGCGCCTGGCTGCTCTGGAGCCCCGAGCGTTACGTGCTGGTGGGCGTCTGGCTGGGTTGGCTGTCAGCGCTGGTGTGTCTGCGTGTGCTGCAAGTCGCAGCGTTCAGGTCAGCATCACTCGATCGTCGATCGCAGCCGATCTGGAATCGCATGTTTCTGGCCGGCGCATGCGTCAGCGGTTTCACCCTTTCCAGCGCTGCGCTGGTGCTGATGCCGGCGCAAAGCCTCGCCCAACAGGCTTGGGTGTTCGGTCTGATCGGCGCTGCGACGCTTTCTGCCAGCGTGGCCTATGCCGTCAGCATTCCGGCGTTCCTCACGTTCACGCTGCCGTGTCTGCTGCCGCCCATTGTCTATCTGTTCGGGGCCGGCGATTCGCAGCGCCACGGCTGGGGTTGGCTCGGATTGATTTTGCTGCTGGCGCTGATCGTGGTGGCCGCTCAGGTCAACCGCTTGATCGAGCGGGGCCTGATCCGGCGATTTCAGAACGTGGCGCTCATTGAACACCTTCAACAGGCCCAGGCTAAAAGCGACGAGCTCAACCGCGAACTGACGCGTCAGTACGAAGAACGTACGCGTTACCTGACCCATTACGATGAGCTGACCGGCCTCGCCAATCGCGCCCTGTTCAATGAGCGACTGCGTGAGGCCAATCAGCGTGCGCGGCACGGGGGCGGACGCTGGCCCTGTTGCACATCAACCTTGATCGCTTCAAATTGCTCAACGACAGCCTGGGTCACGACATTGCTGACCAATTGCTGCGCCTTGTCGCGCGCCGGCTGAATGCCAACGTGGCAGATGCCGATACCGTCGCGCGTTTGTCTGCGGACGAGTTTGCCGTGCTGTTCGACAGCCATGGCAATCTGACCACGCTGGCACGGATCACGACGCGCCTGCTGGCGAAGCTGCGCTCGCCCATATCGGTTTCCGGCCATGAGCTGGTGGTCAGCGCCTCCATCGGCATCGCGTTGCTGCCGGGTTCTGCCCGAGACATCGCCGCGCTGGTCAGCCAGGCGAATATGGCGATGCAGCACGCCAAACATCTTGGCGGCGACAATTTCCAGTTCTACAGCGAGAGCCTTGAGGCGGGGACGCCCGGTCGCCTGCAGCTGGAAATTCAGTTGCGGCGCGCGATTGCAGAAGGGCAGCTGGAGGTTTTTACCAGCCGAAGCTGGAGCTGGAAAGCGGGCGCCTGAATTCCGCGGAGGCTCTGGTGCGCTGGCGTCATCCCGAGCGCGGTCTGATTGCGCCTGGTGAGTTTATCGGGTTGGCGGAGGAGACCGGCCTGATCGCCAACATCGGGGAGTTCGTGCTGCGCAAAGCCTGCCATCAAGCCTGCGAATGGCAGCGCGAGGGCCTGGCTCCAATCAGGGTATCGGTCAATTTGTCGGTGCATCAGATGCGGCAGGGCAAGTTGGTCAGCCTCGTGCGCCAAGTGCTTGAAGAAACAGGGCTTGCGCCGCAATACCTGGAGCTGGAGCTCACCGAGAGTCAGTTGCTCGAAAGCGTCGAGCACATCATCACAACGTTTCAGCAGTTGCGCGCACTTGGGGTGAAACTGGCCATCGACGACTTCGGCACCGGCTATTCATCGTTGAGCTACCTGAAACGTTTTCCAGTGCACTACGTGAAGATCGATCAGGCCTTCATTCGTGGTTTGAATGAAGGGGCAGAAGACGCGGCGATTACTCGGGCGATCATCGCGATGGCCCACAGTCTTGACCTCAGGGTGGTGGCCGAAGGCGTGGAAGATTGCGAACAGTTGGAGTTTCTCAGGTCTCACGGTTGCGACGAGGTGCAAGGCTATTTGATCAGTCGGCCGGTGGAGGCCTGCATAATGGGCAGTATCCTGCGCAGTCAGCTTACCGAAGCCTGGAGCCCTGTGCGAAAAGCCCTACACTACACAGCGACATGACCCTCAACAGCAATCGGTTGACTGCGGGAAGATCGTTTAACTGTGCGGTTTGCAGGTCATGTAGTATAACTACAAGAAAGCTACAGCCCGGCCCATCCTTCACTTGAGTCCTGTCCTTTGAATCTGTTGCAGCACATCGCCCAGTCACGCCATCTCTTGCGCAAATCGGAGCTGAAAGTAGCCGATCACGTGCTGCTCGATCCGGCGGCCGTGATGCACAGCTCCATGGCCGATCTGGCACATGCGGTCGGTATCAGTGAGCCGACGATCGTGCGTTTCTGCCGCGCCATTGGCTGCACCGGTTTTCAGGACCTGAAACTCAAGCTGGCGCAAAGCCTCGCCGCTGGCGCGAGCTTCGGCCAGTTCGCCATCCACGAAGACGATTCCGTCGCCGATTACAGCCTGAAGATTTTCGACACCACGCTGCACACATTGATAGAAGTGCGCGAAAAGCTAGACCCCCATGCCTTGCAGGCAGCGGTGACGGTCATGGCGGCGGCGCATCGGGTCGAGTTCTACGGTTTCGGCGCATCGGGTGCGGTTGCGGCTGACGCCCAGCATAAGTTCTTTCGTCTGTTGCTGACGGCGGCGTCCTATTCCGATCCGCACATGCAGGCGATGTCGGCTGTGACGCTCAAACCCACTGACGTCGCGGTGTGCATCTCGCAGTCAGGTCGCTCCAAGGACCTGCTGATTACTGCCAATCTGGTGCGCGAAAGCGGCGCCAATCTGATCACCCTGTGCCCGAGTCAGACGCCATTGGCCGAGCTGTCCACGGTCAACCTCGCGATTGACGTGCACGAAGACACCGAAATCTACACGCCGTTGACCTCACGCATCGCGCATCTGGTGGTCATTGATGTCCTGGCGATGGGCGTTGCAATGGCGCGCGGTCCAAGTCTGGTCAATCACCTGAAAAGCGTGAAGCGCAGCTTGCGCAGCCTGCGGTTGTCGCCGAAGTCGATCAAATCGTCTGAGGACTGATCGCCCAGCGCTACTTAATTAATGTGCAGCGGACCCATAACTAAAAACGCCAGCCAGAAAAATCTGGCTGGCGTTTTTTTATATCAAGGCTGGACCGATTTATTAATACACGACTTCAATATCATCAATGCGGATCAGCTCTTTTCCCTCACTGAAAATAGTGACATGAGTGGTGTTGTCATAGCCGGCTACCGAGTATGTAACGGATTTCTCGGTGAGAGCCGTTGCGCCTGCGCCCGTTTGTTCCAGTTTGAGCTCCAGCCTCAGCCCCATAGACTTGTCCTGGACGGGTGGCAGCACGAGAACAGCCTGGGTAGCGCTGTTCCCTACGATCACGGTTCCTGTAACTGTCAGGCTTGGACCTTCAAGCGAAGGCATTTTGTTAATACGTGCGGACCAGTTTTTAGTATCGATAACGTTCATGGTGTAGCTCCTTGAATAAGAAAATGTGTTTTGCTTCCTGCCTGCTGACTTTATTCCAGAAATGGAGGACGTGAAGTCGCAGTGTGTTTCAAATGATTGAGGCGGAGTTAGACGTGCATCATTCATCAACCTGTAACGCTTCCGACGTCTGATCGTCACCGCTGCCCGCCACTCTGTACTCCCGCACACGAATGGGAGACAGGATATGCCTCGGCACTACGATGACTCGCAGCAGCACAGCACCTCCAGCACCAAGACCCGCCGTCAGCAGGAAGACCAGCGCCGCATGGCGTTCCGGCGAGCGATCGAAAGCCATTCCGAAGAACGCCGCCTTAACCAGGAGCTCTCCAGCTACCTGGATAGCGCCACTGCCCACTTCTGGCAAAGCGCTAGCGCTTCGGAAGGTGGCCATCAAAGCGCGCGACCAGCTCGCTGATTTGCGTACGCTCTGTCCGAATGAATGACAGGAACGCGTGAGCCACCGGCGACAGACGTTTGTCCCGCGCCTGTACGACGCACCAGCTTCGGTACAGCGGTAACTCGGCCACTGGCAGCTCGATCAGCGTGCCGGTGGCGAGTTCCAGGCTCAGCGCATGGCGCGTCAGCAGTGCGACGCCGAGCCCCGCCACCACGCATTCACGCTGCGCTTCCGCCGAGGACACCTCCAGCGTGTGCTCGAAATGAATGCGCTTCTCCTTGAAATATTCTTCGCAGGCCTTGCGCGTCCCTGAACCCTGTTCGCGAACCACCAGCGTTGCTGCCTCCAGATCCTTCAGCGTCGGATTGGGCAATAGCGTCAACGGATGGTCCGGCTGCGCCACGGCAACGATCGGGTTATTCAGGAAGGGCAAAAACTCCAGGCCCATGTCCTGTGGGACCATCGACATGACGACTAGGTCATCGCGGTTATCCGACAGCCGCCGAATCACCTGCGCCCGATTGACGACCGTGAGGTTGAGCATGACTTCCGGGTATTTACGCTTGAAGGCCGCGAACAGGTGAGGAACGAAATACTTGGCGCTGGATTCGATCGCCAGTTTGAGCTGCCCCTGCAGGGAGCCCTGCATGTCGGAGAGCTGCATGTCGAGGTTCTCCAGCCGACCGAAGATGTCACGACTGGCAAGCTGCAGCGCTTCGGCTGCTTCCGTGAGATAGAGCTTTTACCCACGTACTCGAACAGCGGCTGGCCAACCAGCTCTTCCAGCTGACGAATCTGCAGACTCACCGCCGGCTGGGTCAGCGACATTTCCTCAGCTGCCCGGCTGTAAGAGCGCAAATCACAGACCTCATTGAAGATCCGCAATTGACGCAATGTCATTCGCATCAATGACTTACGCATTTCTAAAGCCCTAGCCGATTAGTTGATATTGGGAACTATAAGGTTTTGCTTATGGTTCACCCAATATTTACTCATTTTTGTTAATTGCTGATTCGTCATAGGGTGGCTTCACCTGCGAGCAACATGCAGTAACGGAATGTCGCGCGGTATTGGCCAGCCATCTGGTCCGTCTGCTAATCGGTCGAGGAAATACCAGTGATAAAAAAATCCTGATCGCCAACCGTGGGGAAATCGCTGTTCGGATCGTGCGCGCTTGCGCCGAAATGGGCATCCGCTCGGTGGCGATCTATTCCGACGCGGACCGGCACGCCCTCCACGTGAAGCGTGCCGACGAAGCCTATGGCATCGGATCGGACCCCCTTGAAGGCTATTTGAACCCGCGCAAGCTGGTGAACCTCGCCGTTGAAACCGGCTGCGACGCATTGCACCCTGGCTACGGGTTTCTGTCGGAAAACGCGGAGCTGGCGGATATCTGCGCTGAACGGGGTATCAAGTTCATCGGCCCGTCTGCTGAAGTGATCCGCCGCATGGGCGACAAAACCGAAGCTCGGCGCAGCATGATCAAGGCCGGCGTACCGGTGACGCCCGGTACGGAAGGCAACGTGGCCGACATCGCCGAAGCATTGGTGGAAGGCGATCGCATCGGTTACCCCGTCATGCTCAAAGCCACCTCGGGCGGCGGCGGGCGCGGCATTCGTCGCTGCAACAGCCGGGAAGAGCTGGAGCAGGCGTTTCCTCGAGTCATTTCCGAGGCCACCAAGGCCTTCGGTAAGGCTGAAGTCTTTCTCGAAAAGTGCATCGTCAATCCCAAGCACATCGAAGCGCAGATCCTCGGCGATAGCTTCGGCAACGTCGTGCACCTGTTCGAGCGCGATTGCTCCATCCAGCGCCGCAACCAGAAACTCATCGAAATCGCCCCAAGCCCTCAACTGACGCCAGAGCAGCGCGCCTACATCGGCGACTTGTCCGTGCGCGCCGCCAAGGCCGTGGGCTACGAGAACGCCGGCACCGTGGAGTTCTTGCTCGCCGAGGGCGAGGTGTACTTCATGGAGATGAACACCCGCGTACAGGTCGAGCACACGATCACCGAGGAAATCACCGGGATCGACATCGTCCGCGAGCAGATCCGCATTGCGTCCGGGCTGCCACTGTCGGTCAAGCAGGAAGACATCATCCATCGTGGTTTCGCGTTGCAGTTCCGCATCAACGCGGAAGACCCGAAGAACAACTTCCTGCCGAGCTTCGGCAAGATCACCCGTTACTACGCGCCCGGCGGCCCCGGCGTGCGCACCGATACGGCGATTTACACCGGCTACACCATTCCGCCGTATTACGACTCCATGTGCCTGAAGCTGATCGTCTGGGCGCTGACCTGGGAGGAGGCAATGGACCGCGGCCTGCGTGCGCTGGATGACATGCGTCTGCAAGGGGTGAAGACCACGGCCGCGTATTACCAGGAAATCCTGCGCAACCCGGAATTCCGCAGCGGCCAGTTCAATACCAGCTTCGTGGAGAGCCATCCCGAGCTCACCAATTACTCGATCAAGCGCAAACCCGAAGAGCTGGCCCTGGCCATCGCCGCCGCCATCGCTGCCCATGCGGGGCTTTGAACAAAGCAGCTACAAGCTGTAAGCGGCAAGCTTCAAGCGAGAGCGCGTTCGGCTTTTACTTGCAGCTTGTAGCTTGAGGCTTGTGGCCAAAAGGAGATTCAAATGTCTAAAAAGATCTTCGTCACCGACACCATTTTGCGCGACGCCCACCAGTCTCTGCTGGCGACCCGCATGCGCACCGAGGACATGCTGCCGATCTGCGACAAGCTCGATAAAGTCGGCTACTGGTCGCTGGAAGTGTGGGGCGGTGCGACCTTCGACGCCTGCGTGCGCTTCCTGAAGGAAGACCCGTGGGAGCGCCTGCGCCAATTGCGCGCGGCGCTCCCCAACACACGTCTGCAAATGCTGCTTCGCGGCCAGAACCTGCTGGGGTATCGCCACTACAGCGATGACGTGGTCAGGGCATTCGTCGCCAAGGCGGCGGACAACGGTATCGACGTGTTCCGCATCTTTGACGCCATGAACGACGTGCGCAACCTGCGCGTGGCGGTCGAAGCGGTGAAGGCTTCCGGCAAGCATGCCCAGGGCACAATCGCGTATACCACCAGCCCTGTGCACACCATTGGCGCATTTGTGGCGCAGGCCAAAGAGATGGAAGCGATGGGCTGTGATTCAGTCGCGATCAAGGACATGGCCGGCCTGCTGACCCCTTATGCCACGGGCGAGTTGGTCAAGGCGCTGAAGGCCGAGCAATCGCTTCCGGTGTTCATTCACTCCCACGACACCGCAGGCCTGGCTGCGATGTGCCAGCTCAAGGCCATCGAAAACGGTGCCGACCACATCGACACCGCTATCTCCAGCTTCGCCTGGGGTACCAGCCACCCGGGTACTGAGTCGATGGTCGCGGCCCTGAAAGGCAGCGAATTCGACACCGGCCTGGACTTGGAACTGCTGCAGGAAATCGGCCTGTATTTCTACGCTGTGCGTAAGAAGTATCACCAGTTCGAAAGCGAATTCACGGCGGTCGATACCCGCGTGCAGGTCAATCAGGTCCCGGGCGGCATGATCTCCAACCTCGCCAACCAGCTCAAAGAGCAGGGCGCGTTGAACCGCATGGGCGAAGTGCTGGCCGAGATTCCGCGGGTACGCAAAGACCTGGGTTATCCGCCGTTGGTGACCCCGACTTCGCAGATCGTCGGCACCCAGGCGTTTTTCAACGTGCTGGCCGGCGAGCGTTACAAGACCATCACCAATGAAGTGAAGCTTTACCTGACGGGCGGCTACGGCAAGGCGCCGGGGCAGGTGGACGAGACGCTGCGTCGTCAGGCTATCGGCAACGAAGAGCTGATCGATGTGCGTCCGGCCGACCTGCTGAAGCCTGAAATGACCAAGCTGCGCGGCGAAATCGGCGCGTTGGCTAGCACCGAAGAGGACGTGCTCACGTACGCGATGTTCCCGGACATCGGCCGCAAGTTTCTCGAAGAACGTGCGGCGGGCACCTTGGCCCCAGAGCCTCTGCTGCCGATTCCCGAGCCGGGCGCGGTAGCGAAGGCGGGCGGCGAGGGCGTCCCGACCGAATTCGTCATTGATGTTCACGGCGAAAGCTACCGCGTTGATATCACAGGCGTGGGCGTCAAGGCCGAGGGCAAGCGTCACTTCTATCTGTCCATCGACGGCATGCCGGAAGAAGTGGTGTTCGAGCCGCTCAATGAGTTCGTTGGCAGCGGGATCGGCAAGCGTGCCCAGGCCAGCAAGCCAGGCCATGTCAGCACTTCCATGCCGGGCAACATCGTCGACGTGCTGGTGAAGGAGGGCGATGCCGTCCGCGCCGGTCAGGCAGTGCTGATCACCGAAGCGATGAAGATGGAGACCGAAGTCCAGGCTGCAATCGCTGGCAAGGTTGTGGCCATCCACGTCGCGAAAGGCGATCGCGTAAACCCGGGCGAGATTTTGATCGAAATCGAGGGCTGAAAGAGCCGCTGCACAGTTGAAAGCCTGCCGAGCACAGAGGCGGCAGGCTAAACGGTTACCTCTGGGGGAGCTCTCGTGGCTCCTCTTTTTGCCTGAAGCTGGGCGCCTCCGGCTGTTTCGTTTCGACGCACTCAGTTGCCGCGCAGTTGCTCCAGCGTTCTGATCTGCTCATCGTCCTTAAAGTTATCCACAGACAACCATGTTTCGAACGCCTGCCGTACCGCCGGCCACTCGCTGTCGATGATTGAGTACCAGGCCGTATCCCGATTCTGACCCTTGAACACCGAGTGCTGGCGGAAGGTGCCTTCGAAGCTGAACCCGAAGCGCTCGGCCGCACGTTTGGAGCGGGCGTTGTTAGCGTTGCATTTCCATTCCAGGCGGCGATTGCCCAGCGAGAAAGATTCCTTCGCCAGGAGATAAACCGCCTCTGTGGCTTTTGGCGTGCGTTGCATCGAGGCGCCAAAGGTCACATGGCCAATTTCGATGCGCCCTGCGTTCGGGACGATGGACATCAAGCTCAGAAAGCCGTCGATGGCCCCGGTCTGTTGGTCGATGACCGTGTAAAACCACGGATCGGTCGAGTCTTCCAGGCCTGCGAGATAGTCATCGAATGCGCTGCGCTCGGGAAACGGGCCCACGAACAGGTAATCCCATAACTTGCGGTCAGCGGCCGGACCTTCCAGTGCCTCCCACAGGCCATCGCCATGGCGGGCGGTGTCGAGTTTTTCCAGACGAATAAAGCGTCCTTGCAGCGTGCGCGTGTCCGGCAGACTGGCCGGTTGCCACTGAGTGAGATCCGACATATCGAGAACTCCTGGTCTTACAACGGTTTGCGAAATTGAATATAGCCCGGACGCTCAGCGATGCGCTCATAGAGCTGAATGGCAGTTGCGTTGGTTTCGTGGGTGAGCCAATGGACTTTGTCGGCACCGTCCCGTTTGGCGGCCGCGTAGACGTACTCGATCAACTGGCGACCAACGCCCGTGCCGCGTTGTTCCGGCACTACCAGCAAGTCCTGCAAATAGCAGGCATTGCTGATACTCCAGTTCGAGCGGTGATAAATAAAATGCACCATGCCTACCGCTTTGCCGTCCTGCCAGGCGAGGGCGGCGTTGGTGGGCTCGCTGTTGTCCAGAAGCCGCTGCCAGGTGCTCTGTGAAACCGCATCGGCCAGTGTGGTTTTGTAGAAGGTCAGATAGGCGTGCCACAACGGCAACCAAGCGTCGTGATCTTCGGCGGTGACGGGGCGGATGTGGAGGTCAGACACGCGATGCTCCCTGGCTCATCAACTGAGCGATTTTCTGATCGGATGGGTCCTGGCTGAGCGCCAGGCCTTTGCTGACGCCGGCGATATCTTCGGCGCTGCGGTTCTGGTTGAGCTTGCGTTTACCTTCCAGCCGCTCGATGGAAATCGCGAAGCCGACAATGCCGTTGAGCATTTTCTCGATGTAATCGGCCGGAGCGTCGGTCACGGCCCAGGGTTCGGCGCGGCCGGCCTCGTGCTTGTCGGTCAGGCCGGTGACGACCCGCGACAGTCGCTCTGGATCAGTGAACACATCGGCACGGCCGTAGGCATGCACCGCCAGGTAATTCCACGTAGGCACCACTTTGCCGTGTTCGGCTTTGGCGGCGTAAAAAGAGGGGCTGATGTAGGCGTCCGCACCCTGGAAAATCAGCAGCGCTTGAGCGCCTGCCTCAAGGGCTTTCCACTGCGGATTGGCCTTTGCCAGATGCCCGTACAGCGTGCCCTGCGGACCCTGCGTCGGTTCGAGCAACAAGGGGATATGGCTCGCCTGCAAGCCGGTCTCGTCAAACGTGACCAGTGTCGCGAGGCGCGTGGATTCGATCTGCCCGTGCAGGCTGACGAGGTCTTCATCTCTGAAATAGCTGGGTGTGTACATGAGGTTTTCCTTGGCGGCTGAGCCAATCCTAGGCAGCCTATTGGTTCGTTGTAAGAGCCATTAATGGTTAATCTCATAGGGCCAATCCCATGCACGTACCCGCACCCGCGCTGACGTTTGATTTCGCTGGCATCGAGTTGAACCGCCGCCATGGTCTTAGCCGCCAGCTCTATCAGACTTTGCGCGAACGCATTCTCGACGGTCGTTTGTCCGGTGGCACGCGCTTGCCGGCAAGCCGGGATCTGGCGCTGTCCCTCGCCATCTCCCGCAACAGCGTGATGCGTGCGTATGACCAGCTCTACGCCGAAGGCTTTACCGAGAGCCGCGTGGGCGATGGTACTTACGTGGCACTGTTGAGGGAGAAACCGCTGGCTGCAAAAAAACTATCCACACACCTGTCCACAGGGTTATCACCAGGCTTATCAACAGGGTTATCCACAATACCTGCTCTTTTGAACGCCGGACTGTCCAACAATCTTATCCACAGCACAGCGATGCATACGCTGGACCAGCATCATTTGCGGCCTCCAAAAAGCGGCCTGCCGAAGGCGTTTCGAACAGGGGTTCCGGCATTCGATTTGTTCCCTTTCGACACGTGGGGCAAGCTGCACGCGGCTTTCTGGCGTAAGCCGGGCCTGCAACACCTGGGTTATGGCGACCCGGCTGGCGAATGGCGATTGCGGGAGCTGATCGCCGTTTATTTGAGGACGTCTCGCGACCTGCGCTGCGCGCCTGAGCAAATTGTGATCACCAATGGCGCGCAGCAGGCGATTACCCTTTGTGCACAGCTGCTGCTTGAGCAGGGCGACCTGGTGGCGATCGAAAATCCGGGATACCGCGCAGCCGGTCATGCCTTCGGGGTGGCGGGCGCCAGGTTGCAGGGCATGGCGGTTGACGCCGAAGGCATGCGCAGCCCGGCTCTCGATGACTCAGGTTGCAAGCTGGCGTACGTGACGCCGTCTCATCAATACCCGCTGGGCGTGACGATGAGTCTGGCGCGGCGGCTGGAACTGCTCGCGTGGGCCGAGCGCAATCAGGGCTGGATCGTCGAAGACGACTATGACGGCGAGTATCGCTACAGCGGCGCACCGCTGGCTCCCTGGCGGCGCTCGATCGTAGCGGTCGCGTGCTGTACGTCGGGACATTCGGCAAGGTCGCGTTTCCGGCCTTGCGTCTGGGTTATCTGGTGTTGCCGCGCAACCTGGTTGAGCCGTTCAGTCGACGCCGGGCCGTGGACATGCGTCATTCCGAGGTCGGCACGCAAATGGTCATGGCCGAGTTCATCGCGGCGGGCCACTTTCAGCGGCACATCCGTCGCATGCGCCGGGCGGCGTTGAGTCGACGCGACGCATTACTGGCCGGCTGGCCCCAGGCCCTTGCGGGTTGCAGCCCGATGATCAAGCCCGTTGCAGGGCTCCATGTGACCGTCGTAGTGGACACGTTGGAGCGTGAAACGGAACTGGTCGCCAAGGCGGAAAGTGTCGGCGTCGAGATAGCGCCGTTGAGTGAGTACTGGCTGCCGGAGTCCGAGACGCCGGTGGATGATCGGGCCGGGCTGGTGCTGGGGTTTGCAGCGGTGCCTGAAACGGATATTGCCTCGGCGCTGGCGCGGTTACGGAGCGCCTGGCAGGTTTGAGGGTGCTGAAGCCGGTTGTGGCGTCGGCGCGTCATCCAGCAGGCGTCGGCGTATACTCGCGGCCATCGCAATCCATCTCCGAGATACGCCCATGAGTATTCCCCTCTCTGCGACGCCGCAGCGCAAGCTCGGCGCGCCGCTGATCGCCTTCCTCTTGTTGGTGGTCGGCGCTCTGTTTCTGCAATCTGCCGTTGGCGGCAGGCAAGTGCTGTTGCTGATCGTTGGCGCCGCGCTGGGCCTAACGCTGTATCACGCCGCATTCGGCTTCACCTCGGCCTGGCGGGTATTCATCAACGAGCGACGCGGTGCCGGTTTGCGCGCGCAAATGGTGATGCTTGCCGTGGCGGTGGTCCTGTTCTTCCCCGCGCTGGGTGCCGGTACGCTGTTTGGCACGCCGGTCACCGGCCTCGTGGCCCCGGCAGGTGTGTCCGTCGTGTTCGGCGCCTTCATCTTCGGCATCGGCATGCAAATGGGCGGCGGCTGTGCGTCCGGCACACTGTTCACCGTTGGCGGCGGCAACGCGCGGATGCTCGTCACTTTGCTGTTCTTCATCATTGGCTCGCTGATCGCCACCCATCACGTCGATTGGTGGTTCTCGCTGCCGTCGTTTCCCGCCACTTCCATCGTTAAAACCTTCGGTGTGATTCCGGCGCTGCTGATGAGCCTGGCCCTGTTCGCAGTCATTGCCCTTGTCACCGTGAAGCTGGAAAAGCGCCGACACGGGGATCTGGAAGCGGCCGTCACCAGCGAACACGTTGGCCTGCGCCGTTTCCTCCGCGGCCCCTGGCCTTTGGTGTGGGGTGCGGTAGGCCTGGCGCTGCTCAACTACGCCACGCTGGCATTGGCCGGTCGCCCTTGGGGAATCACCTCGGCCTTCGCGCTGTGGGGCGCGAAAGTCGCCGGTGGTCTGGGTGTGGACGTGGGCAGCTGGCCGTTCTGGCAAATGCCAGCGAACGCCAAGGCGCTGGCCGCGCCGGTGTGGGAGGACATCACCACCGTCATGGACATCGGCATCATGTTGGGTGCGGCCGTGGCGGCGGGCCTTGCAGGGCGATTCGCCCCGAGCCTGAAAATCCCGACACGCTCGTTGATTGCCGCAGTGATTGGCGGGCTGTTGCTGGGTTACGGTTCGCGCCTGGCGTACGGCTGCAACATCGGCGCTTATTTCAGCGGCATCGCCTCAGGCAGCCTGCATGGCTGGCTCTGGCTGGTTGCTGCATTTGCGGGCAACGCAGTGGGCGTGCGGATTCGACCGTTCTTCTTCGAGGGCGAACGTCGGCCCGCTGTGTTGACCGGATGCTGAACGGGTGATCTGAAGGAAGGAGGGCGCTTGCCCGCGAGTTGCGGGCAAGCGCTCTTACACAGGATTAACCAGCGATTTGTTCCTTCGCCAGCTTGGCGATGTTTTCCGCCGTGAATCCGTACTTGGCCTGCAGCTTGTCGATGGGAGCCGATGCACCGAAGGTGTTCATCACGATCTTTGCGCCGGTCTGCCCGACATACCGATCCCAACCCACCGGCCCCGCCTGTTCCACCACCACCCTGGCTTTGACGTCCGGCGGCAGCACGCCGTCGCGGTAGGCCTTGTCCTGATCCTCGAACAATTCCCAGCTCGGCATCGACACCACTCTCGCCGCAACCCCTTCGGCTTTGAGCTTCTCGAACGCTTCGACGGTCATGCCGACCTCGCTGCCAGTGGCGATCAAGATCACGTCCACTTTGCCTTCGACCGCATCGGCCAGCACGTACGCGCCTTTAGTCAGGCCCTCGGCGGCGGCGTATTTCGAGCGATCAAGGGTCGGCAACGGCTGGCGCGAGAGCACCAGGCAGGACGGTCTGCTGGTTTGCGCCAGCGCTATTTTCCAGGCTTCGGCCGTTTCGTTGGCATCGCCCGGACGAATCGTCAGCACACCGGGTGTTGCCCGCAGCTGAGTCAGTTGCTCGATGGGCTGGTGGGTCGGGCCGTCTTCGCCGACGCCGATGGAGTCATGGGTAAAGACGAAAATAACCGGCAATTCCATGATCGACGCCAGACGAATCGGCGGCTTCATGTAATCGCTGAACACGAGGAAGGTCGAGGTGTACGGACGGATGTAGGACAGGGCCAAGCCATTCGCGATGGAACCCATGGCATGTTCGCGGATACCGAAGTGCAGGTTTCGACCGCCGTAATTACCTGCTTCGAAGCTGCCCGCCCCATCAAACGTCAGGTTGGTTTTGGTCGACGGCGAAAGGTCTGCCGAGCCGCCGATGAGCCACGGGATCTGCTCGGCAAACGCATTCAGCACCTTGCCACCGGAAGCGCGCGAGGCGATGCCTTTGGCGTCCGCTTCAAAATTCATCTGCTTGTCTTGCCAGCCTTCGGGCATCTCACCGGCCCGCATGCGCTTGAGCTGATCGGCGAGCTCTGGCTGGTCCTTTTCAAACTGGTTGAAGGTCTCAAGCCAGGCGTCGTAATCGCTGCCGCTACGTTCCAGCAGTGCGTCACGCAGGCAGTGACGGGCATCTTCCGGCACCAGGAAGGAGCTGTTTTCATCCCAGCCGTAGGCTTTTTTGGTCAGCTTGATTTCGTCATCGCCCAGCGGTTCGCCGTGGGCGGCAGACGTATTGTGTTTGTTGGGCGAGCCGAAGCCGATGACGCTGTCGACCACGATGAGGGTCGGCGCATCGCTCGTTTGCTGAAAGGTCTGCAGCGCCTTGGCCAGCGCACTGGCGTCGTTGGCGTCTTTGACGTGCAGGGTTTTCCAGCCGTAGCCTTCGAAACGCTTCTGCACATCATCGCTGTAAGCCAGTTCAGTGTGGCCCTCAATGCTGATGGTGTTGTTGTCGTAGATCCAGCACAGGTTCGACAGCTTGAGGTGCCCGGCGATTGAAGCCGCTTCGGCGGTCACGCCCTCCATCATGTCGCCGTCGCCGCACAGCACGTACACGTTGTAATCGAACAGCGTCGCGCCCGGCTTGTTGAAGTGCTCACCCAGCCAGCGCTCACCCATCGCCATGCCGACGCTATTGGCGCAACCCTGACCCAGCGGACCGGTAGTGGTCTCCACGCCGGTGGTCATGCGGTACTCAGGGTGGCCCGGGGTTTTGGAGTCCATCTGGCGAAACTGCTTGATGTCCTCAAGGCTCACCGCAGGTTTACCTGATGGCTTGCCGTGCTCATCGATCTCGATCACGCCGGCCAGGTGCAGCAGCGAATACAGCAGCATCGAAGCATGGCCGACCGATAGCACGAAACGGTCACGGTTTGGCCAGTCAGGGTGTTCCGGGTGATAGCGCAGGAAATCTTTCCACAGCGTGTAGCCGACAGGTGCCAGCGCCATCGGCGTACCGGGGTGCCCGGAATTGGCTTTCTGCACAGCATCCATGGCCAGGGTGCGGATGGTATTGATGGTCAGTTGGTCGCGGTCAGTGTGCGGCGTAAACGTGCGCACTGCGCCTGATCGTTCGGTGGAGTGAGAGTTGGCAGACGAGCTCATTAACGTTCTCCTCGTGACGGGTAGCGGAAGCATCCAGATAGGTGTTGAGCGCGGCGAGGGCGTTATCGTTCCATGAACAATCTGTCAGCCAGTCTTTTGGAGAAGCGATTCAGCTTCCATTGAGTATTTGGTTACATATAGCCTGTGCGCGTAACGAACGAAGTTGCCCAGACGTATTCGAAGCCTTGGGTCGAGCCCTTGCCGACTGATTCAACGTATTGCGCCGGAGGTGGCCTTTGCAGGAAATGATCGTCAAGAAGTACCGCGCCATGATCAGGACATTTACCTACATCGGCTGGTCCTTGTTCTGGCTGCTGATATGGGACGTCGTCGTTACCGTCGACTTCATGCTGTTTCTGGATCGCAAGATCACTCTGCCATCGATGCCCCTGACCCTGTTGGGTTCTGCGCTGGTCGTGCTGACCAGCTTCCGCAACACCAGCGCGTATAACCGCTGGTGGGAGGCGCGCACGCTGTGGGGTGCGCTGGTCAATAACTCCCGCAGCTTTGCCCGGCAGGTGCTGACGTTCATTGATGACGAGGACGGGCTGAACCCGGTCAAGGCCACGCTCTTGCGCCGTCATGTTGCCTATGTTGAATGCCTGTCTGCCCATTTGAAGGGCAGCGATTGCGGCGAGCAGGTAACGGCGATGATTTCCCGGGAAGAATTCGAGCGCCGCACGCGCACCAACAACTTCCCTAACGCGATCCTCAATGAGTCCGCCGCGATCATCGCTCAGGAATACAAAGCCGGTCGGCTGGACAGCATTCGTCTTGAGCGGCTTGAAGCGACGCTGGTGGAAATCTCCAATAACCAGGGCGGCATGGAGCGCATCGCCAATACCCCTTTGCCTTACCCGTACGTGACGTTCCCGCGCCTCTTCATCACGCTGTTCTGCATCATCGTGCCGATCGGTCTGGTCGAAACACTGGGCTGGTTCACGCCACTGGCCTCGACTGTCGTGGGCTTCATGCTGCTGGCAATCGAGAAAATCGGCACCGACCTGCAAAGCCCGTTCAAGGCCTCCGAGCACGAGATTCAGATGAAAGCGCTGTGCGAAAACATCTCCGGCAATCTGAACTCGATGCTGCAGGACGCGATGGACAAGCGGCCGGTTGAGGTTGCTTATTCGTGATGAGGTCATGCCCTTGCTTGATGAGGGCATGATTGACGCCAGACGCATCCGGACGAAGAGGACGGTCCATCCGCGAGATACCCGTCGATGAAGAGGCCGCTTTCGCGAGCAAGCTTGCTCTCATCAAATACGAAACCACGCCGCCGATACACCAATTGTGGGAGCGAGCTTGCTCGCGAAGGGGTAGGACGTGCGCTGAATCTTCAGCGGCTGAAATGCCGTCTTCGTGAGCAAGCTCACTCCCACAGGGTTGTGTTTGCTGCGCGAGTATAGCGTCTGGACACCGGGCAATTTGCGGCCTGTTGTGGGTTATCGACCTTGCGAAATATCTGGGCTCATCGCCGGTAAACGCGTGCAGACAACTATCTAAGCGACGCTACTCGCTCAGCGCAACTCGCCACACACATCGAGCTCGACCAATCGCCGCACCTCATTGCCATCCAGTCCGGCCCCCAGCAGCGCATGCAGCTTGCCGAACGCCGCTTCGCGGGTCATGCCGCCGCCTGACAGCACGCCGACGCCTCGCAGACGACTGCCAGCCTCGTACACATCCAGCTCGACGCCGCCTTCGTGGCATTGGGTAATCGCCACCACAACCACGCCTTGCTGGTGAGCACGCTGCAGGCTGCCGAGGAAGTCGGCGTTATCGCTGGGCCCTGTGCCGCTGCCGAAGCATTCCAGCACAAGACCTTGAATACCGCTGTCGATCAAACCGTCGAGCTGGGCCGCGCCAATGCCGGGAAACAGGGGCAGTATCGCCACGTTCGCCAGTTGCTTGAACTGGCGATAATCCAGCGCCGCAGGCAACGTCGAGGCGGCTTCGCCGCCCTGGGCACGATTGAGCGCAGCGAAAGGGTTGCGGCCAAAGCTGCGAATCTTCGCGCAACGCGTCGGTTGGAGAAGCTCGCCGTGAAAGTACAGATGCACTCCCGCGGCAAGCCCTTGACCCAATGCCTGCAAGGCGCCGTTGACGTTTCCCCAGGCATCGCTGTCGGGAACGCCCGCTGGCAACATCGAGCCGGTGAACACCACAGGGGCGTTCAGCCCCAACAGCTGAAAGCTCATGGCGGCTGCGCTGTAGGCCAGGGTGTCGGTGCCATGCAGGATCAGCACGGCATCGCAATGCTGAACCTCAATCGCGTCGACCACCGCCTCACGCAGGCGTTGCCAGTAGGCAGGCGTCATATTGGCGCTGTCGATCAGGGGAGACATTTCGCGGAACGACCAATGCGGCACGACCATTTCAGGCAGCGCAGCCAGTTGCTCAGCCATGCGCGCTTCAAAGCCGGAAGCGGGTGCCAGCCCGTTTTCGCTGGCCTGCATGCCGATGGTTCCACCGGTATACAGCACCATCACCTGGCGGGCGGGTGCGTGGTTTTTGCGACTCATGCCTGTCTCCCTGGATTGAGGTTCAAATGATCAACGCGCGTCCGCGACCGGTTTGCCGCTGACCGCTGCCATGTGCGCCGCAGGCTGAGCGGCATCAGGCTTTGGCCAGGCTTTCAGGTCCAGGTCCAGATCGGGGAACTGGCTGGAGTCGAAAACTGGCGTCTTGATCCCGGCTTTACGCTGGGCATCGTAGTCTTTCAGCACCCGCAGCGCGATTTTGAACAGCATCGCCAGCGCGATCAGGTTGACGAAAGCCAGCATCGTCATAGTGATGTCGGCGAAGGCGAACACCGTGCCCAGATCCTCGACCGCGCCCCACAGAATCAACGCGAGGACCAGCACGCGGTAACCGAAGATCGCCTTGCGGTTCTCACCCAGCAGGAAGCGCAGGCTGTTTTCGCCCAAGTAGTAGTTGTAGAGAATCGAAGTGAACACGAACAGCGCCAGCGCCACACTGATGAACAGCTTGCCCCAGTCACCGACGACGGCGGCGAGGGAGTTCTGCGTCAGGGCAATGCCATCGCCTTCGAAGCCCGGGGTGTAGAAACCGGACAGCAGGATCAGCAACGCGGTGCAGGTGCAGATGACGAACGTATCAAGAAACACGCTGAACGCCTGAACCACACCTTGTGCAACCGGGTGCTCGACCTGAGCCACCGCCGCTACGTTCGGCGCGCTGCCCAGGCCGGCTTCGTTGGCGAAGACGCCACGTTTGACGCCCATGACAATGGCGCTGCCGATCAGGCCACCAAACACTTCATCCATGCCGAACGCGCTTTTGACGATGGTCATCAGCATGTGCGGAACGTGCTCGAACTGCACGCCGATGACGTACAGCGTGACGGCGATGTAGACCAGTGTCTTGATCGGCACCAGCAGGTCGGCGACCTTGGCGATGCGCTTGATCCCCCGACAAACACCAGACCCAGCAGAATCGCCAGACCGACGCCGGCGTAGCTTGGCGAGATCTTGAACGCGTCGTTGAGCGAGTGGGTCACGGCGTGGGATTGCAGGCCGTTGAAGGCAAAGCCGAAGGTCACCAGCAGCAACACCGCCATGATCATGCCCAGCCAGCGTTTGCCCAGGCCGTGCTGAATGTAATACGACGGACCGCCGCGGTATTGCCCTTCGGCGTCGCAGCGTTTGTACAGCTGACCAAGGGAGCATTCGAAAAAGCTGCTCGCCATGCCCACCAGCGCAGTGACCCACATCCAGAACACCGCGCCCGGTCCGCCGAGGGTGACGGCGATGCCGACGCCGGCGATGTTACCGGCGCCGACGCGGCCGGCAAGGCTCAGCATCAGGGCCTGGAATGAACTCAACTGGCCGGCGCTGCTGCGCAAACTGTCGCGAAACACCGCGAACATGTGAAAGAAGTGACGGAACTGAACGAAACGCGAGCGAATCGTGAAATATCCACCGAGCCCAACAATGAGCACGATCAGTACTTTTCCCGAGAGGAAGTCGTTGATGACTTCAAGCATTGGTGTTTCCTCGCTTTCTTAGAGGGTGCGCACTATACCGGTGCGCGTTATTGGAGTCTTTATTCGGTTTACTGCAAGCCGGCATAAAGCAGGCAAAAAAGGGCCTGGAAGCGTGTGCTTCCGGCCCTCAAAAGGGTGAGGGGTGTCTAGACCCTCAGCCTGGTGATCGTGTTGCAAGTGCTGGAGAGCCGGACGATCAAGCCTTCAAAGGCACGAGCCGCGGCGCAATCATGTTCTCTGGGCGCAGGATGTCTGCCAGCATGACGTCATCGAGCAGGCCCTCTTCGCGCACCAGCTCCAGCACGCCACGGCCTGTTTCCAAGGCGACGCGGGCAATGCGGGTGGCGTTTTCGTAACCGATGTAAGGGTTCAGCGCAGTAACCAGGCCGATCGAGTGCTCGACCAGTTCACGGCAGCGCACTTCGTTGGCGGTGATGCCGACGATGCAATGCTCGCGCAGCATGTCCATGGCGCGCTGCAGCAGGCGAATCGAGTCGAAGATCTTGTAGGCGATCAACGGCTCCATCACGTTCAGCTGCAACTGGCCGCCTTCGGCAGCGATGGTCAGCGCCAGGTCGTTGCCCATGATTTCGAAGGCACACATGTTCACCGCCTCCGGAATCACCGGATTGACCTTGCCCGGCATGATGGAGCTGCCTGGCTGACGCGCCGGAAGATTGATCTCGTTGATGCCGGTGCGCGGGCCGCTGGAGAGCAGGCGCAGGTCGTTGCAGATCTTCGACAACTTGACCGCGGTGCGCTTGAGCATGCCGGAGAACAGCACGAAAGCACCCATGTCGGAGGTTGCTTCAATCAGGTCCGCCGCCGGCACCAGCGGCTGGCCGCTGATGGTCGCCAGCCGCTGAACGGCCAGGTGCTGATAACCAGGGTCGGCGTTGATGCCGGTGCCGATGGCGGTGCCGCCGAGATTGACCTCGGTCAGCAGCTCAGGCGCCAGGCTGCGCAGGCGGTTGAGGTCTTCAGTCAAGGTGGTGGCGAAGGCGCGGAATTCCTGACCCAGGGTCATTGGCACCGCGTCTTGCAGTTGGGTACGACCCATTTTCAACACGTGGTTGAACTCGTGACCTTTGGCCGCGAATGCCTGAATCAGGCTGTCGAGACTGGCGAGCAGTGAGTCGTGGCCCAACAGCAAACCCAGACGAATGGCCGTCGGGTACGCGTCGTTGGTGGACTGCGCCATGTTCACGTCGTTGTTCGGGTGCAGAAACGTGTATTCGCCCTTGGCATGGCCCATCGCTTCAAGCGCGATGTTGGCGATGACTTCGTTGGCGTTCATGTTGGTGGAGGTGCCGGCGCCGCCCTGGATCATGTCGACGACGAACTGATCGTGGAAATCACCGCGGATCAGTCGTGCGCAGGCTTCGCTGATGCCCGCATGCTTATCGGTGCTCAGGTGACCCAGCTGGTGGTTCGCATCCGCTGCAGCTTGTTTGACCATCGCCAGCGCTACAACCAGCTTCGGGTAGTGCGAAAGCGGAACACCGGAGAGGCGGAAGTTGTGCACCGCGCGCAGGGTCTGAATGCCGTAATACGCTTCAGCGGGTACTTCGAGAACGCCAAGCAAGTCTTTTTCGATGCGAAATGATGCAGCGGAGGACATGATAGAGAAAGTCTCAAGATGGGCACGGACTAAGCCGGAACGCCGCTGATACTAGGCTTGCAGGCGATTCTGGACCAATGCTGTAAAACGCTGCCCTATGCACAATCGGCATAATGGTGCTGTGACGCGGGGATTGTTGCGAACGTGTGAATCAGTGTATGACGCTCCGTCGCACCTGCGAATGCGCCATTTCTAACGCTGGAGAAACGATGAACCTGGAAAGCAAGTGGTTGGAAGATTTCAGTGCGCTGGCCGCGACCCGCAGTTTTTCCCAGGCTGCGGAGCGTCGATTTGTCACGCAACCGGCCTTCAGCCGGCGCATTCGCAGCCTTGAAGCGGCGCTTGGGCTGACGCTGGTCAATCGCTCGCGCACGCCGATCGAGCTGACGGCGGCAGGGCAATTATTCCTCGTCACCGCGAGGACAGTGGTCGACCAGCTCGGCGAAGTACTGCGTCATTTGCACCACCTGGAGAGCGGGCAGGGTGAGGTCATGCAGATCGCTGCCGCTCACTCGCTGGCGCTGAGCTTCTTTCCGCGCTGGATCGCGCAGTTACGCAATGAAGGGCTGAACATTGCCACGCGCCTGGTCGCCACCAACGTCGGCGACGCGGTACACGCGCTGCGTGAAGGCGGTTGTGATCTGATGCTGGCGTTCTACGACCCCGATGCCGCGTTGCAGATGGACGCCGAGATCTTCCCGTCGCTGCACCTGGGTATGACCGAAATGCTGCCAGTCTGCTCGACAGACGAAGAGGGGCGGCCGCTGTTCGACCTGGAAGGGGAGCAAAGCGTGCCGCTGCTCGCGTACAGCGCCGGTGCGTTTCTGGGGCGCTCGGTGAACCTGCTACTTCGCCAACGCAGCGTGCGCTTCACGACGATTTACGAAACGGCGATGGCCGACAGCCTCAAGGGCATGGCGCTACAGGGGCTGGGTATCGCGTGGGTGCCTCGGCTGAGCGTGACGGCGGAGCTCGAACGAGGCGAATTGGTTATCTGCGGCGGCACTCAGTGGCACGTCCCGCTGGAGATTCGGCTCTACCGCTGCGCGCTGGTTCGCAAGGCCAATGTCCGGCTGTTGTGGCGCAAGCTCGAAAGTGCGGCGGCACCAGATTCCCCATGACGAGGGCCGCTCCCGGCAATGCCGAAGAGCGACCCATGTTGCGTCAAGGATACCTGTTCAGATGCTCAGCAATAATTTGCTTGTTCGCGTCGCTGTAGACATAGCAGTTGGAGCGTATTTTTTCGTGACTTTCGATGATATTCGTCTGGCACCACCATCCGCCTTTATAGAGAACCTCTGCGGCCTTATGAGTGCCACCGAGCATATGACCCAGTTCGTGCGCGGGTATTGCGAACGTTTCCAGTGATGCTATGCCCGTGTAGCTCTTGTCCTCACTCGCGCCCAGCGTATTCGAGTTGATCTTGTTCTGAGTTAACAACAGGTATTTGGTGGTCGCGTTGCGCTCCATGCCGTTGTTGATGACATGCCGATCCATCCTGTTCTTCCAGGCGTAATAGGTTTCGTCCACATCATCATTTTGATAAGCGAAGTCCGTGAGGCCCGGGACGTCCCGAATGAACGCCAGTCGCACATAACGATCGGTGAAACTTTCCAGATCCCTGATAAGCCAGGCGAAGTAATCCTGGCGCAATTCGTGGATGTTGTGATGTGAAAGGTCGTCGTGGAGAACCAGGTAGAGGGTTAACGGTTGTCTGGAGGGGTTATCGTTGGCCCACGCCTTGTGACTCAGCGCTAACGCGCAGAGCAGCAGCAGACAACTTGTATATTTCTTGAGCATCGTACTCTTCCTTGAGTAGGTGGATTATTGTCGGGCCGTGTATAGCCCGACGCCGGATATCTAATAGCAACTGGCGTCGACAGGGAATCAGGATCGACGCCGATTGCAGTAGTCCTCGTTTGATTGGTGTGAGGTACAAGTGCCGATCCTCTGCCGGACTTTTCCGTGCCGCCTGCCGCTATAAAAAACCTGGACGGTTGAACGTATGGGGGCTGTCATCCTGACGCTTTGCGGTATACTCCGCGGCCTTCGGCCGGTTCGACTGGTCATCATTTGTACGACAAGCCACGCCGGTTTTCCCGCGTGGCTTGTTGTTTTTAGCCGCGCCTGCGGGCGCCCGATGAGAGGCACGACGATGAGCGCACTGGTTGGCGTGATAATGGGCTCCAAGTCCGATTGGTCCACCCTTAGCCACACCGCCGACATGCTTGAAAAGCTCGGCATCCCGTACGAAGTCAAAGTGGTTTCGGCGCACCGCACGCCCGATCTGCTGTTCAAGTACGCCGAAGAAGCCGAAGGCCGTGGCATCGAGGTGATCATCGCCGGCGCTGGTGGCGCTGCTCATCTGCCTGGCATGTGCGCTGCCAAGACTCATCTGCCCGTTCTGGGTGTCCCGGTTCAGTCGTCCATGCTGTCGGGCGTCGACTCATTGCTCTCCATCGTGCAGATGCCTGCCGGTATTCCAGTTGCAACGCTGGCCATCGGCAAAGCAGGCGCGATCAACGCCGCGCTGTTGTCGGCCAGTATCCTGGGCGCCAAGCACCCACACTTCCACGCAGTGCTGAAGAAATTCCGTGCTGAGCAGACAGACAGCGTTCTGGACAATCCAGACCCACGCGAGGCCTGAGGTTTTCATGAAGATCGGCGTAATCGGTGGCGGCCAGTTGGGTCGCATGTTGGCACTGGCGGGCACCCCGCTGGGAATGAACTTCGCCTTCCTTGATCCCGCACCGGACGCCTGCGCCGCTGCGCTTGGCGAGCACCTGCTCGCCGATTACGGTGATCAGGAACACCTGCGCCAGCTGGCGAACGATGTTGATCTGGTCACCTTCGAGTTTGAGAGCGTACCGGCTGAAACCGTTGCCTTCCTGTCGCAGTTCGTGCCGGTTTACCCGAGCGCCGAAGCACTGCGCATCGCCCGCGATCGCTGGTTTGAAAAAGCATGTTCAAGGACCTCGGCATCCCGACGCCGGCGTTCGCCGACATCAAGTCCCAAGCGGATCTGGACGCTGCGGTGGCCAGCATCGGTCTGCCGGCCGTGCTGAAAACCCGCACGCTGGGTTACGACGGCAAGGGCCAGAAAGTCCTGCGCACCCCTGAAGACGTGAGCGACACCTTCGCCGAACTGGGCAGCGTGCCGTGCCTGCTGGAAGGCTTTGTGCCGTTCACCGGCGAGGTTTCGTTGATCGCCGTGCGTGCCCGTGATGGCGAGACCCGCTTCTATCCGTTGGTCCACAACACCCACGACAGCGGCATTCTGCGCCTGTCCATCGCCAGCACCGATCACCCGTTGCAGGCGCTGGCTGAAGATTACGCCGGGCGTGTGCTCAAGCAGCTGGATTACGTAGGCGTGCTGGCCTTTGAATTCTTCGAAGTCGATGGCGGCCTGAAAGCCAACGAGATCGCCCCGCGTGTCCACAACTCGGGCCATTGGACCACCGAAGGTGCCGAGTGCAGTCAGTTCGAGAACCATCTGCGCGCCGTTGCCGGGCTGCCGCTGGGTTCGACGGCCAAGGTTGGTGAGAGCGCGATGCTCAACTTCATCGGTGAAGTGCCGGCTGTGAGCGACGTGATCGCCATCGAAGACTGTCATCTGCATCACTACGGCAAGGCCTTCAAGGCCGGGCGCAAGGTCGGCCACGCCACGGTGCGCAGCAAAGACCGCAAGACGCTGGATCGTCAGGTGAAGCAGGTCGAGGCATTGATCAAAAACTGATCACAGCGTGGTCGGTCTTGACGGCCTCTGTGGGAGTGAGCTTGATCGCGATGGGATTTTGTCCGCGACCTCATTGCTGTCGGACCCAGCGAGATCGCGAGCCAGCTCGCTCCTACAGTGTCCTTCATATCCTGTTGAACCATTTCGCCGGGCCGCCCCTCTCATAGCGTGTTGCCAATAGCTAGCTAGGCTATTGGCATATTCATTCAAACAGAGGGACATGGCATGGGAATCATCGGAACCATCTTCATCGGCTTGATCGTAGGTCTGCTGGCGCGCTTCCTGAAGCCAGGCGACGACAGCATGGGCTGGATCATGACCATCCTGCTCGGCATCTGCGGCTCGCTGGCTGCCACTTATGGTGGTCAGGCGCTGGGTATCTACCGCGCAGGCGAGGGTGCAGGTTTCCTCGGTGCACTTGTCGGCGCGATCATCCTGCTGGTGATCTACGGCATGATTAAAAAGCGTTAAGCACGCCTGGCCCTCTGCGCTATTGCTGCGCAGAGGGCTAGAATGCCCGGCACTCAACTCCTTCCGCCGAGCCTCTCCAATGCGTCATCTCCTCTTCGTTTCATTGCTGCTGGTCTGCGGACTGGTACGCGCCGCTGAATTACCTGAAACCGACTGGCTAGAGCTGATGCCGAAGTCGGATCAGAAAGCCCTCGAAGCCATGCCCGAAATCGATCACAACTCGCCTGAAGGCCAGGGAACGTTCGACAGCAAGGGCGGTTTGAAGCAGAGCAAGGGCTTGCCTGCCGTCATGTACTCCACCAAAACCGTCGCGTCGATGAACGACAAAACCATTCGTCTGGGTGGTTATCCGGTGCCGCTGGAGACTGATGCGAAAGGCCACAGCACGCTGTTCTTCCTCGTCCCGTACCCGGGCGCCTGCATCCATGTGCCGCCACCGCCGCCGAATCAGCTGGTGCTGGTGCGTTATCCGAAAGGCCTGAAGATCACCGACATCTATACACCGTTGTGGGTCATCGGCACGTTGAAGGTCGAGAAGGTCAGCAATGATCTCGCCGACGCGGCTTACACGCTGGATGCGTCGAAAGTGCGGGTGGTGGTTGAGGCGGATTTGTAGTTCGCTGACACAGCAATATCCTGGTGGGACCGCGTACATTCCGGAGGTTGGTCTTGGAACCCACTGTAGGACCGGCTTCAGCCGGGAAAGCGCCAGGTGCCACACCGCAAATTTACGGTGTTCATGCAGGCCTCTTCCCGGCTGAAGCCGGTCCTACAAAATAGCGCAGTGTCGTCAGGCTTCTGCCAACGGCTCGGCCCAGATGCTGACGCTCAGCGCATGCATATCACCCGGTTTGAGCGTCACCACATCGGTCATGACGTTGGCTGTCTCAACACACACCATGCTTTTCCAGCCATCCGGCTGCATGTCGTCGAAGGTTTTGGTCTTGTCGATCCACGGGTTCCAGACGATGGCCGATTGCGAACCCGTCGTCTGAATCTGAATCCGGCGTTCCCATTTCGGATCGACCACTGAGATCAGGTCGGGCGTGTCCTGATAAATACGGTCGGTCTCGCCGGTGAAGGTGATATCGCCCACCTGTACATTCCGAGTTTCCCAACTTTCCAGTGTGTTCAGGTACTCCACGCCGTCCAGCCCTTCGATGCTGATCTGGCTGACGTCACTGACCGCGAAATAGCTGTGCAGCGCCTGACTGAGCGTGACGTCTTCAGCGCCAGCGTTGAAGCTCACCAGGCTGACATTCAGCGCGGTATCCAGGCGGATGTGTAGCTTTAAGCCAACAGTGTGCGGCCACCCCGGCAAATGTCCTTCGGCCTGGGGCTGGATGAATTCGACAATCAACGCGTCGCCATCCTCACCCACGCCCATCAACTCCCAGTCGATCGCCCGAACTTCGCCGTGGGCCTTTGCCGGTTCGTCGCTTGCACGCATGGCCTGCACGCTGGACGGATTACGCTGAAAATTGCCAAACCACGGCCAGCAGATCGGCATCCCGCCGCGAATAGGCTTGCCCGATTTGAACAGCGCGCCCGGGTTGGACCAGATCAGCGGCTCATCGCCGTCCACCTGGTAACTGATGATGTGCGCGCCTTGCTGGGCGATCACCAGTTCGGCCTGACCGTGGCGGATGCGCCAGCAATTAAGCTCACCGAGCTGGAAGGATTCGACGTTTGACGTAGGCATAGGGGTTCTCACTCGAAGGACAGTGACTGACTCAGACTGCGCCAAGCTTGATGAGTTTGTTGCGCAAAGCCAAGGGCGGGCACATCGGCCCCCTTGGCTTACTGATCAGCGACGAGCCGGCACCGAGCGAGTACGGCCGCTGCCGTCGATGGCGACGAAAACGAACACGGCTTCGGTCACCTTGCGCCATTCGCTGGACAGGGGATCATCGCTCCACACCTCGACCATCATCTGAATCGAGCTGCGGCCGATTTCCAGGGTCTGGGTGTAGAACGACAACTGCGCCCCCACCGCGACGGGCACCAGGAACGCCATGCGGTCGATGGCAACCGTCGCCACGCGGCCACCGGCCACCTTGCTCGCCATGGCAGTACCGGCAAGGTCCATCTGAGAAACTAGCCAGCCGCCGAAAATATCCCCGAAGCCGTTGGTTTCGCGGGGTAGGGCGGTAATCTGCAAAGCAAGATCGCCCTGCGGTATCGGATCTTCTTGTTCGAGCTCAATCATTATCGGGTCCCTCTGACCCATGACTCTACTAAGTCTTCATCTTGTTTAAAGGGAAACTCTGCGAAAACGACTTGGGCAAATGGTTTCGCACAACTTCCCTGAAGAGCCCGGTTGAGTCGCGGCCGGCGAGTATATCTGGCGCGCCGTCACGACACGACCGCCGCTTTTTCATGATGCCTTCGGGTCATTGCAATCCATGTGCATTTGTACGCAATTTGCTATCGTGCCGGACCGACCTGGCGCACTACGCCATTTTTGGCACGCAATTTTGATGCCCGATTAACTTTTCGAGTCGAGAAATCGCGTGTGAAGCCGTTACCCACGGTTGAGTCACCGTTGATTTTTCGCCCAAAGAGAGCCTCAAAAGAGAAGCCATTGTCATGTCCTCTGTGCCTTTAAGTGCTACGCAGCCTTCGCGCCCGCTGAACCGCAACGATTACAAAACCCTTTCACTGTCTGCCCTGGGCGGAGCGTTGGAGTTCTACGACTTCATCATCTTCGTGTTCTTCGCAGCAGTGGTAGGCAAGCTGTTTTTCCCCGTAGACATGCCCGAATGGCTGCGTTTGATGCAAACGTTTGGCATTTTTGCCGCCGGTTATCTGGCTCGGCCCCTTGGCGGCATCGTCATGGCGCACTTCGGCGATCTGCTGGGCCGCAAGAAAATGTTCACCCTGAGCATTTTTCTGATGGCCGTGCCGACGCTGATCATGGGCTTGCTGCCAACCTACGCGCAGATCGGCATCTGGGCTCCCATGTTGTTGCTGCTGATGCGCGTCATTCAGGGTGCTGCAATCGGTGGCGAAGTGCCTGGCGCGTGGGTATTCGTTTCCGAACACGTTCCCGCCCGTAACGTCGGTTACGCCTGCGGTACCCTCACGTCCGGCCTGACGGCCGGGATTCTGCTTGGCTCGCTGGTCGCAACCTGGATCAACAGCGTGTACTCGCCCATTGAGGTATCGGACTACGCCTGGCGGATTCCTTTCCTGCTTGGTGGCGTTTTCGGTCTGATGTCGGTTTACCTGCGCCGCTGGCTGCACGAAACCCCGGTGTTCGCCGAGCTGCAATTGCGCAAGCAACTGGCTGACGAAGTGCCGCTCAAAGCGGTATTGCGTGATCACCGTGGCGCGGTTGTGCTGTCGATGCTTCTGACCTGGTTGCTCTCCGCCGGTGTGGTGGTTGTCATTCTGATGACGCCGACCCTGCTGCAAAAGGCCTACGGTTTCGCACCCGCCGACACCCTGAAAGCCAACAGCCTCGCCATTGTTTTGCTGAGTCTGGGCTGTATCGGGGCGGGCGCGCTGGCGGATCGAGTCGGCGCGGGGCTGGTCTTCCTGTTCGGCTCGCTGGGCCTGCTGGTGAGTTCGTGGACCTTCTACCACATGATCGGCACGCACCCGGATCTGCTGTATCCGCTGTACGCGATTACCGGCTTGTTCGTCGGCACCATCGGCGCGGTGCCCTTCGTGATGGTCAAGGCCTTCCCGCCGGTGGTTCGTTTCTCCGGGCTGTCGTTTTCCTACAACCTGGCGTACGCCATCTTTGGCGGTTTAACGCCAATGGTCGTCAGCCTGATGTTCGCAGCCAACCCGATGGGGCCTTCCTGGTACGTGGCGATTCTTTGCGCCATGGGCATGGGGATCGGTATTTTCCTGATGAGAGGAAAGCCGGTCGAGTCCTGATCCAGCCTACGACGAATCGTCCCGCTGAAAAATCAAAGCCGCCAGTCATGATGACTGGCGGCTTTCATTTGATTGTCATATTCCGGTCATAGAGTGGTCACATGGCCATCATCGATGGCGGTACTCTTCACCTCGCCAGGAGCAAGGCATGACCTTCAAACGTTTGATGACGGCGCTGACTTTCGTGGCGGCTGGCGTGGCGGTCGACAATGCGAGTGCCGCCGTCGACCCGGCGATCAAGCCCTACGTCAAAACCAGTGGTGTCTCCGGAAATCTGTCCAGCGTAGGCTCCGACACGCTCGCCAACCTGATGACGATGTGGGCCGAGGCCTACAAAAAGAATACCCAAGCGTGAACATCCAGATTCAGGCCGCTGGCTCCTCGACAGCGCCGCCTGCACTGACCGAGGGCACCGCAACACTGGGGCCCATGAGCCGCAAGATGAAAGACGGCGAGTTGTCGGCCTTTGAGCAGAAGCGTGGCTACAAGCCTACGGCGATTCCGGTGGCGGTGGATGCGCTGGCGGTGTTTGTTCACAAGGACAACCCGATCAAGGGCCTCACGCTGCAGCAGGTTGACGCAATCTTCTCCGCAACCCGGCTGTGCGGCGCCAAGACCGATGCAAAAACCTGGGGCGATGTGGGCGTGACGGGTGATCTGGCCGGCAAGGCCATCCAGCTGTTCGGGCGTAATTCGGTTTCCGGCACTTACGGTTTCTTCAAGGAAGAGGCGCTGTGCAAGGGCGACTTCAAGCCCAACGTCAACGAACAGCCCGGCTCTGCGTCGGTGGTCAGCTCCATCAGCAACTCCCTGAACGGCATTGGTTACTCGGGCATTGGTTATAAAACGTCCAGCGTTCGCACTGTTCCCCTCGCAAAAAAGGAGGGCGGCGAGTATGTCGAAGACAACGAAGCCAACGCATTGAATGGCACCTACCCGCTGGCACGCTTCCTTTATGTGTACGTCAACAAGGCGCCGAACCAACCGTTGAATCCGCTCGAAGCCGAGTTCGTCAGATTGATCCTGTCAAAACAAGGTCAGGAAGTTGTCATGAAAGACGGGTACATTCCGTTACCAGCCAAGGTCGTCAGCAAAGCCTTGGCTGATCTGGGGCTACAAGAACGGTAGCGAGCACGCTGCCCAGACAACCCTGAAGCGGGGTGACAGGTTCGTCCCGCCACAAACGACAAAGGCCTTATGGAACGAGGCTCGCAGAACACTGAACAGTCCGTTGCCCCGATTCAGGAGCGGCGGGCTTTTTTGCGTCACCTCGCTGTCATGTATTTGTCATACAGAGTGGCTACGGTGTGCGCATGAATGATTTGGCCAATTCATCAATGACCGACAAACCCCGTCCCGAGCGCATCGATTTCAATGCGCCCGAGCTGCAGCGCAAGCGCAGGATCCGTGCGCTCAAAGATCGCCTGACGCGTTGGTACGTGTTAGTGGGCGGTCTTGCCGTGTTGGCCGCCATTACCTTGATCTTCTTCTACCTGGCTTACGTCGTCGCGCCGTTGTTCCAGGGTGCGAAGCTGACGCGCAGCGATGCTCAAACGCCTGCCTGGCTCCAAGATGCCGGCAAGCCCATGGTGCTGGTCATCGAAGAGCAGAATCAGGTTGCCATGCGCGTGTCCGACAAGGGCGAAGCGCTGTTTTTCCGTCTCAAGGACGGCGGCGAAATCTCCCGCGTGGCCTTGCCGATCCCCGCAGGCGCGAAGGTCACGTCGGTGGCGCAGGATCAGCCCGGCAAGCCCCTGATCGCGATTGGCCTGTCCAACGGCAGCGTAATAGTGTTCAAGCACGCGTACCCGATCAGCTATCCCGACAACAAAAAGACCATTACCCCCACGATTACCTATCCCTACGGCGAGACGCCGCTGGTGCTGGACGAAGGAGGGCGCGCCGTCGAGCACGTCAATCTGAACGCCAGTGACACGACCCTGATTCTGGCCGGTGCAACCGGTACCCAACTGCACGTGCTTTCGCTGACCCAATCCGAAAACCTGATGACGAGCGATACCGATCGCGAGCAGAACCGCATCGATCTGCCGCAGCTGTCAGCAGCGGTCAAAGCCATTTATGTCGACCCGCGCCAGCAGTGGCTGTACGTGATCAATGGTCGCGCGCTGGCCGACGTGTTCGACCTACGCGATCGCACACTGAACGGCCGGTACAAACTCCTTGAAGATGCCAATGCCGAAACGACTGCCAGCACGCAACTGGTCGGTGGCGTCTCTCTGGTGATCGGCAGCTCAAGAGGCAACATCGCGCAGTGGTTCATGGCCCGAGACGTCGATGGCGAGATGCGCCTGCAGCACATTCGTGATTTCAAAATGAGTGGCGCGCCGATCTCCCAGATCACCGCCGAGCAACGCCGCAAAGGCTTCATTGCCATGGACACCTCCGGCAAGCTCGGCGTGTTCCACAGCACCGCCCACCGCACGCTGCTGATCGACTCGATAGCCAGCGGCCCGGCCGTCATGGGCCTGTCGCCGCGGGCGGATCGGATCATCGTTGAAGACAGCGGCAAGCTGCTGCCCCTGAGCCTGAACAACCCGCACCCGGAGATTTCCTGGAGCGCGTTGTGGGACAAGGTCTGGTACGAGAACTACGACGAACCCAAATACGTTTGGCAATCCACCGCGTCCAGCAGTGATTTCGAGCCTAAGCTCAGCCTCGCGCCACTCACTTACGGCACCCTGAAGGCCGCGTTCTACGCCATGCTCCTGGCCGCGCCAATTGCTGTCGCTGCGGCGATCTACACCGCTTACTTCATGGCGCCGCGCATGCGCCGCAAGGTCAAGCCGATCATCGAACTGATGGAAGCGATGCCGACGGTGATTCTCGGATTCTTCGCCGGGCTGTTCCTGGCGCCCTATCTGGAAGGGCATCTGCCGGGCATCTTCAGCCTGCTGATCTTCACCCCCATCGGCATCTTGTTGGCAGGGTTTGGCTGGACGCGCTTGCCCGACTCGATTCGCCTGCGGGTACCCGACGGTTGGGAAAGCGCGATTCTGATTCCGGTCATTCTGCTGATTGGCTGGGTCTCACTGAGCATGAGCCCGCACCTCGAGAACTGGTGGTTCGGCGGCGACATGCGCTCGTGGATCACCAACGACCTGGGCATCACCTATGATCAGCGCAACGCATTGGTGGTCGGGATCGCCATGGGTTTTGCGGTCATCCCCAACATTTATTCCATCGCCGAGGACGCCGTGTTCAGCGTGCCGCGGGGGCTGACGCTCGGCTCACTGGCCCTCGGCGCCACGCCGTGGCAGACGCTGGTTCGTGTGGTGATTCTGACGGCCAGCCCAGGAATTTTCTCGGCGCTCATGATTGGGATGGGGCGCGCCGTCGGCGAAACCATGATCGTGCTCATGGCCACCGGCAACACGCCGATCATGGACATGAACCTGTTCGAAGGCATGCGCACGCTCGCGGCCAACGTGGCGGTGGAGATGCCGGAGTCGGAAGTGGGCGGCAGTCATTACCGCGTGCTGTTCCTCGCCGCCCTGGTGCTGCTGATGTTCACATTTGTCATGAATACCTTGGCAGAGCTGATTCGTCAGCGCCTGCGCAAGCAGTATTCGTCTCTTTAGGGCAGGTTGAAACCGATGAAGCAGACCTCCCTCAAGCGATGGTTCAACAGTGGCGGCCCCGGCGTCTGGTTAAGCGCAGGTGCGGTCTCTATCGCCGTGATCATGACCATCGGTTTGCTCGCGGTGATCGCCGTGCGTGGGCTGGGGCATTTCTGGCCGGCCGATGTGATTTCCGCCCAGTACGACGTTCCCGGGCAGGAAAGCCACGTGCTGGTTGGCGAGCTGGTTCAGTCTGAACAAGTGCCGCGCGCCAGGCTCAAGGCCGCCGGGCTGCCAGTCCCTGATCAGGGGCCCGAGTTCATGACCCGCGATCTGTTCAAGGTCGGCAACCGGGACATCAGCCCCAGCGATTTCAACTGGATCATTGGCGAGTGGCTCAAGGATCTGCGCAAGCCAGCGGAGTTGATGACGCTGGAGCGCCGCGAGTGGGGAAACTTCTACGGCTATCTGGTCAACGTCAAGGAAGACGGCAAGGTCGTCGCCGAAGGTGAAGCCGCATGGCCGCAACTGCAGGCGCGTATCGAGCGGGTGCAGGGTATTTCCGATCAGCTGGACGACCTGGAGAAGGGTGAGATCGGCGCGATCAACCACGGCATCGAGCGGCTGCGTCTGCAGGCGCGCAAGCTTGAGCTCAATGGCGAACTTGATGCAGCGGCTCAGGCCGACATGGCCACTGAGCGCGCTGAATATGACGCGCGTTACAAGGAAGTCGAATCGCGGCTGGGCGCGCTACACGCCGAATACAATCGTGACAGCCTGACGGCGCGTGACGCCAACGGCAAAGAAATCGAGATCAGCATCGGTAAGGTGGTTCACGCGTATCAACCCAACGCGATGGGCACGATGACCAAGATGGGGTTCTACTTTCAAAAGCTCTGGGAGTTCCTCAGCGATGACCCGCGCGAGGCCAACACCGAGGGCGGGATTTTTCCTGCGATCTTCGGCACCGTGATGATGACGCTGATCATGGCCGTGATCGTGACGCCCTTTGGCGTGCTCGCGGCGGTGTATCTGCGTGAGTACGCGCGCCAGGGCGTGATGACGCGCTTGATCCGCATTGCTGTGAACAACCTCGCGGGCGTCCCCGCCATTGTCTACGGCGTGTTCGGGCTGGGCTTTTTGTTTACGTGCTGGGCGGTTCTCTGGACCAGCTGTTCTTCCCCGAAGCCTTGCCGGCGCCGACGTTCGGCACGCCCGGCTTGCTCTGGGCGTCGTTGACTCTGGCACTACTCGCCGTCCCGGTGGTGATCGTCGCCACCGAAGAAGGCCTGGCGCGCATCCCGTTGACGCTGCGTGAGGGTTCGCTGGCCCTGGGTGCGACCAAGGCCGAAACGCTGTGGAAGATCGTTTTGCCGATGGCGAGCCCGGCCATGATGACCGGGCTGATTCTGGCCGTGGCCCGGGCGGCCGGTGAAGTGGCGCCGCTGATGCTGGTGGGTGTGGTCAAGATGGCGCCGTCGCTGCCGGTGGACGGCAATTACCCGTACCTGCACCTCGACCAGAAGATCATGCACCTGGGTTTTCATATCTACGACGTCGGTTTTCAAAGCCCCAACGTCGAGGCGGCGCGCCCGCTGGTGTACGCCACGGCGCTGCTGCTGGTGCTGGTGATTGCGCTGCTGAACCTGTCGGCGGTGACGATTCGCAACCGCCTGCGCGACAAGTACAAGGCGTTTGAAGACTGAGTCAGCTACAAGCGGCAAGCTGAGAGCCGCATACCGTATCAGCACCACACTTGCAGCTTGCGGCTTAAGGCTTGCAGCTACGATCGGAGTGAGACCATGCAACACGAACCCCACGCCCACGGCATCAACATGTCGGCCCTGGGCCGCAAGCGCCAGGTGCTGGATCTGGCGAACGAAGCCGTTGCGCTGGAAGTGCCGGGGCTGGATCTCTTCTATGGCGAGAAGCAGGCGCTGTTCGACATCCGCATGAACATCCCGAAACAGCGCGTCACCTCGTTCATCGGGCCGTCCGGGTGCGGCAAGTCCACCTTGCTGCGCACCTTCAACCGCATGAACGATCTGGTGGACGGCTGTCGCGTACAGGGCCAGATCAAGCTCTATGGACACGACATCTACACCAAAGGCGAGGACGTCGCCGAGTTGCGTCGCCGGGTTGGCATGGTGTTCCAGAAGCCCAACCCGTTCCCCAAGACCGTTTACGAGAACGTGGTCTACGGGCTGCGCATTCAAGGCGTGAACAAGAAGCGCGTGCTTGATGAAGCCGTCGAGTGGGCCTTGCGTGGCGCCGCCCTGTGGGACGAGGTCAAGGACCGCCTGCATGAGTCGGCGCTCGGACTTTCCGGTGGTCAGCAGCAGCGTCTGGTGATCGCCCGCACTATCGCCGTCGAACCCGAGGTGCTGCTGCTCGATGAGCCGTGCTCCGCGCTCGACCCGATTTCGACGCTGAAAGTCGAAGAGTTGATCTACGAACTGAAATCCAAATACACCATTGTGATCGTTACCCACAACATGCAGCAGGCGGCGCGCGTGTCGGATTACACCGCGTTTCTGCACATGGGCAAGGTGGTCGAATACGGGGACACCGATACGTTGTTCACCAATCCGACCAAAAAGCAGACTGAAGACTACATAACCGGTCGTTACGGCTAGCACGTGTTTCGTCAGCCTTGAACCACCGCGCAATCAATCGGACGGACACTCATGATCAAAGACAGCCATACACATCACATCTCCCAGCAGTTCAACGCTGAACTGGAAGAAGTTCGCAGCCACCTGCTGGAAATGGGTGGTCTGGTCGAGAAGCAGGTCAATGACGCGGTCACCGCGTTGATCGAAGCCGACTCGGGCCTGGCCCAGCGAGTGCGCGAGGTGGACGACCGGATCAACCAGATGGAGCGCAATATCGACGAAGAGTGCCTGCGCATTCTGGCCCGTCGTCAGCCTGCCGCCTCCGACCTGCGTCTGATCATCAGCATCTCCAAGTCGGTCATCGACCTTGAGCGTATTGGCGATGAGTCCACCAAGATCGCCCGCCGTGCGATTCAGTTGTGCGAAGAGGGTGAGTCGCCGCGCGGTTACGTCGAAGTGCGCCACATCAGCGATCAGGTCAGCAAGATGGTGCGCGATGCACTGGACTCGTTCGCCCGCTTCGATGCCGATCTGGCGTTGTCGGTGGCGCAGTACGACAAAAACATCGACCGTGAGTACAAGACCGCATTGCGTGAGCTGGTCACCTACATGATGGAAGATCCGCGCTCGATCTCCCGCGTGTTAAATGTGATCTGGGTCCTGCGTTCGCTGGAGCGCATCGGTGATCATGCGCGCAACATCTCCGAACTGGTGATCTACCTCGTGCGCGGTACCGATGTTCGCCACTTGGGCCTCAAGCGCATGCAGGAAGAAGTCAAAGGCCTGACCGCCGAAAGGATTAATGTTCTGGACAAGCCTGACGATAAATAAGATTGCCTGAGAAAAAACGCCTGGCGACCGCCGGGCGTTTTTGTTTCTCCGGTCTGCCCATATTTTTCAAGTCACCCGCGAATAAAAGTCCCGGTGTCGTCAAACAGTTTGGCAGCTGGCCACCCGCCAGCAAATGCTCGCCATTTACGGTGAACACGCCATCAGGAGCGTCGATGAGTAAAGTCAGTGTATTGGTGGTGGATGACGCACCGTTCATCCGCGATCTGGTCAAGAAAGGCCTGCGCAACGCCTTCCCGGGTATCGCTCTGGAAGACGCGGTCAACGGTCGCAAGGCGCAAGTGCTGCTCAGCCGTGAAGTGTTCGATCTGGTGCTGTGCGATTGGGAAATGCCCGAAATGTCCGGGCTTGAATTGCTGACCTGGTGCCGCCAGCAGGACAACCTGAAGACCATGCCTTTCATCATGGTCACAAGCCGTGGCGACAAGGAAAACGTGATTCAGGCGATCCAGGCCGGCGTATCGGACTTCATCGGCAAGCCGTTCACCAACGAGCAACTGCTGACCAAGGTCAAGAAGGCGCTGCACAAGGTTGGCAAGCTTGACGCGTTGATGTCCAGTGGCCCGGCCCGCGTCAATGCAGCGTTTGCCAATGACTCGCTCAGCGCCTTGACGGGTAACCGTCCCGAGGTCGTCAACACGGCACCTGCGGCTTCAACTGCATCGCAAATTGCTCAGTCTATGGTCCCGCCTGTGGCAAAAGCGGCTCCTTCCGCCGCACCTACCGGTCGTGGTCAGGGTCAGTTGCGTCTCCCAGGTGGAAACCAGCCCTGCGTGATCAAGGCGTTGACGCTCAAGGAAGCGTCGCTGCTGGTCCGCCGTGGCGAAGTCCTGCCGCAGATCCTTGAAAGCGCCGTGCTCGATCTGGAGCAAGGTGAAAACGCTGAGGTGGCGCGTCTCAACGGCTATCTGCACGCGATTGCCGCGTTCGAGCAGAAGCCGGACAGTGAGTGGCTGCAGGTCACTTTCCGCTTCGTCGACAAGGACACCCAGAAGCTTGATTACCTTTCGCGTCTGATTGCCCGTGGTACGGCGCAGAAGCACTTCGTGCCGGGTGCCTGATTCGCTGCGCACTCATGTGTGGGAGCGACCGGGTGGCGCTCCACCTTGCTCGCGATGAGACCGGTATCTCCGCTAAATGTGCAGCGGCCGGGCGTCCATCTTCGCGAGCAAGCTCGCTCCCGCGTTACCTAGCATAGAAATTGCAAATCCGATCGCGCCCTGTGCTGACGCGATTTCCTTGACGCTTCGTCTATTACCGATTGATTCGGATGAGTCCAATTGCGTCGGCATCGCTGTTAGGCTGGGCGCCAATCGTCCACTCACCAGGTCTTCCCGATGTTAGAGCGCATGCTGGTTGTCTGTGCCCTGCTGCTGGCCACGCAGACCGCCGGGGCAGTCACGATCTATCGGTTCACCGATGCCAATGGCGTGGTGTCGTTTACCGACCAGCCCGTGCGCGGCGCCCAGGTGATGAAGCTTCGCGAGCGCATGGTCGAACGCATCGACAGCCAGGTGCGCCTTAGCGTCAAGAAAGCCAATGGCAGCGACAGCCTGTATGTTCGCAATGATCTCTACGCGCCCGTGGAAGTCGAACTGCGTCTGGCCGGGGTGAAGAATGTGGTCGGCGTGTCGGATCAGGTCATTCGTCGTACGATTCCAGCGCGCAGCAACGAACGCCTCATCGCCCTCAGCCCGCAAGTCGCCAGCAAGGCCATGGCCTATAAGCCCAGTCTGCGATCAATCGTGGGTGACCCGCAGCGCGGTGTCTCAGCGAGTGGATTTGCCTATCGCTATCCATTGCCGTGGGTGGGCGGGCCGTTTCGCATCAGTCAGGGTGCCAACGGGTCCTACAGCCACGTTGGCGCCAAGAGCCGCTATGCGATCGACATCGCCATGCCCGAAGGCACGCAGATCATCGCTGCGCGGGGCGGTACCGTGATCAAGACCGAAAATGCCCAGTCGGGCCGTGGCGCCAATCCGTCTGGCAACTTCGTTCGCATCCTGCACGATGACGGCACGATGGGCGTTTATCTGCATCTGCAGCAGGGATCGGTGAGCGTGAAGGAAGGCCAGCATGTGGCCGTGGGCGCGCCGCTCGGGCGGTCCGGCAACACCGGCAACAGCACCGGCCCGCATTTGCACTTCGTGGTGCAGCGCAATGTCGGGCTGGCGCTGGAGTCGATCCCGTACGAATTCTCGCAACCTGTCCAGAGCCTGCCCAACTTCGCGATTGGCGGGAATTGATCATCTGCTCTGACGGGCAGGTCAATCCAGCTTCAGCACCTTCGCCAGCACGATCTTCGGGCCTTTCATCTTCTTGATGATGATGCGCAGGCCTTCGACTTCCATGACTTCCTCTTCCTCAGGCACGCGCTTGAGGCTGTCGTAGATCAGGCCTGCCAGGGTTTCGGCTTCAACGTGGTCCAGATCAATGCCCAGCAGGCGCTCGACCTTGAACAGCGGGGTGTCCCCGCGAACCAGCAGCTTGCCCGGCTGATAGGCCAGAATCCCGCGCTCGGCCTTGCGGTGTTCGTCCTGAATGTCGCCCACCAGCACTTCCAGCACGTCCTCCATCGTCAGGTAGCCGATGATCTTGCCGTCGGCTTCTTCAACCAGCGCAAAGTGCGCGCCGCCTTGACGGAACTGCTCCAGCAGACGCGACAGTGGCATGTGCTTGGACACCCGCTCCAGCGGCCGCGTGAGCTCGGCGAGGTTGAAGGACTCGGGAAGATGGTCCAGCGCCGCCAGCTCTAGCAGCAGGTCCTTGATGTGCAGCAGACCCACAAACTCGTTGCGGTCCGAGTCGTACACTGGGTACCGGCTGAACTTGTGCCGACGGAACATCGCGAGGATTTCTTTGAGCGGGGCGTTGAATTCCAGCGAGACCATGTCTTCGCGGGAGTTTGCCCAGTCCACGACTTCCAGCTCGCCCATTTCCACGGCGGAGGCCAGCACGCGCATGCCTTGGTCACTCGGGTCCTGACCACGACTTGAGTGCAGGATCAGCTTGAGCTCTTCACGGCTGTAATGATGCTCGTGATGCGGGCCGGGCTCACCTTGGCCTGCGATGCGCAAAATGCCGTTGGCACTGGCGTTGAGCAGATAAATGGCCGGGTACATCGCCCAGTAGAAGAGGTACAGCGGCACAGCCGTCCACAGCGACAACAGCTCGGGTTTGCGAATGGCCCAGGATTTCGGCGCCAGTTCACCCACCACGATGTGCAGGTACGAAATCATGAAAAAGGCGCTGAAGAACGACACGCCTTTGACGACTTCCGGCGATTCCACGCCTACGGTTTCGAGCAATGGCGCCAGCAAGTGCGCAAATGCCGGCTCACCGACCCAGCCCAAGCCCAGCGACGCCAGCGTAATACCCAGCTGGCAGGCCGACAGATAAGCATCGAGCTGACTGTGAACGGTGCGCAGGATGCGCCCGCGCCAGCCGTTTTTCTCGGCAATGGACTCGACGCGGGTCGAGCGCAGTTTGACCATGGCGAACTCGGCCGCAACGAAAAATCCGTTGAGCAGAACCAACACCATTGCGAAAAGAATCATGCCGAAATCGGCGAAGAGTGAAGCCAGGCTGATACCAGGGGAAGGGTCCATGATGGGGTTTTGCAGGTTCCGTTTTGAAGTGTGGAATGAAACAAGCCCTCACAATTGGAGGGCACAAGGGACGCAATTTAGCGGCTATCTACAGGCTTGCCTAGGCTTTGGTCATCTGCGCCGGGGCAAAGTTGCAGATAAACACACTGCCCTTGCCGGGAACGCTGTTGATTTCCAATGCCGCTCGGTGGCGCAACAGCACGTGCTTGACGATCGCCAGGCCCAGGCCTGTGCCGCCGGTATTTGATGCGCGGCTGGAATCAACCCGGTAGAAGCGCTCGGTCAGGCGTGGAATGTGCTTGCTGTCGATGCCGATGCCGGAGTCCTGCACGCTTAAGTGTGCGCCACGGCCGTCACTCCACCAGCGGATGCGGATCTTGCCCTCGGCCGGCGTGTATTTGACGGCGTTGAAGATCAGATTGGAGAACGCGCTGCGCAATTCGGCCTCGCTGCCCTTGAGTCTGTCGTCGCTTTCCAGATCCAGAGTGATCTGTTGATTCTTGCTGCCCGATAGCGCCTGAGCATCATTGGTAATGCTTTGCAGCAGCGATGACACGGCCACGGGCTGGTTGTCCGACGGATAATCGGTGGCTTCCAGCTTGGCCAGCAGCAGCAGGTCGTTGAGCAGCGTCTGCATGCGCCCGCCTTGCTGATGCATTTGCTGCAACGCCCGGACCCAGCGCGGATTCACTTCCTCGACGTTATCCAGCAGCGTCTCGAGATAGCCGCAGATAACCGTCAACGGCGTGCGCAGTTCATGGGACACGTTGGCGACGAAGTCTTTGCGCATTTGCTCCAGCTGGTGCATGCGCGTCACGTCGCGCACCAGCATCAAATGCTCGTTGTTGCCGTATCGGGTGATCAGCATCTGAATGCGCAGGCGGTCATTGACCGGCGAAGGGATCTCCAGCGGCTCGGCGTAATTGGCGTGCTCGAAGTACTCTTTGAAGCGCGGATGGCGCACCAGATTGGTCACCGGCTGACCGCTGTCCTGGGGCGTCTTCAAGCCCAGCAAGGTTTCGGCAGCGCGGTTCCACCATTCCAGGTTGCCGTCGCTGTCGAGCATGATCACGGCATCTTTCAGTGCGGCAGTGGATTCCTGCACACGGTCGATAACCGCTTGCAGGCGGCCACGCACGCGCTGGTCGCGTCGTTGCAGATGATAAATGCTGTCGAAGACTTCACCCCATAAGCCATAGCCATCGGGCGGCGGCTCGTCGGGTTTGTGATGGCGAAGCCAGTCGTGCAGGCGTAACAGCTGTTTGAGGGTCCAGGCCAGATAAAGCCCCAGACCGATTGCCAGACACCCGCCGTAATGGCCGCTGATCAAACCGGCCAGCAGCGAGGCTGTGACCAAAATCAGCAAGTGGCGGATCAGGGTGCCATGCCAGTTGTGATTCAATTAACGCGTCCTTGTCTTCAGCGGTCTGAATCGCTGCCAAATGCTTCTTCAGCTTTTGGTGGAGAAACGGTAGCCAGTACCGCGGACGGTTTGTACCAGATTTTCGTAAGCCTCGCCGAGGGCTTTGCGCAGACGCCGGATGTGGACATCCACGGTGCGCTCTTCCACGTAGACGTTTCCGCCCCAGACCTGATCGAGCAACTGCCCGCGGGTATAGGCGCGTTCCTGATGGGTCATGAAGAATTGCAGCAGGCGGTATTCGGTCGGGCCCATCTCGGCAGGTGTGCCGTCGATGGTCACACGGTGGCTGATCGGGTCGAGCAGCAGACCGCCTACTTCGATCGGTGATTCGCCATCGTTCGGGGCTGCGCGACGCAGCACGGCCTTGAGCCGGGCGACCAGCTCGCGAGGAGAGAATGGTTTGGTGATGTAGTCGTCGGCGCCGACTTCGAGGCCCTGGATTTTGTTGTCCTCTTCGCCTTTGGCCGTGAGCATGATGATCGGGATGTCGCCGGTCAGTTCGTCACGCTTGAGGCGGCGCGCCAGCTCGATGCCGGATGTGCCGGGCAGCATCCAGTCCAGCAGGATGAGGTCCGGCTTGCGGTCGACGATAACGGCGTGGGCCTGTTGCGAATTCTCAGCCTCAATGCAGTCATAGCCAGCCATTTCCAGTGCGACGGCAATCATTTCGCGTATGGGCGCTTCGTCGTCGACGATCAGAATGCTCCTGCCAACCATGCCTCGAACCTCATGTCATTTAACTGTCTTGGGGCGCATTAGATAACGGAATTATTGCAGTCGTGTGACAGGTTAGTTCGAGCTAGGCGTATTCGCCGGTCTAGCGCTAAGCTGGCGACTTGTCCTACAAGAAACGTCCATACAAAGACAAACAAGAAGAGGATTCATCCATGGCTAAAATTTCTTCCGCTCTGATGCGCCTTTTGGCGGCAGCCGCACTGGCGTCCTCCGGCATGGCATTCGCTGCCGCGCCTGCAATGACCAGCGACGGCATGCTCACCGACCACAAGGGCATGACGCTTTATACCTTTGACAAAGACACCTCTGCAGGCAAGTCCGTCTGCAACGATCAATGCGCAACCAACTGGCCGCCGCTGACCGCCACCGCCAGTGATAAGCCTGAAGGCGACTGGACCATCATCAAGCGCGATGACGGCGCCTCGCAGTGGGTTTACAAGGGCAAACCGCTGTACTTCTTCAAAAGCGATAAGGCCGCTGGCGACAAAACCGGCGACGGCAAGGGCGACGTTTGGCACATCGCCAAGCCTTGATCTGAACCTTCGCGCTGCGTCGGCCCGAATCGGTCAGCGCAGCGCGTAGTCCACTACGATACCGACAAAAATCGCCAGTCCCGCCCAGTGGTTGTGCAGAAACGCCTTGAAGCAGGCTTGCGGGTCTTTGTCTCGCGTCGACCAGAACTCCCAGGCGAAGCATCCCGCCGCGACCAGCAGGCCGATGAAGAAGTACAGGCCCAGCTCGAAGCGTGTTCCTGCCAGCATCAGGCAGAACAACGCCAGGCATTGCAGCGTCAGGATGATCACCCGATCCGCGTCGCCGAATAGCACGGCGGTGGATTTCACACCGATTTTCAAGTCGTCCTCGCGATCCGTCATCGCGTAGTACGTGTCGTACCCCACCGTCCACAGCAGATTGGCGATGTACAGCAGCCACGCGGCAGCCGGCAGCTCGCCGGTCTCGGCGGTGAACGCCATCGGCATGCCCCACGAGAACGCCGCACCCAGCACCACTTGCGGGTAGTAGGTGTAGCGCTTCATGAAGGGGTAAGTCGCTGCGAGGGCCAGCCCGCCGAATGACAGCCAGATCGTCGTCGCGTTGGTGAACAACACCAGCACAAAGCTCAGCGTCACCAGCACGGCGAATAGGATCAGCGCTTCTTTTGACGTCACCCTGCCGCTGACCAACGGCCGCTGCTCGGTGCGTTTGACGTGGCCGTCCACCTTGCGGTCGGCGAAGTCGTTGATCACGCAGCCCGCCGCGCGCATCAAGAACACGCCGACGACGAAAATCAGCAGCGTGCTAAGGGAGGGAGAGCCTTTGCTGGCAATCCACACAGCCCACAGGGTGGGCCACAGCAGCAGATAGATGCCGATGGGCTTGTCGATGCGCGTGAGCTGGACAAAGTCCCAGGCGCGCGGGTGCAGACGGTTCAGAGATTTGAGCAGCGACAGGTACATCAGCGGCCCTCTTGGGCGTGCAGTGGAAGGTGGGCTTCGATCGCGCGCCATGCGGTGGGCAGAAACACTTCCGCCACCAGAATGCTCAAAGCCCCACGGCTGAAACAGGAGCGGCGGCCCCACAAGCCCTGCTGTGCATCCGTCGCAGGCAGCCATTTCGCAGGATAGCGGCAGACCTGGAGCGGGCCGCGGACGAAGGCTTTATCGCTGAACAGTAACTCCCCCAGCGATCGGCTACCGAGTTCGTCCATGTGCAGGCCGGCATGCTCCAGCGCACCTCTTCCGGCAACACTGCGGGCAAACACCCAATTTTCATCATGGCCCAGCAGATAGACTTCCCGTACCCAGCCCTCGCTGCCTTCAGGTAACTGCAGCGCGGCGCATTCATCATCACGTAGACGCTGCCAGCCTTCGAACTGCGGACTGACACAGAAGCGATTGTCAGAGAGGCGGGTCAGGCGTCGGGTCAGGGAGTCTTCGTGGAACAGCCACTCTAGGACAATCGGCGAAGGCGCTTCGATCAACTGATCGCGCGAAAGCCATTCAGGCGTTGGAAATGCTGGGGTTTGCTGGCTCACGGGGGACAAACACAGGCGGCAATCGAGGCGGCGAGCTTAGCATGATTGCGATTTATGACCGACGACCGGAGCGCCCCTGTTTTGCGCTGAAGCACCCGACGTCTTCCCGGCTAAAGCCAGTCCTACATGATGCACGGCGTTCGTAGGACCGGCTTTAGCCGGGGAGAGGCGGGTTTGGACGCTATCAATCTTGCGACATGACGACCGACGCCATCGCAGCCAGAGCCAATCCTCCGAAAAGCGCGCGCGTTGTACATCAATGAAACTTGCGTCATGACGCTGTGATCAGTAAAAGGCCTGACCCATTCGATAAACTTCGCGACCACAGCGGAACGTCTGGGACGTCTAGCCTGAAACCAAGAGAACCGAGCGATGAAAAAGTGGCAATGCATAGTCTGTGGCCTTATCTACAACGAAGCCGACGGTTGGCCGGATGACGGCATCGCGCCGGGCACGCTCTGGCAGGATGTGCCGGAAGACTGGCTGTGCCCCGACTGCGGCGTCGGCAAAATGGATTTTGAAATGATCGAAATCGGCTGATCCGCCGACTTCCATGACCCTCTGGAGAAATGAATGAACGCACCTGTCGTGATCATCGGCACCGGGCTGGCCGGCTACAACCTTGCCCGCGAATTTCGCAAGCTGGATGGCGAAACCCCGCTCTTGCTGATCACCGCCGATGACGGCCGTTCGTACTCCAAACCCATGCTCTCCACCGGCTTTGGCAAAAACAAGGAAGCCGATGGACTGAGCATGGCCGAGCCGGGCGCCATGGCCGATCAGCTCAAGGCTGAAGTGCGCACGCACACCCGCGTCAGCGGCATCGATCCGGGGCACAAGCGTCTGTGGATCGGCGAAGAAGCGGTGCCCTATCGCGATCTGATTCTGGCGTGGGGCGCGGAAACCGTGCGCGTGCCGGTGGCGGGCGACGCTGCCGACGCCATATTCCCGATCAACGATCTGGAGGACTACGCGCGTTTCCGTGCCGCTGCCGCCAGCAAGAAACGGGTGTTGATCCTTGGGGCAGGCCTGATCGGCTGCGAGTTCGCCAACGATTTGATCCTGGGTGGCTACGAAATCGACCTGGTTGCGCCATGCGAGCAGGTCATGCCGACGTTGCTGCACCCTGCTGCCGCCGCAGCGGTACAGGCCGGGCTGGAGAGCCTGGGCGCGCGCTTTCACCTTGGCCCGTTGCTGACTCGGCTTGAGCGCACCGACGACGGGCTCGAAGCGCATCTGTCGGATGGCGAGGTGCTGCACTGCGATTTGGTGGTGTCGGCCATCGGCCTGCGCCCTCGCACTGATCTCGCCGCAGCGGCGGGCTTGGAAATCGGGCGGGGCGTTGTGGTCGACCGGCATTTGCAGACTTCCCACGCCAACATCTATGCACTGGGCGACTGCGCTGAAGTCGATGGGCTGAACCTGCTCTACGTCATGCCGTTGATGAACTGCGCCCGGGCATTGGCGCAAACTCTGGCTGGCACGCCCACACCCGTCAAATATGGCCCGATGCCGGTCACCGTGAAAACGCCGGTTTGCCCGCTGGTTGTCTCCCCGCCGCCGAAGGGCCTGGAAGGTGTCTGGACCGTTGAAGGCGAGGGCGCAGACATTAAGGCGCTGTGCCGCGACAGCGACGGTAATCTGCTGGGGTACGCGCTAACAGGCGCTGCAGTGATGGAGAAGCTCGCGCTGAACAAGGCCTTGCCCCCCTTGTTGGCCTGATTAACAGTCGTTCTGTCGGATAAGCCATCTTTTAGTTGAAACAAACGTGTCCCATGTACTGGCGTGGGTCACGGTGGCGTGCCATTCTCATTCCGGTCTGCCGCAACGTAGAGCTGTTGCGGCACCTGCTCGCTGTCCGCAAGGGCTGCACGGGACATAAAAACAAAAAACCGTAAAAGAGGCTTCATATGCGTAAACCAGAACTCGCAGCGGCTATTGCCGAGAAAGCAGATCTCACCAAAGAACAAGCCAATCGCGTCCTCAACGCCGTGCTCGACGAAATCACCAACGCGCTGCACAAAAAGGACAGCGTCACGCTGGTCGGCTTCGGCACTTTCCTGCAACGCCATCGTGGCGCCCGTACCGGTAAGAACCCTCAGACCGGTGAGCCCGTCAAGATCAAGGCCAGCAACACGGTTGCATTCAAGCCGGGCAAGTTTCTCAAAGACAGCGTTAATCCGGACTCGGTAAAGCCAGCGAAATCAGCCAAGCCTGCTGCCGCCGCCCAAGATGCCAAGCCAGCCAAGACAGCAGTCGCCAAGGCACCTGCAGCAAAGAAAAAGTAATTCGCTGAGCGCTCTGCGGAGGGCGAGCAGCATGGGGATGGGCATGCCGATCAGTCGGCATGTCCATTTTTTATGCTCGACGAATCCACCTTGCGGACCTGCGCGTTACGTCTACTCCGCCACTTTGCGACTGAGCGGTTCTGCTTGCTCATCGGGCGATCAAGCTCGCTACACTGCGGCTGGTTACCCTGACCGCCGTCTATTCCATGAGGCCCACGCATGAAGTTTCGCTTTCTACTCTGGATGTTGGGCCTGTTGATGGCCCGCGCCAGTCGCAACAATCCCGCTTTTCAGCAGCAACTCGCGGGGAAGGACCTGGCTTTCCAGTTGCAGACGGCTGACGGCAAGATTGCCCGGCATTTCATCGTGCACGAGCAACGCGTCAAGAGCCGCGCGGGCACCTTTGCCGCACCTGCTTTCGTGATCGCTTTCAAGGATGCCGATTACGGCTTTGCCACCCTGCAGGCTCGGAACAAGCAGCTCGCGTTCATGCAGGGCATTCAGGACAAGAACATCGTGGTCACCGGCAATGCCGGCCTGGTGATGTGGTTTCAAGGGCTGACGAAGTATTTGAAGCCGAGGAAGAAGAAATAGTCTTCCTCGGTCAGTCCGAGATCAGCTGAACTGAGAGGCCAGTTCGCGCAACAGCACTTCGGCCTCCAGCACTTTCTTCACCACGTCCTGGGCTTTCTCGCGAGAGAGCTTCAGACGCTCTAGCAGCTCGTCCGGAATGCTTTCCAGAGGGCCTGAGCCGATGCCTTCCTTGCGCAGCAGGCTCACGGCCAGGCACACCAGGTTCGCATATTTGTAATGCTCACCTGCGTAGTGCGGATCGTGCTGAAAGCGCAGTGCGACGACCAGTTCCTCCGGCATGTCCCAGTTGCGCATCAGCCAGGAGCCGATCTGCTCACGGGTGATGCCCAGCAGGTGCTGCTCGACGTAGCTGTGGTGCAAATGCGGATTGACTTCGATCTGGCGGCAGATCAGCGAAAAGTGCGGTGGAAACACATGCGCCAGCAGCAGGTAGCCGAAGTTGTGCAGCAAGCCGGCAAGGTACGTCAGGCCACTTTCCGGGCGCTCGGCACGGGGCATGGCGCGGGTCAGCCCTTCGATGATCGCAGCCGTATAAATCGACTGCTGCCAGTACGGCGTTGCCTGCTGCGGATGATCCTTGGGCAGCGCCAGGGTTTTGCCCAACGCCAGACCGAGTGCAAGATTGATCACCAGATCAAAACCCAGCACGCGAACGATGGCATCTTCCACCGAGCGAATTTTGCCGGCCGAACCGTAATACGGGGAGGCCGCCCAGCTCACGACCTGTGCCGCCAATGCTGGATCGGTTTCGACTACACCGGTGATGTCATCGATGGTCGCGTCCGGGTCGACACGCAGCTTGATGATCTTCTGCGCCGTGTCGGCCAACGGCGGGATTTCCACCGTTGACTCCAGACGCTGCTGAATACGCCGGGCGGTGAAATTCTGTACGGCTTTGGTGATCTCCTCGCGGTCGTCATCGGGACGCGTGAGGTTGGGGGTGACCGACGCCACCGGTTCGCCGAAGCGGGCGGCGCTGGCCTTGGTCAGCAGCGTCTTGAAATCCTCGCTGCTGATTTCCAGCAACAGGCCCGGTTCGCCAGAGTCGATCAGAACAGCAGGACCGGAGAGAATGCGTTCTTCGTACAGGCAAGGCGAGCTGGTCAGTGCAGGCAGGCCGGGCAACGTGCCGAGTTTATGCTTCTGCAGCATGAGTTCGAGCGACTCTTTCGGCACCGCCTTCAATTTGCGGCCGGTCAATTCAGTAATGCGATTGAGGTCGAGCAAATGGTTTTGCGGAAGCAGGATGAACAGCGCGCCGACGGAGTCATCGACCAGAATGGCCTGAACTTTCTGTTGGAGCGGGAGCGACTCGTCGTCGGTCACTTCACGAAAGTCGATTTTGCCTAGCAGCTGCCGAATGACGGAAGGGCAGTGTGGGGTTGCGTCGATGTGGGCAACTTCTGTCATGGCCTGTATCCAGATTCCTACAATCGCTGAAGTATAACCAGCTTAGTTGTTATAGAGGTGAGACACCCTGATATTGCGTTGACTGCTTCACACTTGGCCGTATTGCTGGCCATGGCGCAGCCAGCGTTCCAGCAGCGGACTGACGTGTTGCGGCCAGCGTTCGAGCAGCGCCTGGGCGGCGTCCCTGACCGCAGGCAGCAAATCTGCGTCGCGCATCAGGTCTGCAACCTTGAATTGCAGCAGCCCTGTCTGGCGGGTGCCGAGCATCTCGCCCGGCCCGCGCAGCTCCAGATCTTTTTCGGCAATCACGAAGCCATCGTTGGTCTCACGCATGATGCCCAGCCGCTGACGACCGATCTGAGAAAGCGGCGGGTGATACAGCAGCACGCAATGGCTGGCGGCGCTGCCTCGGCCGACCCGACCGCGCAATTGATGAAGCTGGGCCAGGCCCAGGCGTTCCGGGTTTTCGATAATCATCAGGCTGGCGTTGGGGACGTCCACGCCGACTTCGATCACCGTTGTTGCGATCAGCAGATTCAGGTTGCCCTGCTTGAATTCGCCCATGACGGCGGCTTTTTCGGCGGGCTTCATGCGCCCGTGAATCAAACCGACCTTGAGCTCACCCAGCGCGCTGGTGAGTTCCTCGAACGTGGTTTCAGCGGCCTGACACGTCAGCTCCTCGGACTCCTCGATCAGCGTGCACACCCAATACGCCTGCCGGCCTTCGGCGCACGCATTGCGCACGCGCTCGACGACTTCGATCCGTCGACTGTCGACAACCAGAACGGTGTTCACCGGCGTACGCCCGGGCGGCAGTTCGTCGAGGATCGACGTGTCGAGGTCGGCGTAGGCGCTCATCGCCAGCGTGCGCGGAATAGGCGTTGCGGTCATGATCAGCTGATGTGGACACATCGAGCCGCCGACGCCTTTCTTGCGCAGGGCCAGCCGTTGCTGAACACCGAAACGGTGCTGTTCGTCGATGATGACCAGCGCGAGGTTCTTGAACTGCACCTCGTCCTGGAACAGCGCGTGGGTGCCGACCACCATCGGTGTGCCGCCGGCAATCTGCGCCAGGGATGCCGCCCGCGCCTTGCCCTTGAGTTTGCCCGCGAGCCAGGCCGTCTCTATGCCGAGAGGCTCCAGCCAGCGGGTGAAGTTGATGAAGTGCTGTTCGGCAAGAATCTCGGTGGGCGCCATCAGTGCGACCTGATAGCCCGCCTCCAGCGCCTGAAGCGCCGCGAGTGCTGCGACGACCGTCTTGCCAGCGCCCACATCGCCCTGAATCAGCCGAAGCATCGGTTCCTGCTGACTGAGGTCGTAGGCGATCTCGTTGCCAACGCGCTGCTGCGCACCTGTGGGCGGGAATCCGAGGTTGGCGAGGAATTTCTTCGGCAGGCGTTTCGCCGGGGGCAGTGCAGGCGCGCGTTGCGAGCGCAGGCTTTCACGCAGGCGTTGCTGGGAAAGCTGGTGCGTCAGCAGCTCTTCGAATGCCAGTCGGTGCTGCGCCCAGTGATGGCCTAGCGCGAGTTCTTCAACGTCGGCATCGGCGGGCGGGTTGTGCAGGTAATGAATGGCGTCAGCCAGGGGCGCCAGTTGGTAGTCGCGCGCCAGCTCGTCCGGCAGCCAGTCAGGCAGGCTCTTCGGCCCAAGCATCGACAGGCTCTGCTGACACAGTTGCCGCAGGCGCTGCTGGGTGAGGCCTTCGGTCGTGGGATAGATCGGTGTCAGCGTCTGCTCCACAGCAACCGGCTCATCGCCAGTGATTGCGCGGTATTCCGGGTGGTAGATCTCAAGCCCCGAGGCGCCGGGACGAGCTTCACCGTAGCAGCGCACGTGTGTACCGCGCTTGAGGCCGTCCTTCTGCGCGTTGCTGAAGTGATAAAAGCGCAGGCTCAACACCCCGGTGCCGTCGCCGATCCTGACCAGCAGACTGCGACGTTTGCCCATGACGACGTCGGCGCCGCTCACCACACCTTCGATCACGGCGTCCTGACCCGGGCGCAACTCACCGATGGGCACGACGCGAGTCCGGTCCTGATAACGCAACGGCAGGTGAAACAGCACGTCTTGAATGTTCTCAAGACCGACTTTCGCCAGCTTTTCAGCCATGGCCTCACCGACGCCTTTTAGCGCCGTGACCGAGACATGAGACAGCTCCGTCATACCGTCCCTTAACTCGCTTCAGCCTGAGCTTTAGGGCGAGCGACGGAACACAGACGAATCGAGTCTGCGAGGATTTCGATGGCTTTGGGACGAGGAAAGCTGGCACGCCAGGCGATTGCCACGGTGCGGAAGGGCACCGGCGGCGACAGCGGACGAACTTCGATCACGCCGGGCGCGTAGTGATGGCTGTCGACGGCGGACATCGGCAGGATGGAGATACCCAGGCCCGAAGCGACCATGTGCCGAATGGTTTCCAGCGAACTGGATTCCACCGTGGTGTGCTTGGCCGCATCGCCGCCCTTGACCAATGTCGGACAGGCTTCAAGCACCTGATCACGGAAGCAGTGGCCTTCGCCCAGCAGCAGCAGGCTCTTGTCGTTCAGCGCCGAAGCATCGATGGTCTTTTTCTGAGTCCATGGATGATCGGCCGGCATCAGCACGTAAAACGGCTCGTCGTACAGCGACAGGGTCAGAACATCGGCCTCGTTGAACGGCAAAGCGATGATGATCGCGTCGAGCTCGCCATTGCGCAGCTTGTCGCGCAGCACGTGAGTGAAGTTTTCCTCAATGTACAACGGCATCTGCGGGGCAACCCGGTGCAGTTGGGGAATCAGGTGAGGAAACAGGTAGGGGCCAACGGTGTAGATCGCGCCGACTTTAAGCGGCGCGGTCAGTTGATTCTTGCCGGTCTGGGCCAGTTCACGAATGCCCTGAGCCTGTTCGAGGACTTTTTGCGCCTGAGCCACGATGCCCTCGCCAACCGGGGTCAGACGTACGGCACTCTTGCTGCGCTCGAAAATCAGCACGCCGAGTTCATCTTCCAGCTTCTTGACGCCCACCGACAAGGTCGGCTGGCTGACGTGGCAGCGTTCAGCGGCATGGCCGAAGTGCTGCTCTTGAGCGAGGGTAACGATGTAGCGCAATTCTGTAAGGGTCATAACGTGCGTCCATGAAGTTGCGGCCCCAGCATAGCGGGTGCAATCGATAGACGCACGTTATCAACCCGTCGCGGCTGACAAAATTCTGGTTTCAGCGTTTATCCAGCGAATAAACGAAGGGCGCGACCACTTCCAGCGAGCCGTTCTTCAGCAGTTCCGGCGGCGGTTTAGGCAGCGGCTGCGCGCGGCGGATCATTTCCAGCGTCGCTCTGTCCAGCGAGGCGCTTCCTGAACCTCCAGCCAGTTCGTAGGACAATACGCGACCTTCGCCATCGACCACAAAGCGCAACTTACTGGTGCCCTGCATGCCGCGACGTCGGGCGTCTTCCGGATAACGCTTGAACTTGCTCAGGTGACTCAGCAGTTCGCCTTGCCAAGTGGGTAATGCATTGCTTGGCGGTGTGGGCGCAGCAGGTTGCGGCGACGCTGACTTCTCCGGCTTGGCGTTGGATGGCGGCGCCTCCAGCGGCTTATCGTCGGCGGGTTTTTCTTCCTTTGGCGGCTCGACCTTCTTCACAGGTTTTGGCGGCTGTGGTTTGGGTTTGGGCTTGACCGGCTTGGGTACAGCGATTTCGGCCTTGGGCGCCTCGGCGACTGGCGGAATCGGCAGTTGTTCTTCAGGCGCAGGCGGCTGCGGTGGTTGCACGACTTTCGGCGGTGGCGGCGGAGCAGGCTCGGGAGCAGGCGCCAGCTCAACCATCATCGCGGCCGGCGGCAGCTCGATGGCCTGCGAGGAGGGCCAGCGCAACGCGACGACAATCGCCACGGCATGGACCGCCAGCACCAACAAGAGACTACCGCTATAGCGCGTCAGCTTTTGGCGCGTATTGATCATTTCTTGCCGACCGTCTCAAGACCCACCAGGCCCACCTTCAGGTAGCCGGCGCCGCGCAGTGCGTTCATGACGTCCATCAGGTCGCCGTAGTCGACGCCCTTGTCGGCCTGGAAGAAGATCGTGGTGTCTTTCTTGCCTTTGGTCTTGGCATCCAGCACCTGACCGATCTGCTCGCGCGCGACCTTTTCATCGCCCAGGTACAGGCTCTGGTCGGCTTTCACGCTCAGGAAAATCGGCTTCTCGGGCCGAGGCACCGGCTTAGCTGTGGAGGCCGGTAGATCAACCTTGATGTCCACGGTTGCCAGCGGTGCGGCAACCATGAAGATGATCAGCAGGACCAGCATAACGTCGATGAACGGCGTCACGTTGATTTCGTGGTTCTCGGCGAGATCGTCGTCGCCTTCCTTCAAATGCAGGCCCATGGTTTACCCCATCTTTACCATGTGCGGCGATTGACTGCGCTCGACCGCGGGCTGGTGATCCAGATCGCGGCTGACCAGCAACAGAACCTGCGCCGAAGCGTCGGACACTTGCGCCTTGTAACCGGCGATGGAGCGGGCGAAGACGTTGTAAATGACCACGGCCGGAATTGCTGCAACCAGACCCAGCGCGGTGGCCAGCAAGGCCTCGGCGATGCCCGGCGCCACAACGGCCAGGTTGGTCGTCTGGGTTTTGGCGATGCCGATGAAGCTGTTCATGATCCCCAGACGGTGCCGAACAGGCCAACGAAGGGCGCGGTTGAACCGATGGTGGCCAGTACGCCAGTGCCCATGCTCATGTTGCGGCCGCAAGCGGCGACCAGGCGTTCAAGGCGGAAAGCGACGCGCTCCTTGATGCCTTCCCGTTCGCGTGTGTTAACCGACAGGCGCATCTCTTCCAGTGCGTCATGCACCAGCAAATGGGAAAGGGTCCCTTCTTTCTTCGCCCCTGCGCTGGCTTCGTCCAGGTTGCGCGCGCGCTTCAGCGCAGCGATTTCGCTCCGCAGACGACGCTTGGCGCCCAGCAGTTCGAAGCCCTTGGCGATCCAGATGGTCCAGGTAATGACCGATGCGATGGCCAGACCGATCATCACAGCTTTGACGATGATGTCCGCGTTCTTGTACATGCCCCATGGCGAGAGGTCGTGGGACATGCCCAGGCTGTTATCTTCCGCGACGGCGTCGAGCGACTCAGCCGGAGCAGATGCCGGGGTCAGTTCTTGAACGCCTGGCGTAGTCGCAGGGTCAACCGGTGTGGCAGTTGGCGCCTCGGCCTGTATGGCGGGGTTTTGTGCGGGAGCGTTGGAGTCGGCGAGCGCTACGGGCGTCAACATCAGGCTGAACAGCAGCGCGGCAACGGCGCGTCCTGCGCGTGGCAGACCTCGATTGGCAATGGACGAAGCGGGGGTTTGAATAGATGTCATGCTGGCCCGACCTGATATGAAAATAGGTGTTCGTTCTGAGAGCGTCACGCTGGCGCGAGGCGAGCGGAGGAGAACAAAGGGCCGTCATTATTGCAAGTAATTCTTGTTAACAAAAGTAAGAGCGTCTCTTTTTCCTGAGAATGCTTCCCAACGGTCGGTTTTACAGCCCGTTTTACAGGCTCAAATTCAACAAGTGATGTGGAGATTGGACATGTCAGCGCCATCCGTTTTGATTGCTGGATGTGGCGATATCGGGAGCCGACTGGCCTCCCAACTTATGCCTGATGACTGGACCGTGTACGGCCTGCGCCGCTCGGTAGAGAAACTGCCCAATGGCGTGCTCGGCGTCAGCGGCGATCTTTTCGACCCCGGATTCCCGCGCACTGGCCGGAAGGCCGGCTTGATTACCTGGTCTACTGCGCCACACCCACTGACCGTGATGAGGCCGGTTACCGAGCGGCTTATGTAGAAGGCCTTCGGCACGTGCTGGGCTGGAGCGAGCGCAGCGGACAGAGACCGAAGCGGATATTTTTCGTGTCCAGCAGCAGCGTTTACGGTCAGCAGCACGGCGAATGGGTTGATGAAACGTCGCCCGTCGAAGCTACCGGGTATTCGGGCCAAGTCATGCGCGAGGCGGAGCAAGTGGCGTTGGACAGCGGCGTGCCAGCGACCATCGTCAGGCTGACCGGGATTTACGGCCCGGGACGCAGTGACCTGATGAATCGAGTGCGGCAGGGCTACAGCGTTGCGATCGATCCGCCGCTGTATGGCAACCGCATTCATGCCGACGATGCGGCCGGGCTGCTGGCGTTTTTGCTGCGTGCGGCTGCAGACGATGTAGCGCTGGAAGACTGTTATATCGGCGTCGACGATGCGCCCGCGCCGCTGGCCGAAGTGGTCGACTGGATGCGTCAGCGTCTGGGTGTTACGGAGTGGTCAGATGAAAACAACGTGCGCCGCGCCGGCAGCAAGCGCTGCAGCAATGCCCGCGCCAAGGCGCTGGGCTGGACGCCGCGTTATGCGACCTATAAAGAAGGGTATGAGGCGATGCTGGCGGACCAGCCGAAGTAGGTCGCTTTGGCGCCCATTGGTAGGACCGGCTTTAGCCGGGAAGGCGTCAGGTTAACAACCGGGAAATTGGGGTTGTATGGACTGGCCTCTTCCCGGCTGAAGCCGGTCCTACCCTGCATATGCGATAGTCAGTTCTTCTCAAGCACCCAACGTTTCTCGCCCGGGCGCAGGTCAGGCATTTCAGTTGCCTGGGCGTTGTTGACCGCCTGGAACAACTCCAGCTGTTTGCCGTTACGGACGAAGATCCACGGGTTGCCGCGCTCGTTCTTCTCCAGCCACATGCTGTCGTATTCACCGCTCATGGCCGCGCAGTCGCCAGCGAGGCACAGTGCGTAGCGATCATTGCCCGGCAGGCCACTGACGCTGCCGTCTGGCAGAAACTCAACCGTGCTGCCCTGGCCCTCGCCATTGACGATGGTCCATTTGCCGCCGAGGTAGGCAGTGTAAAGCGCGCGCTCAAAGCTGGTACCGGGTTGGGCGCCAGCCGGGGCGCTTCTTTCGGCGAGCGGAAATGCTGCTCGGGTCCGGTATCGCTGGCGCGCTGCACAAGCTCGTCGCCCTTGATGGTCAGTTCATCAGACGCATTGCCGTAGAAGTCGATGCGCAGCTTGCCGTCGGCATTACTGGCTATCTTGCCTTCACTCAGCTCGAAGCCGTTTGAAGCAGTGGCTTGTCCGGCCTTGGTGTTGATGTTCCATTCCAGATTGGGGCCGTGGGCCAGCAGCGCCTGACGCAGATTGCCGCCTTGGCCTGCAGCGTCAATGGCGGCCTGGTTGATCCAGGTGCCGTCCGGGCTTTTGTCGGAGTGGCTGGCGCAGCCGCTGAGCAGTGCGACCAGCAGCGAGAGGGCAAACGCAACGCGCATGGGTGGAGTCCTTCCTTTTCTGAGGAGGCGGAGCGTGCTTGAGCTCCGCACCGGGATTTACTCGACGACCAGAATGGCGTCCATTTCGACCTGCGCGCCACGCGGCAGCGCAGCAACGCCAATGGCGGCACGCGCCGGGTACGGCTGCTCGAAATACTGGCCCATGATCTCGTTGACCTTGGCGAAGTGGCTCAGGTCGGTGAGGAAGATATTCAGCTTGACGATGTCCTTGAACGAACCGCCTGCGGCTTCGGCCACAGCTTTCAGGTTTTCGAAGACCTGAACGGTCTGAGCCTCAAAGCCTTCGACCAGCTCCATGGTCTTCGGGTCCAGCGGAATCTGGCCCGACATGTACACGGTGTTGCCCGCCTTGATTGCCTGAGAATAGGTGCCGATGGCGGCGGGGGCTTTGTCGCTGGAGATGACGGTCTTGCTCATGGAAAACTCCTGTCTGCGGTTTGACTACGCGCGCATACGGGTGATGCGGATCACGCCGGCCAGGGCGCGCAGTTTCTTGATCACACGGGCCAGATGCACGCGGTCGTGCACGCTGACCACCAGTTGGACCACGCTGATGCGACCATCGCGTTCATCCATACTGATTTTTTCGATGTTGCCGTCCGCGGCATTGACGCTACTGGCGAGCAGGGCGATCAGGCCGCGCTGGTGCTCCAGTTCGACGCGCAATTCGACATTGAATTCGCCGGTAACGTCTTTAGCCCACGACAGCTGAATGCACTTCTCGGGGTTATGGCGGATTTCCGCGATGTTCCGACAGTTGTCCAGGTGCACGACCATGCCTTTGCCCGCCGACAGATGCCCCACGATCGGGTCCCCCGGAATGGGTGTGCAACACTTGGCATAACTGAGCACAAGGCCTTCGGTACCGCGAATAGCCAGAGGACCTTCGGCGTTCGGCAGTTGATCGCCTTCACTGGCCAGCAATCGGCGCGCAACCACATACGCCATGCGATTGCCCAGGCCGATGTCTTCGAGCAGGTCTTCGATGACCTCGACCCGGTACTCGGTGAGGATCAAACGCACACGTTCGGCCGGAATCTTTTCCAGCGTGCTGTCGAAGCCGTTGAGGACCTTGTTCAACAAGCGTTCGCCGAGATTGATCGACTCCGACCGGCGTTGCAGTTTGAGCGCATGGCGGATGTGCGTGCGGGCCTTGCCGGTCACGACAAAGTTGAGCCAGGCCGGATTAGGGCGTGCTCCCGGCGCACTGACAATCTCGACGGTCGAGCCGCTTTGCAGCGGTTCGGAAAGCGGCGCCAGCCGGCGATTGATCCGGCAAGCAATACAGCTGTTGCCGACGTCGGTGTGGACGGCGTATGCGAAGTCCACCGCCGTGGAGCCTTTCGGCAGCTCCATGATCCGGCCCTTGGGCGTGAACACGTAGACCTCGTCCGGGAACAGGTCAATCTTCACGCTTTCGATGAATTCCAGCGAATTGCCCGCACGCTGCTGCATTTCCAGCACGCCCTTGACCCACTGACGGGCCCGCGCATGGGTACTCTTGGGCTGTTCATCGCCAGACGACTTGTACAGCCAGTGCGCGGCGATGCCGTTGTTGGCCATCTCTTCCATTTCGCGTGTACGAATCTGGATCTCGATGGGCACGCCATGCATACCGAACAGAGTAGTGTGCAGCGATTGGTAGCCGTTGGCTTTCGGGATCGCGATGTAATCCTTGAAGCGGCCGGGCAGTGGCTTGTACAAATTATGTACAGCGCCGAGCACGCGATAGCAGGTGTCGACCTTGTCGACGATGATCCTGAACGCGTAGACGTCCATGATCTCGTTGAAGGCCCGGCGCTTGCCGCGCATCTTTTTATAGATGCCATACAGGTGCTTCTGACGACCGCTGACTTCGCCTTCGATGCCATCGACGGCAAGGCAGTGGCTCAGCGATTCTTCGATCTTGTTGACCAGTTCCTTGCGGTTACCGCGCGCGCGCTTGACCGCCTGGCCGATGCGCGAAGAGCGCATCGGGTACATCGCCTTGAAACCGAGGTCCTCGAATTCGATGCGCACGCTATGCATGCCAAGGCGATTGGCGATAGGGGCGTAGATTTCGAGGGTTTCTTTGGCGATGCGGCGGCGCTTCTCTCCGGAAAGGACTTCAAGCGTGCGCATGTTATGCAGGCGGTCGGCGAGCTTGACCAGAATCACGCGGATGTCCCGCGCCATGGCCATCGCCATCTTCTGGAAGTTCTCGGCCTGAGCTTCGGCTTTGGTCTCGAAGTTCATCTGGGTCAGTTTGCTGACCCCATCGACGAGTTCGGCCACCGTTTCACCAAACTGTGCGCAGAGCGCTTCTTTGGCGATGCCGGTGTCTTCAATCACGTCATGCAGCATGGCGGCCATCAGGCTCTGATGGTCCATGTGCATGTCGGCAAGGATATTGGCCACCGCCAGCGGATGCGTGACGTAGGCTTCACCGCTGCGACGGCGTTGGCCGTCGTGGGCTTGTTCGGCGTAGAAGTACGCCCGGCGGACCAGATTGACCTGGTCTGCGCCGAGGTAGGTCGAGAGGCGATCGGCGAGGGCGTCTATGCTCGGCAAGATAATTCTCCTTGCCGAAGGCTGTGACCCTGCGCCTTGCTACGTCGACCAGGCATAGGCTTAGACGGCCTCGCTGGACTCGTCCTCGAATGCGGCGAACAGTGGTTCATCTTCAACGATTTCGGCTTCTGCGATAACAGCGTAATCCATCAGGCCTGCAGCGATTTCACGCAGGGCCACTACGGTAGGCTTGTCGTTTTCCCATGCCAGCTTTGGCTCTTTGCCACCGGTCGCCAGTTGACGCGAGCGCTTGGTGGCGAGCATGACCAGCTCAAAACGGTTATCTACATGTTCCAGGCAGTCTTCAACGGTCACGCGGGCCATGGGTATTCCTCGTAGCAAATGCGATATGCGCGGTGCCCGAATGGGCGAGCGGACTCGACAGTCTAAAAAATCACCAGCGTTTAGGGAAGCGCTGATTTTGAATGGGTCGGTTTTGCCTGATAAAACGGTCAGGCCAGCAGTTGAGCCAATAACTCGGTGTGGCGCTGCTGCTGATGCTCCTGGCTCAGCAAGTTGGCGCGGAAGATTGCTTTCAGGTCTTCAAGCGCCGTGGCGAAATCGTCGTTGATCACAATGTAATCGTATTCCGCGTAGTGACTCATCTCGCTGACGGCTTCGCGCATACGGCCTTCGATGATCTCGTCGCTGTCCTGACCTCGATTGGTCAGACGCTGGCGCAGCGCCTGCTGAGTCGGCGGCAGAATGAAGATCGAGCGTGCGCGGGGCATCAGTTTGCGAACCTGCTCCGCACCTTGCCAGTCGATCTCCAGAATCAGGTCATGACCTTCGTCCAGGGTCTGCTGCAAACGGCTCTGTGACGTCCCGTACATGTTGCCGAAGACTTCTGCCTGTTCGAGAAAGTCGCCGTGCTCGATCATTCGCACGAACTCGGCGCGGTCGACGAAGTGGTAGTTCACGCCGTCTGCTTCGCCCGGACGCATGGCCCGGGTGGTGTGTGACACCGACACGCGGATCTGCGGCTGAGCGTTGATCAGGGCGTTGACCAGACTGGTCTTGCCCGCGCCCGATGGGGCGGAAATGATGTACAGGGTGCCGGTGCTGTGGGTCATGTCAGAGGTGGCCTTACTCAATGTTCTGCACTTGTTCGCGCATCTGCTCAATCAACACTTTGAGGTTGACGGCGGCTTGCGTGCTACGAGGATCAAAGGCTTTGGAGCCCAGGGTGTTGGCTTCGCGGTTGAGCTCTTGCATCAGGAAGTCCAGCCGGCGCCCGGCCTGCCCGCCGGCCTTGAGTACGCGGCGTACTTCGGTGACGTGAGTGCTCAGGCGGTCGAGTTCTTCGGCGACGTCGCTTTTTTGCGCCAGCAGGACCATTTCCTGTTCCAGGCGCTGCGGATCGAGCTCGGCCTTCATGTCGGCAAAGCGATCGAGCACCTTTTGGCGTTGGGCGGCGAGCATCTGCGGCACGAGCGTACGCAAGGTCGCGACTTCAGTTTTGATCGCGGTAAGCCGTTCGTCGAGAAGCCTGGCCAGATCGGCGCCTTCACGGGCGCGACCGGCCTTGAGCTCTTCGAGGGCTTCGTTGAACAAGGCCAGTGCGTCGTTGTTCAGCGCTTGCGGGTCGGCAGCGTCGGCCACCAGAACACCGGGCCAGGCCAGCACTTCAAGCGGGTTCAGCGCAGCAGGTTGCTTGATCAGGCTGGCGACCATCTCCGCTGCCGCGACCAGTTGCCCTGCGCGTTCGCGGTCAACCTGCAGCGGCTTGCCTGCGGTTTCTTCAGTAAAACGCAGGGTGCATTCGATTTTGCCGCGGGATAGGCCTTGGCGCAGGGCCTCACGCACGGCGCCTTCCAGGTCACGGAATGACTCCGGCAGCCGCAGATGGGGTTCGAGGTAACGGTGATTGACCGAGCGCATTTCCCAGCTCAGCGTGCCTTGTGGGCCGGCTCGTTCAGCGCGGGCAAAAGCCGTCATGCTGTGCACCATGGGAAGTACCTCTATAAATTCAGGCGGTTGCGGATAGCCGGACCGGGATGAATCCCCGGCAACGTGTCGTGGGGAAACGACTGGCTATAAAGGCGCAGGATTGTAGCTCAGTGCAGGGTGTGCGCCCAAATGTGGCATTGTCGCAAGCGATGCGCGGCGTAGTGATCCTGCTGGCCGGCAGTACAAATCTGCGGCGCCGGTCGTGAGCAATGCGTCATTAGATGTCCCAACCCGCGTATGCACCTCTATAATGCAGCCCAGTTTTCCGTCTCCCAGTACAGGTATCCCAGATGAAACGTCCAAGTGGTCGCGCTGCCGATCAGCTTCGCCCGATCCGCATCACCCGCAACTACACCAAGCACGCCGAGGGTTCTGTGCTGGTCGAGTTCGGTGATACCAAGGTGATCTGCACCGTCAGCGTTGAAAACGGCGTTCCGCGTTTTCTCAAGGGGCAGGGCCAAGGCTGGTTGACGGCTGAATACGGCATGCTCCCTCGTGCAACCGGCGAGCGTAACCAGCGCGAAGCCAGCCGTGGCAAGCAGGGCGGCCGTACCCTCGAGATCCAGCGCCTGATCGGGCGCTCGCTGCGCGCGGCACTGGACATGTCCAAACTCGGTGAAATCACCCTGTACGTCGACTGCGACGTGATCCAGGCGGACGGCGGGACGCGCACTGCGTCGATCACCGGCTCCATGGTTGCGCTGATCGATGCACTCAAATCGATAAAAAAGCGTGGCGGCCTCAAGGGTGGCGATCCGTTGAAGCAGATGATCGCGGCCGTATCGGTGGGCATGTATCAGGGTGAGCCGGTCCTGGACCTGGATTATCTGGAAGACTCTGCGGCCGAGACTGACCTCAACGTGGTCATGACCAACGCGGGCGGTTTCATCGAGGTGCAGGGCACTGCCGAAGGCGCGCCATTCCAGCCTGAAGACCTGAACGCAATGTTGGCACTAGCTCAAAAAGGCATGAATGAAATCTTCGAGCTGCAGCAGGCGGCACTGGCCGACTGATCGATTTTCAATAAGTTAGAACACTACGTCAGAGCGCTGCATCAAAACAGGGAAAGCATGATGATCGAGAGTCAGTCGCCGTTGCCTACGCCGAGTAAAGAAGTTCGTCAGTGGGCGATGCTGTGCCACTTCGCTGCGTTTTTCGGCCTGATCTTTCCGTTCGGCAATTTGCTTGGGCCGCTCATCGTCTGGCAGCTCAAGAAAGAAGTCGACCCGTACATCGATGCCCAGGGCAAGGAAGCCCTTAATTTTCAGATCACCGTCGCCATCGCCGCGATGATCTGTTTTTTGCTGATGGTGGTGATCATCGGCTTTCCGCTGTTGATGCTGGTGGGCGTCGGCGCGCTGGTGCTGACGATAATCGCGGGCGTCAAGGTCAATGACGGCGTCGCCTACCGCTATCCGTTTACCTGGCGGTTGATCAAGTAAGACTTCACGGAGATCGGGCATATGCCTGATCAGCGGACAAACAAAAGCCGACTTCCCGTCGGCTTTTTTGAGCAACTGAACGTCAGATGGTGAGCGTCCAGTCGTAGTCCACGATCAGCGGCGCGTGTTGCGAGAAGCGCGGCTGGCGTGGCAGGCGCGCACTGCGTACGAAACGGCGCAGGCCCGGGGTCAGCAACTGATAATCGAAGCGCCAGCCCAGGTTGAGCATCTCGGCCTGTTCGTTATCCGGCCACCAGCTGTACTGATCGCCTTCACGGCTGACTTCGCGCAGGGCATCGACATAACCCATGTTGCCAACGATCTCGTCCATCCATGCACGCTCTGGTGCCAGGAAGCCTGGAGATTGCTGGCTGTCACGCCAGTTCTTGATGTCCAGCTTCTGTTGCGCCACGTACAGCGAGCCACAGTAAATGTACTCGCGACGTTTGCGCCGCTGCTTGTCGAGGTACTTGCCGAAATCGTCCATGAGCTTGAATTTCTGATTCAAGTCTTCATCGCCGTTCATCCCGGAAGGAAGCAGCAAGGTCGCGATACTGACTTTGTCGAAATCTGCCTGCAGGTAACGCCCGTAACGGTCAGCCGTCTCGAAACCAAGACCGTTGATAACCGCCTTCGGTTGCAGCCGCGAGTAAAGCGCCACGCCACCCTGGGCAGGGACTTCGGCTTCGCAGGCGTATAGGAAGTAGCCGTCCAGTTGGAAGGCTGGGTCGTCCAGTTCAAAGGCGGAGGCGCGGGTGTCCTGAAGGCAGATGACGTCGGCATTCTGGGCTTGCAGCCAACTGAGCAAACCACGCTCGACTGCAGCCTGAATACCATTAACGTTCACACTGATGATCCGCATAAATGGCCCCAAAAATCACGTGCGTGTATGATACCCGAGCTCTACCTAATTAGCTAAATCCGTGGTATTCGGGGCTTTTTTCATGCAGGCGTATCAACGCGATTTCATTCGTTTTGCCATCGATCGCGGAGTTTTGCGCTTCGGTGAGTTCACTTTGAAGTCTGGGCGCACCAGTCCTTACTTCTTCAATGCCGGTCTTTTCAACAGTGGTTCGGCCCTTGCCCAACTGGGTAAGTTCTACGCCGCCGCCGTTGTTGAAAGCGGTATCTCCTTCGACGTTCTGTTCGGTCCGGCCTACAAAGGCATTCCCCTGGCGGCGGCGACCGCCGTGGCGCTTGCCGAGCATCACGGTCTCGACCTGCCCTGGTGCTTCAACCGCAAAGAGGCCAAGGCCCATGGCGAAGGCGGCAGCCTGGTGGGCGCACCGTTGACCGGCAACGTGCTGATCATCGACGACGTGATCACCGCAGGTACAGCTATCCGCGAGGTCATGCAGATTATTCAGGCCCAAAGCGCGAACGCTGCCGGCGTGCTGATCGCGTTGAATCGCCAGGAACGTGGCAACGGCGAGCTGTCTGCCATCCAGGAAGTCGAGCGCGATTTCGGCATTCCGGTGGTGAGCATCGTTTCGTTGAATCAGGTGCTGGAATTCCTGGCCGACGATCCGCAGCTCAAGCAGCACTTGCCTGCCGTCGAAGCGTACCGGGCTCAATACGGAATCTGAGCCTCCAAAAGGATGCGGTTTATGCTCAAGCTGGGCACGTTGGGTTTTTGTCTGTCGCTGGGTTTGGGTTGCATTGCAAGCGTTCAAGCGGACGACGCTCCGGGCATCGTGCTGTATCGCTACGTCGACAGTCGCGGCGTGACGGTACTTGATCGCCAGGGCGTGCCGCCAGAGTACGTCGGCAAGGGATATGAGGTGCTCAATCAGCGTGGTCGCGTGGTGCAGACGATTCCGCCTGCACCGTCCGCCGATGAATTGCGCGACGCCCAGGCCGCCAAGCTTCAGTCCGACGCCGATGCGCATCTGCTGCGGCTGTACAGCAGCGTCGAAGACGTCGACCGTGCGAAGAATCGTCGACTCGCCGAGCTCGACGGCCTGATCGTCGTGGCGCAAGGCAATATTCAGAACCTCGTCGCGCAGCAAGGCGCGCTTCAGACGCAAGCGGCTGATCAGGAGCGGGCAGGGCGGCCAGTGCCGAAGACGTTGCTTGATCAGATGGACGATCTGCGTGATCAGCAGCAGAACCTGAAAGTCGACATCCTTCGTTACCAGACCGCTCGAACTCAGGCTGAGGCCGAGTTTGCGCAGGATCGCGCGCGGTTGCAGAAGCTTCTCGGTCGGTAAGGCAGCCGTTCAGGCGTTACCCCTGAACGATCAACACCGGCACGGTTTCAAGCTTCATCTCCCGCGCAACCGCCAACCGGTGATTGCCGTTCACTACCGGGTAAAACCCACCCGCCTTCGGGCTGACATGGATAGGCGGCAAATATTGCCCGTCCATAATCCCCGACTTGATCGCGTCGAAACGTTCCTTGATCAGCTCCCTTCCATTGGTCGTCAGCAATTGCGGGTCAATCTGCTGGACGTTGGCCTGAAGCGCAGGGTCCACTCGCCACGTTTTCTCGACGGCGTGATCGTAGAATCTGGAGATGCTCACCCGATTGTTGGTGAAGGCGTCCAGGTAAATTCCGTCATACACGTCATGCAGCGCCAGACTTGCGGTGCCATCGCGGGTTGTGTAGACGAAAAGTGGTGCACCGTCATCCATCGCTGTTTTTATCAAGCTGAGCTGCTCCGGAGTGGCGCTGATGTTATTGGCCTGGATGACCTCTCCCAGAGCTGTGGAGGCTTTGACCTGAGCCCCCAGCCTTGTGTGGACCGGCTTCGCGATGGGGCTTCTTATCGCGCCCCGCCCCGACATCGGATACCCCACCCTGCCGTTGACCCTTTGCAATGCGGCCGTGGCCGATTGCCGGACGATCAAGGGCGGGCCATACGCCATGCCGGATTCGATCAGATAATGCCGGCCCAATGTGCCAGACACGGCGTTGGATAGCTGGCGGACTGGCACGTTCTGGATTCCGCTGACTTCGGCCAGCGTGTCAAAGGCACCGGTGCCACGCCATTGCGCGGGCACGGTGATGGTGGGAATACCCGACACATGACGCAAGCCCCCTGTCAGGTCGGAGGCCGGCACTGCGTAGCTGCGCAATCTGCTGGCCAGCGCGTGAAAGGCGCGTAGATCAAATGCTTTTGCCCCTGCAAGCCTGTTCAGCGCGCCGGGCATCAACGTGCCTGCAGTCTTCATTGCACGTTGAAACTGAGTGGACTGCATGATGACCTCGGTCGACAGCGAGGCAAACCGTGGCAAGACCTTTGTGATGAGTAGCTTTCCTGCCCTGAATGCCAGCTGGATCGTACCCCGCAGAAGCTTGAGAGCAGGTATGCCAAATGTCAGCCCCTCAAGTGCGCATACGATGGCTGGAGCTTCGTCTGTGATGATCGAATTGACACAACTGAGCCCCGGCACGATCAGCGCGAGCTCGCGCAAAAGCGTCGGGTAGTTGTTGGCGACTTCCTCAGAACCCGTTTCATGCCGGAGTCGCTGATAGGCGTCATGGGGGTAGAAAAACAGGTGGTGGCTGGCGACGGCGATCGAAATGGCGTTTAAACGAGGGGAGGTGAGCGGCGTGGGTATGTCGTTATCAGGCTCCTCGATAGGGGCGAGCTCAATGATGACTTCGCTGATGACCAAAGACACTGCGCCGCTCACCGGTGCAGAAAGCGAGGCGTAGGCGTTCCAATCGACGCCGATCTCGCAGCCAGAGAAGATTTCCAGGAATGAAGGCAGGGCTGACGGATAGGCATGCTTGGGCTTGGGCTTGGGCTTGGTCGGTATCGCCATCCTGGCGTGGCGGATCACTATGCCTTTCAACGGGAGGAGTTCGTAGAAGAACGAGCTATTCTGGTAGCTACATTCAAGGATAAAGCCATACCGGCCTCGCGCGCGCTCCCTATCCTGAACGCTTTCCATGCCCGCGATTTTTCCCGTGAACGTTCGCAGCGTATGAATCTTCACCCTCCCGTAGTGCAACGCTCGTCGATCCTCGACCGCTATTTGCGCCCACAGGCTGTCGATAATGAACGTGTAGGCCAGCCTGGACTGAGCCTCATAGAATCGGTAACCCCCTTCGAACATGTGCGGAATGTCGATGCCTTCGAGCTGATGAGCGATGCTTCCAAACGCCCGATTGACCAGCACTTGATCATGGGACGAGACGGGCTGGAATTTATCCATCCCATTTTTCATGTACCCTGCTGCGAAGACGTCCAGCAGGTAAAACTGTGCGCCTGAGTAGATGTTCTCGCTGCGCAGGGAGTAGTCAAACCTGTCCGCAATGTTGACGGGATGCATGATTCGTTTTTTTATCTGCTCAGCGCTGTCCCCGAAAAGTTGGTGCAGCTTCTGCAGTGCCATCTGCAGGCGATCAGGCGCCTCACGCGTCAGCCCCTCCGCCGCGCTTACGCCGTTCGCGATATGAGCATCCAGAGCGGATGCCGCCGTGGCCAGTTCCGATAACGAGTAGTCCGTGCGCGCCTTGCCGGATAACACACCGTTGGCGATCGCCCACGTCAGACTCGGACCCACCCGGGTGGCGGCGATCAGCATCAGCTCTTCAGGGGCGGCTGCTTCGCTCAGCGTCATGGGCAAATGAATCAACGCCTCGAACGTAAGCGTCGCCGCTGCGGCCGGATCCAGCGCGTTGGCGAGGGATACACCGTGAATGAAATTCGCCCATGGCGCCGTGCCATGGCGCAGGTCTTCGTCGATGCCCTGAACCATAAAATCGGGGAGGGCAGGCGTCAGGATGTGCAGCGCCAATTCTTGTAGTGAGGTTTTGGCCGAGAGTGCAACGAGCAGTTGCTCTCGACGTTGCGGATAGGTCAAACCCCAGTTTTGCGGCCCCTCCAAGTCATAGCCCGCTATGTAGTCCCGCCGCTGTTGTCGTGGAGGGTTGAGCTCCAGCATCAGCGCTGCCCAAACCAAGTGCTGTCGGATGACTGGAGCCGTGGTTTCGCCCTCGTCACCTCCATACCACTTCAGCGCTGAGAGCAGTTGCCTGGCGAGCGTGTCGGCTTGAGCCGAGCTGATCATTTGTTCGAGGACGATGCTCAGTTGCTGCGCCCGCTTCGCGTTATCGTGGCTTAGCGTCGATGGGGGTAAATGTGGCGCCGCAAGCAATAAAAGCAGTGTGTGCGTCCGTGCCGAGTGAGCGTCCTGCGACACTTGTGACCGCACGAAACCCTTCACTGTCTCGCTGATGGTCAGTAAGTCGTCGAACTTGAGGAGTGCGTCGACCCGCTGAGGCAGCGTCATCACGCGAGCGGGTTGCTCTGCGTCATTCAAGCGCGCACCCGCACTCAGCAACATCCACGTCTGACAGTCTTCACGGTACAGCGGGTGCCATTCGCGCAGTATCTGCTCGCGGTTTGTCGGCTCGCTGGCGCCTTTGTCACTTCCTCGAGCGGGGTCATTGGGCGACACAACGTTGAAGCGGAAGTTGTCCGAATCGAACTCCACTTCGTATGTGTGGCCGTCAAGCTCGATGAACAGCAGGCCGTCGATGTTGTACACGCCGTTGAAGGGCCCGACGTCCTCAAGTGCAACGTGCCCGGTCAGCGACTGCGCGCTGACGTAGGGCTCCAGTAGACCTGCCGGGGGTGCCAGTGCTGCATCCGGCTGCTCGCCGGGCAAAAGGAGTACCAATGAGGGTTCGGGTTGAACGGGTAGCGAGGTATTGCGATGCAGCGTCGACATAAAAGGTCTCGAGATAATGAGCGAGACCTACGGTGTTCAGATTCTGAGTGCGTTGCTGTCATCTGGCAGCGATAAGGCAGGTCGGATCTGTCTGACGCGTCTGTGGGGGCGGTTTAAGGCCAGCCGTAAAAAAGCCCCGCCGGGCAGTGAACCGGGCGGGGCTGTTTGCAGTGGCAATCAGTGACGCTTGCGATTGCTGATCAGCGTGCCGACGCCGGTATCGGTGAAAATTTCCAGCAGCACGGCATTCGGCACACGGCCGTCGATGATGTGGGAAGTGTTCACGCCGCCCTGCACCGCTTCCAGTGCGCAGCGGATCTTCGGCAGCATCCCGCCGTAGATGGTGCCGTCGGCGATCAAGCCATTGACCTGCTCGGTGGTCAGGCCGGTCAGCACTTCGCCTTCCTTGTCCATCAAGCCGGCGATGTTGGTCAGCAGCATCAGCTTTTCAGCCTTCAGAGCTTCAGCGACTTTGCCTGCGACCAGATCGGCGTTGATGTTGTAGGACTCGCCATCCGCGCCTACGCCAATGGGCGCAATAACCGGAATGAAATCGCCCTTCACCAGCATGTTGAGCAGGTCGGTGTTAATGCCGACGACTTCACCCACATGGCCGATGTCGATGATTTCCGGCTTGAGCATGTCCGGAGTCTGGCGCGTGACGTTCATCTTTTTTGCACGAATCAGCTGCGCGTCCTTACCGGTCAGGCCGATGGCGCTGCCGCCGTGGCGGTTGATCAGGTTGACAATGTCCTTGTTGACCTTGCCGCCCAGCACCATCTCCACCACGTCCATGGTTTGCGCATCGGTGACGCGCATACCGTCGATGAAGTGGCTGTCGATGGACAGGCGCTTGAGCAGGTCACCAATCTGAGGGCCACCGCCGTGAACCACGACCGGGTTGATGCCCACCGCTTTCATCAGCACGATGTCGCGGGCGAAGCCGTTTTTCAGCTCATCGCTCTCCATGGCGTTGCCGCCGTACTTGATAACAAGCGTCTTGCCGACAAAGCGTCGGATGTAGGGCAACGCTTCGGAGAGGACCTTGGCGGCATTGGCTGCGGCATCATGTTCGAGGGTCATTTGGGCTCCACTCAAAATAGGGTCAAAAAGGAAGTTCTAGATCCGGTGCTACGTGTTTCAACTGGGTGTGGAAGACGTCTTTGATCCGCTGCAGCTCTTGCTCGGTTTCGGCCTCGAAGCGTAACACCAGCACTGGCGTGGTATTGGACGCGCGAATGAGACCCCAGCCTCTCGGATAGTCGACCCGCACACCATCAATGTTGGTGAGGTTGGCGTTGCCCCACTGGGCGTCGCGCTCCAACGCTTCCATGATGCTGAACTTGCGGGTCTCGGTGACTTTGACGTTGATTTCCGGGGTCGAAAAATCGTTCGGAAAAGTCTGGAAAAGCTTCTCGGCGCTGAGTTTCTCCTGACTGAGGATTTCCAGCAGGCGTGCTGCGCTGTAGATGCCGTCGTCGAAACCGAACCAGCGCTCCTTGAAGAAGATGTGTCCGCTCATCTCGCCGGCCAACAAGGCGCCGCTTTCTTTCATCTTCTTTTTGATCAACGAATGACCCGTCCTCCACATCACCGGGCGGCCGCCGTATTCGTGGATCAACGGTATCAGGCGGCGCGTGCATTTGACGTCGAAAATCACGTCAGCCCCGGGATTGCGCTTGACCACATCGCGGGCAAACAGCATCAGCAGGCGGTCGGGGTAGATGATAGTGCCGGCGTTTGTGACGACACCGACACGATCAGCATCACCGTCGAAGGCCAGGCCGAGATCGGCACCGGTTTCCCGGACCTTGGCGATCAGGTCCTGAAGGTTTTCCGGCTTGCCTGGATCAGGGTGATGGTTGGGAAAATTGCCGTCGACCTCGCAGTACAGCGGGATGACTTCGCAGTTGAGCGCTTCGATCAATTGCGGGGCGATCACGCCGCCTGCGCCGTTGCCGCAATCCACCACCACTTTCATGCGCCGCGCGAGCACGACATCGCCAATGATCTCGCTGGCATAACGGTCGAGGATATTGACCTTGATGATGCTGCCCTTGGCAGAAGGCAGGTCGTTGGCCTTGATGCGTTCATGCAGCGCTTGAATCTGTTCGTCTGCCAGTGTGTCGCCGGCGATGACGATCTTGAAGCCGTTGTAATCTTTCGGGTTGTGGCTACCCGTCAGCATGACACCCGTTCTGCCCGCCAGCACATGGGTGGCGTAATACAGCGCGGGGGTAGGCACCAACCCGATGTCGCTGACGTGGCAGCCGCTGTCATGCAGACCCTTGATCAAGTCCGCGACCAGCGCAGGGCCTGATAGTCGGCCGTCGCGGCCCACAGAAACATGCGGCTCGCCCTGCGCCAGACTTTCTGCACCGACGGCTCGGCCGATCCAGTAGGCGGTTTCAGTGCTCAGCGTATCGCCGACGATGCCGCGAATGTCGTAGGCGCGAAAAATCGTCTCCGGAAAAGGCGGGGCGATGGAGGCGGTGTTGCTCATGGCGTGGGATGGCTCCGACTTCGAGAAGTCCTGGGGTTCATCGATCAAGTCAAGGTCCAGAATATCGGTGTCCTGGAACAGCGGGTCGGTCAGGTGGTCGTCCTCCGACGCAACCGGAAGGAGCGGCGCGGCGCTGTGGGGCGGTGTCCCGGTTGGCTGACCCTGTTCTGTCGCTCCGGCTGCCGTTGGATTATTGCGCAGTGAGAACCGGGCCATGCTCTGGGCGAGCCCGTTCAGCGCGGGCAGGCTCAAGCCGAAGGCTTTGACGGCCTTGCCTCCGGAGAGCTCTTGCAGCAGTTGCTCGAGCTGTCGCGCATCAGCCGCCACCCGGCGCTTGAGTGCACTCTCGTTCAGATACAACCCCAACAGCATCGCCCCGGCGGCAACCAGCAAGGCGAGCAGCAGCATCAGCCAAGGCGTCGAGCCTTGCAGTGCGGGGCCGGCGGCAAAGGTCAGTTTCCAGTTAGGGTAGCCGGTGGAGAATTCCTGGGGACGGCTGCCATCGTGCTCGCCACGGGTGAGAAAACTCTGTGCGGTGGCGTTACCGAACTGCTGGACGAGCACCACCTGACCCGCATCGGCAGGCGTTTCGGGGAGTGCGTTGATCAGGCGCTGCGGGTTGAACGCCAGCAACAGGGTCCCGGTGATCGGCGCGTCTGGCGCCGTGCGCAGGGGCGCTGCGCTGTAGATCAGCCATGTGTCGCCGACCTTGCGAGCTTCAGGGGCAGGGGTTTCGCCCTTGCCAGCCTTGGCCAGCATGTCCAGCGTGGCGAAGCTGATCGGCAGCGCGCTTTGGGTGTCGACGCCGTTGAACCCCAAGGGGTTAAGCCGTGCGCCCACCACGCCGTCGCGATAACGCATCTGCGTCTGCGCGCTTTCAATGACCGACGGATTGTTGCTCAACAGGGCCTGGCCCAGCGCGGGGTCCATTGCAGCGGTTTGGGTGTCGGCGTTGATCTGGCGCAGCGCCTTGTTGACGGCCCCGGCCTGTGCGCTCCCCAGGCCTGAACGAGTTGCTCCTGTTGCTGAGGTTGGCTTTGAATGGCGAGCCACACCAGCACCATTGCAGCCAGGAGGCCAATGAGCGAAGGAGTGACGCCGGGGGTCGATAAACTCAAATTGGCGTCTTTACTGGCCGCGTCAGTCGTTTCCGGCGTGGGGGTCGCTTTGGCCGTGCGTTTGATGCCTTTCAAACTAACTCTCCCTGCTGGGTCGTCCTGACGCGTTCTTGTTGTTACGCACCGCTCAAAGCCCGTCAGGCCAAAAGCAGTGCGCTAGCCAAAGTGAGTGTTTGTGGCCGGATCAATGGCTGCCGGAGTGACCGAAGCCGCCAGCGCCACGCTGACTTTCATCGAAATCTTCGACGATTTCGAAGTGCGCCTGCACCACCGGCACCAGTACAAGCTGCGCCAGACGCTCGCCGATGGAAATCTTGAAAGCAGTCTGGCCGCGGTTCCAGCAGGAGACCATCAGCTCGCCTTGATAATCGGAGTCGATCAGGCCTACCAGGTTACCCAGCACGATGCCGTGTTTATGGCCCAGTCCCGAGCGCGGCAAGATCAGCGCAGCCAGGCCAGGGTCTGCGATGTATATCGACAGCCCGGTTGGAATCAAGAGGGTCTGGCCGGGTTCGAGCAGGGTGTCTTCTTTCAGCATGGCGCGCAGGTCCAGGCCGGCCGAGCCTGAAGTGGCGTAAGCGGGAAGCGGGAATTCGCTGCCAATGCGAGGGTCGAGGATCTTGGCTTGTAGAGCGTGCATTCGTGATTAAACCTGGTTCATGCGATCGGCAATAAAAGTCACCAGCTGCCGCGCGATCTTGGCTTTGCTGGTCTGGGCGAAGAGCGTCGCTTGCAACGCTCGGTCGATCACGCTGCAGGCGTTTTCTTCGCTGTTGAAGCCAATAGTGGGATTGGCGACGTCATTGGCGACGATCAGGTCAAGGTTCTTGTCCTTGAGCTTGCGAGCGGCGTAATCAAGCAGGTGTTCGGTTTCGGCCGCGAAGCCGACGCTGAACGGGCGATCCGGGCGCTGGGCAATGGTGGCGAGAATGTCCGGGTTACGGACCATCTGCAGCAGAAGACCATCACCGGTGGTGGGATCTTTCTTCAATTTCTGTGTGGCGACGGCTTCCGGCCGGTAGTCCGCAACGGCTGCCGAGGCGATGAAGAGATCGCAAGGCATGGCATCTTCGCAGGCGGCGAGCATGTCCCGGGCACTGACAACATCGATGCGCGACACCCGGTCAGGCGTCTGCAGGTTCACCGGGCCGGTGATCAGAGTGACACGCGCACCCGCTTCGGCAGCGGCTTCGGCCAGGGCGAAACCCATTTTTCCGGAGCTGTGGTTGGTGATGTAGCGAACCGGATCGATGTTTTCCTGGGTCGGGCCGGCGGTGATCAACACGTGCTTGCCGGTCAGCGTCAGGCGCTGGAAGCAATCGGCGGCTGATTGCGCCAGGTCATTGGGTTCGAGCATGCGCCCGTAGCCGACGTCGCCACAGGCCTGGCTGCCGCTGGCCGGGCCAAACATGCGAAAGCCGCGCTGTTCGAGCAATTGCAGATTGGCCTGCACGGAGGGGTCGCGCCACATGGCCTGATTCATCGCGGGCGCGACGGCGACGATAGCGTCGGTCGCCAGCACCACGGTGGTCAACAGATCGTTGGCAATGCCCTGGGCCAGACGGGCCATAAGGTCGGCGGTACCCGGTGCGATGAGGATCATGTCGGCCCACTTGGCCAGCTCGATATGGCCCATGGCAGCTTCGGCTGCGGGGTCGAGCAAATCGAGGTGAACCGGGTGGCCGGACAAGGCCTGCATGGTCAGCGGGGTAATGAATTCAGCGCCGCCTTTGGTCATGACGACGCGGACTTCTGCACCGTGGTCGCGCAAACGGCGGACCAGTTCGGCGCTCTTGTAGGCCGCGATGCCACCGCCGACGCCGAGAACGATGCGTTTTCGATACAGCCGCTGCATAGGCCTGCCTTTAGGTCGGTTAACACGCGGCAATCATTACGCCTCCCCAGGCCTGACTGTCGCGCAAAAAAGAGCGGCTAAGATAGCACAGCGACCGCACGGGAACAGCGGCGCCACAGACAGGGAGCTGCTATGAGTATTCGCGATTGGCCGGCGGCAGAGCGTCCGCGGGAGAAGCTGCTGGAACGGGGGCGTCGAGTCTGTCGGACGCTGAATTGCTGGCGATTTTCTTGCGCACGGGCGTCTCGGGGAGAAGCGCCGTGGACCTGGCCCGGCACCTTTTGCATCAGTTCGGCAGTCTGCGTGCGTTGCTCGAAGCCAACCTGACGGCATTCAGCAGCGAACTGGGCCTTGGACCCGCCAAGTTCGCGCAGTTGCAGGCGGTCATGGAAATGGCCCGGCGCAACATGGGCGAGGATTTGAAGCGCGATTCCGTCCTGGAAAACCCGACTCAGGTGCGGCGCTACCTCAAAGCGCTGTTGCGGCACGAGCAGCATGAAGTCTTCGGCTGCTTGTTTCTCGACAGCAAGAATCGGGTTCAGACCTTCGAAGTGCTGTTTCACGGCTCGATCAACACGGCGCATGTCCATGCGCGGCAGGTGGTCAAGCGGGCACTGGCCCACAACTCGGCGGGCTTGATCCTTTGTCATAACCATCCTTCCGGCGTCAAAGATGCCAGCGAAGCCGACATTGACCTGACGCGGCATCTGAAACAGGCGCTGGCGCTGGTGGACGTGGTGGTGCTGGATCACTTGATCATCGGCGACGGCGATCCGTTGTCGATGGTTGAGTATGGGTTGATGTAGCGGCATTAGGACTGGCTAATCACGGAGATTCTAGGGCTGGCCGCCGAACGAATGTAGGACCGGCTTTAGCCGGGAATACGCTGGCGGTCACACCGCAAAACTATCGGTGCGCAAACCGGCCTCTTCCCGGCTGAAGCCGGTCTACGGGGAACGTACGCTTACTCCGGAGTCTTGGCGAATTACTTCACGTTCACTTTGGAGAAATCCTGACGACCAAACGGGCTGACGCTGTAGCCCTCGACATCCTTGCGGATCAGGGCATAGGCCGTTGGATGTGCGAGCGGCAGCCACAGTGCCTGCTTCTGGATCTGCTCTTGAGCCTGGTGATACAGCTTGCTGCGCTCGGCCTGATCGGTCACCGCTTTACCTTTGCTGATCAGCTTGTCCAGCCCTTCATCGCAGTAGCGGGCAAAGTTGGTGCCGGACTTGACCGCGGCGCAGGAGAACTGAGGCGTCAGGAAGTTATCCGGGTCACCGTTATCACCCGACCAACCCATGAACAGCAGGTCATGCTCACCGGTTTTGGCACGGCGAATCAGCTCACCCCATTCAATGACTTTGATCTCTGCCTTGATCCCTACCGCGGCCAGATCGCTCTGCAGCAATTGAGCACCTGCGTTCGGGTTGGGATTAAGCAAGCTACCCGACGGCCGAGTCCAGATCGTCGTCTTGAAGCCGTCTTTCAGCCCGGCCTTGGCCAGCAGCTCCCTGGCTTTCGCCACGTCATGCTTGTAGCCCGGCAGGTCACTGGCGTAGCCCCAGGTGTTAGGCGGATACGGGCCGTTGGCCGGGCGCGCCGAACCCTCGAACACCGCTTTCAGGTATGTGTCTTTGTCGAACGCCAAGTTGATTGCCTGACGCACTTCCGGCTTGTCCAACGGCGAATGCTGACTGTTGATCGCCAGGAAAGCGGTCATGAAGGCGTCGGTTTTTTCGACCCTCAAGTTTGAATCCTTCGCGGCCTCAGCGACATCCAGCGGCTTGGGAGACAGGGCAACCTGGCATTCATTGCGGCGAATGCGTTGCAGGCGAACGTTGGCGTCCGGGGTGATCGCGTAGACCAGCGTATCGACGGCGGGCTTGCCGGCGAAGTAATCCGGATTGGACTCGTAACGCACCACCGAGTCTTTCTGAAAGCGTTTGAAGACGAATGGGCCGGTGCCGATTGGCTGGCTATTAAGCTTCTCCGGAGTGCCGGCCTTCAACAGCTGCGCGGTGTACTCGGCGGAATAAATAGAAGCGAAACCCATGCTGAGCGTCGCCAGAAAAGTCGCGTCCGGGTGATCCAGAGTGATGCGCACTGTGTTGGCGTCGGTCGCTTCGACTTTCTTGATGAGCGATGGCCATTGCATGGATTGCGCGTGGGGAAGCCCTGCACAGCGACCTTGTTCCACGGATTGGCCGGATCGAGCATGCGCTGGAAGCTGAACACCACGTCATCAGCGTTGAGCTCACGCGTGGGGGTGAAATAGTCGGTGTGATGGAATTTCACGCCAGCGCGAAGTTTGAAGTCGTAGGTCAGCCCGTCAGGCGACACATTCCAGCTCTGCGCCAGGCTCGGGACAAGCTTGGCGTCCTTGGCGTCATAGTCCACCAGGCGATTCATCAGCACGTCGGCCGACGCGTTCGTGGTGGTCAGCGAGTTGTACTGCACCACGTCGAAGCCTTCGGGGCTGGCTTCCGTGCAGACGCTCAGCGTCGTTGCCGCCTGGGCCAGTAATGGCGTGGACAGGGACGCGAGCAACAGGGGTAGAACGGCTAGGCGCATGGCGATTTTCCTTTCAGAGAGAGCCCATCTGCCGGCGCAGTCTGGAGAGTCAGTAACCCTAGACCATCGATTGGCGCAGAACAATCGCCGCTGCGCGACGAGTGGTATATTTCCCGCCGCGCCTAACGCCGCTGGCGTTACCGGGTTGAATGGCGCGGCTATCTGGCAGGCAATTCGTGGTTTGTGTTGTTGCACCGGGGGCTTTCTGGTATAAAGCAGCGCTCTTTTCTAGGGGCCCGCTGCCTTCACCGCAGGTGTGGCCGGTAAGACCCCTGAAGAAACGCGGCGCCTGGCGCCAAATGACTGAGAGATTAAGCGGCCAACCCATGCCGGGTTGGGCATGTGGTTTTAGAGGGCTGAGGCATGTCGAGAGTATGTCAAGTTACCGGTAAGGGTCCGGTAACCGGGAATAACATTTCCCACGCAAACAACAAAACCCGTCGTCGTTTCCTGCCAAACCTGCAGCATCACCGCTTCTGGGTTGAAGAAGAGAAACGCTTCGTACGTCTGCGCGTATCTGCTAAAGGCATGCGTATCATCGACAAGCGTGGTATCACGGTTGTTCTGGCCGAAATCCGCCGTGCTGGCGCGAAGGTCTAAGGGAGAAAATCATGCGTGAATTGATCCGTTTGGTGTCGACCGCTAACACCGGCCACTTCTACACCACCGACAAGAACAAGCGCACGACTCCGGACAAAATCGAAATTAAAAAATTCGATCCGGTTGTTCGTAAGCACGTGATCTACAAAGAAGCCAAAATCAAGTAATTGATTTTTGCGTCTTACAAAAAAGCCCGCAGCGATGCGGGCTTTTTTGTGGGCGATCATTCAGGCCTTCTGTTCGAACACCACATAGATCTTGCGGCATGCCTCCAGCACTTCCCACGTGCCTTTGAATCCTGCGGGAATCACAAATCGATCGCCCGCGCGCAGGGTTTTCGATTTGCCTGCTTCGTCGCGAAGGACCGAGACGCCCTGCACGATTTCACAGTATTCATGCTCGGTGTAGTTCACTTTCCACTGACCGACTTCCCCTTCCCAGACACCTGCATTCAGCTGCCCGCATGGGCTGTTGTAGTGGTTGTAAACCGTCTGGTTAGGCTCGCCTTTGAGAATCTTTTCAGCGGCAGGGGTGAAACGCTCCGCTGCGGTAGTGGCTTCGCTGAAGTCGACGATGCTTTCGATGCTCATATCTGATTCCTGAAGTGGGCGCTGCGTGATTGTTGCTCGCCGAGGGCCGGATGGAAAGCGCAGGCGAGCCCGGGCAGCTGTTGAATAAAATGCACGATCCGGTCAGGTTTCGCCCACTTTTGTCCAATATATTGGAAATTCGCCCAATGCTGGTTTAGGGTGGCGAATGCCTTCGGCCGATCCGATGACGCGTCAGGCCCTGTCCTGAAGCCCGATTGGAGTGCGAAGACGCGCCTATTTCATTAGAGGAGGACGTTTCATGACCACCCTGACTCATGCTGACTGGGAACAACGCGCCCAGGATCTGAAAATCGAAGGCCGTGCTTTCATCAACGGTGAATACACAGACGCCGCATCCGGCTCGACGTTCGACTGCATCAGTCCGGTCGATGGCCGCTTCCTCGCCCATGTCGCCAGTTGTGACGCCGCCGATGCGCAACGCGCCGTCGAAAACGCCCGGGCTACCTTCAATTCCGGCGTCTGGTCGCGATTGGCGCCGGCCAAGCGCAAGGCAGCCATGCTTCGTTTGGCCGAGTTGATCAACGAGAACGTCGAAGAGCTCGCGCTGCTCGAAACCCTCGACATGGGCAAGCCGATCAGCGACTCCTATGGCATCGACATTCCCGGCTCCGCCCAGGCGTTGAGCTGGAGCGGCGAGGCCATCGACAAGCTGTACGACGAAGTGGCGCCCACGCCGCACGATCAATTGGGCCTGGTGACTCGCGAGCCGATCGGTGTTGTAGCGGCCATCGTGCCGTGGAATTTCCCGCTGTTGATGGCTTCCTGGAAGCTGGGTCCTGCGCTGTCGAGCGGCAACTCGGTGATCCTCAAGCCGTCGGAAAAATCCCCGCTGACAGCGATCCGCGTCGCTCAGCTCGCCATTGAGGCCGGTATTCCGGCCGGCGTGCTGAATGTGCTGCCCGGTTACGGCCACACCGTGGGTAAAGCGCTGGCGCTGCACATGGATGTCGACACCGCTGTGTTTACCGGTTCGACGAAGATCGCCAAGCAGTTGCTGATCTACTCGGGCGAATCGAACATGAAGCGCGTCTGGCTGGAAGCCGGCGGCAAAAGCCCGAATATCGTTTTCGCCGATGCGCCAGATCTGCAAGCGGCGGCGGAATCCGCGGCCAGCGCCATTGCTTTCAACCAGGGCGAGGTCTGCACGGCCGGCTCCCGCCTGTTGGTCGAGCGCTCTATCAAAGAGAAATTCCTGCCGATGGTGATCGATGCGCTGAAAGCCTGGAAGCCGGGCAATCCGCTTGATCCGTCGACAACCGTTGGCGCGCTGGTCGATACCCAGCAAATGAATACCGTGCTGTCTTACATCGAAGCCGGCCACACCGACGGCGCCAAGCTGGTCGTGGGTGGGAAGCGCATTCTTCAGGAAACCGGCGGCACCTACGTCGAGCCGACGATTTTCGACGGCGTGACCAACGCCATGAAGATCGCGCAGGAAGAGATCTTCGGGCCGGTGCTGTCTGTACTGACCTTTGATACCGCTGAAGAAGCCATTCAGATTGCCAACGACACGCCTTATGGCCTGGCTGCGGCGGTGTGGACGGCTGACTTGTCCAAGGCGCATCTGACCGCGAAGGCGTTGCGCGCGGGCAGCGTGTGGGTCAACCAGTACGATGGCGGCGACATGACCGCGCCGTTTGGTGGCTTCAAGCAGTCCGGCAACGGGCGCGACAAGTCGTTGCATGCGTTCGATAAATACACCGAGCTGAAGGCAACCTGGATCAAGCTGTAAAGGGCCGCACAACTTCAAACTCAGTCGTTAGAAAACCAATGCAGCCGGACTTACCTCAAAGCCCGGCTGTTTTGTTTCGTCCTTTTGAGCCACAGGAGCGTGGTGATGCGTTGGGGTACTTATTTCGCTGTGTTGGCCTCGGTGTTGAGCGTCGGCCTGGCGCTGGGCGTGAGCATGCCGCTGGTGTCCCTGCGGCTGGAGGCCTGGGGTTACGGCGCGTTTGCCATCGGCGTCATGGCCGCGATGCCCGCGATCGGCGTGTTGGTGGGCGCCAGTCTTGGCAGCCGACTCGCTTCAAACCTCGGCACCGCCAACCTGATGCGTCTGTGCCTGTGGGCCGGGTCGGTTTCTGTAGGTTTACTGGCGTTATTGCCCAATTACTGGATCTGGCTGGTTCTGCGACTGATGCTCGGCATGATCCTGACCATTGTGTTCGTGCTCGGCGAAAGCTGGATCAACCAGCTGGTCATCGAACGGCTGCGCGGCAAGCTGGTGGCGCTATATGGCAGTTCTTACGCGCTGAGTCAGTTGGGCGGGCCGGTGCTGCTGGGCTTCATTGGCACGGAAGCCGATTACGGGTTCTGGGTCGGGACCCTGTTGCTGGCGGTATCGCCGCTTTTATTACTGGGCAGAACAGGCGCACCGAGCGCGGAATCCAGCCATGTAACGCTGCGCGATCTCAGCGGCTTCTGTCGGAGTTTGCCGGCCATTGCGTGGGCCATCGCGTTGTTCGCAGGATTTGAAGCGATGATTCTGACCTTGCTGCCGGTGTATTGCCTACAGCAGGGGTATACGCCCGACGTGGCCCTGGCAATGGTCAGCACCGTGGTGGTCGGTGACGCGTTGTTGCAACTGCCGATTGGTGCGCTGGCCGACAGGGTGTCGCGTCGGAAGCTGTTCTCCGGGTGTGCGTTGGTGCTGATGGTGTCGAGCCTGGCGATTCCGATGCTGGTCGACACCCTCGCCATCTGGCCGCTGTGGGTGCTGTTCGGCGCCAGCGCTGGCGGGCTGTTCACCCTCTCGCTGATTCTGATTGGCGAGCGCTACCGCGATGACGCCTTGGTGCGCGCCAACGCCCACGTCGCTCAGCTCTGGGGGATCGGTTGCCTGCTCGGCCCTTTGGCGGCTGGCGCTGGTAGTCAGTGGGTCAGCGGTCAGGCGCTGCCGTTGCTGATGGCGGCTGGGGCGCTGGGGCTGGTGATCCTGTCCCAGCGTCCCAAGGCTTTCGGGGCACAAGCGGTGTCGGCTTAAAGCATCTTTTCCAGGCCGATGGCCGTGCTGAACCAGGCGTTCATCCGGCGCCACCAGTCGCCGGGTTCCTTGGACAGCGTATGGATTTTGCCGTTGTCCTCTGTCACCCACACCAACCGGTCATTCTCTAGCTTGACCTGATAGCTGATGGCCGGCGCCATACCCTGAAGCGCCAGTTCGCGCAGGTATTCGGTCAGCTCGGGGCTGTCGACCAGCACGCCGACTTCGGTGTTCCACAGCACTGACCGTGGGTCGAAATTGAACGAACCCACGAACATCTTCTGTCGATCAAAGATCATCGCTTTGCTGTGCAGGCTCGATTCCGAGCCGCCCTTGATCAGATTTGTGCGCAGAAATCTCGGGCCGCTGCCTTGAGCGTTGCTCGGGTCGCCTGGCTGCCGGCGCAGCTCGAACAGCTTCACGCCGTGTTCCAGCAGTGCGCGGCGGTAAGGCGTATAGCCGCCATGCACCGCGGGCACATCGGTGGCCTCCAGCGAATTCGTCAGCAGGTTCACCGACACGCCTTTATCGGAGAGCCCGGTCAGGTACACCAAGCCTTCCTGCCCTGGCACGAAGTAGGCCGAGATCAGCATCAGCTCCTTATGCACGTTGCCCAGATCAGGGCTCAGTTGGGTCGCCAGCAGGAGGTGCGGGTCAGGCTCGCCCCGTGACAGCACCTTCGTGGGGGCGTCCCACAAGGCCTGGTTGTGCGCCCAGATCAGCTCATTGAGCCAGGTCTTCATGCGCGGGTGAGTCCGATAGTCCATCAGCCGTTCATACAGGGCCTTCTTCTCAACGTGGGCCTGATCCAGCGACTCGGCCAGCAGTGCGCGCGCTTTGGTCAGATCCTTACGGTCGGGCTGCCAGTAGAGAAAGTCGTTGATCGGCTTGCTGAGCGTGCTGTTCCAGTACTGATCGAAGCTGTGACCCAGCTGCTCGGCCACAGGCCCCACACTGAGCATGTCGATGTCGGTGAAATTCAGATTGGGCTCAGCGTCGAAATACTCGTCGCCCAGATTGCGCCCGCCGACGATGGCCACGGCGCCATCGGCCAGCCACAACTTGTTGTGCATGCGTCGATGCTGCTGGGACAGATTGAACAGCCGGCCCAGATTACGGGTGGCGCCCATGCTGCGGCCCAGATTGAGCGGATTGAACAGGCGAATCTGAATGTTCGGGTGCGCAGCGAGTGTGGCGATGACTTCATCCAGCCCGTCGCTGGTGGTGTCGTCCAGCAGGATGCGCACGCGAACGCCGCGATCGGCGGCTTTGAGTAATTCGTCAACCAGCGCCCGGGTGCTCAGGCCGTCGTGAACGATGTAGTACTGCAGGTCCAGGCTGGTTTTGGCGTTGCGAATCAGCTCGGCGCGGGCCATGAAGGCTTCGGTGCTGTTGGGCAGCAGGCGGAAGCCCGAGCGCCCTTCGTGAGGTGCGGCCTGGGCCATGATCGAGCGGCCGAACGAGGACTGCGCCGCCGGCAGCGCCTGACTCGGGCCATCGGGGGCGGGCGTGTGCGCACAGCCGCTGAGCCCGAGGGCGAGAGCCAGAAGGAGGGGCACCGCCCGTAAGTTCGTCAACGCGATCATCCGAAAATCAGTCATGGCGATATGACCGCGCTTTCTCCTAAAGGTTAAAAGCCCCAAAAGGTTAAAAGCTTCAGAAGGTTTAGCCGCAATGGTCATGCAGGGTCGGTCCGCTGCATGAGCAGCGCCGTGGCAGCGCCGACCTTGCGCACCGCGTCCTCGATTTGCGCGGTCGGTTTGGCGGCGAAGTTCATGCGCAGGCAGTTTCTGTATTTGCCGGACGCCGAAAATATGCTGCCCACGGCGATCTGTACGCCTTGCCCCTGCAACGCGCGGTTCAGGCGCAACGAGTCGAAGTCCTCCGGCAATTCGATCCACAGCATGAAGCCGCCTTGGGGACGGCTCACACGGGTGCCCTCTGGAAAATAACGCGTGACCCAGCCGGTCATCAGGTCGCGACTGCGCTGGTACTGGCCACGCATCCGGCGCATATGCGGCTCGTAATGCCCGGCCTTGAGAAAATCGGAAATCGCCAGTTGCGGCTGGGTCGCGGTGGAGCCGGTGCTGATGTATTTCATGTGCAGGGCGCGATCGAGGTATCGCCCGGGGGCGACCCAGCCGACGCGCAATCCCGGCGCCAACGTCTTGGAAAACGAGCTGCAGAGCAGGACGCGGCCGTCTTCATCGAAGGATTTGATCGTGCGCGGGCGAGGGTAGGTGTAGGCCAGGTCGCCATACACATCGTCCTCGATGATTGCCACATCGAAGCGTTGTGCGAGGGTCAGCAGTGCGCGTTTGCGGTCCTCCGGCATGATGTAGCCCAGCGGGTTGTTGCAGCTCGGGGTCAGTTGAATGGCTTTGATCGGCCACTGTTCCAGCGCCAGCTCCAGTGCCTCGAGACTGATGCCGGTGAGCGGGTCAGTCGGGATTTCCAAAGCTTTCATCCCCAGCCCTTTGAGCGCCTGCATGGCACCGTGAAAGCTCGGCGAGTCGACTGCAACGATGTCGCCCGGTTGGCACACCGACCGGATGCAGATCGCCAGCGCTTCCTGAGCGCCGGTGGTGATCACCAGGTCGTCCGGGTCGATGTTGGTGCCGGAGTCCAGCAGGAGGCGCGCGACTTGTTCCCTCAGGCAGCGCCGGCCGTGGATGTTGTCGTAATACAGCCCGGGCATGTCCGAGCGCCGGCTGATCCTGCCCAGCGCCTGGGTCAGTGGGCGCAAGGTCGGGCTGGTGACGTCGGGCATGCCGCGACCCAGCTGAACCACGTCAGGGCTGGGTGCGGCTCGTGCCAGTTCCAGCACTTGATCCCACTGAGAGATTTCCACCGGGCGCTGGGCGGGGCGGCCTATCGCAGGCAGGGCGGGCGTCTTGCGGCCAGCCGGCACGAAATACCCGGACTTAGGCCGTGGCAGCGCGAGCCCGTTGTCTTCCAGCAATCGATACGCCTGCTGCACCGTGCTCAGGCTGACGCCGTGCTCAAGACTCAACGCACGCACCGAGGGCAGTCGGTCACCGGGCCGATAAAAGCCGTTTTCGATGCGCGTGCCGAGTAATTCGGCAAGGTTGACATAGAGGGTCATGGCGTAATTCCACAAGGCGGAACGATCGGTAACCGATACAGATGTGGGGAAAATACAGCATTCAGCCCGGTTAGAAACCAATCTGTATGCAAAGAATAATAATTCTTTGGATCTGTAATGGTTTTGCATACAGACGCATCATTAATCCACTCGAAACCCACCATGAGGTGTCTGGAAATGAGCGGGATAAGTGATGTTCGATTAACGCTGTATGCCGGTGAGCTGGTCCGGGAGCAGGACGGGAGCTCGCGCATTAGTGCGCCTGAAGGATTAGGGATGTGGGGGCTGTTTCAGCATCGCCTGGCCAGTCGGCGCGCGTTACTGAAGCTGACTGACGAGCAGTTGAAGGATATTGGCTTGAGCAGCGAGCAGGCGCGCCATGAAGGGCTCAAGCCGTTCTGGCGCGAATGAGGCCCGTAACGCAGTCGGCTTCGCAGCGGCGAGTTTCGTTACACCAGCTCTTTGAAACGGTGCCACAACATACCCAGCGCCAGCAGCGGCGAGCGCAAATGTTTGCCACCGGGGAAGGTGATGTGAGGGACTTTGGCAAAGAGCTCGAACCCGCCGCTGTGTTGGCCGCTGATGGCTTCGGCGAGTAACTTCCCGGCCAGATGCGTTGCGTTCAGCCCGTGCCCCGCATACGCCTGGGCATAGAACACGTTCGGATGTGTGTGCAGTCGCCCGATCTGCGGCAAGCGATTGGCGCCGATGCCGATCATTCCACCCCACTGAAAATCGATTTTCACGTCTTTGAGCTGAGGGAACACCTTGAGCATCTTCGGCTGCATGTATGCGGCAATGTCGCTCGGGTCCCGGCCTGAGTAGTGACAAGCGCCGCCGAACAGCAGGCGCCGATCAGCCGACAGCCGAAAATAATCGACCGCTACACGCTGATCGCACATCGCGGTATTGCGCGGAATCAGCTGGCTGGCGAGTGCTTCGCTCAGCGGCTCGGTGGCAATGACGTAACTGCCTGCGGGCAAGACCTTTCCGCTCAACTCTTCATCGAGCGCGTTAAGATAAGCGTTACAGCCCAGCACCAGCGTACTGGCGCGCACTAAACCTTGGGCTGTGTGAATATTGACCTCTGCCCCGTATTCCAGGCGCGTCGCTGCTGAGTGTTCGAACACCTGCACGCCCAGTGACCGGGCGATGGCGGCTTCTCCCAGCGCCAGGTTCAGCGGATGCAGATGGCCCGAGCCCATGTCCAGCATGGCACCAGCATAGTTGGGTGAGCCGATAACGCTACTGAGGTTGCCCGCTTCAATCAATTCAAGCGGGTGTCGGTATCCCAGGCTGCGCAGCTCTTCGGCGTCTTTGGCAAAACCCTCGAATTCCCTGGGCTTGTTCGCCAGATCGCAGTAGCCCCAGGTCAGGTCGCAGTCGATCTGGTATTTGTTGACGCGCTCGCGGACGATTTCCACCGCTTCGAGGCCCATCAGCTTGAGCTGACGAACGCCATCCTCCCCGATGATATTGCTGAACTGGTCCACATCGTGGCCGACGCCGCGGATCAGTTGCCCGCCGTTGCGCCCGGTCGCGCCCCAGCCGACCTTGTGTGCTTCCAGCAGCACCACTTTAGAGCCGCGTTCAGCCAGCTCGATCGCCGTGTTCAGCCCGGAAAACCCGCCGCCGATGATACAGACGTCGGTTTTGATCTCGCCGTGCAGGGCAGGGTAGTCAGCCTGAGGATGGCGGGTGGTGGCGTAGTAAGAGGCCGCGTGATCAGACAATCCGGGCTGGGGAGACCGAGCATTCATGTTGAATATCCCGAGAGCACTGTTTGGAAAATTTTACGGAGGGTAGCGGGGTCAGGGTGCCCGGGCAAGAAAATGCCGGCGGATGATCATCCGGGTGTCAGTCGCAGCGGCACTGGGGCACAATCACCACCTTTAACAGGGAAAACTGCCGCTATGAGCTGCAACAGCGAGACAATCCGCGATCTGCGGCGGCAGATTCCGTCGTTCGAATGCGTGCCGGGTTGCCACGATTGCTGTGGGCCGGTGACCACGTCGTCCGAAGAAATGTCGCGTTTGCCTCGCAAGACGCCGGCCGAGCAGGAAGCGGCGCTCAACGAGCTGAACTGCGTACACCTGGGGCCCAACGGCTGCACCGTCTACGACGAGCGGCCGCTGATTTGTCGTCTGTTCGGTACCACCAAGACCCTTCCATGCCCCAACGGTCGCCGCCCTGAGGTCCTGATTCATCCCCGCGCCGAGAAACAGGTGCATGAGTTCATCGCCTCGACGCGGCAAGTATTGGTCTAGCCGATGCCATTTACGGTGAGCTACTCCGGAATCGGCAGGCACAAACTCTCCTTCACCTCTTCCATCACGATGTAGCTCTTGGACTCCCGCACATGGGGCAGCTTGAGCAGGATGTCGCCCAGCAACTTGCGGTACGACGCCATCTCGGAAATCCGCGCTTTTACCAGATAGTCGAAATCCCCTGACACCAGATGGCATTCCAGCACGTGGGGCAGCTTGAGCACCGCGCGGCGGAATTCTTCGAAGGTGTCGCCAGACTTGTAGTCCAGGCTGATCTCGACGAACACCAACAAACTGGCTTTAAGGTTCTGCGGATTGAGGCGGGCGTTGTAGCCCATGATGATGCCTTCACGCTCCAGACGCCGGACCCGCTCCGTACACGGCGTGGTAGACAGCCCGACCCGTTCGCCCAGTTCGGTGAAGGAGATCCGGCCGTCGTTTTGCAGGATGCGCAGGATGTTGCGGTCGATCTTGTCCAGCTCGCGTTTGGACTGGTGCTGGGTACGCATCGAAGAGCCCTCTGCCAAAGCGTCGGTTGCCGAGAAGAAATGCCGAATATAGGCGTTTATATAGTCAAAAGCACTGCTCACGCCTTTTTATACTGCGCACATCCTTGCTTAAAACTTGAAAACGTCAGCGGATATCCGCGATGAGGGAATCAACATGCGCGTTCTGGTCCTTGGAAGTGGCGTAATCGGTACCACCAGTGCGTATTACCTGGCGCGTGCGGGCTTCGAGGTGACTGTCGTTGACCGTCAACCGGCCGCTGCCATGGAAACCAGTTTCGCCAACGCCGGACAGGTGTCGCCGGGCTACGCTTCGCCATGGGCGGCGCCGGGTGTGCCGCTCAAGGCGCTCAAATGGTTGCTGCAGCGCCATGCGCCGCTGGCCATCAAAGCCACGGCGGATATTGATCAGTACCTGTGGATGGCGCAGATGCTGCGCAACTGCACCCAGAACCGCTACGCCGTGAACAAAGAGCGCATGGTTCGCCTCTCCGAATACAGCCGCGACTGCCTCGATGAGCTGCGTGCCGAGACCGGCATTGCCTACGAGGGCCGCAGCCTGGGCACGACTCAGTTGTTTCGCACTCAGGAACAGCTGGATAACGCCGCCAAGGACATCGCCGTTCTCGAACAGGCCGGCGTGCCCTATGAAGTGCTCGACCGCGAAGGCATTGCCCGGGTTGAACCGGCGTTGGCCAGCGTCAGCAACATCCTCAGTGGCGCGCTGCGCCTTCCGAACGATCAGACCGGCGACTGCCAGCTGTTCACCACGCGTCTGGCCGAGATGTGCGTGAAGCTGGGCGTTGAGTTCCGCTTCGGCCAGTCCATCGAATTCCTTGAGTTTGCGGGCGACACCATCAACGGCGTACGCATCAACGGCAAGCTCGAAACCGCCGACCGCTACGTGCTGGCACTCGGCAGCTACTCGCCGCAACTGCTCAAGCCGCTTGGCATCAAGGCGCCGGTGTATCCGCTCAAGGGCTATTCGCTGACGGTGCCAATCACCGACCCGGCGATGGCGCCGACGTCGACCATTCTCGACGAGACCTACAAGGTCGCGATTACCCGCTTCGACAACCGCATTCGTGTGGGCGGAATGGCCGAGATCGCGGGCTTCGACCTGTCGCTCAATCCCCGTCGCCGCGAAACCCTGGAGATGATCGTCAACGACCTTTATCCTCACGGCGGCGACCTGCAGCAGGCCAGCTTCTGGACCGGCCTGCGCCCGACCACGCCGGACGGAACGCCCATCGTGGGCGCCACGCCCTATCGCAATCTGTTCCTCAACACCGGCCATGGCACGTTGGGTTGGACGATGGCCTGCGGATCAGGCAGATTGCTGGCTGACCTGATCGCGCGCAAAACACCGCAGATCAGTGCTGAAGGCCTCGATATTTCTCGTTATGGCAGTTCCAGGGAGATCGCAAAACATGTCCATTCAGCGCCAGCTCACCAATGAGCGCATGAGCCAGTTGGTCGTCCATAACGGCACCGTTTACCTTGCCGGGCAAGTGGCCGACGACATGGCAGGGGGAATCGATCAGCAGACCCGCGAGACGCTCCACAACATCGAGCGATTGCTGGACCTGGCCGGTACCGACAAGACCCGCATACTGTCGGTGACCATTTACCTGAAAGACATCGACGCGCACTTTGCCGGCATGAACAGTGTCTGGGACACATGGCTGCCAAGAGGCCTTGCGCCTGCACGTGCGACGGTTGAAGCGAAGCTGTGCGAGCCGGAGATTCTGGTTGAACTGTCGGTGGTTGCGGCGCTGCCATAGCTCACTCACCTATATCCGTTTATTGACCAACAAGAAGCCCCACCATGCGTCCAGCCCGCGCCCTTATCGACCTTCAGGCCTTGCGCCACAACTACCAATTGGCGCGTGACACCGCTGGCGCCAGGGCGCTTGCCGTTATCAAAGCGGATGCCTACGGCCATGGTGCGGTACGGGTTGCGCAGGCGCTGGAATCCGAGGCCGACGGCTTTGCCGTGGCGTGCATCGAAGAAGCGCTGGAGCTGCGTCAGGCCGGCATCAAAGCGCCCATTTTGCTGTTGGAAGGCTTCTTTGAAGCCGACGAACTGGCGCTGATGGTCGAGCATGATTTCTGGTGCGTGGTGCATTCCCTCTGGCAACTCGACGTGATCGAGCAAACCAACCTCGGCAAGCCGCTGAATGTGTGGCTGAAGATGGATTCGGGCATGCACCGCGTCGGCATTCACCCGGCGGATTTTCAGGCGGCCCATCAGCGGCTGCTGAACAGCGGCAAGGCCGCGAAGATTGTCTTGATGACCCACTTCGCCCGCGCCGACGAACTCGACAGCGCGCGCACCGATGAGCAAGTGGCGATTTTCCAATCGGCCCGTGCCGGTCTGACCGCCGAGCTCAGCCTGCGCAATTCCCCAGCCGTCATGGGCTGGCCCAGCGTGCCGAGTGATTGGGTCCGTCCGGGGATCATGCTCTACGGCGCGACGCCGTTTGATCAGTCGCAATCGGTCGCCGATCGTTTGCAGCCGGTCATGACCCTGGAGTCCCGGGTCATCTGCGTGCGCGATCTGCCTGTCGGCGAGCCGGTGGGCTACGGCGGTACATTCGTCGCCGAACGAAATATGCGCATCGGTGTGGTCGCGATGGGCTATGCCGACGGCTATCCGCGCCAGGCGCCCACCGGCACTTCCGTAATGATCGACGGCCATCGCAGCCAATTGCTCGGGCGTGTGTCGATGGACATGCTCTGCGTGGACCTCACCGACGTGCCGGGCGCAGGGCTGGGCAGCCGCGTCGAACTGTGGGGGAAAAACATTCTCATCAGCGACCTTGCATCCAGCGCAGACATGATTCCTTATCAAATTTTTTGCAATCTCAAGCGCGTGCCCAGGTTCTATACCGGGGCCTGATCGCCTTTCGCCAACTGTGTAAACCACCCATAGGCGGCCAGTCTTGGCCGCCAGTCCCTTTGCCAATCCGGCCATGGGCTCAAGTGTTGTAAATACTGAACGCTGTTGCCATGATGGCGGCCACTTGACTCAACTTGATTATCAGGAGGACTGCCGCATTGGACGTCGGTGAACGACTGCAATCCATTCGTAAACTCAAAGGTCTGTCCCAGCGTGAACTCGCCAAACGAGCGGGCGTGACCAACAGCACCATCTCCATGATCGAGAAGAACAGCGTCAGCCCTTCGATCAGCTCGTTGCGCAAGGTGCTGGGCGGCATACCGATGTCCATGGTGGAGTTCTTTTCCGAAGAGCTCGAACCCGAAAATCCGACCCAAGTGGTCTACAAAGCCAGTGAACTGATCGATATCTCGGACGGTGCCGTGACCATGAAACTGGTCGGCAAATCCCATCCGGGCCGGGCCATTGCGTTCCTTTCCGAGGTCTATCCGCCGGGCGCGGACACCGGCGTTGAGATGCTCGTTCACGAGGGCGAGGAGACCGGGATTCTGGTCGAGGGCCGTCTTGAGCTAGTGGTTGGTCTGGACACCTACGTGCTCGAAGAGGGCGACAGTTATTACTTCGAGAGCTCCCGGCCGCATCGCTTTCGCAACCCGTACGACGTCCCTGCGCGACTCATCAGCGCGGCCACGCCGGCGAATTTCTGATCATCAATATGATTAACCGAAAACTGATCGTCCTCGGCCTGGCCGTCTTGCTCTTCGCCGGTGCTGCTGACGCGACCATGCGCTGCGGCACGGCGCTTATCAGTCTGGGCGACACCGCCGATGTGGTCCGCCAGAAGTGCGGAGCGCCAGACAGCAGTGTTGATCAAATGCCTGCGCTGCGAAGCAACGGCGTACCCAGGCTCGGCTTTGCGAAGGTCAGTTTGTGGGTGTATGGCCCTCGTAACGGTGCAAAACAACACCTGCGGTTTATCGAGGACAAGCTGGTAGAGATCGAGACGAAGCGGGATTGAGTCGCCGAGTGGCGGTCGTGTTTAAGGGCGCAAGCGGCGCAATGCAGCAAATCCCCTGAAGGCCCGGTCCAACCGCTATCAAATAACAAAATCAGGAGAGGCCGGATGCCGCATTCCTGCTCGATCGAGCAAGCTGTCGATCACGTGTTAGCTGAATTGCCGGCGCACATCCATATGGGTATGCCGCTGGGGTTGGGCAAGCCCAATCGCTTCGCCAACGCGTTGTACACCCGAATCAAATCGCTGCCCGATCGGCATCTCACTATCTACACCGCGCTGTGCCTCGGGCGTCCCGATGGCGGCGACGGTTTGCAGGGACGGTTTCTCGAGCCTTTTCTGGAGCGCGTCTTCGACGATTACCCTGAACTGGATTTCCTCGCCGACCTGCGCCGGGACAACCTCCCGCCCAATATTCACGTGCAGCAGTTCTTCATGCAACCCGGCAGCCTGCTGGGCAGCGTCGAAGCGCAACAGGATTACGTCAGCAGCAACTACAGCCACGCTGCGCGGGATATCAACGCGAACGGCCTGAATCTGATCGCACAGCTGATCGCCCGCGACCCGCAACGGCCCGGTCAACTCAGCCTGAGCTGCAACCCCGACATCACCCTCGACCTGCTACCTATGGTGGAAAAACGCCGTGGGTTGGGCGAGCGTATTCTGGTGCTCGGCCACGTCCACGCGGATCTGCCGTATATGCAGGGTGATGCCGAGGTCGGCCTCGACACCTTCGACCTCCTGATCGAGCACGAAGAACGCAGCACGCTTTTTTCAACGCCAAACATGCCGGTCGGTATTCAGGATCATTTCATTGGCTTGTACGCGAGCATGCTGGTGCGCGACGGCGGCACGCTGCAGATCGGCATCGGCTCGATGGGCGACGCCCTGACCGCCGCCTTGCTTGCGCGCCAGGCCGATAACGAAACCTACCGCGCATGCCTGGCCGAGCTGGACGGCATCTCCACCTGGAAGCCGTTGATCGAGGCGCAAGGCGGGGTGATGCCCTTCGCCACCGGGCTTTATGGCTGCAGCGAAATGCTGGTCAACGGTCTGCTGGTGCTGCTGGATGCGGGAATCATCCGGCGCAAGGTGTACGCCGACGTCGAGCTGCAGCAAATGGCCAACGACGGGGTTCTGGACGAATCGGTTTACAGCCACGGCGTGTTGATTCACGGCGGCTTTTTCTCGGCCCGCGCAGCTTCTATGAGCGGCTGCGGGAATTCACCCCGGCGCAGATCGCGCAGATCAACATGACTGCGATCAGCTACATCAACGAGCTATACGGCAATGAGACGCTCAAGCGCCTGCAACGGCGGGATGCGCGATTCATCAACAGTTGTTTCACGGTCACGTTGCTGGGCGCAGCGGTTTCAGATCAGTTGGCTGATGGCCGGGTGGTCAGCGGTGTCGGCGGGCAGTACAACTTCGTCGCTCAGGGCCATGCGCTGGAAGGCGCGCGCTCCGTGCTGATCCTGCGCAGCTGGCGTGAATCGGGCGGGGAGGTCAGTTCCAACATCGTCTGGGACTATGCACACACGACGATTCCCAGGCATCTGCGCGACATCGTCGTTACCGAATACGGAATTGCCGATCTGCGCGGCAGGACGGATGCCGCAGTGATCGAAGCGCTGCTCAATATCAGCGATTCACGCTTCCAGCCGGGCCTGATCGATCAGGCGCAAAAGGCCGGCAAGCTGCCGAAGGATTTCCGCCTTGATCCGCTGTTCAGCCAGAACACGCCCGAGCGGCTGAAGGACATCCGCGACCAGTTCCCGTCGCTGTTCATCGAGTACCCGTTGGGCAGCGATTTTACGGCTGAAGAGCGCGATCTGCTGCGCGCGCTGAACTGGCTGAAGAGCAAGTTCAAGCTCACAGAAATCATCGAGCTGGGCAAGGCCACGCTTGAGGCTCCTGACGCGAGCGCTTATTCCGAGCATCTGCAGCGCATGGGCCTTGATCATCCACAGGGACTGCGAGAAGAGCTGTATCAGCGGCTGGTGCTGGCGGGGTTGCAGGCTACGGCTTAGGCCTGATGTTGCCCACGTTTACTGTGGCATCCGTTCAGCCGAGGGTTTTGATCACCAGCAACACAGCGGCGAAAAAGCCGCTGATCGCAAACAACTGTTGCAACCTCGGGCCGGCGAGGTAGCGGCTGACCTGCCTGCCGGCCATCAGTCCGACGACCGCCCCGGCGGCAAACGGCAGCCCTACTGACCAATGCATCGCGCCGCTGACGCTGGCCGTGATCACGCTGCCGGTGGAGACCAGTGCGATCACCGCCAGCGACGTGGCGACGATGCTCTTCATCTCAAGGTCCGTGTAGCGGGTCAGCGCCGGCACGATGACAAAGCCGCCACCCACACCGAGCAATCCGGACAACAGCCCGGCCAATGCGCCGGTCGCCGCCAGGGAACGTGCGCAAGGCAGGGTCCAGCGCAGCCGACCCACCAGCGGATTGACCACGCAGGGCCTGAACGCGCCTCGCTCTGGCGGCTCACCATGGCGCAGTTCGTGAGCGGCTTTGCGGTAGATCCGCGCGCAGACATAAAACAGAACCAGGGCAAACCCCAACGCCAGTGGCGCATTGGGCAGTTGATGCGCCAGCCAAAGGCCTACCGGCGACAGCGCAATACCAATGATCGCAATGAAGATGGCCGCGCGGTAGCGGACGATGCCTTGACGCAACCCAAGCGCTGCACCGACGGCCGAAGCCAGCCCGACTGCCAGAAGGCCTACCGGCGCGGCTTCGATCATTGTCAGGCCAAGCCCGAAAACCAGCAGCGGCACGGCGAGAATGCCGCCACCCGCGCCCGTCAATCCCAATACAGCGCCAATGATCGTACCGAGGCCGGCTCCGATCAGTTCGTGTTCGTTCATCGTAAGGGAGCAAGTTCCGTGGGGGCTGTCAGGAGGTGGCTGTTCAGTGTGTAAGCGCGCCTGAGCGGCGCGCTGTGCAGACATTACAGCGCATTGATCGGAACTTTCAGGTAGCGCACGCCATTATCTTCCGCCTCTGGCAGGTTGCCGCCGCGCATGTTGATCTGCACCGAAGGCAGGATCAGCACGGGCATGTCGAGGGTGGCATCGCGCTTCTCGCGCATCTCGACAAAGGCGTCCTCGCCAATGCCTTCGCGCACGTGGATGTTGCTGGCGCGTTGCTCGGCGACGGTGGTCATGAACATCAATTCACGGCCGTTGGGCAGATAGTCGTGGCACATGAACAGGCGCGTTTGTGGCGGCAGGCTGAGAATCCGGCCAACCGAGCGAAACAGCGTGCGCGCATCTGCACCGGGGAAGTCGCAACGGGCGGTGCCGTAGTCGGGCATGAACAGCGTATCGCCGACAAACGCCACGGCTTCGTCACCCGCTTCAATCACGTACGTCATGCACGCCGGCGTATGGCCGGGGTATGCATGGCTCGGGCCTGCAGCGTCCCGATCTGAAAATGCGCGTCATCTTCCAGCAGCCGGTCGAACTGGCTGCCGTCCCGGGCAAAGTCACCTTTGGCGTTGAACAGCGTGCCGAAGACTTTTTGCACGCGGGTGATGTGGCTGCCAATCGCAACGGTGCCGCCGAGCTGTTCTTTCAGGTAGGCCGCCGCCGAGACGTGATCGGCGTGGACGTGGGTTTCCAGAATCCACTGCACCGACACGCCCAGCTCGCGAACCCTGTCGATCAGCTTGTCTGCGGACTGCGTGCTGGTGCGCCCGGATTTCGGGTTGTAATCCAGCACGCTGTCGATCAACGCGGCTTGAAGCGTAGAGCGGTCAATGACCAGGTAACTGATGGTCGAGGTCTGCGGATCAAAGAACGCCTCTACGCTCAGTTTTTCGCCAATTTCCATAACGTGTCTCCTGTTCTACTGACCGCAAGAAATCTGTGGGAGTCGAGCTTGCTCGCGAAGGGGCCGGTACATTCACAGTGACCTCTGCGCCTGACAGTATGCTTTCGTGAGCAAGCTCACTCCCACGGGGTTGCGCGTTTGCTGGCTCAAAGCGCGGCGTCCGCTGCGCACCCCAGAGGTGAATCCGGATCAGACAAACGTCACAACGCCATCTTTCAACGACTGTACGCGAGCCAGTGACTCTACACGATAGCCCTGGCCGTCCAGTTCAGCGCGGCCGCCCTGGAACGACTTCTCGATCACGATACCCAGGCCGGCGACGGTTGCGCCCGCTTGCTTGATGATCGAGATCAGCGCCTGGGACGCCTTACCATTGGCGAGGAAGTCGTCGATGATCAACACCCGATCGCTGCTGTTCAGGTGACGGGTAGAAATGGCGATGGTGCTTTCGGTCTGCTTGGTGAACGAATACACCGATGCAGAAAACATGTTCTCGGTGAGGGTCAGAGACTGATGCTTGCGCGCGAAGATCACCGGGATGCCCATCTTCAGACCGGTCATGACTGCAGGGGCGATGCCGGAAGCCTCGATGGTGACGATCTTGGTAATGCCGGAGCCCGCGAACAGCGCGGCGAATTCGTCACCGATCTGCTGCATCAGCACCGGGTCGATCTGATGGTTTAGAAACGCGTCGACCTTCAATACCTGATCGGAAAGCACGATGCCTTCTTCGCGAATTTTCTTGTGCAGTGCTTCCACGTGGGTGGTCCTCAGAGCGCGATGTGCGCGAAATGAACGTTATCTTTTCAGCATGGCGCGTATGTCCGCCAGGGCTGTATTGCCGCGTACGGCTTTGACTTCGACGGGCGTGTCATCGTTGCCTTCCCAGGCGAGATCGTCCGGCGGCAGTTCGTCGAGGAACCGGCTCGGCAGGCAATCGATGATTTCGCCGTACTGTTTGCGCTTGGCCGCAAAGGTGAACGCCAGCGTCTGCCGCGCGCGGGTGATGCCCACATAGGCCAGGCGGCGTTCTTCTTCGATGGTGTCGGCCTCGATGCTGGAGCGGTGCGGGAGGATTTCCTCTTCCATGCCCATGATGAACACGTACGGAAACTCCAGCCCCTTGGAGGCGTGCAGGGTCATCATCTGCACGCCTTCGGCGCCATCTTCCTCTTCCTGCTGACGTTCGAGCATGTCGCGCAGAACCAGTTTGCCGATGGCCTCCTCGATGGTCATGCCGCCTTCTTCGTCTTTCTCCAGCGTGTTCTTCAGCGCCTCGATCAGGAACCACACGTTGCCCATGCGGTAGTCGGCGGCCTTGTCGCTGGAGCTGTTCTGACGAATCCAGTTTTCGTAATCGATGTCCATGACCATGCTGCGCAAGGCGGCGATCGGGTCCTGCGTCGCGCATTGCTGGCGCACGCCGTCCATCCAGTGTTTGAAGCGTCTGAGGCGATCGGTGAAGCGGGCGTCCAGATGTTCGCCCAGGCCGATCTCGTCGGTCGCGGCGTACATCGACACCTTGCGCTCGGTCGAGTAGTTGCCCAGCTTTTCAAGGGTGGTCGAACCGATTTCCCGGCGCGGCACATTGATCACCCGCAGGAAGGCGTTGTCGTCGTCCGGGTTCACCAGCAAGCGGAAGTAGGCCATCAGGTCTTTCACTTCCTGACGTCCAAAGAAGCTGTTGCCCCCGGACAGCCGGTACGGAATCTGATGGTGCTGCAGCTTCAGCTCGATCAGCTTGGCCTGATAGTTACCGCGGTAGAGGATCGCGAAGTCGCTGTACGGCCGGTCGGTGCGCAGGTGCAGGCTGAGGATTTCGATGGCCACACGTTCGGCTTCGGCGTCTTCGTTCTTGCAGCGAATCACGCGGATCTCGTCGCCGTGACCCATCTCGCTCCAGAGTTGTTTCTCGAACACATGGGGGTTGTTGGCGATCAGCACGTTGGCGCAGCGCAAGATGCGGCTGGTGGAGCGATAGTTCTGCTCCAGCATCACCACTTTCAACGACGGATAATCGTCCTTGAGCAGCATCAGGTTTTCCGGCCGCGCGCCGCGCCAGGCGTAGATCGACTGATCGTCGTCACCCACAACGGTGAACTGGCAGCGCGTGCCGATGAGCATTTTGACCAGCAGATACTGGCTGGCGTTGGTGTCCTGGTATTCGTCGACGAGCAGGTAGCGCACTTTGTGCTGCCACTTTTCCAGAATGTCGGCGTGCTCCTCGAACAGCTTCACCGGCAGCAGAATCAGGTCGTCGAAATCCACCGCGTTGTACGCCTTGAGCGTGCGCTGGTAGTGGCTGTAGACGATGGCGGCGGTCTGCTCCTTGGGGTTACGCGAATTGGCGAGGGCCTCGGGCGGCAGGATCAGTTCGTTTTTCCAGGCGCCGATCATGTTCTTGATCTCGTCGACGCCGTCGTCGCCCGAGTATTCCTTCTGCATGATGTCGGTCATCAGCGCCTTGACGTCGGTCTCGTCGAAGATCGAGAACCCGGGCTTGTAGCCCAGACGGGCGTGTTCCTTGCGGATGATGTTCAGGCCCAGGTTGTGAAACGTCGAAACGGTCAGGCCGCGTCCTTCGCCAGCGCGCAAAAGGGTTCCGACACGCTCTTTCATCTCCCGCGCTGCCTTGTTGGTAAAGGTCATGGCGACGATGTACTGGGCTCGGATGCCGCAGTTCTGGATGAGGTGGGCAATCTTGCGTGTGATCACGCTGGTCTTGCCGGAGCCAGCGCCGGCGAGCACCAAAGAGGGCCGCCGACGTAGTTCACGGCTTCCTGTTGCCGGGGATTGAGTCGGGACATGGGGAAAAATGGGGCTGCCTGGAAAAGGGCGGGCATTTTAACAGGGTCAGCGGATTGTGCAGCCACCGTCCGACCCTGTGATGCGCCGCGCTATCTATATTTCGCCGTTTTGTTACATTTGCGTATTGCGGATGATTCTCGCGTTTGACGACCCTCATTCGAGGGTGCGCCAAGGTCTTTACGTTTGTGTGGGGAGTTAGCTTGTCTACGCCTGTCGAACCCTTGCGTTTGCTGCTTTTGGCGGACTCGCCCGAATGGCCGGCATCGTTGCGCGAGTGCCTGGCGCCGCTCGGAGACGCCGCTGTCCTTGAATGCGCGTCGAGCTGGGGCGCTGTTGGCCATCAAGCAGACCTCGCAGTCCCCGGCATCCTTTTCACCACTGAAGCCCTTCAGCCCGCCGCCGGCCAATGCAACTGGCCCACCGTATTGCTTTTTGACACAGAGCCGGAGGAAGAGCCCGTCGGTGTCAGCGACTGGCTGGTGCGCGACGCGCTCACTCCGCAGGCCTTGCGCCGCTGTCTGCGCCATGTGCGCGAACGGGGCGTGCTGGAAACCACACTCAATCGCCTCGCCGAGCAAGATCCCCTCACCGGCATCGCCAACCGACAGGGCTTCCAGACGCTGTTGGCCGCCCGGCTCGCCGAGTTCGACGGCCGAGGTCTGGCGCTGGGGCATCTGGACCTGGACAACTTCCGCCGCGCCAATGACGCGCTGGGCCATCAGGCGGGGGATCGGCTGATCCTGCAAGTGGTCGCCCGGCTGAAAGGCCAGCTGGAGGCGTGCGATCAACTGGCGCGACTGGGCAGCGATGAATTCGCTCTGCTGATCGACACACGCCGCGCTCCAGAACGGGCGGAGTCCATCGCCGAGCGCATTACCGAAGCCTTGTCCGAACCGTATTGGGTCGACGGCGAAAGCCTGTTGATCGGTTGCAGCCTTGGCATCGCTTATGCGCGCCTTAACGGCGGCGCCGATCCGTTGATGTGGCACGCGCACATCGCCATGCAGCAGGCCAAGGGCACCCAGGGCTGCACCTTTCATGTCTTCAACGAACGCATCAACCGCAATGCCCGCAGTCTCGCCGATCTGGAAAGCGAGCTGCGACGGGCCTTGCGTCGCGATGAGCTAGAGCTGCATTACCAGCCACGGCTGTGCCTGAATACCGGGCACATCCTGGGACTGGAGGCACTGGTGCGATGGCGCCACGCCGAGCGCGGTTTGCTACCGCCGAGCGAGTTCGTGCCGCTGGCTGAGCAAAGCGGGCTGATCGTGCCGCTGGGCTATTGGGTCATCGCCCGTGCCCTGCGCGACATGCAGGCCCTGCGCGAAAAAGGCGTGCCGCCGCTGCACATGGCGATCAACCTGTCGTTCCGCCAGTTTCAGGACAACCAGTTGCTCGCAACGCTAAGCCGCTTGATCGCCGACCGCGGCATTGACGCGCAATGGCTGGAATTCGAACTGACCGAAACAGCCGTCATGCGCCGCAGTGACTTGGTCAAACAGACCATGGACGCGCTGGGGCGCCTGGGTGTGCGCTTCTCGCTGGACGATTTCGGCACCGGGTTTTCATCCTTCGTGCACCTCAACAGTCTGCCGATCACGCTGCTGAAGATCGACAAGAGCTTCGTTGGTGAAATGGAGCAGCGTGAGGAAAACCGCAAGCTGGTCCACGCGATGATCAACCTGGCCCACAACCTCAGCCTCGAAGTGGTGGCCGAAGGTGTCGAAACTCCTGAGCAGTTGGCATTACTGCGCAGCTTCAATTGCGATCAGGCTCAGGGCTTTTTGATCAGCCACCCGCTGGCATTGCCGGAGCTGATGGAGTATCTGGCGATGGATCAGAACAAAGGGATTGCGCTGCAGAGCCAGTGAGCGGCGGCTCGTTCTTTGAACACACCTCGGAGTGATTCTGTAGGAGTGAGCTTGCTCGCGAATGCATGAGGTTAGCCGATATGGATGTCACAGACCCACCGCCTTCGCGACCGTCGTAACCTCCGATTGCTCCTACAGTCGGGTTTGTGACCGCCCCGGATTGTGAATACCCGTAGAGGCCTATCCCATCACCACAACGCCGGTCGCCTCTTTGCGCAGCAGCCGCGCCGTCTTGCGCTCGAATGCCCAGGTCAGTGCCACCGCTGAGCAGAGCAGGCCGATCGCCAATCCCCACCACACGCCCACCGCGCCTTGGTTCGCCAGAAACCCGAGGCCCCACGCCAACGGCGCGCCGACCACCCAATAGCTCGCGAGTCCGATCAGGAATGTGGTCTTGGCGTCCTTGAATCCCCGAATGGCGCCCATGGCGATGGTCTGCGTGCCGTCGAGGATTTCGAACCATGCTGCGATCGCCAACAGCTTCACCGCCAGCTCGACCACGCCTTGGTATTTCGGGTCGTTGACGTCGACAAACAGGCCGATGACCGCGTGGGGTGCGACCCAGAACAGAATGCCGAACGACAGCATCAGCAGCCCGCCGAAGCCAATCCCCATGCGTCCGGCGGTGCGCGCCAGCAGCAGATTCCCTGCGCCGTAGTGCAAACCGATGCGCATGGTCACCGCGTAGGAAATCCCGACCGGGACCATGAACGCCATCGATACCGATTGCAGGGCAATCTGGTGCGCGGCCATCTGGGTGCTGCCCATGGCGCCCATGCAGAACGCCGCAAAGGTAAACAGGCCGACTTCCACCGCATACGTACCGCCGATGGGCAGGCCCAGACGCCATAGCTCTTTCAGGCAGCTGCGCGAGAGTTTCATCAGTTCTTTGTGAAGGGGATACGCCGCGTAGGCGCTGTGATAACGAATGTGCAGCGCAAGCGCCAGCGCCATGGCGTTGGTGACAATGGCCGTGACGAGGCCAATGCCCATCAGGCCCCAGTGCGGCAGGCCGAACAGCCCGTGGATGAACGCATAATTGAGCCCGAAGTTCAGGGCTACGCCCACCAGACTGATCACCATTACCGGGGTGGCACGCCCCAATGCGCTGGTGAAACCGCGCAGGGCCATGAAGCTCAGCAGGCCGGGCAGCGCCAATGGCAGCGTGATCAGGAACTCACTGGCCATGTGCACGTTAGCCTCGTCCTGACCGAAGTGCAGCAGAATCGGCTCAAGGTTCCACAGGATCAGCGCAGCAATCAACGCCATGCCCCATGCCAGCCACAAGCCGGCCTGGGTCAGACGGGTGACCCCGGCGTGATCATTCGCGCCCTTGCGAATCGCAACCAGCGTGCCGACCGCCGCCATGACACCGACGCAGAAGAACGACACGAAGTTGTAGCTCGCAGCGCCCAGCCCGCCACCGGCCAGGGATTCCGGGCCCAGCTTGCCCATCATCACGGTGTCGGTGAACACCATCAGCATGTGCGCCATTTGCGAAGCAATCAGCGGCCCGGCCAGACGCAGGATGATCCACAGTTCTTTGAAAGCGTGCTGGTGCATGGTCTTTGCGCTCGGGCTACGGGTGTTGGCAGGCTGGTCATTGTGGGGATTGCGGCGCAGATGCACAAAGCGATAAATCCGATCACTCGCATGAGTAAAACTCATCCTGGTATTTCTACAGTAGAGTGACTGCCGTTGCCCGACTCCCCGAGGAGCTACGCCGATGTCTCGCACTCTTCCGCCGCTGTATGCCCTCCGCGCGTTTGAAGCCGCTGCGCGACACAGCTCGTTCACGCGCGCCGCTGAAGAACTGTCGATCACCCAGAGTGCCGTCAGTCGGCATATCCGCACCCTGGAAGAGCACTTCGCCTGCCGTCTGTTCCGGCGCAACGGTCGGAATCTGCAGCTCACCGAGGCCGCACGGGAATTGCTCCCGGGCGTACGTGAAGGATTTTCCGCCCTGGAGCGAGCGTGCAGCGCGTTGATGGCGGAGGAGGGCATTTTGCGCATGAAGGCTCCTTCAACCCTGACCATGCGCTGGCTGCTGGCGCGGCTGAGTCGTTTTCGTCATCTGCAGGTGGGTAATGAAGTCCAGCTGACTAGTGCGTGGATGGACATCGACAGCGTCGACTTCACTCAAGAGCCATTCGATTGCGCAGTGTTGCTCAGCCACGGGCATTTCCCGCCAGACTGGGAGGCGACTTACCTGTTCCCGGAATGGCTGATTCCCGTGGGCGCCCCGACGCTGCTGGATGACGCGCCGTGGGATGCCGAGCGACTGGCCGGCGCCGAACTGCTGCACCCCACGCCTGACCGTCGCGACTGGCGCCGATGGCTGGAGCGCATGGACTTGTCTGACCGGGTCTCGCTCAAGGGCGGGCAGGTATTCGACACGCTTGAGTTGGGCATGATCGCGGCGGCCCGGGGTTACGGCGTTTCGATGGGTGATCTGCTGATGGTGGCGGAGGACGTCGCTCAAGGCCGACTCAGCCTGCCGTGGCGCACCGCAGTCGTCAGCGGCGAGAACTATTACCTGGTATGGCCCAAGACCCGACCGGGCGGAGAGCGTATGCGTCGGCTCAGTGACTTTTTGCAGGGTGAAGTGCAGGCGATGGAGCTGCCGGACGTGACGATTCTGGAGTAAGCCGCAGAGCGCAGGCTTATTGAAAAAGGGCGCCGAGACTGTCAGAAAAGGAAATAATTCCGTCCATAGAAGGTGTTGGACTCAAGTATTTCTTTTGTCGGCCGAAGGTGTAATGCAGAGCCGGTTCACCTCAATCGGTCCATCGATCCCCTCTATTAGATTCGTCCGAATGGTGTTCCTGAGATCAGGACGGTCCAGTCGTTCGGCAAGGAGCTCCAATGTCTCAGCCTCGCGCCCGAATTGCCTCGCAACTCGGCATCGCCCTGGCCGTTATTCTGGCCGTCGTCATCAGCGGCAGTACGCTGTTCGCCTTGCGCTCACTGGACTCGGCTAACCTGGTCATCCGCGAAGAGCACATGAGCAGCGAAGCCCGGTTGCTGGCCGACCAGTTGAACACGTTCCACAGCACCCTGCGTGACAGCACCCAGCGTTTAAGCGGTCTGTTCGAAAAACGCTTTTCGGGCGGGTTGAGCGTCCAGGCCGATCAACAGATCGCGGTTGCGGGCATGCAGACTCCTGCGTTGCTGCTGAACGGTACGGCATTGAACAACGACTTCACGGAAGTCGATGATTTCAAGAAAATGACGGCCGGCGTGGCGACGGTCTTTGTGCGCAGCGGCGACGACTTCGTGCGCGTCAGCACATCCCTGAGCAAGCAGGACGGCTCACGCGCCCTCGGTACCTCGCTGGATCACAAGCATCCCGCCTACGACAAGCTGCTCGCCGGCCAGGGATACGTCGGTCGCGCGCTGTTGTTCGATCGCCTGTACATGACTCAATACAGCCCGGTGCGTGACGCCAGCGGTAAGGTCATCGCCGTGCTGTTTGTCGGTTTCGACTACACCGACGCGCAGAAAGCGCAGTTCGACAACCTGAAAAACTTCCGCATCGGCTCCACCGGCTCGCTGGCTCTACTCGACGAGCAGGGCAAATGGCTGGTGGCACCAGCGGGCGTGAAAGACCTGGATCAGGCAGGCACCACTCTTGCCGAGTTCGCCAAGACGCCAGGCGTTGGGCGGTTCTGGCAGGACGCCGGTGAAGACTTCTACACCGTCGGCGAGAAGTTTGCCGGCGGCCCGTGGACGGTTCTGGCGACGATGCCCAAGGATGAAATCAGCGCAGTGACCTGGAGCGTCGGCACGCAACTGGCCATCGGCAGCCTCCTGGCGATGCTGATCGCTGTCGCTGCCGCGATCTGGCTGCTGCGCAGCAAGCTCCGGCCGCTGTCGGCGTTGGTCAGTCAGGCCGAAGCCCTGGGTGCCGGTGATTTGAGCGCGCGCCTGAACGTTTCCAGCCATGACGAAATTGGTCAGCTGGCGGGCAGTTTCAACAAGATGGGTCAGGCGCTGGAAACCATGGTGTCGCACATCCGCACGGCGGCGCTGGAAGTCAGCAGCCGAGCCAACGCGTTGTCCGGTCTGTCGGGCGGTGCTTATGAAGGGATGGAGCAGCAATCCGGCGAAATCACCAGCATGGCCGGCGCGGTGGAGGAGTTCAGCGCCACGGCCCTGACCATTGCCGACAACATGGGCACCACCGAACGCATGGCCCAGGGCAATGCCCAGCAGACGCGTATCGGTCGTACGTCCATGGAGGAGGCATCGGCCTCGCTGGAGCAAATTGCAGGCTCGCTGAGCAGCACCGCGACGGTGATCGATACCTTGGGCCAGCGCTCGCAGGAGATTGGCGGGATTGTCAGCGTCATTACCTCGATTGCCGAGCAGACCAACCTTCTGGCCCTCAATGCCGCCATTGAGGCAGCACGCGCTGGTGAGCAAGGCCGTGGTTTTGCGGTGGTAGCGGATGAAGTCCGCAGCCTGGCATCTCGTACGCGCCAGGCCACCGACGAAATCTCCGGCATGATCAGCAGCATTCAGCAAGAGACCAGCAATGCCATCAACACCATGCAGCAAGGCAACGCCCTGATGCAGGAAGGCCTGTCGCGCAACGCCAAAGTCGCCGCAGCCCTGGCCCAGATCGACGAACAAAGCCGTTCCGCCGGTGAGCAATTCACGTCCATCACCACCGCCACCCAGGAGCAGAGCAACACCGCAACGCTGCTCAGCGCCAACCTGCAAAGCATCGCCCTGGCGAACAGCGAACAACGCGAAGTCGTGTCCAACCTGGCGATCACCGCTCAAGAGCTGAACGCGGTGGCAGCTGACTTGCAGAAGGAAGTGGATCGGTTTCGGTGAGGCGGGAGAGTTGGTGGCGCTTGAGTGCGCATCGGGGCCGGCACCAAATCTCAGGCTTTTGGCGGCCACTGTTGTGCAGCATGTAAAACGCGAAGAATGAGAAGGGCTGTAGGGGTTTCGGCATACACCACCAAGTAGTTCGGAGCCACTACGATCTCCCTGGTTCCTGCTTCCCGACCGGCTTTATAAAGCCTTGGATGGCGAGGGAGGTGGTCGATGCGAACATCGATCTCCTCCTTCAAGCGCCACGCTGCTTTGGCGTCATGGCCGGCGATGTATTCAAGGATCGCCAGCAAATCGTCCTTGGCATACCTGCTCCATTCAATTGTCAGCACCGCGCTTCCTTTCGAGTAATTCGGTGGCGGCAGCCATGACGTCCTCGTGCGAATGCGTCGGCCCCGAGTCGTCCATGGCTTCCCGCACCTTGGCCCTGAACCATTTATCGTAAGCGTCCGGGTGTGCGCCAAGGCCCGCGGGCAAACCGCCTTCCCGGACCACCCGCGTGAGCAAAATACGCACGGCATCGGAAATGGTGAGGCCGAAGCTGGCCAAGGTCTCCGATGCCTGGTTTTTAAGTGCCTGATCAATCCTCACATGCAGCATTGAAGTCTGGGTTGTCACGAGGGCTACTCCTGAAAAAGATCACTATGTATCTCATTTGAGATACGCGCAGCGGAGATCTTAGTTCGTCGAAGGCCGATACTGCAAAGCCTCGGCAATATGGCAACGCGCGATGGCGTCCACCTTCTCTAGATCAGCCAGCGTGCGCGCGACCTTCAGCAGGCGGTGGGCAGCGCGCAGGGACAGGTTCAGGCGTTCACACGCGTTCTCAAGCCAGGCTTCATCTTCCGGCAACAGCGCGCAGTGTTGGCGCAGCGCAGGCAGGTCAAGAAAGGCGTTGGCACAGCCCTGGCGCCGTTGTTGGCGTTGTCGGGCTTCGGAGACCACTTCCGCTGCGCTGGCGCTTTCACCCTTGCTGTCTGCAGTGGCGGCCAAGGAGGTCGTTTCCCGAGCAACCGTCAGATGCAGGTCAATGCGGTCGAGCAGCGGTCCGGACAGCTTGTTGCGATAGCGCTGAATCTGATCGGTTGAGCAGCGGCAGCGCCCGGTCGGCTCGCCGTGATAACCACACGGGCAGGGGTTCATCGCGGCGACCAGTTGAAAGCGCGCCGGAAAGCGCACCCGATCCCGCGCGCGGGAAATGACGATGTGGCCGGATTCAAGGGGTTCGCGCAGGACCTCCAGCACCCGCCGATCAAATTCCGGAAGTTCGTCCAGAAACAGCACACCGTGGTGCGCCAGGGTGATCTCGCCAGGTTGCGGGCGACTGCCACCCCCGACCAACGCAGGACCCGATGCAGAGTGATGGGGTTGCCGAAAAGGGCGCTGGGGCCAACTGGTCAGCGGCGCATGACTGGCGACCGACTGAATCGCCGCCACCTCCAGCGCTTCGAGCTCATCCAGCGGCGGTAATAGCCCGGGCAAACGGCTCGCAAGCAGCGTCTTGCCAGTGCCGGGAGGGCCACTAAAAAGAAGGTTATGGGCACCAGCGGCGGCTACCAATAGAGCGCGTTTGGCGGCAGTTTGGCCTTGCACCTCACTCAGGTCGGGATAAGGCTGCGTCTGCAGAATCAGGCCATTGGATTTATAGGGCGGGATGACCGTGTGCCCATTAAGGTGGGACACCAGCTCCAGCAGATGACTGACCGCGATTACCTTCAGGCCTGACGCCAGACACGCTTCCTCGGCATTCACTGCCGGGACCATCAGCGTGTGGCCCGCTTCACGCGCAGCAAGCGCCGCCGGGAGCACGCCCTGTTAGTGTGACTACATAACCAAATCTAAGCTAAACCCTAGCATAGGCGGAGGCTTACGGCTTGCGACTGTTTACATCAACAACGACGCTGAGGCCAGTGATGATCCTGATGACACCCGTTTCCTTCTCCAACGCAGCTAGCCCCGCCTTGGCGCGGCTCTCCTACCGTGTGCCCCAATTTTTCAGCGTCGATGGGTATGCCTACCAAGTCGAGAATTCATATCTGCTGTTCAAGGCTCGCCGTATGCGTGAAAAAAGCATCATCACTACGGCGGAACACATCAAAGAGTTCTTACAGTGGCGCATTAGCAATAGGCTAGATATTGAAGATGTTTCAGAGGATGACTTTGAATACTTCATCGATGCGCTATGTACTTATAAGAGCGACAAAGGTCAAGAGCTAGCATGGAATACAGTTAATAGTAGAGTCGGCGGGGCGCATCGGTTTTTGATATGGTGTAAAACCAAAGGAATAAATAGCAATTTAAATCTTGAATGTTCTTCGAAGTTGCATGATGAGGTGTATCCGAGGTTCAAAGTCAAGAAGCATCCTATGCGAAAATTAAGCGAGCCAACAAAATTTCTGATCATGGAAGACGCTATCAAGTTTGTCCGTGCTCTCGGGGAAATGTCTGCTAGTTCTGCTCGCAACAAGGAAAGAAATCTACTTATGGCTAAGCTTATGCTGCAATGCGGGGTGCGAGTGTCGGAGGCAACCAATTTTCCTGTCTGCGATCTACCTGACATTAACCATAATGGTGACTCTACGCCTGCGCGCATTATTGGTAAAGGTGGGAAGGCGAGATTCATACTTATTCCTAACGGCCTGCTTTCTGATTTGTGGGCTTACAATGATGTTAGTAGAGAATGCATTTTGGATAATGTATCTAGGATCAAATCTGATTTTGAGTATCGCAATTTATTTATTTCTGAACGGGCCAAATCGATATCGATAAATTGGGTTGAGAAGATTTTCCACAGAGTTGGAAGGATAATTGGGTTGGAGGTGGTTCCTCATATATTGAGGCATACGTTTGGCTCATATCATTATTTGCTCAACAAAGATCTAACATTTCTTTCCCAGTTGATGGGCCACGAAAGCGAGAGGACGACCGAAAAGTATTATATTCATATTGCTAAGTTGATTGCGTACTCAGGGGAATATGAAGAGCTTCAGCGCAAACTTGACGCTGAATGTCGTGAGATTTAGATCGAAATGAAAAATAAAAAAGCAATTATATCGCTTGCGGCTGACGAAAAAAGAGCGGTTTCTGAATTACGCTTTACTACGCGTTGCAAAAATGATGGAAAGCTCTACACGTACGATTTTGGAGGCAGAGAGCAATATCTAGAAATAGAAGATATTACGGGTGTATTTGTCTGGGCGCTCTATAAGCGTCGCAACAAGATGGGACATACTAGTAGAGACACGCAGCGCATGAATCTATGGAAATTTCTGAGGTTCTTGCTGGAACTTGGAGTTACCAAGCCTCATGAGTTGGAGCGTGACACGCTGGTTAAGTATGTTGACTGGTTGAAGCATCAGCCGAACCTCAAATACTCAACCGCTGGCGCCCACTTCCGGTTATTAGTTCCTACCTTTCGAAAAATGAGCGAACATCCGTCAATATCTTCTGATTTCCTTCCGCCTTCGAATCCATTCCCAAAAAGCTCGTCCCTGCAAACCGCTAATGAAGGTTACGATCGAGACGAGCTAAAGACCATCATGCGTGCCGCAGTAGCTGGTATGCGCGAAACAATGAACAAGTTCACAACGCAGTATAAGCCACAGTGGTTAGGTCAATCGGCTCCTCTTGACGATGTTGCACCACGCTCAGCAGCGGGTGGACACTCTCTTTGGAATAGCTATGATTATAAAGTTTGGTGGTGGGAAAAAATTGCAACAATTGCCGACTGAATAGTCGACAGCTTGCGAGAATCCCCCAGGGTCAGGTATTCATCGAGAGCTTTAGAAATGACGTGCTGTCAGGAATTGCGGGTGTGAACAGGTTTTATGATGAGCTAGGTGCTGGCGAGGGCTATGTGGCTAGATTCTATCAAAAGCCTTGCCCGATCAAATATCGTACTCGATGGAAGAAGCCTGATTATCTGGTTTGGTACTGGGAAAACCATCTGGGTTGTCAACCACTTTCCGATGCCGCCCTCAAGGCCGCGTCGCCAGAATTTTACGGTGCTATAAAAGAGCACTTTAATGGCAGAATTCGTAGTTTCTATAGTGATTTAGGATTGCACTCGTGGATCTCAGCAGTCGATTTAGTTCCGTTTTACATTATGTTGCTTGTCAGAACTCAACTCAATCCTTCTACGATCCAACGGCTGACGACAGAGAGTCTTTCGCCCGACCCCACCGACGAATCTAAGCAATCCATTGCGTGGACAAAGTTCAGAGCCTCTCAAAGCGGCAAAGTGATTCCGTCAGACAAGGCACAAGATGGTTGGCCCGTAATGTTGATCAACAAGGTTATACAGGTGACATCAAAGATCCGGGAGGATGGACAGTTGGGGTTGTGGATTGCAAATTCTAATCGCTTTAAAAATAGCCAACCACTGGGTGCGTCAGGGTTCAAAAGAGCCATGCAGGAATTTTCAAAACGTCACAAGCTTTCAGGTTCTTCGGGAATGCCTCTCTCAATTCAAGCCCAGCTTATACGCCCTACGATGGCATGGCAAGAATACCTTAGGACCGAAGACATAAGATATCTGCAAACTATTCTAGGACATGAAAAGGCCTCTACGACAGCGGAATATCTGCGGAGAATTTCTGACCCGGTGTTGAAGTTTCGAAGAGGTGTACATTTGAATGCCATGTTTGTGGAGACTCTTTCCTCCGACACGAAGAACGACGACTTTGCTAATCCAGCAGATTTGGTGTTGAACTCTTGTAGAGATCCACAGAAATCGCCCATTGATGGCCAAAAAGAGGGCGTCTATTGCACTGCGGGACATGAAATATGCTTGTCTTGCCCGAATCTTGTTATAACCCATGAAGACATAAAGAAATATTTTTGTTATATGCGCTACCATGACCAGTTGCTCGAAAGCGGAATTATTGGAGAGCACGATCATAAGTGGGCTACTTCTGACAAAAAAAGTGTTTGGGAGGAACAAATTTTAGTTAGATACAACCCAGACCTTATTGCAGCAATTCGTGTTGAAGCAGAATTGCGGCCGTTGGCAGTATGGTCGAAAACTTCTGAGGAGGCATGGTCATGACCGGGCGAATTACAAAGGTGAATGCTGAGAAGTCTTGGCCAGCTTCCGTGAGTCCCAGAGTTGTGGGCCTCATCGGAGTAGGAGATCAAAGCCGTAATTCTATACGTATCTCCGAAAAATCAAACTATTCTGATGATGTATGGGATTGTTCTGGTGAGCATCCTAATTTGCATCCTGCTAATGTGAAAATTCGCCTATCCAGGATTTTTTTCGATGGAGATGCTCGGATTACGGATCCGTGCAAAGCAGTTTACCTGCGGCCGTTAAAAGAGTATTTGTACTCTATGTTGGTAAACCCGCCTCCGACCTGTCCAAAGTGGTCTACAGTTTGCTCTACTCTTCACAAAGGAGTTGCTCGACTTTTAAGATACATGGAGGCAAATGCGTTCTGTAAATTTTCCGACTTAGGCCCTACCGATTTTGAAGATTTCCTCGAAGCACTTGCAGTTGAGCCACTGAAAGACGGAGGTGCCATTACTGATCGTTCGCTGATAGCGAGAGTCGTGGGGCTGAATTGGCTATATGAACAATCCTCTAAGTTAGAGGATGGCTTACAAAGCAATCCATTTGGGGATTATGGATCGGCTTCGGGCTGGGCTAGGGCATGTTGTCAAAAACTGATTCCGAGAGGCGGATCTAGAACGATAGAAATGCCCGATGAGGTGGCTCGTGAAATTTTTAACCGTGCTCTAGACGATCTAACAATCGCCGACACCCTCCAAAGATTGTGTGAAGCGCGAAAGTGCTATGAGTTAGAGTACTATGGTCGTAACAATAAATTGTTGAATCCGTTTCCATGGCATTTATTTGGAATGGTTAACGGGCATGAAGTCGTTAAATGGGAAGCGAGGCTAGCCACAGCGTGCTATATCGTCATCGCGATGCTTACAGGCATGCGATGGCATGAGGTTGTCGCGTTAAAAACTGGTGAAAATAGGGTAAATTGGCTAGAAGAGAACATCACCCACGATGGTCAGACAAATAAGTTTTTCTTTGTGGTCAGTCATACTAATAAACTTCAAGCTGAGCCTGTCGAGTATAAGTGGCAAACGTTGCCTATAGTAAAAAAGGCGATCGAGGCCGCCGAGGTAGGTTTGGCTCGAAGGCGCAAGGGCGGCAGTTTTCTTTTTCCATCATTTTACATGGCTGACGCAAGAGCCTCCAATAGTATCTCAGGGACAAATTTAGGACGATTTGTCAAAGCCCATAATATTACCTTTCGCGGTGACTATTGGGCGCTGGCATCACATCAGTTTAGAAAAAGTTTGCGAGGATAATGGTCCGTCAAGGACTAGGGATTAAGGCCCTTCAAGACCAATTGAAGCATTTCGATATAGAAGTGACTCGCGTCTATGGGGACATGAATCTTTATGTTGAGTTGCAGAAGGAAAAATTCCAGATTTCGTCGGAGCAGTATGAGGAAATCATGCGTGGGCAAAAAATGTTTGTCGGCGGCGGCGCAGCGGAAGTGAATCAGCTCCGGAGGCAGTTCCTTGGCATGACAAAAAATCAGCAAGAGAGGTTTTTGGTAGAGCTTCCAAGGTCTGCTCTTATTGAGCAGCTCGATGATGGGCTTTGTTTGTACAGGTCAAAACATGCGCTTTGTGGCGGAAATATGGCGGCCTGTCGTCCCGCAGACTGTAATAATGCATTAGTTTCAATTGATGGTAAAAGGAAAAGTTTTCAGTGGCGCAAGCATGAAAATACTCGGCTGCTCAATTTCTTTCGACATGATCAACCAAAAGTTGTCTATTTGATTGCTAGGAATGACCAGCTGGATAAATTGCTTTTGCAGATCGATCAAGCGGAGATGGTTTGAATGAAGGCAAAACCTCGTGGCACCACTAGTGGGCTGGAAGAATTTCATGCTGACACTAAAGCTCGAAATACAGCCAACATGATGCGAGTCGTAGAAACGCTTAGGCTTAATAAGCCAAATTCCAAATGGTCCTATAAGGATGTTTGGGCAGGTTGCGGTCTAAAAAGCCAAATCGCGCTTGATAGCCCGTGGAATGCGCATATCAAAATGGAGATTGATTTTCATAACAGACAAATTCACTGTTCTGCTTTGAATCAAGGCGAAGGTGAGGAAGCCGTTGGTGGTAGGCTAGCCATGCATGAAATGAAAGATCAGATGAAAGAGACTAGGGAGCAGCGCGATCAAGCTCTTGCTAAGATTGCGCAATATTGCGCAGATACAGAGCACTACAAGAAAAGGTGTAATGATCTGGAGAGGGTCGTAACTCGGCTTAAAGCTATGATATCGTCTTTCAGGCGCTAGAATGGGGCGCACATCTTACCATTCGATGCGATTCTTTTCACTCGTGCGCGTCTTCGATATCTCAAGATGAGACAGCATCAAAAGCCAGTAGAACGATCAGAAATTCGGAATAGGGTAGTACTTTCTCGAACAGAGGGCTGGCCATGATTCTTTTTTTAGATTTTGATGGTGTACTTCATCCCGACGAAGTCTACATCACCCGAAGCGGACCTAGACTTCGCGGAGACGGTGAATTGTTCATGTGGACGCCGCTGCTAGATGAGCTCCTTCAGCATTTCCCCAAGGTTAGAATTGTCCTCAGTACGAGTTGGGTGAGACAGCTTGGCTTTTCAAGAGCCAAGAAGCGTTTGCCTCCTTCCCTTCAGTCCAAAATCGTAGGTTCGACGTGGCACAGCTCAATGGAGAAGGACCTTTCCAATGCTATTTGGTGGGATCATGCTACGCGCCACGATCAGATCGCACGTTATGTCGCTCGCTCGCAGGTCACAGATTGGATTGCCATCGACGATGATGCTCAGGGCTGGGACCCAGCGCATTCTCATAGGCTTGTTCTCGCTCAACCGACGCAAGGATTATCAGATCCCCTGGCACTCGCGAAATTGAAAGGTTTGCTCACCGGGAATGGCGGTGATTGAGCCGGGGTTTGAAGTGATTCTGCGGGTTCGATGCCCTGCTGCAACGGCATGGTGGGTTAGCACATCGGCAAACCTGATTAGCGCCAATAGTTTCAGTGCGCACCATGTCCTGGCTTGCGAGGCTGGGTAGATGGCTTGGCCGGACGGTTACGAACAACATAGTCTGTTACGTCAATGGACTTGGCTAACGTTCACCTGCTATCTGATTCCTGTGAATCGGCGATGCGCGAGTGAATTGACCCTTCCCTGGTAGGCACGCTTGATCGGATCGCGGAGGCAATGGTGGCATCATCCCGAAAATTCCGATGCGTGCCGTGCCTGGGCTGTAATGAACTGGGGTTTTGTGGGACGGATGCCATCTATCGTGGCCTTGGCGAAAGTTAATCACGGCTCCGCAGGAGTTCGTCCGCAAAAGTGTGTAGCGTCCTATATCCCCCGTCTCCTTGCCTATTTAGGTAGAAGCCACGAATACCGAGTGCTGTCGGACCATCACAATCACATCGCTTCGAGTCCCCAACCATCCACGCTTCGTGAGGTAATGCGCGCACTAGCTGCGTAGCGCGGTTATAGATTTTCTTTGAAGGCTTGATGGCCCCGATCGCGAAGCTGAAAGCGTAACCGTCAAGGGTCGGATAAAGCCTCTTGATCGCCGACGCATAAGGTTTCGCTAGATTTGAGCATACAACTACCTTTATCCCTGTGGCCTGTAGGGCTGTCACCGCAGCAAGGCCATCTGGGTAGGCCTCAATGCTAGCCAGCTCTTCATGAAGTCCGGCCTCCAGCTGGTCCATTACGGAGGGCTCGACCCGGATGCCAAAAAAATCGGCAGCTTCCCTAAGGTCCATTGGCGCGGACATCAAGACCTCCGCGTCAGTGGCTTCAGGTCGCCGGCCTTGCTCAATGCCAAGCTGGAATATTTTGCGATAAGGGCGGGTGCCTTCCTTAATCTGGAGCAATGTGCCGAAGGCGTCAAAAATAGCAGTCGTGATAGGCATGAAGGAAACCTCAGTGAACATGATCTGCCATATTTATCTAAGCTTCCATCCTCCTCGTCTGTGGCGGGGAGGGCAAATGTAAGCCAAGCAAAGTCCCTTCAACGCAGGGGTAATCGGTCAAGGACTACGCTTGCGCATCGTCAAAGATGCCGTGCAGTGCAGCCCAAAGATCTGCGTACGCCATATACGATATTCCAGTGGACGTCCCACACTTCGCCTGTTTGTTCTTTGTCCCGCCATGACGGCCGCGTAAATGCTCCTGATCACATACCGTCAATTTTGGGGAACCCCATGATGCTCCTTTCCCGGGGCATGGTTTGAAACCAGCGCTTCAGATGTTCTGCCATCAGCCAAGCGCTGATTTTGCGGAGGTCTGCCACTGGAGCCCCTAAAGGGACCCCGGAAACGACTGTGACTGGCGATAAAATAGGTTATCACCAATTATTGCCGTTTATCCGATTTTCGTACGCTGATCGCTTAGAGCGTTGCTTTGGTGACTGGAATGATCATCAGTGATCGCAGCGGTGCCAACAGAGAGATAGATATGCAGGAAATGACGAAAACCGCCCAGAACGATCAGCGCAGGCTGACGGCGATCGAATTTCAGGATTTGGCCCGAGTACCCGCTGCAGTCGAGTGGTTTGCCAACCTGGACAACCCTCGAACCCGCCGTGCCTACCAGAATGACCTGGAAGACTTCTGCGGTTTCGTCGGCTTGGCCTCGGCGGATGAGTTTCGCGTGGTGACCCGATCACACGTTCTGGCCTGGCGGGCCCAGCTCGAGCATCGCGGTTTGGCGGGAGCGACGATCCGCCGCAAATTGGCCGCGCTGGCCAGCCTCTTTGATCACCTCCTGGAGAGCAATGCAATCGCCGGCGGCAACCCCGTGCATGGGGTGAAACGACCGAAGATTGAAAGCAACGAAGGCAAGACCCCGGCACTGGGCGATCACCAGGCGAAAACACTGCTCGATGAGCCGGATGAAACGACGCTTAAAGGACAGCGCGACCGGGCGCTATTGGCTGTTCTTCTCTATCACGGACTGCGCCGCGAAGAAGCGGCGCTGCTGCAGGTGAGCGACATCCAGGACCGCCGTGGAATCCAGCACCTGAAGGTGCACGGTAAAGGGGGCAAGGTTCGGTACCTGCCGTTGCACCCGGTAGCAGCCGGCCGCATCCATCTTTACCTCGAAAGCTCGGGGCATCATCTGGCCGACAGGAAGGTGCCGCTGTTCATCCCGCTGCGCGGCAAGCTGACCGGTGCCGGCATCACGGCCAACGGCATCTATGCCGTGGTGACGGCCTGGGCAAAAAAGGCCGGGATTGAGGTCGACGGCCTGGGCGTTCATGGACTCAGGGCAACAGCAGCCACCAACGCCCTGGAGCACGAGGCCGACATCGCCAAGGTCCAGGCCTGGCTGGGTCATGCCAATATCAGCACAACCAAGATCTACGATAGGCGTGAGAACAGGCCCGAGGACTCTCCGACCTACAAGGTGAAGTATTAGTAGAAGAGACCGAGACCTAAGCGGCAGCTCACCCCCGCGCACTGTCGAGAATGTCGTGCAGCGCTGCCCACGGATGATGGCCCTTCACGTCGCTGGCTGGACAGGTAGGAGCGTGGAGAAAGGGGCTTTCGCAGTCTTCCGGCGCTTGGCTTTCCATGCAGCTGGTGCAAACCGCTCGCCCGGCAACGATCATCCATTGAGCGTTCCATCTCTCAATCCTTCTTTCATTCTCCACCTTCACTTCCTCAATAGGCATTTGGGATAGCACAGGGTATTTCTAGGGGAACCGGATTGATACGTTCGAAAACATACCCCTATTTAAAGGTAAGCAAGGCCCAGCGCTCCCCTAAAACTTCGCCTGCAGTTCACCCTGTGGCGGGCAGCTTTCGCCCCGATGCAGCCCTTGGCACTAGGCCGAGATCGTAAACCTGCACTAAGCTCTTGAGTTGGCGGCTGATCCCTGTTTGGTTCGCTACCTGACATCTTCAGCGCGCCGCATACGCCCTTAAATTCAAGTGTTAAGCTTCGAAGCAGGACGGCCCTTGGCCTGCGCAGTCCACACGGAGCGAGCTTTTGAAATTTTCTCACCGAAACAATTTCGATCCAAATCGTCTACAAGGACCTATCGTTGAAGATGCTCCCATGTGGCTGCGAGACGAGTTTTTCATCACCGTGCTCTCCAAACTCACCTACGTTGATCTGGACAGCCGGGTAAAAAATAAAGACAAACTGCCCTTAGGCATTAAGAAACTTAACGAGCGTCTATGCATTGAAACCCGGCGTCAAATGGACGACCAAGATTGGGATTCTTGGACATGCAACGACGGCCTCGCTTATACAATAAAACACTGTGAGTGGTATCAGTTTTACGACTGTGTGGAGGTCGTTGGCGATGAACTGATGTCGGTGGAACCCTTCTATCTTGGCGCACCTGGGTTTATCGACTTTTCCGCATACACCTTCGACGCGTACCGCGTAAAGGTTAACGAAATCTTTGCCAAACACCAAGTTAGCTGGCGGTTGAATAGCAGGAGCCAGCTCGAATCAGCTCTTCCCAAGGATTTAGCAGACCGCCTTGATGCCATCGAAAAGAAATTCGATCAGTTTGACGCGGCACGGGAGCATTTTAGAAAAGCCAAGCGATATGTGTTGGGAACTCACAAGGACTACGAGAACTCGATTAAAGAATCGGTGAGCGCTTTCGAGAGCGTAGGAAAGGTTCTTTACAACAAAACTGCCACACTTGGTGACGTACTAAATCGGATGAAAAAGGACGGATCAGTTCCGCCGATGCTCGTAACTGTGATGGAAAAGTTTTACGCATATGCTAACGCCGAACCTGGGGTTAGGCACGGCGGTACTGAAAAGCCAAAATCTGATGAGATGGATGCAGAGCTAGCCATGCATCTGAGTGCAGCCTTTATCCGGTATGCCATTGAGCTCCAAGGGCAAAAACCGGACTAATTTTATGACCTTTAGGCAAATAGCTTCTAGAGAGCCTGCCAGTTCGATAGGCAGTAACGACATTATTCCCGGCATAACCAATGTCATTTCTGTGTCGATTTCTACCGACCGCAGAGGGTCGCAAGCGGTCAGGTGCGACCGGCTGCTTTCGGCCAAAAGCGGCCATTCGACTTGGTTTCCGTTCTGATTGAAATACCATCGGTCTCAGCAGGTGCCCATGTATAGGCATGGCACCCGGAGGCCATCATGTTCGTCTCATCATTGAAGACCGATGTGACTACAGCTACCCTATTCCGTATAGGCATAGATATCCGGGCTAGATAACGCCTTCTTTTTCCGTCCACCACCACTAAATGTTACAACTCGGATAGCCTAACTATCATTTTATAAGCGTCTTCACGAGCAATGGGGATTACTGATCGATGAAGGATGATTCCTTCAATCAAAGCGTCTAGCGCGACTGCTGACAAAGGGGAGAAATAGAGTTCGAGTGAAACTCTGATTTCGAGCATCCAGTCTCTCATAACATTCTTCATGACAGGGTTACGGCCCGCAAAAATATAGAGTTCGCAAGTCAGTTGGATCGTTCTAGTGCCGAATGTGGATCTTTCAAAGATTACATCCACTATCGCATGGCAAGCGTCTTCTTTAGTCTTTGCTTTTCGAATTGCTGCTGCAAATCGAGTAGATACGCATTGAGCCAACAGCTGAAATGCCTCTAGCAGCAGCTCCTGCATGCTCGGAAAATAGTGTGTAAGTGAACCGAGAGGCACGCCCGACAGTTCGGAAATTTTTCGGTACGTTGTGCATGCAACCCCGTGCAGCTCGATGCAGTCTAGGGTTGCGTTGAGGATATGCTCCCTACGATGAGGGTCTTGCCGCCAAGTCTTCCGTTTCTCGTTCGTCATGCATGCTCCTATCTCAGCCAGCTGACATTAGCATAGGACGTAAAATCGTACAACTGTACGATTTCATTGACCTTGATTAGCGCTCACAGTAGGATAGAAACCGTACATCTGTACGGTTTCTAGTGCTCAGCATGAGACCGAGCCTAATAGCTGCTGCATAGGAAATTTTCGGATGAACAAATTGACCGGTGTTGTTGATGGTTTTTTGTATGACGCAAATTTCGACGAATCTCTTATTAGTTTGAGGTAGAAGACGAAGGCACTATGCGCTCAGTTCAACGCCACAGCGCAAGATGAAGACCTTGCTAGGTCAGAACCCATCAATGCTACTGGTCGTGGGGACAGGTGATCTCTCTTGGCACAGGGAGGCTGCGCGCTGACTCGTATCGGCTAAGATTCCGGAGAAAAATTCGGCTACTCACCGGGCGTCTTCACTGTCGAGCGCTACATCCCTGAGAAATGGGCATAGCTCTCAAGATCGGATGCGTCAGCAAAATTCTTATTATCGGTCTGCGACATATGTTACAGGCACGGTGTGCGTTTGCTAACAACAGGCTTTATTAGATGAATAGTACGGAACAAGCTTTTTTACCTCTAATACGCTACCTGCTTCCAGATATGCATTCTTCCTGGCCGGATGTGGCATGGGCGCATGGGCACCTTTGGTTCCATTTGCTAAGGAAAGGGCGCAGATAGGTGAGGCGGAACTTGGTCTGCTGCTTCTGGGCCTTGGGACGGGAGCAATGTGCATGATGCCGTTTGTGGCCCGTTTAGCAAACCGAGTTGGCTGCAGAAGTACTGTCTATCTTGTAAGCGCTTTTACCGCTATTGGCTTGGTTGGCCTGGCAACAGCCACTTCATATTGGATGCTCTTGGCTTTTCTGCTTCTGTTTGGGGCCGCCATCGCTACAGCCGATGTAAACATGAACCTTCAAGGCTCGCTTGTTGAGCGCCACCACGGCAAGCAGATGATGTCTGGCTTTCATGGGCTGTTCAGCGTCGGAAATATTTTCAGCGCGGGCACGATAAGCTTGCTGCTTTGGCTTGGCCTCAATCCCGTCCAGTCAATCGTTATTTTGGCTCTTGGATTGGGCGCGGCGCTCTTGTCTTTTGGTCGTCACATGCTCCCGTTCGCGGAGCTGGAGGGAGCGCCGGCCAAAAGAAGCCAACCAAGCTGGTGTTGCTGCTGGGGGCGCTGTGCTTCATCGCTTTTCTGGTTGAAGGTTCAATGCTCGATTGGAGTGCCGTCTATCTCACTTCGAATCGGGACATGGAGCCTAATATTGCGGGCATCGGTTACGCCGCGTTTTCCGTGACCATGGCAGTAGGGAGACTGTCAGGCGATTGGATCGTAAGCAAGCTCGGATCGCGAGCAGTGCTACTGGCAGGAAGTGTATTGGCGATGGGAGGCATGGCGTTGGCGGTGGGCATCGACCATTGGATAGTTTCGGTTTTGGGGTTCGTACTCGTCGGATTAGGGATCTCGAATCTCGTTCCGATATTTTGCTCCAAGGCCGGGCATCAGACTGTTATGCCCGTCGCTCAAGCTCTGGCAATCATCAATGCGATCGGCTACCTAGGCATACTGATGGGCCCGGCTGCAATTGGATTTATCGCTCATGCTACGTCCCTAAGCTTCTCTTTGCTGTTCACCTCTGCGTTACTGATCCTCGTCCTCTGCAGCGCCAAGTTCGCATCATACAAATAGCGCTGGGCCTGGCAGGTGGTCGTCATCTCGGGGCTCAGGTGGCGATCACCTTTCATCTCCCTAGATTACCCTGCTGCCGCGCTGGAGGGGGCGGAGATTCTCTCGCATTGAGACTTTCCCACTCCATAAGCGCCCAGCGTAGAAGTAGCACTCAATCCTTGTAGAAGAAATATCCAGCGAGCATCTTCCTCACCGGCGTACTCGGCGCCTTCACTTGTTCTATACCACTTCGCTACAAGCTATATGGATGTCTACGCACCGTAAGCGTCTGCCGAAATCACCTCGCACTGCTCAGGCAAATACGCTTGAAAGGATAGGCGGGGGATCTCGCTACGCCTCGGTAACGTGTGAACGGTAAGTCTACAAAAAGGATCTGCAAATGCTCATTGGCAAGGCGATGCTTGTTGATCCCCTTCGTAGAGATTTTAGGCTCCGAGTTAGCTCGCCAGTCATGGCGTTCATGGTTGCCAATGCTTTCTAACTAAATTATCGTAGGTCTCTCTGGGTACCGCTGACATAACGTTCTTGGTAAGGCATTCGGTATAAATGTCTTCCTTGGGGACAGCTATGCCATACCGAACCCTATGGTCTATCGCGCTTTTACTGGTCACCGCTGTCTGGGGCTGGAGCTTTGTAGCTAAGCACGAAACGTTGGCAATCATGGCTCCATCCACGCTGAACGCATGGATGTTCACCTTAGCGGCTCTAGCGCTTCTTCCATTTTCAATCCGCTCATTTCGACATCTGAAACCGCGTGACTGGGTGAGTGCAGTATTTGCTGGAATAGTCCTCTTTGCTGCGTTCTCATTGCAGACCTCAGGGACAGCCCTCACAACCCCTCCAATGCCGGGTTCATCACCGGCTTGTGCACAGTTTTCACTCCATTGTTTGTTTATCTCATAGGAAGAGGACGCCCAAGTCCTAAACAGGCAGCAGGAACAGTGATTGCCGTATTTGGGCTCGCTTTACTGAGCCTTGACGGATTCGCGCTGCACTACGGTGATCTATTGATTTTGGGGTGTGCTGCATGCTTCGCATTACACATCGTTATTGTCTCAACGTTCGCAACACCTGCCAATTCCATGGCATCAACTTCAATCCAGCTAGGGCTGGTTGGCTCGCTTTCTTTGATATGGAGCTTGGCTGGTAACCAGTTTTCTATTCCCAGGGCGCTCCCTACGACAGTTACCATCCTTTCGCTAGCGCTGTTCGCTACTGCCTTGGCTTACGCCATTCAAAATCGAGCTCAGGCTGTGCTTTCCCCTGAAAAGGTCGCCCTGATACTTATTTGCGAACCTGTGTTTAGTGGGGCTTTTGGTTATTTTCTCGCTGGAGATCGTTTACCCCCTGAAAGACTCGCAGGGGCGGCGCTAATCATTCTGGGCATTGCAGTCACGGAGCTCAGAATCACGCGTACGGAAGGAGGGACAAACCGTCCTGCCGGACGGCGCGCAGATGGCTAGCGATCGGAGGCAAGCAGGGCGAGCAACCCGACCAAACGAACCTTAGAGTTCACATAGAGCCGCGAGTCGCAAAGCAGCCTCTCATGCTTACCGGAGGCAGACGCGATGACACGCGCACCGCTCGCCTTTGGCTTGCCCGCCGTAGAAGAGTATTGCCATACCCTGAACCGGATTCGCTTGATGTCTCGGTTGGGGCTGTAATCGCTTTTGAAATTTCAATTATTGAGTACACATGATGCAGTTTAGCGAAAGTAGCGATATAACGCTGGTGGTCACCAGTTGCGGACGGTTCGATCTGCTGACGCGCACGCTTGAAACGTTTGACCAGTTCAACTCCGCACCGATTCGCACCGTGCTGATCACCGAAGACTCCGGGGAGGCCCAGGTTGAAGCTTGCATCCCCGAGCACTGGCGCCCATTCACCCGCTTCATCATCAACAACCCGAAACTCGGACAAATGCGCTCGGTGGATGCCGCTTATGCACTGATCGAAACGTCATGGGTGTTCCACTGCGAGGACGACTGGGATTTTTACCGCCCAAGTTTTGTCGAAGAATCCATGACTCTGCTGGAAAACGACCGTCAGGCATTGCAAGTCTGGCTGCGCAGCTACAACCATGATCTTCGGGTGCACAGCCCCTACTTATTCCTCAATGCCCGGGAGGTTTTGCAGGGCATCGCCTTCTACAAGCTGGGCTCGCACAAGCCCGAGTGGCAGGGTTTTTCATTCAATCCTGGCCTGCGGCGCCTGGCTGACTATAAAGAACATGCTCCCTATGCCGCACACAGCGGCGAAAAGAAGCTGGCGGGCATTTATGCAGCGCAAAACCGTTACGCGTTGATTCTGGAAAACGACGCGGTCTTGCACACCGGCTTCGACAACCACGTCGAGCTCCCTCAGGAACGCGTTAACAAGCAGCGGCGTAAGCTTCGTGATCGCATTAAATTGCTCGCGGTACTGATTGTCGGGGTAATTGTAGGTTGGGCTTTCAGTGATGTTGGCTGACAAGCTGAACACATACTCGGGCAAAGATCGCCGCTTGCTTCAGCGCAGCTTTGGTTGCCTCTATTTTGAGCTACATCCTTTGGGATTCGGCCAAGTCCACCAATAACCTAGTTTTACGCATTTATTGCTTTGCCAGGGCAGGTCTTTCTGATATCTCCGTCGATGGAGGTTTGCATGACCCTGTGCAAGAAGGGCCGCAGTCGGCCAAGGGCTGTCATCCGTGAGTGTCCGCTATGGGTCGAAAGCAGCCGGTTCGGTGGACTATAGATGCTCACAGGCTTCAGGGTTGCCGGCCACCAAGAAGCCGCAGCCTGCTGCGATCCAGCGAAGTTACCCGCCGGATAAAAGCAGGCATTTACCGTAAACCCCGTTACGTGCATTTCTTGATGTTGGACGCAAGCAGGGGACGGCACATGGTGTTAGGTGTGCTCAACATGGATGCGGTGACTCGCGCAATGCAGCGCTCAGCTAACCCGAATGGGTTCCCTACAGAATCAACATTCGCCGAGCGCTCGACATGAATGACCTTACGTCTTAATCGGCCGATAGCAATGATGGCCATGCGACATCATAGCTGTCGTATTCTCACCCAAGGCATATGTCATGAGCTATCCGTTGGAAATCGAGCAGAAGCGCCTGTCCGCTGTTCATGCATTGCAATGGCTGGAAACCGCTCATAACGAGAATTTTGACCGTCTGTGCCGTATAGCTGCCACGCATTTTGGGGTGTCGACTGTACTTGTCTCTCTGGTTGAAAAAGACCGTCAATGGTTCCCTGGCCGAGTGGGCTTCGAGGTGAGCCAGACACCCATCGAGCAATCCTTCTGTCGCTATACCATTCAGAACGCCGGAATCATGGTGGTCAACGATGCCCTCCTTGATTGGTCATCAGACACCTTTCTGTGGCGAGCATTCTCGCCTAAATGGGTGTCCGATTTCATTAGACCACTACAAACAGCGCCTTGAGATATCGATCGCCGAGAAAATTCAGGTGCTTGGCAGCAGCATCAATTTAACGAGGAATTGGTGTCTGGTTTTTAGGGGCAAGTCTATTGGCTTCGATTTACTGAAATTCCAGAACCTGAGGTTCGGAAAACGCGGCAGGGGAAAGAAGGCGATTGCTCATCGTCCTGATCATCGGGCGCACTTTTACCAGGAAAGCTTGCCACTCAGGCTCGCTAGCGAGTTGCGCTCGTCGAGCCTGACGATCTTCGATCGAGTAGTATTTCCAGAGGCTCACCAACGCATTCAATTCACCGAATTCGGTAGTGTAGTAGCCTAAAAATCCACCCAAAATGCGCTGCTGTAATTGACGTGCATCATGTTCGTAAATCTCAAAATAATCTTTCGCACCGAATTCGGTGTGCAATATGTAGCACCGCTCTTCTACAAACGACATAGTGACCTCTATCTGTTATTAGCTAGATTTGCACAGTAGGCTGATAAGTAAGGAGTAGCTATTAGACCTTGGAGATGCTCATCAATACGGACTAATCGACACCGGCTCAGTGATATTAAGCACGTCGCCGTTCCAGGGATTCCATACTGCCCAGCCCTACTTCAGCTCTTGCCCGGCCAACTCGCCTTTCAGGAAGCGGTTGGGTTTGAGGAAAAAGGAAATTACCAGCGCCCCGTGCGGGGCGCGTGCGATGTGCTGATTGCCCTTCGGCCGCCAAACATATTCGCCAGCTCGAACCTCACCTTCTTCATCCACGATGCTTCCTTCGAGGACATAGGTTTGCTCGATCTCGACATGCTCATGAAGTGGAAGCTCTGTACCAGGCTGCCAGCGGAATAGTGCCGTTAGCAAACCGGTAGAGGGCTCTTCCATGAGAACTTTCATGTCAATACCAGGTGTCGGCGTCGGCTTCCACGGCAGCTCGTCCACTGCTACAAAACGGGATTGCAACGCGCCTAAAGCGTCATGCCCAGGCATCTGCGGGGTTGTAGCCATGATGACCTCCTTTTAATTCAGCGACAGGTTCGGTTAACCTAATAGGTATTTAGCTGCTTCCCGAGCGGACTGTCCGACTCGCACGCCTTTGGCTTGCGCTAGTTTGTTTGCAGCGCTGATGACTCCGTCGAAATAGGTGCTCATCCCGTCACCCATGCGCGCAGTGTTCGCGTCGACCGAGGCACCAGGAATTCCCTCTGCTTCAACAATGGTCAGCGCGCTTATACCTGATTCGTTCTTGCCGATGCCGCCATCGGAGCAGATGAATGCCCAAGGTCGGAAGCTGCGGAAGTACTCGATGACACTGCGTCCCGTATGACCTGCAGTACACAGAACATTACGCTCGCGGTCTTCTGGTAAGGCGAAGGCAATGCTGTCGGTGCAGACAATGCTGCGCCCTGTTTCGCCGTCCGTCTCGATTACCAATCGACGAGCAGGATCGAACTCTTCGGGTTTGTGCGATCCCGTTAACATCGCGTGGGCTGCCTCTTTCGCAGACATGCCTGGTTCGATGCCCAGCCTTTGCGCACAATCATTTACACGCGAAATCACACCGTTCTCGTACATGTCGGCGCCGTTACCCATTTCTGCCGTCATCACATCGACAGCCGCAGCAGCAACGCCCAGCGCCTCGTAGTACCAAAGGCCACCTATGCCAGCACCGTCCTTGCCAATGCCACAGTCAAGGCCCAGGGCAGCGCGTGGCTTGGCCTTCATAACCATTCGAGCACACAGCACACCGGCGTAGGATGCAGCGATAATGACGTCGGACTGTGCCTCATGCGACCGCAAGTGGTCTTCAACGTAAGTCGCTGAGTCGAAGACTAATACACGGCCCTCTTGGAAGGCGTGAATATTTGGAGGAGTAGAATTAGCCATAGTAATTTTCCCAGTTTAAATGAATTAATAGTCATGACTATCACCGCGTAGCAGTACGGTGTTGACGATTATCGTTGCTAGATAATTGTCAGTTCTTTGATGACGTAGACCCCGATCGTCTTGAGCATTGGGTCATGATGAATGAAGCGCTGTCCAACGTCGGAGGAAACCCATGCTTTCAGTGCATCGATATCTTCAAACCAAGCTTCAGAAATCGTTTCTACGGGAAGTACGCCCTGCGGAACGCCGGCAGAAACCGGATGAGCGCGATCAACAACGAAGTTCTGAATGAATCCCTTGAACTCGCTTACCTTTGCGTATTCCGGGCGCGAGGTGAGTGACCACTCTTGCTGGATTGATGTGCCTGGAATATCGCCCTTAGCAATTGATAGCCAGAACAGTTTGGTCCGAGTTTTCGAAAATTTTGCAGGTGGCTCTATCACGACAAGGGGGCTCAACACCAAGATGGTAATAGCGCCTTGGAAATTAGGTATGTCGCGTTTAACTGCTAAATACTCAGAAGATACTTCTGAGCGCTCCATCGCGCCAATATCATCGAAAGCAAGCTGGGAAATTCCGGCAATCGCATGATCCAGAGGCTCGTCGGTTTGATAAAGACACTCAACGATATGATTCTGATTGTAGGCATGCAAATGAGGCATATCTTTCGCAAGCTTGCCGTGGACATTGATCCAATGAGCACGAAACTCCTCACTGCTCAGACCCTCTTTTCGACTGAATACTGCAGAGCGATAAATCATTTTGGGCACCCTCCTTATAGGTTTTGTGAAGGTCAGTTGACAATTCGATTTATGAGATCGCCAATTCCAGAGATACGAGCTAAAACTTCATCGCCCGCAACCAGACGGCAGGGGGAGACGTAGCAAAGCCCACGCCGCTTGGTGTTCCGGTAGCAATCATGTCACCAGGCTCAAGAGTCAACCCCGCCGATAATTGCTCTATAATTTGGGCAACTGTGAAGAGCATGTCGGAGGTGTTCGCCTTCTGGCGAAGATCACCATTAACATACAACTCCAGGTCCAAGTCTTGTGGGTCGGATATCGCCGACTTGTGTGTGACATAGGGACCGATTGGGCAGGTAGTATCAAGCGATTTACCTTTGAACCACTGCCCGTGAAGTTTTTGTAGGTCGCGACCGGTGATGTCGTTGATGACTGTGAAGCCAAAGACGTAATCGAGCGCGTCAGCTTCTTTGATATTGCTACCGCTTTTACCGATTACGATCCCGAGCTCGATCTCATAGTCAAGAAGGTTTGTTACTTCAGCATGCGCTTTGACTTCAAAATCATGCCCGACGACAGTGGTGGGCGGCTTGCTAAAAAACTCGACGGCTTTCGGGAAGTCATTCGGATCCCTGCCCGCAGCGCGGTTGCCTTCAATGATGTGCTCTCGGTAATTGCGGCCTACACAGAAGATGTTTTTTGTTGGGCGCGGAATCGGAGCTAGAATCTTGATCTCGTCCATCATCACGCAGAACTCTTCTGCTGAGAGCTCAGATAGACACCGTTGCAAGCTCTCGACTTCGACACCGCTCGCGAAGAATTCGGACAAATCAACTGGAGCATGCGTGTGCGGAAAGATTTTCTTCCACGCCTGAGTCAGATTGACCAAGTTACGACCATCAATGGAAATACCGAAGTTGGGCTGGCCACCTATTTCGAACGTTAAGAATTTCATAAAATGGACTCCAGTGATGATTTGATGGCTACACGTGCGAAATCAGGCATCCGTGGGCTTTCTTCAAGAAGATTCGATAAATGTGTTTTTTCGTGTATATGTGAAATGGAGGAACTGACGAAGAACGCAGCAATATCTGGAACGAATAGGACACGCGACATCGCGCGGAGTCTAGTTCGGCGGGATCTAGATATCTTAGTAATGAAATTCATTACGCAATGGCAAATCAAGCTGCTCAGATTGCTTAGCGAATTGATCGTACCCAGAGCAATGGTTACCATTTTTCTACAGAAAATCGGTGAAGTTATGGTCCAGAATAGATGAGTCAACGCCGGCATCTGCGCTGCGGTTGGAGCCAGAGCGATCGGAGCTAAGACCGATGTTTGACTACACCTACGGCAACCTGCCTCTGGAACGCTCGGCAAGAGTGGCGCAGTCCACCAACTGATTTTGCTCAGCAATTTAGGCTCAAAGAGCTGCGATCCAAGAGGTACTGAGCGCATGAGATAGCTCCTCTTATGCGTATTGTCGCCAGCATTCGTTTCTGAGACTTCACCCACTCAAAGCAATTCTTTAGTGATTTATCTCATATTCTGTGCATTTATGATAGTATCGCTATGCGAGACTTTCAATAGATTTTTCAAGAAAAATAGCGCGATCGGTCTGTAACACACCTGAGAGGTAGGGGAGCCCGTTTGAGAAATGGCGGAAAGAGGTCTGGTAGGGGTGTGCCGAGCTAAGCCTGAATGATTTGCTTTTTCAGAAAAATGCGAGACCTTCCATTCACTCATGCCGACTGATCCAGCGATCACAAGGCCGATCGGGGTAATGTTACTAAGCCAAATAGCGAATGGTTGTAGATGGGGCATCCGAAGCGGTTGGTGATAATCCACAAGCGAAGCTGTCGCACTCAATCAAACGGCAAATTTAGTAACGAAATCCGCAATGAGTTGCACCATTTTCCGAAAGACGATCAGTTATTCGTACAGGTTTACGTAGCACGATCGTATTGTCAGCACCGACAATATTGTAGGTCGAGCTTAAGAATGCTACTGGTCTCGGGAGCCGCATCAGTATCTTTAGCTCACGTGCAACTGTCCCCCATTACGGCGAAAAATATCTCAAGGTTGCTTCCTTCGTGGTTTAGACACCCAGTGCGCGGCACTCTGAAGCTTTCTACCAGCGCACGAGCGCGCCAACACTGCGTATGTGATGGATTCCAGCTTGATAAGATTGTATCGCTATTAAAGTAATTTGATATGTCTCATAATGAGGGAATTAAGACAAAAACAGATAGAGGTGGATTCATGAGTGATCAAGCGATGTCAGCGCCGGCTGCCAACCACGACCTCCGAGCGCGCGTAGCCGTGGTAACGGGCGCAGCTGGTGGGATCGGCCAAGCCATAGCCCGCACATTAGGTAAGCGGGGAGCCAAAATCGTCCTGCTGGATTTGAACATCTCAACACTGCGGCCTGTTGAGGATGCTCTGATGAAGGAGAGTATCGAGGTCGTTAGTATCGCCTGCGATATTTCTAACGAAATCGCGGTGAAAGCGTCTGCCGAACAGGTGAAGAGTACCTGGGGTGGCTGCGACATCCTCGTCAACAACGCAGGTATTCTGCCCCCACCATGCCCTCTCGAAAGCGTACCTCAGGAAGAGGTTTTAAAGGCCCTTTCTGTTAACTTGGGAAGCATGTTCCTGACCTCGCGCTATTTCGGTGCACACATGCTAACGAAAGGTAAGGGGAGCATTATCAATATAGGTTCTACAGCTGCTCACAGTCCAAACTCATCTGCACCTTATTCTGTTAGCAAGGCAGGTGTACTCGCCCTTACCCGGCATACCGCTGTCGAATGGGGGCCACGGGGAATTCGAGCTAATACGGTAAGCCCAGGCTTCATTCGAACACCTCTTTCAGAAAGCCAATACACAGATGAACTTTATAGCCTAAGGCTTGGAATGATTCCTCTGCGTCGGCTCGGGACGACCGAAGATATCGCATTCATGGTCGCATTCCTCGCTAGCGACGAAGCTGCCTATGTAAGTGGTCAGGATCTAACAATCGATGGGGGCTTCCTCCAAACGACTTTGATGCATGCACAGAGGCATGAGCACCAGTATGGCGGTATATGCTTATAGGCTATCCTCTACTATAGGTTCAGCCTCAAATATTTTCCGTATTAAAGTTGTTCTGATTCCTGGCAGTTTTAATAGAGAATAGGGTATCGGCCCGATCTTATATTTCGTAGGAGTAATCCATTCAGGCAACCTTCGCAAGTTGCTTTGGCCGGACACGCCCAGTCCTACATATCAATCGGGCCGAATAGACAAATTACATTTAAATCTCAGAAATTTTTCTGCTCGGCCGTAGTTATGTATCCGTAGTTTCGCCATCCCTATACATGTAGGTTAGTTACTCAATCTGTTACCGCTAAAAGCTACAGGCTACCTGTGACACGGAATGCAGATCAAAATTTAACGTTATATACTAATTTTTCATTTTAAAAATTATATGTAACAGTTCTAAATATTTTCTATTTAAGAAATTATATAATAATTATAGATTTCTTTCGTATCAGTGAAAGGCTCTTACGGTTAAAAAATTTCAGTTATGAACCCGTGAAACTTTAACTTATAAAAAGTTTTATTGTGATTAAAATTTTATGTTTCCAATAAAATCTTTGCTACATTCAGGTCTTTTATTAGCCTGAATGCAGCAATATTTTTTATTGAAGTTTAACCGAGTATAAATATCGCTAAATCATGATTAGTCGATTATTTTATCAAAACCTTATAACTCTGGATTTCCAGGATATAGTGAATTGGAAGTTACTTAAGTCAGCTCAGGGTTGAAGAGAGGTTCTCCCATCAACAGTTGGCTCCACTTCTTGTTCAAGCTTAGGAACATCGTAAGCGCCCTTTGCCTGTTGGCGTGAAACGTGGGTGCTAATCACGAAAGCAAGAATCGATGCCAAGAAGAAGCAGCCTGCCATCACATACAAACCCATGCGACTGTTCCCGGTTGACGTCGTCAGAGCCCCAAGCACCCAAGGGCCTACCAATCCACTGATATTACCGATGGAGTTAATCAAAGCTAATGCCACCGCGGCGAGAGCACCTCGGAAAACCGTCGAGGGCATAGTCCAGAACAACGGTGTCGACCCCTGTATGCCGGCAGCTGCCATGGCGATACCGACCAAGGCGAAAATCGGAGATTGAGTATACGCCGCGATAAGCATTCCGATTCCGGACATACAGAGCAGGACGAGCATGTGCCAACGGCGGTCACCTGTGGCCTTAGCAGTCTTGGATACAACCCAAATAGTAACGAATGCGAGGATCCAAGGCATTGAAGAGATCATACCGGCATGTACGGTATCTACATGAAAGCGTTCTTGGACAATCCTTGGCAAGAAGTACGTTGCGGACCAGAAGCCGATCACCATGCAGAAATATAGTAGGGTGAAAATCCATGTTGCTCCTTTCATCGCGACGGTGCCGATGTGGGACAGCTCACCATGTTGACTGTCTGTTGGGCGCGAGGCCTGAGCGCTGAGGTACTGGGCTTCAGCTGGAGTTAGCCAAGACGCTTCTTCAGGGCGAGCCGGTAGCTTAAGAAAATAGTAAACGCCCAGCGCTGCTGCAGGCAGCCCTTCGAGAATGAACACCCATTGCCAGCCTGTCAGCCCCATTTTTCCATCTAGCAGCAGCAAGCTCGATGTGACGATTGCTCCGACACCTAACGAAAATGGCACGCAGAGAGCAAACAAAGAATAAGCCCCGTGTAGTGCGTGGCGCGGGAACCAGAGGGTGAGATAGAACAGTACGCCTGGGTAGAAGCCTGCTTCTGCGGCGCCTAGCAGAATTCGAAGGATATAGAAGGAGTTTGGACCTGTCATCCAAGCCATCGAAATCGTGATAAGGCCCCACATGACCAAAATCCTGCCAATCCAGATCCTGGCTCCGAACCGCGTAATCGCCAGATTAGACGGGATCTCGAAAATCAGATAACCCACGTAGAACAGTCCAGCTGCTAATCCAAAGGTTGCGGCCGTTAGTCCCAGAGATTCGGAGAGCGGTGTCGCCATCACGCCAACGTTCGACCGATCGATGAACGAGAAGAAATATCCGACTAGCAGCAAGGGCATGAGTCGCCACGTCACCTTGCGTAATAGCGCACGCTCGTCCGTTTCGGACAGCGCGACAACGGTATCTTTGTGCTGCATTTTGTTTGCCCTCTTATCTTTATTATCCAAGCATCGTCTGCTGGCAAAGGTGGTACGCCATGGGCAGCACAAGCAGGTTTGCATTTTGTCGCACCATGAGATTCAGAATCATATTCTCTCTATGAGAGACTCTCAACCTATCTCACGAAATTTCACCAGCAAACGCCCTTTTTCTGCTTCCTGATGATTTGAAACCTAGGTGTGCATGCGATTTTGGCAGCGTGATATCACGAATCTAGGAGGGCAGGGATCACCATGGAGAGCTCATGACCTTATCCGGGAATTCACGATATTCCCAATAATTGACTTATTCAGAAAAGTCTCTTATTGTGATACTTTTCCTTTGCGGCGACTGGTTAGTAGTATTTTTGCCATCGCCCGCCATTTACGCTGGGCGATGCCCCATTGGGACCGACAAAAAGGGCCATCTCCGCAAGCAGGAAGGAGGGCATACAACATGTGGACCAAGGAGATAGATATGAGCGAAATGCGAGTTTTCGGTACTACCTTCGTAGGGAAGGTAGTTGTCGTGACAGGAGCGGGTGGTGGTATAGCTAGTGCAATCATTGACCTATTTGCGACCCTAGGTGCCAAGCTCGTACTGCTTGAGGTGAATGCCGACGCCTTGTGTACCGCTGTAACCCGCACCGAACCGCTTGGATGCGAGTTGCTTTCCATCGTATGTGACATCACCAGTGAAGAGTCTGTTTCTAACGCAGTACAGCAGGTTGCCGAACGCTTCGGACGCTGTGACGTCATAGTCAACAATGCTGGAATTCTTCCTCGGGCTAGTTCCATTCAGAGTCTAGAACTCGATGCTTGGAATCGTGCCTTCGCCATCAACGTTACTGGTACATTTCTGGTCATCAAGCATTTCGGGAAGCTTATGCTGACACAAGAAAGCGGCAGTATAATCAACGTCGCTTCGATTGCCGGCTACTCACCGAATGGCTGTCCCCCCTATGGTTCTACAAAAGCTGCAGTTCTAGAGCTTACCCGCCATATTGCCGTCGAGTGGGGACCCCGCGGCATTCGTACAAATGCCGTTTGCCCAGGCTTTATCCAAACAGCATTAAGCAAAGAGAACTACGCCAATGCTGAAATGCTTAATAAGCGGATCAGTTCCGTGCCGCTAAGGCGGCTGGGAACAACGCAAGAAATCGCCAAAGCCGTTGTGTTCCTGGCTAGTGAAGACGCTTCTTTCATTAATGGGCAAGATCTGATCGTGGATGGCGGCTTTCTTCAGGCTAACCTGATGCATGTTCAGCCACCTAATGAACAGTATGGCGGTTGGCAGTCTACTGAGCAAATATGAGGTAGTTGGCTAGCATGATTGTAAGGCGCTCAAGCTCTCTGATCGCCTTATTCACCTCAGCTATCACGCGCATGCATCAACTGCTCAGTAATTTCACTCGCAGTTTGAGTTGCAAGCACACCCAAGTATTCGATATCCGCGGTAGTGCACTCATCTTTCAGCCTAACTAGGCAAAGGCTGCCCGTCACTTCATCCGGCCCAACGAAAATAGGAGCCGAGACGCCCACCAGTGCCGCATCGAAGTCGCTGGCTACAGAGTAGCCTTGCTTCTTCATGGTTTTCAGTGAGTCACGAAAGTCTACCCAGGTTGATCCCATGTTGGCAGTTTGGATCTCCTCTGGATGATAGAGGAACAGTTTCTGAAGTCGCGCTAGGGGAAGGTTGGCAAGGATAATTTTAGACGGCGATCCCTTGAAAAGCGGAAGTGGCTTGCCGCGCTGAAAGAACGATTCAATTCGATTATCGGTTTGTTGCTGGTGAATACAAAGCACTCGAGTACCGTAGTACCTGCATAGGAGCTGTAACCCTCCCACTTTCTCAGCGATTCTGTCCATAGCATGCGGCGCAATCTGCAAAAGCGGATCAGCGAGGCGGATCTGACGGTCCATTTCAACACACCTAGGACCTAGCGCGTACCCGCTACCACCGACTGATGTGAGAAAGCCTGATTCGGTAAGAGCCCTTAGGTAACGGTATACAGTCGCCCGGCCGAGGCCCTGATGTTCAATCAGCATATCGGCCGTCCAAATTGGGTTTTCAGCAGTGAACAAACCCAGCAGCCCCAGAAGACGCTCGGTGCTGCTATCAGGACGGCTGCTGGATTGAGCACGCTCTGTAGAAGTCGTTTTAGACATTTTTACCAATCGCATGTGAGCTTATAAGCTGGAGACAGTATCAAAAAATGTGCAATCTCACAATAAGGGAATAAATCATATTTCTCTCGAATTTTTTTCGAAAAATTTGGTTGCCATTGCTGTCGTTTTTTAAAACATGCAGATTATTAAATCCTATGCTTCTTAACTCAAGGTATGTCCAAGTGTAATGGTCAACTGATCTCGGACATTGAGTTGAGTTTTTACTCAGCGACGGCCGGTAGTAGCCCTCGAGCGATGGCGGCTACCGGCTTAGGCGTTGTGAAAATGCTGCCCTGGTCGATAGCTACCTGGGCCCAGGTCCAACCTCTACCAGTAAACTTATAGCTGTCCCGATTTACCATAAAATCCGTTCCACGCAGCTAGCTGTAGCAGGTGGCAAAGGCTCTCAGTCGGAGCGGCTGCTTTGGGTCGAAAAGCGGTCAGCCGCGACCGTCTGCTTCCGACCCGCAGCCGTCTGTGACGATGCTTGAGGCCGATTGAGTCGTGGCATTTCGCGATTCGATACTTCCCTGTCTATAAGCCCAGCACGCACATTCTTTCATGCTCGGCGACTGCCGGACGATCGTCAACTTGGGTTTCTTTGGAGCCTCTGGCCTTGGCGAAAGATCGGAGCTAACTCGAAAAGCGACCACATTGTCAGCGGCTCTAGGAATGAGGTTCTGATCATTGGTAGGTCACTTTCCATACTAGACTAAACGCTAATTTCAGGTCTTGAAGCGCGCTACCATCTGATTCAAGTTCACCGCCAGCTGCGAGAGCTCATTGCTGGCGGCCAGGGTTTGCTGCGTGCCTTCGCTGCTCTGCAGCGCCAGGTTGCGAATGCTCACGAGCGCGCGGTCTACTTCGCGAGCTACATGAGCCTGCTCTTCCGCGGCAGTGGCGATCTGCTGATTGCGGTCATTGATCAGTTGCACCGAGTCGGCGATGACTTTCAGTGAAATCCCGGCTTCGTCGGCAGTGCGCTGCGTGTTGTGTGCCTCGATGGTGCTGCTGCTCATCGAATCCACAACCAGTGACGTGCCTGCTTGGATACTTGAAATCATCTGTTCGATTTCCAGAGTTGAGGTTTGTGTGCGATGAGCCAGCGCCCGAACCTCATCGGCCACCACGGCGAAGCCTCGGCCTTGCTCACCAGCGCGGGCCGCTTCGATCGCGGCGTTCAAAGCCAGCAGGTTGGTCTGTTCTGCAATGGCACGGATCACGCTCAGCACCTTGCTGATGTCCTGCGCCTGACCAGCGAGGCCCTGCACCTGTTCAGAGGTCATTTCCACGCGGTCCGTTAGACTGCGCATGGCATGTAGGGTTTCGTCGACTTTCTGGTTACCGGTGGCGGCAGCGCGTGTGGAGTCCTTGGCCGCTTCGGAGGTGGAGTTAGCGTTAAGCGCGACCTCATCGACGGCGGCGCTCATCTGGTTTACCGCCGTGGCGGCCTGCTCGATCTCACTGTTTTGCTGCTGCAGGGTGAGGCTGGCGCTCTCGGTGATGGAAGTCATCTCTACTGCGGCGGAACTGAGCTGTGCGGAAGCATCGGAGATCTGCTCTATGGTGCTTCGCAGGTTGCCTTGCATGGTGTTTAGCGCGCGCATCAACCGCGCAGATTCGTCATTACCCTTAACCTCCAGGATAAGACGCAGGTCGCCGTCGGCGATTTCCTCGGCCATTTTCAGCGAGGCGCTCATAGGCTGGACAATGCTGCGAGTCAGCAGGGTGGCGAGCACCAGCGTCAGCACCAGCGCGGCGAGTACCACACTATCGACGATGGTGATGCTGTGGGCATACACCTCAGTGGCGGTCACGCCTGCTGCTGCAGCGCCGTCGGTATTGTGCTGGCGCAACTCATTGAGTTTGACCTGGTACGCTGCGGCACGGTCGCGTTGTTCAGTGTTGGCGAATGTCACGGCCTGCTCATGCTGGGTAGCGTCAAGGTCGACGACGCGTTGCAGCCCATCAAGATAGGTCTTCATCAGCGCCGCTGCGGCCTCGAATTTGGCCCCTTCTTCTGGGTCGGAAATGAGGTTATTGCGGTAGAAGTCGGTGCGCTCGTTGAGGATGCGCTTAGCGTCTTCCAGGTGCTGCACGGCGGTCGCTTGCTCTTGGGGATTCGAAGTCGCCAGAAGACGGATGCTCTCCAGGCGCGCGCCGAGCAGCGCGATCTGGATGTCGTCAGCGGTCTGCACGCTGATCAGCCAGTTCTTTTCGATGTCCTGCTCGGTGCCACGCAGCTTCCCTAGCTGCACGTATGCGAAGCCGCCAAGGGCAATGACCAGCAGCGTGATTAAACCGAAACACAAGGCGGCACGGGGCGCAATATTTAAAGAACGTAGGTTCACGGTGCAACTCCGAAGGGCAAACGCAGAAACTTTCTGCGTTCTGTACGGAAGCCATCGGCAATGAAAAACATAAATTTAGAACAAGGGTCAATTACAGCGGTATCAGTGCGGCCAGGTAGCAAGCAATATCGTCGAACCGTCATCGTTGTATCCGAATGTACATCAACAAGATCAAGGTCGTGCATCAGCGTCAGGGGTGGGCCAGGGATTGCTCTGGCACCTTTGGCAGATCCATCGACTGCCGATCGTGCCACTGTACGAGTACGAGCTGTCATGCGGCTTCTGGGATAAAGCGCATCTGCGATTCGACGCTGTAGGTGCCCAACTGCTCGATCAGCTGGCCAGCCTTCCCGATACGAATTAAGAGGCGTTGCGTTGACACCATCTAGTACCGGAATCTGACAAAACCCAAGGTCCTTGGGGGCCGCTATCGACCCGAAGCGGCCATTGGCATCGAATGTCAAACAACTAAAGGCTACCGCGTAACGATGTGTATTGACCCGCTTCTTATCGCCGCTTCGTCGATACCGGCCCATTGCCCGCAACGAAACGGCGTTAATAGCGTTACACCACACGTGCTGTGGACCAACCGCAGATAAGGAGCAGGTATGACCCAAATTTCCGGCATCAAGGAAGTCACCAGCTATACGGATTTACAGGTCACAAGTGCCAGTAGCCAGGTCAGCAAGAACGCGATCGAACTCATCGTGCAGGGTACTCCTGGCAATGACTACATACGTGGTGGGCTGGCCAATGAACTGCTAATGGGTGGGGGCGGCAACGACCAGCTAGTCAGCGGGGGGCAACGATGTGATGGTCTCCAGTGCCGGATACGACGGTATGGACGGCGGGGCTGGTAATGATGTATTCCGCTTCGACCGCCTCGGCGACAGCTATATCAAGGACGGAGGGGAGTATACCGACACCATCAACTATTTCGATCCCGCCCACGATATCCTCGACGTGTCGGCTCTGGGCTATAGTCATTTAGGCAATGGTTATGGCGATACCTTGCACATCCGTAGCGAGCCTCTGCGCGGCATTTACATTTTGGAAAGCTACGAGCGAGACGGTAATGGCAAACATTTTGCCGTGCAGTTTCTGGCCAATAGCGGCCTTATTACCGATGCCAACTTCCAGCCGCTGATCAACGGCACTTCGCACAACGATCTGCTCGAAGGCACACACGCCAGCGAATCCCTGAAGGCCGGCACTGGCCGCGATACCGTCGAAGCAGGTGCGGGCAATGACCGGCTATTCGGCGGCGCCGGCGGCGATACCCTGAGCGGCGGAGCAGGTGCCGACAATTTCGTGTATACCCGGCTCAGCGACAGCTACCGTAATGATGCCAGTGGTAGCTACAGCAGCCGCGACCTAATCACCGACTTCAGTGGCAGCGGCCATGACATGATCGACGTGTCCGCGCTGAGCTTCACCGGGCTGGGCAACGGCTACAATGGTACGCTGAAGGTGGTCCTCAACTTGGCCGGCGATACCACCGCGCTTAAATCGCTGGAGCCCGATGCCAACGGCAACCGCTTCGAAATTCTGCTCAGCGGGAACCACGTCAGTGAGCTCAATGCCAGCACCGTACTGTTCGCCCCGCCCAGTGACGCGACCGCCGTGACCACCCCGCAGCCGATCACACCAGTGAATCTGGCCGGCGACGACAAGGCGAACATCCTGTATGGCTACTGGGGCAACGACACGCTGGCCGGCGGCGCCGGAAACGACACGCTGGAGGGTAACGCCGGCGACGATGTGCTGACCGGTGGATTAGGCGCGGATAAGCTCACTGGCGGTACAGGCAACGACCGGTTCGTGTTCACGAGCAGCGCCGACAGCTATGCCGGCAGCAGCGACCTGATCACTGACTTCATCTGGGGCCAGGACAAGCTCGACGTCGCTGCGCTCGGCGTGACCGGTTTGGGAGACGGCCGTGACGGTACCTTGCGCATGACCTACGATGAGAACACTGATCGTACCTACCTGCGCAGCAGCGAAGCGGGGGCCGATGGGCACGCTTTCCAGGTCTCGCTAGCCGGATTCGACTACACGCAGTTGATCACCAATGCAGATTTGGTGGTTGCCGATAAGGCAGAGGTGGTCCTCATTGGCCACGCCACTATTGACATTGACCACGTGGGCTAACGCTGCCTGAGCAACCGGGCTATCCGCACGCAACTTTAGCTTACGCAATCGCTACGGTGTGCGTGCTGGACGGCAGCTGTGGGGCGAAAGCGGTCACCCATGACCGACAGCTATCGACCGTAAGCAGCCACCAGCCGGAGCTGCTGCACGATATCAAGAGCCAAAGATGATCGTAGGTGCCCCAGTATCCTTGTGCATTTGCTGCGCAGTTTCCCCTTCGCCAACATCACCACGGCGCGAATCTACGATTGCCGGTAGAACCGCCGGAGGAATGACCGGATTACCGACTCTAAAAGGTCAACTACTAACAGAGGACAAATAGTGGTGCCAGCACCTGCTGATGTAAGCAGTTTCCAAAAAGTCCTGTTTATGATTCGCCTAAAGCCAGCCGCTCAGCTATACATTAGAAGAGAAACAGTGCCATCACCGGCACACCTACTGGAGGCTCAATATGGCTAGCAATGAAAAAACCAGCAAAGGCGTAGCGTCAAAAGCAGGTAAGCAATTGAAGGACGATAAATCTTCTGCTGCAGAAAAATCAGTCGCTGGTTCGGCACTGACTCAAACCCCAGACAAAAAGAAAAAGTAGACATTTGCTACTGAACGCGTCTGACCCCAGCATTTTCTCATGTCCGAGTAATCGCTGTAATCCAAGGAGACTTGAGCCCTGGATTACAGCGGCCAGCAAGAGGAGCGACACCTTGGGTAACCCTCTAGACGATTTCGTCGATCAGCTTGTCGTCTAGGTGTGGACATTCGCGAAACTGCGGCGGTTACTTGAGCACCTCGGTGGAGTTGCTGTTGCTCTCGGTCTGTTGGGCCCATTAGCCTGATCCAACAAAGGGGATCCTTACGACGGCTGATCTCCATCTATCGTACAATCCTCGACGCTGCATCTCTCTACTTGCACAAACGCCTTGCTCTGTCCGCCATTGCCGAGTCGTTGTCAGGTATTGACGAGCGAAACCTAGTGATCGCCAGCGCGGCCGAAAAGCAGGCTCGGGTGGCCCGCGAGGTCGACCGCAATCTGTTTAGAATTCGTGATCTCTCGGTCCAGACGGCAGCCGGGGCTGAACAGACGCGAGCGGCCAGCCAGCAATTGTCGGAACTGGCGGTCGGACTCAACGAACGAATCCGTCGTTTTCGCGTATAGGCTTGGCCTCTTATCCAGCCTTTATTTCAAGATTCCCTTCACTGGCAGTGCCAAACAGCGATTTTTAAGAAATTCACAACATGGACAGCTTTCCCGCTGGGACTGAGCAGTTTGTCGTGATCAGTGCCAACGGGTTGAAGTGCCTGACCAACTATAGACCTTTCGTTTTTAGCACAATCGTCTAGCCTCAAAGCGATGAGGTTTGGAAACCTCGCCTTTCACTCAGGAGTTCCACCATGCGCAAGCTCGTTTCATCTGCCATGATCGCCTTTCTACTAACCGGCTCTCTTATCCCATTCGCATCTGCCGAAGACGACGTGGCCAAAGGTATTCGCCATGACAACCGAGAGCTGGACAAAGGCGTCGACCACGACGCTGGCGAAGTCGATAAAGGCGTCAGGCACGACGCCAGTGAAGTTGATAAAGGCGTGAAACATGATAATGACGAACGCCATAAGGCCGACAAGCATTTAGACAAGGAAGCCAAGAAGCATCTCTGAGCCAGGAAGTGGCCTCAAGCTCATAAGAAGTACTGATGCGTTCACTAATGCGAAGAAGCCCTAGCCAAGTTGGAGACGGCCGTGCAGGGCTTGGGGCTTACACCTCTCAGATAGCGGCGTTAAGCACGGCCTCTCCAGAAAAAACTGCAGCCTGACACTGGTTAGCATCTGCTTTAGCTTTGAACTGGACCTCGCATTTTTCACGTGCAGCGGCATAACACGCCCTTAGATAGTCGGCTTGGGAGAGGGGTTAACCGCCCGGCCACATTCAGTTCCAAAGCAAATCCATCCGCTCGGCCATGCGTCCCCACTGCCTAAAGAGCCTAGGGAAGATTACGCTCAGCGACTGCCATGCATGCGAGTGGCCGAACACCGCGTGTTGCTGCGCAAGGGTATTTACCAGCTGTGCGCGAAGCCCCGAATCTCAATCAGGGGGCAGGATCACGATCGCAAAGCTAAGACTACCCAGCTTGCCCGGAGAACTGCTCAACAGCGGCAACAACGCTGTTGGCACCTTGTTGAATGTCCTTGATCACGTCGTCCGCCTCGCTTGCTAAATCCAAAGCCGCCTCGGCCTGCTGCCTGCTTTTACCAATCATCGTCACGGCGTTGGAAGCCAAAAGCTCATTGTTCTTCACAACCTCGACGATTTCTCCAGTTGCTTTTGTGGTTCGAAGGGCCAGATTTCTGACCTCGTCGGCGACAACAGCAAAACCCCTGCCTTGCTCCCCGGCGCGTGCCGCTTCAATCGCTGCATTCAAGGCCAACAGATTGGTCTGGTCCGCGATGCTGCCGATGGTTTCAACAATGGTGCCGATTGCCTGGCTTTGGGTATTGAGTGCTTCAATGCCATGGGCAGCGTCTTGCATCAAAGCCGAAAGAGTATTAAGGGTCGTGACGGTATTCTGAATGACTTCTCGGCCTTGCTGTGCGCTGGCATTGGTCTGAACCGAAGTGCCGTGGGCCATGCCGGCTGTTTCAGAGACCGCACGCTCACGAGTGACTTGGTCGGTAATAACGGTAGCTAATTTGGCAATCTTGTAGAGCTTGCCATTAGCGTCCACGATTGGATTGTAGGAAGCCTCCAGCCATACCTCTTTGCCAAGTTTATCCACTCGGCAAAACCTTCCAGTGACATACGCCCCCTGTCGCAAGGTATGCCAAAACTGCTCATATTCTTTTGATTCAGCTTCGGACGGCAGGCAAAAGATCCGATGATGCTGGCCCTGGATTTGGGGAAGCGTGTAGCCCATAGCGCTCAGAAAATTCTGATTGGCCGTCAGCACGGCTCCGTTCAGGGAAAACTCGATGACAGCTGTGGAGCGCATCACTGCCCCCACCAGCGCCTCATTCTCCCTTGAGGCTTCAATGGTCCTTGTCAGCACACTGGAATACAAAACGATCTGCTCGGCACGTCCACTTTCACCTGTAAAAGGCATCACCATTGTCCGTAGCCAGACATGTCGACCATCCCGGCTGCAAAGGCGCAGCGTGCCGCTGTAATGCTTGCCTTGGGCAATTGCGTCGAGAGCCCGGCGCTGATGTACATCTCCATGCAGTTCAGGGGGACTGAGTTCACGGAGGGTACGGCCGGACAGTTCTGCCCTGGTAAATCCCAACTCTTTCTCGAACAAGGCGTTCACCTGCAGGATGACACCTTCCGCGTCCAAACTAACGGACACGGTTTCGAGATCCAGTGTGGCCTTTACCTGCTCTAGAGCCACCAGCCGTTTCTCCAATTGCTGGATTTTATTTTTTAACCGGGTGTTGAACATAAAGGCCGCTCGCGTTGATATTCAAGGCTATCGACAACCTGAAAAAACCTTGAAATGCAGTTTTTCTGGACAGTCTAAAGCTCACAAGTACCTCCGAGCGACGGACGTGAGCTTTGGTGCATGAACATTGCAAGGCGAACGTCGAAAGCTCGCAAATAGGCTTCAGCTAATACCTTGAACTGTTCCGGAGTTACAGCATGCGCTAACCCGAGGCCAGTGCTGACACCGAGGGCGCGGCCATGAGCTTGACTTAGACAATGACGGAGTCTGCAGACCAGATTTGCTCCAGACACGTAAGCAGTCCCTGCTGTAGGTCTTGCTTCAGCCTCAAGGCACGAATGAGACGCTGCGGATCGGAGGCTGAGTTGAGCAGACGGTGGGCCATAGCGCTTCTCTCTACAGCAAAGAGACTGAACGGAAAATGCCTTAGCCTAACTGACTGACCCGCCGTGCATAAGTCGGTAACCGTTTTTTCTATACAGGCATCCGGACTGTCGGAACTCCATGAGTTTAACCACAGCACTGGACTGACCGGCCGGCAAATTCCACTCGCTTATTAGGAATCAACCACTGAAGATTTTGTCGGAGCAGACACACTCCTCCTCTGTAGAGCTACTGCGAATGGACTCCATCCTGGTTGTTGAAGACGAGCGTCTGATCCTGAATCTGGTAATCGACGTTCTGGAGATGTATGGCTACACGGCTACGCCTTTCAGCAATGCCGATGCTGCCTGGAGATTTATCGAAAACTGCGGCTATCCTCCGCGGCTACTGATTACGGATCTGCAGATGCCAGGAGAGATTGATGGCATTGAGTTGGTTAGGCGCGTCCATCGGCTTCAGCCTTCGACGCCCGTTGTCGTCGCTTCCGGCTACCACGCTACTGCTGAATCACTGGCTGGTCATCACGTGCACTGGTTACCCAAGCCGTTCGAAATCGATCAACTGCATGCGATCTGTCAAAAACTTGCACCACAGCATTAAAGACTGTTCATATATACAGACTATTCACAGATAGCGTACTGCTTGATACAGGCCGGAGCAGCGATGGCGAGTCACCCAACACGTGTAAACGATAGCTCCACCGGAGACATCAGCGGATCAGATCACAACATCTTCTTCGCTGCCGTGGAGACCACGCGCATGCCGATGATCGTCACAGACCCCAAACGGCCTGATAACCCGATAATCTTCGCGAACAACGCATTCATCGACATGACGGGTTACAGCCGCGATGAAATCGTGGGCTCCAACTGTCGATTTCTGCAGGGGCCCGAAACCGATCCAGCTGCAGTCAAGCAAGTTCGTGAGGCCATCGCTGCCAATATCGAAGTGGCTGTTGAGCTGGTGAATTACAAGAAAGACGGCTCGGCCTTCTGGAACGCGCTTTTTATTTCGCCGGTGTACAACGAGTCCGGTGAGCTGATCTATTTCTTTGCCTCGCAACTGGATGTCAGCCGCCGGCGTGATGCCGAGGACGGGTTGCGCCAGGCTCAGAAAATGGAAGCGCTGGGCCAGCTCACCGGTGGTATTGCACACGACTTCAACAATCTGCTGCAGGTGATGATTGGCTATCTGGACATGATCCAGCGTACCGCCGATAAACCGCATTACGATCAGCAGCGGATTCTGCGCAGCGCAAGTAACGCACGAGACGCTGCTGAACGGGCGAAAACGCTCACTCAACAGCTGCTTGCCTTTTCGCGCAAGCAGAAGCTTCAGGGCCGTGTGGTGAACCTGAATGCCATCATCACCTCATCGCAGGAGATGGCCGAGCGCACGTTGGTCGGTACTGACATCAGGCTGGCCCTGGCAAGCGATCTGTGGAATTGCAGGGTGGACACGACCCAAACAGAGGTCGCGTTGCTGAACATATTCATCAATGCTCGTGATGCCATGGAATCACGGCAGCAGCGACTTCTGACCATGGAGACCAAGAACGTACAAATTCAGAACCTCGCCTCAATGTCATATGACGGGCTGATGCCTGGACGTTATGTCAGCGTGGCTATTACTGACAACGGCGCTGGTATGCCGGCTTCCATCGTCAGCCGGGTGATGGACCCCTTCTTCACCACAAAAGATGAAGGAAAGGGCTCCGGATTGGGGCTTTCCATGGTGTACGGATTCATGAAGCAATCCGGAGGAACGGCCCGAATTTATTCCGAAGAGGGCATCGGCACAACGATTCGGATGTATTTCCCTGCGGATGACAGCCAGCTCAACACCCTGCCCGTCATGGAGGCGATCGTCGAGCCATCAGGCCGAGAACGGGTTTTGATTGTGGAAGACCGTCCGGACGTCGCGGAACTGGCCAGAATGGTCTTGGAAGAATATGGCTATACGTGCGGACTGGCTTACAGCGGCCAGGAGGCACTTGCCATTCTCAAAGGAGAACAATTTGATCTGCTTTTTACCGACCTGATCATGCCTGGTGGAATGAACGGTGTGATGCTGGCCCGGGAAGCCAAGCGTTTTTATCCCAGCTTAAAGGTGTTGCTGACAACTGGTTATTCCGAGAACTCGCTAGAGCGTACGGATGCGGGGGGCAACGAGTTTGATGTGATATCCAAACCCTACGTGCCCACCGACCTGGCGAAGAAGGTACGGCAGGTACTGGAAGGCCCTAATGGAGTTAGCTAACGATTCACCGATCCTTTTCAAGACAATGCTCAGTTAGCGGCAAACTGCGGTAGATTCCCTCGGCGCATGCTTGGCTACACAGAAGAAATCCGTGGTTAGGGGGTACAAGCCTGTCAGGAAGTTCAACTTATTTTGCGAAGCACCTGGCTTTCCGTAGCAGCGGGAATTCGGCAGCCTCATACTTAAGCCGCTTGCCCACACACAGCTCCTCTGAGGTTAGAAATATGCCCCCACTGCGTCCGCTGGTCTCGACCGGCAATGCTGGATTCGACTCGATCCTCAGGGGGGACTTCCCAGCAACAGGCTCTATCTGCTTGAGGGAACGCCCGGCGCAGGCAAAACCACGCTCGGTCTTCAGTTCCTGCTGGAGGGCCTCAGGTGTGGCGAGCCGGTGCTGTACATCACGCTTTCAGAAACAAGCGAGGAGCTTGACAGCGTCGCGCGCTCACATGGGTGGTCGCTGGAGGGTATCGACCTTTTCGAGTTCTCCTCTACGGAAGGAGTGCTGGGCGATGAGTACCAGCAGTCGATCCTCCACCCGTGGGAAGCCGAGCTTGGAGACACCATCAGGCTGATTCAGCAGCGGGTTGATAAACTCCAGCCCAAGCGGCTTGTGTTCGACAGCCTCTCGGAGATGCGCCTTCTGGCTCAAGACCCCCTGCGCTATCGACGCCAGGTGCTGGCTTTGAAGCAATACTTCGCCGGGCGCGACATCACCGTTGTGCTGGTGGACGATCTCACGGGCTCCAATGGCGAGCGCGACAACCATCTTCATAGCCTGTGCCATGGCGTCATCACGCTTGAACGGCAGACCCTGGACTTCGGTGCTGCCCGCAGACGGCTTCAGGTGCAAAAATTACGAGGCGTTGACTTCGTCGCAGGTTTCCACGACTTCACCATTCGTAAAGGTGGCCTGGAGGTATACCCAAGACTGATTGCCGCCGGGCGTCACGTTCCATTCGATGCCACGCCAGTGGCCAGCGGTGTTACGGAACTGGACAATCTGTTAGTGGGCGGTCCCTTGAGAGGTACCAGCACGCTGGTTACAGGCCCTGCCGGATCCGGCAAGACCACCATAGCCCTGGCGTATCTGGCAGCTGCCTGCGCCAGGGGCGAAAACTGCACGATCTATGAGTTCGATGAGCGGATCGCTACCCTGCTCTCACGTGGCGACAGCATGGGCATGAATTTGAGCCATCACGTATCGAGTGGTCGGTTGGTCATTCAGCAAATCGATCCTGCCGAAATCTCGCCTGGCGAATTCGCGTGGCGAGTGCGTAACGAGGTTGAGGAGCGTGCAAGCACCATGATCGTCGTCGACAGTCTCAACGGCTACATGGCCGCAATGCCGCAGGAACAACAATTGATCCTGCAGATGCACGAGCTGCTTTCCTATTTGAGCCAGCTTGGGGTTGTGACTTTCCTGATCAATCCGCAACACGGTCTGGTGGGATCAATGTCAACCAATCTCAATATTTCCTACGTCGCAGATTCTGTCATCCTCATTCGCTTCTTCGAAGCGCAGGGCCGGCTTCGCAAGGCTATTTCGGTCCTGAAACATCGCAGCGGCGCCCATGAGGATGCGATTCGAGAGCTTCGCATCGACTCCAAAGGTGTGCGTGTCGGGGATCCATTGGTCAAATTCCGTGGCGTGTTGACTGGAACGCCAGAGTATTTTGGTGACGACCTGCCCCTCATGGAAGAGCGACAGCGTGGAAATTGAGCGATTTGCTGAGGGAAAGACCCTGCTGGTTGTGGCTCCTTTCAAAGGCGATGCAATCAGTCTCAGCAGACTGCTTGGAGATCATTACCCGCTTCAAATTCACCACAATATTGCTGACCTTTCATCTGCTGTAGGTGAAAAGACTGGCCTGGTGATCCTTACTGAGGAGTGCCTACAGGGGGATGTGCTCAGCCTCGAAAGGGCCTTGGATCTTCAACCAGGTTGGTCTGAGATCCCCATCATTCTGCTCGCGTCAAACAAAGGCCGATCTGGACGAGACACCGAGATGGCCAGAGGCAGGCTGCCCAAAGCTGCGGGGCATGTCATGGTGCTTGAACGCCCTCTCAGCTCGGCCTCGTTGCTGAGTACGGTTGCCGCCGCCTGGCGATCGCGCATGCGTCAGTTCGAGATGCGGGAAAGCCTCACAGAATTGGCTGAAGAACGGGGTCGGTTGCACACCTTGCTGGAGAACATTCCTGTCGGGGTGTGCTTCATGGACACGCAAGGCGCCTCGCTCGTCAGCAATCCCTTGTACCGGCGGTATGTACCGCAAGACATTATCCCCTCCAGACAGCCAGATGGCGCTTCGAAATGGGTAGGCCTTGACGCGCAAGGTAACCGCCTTGAACCCGTCATGTTTCCGGGTGCCAGGGCTTTAAGGGGAGAGACTGCGACCGCAGTGGATTTTTATCATCGCCTGGATGAAGGTCAGGAATCCTGGATGCGTGTCAGTGCAGTCCCGTTATACGACGAAAAACACTCCATCATTGGTGCCGCCTCCGTCATCGTCGACATCAATGAAGAAAAGCAAGCTGAGCTCACCTTGCGCAGGTTCAATGAACAACTTGAGATCCAGGTTGAAGCAAGAACACGAGAGCTGAGTGCTGCAATGGAGCAGCTCAAAGCCGAAAGTGCAGAGCGTGAGCGTGCCGAAGAGCAATTGCGGCAATCGTTGAAAATGGAAGCCGTGGGTCAGTTGACTGGCGGGATCGCTCATGACTTCAACAACATGCTCACAGGGGTCATCAACGCGCTCGATCTCATAAAGCTGCGGATGAGCAAAGGGCGACTGGAGGGGTCGAACGATTCATGGATGCCGCCCTGACATCAGCCCAGCGGGCCGCCTCGCTGACTCATCGGTTGCTGGCATTCTCCCGGCGCCAGTCGCTGGATGAGAAGGCCGTTTCGGTCAACGCACTCATTCATTCACTCGCCGATCTGCTGCTGCGAACCGTCGCGGAACAAGTCCTCATCCAGTTTGAGTTGTGCCCGGAAGAACCGTGGGTTTTTACAGACGCCAATCAATTGGAAAACGCCGTTCTCAATCTGGTCATTAATGCGCGTGATGCGATGCCCCACGGAGGGAAGTTAACGATTGCGACCTGCGTTGAGGATGAAATGCAAGGGAGTCCTGTCCGGCACGTATGTGTGAAGGTGCGGGACACGGGCTTTGGTATCCCGAAGGATATGCTGGACAAGGTCACTGAGCCTTTTTTCACGACCAAGCCTATCGGCCAGGGTACGGGATTGGGACTTTCCATGGTGTATGGTTTTGCGAATCAAAGTAACGGGTGCCTTTCAATTGAAAGCACGGTCGGGGTGGGGACAACCGTGTCGATCTGCTTGCCAGAGCGTGAAAAGGTCGAAGCGGAGCAATCGATGGCTTCCTCGGAAATCAGCAAAGGGCATGGCCAATCCATTCTTTTGGTAGAGGATGATGATTCGGTGCGCTTGATCAATGGAGAAGTACTAACTGAGCTTGGCTACCAGGTTTATATGGCACGGGATGGCGAGGAGGCCCTGGCTCTCTTCAATGATCTGGGAAATGTCGACCTGCTGGTCACCGACGTTGGTTTGCCAGGAATGAATGGCCGTCAACTCGCTGAAATTCTTCAGCAACTGAGGCCAGGCTTGCCCGTCCTGTTTCTAACAGGCTATGCAGAGGGAGCCATGGCAAGGGCTCATTTTTGGGCCCCAATATGCAGCTGCTGACAAAGCCGTTTACTTTGGAGTCGCTCGCCAGCCAAGTATCGAGCATGCTCGAACACAGTCAGCGTGTGGCCAGACCTCCACAAAAACTGTAAGGCAGATAGCAGGACACAAAAGGGTCGCTCTGCCGGGCTGCGAAGGTTACGGGCGCAAGCGCCGCGAGATACAGCAGAGGCCTCCCGCAGTTTTTTCAATACAGAATACATCTTCGAGCTCGCACTATACCCGCAACATGACTCTCAATCCCGGGGCAAGTCTCTCCTGTACACCGCGCTTTGCACCAATCGCTGGACGCCTGAACGCCACGTCCGGAAGAGGTATGCTTGCCGTCTAGAGTTCTTCAAATACTAAGGGGAAATCTATGGAAATGTACGACGAAGTCATTTTCAGCTACCGCCTGCCAAACGGACGCGCAGGCGGCAACTTCCAGACGACAGACCTCGAATGCACGCAAGACCGATACGAGGTAACGACCTCAGGCCGTCTGGTCCGTGTCTGCACCCAGAATGTCAGCGAGCGGCCTGTGGGCGATTTGAGCTATACCGGATGGCTCGACATTCGCGATGCTGTCGAAGAATACCGACTGGAATTTACGAACGGCTCGCTGCGAGCAATGCAGATCATGGACGAAGACGAATGGGTGCTTTTCGATCCGGCCAACTGCATCGAAACATGATGGCGGCCAGACCTGGTAAAGCAGAAAGCTCAGCGCTGGCAACGCAATACGTAAAATCGCGTGTCAACCGCCATCAGCGGAAAGCTCGCTGGCAACGCGTTCTTCTCGACGAGCTCGAATCCGTGCTTTTCATAAAATCGATGGGCCGCCAGAAAATTCGCCGTAGTCCCAAGATAGATCCGCTGCAATCCTCGCCGCTGAGCAGCATCAAGCAAGCATTCCAATAACTGCCGTGCCACACCGTACTTACGGCCGCGCCAAGGCGCGGCAACGAACATCTTGCGCAATGCCGCCTCACTGTTACCGATGTCCTTTAAGCCGATCGAGCCAATCACTCCCCCTCACACCTTGCCACCCAGAAATCCCCCGCGCCGGTCTGATAGAACGTCTGGATCTCCATCAGATCGGGTTGATCCTGCGCCGAAATGTTGATGCCAAACTCCCCCTCTGAATGAGCACGATCATCTCGACGATGCCTTGCTCATCACCTTGCGCATAACGATCAATACGAATGTTGGAGGCAGTCACCGCCCTTTCCTCTCATAAGTTCTGGACCTCTGCGGGGGTGAGCCCTGGGCCTCTGAAGCTTCTTTCCGCAGTGCAAAATTGACAAAATCTGATCACTCTTTGCCACATAGCCACTTTATGAAAATAGCCGCGCGGCTTAACAGAAATCCCGTTCCACGCAGGTAGCGGTAGCAGGTGGCAAAGGCCCTGAGTCGGAGCGGCTGCTCTGGGTCGAAAAGCGGTCAGCCTCGACCGTCTGCTTCCGACCCGCAGCCGTCTGTGACGAGACAGACATGGTTTCGCTGCGCCTGGTCATTTAGTCACGATGCTTCAGGCCGATTGAGGCGTGGCAATTTCGCGATTCGATACTTCCCTGTCTGTAAGGCCAGCACGCACGTTCTTTCATGCTCGGCGACTGCCGGACGATCGTCAACTTCGGTTTCTTCGGAGCCTCTGGCCTTGGCGAAACATCGGAGCTAACTCGAAAAGCGACCACATTGTCAGCGCCTCTAGGAATGAAGTTCTGATCATTGAAAACCGTTTGCCTAGGCGCGTTGTCTGGTGAACGGATTTCCGATGATGCTCGAAGCCATGATGAATCGAGGTCCTGCCTCGGCGGCATCGGATTTACGACAGTCAGTTGCTCTTCTCGTCCAGTCGGGCTCTCCGTCCGCTTGTATGCTGAGTCGAGGCGTGGGGCTCGGCCAATCAACTGAAGTGTAGCTACCGTCGCCAGGCTCGCGATTAGCACACAGATCGCCATATAGAGGACGTTATGTTTGTGATGCCCTCGGATGATTCGCTCAGGCGCATCGCTAATGTCGGCTTTCATATCCCTTCTCCGGCACGTCCTTGATGACCTGGAAAGGTCCATTTATGGTCCATTTCTTAGGCGCTTTGCTAGCAAGAGCACGGGGTTGCGGATGCAACGGATTCTCGGCCCGATTGCATCGAATCAGGCGCGATGCGCACCGAAGGTCTCTAGCCAACAGCGAGCAGTCATGACGGTGTGTCGTGCATTTCAGTTACATCGACTTGACCGATACGACTTCCACATAGCGGTATTTCCTCCTGGCTGCCTTTGTGGCTTCCTGCTCCGCCAGTAGAGTACTCAGGGTATCGGCCTCATGTAGGATTTCATACGTCTTGCCTTCAAACTCGTTGCTTACGCGGAGTGTGACCAGCAGCCTCGGGGTGAAGGTCTTGGCAGGCTTCTTTTTTACCGCCCTTGAGATGGGCGCAGCAATAATGTCCGCTTCGACCTCTGTCAAAGATGGCAGGCTTACTCGCGGGGATATTTGAGGGTTCCCGAACAATGCTTGACGCATCTCTTCTTCGGTCAATTCTTTGTTCATGTGACGTCTCAGAGTTTCATCGAAAAACCGACGGGATTCTACCAGCTAGTCCTGGCCAAAAAGTGGCTGCCATGGGAATGCGAACAGATACGAGGTCCGTATGCAGCCAAGGCTAGCTGGTTCGATTAGGTACTCCGCATCTTTTACGATTGGACTCAGCAATCCTTGAACCTCCTACCGATAGGAGGTCTTTCCACGGCACTGTAAAACCAACGAGTGGCTCGCCGTGGAACAAGGGGAAGCTTTGTCGGACAGAAGCCAGGCGCACCAATCCCGATGAAGCTCCTTTCAGATAGCAGCGTTAAGCGCGGCAGTCTCAGAAAAAACTGCGGCCTTGCACTGGCTAGCATCGGTTATTGCCTTGAGCTGGATCTCGCATTTTTCACGTGCAGCGGCATAACACGCCATTAGATAGTCGGCTTGCCAGAGGGTTAACCGCCCGGCCACATTCAGTCCCAAAGCAAATCCATCCGCTCGGCCATGCGTCCACTTCAGTTGCTCGAGCGAGTCTGCCTTATGGATCTTGTACAACAGAGTATCCGCCATGCTATGCAGCTCCGGCGAGAGCTCCAGAGCGTTGATGTGGCTGAGTGGGAGGCTTGAAAAGCCCGCGGGCTGTTTGATCTGGTAGGACATGTTTGACTCTCGTTGATTGCGCAGGGCAAAACTGCGGCTTAGCTCAGCTAAGATTTGGTTCGTCTGATTATCAGCATCTTCAGCGTTCGACCGCTCAGAGACATGATGGCCATTTGACAACACCATCACCAGGAAAGTTACATACTGCAGACGTTCGATCGGGAAAGATCCCATCGTTAAGCGCCTGACTACGTACGCAGGCGTCACGAAGAACTTTTACAACGTCATAGTGGCTGGATGGCATGCCAACTGCGCGGCGGCACCGAAGGGATGAGCTGGAGCTTGAAGGATGACGAGACGCTCCGGGGTGGCTGATCATGCCCACATCAGCGCGACTAAAATTTAAGACCGCCGCAGATAGGACCGATGGATTCTCCTACCTTCAAGGTCAGATACGGAGTACAAGGCGATCGATGATGGAAACTGGTCTGAATTGCTCTGGGACTCCACATCAACTTACGCTTTATCCAGCAGCGACTGGATATGAGCCTTTATGAGGTCAATGGAAAAGGGCTTGGTCATGATCGTCATCCCTGACTCAAGCTGGTCGTTTCGAAGCGCTGAAGTTTCAGCATAGCCCGTTACAAAAAGGATGGGCAATTTAGCTCGGAACTGACGCGCAGCGTCTGCTAACTGTCGGCCGTTCATGCCTCCCGGTAGCCCTACATCGGTGATTAACAGGTCAATTGGCACATCTGACTGCAGCAGTTGGAGTCCAGAAAGGCTGTCACCTGCCTCAATAGCAGACAAACCTAAGTCGTCCACAACGTCCATTATGAGCATCCGTACCGTAGGCTCGTCATCGACAACCAGCACCGTAGCGCTTCGCGCGGATGCAGGCTGGTTTGGCGCAGAAAGTGTGGTGTCGTCATGAACCTCCTCACCATCATAGCGAGGCAGGTAAATACTGATGGTGGTCCCTGCGCCGATTTTGGACGCGATCCTGACCTGTCCACCGGACTGCTGAACAAAGCCGTACACCATGGAAAGGCCAAGCCCCGTGCCTTGACCAATAGGCTTAGTCGTAAAAAAGGGCTCGAACACACGAGCGACGATTTGCGGCGACATGCCTGACCCGGTGTCTGAAATACGCAAGACAATGTAGGGCTCACCAGCTTCTTTCGAGGCATTACCAGGGGGCAACAGCGACTCATCGAGCCATTCGTTGGCAATCGCGACAGTGATCTTCCCCCATCTGGCATAGCATCACGGGCATTCAAGCAGATATTCAGCAGTGCATTTTCTAGCTGAGGACCATCTACGCGGACCGGCCACAGTTGTGAACCTTCGATTACCTGTAACTCTATGGCGGGGCCAATACTGCGTTGGATAAAATCCGTCATCCCGCGAATGAGATGGTTGCCATCTATAGGCTTGGGCTCGAGGGCCTGGCGACGCGAGAAAGCAAGCAGGCGATGCGTAAGCGATGCTGCACGTTTAGAGGCATCCATAGCCGCGGCCAGGTAGCGAGCAAGATCGTCGAAACGTCCTTGCTGTATTCGAAGCTCCATGAGCTCCAGTGAGCCTGATATACCGGCTAACAGATTGTTAAAATCATGGGCCAAGCCTCCGGTAAGCTGCCCTACAGCTTCCATTTTCAGCGACTGCCGCAGCGCCTCTTCTGCTGCGGCTAAAGCCTTCATCCTGTCGTACTCGACTGTAAAATCACGCCCTACAGCATAGATGTGATAAGCATCCGGCTGAGTAGACCATGAAATCCAGCGGTAGCTTCCGTCCCTGTGACGGTAACGGTTGTCAAACCGAGAGTAGGCATGACCTGAAGATGACTCCCTGACGCCGGCATGAGTACGCTCCAAGTCCTCAGGATGGATCAGTTCTAACAGGCTGGAGCCGAGCAATTCTGATTCGTGCCAATCGAGCAACTGTGTCCACGCAGGATTCACTGCGGTAATAACCCCCTCAAAGGTGCACTGAAGCATCATATCTGAGGACAATAGCCAGAGTCGGTTGCGATCAGCCGTGCGTTGATTCACTTCATCTTCGAGTTGAGCGTTAAGCGCGAGGAGTTGAGACACCGCCAGTGCGCGGGCGATTTCAGCCCTATCCCTTCCCCGGTCTGCCAACACTTGCTGAGTCATTTCCGTGGCCAAAAGCAGCACACCTGCAAACCCACCTTCCTCGCCTTGAACGGGCGAAAAGCTGTAAGTCCAGATCGTTTCTTCGTCTCGACCGTGACGGCGCATGATCATGGACAAATTTTCTATGGCAAAACCTTCCCCTGTTGCTAGCACCTGGGCGACTTGAGGACTTAACACGGGAGCTAGATCAGTCAGTACCTCGGGCATGGGTTGGCCAAAGGCAAGCGGATGCCTATCACCCAAGGCCAAGCCATAGGCGTCGTTGTAAAGGAGTAATTGCTGCTTGCCCCAGTACAAAGCGGCTATGCCCTTCGCATTCAATACCAGGGACAGCGAGGTGCGTAGAGAGACCGGCCAACTGTCGTAATCGCCCAAGGGAGTTAGCGACCAATCGGTTCCTCTCACACGATTCCCCATTTCACCGCCGCCAATTATGGGGGGATGCGAGGATTTGGCGGGGCTGTAGACAAGGAAAAAGCTGCTGACCATCAGGCGGAATCACAGACATACTGGGTTATCCAAGGCTACCTGCTAAAAATTTGTACGCTTCCAAGACCCTGTAGACGATGGCAAGCAGGTCAAAAATTGCGGCCATTCTATCAATAAGGCGACAAACAGGTTCCTCACGATTATCGGCTACTTTTTGATGCGCGCAGGACAGCGGCTGATTTCGTTGCTGAGATGACTTAATGCAGATCTGGTCGCGACTAAGCAGACTCAGTAGAAGCTGTATGGAGATGATGCGCCAATCTGGACGCTCTTAGAGGCCGCAGTGCCTCACTGAATAACTTGGAGGAATTCTGCCGCTTGGTCGGTCTAACCTCAGCCGACGAACACCCTCTAAGCGTGCGACCACTGCACCTGGACAATACCGTTCCGCTCTGCGAGTGGCTTGCTAACGACCTTGACCTTGTCTCGGCGATATTTCGGGATCTGCGCAACCCCCGAATCCACTGCAGCCCAGTGCCATGCCTCAGAATTGCTCATGGTTTCCGCGCTGACGTAAAAGCTCTTGTCGGCACCATTGTGCACGTAGTCGATTCGATAATGAGCGGAGTGTGGCATGGGCGGTTCCTTTCCCGAAATGTGACGAAGTTCACTTATTCGGAGAATTACCAGGTTCCTTAGTTCCGTGTTTTTAATCACCGCACCGGCACCGGCGGCACGGTGTTCAGTTCACGCCGAGCCCCGAGGCAAGTGGCGACGCCCGGATCTGCGATCAACCAATCTTCGGGCCATGAAGCTCCATTGCTGTGGGGTCACTTTGTATGAGGCTCAGTTGATGTAGGCAGACATAGCGTCCTTCTTTGTATTCGACGTCGCGCAAGGTTCCTTCGTGAATGAACCCGAGCTTACGGAGAAGATGGAAGCTGGCTGCATTCTCGGGCTCAACATCTGCGTGCACCCGATGGATGTTCATATGCCTAAAAGCATGCCGTAAAATCTCCGGCAACGCTTTTTGCATAATTCCGCGCCTCCAGTAGGCAGGCAGTAGCCAGTATCCCAAGCTGACACTGCGATGCTCGTGTATCCAGTCATTGAATCCGCAGGCTCCGATGAGCTCGTCGTCTTCATGCCTTGCAACACCCCACCAGATCCCCTGACGCTCAGACAACAGCCGCTCATACCACCGCATTTGCTCTACGGTCGCCTCAAGGCTGTGATAAGACACGCCGTAATGGCGTATGACGCCTGGGTTAGAGAGACCTGCGAAAACGGCCTGGATGTCATCAGATCGTATCTCGCGAAGCACGTAATTTCCCAAGCCAAAACTAGGTACGCTCAATGCGGTTGATGGGTTCAAATCGATGTCCATATCTGTGCTTCGTCTCGTCATCCGATGGCAAAATTAAAAGCCCAAAGCGCTGGAAGTCGAAGACCTCTTTAACGGAAACCTCGTTCTACGCGGCTAGGTACTGGCACAGGCCCTGAGGTTGAGAGGCTGCTTTGGGTCGAAAGGAGCCAGTCGTGGCTGTCCGCTTTCGACCCAAAGTTGCCGTTCACAATTGGCGCAATCGGCCAGGGCAGACAACGGAGACTATTTGTGAAATCGTACCGCTCTCGTTGGATTCCTAGTCATGGAAGTAAGTAATGGAAATCAAGGAAATAGATGCCGGCGGTCCACCTTGGAAGCTAAACCACGACTCGATACCGTTAGCGTGGAAGCACAAAGGCGACGGTGGTAACGCCCATGTTTGGACGGACGGCACCCATGCTATCAAACGTCTTAAACCTAACGCTTCGAAAGAACCGGTTGCACGGTTCGCCCGAGAAGCACAGTTGCTGGCTGGGATGGCCGGAAACCCTGAATTAGCGGTTGTACCTATTGTGGACGTGCGGAAGCGTGCTGGAGAGATCGAAATCGTCATGGAGCTGCTTGAGGGTAATCTCGCGGAAGTCATCGATGAATACCAAGCTCAACCTGAGAAAGCTGCAAAAGCACTGCTGCCCATTGTCGAAACACTTGCTCGACTCGCGAACCGACCTCAGCCCATTCACCATCGAGACATCAAACCAGAAAATTTGCTCTACAAGCTAAGGGATGGCGAGATCTCGCTATCCCTTAGCGACTTCGGATGCGCGTACCTTGCTGAGGACGAGAGGCTAACCCCAACTCATCGAGCTATCGGGGCCTGGGCCTATCGGCCTCCTGAGTACAGCATAGGGCGTGTAGCGAATGTAGATGAAAAAGGCGACGTGTTCAGCCTAGGAAAAGTATTCTGGGCCATGGTGAATGGTCAAAGGCATGTAGTTTTTCCGGGACCGGTCTGGTTTCAAGAGGAGTTCGACCTAGCGCTCCTGTTTCCGACAATTCCGAAAATCCATCACGCGATGGTCCTGATCGCTCAGACCTGTAACATTCGTTCAGCAGAAAGACCAACGCTTGCACAGTTCGCCACTAATCTTCGGCAATTGATCACGCCAACAACCGGAGAAGCTTTCTTGAGCAATGATGAGTTAACAGCGGCCATGCTGCGTAAAGAGGCACGGAGGGATATTGAGTACCAGCAGCGGAGAGCTTTTGCAGCACAATTCGTTTGCGCCATCCATGCTGACTTTCTCCGAGGCATTGATGAACTGCATAACGGTCTGCCGACGTCTGCCCTTTTTCGCGAATGGTTTGATGCAACGCAACGATCCGGTCAGTCACAGGAGGCACTTGTTAATCAGGTCGCCGAGTACGAGTCGGACGCTCATGTATCAAATGTCTTTTTCCAAAAGACAGTCCTCAATACTCGCTTCTTCCCGACTAATGGCACCGCCGCCATTCGGTTTGTTGCTCGCATTGAGGATCAAACTGGCCGAGTTCCTCCGTCTGAGCTAACTATTTACGGAGGCGCGGATGGAACGACAGCGGATTTTCACCTATCAGACGGTAGCAAGGCGAGCGAGCCATATGACAGCGCTCTCATGGTCACGTTTCTGATGAACGCTGCAATACAACTGCCTTAGCTTCGCGAGAGCGGATTCCTATGACAAACACCACGCCCCCCAGTCTGGTCAGATCCCGGGCACGTACTAAACAATGTCGGGTGTCTATTTCTGACTTGTAGCAGCCAGCAGGGCAGCTCTGGCTCGGAAGCTGCCGCTCTTGGCCGACCGCTATCGGCCAGAAGCGGACATTGGGCAGAGGGCCTGTGCACCCAACTAAATTACCTGGTGCGCCTAAAAACGTGGAAGCGACTCATTCAGTTTTAAAAACTATCTTCAGGGAACACTGCGGAGATCAGTAGCGAGGCTGTGACCGATGTCGAGAGGCCGCTGTTTGCTTGGAAGGCTGTCAGTTGAGTGGCGTTAATGGCGCGACTATCACTTCGTCGTGGTAGTGACCGTGAAGGGCGGCAGGATCTCGAGGTTGTGCGCGCAGGGGTGTCAGGTAGCCGTGGATTCCTACGCGAATGCAGTGGAGATATTCACGAAGACGGATGTAACTGAAATGGACGCGCGCTGAGCTCTCATCGGGAAGGGCGGCGCCGTAATCTACAAGCAGTTCAAGCGAATTCAATTGGCGTAGCAGGAGTGAGAGTTGAACTCGCTCATCAGCTGATTCGCTGGCAATGGTTGAGAAGTGTCCGGTTGAAACGTAGACAACCGCCACGCTTAGAAAAAGACGAAATCCAAGGGTGTCTTTGATGACGATCGAACCACCTTGATTTGGTGCAGGTAATTCAATCTTGCGGCACCAACGATGGTGCAGCTGTACTCAATAGTAACAAGTCGTGAGCGGATTTATTGTACTGTTCTATCGAGCGCGCTGGATAACACAAGCGGATATGCTGTATCGCGTTCGGAGGGGATCAGCTTTCTATGGTGCGATTAGTATGGAGGTTCAGGTAGTGCCTGCAGAAAAAAATCAGTGTGGTTGGTGGAGGAATGAGACAGAAATTTATACGTTCGTGTAACTGTTAAGCGAAGAGATACGCTACAGAATCTCTACTGACTTCCAATTTATCGGGTAAGATAACCGTTAATTCTTATGTTGTTGAAAGGAATCTAATGCCAGCCAAGGCTGAGACTCCCATTGTACTCATTCCGCCAATTTTAGATCCTGGACATCAGACTTGAGCTCGCCTAGCAGATTTGGAAGTGCTAAAAGGCTTGTAGGTTTAAGTGCCGGAACGACCAAGATCGCTCCGATCGCAACGAGATCTGCGACGATCTCTATCACCTTACCGACCAAAAAAATGTCGTGAACGGCTTTAGCTGCAGCGTCAGCCGCCTGAGCCAACGACTTCGCTGGCACATTTAGCTCATCCGTCAATGCTTTAAAACCTTTTTTTGAAACTCATAAGCCTGTCCTATCAGTGGTTTGCTCTGATAGTAGAGTTCATTTTTTTCCTTATCACTTAGCCCGGAATCTACCTCCTGTAGCTTGTCAGAGCAACTGTTGTAGGTGTCGAGATAACTATTGGCCAAGGCAAAATAATGCTCGGACATTAAAGTGTTATTGTCTGTCACTTCATACTACTCCTCTGTTTTGAATGCGTCTTCGTATTGTTTTCTTGCAGCGACTACCTCTTCTTGTGCCTCTTTAAGCTCCCTAACTAGCAGCTTGAAAGAATCTGTATTGAATGCGCTGATATTGTCTGCCATATCCTGGTGAGCCTTCCCGATCGTGGAAAGGGCTGCCTTGTAAGCGATGATGGCTTTCTTTTTATCAGCAAATCCCGAAATTAACTTTGCTTTGTTTTCCTCTCTTAAATAAGCGTCGTCAAAATTTTTCCCGATCGGCGTTTGTCGCGCCTGTGTGTCATACCAAGTTGCGACGCTATTTTTTTCGCTGTAGACGAATTTTGATACGCTGTTCATTGCAATGAACAGTCCTTTTGTTAAAGCCTGGATGTCAGAGTTGTTATCAGTAACTATTTGCTTTACCTTGTAGTTGCGGTAGGCCTCAAGCGGTAGTTTTACCAGTTTCAGTATTCCTCCATAGGCCTTGTAGGCCGCTGCGTTTGAAGCTTTCTCCTCTGCTATTTCTGTTGGAGTAGTGCCCCGTACAGGTAAATTTCCAAGATTTGTCACTAGCCCATCAACTTGTGCTGAAACGTCGACAGCTTTGTCGTCGGCTAACTCTCCAAGACGCAACATGTATGCTGACAAAACTCCCTGCAGGCTTTTGATTGCGGCAACCTCCTGAGGTGTTGGTGGCGATGTCGGTCCTGCGGGTCGGTCGGGAAAAGGTGTTCCGGGCTGATGAATTCGATCAAGAATCGGGTCAAATTTTCTAACCCGCTTGTCCCAAGTGGCCCAGTAGTCGATTGCTTCCTCAGAACCAGTCAAACTAGATGATTGCTTTGCAAAATTACTGACGGACTCTAGGTTTGCACAACCTTGTAAAGCTAGTATTACAGTCAAAACACCCGTATTGAATAAATGACCTCCAACTCGGGAGGATTTGGGTCGAAACGTCACCATAACAAAGCTCCTTTTTTGAATTTTAAACGCTCAAGTGAAGCTAGCTGACTGTCCGAAATCTGTCCAAGAGAATGTGAAATTTTTATAGTGACAGCTGGTAATCCTACGGCGGAGTGTTTCACGAGTGAGCCACATAGGATAAGTTGGTTGGTGCGAGTGATGATGAACACCTGCGATGCGTTCGAGGGTGCCGAAGTTTTTTAGAATCGGTCGCTCGCAAAAACATATCAACAATCTATGCTCGCTTGATGGTCGAAAGGATTCAATTGGCAAAACTTGAGACGCGTGAGGTTTGCATGGCTTAAATCGAACTGTCTCTTAATAAATTTTGTTTTGTTGGGTGTTCGTGGTTTATTAGCTGGAGGCGATATGTATAAATATTCAGCGCCAATGATCGTTCTATTCGATGTCTGCTGCCCTGTCTTGGCAGGTGATGTTATCGCTAATGCAGAATTGACCCTGCTGCCGACTTGGCGTTGCCCCATAAGTATTCAGCCCAAAGCCAGACCTGCTATCACTTTACGAATTAGAAGCTAGGATCAGCGAAATTTCGGCAGCTGGGCCAATTCTGCATCAGCGGCAACAGTGATTGAGAATATTGCGAGATATAGGGCGATTCGGCCTGCCTGCTGACTTCAATGAACTACATCTGCATCCTGGGGTGACTGCACTTCGATTTCGATATTTGTTCTTGGTCTTATAGGTCTGCTGACCAAGAGGGCCCTCAACGCGAATTATCCTTTAATTCTGTGAGTGTCGATGTAGTCGTCAAAGAGATTAAGTGGATAATGTTGGGATTGATATAGTACCTCTTTAGAGTAGTGATTCAGCTCGCTCTCATCGGCTATGCCGTAAGTTCCTCCGCTGGTGATATAAACAATTCCATTTTCTCCTGTCGGTCTATGCATTACGAAAAACATCGCGTAGAGCGTTTGGTGGAGCCATTTTCCACATCCGTTAACACTGTGAGGGGTTGAAATAATCACTTCTCCTAATTCTGAGTTGTAGACCCTCCGCATGGCAGCAGCCAAACGAGCGAGGTCATAAGGATCCGATATCAACAGAGCTTCGTTTTCTTCAGTTCCGATGAAATTGGGTGAACCCGCGATCTGAAAAAAGGGCTCGCGATGCTCAGCCTTTTCCAGTGCTTCTTATCTCCTGAGAGCATCGAAACGCTTCCCAGGCAGACCTCGTCGAATGCATCGGTAGTGAACATTTATTCCTCCGAGACCTAGCGATATGCTCACTGCCGTTTTCGCGTAGATGAGCAACTAATTTGAGCTAATTTCCTCCGAGCCATGAAAAAGGAAGGCTCTATACTGCATGCAGCATAGCACTTTTATAAGCGAAAGGGCTTTATCGTACCTTTTGCGAGTTCTGTGCATGTCTAGGAAAAAGGACTTCGGAGCGGCACTGAGAGACATTAGGGTTCACAAACAGCTCTCCCAAGAATCTCTAGGCCCTAGTCAATCATTCATAAGCTCAGTCGAACGAGGTATTCGTAGCCCCACTCTCCAGAAATTGGAGCAACTCGCTGCGCTATTGGAAATCAGTCCAATAACGCTTCTGGCGTATGCATATCTCGATCAGGACCAGACAGCTGATGAATTGCTTGCCGTCATCAAAATGGAGCTGCGAGCGCTGGGAAAGTGAGTCGCTATCCTAGCGTTTCGTTGATTTCCTGAGTCTCAGCTGTACTTTGGATCTATGCCTCGTGAACCCTGATTGCCTTTTCACTAATCGCTGGTTCTTGCCTGAGGCAGGATTTCGGCGGGGAGTAGGCCACAGAAAATCTGATCCCGCGCCAGGATGGCTCAAAGCCGCTCGCGTGGTTCTGAGGGGCAGTCCATGTGTTTGCCGTTGAAACGCAGGCCATTGCGTCGTTCAGATTGCCGAGGCAGCCCCCTACCGGTATTGTCGGTCACCTCATCCAGCGGCATTCTATAGATGGCGTTTACTTACATGCGCGGCCCAAACCGTATATCTGCTAAATGCGCCGCTTTTCTGCAAGATTTGTTTAGATCGGGTGTTGCAAGTCCTCCTAAGCCTTGCACGGGCCGAATCGCACCCGACAACGCCAGCTCCCCCAGACACTCAATGCCCTCCAGCGCAAGCGTCGGCACCTGCGCGCTGGCGGCGAGCAAGCCAAGCGCGATGGCAAGATCGAATCGTCCGCCGTCCTTGGGCAGATCGGCAGGGGCTAGATTCAAGGTGATGCGCCGCGCCGGAAATTCCAGCCGACAGTTAAGGATCGCACTGCGCACCCGATCCTTGCTCTCCTTCACCGCGCCCTCCGGCAGACCCACCAGCGTCAGACTGGGCAGCCCGTTGGCGAGATGGGTTTCAACGGTCACGGCAGGGGCTTCAACGCCAACTTGGGCACGGCTCAGAACGATCGCGAGGGACATGGCTTTCCTTGAAGGCAGCACCGCTTCCTGCGGCGAGCTGAAGGATAGTCATTGGCCCGGCGCGTGGGCGGGGGCATGTTTTACGGGGTATGTATTGAAGGGCAGGGGCACAGGAGGATAGGTCGATGACCACGTTGGAGGCCATCAAAGCCCAGGTTCAGCGCATTGCGCACTGCGCCTGAGCACCCGCAGGGTTAAACGCTCAACCCTGTGGCTCAGCCCCCGGCGCTTTCGGCTGCGTCGCCAACTGCGCTTCCATCTCCGCCATCTTCGCTTCCAGTGCCTCAAGTCGGGCGCGGGTGCGGGCGAGGACGATCATCTGGCTGTCGAATTCTTCCCGGCTGACCAGATCCAGCTTGCTAAAACCGCTCTGCAGCAGCGCCTTGAACTGGGTTTCGAATTCGCTGCGGGGAACCGGGGTTTCGCCGTTGAACAGGCGGGACGCGTGGCCGCTCAGGGCGTCGAGAAAGGCTTTAGGGGCGAGCATGATGAAACTCCAGAATCAGAGGGCGCGAGTGTAGCACGCAGCTTTCGACCGCCCGCCACGCGCAACGCTCTGCACGCTTTTCGCGCATCGCCTCGGGCACGCGCGCACCGTTATTGTGCGGCGATGGCAGTCGACGACTACGCTGAAGCGTGAATTAACGATACAAGTGCCGAAATTCACGCCGATCGATGAGATGGCAAGCTTTCTGCTTAGTGGCTTGTAACCCATGCACTGATGCAGTCGCTGTGACGAATGCAGTGCGGCAGGCGGAGCGGGGAATGTTTCGTCAGAAGCGGTTTTCTGGAGTTGGTCAGGTCTCTTGCGGACACGACGCGTTACAAAGCCAGACACTGCGCTTAGACTTGAGTCGGGTTTGTTTTCCTGGGGCAAGTCCACCAATTCGGGAGAAAGTTTCATGAAGCTAGTCACTGCCATCATCAAGCCGTTCAAGCTGGACGACGTACGCGAGTCGCTGTCCGAAATCGGCGTGCAGGGCATCACGGTTACTGAAGTCAAAGGCTTCGGACGTCAGAAAGGCCACACCGAGCTGTATCGCGGTGCGGAGTATGTAGTCGACTTCCTCCCCAAGGTGAAGATCGATGTTGCGATCGACGACAAGGATCTGGACCGCGTTATCGAAGCGATAACCAAAGCGGCCAACACCGGCAAGATCGGTGACGGCAAGATCTTCGTGGTCAATCTGGAACAGGCCATCCGCATCCGTACCGGCGAAACCGATACCGACGCAATCTAAGCCGCCAAACCCCAACGCCCCAGGAGAAAACAATATGACTCTGCGTCAATTCGCAGGGCTAGGAGCCCTGTTGTCCCTCGTAACCCCTGGCTTGGCCATGGCGGCAGACGAAGTGGCAGCCCCCGTACTCAATTCCGGCGACACCGCCTGGATGCTGACCTCCACCGCGCTGGTGCTGTTCATGACCATCCCCGGTCTGGCGCTGTTCTACGGCGGCATGGTCCGCTCGAAAAACATTCTTTCCGTGATGATGCAGTGCTTCGCCATTACCGGCCTGATCAGCATCCTGTGGGTCGTCTACGGCTACAGCATGGCGTTCGACACCACCGGGATGGAAGCCAACGTCGTCAACTTCAACTCCTTCGTCGGCGGTCTGTCGAAGGCGTTCCTGGCAGGCATCACCCCGGCAAGCATCACTGGCCCTGCGGCACTGTTCCCGGAAGCCGTTTTCGTGACCTTCCAGATGACCTTCGCCATCATCACCCCGGCCCTGATCGTCGGCGCCTTCGCAGAACGCATGAAGTTCTCCGCGATGCTGATCTTCATGGCGATCTGGTTCACTCTGGTTTACGCGCCGATTGCGCACATGGTCTGGAGCGGCGTCGGCGGTCTGTTGTGGGACTGGGGCGTTCTCGACTTCGCGGGCGGCACCGTTGTTCACATCAATGCCGGTGTGGCTGGCCTGGTAGCGTGCCTGGTACTCGGCAAGCGTAAAGGTTTCCCGACCACTCCGATGGCCCCGCACAATCTGGGTTACACCCTGGTAGGTGCGGCCATGCTCTGGGTGGGCTGGTTCGGCTTCAACGCAGGTTCCGCAGCTGCGGCCAACGGCACCGCCGGTATGGCCATGCTGGTCACCCAGATCGCCACCGCTGCTGCAGCGCTGGGCTGGATGTTCGCCGAATGGCTGACCCACGGTAAGCCAAGCGCGCTGGGCATTGCCTCGGGTGTGGTTGCCGGTCTGGTTGCTGTGACTCCGGCTGCCGGTACTGTCGGTCCAATGGGCGGCCTAATCATCGGTCTGGCGGCAGGCGTGGTCTGCTTCTTCTGCGCCACCAGCCTGAAACGCAAACTGGGCTACGACGACTCCCTGGATGCCTTCGGCGTTCACGGTATCGGCGGTATCCTTGGCGCGATCCTGACCGGCGTGTTTGCAGCCCCTTCGCTGGGCGGCTTCGGCACTGTGACCGACATCGCGGCACAAGTCTGGATTCAGTGCAAAGGCGTCGGCTTCACGGTCATCTACACCGCGATCGTGACCTTCATCATTCTCAAGGTGCTCGACATGGTCATGGGCCTGCGTGTCACCGAAGAAGAAGAAGCGGTCGGCCTGGATCTGGCGCAACACAACGAACGTGGCTACAACTTGTAATCCACGCATGAAAAAATGCCCGGGTCTCCGGGCATTTTTTTGTCTGGGGTTTGTCGATAGGGATGTCCGCACAGGGGGCGGGTGTTCCAGGCAGGGACACCCGCTGCGATGTTCGGCCAAACCTGGCGATTCCGGACGCTTGAGAGGGCATAAATGCCCTTGTTCTGCGCCCATAAAAATCGTCGCTCATTACGCACTTTGTTTTTTTTCCAGCGCGTTAGAATGCGCGCCGAAGGGCGGAGAACGGTATGTGGCAACAGACCTTGATCACGCTGCGGGCAAGGCCTCGTGGTTTCCATCTGGTGACTGACGAGATCGTTGCGGGCCTTCGCGAATTACGCGAATGCCGCATTGGCCTGCTGCATGTCTGGCTGCAACACACCTCGGCCTCGTTGACCGTCAACGAGAACGCCGACCCGGCGGTACGTCGCGATTTCGAGCGGTTCTTCAACCGTCTGGTGCCTCAGGGGCGCGACGGTTACGAGCATGACGACGAAGGACCCGACGATCTGCCTGCGCACTTCAAAGCCAGTCTGCTTGGCTGCCAGCTGACATTGCCGGTTACAAATGGACGGCTGGCGTTGGGCACATGGCAAGGTATTTATCTGGGCGAGCACCGCGATGCAGGCGGAGCCCGTAGAGTCCTCGCCACGCTTCAAGGTGAGGGACACGACCGCTGAGAGTCTGCGGTAGTTGAATTTTTCCGGCTGTCCAAGAAATCAAGCCCGGCTGGGCTATAACTAATCTGCTTGCGCAAGTCATGAGGTAGAACATGAGCGACGACGACATCGAAGAAGGTCTGGAAGACGAGCTGGAAGACGAGGAGGGCGGCGAGGGGCTTGCTGCGGCTTCCGATGAAGATGTAGTGGAGGTCGACGACAGCGCTGAAGTCTCTGCGACTCCGGCCAAGGGCAAGGCCAAGGCCGCCGTCTCGGTAGACGAATTGCCGAGCGTGGAAGCCAAGAACAAAGAGCGTGATGCTCTGGCTCGCGCGATGGAAGAATTCCTCGCTCGCGGTGGCAAGGTCGTGGAAGTGGAGGCCAATGTGGTCGCCGATCCGCCCAAGAAGCCTGATAACAAGTACGGCAGCCGTCCTATCTAAGGGCCGGTTGTGCGCTTGATGAAAAACCCGCTGTCGCTGCGGGTTTTTTATTGCCTGCGATCCGGGTTGCCGACGCAAAAGCCGGCATTCATACCGGGGGAGACACGGATCAACCCCAGCGCGCCAGCACCTCGGGCAATTGCGTCAGGCTGCTGATCTCGGCATCCGGCGCTCTTTCAGCCTCCCAGACTTTGCCAGCGGGGTTGTACCAGATCGCCCGCATACCGGCCTGCTGAGCACCTGCGATGTCATCACCCGGGTGATCGCCGACATGCACGGCGTGACTGGCATCGGCATTGCCGCGTTTCAGCGCTTCAACGAAAGGTGCAGGGTCTGGTTTGCCGATGCCCAGGTCCTCGGCGCACAGAGCGAAGGCGAAATAATCGGCCAGGCCCAGGCGTCGAACGTCCGCATTGCCGTTGGTCACGACACCCAGCGTGTAAGACTTGGTCAGGATTTCCAGTGTCGGCACCACTTCCGGGAAGATGTCCAATTGGTGCCGCCCTTGAAGGAATACTTCAAAGCTCTGGTCCGCCAGCTCGTGGGCTTCGGCCTGACTGTAGCCAGCGTCCTCCAGGGCGTGAAACAGCACCGTACGGCGCAACGCACTGATCCGGTGCTTGAACGTCGGATCCTCTTCGATGAGTCGCGAGCGGATTTCCCACAGATGCTCGACCGGAACCGGCCCTAGCTTTGGCGCGTTGGCAGCCAGCCACTCACGTAGCTTGGCTTCGGCACTGACAATTGCCGGTGCGGTTTCCCACAGCGTGTCGTCCAGATCGAAGGTGATCAGCTTAATGCTCATTGTCGGCGTTACCTTTGCGCTTGGCCCGTGGATGGGCGCTGTCGTACACCGTGGCCAGATGCTGGAAATCCAGGTGGGTGTAGATCTGAGTGGTGGCGATGTCGGCGTGACCCAGCAGCTCCTGCACGGCGCGCAGGTCCTGGGACGACTCCAGCAAGTGACTGGCGAATGAATGGCGAAGCATATGCGGGTGCAGATTCTGGCCCAACTCGCGTTCGCCAGCGGCCTTGACCCGCAGCTGGATTGATCGCGGCCCGAGGCGCCGGCCCTGCTGGCTGACGAACACAGCATCGTCCTGTGGATTGGCCAGCGCCCGCTGCTTGAGCCATTCCTCCAGCGCTTCCCGGGCCTTTTTGCCGACCGGTAAAACGCGAGTTTTGCTGCCTTTGCCGAGGACCTGCACGAGACCGTCCGCCAGATCCAGGTCTGCACAGTTCAGTCCGGTCAACTCGGACAGGCGCAGGCCTGACGAATAGAAAAGCTCGAGGATGGCCTGATCGCGCCGGGCCAGGAAATCGTCTTCGACGCCGCCTTCAAGCAGTTGCAGGGCTCGGTCGGCATCAAGCGTTTTCGGCAGGCGACGCTCGCCCTTGGGCGGTGACAGGCCATTGGCCGGATCGTGATCGCAGAGGCCTTCGCGGTTGAGGTAGTGATAGAAGCCGCGAACGGCTGACAGCAGTCGGGCCAGGCTGCGCGAGGATTGACCCTGCTGGTGAAGGCGAGCGACAAGGCTGCGCATGGCCTGAATATCCAGCGCTTTCCAGCTGTCGATGTGCTGCTTTTCGCAGAACGCTAAGACCTTGTTCAGGTCGCGGCGATAGGCTTCAAGCGTATGGCTCGACACTTGGCGCTCACTGCGCAGGTGCGTGCAGTAAGCGTCCAGTTGCCCTTTCATGACTAGCGAACCGAACGCAGCGAGTTGGTGAAGCGGGGCAGCAGGCGGCTGAGCACGTCGGCGATGTAACTGAGAAACAGCGTGCCGACCGAGCTTTTGTAATGCTGCGGATCACGGCTCCCGATGGCCAGAACGCCATGCAACCCTTGATGGGTGAGGGACGCCAGGGCGGTTGAGCCCACTTCCTTGCTTTGCTCGCTGCCGAACAGGAACTCGAGTTCATGCTCGCGCAGCGCGCCACACAGGGTCTTGCCGCCCGACATCAGCCCACCGATGGCTTTCTGCGCGTCGGCGGCGCTGACCCAGCGGCCAACGGTCATCGGGTGGTCGCTGAACAGGATAAGGCTGACGAAGGGCACCTGAAACTCTTGGCGCAGGCTGTCTTCCACGCAGATGACGATTTCTTCCAGACTGGTTGCGTCCATCAGATCGAGAATCAGCCGGCGGGTTTTTTCAAACAGCCGGTCGTTGTCCCGGGCCACGTCCATCAGTTGCGAAAGCCGGTGACGCATCTCGATATTGCGCTCGCGCAGCAGTTTAAGCTGGCGTTCGACCAGCGAGACGGTGTCGCCCCGTTGGTGCGGGACGCGCATCATCGCCAACAGCTCGTCGTGTTCGGCGAAGAAATCAGGGTGTTGTTGCAGCCAGGCCGCGACTGCCTCGGCTTCAAGGGCAGGCACTGCGGTCTCGGCAGGGGGCTGGCCGGGCGTGTCGTTTGAAGTCTGAGGCTGATCGGTCATTGGATACTCTCGCTTATAGACGTACTTGGCCTTCGTAAACACGGACCGCCGGGCCAGTCATCACCACTGAATGGCCAGGACCGGCCCACTCGATGGACAGGCGTCCGCCTGGCAGGTCGATCAGCATCGGCGAATCCATCCAGCCTTGGGTAATGGCCGCGACCGCTGCCGCGCAGGCTCCGGTGCCGCAGGCCTGAGTTTCCCCGGCGCCGCGTTCCCACACCCGCAATTGCGCGCGCTGACGGTCGACGACGTGGAGAAAGCCCACGTTCACCCGAGCCGGAAAGCGCGGATGGTGTTCGATTTTCGCGCCCAGCACATGCACAGGTGCGTTGTTGATGTCGTAGACGCGCAGCACGGCATGGGGGTTGCCCATGGACACGGCCGCGAGCTCGACGGTTTCGCCATCGACATCAAGGGAATAGCAGGTGGCCTGCTCCGGCGCATCGAACGGGATGTCCGCCGGCACCAGGCGCGGCGCGCCCATATCCACGCTGATCTGGCCGTCGTTGCGGATGTCCAGCTCGATGATGCCGCCTTTGGTCTCGACGCGAATCTGCTTCTTGGCCGTCAGCCGCTTGTCCAGCACGAAACGGGCGAAGCAGCGCGCGCCATTGCCGCATTGCTCGACCTCGGAACCGTCGGAATTGAAAATCCGGTAACGGAAGTCCACGTCCGGATTGTTCGGCGCTTCGACCAGCAGCAACTGATCGAAGCCGATGCCGGTGTGGCGATCGCCCCATTGCTTGGCATGCTTGGGCGTAATGTGCGCGTGCTGGCTCACAAGGTCCAACACCATGAAATCATTGCCCAGGCCATGCATCTTGGTAAAACGCAGCAGCATGGGATTACTCCGGCAGCAGGCTTTCGCCGGCAAACAGCTCAGTCACGGTTTCACGGCGACGCACTTCGAAGGCTTGCTCGCCATCCACAAGCACCTCGGCCGTACGTCCGCGGGTGTTGTAGTTGGAGCTCATCACGAAACCATAGGCGCCGGCGGAATGCACGGCCAGCAAATCGCCTTCAGCCAGCGCGAGTTCGCGCTCTTTGGCCAGGAAATCCCCGGTTTCGCAGATCGGGCCGACGATGTCGTAGGTGCGCTTGGCGCCGTCACGGGGCTTGACCGCAGTTACGTCCATCCACGCCTGGTACAGCGCCGGACGAATCAGGTCGTTCATGGCGGCATCGACGATAGCGAAGTCCTTGTGCTCGGTGTGCTTGAGGTACTCGACGCGGGTCAGCAGCACGCCGGCATTGGCGACGATGAAGCGGCCGGGCTCGAACATCAGCGCCAGATCGCGGCCATCAAGACGGTCACGGACGGCTTTAATGTACTCGCCCGCGAGTGGTGGCTCTTCGTCGCGATAACGCACGCCCAGACCGCCGCCCAGATCGATATGCTTCAGCAGAATGCCGCAATCGCCTAGCCGGTCGACCAGATCGAGCAAGCGATCTAGGGCATCCACGAAAGGCGAGAGCGTGGTCAGTTGGGAGCCGATGTGGCAGTCGACGCCAATAACGTCAAGATTCGGTAGCTGCGCGGCGCGGATGTAAACGTCTTCGGCGTCCGCAATGGCGATGCCGAATTTGTTTTCCTTGAGGCCGGTGGAGATGTAGGGGTGGGTGCCGGCGTCGACGTCCGGGTTGACGCGCAACGAAACCGGGGCGCGCACGCCCATTTCGGCGGCGACGACTTGCAGGCGTTCGAGTTCGTCGGTGGACTCGACATTAAAGCAATGCACGCCGACTTCGAGGGCTCGGCGCATGTCATCACGGGTCTTGCCGACGCCGGAAAAGACAATCTTGTCAGCCTGACCGCCTGCCGCCAGTACGCGCTCCAGTTCGCCACGGGAAACGATGTCGAAACCGGCGCCCAGGCGCGCCAGGACATTGAGAACGCCCAGGTTGGAGTTGGCTTTGACCGCATAACAGACCAAGTGCGGCATGCCGCTCAGGGCGTCGGCGTAGGCGCGATACTGCGCCTCGATGTGCGCGCGGGAATAGACGTATGTCGGCGTGCCGAAGCGTTCGGCGATGGCAGACAACGCCACTCCTTCCGCGAACAGCTCACCGTCGCGGTAGTTGAAGGCGTCCATGACTGATTCCTAGTAGGTCGAAGTCTGATGCTTGTGCGAGTGCGACTTGGTCTGGCTGGAGCCGTCGGACGAGTCGTCGTCGGGCAGATACAGTGGACCTTTCTGACCGCAGGCAGAGACCAGACACGCAACTGCAAGCAGCGCGGCCAGGGAGGAAATCAGGCGCTTCATGGCGAAATCCTTTGTATAAGCATTAATTGCGCCCGAGTATACCGGCCACCCGACAGATTGCCTATGCGCTGGAGTTCCCGTCCGGCGGGGGTTTGACGCCGTCACGCAATTAGACTGAGCAGCACGCGCGGATTTCTGACGCAGTCTGTGATGCATTGACGTTCGGTACCTTCCCGACAAAAGCCGGTCCCGCCATTGCAGTTGGGCGGGTAGGCTTTGCATTTGCCGGGGAGCGACCGTATCGTGCGTCGCTGCGCCATCCGCCGACACTTTTGAGGTTCATGCAATGAGTTTGACTGAAGCCCGTTTTCACGATCTGGTCGATGCCACCCAGGAAAAGCTCCAGGACATCTTCGACGAGAGCGGTCTGGATCTGGACCTTGAGAGTTCGGCCGGTGTGCTGACCGTGAAATTCGAAAACGGCTCGCAGTTCATTTTCAGCCGTCAGGAGCCGTTGCGTCAGCTGTGGCTGGCGGCTGCGTCGGGTGGTTTTCACTTTGACTACGACGAAGAAGCGAAGCATTGGATCTGCGACAAGAGCGAAGAGCTGTTGAGCGAGATGCTCTATCGTCTGGCGAAGCAGCAGGCCGGCGAAGAGATCGACTTCGATGCCCTCGACGGCAGCGATGGCAACCGCCAGTGACCGTTAACGCAACGCCGGCCAAACCGCCAAAGCCGCTGTTCAGCAACGTCAGCCCGGCTGTTCCGTCGCCCTGCATCAGCATCTGCCGGCTCGATGAGGACAAAGTCTGCACGGGGTGCCAGCGCCACGTCGAAGACATCCGCGAGTGGCGGGCGGCGACCGATGAGCGTCGGCGTGAGATCGTGCGGCAGGCGGATCAGCGTCGCAGTGTAAATTCCGTCGCACGCTGAATCGTCTGTAGCGAGCCGGTCGTCATCAAACCTCATCCATCGCGGCATTCAGTGACTGTTCCAGCTCGGCCTTGTAGCGCAGGAACAGGATGGTCTGACCGCGCGCATCCCCGAGAATCCCGGACAGGTCCAGGTCGGTGATGTAACAGCGGTAACGTTGCGGCTCACGGCGCTGGTCGAGAATTCTCCGCGCCACGACGTTGAACAGCTGATCGCCGAATTCGAGGTCGGAGAACTCCATCCCGTCGCAATACAGCGTCACGCTGACCTGGCCTGGACTCGCCTCCTCGATAATCGCCTGCACATCGAAGAATGGTTTTTCGATGAGCATTGCCGGGGGCGAGCGCTGCTCGACGCGGCGGGCTCGCCCTGATCCATCGGGGGTTATGCGGTAATACAAAGCCTCCAGCGAGGTTGATTCCAGCGGGTTATCCATCGGCAACAACGCTACGCGTCGGTACATCAGCGACTCAAAGAAGCGCTGCAGCGGCACCAGCAGGCTGGATTCAGTGTGATACGGCACCTGCTGATGCCATAACGCATTGCGCTCATCGAGCACGTACAGGTCGGCATTGGGTTCGTTGATCCGGTAAAAAACCTGAATGCACTCGGGCTGCCCGTACGGGATGAACAGCGACAAGTCCGAGTCGTCCAGTGCTTGCGGGTCCAGATGAAGCGGGCTGTAGGCAGAAAGCTCTTCACCCAGATAATCAAACAGTGCCGGCATATGTTCGAGCGTGACGTGGCTGACCTGGCCGGGGATCATTTCCAGAACGTGGTAACGCTGCTCGACCTGAATGAGATAGCGATGATTCAGGCGCCGGTCCAGCAGCAGTTGCGCGGTGCCGATGAGCTCTTCCACGCGCTGGGCGATAGCCTGCGCACGGTTGTGGCAAAAACAGCGCACGCGGATGACAGGCCTTGCGGACTTTTCCGGCAGGCTGTTGAGCAATTCTGTCAGGCAGTCCAGCAGTGCATGGGGGCCGTCGAAGCGATTGACCAGCACCTCGTTCCAGCTGTTGAGGGTGATCTGGTCGAAGGTCAGCACCAGATTTTCGCGGACGCCAGCGTAGCTCAGCGAGTCTGTTCGCTCGGTGGTCATCAGGATGTTCAGGTCTTTGTGGTGCCTGAGCGGGTCGATGCCGACGTTGACCAACAGCAGGATCTCGCGGGGCACGCTCGGGCTCAGCAGTACGTCTTCATCGATCATGCCCAGCGGCAGGGCAATGCTCTGCTGCAACGCGCTTTGCAGATTAAAAAGCTCGAATTCTGTGAGATCGCTGATGCCAGGGTGCAGCGCCAGGCGCGTGCTGCTGTCGATGACGTTGTTGCGATGGCACCACGTAAGCAGCTCCAGCAACTCGCGGCTGCGCTTGATCGGCGCAAACGTCTCCAGCTCGTGGGCACTCAGGTTGCCGTTATAGAGACACCATTGATACCTGCCGGGCTCGCGCTTGTTCGGCAGTTGCGCCAGCGTCAGCGTATCTTCTGCCAGATCCGGCGCGATGCCCGGATTGAGAAATTCCACTTTGCCGGCTTTGCGTTCGAAGGCCGCATACAGCCGGCGCCCGAGCACATTGAGGTCGCGCTTGCTGATCGAATTGACTGCCTTTTGCGCCCGCGCGAACTGGGTCAGGAAGCGGTAACTGAGGTTGAGCTCGCCGACCAGTGCGCGACGCTCGCTGGCGACCTGGCGCACTTTCCATTGGCTGCGGCTGTCGAGCAGCGCCAGCTGACGATCGTCCCAGTTCCACTCATTGACCAGCCGTTCCAGCAGAAGACGCTGCCAACCGTTGCTGCGATGGCGAGTGGCACCCGTGAGTTTCTTGTTCACTTTCAGGTACAAACTGCGACGTGCCAGCTCCAGCCGCTCGGGCTCGCCCCGTGCCAGCAGGTACTCCTCAATGCGCCGGTACACCATCACGTACGGGTCCAGTTCGTCGAGGTCTACTCGCTTGGCGAACACGGCGTTCTTAAAGCGCATGCTCAGGCACTGCACCTGCGGGTGTTCGCTGGCGTAGGCCTCGGTGAGCAGCAGTTTGAGCACCGACTTGTAGGGCGATTCGATGCCTTTGAACAACTGCCAGAGCCCGGCGCCGATAAATTCGCCCGGTGGGATGTGCGACATGTTGCCGAGGTCCAGCACCTCATCGGCACGAATAAAGCGCTTCGACAGCAGGGTGTGCGTGTATTCGGCGTAGCGCGTTTCCTCATAGACCGGCACCAGCCACCACATCGGGGTGCGCCCGGCGAGCCAGATAGCAGTGCGATAAAACTCGTCGAGTAACAGATAGTGCTGCGTCGTCCCGCAGTCCTCCCCACTCAGCTGCGCGTCGCGCTCGCCGACGACAAAACGCTCCGGATCGACGAGAAAGAAATGCGCCTCGGCTCCCATGCTCGCCGCCCAGCTTTCCAGGGACTGGCACTTCCTGCGCAACTCCTGGATTTCGTCGGCCGACAGCAGCGGGTCGTGGCAGATCCACACGTCCATGTCGCTCTGGTCAGCCTGGGCAAGGGTCCCAAGGCTGCCCATCAGAAAGATGCCGTGAATCGGCTGGGGGGATTCACCCGGCGTGGTTTGTAGGAGAACGACCGCGTCAGGCGCTGCGCTTCGGCAAGGGCCTGGGCGTCAGGCTCGTAATGGGAAACGCCAGCGGGGGTGGAGCCCGACACATAGCCTGGCAACAGAGGATGATTAACGTGGAAAAACAACGGCAGCAGCGATAGCACGCTTTGCTGGCGAGGCGATAAGCCTTCGTATGCGCGCGCCAGTCGACTCTCACTCAGGGCCAGGAAGCGGCTGCGTAACTGAGCGAGGACCTTGCGATCAATGCCCTCATCCAGATCCGGGCGAATTTCGGAACTACGCGTCATCGCGACTCGAAGCCGGCGGGCGGCACTGCATGAAGTAAAGGTGTAGCGATAATCAAGACAGCGTGGCGTCAGGCCGATACGGCACAATCGCGGGTCTTATTTATGGCGCCATTATTTTATCGGCGCAGCATCGTCGAAATGGAGGATTCGCGAAACCTTTATTTGATGCGTACAGGCAAAGGTTTCGCGAGGGTCGAGTCAGGCAGCTTCCTGGCTGGTGGCAAGAATGATCAGCAGCGATTGAGCGTGGTCGGCGGCATCCAGCCCCAGGCTGGTCAAATAGCCTCCGTCGTGTTGTGTGGTGAGGCCTTTGTCGAAGAGTCGTTGGGCGGCAGCGATGGCTGCGGGAGCTGCGGAATGGTGGTGGACCTTCAGTCCCTCTTTGGTGTTGCTCAGATTGAACAGCGACAGGATTTCCAGCTCGGCAACCAATTCAGGGGTAAACGACATAGGTGCTCCAGACTTTTTCCAGTGGATACACCGCGATCAGAATCGCAGGCGTGACGGCCCCGTCGCCATGCGGCAGCGAGGCTGTTGGAGTGTAGTCAGGTCTGGGGATTTTGCAGGAAGTATCTGGCCGGTCGTCAGGTCGGGTGAGCGACCGGCATATCTGGCAGGTGTTACTCGTTTTCCGCCAGTCGCACGCCCGGCGGCATGTCAGGCAGTGCACGCAGGGCGGCTTCGTACCAGGCAGTATTGAACGGGCGATCTTCAGCCAGGATCCCGTCGATCTCCAATGCCAGAATGTGGGCCATCATCTGCAGAATCTCTTCGCGCTCGATGCCCACAAGGGTCAGCTTGTTGTAGGTGGCTTTGGCCGCTGGCGGGTTGTCGCTCTCGATCTGATTTTCGATGGCTTCAATCAGCGTCGCTTCCGCAAACTCTTCTTCGTCGTTTTCGATGTTGTCGCTCATGTCGTTCTCGATGTCCTGCCAATTGAATGGCATCGCCCGCATCGGGCGACGCCGTTTATGCGCTTAGCGGGTGGCGAGCAAATGCTGGCCACGCACAACCGCGGCCTTGACCTGCTCCGGCGCCGTGCCGCCGATGTGGTTACGAGCGTTGACCGAGCCCTCGAGCGTCAGCACCGCAAAGACGTCCTGGTCGATCTGGTCGCTGAACTGACGGAGCTCGTCCAGCGTCATCTCGGCCAGATCCTTGCCGGTCTCCACGCCATGCTTCACCGCGTGACCCACGATCTCGTGGCAATCACGGAATGGTAAGCCACGGCGAACCAGATAGTCGGCCAGGTCGGTTGCCGTGGAGAAGCCACGCAGCGCGGCCTCGCGCATCATGGCGTGCTTGGGTTTGATCGCCGGGATCATGTCGGCGAAGGCACGCAGCGAGTCGCGAAGGGTGTCGGCAGCGTCAAACAGCGGCTCCTTGTCTTCCTGATTGTCCTTGTTGTAGGCCAGCGGTTGGCCCTTCATCAAGGTCAGCAGGCCCATCAGAGCGCCGAATACGCGGCCGCTTTTGCCACGGACCAGTTCAGGAACATCAGGGTTTTTCTTTTGCGGCATGATCGAGCTGCCGGTGCAGAAGCGATCAGGCAGGTCGATGAACTGAAATTGCGCGCTGGTCCACAGCACCAGCTCTTCGGAGAAACGCGACAGGTGCATCATCGCGATGCTCGCGGCAGAGCAGAACTCGATGGCGAAGTCGCGATCGGAGACGCTGTCCAGCGAGTTGCCGCCGATGGCCTCGAAGCCCAGGAGTTGGCAGGTCAGTTCGCGGTCAATCGGGTACGTGGTGCCGGCCAGCGCGGCGCTGCCCAAGGGCATGCGATTGGTGCGCTTGCGGCAATCGACCAGACGCTCGTAATCACGGCTGAGCATTTCGAACCACGCGAGCATGTGGTGGCCGAAGGTCACGGGTTGCGCGGTCTGCAGGTGAGTGAAGCCCGGCATGATGGTGCGGGCTTCGCGTTCGGCGAGCCCCAGCAGGCCTTCTTGCAGGCGAGTGATTTCAGCCAGAATCAGGTCGATTTCGTCACGCAGCCACAGGCGGATGTCGGTGGCGACCTGGTCGTTGCGGCTGCGCCCGGTGTGCAGCTTTTTACCGGTGACGCCGATTCGATCAGTCAGGCGCGCTTCGATGTTCATGTGCACGTCTTCGAGGTCCACGCGCCAGTCAAACGTGCCGGCTTCGATCTCGCCCTGAATGCTCTTCAGCCCGTCGATGATCGTGTCGCGCTCGGCGTCGGTCAGCACGCCGACTTTGGCCAGCATCGTGGCGTGGGCGACGGAGCCCATGATGTCGTGGCGATAAAGGCGCTGATCGAAGGTGACGGAGGCGGTGAAGCGTGCGACGAAGGCGTCGACGGGTTCACTGAAGCGGCCGCCCCAGGACTGGTTGGTCTTGTCGGTGCTCATGATTCGCTCGCTGCTTTGCTGGTGGCTGAAACTGATGAAAAACCGGCGCCGGCCGATTCTAAAGACGCGGGCGATGATAACAGCATTGCCGCTTATTTATCCCCGGCGGCTTGCCTGCGACGGTATGAGCGAAGAGACTGGCGGCCATGCAAAACGAGCGCAAACAACCGGGGCAGAGCAGTGCGCCCGGCAAAGAGTTCTTCCTCCCGGAACTGTGCCTGCCACAGGCGTTGCTGATGCTGGTGGTGCTGGCGGAGTTGCTGGTCTTCGTGCTCGTGCTCATCGAGCCCATGCGGCCGGAGTTCGACTGGGTGCGTCTGGCGCTGATTTCTCTCTTCGTGCAGTGGATCGTGCTGCTGTCCGCCGCGCTGCTGTGTGGCTTGCGTCCCTGGCTGGCGCGGATGCGTGCTGGCGTGGCCGGCTGCATCGGTTGTCTGCTGGTGGTCGCGGTGACGCTGATGTGCACCGCCGTGACTGACTATTACCCAGTGAGTCCCCCGACCTCGTTCAATGGGGTCGTCGAGCGGTACCTGCGTTACGCCTTGATCGCCTTGATCATGTCCGCACTGATGCTGCGGTACTTTTACCTGCAGAGTCAGTGGCGAAAACAGCAGCAGGCCGAACTTCAGGCCAGGATCGAGTCCCTGCAGGCGCGTATTCGCCCGCATTTTCTGTTCAATACACTCAATAGCATCGCCAGCCTGGTCACCAGTGATCCGGTCAAGGCGGAGCAGGCGGTGCTTGATCTGTCTGACCTGTTTCGGGCCAGTCTGGGCAAGCCCGGCAGCCTGACGACATGGCGTGAAGAGCTTGATTTGGCGAAACGCTATTTATCGATTGAGCAATATCGACTTGGCGAGCGTCTACAGTTGGACTGGGCCATAAGTGCAATTCCCGACGACTTGCCAATTCCCCAGCTAACCTTGCAGCCATTATTGGAAAACGCGCTGATTTACGGCATCGCGCCCCGCATTGAAGGCGGCGTGGTCAGAGTTGAGGCGGACTACGAACGGGGAGTATTCATATTGCGCGTCAGTAATCCTTACGATGAGGCCGCCCTGGGGCAAAACCCGAGCGGCACTCAGCAGGCCTTGGCAAACATCGGCGCTCGACTCACGGCACTTTTCGGCCCTCTCGCCAGTCTGAGCGTGGAGCGCCGAGACGGTCGTCACTTCACCTGTCTACGCTATCCTTGTGCGAGACTCACGCAGGAAGCCAGAGCAATATGAATGTCCTGATCGTTGATGACGAACCCCTAGCCCGAGAGCGCCTGAGCCGTATGGTAAGCGAGCTCGAGGGTTACAAGGTTCTGGAACCCAGCGCCACAAATGGCGAAGAAGCATTGCAGCTGATTGAAAATTTGAAACCCGACGTGGTGTTGCTGGATATCCGCATGCCTGGCCTGGATGGACTTCAGGTCGCGGCAAAATTGTGCGAGCGCGACGCCCCTCCCGCCGTCGTGTTTTGCACGGCCCACGATGAATTTGCGCTAGAAGCCTTCCGGGTCAGCGCCGTGGGTTTCCTGGTCAAGCCGGTTCGTCCAGAGCACTTGATCGATGCGTTGCGCAAGGCCGAGCGGCCAAATCGCGTGCAGCTGGCAGCGATGACCCGGCCTGCTGCGGAAAGCGGCGCCGGCCCGCGCAGTCACATCAGCGCGCGTACCCGAAAGGGCATTGAGCTGATCCCGCTCGCTGAGGTGATCTATTTCATCGCTGATCATAAATACGTGACCCTGCGCCACGAAGGCGGCGAAGTGCTGCTGGATGAGCCGCTTAAAGCCTTGGAAGATGAGTTCGGCGATCGCTTCGTGCGTATTCACCGCAACGCGCTGGTTGCCCGTGAGCGCATCGAACGCCTGCAGCGCACGCCGCTGGGCCATTTCCAGTTGTTCCTCAAGGGGCTCAACGGTGATGCGTTGATCGTCAGCCGCCGGCACGTTGCCGGTGTGCGCAAGATGATGCAGCAGTTGTAAGCAAGTGCCGCGAAGGCGATGCCGTGCGATGCGGGCGACATGCCGTCGCATGGCGTGGGCAGGTTGATTGAGATCATGATGCGCAACGATTGAATACAGTCATTCGGTCCGATCCGGCCGAGCTGTTATTATTCGCCGCATTCACTCAGTACGGACCGGTTCATGTCTTCTCGCGAAATCCGCATCGCCACCCGCAAAAGCGCCCTGGCCCTCTGGCAAGCCGAGTACGTCAAGGCGCGTCTGGAGCAGGCGCATCCCGGCCTGGTCGTGACGCTGGTGCCGATGGTCAGTCGCGGCGACAAGCTGCTGGACTCGCCGCTCTCGAAAATCGGTGGCAAGGGTCTGTTCGTCAAGGAGCTGGAAACAGCACTGATGGAGCACACAGCCGACATCGCCGTCCACTCGATGAAAGACGTCCCGATGGACTTCCCTCAGGGGCTCGGCCTCTTCTGTATCTGCGAACGCGAAGACCCGCGCGACGCCTTCGTCTCCAACACTTACACCAGTCTCGATGAGCTGCCCGCCGGAGCCGTGGTCGGAACGTCGAGCCTGCGTCGACAGGCTCAGTTGCTGGCGCGTCGGCCTGACCTGCAAATCCGGTTTCTGCGTGGCAACGTCAACACGCGACTCGCCAAACTGGACGCGGGTGAGTACGACGCGATCATCCTTGCCGCGGCCGGCCTGATCCGTCTGGGTTTCGAAGACCGCATCACCGCCCCCATCAGCATCGACCACAGCCTGCCGGCTGGCGGGCAGGGCGCAGTGGGCATTGAATGCCGCAGCGTCGACATCGAACTTCATGCCTTGCTGGCCCCGCTGCACCATGACGACACTGCCGTGCGGGTCACCGCCGAGCGCGCGCTGAACAAGCACCTCAACGGTGGTTGCCAGGTGCCGATCGCCTGCTACGCCGTGCTGGAAGGCGAGCAACTGTGGCTGCGCGGTCTGGTGGGAGATCCCTCCGGCACCGTGCTGCTGCACGCAGAAGCGCGCGCGCCACAAGTGGACGCCCAGGCGCTGGGCGTGCAGGTGGCCGAAGCGCTGCTGGCTCAAGGTGCAGCGAAGATTCTCAAAGCGGTATACGGCGAGGCTGACGGCGAGTGAAAGCCTGGCGCCTGCTGCTCACGCGTCCGACTGAAGAATCGCAGGCGCTTGCGCAGATCTTGGCTGAGGTTGGCGTGCACAGCGCCAGCCTGCCGCTGCTGCAGATCGAGCCTTTGCCGGTGTCAGAAGCCAATCGCTCGATCATCTACGACCTCGCCGCGTACTGCGCGGTTATCGTCGTCAGCAAGCCGGCCGCGCGCCTGGGGCTGGCGATGCTCGATGAAGTCTGGCCACAGCCGCCAATGCAGAAGTGGTTCACCGTGGGCGCCGCTACCGCGCAAATTCTTGATGATTACGGATTGCATGTGTTCTTCCCCGAGCATGGCGACGACAGCGAAGCGCTTCTCGACCTGCCGCAGTTTCAACAGGCCGTCTCGGGTTACGACCCCAAAGTGCTGATCATGCGTGGCGAAGACGGTCGCGAGCTGCTGGCCGAACGGTTGCGTGATCGTGGTGTGGTGGTCGATTACCTGCCGCTGTATCGTCGCAACCTGCCGCAATACCCGGCTTTCACACTGCCTCATACCGTAAAGGCGGAACGCTTGAATGGGCTGGTGGTCAGCAGTGGACAGGGTTTCGAGCATCTGCGTGAGTTGGCGGGCGACGCCTGGCCTACGCTTGCGCAGATGCCTTTGTTTGTACCAAGCCCCCGGGTCGCCGAAATGGCGCGTGCTGCCGGGGTCCTTACCGTAGTGGATTGCCGTGGCGCCAGCGCCCCGGCCTTGTTGGCAGCATTGCGTGAACACCCCGCGCCTGCCTTACAGGCGTAAGGGTCGATCAGTCGGATTACGCGACGCCCAAAATGCAAAGGATGGATACGTGAGCGAAACAGTCTTGCCAAAAGATGACGTTGAACCGGTACTGGCCAAACCTGAGCCGCTGCCGGATCCAGCGTACAAAGAACCGTCGAGTCGCCGTAGCAGCAACGGGCTCGCCATACTGGCGCTGTTGCTGGGCGCTGCGGGCGTTGCCGTTGGCGGCTGGAGTGTTTGGCAACTGCGCGCCATGCAGGCCGGTCACCAGGAGCAGTCAGGTCAACTGCAGGACATCGGTTCGCAGACCCAGGCGCTCAAGCAGAGCGAGCAGCAAATCGCCGCACGTCTGGCGCAATTGCCACCGGCCCAGGAGCTGGAGGATCGCCGTCGCCTCGTTACGCAGTTGCAGGGTGATCAGCAGCGACTGAGCCAGCGTGTGGAGACTGTCCTCGGCGCCAGCCGCAAGGATTGGCGTCTGGCCGAGGCGGAGCATCTGCTACGGCTGGCGAGCCTGAGACTGTCTGCACTGCAAGACATCAACAGCGCTGCAGCGCTGGTTCAGGGCGCCGACGAGATTCTGCGCGAGCAGGACGATCCGGGTGCGTTCGCGGCTCGCGAGCAATTGGCCAAAAGCCTGACCGCGCTGCGCAGCGTCGACCAACCGGATCGCACCGGACTGTTTCTGCAATTGGCGGCCGTGCGGGATCAAGTCGCGCAGTTGAATGAGCTGGCGCCGGAATACAAGGACAAGGGCGATTCGCTGTTCGGTTTGACCGATGGCAGTGAGGACAGCTATTGGGCCAAGTGGTGGGACAAGATTTCCCAGTTCGTGCGCATCGACTTTAACGCAGACAAGAATATTCGTCCGTTGCTGGCAGGCCAGAGCCTGACCCAGGTTCGTCTAGCGTTGAGCCTGGCAATCGAGCAGGCGCAATGGGCTGCGCTCAACGGCCAGGCCCCGGTCTACGAGAAGGCCATGGCTGAAGCGCGCAGCGTCCTGGACGACAATTTCAATCGCGACAACCAGCAAAGCAAAGCGCTTGGCCAGCGTCTGGACGAGCTCAGCAAACAGCCGGTCTCCGTCGCGACCCCTGACCTGACACAAAGTCTGGCGGCGGTTCAGGCCTACCTCGAACAGCGTCACACGCCTGTTGGCGGTGCGCTGGAGAAACGCACTGACGAGGCGCAGCCTGGGAAACAGCCATGAAGCGCGCTTACGTCATCCTCTTCGTGCTGGTCGTTGCTGCGGCGCTGATAGGCGTCGCGATCTCCCGTCATGCGGGCTACGTGCTGATTTCCTACGACACCTTCCGCTACGAATCGAGCATCTGGGCAGCGCTTGCGCTGCTGGTCGCCGTCCTCTTTATGCTGTGGCTGGTGCGCGTGCTGATCGCGTTGCTGACGACCTCTGGCGGAGTGGTCAATCCTTGGTCACGGCGCAATCGAAGCCGTCGTGTGCAGAACGCGATCGAACAAGGGCAGATGGATCTCGCAGAAGGACGTTGGGCCAGTGCGCAACGCAACTTGCATCGCGCCGCTGAAGCGGAGCGTCAGCCGCTGCTGTACTACCTCGGTGCTGCCCGGGCAGCGAACGAGCAGGGCCGTTATGAAGAAAGCGATAACCTGCTCGAGCGCGCGCTTGAGCGTCAGCCACAGGCCGAACTGGCCATCGCGCTGAGTCACGCGCAGCTGCAGGTGGACCGTGGCGACCTCGATGGAGCACTGGTTACCCTGCAGGCCATGCAAGAACGCCATCCGCATAACCCGCAGGTCTTGCGTCAATTGCAACGCCTGTATCGCGAACGTGGTGAGTGGGCGGAGTTGGTTCGTCTGATGCCGGAGTTGCGAAAAGACAAGGTGCTTCCGGCGCAAGAGCTGGCTGAACTGGAGAGACGTGCCTGGGGCGAAAATCTCTCACTGGCGGCCCATCGTGAATCCGGCAGCGATACCGTAGCCACGGGCCTGCCGTCGCTGGAAAGCGCTTGGCAACAACTGACTTCGGCTCAGCGCCAGGAGCCCGCGCTGGTATTGGCGTACGCCGAACAACTGCGTCGGCTGGGCGCCGATGTGCAGGCCGAGGAAGTCCTGCGCACGGCCATGAAGCGCGACTACAACACCCACCTTGCGCGGTTGTACGGACTGGTGCGCGGCGCCGATCCTGCCAAACAACTGCAGACTGCCGAAGGCTGGCTGAAAAGTCATACCGATGACCCAGGCTTGCTGTTGACCTTGGGTCGTCTATGCCTGCAAAGCAGCTTTTGGGGTAAAGCGCGTGATTACCTCGAGTCGAGCTTGAGGTTGCAGCGCAACCCGGAAGCGTGTGCCGAACTGGCTCGTCTGCTTGCGCAGCTGGGCGAGACTGATCGCAGCAATCAGCTGTTTCAGGAAGGTCTGGGTTTGCTGGATGAGCGTTTGCTCGCCCGTCCGTTGCCAGCACTGACGCGCGCTTAGACTGGGGTAAGACGTCAACTCTAAGAGGCCCGCTTGCGGGCCTCTTCAGTGTCTGAGTCTTTTATTTGTGTAGGGCATTTCCGTGCTTCGTGTGGCTTGTTGAGAGGATCTTTGGGCTACCGGTATAACGTCTTAAACACGGCGTCGGGATTTACCTACATCAACAAAGAAATATCCTCCGTTGAGCGCCTTGAAAGCGACTCGCGCTTTCCTCTACCGTAGCCGCCTTCGTCTTTTGTTACGGATTTTCCATGCAGCTGGCTCGTACGCGCTCCTTGTTCTCTCTGGCGTTTCTGGCCTGCGCATCGATTGTGGGAGCGACGGTTTATCTCGGCCCTGTAGTTGATGCAGCGCCATGTCCGATGTGCCTGCTTCAGCGTGTGCTCATGGCGGTATCTGCGGGTGTGTGTTTGCTCGCCGCGCTGCACGCGCCGGGCAAATCTGGCTGGCGTATCTACGCGGGCTTTCTTTTACTGTTTTCCGCTTTGGGAGCGAGCGTCGCGGCACGTCAGGTCTGGTTGCAGGCTTCGCCGCCCGAGAACATGGCAGCATGTATTGAAAACCTGCACTACCTCATGGAAACGCAAAGCTACGTGAAGGTCATGGCGATGGTGCTGGCGGGAAACGCAGGGTGCTCCGAGATCAACTGGTCGCTGTTTGGCATCAGCTTGCCGGAGTGGAGCCTGTTGGCGTTTTCAGGTTTAAGCCTGTTCGCGCTGTACTACCTTTTTATCGAGTTTCGCCGCTTCAGATCAATGGATGTGGGGACGGCCGATTAAACACTTGTATGAACTTTATGTCCTGCGTACCTTGATGGGCTAGTCATGCGGGCATAATCTGGGCCGCACGCATCATCGGATCAATGCTGCTGTTTGCGCATTTCCCGGCCGGCCCCGACACGTCTCGGACCGAACCGCAAAGCGCTTGGAGCAGCATGCCCCTGAAGGGAAGAGAGAACATCATGCTGGAAAGTTGTCAGAACGCTCAGGAACGCTGGGGTGGGGTTCACAAGCTGATTGACCGCTGGTTGCTGGAGCGCAACGAGTTGATCACGGCTTATTACGCCTTGAGTGCAGATCCGGAAGCGTTTGCCGAAAAAGCACGCCCTTGCAGGAATTCTGCGGCTCGTTGGTCGATTACGTGTCGGCGGGTCATTTCGAAATTTACGAGCAGCTCACCAACGAGGCCAAGGCGTTCAAGAATCAGCGCGGCCTTGAGCTGGCTGACACGATCTATCCTCGGATCGACGTCATCACCGAAAAGCTGCTGGCATTCAACGATCTCTGTGATGAAGGCAAGTGCGTCGTCGAGAAGTTCAAGGAATTGGGCGGCTTGCTGCACGAGCGCTTTGAACTGGAAGACTGCCTGATCGAAGTGCTGCACAACGCGCACAAGGAACAGGTCGGGGAAGAGGTCTGAGAAGACCATTGATATAAGAAAGGGTGCCTTGGGCACCCTTTTTTATGATCTGTTTTTGGTCTGCCCGGTGGAGTCTCGGTCATCGTTGGCGTTACTGCGACACCCCGAGCAACTCGATTTCGAACACCAGCGGGGTGTACGGATCGATCAGATCACCCGCGCCCTCTGCGCCATACGCTTGAGCCGAAGGGATGACCAACCGCCATTTGGCACCCACCGGCATGTCGGCGAGGGCGGTGGTCCAGCCGGCAATGACGCTGTCCAGGCGGAACCATTGTGGCTGCTGGCTCTGATCGAAGATCGTGCCATCAGGCAGACGGCCCACGTACTTCACCTGCACACGGCCATTGATGTCGGGTTTGGCGCCGTTGCCCGGCGTCAGTTCGGTCATCAGGATGCCATCCGCGAGTTGGCGAACGCCAGGTTTGGCCTTTTCGACGTCCATGAATTTGCGTTCGTCCTTCAGCGCCGCTTCGGTTTGCGGTTCAGTCTGGCCAGAGCTTTCAGCCTGGGCGAGGGCGGCGTCGTGGTCGCTGAGAATCTGCTCCATGCGTTCCTGTTTGATCGCCAGCGGCTTGCCTTGATACGCCGACTGCAGACCTTCAAGCAGTGCGGGCAGCTGCAGGTCAGGTGCTTCCTGGCGCAGACGCTCCCCCAGACTTGCGCCAAGGCTGTATGAAAGGTCGTGAGTGTTGTCGGACGCCGGAGCATCAGTCGCGTGAGCAAAGGGTACCAAGAGGAACAACGACATAAACAGGTAGCGCGACATGAATGCTCTCCGGCCTGGGAAGTGAGCGATTATGCCAGCGCTGAAGCCCGAGCGTGACGGGTATTGCCGCGTTTTTCGGCGTCTTGCAACAGAGCGGGGATAGTAGTGTCAAGATGCCCTAGCGGCGGTGCGGGCGGAGGTCTAGTATGGCCGCACTCAAATCAGCCAGGAGGTAAGTCATGTCGGCCACCAAGAAGCCAGTAAACACTCCGTTGCATTTGCTTCAACAGCTTTCGAGCAGCCTGCTCGAGCATCTCGAAGAGGCCTGCTCTCAAGCATTGGCTGACGCTGAAAAACTGCTCGCCAAACTCGAAAAACAACGTGGCAAGGCGCAGGAAAAACTGCACAAGTCGCGCACCAAATTGCAGGACGCTGCCGCCGCCGGTAAAGCCAAGGCCCAAGGCAAGGCCAAAGACAGCGTGGCCGAGCTCGAGTCGCTGCTCGACGCTCTGAAAGATCGTCAGACTGAAACCCGCAGCTACATCCTCAACCTCAAGCGTGATGCTCAGGAAAGCCTGAAGCTGGCCCAAGGCATTGGCCGCGTGAAGGAAGCCGTTGGCAAAGCGCTGAACGATCGCGCTGCAAAACCCCCGGTTCAAGCAGCTGCCAAGCCTGTCGCTGTAAAATCGCCTGCGAAATCACCTGCAAAGCCTGCGGTTAAAGCCGCCCCGGCAAAGCCTGCTGCCAGAACTGCGGTCAAAGCCGTCGCTGAGAAAACCGTTGCCAAAGTGACTGCGAAAACCGTGGCCGCCAAGCCAGCTGCGAGCAAGCCGGCGGCGAAAACGGCTGTTGCCGCGAAATCGGCGGCCAAGCCTGTAGCCAAGAGCACCGCTGCCAAACCGGTTGCCGTGAAAGCCGCTGCCAAACCTGCTCCAGCTAAAGAGCCTGCGGCAAAACCAGGCGCCACTGCCGCCGCCAAGCCGGCCGCGAGCAAGGTAGCAGCCAAGCCAGCCGCCAAGCCAGCTGCATCAAAACCTGCTGCCGCCAAGCCAGTCGCAGCCAAGCCTGCGGCAAAGCCAGCCGCCACGTCTGTCGCTCCGGCAGCCTCCGCTGCGCCAGCCGCTCCGGCCGCGCCAGCTGCTGATTCGACCTCGAACAGCGCGTCCTAAGCGATATCGGTCCCGGCGCGAAGCAGAATCTGCAACGCGTCGGGACTGGCTTGAGCAGCACCTCCCGCCAGCGCTTCCAGCCACACGCCCGTAGGTTGAGCATCTCGCTCAGGCCAGTCTTTGGTCAGCCGTTGCAAACGCACCAGCAGCTCACGCTCGGCATCGAGCTCCAGGGTTTTCAGTCTGTCGCGTAACGCCTTCAGTTCTTCGTCTTCAATCGCGTCGGCCTTCCAGCGTGTCCGAACATCCCTCAATGGCCCCACCACCTGCTCGTGCCACGGATCGGCCAATTGTCCGATTTGTCGTGCCCGCTCCGGGTCGAACTGCACACCACGCCGGTCCATCCAGACCCCGCACAGCAGCGCGCAGACATTGGCGCCATTGGCTTGCAGGTTCAGGCACGCCTGCTCGACGCCTGGGCGCGCATAAAAATCGAGGGTGAAACTCCATAGGTCCGAAAGCATCGTCATCTACCTGTTTTGGGCGAAGCTGGTAGACTCCGCCGCCATTATGATCAGACTTCAAAGCCTTACCTTACAGCGTGGTCCGCAACGTCTGCTAGAAGACGCCGAGCTGACCCTGCACGCCGGCCAGAAAGCCGGCCTGATCGGCGCCAATGGCGCCGGTAAATCCAGCCTGTTCGCGCTGCTTCGGGGTGAGCTGACCCCCGACAACGGCGACTGCCTGCTGCCTGCCGATTGGCGCATCGCCCACATGCGTCAGGAGGTCGATACCCTCGATCGTGTGGCGGTGGATTATGTGCTCGACGGCGACCTGCGTCTGCGTCAGGTGCAGCATGACCTCGCGGCTGCCGAGGCCGCTCAGGACGGCGCCGCGCAAGCACGTCTGCATTCGGAGCTCGACAGTGCCGATGGCTACACGGCCGACGCGCGGGCGCGCAAGTTGCTGGCAGGTTTGGGCTTTACCAACGAGCAGATGGAGCGCCAGGTCAGCGATTTTTCCGGTGGCTGGCGGATGCGTCTCAACCTGGCGCAGGCGTTGATGTGTCCTTCGGACCTGTTGCTGCTCGATGAACCGACCAACCACTTGGACCTCGATGCCATTCTCTGGCTCGAAGACTGGCTCAAGAGTTACCAAGGCACGCTGCTGCTGATTTCCCACGACCGCGATTTTCTGGATGCGGTGGTCGATCACGTTGCCCACGTCGAGCAGAAAAAGATCACGCTTTATCGCGGCGGTTACAGCGCTTTCGAACGCGCTCGTGCCGAACGCCTGGCCCAGCAACAGCAGGCCTACGACAAACAACAGGCCCAGCGCGCGCACATGGAGAAATTCATCACGCGCTTCAAGGCCCAGGCCACCAAGGCCAAACAGGCCCAGAGCCGGATCAAGGCGCTTGAGCGAATGGAAGAGCTGTCGGCGGCCCACGTCGATTCTCCATTCGACTTCACCTTCCGTGAATCGACCAAGATCTCCAGCCCGCTGATGGATTTATCTGACGCACGACTGGGTTATGGCGACAAAGCCATTTTGCAAAAGGTGAAGCTGCAACTGACGCCGGGTGCACGCATCGGCTTGCTGGGCCCGAACGGTGCCGGTAAGTCCACGCTGATCAAAAACCTCGCGGGCGAACTCGAACCGCTGAGCGGGCGTATGGTGCGCGGCGAAAACACGGTGGTCGGTTACTTCGCGCAGCATCAGCTCGATTCCCTGGACGCCAAGGCCAGTCCGCTGCTGCACCTTCAGCGTATCGCGCCCACCGAGCGCGAACAGGCCTTGCGGGATTTCCTCGGCGGTTTCGATTTCCGCGGTGCGCGCCTCGACGAGCCGGTGCTGAATTTCTCCGGTGGCGAGAAAGCGCGGCTGGCGCTGGCCCTGATTGCATGGGACAAACCCAACCTGCTGCTGCTCGACGAACCGACCAACCACCTGGATCTGGAAATGCGCCTGGCCCTGACCATGGCGCTTCAGGAGTTCAGTGGCGCGGTGCTGGTGGTCTCACACGATCGGCATTTGCTCAAGAGCACGACTGACAACTTTCTTCTCGTCGCCGATGGCCTGGTTCAGGAGTTCGATGGCGATCTGGATGACTATGCGCGATGGCTGGTGGACTACCGCCTGCGCAATGCGCCGGCCAGTAATACACCGGTCAATGTCGACAAGACCGACAAGAAGGCCCAGCGTCAGCAGGCTGCCGCACTGCGCCAGCAACTCGCGCCACACAAACGCGAAGCCGACAAGCTTGAAAAAGAGCTTGGTACGCTGCACGAGAAGCTGGCGAAGATAGAAGTGGCCTTGGGCGACAGCGGTATCTACGAAGCGGCCAACAAAGACAAATTGCGCGACCTGCTGGCCGATCAGGCGAAGCTCAAATCCCGTGAGGCCGAACTCGAAAAAGCCTGGATGGAGGCGCTGGAGTTACTGGAGTCGATGCAAGCCGAGCTGGAAGCGTTGTCCTGACAGCGTCGCCTGCGTTAGCCGTCTACCGCAGGCGACCGTTACAGCTGTCTGGCAAGTCGCCGCAACAGTCAGAAATAACTGGCCTTCAAGGGCCCGGAAACACTAGGTTAAGCGTAGATTTCGTTGCCTGAGGTGTGTGATGTCGCTCGAAACATGGTTGGGGTTCTTCGCCGCTTGCTGGGTTATCAGCCTGTCTCCGGGCGCGGGCGCTATTGCCTCGATGTCCAGCGGTCTGCAATACGGGTTCTGGCGTGGCTACTGGAACGCGCTGGGCCTGCAGATCGCCCTTGTCGTGCAGATCGCTGTGGTCGCCGTAGGGCTTGGCGCGGTTTTGGCCACTTCGGCGCTGGCGTTCACCCTGATTAAATGGTTCGGCGTTGCCTACCTGGTCTATCTGGGCATCAAACAGTGGCGTGCGCTGCCTAGCGATCTGGCGGATGAGTCAGCTGTCCGCCCGGTGGGCAAGCCGCTTGTGCTCATGGCCCGCGGCTTTCTGGTGAACATCAGTAACCCCAAGGCGCTGGTGTTCATCCTGGCGATCCTGCCGCAGTTCATCGACACGCATCTGCCGCTGCTGCCGCAATACCTGATCATCGCCTCGACCATGGTCTGCGTGGATCTGATCGTCATGGCGGGCTACACCGGGCTTGCTTCGAAAGTGCTCCGCGCCCTCAAAACCCCCAAACAGCAGCGTCGAATGAACCGCACCTTCGCCGGATTGTTCGTCAGCGCCGCGGCCTTCCTCGCCACCTTGCATAGGGCTTGAGTCGGCGAAAGCCGGTTCCACTGGATGCACATGATGTCTCAGTGGGACCGGCTTCAGCCGGGAAGAGGCCATTGGCAGCACCCTCATCTTTGCGGTGTGACACCTGACACCTTCCCGGCTGAAGCCAGTCCCACAATTGAGTCGTAGCCATCAACGCAGCGCTTGAGTCCTCAGCGCCTAACATGAACAATGGCAACCCGTCGCATTCCTGATTGAGATCCACCCTCATGTTCCGCTCCCGCTTTTTGACCTGCCTGAGCCTCGTGCTGTTGAGCCTGTTCAGCGCCAGTGCCTGCGCAGCGCCTGCCGAGGACGCGGCTCAGGCGTTGCATTTACTCGATTACGTCGGAGCGGACTACCCGGCGACGATCGCGGACGGCAAGGTCGTGGATGACGCCGGATACCGCGAGCAGCTGGAATCTCTCGCGGCGCTGCAGGGCACGATCGCCGCGTTACCCGCCAAGCCAGAGCGGGCAGCGCTGGAGCAGGGCCTCACAGCGCTGATGAATGCGGTCAACCAGAAGCAGGACGGCGCTCAAGTGTCCCGTCAGGCGCGTCAGCTCGGCGCAAAGCTGGCAGTGGCGTACGAAGTCAGTCAGGCCCCAGTGATTACCCCGGATCCCGCCCGTGGCGCACCCTTGTATGCGCAGTATTGTTCGGTGTGCCATGGCGATGCGGGCGCAGGCGACGGTCCCGCCGGGATAGGCCTTTTGCCGCCGCCCTCGAACCTCCGTGACGCGGTGCGGCTCGACCGCCTGAGTCTCTACGACATCTACAACACCCTCGGTCTGGGCCTTGAAGGCACTGAAATGCCAGCCTTCGCGGACCAATTGGATGACCGCCAGCGTTGGGACCTCGCCACTTACATCGCAGGCTTCAGCGCGGATTCTGCTGCGAAGCAGGACAAGCCCTACAACCTCGCTGATCTGGCGCGGCAGACACCGGCAGAAGTCAGCGCCAGCGAAGGGCCGCAAGCCGCTGCCAGCTTCCGTGCCCAGCGCGCGCAGCCGCCGCAGGTTCAACGCGGCCCGGCGCAGCTGCTCGACTATACCAGCGCAACTCTGGACAAGAGTCTCGCCGCGTACCAGGCCGGCGATCGCGAGCAGGCGTATGACCTGTCCGTCGCAGCGTATCTGGAGGGCTTCGAGCTGGTCGAAAGCTCGCTGGACAACGTCGACGCCACCGTGCGCAAGGACACAGAAAAAGCGCTCATGGCCTATCGGCAGTCGTTGCAGGACGGCCTGCCCGCAGCACAAGCGGCGCAGAAGCTCGATGATGCCAAGGTCAAGCTCAAGGAATCGGCCGATTTGCTTGGCAGCGATGGCCTGAGCACCACATTGAGCTTCATCTCCGGTTTGCTGATCCTGCTGCGCGAGGGGCTGGAAGCGATTCTCGTGCTCGCGGCCATTCTCGCGTTCCTGCGCAACACCGGTCAGCAATCGGCGGTGCGCAGCGTCAACGTCGGCTGGGGGCTGGCGTTGCTGGCAGGCTTGGGCACGTGGGCGCTGGCAGCGTACGTCATCGATGTGAGTGGTTCGCAGCGCGAGTTGCTGGAAGGCGCGACGGCGCTGTTCGCCAGCGTCATGGTGCTGTGGCTGGGCGTGTGGATGCACGACCGACGTCATGCCGCCGCTTGGCAGGATTACATCAAGAGCAGCCTGGTAGGCGGCGGTGGCCGTTTTGGTTTTGCGGTGCTGGCGTTCTTCTCGGTCTATCGCGAGCTGTTCGAAGTCATTCTGTTCTACGAGACCCTGTGGCTGCAGGCAGGCCCCGCTGGCCACAACGCCGTCTTGGCGGGAGGCGCTACGGCGTTGGTGCTGCTTGTCGGCTTGGCATGGGTGATCTTGCGGGGTTCGGCGAAGCTGCCGCTGACGCTGTTCTTCGGCATCAATGCTGCGCTGCTGTGCGCGCTGTCGGTGGTGTTCGCCGGCCATGGCGTCAAGGCGCTGCAGGAAGCCGGGATTTTCGGAACGCGTCCAGTACCGTTCTTCGATTTCGACTGGCTTGGGATCCACGCCGACGCCTATTCGCTCGGTGCGCAAGCCATAGCGTTGTTGGCGATTGTGGTGCTGTATGGCCGCAGCCGGATAGCTGAGAAGCGCCGAGCGGCTGCTGCATAAATTCATTTCTGGAATTGGAGTCGCTTATGCGCGTCTGGATCGATGCCGACGCCTGTCCCAAGGCTGCCAAGGACCTGGTCATCAAGTTCGCCCTCAAGCGCAAGTTTGAAGTGGTGCTGGTGGCGGGGCAGAGCCAGATCAAGCCGAGCCTGACCCTGGTGAAGTTGATCGTGGTACCCAGCGGGCCGGATGCGGCTGACGACTATCTGGTGGAGCACGCCGTGCCGGGCGAGCTGGTGATCTGCAGCGATGTGCCGTTGGCTGATCGGCTGGTCAAGAAGGGCGTTGCAGCGCTCGATCCCCGGGGCAAGGAGTTCGATGCGCAGAACATGGGTCAGCGCCTGGCGATGCGTAACCTCTTCACGGATCTGCGGGAGCAAGGCCAGGCCAGTGGCGGGCAGGGCGCCTATGGCGAGCGGGAGAAACAGGCCTTCGCCAATTGCCTGGACCGGATCCTGACGCGGCTGGCCCGCGAGTATCCCGCACCGCCAGCAGGCGAGAGCCATTAGGGCCGAGTCAGGGTGAGCAGGAGATGTGTCACCCGCCCCGCTTTAAAAGATCAGTCGGCGAGACGGTCATCATTTTCCTGTACCAGCTCCAGGACCCGATCCACCAGCTTGTTGATTCCGGACGCTGCTTCGCCGATGGACGTGGCGACCATATAAGCAGGTGTGCTCACCAACTTGCGGTCCTTGTCTTCAACGATTTCCGTCACCTCGCACTCTTGGTGAGTGCCGCCCATGCGGTTGATCGCTGCAGCGGTATCGGCATCGTTGCCGATCGTGCAGGTGACGCCGGGGCCATAGATTTTGGCGGCCAGCGCAGGCGATACGCAGATGAGCCCGATGGGTTTGCCGGCTGCCGCAAACGCTTCGGCCATTGCCAGCACTTCAGCCTGGACCTTGCAGCCAGCGCCTTGGGTGGAGAAGTTCGACAGGTTTTTCGCGGCACCGGAGCCGCCGGGGATGATCAATGCGTCGAATTCAGTGACGTCGGCTTCGCGGAGGTCTTCAATGGCGCCGCGGGCGATGCGGGCTGATTCGACCAGCACGTTGCGCGATTCGGGCATCTCTTCGCCGGTCAGATGATTGATGACGTGGTGCTGGGGAATATTGGGTGCAAAGCACTTTACGACTGCGCCGCGCTGATCAAGGCGCAGCAGCGTGAGCACGCTTTCGTGGATTTCCGCGCCGTCGTAAACGCCACAGCCAGAAAGAATAACGGCCACTGTTTTGGTCATTCGCGTGTTCCTCCTTCGGGCGCTCCGGCCATTTGCCGGTTACGCAGGTCAGCATTGCGCTGATTGTCGCAAGCCATGAACCTAGGACAACGCCGTCAGCGAATGTCTCCTGATTCATCGGCCTGCGCCGAGGATTTACTCATCAGGGGTGTTTCTGGCTTCTACCTTGGCTTCGGCATTGGCCGCAACGGCCAGCTTCTCTTCCCGGGCGATGCGCGCATTTTTGATGCGGCGGCGAATCCACAGCAGCACACCGATCACCAGCAATGCGCCCAAGACCCAAAGCTCGTATTTCTTGACGTTGCCCAGCAGGCCTTCGAGCACGGAGCCGAACTTGTACGCCGCTGCGCCCAACGCTGCTGCCCATACCGCTGCGCCGATGCCGTTGAGCAACAGGTAGCGCCCCGGCGGATAGCCGGACAGGCCGATGGCGACCGGCATAACCGTGCGCAAGCCGTAAACAAAGCGGAAGCTCAGCACCCAGATGTCGGGGTGGCGGCGGATATGCTCCAGCGCGCGATCGCCCATCAACTGCCAGCGAGGCTTGCGCGCCAGAAGCTTGCGGCCATGCTTGCGCCCCATGAAATACCAGAGCTGGTCGCCGGCGTAGCTGCCGAAGAAGGCAACCACCACGACCAGATTGATATCCATGTATCCGCGGAACGCAAGAAAGCCGGCAAGCACCAAAATGGTCTCGCCTTCAAAAAAGGTCCCGAGGAAAAGGGCGAAGTAGCCAAATTCTTGTAAAAAATGCTGGAGCATCATTTGGGTGCTGGCGAAATGAACGCGCAGCCTAACGCGCCCAAGGCATTCAGGAAAGTATGCAAATGTGTCACCGCGTTAAAGTTTCCTACGTTCGGGAGCGATTGTTCGCGCGAAGAGCAGGTTTGTGTCTCACACGTTACGTCGCAATTACGCTTGTCACGCAAGCGTCATAATCGCCACTTATAAATGTCACGCTTGCCCGTCTGGATGGGCTCGGAGCCCCTCCTTGCACATTGCCCTCCACCTGGCACCACCCGAATGTTTGCAGGTCAGGGCTTGCACCGTACGGAGAAATCCGTAGCGTGGAGAGTCAAACCGCTCACAGCATCGAGCCTGACGCCGGTCGCCCCGCCGCACGACATCGAGTCAGGCTGCAAACATCTTCAGAACCGCCACGCCTTGGGCGTGACCGTTGCCCCACGCTGTACGTCACCACTGTTGTGGCGCAAGCGGCATTCCGACATCGGCCGTATGCGCGGCCCAACTGTTACAAGGCCAGTTGCCTTACAGGATTATTCATGAGCACCGAAGGATCTACCGAAGCCGCAGTCGAGCTTGACCCTCAGCCTGTCAATCAGCCGCCCGTCAACCAAGAGGTCACTGCCGTGGTCGAGCCGACCATTGAAGTGGTCCCCGCGCTGGAACCGCCTCATCCAGCTCCGCATGTCATCGCGGTGCCCAATCTGGATGACAGCAGTCTCTACATCCATCGGGAGCTGTCGCAGCTGCAGTTCAACATCCGCGTGTTGGAGCAGGCGCTGGACGAGTCCTACCCTCTGCTCGAGCGGCTCAAGTTCCTGCTGATCTTCTCCAGCAACCTCGACGAATTCTTCGAAATCCGCGTCGCCGGCCTCAAGAAGCAAATCACTTTCGCCCGCGAACAGGCTGGCGCTGACGGCCTGCAGCCTCATCAGGCGCTGGCGCGCATCAGCGAACTGGTTCACGGCCATGTGGATCGCCAGTACGCCATTCTCAACGACATCTTGTTGCCCGAGCTGGAAAAGCATCAAGTGCGCTTCATCCGGCGTCGCAACTGGAATGCCAAGATCAAGGCCTGGGTGCGCCGTTATTTCCGTGACGAGATCGCGCCGATCATCACGCCGATCGGTCTGGACCCGACGCACCCGTTCCCGCTGCTGGTGAACAAGTCGCTGAACTTCATCGTCGAGCTGGAGGGCATCGATGCCTTCGGTCGCGATTCCGGTCTGGCGATCATCCCGGCACCGCGCCTGTTGCCGCGCATCATCAAGGTGCCGGAAGACGTGGGCGGCACGGGCGATAACTATGTGTTCCTGTCGTCGATGATTCACGCCCATGCCGATGACCTGTTCCAAGGCATGAAGGTCAAGGGCTGCTACCAGTTCCGTCTGACCCGGAACGCTGACCTGGCCCTCGATTCCGAAGATGTGGAAGACCTTGCCCGCGCGCTGCGTGGCGAGCTGTTCTCCCGTCGCTACGGCGATGCGGTGCGTCTGGAAGTGGCAGACACCTGCCCGAAACTGCTGTCGGACTACCTGCTCAAACAGTTCAACCTGAGCGAGACCGAGCTGTATCAGGTCAATGGCCCAGTGAACCTGACGCGGCTGTTCAGCATCACTGGCCTGGACAGTCACCCCGAGCTGCAGTACATGCCGTTTACCCCGGCGATTCCAAAGCTGCTGCAGAACAGCGAAAACATTTTCAACGTCATCAGCAAGCAGGACATTCTGCTGCTGCACCCGTTCGAGTCCTTCACGCCGGTCGTCGACCTGCTGCGCCAGGCGGCGAAGGACCCTCACGTGCTGGCGGTGCGGCAGACGCTGTATCGCAGCGGCGCCAATTCGGAAATCGTCGATGCGCTGGTCGATGCCGCGCGCAACGGCAAAGAAGTCACCGCCGTCATCGAGCTGCGTGCGCGTTTTGACGAAGAGTCGAACCTGCAACTGGCGAGCCGCCTGCAAGCGGCGGGTGCGGTCGTGATCTACGGTGTGGTCGGTTACAAGACCCACGCCAAGATGATGCTGATCCTGCGCCGTGAGGCCGGCGAGATCGTCCGCTACGCGCATTTGGGCACCGGCAACTATCACGCCGGCAACGCGCGTCTCTATACCGACTACAGCCTGCTGACCTCGGACGATGCGTTGTGCGAAGACGTCGGCAAGCTGTTCAGCCAGTTGATCGGCATGGGTAAGACGCTGCGCATGAAGAAGCTGCTGCACGCGCCGTTCACCCTGAAGAAGGGCATGCTCGACATGATCGCCCGGGAGACGCAGTTCGCGTCCGAGGGCAAGCCTGCGCACATCATCGCCAAGTTCAACTCGCTGACCGACCCGAAGATCATTCGCGCGCTGTACAAGGCCAGTCAGACCGGGGTCAAGATCGACCTCGTCGTGCGCGGCATGTGCTGCCTGCGTCCTGGCGTGCCGGGCGTGTCCCACAACATTCAGGTGCGCTCGATCATCGGGCGCTTCCTTGAGCACACGCGGGTCTTTTACTTCCTCAATGGCGGCGACGAGCAGATGTTCCTGTCGAGCGCCGACTGGATGGAGCGCAACCTCGACAAGCGCGTCGAGACCTGCTTTCCGGTGGAAGGCAAGAAGCTGATCTTGCGTGTGAAGAAAGAGCTGGAGGGGTATCTGACCGACAACACCCATAGCTGGCTGCTGCAGCCGGACGGACGCTACATTCGCAGCACCCCGACCGGGAACCAGAACGCCCGCAATGTGCAGGCGAGTCTGCTTGAGAAGCTGAGCAACCCGGTCCTCAGCGTACGTTGAGGATGATGCCGACTCGGGTCAGCCACTCCGCTTCGAGCGCGAAGTCGGCCTGAGTCAGCTGGTTGTTTTCCAGCCAGCCATCCGGGAACACGATGTCCAGGTGGTTTTCGTTGGCGGTCAGCACAGGCTGCGGCATCTCTTGGGTGCCGCGAATGTGGTGAAACAGGATCGCGAAACGCAGCAGCACGCACAGACGAATCAGCTTCACGCCTTCGTTGCCGAATTCTGCAAACTTGTCCTTCGGAATATTACGGCGATGACCGCGCACGAGCAGGCCGAGCATTTGCTGGTCCTCCCGTGAGAAACCGGCCAGGTCCGAGTGCTCGATCAGGTACGCGCCATGCTTGTGGTAGTGATAGTGAGCGATGTCCAGGCCCACTTCATGCACCTTGGCGGCCCAGCTCAATAATTCGCGATACGAATTGTCCTCAAGCTCCCACGCTTTTGCCACTTGCTCCAGCGCTGACAGCGCCTTGCGCTCGACACGGGCGGCTTGCTCAAGATCAACGTGGTAGCGCTCCATCAGCGAGCTGAGGGTGCGTTCACGCACGTCTTCGTGGTGGTGACGGCCGAGCAGGTCGTAGAGCACGCCTTCACGCAGTGCGCCTTCGCAATGGTCCATGCGCTTGAGGTCGAGGGCATCGAAGATGGCTTCGAGAATCGCCAGCCCTGCCGGGAAGATCGCCCGACGATCAGGCTTGAGGCCTTCGAAATCGATCTTGTCGACTTCCCCAAGCTTCATCAGCTTGCGCTTGAGCCAGGCCAGGCCTTCGGCGTTGACCTCGCCATTGCCGTGGCCGCCTGCCTTCAGCGCCAGGCCGATGGCGCGAATGGTGCCGGACGACCCGATGGCCTCATCCCACGTCAGACGATGCAGCGCGTGCTCGATGCTCATGATCTCCAACCGCGCGGCGGTGTAGGCCTGAGCGTAGCGCGCGGGTGTGATCTTGCCGTCCTTGAAATAACGCTGAGTGAAGCTGACGCAGCCCATCTGCAGGCTTTCGCGCAGCAGCGGTTCAAAGCGCTGGCCGATGATGAACTCGGTGCTGCCGCCGCCGATGTCGGCGACCAGGCGTTTGCCGGGCGTGTCGGCCAGGGTGTGGGAGACGCCGAGGTAGATCAGGCGCGCTTCTTCACGGCCGGAGATGACCTCGACCGGATGGCCGAGGATTTCTTCGGCGCGGTGGATGAATTCGTTGCGGTTGCGAGCCTCGCGCAAGGCGTTGGTGCCAACGATGCGCACGGCGCCGGGCGGCATACCGTTGATCAGCTGGGCAAAACGCTTGAGGCAATCGAGCCCGCGCTGCATGGATTCTTCGCTGAGGCGGCGGTCGTCATCGATCCCCGCGGCCAGCTGCACTTTCTCACCGAGCCGCTCAAGGATGCGAATTTCGCCCTCGTTGGCTTTGGCGACAACCATGTGGAAGCTGTTGGAGCCCAGGTCGATCGCGGCGATCAGCGAGAGTTTTTTGGCTGTGGATAGCGGCATGGTCAAAAGGTCTCGGTCGATAACCCCGACATCGTGCCACGATCCATCCCCGTCGCCAAACCGGCAACGCCTCGCGGATGCATTTGCGGCACGAGCATCGCTGTTTAGTGGGACCGGCTTCAGCCGGGAAGAGGCCGGTGTGTACGCCATCAGTTTTACGGTATGGCAGCTGACGCCTTCCCGGCTAAAGCCGGTCCTACGATTTGAGCCGAGGCCGGTCCTGCACCCGGGCTCAAGCCTGCTCGACTGAGCCGATAAAATTCGCCAGCTCGGGCGTCTTCGGGTTGGCCATCAATTCTTTCGGGTCGCCCACTTCGTGCACCTTGCCCTGATGCATGAACACCAGCTTGTCGCCTACTTCACGGGCGAAGCGCATTTCGTGGGTCACCATGATCAGCGTCATGCCGTCTTTGGCGAGCTCGCGAACGACGGCGAGGACTTCGTTGACCAGCTCCGGGTCAAGTGCCGAGGTGATTTCGTCGCACAGCAGCACTTTGGGCGACATCGCCAGCGCACGGGCAATCGCCACGCGCTGTTGCTGACCGCCAGACAGCCGGTCCGGAAACGCGTCGAATTTCTCGCCCAGGCCCACGCGATTCAGCATTTCCTTTGCCAGCCTGGTCGCTTCAGCTTTGGAGACCTTCTTCACCACCTGTGGCGCGAGCATCACGTTCTCGCCCACGGTCAGGTGCGGAAACAGGTTGAATTGCTGGAAGACCATGCCGACTTTCTGTCTCAGGCTGCGCAGGTCAGCCCGCGCGGCGTCGAGGTATTCGCCGTCGACCTCGATCACGCCGTCATTGATCGACTCCAGTCCGTTGAGCGTGCGTAGCAGCGTGCTTTTGCCGGAACCGCTGCGCCCGATGATCGCCACGACCTGGCCTTCCTCGACGCTGAGGTCGATACCCTTGAGCACATGGTGGTCGCCGTAATACTTGTGCAGGGCGGAAATTCTAAGCAGAGGCATGAAGTCTCCTTTCCAGGTAGCGCGCGCTGAGCGACAACGGATAGCAAAGCAGGAAGTAGCCCAGGGCGACGAAGCCGTAGACCATGAAGGGCTGGAACGTGGCATTGGCGAGCATGCCGCCGGTTTTGGTCAGCTCGGTAAAGCCGATGATCGACGTCACCGCTGTGCCTTTGACCACTTGCACCGAGAACCCCACTGTCGGCGCCACCGCGATGCGCAACGCCTGCGGCAGAATCACATAACGCAGTTGCTCGAAAGGCGTCAGCGCCAGGCTGGCGGAAGCTTCCCACTGGCCGTTGGAAATCGACTCCACGCACCCCCGCCAGATTTCAGCCAGATAGGCGCTGGTGAACAATGTCAACGCCAGCGCCGCCGCCAGCCAGGGCGAAATATCGATGCCCATCAGCGCCACGCCGAAGAACACCAGAAACAGCTGCATCAACAGCGGCGTGCCTTGAAACAGCTCGATGTAGCAACGTGCCAGCCTGCGCGGGGCCGCTTTTTCGGAGATGCGCAGGGTCATCACCAGCAACCCGATCACACCGCCGCCGATGAACGCCACCAGCGACAATGCCAGCGTCCATTGCAGCCCGGTCAGCAAATTGCGCACGACGTCCCACAGGGTGAAATCCATCAGCGGCTCCTCGCGATGTAGCGTCGGCCGATCCACGCCAGCAACTGACGCACCAGCAGCGCCATGCACAGGTAGATCAGCGTGGTGATGATGTACGTCTCAAACGCGCGGAAATTGCGCGACTGAATGAAGTTCGCGGCGAAGCTCAGCTCCTCGGTGGCGATCTGCGAACAGACGGCCGAGCCCAGCATCACGATGATGATCTGGCTGCTCAGTGCCGGCCAAACCTTGCCCAGCGCCGGGACCAGCACGACATGGCGAAACGTCTCGAAGCGAGTCATCGCCAGCGCAGCCGACGCCTCGATCTGGCCGCGCGGAATGGCCTGCACACCCGCGCGGATGATCTCCGTCGAATAGGCGCCGAGGTTGATGACCATCGCCAGCACCGCAGCCTGCCACTCGGATATCTGCAGCCCCAGGGACGGCAGCCCGAAGAAGATGAAAAACAGCTGCACCAGAAAGGGCGTGTTGCGGATCAGCTCGACGTAGACACCGAAAATGGCCGAGAACGGCTGGATTTTCCACGCCCTGACAATCGCCCCGACGATGCCGACGCTGACGCCGAGCAACGTGCCGATGGCGGTCAGTTCCAGCGTGAACAGCGCGCCGCGCAGAAGCAGGTCAGTGTTTTGCAGGACCGGAATGAAGTCGAACTGATAAGCCATTTATGCGCCTCGGCAGTCGATGATCAGAGGTCGGCAGGCAATGGCTGCTTGAGCCAGGTCTGCGCGTTCTTTTCCAGCGAGCCGTCTTGTTTCGCCGCTTCGAGAATCTCGTTCACTTTGGCGAGCAACTCGGGTTGACCTTTGTTCACACCGACGTAGACCGGCGAGTCCTTGAGCTTCACTTTCAGTTCAGGGATGCGCTTGGGGTTCTTCTCGCTGATGGCGACCATGACCACGTTGCCGCTGGCGATCAGATCGGTCTGCTTGGCCAGGTAGGCCGCGATGGTCGAGTTGTTGTCTTCGAAGCGCTTGATCGTGGCTTCCTTCGGAGCGACGGCGGTCAGCTCGATGTCCTCGATGGCGCCGCGGGTCACGCTGATGGTTTTGCCCTTCAGGTCGTCCACGGTTTTGATCGCGTCTTCCGGCGGCCCGAACACAGCGAGGTAGAACGGTGCGTAGGCGCGGGAGAAGTCGATGACCTTTTCGCGATCCGGGTTTTTACCGAGGCTGGAAATGACCAGGTCAACCTTGCCAGTGGTCAGATACGGGATGCGGTTGGTGCTGTTGACCGGCGTCAGCTCAAGCTTGACCTTCAACTGATTGGCGATGAGTTGTGCGGTGTCGATGTCCAGACCGCGCGGTTTCATGTCGGGGCCGACCGAGCCAAAGGGAGGGAAGTCTTGCGGAACGGCGACTTTCAACGTGCCGCGGGCGGTTACATCATCCAGGCCGGTAGCGTGGGCGGGAGCCTGGCCGAGCATGAGGCTGGCAAACAGGGCGGCGAGCAGGGCGCTGTAACGCTGGGTCATGGGGTGTCTCCGAATCGATCAGTGTGTAGGCAAAGCCCAAATGATGGCCAAGCACCAGTGCACAGCCCATGCCAGCCGCTCGCTCGCGACCATGGAATGCGGGCCGCATGCACGATCCGGTCTAACTGGTCTGAACAGTGAGTGCGAAGGGCGCCCCGCTTTGGCGCGCCTGAAAGGCCCGGCGCCCCTCGCTTGGGCGTCACTTGCCGGATGCCTCCGGGGGCGATACAAGGGGTTTTCTCACGGTTTACGCACGTTGATCGCCATGCATCCGAGCCCTGTCGCAGTGCCTGAAGCCGCCTTCCAGGCCATCCGCAAATTGATCGCCGAGCAAGGCTATGTCCCCGGCGATAGCCTGCCATCCCAGCGGGATCTGGCAATTCGTCTGGGCGTCAGTCGCGCTTCGTTGCGTGAGGCGTTGTCGTCACTGAGCGCTTTGGGGCTGGTCAGTGTTCAGCCCGGCAAGGGTGTTTTCGTGCAAGCGGTTTCTGAACCACAACGGAGCACGAGTGGATTTTCCTGGCCGTATGCAGCGCACGCCTCGCCCGCAGAAACTTTCCAGTTGCGCTATGCGCTGGAAGGGTTCGCCGCCGGGCTTGCAGCGGTCACTCTGACAGCCGACGAGCGCGATGTACTGGAAGACAACGTCGAAGCCATGCGCCTTGAACTCAAGGCAGGGGATTTTGACTGCGCGGCCCGGCTGGACTTTGATTTCCACCGGCGCATCCTCGTCGCCAGTGGCAATCAGGCGATTCTGGGGATCATCACGACCAGCGCCGATATTTTTCTGGAGAGCCAGAAACTGCCTTTTATTCGCGCGGGCAGGGCCATGGAAACCTGGCAGGAGCACCGCAAGATCCTGCGGGCGCTGGCGCGAAATGCGTCTGGCCCGGCTCAGAAGGCCATGCAAGAGCACATTCGGGGCGCGGCGTTACGCACCGGCATTGTGTTCGTCGCACCCTCCGGCTGAGCTCCGTCGATTGAGGCAACCCTGTCGAGTCATAGCAAGAGACAATCAACCTCGGCTTCCTGTCACCGCGCGACACAGTTATGATGGCCCACGTTTTTTTGCCTATGACCTCGGAGAAATCTCATGAGTAACGACCTGATCAAACACGTCAGCGACGCGAGCTTCGAAGCCGATGTCCTGAAGGCCAGCGGCCCTGTACTGGTCGATTACTGGGCTGAATGGTGTGGCCCGTGCAAGATGATTGCTCCGGTTCTGGACGACATCGCTACTACCTACGAAGGCAAGCTGACCATTGCCAAGCTCAACATCGATGACAACCAGGAAACCCCAAGCAAGCACGGCGTTCGTGGTATCCCGACGCTGATGCTGTTCAAGGACGGTCAAGTTGCGGCGACCAAGGTCGGCGCACTGTCCAAGTCACAGTTGCAGGCGTTCCTCGACGCCAATATCTGATGACGTTAAAGCCCCGCAAATCGCGGGGTTTTTTCTGGCGTCGTACTAGACGCTTAGAAAATCAAGTGGTACATTCGGCCCCGCAACGGCTTCTCCGTTGCCCCCTGCTAGCCGTCGCCGACCGTCTCCTTTCGATTTGCACGCGATCCTGTCGCCTTCTCTGCGGCGCGGCCTCATTAAGCCAAAAGCTTAATTTCCCCTCCATACATGATTACGTCATTCCTATATGAACCTGACTGAACTCAAGCAAAAGCCTATTACCGATCTGCTCGAAATGGCCGAACAGATGGGCATAGAAAATATGGCCCGTTCGCGCAAGCAGGACGTGATTTTCTCCCTGCTGAAGAAGCACGCGAAAAGCGGCGAGGAAATCTCGGGTGACGGCGTGCTGGAGATCCTCCAGGATGGCTTCGGCTTCCTTCGTTCTGCAGACGCCTCCTACCTCGCCGGCCCAGACGACATTTACGTCTCGCCCAGCCAGATCCGCCGCTTCAACCTGCGCACGGGCGACACCATTGTCGGCAAGATCCGTCCGCCGAAGGAAGGCGAGCGTTACTTCGCACTGCTCAAGGTCGACACCATCAACTTCGACCGTCCGGAAAACGCGAAGAACAAGATCCTGTTCGAAAACCTGACGCCGCTGTTCCCGACCATTCGCATGAAGATGGAAGCCGGTAACGGTTCCACGGAAGACCTCACCGGTCGCGTCATCGATCTGTGTGCCCCGATCGGTAAAGGTCAGCGCGGCCTGATCGTTGCTCCGCCAAAAGCGGGCAAGACCATCATGCTGCAGAACATCGCGTCGAACATCACGCGCAACAACCCTGAAGTCCATCTGATCGTTCTGTTGATCGATGAGCGTCCGGAAGAAGTAACCGAAATGCAGCGCACCGTGCGCGGCGAAGTGGTTGCCTCCACCTTCGACGAGCCACCAACCCGTCACGTGCAGGTCGCCGAAATGGTGATCGAAAAGGCCAAGCGCCTGGTCGAGCACAAGAAAGACGTGGTCATCCTGCTCGACTCCATCACCCGTCTGGCTCGCGCCTACAACACTGTCATTCCGAGCTCCGGCAAGGTCCTGACCGGTGGTGTCGATGCACACGCCCTTGAGAAGCCAAAGCGTTTCTTCGGTGCGGCACGTAACATCGAAGAAGGCGGCTCGCTGACCATCATCGCCACCGCGCTGGTTGAAACCGGCTCGAAGATGGACGAAGTGATCTACGAAGAATTCAAAGGCACCGGCAACATGGAGCTGCCTCTGGATCGCAAGATCGCGGAGAAGCGCGTCTTCCCGGCCATCAACATCAACCGCTCCGGCACACGCCGCGAAGAGTTGCTGACGGCCGACGACGAGCTGCAGCGCATGTGGATTCTGCGCAAGCTGCTGCATCCCATGGATGAAGTCGCAGCCATCGAGTTCTTGATCGACAAGCTGAAACAGACCAAGACCAACGATGAGTTCTTCCTGTCGATGAAGCGCAAGTAACACCGCGCTGAACCGCTCGTAGAAAAATGGTGTCCTTCTGGGCACCATTTTTTTTGACCTTTTTACTAGATATCTCCCGTAGACAAGGAGCGTCATGCACACGTTTGGCAATCGCCGTGATATCGATGGGCTGCGAGCCTTGGCCGTGGTCCCGGTGCTGTTGTTTCACTTCGGTCTTGGCCTGAACGGCGGGTTCGTCGGCGTCGACGTGTTTTTCGTCATCTCCGGCTTCCTGATCACGTCCATCATCTTCCGCGAGATCAGCGCAGGGCGCTTCAGCTTCGTCGACTTCTGGGCCCGTCGAGCAAGGCGTATCGTCCCTGCCGTCACCGTTGTCGTGCTGGCCACGTTGGCGTTTGGCTGGATATTGCTGACGCCCAAGGACTACGCCGAGCTGGGCCGGGAAGTGCGCTATCAGTCGATGTTCATGTCCAACCTGCTGTTCATGCGCCAGGACGGCTACTTCGATTCCGCATCAGACTTCAAACCACTCCTTCACACCTGGTCGCTGGCGGTGGAAGAGCAGTACTACATTTTCTTCCCATTGCTGATGGTTCTGGCGACGCGGTACGTACGGCATTGGCGCTGGTTGCTGCTTGGCTTGCTGGTGCTGTCGTTCGGGCTGAACATCTGGGCGATGAAGCACAAACCCGAAGCCGCGTTCTTTCTTCTGCCGATGCGTGCATGGGAGCTGCTGTGCGGGGCGATGCTGGCCGTCGCGCCGACGCCCAAAGACCGGCTGCCGAGCTGGCTTTATCAAGCGATCAGCCTGAGCGGTTTTGCTGCAGTGGTGCTGGCGATGCTGAGCTTTGACAAAACCACTCAATTCCCCGGCTGGGCGGCGCTGCTGCCGGTGCTGGGCACGACCGCGATGATCTGGGCCAACGGTCATCCCGCGTCATGGGTAGGGCGCTTCCTGAGTATCAAACCGTTGGTGGCGATCGGGCTTATTTCCTACTCGCTGTACCTGTGGCACTGGCCTATTCATGTCTACGCCAACGCCATTTCCGCCGACGGTATTTCTGATCCGGAAGCGATCGGCTGGATCCTGCTGGCGGCTGCGCTTGCCTGGCTGAGCTGGCGCTTCGTCGAGCTCCCATTCCGTGAGCGCCGCGTATTGGCCGGCCGCAAGCCGATACTGATTGGCGGCCTGCTGACCCTGGCTGTGCTGGCGCTGATGGGGCAGGCGGTGCGCTCCAATGAAGGTGTGCCGCAACGCCTGTCGGGTCAGGCGCTTACGTATGCGCAGTCGCGGGAGTGGGGCGCCGGGCAGATGGACTGCTTCCTGCTGGGATCGAAGAAAAGCAAAGACCTGGACAAGCTCTGTCAAGCGGGGGGCAGCGCGGACGCCGTGCCGTCCCATCTGATCTGGGGCGACAGTCATGCAGCGGCCTTGTGGCCTGGGGTCAGAAGTGCGGCCGAGCAAGCTCGCACGCCTGTCTGGCTGGCGAGCATGAGCGGATGCGCGCCGCTTGTCAGCACTGCAACAAGCAAACGTTGTCAGGACTTCAACGCCCTGAACGTCGAGCGCGTTCGAGCACAGAAAATCCCTGACGTGACGCTGGCCGCACGCTGGAGTTTGTATATCTACGGCCTGGAAGACGGCAACAAGAGCAACGTGCTGCTGAAACACGAAACCATTCCCCGAAACGAAGCGTATTTCGCCGAGGCTTTGAAAGCGCAGATCGCTGAATTGCGCGCAGCTGGCGCTCAGGTATGGCTGTTCAAGGAGGTGCCGCAGCAGCGCAAGGGATCCATCGAAAGATTGAGCAGTCTGGCGCGGGTTGGGCTTTCCGCTGCACAGGTTGGACGGCCGGCAGCGGAGCTCGATGCGCGGCAAGCGTTCATCAGTCAGCTGTTTGCCACCCTTAGCGAAGCGGATCCGGGCGTTCACCTGATTGATCCAAAACCGCTGCTGTGTGAGGGCGGCCTTTGCCGTGCCGAAGTCGACGGGCATTCTCTGTACAAGGACGAAGATCACCTGTCGGATCTGGGCGGCGAGAAGATGCAGCCGCTGTTCATACCGGTATTCCGCGCAACACCGCGCATTTGAGTGGGACACAAGCTGCCGTCTGCGGTCAGAGCAGGTAGGATGTGCATCTATTTGGTGAGTGGCCGGGTTAATGAAATTCAAGGATCTACGGGATTTCGTGCAGCAGCTTGAGCAGCGCGGAGAGTTGAAACGCATTCAGGTACCCATTTCCCCTGTACTGGAAATGACCGAAATCTGCGACCGGACCCTGCGCGCCAAGGGGCCGGCACTGCTGTTCGAAAAGCCGACGGGTTTCGACATTCCGGTGCTTGGCAATCTGTTCGGCACACCCGAGCGCGTCGCCATGGGCATGGGTGCCGAATCGGTGTCCGAACTACGGGAAATCGGCAAGCTGCTGGCGTTCCTCAAAGAGCCCGAGCCACCCAAGGGCTTGAAAGACGCTTGGTCCAAGCTGCCTATCTTCAGAAAAGTCATCGCCATGGCGCCGAAAGTCGTCAAGGATGCCCCGTGTCAGGAAATCGTAATCGAGGGCGACGACGTCGACCTTGGCATGCTGCCGGTGCAGACCTGCTGGCCCGGCGATGTCGGCCCGCTGATCACGTGGGGCCTGACGGTCACTCGCGGGCCCAATAAAGAACGGCAGAATCTGGGCATCTACCGCCAGCAGGTAATCGGCCGCAACAAGGTGATCATGCGCTGGCTCAGCCATCGTGGCGGCGCGCTGGATTTCAAGGACTGGTGCGACAAGCACCCGGGTCAGCCATTTCCGGTGTCCGTGGCGTTGGGCGCTGACCCGGCCACCATTCTCGGCGCCGTTACGCCAGTGCCTGACAGCCTCTCCGAGTACGCATTCGCCGGCCTGCTGCGTGGCAACCGTACCGAGCTGATCAAGTGCCGTGGCAACGACCTCCAGGTTCCTGCCAGTGCAGAGATCGTCCTCGAGGGCGTGATTCATCCCGGCGAAATGGCCGATGAAGGCCCGTACGGCGATCACACCGGCTATTACAACGAGGTCGACAGCTTCCCGGTCTTCACGGTCGAACGGATCACCCACCGCATCAAGCCGATTTACCACAGCACCTACACAGGCCGGCCGCCTGACGAGCCCGCGATTTTGGGTGTCGCGCTGAATGAAGTGTTCGTGCCGATCCTGCAGAAGCAGTTCCCGGAGATCGTCGACTTCTACCTGCCGCCCGAGGGTTGCTCGTACCGCATGGCGGTCGTGACGATCAAGAAGCAGTACCCCGGCCATGCGAAGCGCGTGATGTTGGGCGTCTGGTCGTTTTTGCGACAGTTCATGTACACCAAGTTCGTTATCGTTACCGATGACGACATCAATGCCCGTGACTGGAATGACGTCATCTGGGCGATCACCACGCGCATGGATCCCAAGCGCGACACGGTGATGATCGACAACACGCCAATCGACTACCTCGATTTCGCCTCGCCGGTCTCAGGTCTCGGCTCGAAAATGGGGCTCGATGCCACCCATAAGTGGCCGGGCGAAACCACCCGTGAATGGGGTCGCGCTATCGTCAAGGACGAAGCGGTGACCCGCCGGATCGATGAAATCTGGACTCAGCTGGGAATTGATTGATGCGTGTAACCTTGCAGCCATCGGGCGCGGTCATCGAGACATTGCCAGGCGAGCGGATCCTCGACGCCGCTCAACGTCTGGGCTACGAATGCCCCCAGAGCTGTCGCAACGGCAATTGTCACATCTGTTCCGCGCTGCTAGTTGAAGGCAGCGTCGAGCAGGCTGGAGAGATCCGCAACCACGGCGAAATCTATACGTGCCTGGCGGTGCCGCAGGAAGACTGCGTCGTGCTGTGGGACAGCGTTCTGGCGCTCGGCGAGCTGCCGGTGCGCACCTTTGCCTGCCAGGTCAGCGAGTGTGTGGAAGTCGGCGGCGATGTCTGGCGCGTCATGCTCAGAGCGCCCGCGGGCAAGCCGCCGCGTTATCACGCCGGCCAGTACTTGATGATCCATCGGGACGACGGCGAGAAATCCGCATTTTCCATGGCCTCAGCGCCGGAGAGCGGGCGAGATCTGGAATTCCACGTGCTTGCCCGTGAGGCGAGTGCGCAAAATCTGATCAAGCAGTTGCAGCGCGATGGCATGGCGCGGGTTGACCTGCCCTTCGGTGATACTCACTTGGGCGAATTGCCCGATGGTCCGCTGGTATTGATCGCGGCAGGCACCGGTATGGGGCAGATGCACAGCCTGATCGAGCATTGCCGCTCCAAAGGCTTTCCGTATCCGGTACATGTGTATTGGGGAATGCGCCGTCCGGAAGATTTTTACCAGCTCAAGCACTGGGATGAATGGCAGACGCTGCCCAACCTGTTCCTGCACAAAGTTGTCAGTGACCTGTGCGGTTGGGAAGGGCGCTGCGGCATGCTGCACGAGGCGGTCTGCGAGGACTTCAGCGATCTGAGGTCCCTTTATGTGTACGCCAGCGGTTCACCGGCGATGGTCTATTCGACCCTGGATGCGCTGGTGCTGGCCGGCATGGATGCGCATCAAATGCGTGCCGATGTCTTCGCTTATGCGCCGAGACCCTGAAGCGCAGCCACTCGTCGACACGGGATGTGGACAGCGTATTGCATGACTGTTTGTCAGATAACGGTTTTTCCGGCGTGACCCATGCGCCGGCGACCGAGTCACAACGTCACACTGCCTGCGATGCCGTCTGATTGTTCATTCGTTGTTGCCAGACCCGTTTCATGAGTGTTCAGCGTTGCACCGGCGTCAGCCTTGCCGGTGGGGGGAACCAGATGGGTAATCAAATCAATATCCTGGCGGAAGCTGTCCATGACGGCTTGGGGTTGTCCTACCCGCCGGTCATCGATCTTGGGCCGAAGCTCACCCGGGAACAGCTTCTTGCCTCTATCCACGCCACGATGAGTCGTCACCAGGGCGGCCCAATCTGGTTATTCGCGTACGGATCATTGATCTGGCGGCCCGAGTGCAGCGCCGTCGAGCGTCAGCGCGGTCGGGTCCACGGCTATCACCGCGGTCTCTATCTCTGGTCCCACGAACACCGGGGCACGCCCGAGCAGCCAGGGCTGGTCTTCGGTCTCGACCGCGGGGGCTCCTGCAGCGGCTTCGCGTACCGTTTGCCCGAAGACAATATCGACGAGTCCCTGCTGGCGTTGTGGCAGAGAGAAATGCCGTTCCCGTCCTATCGCCCACACTGGCTCAACTGCCGACTTGAAGACGGCACCAAGGTGCAGGCTTTGGGGTTTGTGCTGGAGCGGCATCTGCCCAGTTACGCCGGCAACCTGCCAGACAGCGTGCTCACCCAGGTGCTGGCCAATGCCAGCGGGCGGTACGGGACCACGTGGGAATATGTCGAGCAAACCATCCACGCGCTGCGCACCCACGCCATGCCGGACCTGAGCCTGGAAGCGCGGTTCAAGCGCTGCAGGCCGGTGTTGTTGGCGATATAGCGGTGTGCTATTTCGCGTCTGCTACCGCCGAAGATGGCGGTATCAGTACCACCTGCAGGGTTTAAGTTTTTGTCTGTACGCCACGCTAACATGCGGCGAACACTGCCCTTGTGGGAGTGAGCTTGCTCGCGAAGACGGGCTTCCAACCGATGATATTCAGCGGATATTTCGGCCTCATCGCGAGCAAGCTCACTCCTACAGTCATCTGAGTGACGTTATACCTGCTCCTTCTCCTCTCGCGACTGGCTCGCCACCCGCGTATGGCGCAGCGTCGGCACCAGGAAAGCTATCGCCAGGATGCAGGCGGACACCAACAGCACGAAGCCGCCGTCCCAGCCGAAGTGGTCGACCGTGTAACCCATCAGCGCGCTGGCGGCGACCGAGCCACCGAGATAGCCGAACAGGCCTGTGAACCCTGCTGCAGTGCCAGCGGCTTTCTTTGGAGCCAACTCAAGCGCCTGCAAGCCGACCAGCATGACCGGGCCGTAGATCAGGAAGCCGATCGAGACCAGCGCAATCATGTCGACGGTGGGGTTGCCTGGCGGGTTGAGCCAGTAGACCAGCGTCGCGACGGTCACCATCGCCATGAACACGATGCCGGTCAGGCCACGGTTGCCACGGAAGATCTTGTCGGACATCCAGCCGCACAGCAGCGTGCCCGGAATGCCTGCCCACTCATAGAAGAAGTAGGCCCACGAGGTCTTGTCGACGTCGAAGTGTTTGGCTTCTTTCAGGTACGTTGGCGCCCAGTCCAGCACGCCATAACGCAGCAGGTAGACGAACACGTTGGCCAACGCGATGTACCAGAGCATTTTGTTGCGCAGGACGTATTTGACGAAGATCTCTTTAGCAGTGAATTCCTCTTCGTGGCTCGCGTCGTAGCCTTCCGGATAGTCGTTCTTGTAGTCCTCGACCGGCGGCAAGCCCACAGACTGCGGGGTATCGCGCATGGTCACGAAGGCAAACAGGGCGACAAACAGGGCAACCGCCGCAGGCACGTAAAACGCTGCGTGCCAGTCGTTGGTCCAGCCAAGCCCAAGCAGGAACAGCGGCCCGATCAAGCCGCCGCCGACGTTGTGCGCCACGTTCCACACCGACACTACGCCGCCTCGTTCCTTCTGCGACCACCAGTGCACCATCGTGCGTCCGCTTGGCGGCCAGCCCATGCCCTGCGCCCATCCGTTGATGAACAGCAGAATGAACATGATCGTCACGCTGGACGTCGCCCAGGGTGCGAATCCGAACACGAACATCACCAGCGCGGAAATCAACAGCCCGAATGGTAGGAAGTAACGCGGATTGGAGCGATCCGACACCAGCCCCATGAGGAACTTTGACAGGCCGTACGCAATGGCGATCGCCGAGATCGCAAGACCCAGCTGACCCCGTGTGTATCCCTCATCGATCAGGTAGGGCATGGCCAGCGAGAAATTCTTGCGAAGCAAGTAGTAGCCGGCGTAACCGAAGAAGATACCGGCGAAAATCTGCCAGCGAAGGCGGCGGTAGGTGGAGTCGACACGCTCCGCAGGCAGCGGAGCCTGATGCGCGGCAGGACGGAAAAAGGCAAACATCGGGACACTCCATTTATTTTCTTGTTATGCGAATCCGAATATTACATTTTCGTTACAGAAAATAGGAAGGCTTCTCATCGGATAAAAAGGGCGTAAACACGGGCCGGGAGGAAATTCCTTTGCGAACATCCCGTTTGTGCAGGGCTGCCCAACGATGGGTTTCGTTGCGCGGGACAGGTAAAATGCGCGCTCACGCGCTCACGATTGGCAAACCCACATGCAGTCACCCCCGCTTGAGATTCAGAATCAAAAGATCATCATTCTGTGCCGCGATATCGGCGGATACCTCGCCCGGCTCGGCAACTTTCTCGGCAAGTCGAACGACGTTGTGTTCATTGACCTGACCCGCGGCGCGAAGGAACTGCCATGGCTTCCGGGGAAACTGCGGCGATGGCTAAAAAAGTACCTGATCGTTAAGCGTGCTCGTGCAGCCATTCGGGCGGCGGGCCATGTCGATGCACTGCTGGTGGTGAATCCAAGCCAGCTGGATCAGGGTTTGGTCACGCAGGCCCAGGTTGCGGCGGCGCTCAGCGTCGCCTATTTGTCTGACGGGATTGCGCGATTATCGATGCCGATTGATCAACTGGCGACGTTTGACAAGGTCTACACCTTCGATGGCGCTGATGCTCGCGAGTATCGACTGCGCGAGCTCTACAACTACATCTACGAAGAACACGCCGATTTCAAAACAACGTCCGACTTCAAGGCCTTTGTCGTGATGGGCGGCAAGCATCGCGTTGATGTGCTCGGCCGGGTGGCCCAGGCGTTTGAACAACTGGGCTACACCGGTACCTGCAAATTCCTGGTGCAGAGCAAGCCAGTGCCCGGAGCCAGTTCGTTACTGACATTCTTTCGCCAGCGCATGGACATCGATGAAACGGCCGAATACGTCAGGCGTTCGGAAATACTCATCGACATCGTCCGGCCGGGCCACGCGGGTTTGAGCTTCCGTTTTTTTGAGGCGCTGCTGTATCGCAAGAAAATGATCACCAACAATGCATCGGTGGCGGATTACGACTTCTATGATCCGTGCAACATTCTGATCATCGACAGCGATCACCCCGTTATCCCTGAGTCGTTCATTAACGGGGACTACGTGGACCTGCCCGAAGAAGTCGTGCAGCGGTACAGCATGGCCAGTTGGGCGAACGAGGTTTTCAGTCCGCCCCCAGCCAGCCCGCCGCGGTTACCCGTTATCGAACCTTAAGCATTCGGCAGGGTTGCTTTGGCACTTGGCGATACCTTGCGCAGGAATGGGTGCTCGATGCACCAGTACGTCGCGACGCTGATACTGCTGGTGAGCAGGATGATCAGCGGTAAGTACAGCGAGTAGCTGAGCGGATCCGGCGTGGCGAAGTCATACGCGCCCAGCAGGCTGAACACGCTGTAGATGACGATGCCATGCAGCAGATAGATGCTGAAGCTGGCCTCGCCCAGAATCTTCAACCCGCGGATCTCCAGTACCCCGTGCAAACTGTTACCGAGCACAAACAGCGCAAACGGAACGCCGAGGATCAGCATTTGCAGCGTTGAATACGATTTGAGCTTCATGCAGATCAGCAGTATCGCGACTGCAACCAACGTGCAGCGCACGCCCGAGAAGTCGATTTTCCACCGGCGCATCCGGTCTTCAAAGACCGCCACTGCAATGCCGACAGCAAACAGTTTGATGAACCGGTTGTGAAAGTGATGGTGGTATTCGCCCCACAGGCACGCCAGCACTATCAGCGCGACGACGACGGCCATGCCGGGGAGCTTGCGCCGAAGCAGGCAATACAGCACCGGCAGCGACAGGTAGAAAACCGCTTCATAGAGCAGCGTCCACTGCACCGAGGCGTTGATACGCACGGTGTCCGGGAACCCGTTGATAGGACTGCCGATGAAAATCGCCCATCGGCCGAGCGACTTGATGGTGTCCATGACCGGCGCGCTGATGCCTGCGGACTGGTACAGCGCGATGGCCGTAATCAGCGCGACGCTGAAGAGGTACATCGGGAAGATTCGTCGTATCCGTGACGACAGAATCTGACGCCATTTAGGCTCGCTTCGGTAGATCTTCGCGGTAAACAGGTAACCCGTAATCATGAAAAACAACGACACCGGCACCGTGCCCATGTTGTTCAGCACGCGACTGTCCGTGGTTTCCCAGACGCCGTTGACGTGCCAGTAATAACTGACGATGAAGTGATGGACGATGACAGCGGTTGCGAGCACGCCACGCAGCCCGTCCAGCGACGAAACGCGGTGGAGCGCGTCCTGGGAGAGAATCGGCAGACGCCGGGTGGCGAAGCAAAATAGCGCGATCGACAGCGCGTATAGCGTGATCAAAATCAGAGTGACGGTCATCAATACGGGGTCCGCAGTGTGTATTGGAGTCGATACCGAATGAGAGCCCGTTCGGTATGTATCGGCCGTGAAATATACGGAACACATCAGGCGCCGTCGTGGGTTGTTTAGCTAAGTGTCCTTTTTGGGACCGATCCTACGCAGCCCTGGGAAGTCATGAGCTGTTGCCGCCGCAGACCGGCGCACAGAATGCGCGCCAGCCTTTTGCACCCGCGCAGGAGGCAGACTGGAAGAAACGCGCAGGTGATTGCATTAATGAGCAGGTGGATTTTTTGGATGATGTTCGCGGCATGTATCGGTGCCAATGCAGATGAGCGCAGTGTGGAGTTTGATTACCGCAGGGCGCCCGCCTGGCCGTATTCGCTTTCAAAATCCGGAATATCCGGGTGGGTCGTCTACGACCTGAAGGCGCACCATGACGGACGGGTTTCCAAGCCTGAGGTGCTGGACAGCTCTCACCCTCTGTTTTCCCTCTCCGTCGTCAACGTTGTGCCAACGTGGCGCGTAAAACCCTGGGTCGTCAGTGAGCAGCGTCCGGCAGTCATTTCGCTGCGTCAGGAGCATTACTTCGTCCACCCGCGTGAAGGAAATGCTCCCGTCCCTTGGCTTCATCGCAGTCTGCGCCACCTGTCCTGCGCGAAATTCAACAAACGCTTCAAAGACTTCCAGCAGAACTCGTCTGATCTTGAACAGGTGGAGATGAGCGTGTTCCGGCATACCTACAGCGTGCTTGCAAGGGTGGCGACTTACAGAAAGCTGTCCGACGAGCAAAGGTTCGCGCTGGGTGATGCGCTGGCAGAGGCAGTGCCGGAGGCCATTCAGCGATGCCGGGCGAATCCGGCACTGCGTTATAAGGACGTATTGCCTGATCAGGTGAGCATGATGCTGTGAGCGCGTGGGGGAGTACCGCCACGTCGGCCCCTTCGGAACGGGATCGGTCTCGATACACGCTACCTGACGCTCACCACCACCTTGCCCACCGCTTTACGCTGCGCCAACGAATCAATGGCTTCCCCGCCTGCTCCAGCGGGTAAACCTTCGACACCAGAGGCTTCAGCTTGCCCTCGCTGAACCAGGTGAACAGTTGCTGGAAATTCGCCGCGTTGTCCTGGGGCTGGCGTTGAGCAAATGAGCCCCAGAACACACCTACAACCGACGCACCTTTCAACAGTGCGAGATTAACGGGCAGTTCAGGGATACGACCACTGGCGAAGCCGACCACCAGCAATCGACCGTTCCAGGCGATGCCGCGAACAGCCTGATCAAAAAGGTCGCCGCCCACAGGGTCGTAGATCACATCGACGCCGTTGCCGTTGGTGAGGCGTTTGATTTCATCCTTCAGATTGCTTTCGTTGTAGTTGATCAACTCGTCGGCGCCTGCGGCTTTGGCGACCTCCAGCTTTTCTGTGCTGCTGGCGGCGGCGATCACGCGAGCGCCCATGGCTTTGCCGATCTCTACCGCGGCGAGGCCGACGCCCCCGGAGGCACCGAGGACGAGAAGGGTTTCGCCTGCCTGCAGCTTGGCGCGCTGTGTGAGGGCGTGCATGGACGTGCCGTAGGTCATGCTGAAGGCGGCGGCGGTTGTGAAGTCCATCGTTTCGGGAATGGGCAGGACGTTGTAACCGACGACGGCGATCTGTTCAGCGAAGCTGCCCCAGCCGGTCAGCGCCATCACCCGGTCACCGACACGGACATGGCTGACCTTCTCGCCGACAGCGGTCACAACGCCCGAGGCTTCACCTCCGGGCGAAAACGGAAAAGGCGGCTTGAACTGGTATTTGCCTTCGATGATCAGCGTGTCCGGGAAGTTGACCCCGGCAGCGTGCACGTCCAGAAGAATCTCGTTTTTCTTCGGCTCCGGGCTGGGGATTTCCTCCAACACCAAATCTGCAGCGGGACCGAAGGCTTTACAAAGCACGGCTTTCATCGAGGGCTATTCCTTTTTCGGGGATGGCCGATAAGTACAGGTAGCGAGGTTGTGGGGTCAATGAGCATGGCCCGGCCTGATAGGTATGCATAAGCTGAAGTAAGCTATGCGGCGAAGCGGATTGAGGAGCGGACTGTGAAAGCGTGGATTGTGATGTTGATGGCATTGTCGATGCCTGTTGCGGCGCTGGCCGAAGAGGGCGGCGAGAAAGAAGATCCGAACAAGGTTTCCTACGTGGCGTTGACGCCACCCTTCGTAGGCAACTACTCACTGGATGGCAGCCCGAAACTGCACGTCTACAAGGCTGACGTCGCCTTGCGCGTGACTGGCGCCGAAGCGCAGAAACTGGTGAAGCAGAACGAGCCGCTGATTCGCAATCAGCTGGTGGCGCTGTTCACTCAGCAAACGGTCGACAGCATGGGCAACGTCGATGCCAAGGAAAAACTGCGTCAGGAAGCACTGAAGCAGACCCAGCAAGTGCTCACCCAGGAAACGGGCAAGCCTGTGGTTGATGATCTGCTGTTCAATAACTTTATTGCCCAGTAAAGCGCGACACTCCGAATTCAGCGCAGGTCAAGCACGGCGGCCCATTGCTCGTCGGTCACCGGCATGACGGACAGACGGCTGCCTTTCTGCACCAGCGGCAACTGCTCAAGGGCAGCTTGTTGTTTCAGAAAACCCAGCCCCAGCACATTCGGAAACGCCTCGACGAATGCCACATCAAGGGCGGTCCAGGGGTTCTTCTCTTCGGTGGCTTTAGCGTCGTAGTAGGGGCTTTTGTGGTCCAGCGCAGTGGGATCGGGATACGCGGCCTTGACGATTTCTCCGATCCCGGCGATCCCGGGCTCGGGGCAGCTGGAATGGTAGAAAAAGAACTGATCGCCTACGGCCATCGCGCGCAGAAAGTTGCGGGCCTGATAGTTGCGGACACCGTCCCAGCGCGTCTGCCCGAGCTTTTTCAACCCGCTGATCGAGAGCTCGTCGGGCTCGGATTTCATCAGCCAATAGGCCATTTACAAGGCTCCTGAACAGGTGTTGGGAAAGTTGTCCTACGGTTTGATGACAACCCGACGGTCGGCTGGCGTCAGTATTTGCGTGTTGCGTCACGTTGCCGCAGAATGCCGGGATTTTAAGGGCTGCACGATGTGGCAGCCTGTTTAAACGTTATCGATTTTAGATTCTGATTCGTTACAAAGGGGACGATGAATGCGACGCAAGCCGGATGTACTGTGGATTTTGGCAATTTTGTTCGGCTTGGGAATCGTCACCACCGGTTACGCGCAAAGTCTGTGGGCTGCCAAGGCTGACGCGCCGGTCGAAATCACTCAGCAACAGCAGCCACAGCTCCGCCGCTAAACCGCTCTTTCGCAGCGCGCTTTCCTCGCAGAGCGCGCCTCGATGACGACTCACCCCGCCATATACCAACGCTTATCCGTCACCGTTCCCGCCAACGGGACGTCCCAACTGGCGACCGCCAGCTTCGCGACTTTCTGACACTCATGGGCCAGCCCTAGCAATATCGGCTTGCGCCAGGTTTTACGGCGTGCGAGATACGCCAGGCTGCGGTCGTAAAAGCCGCCACCCATGCCAAGGCGTCCCCCTTCCGGATCGAACCCCACGAGCGGCATCAGCACCAGATCCAGCGTCCAGATCTTGCGCTGTCGCCTGGCATTGATACGTGGCTCCGGGATACGGAACCGGTTCGGCTTGAACTTCTCACCAGGGCGGACGCGCTGAAACACCATTTTCGTTCGCGGCCAGGCACTGAGCACTGGCAAGTACGTGGTCTTGCCGCGTTTTTGAGCGGCACGAAGCAGCAGGCGCGGGTCGATCTCACCGTCCATCGGAAGGTAGAGAGAAACGTGCCGGGCGCGGCGAAACAGAGGGTTTTGCGCAAGCTGACGGTACAAACCCTTTGCCGCCTGTCGCTGTTCTGCCGGGCTCAGCGCGCGACGATTGTGACGAAGCAACCGACGCAACTGTGGCCGAGAGAGGTTTGAGTGATCTGGGAGGGGAGCGGCGCCGGATGAGGTCATGCTGGCGGGTCCGTGAGGCTTTAGAAGGTGATGTCGTGTAATCAGACGATTCACGATGCCCACCGCCAGACGGGGCGCCTGGCGATGGGTAGAAGGTTCGAGACTCCCCGACGAACCGCTGTCGGTGTAGCCCTTGAACCCGAAAGTTCAAGGTGGAGATTGCAGGAGGTTTTAAGGCTTTCCGTCGAGCGGACATGCACACCAACCCCAACGTGCAACCCCCGTGGTTGTGCGTATCGGCTCAGGGACATGACCGACTGGCAAGCACTCCAGGGAGCGGTCGCAAGTATACCGAATGATGTCCGAACAATCAGCCTTGTGCTTTATCCGAATCCGTGGCAAGGACCAGGTCTACTCGGTCCAGCAAATCGCGAACCTGCTCGCTATTGGCGCCATTGGCCTGGGCCTTTACCGGTGGCAGTTCCTGTTTGTGCAGAAGGTCATGGGTAATGTTCAGAGCGGCCATCACCGCAATACGGTCGGCGCCGATGACTTTGCCGCTGCTGCGGATCTCGCGCATTTTGCCGTCCAGGTAACGCGCGGCGCTGACCAGATTGGTGCGCTCCTCTTGCGGACAGATGATCGAATATTCTTTGTCGAGGATTTGCACTGTGATGCTGTTGCCATTACTCATGAGTCTTGCTCCAGGGCCTTGAGGCGCGAAATCATGGACTCGACCTTTTGCCGGGCGATTTCGTTTTTTTCAATGAGTTGAGCGCGTTCCTCGCGCCAGGATTTTTCCTGAGCTAATAGGAGTCCGTTTTGACTTTTTAGTTGCTCGACACGATTGATCAATAACTCCAGTCGAGCCATCAGCGCTTGCAGGTCATTGTCTTCCATTGTTTTCCACTGATTACTTTCAGATGAGTGGTGCAGTCGCTGGCGTCTGGATTCGCCCCGGGCATCGCCTGATAGCTTGGGCGCGTCTGCCGGTGCTACGATACAAGGCCTTCATTCTAGACATTGCGCCGCTTGGCGCCTAGTTGCCCATGCCTATTCAGAATTCCCCGTACAACGGCTTCGCCACCCTGCTCACCAGCAGTGGTCATCACGTATCTCCTGCCGAATTGCACGGCCTTTTGCTGGGCCGCAGTTGCGCCGGCGCAGGCTTCGATGCTGAGGAGTGGCTGGCCGACGCTCATCTGCTGCTGGAAACAGAGCCTGACGACAAAGTGCGCCAAGCGCTGATCGGCCTGCAGGCAATGGTCAAAAGCGAACTGACCGGCGACGACATGACCGTCGTGTTGCTGTTGCCCGGCGATGATGAGCCTCTGGCTGCCCGCACTGCCGCCATGGCCCAGTGGTGCCAGGGTTTCCTCAGCGGCTTTGCCCGGGTGGGTGGTCAGTCGCTGAGCGATGATGCCAGGGACGTGCTGCAAGACTTGGCCGCTATTGCTCAGGTTCATGACGCGCTGGACGAGTCCGAAGACGGCGAGAGCGACTACATGGAAGTCATGGAGTACCTGCGCGTTGCGCCGTTGCTGCTGTTCACCGAGTTCAACCAGAAATCCGACGCTGAAGACGAAGCCAAGCCTTCTTTGCACTGACAGCGCGTCAATGCGGCCTCGGCCACGCCGCCTATGCGCGGCGATGGCCGACGCACACCTCCCGGAGAACCGCACTTGCCCATGATTCATATCCCGAAAGCCGAATATGCCCGCCGCCGCAAGGCGTTGATGGAGCAGATGGAGCCCAACAGCATAGCCATTCTGCCGGCGGCGGCTGTGGCCATTCGGAACCGGGACGTTGAACATGTGTACCGCCAGGACAGCGACTTTCAGTACCTGAGTGGCTTTCCCGAACCTGAGGCGGTGATCGTGCTGATCCCCGGCCGCGAGTACGGTGAGTACGTCCTGTTCTGTCGCGAGCGCAACCCCGAGCGCGAGTTGTGGGACGGTCTGCGCGCGGGTCAGGATGGTGCGATGCGCGAGTACGGCGCCGAAGATGCTTTCCCGATCACCGACATCGACGACATCCTGCCCGGCCTCATTGAGGGTCGCGACCGGGTGTATTCGTCCATGGGCAGCAACCCCGAATTCGACCGGCATGTGATGGAGTGGATCAACGTCATCCGGTCCAAAGCGCATCTGGGTGCGCAGCCGCCGAAAGAGTTCGTTGCGCTGGATCACCTGCTGCACGACATGCGCCTGTACAAATCGGCGGCCGAAGTGAAAGTGATGCGCGAGGCGGCACAGATCTCGGCCCGAGCCCACGTGCGGGCGATGCAGGCCAGTCGCGCCGGGCTCTACGAGTTCAGCCTGGAAGCGGAGGTCGATTACGAATTCCGCAAGGGCGGCGCGAAGATGCCGGCATACGGTTCGATCGTCGCGTCGGGGCGCAACGCCTGCATCCTGCACTATCAGGAGAACGACGCGCCGCTCAGAGACGGCGATCTGGTGCTGATCGATGCCGGTTGCGAGATTGATTGCTACGCCAGTGACATCACCCGTACCTTCCCGGTAAGCGGCAAATTCTCCGCCGAACAGAAAGCGATTTACGAGGTGGTGCTCAAATCCCAGGAAGCAGCGTTTGCGGCGATCAAACCCGGCAATCACTGGAATCAGGCCCACGAGGCGACGGTTCGGGTCATCACCGAAGGCTTGGTTGAACTTGGGCTGCTGCGAGGCGCGGTGGATGAACTGATTGCCGCCGAAGCGTACAAAGCTTTTTACATGCACCGCGCCGGACACTGGCTGGGCATGGACGTGCACGACGTCGGCGAATACAAGGTCGGCGGAGAATGGCGTGTGCTGGAGGCCGGGATGGCGCTGACGGTCGAGCCCGGTATTTATGTGTCCCCGGACAATCAGGCCGTCGCTAAAAAATGGCGCGGGATTGGCGTGCGAATCGAGGATGACGTCGTGGTGACCAAAAAAGGCTGTGAAATCCTGACGGGTGATGTGCCGAAGACCGTGGCCGAGATCGAGGCGTTAATGGCCGCCGCACGAACGCAAGCCGCATGAGCCGCTTTAATCTGGCCATCGTCGGTGGCGGGCTGGTCGGCGCAAGCCTGGCTCTCGCCCTGCAAGCTGGAGCGAAGGCTCGGGGCTGGAAGATTGTCCTGATCGAGCCGTTTGCGCCCGGCGACACGTACCAGCCCAGCTACGACGCCCGCTCTTCAGCGCTGTCGTTCGGCGCGCGGCAGATCTACGAACGTCTGGGCCTGTGGCAGCAGATCAGCCACCGCGCCGAGCCCATCCTCAAAATTCACGTTTCAGACAAAGGCCGGTTTGGCGCAGCGCACCTGTCTTCGATGGAGGAAGGCGTTCCGGCCCTGGGCTATGTGGTTGAAAACGCCTGGCTGGGCCAATGCCTGTGGCAGGCGCTGGACAAGGACGTGATCAGTTGGCGTGTGCCGGCCGAAGTCACGCACATGCAGGCGCTGCCCGATGGCTACCAACTCACGCTCAACGACGAAACTCTGCTCACCTGCGACCTCGCGGTGCTGGCCGACGGCGGCCGTTCCAGTCTGCGCGAGCAGTTGGGGATTGCCGTTCGACACACGCCGTATGATCAGAGCGCGCTGATCGCCAACATCACGCCGGGAGACGCACACGGGGGTGAGGCGTTCGAGCGGTTTACCGAAAATGGCCCCATGGCGTTGCTGCCGCTGCCGGATAATCGTTGCGCACTGGTCTGGACGCGCACCGGCGATGACGTTCAGCGGCTGATGGCGCTGGACGACCGAAGCTTTCTCAAAGAACTGCAGGGGGTCTTCGGCTACCGTCTGGGCGCGCTGAAGCAAGTGGGTGCGCGTCACAACTATCCGCTGGCGTTGATCGAGGCCGAAGAGCAGATCCGATCCCATCTGGTGGTGCTCGGCAACGCTGCCCACAGTCTGCATCCGATTGCAGGGCAGGGCTTCAACCTGTCATTGCGTGATGCTGCCTCCCTGGCCGAGGCGCTGCTGGTCAGTGACGCGCCGCTGGGTGAGCTGTCGACGCTGCAGGCCTACCGCGAGCGTCAGCGGGTTGATCAAAAACTGACCGTCGGCTTCTCCGATCAGGTCACGCGGCTGTTCAGCAGTCAGCAGTCCCTCGTCACGGCGGGTCGTAACCTGGGCCTTCTTGGTTTGGATCTGCTGCCTTCCGCCAAGAGCTGGTTTGCCCGTCAGGCCATGGGCCTGGGAACGCGAAGCGATGTCTGAACACTCCATTCATTCGTGGCCGTCGCCACAACCGAGAACGATTTAAAGCATGGAAACGCGCGCAGATCTGCTGATTGTCGGGGCCGGAATGGTGGGGAGCGCGCTGGCGCTGGCGCTGCGAGACAGTGGGCTGAACATCCTCGTGGTGGATGGTGGTCCTCTGACGGTCAAACCGTTCGTGGCTGATGCCCCATTTGAAGCCCGGGTCAGCGCGCTGTCCATCGCCAGTCAGCGCATCCTCGAGCGGCTTGGCGTCTGGGACGGTATCGTCGCGCGGCGGGTCAGCCCCTACAGCGACATGCATGTGTGGGATGGCAGCGGCACAGGCAAGGTGCATTTTTCTGCCTCAAGCGTTCACGCTGAGGTGCTTGGGCACATCGTCGAAAACCGCGTGGTGCAGGATGCGCTGGTCGAACGTCTGCATGACAGCGACATCGGCTTGTTGGCCGATGCACGTCTGGAGCAGATGCGTCACTCCGGCGATGACTGGCTCCTGACGCTGTCCGACGGCCGCACATTGCGCGCGCCGCTGGTGGTCGCGGCCGATGGCGCCAACTCGACCGTGCGGCGCATGACCGGCACCGCAACGCGGGAATGGGACTACCTGCATCACGCCATTGTGACGAGCGTGCGCACGGCGGATTCCCACCGCAAAACTGCGTGGCAGCGTTTCACTGACGACGGCCCGCTGGCTTTTTTGCCGCTTGACCGAGAGGGTGAGCACTGGTGCTCCATCGTCTGGTCGGTCACGCCTGAGCAATCCGAGCGCTTGATGAAGCTCGACGACGAACGCTTTTGCCGTGAGCTGGAGAGTGCGTTCGAAGGCTGTCTCGGGCAGGTGATCTCAGCTGATTCGCGGGTTTGCGTCCCGCTGCGTCAACGCCATGCCAAGCGCTATGTGGCGCCGGGCCTTGCGCTGATCGGCGATGCCGCCCACACCATCCATCCATTGGCAGGGCAGGGCGTCAACCTGGGCTTTCTCGACGCAGCAGTGCTCGCCGAAGTGCTGCGAGATGCGGTCGGGCGCGGAGAGCGTCTGGCCGATGAGCGTGTGTTGAGCCGTTACGAGCGTCGGCGCATGCCGCATAACCTGGCGTTGATGGCGGCGATGGAAGGCTTCGAGCGGCTGTTCCAGGCCGATGCGCTGCCGGTTCGTTTGCTGCGCAATGCCGGGCTGAAGATGGTCGATCATTCGGCAGAAGCCAAAGCATTGTTCGTGCGTCAGGCGTTGGGGCTGACCGGGGACCTCCCCGAGTTGGCGAAGCTCTGACGGCACAGCGCTTTCTGTCCGCGCGCTTCACTGTGGGACCGGCTTAGCTGGGAAAGCGCCATTTGCTACGCGGGGAATCTGATGGCGTTGAAGCCGGCCTCTTCCCGGCTAAAGCCGGTCCCACTGAAACCGCGCGCGTTCAGGGGGTCACCGCCAGCACTCCGCAACATCCGGTAACGGCTCAATCCTGACTTCGGTTGAGATGGTAGATGCGATTCACTACCATTTCGCCTCGTTTTTCCCCTCTCTCGAATCAGGAGAACCTGCATGCAGGCGAGCAAGCGTCTTTTGGCTGCCCTGGCTTTAACCGTGCTCGGCAGCACCGCCCAGGCCGCAGATGAAGTGGTGGTGTATTCCTCCCGAATCGACGAGCTGATCAAACCGGTGTTCGATGCCTACACCGCCAAGACCGGTGTGAAGGTCAAGTTCATCACCGACAAGGAAGCCCCGCTGATGCAGCGCATCAAGGCCGAGGGCCAGAACGCAACGGCTGACCTGCTGCTCACTGTCGACGCAGGCAACCTCTGGCAAGCGGAACAGATGGGTATCCTGCAGCCGTTCACTTCGCCGGTCATCGACGCGAATATTCCCCCGCAATACCGCTCTTCCACTCACAGTTGGACCGGCCTGAGCCTGCGCGCGCGGACCATCGCCTACTCCACCGATCGCGTCAAACCTGAAGAACTCACCACCTACGAAGCGCTGGCCGACAAACAGTGGGAAGGACGTCTTTGCCTGCGTACCGCCAAGAAGGTCTACAACCAGTCGCTGACCGCCACGCTGATCGAAACCCACGGCGCCGAGGCGTCTGAAAAGATCCTCAAAGGCTGGGTGAATAACCTGTCGACCGATGTGTTTTCCGATGACATCGCGGTGCTGGAAGCCATCAATGCCGGCCAATGCGACGTCGGCATCGTCAATACTTACTACTACGGTCGCTTGCACAAGGACAATCCGGACCTTGCCGTGCGCTTGTTCTGGCCCAATCAGTCGGATCGCGGCGTGCACGTCAATCTTTCCGGCATTGGCCTGACCAAGTACGCGCCCCATGCCAACGCCGCCAAGGCGTTGGTGGAATGGATGACGGGCCCCGAAGCCCAGACGATATTCGCCGGCACCAACCAGGAATTCCCGGCCAACCCGAAAGTCGCACCGTCCGAAGAAGTGGCGAGCTGGGGCGCATTCAAGGCGGACACAATCCCGGTTGAAGTGGCCGGTCGGCGGCAGGCCGAAGCGATTCGCATGATGGACCGTGCTGGATGGAACTGATCTCTCGCAAAAAAAGCCCGGATTAACGCCGGTTTTTGCATTTTGGTGAAGATCCTGTGGGAGTGAGCTTGCTCACGAAGACGGCATTTCAATCGCTGGAGATCTAGCGGATGTGCCGGCCTCTTCGCGAGCAAGGTGGAGCGCCACCCCGGTCGCTCCCCCAAGGGCTTCGGCAACCCGCAACTCTCCATGAGTAACCCCTTTGGCCCACTCTCCCCAGCGTCGCTGGTACCCCTGGTTTTCACCATCGCCGCGCTGGTGCTGCTGCCGTTGAGCGTGCTGCTGTCCTCCTGGCAAACCGTCGATCAGCAGATCTGGTCCCACCTCTGGGAAACCCAGATGCCACGGTTGCTTGGCAACACCCTGACGCTGGTGCTCGGCGTCGGGCTGGGCGTTACGGTCTTGGGCGTGAGTCTCGCGTGGCTGACGGCGCTGTGTGAGTTCCCGGGGCGGCGCTGGCTCGACTGGGCGCTGATGCTGCCGTTTGCCATCCCGGCGTATGTGCTGGCGTTTGTCTTTGTGGGATTGCTGGATTTCGCAGGTCCGGTGCAGACGCTGTTGCGCGAGTGGTTCGGCTCCGGCCTGCGTCTGCCGCGAGTGCGCTCGACCGGTGGCGTGATCATCGTGCTGGTGCTGGTGTTTTACCCCTACGTCTATCTGTTGGCGCGCACGGCATTCCTGGCGCAGGGCAAAGGCCTCATGGAGGCCGCCCGCATTTTGGGGCAGTCGCCGTGGCAAGCGTTCTGGCGCGTGGCATTGCCCATGGCGCGGCCGGCGATCGGTGCTGGGGTCGCGTTGGCGTTGATGGAAACCCTGGCGGATTTCGGCGCGGTGTCGGTGTTCAATTTCGACACCTTCACCACCGCCATCTACAAAACCTGGTACGGCTTCTTCAGCCTGTCGAGCGCGGCGCAACTGGCGAGCCTGCTGCTGTTGGCCGTCATGGTCCTGCTGTACGGCGAGCATCGCGCACGGGGGCGAGCCGACCGAGCAACGAGCGTCCGAGGGTCAATGCGCTGTATCACCTGCATGGCCTGAAAGCCGTCGCCGCCAGCACATGGTGTGGGCTGGTGTTCGCCTGCGCGTTTGTGGTGCCGCTGTTGCAGCTGATTGTCTGGGTCTGGCAACGCGGGCGCTTCGACCTCGACGAGCGCTACGCCGGGTTGATCCTGCACACGCTTTACTTGGGCGGCATCGCTGCGCTGGTCACGGTGTGCGTCGCGATGATCCTCGTGTTTGCCCGGCGCCTTGCCCCCACCCGCGCCATTCGCGCGGGCGTCAGCGTCGCCAACATTGGGTACGCACTGCCCGGCTCGGTGCTGGCGGTGTCGATCATGTTGGCGTTCAGTTATCTGGACCGGGAACTGGTCGTGCCGTTATCCAGCTGGCTGGGCGGCGCTGGCAGGCCTTTGCTGCTGGGCAGCCTGGGGGCGCTCGTGCTTGCGTACCTGGTGCGCTTCATTGCGGTCGCGTACGGGCCGCTCGAGAACAGCCTGTCGCGCATTCGTCCATCACTGCCCGAAGCCGCGCGCAGTCTGGGGGTCAGCGGCCCGCGATTGTTTTTCAGGATTTATCTGCCGCTGCTCATACCCGGCACGTTGAGCGCTGCGCTGCTGGTCTTCGTTGATGTCCTCAAGGAAATGCCCGCCACACTGCTCATGCGGCCGTTTGGCTGGGACACGCTGGCGGTGCGCATCTTCGAAATGACCAGCGAAGGTGAGTGGGCGCGTGCGGCATTGCCTGCGCTGACGCTGGTGTTCGTCGGGCTGCTGCCGGTCATCGGGCTGATTAGACGTTCGGCCAGACCGATTGGTTAGGTGCGGGGTCCTAACCTTGCGGCTACAATGCGCCGCAATCGACTCGGTCTGTCAGACAATTCCTCAAATTAGCAATGGTGTCAGACCCCAATTCACGGGGGATCTGCGGGATTGCCAGTGACCGCGTCTTCGCCACGCCCGGAAGGAGAAACCCATGGGACAGCGTACGCCCCTCTTTGACCTGCACCTCGCGCTTGGCGCGAAGCTGGTTGATTTTGGTGGTTGGGACATGCCCTTGCACTACGGATCGCAGGTTGAGGAGCACCATCAGGTGCGCCGGGATTGCGGGATTTTCGACGTGTCGCACATGCATGTGCTCGACGTATCCGGCAGCCAGGCCAAGCCTTGGCTGCAACATCTGCTGGCCAACGACGTCGGCAGGTTGCAACAGACCGGGCAGGCGCTTTACAGCGCGATGCTGGACACCCAGGGCGGTATCGTCGACGACATGATCGTCTACCTGACCGACGAGGGTTATCGCCTGGTGGTCAACGCAGCCACCGGCGATAAGGATCTGGCCTGGATGAACGCCAACGTTGCCGGCTACGACGTGCGCGTCAAGCACCGCTCGGAACTGGCGATGCTTGCCATTCAGGGGCCGAACGCCCGGCAGAAGATCGGCGAACTGGTTAATCAGGAACGCACCGCGCTTATCCACACCCTCAGACCCTTCGAAGGCCAGCAAGAGGGCGAGTGGTTCATTGCCCGCACGGGTTATACCGGTGAAGACGGCCTCGAGATCATCCTGCCAGCAACCGAGGCCTGCAGTTTCTTCAACGACATGGTCGGCGCCGGTATCTCGCCGATCGGTCTGGGCGCCCGCGATACGCTGCGCCTGGAAGCAGGGATGAACCTGTACGGTCAGGAAATCGACGAGCAGGTTTCGCCCCTGATCTCCAACATGGCCTGGACGGTCGCGTGGATGCCTGAAGACCGCACGTTCATCGGGCGCGCTGCACTCGAAGCAGAGCGCATGCGAGGGATTCCCTCCAAGCTTGTTGGGTTGGTCCTTGAAGAACGAGGCGTTTTGCGCGCTCATCAGGTCGTCCGAATAGCGGAAGTTGGCGAAGGAGAGATCACCAGTGGTAGTTTCTCTCCTACGCTAAGCAAGTCGATCGCGCTGGCGCGAGTGCCGATGGCCACCGCTGACCGTGCCGAGGTTGAAATCCGGGGCAAGTGGTACCCGGTCCGAGTGGTTCGACCCGCATTCGTGCGTCACGGCAAGGCCCTGATATAACCCTGATTTTGAAGCCATCCCTGGCGGGTTTTTCCGCTGACCTGATGAAGTAGAGAGGAGAAGAACATGAGCACTATTCCCGCCGAACTGCGTTTTGCCGAGAGCCACGAGTGGGCCAAGCAAGAGGGTGATCTGATCGTTGTCGGTATCTCTGATCATGCGCAGGAAGCGCTGGGTGACGTCGTGTTCGTCGAGCTGCCTGAGGTTGGGAAAGTTTTCTCGGCCGCAGGTGATCAGGCAGGTGTCGTTGAGTCGGTAAAGGCTGCGTCTGACATCTACTCGCCAGTGGCGGGCGAAGTCGTCGAGGTCAACGAGGCGCTGGCTGATGGCCCAGAGGCATTGAACGAGGCGCCATACGCGTCATGGATCTTCAAGGTCAAGCCAGCCAATGCCGCGGACCTGGGCAAGCTGCTCGACGCAGCGGGCTACAAGGCGCTGATCGGCGAATAAGCCGGTCGGTCAGACATAAAAAAGCCGCTCGGATGAGCGGCTTTTTTGTGGAAGCGAGATTGACGTTATGCCGCCAACTCGTCACAACAGGTCCGACTTATTGCTCGGCAACCAGATTCTTCGCCAGGATGGCGTTTGCCAGGTCCATGTCCGATGCCTTCAGGGCCGGATTGTCTTTGCGCACCTGATCCATGGCTGCTTCCAGGTATGGCCCGCGGATTTCGCCGTTGCTGGCGACGAAGCTGCCAGCGTCGTCTTGTGCGGCGACGATCAGCTTGTGGTGACGGAAGGTAAGGTAGGTGGAACCGGTTGTGGCACCAGACGACAGCACGTCCCGCAGAAAACCGTCAGCCATCGCTGAACCGACCGGCAGGGAAAGCAAGGCTAACGTAGCTACAGCAAGTTTGAGACGCATGAGAGGTACTCCGATGTTTGTTTGTTCTGAAACGATTTGATACGCCGTTCCCTGCTCTAGTTCCCCAGGCAAAGGGCGTCATAGTGCGACGGCCTGCCAAGTCGGCTGGTCCCGGGAGTTGATCATCGTTCAGAGGGTCACGGTTGATGACGGTGGGAAATCGATCGGGCAGAGTAAGGTAACTGCATTCTGCGCGGCTTCTGTGCTTGAGCGGAGGAACGGCTGGCGCAGCCAATAGAGATTCAAGCCGCAAAAACAATAGGAGGGTGTCATGGCTGTTCTGGAAAGTTTTCGTCTCGACGGCAGGGTAGCGTTGGTCACCGGCTCCAGCGCGGGCATTGGTCTGGCGATTGCCCGGGGTCTGGCCGAAGCGGGCGCCACGGTCGTGCTCAACGGCCGCAATGCCAAGACGCTGCAATCAGCTGCCCAGGCCCTGGCGGCCGAGGGTCATGGGGTTCACACACAAAGTTTTGATGTGACGGACAGTGCGGCGGTCGCCATTGCGGTTCAGGACATCGAAGAACGCGTCGGGCCGGTGGAAGTCCTGGTCAACAACGCCGGCATCCAACGGCGCGGGCCGCTGGCGGAGTTCGCCGAGGCAGATTGGCACGAGCTGATGCGCACCAACCTCGACAGTGCGTTCTTCGTCGGCCAGGCCGTCGCGCGCTGCATGATCCCCGTGGTCGCGGGCGCATCATCAACATCTGTTCGGTGCAAAGCGAGCTGGGCCGGCCGGGTATCGCGCCGTACACCGCCAGCAAAGGCGCGCTGAAGATGCTGACCAAGGGCATGGCGATCGACTGGGGCCCTTTCGGTCTCAACGTCAACGGAATCGGACCGGGATACTTCAAGACCGAGCTGAATGCTGCGCTGGTCGCCAATACCGAATTCAGCGACTGGCTGGTGCAGCGCACGCCGAGCCGTCGTTGGGGCGAAGTGTCGGAGCTGGCGGGCGCGGCGGTGTTTCTGGCCTCGGACGCAGCCAGCTTCGTCAATGGCCATATTCTTTACGTCGACGGTGCCATTACGGCATCGCTGTAATCCGGAGAACGATGATGCAAGCGATTGTCTGCCATGCCGCGAAAGACCTGCGTGTCGAGCCCGGTACCGAAGCGTTGCCGTTGTCTGCCGGCCAGTTGCGCGTACGCGTTGCTCGCGGCGGTATCTGCGGCTCGGATCTTCACTACTACCAGCACGGCGGTTTCGGTGCCGTTCGGTTGAAAGAGCCTATGGTTCTCGGCCATGAAATCTCGGCGGTCATTGAAGAAGTCGGCGACGCCCAGAGCGCTTTCAGCGTCGGGCAACGGATTTCCGTGTCGCCGTCACGGCCGTGCGGCGACTGCAAATACTGTCACGAAGGCCTGCTCAACCATTGCCTGAACATGCGTTTTTACGGCAGCGCGATGCCGTTTCCGCACATTCAGGGCGCGTTCCGCGAGCGTCTTGTGATCGAGTCAAGCCAGGCCCATGCGCTGGCGCCGACCACGACGCTGGCTGAAGGCGCACTGGCCGAGCCCTTGTCGGTCGGGCTTCATGCGATCCAGCGCGCCGGTGGCGTGTTCGGCAAGCGCGTACTGGTGACCGGCTGCGGTCCAATCGGCAACCTCCTGATCGGCAGCCTGCGTGCGGCAGGTGCGTTGCAGATCATTGCCGCGGACCTGAGCGATAGCGCTCTGGCGTGCGCGCGGCGCATGGGTGCCAGCGAAACCCACAATCTGCGCGACGAGCCTGAAGCACTGGCGCGCTATACCGCCGACAAGGGTTATTTCGACGTGATGTTCGAGGCCTCCGGCAGCGCGCAAGCCTTGCGCGATGGCCTGACCTGCATGCGCCCGCGCGGGATTGTGGTGACAGTCGGGCTCGGTGGCGATGTGGCGATTCCGCTGAACCTCGTGGTGGGCAAGGAAATCGATCTGCGCGGCACCTTTCGCTTCCACCCCGAGTTCGCTCAGGCGGTGGACCTGCTCAACCGCAAGGTAATCGACGTGACGCCGGTGATCTCCCACACCCTTGCGTTTCAGGACGCGGTCCAGGCGTTCGAGCTGGCGGGGGACAAGCAGCAGGCGATGAAAGTGGTGCTGGATTTCGGGGTGCCGGACCAGTAATGGACTGCGGTCAGTTCAGGCCTGTGCCAGGGTTGATCGGAACTGTGGGCGCGAGCTTGCTCGCGAAAAGGCCGGGACATCCGCTCAATATCCAGCGGTTATGAGATCCCCTTCGCGAGCAAGCTCGTTCCCACATGGACGGCGTTTGCTGCGCGACGGGTCATCTCCCGTGTGGGGGCGGTTTAGCGCTGTTCGCTCTGCGGTGTCACACGCAGCACCTCTTCAACCGTCGTCAGGCCCGCCGCGACCTTCTGTGCGCCGGACAAGCGCAGGCTGCGCATGCCGTCTTTGAAGCCCTGACGGCGCAACGCCGTCAGGTCCAGGTCCGCCGTGATCAGCGACTTCACGGCATCGGACATCAGCATGATCTCGTACACCCCCGCACGCCCGCGATAACCTGTGTCACGGCACTCCGCGCAACCCACCGCCCGGTGCGCGCCGCTTGGCACGGGTGCCTGCCATGGCCGCGTCAGGGTCTGCCAGTCAACCTCATCCATGTCGATCGGCGCCTTGCAGTGCGGGCACAGTGTGCGCACCAGACGCTGCGCCATCACGCCGAGGATCGTTGCCTTGAGCAGATAATGCGGCACACCCAACTCCAGCAGACGGCTAATGGCGCTGGGCGCGTCGTTGGTGTGCAGGGTCGACAGCACCAAGTGACCGGTCAACGCTGCCTGAATCGCCATTTCTGCGGTTTCCAGGTCGCGAATCTCGCCGATCATGATGATGTCCGGGTCTTGCCGCATCAGCGCGCGCACGCCGCTGGCAAAGGTCAGATCGATGTTGTGCTGCACCTGCATCTGATTGAACGCCGGCTCCACCATCTCGATCGGGTCCTCGATGGTGCAGAGGTTCACCTCCGAAGTCGCCAGCATCTTGAGCGTCGTGTACAGCGTGGTGGTCTTGCCGGAACCGGTCGGGCCGGTCACCAGAATAATGCCGTTGGGCTGTCGGGTCATGCCCTCCCATCGACGCAAGTCATCGCCGGAGAATCCGAGCTGGTCGAAGTCCTTGAGCAGCACTTCCGGGTCAAAAATCCGCATGACCATCTTTTCGCCGAAGGCCGTGGGCAGCGTCGATAACCGCAGCTCCACCTCGCCACCGTCGGGCGTCTTGGTCTTCACCCGGCCATCCTGGGGCTTGCGCTTTTCGGCCACGTTCATCCGGCCCAGGCTTTTCAGGCGGCTGGTCACGGCCATCGCCACCTGGGGCGGGAATTGATAAACGTTGTGCAGCACGCCGTCGATGCGGAAGCGGACGGTACCGGCCTCGCGCCGGGGCTCAATGTGAATATCGCTCGCCCGCTGCTGATAGGCGTACTGGAACAGCCAGTCGACAATATTGACGATGTGCGCGTCGTTGGCGTCCGGCTCCTGATCGCTGGCGCCGAGCTTGAGCAACTGTTCAAAGTTGCCCATGTTGCTGATTTTCTGATCGCTGGCACTCGCGCCGCTGACCGATTTTGCCAGCCGGTAAAACTCGACGGCCAGTTTCTGTACGTCCACGGGATTGGCGACGACGCGCTTGATCGGCATCTTCAGCACGTGGGTGAGGTCGGCTTCCCATGCATTCACGTACGGTTGCGCGCTGGCGATGGTTACTGCGTCGCGATCGACGTCCACCGCAAGAATCTTGTGGCGCTGGGCAAAGGCGTAGGACATCAACGGGGTCACGGCGGCGACGTTGATCTTCAGCGGGTCAATGCGCAGATAGGGCTGGCCCGATTGCTCCGCCAGCCAGGCAGTCAGGGTTTCGAGGTCTAGTTTCTTGCCGGGCCGCTTGTGATTGTCGAACTGCTGGGTGGCGATGAGTTCGAGCGGGTGGGCGTGGAGATTCTGCGCGGCTCGGCGCAGCGTGAGCGCATATTCGGCGTTGTCCTGGTCGAGGTATCCCTGCGCGACGAGGTCACGCAATACTTCGTTCAGATCCAGCCAGCGGTCCTGAGATGATGAGGCGAGGACGGACATGCAGGCTCCTTCGGACGAGACGGCTTACTTCGGTGTTGAGCAAGAGTAGTCCCAAGCGTGCCAGTTGTAGCGCCCTGCCGGTAGCGAAGCGTTGCCAATATTTTCGGAGCACTCAACTGGCGGCGAGTGAGACGACCTCGGTTACGACGTGCAAATTGCCCATGGGTTCAAGTTCAACCGAGCAAACACTGACCAGATTGCGCATTTTTTCGCCAATCACCTGAGCGCGGTGCCACGTCATGCCGCCCACCTCGACATTCACCATCAGCATGCCGTCCTGCTGCAGCAGACTGACCTGTTGGGGGATCAGGTACTGCATCGCGAAGAGGTTGAGCAGCCGGCAGAGCACGTCAGCTTCTGCCTCGGCGAGGATTTGGTAGCGCGACAGGCAATGAGCATTGCCGACCGACCAGGCATCGTGGCGGAAAGGGGCAGGGCTGGCGGCGTCGAAATGCGGCATGGGATATCTCCTGACAATCTCGTCGTGGCAATGACGTTGAATGGCAGAAAGTCTTACACGTTGAAAAAGAAATTTCTGATCGGAGATGCGCTGTATTAGGCTGTATTGGACTTGTTTATGTGCCGCAGCTTCCTTTCAGGAATTGAGTATGCAAATTGAGCTGGATGCCTACGACCGGAAGATTCTCGCGCTGCTGCAGGAGGATGCGTCGCTGTCCAGCGCGCAAATCGCCGAGCAGGTGGGCCTGTCGCAATCGCCTTGCTGGCGCAGGATCCAGCGGCTCAAAGATGAGGGCGTTATCCGACGGCAGGTGACGCTGCTGGATCGCAAGAAGATCGGCTTGAATACGCAAATATTTGCAGAGGTAAAACTCAACGCCCACGGTCGGTCCAACTTCACTGAATTCACTGAGGCAATCCGTAGTTTCCCGGAAGTGCTGGAGTGTTATGTGCTGATGGGGTCGGTGGACTTTTTGCTGCGCATCGTCACGCCGGACATCGAAGCGTACGAGCGATTCTTCTTCGAAAAGCTCTCGCTGGTGCCGGGGATTCAGGAAGTGAATTCGACCGTGGCGCTGTCGGAAATCAAATCGACGACGAGCTTGCCAATTGGCAGATAGGGTGCGAATTCCCGGCTAAAGCCGGTCCCACTGACATACTGCGCGCATTTCGTAGGACCGGCTTCAGCCGGGAAGGCGTCGTTGGACATACTACAAAAATTGAGGGGCGGCTGGCCTCTTCCCGGCTAAAGCCGGTCCTACTGACACACGCATGCCTTTCGTAGGACTGGCTTTAGCCGGGAAGGCGTCGGTAGGCACACTGCGAAATTGAGGGTGCTATTACTGGCCTCTTCCCGGCTGAAGCCGGTCCTACTGACACACGCATGCCTTTCGTAGGACTGGCTTTAGCCGGGAAGGCGTCGGTAGGCACACTGCGAAATTGAGGGTGCTATTACTGGCCTCTTCCCGGCTGAAGCCGGTCCTACTGACACCCGCGCGCCTTTCGTAGGACTGGCTTTAGCCGGGAAAGCGTAGGTAGGCACACTGCAAAAATTGAGGGTGCTATTACTGGCCTCTTCCCGGCTGAAGCCGGTCCTACCAAAACAGCGTCAGCCGGTCCTACTGCCAGCGCCTTACAACTTCAACAATGTCTTCCACGCCCGGCTTTGCAGGACGGTGATGGTTTGCTGGACGCGGGCATCAAGGATTTCATCGGTGATGTCCAGATGCGCCAGTTGCTCGAGCTTGTTCAACTCGCCATACAAGCGGTCCAGCTCAGGCAGGTCGAGGGCCTGGCGGGCATAGTGCAGCCAGACCTGGATGCGCTCGATGCGTGGCAGTTGCTCGGCAAGGTCTTCCGGCTGCTGCTGGTAGCGCGGCAGGTTCAGCGCGGTGGCTTCATCACCCAGGAAGCGCGGCACCCAGCTGCTGAGCATCGCGTGGCCCTGACGATTGCCACGATTATTGCGCTCGACCGTCCAGCTGCGCGCCATCAACCAGCGTGAGGTGGTCAGTGAGAACAGGCCCCAGCGGGTGTCCTGCAACTCTTCGATGAACTGCTCATGGGCAGCGGCGCGTACATCGCCATCTTCCTGGCCGGCGAGCACCAGCGTGCGCCAGTCTTCCAGCAAGGCGTCCAGCGCGGCGCGCAGGTCATGGGTCGTTGAGCGCGGAGCGGCTTGGCCCAGACTGCCGGCCAGGGCGCGCAGTTCAGCGAGCACTTCGACCCATTCCTGCAACAGGCTCCAGTGGCCGTTGAAGCGGTATTGTTCGGCCAGACGCTGGCTGCTGCCGAGCAGGAACCAGGCGATGGCGTTAAACGCGTCGTCTACCGAGAGTTCGCCATGCAGCTCGGGCGTCGGCAGCTTGATCGAGTAGCTGCTGGCGTCGAACAAACGATAGCCGCGCTCGGCCTTGCTGATATCGCAGGGCATCAGCGGCAGCTTCTCGGCCAGCTCTGCGGCCAGTTCCAGCAGGGCGGCAGGGTCGCCTTCGCGCAACTCCAGTTCCAGCTCGCAGATTTCTTCCTGCTGCTTGCCAGCGACAACCTTGCCCAGGTCCAGTGCTGCTTCGATCACCACCTTGGTCTTGCCACGGCCCCATGCGATTTCCGCTTTCTCGCGGACAAAATCAGTGGTGAACACCGGCTTGATGGTTTTCTTGTCCAGATCCGCCAGTTGCTCGGGCCAGCATTCGCCGTCGAGCTTCTTCAGGTCCAGCTTGGCCTTGGGCACGTCCCAGTTGTATTCGTTGCGCTCGGACAGGCCCGCCACGCTCTGGCCGCGGGTCTTGAGGGTCTGAATGATCGCGTCGCCGTCGCGACGCAGCCGCAGCGCAACCTTGGCATGGGCCAGCTCACGCTCGGGGGTGTCGAAGTACTGATTGAACAGCTCCAGACGCTCCCAGCCACCCTTGTTGCGCTTCTTCAGCAACGGGTGCTCGCGCAGGGCTATGAGGGTTTCGCGGCTGACGCGGAGTTTGATTTCGGTTTCTTTCTGCATGGCCGGAGAATCCAAACGCTCTATCGCTGATAACGAGGGGCGCAGCCGGAATCGACACAGCTGCGTGGGCCGTGCAGTGTACAGGACATCAACCGAGACAGTTTATTCATGCGGGCCAATCGACCTATGATGGCTGGCGTGTCGCACCCCATCACCGGAGTCGCCTATGCCGTTGCCGTCCATGAAAGACCAGTTCGCCGCCCTGATCGCAGCGCCGTCTGTGAGCTGTACGCAGCCAGCGCTCGACCAGTCCAATCGCGCCGTCATTGACCTGCTGGCGGGATGGCTGGGTGATCTGGGTTTCGCCTGCGACATCCAGCAGGTAAGCCCCGGCAAGTTCAATCTGCTGGCGACGTTTGGCACTGGCCCCGGCGGGCTGGTGCTGGCGGGCCACAGCGATACCGTTCCTTACGACGATGCGTTGTGGAAGACCGATCCGCTCAAGCTGACCGAAGTCGACGGCAACTGGGTAGGACTGGGCAGCTGCGACATGAAGGGCTTTTTCGCGCTGGCCATCGAGGCGCTTCAACCGCTGCTCGATCAGCCGTTCAAGCAGCCGCTCATCATCCTCGCCACCTGCGACGAAGAGAGCTCCATGGCAGGTGCCAAGGCCTTGGCTGCAGCGGGCGGTGTGCTGGGTCGCGCGGCGGTTATTGGCGAGCCGACGCGCCTCAAGCCGGTCCGCCTGCACAAGGGCGTGATGATGGAGCGCATCGAGATCCTCGGCCGCAGCGGTCACTCCTCTGACCCGAGCCTGGGGCGTAGCGCCCTTGAAGCCATGTACGACGCCATCGGCGAGCTCAAAGGCCTGCGCCGCCAATGGCAGGAGCAATACCGCAATCCGCAGTTCAGCGTGCCGCAACCGACCCTGAACTTCGGCTGCATCCATGGCGGCGACAACCCGAACCGGATCTGCGGGCAATGCTCGCTGGAGTTCGACCTGCGTCCACTGCCGGGCATGGACCCTGAAGTGCTGCGGGACGCTATCAGGCAAAAACTGCAGCCCGTCGCCGAGCTGCATCAGGTGCAGATCGATTACGCGCCACTGTTTTCGGAAGTCTCACCTTTTGAAGAAAGCGCCGACGCGGAACTGGTGCGAATCGCCGAGCGTCTGACCGGTCATACGGCCGAAGCAGTGGCATTTGGCACCGAAGCGCCTTATCTTCAGCGCCTTGGTTGCGAAACCATCGTGATGGGGCCTGGGGACATTGCCTGCGCGCACCAGCCCGGTGAGTATCTTGAAATGTCACGTTTGCAGCCTACAGTGCGTCTGTTACGTCAATTGATCGAACATTACTGCCTGGGTACCCCTTAAGTGCACCCAGGTGCTGCATGAGGCAGGGCCTGTCTCAGAATCAACCGAAAAGGAGAGTACGCGTGTTGCGATGCCTGTTCCGACGATAAAGCTCATGCCGTCTTGAGTGTTTCCACCCTTCGTCCATCTACTACAGGCTCCTTTCGGATATGCCCGATTACGTTAATTGGCTCCGCCACGCGTCTCCCTACATCAATGCCCACCGGGATTGCACCTTCGTCGTCATGCTTCCAGGCGATGGCGTCGAGCACCCGAACTTCGGCAACATCGTCCACGACCTCGTGTTGCTGCACAGCCTTGGCGTGCGCCTCGTACTGGTTTACGGCTCCCGCCCGCAGATCGAAAGCCGCTTGCAGGCCCGTGGCCTGACGCCGCATTTTCATCACGACATGCGCGTGACCGATTTCGCCACCCTTGAATGCGTGATCGACGCCGTCGGCGCCCTGCGGATCGCCATCGAAGCGCGTCTGTCGATGGACATGGCCGCCTCGCCGATGCAGGGCTCGCGGTTGCGCGTCACAGGCGGCAACTTCGTCACGGCGCGTCCGATCGGCGTCCTTGAAGGCGTCGATTTCCAACACACCGGTGAAGTACGCCGCATCGACCGCAAGGGCATCAGCCGGCTGCTCGACGAACGCTCCATCGTGTTGCTGTCACCGCTGGGGTATTCGCCCACAGGCGAGATTTTCAACCTTGCCTGCGAAGACGTTGCGACGCGTGCGGCGATTGATCTGGGGGCGGAAAAGCTGCTGTTGTTTGGCGCCGAGTCAGGCTTGCTGGACGAGCAGGGCCGATTGGTTCGTGAGCTGCGCCCACAACAGGTCCCCGCGCACCTTCAGCGGCTGGGCAGCAACTACCAGGCGGAGCTGCTGGATGCGGCGGCTCAGGCCTGTCGTGGTGGTGTGGCGCGCAGCCATATCGTCAGCTACGCCGAAGATGGCGCGCTGCTCTCGGAGCTGTTCACCCGCGCCGGCGGCGGCACACTGGTGGCCCAGGAGCAGTTCGAACTGGTGCGCGAAGCGTCGATTGGCGACGTTGGCGGGCTCATCGACCTCATCACGCCGCTTGAAGAGCAGGGCATCCTGGTGCGTCGTTCGCGGGAAGTGCTTGAGCGTGAAATCGAGCAGTTCAGCGTGGTCGAGCGCGAAGGCTTGATCATCGCTTGCGCCGCGCTGTACCCGATTGCCGATTCCGAAACGGGTGAGTTGGCCTGTCTGGCAGTGAACCCCGAGTACCGCCACGGCGGGCGCGGTGACGAGCTGCTTGAACGCATCGAAGAACGCGCCCGGGCACTGGGTCTGAAAACCCTGTTCGTCCTCACCACGCGCACCGCCCACTGGTTCCAGGAGCGCGGTTTCGAGGCCAGCAGTGTTGATCGCCTGCCCAGCGCACGTGCGTCGCTCTACAACTACCAGCGTAATTCGAAGATTTTCGAAAAGGCGATTTAAGCGAAGCGCGTCAGGACCTGAAGCCTGACGCGCATTTTCGGTTCGATACAAACCTTGTGGGAGTAAGCTTGCTCGCGAAGGCGGTGGGTCAGCTGCTCAGGTGCTGAACGACCGAAATCCAATGTAGGAAGGGCGTGGTACTCCCACAGGGTTGATCGGGTCGTGTCAGTGATGACACGACCCACTCTGATCAGTTGCTGATCGCCAGAATGCTTGCCTGATAGGCACCCACAAACGTATCGAAATCCACTTTCTCTTCGGTCTGTTCCAGCTCCGCTTGCTGAGCCAGAGACTCGCGCGCCTTGCTTTCAAAATGGGTCTGGTCTTCGGCACTCAGCGGATTGCTGCGGAAATGCTCGGCATGAATCTGTGACTGGCGCAGCGAGAAGGCCGTGAAGCCTTCCTTGTGCTCGGTCATCGCCGCCAGCACCTTTGCTGAAGGCGTCAGAGAAGCGTCTGCGACTTTTGCCCGCTGAACCTCCAGCGCCTGCACGTGCTGATCCGTGCCCTGGCTGGCGTCGAGCAGTTCACAGATCGGCTTGATCGTGTCCAGCATCTCGTTGGCCCAGACCTTCAGGTCAATTGTCGTGTCGTTGCGGTTCAATTGCAGACCGGGACGGCGACCTTCCTTGACCACGGTCAGGAAGTTCGTGCTGGCGTTGCCGCATTCGTTGCTCGCCAGTTGCGGGCTGTCGTGCAGCGCGCAGTACAGGATGAACGCATCAATGAAGCGCGATTGCTCAAGGTCGATGCCGACCGGCAGGAAAGGGTTGATGTCCAGGCAGCGGACTTCCACGTACTGCACCCCGCGCGCGACGAGCGCCTGAATCGGACGCTCACCGGAGTAGGTGACGCGTTTCGGGCGTATCGTTGAGTAGTACTCGTTCTCGATCTGGAGGACGTTGGTGTTCAGCTGAATCCACTCGCCATCCTTGTGTGTGCCGATCTCGACGTAGGGCGCGTAGGGCGTTGCCACCGCGCGGCGCAGGCTGTCGGTGTAGGTCAGCAGATCGTTGTAACAAGGCGTCAGGTCCGCCTGGGCATTGCTCTGATAACCCAGATCGCTCATCCGCAGGCTGGTGGCGTACGGCAGATACAGCGTGTCGGCGTCGAACTGCTCAAGCTGATGCGAGCGGCCGCGCAGGAAGCTGGCGTCCAGCGCCGGCGATGCGCCGAACAGGTACATCAGCAGCCAGCTGTAACGACGGAAGTTGCGAATCAGGCCGATGTAGCTTTCGGACTGGAAGTCGCGGTCATCACCTTCGAATTTCGCGTCCTGCTTGAGCACGGGCCAGATGGCTTCGGGCAGCGAGAAGTTGTAATGAATGCCGGCGATGCACTGCATGGTTTTGCCGTAACGCAAGGCAAGGCCCTGACGATAGACATATTTCAGCTTGCCGATATTGGAGGTGCCGTAATAGGCGATCGGGATATCCGCTTCGGCCGGCAGCGGGCACGGCATCGAAGGGCTCCAGATGTATTCGCTGCCCAGTTTGCTGTATGCGAAGCGATGAATCTTCTCCAGGCTTTCCAGCGTGTCGGCCGGGTTGGCCAAGGCCGGAGTGATGAACTCCAGCAAAGACTCGGAGTAATCGGTGGTGATTTGCTCATTGGTCAACGCCGCGCCGAGGGCTTCCGGGTGCGGGGTTTGTGCCAGACGGCCTTCGCCCGTAACGCGCAGGCATTCACGCTCGATGCCGTGCAAGCACTTCTCCAGAAGGGAGAGGTTGGAGTGCTCGCCAAGCAGAGTCAGGCGGCGGTTGAGAAGTTCGCTCAAGTTGGAATCCTTCACGCGTCAGTCGGCCCTATATGGGGGCGATATGGCGGTCTACAAGGGTGAAGAAAGGAACTGGCGTTTTCGCCTCGTCGATGGCCCTAACGCCGATGCCCGTCGCTGATCGTTCCTACTAGGAAATCAGAAAATTTCGACACTGCTGAACAGTGCCGAAATTAACTCATAACGCTATCGGACAGCTAGACGATCGCGAACGTGCCCTGCGCTTTGGCAACCAGCTTGTCGTTCTGGCGAACGTCAGCTTCAACCACCAGCGTTCGGCGTCCGGCATGCAGCACCGTGCTGGTGCAGATGACTTCGCCCTCGGCCACGGCGCGCATGTAATTGATCTTGCATTCCACGGTGACGCTTTGCTTGTCGAAGCCGTGGGCGCTGGAGCAGGCCAGGCCCATGGTGATGTCGACCAGACTGAACAGCGCGCCGCCATGCATGACGTTGCCGCGATTGCGCAGGTGTGGCTCAAGCGGCAAGGCCACCACAGCAACGCCTTCGTCCAGTTGCACCACTCGGCATCCGAGCGTCTTGAAGTAGGCGCTCTGGGTCAGTTCGTCAGGGATATCCATCAGCGCTTCTTCAGTTGCTTGGCGTTGGCGAACAGCGACGCCATCGGGTTATTGCTCGGCGCCGGGGTGGCGGCTTCCTTGCGAGGGGCATTGCTTTGCTGCTGACGCGGCGCGGCTCCCGGACGGGCACCGCGAGCGCCATCTACCTTCTCACCCGGTGTATCGCTCATGCGCATCGACAGACCCACGCGCTTACGCGGGATGTCCACTTCCATCACCTTGACCTTCACCACATCGCCGGCTTTGACCGCCTCGCGAGGGTCCTTGATGAACTTCTCCGAAAGCGCAGAGATATGTACCAAACCGTCCTGATGAACGCCGATATCAACGAATGCACCAAAGTTGGTGACGTTGGTGACAACGCCTTCAAGGATCATACCCGGCTGAAGATCCTTCAAGTCTTCAACGCCGTCCTGGAACTCAGCGGTCTTGAACCCCGGACGCGGATCTCGGCCTGGTTTTTCCAGCTCTTGAAGAATGTCGGTGACGGTCGGCAGCCCGAAGGTTTCATCTGTGAATTTCTTGGGGTCGAGACGCTTCAGGAAGCTTGCGTCGCCGATCAGCGAGCGGATGTCGCGATCGGTCTGGGCGGCAATGCGCTGCACCAGCGGATACGCTTCAGGGTGAACCGCGGACGAATCCAGCGGGTTGTCACCGCTCATGACGCGCAGAAAGCCTGCGGCCTGTTCGAAGGTTTTCTCGCCCAGGCGCGGGACTTTCTTCAGCGCAGCCCGGGTTTTGAACGCGCCATTCTGGTCACGATGGGAAACGATGTTCTGCGCCAGCGTGGTGTTCAGGCCGGAGATCCGCGCCAGCAGGGCGACAGAGGCGGTGTTCACATCCACACCGACGGCGTTCACGCAGTCTTCCACCACTGCGTCGAGGCCGCGGGCCAGCTTCAGCTGCGATACGTCATGCTGGTACTGGCCAACGCCTATGGATTTCGGGTCGATTTTCACCAGTTCGGCGAGCGGGTCCTGCAAGCGGCGGGCGATGGACACGGCGCCGCGGATCGAAACGTCGAGGTCCGGGAATTCCTTGGCGGCGAGTTCCGACGCCGAGTACACCGAAGCGCCGGCTTCGGAGACCATGACTTTGGTCATCTTCAGGCCTGGGTACTTTTTGATCAGGTCGCCGGCCAGCTTGTCGGTTTCGCGGCTGGCGGTGCCATTGCCGATCGCGATCAGGTCAACCGAGTGCTTGGCGCACAGGGCTGCCAGCACGGCGATGGTCTGATCCCACTGGTTTTTCGGTACGTGCGGGTAAACCGTGGCGTAGTCCAGCAATTTGCCGGTGGAGTCGACCACGGCGACCTTGCAGCCCGTGCGCAGGCCCGGGTCGAGGCCCAGCGTGGCGCGCGGCCCCGCTGGAGCGGCCAGCAACAGGTCGTGCAGGTTGTGAGCGAAGACGTTGATCGCTTCGGTTTCAGCACCTTCGCGCAGCTCGCCGAGCAGGTCGGTTTCGAGGCTGGAGTACAGCTTGACCTTCCAGGTCCAGCGCACGACTTCCGCCAGCCACTTGTCCGCAGGACGGTTCTGATTCTGCAGGCCGAAGCGCTCACTGATCATCATCTCGCAGGGGTGCAGGGTGCCTGGTAGCTCTTCACCGACTTTCAGGGCCGAGCTCAGCACGCCCTCGTTGCGACCCCGGAAGATCGCCAACGCGCGGTGTGACGGCATGCTCTTGAGTGGCTCGTCGTGTCCGAAGTAGTCGCGGAACTTGGCGCCTTCTTCCTCTTTACCTGGCACTACCCGGGCACTGATCACGGCCTCGTGCTTGAGGAAGCTGCGCAGCTTTTCCAGCAGCGTCGCGTCTTCGGCAAAGCGCTCCATCAAAATGTATTTGGCGCCTTCAAGTACGGCTTTGACGTCGGCGAAGCCTTTTTCGGCATCGACGAAGCGCGCGGCTTCGGTTTCAGGGGTCAGGGTCGGATCGTTGAAGATGCCGTCGGCCAGCTCGCCCAGGCCGGCTTCCAGTGCGATCTGGCCTTTGGTGCGGCGCTTCTGCTTATACGGCAGGTACAAGTCTTCAAGGCGGGTCTTGGTGTCGGCGAGCTTGATGTCGCGCGCCAGTTCAGGGTTCAGCTTGCCTTGCTCTTCGATGCTGGCAAGGATGCTGATGCGGCGCTCGTCGAGTTCGCGCAGGTAGCGCAGGCGCTCTTCCAGATGACGCAGTTGAGTGTCATCGAGGCTGCCAGTGACTTCCTTGCGGTAGCGAGCGATGAAAGGCACCGTTGAGCCTTCATCCAGTAGCGCTACGGCCGCTTCGACCTGTTGCGGGCGGACGCCGAGTTCCTCGGCGATGCGGCTGTTGATACTGTCCATAAAACCACCTGGCAAATGTGTGTGCATAAAATCAGCGACTGGCGAACCGCCTTGAACGAGCGTTGCCTGACCTTGAAGGCGGCGCATTATACCCAGTGAGCCCTGAATAGGGGATCGGCCCGTCAATACGCCGGTTTCAGCCCGCGCGGACGCTGTGAATTTCCCTCAGGCGACTGGACGAGAGCGCCCATGTGGAGTCAGGAAAAATCTGCTAACAATGCACACGGTGCGCATAACTGCAGCTACGCCATAATGCGCGCCGAGATCAAAGGAGCTTCCAATGAGCAGCACTGCACAAACGGCTGAAGGCGAGAAAATCCTCATCGTTGACGATGACCCGGGCTTGAGCAGCCTGCTAGAACGCTTTTTCAACAGCAAGGGCTACCGCGCCCGGGCTGTGCCCAACGTGGAGCAAATGGATCGGCTGCTGGCGCGCGAAGTGTTCCACCTCGTGGTGCTGGACCTGATGCTGCCGGGCGAAGACGGCCTGTCCGCCTGCCGCCGCCTGCGCGCCGCGAACAATCAAGTCCCCATCATCATGCTGACCGCCAAGGGCGACGAGCTTAGCCGCATCAAGGGCCTTGAGCTCGGCGCCGACGACTACCTCGCAAAACCTTTCAATCCTGACGAACTGATGGCTCGCGTCCGCGCCGTGCTGCGTCGTCAATCCGCACCCGTACCCGGCGCACCCGCCACCGAAGACGAAACCGTCACCTTTGGCGATTACGCTCTGTCGCTCGCCACCCGCGAGCTCAAGCGCGGCGACGAAGTTCACATGCTCACCACCGGTGAATTCGCCGTGCTGAAGGCGTTGGTCATGCATGCCCGTGAGCCGTTGACGCGGGACAAACTGATGAACCTGGCCCGTGGCCGCGAATGGGACGCGCTGGAGCGCTCCATTGACGTCCAGATCTCCCGCCTGCGTCGTCTGATTGAGGTGGACGCTGCCAAGCCGCGTTACATTCAGACGGTTTGGGGAGTGGGTTATGTTTTCGTGCCAGACGGTGCCAACAAGCAGTAGCAGCAAGTTCGACGGTAACCTGCCGGGCCTGTCTCACGCCCGCCTCCGTTAGCCAGTCACCTCAATGTTCGCGAAAGCGGCCATTGGCGTGACTGGTTTTTGCTGTGTCATGTGTTCCGCAAATTCGCGAGCCCGCCTCGCTTCCGCAAAGTGTATAGCTGCTGTTATGAAGACACCGCTCTGGTTCCCGCAAAGCTTTTTCTCCCGCACCCTGTGGCTGGTGCTCATTGTCGTGCTGTTTTCGAAGGCGCTGACCCTCGTCTATCTGCTGATGAACGAGGATGTTCTGGTCGATCGCCAGTACAGCCACGGCGTTGCACTCACTTTGCGGGCTTACTGGGCGGCCGATGAGAGCGACCGGCAGACCATCGCCGACGCTGCCGGGCTTATCCGTGTGGTAGGCGGCGGTGTGCCGGAAGGCGAGCAGCACTGGCCGTACTCAGAGATCTATCAGCGGCAAATGCAGGATGAGTTGGGCGCGGACACCGAAGTGCGCCTGCGTGTCCACGCGCCCCCGGCGTTGTGGGTGAGGGCGCCGAGTCTCGGCGATGGCTGGCTGAAAGTGCCGCTGTACCCACATCCCTTGCGCGGGCAGAAAATCTGGAGCGTGTTGGGCTGGTTCCTGGCGATCGGGTTGCTCTCGACGGCATCGGCGTGGATCTTCGTCAGCCAGCTCAATCAGCCGCTCAAACGCCTCGTCTTTGCCGCGCGCCAGCTAGGGCAGGGGCGCAGTGTGCGTTTGCCGGTCGGCGACACGCCCAGCGAGATCACCGAGGTGTACCGCGCGTTCAACCAGATGGCCGAAGACGTTGAGCAAGCCGGTCAGGAGCGCGAGCTGATGCTGGCGGGAGTTTCCCACGATTTGCGGACACCGCTGACCCGGTTGCGCCTGTCACTGGAGTTGATGCCGACCAACAACGAGTTCATGGAAGGCATGGTGCGCGACATCGAAGACATGGACGCCATCCTCGATCAGTTCCTGGCATTTATCAGGGATGGGCGTGATGAAGAGGTCGAGGAAGTCGATCTGGTTGAGCTGGTCCACGAAGTTGTCGCGCCATACAACAACCCGGTAGAGCAGGTCCGGCTGTGTCTGGAGTCCATTCCGCCTTTCCCGCTGCGACGGGTTTCCATGAAGCGGCTGCTCAATAACCTCATCGGCAATGCCATGCACCATGCCGGTGACGGCGTTGAAGTGGCGGCCTACGTTTCCGGCGACAGCGGTGCGCCCTATGTGGTGCTAAGCGTGCTGGATCGCGGTATGGGTATTGATCCGTCGGAACTGGAGGGGATTTTCAATCCCTTCATCCGTGGCGACCGCGCCAGAAGTGGCAAGGGCACAGGGCTTGGCCTGGCGATCGTCAAGCGCATTGCGGCAATGCACGGCGGCAATGTCGAGCTGCGCAATCGTTCGGGAGGCGGGCTGGAGGCCAGGGTTCGGCTGCCGTTGGGGCTGTTGTTGCCGCGGGATGCCGATTGATTCGTTCGTGATTCTGCCTGGGGGCTCTGGGCGACTGGCGTGCTCGCGACCAAAGCCTCCGTGCAGAGACGGGCTAAGGCGTTAGCCTTTGCCTTTGGTGCGGGTCATGTGCGGCCCGCCGTTTTTTTCGATGTATTCGATGATTATTCCCGCCACATCCTTGCCGGTGGTGGTTTCAATGCCTTCAAGACCTGGCGACGAGTTCACTTCCATCACCAGTGGCCCGTGGTTGGAGCGCAGGATATCGACGCCCGCAACACTCAAACCCATGACCTTGGCAGCGCGTATGGCCGTCATGCGCTCTTCCGGCGTGATCTTGATCAGGCTGGCGGTGCCGCCACGATGCAGGTTGGAACGGAATTCCCCGGGCTTCGCCTGACGTTTCATCGAAGCAATGACCTTGTCACCCACCACGAAGCAGCGGATGTCGGCGCCACCCGCTTCCTTGATGTACTCCTGGACCATGATGTCCTGCTTCAGACCCATGAAGGCCTCGATCACGGATTCGGCCGCCGTCGCGGTTTCGCACAACACCACGCCAATGCCTTGCGTGCCTTCAAGCACTTTGATGACCAGGGGCGCGCCGTTGACCATTTGAATCAGGTCTGGGATGTCATCCGGTGAGTGAGCGAAGCCGGTGACGGGCAAACCGATACCCCGACGCGACAACAACTGCAGCGAGCGCAATTTGTCGCGCGATCGTGCGATCGCGACGGACTCATTGAGCGGGAACACGCCCATCATCTCAAACTGACGCAGCACGGCGCAGCCGTAGAAGGTCACGGAGGCGCCAATGCGAGGTATCACCGCATCAAAGCCTTCCAGGGGTTTTCCTCGGTAGTGGATCTGCGGCTTATGACTGGCGATGTTCATATAGGCGCGCAGGGTATCGACCACCACGACCTCGTGGCCGCGCTGAATGCCAGCTTCGACCAGACGACGAGTTGAATACAGACGCGGGTTTCGCGAAAGCACAGCGATCTTCATGCAGCACCTGTGGCAGAGAGATTTGAAGCCGGGAATACCGGCTTGTCCTGAATATAAGTAACACCCGGATTGACCACCAACTGGCCATCAATCAGGGCTTTGGAGCCCAGTAGCAACCGGTAGCGCATGGCCTTGCGGCAGGCCAGCGTGAATTCCACTGGCCAGACCCGATCCCCCAGCGCCAAGGTCGTACGAATGACGTAGCGAACCTGGGCGTGGCCGTTGGAGCTTTTAATGGTTTTCATCGCCACCAGTTGAGCCTCGCAGCGACGATGACGCAGCTGCACCACCGTCCCCAGGTGCGCGTTGAAGCGCACCCATTTCTCGCCGTCCCGTTCGAACGGTTCTATTTCTGTCGCGTGCAGACTGGAAGTGCTGGCCCCGGTGTCGATTTTCGCGCGCAACCCGGCGACTCCCAGATGGGGCAAAGCCACCCATTCGCGAAGGCCGATAACTGTCAGATGGTCAAATGTTTTCAAAGCGGTTCCGTTCGTTTACACGTTCTGCCAGGCGGCGGCATCGATATGCGCCAGCGCCTGGAATGCTGGCTTGGCGAACCAGTAGCCTTGCATCAGGTAAATGCCGCAGTCGGCGAGAAAATCCCGTTCGCCTGCATGTTCAATGCCTTCGGCGATCACTGTAACGCCCAGCTCCGCACACATTGTGACAATGCCACGCACGATGGCCTGCCGTGCGGGGTCGAGATGGACATTGCGCACCAGCGCCATGTCGAGCTTGATCAAATCAGGCTGAAAGTCGGCAAGAAGGGTCAGTCCCGAGTGCCCGGCGCCAAAGTCGTCGATGGCGGTCTTGAAGCCAAACTGACGGTATTGGCGAAGAATGTTGGTCAGGTGGCTGTTGTTGCAAATGTGCTCGGTTTCGACGGTCTCGAAGATCAGTCGGTCCAGCGGAAAGTTGTGGGCCCGGGCGGCTTCCAGGGTGCTGCGAATGCACAGTTCGGGGCGATAAACCGCATTTGGCAGGAAGTTGATCGACAGGTGTTCGTCCATTCCCAGCCGGGCGGCAGTTGAAATCGCGCGGGTTCGGCACAATTGATCGAAACGGTAACGGTTGGTGTCGTCAACCCGGTTCAGCACAGACAAGGCACCCTCGCCGTTGACGCCACGTACCAACGCCTCGTGGGCAAACACCGAGTGGTCGCGGACGTCCACGATAGGCTGATAGGCAAATTCAAAGTCGAAATCCAGCGCGGAGCCTTCTTTGCAGCCCTGGCACCCACCAGTCAATGACGTTGGGAAGTCTGTCACGTCGTTCTCCTGAAGCCGGTGCTTTAGTCTTGGTGGGCAGTGTAAACGAGGGTGGCGGTTACTGCGTCCCCGGCGTGACGTAGTACGGTTTCTGACCATTACACGATTGAGGAATTCAGATGACACAGAAGTCAGACGAGGACGACAAAGTCCGTCTGGACAAATGGCTTTGGGCGGCACGCTTCTTCAAGACGCGCGCCTTGGCGAAAGCCGCCATTGAAAGCGGCAAGGTTCATTGCCGCGGCGAGCGTTGCAAGCCGGGAAAAGAGCCGCGTGTGGGGGATGAGTTGCAGATCAGAGCAGGCTTCGATGAGCGGACCGTCGTCGTCAAGGCATTGTCGATTGTCCGCCGTGGCGCGCCTGAGGCTCAGTTGCTGTACAGCGAAACGCCGGAGAGCCTTGCCAAACGCGAGCAAGCCGCCGAGATGCGCAAGGCCGGAAGCCTGGGCGTGACGACTGACGGCAGGCCGACCAAGAAGCAGCGCCGGCAATTGTTTCATTTTCGTTCGGGTGACGACTGACGATCTAGCCGCTTTCCGGGATCGCGCACTCATCGACCCCGGACTGCTCAGTGGCGACAGGCAGCTTACAAATGAGAGCCCTGCTTCATGATGCTCAGGCATTTGAGCAGCGGCAGGCGGCCCAGCACATTGAACACGGGCGCGGTCAGTCGAAACAGGAAAGCGGTGACGGTGGCAACGAACGGGGTGTAGCAGCTCCAGCCAAGGGCGAGCAACGCGATCATCACGCCGCCGATGTAATCGTCCTGACCCCAATGAGCGCCAGCAACCAGGCGCGGCATCATGAACAGGAACGCCAGCGCCCAGATGACGACACGCTGGCCAACCGTGCGGCTATAGACGCTCATGAACATCGCCCAGATCAACAGCACCGAAGCGTGGTCGCCCGGGAAGCTCTGGCTGGAGCGATCCTTGAGCTGCCACTTGTCTTCAAGCCCCGGGAATATGTCGCTGAGCTTGATGGCATCAGGGATCATCATCGATGCGCTGTCATGTTGCAGTGCGCTGTGGTCGATGATTTTGGAAAACACCGTTCGAATGATAAGCAGCAGAATCAGCGTCAACACAAAGCCGATCAGCGCAGCACGCGTTTGCAGTGATTTGAATACCCACTCGCCTTTGATAAGCAGCGTAAGAAGGATCAGGCCAACGACGACATCGAAGGGCCGCATGCTGGCAATCGTCCAGATCCACAACCACGCCTTGTTTTGCTCAAGCGGGCGGTTCAGTACGTGAAACAGGCCTTCATCGAAGTGCGTGAAAGCCGCGTGGCCCGTGGGCCAGATCCAAAGCAGCAGCAGTGCCAGCGCCACCAGATTGCACAGCATGAATTTTTTGGCGTTCCACTTGGGTTGGAACAATGCGGGATAGTCCATAAAATGCCCCCATCGGCATGACAGTGCACCCGTCGGTGCTAAACCGCGCTTTATAGGCGCTTGTCATCATTTTGTCATCCATTCAGATACCTTCTCCTATGTCAGACTTTGCGGATACCGATTACACCCAGCGCTTCATCTTCGACGAGAGCGACGTTCGCGGCGAGCTCGTGGCCCTTGAGCGCAGCTACGCCGAGGTACTTGCCAAGCACCCGTACCCCGAGCCAGTCGCCCAGTTACTCGGCGAGATGCTCGCCGCCGCCGCGCTATTGGTCGGCACACTGAAGTTCGACGGCTTGCTGATTTTGCAGGCGCGGTCGCTTGGGCCGGTATCGTTGCTGATGGTCGAATGCTCCAGCGAGCGGGAATTGCGCGGCATTGCGCGCTACGACGAAACCCTGGTCAAGCCTGACGCCACGCTACTCGACCTGATGCCCAATGGCGACCTGACCATGACCATCGACCCGCGTCAGGGCAAACGCTATCAGGGCATCGTGGGCCTTGATGGCGTCGACCTGTCGGCGTGCCTGTCCGAGTATTTTGTGATGTCGGAACAATTGCCGACTCGCTTCTGGATCAAGGCCGACGGCAAGCGCGCACGGGGCCTGCTGCTGCAACAGCTGCCAGCTGAAAAGCTGAAAGAGCTTGAAGAACGCGAGGCCAGCTGGCAGCACGTCAACACACTGGTCGACACCCTGACCGCCGAGGAACTGCTCAGCCTGACCAACGAAACCGTGTTGCATCGGCTGTTCCACGAAGACGTCGTGCGCATGTTCGACGTCCAGCCATTGGTGTTCCGTTGCAGCTGCTCGCGCGAACGTTCTGGCAATGCGCTGGTCAGTCTTGGTCTGGAAGATGCACAGCAGTTGGTGATCGAGCATCACGGTGCGGTGGAGATCGACTGCCAGTTCTGCAATCAGCGCTATCTGTTCGATGCGACCGATGTAGCGCAGCTGTTTGCAGGGGGTGGGGTGGATACCCCTTCCGATACCCGCCATTAATGTAGTGCGGGTCCTGCGCTGAAAGCTTTCCGCCCGGCCCGCTTGACTCTTCTTCATGTAGTTCTGACAGGAGGGCCCTACCTTTTTTGGGCTTTTCTGGCATAATCCGGCCACTTTTTAGCTGTAGTAGTGTTGGTTTTTCTACTACAAAACGTTTGGAGCACTCGGCCATCGAGCCGACGGGGAATCTCATGACGCAAGCCAATAACGCCGTTCACACCGATCTCAGTGTCGACGATCTGGTTAAAGAAGCCCTCAAACGCGAAGAAGGCGTGCTGTCCGATACTGGCGCACTCGTCGTGGAAACAGGCCACCGCACCGGCCGCTCGCCTGTCGACCGCTTCATCGTAGATGAACCGACCACTCAGGCCGCGATCGCCTGGGGTCCGATCAACCGCAAATTCCCTGCCGATAAGTTCGACGCTCTGTGGGCCCGTGTCGAGGCGTTCAACAACGCCCAGGAACACTTCGTTTCCCACGTTCACGTAGGCGCAGCCGAAGATCACTACCTCGCGGTCAAGATGACCACGCAGACAGCCTGGCAGAACCTGTTCGGTCGCTGCCTGTTCATTAACCCGGCCCAGTACAACCCGGCCGGTCGTGAAGAATGGCAAGTGCTCAACGTGGCCAACTTCGAGTGCGTGCCTGAGCGTGACGGCACCAACTCGGACGGCTGCGTCATCATCAACTTCGCCCAGAAGAAGGTGCTCATTGCCGGTATGCGTTACGCCGGTGAAATGAAGAAAGCCATGTTCTCGGTGCAGAACTTCCTGCTGCCGGCGTCCGACGTGCTGCCAATGCACTGCGCGGCCAACATCGGTGAAGACGGCGACGTGACGCTGTTCTTCGGTCTGTCCGGGACTGGTAAAACCACGCTGTCCGCCGACGAGACCCGTTACCTGATCGGTGACGACGAACACGGTTGGGGCGAAGGCGTTGTCTTCAACATCGAAGGCGGTTGCTATGCGAAGTGCATCGACCTCTCCGAGAGGAACGAGCCGGTTATCTGGAAGGCCATCAAGCACGGCGCTGTGCTGGAAAACGTGGTGCTGGACGCAGCCGGTCATGCCGACTACGCCGACAGCAGCCTGACTCAGAACAGCCGCGCCGCGTATCCACTAGAGCACGTTGAAAAGCGCTCCGAGAAGAACCTGGGCGGCGAGCCAAACGCAGTCATCTTCCTGACCTGCGACCTGACCGGCGTGCTGCCACCCGTGTCGATCCTCAGCGAAGAACAAGCGGCCTACCACTTCCTGTCGGGTTACACCGCACTGGTCGGCTCCACTGAAATGGGCTCGGGCGCTGGCATCAAGTCGACGTTCTCCACCTGCTTCGGCGCACCGTTCTTCCCGCGTCCGGCGGGCGAATACGCAGAGCTGCTGATCAAGCGCATCCGCGGTTTCGGCTCCAAGGTCTATCTGGTCAACACAGGCTGGACCGGCGGCGGCTACGGCGTCGGCAAACGCTTCAACATTCCGACCACCCGTGGCGTCATCGCGGCCATCCAGAGCGGCGCGTTGATCGGTGCAGCAACCGAGCACCTCGACACCGTTAACCTGGACGTCCCGACTTCCGTACCGGGCGTCGAAACCGGCCTGCTCAACCCGCGCAACACCTGGGCTGACAAAGCCGCGTATGACGAAGCAGCCAAAGCTCTGGCCGGCCTCTTCATCGAGAACTTCAAGAAGTTTGAAGTGAGCGACGCGATCAAGGCAGCGGGTCCGAAGCTGTAAGATCGGCACCTGTTAAAAAGAAACCGCCCTTCGGGGCGGTTTTTTTATGCCTGCGCGATGTTATCCGTCTGCTTTCGTCGTTGCCGGAAAGTCCTGGGTGATATCAAAGCTGCCCTTCGCCACGACGCTTTTCGCGTTACACAGCCTGGCGTCGAACCCCGGGTGGCGCTCGCCGTGCTCTGCCGCGTAAGCAGCGGCTTCCCGGGTGCAGTCGTCGGTGGGTTGCTCAGGTGACAGCGCCGCATTGAACTGAAACGTACCGATCAACCGGTAGCGGTCGAGCAGTTTGTTAGGGAGCTTAGCTTCTCGATTTTGCTGAAGACGAGTTGGACGTTGCTGTTGCTGCCGTTCTTGTCCGTATCGAAATACTGGTAGTACGAACCGGTGTCGTAGGACGCGCTGTTTTCATCGTGGGCCACTTCGACGCGGCCTCCCTGAAACATGATCGCCTTCTTTTCCTGATCGGGGTTATCGAAGGAGAATCCGAGGATCGGCCCGATGCTGACCTCATTGCGGTCACCTTCTGCTTCCTGGTCCGCGCTCAGCGTCAACCAGTTGGAGCCAGGCAGTTTGCCGGGCAAGAAGCCCAGGCTCACCTGATCCCCGCGCGCTTCGTAATGAAGGTTCAACGCACCGCTGACATCCACGCTCATGGTTTTCTGCGCTGGCGAGGCGCTTCCCGTCGCGACGTCAGAGGTCTTGGAATCATCGCCGCAGCCGCACAGCATGGCGGTCGTGACGGCCAATAGCAGCGGGAAAAGGCGGGTGGTGGTTCGCGTGGCTGCTTGAGGCATGGTATTCCGTCCGTAATCGCTGCGGTTGGCTCTGACTGTAGCTCCGTATGACCGCAGAAAGCGCTGACGGGTCAATCCAGCAATGACAAAAAGCGGGATGAAGAAACCGCCCTCGTGGGCGGTTTCTTCAGGAATTTGGTTTTCGCCACCGCGGCGCTCGGCGAGGAGGCCATTGGCGATGGACTGGACAGCCATCAGAGGGCTTTAGTTGCCCATGACGCCGGGTCTGGTTTCAGCAGATGTCATTGTAGGCTTCATTCCCCTTCGCGAGTGTGGCAGCCAGGCCCTGCGCTGGCTTGAATGGAGTACCGGCAACCATGCTGAAGCCAGTCCCTTTATCTGCATAGCTGACGTAACGCTCTGTTTTATGGTCTTCACGCAAGACAGTGTAAGAATGATTGCGCATCTTGATGAAGTCAGCCTCGTGCATGACGACGCTCTGATGAAGCCGGCTGACATCGGTCGCTGACAGATTCAGTTTTCGTTGCAGCTTCGTGCCCCATCGGGACAGGCAGACTTCGGCATAGTGTCGAACGATTGTGCCCGGTTCTGTAAGGTCTCCGGGCCCGCTTGCCCCTGTGAGCGACGCATTACCTACCAAAGACGCATGGCGCCCTGCCATGGGAAAGATGCTGACTTTAGTTCTGGCGTCTGTTTTCGGAATGATGCATGAGAACCCTTTAGAGCGTTCGTCGCGGGCATAGAACGCCACGTATTCTTTGACGTTGCTGCCGAGAGAAACTTTCTCAAGCTGGTAATTCAAGGGACCGGGCACCGGATCTACCGCGAATATGTTGACCGGTATCTGGCGCGTTTCCGGATTCGCCATCAGCGCGTTGGCGAGCATGTGGCAACTCACCCCGCCGCGGCTCCACCCCACCAGGTTGATCTGTTTGGGAATCAAGCCGTCTTTTCTCAGGTTCTTGATCAGCTGTCGCTGGAGTTCCTGCGGGCTGATGCGATTGCCGTAGTCGTATTGCCGCCAGAACCACGAGCCGTGCGCCTGCGCGTCTGGAATAGGCACGTCGGCTCGCTTGAGACGCTGGTAGTCGGCTTCAGACAGCTTGGTTCTTTGCCAATCGAATTGGCCCCGGATGATGTTGAGAGCATGCTGCACATTCTCATGCCAGCCTTTGCCGAATGCAGTGCCAGTCCAGCCAAATCCTTTGGATTCGGTAAACAGTTCGTCGGCCTGCATGTTGCCGCTACCCGGGCCGTCGATAACAATCCACTCCGCGAACTCGTGACCGGCAATGTTATTGGCCAGCGTCGCAACCAGTTCACCGTTCCAGTAGTTCTTGTGCAGGTTGTCGTATTTAGTCGAGCCCGTGCCGCAAAAGAAAATTGTAAATGTTGTCATATTTCTAACCTCGTTGGTTGATAGGAACCACGAGGTTAGAAGACTGTTTGGGGAAGCGTCCGCGGTTGTTGTTACTTCATGTTGAGTGACGAGCGTAAATAAATATCCAGCGGCGTGAATGGGTTATCCATCACGCTGAATAATCCCGGGCCGCTGTACAGTACTGTTCTTGCGCCAGTTTATTTTTATCACTTTTGTCTTTGGCGACGCGTTTGCTCCAATCGCTGCACATGTCTTTGAAGTAGGGTACGGCAGCCCGGCGGCACTCACGGTGTTCGACACTGTCGGCCAGGAAGTTCATGCAGACACTGCTGGTTTCAATATGATTGTTGGAAATACGATAGCGGGCTTCATATCGGTTTCGCCCGTCGATTTCACGGATAAACACACCCGCTACTTCATAACGCCGAGCGGGCTCGGTTCTGGGCTTTGCGGCAGCGGCCTTGTAGCTCGCCATGTAATGCTCTGAAACCATCCCTTGGGGGCGGACGGCTTGGGCGTCGCTGCCCTGAGCGTCCCCGAAGCGGCAGTTCACGACATCCTGGTCGATGAGGTTGCCGCCTTTCAGGCAGGTATCGAGCGGCCGCGCGGTGACGGGTTGCGAGACGTCAGCCTTGGGGGCGATATAAACGACTTGTTCGACGTTGCGCACTGGGGCAACGGGTTGTATCGCCTCGGGCTCGCTGACGACTTCCGCGGTGGGCGGGGCGGGAATGACCATCGCTGCTGGCTTGGGTGTGCGAAACATCTGGGCGATCAGAAAGATGATTGCGATCAGCAGCGCCAAGCAGATCAGCACGCTGCTGAACGGCCAGTTGCTATTGCCGGACGCCGCGGTTCGCCGGGCAGGGTGAGAGCCGAGTACAACGTCGAACTGGCCGGGCGCCAGTCGTTTCATGGTGAGCCCGTCATCCTCGGGCTGGGGCGTGGATTGCATTGCCTCTCCTTGGCGAATCGTGTGGTGTCGACCGGTTTGCAGTTGATTGGGGCGTCTGACGTGCCGCGCTTGAATACGCGTCGCGCGAGATTAATCCTCGGAATGACGTTTTGCCAGCATTGCGCGCGGTGTTTGTATCCGGGATGTATCCTGTCCGATATTTCTGTAATGGTTTAGGTGTACTGCGCCCAGACCCACCGCGCTATGGTTCACGCCCTGGCGACGGTCAAAGGAGTGGCAGCACATGCATCAAACCCTTGAGCAGGTTTTCGGTTATCGGCAGTTTCGCGCCGGACAAGAGGCCGCCATCAGTACGGTGTTGGCCGGGCGCTCCGCCGCAGCGATTTTTCCCACGGGTTCCGGTAAATCCCTCTGCTATCAGCTGCCGGCATTGCTGCTGCCGCATCTGACGTTGGTGGTGTCACCGCTGTTGGCGCTGATTCAGGACCAGTTGGCTTTCCTGCAGCGGCACGGCATTGCGGCGGCGAGCATCGACTCCGCGCAAAGTCGCGACGAGGTCGCCGATGTCATGGCCCGGGCGCGTTCGGGTGAGTTGAAAATCCTGATGATTTCCGTCGAACGCCTGAAAAACGAACGCTTCAGGCATTTCATCACCCAAGTGCCGATTTCCCTGCTGGTCGTCGACGAGGCGCACTGCATCTCCGAGTGGGGCCACAACTTCCGGCCCGATTACCTGAAACTCCCTGACTACCAGCGCGAGTTCAACATCCCCCAGGCGCTGCTACTGACAGCGACCGCGACACCTCAAGTCATCGATGACATGCAGAGCAAGTTCGGCATCGCGCCGGACGATGTGGTGACGACCGGTTTCTACCGGCCAAACCTTACCCTGAGGGTTGAGCCCGTCGCAGGTCGGGACAAGCGCCGGCGGCTGGTGGAGTGGCTCGGCGAACGGGCCGGGCAGCCGAGCATTGTCTACGTCACGTTGCAGAAAACTGCCGAGTTCGTGGCCGCTCATCTGTCGCAGAACGGCATCCCGGCGCACGCTTACCATGCAGGCCTGCCCCACGATAAGCGCGAGTCGATTCAGCGCCAGTTCATGGAGGGGCGGCTCAACTGCATCGTCGCCACGATCGCTTTCGGGATGGGCATCGACAAGAGTGACATCCGCAACGTCGTCCATTTCGACTTGCCCAAATCCATCGAGAACTACAGCCAGGAAATCGGTCGTGCAGGCCGGGATGGGGCGACGTCGGAGTGTCTGGTGCTGGCCAATCGCGACAGCCTGAACGTGCTGGAGAACTTCGTGTACGGCGATACGCCGGAGCAGGAAGGCATTCGACTGGTGCTGGAAGATCTGCAAGGCGCGCGCAACGACAGTCAATGGGAGTTTCTGCTGGCGCCCTTGTCGGACCTCAGCAACATCCGCCAACTGCCTCTGAAGACGCTGCTGGTGCAGTTGGAACTGCGCGGGATCATCGCGCCGCGTTATTCGTATTTCGCGGAGTACCGCTTCAAGTACCTGATCGAGCCGCAGGTGCTGGTGCAGCGGTTTCAGGGCGAACGACGCGAATTCGTGCAGGCGCTGACCGAGACATCAAGCCGGGCGCGGACGTGGGCAACCGTCAACTTCGACGCGATGTATCAGCAGTATCAGGCCGAGCGCGGGCGCGTGGTGACGGCGCTGGATTTCTTTCAGGAGAAGGGCTGGATCGAGCTTGAAAGCAAGCAGATGACCGAGGTCTACAGCCTGATCGCCGCCGACTTCGACGCACAGGCGCTGAGCGAGGAGTTGCATGACTACTTCGTCCATCATGAAAAGACCGAAGTCGCGCGCATCCAAGCGATGCTCGAGCTGTTCGCCAGCGAGCAGTGCCTTAGTCATCGTCTCGCTCAATACTTTGGCGACGACCGTGCGCCCGAGCGCTGTGGTCATTGTTCGGTGTGCGAGGGGCATGTGGCCGTACTCCCCGAGCCGCCAGCCTTGACGTCCTTGAGCGAGCAGGACTTTGCGGACCTGTGCAGCGATTTCGTCAGCAAGCACCTCGAGGTCCGAGGGCATGAGCCTGGAGCTGAGTGCCTGACGCGGTTTCTCTGCGGGATCAGCGTGCCGATGTTTACCCGGCTCAAGGCCCGTAATATCGGCGGATTTGCGGCGCTGGAGGCGTATCCGTATGCGAAGGTGCGTCAGTGGATTCAGCGCCAGATCCAATAGTGGTCACGAACCTCATGAACGAAGAAACACGACAGACACACCGGAGGGAGCCCCATGAATGACACCCCGCAGCGCGCCGACTATCGCCACTTCCAGCCGATCGTGACGCGCTGGCACGACAACGATGTGTACGGCCATATCAATAACGTCACGTACTACAGCTTTTTTGACAGCGCGGTGAATACCTATCTGATCGAACAGGGCGGGCTGGATATTCATGGCGGTGAAACAGTGGGATTCGTGGTGAGTTCGTCGTGCGATTACTTTGCGTCGATCGCCTATCCCGAGCTGATCGAGGTCGGGCTGCGGGTCGGCAAGCTGGGCAACAGCTCGGTGCAATATGAATTGGCAGTATTCAAGGCGGGAGAGGAGGAGGCGCGGGCAGCAGGCCGCTTCGTGCATGTGTTTGTGGATCGGGCATCCAATCAGCCAGTGCCGATCCCGGCAGGGTTGCGGCAGGCGCTTGAGCGATTGGTGGCCTGAACATAAAACCGGCCGCGTTATCGGCGGCCGGCGTTTATCGGGTCAGATGCGCGAGAGGAACTCGACGGCATCAGTCACGATGGTGCTTGCGATGACCATACGCGTGGCCGCGACCATGTTTGTAGTCGCGGCGATCGCCACGGTAGCCACGGTAGCCACGGCCTCGGTCGTCGTCACGGCGGCTTTCGTCGCCCATGTAGTTACCAAGTGCGCCGCCCGCGCCGCCGCCTGCTGCTGCGCCGATCAAACTGCCGGTGCTACCACCGACGCTGCGACCGATCACGTTACCGCCAGCGGCGCCCAGGCCGCCGCCGATTGCGGCTTCGGTACGGTTCCGGCGGTTGGCGCCCACTGCGCCACCGGCCGCACCGCCAAGGCCGGCACCAATTGCCGAACCTGTGCTGCCGCCGACCTGTTGGCCAACGACGGAGCCGAGTACCCCACCCAATGCGCCGCCTACGCCGGCCGTCACGTTATCGCCTGCTGAGGCAAAACCGCTGACCAGTGAGAACGACAACAACAGAATCGAGGAATACTTCATATATGGATGCTCATAGGGATGACGCCGCGATCCTGCGATCATGAAGAAAATGTCACAATCGAATTCCGACGAATAGCACGACCTGTATACAAAACCCTAACTTATTGTTTTGGCTCGGGAACCTAAGTCAAGTTGGTGAGTCATACGCTACTTGATAAGGCCCGAATCTCGCGATTCGGGCCTTTTTTGTGGCTGCAGGAAGGATGAGCTTTTCTTGCGACGAGGCTGGTACATCCGCTAACTATCCAGCGGTTGTTAGATCCCTCTCGCGAGCAAGCTCGCTCCCACATGGACAGCAGTCGACTTGATATTCGGCCAGGCCGCTGGACGTGTAGGAGTGAGCTTGCTCACGAATGCGCCGGAACATTCAGCCAGTTTCTCTAGAGACTGGAAGCAAGCCTTAGCGAGCAAGCTCGCCCCCACGTGCGCAGCGGTCGACTTGATATTTGGCTAGGCCGCTGAACCTGTGGGAGTGAGCTTGCTCACGAATGGGCCGGAACATTCAGCCGATTTCTCTAGAGACTGAAAGCATGTCTATGTGGGCCATCTCGCCCACATAGACATGCTTTGCTACGCAGATCAGATAATCCGAGCTGTGTCCGCGTGGCGCTCAAGCTTGATCGCGACGAACTTGGACGTTGGCGTACTGCTGCCGTCGCCGACGCTTTCCAGCGGTACCAGCGGGTTCACTTCCGGGTAGTACGCAGCGGCCTGGCCGGCCGGGATGTCGAACGGCAGCAGGGTGAAGCCCTTCACGCGCCGGGTGATGTCATCGCCCCAGATCGACACGATGTCGACTTTCTGACCCGGTACGAAGCCCAGCCGAATGATGTCGGCCTCGTTCACGAACATCACGTCACGCTGACCTTTCACGCCGCGATAACGGTCGTCCAGGCCATAGATAGTGGTGTTGTACTGATCATGCGAACGCATCGACTGCATGATCAGGTCCGGCACGATGCCTGTCCCGCGCACGCTTTCATGCACCAGATCACTCGGCAGTACGTTCGGCTTGAAGTTGGCCCGCGCACTTGGCGTGTTCCAGCGACGGGAGCCTGCGGCGTTGCCCAGATAGAAACCGCCCGGGTTTTTGATCTTCTCGTTGAAGTTCTGGAACGACGGAATGGTGTCGGCGATCAGGTCGCGAATGCGGCTGTAGTCCGCTACCAGCCACAGCCAGTCTACCGGCTGCTTGCCCAGCGTTGCGTTGGCGATGCCTGCCAGAATCGCAGGCTCGGAACGCATCTGCGCTGACAGCGGCTTGAGCTGGCCGTTGGACGCATGAACCATGCTGAAAGAGTCTTCAACGGTCACCGCTTGCGGGCCTTCGGCCTGGATGTCGATGTCGGTACGGCCGAAGCACGGCAGAATCAGCGCCTCCTTGCCATGGGCCAGGTGGCTGCGGTTGAGCTTGGTGCTGATCTGCACGGTCAGGTCGCAGTTGCTCAGGGCTTCGAAGGTGCGCGGGCTGTCCGGGGTTGCCTGGGCGAAGTTACCGCCCAGACCAATAAAGACCTTCGCGCGGCCTTCCAGCATCGCGTGAATCGCTTCAACGACGTTATGGCCGTTTTCACGCGGTACCTTGAACTGGAAACGTTTCTCCAGCGCATCGAGGAAGAACGCCGGTGGACGCTCATTGATGCCCATCGTGCGGTCGCCCTGCACGTTGCTGTGACCGCGCACTGGGCACAGGCCAGCACCGGGCCGGCCGATGTTGCCGCGCAGCAGCATCAGGTTGGAGACTTCCTGGATGGTCGGCACCGAGTGGCGGTGCTGAGTGATGCCCATCGCCCAGCACATGATCACGTTCTTGCCTTTGGCGTACATGCGCGCGGCGAGCTCGATGTCGGTCAGTGGCAGCCCCGACTGCTCGACGATGAATTCCCACGAGGTGTCGTCGATGGCGGCCAGGTATTCCAGCACGCCGTTGGTGTGTTCGTTGAGGAAGGTGTGATCGAACACCGACGGCTCGTTGCTCGCCTGGGCTTCACGCTCCCACTGCAGCAGGAACTTGGCCATGCCGCGCAGCAGGGCCATGTCGCCGCCCAGTGCCGGACGGAAATACGCCGTGTTGGTCGGCTCCGAACCGTTGCTGAGCATTTCCAGCGGGTGCTGAGGGTGCTGGAATCGTTCCAGGCCACGCTCTTTCAGCGGGTTGACGCACACCACTTGGGCGCCACGTTTAACCGCTTCACGCAGCGGTTCCAGCATGCGCGGGTGGTTAGTGCCCGGGTTCTGGCCGAGGACGAAAATCGCGTCCGCGTGCTCGAAGTCCTCGAAGGTCACCGTGCCTTTGCCGACGCCCACGCTTTGCGACAACGCAACGCCGCTGGCTTCGTGGCACATGTTCGAGCAGTCAGGGAAGTTGTTGGTGCCATAGGCACGGACGAACAGCTGATACAGATACGCCGCTTCGTTGCTGGCACGGCCCGAAGTGTAGAACTCGGCCATGTTCGGGCTTGGCAGGTTGTTCAGGTGCTTGGCGATCAGGGCGAAGGCGTCGTCCCAGGCGATCGGCTTATAGCGATCGGTCTGAGCGTCGTAGACCATTGGCTCGGTCAGACGGCCCTGATATTCCAGCCAGTAATCACTTTGCTCAAGCAGCGAGCTGACGCTGTAACGAGCGAAGAAGGACGGGTCGACGCGGCGCTTGGTCGCTTCCCAGTTCACTGCTTTGGCGCCGTTCTCGCAGAACTTGACCATGCCGCTTTCCGGCGAATCGCCCCACGCGCAGCCCGGGCAGTCGAAGCCGCCGTTCTGGTTGGTCTTGAGCATCGTGCGGATGTTCTTCAGGGCGTTGTCGCTGGTCAGCCAGAAGTGGGCGACGCTGATCAATGCGCCCCATCCGCCGGCCGGCCCTTTGTAGGGCTTGTAGCGAGGGGTCGATACTTTGTCGGCTTCTTTATGCATGCTCACGCTTGATTCTCCAACGCAGGACTGTAAACCCGCGGCGCACTGTGTTTAGGCAGATGAATGAGGTTGAGGTTGTGGCGTCGGGCCCATTGCAGCGCCAGGCCGGTGGGCGATGACAGGCTGACCAGGGTCTGAATGCCGGCACGTAATACCTTTTGAATGAGTTCCAGACTGCAGCGGCTGGTGACGATTGCCAGACCGCCCGTGGTCGGGATGTCTTGACGAATCAGTGCGCCGATCAGCTTGTCTAGAGCGTTATGTCGGCCGATGTCTTCACGACCTAAGAGAATTTCGCCGCGAGCGTCCATGAACATCGCTGCATGGACGGCGCCGCAGTGTTCACCCAGTGGCTGAAACTCACCCATGCGCCCGCGCAGGCCTTTCAACCATTCGGCGGGGGAAGGGGCGCGCCGGGCAGCACGTTGAGCTCGGGCAATGCCTGCTCGACGGCTTCAACACCACACAGGCCGCAACCGCTGGTGCCAGCCAGTTGCCGACGCTGGGTCTTCAGGTTCCAGAAGGCGCGGCTGGCGATTTCGACTTCTGCAGTCTGCGCAGAGCCGCAGCCTCCGAGCTTGATGTCGTAGATCTCGTCGGGTGATTCGATGAGGCCGCTGCCAATGCTGAAGCCGACGATAAAGTCTTCGAGGTCAGTGGGCGTCACCAGCATGACGGCCTGACTGATGCCGTTATAGGCAATCGCCAACGCGACTTCCTCGGCAAGCACATTGGGCTCGCTGATGTCGTGTTCGAGGTTTGAATAGCTGTAGGACTGGCTTGCGGCGGGCGCGGGCAGTTGTTGTGCGGGCGCCGTGATATCCATGTGCTTGGCGTGCATCGGGAGTGACCGGCAGATTAATTAGGCTTAAGCCTAGGCCTCCGGTCGGATTACGTCTAATCGCTAGTACTGATGCACCGATAGATGACGTCGATCAAGATGCTTCCATCATCGTGTGATACAGCGCCAGGCAAGCTTCAGCCAATGCCGAACGCGGCGCGGAGCGTCGCATGATCAAGCCAAGCCGGGCGAGGGTTTGCGCGTCTTCGATGGGCTGCAGACGCAGATGCTCAGTGAGATACTCAAGGCCGCCGTGCAGCGGCATGATCGCGCAGCAGAAACCGCCATGAACCGCTTGCAGCAGTTGATGCACGGCGTCGGTCTGGATGATCGGCTGCGGATGAAGGCCGCGGCTGTGGAAGTTGTGATCGATGGACTGCCGAAAGTGCATGCCGCTGGTGAGCATGCCCAGGGGCAATTCGGTCAAGCTTTCCCAGCTTGAAGTGGCTTCGGCAAAGCTGAAATAACGCTGGTCGTACATCACGCCCATGCGGGTTTCGGCCAGTTGCAATGAGTCAAACCGTTCGGTGTCCAGCCGGTCCAGATACGAAACTCCGAGGTCCAGGCGGTTACTGGCGAGTTGGTCGAGGATCTGCTCGGAGCTCAGGGATGAAAGCTCGAAGCGCATGTTCGGGTGCAGGGAGTGCAAACGTTGCAGCAAGGGCAATGGATCAAAATTGGAGAGCGGCACCACGCCCAGCCGTAATGTGCCGACCAGATGCCCGCGACAGGCGGCTGCTTCAGCCTGCAAACCGTCGTACGCCGCCAGCACGGTGCGCGCCCATGCCAGAACGCGTTCGCCCGGCGCAGTGAAACCTTCGAAGCGTTGGCCGCGATTGACCAGTGGCAGGTCCAGCTCTTCCTCAAGGCTGCGCAGACGCATCGACAGTGTCGGTTGCGTGATGTGGCAGCGCGCAGCCGCCTGCCCAAAGTGACGGGTTTCGTCGAGGGCGATCAGAAATTTCAGCTGTTTAATGTCCATCTTCACTCCAGAAGGCACAGGCTGGCCCGGCGAAGTCTATCGCGACCGAACGTCAAATGGCTTGAAACCTTGAGGCGCGGCCAGGGGTCGGACTTTTGTCGGGCAATGTCAGCGGATTAGATGTTGCGCGGGGAAACCACAACGACATCACAACGACACCAAGGAGAAACCCATGAGTCTGTTCAGTTTTGTGAAGGAAGCCGGCGAGAAGCTTATCGACCTGCTCACCCCGGGAAACGCCAATGCCAGTGATGAGCTGAAAAAGCACATCGAGTCTGTTGGCTTGGGCAATCCCAATGTTCATGCAACGGTCGAAGGCGACAAGATCACGTTGACGGGCGAAGTCGCCAGTCAGGAAGAGAAAGAGAAGGTTGTATTGGCTGCCGGCAACATCGCCGGTGTAGGCAGTGTTGATGATCAACTGACTATCGCCGCCGGCGCACCTGCCGTTGCCGCTGCAAAGTTCGTCACCGTTGAGAAGGGCGATACGCTGAGCGCGATTTCCAAGCGTGTGTATGGCGACGCCAACAAGTATCAACAGATCTTTGAAGCCAACAAGCCGATGCTGAAAGACGTGAACAAGATCTATCCAGGTCAGGTTCTGCGTATTCCTGAGTAAGCCTGTTGTATTGACCGTATTGCCCTCCGTAACTGTATTGGGCGTGCGGTGATCATTTGTAGGAGCACGCTTGCCCGCGAAAAATCGTACATCCGGCTCAGCCGCATTGAGTGGATGGATCTTTCGCGGGCAAGCGCGCTTCTACAGCTGTTTTGTGGTGCTTATAAGCCCTGTATCAACGACCGATAGTCTTCAACCGCTTCGAATTCTTCCGTATCTTTAGGCCCTTTGCGACTGTCCGGCTCACGTACCGCCAGCAGATGACCAATCCCGTATCGGCCCGCGCTGCGCAAGATTGGCAGAGTGTCATCAATAAACAGGCTACGTGCAGGGTCGAGCTGGGTGTCGGCTTGCAGCGCGTCCCAGAATTGCGGGTTTTCCTTGGGGTAGCCGTAGTCATGGGAGCTGATCAAACGCTCGAAGTAGGGTGCCAACTCCAGTCTTTCCATCTTCAGCGACAGCGAGTCCCGGTGCGCGTTGGTAATCATGATCACCCGTTTTCCGGCCTGCTTGATGGCGGCCAGAAACGTCTCGGCGTCAGGGCGCAAGGCGATGAGGTGAGCGATTTCAATTTTCAGGTCCTTCACCGGCAGGTTCAGCTCTGTGCTCCAGAAGTCGGTGCAGTACCAGTTGAGGGTGCCGGCGTTTTTTCGAAGAGCGGCATCAGCTCCATTTGCGCCATCGCCAGACTGACCCCGTGCACTTCGGCATAGCGCTTGGGCAGATGCTCCAGCCAGAAGTGATTGTCGAAATGCAGGTCGAGCAGCGTGCCGTCCATATCCAGCAGAACGGTGTCGATATCGCGCCAGGGCAAAGAAGGCATACAGGTCTCTCGGCGTTGGATGGGTCGCGTGGGTTTGCGGCGAAGACATCCGCAAAAGCCACGGTATAGTAACCCGTCTACGCCAAGGAGCTCGTCATGCAGCAGAAACCTACCGTCCTCTCTCGCGAAATCGTCGCGAGCAGCCGTCTGTTCCGCGTTGAAGAAGTGCAATTGCGCTTCTCCAACGGCGTCGAGCGTACCTACGAGCGGCTGGTGGGCAGCGGCAGTGGCTACGGCGCGGTGATGATCGTGGCAATGCTCGATGCGGATCACGCCGTGCTGATCGAGGAATACTGCGGCGGCACTGACCAGTACGAGCTTTCGCTGCCCAAGGGCTTGATCGAACCAGGCGAAGACGTGTTGGCCGCCGCCAATCGCGAGCTCAAGGAAGAGGCCGGTTATGGCGCGCGTACCTTGGTGCACCTGACCGAGCTGTCGCTTTCGCCCGGCTACATGAGCCAGAAAATTCAGGTCGTGCTGGCCACTGATTTGTATGAAGAAACGCTGCCCGGCGACGAGCCTGAGCCGATGCGTGTGGACAAGGTCAATCTGCGCGTGCTTTCCGCTCTGGTTCAGAACCCGCAGTTCACTGAGGGGCGCGCGCTGGCTGCGTTATACCTTGCCCGCGACCTGCTGGCCGAGCGTGGGGATTTCCTGCCATGAACCCGACATTTTCCCAATTGCCACACCCGCTGCTTGCGCCCGTGATCGAGCTTTGCCGCCAGGCTGGAGAAGTTACTCTGCCGTTCTGGCGCTCCGGCGTGGACGTCACGGTCAAGTCGGACGACTCGCCTGTCACCGCCGCCGACCTGGCCGCCCATGAGCTGCTGGTGGCGGGCCTCATGGCGCTGGATCCGAGTATTCATATCCTCTCCGAAGAGGACGCCAACATCCCGTTGAGCGAACGCAGCCAGTGGCAACGCTGGTGGCTGGTGGACCCGCTGGATGGCACCAAGGAATTTATCGCCGGCAGCGAAGAGTTCACCGTCAACGTGGCGCTGATCGAGAACGGTCGTGTGGTATTTGGCGTGGTATCGATGCCGACCAACAACCGCTGCTATTTCGGTGGCGCCGGTCTGGGTGCGTGGCGCAGTGACGATGCGCGTCATCTGGCGCCTATTCAGGTGCGCAATGAGCCGGGCGCAGGGGAGGCGTTCACGGTGGTCGCCAGCCGTCGTCACTCCAGCCCCGAGCAACAGAGGTTGCTTGCCGGGTTATCGGAAGTAGTGGGTGAGCTTGAGCTGACGAATATCGGCAGCTCGCTGAAGTTTTGCCTGCTCGCCGAAGGGGCTGCCGACTGCTACCCGCGTCTGGCGCCAACGTCTCAGTGGGACACCGCTGCTGCCCAAGGCGTGGTGGAAGGCGCCGGCGGCGTGGTGTTGCACCTGGACGGCACGACCTTCGAGTACCCGGCACGGGAGACACTGCTCAATTCGTTCTTTCTGGCGTTGCCGGGGAAGCAACATGGCGCGACGCGTTGCTGGCGTTGGCGAGGGCTTGAGCGCACATCAGCTCTGAGGGCGCCGTAGGGGATCAATTGTGGGAGCGAGCTTGCTCGCGAATAGGTCGGTATATCCACGCCATTTTCAGCAGCTGGAATGCCGTCTTCGCGAGCAAGCTCACTCCTACAGGATCGGGGTCAACTTAGCATCTCGCCTGAGCCGCTAGATTTGTGGGAGCGAGCTTGCTCGCGAATAGGTCGGTATATCCACGCCATTTTCAGCGTCTGGAATGCCGTCTTCGTGAGCAAGTTCACTCCCACATAGGCAAGGCGTGTCGGGCAGCTTTGTTCAGCGATGCAGCACGAACTGCCCGACGAATTCCACGGCCGTGTCTTGTGATCCTTCCACCACGATGCGGGTGTGCAGCGCCAGCCTTGCACGGCCGCGGCGTTGGTAGAGCTTCAGAAATTTCTCCCAGCTTGCTTCATCCGGTGCGTCGCAGACAGCGACGCCATCGCGTGTGACCGGCAGGGGATAGCTGATCTGGCCGTCCTGAATCACGATGTGCCCGTCATCGATCCCGGCTTCTTTGAGCCGCAAATACAGCCAGCCCCAGCCCACCAGCACCGCGCCGCAATACAGGCTGCCGCCGAACAGGGTGTTCTTGTGATTGACGTTCGGGGCCAATGGCAGGTGCAGACGCAGTTGGTGGTCTCGCCAGCCCAGCACCTTGATGCCCATTTCCCGAGTGAGGGGAATGTCCCGGTGCAGCACCGCTTCCAGGTCTCTAGCGGACAAGCGTCGCGGGTCAGTCATTGTCGTCGGACCCCGCACCGTTGAAGGTCAGCCCATGCTTGCGCAGTTTGTCGTGCAACGTTTTGCGGGGCAGCCCCAAGGCTTCGGCGAGGCTGCGGACCGAGCTGTGCGGGCGGGTCAGTTCGGCGGCGATCAACGCCCGCTCGAACGCCTCGACCTGCTCGCTCAGCCCGCCGTTGGATGCCACCAGATCCGGCTGCGCGGCGCCTTCCAGTTCCAGCTCAAGCCCCAAGGCGAAACGCTCGGCGGCGTTCTGCAGTTCACGCACGTTGCCCGGCCAGGTGTGGCGCAGCAGCAGCGCGCGATGTCCCGGCTGCAATTCATGGCGGGGCAGACCGTGGCGCAAACTGGCGGTATCGGCGAAATGCTGGAACAGCACTAGCGCATCTTCGCCACGCTCCCGCAGCGGCGGAATGCGCAACGGCGCGACGTTGAGGCGGTAATACAAGTCGGCCCGGAAACGGCCCTGATCCGCCGCCTGGCGCAGGTCTTCTTTAGTCGCCGCGATCACCCGGATGTCCAGCGGGATCTGCTGATTCCCGCCCAGGCGCTCGACCACGCGCTCTTGCAGCAAGCGCAGCAGCTTGACCTGAACGTCCATGCTCATGCTTTCGATTTCGTCCAGAAACAGCGTGCCACCGTTGGCGAATTCGAACTTGCCGATGCGACGCTTTTGCGCGCCAGTGAACGCCCCCGACTCATGGCCGAACAGCTCGCTCTCGACCACCGACTCGGCCAGCGCCCCCGCGTTGATCGCCACAAACGGACCGTTACGGCGGTTGGACAAGTCATGCAGCGCGCGGGCGACCACCTCTTTGCCGGCGCCGGTTTCGCCAAGAATCAACACGTCAGCCTTGGTCGCGGCCAGCGCGCCGATCTGATCGCGCAGGCGCTGAATGGGTGCGGACAATCCCACCAGTCGCGTACTCAGTTGCTGACGATCGCTGAGCTCAAGCCGCAGGCTGCGGTTGTCCAGCACCAGCCGGCGTAGTGCCAAGGCGCGACGCACGCTGTCGAGCAGAGCGTCGCTGGCGAACGGTTTTTCCAGAAAATCGTAGGCGCCCGCCCTCATGGCCTGAACCGCCAGCGGGACATCGCCGTGACCGGTGATCAGCAACACCGGCAACTCCGGATCCTGGGCATGCAGCTGATTGAGCAATTCGAGGCCGTCGATGCCCGGCATGCGGATGTCACTGACGATTACCCCCGGCCAGTCACGCTCGATGCGCGCTTGCAGGCCTTTGGCGTCGCTCAGCGGCAGGATTTTCAGGCCGGCGAGATCGAGCGTCTGGCTCAGGGCCTGACGCAGGTGCGGATCGTCGTCGATCAGCACCACCTGAATGCGGCTGTCGATGGCGTCGGTGCTCATGCAGATAAGTCCTCAGACGGTTGAAGGTTGACGCCCGAGGCGCCGGTGCGCATCCGCAACGTCAGCAGCGCGCCGCCTTCCGGGTGATTGGCGAACAGCAGCTCGCCGCCCAGTGCGCGCATCAACGTATCGCAGATCGCCAGGCCCAAACCGAGGCCCTGGGTGCGCGTCTTGGTGGTGAAAAACGGCTCGCGCGCGTGCTCCAGCGCTTCTTTGGAAAACCCCGGGCCGTTGTCGCGGATGAACAGATTGACGCCCTCGGCGTTGTACTCGGCGCTGATCCACAATTTGCGCGGCGGGCCTTTCTCGGTCAGTGCATCCAGCGCATTCGCCAGCAAATTGCCCAGCACCTGACGCAGGCGCGTCTCGCCGGCCTGCACCCACAAAGTCGCGGCGGGCAGGTCGCGGATCAGCTCCACTTCCATCGCGCGCCGACGCTTGGCGAGCAGGGCCAGCGCATCGTCCAGCGCCGGTTGCAGCGCCACGCTTTCAGGCGCATGCCGGTCGCGCCGGGCGAAGGCGCGCAGGTGCGCAATGATCGACGCCATGCGCCCGGTGAGTTCGCTGATCAGCTTGAGGTTGCCGCGGGCGTCTTCGGTACGCTGGTGATCGAGCAGCACTTCGGCGTTCTCGGCGTAGCTACGAATCGCCGCCAGCGGCTGGTTGAGTTCGTGGCTGATGCTCGCCGACATCGTGCCCAGCGCAGACAGCTTGCCGGCCTGAACCAGTTCGTCCTGGGCGCGAAACAGCTCTTGCTGGGCTTGCTCGCGCTCGAGGACTTCCTGGCGAAGTCGCTGATTGACGCCTTCCAGATCACAGGTCCGCTCGGCGACTCGCACTTCCAGCTCACGGCGCGCCTTGGCCTCGAAGTTGATGCGATCCAGATAATGCCGTCGCCGCTGCATCATCAGACCCAGCAGCAACATCAGCACCAGCAACGCCGCACCGCCAATGGCTACGACCGTTCGCACCGGTCTCGACACAAGCACCTTGGGCGCAAGGATATTGACGCTCCAGCCAGTCTCGTCGATCTGCTGCGTCTGCGTCAGCCAGCCGGTTTCATCCAGCTGCAGCGGGCGCGGGTCGCGGGTCGGGTAGGGCTGGATGGCGACGATGGCCTGCTTTTCCTCCTCGCTGAGCGGCCGGGTCGCGCGGAAACGCCAGTTGGGATTGGAGGTGAGGATCACGACGCCGTTGTGGTCGGTGACAAGCAACTGCTCCGGCGTTTTGCCCCACAGCGTTTCGGTAAGGTCCAGGTCGACTTTGACCACCAGCACGCCAATCACAGCGTCGCCATCGCGCACCGCTGCGGCGAAGAAATAGCCGCGTTTGGCCGACGTCGTGCCCAGGCCGAAAAAGCGGCCGAGGTTGCCGGCCATGGCGTTGCTGAAGTACGGACGAAACGCGAAGTTGCGCCCGACGAAGCTGTCACGCTTGTCCCAGTTCGACGCAGCGAGGGTGTCGCCATTGGGCGCCATCAGGTAAATCACCTCGGCGCCAGTCTGCCTGGCGGTGTTCATCAGCAGCAGGTTCGCCTGGGCCTGGGCGTGCTGGTCCTGCGGATTCGCCAGCGTGGCGCGCAGGCCGGGAAGGTCGCCAAGAATCTGCGGCAGGACTTCATAGCGGTGCAAGGTGCCGAGCAGGTTGGCGACGTAAAGGTCGAGCGTCTGGCGATTCTGGCTCAGCAGCTCATTGCGGTAATAGTGTTCCGCCAGACGTTCGAGCGGCCACAACAGCGGGGCGAGGATCAGCGCCAGCAGGGCAAGGCTGCGCCAGCGAGGACGGCGGGGAAGGGCGTTAGTGCTGATCATGGAATCGCCGGTGGGTTCGTTGCGATGCGGGACGGCTGCGGATGTATCAGTGCTCCGCAGCCGCTCAACATCGAGTCGGCCCATTATGCCTACCGCTGCTGCGCTAAGCACTCCAGCAACGCATCGTGCCAGTCGGGCTGGCTGACGCCCCATTGGCGCTGCAACAGGCTGCAATCCAGACGCGAATTGAGCGGGCGTGCAGCCGGGGTCGGATAAGCGCTGGACGCAATCGGTTCCAGCGCCGCGCAGGGCTTGCCGGTGTTGATCAATTGCTGACCAATTGCTTCAGCGAACCCGAACCACGACGTCTCGCCGCTGGCCGTCAGGTGATAAACACCCCAGGCGCCCGGCGCGCCGTCACGCCAGCGCTCAATCAGCGCGCCGGTGCTGGCGGCGATGGTGCCGGCCCAGGTGGGTGCGCCAATCTGGTCGGCAACGATCGACAGCTTCTCTCGCTCTTGCAGCAAGCGCTGCATGGTCAGCAGAAAGTTGCGCCCGGTCAGGGAATAAACCCAGCTCGTGCGCAAAATCAGGTGCTGCCCGCCCGCTGCGGCGATCGCGCGTTCGCCTGTCAGCTTGCTGTTGCCGTAAACGCCCAGCGGATTGGGCGTGTCTGCCTCAACCCACGCCCCAGCCTTGCTGCCGTCGAACACGTAATCGGTGGAGTAGTGAATCAGCGGAACGCCTAGAGCAGCGGCTTCTTCAGCGAACACACCAGGGGAGGTCGCGTTGATGGCGAAGGCCAGTTCCGGCTCGCTTTCGGCCTGATCCACCGCTGTGTGTGCGGCAGCGTTGATGATCAGGTCAGGCTTGATGTCGCGAACCACCGGGCGGATGGATTCCGGCTGGCTCAAATCAAGCTGATCACGGCCCAGCACAATCAGCTCGCCCATGCTCTGCAGGTGTTGCTGCAGCGCTTGGGACACCTGGCCATGTTGCCCGCTGATCAGAATCCGCAGCGGCGCACTCACGGGAACAGATCCGCTTCTTTCAGGGGCTTGCCAAGCTGATCTTTGGCCGACAGTCGAGGTGCTTCGTTCAGGCCCCAGTCGATGTTCAGCTCCGGATCGTCCCAGCGAATGCAGCGCTCGGCCGACGGCGTGTAGTAGTCGGTGGTCTTGTAGAGGAATTCGGCGTAATCGCTCAGCACCACGAAGCCGTGGGCGAAACCTTTGGGAATCCACAGCTGACGAGCGTTCTCGGCCGACAGCTCCAGACCGAACCACTGGCCGAACTGCGGCGAGCTGCGACGGATGTCGACGGCGATGTCCAGCACGCTGCCAGCGGTCACGCGCACCAGTTTCCCCTGAGGATTTTCAATCTGGTAATGCAGCCCGCGCAGGACGCCTTTTTGCGAGCGCGAGTGATTGTCCTGGACGAACTGATCAGCTACGCCGGTGGCCTCGGCAAAGGCCCGGGCGTTGAAGCTTTCGTAGAAGAAGCCACGCTCATCGCCGAACACTTTGGGCTCGATGATGAGGACTTCAGGCAACTTGCTGGCAACCACTTTCACTGACTTTCCCCTGCGATCTTGAACAGGTACTGACCGTAGCCGGTCTTGCCGAAATAGTCAGCCCGATTCAACAAGTGGGCGCGGTCAATCCAGCCATTCTGATAGGCGATCTCTTCCAGACACGCGACTTTCAGACCCTGACGGTGCTCAATGGTCTGCACGTATTGCGACGCGTCCAGCAGGCTGTCATGAGTGCCTGTGTCGAGCCAGGCGAAACCGCGGCCTAAACGTTCAACGCGCAGGTCGCCGCGCTTGAGGTAAGCGTTGTTGACGTCGGTGATCTCCAGCTCGCCGCGCGGGGACGGCTTGACGTCCTTGGCGATCTGGATGACCTCGTTGTCGTAGAAATACAGACCGGTCACGGCGTAGCTGGATTTAGGCGCCTTGGGCTTCTCTTCGATGGACAGCGCGTGGCCGTGCTCATCGAAATCGATCACGCCAAAACGCTCCGGATCCTTGACCCAGTAGCCGAACACAGTCGCGCCGGAGGTGTTGTCCGCCGCACGCTTGAGCTGTTCGCTGAAGTGCTGACCGTGGAAGATGTTGTCGCCGAGAATCAGGCATACCGAGTCATCGCCGATGAACTCTTCGCCAAGCAGGAATGCCTGCGCGAGGCCGTCCGGCTTGGGCTGCTCCTTGTAATGAAAGCGCACGCCGAACTGACTGCCGTCACCCAGCAGCGCCCGGTATTGCGGCAGGTCCAGCGGCGTCGAGATGACCAGGATGTCCTTGATCCCGGCCAGCATCAGCACCGAGATCGGGTAATAGATCATCGGTTTGTCGTAGATCGGCAACAGCTGTTTGGAGACCCCGAGGGTAATCGGGTGCAGGCGTGTGCCCGAACCGCCCGCCAGTACAATTCCTTTAGTCATGCGATCAGTTCCTTTACGTCGGTGCCCAGGCGTTCGCCCTGATAACTGCCATCCTGCACGTTGCGGCACCATTCAAGGTTGTCGAGATACCACTGCACGGTTTTGCGCAGGCCGGATTCGAATGTCTCTTCCGGCGTCCAGCCCAGTTCGCGCTCGATTTTGCTGGCGTCGATGGCGTAGCGCATGTCATGGCCAGGGCGGTCAGTCACGTAGGTGATCAGGTCCGCGTAGTTGGCCACGCCTTTGCGCTGTTCCGGCGCCAGTTCTTCGAGCAGCGCGCAGATGCCGCGCACGACGTCGATGTTCTTCTGTTCGTTGTGGCCGCCGATGTTGTAGGTCTCGCCGACCTGGCCCTCGGTCACCACCTTGAGCAGTGCGCGGGCGTGATCTTCGACAAACAGCCAGTCACGCACCTGCAAGCCATTGCCGTACACCGGCAGCGGCTTCCCGGCCAGGGCGTTGAGGATCACCAGCGGGATGAGCTTCTCGGGGAAGTGGAACGGGCCGTAGTTGTTCGAGCAGTTGGTGACGACCACCGGCAGCCCGTAGGTGCGTTGCCAGGCGCGAACCAGATGGTCCGACGCCGCTTTGCTGGCCGAATACGGCGAGCTCGGCGCGTAGGGCGTGGTTTCGGTGAACAGATCGTCCACGCCATGCAGGTCGCCATACACTTCATCGGTGGAAATGTGGTGAAAGCGGAAGGCGGCGCGCTCGTCTTCAGGCAAGGTCAGCCAGTAGCTGCGGGTCGCTTCCAGCAGGCTGTAGGTGCCGACGATGTTGGTCTGGATGAACTCCGACGGGCCGTCAATCGAACGGTCGACGTGGGATTCTGCCGCCAGGTGCATGATCGCGTCAGGCTTGAAGCGCGCGAGGACTTTGCTCACCGCAGCCTGGTCAACGATGTCTTCTTGCACGAACTCATACCGAGTGTTGTTCGCAATGCCCTGCAGCGATTCAAGATTCCCGGCGTAGGTCAGCTTGTCGAAATTGAGGACGTCGTGATCGGTGTTGTTGATCAGATGACGGATCAGCGCAGAACCGATGAAGCCGGCGCCACCGGTAACAAGTATTCGCATGGATAAACCTTCTTCCCTGGAAAGATGTAAGACGATGGAGCATAGCTTGTGGGCCCTTGCTCACTGGCGCAAGGCGCAATCCGCCGACAGGCGATGATATTAATTGATGGCCCATCGCGATTAGCGCCATAAAACCGCCGTACGTGTTTCAGGACCTTAACGATTTGCCTATCTGCCGGACTTGTAAGACATTTCTTTATTGGCTATGGCACGGGGTTGATTAACCGCCGCGCAACTGGCGATAGTATTTGGGCGCCTCTATCTATCAGGACTTCCTTCATGTCGCTTGACACCTTGATTCGCCGCTCCAGCCTGCCATGCCCGGATGTCGGTGCCGCGCAGGCCGCCGAATGGCTGGCGACGTATTACGGGCTGTCGGGGACGTTGAAAGAGTTGGGTAGCCATCAGGACCGAAACTTCCTGCTGGACTGCGGTGACGGGCGACGTTTCGTTCTGAAGATCTGCCACGGAGATTATTCAACCACCGAACTTGCCGCGCAGCATGCGGCGCTGCGGCATTTGAGCCGCGAGTCACCGGTCCGCGTCCCGTCGGTGATGCCGACGTTGCAGGGTGAGGACCTATTGACCGTTGATCACAACGGCAACGCCGTGCACTTTCGCGTTCTGGAGTTTATCAACGGACAATCACTCGCCCACGTTGCGCACCTGAACCGGCACATTGTGACCGGACTGGCGCAGCTCTGCGCTCGTGTCGACGTGGCGCTGGCGGGGTTCGAGCACGCCGGCCTTGATCGTGTTTTGCAATGGGACCCTCGCCACGCCTTTGCGTTGATCGAGCACTTGCTCCCGGTCATCCCCGATGCCGACAAGCGCGCCTGTATCGCCGAGGCCGCCGAGCAGGCCCAGGCCTATTTGCTGCCGCTGGTGGCGTCGCTGCCGGTGCAGGCGATCCACATGGACATCACTGAGTACAACGTGGTCTGGGCTCGAGACGCCCATCGCCAATGGCAGCTTCAAGGCCTGATCGACTTCGGGGATCTGATCCGTACATGGCGCATCGCCGATCTTTCGGTGACCTGCGCCGCGCTGCTGCACCATGCCGAGGGCGATCCGTTTTTTATCCTGCCCGCCGTTCAGGCTTACCACCTCATTAATCCCCTTCAAACCGAGGAGCTGCTGGCGCTGTGGCCGTTGATCGTCGCGCGCTCGGCCGTGCTGGTCCTGGGCAGCGAGCAACAGGCGAGCATCGAGCCGGAAAACACCTACATCCAGGCCAATCTGGCGAGCGAGTGGAACATCTTCGACGTCGCCACTTCCGTGCCGATTGCGCTGATGGAAGCGGCGATTCTCGACGCAGTAGGTGAATGGGAAACGGACGGAGAGCCCGAGCCGTTCTCGCCGCTGTTGCCGAACTTGAGCGGGCAGGGTTTTACCCTCGTGGACCTGGGTGTACTCAGCGAGCATTTTGTGGCTGGCAACTGGGAACAGAGCGGCATCGACGAGCAACTATTGAGAGAGGCTGCGCAAGCTCATGGGCTGGCCGCCAGTCGCTATGGGGAATACCGGCTATCGCGCACGTTGCCGGACAGCGCAAAGGAGCCGGATACCTTCGCGTTGCATACCGAACTGCGCATCCCCCACGGCACCGGTGTTCATGCGCCGTTTGCCGGAGTCCTGCGCCACACCGCTGACGGCGCCTTGCAGCTGGTGGGCGCCGAGGTGAGCCTGCGCCTGTGGGGGTACGTTCTGATTTTGATTCCGGCGTCGAGTTCGGCGCGGGGGACGTGATCGGGCAGGGCGGTGGCGCGTTGATCGTGCAGCTGTGTTCGGAGCCTGACGTGAGCCCGCCGTTGTTCACCACCCCGTCGCGGGCTCCCGCCTGGCGTGCACTGTGCCTGTCACCCAAAGGGCTCCTGGGTTTCGATTGCGATGCGCCGGCGTTGGCCGATTCCGCCGCGCTGCTCGCCCGCCGCGACGCCAGTTTCGCCCGTTCTCAAAAGCATTATTACCAGGCCCCGCCGCAGATCGAGCGCGGCTGGCGCAACCACCTGATTGACCTGCAGGGCCGGTCCTATCTGGACATGCTCAACAACGTCGCGGTGCTTGGTCATGGCCATCCGCGCATGGCCGAGGTTGCGTCGCGGCAGTGGTCGCTGCTCAACACCAACTCACGCTTTCATTACGCAGCGATCGCCGAGTTTTCCGAGCGGCTGCTGAAGCTGGCGCCCGCCGGCATGGACCGTGTATTTCTGGTGAACAGCGGCACTGAGGCAAATGATCTGGCGATTCGTCTGGCCTGGGCCTACAGCGGCGGCCGCGATGTCTTGAGCGTGCTGGAGGCTTATCACGGCTGGTCGGTGGCGACCGATGCGATTTCGACATCCATTGCCGACAACCCGCAAGCCCTGAGCACGCGTCCCGACTGGGTGCATCCCGTGGTGGCGCCCAATACCTATCGCGGTGAGTTTCGTGGCGCGGACACTGCGCCGTTCTACCTGCGCAGCGTTGACGCGCATTTGAGCGCGCTCAAGGAGCAGGGGCGGCAAGTGGCGGGCTTCATCTGCGAGCCGGTGTACGGCAATGCCGGCGGAATCTCCCTGCCGCCGGGTTATCTGCATCAGGTCTACGCCAGGGTCCGTGATCAGGGCGGCGTGTGCATCGCCGATGAAGTGCAGGTGGGTTATGGCCGCCTGGGCCAGTTCTTCTGGGGCTTCGAAGAGCAGGGCGTGGTGCCGGACATCATCACCATGGCCAAAGGCATGGGCAACGGCCATCCCCTCGGCGCCGTCATCACCCGCCGCGAGATCGCTGAGGCGCTGGAGGCCGAGGGCTATTTCTTTTCGTCGTCAGGCGGTAGTCCGGTGAGTTGCCGCATCGGCATGGCGGTGCTCGACGTCATGGAAGAAGAAAAGCTCTGGGAGAACGCCCGCGTGGTGGGCGGCTATTTCAAGGAACGCCTGCTCACGCTGATCGACAAACACCCGTTGGCCGGGGCTGTCCACGGCTCGGGGTTCTATCTGGGACTTGAGCTGGTTCGCGACCGTGAGACGCTGGAACCTGCAACCGAGGAAACGACCTACCTGTGCGATCGTCTTCGTGAGCTGGGGATCTTCATGCAGCCTACGGGGGATTATCTGAACATCCTCAAGATCAAGCCGCCGATGGTGACCAGCCGCCGGAGCGTGGACTTCTTCGTCGACAGTGTGTCGAATGTGCTGGGTGAGCTGGAGAGCTGAGCTGATTCACCCGTCGAGCATAGGTCGATATATATCGGTGTTTGCTGTCTGGGTGTGCGCCGAAAGCTCGATTAGTGTTTTTAAATCCGATTTTTATCGTCTATAACGTCTTCCTTATTTGGCCGTAGACGCCCTCGTCGTTTCATGGAGTTCTGATTACCGTGACCACTCTCAACAGCACCCCCGCGCCGATGGCTTCTACATGCCTGCCGAGTGGGCGCCGCAAACGCAAACCTGGATGATCTGGCCCGAGCGTCCGGACAACTGGCGTCTGGGCGGCAAGCCGGTTCAGAACGATCACGTTGCCGTGGCCAAGGCCATCGCCCGTTTCGAGCCTGTCACCGTCGGCGTTTCGGCGGCACAGTACGACAATGCCCGCGCACGACTGAATGTGCCCAACATCCGCGTCGTCGAGCTCAGCAGCAACGACGCCTGGGTGCGTGATAGCGGTCCGACCTTCGTCATCAATGACGCGGGCGAGGTTCGCGGCGTCAATTGGGGCTTCAACGCCTGGGGCGGTTTCGACGGTGGGCTATACGCGCCGTGGAACCTGGATGAACAGGTCGCCAGCAAAGTGTTGGAAATCGAGCGCTGCTCGCGCTACGTCACCGATGGGTTTGTGCTGGAAGGCGGCTCGATCCACGTCGATGGCGAGGGCACGCTGATTACCACTGAAGAATGCCTGCTCAACCGTAACCGCAACCCGCACTTGTCTCGCGAAGACATTGAAGCCGTGCTGCGCGATCATCTGTCGGTCGAAAAAATCATCTGGCTGCCGGAGGGTCTGTACAACGACGAGACCGACGGCCATGTGGATAATTTCTGCTGCTACGTGCGCCCCGGTGAAGTGTTACTCGCCTGGACAGATGATCCGAAAGACCCCAATTTCCCGCGCTGCCAGGCAGCCATGAAGGTGCTGGAAAATGCCCGGGACGCCAAGGGACGTCCGTTCGTCGTACACAAGATGCCGATCCCGGGCCCGCTGTTTGCCACCGAAGAAGAGTGCGCCGGGGTGGATCAGGTGCACGGCAGTCAGGAGCGCAACCCATCGGTGCGTCTGGCCGGTTCGTACGTGAATTTTCTGATCGTTAACGGCGGCATCATTGCCCCGTGTTTCGACGATCCGATGGATGACACGGCCCGCAAGATCCTCCAGCAGTTGTTCCCGGAACACGAGGTGGTCATGGTTCCGGGCCGTGAAATGTTGCTGGGCGGCGGCAACATTCACTGCCTGACGCAGCAGCAACCGGCCCCCCATCGCAGCTGAGTTGGTTCGCTTCTTGCTGTCATCAAGCCCATCAGACGATGGGCTTTTTTATGAGCGGACAGTTTCCAGTCGGTCGTAGGAAGATGGGATCCCAAGGCGGGGAATGGCTCGCGCCGGGTCGTCCGTCTGTAACAAAAGCCCCGTAGATTTCGCAGTCCACGACATAAGAGGTTGTCCTTATGAACGCAGGTCATGAGTTGCGAGTGACTCGAGGTTTTTCTGCGAGCAGTGAAGCACGGCAGATGATGGCGGACTGGTTACGGACGACCCGGATCCCGATGGAACGCATGCATGATGTGCAGACGTTTGAGCAACGCGGCGATTTTCGAGAGATGCTCTCCAAGCGTTACCCCATCGGGCTGATCAGCGACGCAGAGATCGAAGCAATGTTGGGCCTGCTTCATAGCTGACAAAGGTGTTGTGGGTGCGACCACAGACACGGCCTGCCTCGGTTTGGCTTTCATCAAATTGACACCCCGGCAGGCCGGGGATAGCATTCGCGGCTCCACCGCCTGTGGCCTAGCGCCATGTACGTGCATCAGTAGTCCACTGCGATGATTTCGTGCGGGCTTCCGGAACTGTTCCAGTTCCGGGGGACGCAATTGCCCACCCCCGGGCATTTGCCACAGCGCGCGATTAATCCGCTCACAAGGACAACAAGATGAAACAGCGTATCGGCCTGCTCGCTCTGGGCATCCTTGCCGCCACTCACGCCATGGCGGACGGTCAGGCAGATTCCAAAGGATTTGTTGAAGACAGCAGCCTGAAGATCAACCTGCGTAACGCCTACATCAATCGTGACTATAAAAACGGACCGCAGGACCGCTCGGAATGGGGTCAGGCCTTCATGGCTGGCTACACGTCCGGTTTCACCCAGGGCGTGGTGGGCGTTGGCGTTGACGCCTTTGGTCTGTACGCAGCGCGTCTGGACGGAGGCAAGGGCAAGAGCGGCGCGGGCGGTATCGACTTCTTCAAACAGGGCGACAGCGGCAACGCGGCGGACGACCTGTCGCGCTTTGGCGGCGCGGTCAAATTCCGGGTTTCCAATACCGAACTGAAATACGGCGACATGATGCCGGAGCTGCCAGTACTCAATTACGACAACTCGCGTCTGTTGCCTGAGTCCTACACCGGCACCATGATCACCTCCAAAGAGATTAAAGGCCTCACGCTGGTGGCCGGCCGCTTCACTGCCGAAACCCGCAAGAGTGCCGAAGGCCGCGACAGCGGTGATCTGAAGAGCATCAACGTTTACGGCGGCAGTTACAAATTCACCGAAGCCCTGAGCGCCGCGTTTTACGCCTCCGATGACGAAGACGTGCTGAAAAAGCAGTACGTGAACCTGAACTACGTCTGGGCGATGCCGAAAGATCAGTCACTGACCTTCGACTTCAACGGCTACAAGACCAAGCTGGACAAAGACTTCGCCGTCGATGACGCTCGCGACAACAAGATCTGGAGTCTGGCGGCGACCTGGGCGGTGGGCATTCACTCGTTCACGATCGCGCATCAGCGCAGTACCGGCGAAACCGGTTACACCTACGGCGGCTATCGCAACGCAGGCGGGACCGGCGATGGCGGCAACACCATCTACCTGGCCAACTCCTACTGGTCAGACTTCAACGGCAAGGACGAGCGTTCGTGGCAAGTGGGCTACGGCGTGAACCTGGGAACAATTGTCACTCCAGGCCTTAGCTACCGCGTGGCCTACGTGCGCGGCGACAACATCGACGACGGCAGCGGTCGTGGGCGTGGCGAAGAGCGTGAACTGTTCAGCCAGTTGACCTACGTAGTCCAGAGCGGCCCGGTCAAAGACCTGTCGGTGCGCCTGCGTAACTCGTTCCTGCGGGTCTCCAACGATGTGGATCAGTACAACGTTGGCGGTAATGAAACGCGGATCTTCGTGGATTACCCGATCAACGTGTTCTGATGTCGATCGGCTGAAGAGCTGACTGATTTACCCCGACGCCCCGGTCGCAAGATCGGGGCGTTCTGCTATGAGCCTTCACCGCACTGGCGATCCTGCCCGCTCTCCCGCTACCATCGCTGCATCCACTCCAGCCGGTTTCATCATGGCAATCGCCGCGCCGCCCGACCTCTCCAATACCGCCGTCCCCGTGCAGCCTTTGTCACGGACCTATCCGCGCGGGTTGTACATCGAGCCCCATGAGCATGAGTGGGGGCAGGTGTTGTATGCGATGTCGGGCGTGATGTGGGTCGAGACTCCCAATGAAGCGCTGGTCGTGCCGCCGCAGCGCGCCGTTTGGCTGCCGCCCGGCGTGCCCCATGGCATCCGCGTGGTGTCGGATCTGGAAATGCGCAACATCTACCTGCGCCCGGCGCTCGCCCAAACCCTCGACGCCACGGTTCAAGTCTTGGAAGTAGGGCGCTTGTTGCGCGAATTGATTGTCGGTCTAGTGGCCGAGCAGGACAAGGAGTCGGACTACTACGAGGCCGTGGTGAACCTGGCGTTGCTCGAACTCAAGCGTGCCCGGCGTTCGCTGCTGAAAGTGCCGATGCCCGATGACAGCGACCGCAGGCTGATGAACGTGTGCCAGGCGGTGATGATCGAGCCGTCCATCGACGTCTCATTCGAGCAGCATGCCGAAAACGCCGGTGCCAGTGTGCGGACGCTGTCCCGGCTGTTTCAGGCGGTGCTCGGCATGGGGTTCGCCGAATGGCGGCGACAGGTGCAACTGGCGACCTCGGTGGCGGAGATCATCCAGGGCGTGCCGGTCAACGCCATCGCCCGTTCCATGGGGTATTCGCCGAGCAGCTTCAGCGACATGTTCCGCCGCGAACTGGGCATGGCGCCTTCTCAGTACCCGGTCGCTGACGCACCTGTCTAACTAGCGCGCGCGGTGCTTCTGTCCGAAATTCAGAAGCTCTTGGCCGGTAGCGCCTGCCGACCCTCCTTACACTCTGGTCATCGCTTAACGCCGTCGCGCCGCCATCGAGTCGCGCGTCCCACGCACCGGAGTTTGTCATGAGCTACGTCATTTCCCTCGCCATCGGTATCGCCGTCGGTTTGCTGTACGGCCTGCTGGATTTCCGCTCACCTGCACCGCCTCTGGTCGCACTGGTTGGCCTGCTCGGCATGCAAGCCGGTGAATGGCTGTGGCCGGTGGGCAAGCAGTTCTTGTCCAATCTGGCGTCCTGAATCGACGACCTCCCGTTCCCCTCTCTGGATGAATCCACATGAAAGCTCTGCAATTCTCCCGCACCGGCGACTTGGCTGCGCTGGAAGTCGTCGATCTGCCCACGCCTGTCCCGGCGGCTGGCGAAGTTCTGGTGCAGATAAAAGCCGCAGGCCTGAACCCCAGCGACGTCAAAAACGTCCTGGGCCGTTTCCCCTACACCACGATGCCTCGCATTCCGGGTCGTGACTTTGCGGGCGTTGTCGTCGAAGGCCCGCAGGAGCTGATCGGCAAAGAAGTGTGGGGCACCGGCAAGGAAATCGGCTTTGTCCGCGACGGCTCCCACGCGGGCTACATCACCCTGTCGGCCAGAGGCGTGGCGATCAAGCCGGCATCGCTGACTTTCAGCCAGGCCGCCAGCCTGGGGGTTCCGTACACCACAGCGTGGGACGCGCTCGAGCGCAGCCTCGTGCAGTCTGGCACTCGGTTGCTGGTCATCGGTGCCAATGGCGCAGTGGGAAGCGCCGCCATCGCACTGGCGAAAACACGCGGCGCCCAGGTGCTGGCAGCGGTGCGTAAACCGGACCAGCTGAAAGCGCTGCAAGAGCAAGGCTTCAACGCGATCCAGCTCGACAAGCCGGAAGACCTGGGCGCTCAAGTGAATGCGGTTTTTGCAGGCGGCGCCGACGTGATCTTCGACACCACCGGCTTCTGGCTGCCGGCTTCTGTACCTGCGTTGGCGCAATTAGGCCGCATCGCAATTATTGCCGCGCCAACGGACGGCCACGTGCAACTGCCCGCGCTGGCGCTGTACCGCAAGGGCGGTTCGGTGGTGGGGATCAACTCGCTGCTGTACGACGTTGAAGCCTGCGCGCGGATGCTTGAGCAGTTCGGCAAACAGTTCGACGACGGCACCTTGCCGCTGCCGACCGGCCTGATTGAATCGCCGCTGGAAGAAGGCCTGGCGCGTTACGCCGATGTGAATCAAGGCGGCGCTGACAAGGTGATTTTGCTGCCGTGACAGGCAAGCATGGGCGTTAGAGCAGCGCTGACCCGATCACTGGACGGGCAGCCCTTTCAGATAGTCATGCTGGACGCGTTTGATCGACCCGTTTGACTGAAGCTTGTCGATCGCCGCCCTAAGCTTCTCGACCATCTGAGGGTCGCAGTCCTTGGAGCACGCCAGATACAGATCGGCGGTCATCAACGGCCTGCTCATCAACAGCGGCCGTTCGCTGATCTGCTTCCAGATGTAGAGCGTTTCCGGCACGCCGTTAAACCACGCATCCACCCGGCCCTTGAGCAACATCAGCGCCGGGTTCTCGCCAATCTTCAACGGATAAATCTGAGCGGCTGAAAAGCCTTCCTCACGTAGCCGCGTCTCCTGTGCCGAGCCACTGCCGACGGCGATCATCTTGAAGGTCTGGCGCGCCTCTTCAAAACTGTCGACATGGCGATCAAGGCTGAAAAACGCCCGATCCATCGTCATCACCGGAGCGATCCAGGTGAAGCTGTCTTCACGACTTTGTGTGCGGGTCAGCGGCGCGATGAGCTTGTTGGTGCCCAGCGTCACGTCCCGTTGCGCCCGTGGCCACGGAGGTGAGAGAAGGTGAGCGGAATACCCGGCCATCGCCATAGCCTGCAGGGTGATGTCGCCCGCTATCCCGTGCTGGTCACCCTGGCTGGCCATGGTCAGCGGCGGAGCCTCGGCCACGTACACATCAACGAAAGGAAGTGCATACGCCATCGACGAGCACGCCAAGAGCGCGCCGGCCGCGTAACGGATACAACAGGAAATCCATTTCATGGCAGTCATGCTCAAAGGGAATAGGGCGTCAAAACAGGTCTTGTGCCTGGCTTGCTATCCAGTCTGGCATTGGTTAGTCGTCTCTGCCGGGCACAGCGCGCATCCTGCGTAAGTTTCGGGGAAAATTTGAGCAAAGGCGGATCAGGTCTTGTTGTGCTCATTGGTGTAGCGGCCGCTCAGCACCCAGCCACATTCCAGCAAGGTTTCGATCCAGTCCTCGTACGAGTCATCCACGTCCAGCAAGTTCATGAACTGATCTTCGATATGGCACCGAAAGGTCTGCTCCTCGACGTTCCACTCAACATCCCGAATCCGCCAGACGCGCTGCATCGGTAACTGAATGTTCAAGCCATGGAAGGGGACGAACGGCAGCTCCACTTCGTAAAGCAGCTTGGACCATTCAGATGAAATCTCCGGGGTCTGGTGGGTCCAGACGTACTTGATCAATCGGACTTTGTGCACGGTTGGGCCTTCTATCGTGTTTCTGATGGCGGGTCGCTGTCCTGACGCAGACGCGAGGGCCCGTTGGATGGGTATACGTTACTCGATGGGGGCGGGATGGGGGAGGGGGCGCTCTGAATCTTAGGGCGCCATTTGAACCTGACGGTTTGGTTCTCTCCGGGTGAAAGCCGTTTAGGAGTAATCCTGGTGAATGACTACGTTGAGCCCTTCTTCCTTATCTGGGGCGACGAAGTAGCTGGTGATCAAATCGAATTCAGCGTCGGTTGCTGCGAAGTCGTGTTCACCGCCTTCATTTCTCAGGTGCAGCCGGGCGCGGCAGGTTTCGTCGTCGACGTCGATGAAGTGAAGGCTGTGCGAGGCTTGGGCGGTGTCAGCCAGACCGCGCAACCATTGGCGGTCTGCGGGAGTGTTGGCGGGGAAATCGAGAACCACATTGATCCTGGCCTTTAGCATGTCGATGACCAAGGGGCCTACGACATCTCGGAGTCTTCTTGAGAGCGTTACGTAGTCGGCGACCGAGTGGATCTGGTCTGGGTAGAGCCTTGAGAGCCAATGGTCTTCGGTCAATAGGATCGCTGCTTGCTCAGTTTTTAGAGCGTTCGCCAGCGTAGATTTTCCGGATGCAATCTTTCCGCACATGAGATGCAGTGTAGGTTTGGCCATTTCAACCTCCTTGTCTGGGTCACAACGACGCCCATGGCATGGTATACCGGCGCTGGCGCCTGATGTCAGGCGTGTAGATTAACGATAACTGCTTCGGTGGCGCGGTTGATGTCGGGAGCGCTCTACAAGGCCTGCAAAACTTCGCCTTCCCAGGCGCCTCGCCGTCTGCGGGCCATAACCAGACAGTCCCCCGTACCGGCCGCGCTCACGACGAGTTCTCCATCAGGCGACCAGAACGCGCTTCGACCGGCGCAGGCCCATCCTCCAGAGACGCCGCCGTGGTTGGCCATCAATACCCCAAAAGCATGTTGCCGCGCGTAGCCCTTTAGCAAGCCACTGTCATGGTCATAGCCGTTGTCGCTGATCAAGACGCTGGCGGCGTAGACACCGGCGCCTTCCTGCGCCGCAGCCTGTGCGTGACTGGCGTGACTGAAATCCGCGCAGACTGACAGCGCAATCTGCCCGGCATCGACGGTCACCAACGGGCCGCCTTGTCCCGGAGTGAAGACGACCTCTTCGCCCGGATGGAGGTGCTGCTTGGTGTAGGTGATCTGTGAGCCGTCAGCGCAAAAAACCAGTGCGCCGATGAAGACTGCTTCCGCCCCCGGCTGGCGTAGGGGCGCGCCGAGCACAGTGGTCATCCCTGACTGTTTCGCCAGGTCCCGTAACGGCTCCAGCAATTGGGAGTCGGCGTTAAGGGCAAGGTTGCTGGCGAGCGAAGGCTCGTAACCGGTTAAAGAAAGCTCCGGGAACAAGAGAAATTTAGCGCCGTGATGGGCGGCAAGTCGCATCACCTGAGCATGTCGGTCGAGATTGGCGTTGAGGTCGCCTGCCACTGAGCAATATTGGGCGGCACACAGGTCGAGGTCAGTCATAAAGTTTCCCGGCGTGAATGGGCCTTAGTAAAACACGGACTGCGCCGGTTTCGGCAGGCAACCCAACGCCATGCTCGAAACCCCAATGCGCCTGTGTTCAGGCGCGCGGGTGCGCGGCTTTATCCATGCTTGACCAAGTTCAGGCCCGGAAGCGGACCGCCTGGAAATTGCGCAGGTAGTCCTTGTTCAAGACTGCTCAGGTCGATGCCATGAAAGCCCAGCTCATCAATGAGGCTCCCGACGCGCTGTTTGCTTGGGCCGTGCTCGCCCGAATAAAACAGCACGCGCTTTCCACCCTCAGCCGAAGGATGTGCGAGCAGCGCGGGCGTAAGGTGATCGAACGCTTTCACCAGATGTGCGCCTGGCAGCATCTGCGCGGAAGATTTTTCGGAATTACTGCGTAAGTGAATCCAGCAAGACCCACAACCGGACGATCTTGCCGTCGACGACTTCGGCCACATCCGCGCCCGTTACAACCACCGGACCTTCCTTGGGTCCCGCATGCCAGCGCAAGTAAGCTATTCCGTGATGCCCCACCGCCACGCCTTGGGCGACGAAGGAAAAGTCGGGACCGAACTGCTCGAGCAGTGCGCCTGCAACGTCCGAAATAGCGGCGTGCCCGGTGACGACGCCTTGTGGCTCGTACATCGTGGGTTCGGCAGAGAACAGCTGTTGGATGGCAGCGATGCGTTTATTGGCATCTCGCTCGTTGAACACCTGTGCAAGGTTCGCGCGCAGAAGTGCGTTGAAGTCGGGGGCCGATGAGTCGGGTGGGTTTTCGTGTGACTGAGCCATGGCAAGACCTTCGATTGTGGAAACAGGAGACTAGACGCGAAACGGATGTAGCACCGATGACTCGCTCAAAGGAGTGATGAGCCGCCGCTATCCATCGGCTGGGCAAGGCGCGGCGGCACACGTTCAGGGCATCAACAAGATCGACCCGGTGTGCTTGCGCGCTGCGATGGCTTGATGCGCCAGTACTGCGTCTTCCAGCCGATAGCGTGACAGCTCCAGCGGGCCCAACGCCCCTTCGCGGAATCGTTCGAAAACCTCGGATGCCGCCGTGTTCTGGTTCTCGGTATTCACGTACTGCGGCGTAGAAGGCTGGACATATTGAATGCCCCGCGCGGCCAATAGCGTGCTGTCCGGTACTGCCATCCCCGAAGCGTTGCCGACGTGGACCAGATCACCCCCGTCTCGTAGTGCGTGGGTCGAAGCCTCAAGGGTCTGCCGCCCGACGAGGTCGTACACCACGTCAACGCCTGCACCGCCATTCGCCGCTTTTATCCGTTCTGCCAGGTGCGGCTCATCCGAGCGCACCGTAGCGATGCCCCAGCTTTCGACAATTCGCGCCTTCTCTGCTGAACCGACGGTAGCGATCACCGTGGCGCCAATGGATTTAGCCCAACGAGTCAGCAACGTGCCGACGCCACCGGACGCGCCATGCACCACAACGGTCTCGGCTGCCCGCAGAGCATGGACCTGTTTGATCAGTGCCCACGCAGTCAGCCCTTTGGAGAGCAATCCTGCAGCCTGCTCGCTGGAAATGTCGACTGGGAATTTGATCAGCGCACCGGCGTCAATCACTCGGCTGTCTGCATAGGCGCCCGGCGCGAAGAAATAACCGACGCGATCCCCGGGTTTAAGATGCTGCACGTCGGTGCCTACTGCTGCGACAACACCCGCCGCCTCGACGCCCATGCTGAACGGTAGCGGGATCTTGAATGTGCCATCCCTGAACATCGTGTCGACGTAGTTCACGCCAATTGCCTCATGGCGTATCGCGACTTGCCCACGTCCAGGCTTTTCGAGCGTGAAGCTTTCGTAGGTGAGCACAGCGGGAGTGCCCTGTTGGTAAATCCGGATGCGCTGATTCATGGTTGCCTCCAAGGAAAGCGTTGGGAGAACTCGAGCCAATCGCGCCGCACCGCTGAATGCAGCGTGGCGCACCGACCGTGAGTTTGCTCGGGGTGTATTGATCAGGCGCTCTGGCCGCCATCGACATTGAGTGTCGCGCCAGTGATGTAAGAGGCATCCGGGCCCGCGAGGAACGACACGGCGGCGGCGATATCTTCGGGCTGCCCGTAACGACCCAATGCTGCGAGGCCCGCGAGGAAGGGCGCGTGACCAGCGGTTTCAGGGTTCATCTCGGTATTGATGGCGCCGGGCTGAATGACATTGACCGTGATATTGCGCGGCCCCAGATCCCGTGCCCAACCACGGCTGTACGCCGCGATTGCCGCCTTAGTGGCGATGTAATCTGCAGCGCCCGGAAACGGCACGTGGTCGGCTCCCGTTGTCCCCAGAGAAATGATCCTGCCGCCATCATTCATCAACCCCACCGCAGTGCGCACAGCGGTCACCACGCCACCCACATTGACGGCCTGCTGGCGATCAAACGCGGCGATATCGGCATCAGGTGCGTCCACTGCACCGGTGACGAACACACCAGCACTGTTGACCAGAATATCCAGTCGGCCGAAGTGGGCATGGACTTGTTTCACCAGCGCGGTCACTTGTGCGGTATCGCCCTGGTCAGCCTGAATCGCCAGCGCTTGCACGCCCTGGCTTTGAATGTCGGCAACCACTGTCTGAGCCTGCTCTGAGGATTTTGCGTAGCTGAATGCAACGTGAGCGCCATCGGCGGCAAGTCGCTTCGCGATCGCAGCGCCAATCCCACGTGAGCCGCCGGTTACCAGTGCCACTTTTCCTTTCAGATGCTGAGTCATTCTTTTGATCTCGTTTAAGGCCAACCAGGATGGCTGGCTGCGTTTCGGTGAGATCAATGTAAGAGAACATCAGAGCGGGATAAATTACCTAAAAATGACTCCACTGTTCCTGTATGCGTGCTAATAGTGAGCCCAAGTTTTGCTAAGCGAGTCGTAGCGTGGATTACTTCACAGCCGTTAAGGCGTTTATCCAAGTGGTGCAAGCGGGAAGCTTCATCAAAGCCGCACAGACGCTGAATCTTCCGCGCAACACCGTCACCAAGCACATCCAGTCGCTGGAGAGCCATCTGCGCGTCAAGCTGCTCAACCGCACCACGCGCCGTATCTCGCTGACCAACGATGGCACCGCTTACTACGAACGCATGGTGCGGGTGGTGGATCAGTGGCTTGAAGCGGAATCGGATCTGGCCAGCGCCCAGGCGCGCCCTCATGGACGGTTGCGCGTGGACATGGGATCTACCATGGCAACGATGCTGGTCCTTCCCGCATTGCAGGAATTTCAAAAGCGCTACCCCGAACTGCAACTGGACATCGGCGTGAGCGACCGGCCCGTTGACCTGTTGGGTGATCGCGTCGACTGCGTCATTCGCGGCGGCACACTGAACGACCCATCGCTCATCGCCCGCCGCCTGGGGAGCCTGGCCTTCGTGACCTGCGCAACGCCGGACTATCTCGCCCGCCACGGCACGCCCCTGCACCCAAGCGACCTGGAAAAGGGCCACCAGATGGTCCGCTATTTTTTCGCAGGTACCCACCGCAGGCTGCCGGTGGAGTACGTCAAAGCGGGAGAGCGCATCACCGTCGATGCGAACTATTACGTAGCTGTAAATGACTCGAACGCACTGCTCGCCGCCGCGCTCGCAGGCATGGGCGTGGTACAGACGCTGATGTTCATGGCAGAGCCGCATCTTAAGTCAGGGGCGATGACTCAGGTTTTGGAAGGTTGGTCGCTGGAGCCTAACCCGATCTATATTGTTTATTCGCCTAACCGACATTTGAGTGCACGCGTAAGGGTTTTTGTTGAATGGCTGGTTGAGTTGTTCGAGACGAAGGGGCTGCGGTGATGGTTGGCTTTTCGCGCAGATGCCTAGGGCGTTTGGCGGGTGGTATGCCTGGCGGTATCGGTTTGCTGTCAGCGGGGAGCTGAATCGGCCCAAACAAAAAGGCCCACCTTTCGGTGAGCCTTTTTGCTAAATCTGGTGCCGGCACCAGGAGTCGAACCCGGGACCTACTGATTACAAGTCAGTTGCTCTACCAACTGAGCTATACCGGCGTTGTGGGCGCTGATTATAGGGATTTGATCTGGCGAGTAAAGCCCTAATTTCAGTTTTTTCGGCGGCCTTATGCCAGAAGGTGATTACCGTTATTCACAATCCGCACAAACCGAAGGCGACGATCGGTCAGATTCGGGAACCATTCTCAATCGTTCGCAAGCTACTGTTTTAGCGCCAATTTTACGCTGCCTAAAAAATGAACAAATGGCTACATCCCTTTCACTGTAGGATTTCCGGGCGTTCGCTGGAATTTCATCAACAGACTTATCCACAGGCGCGCGCGTCAAAAAACGCTCATGGTCGTTCTGCAAGAATCAGCAGATTCCGCGGAGTGACTTGGCTATCGCAGAAGGTGCCGATGCGCACGTCGTACCCGCACTCAGTCAGATAAAGCGCGCGGTCGAGGATGAGCCACATTTCCAGCGGCCGACGGAAGAGGTTGCGCAGCAGTTCCAGGTTGCGCACTTCGGTCAGACGCGCCCAGCCCGCTGCTTCAAATGCCTCCCAGTGCTGAACGCCGGGGGAGGGAGTTGCTTGAGTTCGGCGAGGTCGCGGCAATAGTCGGCGAAGGTTTTGTCGAGCCAGGCGCTGGGCAGTGAGGGTGTCGGCAGATAGTCATCGATGCCGCGTAGCTCTCGCTGCAGCAGGTCGAAGCCGAGGCGTCGGGCCATGGAGGTGTCGCGCTGGCGGCGCACGCGGGCGCCGGCGGTGACGGTTTCGCTGAGGGGCAGGCCGAGGTCATCGATGGAGAGCGCAAGGCAAGACGCTTGGCCCTGCTTAGAGATCGGCAGGTAGTGCTCGCCGACGATTCGGTTGTAGCAGCAGGGCGCGATGGCCAGTTGTCGGCAGCGTGCCTCGCTGGCGAGGTGCATGAGGCGCACATGAAGGTCGCCGCAGGCGTGCAAAGCGACGGGCGTGTGATGCGTTTCCAGGCGCCCGGCTGCATCGTCGGCCATAACGTCTTGGTGCAGATGGTCGGCGGTGAGGCCCAGTTTTTCGCTGAGTTGCCTTCCTGATTCAACCAGGTCCGCATCGTATTCCAGGCAGGTCAGCGATTGACCGCCATGGGCGAGGCGTCGACCGAGATGGCCTTTGCCCGAGCACCAATCCAGCCAGTGGGTTGGCTGCCTTTGAAAGTTCAAGCGGCTGGCGAAGGCTTCGATTTGCTGCCATTTGCGGCCGGGTACGTCGACGCTCATGCGCGATGACACAGGCGCCAGACTAACGGGCGGCAGCGCGTCGATCTCGCTCAACACCTTCGACTGTAAGGCCAGCTGAGCAAAGGGCTGAGGCGCATCGAGAAGTTCGGGGTGGTTGTGTGCAGCTTCTGCTTCTTCGAGCGAACGTTGCCGCAGCCAGCGTGACAGCTCCGGGTGCTGCGATTCCCACGGCAGGTGGCGATGGGTGAAGGGGCGCGGGCGCCACAGGGCCTGATGCTCCAGGAGGAAGGCATCGAGCGCTGCGAACCGGGATTGGAGTTGCGTGAGTGTGAGTGGCATTGGATTAAGGCAGTCGGAATGTGCGTTGCAGCATACGGTGAATTTTGGGCAGGGAGCGCTCTTCAGCCACGGTGATCTTTGGCGGCTGAAGTGACGCTTTCGCGAGCAAGCTCACTCCTACATGGACCGTATTCTCTGCGCGAGCAAGCTTGCTCACACAGGTTTCCCGCTAGAGCGCGCATCAGGCCTCACCGCCCTTGGCTGGCGTCCACCCGCAAGTACCGCTCCAGCAGCTTGAAGCCTTGCACCAGCACGAACGACATCACCAGATAGATCAACCCGGCGATAAGGAAGGTCTGCTCCGGCATGTAAGTCCGCGCGTTGATGGTGCGGGCCATGCCGGTGATGTCGAGCAGGGTCACGGTGCTCGCCAATGCGCTGGCCTTGAGCATCAGAATGACTTCGTTGCTGTAGGCGGGCAGACCGATGCGTGCGGCGCGGGGCAGGATGATGTACAGCAGCGCTTTGCTTTTGGACATGCCCAGTGCGCGGGCCGCTTCGATTTCGCCGGGCGGCACGGCCTGAATGGCGCCGCGCAGGATCTCCGCGATGTAGGCGGTGGTGTGCAGCGTCATGGTCAGCGCCGCGCAGAAGAACGGATCGCGCAGGTAAGGCCACAGCGGACCTTTGGTGACGACGTCGAACTGCGCCAGGCCGTAATAAACCAGAAACAGCTGCACCAGCAGCGGCGTGCCGCGAAAAAGAAGATGTAGGCGTAGGGTAGCGCCCGGACATAGGCGTTACGCGAAGCGCGGGCGATGCCCAGCGGTATGGCGAGAATGAGGCCCGCGATCACTGCGACGGCGACCAGTTCCAGCGTGACGGTGGCGCCGTGCAGCAGTTTCGGCAGCCACTTGAGGACGAACTCCCAACTCATGACGCGCTCCTCACAAAGCCCACGGACGCGCGTTTTTCCAGCCATGCCAGGCCGATCATCGACAGCGCGGTCATGCACAGGTACATCAGCGCCGCGACCATATAGAAGGTAAAAGGCTGCTTGGTGGACGTGACGGCGATCTGCGCGTGGCGCATGACTTCCTCAAGGCCGATGACCGACACCAGCGCGGTGTCCTTCATCAGGATCATGAACAGATTGCCCAGCCCCGGCAGTGCAATGCGCCACATCTGCGGCATCACCAGCTTGAAGAAGATGCGCGAGCGTGACATGCCCAGCGCCAGGCCCGCCTCGCGGTGGCCTTTCGGGATCGACAGCATGGCGCCGCGAAACACCTCGGTCGCGTAGGCGCCGAAGCACAGGCCCAAGGCGATGACACCGGCAGCGAACGCACTCAGCGACAGGTTGGGAATATCGAACAGCTTGCCGATCGCCCGCATCGAGCTGACCGTGCCGAAGTAGATGAGCAGCACCCACAGCAATTCGGGGATGCCGCGCACCAGTGTGGAATAGGTGCCGCCCAGCCACTGCAAGGCATGATTCGGCGAAGTCTTCGCCAGCGCCCCGAGCAGGCCGAGGACGAGACCCAGGCAGAGGGCCGACAGCGCAAGTTGGAGGGTCATCAGCATGCCGGCGGCCAGGGCCGGGCCGAATCCATAGAGATCGAAGTTCATGGCGTTGTTTGTCTAAAGGACAGACGCCGCCGTCTGCACAAGCAGGCGGCGGCGATGGTCAGGCAGGTCAGAGGATGCTGAACGGGAAGTACTTGTCGTTGATCTTCTTGTAGGTGCCGTCGGCGATGATTTCTTTCAGCGCTTCGTTGAGCTTGTCGCGCAGCGGGTCGTCTTTGCGCACGGCGATGCCGATTTTGTCGTCAACCGGCAGCGCGTCACCCTTGAACTCGAAGCTCTGGCCTTCCTTGCCTTTCAGCCACTCGTAGCTGGCGTATTTGTCGCCGAGCAGTGCGTCGAGGCGGCCTGAAGCCAGGTCGAGAAAGGCGTTTTCCTGGGAGTCGTACAGCTTGACGGTCACGTCGTCGCCCCAGTTGTCTTCCAGCCAAGTGCCGGAGAGGGTCGCGCGTTGAGCACCGATGGTCTTGCCTTTCAACGTCTCCTTGATCGCGGCCAGGTCGCCACTGAGGTTGGTGGTTTTGGGCGCGACAAATTGCAGCTTGTTGGAGTAGTACGGAATGGTGAAGTCGACCGCCTGCTTGCGTTCTTCGGTGATCGACATCGAAGAAATCAGGAAGTCGAACTTCTGCGCGTTCAGTGCGGGAATGATGCCGTCCCAATCGGAGGTGACGGTTTCACAGGTCACTTTCATCTTCGCGCACAGCGCGTTGCCGATCTCCACGTCGAAGCCCACGACCTGACCGCTGGCGTCCTTGTTGTTGAACGGCGGATAGGCGCCCTCGATGCCCATTTTCAGGGTGTCGGCAGCAAAGGCGCTGGATGCCATGGCCAGGGTGGCGGCAGCGGCCAACAGAATGTTTCTCAGGGTCTGCATCGATGTTGCTCCGTTAGCGATTGCTGGACATGAATTGTTTGCAGCGCGCCGACCGTGGGTCATCGAAGACCTGGTCTGGCGATCCTTGTTCTTCTACCAGCCCTTGGTGCAGGAAAACCACTTCGCTGGACACCTGCCGGGCGAAATTCATTTCGTGGGTCACCATCAGCATGGTCCGGCCTTCTTCGGCCAGGCCACGAATAACGCTAAGTACTTCCTGCACCATCTCGGGATCAAGTGCGGATGTAGGTTCATCGAACAGAATGACCTTGGGCTGCATCGCGAGCGTGCGCGCAATGGCGGCACGTTGTTGCTGACCGCCCGACAACTGCGCCGGATAGGCATGACGCTTGTCGGCGATCCCCACTTTGGCCAACAGCGCTTCGGCGACTTCAATGGCCTCGGCTTTGCTCTGCCCCAGCACACGACGCGGCGCCTCGGTGATGTTATCGAGGACGGTCATGTGCGGCCAGAGATTGAAATTCTGAAAGACAAAGCCGATCTCGCTGCGCAGGCGGTTGATCTGACGGTTGTCGGCGGCGATCAGTTCACCTTTGCGGGTGGCTTTGAGCTTCAGCTCTTCCCCGGCAATGAGAATCTGCCCTTGATTGGGGTTCTCCAGCAAATTGATGCAGCGCAGCAGCGTCGACTTGCCTGAGCCGGAGGAACCCAGAATCGAAATCACGTCGCCATCGCGCGCACTCAGCGAGATGCCCTTGAGCACGTCGAGTTGGCCGTAGCGTTTGTGCAGATTGCGGATTTCCAGGGCGGGCGTGGCCTCGGCCATGTTCAGTCCTCGTGTGTTCGGTGGGCTCATCGGGTCGGCCAGCGGGACACAACCTGGCGGTCGCACAATCGTGCGGCGCGAGCTTCATAAGGATGAGCTTGATGAGCGCTGGCGTTGAATGCCGTTGCGCAAAAAGGGCGCGATGGTGCCAGCTTTAACCGCCGTGGGGAAGGGTGTTTCGGCCACGCCCGCGATCGACGGCCATTCTTGTGCGCTTATTTGGTGCCCTTTCGTAGTTAGTGTGTATTTTCGGTGCGGCTAATCGTCACCCTCCTGTTGCTCCCGGTAACGTTTCCTACATGAGTGGCGGATTGCTATTGCATTCATGGACTTGCGGAAATCATCTGGAGTGGGCGTATCCCGCTGCGACGTCGCGTTTGAAACATCTTGGCGTAATTCTTGCGTAAAAAATAAATAACAGAGCTGTTGTGTTCTCTTTACGAAGAGCCTCTACACGTCCTGATCCGTACAAAATCCTTCTAAGGTTGGTTCCATGAGCAGTACACCCAACGCTTCAAACCTTGAACAAGGGCTCAAACCGCGGCACATCACGATGCTCTCTATCGCGGGCGTCATCGGCGCCGGCCTCTTCGTTGGCTCCGGCCACGCGATCGCCGAAGCAGGGCCGGCCGTGCTTTTGGCGTACGGCGCCGCAGGTACACTGGTAGTGCTGGTGATGCGGATGCTGGCGGAAATGGCTGTCGCTTCGCCTGACACCGGTTCTTTTTCGACCTACGCCGACCGCGCGATCGGGCACTGGGCCGGCTTCACCATCGGTTGGTTGTACTGGTGGTTCTGGGTGCTGGTCATTCCGCTGGAAGCCAACGCTGCCGCGACGATTCTGCACGCGTGGTTCCCAAACGTGGCCATCTGGGCGTTCACGCTGGTGATCACTCTGCTGCTGACCGCGACCAACCTGTTCAGCGTGAAGAACTACGGGGAGTTCGAGTTCTGGTTCGCACTGATCAAGGTCATTGCGATCATTGGCTTCGTGCTGCTGGGCATTGCGGCCGTGTTGGGTCTGCTGCCGAACAGCCAGGTCAGCGGCGTCAGTCACCTTTACGATACCCAGGGTTTCCTGCCTAACGGCATGGGCGCGGTGCTCGCAGCGATGCTGACCACCATGTTCTCGTTCATGGGGACGGAGATTGTCACCATCGCGGCGGCAGAGTCGAAGAATCCTGGCCAGCAAATCACCAAGGCCACCAACTCGGTGATCTGGCGGATCTGCCTGTTCTACCTGCTCTCGATCCTCCTCGTCGTCTCGCTGGTGCCGTGGAACGACAGCCGTCTGGCTGAAGTGGGCTCGTACCAGACCGTGCTCGATCTGATGGGCATTCCGAACGCCAAGCTGATCGTCGACATCGTCGTGCTGGTCGCAGTGACCAGTTGCCTGAACTCGGCGCTGTACACGGCTTCACGCATGCTGTTTTCCCTCGGCAAACGTGGTGACGCCCCTGCTGTTTCCCAGCGCACCACCAAGGCCGGCACGCCTTACTGGGCGGTGCTGCTGTCGACCGGTGCTGCGTTTGCTGCCGTGTTCGCCAACTACGTTGCGCCCGCGGCGGTCTTCGACTTCCTGCTGGCAAGCTCGGGCGCCATCGCGCTGTTGGTGTACCTGGTGATCGCCGTCTCCCAGCTGCGTATGCGCCGCAAGCGTGAAGCAGAAGGCCAGGCGGTGGACTTCCGCATGTGGCTGTTCCCCGGCCTGACCTGGGCGGTGATCGTGTTCATTGTCGCCGTGCTGACCATCATGCTGTTCCAGGAAGGCCACCGTATGGAAATCATTGCCACCGGGCTGCTGAGCCTGATGGTCGTGGCAGCAGGCCTGATCGTTTCAAGCCGTCGCAAGGCGGGGAAGGCAGGGAAGGTTGTTTTGAATTGATGGGGAAGTGAGTCGGTTGTGGCCGACCGCTGTCGAGAAGCCGCTATCAGGGATGATGGCGGTTTTTTTGCTCGACGATTGGGTTGCGGTGAGGAGATTCAGCGCCTTAGCTCATCCTGCTCAGCACTGATTTTCCGCGTACCTGATGCAGTACCACCGCCGCCAGATGCAGCGCCACCAACCCTGCCAATACCGCGCACAGGACGTGGTGCAGCTGATGCAGCTCCAGCAGCGCGATCTTTGAGTGAATGAGCTGTGGCAGCGGCACCAGCGCCAGCAGCATGACCGGATGGCTCATCATCAGCACCCCAGTAATCAGCACGCCCGCCACCGTCCCGTAGATCGCCTTGTGCGCAGCGCTCGCCAGTCGCGCCTGGACGTTTTTAGCGGAGTGCCGCGCAGGGGCTTTGATCGCCAGCCACAACCGCCACGCGAAGAACGGAATAAACAGACTGGTCAGCTGTGGGTTGAATGACTCAACCCACAGCCGAACTGGGTCGTTCTGATCCAGCAATGCCACGCCGAAGCCGCTGAACGTCGCCCACAGGATGACGGCAGCAGACAACCAATGCAGGACAATTCGGGTTCGGGAGTAAGCGCTCGTTTCGCCTGGTATGGGTTCAGGCGAAGGAGTGTTTGGGAGTGTCAAAACGGCTAGCCTTTAGTTGAGAAGGAGTTGCATTCTCGTAATGGCGCAAAGCTACCGTTTTGACCGGGGTCATGTAAATCAAAAAACGTTTTGAGAACGCCCGCCTGCACCTTTCGCGTTCTTTTTCTGCAGGATAACGGACGCTTCGTTGTAGGCAGTCTGGAAGGCATCGCTGCCGATCCATTCAACGGCCGCGTCTTCATCTTCCTCGTGGAAGAGCCCGCGGTAGGTAATCAGCAGGCCCATCATGAAGTCGGTCGCCGGCTCTTCGTCTTCTTCAGCAATCACCAGCTCCAGCACCGGGTATTGCAGGAAGACCACGCACAGCGCCAGCAGGCTTATCGATTCCGCCTGCTTCATTGCTTCGAACAGGTCGTCGAAATCCGCCGGGTCGAAACCGTTCTCTTCGATGTCTTTGAAATCGAATGTGCTCAGATCGATTTCGACGTCATCGAAAGGCTCGTTTACGAAGGCGTGGTTGAGCACTGGGTGAATGACGCTCGGCCGGGCCTTGCCGGAGCGGTTCTGCTTGGCCTTGGCCTTTGCACGCTGGGCGCGTTTTTGCTGTTTGTCGGGGGAGGCCATGACGGCGGTTCCTTGTGCGGTGCAGCCATTCGCATGGCCCAGGGTCATCGGGCGCGTATTGTATTCAGTCTTGAGCTGGTTCGTCGTGCTTGTTGCGGTCGATCCCCAGCATCTCCATCGTGGATTCCATCTCGATCTCGCTGAGAATGGCGCGGAACGCCTCATAGAAATCATCGTCGTGGATGCGCGCCCTGACAGTCGCCTCATCCAGTCCGTGGGCCCACATCATGTAGGCGCCCAGCGTGTTCACCAGAACGTCGAGGTAGTCGTCGAAATTGAAGTCGTAGAAGGCGTGTGCGGCTATCGGACCTTTGGCAAAGGCATCGAGCAAATCCAGGAACCCTTTCTGCTCAGCAACCTTGAGCACTTCGTAATGCGCGAGGCGTTGCTCCTGAGACGGCTCTGGCGCAGGGGACTGGTAAACCTCCATCAGCAGCATTTCGTCCTCAGTGATCGACATCTCGTCGGCTTCGCCCCTTATCACCGCCGCCACCGCTTCCCGCTCTTCTTCGTCCATGGTTTCGAGGATGTCGGGCTCCACGAAATTCTTAAGCAAGGTATCGTCGTCGAGCAACGATGCTTCGTCGTCCGAGAAGAAATCAGGCATGAAGTAATCCGGGACGATCGGGTTGGGCGTCTGCGGGTGCTGGCGAGCGACTCGCTGCTCTTTGGCTTTGGTCTTGGCGCGCTTGGCTCGTTTCTGTTGCTTGCTGACAGATGCCATCACGAAGTCCTCTAGTCGGCTCAAGCCTGCAATGTTAATAAATCACGCCCGATAAAAAACCCCTGAATATTTCGATGCAGGGGTTTTTCGGTATTTATGGTGCCCGGAGACGGAGTCGCAAGGGGTAGGTCTGATGCGGGGTTACATTTTCAATTGCTCAAACTTCCCCGGCGCTGAAAATTTCCAGGACACCTTGAATGCTGCACCGCCGGATATCAGTTCTGCCTGCCGGATGATGGCAGGCCACCATCGGACAAGATTTTCGGCCTTACTCCAGTAGGTCGTTTGACCCCATTGCCTCGCGAGACAGAAAACCGGTAGTCCGCATTCTCTGAAGGCCTGCCGCTCGGCGTTTCCCTTGGAGAACTTGTCTTGCGACACCACGGCCCATCCGCCTTCGGCAGTGAGGTCGGTAATCCAGTGGATGTCACTTGTGTCCGCTGGGAACCTGTCCCTGAGCGAGACGACGACATGGCCTTCGCCGCTGCAAAGCTCGTGCAAGGCTCTGGCAATGGACGGTGGAAGATTGTTATCGATCAGAAAATTCAAGCAGCAATCCTGTGCTCATAGGTCACCGCAGCGTCCACTGCCGCGGTGGGAATTTCGAAAATCACAGACACACGTTTTGCGTCCTGGCCTTCCGCCAGATAAGCCTGATAAATCGACGCCGTATCGACACCAGCGGAGGAGAGCACCGGTTTTCCAAAGTTACGGTTGGGGTCGAGCACAATTGCCTTGCTGCGCTTGACCGGATACCAACGCTGCGCCTTTCCCTCACCCGTATAGTCAATGCCCTCATACAGCGAAGGCGCGATTACCTGCCTGAATGCGTACTGACGTTTCGCCAGATCCAGGATCGCCTCGTCGCCAGTCTCGTCAAACACAGTGGCGAATATGCTCCTGCCGTCAGTCTGGAATCTTCTGCAGGTGAACGGATAGTGCTGGTGAAAAATTTCCTTGGCCTGTCTGGATGCTGCGCGAATAGCTTGAAGGCTTACGCCGTGCTTTCGGAAGGCATGGACAAATCTGATCTCGAGCAGGTCGTGGAAGCCAAGCAGCTTCTCATCGTTGACGCCCAGCTCAGGTAGCCACAGACCGGAATGCTCCACGCCATCCGCTTTATAGCCGAAGAGCCATCTGCGAATATCCTTGGCGGGAATGCCCGTGTAGAGGGCTGCTTCTGATGGCGTGTATACGCCGACTCCAATGAGGCGGCTCGACGTTTCGATAGTCTTCATGCACACCTCCCGTTTCCGTGGTTGCTCAAGAAGTGCATTCTGAGGTTGATCAGGGTCTCGTTCAACTGATCTTGGACGAGCGCTTAGGGGAAAATTGTAAAAAGCCGGTGCGTGGCGAATAGGAATTCCTTGTGGCTGTCCATCCCGGCGCCTGCCACCCGCCGGTAGTTCTACCTTATCAAGATTTATCCACGGCAGCCGATGAGTGGGTATGAGCATCCCGCTGGACATACTCTGAGTTGAATCTCCCTTGCCCAGTCCAGCACCGTCGTTTTAGTCCTGCTCGATGCTTCTCCGAGAGGCTACTTCACCCACTTGAGATTGAATCCATGCGAATCACTGTACCGGTACTACTTTTAGGAATGCTTAGCGCTCAATGCGCGCTGGCGGCTGGGGATGGAACATCCGCAGTGGGCGGAGGCCTAGGCGGTGCGCTTGGGAATGTCATTGGACAGCAAATGGGTGGAAGCACCGGCGCGGCGGTTGGTGCGGGTGTCGGCGGAGCCGCTGGCGGAGCTTTGGGCGCCAAAAGAGGAAGCAAGACCGAGGCGGCTATCGGCGGGGGCTGGGATCAGCGGGTGGGTCTGTCATTGGTAACCAGTTGGGTGGCTCAACAGGGTCAACCATAGGTGCCGGCTTAGGCGGCGCTGCCGGAGGCGCAGTGGGTAGCAACATGGCAGATGACGGCGGCAACAACCGGTCTCACGGCAAGCGACATGGACACAAGAAAAATAAGCATGATTGAAAGCCCGGCGATCTGCTCCCACACCTCCAATCGAGTGATCTAAGCGACGACACACGCGCGTTTGTCGGAGACGTCGGCCACCAGCTGGGCGTCTTCACACATATACGGCTCTGAGCTTACGAATCCATTCACGTCAATCAGGGCTTACAAAGAAGCGGTGGAGAATCGTGAAAAGCAAAAAGCCCGCACGAGGCGGGCTTCTTGTGTGTTTTCAGCTGTGCTTGGCATCACCTGAAAACGAAAGGTGGTGCCCAGAGACGGAATCGAACCGCCGACACGGGGATTTTCAATCCCCTGCTCTACCGACTGAGCTATCTGGGCAACGGGGCGCATTAAACGTGTTTTTCAGGAGGTCGTCAAGCATGGTGTCGAAAAAATCTGAATTATTTCCTCCGCTTACGACGACACTGTCTCCGATGGGTTATTCGGCAGGGGGAACGTAGCCGTCGGCCTTGGCGTATTCCTCGCCGGACAGGTATTTGTCCATCTCGGTCTGCAGGAATTTGCGATCTTCGGCGTTCATCATGTTCAGGCGGCGCTCGTTGATCAGCAGCGTCTGGTGTTTCTGCCAGTCGCCCCAGGCTTTCAGCGAGACGTTGTTGTAGATGTCTTCACCTTTGGCGCCCGGATACGGCGGACGGTCCAGGCCAGGCAATTCTTCTTTGTATTTGCGGCACATCACGGTGCGGGTCATGAGGACTCTCCTGCATTCAGTACGTCGGCTGCGTTTTTCAGCAGTTTCTTCACCGGGGCGGCAAGGCCCAGGCGCGGCGGGGTGGCGAGGTTATACCAGAGCCAGTCGTCCTCGGCCACGTGATGGACGGACGCGCGGACCCGGACCAGCCAGGGCTCGATAGTCAGCTGGAAGTGGCTGAACGTGTGGATCAGGCCCGGCAGGGCATGATGCTCGCCCAATTCAAGGGCGTGCTGGTCGGCCAGATGCTGCATGTCGTTGAAGTCGTCCAGCTCCGGCAAGCTCCACAGCCCGCCCCAAAGCCCGGTCGACGGGCGGCGATAGAGCAGAATCTCGCCTTCGTCGTTGGCAAAGATCGGCATCAAGGTGCGCTTTTGCGGCACGACCTTGCGCGGTTTCGGTATTGGATAGCGGGTTTCCTGACCGAGCATGTGCGCTTCGCATCCACGTTCCAGGGGGCAGAGCAGGCAACTGGGTTTGGTCCGGGTGCAAAGTGTGGCGCCCAGATCCATCATCGCCTGGGTGTAGTGATTGACCCGGCTGTGCGGCGTGTAGCGCTCTGCCGTGGCCCACATCTGCTTCGCCACCTTGGGCTCACCTGGATAGCCTTCCTGGGCGGTGAAGCGGGCGAGTACGCGCTTGACGTTGCCGTCGAGGATCGGCGCGCGCAGGCCCATGCTGATGCTGGCAATCGCGCCCGCCGTGGAGAGGCCGATACCGGGCAGCTCGACGAGCTTTTCCACGTCCCGGGGAATTCACCGCCGTGCTCGGCCACCACGATTTTCGCGGCTTTCTGCAGGTTGCGCGCGCGGGTGTAGTAACCCAGCCCGGTCCACAGATGCAGGACCTCATCTTCCGGCGCTTCGGCCAACGCCTGCACGGTGGGCAGCGAGTCCATGAATTTATCGAAATAGCCAAGCACCGTGCTGACCTGGGTTTGCTGCAGCATGATTTCCGACACCCACACACGGTAGGGGGTGATGTCGTGTTGCCAGGGAAGATCGTGACGGCCGTGGCGGTCGTACCAGTCAAGAACGGCGGAGGAGAACTGCTCGGGTTGCATCAAGGGTTCCGGTGATAAGAGAGAGTCGGGTTGCATCGCCATGTCTTGCCCGCGAGTGCGCTGGGTCAGCCACCACCATGGTGTATGACCCGACGCCTTCGCGAGCAAGCTCGCTCCCACAATTTGGAGGCGCAGCGGCTGCTGGACGGGGTTAACGCTTGAACAATCCCTTGATCGCGTCCTTGAGCTCGGGACTCACCTTGTCCCCCAGCTTTTCATCGATCTTGTCGCCGATCCGGTCGCCTGCCAGCTTGGCAGCGACCTTGCCCAGGCCGTCGTTATCCAGACGGCAGGCCTTGGCGCCCATTTCCAGCGGGCCGCGGCAGAGCACCGGCCATTCGATGCCGACAAAGCGCGGATTCACTTCGCAGGCAGGGTCCGGCATGTCGCTCTTGTCACCTTCGATGATCACGCCGACGCGGTAGTTCATGCCCATGACGCGCAGGTCGATGTCCCCATCGCCGTTGACCGTCAGGCCCGGGGTGCGGACTTTCAGGTCCGGGTTGCTGGCCACGCCGTTGCGGAACACCAGATTGCCATTCAACTGCTGGAACGGCGTGTCCTTGCCGCGCGGTTCGCCGCTCAAGCTCTTGCGATTAAGCGTCGAGATGCCGCGGCAGAGCTGCTGCTCAAGGTTGGCATTGACCAGCACGCCGTCGTTCAGCGCAAAGCTCGCGGTACCGTTGAGGCTCTCGACCAGCGCCTTCTCGCTGTTGCCTTTGGCGGTCACATCGCTGGTGAGGTTAAGCAAACCGCGCAACGGCGGCGTAGTGCCCTGGCTCTGAATGAAATGTTCCACCGGCACCTTGGCAATGCGCGTCTGAACACGTGCCAATGGCACTTCAGGGCGCGCATCCAGGTCGCCTTTCACTTCGAAGTTACCGTTGTACAGATCGCCGCGCAGGCTGCTGACCGTGATCACGCCATCAAGCGCCGAGGTTTTCAGCGCCGCATTCTGAATTGGCAGTTTCTCCAGGGTCAGCTTGCCGAAGCTCAGGTCGGCGTCGACGTCCAGTTTGCGCAGGCGCTCGAGGGGCAGCAGTTTCGCGTCGCTCCAGGCGCCTTGAGTCGGCTGATTCGGCAGAGGCGAGGTGCCCGACGCCACCATGGCTTCGGCTTCCGCGCCCTGAACTTCGACTCTGCGCGCGGCCCCGGCGCTCTTCGCCTGCTCGCCTTCGGGCTTGCGATATCGGTCGGCGTCGAACGCATCGGCCTTGAGTTGCAGGCGCAGGGATTGTTTAGCGAAGTCTTCCACGGCGACATGACCGGTGATGGTGCTGTCGTCGAGTTTCACCCTGAGGTCATCCAGCGCAACGCTAGTGGACGTCGCCTCGATGCGGGTGACCAATTCCAGTTTGTTCAGGCTGCCGTCGCCAAGGGGTGGCGCAGGTTGACCAACACCGTCGAGGAAGTCGCGCAGATTGAACTGGGCAATCGAGATACCGCCTGTAAGCTGCGGCGTCTTGTCCAGATCACGCACATGCAACTCGCCAAGAGCCCGCAGTTGATTGGCGGACAGCTTCAGATTGGTCCATTCCGCGACGTTGGCGGACATGTCTGCCAGCAATTGGCCCTGGGCCGAGAACGTCAGCGTCTTGCCCTGCAGCGGATCGCCCGCCGCTTCCCCGGAGAACCGCATGTCATCAAGCTGATAACGCTTGAGCGCGCGATCAAAACGCAGCTTGCCGGTCAGTTCGGTTTTGGTGCGCACGACGGGTTGGTTGGTGCTGAGGAACGCGGTCAGTTTCAGCGGGATATCGGTCGCGTTGTGGATCGGGCCGGTGCTCAGCTGAATGCTCTCGGCGGTGAACTGCCGGGCCTTGGGAATATCGTTGAAATCGATCCGCGCGTTGTTCACGGTCAGGCTGTCAATGTCCAGCTTGAGCGGCTGCCACTGCTTGTCGGGTTTAGCCGGCGCTGTATTGGCCGGCGCATCCGGCGTGGCGGGCGGCTGGGCTGGATTGGCCGCAGTGGCGGGGACTTTGCCGATGTCTTCCCAGTTGCCATGGCCGTTTTCGTCACGGGTCAGCGTCAGGTTCAGGCCCTCGACACGTACATCGCTCATCTGCACTTCCTTGCGCAGCAGCGGCAGAACGCGCACGGACAACCCGAGCATCTGCAGGTCGGCGAAGGGTTTGGACGGCTCGCTCAAGGTGGCAACGCTGGCATCGTGCAGCTCCAGGCCCAGCCACGGAAACAGGCTCCAGCCAATATCGCCATTGAGCGTGAGCTCGACGTGGGCGCGATCGCGAACCAGTTTTCGAATCTCGTCTTTGTAGTCGTTGGGATCAAAAAAGTGGGTCAGGGCAAAGCCGAGAGCCACGATGATCAGCAACAGCCCGAGAAGGGTGAGCCCCAGGATTTTGCCGAACGCTTTCATGGGCGAGTCCTTGTGTCGAGTCGTTCAAAATTTAGCCCGCGAGTATAGCGTCCTCACGCAGGCATCGGGTTTTGGATCGCCACAGACACCTCCGATCGAAATGTCAGCGCCTCGCACAATGACAAACGGCACGAAAAAGGTAGTAGCAGAATGCTTTCTTTTCTGTCGCAAATGGTAATCTCGCGCCGTTCGCCAGCTTTGCTGCGTCGAATTGTCACGTAAAGAGACGGTCTGCCGATAAACCACCGAGGCCTGCGTGCTTGAAGAGTGGTGGCAGAGCGATGTCGCTGTTCTTGCGGGATATAACTAAAAATTGGGGGCAACAATAAATGACTACGAGCACTGCTCTGGGCGGTACGGCCGCTCAGCCTGCGTTCTTGTCCAAAGAGCGCATTATCGCCAAACGCGGTTTCAACCGTTGGCTGGTTCCGCCAGCTGCATTGGCAATCCACCTGTGTATCGGCATGGCCTACGGCTTTTCTGTGTTCTGGCTGCCGTTGTCCAAGGCAATCGGCATCAAGACTGCTGTCGCCTGCCCGGCTGACATGGGTTTCTTCGAGCAAGTCATTTCGTCCAGTTGTGACTGGCCGATCTCCATGCTCGGCTGGATCTACACCCTGTTCTTCATTTTCCTGGGTTGCTCCGCAGCGATCTGGGGCGGCTGGCTGGAACACGCGGGCCCACGCAAGGCCGGTGTCGTATCGGCACTGTGCTGGTGTGGCGGTCTGCTGATCTCGGCGCTGGGCGTATACACGCACCAGATCTGGCTGATGTGGATCGGCTCGGGCGTGATCGGCGGTATCGGTCTTGGCCTGGGTTATATCTCGCCGGTCTCGACGCTGATCAAGTGGTTCCCGGACAAGCGCGGCATGGCGACCGGTATGGCGATCATGGGTTTCGGCGGTGGCGCGATGGTGGGTGCTCCGCTGGCAACCGCACTGATGAGCCACTTCGCCACGCCTGACAGCGTTGGTGTATGGCAGAGCTTCGCGGTGATGGCGGTGATTTACTTCATCTTCATGATCGGCGGCGCACTGTCGTACCGCGTTCCGCCTACCGGCTGGAAACCTGAAGGCTGGACCGCTCCGGCGAAGAAAGCCAACAGCGCGATGATCACCAACCGCCACGTGCACGTCAGTGTTGCGTGGAAGACGCCTCAGTTCCGTCTGGTCTGGCTGGTGCTGTGCCTGAACGTTTCGGCAGGCATCGGCATCCTCGGCATGGCTTCGCCCCTGCTGCAGGAAGTGTTCGGCGGCAAGCTGCTGGGCACCGACCAGCCGTTCGGGCAGCTGGATGCTTCGCAACTGGCGGCCATCGCGGCCATTGCGGCCGGCTTCACCGGTCTGCTGAGCCTGTTCAACATCGGCGGCCGTTTCTTCTGGGCCTCGTTCTCGGACTACATCGGCCGTAAAGCCACCTACTTCGTGTTCTTCGCACTGGGCTTCCTGCTCTACGCGTCGGTACCGACCCTGGGTCACTTGGGCAGCGTTGCGCTGTTCGTGGCGGCGTTCTGCGTCGTGCTGTCGATGTACGGCGGCGGTTTCGCCACCGTTCCGGCTTACCTGGCTGACCTGTTCGGTACGCAAATGGTCGGCGCGATTCACGGTCGTCTGCTGACTGCATGGGCTGCCGCTGGTGTGCTTGGCCCGGTATTGGTGAACTACCTGCGTGAGTACCAGCTGAGCCACGGCGTTGCTCGTGCCGATGCTTACGACATCACCTTGTACATCCTCGCGGGTCTGCTGGTGCTGGGCTTCATCTGCAACCTGCTGGTGCGCCCGGTGGCCGACAAGTACTTCATGACCGACGAGCAATTGAAGGCTGAGCAAGCCATCGGTCACGATGCCGGCGCCGATCACAGCACTTCGCTGGAATGGAAAGCGGACCCGAGCACCAAGCCACTGGCGATTCTGGCTTGGCTGGCAGTGGGCATTCCGCTGGCATGGGGCGTGTGGATCACTCTGCAGAAAACTGCGGTGTTGTTTCACTAAAAGCTGATCTGGTTAGCCTGAGATGCTTCAGGCTAACCAGAACCTGTGGGAGTGAGCGTGCTCGCGAAGGCGGTCTAACGGTCGGCAGAGATGTCGAATGTGAGGGCCTATTCGCGAGCAAGCCCGCTCCCACATTTTTTGGCTGTACGTATTCGCTTGTACACACATGTCTATCCCATGCAGCCCGCATTCCCCCCGGTCCGGCATTGCTCGCTTCATGTTTCTGTTTCCCTGCCACACGCCTATAATGGCCGCCTTTTCGCCCAATGATTTTGCGGAGCTGGTGATGGCCGAACGTATGGTGTTCGTCGAGCGCGACACTCTGGAAACCCAGATCAAAGCCTCGATCAACCTGGATGGCACAGGAAAGTCCCGATTCGACATCGGCGTTCCTTTTCTTGAACACATGCTCGACCAGATCGCCCGTCACGGGCTGATCGATCTGGACATCGAATGCAAAGGCGACCTGCATATCGACGATCACCACACCGTGGAAGACGTCGGCATCACGCTGGGTCAGGCGTTCAGCAAAGCCATCGGCGACAAAAAAGGCATCCGTCGCTACGGCCACGCCTACGTCCCGCTGGATGAAGCGCTGTCGCGCGTGGTCATCGACTTCTCCGGTCGGCCTGGCCTGCAAATGCACGTGCCGTACACCCGCGCCACCGTCGGCGGCTTTGATGTGGACCTGTTCCAGGAATTCTTCCAGGGGTTCGTCAACCACGCCAACGTCACGCTGCACATCGACAATCTGCGCGGCCACAACACTCACCACCAGATCGAAACCGTCTTCAAGGCGTTCGGCCGTGCATTGCGCATGGCGGTAGAACTGGACGACCGCATGGCCGGCCAGATGCCTTCGACCAAAGGCGTGCTGTAATGCAGACCGTTGCCGTTATCGACTATGGCATGGGCAATCTGCACTCGGTGGCCAAGGCGCTGGAGCATGTCGGCGCCGGTCGCGTGCTGATTACCAGCGATGCCGACGTCATCCGTGAAGCTGACCGTGTCGTGTTTCCCGGTGTCGGCGCGATCCGTGACTGCATGGCGGAAATTCGTCGCCTGGGCTTCGATGCCCTGGTGCGTGAAGTCAGTCAGGACCGTCCGTTTCTCGGGATCTGCGTGGGCATGCAGGCGCTGATGGAGCGCAGCGAAGAGAGCGGCGGTGTTGATTGCATCGGCACTTTCCCCGGTCAGGTGCGCTTCTTCGGCAAGGACCTCCACGAAGATGGCCAGCACCTGAAAGTCCCGCACATGGGCTGGAACGAAGTGTCGCAGGCCGTGGATCACCCGCTCTGGGCCAACATTCCGGACATGGCGCGGTTCTACTTCGTGCACAGCTATTACATCGAATCGCCCAACCCGCAGCAGATCGTCGGCCGTGGCCATTACGGTCATGATTTCGCCGCCGCATTGGCCGATGGCTCGCGCTTCGCCGTGCAGTTCCACCCCGAGAAGAGCCACACCCATGGCCTGCAGTTGCTGCAGAACTTCGCGGCATGGAACGGCCGCTGGTAATGAGCAAGAAGACCAAACCGCCGATTCTGACCCTCACTCCCGAGCAGGAGAGTGAGGCGTGCCACAGGATCAAGCGGTTCATGGAAGACCGTTTCGAGCTGGACCTGGGTTCGTTCGAAGCGGCTGAAATCCTGGAATTGTTCACCCGCGAGATCGCGCCGCATTATTACAACCGGGCGATCTTCGATGTTCAGACGCACCTCAAGGAGCGTTTCGAAAGCATCGAGAGCGACCTGTGGGCGTTGGAGAAGAGCAGCTAGAGGCGGCAAGTTTCAAGCTGCAAGAATGGTTAGATGCGCAGACTTGCAGCTTACAGCTCGCGGCGCGCAGCTCTTTTGACGAAGGAAAAAGAATGCTCATTATTCCCGCGATCGACCTTAAAGACGGCGCATGTGTACGACTGCGCCAGGGTCGGATGGAAGATTCCACGGTGTTCTCCGATGATCCGGTGAGCATGGCTGCCAAATGGGTCGAGGGCGGCTGCCGTCGCTTGCATCTGGTTGACCTGAACGGTGCGTTCGAAGGCCAGCCGGTCAATGGCGAAGTCGTGACAGCGATTGCGCGTCGTTACCCGAACCTGCCGATCCAGATCGGCGGCGGCATCCGCTCGCTGGAAACCATTGAGCACTACGTCAAAGCCGGCGTGGGTTACGTGATCATCGGTACCAAGGCGGTCAAGGACCCTGACTTCGTCGCCGAAGCCTGCCGCGCGTTCCCTGGCAAAGTGATTGTGGGCCTGGATGCCAAAGACGGCTTCGTCGCCACCGACGGCTGGGCTGAGGTCAGCACGGTGCAGGTGATCGACCTGGCCAAGCGCTTTGAAGCCGACGGCGTCTCGGCCATCGTTTATACCGACATCGCCAAAGACGGCATGATGCAGGGCTGCAACGTCCCGTTCACCGCCGCGCTGGCCGCTGCCACCCGCATTCCGGTGATCGCGTCGGGCGGCATTCATAACCTGGGCGACATCAAAGCGCTGCTCGACGCCAAGGCACCGGGCATCATCGGCGCAATCACCGGCCGTGCGATCTATGAAGGCACACTGGATGTGGCTGAAGCACAGGCGTTTTGTGATTCGTACAAAGGCTGACTGGCACGCCCCGTGTAGGGTGAGCTTGCTCGCGATAGCAGTGTGTCAGAAGTATGTTTGCTGACTGACCCGGCGCATCGCGAGCAAGCTCACTCCTACAGGGGCGTGCTTCAAATCAGAATGTTGTGATGTTGGGCAGATTCCCAACCGTTTTCGGAGAACCGGCCCATGGCCCTCGCCAAACGCATCATCCCTTGCCTCGACGTCGACAACGGCCGTGTGGTCAAGGGCGTGAAGTTCGAGAACATCCGCGACGCCGGTGATCCGGTCGAGATTGCCCGTCGTTATGACGAGCAGGGTGCCGACGAGATTACCTTCCTCGACATCACCGCCAGCGTCGACGGCCGCGACACCACGCTGCACACCGTCGAGCGCATGGCCAGTCAGGTGTTCATCCCGCTGACCGTTGGCGGCGGCGTGCGCACGGTGCAGGACATTCGCAATCTGCTCAACGCCGGTGCCGACAAGGTGTCGATCAACACCGCTGCGGTGTTCAATCCCGAGTTCGTTGGTGAAGCCGCTGCCCGTTTCGGTTCGCAGTGCATCGTCGTGGCCATTGATGCCAAACGTGTTTCGCTGCCCGGCGAAGCGCCACGCTGGGAAATCTTCACCCATGGCGGTCGCAAGCCAACCGGCCTGGACGCGGTGATGTGGGCCAAAAGATGGAAGACCTTGGCGCCGGCGAGATCCTGCTGACCAGCATGGATCAGGACGGGATGAAAAACGGCTTCGATCTCGGCGTGACCCGTGCCATCAGTGATGCGCTGGGCATCCCGGTGATTGCTTCAGGCGGCGTCGGCAATCTTGAGCACCTGGCGGCCGGCGTGCTGGAAGGCCACGCCAGCGCCGTGCTGGCGGCGAGTATTTTCCACTTTGGCGAATACACCGTGCCTGAGGCCAAGGCGTACATGGCGGCGCAAGGGATCGTGGTTCGCTGAGCCTTCGGCCGCTCAGTCCTTGTTACTTGAGGGCTGAGTCTCCGTAGGCAGGCTCACTCCCGCACGGCGGTGCCCGCATTGCGCCGAAGTGGTCTGGCGCATCGTGGCGAGCCTGCTCTGAAGGCGACCGTCCCGGTCGTCGAACTGGACTTTGCTGATCGTTAGCGGCACTCTCTTGCCGTCGTCAGGATCAGGGGCCAGGGATATGTTCAAAGGTGTTTTTCTTGCACTGATCAGCGTCGCGATAATGCTGTCAGGAGCCGCCCGGGCCGACGATACGCCGGCCTATTCAATGGTCCTGCTGACCGAAAACTTCCCGCCTTACAACATGGCTACCGACGGCAAGAATTTCGCCCAGGAAGCCAACATCAAGGGCATCGCCGTCGAAGTAGTGCGCGAGACCTTCAAGCGCGCCGGTGTCGGCTACAACATGACCTTGCGCTTTCCCTGGGATCGCATCTACAAACTGGCGCTGGAGAATCCCGGTTACGGCGTGTTCGTGACTGCGCGGTTGCCCGAGCGCGAAAAACGCTTCAAGTGGGTCGGACCGATCGGCCCGGACGACTGGATTCTGTTGGCGCGCGCTGACAGCCCGATCCAGCTGAGCACCCTTGAGGCTGCACGGTCTTACCGAATCGGTGCCTACAAGGGCGACGCCATTGCCGTGGAGCTGGCGCGTCAGGGTATGAACCCGATCACGGTGCTCAGCGATAAAGACAACGCCAGGAAGCTGGTCGATGGCCAGCTCGATCTGTGGGCCACGGGTGATCCGGCGGGTCGCTATCTGGCGCGGCAGGAGGGCATCACAGGGTTGAAAACCGTGCTGCGTTTCAACAGTGCCGAACTGTTTCTGGCATTGAACAAAGACACCCCGGACGCCGTGGTCCAACGGCTGCAGCGCGCGCTGGATCAGCTGCGCAAAGAAGGCGTGGTCGATTCGATTTTCGCCAAATATCTCTAGCGAAGCATTGTCGGCCTAGCGATAACGCCCGTTCTTTCCATGGCCGGCCATCGCCTCATTTCCGCGCTCAGTGACCATGTGGCGGATCTCGATCAGCTCTATACCTTGGGATTTAAGCTTGGGCAGCTCGCGCTCCAGGACATCGAGCGTCACCGGATAGGGATGGCCGATCATCACGGCCGAGCCTTGCTTGTGAGCGAGCTTGATCGCTGTCTGCAACTGGCCGCTGATGGCCTCGGCGGTGCGCTCGTCGTCGAGAAAAACATCGCGGGACACACTGGCCAGCCCAATCTTCTGCGCTTCAGCCGCCGCAACGGTTTTGGCGCTGGTGCGGCTGTCGACCAGAAACAAATGACGGCGCTGCAACTCGCCCACCAACCAACCCATGGCCACCGGCTCGGCCGTCATGCGGCTGCCCATGTGGTTGTTGATGCCAGCGGCGTAGGGGACTTTTAGCAGCGCGGCGTTCAGACGCGATTCGAGTTCGGGCAGCGGCAGTTCCGGATGCCAGGCGTACGGCCCGGTCGCTGGGTCCATGGGCATGTGCAGCATGACCGTCTTGCCAGCCTTGTGCGCCTGACGGGCAAAGTCCGTTGCGTGGGGCGTGTCAGGCATGATCGCCAGCGTCACGGGGCCGGGCAGGGCCAGCGCGCGGCTGTCCCTTTCAGGGTTTTGCCCGAGATCGTCGATGATCAGGCTGAGATAAGCGACCTTCGGCGCTTTGCCTGCGGTCGCTGAGGATTCAACGGGAGCTGCACGTGCAGCCCCGTAGTGACGGCAAGGGCGCAGACCAGGCCGGTTAGCCAGACGCGCATCAATTGCCGCGCGTGACGCTCAAACCCTTGAGCAAGCTGAGGGCCTGGTTCATCTGGTAGTCATCGTCCTGCGGACGCGCCTTGCCAGCCTTGGCCTTGGTGGTCGGTTTGTCCGCGCCGCCGTTGCCATTGCCCAAGTGACCGAGCAGATCGGCCTCTTTGTAGTTGTCGCCATCGGCTTCGGCCGTGAGCTTGGCGCGTTTCACTTCGATGTCCGGATTGATACCTTGGGCCTGAATCGAGCGACCGTTAGGCGTGTAATACAACGCCGTGGTGATCTTCAGCGCGCGGTCGTTGGCCAGCGGCAGAACAGTCTGCACCGAGCCTTTGCCGAACGTATCGGTCCCCATCAGGATGCCGCGCTTCTGGTCTTGCAACGCACCGGCGACGATTTCCGAAGCCGAGGCGCTGCCGCCGTTGATCAGCACCACCAGAGGCACACCTTCGCTGGCGTCAGCCGGGTCTGCCGAGAAGCGCAGTTCCGAGTTGGCAATGCGGCCTTTGGTGTAAACGATCAGGCCCTTGGTCAGGAAGTGGTCAGCCACCTCGACCGCCGACTGCAACACACCGCCCGGGTTGTTGCGCAGGTCGAGGATCAGGCCGCTCATCTTCTTGCCGTTGTCCTTGCGGAGCTTGGCCAGCGCCTTGCCGACTTCCTCACCGGTCTTGACCTGGAATTGGGTGATGCGGATGTAACCGTAACCCGGCTCCAGCATCTGCGCCTTCACGCTTTTGACCTGGATGGTTGCGCGGGCCAGCGTCACATCGAATGGAGTGCCGCCGTCACGCACCAGCGTCAGGGTGATTTTTTCGCCGATCTTGCCGCGCATTTTGTCCACGGCTTCCTGCATCGTCTGGCCCTGGGTCGGCGTGCCGTTGATTTTGACGATCAGGTCACCCGCTTCGATGCCAGCTTTGGACGCAGGGGTGTCATCGATGGGGGAGACAACTTTTACAAAGCCGTCTTCGACGCCCACTTCGATACCCAGCCCGCCGAACTCGCCACTGGTGCTTTCCTGCAGCTCCTGGAAATCTTCAGGGCCCAGGTAAGCGGAGTGCGGATCAAGGTTGCTGAGCATGCCTTTGATAGCGTTTTCCAGCAGGGTCTTATCATCCACGGGCTCGACGTACGCGGCTTTGATCCGGTCCATGACCTCGGCGAAGGTGCGCAGCTCGTCGAGCGGCAGCGGCGCCTTGATGTTCGCGGCGTTGGCGGGCGCAGTGGCGGCAGGCGCAGCAGCAGGGGCGGCGCCGGCAGCCTGGGCCAGAGGAGCGCCGATAACCACGGCGATAGTCAGGGCCAGCGAGGTGAGGCGGGACGAAAACAGCATGTCTTACGAACTCCTGAGTGAGGTGTCGACTTATCCTTGAGTGCGACACCATTGGGCCGGATCACTAGGGCGACCCTGCTGACGAATAGCGAAATACAACGCCGGAGTGTCCTGACCACCACCGCTGTTACCAACAGTAGAGATCGCGTCTCCGGCTTTTACGACGTCCCCGGCCTCTTTCAACAGGCTCTGGTTGTGACCGTACAAACTCAAATAACCATTGCCGTGGTCGAGAATGACCAGAAGCCCGGCGCCGCGCAACCAGTCGGCGAAGACCACCCGACCACCGTGCACCGCACGAACCTGGCTGCCTGCAGCCGCACTGATCATCACGCCATCCCACTTGGTGCGCTCGTCATCGCCACGGCTTTCGCCGAATCGCGCCAACAATCGACCATCGACGGGCCAAGGAAGTTTTCCCCTTGCTTGCTCAAAAGCGCCGCCATACGACTGACCGGCACTGGAAACCATCGCGCCGGGCGCTTTGATCGGACGACGCGGGGCCACATCGCTGTCGTCTTTCGCATCGTCTTTGGCCCGGTTCTTCGCCAGCGCTTCTTGCTCGCGCTGACGTTTTTCGGCTTCCTGCTGCGCGAGCAATGCCTTCTGGCGAGCCTCTTCGGCTTCGCGAGCCTGGCGGGCGAGGGTTTCTTCGATGGTCTTGAGAACCTTGGTCAGGTCGGCCTGATCCTGCTGCCGCGACTGAAGCTTCTGGTCGCGAACCTTGTAATCCTGATTCAGCTTGGCCAGTGCCACCTGACGTTCCTGGCGCACGGTATCGAGCTGGGCTTTCTGGTCATCCAGCGAACTCTTCTGCACCAGCAGCTGCGCTTGCTGCAGGTCGATGTCTTTCTCGACGCCGGCCAGCTGGTGCAAGGTTTCATTGAAGTTGCGCAACTGCTCCAGGCGGGCCTGGCTCAGGTAATCGTAATAGGTGAGGGTGCGGGCGAATTTTTCGGGGTTCTGCTGATTGAGCAGCAGTTTGAGGTATTCCTGGCGGCCGCTCTGGTAGGCAGCGCGGGCTTGAATCGCGATCAGTCGTTGCTGTTCAACGCGTGCGCTCTGGAGTTTTTTTCTCCTGGTCGAGCCGTTGCAGCTCGCTTTCAGTCTTTTTAGTTCTTTTTGCAGGGCCTCCACCTGCTTTTCCAGCTTGCCCATTTGAGTTTCAGTGGAGCGCAGGTCTTTCTGGACGCCGGATTTTTCTTCCTGCAACTGGCTTAGCGCTTTTTTCAGTTCGGTGATGTCCTGACGCGTGGCATCCAGCTGTTTCTGCGTCTGTGCGCGATCATCGTCGGCGAAGGCCGGATTGAGCAGACAAATCAAGGCGAGGGTGATCAGGGCGCGAAGCATGAGGTTGGGCGACACCAGGAGTAAAGACCGGCCTAGTATGCCCGGCGGTGGCTTCAAAAAAACGCTCGGACGACGTGGCCGTCAGACATTTCATACAAAACCGGCCCGTCAGCGACTGGCGGACCGGTTCGAGAGGCTTACTTGGCGACCAGAATCGGCGTACCGGTCATTTCGGTCGGGATTTCCATGCCGAGCAGCATCAGCATGGTCGGTGCCACGTCGGCCAACACGCCGCCTTCGCGCACCTTCAGATCACGCTTGCCGACATAAACGAAAGGCACCGGCTCAGTGGTGTGGGCAGTGTGAGGCTGGTGGGTCTCCTCGTTGGTCATCTGTTCGACGTTGCCGTGGTCGGCGGTGATCAGCGCTTCGCCGCCGACTTTTTCCAGCGCCTGAGTGATGCGGCCGACGCAGATGTCCAGGCACTCAACGGCCTTGACCGCTGCTTCCATGATCCCGCTATGGCCGACCATGTCGCCGTTGGCGTAATTGACCACGATCACGTCATAACGCTGATGCTCGATGGCGTCGACGATTCGGTCGGTGACTTCCGGCGCGCTCATTTCCGGCTGCAGGTCGTAAGTGGCCACTTTTGGTGAAGGGATCAGGATGCGCTCTTCGCCGGGGAAGGGTTCTTCACGGCCGCCGGAGAAGAAGAACGTCACGTGGGCGTATTTTTCGGTTTCGGCGATGCGCAGCTGCGTTTTGCCGTTGTTCGAGAGGTATTCCCCGAGCACGTTGTGCAGGCCGGCCTTTTCGAACGCCGCCGGCGCGTCGATGGTGGCTGCGTACTTGGTCAGCGTGACGAAGCCGGCCAGTCTGGCCTGACGACGACGGGCGAAGTCCGCGAAATCGTCTTCGACGAATACGCGGGTCAGTTCGCGGGCACGGTCGGAGCGGAAGTTCATGAACACCACCGCGTCGCCGTCTTCGACTGTCACCGGCGCGCCGATGCTGGTGGCTTTGACGAACTCGTCGTTCTCGCCGCGCTCATAAGCGGCGTCCAGCGCGGCCTTGGCGTTGTCGGCGTGGAATTCCGAGGTGCCGTCAACGATCAGGTTGTAGGCGGATTCGACACGGTCCCAGCGATTGTCGCGGTCCATGGCGAAGTAACGGCCGATGATCGTGGCGGTGCGCCCTTTGCCCACGCGCGCGTAGGCCGTTTCCATGGTCTGCAGGTATTGATGGGCACTGCGCGGTGGCGTGTCGCGGCCATCGAGGAAGGCGTGCAGGTAAATCTTGTCGGCGCCACGCTTGGCGGCCAGCTCGACCATCGCCACCAGGTGATCTTCATGGCTGTGAACGCCGCCGTCGGACAGCAGGCCAAGGATGTGCACGGCCTTGCCAGCGGCTACGGCCTTGTCGACCGCTGTACAGATAGCCGGGTTCTCGAAGAACTCACCGTCGCGGATCGCTTTGGTCACGCGGGTGAAATCCTGATACACCACGCGGCCGGCGCCCAGGTTCATGTGGCCGACTTCGGAGTTGCCCATCTGCCCGTCAGGCAGACCGACATCCATGCCGGACCCGGAGATCAAGCCGTTTGGCATGGTCTGGTACAAGCGATCGAAGACCGGCATCTTCGCTGCGTAGACCGCATTGCCGTGGTGGCTGTCGCTGTGACCGAAGCCGTCAAGGATGATCAGAACCAGAGGTTTAGGCGTGGTAGTCATGAATCCCACTCTTGGCTAATAGGTGAAGTAGAAAAAAGATCGACAGTTTAGGGACAAGTTCAAATCAGCAACAAGCTAAACGACGTCACTGCCGTACGGGCTTTGGCCCACCTTGGGGGCTGTGTATACTGGCCGACATTTTAACGCCCTGGAACCCGATGATGGTTGCTCACCTGATTGAATTTGCCACGAATCACTATTTGCTGACGGGTGCTTTCGTCATCCTGCTGGGCCTTCTGATCGCAACCGAGCTTAGCAAAGGCGGCCGCAGCCTGAGCACCGGCGAATTGACCGCCCTGGTCAACCGCGATGAAGCCGTTGTCATCGACGTCCGCGCCAAGAAAGACTTCACTGCCGGCCACATCGTCGGCGCCGTGAACTTCCCCCAAGACAAAATCCTGACCCGCACGGCGGAGCTCGAGAAATTCAAGCCTAAAACCCTGATCATCGTCGACGCCGCTGGCCAGCACGCCGGCCATACCGCCCGTGAACTGCTAAAGGTGGGCTTCAATGCCGCCAAGCTGTCCGGTGGTATTTCGTCGTGGCGCGGTGACAACCTGCCGCTGGTGAAGTGAAATGACCGACGTCGTCGTCTACTCCAGCGATTATTGCCCTTATTGCTCCCGCGCCAAGTCGCTGCTGGCGGGCAAGGGTGTCGGCTTCCAAGAGATCAAGGTCGACGGCAAGCCACAGATTCGCGCTGAAATGACCAAGAAAGCCGGGCGTACCTCGGTTCCGCAGATATGGATCGGCTCGGTCCATGTGGGCGGTTGCGATGACCTGTTCGCGCTGGAGCGCGCCGGCAAGCTGGACAAGCTGCTGAGCGCCTGAATTCGAACCGGAATGTGGAAACGATGGTTTTTTGCACAGCCCGGAAGCCTACAAGACCTCAATGTAAGGATTTGAGATGACTGATCAACCGAATAACGGCGCCATTTCCAACGAAGAAGAAGCACCGCAGTTTTCCCTGCAACGCATCTACGTCCGCGACCTGTCGTTTGAAGCGCCAAAAAGCCCGGCGATCTTCCGTCAGGAATGGACCCCGAGCGTCAGCCTGGACCTGAACACCCGTCAGAAGCAGCTGGAAAATGACTTCTACGAAGTCGTGCTGACCCTGTCGGTCGAAGTGAAGAACGGCGAAGAAATCGCGTTCATCGCTGAAGTGCAGCAAGCCGGTATCTTCCTGATCAAGGGCCTGGATGCCAGCTCGATGAGCCACACCCTGGGCGCGTTCTGCCCGAACATCCTCTTCCCGTACGCTCGCGAAACCATCGACAGTCTGGTTGTCCGTGGCTCGTTCCCTGCGCTGATGCTGGCCCCGGTGAACTTCGACGCCCTGTACGCGCAAGAACTGCAACGCATGCAGGAAAGCGGCGAAACGCCAACGCCTACCGTTCAGTAAGCGTTGTCGCTGCAATAAAAAAGCGCCTGTAATGGGCGCTTTTTTGTGGGCGGCATTCGACGGTGCTGCGGGTGGGTTACTTGAAGCCCAACTGCCGCCAGCCTTCGTACACCGCCACTGCGACGGTATTCGACAGATTCAGACTGCGGCAACCTTCGCGCATCGGCAGGCGCAGGCGTTGGTCGCTCGACAGCGGATCCAGCACCTCCGGCGGCAGCCCTCGGCTTTCCGGGCCGAAAAGGAAAGCATCGCCCTCCTGGAATTGCGCATCGTGGAAAACCCGCGAGCCCTTTGTGGTAAAAGCAAACAGCCGAGGCTGGCCGATGGTTTCAAGGCAACTTGGCAGGTCGGCGTGACGATGCAGCGTGGCGTATTCGTGGTAATCAAGGCCGGCTCGACGCAGGCGCTTGTCATCCAGCTCGAAACCCAGCGGCTCGATCAAATGCAGGCTGCAGCCGCTATTGGCGCAGAGCCTGATGATGTTGCCGGTATTCGGCGGAATTTCTGGTTGAAAAAGGATCACGTGAAACATGCACGGCTCCGAACGAAAGGACGGGATGCATTCTACCCCTGAAGAAGACCCCAGGCCGAAGCTATGGCCCAAGTTTCTGGGCTCGGTGGCGATTGTTGGTGTGATGGTCGGGCTGATGATCGGCCGCGTGACGACCCCGGACCCCATCCAGCTGCAAACCATTGAAGTGCTGCCTAACGGCGTTGCCGTGTGGTTTAACCGCGAGCCGCAGCTTCATGGTGAACACATCGATGGCGCGGTGGCGTTGCTGTTCAACGCCCAGGGTCAGGCGCACAAAGGCGAACTGAAGCTCAACGGCAAAGATGTGCGCTGGAGGGTGCAACGAAGTGACAAGGGGTTGTTGCTGAACTTGCTGGCGGCCCGTCCTCTGCACGGCGACTGGCGCGGTGCGACCCAGGACGGGCGCTGGAGACTGGAGGTCAGTCTCCGGGAGGAATAAAAGAGGGGAATCCCCGGCCTGCCTGTACCAAGGTCCCCAAAACTGGTGATGTATAACCTATTGCAGCGTGCGTGCCAGTTTTGGGAAATGTCCGTAGGAATATTCGTAATGTCTTACAGGCGCCCGGTTTAGGGCCTTGTAGGCCGCGCCATTTCACTGCCTGCATCTAGGTGAGGTTCGAATCCGCTTTCGGAGTTGGACGTTTGGTGAGCGTTTTTGCACGCTATTCGCGCATTTGCCCGTGCTGACTAACCAAAGTGATGCACGCCCTAAAGCGGCCACAAGTCTACGGCACACCTACCGGCTTCTTCCCGGCTGAAGCCGGTCCTACTAAAAGCATCAGCGCGCTTGCCGGCGTCTTGTTAAAACGGCGCATCACCCAGAATCGTCGCGCGGTGCATCACTCGGCGCTGCGGCCGGTAATCGTCGACCGCGTAATGCTGAGTCACGCGGTTGTCCCACATGGCCACGTCGTTTGCCTGCCAGCGCCAGCGCAGGGTGAACTCCGGTCGCGTGCCGTGGGCGAACAGCAATTTCAAAATGGCCTCACTCTCGGCAGCTTCCAGTTCATTGATCCGCGTGGTGAAACCCTCGTTGACGAACAACGCCTTGCGACCGCTGACCGGGTGCGTGCGAATCACCGGGTGCGACAGCGGCGGGTTCTTGCGGCGGGTCTCCTCCCAGCGCGCGAGGTCTTCAGCCGTATTGCCAAAGCGCTCCAGCGGAAATGACCGGGTGAAGTCATGGGTCGCGGTCAAGCCGTCGAGCAACGTCTGCATCGGCCGGGACAGCGCTTCGAAGGCCGCGATGCCGCTCGCCCACAACGTATCGCCACCGTAAGCCGGCACCTGCTTGGCGCTGAGGACTGCGCCCAGCGCGGGCGTCGGTAGAAAGGTGACATCGGTGTGCCAGACGGCGTTGTCGCGCACGTCAGTGACCGCGGTATCGAGAATCAGCACTTCAGGCTGTTCCGGCACGTTGGGGTAGATCGGATGGATGTGCAGGTCACCAAAGTTGGCGGCGAATCGCGCCTGTTGCTGCGGCGTGATCGGCTGATCGCGGAAGAACAGCACCTGATGATCAAGCAGCGCCCGTTCAATGACGTTGCGTTGCTCACCGGTCAGGTCGCGGTTTAGGTCAATGCCGCTGATCTGTGCGCCCAATGCCGGGCTGAGCGGGTGGATGTCGATGCTCATGGTGTTCTCGTGTATTAGGCGCCGAGGTGTCGGCGTAGTCAGTAATGTCCGGGATTCAGTGGTTCTGGCCGTGCCATGGCACAAGCTTGCGTTGCAGCGCGCGCAGGCCCATCTCCAGCGCGAAGGCGATCAGCGCGATGACCAAAATTCCCAGCACCACCACATCGGTCACCAGAAACTGCGCAGCGGACTGAACCATGAAACCCAGGCCACTGGTGGCGGCAATCAACTCGGCTGCCACCAGCGTCGACCAACCCACGCCCAGGCCGATGCGCACGCCGGTGAGAATGTCGGGCAGGGCGCTGGGCAGGATGACGTGGCGGATGAGCTGCCAGCGGCTGGCGCCAAGGGATTGAGCCGCGCGCAGTTTCGTCTTGTCGACCGTGCGCACGCCTGTCGCAGTGGCAATCGCAACGGGCGCGAAGATCGCCAGATAAATCAGCAGGACCTTGGAGAACTCGCCAATGCCGCACCAGATCACGATCAACGGCAGGTAGGCCAGCGGCGGCACCGGGCGGTAGAACTCGATCAGCGGGTCGAAAATCCCACGCGCGATGCGGTTATGACCGATGGCAATACCAACGGGAATGGCCGTCAGCACGGCGAAGAACAGCGCCAGTCCGATGCGTTGCAAACTCGCCCCCAAGTGCTGCCACAGCGTGGAGTCCATGTAGCCTTTGGTCATCAACAACCAGGCTTTTTCCAGCACGGCGGACGGGGGCGGGAGGAACAGCGGTTCGACCCATTCAAAGGCTGTGACGAGCCACCAACTGCCCAGCAGGACAGCGAGGGTCAACACGCTGATGGTGCGAGTGCTCACATGGAAGGAGGAGGGTGGCGCGGCGCGGTCTTCAACGGCGCGCGAGTGAGTGTCGGCTCCGGCGATTGATAAAGACTCATGCCCGTTGCTCCCGAACGCCTTGCCGCTGGGAAAAGACTCGAGCCAACACGTGCTCGCGGGTTTCGATGAAACGAGGGTCGGACTTGATGGCTCTGGCCGATTCACCTGCGCTGTAACGCTGACCGAAGTCGAGCTTCAGGTGCTCGACGATCTGACCAGGGTTCGGCGCAAGCAGAATCAGATCGGTCGACAGGAACACCGCCTCTTCAATGTCGTGGGTGATCAGGAAGACCGGCTTGGCGCTGCGTTGCCACACCTGCAGCAGCAGCTCTTGCATCTGTTCACGGGTAAAGGCGTCCAGCGCGCCGAAAGGCTCGTCCATCAGCAGCACCCGCGGATCGGCCGCCAGCGCCCGGGCGAGGCCCACCCGTTGTTTCTGCCCGCCGGACAATTCCCAGATACGCCGCTTCTCGAAACCGGCGAGATCGACCAGCGCCAGCATGTCCCGCGCTTTCGTCTCACGTTTGTCCCGGGGCACGCCCGCCAGCTCAAGTCCGAATGCCACATTGGTCAACACGTCCTGCCAAGGCAGCAAAGCATCATCCTGAAACACCACGCCGCGCTCGGCGCTGGGCCCGTTAACCGGTGCGCCATCAAGGGTGATGCGGCCTGCGCTGGGCGTGACGAACCCGGCAATCAGGTTCAACAACGAAGTCTTGCCGCTGCCGGATGGGCCCAGGGCAACCAGCAGCTGCTGCGGACCGAGGGTCAGGGAAATATCCGACAGCACCGGTTCGGCCGCACCGGGATACTGTGCGCTAATGCGCTCCAGCTGTAACAAAGCCATGGCGTGGACTCCGCTTTAATAGATGTGCGCGAGCGGCAGGGCCGTCGAAGCCGGCGCGGTATCGGGTGGACGTTTTCGTTTACGGGGTGACGAACTTCGCGCTCACGTAAGGGGTGTAATCAGCTAGCACTGCGTCGACCTTGCCCTGTTCCTTGAGGAACGCGGCGGTCTTGGTGATGGCGTCGGTGGTCGGCGCGCCCAGTTCGGTCACCTGGTCAGCCGCCAGCGGGTAGACGTTGCCCTGCAACAGGCCGGGGATGTCGCCAGGTTTGGCGCCGGATAGCTTCACCAGCTTGTCGACGTTGCTGGCGTCCGCCAGCCAGGCTGCTGGATCCTTGCGGTAGGCGGCATAGGCGTCGAGTGTGGTCTTGGCGAAGGCTTTGACGACTTCCGGGTGTTTGTCAGCGAAGTCCTTGCGCACGATCCACGCATCAAAGGTCGGTGCGCCGACTTTCGCCAGCTCGCCCGACGTGATCAGCACTTTGCCTGTCTCCTTGGCCACGCCGAGCGCCGGGTCCCAGACGTAAGTGGCGTCGATGTCGCCGCGCTTCCACGCCGCCGCAATCGCTGGTGGGGCGAGATTGAGGATGGTCACTTTCGCCGGATCAATCTTCCAGTACTTCAGGGCCGCGAGCAGGCTGTAGTGGCCCGTGGATACGAACGGCACGGCGATTTTCTTCCCGATCAGATCCTGGGGGCCGTTGATGCCGGAGCCATTACGCGCAACCAGCGCCTCGGCAGCGCCGATCTGGGTGGCGATCAGAAAGGTCTCCACCGGTACTTTGCGCGTTGCCGCCGCAGTGAGAGGACTGGAGCCGAGATAGCCGATCTGTACATCACCGGACGCGATCGCCGTGATCACGTCCGCGCCGTTATCGAATTTGCGCCATGAAATCTTCGAGTCTGTCGCCTTTTCATAGGCGCCATCGGCCTGAGCGACTTTTGCCGGGTCCACGGTGGTCTGGTAGGCGACGGTAAAATCGGCGGCTTGGGCGAAGAGCACTGAGCCGGCCAGGGACAAGGCCGCCAGAACGCGTAAAGGGTTGAGCAGTTTCATGGTGAGGCTCCGTGGAAAGGCACACCGCCTTCGAATGCCGCAGAGCGTAAATGATCTAAGAAAATCGAAATAAATAACCTTTTGGAATTTCCTTAGCGCTAATTTCCTTCTGCCCGTGCCCGACAGCCCCTAAAGCCCAGAACAAAAAGCACTGTTCCGCTAGACAGTTCATCTAAACGTCACAATTTGTAAATACGATCGCGACGCCCGCTAAACGATGTCTCCGCAGGGATGGCGCATTTTTAACAGGCTGATGTGGGATGACTGCACGGTTGAGGCGACGAGTTTAACGGGGGCTGTGTCGCGAATGAGCTTTTCGCCCTGCGTCGTTCGGAAACAGACGAAAGGCAGGGTGACAACTGCAATGAATGCGGCTAGCGGCGAAGAAATCTCATGTATTTCAGCAGGTTGGAGCGGCAATTCTCACCTGGTTTCGCAGGCCGACCGTGACTTGCCGGTCAAGTTCCTGTTGTACGACCCGCCCAAACCTATCGATCTGACGAACGGCACTGAAATATGTTTTGGGAATTAGGGATTAGGGCCGATACACTCCGCAACGGACGGCTGAAACGGCTTGTGACATATAACTGCTTGGCATAAAAGCAGGTCTTACAAGTCTTTTTAGGTTTAAAGGATCTACCTTACCTTGCAGCCAGCTGTAACGCGGTCTAGTCAATTAGTCTTGGGGCCATTGACTCGCCGAGTCAGGTCCGGCGCTAATCGCGCATCCTCGGTTTTGAGCCTTAGGCTCGGGCCCGGGAACTACAAAAATTAGATTCACGAGGAGCGATACACAATGAAGAAGTCCACCCTGGCCTTGGCCGTATACGCAGGTGTCTTGGCTACTCAGGCTGGTGCAGCCGGTTTCCTGGATGACAGCAAAGCGACACTCAGTTCCCGTACGTTGTACTTCGAACAAGATCCGCGTGAGAACCGTAACGCTAGCGGTACTCTCAAAGGTCAGGATCAGCGTCAGACCACCCAGGGTTTCCTGTTCAACTTCATCTCGGGCTACACCCCGGGTACCGTTGGTTTCGGTCTCGACGTTCAAGGCATGTACGGCATCAACTTGAGCGGTGGTATCGACAACCGCCTTCCAACTACCGCCAACAGCGTGTCTCCAACCAGCTCCGACGGTTCGCCAGTTGCTGACTGGGCCCGCGCTGGTGCCAACGCCAAGGTCAAGCTGTCGAAGACCGAGCTGAAAGTAGGTAACGCTTTGCAGCCAAACCTGCCGATCCTCGTATCGAACGATGGTCGTCTGCTGCCTCAGACCTTCGAGGGTGGCATCGTCACTTCCAAAGAAATCGATGGCCTGACTTTGACCGCCGGTAAGCTGACTCAGGCTGCGGGTCGTGCGTCCAGCAACTACGCTGATATGTCCCTGAACGCTGGTACCGAAGGCTCCAACAACTTCCAGTTCGCTGGCGGTGATTACAAAGTCACCAAAGACCTGACCGTTCAGTACTACTACGCCAACCTGGAAGATTATTACAAGCAGCAGTTCCTCGGCCTGGTACACGTCCTGCCAATCGCTGAAGACCAGTCGTTCAAGACCGACCTGCGCTACTTCCACAGCACCTCCGATGGCAAGAACGGCCAAACTGTCAACACCGGTTACAAGTTCAACAACGGCTACAGTGACAACGGCGAAGTCGACAACAACACCTGGACTGCAATGTTCACCTACACCTTGGGTGGCAACGCATTCCTGTTGGGCTACCAGTCTGTCAGTGACAGCGGCGCCATGCCAATCATGAACAACGGTAGCGTCACCCGCAATGGCTCGGCCAGCGGTCGTAACGAAGGTGAGGGTGGTAACAGCGTTTACCTGTTCACTGACAGCATGATCACCAACTTCACCCGCACCGGTGAGAAGACCAAGTTCGGCCAGTACTCGTACGACTTCGCACGTTTGGGCGTGCCTGGTCTGAAAGCTGCGATTGCTTACCTGCATGGCGATCAGATCCGTCTGCAAAGCGCATCGCTGGGTCGGGGTTCGGAGTGGGAACGTGACATGCGTATCGACTACGTGTTCCAAGAAGGCCTCATGAAGGGCTTCGGTGTGACGCTGCGTCGCGCCAACCTGCGTTCTGATTCCGATTTGTACGCTAGCCAGCAAGACACCGACCAGACCCGTCTGGTCCTCAACTACACCTACGCGTTCAAGTAAGCGTAATGTGTTGAAAAGAGCCCCGCTTCGGCGGGGCTTTTTTATGCCTGAAACAATGCCATTCAGCACGAATCGTTCCTTTTGCTTTCAGATGCTGGCATGCACAGTAAACCGATGAATCATCACCAAGGAGCACCAACGTATGGGCCTTAAACTCGGCGACATCGCACCCGACTTCGAACAGGACTCCAGCGAAGGACCGATCAGGTTTCACGAATGGCTGGGTGGCAAATGGGCGGTGTTGTTCTCACACCCCGCCGACTTCACGCCTGTCTGCACCACCGAACTGGGCTTCACCGCAAAACTGAAAGACGAATTCGACAAGCGCAACGTCAAGGCGATTGCCCTGTCCGTGGACTCGGCTGAATCCCACACCAAGTGGATCGGCGACATCAACACCACTCAGAACACCCTTGTGAACTTCCCGATCCTGGCGGACGAAGATCGCAAGGTTTCCGAGCTCTATGACCTGATTCACCCCAATGCCAGCGAAACCCTGACGGTCCGCTCGCTGTTCGTGATCGATCCGAACAAGAAGGTCCGCCTGACGATCACCTACCCGGCCAGCACTGGGCGTAACTTCCACGAGATCCTCCGGGTGATCGATTCCCTGCAGCTGACCGACAACTATAAAGTCGCGACGCCGGCGAACTGGAAGGATGGCGAAGACGTCGTCATCGTGCCGTCTATCAAGGATGAAGCGGAGATCAAGGAACGCTTCCCTAAAGGCTATAAAGCCGTCACGCCGTACCTGCGCCTGACGCCACAGCCGAACCGCTGATACACCCGCTTTGAGCAGCACGTGAGGGCCGATTTGTCGGCCCTTTTTTGTGCTGTAAGCGCCATCCACGAAGGAATTCCCACCTATGTGGGAGTGAGCTTGCTCACGAAGGGGCCGGGGCATGCAGCCACTTTCTGTGAAGAATGAAAGCCAGTCTTCGCGAGCAACCCCGCTCCCACAATTCCATTCGCACTCAGAGTACAAGCCACCTACGCATATTCCTTTTGGTGCTAACCAAATGAATAAATATGATTTTAGAGAATAACTATCCCCTGTTATGGTCTCTCCGTCCTGGCGAGATCGCCAGCCATGAATCCCTTTCTGCCTTACTGGTCCGCCATCGGACGAGCAGGTGCCACCTGATAGCTACACAGCAAAGGAGCGTGCCATGGGCACCGTTAATTTGCGTCGAGGCCTGGTCGCTCTGTTTGCGGCGGCGGTTTCCTTCGGCGCCCTTACTCAGGCCCAGGCCGATACCTTGCGCATCGGTTACCAGAAATACGGCACGCTGGTGCTGCTCAAGGCAAAAGGCTCGCTCGAGAAAAAGCTCGCCGATCAAGGGGTGCAGGTCCAGTGGACCGAATTTCCCGGTGGCCCGCAATTGCTCGAAGGCCTGAACGTGGGCTCGATCGACTTTGGTGTGACGGGCGAAACCCCACCCGTGTTCGCCCAGGCCGCGGGCGCTGATCTCGTGTACGTCGCCTCCGAACCGCCTGCGCCCACCAGCGAAGCGATTCTGGTGCCCAAGGACTCGTCGATTAGCTCGGTCAAAGACCTCAAAGGCAAGAAAGTCGTCCTCAACAAAGGCTCCAATGTCCATTACCTGCTGGTCCGCGCGCTGGAAGACGCCGGTCTTAAGTACACCGACATCCAAACCGTATTCCTGCCGCCCGCCGATGCCCGTGCAGCCTTCGAGCGCGGGAGCGTCGATGCCTGGGTGATCTGGGATCCGTACCAGGCCGCCGCCGAGCAGCAGCTGCAGGCCAAAACCCTGCGCGACGGAACAGGCATCGTCGACAATAACCAGTTCTACCTGGCGACCAAACCCTATGCGCAGCAGCATCCCAAGGTGATCCAGACCCTGGTTGAAGAAGTGCGCGCCGTCGGCGAATGGTCCAAGGCCAACCCGGAGGAAGTGACTAAGCAGGTCGCGCCGCTGCTCGGCCTGCCGGAAGACATTACCCGCACGGCGGTGAAACGTCAGGGCTACGGCGCCTCGTTCATCACGCCCGAAACCGTAGCCGCCCAACAGAAAATCGCCGACACCTTCTACCAGCTCAAGCTGATCCCTAAACCGTTGCGCATCGCTAATGTGATCTGGACGCCACCCGCTGCTGTCGCGAAAGCCCAGTAAGCCCGGCATTGGAAGGAGACAACTCCATGAGCGTGGAAAGAATCACCCACAGACTGGCGCCCTGGTTGCTACCGGTCCTGCTGTTGGCGATATGGCAACTGGCGGTCAGCGCAGGCTGGCTGTCTACCCGCATTCTGCCAGCCCCGAGCGCAGTGATTGAGGCCGGCGTCACGGTGGTGCGCAGCGGCGAAATCTGGACCCATCTGGCAATCAGTGGCTGGCGTGCCGGGATCGGCTTCGCCATCGGTGGAGGGATCGGCCTGGCGCTCGGCTTCATCACCGGGCTGTCGAAATGGGGCGAACGCCTGCTCGACAGCTCTGTGCAGATGATCCGCAACGTCCCGCACCTGGCGCTGATTCCGCTGGTCATCCTGTGGTTCGGCATCGACGAGACCGCGAAGATATTTCTGGTCGCGCTGGGCACGCTGTTCCCGATTTACCTGAACACGTATCACGGCATTCGCAATATCGATCCGGCGCTGGTGGAAATGTCCCGCAGCTACGGTTTGAGCGGCTTCGGGCTGTTCCGGCACGTGATTCTGCCGGGCGCGATGCCATCGATTCTGGTCGGCGTGCGGTTTGCGCTGGGCTTTATGTGGTTGACGCTGATCGTTGCGGAAACCATCTCGGCCAGCTCCGGCATCGGGTATCTGGCGATGAATGCTCGGGAGTTTCTGCAGACCGACGTCGTGGTACTGGCGATCGTCCTCTACGCCGTACTCGGCAAACTGGCAGACCTCGCGGCGCGTGGTCTGGAACGGGTCTGCCTGCGTTGGCACCCGGCGTATCAAGTGGCTAAAGGTGGCGCGCAATGAGCAATCTCCAACAACCGGCAAACCTCTTGCGCGGGATCCCCTTGCAGGTCCGCAAGCTGAAGAAGACCTTCGGCTCGCGGGAAGTCTTGAAAGATATCGATCTGCACATCCCGGCCGGCCAGTTCGTGGCGGTCGTGGGCCGAAGCGGCTGCGGCAAGAGCACGTTACTGCGCCTGCTGGCGGGCCTCGATCAGCCGTCGAGCGGCCAACTGCTTGCCGGTAACGGCTCGCTGGCGGATGCGCGAGAAGACACGCGACTGATGTTCCAGGAAGCGCGTTTGCTGCCCTGGAAAAAGATCATCGACAACGTCGGCCTTGGCCTCAGCGGCGACTGGCGTGGCAAAGCGTTGGAAGCGCTGGAATCCGTGGGCCTGGCCGAGCGCGCCAATGAATGGCCGGCGGCATTATCAGGTGGTCAGAAACAACGCGTGGCGCTGGCGCGTGCGCTGATTCACCAGCCGCGCCTGTTGCTGCTCGACGAGCCCCTTGGCGCGCTGGATGCCTTGACCCGAATCGAGATGCAGCAGCTGATCGAGAACCTGTGGAAGAAGCACGGCTTCACCGTATTGCTGGTAACCCACGACGTCAGCGAGGCAGTCGCTATTGCCGACCGAGTCTTGCTGATCGAAGAGGGCCGTATCGGGCTTGATCTACAGGTGGATCTGGCCCGTCCGAGGGCGCGGGGCTCCTACCAACTCGCCGCGCTGGAAACCGAAGTGCTCAATCGCGTGTTGTCGCTGCCAGGCAACCCGCCCGACCCCGAACCGACTTCACCGCTGCCCACGCAACTGCGCTGGGCCAACTAACTCCAGAGGCAATCTTGCCCCGGAGCTGATCTCACTAAGGAAGCCTTACCATGACTATCAAAGCCATCAACGTGCGTAACCAGTTCAAAGGCACCATCAAGGAAATCGTCACCGGCGACGTGCTGTCCGAGATCGATGTGCAGACCGCATCGGGTGTCGTCACTTCCGTTATCACCACCCGCTCGGTGAAAGAGCTGGAATTGGTGGTTGGCAGCGAAGTGATCGCCTTCGTGAAATCGACCGAGGTGTCGATCGCCAAGTTGTGATCGATGCTGAATCGCAAGCGATCTCCCACAACTCCAGCGTCTGACTCGGGCTTCGGGCTGAGCGAGGACCTGTGGGAGTGAGCTTGCTCACGAATGCGGTGGGTCAGTAATAGTCAGGCTGTCTGACAGAATGCTTTCGCGAGCAAGCTCGCTCCCACAGGTTTAGCGTCTGACTCGGGCTTCGGGCTGGTCGAGGACTTGTGGGAGTGACCGGGGTGGCGCCCCCACAACTGACCTGCGTTATTGCTCGATTAACCGCTTCGGCAAATACGGCGGCAGGTACAACCCCAGATACGCATCAAACACACGCAACCCTTCCTCGGCCATGCGCGGGGTAATCGCGTGGTGCAATTGCACCGAGCGCGCGTACACCCGATCCGCAAGTTCCAGCGCCAGGGCAAACACCTCAACATCATCGGGCAGCGTCGGCAGTTGGAAATGCCGGGCGAACAGCTCATGCATGAGGTTGCCCAGTTCAATGTCGTGTTGACGATCCGCCTGAGTGACTTCGGTCAAACCGTGTTGGGCGAGGATCAACTGCCGCGCGGCAGCGTCGTCGCTGTAGATCGCGAGCATGCGCGATTCCACTACGTGGGACAGGTCACGCCACTGATTTAACTGATCATGATCGATGGGCTGCTGCAGGCTTTCGCGAAAGGCTTCGTGAACATCGGCCGTGAGCGCTTCGAGCAGCGCGGGAACGCTGGCGAAGAAGTGATAGACCGAGGAAGGCGGGATCTCGGCCCGTTCGGCGACGCTGTAGATGGAGAGGCTAGCCACGCCGTCCGAGGCCAGCAGCGCACGTGCGGCATCAAGGATTGAGTCGATCCGCGCCTGGCTGCGTGCACGAGGTTTGCGGGGTGGGGCAAGGCGGGTCATCAGTGCTCTCTCGGTCGGGGCCGCCGGCATTCTACAGTGGCAGCCGGGAGATTGCCTTCCCGGCTGAAGCCGGTCCCACAGGGTGTCCGCGCAGCTCATGAATGAAAAACGCCACCGGTTCTCTCGAAAAGGTGGCGTTTTCTGGACCTTGCAGCCATCAAACCGTGTGCAGATACCAGTTGTATTCAAGGTCGGAGATGGAGTGCTCGAACTCCTCCAGCTCACTTTCCTTGCACGCAACGAAAATATCGATGTACTTCGGATCGATGTACTTGGCCATGACTTCGCTGTCGTCCAGCTCGCGCAGTGCATCACGCAGGTTGTTCGGCAGGCTTTGCTCGTTCTGCTCGTAGGAGTTGCCTTCCACGGGCGGACCGGGCTCGATCTGGTTGGTCAGGCCGTGGTGAATGCCTGCCAGTACCGATGCCATCAGCAGATACGGGTTGGCATCCGCACCGGCAACCCGGTGCTCGATACGTACCGAATCGGCGGTACCGGTTGGTACGCGTACGGCCACGGTCCGGTTATCCAGACCCCAGCACGGCGAGTTCGGAACGTAGAACTGAGCACCAAACCGGCGGTACGAATTGACGTTCGGGCAAAGGAACGCCATCTGCGCGGGTAGGGTCTCGAGCACACCGCCGATCGCATGACGCAATGCGGCGTTCTGCTCGGGATCCTCACTGGTGAAGATGTTTTTGCCATCACGATCCAGGATCGAAATGTGCACGTGCAGACCGTTACCTGCCTGGCCCGGATAAGGCTTGGCCATGAAGGTGGTGTCCATCTCATGGTCGTAGGCGATGTTCTTGATCAGGCGTTTGAGCAGCACCGCGTAATCACAGGCTTTCAGCGCGTCGGCGGTGTGGTGCAGGTTCACTTCGAACTGCGCCGGGGCACTTTCCTTGACGATCGCGTCGGCGGGAATGCCTTGCTCTTTTGCGCCTTCCAGAATGTCCTGGAGGCAGTCGACGTACTCGTCCAGATCGTCGATCAGGTAGACCTGTGTCGAATGTGGACGTTTGCCAGAGATCGGCGAGCGCGGCGGTTGCGGACGACCGTTCACGTTTTCCTGATCGATCAGGTAGAACTCAAGCTCGAATGCAGCGCAGATGGTCAGGCCCATCTCGTCGAACTTGCTGACAACCTGGCGCAGCACTTCACGCGGATCCGCGAAGAAAGGCGTGCCTTCCAGCTCGTGCATGGTCATCAGGAGTTGTGCGGTAGGACGCTTCTGCCAGGGCTCATTGCAGAGAGTGTCGGGGATTGGATAGCAGATTCGGTCAGCGTCACCGATGTCCAGACCAAGACCGGTGCTTTCCACCGTCGAGCCGTTGATATCCAGTGCGAATAGGGAAGCTGGGAGGTTGATGCCTTTCTCGTAAACCTTATGAAGGCTGGTGCGTTCGATGCGCTTGCCGCGCACCACTCCATTCATATCTGCAATCAGAAGGTCAACGTATAGAACCTCAGGATGTTCCTTAAGGAACGCGTTCGCTTCGTTGAGCTGAACGGCACGCGGGGGTACCGACATGATGCAACACCTTTGTTGTTGAAAATATCAATCATCGAGCATTACGGGTTTCAGTCAATCCGAAAGGCCAGACGAAGTCAAGGGAGCCCTGTTTTGCCCTAAAAGGGCGCCGAAAAGCCATTTTCGCCGCACTTTAGGGCAAATGTTAGGCACCTAACGTAATGCAAACTGCGGGTTTGAGTAGGGCGTGTTTTATTTTTTACGGGCGTGTTGTGGAAAAAATGAACAACGCTAAGCTCGATTGCAACCCATAACAGCAATAATACCGGGGGTCTCATGTTTCGCCTTCCGCTGATCGGCCTCACCGCCTGCACTCAGCCATTCGGGCACCTGCTTTTCATACCTCACGCGTTCAGTGTAGCGGCCCAGCCAGGGCGCCGTGCACTGCCCATGCCTCTGCGTGGCTCCTCGACACCTTACTCTTTATCCACGCAGCGGTTCCAGCGGGCGCGTCTTTTGCTTCGGCTGTCGTACCCGGCCCCGGCTGTCTGCGGCATCTTCCGCCGCGCGTTTCGCACAAGCACGACTATCTTTGAGTCTTCCCGCATTTGGCGATGCCTTGATTCAAAATGCGGCACCGTAACGCCAGCGCTTCAAAGAACGCCTGACCGCCATGACGGCGACCAGGAATTAAAACCCTGAGGTATTTATGAGTACCAACCTCGACCAGCTCACCGATTGGTTGAAAGAACACAGGATTACCGAAGTCGAATGCATGATCGCCGACCTCACCGGTATCACGCGGGGCAAGATTTCACCGACCAACAAGTTCATCGCTGAAAAGGGCATGCGCTTGCCGGAAAGCGTACTGCTCCAGACCGTGACGGGCGATTACGTCGAAGACGATATCTACTACGAATTGCTGGACCCCGCAGACATCGACATGTTCTGCCGTCCTGACCAGAGCGCGGTGTTTCTGGTGCCCTGGGCCATCGAGCCGACTGCGCAGGTGATTCACGACACCTACGACAAGCAAGGCAACCCCATCGAGCTGTCCCCGCGCAACGTCCTCAAGAAAGTCCTAAAGCTCTATGCCGATCAAGGCTGGCAACCGATTGTTGCGCCGGAGATGGAGTTCTATCTGACCAAGCGCAGCGACGATCCCGATTACCCGCTGCAGCCACCAGTGGGGCGCTCAGGGCGTCCGGAAACCGGTCGTCAGTCGTTCTCCATTGAAGCCGCCAACGAATTCGACCCGCTGTTCGAAGACGTCTACGACTGGTGCGAACTGCAGAACCTCGACCTGGACACGCTGATTCACGAAGACGGCACCGCGCAGATGGAGATCAACTTCCGTCACGGTGACGCGCTTTCGCTGGCGGATCAGATTCTGGTGTTCAAGCGCACCATGCGCGAAGCCGCCCTCAAGCACGATGTGGCCGCGACCTTCATGGCCAAGCCCATGACCGGCGAGCCCGGCAGCGCCATGCACCTGCACCAGAGCATCATCGACATCGAGACCGGCAAGAACATCTTCTCCAATGAAGACGGCACGATGAGCCAGCTGTTCCTGCAACACATTGGTGGCCTGCAAAAGCTGATCCCCGAGCTGTTGCCGCTGTTCGCGCCCAACGTCAACTCGTTCCGCCGCTTCCTTCCGGACACCTCCGCGCCGGTTAACGTGGAGTGGGGCGAAGAAAACCGCACCGTTGGCCTGCGCGTACCGGATGCCGGTCCGCAGAACCGTCGCGTGGAAAACCGCCTGCCTGGCGCCGATGCCAACCCGTATCTGGCCATCGCCGCCAGCCTGTTGTGCGGTTTCATTGGCATGGTCGAGGGCCTGAACCCCAGTGCCCCTGTGGTCGGCCGTGGTTACGAGCGCCGCAACCTGCGCCTGCCGTTGACCATCGAAGACGCGCTGGAACGCATGGAAAACAGCAAGACGGTCGAAAAATACCTCGGCAAGAAATTCATCACCGGCTACGTCGCGGTCAAGCGCGCCGAGCACGAAAACTTCAAGCGTGTGATCAGTTCGTGGGAGCGGGAATTCCTGCTCTTTGCCGTCTGACGTCACGGGGCGTCGCCGAATCCTAGCCAGATCCGAGCGGATCACGAGCGAATCGACGGCGCCCCACACGCGATACCACAATGGAGTGATTCATGAGTTCCAACAACCCGCAAACCCGCGAATGGCAAGCCCTCAGCAGTGATCATCACCTGGCGCCGTTCAGCGATTTCAAGCAGTTGAAAGAGAAAGGCCCGCGCATCATCACCCACGCCAAGGGCGTTTATCTCTGGGACAGCGAAGGCAACAAGATCCTCGACGGCATGGCCGGGCTCTGGTGCGTCGCCATCGGTTATGGTCGTGAAGAACTGGCCGACGCTGCCAGCAAGCAGATGCGCGAGCTGCCTTACTACAACCTGTTCTTCCAGACCGCTCACCCGCCGGCACTTCAACTGGCCAAGGCCATTTCCGACATTGCCCCCGAGGGCATGAACCACGTGTTCTTCACCGGTTCAGGCTCCGAAGGCAACGACACGGTGCTGCGCCTGGTTCGCCATTACTGGGCGATCAAAGGCCAGCCAAGCAAGAAAGTCATCATCAGCCGCGTCAACGGTTACCACGGTTCGACCGTCGCTGGCGCAAGCCTGGGCGGCATGACCTACATGCACGAGCAGGGCGATTTGCCAATTCCGGGCATCGTGCACATTCCGCAGCCGTACTGGTTTGGTGAAGGCGGGGACATGACCCCCGACGAGTTCGGCGTCTGGGCGGCCGAACAGCTGGAGAAGAAGATTCTCGAACTGGGCGTAGACAACGTCGGCGCGTTTATTGCCGAGCCGATCCAGGGTGCTGGCGGCGTGATCGTGCCGCCGGATACCTACTGGCCGAAGATCAAGGAGATCCTCGCCAAGTACGACATCCTCTTTGTGGCCGATGAAGTGATCTGTGGTTTTGGCCGCACCGGTGAATGGTTCGGCAGTGATTACTACGACCTCAAGCCTGACCTCATGACCATTGCCAAGGGCCTGACCTCGGGCTACATACCCATGGGCGGCGTCATCGTGCGCGACGACGTGGTCAGGGTGCTGAACGAGGGCGGCGACTTCAACCACGGCTTTACCTACTCCGGTCACCCGGTGGCGGCAGCAGTGGGTATGGAGAACATTCGCATTCTGAGCGAAGAAAAAATCGTCGAACGGGTGAAGTCCGAAACGGCACCCTATTTGCAAAAGCGTCTGCGCGAGCTGAGCGATCACCCGCTGGTGGGTGAAGTGCGGGGCGTCGGCATGCTGGGCGCAATCGAACTGGTGAAAGACAAGGCCACTCGCGAGCGTTATGTCGGCAAGGGCGCAGGCATGATTTGCCGCACTTTTTGCTTTAACAATGGCCTGATCATGCGGGCCGTGGGCGACACCATGATCATCTCGCCGCCGCTGGTGATTACCTTCGCCGAGATCGACGAGTTGATTGAAAAGGCGCGCAAGTGCCTGGACCTGACGCTTGAGTCATTGCAAGGCTGAATTTTTACCGGGAAATTGCCAGACTGTCCGCCGTCTAGACGCCGCTTACATAAAAACACTGGAGCCGTACGAATGAAGAAATTTGGCAAAACCCTCCTGGCCTTGTCCCTCATGGGCGCAGTGGCCGCCGCTGCACAGGCCGATGACAAAGTCCTCCACGTCTATAACTGGTCCGATTACATCGCACCAAACACCATCGCCGACTTCGAGAAAGAGTCGGGCATCAAAGTGGTCTACGACGTGTTCGACAGCAACGAGACCCTGGAAGCCAAGCTGCTGGCGGGGAAATCGGGTTACGACATCGTCGTTCCGTCGAACAACTTTTTGGCCAAGCAGATCAAGGCCGGCGTCTACCAGGAGCTGGACAAGTCCAAGCTGCCAAATTACAAAAACCTCGACCCTGCGCTGTTGAAAGCCGTGTCGATCAGCGACCCGGACAACAAGCACGCATTCCCGTACATGTGGGGCTCGATCGGCATCGGCTACAACGCTGAAAAAGTCAAAGCCGCTTTGGGCGCTGATGCACCGGTCAACTCGTGGGACCTGCTGTTCAAGCCGGAAAACGCTGCCAAGCTGAAAGGCTGCGGGATCAGCTTCCTCGACTCGCCAACCGAAATGCTGCCAGTGGCGCTGCATTACCTGGGCCTGCCGACCGACACTCAGAAGAAAGAGGACATTCAGAAGGCCGAGGATCTGTTCAAGAAGATTCGTCCTTCGATCACCTACTTCCACTCGTCCAAGTACATCTCGGACCTGGCCAACGGCAACATCTGCGTAGCCGTGGGTTACTCGGGTGACATCTACCAGGCCAAGGCGCGCGCTGAGGAAGCGGGCGGCAAAGTCAAAGTCAGCTACAACATTCCGAAAGAAGGTGCAGGCAGCTTCTACGACATGGTCGCCATCCCGAAAGATGCCGAGAACGTCGAAGGCGCTTACAAGTTCATGAACTTCCTCCTGCAACCGAAGGTGATGGCTGAGATCACCAACTCCGTTCACTTCCCGAACGGCAACAAGGCGGCAACCGAGTTCGTCGACAAGGACATTACCTCTGACCCGGGCGTATACCCGCCAGCAGACGTTCTGGCCAAGTTGTACGCGATCGCCGACTTGCCGGCGGCGACTCAACGCTTGATGACCCGCAGCTGGACCAACATCAAATCGGGTAAATAAGCGTGACCGGGTGCGTCGTCCTGTACGGCGCACCTGTGGCAGTGAGCTTGCTCGCGAATGCGGTTTGCCTCAGCCGGATGCAGGACTGACACACCGCAATCGCGAGCAAGCTCACGCCCACACAATCGCGCGTCACAAAAAGTTTTTTTGCGAGAAGGGTTTATCGAAGGTAAGTTGCGCGCCGGATGGGTCACAGGCAGTCGTTACTGTCATCGGTACGGGCAACAGCCCACCTACTAAAAAGGACGGCACACGTGTCTATTTCTTTATTTTCAAAAGGCTTGCTGCTCGGCGCCGGGCTCACACTCGCTGCCGGTGCCTACGCGGATTCCACCGTTCGCATTTATAACTGGTCCGATTACATCGGCACCACGACGCTGGAGGACTTCACGTCCAGCACCGGGATCAAGACCAAGTACGACGTCTTCGACTCCAACGAAACCCTGGAAGGCAAGCTGCTGGCCGGCCACACCGGGTATGACGTGGTCGTGCCGTCCAACCACTTCCTGGGCAAACAGATCAAGGCCGGGGCGTTTCAGAAGCTTGATAAATCCCAGCTGCCCAATTATTCCAACCTTGACCCCGAACTGCTCAAGCGTCTGGAAAAAACGACCCGGGCAACCAGTACGCCGTGCCGTATCTGTGGGGCACCAACGGCATTGGCTATAACGTAGACAAGATCAAGGAAGTGCTGGGCGTCGACACCATCGACTCCTGGGCCACGCTGTTCGAGCCTGAAAACATCAAGAAGCTGCAGAAGTGCGGCGTCGCGTTCCTCGACTCGGCTGACGAAATGCTGCCCGCAGTCCTCAACTACATGGGCAAAAACCCGAACAGCACCGACGAGAAAGACTACAAAGCCGCTGAAGCCAAGCTGCTCAAAGTCCGTCCGTACGTGACCTATTTCAACTCGTCCAAATACATCACGGACCTGGCCAATGGCGACATCTGCATCGCGGCCGGTTTTTCCGGTGACGTTTTCCAGGCCAAGGCCCGTGCCGCAGAAGCCGGGAAGGGCGTCAAGATTGCCTACTCGATCCCGAAAGAGGGCGGCAACCTGTGGTTCGACATGCTCGCGATCCCTTCGGATGCGCCGGACGTGAAGGCCGCTCACGCGTTCATCAACTACGTCCTCAAGCCCGACGTCATCGCCAAGGTCAGTGACCAGGTCGGTTACGCCAACCCGAACCCGGCTTCGGGTGAGCTGATGGATCAGGAGATTCGCAACGATGAGGCGGTTTACCCCTCGAAGGAAATACAGGAGCGCCTGTACGTCAACTCCGAGCTGCCGCCGAAGATCCAGCGTGTGATGACGCGCAGCTGGACGAAGATCAAAACCGGTAAATAAAGACCTTGGCGCCCGGCCACATTGGCCGGGCGCAAAAACAGTTGGGAGTTTCACCCATGGCAGTTGCCTCCGGCGCCTACAAGAAATCCCTTGAGGGTGGTCAGCAACCGAAACAGGTGCTGGTCAAAATCGATCGGGTCACGAAGAAGTTCGATGAGACGATTGCTGTGGACGACGTGTCTCTGCAGATCAACAAGGGTGAAATCTTTGCCCTGCTCGGCGGCTCCGGCTCGGGGAAATCCACCTTGCTGCGCATGCTCGCCGGCTTTGAACGCCCGACCGAAGGGCGCATTTACCTCGACGGCGTCGACATCACCGACATGCCGCCGTACGAACGTCCGATCAACATGATGTTCCAGTCCTACGCGCTGTTTCCGCACATGACCGTGGCGGACAACATCGCCTTTGGCCTCAAGCAGGACAAGCTGCCCAAGGCCGAAGTCGAGGCCCGCGTGGCCGAGATGCTCAAGCTGGTGCAGATGACCCAGTACGCCAAGCGCAAGCCGCATCAGTTGTCCGGCGGTCAGCGTCAGCGTGTGGCCCTGGCGCGTTCGCTGGCGAAGAAACCGAAGCTGCTGTTGCTCGACGAACCCATGGGCGCACTGGATAAAAAGCTGCGCTCACAGATGCAGCTGGAACTGGTCGAAATCATTGAGCGCGTGGGCGTGACCTGCGTGATGGTGACCCACGACCAGGAAGAGGCCATGACCATGGCCGAGCGCATCGCGATCATGCACCTGGGCTGGATCGCGCAGATCGGCAGCCCGATCGATATCTACGAAACGCCCACCAGCCGTCTGGTCTGTGAATTCATCGGCAACGTCAACCTGTTCGACGGTGAGGTCATCGAAGACATGGAAGGCCACGCGCTGATCAGCAGCCCTGAGCTCGAACGCAAAATCTATGTCGGCCACGGCGTCACCACGTCGGTGGAAGACAAGCGGATTACCTATGCGCTGCGTCCTGAAAAGCTGCTGGTGACCACTGAGCAACCTTCGTTCGAACACAACTGGTCCCGGGGCAAAGTTCACGACATCGCCTATCTGGGCGGTCACTCGGTGTTCTACGTGAAACTGCCGTCGGGCAAGCTGGTGCAGTCGTTTGTCGCCAACGCCGAGCGTCAGGGCACACGACCGACCTGGGACGATGAAGTCTTCGTCTGGTGGGAAGACGACAGCGGCGTGGTATTGCGCTCATGAAAATCCGAAAAATAAAACGGGCTTTCAATCGAATAAAACCCACCGGGCGCCAGGCCGTTATTGGCGTGCCGTTCCTGTGGCTGTTCCTGTTTTTCGCGCTGCCGTTTCTGATCGTCATCAAGATCAGCTTCGCTGAAGCCGATGTAGCGATTCCGCCGTATACCGAGATCTTCACCTACGTCGAGCAGAAGCTCGACATAGTGCTCAACTTCGCCAACTACGCGCTGCTGACCAGTGACGATCTGTACATCTCGGCGTATCTCGGCTCGTTGAAGATGGCGTTCATCAGCACTGTGCTGTGCCTGTTGATCGGCTATCCGATGGCGTATGGCATCTCCATCGCCCGCAAAGAGATGCAGACGGTGCTGTTGCTGCTGATCATGATGCCGACCTGGACCGCGATCCTGATCCGCGTCTACGCGTGGATGGGCATCCTCAGTAACAACGGCCTGCTCAACGCTTTCCTTATGTGGCTGGGCGTGATCAGCGAGCCGTTGCAGATCCTCAACACCAACCTTGCCGTGTACATCGGCGTGGTCTATTCGTATTTGCCGTTCATGATCCTGCCGCTGTACGCGAACCTGGTGAAGCACGATCAAAGTCTGCTGGAAGCCGCGTCGGACCTGGGCTCGAGCACCTTCAACAGCTTCTGGAAAATCACCGTGCCGCTGTCCAAGAACGGCATCATCGCCGGCTGCATGCTGGTGTTCATTCCGGTGGTGGGCGAGTTCGTCATCCCGGAACTGCTCGGCGGCCCCGAGACGCTGATGATCGGTAAAGTGCTGTGGCAGGAATTCTTCAACAACCGTGACTGGCCGGTAGCGTCGTCGCTGGCGGTGGTGATGCTGTTGATCCTCATCGTGCCGATCATTCTGTTCAACCGCAGTCAGGCCAAAGAGCTGGAGGGCAAGGCATGAGAGGCTTCCGATTCTCGAACCTGATGTTGGTACTGGGCCTGATCTTCATCTATGCGCCCATGGTCATTCTGGTGATCTACTCGTTCAACGCCTCCAAGCTGGTGACGGTCTGGGGTGGCTGGTCGGTGAAGTGGTACGTCGGTCTGCTCGACAACACCCAGCTGATGAGCGCGGTCATGCGCTCGCTGGAAATCGCGCTGTATACGTCGATTGCGGCGGTGGCGCTGGGCACCATGGCGGCGTTCGTGCTGACGCGCATCACCCGGTTCAAGGGCAAGACCTTCTTCGGCGGTCTGGTCACCGCGCCGCTGGTGATGCCGGAAGTGATCACCGGCCTGTCGCTGCTGCTGCTGTTCGTGGCGATGGCGCAGTTGCTCGGCTGGCCCGAGGAGCGCGGCATTGTCACCATCTGGATCGCTCACACGACGTTCTGTGCGGCGTATGTGGCGGTGGTGGTGTCGGCGCGTCTGCGTGAGCTGGACATGTCCATCGAAGAGGCGGCAATGGACCTGGGTGCGCGGCCGTGGAAGGTGTTCTTCCTGATCACCATCCCGATGATCGCGCCATCGCTGGCGGCGGGGGCGATGATGTCCTTCGCGCTGTCGCTGGACGATCTGGTGCTGGCGAGCTTCGTCTCCGGCCCGGGGTCGACCACCCTGCCGATGGAAGTGTTCTCGGCGGTGCGCCTGGGCGTGAAGCCTGAGATCAACGCGATTGCCAGTTTGATCCTGCTGGCGGTGTCGATTGCGACCTTCCTGGTCTGGTTCTTCAGCCGCCGAGCGGAAAACAACCGCAAGCGCGCGATCCAGCAAGCCATCGAAGAAGCCGCTGCAGATGGTTGGAAACAGCCGGACCTGCGCCGTGCGAAGGTGGTCGAATCGGTTTGATCTCGTAGGACCGGCTTCAGCCGGGAAGAGGCCGGTGTGTGCGCTGTAGATTCTACGGTGCAGCGCTTAACGCCTTCCCGGCTAAAGCCGGTCCCACAGGTCGGGGCTCCAGCCGGTCCCACAATCTGAATATGGGTTCAACGCCCTGGTACAAGCCTCAACACTTCTTTGCTGTTCCCCGCCACATCCCCTTCGCTGAACCGCTCCGGCGCGTACTCGCCGTTGACGTAACGCTGCGCCTGATCGGCGTAGTGCTCGTCGAACAGCACGCCGCTCTGGCCCACCGGGTTGATCCCCAACGCATGGGACGGGTCGGCGAAGTCGATGAGGCGGCGCGTCGATGGCCCGTAAGTGACCGGCCACGGCGCGGGCCCCATATTGGCTGACAGGTTGTTCGGCACCTCATGGGTCCCCGGCGCAGCGAATGGTCCGACATTGAAAAGCATGTCCAGCGGCGGTTGCTTGCCCAGCGGATGTTCGTGGGTCAGCGTGTGCGCTTTGCCCCACGTCCATTCATCCGGGTTCTGCCCGTACAGCGATTTCAAATGGGAGACCGCTGCATGCCACGCGACCTTCACTGTGTTGTCGCGGCTCTCGGGCTCTCTTGAATGGCGATTGTTCCACCACGGCGAATCAGGGTCTGCCGCCAGTCGCGGCAGCGCCAAGTCAATGAGTCGTGTCGACAGCAGCGTCGTGAACATCCCGTCGCTCAGCTCGTCATGGAACACCTGATCGGTCAGATTGAACAGGAACTGATTGAACAGCGTCGCCCCCACCGAATCGACGGAGTACTCACCGTTCCACGCCGCCAACCGCTCCAGTAAATCGTGCTCCTCCGGTTCGCTCACCACCCGGCGCAGCACCGGAATCAGCGGCGTCAGAATCTGCGCGGCGTAGTCCGTCCGCGTGCCGAGCTGCAGCGCCTTGCTGTTCTCCAGACTCCATTTCACCTTGTCGTCGCTCAACTGGTTATTCAACTGGCGACCGCGTTCGGGGAGGTTGTAGTAGCCCGGAATCTCCATCCCCGTCGGCGACACCGGCTGGAAGTTCGCCGAGACGATATAACCCCGCGCCGGGTTTTCTTCCTGCGGGTTGTCGCTGAAAGGGTAGAAACCGTGCTTGTCAGCCTGCTCGGAGCTGCCGTCGAGAATGAACGTCGGATTGACCCCCGCAGGCCGCTTCGGCAACTGCGCCGCCGCCCACCAGCCGATATTGCCCCGGGCGTTGGCGTAGACGATGTTCAGACCTGGCGACTGAATCTTCTCGGCGGCGCTGCGCATCTTGTCCAGGGTGTCGGCGCGGTTGGCTTCGTAGAAGCCCTGCAGGATCGGGTTGTCCGACTCCAGGAACGACCACCACATCGCAATCGGCGTATCGCGCGGCTGTTGCGGCCCATTGGCGCCCAGCGCGTCGTTCACGATCGGGCCGTGGGGTGACTGCCGCAGGGTGAGCGTGACGGGAGATTCGCCCTTGACGCTGATCTGCTCGGTCCGAGACGTCATGTCTACCCAGGCGCCGTGGTACCAGACTTGATCGGGATTATCGGGGTTGGTCTTTTCAGCGATCAGGTCCAGATCATCGTTCAGGAACATGGTCAGGCTCCAGCCGAAATCCAGATTGTGGCCGAGCAATGCGAAGGGGTTGAGCGCCTGAAAATGCCCGTAAAGTTCAAAGCCCGGCGCCGTCAGCTGCGCTTCGTACCAGACCGCGGGCACCGAGAAACGAATGTGCGGATCACCCGCCAGCAGCGGTTTACCACTCTGGGTGCGGCTGCCGGACACCGCCCAGGCATTACTGCCCTCGAACTGCGGCAGACCGGCCTTCTCCAGCGCTTGTTGGCTGAGCAGCGCCAGATCATTGAGGCCCTTCCAGTCGTTACTCGTCAATGCAGGGGACTGGTCAACGGCGCCTTTTGCCTGCCAGTCCATATCGAACACCTTCAGGTATTCCGGGCCCAATTGATCTCGCACGTAGGTCATCAGCGGCTCAGTGCGAAACGCCGCGGCGAAGCTGTACGCCAGGTAACCGCCGACGCTGAGGGTGTCTTGCGCCGTGAACGGCCGCTCGCGAATGCCCAGCACGTCGAACTCGATCGGTTTGGGATGCGTCGCCTGGTATTGATTGATGCCGTCCAGATACGCCTGAAGCGCCTTCCACGCCGGCGTGTTCTTGTCCTGGCGCGCGATATAGGCATCGGCGTGCTCGCGGATGCGCAAGCTACGGAACAGCTTGTCGGTGTTGACCAGCTTGGGACCCAGCACTTCAGCCAGCTCGCCGCGCGCCAGCCTGCGCAGGATTTCCATCTGGAACAGGCGGTCCTGGGCGTGGACGTAGCCCAGTGCGCGGTATAAGTCGTTTTGGTTGTCGGAACGAATATGCGGCACGCCGCGCTCGTCGTAACGCACGGTGACCGGGGCCTGCAGACCTGCGAGGCTTATCTCGCCATCGCGGACCGGCTGTTTGCTGTGGATGTACCACGCGCCTGCGCCCCCGATGAGCACCAACAATGCGACGACGACGTAAAGGCTGCGTTTCATCCGGGGGCTCAAATGAGAATCGGGAAGGTTTTGCAGGCTACAGATTTGTCTCGCGACTGGGTAGACGGCGCGCCGATGGATTTAAGTGGCGTAACTTGCCACGCCGCGGCGGACAGATGACACTTCCGTGCGGTCGCTTCCTACACACCCTCATCTGGAATTCCGATGTCCGACACGTTCGACCCCGACCATCTGCGTGCTGAGCTGTTGCCGCTGAACGCGTCACAGGCGCCATCTGCAGAGGCCCAGGCTTATCAGCGTTTCTACGGTTTGAATGCGCTCGGCCCGAGTGGCGCCACCAGTAGCCGGATAGGACGCGTTGAGGTGGGCGGCTATGAGATCGTCACGCAGCTGTGGATGCCCGATCAACCCGTTGGCACGCTGGTGCTGATGCATGGGTTTTACGATCACGTTGGGCTGTATCGTCACGTTATCGACTGGGCGCTGGGGCTTGGACTGGTGGTGATTGCCTGCGACTTGCCGGGCCATGGATTGTCCAGCGGGGCGCGGGCGAGCATTACCGACTTTTCGGAGTACCAGGCGGTGCTGGACCGGCTTTTCGTTGAGGCCGAAAGCCTCAACCTGCCGCAGCCATGGCACCTGTGCGGGCAAAGCACTGGCGGCGCGATTGTCATCGACCACTTGCTGCATCACGGCGATGCCAGTCCGGCGCAGGGTCAGACGATCCTGCTGGCGCCGCTGGTGCGGCCGCGTGGCTGGGCCTTGTCGAAGTTCAGTTATTACCTGCTACGCGGCTTCGTCAAAGCCATCGACAGACGCTTTAGCGAAAACTCAAACGCTCCGACCTTTCTGCCTTTTCTGCTGGCGGACCCGTTGCAGCCGCGACGCCTGCCGACCGTCTGGGTGGGCGCGCTGGCCAAATGGATCGAACGCATCGAGCGCGCGCCCCGCAGCCGCCGCAGCCCGCTGATCGTGCAGGGCGAATCGGACATGACCGTGGACTGGAAACATAACCTGCCGGTGCTCAAGGACAAGTTCGCTGATCCGCAGATCTTCATGCTGCACGAAGCGCGGCACCATCTCGTCAATGAGTCACCCGAGCTGCGCGCGCGGTTTTTGAGTTTCTGACGCAGCGTATGGGGTAGGGCTCGGAGGGCAGGTTTCCCGGCTGACATAGCGAGTGTGAGGCCGGCTTTAACCGGGAAGGCTTCAGTGGTCACACCGAAAGATGGAGGGTGTTTACTCAGTCCTCTTCCCGGCTTAAGCCGGTCCCACTGACGTCATTTGACAGTCTGGCCGACCGCCAATCCCGCGCGAACTGCTGCCAGCGCTGCCTTGTAATAGGCCTTGCCATCGTTGGACTCGGCGAAGCTGGCGAACTCGTCCAGCTCGCCATCCGACAGGTCGCGGTACACGTAGAGCAGCGTGTTGTTCACGTCCTTGCCGATCTGCCCCATGAGCCGCTGGCGCTGACTGTCTAGCATGGCCTGGGTCGTTCCGCCGCCCATCAGGCCTGGAATCATCGAGCTCAGGCTGTCGGCGGCGACGCCAGCAATCGCCATGCTGACCTCGGCGCCGGCTTCCTTGGCGGGGAGGGCGTTGGCCAGGTGGCCGATGATCAGCAGTCGGTTGTCGTCGGCCTGAATGTGCGGCAGGCCTTGAGCGTTTTTGGCCAGCTGGTCCGGGCGCGTGGCGGTGAGCTCGGCGTTGACAATCTTGCGGCCCAGCGGCGACTGGAAAAACTGCAGCGCAGGGTTCGGGTCCTGCAGCGTCTGGCGCAGCATTTGCTCCCCGCGCTGGTCCATCGCCTGCGGCGCGAACCGCTGATTGCTGTTACTTACCAGAGCGTCGAACACGGCGGGCGGAAGGCTGTTGCGGTAACGCTGCTGAGCGGCTTTCAAGGCATCGACAAAATGAGCGCGTTGTTCCGGCCAGCCGGCGAGCTTGTAGAGCTGATCGTGGCCGTCTGCCCAAGCGGGCAAAGTGCAGAACATCAACAGCAGGAAAAACAGACGGCGCATTAGAGACTCCTGTCGGCAGGCCGCCATTCTCGGTGGGGCAGCGGGGATTTGTCGAGTTAACACTTGCCAGACCCCGCTAAAAACCGTGGGTTCGATCAGTGATCGGGCAAAACCGCCGGGCGTATTCAAACCCGCGAAAATATTCCTCATTCGCCGGACTGCAGGCCCTGTCGGATTAATCGGCGTATGGATACTATGCGCGCCATGCGCATATCCCCTGATCACCCGCTGCTGTTGCGAATCGTCGACGACCTGGCCGAGCGTGGCTGGTCGCAGCAGAACATCTTCCTGCCCGATACCCTGACCCGAGAGCTGGCCCTTGAATGCCGCACACGTGCCGTCCAGGGTGAGCTCGCGCCTGCCGCAGTGGGGCGCGGGCCGGCGCAGGAGGTGCGCGAGGGGATTCGAGGCGATCACATCCAATGGCTCGAAGCGGGGCAGGCCGAGCCGTGCGATCGTTATCTCGACCTGATGGAGAGCCTGCGTCAGGCGCTGAACCGGGGGCTGTTTCTGGGCCTTGAGGATTATGAAAGCCACTTCGCGCTGTATCCGCCGGGAGCCTTCTACCTCAAGCATGTGGATCGGTTTCGCGATGACGACAAACGCATGGTCTCAGCGGTCGTCTACCTCAACGACGGCTGGTTGCCAGAGCACGGCGGCCAGTTGCGGATGTACCTCAAAGGCGGCGTTGAGTATGACGTGCAGCCAACGGGCGGCTGCCTCGTGGTGTTTCTTTCGGGCGACATGCCCCACGAAGTCATGCCCTCGACCCGCGAGCGTCTGTCGCTGACCGGCTGGTTCAGGCGGCGCGGGAACGAGCCGTTCGAGCTGTAGCAAACTCACCCCCACAAGTCCTACAGCAGCCGGAGATTACAAGCCGACCCGCGATCCCGTGGGAGCGAGCTTGCTCGCGAAGAGGCCCAGACATCCGCTACATCTTTTGCGCCTGAAATGCCGCCTTCGTGAGCAAGCTCACTCCCACATGAACGGCGTTTGCTGCGCGACGCCGCATCGGTCCAACATGAAATCTTCTACATCAAGCCACTCAGCGAAACACTTCGCGGCCAACCGAAGCTAAGGTGAAGGTCGTTTCTGGGCGGTTGTCTGTCGGGATAAAGAAGCTTCGACCCCGAGCCCGCCAATCGCACATCGATAAAAACGGAGAGATCATGAAGACGTTATTCGCTAAAACTGCCCTCACCGGACTGCTGCTGGGGGCGAGCTTGCTGGCCCAGGCCGCTGACATGCCGCGCACTGCATCGCCTGCAGGCGCCGAGGTTTACATCATCTCGCCCAAAGACGGCGCGACCGTCAACGGCGCATTCAAGGTGCAGTTCGGCCTCAAGGGCATGGGCGTCGCCCCGGCCGGCGTTGATGTGCCAGACACCGGCCATCATCACCTGCTGATCGACGTCAAGGATCAGCCCGACATGACCGCGCCGCTGCCGACCACCGACAACATCCGCCACTTCGGCAAGGGCCAGACGGAAACCGAGCTGAACCTGACGCCGGGCCAGCACACCCTGCAACTGCTGGTTGGCGACAAGAACCACGTGCCGCTGAACCCGCCGGTTGAGTCGCAGAAGATCACCATCACGGTGAAATAACCTGCTGTAGGCTGGGCATTGGGCGCACAGCCGGTGCCGGCGTGTTACGTGATTCGCGCATAAAAAAGGAGACCCGAGGGTCTCCTTTTTATCACCCCGAAACCACCGCTTTAGAACAAAACGCGGCTACGGATGGTGCCTTTGATGTGCTGCAGTTTCTCTTGCGCCAGGTCGGAATACTCGGCGTCGACGTCGATCACCACGTAACCGACTTTCTCGTTGGTCTGCAGGAACTGACCCGAGATGTTGATGCCGTTTTCAGCGAAGACCTTGTTGATCTCCATCAGCACGCCCGGGATGTTCTCGTGGATGTGCAGCAGGCGGTGCTTGCCAGGGTGGGCCGGCAAGGCCACTTCCGGGAAGTTGACGGAAGAAACCGACGTGCCGTTATCGCTGTACTTGACCAGCTTCTCGGCCACTTCCAGACCAATGTTGGCCTGGGCTTCAGCGGTCGAGCCGCCGATGTGCGGGGTCAGGATCACGTTGTCCAGGCCGCGCAGCGGGCTTTCGAACACATCATCGTTGGAACGTGGCTCGACCGGGAACACGTCGATGGCCGCGCCGATCAGGTGCTGGTCCTTGATCGCGTCAGCGAGGGCGTCGAGCTTGACCACCGTGCCGCGCGCCGCGTTGATCAGGATGGCGCCCTTCTTCATCGTGCGAATTTCTTTCTCGCCGATCATCCACTGGGTTTCGTTGGTTTCCGGAACGTGCAGGGTGACGATGTCAGCCATGCCCAGCAGCTCGTTCAGGCTGGACACCTGAGTGGCGTTGCCCAGCGGCAGCTTGGTCAGGGTGTCATAGAAGTACACCTGCATGCCCAGGCCTTCAGCCAGGACCGACAACTGCGTGCCGATCGAGCCGTAGCCGATGATGCCGAGCTTCTTGCCACGAATTTCGAACGAGTTGGCCGCGCTCTTGATCCAGCCACCGCGATGGCAGGAAGCGTTCTTCTCCGGGATACCGCGCAGCAGCAGGATGGCTTCCGCCAGCACCAGCTCCGCCACCGAACGGGTGTTGGAGTAAGGGGCGTTGAACACAGCGATGCCGCGTTCGCGGGCTGCGTTCAGGTCAACCTGGTTGGTACCGATGCAGAAGCAGCCGACCGCGACCAGTTTCTTGGCGCTATCGAACAGTTCTTCAGTCAGTTGGGTGCGGGAACGAATACCGATGAAATGAGCGTCGGCAATCTTTTCCTTCAGTTCGGCTTCCGGCAGAGACTTGGTGTGGTACTCAATGCTGGTGTAACCGGCGGCCTTGAGGACGTCGACCGCGGACTGGTGGACGCCTTCGAGAAGAAGGAACTTGATCTTGCTCTTGTCGAGGGAAGTCTTGCTCATCTGCGTAAACCTGTGTCCCGGAGAGAAATGGCAGTAAGTGAAGCGCGCGCCAATGGGTCGAAAGCTCGATTGGCGGGGGCGTATGCTAGCATATGCCCCCGCGAAACACCCCATTCCTGGACGTGAGCCGTTCTCAGGATGACCATGAATTGTTCGAGAGTTCTGTTGATGACCCATCCTGCGCTGATAGATGAGCTGAAGAACCTGGTTGAGCCTGGCAAGGTCCTGACCGACGCCGATTCCCTCGAAGCCTATGGCAAGGACTGGACCAAACATTTTGCCCCGGCGCCCACCGCCATCGTGTTCCCCAAGACCACCGAACAGGTGCAGGCCATCGTCCGTTGGGCCAACGAGCGCAATGTCGCGCTGGTCCCTTCGGGTGGCCGCACCGGGTTGTCCGCCGCCGCCGTTGCGGCCAATGGTGAGGTGGTCGTCTCCTTCGATTACATGAATCAGGTGCTCGAACTTAACCTGACAGACCGCACAGCCATCTGTCAGCCAGGCGTGGTCACCAAACAGCTGCAGAATCTCGCCGAAGAAAACGGTTTGTATTACCCGGTGGACTTCGCGTCGTCAGGCTCCAGCAATATCGGCGGCAACATCGGCACCAACGCCGGCGGGATCAAAGTGATTCGCTACGGCATGACCCGCAACTGGGTCGCGGGCCTCAAGGTGGTCACCGGCAAGGGTGACCTGCTCGAACTGAACAAAGACCTCATCAAAAACGCCACCGGCTACGACATGCGTCAGCTGTTCATTGGTGCTGAAGGCACGTTGGGGTTTGTGGTTGAGGCGACCATGCGCCTGGACCGCGCGCCGAAAAACCTCACCGCGATGGTTCTCGGGACCACTGATTTCAACGCCATCATGCCGGTCCTGCACGCGTTCCAGAGCAAGCTGGACCTGACCGCCTTCGAGTTCTTCTCGGACAAGGCGCTGGCCAAGGTCATGGCGCGCGGCGACGTGCCGTCCCCGTTCGAAACCGAGTGCCCGTTCTACGCGCTGCTGGAATTCGAAGCGACCACCGAAGAAGTGGCCAACCACGCGCTGGAAACCTTCGAGCACTGTGTCGAACAAGGCTGGGTGCTGGATGGCGTGATGAGCCAGAGCGAACAGCAACTGCAGAATTTGTGGAAACTGCGCGAATACATTTCGGAAACCATCTCTCACTTCACGCCGTACAAGAACGACATCTCGGTCACCGTTTCGAAAGTCCCGGCGTTTCTCGCTGAAGTGGATGCGATCGTTGGTGAGCATTACCCGGATTTCGAAATCGTCTGGTTCGGGCATATCGGCGACGGCAACCTGCACCTGAACATCCTCAAGCCGGAAAACCTGAGCAAAGACGAGTTCTTTGCCAAGTGCGCAACGGTGAACAAGTGGGTATTCGAGATCGTCCAGAAGTACAACGGCTCGATCTCCGCCGAGCACGGCGTCGGCATGACCAAGCGTGACTACTTGCATTACAGCCGCTCGCCGGTGGAGATCGAATACATGAAAGCCGTCAAAGCGGTGTTCGACCCGAACGGCATCATGAACCCTGGCAAAATCTTCGCTGTGTAAGCGGTTCCCCATTACAACAAGCTTCTCAGGAGCGCTCATGAGCTATCAGCACAAATACGTCGACGGCACCAAGGTTCACTTTCCGCTCGGTAAAGTCGTCTGCATCGGCCGCAACTACGCCGAGCACGCCAAGGAGCTGGATAACCCGGTACCGACCGAGCCCTTGCTGTTCATCAAGCCGGGCAGCTGCGTGGTCGGGATCGAGGGGGCTTCAGCATTCCTCAGGACCGGGGTTCGGTGCATTACGAAGCCGAGATCGTCGTGCTGATCGGCAAACCGCTGAGCAAGAACCCCAGCCGCGAAGAAGTCCTCGACGCGATTTCCGGCTTCGCCCCGGGCCTGGACCTGACGCTGCGCGACGTTGCAGTCGAAGCTGAAAGAGAAAGGCCTGCCGTGGGAGATCGCCAAGTCGTTCGACGGCGCGGCGGTCATTGCGCCGTTCGTGTCCGCTGACGCTTATCCTGATCTGACCGACATCGCCATCCGCCTGACCATCAACGGCGAAGTCCGCCAGGACGGTAACAGCAGTCACATGCTCAACCCGATCGTGCCGATGATCCAGCACATGGCCTCGCAGTTCTCACTGCAGGCCGGTGACCTGATCATGACCGGCACGCCTGCTGGCGTAGGGCCGTTCACTGTTGGCGATGAGATCGTGCTGGAGCTGACCGGCCATAGCCGTTTTGAAAGCGACGTTCGCGGATGACACAGCGTAGAAGCCGTCTGCGTTTCCGTTGGTGGTGGCTGCTCGCTGCAGCACTGGTGATTTTGGCCGGTCTGTCTTATGCCTGGCACTGGGATGATCGCGGTCTGTTGTGGCTGCGCGAGCGCAACGTCACGCCAGCGGAGCGCGCCGCGGGCATCTGGCTGCCGGATTACAAGGTCGACATCGATGCCAAGCCGCTGGCCGGCATGGAAAAGGATGAGGCCTCGGACTTGTCTTACGACCCAGCGACTAAAACCCTGTATTCGGTGATGGGCAAAAACCCGTTCCTTTCCGAGATCACGCTGACTGGCGACGTCATTCGCAAAATTCCGCTTGAGGGCTGGGGCAATCCCGAGGGTGTAGCCGTTCTCGGCGACGGCCTGATTGCTATTGTCGATGAGCGCCAGCACCTGATGACCATCGTCCACGTCACGCCTGACACCAAAACCCTGAACATCGCCGACTTCCCCAAGTACGATCTCGGTCCGTCGAAGGACCAGAACAAAGCCTTCGAAGGCATCGCCTGGGACCCGCGCGACCAGCAGTTTCTGTTCGGGGAAGAACGTCCGCCAGCGCTGTACAGCTGGAAGGCCGATGGCAGCAGCGAGGTAAAAGGCGAGAAGCGCAAGCTGATCAACGACAACCTCATCGTGCGCAATCTGTCGTCCCTGTATGCGGACCAGAAGACCGGGCATTTGCTGGTGTTGTCTGCTGAATCGCACATGCTGCTGGAATTGGACGGCAAGGGTAATCAGGTCAGCTTCATGACGCTGCTGAGCGGTTTCAATGGGCTGAGCCAGACCATTCCACGCGCCGAAGGGGTGGCGATGGACGAGAACGGCACTATTTACATGGTCAGCGAGCCCAATCTGTTTTATACCTTCAAGCGCCAGTAAGCCTCGGCTGGCTTCGTCTGGAACGTCGTTCGGGGCTCGTCATGGCCCCGAAAAATCCAAACGAGATGTCACATCGCTTTCAGTTTGGCTTCAGAATACGGTGCTATTAAAGTCGCCCCACTGAAGTCGAGCCCCCTGCATGCGTCGTGTGTCCCCGTTCCAGAGCGTCGTGCTCACGTTACTTGTCCTGTTGATATTGACCGCGTCGTTTTTCGTGGCGCGCGAGTACAGGGTCATCGAGCGGCTCTGGTTCAACTGGTACGTGTTCTGGCAATCCAGCGATGCGCAAGCGCTGGGCCTAGACGCCTATGAGGTCGAGATTGAGGCGCGGGCCATCGACGGCCTGGAGGCTAATGTCTCGGCGCTCAGCTTCGATCCGCAGCGCAAGACCCTCTTCACTGTGACCAACAAAAACCCCGAGCTGGTCGAGTTGAGCCTGGAAGGGCGGATTCTCAGACGAATTCCCCTGACCGGGTTTGGTGATGCCGAGGCGGTCGAGTACATCAGCCCCGGGATTTACGTGATCAGCGACGAGCACAGTCAGCGGCTGATCAAGGTTCATGTGGATGACGACACGACATTTCTCGACGCGGCCGATGCCGAGCAGCTGACCCTGGGCATCGACGCCGGCGGCAACAACGGCTTCGAAGGCCTGGCCTACGATAATCAGGGCCTTCGGCTGTTCGTCGCCAAAGAGCGGCGGCCCGTGCAGATCATCGAAGTGCGCGGCTTTCCTGACGCGGGCACCCATTCCCCGAATATTCTGGAAGTGACGTCCAGCAAGCAGCGGGATGCAGGCCTGTTTGTGCGCGATCTTTCCAGCCTGCAATTCGATGAACGCAGCGGGCATCTGCTGGCGCTCTCGGATGAGTCGCGGCAGATTCTCGAACTGGATACTGAAGGGAAACCCGTCGCCAACGTGTCGCTGACCAAAGGCAGCATGGGCCTGAGCAAAAGCGTGCCCCAGGCCGAAGGCATCGCCATGGGGGACGACGGCACGTTGTACGTCGTGAGCGAGCCGAACCTGTTCTATGTGTTCAAGAAGCGCTGAGGGCAAGGCATCTCCGCTAGGATTTGCTTTGCCCCGCAACCATTAGCGCTTGAGGGTTTTCACGCCTTCTTGAGTGCCCAGCAGCAGCAGGTCCGCCGGGCGGGCGGCGAACAGGCCATTGGTGACGACGCCGACAATGTTGTTGATCTGCGCTTCCACTTCCACCGGGTTGGTGATGTTCATGTTGTGCACATCAAGGATGATGTTGCCGTTGTCGGTCAGCACACCGTCGCGGTAAACCGGGTCGCCGCCCAGCTTCACCAGTTCCCGGGCCACGTGGCTGCGGGCCATCGGGATCACTTCGACCGGCAAAGGAAACGCCCCCAGCACCGGCACCAGCTTGCTGGCATCAGCGATACAGATGAAGGTTTTGGCCACGGCGGCCACGATCTTCTCGCGGGTCAGGGCCGCGCCGCCGCCTTTGATCAGGTTCAGGTGCTCGTCGCTTTCATCGGCGCCGTCGACGTAAAACTCCAGATCGCTGACCGTGTTCAGCTCATACACCGGAATGCCGTGCCTTTTAAGGCGTGCGGCCGTCGCGTCAGAGCTTGCGACTGCGCCATCGAACGCGCCTTTGTGCAGGGCCAGTGCGTCGATAAAGCAATTGGCGGTAGAGCCGGTGCCTACGCCCACGACGCTTTTGTCGTCGAGTTTCGGAAGGATGAAATCGACGGCGGCCTGGGCAACGGCCTGTTTGAGTTGATCCTGGGTCATGCGAGGTGGGCTCCGGTTACAGGGAATAGCGATAGGTCCGAGGGCCGGCAGTATAACGACATGCCGTGGTCAAAGCCTGAGTCTTGATGTGGTCGTGCGCCGGGACGAGGGGTAGACTTCCGGGTCTTGCCCCTTCGCCAGCGATTCTTCTCCGATGCTCGAGCACTACGTCAAAAAGATCCTCAACTCCCGCGTGTACGACGTTGCTGTGGAAACCCCGCTGCACGCCGCTCGCCAGCTGTCCCAGCGCCTGGGCAACAACGTCCTGCTCAAGCGCGAAGACTTGCAGCCCGTGTACTCCTTCAAGATTCGCGGCGCGTACAACAAGCTGGCGCAGCTGAGCCCGGAAGAACTGGCGCGGGGCGTGGTGACGGCTTCGGCGGGTAATCATGCGCAGGGCCTGGCGCTGGCGGCGAAGACTCTGGGTGTGTCGGCGACCATCGTCATGCCGAAGACTACCCCCGAGATCAAGGTCGAGGGCGTTCGCTCCCGGGGCGGAAAAGTCGTACTGCACGGCGACTCGTTTCCCGAAGCGCTGGCGTATTCGCTGAAGCTGGTCGAGGAACACGGCTACGTCTACGTTCACCCCTATGACGACCCTGACACCATTGCCGGGCAAGGCACGGTGGCCATGGAAATCCTGCGTCAGCATCAGGGGCCGCTGGATGCCATCTTCGTCCCGGTCGGTGGCGGCGGGCTGATTGCCGGCATCGCGGCCTACGTGAAATACCTGCGCCCGGAGATCAAGGTGATCGGCGTCGAGCCGGACGATTCCAACTGCCTGCAACAGGCCATGGCCTACGGCGAGCGCGTGGTGCTGCAACAGGTCGGGCTGTTCGCCGATGGCGTCGCGGTGGCGCAGATCGGTCAGTACACCTTCGACATCTGCAAGGATTACGTCGACGAGGTGATCACCGTCAGCACCGATGAAATCTGCGCGGCGATCAAGGACATCTACGACGATACCCGCTCGATCACCGAGCCCGCCGGCGCGCTGGGCGTGGCCGGAATCAAAAAGTACACCGAACAGTACGAAGTCACCGGGCAGACGTTTGTCGCCATCGACTCCGGCGCCAACGTCAACTTCGACCGCCTGCGCCATGTGGCCGAGCGCGCTGAGCTGGGCGAAGGCCGTGAAGCAATCATTGCCGTGACCATTCCGGAGCAGCCGGGCAGCTTCAAAGCCTTCTGCGCAGCCATCGGCAAACGGCAGATCACCGAGTTCAACTACCGCTACCACACCGACCGCGAGGCGCACATCTTCGTCGGCGTGCAGACCCACCCCGACACCGACCCTCGCAAAGCTCTGATTGCGAGCCTGACCGAGCAGGGTTTCCCTGTGCTCGACCTGACCGACAACGAACTGGCCAAGCTGCACCTGCGGCACATGGTCGGTGGGCATTCGGAGCGGGTCAGCGACGAGGTGGTGCTGCGCTTTGAGTTCCCGGAGCGGCCGGGTGCGTTGTTCAATTTCCTGAACAAATTGGGCGGGAAGTGGAATATCTCGATGTTCCATTACCGCAACCATGGCGCGGCAGACGGGCGTGTGGTGGCCGGATTGGTGGTGCCGGAAGACGAACGGCATCTGGTGCCGCAGGCGCTGGCGGAAATCGGTTATCCGTATTGGGACGAGACCAAGAACCCGGCATACAAGCTGTTTTTGGGATAACGGCAGCGGCATGCGACCGGCTGCTACGCTTCAAACACAGCCATACACAGGGACACGAACACAATGGAACACTTCGCTGCACTGAAAATTCTGCACGTCGTCAGCACGGTGCTGCTGTTCATCTGCGCGCTGGGGCTGATCGTGTGGATCGTCCGTGGTCGTCGGGCCGGTGATGTGACCGTGCAGAACCGCGCCATGCAACGGCCGTGGGCATTCGTCTGGGTGCTGATGGGCGTATGCCTGCTAACCCTGCCGATCAGCGGCTGGTGGCTGGTGCACTACGCCGGCTGGCCGCTGGGACAGACCTGGCTGCTGGCGGCGAGTGTGCTGTATCTCTTCGGCGCCTTGAGCTGGGCCTGGCTGGCGGTGCGGGTCAATCGCCTGCGCCGGCCGGTCATCGTGGGTAACTCCCGCTTCACCCTGGCGCTGGCCATCTTCAGCGTCGTCTGCTTCGTGGCGATTGCCGGTCTGATGGGCGCCAAACCGGTCTAAATCTCAGTCATCCAAACGGAGGCCAGCGCAGATGTTCCTGCTGATAAGAACTGAGGGAGCTTGCTCGTGAAGGCTTTTCAATCGCGCAGTGAAATCACCGGCCAGCCGCGACGGGTGGCTTCGGCGCGCAGCTTTTCATCAGGATCGACCGCCACCGGGTTCGCCACCTGCTCCAGCAATGGCAAATCGTTCATCGAATCACTGTAAAACCAACTGTCGTCCAGATTGAAACCGTTCTCTTCGATCCAGCGGTTCAGACGGGTCACTTTGCCCTCGCGGAAGCACGGGACGTCAGTGGTCCGCCCGGTGTAGCGGCCATCGACGATTTCGCACTCGGTCGCCAGCAGCGTGTCGATGCCCAGTCGGGCCACGATCGGCGCGGTGACGAAACGGTTGGTCGCCGTGATCACTACCAGTTTGTCGCCAGCGTCGCGGTGCTTGGCGATGAGGGCCAGGGCCTTTGGCAGGATCAGGGGCTCGATGCAATCACGCATGAATTCCCGGTGCCATTCGTCGAGCTGCGCCATGTCGGTGCGCCCCAGAATCTCCAGGCTGAAATTCAGGTAGTCGGTCAGGTTCAGCGTGCCGGCCAGATAGTCCTGATAAAAAGCATCGTTGCGTGCCTTGTAGGCCGCGCCGTCCAGGATGCCGCGTTCGCACAGGTAATCGCCCCAGGCGTGGTCGCTGTCGCCGCCGAGAAGGGTGTTGTCGAGGTCGAAGAGGGCCAGGCGCATGAGCTTTACTCGCTGAAATATCAGAAAAAGAGCACAAGAATACGAGGTTTGCCCGAGAGATCGCATCTATTAATGCAGTTGTCACGATAAGCTGTCGCAGCCTCGTTGCTGCCTTCACGATCTTTGTGGAACAATGCGGCGACATGCGTTTGCGAGGTTGTAGCCGTGATCGACCCCGATGGTTTTCGCCCTAATGTCGGGATAATTCTGACAAATGATGCTGGTCAGGTCTTATGGGCTCGGCGCATCAATCAAGACGCCTGGCAGTTTCCGCAGGGGGTATCAACCCTCAAGAGACGCCGGAAGACGCGCTTTACCGTGAATTGAATGAAGAAGTCGGGCTGGAACGGCATGATGTTGAAATTCTTGCCTGCACCCGGGGTTGGTTGCGCTATCGTCTGCCGCAACGATTGGTCCGTACCCACAGCCAGCCGCTGTGCATCGGCCAGAAGCAAAAATGGTTTCTCCTGCGCCTGATCTCCAACGAGCAGCGGGTGCGGATGGATTTGACCGGCAAACCGGAGTTCGATGGCTGGCGTTGGGTCAGTTATTGGTACCCGTTGGGCCAAGTGGTGACATTCAAGCGCGAGGTATATCGCCGCGCACTCAAAGAGCTTGCCCCGCGCCTGTTGGCGCGCGACTGACACGGAGTTCGACCCCGAGCCATGCTCAATACGCTGCGCAAGATCGTCCAGGAAGTTAACTCCGCCAAGGATCTCAAGGCGGCGTTGGGCATTATTGTGTTACGCGTCAAAGAGGCCATGAGCAGCCAGGTCTGCTCGGTCTATCTGCTCGACCCTGAAGCCAACCGCTTTGTACTCATGGCGACCGAAGGCCTGAACAAGCGCTCGATCGGCAAGGTGAGCATGGCCCCGAACGAAGGTCTCGTGGGTCTGGTCGGTACACGTGAAGAACCGCTGAACCTCGAAAACGCCGCCGATCACCCTCGCTATCGCTACTTTGCTGAAACCGGTGAAGAGCGTTACGCGTCGTTTCTTGGCGCGCCGATCATCCACCACCGCAGGGTAGTGGGCGTATTGGTTATCCAGCAAAAGGAGCGCCGTCAGTTCGACGAGGGCGAAGAAGCCTTCCTCGTAACAATGAGCGCGCAACTCGCAGGCGTTATCGCCCATGCGGAAGCCACCGGCTCCATTCGCGGGCTGGGTCGGCAGGGCAAGGGCATCCAGGAAGCCCGATTTGTCGGCGTGCCGGGTTCGCCGGGCGCTGCGGTCGGTACTGCGCTGGTCATGCTGCCGCCGGCCGACCTCGAAGTTGTGCCGGACAAGACCGTCTCTGATATCACCGCTGAGCTCAAGTTGTTCCAGACCGCGCTTGAAGGCGTTCGCAATGACATGCGCACCCTTTCGGCGAAGTTGGCGACACAGTTGCGCCCAGAAGAACGCGCGTTGTTCGATGTATATCTGATGATGCTCGACGATGCGTCGCTGGGCAGTGAAGTCACCAACGTCATCAAAACCGGCCAGTGGGCCCAGGGCGCTTTGCGCTCGGTGGTCAACGAGCACGTCAAACGCTTCGAGCTGATGGACGACGCCTACCTGCGCGAACGTGCATCGGACGTCAAAGACCTCGGTCGCCGCCTGCTTGCCTACCTTCAGGAAGCGCGCCAGCAAACACTGGTTTATCCCGACAACACCATTCTGGTCAGCGAAGAGCTGTCCCCCGCCATGCTCGGCGAGGTGCCGGAAGGCAAGTTGGTGGGTCTGATTTCAGTACTCGGCTCGGGTAACTCCCACGTCGCCATTCTCGCCCGGGCCATGGGCATTCCCACGGTCATGGGCGTGGTGGACCTGCCGTACTCGAAAGTCGACGGCATACAGCTGATCGTCGACGGCTACCACGGCGAGGTTTTCACCAACCCCTCCGAGATTCTGATCAAACAGTATTCCGTCGTCGTCGAAGAGGAGCGACAGCTTTCTCAAGGCCTCGACGCGCTGCGTGAATTGCCCTGCGTGACCCTCGACGGTCACCGCATGCCGCTGTGGGTCAACACCGGTCTGCTGGCAGACGTGGCCCGCGCGCAACAGCGGGGCGCGGAAGGCGTTGGCCTGTACCGCACCGAAGTGCCGTTCATGATTCAGCAGCGTTTCCCGAGCGAGAAGGAACAGCTCGCCATCTACCGTGAGCAATTGGCGGCGTTCCACCCATTGCCGGTGACGATGCGAACCCTGGACATCGGCGGCGACAAGTCGCTGTCGTACTTCCCGATCAAGGAAGACAACCCGTTCCTCGGCTGGCGCGGCATCCGCGTGACGCTGGATCATCCTGAAATCTTCCTCGTGCAGACCCGCGCCATGCTCAAGGCCAGCGAAGGTCTGAACAACCTGCGGATTCTGCTGCCGATGATCTCCGGCACCCACGAGACCGAAGAGGCGCTGCACCTCATTCACCGGGCGTGGGGCGAAGTGCGCGATGAAGGCACCGACGTGCCGATGCCGCCGGTGGGCGTGATGATTGAAGTGCCGGCGGCGGTCTACCAGACCCGTGAGCTGGCGCGTCAGGTGGATTTCCTGTCTGTTGGTTCGAACGATCTGACTCAATATCTGCTGGCGGTCGACCGTAACAACCCGCGCGTGGCGGATTTGTACGATTACCTCCATCCGGCGGTGCTCCAGGCCTTGCAGAGCGTGGTGCGTGATGCCCACGCCGAAGGCAAGCCGGTGAGCATTTGCGGCGAGATGGCCGGTGATCCTGCGGCGGCGGTGCTGCTGATGGCGATGGGCTTTGACAGCCTGTCGATGAACGCCACCAACTTGCCGAAAGTGAAATGGATGCTGCGTCAGATCAACCTGAGCATGGCCAAGGATCTGTTGGCCCAGCTGATGAAGAACGACAACCCGCAGGTCATCAGCAGCTCGTTGCAACTGGCGTTGAGAAATATGGGCCTGTCGCGGATGATCAATCCGGGGTCTGTGAAAGGGCATTGAGGGCTGCTGCTGCGCTGCTCCTGGTGGGACAGGCTTCAGCGGGGAAGAGGCCGGATCAGTCACCCTCAAATGTGCGGTGTGACACAAGACGCTTTCCCGGCTAAAACCGGTCCTACTAAAACCTTGATGCAGGCTAAACCTGCAGGTCCACCTCACCCAATCTCCCGCCATACGGCCCAAAGCTGCGCTCGATAAGTCGCCGGCTGCCATCCGCATTAACCAGCAACACCGTGCTCGCTCGCGTGCCGTAATTGGGGCTGGCGATGAACACGCTCGACAGCAGCTTCTCCGTCGCAAGCCCAACGCCGGTGCTCGGCAGTTCAGCGTCTGGCGCAGGCGCGTGATCGCTGAGAAAGCCAAACAGCGCCTCGGGATCAGGACTGTCCAAATGATCAGACAGGGCAGCCTTGGCCTTCACCAGCTTGGGCCACGGCGTGTCGAGCCCGGCGTTGGACACTCCGTAGAGGCCTGCTTCCAGTCGGCGGGGTGTCGGATCGTTCCCGTTGAGGAAGTGCAACTGCTCACGATCACCTACCAGCACGTTGAACCCGCCGTACTCCGCCGAACGCGCGGCGACACCACGCAAATAATCGTCAATCGCAACTTCATTGTTTAAAAACCCGGCGACCAATTCCCCCGCGAACGACGGCCTGGCGGCTTGCCTGGCTCGCGGATGTTGGTGAGCGCTGCGAATCGTCCGTCAGCATTGATCCCCAGCCACGTTCCACCCGCTTCAAGATCGCGTCCGGCGTAGATCTGTGGCGCTTCTTCCCACTGCGCGAGCGGCAACGTAGGGCGCGCGTAGAACTCGTCGCGATTGGCTGCCAGAATCAGCGGCTGCGCGTGCGTCGGCCGCCAGGCGAAGACGATAAGGCACATGGATGACTCCTTTCTTCGCCACTTTACCCACCCCGCACGCCGACATCCATCGCACGCTGCTAGAGCGGATCGGCGCGGTCCGGTAACATGCCGCACTCTGTTTTTGAGAGATGCCCCACCAAGCTGTGGTGACATCATCGGCTCGCGGGTTTCCCTTTGCAGTCGCCTTACACCAGATTTCATGATTATTGGGTGGCATGACCTGCTGCCGCCGCCGCATAGTTCTGCTTCGTCGCTCAATGAGCGCTTCTATTTCAAGGAGTCGCAATGCTGCCTTACCCGCAGATTGACCCGGTAGCCGTGGCCATCGGTCCGCTGCAAATTCACTGGTACGGCCTGATGTATCTGGTCGGTATCGGCAGTGCCTGGTACCTGGCATCCCGTCGCCTTAATCGCTTCGACCCGACGTGGACCAAGGAAAAACTCTCGGACATGATTTTCTGGGTCGCCATGGGCGTCATTGTCGGTGGGCGTCTCGGCTACGTGCTGTTCTACGATCTGCCCAATTACATCGCCAACCCGCTGCTGATCTTCGAAGTGTGGAAGGGCGGCATGGCTTTCCACGGCGGCTTCATCGGCGTGATGATCGCGACGTACTGGTTCGGCAAGCGCAACGGCAAGTCGTTCTTCCAGCTCATGGACTTCATCGCGCCACTGGTGCCGATTGGTCTGGGCGCCGGGCGCATCGGCAACTTCATCAATGCCGAACTGTGGGGTAAACCGACTGATCTGCCCTGGGCCATGGTGTTCCCGCCCTACAGCGATCCTGCGCAGCTGGCGCGCCACCCGTCCCAGCTCTACCAGTTCGCGCTGGAAGGCGTGGCCTTGTTCGCCATTCTCTATTTTTATTCCCGCAAGCCGCGTCCGACCATGGCCGTGTCCGGCATGTTCGCGTTGTTCTACGGCATCTTCCGCTTTGTGGTGGAGTTCGTTCGGGTGCCGGACGCCCAGCTGGGTTATCTGGCCTGGGGCTGGGTCACCATGGGGCAGATCCTCAGCCTGCCGATGATCATCGGCGGCCTGGTGCTGATCTGGCTTGCCTACCACCGCGCGCCCGCTGCCAACAACGCTGCGGCGTGACGCGCCGGGTACATTTGCTGAACGCCGGACCTGAAGGGTTCGGCGGATTCACCGAAACAGAGGGCCTCTGGTCATGAAGCAATACCTTGAACTGCTGCAGGACGTCATCAACAACGGAACCCGCAAGGGCGACCGCACCGGGACTGGCACCACTGCCGTGTTCGGTCGGCAGATTCGCCACAACCTGGCCGATGGCTTCCCGCTGCTGACCACCAAAAAGCTGCACTTCAAGAGCATCGCCAACGAGCTGATCTGGATGCTCAGCGGCAACACCAATACCAAATGGCTCAACGAAAACGGCGTGACCATCTGGGACGAGTGGGCCACCGAAGACGGCGATCTGGGCCCTGTGTACGGCGCCCAGTGGACCGGCTGGCCGACCAAGGATGGCGGCAAGATCAACCAGATCGACTACATGGTCGACTGCCTGAAGAACAACCCGAACAGCCGCCGCATCCTGTTCCATGGCTGGAATACCGAATACCTGCCAGACGAGAAGCTGTCGCCGCAGGAGAACGTCAAGGCCGGGCGCCAGGCACTTGCCGTGTGCCATTTGCTGTACCAAGCCTTCGTGGCCGACGGCAAGCTGTCGATGCAGCTCTACATTCGCAGTTCTGACGTCTTCCTCGGCCTGCCGTACAACATCGCCGCGCTGGCGCTGCTGACTCACATGCTGGCTCAGCAATGCGACCTGATCCCCCACGAGATCATCGTCAGCCTGGGCGACACCCACGCTTACTCCAACCATGAGGAGCAGATCGCGACGCAGCTGACCCGCACGCCTCGACAGCTGCCGCAGTTGAACATCAAGCGTCGTCCGGAGAGCATCTACGATTATCGATTCGAAGATTTCGAGATCGTGGGTTATGACGCGGATCCTAGCATCAAGGCGCCCGTAGCGGTGTGATCCGGCTGCGCTCATGAGCGGAGGCTATTGATCAATCGGCAGTCGATTGAAATCCTCTATCCGCTCAGTGCGCAGTGACAATGAGCTTAAACGCGTCGATTTCTCTATCGTTCTCCCCATCGGACAGACACAGGGCGGCCTCAGCAGAGGTCGCCCGCCAGTATCCTCGGTGGAGAAACACGCATGAGCAACAAACTGACGACCGCTTTTGGCGCCCCTGTAGTCGATAACCAGAATATCCAGACCGCTGGCCCCCACGGCCCCGCGCTGCTGCAAGATGTCTGGTTCCTCGAGAAGCTCGCCCATTTCGATCGTGAAGTCATCCCTGAGCGTCGCATGCACGCCAAGGGTTCTGGCGCGTTTGGCACCTTCACCGTCACCCACGACATCACCCGCTACACCCGCGCAAAAATCTTTTCTGAAATCGGCAAGAGCACTGAAATGTTCGCCCGCTTCTCCACCGTTGCCGGCGAGCGCGGTGCGGCTGACGCCGAGCGGGATATTCGCGGTTTTGCGATGAAGTTCTACACCGAGGAAGGCAACTGGGACATGGTCGGCAATAACACGCCGGTGTTCTTTCTGCGCGACCCGATGAAGTTTCCTGACCTGAACCACGCCGTCAAGCGCGACCCGCGCACCGGCATGCGCAGTGCCGAAAACAACTGGGACTTCTGGACTCAACTGCCGGAAGCGCTGCACCAGGTGACCGTGGTCATGAGCGAACGCGGCATCCCCCGCAGTTACCGCGAAATGCACGGTTTCGGCAGCCATACTTACAGCTTCCTCAACGCACAGCACGAGCGGTTTTGGGTGAAGTTTCACTTCGTCTCGCAACAAGGCATCGCCAACCTGACCGACGCCGAAGCGCAGGAACTGGTTGGCCGTGACCGTGAGTCCCATCACCGCGACCTGTACGAAAACATCGAGCAGGGCAACTTCCCGCGCTGGAAGCTGTTCGTGCAGATCATGCCGGAGAAAGAGGCGGGCTCGTATCCGATCAACCCGTTCGACCTGACCAAGGTCTGGCCGAAGGGCGATTATCCGCTGATCGAAGTGGGCGTGGTCGAGCTGAACCGCAACCCGGAGAACAATTTTGCGGACGTCGAGCAGGCGGCATTTGCGCCTTCCAACGTGGTGCCTGGCATCAGCTTTTCGCCGGACAAAATGCTGCAGGGTCGGCTATTTTCCTACGGCGATGCGCAGCGCTACCGTTTGAGCGTCAACCACCACCAGATCCCGGTGAACTCGCCACGGGCGGCACTGCACGTGAACAGCTACCACCGCGACGGCCTGATGCGCGTCGACGGCAACCGTGGGGGCATGACCTCTTACGAGCCGAACACCAAGGGCGCGTTTCAGGAACAGCCGGATTTCAGAGAGCCGCCGCTGTCCATCGAAGGCGCGGCCGCTCACTGGAACCACCGCGTGGATGGCGACTACTACTCGCAGCCAGGCAACCTGTTCCGCCTGATGAACGCCCGGGAGAAACAGTCGCTGTTCGACAACACCGCCCGCTCGCTGCGCGGCGTGTCGGCGCCGATTATCCAGCTGCACATCGAACACTGCTCGATGGCTGATCCTGAGTACGGGATTGGTGTGGCGGCTGCGGTTGAGCGTATTCACAACGCCTGATCCCTGTGGGACCGGCTTTAGCCGGGAAGGCGTCGGATGCCACACCGCGAAAGTGATGTTGCCGCCAATGGCCTCTTCCCGGCTAAAGCCGGTCCCACTAACCAGTCAATGCCCGTGGCTGCGGCCTACGTGGGAGTGTTCGACGTCCGCGGCCACGACGCTGCCGCTGATTTCCAGTCGATCAAGTATTCCGCAGTGATCCGGCGCGCCTTCGCTGCAGCGTTGGCGCAGGTCTACCAATTGCTCCTGCAGCGCTTGCAGGCTCGCGACGCGGGCGTTCACGTGCTGGATGTGTTCGTCGATCAGCGCGTTGACGTTCTCGCACTGGTCCCGGGGACTGTCGCGCAGTGCGAGCAGGCTGCGAATCTCGTCCAGCGTCATGTCCAGGCTGCGGCAATTGCGGATGAAAGTCAGGCGCTCGACGTGCTCTTGGGTGTACAGCCGATAGTTACCGTCGCTGCGTGCGGGTTCGCTAAGCAGGCCTTCACGCTCGTAATAGCGGATGGTTTCCACCGGGCAGTCCGTGAGTTTCGCCAGTTCGCCGATTTTAAATGAAGGGTTCATGCGCAAGACCTCGATAGGACGCTTGACCCTATAGTGGCTACAGGGTGTTCACTTGGCAACACGCACACTTAGAGACTCAACCCATGAGTGACTCTGTACACACATCCTCCCCGCACAAGCCTGCCCACAACTCGCATAATCATGCCGAGCACGAGCACGCTGGCCATGACCATTCCAGCCATGACCACGCCGATCACGATCATGCCGGTCACGGCCACGGGCAATCCAAACTCACGCCCGTGCAGAAACACGACCATGCCGCCCACGCCTGCTGCTCCCACGACAGCGCACCGGCCGTCGTGACCATCGATGGCGCGTCAGACGCCGAAGGTCAGCTCAGCAGCTTCCGTATCGAAGCCATGGACTGCCCCACTGAGCAGACGCTGATCCAGAATAAGCTCGGCAAAATGAAGGGCATTCAGAAGCTTGAATTCAACCTGATCAACCGCGTGCTGGGTGTGTGGCACGAGCTGCCGTCCACCGATCCCATCCGCGACGCCATTGGCTCGCTGGGTATGCAGGCGGACCTGATCGAGGAGGGCGCCGACAAGGAAACCGCGTCGCTGCCGCCTGCGAACAAACCGTGGTGGCCGCTGGCGCTGTCGGGCGTCGCTGCGTTGGCCGCGGAAGTCATCCACTTCACCAACGCCGCGCCAACGTGGGTCGTTGCCATTGTCGCGCTGATCGCTATTTTCAGCGGCGGCCTGACCACGTACAAAAAGGGCTGGATCGCCCTGAAAAACTTCAATCTGAATATCAACGCGCTGATGAGCATTGCGGTCACCGGTGCGGTGCTGATCGGGCAGTGGCCGGAAGCGGCGATGGTGATGTTTCTGTTCACTGTTGCCGAGCTGATTGAAGCCAAGTCCCTGGACCGTGCCCGCAACGCCATCGGCGGCCTGATGCAGCTGACGCCGGAAACCGCCACCGTGCAGCAGAACGGCGAGTGGCTTAAGCTTGAGGTCAAGGATATTGCGTTGGGCAGCGTCGTCCGGGTCAAACCGGGCGAGCGCATCGGGCTGGACGGTGAAGTGGTTGCCGGCCAGTCGAGCATCGATCAGGCGCCGATTACCGGTGAAAGCCTGCCGGTCGAGAAAACCGTCGGCGACAAGGTTTTTGCCGGCACCATCAATCAGGCCGGTTCGCTGGAATACAAAGTGACCGCCGCCGCCAACAACTCGACGCTGGCGCGGATCATCCATGCCGTCGAGGCGGCCCAAGGTGCGCGCGCGCCGACCCAGCGATTCGTTGACAGCTTTTCAAAAATCTACACACCTGCGGTGTTCGCACTGGCGCTGGCGATCGCGATCATTCCGCCGCTGTTCATGGGCGCGGTTTGGTTCGACTGGATCTATCGCGCGCTGGTGCTGCTGGTGGTTGCGTGCCCGTGTGCGCTGGTGATTTCCACGCCGGTGACGATCGTCAGCGGCCTGGCGGCGGCGGCGCGCAAAGGCATCCTGATCAAGGGCGGCGTATACCTGGAGATGGGGCACAAGCTCGATTACCTTGCCCTCGACAAGACTGGCACCATTACCCATGGCAAGCCGGTGCAGACCGATTACGTGTTGCTCGATACGTCGTTGGGCGAGCAAGCGCTGGCGATCTCGGCGAGCCTGGCCGGTCGCTCGGATCACCCGGTGTCTCAAGCCATTGCCAAGGCCACGCAGGAAGGTACCCGGCTGCCGGTTGAAGCATTCGAAGCCCTTGCGGGGCTTGGCGTGAAGGGCGAGGTGCAAGGGCGTTTGTACCACTTGGGCAATCACCGTCTGGTGCATGACGCCGGGTATTGCTCGGCTGAACTGGAAGCGCAACTTGAAGCGCTGGAAAGCCAGGGCAAAACCGTGGTGCTGTTGTTCGACGCCTCAGGCCCGCTGGCCTTGTTTGCGGTCGCCGACACGGTCAAGGACAGCAGCCGCGAGGCCATTGAGCAACTGCACGCGCTGGGCGTGAAGACCATGATGCTGACGGGCGACAACCCGCACACGGCCAAGGCCATCGCTGCTCAGGTGGGCATCGATCAGGCCCAGGGCAATCTGATGCCAACCGACAAGCTGCAAGCCATCGAAGCTCTGTATGCGAAGAACCACCGAGTGGGCATGGTCGGCGACGGCATCAACGATGCGCCGGCGCTGGCCCGGGCGGAGATCGGTTTTGCCATGGCGGCAGCGGGCACGGACACCGCCATCGAAACCGCTGATGTGGCGCTGATGGACGACGACCTGCGCAAGATCCCGACCTTCATTCGGCTGTCGCGGGACACCGCAGCAGTGCTCAAGCAGAACATCGCGCTGGCGCTGGTGATCAAGCTGATCTTTCTGGCGGTGACCTTCGCCGGGATGGCGACCATGTGGATGGCGGTGTTCGCCGACATGGGCGTGAGTCTGTTGGTGGTGTTTAACGGGTTGCGGTTGTTGAAGAAGTGACGCTCACCATCAGGAGACTGATGGTGCGTAGGCAGGCCTCTTCCCGGCTAAAGCCGGTCCTACAAAAGGCAACTGCGCATTGATGATAGTGCCCACGCTCTGCGTGGGCACACGAGGGTGGACGCTCCGCGTCCTTTGACGCGGAGCGTCCGGGGATTGATTCCCACGCAGAGCGTGGGAACTATCATCCGGTGGTTACTTGCCGTACTTCTCCCGCCCCCAGGCGATCATCTCTTCCAACAGCCCTTTCAGCACCACCTGCGTCGGCTCGGCCAGATCCGGGCGGTAGTGGAAGGGCACGAACTCGTCCATGTACGTGCTCTGCGCCAGTTCCAGTTGCACCGCGTGGATGTGGTTGGCCGGGTCGCCGTAGTGGCGGGTGATGTGGCCGCCCTTGAAGCGCCCATTCAGCACATGGCTGTAGTTCTTCGCCGCCGCGCACGCGCTATCCAGACGCCGGGCCAGCGCTTCATCACAACTCGCGCCGTTGAACGTGCCGAGGTTGAAGTCCGGCAGCCGACCGTCAAACAGATGCGGGATGTGCCCGCGAATGGAATGCGCATCGAACAGCAGCGCGTAACCGAAATCCGCGCGCAGGCGCTCTAGCTCGTTGCGCAGCGTGTCGTGGTACGGCGTCCAGATATTCTCCAGATAAGTCGCGCGTTCTTCCTTGCTCGGCGCCAAACCCTCTTTGAACAACGGATCGCCCTCAAACAGCGTCGACGGGAACAACCCGGTGGTCGCGCCGGCGTACAGCGGCGTGTCGTCGGACGGGCGATTGAGGTCGATGACGAAGCGCGAATATTCCGCCGAGAGCACGCTTGCCCCCAGATCAGAAGCAAAGTCATACAGACGCGGAATGTGCCAGTCGGTGTCCGGCAGGCTCACGGCCTCGTCCACCAGACCGTCACGCACGGCGGGCGTCAGGTGCAGTCCCGGGTGCGGCATGCTGATCAACAGCGGTACGCGACCGCGAGTGAAACTCAGAACCTTGTCCACAGTTTTCCCCTGATTAGAGAGTGCGTTCCACGCCATGTCGCACGACGCGTTTGTCCAGATCGCCGCCCAGCCAGTAGGCCAGGTCGGCAGGCCGTTCGATGTGCCAGGCAACGAAATCAGCCGTTTTGCCCAATTCCAGCGAACCATGGGTCTCGGCCATGCCCAGCGCTTGGGCCGCATGAACAGTGGCGCCAGCCAGGGCTTCTTCCGGCGTCATGCGGAACAGCGTGCAGGCCATGTTCAGCATCAGCCGCAGCGACAGGCCCGGCGACGTGCCGGGATTGAGGTCGGTGGAAATGGCGATCTTCACCCCGTGTTTGCGCAGGGCATCCATCGGCGGCAACTGAGTTTCACGCAGGAAGTAGAACGCCCCCGGCAGCAAGACGGCGACCGTGCCTGAGGCCGCCATCGCGATGGCGTCTTCTTCGGTCATGAACTCCAGATGATCAGCCGACAGTGCCTGATAACGCGCCGCCAGGCTCGAGCCGTGCAGCGAGGATAACTGCTCGGCGTGCAGCTTCACTGGCAGGCCCAGTTGGCCGGCGGTGATGAACACCTGCTCGACCTGCGCCGGCGAGAACGCCAGGTATTCGCAGAACGCATCGACCGCATCCACCAGATTCTCCGCCGCCAGCGCGGGCAACATTTCGCTGCAGATATGGGCGATGTAATCATCGGCGCGGTCTTTGTATTCCGGCGGCAGGGCGTGGGCGGCCAGGCATGTGCTGCGCACGGTGACCGGCAGGTTTTCACCCAGTTGGCGAATCACCCGCAGGATCTTGCGTTCGCTGGCGAGGTCCAGGCCGTAGCCGGATTTCATCTCGATCGTGGTCACGCCGTCCCTGAGCAGGTGCAACAAGCGACGCTCGGCGCTGGCGTAGAGTTCTTCTTCACTGGCGGCGCGGGTGGCGCGCACGGTGCTGGCGATACCGCCGCCGGCTGCGGCGATTTCCGCGTAACTGACGCCCTGCAAACGCTGCTCGAACTCGCCGCTGCGGTTACCGCCGAACACGGTGTGCGTGTGGCAGTCGATCAGGCCCGGCGTCACCCATGCGCCGTTCAGGTCGACGCGCTTGACGTCGCCCTGATCCGGCAGCTCGTGCAGAGGACCGATCCAGACGATCTGTGCTGCATCGGTCACGATGGCGGCGTCCTCAATAATCGAGTACGTGCCGTTCGCCATGGTTGCTGCGTGACAGTGGTGCCAGAGCGTTTTCATCGATGCCTCCAAGAGTCCGGTTTTACAACCTGTTTCGGGTATCGCAAGCGTTAAGTGTGGGAGTGAGCTTGCTCACGAAGAGGCGAGTGTGTCCGCCAAATCTCCAACACCTGAACTTCAGTCTTCGCGAGCAAGCTCGCTCACACACGGACCATTCATGACAGCCCATTTATCAGCGGTTTGATGTTGCCTTCCTCAGGTTCCGCTTCGGCTTGACCCATACCCAGTACGCAACCACCAGCAACCCGATCCACACCGCCCCCACCACCAGCGCGGCCTGGCTGTCCGGGAAATAACCCAGCACGCCGAATACGAACACCATGAACAACGTGGCAACGATCGGCGCGACGGGCCAGAACGGCACCGGGAATTTCAGCTGGGCGACTTCTTCTGCGCTCATCGAGCGGCGCATGGCGATCTGCGTGACCAGAATCATCAGCCACACCCAGACCGTCGCGAAGGTCGCGATCGAGGCGATCAGCAGGAACACGTTTTCAGGAATCAGGTAATTCAGCACAACGCCGCAGAGCAGCGCGACGCCCATCACCAGCACGGTCATCCACGGCACGCCTTGGGCGGACAACTGAGCAAAACCCTTGGGCGCCTGACCTTGTGTCGCCAGGCCGTACATCATGCGTCCGGCGCCGAAGATGTCGCTGTTGATCGCCGAAACGGCTGCAGTGATGACTACGATGTTGAGGACGGTGGCGGCGGAGGAAATCCCCAGGTGATCGAAGATCTGGACGAACGGGCTGCCCTGGCTGCCGATCTGCTGCCACGGATACAGGGACATCAGGACGAACAGCGTGAGCACGTAAAACAGCAGAATCCGCAACGGCACCGCGTTGATCGCGCGAGGAATCACGCGCTCCGGGTTGCGCGCTTCGCCGGCGGTGATGCCGATGATTTCGATGCCGCCGAACGCGAACATCACCACGGCCAGCGAGGCCACCAGACCGCCGATGCCGTTGGGCATGAAGCCGCCGTAGGCCCATAGATTGCTCACGCTGCTGACGCCGCCGCCTGAGACCGAGCCGAGGCCGAACAGCATGATGCCGAAGCCGGCGAGGATCATCGCGATGATTGCGCCGACCTTCAGCAGCGACAGCCAGAACTCCGTTTCACCGAACACTTTGACGCTGCACAGGTTGAGCGCGCCGATCAGAAAGACAATGCCGAGCACCCAGATCCAGCGCGGCACTTCGGGAAACCAGAAGCCCATGTAGATGCCGAACGCAGTGACATCGGCCAGGCAGACGATGACCATTTCGAAGGCGTAGGTCCAGCCGAGGACAAACCCTGCGAGCGGACCCAGATACGTGGTGGCGTACTCGCCAAACGAGCCGGAGACCGGGTTGCGCACGGCCATCTCGCCGAGAGCGCGCATGACCATGTAAACCGCAGCGCCGGCGATGATGTACACCAGCAGAACGGCGGGACCGGCCAGTTTGATGGCCGACGCGGAACCGTAGAACAAACCGGTGCCGATGGCCGAGCCCAGCGCCATGAAGCGAATGTGACGCGCGCTGAGCCCGCGTTTCAGATCTGTAGCGTTTTGCGATGTCATTTCACACGTTCCTAGTCTTACTTTTTGCTGCGAAACGAGAGGCTTTTGTAGGAGTGAGCTTGCTCGCGATTGCGGTGTGTCAGACGGCAAATGCGTTTCTGACCTATTGCATCGCGAGCAAGCTCACTCCTACAGGGGGTAACCCCACACTCATTTCAACGACAGGCCATCCTGGCCTGTCCCGATCAGAAGCTCGGCAGCAGGTCAGCAGAAACCAGGTCGCTCAGGCAGTTGGAAGCCAGCAGCTCGATGGCGGCCTCGATATCAGGGGCGAAGAAGCGGTCTTTCTCGTAGAACGGGACTTTGCCGCGCAGCGTGGTGCGGGCGATTTCCAGTTTTTCGGAGGTCTTCAGACCGTTGCGCAAGTCCAGACCCTGACACGCAGCCAGCCATTCTACAGCCAGCACGCCGCGAGTGTTCTCCGCCATTTCCCACAAGCGCTTGCCAGCGGCGGGCGCCATCGACACGTGGTCTTCCTGGTTGGCGGAGGTTGGCAGGCTGTCGACGCTGTGCGGGTGGGACAGCGCCTTGTTTTCACTGGCCAGCGCCGCGGCCGTCACCTGGGCAATCATGAAGCCGGAATTCACGCCGCCGTTGGCCACCAGGAACGGCGGCAGTTGCGACATGTGCTTGTCCATCATCAGCGAGATGCGACGCTCACTCAGCGAGCCGATTTCAGCGATGGCCAAGGCGATGTTGTCGGCCGCCATGGCAACGGGTTCGGCGTGGAAGTTGCCGCCGGAAATCACTTCGCCTTCGGCCGCGAACACCAGCGGGTTGTCCGACACCGCGTTGGATTCGATCGCCAGCACTTCGGCGGCCTGACGCAGTTGGGTCAGGCAGGCGCCCATGACCTGTGGCTGGCAGCGCAGGGAGTAGGGGTCCTGAACCTTGTCGCAGTCGCGGTGAGAGTCGGAGACCTGACTGCCGTCGCCGAGCAGCTCGCGATAGGCGGCAGCCGAGTCGATCTGGCCGCGCTGACCCCGTGCCGCATGAATGCGCGCGTCGAACGGCGCGCGGGAGCCAAGCACCGCCTCAACAGTCAGCGCGCCGCAGCTCAGGGCGCCGGCGAACAGGTCTTCGGCTTCAAACAGGCCGCGCAGCGCGTAGGCCGTCGACACTTGCGTGCCGTTGAGCAGCGCCAGGCCTTCTTTGGCCGCCAGCGTCAGCGGCGTGAGCCCGGCAATCGCCAGCGCTTCCACAGCATTCAGCCATTCGCCCTTGTGGCGCGCCTTGCCTTCGCCCAGCAGCACCAGCGACATGTGCGCCAATGGAGCGAGGTCTCCGGAGGCACCGACCGAACCCTTGAGCGGAATGTGCGGGTAAACCTCGGCGTTGATCAGGGCGATCAGCGCGTCGATGACCTGGCGGCGAATCCCGGAGAAACCCCGGCTCAGGCTGTTGACCTTGAGCACCATGATCAGGCGCACCAGCTCATCGCTGATCGGCCCGCCAACGCCCGCAGCGTGAGACAGCACCAGCGAACGCTGCAGGTTCTCGAGGTCGGCGCTGGCAATGCGCGTCGACGCCAGCAGGCCGAAACCGGTGTTGATGCCGTAGGCGGTGCGGTTCTCCGCGAGGATCTGCTCGACGCAGGCCACGCTGTCTTCAATCTGCCGATTGGCGCTGGCGTCGAGGGTCAGCGTAACCGGCCGCTGATAAATCGCGCGCAACTGGGCGAGGCTCAATTGGCCGGGGATCAGATTCAGCGGGGTCGCCTGTTGGGTGTCGGTCACGATGCTGCTACTCCTGAATGGATATCGGTCGTCTGCGCTGAACCGGCTCCTGCCTGTCCTGCGCGGGGGCGCTTGCGCTGCGACCGTTGTTGTCGGTGTCGGGGTGAGCCTGCGCCGCGTAATCGCGGCAGCGCTGGAATACGGTTTCCAATGATTCTTCGTTCTTCAGCAGGGTCACGCTGCTGGCGATGTCCGGGGCCAGCCAGCGGTCTTCGTCGTAGGCCGGCACGCGCTCGCGCAGCAGACGCCACGCCGCTTCAGTGCCGACGCCAAAGCGCGGGCCCTTGAAGAACTCGAACGCCTGGGCGGCCAGCAAATACTCGATCGCGAGGATCTGCGTCACGTTTTCCAGCACCTTGTGCAGCTTCAAGGCGGCGCTGGTGCCCATGCTCAGATGATCCTCCTGCAGGCCGGACGTCACGTAGTTATCAATGACCGCCGGTTGTGCCAGCTGGCGGTTTTCCGCGCACAACGAGGCGGCGACGTATTGGGTGATCATCATCCCGGAATTGACCCCCGGCTGGCTGACCAGAAACGCCGGAAGCCCGCTGACCGTCGGGTTGATCAAACGGTCCAGCCGTCGCTCGGCAATCGAGCCCAGTTCGGCCATGGCGATCGCCAGCAAGTCAGCGGCCATCGCCACGGACTGGCCGTGTGGGTTGGCCTGGGAAACCACGCGATACGCCTCGGGCGTGCCGAGCAGCAGCGGGTTGTCGGTGGCGGAATTCAGCTCGATCTCGATCTGCCGTGTGGCGTGGGCCAGCTGGTCGCGGGTGGCGCCGTGGACCTGCGGAATAGAGCGGATGCTCAAGGCGTCCTGGGTGCGGATACCCTGACTGTTGGCGAGCACTTCACTGCCGGCGAGCAGGCCGCGCAGGTTTTTGCCGACCTGCTGCATGCCGGGGTGCGGCTTGAGCGCGATGATGGTTTCGTCGAAAGCGTCGAGCTGGCCGCGCAGGCCCTCGAAGGTCATGGCGCTGATCACGTCAGCCCACTGCATCAGGCGATTCACGTCGGCGACGGCCAGGCAACTGAGGCCGGTCATGCACGGCGTGCCGTTGACCAGACACAACCCGTCTTTTGCGCCAAGCTCCACCGGCGACAGGCCTTCTTCGCTGAGCGCCTGCAACGCCGACATCACCTGCCCGCGATAGCTGACCTGATCCACGCCGAGCAGCGCGACGCCGATGTGCGCCATGTGCGTGAGGTAACCCACCGAACCCTGGGACGGCACTTGGGGGTGATGCGTCGATTGAGCAGGGTGAGCAAGGCCTCGACCACCTGACGATGAATCCCGGACTTGCCTTGGCTGTAGTTGATGATCGCGGCGCAGGTGATCGCGCGGGTCTGCTCGTCCGGTAACGCCGGGCCAACGCCGCAAGCATGGCTGAGCAGGGTATTGCGCGACAGTCGGCCCAGTTGCTCGCCCGCCAGCGATACATTGCACAAGGCGCCGAGGCCGGTGTTCACGCCATAGGCGCGTTCGCCGCTGGCAACGATGCGCTGCACAATCGCCTGGGCGTTGTCGATCCGCGCCCAGGCGGCTTCCGACAACGAAAGCGTCGCGCCATGACGGGCAACCGCGGTCACATCCCGCCAGCTGAGCGGGCCTTCGCCGATGATGATCTGTTCTGCTCGCGACATGACCACAGCGTCCTTAGAGAGTCGCCACGCGCCGCTGCACGAAACGATCAACGTAATCGTCGGCAGGCGAGTAGAGGATTTCCTTCGGCGTGCCAACCTGAATCAGCCGGCCGTCCTTGAGGATCGCAATGCGATTGCCGATGCGCACGGCTTCGTCGAGGTCGTGGGTGATGAACACGATGGTTTTCTTCAGGCTCGATTGCAGCTCCAGCAACTGGTCCTGCATCTCTGCGCGGATCAGCGGGTCGAGGGCGCTGAACGCTTCATCCATCAGGATGATGTCGGTGTCAGCCGCCAACGCCCGGGCCAGGCCAACACGCTGACGCATGCCGCCGGAAAGCTGATGCGGGTACTTTTTCTCGTAGCCCTTCAGCCCCACCGTGGTGATCCAGTGCTGCGCGCGCTCGGCGCATTGCGCTTTGCTTTCGCCACGAACGGTCAGGCCGTAGGCGACGTTGTCGATCACGGTCTTGTGCGGCAGCAGGCCGAAGCTCTGGAACACCATGCTGATCTTGTGCCGACGGAAGTTGCGCAGCGCTTCCATGTCGTAGGTCAGGATGTTCTCGCCATCGACCAGAATCTCGCCGCTGGTAGGGTCGATCAGACGATTGAAGTGGCGCACCAGGGTCGATTTGCCGGAGCCGGACAGGCCCATGATCACGAAAATCTCGCCGCTGGAAATGGACAGCGACAGGTCGTTCACGCCGACCACGCAACCGGTCTGCGCGAGTACCTGATCCTTGCTCTGGTTGTTCTGAACCATGGCCAATGCATCTTTGGCGCGGTTGCCGAAGATCTTGTACACGTTCTTGACGACGATTTTGCCGTCCGTGCTATCTGGACTGCCCGTGCCAAGCGGATTGCCCGAGCTCGCTGGATTGATAGTCTCGACGCTCATTTGTTCGCCTCATGCCGTGGGCGGCCGTAGGCCTGCGTGATGCGGTCGATCACGACCGCCAGAATGACGATGGCCAGGCCCGCTTCCAGGCCGCGTCCGACGTTGAGGGTCTGGATGCCGACCAGCACGTCTTCGCCCAGGCCGCGCGCACCGATCATCGAGGCGATCACCACCATCGACAGCGCCATCATCGTGGTCTGGTTGATCCCGGCCATGATGCTCGGCAGGGCCAGCGGCAGTTGCACGCCAAACAGTTGTTGCCAGCGGTTGGCGCCGAATGCGTTGATCGCTTCCATGACTTCGCCATCCACCTGACGAATGCCCAGATCGGTCAGGCGAATCAGTGGCGGCGCGGCGTAGATGACCGTGGCGAAGATCGCCGGGACCTTGCCAAGACCAAACAGCATCAGCACCGGAATCAGGTACACGAAGCTGGGCATGGTCTGCATGATGTCCAGCAGCGGCATCAGCACCGAACGCAGGCGATTGCTGCGCGCTGACAGAATGCCGAGGGGTATGCCGATGATCACCGAGATCAGCGTGGCGACCAGCATCAGGGCCAGGGTCTGCATCAGCTTGTCCCACAGGCCTACGGCTCCGACCAGAAACAGCAGGCCGACGATGACGACTGTGGTGGTGATCTTGCGGGTCGCGTGCCAGGCGATCAGGCCGACGATGGCCAGCAGCAGCCACCACGGCGCAACGCGCAGCAGACCTTCGAGCTTAACGATGGCCCACAGCAGCGTGTCGGAGATGTGCCGGAACACGTCGCCGTAGTTGGTGACCAGCTTATCGACCCAGTCATTGACCCAGTCGGCGATGGAGAACGTGAAGCTTTCGGGGAACATAGGTTTTCTCGATCAAGTAGGTGGTACTGATTCCTGTAGGAGTGACCGGGGTGGCGCTCCACCTTACTCGCGATAGCAATTTGTCAGCCACCAACGATGGTGGGTGTGCCGACGTCATCGCGAGCAAGCTCACTCCTACAGGTTCGGTGTACCGCCGTAGCGCGGCACCCGGATCAAGGTTTACAGCGAAGCATCCACCTTCTTCGCCGCATCCTCGCTCACCCACTGATGCCACACTTCCGGGTGTTCCTTGAGGAAGATCTTCGCCAGCTTCGGCGACTCGATGCGCTCCTTGGTCATGCGCGCCAGGTTCTGGTTGAGCAGGTCGATCGGGATATTGACCTTTTCCATCACTGCCACCAGTTCAGGCGCCTGCTCGTGGAACGCCTTGGACAGGCCGACCTTGATCTCGATGGTCTTGTCCACGCCGGCTTTTTCTTCCAGACGCACCATGTCCACCTGGCCCATCAGCGGCGTTGGCGACCAGTAGTAAGCCAGGATCGGCTCGCCACGCTTGTAGCTGGACAGAATCGCCGCATCCAGCGCCGGTCCGGTGCCTGGGCGGAAGTTGGTGTACTTGCTTTCCAGGCCATAGCTTTTCAGCATCTCGCTGTTTTCCAGCTCGCAGGTCCAGCCAGCCGGGCAGTTATAGAAGCGGCCTTTCTCCGGCTCTTCAGCGTCCTTGAAAAGTGCCGAGTATTTGCCCAGATCGGCGATGGACTTCAGGTCCGGTGCCTTGGCTTCCAGCTTGCGCTTGGCGTCGCCTTCGATCACGTAACGCGGCACGTACCAGCCTTCCACCGCGCCCTTCACTGGCGCGCCGACACCGACCACTTTGCCGGCGGCTTCAGCCTTGTTCCAGACTTCGCTGCGGCCTACCCACTCTTCGGCAAACACCTGAATGTCATTGGTGCTCAGGGCGTTTTCCATGGTGATGGAGTTGCCCGGCAGGCTGTCCGTTTCGCAGCCATAGCCCTTGTTCAGCACAACTTGCAGCACATCGGTCAGCAGCATTGCGCTTTCCCAGTTCAGACCGGCGAATTTCACCGGTTTGCCGGACTCGCACCATCCCGCAGCCTGACTGGCGCCACTGGCGAGCACGCCCGCGGTGAGCAACGTGGATAGCAGGGCCTTTTTCGTGTTCATTGAGTGACGCTCCGGTCTTGTAGTGGATGACGGCAGTAGCGAAAACAGACGGCTTCCAGCCAAGGGGAGAGGCACTTGTCGGCCTTTTCCCGCTTCTCTCTCCAGCATGCCCCCTGCAACAGACGTGCATGACGAACGGTCAGTTCACCTCGACGTGCGCAGGAGCAACGGTGCCGCTTGCGGGAGACGCGTTTTGCTCCGTTGGCAGGATCAAACGATCGACCACGTTGCCCGGCCACATCTTCGCCGCCACGTAGTACAGCACAGCCGGCACGATGAGACCGATGATCCATGAGATGTCAGTGTCATCGAGGCTCGCCACCAGTGGGCCGGTGTAGAAATGCGTGGAGATGAACGGCATTTGAATCAGCACGCCCAACACGTATATCCCGATGCCCATCCCGTTCCAGCGGCCATAGCGACCGTTCGGGTCCGACAGCGCCGGGATGTCGTAGCGCTCTTTGGTGATGCAGTAGAAATCCACCAGATTGATCGCGCTCCACGGCGTGAAGAACGCCAGGAGAAACAGGATGAACGCCGAGAAGTCCTTGAGGAACGAGTCCTTGCCCAGCAGCGCCAGGGCCGTGGCGATGCCGACCATGGCGAAGATGTACGTCAGCCGCAGCGCGCTGGAGATGTGCCGGTTGCCGCGAAAGCCGCTGACGATGGTGGCAATGGACATGAAGCTGCCGTAGGCGTTGAGCGTGGTGATGGTCACCTTGCCGAACGCGATGCTGAAATACAGCGCTGCCGCGACTGCGCCGGTCCCGCCAAGGCCGACGATAAACGAGACCTCGTGATGAGCGAAATTTTTGCCCGCCAGTGCCGCCGCGAACACGCCGAAGACCATGGACGCCTGCGCGCCGATCACCGAACCCAGGCCCACCGCCCAGAACGTTTTGCCGGCGGATGTGCTGCGCGGCAGGTAGCGGGAGTAGTCCGCGACATAAGGGCCAAAGGCAATCTGCCAGGACGCCGACAACGAGATCGCCAGCAGGAAGCTGCTCAGCGAGAAATGCTTGTTGCCCAGCAGAGCGCCGACGTCGTTGCCTGCCAGCAGCGCAGCGAACAGGTAAACGAAGGCGATCACGCCGATGAGGCTGGCGACCCGGCCGATCATGTGGATGACCCGGTAGCCGAGAATGGTCAGTACCACGATGGCGGCGGCGAAGATCACCACGCCCTGCCAGTCCGGCACGTTGATCAGTTGCGCCACCGCTTGCCCTGCGAGCAACGAGCCGCTGGCGGAAAAGCCGATGTACATCAGGCACACCAGCACCAGCGGAATCACCGCGCCGTAGACGCCAAATTGCACCCGGCTGGAAATCATCTGCGGCAGACCGAGCTTCGGGCCCTGCGCCGCATGCAGCGCCATGACGCCACCGCCGATGAGCTGACCGATGAACAACCCGATCAGCGACCAGAACACATCGCCGCCCAGCACCACGGCTAGCGCCCCGGTGACGATCGCGGTGATCTGCAGGTTGGCGCCCAGCCAGAGGGTGAACTGGCTGAACAGACGCCCGTGTCGTTCGGCATCAGGGATGTAATCGATCGAACGCCGCTCGATCACGGAAGCAGGTGCAGCACGATCATCTGGAATAGCCATTGCGAAGATCCCCAAGACGGTTTTGGAAGCTCTAGTCGTCAGGCACATTTCTGCGCGGACCTGTGGGAGCGAGCTTGCTCGCGAAGGGGCCGGTACATCCGCAGCATCAACTGCGTCTGAGATTCAGTCTTCGCGAGCAAGCTCGCTCCCACAGGGTTTGGCGCAATGGCCGCTGAAGTGTCAGTCGATCATCGGCAGGTTCAACCCCTGCTCTTTGGCGCAGTCGATCGCGATCTGATACCCGGCATCGGCATGACGCATCACACCGGTGGCCGGGTCGTTGTGCAGGACGCGGGCGATGCGCTCGGCGGCTTCATCGGTGCCGTCGCAGACGATGACCATGCCCGAGTGCTGCGAGAAGCCCATGCCGACGCCGCCGCCATGGTGCAGCGATACCCAGGTCGCGCCGCTGGCGGTGTTGAGCAGCGCGTTGAGCAGCGGCCAGTCGGATACGGCGTCGGAGCCGTCCTGCATCGATTCGGTCTCGCGGTTCGGGCTGGCGACGGAGCCGGAATCCAGGTGATCACGACCGATCACCACCGGCGCCGACAGCTCGCCGCTGCGGACCATTTCGTTGAAGGCCAGGCCCAGCTTGGCGCGCTGGCCCAGGCCGACCCAGCAGATGCGTGCCGGCAGACCCTGGAAGCTGATGCGCTCACGGGCCATGTCCAGCCAGTTGTGGAGGTGTGCGTCGTCCGGGATCAGCTCTTTGACTTTGGCGTCGGTCTTGTAGATGTCTTCAGGATTGCCCGACAGCGCGGCCCAGCGGAATGGACCGACGCCGCGGCAGAACAGCGGACGAATGTACGCGGGGACGAAACCGGGGAAGTCGAAGGCATGGGTCACGCCGACTTCCTTGGCCATCTGACGGATGTTGTTGCCGTAATCGAACGTCGGCACGCCCATTTTCTGAAACGCCAGCATGGCTTCGACGTGCTCGGCCATGGACTGCTTGGCGGCCTTGACCACGGCGGCAGGCTCAGTGGCGGCGCGCTCGCGGTACTGCTCCCAGCTCCAGCCTTTGGGCAGGTAGCCGTTAAGCGGGTCGTGGGCGCTGGTCTGGTCGGTGACCATGTCCGGGCGTACGCCACGGCGGACCATTTCCGGAAGGATCTCCGCTGCGTTGCCGCACAAGGCGATTGAGATCGCTTTGCCTTCGGCAGTGTATTTGGCGATGCGGGCGAGGGCGTCGTCGAGGTCCGTGGCTTGCTCATCGACATAGCGGGTTTTCAGGCGGAAATCGATGCGGCTTTGCTGGCATTCGATGTTCAGCGAGCAGGCGCCCGCCATGCCGGCAGCCAGTGGCTGCGCGCCGCCCATGCCGCCCAGTCCTGCGGTCAGCACCCAGCGGCCTTTAAGGTTGCCGTCGTAATGCTGGCGACCGGCTTCGACGAAGGTTTCGTAGGTGCCTTGAACGATGCCCTGGCTGCCGATGTAGATCCAGCTGCCGGCGGTCATCTGGCCGTACATCGCCAGGCCTTTTGCATCCAGTTCGTTGAAGTGTTCCCAGCTGGCCCAGTGCGGCACCAGGTTGGAGTTGGCGATCAGCACGCGGGGCGCGTTGCTGTGAGTCTTGAACACGCCGACCGGCTTGCCGGATTGCACCAGCAGGGTTTCGTCGTCGTTCAGGTTCGTGAGGCTCTCGACGATCTTGTCGTAACACTCCCAGTTACGCGCTGCACGACCGATACCGCCGTAGACCACCAGTTCATTCGGGTTCTCGGCGACTTCCGGGTCGAGGTTGTTCATCAACATCCGCAATGGCGCCTCGGTCATCCAGCTCTTGGCGGTCAGTTGCGTGCCACGGGCTGCGCGGATTTCGACATCGCGGCGTTTGGTCCATTGCTGAGCAGGGGGTGTGGTCAGTAGTCACTTAACAATCCTCGATGATCAATCCGGCCTGGACGCGGGGTCCGTGACGAACGTGGAATAAGGTTCTGCGTGAGTGCTGCCGCTGTGATCCGGACCGGGCTCGATGGCCTCGTGCTGACTCATGCTTACTTGTACATACAAGCATATGCAACCAAGGGGCCAATGTTGGTTTTGCGGGCGCAGAAAAGCCGTTGGGCCGCGCTGGCCCGGTCGTTCCGAAGGTGAGTGAGTCGGGATATCGAAAAGCGCAGAAGCGGCCACAGGAAGGAAATTGTTACTTTTCGGTGCGCGCGCCCCAGTGCGGTGCGTGGCTAGGGGTAACAGAACCTCGTGCGCTGACACACGACCTGTGGGAGCGAGCTTGTTCGCGAAGAGGCCATTTCAGCCGCGGAGATGTAGCGGATGTACCGCCATCTTCGTGAGCAAGCTCACTCCCACATGATCGGTAGCGCTGGATATATCAGGGTGGTCTCAGTGCTAATCAGCGCTGAGCCAGCTTGCTGCGCAACAGCCACACCCCGGCAAGCGCCGACGCGATTGAGCCGAGCAACACGCCTACTTTCACTTCATCGATCAGATGCGCGGCGCCCGGGAATGCCAGGTTGCCGATGAACAGGCTCATGGTGAACCCGATCCCGCAGAGCAGGGCCACGCCATACAGCTGCGTCCAGTTGCTGCCTTCCGGCAGTGTCGCCAGACCGGACCGGATGGCCAGCACCGCCGCGAGAAACACGCCGATCTGCTTGCCGACAAACAACCCCAGTGCCACGCCCAGCGGCACCGGGTCTACCAGATTGCCCAACGTGATGCCCGACAAGGACACGCCTGCGTTGGCGAAGCCAAAAATCGGCACCACCGCGAACGCCACCCAGTAGTGCATTTTCTCTTCAAGAAACAGCAGCGGCGAGCGGGCTTCTTCCTTGCGCGTGCCCAACGGAATGCACAGCGCCAGAGCTACACCGGCCAGCGTTGCATGCACGCCTGATTGCAGCACGAAGAACCACAACAACAGACCGAGCAGCAGGTACGGCAGCAATCGCTGCACGCCCATGCGGTTCATGATGACCAGCACGGCCAGCGTCGCGAACGAGGCGCCGAGCATCGGCATGTTCAGGCCGGTGCTGTAAAACAGCGCAATGATGGTAACGGCGCCCAGGTCGTCGAGAATCGCCAGCGCGGCCAGAAAAACCTTCAACGACGTCGGCACCCGCTTGCCCAGCAACGAAAGCACGCCGAGGGCGAAAGCGATGTCGGTGGCCGCCGGAATCGCCCAACCGCTCAGGGTTTCGGCGTTGCCCATATTGACGCCGATGTAGATCAGCGCTGGCACCAGCATGCCGCCCGCTGCTGCAAAACCGGGCAGCGCACGCTGACCCCAGCTGGCGAGACCGCCGGCCAATACTTCGCGTTTGATTTCCAGACCGACCATCAGAAAGAAGATCGCCATCAGCCCGTCGTTGATCCACAGCTCGATCGACAACCCGCCCCAGACACTTTGCAGTGCGGCGAAATACGTGGGGGCGAGGGGGAGTTGGCAACGACGATCGCCGCGAGGGCGGCGCCCATCAGTACAAGGCCGCCTGCTGATTCCGATGCAAGGAAACTGGCAAGAATGGCGAGGGCTCGTGGGCTTTCTTTGTTGTTGAGCGTCGTCATGGTCGTCCCTGTGTGCTGGCGAAAAAACGCAATCTAACACAGGGGCGGCGGGACTCAGACGCGCGACAGCTCGATCACGCAGACGCGGCTGGCGCGTGGAGCGTAGAGCACCGCTTCCACTAGCGCGCCGGGGGCATTGTCCAATTGTAAGCAGTCATGTTGTTCGAGCAATTGCGGCGGATGCTCGCCGATGTTGGCGGCCATCTGCTCAGCGGTGCTGAACATCAGAAAAACGTCAGCCGAACTGAAAAACCGCTGCGGCTGCATCACGTCGATCCACTGCAGGCGCGCGCGGTAGCGGGCAGGCGAGTAGATCAGGTTGAAATCGCGTATCGGGCCGTCGAGCAGCGTGCATGACACCGCGCTGTCGCCGCTGAACGCGAACGGATCGGAGGGCAGCAGTGGCTCGCTATCTCTGCCATCGATATTCAGCGTCATGCCTGCGCCTTGCAGCACCGTGATGATGCGTTGATAACCGGCGAACACCGAAAAGCCACCTGACTCGGCGATGTCGGCGATGGACAACCGCCAGCCGAAACCTTCCAGTCCTTTTCCGGCATCGCGGGTAATTTCTTCAGTGCTGCCGCCACCGTTTTTCCAGGGCATGCGCCGGTAGTCAGCGGCGCGCAGAACAGTCAGTTGAGTCATTTGCTGAAGCGTCCTTCCAGGCGGTGGCGTGAGCCGGGGTGGATCAGGCGTGCGGCGGTCACCGGTTGGCGGCCGGACCAGGTGCGCCGGCGCACAAGAAGACACGGCTCGCCCTTCTCGATCTGCAGCAACTGGCACTCGTCGGGCTCGGCGAGAATCGCCTCGACCACGTGCTCGCCCTCGGTCAGCGGCGCGACCTGGGACAGATAAGCGTAGGGCGTTTGTTGGGTGAAGTCCTGCTGCAGGTAATCCGGCGCGACCAGGGCGTTGACGAAGCGGTCTTCGATTTGCACGGGAATATCGTTTTCGAAATGCACGATCAGCGAGTGAAACACCCGTTGGCCTTCACGCATGTCCAGCGCCAGCGCGCGTTCGGAGCCGGCAGCTTCTTCGGTCAGAATAATCACCTGGCAAGTGTGGGTATGTCCGCGGGCGGCGATCTCATCGGCGATGTTATGCACTTCGAACAGCGCGGATTGAGTCTTGGGCTCGGCGACGAAAGTGCCGACGCCCTGCATGCGCACCAACAGCCCTTCGGCGGTCATCTCGCGCAGGGCGCGGTTAATGGTCATGCGGCTGAAGCCCAGCTGCGTCACCAGTTCGCTCTCGGACGGCACGCGGTGATGCGGCGGCCAGGTGCCGTTCTGAATCTGCTGGGTGATCATGTGCTTCACCCTGGCGTAGAGCGGCGCCGGACTGTCACCCATCTGGGAAGCCAGCGGCAAATGGGCAGGTGGAGTCGGCACAGAGAAATCCTTGTTATGGCGTTATTCAGGCGAGAGAGGTTACAGCGTTCACGCTAACCATTAACACGTGGGCCGACAAGCGCGGCGCAGTTTACCGGCCGTATAAACGTCTGTATATGTATAGACAATTTCAAGCATGGGGTGCCGAGTCATGTCCGTTTTCTTTGCCGAACGCGCGCTATTGCCCACCGGCTGGGCCACTAACGTACGTTTCGAGGTCAGCGCCGACGGCTTGCTGAGCCAGGTTCAGTCCAATGCCGAACGCGTTGACGCCGAGGTGCTCAACGGGCCGGTCGTGCCGGGCATGCCCAATCTGCACTCCCACGCTTTTCAGCGCGCCATGGCCGGCCTGGCGGAAGTGGCCGGCAATCCCAATGACAGTTTCTGGACCTGGCGCGACCTGATGTATCGCCTCGTCGGGCAGATCAGTCCGCAACAGCTTGGCGTCATCGCGCGGCAGCTGTACATCGAAATGCTCAAGGGCGGCTTCACCTCGGTCGCCGAATTTCACTACGTCCATCAGGACACCACCGGCAAACCTTACACTGACCCTGCCGAACTCGCGCTGCAGGTCAGTCAGGCGGCAAGTTCGGTTGGCATCGGCATGACCCTGCTGCCGGTGCTTTACAGCCACTCCGGCTTTGGCGGTCTGACCCCGAACGAAGGGCAGCGCCGGTTCATCAACAGCACCGACAGTTACCTGGATTTGCAGTCCCGTCTGAAGCCGATCATCGGTAAGCAGCCGGCTCAGGCCCTGGGGCTTTGCTTTCACTCGTTGCGCGCCGTGACCCCACAGCAGATCAGCGACGTGACAGCCGCCAGCGACCCCCAATGCCCGATCCACATTCATATCGCCGAGCAGCAGAAGGAGGTCGATGACTGCCTGAGCTGGAGCGGTCGCAGGCCGTTGCAGTGGCTGTATGAAAACGTCGAGGTCGATGGGCGCTGGTGCCTGGTGCATGCGACCCATGCCGAGCCGGACGAAGTGGCGTTGATGGCGAAAAGTCGTGCGATCGCAGGACTGTGCCTAACTACCGAAGCGAACCTGGGCGACGGGATTTTCCCGGCGGTGGATTACATCGCTCAGGGCGGGCGCTGGGGCATTGGTTCCGACAGCCATGTGTCGCTGAGCGTGGTCGAAGAATTGCGCTGGCTGGAATACGGCCAGCGTCTGCGCGACCAGCGCCGTAATCGTCTGTACCGGCCTGATCAACCGATGGTCGGACGCACGCTGTACGACGCAGCCCTGGTGGGCGGTACCCAAGCGATGGGGCAACCGGTGGGTGTGCTGGAAGTAGGCAAACGGGCGGACTGGCTGGTGCTCGATGGCAACGACCCGTATCTGGCGACGGCATCCGATGATGCCATTCTCAATCGCTGGCTGTTCGCCGGGAGTGATCGCCAGATCAAGGATGTGATGGTCAATGGCCGCTGGGTGATCCGCGACGGCCACCACGACGACGAAGCGCAGACCAGCCGCGCGTTCGCTCAGGTGCTGCGAGAATTGCTGGGCTGATGCGCTGCAGTGAATGGATAGTAGTTTCGCGAGCAAGGTGAAGCATCACCTTGCTCGCGAAGGGTCAATCCGCCTTGCCCACCTTCGAATCCGCCACCCGCCAGATCAGCTTGGTGGTGTCGTAACCCTGTTGCTGCGCTTTCATCAGCAGGTCGTTACGCACTGAGTCCGGCACTTGAGGGGTGCGCGACAGCAGCCACAGGAACTTGCGGTTCGGGCTGCCCACCAGCGCTACTTTGTAGTCGGGGCTCACGTACAGCACCCAGTAGTCGCCCTTCGCCACACCGGGGAAGAGGTTCGAGAACCAGTTATCGAACACGACCCACAACTTGTCGGTCTTGCCTTTGATTTGCGGCGAAGCCGTCCCGGTTGCTTCCTCCCACTTGCCCTCAATGGTGCGGCAGCGGTTGGTGACGGCAATATTCCCGTCATCCTTCAGCGTGTAGTGCGCTTCGGACTGCGCGCAGTTGCGCTGGAAGAACATCGGCAGCCGCGCCACCTCGTACCACGTGCCCTGGTAGCGCTTGAGGTCGACATGATCGACCGTCTTCGGCGCCATGGATTCAGTTTCAGGCTTCGTCGCACAGGCGCTGATCCACACTGCTGCCAGCGCCACAGCGCCGATCTTCAATGCCTGACGAATGCTCATTTAAGGCCCTGCCCGGAAAACAGCACAACCTTGTCGGCGGCGTACTGGACGCTGATGAACGTCTTCGCATCGCCCCACGTGCAGCTGGACATGCCCAACGCGCCGGAGCATTCGGTCGGGCTGCCAAGCAACTGCTCGACCTGCGCCTTCGACATGCCAGCGGAGATTTTCGAGTAGTTTTCCTGGGTGACCTTGCTGCAGGCCGCCAGCAATACGCAGAACGACAACACCGCGAGAGTGCGCAAAGACATGAGATGAAGCTCCTGAATCCGATGGGGGCAGCGTCGCAGCGCCTAAAATCAGCAGATGATGATAACGGCGAATTCAGCATCGATACATTTCTGTAGGGGCCGGCTTGCTGGCGAACTCGTCGGGACAGGCAACCAGGCGGCGATTGGCCCATTGCATTCGCCAGCAAGCCGGCTCCTACAGACACGCGCTGCTGCTCAATGCGTCAATCAGCGCTGACATTGAAAAGATAATGGCCGCTTAAAGCGGCCATTCAGAACCTTATTCCTTGTGATACGCCGTTGCGCGTTCGACTTCTTCTTTCGAGCCCAGGAACACAGCCACGCGCTGGTGCAGGCCTTCGGGCTGGATGTCGAGGATGCGCTGATGGCCGTCGGTCGACGCGCCGCCAGCTTGCTCAACCAGGAACGACATAGGGTTGGCTTCGTACATCAGGCGCAGCTTGCCCGGCTTGGAAGGCTCGCGGGAGTCACGCGGGTACATGAACAGGCCGCCACGGGTCAGGATACGGTGTACATCAGCAACCATCGCCGCGACCCAGCGCATGTTGTAGTTCTTCTTCAGCGGGCCGTCTTCGCCAGCCAGCAACTCTTCGACATAGCGCTTGACCGGGGCTTCCCAGTGACGCTGATTGGACATGTTGACGGCGAATTCCTGAGTGGACTCCGGGATCTGGATGTCTTCGTGGCTGAGGACGAAGCTGCCCATTTCGCGGTCCAGGGTGAAGCCTTTGACGCCGTCACCCAGGGTCAGCACCAGCATGGTCTGCGGGCCGTAGATGGCGTAACCGGCGGCGACTTGCTGGGTGCCTGGCTGCAAAAAGCCTTCTCGTTCAGTGCTTCGTTCTGGCTCAGGTACTCGTTCGGGCAGCGCAGCACCGAGAAGATCGTGCCGACCGGCGCGTTGATGTCGATGTTGGACGAACCGTCCAGTGGGTCGAACACAAGCAGGTAAGCGCCTTTCGGGTATTTGCCAGGGATCTGGTAGGCATTGTCCATTTCTTCGGACGCCATGCCGGCCAGGTGACCGCCCCATTCGTTGGCTTCGAGCAGAATCTCGTTGGACATCACGTCCAGTTTCTTCTGCACTTCACCCTGCACGTTTTCGGTGCCCATGCTGCCGAGTACGCCGCCCAGGGCGCCTTTGGATACCGCGTGGCTGATCTCCTTGCACGCACGCGCCACCACTTCAATCAGAAAGCGCAGATCGGCAGGGGTGTTGTTGGTGCGGGTCTGCTCGATCAGATAACGACTCAAGGTAACGCGGGACATGGAGAGCTCCGAAATGGGGGATAAAAACGCGCACAGTCTAGCGTGAGCGGAGATTTAATACTGCCTGTCAGACCGGTTAGGTAGTGATTCAGTTCACGGGCTACATCCTAGTGGGACCGGCTTTAGCCGGGAAGAGGCCAGTGTGGACACCACAAATCTTGCAGCGTGACGACCGACGCCTTCCCGGCTGAAGCCGGTCCCACAAGGGATCGTCGCACCCGGTCGCATCGGTTGTACGTTAAGCGTAGCGCGAACGGGGTGACGAATCGGCGGCCATCGTCTGCAATTTTTTCGATCCCGGATCGATTCAGCGTCATCACCCCGACACTTATAATTTGGCGCGTAGGTTGGCGCGTTATTTTGCGCGTTACTTGCTACGAGACCCGCGCAGTGTGCCAAGCGCCATCCAGGCCAGAAAAACCACCCCGATTATCAGCACCGCCCACAAACCGATGCGTTTCAGGTCGGGACCACTGGCCTCCACGGGTGCAGCCGCAGCAACCGGCGCGACCGGTGTGGAGGCCATGGACGCGATGCCCAGTGCTGCCAGCTTCTCGGGGCTGACGCCGGGAATCAGCGTCGCCAGCGGCAGCGCCGCGCTTTTTACGGTGGCATTGCCAACCGCCAGGCTGTAAGGCGGCGCGCCCCGTCCGAGAAACACCAGTTGTGTGGCGCGCACGGCAAAACTCAGCGCTGGCGCGTCCTTACCCAGGCCGCCGCCACGGTCATCCACCTCAAGTTTCAGCTGCTGGACGACATTGCCGGGCAGCTCCATTTCGTCCTGCACAACGTCCTGACCATTCTGGCTGAGCCGATAAAGCAGGCCGTTGTCGATCATCTGCCATGGCGCGTTGCTGTCACGACGCCCATACAGCGTGGCGGGCGCGAGGCTGTTGGGCTGCGCAATGTTGATCCGCATGCGTTCCAGCGGCAGAGCCACCGGCAGTTGCCACACATACACGCCAGGTTTTTCGACGCGACCATTGATGGCCGGTGACCAGCTCAACGGCAGCACGCCGGGTTGAGTGCTGATTAGTTGCACGGCGTTCAGCGTCGGCGCGGACAGCGGCGATTTCCACAGCAGACGCAGATAGCGAGCGCTGCGTCCCGGCAGATTGACGACGCGCTGCTCAACCAGCTCTTCAGCAAATGACAGCCTCGCCACCTGACCCTCGCCCCAGCGCTGCCAATGCTGGAGGTCGTCGCTGGCCTCGATGCCGAACCGCTGAAAACCGTCGCGCTCGCTGCTCCAGTCCAGAATCAGTTGATCCAGCGGCGCGTCGATCGCGCTGGTGTCGAGCAGCCAGCCGCGCAGAATCTCTTCGCCCGCCTCAATCTCGCCCTGGGGCTGAACCTCCACCAGCGTGCCGTTGGGCGTGCGTTCGACGCGGATTTTCGGCTCGGCGTCTTTGGCGCCATCGCTGTTGTACAGCGGGAACCACTTCACCGAGACGGGGCTGGCGTCGGCCGCACGCTGGGGCGGGCTTTGGGTGATTGCGTAGGGTTGGGCCTGGCCGTCTGCATTGAAAACACGCACGTCGTTGAGAGTGCTTTGGCGCGCGTTCAACTGCACGCCGAGGGGCAATTCCAGCCGATACCAAGGCCCTTCACCGGTGACGGTCAGCGGCGCATGGGTGGTGAAATCATCCGGCAGATCCTCGGCCTGACTGAGCGTTGCCGCGCACAGTAGCGAGCCCAGCAACGGGGCGAGCAGGGCGGCCTTGACGATGAACTGACGACTCAACTGAACACTCCTTACGCGCTTCATTTCGATGCCCGGTCCGCAACATCCGTATCGGTCGAACCCTGGTCTCGGGCCGGATGCCGGGGCGGCAGGGGGCGAAATATCCCACCACCAGCAACAGAACGCCAACGCCGATAAAGGAAATGATTCGCTCCAGACCGCCACGATTGCTCAGCTCGACGAAGAATAGTTTGGCCACGACGACCCCGATCAACGCGGCGCCGGCAATCCACAGGTCCCGGCGGGCGCGCAGGTGGCCGCCGATCATCAGTGCCAGGGCCATCAGCGTCCAGACGATGGAAAGCCCGGCCTGCACACGCATCGATTCGAACAGCGCGTCGGGGTACCAGGCCACGCCGGCCCAGTGATGGGCCGTGCGCAGGACCATGGCGGTGATCAGTGCAAACAACGATGCGCCGGCAATGACCAGCGCCGTTTTTTGAGCACGCCTCACGCTGACGCCCAATTGCGGGAGGTGCTGGCGGGTCCAGCTGACGATGCCGGTCAGCGTGATCAGCAAGCCCAGTTCCAGCGGGTTCAGCAGCGGAAGATAGGGCAGGGGATCGGCAGCGCCTTCGCTGAACCCGTTCGCCAGCCAGAACCAGCCGAGCATCAACCCCGCCAGCGGCGCGGCAGCCCAGACACGGTACTCGCGCGGGTACGCCCGAACAGGCCAGGGCCACGTGCGGGATGCCGTCATCGCCAGCAAGTACAGGCTCGGCAACAACGCCCAGCCCAGCCAGCGCCAGGCGTTATAAGACTCCGACAGCACCAGCAATCCATAACGAAGCAGCAACGAAAGCACGCCGATGATCAGCCAGCAGCCGATGACGTGGGCCGCACTGCGCAAGCGCGGAAGCAGCATGTTGTCGAGCCGCTTCAAAGACCACAGGTGAACCGCAAACACTGCGATCCAGCCCAGCCAGCCCCAATCGGCAGCAGGGTTGTAGTAGGAACTGAAACTCATCAGCGCTAGCAACACCGCGCTCATCGGCGTCAGCAGCGTGGACAGTTGAGCAACTCCGGTCCAGTTCAGGCGCAGGGCTGCCATGGTCCATAGCCCAGCGCTAACGGCGCCCAGCACCAGCAACGTCGAGAACACGTTCGGGCCTGCTACGTAGTCAGTCATGATGAACAGCGCTACGGACCACCAAAGCGTTCCCCACATCAGCAACGCAGGTTGCAATACACGCTTGCTTAGCGACAGACGTAAAGTCCCGATGCGCTCCGCGGAGAACGCGCTGACCAGACCAGCGAGTGCGATGATCAAGGGGGTCCAGAAATCCCCCTGATTGAACGTCGGCACATACCAGCGACCGACCACTCCCAGGAACGCGATCCCGGCGCCCAGTTGCAGCAGCAAGCCAAAACCCCGCGCCAGCAAGCGGTTCTGTCGCATGCCGAGCCAGAACACGGCCGCGCCTTCGACGGCCCAGGCCACCGTCGTCCATTGCGCGCTCAGGCCAAGGGGAATCGCCAGGGTGCCGAACACAACGCCCAGTGACAGGCACGTTTCGACCAGCAGCAATGCCCGACCCGGTGCGCGCCCGGTCAGAAGTCGAGCGATGCCCATGTACAGCAAGCCAAGCGCCAGTGCGCTCAACGCAGCGCCGAATTCAATGTGTCGAACAAGGGCGTATTGCAGGCCGAAACCGACGATAGGCGTGCCGAACAACAGGCTGCCATCGACGTAGTGGGTCTGGCGCGCGGACCAGCGCAGGGTGGCTTCCCGGCTGTCGTCGTCGGGCCCGGCGGCGTGTTCTTGCAGCTTGCGTCGGGCGAACAACAGGCCGATGGCCAGGTACATCAGGAAGAACAGAATCAGGAACGGCTCGGTACTCCAGAACAGCTCGGGCGTGTAAGCGTCCATGCCCCAGGCGAAACCGATCCCGAACGTGCCGATGAAGCCGATCAGGTTAAGCGGGCGCCAGGCCTTGAACCACGCGATGGCGAAGATGCCCGCGTTGAGCAGGGCGAAATAACTGAACAGCGCGACGTGGCTGCCCTCGCCGGAGGACGTCAGCAGTGGTGCGGCAAATCCACCCAGCGCCGCGACGCAGGCGAGGGCCAGGGAATTTTGCGTGACGGCAAGGATCGCCGAAAACACGGTGACCGCGACCAGCAGGCTGAACGCCATCCCCGGCGCCAGCAGGGTGTGGACTTTCATAGCGGCGAACACGGTTAGGTACAGCACCGCGACGCCGGTCCCCTGCAGCATCAGCGCGAAGGATTCATTGCGTTGCCGTAGCCACCAACCCAGACCCAGCAGCGCCAACGCTGCCAAAGCGACGCCGGCATAGCGGGCCTCGATCGGAACGACCATGCCCTCAGTGGCGTAGCGCAGCAGAAACGCCAGACCGAGAAACAGCAACACCACGCCGACCCGCAGCACGGTGTTGCCACCCAGCAGCCAGTTTTTAGCACGCAGAAGGGCGCTGTCGAACAGATTGGGCTGGGCGGAAGCGGGCGCAGAAGCGGGCTCATAACTCGGGGCTGCAGGGGCTGGCGGCTGCTGAGGCCGACGCCATTCCGAATCGCTGACATCCGAGGCCGCGGGCTCGAGGTCCGGAAGGTCCCACAGCAGTTCCGGGCCGTCGTCTGCGATGGGCTGAACATTCAACGGCGCCGACACGGGCGCATCCGGCAATTGTGCGGCGGCGGAGTCCAACTGGCTGAGGCGTTGCTGGACGACGTTGAGATCCAGCCGGGTCTTGGCAAGTTCGGCTTTCTGCGCGGCCGTTTCGCGTGACAACGCAGTCAGCCGGAGGCTCAAGCCCGCGGCCAGGCCGACAACCGCACCGACAGCGCCGCCCAACAGCGACTCATCAAGAAGCGCCCCGATTACCAGACCGGCCAGCAGAAGAATCCATTGCACGCGACGACGTCCCTTTTCGGCCGATTAACGGCGATGGCGAAAAGTATATCGGGCGTCAGGAAAGGGGAAACATTTTGTGTCGGGGAGGAGAGCTGGGTTTAAGAGGGCGGTGAAGGGGGGCGGCGTTTCTTGGTGAGTGAAAATAAGTCTTCGCGAGCAAGCTCGCTCCCACAGAGTTTGGGTTGACTCGGAAATCTCTGGCGCGCTGCTGGAATGGTGGGAGTGAGCTTGCTCACGAAGAGGCCGGTACATCCGCTAAATCGTCAGCGGCTGAACTGCCTTATTCGCGAGCAAGTTTGCTCCTACAGGATGTGCATCTGCTTTGAAGCCGAGCGGTGTGGCCGAGGTGATCGTTTCGGGGAGAAACGATCACCTCACACGCCTTTAATCCAGAGCGTTCCAGATTTCGGTCGCGTACTCGCGGATGGTCCGGTCCGAGGAGAACCAGCCCATGCGTGCGGTGTTGAGCACCGCAGAGCGCCACCACTCTTTCGAATCGTGCCAGCGCGCTTCGACCTTCGCCTGGGCGTGCCAGTACGACTCGAAGTCAGCGCAGACGAAGAAGCGGTCGTAGTTGATCAACTGATCGATCAACCCGGCATAGCGATACGGATCATCCGGCGAGAACACCCCGCCCCGAATCGCTTGCAGCACGTCATTCAAACGCCCGGATGCGGCGATGTCCTGATGCGCGTTGAACTCACCGGCATGCTTGCGCGCTTCGACTTCCTGCGCGGTCATGCCGAAGATGAACATGTGCTCCAGGCCGACCTGCTCGCTCATCTCCACGTTGGCGCCGTCGAGTGTGCCGATGGTCAGTGCGCCGTTGAGGCCGAACTTCATGTTGCTGGTGCCGGACGCTTCCAGACCCGCCGTGGAAATCTGCTCCGACAGATCCGCCGCCGGAATGATGCTTTCCGCCAGGCTGACGTTGTAGTTCGGCATGAACACCACTTTCAAACGGCCGCGCAGCGTCGGGTCGTTGTTGACCGTGCGTGCGATGTCGTTGGTCAGCTTGATGATCAGCTTGGCCGAGTGATAACTGGCTGCCGCCTTGCCGCCGAAGATCTTCACACGCGGCACCCAATCGGTGCTCGGGTCGGCACGCATGGCCTGATACAGCGCCACGGTGTGGAACAGGTTCAGCAGCTGACGCTTGTATTCGTGGATGCGTTTGACCTGCACGTCAAACATCGCCTCGGGGTTAACCGAGATGCCCATGCGTTCCTGAATGATCGAGGCCAGGGCTTGCTTGCTTTGCAGGCGCTGAGCAGCGAATTCCTGCTGGAAACGTGCGTCGTCGGCCAGCGGTTCCAGTTTCAGCAGTGCGGTCTCGTGGTTGTCGAGCACTTGCTCGCCCAGCTCGTTGACCAGCATGGACGTCAGCTGCGGATTGGACTGGAACAGCCAGCGGCGGAAGGTGATGCCGTTGGTTTTGTTGTTGATGCGGTCCGGGTGCAGCTTGTGCAGATGGGCGAAAACGGTCTTGCGCATCAGCTGAGTGTGCAGGGCCGACACACCGTTCACGCTGTGCGAACCCAGGAAAGCCAGGTTACCCATGCGCACGCGACGGCCGTTGTCTTCTTCGATCAGCGACACGGCGCGCAGCAGGTCGAACAGGCCAGGGTCGTCTTTGAAGTCCTGGCGAACCTTGTCGATGTGCTGGGCGTTGATCATGTAAATGATCTGCATGTGGCGCGGCAACATGCGCTCCATCAGGCCGACGGACCAGGTTTCGAGCGCTTCAGGCAGCAGCGTGTGGTTGGTGTACGCCAAGGTGCCGACGGTGATGCGCCAGGCCTCGTCCCATTCCACGTCATGCAAGTCGATCAGAACGCGCATCAGCTCTGCCACAGCGATCGACGGGTGCGTGTCGTTCATCTGGATGGCCACGTGTTCCGGCAGGCTGCTGATGCTGTAGCCCATGTTCTTGTGGCGGCGCAGCAAATCCTGCAGTGACGCCGAAACGAAGAAGAATTCCTGGCGCAGGCGGAGTTCCTGGCCGGCTTCGGTGCTGTCGTTTGGATACAGCACGCGGGAAATACTTTCTGCCCGCACCACTTCCGCCACCGCACCGACGTGGTCGCCGGCGTTGAAGCGTTCCAGGTGCAGGTCTTCCACGGCGCGCGCACGCCACAGGCGAAGCGTGTTGACCGCTTTGCCGCGCCAGCCCACAACCGGGGTGTCGTACGCGATCGCGCGGACGGTTTCACCTGCGGTCCAGACTTGACGGGTTTCGCCCGAGGCATCCAGTACAGGTGCGCCGGCTGCATCAAGCTGGGGCTGCACGCTGCCGCCGAAACCGATCTGGTAAATCACTTCCGGGCGTTCGAATTCCCACGGGTTACCGAAGTCCAGCCAGTTTTCGGTCTGCTCCTGCTGCCAGCCATCGACGATGGCCTGACGGAAGAGACCGTGTTCGTAACGAATGCCATAGCCGTGACCGGCAATGCCAAGGGTCGACATGCTTTCCATGAAGCACGCAGCCAGACGACCGAGGCCGCCGTTGCCCAGTGCAGCATCAGGCTCCAGCGAGCGAATCTGCTCCAGGTCGACGTTCAGGCCCTTCAACGCTTCGCGCGCGGTTTCGAGAATGCCCAGGTTGCTCAGGCTGTCGAACATCAGACGGCCGATCAGGAACTCGAGGGAGAGGTAATAGACGCGCTTTTTTCCTGCCGGTAGACGTAGCGCGTGTGGTTCATCCAGCGCTCCGCCATTTTGTCGCGAGTCGCCAAGGCAATTGCCATGAACCAGTCATGGTCGAAGGCATGGTCGGGGTCTTTACCGACGGCAAACTCGAGTTTGTTCAGCACAGCTTCTCGGAAGGCTGCCACTTCAGCGTCACGAACGTTGGGTTCCGGAGACATCGGGTACGACCTCAAGTTGTTTTGACGATTAAATGGGTGCGTAGACTGTAGGGCGTGTCATTGGTTATTTCCTCCCGGTCGGATGAAAAATACGCGAATGCACGACCCTCGGTTCGACTCGAACAAGCTACCTCGGTTCGCCGTCATTGCACATCGCGACGAATCTCTGGCGCTTTCCCATGATGTCAAGACGGCTTGCATTGATCGTTCCACTCTTGCTCATGCGCCGGCTGTTGCGGGGCAGAGTTGGGCCCATGGGCTCGAACAGGCGAGAAAAGTTGGCTCGAATCAGGCAAGCATGTTCATTCGCCGATTCGGGTTTATGATGCCCCACGGCAGATAGACCGCAGCCCCTGAACCGGACTTTTGGAGCACTTATGCAGACTTTGTACCCGCAGATCAAACCTTACGCCCGGCACGATCTGGCGGTTGAAGAGCCGCATGTGCTGTATGTCGATGAAAGCGGCTCGCCAGACGGCCTGCCCGTCATCTTCATTCACGGCGGGCCGGGTTCGGGATGCGATGCACAGAGCCGCCGCTATTTCGATCCTAATCTCTATCGCATCATCACCTTCGATCAGCGCGGTTGCGGCCGCTCCATCCCCCACGCCAGCCTGGAAAACAACACCACCTGGCACCTGGTCGATGACCTGGAACGCATCCGCACCCACCTGGGCATCGACAAATGGGTCGTGTTCGGTGGCTCGTGGGGTTCGACACTTTCCCTGGCCTACGCGCAGAAGCACCCTGATCGAGTTCATGCACTGATTTTGCGCGGCATCTTTCTCAGCCGGCCCCAGGACATCAAGTGGTTTTATCAGGAAGGCGCCAGCCGCCTGTTCCCGGATTACTGGCAGGACTACATGGCGCCGATTCCGCCGGACGAGCGCCACGACGTGCTCGGCGCGTTCCACAAGCGCCTCACCGGCAGCGACCAGATCGCCCAGATGCACGCCGCCAAGGCATGGTCGACATGGGAAGGGCGCACCGCCACACTGCGTCCGAATCCGCAGGTGGTCGACCGTTTCACCGAGCCCCATCGCGCCCTGTCCATTGCGCGCATCGAATGCCACTACTTCACCAACGGCGCGTTCCTTGAAGAAAACCAGCTGATTCGTGATATGCCGAAAATCGCCCATCTGCCGGGCATCATCGTCCACGGCCGCTACGACATGATCTGCACGCTGGACAATGCCTGGGAACTGCATCAGGCGTGGCCGAACAGTGAGCTGCAGGTTATCCGCGACGCGGGTCACTCGGCGTCCGAGCCGGGTATCACCGACGCATTGGTGCGCGCAGCATCAGAAGTGGCGCGCCGTTTGCTGGATCTGCCACCGGAAGAGGCATAAATGAAAGCGTTGCTTCAGCGTGTCTCCCAGGCGCGCGTTGACGTTGCTGGCGAAACCATTGGCGCGATCGATCAAGGATTAATGGTCCTGATTGGCATCGAGCCTCAAGACACGCCGGCCAGCGCCGACAAGATGTTGCACAAGCTGCTTAACTATCGGGTGTTCAGCGACGCCGACGGCAAGATGAATCTTTCGTTAATCGACGTTAATGGCGGGTTACTGCTGGTCTCTCAGTTCACACTGGCGGCGGATACTAAAAGCGGGATGCGGCCAAGTTTTTCAAAAGCAGCACCCCCGGCTCTCGGCGCCGAGCTGTTTGGCTATCTGGTAACAAAAGCCAAGACGTCTCACGCAACCGTGGAAACGGGCCAGTTTGGTGCGGATATGCAGGTGCACCTGATCAATGATGGCCCCGTGACATTTTTGCTTGAGACCTGAATAGCCTGGTCCGATTGATGGCCCCGGATTTACGCGCTCCAAACGCAATAAATAGTTTGCGTCCCCTGATGCGTTGTAACGCGAGCTACTGGATAATCGCGCGCTACAAGGACGGGCCAAGGCCCGTCAAATCGGTAAAACGCAGACTGCTCCGGCACCGCTTGGGGAATCATTGGCCCTTTTTGGAGTCGGAACAGTGCTCGCCAACCCGGCATTTGAAAGCTGGCCGTTGGTTTCTTCATCTGTTTTCGGCGAGGGTTGCTCGTGATTGTTAGTCCATGTAATGCACCAAAGAACCCGGGCGGACGCTTGCGCAGCGCGCTGCTGGCAGGGTCGGCTTTGTTTTGTCTGTTCGGCGCCAGTCAGCTGTGGGCGTTCGATCTCGACGACGTGGCGACAAAGGCCAAAGATCTGGCCGGACAGAAATTCACCGCGCCGAAGAGCAATCTTCCGGCCGAATTCCGCGACATGAAGTTCGCGGATTATCAAAAGATCCGCTTCTTGCAAGACAAAGCCGAATGGGCCAATGACAAGACCCCGTTCAAGGTGTCGTTCTACCACCAGGGCATGCACTTCGACACCCCGGTCAAAATCAACGAAGTCACCGCCAACTCCGTCAACGAGATCAAGTACGACCCGAGTCGTTTCGATTTCGGCGACGTGAAGTTCGATCCCAAGTCGACCGAGAACCTGGGCTACGCCGGTTTCCGCGTCACTTACCCGATCAACAAAGACGACAAGCAAGATGAAATCATGACCATGCTGGGCGCGAGCTACTTCCGCGTCATCGGTAAAGGTCAGGTTTATGGTCTGTCTGCGCGCGGGATGGCGATCGACACGGCCATGCCGTCAGGTGAGGAATTTCCTCGCTTTACCGAATTCTGGATCGAGAAGCCGAGCCCGGATGACAATCATCTGGTCATCTTCGCGCTCCTCGACTCCCCTCGTGCCACCGGCGCGTACAAGCTGACCCTGCGTCCGGGCACCAACACACTGGTCGACGTCCAGTCGCGCATGTACCTGCGTGACAAGGTCGGCAAGCTCGGCGTAGCGCCGCTGACCAGCATGTTCCTGTTCGGCGCCAATCAGCCGTCTAAAGTCCTCAACTACCGTCGCGAGCTGCACGACTCCAGCGGTCTGTCGATCCAGGCAGCCAATGGCGAGTGGATCTGGCGTCCGCTGAATAACCCTAAACACCTTGCCGTCAGCAGCTTCTCGGTCGAGAACCCGCGCGGTTTCGGTCTGCTGCAGCGTGGCCGCAACTTCAGCCATTACGAAGACCTGGATGACCGCTACGACAAGCGTCCGAGCGCCTGGATCGAGCCGAAGGGCGATTGGGGCAAGGGCACTGTTGATCTGGTGGAGATCCCGACGGCTGACGAAACCAACGACAACATTGTTGCGTTCTGGAAGCCGGAAACCCAGCCAGAGCCGGGTCAGCCGGTCGACTTCAACTATCGTCTGCACTGGACCATGGATGAAGACGCCATTCACTCGCCTGATCTGGGTTGGGTGAAGCAGACCCTGCGCTCCACCGGTGACGTGAAGCAATCCAACCTGATTCGTCAGCCGGACGGCAGCGTTGCCTACCTCGTCGACTTCGTTGGTCCGAATCTGGCCAAGCTGGGCGAAGATCCTTCGATCCGCAGTCAGGTCATCACCGATGACAACACCGATCTGGTCGAGAACAACCTGCGTTACAACCCGGTGACCAAAGGCTGGCGTCTGACGCTGCGCCTGAAGGTCAAGGATCCGGGCAAGTCGGTTGAAATGCGTGCCTACCTGCTGCGCGAAACCCCTGCCGAACCGGGCAAGGAGCCAGCGGTAATCACCGCTGACAAGTCGGACAAGAAGCCGGCTGCCAAGGCTGACGCCAAAGCTGTTGTTGCCGCGGCGCCAGTCGTTGCCGCACCGAAGGACGAGAAAGCCGAAATCGTCAAAACCGACGCCTTGAAGGCCGGTGATGCGAAAGACGCGAAAGACATGAAGGACGCCAAAGGCCCTAAAGCCGACAGTAAGGACGCTGCCAAGCCTGCTGACGCCGCCAAGGTTGCCGAAGCCAAGTCGGACGAGGCCTACAAGCCTGAAGCTGCGCTGGGCGACGCCGCCAAGGCCAACAAAGGCGCCAAAGACACCCCGCAGCCAGCGGTCCAGGCTGCACCCACCCAACAGGGGCCGGACATGATTCAACAAATCCTGACCGAAACCTGGAGCTACCAGTTGCCAGCCGATGAGTAATTCACACGCGGTGCCAGAGCCTTTGAATGAGTCTCTCAGCGAGTACCTCGCGCATCTGCCGATGACCGACGCGCAGCGGGCAGAACTTGCCAGCTGTACGTCGTTCGCTGAGCTGCATGAGCGCCTTTCCGCGCAAACCGTCGCTGATCCCGCCGAGGCCTCCCAGGCCTCGGTGGGTCGTCGCCTGACCCTGACGACCGCTGATGAACTGCACGAAGCCGAGATGCTGAGTGTGGACGCCAGTGGCCGCGTTGTCCTGAAAGCGACGCCGCCGATTCGTCGTACCAAAGTCGTGCCGGAACCGTGGCGGACCAACATCCTGCACCGCGGCTGGCGCCGGCTGACCGGCAAGACCAATCCGCCGCCGCCCAAGGATGATCTGCCACGTGATCTGCCGAAGGCGCGCTGGCGCACCGTGGGTTCGATCCGTCGCTACATCTTGCTGGTCCTCATGCTGGGCCAGACCATCGTCGCCGGCTTCTACATGAAGGGCATCCTGCCGTATCAAGGCTGGTCGCTGGTTTCATTCGACGAAATCAGTCATCAGACCCTTTGGCAGACCGCTGTTCAGGTCATGCCGTATGCGCTGCAGACCAGCATCCTTCTGCTGTTCGGGATTCTCTTCTGTTGGGTATCGGCCGGTTTCTGGACCGCGCTGATGGGCTTCCTCGAATTGCTCACTGGCCACGACAAGTACCGTATTTCCGGTGCCAGCGCGGGCAATGAGCCAATCGAGGCCGGTGCGCGCACTGCGTTGGTCATGCCGATCTGCAACGAAGACGTGCCTCGCGTATTCGCGGGTTTGCGAGCGACGTTTGAATCGGTGAAAGCCACGGGCGATCTGGATCGTTTCGACTTCTTCATCCTCAGTGACTCCAACGAAACCGACATCTGCGTGGCCGAGCAACAAGCCTGGCTGGACGTCTGCCGTGAGACCGGTGGTTTCGGCAAGATCTTCTATCGTCGTCGCCGCCGTCGCGTTAAGCGCAAGAGCGGTAACCTCGATGACTTCTGCCGTCGCTGGGGCGGTGAATACCGCTACATGGTCGTCCTGGACGCTGACTCGGTCATGAGCGGCGAATGTTTGACCAGCCTCGTGCGTCTGATGGAAGCGACGCCGGACGCCGGCATCATCCAGACCGCGCCACGTGCGTCAGGCATGGACACGCTTTACGCGCGCATGCAGCAGTTCGCGACTCGCGTGTACGGCCCGCTGTTCACGGCCGGCCTGCATTTCTGGCAGCTGGGTGAATCCCACTACTGGGGTCACAACGCGATCATCCGCATGAAACCGTTCATCGAGCACTGCGCCTTGGCGCCGCTGCCCGGGAAGGGTGCGTTTGCCGGTGCGATTCTGTCCCACGACTTCGTTGAAGCTGCGCTCATGCGCCGTGCCGGCTGGGGCGTGTGGATTGCCTACGATCTGCCGGGCAGCTACGAAGAGCTGCCGCCGAACCTGCTGGATGAACTCAAGCGTGACCGTCGCTGGTGCCACGGTAACCTGATGAACTTCCGTCTGTTCCTGGTAAAAGGCATGCACCCGGTGCACCGTGCGGTGTTCCTGACCGGCGTGATGTCGTACCTGTCGGCGCCGTTGTGGTTCTTCTTCCTCGTGTTGTCCACAGCGCTGCTGGCGGTGAACACGCTGATGGAGCCGACCTACTTCATGGAACCGCGTCAGCTGTATCCGTTGTGGCCACAGTGGCACCCGGAAAAAGCCGTTGCGCTGTTCTCCACGACGGTCGTGCTGTTGTTCCTGCCGAAGCTGCTCAGCGTGATTCTGATCTGGGCCAAGGGCGCGACCGGTTTTGGTGGCCGTATCAAGGTCACCCTGTCCATGCTGCTGGAAATGCTGTTTTCCATGCTGCTGGCGCCAGTGCGCATGATCTTCCACACCCGCTTTGTACTGGCTGCGTTCCTGGGCTGGGCAGCGACGTGGAACTCGCCGCAGCGTGATGATGACTCGACGCCGTGGAGCGAAGCGGTCAAGCGCCACGGGCCGCAGACGCTGCTGGGCTTTTGCTGGGCGTTGCTGGTGGCCTGGCTGAATCCAAGCTTCCTGTGGTGGCTGGTGCCGATCGTGGGTTCGTTAATGCTGTCGATCCCGGTCTCGGTGATTTCCAGCCGCACGAATCTGGGTCTGAAGGCGCGCGACACTAAGCTGTTCCTGATTCCGGAAGAGCACACGCCGCCTCAAGAGCTGGTGTCCACTGATCAGTACACCCACGAAAACCGCTGGCACGCCCTGAACGACGGCTTTGTTCGCGCCGTGGTTGATCCACAGCAGAACGCCCTGGCCTGCGCGCTGGCGACCTCTCGCCATCGCGAAGCCGAGCCGATTGAGTGGATGCGTGTCGAGCGTGTGCGTCATGCGATCAAGGGAGGCCCTGAGCTTCTGAACAACCACGAGCGCCTGCAGTTGCTGAGCGATCCGGTTGCGCTGGCTCGGTTGCACGAGCTGGTCTGGAGCGAAGGCAACTCCGCCTGGCTGAATGCCTGGCGCGCTTCGGTGGAAGCCGACCCCCATGCGCCGCTGCTGCCACTGCAGCCAGCGACCCATGTGAACGACGCGACCCTCGTCAACGCCTGATCCACCCGCTAAACAAAACGCCGCCGAAGAGTGATCTTCGGCGGCGTTTTTGTTTGGGGGCCGGTGTTGGCGCTTCCCCTGTGGGACCGGCTTTAGCCGGGAAGAGGCCAGTGCGTGCGCTATTAATTCTGCGGTGTGAATGCAGACGCATTCCCGGCTAACGCCAGTCCTACAACTCAACGTCGCAGCCTGTTTCGCCTCAACTCACCCGAAACTTCCCGACCATCTCCTGTAACTGCACCCCAAGCCGCGCCAGTTCGATGCTTGAGGCGGCGGTCTCTTCACTGGATGCCGCGGTTTGCTCGGACACATCCCGCACGTTCAGCACGCTGCGGTTGATCTGCTCGGCCACGCTGCTCTGTTCCTCGCCCGCTGCAGCAATCTGCTGGTTCATCGTCTGAATCGTCGACACCGTGCGTGTGATGTGTCCCAGCGCATTGCCAGCCTGGCGACTCAAATCGACGCTGCTGTCCGTCAGGGTTCGGCTGGCGTCGAGCGTCATCACCACTTGCTGGGTGCCGCTCTGCAGTGCTGCGATGAGCACTTCGATTTCTTCGGTGGATTCCTGCGTGCGCTGGGCCAGGCCGCGAACCTCGTCGGCGACGACCGCAAACCCGCGTCCTGCTTCGCCTGCGCGGGCGGCTTCGATCGCGGCGTTCAGGGCGAGCAGATTGGTCTGCTGCGACACCGATTTGATGACGTCGAGCACCCCGCCGATCTTGTCGCTCTCCAGCTTCAGCTTGCCCATGGCTTCGGTCGAGTTATTGACCTCCACCGCAAGGCGCTCGATCTGCGCGATGGCGTCGTTGACCACCTTGTCGCCGTCCCGCGCCTGCTGATCGGCGTGGCGCGCTGCCTCACTGGCTTCTTCGGCATTGCGGGCCACTTCCATGACGGTCGAGGTCATCTGGTTCATCGCCGTGGCGACGCAATCGGTTTCGTCTTTCTGGCTGTTAACGCCCACGCTGGTCTGCTCGGTCACGGCCGACAGCTGTTCTGCGGCACTGGCAATCTGGGTGACGCCGTCGCTGATGCCGCTGATGAGCTGCCGCAGGCTCAGGGTCATCTCCTGCATGCTGCGCTGGAGCATGCCCATTTCGTCGCGACGGCCGATTTCCAGGTCCTGACTCAGATCACCTTTGGCGATGCGCGCAGCGGCACTCAAGGTCAGCCGCAGGGGCGCGATGATCTGCTGGGTGATCAACCAGGCCGCCAGCAGGCCGAGCAGCATTGCCAGCCCGGCCACGCCGCTGAGTGTCTGCCGCGACTGGCTGGCTTCGGCATCACGCCGCTGGCCTTGCAGCGCAGTGATCTCGCCGGTCGAAGTGAGCAAACTCTCGCCCAGCGCCTCCATGGACTCCTGAGCGGCTTCAACCTTGACCTGGAGGTCCTTGAACTGCCCCATGTGCTCGCGGTACTTAAGCAGCGTCTTACGGGCATTGAGCAATTCACTGACATTGCCATCGGCCTGATCGCTGGCAATCTGCTCGACCTCTTTCAATGCTTCGTCGATGGCAGTAATGGCCGCGACTTCGTAGGACTCTTTACCGCTGAACACGTACGCCTGGACTTCGTAACGGGCATTTTGCACCTGCCCGCGCAATTGCTGGATATTTGTGAACTCCCCGAGGCGTTCGCTGCTGTCCTGCTCCTGACTGACGGCTTTCAGAACCTCGCTTTCCACCAGGCCAATGGACTTGATCGCCTCTTCAGACAGAAGGGCAAGTTGCGCGCGGGAATCTGCCCGTGCGCTCAACAGCTTCGCCAGATCGGCGAACGTGGCTTCGAGCGCTCTGACAGTGTCGCTCTGCCCATTGAGCAACTTGAGGATGTCGGCAGGAGGCGCGTCGGCGCGCAGCACCACCAGATGCGCTTCAATCTCGTTGATGCGGTCGACGACACGCGAGGCGCTGTCAGCAGTGTTTTCGACCCGAAAGACGATGCGCTCGGCGCGCAGGTCCTTGGTCATCGCGTTGAGCTGAGCGATGGAAGTCAATGACTCCGAGCGCTCGATCATGGTGTCGAGCCCATGCCATCCGGTCAGCGTGATGGCCAGGGTCAGAAGCAGAACCAGACCGAAGCCCAGCGAGAGTTTGAGTTTGACGCTGGTATTGGCCAGCGTCCGATTGATGCCTTGCAGCATGATGCGTCTCCTGCGGATGAGCGATAAACGCGCATCGGCAGGGGAAGCGGAGGCGTGACCTGATCAGGTCGTAGGAGATTTCCGAGGGGCAGAAAGGGGTGACACGTGTCACAAATTCCGCCCCTGATTGGGGTTTTGCCGGCAAGTCCGTTACTGAAGCGGACGCGGATCAGGCCACTGGATCAGACCCGGAAGCGACCCACCAGCGCTTGGAGATGGCTGCCCAGGCGCGCCAGCTCGACGCTCGACGCGGCGGTTTCCTCGCTGGCGGCCGAGGTCTGTTCCGACACATCGCGCACGTTGAGCACACTGCGGTTAATCTCTTCGGCGGTAGCGCTTTGCTCCTCGGCCGCAGCGGCGATCTGCTGGTTCATGGATTGAATCGCAGACACGGTGCGGGTGATGCTTTCCAGGGAGGTGCCGGCGCGGCGGGTCAGCTCGACGCTGCTGACGGTAAGCTCGCGGCTGTTGTCCATGATCGTCGCCACTTGCCGGGTGCCGTTCTGCAGGCCTGAAATCAGCTCTTCGATCTCTTCGGTGGATTTCTGCGTGCGTTGCGCCAGGCTGCGCACTTCGTCCGCGACCACGGCAAATCCACGCCCGGCCTCACCAGCCCGCGCGGCTTCAATAGCCGCGTTCAGGGCGAGGAGGTTGGTTTGCTGTGCGACGGATTTGATCACGTCGAGGACGCTGCCGATCTTGTCGCTCTCGCGCTTGAGTTCGGCCATTGCCTCGGTGGAGTGACCCACTTCGGTCGCGAGCCGCTCAATCTGCGCGATGGCCTCGTTGACCACTTTGTCGCCTTCGCGGGCCTGCTGGTCGGCGGCTACGGCGGCCTCGGACGCTTCTTCGGCGTTACGCGCCACCTCCTGCACCGTAGCGGTCATCTCGTGCATGGCCGTCGCCACTTGATCGGTCTCGACCTTCTGGCTGTTGACGCCGGCGCTGGTCTGTTCGGTAACCGCCGACAGCTCTTCGGCGGCGCTGGCGATCTGGGTCACGCCTTCGCCGATGCCGCTGATCAACTGGCGAAGCTCCACGGTCATGCGCTGGATGCTCCCCTGCAACTGACCCAGCTCATCGCGGCGGTCGACGCTCACGTTGTGGGTCAGATCACCGGACGCCACGCGCTCGACCGCCACAAGCGTCTGGCCCAGCGGCACCGTGATCTGTCGTGTAATGATCCAGGCGGCGAGAACACCGAGGATCAGCGCCACTACCGTAGCGATGCCGAGAGTCGATTGGGCCTGACGGGTATCTGCATCGCGCTTGGCGTTTTGCGAATTGTTCAATTGTTCGCTGTTGTCCAGCAGCTGCTGGCCCAGCTCGGTCATTTTGGCCAGGGCCTGGACGCTGACCAGTTGTGCGTCACGGTACTGGCCGACAGCGTCGCGGTAGCCTTTAAGCGCCAGGTTGGCCTTTTGCAACTGCGGGATGTATTGGGAGGAAACGTCCCCGGCCAGCGTGTTCACTCCGACGATGGCTTCGTCGATGGCGGCGGTGGCGTTCTTCTCGAAATCCGCTTTGCCGCTGAAGGTGTAACCGCGCACCTGGAAGCGTGCCTGCTGAATCTGTTTGCTGACATCCACCGCGCTGTTGAATTGCAGGATGTTGTCGTGTTGGATCAACGCTTCTTCGATCTTTTTGACGACATCTACGGCTGCATCGGCCGTAGTTCCCAGATTGGTTCGGCTCGCTTCGCGGGTCTGGATGGCTTTGGTCATGTCGCCAAAGGCGCGGCGGTATTCGCCCGCGGCCTGAGCCTGAGCGTCCATCAGTTTGAGATCGCCGACACCTTTGACCATGCTCTGCGCGGTTTTCAGGTCGGCGTCGAGATTGTCCAGCGCGGTCATGACAGCCGTCGCGGCTTCAGCGGTGTATTGGGTTTCATACACCATGCGTGCCGTGCGCAGGTCCATCGTCCGCTCACTGATCTGCGAGATCATCCCCAGCTTGTCGCCGCGCTCGATCAACGCCTTCACGCTAGACCACCCCGTCGCCGTGATGAGCAGCGTCAGCAATAGCACCAGGCCGAAGCCGATACCCAGTTTGAGGCTGACGCTCATATTTCCAAGGCGTTGGGTAAACCAGCGAGACATGATGATTCCTGCGAATTGTAGTTATGGACGCCTGTACATCGGCCGCTGCGTGACGAACTGAAGCGTGGGGTGATGAAGAGGGCGTGGGGGTGTTGGATGGAAAATTCCCCATCGCTCTGACACCGCGTAATTCAGCCAGCCAACACTGCCCATGTGGGACTGAGCTTGCTCAGGAAGAGGCCGGGACAGTCAGCAACGTTGTCGGGTGACTGACAGTGAGCCTTCGCGAGCAAGCTCGCTCCCACGGGTTATCAGTCGGCGGGGAGATCGGTGTCGCCATGTGCTCTGAGCGCGGGTCTGTGTTTTGACACCGCGCTGTCGAGCAGCAAACACAGGACTTGTGGGAGTGAGCTTGCTCACGAAGACTGCATTTCAAGCGCCGGATATTTAGCGGATGTATCGGCGTCTTCGCGAGCAAGCTCGCTCCCACGGGTTCTTCGTCGGCGGGGAGATCGGTGTCGCCATGTGCTCTAAGCGCGGGTCTGTGTTCTGACACGGCGCTGTCGAGCAGCAGACACAGGACTTGTGGGAGTGAGCTTGCTCACGAAGACTGCATTTCAAGCGCCGGATGTTCAGCGGATGTATCGGCCCCTTCGCGAGCAAGCTCGCTCCCACGGGGTCTTCGTCGGCGGGGAGATCGGTGTCGCCATGTGCTCTAAGCGCGGGTCTGTGTTTTGACACCGCGCTGTCGAGCAGCAAACACAGGACTTGTGGGAGTGAGCTTGCTCACGAAGACTGCATTTCAAGCGCCGGATATTTAGCGGATGTATCGGCCCCTTCGCGAGCAAGCTCGCTCCCAGGGGTTCTTCGTCGGCGGGGAGATCGGTGTCGCCATGTGCTCTAAGCGCGGGTCTGTGTTCTGACACCGCGCTGTCGAGCAGCAAACACAGGACTTGTAGGAGTGAGCTTGCTCACGAAGACTGCATTTCAAGCGCCGGATATTTAGCGGATGTATCGGCCCCTTTGCGAGCAAGCTCGCTCCCACGGGTTCTTCGTCCGTAAGGAAGGCGGTGTCACGATGGTCGGTGAGCGCAGGTCTGTGTTTTGACACGGCGCTGTCGAGCAGCAGACGCAGGACTTGTGGGAGTGAGCTTGCTCACGAAGACTGCATTTCAAGCGCCGGATATTTAGCGGATGTATCGGCCCCTTCGCGAGCAAGCTCGCTCCCCACAGGTTTTGCGTCTGCGGGGAAACGGGTGTCCCCATGTTCGATGTGCGCGGGCCCTAGAACAATCGGGCGAGCAGCGCGGTGACGGCGGTTTCGACGCGCAGGATCCGCGCGCCCAGCTGGACTGGAGTCAGGCCCGAGGCCTGCAGCAAATCAACTTCGTAGGGAATCCAGCCACCTTCAGGGCCGATCGCCAGGGTGACAGGCTGCTCAACCGCACGCGGGCAGGCGGGGAAGTCACCCGGATGACCGACCAACCCCAACGTTCCGTCCACAATGGCGGGCAGTCGGTCCTCAACGAAGGGCTTGAAACGCTTCTCGATAATGATCTCCGGCAGCACGCTGTCCCGGGCCTGTTCCAGCCCGAGAATCAACTGTTCGCGGATGGCCGCAGGCTCCAGAAAAGGCGTCTGCCAGAAGCTTTTTTCGACGCGGTAACTGTTGACCAGGATGACTCGGGGCACACCCATCGTCGCTACGGTCTGAAACACCCGGCGCAGCATCTTCGGGCGGGGCAGTGCCAGGATCAACGTTAAGGGGAGTTTGGCCGGCGGGGCGTGCTCGAAGCTCACTGACAGCTCGGCTTCCCGAGGCTCCAGCCGCAGCAGTTGCGCACTGCCCAGCAGTCCGCTCACACGACCGACCCGCAGGCTGTCGCCCACTTCGCTGCGATGCACTTCCTGCATGTGCTTGAGGCGCCGGTCACGCAGCACCACCCGGTCCGCCGCGATGAAGTCGGCGTCCTCAAGCAACAGCAGGTTCACGGCTGGGTCGCTGGCGGTTGGCTCTGCTCGTCTTCGGCTTTTTCGTCGTCTTCATGATCGCCGCGCTTGGTGATCATCGAACTGCACAACACGCCGATTTCAAACAGCAGCCACATCGGCACAGCCAGCAGGGTCTGCGAAAAGATGTCCGGCGGGGTGAGGATCATGCCCACCACGAAGCAGCCGATCACCACGTACGGGCGAATCTTCTTCAGGTATTTGACGTCGACGATGCCGATCCACACCAGCAGCACAACCGCCACCGGGATCTCGAACGCCACACCAAACGCCAGGAACAGCGTCATGACGAAGTCCAGGTAGCTGGCAATGTCCGTCATCATCGACACGCCTTCCGGGGTAACGCTGGCGAAAAAGTGGAAAATCAGCGGGAAGACCAGAAAGTAGGCAAATGCCATCCCGGCATAGAACAGGATGATGCTGGAGATCAACAGCGGCACTGCCACGCGTTTTTCATGTTTGTACAGCCCCGGCGCGATGAAGCCCCAGATCTGATACAGAATCACCGGCATCGCCAGGAACAGCGCCACCATCATCGTCAGCTTGAACGGCGTAATGAACGGCGAGGCCACATCGGTCGCGATCATCGTGGCGCCATCAGGCAGAAACTTGCGCAGCGGGGCAGAGACGAAGGTGTAGATCTTCTGGGTGAAGTAGAACAGCGCGCCGAAGATCACGAAGATCGCCAGCACGCAGCGCAGCAGTCGCGAGCGCAGTTCTGTCAGGTGCGAGACCAGCGGCATTTGCTGGTCATTTTCCGGAATTTCGCTCATGGGGCTCGTGGTGGCAGTGACGAATCGTTGGCAGAAGGCGCACTTTGCACCCCGGTCGCAGGGGTGATGACCGGCGCAGGTGCGGGTGCAGATTCTGGTGCAGCAGGCGCGGCAGGCCCAACGTGAGCAGGCGGCGGTGTGACCGACGCACTTTCAGCCGGAGCGGCCGGGCCAATGTCCGCGCTCTGTACCGGAGATGCGGCACCTATAACCGGCGCTGTAGAGGCCGGAGCCGGTGAAACCGGCGTCTCGGCGACAGGTTCGGCCGGCGCTGGCGCAACAGTTGCCGCCGGGGCCGCCGGGGCGACAGGCGCAGCAGGCGGTTGCTGCGGCTGCATGATTTTTCGAGCCTCTTCTTCCAGCGAAAGAATGTGCTCGTTGTGCAACTGACGCCGAATCTCGTCAGCGCCGATTTCGCGCTCAACTTCCTGTTTGATCGCATTGAAGCTGCGTTTCAGGCGGCCGATCCAGAGTCCGGCCGTCCGTGCTGCGCCTGGCAAACGCTCGGGGCCCAATACCAGCAGGGCAACGAGGCCGACCAGCAGCAGTTCAGAAAAGCTGATACCAAACATGCGTCACGACCTAGTCTTTGCGGAGGGGTCTTCGACTCGTTGCGCTTGAGCGTCGATGGTGTGCGGCTGGTGCAGCGGCTGAGTCGGAGGGACAGGCTGCGCGGTCGGCTGTGGCTGAACCGGCGGCGTCACGGTTGGCTCTTCAGGGTGCTTGTCGTCATCATTCATGGCTTTGCGAAAGCCCTTGATCGACTCACCCACGTCGGTCCCCAGGTTCTTGAGTTTCTTGGTGCCGAAGACCAGCACGACAACCACAAGAATGACGATCCAGTGTTTCCAGTCAAAAATGCCCATGACGCGTTCCTCACAAGAAATTTCGGGCCGCAGCCCAGGTGTTTATTCCGCCGAGCGCGACGCTTTCTCGGCGTGGCCGGACAGGCCGAAGCGGCGGTCCAGCTCATCCAGCACGGCTTGCGGGTGTTGACCCAGTTGGGCAAGCATCACCATGCTGTGGAACCATAAATCGGCGGTTTCGTAGACAACATCACTGCAGTCACCGCTGATGGCAGCGTCCTTGGCAGCGATTATGGTTTCGACCGACTCTTCGCCGACCTTCTCCAGAATCTTGTTCAGTCCCTTGTGGTAGAGGCTGGCGACGTAAGACGAGTCGGCAGCCGCGCCTTTGCGTGATTCAAGCACCTCGGCAAGGCGTGACAAGGTATCAGTCATGTTCAGTGTCCTGCTTGGTAAATGGCATCCGGGTCTTTGAGCACCGGATCCACGGTCTTCCAGGCTGCGTCGTCGTAGACGCGGTAGAAGCAGCTCTCGCGGCCGGTATGGCAAGCGATGCCGCCGATTTGCTCGACCATCAGGATAATGACGTCGGCATCACAGTCCAGGCGCAGCTCATGAAGCTTCTGCACGTGGCCCGATTCTTCGCCCTTTCGCCACAACTTGCCACGCGAACGTGACCAATAGATAGCGCGCTGTTCGCTGGCAGTCAGGCTCAAGGCTTCGCGGTTCATCCAGGCCATCATCAGCACGCGACCGGTCTTGTGGTCCTGCGCGATGGCGGGCACCAGACCGTCCTTGTCCCACTTAATCTCGTCCAGCCAGTCTTTCATCATCGGCTCCGGCCGTTCCAGGGAGGGTTAGTGTGCCAGCGGCTTGCGCCGATGGCTATCGGCGAACGACCAGATAGACGCCTGCCGCCAACATCAACAAGGCAGGCCAGGCGCTCAGGCTGTTCAGCGCTGCGCCGGTCTGGGTATGGGTGATCGCCAACAGTACGCCGCCAGCCAGCAGGCCTGCGCCGAGCAGGCGAAGGGCCCAGTGATCGCCATCGCGCCGATAGGGCGGGGGCGGATCATGACGATGGGGCTGCGACAGACGCTCGAGCAAATCCCGGGTCATGTTGGCCAGATGCGGAATCTGTTCGACCTGGGACTGCAGATTGCCGAGCAGGGTTTTCGGGCTGACGCGCTCGCGCATCCAGCGTTCAAGGAACGGCTGCGCGGTCGCCCAGAGATCCAGCTCCGGGTACAGCTGACGGCCGAGGCCTTCGATGTTGAGCAGCGTTTTTGCAGCAGCACCAGTTGCGGTTGCACTTCCATGTTGAAGCGGCGGGCGGTCTGGAACAGGCGCATCAGCACCTGCCCGAAGGAAATGTCCTTCAGGGGCTTCTCGAAGATCGGCTCGCACACCGTGCGGATGGCCGCTTCGAATTCATTCAGCTTGGTTTCGGCCGGCACCCAGCCCGAGTCGATGTGCAGCTGAGCCACGCGGCGGTAGTCGCGCTTGAAGAAGGCAAACAGGTTGCGCGCCAGATAGTCCTGATCCTCAGGCGTCAGGCTGCCGACAATGCCGCAGTCGATGGCGATGTACTGCGGATCCCACGGCGTGACCGTGCTGACGAAAATATTGCCGGGGTGCATGTCGGCATGGAAAAAACTGTCGCGGAAGACTTGAGTGAAGAACAGCTCGACACCGCGCTCGGCCAGCTTCTTCATGTCGGTGCGCTGATCGGCGAGGGTCGCCAGATCGGTCACTTGCACACCGTAAATGCGCTCCATGACCAACACCTTCGGCCGGCACCAGTCCCAATAGACCTGCGGCACGTACAGCATGGACGAGCCTTCGAAGTTGCGGCGCAGCTGGCTGGAGTTGGCCGCCTCACGCAATAGGTCGAGTTCGTCGTAAATGGTTTTTTCGTAATCGGCGACCACGTCCACCGGGTGCAGCAGTCGCGCGTCAGCGGATACCCGCTCGGCGATCTTCGCCAGAATGAACAGCCACGCAAGATCAGAACCAATGATCGGCTTCAAGCCCGGCCGCACCACTTTGACTACGACTTCTTCGCCTGTTTTCAGACGCGCGGCGTGGACTTGAGCGACAGAAGCCGAAGCCAGCGGGGCGACGTCGAAGCGGCTGAAGACTTCGCTGATCTTCGCGCCCAGCTGCGATTCGATCAGCGCGACGGCTTTGGCGGAGTCGAACGGCGGCACGCGGTCCTGCAGCATCATCAGCTCGTCGGCGACGTCTTCAGGCAGCAGATCGCGTCGGGTGGACAGCAACTGCCCGAACTTGATGAAAATCGGCCCCAAGTCCTGCAACGCCAGTCGCAGACGGGCGCCACGGCTCAGTTCGTTTTTGCGCCGCGGCAGCCAGCGCCATGGCAGCACGAAGCGCACGGCCAGCAGCCACCAAGGCAGGGGCAGGGCGAACAACAGGTCATCGAGGCGGTAACGGATTACGACACGCTGGATGCGAAACAGGCGGCGGACGGCAAGCAGGCTCATGCGTTATCGCTGGATTTGAGGGAGTGGGCCAGACGCTCGAAGCGGGCTTCGAGGCGTTCCAGGTCTTGTTTGGTCTGATCCAGTTCGGCGAAGCGGGCTTCGGCCTCGCGTTTGCCGACCAGCGTGCGGGATTCTTCGGCCAGGTATTCGGCCAGGTTGTGGCTGAGGCTGGCTGCGCTGTCGCGGGTCCAGCGTGCGCTGTTGCGCAAGTGCCCGCCGATCAGGGGCGCGGCGACAGGGCCGAGCCAGCGTTGCAGCTCGTACTCCCAGTCGAGGTCGAGATCCTGCAGCACGCCCACCAGCTCAAGCAACACGGCGCTTTCGCCCTCCAGCTCGACTTCCGGGCTGTGCAGCACGGCATTTTTGTCTTTGCTCATCGCCAGGCGCATCAGGCTCGCAGCGGGGCGCGCAGCGTTACATCAGCACCGCCTTCCCAATTCGCCGCCAGCATCAGGCCGTCGTCACTGGGCAGCACGTGCAGATGAAACGCAGGGCTGGTGCATTCGATCGCGATGACCTTGCCGCTGAGCCGGTCAAGGCGCGGCAGGGCGGTGCTGTCCAAGCGCAGCACGCGGTTGATGCCGTGCTCGGCACTGGCGAGCAAGCCGTTGAGCAGCATCAGGGTTTGATGCCCCGGTGCAGCGCGACGATCCCGGAGGTCATGTTGTGGTAGGTCACGCGGTCAAAACCGGCCTGGACCATCATTGACTTCAGGGTTTCCTGGTCGGGGTGCATGCGGATCGACTCTGCCAGATAGCGGTAGCTTTCCGAATCGTTGGTGATCAACTTGCCGGCCAGCGGCATGAAGGCGAACGAGTAGGCGTCGTAGATCTTGGACATGACTTTGCTGGTGGGCTTGGAGAATTCAAGCACCAGCAACCGACCACCCGGCTTGAGCACGCGCAGCATGGAGCGGATGGCGTCTTCCTTGTGGGTCACGTTGCGCAGGCCGAAGGCGATGGTCACGCAGTCGAAGTAGTTGTCGGGGAACGGCAGCTTTTCAGCGTCGGCCTGAACAAACTTGATGTTGCCAGCCACGCCGCGATCCAGCAGGCGGTCACGACCGACTTTGAGCATCGAAGCGTTGATGTCGGCCAGCACGACTTCGCCGGTCGGACCTACAAGATGGGAGAACTTCTTCGCCAGGTCGCCGGTGCCGCCTGCGATGTCGAGCACGCGGTTGCCGCTGCGAACGCCGGACAGTTCGATGGTGAAGCGCTTCCAGAGGCGATGCATGCCGCCGGACAACACGTCGTTCATCAGGTCATATTTGGCCGCTACGGAGTGAAATACCTCGGCGACTTTCTCGGCCTTTTGGCTTTCCGGTACGTTTTTGTAACCGAAGTGGGTGATGGGTTCGGCATCGCTGCCTTTGCGCGGATCATTCATATCGCTGTCACCGGAATAAAGTGGCGCCATTCTAATCGTCGAGGCTGGCTTTGTCTTGACAAGGCTCACGGCCAACAGTTTCTTCGGTCCGGGCCGCTGGTATAGTGCGCCGACGATTTAAGCCGAAGCAGGAGCCCGTCAGTGGCCAGAATTACCGTGGAACGTCAGCACACGCTGGGAAAGGAAAAAGCCCGCGAGAAGGCTGAGATCATGCTGCAGAAGCTGTCCGACAAGTACGGCATCGAGCACGAGTGGACAGGTGACACCGTGGCCCTGGAAGGCAAAGGCGCCAAGGGCACTGTCGCAGTCGAGGATGAGTGGGTGCGGGTGAACATCGACCTCAACTTCTTCCTCTCCGCCATGAGCGGTTCGATTCAGTCGGAAGTTGAACGGCAGCTGGACAAGGTACTCACTGCCTGACGCTTATAGATGCGGCTAGAGCATTAGCTTGATGACTTGCTCGGAGGGGTCGCGGGATTTGCCGGCGGCCTTGAGCTCGGCCAGGTACTCCTCCCATAGCTGGGCCTGGCGTTGCGCCAGTTGCTCCAGGTATTCCCAGGTAAACAACCCGCTGTCATGACCGTCGTCGAAGGTCAGCTTCAGCGCGTACTGGCCGGCGGGTTCGACCTTGGTGAGCCCGACGCCCAGCTTGCCGAACTGCAGAATCGGATTGCCATGCCCCTGCACTTCCGCCGACGGCGAGTGCACCCGCAGAAATTCCGCCGGCAGGCGGTACTCCTCATCCGGCCCGTATTTCAGGCTGAGGACTTTCGAGGCTTTGTGTAGCTGGATGGCGGTGGGGATGCGGGTCATAGAGGTAATCTCAGCTACAAGCTACAAGCTACAAGCTACAAGCTACAAGCTCCAAGCGAAGCAGATTCGTGCAGCCAGTGAAATCTGCTTGCAGCTTGAAGCTAACCGCTTGCAGCTGCTTTAAAGGATATAGCGCGACAGATCTTCGTCTTCCGCCAGTTCACCCAAATGGCTGTTCACGTATTCAGCGTCGATCTGAATCGTCCCGCCGTCCTGAGCGCCCGCCAGGTCGCCGGCACTGAAAGAAACCTCTTCCAGCAACCGCTCAAGCAGCGTGTGCAAGCGACGCGCACCGATGTTCTCGGTCTTCTCGTTGACCTGCCAGGCGATCTCGGCCAGACGCTTGATGCCATCCGGCAGGAACGCGATGTTTAGGCCTTCGGTCTTCAGCAGCTCGCGGTATTGCTCGGTCAGCGACGCATGGGGCTCGGTCAGGATGCGTTCGAAATCCTGCGGGCTCAGCGCTTTGAGCTCGACGCGGATCGGCAGACGACCCTGCAGCTCAGGCACCAGATCGCTCGGCTTGCTCAGGTGGAACGCGCCGGACGCGATGAACAGGATGTGATCGGTTTTGACCATGCCCAGCTTGGTGTTGACGGTGCAGCCTTCGATCAGCGGCAGCAGGTCGCGCTGAACGCCTTCGCGGGACACATCAGCGCCGCCGACATTGCCACGCTTGGCCACTTTGTCGATCTCGTCGATGAACACGATACCGTGCTGCTCAACCGCTTCCAGCGCTTTAGCTTTCAGCTCTTCGTCGTTGACCAGACGGCCCGCTTCTTCGTCGCGAACCATCTTCAGCGCGTCTTTGACTTTCAGCTTGCGGCTCTTCTTCTTGCCCTTGCCCATGTTGGCAAACAGGCTCTGCAGCTGGTTGGTCATCTCTTCCATGCCCGGCGGCGCGGAAATGTCGACGCCGCCCATTTCAGCGACCTCGATCTCGATTTCCTTATCGTCCAGCTGGCCTTCGCGCAGGCGCTTGCGGAACAGCTGACGGGTGTTGGAGTCGCTGCCCGACGTCGCGTCTTCGTTGAAGCCCGCGCGTGCCGGTGGCAGCAGGGCGTCGAGAATGCGGTCTTCGGCAGCGTCTTCGGCGCGGTGGCGAACCTTGGTGATTTCCTGTTCGCGCAGCAGCTTCATGGCAGCGTCGGCCAGATCACGGATGATCGACTCGACGTCGCGACCCACGTAGCCGACTTCGGTGAACTTGGTCGCTTCGACCTTGATGAACGGCGCGTTGGCGAGCTTGGCCAGACGACGGGCGATTTCGGTCTTGCCGACGCCGGTCGGGCCGATCATCAGGATGTTCTTGGGGGTGACTTCAACGCGCAGCTCTTCAGGGAGTTGCATCCGGCGCCAGCGGTTACGCAGCGCGATGGCGACGGCGCGTTTGGCATCGTCCTGGCCGATGATATGGCGATTGAGTTCGTGGACGATTTCACGGGGAGTCATGGACATGGTTTTCAACGGTCCTCGGCAGAGTGCAAGTCGGCAGGCCGCCATGAATGGCGGCCATTACCTGAGGCTTACTCCGCGAGGTCCTGCTCCTCAATGGTGATGTTGTGGTTGGTGAAGACGCAAATGTCGCCAGCAATGTGCAAAGCGGTTTCGGCGATTTCACGGGCGGAGAGTTCGGTCTTCAGCAGCAGTGCGCGGGCCGCAGCCTGGGCAAAGGCGCCGCCGGAACCCATGGCGATCAGGCCATCTTCGGGCTCAACGACGTCGCCGTTACCGGTAATGATCAGCGAAGCGTCTTTGTTGGCAACGGCCAGCATGGCTTCAAGCCGGCTCAGAGAGCGGTCGGTACGCCATTCCTTCGCCAGCTCTACGGCGGCACGAATGAGGTGACCCTGGTGTTTTTCCAGCTGGGCTTCGAAGCGTTCGAACAGGGTGAAGGCGTCAGCGGTGGCACCGGCGAATCCGGCGATGACTTGGCCGTGGTAAAGGCGCCGGACTTTCTTGGCGTTGCCTTTCATGACGGTATTGCCCAGAGAAACCTGGCCGTCACCGGCCATGACGACTTTGCCTTGGCGGCGCACTGAAACGATGGTGGTCAAGGGAGAGTCTCCACGCTGCGGGGCGAAAATGCCCTGATGGAAACTCATATGGGGGTGGGGGCGGGTATTTCAACCGTTGAGTGGGTTGAGGGATGAAAGGCGGTGGGTAAGGTTGCTTCCAGTTTGTGTAGGAGTGAGCTTGCTCGCGATGGCGGTGAATCAGGCACCATTATGTTGGATGTGCCAACGTCATCGCGAGCAAGCTCACTCCTACAGCTGATCGCCCCCGCCTGTAGCGCGACCGATCGTTGGTCCTGCGGTGGGTGGCAGTGCCCTAGCGAGCCTGACGCTGTTGCAGCAGCAGGTTGCTGAAACCGCCACCTGCCAACTGCTTCTGCGCGATGGTCAGCTGTTCGCGGTTGCTGAACGGGCCGACCAGCACGCGGTACCAGGTTTCATCCTTCACCGTGCCCGATTCCACGGTCGACGTTTGCCCCAACAGAATGATCTGCGCGCGCACTTTCTCGGCGTCGGCCTGTTTGCGGAACGAACCCGCTTGCAGGAAGAACGTCGTCACCGCCGCCGGTTTGGTCACCGGAGGTGCTGGTGGCGGGGTCAAACCACTGAGTGCCGCCTGGGCGCGAGCGGTGTCGATCTTCGCGGCGACTTCAGGCGTAACCGGCGTGCTTGGCGCAACGACCGGAGGCGTCTTCTCCGGCACTGCTTCGTTCGGCACGATAACTTCCGACTCAGGCAACAGCGTGTAGAAGTCGTACTTCGGCTTCACCGGCGCGGTCGGGCTGGGCGGCGTCTTGTTTGCTTCGGCGATCTTCGCAGCCTTGGCTTCCGCCTTGACGCGCTTGATGTCGTCGCCACTGCCGGGTTCGAGCTTCATCAGGAACACAACAAAAGCGCCGACGGTCAGGCCGATCGCCATCCACACCCAGCCCGGAATCGGCGTCTTTGCGGGAGCCTGATACCGGCTGGCGCCGCGCTTGGGAGCAGGTTTCTTTTTAACGGCCAACTTACATACGCTCCAGAGTGTCCAGACCCAGCAACTGCAGGCCTTGCTTGAGGGTGCGACCCGTCAGGGCGGCGAGGCGCAGACGGCTTTGCTGTTGTTCAGGGTTTTCCGCGGCCAGGATCGGGCAGTTCTCGTAGAAACTGGAAAACAGACCGGCGAGGTCATACAGATAGGCGCAGAGCACATGGGGCGTGCCCTTTTCAGCGACGGTGTTGACGGTCTCGCCGAACTGCGCCAGACGCGCGGCCAGGTCTTGCTCCTGCGGTGCGTCGAGGATGATCCGGCCCGCGCTCGCGTCGAAGGTTTCGCCCTTTTCTTCGAGCTTGCGGAATACACCGGCCACACGGGTGTAGGCGTACAGCAGATAAGGCGCGGTGTTGCCTTCGAAGCTGAGCATCTGGTCGAAGTTGAAGCTGTAGTCACTGGCGCGATGCTTGGACAGGTCCGCATATTTCACCGCGCTGATGCCGACGGCCTTGGCGATCGAGCGCAACTCGTCTTCGGCGACGTCCGGGTTTTTCTCTTTGACCAGCGTGTAGGCGCGCTCTTCGGCTTCGTCGAGCAGGTCGACCAGCTTGACCGTGCCGCCATCGCGGGTCTTGAACGGACGGCCATCGGCGCCGTTCATGGTGCCGAAGCCCATGTGCTCCATCTGCATGCCGTTGGTGACGAAGCCTGCACGGCGGGCCACTTCGAAAACCTGCTGGAAGTGCAGGGCCTGACGCTGATCAACGAAATACAGCGCGCGATCGGCTTTCAACACGTTGCTGCGATAGCGCACAGCCGCGAGGTCAGTGGTGGCATACAGATAACCACCACCGGCCTTTTGCACGATCACCGGCAGCGGCGTGCCTTCAGCGGTTTTGAATTCTTCAAGAAACACGCACTGCGCGCCGTTGCTCTCGACCAGCAGACCGGCTTTTTTCAAATCAGCGACCACATTGGCGAGGTCGTCGTTGTAGGCACTTTCGCCCATGACGTCCTTCGGCGTGAGCTTGACGTTCAGGCGCTCGTACACTTCCTGACAGTGGGACAGGGAGATGTCTTTGAAGCGCGTCCACAGGCTCAGGCATTCGGCGTCGCCCGCTTGCAGCTTGACCACCAGGCCACGAGCGCGCTCGGCGAATTCTTCCGACTCGTCGAAACGGCCCTTGGCGGCGCGGTAGAAGTTTTCGAGGTCAGCCAGCTCGTCGCTGGTCGCCGGGGTTTCCTGCAGATAGGCCAGCAGCATGCCGAACTGGGTGCCCCAGTCGCCGACGTGGTTCTGACGGATCACGGTGTCGCCAAGGAACTCAAGAACGCTGGCCACGCCGTCGCCAATGATGGTCGAACGCAAATGGCCAACGTGCATCTCTTTGGCCAGGTTCGGCGCGGACAGGTCAACCACAACGCGTTGAGCAGGGCTGTTCTTGCGGACGGACAGAGTCGTGTCGGCGAGGGCTTCGTCGAGGCGTGAAGCGAGGGCCTGGGTGTTCTGGAAAAAATTGAGGAAACCGGGCCCGGCGATGTCCACCCGGGTGATCTGCTCGTCGGCGGGCAACGCGGCGACGATTTTCTCGGCCAGATCGCGAGGCTTTAAGCCGGCAGGCTTGGCCAGCATCATGGCGATATTGCTGGCGAAGTCGCCGTTTTTCTTGTCCTTGGCGTTCTCCACCTGAATCGCCGGCGTCAGCCCTTCCGGCAAGACGCCATCGGTGACGAGTTGGCTCAGAGCTTGTTGAATCAGCTGGCGAATGGTGTCTTTCATGGTGCTCTCTTTCGACCGCAAGCGCGGCCGCGCCTGGATGCGCGGGTGGAAAAACTGGGCATTATCCGTGGCCGGGGCCACCTTGCCAACCGCGCTGGATGCGCGGTCAACCGATGCGAATCAATAAAGGTCCACCGGATCCACGTCCAGCGACCATCTGACCTGGCGCCCGCTGGGCATGTTTTCCAGTGTCAGCAGCCAGGTCGCGAGCAGCTTGTGCAGCGGCGCGCGGGCGTTGGCCTGGACCAGCAACTGAGCGCGATAGCGTCCGGCGCGTCGCTCCATCGGCGCGGGAACCGGGCCCAACAGCTCGATCCCGCCCAGGGCCATGTCCTTCAACAGGCGCTCGGCTTCGGTGCAAGCTTCGTCGAGAAATCCCTCGGCCTGACCCGGCTTGTGCGCTTCGGCGCGCAGCAGTGCCAAGTGCGAGAACGGCGGCAGCCCGGCGGCGCGACGCTCACTCAGCGCCTGCTCGGCGAAGGCGAAATAACCCTGTTCGGTCAGTTGAATCAATAAAGGATGGTCGGCCAGGTGAGTCTGGATGATCACCTTGCCTGGCTCTTCGGCGCGCCCGGCTCTGCCTGCGACCTGCACGATCAATTGCGCCATGCGCTCACTGGCGCGGAAGTCACCGGAAAACAGCCCGCCATCGGCATCGAGAATCGACACCAGCGTCACGCGCGGGAAGTGATGCCCTTTGGCGAGCATCTGCGTGCCCACCAGAATGCACGGCTGGCCTTTCTGGATGGTTGCGAACAGCTGATTCATCGCGTCCTTGCGTGAGGTGCTGTCCCGATCAACGCGCAGCACCGGGTAATCGGGAAACAGAATCGCCAGCCGCTCCTCGGCACGTTCGGTCCCTGCACCCACAGGACGCAGATCGACCTTGCCACACGCCGGGCAATTGCGTGGCACGCGCTCGACATGGCCGCAGTGGTGACAGCGCAGCTCGCCCGAGCGCTGGTGAACGGTCATGCGCGCGTCACAGCGAGGGCATTCCGACAACCAGCCACAGTCGTGACACAGCAGCGTCGGGGCAAAGCCCCGCCGATTGAGGAACACCAGCACCTGCTGGCCCGCCGCCAGGGTCTGGCCGATGGCTTGCTGCATGGGGCCTGAAATGCCGCTGTCGAGTGGGCGGCTTTTTACATCCAGCCGCAGGAAGCGCGGTTGCTGAGCGCCACCCGCGCGCTGATTCAGACGCAGGAGCGCATACCGACCGGTGTGGGCGTTGTGCAGGCTTTCCAGCGAAGGCGTCGCCGAGCCGAGCACGATCGGGATGTCCTCCTGATGCGCCCTCACCAGCGCCAGGTCCCGGGCGTGATAGCGCAGCCCCTCCTGCTGTTTATAGGAGCCGTCGTGCTCCTCGTCGATGATGATCAGCCCGGGGTTTTTCATCGGGGTGAACAGCGCCGAACGGGTGCCGATGATGATGTCGGCTTCGCCATCGCGTGCTGCCAGCCAGGCTTCCAGCCGGTCGCGGTCGTTGACCGCCGAATGCAGCAGCGCGATGCGTGCGTTGAACCGCTGCTCGAAGCGGGCGAGGGTCTGCGGCCCCAAATTGATTTCCGGAATCAACACCAGCGCCTGCTTGCCCGCTTCCAGCGTTTCGCGGATGAGCTGCAGATACACTTCGGTCTTGCCGCTGCCGGTGACCCCCGCCAGCAGTGAAGCGTGGAAACTGCCGAACCCCGAACGAATGGCTTCATAGGCAGCCCGTTGCTCGGTGTTGAGCGGCAATTCCGGCTGCGCCAGCCAGTGCTCGTGTCGCTCAACCGGCCCATGACCGCGTACCTCGACGGTCACCAGTCCTTTGGCGAGCAACAGATTCAGGCTGTCCCGGTTGAGCATCAGCTTGCTCAGCAACTGGTGAGCCACGCCATGGGGGTGCTGGGCCAGCGTGCGCAGCGCTTCCTTTGCTTCGGCGCCCGGGCGATGCGCGGGTCATCGACGCTGGCGTCCGGGGCTGCGTGCCAGAACCGCTCCTGCCGCGCTTCCGCCGGTTCGCCCTGACGCAGCAACACCGGCAACGCCCAACTGAGGGTGTCGCCCAGGCTGTGCTGGTAATACTGGGCCGTCCACAGGCACAACTTGAACAGCGCGGGCGGCAGCGGCGGTTCGGCATCCAGCACGGCAATGGCCGGCTTGAGCTTGTCGGCCGGCACGTCACTGTGATCGACGACTTCCACCAGCACGCCGATCATTTCCCGACGACCGAACGGCACGCGCAGGCGCATCCCCGGTTGCAACGCACTGCGCGCCACCCCTGCGGGGGCAAGGTAGTCGAACAGGCGACGCAGCGGCGAGGGCAGGGCGAGGCGCAAGATGGCGTCGGGCACGCGGGGGATTTCCTGTTACGGAGTATGACGAAGGGCGCGATCTTAGCAGACGACCGGCGTGAACGTTCCCTTGCGTGATTGGCGTTGTCTGTTAATATGCGCGGCCTAATTCCGTGCGGTATTCAACAATAGTGTTGGGTGGCGGCACGATAGCCTGAGGAAATACCCATGAAAGCTGATATCCATCCAGTTTACGAAGCCATTGACGCAACCTGCAGCTGCGGCAATGTCATCAAAACCCGTTCCACACTGGCCAAGCCTCTGAGCCTGGACGTGTGCAACGAGTGCCACCCGTTCTACACCGGCAAGCAAAAAACTCTGGACGTCGGCGGTCGTGTCGACAAGTTCAAGTCGCGTTTCGGTGCATTCGGTCCTACCAAAGCTCCTGCTGCAGAGTAAGGTTGGCCGTTCTGGAGTCGCCGATGCGTTTCTCCAGGCTGCTTAAGAAGGCGTCCCTCGCGGGCGCCTTTTTTATGTCCGCGATTTGGCTTTCGACGGCCCAGGCCTTGTGTCCTGCGCCGCCGTCTCTGCCTGTGGTTGAGGTGCAGCGAGTGGTCGATGGCGACACGGTGCGCCTGAGTGATGGCCGCAGCGTTCGCATGATTGGCCTGAACACGCCAGAAACCGGCAAAAGGGTCAGTCCGCGCAGCCGTTTGCCGAAGCGGCCAAGCGTCGATTGCAGACGTTGGTGGATGCCAGCGGTGGGCAGGTCAGGCTGCGTGTCGGTGAAGAGCCGACCGATCACTACGGTCGCACCCTCGCCAACGTCTATAGCCGCGATGGCGCCAACCTTGAAGCGCAACTGCTGGCGGAAGGCCTTGGCTATCTGGTTGCGGTCGCACCAAACGTTGCGCTGGTCAGCTGCCAGCAGGTCGCAGAGAAGTCAGCTCGCCAGACCGGCCAGGGCCTGTGGCGCAATTCGCCGGTTCAGCCGGCGGAGCAGATCAACGCCGGCGGGTTCGCGCTGGTCAGTGGGCGCGTGACCAGCGTGCAGCGCAATGGCGGCGGTCTGTGGATCGAATTCGGCGATGCGCTGGTGTTGCGCATTGCGCCCAAGCTGCTCGGCCAGTTCGACACTGCCGCGCTGCAGCGCTTGAGAGGTCAGCGAATCGAAGCCCGTGGCTGGGTAGTCGATCGATCGCGTCGGGGCGGTCTGAAATCAGGCCAACCGCGCTGGATGATGTCGATTACTCATCCTGCAATGTTGGATACATTAAATAAATAAATTGTAGACATTTTTAGCGTGGATTGTCGCAGCTGGAGGCCTTGTTTCTTGCGGTTCTAGGCTGAAAGTCGTAGATGCGGCCTCTTGACACAGGTGACCCGCCAGTCTTGTTAGGACTTTATGACTTGCGTATGCTCGGCGGTCCGTCTGTCCAACAGCAAAAAAGCGGAATGCCCCCATGTCAGATTTGAAAACTGCCGCTCTCGAATATCACGCTCATCCCCGTCCAGGGAAACTCAGCGTCGAGCTCACCAAAGCCACTGCAACCGCTCGCGATCTATCGCTGGCCTACAGCCCGGGTGTGGCTGAGCCGGTCCGCGAAATCGGTCGCGATCCGGAGCTTGCCTACAAGTACACCGGCAAAGGCAACCTGGTAGCGGTCATCTCTGATGGCACCGCGATTCTGGGTCTGGGTAACCTCGGGCCTCTCGCGTCCAAGCCGGTCATGGAAGGCAAGGGCGTGCTGTTCAAGCGCTTTGCCGGTATCGACGTGTTCGATATCGAAGTCGATTCGGAAAGCCCGCAGGCCTTCATCGACACAGTGCGACGCATCTCCATCACCTTCGGCGGCATCAACCTGGAAGACATCAAGGCACCTGAGTGCTTCGAGATCGAAAAGGCGCTGATCGAGCAGTGCGACATTCCGGTTTTCCACGATGACCAGCACGGCACCGCGATCGTTACCGCAGCCGGCATGATCAACGCGCTGGAAATCGCAGGCAAAACCCTGGAAGCGGCGAAGATCGTCTGCCTGGGCGCTGGCGCTGCAGCCATCTCCTGCATGAAGTTGCTGGTGAGCATGGGCGCGAAGATCGAAAACATCTTCATGATCGACCGCAACGGCGTGGTTCACGACGGGCGTACCGATCTGAACCAGTACAAGGCCCAGTTCGCTCACTCCACCGACAAGCGCACGCTGGCCGATGCTCTGGAAGGCGCTGATGTGTTCGTCGGTCTGTCCGGTCCGAACCTGCTGAGCGCTGAAGGCCTGAAGTCGATGGCAGCCAACCCGATCGTGTTCGCCTGTTCGAACCCGGATCCGGAAATCTCGCCGGAACTGGCTCACGCCACTCGCAGCGACGTAATCATGGCGACCGGCCGTTCGGACTACCCGAACCAGGTCAACAACGTGCTGGGCTTCCCGTTCATCTTCCGTGGCGCACTGGACGTTCGCGCCAAGCGCATCAACGAAGAGATGAAGATCGCTGCGGCCAACGCCCTGCGCGAACTGGCCAAGCTGCCGGTGCCTCAGGAAGTCTGCGACGCCTACGGCGGCATCGCCCTGGAATTCGGTCGTGAGTACATCATTCCGAAACCACTGGACGTGCGCCTGCTGACTATCGTTTCCGATGCCGTTGCAAAGGCAGCCATCGAAAGCGGTGTTGCGACCCTGCCGTATCCAAAGCACTACCCGCTGAAAAGCGTGGATGACGTTTTCAACGGCTGATAACCGCGGCCACAAAAAACCCAGCCAAGTGCTGGGTTTTTTTGAGCTGCAAGCTACAAGCTACAAGCAGTGCAAAGATCGCCGCTGCTCTTGCCTTTACTTGTAGCTTGCCGCTTCAAGCTCGCCGCTGCCTCACTAGAACAAATCGATCGGCGCTGATTCGTCCGCCGGCAGCGGGCTGCCTGGAGGCGGGCTGCCGCCGAGTTCGTTCACGCTGGGCGGCGTGTCTTCGCTTTTGAACAGCTCGAAGAACGCACCCGGCGTGCTCGGCGTGGCGGAGCGGCCGCTGACGGGGTCGATGCGCAGGCTGAGGATGCCGTCCGGTTCAGCTTGAACATGGGGCGGCTTGTCCTTCAGGGCGGCGCTCATGTACTTCATCCAGATCGGCAGCGCGACCGTGCCGCCGAACTCATGGCGACCCAGGCTTTCCGGTTGATCGAACCCGGTCCAGACCGTCGTCACATAGTCAGCGTTGTAGCCCGTGAACCATGCGTCCTTCGATTCGTTGGTGGTACCGGTTTTGCCTGCGATATCCGGACGGTTCATCGCCAGAGCGCGGCGACCGGTGCCGCGTTTGATCACGTCCTGCAGCATGCTGTTGAGGATGTAGACCGTGCGACCGTCAACAATCCGTTCCGCTACGACAGGTGCTGGCGCTGCGCCCGAGGCATCCAGCGCGTTCGGCACGACGTTGGCGGTCAACGGTGGGGTTTCTGGCGCAGCGTACGTCGATGCGCTACTGAGGGCCGCTTCGCTGACCGCTTTCGGGTTCGGGTCGTTGGCGGGCACTGTCGGCGGATTGGCGACGAAAAGGGTTTTGCCCTCGCGGTCTTCGATTTTCTGTATGAGGTACGGGCTGATCTTGTAACCGCCGTTGGCAAACGCACTCCAGCCGCCGACGATTTCCATCGGCGTCAGGGTTGCAGTGCCCAGTGCGAGGGACAGGTTGGGCGGCAAGTCCTGTTTGTTGAAGCCAAAGCGGGTGATGTAGTTGATCGCGGTGTTCACGCCCAGGCTTTGCAGCAGGCGGATCGACACCAGGTTACGTGACTTGTACAGCGCCTCGCGCAGCCGAATCGGACCGAGGAAGGTGCCCGTATCGTTCTTTGGCCGCCAGACTTTGTCGATGGCCTCGTCGACGAACACGATCGGCGCGTCGTTGACCAGGCTGGCGGCGGTGTAGCCGTTGTCCAGCGCTGCCGAATACAGGAACGGCTTGAAGCTGGAGCCCGGCTGACGCTTGGCCTGCATCGCGCGGTTGTAGTTGCTCTGCTCGAACGCGAAGCCGCCGACCAGCGCACGAATCGCGCCGTTCTGCGGGTCCAGCGAAACCAGCGCGCTCTGCGCCACGGGAAGCTGGCTGAACTTGAGCGAGTTGTCCGGCTGACGCTGCAGGCGCACCAGATCGCCGACATGGGCGACATCGCCGGGCTGTTTGGGATTGGCGCCGACGCTATTGGTGTTCAGAAACGCCTTGGCCCACTTCATGCTGTCCCAGGTGACGGTTTCTTCGTTCTCGCCATTGCGGGTCAGGACGCGGATTCCGGTCTTGTCGACCTGAGTGACGATGGCCGGCTCCAGACCGCTGATCGGACGCTGTTTGCTCAGCTCCTGCACCCAGCCCTCGCGGGTCAGGCCTGGGAATCGGCTCTCAGGTCCGCGATAGCCATGGCGCTGGTCGTATTCGATCAGGCCGTCCTGCACCGCCTTGTTGGCGTCTTCCTGCAGGCCGCTCGGCACGGTAGTGGTGACGCGGAAGCCTTCTGTGTAGGCTGCGCTGCCATAACGACCCACCATTTCGGCCCGCGCCATTTCAGCGATATAAGGCGCATTCACTTCAGGACTTTGAACGTGATAGCTGGCGTTGATCGGCTCGACAAGCGCGGTCTGGTAGGTGTTCTGGTCGATTTTCCCCAGTTTGAACATGCGGCCCAGAATCCAGTCGCGGCGCTCTTTGGCACGCACCGGGTTGGCCAGTGGGTTGAATCGTGACGGCGCCTTGGGCAGGCCGGCGATCATTGCCATTTGCGCAACGCTCAGGTCGCGGATTGATTTGCCGTAGTAGACCTGCGCTGCGGCCTCGATGCCGTAAGCGCGGTTACCCAGGTAGATCTTGTTGACGTACAGCTCGAGAATCTCGTCCTTGGTAAGTTGGCGCTCGATTTGCAAGGCCAAGAGAATCTCGGTGGTTTTGCGCGAAAAACTGCGCTCGCTGGTCAGGAAGTAATTTTTCGCGACCTGCATGGTGATGGTTGAGCCGCCGGACTGAATGTGACCGCTCTTGACCAATTGGCTGGCCGCGCGCATCAGGCTGCTCGGATCCACGCCATAGTGGTTCTCGAAGTTATCGTCTTCGGCCGACAGCAGCGCGTGGATAAAGTTGGGGGGAATGTCGGCGAAACGGATGGGAGAGCGGCGCATTTCGCCAAACTCTGCAATCAGTTTGCCGTCGCTGCTGAACACGCGCAGCGGGATCTGCAGCTGAATATTGCGCAGGGCATCGACCGAGGGCAGGTTCGGGGCCAGGTAGAGAAAGGCGCCGCTCAGGCCGAGCAGCAGCCCGCAGACGACCGCGACGAAGGACCACCAGACGAACTTCAGCAGGCGTATCAAGGCTTTTGGATTTCCAGAAAAAAGAATGAGTTAGACGCAGGCATTTACAAATGAACACGCCTTGAAGCGTTGGTACACGAAAAAACGCTGGGCATTATAAGCATTTTTCGTCGTCGAGCGTTATTTGCGCTACTGTCAAGTCAGCCGACAGTGGCACTGGACTAGAAATCATCCGTAAGTGACGGAAACGCATAGGGAATCGGTTGTGTTCGAACTCTTCAGTAAGAAGGCCAACACCCTTCTGGGGATCGATATTAGCTCCACCTCGGTCAAGCTCCTGGAGCTAAGTCGTTCCGGTAACCGTTACAAGGTCGAGTCTTATGCGGTCGAGCCACTGCCCGCCAACGCAGTGGTCGAAAAGAACATCGCGGAGCTCGAAGGTGTCGGCAGTGCTTTGACGCGGCTGCTGGTAAAAGCCAAAAGTAACGTCAAAATCGCGGCGGTTGCCGTCGCCGGTTCGGCTGTTATTACCAAGACCATCGAGATGGACGCAGGCCTTTCCGACGATGAGATGGAAAACCAGCTCAAGATCGAGGCCGATCAGTACATTCCCTATCCGCTTGAAGAAGTCGCCATCGACTTCGAAGTCCAGGGCTATTCGGCGCGCAATCCCGAACGCGTTGAGGTATTGCTCGCCGCCTGCCGCAAGGAAAACGTAGAAGTTCGCGAAGCCGCGCTGGCACTGGCCGGGCTCACCGCTCGCGTGGTCGACGTCGAAGCCTATGCCTTGGAGCGCTCGTTCGGTCTGCTGTCGGCGCAATTGGGCCAGGACCACGAACAGTTGACCGTCGCCGTCATAGACATCGGCGCAACCATGACCACCCTCAGCGTGCTGCACAACGGCCGCATCATCTATACCCGCGAACAATTATTTGGCGGTCGCCAGTTAACCGAAGAAATCCAGCGCCGTTATGGCTTGTCGGTCAGCGAGGCCGGGCTTGCGAAAAAGCAGGGCGGACTCCCCGACGACTACGTTATGGAAGTCCTGCAGCCGTTCAAGGACGCCGTGGTGCAACAGGTGTCTCGTTCTCTGCAGTTTTTCTTCGCGGCCGGCCAGTACAACCGCGTCGACTACATCATGCTGGCCGGCGGCACCGCCTCTATTTCCGGTCTTGATCGGCTGATCCAGGAACGCCTGGGCACGCCGACGCTGGTGGCCAACCCCTTTGCTGACATGGCGCTGAGCGTCAAGGTCAACGCCGGCGCCCTCGCCAGCGATGCTCCCGCATTGATGATCGCTTGCGGTCTGGCCCTGAGGAGCTTCGACTAATGGCACGGATCAACTTACTTCCCTGGCGCGAGCAGCAACGCGAGGAGCGCAAGAAGCGCTTCATTCTGGCACTGGTTGGCGTGCTGGTGCTTGGCGTAGGCGCCATTCTTTTGGCTGATCAATATTTGAGCAGTGCCATCGCCCACCAAAACGCTCGCAATCAATTTGTCAGGACCGAAATCGTCCAGCTCGATGCGCGCATAAAGGAGATCAGCGAGCTGAAGGCGCGTCGCAAGCAGTTGCTGGAACGGATGAAGATCATTCAGGACCTGCAGGGTAACCGGCCAATCATCGGACGCATCTTCGATCAGATGGCTCGTACCCTCCCCGATGGCGTCTATTTCAACGACGTCAAGATGACCGGGCAGATGATCAGCATTTCCGGCGCTGCGGAATCCAATAACCGGGTATCGGACCTGCTGCGGAATCTGGATGCGTCTGACTGGCTGGAGTCGCCGAGTCTGACCGAGGTCAAGGCAAACACTGCGGCGGGTGGCGTGGATCAGACCAATACCTTCCAGTTGACGGTGCGCCAGACGCAGCCAGCCGTTGAGGGGTTAAGCCATGAACATGAATGACTGGCTCGATAGCCTGAAAAAGATCGACATCAACGACCTGGACGTCAATAACCTGGGTTCATGGCCTGCTGCGGTGAAGACCATTGCCGGCGCGCTGTTGCTGGCGCTGGTACTGGCCGGTGGGTACTTCTTCTATATCCAGGACATGCAGACTCAGCTCGATCAGGCCCGTGGCGAAGAGACGGCGCTGAAAGAGCAGTTCGCGACCAAGGCTTATCAGGCTGCCAACCTCGCGGCCTACAAGAGCCAGATGGTGGAGATGGAAAACACCTTCGGCGCCTTGTTGCGGCAGTTGCCGAGCGACACTGAGGTCCCCGGCCTGCTTGAAGACATTACCCGCACCGGTCTGGGCAGTGGCCTGGAGTTCGAGGAAATCAAGCTGCTCCCCGAAGAGGCCCAGCAGTTTTATATCGAATTGCCGATCCAGATTACCGTGACAGGCAGTTATCACGACCTCGCGACCTTCGCCAGCGGCGTCGCCAGCCTGCCGCGAATCGTGACGCTGCATGACTTCGAGATCAAACCGCTGGACGTCAAGTCCCCCGGCAAGCTGCGCATGAGCATCCTTGCCAAGACCTATCGCTATAACGACAAAGGTCTTCAGAACGTCGACACGAAAGGGCCAGCGAAATGAGGGCGATGCGTTGGTTGTGCGTCGGCGTCACGCTGATGGGGCTCGCGGGCTGCGACAGCTCGAACGAATTTGACGATCTCAAGCAGTTCATGGCCGAGGTGCGCGCGCGGCCTGTCGGCACTATCGAGCCGATGCCCAAGTTTCGGCCGTATGAAGCCTTTACGTATGCGGCGGCCAGTTTGCGCAGTCCGTTTCAGCCGCCGGTCAAGATCGATCTGGTCAACCGTCCAAAGGGCTCGCACCTGGTGCAGCCTGATCCGACGCGGGTGAAGCAGTTCCTCGAAGGCTTCAACATCGATTCCTTCGAAATGGTCGGCACGTTGAGCAATGAATCCGGCACGTTCGCGCTGCTTCGCGGGGCGGGTGGGGTGCATCGAGTGAAAGTGGGCGATTACCTGGGGCGTAACGATGGCCGGATCACGGCGATCACCGACTCGGCGGTGCAAGTGATGGAAATCGTTCCGGACGGAGAGGGGCGTGGCTGGAGCGCCCGCTCAGCATCTCTCTCAAGGAGCGCTCATGAAGACGGCAAGCAAGCGAAGCACCTTCGGATCGGCACAGTGGTGGAATGTGAACATGAACAGGATTCTTTCGATTATCGGCCTGTCGCTAGGGATGGCGATGCTTTCACCGGTTATCCAGGCGGCTAACCTCAAGACGCTGGATGTCGCTGCATTGCCGGGGGATCGAGTCGAATTGAAACTGTCCTTCGACGGTCCGGTGGCGGCGCCGCGGGGCTACACCACCGAGCAGCCGGCGCGCATCGCGCTGGACTTGCCGGGCGTGACCAGCCAATTGGCGATCAAGAGCCGTGACCTGGGTTCAGGCAATGCCCACAGCGTAGTGGTCGTCGAAGCCAAGGATCGCACACGCGTGATCATCAACCTCACCACACTCGCGCCGTACAGCTCGCGTGTCGACGGCAACAACCTGTTTGTGGTCGTGGGGCAGGGCGCTGCCGCGGCTCAGGGCTCGCAGCCGAGTACTGCCACAGGCGCAGCGCGAGTGAGTGTGCCGAGCGGACCTGCCGCGCAATCGAAACCCGTTGCCCGCTCATATGCGCCGGGCCCACGGTCGGTAAAAAACGTCGACTTCCAGCGTGGAGAGTTGGGTGAAGGCAACGTCATTATCGAATTGAGCGACACCGGCATTGCGCCCGATATCCAGGAGCAGGGGGCAAGATCCGCGTTGACTTCGCCAAAACGCAACTGCCTGAACCGCTGCGCGTGCGCCTGGACGTGAAGGATTTCGCGACCCCGGTGCAGTTCGTCAATTCCAGCGCCACAGGTGACAAGGCCAGCATCTCCATCGAGCCGTCCGGCGCGTTCGATTACTCCGCCTACCAGACCGACAACAAGCTGACCATCAGCGTACGTCCCCTGACCAACGAAGATCAGGAGCGCCGCAATTCGGAGAAACTGGTCTACACCGGCGAGAAACTGTCGCTGAACTTCCAGGACATCGACGTGCGTTCGGTGCTGCAACTGATCGCCGACTTCACCAACCTCAATCTCGTAGCGAGCGACACCGTTCAAGGCGGCATCACCCTGCGGCTGCAGAACGTGCCGTGGGATCAGGCGCTGGATCTGGTGCTCAAGACCAAAGGCCTGGATAAGCGCAAGATCGGTAACGTTTTGCTCGTCGGTCCTGCTGATGAGATCGCCGCCCGCGAGCGCCAGGAGCTGGAATCCCTGAAGCAGATTTCCGAGCTCGCCCCCTGCGTCGCGAGTTGCTGCAAGTGAACTACGCGAAGGCTGCGGACATCGCCAAGCTGTTCCAGTCGGTGACCAGCGCTGAATCGAAGACCGACGAGCGCGGTTCGATCACCGTCGATGAGCGCACCAACAACATCATTGCCTACCAGACTCAGGATCGTCTCGACGAGTTGCGCCGCATCGTGTCGCAGTTGGACATCCCGGTGCGCCAGGTGATGATCGAGGCGCGTATCGTCGAAGCCAACGTCGATTACGACAAGGCCCTTGGCGTGCGCTGGGGCGGGTCGAGCAACAGAGGCAATTTCACCACCGGCGGCAGCGGCACCGTGACCGGCGCAGCAGCGACCAACGGTCCCTATGTCGACATGGGCGTGACCGATGCCACCTCGTCTATCGGTCTGGGCTTCCTGACCAACAACACGATTCTTGATCTTGAGCTGACCGCCATGGAGAAGAGCGGCAACGGCGAAGTAGTCTCGCAGCCGAAGGTCGTTACGTCGGACAAGGAAACCGCGAAAATTCTGAAAGGTACGGAAGTGCCTTACCAGGAGGCGAGTTCCAGCGGCGCGACGTCGGTGTCGTTCAAAGAGGCCTCGCTGTCGCTGGAAGTGACCCCGCAGATCACCCCTGACAACCGCATCATCATGGAGGTCAAGGTCACGAAGGATGAGCCGGACTACGTGAACACGGTGCTGGGTGTGCCGCCGATCAAGAAAAACGAAGTGAACGCCAAGGTGCTGGTGGCCGATGGCGAGACCATCGTAATTGGTGGCGTGTTCTCGAATACGCAGAGTAAAGTCGTCGACAAGGTGCCATTTTTAGGCGATGTGCCGTATGTTGGCCGCCTTTTCCGGCGCGATGTGGTTTCGGAGTCAAAATCCGAGCTGTTGGTGTTTCTCACTCCGCGTATCATGAATAACCAGGCGATTGCTGTGAGTCGTTGATTCTGTGCGAAATTTAATTCTTGTGGGGCCGATGGGGGCTGGCAAAAGCACCATCGGTCGCTTGCTGGCCAAAGAGCTTCGACTGCCGTTCAAGGATTCCGACAAGGAAATCGAGCTGCGTACGGGCGCCAATATTCCCTGGATCTTCGACAAGGAAGGCGAAGCGGGTTTTCGTGATCGAGAACAGGCGATGATCGCCGAGCTCTCTGCACTGGACGGCGTAGTTGTGGCCACCGGCGGTGGTGCGGTCATGCGCGAAGAGAACCGCCGCGCGCTCCACGCCGGTGGTCGGGTGGTGTATTTGCATGCATCGGTTGAGCAGCAGGTGGGCCGCACCTCGCGGGATCGCAATCGCCCCTTGCTGCGCACCGCGGACCCGGCGCGGGTGCTGCGCGAACTGTTGGCCATCCGCGATCCGCTGTACCGCGAGATCGCCGATGTCATCATCGAAACCGATGAGCGGCCGCCGCGAATGGTGGTTATCGACATCCTCGCCCTGCTGGCCGAGCTTCCTCCCCGTTAAAGCGCAGACGGAAATGCGCTATCCTCGGCGACCATAAAAGTGGGGTCGCTACATGGCCTTGCGCCATAGCCGGTATCGGCGTTTTCTCAGACGCCCGCAGGCAACCAATTGTTAACAGCGTGGGGACACATGCAGACACTCAAGGTCGAGCTTGGCGAACGCAGCTACCCGATCCATATCGGCGAAGGCTTGCTGGATCAGCCCGAGTTGCTCAAGCCGTACATTGTCGGAAAACAGGTGGCGATCGTTTCCAATGCCACCGTCGCGCCGCTGTACATGGACCGCCTCACCCGATCCCTTGCCGGTTACAGCGTCTTGCCGATCGTGCTTCCCGACGGTGAAGCCTTCAAGAACTGGGAAACCCTGCAAACCATCTTCGACGCGCTGCTCACCGCACGCCACGACCGCCGCACCACTGTGATTGCGCTGGGCGGCGGCGTTATCGGTGACATGGCCGGCTTTGCTGCGGCCTGTTACCAGCGCGGCGTTGAATTCATTCAAGTGCCGACCACGCTGCTGTCCCAGGTCGATTCGTCGGTCGGTGGCAAAACCGGCATCAATCACCCTCTGGGCAAAAACATGGTCGGCGCGTTCTATCAGCCCAATGCGGTGCTGATCGATACCTTGTCACTGAACACCCTGCCTGAACGCGAACTGTCCGCCGGTCTAGCCGAGGTCATCAAATACGGTTTGATCTGTGACGAACCGTTCCTGACGTGGCTCGAAGAGAACGTGGACAAGCTGCGCGGGCTGGATCAGGCCGCGCTGACCACGGCGATCGAGCGTTCGTGCGCTGCCAAGGCTGCAGTCGTTGGCGCCGATGAGCGCGAGTCCGGCGTGCGTGCCACACTGAACCTCGGCCACACCTTCGGCCACGCCATCGAAACCCACATGGGCTACGGCGTGTGGCTGCACGGCGAGGCGGTGGCCGCAGGCACGGTGATGGCGCTGGAGATGTCGGCGCGTCTGGGTTGGATCAGCGAGCAGGAACGTGACCGCGGCATTCGTATTTTCCAGCGCGCCGGCTTGCCGGTGGTTCCGCCGGAAGACATGACGCCCGAGCACTTCCTCGAGCACATGGCGGTGGACAAGAAGGTCATTGACGGTCGTCTGCGCCTGGTGCTGTTGCGTCGCATCGGTGAAGCAGTGGTAACTGACGAATATCCACAAGAAGTACTACAGGCCACACTGGTCGCGGACTACCGCGCCTTGGTGGATCAGCTTAGAGGTTAATGAGAAATCCATGACTAGTTTGCACGCCGATGAGGCCTTCCTCGGTCATTACCAGTTGAGTCATGACCCCTTTGCAACGCGGGTTCCCGGCTTCAAATTCTTCCCGGCACAGCGCAAGCCTGTGCTGGGTCAGTTGCATCATCTCGCGCGATACAGCCAACTGCTGTTGGTCGTCACGGGGCCTCAGGGCAGTGGCAAAACACTGTTGCGTCAGGCGCTGGTGGCGAGCACCAACAAGCAGTCGGTGCAGAGCGTTGTGGTGTCCGCGCGTGGCGCAGGTGACGCGACGGGCGTGTTGCGTCAGGTTGCCCAGGCGCTGAACGTCGCTCAAGCGGAAATGCGCCCGATCCTGGCGCAAGTCGTGCAGTTGGCGCTGACCGGGCAGGAAGTCTACATCCTGGTGGACGATGCCGAACAACTGGGCGAATCCGCACTCGAAGCGTTGTTGGGATTGGCAGCAGGCACCCCGGAAGGGCGTCCGCATGTCTTCCTGTTCGGCGAGGCTTCGATCATTGATCGCCTGGATCAACTGTGCGCCGAGAGCGGTACCGAGGAAGAGCGATTCCACGTTATCGAGCTCGCGCCGTATACCGAAGAAGAAACCCGTGAGTATCTGGCTCAGCGTCTCGACGGCGCAGGACAGGGCGTGGAGTTGTTCAGCGCCGCACAGATCACTGATATCCACGAGCAATCCGGTGGATGGCCAGGCGCGATCAACCAGGTCGCGCGCGATTCGATGATCGAAGCCATGATTGCCAGCCGCTCTGCGGTCAAGCGTCCAAGTATGGGGTTCAAAATGCCTAAGAAACACGTGTTGGCTTTGGGTGGGGTTGTTGTTGCAGCCGTTCTCGCGGCGTGGCTGATTCCGGGCCGCAGCAACGCACCTGCCACTGCACCTGCCAACTCTCAGGCGCAACTGCCTCTGGGTCAGGGCCAGGCGCCTGCGCAACAATCGAACAACGGTGGCCCGGCCATCGAGTTCGCGGGGAATTCGCAGCCTATGCCTTTGCCGATGAACGGCTCTCAACCCGCGACTCGCGCGCCGCTGGCTGAAGCCGCAGGCTCGGGCGAAGGTGACGGCGAAGATGGCGGCCCTGCAGCTAACCAGTCGCTGCAGCCACCAACCGTGACCACCACTGCGCCACCGGCGGGTGCGACGGCGAGTCCTGCTCCGACCATGGCTCAGCAGCCGGTTCCGGCAACGCGCCCTGCACCGGCGGCCAAGCCAACGCCTGCTCCGGCGCCTGCCGCGAAACCTGCGCCCGCGCCGACTCAGGTGGCCACCGCCAAACCTGCCCCGGCACCGGCGGCCAAACCAGCTGCGGCAGCTGCAGCGTCCGGCGCTGCGGGCAGTGGCTGGTACGCAGGTCAGGCACCGACGCATTACGTGGTGCAGATCCTCGGTACCAGCTCCGAAGCCACCGCGCAGAGCTACGTGAAAGAGCAGGGCGGTGAATACCGCTACTTCAAGAAAACCCTGCAGGGCAAGCCCCTGTTTGTGGTCACTTACGGCAGCTTCGCCGACCGCAACGCGGCACTGACCGCTATCAAGGCCTTGCCAGAGAAGGTTCAGGCTGGTAAACCTTGGCCTCGTACTGTCGGCAGCATCCAACAGGAACTCGCCGCCGCCCGCTGATGACGCAGGGACCTTATCCAGGTCCCTCGCTTGGCCCTCCCGATATCACGCATGAGCGTGCTGCCAATGAGCAGCGCGCCTTGCGGTGTCTGCGTCTCAGGCACACATTGATCTTCGGGCTCTCGTTGGTCAGACTCGCAACAAAGCTCTGGCTAGCACGAGAATCGATATAAAACCTTTCATGAATGCGACATAAATTTGCGACACTTCGTCGTCAAATTTGTGAGGACTTGTGTCGCTGTGTACAATGACCTCCCTTTTGCTCCCGCAAAGCCGGCATACGTTCGGCGTGGATGGTAAATGGTTGAATTGAAAAGAAATTTGTCCCGTTAAGGGGCAGCCTGGTGAGAATGTGTCTATGAAAGCAGGTCTGTACCATCCAGAAGAATTCAAGGATAACTGTGGTTTCGGCCTGATCGCCCATATGCAAGGCGAGCCCAGTCATCACCTGTTGCAGACGGCTATCGAAGCCCTGACCTGCATGACCCACCGTGGTGGTATCAACGCCGACGGCAAGACCGGTGACGGTTGCGGGCTGTTGATGCAAAAACCTGACACCTTCCTGCGTGCGGTCGCCACCGAAGCTTTCGGCGTCGAGCTTCCGCGCCAGTATTGCGCAGGCATGGTCTTCCTCAATCAGGACGACGCGAAGGCTGAAGCCGCCCGCGAAAACATGAACCGTGAAATCCTCGCGGCCGGCCTGACCTTGATTGGCTGGCGCCAGGTGCCGATCGACACCAGCGTGCTGGGCCGTCTGGCCCTTGAGCGCTTGCCGAAGATCGAACAGGTGTTCATCGGAGGCGAAGGCCTGAGCGATCAGGAATTCGCAATCAAGCTGTTTTGCGCACGTCGTCGCTCCTCGGTGGCCAACGCTGCCGACGCCGACCACTACATCTGCAGCTTTTCCCACAAGACCATCATCTACAAAGGCCTGATGATGCCGCGTGACCTCACGGCATTCTTCCCGGACCTCAACGACGAGCGCCTGCAAACCGCGATCTGCGTGTTTCACCAGCGCTTCTCGACCAATACCCTGCCGAAATGGCCGCTGGCTCAGCCATTTCGCTTCCTCGCCCACAACGGCGAGATCAACACCATCACCGGTAACCGCAACTGGGCTCAGGCCCGTCGCACCAAGTTCGCCAACGACCTGATGGACCTCGACGAGCTGGGCCCGCTGGTCAATCGCGTGGGTTCCGACTCTTCGAGCATGGACAACATGCTCGAGCTGATGGTGACCGGCGGCATCGACCTGTTCCGTGGCGTACGTATGCTCGTGCCGCCGGCGTGGCAGAACGTCGAAACCATGGACCCGGATCTGCGCGCGTTCTACGAATTCAACTCCATGCACATGGAGCCGTGGGATGGCCCGGCCGGCATCGTCATGACCGAAGGTCGTCACGCCGTCTGCCTGCTCGACCGCAACGGCCTGCGCCCTGCGCGCTGGGTCACCACCAAGAACGGCTACATCACCCTCGCGTCGGAAATCGGCGTGTGGAACTACAAGCCCGAAGACGTTATCGCCAAGGGCCGTGTTGGTCCGGGCCAGATCTTCGCCGTGGACACCGAAACCGGCCAGATTCTCGACACCGACGCCATCGACAGCCGTCTGAAGTCGCGCCACCCGTACAAGCAGTGGCTGCGCAAGAACGCCCTGCGTATTCAGGCGACGCTGGAAGACCACGACCACGGTTCAGCGTTCTACAACCCGGATCAGCTCAAGCAGTACATGAAGATGTTCCAGGTCACGTTCGAAGAGCGTGATCAGATCCTGCGCCCGTTGGGTGAGCAGGGTCAGGAAGCGGTCGGCTCCATGGGCGATGACACGCCGATGGCGGTGTTGTCCCGTCGTGTCCGCACCCCGTACGACTATTTCCGTCAGCAGTTCGCGCAGGTCACCAACCCGCCGATCGATCCGCTGCGTGAAGCCATCGTCATGTCGCTGGAAGTCTGCCTCGGTGCCGAGCGCAACATTTTCCAGGAGTCGCCAGAGCATGCGTCTCGCGTGATCCTCAGCTCGCCGGTGATTTCCCCGGCCAAGTGGCGCTCGCTGATGACCCTGGATCGTCCGGGCTTTGATCGTCAGATCATCGACCTGAACTACGACGAAGCCATGGGCCTGGAAGCGGCCGTGCGCAACATCGCCGATCAGGCTGAAGAGGCCGTGCGTTCGGGCAAGACCCAGATCGTCTTGAGCGACCGCCATATAGCGCCAGGCAAACTGCCGATTCACGCGTCGCTGGCCACCGGTGCGGTGCATCACCGTTTGACCGAAAAAGGCCTGCGCTGCGACAGCAACATTCTTGTCGAGACAGCAACGGCTCGCGACCCGCATCATTTCGCCGTGTTGATCGGCTTCGGTGCGTCGGCGGTGTACCCGTTCCTGGCCTACGAAGTGCTGGGCGACTTGATCCGTACCGGCGAAGTGCTGGGCGATCTGTACGAAGTCTTCAAGAACTACCGCAAGGGCATCACCAAAGGCCTGCTCAAGATCCTGTCGAAGATGGGCATTTCGACCGTCGCGTCCTACCGTGGCGCGCAGCTTTTCGAGGCCATCGGCCTGTCGGAAGAAGTCTGCGACCTGAGCTTCCGTGGCGTGCCGAGCCGCATCAAGGGCGCGCGTTTCGTCGACATCGAAGCCGAGCAAAAAGCCCTGGCCTTCGAAGCCTGGAGCGCACGCAAGCCGATCCAGCAGGGCGGTTTGCTGAAGTTTGTCTACGGCGGCGAATACCATGCGTACAACCCTGATGTGGTGGCGATGCTGCAAGCTGCCGTGCAACAGGGCGATTACAGCAAATTCAAGGAATACACGGCGCTGGTGGACAATCGTCCGGTGTCGATGATCCGTGACCTGTTGAAGGTGAAAGAGCTCGATACGCCGCTGGGCATCGATGAAATCGAGCCGCTGGAGGGCATTCTCAAGCGCTTCGACTCGGCGGGTATTTCACTCGGCGCGTTGTCGCCGGAGGCCCACGAAGCGCTGGCCGAGGCGATGAACCGTCTGGGCGCGCGCTCCAACTCCGGTGAGGGCGGCGAAGATCCGGCGCGCTACGGCACCATCCGCAGCTCCAAGATCAAACAGATCGCGACCGGCCGTTTTGGCGTGACGCCTGAGTACCTGGTCAACGCCGACGTGCTGCAGATCAAGGTCGCCCAGGGCGCCAAACCGGGCGAGGGCGGGCAACTGCCAGGCGGCAAGGTCAACGGCCTGATCGCCAAGCTGCGCTACGCAGTGCCGGGTGTGACGCTGATTTCGCCACCGCCGCACCACGACATCTACTCCATTGAAGACTTGTCGCAGCTGATCTTTGACCTCAAGCAGGTCAACCCGGCGGCGCTGGTCTCGGTCAAGCTGGTGGCCGAAGCGGGCGTGGGCACGATCGCAGCCGGTGTAGCGAAGGCCTACGCCGACCTGATTACGATTTCCGGCTATGACGGCGGCACCGGTGCGTCACCGCTGTCGTCGATCAAATACGCGGGCTCGCCATGGGAAATCGGCCTGGCCGAAACCCACCAGACCCTGCGTGGCAATGACCTGCGCGGCAAGGTTCGGGTGCAGACCGACGGCGGCCTGAAAACCGGGCTGGACGTGATCAAGGCGGCCATCCTCGGCGCCGAGAGCTTCGGCTTCGGCACCGCGCCGATGATCGCACTGGGCTGCAAATACCTGCGCATCTGCCACCTGAACAACTGCGCCACCGGCGTGGCGACCCAGAACGACAAGCTGCGCAAGGACCACTACATCGGCACCGTAGACATGGTGATCAACTTCTTCACCTACGTGGCTGAAGAAACCCGCGAGTGGCTGGCCAGGCTGGGCGTGCGTTCGCTGGAAGAACTGATCGGGCGTACCGATCTGCTGGACATCCTGCCGGGTGAAACCGCCAAGCAGCAGCATCTGGACCTGACGCCGCTGCTGGGCAGCGACCACATTCCGGCCGACAAACCGCAGTTCAGCCAGGTCGAGCGCAACCCGCCGTTCGACAAAGGCCTGCTGGCCGAGAAAATGGTTGAACTGGCGATCACCGCCATTCAGGCCAAGAGCGGCGGCGACTACGAACTGGACATCTGCAACTGCGACCGCTCCATCGGCGCGCGGATTTCCGGCGAGATCGCCAAGCTCCACGGCAACCAGGGCATGAACGACGCGCCGGTGACCTTCCGCTTCAAGGGCACGGCAGGGCAGAGCTTTGGCGTGTGGAACGCCGGCGGCCTGAACATGTACCTGGAAGGCGACGCCAACGACTACGTCGGTAAGGGCATGACCGCCGGCAAGCTGGTGATCGTGCCTCCAAAAGGCAGCCCGTTCAAAACCCAGGACAGCGCCATCATCGGCAACACCTGCCTGTACGGCGCGACTGGCGGCAAGCTGTTCGCGGCGGGCACGGCGGGCGAGCGTTTCGCAGTGCGTAACTCTGGCGCCCACACCGTTGTGGAAGGCACGGGCGACCACTGCTGCGAATACATGACCGGCGGTTTCGTCTGCGTGTTGGGCAAGACGGGTTACAACTTCGGCTCAGGCATGACGGGCGGCTTCGCGTACGTGCTCGATCAGGACAACACCTTCGTTGACCGGGTCAACCACGAGCTGGTCGAGATTCAGCGCATCAGCGGGGAAGCGATGGAAGCCTATCGCAGCCACCTGGAGCGTGTGCTGGCCGAATACGTGACCGAAACCGACAGCGAGTGGGGCCGCAATCTCTGGGAAAACCTGGACGACTACCTGCGCCGCTTCTGGCTGGTCAAGCCGAAAGCCGCGAGCTTGAAGTCGCTGTTGTCCAGCACCCGCGCGAATCCGCAATAACAGCAGCTGCGAGCGGCAAGCTTCAAGCCGCAAGCTAACGGCAGCGCGCGAGTGCCTGCGAACATGATTTTCTTGCAGCCTCAAGCTTGGCGCTTGAGGCTGTAGTCAGGAGTTTTACCACCATGGCTGAACGTCTCAGTAACGACTTCCAGTTCATCGAAGTCGGGCGTAAAGACCCGAAAAAGAAACTGCTGCGTCAACGCAAGAAAGAGTTCGTTGAAATCTACGAACCCTTCAAGCCTCAGCAGTCGGCCGATCAGGCGCACCGCTGCCTGGGTTGCGGCAACCCGTACTGTGAATGGAAATGCCCTGTGCATAACTTCATTCCCAACTGGCTGAAGTTGGTGGCCGAGGGCAACATCCTCGCGGCCGCCGAGCTGTCGCACCAGACCAACACCCTGCCGGAAGTCTGCGGCCGCGTGTGCCCACAGGATCGTCTGTGTGAGGGCGCGTGTACCCTCAACGACGGCTTTGGCGCCGTCACCATCGGCTCGGTCGAGAAGTACATCACCGACACGGCCTTCGCCATGGGCTGGCGCCCGGACATGTCCCGCGTGGTGCCAAACGGCAAGCGCGTGGCCATCATCGGCGCAGGCCCGGCAGGTCTGGGCTGCGCTGACATTCTGGTGCGCGGCGGCGTGAAGCCTGTGGTGTTCGACAAGAACCCGGAAATCGGCGGTCTGCTGACCTTCGGCATTCCCGAGTTCAAGCTCGAGAAGAGCGTGCTGAGCAATCGCCGCGAAGTGTTCACCGGCATGGGCATCGAGTTCCGCCTCAACACCGAGATCGGCAAGGACATCACCGTCGAGCAGTTGCTGGAAGAGTACGACGCGGTGTTCATGGGCATGGGCACGTACACCTACATGAAGGGCGGCTTCCCCGGTGAAGACCTGCCTGGCGTGCACGATGCGCTGGATTTCCTGATCGCCAACGTCAACCGCAACTTGGGCTTTGAAAAGTCGCCGGAAGATTTCGTCGACATGAAGGGCAAGAAGGTCGTGGTACTCGGCGGCGGCGATACGGCGATGGACTGCAACCGCACGTCGATCCGTCAGGGCGCGAAGTCAGTGACCTGCGCCTATCGCCGGGACGAAGAAAACATGCCGGGTTCGCGCAAGGAAGTGAAGAACGCCAAGGAAGAAGGCGTAAGGTTTCTGTACAACCGCCAGCCCATTGCCATCGTGGGTGAGGATCGTGTCGAAGGCGTGAAAGTCGTCGAAACGCGTCTGGGCGAGCCTGATGCGCGCGGCCGTCGCAGCCCCGAGCCGATTCCGGGTTCCGAAGAGATCATCCCGGCGGACGCCGTGGTCATCGCGTTCGGTTTCCGTCCAAGCCCGGCGTCGTGGTTCGATCCGCAAGGTATCCAGACCGACAGTCAGGGCCGCGTCGTGGCGCCGGAGCAGGGCCAGTTCAAACACCAGACCAGCAACCCGAAGATCTTTGCCGGCGGCGACATGGTCCGCGGGTCCGATCTGGTGGTGACCGCCATCTTCGAAGGCCGCAATGCGGGTGAAGGGATTCTGGATTATCTGGGCGTCTGATGACGCCAGCTGCAAGCTGCAAGCTGCAAGCTGCAAGCTCCAAGCCACAAGCGGTAAGCGGTAAGCTCCAAGCCACAAGCTTAAGGCAGACGCTGATTTATTTTTACTTGAAGCTTGCGGCTTGAAGCTCGCAGCTGCATTGATGCGACAAATCGCCCCGATAAATAAAAGGCACGGCACCGACCGTGCCTTTTAAGTTGGTGTCTGAGAAAATGCCCGCACTTTTTTCCGGATGCCGACATGACTGCCCTGAAGAACGACCGTTTCCTTCGCGCCCTGCTCAAGCAGCCTGTTGACGTCACGCCTGTATGGATGATGCGCCAGGCCGGCCGCTATCTCCCGGAGTACCGCGCCAGTCGCGCCAAGGCCGGAGACTTCATGAGCTTGTGCATGAACCCGGCGTTCGCCTGTGAAGTTACCTTGCAGCCCCTTGAGCGCTATCCGCTCGACGCCGCCATTCTGTTCTCCGATATCCTCACCGTTCCCGACGCCATGGGCCTTGGCCTGTACTTCGAAACCGGCGAAGGCCCGCGCTTCCGCAAAACTGTCACCACCCTGGCTGACATCGAAGCGCTGCCGATCCCTGACGCCCAGAAAGACCTCGGCTATGTCATGGACGCGGTCAGCACCATTCGCCGCGAACTCAACGGCCGCGTACCGCTGATCGGTTTCGCCGGGAGCCCGTGGACCCTCGCGACCTATATGGTTGAAGGCGGCTCGTCCAAGGACTTCCGCAAATCCAAGGCCATGCTCTACGACAACCCACAGGCCATGCACTTGTTGCTCGATAAGCTCGCGCAATCAGTCACGGCGTACCTGAACGGCCAGATTCTCGCAGGCGCGCAAGCGGTGCAGATCTTCGACAGCTGGGGCGGGAGCCTTTCGGCTGCGGCGTATCAGGAATTCTCACTGGCTTACATGCGCAAGATCGTCAACGGCCTGATCCGTGAGCGCGACGGGCGCAAAGTGCCGGTCATCCTGTTCACCAAGGGCGGCGGTATGTGGCTGGAAAGCATCGCCGACGCCGGCGCCGACGCGCTGGGCCTGGACTGGACCTGCGATATCGGCGAAGCCCGCCGTCGCGTTGGCAACAAAGTCGCGCTGCAGGGCAACATGGACCCAACCGTGCTCTACGCCAACCCAAACGCCATCCGCCAGGAAGTCTCGAACATCCTCGCCAGCTACGGCAGCGGCACCGGCCACGTCTTCAACCTCGGCCACGGCATCACCCCCGAAGTCGACCCGGCCAATGCCGGCGCCTTCATCGAAGCGGTGCACGAAATGTCGGCCAAGTACCACCAATAAGCGCTTTGCAGACATGAAAACGCCCGGCAATTGCCGGGCGTTTTTGTGTGGGGTTCAGGCTGCGGTGAGCTTTGATCGCGAACAGATAGCGCTGCGGTCAGTGAGAGTGCCTGTGAACGCAGAGTTAGAACTGGCTTTAGCCGGGAAGACCTCAGGCGTCACGCTGCAAAATTGAGGGCGCACACAAGGTCGTCTTCCCGGCTGAAGCCAGTCCCACTAAAACAGCGGCGAATGCCCGATGTGCCCTTGGCTCAAACCTGCACATTCACCGCCAGCGGTTTTACTTTCGCCAGTTTCAGCGCCACGGCGAGGGCTATCAGCAGTAGGGCGCCGATGAAGGCGCCGATGCCGTTCCAGCCGGCGTAGTGCCAGAACACACCGCCGCCGGTGCCGGCGACGCTGGAGCCTACGTAGTAACTGAACAGGTACAACGAGGATGCCTGGCCTTTGGCTTTGATGGCGCGGCGGCCGATCCAGCTGCTGGCGACGGAGTGGGCGCCGAAGAAGCCGAAGGTGAACATCAATACGCCGACGATCACCACCACCAGTGGGGTGAACATGGTCAGCGTCACGCCGACAAGCATCAGCACGATCACGGCCCACAACACATTGCGTCGGCCCAGTTGGTCGGCCAGTGCCCCGATCTTCGCCGAGCTGTAGATGCCGGACAGGTACACCACCGAGAACAAGCCGACCACGGCCTGGCTCAAGTTGTACGGATCGGCCAACAGGCGGTAGCCGATGTAGTTGAACAGCGTCACGAACGCGCCCATCAGCAGGAAGCCTTCGAGGAACAGCCATGGCAGCCCGGCATCACGGAACTGCAGGACAAAACCTTCCAGCAGGCTGCGGCCATTGAGCGGGCGGGCGCGGAAGTTACGCGACGGCGGCAGGATTTTCCAGAACACGCCCGCCGCGCCCAGCGCAATGATGCCCATGATCAACAGTGCCGTGTGCCAACTGACGTAATCGCTCAGGACCCCGGTGATCACCCGGCCGCTCATGCCGCCGATAGCGTTGCCGCCGATGTACAGGCCCATCGCCAGGCCGATGTGCTGCGGGTGGATCTCCTCGCTGAGGTAGGTCATGGCGACGGCGGCGAGTCCGCTCAACGACAAGCCCACGAACGCCCGAGTGATCAGCACGCCTTCCCAAGTGGGCATCAGTGCGCTGGCGATGGTGAAAAGGGCAGCCGAGAACAACGAGAACACCATGACCGACTTGCGGCCGAGGCGGTCTGAGATGGGGCCGGTAATAAGCAGTCCTATTGCCAGCATCGCGGTGGACACCGACAGGATCATGCTGCTCTGGGCGGCGTTGATGGAGAAGTCCCGCGACAGCACCGGCATCATCGGTTGCACGCAGTACAGCAGCGCAAACGTCGCGAAGCCACCGGAGAACAGCGCCAATACCGTACGAATGAAAGCAGGCGTGTCCTTCTCGATGTAGGTATCGCCCAAAGGGATGGCTGCTGTGGCGAACTCGGCAGGCGCGGCGGCGGATGCAGCAGTATTCACGATTGACCTCAGACGGGAGAGCGGACGCAGTGACGGAAGAATATAGCCGGCTAACGATTGCTTCCAATATATTGTTCGACCTGTTTGATAGGTTTAACGACCCAATGGAATCGCCATGGAATTGCGTCATCTGCGTTACTTCATTGCCGTTGCTGAGGAGCTGCACTTTGGCCGTGCCGCGCAGGCGCTCGGCATCTCTCAACCGCCGTTGAGTCAGCAGATCCAGGCGCTGGAGCAAGAGCTCGGCGCGCGTCTGTTTGAGCGAACCAATCGACGTGTGGAGCTGAGCGAAGCGGGCCGGTTGTTCCTCGATGAAGCGCGCCTGGTGCTGGCGCAGGTCGAGAAGGCCTCGGACGTCGCTCGGCGCGCGCAGTTGGGAGAGCTGGGCGAACTGAAAATCGGCTTCACGGCATCCGCGCCGTTCACCTCAAGCATCCCGCAGGCCATCTTCGCGTTTCGCCAGCGCTACCCCGCGGTGCATCTGGCGCTTCAGGAAATGAGCAGTCGGGAAGTCGCTGAGCGGCTCGAGAACGAGTCGATGCAAGTGGGCATCATGCGACCACTGCCGTTGCCGGATTCACTGGTCGCAGTGGAGCTGCTGCACGAACCCTTGGTGGCGATATTGCGCTCGGACCATCCACTGGCCGAAGGCTCGGAACGCGGCATTTATCTGCGGGAACTGGCCAGTGAGCCGTTTGTGTTCTTCCCGCGCAGTTACGGCAGCGGGCTCTACGCACAGTTACTGGATCTGGCGCGGGAGGCGGGCTTTAGCCCATTGTTTGCTCAGGAGGCGGGCGAGGCGATGACCATCATTGGTCTGGTGGCAGCTGGGCTGGGCGTGACGGTGCTGCCGGCGTCGTATCAACGCATGCGCATCGACGGGGTGGTGTACCTAACCCTTCTGGATGCGCAGGCGACGTCAGCGGTATGGTTGGTGCAGCGAAAGGATCAGAAATCCCCGATGGCCAAGGCGTTTGTCGAACTGGTGACGCGCAAGGCGGGGTAACTGACCTGTACAGGGTTGAAATGCGGGAGCGCCGGGTGGCGCTCCCGCACAGGTGATGGGCAAGCAAGTGAGCCGGGGAAACGCCTCAACTCACTGGCAAAAACTTACTGCACCTTCGCCAGATCACCCTTCAACGCAACGCCTGCCATGATGGCGCCGGCGTGGCACTCATAGGTGGCCGGGTCTTTGCGTTCGATCTTTTTGTAGTAGCTGGCGATGTTGACCACTGCGTTGGCGCCTGCGCCTTTTGCGGCCTCATTCAGTTGCAGGATCGCGGACTGCAAGACCCATTCGCAGGCGTCGTTGTCACTCTTGTTGAATGCGTTGGTTTTCTTGTTGGTCACCACGTTCGGCGACAGCACGGACACCTTGCCTTTTGGCTGTACGCCAGCGAGGTAGAACTTCACGCTGCCGTCGAGTTTTTCTCCTGGGTCATCTGCGCGACCACCTTGTCGAACGGTAGATACAGCGCCGTGTCCCGAGCCTGGCTGATGCCCGGCAGTGTGCACAAAACGACGGCGGCCGTTGCTGCCCAGACTTTCAATTTCATGGTTTCGCTCCTTGAGGTGGTTAACGGGTGTAGAAGATCAGTGATGTGCCCCGCCGGGAGCGTCTTCCGTTGCGCCGGCGGGGTGAACGAATTACGGGGTCAAGACCAACGCCGGAAGATCAGCGACGTGTTGACCCCGCCGAACGCAAAATTGTTGTTCATCACGAACTCGTGGCTCATGTGGCGGGGCTCGCCGCGCAGGTAGTCCAGCTCGCCGCAGCGAGTGTCGACCTCGTCGAGATTGAGCGTGTGGATGTAGCGGTCGCGGTTCATCATTTCGATGCTGAACCAGGATTCCAGGGCACCGCAGGCGCCGAGGGTGTGGCCCAGAAAACTCTTCTGCGAACTGATCGGCATTCGCGAGCCGAACAGGCTTTGCGTGGCAAGCGTCTCGGCGATGTCGCCCTGTTCCGTCGCCGTACCGTGGCCGTTGACGTAACCGATGGCCTCTGGCGGCAGACCCGCGTCTTCCAGCGCCAGTTCCATGGCCCGGCGCATGGTGACCTGCTCGGGGCGGGTGGTGTGCACGCCATCGGCGTTGCTGCCAAAGCCGACCACCTCGGCGTGAATCTTCGCCCCCGCGCCAGCGCATGTTCCAGCTCCTCAAGCACCAGCATGCCGCCGCCTTCGCCGATCACCAGACCATCGCGCCCGCTGTCGTAAGGGCGAGGGCTGGTGTGCGGCGCATCGTTCTTCAGACTGGTCGCGTACAGCGCGTCGAACACCATGGCCTCGGTGGGACAAAGCTCTTCGGCACCACCGGCCAGCATCAACGGCAGACGCCCGAACTTGATCGCTTCATAGGCATAGCCCACGCCCTGGCTGCCGCTGGTGCAGGCACTGGAAGTCGGGATCAGGCGGCCGGTGAGGTTGAAGAAGATGCTGATATTCGCCGCCGTGGTGTGCGGCATCATGCGCACATACGAATTGGCATTGAGGCCTTCGGCCACGGAATTCAGCAGCATGTTGCCGAAGGCCTTGATCTCGTCGGTGCTGCCGGTGGACGAGCCGCAGGCCACGCCCATGCGCCCGTCACGAATGATCGGATCGCCCAGCAAGGCCGCGTCACGCAGCGCCTGTTCGGCGGCGCCGACCGCCAGTCGCGACACCCGGCCCATGCTGCGCAGCTGCTTGCGGGTCCAGTACGAAGGCACCGCGAAATCGTCGATGGGACCGGCCAGACGGGTGTTGAGTTCGGTGAAGCGATCCCATTCGTCCATCCGCCGGATGCCGCTGCGATTGCCGCTGAAATTGGCCTCGATGCTGGCCCAGTCGCTGCCCAGTGACGTGATGCCGGCCATGCCGGTGACGACAACGCGTTTCATCAGCACAGGCCTCCATTGACGGCCAGCACCTGGCGGGTGATGTAGGACGCTTCCGCCGACATCAGGAAATTCACGGCGCCAGCGACTTCTTCCGGGGTGCCCATGCGCTGCGCGGGAATCATCTTCATCAGTTCATCGACCGGCACGTTTTCGTCGAGCATGGCCGTGTCGATCAGCCCCGGCGCGACGCAATTAACGGTGATCTTGCGTTTGCCCAGCTCGATGGCCAGCGCCTTGGCCGCGCCGATGACGCCAGCCTTCGAGGCGCTGTAGTTGACCTGGCCGCGATTGCCGATCAGCCCGGACACGGACGTGATACAGACGATGCGCCCGGCGGCGCGGCGACGGATCATCGGCATCATCACCGGGTGCAGCACGTTGTAGAAGCCGTCGAGGTTGGTGCGGATGACCATGTCCCAGTCGTCATCGGTGAGCGCCGGAAACGCGCCGTCCCGGGTCAGGCCGGCGTTGCAGACCACGCCGTAATAGGCACCATGGGTTTCGACATCGGCTTCAAGGGTGGCCTTGCACGCAGCACGGTCGGCGACGTCGAATTGCAGGACGCGCGCCTGACGCTCCAGCGCCTCGACTTCACGCTGCACGGCGTCAGCTTCGGCCCGGCCACTGCGGCAGTGCAGGACGATGTCGTAGCCGGCTTGGGCCAGGCGCAGCGCGATGGCGCGACCAATACCGCGGCTTGAGCCTGTGACCAGAATTGAGTCAGTCATGTGCGGCTCCTTCGGCCAGATAGCTCGCCGATTGTGGCGGGCAATAAACATTGAGTCGGGCGCTGAGCTGAATGCCGGCGCCGCTCAGAGAACACTCGAACACGCCCATGCCGCTGTCGTCCTGCAAGGACCGCCGCGCATGAATGGTCAGCTCGCTGCCGACCGGGAAGTGCTCGACGTTGCATTCGAATTTGCGTGTGCCCAGCAGGAACCCCAGCTCAACCGGGTCACCCTTCACCCGTGCCTGGCAGCCGGCAAACGCCGCGACGCTTTGCGCCATGAGTTCGATGCCGACCCAGGCCGGCATGCTCCCGTCAGGGCGATTGAACAGCCCGCCGGGCCGAACGATGACGCGGGTGTGAATCTGCTCTTCGTCGAACGACAGCACTTGGTCGATGAGTACCATGTCGCCGGCGTGGGGCAGTAAATCAGCCGGAGGCCACGGGCATGAAGGTGCAGCGGTCATGGCTGCTCCCCGATGATCAGGCTGACGTTGTTGCCGCCGAACGCAAACGAGTTGCTCATCATCCGGCGCGGTGAATCAGGCTGAAGGGTTTCGTTTGCCTTGACCCAGTTCAGCCCGGGCAGGCTTGTATCGGCTTCGCCATCCCACACATGAGGCGGCAGTTGCCCCTCGGTATTTTCAGGGGCGAGTGCCAGCCAGCAGAACGCGGCTTCCAAGGCCCCGGCGGCGCCCAGGGTGTGCCCGCTCATGGGTTTGGTGGACGAGCACGCCACGCCATCAGGGAAGACGGCGTTGACCGCGAGACTTTCCATCGCATCGTTGTGCTGGGTCGCGGTGCCGTGCAGATTGAGATACGCGATGTCCGTGGGCGCCAGGCTGGCGCTGGTCAGCGCCTTGGTCATGGCGTCTCGCGCACCGCGGCCGCTCGGCTCGGGGGCGGAAATATGGTGCGCATCCGAACTCGCCCCGGCGCCCAGCAAGGCAATGCGGTGGTCGTTCGCTGGCTCGCGGGTCATCAGAAACAGCACGGCCGCTTCACCGATATTGATGCCGTTGCGATTGCGCGAGAACGGGTTGCAGCGCTCGTTCGCCACCGCTTCAAGGGACGAGAAGCCATTGATGGTCAGCTTGCACAGGCTGTCGACGCCCCCGCACAGAACCGCGTCGCACAGGTTCATGTCGAGCAGCCGACGCGCACTGAGCAGGGCGCGGGCGCTGGAGGTGCAGGCGGTGGAAATCACGTAGGCCGGGCCGCTGAGGTCCAGCCACGATGCGAGGAAGTTGGCCGGAGCGCTGAGCTCCTGCTGGCGATAGTCGTAGCTGTCCGGAAAGGTCTGATCGGCCAGGTAGCTGGCGATCCCGCGGCTCGCTTCGTCGATGCCCGAGGTGCTGGTGCCCAGAATCACGCCGATGCGGCCACGACCATAGCGGGTGATCGCCTGCTGAATGTCAGGCTCGATCTGGAGGGCGGCGGCGAACAGCAGCTGGTTGTTGCGGCTGCTTTGTTGGCCGAGCGTCGCAGGGATCGTCGGCAGCAGGCTTTTCACGCCGGCCACGGGCAGCGAGCGTTCGGGTATCCAGCCGCTTTCCGAGCGCATGCATGAGGTGTCCCCGGCGAACAGCGTCCGGGCCACGCTCTGGCGGTCGTCCCCTAGCGCGCAGATCAACCCCAGGGCATTGAGGTATGCCGTCATTGACTCGCCTTGCCTTCGAGCGGGCTGACGACGTATTTCAGTTCGCCGCTTTCCATGCTGATCTTGAACACGCCCTCGGAGGCGTAATCGACGAACCAGCGATCATCCAGGCTGCGGCCATAGGGACGCAGCTCGACCCCAGGGTATTCAAAGCGCACTTCTTTCAGTGACGTCAGGGCAAACAGCACGGCCGCGAACAACTCGCGCGCTTCAGGATTCGGCGGCAGCAGACCGTCGGCCTTCCAGCGATCTTCGCGAAGCTGCTGGCGCGCAACGGGAATACCGAGGGGGTCCATCAACGAGAAGCGCAGGCCGTGGCGTTCCTTCTGGATCACCATCAGCCAGTCCTGGCGCTGGCCGGCCTGTTCGCGCTGCACATGCAGCTGCACCGGGAATTTGATGTGGGGCGTTTGCGCAGGAAGCGGCGCATGGCTGGCGCAGCCACTCACCAACAGGACGCAGAGCAGCAGAAAGGCGCGAATCATGAGGCGTTACCTTCTATGGGGGCCGAGAGAGGTTTGCGTGCGACGACATTGATCAGCGTCTCTTCACGTTCCCCAAAGGGCTTGGGTTTGACCAGTTTCAAACGTTCCAGCAGACCGAAATCTTTGGCCCGGCTCCACCAGAGGTAGGGGTACGAAACGTTGTGCGCAGTGAAATGAAAACCTTCATTGCCCAGCATGTCCAGGTATTGCGCGGCGCTTTTCTGCACATGCATCGGATGGCGGAAGAGCCAGCGAATCACCCATGTGTCGATGTAGGCCTCGGTGGACTCGGCGAACAGCAGATAGCCGCCGGGCTTGAGCACCCGATAGAACTCGGCGAGGGACTTTTCCTGCTCGACCAGATGATGGAACGTCTGGTGGCAGAAAACCATGTCGACGCTCGCGTCCGCCAGGGGCAAGGCTGCGCAATCGCTGCCAATCAACTCGACGTTCAACCCGCGACGCCCGGCCTCTTCAGCGCTGAGTTGCAGGCTGAGCGGGTCGGCGTCGATGCCGAAAATTTTCGCCGGGGTGAAAGCAGTGTGCAGGTACTGAAACGACTTGCCCTGCCCGCAACCGGCGTCCAGCAACACCGGGCTCTCCGGCAGCGGTTCACTGAACAGGCTGCGCAGGTCGTCGATGGCCACCCGCAAAACGCGGTGCTGCCACGTGTGACTGCGCAGAAAAAGAAAGCCCAGGCGCGTCTCTTCGACGTAGCTGTCGCTGAAATACTGGCCGCTCATGGCTGTGGGCTCGCGCAGATTTCGGCGAGCATGCGCAGGCGACGCTTGGGCTCGGCGACGAACGGGTTGCGCTCATCCCACGCGTACCCGGCCAGGATCGAACTGATCATGCGGCGTATGTCGGGTCGGCTGTCCGGATAGAAAATCACGTCCTGAAAACTGCCCTCGTACCAGCCTTCGACGTAGGCGCGGAACGTGTCCACACCGCGTTTCAGCGGCGTGGCGAACTCGCTTTCCCAGTCAACGGGCTCGCCTTGCAGCTGGCGATGAAGCACTCCGGCCGCCATGCTCGCCGAGCGCATGGCGATGGTGACGCCGGAAGAAAATACCGGATCAAGGAATTCAGCCGCATTGCCGAGGAGGGCAAAGCCTTTGCCGTGCAGGGTTTTGACGTTCGCCGAATACCCGCCGATGCTGCGCGCCGGTGTGTCCCAGACAGCATTTTGCAACACGCGGCTCAGGCTTGGGGTCTCGTCGATGAACGCGCGCAGGCAGGCGTCGAGGTCGTCAGGTTTGCCCACAAAGCGCTCGGCGGACGCCACGACGCCCACCGAGCAACGACCGTTGCTGAACGGAATCGACCAGAACCACACGTCCTTCAGGGTTGGGTGAACCGTCACCAGAATCTTTTCGCGATCAAATTGCGCGTCGTCGATGCGGTCTTCAACGTGGGTAAACACCGCCTGACGCAGGGGAAAGTTCGACGGCGCCTCCAGGTCCAGCAGGCGCGGCAGCACGCGGCCATAACCGCTGGCGTCGAGCACGAACGTTGCTTGCACGCGGTAGCCTGTGCCGTCTTCGCGCTGCACGTCGAGGGTCGGCTGCTCGCCGGAGAAGTCCGCGGCGGTGATGGTTTCCCGGTAGCGAACTGCAACGCCCTGGCGCTCGGCCTCGTCGGCCAGCAGTTTGTCGAAGTCGGCGCGCTGCACCTGAAAGGTCGTGGGCTTGCCGTTGCTGAAGGTGTCGCCGAAGTCAAAGGCGCTGTATTGCTCACCGCAGGCGAATGCCGCACCGTTTTTCATCTGGAAACCGGCGGCGTTGACCGCTTCCAGCATGCCCGCTTCTTCGACGAAATCCAGGCAATGGGACAGCAGGCTCTCGCCGATGGAGAAGCGCGGAAACTGCTGGCGCTCGATGATCAGCACATCGTGGCCCTGACGTTTGAGCAACGCAGCGGCGATGGCTCCGGCTGGACCGGCACCGATCACGACGATCTGGCGACATTCCATTTCAGCTATTGGCACAAGGTTTCCTTTTCGAGTGTTCGACGACATCGACGTCATGCAAATCAAGAGGGCGATTCATGCCCAGGAGGGCAGGCAACAGGGTGGCGATCAGGCTCATGAGCATCAGCGCGAAATACAGCGACGGGCTGATCAGCCCTTGTTGCAACAGCAGATTGAGAAAGACGATTTCGCTGAGGCCACGGATGTTCAGCAGCAGGGCTTCCTTCCAGCGCACGGCACCCGCAAACGACGGCGCCGCCCAGCGCACGCCGATCCAGTTGCCCAGCAGTTTGCTGGCGATTGGCAGCCCGATCAGCGCCAGCAGATTCAATCCGCCCAGTTCGCCGATGGCGCTGTGAATATTGATCTGGACGATGCCGAACGTGAGGATCAGCGGGATCGCCACGTAGTGCTGCAGCGCCTTGAACCAGGCGGCTTTCAGCGGCAGCGCAAAGGGTTGCTTGAGCGCGTTCATGCACAGCAGATAGCCGATGCCGACGATGAGCGCGTTGAGGCGGTAGTGCTCGGCGACCATCAGCAGCAGAAAGAAAACAGCCCCGTAAACCTGTGGCAGGCGAACCCGCAGCAGCCGTAACAGCAGCGGCACGCCGGCGAGCAGCAACGGCATAATCAGACTGGTCAGGTGAAGGCTGCCCTGGGCCAGCCCGAACAGCCCCCAGCAGGCCAGATCGATCAGGATCGCCGTCTGCACCAGACGTCGCGTGGCGTGCAGCGGGTAGCCGATGTGATTGAGATAGAGATACAGCACCGGAATGGCGGTGATGGCGAACACCAACCCCAGCGACAGGCTGCTTATCCAGCTCGATGCCGGCAAAAGCCACACGGCGCAGGCCATGCCGCAGAGAAAGGGTACGCAGAAGCTGGGCAGCGCGACTTTCAGACTCTGCGGGTCGAGACGCACATCGATCACGTCGCTGAGGATGTGACCGAGCACGACCGCGAAGCTCACGCCGTACAGGGTTTTCAGCCAGACCGGCGCGACCAGTTGCGCGCCGGTGAGCTGCCACTGCGGTTCGATGAGGAACAGCATCAGCAGCGGGATGGCAAACGTCGCCAGCAGCAACTGGCTGACGATGGGGATCAGGTTCAGTCGAGCGCCGAGCCGGCCGGCCAGCGCGAACAGCCCGAGCACCAGCGCCCAGAACGCGACAATCATCACGAGCGTGCCCCGTGCTGCCGACCGGCCCAGGGCGCCAGAATGAAGCTGAAGGCCAGACCGAGGCTCACCGACAGCCCGAAATTGCTCACTGCCGGGGTGCTGGAGATCGCCAGCAGACCGAACGACAGCCACGTGGTCGCTGCAGCCAACAGCGTGCCCAGCAGACTCACGGCCGCGCCGCCAATCTGCTCGCGCATGAGGATCGCGTAATCGACGCTGATCGCAGTGACCAGCAGCAGACCGAACAGGCTGAACAGCGTCAGCGGCTGACCCAGCCAGCCGAGGCTCGCCAGACTGCACACGGCCGCGAGCAGTGGCAGGACGATCACCCTCAGTGCCCCGCGCAGACCAAATGGCAGAATCAGCAGCAGAACGATCAGCACGCATGACGCCAGCTTCAGTTCGGCGGCGCTGATCTGGGTGGCGGCAAACACCTTGTTCAGGTCGCCAAGACGGTCCACCAATTGGACGCCCGGCAGGTCCTGCGCCTGCGCGCGGAGCAGCGCCGCATCGTTCAGGCCCTGCAGGCTGACGATTCCGGCCACGCCTTGATCGTTGCTGCCCAGCCACAGCAGGCGCCAGGGTTCGCCCAAAGGTCCGGCCAATACATCGTCAATGCCTTGAACGGGAAGGGCGCGCAGGTTTGCCAGTTCGTTATCAAGCACCTCCGGCGGCACACCCAGCGCTAGCAGCGGCTGCCAGTGCGCAGGCAGCGTGTCGAGGGCGGCGCGCGCAGCCTGTTGTTCAGCGGGCGTCGCCACCAATTGGTTGAGTGACAGGTAACCCTGCAGCTTGCCTTGAGTGACCAGTTGATCAAGTCGCTGACTCAGCGCGGTCTGACGCTCCAGGAGCTGCTGCTGATCGGCGCCGCGCACCAGGAAGAACTGGCTGGTGGGTTGGTAGCCGGTGATGCGCGCCAAGGAGCGCGCTTCGTCGGTCAGGCTTTGCGGCGCGGCGATCCATTGGCGGATGTCATTCTTGGTGGTCAATTGCAGCAGGCCGGCTGCGCAAAAAATGAGCAACGCCCCCAACAGCACCGGCGTGCCCACTCGAGTGAGCAGTCTGGCGCGTGCGTTCATCAAGGCTTCAGCGATCTTCAGTGGCCATTGCGCAGGTCGCAACTCGACACCGTTGAGCAGCGCCGGCAGCAGGCACACCGCCGTCAGATAAGCGCCAACCAGACCGGCCGCCGAGAACACGGCGATCTGGGTCAGGGCCGGGAAGGGCGTCCAGGCGAGGGCCAGATAGCCAATGCAACTGGTGGCCAGACTCAGGCTCAGGCCCGACAGCGTCAGGCGCAACGCCGGCCAGCTGCGCCAAGGTTTCAGGCTCCAGCTTTTGGAGAGGTAGTGCAGCGGATAGTCCACCGCCACGCCGATCAGGCTTGAGCCCAGCACCAGCGTCATGACGTGCATCTTGCCGAACAGCGCGACGCAGGCCGTGGCGCCGAACAGCATGCCGACCATCACCGGAACGAACGCCAGCAACACGCGCCAGCGTTTGAACGCCAGCAGCAGCAGCAACAGGATGCCCAGCGTGGCACCGCCGCCGACCCAGGTGATTTCCCGGGTAGCCTGTTGCTGGCCGTGGGCGGCGTACAAGAGTCCGCTGGCCGCCAGTAATTGTGCGTCTCTGGCGCTCGCCTGTTGGCGCGCCTCGTCCAGCAGCGCTGAGACGTGCAGCGGCAGGCGCATGTCGAAGGCGTCGGCGCGGGTCCGGGCGCGCAGCAGCACCCAGCTCTTGCCGTCGGCCTTGGCGATCAGCGCGCCGCTGCCGATGTCCAGTTGCACCGAGCCGTGCATGGGCTGGCCGTTCTGGATGCGTCCTGTCAGCCCGAGCCAGTCTTCCTGGCTGGGGACAAGACTGAAACCGCCAAACGGATCGAACAGGCTCTGTACGCGCTGCTGAATAAACGCTTCCGGGTGCTCGATAAGGTCGGTGCGGTCCCTGGGCGGCAGCATCGCCAGACGACCGCGCAGCAGTTGTTCACGCAGCGCCGGAAGATCGGCCTGCACGTTCCACTGGACCTTTTCGAAGAGCCCGCTGGCCTGCCATTTCTCGCTTAACTGCTGCGCCAGCTCGACGGCCTGGGCCGGATCGGCGTGACCGACCAGCACCAGCATCTCGCGGTTCATCGGTTCCTGAATGCGCTGTTCGGCGCGCAGCTCCAGAGCGTCGGGCGTGCTGCCGGGCACCAGTTCCATGAGGTTGGCCGACAGCGGCGCGCCATGACGCCATTGCCAGCCGGCGAGTGCGAGCACGGCCAGCAAGGCGATTAGAAACAGGCGCGGCAGCAGGCGTTCAATCGGCAAAGTCAGCGCGCTCCGGGTCGCTCAGCGGCTTGTCGCTTGAGCTGTCGATCATCTTCAGTAGCGTGCTGTCGCCTTGGGTTTCAAGCAGCTCGATACGCTGCACAAGCGCGCCGCCATTGATGTTGATCTGGTTGAACACCTGTTTCAGCAACATCGAGCGCGGCACTAATGTCAGCTGCCAGGCTTGGGCGTCGCCGCTCAACTGCACGTCGAAATCACGCTGCAGGCCGCTGCTGTCGCCTTGTAAAACGGCGAGAAACAGCCGGTTCTGCTCGGCGCCTGCGCTTTTGCCGGGCAGCATCTGCCAGCCGCCATCGGTAGCGCGACGGGCAATGCCGGCGGCGGTGATGCGGTAATCCTGTTTGAGCGGCGTCTCGAGCAGCCACAGCAGGCCTGAATCCTTGGCCAGCACGAAGTTGCCCTTGCTGGTCAGCGGCTGGGGCAGCGAACGCAGGTGTTTCTCCTGCACAAAGGCGCCATGGATGACGGCAGGTTTGGCCAGTTGATCGCTGAGTTGCTGCAGGTCGAAGGCGTGGGCCAGTGGGGTCAGCGTGAGCAGCATCAAGCTGAGGAGGCCTTTAAAGGCACTCATTTCAAAGCCCTCTCGACCGCTTCCACAAACACCCTGGGGCAGACCAATTGCATCTCGCGTGTGTTCACGTCGACGGCCACTTGCACGGTGCTGGCGCGTGTCAGGCGCTCGCCGGTCGCGATGTCGGTAATCAGGTAGTCGATCTTCAAGCGGTTCTCCCACTCGACGAGACTGGCGCGCACGTTGATGCGCTGACCGAACACCGCCCCGCGCACATAGCGCAGTTGCAGGTCGATCACCGGCCAGGCGTAGCCCGAATCGAGCATGTGCGTGTAGTTGTGGCCGAGTTTGTCGAGCAGCGCGCAGCGCGCCACTTCCAGGTACTTCACGTAGTGCCCGTGCCAGACGACGTGCATGGTGTCGACGTCGAAAAACGGCACCAGGATTTCGGTGTCTTCGTGGATCACGCCTTTGCTACGCATGCAGCCTCCAGTGTTGTTCGGCGATGCGCTTCAGGCACAGCCGCAGCTCGCCCTCCAGTGCGCGGTCTTCGATCACCGGCGGGAAGTCCTCGCGCAGTTGTTCATGCATGGCCGCAAGCTGAGGTGGAAGCGGGCGCGCGTCGGCATCGCGGCTGCGCAACCAGACGCCCTGATTGGCGGCGATCAGCGTGGCGGCAGCGACCTGCTCGGTCAGCTCCAGCACGCGAATGGCGTCGCGGGCGGCGATGGTGCCCATGCTTACCTTGTCCTGGTTATGGCATTCGGTGGAGCGCGAAAACACGCTGGCGGGCATGGTGTTTTTCAGCGCTTCGGCGGTCCAGGCGCTGGTGCCGATCTGCACGGCCTTGAAGCCGTGATTGATCATCGCGCGGTCCGCCGGGGCGCCGGACAGGTTGCTCGGCAGGCCATGGTTGTAGCGCTCGTCCACCAGCAACGCGAGCTGGCGGTCCAGCAGGTCGGCGACGTTGGCAACCAGGTTTTTCAGGCTGTCCATGGCGAAGGCGATGTGGCCGCCATAGAAGTGACCGCCATGCAGCACGCGCTCGGCTTCGGCATCGATGATCGGGTTGTCATTGGCGCTGTTGAGCTCGATTTCGATGAAGCTGCGCAGCCAGTTCAGGCTGTCTGCCAGCACGCCGAGCACGTGGGGGCACAGCGCAGGGAATAACGGTCTTGCAGGCGATGCAGCGGAGCGGTCGGCGCGTCGATGGCCAGATCCTTGCGCAGCCAGGCGGCCACTTGCATCTGCCCCGGGTGCGGCTTGGCAGCAAACAGGCGCTCGTCGAAATGCTCAGGGTTGCCTTGCAGCGCCACGACGTTCATCGCGGTGATGCGGGTGGCCAGTTGCAGCAGATAATCGGCACGGGCGAAGGCCAGGCACGCCAGACCGGTCATTACCGCCGTACCGTTCATCAAGGCCAGTGCTTCTTTCGGCCGCAGCACCAGCGGGTCCCAGCCCAGTTGACGATGCACATCGGCGGACTGGCGACGCTCGCCGTTGAACAGCACCTCACGCTCGCCGGACAGGGTCGCCGCGACATACGACAGCGGCGTCAGATCACCACTGGCGCCCACCGAGCCCTCTTCCGGAATCAGCGGCAGGATGTCGTGGTCAAGAAACGCCTGAAGACGCTCAAGCAACTCGACGCGTACGCCAGACACGCCGTGGCACAGCGAGCGCAAACGTGCGGCCAGCACTGCGCGGGTGGCCTGGGCATCGAGCAACTCGCCAAGCCCGCAACCGTGAAAGGTGTACAGATGGCGAGGCAGCGCTTCGACGTGTTGCAGCGGTACCGCCACCACGCACGAATCGCCATAACCGGTGGTTACGCCGTAAATCACGCCTTCCTTGTCCAGCAGCGAATCAAGAAACTGCGCGCCCTTGGCGATGCGCTGGCGGTAGGCGCTGTCGTCCTGCAACGCCGTCGGCCGCTGGCGGTTGGACAAGGCCAGTACGTCTTCGATGCGCAGGTGGCACTCGCCGAAAATGATGGGCTCAGGTGCGGGGTTCGTCATCGGATTTCCAGAACGGGTAGAAGTTGAACCACTGCTGCGGCGCTTGCACGCAGTAGTGCGCCAGACGGTCGGCGTAGCGTTGGGTCCATTGGGTGATCACTTGCTGGCGATCGCTGCGGCGCCATTCGATGGCAGCGGCGAACGGCTCCAGAATCACCCGGTAACCGCTCGCGCCCTTGAGGCAGAAAATCAGGTTGATCGGGCATTTCAGCAAGCCGGCCAGCAGCCACGGGCCTTGAGGGAACGCAGCCTGATGGCCGAGGAAATCGACCCGTGCATTGCGCCCGCCGTGCAGCGGAACCCGGTCGCCGGCGATGGCCAGCCATTCGCCGCGATCCAGACGCTGGCTCAGTTGCAGCATGATCGCCGGGTCCAGTTCGCTGACCTGGATGAGCCGTAGATTGGTCGCGCCAGCCTCACCCAGCAGACGGTTGAAACGCTCGGCGTGCTTGGTGTGCACCAGCACGTTCATGGTGACTTTTTCACCCAGCTCGGCCAGCGCCCGACAGACTTCAAGATTGCCCAGGTGCGCGCCGACCAGCATCTGCCCCCGTTCGCCGCGCAACTGGTCACGCAGTTGGGCGTCGTCGATGATTTCAATCTGCTCCAGACCGAGCTTGCCGTTCCACACGTCCAGCTTGTCGAGCAGGGCGTCGGCGAAGGCCATGAACTGCCCGAAGACGCGCCAGTGCGTGGGTCGCAGTTCCGGCTGCTGGGTCCAGTCCGCCAGGTGCTCTTGGTACTGCCAGGCGCTGCGGCGAGCGCGGCGGCCGAACAGGAAAAAGTACAGGACGATACCGTGCAGGATCGGGCTGAGCACCCGACGACCAAGAACCTTCACGCCCCAGGCCGTAAGCTTCATCAGCAGGAAACTGCCGCGTTCTTCGTGGGCCGCCCAGTGCTGCTTTTGATCGGCGTCACTCATGGCAACCACCGCCGCCAGAGGATCAGCGGGAAGCGGCCGAGCATGCCGAAGAACAGCTTGGCGTGCATCTTCGAGATGAGGGCGTTGTCGTGAAGCAGCCGAAAATGCGAGAGGCCGTCCTGGGGATAGTGAACCTTGGTCGGCAGCCAGCGCATCGGCTGATTGCGCCATGACAGGCGCACAAGGATTTCCGGGTCAAAGTCCATGCGCTTGCCCAGATTGACGGTGTCGATCAGGTGCAGCACCGGCTTGAGCGGGTAGACCCGAAAGCCGCACATGGAATCGGGAATCTGCAAAGACAGGCTGTTGATCCAGACCCAGACGTGGGTCAGGTAGCGCGCGTACAAGCGACCTTTGGGCACGCTGGCGTCGTACTGCGGATAGCCGCAGATCAGCGCCGCCGGGTGTTCGCGGGAATGATCGAGAAACACCGCGATGTCGTTCAGATCGTGCTGGCCGTCGGCGTCGACTTGCAGGGCGTGGCTGAAACCCAATTTCGACGCTTCACGCAGGCCGGCCATGACGGCGCCGCCCTTGCCCTGATTGATCGCCAGCTTCACCAGGAAGACATTGGCCTGTTGGGCGAGTGATTCAAGCACAGTCGCGCAGGCCGGGCTGCTGGCGTCGTCGACCAGCACGCAGGGCAACCCGGCGTGCAGCAGCTCCTGAACCACAGCCGGTACGGCGAGTTCGTGGTCGTAGACCGGGATCACGGCGCAGGGGTTATGCATAAGCGACCTCTTCCTTGAATGTGCAGAGCTCATGCATCCGCTTTCACCAGTAAAATCCGCCCGCTGGAGCAGGCCGCTTCGCCGTTGCGATAGGCAAAATGCAGCTTGCTGCGCTCGGGGTCGAAACGCAGGGTCAGGCTGATGCGATCGCCGGGGCGCACCAGTTGTTGAAACTTCAGCACTTCCATGCCGGCAAAGCGCGGCGGCAGGTCCATCAGACGCTGGGACAGGTTCATCGCCCAGTCGACCTGCACCACGCCGGGCAAAATCGGCGTGCCCGGGAAGTGGCCGGGGAAATGCGCGAGGTCCAGAGGGACGATCAATTCCAGTCGCCACTCGTCGTCGTGTTGCTCCTGTGCGACCAGCTCAGGGGCTTGAGTGCGCGGCGACACCAGCAATGTCTCGATAAGCGCTTGCGGCAACTTGCCCTGGGCATTGAGGGGCAGATGGCTCAGCAGTCGCCAGCGACGCGGCAACGCCAGTGCTTCGCAATGCGGCACCAGATGCTGGCGCAGCGCCTGGGTCAGCGCGCGCCGACCCTGATTGCGCAGTGCGTGGACGCCGCTGGCACTCAACACCACCAATGCGCCCAGCGACGCGCGGTTTTCCCGGACCACGCCCAAGCGTGCTTCGCTGACCCATTCATGGGTCGCGAGTGCTTGCTCCAGAAGCGGCAGGGATATGCGCTTTTCTTCCAGTTTAACGATGCGGTCCAGCCGGCCCAGCAGCTCGAAACGACCGTCTCCCAGAAAGCGCACCGCGTCGGCTGTCTGTTCGACATGGCCGATCGGCAGGTACGGCGACTCGATCCGCAGGGCGCCGTCGTCGTCCTGACCCAGCGTGACATCATCGAAAGCGCGCCACAGCGGGTCGCCCTGGCGCCAGGCGATGCCGCCGGTTTCGGAGCTGCCGAGTATTTCGCTTGGCCACTGCCCGAGCCGCTGATGCAGGCATTCTGCCGCGTCGGTCGGAAGCGCGCCGCCGGACGAAAACACACGGCGCACGGCGCTCAGGTGATTCCAGTCGAGATTGTCCCCCATGCGTTTGAGCAGCGCGGGGCTTGCCACCCAGGCGAAGGATTGATGCTCACGGCTGACGCGTTGCAAGTCTTCGGGAAACGGCAGTTGCTGACGCACGAAGCTGCGTCCGGCGCACAGCGGCCACAGCACCCGAAACAGCAGTCCGTAAATGTGCTGCGCCGCCACGCTGCCGATGATGCAGGCATCGCCCAGGTCGGCGCCCCACAAGCGTTCAAGGGCAGACACCTCGTTGGCCAGTTGTCGCAGGCGCTTCTCGATCAGCTTGGGTTCGCCGCTGGAGCCGGACGTGCACAGGCTCAAGCTGCACTCATCCAGATCGAGCGCGGCGGGAGGAAGCGGGTCGGCGTTCAGTTGATCGAGCCGAGTGTCGTCCGGCAGATCCGTCAGCCACAGGTCGACATGGCCGGCCCAGCGTAGTCTCGTTTGCGCCTGCAAATCGGCCGGCAGCAACACCGCCACGCCGGCGCGCCATGCCGCGAACAATGCGATGGCCAGTTCAGCGGCGTCTTCCAGATGGACTGCCAAACGTGTCACGCCACGTTGCTGCAGCGCGGCGGCGACACGCAGCGCACGTTCCTGCAACGCGGCATGGCTCAGCGCGGGAGTATGGGCAACGGCGCGCTGTGGATGAGCATCAAGCAACAGGTGTCCGAGATCGATCCAGCTCATGTCCGCCCCCGCACGCGCTGACGAACGATCCATTCACCGGCGAACAGCAGGCCCATCAAACCGTAGGCGATGAGCCCTGTGTATAACGTCCACCAGCTCAGCGGCGCCCAGAGGGTCAGGGCGGCGGCGACGAAACCGTTGAAAAGAAAAACAGGCACCAGACCCGGGTGACCTGGCGCGTGTAGCGAACCGCAACGACCGGCAAATCGGGTTCTGTCAGGCGTGCCAGTCGCTCGATCAGCGGCATGCCGCGCATCAGGCTCAGCCCGAACAGGGTCAGCATGAAACCGCTGATCAGCACGGGGTACCAGCGTAGCAATTGCGGGCTGTTGAACAACCCGAGCAGCAGACAAAAGCCCATCGCCGTCAGCGCCATCGACACGCCGCCCGGACGTCCCTCGCTGGTCAGCGCACGCACCCCCACAGCGCGCCGAGCAGCAGCGCGAATTGCCATGGGGCGAAATGGCCCATGCCGAAGTAGACGGCAAACGGGTACAGGACGCCTGCAAGCACCAGGACCAGGCCAATCAGTCGACTCATGCGGGGCTGTGGACCAGGCGATAGACCGCGTCGACGACATCGCCCACGGTGCGTACCGACTTGAATTCCTCGGCGGCGATCTTCTTGCCGGTCTTGCGCTTGATGTGGTCGATCAGGTCCACGGCATCGATGCTGTCGATTTCGAGGTCCTGATACAGGTTGGCTTCGAGGGTGACGCGCTCGGGTTCGAGCTCGAACAGCTCAACCATCGACGAGCGCAGGGTGTCGAAGATGTCTTCACGGGATTGCATGTTCTGTCCTCAGGCCACTTGGCGCGCGCTGACGAATGCCGCGAGGCTGTCGACGCTGGTGAAGTGATTGCGAGTGTCTTTGGCGTCGGCGTCGATCTTTATGCCGTAGCGTTTCTGGATGGCCAGGCCCAACTCCAGGGCGTCGACCGAATCCAGCCCCAGGCCCTCGCCGAACAGCGTCTGGTCGTTGCCGATGTCCTGGGTGCTGATGTCTTCGAGGCCCAGGGCGTCGATGATCAGCTGTTTAATGTCCTGGTGCAGATCGCTCATCTGTGGCGAGCTCCTTGGTGAAGTGTTGATGCAGATAGTCGTTGAGCTTGCGCGACGCCACAGGGGCCGGGCCAAGCGCGGCAAATGCCGCTGGATCGATATCGTTGCCTACCCGCAGATGAAAATGCGGGCGGCGCAGGGGAATGCGGTACCACGGCTCGGCCTTGGTCAGCGTGGTCGGCGACACATGGATGGTCACCGGCGTAATGACGTGGGCGCCACGCAGGGCAATGGCCGCAGCGCCGCGATGAAAGGCGGGCGCATGGCCTGGCTGGGTTCGCGTGCCTTCGGGAAAGATGATCAGGGTCTGGCCGGTCCTCAGCAGATGCGCGGCTTGCTCCAGCATGTCGGCGCTGCCGTCGTTGCTGACATACCCGGTGGCCCGGACCGGGCCTCGGGTGAATACGTTCTGCCACAGGCTCTGCTTGACCACGCAATTGGCGTCGCGCACCAGTCCGATGAGAAACACCACGTCGATCAGCGACGGATGGTTGGCGATGATCATCTGCCCGGGGCGGCCCAGACGCTCGGCGCCCTGGATCTCGTAAGTCAGCACGCCAGCGTTGCTCATGATCCGGATAAATGCCCAGAACAGGCGGCTGATGGTCCGGCGGGCGCGCCGTTGGTGGCTGCAGGCATCGCCGGGCAGCAGCGCCAGCAGGGGAAAGACAAACACGCGCAGGCACAACCCGCCCACACCGAAGAGGGCAAAGCTCAGGGCTGTGGCCAGCAGGCGCCAGCGATAGGCGTCGCGGCTTTTGCTCAGCGGTTGTGTTGCCAATTCCATAGCCGATTCTTCCAGGGATGTTGCAGAGCGCTCTGTTGTGTCGACAGCGCACGTAAAAGGTTGAGCGCGTGGGGCCATTGGCTGCGCTCGGAATCCGTCTCGGTCGGTTCGCGGGTCATCAACGAAAGCTGCCACTCATCCCCCGGCGTCAGCAGCAGGCCGAGCGCATAGGGGAACGGCACATCATCGATCCACGGCGCGTAGGCGGCAGGCGGCTGCTCCTCGGTGATCACCAGCAGCACCGCCGGCGCACCGTCTTCAAGGAGGGACGCGGCCTCGACGACGCCATGTTCGAGCCCGTCACCCGCGCAGGCCAGGGCCGTCATCTCGCTGGTCTCGCCGCGCAGGATCGACCACAGGCCGATAACGGCGTTGTGCACGGACAGGCTGAACTGAGTGGGCGACAGCGGCTCGTCGTTGGCCAGATCGCTGAGGATGTCGAAGGTTCGGGGCGTTTCGCCGTGCCGCGAGACGAACACCAGCGGCAATCGCTCCAGGCCCTCTGCCAGCGGCCAGCCTACGCTGAAGGCCATGCGGGCCAGACGACTCAACCGGCGGCGTTGCATGGCCGGCAAAAATGAAACGTCTGGCGCTGCGTCCGTCGGGGCGGGGATCACGGGTTCGTGGCTCCATTGGCGCCACTCTTCGACCGATGTCAGCCCCGGCGCCCACGCGCGCCACTGTGCAATGTTGAACTTGATCACAAAATCATCCTGCCCTGATACGGGCATACTTCCGGACTTCGAGTCTCCGAAGTGGCACCAGCCATGGCGCGGCGCTATCGCCGAGTGGCGGGCATTATCCGGATGCCACAGCGCCGAGGCAAACGTTGAAACAAAAGGTTTGTTTACTGACGATTATTCTTACTGGTATGGCGGCGACATCTGACACGGTTTTGTAGGAGCAATGGGCCTGTATGCGTTGCGGGCCTCGCCCTTACAGTCAGATTTTTCCAAGAGGCTCGCCCTACTCTTCGCGATTGCCTAGACTCGGGACCATTCATCGGGTCGCAGGCGATCCTTCACGGCTGGACAGCAACAGGGAGTCATACATGCGGCGTGTGGTATTCAATCAGAAGGGCGGCGTTGGCAAGTCCAGCATCGCCTGCAATCTGGCGGCTGTCAGTGCTCATGAAGGTTATCGGACGCTGTTGATCGATCTTGATGCCCAAGCCAACTCGACGCAGTACCTCACCGGTCTGACCGGCGACGAGATTCCCATGGGGATCGCGGATTTCTTCAAGCAGACCCTGTCATCCGGGCCTGGCGCCAAAAAGAATCAGGTCGACATCTACGAAACGCCCTTTGACAACCTCCATGTCGTGACCGCCACGGCCGAGTTGGCGGATCTGCAGCCCAAGCTGGAAGCCAAGCACAAGATCAACAAGCTGCGGAAGCTGCTGGATGAGCTGAGTGAAGATTACGAGCGCATCTACCTGGACACGCCCCCGGCGCTGAATTTCTACGCGGTGTCGGCGTTAATCGCGGCGGATCGCGTGCTGATTCCGTTCGACTGTGACAGCTTCTCCCGTCAGGCGCTTTACGGCCTGCTCAAAGAAATCGAAGAACTCAAGGAAGATCACAACGAGGATCTGGAAGTGGAAGGCATTATCGTCAACCAGTTCCAGGCGCGGGCGAGCCTGCCCCAGCAGATCCTCGACGAACTCATCGCTGAAGGGTTGCCGGTGCTGCCGGTCTACCTCACCAGTTCAATCAAGATGCGTGAATCCCACCAGGCCAATATGCCGCTGATCCATCTGGAGCCGCGGCATAAACTGACTCAGCAATTTGTCGAGCTGCATCACTTGCTGGAAACGGGTGCGGGTAATCGCTGACTGCTAGGCGAGCGGTTCGTGGCTTTCCCGACGGGCTCGGGTCATGTGCTTGGCTCGCTTGCGCGCCTTTTCGGCCATGTCCTTGGGAATGTCGATGGTCGCTTCCATGTCGGCCTGAAGCTGATCCTGGCTGGCGATCAGATGGTGGGTGCCGTCCGCACAGCCGCAGCGCACGGCCTGTCCGTGGGTCGCCACGGCCACGAGCTCATCGATGAAGGTCGGATTGCCTTGGGCAATGAAGCCAACCTGTGCACACAACTCGCACCAGACCGGATCGCCCATGCGGGCCAGACGCCGGTCCTCCCATGTGTGCGAGCCTGAGGCGCTTAACACCACGCCGCCGGTTGTCGTTGAATCGCCCTCTCTGACCACGTATGTCATAGCAAACCACTCCAGGGTACCGATAGGAGTGGCGAAGCCTAGACGCAGAATTCAACGGATTCGGGGCCAAAAAGGTCTTTCAGAACCTGCCTACAGCGCTGGCTGTCATGCACTTCGATCGCTGAAGAAGCGTCTCTCAAATTCCCTGACTGGCCAGCCAGGCGATCAGCTGTTGCAACGGCATTGCGCCACTCTGCCGGGCAACTTCACGACCGTCCTTAAACACGATCAAACTCGGGATCGAGCGAATGCCCAGCTGCGCGGAAAGCTGCTGATTGGACTCGCTGTCCAGCTTCGCCAGCCGAACCCTACCGCTCAGCTGAGTGGCCGCTTGCTCGAACGTCGGCGCGAAGGATTTGCACGGCCCGCACCACTCCGCCCATACGTCCACCAATAGCGGCAGATCGCCCTTGATCTGACTCGCGTAATCGCCCTGCGTCAGGTTGAACGGCTTGCTCAGCAAAACCGGCTGCTTGCAACGCCCGCATTTCGGCTGGTCGGACACCCGCCCGGCAGGGATGCGATTGAGCCCGTTGCAATGTGGGCAGGGGATCAGCAGGGAATCGGACATGGCAGAGGCCTGAGTAGGGTTGATGACTACTAGGTGGAGCCGGCGGGGTGAGTTATCAAGCTTTACAGGTTCATCTGAAGCGCCGAGCGGTAGAGAGTGGCGGTGACTTCATCAATTACCTCAAATAGGCGACGTGACTTGGTTCAAGTTTCACTATTCGTTTAAGCACACCACGCCTACAAACTCTCTAACCTGAAGACGCAACGCATTCCTCCTTCACCGCTTGTCCCAGCCCCTGACTACGGGCGTTAAGCCCAATCCTCGGTCGCTGATTCCCCGAAAGCATCCCCCGTTCGCCCAACTGTTCGCCCTGTCTGGCCGTCGCTAGTGTCGACGCGAGGGGCTGACTGACGAACATGCGCGTCGGCCCCTGTCATCTCATAGCCAGGGAGTCGCCCATGATCAGCCAGATCCAGGCCGCGGTTGCAGCGGTTGTCGCGAATAAAAAGCCAGTCGTTGACGCCGCTCCAAACAGCGCCCCCAAAACCGTCGATAAACCTGCAGCGACCGCGACCGACAAGGCGACGTTTTCGACACTGGCGGCACAACTGAACGGTAGCGCTGCGCGAGCCCAGAAGAGGGACGCGGTGATGACCCACGCCGAGCTGGGGCAATACGGGCGAAATCGCATCGATGAGTTTTTGATCGAAGGCCGCACAGTCAACAGCGGCACCCGGGCCATGGAAGTGCCCAAGACTAACGACCCTGAATTGCTGGACCGCGCGCGAGAGGCCAGTGCGTTCGTGACCCGGACACTGGCCGGTGACAAGAACGCCAAAAGCCCTTTCGAAAACCTGTCCCGTGAACAACTGAACCTGATTGCCTTTGACGACAGCGGAGCCTTCACACTCAACGAGCGGCGCGCGGCCTGGCAGGGCGTGCAGAAGATGGACGAGGACTGGCGCAAAGTGGCGATAAACGAGGGGGTGATCGAGCAAGCCCGGACGGGCAAGGCCTCCCGGTTCTATAACGACGCTCTGAGCTACCTCAAGTCGCTGCCGGCGATCGAAAAGGCGGTGAGCTATCCCAAGGGAGCAGAAGGCATTCTGGAGGCGCGAATCAAGAGCGACCTCACGCTGCCCAGCCTGCCGGGCGCTTTCGGACGTCAAGCGACAGACCGCAACCTGACCCTTTACGACATCCTCGCCGGCATCGTCGACACCAGCAAAGACAAGAAAGCTGACCCAAACAACATCGCCTACACGAAGAAGTTCGCGCCTCGTACTTCACCTGAGCCAGCTACGGCGGCTGCGCAGGGGGTTGAAAAGCCAGCGGCTGCGAATGCCGGTGCGCAAGTTTCTGCTTCACCCAAGCCTGCAGCTGAAGCGTGATCATTGAGGGCGCCTGCTGTCCGCGCTCGATGCGCTCCAAAGAGCCTATCCGTTCGGGTAGTAGGCATTTAACGCGATGCCTGATTAGCTTTTTTTAGATCTAATAAAAAGGAGGATCTAAAAATGAAATCTAAAAATAAAGTTAATACAGTGTTGCTGTTTTCTACTTTGGCCACGGTTGGGGTGGTGAGTGCAGGACCTCAGGTGACCGTAAACTTTAAAAATGAAACCGATGAAAATGCAGTTTATGTGCGTGGAAGTAGCAGTAATGAACTGACCACTTACTCGAACGCATCACCCAAACCTGACGCCGTGGCGGCAGGGGCCTCAACGAGCTTTAACGTTCGTCCAAGCGGTGCGTCTCCTATAAGCTACGCCACCGTGCGATATCAAGCGGGGTTCAAAACCTGCCAATTTACAACCAGCTATTTGATGAGCTCTACACCGGGAGGTGTCCGCACGCCTAAGTGGAACAGAAGTGCAGTGTCGGGCGGCGGCGCCAGATGTGAAGTTACTGTCACCTCCGTCAACTATTCCAACCACAATTGGGTGGTGAACTTCATCATGCGCTGATGACGCAAACATGAACCGGAGCTGCCCATTAGTGGCGGCTTCGGCTGCGCGTGGTATCGGAAAAGGAACTTTCTATGCTTTCCACTATACGTTCGGCCACACGAGGTTCTTTGAGTGCAGCCGAAGTTGAAAAAATGCCGTCTGCCGGGTTGCCAGTCGTAGGCACTGAGCGAGCGTCGATTGCCTCACTAATGCCTCAACCGGAGGTCGCGACCGTGTCAGTTCTGGGGCGTCAGCTAAGTGACAGTGCAGAGAGGGCGAGCCAACGAGAGCTTGCGATGTCCCGCGATGAACTGGCGGCCTATGCGGCCAAGCAAAAAAGCAGGTTTTTATTCGAAGGGTATACAGCCGCAAAAGCCCGGCATGATCTGGAGACGCCGCAAACCGATGACCCTGAGCTTCTGAATCGCGCCCGGCAAGCTACTGAATACGTGAACCGTTCCAGTGCGGGCGACACGAACGCGAAAAGTCCCTTCGCGGGCCTTTCACGGGATCAGTTGATCCTGATTGCCTATGACGACCAAGGCGGCTACACCATCAATGAGCGGCAAGCCGCTTGGCGCGGCAGTGCGCAAATGGAATATAAGTGGGCGCAAGGCGCCATTGCTCGTGCTCAACTCGAAAGCAGTGCGACTGGCAAGCAGCCTGTGTTCATGAGGGAGGTCTTGAATTACTACAAAGCGCTGCCGATGATCGAAAAAGTTCAGGACCGTTATCCCTGGAATTACGAGGCAGAAATGGAGGCGAAAATCGCAGAAGAGCTAGCGCTGCCGGCGGGAGGCGAGCGCGAAGCCCAAACGCACATTCTCAACCTTTACGACATCCTCGCTGCCATGACTGATCCGGAAAAAAGCGCTTAGAGCACGAGGATCCCGCATTGCCCAAAACGGTGGAGGTTTCACCTGACCTCAACTTGCCCGCACTCACGACGAACAACTGATCTCCAGATGTTTGCCCCAATCCGGCGGACGCTGTGCATAACTCTCCATTCCGGGCTGCTCCTCGAACGGGTTGCACAGCACCTGATGCAAACGGCGGACTTCGCTGTCGTCGCCTTGTTCGGCCGCTTCGATGGCGCGTTGGGCGAGGTAGTTGCGCAAGATGTACAGCGGGTTAACCGCGTGCATGCGCGCGCGGCGATCTTGTTGGCTTGACTCGGGTTCACGCGCGATGCGGGCTTTGTAGGCGTCGGCCCAGGTGTCGAAGCCGAGCATGTCGACGAAGTCGTCGCGCAACTTTCCTGCCGCGACTTCGGCTGATTCTTCCCCAGATGGCGGAAAAACAGGGTGTAGTCGACGCCGCTGTTCTGCATCAGTTGGAGCAAGCGCGCGATCAGGTCAGCGTCATCTTCTTCGGCCGTTGTCAGGCCCAGACGTCGACGCATCAGGTCCAGGTAATGCGCCTGATACAGCGGCAGAAACAGGTCCAGCGCCTCACGCAATGCCTCGACACTGATGAAGGGTGTCAGCGCCTGGGCCAGCGCGCTGAGGTTCCACTGGCCAATCGGCACCTGATTGCTGAAAGAGTAGCGGCCTTCGTGATCGGAATGGTTGCAGACGAAATGCTGGTCGAAGTCATCGAGGAACGCGAAGGGGCCGAAGTCGAAGGTAATGCCGAGGATCGACATGTTGTCGGTGTTCATTACGCCATGACAGAAACCATAGGCCTGCCATTTGGCAATCAGCTCGGCCTGACGCTCGACGATCGCGCGAAACATCGCCAGGTACGGCTCGGGCTCTTCGAGACATCCGGGGTAGTGCAGGGACAGCACGTGATCGGCCAGTTGCTTCAGCTGTTCCGGCTGTTTGGTGTAGAAGAAATATTCGAGGCTGCCGAAGCGCACGTGGCTTTGCGCCAAGCGTAGAACCATCGCTGCGCGTTCTTGGGTTTCGCGCCACACCGGGGTGCTGGACCCGATCACGCAGGCCGCGCGACTGGTCGGGATGCCCAAGGCATGCAGGGCTTCTGAAGCCAGAAACTCGCGGATCGACGAGCGCAATACAGCACGACCATCGCCCATGCGTGAATACGGTGTCTGCCCGGCGCCCTTGAGGTGCAGGTCCCAGTGTTCGCCGGCGTCGTTGTACACCTCGCCGAGCAGCAAGCCGCGGCCATCACCCAGGCGCGGGTTGTACGAACCGAATTGATGACCGGAGTAAACCATCGCGCGCGGATCGGCTTCGGCCCACAGTTTGTGACCGCTGAAGATTTCAGCAAAAAGAGGTTGTTCTGCCTGAGCAAGGTCCAGATCGAGCAACGCGAGGGCCGCTTCGCTGGCAACCACCAGCCGCGGGTCGGCGATGGGCTCGGGCAGTACGGTGGTGGAAAACGCATCGCCCAGGCGGGCAAAACGATTATCGAAGGTCAGCTCGTCGAGGGCTTTCAAGGGATGCCTCCAGCAGAATGTCCGACCATTCTGCTGGGTTTTTCCGGGTCAGTCGAGCCTGACTTCGGGCGGCTCAGGTGCATCTTTTGGGGCTGGAGGCACAGCAGTGGGCGGCGTGATGGTTTTCTGCTCTGGCTCGATTGGCACCATTTTGTACTCCTGCCCCTGCATGTTCTTGAGGTAAACCTCCATTTGCCGGAACGAAATATTGATGTGCTGTTTCTTGAATTCTTTGTTGATGAACCGGTTGATCTCATCGAGCACCGGGTTGCGGTCGCCTAGATCTCGCACATGCATGCGCAGTTCGTGATCGAGGGTACTTTCACCAAAATTGAGGAAGTAAACAATCGGCTCGGGGTCTTTCAGCACCCTGGGATTGTCACGCGCGGCCTTGAGCAGCAGGCTGCGCACCAGGTCCAGATCCGACCCGTAATCCACCCCCAGTTTTAACGTCACGCGGGTGATCGTGTCGGTTAACGACCAGTTGATCAGTTGCCCGGTGATGAACGTCTTGTTAGGGACGATGATGTCCTTGCGGTCGAAATCGGTGATGGTGGTCGCGCGAATGCGGATTTTGCTCACCGTACCCGACAAGGCGCCGATGGTGATGGTGTCGCCGATTCGAACCGGGCGTTCGAACAGGATCATGATCCCGGAGATGAAGTTGGCGAAGATCTCCTGCATACCGAAGCCCAGGCCCACCGATAGCGCCGCCACCAGCCATTGCAGCTTGTCCCAACTCACGCCGAGCGCCGAGAGCGTCGAGACAAAACCGACGCCGGCGATGGTGTACGAAAGCAACGTCGTGGTTGCGTACGAACTGCCCTGTTTGAGGTTGAGTTTCGACAGCACAAGCACTTCCAGCAGGCCCGGCAAGTTGCCCGCCAGCACGAAGGTGATGCCGATGATGACCAAGGCGCCGATCAAGTCGCCCAGGCTAATCGGCACCATGCTGATGTTGGCGCCGGTGCCGCTGGTGTATTCGTACAGCGTGATGTTATCGAGGTACGAGAACACCGAAATCAGGTCGGCCCAGACGAAGTAGAGCGCGCCGATGAAGCCTGCAATCAGCGCCAGACGAATCAATCGCAGCGACTGCTGGTTGACCTGTTCGATGTCCAGCGTCGGCTCCTCGATCAGCGTCTCGCCTTCGCCGGCTTCTTTTGCGGCCTGACGTTTGCTCAGCGCGCGCTGGTACGCCAGACGGCGCGCGGCCACGCTTAGCCCGCGCACGAAAGCAGCTTCGATCACCAGCCACAGCATAAGCAGATACAGCGTGTCGATCAGCCGATCGCTGAGTTTCAGCGCGGTGTAGTAATAGCCAAAGCACACGGCGACGAACAGCGCGACGGGCAGGGCGGTGAAGGCCAGGCCCACCGCACGACGAAACAGCGACGCGCTTTGGTGGGTCGGGCTGGTGAGCAACAGCCGCGCGAGCAGCCAGGCCATCAGGGCGTAGCACGTCAGCACCACGGCGATGCCGATGACGTCGTCGGCCAATGCCGAGGGCTCGTGCTCGGCCACGGCGACCACCGTCACCAGCGCCAGCACGACAAGACCCAGACGACGGATCCAGCCGCGCAGGAATTCCACTTGTGGTTTTTCCCAGCGGAAGTGCAATTGCGCCACGCCGCCCGGCGCCAGAATGCGGTAAGCGGTGTAGAACACTAGCCAGGCCAGCGCCACCTGCAGCAGCGCAGAACCCAGATTGACGTTTTGGCCGCGGGCGTCGATCTGCAGCGCGAACGCACACACCGTGAGGGTCAGCGACAACGGCATTGCCAGCAGCACGTTGATGAAGATCGCCAGCGGTGTCTGCCACTGCCGGTCCCGCTTGAAGTGGCCGATGTCGGCGTGCAACCGATTGAGCTTGTCGTACAGCGCCTTGCGCTTCCACATCAGCGCGCCGATCACCAGAAACAGCGGCAGGAAGATCAGCGGCCGCTGGGTCAGTCCGTCGTAGAGTTCGCTGACGCTGGACGTCCAGGGAAGGGTGGTCACCTGTTTGACGAGTCGTGGCTGTATGCGCTCGAACCACTCAAGATCCAGCGGCTTGTTGCTCGGAATCCAGAACATCTGCTCATCAAGGGTGGCCCGCAGGCTGTTGGCGGTGCTGACGAGCTGTTTCTGGTTGAGCTGGAGGGTGATGGATTCGTTGAGCAGCGCACTCAGCTCGCGGTTCAGCCGCTCCAGCAGGTCGCTGCGAGTGGTCGCCAGATCGAGCAGCGTCTTGCGCAGCGCGGGTGTGACGTCTTCCGGCTTCTGCGTCGCCAGTAACGTGTCGACGTATGCGCTCGGGCTGCTCATCTGCTCGCGTTGCTGATTGACCTCGAATTGGTACAAGCGAATATCGGCAATTTCGTCGGCCAGACCGCTGTCGAGCTTGAGTTTGGGGAGCGACTGCTTTTGTTTGTAGAGGATTTTCGACAGCAGCAAACTTCCGCTCAACACGTTGATCTGCTCGTCGAGCGCCTGATCGGTTTGCGTGATGGCATCCAGCTGGGTCTTGGTCTTGAGGTTCTGCTGGGTCAGCTCATTGAGGCGGTCGGTGCCACGCAGCAGGTAGTCGGAGAGCTTGAGGTTGGCGGCGCTTTCGGTCGCCAGCAGGCTGCTGCCCCCGGCTTTCTGCGCTTCAAGGGACAACTGCGTCACGGTTTGCTGGGACTGGGCGCGACGCTTCTCGTTGATCAGCGTCTGCAGGTCCTGGATTTCCTGATCCTGACGATTGACCTTTTCCGTGAGCAGGTCGCGCTGGCTGCCGCCCAGGTCCTGCAACTGGCTGTTGCCGGCAAGCTCCTGACGACGCAGGGCAATCAGCGCGTTGAGCGAGGTCTGCTCGGCGTTCAATGCGTTGCGCTGGTCGGCGTTGATGGCCTTGCCGCCATCCTTGCCGGACTTGAGCGTGCCGCTGATGGCCTGAATGCGCGTCTGGCTGCTGCTGATCTCGGCCTGGGCGCGCTCGGGCCGGGTCTGCGCGGTGATGGTCAGGCTGTTGGCGTCGTTGAGGGCTTTTTGCAGATCAGCCTGCTGAGCACTGCGCTGACTCAGTATTTGCTCAAGCTGCGGCACGTCCAGATTGGCGTAACGCTGAGCGACCGGAATGACCTTGCTGGCCTTGAGCTTGGTCAGCTCGTGCTGGTTTTCGGTGGTCTGCCGGGGCGCGTCGGCGAGCTGCTTTTTCAGGTCATCCAGCTTTTGCTGGTTGTCCTTCTGGCTGGACAGGAATGTCAGCGTCTGTTCCAGGACCTGCTGCAGGGCTTTCTGGTCGTCAGCGGTCAGTTTGCGGTCGGCGATCTTGTCCAGACTGCGCTGGACGGCCTCGCTGGACAGGGGTGGCGTATCGGCGGCGTGCGCCGGTACGGACGACAGGCAAAGCCCAAGCAGGGCCGAGGCAAAAAGGTTACGCAGCGTGAACATAGACACCGGGTCGAGCGAACAGAATGGGGGGCAGTTTAAAGGAACAGCGCGGGCCCCGGGCTGCTTCCTTCGGGGAATCTGACGCCCACTTTGAGGATCTTGTTCCCGTCCATAACTGCGACGGTCCAAATAGTTCCGTTCCATTCGACCTGGTCGCCTACGATCGGCGCACCGCGATTCTTCTGAATGATGAACTGACTCAGCGGCATACCCGGATCCAGCCCATCGAGTTTCAAACCGTAAAGTGCCGCGACAGCCCCCAGCTCAGCGTCTCCCTCAAGAACGAAGTCACCGAAGAAGCGCAGATCCAGACCGCGTTGCGGCGCCTGACTGAACAGCTTGCCGAGGGCGGGAAGGTCGTGTTCGTGGCCGATGACGCAGAGCAGATCGCCCACTTCCAGCACCGTACTACCCGACGGATGGAGCAGTTGTTGACCCCTGAACAAGGCGGCAATACGTGTGCCCTCTGGCATTTTCAGCTCGCGCAGTGCGGCACCGATGCACCACTTTTCGGCGCCAAGGCGATACACGAACAGCTCCCACTCGCTGGTGACATGCACTTCCAGCGCGGCGCGGGAAATCGGCGCCGGATCAGGCGGTACCGTCACTTTCAGCCATTTCGCCACCCACGGCAGGCTCGTGCCCTGAACCAGCAGCGACACCAGCACGATGAAGAACGCGAGATTGAAATACAGCTGCGCATGGGGCAGGCCGGCCATCAGCGGGAACACCGCCAGAATGATCGGTACCGCGCCGCGCAAACCGACCCAAGCGATAAAGGCTTTTTCGCGGCGGTGGAACACCCGGAAAGGCAGCAGGCCGGCCAGCACCGACAGAGGGCGTGCGACCAGAATCATCCACAGCGCCAGGCCCAGGGCCGGCAGCGCAATCGGCAACAGGTCATGGGGCGTGACCAGCAGGCCGAGCACCAGGAACATGCCGATCTGCGCCAGCCACGCCATGCCGTCAAGCATGTGCAGGATGCCGTGGCGGCTGCGAATAGGCTTGTTGCCCAGTACCAGACCGCACAGATAAACCGCCAGAAAGCCGCTGCCGTGAATGGCGTTGGTCAGTGCGAAGACGACAAGACCGCCAGCGACCACCAGAATCGGGTACAGGCCGTTGGCCAAGTTAATCCGGTTAACCAGCTGCAGCATGATCCAGCCGCCGCCCAGCCCGATGATCCCGCCAATGCCGAACTCCTGAACCAGATGGCCCAGCAGGCTCCAGTGCAGGCCGGTCTGTCCGCTGGACAGCATGTCGATCAGCGTGACCGTGAGGAACACCGCCATGGGATCGTTGCTGCCGGATTCAATTTCGAGACTGGCGGTCACCCGCTCGTTCAGGCCTTTGCCGCCCAGCAGCGAGAATACGGCGGCGGCGTCTGTGGAACCGACGATGGCGCCGATCAGCAGGCCCTGAATAATGTTCAGGTCAAACAACCAGGCGGCGACCATGCCGGTCAGCCCCGTGGTGATCAGCACCCCGACCGTCGCCAGCGACAAGGCGGGCCAGAGTGCGACCCGGAAACTCGCCACCCGCGTGCGCAGGCCGCCGTCGAGAAGAATGACCGCCAGCGCGAGATTACCGACCAGATAGGCCGTCGGGTAGTTATCGAAGATGATGCCGCCGCCATCGACGCCGGCGACCATGCCCACGGCAAGGATGATCACCAGAATCGGAATGCCGAGGCGGGAGGACAGCGAGCTGACCAGGATACTTGCACCCACCAGCAACGCGCCGATCAGGAACAGGCTGTTGATGGTCGTGGCATCCAAGGGCGGTACTCCAGAAAACGAATTCAAACAGACGAGGGCGCGAACTGACCATGCAGTCCGCGTGCCAAGGGATTTAACCTGTTGAATTGCTTGGCTGTCAAAGCGTAATTCCAGATGGGCAGGCTAATGGCCGTGCCAACGGGCCTGTTACTCACAGGCCGCTGATGACATCCGTTCCCGGATGACAGCAGCAATACATATTTATGCCAGCCAGTGCTGCGAACTCTGATCACTTCTGAATTCTATTTCAGGAGAAGTGATCACCATGAACGCACAAGCCCACCTATCACCCGAATCGGACGAACGTCAGCTCAAAAAAATGGCGAGCCGTTACGTCACCGATTACCCCGATCTCAATGCGCTGGCGAGGTCCGCCGCCCAGAGCATCATTTTCAGGCACACGGGTAAACACCTGGACCCCGATCATGTGTATTGGCATCGGTTCTCCAGCGCCAGCAGCAGTTCTCGGTCCTTTACCGGATGGCAGCACGCGGGCGCTACGGTGACGTCCATGACAATGACCGAACTCGTGATTCGTCGTTTCAATGCAAGCGAGCAGCAAGCCCCCGACGAGCTCGCGGTGTATGGCGGTTTCTACACCGACGGCCCGCAGCATGGCTTTTATGACGAGCGCAATGAAGTGCGCATGCTTCCGGCAGAGGTGCTCAACGATTTCTGGACCCTAGATTTCAGTGCCGGCTACCGGCGCCAGATGGACAGGTTCTGGGCGCAGCACAGCGACAACTTCTGCGTGCTGGCCAAAGTTCGATACCTGGCCTCTGCTGGAGAAGCCCTGAGCGGAAACCAGCTGTCGGCAACGGATTTCGGGATGCTGCGCAGCGTGCTGGCGACCGGACCGAGACCTGTAACGCTTGCCCAACTGCGCGGACCAATGCCTGCGACGTCGCCCGTGTCAGTGTTTCATCTGGAATTGGGCGGCTTCAAGGCTCGGGACATTCTGCGTATCGTCGATGAGGGCGGGCGTCAGATCCTTTATGTCTGCGGTGCGCAAGCGCCGTTCTACTGCTTCGATACCCACCACCAACTGTACGAATGGTTGAAGGCGCAGTTCCTTTCCATCAGGACTCGGGCGGCCTTCTGCGCCCGTTTTCTGCATTCGGCCAGTGACTGGGAGGCGCACCGCGCGGCATTCCAGCGCGATGTGGCTCAGCTGCTGAGCAATGATCACGACGATGGGGCCAATCGCCTCGTCAATCGCGGAACAGAGCCGATTTCGGGTGATCCGTTCGTCTATCTGCGAGATATCGCCCGTCATGACATGACCGCTGACGCCACTACCTTGCTGACCGATAACAGCGATCTTCGCAAGCAGATCTGGCTCGGCTATCTGAATGCCTTTCTGTCGGTATTCGGCAATCTGGCGCCGCTGGGTTGGCCGCTGGCATTGGCTGTGGTGGGCGCGAGCCTGATCAGCACGGGATTGAATATCGATCAGGCGGTCAACGGTAAAAGCGCCGAACAACGCAGGCGGGGTATTCTGGGTGCCATCGCCAGCGCTATTTATCTGTTCGTGAACCTGCCCCTGCTGTCGCGCATGGGGGCTGATGTCAGGGAGCCCATGACGGCCCGAACCTCGGAGGGGCTGAGCGCAGGTGCCGATGCAATGCCGACCCCTGTGGCCACCGATCCTTTGTCGGGCATGAGCAACAACGTTGTCCTTGAATCGCTGACGCCGGTCTCGGAGCAAGGGCGCTACCAGGGGACATATGGGCTGAGCAATGGCGAGACATGGGCGGTCGTCGAAGGGCAGCCGCGTCGTTTGACCTTCGATGAAGGCCTGGGCAGCTGGGTCATGGTCGATCCGCAGAACCCGTTTGCGTTCAATGGTAGATGCCCGGTCCGATTCAATGGGCAAGACCGGTGGGAACGGCTTCCGATCCCGGGCCTTGCTGGCGGTGCACCCATGGAGGCCGGCGCTCTGACGATCACGCCGCCGCCCGTGGCGCCCGTTGCCAGTGTGCAATCGGCATTCTGGGATCGCTTCATGCAACTCAACCTTTTCGATGAGCACCTTTATTCCGAGGCGGCGCTGGCCCGGCAAAAGGCAGTGGTCGAGGTGTTCTGCATGGAGCCGCAAGAAGTGGTCGCCACCGACTCCGAAGGTGAAGACGTACATTTTGATCAGTGGGGCGCCAAACATCGCGTGTTCAAGACCGCAGACGGCGAATACGTCGGCTCTTCCATCAGGCACTACACCCACGAAGACGAGGCGTATAACCAGTTTTTGCGAACCGGCGTGGCGATGTATTCCGATCAAGTCGCGCTGGTGCAAAAGCTCGTCGAGGACGTCAGCACGCTGGGGTACAACAATGACGTCGCGCTCTATCGCGGCGGCAGTGGGGCGCGTGGTACCTCGGGCGCCTTCTTCCGTACCGGTGACGTGACCGTAGGCGATGTGCTGGTCAACACCGACATCACCTCGTTCAGTGAAAACCCCTATCAGGCTCGCACTTTCGCCAGCACTCAGGCAGGCGCACATGCCAGTGCCACGAATGCGCCGATCCGCTTTGACGACACCAGCGTGGTGTTCGTGTTGCCGGAAAAACAGTACTTGAGCGGAGCACCCATCGCGCCGTTTTCCGCGAGTCCGGACGAGGCCGAGGTTATTTTTTTACCCGGTCACTATTTTCAGATCGACAGCATCGAGCAAGTGGTCGGGACCTTCTACCGGTTCATGAAAGTACAACTGCGCGAAGTGAGCGGGCCGGTCTCGGGTCGGAAATTGCTCGAGATGCGCACCGCCGAGCCTTTCACTCGCCAGGGTTATGCGGCGCGACTGGGAGGCGCCGGGCGGGTGCTGGTCGATCGTTTTTCCCTTCTCAACAACCATGAACTGCCTGCTCATTTTGTAAACAATAATTATCTATTGCCATCCCGCGTGCCTGTTGGTGAACGCTACGGCTTCACTCACTGACAGGATGTCGGGTTATGAAAGACAGAAAGGATACGACCGCTCTGGAGCGCAGAGCTGACGAGCTTCGGCGCAGGCGCGACATTTCGCGAGTCTCGGGCTGGCATGGCCAGAGAGGCGAGGACTGGGATAACGATGGATGGACAAAGCCGTGGGAACTGCGGGATGAAAGCGGATGGCTGATTGAGCCGGCGCCCGAGAACGAAGTCGACGCTGACGCCACGCTGCTGAGCGACTGGCTCGGTCAGCAGCACGTGCGCTATGAATCGCCGCGAGAATACGCGCGCGCTCAGGCACAGGGCTTCCTGTTCCAGCATTTGCTGGAAGACACCGATCCGGACGAATTGCTGATCACCACGTTGTACATCAACGGCCAGGACGCTGCGCCCCAAAGGGCCAATATCGCGTATTCCATGACGCTGACTGACGCGCTCATGTGCAATTGGCAGCAGAGCGGTAACGGGCAATTCCTCGATCACCTTTCGGCGCTGCGCCATTACCGTAAGGGCGGCTATCCGGTGCAGATTTCCTCCGCGCCGTTGGAGTTGTGGGATTGCTTCGCTTATGAAGCTATCTACCGCAAAACCAGCCCCCAGCGTTTCGACGCATCCACTCAGGTGGAGCTGGACCCTGTGGCGTTCAAGGCTTATGTCTGGGACGCGGATCTGCAGGCGCACTATCAGGCCACACTCACGCGTTTCTGGACCGAGCACGGGGCTGACTACAATCTCTTGATCAAGGCTGCCTTGCTGAAGTCTGCGTATGTGCAGCAGGCCGAAGGGTCATTGAGCAATGAAGACAGGTCGCTGGTGTTGCGCGGCCTCGGCCTCGATCCTGCTCAGGCCTGGGAAGCGTTGACGTTCAAGCACTTTGCCGATGCGCCGCTTGCGCACGACGTTACGATCCGTGAACTGGTTCTGTACCGGTATGTCGCCACTGAAATCATCGTACTGCGAGATGAGCGGACGGATCGGCTTGTGATGTACATCCCCGGCAATTCCTCGCCCCTGCACGGATTTGCAGACCTCCCGGCGCTTGCCGACTGGATCGCGCTGCAATGCAAAGATGCGCGTCGGCGAAAAGCACTGCAGCGCCACTTCAGGCTTGAGGACGACCCGGACGGGCTGTTTTACAGCGGCATTCAGAAAACCCTCGCGGGCCTGGCGGCCTACCCGCACTTCCTTGACCAAGCCACCGGTTACTGGAACCCCTCCAGCGAGGTGCACCTTGGTGCAGCGCTTTCTCCCTGGCCGTTTTCGCACTTCAAACACAATTTGCAGACGCGTCTTGAGGCAGATGGCCGCCAATTGATTCGCAACCGTGCCGAGCACAATAAGGAGGTGGCAGCGCAAGCCCTGAGCAATGCCATTGCCGCCACGGGCGCAGTCGCGATGGTGGAGCCTTACTTGTGGGTGCCTTTGGCGGCGATGTCGCTGGCGTTGATGGGGCTGGGGGCAGATGAGGTCATTGAGGGCCGGACACTTGAGGAGAAGAAAAACGGCACGGGCCGCATTGTCTTCGGCGTTTTGAATGCGGTACCGGCGCTTGCCGAGGGGGCTGGGACAGCAAGCCGTTTGCTGGGCGCAGCTGCGCGTATCGGGGATCAGGCAATACCGGGAGCCGCGGATGAGCTGGCAAGCGTGGTCGGAGCCCGCACCGAGGCCGAGCGGACTGTGGCGCTCGCCGGGCAGCAACAGGCCCATGCCCAGCGGATTCAGGACGTTCTTGAGCACGCCAGCCAGTCGCCTGAGGAAAGGGATGCGCGCCTGATCGTGGAAGAGCGCCAGAGGCTAGCCATCAAAAGCCAGCATGCCGCACGCTACGACAGCGCGATTGCCTTTGGGGTTGAGCCGCAAGGGCTGCGAGCACTGAGCCCGGAACTTCGCACGTCGCTCGCCCGGTTCGAATACAACGCGCCACTGGATCCGTCGGGCATCTGGACGACCGATGAACGTGGAGCGGTTTATAAGGTGAGCAACCCGGGAACCGGTAAACCCCGTTATTACGCTCGCGTGCATTCAAAGCTCTATCCCGTAGAGCCCGTACAGGCAGCCGGCCAGTACCGCATTTACGCGCCTGACGATGCGCGGCTCAAGGGGCCATACGTCAAGCGGGTTAAAGGTTTTTACTCCGACATTGACCTGAGCCCCGGTCTGCGTGGCGGCGACAGCTTCATCGAAGAGTTGCCCGAGGTCGTATTGCCCGTCGAGAAGGATGAAATCTTGCTGACGCGCGCCCAGCCACCCGTCACGGTGGAGATCCCCATGGACGGCATCGAAACGAGGTGGGTAGAGGACGAGGGAGGAAAACAGAGCCCCCGGTACTTTGCCAACACCGCTCCTGGAGGGACGAAGGTCATTTACAACGCTGAGGTGGCCTGCTGGGAGTCAGGCAACGACACTTTTCTCTGGCTGGACAACAAGGGCCGCTGGCGTACAGGGACCGAGAAAGCCTATCTCAAGGTAAGGGACAGCTTGAGGCTGGACGTGCGTAACGTGTTTTACACGTTTCGGCGCTTGCCGGGCTTGCCTGCCAATCCGCAGCCCATTGAGCAAATCGTTCATCAGGTGTGGCTGGGTCGGCGTCTGCCGGGCGAAAAGATCATTGAAACGATCAAATCCAATATGCGCATGAGCCCCGAGCTCAGGTTCACGCTGCATGTTGATATCGACGACACGGCAGCCGTGGAAGGCCTGTCCCCCCACGCGCAACTGCACAATGCGTTCGCCGACTTTCCCAACATGACCATTTCCAGGCTGCAGGATGAGCCTTTCTTCGAGGGGTTTATGGGCGATCCGCACACATCCACAGCGTTTTCCTGCTTTCGCCGGGGGAGTTTGAAAACTTCGCAGCGGCCTCGGATGTCTTGAGGTACCGCTTGATCAGGGAGTACGGCGGTATCTACGTGGACTGCGACGACGTCATCGGTCGCTCTTTCTCGGGCGCCGAGCTGCTGGCGGGGCCGCATGACGTGCTGGTGGGCAGCACACTGGAAAGCCCGACGCTGTCGTTCAAAGGCCCCGGTAACAGTCATTTCGCGAGCCGGCCCGGCAATCCAGTGTTCAGGCAAATGGAACAGGAAATTCATACCCGCTTCGCCACACAGCAGGCCAACCTGGAAGCGCTGGCGTCGGCACGGCATCAATCCAGCGCGGCGATGGCTGCCTACATGACGCAGATCTCGGAAGTCACCGGTCCCACGCTGTTTCTGGATGTGCTCAAGGAAACCCGCCCCGACTATGCAGACATTCTCGACGACGGATTCGAGATTGATACCAATGTGTACTCGTCCGAATACTACGAACGCCTGAATCAGGTGAAGGCGTTTTATCGCCCGTTCGCTTCACGGTTCAGGATTTTCCCGGGCACCGAAAACTCCTGGAAGGCACCGGGGGCGTGACCCGAACGTGATCGCAGGTGGGTGGTTTACGGTTTCGGCCCGGCATGCGGCGAGCTTAAAACCATTCGCCCTGCATCGACAGGCACGCATCATCCCGGCGCTCGAGAATCGCCAGTTCATGATGGCAACCCGGTACTTCCCATGTCAGGAAGTACCGGGCGGCCTGCAACTTGCCCTTGTAGAAGTCGGCATCGGCTTCGTTGTTCTTCTCCAACCCCTCTTGGGCGCGGATCGCTTGCTCCAGCCAGCGCCAGCCAATCACCGCATGCCCGAACGCCTTCATATACAACGCGGAGTTTGCCAATGTCGCATTGACCTTGCCCTGGCTCAGATCGGTTAGCAGGCCGAGGGTCACCGCTTGCAGGCGGGCGACCAGTTGCTCCAATGGTTGTCGCAATGCCGTCAGCAGTTCATGGGCCTGGGCCCGCTCGCAGGTGTCAGCGATCAGGCGAATCAGTTGCTTGAGTCCGGCGCCACCGTTCTGCGCCAGCTTTCGGCCCAGCAGGTCCAGCGACTGAATGCCGTGGGTGCCTTCATGAATCGGGTTCAGGCGGTTGTCGCGGTAGTACTGCTCCACCGGGTAATCGCGCGTATAGCCATGGCCGCCGAGAATCTGGATCGCCAGTTCATTGGCCTTCAGGCAAAACTCCGAGGGCCAGGACTTGACGATGGGCGTCAGCAGGTCAAGCAGCTCGTGGGCGTGTTTACGTACGTCCTCGCTCTCGCCCGTCTGCGTGTCGTCGAACAGCCGAGCGGCGTACAGGCCGAGGTCGAACGAGCCCTCGACGTAGGCTTTTTGCGTCAGCAGCATGCGTTTGACGTCGGCGTGCTGAATGATGGACACCGGCGCGCCGTCCGGGGATTTGCTGTCGGGAAGTCGACCTTGCGGGCGTTCACGGGCGTATTCCAGTGAGTACAGGTAACCGGCATAACCCAGCATCACCGCGCCCATGCCGACGCCGATGCGTGCCTCGTTCATCATCTGAAACATACAGCTCAGGCCCTGATGCGGCTTCCCCACGAGATAGCCGACGCAGTTGCCGTTATCCCCGAAGTTCAGTGCCGTGGACGTAGTGCCGCGCCAGCCCATCTTGTGAAACAGGCCAGCGAGGATGACGTCGTTGCGCTCGCCGAGGCTGCCGTCCTGGTTAACCAGAAACTTCGGGACGATGAACAGGGAAATGCCTTTCACGCCCGCCGGCGCGTCGGGCAGTTTGGCGAGGACCAGATGAACGATGTTTTCAGAGAGCGGGTGATCGCCGCCTGAGATAAAGATTTTGTTGCCGCGCAGACGGTAGCTGCCGTCTGCGGCGGGTTCGGCGCGGGTGCGGATGTCCGATAGCGACGAGCCGGCGTGGGGCTCGGTCAACGCCATGGTGCCGAAGAAGCGGCCCTCGATCATTGGCTGCAGAAAGCGCTGCTTTTGCTCGTGGGTGCCGAAGTTTTCAATGAGATTGGCCGCGCCCATGGTCAGGAACGGGTACGAAGCCGTCGCGGCATTGGCGGACTGGAAATGGGCAAAGCAAGCCTGAGACAGCAACGTCGGCAGCTGCATGCCGCCGGCCTCGAAATCCCGGGCGGCGTTGAGAAACCCGGCTTCCAGAAAGGCGTCCACGGCCGGTTTAACTTCCGGAATCAGCACCGCTGCGCCGTTCTCGTAGCGAGGTTCGTTCTCGTCGTTTTTGCGGTTGTGGGGCGCGAAGTATTTCTCCGCGATGTTGCGCGCCGTGCTGATCGCTGCATCGAAGGTTTCCCGGCTGTGCTCGGCGAAACGTTCGCGTTGGGTCAGCGCCTCGGCGTCCAGCACCTCATACAGCTCGAAAGCCAGGTTGCGGGAACTGAGCAGCGTCTCGGACATGGCGGCGTACCTTTCTTGAGAATGCCGTCGAGTCTAGGTGGGCGGGGAGGGGGTGAACAGGATGATTGATGCGGGTGATGGGGCGATCAAACGGGGGAACGCAGGTCGGATGACCTGCGCCCCCTGCGACTATCCGATTGTCATGAGGCTCGCGTTACCGCCCGCCGCTGCGGTATTCACGCTCAGCGCACGCTCTATCACCAGGCGTTCCAGCGCGATGTTGGTTTCGCCTTTGGACAGACCGTGAACGCCGATGATAGCGCCGCTGCGTTGAGCGACCTGTTCGCAGATGGCGCGCAGCTGATCGGAATCACCGTGGTGCAATACCGCGTCGATGGCAACCTCGTCCTTGTTCCAGTCGGCGATCAGCTTGATGCGCGACTGAACGTCCTTCGGCAAGCGGTTACGCAGTGACTTGCCCGGCTCACCGTCCGGCACGATTGCTGTACTGCCTACCGCCATCACGGCGGCCAGTTGCGCCAACAGATCCGTCTCGTCCTCGGCCAGGCACAACACGTGTTCACGCGGCAGGATGCTGTAGCTGTTGCGCTCCCCGGTTGGGCCCATGAGCGTGCGGGTCACCCCGCTTTGGGATTGCTCGGCGAACTGACTGCATAGCGCTTCCAGTTCGCTGAGTTGTTGGCTGCCTGCCCAGGCCCTGAGCGCATTCAGTGGCTTGAGCATCGCCTCTTGCATCCGGGTGTCCGGCGCCTGTTGCGCATCGCGGGCGGCAAAGGACTTCTGCACGGCATCGGCGGGACGCGTCGACAACAAACGGTACAGGTACAGCGGGCCACCGGCTTTCGGGCCGGTGCCCGACAAGCCTTCGCCACCGAACGGCTGGACACCCACCACGGCGCCAACGATGTTGCGGTTCACGTACATGTTGCCGGCGTTGACGTTGTCGATCACCTTGGCGATGGTCTCGTCGATGCGCGTGTGCACGCCCAGTGTCAGGCCGTACCCGGACGCGTTGATCTGCGCGATCAGTTGATCCAGTTCACGGCGCTTGTAGCGCACGACGTGCAGTACCGGGCCGAAGATCTCCCGTTGCAGCTCGTCGAAGCTGTCCAGCTCGATCAGGGTCGGCATCACGTAGGTGCCGCGTTTGATCTCGTCGCTGTCGGCAATGGCGACCTGATACACGTTGCGGCCTTTGTCGCGCATCGCCTGAATGTGTTTCTCGATACCGGCCTTGGCTTCTTGATCGATCACCGGGCCGATGTCCACCGACAGGCGTTCCGGGTTACCGAGGCGGCTTTCGGCCATTGCACCTTTAAGCATCTCTATGACGCGATCAGCGGAATCTTCCTGCAAGCACAGCACACGCAGCGCGGAGCAGCGTTGACCGGCGCTGTCGAACGCCGAGGACACCACGTCGATGACCACTTGTTCGGTGAGCGCCGAGGAGTCGACGATCATCGCGTTCTGGCCACCGGTTTCGGCAATCAGCGGGATCGGCCGGCCCTGGGCATCGAGACGGCCGGCGACGTTACGTTGCAGCAAGCGGGCGACTTCAGTGGAGCCGGTGAACATGACGCCTTTGACGCGATCATCGCCGACCAATCGTGCGCCGACGGTTTCACCGCGGCCCGGCAGCAGTTGCACCACGCCTTCGGGAATACCGGCTTCGAGCAGAATGCGGACGGCCTGCGCGGCAATCAGCGGGGTCTGTTCGGCGGGTTTAGCGAGCACCGGGTTGCCGGCCGCCAAGGCTGCGGCGACCTGACCGCTGAAAATCGCCAGCGGGAAGTTCCACGGGCTGATGCACACCACAGGGCCCAACGGACGGTGAGCGTCGTTGCTGAAATCGTTGCGCGCCTGCACCGCGTAATAGCGCAGGAAATCCACAGCCTCGCGCACTTCGGCAATGGCATTGGCGAACGTCTTGCCGGCTTCGCGGGCGAGCAAGCCCATCAACGGTTGTATTTCGGCTTCCATCAGGTCCGCGGCGCGCTCAAGGATTGCGGCACGTTCGGCCGGCGGCGTCGCTTGCCAGATCGGTCCGGCGCTGAGGGCGCTGAGCAGGGCGTTATCAACGTCTTCCAGGGTTGCTTCCTGGACGTGGCCGACCACATCACGCAGATCGGACGGATTCAAGACCGGCGTTTCAGTGCCAGCGCTGACCGGGCTGCCCAGCATCGGCCCGGCTTTCCAGTCGTTATGCGCGGTGGCGAGCAGGGCCGAAGACAGCGATGCCAGACGGTGTTCGTTGGCCAGATCGATGCCGGCGGAGTTGGCGCGCTCGCTGCCGTACAGGTCGCGCGGCAATGGAATGCGCGGATGCGGCAGGCCGAAACCGCCTTCCTGGGTCGCCATGCGCTCGATGCTGGACACTGGATCGGCGACCAGTTCCTGTATCGAAATCGATTGATCGGCAATACGGTTGACGAAGGAGGTATTGGCGCCGTTTTCCAGCAGTCGACGCACCAGATACGCCAGCAGCGTTTCATGGGTGCCGACCGGGGCGTACACGCGGCACGGTCGATTCAGCTTGCCGTCGGCGACTTTGCCTACGACCTGTTCATACAAAGGCTCGCCCATGCCGTGCAGGCACTGAAATTCGTACTGACCTGGGTAATAGTTCTGACCGGCGATGTGGTAAATGGCCGACAAGGTGTGGGCGTTATGGGTCGCGAACTGCGGGTAGATGACTTCCGGTACCGACAGCAGTTTGCGGGCGCAAGCGACGTAGGAGACGTCGGTGTACACCTTGCGCGTGTAGACCGGGTAGCCTTCCAGGCCCTCGACCTGAGCGCGCTTGATTTCGCTGTCCCAATACGCGCCCTTGACCAGACGGATCATCAGGCGATGGCGACTGCGGCGGGCCAGGTCGATCACGTAGTCGATCACGTACGGGCAGCGCTTCTGATACGCCTGAATGACAAAACCGATGCCGTTCCAGCCGGTCAGTTGCGGCTCGAAGCACAGGCGTTCGAGCAAATCCAGGGACAGCTCCAGGCGGTCGGCTTCTTCTGCGTCGATGTTCAGACCGATGTCGTATTGCTTGGCCAGTAAGGTTAGCGACAGCAAACGCGGGTACAACTCGTCCATCACGCGCTCGTATTGCGCCCGGCTGTAACGCGGGTGCAGGGCGGACAACTTGATGGAAATGCCCGGGCCTTCGTAGATGCCACGGCCGTGGGAAGCTTTGCCAATCGAGTGGATGGCCTGCTCGTAGGACGCCAGGTATTTCTGCGCGTCATGCTCGGTCAATGCCGCTTCACCGAGCATGTCGTAGGAATAACGGAAACCTTTCGCCTCGAACCTGCTGGCGTTGGCCAAGGCTTCGGCGATGGTTTCACCGGTGACGAACTGCTCGCCCATCAGGCGCATGGCCATGTCCACGCCTTTGCGGATCATTGGCTCGCCGGACTTGCCGATGATGCGGCTCAGCGAGGAGGTCAGGCCGGCCTCGTTGTGAGTGCTGACCAGCTTGCCGGTCAGCAGCAGGCCCCACGTGGCGGCGTTAACGAACAGCGACGGGCTGTTGCCCAGATGCGGGTGCCAGTTGCCAGTGCTGATCTTGTCGCGGATCAAGGCGTCGCGGGTGCCTTTGTCGGGGATGCGCAGCAGGGCTTCGGCCAGGCACATCAGCGCCACGCCTTCCTGGGATGACAGCGAGAATTCCTGGAGCAGGCCCTGGACGATACCGGCGCGGCCGCCGGCGCTCTTCTGGTTGCGCAGTTTTTCGGCAATCGACGCCGCGAGCTTATGGGTTGCATCGGCCATCGGGGACGGCAGGCGCGCCTGCTCGATGAGCATGGGCACCACTTCAGGCTCGGGACGGCGGTAGGCGGAGGTGATCGCGGCGCGCAAGACCGATTGGGGAAGGATGCTTTCGGCGAATTCAAGGAACGCCTGATGGCCATTGTCGGCGGGCAGGTCACCCTGGTCATCGGCGTCTTTGCCACCCTGACCACTGAGTTCATTCAGGGTCGCACCGCCCTCAAGCTTCTCCAGATAATTGAAGATCGCCTGTTTGATCAGCCAGTGGGGCGTCCGGTCGATGGACTGCGCAGCTGTTTTCAAACGCTCGCGGGTGGGATCGTCGAGTTTGACGCCGAGGGTGGTGGTGGCCATTTCTTATCCTCATGACAGCCACGGTCATGTGGCTAAGCTGCGGCAAGATTAGCTGCGGGATCGAAAGGGTGCAACCGGGTGCAACCGCTTTTTTCAAAGTGTTTCCTAAGTGCCCTTTATTGAGTCGTAGTGGATTCTGCTTGCCCGATTCGGGTGCCTGCCCGGCCGAGCCTCTAACCGGTGTTTACCCTGCAAATACGGGGCGTATGGCACTTTGATCTAAATTGTAAAAAAGCCTCGGAATGACCCTTTTCAGGTTGCACCTGCGCCGGAGTGTCCTCTAGGATGCGCCGCTTTGGTGCATTCAAGCGGTGTGCAGCGGCAAGTCTTTTGCCAGCCCGCGACATACGCGAGCGTTTGAACGCGAACCTGATGCCTCAGGGGAACTTCGCATTGCTCGCGCCTATAAAAACAACGCCGGAATCTAACCGATGAGCGTCAGCAACCCTACCTTGATCACCTTCGTGATCTACATCGCCGCGATGGTCCTCATAGGACTCATGGCCTACCGTTCCACCAACAATCTCTCGGACTACATCCTTGGCGGGCGCAGCCTCGGCAGTGTGGTCACGGCGCTTTCGGCCGGTGCATCGGACATGAGCGGCTGGCTGCTTATGGGCTTGCCGGGCGCGATCTACATGTCAGGTCTATCGGAAAGCTGGATCGCCATTGGGCTGATCATCGGCGCCTACCTGAACTGGCTGTTCGTTGCCGGCCGCCTGCGGGTACAGACCGAGCACAACGGCGATGCGCTTACCCTTCCGGATTACTTCTCCAGCCGCTTTGAAGACCACAGCGGTTTGCTGCGGGTGATTTCGGCCATCGTGATTCTGGTGTTCTTCACGATCTACTGCGCATCCGGCATCGTCGCCGGCGCGCGGCTGTTCGAGAGCACCTTCGGCATGTCCTACGAAACCGCCTTGTGGGCAGGCGCTGCGGCGACGATTGCCTACACCTTCATCGGCGGCTTCCTGGCAGTCAGCTGGACAGACACCGTGCAAGCCACCCTGATGATCTTCGCGCTGATCCTCACGCCGATCATCGTGCTATTGGCGACGGGCGGCATCGACACCACGTTCATGGCGATCGAAGCGCAGGACCCAAGCAACTTCGACATGCTCAAGAACACCACTTTCATCGGCGTCGTTTCGCTGATGGGTTGGGGCCTGGGCTACTTTGGTCAGCCGCACATCCTGGCGCGCTTCATGGCCGCTGACTCGGTCAGGTCAATCGCCAAGGCGCGTCGCATTTCCATGACCTGGATGATTCTCTGCCTGGGCGGCACTGTCGCCGTGGGCTTCTTCGGCATCGCCTACTTTTCGGCGCACCCGGAGGTGGCGGGCCCAGTGACTGAAAACCACGAGCGCGTCTTCATCGAACTGGCCAAGATCCTGTTCAATCCATGGATCGCCGGCGTGCTGCTGTCAGCCATTCTTGCGGCGGTCATGAGCACGCTGAGCTGTCAGTTGCTGGTGTGTTCGAGTGCGCTGACCGAAGACTTCTACAAGGCCTTTCTGCGCAAAAGCGCGTCCCAGACAGAGTTGGTGTGGGTCGGCCGGGCCATGGTGCTGTTAGTGGCGCTGATTGCGATCGCCCTGGCCGCGAATCCTGAAAACCGCGTGCTGGGTCTGGTCAGCTATGCGTGGGCCGGATTTGGCGCAGCGTTCGGGCCGGTGGTGCTGATCTCGGTGATCTGGAAAGGCATGACCCGCAACGGCGCATTGGCAGGGATTCTGGTGGGTGCGATTACAGTCGTGGTGTGGAAGCATTTCGAACTGCTGGGCCTGTACGAAATCATCCCCGGATTCATCTTTGCCAGTGTCGCCATCGTGGTCTTCAGCGCTGTGGGCAAAGGCCCGACGCCGGGCATGCTGACGCGCTTCGCAGCTGCAGAAAAAGAGTACAGGGCGGCATAACGGCTGCCTGCTCAAGAGCCCGGGCGAGGTAAGCGCTCGGGCCCTTGCGATCGCGTCCGCCTTAGTTGTGGTCGGCGTCCAGATTGAAGAACATGGTCTTGCCGCCTTCGCTGGTATAGCCAGTGTGGTCCTGGGTGTAGACCCCGGCCTTGAAGTAAAGCTGCTGTTTGGTCCAGGTGGCGCTGATCCGGTCGTTCCAGCCCATGCCATGGGCGGTCACACTGAGCAGCCCGGCCTTATTCAGGTGGATGACGTAGTTAAACGTCTCATTCAGGCTGACGTTTTCCGCAACCGTGATCACACGCGCTTTTTTATCGCTAGGGCGATAGCGGACCTTGGCGACGATGTTGCCCATGTGCGTCGCTTCCAGGTACTGATATTCGAGCTTCAGGAGCGGCTGAGTGCTGTCGTAAACGTGGATCTGCCCGATGACGACCCTGCCAGAGGATGGCACCTGCAGGACTTTAAGCTTTGCGTTCAGGTAATTGTCGGCGTCCTGGTAGTACCAGTTGTGCAGTGTGCCGTTGGACCAGGTCTCACGTAATTCGCTGCGCGGATAGATCGCATTGGCGGTCTTGGTGCCGGTGACCGGTGCCCAGAACGTGACGTTCGATGAGCCGGACTTGAAATACTTGCTGTCGTAACCTTTTAGCAATTGCTGCGTTTCGATCGTGGCGGGGGCGAGCCCACTGGAATGCTCAGATTCCACGTTCCCAAATCAATCATGTCTAGTCGTCCGGTATGTCTCATTGCCAGCAAAGTCGCGGGCGCAAGGGGTTAAGGGGCGCTTTTTATACGGTTCACCGCTGCGTTTGTTAATGCGATTCCGTCGAACGGTTGACGTCAAAGTGCCGCTACTTTTGCTCCAGCGCAGGGTGGGGCTGACGTCAAGGGGCGTTACCGTTAGTCGGTTGGATGGCACTTTTTAGAGGGCGCTACTTATACCTGCCTTCTCTTTTCCCCAATCGAAGCTAGAGTAATGGCCAATCAGTCCATCGGCGGGGCCGTCCCCCGGGCAGTAAAGTGAATGATGAGTAGCAGCATGGAATGCGTGCAGTCCCCGCCATTAAGTGGCAAATCCGTTTTGTTGGTTGTTGATGATTACCCCGAAAACCTGGTGACCATGTGCGCTGTCCTGCAGCGACAGGACCGGGAAATCATCACCGCCGCCTCGGGCATGGAAGCGTTGAGTATTTTGCTGGACCGAGATGTCGATCTGGTGCTGCTTGATGTGCAGATGCCGGACATGGATGGCTTTGAAGTCGCCCGCCTGATGCGTGGCAGTCTGCGAACGCGATTGACGCCGATCATATTCCTCACCGCCAACGAACAATCTCGCGACTCTGTCCACAAGGGCTATGCCAGCGGCGCAGTCGATTACCTGTTCAAGCCCTTCGACCCGAATATTCTCAGGCCCAAGGTTCAGGCGCTGCTGGAGCAGCAGCACAATCGGCGTGCTCTGCAAAAGCTGAGCCGCGAACTGGAGTCGGCGCGGGCGTTCAACGCCTCGGTGCTGGCAAACGTGGCCGAAGGCATTCTTGTCGTCACCGAAGATGGCGTCATCAGCTTCGCCAATCCGGCGATCTGCCGCTTGCTGGGCATGACCGACGGCGAGCTGCGCGGCACCGGGTTGTGCACCTACCTGCACGAACCCAGTGTCGGCGAGTGGGCCGATTCCGGTTTTTATCACCACTATCGCCGTGCCGACACCTACCGCGTTCACGACGCCGTGCTGCGAACGCCCGAGGGCCGACAAGTGCCGGTCGCGTTGTCCTGCGCGCCGCTGCCTGCCGAACAGCGCGCCATGGTGCTTAGCGTGCTCGACATGTCGGTGGTGCGTGACCTCTATCGTCAGTTGGAACATCAGGCGGTAACCGACTCCCTCACCGGTCTGCTCAACCGCCGCGGCTTCTATCAGACGGTCGAAGGCATGCTGCTGCGCAACGAACACGCGGGCAAGTATCTGGTGGTGTTGTACCTGGACCTCGACGGCTTCAAGGATGTGAATGACTCCCTGGGCCACGACGCCGGCGATCAGGTGTTGCAGTGGGTCGGTGCGCAACTGAAAGACTGCCTGCGCCCTTACGATGTGCTCGCGCGCATGGGTGGCGATGAGTTCGTAGTGGTCATCGACGGGCTGGACTTCCCCGAACACGCCGCGAAGGTCGCCGAAAAGCTGATCGAGAGGGTGTCTGCCCGGCGCATGATTGACGGGGTCGAAGCCACGTTGGGGGCGAGTATCGGCATCGCGGTTTACCCGGACTGCGGCACCAATCTGGATGGCCTGCTGCGCGCGGCAGACATCGCGATGTACGAAGCCAAGCGGGCAGGGCGTCAGCAGTACCGTTTCTTCGATCAGTACATGAATGGCCGCGCACGCTCCCGTCTGATGCTCGAAGAGAGCGTGCGTACGGCCATCGATGGCAAAGACTTTTCCATGGTCTACCAGCCGCAGGTCAACGTGGTCACCGGCAAGACGCGGGGTTTCGAAGCGCTGCTGCGGTGGCATCATCCGGACGCGGGCGATGTGCCGTCAGGGGTGTTTATTCCGCTGCTGGAAGAAACGCGCCTGATCAACAAACTCGGCAGCTGGATTTTCGAACAGGGTGCGGCCCAGCGCCAGCGCTGGAGCGACGTATTCCCGGACGATCTGGTGATGAGCGTCAGCGTGAGCCCTGCGCAATTCAGCCTGCCGAATCTGGCGGCCGAGCTGCAGCGCGCCATGCAGCTGCATGGCCTGAAACCCCGGCAACTGGAAGTCGAGATCACCGAGCCTTCGCTGGTTCACAACCTGGTGCACAGCCGCAAGCAGCTGCAGGATTTGCATAACATTGGCGTGCGCGTGTCGCTGGACGATTTCGGTGCAGGCGACAGCTCCCTTGCCCACCTGCGCAATCTTGATCTGGACACCCTGAAACTTGATCGGCACTTTATTGGCGGCATGCTGGGATCGTCCCGGGATCTGGCCGTCGCGCGCAGCATCATTGACCTGTGTCGCATGCTCGATATCGAGGTGATTGCCGAGGGCGTCGAGACCTACGAGCAATTTGAGTGGCTGGTCGACAACGGCTGTCAGATCATTCAGGGCTTCCTGATTGCCCATCCGATGCCGCCATTGGAGGCCGAGCGTTTTGTCGAGCCGGTCGATCTGCCGGTCGCGTTACAGCTGCTCGGGCAGGACTGACGCGGTAGACTCGCGTTTTTCCCGCGACCCGATCCGACCATGACTGTCACCACGCCCATGCCGCTCAAATACCTGCAGGCCTACCCCGAGGGTCTGCAGGATCAGGTTCGGCAGCTCATCTCGCAGGACCGGCTGACGGATTATCTGCAGCAGCGCTATCCGGATCGCCACGAAATCCAGAGCGACAAGGCGCTGTATGCCTACGCGCTGGCGCTCAAACAGGAATACCTGCGCAACGCGCCGAACATCGACAAAGTGCTGTTCGACAACCGCCTGGACCTGACCCATCGCGCACTGGGCCTGCACACTACGGTGTCGCGGGTGCAGGGCGGCAAGCTCAAATCCAAGAAGGAAATCCGCGTGGCGGCGTTGTTCAAGGACGCCGCGCCGCAGTTTCTGAAGATGATCGTGGTCCACGAACTGGCGCATTTCAAAGAGTCAGACCACAACAAGGCGTTCTATCAGTTGTGCGAGCACATGCAGCCCGGCTATCACCAGCTGGAATTCGACCTGCGCATCTACCTGACCTGGCGGGACATGCAGACGGCCGGGCGCTGATCAGGCGTTAACGCATTTCAAGGAAGTTTCGATGGAAGTCAGCAAGACCAAGAGCAGTTTCTATCGCCGCCTGTATGTGGCGTATCTGATCGACAGTGGCGTCGCCAGCAGCGTACCGGCCCTGACCGATGTCACCGGCATGCCCCGTCGCACCGCTCAGGACACCATCGCGGCGCTGGCCGATCTGGATATTGTCTGTGAGTTCGAACAGCTCGATGGCGCGCGCAATCATGCCGGCGGTTACCGGATCCGTGACTGGGGCGCGATTGACCGCCGCTGGATCGACGGCAATCTGCAAACCATCAAGACGGTGCTGGGGTATCCGTGACGTCGTGTCAGGGGCGTTGATTCAAGAGCTTCCCGGCTAAAGCCGGTCCTGCGAGGGACATCGGCGCCCCTGAGACGGAGTCAGTCCAGGTCCCGACGCATGCTGATGTGCGGAATGCCGTCCTCGACATACACCTCGCCCACCGGATTGAAGCCGTAACGGCTGTAATAGCCCTGCAAGTGCGCCTGGGCCGAGAGAAATATCGGCTGGTCCGGCCATTGGCGTTCCGCGTGCACCAGCGCCTGGACCATCAATTCATGGCCCATGCCCTTGTTGCGCATCGATGGTGCAGTCACCACCCGGCCAATGGTCACGTCACCGTTCTGCTGAATCGGGTCCAGCAGGCGCAGGTAGGCAACCAGCTGGTCATTTTGCCAGGCCATCAGATGGCAGGTGTCGCCCAGCAAATCCTGGCCATCGACGTCCAGATACCAGCATTTCTGCTCCACCACGAACACCTGCGCCCTCAGTTGCAGGATGGCGTAAAGCTGCTCTTTTCCAAGGTCGGTATGGTGTTTGCAAATCCAGTTGATAGACATGACGCCGGCCTGCGAGAAGAAGTGGATGCCGGATACTAAACGCATATCGGCGCAAGCCCAAATTCGCGGCGAGCAGGGCTCGGGACTGATTCAGTCGACGATGCGTCATTTTGTTGAACTGCGGCACAAACATCGCAGTGTCAGGAGTTGTGCAAAGCGCAAAATGAGTCTTCACTGAAGGCCAGTTGCCACAAGGAAGCTGAGCATGTCGCGTTTGCTGTGCGCCGCAGGGCTGTTGGGAATGATGCTGATAGCCCAGGGCGCGGTCGCGCAGACATTGCGTCTCGCCGGCGATGCCTGGGCGCCTTATGCCGACGTGTCATTGCTGCACGACGGGCTTTCCACTGACCTGATTCGCACGGCGCTGGGCCGCGCCGGTTATGACACTGAATACGAGCAGGTGCCCTGGGCCCGGGCAATTCACGGGTTGAGCGAAGGGCGGTATGACATCGTCATCAACGCCTGGTACAGCGAATACCGCACGCGCATCGGGGTTTTCTCCGCGCCGTATCTGATCAACCGCCTGCGCTTTCTGAAGCGCAAAGATGCCTCAGTCGACTACCAAACCCTGTCGCAATTGCACGGCTACTCCGTTGCAGTGGTGCGCGGCTATGCCTATTCGCCGGAATTCGACGCCGACGCCGAGCTGAAGAAAATCCCGGTGGCGAATTTTTCGACCGCTGCCAGGATGCTTGCTGCAGGCAGGGTCGATTTGACGGTGGAAGACGAGTACGCGGCGCGGTTTGCCCTCAACCGTGAGCCTGCAGACGTGCGGACCAACGTTGAATTCCTGCCCAAATCACTCAGCGAAAACAGTCTGCATATGCTGGTCAGCGTCAAGCGGGCGGATCATCAGCAGATCGTTCTGGATTTCGACAAGGCCATCGCTGACATGAAAGCCGACGGCACCTACGACAAGCTCATCAAGCTACACGGTCTGTGATCTCGGGCTCCTTGACCGGCTCTTTGATCAAGTGCGCTGCCAGCGTGCGCAATGGTCCAAGTTGACGGCAGATCAGCGCCAGTTGGGTTTGCACCAACCGTTGGCCTTCATCGATTTCTTCCGGCATCTGTTCCAGGCTGGTCGCCAGCGCTTCCTCGGCATCGCTTTGCACGGCCACCGGTTCACGCATCGCCAGGCTCCGGGCGATTTCGTCGATGCTGGCGGCAAGGCTGGCACCGGCGCCTTCGATCAGTTGCTCGCGCACTTCGGGCGGCAGCGGGGCGTCCCGGTGCGCGCCCAGGCCCGACAGGTAACTGAGCAGCGTGTGTGACAGCACCAGGAAGCGAAAACCCACGTCGGCCTCTTTGCGGAAATGTCCGGGCTCCATGAGCATGTTGGCCAGCGTGGTGGAAAGCGCCGCGTCAGCGTTATGGGCGTTGCGTCGGGCCAGTCTGTAGGCCAGATCGTCGCTCTTGCCGTTCGCGTATTGCTGCATGATCTGGCGCAGATAAATGCTGTTACACGACAGCGTGTTGGCCAGCACCTTGTTCAGTCGACGACCTTGCCAGTCCGGCAGGAACAGGAACACCGCCAGGCCGGCGATCAGGCTGCCCAGCAGCGTGTCCAGCAGGCGCGGCAGGAACACGCCGTAACCGTCGCCGACCTGATTGAAGCAGAACAGGATCATCACCGTAATCGCTGCGGTAGACAGCGTGTAGCGCGTGGTGCGGTTGACGAAGAACACCACGCCGGCCAGCACTGCGCACATCGATTGCAGCACCGGCGTGGTGATCAGGTCGAACAGAATCCAGCCCGCCGTCAGGCCAATGGCCGTGCCGATGATGCGCTGTCCGAGTTTGCGCCGGGTGGCGCCGTAGCTTGGCTGGCAGACGAACACCGTAGTGAGGATGATCCAGTACCCCTGGGACGGGTGAATCAAGTGAACCATGATGTAGCCGATGACCAGTGCCAATGGCAGGCGCAGGGCATGACGGAACAACAGCGAGGTCGGCGTCAGTTGCAGGCGCAGGCGCGTCCAGACGTCCTTGAGGTTGCGCGGCGAGCGGTCGAGCAGGCTGCTGTCGGTGGCGTCGGCCAAGGCGTCGGGATTGCTCGCATCACTGAGCAGCCGGTCGAGGGTGCCAAGGTTATTGGCCAGCGCTCGCAGCGAACGCAGCAGCCCGCGCCACGCCGGGTTGCTCTGGATGCGCAGGTGTTCGAGGGACGCGCGCAGATCGTTCAGCGCGTGGGCGAAGCTGTCGTCATAGATGAACGGCTGGCGCAGCTGGATCGACGCCGACAGGTCACGGCAGGCGCGACCTTGCTGGCGCAGCAGGCGCTGGCAGCGAAACAGCACATCGCTGTGGAAGAACGCCTCGGCCAGGGAGTTGTAGGGATAGTGCGATGAACTGGCGCGCTCGTGGATGTCCTGGGCCAGGAAGTACAGCTTCAGGTAACGACTGACCTTCGAGCCGGGACGACCGCTGCCGACGCGGTTGAGGATGATTTCCTTGGTGACGTTGAGCGCGCCGACGACCTTGCCGTTCTGCTTGGCAAGCTCCAGGCGCTTGGCTTCGATATCCAGAGTGCGGATCGGCTCGAACAGCTCTGACTTGAGCTTCAAGTACAGGCCCAGCTCGCGAAACAGTCGGGCCAGCGCCTGCTGCACCGGCTGATTGGAAAACAGCATCTGCCACAGCACCGACAGCAGGCCGTACCACGCCGCGCCGGCGACCAGCAGCATGGGTTCGTGCCAGAAATCGGTGACTTCGCCGCCGCGCTGATCGACCCCAATCATGGTGTAGACCGACAGAATCAGCGTTGCGTAGGCAATGGCGCCATAGCGCTCGCCCAGGGCGCCGAGCATCGTCAGGCAGAACGCCGCAAAGGCAAACGCGCAGATGAACACCACGGGGTAGGGGAAAAGCAACTCCACGGACAACGCCGCGATGCTGAAACACACCAGCGTCACGGCCAGCGCATTGAGGCGGCCTTGCCAGCTGTCATCGGTTTCCGACAGGGCGCTGGCGATAATCCCGAGGAACAGCGGGATCAACTGGGACATCTCGTTCTGGTACCAGCACAGCGCCATGCTGCCGGTCAGCGCGATGAAAACCCGCACGCTGTAGGAAAACTTGTCCAGCGCCCAGAGACGGCGGAATGTGTTGCGCAACGATGTCGATGCCATGAACGCTGACGGCCTTGTTCGCGATTGATTTTGCTGAGGGATATGTACAGCGCCGGATGCGCGCTGTACATCCGGCAGGCAAAATTTATTCCGGCAGCGGATGCCAATGCTCCAAAACGCACCCTAACCCTGACTGTAACCCTGTCATGTGCGACGCGCACTTGTAGGAGCCATCGGAGGTAACGACGGTCGCGAAGGCGGATGGTCAGGCACTGAATGTGTATCGCCTGGCCCGGCCTCTTCGCGACCGTCGTAAACTCCGATTGCTCCTACAAAGATCCCGTGCGTCTGCGCCGGTGTGAGCTTGCCTGCAATGAATGCTCAGACGTACTGCGCGGCCGCGTACGCCGAGGCCCAGGCCCACTGGAAGTTGAAGCCGCCCAGATGCCCGCTGACATCCAGTACCTCGCCGACAAAGTACAGGCTTGGTGACTTTAGTGATTCCATCGTTTTTGACGACACTTCACGGGTGTCGATGCCGCCCAGGGTCACTTCGGCCGTGCGATACCCTTCGGTGCCCGCCGGTACCACTTGCCAGCTCGCCAGTTTTGCGGCGATGTCGGCCAGTTCGGCGTGGGTGTACTGCTTCATCGGCTTGGACACGAACCATTGCTCGGCAATCAGGTTGGCCATTTTCTTGGTGAAAATCTCGCCGAGCAGCGTTTTCAGTTCGCTGTTCGGGCGTTCGGCCTGTTGCTCGGTCAGCCAGTTGTGGGCGTCGTGGTCGGGCATCAGATTGATTTCGACTGTGTCGCCGGGCTGCCAGAACGATGAGATCTGCAGAATCGCCGGCCCGCTCAGGCCGCGGTGGGTGAACAGGATGTTCTCGCGAAAGCTGACGTCGTTGCAGCTCACCAGGCAATCGACCGACGTGCCGGTCAGCTCGGTGCACAGCTCTTTCAACTGATCGGTGATGGTGAACGGCACCAGGCCCGCCCGGGTAGGCAACAGCGTGTGGCCGAACTGCTTGCCGACCTGATAACCGAAACCGGTGGCGCCCAGCGTCGGAATTGACAGGCCGCCCGTGGCGATCACCAGCGACTCGCAGCGCAGTTCACCCAGAGTGGTTTTCAACAGGTAACCAGTTTCGGTTTTCTCGATGCTCTGCACCGAGGTGTCCATGTGCAGGCTCACGCCGGCGGTGTCGCATTCAGCGAGCAGCAGGTCGAGGATGTCGCTGGACTTGTTGTCGCAGAACAGTTGGCCGAGTTTCTTCTCGTGGTATGGCACACCGTGCTTGCCCACCAGCTCGATGAAGTCCCACTGGGTGTAGCGGGCCAGCGCCGATTTGCAGAAATGCGGGTTCTGCGAGAGGAAGTTGGCAGGTTCGGTGTACATGTTGGTGAAGTTGCAGCGACCGCCCCCGACATGAGTATTTTCTTGCCCGGCTTGTTGGCGTGATCGATCAGCATGACCTTGCGCCCACGCTGGGCTGCCGTGAATGCACACATCAAACCTGCGGCGCCGGCGCCGATGATCACAACGTCAGTAACGGGCAAAGCGGTGTCCTCGGAATATCGGGAAGAAGATCGTGCCAACGCTCTGCGTTGGTATGCATACCGTGACGCTCGGCGTCACCCTAGGGCGCAGAGCGCCCGGCCCGGCGTTACCACGCAGAGCGTGGGAACGATAAGCTCACTTCTACAGGGGGTTGCACGGCCTTGTCGGAGTGAGCTTGCTCGCGATCAGGGGGCGACTCGGTACTGGGCGGATTAAAGAATCCGCACGCGCAACGATTTGCCCTTGATCTTGCCGTTGTTCAAACGCTCCAGTGCCTGCTTGGCCATGCCGCGTTCCACGGCGACGTAGGCCTGGAAATCAAAGATCGCGATCTTGCCCACCTGAGTGCCGGGAATGCCTGCTTCGCCCGTCAGCGCACCCAGAATGTCGCCAGGGCGCAGCTTGTCTTTGCGGCCGGAACCGATGCACAGGGTGGTCATCGGTGGCAGCAGCTTGCCGCCTTCCTTGCGCTCCAGCTGGTCGTATTGCTGCCAGTTGAGCGGCGCTTTCTGCAGTTCTTCAACGGCGCGGGCGCGCTGGCTTTCGCCGGGCGCGACGAGGCTGACGGCGATGCCGGTCTCACCCGCACGACCGGTACGGCCGACACGGTGAATGTGGATTTCCGAATCCCGCGCCAGCTCGACGTTGAGCACCATGTCCAGACCATCGATGTCCAGACCGCGCGCGGCGACGTCAGTGGCCACCAGCACCGAGGTGCTGCGGTTGGCGAACATCGCCAGCACCTGGTCGCGGTCACGCTGTTCCAGGTCGCCATGCAGGCCGACGGCAGACATGCCCTTGGCGGTCAGGTGATCGACCACTTCCTGAACCTGCTGCTTGGTGAAACAGAACGCCACGCAGGACTGCGGACGGAAATGATCGAGTACGCGGACCACCGCTTCGAGGCGTTGCTCTGGCGCGATTTCGTAGAAGATCTGTTCGATCTGGCTGTCGGCGTGGAGCGCTTCAACCTTGACGGTCTGCGGATCACGCATGAATTTCGAGGACAGCTGCTTGATGCCGACCGGGTACGTGGCCGAGAACAGCAGGGTCTGGCGACGCTTGGGCGTCTGCTCGATGATGTCGGCGATGGCGTCGTAGAAACCCATGTCGAGCATGCGGTCGGCTTCGTCCAGCACCAGCGTGTTGAGGCCGTCCAGCACCAGCGAACCCTTGCGCAGATGCTGCTGAATGCGTCCTGGCGTGCCGACGATGATGTGTGCCCCGTGCTCCAGCGAGCCGATTTGCGGGCCGAAAGACACGCCGCCGCAGAGGGTCAGCACCTTGATGTTGTCTTCGGAACGCGCCAGACGACGGATTTCCTTGGCCACCTGATCGGCCAGCTCACGGGTGGGGCAGAGCACCAGTGCCTGACAGCCGAAGTAGCGCGGATTGATCGGATTGAGCAGGCCGATGCCGAATGCAGCGGTCTTGCCAGAGCCCGTCTTGGCCTGGGCGATCAGGTCCATCCCTTTGACGATCACCGGCAGGCTCTGCGCCTGAATCGGCGTCATCTCGGCATAACCAAGGGACTCCAGGTTAGCCAGCATGGCGGCGGAAAGGGGCAGTGAGTTAAAAGCGGTGTTAGTCACGGGACGGGCCTGCAAAACAAAATGTCGCGCAGTGTATCAGGTCGCGACCCCTGCCTTGGGGCCGCGCGCGATAAATGGTGAGGACGTCACGCCTCGATCTCGGGCTCCGGTTGTGGTTTGCGTGCCGGTGCCTCGGGGGCCATGCGTGGCGACAGTTGCAGGAAGATCGACGCTGCCAGCATCGCCAGCACGCCGACACACAGGAAGGTCAGCTGGAACGCACCGAGCACGTCGCTGACTTGCCCCGTTGCCACATCGTCGCTGAATCCGCCCAGCAACGCGGCCGCGCAGGCGACGCCGAGACTCAACGACAACTGCGCGACCACCGACAGCAAGCTGTTGCCGCTGGCGGCACTGGCGTCATCGAGATCGATCAGCGTCACTGCGTTCATCGCCGAGAACTGCAGCGAGTTGACCCCTCCCAGAAACGCCAGATGAACCAGCAGCAGCCAGTACGGCGTGTCGGCCGTGACCAGCGCCATGCTCGCCAGCAGAACACCCAGCAGCAGCGTGTTACCGGTCAGCACGATGCGATAACCCAGTCGCTCGATGGCTTTGGTCGCCAGCGGCTTGGCGAACATCGCCGCGAGCGCCAGGGGAATCATGCTCATGCCCGCATGTGAAGGCGAGTAACCCAGCGCGACTTGCAGCATCAGCGGTAGCAGGAACGGCAAGGCGCCGCTGCCCAGGCGGGCAAACAGGTTGCCCATGATGCCCACCGCGAAACTGCGGGTTTTGAACAGCTGAGCGGAGAACAACGGCGCTTCTACGTGACTGGCGCGTAACCAGTACGCGGCGAGACAAGCCATGCCGCCGAACAGCAACATCACCACCCGCAAGTGCGGCAGGTCCAGTTCACCGAGACCTTCCATTGCAATGGTGATCAGCACCATCGACGCGCCGAACAAGCCGAACCCCACCAGATCAAAACGCGTCCGTCCGCCACCCTGAAGGTCTGGGATGAACTTGCGCACGGCGAAGCACCCGAGAATCCCCACCGGCAGGTTAATCAGGAAGATCCAGTGCCAGCTCAGGTATTCCACCAGCCAGCCGCCGACCGTCGGGCCCATCAGCGGGCCAAGCAGGGCGGGCATGGTGATGAAACTTAGAGTACGAACCAGCTCGGTCCGGGGGTAGGCGCGCAACACGATGAGCCGGCCGACCGGCATCATCAACGCACCGCCAAGGCCCTGAATCACCCGTGCGCCGACCAGCATGCCGAGGGAGTTGGACACCGCGCACAGCAACGAGCCAAAGCTGAACAGCAGGATGGCGCTGAAAAAGATGCGCTTGATGCCGAAGCGGTCGGAAATCCAGCCCGACGCCGGAATCAGAAGGGCGATGGTCAGCATGTAAGCGATGATCACCGACTGCATGCGCAGCGGGTTTTCCGCCAGCGAGCCGGCCATGGACGGCAGCGCGGTGTTAAGGATCGTGCCGTCCAGGCTTTGCATGAAAAAGGCGATGGCGATGACCCATGGCATCCAGCGCAGGGTGCGGGCGTCCAGCTGCGGGGTAGAGGTCGGCATGTGGATCGAGGGTCCTTGTGGGTTGCGGGAAACGGGCCAATTAATTCTCAGATGTAACTGCTGGGAGCACGGCCTCGGCAGAAGCTCTCACTGCTTGGAACGCTCAGCCTGCGGGAGTGAGCTTGCTCACGAAGACGCCCTGACAACCGCCCCATTTCTGCAGCCTGATTGCCAGCATTCGCGAGCAAGCTCGCTCCCACACACGCACACACACAGAGCTCAGTGTCTGCCCGCCAGCAGCCAGACAGCCCGATGCATTACAGCGTCAGCGTCAACCCGCTCAGCAGCGCGCCGGGCAGCAGACTCGAGGCGGTCTGGCGCTGACTGTAGGTGCTCGTCGACAGCAGGAGTTCCCTTTCTGTGGTCAGTTGTTCCAGTGCCGTGCCCAGCAGGCTGAAGATACTGTCGTCGAAGCGCATGGTGTTGACCGGCGCCTTGATCTGCCCGTCTTCGACCCAGAACGTGGCGAAGCGGGTCATGCCGGTGATGCGCCCGGCGGTGCGGTCCGAGAAATTCAGGTACCACAGGTTGCTGATGTACAGGCCCGTGCCCAGCGCTTTCAGCACTTCATCCAGCGCCAGCGAACCGCTCGCCATGCTCAGCGCGCTCGGTGACTCGCCCCAGCCTGCGCCGTTGGCGACAAGGCCGTATTCGGCGGCGCTGCGCGAGTCGATCATGCGATCCCGGGCCACGCCTTCGGCCACCAGCGACAGGTCCATGCGCGGATAACCTTCACCGGAAAACGCAGGGGACAACGAGCCGCTGACCTGCTCGCTCAAACTCACCAACGGATTCAGCGTGGCGTGGCCGTCGTACAGCCGCTGCAAGGGACTGGTCTTGTCGGCCAGCGACTGTGCAGAGAAACCTCCCCAGCACAGCATGCCGATGACTTCCTCCAGCGCGGCAGGCGCCAGGTAAGCGCGGTATTGCCCGGGGGCGAGGGCGTGCGCCGGGCGACCAAGAAACGCCAGTTGCTCACGGGCCAGGGCGAAGCGCCGCGCAAAGCCGTCGTCGGTCCACGTGTGCCCGGCGTAGTTGGCTTTCACTGCCTGCCCGTTCTGGTGGAACAGGCTCCAGTCGAAATTGAAGCTGTTGGCCTGGTGCCAGCCCAGCGCACCGCTTGAACTGGCGAAACCGCGATAGATCGGACCGGCCGCGTAGATGCCGACCAGATCCAGTCCTTCGCCCAATTGTGCGATCTGCTCGACCACATGTGCACTGTCTGGCAATGGCGTCTCTTGCACGTTGCTGCTCTGCCAGGCCTCTTCGTTCAGTTGCAGATAAGGGTCTTCCGGCAGCAGCGTCAGGGTCTCGCGCAGTTGAAGCAGGGCGTCGCTCAGGCGTTGTTGATCCACCTCGCCATCGCCCGACAGCGTAAGGCTCAGGTTGGCGTGGCGGCCAGCGGCGATCAGCTTGAAGGTCACGCTGGCTTGCTGGACATGGCCGGCCTGACGCACCTTGGCGTGGTTGAAACGTATGAAGTCCGACGCTTCGGCGTCGTAGCTCAAGGTGTAACGCTCGTCGGCGGTAACCGCCCCGTGCAGCCATTCCGCCAGGGCCTTGAATTGCGCTTGATGGGACATCATGCGTCACCTCCGAAAACATCAACGCTCGCGAACACGCAAGCGGGCGAGGCGTGCCCCACGCGGATCACTTGATTGGGTTCACCTTTGCCACAGTTGGGCGTGCCGAGGACCTTGAAGGTACTGGCGTCGCCGACCGCGCTGAGGCTGCGCCAGAACTGCGCGGAGATCGCGCGGTAGTTCGGGTTTTTCACCACGCCCTTGAGCTCGCCGTTCTCGATCAACTGGCCCCACTCGCAGCCGAACTGGAATTTGTTGCGCGCATCGTCGATCGACCAGGAGCGGTTGGTGCTCATCAAAATGCCGTGCTCGATGCCGCCAATAAGCTGCGCCATCGACTTGTCGCCTGGCTCGATATTGAGGTTGGCCATGCGGTCGATGGGCGCGCGGTTCCAGCTGGACGCGCGGCTGTTGGCGACGCCTTCCATGCCGCTGCGGTATTGCGACAGCGCGCCGCCCAGAGGCCTTACCAGTAAGCCGTCCTTGATCAGGAATTGCTTGCTCGCCGGCGTGCCGTCGTCATCAAAGCCGTAGCTCGCCAGTTGCTCGGGGATTTCAGGATCAAAGGTCACGTTGAGCAGGCTTGAGCCGTATTGCAGGCTGCCGAAGTCGCTGGCTTTGACGAAGCTGGTCCCGGCGTAGTTGCGCTCATCGCCGAGGATGCGGTCGAGCTCCAGCGGGTGGCCGATGGATTCGTGGATTTGCAGGGTCATCTGGTCGGGCGTCAGCAGCAGATCACTCGGGCCGGAGGGCGTGTTCGGGGCCATAACCAGTTGCAGGGCCTGATCGGCGACGCTGACGGCCGCGCCAATGATCCCGCACGACGCGATGACTTCCGCGCCGCCTTGCTGGCCGAAATTCTCGCGGCCGAGGCTGCGGGTCTGGCTGTCCAGGCCGTCGTAGGCCGTGACGGTCAGGCCAGGGAAGACGAAGCGCTGGGCCTGACGGATTTCGGCACCGAAGTTGTTCAGGTAAATCTGCTCGACGTTCTCAAGCCCCAGGCTCACCTGCCAGTTGACCAGACGTTCGTCCCTCGGCACCGACGCCGATTCGGCGTTGAGCAGGGCGTAGCAATCACTGAGCGATGGAAACGCATTTTGCAGATTGGGCGAAAGGTAATCGGCGTGGGCGGTGGCGACAGCATGGTCGCGCAGGTCAAGGAGCGAATGCGGGGCCAGTTGCCGCGCTTGAGTTTCCGCCTGATCCAGCGCCGTTTGAAGTCCGCGCTGGGAGATGTCGTTGGTGGCCGCGTAGGCTTCGACACCATTGACGCGCACGGTCAGCATCGCGCCCTCGTCGATGCTGAGCTGTGGCGGCTCGGCGACGTTCTTGCGCACCGACAGATGCTGGCTGGTCTGTTTGACGTAACGCAGGGAAAAAACGGGGCGCTGCTCTGCAGGGCGGCGAAACGCTGCTTGAGCTGAGCGGAAAAGTCGAACATGCAGGAAGGCTCCTTGACGATTCGGACAGGCAACGGCCCGAATCATAGCGCGGATGGTCACTGCAGCGGGGGAGGGAAGGACAACGCGCGCAACGCGCCATTGTGGGACCGGCTTTAGCCAGGAATGCGTCAGGTGTCACACCGCAAAATCGAGGGTGTATCCACCGGCCTCTTCCCGGCTGAAGCCGGTCCCACTGACAAATCGGCGCCGCAAATGTATCTGCTGGCAAATGGACTGTGGGAGTGAGCTTGCTCGCGAAGAGGTCGGCACATCCACTGAATCTTCAGCGGCTGAAATGCCTTCTTCGCGAGCAAGCTCGCTCCCACATGGACCGGGTGTGCTGGACGATTGCACAGCACTCCCGGGGAGCCTGCTGCAGTAACGGCGGTGATTACTGCGCCAACGGGCCCACTTCGCGCATCGGCTTGCCACGCACTGGCGCATCGCCTGCGACGTAGTAATCGGCAGTGCTGCGCGGCAACGGGGCGCGGCCGCGGATCTTGTCGGCAATCTTCTCGGCCATCATGATCGTTGGCGCGTTGAGGTTGCCTGTGGTAATCAGCGGCATGATCGACGCATCCACCACACGCAGCCCTTCCATCCCGTGCACACGGCCCTGACCGTCAACGACCGCCATTTCATCGGTGCCCATTTTGCACGAGCAGGACGGGTGATACGCCGTCTCGGCGTGCTCACGGATGAACGTGTCCAGCTGCTCGTCGCTTTGCACGTCGATGCCCGGGCTGATTTCGCGGCCACGGTATTGGTCCAGCGCCGGCTGCTGCATGATTTCGCGTGTCAGACGAATGCCATCGCGGAATTCCTGCCAGTCCTGCTCGGACGCCATGTAGTTGAAAAGAATGCTCGGGTACTCGCGCGGGTTCTTCGACTTCACCTGCACGCGACCACGGCTTGGCGAACGCATCGAACCCACGTGCGCCTGGAAACCGTGCTCCTGCACGCCCTTGCTGCCGTTGTAGTTAATCGCGACCGGCAGGAAGTGGTACTGAATGTTCGGCCATTCGAATTCCTCGCGCGAACGAATGAAACCGCCCGCCTCGAACTGGTTGCTGGCGCCGATCCCTTTACCGAGGAACATCCACTCGGCGCCGATGGCTGGCTGGTTCCACCACAGCAGCGACGGGTACAGCGAGACCGGCTCTTTGCATGCGTACTGCAAATACATTTCCAGGTGGTCTTGCAGGTTCTCGCCAACGCCCGGCAGGTCGTGAACGACTGGAATGTCGAGCTTCTTCAGCAGCGGCGCGGGGCCGACGCCGGAACGCTGCAGGATCTGCGGCGAAGCAATGGCGCCGCCACACAGCAGGACTTCCTTGCGAGCGCGGGCTTCAATGCGGGTGTCGCTGTCGCCCACCATGTAGGCCACGCCGACGGCGCGCTTGTTGTCGAACAGAATCCGATCGGTCAGTGCGTGAGTGACGATGGTCAGGGTCGAGCGCTTCTTCGCTTCGTCCAGATAGCCACGGGCGGTGCTGGCGCGACGGCCGAACGGCGTGACGGTGCGGTCCATCGGGCCGAAACCTTCCTGCTGATAACCGTTGAGGTCGTCGGTGCGCGGATAACCGGCTTGCACGCCTGCTTCCACCATTGCGGCAAACAGCGGGTTATTGCCGGCTTTAGGCGTGGTCACGCTGACCGGGCCTTCGCCGCCGTGGTAGTCGTTCGGGCCGATGTCGCGGGTTTCGGCCTTGCGGAAGTACGGCAGGCAATCGAGGTAAGACCAGTCTTCAAGCCCCGGGTTTTTTGCCCAGCCGTCGTAGTCCATGGCGTTGCCGCGGATGTAGCACATGCCGTTGATTAGCGAAGAGCCACCCAGGCCCTTGCCGCGACCGCATTCCATACGGCGGTTGTTCATGTGCGGCTCTGGCTCGGTCTCGTAGGCCCAGTTGTAGCGACGGCCCTGCAGCGGGAACGCAAGCGCGGCCGGCATCTGCGTGCGGAAGTCGGCGCGATAGTCCGGGCCGCCTGCTTCAAGCAACAGCACAGTGACGCCTGCGTCTTCGGTAAGACGGGCTGCCAGGGTATTACCGGCCGAACCGGCGCCGATGATGATGTAGTCGTATTCCAAGATAAATCTCCTTGGGAGTTGCAAGCGTCAAGCCTCAAGCTGCAAGAAAAAGCAGCGAGACGGCGCCTGCGAGATTGATGGGGTGAGCGGCAGACCAGGACTGCAGTTGCTTTGTCTTGAGGCTTGCCGCTTGCCGCTTAAAACTGCTTCTAGAACACCGACGCGTAGTCGCCCAGCTCGACCTGCACAGACTTGATCCGGGTGTACTGCGCCAGCGAGCTGATACCGTTTTCCCGGCCCACGCCCGACTGCTTGTAGCCACCGACCGGCATCTTCGCGTCGGACTCGCCCCAGGCGTTGATCCAGCAGATACCGGCTTCCAGTTGATGAATCACGCGGTGCGCGCGGTTCAGGTCCTTGGTCACGATGCCCGCAGCCAGACCCATCTCGGTGTCGTTGGCGCGGCGGATCACTTCTTCTTCGCTGTCGTAGCTGAGGATGCTCATCACCGGGCCAAAGATTTCCTCTTTGACGATGGTCATCTCGTCGGTGCAGTCGGTGAACACGGTCGGCGCGACGAACGCGCCCTTGCCCAGCTCGCCTTCGGTCAGACGGTCGCCGCCGATCAGCAGGCGCGCGCCTTCTTCCTTGCCCTTGTTGATGTAGCCGAGCACGTTTTCCATGTGCGCGAAGCTCACCAGCGGGCCGAAGTTGATGTTGTCGTCCTGGGGGTTGCCGACGCGGATGCGTTTGACGCGCTCAAGGATTTTCGCTTCGAAGGCAGCTTTCAGGGCGCTCGGCACGAACACGCGAGTGCCGTTGGTGCAGACCTGACCCGAGCTGTAGAAGTTGGCCATCATCGCGATGTCGGCGGCGCGATCCAGATCGGCGTCGTCGAAAATGATCAACGGGGACTTGCCGCCCAGCTCCATGGTCACTTCCTTGAGCGACGAGCTTGACGCGCTGGCCATGACTTTCTTGCCGGTCTGCACGCCGCCGGTGAACGAGATCTTCTCAATGCGCGGGTGCTCGGTCAGCCAGCTGCCGACCTCGCTGCCGGCGCCCGTCAACACGTTGAACACGCCGTCCGGCACACCGGCTTCGGTGTAGATTTCGGCCAGTTTCAGCGTGGTCAGCGAGGTGACTTCGCTTGGCTTGAAGATCATCGCGTTGCCGGCTGCCAGCGCAGGGGCGGACTTCCACAGGGCGATCTGGATCGGGTAGTTCCACGCGCCGATGCCGACGGTGACGCCCAGCGGCTCGCGGCGGGTGTAGACGAATGAGGTGTCACGCAGCGGAATCTGCTCGCCCTCGATGGCAGGCACCAGGCCGGCGTAGTACTCCAGCACGTCGGCGCCGGTGACGATGTCGACGTATTTGGTTTCGGAGATCGCCTTGCCGGTGTCCAGGGTTTCAAGCTCGGCCAGCTCATCGTTGCGCTCACGCAGGATGTCGACGGCACGACGCAGAATGCGCGAGCGCTCCATGGCAGTCATGGCGGCCCAGATTTTCTGGCCTTTTTCGGCGCTGACGACCGCGCGTTCAACGTCTTCTTTGGTCGCGCGCTGCACCTGGGCCAGGACTTCGCCATTGGCCGGGTTGATGGCGTCGAAGGTCGCGTTGCTGCTGGCGTCCACGTAGCCGCCATCAATGTAGAGTTTTTGCAGTTCGAAACGGGCCATAAAATCCTCGAAGTAGTCTGGGTGGGTGACGACCGAGTGCGCCGTGCGCTGCCTTGGTCGTGGTGCCGGCTGCTTCAGCTCGGCGCTTTTGCCAGTTGAAAGTCCATGTACTCGTAGGCAATCCGTTGCGCTTGTTCGGTATCGAAGGCGTCGCCGGAAAGCGCGCCGCGCAGCCATAGGCCGTCGATCAAGGCCGCCAGCCCGCGGGCTGCGCTGCGTGCTTCATCCAACGGCAATGCGCGACGGAACTGGCAGCAGAGGTTGGAATAAAGACGGTGATCGTTGATCCGCTGCAGCCTGTGCAGCGAGGGCGAATGCATGCTGGTTGCCCAGAAGGCGAGCCAGGTTTTCATCGCCGGACCGTTGACCTGACTGGAATCGAAGTTGCCCTCGATGATCACTTTCAGGTGAGCCCGCGGGCTGTCGTCGTTCAATGCCCGGCGCCGCTCGGCGACGCTGGCGATCAGCGCATTCATCAAGTGGCGCATCGTCGCTGCGATCAGGCCGTTCTTGTCCTGAAAGTAGTGACTGATGATGCCGTTGGAGACCCCTGCCAGTTTGGCGATCAGCGCAATGCTGGCATCGCCCATCCCGACCTGATCGACCGCCGTGAGGGTGGCCTGGATCAACTGCTGACGCCGAATGGGTTGCATACCGACCTTGGGCATCTGTGGGGCTCCTTGATGTGCAGGGTGAACGTGAGTGGCTGGAAACGGCGTCCACTGTAAAGCTTTTTAATTGAACGTTCAATCAACAAAAAGTGAGGAGCGCGGAAAAGCAGCTGCAAGCCTTAAGCTCCAAGCTACAAGAGTCGAGCCGTGGCGGCCTTCTTCTTGCAGCTTGAAACTTGGAGCTTGCAGCTGCCTCTCAGCCGTGATTCTTGCCCAGCAATGCGTGGTACAGCTCGCTGTCGCCGAGGATGCCGACCAGTTGGTTGTTCTCCTGCAGCACCAGCTTGTTGCCGGTGTGGTAGCGAATCTGCAGGGCATCGCGCATGCCGATATCAGAGTGGACAACGGTGGGTTTGCGGCCGAGGGTTTCCACCGACTGGCCCGGTGCCCAGCTTTGCAGATCAAGGCTCGCGCCATGCTGATGGGCGCCGGTGATGGCGTTGCCGTCGGACAGATCAATCCATGTGTCGTCGCTCGGGTCCAGGCAGACCTGAGAACCGTTGATGCGCGTGCACTGGGTGATCGGGCGCATCAGGCTGCGACCGCACAGCACGTTGAGCGGGTTGGTGTGGGCGACAAACGTACGGACGTATTCGTCGGCAGGGTTGAGCACGATCTCTTCCGGCACGCTGTACTGAATGATCCGGCCGTCCTTCATGATCGCGATACGGGTACCGAGCTTGAGCGCTTCGTCCAGGTCGTGACTGACAAAGACAATGGTCTTGTTCAGCTTCTTCTGCAGCGCCAGCAGTTCATCCTGCAAGCCCTGACGAATCAGCGGATCGAGTGCCGAAAACGGCTCATCCATCAGCAGAATGTCGGCGTCCATCGCCAGGGCGCGAGCCAGGCCGACACGCTGCTGCATGCCGCCCGATAGCTCGTCCGGCTTCTTGTTGCGCCATTGGGTCAGGCCGACCAGTTCCAGCTTTTCGTCCACCAGCGCGCGCCTCTCTTTCTCGGGGCGACCCTGCATTTCCAGACCAAAACTGATGTTCTCGCGCACCGTCAGCCAGGGCATCAGGGCGAACTTTGAAACACCATCGCGATGCGCTTGGTGCGCATCATTTTCAGCTCGGCAGGGGTGCAGGCTGCGATGTTGATCTGATTGCCTTCGTGCTCGACGAACAGCGAGCCGCGGCTGACAGTGTTCAGGCCGTTGATGCAACGCAGCAGGCTGGATTTGCCCGACCCGGACAGGCCCATCAGCACGCAGATCTCGCCTTTGTTGATCTCCAGCGTAGCTTTTTCAACGCCGACGATCTGGCCGGTTTTCTTGAGGATTTCTGCCCGCGTAAGGCCCTGGTCCAACAGCTTGAGTGCCTCACGCGGGTCTTTGGAGAAGACGACGTCAACCTGATCGAATTTGATGATGCTCATGCGTCGGCCCTCACTTTGGCGTCCGGTTGTTTGCAGATCCGGTCGAGCATGATCGCCAGCAATACGATCGCCAGGCCCGCTTCGAAGCCCAGAGCGATATCAGCAGTGTTCAGTGCGTTGACCACAGGTTTGCCCAAGCCGTCAGCGCCCACCAGCGCGGCGATCACCACCATCGACAGCGACAGCATGATGCACTGGGTGATGCCGGCCGCGATGCTCGGCATGGCGTGGGGCAGTTCGATACGGGAGAGCAGTTGACGGCGCGAGCAGCCGAAGGCTTTGCCGGCGTCGAGGAGTTCTTGCGGGACATCACAGATGCCCAGATAGGTCAGGCGGATGGGCGCGGCGATCGCGAACACCACCGTCGAAATCAGCCCCGGTACCACGCCGAGGCCGAACAGGGTCAGGGTCGGGATCAGGTAAACGAATGTGGGCACCGTCTGCATCAGGTCGAGCACAGGGCGCATGCAGGTGTAGAACATCGGCTTGTGCGCGGCAATGATGCCCAGCGGCACGCCGATCACTACGCAGACCGCCGTGGCGAACAGCACCTGGGCCAGGGTCTCCATGGTTTCCTGCCAGTACCCCAGGTTAAGGATCAGCAGAAAGGAAACGATCACAAAGGCGGTCAGGCCCCATTTGCGCTGAATGAAGTGAGCGAGCAGGGCAACCAGGCCGATCAGCACGAAGGGGTTGAACCAGGTCAGGCCGCCGGTCAGGCCGTGAATCATGGTTTCCAGTGACGAAGCGATGGCGTCGAAGGTGCTGGCGCCGTGCTGCGTCAGCCATTCGACAAAGCCGGCGATGTACTCGCCCAGAGGGATTTTATGATCAGTCAGCATGGTGTCGGTTGTCCGCGTGCGGGATGAAAAGAGTGACAACAGGCGGGCGTTACCCGCCTGCCTGTCGAGTTACTTCGTCAGCTCGGCTTTTGCGGCTTCCAGGCCAGGTTTTCCGTCCACGGTGGTGACGCCCGCCAGCCAGGTGTCGAGTACTTGAGGGTTGGCCTTCAGCCACGCCTTGGCGGCGACCTCAGGCTTTTTCTTGTCGTCGAGGATATTGCCCATCAGCGTGCTTTCCATCGGCAAGGTGAACGACAGGTTCTTCAGCAACTGACCGACGTTGCTGCACTCGGTGGTGTAGCCCTTGCGCACGTTGGTGTAGACCGTGGCTTTGCCGAAGTCAGGGCCGAAGAAGTCATCGCCGCCGGTGAGGTATTTGATTTTGAAGCGGGTGTTCATCGGGTGCGGTTCCCAGCCCAGGAACACCACGTCGGTGTTGCGTCGCGAGGCGCGGTCGACCTGGGACAGCATCCCCGCTTCGCTCGATTCGACAACCTTGAAGCCTGCGTCTTTGAGGCCAAAGGCGTTCTTGTCGATCATGCTCTGGATCAGGCGGTTGCCGTCGTTGCCCGGCTCGATGCCGTAGATTTTGCCGTCGAGCTCTTTCTTGAATTTGACGATGTCGGCGAAATCGTGAAGCCCCTTGTCATACAGGGCCTGGGGAACGGCGAGGGTGTACTTGGCGTTTTCGAGGTTGGCGCGGACGGTCTCGACGGTGCCGGCGTCGCGGTAGGCCTTGATGTCGTTTTCCATGGTCGGCATCCAGTTGCCGAGGAAAATATCCATGTTCTTGCCATCGGCGAGCGACTTGTAGGTCACAGGTACGGAAATCATCGTGGTTTTGGTTTTGTAGCCCAGCGACTGCAGCACGACGCTGGTGACGGCGGTGGTCGCCGTGATGTCGGTCCAGCCCACATCGGAAAAATTGACCGTCTGGCAAGCGGCAGGCTCTGCAGCCTGGGCCAGGAGGGGAAGACTCAGCGCAACGCCCAGTAACAGCCTGTGTGAAGCTTTCATGTCGGACTCCTTTGGTGTTTTCTTCTCGGCATCAACCGCAGCTGATGCGTTTTCTGGTGTCGGCGAGTCAAGTTGGGAAAACAGCTCCATCACTGCGTCTGGCGATTGAGTCGACAACGATCATGTAACAGGGAAAAACAAACGCCTACAGGGGGCGTCGTATCCAGTACACAGGGAGTCGTATCCAGCATCAGTGACGTCGCTTACAGGTTTTTCCCTGCTCGCCGAATGATTCCCGGGACAAAAGCAGAGTGACGATACGGCAAAAAGTGCCGAAATCGGCAGCCGATCGTGCTCAGGCACCGGTAAAAGCAGAGGCGACGTTGGTGGGCATGGGTGAGTCGGTGTGAAACGCCGCCCCGCAAAACAAAAGGCTGATGATGCCGCCATCTCGGTGGATTGCTGCTTGAGCGTAGCAGCTCCATCGCCGGCCGCGCGGCGCGCCGGGAGCCCTGTTTTCGGAGGTTTGCGGTTAATGGCTATCAGCGTGTTCGACCTGTTCAAGATCGGTATCGGCCCTTCCAGCTCACACACCGTCGGCCCCATGCGCGCGGCGGCGCTGTTCGTTCAGGGTCTGCGCGAACGCGAACAACTGGGGCAAGTGAACCGCGTTGAAGTGCGGCTTTACGGCTCGCTCTCGGCAACCGGCGTCGGTCATGGCAGTGACAGCGCGGTGATCATGGGCCTGATGGGCGAATGGCCCGACGCAATCGATCCTGCGCTGATCGGCCAGCGCATCGCCGAACTGCGTGAAACCGACACATTGAAACTCAATGGCGATCACCCTATCCCTTTTATCTGGCAGCGCGACATGTTGCTCGTCGATGAAAACCTGCCGTTCCACCCCAATGCCATGACGCTGATCGTATCTAACGAGCACGGCGAGTTTCATCGCGACACTTACTACTCGGTGGGCGGCGGTTTTGTCGTCGACGAAGCCCAGGCCGCCAGTGGCGTGCTGGATCGCGACGAAACCGTGCTGCCTTATGATTTCTCCAGCGCCGACGAATTGTTGATGCTCTGCGAAACCCACGACCTGCGGGTGTCGCAACTGATGATGGAAAACGAGAAAGTCTGGCGCAGCGAAGACGAAATCCGCGCCGGGCTCATGCATCTGTGGCGGGCCATGCAGGCGTGTGTGGAACTGGGTTTGAAGCACGAAGGCATCCTGCCGGGCGGCCTGAACGTGCGTCGTCGTGCGGCGCGTCTGCATCGCAGCCTGCTGGAGCTGAACAAGCCGAACGTGATCGGCTCGACCCTAAGCGCGATGGAGTGGGTCAACCTGTTTGCGCTGGCGGTCAACGAAGAAAATGCCGCCGGAGGGCGAATGGTCACGGCGCCCACCAACGGCGCGGCGGGGATCATTCCGGCGGTGCTGCATTACTTCGTCAAATTCAGCGACGAAGTGAGCGAAGCCAACGTGGTCGATTACCTCTTGGGCGCGGCGGCTATCGGCATTCTGTGCAAAAAGAACGCGTCGATCTCCGGCGCCGAAGTGGGCTGCCAGGGCGAGGTCGGTTCCGCGTGCGCCATGGCGGCCGCCGGCCTGGCGGACATCCTGGGTGCCACCCCGGAGCAGCTGTGCAACGCGGCTGAAATCGGTCTGGAACACAACCTCGGCCTGACCTGCGATCCGGTGGGTGGACTGGTTCAGGTGCCGTGCATCGAGCGCAACGCCATCGCTGCGGTGAAAGCCATCAACGCCGCGCAAATGGCCCTGCGCGGCGACGGCCAGCACTTCATTTCGCTGGACCGGGTCATTCGCACCATGCGCGACACCGGCGCCGACATGCACGACAAATACAAAGAGACTTCGCGAGGCGGGCTGGCGGTCAGCGCCGTCGAATGTTGAGTCGGTAACGCCCGGTCTCGGGATAAACGCAGGTGCGCCCGTAGCCGCCTGCTCGCTTTTCGCACACGTCCTACTGAGCCCGCTACGTTTTGGCGCGCGCTCACTCTTGAGCTGGCGGGATGCCATCTGTATCCAAGGCCCATCACCGACGCTCGATCACTCTGTGCATCGGGTGACACTCCCGGACCGCCTGCCGATTCGATGGTTCACACAAAGTGCTACGGAAGTGCTCATACCTCCCGCAACGCTTATGGCTCAGCCGTCACGAGGTCGCGATTTGAATCGTTGTGTCGCTCCCGAATAGACGCTTCGCGACGTCGCTATCGGGAGTTGTTGAATGCTCATTCAAATTTAGGCATGGCAATTGCGTTGCAATGACCAAGCTCTCCGCAGATGAGGGCGAGACAACGAGAGCCTCTGCTGAGGCCTTCAACCGTTTTACGCGTGAGGAGAAGTGTGATGACTACGTTCAACTCCGGGGCCCAACCCCAGAACCGTGCGCCCCAATCCATCGGCTTCCTGCTGCTGGACAACTTCACATTGATCTCCCTCGCGTCAGCGGTCGAGCCACTGCGTATGGCGAATCAGTTATCAGGTCGCGAGCTGTATCGCTGGACTACGCTGACCGCTGACGGCGGCCAGGTCTGGGCCAGCGACGGTCTGCAGATCACCCCGGACGCCGCGATGCACAAGGCGCCGGTGCTCGACACCGTGATTGTGTGCGGCGGCGTCGGCATCCAACGCAGCGTTACCCGCGAACACGTCAGCTGGCTGCAGAGCCAGGCGCGTCAGTCCCGTCGTCTTGGTGCGGTGTGCACCGGCAGCTGGGCACTGGCCTGCGCGGGCTTGCTGGACGGTTTCGATTGCAGCGTGCACTGGGAATGTCTGGCCGCGATGCAGGAAGCTTTCCCCCGCGTCGCCATGAGCACGCGCCTGTTCACCCTTGACCGCAACCGCTTCACCAGTTCCGGCGGCACCGCGCCACTGGACATGATGCTGCACCTGATCAGCCGCGATCATGGCCGTGAGCTGTCCGCCGCGATCTCGGAAATGTTCGTCTACGAACGCATCCGCAACGAACAGGACCACCAGCGCGTGCCGCTCAAGCACATGCTTGGCACCAACCAGCCGAAGCTGCAGGAAATCGTCGCGCTGATGGAAGCCAACCTGGAGGAGCCGATCGATCTGGACGAACTCGCGGTGTATGTCGCCGTGTCCCGACGTCAGCTGGAGAGGCTGTTCCAGAAATACCTGCACTGCTCGCCGTCGCGCTATTACCTCAAGCTGCGCTTGATCCGCGCGCGGCAATTACTCAAGCAGACACCGATGTCGATTATCGAAGTGGCTTCGGTCTGCGGCTTTGTCTCTACGCCGCACTTCTCCAAGTGCTATCGCGAGTACTTCGGCATCCCGCCGCGCGACGAACGCGTGGGCTCCAATACTACCCAGCAAGTGGCAATGCTGCCGATTCCGCAGTCGCTCGTCCTGGCGCCGTTGTCCGGCCCACTGTCGGCGCTGAGTCAGGCGCGTAATGAGTCGACGTTTGCGAGTGTGCGGTTGTAAGAGCGCAACGGTCTCCTGTAGGAGTGAGCTTGCTCGCGATCAGTCGTATGGACGATAGATCTGTATCGGCTGTAGCGGCCTCTCGCGAGCAAGCTCACTCCTACAAAATGCGTCACGCCTCTAGGCACTCTGCTTGTAAGCCGCCAGCGCCGGCAACAACTGCTGATCAATCGCCTGGCGCACGGCTGGCAAAATCGTTGCGCTGCCGCTTAGCAGTTTCTCCACCAGTTGCCGCAATGCCCGAGCGCGGTCGTCATTGAGGCCGCGTACCGCTTGGGCACAGGCCTGTTCTGCGCTGAGGCCGGAGGGCACCTCAAGACCGATCGCTCTGAGTTGGCTGATCAAGTCGTCCTGGTCGATGAGGTCTGCGTGCATCATGACGTGCGCTCCGTTTGTTGAGGTTGACCTGATTCTGGTGGTGCGCGCGTGAGCTCGGCAAGCGCTGGCGTCACAGATGTCTGGCATACGCATCAGCGTGTCGTTTTCGGCTATGTAACCGTTTAGTTCATTTGGCATAATCGCCCCACTTACGTTGCGCAGACTACGGTTTGATCACCCTCTGGCTCGCGCAAATGCCTCACCCCGGTTTTGTAACGGCTTAACCGGGGATTTTTTTGCCTGTCGTTTAGGCTCCCTCGATCGGCAGGGTATGAGCGGTCTGCGCGACGGCGGATGGTTTGATAAACTCCGCAGCCTTCCAGGAGCCGCCATGAACTACCGTCACGCCTTCCACGCCGGCAACCACGCCGACGTTTTCAAACACATCGTTCTGACTCGCTTGATCGCGCTGATGTCGCGCAAGGAGCAGCCACTCGCTTACCTCGACACCCACGCGGGCATCGGCCTGTATGACTTGCAGGGCGATCAGGCAACGCGCACTGGCGAATGGATCGAAGGCATTGGCCGTCTCTGGGATGCCGATGACGTGCCTGAAATGGCGGCCGGTTACATCGACGCGATTCGCCAGATGAACCGCAAGACTGGCGAACTGCGCTACTACCCCGGCTCGCCCGAACTGGCCCGCCGCCTCACCCGCGAACAGGACCGCGTGCTGCTCAACGAAAAGCACCCCGAAGACGGCGCGCTGCTCAAAGACAACATGAAATATGACCGCCGCGTCGCCGTGCACCTGGGCGAAGGCTGGCATGTGCCCCGGGCCTTGCTGCCGGTTCACGAGAAGCGCGCAGTCATGCTGATTGACCCGCCGTTCGAGCAGCTCGACGAGATGAAGCGCTGCTCCGTCGCCCTCAAGGAAACCATCGCGCGGATGCGCCAGACCGTTGCGGCCATCTGGTACCCGATCAAGGACCAGCGCGCCCTCAAGCGTTTCTATCAGGAACTGGCCGAGACTGGCGCACCGAAGCTGCTGCGGGTCGAGTTGTTCGTGCACCCGCTGGACACACCCAACAGCCTCAACGGCTCCGGCCTTGCGATCGCCAATCCGCCGTGGGGTTTGGAAGAAGAGCTGCGCGAGTTGATGCCATGGCTGGCGAAGAAGCTCGGCCAGACCCAGGGCGACTGGAAGATGGATTGGTTGATTGCGGAGTAACCGCTCTTGGTTCCTGCGGCGTGACGGCTTACGTCTTCCCGGCTAAAGCCAGTCCTACAAGGGATACGCGATCGGTCGGTAGGACCGGCTTTAGCCGGGAAGTGGCCAGGAAGTGATGCAGCGGACACCGTTCATGTAGGAGTGAGCTTGCTCGCGAAGGCGGCATCTCAACCGCTGACTATTTAGCGAATGTAATGGCCCATTCGCGAGCAAGCTCGCTCCCACAATTCGTTCATCTGCCGGAGGATCGGCGATGTCTGCCTCCCCGGCCAAGGCAGCCTTTGCCGATACTAGGGATGCCATCGGGTCCAACGCGGCCGATCCCTCTATGGGGTAACTCAGTTACCCGCCAGACTCGGCGGCATGCAGACGCCGGTGCCGCCGATACCGCAGTAGCCCTGGGGATTCTTCGCCAGATATTGCTGGTGATACGCCTCGGCGAAGTACACGGTCGGCGCCTGGTCGATGTCGGTTGTGATTTCCCCGAGACCGGCCTTGGCCAGTTCGGCTTGATACACCTCGGCGCTGGCCTTGGCCGCCTGCAGTTGCTCAGGGGTTGTCGCGTAGATCACCGAGCGGTACTGGGTGCCGATGTCGTTGCCCTGACGCATGCCCTGGGTCGGGTTGTGCAATTCCCAGAACATCGCCAGCAGTTGCTCATAGCTGACCTTCGCAGGCTCATACACCACGAGCACCACTTCGGCGTGGCCGGTCAGACCCGAGCAGACTTCTTCGTACGTCGGGTTCGGCGTGAATCCGCCTGCGTAACCCACGACGGTGCTGACGACGCCATCACGTTGCCAGAAGCGACGTTCTGCTCCCCAGAAACATCCCAGACCAAAGATGGCGAATTCGACGTCGTTGAAGAACGGCCCCAGGAGGGGAGTGCCGTTGACGAAATGAGTTTCAGGCAGGGCCATGGGGGTTTCGCGCCCGGGCAGTGCCTGCTGGGCTGTAGGGAGAGCGTTTTTATTCACAAGAATTTCCGAGCGCAAGACCATGAGGCACATCCTCTCTGGGGCAGGACAACCAACATGCGTTGTCAGTGAAAACCGTATATGGGGTCAGAATCGGCTGATGCAAATGCAGGGCGTCAGTGTGCCGCACTGATGTGATGCGGGGAAGGGGGCTCAGGCCAGCGGGCCGCGGGGGTAGCGACGCAAGGTTTCGATCAGCGCTTCGCCCGGAATCGGCTTGTCGAACAGATAGCCCTGACCGACATCACAGCGATGACGACGCAGGAAGGCCAGCTGTGCCGCCGTCTCGATGCCTTCGGCGACCACGGTCAGCTTGAGGTTGTGAGCCATGGCGATGACCGCCGAGGTGATTTCCATGTCGTCCTGATCGTCCGGAATGTCCCGAATGAAGCTGCGGTCGATCTTGATCACGTCGATGGGGAATTTCTTCAGATAGCTGAATGACGAATAGCCTGTACCGAAGTCATCCATCGCCAGGGTCAGGCCCAGGGTCTTCAACGACTCCAGCTGCAGGCGCGTGTCTTCAGTTGCCTCCAGCAGCAGACCTTCAGTCAATTCCAGTTCCAGTAACGACGGGTCGAGCTGTTCGTCACGCAGAATACCGGCCAGCGAAGAAACCAGCTCCGGATCGGAAAACTGTTTAGGCGACACGTTGATGGCCACATGCAGCTTGCCGTAGCCAGCCGCAGTCAATTGCTTGCTCATGCGGCAGGACTGGCGCGCGACCCATTTGCCGATCGGGATGATCAGGCCGGTCTCTTCGGCAACGCTGATGAATTGGTCCGGGCGGATCATGCCTTTTTCCGGATGGTTCCAGCGCAACAACGCTTCCATGCCCAGCAAACGGCCACTGCGCAGGCACAGTTTGGGCTGGTAGAAGACCTCAAGTTCATTCTGAGTCAGGGCGCGGCGCAGGTTGTTCTCGACGAACAGCTTGTAACTCGCCTCGGCGTTCAGCGCCTCCGTGAACACTTGCACCTGATGCTTGCCGTTGGCCTTGGCTTTGTGCAGCGCCAGGCCCGCGTTTTTCATCAGCGTCTGCGGGTCGCGGCCATGGATCGGCGCGCACGCCAGCCCTACCGAGCCGGTCACGCTGATCAACTGATTATCGACGAACATCGGCTTGTCCAGCGTGCTTAGCACCTGACTGGCCACGCGTTGGCCTTCTTCGGGGCTGGTGTCGTCGAGCAGCACGGCGAATTCGTTGCTGGCGAATCGCGCCAGTATGCCGGTCGGGCTCAGGCTGTTGCGCAGCCGACGGGCGAGGCTGATCAGCAGTTTGTCCCCGGTGTGGTGGCCGAGGCTGTCGTTGATGCGCTTGAAGTTGTCGATGTCCACCAGCAACAGGCTGATCGGTGTTTCGACGTCGCGGGCGAAGTGCTCGTCCAGGGTTCGGATGAACGCCGGACGGTTGCCCAGATTGGTCAGATTATCCGTGTACGCCAGGCGCTCGATCCGCTGCTGGGAGAGCTTGGCCTGGGTGATGTCTTCGTAGATGCCGATGTAATGGGTCAGCTCGCGGTTATCCCCGTACACCTTGGAAATCGACAGCTGGCCCCAGTAGGGTTCCAGGTTTTTGCGCCGGCTCTTGAACTCGCCCTGCCAGCTGTTTCCGTTGACCAGGCTGGAGTTCGCGTCGAGCAGCAGCGCGCTGAGGTTTTCCAGCGCAGGCAGCTCCGAGGTTGCTGCCCGTGGACCTCGTCGGCGGGGTATTGAGTGATCTCGGTGAAACTCGGGTTGACGTACTCGACCACGCCGTCGCGGTTGACCAGCAAAAACGCATTGGCGCTCTGCTCCACGGCACGCTGAAACAGGTGCAGGGCGCTGGTGGCGGTGCGGCGGTTGTGGTTGTTGATGGCGTGGGCAAACTGATCGGCCAGCTCACCGGCAAAGGCGATCTCATCAGACTGCCATTCCCGGGGGCACCCGTCTGCTCAAGGCACAGCACGCCGACCACTTGGCCATCGATGCGCACGGCGGCATCAAGGATGGCGGTGATGTCCTGGGTGCGCAGTCGCTGAACCAGCTCTTTGGTGCGCGGATCCTGCTCGACATCGTTGACGTCGATGGCGCGGCTGGTATGCAACACATCCAGGTAGCTGGGGAATTCGCTGATATCGATCGCGTTGGTTTTGGGGAACGTGCTGGTATCGCGGCGATACTCTGCAATCGGCTCCAGGGTCTTGCCGTTCAGGTTCCACAGGCTGGCGCAGGAGATGTTGTAGATCTCGCAGGCGCTTTTGGTGATCAGCTCTGCCGCTTCCTGCAGCGAATTGTTCGAGCTGTAGCGATGGCGTGCCAGGCGCAGAATCAAACTTTGCTGGCCGCGGACCCGTTCCAGATGATGCAACTGTTCGTGCTGGGCGCGCTGATTGAGCTCCAGCGCGATCTGCAGACGGGAGTTCTGCACTTCCAGATCCGGGCTGATCGCCAGTTCGCCGGCCTCGACCTGCTCATTGACGACCATCAGATAGCCGCGCAGCAAGTGCCGATTGTGTTGCTTGTAAGCCTCACCAATCTCCACCAGACCCAACGGGCCGCGCGTCGTGTGCAGGGTGTAGCGAATCAGGTAATGGGCGCCGCCCCCAGTTGCAGCTGCACGGCGTCGTGCAGTTGATAGCGCGCTTCGGGCTCCATGAGGCTGGCATACGGCGTGCCCACCAGCGCGCAGAGTTCCACGGCGGGCATGCTGAATTGCTTCTCGCAGTTCGGATCCAGATAGAGCATGGCCCAGCTGGGTTCATTCAGCCGCTCGAAACGCAGCATGCCGAGCCGCGAAGGCACCGGTAATTGCGTCACGACCTCGGCCGCCGGTCTACCGGCAGCATCAGGTTGGCTTTTCATGAAGGAACTCGCTTTCAGGGTGCTGTCGCGCACGGGCAAGGAGCCCGTCTTTAAGTCGCGTGCCGCAAGGTTGCATCATGGCGAACGGGCTGACAAGTGAGCGCGATGGCTTAGTGCTATAAATCTGTCGGCAGACGGTTGATTTACTGGAGGTAATTGATCGGATTGTCAGGGTGAGGGTCGAGCGGTTGGTATGTGTGCATGATCAGCTATCGGCCGCGGGATTAAATACTGTAGGCGCTTGAGGCCGCGCGGCGTCCTCTTTTTAAAGGCAAAAAAAGCCCCGCCAGTCAGCGGGGTTGAGGTACGAGCGTGGCAGCTCGAGAAAGCGAAGGCCCGTTTCGCGAAAAACGGGCGTTGTACGGCTTACAGCAGAATCGTGCGGATGTCCGCCAGCAATTCGCTCAGACGCTTGGTGAAGCGCGCTGCGGCGGCGCCGTTGATCACGCGGTGATCGTAGGACAGCGACAGCGGCAGCATCAGGCGAGGCTGGAAAGCCTTGCCGTCCCAGACCGGTTGCATGGTGGCCTTGGACACACCAAGGATCGCCACTTCCGGGGCATTGACGATCGGCGTGAAGCCGGTGCCGCCAATGTGGCCCAGGCTTGAGATGGTGAAGCAGGCGCCTTGCATGTCGTTGGCTGACAGCTTTTTGGAGCGTGCCTTTTCCGCCAGCTCAGCCGCTTCGGCCGCCAGTTGCAGCAGGCTCTTCTGGTCGACGTTCTTGATCACCGGGACCAACAGGCCTTCCGGCGTATCCACCGCGAAGCCGATGTTGAAGTACTTCTTGCGAATGATCGCTTTGCCACTTGGCGCCAGCGAACTGTTGAAGTCCGGCAGCTCCTTGAGCATGTGCGCGCTGGCCTTGAGCAGCAGCGGCAGAATGGTCAGCTTGACGCCGGCTTTTTCGGCCACGGCTTTCTGCGCGATACGGAAGGCTTCCAGGTCGGTGATGTCGGCCTGGTCGAATTGCGTGACGTGCGGAATGTTCAGCCAGCTGCGATGCAGGCCGGTTGCGCCCAGCTGCATCAGGCGCGTCATCGGCACTTCTTCGGTTTCGCCGAAACGGCTGAAATCGACTTCCGGAATCGGCGGGATGCCCATGCCGCCGGCAGCGCTGCCAGCAGCAGGCGCGTCCTTGGACTTGGTCATGATCGATTTGACGTACGCCTGCACGTCTTCTTTCAGCACACGACCGTGGGGGCCGGTTGCCGAAACAGCGTTCAGCTCAACGCCGAACTCGCGCGCCAGCTGACGGACAGCCGGGCCAGCGTGAACCTTGGCGCCGTTGTTCGCAGGTGCAGCGGCGGGTGCGGCAGCAGGCGCGGTTTCAGCTTTCGCAGCCGGAGCAGCAGACGCGGCCGCCGGAGCAGCCGCTTCAGCCTTGGCCGGAGCCGGGGCAGCAGCTTGTGCAGGTGCGGCAGCCGGTGCAGCACCGGCCACTTTCAATTTCAGGATCAGATCGCCAGTGCCGACTTCGTCTTCGACCTTGACGCTGATGCTTTCGACGACGCCAGCGGCCGGAGACGGGATCTCCATCGAGGCTTTGTCGGATTCCAGGGTGATCAAGGATTGATCAGCTTCGATGCTGTCGCCCACTTTGACCATCAGCTCGATGATGCGAGCCTTGCCCGACGAACCGATGTCCGGAACGTGAATGTCCTGAACGGTATCCGACGCAGCAGGTGCAGCCGCTGCAGCTGGCGCAGGTTCGGCTTCGGCTGGCTTCTCGGCAGGCTTGTCAGCAGCAGGGGCAGGCGCGGCAGCAGCAGGTGCAGCAGCAGGCTCGGCCGCCGCTTCGCCTTCCACTTCCAGCTCAAACAGCTCGTCGCCTTCTTTCAGGCGGTCGCCCAGCTTCACTTTCATCGCCTTGATGACACCGGCTTTAGGCGCAGGGATTTCCATGCTTGCCTTGTCCGACTCCAGCGTCAGCACGCTCTGGTCAGCTTCGATGCGATCACCGACCTTGACCATCAACTCAATGACTTCACCTTCACCGTTGCCGATGTCGGGTACACGAATTAACTCACTCACAATGTCTCTCCTTAGGAGAACCTGTTCCTCGACTGCGCTGATTCATCTGCGACGAAACAGCCTGAATGCTCATTTACCGAAGTAAATTCCGCATTGGCGGCTGTTTCGCGCACATTTCAGCGCTCTATTCGATCGTTACGCAGACCTTAGCAGTCCAGCGGGTTGCGCTTTTCAGGATCGATGCCGAACTTGGCAATGGCTTCCGCCACGACTTTAGGTTCGATATCGCCGCGATCGGCCAAGGCTTCCAGGGCGGCCAGCACCACGAAGTGACGGTCAACTTCGAAGAAGTTGCGCAGCTTCTTGCGGCTGTCGCTACGGCCGAAACCGTCGGTGCCCAGAACCTTGTATTCCTTGGTCGGAACCCACTGACGGATCTGGTCAGCGAACAGTTTCATGTAGTCGGTCGAAGCGATCACCGGACCTTTACGGCCGTTCAGGCATGCTTCAACGTAGCTCAACTGTGGCTTCTGACCCGGCTTCAGGCGGTTGCTGCGCTCTACGGCCAGGCCGTCGCGACGCAGTTCGTTGAAGCTGGTGACGCTCCAGACGTCCGCGCCAATGTTGAACTGCTCGCGCAGGATCTTCGCCGCCTCGCGTACTTCACGCAGGATGGTGCCCGAACCCAGCAGCTGCACGTGGTGCGCAGCTTCCTTGGTGTCTTCTTCCAGCAGGTACATGCCCTTGATGATGCCTTCCTCGGAACCGGCCGGCATGGCAGGTTGCGTGTAGGACTCGTTCATCACGGTCAGGTAGTAGAAGACGTCCTGCTGTTCTTCGAACATCTTCTTCATGCCGTCCTGAATGATCACCGCCAGCTCGTAGCCGTAGGTTGGATCGAAGGTGCGGCAGTTCGGGATGGTCGACGCCAGGATGTGGCTGTGGCCGTCTTCGTGCTGCAGACCTTCACCGTTCAGGGTGGTACGACCGGCGGTGCCGCCGATCAGGAAGCCACGGGTGCGGCTGTCGCCTGCAGCCCATGCCAGGTCGCCGATACGCTGGAAACCGAACATCGAGTAGAAGATGTAGAACGGAATCATCGGCTGGTTGTGGCTGCTGTACGAAGTACCTGCCGCGATGAACGAAGACATTGCGCCGGCTTCGTTGATGCCTTCCTCGAGGATCTGACCTTTCTTGTCCTCGCGGTAGAACATCACTTGTTCTTTGTCGACTGGCTCGTACAGCTGGCCTACGGAAGAGTAGATGCCGAGCTGGCGGAACATGCCTTCCATGCCGAACGTACGGGCTTCGTCCGGAATGATCGGAACGATGCGCTGACCCACTTCCTTGTCCTTGACCAGTTGGGTCAGGATGCGGACGAAGGCCATGGTGGTGGAGATTTCGCGATCGCCGGAGCCGTCAAGGATGGCCTTGAGGGTTTCCAGTGGCGGAGTCGGCAGGCTGAAGCTCTGCGCGCGACGCTGTGGAACGAAGCCGCCCAGTGCAGCGCGACGCTCGGCCAGGTAACGCGCTTCGGCGCTGCCTTCTTCCGGCTTGAAGAACGGCAGGGCTTCGAGCTGATCGTCTTTGATCGGGATGTCGAAGCGGTCACGGAAGTGACGCAGGCTGTCGACGTCGACCTTCTTGGTGTTGTGCGCGGTGTTTTTCGCTTCACCGGCGCCGGTGCCATAACCCTTGATGGTCTTGGCCAGAACCACGGTCGGCTGACCTTTGTGGTTCACCGCGTTGTGGTACGCAGCATAGACCTTGTACGGGTCGTGCCCGCCACGGTTGAGCTTCCAGATTTCGTCGTCGGACATATCTGCAACCATCGCCTTGAGTTCCGGCGAGTTGAAGAAGTGTTCGCGCACGAAAGCGCCGTCTTTGGCTTTGTAGTTCTGGTATTCGCCGTCGATGACTTCGTCCATACGACGTTGCAGGATGCCGTCAACGTCTTTGGCCAGCAGTGGGTCCCAGAAACGGCCCCAGATGACTTTGGTCACGTTCCACTGAGCACCGCGGAACACGCCTTCCAGTTCCTGGATGATCTTGGCGTTGCCGCGAACCGGACCGTCCAGACGCTGCAGGTTGCAGTTCACGACGAAGATCAGGTTGTCGAGCTTCTCGCGACCGGCCAGGGCGATGGCGCCCAGGGATTCCGGCTCGTCGGTCTCGCCGTCGCCCAGGAAGCACCAGACTTTCTGCTTGCCTTCAGGGATATAACCGCGGTGCTCCAGGTACTTCATGAAGCGCGCCTGGTAGATCGCCTGAATCGGACCCAGACCCATGGAAACGGTCGGGAACTGCCAGAAGTCTTTCATCAGCCACGGGTGTGGATAGGACGACAGACCGTTGCCATCGACTTCCTGACGGAAGTTGTTCATCTGGTCTTCGGTGATGCGACCTTCCATGAACGCACGGGCGTAGACGCCTGGCGATGCGTGACCCTGGAAGTAGATCAGGTCGCCGCCGTGTTCGTCGGTCGGGGCCTGGAAGAAGTAGTTGAAGCCGATGTCGTACAGGGTTGCACTGGAAGCGAAGCTGGAGATGTGGCCGCCCAGATCCGGGTCGCCGATGTTGGTCTTGACCACCATCGCCAAAGCGTTCCAACGTACCAGCGAGCGAATGCGGCGTTCCATGAACAGGTCGCCGGGCATGCGTGCTTCGTGGGTAACGGGGATGGTGTTGCGATAAGGCGTGGTGATGGCGTAAGGCAGCTGCGAACCACTACGTGTGGCCAGCTCACCCATACGGGTCATCAGATAATGAGCACGGTCTTCGCCTTCTTTGTCGAGAACCGATTCCAGGGCGTCCAGCCATTCCTGGGTTTCGACGGGATCGAGGTCTTGCATGGCTTGCTCCAGGGCGGAAAGGCTTCCAGAATCGGTTGCCTGAGTTTGTTGCGACTGGCCTTGTGGGCAGACGATATAAATTCTTGGATGACCGGATGGGTCCCCGGTGTTGTGTAGTTTTACTACAAATCTCGGGCTAATTCAGCTTTTTGACTTGTATATACAGTAGTAAAACTACAGCTGAGCGACGTTTTCACTCGTGGTGCAGTGTCCATTAAAGCGATGTTCTCGGTGTAAAAATCTGACGAATCACTTGGCGGAACATGCTGGCAATCAAGATTTGCCAGCCATGAGCAATTTTTAACCTTTGTTCGACAGTCTGTCCGTGCCGTGTATGCAACCGCCAGGGCAGCCTGACATTTGAACGCCGATCAAGGATAGACCATGAGCCTTCCCCTGCTGGCCGAGCTGCCGGCTGTCCTTCTGCCGTTGGTCACTCGCGCGGGCCAGTCCTGGCGTACCGCTCTCGATTCCCTGACGGATGAAGCCAGGCATCAATTTCAGGCCTGGCCCGAAGCGCGGCTGTCGGCGTTTGATCGTGTGTGTGCGGCCAGCGACTTCGTCGCTGATCAGGTTTCACGGGATCCGCTGATGCTGCTCGACCTCGCTGAATCCGGTGAGCTGGAGCGTAGTTTTGCGCCCGGCGAGCTGCTTGGGCACATCGCCAATGCAGTCATTCAGGCTGCCAGCGACGATGAGCTGGGGCGTAATCTACGTCGTCAACGCACGCGCCAGCAAGTGCGAATTATCTGGCGGGATCTGACCCGGCAGGCCGATCTGGTGGAAACCTGCCGTGATCTCTCGGACATGGCAGATGGCTGCATCGATCTGGCTTACAAGTGGCTGTACGAGCGGCATTGCCAGCAGTTTGGCACGCCGACCGGCCGTCGGACTGGCGAACCGCAACAGATGGTGATCCTCGGCATGGGCAAGCTGGGAGCCGTAGAGCTGAACCTGTCGTCCGACATCGACCTCATCTTTGCCTACCCCGAAGGTGGGGAAACCCAAGGCGTCAAACGTCCGCTGGACAACCAGGAGTTTTTCATCCGCCTGGGTCAGCGATTGATCAAGGCGCTGGACCCGGTCACCGTCGACGGCTTCGTTTTCCGCGTCGACATGCGCCTGCGCCCGTATGGGTCTTCCGGTGCATTGGTGCTCAGCTTCAACGCGCTGGAGCAGTACTACCAGGATCAGGGCCGCGACTGGGAACGTTACGCCATGATCAAGGCGCGGGTGGTGGGCGGTGATCAGGAGAAGGGCAGCGAGTTGCTCGACATGCTGCGGCCGTTCGTCTATCGCCGCTATCTGGACTTCTCCGCCATTGAAGCGCTGCGCACCATGAAGCAGTTGATCCAGCAGGAAGTCCGTCGCAAGGGCATGGCCGAGAACATCAAGTTGGGATCCGGCGGCATTCGCGAAGTGGAGTTCATCGCCCAGGCGTTTCAGCTGATCCACGGCGGGCGCGATTTGAGTCTGCAGCAACGGCCGTTGCTCAAGGTGCTGAAAACCTTTGAAGGCCAAGGCTATTTGCCCGCTGCGGTCATTGATGAGCTGCGTGAGGGCTATCAGTTTCTGCGCTATACCGAGCACGCCATTCAGGCGATTGCCGATCGGCAGACGCAAATGCTCCCCGACGACCCGCAGGATAAAGCCCGCATCGCCTTCATGATGGGCTTTGCCGATTGGGCGAGCTTTCATGAGCAGTTGATGCATTGGCGCGAGCGGGTCGGGTGGCACTTCCGGCAGGTCATCGCCGACCCCGACGAGGAAGAAGGCCAGGAGGACCACGGTGAAGAAATCGTCGGCGGCGAGTGGCTGCCGCTGTGGGAAGAGTCCCAGAACGAAGAAAGCGCCTGCCTCCAATTGCAAGAGGGCGGATTCGCCGACGCGCAGAAGGCGCTGAAAAATCTGAGCAACCTGCGCAACAGTTCGCAGCTGCGTTCGATGCAGCGTCTGGGGCGCGAACGGCTTGATGCCTTTATTCCGCGCCTGCTCGCCCAGGCGGTCGAGCACGACAATCCCGATCTGGTGCTGGAGCGGGTTCTGCCGCTGGTGGAAGCGGTGGCGCGTCGCTCTGCGTATCTGGTGTTGCTCACCGAGAACCCCGGCGCGCTGCGTCGATTGCTGACCCTGTGCGCGGCCAGCCCTTGGATTGCCGAGCAGATCGCCCGCTTCCCGTTGCTGCTCGATGAGCTGCTGAACGAAGGTCGGCTGTTCAGCCCGCCCCAGGCGCCCGAACTTGCTGCCGAGCTGCGCGAGCGTCTGACGCGCATTCCCGAGGACGATCTCGAACAGCAAATGGAAGCGCTGCGGCATTTCAAACTGGCACACCGTCTGCGGGTTGCCGCTTCTGAAATCACCGGCAGCCTGCCGCTGATGAAAGTCAGTGATTACCTGACCTGGCTGGCCGAGGCGATTCTGGAACAAGTGCTGGCGCTCGCCTGGCGCCACACCGTTGCCCGTCATGGTGCACCGCGTCGACCGGATGGCACATTGTGTGATCCCGGTTTTGTCATCGTCGGCTACGGCAAGGTCGGCGGCATTGAGCTGGGGCACGGCTCGGATCTGGACCTGGTGTTCATCCACGATGGCGATCCCCAGGCTGAAACCGACGGCGCCAAGCCGATCGATGGCGCGCAGTTCTTCACCCGGCTCGGTCAGCGGATCATTCATTTGATCACCACCCAGACCAACTCCGGCCAGTTGTACGAAGTCGACATGCGGTTGCGTCCTTCTGGCGCGGCGGGGCTGCTGGTGAGTTCGCTCGGTGCGTTTTCCCGCTATCAGGAGAACGAGGCCTGGACGTGGGAGCATCAGGCGTTGGTGCGCGCGCGGGTGCTGGTGGGCAGCACCGATGTCGGCCGGCAGTTCGAGGCCGTGCGCGCTTCGGTACTGGGCCGCGAGCGTGATCTGACAAAGTTGCGCCAGGAGGTCAGCGAGATGCGCGCCAAGATGCGCGACAACCTCGGCACCCGCACAACGGCGGCAGGCAAGGGGGCGAATGCGTTCGAACCGACGGCGCGGTTCGACCTCAAGCAGGACGCCGGAGGTATCGTCGATATTGAATTTATGGTGCAATACGCGGCCCTGGCGTGGTCCAGAGAGCATCCCGCGCTGCTTCGTTACACCGATAACATCCGTATTCTCGAAGGCCTTGAAGAGGTCGGTCTGATGGCCGCCGCTGATGCCGGTCTGCTGCGTGAGGCGTACAAGGCCTACCGCTCGGCCGCTCATCGACAGGCGTTGCAGAACGATCCGGGTGTTGTGGCTGGCGACCAGTTCGCCACCGAACGGCGTGAAGTGATGCGGATCTGGGCACAGTTGGGGCTGAGTTGATTGCTGGCAGGGTTCGGATCTAACGGATCTATATAAAGCTATGACAGGGAGGCGTCAGGCGGCGTGTGCATGCATCACGCTGTTTGGTGGGCCTCCCTGCTCGTTTCTGGTCGTTTTTGGAAGAGCATGAGAATTCTGATCGTAGGGCCCAGCTGGGTCGGTGACATGGTGATGGCGCAGACGCTGTTCCAGTGCCTGAAGCAGCGTCACCCGCAGTGCGAAATCGATGTGCTGGCGCCCGAGTGGAGCCGGCCGATCCTTGAGCGCATGCCTGAAGTGCGCACGGCCTTGAGCTTCCCGCTCGGCCATGGCGCGCTGGAGCTGGCCACGCGCCGGCGCATCGGCAAATCCCTCAAGGGTCAGTACGATCAGGCGATTCTGCTGCCCAACTCGCTGAAGTCGGCGCTGGTGCCGTTCTTCGCCGGTATTCCCAAACGCACCGGCTGGCGTGGCGAATTTCGCTATGGCCTGCTCAACGACGTGCGCACCCTCGACAAACAGCGTTATCCGCTGATGATTGAGCGCTTCATGGCGCTGGCTTACGACAAAGGCGCCGAGCTGCCGCGCCCGTATCCCAAGCCCAGCCTGCAAATCGAAACCGCCAGCCGCGACGCGGCGTTGGGCAAGTTCGGCCTGAGCCTTGATCGGCCGGTGCTCGCGCTGTGCCCTGGCGCCGAGTTCGGTGAATCCAAGCGCTGGCCGTCCGAGCATTACGCCATGGTCGCCGAAGCGAAGATCCGTGAAGGCTGGCAAGTCTGGCTGTTCGGCTCGAAGAACGACCATGCAGTGGGTGAAAGCATCCGCGAGCGGCTGATTCCAGGCCTGCGCGAAGAGTCCATGAACCTCAGCGGCGGCACCTCACTGGCTGAAGCCATTGATCTGCTGTCCTGCGCGGACGCCGTGGTCTCCAACGATTCCGGGCTGATGCACGTGGCCGCTGCGCTGAATCGCCCGCTGGTGGCGGTGTACGGCTCGACCTCGCCGGGGTTCACGCCGCCGCTGGCCGATGAAGTCGAGATCGTCCGCCTCGGCATCGAGTGCAGCCCGTGCTTCGAGCGCACCTGCCGCTTCGGCCATTACAACTGCCTGCGACTGCTGGAGCCGGATTCGGTGATCCAGGCCCTCGGCCGTATTGGCGCCGCCCCGGTCGAGGTCGCCTGACTTGCGGGTACTGCTGATCAAAACCTCGTCACTGGGCGACGTGATTCACACCCTGCCCGCGCTGACCGACGCCATGGACGCGCTGCCGGGCATCCAGTTCGACTGGGTGGTGGAAGAGGGCTTCGCCGAGATTCCGACCTGGCATCCGGCGGTCGCCAACGTGATCCCGGTGGCCATCCGTCGCTGGCGCAAGAACCTCTGGCAGACCCTCAAAAATGGCGAATGGCGCCAGTTCAAGCAGCGCCTGCGAGACACTCGCTACGACCTGGTGATCGACGCCCAGGGCCTGCTGAAAAGCGCCTGGCTGACCCGCTACGTCAAGGCGCCCATCGCCGGCCTGGACAAGACTTCCGCGCGCGAGCCCCTGGCCGCTCGTTTCTATGATCGCCCCTATGCCGTTGCCCGCGGCCAGCATGCGGTCGAGCGTTTGCGTCAGCTGTTCGCCCAGGCATTGGGCTATCAGGTGCCTGCGGGATTGGGTAATTACGGCCTCGATCGCAGCCGCCTGCTCACTGCCACAAACGACGCGCCCTTCGTACTGTTTCTGCACGGCACCACGTGGGACACCAAACATTGGCCCGAGCTGTATTGGCGGCAATTGGCCGAGCGCATGATCGGCCAGGGGTTTGAGGTGCGACTGCCGTGGGGCAATCCGGCCGAGAAGGCTCGGGCCGAGCGTATTGCCGATGGCCTTGATAATGCCGTCGTGTTGCCCAAACTCAATCTGGCAGGGGTTGCTCGCGTACTGGCGAGCGCTCAGGGCTGTGTCGCGGTGGACACCGGTCTTGGTCATCTGGCCGCCGCGCTGGACGTGCCGACCCTGTCGCTGTTCGGCCCGACCAATCCGGGCCTGACCGGCGCGTACGGCCGGTCGCAGGTTCATCTGGCGGCCGATTACCCCGCTTGCGCGCCGTGCCTGCAAAAGAAATGCACCTACCGACCGACGCCTGAAGATCAGCGTCAGGTCGATACCGAACGCGAGTGGCCCATGTGCTTTACTCGCTTGAATCCCGAGCGGGTAGCGAACCACTTAGGCGCGCTATTGCTGGCAAAGGAACATCCCTGATGCAACTGGCATTCGTGCTTTATAAATACTTCCCGTTCGGCGGCCTGCAGCGTGACTTCATGCGCATCGCCCTGGAGTGTCAGCAGCGCGGCCATAAAATCCGCGTCTACACGCTGATCTGGGAGGGTGACGTACCGCCTGGCTTCGAAGTGCTGGTGGCGCCGGTCAAGGCGATCTCCAATCACCGCCGCAACGAAAAGCTCACCGACTGGATGAACGCCGACCTGGCCAAACGTCCCGTGGACCGGCTGATCGGCTTCAACAAGATGCCCGGCCTGGACGTGTATTACGCCGCCGACGGCTGCTACGAAGACAAAGCGCAGAACCTGCGCCATGGCCTGTACAAATACTGGGGCCGCTACCGTCACTTCGCCGACTACGAGCGCGCGGTGTTCGCCAAAGACGCGAAGACCGAAGTCCTGATGATTTCCGAAGTGCAGCAGCCGCTGTTCATCAAGCACTACGACACGCCGCTTGCGCGCTTTCATCTGTTGCCGCCGGGGATCTCCCTGGACCGGCGCGCGCCGGCCAATGCGGCCGAGATTCGCGCTGAGTTCCGTCGCGAATTCAAGTTCGCCGACGATGACTTGCTGCTTGTGCAGATCGGTTCCGGCTTCAAGACAAAAGGCGTCGATCGCACCCTCAAGGCACTCGCGGCGCTGCCTGCTGAATTGAAAAAACGCACACGCCTGTTTGTAATCGGCCAGGACGACCCCAAGGTATTCCAGCTGCAGAGCACGGCGCTGGGCCTGGATGATCACGTCACCTTCATGAAGGGACGCAGCGACATCCCACGTTTTCTGTTGGGCGCCGACCTGTTGATACATCCGGCGTACAACGAAAACACCGGCACCGTGCTGCTTGAAGCGCTGGTGGCAGGACTCCCGGTGCTGGTCAGCGCAGTGTGTGGATATGCCCATTACATTACCGAAGCCGACAGCGGCCTGGTGCTTGATGAGCCGTTCAACCAGAACCAGCTCAATCAGTACCTGGCCCGCATGCTCATGGATGACGCCGCGCGCAGCACCTGGAGCCGCAACGGGCTGGCATTCGCCGACACGGCTGATCTTTACAGCATGCCGCAGCACGCTGCGGATGTGATTCTGGCGGAGCACCACGGATGAAACTGATCCTTGCTGAACCCTTCAAGCGCCTCTGGGCGGGGCGCGATGCGTTCGAGGCCGTTGAGGCGCTGCAAGGCCAGGTCTATCGCGAACTCGAGAACCGGCGGACGCTGCGCACCGAAGTCGACGGGCGCGGTTATTTCGTCAAGATCCATCGCGGCATTGGCTGGGGTGAAGTGGCGAAAAACCTGCTGACCGCCAAATTGCCGGTGCTCGGCGCAGGGCAGGAGTGGGACGCGGTCAACCGTCTGCATGAAGTCGGTGTCCCGACCATGACTGCCGTGGCCTACGGCGAGCGCGGCAATAATCCGGCCATGCAGCACTCGTTCATCATCACCGAAGAGCTGGCGCCGACCGAGAGCCTGGAAGACGTCAGCCTGAACTGGCGCAACGAGCCGCCCGAACCCCGCATGAAGCGCGCGTACATCGCTGAAGTGGCGCGGCTGGTCGGAATGATGCACCGCGCCGGGGTCAACCACCGCGACTGCTACATCTGCCATTTTCTGCTGCACACCGACAAGCCGGTCACACCTGAAGATTTCAGGCTTTCGGTGATCGACCTGCACCGCGCCCAGACGCGCCCGGCGATTACCCAGCGCTGGCGCAACAAGGACCTGGCTGCGCTGTATTTCTCGGCGATGGACATCGGCCTGACCCGGCGCGACAAACTGCGGTTTCTCAAGGGCTATTTCCAGCAGCCGCTGCGGCAGATTCTGGCGCAGGAATCGGCGCTGTTGAGCTGGCTCGAAGGCAAGGCCGAGAAGCTCTATCAGCGCAAATTGCGCTACGGGGACGCGCTCTGATGGCGGGCTGGAAGCTGGAGTCTGGCTACGCCGCGCTGACGGAAGACTTCGGTACCCTCGACGCGGTGTTCGCCCTCAAAGGCGAGCGCCTGACCCGTGATCCACTCTCCGAAGTCATCCGCGTCGAACGCGGTGGCGTGAACTACTACGTCAAGCGCTACGTCGCGGCCGGCAAGGGTTTGCGTCGTTATTTGGGGCGCCCACGGGTCAAGTCCGAATGGCAGAATCTCAAGCGTTTCGCCAAGTGGGGCATCCCGACGGCAGAAGTCGTCGCCTGGGGCCTGGAGCGCAATGGCGCTGCGTATGATCGCGGCGCATTGATCACCCGCGAATTGCCGCGCACCGAAGACCTGTCGGAACTGGCACGGGCCAACGACACGCGCCTGGACAGCCGCGCGTGGGTCAACGGCGTCAGCCAGCAGGTCGCGCGCTATACCCGGACCATGCACGATCATCACTTCACCCATAACGATCTGAAGTGGCGCAACTTGCTGGTGGACGATCAGGCGACGGTGTTTCTGATCGACTGCCCCAACGGTGCGTTCTGGGTCAGCTTCATGCTGCGCTACCGGATCACCAAGGACCTCGCCTGCCTGGACAAGGTTGCCAAATATCACCTGTCGGCCACCCAGCGCCTGCGGTTCTACCTGCAATACCGTGGTCGTGAACGCTTGAATGATTCTGACAAGAAGCGCATCCGCCACATCGTCAGTTTTTTTGAGGGTCGCGAATGAGTGTTTTCATTGCTGACGCCGACCGGGGCCTGCTGGGGCGGCACGGTCTGGCGGACTTCGATGCGTTGTGGAACGTCGAGCTCGACGCGGTGGATGAGCCCAACACCGGTCGCGGCGGCTGGAGCAGTGTGTTTCGCCTGGAGCTGGAAGGCTCCGGTTATTACCTCAAGCGCCAGAGCAATTACCTGACGTACACCCTGCATCACCCGTTTGGCGAGCCTTCGTTTTCCCGGGAGTTTCGCAACATCAGCCTGTATCAGAAGCTGGGCATTCCGGCGCTGCATGCGGTGTTTTACGCGGACCGAAAAGTCGACGGCGAGCGCCGCGCGATTCTGATGACCCGCGCCCTGGATGGCTGGACCGATCTGGACACGCTGTTGCAGGACTGGCACGAGCGGCCGGCGACCGAGCGGCTGGCGATTCTGCAGGCGTGCGGGCAACTGGCGCGCACGCTGCACAAGGCCGGGCAGGTGCATGGCTGTTTCTACCCCAAGCATATTTTCATGCGGGCGCGCGGCGGAGAGTATCTGGCCCAGTTGATCGACCTTGAGAAGACGCGCAAGTCGATCTTCGGCCAACGCGACCGGGTCAAGGACATCGAGCCCTTGCTGCGCCGCGCACCGGTCTGGAACGAAACGGAAATCCGTGAGCTGCTTGCAACGTATCTGCAGGCCCCGACCGACAGCGGGCTGGTCGACGCCTGGTGGCAGCGTGTCGCCAAACGGGGAGTCACAAGCGCCGTGAGCGGTGACTTCTGGTTTTTGATGCACACGAGATTTACTGCCTGTCAGATCTGCGATCTGGATTTGGGCTTGATCAAAGAGGGCGCCGATGCGTTTGTCTGAACTGAAAAACGCCGGTCGCACCCCGGCGCTGCCGATGAACATTGCGCTGGAGGATGCGGCCGGCCCTGCCGAGCTGCAATTGCTCAGCCTGCTGCGCGTCTTGCCCGGTCAGCGGTACGTCGGCGCCGGCATCTGGCGCGGGCGGACGGTGCTGGCGAAATTGCTGGTTGGCCCCAAAGCCCCTCGGCATTTCCAGCGTGAACGCGACGGCGTACAGGCGCTGGCGAAACAGGGCTTGCCAACGCCGTTGCTGTTGGCCGACGGGCTGCAGGAAGGCGAGGGCGGCTGGCTGTTGTTCGAGTTTCTGGATCAAGCCCAGAGCCTGGGCGATACCTGGAAATCAGTGGAAAACCTGCCACCGCTGGCCGATGAGCAACAGTCAGTGCTCGGCGATGCGCTGTCCGCTGTGGGCCAGATGCACGCCAAAGGGCTGTGGCAGGAAGACCTGCACCTGGACAACCTGCTGCGTCAGGGCTCCACGTTGTATCTGATCGATGGCGCGGGCATTCGCGTCGAAGAAGCGGGCAAGCCGCTGTCCCGTCAGAAAGTGCTGGAAAATCTCGGCGTGTTCTTCGCCCAGTTGCCCAAGTCGCTGGAGCCGTTCACCGAAGAATTACTCGTCTATTACCTGCTGAGCAACGGCGAGCACGGCTTGCCGGTCGAAGCGCTGCAAAAGCAGATCGACAAGGTGCGCAGTTGGCGCTTGCGGGATTACCTGATCAAGATCGGCCGTGAATGCAGCCTGTTCAGCGTCCAAGACGGGCCGTTTGCCCTGCGTGCGATTCGTCGCGAGGAAGTCGCCGGAATGCTGCCGGTACTGGAACAGGCCGACGCGCTGGTCGATGGCGGTCATCTGTACAAGACCGGTGGTGCGGCCAGCGTCGCCAAGGTAGACGTCGCCGGCCGCGAGCTGGTGATCAAGCGCTACAACATCAAGAACCTGGCCCACTGGCTCAAGCGCTTTTGGCGTCCGTCCCGTGCCTGGCACTCGTGGCGTGAAGGCAATCGGTTGCGGTTCCTCGGCATCGCAACGCCCACACCGCTGGCGCTGCTGGAAAAACGCTTCATGTGGCTGCGCCGTGAAGCGTATCTGGTCACCGAGTTCCTGCCGGGGCCCGACATCATTGAGCGCTTCGCGCCCTACGTAGCGTCTGGCGATGCGCCAGAAGCTGAGTTGCAGGCGCTGGACACTCTGTTTGCGCAGATGATCCGCGAGCGCATCAGCCACGGCGATCTCAAAGGCCACAACGTGTTCTGGCACAACGACCGCTGGTCGCTCATCGATCTGGACGCCATGTGTCAGCACAGTTCCCAGAGCTCGTTCGCGGCGGCGTTCGCTAAAGATCGCGCACGCTTCATGCGCAACTGGCCAGTCGACAGCGCGCTGCACCAGTTGCTGGAACAGCGCATCCCGACGGTTTTAAAAACCCCTGAGTGACCCGTCAGTCCGCGTGCTTAAGGTTCATCTCCACCAGTGCGTCGATCAGTGCTTGCACATTGTCGAACGGTTGACGATGCACCTGCGGCCATGACTCGCGCTCGACGTAGGCTTTGCCCGCGGTATTGAACCGCACAGGGGTGTGCTTGAGGGTGCGGTCCCTTGAGCGATGCACGATCGTTGGGCGCAAGGGTGCGGACTCGTCGAGCATGAACATGCCCGGGCTGTGCAGCCTACCGCCGACGGGCGCGGCCAACTGAGGGCGTGGCGCCAGTTCGATCTCCACGCGGAAGTCATTCTTCACCCGCACGGCCTCGTGCCCCAGCCCCGCCGGCACCTGCTCGCCCGGGTCAATCATGATGCCGTGGCCTTTGCCCGGCGCCACATCCATCACGCGCACGCCAATCCCCTGTTCCAGCTCGGCAAGGCCCGGCACGCTGTTCTTGAAGGTACTGGCATGGGTTTCACCCACCAGCGCCATCCACTTGTGCGACCCCATCACCTCCTGATGCTTGCGTATGGTGCGAGACGCAAAATAGCTGAGCACCTGCTGGCGCGTGGTGCCGGAGTGAGTTGGCAGATGACGGGTGAAGTAACTGGCGGCGCAGTCGATCGCGCGGATTTCAATGCCGTACCGCCTGGCCTGGACCACCAGCCTTTCAAACGAGTAGAGGCCTGTCGGGTCGGTTCGGAACGTATGGTCCATGCGCTTGAGGTCGTGCAGCAGACGCTTGCTCATCAGCCCCGTCTCGGCGAAGCGGTCAAGATCGGCCTGATGGACATCCGTCAGCAAATGCTCCATGTACAGCGTCTTTACGTCCTGGCGCGCCAGATGCTCCATGTTGTCGAGGATGAAGCGCTTGCTGGCGCGTGCCGAATGGGATTCGCCGATGACCACACCGGATGTGTTTTCGTATAGCTCCTCGATGAACATGCTCAACGGCGTGTCGGCCTTTACCTCGGGCAGAATCACGCGTTCAGGGAGGGCGAGGTTGAGCACCGAACGCGCATCTTTTTGCAGCGTGTTCGCCAGCTCGAAGAACTTTTCACGCACGTCCACTAGATGACTTTCGAGGAAAAAGTAATCAGGGTTGAGGCCTCTGTGACGGAAGTTGGCCAGGTCATGAAAGATGCTCTGCATGTCGGCAGGCATCTGGTAGCGGTTGTCGATCAGCGACTGCTGAATGGCGCCCAGTGGGTAGTCGTTGCTCCAGGTGGCCGCATCGGCGCGGGTCCAATAGCCGGCCGGATTCCATTCAAAACCGTGATCGCCGACATAGGGGTTCCCTTCGCTTCTGCGGTGGGAAACGATGGCGCGGCGGTTGGGGTCCAGGCCCCACTCCATGGGTGAACGTCGTTCGAAGAAGCCATACAGCGCATCGTCCATTGATGTGCCGGAAGGACTGACGGGTGAGGATGCCCCAGCACCATTGTCGATGTTCGGGTTGCCGATCTGTGCCTTGAAGTCCGCGCGCGACGCAGCGCTGCTGATGACGGCATCGCTGTCCACGGATATCTGAATCGGCGCGCCCGATGGCACGTCTTCGACGCGCAGGCTGAGTACGCCTTGCAGTTCGCTGATGCCTGGCTGCTGCTGCCAGGTGTTGGCGGTGCGGTGGTCGAGCAGCGCGACCCAGCGTCTGCCGGGGCGCGTCTGCACATCGCCGCTGATGACTTTGTTACCGAAGAAAACCGCCATCTTTTGCGGCGCGAGTGCGTCACCTGCAGCGGATGCCACTTCGTTGCCAGCGTAGTCATAGCTGACCGAGGAGCTGAACGGCCGAACGTCGATGCCGTGTCGGTGGGCCGCCTTGATCAGGTGGTAGTAATCGTATTTGTCGCTGCCGTTCTTGAGCGCGCCCTCGTTCACGGTATCCAGGTAGTGCTTGATCATGTGCGAGCCGCTGCGCGTCTTGCTGCCGAGTGCCCTGTATTTCTGCAGCTTGTGCGTGTGCTGGTCGGTTTGCAGATGCTCGATGTACAGCACCTCGACCTTGCGCTGCGCCAGCAACGGCATGTTGTCGATGAGCAGCTGCTTGCTGGCGATGGACGTGGGTGCTTCGCCAATCACCAACCCGTTGGATTTCTCAAGTACTGCATCGAAGAAGCCTTGGGCTGTCGCGCCCTCTTCCAGCACCGGCAACTCAGGTTTGCCCGGGAGAGACGGCTGATCGAAGAATGCCTTCGCATCGCGGTAAAGGTTCTGACGCAACGTCCTGTAAGTCGACCGCCCGCCCTGGAAAATGTCGTCGAAAAACTCATGCAGACCAAACGGGCCTTCTTCAAAGTGTTCAGCCTGCTTTGGGCTGACGATGCCGAAGACGTAGGGCTGCAGCGATTCCGGCATTTCGTAATCGCTCAAGTCGCCCACCGCCGTGGAGGGGCCGGCAGGGGTTTCGTCCAGCCGGCTGAACGAAGGCAGAACGCCGCCCTGCAACCGCGCTGGCTCAAGCAGTTGCCACTGGCCCTGGCTGTTGAGATGTACCGTTTGCCGGCCAAAGAAGGCGAACGGGTTATGCGGATCGACGATCTGCCATACGGCCAACCGGACGTCGTACTGGACCTGGTAGGTCTGGCCCTGCATGACAACGTAACAATTGCCACGAACCACGCTGATCCCTTGCCCATGCGGGCGATTCAACGGGAGGGCGTCCGCCAAAGACACATCCACGGCGTGCAACGGATGGACAGGGGTATTCCCGACCGGCACTGGCGCGGTGTCCTGCTGCAGTGCCCTCCATACGCCGGTGACATCGGTTTGCGCATAGCGCCCGGTGGGCTGAAGGGTTTCCGGGATCAGCGCGCGGGTCCGGTACAGCGGAACATGTCGGTTGGCGGCTTGAGGCGCGGCCCAGAAGAGTTCGTTCTCTACCGCGACGGGCTGCAGCGTCTCGTCGGTGGCATGGGCAACCGAGCGGGCGTACCGGCCGGCCGTTTTTCGGCCCGTCAGGTCCTTCAGCGCACCGCCCAGTCCTTTCACTCCCGAGTGCAGATCGCCCGCAGCCCCCGCCGTGTTCAGCCAGGCGCTGAGCACGTAGAAGCTGGCGGTGGCGTGATCCCGCTCGTCGAGGGCCTCTAGCGCGCGATAACCCTCAGCGCTCGCGATGATCATGCCGACGGCAAAGCTCGCGGGCGGGAAGGGCAAGGTGACGGCGGTGGCGATCAGCTCGAGGCTGCTCCAGACCTGTCGGCGGAGCATGTCTGCGCGACCGGTCTGGGTGTCCGCGACATCCTGGATCTTGCGCTCGATCACCTGATCGAAGCACACGTCGTACAGATTGCTGAATGGCTCCCTTGGCAGCGCAGGTTTGCGGCCCCCGCCTTTCTTCAATTCAGCCAGGGCAAACGCCAGCGGCATGCCCGCCTTGACCCGGGCGCGGCTCAGGTAGTAATCGCCCATGCCGGCACTCAGCAGCGTGTTACTGAACGCGCTGAGTGATCGGAAAGCGCGGCCGTCCGGTGCCTGCGGTGTATACAGCAGAACCTGCTCCAGGGTACTCGCGTCAGGCGGTGCGAGCAGGAAGCAGCCGTGAATGACCTCTGCACGGGAGGCGATGGCCATGACGTCCACGTTCAATTGCAGTGGATAGATGGGGTAGCGCAGGCGGTCCGCCGGGCTGCTCTGGTGCATGTTGACGATGGAGAGGGTGAGCCAGTGCAATTGCGAGGCGTCGATGTGGCCTTCAAGGAAGCTGCGCAAGGCGTCGGCGCGCATTTGCAATTGCGTCAGTAGCAGGCTCTGTTGACGGCGCCAATTGTAGTCCTCGCTTCCAGGCGCCAGCAGTTGCCCGCGAATCATCGCGATGTACTGATCGGCGACCCATTGACCGCGGACCGAGCCGGCGACGTTCTCCGGGGTCAGTGGTGTGAGATCGACGCCCTCGGGGCCGCTGAACGTGGCGGTGGTATCGGCTGCCGCGTTGAGCAGGCCAAGTGTGTCGTCGTAGCCGTCGCGCAGCATGTGCGTGTAGGACAGGGTTTCGCGAGGTGTGTGAACGATCATCCGGTCAGGGTCCACCGTTCCCGGAGGCAGGCTGAGCAGCGCGTTGATCTTGCGGCTGGCGGTCTGGTGGACGTAAGCATCGAAGTCGATGACCTGCGTGTGCGGAGCGGCCTGGTAGATTTTACCCGCCGCCACGAGTGCATCTTCCAGTGCCACCATTTGCTGACGCTGCTCGGCCGATGCCCGCAGGAACCAATCCGGAGTGTGCAGCCGTTGCTCGGAGAGCATGACGTCAACGCGCGCGGACACCAGTGTACGCAAGCCACTGTTGTAATCGGGGAGGGTTGCGTAGCTGAGCCATCCCTGAGCAGGCGCCGGCTTTTCGCTTAAATCATGCAGTTGGTCTTTCAGGGCGTCCCTTCTGTTCGCGGTGATCTGTCCCAGCAGGAAGTGGCTCATCTCGGCGGAGCGGCTCCAGCTCACAAGCTCGCCGAGCAACTGACGTTCGTTGTCGAAGCGCTGAAAATGCTGATGCCGAGGGCTGTCCGGGGTGAACATCAGCAGTCCGTCCGGCAGACCCGATGCATCGAGCTTGCGCAATAGCAGCACGCTGCTCAGGGTGTCATGGCCATTCAGCTTGATCTGCTGCACGGCAACGGCGGGATTTCGCGGGGCGACGGTATCTGGGTTCAGCGACTCGATGAGCGCCAGGTCCGAGGCTTGGATATGGCCTTGCAGCTCGGCCCCACGGGCCTGCGCGATGAGCTGATGGTGCATCGCTTCGCTCATCAGGCGCTGAGTGGTTGGCGAGCCTAGGGCCTGGCGTTGCGCAGGGGCGAAACGGCTTCGCAAGTCCAGCTCGTTGATGACACGGGCGAGGTAAGCCGGGGTCAGCCCGCTGTTTTCGGGCTCAAGCGGCTGGTCGGCGTAGGTGATTTGGCTTCGGGTCTGAAACGCAGAATACTGCGCCGTGTCGCCCGGATGCAGGCCGTATAGTGCCAGTTGCGTCAGTGATCGGCTGACGGTGTAGGTTTCAGCCGTCATTGGCAGAGCGCGTTCGGTGCTGATCAGGACATGATCGGGATTGATATCAATGCCCAGCTCATTGGCCAGCCGCGCACGGAGGTGGCTTCGCGCGAACTGTTCCGGCGACGCGCCGCTGTCCATCACGCTCAGCAAGGCACTGCGTGCGCGCTCGTAATCCATCATCCCGGCCGCGTATCGCTCGCGCTGTTCGGCGCTGGCCATTTCCAGCCAGTCGGGGCGTGCGCGGCGCTCGTCGCGGCGGGCGCGACGATCCTGCGCAGCGGCAACAGCCCCGTCGGGGCCCCAGGATTTCGGCTGGTGGAGCAGGTCTTCGAGTAGCGTCTGGAGGGTTTGAGTCGACAGGCTGGGCGCCGCGTCGAACAGCTCGTCGATGTCCACACGCTGCTTTGCCAGCAAGCGATCAAAGACGTGATCGTAGGGCGAGCCTTTGATGGGGATGAGCTGAAAGTCCGAAGGGGTCGACGGCTCCAGAAACACGTCGCCGCCCGAGGCAATCTCGAGCCAGGCGTCGCGCGTGCTGTCTTGCATCAAGCGCAGCAAAGGCAGGCGCAGGAGTGGGTGATTGACGCGACGGGCGAGTTCTTGCTGTAAGGCGGCGTTTGACACAAAGCCTTCTACGGCCTGTCCGGGCAACCAGAGCAAGGTCTGCCCCGGCTGAGCGGTTGCAACAAGCGCCCCGGCCAGTTCGACACCACGCTGTGCATCGAGTCGAAGTTCAAGCGCGCTGAACACGACGTGCTCCTGGGCGTCCATGCCCGGCAGACAGCGCCCATAGTCGCGGTGCAGTTCGCCCTCTTCGATGTTCAGCAGCAGGTCATCGCGAAGGGTCAATTCGAGGCAGGTCACGAAGAGCTCGCGCCGCGAAATCTCACGCGCGCTCGCCTCGGCCCAGAAGCGGGTGATTGCCGAGTGCAACAGCTCTTTCTGCTCCGGGCTCACTGGCTGAGGCGGGGTATTGAGATACGCCTCTGCATCCGGAAGATGCTGAAGCTCGGCGTCGAGTACGGTCGTCAGCGTTGTCAGCCGATCAAGCGCAGGCGGGTTGGGTGAAAATGTTTCCATGGCGTGTAGCATTCCTGAGTGATCTCCGCGCAATGAGGTTGCGCGAGAGCGGGCAAGCAGCCCGATGATTCGTCGAACGATCAATCAATCAGAACGCCGGGGCGCGTGGTGCTAAATAGTTATCGCACTGAATGGGCATCGAACCTGTAGAACCGGCTTCAGCCGCGAAGGGGCCAGGTGCCATGCCACAACAACGATGGCGCTCACGCTGGCCTGTTCCCGGCTGAAGGCAGTCCTGCAGACGCATCGCGCGGCACTTCATTCCCTGCGACCACTTCCAGAGCCATTACGCTATAATCCCGCCCTTTAGCTGTCTGCCGCCTTTGCGCCAGACACACCTTATTTGTCAGGCGCGTGATGCCTGCATGCAGACTTAAGAGGCTAGACCCTAGTGGCATTGACGATCCTTGGCCTGTCCGGCGCACTTAGCCATGATCCTTCCGCAGCCCTTTACATCGATGGCAAGCTGGTTGCTGCGGCCGAAGAAGAGCGTTTCGTTCGCGACAAGCATGCCAAGAACCGCATGCCCTATGAATCAGCGAAGTTCTGCCTCGAACAAGCAGGCATCAAGCCTTCGGATGTTGATGTCGTCGCCATTCCTTTCGCACCCATCAGCCTGTTCGGCGAAGCGCGCTGGCACTACGCCAAACGCTATTGGTATGCACCGGACCGCGCCCTCGACGCGATTCTGATGGGCAACCGCCGCTACAAGCGCTATCGCAACAAAATCGTCTGGTGCCTGGAGCAGCTGGGTTTTGATCCGAAAAAGATCAAAATCGAGCCTGTCGAGCACCACTTGGCCCACGCCTCCAGCGCTTACCATTGCTCCGGTTTTCAGGAGAAAACCGCGATCCTCGGGATCGACGGCAAGGGTGAGTACGCCACTACCTTCTTCGGCTATGGCGAAAACGGCAAGATCCACAAGATCAAGGAATTCTTCGATCCGGATTCCCTCGGTGGCCTGTATGGCGCGATCACCGAATTCCTCGGCTTCGAGATGCTCGACGGCGAATTCAAAGTCATGGGCATGGCACCTTACGGCGACGCGACCAAATACGATTTCTCCCGCCTGGCCACCTTTGAAAACGGCGAACTGGTGATCAACACCGAATACGCCAACGTCATCGGCCTGCGTCGTTACAAAGAGAAGGGCAAAGGCTTCTACTTCTCGCCGAAACTGATCGAGTGGCTGGGTCCCAAGCGCGAAGGCGACATCGCCGACGAGCCGTACATCCATTACGCCGCCAGCATGCAGGCGCTGTTCGAGAAGCTGTCGCTGCAGATGATCGACCACTATCTGGGTGACATCCTCAAGGAAACCGGCAAGCTCGCCTTCGCTGGCGGCTGTGCGCTGAACGTCAAACTGAACCAGAAGATCATCGCGCGCCCTGACGTCAAAGAGCTGTTCGTTCAGCCAGCGTCGGGTGATGCCGGCACTGCTGTCGGCGCCGCCGCCTACGTTCCCACGCGCGTGGCGTGCCGGTCGAGAAGATGGAGCACGTCTACCTCGGCCCGTCCTACAGCAACGAGGACGTTATCGCTGCCTGCGCCCGACACCCGAGCAAGCCGGCCTGGCGCCAGATCGACAACACCCCCGAGCGTATCGCCAAAATCATGGTCGAGGGCAACCCGGTCGCCTGGTTCCAGGGCCGCATGGAATTTGGTCCTCGCGCCCTCGGTGGTCGTTCGATCATCGGCTGTCCGAGCATTGCCGGCGTTGCCGATCGCATCAACCATCAGATCAAGTTCCGCGAGCGCTGGAGGCCTTTCTGCCCGTCGATGCTCGACACCGTCGCTCCTCAGATGATCAAGATCGATCACCCGGCGCCGTTCATGACCTTCACTTTCGAAGTAGCTGAAGAGTGGAAAACCCGTGTGCCGGAAGTCGTCCATGAAGACGGTACCTCCCGCGCCCAGGTGCTCAAGCGCGAATACAACCCGCGTTACTACGACATGATGAAGGCGCTCGAAAACCTGACGGGCAACGGCGTTTCGCTCAATACTTCGCTCAACCGCCGCGGCGAGCCGATGATTTGCTCGCCGACCGATGCGTTGAACATGTTCTTCGGCTCTGACCTCGAGTACCTGATCATGGAAGACATCCTGGTAGTCAAAGACGGCGTGGAAGGGTCTGGACTTGACTGAAACACTGATCAGCGTCGTCATTCCCGCATACAACTATGCCCATTCCCTGCGTCGCGCAGTGGATTCGGTATTGGCGCAAATCGACGATGCTGCTGCTGATCTATTGGTGATAGATGACGGTTCAACCGACGATACATTAGAGGTGCTCGCGGGGCTTTCGGCTGAGAACCCCGGGCGCTTTCGGGTACTGCACAAGCTCAATGGTGGCTTGTCATCAGTGCGCAATCTCGGGATAGAAGAAGCCACGGGTCGATACCTCGTGTTTCTTGACGCAGACGATGAAATGGCGCCCGGCGCATTGGCGGGGATTACCCGTCATATCGCACGCCACCCCGACACTCATTTAGTGATCGGCGCGCACTGGTCGGTATTCGTCGATGGCCGACGCAGTTTGCAGGTTGCCAGGCCACTACCGGCGACTGCGCGACAGAGAGTCAAAGGCTACTTGCTGGACAAGACAATCTCCATTTCAAACGGTGCCTGTGCCATGCATCGTGACGTCTTTGCGCCGGGTAACTATCCTGAGCATCTGCGTAATGTCGAAGATCTTCCCGTCTTCGCTCAGGTATTGGCCCGCTTTCCTTGCACGGTGCTGGATCAGCCGCTGGCGTTCATTCACAAACACCCCGACAGCATGCGTCATGACTTGCGTCAGAGCCTTGCGGCCGGCGCCGTGCAAGTGGTGTGCGAGGTGTTCTCGGTCCAGCGGATGCCGGTTGAGTTTCACGACCTGCGTCAGGCATTCATGGCGCAGCGTTGCCTTTCATTGTTTCGCGACTGTTATTCCCACGGCGAGTACACGCTGGCCAGGAAGTTTTATTTCATGGCGTTGAAGGCCCACTGGCGTACGTTCGCGCGCTGGTCATATACACGCAAAGCCTTGCGTTCGTTGTTTCGATAACCGGTTTCAGTTTTGCGCATGTAGCTGAGGAAAGGTAATGAAAGCGGCAGTTGTTAAAACCGGCGCCCATGTCTCTGGGTGGGTCCGCGAGCATCCGGTTCGGCTGGCATTCCTGGGCAGCATCCTCCTTTCGTTGATTGCAGTCCTGGGCACCGCAACAGTCGGCCGTGACGCAGCCCTGTACATCGATACCGCGCAACGAGTCGCCGAGCACGGCACTCAAGCTGCCTGGCAATCCTTTGACTGGCCGTGGTTCTCCCTCCTGCTGGCCGGCACCCACAGCGTGCTGCACCTGCCTCTGGAACTGAGCGCCTACCTCTGGTGTGGCCTTTTCTTCGCCGGCGTCAGCGCTTTGATGGTGGATTGTGTTCGTCAGCGTTCGGCAGCGCTCGCCCCTTGGGCCTGCCTGGTGATGCTGGCGATGCCAGCCGTTAACTCATTTCGCAACGACATCATTCGTGAATGCGGGTTCTGGTTCTTCTGCACGCTTGCGATCTGGCTCGCACTGCGTTGGGATGCCCGTGGCGGCTGGCTGCGCGCAGCTTTTGTCCACGTGGCTATTCTCTGCGCCATGCTGTTCCGGCTTGAGGCACTGCTGCTGATTCCGGCATTGGCGCTCTGGCAATTGCCGAGATTAAGGGATAGCGCCAGCCGCAAGCAGGTGTTTCAGTTTGCACTGCTGCCAGCGCTTGGCTTAATCGCGGTCGCGGTCTCAGGCGCGTTCCTGTCCGGACGTCTGATGATCTATCTGGATATGCTCAATCCCCACACTGTCCTGGCGTCCTTTGATCTGCTGTCGAACCAGTTTGCCAACTCGCTGATCAACAAGTATTCGCAGGACGAAGCGGGACGCATCATTTTCTTCGGCATCCTGGCCTCCATGCTGATCACTTTCGTCAAACTGATGGGCCCCTTCGCGTTGCCGTTCGTGCTGCGCAGGAACTGGGGCGTGCTGGGTGCATACTGGCGCGATTATCGGCCGTTCGCGTGGGCGGCGCTGCTCTACCTGATCGTGCTGGTGCTGTTTTATGTCAAAGAGCAGTTCATGAACAGCCGCTACATGAGCTTTCTGAGTCTGCTTTTTGTGCCGTTGATGGCAATGGGATTGGCATCGTTTGTTGGGCAGTTCCCGCGCCTCGGCAAGGCGCTTGTTGTTGTAGCGCTGCTCGTGATGCTCTCAAACGTGATAACGACCGGTGGCGGGAAGACCCATTACGTGGAGGCAGGCCGCTGGATGTCGACCCACGTCGAGGCGAGCGCTCCGGCCTTCTTTGACGACGGGCGCATCAGCTATTACGCCGGCCGAGGTTATGTGATTCCCGGATTGACTCGGGAGCAAGCGATGTCCCCGCAGCACGCGGACGAGTATCAATACTTCCTCATCGACGCCAAAGGGAACGAGCCATGGCTCGTCGAGTGGCTAGAAGCACGCCATCTCAGGGTGTTGGCGCACTTTGCCAATCGCAAGGGCGCAACCGTTCTGGCTATCGGTCGATAGGGGCCGTCAGTAGCAGTTGCAGGCGCTCGGTCATCGTCGACTGTCTGTCAGTTGGCATACCCTGGGTATAACCCTGCAAAAATGCCGCGCCCTGATCACTGCCAAGCAGCCACTGCTTGTCCTGTTCGTAACGTAATAAGTGGGCGAAGTTGCGCAGGCGCTTGCTGTCACTTAACGCGAGTTTCTGGCAGCGCAGGTCCGCGATGTCGATCAAGCCGAGTTCATTGGCCGGCGTGAGCACTACGTTCCCCAGGTGCAGCGAGCGAAAGTAAACCCCGCGATCGTGCAGGTGAGCGATAAACGTACCCAGCTCAGCCCGCAGCGGCGCGCTTTCACCGTGCTCTTTCAATACCTGGCGGATGGTCAGGCCGGGCAACGGCGTGTAGCGCACGGCATCGCGGCTGATGCTGGCAATTCGGTAAGTGGCGATAACGTCGGGGCAGGGGATGCCGCGCTTCTTGAGGGCATCAATGTTGTCGGCGAAGCGCTGCGCGTAGGGGAACAGCAAGGCCGAGCTGATCAGGCGCTTGCGGCGGAACAGTTTGAGAATGGTGCCGTCCTCAAGCAACAGAACCTTGTCCCCGGATCCGTCCGCTTCGAGCACGGTGGCGTTTTCTCGCAAGGCCAGATAGGCGCTGTGTTCCATTGGGTGCATCGGCATACTTACCTGAACAAATGCGGCATGTTACCCGAGTCGGCTCCGCTTGGGTCGCGGCAGGGGTCGACAAATATGGGTTGTGCTACCATGCCCGCCTAATTTTTTCGTGCGGATTCCCATGAGCAGTCCTGATCCTCAAGCTAAAACGACCCTGGCGATTTACTTTCGTCTATTGACCTATGTGCGGCCGTACATCGGCCTTTTCTGCTTGAGTATTGTCGGCTTTCTTATCTTTGCATCCACCCAGCCGATGCTCGCCTACATCCTCAAATACTTCGTCGATGGCCTGGCCAATCCCGAAGCCAGTCTATTCCCCGGCAACCCCTATATCGGCCATCTGCAGTTGCTGCAGGCGGTACCGCTGATGATCGTGCTGATCGCGGCGTGGCAAGGTGCCGGCTCGTATCTGGGCAACTTCTTCCTAGCCCGTGTCTCCCTCGGGCTGGTGCATGACCTGCGTGTCGTGCTGTTCAACAAACTGCTCACGCTGCCCAACCGCTTCTTCGACAACAGCAACTCCGGGCACCTGATCTCGCGCATCACCTTCAACGTGACCATGGTCACCGGCGCTGCCACTGACGCGATCAAGGTCGTGATTCGCGAAGGCATGACGGTCATCTTCCTGTTTGGCGCGCTGCTGTGGATGAACTGGAAACTAACCTTGGTGATGCTGGCGATACTGCCGCTCATCGCGGTCATGGTGAACAGCACCAGCAAGAAGTTTCGCAAACAGAGCAAGAAGATTCAGGTGGCCATGGGCGACGTCACCCACGTGGCGTCCGAGACCATTCACGGCTACCGGGTAGTCCGCAGCTTTGGCGGCGAAGACTACGAAAAGGCCCGCTTCGAAAAGGCCAGCCGCAGCAACACCAAAAAGCAGTTGGCGATGACCAAGACCGGCGCCGTTTACACGCCGATGCTGCAGTTGGTGACCTACAGCGGCATGGCTATTGTGATGTTTCTCGTCCTTTATCTGCGCGGCGATTCGTCGGCTGGCGATCTGGTGGCCTACATCACCATGGCCGGCCTGCTGCCCAAGCCGATCCGTCAGTTGTCTGAAGTCAGTTCCACCATCCAGAAAGGCGTCGCCGGTGCGGAGAGCATCTTCGAGCAGCTGGATGAGCAGACCGAACAGGACCTGGGTACCGTGGAACGCGATAAGGTTTCGGGCCGTCTGGAGGTCAAAAATCTTACGTTCACCTACCCGGGGACGGAAAAGCGGGTGCTGAACGACGTCAGTTTTGTCGCCGAAGCCGGCCAGATGGTCGCGCTGGTGGGCCGCTCCGGCAGCGGCAAATCTACTTTGGCGAGCCTGATTCCGCGTTTCTACGATCACGTGCAGGGCAAGATCTTCCTTGATGGCGTCGAAACTCAGGACTACACCCTGCGCAGCCTGCGTCGGCAGATCGCGTTGGTGAATCAGAACGTCACGCTGTTCAACGACACCATCGCCAACAACATCGCGTATGGCGATCTGGCGGGCGTGCCGCTGGAAGAGATCAAAAAGCCTCGGCCGATGCTTATTCCGACGAGTTCATCGACAAGTTGCCTCAGCAGTACCAGACCCTCGTCGGCGAGAACGGCGTGCTGCTGTCCGGCGGCCAGCGCCAGCGTCTGGCGATTGCCCGCGCGCTGCTGAAAAATGCGCCGCTGCTGATTCTCGACGAAGCCACCTCGGCGCTGGATACCGAGTCCGAGCGCCACATCCAGAAGGCGCTGGAGAAGGTCATGCAGGGCCGTACCACGCTGGTGATCGCCCACCGCCTGAGCACCATCGAAAAAGCCGACGTCATTCTGGTGATGGACGAAGGGCGCATCGTCGAGCGCGGCTCCCATGAGGAGCTGCTGGCGCAGAACGGTTACTACACACGCCTGCACGCCAAGCAGTTCGAAGAAGACGAGCCTGCCGAAATCGACCGGGCAGTCGATGCATGCTGAGTCACTTGCGCGCATGGCGTGAGCGAGGCTGGACCCCGATCGATGCAACGACCTACGCCACCGCGTGGCAGCAGTTCGGCGGCAGCGTTGCCACGCATCCGCAGGTGATCGAGCGTCTGGCCGGGCTGGCTGACATTCCGGTTCGGTATTTGGGGTGGCTGCAAGACGGCAACGTTGTCGCTGCCGTTGCCTGCTGGGGCCGGGATCTGGCGCTGGCCAAGAAAGTGCTCAAGCAGCGTGATCGGCGGGTGTTCGATCTGGGCAACGCGGAAATCATTTTGCCGATCGCCCCGGGCGTGACAGTGCCGGTGCGCCAGCGCATGGGCTATGTGTCCGAGTTGAACGCCAATCAGATCGACACCCTCAAGCCGCAAGCCGAGAGCCTGGCGATCGCCCGCGCCCCTGAGGACTATTCCAAGAAATTCCGCTACAACCAGCGCCGTGAGCAGCGTTTGCTTGAGGAGGCGGGCGGGGTCGTGCAGCCGATGCTGGATTTCACGTCCGAGGAACAAGCGCGCATTTACTCAGGCCTGTTCCATGCGCGCTGGGGCTTCGACGTGCCGGGCAAGGATCACCTGGCCAACGTGTTCGAGCTGATGCGCGAGTTCATGACCGGCTCGATGATCCTGCTGGAAGGCAAGCCCATTGCCGCTCAGGTCCTGTACAGGGTCGAGTCGCCGCACTGGGTGTCCGTCGAGTACATCAACGGCGGTGTCGATCCGGCCCACCAGGCGTTGAGCGCTGGCAGCGTGCTGAGCTTCGTCAACACCCAGAATGCCTGGGCCGATGCGAGGGCGGTGAACAAGCCGTTGCGCTATTCCTTCGGCCGCTCTGATCGCGAATACAAAGACCGCTGGTGCCAGACGGTGCCTGTCTACAAGGTTGGATGACATGTCCGGGCGCAAGCAGCAGCTTCTGAAAAGACATCGGCGCAACAAGCGTCTGGCGCTGATCATCGGTCTGGTGCTGCTGATCGGCATTGGTATCTGGGTCGCGTGGTGGCTGGTGCCGTTGCTGATCGTCGCCGCCTGGATCGCCCACGAAGCCTGGTTCTCCGATCATCTGTTTTATTCGCCCAAGAGCGATTACCACTATCAGTTTCCCGACGCGGCCCAGGCGCAGCCGGTCTCTGTCGTCAACGGCATGCTGCAGCTGAGCGAGCCGTTGGCCGAAGGCGAAACGCTGCTGCTGGAGCTCGATCTGCGCAGCACCTGGCTGGGTCGCTGGCTGGACCCGTATGTGTTGGCAGGTGACGATCGCCAGGATTTCGAGCGAGGTTTTGCCGGGCGTCGCTACGTGAACCTCACCGGTCAGCGAGACGTGGTCGCAGACAGCACGCTGCGCCTGAAGGGCGGGTTCTGCCGCATCTCCAGCGCAGCTCGTTTGTACGTGCTGAGCAACCCGGATTACCGCCAGCAACGGTTGATGATCCTTGCGCCCCACGCGGACGACGCCGAGCTGGCAGCGTTTGGCTTGTACAGCCAGGCCGCCGATTGCAGCATCGTCACCCTGACTCAGGGCGAAATCGAGGCCGAACGCTACGAACAACTGGGGCTCAACCGCGCCGACGCCGCGCGGCTCAAGGGCCGCCTGCGCACGTGGGACAGTCTGGCGATTCCGTTGTGGGGCGGTGTGCCCCAGAGCCAATGCGTGCAACTGGGTTACTACTGCTTGCAACTGCCGGCCATGGCCCAGTCGCCGGATCAGCCGTTTGGTTCTCGCGACTCCTCAGAGACCGACATCCGCAGTGCGCGGCAGCACAATCCTTTGCCGTTGCCGGGTGATCAGGACGGCGCGCCCACCTGGAACAATCTTGTGGCCGATCTCGCAGCGCTGCTCGACGCTTATCGGCCTGACGTGATCGTCATGCCGCACCCGGAACTCGACCCTCACGCCGACCACATCGCCACGACTCAAGCGCTGTATGAGGCGGTAAGCAGAAGCGCACATACGCCCCAGGTGGCGCTGTTCTACGCCAACCACCTGCACGACAACGATCGCTGGCCCATGGGGCTGGCCGGTAAAGGTGTCGCCCTGCCGCCATTCGTTGAAGCACCGTCGGTTGATCAGCTCTGGAGTACGTCGCTCAGTTCGGACGTGCAGCTTGATAAGGCCATGGCCCTGGGGATGCAGCATGACCTACAGGGCCTGCCACCTTTGAAGAAGCGCCTGCGTCGGCAGATTCAACGCTGGCTGGCCGGTCGCGAATGGCCGCTGACGGGAGACGACGAATTCTTCCGCAAGGCCGTGCGCCGGCATGAGGTGTTCTGGGTCCGCCGCTTTCCGCGCCCCTGATGGCTCCAGTCGACACGCCGTTTGTTGCACCCTTTGAAGCGCCATTCGAAGCGCTGTTTTAAGCACTAAGGGATTCGAGGCCAACCGGCCAGCCAGCGCTGATCGCTGTGCTAAGATTCCGTCCTTGTCCATTTCTGCCACGGGTTGTTCGATGAAGTTGTCCATGCCGCGTTTTGATCAGGCTCAAGTGTTAGTTGTCGGCGACGTCATGCTCGACCGCTATTGGCACGGTGGCACTTCCAGAATCTCCCTGAAGCGCCGGTTCCGGTGGTCAAAGTCGACCAGATCGAAGACCGTCCGGGCGGTGCTGCCAACGTGGCGTTGAACATTGCAGCGCTGGGCGCCAAGGCGTCCCTGGTCGGTGTCACCGGCACCGACGAAGCCGCTGACAGCCTGAGCAACAGCCTCAAGGCCGCTGGTGTCACCGCTTGCTTCCAACGCATCGCCCACCAGCCCACCATCGTCAAATTGCGCGTCATGAGCCGGCACCAGCAGCTCCTGCGTATCGACTTCGAAGAACCCTTCGCCACCGACCCCGACGCCCTGAGTCGTGAGGTCGATGCTTTGCTCGACGGCATCAAAGTGCTGGTCCTGTCCGATTACGGCAAAGGTGCACTGAAGAACCATCAAGTCCTGATCAAGGCAGCCCGGGACCGTGGTATCCCCGTGCTGGCCGACCCCAAGGGCAAAGACTTCGCGATCTATCGCGGCGCCAGTCTGATCACCCCCAACCTCAGTGAATTCGAAGCGATCGTTGGCCACTGCGTCGACGAGGCAGAGCTGGTCGCCAAAGGCGCCGCGCTGATGAAGGACCTTGATCTCGGTGCGCTGCTGGTCACCCGTGGCGAACACGGCATGACGCTGTTGCGCCCGGACCAGCCGACGCTGCACCTTCCGGCCCGCGCCCGGGAAGTCTTCGACGTGACCGGCGCCGGCGACACGGTTATTTCCACCCTGGCCGCGGCCATCGCAGCGGGTGAGGAATTGCCTCACGCCGTCGCCCTGGCGAACCTTGCCGCGGGCATCGTCGTAGGCAAGCTTGGTACTGCCGCGATCAGCGCGCCCGAATTGCGTCGCGCCATCCAGCGTGCCGAGGGTCCTGAGCGCGGCGTGCTAACGCTCGATCAGTTGCTGCTGGCCATCGACGACGCCCGTGCCCACAAAGAAACCATCGTCTTCACCAACGGCTGCTTCGACATCCTCCACGCCGGCCATGTCACCTACCTGGAGCAGGCACGCGCGCAGGGCGATCGTCTGATCGTGGCGGTCAATGACGATGCGTCGGTGAGTCGCCTGAAAGGTCCGGGCCGCCCGATCAACAGCGTTGATCGGCGCATGGCCGTGCTGGCCGGTCTGGGCGCGGTGGATTGGGTCATCAGCTTCCCGGAAGGCACCCCGGAAAACCTTCTGGCCCATGTGCGTCCGGACGTGCTGGTGAAAGGCGGGGACTACTCGGTTGACCAGGTCGTCGGCGCTGACATCGTCGCCTCTTATGGTGGCACCGTGAAAGTGCTGGGACTGGTTGCCAACAGCTCGACGACAGCCATCGTCGACAAGATCCGCAGCCAAGACTGATCCGACGCCCGCAGCGCAAAGTGGCACCCCTTGCCGCTGCCATTTTTGTATTCGCAGTTCGGTATATGAACGTATGAAAGTCATGTTACTGGTGATGGATGAACAGCGCGTCATACTGGACGGTTTGTACGAAACCGTGCGGCAGCATTGCGACGACTGCGTCATCTTTCGCCTGAGCAAGCAACAGCAGCTGAATCTCGGGCCATTTCTCGCCTCGGTCGATTATCAGCGTTACGACCGGGTGGTGATCTTCTCCCGGGTCAAACGGCTTGCTCGCCAGCGCGCGGTGCTCAAGTGCATTCCGGGGCTGATCTTTCTTGAGCACGATGCGTATCAGAACTACATGAGCGCCAGCAAATACCACGGCATGTATTCACGCTTGTACCGGCAGCTGCCGTGGAGTCGCGCACTGGTTTCCGGTGCGGTTGTCGCGCGGCGAATGCGCGGCGAAGGCCTTGATGCGGTGTTCGTGTCCAAGGGCTACGACCAGGAAATGCTGCGCAACCTCGGCCAGCCCCGGGACATTCCGGTGGGCTTTCTGGGCAGCCTGAAAAGCCGTGAATATTCACAGCGTAAACAGCTGGTGGAAAACCTTGCGCAGCGCGCCGGCGTGCTGGTGACGCGCACGGCCTCTGGCGCCGAATACCTCGAAACCCTCAATCGCATCAGGATTTTCGTCAGTGCCGACATCGGCATGGGCGAGTTCATGATCAAGAATTTCGAAGCCATGGCCTGCGGTTGTGTGCTGCTCGCGTGGAGTCAGGGCGAAGAGGACGATCTGCTGGGTTTCGAAGAGGGGCGCAACGTCATGTTCTACCGCTCCGAAGACGAAGCCGTCGAGAACATCCGCCTGCTGCAGAGCGACCCTGATCTCGCTGCGCGTATCGCGGGCGAAGGGCAGCGATTCGCCGAAGAACGCTATGCCTTTGCCCGCGTGGGTCGCGATCTGGCCGATGAAATTCAGCGGCCTATGCGCCCGTGGCAACGTCCGTCGGCGCTGACCCGTGCCTGGGTCAAATTGCGCCATGGCATGCAGGTGCCGGCCTGATGACGTTGCCGGCGGGCCACGATCGTACCGCGCCGAATGAGCCCTTTGTATTGCCGGGCGCTGATCAGGACGTGTTCGGCGCGCTTCCGGCCGCACTGCGCCAGTGCCTGGCGAACGCTTCACGGGTCATCCTGATCGCCAACAACCCCGCCATTACTCAGGCCGATTTCGATGCGTTGGGCGTAGGCGCTGACGATGTGGTGGTCAGCTTCAACCTGTGCACCAAGGCCGCTCTGCTGAAGCCAGAAAGCGTCAACCTGTTCGTCCACGGCTTCAATGCGCCGGACCGTTACTTCTTCGGCCTGCCTGCCACCGCTGACGTACAGAAGTTCCTTGCCCGGCCTGACTCGCGCCGCTTCACGCTGCTGGTGGGCTGCGCCGTGCCGCTGTGCCCGATGCCTGAGGTTGCGCTGTATTGGGACCGCATTCCATTGCCCGCGCTGGCCGAGCTTTACCCGGTCAATCGTCCCAATGGCAAGCGCTTCGTCGGGCCCTCCACGGGGTTCAACGTGCTGGTGCTGCTCGACTGGCTACGCGCCCATGCCCACTACAGCTACAGGCTCATGACCCTGGGTTTTTCCAATGAAGCCGGCAAGCTCTGGGGCGGCCATGCCTGGGACTATGAGCGCGAATGGTTGCTGGGCGCAGACGTCGAAGTGATCGCCCTCAAGCCCCGCAGCTGGTGGCGCAAGCTGCTATTTAGCAAATGAACGAGGCCGTCCGCCGCTAGCGCGCGTGTCCAGGCACATCGCCATTGATCCCGGAGAGTTTGTCAGTGCTGAACATTGCGGTCGCGTTTTTTGGTATCCCGCGCAACTCGGAAATCTGTTTTCCCTCCATCGAGGAAAACGTCCTTGGCCAGTTGCCCAAGGGCAGCAACGTCAAATGCTTCTACCACCTCTACAAGATCGACGAAGTGCACAACCAGCGTTCGGCGGAGAAGGGCGAGCTCAAAGCGCAGAATTACGACGTTTTCCAAGCGATGACAGGCGTTCTCGAATCCACAGACGGCGTGCTGGATCGCTGGGATTTCGAGCGGGTCAAGGCGATGGGTGACACATGGGGGGACGAGCACGTTTCCCTGCGCAACCTGATCTATCAGCTCAATTCCCTGCACACCGTGACGGGCATGATGGAGTCGTTCGATCCAGACTTCGTGGTGTTCGTGCGTCCGGACAACTTCTTCCATTCGCCGCTGCCGGGTTATGTCTTTCATTCGCCGCAAGCTCGGCGGCTGAACGCCTATATTCCGGACTGGCAGTGGTGGGGCGGGCTGAATGACCGCTTCGCCATTTGTGGCCGCGACGTCTATCGGGCCTATGGCAAGCGGATTGAGCGCATCTTCGAATTCTGCGAGGCGACAGGCCGCAAGCTGCACTCGGAGCGCTTGCTCAAATACGCGCTACTTAAGGCAGATGCCCGGGTGTGCACGCTGCCGACCACTGCCTCACGAGTGCGCATCACCGGTGCCTTCGCCGAGGAGTCGTTCTCACCGAAGCGCGGGATGGGCAAACGCGAAAACCGCTATTTCCACTTCTTCGCCCGGCTGCGCACCTGGCGTGACAAACGCCTCACCGAGAAGGGCTAAGCAGCGGCTATTTGTGCAGGCCGCCACGAACCAGTCTGACCAGCCGCCGTGCCTTGATTCGCAGCTTGGTCAGACCTGACTTGGGCTTCTTCTTCGGCGTCAGGCCCTGCTGCACCAGCCAGTCCTTCCAGCGAATTCGCTCCTCGCGCACCACCCAACCTTCTTGCGGAGCGAAGCTCTCGGCCAGATAAAGCCCTCGCGTCCCGGCGGGCGAAAGCTTGTCGTTCTTCAGGGTGTACAGCTCGGGCAGGGGCGAGCCGTTTTCCAGCGGCATCAGGTACAGATCCGGTTTGCTGCGATTGAGGCGCGCCACCAGCTCGTTGTTCTCCAGGCTCTCATCGACGTGGAACAGGCTCAGCGGACGAGCCTCTTTCGGCACCTCCAGGCGCATGTCGTAGATCAACTGCAATGACGCGGTCGGTAAGTGCACGTAGGCGCGGGGACTTTCAATCAGGGTCAGGCTGCCGCAGCGTACCGGGAGCGCCGCGCCGGAAAGCGGCGTGAGTCGAAAGGGCATCGCTTCGCGGTAATGCAGTGCTGCCGCGTAGGGGCTGGCAGCCAGGTTTCATTGAAGCGCCCGCCGAGCCAGCCCTGGGGCGTCTCGATCAGGCATTCCTCGGCGACTTCCTGCACTGCCGTGTGCAACGGCAGGTTGAGTTCGTGGGCGGGCACGTAGCCGGAAATCAGCTTGAGCACGACATCGCCACGGTCCTGACGGCGCTGGCGAACCAGCACCCAGTAATCGCGGTTCTGCCAGCGCAGGGTCAGCCGCACCGAGACGCCGAGGTTGGCCAGTTCGGTGGAGAACCGCTCGCTGTTCTCCACGTCGATCTTGCGACGCCGGGCCAGGGTCTGGGTGAAATTCAGCGGCATCCCGATGCTCTGGTAGGTCAGGCTTTCCGGGGTGGCTTCGACGAATAACGGCAGGGTCTTGAAGTTGCTGGGGTTTTTCCGAATCAGGGTTCGCGGCATATCGGCTCCTTCTTGCGTTGGGGTCGGCCGTACGTCTCAGGGCTGACGACGGATCACGGCAGCGGCGGTTGCCACGTTATGGGCCAGATGCAGCGGATTGATGGTGCCGACGATAGCACCGGTGACGCCGGGATGGTCAAACAGCAACTCGAAACTGGCACGCACAGGGTCGACACCGGGGCTCAGGCAAACGTGCCCGCTGGCCAGCGCTTTTTTGACCAATACCCCTTTGCCGTGTGCAGCAGCGTAGTCGAGGACCGGTTTTTCGCTCTGTTCGTTGAGGTTGTACGTGACCATCGCGCAGTCGCCGCCCTGCAAGGCCTGCAGCCCGCCTTCGACGGTTTTGCCGGAGAAGCCGAACCCGCGAATCTTGCCCTCGCGCTTGAGCGCGTCCAGCGTTTGATAGACGGCACAATCGTTGAGCACGTGCAGGTCGTTGCCGTCCGAATGCACCAGCACCAGATCGATGAAGTCGGTTTCCAGGCGCTGAAGGCTGCGCTCCACCGACAGGCGCGTGTGGGCGGCGCTGAAGTCGTGCCGAGACTGGCCCGCTTCAAATTCTTCGCCGACTTTGCTGACGATCACCCAGTCCTTGCGCTGCCCGCGCAGCAGCGGGCCGAGGCGCTCTTCGCTGCGACCGTACGCCGGGGCGGTGTCGATCAGGTTGATGCCCAGATCCCGCGCCAGCTTCAGCAACATCTGCGCTTCGACGTCGTCGGGAATGGTGAAGCCATTGGGGTACTTCACGCCCTGATCGCGGCCCAGCTTCACCGTGCCCAGGCCCAAGGGGGAAACGTTGATGCCAAGGGTGCCAAGCGGCCGATGCAGATCGTGCAGGGTGTTCATGGCAACAGTTGATCCCAGACAGGAATGGCCAGTGGCGGCTTGGGGAAGTCAGTGTGCGGCGGTTGCGGCGTGGGGTGGATGTCGTCGCGGGACAACGAGGCCAGCACGCGGTCGGCAAAGTCAGGGGCCAGCGCCAGCTTGGTGGGCCAGCCGACCAGTAACCGGCCCTGCTCGTCGACAAAGGCGTTGTCCGGGCGCACCAGCCCGCTTTGCTGCGGCTCGGCGCGGTCCACGCGCAAGGTTGCAAACTGCGCCTGACTGAGGTCAACCCAGGGCAGCAGGTTCGCAAGTTCTTTTTCGCGGCGGCGATCTGTTCGGCGGGATTGCGGGCAACACCTTCGGCTTCGGCGATGTCGCCGCCCAAGTACCAGACCCACTGGCCGTCGGCCGCCGGGTGGGTCGTGACAGTGATTCGCGGCTTCGGCCCGCCACCCAGGCAATGGGCGTACAGCGGTTTGAGCGTCGGGCCCTTCACCAGCACCATGTGCAGCGGACGGCGCTGCATGGTTGGCTGGCTCACGTTCAGCGCCTTGAGCAGATCAGCCATGCCCTCACCGGCGCTGAGCACCACTCGCTGGGCGTGGATGTCGCGGCCGTCGACACGCAGCCCGATCAGTTCGCCTTCGTGGCGCAGCGGCTGGATGTCCTGGCCCGCCAGCAAGCTGTCGCCCGCCAACTCAGCCAGTTTTTTCACCAGGCTGGGGATGTCGATGACCAATTCGGCCAAACGGTACACCTTGCCTTTGAAGCGCGGATCCTGGAGTGCAGGTGGCAGGTCGCTGCCCTTGACCTGATCAACGCGACCGCGCACGGCTTTGCTGGCGAAGAAGCTGGTGAGATTGCCGGCGATGGTGCCGGGCGACCACAGGTAGTGAGCTTCGGACAGCAGGCGTACGCCCGACAGGTTCAGCTCGCCTTTACCGGCCAGGGCTTCACGCCAGCGACGAGGCATGTCGGCGATGGCTTCGGACGCACCGGACAGCGCGCCGTGCAACGCGTACTTGGCGCCGCCGTGAATGATCCCCTGGGATTTGAATGTCTGGCCGCCACCGAGGCTGGCCTTTTCCACCACCACCGTCGAAAAGCCCTGATGCCGCAGCCGCGCGTTGAGCCAGAGACCGGCAACGCCCGCGCCGACAATCAGGACGTCAGTGGAAATAGCAGATGACATGGGCACCTCAAATGGCGAAACGAATGCCGGCATTATAGGGGAAGGCTGTTTTCAGTAACCCCCTTAATGACCGGCCGTCTTCGAGAACAGCTGGATGACCACGACACCTGCGACGATCAGACCCATGCCGGCAATGGCAGGCAGATCCAGTTTCTGGCCGTAGATAAACAGCGCAGCGATGCTGACCATGACGATGCCCATGCCCGCCCACACGGCGTAGGCCACGCCAACCGGGATGGTGCGCACCACCAGCGTGAGCATCCAGAACGCAATGCCGTAACCGACGATTACCAGCAGCAGCGGGATCGGCGTGCTCAGGCCTTTGACGGCTTTCATGGACACGGTGCCGATGACCTCGGCACAGATGGCGATGGCCAGCAGGTAGTACGCAGACATGGTGTCGCTCCTTTTCAATGGCCGTCATTAAAGCGGCTTACCCGGCGTGTAACAACCGAACCCTCAAGTGGGGAGCGGTGGTGGCTAGCGGAAATCGCCGGCCAAGATATGTGCGAAGCTCGATGGAAATCTGACAGCAATTGGCTGATAAACTCCGCGCCCATGAATAGAACCCTCTATAGCATCCTGTTTCATCTCGGCCTCCCTTTGATCGCCCTGCGCCTGTGGCTGCGTTCGCGCAAGGCGCCGGCCTACGCGCAACGGGTCGGCGAGCGCTTCGCCATTGGCTTGCCTGCCATGCAGCGCGGCGGAATCTGGGTACATGCGGTGTCGGTGGGCGAGAGCATCGCCGCCGCGCCGATGATTCGCGCGTTGCTGGCCCGCTATCCGCAACTGCCGGTCACCATTACCTGCATGACGCCGACCGGCTCGGAGCGCATTCAGTCGCTGTTCGCCAACGAGCCGCGCGTCCAGCACTGCTATCTGCCCTACGACTTTCCGTGGGCCGCCGGGCGCTTTCTCGATCACATCCAGCCGAAGATTGGCGTGATCATGGAAACCGAGCTGTGGCCCAATCACATTCACCAGTGTGCGAAACGCGGCATTCCGACGGTGCTGGCGAATGCGCGGTTGTCAGAGCGTTCGGCTCGCGGCTACGGACGCTTCGCCAGGTTGACTCGGCCGATGCTGGCGGAGATGAACCTGATTGCCGTGCAGACCGAAACCGAGGCCCAGCGCTTCCGTGATCTGGGCGCTCGGCCCGAGTGCGTGACCGTGACGGGCTCGATCAAATTTGACCTGACCATTGATCCGCAATTGCTGGAGCGCGCCGCTCAGCAGCGTGAGCAATGGCAGACCTTGCAGCGTCCGGTCTGGATTGCCGCCAGTACCCATGCTGGCGAAGACGAAGTGGTATTGGCGGCCCATCGCACGCTAATGCAAGCCCATCCCGATGCGCTGTTGATCCTCGTGCCCCGCCACCCCGAGCGGTTCAATAGCGTGTTTGAGCTGAGCCAGCAGCAGGGATTCGCCAGCGTTCGTCGTTCGACGGCCGAGCCGGTGACGCCGGAAACCTCGGTTCTGGTCGGGGACACCATGGGGGAGTTGCTGTTTCTGTATGCGCTGACGGACATCGCGTTCGTCGGCGGCAGCCTGGTCCCCAACGGTGGCCATAATCTGCTGGAGCCAGCGGCGCTGGATAAGCCCGTTCTCAGCGGCCCGCACTTGTTCAACTTCCTCGAAATCGCCGCGATGCTGCGTCATGCCGGCGCTTTGGAGGAGGTCAGTGACGCGGCTGCACTGGCCGCCGCGGTCCGGGGTTGATCGAACAGCCTGACAAAGCAAAGGCAATGGCCGATGCCGGGCTGGCCGTGATGAAGGCGAATCAGGGTGCGTTGCAGAAGTTGCTGGATGGGATTGGAAGGTTGTTGCACTGATTGCGCCTGAAATACCGTCTTCGTGAGCAAGCTCACTCCCCACAAGTACGGTATTTACCGCGCGACAGCGGAGTCTCGGGACGCCACCAATCCGACTCATCAAACTTGCCAACACCACCGCTGTGTCTGCCGATTGATTACCTGTGGGACCGACCGGGGTGGCGCTCCACCTTGCTCGGGAAGAGGCCGGTACATCCGCCAAATCTTCAGCGGCTGAAGTGCCTTCTTCGAGAGCAATGTGGAGCGGCACCCGGGTCGCTCCCACAAGTGCAGTAATAGCTACGCGACCGCGCGACATTCACCGCTCCGTCGGCCGCTCAAAGTTCTTCGCCGCTTCCTTCGCCAGATCCGGCGGCAGGAAGTCTTTGTCGGGGTTGTAGTCGGCTTTCAGGAAGCGTGACAGATCCTGCAAATCCCCAGGGCTCAGCGTGCCGGCGGCTTGTTTCAGGCGCAGGTTGTCGAGGATGTAGTCGTAACGGGTGTTGTTGTAGTCGCGGACCGATGCGTACAGTTGGCGCTGTGCATCGAGCACGTCGACGATGTTGCGGGTCCCCACCTGATAACCGATCTCTGTGGCTTCCAGCGCGCTCTGGTTGGAGATGATCGACTGTTTGCGCGCCTGCACCTGCTCGACATCAGTGTTCACCGCGCGGTGCAGGTTGCGGGTGTTTTCCACCACCTGGCGGCGCAGGCCTTCACGCTGCTGTTCGCTCTGACCGAGGCGGGCATAAGCCTCGCGGACTTGAGAACTGGTCAGCCCGCCGCTGTAGATCGGGATGTTCACTTGCAGGCCGATGGTGCGTTGCTCGACGCTGCCGTGGAAACTCTGACCGGTGTAGTTGGGGTTGGTGAAGCCCAACGGGTCATTGTCGCCTTTCTCGTACTGCGCCACCGCATCGACGGTGGGTGCGTGGCCTGCCTTGCGCTGACGCAGGGTTTCTTCCGCGGCGCTGACGGCGTAGTTGCTGGCCAGCAAATTCAGGTTCTGCTGGGTTGCGGTGTCGACCCAGGCTTTCGCGTCGTTGGGTGTAGGCGCTAGCACCGGCAGGGTGTGCACGATGCCTTCGATGGAGTTGTAATCGCGGTTGGTCAGGGTGATCAGCGCCTGAAAGGCGTCATCGACCTGGCGCTTGGCGACGATCCGCGCAGCGCGGGCGGTGTCGTAGCTGGCTTGCGCCTGAAGCACATCGGTCTTGTCCGACAGGCCGACATCGAAGCGTTCATTGGCTTGATCAAGCTGGCGCTTGAAGGCCGCTTCCTCTGCCTTGGTCGAGGCCAGATTGTCCTGTGCGCGGAGCACGGCGAAGTAGTCTTCGGCACTTTGCAGAATCAGATTCTGCTCGGTGGCCGAGAGCTGCAGAATGGCCTGCTCGTTGACGTCCTTCGCGGCTTTGAGCTGGAACCAGCGGTCAGCGCGGAAGATCGGCTGACTCAACGTCGCGCGATAGACCGTGCCGCTGCGGCTGATAACGGCCGAGGGCTGGTCGATCGATGTGCGGGTGTCATTGATGTCGGCGCCACCGGAGATGTTCGGCAGCAGGCCGGCGCGTGCCTGAGGCACGATTTCCTTCTGCGCGTCGTAGCTGGCGCGGGCTGCCGCCAGGTCGGCGTTATTGTTGACCGCTTCCTGATACACACTGACCAAACCGGTCCTGGTGGGCAGCGGCATGTCTGCTGCCCCGGCCATCGCACTCGAAGCACACGACACGGCAATGGCCAGTGAAAGTTTGCGCAGCATAGACATTCCCTAGTAATTCAAACGGTATGAAGACGGTGACGTTGCGTCCGATCCAGATGGCTTTGGCGACGCGTAGCGAGTGTAGTTCCAGCGGGTAGGGACAACAATCGGGCAAATCAGCCATTTAACGCGCGTTTGAATTTGACGCTTGGCGTTGGGCCTGCGCCGCGACTAGACTGACGCCGTTCTTGTCGGGGTGCCTTGATATGAGGCTGAGATCGGATAATCCGGATCCCGTTGAACCTGATCAGGTTAACGCCTGCGTAGGGAACAAGATTTCTCGTCTCCCGGCGAGTCCTCTTGAGTGTCGTCCGGGGTCGTCTTTGTTCAAAATCTGAACAGTCCGTGCCTCTTCGATTCTCAGCATCCATGCCGTCTCAGGGTGCATCCGTCCGTATTCATCAGGCTCAAGCTCCGACAATTCATTCCGCTGCTGGATGATGTCTGGAGAGCCCGTGATGAGTACAACACTAAAAAACGCCAATCTGAGTGAATCCGCCCAAGTCGATTCGGGGTCGGTTCAACCGTTTACCCGCTCGCAGAAAATCTATGTTCAGGGCTCGCGTCCTGACATCCGTGTGCCCATGCGTGAGATCAGCCTGGACGTCACGCCTACAGGGTTCTCTGGAACAAACAGCGGCGGCGAGTTCAACGCACCGGTCTGCGTGTACGACACCTCCGGCCCGTACACCGACCCGAACGTCATCATCGACGTGCGCAAAGGCCTGGCCGACGTGCGTTCGGCATGGATCGAGTCCCGCGCCGACACCGAACGCCTGCCGGGACTGACCTCGAACTTCGGCCAGCAGCGCTTGGCCGATGCCGAATTGACCAAGCTGCGTTTCGCCCACGTGCGCAATCCGCGCAGGGCAAAGGCGGGCTCCAACGTCAGCCAGATGCACTACGCGCGTCAGGGCATCATCACTGCCGAGATGGAATACGTCGCCATCCGCGAAAACATGAAGCTGCAGGAAGCCCGCGCCGCCGGTCTGCTCACCCAGCAGCATCCCGGCCAGAGCTTCGGTGCGAGCATTCCCAAAGAGATCACCCCCGAGTTCGTGCGCGAAGAAATCGCCCGTGGTCGCGCAATTATCCCCGCCAACATCAACCACGTTGAGCTTGAACCGATGATCATCGGGCGCAACTTTCTGGTGAAGATCAACGGCAACATCGGCAACAGCGCGCTGGGCTCGTCCATCGAAGAAGAAGTGGCGAAACTGACCTGGGGCATTCGCTGGGGTTCGGACACGGTCATGGACCTGTCCACCGGCAAGCATATTCACGAAACCCGCGAGTGGATCATTCGCAATTCGCCGGTGCCCATCGGCACCGTGCCGATCTATCAGGCGCTGGAAAAGGTCGGTGGCGCCGCCGAAGACCTGACCTGGGAGCTGTTCCGCGACACGTTGATCGAACAGGCGGAGCAGGGGGTCGACTATTTCACCATTCACGCCGGCGTGCTGTTGCGTTACGTGCCGCTGACCGCCAAGCGCGTGACCGGGATCGTCAGCCGCGGCGGTTCGATCATGGCCAAGTGGTGCCTGGCCCATCACCAGGAAAACTTCCTCTACACCCACTTCGACGACATCTGCGAAATCATGAAGGCCTACGACGTCAGCTTCTCCCTCGGCGACGGGCTGCGCCCGGGCTCGATTGCCGACGCCAACGACGAAGCGCAGTTCGGTGAGCTGGAAACCCTCGGCGAGCTGACCAAGATCGCCTGGAAACACGACGTGCAATGCATGATCGAAGGCCCGGGCCACGTGCCGATGCAGTTGATCAAAGAGAACATGGACAAGCAGCTGGAGTGCTGCGACGAGGCGCCGTTCTACACCCTCGGCCCACTGACCACCGACATCGCGCCGGGTTACGACCACATCACGTCGGGCATTGGCGCGGCCATGATCGGTTGGTTCGGCTGCGCAATGCTCTGCTACGTCACGCCCAAGGAACACTTGGGATTGCCGAACAAGGACGACGTCAAGACCGGGATCATTACGTACAAGATCGCCGCCCACGCAGCGGACCTCGCGAAAGGTCATCCCGGTGCCCAGATTCGCGACAACGCCCTGAGCAAGGCACGGTTTGAATTCCGCTGGGAAGACCAGTTCAACCTCGGGCTGGACCCGGACACCGCGCGCGCCTATCACGACGAGACGCTGCCGAAAGACTCGGCCAAGGTCGCGCATTTCTGCTCCATGTGCGGGCCGAAATTCTGCTCGATGAAAATCACCCAGGAAGTGCGCGAATACGCCGCCAACCAGAAGATCAGCGCGGTAGACGTGTCGGTGGACCAAGGCATGCGCGAGCAGGCCGAGCGGTTCAGGCAGGAAGGCAGCCAGCTTTATAAAAAGGTCTGAGCGGCAATCGTAATTGTTCCCACGCTCCGCGTGGGAATGCCGCCTCTGACGCTCTGCGTCACGCAGGACGCAGAGCGTCCAGGTATGCGTGCCCACGCAGAGCGTGGGAACGATCAGCAATTAGTCTCTTCGAGATAAAAAACGTGAACACACCCGGCACCTATTCACCCGACGCCCCCGTACCCGCCGCAAAGCGGGTGTTTGGCGGGCGCGATCTGTTCTCTCTGTGGTTTTCCCTCGGCATCGGCCTCATGGTCCTGCAGACCGGCGCATTGCTTGCGCCGGGGCTGGGCATGTCCGGCTCCATGCTGGCGATTCTTCTTGGCACGCTGGTCGGCGTCTTGCTGCTCGCTGCTGTTGGCGTCATTGGCAGCGACACGGGTCTGTCGTCGATGGCGGCGCTCAAGCTCAGCCTCGGCAGCAAGGGCGCAGGCGTTCCGGCGATCCTCAATCTGCTGCAACTGGTGGGCTGGGGCTCGTTCGAAATCATCGTCATGCGCGACGCCGCCAGCCTGTTAGGCGCGGGCGCTTTCTCCGAAGGCAGCCTCTGGGCCAGCCCGATGCTCTGGACAATCGTGTTCGGCGCCCTCGCGACCTTGCTCGCCGTGAGCGGTCCGTTGGCCTTCGTCCGGCAAATCCTGCGCAAATGGGGCATCTGGCTGCTCTTGGCGGCATGCGCCTGGCTGACGTTCAATCTGTTCAGCAAGGCTGATTTGACTGCGTTGTGGTCACGCGCGGGCGACGGTTCGATGCCGTTTGCCGTCGGCTTCGACATTGCCATCGCCATGCCGCTGTCGTGGCTGCCGCTGATTGCGGACTATTCCCGCTTCGGCAAGCGCGCCGCCGGTGTCTTCGGCGGCATCGCGCTGGGCTTCTTGATCGGCAATGTCTGGCTGATGTCCCTTGGCGTGGCGTACACCCTGGCCTTCGCGCCGAGCGGTGAAGCCAATGCGCTGCTGCTGGCGCTGGCTGGCGCGGGGATGGGGATCCCGTTGCTGCTCATCCTGCTGGATGAGTCGGAAAACGCGTTCGCCGATATCCACTCCGCTGCAGTGTCGAGCGGGATCCTGCTCAAGGCCAAAGTCGAACACCTGGCGCTGGCCATCGGCATCATCTGCACACTGATCGCCTGCTTCGCACCGCTGGCGCAGTACCAGAACTTCCTGCTGATGATCGCTTCCGTGTTCGCGCCGCTATTCGGCGTGGTACTGGTGGATCACTTCATCCTGCGCCGCCGCCGTCACGGCATTGCAACAGCGGGCTTGCGCTGGATGACGCTACTGGCGTGGATCGGCGGGATCTGCACCTACCATCTGCTGGCTAACCTGTATCCGGACATCGGTGCAACACTGCCAGCGCTGATTGTCGCTGGCGTGTTACAGCTGATATTCAATAAGGCGATCAGCTCCGGCCAGGAAACAGCTCAGGCTTGATGATGCCGTTCAGCTGCGGATACGGGATCTTCAGCTCGATATGGCCCATGGCGTAAGGAGCGATGGTTGTCACCGGGTACTTGAGAATCACCGCACCGTACGTCAGAGCGATGTTGGAAGTTTGCTTGAAAGCCCACGTGTTCTGGAACTCGGTGTCCTTGTCCAGTTTGCTGCTGATCAGCCAGGCCTGATGCGCCAGACGGGCCTTGTCCCAGAAGGCAGCTTCCTGACCCGGGACCAGCATGTCGGCCAGTGTCAGCACGCGCTGCTGCTGGCGGGAGTAGTTGATGAATGCGCGCCCCGGATTACCCTGGCCGCTGCCGGAATCAACATAGCTGGACAGCTCGACGACCACGATTCCGTCATGCTGCTCACGTACCTTGGCCTGCAGGTAGCTGCTGTTGCGCGCCGGCGCTCGGCTCAGGTATTGCTCCTGATACGCCTTCAGTGTCGGCGGCACCGGACCATCGCTGTCGCTGCGGGTCAGTTGCAGCAGCGTGCGCTGGACGATCTCGTCAAGCTTTGGCTCGTCAGGGAAATGCACGGTGTCGATGTTCACCAGCGGGCAATCATCGGTGGTGCAGCCGGGCTTGATCAGCTCGGAGGCGTCACGCTGAACGGTCAGCGGACTGCGCAGATTGGGTTGGAACAGGCTTTGGCAGGCGCCCAAAATCAGGGCCACGCAGGCCAGTGAAATGATCTTCAGAAAAGACATGTTGATCCTTGGCATCGGCATAAGGGGGCGTCACGTGGGAGGTAACGGCAACGTCCTTCGACTGTGGGTGGCGCAATCAGTTCGCCATCGGGCGGATTAGAGTGCTTTCCCCGGCAGTCGTCTACCCCGGTGACCGGTTTTGCCAATTCAAAGGGCTGCATCCCGCACCACAGCGCGTTAGGATGGGCCCGGACACAGTGCTCAAGCAGTGAGAAATCTATGACGGATAGCAACAGATCGACACCGACGAAGCACGAAATTACACACCGTGAGACCTGCTTCAAGGGGTTTTACCAGCTCGACCGTCTTCAACTGCGCCATGAGTTGTTCGCGGGCGGCATGGGCCCGGAAATCAAGCGTGAGCTGTTCGTTCGCCATGATGCGGTGTGCGTGCTGCCCTACGACGCCAAACGCGATGAAGTGGTGCTCATCGAGCAGTTCCGCGTCGGCGTTATTGGCAAGCACGATAACCCGTGGCTGATCGAAATGGTCGCCGGCCTGATCGATAAGAAAGAGGAGCCCGAAGAGGTTGCTCACCGCGAGGCACAAGAGGAAGCTGGGCTGACGTTCAACGCCCTTTGGCCGATCACCAAATACTTTCCATCGCCGGGCGGCAGCAACGAGTTCGTGCATCTGTACCTGGGAAAATGCGACAGCGAGGGGCAGGTGGGTTGCACGGTCTGGTAGAAGAGGCCGAGGACATCCGGGTCTCGGTCTGGTCATTCGACGATGCGATGCAAGCCGTCAAGGACGGGCGCATCGTCAACGCCGCAACTATCATTGCAATGCAGTGGCTGGCGCTCAATCGCGCCGAAGTAAGGGGGCTATGGTCGTGAATCTTCTGCGCGAGCGCTATCGTGTCGACCTCGCCGGGCTGCAAGCAGCCTGCGAGGCGAACTACGCGCGCTTGATGCGTTTGCTGCCCGATATGCGCAATCAACAACGCTCACGCCGTGTCGCCGTCACCCAAGGCGACCAGATGCTGGGCGTGCTGGCGGTCGAGGTCATCCTCGATTGCCCGTACACCACCACGCTGCAAGTCCGTCAGGAACACAGCCTGCCCTGGCTGCCGGTGCCCGTGCTGGAAGTGCAGGTATACCACGACGCGCGCATGGCCGAAGTCATCGGCGCCGAACATGCGCGTCGTTTTCAGGGTATCTATCCCTATCCCAACGCCGACATGCACCAGCCCGATGAGAAGGCCCAGCTCAACGTGTTTCTCGGTGAGTGGCTGAGCCATTGCCTGGCCTGCGGGCATGAGTTTGAGGCGGTGCGCTGAGACGGCGCGCCGCTGCGACTGGACCTTCTGCATGCAGATGAGAACCAGACCCTCTTTCCAGGTTTGCCGCCGCACCGATCTCACACCATAATCCGGCCACATCCGCCCAAGGAGATGGCCATTGTCGAGCGCATCCTCTCATCCCTCATCCGTGTTGGTCGTGCAACTGACCGACAGTCACCTGTTCGCCGAAGCGGACGGCGCGCTGCTGGGCATGCCCACGCGCGCCAGTCTCGATGCGGTTGTTGAACGTGTGCTCGGCGAGCAGCCGGCGATCGATCTGGTGCTGGCGACCGGCGATTTGTCTCAGGACGGCACGGTTGAGTCGTATCAGGCGTTCCGCGACGCGAGTAATCGGCTGAGCGCCCCCACGCGCTGGATTCCTGGGAATCACGATGAGCTGAGGGAAATGGCGATTGCCGCGCAGAACAGCGACTTTCTGGAGCCTGTCGTCGACATCGGGCACTGGCGGATCACCATGCTGGATTCCGCTGTTTCCGGGTCTGTTCCCGGTTATCTGCAAGACGGCCAGCTTCAACTGCTCGCCCAAGCCTTGAGCGAAGCGCCGGAGCGGCATCATCTGGTGTGTCTGCACCATCACCCGGTGCCCATCGGTGCGGCGTGGATGGAGCCCATTGGTTTGCGCAATCCCGAGGCGCTGTTCGCTGTGCTGGAGCGGTTTCCCCAGGTGCGTGCGGTGCTGTGGGGGCACGTGCATCAGGAATTCGATCAGCTTCGCGACGGCGTTCGGCTAATGGCGTCGCCTTCAACCTGCATTCAGTTCGCGCCGAACAGCGTGGATTTCGGCCTGGATGACCTCGCGCCGGGCTACCGCTGGTTGCGTCTTCACGACGACGGCAGGATCGACACCGGTGTTTCCCGCATCGCCCCTGACCTATTTGACGTCGACATCAATGGCGCGGGCTATTGAACGACATTTCCTTAATGTGCAGCGATTCATCAACAGGCGAGTCTTCGCGCAGTTGACCCTGTAAACTGCGTGGCTTTGCCCTGATGAGCGCCGACAGGCCAGCCCGTCCGGGATGTATCGATTGCCGTTTGGGAGGCAACTGCGTGAACCAGGATCAATCGACGCTTCTTTATATTCACGGCCTGAACAGCTCGGCCCAGTCGCAGAAAGCCACGCAGCTGACGACGCTGATGGCGCGTCTGGGGCTGAGCCAATACTTGCGCGTGCCCGAGCTTCATCACCATCCGCGTCAGGCGCTGGTTCAACTGGAGGCCGCGATCGAGGAGCTCGGTCGGCCGCTGCTGGTCGGCAGCTCGCTCGGAGGCTACTATGCGACTCACCTGGCTGAGCGCCACGGCCTCAAGGCTGTGCTTATCAACCCGGCGGTCAATCCGCATCAGCTCTTCGATGGTTTTCTCGGCACCCAACAAAACCTTTATACCGGCGAGAGCTGGGAGCTCACGCACGACCACGTGACGGCGCTGGCCGAGCTGGAAGTGCCTGCTCCACAGGATCCGCAGCGGATTCAGGTGTGGCTGCAAACGGGCGATGAGACGCTGGATTACCGCCGTGCCCAGAGCTTCTATCGGGCCTGTGCATTGCGCATCGAAGCGGGTGGCGATCACGGGTTTCAGGATTTCGCTGCAAAGATTCCAGCGCTGTTGAGCTTCGCCGGGTTCGCTCCCGCATTGCTCCAGGGCGTTGACCTGAGCGGGCTTTGACCCGAGCCATTACTGCAACAAATATGTAGAACAGTCTTTTAAAAACCAGTGCTATTCCGAAATTTCATGAACGACTTGATGACGAGACCCCATGGCCAATCCCAGCGCTAGCTCTTATAACGCAGACGCCATCGAAGTCCTCTCGGGCCTCGACCCGGTCCGCAAACGGCCGGGCATGTACACCGACACCTCACGCCCCAACCACCTGGCGCAGGAAGTCATCGACAACAGCGTCGACGAAGCGCTGGCAGGCCACGCCCGCTCCGTGCAGGTCATTCTGCATGCCGACAATTCGCTGGAAGTCTCCGACGACGGCCGAGGCATGCCCGTGGACATCCACCCGGAAGAGGGCGTATCGGGCGTCGAGCTGATCCTCACCAAGCTCCACGCCGGCGGCAAGTTCTCCAACAAGAACTACCAGTTCTCCGGCGGCCTTCACGGCGTCGGGATTTCCGTGGTCAACGCGCTCTCGACCCAGGTACGGGTACGGGTCAAACGCGATGGCAACGAATATGAAATGACCTTTGCCGATGGCTACAAGGCCAGCGAACTGGCCGTGGTTGGCACCGTCGGCAAGCGCAACACCGGCACCAGCGTGTACTTCGCGCCGGACCCCAAATACTTCGACACCCCGAAATTCTCGGTCAGCCGCCTCAAGCACGTGCTCAAGGCCAAGGCCGTTCTGTGCCCGGGCCTGCTGGTCAGTTTCGAGGACAAAGGCACCGGCGAGAAAGTCGAGTGGCATTACGAGGACGGCCTGCGCTCGTACCTGCAGGATTCGGTGTCTGACTTTCTGCGCCTGCCCGATGAGCCGTTCTGTGGCGTATTCGCAGGCAACAAAGAGGCCGTCGACTGGGCGCTGCTGTGGTTGCCGGAGGGCGGCGACAGTGTTCAGGAAAGCTACGTCAACCTGATCCCGACCGCCCAGGGCGGCACTCACGTCAATGGGCTGCGTCAGGGCCTGCTGGACGCGATGAGAGACTTCTGCGAGTTCCGTAATTTGCTGCCGCGCGGCGTGAAGCTGGCGCCCGAAGATGTCTGGGAGCGCATCGCTTTTGTGCTGTCGATGAAGATGCAAGAGCCACAATTTTCCGGCCAGACCAAAGAGCGGCTGTCGTCCCGTGAGGCGGCAGCGTTCGTCTCCGGTGTGGTCAAGGATGCCTTCAGCCTGTGGCTCAACGCGCACCCGGAATTGGGCATGCAACTGGCCGAACTGGCGATCAGCAACGCCGGCCGTCGTCTCAAGGCCAGCAAGAAGGTCGAGCGCAAACGCATCACGTCAGGCCCGGCACTGCCGGGCAAGCTGGCGGACTGTGCGGGTCAGGACCCGATGCGCTCCGAGCTGTTCCTGGTCGAAGGTGACTCTGCGGGCGGCTCCGCCAAACAGGCACGGGACAAGGAATTTCAAGCGATCCTGCCGTTGCGCGGGAAAATCCTGAACACTTGGGAAGTCGATGGCGGCGAAGTACTCGCCAGCCAGGAAGTGCACAACATCGCCGTGGCGATCGGGGTTGATCCGGGCGCTGCGGACATGAGCCAGCTGCGCTACGGCAAAATCTGCATCCTCGCCGACGCCGACTCCGACGGCCTGCACATCGCGACGCTGCTGTGCGCCTTGTTCGTCCAGCATTTCCGCCCGCTGGTGGATGCGGGTCACGTCTATGTCGCCATGCCGCCGCTTTACCGCATCGACCTGGGCAAAGACATTTATTACGCCCTGGACGAAGCCGAGCGCGACGGCATTCTCGACCGGCTCGTGGCCGAGAAGAAACGCGGCAAGCCCCAGGTCACCCGATTCAAAGGTCTGGGTGAGATGAACCCGCCGCAGTTGCGCGAAACCACCATGGACCCGAACACCCGTCGCCTGGTGCAGCTGACCCTGGATGACTTCGCAGCCACGTCGGAAATGATGGACATGCTGCTGGCCAAAAAACGCGCGGGCGACCGCAAGAGCTGGCTCGAATCCAAGGGCAATCTGGCCGAGGTGCTGGTCTGATGCGGGGTTGGTTTGCAGCGCTGTTGTTGATCGCCACGCCTGTTTTCGCTGCGCCGTTGCCCGAGCTCAAGCTGCTGTCGGAGCACCCGGTCGACGACATGATCGGCGGCAACCTGTCCGGGCTCGCGTCCTGCAATGGCGTGCTGTGGACCGTTTCGGATCGCGACGACACGCTGCTCTATAGCCTCGACACCTCGGCAACGGTCTGGAAAGCCAAGGCGCAGACGCTGCAAATCCCGCCGATCCCGGACAGTGGGCTGTCGGCGACGCTGCGCAACATGGCCAAGGCCTCGGCGCTGATCCGGGGCGGCGATCTGGATTTCGAAGGCGTGAGTTGCGACGCGGCGGGCAACCGTTACATCGTCAGCGAAGCCTATGCCACCGTCCTGAAAGTGCCGGTTGAAGGCGCGCCGGTCTGGCTGGAACTGCCCAGAAAAGTCATCGAGGAAGCGCAGTCGGCCGGGATGCTGCAGCATTTCAACGCCATCTTCGAAGGCATCGCGGTCAACCCGGGAGGCGATCAGCTATGGCTCGCCGCCGAGCGTGACAAGCGTGGCCTGTTGACCGCCAGGCTCGGCAAGGACGGCTGGGCCTGTGACGCCAGTTGCATTCTGCGAGTCGAGTCCGGCAATGATATTTTGCCGCCCGAGTTGGGTGGCAAACCAGTTTCCAAGGACTTTGCCGACATCTCGCTGTACAAGGGCAAGCTGTTCACCCTGGAGCGCGCGGCTTACCGAATCTGCCGCCGCACGCTGGCGACCGGTCAGCTGGAAGCCTGCTGGTCGTTTGCCAAAGAGGCACTTCAGCCCAACCGGCTGTATGACCAGAAATACGGCCTGACCGAAGCGCTGATCGTCGACGAAAAAGGCGCATGGGTGGGCACGGACAACAACTTCGGTGTCCGCGCCGATGGCGAAAAACGTCCCGTCGTCTGGCGCTTTGCCGCGCCCGAGGGTGGCTGGAGCGGCAAGCCTTGACCCAGGCTCCCCGGCAAACGCGCCGGGCGGCTGATGCTGATCATCGCCTGGGCGGCGGCGCTGTTTCTGGCGACGCGGTTTTTGGCGAGTGGGAGCAGCGTCAGGAAAATCCGAATACCATCGTCGCCTCCGAACACGGAGACGGTTACGTCGAGGTGAAACTGGCGAGCAATCGTGACGGACATTTCGTCATGACCGGGCAGATCAATACCCGCCCCGTGCAGTTCATGCTCGACACCGGTGCGACCAATGTCGCCGTGCCGGAGAGCGTCGCGCAGACGCTGCGCCTCGAACGCGGCGAGCGCGTTCAGGTGAGCACGGCCAACGGACGCACCGATGCATTCCGGACCACCCTGCAACGGTTGCAGATTGGCGACATCGTCCTGAACAACGTGCGCGCCCTGGTGGTGCCCGGTCTGGACGGTGAACAGGTGCTGCTGGGTATGAGCGCCGTGAAACAACTCGAATTCACACAGCGCGGCGGCACATTGTTGCTGCGCCAGACGACAAAATGATGAGGCCCGCATGAGCGACTCCCTTGACCTCAGCCTGGATGGCGTAGAACGCCGATCGCTGGCTGACTTCACCGAACAGGCCTATCTCAACTATTCCATGTACGTGATCATGGACCGGGCGTTGCCGCATATCGGTGATGGCCTGAAGCCTGTGCAGCGACGCATCGTCTACGCGATGAGCGAGCTGGGCCTGGACGCTGACGCCAAGCACAAGAAGTCGGCACGTACCGTCGGTGACGTGCTCGGCAAGTTTCACCCCCACGGCGACTCGGCCTGCTACGAAGCCATGGTGCTGATGGCGCAGCCCTTCAGCTATCGCTACACGCTGGTCGACGGCCAGGGTAACTGGGGTGCGCCGGACGATCCCAAGTCATTCGCGGCCATGCGCTACACCGAAGCGCGTCTGTCGCGTTACTCCGAAGTGCTGCTTTCCGAACTGGGGCAGGGCACCGCGGACTGGGTGCCGAACTTTGACGGCACTCTGGACGAACCCGCTGTTTTGCCCGCGCGCCTGCCGAACATTCTGCTCAATGGCACCACCGGCATCGCCGTGGGCATGGCCACCGACGTACCGCCGCACAACCTGCGTGAAGTCGCGACAGCCTGTGTGCGTTTGCTCGATGAGCCCAAGGCAACGGTCGAACAGCTCTGTGAGCACATCCAGGGCCCGGACTACCCGACCGAAGCGGAAATCATCACGCCCCGCGCCGATCTGCTGAAAATGTACGAAACCGGCAAGGGCTCGGTGCGTATGCGCGCCGTGTACCACATCGAAGACGGCGACATCATTGTTACCGCGCTGCCGCATCAGGTGTCCGGTGCCAAGGTGCTGGAGCAGATCGCGGCGATGATGCAGGCCAAGCCGTCCAAGGCTCCGCAGATCGCTGATCTGCGTGACGAATCCGACCACGAAAACCCGTGCCGGATCGTGATCATCCCGGGCGCCCGCAAGCATTTCGACCACGATGCGCTGATGCAGCACCTGTTCGCCAGCACCGACCTGGAGTCGAGCTACAGGGTCAACATCAACATCATTGGCCTGGACGGCAAGCCGCAGCTGAAAAACCTGCGCGCCCTGCTGGTCGAATGGTTGGAGTTCCGGGTACAGACCGTGCGTCGCCGCCTGCAATTCCGCCTCGACAAGGTTGAGCGTCGCTTGCACCTGTTGGATGGTTTGTTGATCGCTTACCTCAACCTGGATGAAGTGATTCACATCATCCGCACCGAGGAGCACCCGAAAGCCGCGCTGATCGCGCGTTTCGCCCTGAGCGAAATCCAGGCTGATTACATTCTCGACACCCGTTTGCGTCAGTTGGCGCGACTGGAAGAAATGAAGTTGCGCGCCGAGCAGGATGAATTGCTCAAGGAACAAGCCAAGCTGCAAGCCCTGTTGGGCAGCGAGGCCAAGCTGAAGAAACTGGTACGCACCGAGCTGATCAAGGATGCCGAAACCTATGGCGACGACCGTCGTTCGCCTATCGTCGAGCGTACCGAAGCCAAAGCCCTTACCGAACACGATCTGCTGCCGAACGAGAAAGTGACGGTCGTGCTGTCGGAAAAAGGCTGGGTTCGTTCCGCCAAAGGTCATGAAATCGATGCCACCGGGCTCTCTTATAAGGCCGGGGATGGCTTCAAGGCCCTGGCGCCGGGTCGTTCCAACCAATTTGCGGTGTTTATCGACTCCACCGGTCGCAGTTACTCGGTGCCGTCGCACACCTTGCCATCGGCCCGTGGCCAAGGCGAACCGCTGACCGGTCGTCTGACGCCGCCGCCCGGTGCGACATTCGAATGCGTGCTGTTGCCCGAAGATGACGCGCTGTACGTGGTTGCGTCCGATGCCGGCTACGGTTTCGTGGTCAAGGGTGAAGACCTGCAGGCCAAGAACAAAGCAGGCAAGGCGTTGTTGAGCCTGCCGGCCGGGGCCAAGGTGATCCTGCCGCGTCCGGTGCCGGATCGTGAACACAACTGGCTCGCCGCCGTGACCACCGAAGGCCGTTTGCTGGTGTTCAAAATCAGCGATCTTCCGCAGTTGGGCAAGGGCAAAGGCAACAAGATCATTGGCATTCCGGGCGAGCGCGTTGCCAGTCGAGAAGAGTACGTGACCGACCTGGCCGTTGTCCCTGACGGTGCCACGCTGGTGCTGCAGGCCGGCAAACGCAACCTGTCGCTCAAACCCGACGACCTGGAGCACTACAAAGGCGAACGCGGACGACGGGGCAACAAACTTCCGCGTGGATTCCAGCGCGTCGATGCGCTGTTGGTGGAAACCGCAGGCTAAAGCGGTTGGTTCGGCGGTCGCTCTTCGTTTCGTCACGAGAGCGACGCAGAATCGCTGGAGTCAACGCGCATATTCACGGATGATATGACGTCCTCCGGCGCCGCCATGGCGGAATGCCTTCATGTTTTCAAAGTATTTAACAGCGTGGACGCGTTACACGGCGTCCACTTGGACGGGATGATGAATTTTCTACGTGTTCCCTGTGTTCTGTTGTTGACCGGCGTTCTAGGTTTGGCCGGGTGCAGCGTTCATCAGCCCACGTCGCTCTATCAACTGGACAGCGGCGATCCTGGGCAACCGAAACACAGCGGCGGGGTCGCCGTTTTGCTGGGCCCTGTGACAGTTGCCGACTATCTGCAACGTGAAACATTATTGCAGCGCCAACCCGATGGCAGCCTCAAGGCATCCACCGATGGTCGCTGGGCCGGCAGCCTGTCTGCTGACATCGATCAACTGCTTCTGCGCCAACTGGCCTGGAAACTCGACAGTCAACGTGTGGTTATGGCCCCCGCAGCGGCCAGCTTCACGCCGGATGCCCAGGTGGTGCTATCCATCACTCGTCTGGATTCGGGCGAGAAGCAGCCAGCGGTACTGGATGCACAGTGGCGTTTGCTTGACCGCCGCGGAAACGTTCGCGACAGCAAGCTGATCCATCTGGAAGAACCGCACGCAGGCTCTTCAGCTGCACAGGTCAGGGCGCAAGGGATTTTGCTGCAGCGCCTGGCGGACAAGCTGAGCGTGGCCGTCAAGCCAATCGCCAATCAACCCTGGGTGGCGGATGTGCCTAAAAAGGCCACGGCGCCGGCGAAAACCCGCACCGATCAGGACAAGCCCAAGATCCCGATGGCATCACCGATCCGCACCGATCTTGAAGTGTTCCGCTTCTAAGATTGGCGCCCACAAAAAGCCCGCAGCAATGCGGGCTTTTTTGTGGGCGACGCTTAGGCCTTGCGCGCCTCGTGCATGCGCGCCAGTTGGCGTTCCAGCATCGATGGGTACGGCTCCATCAGACGCTCCACACAGCTTGCACCTTCCGGGCTTGCAATCGGGCGAATGCGGGCGCGCTGGCGGATGGTCGGGTCTTCGCTGATCTTGCGCTCCACCAACAGCAGATTGCGGCTGTGCTGCGACAGCGCCAGGGCGTCCTGCGCGGTTTCAGTCAGCAGCAGATCGATCTGGTTCATGCCGTGCAAGCCTTCGCCCAGCGTCAGGCCCAGCTGCAATTGCAGGGTAATGCCACTGTCGGCGACTTCGATCTGCAACGCGTGGCTCAATGCGCGCAGCAACTCGCCGCAGCAGATCGCATTGGTCAGGTAGTCATCGCCGCTGTCCTGAGTGCTGAAAACCATCAGTGAACTGCCATCGTTCAGGGTGTGCAGCTCGCTGTCATAAAGAGACGCGGCCTGATCAATGCAGTCACGGTAGCGCTCGAGCAGCTCGGTCAGGCGTGTGCGCGGCAGACGGCGCAGTTGCTCCTGCGAACCCAGCTGCACGGCCAGCACGGCGCTGTACTGAGGCTGCGATGGAACGACCGGAAGGATCGGACGCTGTGCGGGTTTTGGTGCGGCAGGGGAGTGGTCGCGAAGGTCCGCAAACGGATCCTCTTCGTCTTCTTCATCTTCCTCGGCAGAGATGCGTCGTGCCGGGATCACCGTGGCGCGCGGCTTTGGCACGTCATCGAAGTCAGGGTCGCTCAGGTCACTGCTGTCGAACTCCGGCGAAGTGTCTTCCTCGTCCTCGACCTGTGCAGGCTCGGGAATGGGCGCCGGTTCCGGTTCCGGCGGCGCGTAGGAGGTCTTCAACTGACGCGCCAGATCGCCGATTTCGTCCTGACGATCAGTGGCCGGCGTGTACGGATCGATGTAGCGCAGCCACATGCGCAGCTGCAGCATCGGCGTGGAGATATGACGCCCAAGGCGCAGACTCAAGGCCAGTGCCAGTGCCAGCAGGATACCGGCCAGAATCGCCATGCTCTGCAAGCTGATGGTCAGCGGCTGTTGGAACTGGGCCATGTCCAGGCTGATACGCAGCGTGCCGGCGACCACATCCTGGAAGGTGATCTTGATCTCGTAGAGACCTTCCGCCTCACCCAGCAAGCCGTTCTTCGGACGCTGACCGGCTTCGGCAAGAATGCGGTTGTCGGGGCTATAAATAGCAGCGTGGGCCACCAGCGGATTCTTCACCAGATTGCCCAGCAGCACATTGAGGCTGAGGATGTCGTTGGACACCAGCAATTCGGTGGCGGACGTGGCGGTCTGCGTGGTCAGGGCTTGCCCCAATGCGTCGGCCTGTTCGTGCATGGCTTGCTTGAATTGCAAACCCATGACGCAGGCGTAGATCACCAGAGCCAGCGCGACGAGGATCACGTTATGGCTGGCGATGCGCAAAGCAATCGGTACACGTCGATGACGCAATGCCCGGAAGATCAGCAAGAAGAAATTATCGGTTTTTACTGGCGTGGGCCGGTTCACTGAGCACGGCTCTCGTGGTGAAGTTGGGGCGCAGTATAGCGAGCGACCCTGTGGCGGCAAAGCGCTGGCTGTGCCCGGCGGTCACTGAAAGTGCGTAGAATGCGGTTTTTTCCACTGCGGGGGTGCGCCTTGCGCGAAATCGTCCTGATGAACATCACCGGTGAAGACCGTCCGGGTCTCACTGCGGCCATCACCGGTGTGCTGGCCCAAGGCGGCGTGAACATTCTCGACATCGGTCAGGCGGTGATTCACGACGCGCTGTCGTTCGGCCTCCTGGTCGAAATCCCCGACACCGAGGCAGGCGCGGCAGTGCGCCAGAACGTGCAAGTGACCGTCGACCAACTGGGTCAGCAAGTGCGCTTTACCCGCGTGTCAGAAGCTGATTATCAGCACTGGGTCGACGGCCAGGGCAAGGCGCGGCATATCGTGACGCTGCTGACCCGCAAGGTCACCGCCGAGCAGCTGCAGACGGTCAGCGCGATCACTGCCAAGTATGGTTTGAACATCGACCGCATCGACCGTCTTTCCGGGCGTATGCCGCTCGACATGCCCACCGAGAAGAGCAAGGGTTGCATCGAGTTTTCCGTGCGCGGCGAGCCAGTCGATCCTCAGCAGATGCAGGCCGAATTCCTCCATGTTGCCCAGGAGCTGAACGTCGATATCGCGTTCCAGCAGGACTCTCTATTCCGCCGCAACCGTCGTCTGGCGGTGTTCGACATGGATTCGACGCTGATCGAAGCCGAGGTCATCGACGAACTGGCCAAAGCCCACGGCGTCGGCGAGCGCGTATCGGAAATCACCGAGCGCGCCATGCGCGGCGAACTGGACTTCCGCGCCAGTTTCAAAGAGCGACTGGCGCTGCTCAAAGGCCTGGATGTGAAGGTGCTGGACGAGATCGGCGCCTCGTTGCGTTTGACCGAAGGCGCTGAAACGCTGTTCGCCGAGCTCAAGCGACTGGGCTATAAAACCGCGATCCTGTCGGGCGGTTTCACGTATTTCGCTCGCCAGCTGCAGGCCAAACTGGGCATCGACTATATCTTCGCCAACGAACTGGAGGTGGTAGACGGCAAGTGCACGGGTAACGCGATCGAGCCGATTGTCGACGCCCAGCGCAAGGCCGATCTGCTGCGCGAACTCGCCGGCAAGGAAGGGTTGAGTCTGGAGCAGACTATCGCAGTGGGCGATGGCGCCAATGACCTGCCGATGCTCGCGATAGCCGGGCTGGGTGTGGCGTTTCGTGCCAAGCCGTTGGTCAAGCAGTCGGCGAAGCAGGCCATCTCCACGTTGGGTCTGGATGGCGTGCTGTATTTGCTGGGATTCCGCGACCGGGAAGGGCGCAGCGCTTAAAGGCGTGGACGTTGAGGCATCTGCAAGGGATGCCTCGATGGCTTACAGCACCGTCCACAGCGAGTCGAATTCCTGCTCAGGGCCCCCGCCGTCTGGCGCGGCGGCCTTTTTCGGCCCTTCAATAATCTGATACTCGAACTGGTTGTAGCTGCCCGTCGTCGCACGGCGATTGCTCAGGCTCGCGCGTCGCTGTTCGCCACTGGTATTGATCAGCACCTTTGAGCCATCCTCGAACGGCAGCCTGGGTGCGATTACCGTTGCGGGTACATCGATGGCGCGAACTTCCGGCAACAGCAGCGCGCGCAAAAACTGGCTGCTCTGCTCGGCGCGTGTCAGCTGCATGCCGCAGGCCTGGGCGAAGGGCGCGATCAGTTCGACGCCCATCTGCATGCCACCGCCACGGACCTGCCGCACCCAGCGCACCACCGCGATGCTCCAGCCGTGGCCATGGTCCTGAATGCCGATCATCTCTCCGGCCTGAAGTTGATCAGGTACTTCTTTCGGCCAGGCGAGACAGTAGCCGCCAGGGCTGTGATTGACGATATGCAGGGCGTACGTCGGGAAACTCTTTTGCCCGTCGGACGCCCCGCTGCCGTCGGCATCGTCACGTCTGTATTCGATTTCCTCGAACGGCAACATGCTGTCGGACGTGCCATGGCGCTGCGCGTCTGCCGTCTGCGCCCATGGATCATGCTTCACCGGCTTCAAGGGCTGCAGGGTGTAATCGACGACTCGGGACAGGGTCGACATTTGCAGCAGGTCGCTGAAGGACTGCTGGCCGCCGACGTAATAGTGCAAAGCGCTCATGCCCACGCAAACGGTCAGGGTCCCTTGCCCTGGCGTGCGCTGAAACGCGCGTTCCGACACATCGCCCCAAGCGGCCGCGAGGTGTTGCAAGACGTCGATGGACAACCCTGGCGGCACTTTCAGCGCAGACTTCGAGCGCTCTTCGACGGCCGTTTCGGTGTAGCGCTCCAGTGCAGCCGACAGAGGGCGGGGGTCGATGCCGAGCAAATTCGGGCGCTGATTGTCGTCGTACAGTGCGGCGTAGCGCGGCGCCGTGTCCGTGCCGGGCGACACCGCGTACAGGCTGTCGCTGGTCAGCGGCTGCTGCAGCGTGACCATCGCGCTCCACGCATCCAGCGCCTCGGCCAGCTTGCCGATGTTGTGCTGGCGCATCTGATTGCAGCGCGAACAGCCCATCAGCAGCGCAACGGTGTACGTCTGTTCAACGCTCATCGCCTGGGTGTTGTGGGCGAGGCTGTCGGCAACCGGCACGTTCTGCAATTGATGCTGGCGGGCGATCTGGTAAATCTGATGCATCTCCAGCCACAGGCCGTCCTGCACCGGGCAGTAAAGCTGGTTGGCGCGGATCAGCGGGCCGTTCAGGCAGCTGAGTGCGCGCTGAAGGGCCGTGGTCAGCAAGCTGATGCGGTCCTTGGTGAGCTTTACGGCGACCCGGGCGATGATCTGTTTGTAGCCAATGGCAAGGTGGTTCTGCAGGGCCTGACACAGGTTCGCGACCTTGCGCGGACGCTCTTCGAGAACGACCGACTGGTTCAGGAAGTGACGCTCCAGGTGCCTGCACACGAAAAAGACTTCCGGGCGAAGCAGTTCAAGGAGCTGCATGCGATTGTCGCTGGGAGTGAGCAACTGGTTCAGCTCGCCGAGCCCTTGATAGAGCTGGCGTGCCATTTCACCGAGATTGGCCTTGGGCAGCGTGGCGATCCAGCGCTTCATGTCTTTTGGCGTCGCGTCACAGAACGACAGGCTCGACTGCGTCGGCACAGGTGCGCGCAACAACAGTGGGAGGCTTAAATAACTCATGTGACAGGCAAACTCCAACAAACACAGGCCTGAACGGCGGCGTGGAACTCTGGGTCAAGGACCCTCGCCGAGCGAAAAAGCACGTTTACGTCCACTGAAAGCGAAGTTTCCTACAGCACTGACAGGGGACTCTAGCAGCATCCTGCAACTGTCGCAGTCTGGGGCGGTGTACCCCGGCCAGACGCGTCATCCTGAGTAAGGCGTGAAAACACGACTGTCGATGACAGTTCGCGCCAGAAAAACAGCATCACGCCCCTCAGGTATGAGTTAAGGCAAGAATCAGGCCTGCAATGGCAGCGCGAGGCCCTGACCCATCTGAACGGGCGAACCGGCGGCCAGCAGCTCGGACCATTTCACCTGATTGGGCCCGAACAGCACGATGGCGGTAGAGCCCAGTTTGAAGCGACCCAACTCGGCGCCTTTTTCCAGGTGAATGGGGGCGCGCGCTGCTTCGTCGTAGCGGAAAGTCTTGAGCTCGCGCTTGTACGGCGTGACCAGGCCCGCCCACACGGTTTCGATCGAGGCAACGATCATGGCGCCGACCAGCACGACGGCCATCGGACCGCGCTCGGTGTCGAACAGGCACACGACGCGCTCGTTACGGGCGAACAGTTCCGGCACGTTTTCCGCCGTGGTCTGGTTCACCGAGAACAAGCGGCCTGGTACGTAGACCATTTCGCGCAGGGTGCCGGCGAGCGGCATGTGAACGCGGTGATAATCCTTCGGCGACAGGTAAACCGTCGCGAACTCGCCACCCATGAACGGCGCGGACAGACGCGCATCGCCGCCCAGCAGCTCCAGCACGCTGTAGCTGTGGCCTTTGGCCTGGAAAATTCGGCCGTGTTCGATCGGGCCCAACTGGCTGACCGCACCGTCCGCAGGGCTGAGGATCGCCCCCGGTGTCGGGTCCAGGGGGCGAGCGCCCGGCTTGAGGGCACGGGTGAAGAAGTCATTGAAGTGCTGATATCCGGTGATGTCCTCGACCTGAGCCTGGGACATGTCGACCTGATAGCGGCGCGCAAACCATTGGGTAAACGCGTTTTTGAACCAGCGAACGCGGCATTCGGCCACGCAGCCCGCCAGTTGCGACAGCAAATGATGGGGAAGCAGATACTGGAAAAGGATAAATAGACGCTGTTTCATCAAAATTCCTAAAACGTTTGAAAAAGGGAATACGAATCGACGCAACATGGGCGCCTATTTATTTTTCGACCGGCGTGTCCGGATGGTTGCCCCACTCGCCCCACGAGCCTGCATAGCCCTTTACCCTCGGGTAACCCAGCGCCTTGGCCACCAGATAGGTGAAGCCCGAGCGATGATGGGTCTGGCAGTGGGTAATGATTTCTTTCTCCGGGGTAATGCCCAGGTTTTCGAGGATCTGCGGCATGTCCTTGCGGATGCGCAGGTTGCGCGCCTGATCCATGCCGGCGGTCCATTCGAAGTTCACGGCACCGGGAATGTGGCCTCCCTTCGCAGCGACGACTTTTTCGCCTGAGTACTCCGTCGGCGCTCGCGCGTCCCAGATCGCCAGGTCAGCGGCGCCCAGGCGGCTTTGCAGGTATTCGCGAGTGGCGGTGGGCTCGTCGTGCAAGGTCAGCGAAACCGGACCGCCGACGGCTTTTGGCACCTCTGTCGACAGTGGCAGGCCCTCGGCTTGCCAGGCGAGCAGGCCGCCGTCGATATAGTGATACTTTTTGTGTCCGATGACGTCCAGCAGCCAGATGAACCGGCCGGCCCAGCCACCGCCTTCGTCGTCGTAGACCACGTACACAGCGTCGGGATTGTGCCCCAGTTCGCCGAACAGCGCTTGGAGCTGCGTGTGCGAGGGCAGCAGCCCCGGCGCAGGCGGCAGGCCCAGTTGCGTACGTTTCGGATCGACGAATCGCGCGCCGGGAATGTGGCCGGCCTCATAGCGGGCCGGGCTGGTCAGGTCGACCAGGATAAGCTCTGGCGCGCTGAGGCGTGCTTGCAGGTCTGCGGGCTCGATGACCAGCGGCAAGCTTGAAAAGGCAGACATCTAGCGTCTCCGGATCGCGAAAAGGTTGCGAATTGTAGCTCAGCCGTCAGCCATTGCGATGGCTAAAGGTGGTGAGTGCTTTCTCGATGCACTGGCCGGTTTTGCCGAAAGCCTGGACGGAAACTTCGGAAAACGGTCCGCCGCCCTGATCGGCCATCACCATCATCACCACGCGGCCATTGCTGGCGAGCGAGCGGATCAACAGGTTTTCGCCGCTGAACAAATTGCGCAGTTGCGCCGGGAGCAACGCAGAAAACTGGGCGTTGTTGGCCGGCGTCAGACGCAACTGCGTGGGCTGGGCTAACAGGCGTTGCAACACAGTGCTGTCCTTGTAGGGGACCAGCAGCGCGGCGGCCGACTTGTCTACACCCGCGATCTGATGCACGCGCAGGCTGTCGGTCTTGCGATCGGTCATCAACAGCACCACCCGCTGCATGCCTGCTGCCACCAGCGCATCCCGGGCGCAGGTGGTCAGGTGCATCGCGTTGATAAAAATGCCGGGTTCTTTCAGCAGATCGGCGCAGTGCTTGCGCCACAGCTGCAAGGCATCGGGCGATGGCGGCGGGGCGGGCAGCAGGCCTTTATGAACCCGACGGCTATTCCACGGCCAGAGCAACGCCTGCGCCGGGTGCCAGATATCCGGGCCGGAATGCTGACGAGCGCTGGCCGCCGCGTTCTGATGAACCTGCTGCTGAAGCTCGTCGAGTGGCTGCTGCAGGTACAGGCTGGTCAATAGCTGCCAGCGCAGACTATGCGGCGTGTCCCACGCCTGGTGCGCCGACAGCGCGACACCGTTGGCCAGCAAAATTGTATTGGCGGGCTGGTTGAGCCAGCGCCGCAGCGGGAGGTCGGCGTCGAGTTGCTGTTGCTGCTTGAGCGGGTCGTCGTTGCTGTGGGCGATGCGCAGCACGCTTACCAGATTGCGTTGCTGTGAGGTCAGCAGTTCGTAACCCTGGGTCACCCAGATCGGCAGGCGCCAATGCTGTGCCAGCCCCAGACACAAATCCACCAGCCGCACGCCAAACAGCGTGTTTTCCACAGTCTTCGCGCACTCGCCCTTGTGGATAACCCGTAGTTCCCACGCTTCCAGCAATGTGGGGTGCGCCAGCGCCATCGGCCAGAGCGGCGACAGAAACAGCAGGCTGCCGAGATGGATGTCCTGCCACAGCCGGGCCAGTTGATTGGCGAACAGGCCGTAAGCCTGTTGCATGGCGTGTTGACTGATCAGCTGTATTTGACGCAACGCCACCGGAATATCCCGTGCATCGACGCAGGGTAGCCGCGCCAGCAGCGCTTCAGTGCGCGCGAGCCCCAATCGGTTGATGGCGACTTCCAGACTCTCCGCAGGCTGAGCGGTGGCGGGGCTGTTCAAGTTGGCTTCGCGCAATACATTGAGCACCAGCGCCGGGCTGTCCTGCATGAGGTCGGCGATATCGCGCAGCGAGCGGCGGCTATCGGTCAAGGCCGCCTGCACGCGTTTATACGCCACGGCGGGCACCGGCAAGGCGATGCCGTCGAGCTGCTTTATCCAGGTATCGAGGGTGCGCGGAACAGGGAGCGAAGAAGCTTTATCTGATTGCATTCACAACACCCGTACGGCTGGGAGGTTTTGATCAATGTAGGGTACTGGCATCATGCTGGCCCTCATGGACGCAACGTCCTGGGCTATGCATCGATCAGCATTTTCCTGTGATCTGACTATAGTCTGGCGCATTCATGCCGATAAGCAGGACAAGAGTTTCAAGCGCTTCTCGCACAATGACCATGAACCCGACTCAGTAAGTATTTTCTACCTATGGCAAAAATTATCGGCATCATCGTCGTTTTCGCGAGCGTTCTCGGCGGATACGTACTGTCCCACGGTCAGATCGCTGCGTTGATCCAGCCTTTCGAGGTCATGATCATCGGCGGTGCGGCGCTGGGTGCATTCCTGCAAGCCAACCCGGGCTATATGACCATGCTGGTCATCAAGAAGTCTTTGAAGATGTTCAGCACCCGGTTCACCCACGGCTACTACCTAGAAGTGCTGGGGCTGGTCTACGAGATCCTCAACAAAAGTCGTCGCGAAGGCATGATGGCCATTGAAGGCGACATCGAAGAGCCCGAGAACAGCCCGATCTTCGCTAAATACCCTGGCGTGCTCAAAGATACCCGCATGATCGCCTTCATCTGCGATTACCTGCGCATCATGTCCTCCGGCAACATGGCGCCCCACGAGCTGGAAGGCTTGTTCGACATGGAATTGCTGAGCATGAAAGAAGAGCTCGAGCATCCTTCCCACGCAGTAACCGGTGTCGCCGATGCCATGCCAGGCTTCGGTATCGTTGCTGCAGTATTGGGTATCGTCGTGACCATGGCCTCCCTGGGTTCCGGCGACAAAGCCGCGATCGGCATGCACGTCGGTGCGGCGCTGGTGGGTACGTTCTTCGGTATTCTTGCGGCGTACGGTTTCTTTGGCCCGCTGGCCACTTCCCTGGCCCACGATGCCAAGGAAGAAATGAACGTCTATGAATCGATCAAGGCGTCGCTCGTAGCGTCGGCGTCTGGCGTTCCGCCTTCGCTGGCCGTGGAGTTCGGTCGCAAGGTTCTCTATCCGGCCCATCGCCCCAGCTTCAGCGAGCTGGAACAAGCTGTTCGCGGTCGTTGATCCATGGAAAATAATCAGCCGATCATCATCAAGCGTGTAAAGCGCTACGGCGGAGGGCATCACGGCGGCGCCTGGAAAATCGCATTTGCCGACTTCGCGACGGCGATGATGGCGTTCTTCCTGGTGCTGTGGCTGATGTCGTCGGCCACGCCCGAGCAATTGATCGCCATCGCCGGTTACTTCAAAGACCCTGTAGGGTTTTCCGACAGCGGCTCGCCCTATGTGATTGATCTGGGGGGTCGCCGGAAATGTCCCCTGACCAGACGCTGAACCCGGAGGTGAAATCCACGCCTGCGCCGGATCGCGTGCCGGTCGACGCTGATCAACAGGACGCCGCCGCCGAGCAGGTCGAGCAGGACCGTCTGGAGATGCTGTTGCAAGAGTTGCAGACCAAGATCAACGAGAATCCGCAACTGGCGAAGTTCAAGGACCAGATTCTGTTAGAGATCACTCAGGACGGCTTGCGTATTCAGATCACGGACGCCGAAAACCGCCCGATGTTCGACATCGGCAGTGCGAAGCTCAAACCGTATTTTGAAGACATCTTGCTGGCCATGGCCGACACCATCAAAGCGGTGCCGAACAAAGTCAGCGTTAGTGGTCACACCGACGCGACGCCTTTTGTCGGCAACAACGGCTTCGGCAACTGGGAGCTGTCGTCGGGTCGAGCGAACGCCGCTCGCCGGGCGTTGCTCGCAGGAGGGTATCCGGATCAGCAGGTGGCGCGCGTAGTGGGTTATGCGTCTTCGGCACTGTATGACAAGGAGCACCCGCAAAATCCGATCAATCGTCGCATCGACATTGTGGTGATGACCAAGAAAGCGCAGCAGCGTATCGAGGGTGCGCAGAATTCAGGTGAGGCACCGCAAACGCCGGATGCACCGGGAGCCGCTTCGCCAGCACCTGTGCCTGGCGATGCCGGACCGGCCAACCCGCCGGGGGCATCGACCTCCACACCTGCCGTTGATCCACAGGCTTACGCCCAGCCCCACGAGATTCGGCAGAAGCTGAACATCTTCGATCAGGGCCAGCTGAAGATCGACGAAACCAAGAACTGATACTGGGTTGCAGGCACGAAAACGCCGCGATGATCGCGGCGTTTTTGTTTGCGCAGTTCAAGCGCTGGGACTGCAGTCAGCCGGGAAGACCTAAATCGGATTGGCCACTACCGCTGAATCAGTAACTGCTTTCCGGCAAGCTCGCGATGATCGAGCGATAGCTGTTCATGCGCTGCTGTTGCACGCGGCCGTCTGCAAGGCCCTGCAACAAGGCACAACCGGGTTCGCGGTCATGTTTGCAGTCGCGGAAGCGGCATCGGCCGAGCAGGTCGTTGAACTCGATAAAGCCCGCTTCGACGTCGGCACGGCTGACGTGGCCCAGGCCGAATTCACGTATACCCGGTGAGTCGATCAGGTCGCCGCCGCGCGGAAATGGAACAGACGCGCGGTGGTCGTGGTGTGCGTGCCTTGGCCCGAATACTCCGACAGCGGCCCGACGCGCGTGCCGACTTCCGGCAGCAGGCTGTTGACCAGCGAGGATTTACCGACGCCGGACTGACCGACGAACACACTGATGTGGCCATCCAGCTGGTCCTGCAATTGCTGCATGCCGTCGCCGTGGTGGGCCGACACTTCCAGCACCGGATAACCCAGCGTGCGATAAACGGCCAGCAGCGCATTCAGCGCAGGCGCGTTTTGATCGTCGATAAGGTCAAACTTGTTCAGCAGCAGCAACGGCCGAATACCCGCGTGCTCAGCGGCAACCAGATAACGATCAATCAGGTTGGCGTGGGGTTCGGGCATCGGTGCGAAAACGATGACGATCAGGTCAACGTTGGCGGCGACCGGCTTGAGCTGGCCTCGGCTGTCCGGGCGGCTCAGCTCGGTATCGCGGGGCAACTGCGCAACGATGACGCCGATGCCCTGATTGCCGGCGCGCCAGACGACGCGGTCGCCGGTGACCAGCGCCGGCAGGTTGGCGCGCAGGTGGCAGCGGAAAACCTGACCCTGCAGCTCGCCGTCCTGCGCTTCGACTTCTACCTGCACGCCAAAATGCGCGATGACCAGACCCGTTTGCTCGGGACCGAGATCGCCGCCTTCCAGCGTTTCGAGAGCGGTTGATTCACGTTTGGCGGCACGCGCTGCGCGTTCGCCCTGAATCTTTTCGATGCGCCAGTTCTGGCGGCGATTGAGTTGGCGTTTGGCCATGGGTGTTCAGTGTTCCGTTTGAAGACGCATAAAGGTGCTGATTTGATAAAGCGCGGGCGAGTCTAGCACGCCCGGGTGGGCTAAACTGCGCGCCAACGCTGAGGAGCCGACATATGCAGAACAAACAGAATCTGATCTGGATCGACCTGGAAATGACCGGTCTGGACCCTGATAACGACGTCATCATCGAGATGGCAACCATCATCACCGACAGCGAGCTCAACACCCTGGCCGAAGGCCCGGTCATCGCGGTTCACCAGAGCGACGAGCTGCTGAACGGCATGGACGAGTGGAACACCCGTCAGCACGGTGGCTCCGGCCTGACTCAGCGCGTGCGCGAAAGCAAAATCTCCAACGACGAAGCTGAGGCCATGACGCTTGAGTTCATCAAGCAGTGGGTGCCCGAGCGCAGTTCGCCCATCTGCGGCAACAGCATCTGTCAGGACCGTCGCTTCCTGTACAAGCGCATGCCGACGCTGGAAAACTACTTTCACTATCGCAACCTCGACGTCTCAACCCTCAAGGAACTGGCCGCACGCTGGTCGCCGGATCTCAAGTTCAAGAAGGGCAGCACGCACCTGGCGCTGGACGATATCCGTGAGTCGATTGCCGAACTGCGTTTCTACCGCGAGCACTTCATCAAGTCTTGATGACAGGGCGACGGCGGCCAATCGCGGTCGCCTGGAGAGGGCGCAAAGTTAACGCTCTCTTTTGGTGCCCCGACTGAGTGGTTAGACTGCGCCCCTTTCTCGCAGGGACTGCCGCCATGTTGTTGATGCTCTACCTGATCGCTATTACGGCCGAAGCCATGACCGGCGCGCTGTCCGCAGGCCGTCGCGGCATGGACTGGTTCGGCGTGGTGCTGATCGCGTGCATCACGGCGTTGGGCGGCGGGTCGGTTCGCGACGTGCTGCTGGGGCATTACCCGCTGACCTGGGTCAAGCACCCGGAGTATCTGATCCTCACCAGTGTCGCAGCGCTGGTGACGATTTTCATCGCTCCGCTGATGCGTCATCTGCGCTCACTGTTTCTGGTGCTCGACGCCTTGGGGTTGGTGGCGTTCACCCTGATCGGCTGCATGACCGCGCTGGATATGGGCTTGAGCATGACCGTCGCCGCCGTGAGCGGGGTGATCACCGGCGTGTTTGGCGGGATATTGCGGGACATTTTCTGCAACGACATCCCCCTCATCTTCCGCCGCGAGCTGTATGCCAGCGTGTCGTTTGCCGCCGCATGGTGTTTTTTGCTGTGTCAGTACGCCGGCTTGCCGGTGGAGCAGGGCACGCTGATCACGCTGTTTGGTGGATTGTTGCTGCGGTTGCTGGCGATTCGGTTTCGCTGGGAAATGCCCAAGTTTATTTACAAGGACGGGCATTGAGCCGGCGCGCTATGACGGCAAGCGCGCTGCGGACCTGGCTTCATGTTGCCGCAACGCCCATTCCACATGTTCACGCACCATCTCTGACGGGTGCTCCAGCCGTGCCTTCAGCGCTTCGATCACCGCAATGGTAGACGGTGCGTTGCCCAGCCCCACGGCCAGATTTCTCAACCAGCGCTCATACCCGGCACGCCGCAACGGTGAGCCTTCGGTGTTACTGAGAAATGTCGTTTCATCCCACAAAAACAACGTGGTCAGTTCCGCGTTATCAAGGCCGTGGCGGGGTTTGAAGTCTGTTTGATCGGTCGGACGGGCGAAGCGATTCCACGGACAGACGATCTGACAGTCATCACAGCCGAACACCCGATTGCCGATCAGCGGGCGCAAGTCTTCGGGGATCGACGTCTTCAGCTCGATGGTCAGGTAGGAAATACATTTGCGCGCATCCAGCACGTAGGGCCCGACGAACGCATTGGTCGGGCATACGTCCAGGCACGCCGTGCAGCGCCCGCAGTGCTCGGTGGTGTGTGGCGCGTCTACCGGCAGCGGCAGGTCGACGAACAGCTCACTGAGGAAGAAATAACTGCCGGCCTTGCGATTGAGCACCAGGGTGTTCTTGCCGATCCAGCCCAGCCCGGCCTGTTCGGCGATGGCCTTTTCCAGCACCGGCGCGCTGTCGACGAACGCGCGAAACCCGAAGGGCCCGATCGCCTGCTGAATGCGCTCCGCCAGTTGCTGCACGCGCTTGCGAATCAGCTTGTGGTAATCACGGCCCAACGCGTAACGGGACACGTAGGCTTTCTCGGGCTGTCCCAGTAACTGAGCCATCTGCGTGTCGCCGGGCAGATAGTCCATGCGCAACGACACCACACGCAGCGTTCCTGGCACCAGCTCGTCCGGGTGCGAACGTTTGCTGCCATGCGCTGCCATATAGTCCATCTCGCCGTGATACCCGGCGTCGAGCCAGCGCTCCAGGTGCTGCTCGTGCTCGGCCAGGTCCAGTCCCGAGATCCCGACTTGCTGAAAGCCGAGCTCGCGCCCCCATGCCTTGATCGATTGGGCAAGGTCTGTCAGCCCGGCTTCCGTTAAAGGCACTGAGGCTGTGGATGGATCTACAGTTATCGCGGACATGCAAAGAGGACACCGGGGCGCAGGTGCGTATAATTCTGCCAGACATCGGAGCCCAAAGACGCATGTTGCACAGCAAACCCTCATTTCCCGACGCACTGTACAGCGCTGCCCAAGTGCGCGACCTCGACGCGCGCCTGATTGCCGCCGGCACGCCCGGCTTCGAGCTGATGCAACGTGCCGCCCATGCGGCATGGCGGGCAATACGTCGTCGCTGGCCCGAGAGTAGACAACTAACGGTGATGGCCGGTCGCGGCAACAACGCCGGCGACGGCTATCTCGTCGCTGCGCTGGCCCGGCGTGCCGGCTGGCAGGTTAACGTGCTGGCCGTGGGTGACAGCGACGCGCTGGCCGGCGATGCCCGTTCCGCCTATGAAGAGGCGGTTGCTGCCAACGTCGATATCCAGCCATGGCAACAGCAGGCGCTGGCCGGCATTGTCGTCGATGCATTGTTGGGCACCGGACTGACGGGCGACGTGCGCGCGCCTTATGCAGCAGCCATTGACGCCATCAACGACAGTGGATTGCCGGTCGTGGCCGTCGATCTCCCTTCGGGACTCTGCGCGGATACCGGACGAACCCTCGGTTGCGCAGTTCACGCCGATCTCACCGTCACCTTCATCGGCCTCAAGGTCGGGCTGTTCACCGGCGATGCGCCCGAGCTGGTGGGTGAGCTGGTGTTCGATGACTTGCAGGCGGACGCCGAGATCATCCGGCAGACGCCAGTGAGCGTCAGACGGCTGGATACTTTCAATCTGCCCACCCTGGCGCCTCGCTCACGCACCGCGCACAAGGGCATGTTCGGCCGCGTGCTGGTGGTGGGCGGCGATCGGGGCTTCGGCGGCGCTGCATTGCTCGCCACCGAAAGCACGCTGCGCACCGGCGCGGGCATGGTCACGCTGGCAACGCGGCCGGAACATGTCAGCGCCGCGCTGACGCGATTCCCCGAAGTCATGAGCGCCGGTATCAGCTCGGCCAACCAGTTGCGAGCCTTGATCGAGCCCGCGTCGGTGCTGGTGGTCGGTCCGGGCCTCGGTCAGCACAGTTGGGGGAAAAGCCTGTTGTCGGCGGCTGCCAACGCGACATTGCCGCAGGTCTGGGACGCCGACGCATTGAATGAGCTGGCGACCGGCACGGTGCAACTGCCCGAGGGCAGCGTAATCACCCCGCATCCTGGCGAAGCCGCGCGGCTGCTGGGCACCGATACCAAACATATTCAAGCCGATCGTCCGGCTGCGGCGCGGGCGCTGGCTAAAAAATTTAACGCTGTATGCGTTCTAAAAGGCAGCGGCAGTCTTATCGCCAACCCTGCCGGTGACCTCGCACTGGCCGATCACGGCCATCCGGCGATGGCCACCGGCGGGCTGGGCGATGTGCTGTCGGGTGTCATCGGCGCGTTGATGGCGCAAAAGATGAGCGCCTACGACGCTGCCTGTCTGGGCGTCTGGCTGCACGCCCTCGCCGGTGAGCAATGCGGCGCCAGCGGGCGAGGGCTCGCTGCCGCTGATCTGATTCCTGTTATTCGTCAGCTTCTGGAGGAGCACCAACCGTGTCTGAGCTAACCCTGAAGCTCATGGGTGAAGAGGCCATGACCCACTTCGGCGCACGTATAGCCCAAGTAACTGAAAGCAATGGGATTATTTTTCTGGAGGGCGACTTGGGGGCAGGTAAGACCACGCTGTCCCGAGGGATCATTCGCGGCCTTGGGTATACTGGTGCGGTAAAAAGTCCGACGTTCACGCTGGTAGAACCTTACGAAATTGGGAGAAACCGCGCGTATCACTTTGATCTCTACCGACTTGTTGACCCAGAAGAGCTAGAATTCCTCGGCATCCGGGACTATTTCGAAGGCGATGCCCTTTGTCTCATCGAATGGCCCAATCTGGGTGCAGGCCTTTTGCCAAAGCCTGACCTGATCATTACCATAAGGCCGCTCGATGAAGGTCGAGCGTTGACGCTGAGCCCAAAAAGCTCGCGTGGCGAGATGTGGTGTGCAGCTTTGGCGCCTTCGTTTAAATAGACATTCAATAGATATGGGGTTTGGTATGCGCATGCGCGCGCTGGTTACTGTGATTGGACTGCTGCTGGCGACACTGGCTGTCGACGCGTTGGCCGCTTCACAGGTACGAAGTGTCCGCTTATGGCGTGCTCCGGATAACACTCGACTGGTTTTCGACCTGTCTGGCCCCGTTCAGCACAGTGTCTTCACGCTGCAGTCCCCTGATCGTCTGGTCATCGACATCAACGGCGCTACCCTGGGCGGCGCATTGAATGTGCCGACGGCCAACACGCCGATCACCAGCATGCGCTCGGCGCAACGCACGCCTGACGACCTGCGCGTGGTCATCGACCTGAAAAAGGCGGTGACGCCCAAGAGCTTCACCCTCGCGCCGAACCAGCAATACGGCAACCGTCTGGTGGTCGACCTGTACGACAATGCCGCCGATGCCAATCCGCCGCCGTCTGTTGCTGATACCCCGGCCACCGCCGCGCCTGCGACGCCGGCGGTGGTGCCGATCAGCCCGTCCAAGCCTGAGATCAAACTCACCCCTGTGCCAAACGGCAAGCGCGACATCGTCGTCGTTATTGATGCCGGTCACGGCGGTGAAGACCCGGGCGCGTCCGGCGGCCGTGGTGAGAAAGAAAAGAACGTCGTGCTCGCGATTGCCAAGGAGCTGCAGCGCCAGATCAACGGCGAGAAGGGCTATCGCGCTGAATTGACCCGTACCGGCGATTACTTCATCCCACTGCGTAAGCGCACGGAAATCGCGCGCGCCAAGGGCGCTGATCTATTCGTCTCCATTCACGCCGACGCCGCGCCTTCATCGGCGGCCTTCGGGGCTTCTGTGTTTGCCTTGTCCGAGCGCGGCGCAACCTCGGAGACAGCACGCTGGCTGGCGGACAGTGAAAACCGTTCCGACTTGATCGGTGGCGCCGGGGCCGTGAGCCTCGATGACAAGGACCGCATGCTCGCTGGCGTGCTGCTTGATCTGTCGATGACTGCGTCGCTGACCTCAAGCCTGAACGTCGGTCAGAAGGTGCTGACCAACATCGGCCGCGTGACCTCGCTGCACAAGTCTCGCGTCGAGCAGGCGGGCTTTATGGTGCTGAAGTCGCCGGATATTCCTTCGATTCTGGTTGAGACCGGTTTTATCTCCAACGCGGCCGAAGCGAACAAGCTGGAAGGCGCAAGTCACCAGCAGGCATTGGCGCGCTCCATCACCGCGGGCGTGAAGCAGTTCTTCCAGCAGAATCCGCCCCAAGGCACCTACATCGCCTGGTTACGGGACAACGGCAAGCTGGCCATGGGCGCCCGCGAGCACACGGTCCGGCCCGGCGAATCGCTCAGCATGATCGCGGCGCGCTACGACATGACCATGCCAATGCTGCGTACAGCCAATCATCTAAGCTCTGACGAATTGAAAGTCGGCCAGCAATTGAGAATCCCCAGCGCAGAACTGGCAGGTGAGCCGTGACCGACCTGTTGCTCGGTGATCAGGAACTGGATGTCAGCGTAATCTCCGATATACCTGCGGCAGAAGCCGCGCGTATCCAGCTGTTGAGCCCGCGGCTTGCCAACCAGATTGCAGCGGGCGAGGTCGTCGAACGGCCTGCGTCGGTGATCAAGGAGCTGCTCGAGAACAGCCTTGATTCCGGCGCGCGTCGCATCGATGTCGACGTTGAACAGGCCGGCATCAAGCTGCTACGTGTTCGCGACGACGGCGGCGGCATTTCTTCGGATGACCTGCCCCTGGCGCTGGCCCGACATGCCACCAGCAAGATCCGCGATCTGGAAGACCTTGAGCGCGTCATGAGCCTTGGCTTTCGGGGCGAGGCGCTGGCGTCGATTAGCTCGGTGGCCCGTTTGACCCTGACATCGCGCACACGCGACGCTGATCAGGCGTGGCAGGTCGAGACCGAAGGCCGCGACATGGCTTCTCGGGTTCAGCCCGCTGCGCACCCGGTCGGCACCTCCGTGGAAGTCCGCGACCTGTTTTTCAACACCCCGGCGCGACGCAAGTTTCTCAAAGCCGAGAAAACCGAGTTCGATCATCTCCAGGAAGTGATCAAGCGCATGGCGCTGGCGCGTTTCGACGTGGCCTTTCATTTGCGCCACAACGGCAAGACCGTCCTGAGCCTGCACGAAGCTCGCGACGACGTTTCGCGCGCGAGAAGGGTGTCGGCCATTTGCGGGCCCGGTTTTCTAGAGCAGGCGCTGCCGATCGAGGTCGAGCGCAACGGGTTGAGGTTGTGGGGGTGGGTGGGACTGCCGACGTTCTCGCGCAGCCAGGCCGATTTGCAGTATTTCTTCGTCAACGGCCGTGCGGTGCGCGACAAGCTGGTTGCCCACGCGGTGCGTCAGGCTTACCGCGACGTGCTGTTCAACGGCCGACATCCGACCTTCGTGCTGTTTTTTGAAGTCGATCCGGCGGTCGTCGACGTTAACGTCCATCCGACCAAGCACGAAGTTCGGTTCCGCGACGGACGCATGGTGCACGATTTTCTCTACGGTACCCTGCATCGGGCCCTCGGTGATGTGCGACCTGAAGATCAGCTCGCTGGCACCACATCGGTCACCGCGCTGGTGCGCCCAACTGGCCCGGATGCCGGCGAGTTCGGGCCCCAGGGCGAAATGCGTCTGGCCAACAACGTGCTGGAAACGCCGCAAGGTCAGACCTGGAGTCCGCCCGCAGGATCTGCGCCCGGCTCTGGCAGTGGTGCGGGTTACCAATATCAATACACGCCGCGGCCGTCGTCGGTGCTTCCGGCTGAAGAGGCGCGTGCCGCTTACACCGAATTCTTTGCCCCGCTGCCCGGCGCGCAGTCTCCGGCGGGCGCAGGCAGCGTCGCGTTGCCCGACTCCCAAGGCGATGTGCCGCCGCTGGGTTATGCCCTCGCTCAGCTCAAGGGCATTTATATCCTCGCGGAAAACGCCCACGGCCTGGTGCTGGTGGACATGCACGCCGCCCATGAGCGGATCATGTACGAACGTTTGAAGATCGCCATGGCCAGCGAAGGCCTGAGCGGTCAGCCGCTGCTGGTGCCGGAGTCCATCGCGGTCAGCCAGCGTGAGGCCGACTGCGCCGAAGAGCATATGACGACGTTCCAGCAACTGGGCTTCGAATTACAGCGCCTGGGGCCAGAGACGCTCGCGATACGGCAGATACCTGCACTGCTCAAGCAGGCTGAGGCGAATCGACTGGTGCACGATGTGCTGGGCGATCTGATGGAGTACGGCACCAGCGATCGCGTCCAGGCGCACATGAATGAACTGCTCGGTACCATGGCGTGCCATGGCGCGATTCGCGCCAATCGCCGGCTCGCCATTCCGGAAATGAACGGCCTGCTGCGTGACATGGAAAACACTGAACGCAGCGGTCAATGCAACCACGGACGTCCCACCTGGACCCAGCTGGGTCTGGATGATCTGGACAAACTGTTCCTGCGCGGTCGCTGATGAGTGCGCTTCCTCCGGCCATCTTTCTGATGGGGCCCACCGCCGCCGGGAAAACCGATCTCGCCATCGAGCTGACCAAAGTGCTGCCGTGTGAGCTGATCAGTGTGGATTCCGCGCTGGTTTATCGGGGCATGGACATCGGCACCGCCAAGCCATCAAAGGCGCTGCTGGACGCGTACCCGCACCGTCTCATCGATATCCTCGACCCGAGCCAGAACTACTCTGCGGCCGATTTTCGAACCGATGCCCTGCATGCCATGGCGGAAATTACCGCCCGGGGAAAAATTCCCCTGCTGGTGGGCGGCACGATGTTGTATTTCAAGGCTCTACTGGAAGGCCTGGCCGACATGCCCGCGGCGGATGCTGAGGTTCGGGCGCAAATTGAAGCACAAGCGGCCAGTCAGGGTTGGCAGGCACTGCATGATGAGCTCGCGAGCATCGATCCGGTGTCGGCAGCGAGAATTCACCCCAACGATCCTCAGCGGCTGGTTCGCGCGCTGGAAGTCTTTCGGGTGAGCGGAATGAGCATGACCGCGCACCGTGAACAACAAAGTGCGCAAAGTGCTCAAGCGAGCGCTTCGGGGCGTCATCAATTGCCCTATACTGTCGCAAATCTCGCGATCGCACCGACGGATCGCAAGGTGCTCCACGACCGAATTGCTGTGCGTTTCAGGCAAATGCTTGATGAAGGATTCGTTGAAGAAGTCGTAGCGCTACGTTCGAGGGGTGATCTGCACTCGAATTTACCGTCTATAAGAGCTGTAGGGTATCGCCAGGTCTGGGATCATCTGGACGGCAGGCTGACTCGGGATGAAATGCAGGAGCGCGGCATCATTGCCACGCGCCAGCTGGCCAAGAGGCAGTTCACCTGGTTGCGCAGCTGGCAGGATTTGCACTGGTTGGACAGCCTGGCTTGCGACAATCTGCCACGCGCCTTGAAATACCTGGGGTCGGTCTCCATATTGAGCTGAGTCCTTGCAATAGCCGTCTATCCTTGGGGGATAGCCTTCGGGGGGTAGCGGCCCAAGCCAATGTTTTCGAATTTATTCTATTGATCCTTAAAGGAGTGCGGCACATGTCAAAAGGGCATTCGCTACAAGACCCTTACCTGAACACTTTGCGTAAAGAAAAGGTTGGGGTTTCGATCTACCTGGTAAACGGTATCAAGCTGCAAGGCACTATCGAATCCTTTGACCAGTTCGTTATTTTGCTGAAGAACACTGTCAGCCAAATGGTCTACAAACACGCCATCTCGACTGTCGTTCCCGTCCGCCCGATTCGTCTGCCTAGCGCTACCGAATCCGAGCAGGCTGACGCCGAGCCAGGTAACGCCTGATAGGAGTCTGCTTTGTTCTTTGAGCGCCACAGTGGTGGTGAGCGGGCGATCCTCGTTCACTTGGATGGTCAGGACCCTGAGGCGCGCGAAGATCCGCAGGAGTTCAGGGAGCTGGCGCTGTCGGCTGGCGCCGACATTGTCTCGTTCGTCAACGTGCCAAGGCATCGGCCAACGGCCAAGTATCTGGTAGGCAGCGGCAAGGTCGAGGAATTACGCGACCTGGTCAAAACCGAAAAGTCAGATATCGTCATCTTCAATCATGTCCTTACACCCAGTCAGGAACGTAACCTCGAACGTGTTTTCGAGTGTCGCGTGCTTGACCGTACGGGCCTGATTCTCGACATCTTCGCCCAACGGGCACGCACCCATGAAGGCAAGCTGCAGGTCGAATTGGCCCAGCTTGAGCACATGAGTACGCGGCTGGTACGTGGCTGGACTCACCTTGAGCGTCAGGGCGGCGGTATAGGTCTGCGCGGTCCGGGTGAAACCCAGCTCGAAACGGACCGACGCCTGTTGCGGGTACGCTTGCGTCAGATCAAGGGCCGGCTTGAAAAAGTCCGCAGTCAGCGTGACCAGGCCCGTCGTGGCCGCTCCCGCGCCGACATCCCTACGGTTTCGATCGTTGGCTACACCAACGCCGGCAAGTCAACGCTGTTCAATGCGGTGACCGACTCCGACGTCTATGCGGCTGATCAGCTCTTCGCGACCCTCGACCCGACCCTGCGCCGCCTTGAACTCAAAGACCTTGGGCCGATTGTGCTGGCTGACACGGTGGGTTTCATCCGCCATTTGCCGCACAAGCTGGTCGAGGCCTTTCGGGCTACGCTCGAAGAGTCGAGCAACTCCGATCTGCTCTTGCATGTGATCGACGCTCATGAGCCCGATCGCCTCGAGCAGATCGAGCAGGTCATGGTGGTGCTGGGCGAGATTGGGGCCCAGGACTTGCCGATGCTCGAGGTGTATAACAAACTCGATCTGCTCGAAGGGGTTGAGCCGCAGATTCAACGCGATGCCGATGGCAAGCCGCAACGGGTCTGGGTCTCTGCCCGTGACGGTCGCGGTTTGGATTTGCTCAAGCAAGCCATCGCCGAAGTGTTGGGCAATGACCTCTTTGTGGGGACGCTGCGCCTCACGCAGGAGTTCGCCCGGTTGCGTGCCCAGTTTTTCAATCTGGGTGCGGTGCAGAGCGAAGAGCATGACGAAGAAGGCCAGAGTCTTCTGGCTGTACGGTTACCCCGAGTTGAATTCAATCGCCTGGTGAGTCGCGAAGGACTGCAGCCGCTGGAATTCATCGAGCAACACACTTTGCAATAAAAGCCTGACAAAGCGGTTGTACCGCTTCGACGGGCATTCTGTAGCATTGGTCGGCGCGCCGTGGGCGCGTCTTTGCTTTATCAGATGGAGAGCGCTATGGCTTGGAATGAGCCGGGTGGCAACTCGAATAATCAGGATCCTTGGGGTGGTAAGCGCAAGGGCGGCGACCGCAAGGGGCCACCGGATCTCGACGAGGCCTTCCGTAAGCTGCAGGAAAGCCTGAATGGGTTGTTCGGTGGTGGTAAAAACGCAGTGGCGATGGTGGCGGCAGCGGCGGTGGATCGAGCAAGGGCGGTGGCCTCGGCCTGCTAGGCGTCGGTCTGGTCGTGCTGCTCGCCATCTGGCTGTACAACGCAATTTATGTGGTCGACGAGCAGGAGCAGGCCGTTGTGCTGCGCTTCGGCAAGTACTACGAAACTGTCGGGCCGGGTCTGAACATCTACTTCCCGCCGTTCGATCGCAAGTACCTCGAAAACGTGACCCGTGAACGTGCGTACAGCAAGCAGGGCCAGATGCTCACCGAAGACGAGAACATCGTCGAAGTACCACTGACCGTGCAGTACAAGATCACCAATCTGCAGGATTTCGTGCTGAACGTTGATCAGCCTGAAGTCAGCCTCCAGCACGCAACTGAAAGTGCCTTGCGCCATGTGGTCGGTTCGACTGCCATGGATCAGGTGCTGACTGAAGGTCGTGAGTTGATGGCCAGCGAAATCAAGGAGCGGTTGCAGCGCTTCCTCGATACCTATCGCACCGGTATCACCGTGACTCAGGTTAACGTGCAGAGCGCTGCGGCGCCGCGCGAAGTTCAGGAAGCGTTCGATGACGTGATCCGCGCCCGTGAAGACGAGCAGCGCTCACGCAACCAGGCTGAAACATACGCCAACGGTGTGATCCCGGAAGCACGCGGTCAGGCTCAGCGTATCGTCGAAGACGCCAACGGTTATCGTGACGAAGTGGTCTCTCGGGCCAAGGGTGAAGCGGATCGCTTTACCAAGCTGGTTGCCGAGTACCGCAAGGCACCGGAAGTCACGCGTGAGCGTCTGTACCTGGACACCATGCAGGAAGTCTTCAGCAACACCAGCAAGGTGCTCGTGACTGGCGAGAAAGGTCAGAACAACCTTCTTTACCTGCCGTTGGACAAAATGATTGATAGCAGCCGTAACGGTTCCAGCTCGTCTGCCACTGGCGGCGCTGCCGCTGCACCGGCAGATCCGGGCTCGCGGGCAGCGGACATGCAACAACAACGCGACACGCGCACTAGGGAGACTCGTTGATGAGCAATAAATCTCTGGTTGCCCTGATTGTCTGCGTCGTGTTGGCCGTGGTCGCATGGAACAGCTTTTACATCGTCGCTCAGACCGAGCGCGCGGTGCTGCTGCAATTCGGTCGCGTGGTTCAAGCGGATGTTTCGCCGGGCCTGCATGTGAAGATTCCCTACGTGAATCAGGTGCGCAAGTTCGATGGTCGGTTGATGACCCTGGATGCGCCGACTCAGCGTTTCCTGACGCTGGAAAAGAAAGCCGTGATGGTTGATGCCTATGCCAAGTGGCGCGTGAAGGACGCTGAGCGTTTCTACACCGCGACATCAGGCCTGAAGCAAATCGCCGATGAGCGTCTCTCCCGTCGTCTCGAGTCCGGTCTGCGTGACCAGTTCGGTAAGCGCACGCTGCACGAGGTGGTTTCGGGTGAGCGTGACGCGTTGATGGCTGACATCACTGCGTCGCTGAACACCATGGCTGGCAAAGAGCTGGGCATCGAAGTTGTCGATGTTCGGGTCAAGGCCATCGACCTGCCGAAGGAAGTGAACCGCAGCGTGTTCGAGCGCATGAGCACCGAACGTGAGCGTGAAGCCCGTGAGCACCGCGCCAAGGGTAACGAGTTGGCGGAGGGCATCCGTGCCGACGCCGATCGTCAGCGTCGCGTTCTGTTGGCTGAAGCATATCGCGAGTCTGAAGAGGCGCGCGGTGATGGGGATGCTCAAGCGTCTGCGATCTACTCCAAGGCCTACGGTCAGGATCAGGAGTTCTACGCGTTCTACCGTAGCCTGCGCGCCTACCGTGAAAGCTTCGCAAACAAAAGCGACGTGATGGTGCTGGACCCAGGCAGCGAGTTCTTCCGCTACCTGCAAAAATCCAAGCCGTAATCGCATCGGCACCTGACCACTCCGCCGGGCGGCAAAACAGCCCGTCGGGGTGATCGCGCGACAAAACGTGTGTATGATGCGGCAGCCGGGAAATTCCCGGCTTTTTTGCGTCTGCACGATTGATTGGCCGTGGCGTGTTCCGTGCGCGGCAGTTTTTTCGAGGACGGTGTTCACGATAGTGCGGCGCATCGGGCAGGGGGCATTCCCTTGCACTGCGTCCGCAGAATGCTGTCTGCTTCACTCAAGGCTTGCCCAAGGGCCGGCCGCCCGGATCATAGGGGAAAGGCGTAATGGCAACGGTTGACCGCTGGCTGCTGCCGGATGGCATCGAAGAAGTACTGCCGCCGGAAGCTGCGCGCATTGAAGTCGCGCGTCGTCAGGTGCTGGATCTGTTTCAGAGATGGGGCTACGAGTTTGTCGTGACCCCGCACATCGAATACCTCGAATCACTGCTCACCGGTGCGGGCCAGGATCTGGATCTGCGCACCTTTAAAGTGGTCGACCCGCAATCGGGGCGGCAGATGGGTTTCCGCGCGGACATCACGCCGCAGGTCGCCCGCATCGACGCCCACACCCTGCGTCGCGAAGGCCCAAGTCGTCTCTGCTACGCTGGCAGCGTGCTGCATGCCCAGCCGCGTGCGCTTTCGTCCTCGCGCAGCCCGATCCAGCTGGGCGCCGAGCTGTACGGCGACGCAAGCCCAAGCAGCGACGTTGAAGTCATCAGCCTCATGCTGGCAATGCTGCAACTGGCTGATGTGCCGGACGTCCATATGGACCTTGGCCACGTCGGGATTTACCGCGGTCTTGCCCGCGCTGCCGGGTTGTCCGGTGAAGTCGAGCAACAGCTGTTTGATGCACTGCAGCGCAAAGCCATCGACGAGGTCATAGCCTTGACCGAAGGTCTGCCGGCCGATCTGGCCAGCATGCTGCGCGCGCTGGTGGATCTGTGTGGCGACCGTACCGTGCTGGCACAGGCCCGCGACCGTCTGGCGAATGCGCCGGCGCCGGTCATCGAAGCGCTGGACGATCTGCTGGAAATCGCCGAACGTCTGTCGGCCCGGTTTCCTGAGCTACCGTTGTACTTTGACCTTGGTGAGCTGCGCGGCTACCACTACCACACGGGTGTGGTGTTTGCGGTTTTCGTTCCGGGTGTTGGTCAGTCGATTGCCCAGGGCGGTCGGTACGATGACATTGGTGCCGACTTCGGTCGCGCGCGCCCGGCGACAGGGTTTTCCACCGATTTGAAAACCCTGGTGACACGCGGCCAGGCGCAGATCGAGCTACCGTCTGGCGGTATCTGGATGCCGGACAGCACTGATGCAGCGCTGTGGCAAAAGGTCTGTCAGCTGCGCGCAGAGGGTCAGCGTGTGGTTCAGGCCTTGCCAGGCCAACCGGTTTCAGCGGCGCAAGACGCTGACTGCGATCGGCAATTGATTCAGCAGGGCGAGCGTTGGCAGGTAATGCCGCTGGCCTCTTGAGTTTCCCCGCCGGCCGCTGCCGGCACCAAGTTTGCGCGAATGAGGACAAGTGTTATGGGTAAGAATGTCGTAGTCCTGGGCACCCAATGGGGTGATGAGGGCAAAGGCAAGATCGTTGATCTGCTGACCGAACATGCAACCGCGGTAGTGCGCTATCAAGGTGGCCACAACGCTGGCCACACACTGGTGATCGACGGCGAAAAAACCGTCCTGCACCTGATTCCGTCCGGCGTCCTGCGCGAAGGCGTGCAGTGCCTGATCGGCAACGGTGTGGTCGTCGCGCCTGATGCACTGATGCGCGAAATCACCAAGCTGGAAGAGAAGGGCATTCCGGTGCGCGAGCGTCTGCGCATCAGCCCGTCCTGCCCACTGATCCTGTCCTATCACGTGGCCCTTGATCAGGCCCGCGAAAAAGCCCGTGGCGAGCACAAGATCGGCACGACCGGTCGCGGCATCGGCCCGGCTTACGAAGACAAGGTTGCGCGTCGTGGCCTGCGCATTGGTGATCTGTTCCACCGCGAGCGCTTCGCCGCCAAGCTGGGCGAACTGCTGGATTACCACAACTTCGTCCTGGTCAATTACTACAAAGAGCCAGCGATCGACTTCCAGAAGACACTCGATGAGTGCATGGAATACGCCGAGCTGCTCAAGCCGATGATGCTCGACGTGACCGCCACGCTGCACGAAATGCGTCGCGCCGGCAAAGACATCATGTTCGAAGGTGCCCAGGGTTCGCTGCTGGACATCGACCATGGTACCTACCCGTACGTCACCAGTTCGAACACCACTGCGGGCGGCATCGCCACTGGTTCGGGCATGGGCCCGATGTACCTGGATTACATCCTTGGCATCACCAAGGCCTACACCACTCGCGTGGGTTCGGGTCCGTTCCCGACTGAGCTGTTCGACGACGTCGGCGCGTTCCTGGCCAAGCGCGGTCACGAGTTCGGTGCAACTACCGGGCGTGCGCGCCGCTGTGGCTGGTTCGACGCCGTTATCCTGCGTCGCGCCATCGACGTCAACAGCATCTCGGGCATCTGCCTGACCAAGCTGGACGTGCTTGACGGTCTCGAGACCATCAACATCTGCGTGGGCTACAAGAACGAGAACGGTGCAGTGATCGACGCCCCGACCGACGCCGACAGCTACATCGGCCTGGAGCCGGTGTACGAAGAAGTGCCGGGCTGGTCCGAGTCGACCCTGGGTGCCAAGACCCTGGAAGAGCTGCCTGCCAACGCTCGCGCTTACATCAAGCGCCTTGAAGAACTGGTCGGCGCACCGATCGACATTATTTCGACGGGGCCTGACCGCAACGAGACGATCGTTCTGCGTCATCCGTTCGATTGATAAGTCGTTGAAACACAAACAAAGGGTCGCCTCGGCGGCCCTTTGTTTTGCCCCTGAAAACTGTCGGGCACTGCGGCACGACCCTTGCTGTGATTCCACGTATAAAACGATGCCATCATTTTAATGGCGTGTGTTGTGGGGGAATTCCTGTGTCGGCTGTTACTTCTCTTCTACGCAGTCGCTTGCTGCGACCCGTATTCATTGCTCTTGGTATCGCGCTTCTGGTGCAAGTGCTGGTTGCCGTCGCCCTCACACGGAGCACCGTCACGGCGCTTGAGGCTGAGCTGGCAGCGCGGCTGAGTGTAGATTCGCAACACTTGACCGGCGAGCTGGAGCAGGCGAGCCGCGACGTAACGTCTAGTCTGGACAGTCTTTCGCAAAATACACGTCAGCGCCTGAGCGCCGGCCTGTCGACGCGTCTGAAAGATGAACAGAAGCAACTGCGTGCGACGCTGGAGAAGGACCTTCAGGATTCAGCGACGGACATGGCCGAGCTGCTGGCTGCGGTCGCGCCACGGGCGATGTGGGATGGCGATACGCCGACGCTGTCGGAGTTCGCGCGCCGTGCGCAACGCAATCCGAATGTGCTGTTCGTGGTCTACGACGACGCTCAGGGCGAGCACTTGACGCGTTATCTGAATCGCGAGAACGAATCCATCAAAGCTCTGCTGGCGAAAGGCGAAGGTGAGCGCGCCATGGACAAGGTCCTGAACGCGGCGCAGAAAGACCCATCTGTGTATTACGTAGAAGCATCGATCAGCCCCAATGGCGTCGAGATCGGCAAAGTCCGCATGGGTGTGTCGACCACCTCTGTGGAAGAGAATCTGGCAGCGCTGGACAAGCGCTTTATTGCGTTGATCGGCAGCGGTGATCAGTTGGTTTCGGAAAGCCTGGGCGGCGCGGCGGCCGAGAGCTCTGCCGCGTTGCGCTCGCGTCTGCAAACGGCGCAATCGTCGGCTACTGCGATGGCAACCAATACCAGCTCCGCTGTCCAGGAGGCCGCGACCACGCTGCGCTGGAGAATCGGTGTCGGGCTGTCTCTGGTGGGGCTCGGCGTGCTGGTGGCCTTGGCCATCGTGCTGGGGCGCCGCGTTGTACTGCGCTTGCAGTTGCTCAACCGTGCGCTGGACGATCTGGCGGCAGGCGAAGGCGATTTGACCAAGCGCGTCAAACTCAACAGCAACGATGAGATAGGCGACATGGCTGCGGCCGTAAACCGCTTCGTCGACAAGTTGCAGCCGATCGTTCGAGAGGCGGGGGATGTGGCGCAGCAGACGGGCGTCGAGATTGGCGCCATGAGCAAGCGCAACGCGGGCGCCGGCGCTGCGGCCGAATTGCAGCGCGATGAGGTGGCTGCCAGCCTTCAAGCGCTGGCACAGATGGCAGACGAGGCCCAGGCCGAGAGCCAGGCGATGCAGGCAGCATTGCGGCAGGTCGTGGACATTCGCCAGGCAACGGATGAAAACACCCGCACCTCCAATCAGGTGGGCAGTTTGATCGAGGCGCTGGCCGGGCAGGTGGAGACGGGTGCCCAGGTCATCGAGCGGCTGGCGCAGCAAAGCCAGCAGATCGAAGTGGTGCTGGAAGTGATCCATGGCATCGCCGAGCAAACCAACCTGCTTGCCCTCAACGCTGCCATTGAAGCAGCGCGCGCCGGCGAGACCGGTCGAGGTTTCGCCGTTGTCGCCGATGAGGTGCGCGCGTTGGCGAGCAAGACGCAAAGCTCAACGGGGGATATCCAGGAACACATCGCCAAGCTGCAGTCCGGGGCGCGAGAGGCCGTGGCGACGATTGGTCTCGCCGGGCGTCAGGCCAAAGAAGGGCTTGCGGTGCTGAAAGACAGCGCGCGATTGCAGCAGTCTGTGCAGGTGTCTGTCGAGCAGGTTCATGCGGCGATTGGTCTGGCCACTCGGGCCGCAGAACATCAGGCTCAGGGCGCGCAAGCGGTGCGGGGGCGTGTAGAAGTCATTCACGCTCAAGCCGAGAAGGCTGCCCAGGCCGTGGTCGAGACGACCGCCAGCGGCAAGACGCTGGACAGGCTGGCCGCGCAGCTCAAGGCCAGCCTCGGGCAGTTCCGCGCCTAGTCACCTTCACGGATGGGGGTTATTGCAGCCCCCGGAAAACAAAAAACCGAGCACTTGGCTCGGTTTTGTTTGTTTGGTGCCCAGAAGAAGACTCGAACTTCCACGACCTTGCGGTCACCAGCACCTGAAGCTGGCGTGTCTACCAATTTCACCATCTGGGCATGGCGCTGATTTAATTAGATTTTTCGCGGGAGTGCAACTGAATTTTTGAATTTGTTGGAGGCACGGCGGGGGATGCATTTGCAGCGAGGGGCAGAGCACGAGATGTGGTCTACGCTAACGGATATTTTTACAACGCTTGACTTTTCAAACCGCAAAATGCACAAAACCGAGCCTAAGCTCGGTTTCGTTGAATTGGTGCCCAGAAGAAGACTCGAACTTCCACGACCTTGCGGTCACCAGCACCTGAAGCTGGCGTGTCTACCAATTTCACCATCTGGGCAGTTCGTTGATTTCATTCGATATTTCGTTTGATTTCAACTACAACTTGGCAGTGCCGTCGTTGTGGGGCGCATCTTACGGAGGAGATTGAGAGCTGTAAAGCCCCCGTGCGAAAATAATTTGAAATAGCGAAAAGCCCCAGCAAACGCTGTCTTCGCGTTTCAATCTGGTATATGCCAAACTAATTACATACAGATAAGGTGAATTCATTCTAATGGCCGATTGGCAGTCCCTCGATCCCGAGGCCGCTCGTGAAGCGGAAAAATACGAAAACCCCATCCCTAGCCGTGAGCTGATTCTGGCGCACCTCTCCGAGCGCGGTTCGCCTGCTGCCCGGGAGCAGTTGGTGGAAGAGTTTGGCCTGACGACTGAAGATCAGATCGAGGCCTTGCGGCGTCGGCTCCGTGCCATGGAGCGCGATGCCCAATTGATTTACACCCGCCGTGGCACGTACGCACCGGTCGACAAGCTGGACCTCATCCTGGGTCGCATCAGCGGTCACCGTGACGGCTTTGGTTTCCTGGTCCCGGATGATGGCTCCGACGACCTGTTCATGAGCCCTGCGCAGATGCGTCTGGTGTTCGACGGTGACCGCGCACTGGCGCGCGTCTCGGGTCTGGACCGTCGCGGTCGACGCGAAGGCGTGATTGTCGAAGTCATTTCCCGCGCGCACGAAACCGTAGTGGGTCGCTATTTCGAAGAAAGCGGCATCGGTTTCGTTCAGCCGGACAATCCAAAAATCCAGCAAGAAGTGCTGATCACCCCTGGCCGTAACAACGGCGCGAAGGTCGGTCAGTTCGTCGAGGTGAAAATCACCCACTGGCCGACTCCGCGTTTCCAGCCGCAGGGCGACGTGGTTGAGGTGGTGGGCAATTACATGGCGCCCGGCATGGAGATCGATGTCGCGCTGCGTACCTACGACATCCCTCACGTCTGGCCAGAGGCGGTGCTCAAAGAAGCCGCGAAGCTGAAGCCGGAAGTGGAGGAGAAGGACAAGGAAAACCGCGTCGATCTGCGTCACCTTCCATTCGTCACCATCGACGGTGAAGACGCCCGCGACTTCGACGACGCCGTTTTCTGCGAAGCCAAGCCCGGCAAGCTGCGCCTGTTCTCCGGCGGCTGGAAGCTCTACGTGGCGATCGCCGACGTATCGAGCTATGTGAAGCTTGGCTCGGCGCTCGACGCTGAGTCTCAGGTGCGCGGCAACTCGGTGTATTTCCCGGAGCGCGTGATCCCGATGCTTCCTGAGCAGCTGTCCAACGGGCTGTGCTCGCTGAATCCGCTGGTTGATCGTCTGGCAATGGTGTGCGAGATGACTATCTCCAAAACCGGCGAGATGACCGACTACGTTTTCTACGAAGCCGTGATCCACTCCCATGCACGCCTGACCTACAACAAGGTCAGCTCGATGCTGGAGCATCCAAAAGCCGCCGAAGCCAAGCAGCTGCGCGAGCAGTATGGCGACGTCGTGCCGCACCTGAAGCAGCTTTATGCGCTGTACAAAGTGCTGTTGGGCGCCCGGCATGTTCGCGGTGCCATCGATTTTGAAACCCAGGAAACCCGGATCATTTTCGGCACCGAGCGCAAAATCGCCGAGATCCGTCCGACCACTCGAAACGATGCGCACAAGCTGATTGAAGAATGCATGCTCGCTGCGAACGTGGCGACTGCTGCGTTTCTCAAGAAGCACGAGATCCCTGCGCTGTATCGCGTGCACGACGGTCCGCCGCCTGAGCGCCTGGAAAAGCTGCGTGCCTTCCTTGGCGAGCTGGGTCTTTCCCTGCACAAGGGCAAAGACGGCCCGACGCCGAAGGACTATCAAGCGCTGCTCGAAACCATCAAGGACCGTCCGGATTACCACCTGATCCAGACCGTCATGCTGCGTTCGTTGAGCCAGGCGGTGTACAGCTCGGATAACCACGGCCACTTCGGCCTGAATTACGAAGCCTACACCCACTTCACCTCGCCGATTCGTCGCTACCCGGATTTGCTGACTCACCGCGCGATCCGCAGTGTGATCCGCTCCAAGCAGGAAACGCCGCACGTTCGCCGTGCTGGCGCTGCAGCAATTCCGAAGGCCCGCATTTACCCATACGACGAAGCGATGCTCGAGCAACTGGGCGAACAGTGCTCGATGAGCGAGCGCCGTGCCGATGAGGCAACCCGCGACGTCACGAACTGGCTGAAATGCGAGTTCATGAAGGACCGCGTTGGCGAGTCGTTCCCGGGCGTGATCACGGCTGTCACCGGCTTTGGTCTGTTCGTCGAGTTGACCGATATCTACGTCGAAGGCCTGGTGCACGTCACCGCATTGCCGGGTGACTACTACCACTTCGATCCGGTCCATCATCGCCTGGCCGGCGAGCGCACAGGCCGTAGCTTCCGCTTGGGCGACACCGTTGAAGTACGCGTCATGCGTGTTGATCTTGATGAGCGCAAGATCGACTTCGAAATGTCCGAGAAAACCACCAGCGCGCCGATCGGCCGTAAGCGTCGGACGTCCGAGCCTGCCGCGGCAGAGAAGGGCAAGGATTCCAAGGAATCGTCGTCTGCTTCCAAGTCCGGTCGCCGCACTGCGAAAGAGCCTGTTGCCGAGGCTTATCGGCCTAGTGATGCGGCTGCCAAGAACGCAGAAGTGCGCAAAAGTCGTGAAATGAAGAAAGCGCTGCTGACTGAAGCCAAGGGTGGTAGCAAGGCATCGTCGGGAAAGTCGACGAGTGATCCTGCTGGCGCTTCCGGTAAAACCAGCAAACATCGCAAGGGATCGTCCAAGTCGGGCTCGGCCTCTGCTTCAGGCGGTGGCAGCGTGCGCAAACCTAAGGCCAAGTCATGAGTCAGCTGGAAAAAATCTACGGCGTTCATGCTGTGGAGGCGCTGTTGCGTCATCACCCCAAGCGGGTCAAGCAGGTCTGGCTGGCTGAAGGGCGCAGCGACCCACGGGTTCAAGTGCTCGTCGAGCTCGCTGCGCAAAACCGCGTGTCGGTGGGGCAAGCCGAGCGCCGCGAAATGGATGCCTGGGTAGAAGGTGTTCACCAGGGCGTCGTAGCGGATGTCAGCCCGAGCCAGGTCTGGGGCGAGGCGATGCTCGACGAGTTGCTCGATCGCACTGAGGGTCCGCCACTGATCCTGGTTCTGGATGGCGTCACCGACCCCCATAACCTTGGCGCATGTCTACGGACGGCCGATGCAGCCGGTGCTCTGGCGGTGATCGTGCCCAAGGACAAGTCTGCGACATTGACGCCGACCGTTCGGAAAGTGGCATGCGGTGCAGCGGAGGTCATTCCTCTCGTCGCCGTGACCAACCTGGCGCGCACGCTGGAAAAACTCCAACAGCGCGGCTTGTGGGTTGTCGGTACCGCAGGTGAGGCCGAGCAGGAGTTGTACCAGCAGGACCTGACCGGCCCGACCATCCTGATCATGGGTGCCGAAGGCAAAGGCATGCGCCGCCTGACCCGCGAGCATTGCGACTACCTGGTGCGCCTGCCAATGGCTGGCAGCGTCAGCAGCCTCAACGTCTCGGTCGCGACAGGCGTCTGCCTGTTCGAAGCCCTGCGCCAACGCGCCGCTGCCAAGAAGTAGCTGTCAGTGGCAAGCTGCAAGCTGCAAGCTCGAGCCAATCACGCTCCGGCTTGTAGCTTGTAGCTTGTAGCTTGTAGCTTGTAGCTTGTAGCCATTGTTCAAATATTCACCAATCTCCTTGCGCCCCTCCGACCCCTTCTCTACAATTGCGCCCCTTGCTGTCATGGCAGGCGCTCATGTGCCTGTCCCTGTGCAAGATAAACCAGTGTTATTCACTCCTTGTCTGACCGCTTTGGCGGCAGGCTACAACCCGTAAGGAGCATTCATGCGTCATTACGAAATCATCTTTCTGGTTCACCCGGACCAGAGCGAGCAAGTCGGCGGCATGGTAGAGCGTTACACCAAGCTGATCGAAGAAGACGGCGGCAAGATCCACCGTCTGGAAGATTGGGGCCGTCGTCAACTGGCCTATGCAATCAACAATGTTCACAAGGCTCACTACGTGATGCTGAACGTTGAGTGCACTGGCAAGGCTCTGGCCGAGCTGGAAGACAACTTCCGTTACAACGATGCCGTGATCCGTAACCTTGTCATCCGTCGCGACGAAGCTGTTACTGGCCAGTCCGAAATGCTCAAGGCTGAAGAAAACCGCAGTGAGCGCCGTGAGCGTCGCGACCGTCCTGAGCACTCCGACGCCGATGGCGCCGATGGTGATGACAGCGACAACAGCGATAACGCTGACGAGTAATCCACGGACCTTTTGAGGAGCCCATTACATGGCACGTTTCTTCCGTCGTCGTAAATTCTGCCGCTTCACAGCTGAAAATGTGAAGGAGATCGATTACAAAGATCTCAACACCCTGAAAGCCTACGTATCTGAAACCGGCAAGATCGTTCCTAGCCGCATTACTGGTACCAAAGCTCGTTATCAGCGTCAGCTGGCTACCGCTATCAAGCGCGCCCGCTTCCTGGCCCTGTTGGCCTACACCGACAGCCACGGCCGCTGAGACCAGGTAGTCGACAAACGCAGTAAGGGATAGATCGCATGCGCGCCATGGCTGAATTCATCATGCGCGGCCGCATGCAGGCCACTCTCGTAGTGGTTGGATGTGCGGCATTGCCGCTGTTGTTCTGGTTGAGTGCTGCCGCAGGTTGCCTTGTGCTCCTGCGACGCGGGATGAGTGACGCCTTAGGCGTCCTTGCCTGGGCTCTGCTGCCGGCTTTGGTCTGGTGGTATTTCGGTGAACCCCGCACCCTGATGGTGTTGCTGGGTTCCTGGGGTTGGCCGCCGTGTTGCGTGCCAGCGAGTCCTGGGTCCGCGTGCTGCTGGTCAGCGTGGCGGTTGGATTGTTGTATGCAGTGGTTCTGGGCGCAGTGTTTCGCGAGCCCATCGAAGCCATGGCGGGGGAGCTGCAAAAGCTCCTGCCCCACGTCTTTGGTGATGTCTACCAGCAGATGTCGGTAGAAGAGCGAGCGCGTCTGGGGGCACTGATTACTCCCGTCCTCAATGGCCTGATTGCAGCGTTGTTGCAGATCGTCAGCGTGGTATGCCTGCTCCTTGGGCGGTACTGGCAGGCGTTGTTGTATAACCCGGGCGGTTTCGGACGCGAATTTCGCAGCCTGAAACTCCCGCGGGCACCGATGCTGGTGCTGCTGGTGTGCATGTTGGTGGGGCCGAACTTCGGTCCTCAACTGGCGATGCTGACACCGTTGTGCAGCGTGCCGCTCATGTTCGCGGGGCTGGCCCTGATTCACGGTCTGGTGGCTGCAAAGCGCCTGACACGGTTCTGGCTGGTAGGGTTGTACGTCACGCTATTGCTGTTCATGCAGCTGATCTATCCGTTGCTGGTGGTGTTTGCCATTGTCGACAGCCTGATTGATTTTCGCGGCCGTCTGGCGTCGAAAGACGCCGATAACGGTTCTGCGAACGGTGAAGGTTAAAGTTAAGAGGTTTTACCAAATGGAACTCATCCTGCTGGAAAAAGTCGCCAACCTGGGCAACCTGGGCGATAAAGTAAACGTTAAGGCTGGCTACGGTCGTAACTTCCTGCTGCCTTTCGGCAAAGCAACCGCTGCAACCGCTGCCAACGTGGCCGCGTTTGAAGAGCGTCGTGCAGAGCTGGAAAAAGCTGCCGCCGAGAAGAAAGCTTCTGCTGAAACTCGTGCTGCTCAACTGGCTGAGCTGGAAGTGACCATCACTGCCACCGCTGGTGACGAAGGCAAGCTGTTCGGTTCGATCGGTACTCACGACATCGCTGACGCACTGACCGCCTCTGGCGTTGAAGTGGCCAAGTCCGAAGTTCGTCTGCCGAACGGCACCATCCGTAACGTTGGCGAATACGACGTAGCCGTGCACCTGCACAGCGACGTTGAAGCTACCGTACGCGTTGTTGTTGTAGCTGCTTAAGCAGTATGGTTTCTGCGCTTCGGTGCAGAAGTCTGACTGGCTGATGACTCGCTCCTCGGTCGGTTAGCATTGGGCACGTTCCTGTTCGCAGGTCGTGCCCTTTGTCATTTCTGAGTATCCTGATTCAACCCCCTGATTTCCGTGTGGCCATGAACGACATCTCCGCTCCCGAGCAATATGACCTGCAAACCGCTGCCCTGAAGGTGCCGCCGCATTCCATCGAGGCCGAACAGGCCGTGCTCGGTGGTCTGATGCTGGACAACAACGCCTGGGAGCGCGTGCTTGATCAGGTGTCGGATGGCGATTTCTATCGTCATGACCACCGTCTGATATTCCGCGCCATTGCCAAGCTGGCGGATCAGAACCAGCCGATCGACGTCGTGACCCTGGCAGAGCAGCTCGACAAGGAAGGCCAGACCTCGCAAGTCGGTGGCCTGGGTTACCTGTCGGAACTGGCGAAGAACATTCCGTCCGTCGCGAACATCAAGGCCTATGCCCAGATCGTTCGTCAGCGCGCGACGCTGCGCCAGTTGATCGGCATCAGCACCGAGATCGCTGACAGTGCGTTCAACCCGGAAGGGCGTACCGCCGAAGAAATTCTCGACGAGGCCGAACGGCAGATCTTCCAGATCGCCGAGGCGCGGCCCAAGACAGGCGGGCCGGTTAGCGTCAACGACCTGCTGACCCGTGCGATTGACCGCATCGATACGCTGTTCAACATCGGCGACGGCATCACCGGTCTTTCCACGGGCTACGCTGATCTTGATGAAAAAACCAGCGGTCTGCAGCAGTCTGACCTGATCATCGTTGCAGGCCGTCCGTCGATGGGTAAGACCACCTTCGCGATGAACCTCGTGGAAAACGCGGTGCTGCGCAGCGACAAGGTGGTTTTGGTCTACTCACTGGAGATGCCAGGCGAATCGCTGATCATGCGTATGCTGTCGTCGCTGGGCCGTATCGACCAGACCAAGGTGCGTTCGGGTCAGCTCGATGACGATGACTGGCCGCGCCTCACATCGGCGGTCAACCTGCTGAATGATCGCAAGCTGTTCATCGACGATACGGCCGGCATCAGTCCGTCGGAGATGCGTGCGCGTACGCGGCGTCTGGTCCGCGAGCACGGCGATATCGGCCTGATCATGATCGACTATCTGCAATTGATGCAGATTCCTGGCTCCAGTGGCGATAACCGGACGAACGAGATTTCCGAAATCTCCCGTTCCCTGAAAGCGCTCGCCAAGGAATTCAATTGCCCGGTGGTTGCGCTTTCCCAGCTCAACCGCTCCCTCGAACAGCGTCCCAACAAGCGCCCGGTGAACTCCGACTTGCGGGAATCTGGAGCGATCGAGCAGGACGCCGACGTCATCATGTTCGTGTACCGGGATGAGGTGTATCACCCCGAGACCGAACACAAGGGCATTGCCGAAATCATCATCGGCAAGCAGCGTAACGGCCCGATCGGGTTTATCCGGCTGGCGTTTATCGGCAAGTACACCCGCTTCGAGAACCTCGCGCCGGGCAGTTACAACTTTGATGATGATGAATAAGTAGGGCTCTGGACCGGGACTTTGATGCCGAAAGGGCACCAGAGTCCAGAGTCATGCCGATCATTAATCCGACTACTGTCGTCGGACTTGATCAAAATTTGTGCTATTCTCCGCGCCCGCGAATTTCCAAGCGAAAATCGCCCCCAGACACGAACACTGGTCATCGATATGCAAGCAGCCAAGCCGTTATTTGACTATCCGAAGTACTGGGCCGAATGTTTCGGACCAGCGCCTTTCCTGCCGATGAGCCGGGAAGAAATGGATCAGCTTGGCTGGGATTCCTGCGACATCATCATTGTCACCGGTGATGCCTACGTCGATCACCCTTCGTTTGGCATGGCGATCATCGGCCGGCTGCTGGAGTCCCAGGGCTTCCGCGTCGGGATCATTGCGCAGCCCGACTGGAAGTCAAAAGACGACTTCATGAAGCTCGGCGAGCCGAACCTGTTCTTCGGCGTCGCGGCCGGCAACATGGATTCGATGATCAACCGTTACACCGCCGACAAAAAGATCCGCTCCGATGACGCCTACACCCCAGGCGGCATGGCGGGCAAGCGTCCGGACCGTGCGAGTCTGGTCTACAGCCAGCGCTGCAAGGAAGCCTACAAGAACGTGCCCATCGTTCTGGGTGGCATCGAAGCATCGCTGCGCCGCATCGCTCACTATGACTACTGGCAGGACAAGGTTCGCAACTCGATCCTGATCGATGCCTGCGCTGACATCCTGCTGTACGGCAACGCCGAGCGGGCCATCGTCGAAGTGGCGACTCGCCTGTCCTATGGCGAAACCATCGAAAGCATCACTGACGTGCGCGGCACGGCATTCATTCGTCGTGATACGCCGGAAGGCTGGTACGAAGTCGACTCAACGCGCATTGACCGTCCAGGCAAGATCGACAAGATCATCAACCCGTACGTGAACACTCAAGACACCCAGGCCTGTGCCATCGAGCAGGAAAAGGGTGACGTCGAGGATCCGAACGAAGCGAAGGTCGTGCAGATCCTGGCGAGCCCGCGCATGACCCGCGACAAGACGGTCATACGTCTGCCGTCGATGGAGAAAGTGCGCGGCGACGCGGTGCTCTATGCCCACGCCAACCGCGTATTGCACCTGGAAACCAACCCGGGCAACGCCCGCGCGCTGGTCCAGAAGCATGGCGAGGTGGACGTCTGGTTCAATCCGCCGCCCATTCCGATGACCACCGAAGAAATGGACTACGTGTTCGGCATGCCATACGCGCGCATTCCGCACCCTGTGTACGGCAAGGAGAAGATTCCGGCCTACGACATGATTCGTTTCTCGGTGAACATCATGCGCGGCTGCTTCGGCGGCTGCACGTTCTGCTCCATCACCGAGCATGAAGGCCGGATCATTCAGAACCGTTCCCATGATTCGATCATCCGCGAGATCGAAGAAATCCGTGACAAGGTCCCCGGCTTCACCGGCGTGATCTCCGACCTTGGCGGTCCGACGGCGAACATGTATCGCATCGCCTGCAAGAGCCCGGAAATCGAATCCGCGTGCCGCAAGCCGTCCTGCGTGTTTCCGGGAATCTGCCCGAACCTGAACACGGATCACTCGGCATTGATTCAGCTGTACCGCAGCGCCCGTGAACTGCCCGGCGTGAAGAAGATTCTGATCGCGTCCGGTCTGCGTTACGACCTGGCGGTGGAATCGCCCGAGTACGTCAAGGAGCTGGTGACCCACCACGTTGGCGGTTACCTGAAGATTGCGCCTGAGCACACCGAAGAAGGTCCGCTCAACCAGATGATGAAACCGGGCATTGGCAGCTACGACAAGTTCAAGCGCATGTTCGAGAAGTACTCCAAGGAAGCGGGCAAAGAGCAGTACCTGATTCCTTACTTCATCGCGGCTCACCCGGGCACGACCGACGAGGACATGATGAACCTCGCGCTGTGGCTCAAGGGCAATGGCTTCCGCGCGGATCAGGTGCAGGCGTTCTATCCTTCGCCGATGGCCAGTGCGACGGCCATGTACCACTCTGGCAAGAACCCGCTGCGCAAGGTCACGTACAAGAGCGATTCGGTCACCATCGTCAAGAGCGAAGAGCAACGCCGTCTGCACAAGGCGTTCCTGCGCTATCACGATCCGAAGGGCTGGCCGATGCTGCGGGAGGCACTTGAACGTATGGGCCGTGCCGATCTGATCGGGCCGGGCAAGCATCAGCTGATCCCGCTGCACCAGCCGGAAACCGACACCTATCAGAGCGCGCGACGCAAGAACTCGACGCCGGCTGGTAGCCACAAGGTTGCCAGGACCACCAAGATCCTGACGCAGCACACCGGCTTGCCTCAGCGCGCAAGCGACGGCAGCAAGCCTTGGGACAAGCGCGAAGAGGCCAAGGCTGCGGCGGCTGCTCGTAACAGGGACGCCGCAAAGGAACGCGCTGATGCCGCCAAGGGTGGTAAAGCCGGCAAAAGCAAGAAGCCTTCACGCCAGCCGGTTTTTCCACGGTAAGTGATCACGAAATAAACCAAACGCCAGCTTTCGAGCTGGCGTTTTGCTTTTACATCTTCACGTTCTCGCGAATATTCCAGCCGAATTTGACCGGGCCGCCATCTTTGGTGCCATCGGATTTTTGTGGCTGGTAACTGACTTCGACTTTGCCGAAGTTTAGCGCGATGGTTTCCTTCAGCGTTTCATCGCTGTTGCCAGCATCGGTCTGATAGGAGGCAACCATTACTTCCTTGAGCGTGATGACCATGTATTCCACGGGAGCGCTGCCACCGGCCTTGCGTACAGTGAGAGTGGCTTCCGGATAATGTATTCCGCTTGAGCAGGCCATCATGAGATTAGGTGACGCCTTGTCCAGCGCCTTGTTCAAACTCAGGTTCTGCATGCTGACCTTGCCCGCGCCACCCCCGCCACCCTGGTGCATCGAACCCGTCTGCGACATGCCCCATTGCAGCGTCTGGATGTCGATTTCTTCCTTGTGAGCGCTATCCCTGGACTCACCCTTGATATCTCCCAATTTCAAAAACATATCTATAGCCATGAATGCTCCCGGAAAAACAGTTTTAGACGAATTGTCGGAGGCACCTTTTCTTACTAGTGCGTTGATCGCAAGGGGGTGAAGGCGGATCGAGACCCGTCACACAGAAGGTAGGGAGGTTTCCTACAGCAGTCGGTTTGTTCACTACGTATTCTCGCTCGCTTCAGCCAAGACGGGAGAGTAAGCATGAGCGGCCTATCGGTACGGGATGGTTTTTCAGTCGCGCGAAGCCGGACGAGAGATCGCGTTGAAAACACAATTGATCTTAACAAGCTGTTTCGTGTCATTGATGCTGATCCAGCGATAGTGGGGGCTGGCGTAGTCTTTATCGACAGCGATTTCAATGTTGTCACGCTCAGGGAGTTTCAGCCAATTTGCAGCGTAGCGGTAAAGCGGGTGATCTTGCGAGAAGCGCCGCGGTACATGGGTGCGCAGGAGTTTGTAAGGACGCTGGAGTCAAATTCGCGTGAATCAGAGATGGTCAAGGAGAGCATCGTTACCGGCGTGGCTTGTGTAGGTGCCGTACTCAGCTGGATAGTCGTGATTAGTGGAAGCGCGTTGGTTCCATTTTCGATGGGCAGCAGCGGAGTTTTGACTGTGCTGGGATGGTCGACGGCCATAGCGGGTTCTGCTCAGTGCATGGTTGGAGTTACTCGGGTGATTTTTGAGTCAACAACTCCGTCCGCCAACGATGCTCTTGATTCAAGTGAGTGGTATCAGGCGGTAATGAGCATGCTCGATGCCATTAGTTTAGCTGGAGGCAGCGTTTCAATAGTAGGAACTCAAATACTAAAAAAGCCTTGTTGAAAACGACGGGTAAGTCAATGCGACAAGCGTTGAACGGGCTAAGTCGGCAAGAGCGCTATCAATTGACAACCGAGCTATTGAACCTCAAACATCCAAGTCTTAGCGCAAAAATGATTCAGCTGCAGCGCGTCTCCAAAAGACTCCCAAAGCGGTACACACCAAGTCAGGTAGGTGATGGTCTCAGAACGCAAATTAAAGATCTCGTTGCTGGAAGACTTGCGATTGGAGGAAGTGTGTTGTCAGGCAATATTCGCACTATAGGCGTCGCTGTACACGAGGAGATCATACAGCCATGAGGTCCGTTGAGTTTTTAATCTTTATGCGGCGTTACTTCCCTGTTTTTATCGCAGGGATATTTACAGCGATTTTTTCATTCGCCACGACGTCGGTGTTGTATTTTGACGCTTTCTGCCAAGGCGCCGTATTGGAGAAATGCTTGATGTTCGGATTTGCTGTGATGATAACCGCAACGGCGCTGATGTGCATTTGCCACATTTTTCTAGTAAGGGGACGGCCGATATGGGTTTGGGGAGTTGCAATTCTTTTTTGGCTTGCCTCTCGCTGGTATTGCCAATGATCGGGCATCGTCCGAGCAAAATTATCTACTTATCGGCGGTGTCATTTCCACTGCTTGGTTTGTTAATTCTCAATTCAGATCGTCACCGAGCAATGAGGGAAAGCCTGCTTGTAATCCGCCATAAAAGGTCGCGTCTTCAAGGGATTCACAAGGCACGCCTACGCCGATTGAAGGCGGAACGGTGCAAATAACCCCACCCGCCTCATTTCCGTGCGACCCTTGCACCATTCGTTGAAGCGGGCGCGATTTTGGTGCTGTGCTTGGCTGAACATGCTACCTCCAGGCCGGAGGCGCCTGATTTGCCGGGGTGGCATAAGTCTTGCGCAGCTCCGTTACCGTCCAGGCTCGCAGGAGGCACGCCGTGTCGATTCACATTGCCTTGCACCATGTCACGCATTACCGCTACGAACGCGCGGTAGAGCTGGGGCCGCAAATCGTCCGCTTGCGCCCGGCGGCTCACAGTCGTACGCGGGTATTGTCGTATTCGCTGAAAGTCCTTCCTGAAAACCACTTCATTAACTGGCAGCAGGACCCGCAGGGTAATTATCTGGCGCGGTTGGTGTTCCCGGAAAAGACCAGCGAGCTGCGCATCGAAGTGGACCTGGTCGCCGAAATAGCAGTGTTCAATCCCTTCGACTTCTTCCTTGAGCCCTACGCCGAGAAGATCCCGTTCACCTATGCCCGCGAAGAGCATCACGAGCTGCAGCCCTATCTGGAAAAGCTGCCGCTGACCCCAAGGTTTCAGGCGTACCTGGACAGCATCGACCGCACGCCGATTCCGGCGATCGACTTTTTGGTCGGCCTTAATCAGCGTTTGGCCAACGATATCGGTTACCTGATCCGCATGGAACCGGGCACTCAGACGCCTGAATACACCCTCGAAAACGCTTCTGGTTCCTGCCGTGATTCGGCGTGGCTGCTCGTGCAGTTGCTGCGTCATCTGGGGCTGGCTGCGCGGTTTGTGTCCGGGTATTTGATTCAGCTCAAGGCTGATGTCAAAGCGCTGGATGGACCCTCCGGCACCGACGTCGATTTCACTGACTTGCACGCCTGGTGTGAGGTGTATCTGCCGGGCGCTGGCTGGGTGGGCCTTGACGCGACGTCCGGCTTGTTTGCCGGTGAGGGGCACATTCCGCTGGCCTGCAGCCCCGAACCATCTTCAGCGGCGCCCATCAGTGGCATGGTCGAGCCCTGCAACACCGAGTTTACCCACGAGATGTCGGTGGAGCGTATCTGGGAGGCGCCGCGCGTCACCAAGCCGTATACCGAAGAGCAGTGGCAGGACATTCAGGCGCTGGGCCGGCAAATCGATAACGATCTGATGGCACGCGACGTGCGCCTGACCATGGGTGGCGAGCCGACCTTTGTGTCCATCGACGACCGTGATGGTGATGAATGGAACACCGCCGCACTGGGCCCGAAGAAGCGTCTGCTCTCCGCCGAGTTGTATCGGCGCATGCGGGACCATTACGCGCCCCAGGGCATCGTTCATTTCGGTCAGGGCAAGTGGTACCCCGGCGAGCAACTGCCGCGCTGGTCACTGAACTGCTTCTGGCGCCGAGATGGGCAGCCCGTGTGGCGCAACAATGCGCTGGTCGCTGACGAAACCCGGGACTACGGCGCCGACAGCGAGATGGCGGGCAGTTTCCTGCGCAGCGTGGCCGAGCGGCTGAAGCTGCCGGCGCGTTACGTTTTCCCGGCCTACGAAGACCGTTTTTATTACCTGTGGCGTGAGGGCGCGCTACCCAAAAACGTCAGCGCCGACGCTTCGCGCCTTGAGGACCCCCTCGAACGTGCGCGCCTGCGCAACGTGTTTTCCCAAGGGCTGGACACCGTCATTGGCCACGTTCTGCCACTGGCGCGAACCGCTGCCGACGATCAATGGCAGAGTGGTCGCTGGTACCTGCGTGACGAGCATTGCCGCCTGGTGCCCGGAGATTCTGCCCTAGGCTATCGCTTGCCGCTGGCCTCGCAGCCGTGGGTCAAGGCGGCCGAGTACCCCTACATACACCCGAGCGACCACAACCAGGCATTTGCCGAGTTGCCCGACCGCGACGAGGTTCAGTCGCGACTGGACAGCCTGGCAGAGCAGGGCGACCCCAGCGTCGACCGCGAACCCGAGATCGACGAGTCCGCCGATTGGCTGACCCGCACCGCATTGAGCGCCGAGGCGCGGGGCGGACGGTTGTATCTGTTCATGCCGCCGCTGCAATCCCTTGAGGCCTATCTGGAACTGGTCGCCGCCATCGAAGCGACGGCTGAAGACATGCGCTGCCCGGTGTTGCTGGAAGGGTACGAACCGCCGAGCGATCCGCGTCTGGCGAACTTCCGCATCACCCCGGATCCGGGCGTGATCGAAGTGAACGTACAGCCCTCGTCCACCTGGGATGAGCTGGTGGAACGCACCGAGTTTCTCTACGAGCAAGCGCGCCTGACCCGACTGACCACCGAGAAATTCATGATCGACGGGCGCTACACCGGCACCGGCGGCGGCAACCATTTTGTCCTCGGTGGCGCGACGCCGGGCGATTCGCCCTTCCTGCGCCGGCCGGATCTGCTGCGCAGCCTGTTGAGCTACTGGCATAACCACCCGTCGCTGTCCTACCTGTTCTCCGGATTGTTCATCGGGCCGACCTCGCAGGCGCCGCGGGTCGACGAAGCGCGTAACGACTCGTTGTACGAGCTGGAAATCGCCTTTTCACAAATGCCCAAGCCGGGCGAAGAATGCGCGCCGTGGCTGGTGGACCGGCTGCTGCGCAACCTCCTGATCGACGTGACCGGCAACACCCACCGCGCGGAATTCTGCATCGACAAACTGTATTCGCCCGACGGAGCCACCGGCCGCTTGGGCCTGCTTGAGCTGCGTGCCTTCGAGATGCCGCCCCACGCGCGCATGAGCCTGGCGCAACAGCTGTTGCTGCGGGCACTGGTCGCGCGTTTCTGGCGCGAGCCTTATGCACCGGCGAAACTGGCGCGCTGGGGCACCGAGCTGCACGACCGCTTCATGCTGCCGCATTTCATCCAGCAGGATTTCGCCGATGTCATCGCCGAACTCAACGACGCGGGTTGTCCCGTGCGCGCGGAGTGGTTCGCGGCGCATCTGGAGTTTCGCTTTCCGAAGGTCGGCGATTACACCGTCAGCGGTATCGAGCTGGAGCTGCGCCAGGCCTTGGAGCCGTGGCACGTGCTGGGCGAGGAGGGTGCAGCGGGTGGCGCGGTTCGTTATGTGGACTCATCCCTTGAGCGCTTGCAGCTGAAGGTCACCGGCCTGCCGCCGCAGCGTTACATGCTCACCTGCAACGGCGTGCCGGTACCCCTGCGACCGACCGGGCGCGTAGGGGAATTCGTCGCAGGGGTACGTTTCCGCGCCTGGCAGCCGACCAATGCCTTGCAGCCGACGATCCCGGTCCATGCGCCGCTGGTCTTCGACATCCTCGACACCTGGATGCAGCGCTCGCTGGGGGCTGCGAGTACCATGTCGCCCACCCTGGCGGGCGCAATTACGAAACCCTGCCGGTGAACGCCAATGAGGCGGAAAGCCGACGTCTGGCGCGGTTCTTCCGGGTCGGCCACAGCCCCGGCAAACTGCAGGTTCCTGCACTGACCCTCAACGATGAACTGCCGATGACCCTGGATTTACGCCTGCATCGGTAGCCGCGCCGGCGACCTGACGTGAGATCAGGTCGCCGCGCCGCACGTATAAAACGTGGAAAGCGGCGCCTGCGTGTCATGTTGTCTGCGCTACTCTGAGCGCAGTTGATTCGAGTCCCTTTGTTGTCTGCCGAGCCTTCCATGCCTGACCTGCTTGACCACTATCCGCTCACCCCGGGTACCTACCACGAGATGCTGGATGCCAGCGGCGCCGTTCGGCCCCATTGGCAGCGTTTGTACGAGCATCTCCAGCGCAGCACACCTGCGCAGCTGATCCAGCGTCAGGCGCTGCTCGCCCGGCAGATTCAGGAAAACGGCGTCACCTACAACGTCTACGCCGACCCCAAGGGTGCCGATCGGCCCTGGGAACTGGACATGCTGCCCCATGTGATTCCAATGGAAGAATGGCAGCCATTGGCGGCCGGCATCGCCCAGCGCGCGCGTCTGCTCAATGCCGTGCTGGCCGATCTCTACGGCCCGCAGGAACTGATCGCCGAAGGTCTGCTGCCATCGGAACTGGTGTTCGGCCACAACAATTTTCTCTGGCCATGCCAAGGCGTAAAACCGCCTGAAGGCACTTTTCTGCATGTGTACGCGGTTGACCTGGCGCGCACGCCCGATGGCCGCTGGTGGGTGACCGCCGACCGGACTCAGGCGCCGTCGGGTGCCGGTTATGCGCTGGAAAGCCGTCTGATCGTGTCGCGGGCATTCCCCGAGCTGTACCGGGATCTGCAGGTCCAGCACCTCTCGAATTTCTTTCGGTCGCTGCAGGAAACTCTCGCGCGTCAGGCACCGACCAGCCACGAAGCCCCGTTGGTGGTGTTGCTGACGCCCGGGCGTTTCAACGAGAGCTATTTCGAGCATCTTTATCTGGCCGGTCAGCTGGGCTATCCACTGGTGGAAGGCAGCGACCTGACCGTACGCGACGCCACGGTGTACCTGAAAACCCTCAGCGGCCTGCGTCGTGTACACGCGATCATGCGCCGTCTGGACGACGACTTCTGCGATCCGCTGGAGCTGCGCACGGATTCGGCGCTGGGCGTGCCGGGCCTGCTGCAAGCCGTGCGTCAGGGCCGGGTGTTGGTCGCCAATGCCCTTGGCAGCGGCGTGCTGGAATCGCCCGGGCTGCTCGGGTTTCTGCCAAAGATCAACGAACACCTGTTTGGCGAAGAGCTGCTGCTGCCGTCGATCGCCACGTGGTGGTGCGGCGAGCCCCCGGTGCTGGCCCAAGCCCTGGAGAAGATGCCTGAGCTGCTCATCAAACCCGCGTTTCCGTCCCAGAGTTTCGCCCCGGTATTCGGCCGTGACCTCAGCGACGAACAGCGCAAGGCCCTGGCCGCGCGCATGCAGGCCCGGCCTTATGCCTACGTCGCGCAGGAACTGGCGCAGTTGTCCCACGCGCCGGTCTGGCACGGCGAGGACCGTCAGCTGCAGCCCCGCGCCATCGGTATGCGCGTGTACGCAGTGGCGACGGCCGATGGCTATCGCGTCCTGCCGGGCGGATTGACCCGTGTGGCCGCCGACGCCGACGCGGACGTGGTGTCGATGCAGCGCGGCGGGGCGAGTAAGGACACCTGGATTCTCGGCGAGCGCCCACTGGGCAGCGAACCGTGGAAAAACCGCCACTCGCTGGGGGTGCACGACCTGATTCGTCGCGACCCGTATCTGCCGTCGCGTGTGGTGGAAAACCTGTTCTGGTTCGGCCGCTACTGCGAGCGCTGCGACAACAGCGCGCGCCTGCTGCGGATCATGCTCACGCGCTATGTCGACGGCGATGATCCGGTCGCCCTGCAAGCAGCGGTCGAGCTGGCCGAGCGACTTAATTTGCTTCCTCTCAAAGACGAAGAGGAGCCGCGCGAGCTACATGAACGTCTGCTTGAAGCGTTGTTGGGTGACGACTGGCCGTTCAGCCTGCGCTCCAACTTGCAGCGCTTGCAGTGGGCGGCGTCCCAGGTGCGCGGCAAGTTGTCCCGCGAGAACTGGCAGGCGCTGGTGGAATTGCAGCGCGAAGCCATGAATCTAGAAACCGAGAGCCCTGATTTCGGCGAGCTGCTGGACTTTCTCAACCGCCTGGTGATGTCACTGGCGGCGCTGTCCGGTTTCGCTCTGGACGACATGACCCGCGACGAGGGCTGGCGCTTCTTGATGATCGGGCGGCGCATCGAGCGCTTGCAGTTTCTCTGTACGACGCTGGCAGCATTCCTGCGCAGCGAGGCAGTGTTTCATCAGGACGCCCTGGACGGGCTCCTGGAACTGGGCAACAGCGGCATCACTTACCGCTCGCGTTATCTGGCCCTGCCGCAGCTGATCCCGGTGCTCGACCTGTTGGTGCTGGACGATCAGAACCCCCACGCGGTGCTGTTTCAGCTCAAGTTGGTGGCCCGCTCAGTGAAACGCATGAATGAGGATTTCGGCGTGCCTCAGGACAACGGCCTCACGGCGCTCATTCAGCGGCTGGCGGTGTTCGATCTGGGTTGCCTGGAAGAAGGGCTGTTCGGTGAAAGCAGCGTCAAGGCAGCGCTGGACGGGCTGGCGGATTTGCTGCAGACCATTGGTGAGACCAGCGGCCATGTTTCTGACCGACTTGCGCTGCGTCATTTTGCTCACGTCGACGATGTCAGTCAGCGCACGGTGTCGGTCTGATGAACAGTGCCCATTATCAGATCCTCCACGACACGCACTACAAGTACGACAGCCCGGTTTCCCTGGCCCAACAGCTTGCGCATCTGTGGCCGCGGCGCAGTCCCTGGCAGCGTTGCCTGGAGCAGCACCTGATCATCAGCCCGACGCCCACCACGCGTCGCGATGAGCTGGACGTGTTTGGCAATCCGCTGACGCGCCTGGCATTCGAACGCCCGCACGATGAGCTTCAAGTCAACGCGCGCCTGCGTATTGAAGTGCTGGAACGGCCGCGGCTGGATTTCAATGTTTCCACTTCGTGGGATGAGGCGCAGCACCAGCTGACCTACAGCGCGTCGAGAATGGCACCGGACATCCTTGAGGCCTGTCGCTATCGCTTCGAATCCCCGTACGTTCACCTGAAGCAGACGTTCGTCGAGTTTTCCGCCAGCTGCTTTCCCGCCGGGCGGCCGATGCTGCTGTGCGCGCAGGCGCTGATGGAGAAGATATTCGAAGAATTCACCTTTGATGGCGAGGCGACTCAAGTGGCCACGCCGCTGGTGGAAGTGCTGGAAACCCGCCGTGGCGTCTGTCAGGACTTCGCTCACCTGATGCTGGCGTGCGTACGCTCGCGCGGTCTGGCGGCGCGGTATGTCAGCGGCTATCTGCTCACCCAGCCGCCGCCCGGGCAGCCACGGCTGATTGGTGCCGATGCCTCACACGCATGGGTGTCGGTGTTCTGTCCGGTGCTGGGTTGGGTGGATTTCGATCCGACCAACAACGTTCAGCCTGCGCTTGAGCACATCAGTCTGGCGTGGGGGAGGGATTTTTCGGACGTGTCGCCGTTGCGGGGGTGATTCTTGGGGGCGGGAGCCACGACCCGGAAGTGCGCGTGACGGTAATGCCGATTGCGAAGTAGGCGGATGAAGAGACGCCGTTGGGGGAGGTGAGCACGCGCGCCATGTCGTGCGAGCAGGATTGTCAGCCAATGGATGGATCACGGTAAAAGCCTCGTCGGGAGCAAGCTCACGCCTACAGGCTTTCGCGTTCATCCATCCCATTGCGCTGAATCAGACGATCACTCGGCAGGCTTTTCTTCAGCGGAGCCTTTTACTTCGACGGAGCCTTCAGCTTCGGTAGCGCCTTCAGCGTTTTCGCCGTCTACGGCTGTACCTTCTCCAGCCTCTGCTTCAGCCTTCTCGGCCTGCTTGCGCTGTGCTTTTTCCTCTTTCTTTTGCTCTTTTGCCAGATCACGTTGGCGTTTGGCGAAGGAATAGTTGGGTTTGGCCATGGGCAGTCCTCGAGGCAGACGATAAGTCAGCACATTCTGCCTGAGAATGGTGCAAAACCGGCGTGGTATTTTTCCTCACCCGGTCATCGATGCCGGTCAGTCTCCCGCCGGTACAGGTCTCAGCCGTTGGAAACAGCGCGTTGATAGACGCCGTAAGCCTGGCTGGCGCGGTCGTAACTACCCGATGCGCCACAGGCGTAAGCGGCAAGCAGGCTGCGGAAAATGCTGGAAAATTGCATGGGATCGTCCTGAAGGTGGGTGACAGGGCGATCTTATGCAGCCATCTTAGCGCTGACTGTTTGATTGTCTCGATGGCCCTGATAGAGGCCTCGCAGAGATGACCGGCAATAACGGTTGTTGAATTGTTCTAATTCAGGGCTGTCTTTGTATACGAAATCAAAGGCCACCCCACCAGGAGACGCACCATGATTCGCAAGCTTGTCGCTGCATCCGTTCTGACTTTGGCCAGTGGGCACCTGCTGGCGGCCGAATGCTCGGTCGAGGTCGATTCCACCGATCAGATGACGTTCACCACCAAGGCCATTGAAATCGATAAGAGCTGCAAGCAGTTCACCGTCAACCTGAAACACTCCGGCAGCCTGCCGAAGGCCGTCATGGGCCACAACGTGGTCATCAGCAAATACGATGACATGTCGCAGATCGCCACTGACGGCATGAGCGTTGGCATCGATAAGGATTATCTGAAGGACGGTGACACGCGCGTCATTGCACACACCAAAGTCATCGGTGGAGGCGAGTCGGATTCGGTCACCTTCGACGTCTCCAAACTGGATCCGGCCGAGAAATACGGCTTCTTCTGCTCCTTCCCCGGCCACATCGGCATGATGAAAGGCACTGTCACGCTGAAGTGATCATTGGGCCTGCTTCGAGTCGGTCATCTTGAAGATGCCCTGGGCGTTGCTGCTGTCGAAGTTGAGATCGATCTTGCCGTTGTCAGGGTCGATCTTGCGCTGAATGAACTCCACGAATGAGCCCGGCACCTTGTGCGTCACCACGGCGCCCTCGGCGTTCAACAGCCCTCGGTTTACCGTGCAGGCCTTGTACGCGGTCTGCATGACCCTTCCCGAACCTGACACCTCGATGCTGTCCTTCATCGGTCGCTCGCGCCGATGCTGTTCGGCCACCGTCGCTTCCAGATCCACCACCCGATCCGTCAGGTGATTGAAGCTGTTGCCTTCGGTGGCGATCCACGCCATTTCCGCGCTTTCGCTGAGCAGTTGGCGATAGTCATCTTCCCGAACGACGCCGTGCTGGCGGTCAAACGCTCGATACAGCGCCGGCAGCAGACGGGTGGCTTCGGCGACACTGCAATGCCGGGTGGTGCGCAGGCGATTGAGGATGCTCAGGTCTTCAGGACTCAACGGGTCGCGGCTCGAACCGACGACACGGCTGACCGCCTCTTGAAACGGCTGACTGAGTCGGCCGGGGTGCAGTTCGGAGACGAAGAACTGCGCGATGTCTTCCGGCAGGTCCATCTGGCGATAGCCCCAGCCGGTCATATTCAGTTTGGTCAGCGGGTAAGTGCGCACATCGGTGAAGCCCAGCGGCTCCAGCAGGCGCGAGAAGGCCTGACGCCCGCGCGGTAATTCACCGTTGTCTGCCCAATCGACGGTGCGAATGGCGCCATGGTCGAACACCACCTTGCGGCCGCCCTCGAATTGCTCGTCCACATAGCGAAGGCCAGCGGGCACGGCCTCTACCAGCTTGTGGAACAGGCAGAGGTTTAACGCTTCGGCCAGCCAGGCCCGATGGACCGCCTCGTCAGACCACGAGAAGCCACCCAATGCTTGTGGCACCTCGACGCGATGTTCGAGCCACGCCGCAGCGGGCTGGCCAACGGTGGACGCTACGAGGGTGAAGAGGCCTTGGAAAGGAGTCATGGATAGCGGCTCTGGGCGGGGAAGTCAGAGCGCTATGTAAGCCGTGATGACGAGCGCCATCAAGCGAAAAGAAATAACGGGTTCATTCCGTTTTTGAATGCAGCGCGTTTGCCGCCCGATGAATTTTTTATGCAAAACCCATCGGACGCATTCGTTGCTACGCGTTATGGCGCGTACGGCAGATCCCGTTTGTGCTGGGTCTTGCGGTAGGTGCTGACAATAATCTCGGCGGTTTCCTGCTTTACCGGTTCGCCGTGGAGGAAGGCGTCGATCTCGGCGTAGCTGATGCCGTGGGCCGCTTCGTCGGGTTTGCCGGGGACCAGTTCTTCGAGGTCGGCGGTGGGGACTTTCTCGACCAGGTTTTGCGGCGCGCCGAAGCTGCGCGCGATTGCGCGGACCTGGTTCTTCACCAGACCGCTTAACGGCGCCAGGTCGCAAGCGCCGTCGCCGAACTTGGTGTAGAACCCCATGACCGCTTCAGCCGCATGGTCGGTGCCGATGACCAGACCGCCTTTTACGCCGGCAATGGCGTACTGCGCGACCATCCGCGCCCGGGCCTTGATGTTGCCCTTGACGAAATCCACGGCACTGGCGGCCTGGCCTTCGAAGGCTTTGATCTGATCAACCAGCCCTTTCACCGAGGGCGCGATGTCCACCGTGTGGCGCTCGTCCGGGTTGATGAAATCCACCGATGCCGTGGCTTCATGTTCGTCGTGCTGGATGTGATACGGCAGGCGCACGGCGATGAAGGTGTAGGCATCGTCGCCTGTACTTTCACGCAGCTCGCGGATGGCGCGTTGGGCCATCAAACCCGCTGTCAGCGAATCCACGCCGCCACTGATGCCCAGTACAAGCACTTTCAGGCGGGCGTTATTCAGGCAGTCCTTGATGAATTGCACGCGGCGGCTGACTTCCGCCTGCAGCGCTCCGTCATTGGCGAAAGGCGGCTGGACGTTGAGCTGCCGGGCGATCTCGCGCTGTACGTCTTGCATGATTGACTCCTTGAGCAAAAAAGGAATGGCATGGAAAAGAGGCGGCGGTCGGTGCTCGACTCAGGATGGCACCTTGAATACGTGGAGCAGGTAGGACACGAACTCCGGGTCCTTGCACTGGGTTTTGCCGGGCTCGTCGGAAATCTTGGCGACGGGCTGGCCGGCGCAGGCGGTCATTTTCAGCACGATGCTCATTGGCTGGATCCCCGGGATGTCGGCGGTCAGGTTGGTGCCAATCCCGAAACTGACGTTGATGCGACCACGCAGCGCGCGGAATATTTCCAGCGCCTTCGGCAGGTTCAGGCCATCAGAGAACACCAGCGTCTTGCTCATCGGCTCAATGCCCAGCTTCTGATAGTGCCGGATGCATTTTTCGGCCCACTGCACAGGATCGCCCGAGTCGTGGCGCAGGCCGTCGAAGAGTTTGGCGAAGAACAGGTCGAAGTCGCCGAGGAAGGCATCGGTGGTGATGCAGTCTGTCAGCGCAATACCCAGCAGGCCGCGGTATTCGCGCACCCAGCAATCGAGCGCGGCAATCTGGCTGTCAATCAGGCGCGGGCCAAGTTGCTGATGGGCCATGATCCATTCGTGGGCCATGGTACCGAGGGGTTTAAGGTCGAATTTGCGCGCCAGGTGCACGTTGCTGGTGCCGACGAACTGGCCGGGGAAATCCTTTTTCAACACCGAAACGACGTCCTCCTGCACCGCGTAGGAGAAGCGCCGGCGCGTGCCGAAGTCAGCCACTTTCAATTCCGCCAGTTCGTCGGCAGTGGCGGTTGCATTCAGCCAGTCGAATTTGCGGTACAGCTGGTCGCGGGCCTGACTGAGCAGGGTTTCGGGGTTGCGATGGCGATTGCGGACTTCGCTGACGATGGCCAGGACAGGCACTTCGAAGAGGATCACGTGCAGCCAGGGGCCTGAAAGGCGGATGCACAGTTCGTCGTTTTCGATGGTGGTCTGGACGTAGCGCAGGTTGAAGCGGAACAGCCCGAGGAAACGCAGGAAGTCGGGCTTCATGAAGTTGATGCGTTCCAGGAAACCGGTCTCCTCGACGCTCAGCGACAGTTCGCAGAGCTGCTCGATCTGATGGCGGATTTCGGTCAGGTACGGCCGGAGATCTTCACCGTTGCGGCAGCGAAACTCCCACTCCACTTCGACGTTGGGGTAGTTGTGCAGCACGGCCTGCATCATGCTCAGCTTATAGAGGTCGGTATCGAGCAGGTTCTGCACGATGCGGTCCGCGAAAGCGCTCTCACTCATTGTGTCGCTCCAGCCAGCAGCGGCCGCCAAGGTGCGGCCCGGGATTCAATTGGGTGTCGCATACAACCTTGCGGTAGCGCTGTGGCGGTACGTCCGGTTTGTTATTGACGATGGCCGACATAATGCCAGTCGTCGTGGAAGAGGGGCAGAAATGTTTCAGCGATCGTGGGACCGGCTTTAGCCGGGAAGGCGTCGGTGGTCACGGCGCAGATGTGATCGTATGCAAACTGGCCTCTTCCCGGCTGAAGCCGGTCCTACTATGAGATTGCGCGACGTCAGTAGGACCGGCTTTAGCCGGGAATGTTTTTACTGCGGCGTTGGTTCGTTGAGCTGTTCGAGCATCCACTCCACAAACACGCGAATCTTTGGCACTTCGGCCGCGTGCTCCGGGTACGCCAGGTAATAGGCGTCCTGGCTCGGCAATGCGTGGGGCCAGGGGATGATCAGTTTGCCGTCCGCCAGCTCTTCTTCCACCAGAAACCGGGGCAGCAGCGCGACGCCGCAACCCACTTGCGCCGCACGAATACACATATAGATCGTCTCGAAGCGGGGGCCGTGATAGCTGTGTTCGGTCTGGTAGCCCTGACTTTCGAACCAGTCATGCCAGGCCTGGGGACGATGCGCGTTTTGCAGCAGGACCAGATCGGTCAATTGCGTAGGGTCGGTGAAGGGCTCCTCAGGCACGCTGCCTGGAGCGCAGACCGGGACGAGTTCTTCACTGAACAGCTTCACGCTCTCGGCACCGGGTCGGGCGCCACCGCCAAAATAGAACGACAGGTCGCAGCGGCTCTGCGCCAGGTCATCGCTCTCCTGTTCGTTGACCAAGTCCAGATGAATGTGCGGATGACGCAAGCGCCAGCCTTTCAGCCGCGGCACCAGCCAGCGGGCGCCGAAGGTCGAGGGTGTCGACACGCGCAAGACTTCGGTTTCGCCGCCGTAGGAACGCAGGAAGTGCGTCGACATTTCCATCTGCGAGAGCACTTTGCGCACTTCGCCCAGGTACAGCGCGCCGGCTGGCGTCAATTGCAGGCGCCGACGAACCCTTCGAAACAACAGGTGCTGCACCAATTCTTCGAGCTGGGCGACCTGCTTGCTGACGGCGCTCTGAGTGAGGTTCAGTTCCTCGGCCGCGCGGGTGAAACTCAGGTGACGGGTCACCGCTTCAAAACATTGCAGCGCGGTGACCGACGGGAGATGGCGTTTGCTCAGCATAATCGGCTCGTTCAGCATCAGCATGAAAAAACGGAATGATATCTCGCTTAATCGTCGTTTGTTGCAGTGTCGCCGGCCAGCTATTACTAGAGGCTGACGAAATAATCAGTATTTGGCATTCCGCTTTCGCGCTTACGATCAGTTTCAGGAGAAACCATGCTCAACGACCTGCTTACCCGACTCGGTGTCGATGCCGCGCTTTATCAAGAGGGCGACAAGCCTGTTCACACGCCGATCGATGGCAGCCAGGTTGCGTCGGTAAGCTGGGAAAGCGCTGCCGAAGTCGAGCAGCGCATCACTCGCGCCGACCACGCATTCGAGGCATGGCGCAAAGTGCCTGCGCCCCGTCGCGGCGAGCTGATCCGCCTGTTTGGCGAAGCCCTGCGCAAGCACAAGGCCGATCTCGGTGAGCTGGTGTCGTGGGAAGCCGGCAAGATCACTCAGGAAGGGCTGGGCGAAGTGCAGGAAATGATCGACATCTGCGACTTCGCCGTCGGCTTGTCGCGGCAGATGTACGGCCTGACCATCGCGTCCGAGCGCCCGGGCCACCACATGCGTGAAACCTGGCACCCGCTGGGCGTCGTCGGCGTCATCAGCGCGTTCAACTTCCCGGTGGCGGTCTGGTCGTGGAACACCGCGTTGGCGCTGGTCTGCGGTAACTCGGTGATCTGGAAACCGTCGGAAAAGACCCCGCTGACCGCGCTGGCCTGCCAGGCATTGTTCGATAAAGTCGCCGCTGAATTTTCCGACGCCCCGCAGTACCTCACCCAATGCATCGTCGGCGGCCGCGAAGCCGGTGAGGCGTTGGTCGATGACGCCCGCGTCGCGTTGATCAGCGCCACTGGCAGTACGCGCATGGGCCGCGAAGTGGCGCCGAAGCTCGCTGCACGTTTCGCCCGCAGCATTCTGGAGCTGGGCGGCAACAACGCGATGATTCTGACCCCGAGTGCCGACCTGGATCTGGCCGTGCGCGCGGTGCTGTTCAGCGCTGTCGGCACGGCCGGTCAGCGTTGCACCACCCTGCGTCGTCTGATTGCGCACTCGTCGGTCAAGGCCGAGTTCGTCGAGCGCCTGAAAGCGGCGTACGCCAAGGTGCGTATCGGGCATCCGCTGGAAGGCAATCTGGTCGGTCCGCTGATCGACAAGCAAAGCTATGAAAACATGCAGGAGGCGCTGGAGCAGGCGCTAAGCGAAGGCGGCAAGGTGTTTGGCGGCAAGCGCCAGTTGCAAGATAAATTTCCGAACGCTTACTACGTCTCGCCGGCGATCGTCGAAATGCCGGAGCAGAGCGATGTCGTGCGCAGCGAAACCTTCGCGCCGATTCTGTACGTGGTCGGGTACGAGGAATTCAGCGAGGCGGTGCGCCTGAACAACGACGTGCCCCAAGGTTTATCGTCCTGCATCTTCACCACTGACGTGCGCGAGGCCGAGCAATTCATTTCGGCGTTGGGCAGCGATTGCGGCATTGCCAACGTCAACATTGGCCCGAGTGGTGCAGAGATTGGTGGCGCGTTTGGTGGCGAGAAAGAAACCGGCGGCGGTCGCGAGTCCGGCTCGGATTCGTGGAAGGGCTACATGCGTCGCCAGACCGCCACGGTGAACTACTCCCGCGAACTGCCGCTGGCGCAGGGGATTACGTTTGATTGATGCCATCTGATCGAGCGCGTTCTGATAGATGATCGTGCCCACGCTCTGCGTGGGTACGCATCCCCAGGCGCTCTGCGCCTGCTTGTAGTGACGCGGAGCGTCATCGGCTGCATTACCACGCGGAGCGTGGGAACGATCAATTCGAATCATCGTTGTCTCTTTCCGAGGTTTTGCGATGCCGTTACGCGAAGAATGTCTGTGGGAAACGCTAACGCCGCAAAGGCCGGAAGCGCCCGCGTTGAGCGGGGAAGTGACTGTCGATGTGTGTGTCATCGGCGCAGGCATCACGGGTTTGTCGGCGGCCATTCATTTGCTCGAACAGGGCAAGACCGTCGCTGTCGTCGAAGCCCATCGCACCGGGCAGGGCGGGTCCGGCCGGAACGTAGGACTGGTCAACGCCGGCCTGTGGATTCCGCCTGACGAAATCGAAGCCGGCTTCGGCGAAAAAGTCGGCAGCCAGCTCAACACCATGCTCGGCAATGCACCGTCGCTGGTGTTCAGCCTGATCGAAAAATACGCCATCGACTGCCAGGCGACGCGCAAAGGCACACTGCACATGGCCCACAACGCCAAAGGCGAGCAGGACTTGCGCAGCCGTGAAGAACAATGGAAACGTCGCGGCGCGCCTGTGGAATTGCTCACCGGCAAAGCCTGCCAGGAAGCGACCGGCACCACCGAGATTACCTCCGCTTTACTCGATCACCGCGCGGGCACCATCAACCCGATGGCCTACACCAGCGGGCTGGCGGCGGCCGTCACGCAATTGGGTGGCCAGCGTTTCGATCACTCGCCGGTCAAACGCCTTGAGCGACAAGGTGCGCGCTGGTGCGTGGTCACCGAAAACGGCGCGGTGCTTGCCGAGCAAGTCGTCATCGCCTCCAACGCCTACACCGAGGGCGAGTGGACCGAGCTTCGGCGTAACTTCTTTCCCGGCTACTACTATCAAGTGGCCTCGGCGCCCCTGGCCGAAGACGCGGCGCAGCAGATCTTACCGGGCGGGCAGGGCTCCTGGGACACGCGGCAAGTGCTCAGCAGCATTCGTCGCGATGCCGATGGCCGGCTGTTGCTGGGCAGTCTGGGCAATGGCAATCAGAAGCCCGGCTGGTTTCTCAAGGCGTGGGCTGATCGGGTGCAGCAGCATTATTTCCCGTACCTCAAACCGGTTGAGTGGGAATGCACGTGGACCGGCTGCATCGCGTTCACGCCCGATCACCTCCTGCGAATGTTCGAGCCTGCACCAGGACTGGTCGCTGTCACCGGTTACAACGGCCGGGGCAACACCACAGGGACAGTCGTTGGCAAAGCTTTCGCCGATTATCTGTGCAGCGGCAACGCCAGTGTCCTACCCATCCCCTTTGCGCGAATGCAGCCGCTGGCGGCCGTCGGACTGCGCAGCTCTTTGTACGAGGCTGGCTTCTCGCTATACCATGCGGGCCAATGCCTCAGAATCGTGATCTGAGAAGAATTCTCTCTCCAAAACAACGCTTTCTCCTACATCCACTACCCTCAAATGGTGCGGCCCGTAGCGGAACCGCACCGACGGTGTGCAGTTCGGTGACGCGTGCTGTTACAACAGGGTTGTACAGGTGCGGATGAAGCGGTTGCGCGCCCGTGCCGCCAGGGTTGCTCTTTTGAAGTCGTGAGGTTGCACCTTGCGCGGTTTAGACGGTTGCACGCCCTATGAAAAAGGGCAGAAATCAGTCGGATAGCAACAAAACGACCAGTTTCTCAAGAATAAAAAACCGATGGCACGCCACTTGCTCGCAGCAGCTCTGTGGTCGCAGTGCTAATTAAAAAACCCAGGAGCACCAACTCATGTCGCAGACGTTCTACAGAAAAGGCTTTCTCGCACTCGCAGTGGCTACTGCCATGGGTGCGGCTTCATTTGCGCAGGCAGCCGACATCAAGATCGGCGTTGCAGGTCCGATGACGGGCGCCAACGCCTCGTTTGGCGAGCAATACATGAAGGGCGCTCAAGCAGCTGCCGATGCCATCAACGCTGCGGGCGGCGTCAACGGCGATAAGATCGTCCTGACCGCCTACGACGATGCGTGCGAACCGAAACAGGCCGTTGCCGTTGCCAACAAGGCCGCGTCCGACAAAGTTGCCGGCGTTGTCGGTCACTTCTGCTCCTCCTCGACCATTCCTGCGTCGGAAGTCTATGACGAAGCCGGCATCATCGCGATCACCCCTGGCTCCACCAACCCGACCGTGACCGAGCGCGGCCTGAGCGCCATGTTCCGTATGTGCGGCCGTGACGATCAGCAAGGCATCGTGGCCGGCGACTACATCGTCGACGTGCTCAAGGGCAAGAAAATTGCCGTCATCAACGACAAAGACACCTACGGCAAAGGCCTGGCAGACGCCACCGCCAAGCAGCTGACCGCTCGCGGCGTGAAGCCGGTGCTGGAAGAAGGTCTGACCCGTGGCGAGAAAGACTTCAGCGCCCTGGTCACCAAGATCCGCTCCGTTGGCGCTGACGTCGTTTACTTCGGCGGCCTGCACCCGGAAGCCGGTCCACTGGTCCGCCAACTGCGTGAGCAAGGCCTGAAAGACGTCAAGTTCATGTCCGACGACGGCGTTGTGACCGACGAGCTGGTGACCACCGCTGGCGGCGCGCAATACGTCGACGGCGTGTACATGACCTTCGGCGCCGACCCGCGCATGCTGCCAGACAGCAAGGCCGTGGTTGAGCAGTTCCGCAAATCCGGCTACGAGCCAGAAGGCTACACCCTCTACGCTTACGCTTCGGTTCAGGCCCTGGCCGCTGGCTTCAATGGCGCCAAGTCGAACAAAGGCGAAGACGCTGCCAAGTTCCTGAAAGCCCACCCGGTCAAAACCGTCATGGGCGAGAAAGCCTGGGACACCAAGGGCGACCTGAAAGTCTCTGACTACGTGGTGTACCAGTGGGACAAGGACGGCAAATACCACCAGCTCGAAAAGCAGAAGTGAGTTAAGCGCTTAGTCGGATCTGCTGTTTCCCGGGGGTGAGCCGGGAAACAGCCTGATCCGGTAATCGGCGCTGTCTGACGGCGGCGCCGGATTTCTTCTGTTGCCACTGTGTGCGCCGCTCTATTCCTCACGAGGGAATGGTCGCGCGCGCCAGGTCGGCCTTTCAAGTTCGTGAGCGTGCGTGATGGACGGTATTTTCCTGCAGCAAATGGTCAACGGCCTGACACTGGGCTCGGTCTATGGCCTGATCGCCATCGGTTACACGATGGTCTACGGCATCATCGGCATGATCAACTTCGCCCACGGCGACGTTTACATGATCTCCGCCTACCTCGCAGCCATCGGTCTCGCCGTGCTGTCGTTCTTCGGCGTTGAGTCATTCCCCTTTCTGATTCTCGGCACACTGATCTTCACCATTGTGGTGACCGGTGTGTACGGCTTCGTCATCGAGCGAGTGGCGTACAAACCGCTGCGTAACTCGACCCGTCTCGCGCCGCTGATCAGTGCGATCGGCATCTCCCTGATTCTGCAGAACTACGCGCAGATCGCTCAGGGCCCACGCCAGCAAGGCGTACCGACCCTGCTCGAAGGCGCCATGCGCTTCGATGTCGGCAGCGGTTTCGTACAGATCACCTACACCAAAATCTTCATCCTGATCGCCGCCTTCGTCGGCATGGGCGTACTGACCTACATCATCAAGTACACCAAGCTGGGCCGGATGTGCCGCGCCACGCAGCAGGATCGCAAGATGGCCTCGATTCTGGGCATCAACACCGACCGAGTCATTTCCTACGTGTTCGTCATTGGCGCGGCCATGGCGGCACTGGCTGGCGTGCTGATCACCATGAACTACGGCACATTCGACTTCTTCGCCGGCTTCGTCATTGGCATCAAGGCGTTTACCGCGGCGGTACTGGGCGGCATTGGTTCGTTGCCGGGCGCCATGCTCGGCGGGCTGATCCTCGGGGTTGCCGAGTCGCAGTTCTCCGGTCTGATCAATTCCGACTACAAAGACGTGTTCAGTTTCGGCCTGCTGGTAGTGATTCTGATCTTCCGTCCCCAAGGCCTGCTGGGTCGCCCACTCGTGGCGAAGGTATAACCATGTCTGCACCTACTAAACCCATTGATATCAAACAAAGCCTGATCGACGCGGTAATCGCCGGCTTGCTGGCGCTGATCGTGTTCGGTCCGATCGTCGGCATCGTGCTGGACGGCTATGGCTTCAACCTGCAGCCAGGACGCGTGGCCGTGCTGGTGGGCGTGGTCGTTGTCGGTCGTTTCTTCATGAGCCTGTTCCTGCAGACGCCGAAGGGCGTGGCCATCGCGCAGAGCTTTGAAAATTCGGGCTCCGGCGTGCACGTGCTGCCGCCGGGCTACAAGACACGGCTGCGCTTTATCATTCCGCTGATGATCCTGATCGCGGTGATCTTCCCGATCTTCGCCGACAAGTACGTGCTGACCGTGGTCATCCTCGGTCTGATCTACGTGTTGCTGGGACTGGGCCTTAACATTGTGGTGGGCCTCGCCGGTCTGCTCGACCTGGGTTATGTGGCCTTCTATGCAATCGGCGCATACGGCCTGGCGCTCGGCTATCAGTATCTGGGCCTGGGGTTCTGGTCGGCGCTGCCGCTGGCAGCGATTGCGGCGGCGCTTGCCGGGTGCATCCTCGGCTTTCCAGTGCTGCGCATGCATGGGGATTACCTGGCGATCGTGACCCTGGGCTTCGGCGAGATCATTCGTCTGGTGCTCAACAACTGGCTGTCGTTCACCGGCGGACCGAACGGCGTGCCGGTGCCTGCGCCGACCTTCTTCGGTCTGGAATTCGGGCGTCGAGCGAAAGACGGCGGCATCCCGATCCACGAATATTTCGGCTTCGAATACAACCCGGACCTGAAATTCATCTTCATCTACACCGTGCTGTTCCTGGTCGTGCTGGCTGTGCTGTACGTCAAGCACCGCCTGACGCGCATGCCGGTCGGCCGCGCGTGGGAAGCCCTGCGTGAAGACGAAATCGCCTGCCGCTCCATGGGCCTGAATCACGTGCTGGTCAAGCTGTCGGCCTTCACCATCGGCGCGTCGACGGCCGGTCTGGCGGGCGTGTTCTTCGCCAGCTATCAAGGCTTCGTCAACCCGACCTCGTTCACCTTCTTCGAGTCGGCGTTGATTCTCGCCATCGTCGTGCTCGGCGGCATGGGGTCGACCGTCGGCGTGGTCATCGCGGCATTCGTGCTGACCGTCGCACCGGAACTCTTGCGCAGCTTCGCGGAATACCGCGTCTTGCTGTTCGGCATCCTCATGGTGCTGATGATGATCTGGCGTCCCCGTGGCCTGATCCGCATCAGCCGTACCGGCGTGCAGCCACGCAAAGGCGTGCTGGCCAAAGTGGAGGGCGCGTAATGAGCGAAGAAATCGTTCTGTCCGTCGAAAACCTGATGATGCACTTCGGCGGCATCAAGGCCCTCAGCGACGTCAGCCTGCAAGTGCGGCGCAACTCGATCTTCGCCCTGATCGGCCCGAACGGCGCCGGCAAGACCACCGTGTTCAACTGCCTGACCGGCTTCTACAAAGCCACCGGCGGGCGTATCGAGCTCAATGCGCGAGGCAAGAAAACCAACGTCATTCAGTTGCTCGGAGAGCAATTTCGCGCCGCGGACTTCGCGTCGCCGAAGCGCTTCGGCAGCCGGCTGTACTACAAGATGTTTGGCGGCACGCACTTGGTAAACCGTGCAGGGCTGGCGCGTACCTTCCAGAACATTCGCCTGTTCAAGGAAATGTCCGTCGTCGAGAACCTGCTGGTCGCACAGCACATGTGGGTCAACCGCAACATGCTGGCCGGCATCCTCAACACCAAGGCCTATCGCAAGGCCGAAGAGGACGCGATGAACACGGCGTTCTACTGGCTCGAAGTGGTGGATCTGGTGGACTGCGCCAACCGTCTGGCCGGTGAGCTTTCCTACGGCCAGCAACGTCGTCTTGAGATTGCCCGCGCCATGTGCACGCGCCCTCAGGTGATCTGCCTGGATGAACCCGCCGCTGGCTTGAACCCGCAGGAAACCGAGGCGTTGAGCGGCATGATTCGCCACCTGCGCGACGATCACGACATGACCATCGTGCTGATCGAACACGACATGGGCATGGTCATGGGCATTTCCGACGACATCGTCGTGCTCGACCACGGCAACGTGATCGCCAAGGGCAAACCGGAGCAGATTCGCAACGATCCGAAAGTGATCGCGGCGTATCTGGGCGCTGATGAAGAGGAGTTGGTATGAGCAAGCCGATCCTCGAACTGAAAGAGATCGATGTGTATTACGGGCCAATCCAGGCCCTCAAGAAAGTCTCGATGCACATTGATGAGGGCGAGACGGTCAGCCTGATCGGCTCCAACGGCGCGGGCAAGTCCACGCTGCTGATGTCGATCTTCGGCCAGCCGCGCGCGGCCAGTGGCCAGATCATCTATCAGGGCACCGACATCACCCACAAGTCGTCGCACTACATTGCGTCCAACGGCATCGCGCAGTCGCCGGAAGGCCGCCGCGTGTTCCCGGACATGTCAGTGGAAGAAAACCTGATGATGGGCACCATCCCCATTGGCGACAAACATGCCAGCGAAGACATGCAGCGTATGTTCGAGATGTTCCCGCGGCTCAAGGAGCGTCGCAATCAGCGGGCGATGACCATGTCCGGCGGCGAGCAGCAAATGCTCGCCATCGCTCGCGCGCTGATGAGCCGTCCCAAGTTGCTGCTGCTGGACGAGCCGAGCCTGGGTCTGGCGCCGATCATCGTGAAGCAGATCTTCGCGACGCTGCGTGAACTGGCGCAGACCGGCATGACCATCTTCCTGGTCGAGCAGAACGCCAACCATGCGCTGAAGCTGTCAGACCGCGCTTACGTGATGGTCAACGGCGAGATTCGTCTGACGGGCACGGGTAAGGAATTGCTCACGAACGAGGAGGTCAGGAACGCCTATCTCGGCGGTCACTGATTCCTGATCACTGCTGTAAAAACAAGCCCCGGGTGGATAACTTTCGGGGCTTTTTTATGGCAAAGCCGAATTGTGGAAAACAATTTTGAAGAGCAGTGAAAACGCGACATATAGCCGCTGCAAATCGCTGTTTTGTCACGCTTTTGACTTGTTCAGTTTTACTGTGGAAGTGACTGTGAATAAGTTGGGAGCAGCTAGCTGGAGGCCTTTATTTACGGGGCTTACAGCCTGTTGATCAATATTTGACCAGTTGTTTCGGCCGGTATTTTAATGAGGTTTGTCAACGTTCTTGTGGCTGTTTTTTTATACAGTCTTTATTCGGCGCCTGCCTGTGGATAAGTCTGTGCGCAACCGTTGGAAAGACCGCCGCAGGTAGCGCAATCTGTGGCCTCGCCCGCGTATTCCTGTCCATGCGCCCAAGTCCTGGGCGAAGTCGACGGCAGATGGCCCATGGCCGGTCAAGTAAAAACATCGTTCGAGTTGCCCACATGTCCCGTATGCCGGGACTCTTGGCATTTTGAGTTGCCCCCAAAAAAGGGTTGCCTGACTGTGGATAAGATGGGCAAAAGTGTCTGCAGGCCATACGGCATAAGGACTTGGAGCGATTGGTTATTTTTTATACAGCAAAGCAGTCGTATGACGATGTTGCTGATGGTGCTTGATCCCGGCCTGTCTGCGCGGGCATTCTCCAGAACCTTCCTACACGCAACGCTGCTTGCGTGACATTCCCGCTTGGCTTGATAAGCCCGCATCGTTAGTCAGGAGAAAGAAATGACCTCTACCGTATTCATTACCGGGGCCACTTCCGGGTTTGGCGAAGCCTGCGCCCGTCGTTTTGCCGAGGCGGGCTGGTCGCTGGTGCTGACCGGTCGCCGTGAAGACCGCTTGCAGGCGCTGAGCGCCGAACTGTCGAAGCAGACCAAGGTGCACACGCTGACACTGGACGTGCGCGATCGCGCGGGCGTGGAGCGCGCTGTGGAAAGCCTGCCGGCGGAGTTCGCGAAGATCCGCGGCCTGATCAACAACGCGGGTCTGGCGCTGGGGATCGACCCTGCACCCAAGTGCGATCTGGATGACTGGGACACCATGATCGACACCAACATCAAAGGGCTGGTCTACACGACGCGCACGCTGCTTTCGCGTCTGATCGCTTACGGCCGCGGTGCCAGCATCGTCAACCTTGGCTCGGTAGCGGGGAATTATCCGTACCCGGGCGGTAACGTTTACGGCGGCACCAAAGCATTCGTCGGACAGTTCTCGCTGAACCTGCGCAATGACCTGGTCGGCACCGGCGTGCGCGTGACCAACCTTGAACCGGGGTTGTGCGAGAGCGAGTTCTCGCTGGTGCGTTTCGGTGGCGATCAGGCCAAGTACGACGCGACCTATGCGGGTGCAGAGCCTATCCAGCCCCAAGACATCGCCGACACTATCTTCTGGATCATGAACACCCCGGCCCACGTCAACGTCAACAGCCTGGAACTGATGCCCGTGAGCCAGACTTGGGCCGGGTTCGCGATTGATCGCAGTCGTGGGGATAAGTAAGTAGTTCTACCGATCGTGATGATCGTTCCCGCGCTCCGCTGATCGTTCCCACGCTCCGCGTGGGAATGCGCTGACCGACGCTCCGCGTCACCGGCGGCTGGGACGCGGGGCGTCCTAGGCTGCATCCCCACGCAGAGCGTGGGGACGATCATTCCAGGGAAATCAGATCAGCCGCTGAAGTACTCGGCCAGCCCGATGTAGCAGGTCGCCAAGTGGTACGGCGTCGTCGACGGCATGTCGCTGCGGCTGATCTGCCCCTGGCTGTCGAGGCACTCGTTCCAGCCGGTGGGGTGCAGGAACTGCGCTTGCAGCGCCTTCAACTGACGCGCCAGCAGGTGCTCGCTATCAGGCCGCAAGGTCAACGCGCGCAGGTATTCGGCCTGGGCCCAGATGCGCTGCGTGCCGTCTTTCACCGAACCGTCCACTTCCAGCATCGCCGCAACCGCGCCGGTCGTTTGACCGACGCCCTGTGCCTCGGCGTGGGCGAACGCAGTCTCCAGCGAACGGTACAGCGGTGTGCCCCGCAGCCGCGCGGACGACGCCAGCAAGTAGAACCATTCAAACTGATGCCCCGGCTCGGACCAGTTATCCACAGCGTCCAGCGGTTTCTCCAGCATTACCCCGTGTTCGACATCCACAAAACGTCGCTGCATGCCTTCCACCAGCGCATCCAGCGCCGCCTGCGTGTCAGCGTCATCACGTACGGCCAGCGTGCCGAGAAATGCTTCGGCCAGGTGCATCAGCGGGTTTTGCAGCGGGCCGGCGTTCAGCGAAGACCAATCCTCGGCCAGCACGGACTCATACAGGCCATCGCCATCGGCGAAGCGTTCGCCGACCACGTTCAGCGCGGCGTTGAGCACTGATTCCACCAACGGCTCGCGGACCTTGCCCCAGTAATGCGCGCAGGCAAAGACGATGAACGCGTGGGTGTAGAGATCCTTGCGGCGGTCCAGCGGCGCGCCTTGTGGATCGATGCTGTAGAACCAGCCGCCGTGCTCGGCATCGTGAAAATGCTGTTGCAGCGAACGAAACAGCGCAGCCGCCCGAGTGGCGGCGTCGGGCACGTCGGGGTGATCGATCAGGCTTGAAAACAGGAACAGCTGACGCGCACAGGCCATGGCCCGGTAGCGCTGGGGCGGCAGAGGCCGATGCTGAGCGTCGACCGCCTCGAACGGCAGCGCCATCTCGGCATTCCATCCCGGGCCCTGCCACAACGGCACGACCACACGCATGAAGTGCTGCTGCAGCTCAGTGAACAGGGCGGACAGTTCAGACTTGGCGGTGGGAAGGGAAGCGTCAGGCATTGGATGGCGTCACGGCAAGGGCAAATTGCGCGACATGGTAGCAGGAGGTGAGGCGGGCGGGGCAGCGGGGATCGATTGATCCCCGCTCGAGCGCAGCAGACGCTGACTTACCCTGCGAACAACCAGACGCCGGTGGCGGCCGACAGTGCGCCTGCGATCCGAACAACCGGCGCCGCCGCTGTCGGCAGAAACCGCACCACGGCATAACCCGCCGCATGCAGCGCAGCGGTCGCGCCGACGAAACCGAGGGCGTAACCCCACGGGCTCGACATCTCCGGCAGTTCCAGACCGTGGGCCACGCCGTGGAACATCGCAAACAGTGCAGTCGCCGCCACGGCGGTGAATAGTGGCGGACGCACCGCCAGTGCCACCGCCAGGCCCAACGCAAACACCGATGCCGCAATCCCGCTTTCCAGTGCAGGCAGTTCCAGGCCTTCAAATCCGAGCAAGCCGCCGATCAGCATGGTGCCGACAAATGTGCACGGCAGCGCCCAGCGCGCGGCGCCTTTTTGCTGTGCAGCCCACAGCCCGACAGCGATCATCGCCAGCAGGTGATCGATGCCGCCCAAGGGATGGCTGATACCGGCCACAAGACCGCTTTCATCGTGGCCGGGGTGAGCGAAGGCGATTGCCGGTACGAGGAGCAGCGCCAACGCGCCGAATACTTTTTGCCGTTCATGAATGAATTCCTTGAGTCCTGTGGAGGTACGAATCAGGCAGCAGTCAGCAGGCCCTGACGCTCGATGAACGAAATAATCTGCTCCAGGCCGTGACCGGTTTTCTGGTTGCTGAACACGAACGGCTTGTCGCCGCGCATCTTCTTCGTGTCGCGGTCCATCATCTCCAGCGATGCCCCCACCAGCGGCGCGAGGTCGATCTTGTTGATCACCAGCAGATCGGATTTGCAAATGCCGGGTCCGCCCTTGCGCGGCAGCTTGTCGCCTGCCGACACGTCGATCACATAAATGGTGAGGTCCGACAGCTCCGGACTGAACGTCGCAGACAAATTGTCGCCGCCCGACTCGACGATGATCAGATCCAGCCCCTCGAAGCGACGATTAAGCTGGTCGACGGCTTCCAGATTGATCGAAGCGTCTTCGCGAATCGCCGTGTGCGGGCAACCGCCGGTTTCCACGCCGATGATGCGCTCTGGAGCCAGGGCTTCGTTGCGCACCAGAAAGTCGGCATCTTCACGGGTGTAGATATCGTTGGTGACCACCGCCAGGTTGTAGCGATCGCGCAGGGCCAGGCACAACGCGAGGGTCAGCGCGGTTTTGCCGGAACCGACCGGACCGCCGATGCCGACGCGTAAAGGTTGGCTGTTCATTCGTTCTCTCCGTTAAGCATGTTGTGCGGTTCGAGGTGCTGCGCCGATGGCGGCCACCTCATGATCGGAACAGGCGGCTGTACTGCCGCTCATGGTTCATGCTCGCCAGCGCCAGACCAAATGGCGCGCTGCCGATGTGGTCAGGGTTCAGAGCGGTCGCGTGTTGCTGGGCGTTTTGCAGCAGCGGCAATAATTCGCTGGTCAGGCGCTGGGCGGCTTGCTGTCCCAGCGGGAGGGTCTTCATCAGCACTGCCAACTGATTTTCCAGCCAGCTCCATAGCCAGGCGGCGAGGGCGTCCTGAGGACCGATCTGCCAGGCGCGCGCAGCCAGTGCCCAACCCAGCGCCAGATGCGGCTCGCCCACACGCTGTAGAAAGTCCCGCGCGGGCTGATCCATTTCCGGCAGGCCGTTGAGCAGTTGCTGCAGCGAATAGCCCATCTGTCGGCTTTCCAGATGCAACTCACGGGTCTCGCGGCTGGCACGGTGTGCCTCGCTCAATTGCAGTAAGGCCGCCCAGTCGTTTTGGGCAGCCGCCGTGCAGTGCACCAGTAGAAGCGGCGCTTCGAATCGCGCGAGGTTGAGCAGCAATTGATCGCCGATCCAGCGGGCGGCGCTGGCTGAATCGTGGACAGTCGATTGCTCGACCGCCATTTCCAGGCCCTGGGAATAGCTGTAGCCGCCGATTGGCAGCTGGGGGCTCGCCAGACGCAGCAGCGCCCAGGCCGCATTCACGTGCGTACGCCAAACTGATGAATGCGTGGGGCGTAGTTGAAGTCTTCCTCTCCGGCGCGGGAGTGATGATGGCCGCCACCGTAGGCGCCGTGCTCGGGCTGGAAGGGCGCTTCGAGGGATTCGGTGGTGGCGCCCAGTTGATCAAGCATGGCTTTGAGCACGTAGTCGTCGAGCAGGCGCAGCCAGCCATCACCCACTTGCAGCGCCACATGGCGGTTGCCCAGGTGATACGCCGCGCGAGTGAGCTCGAACGCGCTGCTGCACGTCACGTGCAGCAACTGCTCAGGGCGCGCGCAGACGCGGACGATTCGGCCGTCTTCAGCCTTGAGAAAGTCGCCGTCTCGCAACGGGGGCTGACCCCGCTCGAGGAAAAGCCCCACGTCTTCGCCCTCGGCACTGAAACAGCGCAGTCGGCTTTTGCTGCGCGCCTCAAATATCAAATGCAGCTCTGCGGCCCATTCAGCCTGAGGTTCGGTCCGTTGATGAATCACCAGCATCAGAAAGCTTCCAGCAATGTGCGATGCAAGGTGCTAGAGCAAGTGGCTTGCCAACAGGCGCGCAGGACAGAAATTGCCAGAATACGGTGCAGTCAGGGAGGGCTGATCACGAAGGTGCGATTTATCGGTGCGCCGGTTGTGGCGATGCACCGCCGTGGTGCGGGGATGCGCTGATCAGAGACTGAAGCAGCGCGTCGAAGCTTCGCGATTCACTCGGTACTGCCCAAACCCTGCCAGCGCTTGGCGCCAATGAAGATGAAGCGAAGCTGCTGGGTTATTTTCGCCCGGGGAGTGAGGTGCTTGGCCAGGGCCGGGGGCGGCGGGTCGATCAGTTCCGGAAGCATGGCGAACACGCTCTTCACCACCAGGTCGGCCATGACCGAGAGGTCGTCGGTGTTCAGGTGCTGGAATTTGGGCATCGATGCCAGGTCGGTCGCGAGGTCGGCGATGATACCTTCGCGCAGCGCGCCGAGTGCCTGACGGACTTTGAGCGAGCCGCCGTATTGCTCGCGCGCCAGAAACAGAAACTGCGAGCGGTTGGCAGCGACCACATCCAGAAAGATGCGGATAGACGCGTCGATGATGCCGCTGTCGATGTTGTGGTTGTGGCGCACGCGGCGGATAGTTTCGCGGAAGGTTTGGCCAACTTCACTGACCAGCGCCAGGCCCAGATGGTCCATGTCATCGAAATGCCGATAGAAACCGGTGGGCACGATGCCGGCGGTTTTCGCCACTTCGCGCAGGCTCAGACTGCCGAAACCCCGCCCGCTCTCCATCAGGCCCCGGGCTGCATCAAGCAGGGCGTGGCGGGTCTGCTGTTTCTGTTCGGCGCGGGGCAGCATGGGGCGTGTATCTGATGAAGGCATGGGCCGCAACTTTAGCAAATGCGTTTGCGTGACGTCGAACCCGGTTTTGCGTCGGGCAATAAAAAGCCCGACGATCGGGGCCGGGCTGTTCTCATGTTTTTTGTCGTGCCGATTTTTGGGTGATCTGACAGGCCTCTTCCCGGCTGAAGCCGGTCCTACGGGGTGCGCGTGTCTTCCGTGGGACTGGCTTTAGCCGGGAAGCTCTTGATCCCAGCGGGTGTCGCTCAGGAAACGCGCTGATACTGCTGAATCAGCCGATCCGGGCCGTTGTCTGCGACGCGCTGGTATTGATTGATCAAGCGATCCGGGCCGTCCTGCGCAACGGTCGGCAAACCGGAATGCTGCGTCGCCTTCGCCTCGCCGAGGATCGCTTGTTCGCTGGCAGGCATCGCGAACGCACTCGAGGCAATTAGGGAAAGGGTCAGGGCAATCAATTGGCGTTTCATGGAAGGATGCTCGGGTGTAAAGGGTTGTGTGAACGTGCTGGCGATTTTACCCCTGCCCCCTCGATAAAGAAGTTCAGCGGGCTGATGGTGACCATCGACAGAAATGATGCGAATTACGACCCCTTGCACGGCGGGCCTTTCAACGTGTTTCAGGTCGATCGCTGAGCCCGTCTGGACGTACGGTATGGGCAGGGGGCGGAACTTTTCTGACCCTGAATACAGATTTCATCAAACCCACGCGGGTTTTCTTAGTCGAACCGTTACGACGTACGAGACGCGCCCTGGACGGCGCGTCGGTTTTTGGGGAGACAACGCAATGACGCGAGGCCGTAAAATCTTCGCCTGGACAGCCGCAATCCTGCTGCTGTTGCTGGTGATTCTGATCATTGTGATCGCGACTTTCGACTGGAACCGGCTCAAGCCGACCATCAATGAGAAGGTGTCTGCCGAACTGCATCGCCCCTTTGCCATCAACGGCAATCTGGCCGTGAGCTGGCACCGTGAGCCGGATGAAGGCGGCTGGCGCGCCTGGGTGCCGTGGCCGCACATGTCGGCGGAAGACATCGCACTGGGCAACCCGGAATGGTCGAAGACGCCGCAGATGGTCACGCTCAAACGCGTCGATCTACGCTTGTCTCCCTTGCCGTTGCTCGCCCAGCGCGTCGTCATTCCGCGCATCAACCTGACCGAGCCCAATGCGAAAATCGAGCGTCTGGCCGATGGCCGCGCCAACTGGGTGTTTGATCTGCCCAAGAGCGACCCGAACGCCAAGCCATCGAGCTGGGTGATCGACATCGGCTCGATCGGCTTCGATAAAGGCTTCGTGAGCTACAACGACCAGAAGATCAATACGGCCGTCGATGTCGTCATCGATATGCTGGGCAAGCCGATTCCGTACAGCGACATCGTCGGCAGTAGCGAGGCGAAGAAAGTCCAAGACAAGGGCGCTTCGGCGCAGGACTACGCCTTCGGCTTCACCGCCAAAGGCCAGTACCACGGCCAGAAACTCAACGGCAGCGGCAAGGTAGGCGGGCTGTTGGCGCTGAAAGACGCAGCGCTGCCATTCCCGGTCCAGGCGGACGTCAGTGCAGGGGCCTTGCGTGTTGCCGTCGCGGGCACCGTGACCGATCCGCAGAACCTGGGAGAACTGGACCTGCGCCTGAAACTCTCCGGCGACAGCCTCAGCAATCTGTATCCGCTGACGGGGGTCACCTTGCCGGATTCCCCGCCGTACTCCACTGATGGCCGTCTGATCGCCAAACTGCACGACCCTGCGGGTGCGTCGTTCCAGTACAAGGGCTTCAACGGCAAGATCGGCGACAGCGATATCCATGGCGACCTGGGCTTTGTCGCCAGCGAACCCCGTCCCAAGCTCACCGGCGCGCTGGTGTCCAATCAGTTGCTGATGGCGGACCTCAAGCCGCTGATCGGCGCCGACTCCAACGCCGAGCAGAAAACCCGGGGCGGCGAGAGCAAGCAACCCTCGGACAAAGTGCTGCCGGTCGAGGAGTTCAAGACCGATCGCTGGGCGGCCATGGACGCCGATGTAGAGTTCACTGGCAAGCGCATCGTGCAGAGCGCCGACCTGCCGTTCACCGACCTTTATACCCATGTGGTGCTTAACGACGGCGTGTTGAGCCTGGAGCCTCTACGTTTCGGTGTGGCGGGTGGCAAGCTCGACGCGGATATCAAGCTCAACGGTCACACCCAGCCACTGGAAGGACGCGCAAAGCTGTCGGCACGCGGCTTCAAGCTCAAGCAATTGTTCCCGACCTTCGAACCGATGAAGACCAGCTTTGGCGAGCTTAACGGTGACGCGGACCTCAGCGGTCGTGGCAATTCGGTGGCAGCGTTGCTGGGCACGTCTAACGGCGAGCTGAAGATGCTGATCAACGACGGCGCCGTCAGCCGTGGCCTGATGGAGATTGCGGGACTGAACGTTGGCAATTACGTCGTAGGCAAGCTGTTCGGCGACAAGGACGTGAAGATCAACTGTGCGGCCACCGATGTCGGCTTCAAGGACGGTTTGGCGAGCACCAAGGTGTTTGTGTTCGATACCGAGAACGCGATCATTTACGTCGATGGCACGGCGAACCTGAAGACCGAGCAGCTGGACATGAAGGTGACGCCGGAGTCCAAAGGCTTCCGGGTCTTCTCCCTGCGTTCGCCGCTGTATGTGCGCGGACCGTTCAGCAAGCCCAATGCGGGTGTCGAGTCAGGTCCGCTGTTGCTGCGTGGCGCAGGCATGGTGCTGTTGGGCGCGGCCGTCGGACCGGCGGCGGGATTGCTGGCACTCGTAGCGCCCAGCAGCGGGGATGCGCCTAACCAGTGCACCGCATTGCTGGAGCAGATGCGCTCGGGCAAGGCGCCGAAGACAGTGAAATAAGTACGGCAGATAATTCAGCGCCATAGTCCGCTCGTGTAGGAGTGAGCTTGCTCGCGAAGACTGCATTCCAGGCACATGAGATGTCCGGGGTGTACTGGCCTCTTCGCGAGCAAGCTCACTCCCACCATTCCAGCGGCACGCCTGAGATATCGAGTCAATCACTGCCCTGTGGGAGCGAGTTTGCTCGCGAATGAACCCTTGAATCCTACACATCCCGCCTGAAAGTCACCCACAAAAAAGCCAGGGCATGTGCCCTGGCTTTTGCATTGCGTGGTGCGTATCAGAGGCCGTCGAGCAAGTCGGCCATGTCGTCGGCGTGCTCTTCTTCCTGCGCCAGGATCTCTTCGAAGATGCGGCGGGTGGTCGGGTCTTGATCGCCGATGTACTGAATGATTTCGCGGTAGCTGTCGATCGCGATGCGCTCGGCCACCAGGTCTTCAGTGATCATCTCTTTCAGCGTGTTACCGGCCACATACTGCGCGTGTGAATTCTGGCTCAGCAGGTCCGGGTTGAATTCCGGCTCGCCGCCCAGCTGCACGATGCGCTCGGCCAGCTTGTCAGCGTGTTCGAGTTCTTGATTGGCGTGTTCCAGAAACTCATCCGCCGCAGCGTGGGACTTGATGCCCTTGGCCATGAAGTAGTGACGCTTGTACCGCAGGGTGCAGACCAGTTCAGTCGCGAGCGACGCGTTCAGCAAACGCAGGACCTCTTCACGGTCAGCGTTATAGCTTTCAGTGACGGCGCCGTCTTCCACGTTTTTGCGCGCGCGCTCTCGCAGGGTAGCGACGTCGGTCATTGGGTGCAGATTGATCATCAGATTTCTCCAGGGCTTTTACGGTTTTTTCCGTCGCGCTCTGTTGCGCCATGCATAGAGCAGGCGCCCGGCAGGATCGGGTCTTAAGGTGTGAGTGGTGGGAACTGGCAAAAGTTTGATTTTTGTTCGAGGACTTTTTGACGCGGGGGGCAGGTTGTCGCTGGAGCCGGGGAAGGGTCCATTACAGCGGACCGCCCGCGTTCGTGGCGATACGGGGCATCCTTGCGATGCCCCTGCGCTCGTGATCGCGGGCGGATCAACCATTCAAACGAATGGCGTCAGATCACATGGCGCGTTCGTTGGTATCACGCTGCTCGCAGGTCATGAAACCCTTGCTGTTGACGCGGCCATTGTTGTCGAAGGTAACGTAGTAAGCCTGCTGATGGCCTTCGCGGTTCAGCACATAGTTGTTGCAGGTGCCTGGGTGGGCGCGACGTTGAACAGTCGTCGATGGCGTACCGCCGATGGTCAGGACTTGTTCCTTGGTCATGCCTTCTTCAACTTGCTTGACCAGCGGCTCATTGCGATAGGTCGCGTAATCAACCGGGTTCGGCAGGGTGGTCGATGCACAACCAGCCAATGCGGCCATGGAAATCACTACTGCCAGGGATTGCTTGAACATTCGAATCGCTCCGCGAAAAGGCCATTGTTGGCCCGTTGCTGTTAGGAGCGTTGAAGTGGCAAAAGAGTTCGATCAAATTGATGGCGATGGGGCATTACCGTTGGTTGTCATGTTCCATGAATGTTTCCCGGCTACCGTCACCTGACTGCCTTGATCAACGATACCCCCCCAGGAATCGCCTCTCTCATGCCGCAAGAACAGGCCACGCGTTACCCAATCGTCCTGGTGCCGGGATTAATGGGGTTCGTGAAGTTGGTGATCTATCCCTATTGGTTTGGCATCGTACCGGCCCTGCGTCGGGGCGGCGCGCAAGTGATTCCGGTCATGGTCTCGGCGGTGAATTCCACCGAGATTCGCGGAGAGCAACTGCTGGCGCGCGTCGAGGAAATCCTCGCGCAAACCGGCGCGGCCAAGGTCAACCTGATCGGTCACAGTCAGGGTGCGCTGACCATTCGGTATGTCGCGGGCGTTCGTCCGGACCTGGTCGCCTCAGTCACCTCAATCGCCGGGCCCAATCATGGTTCCGAACTGGCCGATTACTTCGAGGAGCATTACCCGCCTCATACCATGAAAGGGCGTGCGGTCAACGCTGCCATTCGTCTCACGACCCTCATCACCAGCCTGCTCGACACCGGTTATCGCGGCTCGCGCCTGCCGGTGGATGTCAACGCCGCGCACCATTCGCTGACCACCAGCGGCGTAGCGCGATTCAACCGGCTGTTCCCGCAAGGACTGCCTGAACACTGGGGCGCGGAGGGTGACGAAGAGGTCAACGGCGTGCGCTATTACTCGTGGTCCGGGACGCTGCAATCAGGACGCACCAACCGGGGTAAAAACCTCTTCGATACGTCAAATCTCACCTGCCGAATATTTGCTCGCACGTTCACGAAAGAGCGAGGTCAATCTGATGGCATGGTCGGGAGATTCAGTTCTCACCTGGGCAAAGTCATCGGTGACGACTACCCCTCGACCATTTCGACATCGTCAACCAGCACTTCGGGCTGGTGGGCAAGGGAGCCGATCCCGTGGGGTTGTTCCTTGAACATGCCGTGCGCCTCAAAGCCGCCGGTCTTTGACTTATTTGGCCGTAGTTCGTGATCTGTCGACCCGTGAGGTCGCGTAGGAAGTGATGCGATGAGCGATAAAGAGCTTTATGAAATCGAGTACACGCTGGCCGGTGAGCACCATGTCGATCTGATTGAAAACCTCGACGTGCCAATCATCGAGGTCGTGCACGAGCTGGCGCTCAAGCACAACGTGGCCGTTGAAGATGATCCGTTCGATACCGGTGAAGACACCATCGGTCTGCCCCACGTGCTGGGCATTACCGATGTGTCGATTCACGCTGCCGAGGATCACGACAAGGCCTGACGGTCGGGTTCATCCGACGGGCAGGTTTAACGGATCGCGGCCTTGCGCAGCGGTGTGGTCCAGCGTTCTGCCAGGATCACTCCGCCCAGCGTCAGGGCACCGCCGATGAAGTGATACGACGCCAGCTGCTCGCCCAGCGCGAGTGCGGCAACCAGCGCTGTCAAGATCGGCACCAGGTTGAAAAACAACGTGGTACGGCTTGGCCCGAGGATGGAAATCGCTTTCATCCACAGCAACGGCGCGAGCATTGAAGTCGGAATACACGCATAGAGCACCAACGGAATGTTGCTCGCGTTTAAACCGGTTTTTGGTGAAACCAGGAACAGCGGGAAAAGCGCAATGATCGCCACCAGAATCTGCAGGTAAAGCAGCTGCAACGGCGGCATGCGCAACTGCCATTTCTTCAGCAGCGTGCTGTAGGTCGCATACGCCAGCGTCGCGACAAGCATCATGACATCGCCCACGTTGATGCCATGGGCAACCAGTAAGCTCCAGCTCCCCTGCGACACCACCCACAACACACCGGCAAATGACACGAATGCGCCGACCAGCGCGCCGGCTGTCAGCCGTGTGCCAAGGCTGGCGATCGACATGCCCAGAGTCATCACCGGCACCAGCGACAGAATGATGCCCATGTTCGTGGCCGTGGTGATGTTTGCCGCGTAGTACGCCAGGCTCTGATAAATCGCCATGCCCAGCACGCCAAGTATTACGACTTTGCCAATAATCGGCCTGATCTTCGCCCGATTGCGCAGCACGGGGCCGAGCAGAAACGGTGTGAATAGCAAGCCCGCCAACAGCCAGCGATAAAAGCCGATCTCGGCCGGGAAAATACGCCCGGCGGCGGCTTTGGTGATGACGTTGTTGCCCGCCCAGATCATGACGGTGAGCAGTGGATAGAGGTATTGCATGAGCGGACCGGCTGTTAAATGAGGCGCCATTATCGGCCTGCCAGTCCGCACGTCCAGCGCACGCTGCGCATTTGCAGAAATACGCAGCAACATTCTTTGGCTACACTGGCTTTAGAGCCATGCCGGTGCGTGGCGCTTCCGGAGAGAACCGATGACGATGCTGCGTATTCCTCTGCTGGTGATGGGCTTGCTGTTGAGCGCTCAGGGTTTTGCTGCCACCGCGCAACAAAACAAGATGACCACCTGTAACGCCGATGCCTCGGCCAAATCGCTGAAGGGCGATGATCGCAAGGCATTCATGAGCACCTGTTTAAAGGCCGCGCCTGCGCCTGCCGTGACCCAGCAGGAGAAAATGAAGACCTGCAACGCCACGGCCAGCACTCAGGCGCTCAAGGGCGACGCACGCAAGGCCTTCATGAGCGATTGTCTTAAAAAGAAATAATTTTCCAGGCCAACCGCGGGCATCGATTTCCGGCGCCAGCCCCTGCACTTTCAGCGATTGCGGCCGATGATCTGGCCTGCAATCGCAGCCTCCCAACGCTTGAGCTCTCAAGGGCTTTCGCGTCGCTGGTTCTCCACTCAGAACGCTGGCAGACTGCCCATCCTTCACGCCGCTCGTTTTGAGGCTGTATGCCAACGTTTACGCCCCGTCAAGTCTATCTGGCCAGTTGTATTCTCGTGTTCGGCGGGCTGCTGCTGGTGCTGCCGCTCAATCTTTTGCCCAGTCTGCTGGCGGGTTTGCTGGTGTACGAACTGGTCGACATGCTCACGCCGCAGCTGCAACGGCTGATTGCCGGCGAACGCGCGCGGTGGCTGGCGGTGGCGTTGCTGGGCACTCTGGTGGTGACCGTATTGGCGTTGCTGTTTGCCGGCGCGATCAGTTTTTTGCTGCACGAAGCGGAAAACCCCGGCGCGTCGCTGGATAAATTCATGATTCTGGTGGACCGCGCCCGCGGTCAGCTGCCGCCCTTTATCGACAACTACCTGCCGGCCAGCGCCACCGAGTTTCAAGTGTCGCTCAGCGCCTGGCTGACCAAGCACCTCGGTGAGCTCCAGTTGCTCGGCAAAGGCGCGGCGCACATGTTCGTCACCCTGCTGATCGGCATGGTGCTGGGCGCGATCATCGCCCTGCAGCGCATCCCCGATGTCACCAAGCGCAAGCCATTGGCGGCGGCGCTGTTCGAGCGTCTGCACCTGCTGAGTCAGGCCTTCCGTAATATCGTCTTCGCGCAGATCAAAATCTCGCTCCTGAACACGGCGTTCACCTCGATCTTTCTGGCGGTGATCCTGCCGCTGTGTGGCGTTCACTTGCCGCTGACCAAAACCCTGATCGTCCTGACCTTCCTGCTGGGCCTGCTTCCGGTGGTCGGTAATTTGATGTCCAACACGCTGATCTTTATCGTCGGCATGTCGTTGTCGATCTGGGTGGCGGTGGCGGCGTTGGGGTATCTGATCGTGATCCACAAGGTCGAGTATTTCCTCAACGCACGGATTGTCGGCGGGCAGATCAGCGCCAAGTCGTGGGAATTGCTGCTGGCGATGCTGATCTTCGAAGCCGCGTTCGGCCTGCCGGGGGTGGTGGCTGGACCGATTTATTACGCGTACCTGAAGAGCGAACTGCGCCGGGCGGAGTTGGTTTAGCGATTGGTGCTCAAAAGATGTGCACCCCGTTTCACGGCGGCACGCGGTCAGTAGGACCGGCTTCAGCCGGGAAGAGGCCGGTTTGAATACCCCAAGATTTGCGGCGTGACACCTGACGCCTTCCCGGCTGAAGCCGGTCCCACTGAGTGCACGCGGTCAGTCAGTAGGACCGGCTTCAGCCGGGAAGAGGCCAATTGGCGCACCATTAGATTTGCGGCGTGACATCTGACGCATTCCCGGCTAAAGCCGGTCCCACTAAAAAGCGGGACAGCCGCGAATCAGCCGTAGCGCTTCTTCGCTTCGATCGCCAGGCCGCTGCCGATGCTGCCGAAGATGTTGCCTTCAACGTGGCGGGCCTTGGGCAGCATTGCGGCAACGCTGTTGCGCAGGGCCGGGATGCCGCTGGAACCGCCGGTGAAGAACACGGTGTCGACATCGGTGACGCCAACCCCTGCCTGATTCAGCAGGTTCGTCACGCTGCCGCGCACGCGTTCGAGCAATGTATCGATGGACGATTCGAATAACTGACGAGTGAGGTCGACGCTCAGGCCAGGCTCCACGCGGTCCATTGGCACCAGACGGCGGTCCGCTTCGGTCAGCTGGATCTTCGTCTCTTCCACTTCCATCGCCAGCCAGTGACCGGCGCGTTGCTCGATCAGCTTGAACAACCGGTCGATGCCCTGGGTGTCTTCGATGTCATAACGCATGCTGCCCAGCGCCAGTTGCGACTTTTGCGAATACACCGAGTTAATCGTGTGCCAGGTCGCCAGGTTCATGTGCGTGCTGGTCGGCATGTACGCGCCGCTTTTCATCCGGCTGCCATAACCAAACAGCGGCATCACGCCCTGCAGGCTCAGTTGCTTGTCGAAGTCGGTACCGCCAATGTGCACGCCACCGGTGGCGAGGATGTCGCTATGACGGTCATCGATCAGACGACGTTCCGGCGACAGACGCACCAGCGAAAAGTCCGACGTACCGCCGCCGATGTCGACGATCAGCACGAGCTCTTCACGGTCCAGCGTCGACTCGTAGTCAAACGCCGCTGCAATCGGCTCGAACTGGAAAGAAACGTCCTTGAAACCGATCTTGCGCGCGACGTCGGCCAGTGTGTCTTCGGCTTCCTGATCGGCGGCAGCGTCGTCATCGACGAAATGCACCGGGCGGCCCAGCACGACTTGCTCGAAGGAGTGGCCGGCAGCGGCTTCGGCGCGCTTTTTCAGTTCGCCGATGAACAGCCCGAGCAAGTCCTTGAACGGCATCGCCGTACCCAGCACGCTGGTGTCGTGCTTGATCAGCTTGGAACCCAGCAGGCTCTTGAGCGAGCGCATCAGGCGGCCTTCGTAGCCCTCGAGGTATTCGTGAAGGGCGAGGCGACCGTAGACCGGGCGGCGCTCTTCAATGTTGAAAAACACCACCGAAGGCAGCGTGATCTTGTCGTCTTCCAGGGCGATCAGCGTTTCCACTCCAGGGCGTAGCCAGCCGACCGTGGAGTTGGACGTGCCGAAGTCGATGCCAAGGGCACGGGCCGGGGATGGAGTGCTCATCTGCTTTGCATACCAGTCAAAAAACGGCCGCGCAGTGTATGCGAGTGCGCGCCGGATGCGTAGCGCGAAACGTCGGTTTATCGCCCGTCCGGCATCTATTTCGCGTGCGCGTCTTGAACTGCGGCGTCTAGCCCCAATCTAGCAGGCAACTCTTAATGCTTTTGGCCGGTCTGGACAGCGTTTCATTTCGCGCGACTGCGTGCCGATAACCTTGCAACGTTCAACGCAGCCAGCGTTCACCTGTGAAACGCGGTGCGAACTGGGCTGGATATTCCAGAATTGGGTGACCGTCACATGGACTTCAAAGACTATTACAAGATCCTTGGCGTAGAGCCGACGGCGGACGAGAAGACAATCAAGACCGCCTATCGCAAGCTCGCGCGCAAGTATCACCCCGACGTCAGCAAAGAGCCTGGCGCGGAAGACAAATTCAAAGAAGCCTCCGAAGCGTATGAAGCGCTCAGCGATCCTGAAAAACGCGCTGAATATGACGAGATTCGCAAATACGGCAGTCAGGGCCGGTTCCAACCGCCGCCTGGCTGGCAGGGCCGCGGTGGCGCGGGCGCGGGTCCGGGCTTTGGTGGCGGTGGCTTCGAGGACGGCGATTTCTCCGACTTCTTCAGTTCCATCTTCGGCAATCGCGGGGGTCAGCAAGGCGGTCGGGCCCAGAGCCCGGGGCGTCGAGGGCAGGATGTGGAGATGGAACTGGCGGTGTTTCTGGAGGAGACGCTCTCCACCGAGTCCAAGCAGATCAGCTTCAAGGTGCCGCAGCACAGCGCCAACGGCCAGCGCATGGCGGACATTACCAAGACGCTGAACGTGAAGATCCCGGCAGGCGTCACCGATGGCGAGCGCATTCGCCTCAAGGGGCAGGGCGCTCCCGGCGTGGCCGGCGGCGAGAAGGGCGATCTGTATCTGATCATCCGTCTGGCGCCGCACCCGATGTTCGACGTCGAGGGCCATGACCTGATCATCACGGTGCCGATCGCGCCGTGGGAAGCGGCGCTCGGCACCAAGGTGGCCGTACCGACGCTGACCGGCAAGATCAACCTGACCATCCGTCCAGACAGTCAGAACGGGCAGCGGCTGCGGGTCAAAGGCAACGGTCTTTTGAACAAGCAGGGCCAGCGCGGTGATCTGTACGCGCAGCTCAAAATCGTCATGCCAAAATCCACCGATGAGGCGACCAAAGCGCTGTGGGAGAAGCTGGCCGCGCAGGCCGCGTTCGATCCGAGGGCTCAATGGAGTAACTGATCATGAGCAACACCCTGGTCATCGACATGCAGGAGTTCTGTGAGGTGGTCGATCTACCGGCCGCCTACGTCATCGAGATTGTCGAGCACGGCATTCTCGAACCCCAGGGACGGCAGCCGGAGGAATGGCTGTTCGACAGTGCAGCGCTGTCGATCGCCAGGCGTGCGGTTAAATTGCATCACGAATTGCAGCTGGAATGGGACGGCGTCGCCCTGGCGCTCAACCTGCTCGAAGAGCTTGAACGCGTGAGAGCGGAAAATCGCATGCTCAGGCAGCGATTGGGGCGGTTTCTCGAGTGAAGGGCCGCCACAGGAAGTTTGCGGAGCCGGCCTGGCGCCTGCTATCAGGAATCGGATCGACTCGCTGATTTTCCTGCTGATCACGAACCTGTGTGAGCGAGCTTGCTCGCGAAGAGGCCGGTGCAGTCGCTACATCTCCGGTGGCTGGAATCCCGTCTTCGTGAGCAAGGTGGAGCGCCACCCCGGTCACTCCCATATGGGCTGTGTTTGCTGCCCCACCGCTGTTTAGGCTTTCTTCGGCAACTCCACGGTAAACGTCGTGCCGTCTCCGACATTCGACACAACAGTGATGCTGCCATCATGGGCGTTCACCACTTCTTTCACGATGAACAGCCCCAGGCCCAGGCTGGTGGACGGGTTGTGAATGCCGGCTTTTTCGTTGGCCGAGCGCACCAGCGGATCGAAGATACTGCCGATGGCTTCTTCTGCAATCGGCTCGCCGTCGTTTTGCACCGAAAGACTGACGTGGTTTTCGCTGCCGGTGAGTGTCACGTTCACCCGACGCGTTGCCGCGCCATGCTGCAAGGCGTTGCCAATCAGGTTCTGCAGTAACTGCGCGATACGTGCCTGATCCCATTCGCCCCGGGTGTCACCGGTGCTGGTGAACACTGCGTTGCAGTCGGGTTGCCCCGCCGTGGCTGCATCAATGGCTTCGCGGCAGGCCAGGGTCATCTCCATCGGCTTGCGCTCGACCGGCAAGGTGACGCCAAGGCGACTGCGCACGAATTCCAGCAAATCGCTGATCATAGTCCCCATCAACAGGCTGCTGCTCTTGATGCGCTTGATGTAAGCAAGATCGGCCTCTGCCAGCGTGGTCTTGCGCATCAGCACTTCGGACGACATGCCGATGGCCTGCAAGGGGCGCGCAGGTCGTGACCGAGAATGGCGAGAAAGATGTCCCGCGACCGTGTCACGCGATCAGCGTAGGCGGCAGTCGATTCGGCCAGGGCTTCATCGATGGCCTCGTTGAAGCGGATCATATCGGTGATGTGACTGGTCTTCGGCTCCATATGGCTTTCTGCCCAAAAGCGCACCACCGTTGCCCGGAGGTGGCGGAACTCTGAAGTCATCTGCACCAGATCAAACCCGACGATATGCCGTAACTCGCCATGACTGGAGGCAGCCTGATCGAGTGTCGGGGTTTTGCCGATGGCTTCGCCCTGCGCTTTGGCGATGCGTTCGGCTTTGGTCTGGGCGGTGTTCATGTCACGGGCCGCAGCGAGGAGGATTGCCTCGGCATGGTCGCGCAGCTCCATTGAACTCATCTGGGCGGCTGCGGGCGTCAGCGTGGCCGCAAACCGTTCCCACTCATCGACGATGCGATCCACATTCTGAACGATGAAGTCCGAAAGACGCATGGGGAACTACCTTGCTGGCGTGGCGCTGAATGAGAGCGCGCATAGTACCGCCATGTTGTTGCAGGAAGCACCACGCATTTGCGTGGGCTTCCCCGAAGCGTTGGCGTGCCGTTCATTTGGAGCAGTGTCGGGCAGGAAACCAGCCATGTGGAGTGAGTGTGCTCAAGAAGACGCCTTTTCAGCCGCTGAGAGAGAGGGCGGATGCGCCGGCCCCTTCGCGAGCAAGCTCGCTTCCACAAGACATTGAGTTCTTCGCTTAAAACAGAAAATACCGCTGCGCCATCGGCAAGACCTCGGCCGGTTCGCACCACAACAGCACGCCGTCGGCCTTGACCTGATAGGTCTGCGGGTCGACATCGATATTCGGCAGGTAGTTGTTGTGGATAAGGTCGGCCTTGGTCACGTTGCGGCAGCCCTTGACCACGCCGATCTGTTTCTTCAGGCCCAGCTGCTCCGGAACACCCGCATCGAATGCCGCCTGGCTGATGAAAGTCAGGCTGCTGGCATGCAGTGAGCTGCCGTAGCTGGCGAACATCGGCCGGTAGTGAACAGGCTGTGGCGTGGGAATTGAGGCGTTGGCGTCGCCCATCAGGCTGGCGGCAATCGAGCCACCCTTGAGGATCAGCGTCGGTTTCACGCCGAAGAAGGCCGGGCGCCAGAGCACCAGATCCGCCCATTTGCCCACCTCCACAGACCCCACCTCATGGCTGATGCCGTGTGTGATCGCCGGGTTGATGGTGTATTTGGCGATGTAGCGTTTGGCGCGGAAGTTGTCGTTGCCATCGCCGTCACCCGGCAATGGCCCACGCTGACGCTTCATTTTGTCGGCGGTCTGCCAGGTGCGCATGATCACTTCGCCGACGCGGCCCATGGCCTGGCTGTCGGAGCTGAGCATCGAGAACGCGCCCAGATCGTGAAGGATGTCCTCGGCGGCGATCGTTTCGCGGCGGATGCGGCTCTCGGCGAACGCGACGTCTTCGGCGATGCTCGGGTCCAGGTGATGGCAGACCATCAGCATGTCCAGGTGCTCGTCGATGGTGTTGCGGGTGAACGGCCGGGTCGGGTTGGTCGAACTTGGCAGGACGTTGGGGAAGCCGCACGCCTTGATGATGTCCGGCGCGTGACCGCCACCGGCACCTTCGGTGTGGTAGGTGTGAATGGTGCGATTTTTGAACGCCGCCAAGGTGGTTTCGACGAAGCCGGATTCGTTCAGGGTGTCGGTATGGATCGCCACCTGCACGTCGTACTGATCGGCGACGCTCAGGCAATTGTCGATGGCCGCAGGCGTGGTGCCCCAGTCTTCGTGCAGCTTGAGGCCGATGGCGCCCGCCTTGACCTGCTCGATCAGCGGCTCTGGCAGGCTGACGTTGCCCTTGCCGGTGAAGCCGATGTTCATGGGAAACGCTTCGGCGGCCTGCAGCATGCGCATCATGTGCCACTTGCCGGGCGTGACCGTGGTCGCGTTAGTGCCCGTCGCCGGGCCGGTGCCGCCGCCGATCATGGTGGTGACGCCACTCATCAGCGCTTCTTCGATCTGCTGCGGGCAGATGAAGTGGATGTGCGTGTCGACGCCGCCGGCGGTGAGGATCATGCCTTCGCCAGCGATGACTTCGGTCGCAGCACCGATGGCGATGGTCACACCGGGCTGAATGTCCGGGTTGCCAGCCTTGCCGATGGCCGCGATGCGCCCGTCCTTGAGGCCGACGTCGGCTTTGACGATGCCCCAGTGATCGATGATCAGCGCGTTGGTGATCAGCGTGTCGACCACTTCCGCGGCCACGCCCTGGCCCTGGCCCATGCCGTCACGAATGACCTTGCCGCCGCCGAACTTCACTTCCTCGCCATAGACGGTGAAATCCTGCTCGACCTCGATCCACAGCTCGGTGTCGGCCAGACGCACACGGTCGCCGACAGTGGGGCCGAACATGTCAGCGTAGGCTTGTCGGCTGATCTTCATTCTTCGTTCCTCGAATCAAAGCAGCAAGCCTCAAGCGGCAAGCGGCAAGTAAAAGCGAATGTTGTGTACGCCGCGGACTGCTGTGCTTGCCGCTTGTGGCTTGGCGCTTGCAGCTTGACCTGGCTGTAAAGTGAACGCGTTCTACAGTTCACCCATGACTCTTCCTGCAAACCCGAAAACCCGCCTCAACCCGGCCAGGTCCACCAGTTCCACTTCCCGCGCTTGCCCCGGCTCGAAGCGCACGGCGGTGCCGGCCGGGATGTTCAGGCGCATGCCACGGCTGGCGGCGCGATCGAAGGTCAGGGCGTCGTTGGTCTCGAAAAAATGAAAGTGCGAGCCGACCTGAATTGGCCGGTCGCCGCTGTTGGCGACGCTGAGGGTGATGGTGCGGCGACCGGCGTTGAGCTCGATGTCGCCGGGCTGGATCTGGTACTCACCAGGAATCATGCGCTCTTCCTCGACAGTAACTTGTAGTAAATGGCCGTGGCCTTGTATTCGCCGTCGGGGTTGCAGGCGTAGTCCGGCAGCAGGCCAGACAGCTCGTAACCCAGTGCGCGATAGAAATCTTCCGCATCGGAGCCTGCCAGCGTGTCCAGAAACAACAGCCCGCGCTGATGCTGCTGCGCTGCCTGTTCCACGGCGGTCATCAACTGCGTTGCCAGCCCGCGCCGACGCGCCTGACTGAGCACCAGCAATTTCTGCACCTCGGCGCGATTCAGGCCGTTGGCCTTCTGGCACAGCGCCAGTTGCACCGTGGCCAGCACCTGGTTTTCTTCTGCCACCACCCACAACAGCACATTGCCTCGCTCGACCTCAGCCTTGACACCGTCCCACCAGTCGGCAGCCTCCTCGGCGCCTAGATCCGCCATGAACCCGACCGACGCGCCGTCTTGCACGGCGTCGAGCAATAGCGCCACCAGGCCGGGGCGGTAGTGGGCAAAACTTTCTGGCGTGACACGGCGTAAGTGGGCGGCATTCATGGGCGAAATCCTTTCAGAATGAGCATTCAGGCGTCAGGCTTGATGCCGGGCGCTTGCGACGGTGGAGCAGAGGCGCCGGGCGACAGGTCCAGCTGCATGAAGGTCAGGTCCAGCCAGCGGCCGAACTTGGTGCCCACCTGAGGCATTTGCCCGGTGGTGATAAAACCCTCGCGCGCGTGCAGGTGGATCGACGCCGCGTTTCCGCTTTCGATGGCCGCGACCATCATGTGTTTGTCGCAGGCGCGGGCGCGTTCGATCAGCGCTTTCATCAGCAGCGGACCCAGGCCGTTGCCGCGTTGATCGGCACGCACGTAAACCGAGTGCTCGACGGTGTGGCGAAACCCTTCGAACGGCCGCCAGTCGCCGAACGACGAATAGCCCAGCACCTGATTGTCGGCATCGACGGCCACCAGAATCGGGTACGCCTGGGCCTGGCGCGCAGCGAACCAGGTTTCGCGGTTGGCGAGATCCACCGGCTGCTCGTTCCAGATCGCCGTGGTGTTGAGCACGGCATCGTTGTAGATGGCCAGCACGGCTGGCATGTCAGTCAGCAGAGCGTCACGAATCGAATAGGTCATGTTCGTTTCCACGGGTTCCTGTGTGGCTGTTTCAGTGGACATCTCAGGTTCAATGGGCAGCTCAGGCGATGGGCTGATGCACGGTGACCAGCTTGGTGCCATCCGGAAAGGTGGCCTCGACCTGGATCTCCGGGATCATTTCCGGGATGCCTTCCATCACTTGGTCACGGGTCAGCAGGGTGGTGCCGTAGTGCATCAGGTCGGCAACGGTCTGGCCGTCCCGCGCACCTTCCAGCAAGGCGGCGGAAATAAAGGCCATCGCTTCCGGGTAATTGAGCTTCACACCGCGTGCCAGCCGCCGCTCGGCGACCAGACCTGCGGTGAATATCAGCATCTTGTCTTTTTCGCGTGGGGTCAGATCCATGGGTTTTGTCCGTTATTAAGTTCCGAATAGAGAAATCGCCGCAAACTCTGTAGGAGCGTGGCTTGTCCCGCGATCTGACGCGAAGCGGCAGTCATGGCCGTCCTTCGATCTGTCATGAGGACCGTATGGGCCGGTTTACGACGACTTCGTCGCCGATCGCGGGACAAGCCACGCTCCTACAGATGGCCAGTTTCGTTTAGGTGCTCCAAATCCTCGGCGCCACCGCTTCCCGGCCCAACAGGGCAGGGCGCAGCAGTTTCCATAATTCGATCAACCAGGCCCGCGCGTGCAGTGCTTCGTCTGCCAGGCAACGGGCGATGATCAGGCCGGGCAACTGGCTCAGGTCGCCGCGCACGGGTGAATGCTCCGCCAGATCGCGGCAGCGCTCCATCAATTCAGCGTCGATTTCTCCGGTCACGATCAGCGTCGCGAACACTGGCTTGCCGCCCAGGCCGATGGGCGAATCCAGCAAGCCGTCATTGCCGACGATGCGCTGGCGCTCGTGCCACAGCAGGCTGCCGTCACGCCGAATGTCCAGATGCGCCTGAAAATGCCCCTTGTCGAAACGCTCGCCACTGGCCGGCCGGCCCAGCGCCACCACGTCCCAGTAGAACAGCCGGGCGTCGCCTTCCAGATCGATCCGCGTGGTCAGTTCAGCCTTGGCCTCGCTGAACACGATGCTCTCCTGCGGCAGCCACTCCAGCGTGCCGCCTGCAGCGACCTTGATGTCCAGCTGTTGATAGGCCGGCCCAGCCGCGCGGTACCACTTCGCGGCGCCGGGGCTGGTCAGTTGCGCCCAGGCATTGGCGCCGACGCTGGCGCTGATGTCCAGACGATCGCCGCCGGCAATGCCGCCCGGCGGGTGAACGATGATGTGCTGGCAGACCTGCGGGCCTTCGGCGTACAGATGCTTTTGCACCCGCAACGGACCTTTGTGGCGTCGCTGGGTCGGGCGCGTACTGTCGCCGAAACGCCCATACGCCAGCTCCAGCTCGGCATGCCAGCTGGGGGTGAACAGGGCGGTGTGGGCAGGAAGATTCATAAGTCGATTATCGTTTTATCGAAGGACCGTACCTTAGCTGATCGGCGCATTAATTAAATGGTGACCAGACCCCGAACGCCTTCGGCCTCCATGTTTTCGCCGCGCCCCTGCTGCACGATCTCGCCGCGGGACATCACGATGTACTGATCCGCCAGCTCGGCGGCAAAGTCGTAGAACTGCTCGACCAGCAGGATCGCCATGTCACCCCGGGCCGCGAGCTTTTTGATCACCGCGCCGATCTCCTTGATCACCGAGGGCTGAATGCCTTCGGTGGGTTCGTCGAGAATCAGCAGGCGAGGGCGACTGGCCAGAGCGCGACCGATGGCCAGTTGCTGTTGTTGGCCGCCGGACAAGTCACCGCCACGCCGATGCTTCATCTGCAGCAACACGGGGAACAGCTCGTAAATGAAGGCCGGAACTTCCTTGGCCTCTGAGCCCGGGAACCGCGACAGGCCCATCAATAGGTTTTCTTCAACGGTCAGTCGGCCGAAAATCTCCCGGCCCTGGGGCACGTAGGCGATCCCGGAATGCACGCGCTGGTGAGGCTTGAAGCCGGTGATCGGCTTGCCGTCCCACTGCACCACGCCTTCTTTGGCCGGCAGCAGCCCCATCAGCACTTTCAACAGCGTGGTCTTGCCCACGCCGTTACGACCAAGCAGGCAGGTGACCTCGCCGATCTTCACGTCAAACGACAGACCGCGAAGGATGTGACTGCCGCCGTAGAACTGGTGGAGCTTTTCAACTTGGAGCATGGCTGAATTCTCAAGCAAATAGGTATGACCTGTAGGAGTGAGCTTGCTCGCGATTGCGGTGGATCAGTCAACGCTCATGTGTCAGATACACCGCAATCGCGAGCAAGCTCACTCCTACAAGGGAGCGCATTACCTTCCGAGATACACCTCAATCACCCGTTCATCCGCCTGCACGTCTTCCAGCGACCCCTCCGCCAGCACGCTGCCCTGGTGCAGGACGGTAACGTGGTCGGCGATGGTGCCGACGAAGCCCATGTCGTGCTCGACCACCATCAGCGAGTGTTTGCCGGCCAGGCGCTTGAACAGCTCGGCGGTGAATTCGGTTTCGGCGTCGGTCATGCCGGCGACGGGCTCATCGAGCAGCAGAAGCTGCGGGTCCTGGACCAGCAACATGCCGATCTCCAGAAACTGCTTCTGACCGTGGGACAACAGCCCGGCGGGGCGCGCCATCGATGCCGTCAGGCGAATGGTTTCCAGCACCTCGTCAATGCGGTCGCGCTGTTCGCCATTGAGTTTTGCCCGCAGGCTGGCCCACACCGATTTGTCGGTCTTCTGTGCCAGCTCCAGGTTCTCGAACACGCTCAGCGCTTCGAACACCGTGGGCTTCTGAAACTTGCGGCCGATCCCGGCCTGGGCGATCTGCACTTCGCTCATCTTGGTCAGGTCGAGGGTTTCGCCGAACCAGGCCTTGCCGTGACTCGGGCGGGTCTTGCCGGTGATCACGTCCATCAGCGTGGTCTTGCCCGCGCCATTGGGGCCGATGATGCAACGCAGCTCGCCGACACGGATGTACAGATTCAGATCGTTGAGGGCCTTGAAGCCATCGAAACTGACGCTGATGTCTTCCAGCGTGAGGATCGTGCCGTGCAGCGTGTTCAGCCCTTTGCCAGCCACCTGACCGAGACCGATGGCGTCGCGGCTGGTGCCGGCATCGCTGTTCGGATCGAGCACTGGATCGAATGCGGGCGTCGGAGTGCTTTTCATTGGTCGCCCCTTTTCTTGATCAGGCCGATCACGCCTTTGGGCAGGTACAGCGTCACCACGATGAACAGCGCGCCGAGGAAGAACAGCCAGTATTCAGGGAAGGCCACGGTGAACCAGCTCTTCATGCCATTGACCACACCGGCGCCGAGCAGTGGACCGATCAGCGTGCCGCGACCGCCCAGAGCGACCCAGACGGCCGCTTCAATGGAGTTGGTCGGCGACATTTCGCTGGGGTTGATGATGCCGACCTGCGGCACGTACAACGCCCCGGCCAAGCCGCACAACACGGCGCTCAACACCCACACGAACAGCTTGAAGCCGCGCGGGTCGTAGCCGCAGAACATCAGGCGGTTTTCGGCGTCACGCACGGCGGTCAACACGCGCCCGAACTTGCTGCGCGCCAGACGCCAGCCGACGAACAGACTGCCCGCGAGCAACGCTACCGTGAGCAGAAACAACACCGCGCGGGTGCCTTGGGAGGTGATGCTGAAACCCAGGATGCTGCGAAAGTTGGTAAAGCCGTTGTTGCCGCCGAAGCCGGTTTCGTTGCGGAAAAACAGCAGCATCCCGGCGAAGGTCAGGGCTTGGGTCATGATCGAGAAATACACGCCCTTGATCCGCGAGCGGAAGGCGAAGAAGCCGAACACCAGCGCCAGCAACCCCGGCGCCAGCACCACCAGGCACATGGCCCAGAGGAAATGCTGCGTGCCGACCCAGTACCACGGCAGTTCGGTCCACGACAGAAAAGTCATGAACGCCGGCAGGCTATCGCCCGACGCCTCACGCATCAGGTACATGCCCATCGCGTAGCCGCCCAGGGCGAAGAACAGCCCGTGGCCCAGGGACAGCAGACCGGCGTAACCCCAGACCAGATCGAGTGCCAGCGCAACGATCGCGTAGCAGAGGATTTTGCCTACCAGGGTCAGCGTGTAAGCCGAGACTTGCAGACTGTTGCTTTCAGGCAGCAGGGAGAGCAACGGCAGTGCGATAAGCAGGGCAAGGATCACCACGCCGACCGCGACCGTTACTTGGGTGCCGGCGCGTTGCGCGGCAGTGACCATCAATGGCTGATTCATCAGTCGATCACCCGTCCTTTGAGTGCGAAGAGGCCTTGCGGACGTTTCTGAATGAACAGAATGATCAGCGCCAGGATCAGGATCTTGCCCAGTACGGCGCCGATCTGCGGTTCGAGAATCTTGTTGGCGATGCCCAGCCCGAAGGCCGCCGTGACGCTGCCGGCCAGTTGACCGACGCCGCCGAGCACGACCACGAGGAAGGAGTCGATGATGTAGCTCTGGCCCAGGTCAGGACCGACGTTACCGATCTGGCTCAGCGCCACGCCACCCAGCCCGGCGATGCCGGAGCCGAGCCCGAAGGCCATCATGTCGATGCGCCCGGTGGGCACGCCGCAGCAGGCGGCCATGTTGCGGTTCTGGGTCACGGCGCGCACGTTCAGGCCCAGGCGGGTTTTGTTCAGCAGCAGCCAGGTCAGCACAACGACGAACAGCGCGAAGGCGATGATGACGATGCGGTTCCAGGGCAGCACGAGATTGGGCAGCACTTGAATGCCGCCCGACAGCCATTCCGGGTTCGCCACTTCGACGTTCTGCGCGCCGAACACGACGCGAATCAGTTGAATCAGCATGAGGCTGATGCCCCATGTTGCCAGCAGCGTTTCCAGCGGGCGACCGTACAAGTGGCGAATGACCGTGCGCTCCAGCGCCATGCCGATGCAGGCGGTGACGAAAAACGCGATCGGCAGCGCCACCAGCGGATAAAACTCAAGCGCGCCGGGGGCGTAACGCTGAAACATCATCTGCACGACGTAGGTGGCGTAGGCGCCAAGCATCAGCATCTCGCCGTGGGCCATGTTGATCACGCCGAGCAGGCCGAAGGTGATCGCCAGTCCCAGCGCCGCCAGCAGCAGAATCGAACCGAGTGACAGGCCGGCGAAGGCTTGCCCGAGGATCTCGCCGAACATCAATTTGCGTTTGACCTGAGCCAGACTCGTCTCCGCCGCCAGACGCACGCTGGGGTCAGTTTCGACGCTGGGTTCGAGCAGGGTTTCGAGACGGGTGCGGGCCAGCGGATCACCGGTTTCACCGAGGAGACGCACCGCGGCGAGGCGCACGGTGGGGCTGACGTCGACCAGCTGCAGATTGGCCAGCGCCAGGTTCAGCGCCGAGTGAACGCTATCGTCCTGTTCGCTCGCCACTTGTTGCACCAGCAAGGGCAGCTGCGCCGGGCGGGCGCTTTTTTGCAGGATTTGCGCGGCGGCCAGGCGAACCTTGGGGTCGGCAGCGAGCAACTGATGGCTTGCGAGCGCGGTGTTGATCAGGCCGCGAAGGCGGTTGTTCAGGCTGATGGCTTGGGGCGCATCGGGGTTGGGTGCATCGGCCAGCGCGGGAGCGTCGGGGTCGACGGCGATGAAGCTGTCGCCGTTCTGGATGAACGCCCGGTTGCTGCTGTCGGCAGCAACGCGGCCATCCTGCAGGGCAACCAACAACTCGACGCGCGCCGGATCAGGCCTGGCGGCCCAGGTTTCCAGCAGTTGGGCGCGCGCGGAGGAGTCGGCCGCGACAAAGTCGCCGGCATCGCTGGCGTGGGCGGCGAAGGGCAGCCACAGGCACAGCGCGAGAAAAAGGTGGTGGAAGTATCTGGGCATATCGAGTCCTGGGAGCACCCGCATGACGTAACGTCAGACGGGGAACCTGCAGGAGTGAGCTTGCTCGCGATCGCGTTATGCCAGACGCCATCTTCGTCTTGGTCAGGTCGCATTCGCGAGCAAGCTCACTCCCACAGGGATAGGTTCAGCCGGAACATTTCAACCGACCGTTTACCCTGTTTTTCTTAGTTGCTCTTCACCGCATAGTCAGGCTTCTTGTCGTTGCCCGGAATGAACGGACTCCAAGGCTGGGCACGAATCGGCTCTTTGGTCTGCCAGACCACGTTGAACTGACCGTCGGCCTTGATTTCGCCGATCATCACCGGCTTGTGCAGGTGGTGGTTGGTCTTGTCCATGGTCAGGGTGAAGCCCGACGGCGCGGCGAAGGTCTGGCCGGCCATGGCTTCGCGGACTTTATCCACATCGGTGGACTTGGCTTTCTCGACCGCTTGGGCCCACATGTGGATACCCACGTACGTGGCTTCCATCGGGTCGTTGGTCACGGCCTTGTCGGCGTTCGGCAGGTTGTGCGCCTTGGCGTAGGCCTTCCAGTCGGCGACGAACTTGGTGTTGACCGGGTTCTTCACCGATTCGAAGTAGTTCCACGCCGCCAGGTTGCCCACCAGCGGTTTGGTGTCGACGCCGCGCAGTTCTTCTTCGCCGACCGAGAACGCCACCACCGGTACGTCGGTGGCTTTCAGGCCTTGATTGCCCAGCTCTTTGTAAAACGGCACGTTGGAGTCACCGTTGACCGTGGAGATCACCGCCGTCTTGCCGCCCGCCGCGAACTTCTTGATGTTCGACACGATGGTCTGGTAATCGCTGTGACCGAACGGGGTATAGACCTCTTCGATGTCCTTGTCCGCGACACCTTTGGAGTGCAGGAACGAGCGCAGAATCTTGTTGGTGGTGCGCGGGTAGACGTAGTCGGTGCCCAGCAGGAAGAAGCGCTTGGCCGCGCCGCCGTCTTCGCTCATCAGGTATTCAACCGCAGGAATGGCCTGCTGGTTAGGCGCAGCACCGGTGTAGAACACGTTCGGTGACATCTCTTCGCCTTCGTACTGCACCGGGTAGAACAGCAAGCCGTTCAGCTCTTCAAAGACCGGCAACACCGACTTGCGCGACACCGAGGTCCAGCAGCCGAACACCACGGCGACCTTGTCCTGGGTCAGCAACTGACGCCCTTTCTCCGCAAACAACGGCCAGTTCGACGCCGGGTCGACCACCACAGGCTCAAGCATCTTGCCGTTGACGCCGCCCTTGGCGTTGATTTCATCAATGGTCATCAGCGCCATGTCCTTGAGCGACGTCTCGGAGATGGCCATGGTGCCGGACAAAGAATGCAGAATGCCGACCTTGATGGTCTCGGCCGCCTGAGCGGTCCAGGTCAAACCCATCGCTGCGATCGATGCAGACAAAGTGAACGCTTTCAGCAAACTACGACGCTTCATTGGCTAGCTCCATTCTTTGATTTTTTTAGATGACGGCTGTTGGCGGTGCAGAGTTGAGTCTGCTTAGGCTTTAGCAAACGCTGGGCCAAGGCTGCTTACGTCGCAAAATGGAATGAAAACGTCGCCTGCGACAGGCGCCGCGCACCAACGTGGATCGGTGTACGGCGGCTGGTGCGTCCTGCGCGCTCAAGTGGTGCGACACCGTTCGGTGCCGCGGGGTGGGGGTTGAGGCACCCGGATAACGCGGCTATCTCACGAAAAGCTCGCGCTCCCCGGTAAATAGATCAAAGGTTTCGTACACCATCGTGTCCGGCGCGGTGAAGTAGGCGAATGCCTGTCCGTTCACTTCATGAAACGCTCTGAGTTGTACGCGGGTGCCGGGCGGGATGGCGACGTGGTCGGCAAGAAAGCCCGAGAACATGTTCTTCTTCGGTACTGACGGCGCGAAGATCAGAAACACCGGATGCGTATTGCTCGGTGCCTGGTCCGCTACGAACGCGTCGAGGCTCCATCGCACGGCATTTCCCCGGCTGATGGAAGCCGACTGCACCCCTGCGTCGACAAATACTGCACCCAGCTCGCGGCGCAGCTGCTGCAGACCCTCGTCCGTGATGCGCGCGGCACGGAATGCATCGCCTTTCCAGGACCGCAGGCGGTAGAACTGGTTGAGAAACACTTTCGTCTTGGGCGTTCGCGCTCCGCTTCTCAGGAGTTGGTTGATCTCTGCAGAACCGCCTTCTATGTAGTCCAACAAGTCAGGGTACAGCTCTGCTCGCGCTCGCTCGGCCAGGGCCAGGAACCGGGGTTCATCAAGGGATGGCTCAACGATGGTGATGCCTTCAGACGGGAACGGCCATCCGGTGAGCAACAGCCTCAGCTCATGTCGGGCCTGTCGATCGGCCTGCGGGCTCAGGCGAGCGAACGGCTGCGAAAGTTTCCTCCAGCTCCCGGCGCTTGATCGCACGACGTACTCGTCTTCATGGATCAGCAGCGCGGGGTCCCGTGGATGGAGGCGATACAGGCGAGACCGTCCGAACAGGTTGAAGCGTCGACTCACGTAACCGGTTTCGGAACCGAGGGTAATCTCGGTGAATTTATTCGGGTCCAGCCGCGTGATCATGCCGGACTCGGCAAAGTAGGGCGCTCCGGCGGGCGACATCAGATAGCCGATCTGCACCTGTCCTCCGCGTCCGGTGCGGCGGACCAGATGGGGACGTTTTATCATCGTCAGTTGATGGCCCTTCACGACGGCGCCGCTGGCCTTGCCGATACCCGCCGTCAGCAGATATCCGGCGGCGTCGAGGAATTCCTGTGCGGCACCGTCCCAGTCGTTTTCGTCCACTTTCTGAAAGCCGCTCCAGGCATTAGCCAGGCCCATCCCGAGCGCGATGGGAATCATGACGGGCGCGGGCAACAGCAACAGCGACACGCTCACGGCCATGTCGAAGTTTTGCCAGCGGGACCCGCCATCGCCGGGCGGGGTCAGCAGCGATTTCGCCTGCTCTTTCAACTGGCGGATCCTGACGGCGAAGTACTCGTCGAACAGATCGCCCTTCTGCGGCACAAACACTACCGGATGCGTCAAGTGGGACGGAACGGGAACCGGCCCTGGCAGCGACGTCAGTACGTCAGGGAGGCGCCAGTGCTTGAGCCACTCCTCATAATCGAGCATCTGCCGAGCCTGGCGCCTGTCCGACAGGGGCAGCAGCCTCGCCATGTAGGATTTGTACGTGTCGTGTTCCAGAAAAGTCTGTGTGAGGTGGAACATGCTGTTGAAGGCGCGGAACACCACGTTATCTGGCGCATTGAGGGTGCAAAGGGCCAGAGGCCCCTTGTCGAATCTGCCGACCGGGGCAATCAGCATGATGTCCGGGATCTTGACCCCACCGATGTGCAGTAATCGTACTTCGATGCTGACCCCGTCCACCTTCGGACGCTGCTCCGAATCGGGACCGTCCAGTGCCGCTTTGATCCAGCGCAGACGATTCTCGGGAAATCCGTTGAGCTGACTCTCCCTATACGCCATGCCCAGTCGTGCCAACAACAACTCGCGGTGCTGTTGCTTCAACTGCACAGCGTACTCGGAGTGATCAAGGTGTTCGGCAAGGTAGTCATCCAGCCGCTTTGGAATGTCGATTCGCGTCAGCAGCTCTTTCACGAACGCCTCTGAGAGTCCCGGTATCTCTGCACCGTGTTCGTCTGCAACTCCCAGCTCGCTGGCATCCTGAGCTGTCGCCCGCAGTGTGTTGTCGTGGGCCAGTGCGTTCAGCGAGAAGGTTTGCGAGTGAGTCTCGGTTTCCATCACGACGATAGGATAAAAGCGCGCCGGAATCGGCTGGTGGAATATTGCCGTTACCAGAATCTGTCGGGACGACAGTTGAATGTTTTTCTCTGCCAGTGCGGCGGTGACCGTTGCATCGACGTATGCGGTAATGACGTGGGCGCCGTCAGTTTGCGGCGTGTTGAAGTGGTCCAGGCTGATGCGCCGGATGGACCGGACAGACTGAGCGTAAGCCGTCGCATCGCGGGTCCATTCGACCTGCTGCTCCTCACTCATTTTTCCCCACCAGTCGGGCATCTGCTCGCGGACCACATCACAGTCCAGCTGTCGCTCGATGCGGTGGTTGTCGAACAGTTGATCCGAGGCCATCAACTCAAGAATGAGGCGCTGAAAAGACGGCGGATTGAGACTCAGGGACTGAGCGATGTTCACCGCGTGATCGAAATCTGCCTTCTGTTTGATGACCTGCGACGTCAGCAGCAGGCTCATGAAATTATCGCCCAGCTTTTGCAAGCCCCAGCGTATAGGGGGCTGCTCACTGTCAGCATTGGGAAGCGCCATTGCGACGACGTCGTCCAGCCTGAGATGGCCCAGCAATTGGCGGCGTTGGGTCTTGTCGGCAAGGCGACGGGTGAGGGTGTCGGTGAGCTGATGCACTGAATCGAAACGTTCCAGACTGCCGGAAGGGGTGTAAAGAACGACCTCGCCGACTGACTCGTCGTCGCTTGCCGGCACCTGATCGGTGCGTTGCTCGGTGATCACAAATGCCCCGGTCAGGGGAAACAGTGCAGTAGAGCTTGTCCCCAGCCACAGGTTGAACACGTCGTGTTTCTGCAGGGGATCAGCCGAGGTGTCCATGCCGTAATCCAGTGTGGCGTTGAGCATGCTGAACAGATGCGGACGAAACTCGCCTTTTTCGACCCGCATCTGGCCTTCCAGCCTGAGCAGTTTGACCCGGTCCGCGAGGAAGTCCTCACGCCGCGTTTTTCCGGAGGGCTGAACCTCTGCCCAGTGATCCGAGAGTGTTTGTTTATAGCGATCGGGCAGATCTTGCGTGACGGCTGCATAAAGAGCAGCCAGTGCGTCGCGGTCCAGCCCGCCAATGGGGGACGTTTCAGCCGAAGGAAACTCAGTGGTGTAAAGCCCGGCAGACACGACGTTCTGCCATCGAAAGAACCCGGTAAAGTGTCCTGTCAGGCTGGCAAGCAGCGGGCGGTGGGTGGTGACTTCCGTGACGCCGGGTTCGATGCTTCGCTCCTGGCAGACAAGCCATGCACTGGCGTAATCAAACGCGAGCTCGGGGTGGCTCAGGCGAAGGCAGTCAGTGAGCGTCTGCTCCAGGGCCAGATTGAAATCGGGAAGGGTGTAAACCGTCAAGGCAGAGCTGTCGACGTCGAGCAGGGGTGTGGCGGTAACGTTCGTGGAATTCATGGCGCCTGTTCATATACATGAGGGATGACTCGCAGAACCGACGGGTTCGGCGACTCGTTTCATGTAGTCAAGGCGTGAGGCGTGCGTCTGTAGGTGGGGACAGCTCTGGACGTGAAGGAAACGCAACCAGGCAGGTAGGATTTTTCGCGGAGGAGGTGGGCATTTAACGAACAGAAAAAACAGGTGCGGAACCTGAAACCCGAAATGAGGAGGAATTCATCACTAAACCACCCAAAGAGGGTTCCAGGCCCCGCGAGACGCAATCTAAGCTGTTGTTGCTGTTTTGGCAAAGCGCGAACGCACTATTCGATCGAGCAGCCACACCGCCAGCATTGAAACGCCCACCAGCGGAAACGCGAGGCCCAGCAGGATCATCACTACTGTTGCAGTTTTCCAGCGCGGCAGGTCATGACGCAACGGCGGAACACCGAAGCCGTTTTGCGGGCGACGCTTCCACCAGATCACGATTCCGCTCACCGAACTCAGCAGCACCATCAGGCAAATGAACAGAATCAGCAGCTGGTTTACCCAGCCGTACATTTTGCCTTCGTGCAGCATCACGCCCAGCTCGGTGGCTTTGGACACGGTGCTGTAATCGCTGTAACGCACATCCGCCAGCACTTTGCCGGTGTACTGATCCACATGCAGCGTGGCGTCGTTGCGCGGGTCATCAGCGAACACGGAAACGGTGAACACGCCGTCAGCCGTTTTCGGTTGGGTGATGCTGTAGCCCGGTTCGACATTGCGCGCCCTGGCGATGTCCACCACTTGCTGAAGGGAAATGCCCGGCGCCGCAGGAGCGCTGGACATGTGCGCGTGATTCATGTGCTCGGCGTGATCCCCCGACGACACCGGCATCGGCGTATTTTCCATGGCCCACGGAACCGTTTGCACGCTGGCACTGTTCAAGGCGCCAGCCTGTTTGCCCGACTTGGGCACGTCATTCCACATGGCCGGCGGAAAAGTGTTCCAGACATCGGCGTAGACCTTTCCCCACATGCCGGTCCAGGTCATGCCGCTCAGCAGCATGAACAGCAGCGCCATCGACCCCCAGAATCCGGTCACCGCGTGCAGGTCACGCCAGAGAAGGCGACCTCGCGCGCTGACGCGAGGCCAGAGCACGCCGGCCGGTGATCGACCTCGCGGCCACCACAGATACACACCTGAAACCACCAACACGATGCCCCAGCCGGCGGCCGGTTCTACCAGCCGATCGCCAACCGTGCCGATCATCAGTTCGCCGTGCAGTTCGCGCGCGATGGCTTGCAGGTTTTGCTTTGCGTCCTGAGTGCCAAGCACCGTGCCGCTGTACGGATCGATGAACACGTTCACCTCGCGGCCGTCATTTTTGACCACGAACTGCGCGCTGCCCTCGGCATTCAGCGGCGGCAGGTATTTGCTCACCTGTGCCTGCGGATAAGCCGTCAGCACGCGCTTTTGCAGGTCGTCGGCACTGAGTGAGTGGTGAGCGGGTTTGACCGTCAGCAGGTCGCTGTACATCAGCGCGTCAAGCTGCGGCTTGAACAAGTAGATGATCCCGGTGACCGCCAGCAGGATCATGAATGGCGCGACGAACAGGCCGGCATAGAAATGCCATCGCCACGCCAGGTTGTAGAAAGACACATTCGGTTTGGACATGGTGCAACGCTCCCGTCAGGGAAAACACGGCGCAACCCGCGGACGGCCATAAAGCCGTCAGCGGGTGCGATTAAATTTGGTGTTCAGGCGACTGACGAAAAGGGCGGGGCGCGACTGCGGGCGTTGGGGAAAACATTGCGCTGGGCGTGGCCGAGTTGAGTGGCCTCGTTGTAGAAGTCGGCGGGTCTCGGCGGGACGGGCGCCAGGACGGCCACGGTTTTGGTCAGCGCCGGGCAGCTGAACAGCAGCGTGCAATACCCGCACTTGGCCCAGATGACGTGATCGACGCCGGCGCTTTGCTCGGCCTTGACGTGACTACTGTGCTCGTCTGCGCCCATGTCCATGGACATGTCCATCGACGCCGACATGTCCATCTCGCCATGCATCGACATGGAAGTCGGCGCAGGCATCGCCATGCCGCTGTGATGCTCCATCGGCATGGATTGCGAGATCAGCGGACCGATGAAGATCATCAGCATGGCGAACAGGCTCAGCCAGGCGCCCTGCGGATGACGAGGGGCGGGGGCGGATCTGGCGCGAATCGCGGGCAGGCGGTTCAAGGTGGGCGGTGTCGGTCTTCTGCGGGTCAGTGGGCGTGGGCCGGAGCGGCAGCAACCGGTGGTTGTTTCAGTACCACGACGTCAACGGTCAGGTCGCCCGCTTTTTGAAAGTGCAGGGTCAGCGGGAAGGTCTGGCCGTCGATGAGTCGGGTGCGGTCTTTCAGGTCCAGCAGCATGACGTGATAGGCCATGGGGGCGAAGGTCACGGTGCCACCGGCGGGGATATTCACCGTCTCGACGTGCTGCATCTTCATCAGGCCGTCCTGGCTCACGTGTTGATGCAACTGGGCGGCACCGGCGATGGGGCTGTCGACCGCTTCCAGACTGTCGGCGTCAGGACCGTTGTTGGTGATCACAAAATAGGCCGCGACGGTGGGCGCGTTGGGCGGCAGCGCCATGGACCATGGCTGCGCGACGGTCAGTTGCCCCTTGGTGTAATCCTGCGCTTCAACGAAACCGGCTGGCAGCGCGAGGGCGATCAGCAGGAGGATTTTGTTCAGCATCTACGCAGGTCTCCGGTTCATTCAGGTACGCGACGGCACGATCGGGACATCAGACCTTGGGCGATGCGTGAGGATTACGGTCAGGCCAGTGCTGACGGGGCGGCGCGCGCAGCACCAATACCGCGACAGGGAAGCGCACCGGTTCGATGAGGGCAAAGAGGCCTAAACCGACGCGGGTCGGCACCGCAACCAATGGCGTGGCGTGGGTGCAGCAGTCGCAATGCCGCACGAACGCGATGCCGGGGTGATAGGGCATTTGTTTATTGATGACTTCAACGGGCGTAATGGCCAGTCGCGACGCAGCGCCAATGCAGGCGCTTCCCCAAGCCAGCCGCTCACCCTCGGGGCGCGGCATGGTGGGCGTCATCGGCATCGCCAGTACGCCGAACAGCAACGCGAAACAGGCTACCCAGGCAAAGGCCCGCCGCCGCTTCTGCGTGATGATTTGATCTTGTTGTTTTTTCATGTCGGCCATTTAGCCTGATCGGCCGCCAGATGTAAAAATCCCGCCCGCGACGTTATGTCGCGCGGCGGGTTTGGTTCAGGAAGGGTTCAGGCGGTGGAGGCGTGGAGTTTCAGGCCAAGGGCTTTGATGACTTTCATGATGGTGGCGAATTCGGGGTTGCCGCCTCTGCCTAATGCCTTGTACAGACTTTCGCGGCCTAAACCCGTGTCGCGTGCAATCTGCGTCATCCCATATGCGCGCGCAATGTCTTTCAGGGCCAGTCGGACTAGCATGCCGTCACCGGTGTCCTCATCGAGACAGGCATCGAGATAGCCCGCCATGTCTTCAACCGTCTCTAAGTATTCCGCTGCGTCGAACGGTTTGAATTCTTCTTTCATCATTGTTCCCTCGCCGTGAGGCGTTCCGCAAAACACACGGGAAGGTATACCGGAGAGCACATTTCCGATGTCAGGCGAGTCCGACGGTGGAAGTCGGACCGATCCGCAAACCCGGACGATTTTCACGGCATCTTTGGCATGCGTCAGCCAACGTCCCGCAACGCATCCAGCACCTCGCCCACACTCCACAACGCCCGATCCACCTCCGGCAGCACCGGCCGTTTCAACACCAGCACCGGCACCCCGCGCTGCCGTGCCACTTCCAGCTTCGGCTCGGTCGCCGTGCTGCCGCTGTTCTTGCTGATGAGGACGTCGATGTTGCGAGTCTCGAACAGCTCGCGCTCTTCTTCGAGAAGGAAAGGCCCACGCGCGCCGATGACTTCACAGCGTTCATTGCCGGCGTAAATGTCCAGGGCCCGTAGCGTCCAGAACTGATGGGGTGGAATCTCGTGCAGATGCTGCAAAGGTTCGCGGCCCAAGGTGAACAGGGGGCGCTGAAAGGGAGCGAGGGCGGCGATCAATTCTGCCCAGTCCGCGACTTCGCGCCAGTCATCGTCCGGCCCTGCCTGCCACGCCGGGCGACGCAATGCCCAGCAGGGGACACCGGTCATCTTTGAAGCAGCCACTGCGTTCTGGCTGATCTGCGCAGCGTAGGGGTGAGTCGCATCCAGGATCAGATCGATGCCTGTCTGCTGTACGAAGTTTGCCAACCCTTCAGCGCCGCCGAACCCGCCGACACGGACTTCACAGCGCAAGTCGGTGGGCACGCGGCCCACGCCTGCCAGGCTGTAAATATGCTGAGGGCCAAGTGTGCGGGCGATCACCAGTGCTTCGGTGACGCCGCCGAGCAACAACACGCGTTTTATGGTGTGTGGTTTCAAATGAAGCCTCCCGCGTGGCCGACGATCCCGCCCTGTCGGTCGATGGCAAAGACCTCGACCTGAACCTGTGTCGGCACCACGCTGCGGGCGAAATTCAGCGCGTGCTGACACACCGCATCACCCAGCGCGATGCCGACGGCCGAGGCCATGGCCAGCGCTTGCTGACTGGTATTGGCCCCGCAAATGCGTTGTTGCAGCTCGGCGTCCGCGCCCACGTCGGCGGCCCATCGCGCGAGCTGAACCAGATCGATACTGGAATGGCGGCTGTGCAGGTCCATGTGGCCCGCCGCCAGTTTGCTGATCTTGCCAAAGCCGCCGCAGACGCTGAGCCGCTCCACCGGGGTTTTGCGCAGGTGCTTGAGGACGGCGCCGACAAAGTCGCCCATCTCGATCAGTGCGATGTCGGGGATTTGATACACCCGACGCATCGTGTCTTCGCTGGCGTTGCCGGTGCAGGCGGCGATGTGCTGGTAACCGTTGGTGCGGGCGACGTCGATGCCCTGGTGGATGGACGCGATGTACGCCGCGCAGGAGAAGGGCCGGACGATGCCGCTGGTGCCCAGAATCGACAGGCCGCCGAGAATCCCCAGCCGCGGGTTCATCGTTTTCAGCGCCAGCTCGCTGCCGTTTTCGACGCAGACCGTCACTTCAAACCCGCCCCCGTAGCCGACCTCTTGCGCCAGTTGCGTGAGGTGTTCGGCCATCATCCTGCGCGGCACCGGATTGATCGCCGGCTCGCCGACACCCAGCACCAGACCCGGGCGGGTGACGGTACCGACGCCTTCGCCCGCCACAAATCGCACGCCACGCTCATGGATCAGCCTGACTTGGGCAGACACCAGCGCGCCGTGGGTCACGTCCGGGTCATCCCCTGCATCCTTGAGCGTGCCGGCCTCGGCGCCGTTTGCAATCAGCCGGCAGAATTCCAGGCGCATTTGCACGCACTTGCCTTTGGGCAACGTGATGTCGATGGCATCGTTGGTTTCGCCGGCCAGCAGCAGGCGCGCGGCGGCGAGTGACGTCGCCGTGGCGCAGCTGCCGGTGGTCAAGCCACTGCGCAGCGGAGCGGGTTGTTCGGCGGTTTCGTCGCGCATCAGGGTTTGATCGCTTCGAGCAGGGTGATCGGCAGCGCCTGACGCCAGGTGTCGAATTCGCCCAGCGGTTTGGCGTGGGCCAGATGGATGCGGGTCAGTTCGCCTCCATGCTGCTCGCGCCAGTTCACCAGCATCGCCTCGCTTTGCAGCGTGACCGCATTAGCCACCAACCGCCCGCCCGAGCGCAGGTTTTGCCAGCAGGCATGCAGCACACCTTCACGCGTCACGCCGCCGCCGATGAAGATGGCGTCCGGCTGCTCAAGGCCCTCAAGCGCATCGGGGGCGCGTCCGCGAATCAGTTGAAGACCGGGCACGCCCAGCGCATCGCGATTGAATTCGATCAGGTGTTGCCGTCCCTCATCGGCCTCGACCGCGATGGCGCGGCAGGTTGGGTGCGCGCGCATCCACTCGATGCCGATGGAGCCGGAGCCTGCGCCCACGTCCCACAGCAACTCACCGGGAACGGGCGCGAGACGGGCCAGAGTAATCGCGCGCACGTCGCGTTTGGTGAGCTGGCCGTCATGCCGAAACGCCTCGTCCGGCAGACCGCCGAGTGGCGACAGACGCAGTGCATCAGGCTGGGCGCGGCATTCAATGGCCACTAGATTCAGTGCAGCGATATCGGTGGCGTTCCACTCACCCGCGGTACCTTCGATCTGTCGCTCGGCGCTGCCGCCCAAGTGTTCGAGGACGATCATACGGCTCGGGCCAAAGCCGCGGTCGCTGAGCTGCGCCGCGATGGCCGCCGGGCTGGAGCCGTCGTTGCTCAGCACCAGCAGCCGCAGCCCGTTTTGCAGGTGGGCATTCAATGCGGCGACGGGACGGGCAACGACTGACAGCGTTACCACGTCCTGCAACGCCCAACCCAGACGGGCCGCCGCCAGCGAATAAGAAGAGGGCGCGGGAATTACCCGCATCTCAGCGAGGGGGACGTGTTTCGACAGGCTTGCGCCGACGCCGAACAACATGGGATCGCCGCTGGCCAGCACGCAGACCGGGGCGCCGCGTTGTTCCAGCACCGGGCTCAGGGAAAACGGGCTCGGCCACTGGCGCTGCTCGGCCTGGATGCACGGCGGCAGCAAGGCCAGCTGCCGTGCGCCGCCGAACACCTGCCGCGCCTGCAACAGCGCGTGCCGAGCGTTTCGGCCCAGACCTTTATAGCCGTCCTCACCGATTCCCACGACTGTCAGCCACGGTGACATGAATTGCCCTCAACCAAATACGTGCGACAGGCCTGTCATATCGGCCTGTGAACACCAGGGCTGCATGATACCTCGCTGAGGTAGCCTCGTCGTGCTGGGGACAATCAGCCTTATTTTGTAGGCGGTTGGGAGCTTGCTTGTGGGGCGTTTCTGAAATTGCCGTAATCACGCCGATTTACACGCAACGTTTAATGACAACGTTCAAACCCCAAACCTATCGTGCGCCGCTCATCAAGCCGAACAGGATGCTGAGCGCATGTCCGGGGCCTACGCGTTCATCAATGACGAAAAACAGAATCTCTCCTCGTTCCGAGACAACTTGCCAAATGGCAGTGGTGCCCGGACCAAGTTTGATCAGCTCAATCCTGCCATCAGCCCCTTTTCTATCGTTTTGCCGGGGCAGCTGATTGTCGTGGGCGACGATTCCACCCGCATGTGTACGCCCGAGGACAATCTGCTGGCGTCCTACGCCCGTGACGTGCGCCAGTCCCTGATCGCCACCGACCACGCCAGCGCAAGGGTTCTGATACAAAACTACGATGTGCTGCAAAGCATCATGTCCTACGGCTCTATCGGCATTGGCAGCGTTACCTCGGCCTGGAGCGCGCACCTGAGTCAGGTCGAGAGCACCTTGAAAGATATCAACGATGCCTACCAGCGCTGGCGTGCCGGGAGTCTGACCAAGGACCAGTTTGTGGCTCGGCGGCAGACGTTATTCAACGTCCTCGATGGCCAGTTGCGGGGTATTGGGCGCTGGGGTACGGGGCTCAAGAACAACTCAACGATCAAGAAGATGCTGGGCATCTCCAGCAAGCGCTTCCTGCTCACGGGGAAGTCGCTAACTACGCCAGGAACGTGAAGCGCATCAACAATGTGGCCCGCACGTTAAGCGGCGGGACGGCGATAGGTGTCGCGCTGGACGTCAGCGCGGGTTTGATGGAGATCGGCGAAGCGTGTTCTGCCGGGCGTGAGCAGCAGTGCACGAAGGCCAAGTTTGTGGAGGTTGGGAAGATGATGGTGGGGATTCCAACGTCGGTTACGATTGGAGGTATTGGCGCGAAGGCAGCAGTATCTATGTGCTTCAGGATGGCCGGGCCCAGTCGCGGTGCCAGCCTGGTTGTTTGTGGTATCGCAGGTGGAGCTACTGGCGGATGGTTGGGGGGAGCAGGAGGTAGCAAAGTGGGGGAGCACTTTAGTAACTGGCTGTATGAGTTGGTTGACGATGAATGACGACCTTTTAGGGGGAGTCGTCATCGTCTCTGGCGTTATAAGCCTTGTTAGCTTTTGCGTAGACGTGTACGTGAAATACTTCATCCTTCCTGAAATAGAGGAACGGCTAAAAAACTGTCGTGTCGTGATTGATGCGAAGCGCTGTTGGGATAACTCGGGGTTTGTCGGTCGACGCTATCGGCTTGTAGCTGTGAACCTGGCGCTGACGTCAACCGAACTTATGCGACAACAAGATATGGTGGATATAAATGAGGTAAAGAGCATCTCTGACCATCAGCGCCGATGGATTTGTATTCCCGAAAGAGTTGCTTTGACAGCATTCATCGCTGGCATCTCTGCATTGGCGCTCTTGGGTAAGCTCTGGTAGCAAACCTGGCAATCACAATCACCACCCTTAGCTGTCCGGCTTGCGGGCGTTCGGCGATTTCAGCCCCGCCACTCGCGGCAAGCCGGGCGCCTGCAGATCTGCGGGATGAACGATCCGACAGACCGTCTTTTCATGCCCGCCGCCAAAGCAGGCATAATACGGCCCCTGTAACTTTTCGTTTCTCTACGCGTCCGCCCGTTCGCACCAGGTGACCCATTGACCGAGCCGTTGTCCGCTCGCCTATCCGCTACGCCCCTTCGCCCCTCGGCTTGTCCGGGGTTGCTGCGTATCGTCCCGGCGCTGGATGGCGGGATCTGCCGGATCAAGCTGCCGGGCGGGGTGCTTTCAGCGGATCAGGCGCTGGCCGTGGCAAGTGCCGCCGAGGGGTTCGCAGGTGGCGTGATCGAGGCGACCAATCGCGGCAATCTGCAGATTCGCGGCATCGGCGCCGACCACGACGGGCTGATTGCCAGCCTGCTCGATGCCGGTCTGGGGCCGAGCAATCCCGTCAGTGACGACGTGCGCAACCTGATGCTCAGCCCCACCGCAGGCCTCGATCCGCAGCAGCTGCTGGATGTGCGTCCGCTGGCCGGGCAAATCCTGCATTCTCTTGAGCACCACCCGCGTTTCCATGAACTGTCGCCCAAGTTCGCGCTGTCGCTGGACGGCGGCGAGGGCTTGGCGATGCTTGAGCATCCCCATGATCTCTGGCTGTCCGCGTTGCAGGTCGACGGCCAGACGCTGCTGGGATTTGGGCTGGCGGGCTGTTCGGCCACCGAGTCGCCGGTGGCTGCGGTGGCGCCGGATGCAGCGCACGCGTTGGTCGTTGCGGTACTGGAAACATTCCTGGCTCTCGCTCGCCCCGATCAGGCACGCATGCGGGACTTGCTGAAAGAAGTAACCGTTGCGCAATTCATCGAACACGTTGCCGGGCATTTGCCGCAGCGACTGGTGATTGATCGAAAAGTAACCAACTGGCGGCGCGCGCCTGCACGGTCTTTTGCGCACATCGGCACCTATTCCCAGGCATCAGCCGGCATCGTGGCTGTAGGCGCGGGCGTGCCGTTGGGGCGTCTGCGGCCTTCCATGTTGCGTGAAGCCGCCCGATTGGCGACTGCGTTTGGCGACGGTCAGTTGTGCATGACACCGTGGCAAAGCCTGATGCTGCGAAATGTCCCGACAGCCAAGTCGGCAGCCGTGATGGATGGCTTGAGCAACGCGGGCTTGCTCGTCGATGCTGCTCAGTCGCTGACCAAAATTGTCGCCTGCACCGGCTCCGCGGCCTGCGCAAAAGGCTTGGCCGACACCAAGGCCGACGGGCTGCGTCTGGCCGCATTGCTGCAAGAAAACGCCGTCAGCCGCGCAGTGCATCTGACCGGCTGCGTGCGTTCATGCGCCGCTGCCCACGTGATGCCGGTGACCCTGCTGGCAGCGTTGCCCGGTCGTTACGACCTTTATTTTCGTCATGCAGGAATGTCCGGGTTCGGCGATCTGCATGCACGTGACCTCACTATTGAAGCAGTCGGCGCGTTGTTGACCGCCGACTCACGGAGCAACACCCATGATTGATTACATCCGCGACGGCCAGGAGATCTACCGCAACTCCTTCGCGATCATTCGTGCCGAAGCCCGGCTCGACTCCATCCCGGCCGACCTGGAAAAACTCGCTGTACGGGTGATTCATGCCTGCGGCATGGTCGATGCAGTGGAAGGCCTGCGCTTTTCGCCCGGCGCGGGCACGGCAGGTCGCCGCGCGCTGGCCGCCGGTGCGCCGATTCTGTGTGATGCGCACATGGTGGCCGAAGGGGTCACGCGCACGCGGCTGCCCGCCAACAACCAGGTGATCTGCACCCTGAAAAACGAACGCGTGCCCGAGATGGCCCGTGAGCTGGGCAACACCCGCTCGGCGGCGGCACTGGAGCTCTGGCGCCCGCACCTTGAAGGGGCGGTTGTAGTGATCGGCAACGCACCGACTGCGCTGTTCTATCTGCTGGAAATGCTCGACGCCGGCGCGCCGAAACCTGCGCTGATTCTGGGTTTCCCGGTAGGGTTTGTCGGCGCCGCTGAATCCAAGGACATGCTCGCTGCCGACAGTCGCGGCGTGCCTTACGTGATCATGCAGGGCCGTCGCGGTGGCAGCGCCATGGCTGCCGCGGCGGTCAACTCACTCGCCACGGAGATCGAATGATGGCACCACGCGGTCGTCTGATTGGCCTGGGCGTGGGGCCGGGTGATCCGGAACTCATTACCGTCAAGGCGCTGCGCCTGCTGCGAGAGTCGCCGGTGGTCGCGTACTTCGTCGCCAAGGGCAAGAAGGGCAACGCGTTCGGCATCATCGAAGGCCATTTGCAGCAGGCTCAGACGCTGATGCCGCTGGTGTACCCGGTGACCACCGAGGCGTTGCCGGTTCACATGTCTTACGAGCAAGTGATCAGCGATTTCTACGACCGCAGCAGCGCCGAAGTGGCGGCGCATCTGGACGCCGGACGCGACGTGGCGGTGATCTGCGAAGGCGACCCGATGTTCTATGGGTCGTACATGTACCTGCACGATCGTCTTGCCAATCACTACGACGCCGAAGTCATCCCGGGCGTCTGTTCGATGCTCGGCGGCGCGTCGGTGCTGGGCGCGCCGCTGGTGTACCGCAATCAAAGCCTGTCGGTGCTGTCCGGTGTGTTGTCTGCCGACGAGCTGAAACGCAAGCTTCAGGATGCCGACGCTGCGGTGATCATGAAACTGGGGCGCAACCTGCCGAAAGTGCGTCAGGTGCTGATTGAAACCGGCCTGGCGGATCGCGCGTTGTACGTCGAGCGCGCAACCATGGCCAATCAGAAGATCGTGCCGCTGGCCGAGGTTGACCCGATGTCGTCGCCGTATTTCTCGCTGATCATTGTCCCCGGTGAACGGTGGCAGGGCTGATGAGCACAACCCCTCTCAACGCCCCGGCCATTGTCATTCTGGGCAAAGGCGCGCTGGCGACGGCGCGACGAATTCAGCAGCTGTACCCCCAAGCGCTGATTTACGGGCTGGCCGGACGCGTCGAAGACGCCGACCGCAGCTACTCAGAATTTGGCGCGACGCTGCGCCAGCTGTATCAGCAAGACACGCCGATCATCGCGTTGTGCGCAGCGGGCATCGTCATTCGCACGCTGGCGCCGGTGCTGCTGGAAAAGGGCGTAGAGCCGCCGGTGCTGGCCGTCGCTGAAGATGGCAGCGCAGTCGTGCCGCTGCTGGGAGGACTGGGAGGCGTCAATGTGATGGCCCGGGAAATCGCGGCCGTGCTGAACACTGCAGCGGCTATTACCACCAGCGGCGAGTTGCGTTTCGGCACCTGCCTGCTCAATCCGCCTGCTGGCTATGCGTTGGGGGATCTGGAGCTGGGCAAGCGCTTCGTCAGCGACTTGCTGTCGGGTGAAAGCGTGCGCGTCGAGGGCGCGGCGCCGTGGTTGGCGCAAGCGCAGTTGCCTGAGGATGATCAGGCGCAGTTGACGATCCACGTCGGCTATGCCGAGCGAGAACTCAGCGACCACGAATTGCTGATCTACCCACGCAACGTGCTGGTGGCGCTGAGCGGGGATCTGGCCGATTCCGGCGAGGCAGTGGCCGATGCCGTGAAAGCCGCGCTGCATGATTCGCGCATTGCCGTTCAGGCGCTGGGCTGCTTGCTGGCCAGCAAGGCCGAAATGGCCAATCCTGCGCTGCACGCGGCTGCCGACGTGCTGGGCGTACCGCTGCGTTTTACCACTGCTGGCACGCCCCCGACATGACCCAGCAAGTGTTGCCGCAACTGTTGCCACCGCTGACCCCGGCGGCGGGCATCGCCATTGCCGTCGCGCCGCAACCTTTGGACATTTCACAAATCGGCTGTGCACGGGGGCGGCTGGCGGTCATCGGCCTTGGTCCGGGCGCTACCGACTTCATGATTCCCGCCGTAAAGACCGAGCTGGCACGCGCAAACGACGTGCTCGGCTACGAGACTTACGTACGCATGGCCGGGCCGTTCCGCGCCGACCAAGTGTTGCACTGCACCGACAACCGCGAAGAAATGCTGCGCGCCCGGCATGCCTTCGAGCTGGCCGCTGAAGGCCGTTCGGTGGTGGTGGTTTCATCGGGCGACCCCGGCGTATTCGCCATGGCTGCTGCGGTGCTGGAAGCGCTGCACGAATCGGGTAATCCCGACTGGCACCGGGTGGACTTGCACATACTGCCGGGCGTGTCGGCATCGCTGGCAACCGCGGCGCTGGCCGGTGCCCCGTTGGGCCACGACTTCTGCGTCATGTCCCTGTCGGACAACCTCAAGCCCTGGGAGATCATCGAGAAGCGCCTGGATCTCGCCTGTCAGGCCGATCTGGCCCTGGCGTTCTACAACCCGATCTCGCGCGCCCGGCCCTGGCAGTTGGGGCGTGCCCTGGAAATCGTGCGCCAGCATCGCGGCCCGGAAACCCCGGTGACCCTGGGACGTGACGTGGGGCGGCCAGCGCAGACGTTGCGGGTCATCACCCTCGGCGAGCTGACGCCGGAGCACGTCGACATGCGCACGATGGTGCTGGTGGGGTCGTCGCTCACCTGTGTATTCCCTCGCGCCAATGGTGAGTCGTGGGTCTACACGCCGCGTTGGTACGGCGCCAAGCCGGGCATCGCCTGATATCGCTCCTGCCGACTTTTATCTCCCACTGGAACAAGCGTGGGCTGATAAGGCGGGAGCGTTCTTCTTTCTTCACATCCGAAGTAACGAATGCAATGAAGAGCCAGCCCTGGCGCCTGTTTGCGCTCTGGATTTATTGTTAAGTCAGTCTTTGACGTAAGTCGTAACGTGTTCTTTGTTGCAGTGCCGACGCGTCACAACTAAGTTTCGTGTGCGGTCAGCGAGATCGCAATAACTAACTCACTGCAAGGATTGCAATTATGACAACTGATATTAATGCCGTCTTCCCCACTGAACTCGAAACCATTGCTTATTTGAACAGCTTGCCTCCGCGTATTCATCCGCGTGCTCTTTCTACTCGCAGTGCAGCTGAAGATAAAAGCGACAGTATCGCGGAAATCAGCAAGAAATCACCGGTGATGGTGGCGTTCGCTGATGGAGTCAGCAAAAAAATCGCGATGCTGTTTTACTGGGTGTAGAGTTTGGTGAAGCCGTTGCTAACTCCAAGAGCAACGTGGAATCCGACCCAGTACAGTGGCTTAGGGAGTACACAGAGGCGCTGCGTCACGCGGGCTGGTTGACCTTGGGCGGTAGCGAATATGGCGAATACACAACCAGCAATAAGTCGCTGACTATGGATTCGATTGTCATGGAGCTTGTCAGCTCTATCGCAGGTCCTAATGCGACGACCGTGTTAGCGCTGATGAATTTCGCTCTCGACAGGCTTCAAAAAACCGACTCGTTGATGAAGCTGTTTGAAAGAAATGCGAAGTCGGGGAATACATCGAGCTTCCGTGTCGTTCCGTGCATCGAGTCGTCGGAAGGTATTCCTATGACGTACCTGGTTTCCGTACATGCCAACTATCATACGGACGCGGGCGGCGCGCTGTTCTGGAAGTGGTCTATCTCGAAGATGAGTGTTAAGCGTCTGGCGAAAGGTGTGCAATTCTCGCAGGCATCTTTTGAGCGTAATAAAGATAAAATTAATGCGTATATGGGCGCCGAGGCCGATGAATTTTTCGAAAGCCTGAAGAAAAAGTAAACCTGTAGGAGGGGCTGCCGGGCGGCCCTTTTTTATGTGCTGAATTGGAGTAGAGCAATGGAATGTTCAATGAAAAACGCAGTAGTTTCAGGGCACCTTGTTTGCAGTGCTACAGCTATTGAGTCTTCGGTGCGAAAAAGCATACTTGACTCACTACTGTTTTCGCAGCTGTATGCCGATGACAAATACGCACGGTTGGACTCGCCTGTTCAGTGGTCGAATGAACATGATAATGCTATGCGCAACCTCAAGTGGATGCTGTCAGACTTGCGCACCAGCACAATCAGGCCAGGACCCGAAGAGCGCTTTAATATTAGCCGCGTGCTAGATCATGAGCTTTGCCGCCGCCTGCCGGATTTGGCTGCGGATGATGTGAGGCAAATGCTCAGGCGTCTGGCTGTGATCGAACCTGACGCAGCTACGCAGATATTGTTTAAAACACACGCATTGAAAGCGTGGACTGACAAACCTGCGAACGAGTTGCCGGCCGTTGATTCCGCGCAGGTGCCATTGCCTCAAGCGACTTTCGTGCACCTGATGCTGAGCTATGCAGCAGCTGGCGAGGTGCTCTTCAGTTGCGTCATAGCGTTCAAGACCACCGCTGAAATACAAAATGATCTGTTCGATCAATCGTTTGCCAGCAGCGAGATCACGGGGTCTATCGATATTCGTTTCATGAGACGGGATCTGGACCTCGTCGCGTTCAAACGGGTCCGGGACAAAGTCGAGACATTTCTGGAGGGAAGGCGTGATGGCTTGATTCTGCCACTTTGCCCTGTCGAGCCCGGAGAGCCCGAAGGTGGGTCACATGGGTGAGGCCCGCGCGAATACGGTACTGACTGGCCAGAGCCTGGTGACCTTTTCGTCAGAGGTGTCAGACCGGGAAAGGAACGACATTCTCGATTGCCTGAATTACACAGAGACACGTGCTGGCCGGAAATTTGATCGCCAGCATGCGTGGAAGAAATGGATAGAGCGCTATCAGGCGGGTCTGTTTAACAATGGTTTCAAACTGGGCGGTGTGCTGGAGAGCAATGTCATCCGCATTCAGCACAGGCGAGAGTTGCCTGAGGTCGTGAGAAGCAGTATCCAGGCAACGGGAAGTCCTCAGTTGGGCGCACAGGGTCGCTCGGCATTGGAAGCCATGTTGCACAGTAGCGAGGTCCAATCATTCTTCGAAGACTGGTTCAGTACGGGCAAGGCTGAAGCTTTTCAGGTGGTGCCGTGCAGAAAAGCGTCAGACGGACACATCGAGGTCATGGTCTGTGGTCTGAACATGATTGTAGAAACGGCCGTTGACGGTTGGTTAACTGCACCTCGGCTCACCATGGTCATCCATGTTGATGGCGGCTCGTATCTCTACGATAAAAAAGCATTCGAGCCTTACCGCGAGAAGGTCCTGGGTACGCTGGAGCGGTACTCGCGTCTGTATTTCGACGCACTGAAGTCAGGCAAGCCTGCAGCCCCGTCTGCGTGATGGTTGCGCCCGGTCGTACCCACGTCAGGTGATCAAGTAACCTTTGATGCCTGTAAAGATGATCTGGGCGGCGAGGGCACAAACGAACAGACCCATCAGGCGGCTGACGATCTGTAGCCCTTGATCCCCCAAAATCCGCTCGATGCTGTTGGACAGATAAAGAATGACGCCGACGGTCAGACTGGCCAGCGCGATGCTGACGATGGCGGTGAGTTTGTCATCCCAGTGCGGCTGACTGATGCCCATGACCAGCAGCGCGCCAATGGTGCCCGGACCGACGGTGATGGGGATGGTCAGCGGTACGATCGCAACGTCCTGCTGAACGTTGTCGGTCTGCACGCCGGATTTGCCCTGGGCCATGGCCAGGGCTGAGATGAACAGCACGCTGCCGGCGCCTATTCTGAAGGCGTCGGCGGTGATGCCGAAGACCCCGAAAATCACCCGTCCGAACAGGTAGAGCAAGACGCTGGAAACCAGAGTCGCCAGGGCGATTTTCCACGCCAGGTGCCGACGTTCCTTGCGCGAATAACCGCGGCTCAGGGAAATGAAACAGGACAGGACGAAGAATGGGCTATAGAGCACCAGCATCTTCAGGTAAACGCTGAACAGCACGTGAAGCATGGTTTGAGCTCATGGCAGCAGACTGGGACGGCGCCAAGTCTATCAGCCCGTCACGGCCACTTGGCGGTCAGTTTTGCTCATAACGGTCTTCGCCGCGGGTGGCGTCATCCCGAGCGCGTTGCTCCACCCAGTATTCGACCAGATCGCGTAACTGTGACATCTCCACCGGCTTGGACATGTGGCCATCCATGCCGGACTGGCGCGCGCGATCCTTGTGCTCTGCCAGGATGTGCGCGGTCAACGCCACCACAGGGGTGCGGATGCGCTGGTTGCCGGTTTCCCAGGCGCGGAACTGCTGCGTCGCCGAAAAGCCGTCGAGGATCGGCATTTCGCAGTCCATCAGCACCAGGTCATAGCGCTGGGTCTTCATCGCCAGCAGCGCTTCTTCGCCATTGCTGGCGGTGTCCGGCTGCAGGTTGAGCTTGCCGAGCATGCCGCGAATGACCTTGGTGGAAATGCTGTTGTCTTCGGCGACCAGAATGCGGAAGTCGCTGGGCACGTTAATATCGCTGGTCAACCCGGGTACGGCAGAGAAGGGCGCATTGCCTTTGTTGCGTTGATTGAGCTCGTCCGCCAGTGTTGTCTTCAGCGTGTACCCGGCGACCGGTTTGGCGAGGATGCGTTTGACCCCTGCATTGCGCGCGATGATCTTGCTCGGCGCGTTGCTGATGCCCGTGAGCATGATCAGCAGAATGTCGTGGTTCAGGCTCGGGTCTTCCTTGATCTTGGCGGCCAGTTGCATGCCGGTCATGCCGGGCATGTTCTGGTCGAGCAGGACAATATCGAAATAGTCGCGCAAGTGAGCTTTTGTTCGCAGCAACGCCAGGGCCTCCTTGCCGGATGGCACGGCGCTGACGTTCAGCCCCCAGGCGCTGCACTGCTGGACCAGCACCTTGCGACAGGTGTCGTTGTCGTCGACCACCAGAACCCGCGCGCCTTGGAGCGGGCTGTCCAGATCGGCGGGAGGCTGCTCCAGTCGTTCCGCATCCAGAGGCAGACTCAGCCATAGCGTGCTGCCCTGATTGGTGCCGCTCTGGATGCCGAACTCGCCGTTCATCAACAGGATCAGTTGCCGGGCAATGACCAGCCCCAAGTGACCGCCGACCTTGCTGGCCGCCAGGAAGTTCTTGCTATGCAGCTCGGCGTGCAGCAGCGCGTCCCGTTCCTTGGGCGTCAGCGGCGTGCCGCTGTCCTGTACGGCGATGCGCAGTCGTGGCTTGCCACCGCGAGAGTCGAGGGCGACGACCAACAGGATCTCGCCCTCGTCGGTCTTCTTTAATGCGTTCTCCAGCAAACTGAGCAGCGTCTGCCGCAGGCGTGTCGGGTCACCGCTGATAACGCGCGGTACCTGGGGCTGGATGAAGCTGATCAGCTCGACACTTTGCTGCTCCGCCTTGGCGCGGAAGATACTCAGGCAGTCTTCGATCATTGCGTTGAGATCGAACTGTACGTCGTCCAGCTCGATCTGCCCGGACTCCAGTTTGGTGATGTCGAGGATTTCGTTGATCAGGGTCAGCAGTTCATTGCCGGCGCTGTGAATGGTCTGCACGTAATCGCGCTGTTTGACCGACAACGGCGTGCCCAGCAGCAGCTCGGTCATCCCTAGAACGCCGTTCATGGGGGTGCGAATTTCGTGACTGATCTTCGCCAGAAACTCGGCCTTGGCATTGATTTCTGCCGTGCTCGCCGCCAGCTCACGGCTGATGCTGAAGTTGTCTTCGGTGATGCTGCGATGACGCTCGCTGAGGGCGATGCTCATCAGCAAGCCGCACAGGCAAAACACCGCCAGCACCCCGATGATCAGGGTCTGCGCAGGAATGCTCGTCAGCCAGAGCATGGCCGGCAGCACCACCAGGTTGCCGAGATTGAACGCGATCATGGCGATCACGAACGGCCGGGCAGGGGAGTAACCTTTCTGCAGGTGGTAGATCGAAACCAGCGTGATGCTGACCGTGGTCAGTGCCACCAGCAGGAACGTCATGATGTTCAGCGGCAGCGTTTCAACGAACAGCACCAGCAGCGCGCCGAAGCCGACCACCAGCAGCACGCCCATCAGCAGCCGGTTGAGCATCTCGACCCCGCGCTGAATGAAGAAACAGTACGTGTACATCAGCCCCGTCGCGGCAGCGAGGAGCAGGGCGAGGTGAGCACTCGGCGTCTGCGCCAGGTGCCAGCGCGGCAGCCACGGCGCCTGAAGGTTGAGCAACAGCAACGCGCTCAGCCCCAGAAATGCTTCACAGGCTGCCAGCCACAAGCTGCTGATCGAGCGGGACTGGGCGAACCGCGTGATGTTCTGCACGATCAACATGGCCAGTGAGCCGAAGAACAGACCGAGCAGCAGCGGTCGGCGCTCGTCTGCAGCGCTGGAGACCGCTGACTGCAAGGTGATGTTCGGGCGCAGTTCCTGCTCGGACTTGAGGCGCAAATACAGGTCGAGCGGCTTGTCGCTGTGGGGCACTGGCAGCAGAAAGTCCAGTGACGGCAGGGGTTGGGCTTCTCGCGGCACCCGGTTACCGGAGCGCGAGTGATCGATCAGGGTGTCGCCGTCGAGCACGTACATATCGACCGTCGCCAGGTCGGGCGCGAAGATCCGCACCAGTTGTTCATGGGTGGTCGGGGGCAGGCGATAGTGCAGCCACAGGGCGGCGTCGCGGTTAGTCGCGCGCACCTTGTCGAGTTCGACCGGGCTGAACTGGGATTCGTAGTGAGGGGAGCGAATGTCGCTGAGGTTCAGGTTCGCCTGATCGTCGACAAGGGTTGACCAGCCTGCACTGACCTCGGCGGTGGCCGAGGATATCCAGAGCAGGGTCAGCAATGTGACGGTCAAACGAGTGGCAATCCTGAGCCAGCGCACGGCGAAATCCCTTCGTGAATGAAGCCTGTTTAACTCTGGCGCACTGGCTGATTGCTCATCCTGGCCCTACCCGGCTAAAGCCGGTCCCACTGGCTGCTCCAGAAGAGCCGTCAGTGGGCCGAGGTTCATGCCAGATCGTCGCCGCGTTCCCGGGCAATGGCGCGGTAGCCAATGTCCTTGCGGTAAAAACAACCTTGCCAGTCAATCTTTGCAGCCAGTGCGTACGCTTGTTTCTGGGCATCGCCAACGGTGTCGCCCAGCGCTGTCGCGCACAGCACGCGACCCCCGGAGGTCACGATGCGGCCATCCTGCAACGCCGTGCCGGCGTGAAACACTTTACCGGGCAACGCGGCCGCAGCGTCCAGCCCGTGAATCTCGTCGCCCTTGGCGTAGTCGGCCGGGTAACCGCCAGCTGCCAGCACAATCCCCAGACTCGGTCGCGGGTCCCACTGAGCATCCACTGTATCCAGCGTTTGCGCCAGAGCGGCTTCGACCAGCGCCACCAGACTCGATTGCAGACGCAGCATCACCGGCTGGGTTTCAGGATCGCCAAAGCGGCAGTTGAACTCGATGACTTTCGGGTTGCCGGCCTTGTCGATCATCAGACCAGCATAGAGGAAACCGGTGTAAATGTTGCCCTCGGCCGCCATGCCCCTGACGGTCGGCCATATGACCTGATCCATCACGCGCTGGTGAACCTCGGCGGTGACCACCGGGGCCGGGGAGTACGCACCCATGCCGCCTGTGTTCGGGCCGCTGTCGCCGTCTCCGACGCGTTTGTGGTCCTGGCTGGTGGCCATGGGCAGCACGTTCTTGCCGTCGACCATGACGATGAAGCTGGCTTCTTCGCCATCGAGGAATTCTTCGATCACCACGCGTGAACCTGCGTCGCCGAAGGCATTGCCGGCCAGCATGTCACGCACGGCGTCTTCCGCTTCCGCGAGGGTCATTGCGACGATGACGCCTTTGCCCGCTGCAAGGCCGTCGGCCTTGATAACGATCGGCGCGCCTTTTTCCTGCAGGTACGCCAGAGCAGGTTCGATTTCGGTGAAGTTCTGGTAGTCGGCAGAGGGAATGTTGTGGCGCGCCAGGAAATCCTTGGTGAATGCCTTGGAGCCTTCCAGCTGCGCGGCGGCCTTGGTCGGCCCAAAGCACTTCAGGCCACGGGCGCGGAACAGATCAACGACACCGGCCACCAGCGGGACTTCCGGACCGACGATGGTCAGCGCGACGTTCTTCTCGGCGAAATCCGCCAGTTGCTCCAGCGCCAGTACGTCGATGGCAACGTTTTCGCACTTGGCTTCAGTGGCAGTGCCAGCATTGCCCGGGGCGACGAAGACTTTCTCGACACGAGCGTCCTGCGCGACCTTCCAGGCCAGAGCGTGTTCACGGCCACCGCTGCCAATGATTAAAATATTCAAAGAAGGACTCCTTCGGAGAAGCTGCAAGCTACAAGCGGCAAGTAAAAGCGGATAGCACAACTCTTAATCACGGCTCATTGCTCTGAATTAATAGGGCTGCAAGGGCGAGTAAAGCGACGCGAATCTGCTTTTACTTACCGCTTGCAGCTTGATGCTTGCCGCTGCACTCAGTGCCTGAAATGGCGCATGCCGGTGAAGACCATCGCGATACCCGCTTCGTCCGCTGCGGCGATCACTTCAGCATCGCGCATCGAACCGCCTGGCTGGATCACTGCCGTGATGCCGACCTTGGCCGCGTTGTCGATGCCGTCGCGGAACGGGAAGAACGCATCGGAAGCCATGACAGCGCCCTGCACCTGCAAACCGGCGTGTTCGGCCTTGATCGCGGCAATGCGCGCGGAGTTCACGCGGCTCATCTGGCCCGCGCCGACGCCGATGGTCTGGCGATTCTTGGCATAGACGATGGCGTTGGACTTCACGTACTTGGCGACTTTCCAGGCGAAGATCAGGTCGTGGACTTCCTGCTCGGTCGGCGCGCGCTGGGTGACCACTTTAAGGTCGTCGGCGCCGATCATGCCGATGTCGCGGCTCTGCACCAGCAGGCCGCCGTTGACCCGCTTGTAATCCCAGGCTGGCGCGCGTTCTGCGTCCCACTGGCCGCTGGTCAACAGGCGCACGTTGGCTTTGCTGGCAATGATGGCCTGGGCTTCGGCGCTGACGCTCGGGGCGATGATCACTTCGACGAACTGACGCTCGACGATGGCCTTGGCCGTCTCGGCATCCAGTTCACGGTTGAAAGCGATAATGCCTCCAAACGCCGATTCGCTGTCAGTGGCATAGGCCAGCTCGTAGGCCTGACGAATGCCGCCTTCCGCGTCCGGGCTTACTGCAACGCCGCACGGGTTGGCGTGCTTGACGATCACGCACGCGGGTTTGACGAAGCTCTTCACGCACTCAAGCGCCGCGTCGGTGTCGGCGACGTTATTGTAGGAAAGCTCTTTGCCTTGCAATTGGGTCGCGGTGGCGATGCCCACTTCGGCAGGCTTGGCTTCAACGTAGAACGCCGCGCTCTGGTGCGGGTTCTCGCCGTAGCGCATTTCCTGGGCCTTGACGAACTGAGTGTTGAAGGTGCGCGGGAATTCACTGCGGCCTTCGGTGCTCAGGGTTTCAGCGGACTGGTCGACGCTGCCCAGGTAGTTGGCGATCATGCCGTCGTAGGCTGCGGTGTGCTCGAAGGCCTTGAGCATCAGGTCAAAGCGCTGCGCGTAGGTCAGACCGCCAGCCTTGAGGCTTTCCAGCACGTTGGTGTAATCGCTCGCGTTGACGACGATGGCGACGTCTTTGTGGTTTTTAGCGGCGGAGCGCACCATGGTCGGGCCGCCGATATCGATGTTCTCGATGGCGGTCGGCAGGTCGCAGCCAGGCTTGGAAACTGTCGCTTCGAACGGATAGAGATTCACGGCGACCAAGTCGATCGGCTTGATGCCGTGTTCGCTCATGATGGCGTCGTCGATGCCGCGACGGCCCAGGATGCCGCCGTGGATTTTCGGGTGCAGTGTCTTGACCCGGCCGTCCATCATTTCAGCGAAGCCGGTGTAGTCGGCGACTTCTACTGCGGCAACGCCGTTGTCCTTGAGCAGCTTGAACGTACCACCAGTGGAGAGGATCTCGACACCGAGGGCTTCGAGTTCACGCGCGAATTCAAGGATGCCGGTCTTGTCGGATACGCTGATCAAGGCGCGGCGGATCGGCAGGCGGGTCGTCTGGTCGGTCATCTCAACTTCCATCAAAAGCAAAAGAATTTTGCAAAAAAACGACCGCATTGAAGTGAGGTCGCTTGTTTTTCGGATGCTTACAGCAGGTCGTACTGCTTGAGTTTCTTGCGCAGGGTGCCGCGATTCAGCCCCAGCAGCTCGGAGGCCTTGGTCTGATTGCCCTTCACGTAGTTCATTACGCACTCGAGCAACGGCGCCTCGACTTCCGAGAGCACCAGGTTGTAGACATCAGTGACGGCCGCACCTTCCAGATGAGCGAAGTAGTTGTGCAACGCCTTCTCGACGCTTCCGCGCAGGGTCTGACCCTCTTCGCTCGGCGTATTGAGGTGTTGTTTCAAATTGACGTTGTCGCTCACGGGTGTTGTTCCACTCACTAAAGTCTCAGTCATCATCGTCATGCGGCCACCTCTTCTTCGTTCCCTGCTGGGCGGGATTTATCGCGCTGGGAAAAGAACTCCCGAACGTTGGCGCACTGTGCTTCTGTATCGTCCAAACGGTTGAAAAGGGCGCGAAACTCCCTGGCGCCCGGCAACGTTGCGAGGTACCAGCCGACGTGTTTGCGGGCGATTCGCACGCCCATCACGTCGCCATAGAACGTGTGAAGCGCAGCCAGATGCTCTAGCAGAATGCGTTCCACTTCACCGACGGGCAGGCCCGGAAGTTTCTCTCCGGTCTGCAGGTAGTGTTCTATCTCGCGAAAAATCCATGGGCGCCCCTGGGCGGCCCGGCCAATCAACAGCCCGTCGGCGCCGGTCGCGTCAAGGACGTAGCGGGCCTTTTCCGGTGAATCAATGTCGCCATTGGCAAACACCGGGATGGACACCGCCTGCTTGATGGCGGCGATGGTGTCGTACTCGGCTTCACCGGTGTAGAGATCGGCACGGGTTCGCCCGTGCACCGCCAGTGCCTGAATGCCGGCTTGTTCGGCAATTCTGGCGACGGTCAGACCGTTCTTGTTCGCCCGGTCCCAGCCGGTGCGAATCTTCAGCGTGACCGGTACCTCGACTGCCGCAACCACTGCGTGCAGGATTTCGGTCACCAACTGTTCATCTTTCAACAGTGCTGAGCCGGCGGCCTTGTTGCAGACCTTTTTGCCGGGCACCCCATGTTGATGTCGATGATCTGCGCGCCCAGTTCGACGTTGGCGCGTGCTGCGTCCGCAAGCATCTGCGGGTCCCCGCCAGCGATCTGTACCGAGCGGGGCTCGGGATCGCCTTCGTGAATCATGCGCAACCGCGACTTGCGGCTGTTCCAGAGGCTCATGTCGCTGGTGACCATTTCCGAGACCACCAGGCCTGCGCCGAGCTGGCGACAGAGTTGTCGGAAGGGCTGGTCGGTGACACCCGCCATCGGGGCGAGAATCAAGCCGTTTTGCAATGTGTAAGGGCCGATGCGTACCGCCGACATAGGGTGACCTGTTGTGGGGCCGAATCACGAGGTCTGGTCCGAAAAGTGCTTCAGCGCCAATTCAGACGGGACCCAGAGTATGAAAAAGGGTGGGCATGATACCCGCTCTCGATGACTGGATAAAGGCTGAATTGGATAAAATCTGAACAGCTCCGTTCTTATCGCAAACGTTTAGGTTTAGGACGGAATTGTCATAAAAGCGTCGTCGAAATTCGGGCATCTCTTCCCGCGCAGGGTGCTGCATTTCGGTGCGGAGAAACCGGTGTGCGTGGCGTCTTTACTCCGGCGAGCGGAAGCTGAGGCTGTAGTTCGCCGCCTTTGGGCCCGGGTCGAGGATGTCCAGTGCGATGTGAATCGGCGTCTGCGGCGGCATCTCGTCCTTGCCCGCCAGCTCGCCGCTCAGGTACTCACCCGGTTTGAATCGACGGCTGGCAATCAACTGACCCGTCGCATCGGCAAAGCGCAGTTCCAGCAGCGGGAAGGGCTGTGAAAAGGACGCTCGGTTATAGATGATCGCGTCAACGACCAGAGCCCCCTGAAATTCGGGGTGGCTACGCACGACAAGGTTGCTGCTCTTGAGCAGTTTGATATCGACCTTGGACGGGACCTTGCAGCCGAGGGTCGGGCACAGCTCCATGAAGAGGGGACGGTACTGATCCTGCCGCGCCAGTTCTTCGAAGTGGTACGCAATGTATTGCCCGGCCAGTGCGCCCAGCGCAATCAGGACGAACAGCACCCACAGCAGACGTCGAACCCGGCGCGGTTTGGGCTTTTGCCAGGACAGCTGCAGCGGGTCATCCGTAATGTCGACCAGCGCTCTGTCCCGCAGGCCCGGCTCGTTGCGGCCGCCACGCTTGCCGTCGGTAGCAGCGCGCGGGGCCTCGTCGTGCTCATCATCATCGTGACGTGCGCTGAGGTGATCCTGATCGTCGTGGGTATCCAGGGCGGAAAAGCGTTCCGACGACGGTTCATCGTCGGGTTCTGCTTGATGCTTGAACGAGTGGGGGCGAGCCGGCTCGTCATTCAGGTCGTCCAGATCGTCAGGCGTCCGCGAGAATGACGGCTCGGTACGATGGCGGTCCTGTTGATTGACGGGCTCTTCCAGCGGGCCTTCGTCTATCGTGTGGTCGGTATGCGCTTCGTGTTCCTCGACGACTTCGGCGCGCAGTTCGGGCAGCCGGTCGACATCGTCGTGGCTCATGCCGTGGGCCCACGACTCCTGCGCGACGTCAGGCTCGTCGCGTCGGGCGCTGAAGGACTCGACTTCGTCGTGGTCGCGCGCCTTGCTGACCCGCCCGAAAGACTCGGGCCGCTGAATCTCGCGCTGTTCGAGACGGGCCAATTCCACGTCGAGATCGTCCAGATCCAGGCTGTCCAGGTCCACATCACGCTCTTCACGTTTCACCGGCAGTGACGCTGGTTGGGCCACGACGAGTGACTGAGTCGCGAGGATTTCCGGTTTCTTCTCAGCGCTTTCGGCATTTGGCGCGGAAGTGAGCGGCGCTTCCGGGGCGTCCCGCCGCGTTGTTCCAGCAACTGCTTCGCAGCGTTGAACACCTGCAGGCATGAGCCACAGCGCACCATGCCTCGGGCCACGCTCAACTGAGCGTGACTGACGCGGAAACTGGTCTGGCAATGCGGGCACTGAGTGACGAAGCTGTCGGTCATGCGGGTATCCGGGTTAAAGAGCGCCTGATGGTTGGATCTTAGGACAACTGGCTGTCAGCGGCGACGACCGGTGATCCGTACCCAGCCCTCGCGGTTGGCAATCGGGTCCAGTTCGAACGCGTCGGCGTAAGCAGCAGCGACTTCTTCGCCTTGCTCGGCAAGAATGCCTGACAGCGCCAGGCGGCCACCGGGTTTGACCAGGCTCGCCAACTGCGGCGCCAGAGAAACCAGCGGGCCCGCCAGGATGTTGGCCACCAGCACGTCGGCCTGCACCTGGGGCAGGTCTTCAGGCAAGTACAGCGGGAATTTCTCGGCCGGGACGTTATTGCGACCGGCGTTATCGCGCGAGGCCTCGAGGGCCTGGACGTCGATATCGGTGCCGACCGCCTGTTCAGCGCCCAACAACAGCGCGGCGATGGCGAGGATGCCGGAACCGCAGCCGAAATCCAGCACGTTGCAGCCGGCGAGGTCCTGGCCGTCGAGCCACTCAAGGCACAGCGCGGTGGTCGGATGGGTACCGGTGCCGAATGCAAGGCCCGGATCGAGCAACAGATTGACCGCTTCGGGTTCCGGCGCGGCGTGCCAGCTCGGTACGATCCACAGGCGCTGGCCGAAGCGCATCGGATTGAAGTTGTCCATCCAGCTGCGTTCCCAGTCCTGATCTTCGATCACTTCGTGGGTGTGCTCCGGCAGCTCGGCGTCGGTAAGCAGCCGCAGGTGAGCGAGCACGTGATCGGCATCGGTGTCGGCTTCGAACAGCGCCAGCAGGTGCGTGTGCGACCACAGTGGCGTGGTGTTCAGCTCTGGCTCGAAGATCGGCTGGTCTTCAGCGTCCATGAACGTCACCGATACGGCGCCGACTTCGAGCAGGGCGTCTTCGTAGGTTTCGGCTTGTTCTGGGCTAATGGCGAGACGGACTTGCAGCCAAGGCATGGCGGGTGACCTTCGAGTTGAAAAATGAGAAGCGGCCGACGGCCACGAAAGACCGGCAAGTTTACGGGGTTCCCGGGGAAACAACAAAGAGGGTGTGGCAGTGAGGCTGGGAAAGTGGGACCGGCTTTAGCCCGGAATGCGTTAAGCGTCACACCGCGAAGGTGATGTCGGTCACCCAGGCCTCTTCCCGGCTAAAGCCGGTCCCACAGGATGGGCGCGTCCCAAAATCCAGGGCCCGACCGAAAAACAACAAAGCCGCTCGAAAGCGGCTTTGTTGGTCTGCAGCACGTTACTGGCGGATCAATGCTTGTCAGCAGCCAGTTTGTGTTCCAGATAGTGGATGTTGACGCCGCCTTCGCAGAAGCCTTCATCGCGGGTCAGATCACGGTGCAGCGGGATGTTGGTCTTGATACCGTCGACCACGATTTCATCCAGGGCGTTACGCATGCGCGCCATGGCTTCATCGCGGGTGGCGCCCCAGGTGATCAGCTTGCCGATCAACGAGTCGTAGTTGGACGGAACCTTGTAGCCGCTGTACAGGTGCGAATCCACACGCACGCCATTGCCGCCTGGCGCGTGGAAATGCTTGACCAGGCCCGGGCTCGGGACGAAGGTCTTCGGATCTTCGGCGTTGATCCGGCATTCCAGCGCATGCCCGGTGATGACCACGTCATCCTGGGTGTACGACAGCTTGTTGCCGGCGGCGATGCTGAGCATCTCCTTGACGATGTCGATACCGGTGACCATTTCCGAAACCGGGTGCTCCACCTGAACACGGGTGTTCATTTCGATGAAGTAGAAGCGTCCGTTCTCGTACAGGAACTCGAACGTGCCGGCGCCACGGTAGCCGATGTCGATGCATGCTTTGACACAGGCCGCGAACACGTCCTTGCGGGCTTGTTCGTCGATGAATGGCGCGGGCGCTTCTTCCAGGACCTTCTGGTGACGGCGCTGCAAGGAGCAGTCGCGGTCGCCCAGATGTATCGCCTGGCCCTGGCCGTCGGAAATCACCTGCACTTCCACGTGACGTGGGTTGGTCAGGTATTTCTCGAGGTAGACCATCGGGTTGCTGAACCAGGCAGCCGCTTCGGCACGGGTCTGCTTGGCCGCTTCGATCAGGTCTTCTTCCTTGTGCACCACACGCATGCCGCGACCACCGCCGCCGCCAGCGGCCTTGATGATCACCGGATAGCCGACTTCGCGGCCAATGCGCAATGCCGTTTCTTCGTCTTCCGGCAGCGGGCCGTCGGAACCGGGAACGGTCGGCACCTTGGCAAGCTTCATGGCGTCCTTGGCGGACACCTTGTCGCCCATCAGGCGAATGGTTTCGGCTTTCGGGCCGATGAACGCGAAGCCGGATTTCTCGACCTGCTCGGCAAAGTCTGCGTTTTCCGCGAGGAAACCGTAGCCCGGGTGAATCGCCGTGGCGCCGGTCAGCTCTGCAGCCGAAATGATGGCCGGAATGTTCAGATACGACAGGTTGGCTGGCGCCGGTCCGATGCAGACGGTTTCGTCTGCCAGGCCAAGGTGCATCAGCTCACGGTCTGCCGTGGAATGGACCGCGACGGTCTTGATGCCCAGTTCTTTACAGGCACGCAAGATGCGCAAGGCGATTTCGCCGCGGTTGGCGATCAGGACTTTTTCCAACATCGCAGGCTCTCCCCGGTTCAAACGATGGTGAACAGCGGCTGGTCATACTCAACCGGCTGACCGTTTTCTACCAGGATGGATTCGATCGTGCCGCTGACTTCGGCTTCGATGTGGTTCATCATTTTCATCGCTTCAACGATGCAGATGGTGTCGCCTTTCTTGACGGTCTTGCCGACTTCAACGAACGCTGGCGAGCCAGGCGCCGGGGTGCGGTAGAACGTACCGACCATTGGCGACTTGATGACATTGCCGGCGTGCTGTGGAGCAGCAGGTGCTTCAGCGGCGGCGGCCACTGGCGCTGCAACAGGGGCAGGAGCCGGAGCGGCGACCGGAGCCGGCGCGTAGTACTGCTGTGCTGGAGTCTTGCTGTGACGGCTGATCCGTACGGATTCTTCGCCTTCACGGATTTCCAATTCGTCGATGCCGGACTCTTCCAGCAATTCGATCAGTTTCTTGACTTTACGGATATCCATTAATCATCAACTCCCAAGGGACGGTCAGGGGGATTTGGTAGCCGGTTCCGGCGGTCTGGCTCAGTACGGGACTGTGCCGTTCACGCCTCCGAACGCTTGGCCAATTGTTCCAGGGCGGCCTCCAGGGCCAGTCGGTAACCGCTGGCGCCAAGGCCGCAGATCACGCCTACAGCAACATCTGAAAAGTAGGAGTGATGGCGGAAAGGTTCGCGCTTGTGCACGTTTGACAGGTGCACTTCGATGAATGGGATGCTCACTCCCAGCAGCGCGTCACGTATCGCAACGCTTGTGTGCGTAAAAGCAGCCGGATTGATCAGGATGAAGTCCACGCCTTCATCGCGTGCAGCATGGATGCGGTCGATCAACTCGTATTCAGCGTTGCTCTGCAGGTACATCAGATGGTGACCGGCTTCGCGCGCACGCTGTTCCAGATCCTGGTTGATGTCGGCCAACGTGATCGAGCCATAGATCCCCGGTTCGCGGGTACCCAGCAGGTTCAGGTTAGGTCCGTGAAGAACCAGAAAAGTCGCCATCGAGTGTTCCTTGTTGTTCGCGTTTTCGACGCTCACGCACAGAGTGAGCCGCTGATGGGCAGCGACTATGCCGGAAAGTACGATGGACTGTCCAGTTACCCACAATATTCAGCACGATGCCCGATGTTCGCGCGAAGTTTGTGACTCTGGCGCTAAATTTGGTCATTTGCTCTAGAAAGCCGCTCTGCGAACGCTTCGACGTCGATTTCGCCGACGACACGCGCGTTTCCAAGCTCGTTGCCGTTTTTTCCGAAGAACAGCAGTGCGGGAGGGCCAAACAGTTTGTAGCGATCCAGCAAGGCGCGTTGCTCGGCGTTGCTGTCGGTCATGTCGAAGCGGATTAGCCTGAAACCGCCCAACTGACTAACGACTTTCGGATCAGAGAGAACCTCGTGCTCGATGACCTTGCAACTGATACACCAGTCGGCGTACCAGTCGACCAGAACGGGTTGGCCCGCGCTTTTGGATTCCGCAAGGATTTGGTCCAGTTCACTGGGCTGAGTCACGGTCTGCCAGTGGCTTTCTGACGCAGGTGGAGCAGAAGCTGAAATGATCCGGGATTGACCCAGCGGTCGCAGCGGGTCCGTCTGACCACTCAGCGCCCCGTACCAGCACGCGAGGGCGTAAACCAGCAAGAGCAAGCCGAGCAATTGAGCGAGGCGCGCGCGCGTGGTCTTTTCGCCGAACTCCAGCGCGCCTAGAAAGATCGCAACGCCGGCCCCCAGCAGCCCGATCAACAGCAGCGTGGCTTGCCCCGGAATCACGCGGCTGAGCAAGCCGATTGATAGCGCCAGCAACAGCACGCCGATCGCATTCTTCACCGAGACCAGCCACGGCCCGCTTTTCGGTAGCCACGCCGCGCCGCCCGTTGCCACAAGCACCAGCGGCGCGCCCATGCCCAGCCCCAGGACGAACAGCTTCAAGGCCCCGCCAATGGCATCGCCGCTGGCGCTTATATAAAGCAGTGCACCGGCCAGCGGCGCCGAGACACAGGGCGACACCAACAGGCTCGACACCACGCCCAGAACTGCCGCTCCCCACAGAGACCCGCCTTGGGTATTGCCGGCGATGCGGTCCAGCCGGTCATTGAGGGCACGGGGCAGGCGCAGCTCGAACGCGCCGAACATGGCGATAGCGAAGAGCGCAAAGAACCCGGCAAACGGCACGAGGACCCACGCCGATTGCAGACGTGCTTGCAGATTGAGGCTGGCGCCAAAGATGCCCATCAGTGCGCCGAGGATGGCGAAGCAGATCGCCATCGGCAGCACGTAGGCCAGGGACAAAGAGAAACCGCGCAGCCCGCCGATCTGCCCACGCAGGACGACACCCGACAGGATCGGCAGCATCGGTAACACGCACGGCGTGAATGTCAGACCGATGCCGGCGAGGAAAAACAGGGCCAGTTGTTTCCAGCTGAATTCGACGTTGGTGACATCGCCCGCGAGTGGGGTATCGGACGCTGCGGGGCTCGCGCCGCCAATGCTCAGTCGCTCGGTTTCGGGCGGGTAGCAGAGCCCTTTGTCTGCGCAGCCTTGATAGGTGACGACAAGCGTGAAAGGGCGGGTGTCCCCGGCTTTGCGCGGCAGGTTGACGTCGAGGATGCCGTGATAGACCTCGACGTCGCCAAAATACTCGTCGTGTTTCTTTTCGCCATCCGGCAGTTGCGCGGCGCCTAGGCCGATGTCAGCGGGTTCGGTGCGGAACTGAAAGCGATGGCGATACAGGTAGTAGCCTTCGGTGGCGACGAACTGCAGCTTGATGGACTCCGGAGTGGTGTCGCTGAGGTTCAACTGGAACGCCTGGCGAACCGGGAGAAAATCCTTGCTGTTGTCGACTGATGCGCCGCCCAGTGTGGGACTTGATCTGTTCTCCAGAAAGCTCGCGCCGACGGCGGGCAGGGCACAGATCAGCAGTAACAGACAAAGCAGGCGGCGCATGGCGGTCTCGCATCACAGAAGTCCGCGCATGATAGCGGAGTGGCTGCGGGCGTGCAGGGAGGGCTAGCGTTCTTCGGTCTGAACTTCGGTCTGAAAATGAGGTAGGAAGCAGCGGTCAAACAGTGTCCGGCTGGGGGTGTTTGTTTGATGGCGACGCTGCAACGCGCTCCGCCAGCCCATACACTTGATTGCGGCCTGCCTTTTTGCGCGGTACAGCGCTTCGTCTGCCTGCGACGCCATCATCAGCGCGTCGTCGTCTTCGGCGATCTCCACGACCCCGGCGCTGAACGTGCAGAACAGATCCACAGGTTGCGCAGGGTAATGAATTTCGGCGAAACGCTGGCGGATTTCGTCGAGCAAACCGTGGGCGTCTGCCAGATCAGTGTCCGGCATGACCACGGCAAACTCCTCACCACCGTAGCGACCGATGTAGTCGGTTTTACGCAGACGCTGCTTGAGGAACAGCGCCAGGCTTTTGATGACGCGGTCGCCCATGGGATGGCCGTGGCTGTCGTTGACCCTCTTGAAGTGGTCGATGTCCAGCATGGCAAAGCTCAGAGGCTTGTTCTCACGCCGCGCGCGGAAGCTGGAATCTTCGAGCAATTGCAGTATGTGGGTGTGGTTGTACAGGCCGGTCAGGCTGTCGCGGACCATGCGCGCTTTAAGGCTGCGCGCCCGTGCCGCGCGATTGCGCACGGTGGTGATCAGGTGGCGAGCCTTGATCGGCTTTGTGAGAAAGTCGTCGCCGCCCTCGCTCATCGCATCCAGCTGTTTATCCAGATCGTCTTCGGCCGAAAGGTAAATGATCGGCACGCTGACGTAGCGGTCATTGTGGCGGATCACCTTGGCCAGCTCGGTGCCGGTGCAGGCTGGCATGTACATGTCGAGGATGATCAGGTCAGGCTGAAAGTCGGCCAGCTCCGACATGGTCTTGATCGGGTCGAGCAGGGTGCGGGTGACGATGCCGGCGCCGTTGAGCAAGCGCTCGGTGTGCGTCGCCTGGGCGCGGGAGTCGTCGATGATTAGCACCTTGTACGGTGCGTATTGCGCGACCCGGGTCAGAATTTCGATCTTCTCCAGCAGACTGGACGCCTCAAGCGTGCCGGTCAGGAACTCTTCGCCACCGGCGCGCACGGCGGCAAGGCGCGTGGGCGTGTCCGTCTCGTGATGGCTGAAAAACAGCAGCGGTAGTTTTTGCTCCAGTCCTTCCTGCATCCGGGTAGCGAGCTTCAGGCCCTGGCCCGCGCCACCGAAGTCCACATCCATGACGACGGCGGCGGGCAAGCGTTCGGCCATGGTCATGTGGAAGGCCTCAATGCTTGCGAAGGACTGCGCGCTCAAGCCGAAGAATTCCAGCTGCCTGGCCAGACGCTCGCTGCGTTCATGATCCTGCAGCGCGAGGTAGATTGGCTTTCGCAGGGGCGGCAGGGCTGTTTGCTCCAGACGGTCGCCATGCCGGAGGCCGGTGCGGGACAGGCGTTGCATCAGGCGATTGAGGTCGGTAATCAGGGCGCTGCTCAACCGTCCACGGTTGGCCTCGACGTCAAGCAATGCCAAGTCGATCGCAGTAGCCAGTTGCGTGTGTTCGGCTTGCTCGAAACGTTCGGCGAATCGCAACAGCCGCCGGTTGGCCTCGATGAGTTCAGCCATGTCCGCTGCCGACCATTCACTTTGCTGCAGGCGTTGCCACACCTCAAGGATCTGACGAGCCTGATGGATTACCCGCTGGGCAAAGTGGTGTTTGAGTCGGTCGCGGCTCGGATCTGCTGCTTCGGTCATGCTCTGACTTCTTTAATGGGGAACCCCCATACCAATGCTGGCGCTATGCTAGCACTAGTTTTCTCAAGTCAGGATGCCGCACGTCAATTTCTCGTTATTTTTGACGGTTATGGCCGTCAAATATTTAGCTTTTGAAGTGCCTGGTTTGTCTGCAGCGAATGCGAACCGCCAGGTGGAAGGCAGGACCGGCATAGGCCCGGGAGGCATCGGAAAAGGCGATGCAGGATTAAGAGTCCGATTGACTCGATTGCTAAACAAATGCACTTGCCACCACATTCCTGCCAAACGCACCTTGCTGTAAGGTTGCGGTCAGAAGCACTGAATTCCGTGATTGAAAGGACAAGGCCATGCTGGATTGGAAGAAGCGCTCGGGCAGCGCGGGAACTGAACGCGCTGACGAAAAGCCCATGGGCAAGGCGTCGCGCGGTTATTGGGGCGGCCTGTTGTTCAGTCGCGCCGTCGGGGCTGTGGTGGGTATTTATCTGGTTGTCACCGTGGTGCTCGGCATCTGGTGGAGCAGCGAGCCGCCCCTGTTTCCAGTCCAGCAGCAAGCCCAGGCTGCTGCGCAAAGTGAAGGCAAGCAGATGGTGCTGGGCTACACCACGGTCGAGACCCTCAAGACCGTCGCGTCTACCTTGCTGGATAAACCGGGCGGTTACATTTCCAACGATCGTTCGCCGCCTGGCCTGTGGATGGACAACATGCCGAGCTGGGAATACGGCGTGCTGGTTCAGGTCCGGGACCTGAGCCGTGCCTTGCGCAAAGACTTCGCTCGATCTCAGTCCCAATCCGCCGAAGATGGCGACCTGGCGCGCGCCGAGCCGCTGTTCAACTTCGACAACAAAAGCTGGGTGCTGCCTTCCAGCGAGTCCCAATACCGCGACGGCATCGCTGCGTTGAGCCGCTACCAGGCGCGTCTGTCTGACCCGAATCAGAAGGGCGCACTGTTCTACACACGTGCCGACAACCTGAACAACTGGCTGGGCGACGTCGGTACACGTCTGGGCTCCTTGTCCCAGCGGCTGTCCGCCAGCGTGGGTCGGGTCAAACTGAACAGCACCCTGAAAACCGAGGCGCAGTCCACGGTCACGGTCAAGCCGGGAGAAGTCCCGCAGGTTGACGAAGAGATTGTCGAAACCCCATGGATGCAAATCGACAACGTCTTCTATGAAGCACGCGGTCAGGCTTGGGCGCTGTCGCACTTGCTGCGCGCGATCGAGGTCGATTTTGCCGATGTTCTGGCGAAGAAGAATGCAACCGTGAGCGTGCGTCAGATCATTCGTGAACTGGAGGCCTCGCAAGAGCCGATCTGGAGCCCAATGATCCTCAACGGCAGCCCTTTCGGTATCTTCGCCAACCACTCGCTGGTCATGGCCAACTACCTGTCCCGTGCCAACGCGGCGGTGATTGACCTGCGTCAGCTGCTGTCCCAAGGCTGATCGGTGAATGTTTCCAATCAAGAGGCTGCGCACCGTGCGGCCTCCGATGCCGAGCTGATTGCCTGGGTTGATCGTCACGATCAAGTCCTCGGCGCGCTGCCCCGGGCAGAGCTGCGTGAGCGCGGACTTATCGGACGCGGCACCTACATTCTTCTGTTCAACTCGGCGGGCGAGCTGTGTGTGCATCGACGCACGCTGAGCAAGGCGATCTATCCCGGGTATTGGGATGTGGCGGCGGGCGGCATGGTGCAGGCCGATGAAAGCTACGAGCTTTCGGCGGCGCGCGAGCTCGAGGAAGAACTGGGCGTTCCTGGCGTACCGCTTATCCCTCATGAACGTTTCTTCTTCGATCAGCCGGACAACCGACTGTGGTGCGCGGTGTTCTCGGCGGTTTGGGACGGGCCGCTGAAACTGCAGCCGGAAGAGGTGCTGGAAGCGCGCTTTCTGCGCATCGAGCAAGTACTGCGCCAAACCACCGAAAAGCCTTACTGCCCTGACTCGCTGGCCGCCTTCAAGCGCTATTTGGAAGGCGTCGCAAATGTCCCGTAAATTGGCGCATATTTGCACTTAGCATCTGCGACATTTGCCGTTACACTGCGCGACTTTTCACGCCGGACCGCCCTCGCGATCCGGTTGCGCTGCCCCTGCCTGAGTGGGGCTTCGCGGTCGGCTCCCGTCGGCCAGACTTCGCTCCTCAACAAGAGGATTGCCGGTGGCCAAAAAAGCCGCATCCTTCGCCGCCCTCGGTGGCCTGGTATTTTCAACCGACGCCGGTCGGCATTGTCCCGACTGCCGTCAGCCCGTCGACGCCTGCACCTGCAAACGCACACTCATCCCGGAAGGTGATGGCATCGCTCGCGTGCGCCGTGAAAGCAAAGGCCGTGGCGGCAAGACCGTCACGACCGTCACCGGCGTTCCGCTGGCCGAGGACGCGCTCAAGGACCTGGCAAAGACCCTTAAGCAACGTTGCGGAACCGGCGGCGCGCTGAAGGATGGCGTGATCGAAATCCAGGGTGACCACGTCGAAACGCTGTTGGCCGAGTTGGTCAAGCAGGGTTTCAAGGCGAAAAAGTCAGGCGGTTGAGCCAACGGTTTCAAGCCCGTTTATTTTTGTCGTCGGTCTGGCCGCAGTCATCCCTGCAAACTCTGCTGCGCAATGCGGGTCTATTGCCCCACAGCGAGCAGGCGCCAAACCGTCATTTCCACGCTCTACACTGCGCCCAGCCGGTCAGGCCGGGGCTTTATGACTTTTCTATAGGGGACTTTGATGTCCGTACGACGCACACGCAAAGACGATGGCAGCCAATGGACCGTGGCAGACAGCCGCAGTGTCTACGGGATCCGTCATTGGGGGGCCGGTTATTTCGCAATCAATGAGGCCGGCCGCGTTGAAGTTCGCCCCAACGGGCCGACCAGCTCGCCCATCGATCTTTACGAGCAGGTCGATCAGCTGCGCAAGAGCGGCTTGTCCCTGCCATTGCTGGTGCGTTTCCCAGACATTCTGCAGGACCGGGTGCGCCAACTGACCGGTGCATTCGATGAGAACATCGCCCGCCTGGAATACCAGAGCAAATACACCGCGCTGTACCCGATCAAGGTCAACCAGCAAGAGGCGGTGGTGGAAAATATCATCGCCACGCAAAACGTTTCCATCGGCCTCGAAGCCGGCTCCAAGCCTGAGCTGATGGCCGTGCTGGCCCTGGCGCCGAAGGGCGGCACCATCGTCTGCAACGGTTACAAGGACCGCGAGTTCATTCGTCTGGCCTTGATGGGTCAGAAGCTGGGCCACAACGTCTTTATCGTCATCGAGAAAGAATCCGAAGTCGAACTGGTCATCGAAGAAGCCGCCGAGCTGAAAGTCGCGCCGCAAGTGGGTCTTCGCGTGCGCCTGTCGTCCCTGGCTTCCAGCAAGTGGGCCGACACCGGTGGCGAGAAGTCCAAGTTCGGGCTGTCGGCCGCGCAATTGCTGTCGGTCGTCGACCGCTTCACCAAGGCAGGGCTTGATCAGGGCATTCGTCTGCTGCACTTCCATATGGGTTCGCAGATCGCCAACCTGGCCGACTACCAGCATGGTTTCAAGGAGGCAATTCGTTACTACGGCGAGCTGCGCAACCTTGGCCTGCCGGTGGATCACATCGACGTGGGCGGCGGTCTGGGTGTCGACTACGACGGCACGCATTCGCGCAACGCCAGTTCGATCAACTACGACATGGACGATTACGCCGGTGTCGTGGTCGGGATGCTCAAGGAGTTCTGCGACGCGCAGGGCCTGCCGCATCCGCACATCTTCTCGGAAAGCGGCCGCTCGCTGACCGCGCACCACGCCATGCTGGTGATCCAGGTCACGGACGTCGAGCGTCACAACGACGAAGTGCCGGAAATCACCGACAAGGAAAGCCTGCCGGAAACCTTGCAGTGGCTGATCGACCTGCTCGGCCCGACCGACATCGAAATGGTCACCGAGACCTACTGGCGCGCCACGCACTACATGAGTGACATCGCTACCCAGTATTCCGATGGCAAGATCACCCTGGCGCAAAAAGCCTTGGGCGAGCAGTGCTACTTCGCGGTGTGCCGCCGTTTGCACAACTCGCTGAAAGCCCGTCAGCGCTCTCATCGTCAGGTGCTCGACGAACTCAACGACAAGCTGGCCGACAAGTACATCTGCAACTTCTCGGTGTTCCAGAGCCTGCCGGACACCTGGGCGATCGATCAGGTGCTGCCGATCATTCCGCTGCATCGTCTGGACGAGGAGCCGCTGCGTCGCGCCGTGCTGCAAGACCTGACCTGCGACTCCGACGGCAAGATCAATCAGTACGTCGACGAGCAGAGCATCGAGACCAGCCTGCCGGTTCACTCGTTGAACGAAGGCGAGGACTACTTGCTGGGCGTGTTCCTGGTCGGTGCCTATCAGGAAATTCTGGGCGACATGCACAACCTGTTTGGTGACACCGACTCGGTGAACATCTATCAGAACCAGGATGGCAGCGCGTATTCGGCCGGGATCGAAACCCACGACACCATCGAAGACATGCTGCGCTACGTGCACTTGTCGCCGGAAGAACTGATGACCCATTACCGGGACAAAGTCGCCAGCGCCAAGATCACCCCGCGCGAGCGCACCCAGTTTCTGGACGCCTTGCGTCTGGGTCTGACGCGGTCTTCCTACCTGTCGTCGTGATGATGTAGCGACTTCCAAAAACGGGCCCTTGTGGCCCGTTTTCGTTGTCTCCACCGTCAGGCGTCTTTCACTGTTTCGGGAGCATGAACGATGATCAAACTGGCGCTCAAAGCGGTGTTCGCCGCCTGGCTGATGACCTTGTTGATGGCCTGCTCGCCGTTGAAGGTGCTCAACGCGTTTAACCCGGGCGACACGTTCAGCAGAACGTCCGATCTGGCGTACGGCCCGGACCCGCGCAATAAACTCGACATCTACACGCCCAAAGATGCAGCGCCGGACGCGCCCATCGTTGTGTTTTTCTATGGCGGCAGCTGGATCAGCGGATCGCGGGGTGATTACGCCTTCGTCGGTGAGGCGCTGGCGTCCCGGGGCATCGTTGCGGTACTTGCCGATTACCGGTTGTACCCGCAAGTGCATTATCAGGAGCTGCTGCAGGACAGCGCCCAAGCGGTGGGCTGGACCCACGCGCACATTCGTCAGTTCGGCGGTGATCCGGCAAAGTTGTACGTGATGGGCCACAGTGCCGGGGCTTACAACGCGGCGATGCTGGCTCTGGATCCGCAGTGGCTGGCGGCGGCGGGCACGACACCTTCCATCATCAAGGGCTGGATCGGTCTGGCCGGGCCCTATGATTTTCTGCCCATCGAAGACCCGGAAGTGAAGCCAGTGTTTTACTTCCCGAATTCACCGCCCGACTCGCAGCCGATCAACCATGTCAGCGCCGCGTCACCGCCGGCGTTGCTGATCGCTTCCGCCGATGACACGGAAGTGAACCCGCAACGCAATACGGGGGGCATGGCCAGTCGTTTGCGCGCTCAGGGCGTGTCAGTGCGTGAGGTGTATTTTTCCCGCACCAGTCACCGCACGTTAGTGGGTGCACTTGCCCGCCCATTACGCAGCTTGGCGCCGGTACTGGAGGAGGTCGCAGCGTTTATCCACGCCCAGGATCAGGCGCAGGTGTCGAGCGTCTCGGTCAGCCATTGAACCAGGCGCCGCTGCGGTTGAGCTTCAACGCCAGATACCCCAGCGTCAGCGCCCTTAATGCCATGAAAAGCAAAAACGCCAGCCACAGACCATGATTGCCGAACCCGCTTGCCAGCCAGGCGAACGGTGCGGTGATCAATGCAGTGACGACCATCGCGTTGCGCATCTCGCGGGCACGGGTGGCGCCGATGAACAGGCCGTCGAGCAAGTAACTCCAGACCGCTACAAAGGGCAGCACGGCAAGATAGGGCAGATAAACGAAGGCGATGTCGCGCACTGCGGTGATGTCGGTTTGCATCTCGATGAACAGGTGCCCGCCGAGCAGGAACAGCCCTACAAACGCGACGCTGCACATCAGCGACCAGCCTCCGGAGACATTCAACGAGCGCCGCAGCGCGTCGCGATCCCGTGCGCCGATGGCGTGCCCGCAGAGGGCTTCGACGGCATGGGCCAGTCCGTCCAGCGCGTGGGCCATCAGCAGCAGCCCATTAAGCAGCAGCGCATTGGCGGCCACAGTGGCATCGCCCAGTCGCGCGCCTTGCACCGTGATCAAAAAGAACACCGATTGCAGGATCAGGCTGCGAATGAAGATATCGCGATTGACTGTGAGCAGTGGTCGCCAGCTCTGCCAGCGCTTGAGCGCGGACACTGCCAGCTGCCCCGGGTATGCGCGCAGACCTCTGTGGGTGAGGGCGAGCCCAAGGAGGGCGCCGGTCCATTCGGCGATAACCGACGCACGTGCGCTGCCCACCACGCCCCAGTCCAGGCCCATGACGAACCACAGGTTCAGGGCGATGTTGACCAGGTTGGTGGTCAGCAGAATGGCCAGCGGCGCTCGGGCGTTCTGCAGCCCGAGGAACCAGCCCACCAGCGCGTAGCTCGCCAGCGCTGCCGGCAATCCAAACAGCCGCGTATGGAAGAAATCGCGGGTCAGCTCGTTGAGATCGTCCGAGGGCTGCATCATTTCCAGCGCCAAGTGCTGGAAGGGCAGGCCGATCAGCCCCAGCAGCACGGAAAATCCCATCGCCAGCAGCAAGCCCTGCAACAGCACCTGACGCAGCGCCGCGCCGTCGTTGCGCCCGGCGGCCTGGGCCGCGAAACCGGTCGTGCCCATGCGCAGGAAACCCATGGCCCAGGCGAGAAAGCTGTACAGCGTGCCGCCGACCGCCACAGCGCCGAGCTGGTGGGCGTGGGGCAGATGGCCGATGACCGTGCTGTCCACCAGTGAAACCAGCGGCACGGAGATATTCGACAGGATCATCGGCGCCGCCAGCGCCCACACTTGCCGATGCGTCGCACGCTGACGCCAGTCGTTGAAAAAGTTGGACATGAAGGCTCCCGGGCAAGCGCGCGAGTGTAGCGAGAACAAACGCACAAACCCACGGTCTATCTGCGCGCCGCACTTTACGATTGCCAAAGCGGTGCTATAAGTTCTGCTCCCTCATCGCTGTCGTCCAAATGAGTGCCTCATGCTAAACAAAGGATTGTTCCTGGCCTGCGCGCTGGTACTGCTCAGTGCCTGCGATTCCTCTTCGTCCGATAAACCCGCGCCTGCTGCTGCCACACCTCCTGCTGCGGTGGCTTCGTCAAGCACCGAGTCGGCGAAGCCCAAACCGGCAGTGGACATTCCCGCGCTAAGCAAGCGTTACGCCGGGCGCGAGTTGACGGTGGTGGACGTCTCCGAAGTTCAGCTCGATGGCGCCAGCACGCTGTCGTTGAGCTTCTCGGTGCCGTTGAGCCCCGATCAGAAATTCGCTGAAAAAGTGCACGTGGTCGACAGCAAGGACGGCAAGGTGGATGGGGCCTGGGAGCTGTCGGACAACCTCATGGAGCTGCGCCTTCGTCACCTCGAGCCCAAGCGCAAGCTGGTGCTGACCATCGACCCGGGGCTGGTGGCGGTGAACAACAACACCTTGGCAGCGGAGTATTCCGCGCGGATCGAAACGGCTGACCTGCAAGCGACCGTGGGATTCGCCAGTCGCGGCAGCCTGCTGCCGACCCGGCTCGCGGAAGGCCTGCCGGTGATTGCCCTCAACGTCGATAAAGTCGACGTCGAATTCTTCCGCATCAAGCCTGAGTCATTGCCGGCGTTTCTGGGTTCGTGGGAAGGCTCGTCCAGTCTGGAGAGTTACCAATCCAAAGAATTGTTGCCCTTGGCCGATCTGGTCTACAGCGGCCGTTTCGACCTGAATCCTGCGCGCAACACCCGCGAGACCGTGCTGCTGCCGATCTCGGGCCTCAAACCGCTGCAGCAACCGGGCGTTTATCTCGCCGTGATGCGCGCCTCCGGGACCTACAACTACACCCAACCTGCCACGCTGTTCACCCTCAGCGACATCGGTCTGTCGGCGCACCGTTACGCCAATCGCCTGGACGTCTTCACCCAGGCGCTGGAAGGCGGCAAAGCCCTGAGCGGCGTCGACGTCGAGCTGTATGACGAGAAAGGCCGTGTGATCGGCCAAGGCAAGACCGACAACGCCGGCCACGCCGAGCTGCCACTGCCGGCCAAGGCTGAAGTGCTGCTGGCCCATCAAGGCGAGCAGAGCAGCATGCTGCGTCTCAACAGCGCCGCGCTGGATCTGGCGGAATTCGACATCACCGGCCCCAAGGCCCACCCGCTGCAATTCTTTATTTTCGGCCCGCGCGATCTCTATCGCCCGGGCGAAGTGGTGCTGCTCAACGGTTTGCTGCGTGACAGCGACGGCAAGAGCGTGAAGCCTCAGCCGATCACCGTGGAAGTGCGCCGACCGGATGAGCAGGTCAGTCGCAAGTTCGTGTGGGACGCTGACGCCACCGGGCTGTATCAATATCAATTGCAGCTGTCGGAAGAAGCGCCGACGGGTCGCTGGCAACTGGTGTTTGATCTGGGTGACGGCAAGCCGCAGCTGTATGAATTCCAGGTTGAGGACTTCCTGCCAGAACGCATGGCCTTGGAACTCAAGGGCAGCGACACCCCGCTGGCGCCCGATGCGCCGTTCGATGTGGCGATTACCGGTCGTTACCTCTACGGCGCACCCGCGTCGGGCAATCGCCTGAACGGTCAGCTGTATGTGCGCCCGCTGCGTGAAGCGGTGCCCGGCCTGCCGGGTTATCAGTTTGGTTCGGTGACCGAGGAAGACCTCAAGCAGGACCTGGAAATCGAAGACAGCACGCTGGATGCCAACGGCAAGCTCGACCTGAGCATCGACAGCCAATGGGCCAAGGCCCGTTCGCCGCTTGAGCTGGCGCTGCAAGCCAGTTTGCAGGAGTCGGGTGGGCGTCCGATCACGCGGCGTCTGACCCAGCCGGTCTGGCCCGCTGACGCAATGCCGGGCCTGCGTGGCTTGTTCGACGGCGAAGCCACTGACGGCGATGGCCCGGTTGAGTTCGAAGTGCTGATGGCCGACGCCCAGGGCCACAAGCTGGCCGCCGACAACCTCAAGGTGAGGCTGGTGCGCGAGCGCCGCGATTACTACTGGAACTATTCCGACAGCGATGGCTGGAGCTACCACTTCAACGAGAAGTTTCTCAACCTGTCTGAAGAAACCCTCAGCGTGAAGAAGGACTCGACGGCGAAAATCAGCTTCCCGGTCGAATGGGGCCCGTACCGCGTCGAAGTCGAGGATCCCGCCACCGGCCTGATCAGCAGTGTGCGTTTCTGGGCCGGTTACCGCTGGCAGGACAACGCCGAAGGCGGCGCCGTGCGTCCCGATCAGGTCAAGCTGGCGCTGGACAAACCGGCCTATGCCGACGGCGACACCGCGAAAGTGACGGTGACGCCGCCGTCGGCGGGCAAGGGCTATCTGTTGGTGGAATCGAGCGAAGGGCCGCTGTGGTGGCAAGAGATCGACGTGCCCGCCGAAGGTAAAACCTACGACATCCCGATGGACAAGAAATGGGCGCGGCATGACCTCTACGTCAGCGCGCTGGTGATTCGTCCAGGCGAACGCAAAGCCAACGTCACGCCGAAGCGGGCCGTGGGCGTCCTGCACCTGCCGCTGGACCGCTCGCAGCGCAAGCTGGCGCTGACCGTCACGGCACCTGAAAAAATGCGGCCCAAGCAGCCGCTCAAGCTCAACGTCAACGCGAAGAATGCAGACGGCACGATCCCGAAGAGCGTGCATGTGCTGGTCGCGGCCGTGGACGTGGGCATTCTCAATATCACCGAGTACGCCACGCCGGATCCGTTCGCAGCGATGTTCGGGCGCAAGGAATATGGCGCCGATCAACTGGACATTTACGGGCAGTTGATCGAGGCCGGGCGTAATCGTCTCGCCAGCCTGGCCTTCGGCGGCGACGCGGCGCTGGCCAAAGGCGGCAAGCGGCCGGAAACCAGCGTCACCATCGTCGCCCTGCAAAGCGCGCCGGTGACCCTGAACGAGCAGGGCGACGCGGAAGTGAGCGTCGACATCCCGGATTTCAACGGTGAGCTACGGATCATGGCCCAGGCCTGGACCGATGAGCGCTACGGCATGGCGGAAGCCAAAACCGTGGTGGCGGCGCCGCTGATTGCCGAGCTGTCAGCCCCGCGTTTCCTGGCGGGGGGCGACCAGACCAAGGTGGCGCTGGACCTGTCGAACCTGTCCGGCAAGGCGCAGAAGCTCAACGTGCAAGTCGTGGCGGAAGGGCAGTTGAGTCTGGCTGAAGGTGACGGCGCCAAAGCCATCAGCCTGAATCAGGGGCAACGCACCACGTTGCAGATTCCGGTCAAGGCGCTGGGCGGTTTTGGTCAGGGCGTCATCCGGGTCACGGTCAACGGCCTGGTCCTGCCGGGTGAGAACCTGCCGGCGTTCAGCCGCGAATGGACTATCGGCGTGCGCCCTGCGTACCCGGCGATGCTCAAGCAATACCGCGCGGTGCTCAAGGATCAGGCGTGGAGCCTGCCGGAGGGCGCCCTTGAGGCATTCGAGCCAGCGGGGCGCGAGGCGCTGCTGTCGGTGTCGAGCCGTCCGCCGCTCAACCTCGGCGAACAGATTCGCGCGCTCAAAGCCTATCCCTACGGTTGCCTGGAGCAGACCACCAGCGGCTTGTACCCGTCGCTGTACGCTGACGCCGCGACGCTCAAGCGTCTGGGCCTGGAAGGCGAGTCAGATGCCGAGCGCAAGCGCAAGATCGAACTGGGCATCGAGCGACTGATCGGCATGCAGCGTTACAACGGCAGCTTCGGCCTGTGGGCGGCGGACGGCGAAGAGGAATACTGGCTGACCGCGTACGTCACCGATTTCCTGCTGCGCGCCCGCGACCAAGGCTTTGCCGTGCCGCCGGATGCGCTGAAGAAAGCCAACGAGCGGCTGCTGCGTTACTTGCAGGAGCGCAATCATATCGAGGTCAACTACAGCGAAAACGCTGAGCACACCCGCTTCGCCGTGCAGGCCTACGCCGGTCTGGTGCTGTCGCGCAGTCAGCAGGCGCCGCTGGGTGCGCTGCGCAGCTTGTTCGATCGCCGCAGCGACGCGCGATCGGGCCTGCCGCTGGTGCAGCTGTCCATCGCGCTGGAGAAAATGGGCGACAAGCCACGCGCCGATCAGGCCTTGCTCGCAGGGCTGGCGGCGGGTCGCAAGGTCAACGACTGGCTCGCCGATTACGGCAGCCCGTTGCGTGATCAGGCGTTGATTCTGTCACTGCTGGAAGAAAACAAACTGGCACCGGACAAGGTCGAAGAGCGGCTGTTTGCGCTGTCTGATCAGGTCGCGGCGAACCGCTATCTGTCGACCCAGGAGCGCAATTCCCTGTTCCTCGCCGGTCGCGATCTGCTCGGCAAACCTGAAGCCAAATGGGCGGCGACCTTGACCAGCGGCAGCAACAATCGCGAGCTGAGCAACGATCAGCCGGGCGTCAAACTCGACAGCTCAGTGCTGGCCGCGCCGTTGACGGTGCAGAACACCGGCGGCGACACGCTGTATCAGCAGATGACGATCTCCGGGTATCCATCCCAGCCGCCTGCGGCCGGGGAGAATCTGTCGATCAGCCGTGATTACCTGGGCATGGACGGCGCGGCGCTGAACCTCAATGGGCTGAAGAGCGGTGAACTGGTCTTGGTGCACCTTGAGATCAAGGCCAAGGAGCGCGTGCCGGATGCGTTGGTAGTGGATCTGCTGCCCGCAGGTCTGGAGATCGAAAACCAGAATCTGGCGCAGAGTTCGGCCAGTCTGGAAGACGCCAGTGAGTCGGTGAAACAGTGGCGCGAATCGATGGAAAACGCTGGGGTGAAGCATCAGGAATTCCGTGGCGATCGTTATGTGGCGGCGGTGGATCTGGAGGGTTTCAACACGGTGCACCTGCTGTATCTGGCGCGGGCTGTGACGCCGGGCGTGTACCGCGTGCCGCCGCCGCAAGTGGAGTCGATGTATCGGCCGAACTGGCAGGCATTGGGCGAAGCGCCGGCGCAGTTGGTGGTGAAGGGCAAGAAATAGGGATTACGCTGATGATCGCTCCCACGCTCTGCGTGGTAGCACCTGGGTCGACGCTCTGCGTCAGGGGACGCGGAGCGTCTTGGGCTGCGTTCCCACGCGGAGCGTGGGAACGATCAGCGCCGCGCGGGAACGATCAGCATCAACGCGATCAATGAATAATCCAGCTCAACAGCCACAACCCCAGAAACAGCCAGATGATCCCCATGATGATCGAGGCGCGCATGAAGGCGCGGATCGCTGAATACAGCAGCATCAACCCGACGATCAGGGCCACGATGCTGACGATTGAAGTGTCCATGCCCAGCGTGCGCGACAGGCCATCAACGAAATTGCCGCCCGCGTGAGTGAACATGTTGAACAACCAGCTTAAGCCGTCGACGACGAAGCGGATCACGGCGCCAATCACTTGGCCGAGCCATTCGAAAACGCTTTCTACCTGCATATCTGCTTCCTGATGAGGGGCGTGGACCAAAAACGGCATTGCTCGCTTTGGCTGTCGATTGTCCGGGCGAGTTCCCTGTCGGGTAAAGGCTTTCTGTGAAGATCACCCGATTATTGCTACGGCCGACCTCCTCGGGATTGTGGGAGCGAGCTTGCTCGCGAATGGGGCGACGCTTTGCCCGCGCGTGCGCTTGGCTCCTCGGCAGCCTGCTCAGCGTGTGCCTGCTGCTCTGGCTCGCTGACCGGATCTGGCCGCTTCCCCTGCCCAAGGACGATCTGGCCCGAGTGGTGCTCGCTGAAGACGGCACGCCGCTGTGGCGGTTCGCTGATGCCAATGGCGTCTGGCGCTACCCGGTGACGGTCGATCAGGTGTCGCCCTATTACCTCGAAGCGCTGCTGACCTACGAGGACCGCTGGTTCTATCAACATCCTGGCGTGAACCCCATGGCGCTGGCGCGCGCCGCCTGGCAAAACCTCAGCGGCGGCCACGTGGTGTCGGGGGCAGCACGCTGTCGATGCAGGTGGCCCGATTGCTTGACCCGCATTCGCGCACGCTGGCGGGCAAACTCCGACAGCTCTGGCGCACCGCGCAGCTGGAATGGCACCTGTCCAAACAGGACATCCTCGTGATGTACCTCAATCGCGCGCCGTTTGGCGGCACCTTGCAGGGCGTGGCCGCCGCGAGTTGGGCCTACCTGGGCAAGTCCCCGCAACAACTGACCCGTGCCGACGCGGCGCTGTTGGCGGTTTTGCCTCAGGCGCCGAGTCGTCTGCGTCCGGATCGCCACGCGCAACGCGCCCAGGCCGCACGGGACAAAGTGCTGCGGCGTCTGGCCGAGTTCGGCACGTGGCCCGAAGGTGCGGTTGATGAAGCGCTGGAAGAACCGCTGCTGCTCGCGCCTCGTCAGGAACCGAGCCTGGCGCCGTTGCTGGCCCGGCGCCTGAACCGCCCGAACAGCCCGCCGCTGATCCGTACCACGCTGGACGCCGGTCTGCAGCGACGTCTCGAAGACCTGCTTCTGGGCTGGCGCGCGCGTTTGCCTGAGCGCACGTCCGCGGCGATTCTGGTGGTGGAGGCGCAGAACATGGCCGTGCGCGCCTACGTCGGCTCGGTGGACATTGGCGATGCAAAACGCTTCGGTCATGTCGACATGGTCAGCGCGCTACGTTCCCCCGGCTCGACGCTCAAACCCTTTCTCTACGGCAAGGCCATCGACGCCGGCCTGATCCATTCCGAGTCCTTGCTGCAGGACGTACCGCGGCGCTATGGCGACTATCGTCCCGGCAATTTCTCCTCAGGGTTCAACGGTGCGGTGGCGGCGAGTTCGGCGCTGTCGATGTCGCTCAATCTGCCGGCGGTGCAGCTGCTGGAAGCCTACGGCCCGAAACGCTTCGCCGCCGAGTTGCGCAACGGCGGCGTACCGCTGACCCTGCCGCCTCTGGCCGAACCCAATCTGGCGCTGATTCTGGGCGGTGCAGGCAGTCGGCTGGAAGACCTGGTCGGCGGCTACAGCGCTTTCGCCCGGGGTGGGCGCAGCGCGGACATTCGCTTGCAGCCCGATGACCGTCTGCGTGACCGGCCGATGATGTCGCCGGGCGCGGCGTGGATCATCCGACGCATTCTCAGCGGCCAGTCGCGGCCTGATCTCGATCCCCATGCCGAGCTTGTGCAGCGTCCGCAACTGGCCTGGAAAACCGGCACCAGTTACGGCTTTCGTGACGCGTGGTCGATTGGCGTCGGGCCGAGGTTTCTGATCGGCGTGTGGATCGGCCGGCCCGACGGGACGCCGGTGCCGGGCCAGTTCGGCTTGGCGTCGGCAGCGCCGCTGATGCTTCAGGTTCACGATCTGCTGGTGAATCGCGACGCCCAGCGCAACATCCTGCCGCCCGTGTTGCCGGTGCCGCTCAACGTAGGCGTTGCGGCGATCTGCTGGCCGTTGGGGCAGCCGATGAGCAAAAGCGATCCGAACTGCCGGCGTCAGCGTTTCGCCTGGACTCTGGATGGCACGACGCCGCCGACCTTGCAGGCGACCGATCAGCCGCTGGGGTTGGGGCTCACGGAGAAAGTCTGGCTGAACGATAAGGGCCTGCGTGTCGCGGCAAGTTGTCCACAGGCTCAACCCAAAGACATCGCCCTCTGGCCTGCGCCGCTTGAGCCCTGGCTGCCGAAGAATGAGCGACGCGAGGCACGTTTGCCGGAGGTAGACCCGTCATGCCCGCCCCAGGGGCTGAGCCTGGCACCGCCGTTGTCGGTGGTGGGCGTGCGAGAGGGCGATCAGTTGCGCTTGCCAGCCGGCAGTCAGCAGCTGTTGCGGCTCACGCTGTCAGCGCTGGGCGGAAGTGGTCGACGTTGGTGGTTCATTGATGGCACGCCGGTGGGCGACACCGCCAGTCAGGACAGCTACACCCACACCTTTACCCGCTTGGGGCGCTACCAACTCAGCGTGCTGGATGAAAGCGGACAGACCGCCCGGGTGGAGTTCAGTGTGGTGGATTGAGGCAGGGTACCTTCCACTTGAGATGTGTCTGCAGCGAGAAAGCGCGATGTCGGCGGACGCCGCAGATGTATCTGCTGAAGCACTGATTGTGGGAGCGAGCTTGCTTGCGAATGAGTGCTACATCCACTAAATCTTCGGCGGCCGTAATGCCGTCTTCGTGAGCAAGCTCACTCCCACATAACGTGCGTTGGCTGGGCGGAAGTGGCATGCCATTACAGCAGGTATGGGCCAGGCACATGAGTCACTTGCAAGTGGGTAATTCAACCCTCAATGCGGCGGGTACTGCTGCAGGATCTTCTGCACCGTCTGGCGCAACGCCTGTTCGCGCGCAGCAGGGTTGGCGTTGCTGTCGCTGACCATCTGCTCGGTGCTGCCACGCCAGACCAGCTTGCCGTCCTTGCCGTCGAGCATGTCGATCTGCAGGGTCGAGACCTTGTAATCGACGTTACGCGTCTCGGTGCCAATCGGCCCGCCCCAGTAGCCGCCCCACGGGTTGCCCCAATAACCGCCACCGCCGTAGTTGGTGGTGACCGTCTGCTGGCGGTTCTCAACGATCAGCCATGCCTGCAATTGGACGTCCGCTTTCACGCCGGGCGCTGCCATGCGCAGGCCGCGCTGCTCCAATTGATCGCCGACTGCCTGGCGGATTCGCTGCTCGGTGAGGTCACTCTTGATGCGCGGGTCGTTCGGCTGATATTGCAAACCCGGCTCTTTCCACGCCCAAGAGCGGTAGGCGCCGAAATCGCGCTGGGCGTCGAAGTCGCGGTTGACCCGATCGGTCTGGCAGGCGCCGAGCAGGAGGGCGACACAGAGGACAGCAATGCGGCGATACATGGGTTTCTCCAGCGTGAAAACAAAACGCCAACGGGCGTGAAATCAGGACGGCGGGTAAGCCGTCAGGGCTTGTTGTACGGCCTGGCGCAGAGCTTTGGCGCGGGTTGACTGGTCGCCGCCGCTGGCGGTTTCGGCACTCGCGCTCCAGACCGGCTGGCCGCTGCGGGCATCGAACAGGCTGATGCGCACCACGACCACCTGCTCTTGATAGGTGCGCACGATCGGGACGCTGGCATAACCGCCGTAACCGTTACGGTAGCCATTGCCGCCGTAGTAGCCCACACCTGAACCGCCGTAGTACGGATCGTAATAGTCGTCGCGCACCTGACGAATCCGGGTTTCGGCATGGGCATCAGCCGCGACGCGCAAGTCCGCCGCCTGCGGGTTCTGCGAAGGCCGCAAACCCCGTTGATCCAGCCCGTTGCTGACGGCTTCAGCCAGCTGAGCCGAGTCAGCCCACAGGGTGCCCGGCGGCAACTGACCGTTGAGCCAGGACCAATTGCGATAGCGGCCATAGTCGCGCGGCGCCGCAGGGTAGGCGCTCATGTCGATGGCATTGGCGGCCTGAGGCGGCGCCGGTGGAATGGCCGCAGACACGGCGCGATAAGGATTGGGGCTCTGGCAGGCGGCGAGGCCCAGGCAGAGAGAAAGCAAAGCGAGACGGCGTTTCATGAGGGTCTCCGCAGCGTGCGTTAAGCAGCGAGTAAACCAGCGTCTGTTATAAGGGGCGGCACATCCAGTGCAGGTAGCGTCCCAGTCCGGCGAAGGCCGGGTGGCGACGGTGGGCGAGCTCCATTTCCAAGAGGTCCGCAAGGTCGGCTCTGGCCTGAAACTCGACCGGCATGTAGTCGTGAAAAACCCGAACGCCACTCTGGGTTTCGACTCGCCACAGGGTGCCAAGTTGCGCCGCCAATTCGCGGGGATCAAGAGGCTCCTGGGGCGTCAGGCTCTGTTTTTCGCCGGCCAGGGTGTTCTTGCGCATTTTGCGGAAGTGGCCCTTGAGCAGGTTGCGGTAAATCAGCGCGTCGCGGTTGTAGAAAGCCAGCGACAGCCAGCCTTCGGGTTTGGTCAACTGATGCAGCACCGGCAGAATCGTGAACGGCTCGTCCAGCCATTCCAGGACTGCATGGCAGATCACCAGGTCGTAGCGCTCGGTCAGAATGTCGGGCAGTGCTTGCCACGGCGCCTGAATGAAGTTCGCCGTCTGCCCCGCGTCGGCAAAGCGCTGACGGGCGCCTTCAAACATAGGGGCGGCGGGTTCGGCCAGCGTCACGTCATGCCCGCGCTCGGCCAGCCACAGCGACATGTGCCCAAGCCCGGCGCCGATGTCCAGCACGCGCAACGGACGGTCCGGCAGGCTTTCGATAAGGTCAGCTTGTAGCACCGCCAACCGGATTGCGCCTTTGGCGCCGCCATAGATTTTTTCAGCGAAGCGCGTCGCCAGTTGATCGAAATGACGGTCACTCATTGGCTGAACCGCCGTTCGCTGTCGGTCAGTTTCGCGCGCACCACTTCATCCATGTCCAGCCCCAACTCGCTGCACAACAACAGCAGGTAAAGCACGATATCCCCGACTTCCTGCCCGGCGTGGGCCAGCTCATCAGCAGGCAGCTGACGCGACTGATCCTCGGTCTTCCACTGGAATATCTCCACCAGCTCGGCCATTTCCACGCTGGCGGCCATGGCCAGGTTTTTCGGGCTGTGAAATTGCCGCCAGTCGTTGTTATCGCGGATGCGATGCAGGCGTTGGGTAAGTTCGTCGAGGTTCATGGGGGTCTCCTGAAGGTGCGTAGCTTCAGGGGGATAAGAGATAGACGCAAGGGGGCGCGATGCGTCGCGCTGTACGTTTACGGTAGGGCACGGTTCTGAAGCCATTCCCGGCTGAAGCCGGTCCCACTAAACTGCCTGCGCCCCCGGACATTACTGACACGCCTCACGCTCTTAGTGGGACCGGCTTTAGCCGGGAAGGCGTCAGATGTCACACCGCAAAACCACTGGCGCACGATAGGCGCAGCCATCATTCCGACGCCGGCTGCCAATTCCCCAGCATATGCACAATCCCTTCGGCCCCTTCCAGCTTGAACTGCCCGTGCGACCCCGCCGCGCTGGCGGACAGCGTTACGCCGCTGGGCAGTCGCACCGGTTTGTGAAATTCCACCCATATCTCCACATTCGAGGCCGGCAGGTGATCTTCAAGCGCAGCCAGCGCCCGGCTTTTTATCCACAGCCCGTGGGCAATCGCCTTGGGAAAACCGAATAGCCTGGCGCTGCTGTCACTCAGGTGAATCGGGTTGTAATCGCCACTGACCTTTGCGTACTGGCGACCAATGTCCGACGGCGCCGACCACGTTGCCAATTCTGTCATCGGCAGCGGCGCGGGTTCGTAATCGCCTTCGATCTCGCCGTCCACGTGGACGCCCTGGCACAGCATCGTGCTCTCTTCCTCCCACAGCAGGCCCAGCGCATCCTCGATCTGTGTGATCAGACTGAACGTCGCGCCTTTGGCGTGGGGCTTGAGACGGTCGACACGCACGCTGACCTGCACCTTGATCACGCTGCCAAGGGGTCGGCGAATGCTGATCCGGTTACGCAGGTGCACCAGCCCGAGGAGCGGGAAAGGGAAGTCCTTGTCAGTGAGCAGCTTCATCTGCAGCGGGAAGGCCAGCACGTGGGGGTAAGTGGGCGGCAACAGGCTGCCGGGCACGAACCCGCAGACCTGGGCAAACGCCTTGACCTTGTCGGGGTCCACCGACATCCAGCATCGCAAACCCTGATCCGGCAATTGCGTCCCGCTGACTTTGCGCCGCAGCGCCGCTTGCATGAAGAGGCCGGGCAGGGCCGGGGGCGTGTCCAGATACCGCCAGTGCGCACTCATCGAGTTTCTCCAGTGGTCATGCTGCAGATCAGGTACGCCCGGGATCGACGGGGCGGCTATTCAATCGCTCATCTTCTCGATGCCCATTCAAGCACCGAGCACGCTCTGGCCGCACACCCGCAGCACCTGTCCGCTCATTGCGCCGGAACCCGGTTGACCGAGCCAGGCCACTGCTTCCGCCACGTCTTGCGGCTGCCCGCCCTGGCCCAACGAGCTCATGCGTCGGCCCGCTTCGCGCAAGGCAAAAGGCATGTGCGCCGTCATGCTGGTTTCGATGAAGCCCGGCGCTACGGCGTTGATGCTGATGCTCCGCGCTTTGAGCGTCGGCGCCATCGCCCGGGCATAGCCGATCAGTCCCGCCTTGCTGGTGGTGTAATTGGTTTGCCCACGATTGCCGGCCAGCCCGCTGATCGACGCCAGCAGAATCACACTGCCGTTTTCATGCAGCGCGCCGCTGTCGATCAGCGCCTGAGTCAGCACCTGCGGCGCATTAAGGTTGACGTCGAGCACCGAGTCCCAGAAGTCCGCCGGCATGTTGGCCAGCGTCTTGTCCCGGGTGATGCCGGCGTTGTGCACGACGATATCGAGGCCGCCGGGCAGGTGTTCAATCAACTGAGCCGCCGCGTCCGGCGCGCAGATGTCCAGCACCAACGCCTGTCCACCCAGACGCGCCGCCAGCGCATCGAGATCGGATTTGGCTTGGGGCACGTCCAGCAAGACGACCTCGGCACCATCGCGGGCGAGGGTTTCCGCGATAGCGGCGCCGATGCCTCGGGCTGCGCCGGTCACCAGCGCTTTGCGTCCGGCCAGCGGGCGAGTCCAGTCCTGAACCTGCTGATGGCAGGTACTCAGGCGAATGACCTGACCGGAGATAAACGCGCTCTTAGGCGACAGGAAAAATCGAAGCGCGCCTTCCAGCTGGTCTTCGGCCCCGTCCTCTATTTGCAACAGCTGAACCGTGCCGCCGTTGCGCATTTCCTTGGCCAGCGAGCGGCTGAACCCTTCGATGGCTTGCTGCGTGCTCGCGGCCAATGCATCGGATTGAGCATCCGGCGCGCGCGAAAGAATGACGACGTGGGCGCTGTTATCCAGATGACGCAGGATCGGTTGAAAGAATTCGCGCAACTGACTCAGTTGGGAGGTGTGCAGCAGCGCGCTGGCGTCGAACACCACGGCCTTGATCTTCGCGTTCTGCTCGGCAGTCCAGGGGTGAGCGCCAGTGACTTCGCCGCCAGCACTAAGAAGCACATCGGTCAGGCGCGGCGCAAAGTTGCTGACCCGCTCGGCCAGTGGCCCTGTGCTCAGCAACAATGCGCCCTCCACCGGACGCAACCGGCCCGCCTGCCAGCGCTCCAGCCGTGCGGGGGCAGGCAATCCGACGGCGCCGACCAGCTTACGGCCGAGGTCAGAGTTGACGAAGTCAATGTAGCGATCGGATGCCATGGAACACTCTCCTTGCGTCTGGGTTCGAATCAGTGGACCGCGTGGGTGGGTAATAGGTCCTACGCTGTTAGGCGGCGCTTCTCAAACGATAGACGCATTCAGGGCAGGGAGATTTCGATGACTCAGACACGACGCGTGGCCATTGTCGGCGGCAACCGCATACCGTTCGCACGCTCCAACGGCGCCTATGCCACGGCCAGCAATCAGGAAATGCTGACCGCGACGCTGGAGGGTCTGATCGAGCGCTTCAACCTGCATGGCCTGCGCATGGGCGAAGTCGCCGCCGGCGCGGTACTCAAGCACTCCCGTGATTTCAACCTCACCCGTGAATGCGTGCTCGGCTCAAGGCTGTCGCCGCAAACCCCGGCCTACGACATTCAACAAGCTTGCGGCACCGGTCTCGAAGCGGCGCTGCTGGTGGCGAACAAAATCGCCCTTGGCCAGATCGAGTGCGGCATCGCTGGCGGCGTCGACACCACGTCTGACGCGCCCATCGGCGTCAACGAAGACCTGCGCCAGATCCTGTTGCGGGTGAATCGCAGCAAAACCACGGCCGACAAGCTCAAGGCGCTGACGCAATTGCGCCCGCATAACCTCAAGCCGGAACTGCCGCGCAATGGCGAACCGCGCACCGGTTTGTCGATGGGCCAGCACTGCGAACTGATGGCGCAAAACTGGGGCATTCCCCGCGAAGCGCAAGATCTGTTGGCCTTGGAGAGCCACCAAAAAATGGCTGCGGCTTATGCTGAAGGCTGGCAGGACGATCTGCTTACGCCGTTCCTCGGCCTGACGCGCGATAACAACCTGCGCGCCGACGCGAGCCTGGAGAAGCTGGCCTCGCTCAAGCCCGCGTACGAGCGCAGTGCCAAAGGGACGCTGACGGCGGGCAATTCAACGCCGCTGACCGATGGCGCATCGGTGGTACTGCTCGCCAGCGAGGAGTGGGCCCATGAGCGGGGCTTGCCGATTCTGGCCTATTGGCGGGATGGCGAAGCCGCCGCCGTGGATTTCGTGCGCGGCGACGAAGGGCTGCTGATGGCCCCGGTCTATGCCGTTCCCCGTTTGCTTGCGCGTAACGGTTTGACGCTGCAGGACTTCGATTACTACGAGATTCACGAGGCCTTCGCCGCTCAGGTGCTGTGCACGTTGAAGGCGTGGGAAGACCCCGAATACTGCAAAACTCGTCTGGGCCTTGATGCGCCCTTGGGAGCAATTGATCGCAGCAAACTGAATGTGAAAGGCAGCTCGCTGGCGGCCGGACATCCGTTTGCCGCAACGGGTGGGCGGATTGTGGCGAACCTCGCGAAACTGCTGAGCAAGAAAGGGGAGGGCGCGGGTTGATCTCTATATGCGCCGCAGGTAGCCAGGGCGTGACGGCCATCATCGAAAGCTGATGTTGATTAATGTTTAAAGGGGACAGATTTATTTACAACGCTTCACCGTAAATTAATCTGTCCCCGTCTCAAGAACATCAAACAAATCAGATCCCTTAAGTCCGCAGCGATGACAACCGACAAACATCCCTCACGCAGCCCCGACACCCAGCGTCAAATCCCGACGCTTGAGGCCCTGCCGCGTGCGCTTTACGCCCGGGCCGAAAGCCTGAGCCAAGGCTCATGGACCCCGACGCACCGCCACGACTGGGTGCAGTTTTCCTACGCGATCAGCGGCGTGCTCGGTGTGCACACCCCCACGGCAGTTTCTTCGCGCCGCCGCAATGGGGCGTGTGGATTCCGGCCGGGCTCGACCATGAAGTGGTCACGTCTACCCGCGCCGAGATGCGCAGCCTCTACGTGCGCAAAGAGGATTGCGATTGGGGGCCGGACCGCTGCCGGGTGCTCGAAGTCACGCCGCTGGCCAGGGAGTTGATAAAGACGTTTTGTCAGCTGCCAGCGGATTATCCGGAGGTCGATTGCGCCGAGTCTCGCCTTGTTCAGGTACTGCTCGATCAGTTGGCGAATTTGCCCGAGGTGGGTTTCTCGCTCCCGCTACCTCGTCACCCACGCTTGCTTGCACTGTGTGGTGAACTGATCGAAACACCGGATCAAGCGGTCACCCTTTATGACTGGGCGGCGCGTTTGAACATGTCTGAAAAAACCCTGACGAGATTGTTTCAGCGCGAAACCGGCTTGAGCTTCAGGGGCTGGCGGCAACGGGCACGCCTGCTGTCGTCACTCAATGCGTTGGAGGAAGGGGTGAGCGTTACAGGTACGGCGCTCAACTGCGGTTACGATTCTACGTCGGCTTTTATTGCTGCTTTCAAAGGGTTGTTCGGCAGGACGCCTGGCGAACTGTTTCGCGGGTGAGGAGGCAAGACCGTCTCGCCACGTTGTTGCCGCTCATCGATAAACGCTGCCGTGCAGAGGAAAGATCGTTGGAATGATGCGTCGGCACGAATGCTGCTTGGCCAAGTGTGAGGGATATCGTGAGACAACCGGCATACAGTCAATCGACCTGACCCCCTACTCGCTGGCAGAGGATTGCCGTATAACGAGCAACAATCGCGTGTTTGGCAACGAAGGACCCCCAATAAAAGCTGATGAAGACTCCTAAACGCATTGAACCCCTGATCGAAGACGGTCTGGTGGACGAGGTGCTGCGCCCGCTCATGAGCGGTAAAGAGGCAGCTGTTTATGTGGTGCGCTGTGGCAATGAGCTGCGGTGTGCCAAGGTTTACAAGGAGGCCAACAAACGTAGTTTCCGTCAGGCAGCGGAATACCAGGAAGGCCGCAAGGTCCGTAACAGCCGACAGGCCCGCGCCATGGCCAAGGGGTCGAAGTTCGGCCGCAAGGAAACCGAAGACGCGTGGCAGAACGCCGAAGTCGCGGCGCTGTTCCGTCTGGCAGGGGCTGGCGTGAGAGTGCCCAAGCCGTTCGACTTCCTTGAGGGCGTGCTGTTGATGGAGATGATCTGCGACGAGTATGGCGATGCGGCGCCGCGTCTGAATGACGTGACGCTGGAGCCGGATCAGGCGCGCGAGTACCACGCGTTCCTGATTCAGCAGATCGTGCTGATGTTGTGTACCGGTCTGGTGCACGGTGACCTGTCCGAGTTCAACGTGCTGCTCACGCCAACCGGGCCGGTCATCATTGACCTGCCGCAGGCCGTGGACGCTGCCGGGAACAACCACGCATTCAGCATGCTGGAGCGCGACGTCGGCAACATGGCATCGTACTTTGGTCGTTTTGCGCCAGAGCTCAAGAAGACTCGCTACGCCAGGGAAATGTGGTCTTACTACGAAGCTGGCACCTTGTCGCCCGCAACAGTGCTGACCGGCGAGTTTGACGAGCCAGAAGAGGACGCTGATGTTGGGGGTGTGCTGCGCGAGATTGAAGCGGCACGGCTGGATGATGCAAGGCGTCAGGCAGCACGTGCTGCAGACGACGCGCCACCTGGAAAAACCGAAGAACCGCCTCCGCCCTGGATGCAGTAGTCGGTCATTAAAAACCCGGCTCAGGCCGGGTTTTTATTTGGAGAACTGATGAGGTCTGCGCGTCGACTATAAAGGGTCGAATCTTGGTTTCTCTCTGGGCTCAGGCGCTTACCCAACTGAGCTTTGTTATTTGGAAAGGCTCATCACCGGGTGAAAATTTCAGCTTGAAGTAGCGCATGCTGGCGTCGACAGTATTTATCCCTGGCTTAAGTAATGGGATGTAGTCGTATCCTCGTTATATTCGTTACCCAGCGTGAGGGTTGGTGACGCGATTGACGCATTGGAGACGTCGACAGCCATTCCAGGAATAGTCGATGGGAAGAGAAACGTAATAACAGCGCCTTGAGTGTTGTACTCGTTGATCAACGAGAGGACGCTTTGTGCGGCGGACATTTCAATACGAAACTCGGGGTGACTGATTGTCCAGAAAAGCCAATATGGAATATCAAACCACTGGATAAGAAGTAAGGGCTGCTGGCTTTCAGGTCACCTATGGGGATGCTGCCCCAGTATTCCGTTGTGGAAGAAATATTAAAAGTCCGAGAGGATGAAGGGACACCGATGCCCTGTTGGGCTGTGATGACGTGCCTACCTTCTTCCAGGTTGTTCAGGGTCATAGACCAAGTATGATTACTGCCAATCGCGGCGTCGCCTACAGGCTTACCGTTGTCATAAATAGTAATTGAATCGTTAGTTTTCACGGTGGTTACCTCTGGCTGGGTTAACATTGGCTACGTCGGCCGCTTATAAAGCAGTGTTAAAAGCTTGTTCTCACAAATTATGAAGTTTTGAGAGCTCTTCATGCAAGGATGTAGCAGTGCTTCATTCCCAGCTAAGGCCAATGAGTTGAATGTATTGCTCGGGTTCTACGATGAAGTATCGAGCGGGGAAGGGACATTCATAAGTTTTTTCAAAGGAAGATCCATCGTAAGTCACGGTGGTCTCGTAGTTGGCCGCATTTCCGAATGTCAACTTTCCTGCAGTGGACGTGGTGTTGGGGCGCTTAAATGTAAGTGTTCTGGCTGGCGTAGGCAATATAAACACTATCCGAGCATCAAGGCCTTTATCACCTACTTCTCCTGCAGCGACGAGATTCATGCGCCCTTGTTTGTCGCGCTGGAGAGAGAAAGTGCTGGCATCTTGTCGTAGACGAGCGTCAAAAAAACAAGCCCGCTATTTGTCATTATGTAGGGCGTGTGTTGCTTGACGACTCTCGGGGTCTGTTCGCTCCAATCCTCACTCCCTGGTCCGGATTTAGAGTTCTGAATGGTTTTTGAGTTTAGCTCGTTACTCGTTGGATTTTTCGTAATGCGCTCACTGAGGTAGTGACGATTGGCATGCTCTCTTGCCGATTGACGCCAGTGGTTGTAGCAAAGTCGAAGCCTCGTCTCTGCCTCGGATGCAGTGATCGATTGATGAAACTCGGCTCAGACCGGACGCTGGCTTTTATACCGACGCTATTCTCAGGAGTTGCGAGAACAAGTAGTGAGGATCTGACGGCGTCAGCCTTATGCTGCAGTTGAAAAGCGCTGGTTTTCCCCTGTTACGGGCTAGCCAGGAAGGATCTATCTTGAAGTTGAGATAGGGGTTACTGCCAAACACGGGCGTTGGCCTTATATCCGCGGACCATTCGTCACCTCCAGCACCAATGGCGCGAACGTTAGCGGTGCTGTCGACCTTGAACTGGGTTTGCTTATGCACTCTGAGATTATCGTGCGCCCCGTTTATGGTCGGGGCATCCACTTGAAATGAATGTCCGTCTACCGTGAGAAGCAGCGTTAACGAGGTGAACGTCTCTGTGCTGGGGGGCGTTTCACGGTGTAGTAAAGGGATGCGTTGTGGCCAATGGCATCAATGACTTCATATTTAGATATTAAAAACGGTTGCAGCGACGGTGTGTCTCCTACTGTTTGTATGGGGGAACCAATGGTGATATTTCGACCCGCCCAGTACGCTCTTACGGTGTCGCCAGGCTTCATGTTTAACATGTCGCCAAACTTATTATTGTAGTCCACCATGCAATGAATCTCGTCGTTCACCTCATAATAGTCCAGTCGCTCTCTATTGCTCGCAACCAAGCTTGCTTCCCTCACATGAGGTGCTCCCAGGTTCATTTCTTCCTCGGTTATCGAAATGCGCCATTCGTTTGAGCGGCCGGTCGTAGAACGGGCAGTAAAAGTATGCAAGCCGAGCGGGAGGTTTTGCGTGGTGAATGACCAGGTGTTTCCGTTAGTTGTAGCCGTTCCCAACAGGACTTCTCCGTCATAGATGCCAATCGTCCCCACGTCTCGTGACGGCTGAGTAACGGGTGTTGTAGATGGATTCATTGATAATTCCTCGGAAGATTGCAAAAACATGTGATGAGAACTCAAGGCTAGAAAGAGAGTTTTAATTCGTCAAGTTTTAGCGCAAATTTTTCTTTCTTATAGACGTTCGAAATTAGGGGTCGCGGTATATTTCTATTTGGTTTTAGCTACTGTCAATGTTGACAGTAGCTGTCCTTTAGTGTTGAGCGAAATATGGTGGTGCAGCTTAGACGGTTGAGCGGTAAGTCCCCTTTCTTGATGAAGGATTCTTGCGGCTCGGCGGTCTGCCTATTTCAGGGCCAGTCGACCAGGAGGTCTGCGCCATGTTGAGATTAAAAGCGTTATTGGTTTGTTTTTTTGTCATGACGATCACGTCATGTGCAACCGTTGATAGAAGCACGGCCCCTTTCCCACCGCAGCAAACACCGAGTATTCAGGAAGACCTTGGTCAGCAAGTTGTCAGGCACTTGACGACACGCTACGCCGATGTCCGATCCAACTGCGGGACAGATTCCCAGCCTGCGTTTTTATGCAGTGGCGTTACGATCAGAGGTACTGCTAGCAATCCGACTTACCATGTGTGGAACAATAGTCCGGCCTCTCTCGCGAAAGGTGGGGTCTCACTTTCCTACCTGAGGGCCGATTCGAAATTTGAGAAACTGGCCTATGGATATACCAATGGCTATATCTTTAACGCCTATTTTTATGCGGGTAATCAAATTCATCCGGAGGTCTTGTGCTTTTTCCCAATTGACGCTGGAACGGTCAACAGGGCCGGTAAAGGGTGCGGGGCTTATCCCGGTTTCGCTGGGAGCGGGCCTTGTCATTTGCAGGGAGTCGATACAGCGGCCAATTTTTGGACCCACTACAACGCTCACTCTGATAGCCGACACTCTTACCAATGCGGCTTTGACGTCACGGATGGTCGCAATACATTAGCTGGCCCAGCCTTTGCTGCCGGCGTTGGTGCCATGAAGTTAATGGGGGCAGAGTCTTTTGGTACCCAAAATGAATTCATCATGGCCGCATGGGCAGATGGCCTGGGCAAAACCCTGCCTCTGGAAGCATTTTTTTACCTCAACGGCACAGACGGCTTGTCGGTTGCGCAAAGGAATCAGCGGGACCTGAAAGCTACGGATGGTCGATTGATCCCGATTATCAACGTCAAGTTGTCGCGCAGTACAACCGACCCTGCGACGTTTTACTACCTGCCTGCGGATCAAACCGAACCGATGCCGCCAGCCACGTAGTCACTGGCGTCACACAGAGCTGTGAGCCTGTGTCTGTCATTCATGAAACACCTTGAGTACCGGCTGGACCGGCGAGTTTGACGAGCAGGAAGAGGACGCTGACGTCGGGGGTGTGCTGCGCGAGATTGAAGCGGCACGGCTGGATGATGCAAGGCGTCAGGCAGCACGCGCTGCAGACGACGCGCCACCTGGAAAAACCGAAGAACCGCCTCCGCCCTGGATGTAGTGATCGACCCAGAAAAAACCCGGCTCATGCCGGGTTTTTTTACACCTATATGTAAAGTTAAAGCGGGTTGACTCTGAGTGGTTGGGGAAACAGAAAGTGACTTCCATCGTCCATCAGTCTCAAACTGTAGTTGAACACAACTGGGCGACCTTTATTTTTGATCAAGCCACCCTGCATCGATTAGGAAATCCAAAGAATCACTGGTAACGAACTCCCTGGGATGGCTTTCCCATTCTGTCACCCCTATCGCTCTGGCCCGGTCTGTAGTCGTGCTGTCGAACTCGCGCTGCCACGATATTGTAAGATCTTGCTTACTATTGTCGAGGGTTGGGGCCCCAACCTCGAAGTTGTGACCGCTGCCCGTCACGGAGAGCTGCAAGTGGCGCGACTCTTCTTTCAGATCTAAAGGTTGTTGTACCAATCCGCACGCCGTTATCAAATATTTTCAGCGTCATCTGCGCTAGCGCCGACGCCCCGGTTGAAATCTTCTCTTGGGTCATGATCATCGGTTCCTTTTGCATAAGAGGCAGATGCAGCGCGGTCGTTAACTAGGTGTGAGGTACGTCCCTCGTGCAGGGTGCTGGCAATAAAGCTCCGAACTAAAGTCATCCGGCGCCTATTTTTTAGAACCTAATTATTTTGTCCTGCCCATTGGACGTTGGCGATTGGCTAGAGCTATTTGCAATAAGCGTTTCGTGGATTATTTCGAAGCGGTATCGATCACTGTCATATGTGTCAGTTGGCAAAGCCCGTCTAGTGAATGATGCTGGAACGGCCAAATATAATTTTTTGGCATGGATTGCCATTGCTTATCATCAGGAGAACAACATGAATAGATTCAGGTCTTTCGCCCTTGCATTTATCTGTATAGGACTTGTCGCATGTGTAAGCGAGCAGCCTTCATCAAGTCTTCCCCACGGTATTGATCCTCACGCTACGCGGAGTCCTGTTATTCAGCAAGACACCGGCGAAGATGTTGCGCGACATCTAGAAGACCGGTACAGCAAGACAGCTGCAGATTGTGGCGCGCCTTCACAGCCTTCCTTTCTGTGCAATGGAGTGATGATTAGAGGTACCAGCAGTGATCCTGCTTACCACGTATGGGACAACAGTCCTGCTTCTATTCAAAAGGGTGGCGTCTCTTTTTCCTACTTAAGGTCGGACGTTAATTACAATAAGCTTGCCTACGGGTATAACAATGGCTATATCTTGACCGCTTATTTTTATGCAGCTGAGAAACTACAACCTGAGGTGCTGTGCCTCTTTCCGATCGATGCAGGTACCTCGCACCGTACAAACAAGGGATGTGGTGATTACCCTGGTTATGCTGGTAGCGGCCCCTGCCATCTACAGGCCATTACCACCGCAACGCAGTGGTGGACGCATTACAACTCACACGCCAGCAGTCGCCACAGCTACCAATGCGGGTTTGATGTCACCGATGCCAGAAACTCGGCGGCAGGGCCTGCTTTCGCTGCGGGATTGGCGGCAATGGGTTTGATGGGGACTGAGTCGTTTAGAGAGCAGAACGAGCTCATCCTTGCAGTCTGGGGAAACGGATTGGGCAAGACCCTGCCGCTTGAAGCGTTTTTCTACGTGGCTGGCCTGCCTGGATTGACTGTCGCACAACGTAATCAGCTCGATCTCAATAATACTGATGGGGTATGGATACCTGTGATAAAGCTCACGCTTCCGACGAGTGAAGGGGGCAAGGCGACGTTTACTTACAGCGCAGGTGATCAGGCTGTTACGAAGTTATAGTCATCATCGATTGCACTGGTAGTAGGACGGACAGGGGGTATGGTGAGTATCCAGGGACAGTAGACAGTTGGCCCTGCAGTCGCTTTGCGTGAGCTTGCGCGTTGGGCCAATCCTATCTCCTGGGCATCGGTAACCAAAGGGGGAAATCAGTAATTCAAATCTGCTTTCTTCAGGTACATCCCGTTTGGCCCGGATGCGATGCGGTACTTCAGAACGTCCCCCGCGTTGATGTGCAGACGCGTGTTGTTCTGCGCCTCGATGCCCGGCGAGCAGCCCGGCGTCTGGCCCGGGAGCACACGCAAGCGCACGGACAGGTCGCCGGCTGGCAGATTGAATGAGCGCGACTCCTCCTGATACAGGCGGCCGACCAGTTGGTCCTGCATGAAGATTCCGATTTCGCAGGAAGTGGAAACCTCCAGGCGCTCGCGGGAAATGATCAGCACGCCATAGTCCTGATCGGCGTGGGCCCAGGATGCGCACGCCAACAGGCCGGCAAAACCTGCAATACGAAAGGCTGACCAGCGCATGGCTGAATCTCCTGATATGACGGTTGTAGTCGCACTCTGGCGCAGAGTGCAGATGAATGCCAGCCCGGCAGATCTCCCGGAAACTTGACCTTGCCCCGACGGGAAGGTCTTAGATAGCGTCATCGCGTGTTTTCGATGAAAAGAGGAGTCAGCACATGCAGGTATTCAACGTTCAAGGCATGACCTGCGCGCATTGCGTGCGAGCCGTCACCAATGCCATCCAGGGGCAAGACCCTACGGCACAGGTGCAGGTTGATCTGGCCAAAGGCGAGGTGAAAGTCCAGAGCCAGCTTGGCGCCGAGCAGATTGTGGAATTGATCGAAGAAGAAGGTTACGCCACGACGCGCACATAGCAGGGCTGGCCTCTTCCCGGCTAAAGCCAGTCCTACAGAACCGTCGCGCGCATCGTAGGACCGGCTTCAGCCGGGAAGGCGTCCGGCATCACATTGAATAATTCAGGCGCCTGCTACTCAATAGTGATACCACTTCAGCTCCAGCATCACCTCATTCACCGGCGAAGTCAGCTGGCTGAAATCCCGCTGCGCGCTGAGCCGCAGGCCGAGGTTGCGCGACAGCTCCCATTGCTGGTTAAGGCTGATATTGCGCCGCACCTCACCGTTGGTGAAGTAATCGCCCTTGGTTTCCAGGCTGAAATTACCCAGCGGATTGCGCCACAGCACCCCGGTATTAAAACCCGCCGCCGGCGAAATCAATGCGGAGAAATCGTTGTTGTGCTCCACCCGCACCGTTCCCATCGCAAAGCCCAGCACGTCATCACCCAATTTCCACGTGCCGCCCGCGCCGCCGTTGACGTGACTGACCAGATTCTCGTCGCCATGCTTGCCGAGCACACGCTCAAGACCGCCCGCCACTTGCCATGACCACGGCTGCAATAGCTCATTGCGCGGTGTCAGCGAGCGGATGGTCGCCAGATCGAGCCGCTGCACCTGCCAATGGTTGTCTTCATATTGGCGCAGCTTGAGCTGCAGGATTTCGATCTGCGCACCCAGCGGGAAGCCGTACGCGTTGTCGTTCAAATCGTGGTACGCCATGCGCAGGCCATATTCGGCGAACGCCTTGTCATCCCGCGTGCCGGCACCCAGTTGCCATGTACGCGACTCATGACCGTCTTCCGGCAGCCCCGGGCGCTCAATCTCCAGCGCAGGCGGCGGATTGGTGCTGATGGCGCGCAGCAGGTCATAGCTGCGTTGTGCGCTGGTCGGATCACGTTCCTGGCCGTTGGCGCGGTACCGCTCCAGCCTGTAGGCCGCGTCCTGAATCAACGCACGGCGATCTTTCGGCAGGGCGACGTAATCGGCGCTCTGCATCTGCTTTTGATCGGCACTGACTTTCAGAACCCACTGCTGCTCGTCGTGACTCAACGGCTCGGCGCGGCTCAGCAGTTCGCGCTCTCGGGACGGGCGATACTCGATCTTGTCTACAAGCCCTGCCTCTTTCACCGCACGCACGGTGTCCGTGGGAATGGCCGTCAGACGAAACTGCGGCGTCAGGTCCAGGCTCGGGCGAGCCACTTGAAGCAGCTCAAGCAGACGATAGGAACAGTTTTCGTCGAAGAAGAAATACCCGAAGCGAATCTGTTTGAGTTCCCACACGTGCTCGACCATGCGCCGGGTTTCTTCCGGCGTCAGATTGAGGCGGTATTCCCACAGATCGCGGTTCTCGAGGCTACGGTATTCGGAGAGTTTTTCCTGGTACGGCACCAACGCGAACAGCCCGGGGTAGCCGCCTGCCAGGCCTTTCCACGCATACAGAATGCTGTTGTCGGAGCCTTCGATGTACGCGCCGAAATTGATCGCGTAGCTGAGCAGGGCGGTCTTATTGGCTTGCACGTCCGCCTGATCGATACGCAGCAGCGTGTGGCCGAACATGGACGACGGGCTGTTGAGGTACGCCGCCGGGAAGATCAGCACGGTGCTGTCCGGGGCCACATCGGAAAACCATTTGTTGAATTCTGTGCAGTCAACGGCAGGCAGATCGGTCAGCTTCAGTTCGTCATGCAAAAATCGCGTGCGAGAGGGGTAAACGCATTGCGGGTGTGCGTTTTCCTGGCCCTGGGTGACGGGGCGGTAGATCGCCTCAAGCGTCGCCGTCAGCTCGGCTTTGGGGTCATGAGCGCCGTTCTGGGCGAGGAAGAATTTCGGATCATCGACATAGCTGCGCCAGCCGCCCAGCTTGCCGGCTTCGTAGTGCCCGATGGAGATCCAGAACCTGGAACTGGCCAGCTGTTGCAAACGATCATTGTCGACGTGAGGCGCGGCGGACAGCGGGGCGCAGACACACAGCACCAGCCAGGCAAGGCGTTTGAGCATAGATAGGCAACTAGTCAGAAATGGGCAGGGCGGAGAACCTGCCTTCCGGGGAGGAAGGCAGGCGGCACGACTTTAAGCTTGGGTCGCGTATTTAGCCAGTGTCGGATCGTTCTTCAGGACGTCGATGGTGTTGGTGTGAACATCTTCAGCAGTGGCATCGGCCTTGGTGAAGATCTGCTGATAGTGCTCGTGGGTGACTGCGGCGAAATGCGCACGGTCTTCCGGTGCAACGCCCAACACGACCGCGTAGGTGGTCAGTGCTTCGCCTTGGCCCATGGCCATGTCTTTGGAGAGCTCATCCATCATGCCGTTCATGGCAATCCAGGATTTGCCGCCGTAGGTCAGCGCGCTGTTGGTGGAGCAACCATTGGTGCCCGAGGTCATGCCGAAGGTGGCGTTGCCCGAAGTACCGTTGGTGGTGGAAGCGAGGAAGTGAGCGGGAGTGCCGCGTTGACCTTCAAACAGCATGTTGCCCCAACCGCAGTCCGGACCGCCAGGCGCTTGAGCCATGGCGTTGATGGACACAGCGGCGAAGAGAGTACCAAGAAGAATCCGTTTCATAGCTTTAGTCTCTGTTGTTTCAACCAAGGGTCGGATTCCTGGCCGGTAGGGCGCCAGGGCGGACCGGTTATTTAAATTGTTACCGGTTGCGCAAGTTGGAGTTTAGGCACGATATGAACGTTCCGTGAGTAATTGCAGATTGTTGCGTGTAATCCGCCTCCGTCGGGTGTGTAGGCCGGTTCTTCATACGGAAAAGCGATCAGGTGGTTCATGCCTTGCCGTGCGGTGCGGCGAGCGCCAGAATGCGCCCATCTGCCCCGCCTGATGTAAGGATGTCCGATGCCCGATTCTGTTGCTGCCAGCTTGCGACTCGCGCCCGAAGCGCTGACCCGTCCCTTTTCCGCTGAACAGTTCAGCTTCACGACAACCAACGATCTGGAACCCTTTCGCGGCGTGCTCGGCCAGGAACGAGCGGTCGAAGCCCTGCAGTTCGGCGTCGCCATGCCGCGCCCCGGCTACAACGTCTTCGTGATGGGCGAGCCCGGCACCGGGCGTTTTTCCTTCGTCAAGCGCTACCTCAAGGCCGAAGCCAAGCGCATGCAAACGCCGTCGGACTGGGTCTACGTCAACAATTTCGACGACGCCCGCGAGCCGCGCGCCCTGGAACTGCCGCCCGGCAGCGCCAGCGCTTTCATCGCCGACATCAACGGACTGATCGACAACCTGCTGTCGACGTTTCCTGCGGTGTTCGAACATCCTTCCTACCAGCAGAAGAAGAGCGCGATCGACCGCGCCTTCAATCAGCGCTACGACCGCGCCCTCGATGTCATTGAGCGTCTTGCGCTGGAAAAGGACATCGCGCTGTACCGCGACAACACCAACATCGCCTTCACCCCGATGCTCGAAGGCAAGGCGCTGGACGAGGCCGAGTTTTCGCAACTGCCGGAAGCCGAGCGCGAGCGTTTTCACACTGATATTTCGGCGCTGGAAGAGCGGTTGAATGAAGAACTTGCCAGCCTGCCGCAGTGGAAACGCGAGTCCAACAACCAGATGCGTGAGCTCAATGAAGAGACCATCATCCTCGCGCTCCAGCCGCTGCTGGCACCGTTGTCTGAGCAGTACGCCGAAAACGCCGCGGTGTGCGCCTACCTTCAGGCCGTGCAGGTCAACCTGCTTAAAACCGTGGTCGAGCAACTGGTCGACGACAGCAAAACCGATGCACAGGCGCGCAAGCTGCTTGAAGAGCAATACTGCCCAAGCCTGATGGTCGGTCATTCCGCCAGCGGTGGCGCGCCGGTGGTGTTCGAACCGCACCCGACCTATGACAACCTCTTCGGCCGCATCGAATACAGCACTGATCAGGGCGCGCTTTACACCACCTACCGTCAGCTGCGCCCCGGCGCATTTCACCGCGCCAACGGCGGCTTCCTGGTCCTGGAAGCCGAGAAAATGCTCAGCGAGCCGTTCGTGTGGGACGCCCTCAAGCGCTCCCTTCAATCGCGCAAGCTGAAGATGGAGGCGCCGCTGGGCGAGCTGGGTCGTCTTGCCACCGTGACCCTGACCCCGCAGACCATCCCGTTGCAGGTCAAAGTCATCATCATTGGTGCGCGGTCGCTGTATTACACGCTGCAGGACCTCGATCCGGACTTCCAGGAGATGTTCCGGGTGCTGGTGGACTTCGACGAAGACATTCCGATGGTCGACGAGAGTCTGGAGCAGTTCGCCCAGCTGCTCAAAACCCGGACCTCGGAGGAGGGCATGGCGCCCCTGACGGCGGATGCGGTCGCGCGGCTTGCCACGTACAGCGCGCGTCTCGCCGAGCATCAGGGGCGTTTGTCGGCGCGCATTGGCGATCTTTTCCAGCTGGTCAGCGAAGCTGACTTCATCCGCAGCGTCGCCGGTGACGAACGCACTGATGCCGGGCACATCGAGCGCGCGCTGAAAGCAAAGGCCACGCGCACCGGTCGTGTGTCGGCCCGAATCCTCGATGACATGCTCGCTGGCATCATCCTGATCGACACCCACGGCGCGGCAGTCGGCAAATGCAACGGCCTGACGGTGCTGGAGGTGGGTGATTCCGCGTTCGGCGTCCCAGCGCGGATCTCTGCGACGGTTTACCCGGGCGGCAGCGGCATCGTCGACATCGAGCGTGAGGTCAACCTGGGCCAGCCGATCCACTCCAAGGGAGTGATGATCCTCACCGGTTATCTGGGCAGTCGTTACGCCCAGGAATTCCCGCTGGCCATTTCCGCGAGCATCGCGTTGGAACAGTCCTACGGCTACGTCGATGGCGACAGCGCTTCCCTCGGCGAGGTCTGCACGCTGATTTCCGCACTGTCGAAAACCCCGCTCAAACAGTGCTTCGCCATCACTGGCTCGATCAACCAGTTCGGTGAAGTCCAGGCGGTCGGCGGCGTCAACGAGAAGATCGAAGGCTTCTTCCGACTCTGTGAAGCCCGAGGTCTTACCGGCGATCAAGGCGCAATCATCCCCCACGCCAACGTCGCCACGCTGATGCTCGACGAGCGCGTGCTGCAAGCCGTGCGTGCCGGGCAGTTCCACGTGTATGCCGTGCGTCAGGTGGATGAGGCGCTGAGCCTTCTGGTGGGTATGCCGGTGGGTGAAGCAGACGAGGACGGTCAGTTCCCCGACGATTCGGTCAACGGCAGGGTAGTGGATCGTCTACGCGACATCGCTGAAATGCTCAGCGACGACGACCTTAAAGAGCTCGAAAAGGAGGCGCCACAATTACAGCCCGAGCTGAAAAGCTAGGCCTTTGACGTCAATGAAACGGGGCGCTTAATGGCCAAATGACCATTCGGCGCCCTTTTCGTTTTCGCGCTTTTCCAACGGGGTATTTGTTCGATATTGTCGGGTTGCAGCAGTTGTCAAAGGGACTGACGCGTTTCCCTCGCTATGCGAAGGAGATGAATACTGCAATCAATGAGGAGCTCGCCATGCCGCGCAGCCTCTGTCTTACCCGCCAATGCCTGGGTCTGGTGACCCGAATCGAATGTGTTGTACGCCCGCTGTCAGGGGATAAAGGAATGTGGACCTTGTTGTTCGCCGCCGGGATGTCTGGCGAACAGCCCTCCGCACTCAAGGCTCAGGGACCGTTTCATGGACCGGTTGCTGCCGAATCGGTGCTTGATGCGATTGCCGAAAGCCTCCTGATGCATGGTTATCAAACGGCGGAGGAGATCCCGATCTGGGGCCTTCACCTTCAGGGGGAGCTGCGAAGAATCAACAGCGACGCCGCCGTGGGTCAGCGGACGTCTCCCGCCAACTGACCCCTGCATTTCGATGCATTCCGCGTCTGCTTTGTGCTACCTGCAGACGCGGATCGTCCGGCGCTTCCGGCGTCGGATCTGGCGTTATTGTTTCAACTCTTTTCACCGTGGGTTGTGCTAATCGGCCTTCGCCCTATACTCGCGGGCTTTTAAATTATCTGTGAGCTTCAATGGAACGTTTTATCGAAAATGCCATGTACGCATCGCGCTGGTTGCTGGCGCCGATCTACTTTGGTTTGTCTCTGGGGCTTCTGGCGCTGGCGCTGAAGTTTTTCCAGGAAATCTTTCACATCATCCCCAATGTATTCGCGCTGGCGGAGTCTGATCTGATCCTGGTGCTGCTGTCGTTGATCGACATGGCGCTGGTCGGCGGGCTGCTGGTTATGGTGATGATCTCCGGGTACGAGAACTTCGTGTCCCAGCTGGATATCGACGAAGGCAAAGAGAAGCTCAACTGGCTGGGCAAGATGGATTCTTCGTCGCTGAAGATGAAGGTCGCCGCGTCCATCGTCGCGATTTCGTCCATTCACCTGTTGCGGGTGTTCATGGACGCCAAGAACATCGAGCCGCAGTACCTCATGTGGTACGTGATCATCCACATGACCTTTGTTGTGTCGGCCTGCGCCATGGGCTTTCTGGACAAAGTCACCAAGCACTAATCGACTTCCTGCGGCCCGCGAGGATTTGCCATGAACCTTCAGGAACTCATTTCCCACGCCGGCGCCGGTGCTGTTGACGAGCTGAATCTGATCTCCATCGAAGGCGGCATTTACTTGCTGGAAGCGAGGATGCAGGGTGTCGCGCATCGTTTGGTCGATGCGCAGAACAAGGCTTTGCACCTGCGCTCAGTCGAGCACGCGCGCGAACTGCTGCAGCCGGTTGCGCCGATGCCGTTCCATCTGGTCCACGCCGTGGTTCACGACGAAATGTGCGGTGTGCACGAAAACCTGAATCAGGACGTCAAAATACCCCTGGCCTTTCGATCCGCCTGGTAGTGGTTACGGGTATTACGCTTTGTGCTAGGCTGCCCGGCCTTTAAATACGGGCGCCCGAGGGCGCTCTTCAGCGGAGCAGTCTCATGTCCGAAGTCAATCTGTCCACCGACGAAACCCGCGTCAGCTACGGTATTGGCCGTCAATTGGGCGACCAACTGCGTGACAACCCGCCGCCGGGCGTGGACCTGGACGCTATCCTGGCCGGTCTGACCGACGCCTTCGCCGGCAAACCGAGCCGTGTTGGCCAGGAAGAAATGGGCGCGAGCTTCAAAGTCATCCGTGAAATCATGCAGGCCGAAGCAGCTGCCAAAGCTGAAGCAGCGGCTGGCGCTGGCAAGGAATACCTGACTGAGAACGCCAAGCGTGACGGCGTGACCACTCTGGCCTCCGGTCTGCAGTATGAAGTGATCACGGCAGGCGAAGGCGCTCAGCCGACCCGCGAAAGCAACGTGCGCACCCATTACCACGGCATGCTGATCGACGGCACCGTGTTTGATAGCTCCTACGATCGTGGCGAGCCAGCTGAATTTCCGGTCGGCGGCGTGATTCCAGGCTGGACCGAGGCCCTTCAGTTGATGAAGGCCGGCAGCAAATGGCGTCTGTACGTTCCTAGCGAACTGGCCTACGGCGCTCAGGGCGTTGGCAGCATTCCGCCGCACAGCGTTCTGGTATTCGACGTCGAGCTGCTCGACGTTCTGTAAGGTTCTGTAGCGACCGCATCATGCCTCGACATATGCCGAGTCAGCCCCGCGCTGGCTCGGCATTGTCGTTTTAGCTGTTCCATCAATGCAGTTCACTGCCCGGACGCAATGCCCGCGCATAACAGAACAGAAACAGACTTCGCACCATCTCCTTCTGAATGCCGGGTTCGCTTGAACTCAGACTGCTGACGTCCAGATCACCCTGATCGCGTAATTCGTCGAGCGCCTCTTCCTCCAGCACCGCGCACACTTGGCCTGTCTCACGATCGAGGATGCGCAGGTAGGGCTGTGGCCGATCAAGCCAGGCATCAATCAGATACGTCATGTGGTTCTCCTCAAAATGTTTCAATGAGAATAATTCTTATCTGAGGAATAGCAAGGATCTATTTGAGATTAATTCGCATTGGCTCTTCGCAGTGGGCGGCCCTGGATCGCAGGCAACAAAAAGCCCGTCACGTGGACGGGCTTTCGGTGGAGCAGGGCGGCGATCAGTGCGTGCGAGCGACCGCAAATTCACTCAACTCGATGAGAGCGTCGCGGTAGATGCTCGGTGGCAGCACATCCAGACAGGCAATGGCGCGAGCGATGTAGTCGCGTGCGAGCTGGGCGGTGTACTCGAGAGAACCTGACTGTTCCACTGCATTGCGAATGCTTTCGAGATCTTCCAGGCCACCCTTTTGAATGGCCTGACGGACCAGCGCGGCCTGTTCAGGAGTGCCTTCGCGCATGGTGTAGATCAGCGGCAGGGTAGGCTTGCCTTCGGCGAGGTCGTCGCCGACGTTCTTTCCAAGGGTTTCCGCATCGCCGCGATAGTCCAGCAGGTCGTCGACCAGCTGGAATGCCACGCCGAGATGATCACCGAAGGTGCGCAGCGCCTCGCTTTGTTCAGCACCGGCGTTGGCCAGGGCAGCTGCGCTGTGGGTCGACGCTTCAAAGAGCATCGCGGTTTTGCCGCGGATGACTTCCATGTAGGTTTCTTCGGTGGTGCTGGCGTCGCGCACCTTGGACAGCTGCAACACTTCGCCTTCTGCGATGACCCGAGTGGCCTTCGACAGGATCTGCATCACTGGCATCGAGCCGAGTTCGACCATCATCTCGAATGAACGCGAATACAGGAAGTCACCCACCAGCACGCTCGGCGCGTTGCCCCACATTGCATTGGCAGTCGAGCGACCACGGCGCATGCCGGACATGTCCACCACGTCGTCGTGAAGCAGGGTCGCGGTGTGCAGGAATTCAATGGTCGCCGCCAACAGGCGCAGGTCATCACCGCCAGAGCCCAGCGCTTTGCCGCACAACAGAACGAGCAACGGGCGCAGGCGTTTACCGCCAGCAGAAGTGATGTAGTCGCCGATTTTGGAGACCAGCGGCACGCGCGATGTCAGCTGCTTCTTGATAATGTGGTCGACGGCTGTAAAGTCGTCCGCCACAGCGGTGTAGAAGGCTTGGGGTTGCATCAGCGAGACGTGCTCCAGAAGGGTTGCGCGGCATGCTAGGTTGCAGGCCCAACCCTGTCAAGGCGTGACATAACGCAGCTTGCAAGGCGTTGATCGCTTGCGTACAATCGCGCACCCTAACTTCCTGGGCAGCACCTGCCTTACGCAATTGCATGTCGGCCTTCCAGCCTTGTGCAGCCATGCCAGCCAATACCTCTTCCTATAAAGAGCTGGGTGAGCAGGATTATCGGAGATACACCATGTCTTATGCAGTAATCGTTACTGGCGGCAAGCAATACAAGGTCGCCCCAGGTGAATACCTGAAGATTGAAAAACTGGAAATCGCTACCGGCGAATCCGTCACTTTTGATCGCGTTCTGTTGGTTGCCAATGGCGACGACGTGAACATCGGCGCTCCAGTTGTTGCAGGCGCTACCGTTGTGGCTGAAGTGATCTCCCAAGGTCGTCACGATAAAATCCGCATCATCAAGTTCCGTCGTCGTAAGCACCACATGAAGCGTATGGGCCACCGCCAGTGGTACACCGAGATCAAAATCACCGGTATTCAGGCTTAATTTCAGCCTAATCCTCACTAGGAGAATTGACTCATGGCACACAAAAAAGCTGGTGGTAGTACCCGTAACGGTCGCGACTCAGAAGCCAAACGCCTTGGCGTGAAGATGTATGGCGGCCAGGTTATCGTTCCGGGCAACATCATCGTGCGTCAGCGCGGCACCCAATTCCACGCTGGCTACGGCGTTGGTATGGGCAAGGATCACACCCTGTTCGCTAAAGTCGAAGGCGTGATCAAGTTCCAGGTTAAAGGCGCCTTCGGTCGTCGCTATGTAAGCATCGTGCCAAAGACTGAAGTCGCGGCATAATCTTGCGTTCAGGGGGTGTGAGGGCCTCGCCTTCACGCGTCCTGAGCTGAAAAGCCCTGTCGATGACAGGGCTTTTTCGTTTGTAGAAGGTCCTGTTTCTGGTGAGTCTCTTGCAAAGCTGTTTGTGTGGGCCGTTGTGGTGTGAAGTCGCTGGTTTTTGATCGGTATCGCAACGCTCATCTTTGCAAGAGCCTTATGAATTTATGTTGTTTGCTCGTCTTTGTGACGGGAGGCGTGCGCTATGAAATTTGTTGATGAAGTATCCATTCGAGTAAAGGCCGGTGATGGCGGTAACGGTTGCATGAGCTTCCGTCGCGAAAAATTCATCGAGAACGGTGGTCCCAACGGCGGTGATGGTGGTGACGGCGGCTCGATCTACATGGTCGCCGACGAAAACCTCAACACCCTGGTCGACTACCGCTACACCCGCCATTTCGACGCCGAGCGCGGTTCGAACGGCGGCAGCACCGACTGCACCGGTCGCAAGGGTGAAGAGCTGGTACTGCGCGTGCCGGTCGGCACTACCGTGATCGACGCCGGTACCCAGGAAGTCATCGGCGACCTGACCAAGGCGGGTCAGCGTCTGCTGGTTGCCCATGGCGGCTGGCACGGTCTGGGTAATACGCGCTTCAAATCCAGTACCAACCGTGCACCGCGTCAGACCACGCCGGGCAAGCCGGGTGAGCAGCGTGACCTCAAGCTTGAGCTGAAAGTACTGGCTGACGTCGGTCTGCTCGGCTTGCCGAACGCTGGCAAGAGCACGTTCATCCGTTCGGTGTCGGCTGCCAAGCCCAAGGTTGCTGATTACCCGTTCACCACGCTCGTGCCGAACCTGGGTGTCGTCAGTGTCGATCGCTGGAAAAGCTTCGTCGTTGCCGATATTCCCGGCTTGATCGAAGGCGCCTCCCACGGCGCCGGCCTGGGGATTCGTTTCCTCAAGCACCTAGCGCGTACGCGTCTGCTGCTGCACCTCGTCGACATGGCGCCGCTGGATGACAGCAGTGCGCCGGATGCGGCTGAGGTCATTGTCACCGAGCTGTTCAAGTTCAGTCCTGCGCTGGCCGATCGTGACCGCTGGCTAGTGCTGAACAAGTGCGACCAGATCCTCGAAGAAGAGCACGAGGCCCGCAAGCAGGAGATTATTGATCGCCTGGGGTGGACCGGCCCTGTCTACGTGATCTCGGCCATTGCTAAAGAAGGCACCGATCGCCTGACCCACGACATCATGCGCTATCTCGAAGACCGCGCTGATCGTCTGGCCAACGACCCGGCGTACGCCGCCGAGCTGGCTGAGCTGGATCAGCGCATCGAAGACGAAGCCCGCGCCCAGTTGCAGGCGCTGGATGATCAGCGTGCCTTGCGCCGCAGCGGCGTGAAGAGCGTCCATGACATCGGTGACGACGATTGGGATGAGGAAGACGTGGAGGACGAAGATGGTCCGGAAATCATTTACGTCCGCGACTGATCGACTGAAGTAAACTACGACGCCGCTCTTGAAGCGGCGTTTTGGTATCTAGAATTCGGACTCTCTGGCTTAAGGTTGAAAGATCATGCGGAGCAAGGTGACAGGTGCCCAGCGTTGGGTGGTGAAGATCGGAAGTGCGCTGCTGACAGCGGACGGCAAGGGTCTGGATCGCAACGCCATGGGTGTTTGGGTTGAGCAGATGGTCGCCCTGCATGAGGCAGGTGTTGAACTGGTCCTGGTGTCGTCCGGCGCGGTAGCGGCCGGCATGAGCCGTCTGGGCTGGACTGCGCGACCGAGCGCCATGCATGAGCTCCAGGCGGCCGCCGCGATTGGTCAGATGGGCTTGGTGCAAGCGTGGGAATCCAGCTTCGCCGAGCATCAGCGGCACACTGCGCAGATTCTGCTGACCCATGACGACCTGTCTGACCGCAAGCGCTACCTGAACGCCCGAAGCACCTTGCGCACCCTGGTTGAGCTGGGTGTCATCCCTGTCATCAATGAAAACGACACGGTCGTCACCGACGAAATTCGGTTCGGCGACAACGACACGCTGGCGGCGCTGGTTGCCAACCTGGTTGAAGCTGATCTGTTGGTCATCCTGACCGACCGCGATGGCATGTTCGATGCCGACCCTCGCAACAATCCCGAGGCGCAGCTCATCTATGAAGCGCGCGCCGATGACCCTGCCCTTGATGCCGTGGCCGGCGGCACCGGCGGTGCGTTGGGTCGTGGCGGCATGCAGACCAAATTGCGTGCCGCGCGACTCGCCGCCCGTTCCGGCGCGCACACCGTGATTGTAGGGGGCGCATCGAGCGTGTTCTGGCGCGTCTGAAAGCCGGTGAGCGATTGGGAACGTTGCTTTCCCCGGAGCGCGAAATGCTCGCCGCTCGCAAGCAGTGGCTGGCCGGGCATCTGCAGACCCGTGGCACGCTGGTGCTGGATGAGGGGGCGGTGAAGGCATTGACCGAAAGCCACAAGAGCCTGTTGCCGGTCGGCGTCAAGCTGGTGCAAGGCAGTTTCCGTCGTGGCGAGATGGTGGTGTGCGTGGCGGCTGACGGTCGCGAGATTGCCCGGGGTCTCAGCAATTACAGCGCCCTGGAAGCGCAAAAGATCATTGGCCTGCCTTCCGACGCTATCGTCAGGGAACTGGGTTACATGGCTGAGCCTGAGCTCGTGCACCGTGACAACCTGATTCTGGTCTGAAGTGCATCATCAAAAGAAGGAAGCATACATGCGAGTCATGAAAGGGCTGGTAGGCGCGTTGCTGATGTTGCCGTTACTGGCGTCAGCTGAAGAGATCGGCCAGGTATCGACCGTGTTCAAGATGGTGGGGCCTAACGATCGGATCGTGGTCGAAGCCTTTGACGACCCTAAGGTCGATGGCGTGACCTGCTATCTGTCCCGTGCGAAGACCGGTGGGGTGAAGGGCGGCCTGGGTTTGGCTGAAGACCGTGCAGAGGCGTCCATCGCATGCCGGCAGGTCGGTCCCATTCATTTCAAAGAGCAATTGAAAGACGGAGACGAGGTGTTCAAGGAGCGGACCTCGCTGGTGTTCAAAACCATGCAGGTCGTGCGATTCCTGGACAAGAAGCGCAATACGCTGGTGTACCTCGTCTACAGCGACAAGGTCATCGAAGGCAGTCCGCAGAACGCCGTGACCGCAATCCCGATTCTGCCATGGACGCCAGCTCCGGCGCCTTGATGCTGAAGCGCTAAATCGAAGGCAATAAGAAACCGACCCTGAGGTCGGTTTTTTAACAAGCGAATCGCTTAGGCTGCAGCAGCAAGGTTCAGAGCCTTGATGTGGCCATTCAAGCGACCTTTATGGCGAGCAGCTTTGTTCTTGTGGATGATGCCTTTATCGGCCATACGGTCGATAACTGGCACGGCCAGAACATAAGCAGCTTGCGCTTTTTCAGCGTCTTTAGCGTCGATGGCTTTAACTACATTCTTGATGTAGGTACGAACCATGGAACGCATGCTGGCGTTGTGGCTGCGACGCTTCTCAGCCTGTTTTGCACGTTTTTTGGCGGAAGGTGTGTTGGCCACCGTCGAGCTCCTCGAAAGACTTGGGAAATAGCTAACAAAATAGGCCGCGAATCATGCCGATGAGATTGACGCTTGTCAAGGGCAGTTGATGCGTTCCGCTGAGTGGTCGCCGTGTGGTGCCGAGGTGATTTCTTTCCGGCGTGCGACCTGTAAACTCGCGGGCTTTGGCTCTGAGCTGTTTTGCGGCGCGGAGTATCGCATATATGGAACGCGCTTTGGCGCTTCCTTTGGTCAGGCGCACAACCTTTCGATGAATCTACTCAAATCGCTTGCCGCCGTTAGCTCTATTACGATGCTTTCGCGGGTGCTGGGCTTTGTCCGCGACACCATCATCGCGCGCGCATTCGGCGCCGGCATGGCTACCGATGCCTTCTTTATTGCCTTCAAACTGCCCAATCTGCTGCGCCGGATCTTCGCCGAAGGCGCTTTCTCCCAGGCGTTCGTGCCGATCCTTGCTGAATACAAAAGCCAGCAGGGCGAAGAAGCAACCCGCACATTTGTCGCGTATGTCACCGGCCTGCTGACGTTGGCGCTGGCGATCGTCACTGTTTTGGGCGTCGTGTTCGCTCCTTGGGTCATCTGGGCAACTGCGCCGGGGTTTGCCGATACGCCCGAGAAATTCCAGCTGACTTCAGACCTGTTGCGGGTGACCTTTCCTTATATATTGCTCATCTCGCTGTCGTCGCTGGCTGGCGCGATCCTCAATACGTGGAATCGTTTTTCCGTTCCGGCGTTCGTGCCGACGCTGCTCAATCTGGCGATGATCTTTTTCGCCCTCTTTCTAACGCCTTATTTCCACCCGCCCGTGATGGCGCTGGGGTGGGCGGTGCTGGCGGGCGGGCTGCTACAGCTTCTTTATCAACTGCCGCACCTGAAAAAGATCGGAATGCTGGTGCTGCCGCGCCTGAATCTTCGCGACACCGGTGTCTGGCGAGTGATGAAGCAAATGCTGCCGGCCATGCTCGGCGTCTCTGTCAGTCAGATTTCGCTGATCATCAACACGATATTTGCGTCTTTTCTTGTTGCCGGATCAGTGTCGTGGATGTACTACGCCGACCGTCTGATGGAGCTGCCTTCCGGTGTGCTCGGCGTGGCATTGGGGACGATTCTTCTGCCGATTCTCTCGAAAACCTACGCCAGTCGGGATCGCCAGGAGTATTCGCGCATTCTCGACTGGGGCCTGCGTCTGTGTTTTCTGCTGGTGCTGCCTTGCATGCTGGCGCTCGGACTGCTCGCCGAGCCGCTGACCGTCTCGCTGTTCCAGTACGGCAAGTTCGACGGTGAAGATGCCGCGATGACCCAGCGTGCGCTGGTCGCGTATTCGGTGGGGCTGCTGGGCATCATCGTGATCAAGGTGCTCGCGCCGGGCTTTTATGCTCAACAAAATATCCGCACGCCGGTGAAAATCGCGATCTTCACCCTCATAGTGACTCAGCTGTTCAACCTGCTTTTCGTCTACGTCATTCACTTGGCTCATGCCGGTCTGGCGCTGGCGATCAGTGTGGGCGCATGCCTGAACGCTTTGCTGTTGTTCTGGCAGTTGCGCAAGCAGGATCTGTTTCAGCCGCAGCCGGGGTGGCCGGTGTTCCTGGGCAAGCTGATTGTCGCCGTGGCCATCATGTCCGCGGTGCTGCTGGGCCTGATGCATGTGATGCCTGCCTGGTCGGACGGTGAGATGCTGCAGCGATTCCTGCGCCTGGGCGCGTTGGTGCTGGCAGGCGTCGTGGCGTATTTCGGCTCTCTGCTGGTATTGGGTTTTCGCGTCAGGCATTTTGCTCGCAAGGCGATCCTGTAGGATCAGTCGTCGTTTTCTGCCGGTTAACGTCGATTGTTGTGGTTTGCCCGGATGTGTCGCCTGTCGTTGACGGCGGTGTGTGGTTATAATCGGCCACTTTATGAGCAAGAAGCGCGTTATGCAGCTGGTTCGAGGCCTTCACAATCTGCGCCCGCAGCACCGGGGCTGCGTCGCCACTATTGGCAATTTCGACGGTGTACACCGGGGTCACCAGGCTATCCTGGCGAGACTGCGTGAACGCGCCGTCGAACTGGGCTTGCCCAGTTGTGTGGTGATCTTCGAACCGCAACCTCGCGAGTTCTTCGCGCCCGAAACGGCGCCGGCCCGTCTGGCCCGACTGCGCGACAAGCTCGATCTACTCGCCGCCGAGGGTGTTGATCTGGTGCTGTGTCTGGCATTCAACCAGCGCTTCAGCAAGCTCAGTGCATCGGAGTTTGTCGACACCGTGCTGATCGATGGCCTGGGCGTGAAGCATCTGGAGGTCGGCGACGACTTCCGCTTTGGCTGCGACCGGATCGGTGATTTTGATTTTCTGCAAAAGGTAGGCGCCGAGAAGGGCTTTACCGTCGAGGCGGCACAGACTGTCGAGATCGACGGCTTCCGCGTCAGCAGCACCAAGGTGCGCACCGCATTGGCCGCCGCAGACTTCACCCTTGCCGAGCATTTGCTGGGCCGTCCGTTCGAGATATCCGGCCGCGTGCTGCATGGCCAGAAACTGGCGCGTCAGTTGGGTACACCCACCGCCAACGTGCAACTCAAACGTCGTCGCGTGCCATTGACCGGTGTCTATCTGGTCAGCGCGCAGATTGACGGCAAGGTATGGCCGGGCGTTGCCAACATTGGCGTGCGTCCCAGCGTGGCGGGCGATGGGCGTCCCCACCTTGAGATTCACCTTCTGGATTTTACCGGCGATATCTATGGCCGGCGTTTGACGGTGGTATTCCACCAGAAGCTGCGTGATGAGCAGCGCTTTGCCTCCCTTGAGGCGCTCAAGACGGCGATCGATGCGGATGTCGCTGCCGCTCGTGCCCACTGGCACGATCAACCGCTAAACTTTAGAGCCTGAAATGACCGACTACAAAGCCACGCTTAATCTTCCGGACACCGCCTTCCCGATGAAGGCCGGCCTGCCCCAGCGCGAGCCGCAAACTCTGCAGCGCTGGGACAGCATTGGCCTGTACCAGAAGCTGCGCGAAATTGGCAAGGATCGGCCCAAGTTCGTGCTGCACGACGGGCCTCCTTACGCCAACGGCAATATCCACATCGGTCACGCGGTCAACAAGATTCTCAAGGACATGATCGTGCGCTCGAAGACCCTGTCGGGCTTCGACGCGCCTTATGTTCCAGGGTGGGATTGCCACGGTCTGCCGATCGAGCACAAGGTCGAAGTCACCCACGGCAAAAACCTGCCTGCGGACAAGACCCGCGAGCTGTGCCGTGCGTATGCGGGCGAACAGATCGAAGGGCAAAAAGCCGAGTTCATTCGTCTGGGCGTGCTCGGCGACTGGGACAACCCGTACCGCACCATGGACTTCGCTAACGAGGCCGGAGAAATCCGCGCGTTGGCCGAAATGGTGAAGAACGGCTTCGTGTTCAAGGGCCTTAAGCCAGTCAACTGGTGTTTCGACTGCGCCTCGGCACTGGCTGAAGCGGAAGTCGAATATCAGGACAAAAAGTCGTCCACCATCGACGTGGCCTTCCCGGTTGCTGATGCCGACAAGCTCGCTGCCGCCTTCGGTCTGCCAAGCCTGAGCAAACCTGCTGCCATCGTGATCTGGACCACCACCCCGTGGACCATCCCGGCGAACCAGGCGCTCAACGTTCACCCGGAATTCACCTATGCGCTGGTCGATACCGGCGAGCGCCTGCTGGTGCTGGCTGAAGAGCTGGTAGAGTCCTGCCTGAAGCGCTGGAACCTCGAAGGTTCGGTGTTGGCGACGGCCGAGGGTTCGGCGCTTGAGCTGATCAATTTCCGTCATCCGTTCTACGATCGTCTGTCGCCCATCTATCTGGCCGACTACGTCGAGCTGGGCGCCGGTACCGGTGTGGTTCACTGCTCGCCGGCCTATGGCGTCGATGACTTCGTGATCTGCAAAGCCTACGGCCTGACCAATGACGACATCATCAGCCCGGTGCAGAGCAACGGCGTGTACAGCCCGTCGCTGGAGTTCTTTGGCGGCCAGTTCATCTTCAAGGCCAACCAGCCCATCATCGACAAGCTGACCGAAGTCGGCGCGTTGCTGCACACCGAGACCATCACCCACAGCTACATGCACTGCTGGCGCCACAAGACCCCGCTGATCTACCGCGCCACCGCGCAGTGGTTCGTCGGCATGGACAAGCAGCCGACTTCGGGCGACACCCTGCGCAATCGCGCCGTGAAAGCCATCGAAGAAACCAAGTTCGTCCCGGCGTGGGGGCAGGCGCGCCTGCACTCGATGATCGCCAACCGCCCTGACTGGTGTATCTCCCGTCAGCGCAACTGGGGCGTGCCGATCCCGTTTTTCCTGAACAAGGAAAGCGGCGAGCTGCACCCGCGAACCGTCGAGCTGATGGAAGAAGTCGCTCAGCGTGTGGAGCAGGAAGGCATCGAAGCCTGGTTCAAGATGGACGCTGCCGAGCTGCTGGGTGACGAAGCGCCGCTCTACGACAAGATCTCCGACACCCTGGACGTCTGGTTCGATTCCGGCACCACGCACTGGCACGTCTTGCGCGGCTCGCACCCGATGGGCCACGAAAGCGGTCCACGCGCCGACTTGTACCTGGAAGGCTCGGACCAACACCGTGGCTGGTTCCACTCGTCGCTGCTGACCGGTTGCGCCATCGACAATCACGCGCCGTACCGTGAATTGCTCACCCATGGTTTCACCGTGGACGAGAACGGTCGCAAGATGTCCAAGTCGCTGGGTAACGTCATCGCGCCGCAGACCGTCAACGACACGCTGGGCGCCGACATCATGCGTCTTTGGGTTTCGGCGACTGACTATTCCGGCGAAATGGCCGTCTCCAACACCATTCTGCAGCGTAGCGCCGATGCGTACCGTCGCATCCGCAACACCGCGCGCTTCCTGCTCTCGAACCTGACCGGCTTCAACCCGGCCACCGACCTGCTGCCCGCCGAAGACATGCTCGCGCTAGATCGCTGGGCCGTGGATCGCGCGTTGCTGCTGCAACGTGAGCTGGAAGAGCACTACGGCGAGTACCGTTTCTGGAACGTCTACTCGAAGGTGCACAACTTCTGCGTGCAGGAGTTGGGCGGCTTCTACCTCGACATCATCAAGGATCGCCAGTACACCACCGGCGCCAACAGCAAGGCACGTCGCTCTTGCCAGACTGCGCTGTTCCACATCTCCGAGGCGCTGGTTCGCTGGATCGCACCGATCCTGGCGTTTACAGCCGACGAGCTGTGGCAGTACCTGCCGGGCGAGCGTAACGAGTCGGTCATGCTCAATACCTGGTATCAGGAGCTGAGTGAGCTGCCGGAAGGCTTCGAGCTGGATCGCGCCTACTGGGAGCGGATCATGGCGGTGAAGGTGGCGGTCAACAAGGAAATGGAAAACCTGCGCGCGGCCAAGGCCATCGGCGGCAACTTGCAGGCCGAAGTTACGCTATACGCCGAAGACGCGCTGGTAGCGGATCTGTCCAAGCTCAGCAATGAGCTGCGTTTCGTGCTAATCACCTCAACGGCCAGCGTCGCGCCTTTCGTCAGCGCGCCTGCCGATGCCGTGGTTGCCGAAGTCGCCGGTCTGAAGCTCAAGGTCGTCAAATCCGGCCACGCCAAGTGCGCGCGCTGCTGGCATCACCGCGAGGACGTCGGGGTCGATCCTGAACATCCGGAAATCTGCGGCCGTTGCGTCGACAACATCAGCGGCGCAGGCGAGGTTCGTCACTATGCCTAACGCATCAGCTGGCCGCATGGGCCGACTGGGTTGGTTGTGGTTGAGCGTGCTGGTAGTGGTCATTGACCAGGCCAGCAAGTTCTACTTCGAAAATCGCCTGGAGTTGTACGAGCAGATCGTCATCCTTCCCGACTACTTCAGCTGGATGCTGGCCTACAACACCGGTGCTGCGTTCAGTTTTCTGGCCGACAGTTCCGGCTGGCAGCGCTGGTTGTTTGCGTTGATTGCGGTCGTGGTGAGCGTTGTGCTGGTGGTCTGGCTCAAGCGGCTCGGGCGCGACGAAACCTGGCTGGCAATTGCCCTTGCCCTTGTATTGGGCGGGGCGCTCGGCAATCTGTACGACCGAATCGTCATCGGCCATGTCATAGACTTCATCTTCGTGCATTGGAAACAACACGGCTTCCCGGCCTTCAATGTCGCGGACAGCGCCATTACCGTTGGTGCGATCATGCTGGCTCTGGACATGTTCAAGAGCAAGAAAACCGGAGAAACCGTCAATGACTGATCAGTTGGTGACCGAACAGGCTACTCAGGAAACACGCATCGGTCAGAACACGGAAGTCACTCTGCATTTCGCGCTGCACCTGGAAAACGGTGACACCGTCGACAGCACGTTCGACAAGGCGCCGGCGACCTTCAAGGTCGGCGATGGCAGCCTGCTTCCGGGCTTCGAAGCGCTGATTTTCGGTTTCAAGGCCGGTGATAAGCGTACGCTGCAGGTGCCGCCGGAAAACGCTTTCGGTCAGCCGAACCCGCAAAACTTGCAGGTCATGCCGCGTTCGCAGTTCCAGAACATGGAGCTGTCCGAAGGACTGCTGGTGATCTTCAACGATGCGGCCAATACCGAACTGCCGGGCGTGGTGAAAGCAATCGACGATGATCATGTCACCGTCGATTTCAATCACCCGCTGGCGGGCAAGACGTTGACCTTCGAAGTGGAAATTTTCGAGGTCAAGGCACTCTGAGCATTGCCAGAGCGCTTGGCCCCGGCTCTGTTCGGGGCCTCTTCGTTTATATGTTTCATTGCGCGTAGACACGAGGCACATCATGCAAATCAAACTCGCCAACCCACGCGGCTTCTGCGCCGGGGTGGACCGTGCGATCGAAATCGTCAATCGCGCGCTGGAAGTGTTTGGCCCGCCGATCTACGTGCGCCATGAAGTGGTTCATAACAAATTCGTCGTCGAAGACCTGCGCAGCCGTGGCGCGATCTTCGTTGAAGAGCTCGAGCAGGTGCCGGATGACGTCATCGTGATCTTCAGCGCCCACGGCGTGTCGCAGGCGGTGCGTACCGAGGCGGCAGGGCGCGGCCTGAAGGTGTTCGACGCCACCTGTCCGCTGGTGACCAAAGTGCATATCGAGGTCGCGCGCTACAGCCGCGACGGCCGCGAGTGCATCCTGATCGGTCACGCCGGCCACCCTGAGGTTGAGGGCACGATGGGTCAGTACGACGCGAGCAACGGTGGCGCGATCTATCTGGTCGAAGACGAAGCCGACGTCGCCAACCTGCAGGTGAGCAATCCCGAGAACCTGGCTTTCGTGACCCAGACGACGCTGTCGATGGACGACACCAGCCGTGTGATCGACGCCCTGCGCGCGCGGTTCCCGGCCATTGGCGGGCCGCGCAAGGACGACATCTGTTACGCCACGCAAAACCGCCAGGACGCGGTCAAGGTCCTGGCCGATGAGTGCGACGTGGTGCTGGTGGTGGGCAGCCCGAACAGCTCCAACTCCAATCGCCTGCGTGAACTGGCCGAGCGCATGTCGACCCCGGCCTATCTGATCGATGGCGCTGAAGACATGCAGCGCAGCTGGTTCGACGGCGTTGGCCGCATCGGCATTACCGCCGGTGCTTCGGCGCCTGAAGTCCTGGTGCGCGGCGTGATTCAGCAGCTGCACGCATGGGGTGCCACCGGCGAAGACGAGTTGGCCGGGCGCGAGGAAAACATCACCTTCTCGATGCCCAAAGAATTGCGCGTCAAATCGCTGCTGTAATCCGGTCATCCTGTCACCGCATCATGCACAGGGCTCGCTGCCGAATCCTTCGGATCGCAGCGTGACCCTGCCGGTCACCGCAATCGCCAACTGATAGCGACTGACAGGTGAGTCTTTGAGGCACACTGCCAGTGTGCCGTTGGCGTTGTTCAGCAGCCGCCCCGTGTTATCAAAGCCAATTCGCGCCGCCACTTTGCTGTTGCCGACGACCCTGACATTTCGGTGGCTGGCGAACTCGGTCAGTGACAGCTCGCCCTCGTCCTTGAACTGGTTGCGGTTGCTGTCAACGAACACGTTCCAGCCTCGGCTCCAGTCATTGTCCAGCGCCTGCATCACCACCGGTTGACTGCGCAGAATCGCCTCCGTGCGAGCCATCCGCAGCCCACTGGCCAGTTGCTGAGCCGTGTCCTGACGGCGTTGAGAATCGATCAGTTGCCCGAAGGCGGGGATCGCCAGCGTGGCGACGATGCCGACAATCACCAGCCCTGCCAGCAGTTCTATCAGCGTCAATCCTTGCTGTTTCACGAGCGTCTTCCGTTGAGTGCGGCGCTAAAGCAAACACCCGCTTAGCCGCGCTGACAACCGGGTCGATTGTCAGCCGGTATGTCCGCAAGCCGCCGTTACACATCCTCCGGGCAAACCGCTGCGCATCGTCTTCAATGGCGTCTGCATGGGAATCGTCGAGGTGAATGGTGCGAGGGAAAACGATGCAATCGGGGATGACATTGATCGAAGTGCTGGTCGCGTTGCTGATCTTCAGCGTTGGCATATTGGGCGTGGCGATGTTGCAGCTCAATGCGCTGAAGTACACCGACAGCTCCATGCGCAGCCTGCACGTCAGCTTCATCGCCCATGACCTTTTCGAGCGCATCCGCGCCAATCCTGGCACCCGCTACGCGCTGTCTTCTCTGAGTCAGGCTCCTACCTCCGGCAGTCTCGCCGTGCCTCGCCAGCAAGACCTGTACGACTTCGCGACGCAGTTGAAACGCGCGGCCGGTGACGACGCCGAGGCATCCATAGCGGTGGCGGGATCGAGCGTGACCCTCACGCTGACGTGGGACGATTCGCGTGCCAGCCAGGAGGCCGTGCAGAAGCAAACGCTTACGCTGACCGCAGATGTCTCTGCCGAGCGGGTCGCACGACAATGAGGCCTCTGGAGAAGGGCTTTGGCCTCGTCGAAGTCATGCTGGCGCTGGTGTTGGGATTGGTGATGTCGCTGGCCTTGGCGCAGATATTCATCAGCTCAAAGAGCAGCTATGCCAGTCAGACATCGTCCGCCAGCCTGCAGGAAGACGCACGATTCGTGCTCAGCAAAATGGTTCAGGAGGTGCGGCTGGTGGGCATGTTCGGCTGCCTTGGGAATGTTGACGACGCCAGCGTCGGCAATGGCTTCTCCAAGGCGTATGAAGCGCCGATCCACTGGGACGCCAGCTCCCAGACCCTGACCCTCGCCACGGCAGGGACCGGGGAGGGCGGCGGCTGGTCGACCTGGGTTATTCACACTGACTGCGTGTCATCCGCCACCGCGTACACCAACGGCCGGGCGCCTCGGCTTTCCGCAGATGAGACCGCGATGCCCATTCACCGGCAGGTCTATCGCTTCAACAAGGCACGCAATGAGCTGTCACTGAACGGTCAGCCTCTGGTCAGCAACGTGGGCGCATTCAGTGTGCTGTTCGGCGTCGCCGGTTCGCTCAACGATCGCTCCATCGCGCGGTACGCTGCCACTGCCGAACCCTCGTTGATCCGCAGCGTACGCCTGACCCTCACCCTGTTCGACCCCGCAGACCGGGCGCAGGAACAGACCATTGATGTTGTCGCTGCCATCCGTAATCGACTGGGGTAAGTGCATGAAGATGAATGCACAACGTGGTGCGGTGTTGATCGTCAGTTTGGTGTTCCTGCTCTTGTTGACCCTGCTGGCGACATCGTCGATGCAGAACGCCACGCTCCAGGAAAAAGTGGCTGGCACGCTTAAGCTGCGCGATGCCTCGTTTCAATCCGCCGAGACAGCGCTGCGCATCGCGGAAGCGAGAATCGTGGCAACGGGTTTTTCCCTGCCAGCTTGTTCGTCGCCAGCCAAATGTGTGCCACCGCCTGAAGCGCTGACCCTTTCAAACAGCGGCACCAGCGGGCCTTCAGGAGTGAATTGGGTCGCAACGCGAGGTGGTTTTTACGGCATTCAGCATGTCGGCCAAACCGACCAACCCGCCGGTGGCGCAGACGGTCAACTTTGGACCTTGTACCGCGTGACGGCCATTGGCATCCAAGGCGACTCACGGACTGTGCTCGAAAGCATCCACACCCAGGAGCGTCGCGTGATGTGGCGGCAGCGGCAATGAACAGACGGACCGCGGGTTTCACCCTGATCGAACTGCTGATTGCCATCGCCATCGTCGCGATACTTGCCGCCGTCGCGTACCCGCAGTACAGCGAATACACCCGGAAAACCCGCCGCTCGGAGATCGCTGGGGTGCTGGTTGAAGAAGCGCAGAAGCTGGAGCGGTTTCACTCGCGGGCAGGGCAGTATTCGGACGTCAGCGGGCCGCCGGCGTTTAGTCATGAGGTGTCGGTCGGGAATGCGTTTTATCGGATAGGGGCAGAGCGTAAGGAGCGGACGTTCACGCTGACTGCGTCGCCGATGGGCGGGGGGATGATGGCGGGCGATGCCTGCGGCAGCTTTGTGCTGGAAAACACTGGCAGGCGCGACAATCTCGGGATGTCGGGGGCTGCCAGTGTGGCGGGGTGTTGGGGGCGGTGAGATGACATATGAGGCCTGCGGCACAAGGCGTCAGGGCATTCGTCCGTCGAAAACAGCCACACATCCCCCCGACAAATATTGAAACAACCGGTTGCGATATAGTTTCTCCATTAAGGAGAGATTAAATGGCTAAAGGGTGTCGGGGTTTTACGCTGGTCGAGTTGCTGGTGACTATCACGTTGGTCGGCATCCTCGCCGCGATCGCCATTCCGAGTTTCAGCACGGCGATTCAAAACACCAAGGCAGATACGGAGGTCAGTGACTTTCAGCGTTTCCTCAACTATGCACGTCAGCAGGCGATAAACAGTGGGACTGTGATTCGCATCACGCCAATGGTTGCCGGAAGCGCATGGAATACGCAACTCAGTATCGTCGATCCTGCAACGAGTCCTGTTACGACGTTGCGTGTGCTATCAGCGATGGACACGGGCTCAGTGCTGACCGTCAACGGGAATCCGAGCGCTATCGATTTCAATAACTTGGGTGGTTTGGCTGCCCCGGTGCCGACGCCTGCCGCGGCGCTGAGCATCACATATACCCGAGGCACCATCAGCAGGGTGATCAACGTTTGCCTAAGCGGGCGCATCGTATTAGGTAATTGCATATGAGCATGAAAACCTACTCCTCGCAGCAAGGCGTGACGCTCATTGAAGTACTAGTGGCGCTGCTTGTCTTGGCCATTGGATTGCTGGGAGCGGCTGCGCTGCAGTTGAACGCATTGAAGTACACCGATAGCTCAACAATGAGCAGCCAGGCCAGCTTCGTGGCTTACGACATGATGGACCGCATTCGTGCCAATCCAGATGCGGATTACCGTTTGGCGTCATTGGCTGCTGCACCTTCGGCGGCGAACTTGAACGTTCCGCGAACCCAGGATTTGGTGGATTTTAAAAACAACATCACTAACTTTGCCGGACCGGGTGGCGACGGCGTCATTACCGTAAATCAAGGTTGGGTGACGATTGCGGTGACATGGAACGATGCCCGTGCTGCTAACACCGCAAATGCGCAGCAGACCTTTAGCGTAAGGAGTCGCGTTGTGGCCGACCCTAAGGCGACGCCATGAACCATCGTGCCAGAGGCTTCGGCCTGATAGAGATCATGATCTCATTATTGTTGGGCCTGCTGATCGTAGCCGGGATCATTCAGATTTTTATTTCTGCGAAAAATACTTATTCGACGCAGAACGCGTCCGCCGCGATGCAAGAAGATGCGCGTTTCATTCTTACCAAGCTGTCACAGGAAATTCGCATGGTGGGCATGTTCGGCTGCCTGGCAACCGTCGCGGACGCGAGCGCTAAAGCTGATTTTGCAGCCGCGCAGGCGACGCCGATTCGATGGGATAACACCACTGCAAAGCTGACGCTGGTGACCGCTGATGTGGGAAACAACGGCGGAACACCTTCCTGGACAATTCTCTCAGACTGCAAATCCTCGGCGACAGCCAGAACAGGGACCGCGGCTCCTGCGGCAGGACAATTGGCGTTCCCGATACGGCAACTTGAGTACCAGCTTGTGAATAACCAACTCATGCTGGGCGGGGCCGCCATCGTCAATAATGTGGATAAGTTTCTGCTGATGTTTGGCACGGCCAGCGCGGCCTCGGGGCCAGCGGTTACTGGATACACCGCCAACCCTGGCAACACTGATCTGGTGCGCAGTGTGCGTATCACGCTCGTGCTGAAGGACCCGGCTAACCGGGTCCAAAATCAGTCGTTCAGCGTTTTGATTGCGCTGCGTAATCGTCTCTACTAGGTGCGCCACAGTGAAAGCAGCGAGACACAAAGCGTTTCCACTTACCCCCTTTCGCGAGCAAGGAATGGCGCTGATTGTAAGCCTCGTCTTTCTTTTGCTCCTGACGCTGGTCGGCATATCTTCTATGCAGAGTGCGACTTTTCAGGAAAAAATGTCGGGCAGTGTCAAGCTGCGCAATGAGTCATTTCAGTTGGCCGAAGCAGCAGTGCGTGCAGGTGAAGCGGCGGTGCAGGCCAGCAGCTACACACTGGCGACGTGCACGAAATGCGCGCCACCGGCTGAAAACGTCAACGATATAAAAGCGGGAGTCAGCGCTGCGTCCGGCGTAACGTGGGTAGCTGTAACAAACGGATTTTGGGCAGCCCAGAAAATAGCTACGACCAAAGATCCGGTCAATATCAATTCGGTAGGGTGGGATGAAAGCAAGTCGTGGACGCTGTATCGCATCACAGGTGTTGGCGTCTCCGGTAACTCGCGAACTGTAGTGGAAAGTATCTATGCCAAGCGTTGAGTGGTACCGCACAGCCAAGCAGTATGTCTGCGGGCTCTTGCTAGGGGCATTTTTCGGCCTTTATGGTTCGGCGACAGCTTACGCCGCGTTTATTCCTTCGGACTCGCCGTTGTTGACCGCAGGCTCCGTGACGCCGAATGTCATGCTGCTGGTGGACGACTCCGGCAGCATGAACAGCATCATTTGGGCCGCCGGATTCGATCCCAATGCGGTGCCCCTCCCGGTGTACAACTGCAGCTCGGACACATCCTGCCGTAACGTTAACAGCCTTGATCTGAGTGATACCAATTTCTTTGTGGGGAATTTAAGGGGGGTGGGTGCTTTGCAGGCTACGACGGCTTTTACAAGGTCTCTACCGACAGCATCATCTGTCTCAAATTACCGGATCCGGTGGGTAATGGTAATACTCGATATAGCACCGCCTATATCAGCTATCTGATCTCTGCCACGTCCTTGGCGAGAAAGGACTATACCGACGGTTCTATCCCGAACGATTACCGAATCAACGTTGCTCGCAACGTCTCTGCGTCGCTGGTAGCAAGTAATCGGAATCTTAGGATCGGCCTGGCTACCTTCAACCCACCTGTCACGGGAAATTCCGGCCCCGGCGGTTATATCGCTAGAGGGGTAAATGATCTGTCTCAGACAGCCTCCACGACCGCTGCTCAGGCCAATACAAATTACAACGCACTGATTTCCTCCATTAACGGCTTGGCTGCAATTGCGAACACGCCATTGGCTGAGACGTACTATGAAGTCACTCGGTATTTCCGCGGGTTGACGCCCTACTACAACACGACGCCAACTACTTATACGAGCCCCATTCAGTACCGGTGCCAACGCAACTATGGTGTCGTGATCACCGATGGGCTGCCCACTTACGACCGGACCTTTCCCACCAACGATCCCCAGGGCGGCGCGAGTTTACCGAATTGGGATGGCAAAAATAATGACGGGGACAACCTTAATGGCGACGGTGAGGGCGACACGCTCTACCTCGACGACATCGCGAAATTTGCCTACGACATCGATATGAGAACGGACGGTACTGATGGCGCAAACAAGAGTTGGAATGCGCCAGATTTTATCAAACAGAATATGTTCACCTATACCGTGGGGTTTACTGCCGCGAATGCCATGCTTTCTGACGCGGCGGTTTACGGCAAAGGAACCTATTATCAAGCAACCGACAGCGCTGGTCTTAACGCGGCATTGTCGGCCGCGCTGAATGACATTACTTCTCGCGCAGGCACCGGGGGCGGCGCAGCTTCGAACTCCTCTTCGCTGTCGAGCAGTTCTGTTTTCTTTCAGACCCAATATGACCCCACTGACTGGCGCGGGACGATCAAGTCATTGGCGATTGCAGCAGATGGCGCCATCAATACAGCTCAGCCCAACTGGTCCACCGATCTACAGATTGTTCCGGGCATCAAATCAACCTATGAGTCCTGGAACACCCTGACGAATAGGGTCATCCCCCTATCGTTCCTCAGCTTCTCCTTACCGCAGCAGTTGGCACTCAGCCTCAATCTTCCATTGGGAGTGTCCGGCTCAGACTTGGTTGAGTGGAGCAAGGGAACAAACAAAACAGGGCTGAAAACGCGGACAGTGCTTCTAGGGGACGTGATTAACTCCCCGCTCGCTTATGCCTCTCCCACGGCAAACCCTGCTTCGGACCCTGCCGCCGATAACAGCTACACCACTTACCTCGATACAAAGGCCGGGTCCATGACGCCTAGTCTTGTCGTGAATGCCAACGACGGGTTGGTCAATGTCATCGACCCGGCCCTGGGCACCAGACGATATGCCTACATGCCGTCCACGGTTCTTCCTAACCTGCATTACGTCGCTGATACGGACTACATCAACGGCGATTCCCACAAGTTTTTGGTGGACGGCCAGATATCCATTGTTGACGTGCAGTTCGCTTCATCATGGAAAACCTTGGCCATCGGCGGCACCGGGGCAGGGGGAAAAGGGTTTTATGCGTTGCAATTGTTTAACGCAGATAAGTCAAACACGGTAAAGGCGCTTTGGGACATAAGCAGCGGTTCTACCGGATACGCCAATATGGGGTACGCCTACGCCAAGCCCGAAGTGGCCCAATTGCCGGATGGTCGATGGGCAGCTTTCATTGCGAATGGTTATGGCAGCACTAATGGCGTGGCTTCACTGTTTGTGGTGGATGTCAGCAACGGCTCGCTGATCAGAGAGATACCGGTCGATACGTCCGGCAACAACGGCCTGTCCTCAGTGAGGTTGCGCGTCGATGCCCAGAGCATGGTTCAGTATGCCTATGCAGGCGATCTGAAAGGGCAGATGTGGAAATTTGACTTCAGGGGACTGACTGCGGCCTCGTGGAAGGTGGGGTTGGGGGGCAGTCCACTGTTCACCGCTGCTGGCGGGGCGAGTCAACCCATTACTGCGCAACCGGTGGTATCGAACAATCCGAACGGCGGCAAGATGGTTTACTTCGGAACCGGCAAATTGCTTGAAACCGCCGACAAAACCACACTCACGACTCAAGCGTTTTATGCCGTTTGGGACAATGACGCTACGAGTGCCAATTACCGAGAAACCGACCTCGTCGCTCAGTCCATTAATGGCGTGTCCAGCGGCCCGAATGGGCAGTTCTTTACGACCACTCAAAATGACGTGAACTACGCCGCCAAGAAGGGCTTCTACCTCCCGCTGATCTACAACAACGTCGCTACGGGTGAACGAGTTATCTATCCTGCAGATCTAGCGTTTGGTCGGGTTCGATTCACCACGGCCATAGTCGACACGGGTGATCCCTGCTCCAGTTCGGGATCAGGGAGATTCGTGGACTTGGATGCGTTAAGCGGGCGTATGCTCAGTTATCCCGTGTTGGATACCAACAGCGATCGGCAGATTAACAGCGCTGATAATAATTCCAGCGGCTTTCTGGTGAGCGGCGGTGTCCCTTATCTGGCCGCAGCATTGGATAAGGACAACGGCAATCAGGAAATCGTTTTAAGCGGCGACCCTGCCAATCCTGCTATCGCGACAGAGTTGGGTGGAGTTTCAAACCGGCGCATTATGTGGCGACAAACAAGATGAGGAAAAAACATGGTTGGCTGTAAGGCGCGGGGCTTTACCCTGATAGAGCTGATGATCGTGGTCGCCATCGTCGGCATTCTGGCGGCGATCGCTTACCCCAGCTATACCGAGTACGTGAGGCGCACTCATCGGACAGAAATTGCCGCAATTCTGATGGAGCAGAGCCAGGTTCTGGAGCGTTACTTCACCAAGAATGGCTACTACACAGAAGCGCCGGTCGCAGGCTCTAATGCCTGGTACACCGTTGGGGTGGTACTCGCCCCTACAACCTTCACCTTGACGGCGGCACCCAAGCCCGGCTCCATGATGGACGGCGACAAATGCGGCAGCTTCACCATCAATAACGCCGGTGTACGAAACAACTCCACCGGCCTGTCGAACAAAGACTGTTGGGGCCGTTGAATCCATGCAGATGAACAAGTCGTGGCCGCTGTGCTAAATCAAAACATAGTCATCATCGGCGGCGGCGTCATCGGTCTCCTGACCGCCTTCAACCTCGCCTCCAAAGGCCGAAATGTAACGCTGATCGACCGCTCTGAAGTCGGCCAGGAATCCTCATGGGCTGGCGGCGGCATCGTATCGCCGCTCTACCCGTGGCGTTACAGCCCCGCCGTAACGGCACTCTCGCACTGGTCGCAGGATTTTTACCCACAGCTCGCCGAGCGCTTACTGGCAATGACCGGCATCGATCCCCAAGTGCACAAGACTGGCCTTTACTGGCTGGACCTGGATGACGAAGCAGAAGCGCTCCAGTGGGCGACGCGGGTGAATCGCCCGCTGAGGTCGGTGGATATCTCTGCGGTCTACGACGCCGTGCCCGTCATGGGCGGTGGCTATTCACGTGCGGTGCACATGGCCGACGTCGCCAACGTGCGCAACCCGCGTCTGGTCAAGTCCCTCAAGGCTGCATTATTGGCGTTGCCCAATGTGGTGATTCGAGAGCACTGCCAGGTCATTGATTTCCTGCGCGAGGGTGATCGCGTACTGGGCGTCACGACGGAAGAGGGCGATGTGCTCGGCGACAGCGTGGTGCTGGCCGCAGGTGCATGGAGCGGCGATCTGCTCGGCAAACTGGGGTTGGCGCTGCCCGTTGAGCCGGTCAAAGGGCAGATGATCCTCTACAAATGCGCGGCCGACTTTCTGCCGAGCATGATCCTCGCGAAGGGTCGTTACGCCATCCCCCGGCGCGACGGACATATCCTCATCGGCAGTACGCTCGAGCACGAAGGGTTTGATAAGACACCCACCGAAAATGCCCTGGACAGCTTGAAAGCTTCGGCGATTGAATTGATCCCCGCGTTGGCGGAAGCCCATGTGGTCGGGCACTGGGCAGGTTTGCGACCGGGCTCGCCGGACGGCATTCCTTTCATCGGCCCGGTGCCGGATCATGAAGGCTTGTGGCTGAACTGCGGCCACTATCGCAACGGCTTGGTGCTGGCGCCGGCCTCATGTCAGTTGTTGACGGATTTGCTGGTGGGGGATGAGCCAATTATTGATGAAGCGCCTTATGCGCCTGCGGGAAGGCTTAACGCTTGAGTGGCCCGGGCGAATAATAGGTCCCAAAAAGGGAACGATCGGTCCCTTTTTGGGACCGATCCAAGCGCCGCGGCATCCATCACTCCAACCCCAACTTCTTCAACCGATAACGCATCGACCTGAACGTCAAATTCAAACGCTGCGCCGCCGCCGTACGATTCCAGCGAGTTTCCTCCAGCGCCTGCAGGATCAGTTTGCGCTCGATGCTCTCCAGATAGTCTTCCAGGTTATCGATGTTGGCCAGGCTCGGGCCGTCCTGCTCGGTAGGGCGTGACGGCTCGGCAAGGCGCAGGTCCTCGATATTGATCTGATCGTCTTCGCACAACGTGTAGGCCCGTTCCAGCATGTTTTCCAGCTCGCGCACATTGCCGGGAAAACGATAACCCTTGAGGGCCGCCAGCGCGTGGGGCGGGAGGAGGGTGGCAGGCTCTCCGGCGGATTCGGCCAGGCGGCGCAGCACGCTGTTGGCGATCTCTTCAATGTCTTCGCGGCGCTCGCGCAAGGGCGGGACGCGCAGTTCGATGACGTTCAGCCGGTAATACAAATCCTGCCGAAAACGGCCGGCGGCTACTTCCTGATTGAGGTCCTTGTGAGTCGCGCACAGCACGCGAACGTCCACCACTTGCTCCTGCTGGCCGCCAATCGCGCGGACGGATTTTTCCTGGATCGCGCGGAGCAGTTTCACCTGCATCGCCAGCGGCAGATCAGCCACTTCATCCAGAAACAGCGTCCCGCCATTGGCCACCTGAAACAGCCCGGGTTTGTCTTCATGGGCGCCAGTGAAACTGCCTTTGCGGTGCCCGAAGAATTCGCTTTCCATCAGTTCCGACGGGATCGCACCGCAGTTGACGGGTACGAACGACTGCTCGGCGCGCGGGCCTTGCTCGTGAATCAACCGTGCGACCAGCTCCTTGCCGCTGCCCGACTCGCCGCTGATATAGATCGGCGCCTGGCTACGCGCCAGTTTGGCGATTTGTTTACGCAGTGCCTGCATCGGTGGAGAGCTGCCCAGCAAGCGATGGTCGATGCGGTTGTCTTCGGCAGGGGCGGTGCGCAGGCGCAGGGCGCTGGACACCAACTCACGCAAACGCGTCAGATCAACCGGCTTGGTCAAGAAGTCGAACGCGCCGGCTTTCAGTGCATGGATCGCCGTGTCGAGGCTGCCGTGGGCGGTGATCATCGCCACCGGTACCTGATTGTGACGCTTCTGAATGTGCTGCACCAACTCCAGGCCATTGCCATCCGGCAGACGCATGTCGGTCAGGCACAGGTCGAATGCCTCGCGCGCCAGCCACTCTTGGGCTTCCTTGACGTTGCGCGCGCTGCGAGTATCCAGCTTCATCCGTCCGAGCGTGATTTCCAGCAACTCACGAATGTCCGGTTCATCGTCGACGATCAGGATCTTTTGCCGTTGGCTCATGTTCAGCTCAGCTTGAACGGATGGGCGAAGGTTATTCGCATGCAGCTACCGCCACCTTCCCGTGGAGTGTAATTGAGGCTCGCCTGATTGCTTTCGCACAGCTCGCGCGAAAGGTACAGGCCCAGGCCGGTTCCTTTGCTTTCGGTGGTGAAGAAGGGCTCGAAGATTTTCCCGAGATGCTCTTCGGCAACACCCGGCCCGTCGTCGAGGACTTCCAGCGTCGGCAGTTCGCTGAACGGGGCTTGAAACAACCTTAGCCACACTTGGGCGTGTTCGTGCAGCTGGCCGCTGTAGCGCAGCCCGTTTTGCACCAGATTGCTCATCACTTGCTGCAACTGCTCTGCGTCCATCTGCGTACTGAGCACGCCCGGACCGATGTCCAGGTGCACGGCCTGATCAGCCGTCAGGTCACTGCGCAGGATACGGACGAAGTCCTCGATCCACTGCTTGAGATCGAGCAGGTGGGGTTCGGTCTGGCGTCGACGAGACAGCTGCAGCACGTTCTCGATCACCAGATTCATCCGCCGCGATTGATCGTGAATGATTTGACTGAGACGACGGTCCGGCGCGGTCAGTTCCTCGGATTCCAGCAGCAACTGTGCGGCATGACTGATGGCGCCCAGCGGGTTGCGGATCTCGTGGGCGATACCAGCGGTCAGTCTGCCCAGCGCGGCGAGTTTGAGCTGTTGGGCCTGCTGGGAAATCTGGGACAGGTCATCGAGAAACACCAGGGTGTGTCGATGACTGCCCCGCGCCAGTGCGATGAACCCCGGGCGCAGCACCGGCCCTATGACCGAGGTGGTGATGCTGCGCGGTGCCATGGACGGGTTGGCCATCCACTGACCCAGTCGCTCGACCAGTTGTGGCGAGTAGGCGTCGACGATTTCGCCGAGCAAGCGCTCGTGGCCCAGCAGATTCAGCGCGCTCTGGTTGGCGAGTAGAACTTTGTTATCTTCGTCGAGCACCAGAATGCCGGTCCGCATACGTTGCAGGATCAGCGCGTTGAGCTCTTCAAGATTGTCGACATCGGCGGCACGACGTTCGGCGATGTCTTCGCTGAGCTGCAGGCGCCGTGCGAGGGCCTGAACCAGCAGCGCTGCTGCGAAGCACAGGGCACCGAGGGAGCCGGCCTGTACGAAATGATTGGAAGCAGAGGGCTTGTGATAGCTGATGTAGAAGGTCAGATAAATGATGCCGATGGCTGAGAGCGCGGCAATCAGCAGCCCGGTTCGCTTGCGCAGCAGCACGTTGCTGATCGCCACGGAGGCAATGATCAAATTGCCAATACCGCTCGGTGCACCGCCCCCGGCGTAGAACAGCGCCGCCAGCATCAGCGTGTCGGCCATGGCCAGGGAGAACAGTTGACCCTGGCGGCTCGGGCGTTCGAGCAGCACCACCACGAGGATATTGAACACCAGATACAGCCAGCAGCCGATCCGGAACAGCTCGATATCGGCCAGCTCCAGCAACTCGGCGTCCAGGCTGCTGGAAATCAGCAGCACCAGCAGGACGCCGATACTCAGACGGTACAGGTGATACAGCCGCAGGATGCGTTGGGCCTGAGGCGTGGTCAGCGACAGGCTGTCAGCGGTCACGTGTGGCGGGGCCCTGCAAACGGTGTGCTTCGGTGCAATACCATTGCTGGTTCTGGCTCAGCGCGCGATCGCGCGGGACATGCACGCCACATTGCGCGCACCGCACCATGGGCGCAGCGTCGAGTTCCGGCGTTGAGGGTTTCGGGCGTGGAGCAGGGCCTTTCACCAGGCGTTTGAAAAACCAGATGGCCGCCACGATCAGGGCGATCCACATAATCAAGCGAATCATGTCTGTCAGCTTATGAAGTGAAGAGCGCGCAGTGTAGCCAAGCGGCTGTCGGGCGCACAGTCATCTCCATCGCCGAATGCTGTCGGAAAACGGTCGGGCATTAAAAAAGGCCCCGAAGGGCCTCTTTTAGCTGACGTTTGGCAGGGACTGAATCAGTCAAAAAGGCCAAAGGTCATGTAGCTGAAGATCGAGCGGCTTTTCGGCGTGCCGTCGTCGTCATCGTTTTTCTTCTCTTCGTCAGCCGACTGGTTCTCAGGCAGCAGGTCGGCAGGGATGGCTTCCTTGGCGTCCTGGTACTGCTTGATCACGTCCTGGTTGGCGCGGGTTTGCCCTGGCGGCAGCGGCGGACGGCTTTCGATCAGGCCCAGCGTCGCCTTGGACAGCCACGAGCGGTTGTCGGCCTCGGCCGTGCGCGCTTCGAACTTGCCGTCTACCAGCTGCGGGTGATCCGGGTAGTTGGTTTTCAGGACTTGCAGGCTGGTGTCAGCCAGATCGTCCAGGTGCAGACGCTGATAAGCCTCAACCATGACCGCCAGGCCGTCACCGACCGATGGGGTTTCCTGGAAGTTTTCGACTACGTAGCGACCGCGGTTGGCCGCTGCCACGTAGGCCTGACGGGTCAGATAGTAGTCGGCAACGTGGATCTCGTAGGCCGCCAACAGGTTGCGCAGATAGATCATGCGCTGCTTGGCGTCGGGTGCGTAGCGGCTGTTAGGGTAGCGGCTGGTCAGCTGGGCGAACTCGTTATACGAATCGCGAGCAGCGCCCGGGTCACGCTTGGTCTGATCCAGCGGCAGGAAGCGGGCGATGATGCCGACGTCCTGGTCGAACGAGGTCAGGCCCTTGAGGTAATAGGCGTAATCGACGTTCGGGTGTTGCGGGTGCAGACGAATGAAACGCTCGGCGGCCGACTTGGCAGCTTCCGGCTCGCCATTCTTGTAGTTGGCGTAGATCAGCTCGAGTTGCGCCTGGTCAGCGTAGCGACCGAACGGATAACGCGACTCCAGCGCCTTGAGCTTCTCGGTGGCGCTGTTATAGCTATTGTTGTCCAGATCGGCCTGCGCCTGCTGGTACAGCTCGACTTCACTGAGGTTTTCGTCGATGACTTCTTTCTTCGAAGAACAGGCAACAGTAAGTCCGAGGATGGCTATCAGCAGCAGGTGTTTCACTTGCATGGCGGCTTGCGTCCCTATAACGGCCTGCTGTCTTGCGCAGGACCGTCCTGTTATGATGGGCGCCCCGTGGAACCCCGGGACAAAAGACGCCGTATTTAACCACAAGCGCACAGCCGAAACCAAAGGCCAGTGCCACCTCCTAGTTTGAGCATGTCTGAGATCATAGAACTCCGCGCAGAGGTGCCGTCCGAATTGGGCGGTCAACGCCTCGACCAAGTCGCCGCCCAACTATTCGCAGAGCACTCGCGCTCGCGCCTTTCCGCCTGGATCAAGGACGGTCGCCTGACGGTGGACGGAGGCGTTTTGCGCCCGCGTGACATCGTGCATGGTGGCGCCGTTTTGCTCCTCAAAGCCGAGCAGGAAGCCCAGGGCGAGTGGATCGCGCAGGACATCGAGCTCGATATCGTCTACGAAGACGACCAGATCCTGGTCATCAACAAGCCTTCCGGCCTGGTTGTACATCCGGCAGCCGGTCACGCCGATGGCACCCTGCTCAACGCCTTGCTGCACCACGTGCCGGACATCATCAATGTCCCGCGTGCCGGCATCGTGCATCGCCTGGACAAGGACACCACCGGTCTGATGGTTGTCGCCAAGACGATTCAGGCGCAGACCCAACTGGTCACTCAACTGCAGAACCGCAGCGTCAGCCGCATCTATGAGTGCATCGTTATCGGGGTGGTGACTGCCGGCGGCAAGATCAACGCACCGATCGGTCGTCATGGTCAGCAGCGACAGCGCATGGCAGTCATGGAAGGCGGCAAGCCAGCGGTCAGCCATTACCGGGTTCTGGAGCGTTTTCGTTCCCACACCCATGTGCGGGTCAAGCTGGAAACCGGGCGTACTCACCAGATTCGTGTGCACATGGCCCACATCAACTTCCCCCTGGTAGGCGATCCCGCTTACGGCGGCCGTTTCCGAATCCCGCCTGCGGCCAACGTCAACATGGTCGAATCGTTGAAACATTTCCCGCGTCAGGCGCTGCATGCGCGTTTCCTTGAACTGGATCATCCGACGACCGGTAAGCGCATGAGCTGGGAATCGCCGTTGCCGGACGACTTTGTCTGGCTGCTGACCCTGCTCAAGCAAGACCGCGAAGCCTTCATCGGATGACTGAGGGCGTGACGGACTGGCTGATTCCCGACTGGCCTGCGCCACTGGGTATCAAAGCCTGGGTCACGACGCGGTCGGGCGGTGTCAGTGTGGCGCCGTTCGACAGCTTCAATCTGGGCGACCACGTTGACGACGATCCAGCGGCCGTAGCGCATAACCGTTCATCACTGACCTCGCGCCTGCGCAGTCAGCCTGCATGGCTGAAGCAGGTTCATGGCACTGACGTCGTCGAGGCCACGCCCGCAGAAGTGCTTGAGGCTGATGCCAGCTGGAGTCAGACCCCGGGCGTGGCCTGCACCATCATGACGGCCGATTGCCTGCCCGCACTGTTCTGCAATAAAAAGGGCACTCAGGTTGCCGCTGCCCATGCGGGCTGGCGCGGTCTGGCGGCGGGTGTGCTTGAGGCGACGGTGGACAGTTTTGCCGATGCGCCCTCCGACATCCTTGTCTGGCTCGGCCCTGCCATTGGGCCCCAGGCATTTGAAGTGGGTACCGAGGTGCGCGAGGCCTTCATGGCTTCGCACCTAGAGACAGCCGATGCATTCGTGCCAGGCGCCAACGACGGCAAATTCATGGCTGACATTTACCAATTGGCGCGTCTGCGTCTCGCCGCTCACGGCGTCACAGCGGTGTATGGCGGCGGTCTCTCGACCTACGACGATGAGCGATTCTTCTCTTATCGCCGTGGCGCGCGCACCGGACGGTTCGCGTCTCTCATCTGGATCGAAGCCCGGTAGCCTTCGCTGCGCTTCTGCACTAATTCCTCGCCAATTCCCTCCTTCAAGCTAATGTTGATCCACGTCAACCCGTCAGCGCTTGAATCCTGCCTAATCGACCGCATCTAAAGAACCATCTGGCAGGTTTTCTTTATTAGGTGTGTTCATTGCTCCGGCCTGCCCATATAGGAAGGTGACGAATGCGTATTGACCGTTTAACCAGCAAATTACAGCTCGCTTTATCAGATTCCCAATCACTGGCGGTGGGCCTTGACCACCCGGCCATTGAGCCCGCGCACTTGATGCAGGCATTACTTGAGCAGCAGGGCGGTTCGATCAAGCCTTTGCTGCTGCAAGTGGGCTTTGACGTCAACAGCCTGCGCACTGCGTTGAGCAAAGAGCTCGATCAACTGCCGAAAATCCAGAACCCGACTGGCGACGTGAACATGTCCCAGGACCTGGCGCGCCTGTTGAACCAGGCTGATCGACTGGCTCAGCAAAAAGGCGATCAGTTCATTTCCAGTGAGTTGGTGTTGCTCGCCGCCATGGACGAGAACAGCAAACTCGGCAAGCTGCTGCTCGGTCAGGGCGTCAGCAAGAAAGCTCTGGAAAACGCCATCAGCAACCTGCGTGGGGGCGATGCCGTCAACGACCCAAATGCAGAAGAATCCCGTCAGGCGCTGGACAAGTACACCGTTGACCTGACCAAGCGCGCCGAGGAAGGCAAACTTGACCCGGTGATCGGCCGCGACGACGAAATCCGTCGGACCATCCAGGTGCTGCAACGCCGGACCAAGAACAATCCGGTGCTGATCGGTGAGCCTGGCGTGGGTAAAACCGCCATCGCCGAAGGCCTTGCCCAGCGCATCATCAACGGTGAAGTGCCAGACGGCCTTCGCGGAAAGCGTCTGCTGTCGCTGGACATGGGTGCGCTGATCGCAGGTGCCAAGTTTCGTGGCGAGTTCGAAGAGCGCCTGAAAGGGCTGCTCAATGAACTGTCCAAGCAGGAAGGGCAGATCATTCTGTTCATCGACGAGCTGCACACCATGGTTGGTGCCGGCAAGGCCGAGGGCTCGATGGACGCTGGCAACATGCTCAAGCCGGCGCTGGCCCGTGGTGAGCTGCATTGCGTGGGCGCCACGACGCTCAACGAGTACCGCCAATATATAGAGAAGGACGCCGCTCTCGAGCGTCGCTTCCAGAAAGTGCTGGTGGACGAGCCGAGCGAAGAAGACACCATCGCCATCCTGCGCGGCTTGAAAGAGCGCTATGAAGTTCACCACAAGGTGGCGATCACTGACGGCGCGATCATCGCGGCGGCCAAGCTCAGCCATCGCTACATCACCGATCGGCAACTGCCGGACAAAGCCATCGACTTGATCGACGAAGCGGCCAGCCGCATTCGTATGGAGATCGACTCCAAGCCGGAAGTGCTCGACCGCCTTGAACGTCGCCTGATCCAGCTGAAGGTAGAAGCGCAGGCGCTGAAGAAGGAAGACGACGAGGCCGCGATCAAGCGCCTGGAAAAACTTCAGGAGGAGATTCAGCGCCTTGAGCGGGAGTACGCCGACCTCGAAGAAATCTGGACCTCTGAAAAGGCCGAGGTCACCGGCTCCGCGCAAATTCAGCAAAAGATCGAGCAGTCCCGTCAGGAACTGGAAGCGGCGCGGCGTAAGGGCGACCTGAACCGCATGGCCGAATTGCAGTACGGCGTGATTCCCGACCTGGAACGCAGCCTGCAGATGGTCGACCAGCACGGCAAGCCGGAAAACCAGTTGCTGCGCAGCAAGGTGACCGAGGAAGAGATTGCCGAAGTAGTGTCCAAGTGGACCGGTATTCCGGTGTCGAAGATGCTCGAAGGCGAGCGCGACAAGCTGCTGAAAATGGAAGAGCTGTTGCACCAGCGCGTGATCGGCCAGAACGAAGCGGTTGTCGCGGTGGCCAATGCTGTTCGACGGTCGCGTGCCGGGCTGTCGGACCCGAACCGCCCGAGCGGCTCGTTCATGTTCCTCGGCCCAACCGGTGTGGGTAAGACCGAGCTGTGCAAGGCGCTGGCGGAATTCCTGTTCGACACCGAAGAAGCGATGGTGCGGATCGACATGTCCGAGTTCATGGAGAAACATTCCGTGGCGCGGCTGATCGGCGCGCCACCTGGCTATGTCGGTTACGAAGAGGGTGGCTATCTGACCGAAGCGGTGCGGCGCAAGCCTTACTCGGTCATCCTGCTGGACGAAGTCGAGAAGGCACACCCGGACGTGTTTAACGTCCTGCTGCAAGTGCTCGAAGACGGGCGTCTGACCGACAGTCACGGGCGTACGGTGGATTTCCGTAATACCGTGATCGTCATGACCTCCAACCTGGGCTCGGCTCGCATCCAGGAGCTGGTCGGCGATCGTGAAGGCCAACGCGCTGCGGTCATGGATGCGCTCACCACGCACTTCCGTCCGGAGTTCATCAATCGGGTCGACGAAGTGGTGATCTTTGAGCCGCTGGCCCGCGATCAGATTGCAGGCATCACCGAGATCCAGTTGGGTCGTCTGCGCCAGCGTCTGGCGGAGCGCGATCTGCGCCTGGAGCTGTCCACCGAGGCGATGGACAAGCTGATCGCCGTCGGCTACGACCCTGTCTATGGCGCGCGGCCGCTTAAACGAGCGATCCAGCGCTGGATCGAAAACCCGCTGGCTCAGTTGATCCTGTCGGGTGGCTTCATGCCTGGCACCAGCATCAGAGGCACGGTGCAGGCCGACGAGATCGTCTTCGGCTGATCCGCACCTCTATATAGAGGCGCAAAAGGGCTCTCCAGGCGGGAGCCCTTTTTTATGCGCGGTGATTTATTCCCTGAACCGCAGGATTTTCGGGGGCTAAAGGACGATCCGCAAAAAATTCGCAAATCATTGTCTTGAAAGCAATTTAGAGGGTTGACAGGTGTTTCTGGAAATGTAGAATAGCGCGCCTCAGAGACGTGAACGCAGCGATGCAAACAGGTCGAAGAGGCTGAAAATGCGGTAGGTTCAGTGAGGTAAATGCCGGATTCATCGGGTGAAGATTTACTGAATTTGTTGTGTTGAAGCGCGTCAAACGCTGCATCTGAAATTGATAGATTTGAAAAGATCGTTCCGTGATAGCTCAGTCGGTAGAGCAAATGACTGTTAATCATTGGGTCCCAGGTTCGAGTCCTGGTCACGGAGCCAATTTCAAGAGGTAGTACCGTCGGGGTATAGCGCAGTCCGGTAGCGCGCCTGCTTTGGGAGCAGGATGTCAGGAGTTCGAATCCCCTTACCCCGACCATTATTTGGGTCGTTAGCTCAGTTGGTAGAGCAGTTGGCTTTTAACCAATTGGTCGTAGGTTCGAATCCCACACGACCCACCATTTTTGACCTGGCTTCATCGGGTTGGATCTTAGGGAGTGACGCCATCCGCGTCACCCGCTCTGGAAATACCTTAGGGTGTTTTCATGTTTCACCGGGGTATAGCGCAGTCCGGTAGCGCGCCTGCTTTGGGAGCAGGATGTCAGGAGTTCGAATCCCCTTACCCCGACCATTTTCGCCCCAGCTGTATCCGGGCAGAAAATACCGCTTAAGCGCCACTCGCGCTGAAGCTACAAAAAAGCGTCCTTCGGGACGCTTTTTTCGTTTCCGGCATTCACTGAGCCTTGGGTGTGTCCGCCCAGTACGCTTCGATCTGATTTTTCAGGTCATCAGGGATCGGTGCGAAATCCAGCGAGCGAGCGTGTTCCTGACCGCTTTCCAGCGTCCAGCGAAAGAAATCCTGAACAGTCTTCTGACGATCAGCATCTTTCGGCTGCTTGTACATCACGATGAACGTCGCGGCCGTAATCGGGTAAGCGTTTTCCCCCGGCGCGTCGAGCATCGACAGATCAAAATCCTTTGCATTCTTCCAGTCTGCCGTCGCGGCTGCCGCTTGAAAGCTCTCGGTGCTCGGCGTCACGAATGCGCCCGCAGCGTTCTGCAACAGCCCGTAATTCAACTTCTGCTGTTTGACGTAGGCGTACTCGACGTAGCCGATCGAGTTCGGCACCTGCTTCACGTACGTCGCCACGCCCTCGCTGCCTTTGCTGCCCATGCCCACCGGCCACTTGACCGAAGACCCTGCGCCGAGCTGACTCTTCCATTGCGGGCTGACCTTCGCCAGATAACTGACCCAGTTGAACGTGGTGCCAGAATCATCAGAGCGATAGGCGACGCTGATATTCGCGTCAGGCAGCTTCACACCCGGGTTCAGAGCAGTGAGCGCCGGGTCATTCCATTTGTTGATTTTGCCGAGATAGATGGCCGCCAGCACTGGCCCGGTGAATTTCAGCGTGCCCGGTTTGACCGAGGCGACGTTGATGACCGGGACGATGCCGCCAATCACCGAGGGAAACTGCTGCAGGCCAAAGGATTCCAAGTCTGCCGAACTCATCGGCCGGTCAGTCGCGCCGAAATCCACGGCGCCTTCTTTGATCAGTGCAATGCCAGCGCCGGAGCCTATGTACTGATAATTAACCTTGATCTGGGTCTTCTGGTTGTAGTCGGTGGCCCACTTGTACAGCACCGGATAGATAAACGTGGAGCCGGCGCCGGTGACTTCGGACGCTGCACCTGCCGTGGCGGCCATGGATAGATTAAGCGCGATGCCAAGGCCTGCGGCCAGCATCAGACGGGAGAGCTGCAACATGGATGACTTCCTGTGATCGAGCGACATCGGGGTGAGATGCGTTGATGGGATCACAGCAAACAGCACGTTTTTATGACAAGGCATGACAGATTTCTTCACCGGCAGCCGGATCAATCGCGACGGCCAGGTCGTTTATTTACGCGGCGCTCCGGTGCGGATTCATGAGGCCCGGTATAGACTTCAGGCAGTCTTTCCAGGATCGGCCGTTTATGAAGTCGCCAACTCCTCCATTCGAGCAACAGCGACTTGAAGCGCTGCATCTTCTCGAAGTTCTCGACACTCCTCCCGAGGTCGCACTAGACCGGATCACGCGTCTGGTGGCGCAAGTGCTGAACGTGCCGATCGCCCTGATATCGCTGGTGGATCAGGACCGTCAGTGGTTCAAGTCCCGAGTAGGGCTTGAAGCGACAGAGTTGCCGCGGGAGCTCGCTTTCTGTGCGCACGCGATCCTTGAGGCCACCGAGCTTGTGGTGCCCGATGCCGTCGAAGACGCGCGTTTCTGCGACAACCAACTGGTCACAGGCGATCCCCATATCCGTTTTTATGCTGGCGTACCCATACGCACCAGCCAGGGCTTTGCCGTGGGCACGCTTTGCGCCATTGACGCGCAGCCCAGAATCCTCACCCCAGACGAGCTGTCCATCCTCCACGACCTGGCCGAGATCGTCAGCCGGGAAATGCAGCTGCGGGAAAACCTGATGCTGACGCGGATTCAGAAGAATCGCTCCGAGGCCTTGTTTCAGGCCAGTGAGGCGGGGTATCGCTCAATGTTCGAGCTGGCCTCGGTAGGCATTGCCCTGGTCGCGCCCGACGGTGGCTGGATCAGCGTCAATGCTGCGCTGTGCGATGTCCTTGGCTACGCGCCCGATGAGCTCAAGCACCTGACGTTTCAGGACATCACCCACGCTGAGGACCTGGACAGTGACCTTGAGATGCTCCACCAGCTGAGTGTCGGTGAAATCAACAGCTACCAGATGGAAAAGCGTTACCTGCGCAAAGATGGCAGAGCGGTTTGGGTCAATCTGAGCGTCACGAAGAAGCTGTCCGAAGCAGGAGAGCTGGAATATTTCATTTCGATCATCCAGAACATTCAGGCGCGCAAGGAGCTAGAGCAGGAGGCCCGACATGACTCCTTGACCGGTCTGCACAATCGCCGCGCGCTGGACTCGCTGTTGCCGATCGCTCAGGCGCGGGCGGATCGCTCCAGATTGCAAATGGCGCTGATGTTCATTGACCTGGATGGGTTCAAAGTCATCAACGACAGTTACGGGCACGATGCCGGTGATGATCTGCTGCGCGCTATCGCCACACGTTTGCAGAGCTGCATCCGCAGGACCGACAGCCTGGTGCGGCTGGCCGGTGACGAATTTATCGTGATTCTCGAAGGCATCACGCCGGGCGTGGAAGAGGCGCGGGAAGTGGCTCAGAAACTCCTCACGGCGATTGCTCAGCCCCTCACGATCAAGGGCGATGTCATTCGCAGCAACGCCAGCATCGGCTTCTCCATGTATGAACCCGGCTCGGGCAAGGCCCCTGACGAACTGATGCGCGAAGCCGACCGCTGGATGTACAGGGCCAAGCATCTGGGCAAAGGGCGGGTGATGCCGTAACGGGCGCGCATTCTCGCGCCCGCCAGGTAAGGCAGGTGTCTGGAATGAGGGAGGATGAGGCCCGCCGCATTGGCGCAGCGGGCCTGCAGGACTCAGCCTTAGTGCAGCTTCATCCGTGGTTCGGTGCCGCGACCGATCCGGCTGCCCAGCATGAGCATCAGCGTGCGGAACATGCCGTAGAGCGCCATCTGGTGCATGCGGTACAGTGAGACGTAGAACATCCGCGCCAGCCAGCCTTCGAGCATGACGCTGCCGGTCAGGTTGCCCATCAGATTGCCGACCGCCGAGAACTTCGACAGCGAGATCAGCGAGCCGTAGTCCTTGTAGCGGTACTCGGGCAGCGTGCCGTCGTCGATGCGCAGCTTCAGCGACTTCACCAGCAACGATGCCTGCTGATGCGCCGCTTGCGCGCGGGGCGGCACGTTGCGATCCGTGCCTTTTTGCGGGCACGCAGCGCAGTCACCGAAAGCGAAGATATTGTCGTCGCGGGTCGTCTGCAGCGTTGGACGCACCTGTAGCTGATTGATGCGATTGGTCTCAAGACCGGCGATGCCCTCCAGAAACGCCGGAGCGCGGATGCCTGCCGCCCAGACTTTCAGCGTCGCAGGAATCACCTGGCCTGTTGCGGTCACCAGGCCTTCAGCCGTCACTTCGCTGACCGCCGAATTGGTCAGCACCGTGACGCCCAATTTCTCCAGCGTCTTGTGCACCGGGCCGCCAATACGTTCCGGCAGTGCCGGCAGGACGCGCGGTCCGGCCTCAATCACCGTAATGCGCAGGTTTTCCGGTTTGATCTGGCCCAGCCCGTACGCCGCCAGTTCGTGCGCGGCGTTGTGCAGCTCTGCGGCCAGCTCGACACCGGTCGCACCGGCACCGACGATGGCGACGTTGATCTCTTCGGCCACATCCGTTTGGCTGGCGTGGGCGCGCAGGTAGCGATTGAGCAATTGTTGATGAAAGCGCTCGGCTTGCTTGCGGGTGTCGAGGAACAGGCAGTGCTCCGCCGCACCTTTGGTGCCGAAGTCGTTGGTCGTGCTGCCGACGGAAATCACCAGGGAGTCGTAATCCAGGCTGCGCGCCGGGACCAGCTCATTGCCGTTTTCGTCGAGAGTCTCGGCCAGGTGAATCTGCTTGTTCTCCCGATCCAGCCCGGTCATGCGGCCCATCTGAAACTGAAAGTGGTTCCACTTGGCTTGCGCCACGTAGTTCAGCTCGTCCTCGTAAGAGTTGAGCGAGCCGGCGGCCACTTCGTGCAGCAGCGGTTTCCAGATGTGGGTCAGGTTGGCGTCGACCAGCGTGACGCTGGCGGTGCCTTTCTTGCCCAGGGTTTTACCCAGACGGGTAGCCAGCTCCAGACCGCCAGCGCCTCCGCCGACAATCACAATACGATGGGTCATGGGGATATCTCATAAGGCTTAAGGAATTCTGTGTCAGCGCAATCCGCGCGAGCGCAAGGCAGCTCATAGCGGCGGATCGCTCAGTAAACGGCTCAAAGGGCCCTGTCCGAGCACCATTACAAGGAGCAGCCAACGCCAAAAGGGTCGGCGCTCGACTTGGGCGGGGGCTCGAATGTACGCTTCGACACGCGCGGTGTCGGCAGGTTTCAGGGAGCTGATCATTTGAGGCTCTTTATCACTGTCGATCCGGATCAGGAGACCGCGCTGTTGGCTGCGTTAAAGTCCTGGACGCTCGGTTCGATCGGCTCGATACACAAAACGTCGTCCAGACGCACGATGCCGCTTTGTATCACCCGCGCGGTAATTCCGCCATGGCCACGGACGGCCTGAAAAATGCCATGGCCCAGGCGCTGCTCAAGGCGTGCGCAGGGTTGGCACCAGCCCGTTGTTTCGAAGATCGCCTGGCCGATGCGGAAGCGCCGGTTCTTCAGGCTGAACAGGTTGATGCCGCTGATCACGATGTTGCGCCGCAGATCCTGTGGCAACACCGGGTTGTCCTCGGCCCGGCCCATCAGCGAGCTGACCACGGCGAAATGCTCCCACTGGATTAGCGTCACCTGTCGGGCATTGCGCGGCCCCGGGCGGGCGTGATCGCCGGTCAGGCCTGCTTCGCGGCGCGCTTCCACGGCTTCCAGCTCAACCATTTCGCCTCGGGATTCGGGGCGCACGCCGATCCAGCGCACACGCCCGCGCTGGGGCACATCGGCGATCAATTCCTGCAACGGGCTCATAAACTGATTCCTACATCAAACACCACGCTGCGGCCCAGATTGGTCCGCAGAAAATCCGGGGCATCCGGATGGGCGAACAATACCCGGGCGAAGGTCGGCCCGACCAGCGAGAGTGATCGCCAGCCTTGGCGCAAATATTCGGTGGGCGGCGGAAAGTGGCTGTTCAGGTCGAGGACTTCACGCTTGAGGCTGGCGAAGGCGATGATGTCCAGCTCCCCCAAATCCAGCCCCCGCTCTGTGTAGTTGTGGGCCTTTTTGCGCAACGTGGGTGCCAGGCGCCGGAGCAATTCGGCAGCGGGAATGCGCTTGGGTTTGGCTTCCCGGCGCACCAGTTGGCTAAGGGAAAACGCGCTGCGCCGACGTTGCAGTTCTTCGCGCCACTCATCGTTGAGCCGACGACCTTCATCCAGAACAAAGAACACTTCAAAACATGCATCGCGAAACAGCACGTCCGGCGGCTCTTGCCCGGCAGGCAGGAAGTCGTCGGTGCGATGGGGAATGTTCAGGCCCTGCAGCAACCGTTCACACACCCAACGCTCGCGCTCCCACTTGCGCGCATTGGACAGAAACGCATTGGCTTGCTCGGCCTGGATCGTCAAAAGACGCAGATAATCGGAGTCATCCATGGCGCCAAGCTTAACGCTCCGGAGGCGAGAAGAAACATGGGGGCCGAGATAAAGTTGGCCGGGGAGGCGCTGATCCATTTAAGGAGCTGCCCGGTGCATGAGCAGGGTCTGGCAGGCTACACATCCCGCTGCTTCCTGAACTGCCCCGGCGGCATGCCGTGGGCGTGGCGGAAACGCCGCGAGAAATACGCCTCGTCGGCGAAACCACATAACCGCGCCACTTCCCCCACCGGCTTGCTGCCGTTAAGCAGCAGCGTGCGCGCCAGGTGCATGCGCCGTTCCAGCACCAGCTCGCTGAAGGTCTTGCCGACTTCCTTGCGCAGCCAATGGGTCAGGTAGTTGGGCGACAGAAACGCGGCCGAGGCGGCTTTTTTCAGGCTCAGGTCCGGGTCGTCGAGGTTCTTGCGCACGTACTCCGACATCCGCGCCAGCGCGTCGCGGCGGCTGCGCTCGGCGGCATTGTCGTCGGCCAGCAGCTTGATCGGCTCAGCGTACAACTGGCAGATCGTGCCGATCAGTTGCAGCAGGCACCCTTTGAGAATCTCCCGCGATCCAAACTGCCGGTTCGCGTCCAGCTCACGCATGCGGCCCAGCAAATGCTTGATCTCGGCAAAATCAGCGGCGCCCAGCGTGAAATCCAGGTGCTCCTGAAAACGAAACGGCGACAGCTCCGGGGCGAGGGCGATCGCCACGTCTTCGAGGTCCAGCGGGTCGCATTGCAACTGGGGCAGGAGGAAATTCTGGGCAAAATTGATCAGCAGGAAATTGCCTTCCGGTGGATGCGGAATGAGGTGCAATTTATGCGGGAGGATGAACGCCAGTGTGTTGCGTGGGAAGGGCCGTACCACACCGCCGATGTGCTGCACGGTGTCGCCGCCGAGGTTGATCTGAATCTGAAAATACTCGTGGCGATGAGGCGCGGTTTCTGCCTTGCCCTCGGTCTTGCCGCGGATGTAAAAATCCGGCCGCTCACTGCGCTGCTGCATGCCGTAGGTGGGGACGCGATTGATGGAATCCATCGAGTGCTCCTCGTGTTGTGTTTCTTATTGTCGGTCGTCGTATGACTAAATCCAAACATTTGCTTACGGACGTGGCGAGTCGATTTGTCCAAGAATACTTTTACCGCTCGCCCTCAGCGGACTGCTCTAGCGCAGGCGTTTTCGTGCGCATTCGATCGTTCGGTGCTGTTTTAACACGCGGGCAGTTTTTGGACAATTCATTACGGGCGGCTGTTGAAATCCAAAAACGTTCTAAGCATCGGCTTGTTTAAAACCGGTCGTACGATAAGTTGGGGGCGCGCTTCATCACTCGATACCAATAAAAACAATGAGGAATTCTCATGTCGAGCAACCCTGATATTCAGGCGATGGATGCTGTCGTGGCCGCTCCAGTCACCGCCGCTCCCGCCCGCCCGATGACCCACCGCCGCTGGTTCATGCTGTCGCTGCTGCTGATCGCCACGATCATCAACTACGTCGACCGCGTGAACATCTCCATCGCTGCACCTTTCATGGCCAAAGACCTCGGTCTGGACAAGGTCGAGATGGGCCTGATCTTCTCCGCCTTCGCCTGGACATACGCCTTCGCCCTGGTGCCCGCCGGTTTCATCGCCGACCGGTTCGGTTCGCGCTTCACCTACGGTGCTTCACTTATCTCGTGGTCCGCGGTAACGGTATGCCAAGGCATGGCAGGCGGTTTCGCTTCGCTGTTCGGCTTGCGTCTGGCCATTGGCGCAATGGAAGCACCGGCCTTTCCGGCCAACAGCCGCGCAGTCACGGTCTGGTTTCCGGCGCGGGAACGCGGCATGGCCAGCAGCATCTATGTGTGCGGGCAGTATCTGGGCACGGCGCTGTTCACCGGTTTGTTGCTGTGGCTCGCCACGACCTATGACTGGCGCCACGTGTTTTACAGCACCGGCATCATCGGCATCGTCTTCGGGATTGCCTGGCTGTACCTGTATCGCGACCCGATGAACTGCAAGAAAGTCAGCAAGGAAGAACTGGCTTACATCGAAGACGGCGGCGGCCTGGTCAAAAGCAGTCAGGAACGAAACAAATTCAAGTGGGCGCAAATTGCCGAGCTGCTGAAATACCGTCAGGTCTGGGCCATCTGCCTAGGCAAGTTCGCCAGCACCTCGGCGCTGTACTTTTTCCTGACCTGGTTCCCGACCTACCTGATTGAAGAGCGGCATCTGACCATGGTCAAAGTCGGCATCTTCGCAGTGCTGCCGTTCATTGGCGCCACGGTCGGCGTGCTGCTGGCAGGCTTCATCGCCGACTGGATGATCCGTCGCGGTTACTCGCTGTCCTTCTCCCGCAAGCTGCCACTGGTGGTGGGTTCGGCGCTCGGCATGTCGATCATGCTGGTCAACTTCACCGACTCCAATGAAGTCTGCATCGCGCTGCTCACAATCGCCTTTTTCGCACAGGGCATCGCGTCATCGTCCTGGGCAGCCGTGTCGGAAATCGCCCCCAAGGAACTGATCGGCCTGACCGGGGGCATCACCAGTCTGGCGGCCAACATCGGCGGCATCGTCACGCCGATTGTTATCGGGCAGATCCTGCATGTCACCGGCAACTTCGCGTGGGCGTTCTGGTTCATCGGCGGGGTCGCGTGTATCGGCACGCTGTCTTATTCACTGTTGCTCGGCCGCATTTATCGCATCGAGCTAAAGGCCCGGTAACCGCTCAAGAATGTGTGTGTGAACTTATGCCGTACTGGGCAGAGGCGTATGCAAATACGCCTTTTTTAATGCCCGCGGTATTGAGTTTTTTAGTCCAGCGCAAACACGGTTTTGTCCAACTTTCCCGTCGGTTGATCCCGTAGTCTGAACTGCATCTGGCGGGATTGAGCGTCTTTCGGTGATAAGGAATTTCATGAGCAACTTTGTATTTGAACCGCCCCGAGTCAGCAGCTTGCCGGTGCATGGCAGCGAGGCGCGGTTCCCCGTTGGCCGGGTGTTTTGCCTGGGTCGCAATTACCTGTGGGGCGATGCTGCCACTGCTGCTCGCGAGGTTCCGGCGTTCTTCATGAAACCGGCGACATCGGTTGTGGACGCAGTGGGCGAGGTCGCGTTTCCGACCCAGACCAACCAGTTTTGCCACGAGATCGAACTGGTCGTTGCCATCGGCAAGGACGGTTTTGAGATAGACGCCGAACATGCGCTGGACCACGTCTGGGGATACGCCGCCGGGCTCGACCTGACCCGCCGTGATCTGCAAATGGCGGCCAAGGCGGTGGGCAATCCATGGGAGCCGGCGAAGGCGTTCGACGGCTCGGCGCCGATCACGCCCATCCGCCCGGCAGGCCGTGACGGCCATGCGCAACAAGGCGCCATCTGGCTGAGCGTCAACGGCGTCGAGCGTCAGCGTTCCGACCTTGAGGGCCAGATCTGGTCGGTGAGCGAAGTCATCAGCCAGCTATCCCATTCCGTCACATTGCGCGCCGGCGACCTGATCATGACCGGCACGCCGCCCGGCGTTGCCGCGCTCGAAGCGGGCGACGTGATCAATGGCGGCATCGACGGCGTCGGCGAATTTGAAGTGAGGGTGGGTGAGCGCCGCTGAGCAATTCATCCACTACAGCCGCATTTTTGATGAGCAACAAGGAGAACAATAATGACTGATCAATCCGTTTCGAAAATTGCCCTGGTCACCGGCGCGGGCAGTGGCATCGGCCGCTCCGTCGCGTTAGGCCTGCTGGAAGATGGATTCAAAGTAGTGGTGACCGGGCGCCGTATCGAGCCGCTTGAAGAGCTGATGGCGCAGGCCCGCGAGCAGGGCGGGGAAGCGTTGGCGGTGTCGTGCGACGTACGTGATCCGGCAAGTGTTGACCACCTGTTCGCCACCATCGAGGAGGTGTATGGCCGCCTCGATCTGGTGTTCAACAACGCCGGCGTCAACGCCCCTGCTGTGCCGATGGACGAGCTGCCCATCGAGAAGTGGCTGAGCGTGATCGACACCAACTTGACGGGCGTTTTCCTGTGCAGCCGCGGCGCGTTTGGCCTGATGCGCAAACAGTCGCCCCAGGGTGGCCGGATCATCAACAACGGTTCGATCTCCGCCCACGTGCCACGGCCGTTCACCGCGCCCTACACCGCCAGCAAGCACGCAGTGTTGGGCTTGACCAAGAGCCTGGCGCTGGATGGTCGCGAGTTCAACATCGCCTGCAGCCAGATCGACATCGGCAACGCGCTGACCGAGCTGTCGGTGCGCATGACCAAAGGCGTGCGTCAGGCCAATGGCTCGACAGCGGTCGAGCCGATGATCGACGTCAAGCACATCGCCGACGCCGTGCGTTACATCGCTTCACTGCCGCTGTCGGCCAACGTGCTGAACATGACCGTCATGGCCACCAACATGCCCTTCGTGGGCCGTGGTTGATCCGTCCGAATTCGAGATAAGCGAGATACCGATGAAACCTGAAATCCTCCAGCTGAGCCCGATCCTGATCCCTGACATCAACGCGCGGCTGAACGAGCGCTACACCGTTCGCCCGTATTTCCAGCAGGCCGACAAGGCTGCTTACCTGCGCGAGCACGGCGCCAATATCCGCGGCGTGGTCACCGGCGGCCACACCGGTATCACCCGTGAAGTGATGGAACAGTTGCCGAAGGTCGAAATCATCGCGGTCAACGGCGTTGGCACCGACGCGATTGATCTGGCCTACGCGCGGGACCGTGGCATTCGTGTCTCGGCGACCATCGGCGCGCTGACCGAGGATGTCGCCGACCTTGCCATCGGTCTGCTGATTTCAGCCTGTCGCGGGCTGTGCACGGGCGACCGATATGTACGCTCCGGCGCATGGACCAAGACCGCGACGCCGCTGGTGCCGCTGCCACTGGCGCGTCAATTCAGCGGCATGCGCATCGGCATCGTCGGCATGGGCCGGGTAGGGCGGGCCGTCGCCACGCGAGCCGCTGCGTTCGGCTGCCCGATCAGCTATACCGACCTCAACGCCATGGGCGACGTGCCTTACACCTTCGTCAGCGATCTGGTCGAACTTGCCGCGCAAAGTGATGCGCTGATCGTGGCGGCAGCCGCCGACAAAGCCAAAGGCATCATCAACGCCAAGGTGCTGGAAGCACTGGGCGCGCAAGGATTCCTGATTAACGTGGCGCGCGGCAGTCTGGTCAATGAGCCGGACCTTGTTGCAGCGCTGGAAGCTGGCTCGATTGCGGGCGCGGGGCTCGATGTATTCGCCGATGAGCCCCACGTGCCGGAGGTCTTGTTCGCCTTGGAAACCGTTGTTCTGCAACCCCACCGCGCCAGCGCCACCGTGCAAACCCGGACGCGGATGGGCGAGATGGTGTTAGCGAGCCTGGCGGATGGGCTCGCAGGGAAGGTGCCGGGGGGAGTGTGGTTTGAAGGGCTTGATTGACTGAGCTGAAGCGCTTTGCTTGCAAAGCCGGTATTCCAGCCGCCATAGATGCAGCGGATGTTCCTGCCTCTTCGCGAGCAAGCTCGCTCCCACATGATCGGCGCCGTATCAGGAATTCCGGGCTGATCAAGGACCTGTGGGACACGCCACGGTTTCGGGCGGTAACACAGCCCCTGTGGGAGTGAGCTTGCTCACGAAGACGGTATTCCAGCCGCTGAAGATTTAGCGGATGTACTGGCCTGTGTAACGAGCACGCTCCCCCAACGGCTGCTGTCAAAACGCCCCGGACTCAACCGACAGCTCAGCCACCAGAAAATCAATGAACGCCCGGGTCTTCATCGGCACCCGACGGGATGAGGGGTACACGGCGTTCACCGTAATCGCCGGCGCTTCCCAATCGCACAGCACCGGTACCAGCCGCCCGTCCGCCACCGCGCGCTCGATGATGAAATTGGGCAGCAACGCGATGCCCATTCCCGCGACTGCAGCCTGCGCCAGAATGTCCCCGTTGTTGGCGTGCAACGGCCCGCTCACCGTCACCCGCTGTGTTTCCTTGCCGTTGCATAACTGCAGGCTCACGCCGCTCTGCAAATACCCGTAACTCAGGCACTTATGGTGTGCCAAATCCTTGGGCGTTTGCGGCGTGCCTTCGCGAGCCAGATAGTCGGGCGAGGCCACCATGATCCTCGGCGCCGGGGCCAGCGAGCGCGCGATCATCGACGAGTCCGGCAGGCTGGCGATCCGAATCGTCACGTCAAAGCCGCCTTTGACCGGATCCACCTGCTGATCGCTCAGCACAACCTGCAGCTCGACGTTCGGGTGCAACTCGTTGAAGCGCGGAATCAGCGGCCCCAGACGACTCAGTCCAAACGACATCGGCGCATTGACCCGCAACACGCCGCGTATTTCACCCATCCCGGTCCGCGCCCGTTGTTCGGCTTCGTCCAGCGAGGCGATGACATCCCGACACGCGTCGTAGTACTCGGCGCCTGCTTCTGTCAGATGCAGGCTGCGCGTGGTGCGCTGCAACAGCTGCACACCGATGGCTTCTTCCAGCGCCTGAATCTGCTTGCTGATTTTCGAGCGCGGCACGTCCAGTGCGCGGGCCGCTGCGGCAAAGCCATTGGCGCCCACGGTGGCGACAAACGCGCGCATGCATTCGATACGATCCATGATCGTTCCTGATTTGGAAACAATGAGTCCCGATTCTATGGGATTGTTCCTTAGTCGGCCAGCCCGTAAATTCACTCCCAAGCCAGCCAACACGCTTAACCAGCGCAGCGGCTAACCCACAAAGAACTCACTGCTGACCATTTAAGGAATCTACCCATGTCCATTCGCGAACTGCTGAACCCAACCAACGCTGCCCTGATCCTTATCGACCACCAGCCGCAAATGGCTTTCGGTGTTCAATCGATCGATCGCCAGACCTTGAAGAACAACACTGTTGGCCTGGCCAAGGCCGCCAAGATCTTCAACGTGCCGACGATCTACACTTCGGTCGAAACCAAAAGCTTCAGCGGTTTCATCTGGCCTGAACTGCTGGCGGTGTTCCCGGATCAGCAGCCGATCGAGCGCACGTCGATGAACTCGTGGGAAGACAAGAAACTGGTGGAAGCGGTCAAAGCGACCGGTCGCAAGAAGCTGATCATCGCCGCGTTGTGGACCGAGGTCTGCCTGAACTTCCCGACGCTGGACGCACTGGCTGAAGGCTACGAGGTGTACATCGTCACTGACGCTTCCGGCGGCACGACCAAGGAAGCCCACGACATGTCGGTTCAACGGATGATTCAGGCAGGCGCCGTGCCGGTCACCTGGCAGCAGGTTCTGCTCGAATTCCAGCGCGACTGGGCACACAAGGAAACCTACGAAGCGGTGATGGAGTTGGTCCTGGAGCACAGCGGCGCATACGGCATGGGCGTCGATTACGCCTACACCATGGTCCACGGCGCGCCGCAGCGTAAATTGGGCTAAAACGCTCGGCCAAAAAAGCTTCGCGATCCAGGTCGTGAAGCTTTTTTGGTTTCCGGGGGTGTCTCGTTCATGTGGGAGTGAGCTTGCTCACGAAGACGGCATTAGAACTGCTGGATATCTAGCGGATGTACCGGCTTCTTCGCGAGCAAGCTCGCTCCCACAAATTGTTGTCGATCTCGGCGCTCATTCTTGTCGACGGGATACGCTCGGCTTTGGGAGATGTGCGTTGTTCGCCCAGTGTGGCTGCCAAGTTTGATCAGTGCTGACGAGGGTCGAGGTCACCTGAAAACAGCTCGTCTTCCGCATCCGGCGCCACCGGAATCGCATGTTCTTCCGACGCCCAGGCGCCCAGGTCGATCAGCTTGCAACGGTCCGAGCAGAACGGCCGGAATTTACTCTCCGGTGTCCATTCCACGGGCGCTCCGCAGGTTGGGCAATCGACGGTCATTGGTTGGCTCATCATTGGCCTCCACGCAAAGTTAAATAAAAGTGATGCAGACGCTCGACTTCGCTTTTCAGCCAGGCCGGGTCACGGTCATTGACGATCACATCATCGGCCCGACTCAAGCGCTCATCGCGACTGGCCTGCGCCTTTAGAATCGCCCGCACCTGTTCTTCGTTAGTCTTGTCGCGCAACACCGTACGCTCGATCTGCACCGATTCCGGCACATCAATGACCAACACCCGCCGCACCATCTGGTGCTGAGAAGTCTCCAGCAACAGCGGCGACACCAGAATCGCGTAAGCCGATTCGGCGCGCGCCAGATACTGCCGGATTTCCTCGCGGATCAGCGGATGCAGCAGGCTTTCGAGCCAGACCCGCTGTTGCGGATCCTTGAAAATCAGCTCGCGCAACGCCGAGCGATTCAGCGTGCCATCGGCCTGCAACACGCTCGGGCCGAAGTGCTCGGCAATCTGCGCCAAGGCAGGACGCCCGGGTTCGACAACCCAACGAGCGGCGTGATCGGCGTCCACCAAATGCACGCCGAGATCGACGAAGCACTGAGCCGCCGCACTCTTGCCGCTGCCGATGCCACCGGTGAGGCCCAGAATCCAGGGTTTTGACGCAGGAGAAGTCATCTGAAGCCGGCGATCTGCAAATACGAGGTGGTTATTTGATCACCCCAGAGCAAAGCGATCCACCCCGCGAGGGCCAGATAAGGACCGAAGGGGATCGGCGTGCTGGTTTCGACATTGCGCAAGCGCAACAGAATCAGGCCCAACACCGCTCCGACAATCGACGACAGCAGAATCGTCAGCGGCAGAATCTGCCAGCCGCCCCACGCGCCGAGCATCGCCAGCAATTTGAAATCGCCATAACCCATGCCTTCCTTGCCCGTGATCAGCTTGAACAGCCAGAACACACACCACAACACCAGATACCCCGCGACCGCGCCCCACAGCGCATCGGTCAGCGACGTGAACAGCCCGAACGCATTCACGATCAGGCCCAGCCACAGCAGCGGCAACACAATCGCGTCCGGCAGAAGCTGGTGGTCGGCATCGATCAGACTCATCGACAGCAAGCCCCACGTCAGCACCAGCATCGCCCCAGCCTGCCAGCCGAAACCGAAATGCCAGGCGATGAAGGCCGAGAGTAACCCGCACGCCAGTTCAACGAGGGGGTAGCGCTTGCTGATGGGCGCTTTGCACTGTGAGCATCTGCCGCCGAGGCACAGATAACTCACGACCGGAATGTTCTCCCACGCACGGATTTTGTGTGAGCAGTGCGGGCAGCGGGAGTGGGGGAGGATGAGGTTGAAGGTTTCTGATTGCGGCTCGGCGGGGAGGTCGAGCATTTCCCGGGACTGGATTTTCCAGTCGCGGATCATCATCAGCGGTAATCGGTAGATCACGACGTTTAGGAAGCTGCCGACGAGTAGGCCGAGGATGAGGGTGCAAAGAACGAAGGCCAGCGGGGAGCTGGCCAGGAGATCGAGGAGGGGCATGGTTAGACGACGTTTCCGAGCTGGAAGATTGGAAGATACATGGCAATGACCAGCCCGCCAACGATGACACCGAGGAACGCCATGATCATCGGCTCCATGAGGCTGGTCAGGCTGTCGACCATGTTGTCTACCTCATCCTCGTAGTAGGTCGCGACCTTATCAAGCATCGAATCGAGTGCGCCGGACTCTTCCCCAATTGCGGTCATCTGAATGGCCAGCATCGGAAAAACACCCGTGCTCCGCATGGAGAAGTTGAGCTGCATTCCAGTGGAGACGTCTTGTTTTACTTTGTTGACCGCGTTTCTGAAGACGACGTTGCCGGTCGCACCTGCCACAGAATCTAACGCTTCTACCAGCGGGACGCCGGCGGCGAAGGTTGTGGAAAGTGTGCGAGCGTATCGAGCCACAGCAGATTTGTACAAAAGGGGGCCGATAATAGGGACTTTCAGCAGCGCCCGATCAATCCAGTTTCGGAATTTTTCTGACTTTTTATGGGCATTTTTGAACGCCAGCACTACTGCGACGAGGCCGATAAGAAACATGTACCAATAGCTTTGTAGTGCCTCAGACAGGCCGATCACCATTAGGGTGAATGTTGGAAGCTTTGCGTTGAATCCAGCAAAAACGGATTGGAATTGTGGAACTACTTTAATCAGTAGTATTGAACTGACGATGAGGGCGACGATCACTACCGCGATCGGATAGGTCATTGCCTTTTTGATCTTCGCCTTGAGGTATTCGGTTTTTTCTTTATATGTTGCCACGCGCTCAAGAAGCGCTTCTAGGGCGCCAGCCTGCTCGCCAGCATCTACCAAGCTGCAGTAGAGATCGTCGAAATACTTAGGTTTCTGCCGTAGAGAAGCTGCAAAACTATGACCTGCGGCAACTTCTTGCTTTATGTCATCTACCAGCTTGCGCATGTTCGGGTTGTCAGAGCCCTCGCTAATAATGTCGAAGGACTGGAGCAGAGGCACGCCCGCTTTCATCATTGTCGCCATTTGGCGACTGAAAAAGCGATGTCCAAGGGTTTGATTTTTTTGCCAGAACCGAAAATGGAAACCGGTTTTTTCCTGACCTTGGTGGGGTTGATGCCTTGCTTGCGCAGCTGCGCTTTAACCAGTGCCTGATTATGTCCGTTGACCTCTCCCTTCTGTTTCACGCCTTTTTTATCGATACCTTCCCAGGTGTAAACGCTGACTTTTACTGCTTTGGTTGCCATGCTTAATCCTTGGTCACCCGGTTGATTTCTTCAAGGCTTGTAACCCCTTGCATCGCCTTGACTAGGCCGGATGTACGCAGGTCGTTGAAGCCGTCCTTACGCATTTGCTCCGAAATTTCTATGGAGTTACCTTCTTCCATAATGATGCGCTCCAAGGCAGGAGTGCTTTTCACGACCTCGTAAATACCAACACGGCCTTTGTAGCCAGCATTGCAGTGTTCGCAGCCCACAGGAGAGTAAAGCTTGAATGAGCCGATTTGCGCCTCCGGGAAACCTTCTGCAACCAATGTCTCGCGTGGGATGTCGACTTCTTGCTTGCAGAGTGGGCACAGCTTCCGTGCGAGGCGCTGCGCAATAATCAGGTTAATCGCAGTGGCAATGTTGAATGCCGCAACGCCCATGTGGTGCAACCGGGTAAGTGTTTCAGCGGCACTATTAGTGTGAAGTGTGGAGAGCACCATATGCCCCGTCTGGGAGGCCTTAATGGCAATTTCCGCAGTCTCCAGATCTCGAATTTCCCCGACCATGATTACATCGGGATCCTGGCGCAGGAAAGCACGAAGCGCTTGAGAGAAATCCATACCTTGCCGTGGATTGACGTTGACCTGGTTGATACCTTCTAGGTTGATTTCAACCGGATCCTCTGCTGTTGAGATGTTGATGTCGACCGTATTCAGTATGTTCAAACCGGTATAGAGGGAAACCGTTTTGCCAGAGCCTGTTGGACCAGTGACTAAGATCATTCCTTGCGGCTTGCTTAACGCTTCCAGATAAAGTGCCTTCTGCTCGGGCTCGTAACCCAGCGCGTCGATACCCATCTGGGCACTCGTTGGGTCAAGCAATCGCATAACGATTTTCTCGCCCCAGAGCGTAGGCAGCGTGTTGACACGAAAATCGATGGCGCGATTTTTGGAAATGCGCAGCTTTATCCTGCCGTCCTGAGGCCTGCGACGTTCAGAAATATCCAGGCTTGCCATCACTTTTAGTCGCGCGGCTATTCGGCCGGCTAAGTGAATCGGTGGCTTTGCCACCTCATGGAGAATGCCGTCCGTGCGTAGTCTCACGCGAAAGATTTTTTCGTAGGGTTCGAAATGCAGGTCGGAAGAGCCCAATCGGATGGCATCCATCAACATCTTGTTTACGAAGCGGACCACCGGAGCGTCATCAGCGTCCTGACCGGCGATGGATGACTCCTTGCTCTCATCGACCGTTTCGATTTCAAGGCCCAGATCCACATCAGCTAAATCGCCCATGCCAGCGTGGCTGTCGAAAAACTTTTCGATTGCTGCGGTGAGCTTGTCATCCTCCACCAAGATAGCTTCAGTGGTAAGGCCAGTGCTGAACTGGATATCGGTGATGGCTTGATGATTAGTGGGGTCAGAAATACCCACAAACAGCTTATTGCCGCGACGCCACAGGGGCAGCGCCGAGTGTTGGCGAATAAGTCTTTCGCTCACAAGGCCTCGCGGCTGGCTGTCCTTATCAAGGTTTGTGAGATCCATAAACGGGATCCCGAACTGATCAGATGCCACTTCTGCAAGCGTCAGGCTTCTGACCAGCTTGCTCTGCACCAAGTAGCTAACCAGTGAGACTTTGTTCTGGCGAGCCTGAAGATAAGCCTGCTGCGCAGCTTTTTCATCCAGGAGCTCAGCGACAACGAGCTGTTTGGCCAAACCCGTAAGCACGACATCAGTCATTAAAACCACCACACACAGACAGTCATTGGTTTATATCGCAGTCAGGCTTTGCTGCCAAACACTCACCAACGGGGTGACCAAATTTGTCACTTTATGCTGATCACGCGTGACATCCCTACCGAGGCTCGATTCGACACGGTTTTACAGCAGGGTTAACGAATTGGCACGGCATATGCGTGGGTGGATGAGACGCGACACCAAATTGACGAACGGAGATGTACGTTATGCAATCACAGAAGGGCTTTACCCTCATTGAACTGATGATCGTGGTAGCGATCATCGGTATTTTGGCGGCGGTGGCGTTGCCGGCCTATCAGAACTACACAATGCGCGCACGTTATACAGAGGTCACCTCCGTGGCTGATGGTTATAAAACGGCCGTCGCTATGTGCATTTCCTCGCTGAACGGGCGAACCGGCTGCACCGCTGGAACCAATGATATTCCGGCAACCGTTGCTACTCCTTACGTTGCAAGCGTGGGTGTTACAGACGGCGTTATTACAGTAACTCCTAGCGGAGCCGGCAGCATCCCGACCGGAGCGACCTACTCGCTGACGCCGGTTATTGCTAATGGTGCTACAACCTGGACCGTTGGGGGGCTGCCTTACTTCTACTCCTGTCCTTTGCAAAGCGGCTGGCTCTTGATTTTAGATGGTCGAAGAGAGGCGCTGAAAGGCGCCTTTTTTATGAGCAGTGTTTTCCTTGGTAGTGGGGTGTCATGTTTTCTGAAAGATCAGCGCAACCTAGGCCTTATTTTTATTTTTTCATGGTCCTATATTTTTTTCCTACCGTGTTCACGCCGATATCCGGGAACGATTGGCAGCGTGTTGCACAGGCGATAGTGGCACTGTTGTGCTGCTTTGCTCTGGTCTCAAGTGGAAGGCACAAGTCGCGTGCGTTTTTGGATAAACCGACGGTAAGTCTAGGTGCGGTCGTGTTAGGCCTCGCTCTGTTATCAATCTGGAGGTCTCATCAGCCTCAGTGGGCATTGGTTGAGCTCGCTGTGTTACTAAGCAGTTGCTGCATAGTCAGTGCGTTCGCGCTTGAGCGCGCCCGCTTTGGATTGGGTCTGGACCGGATACTGATTTCATTTGTGTTGTTCTTATGCGCGGTGAAGAGTTTGCAGTTCATTTCTGCCCTCGCAGCAGCGCTTTTTAGTGACATAGGGACCCTCGACTCGACTCTGCTGTTTGAGGGGTTTTCCAATCGACGGTTTTACGGGCAATTTCAAACCTTCACATTGCCGCTACTAGCGCTGCCACTCTTGTTAGCCGCGACAAAGCCTTCCATCAAATTCGGGGTATTTCTGCTTCTCGGGTCCTGGTGGATGATGGCTATCGCGGGCGGATCCCGTGGTACTTGGCTAGGAATGGCATGCGCTGCAATATTCATTTTTTGCTGCTGCGGGGCCGGCGGTCGACGTTGGTTCAGATGGCAAATCACCGCAGCAGTAACCGGGCTAGCTCTGTTTTTATTTTTTTTCAGCTTTCTCCCTGGCTACATGAATGTTGAGGTCACGAATTTTGCAGGCGACCGGCTAAACACCTCATTATCCGCGCGTGAAATAATCTGGCAGCAAGCGTGGGAAATGATAAAAGCGCGCCCTCTGCTCGGCTTTGGCCCCATGCACTTCGCGGACATCCACAACCAGGTTGCGGCGCATCCTCACCAAATTTTTTTGCAATGGGCATGTGAGTGGGGCATCCCCTCAACACTTTTAGTGACGGGGCTCGTGGCGCGGGGATTGCTTGCCACTTTGCAGTTGATCAGGAAACGAAGCGCGTCGATTGGGTCTGTCGATATATTAAGAATTTGCCTTTTTGGGAGTCTGCTGGGCGCACTGACGCAGGCTATGGTGGACGGCGTAATAGTGATGCCTTACTCCCAACTTTGGATGGCGCTTATTGTGGGTTGGCTGATGGGTATCCATGAGTGGTCCTCTCCGAAGTCGGCTAACGTGGTATTTCGCTGGTGTTGGAGCGCCATACTGATTCTCGCAGTAGGCTTGCTCATATACACGGTGTTCCGAGACTTTCCCGACCTTGACAGGCGTGAAGATCAATACGGTCGTGATTTCGGTGGAATCCTGCAGCCACGGTTTTGGCAGCAAGGAGTGATTGCAGAATCGCCGCCCTAGCTTGCCGGAACCAAGGGCGCCTGCTAATTTTCCATCAGAAGCCGAAATAGCTCAGTCGGTAGAGCAGCGCACTCGTAACGCGAAGGTCGTAGGTTCGATTCCTATTTTCGGCACCATCTCTCATCAGCGGTCACGCTGAAGCTTAAAGCTCCACAAGTAACAACCTGAGCATCACTACGGTCTCGCGACCCTCCTGCGCAGTTATAAAGAAGGTCGGTCCGTGTTACCTCTATCAAATAGCTCCATTTCTCTCATCTGTCCGACTCTCCAGCGTCACAGTTCCTGCCAGAAGGCGTATTCGCAATGGAGCTAGCACCGAGAGCAGCATTCATCAAGCAGGTTGCGCCGCTGGCAATGCAGTGGGGCGTGACGGCTTACTCCGCGGCGGTTTCACTGGGCCTTTCGGTCCTGTTCGCGCGTAGTATGGGGTCAAGCTCTTTTGGGCATTACACCTACATCTATGTGCTGGTGACCGTTCTTGTACTGATGCAGGACGCAGGGTTCAACGTTCTTCTGATGCGGGAGCGTGCGTCGCCATCAACTGCTCTAAGCACACGCTATTCAGAACTGCCAAGTACTGCGCTGATGCACCTGCTGGTAACCACTTCAGTTTTCATGTTGCTGGCCGGCGCATTGCACCTCTGGATAGACGGGCCTGCCCTCATGGCCGGCATCTTCTGCTTCGCCATGATCACTCTCACTCAATGGCAGTCCTCTTGGTTTAAAGGAGCAGGAAATTTTGAGCGAGATGCTCAATTCCTTTTTATGGCAGGACTGTTAGTGCCTTGCTTGTACTTGGGTCGGTGCTCATCGCTGGCGCTGATCCAGTGTCGATTTTTCTCGCATGGGGGCTTGGCCTCGGCCTGACACTCGCGTGTCACTTCAAGCACTTCCCAACGTTGCGCCGTATTGAGTGGAAGGTGCCGGTTTGGGCTTATCGCAGTTCGGTCAGTTTCTTCGCGGTCGGCCTCGCTTCCACTCTCTATCATCACATCGACATCGTTATTCTTCGGCACTTGTTGGGGGAAGTGCCTGCTATTGGTCAATATGCGGTAGCGACGAGGATTCAAGACGGCCTGATGGCGCTAGCTACGCCAGTGGCTTTGATGCTATTTCGCAGAATGAGAATACTGGCGGTAGATGGCGCCGAGGGAAGCCGGTTCAGCCGAAATTCGGTGGTCGGAGCGGCGTTTGTCGGTTTGGTTTTGGCGGTGGGCGGATGGATACTTGGCCCTTGGGTGGTAGGCCTCTTGTTCGGAGGCGATTACTCAGATGGGGGTAACACCGTAATTCGCCTGCTGTTCGCCGGACTGATTTTTGCGCTTCCAAACTATGTGATGGAGCAGCATGCCATCGCCACCCAGCAGGAACGATGGTTTGCGAAGAGCTTAATTATTGCCGTTATGGTGAACGTCGCACTGAACTTCATATTGATTCCGGCCATGGGCGTTGATGGCGCGGCCCTTGCGACTGTGCTGACTGAGCTATGCCTTTGCACTGCGCTTTGCGTGAAGCTGCGCCGTACCTTGTTTAGTTGATTTATTTAAGGCCGACGAAGTCATACCTTAAAATGCACAGTGCCCTGTGAAACAGGGCACTGAGGGTCACAAAGCGATCAACAAATCCCCGGCGGAATTCCGTCCTTATTGAAATCCTTCAACCGCTCCTTCTCTTCTTCAGTGGAGTGAGCTGGAACGTCTTCTTCAGGTTCGACAGGTTGCTTCTCGTCAGCCATCGTCATTTCCTCATCCGTCTAATTACCAATTCGATCTCAGGGATCTCAAGCCCATAACAAGCAGAGCCCGAGCATCCGTGGCAGTTCAACCTTTAAGACGCTGCCACAACCTCAGAGACTCAAGCGCATCGACAAATCCACCGCCTTCACATCCTTGGTCAGCGCCCCAATTGAAATGTAATCAACGCCAGTCTCAGCAATAGTGCGCAAAGTCGCGTCCGTCACACCACCACTAGCTTCCAGCTTGGCGCGACCCGCCGTGAGGCGCACGGCTTCGCGCATGTCGTCCAGGCTCAGTTCATCAAGCATGATGATGTCGGCGCCGCCATCGAGGGCTTGTTTGAGTTCGTCGAGGCTTTCCACTTCGATTTCCACAGGCTTGCCCGGCGCGATTTTGTGCGCGGCGGTGATGGCTTCGGCGATGCCGCCACACGCAGCGATGTGGTTTTCTTTGATCAGGAAGGCGTCGAACAAGCCGATGCGGTGGTTGTGGCAGCCGCCGCAGGTGACCGCGTATTTCTGCGCCATTCTCAGGCCCGGAAGGGTTTTGCGGGTGTCGAGCAGTTTGACCTGAGTGTCCGCGACCCTGTCGGCATAATACTGCGCGCGGGTGGCGACGCCTGACAGCAGCTGCAGGAAGTTGAGCGCGCTGCGTTCGCCCGTCAGCAAGGAGCGGGCGGGGCCTTCAAGATGGAACAGCGCCTGATTGGGCTGCACGCGATCACCGTCAACGACCTGCCAATGCACGGCCACTCGCGGGTCAAGCTGACGGAAAACCCCATCGACCCATGCTGTACCGGCAATCACCGCTGCGTCGCGGGAGATCACCGTGGCCTTCGCCAGTCGCTCCGCCGGAATCAACTGCGCGGTGATGTCGCCACTGCCCACATCCTCCAGCAACGCACGACGCACGTTGGCTTCGATTTCAGCAGCGAGGGCATCAAGACGTAGGTTTGGCATAACGAGCTCCACGGACTAAGTGCGCCGAGTATATGGCAGACGGGTGTACCAACCTACGTACGCCAAGTGTCCAGTCGGATGCATTAGATGCACTTTGTCGGTTTTTTCCTCGGTTATGCGACAGATTGCGATTTCCATGGTCTATCCCTGCACATGTCCCTTCGCCGCCTTCTATCATTCCAATAAAGGCGAAGAGTTCGCTGGCGAGCGACCCGGTTTTACTCGATACTTTCGCCTTGTTTTTGACGTCATGGTGCTGACGTCAGCCTGCAACATCCCCAGGGATAAAATTTTGAGATCCGTTCGAATGGAGTCGAGTCTTCATTCGCTGCGGGGTGTAACTGTTGTCTGAGCAGTTGTGTCGACGGTGTGAAGGAGTCCTTGATGCAGAACGACGGTAACAAAGTGGTGCCCTTGAAGGCAGGTGCGGATCATTCGGGATCCTCGCCTGTTGCTCGGCTGCCCGTCGTTTTGCTTCAGGTTCGTGACCGGGCGGCGCAGCAGCTCAAGGAAAGCCTGCAGACGCTTTTCGATAATGCTGACGACACGCTTTTCGAAATGGCCGACCGTGCTCACAACAACACTGAGCAGAACATTTTTTCGAAGCCATGCGCGACTTGCGCCTTAAGCGTAAAAGCATCGAGCGCAATTTCCTCGACAAATTCTTTGAAGCGTTTCTGCGCCTGGGTCAGTACGAAGTTTCTGAGCCCCCGATTCCCGAGCCTGTCTCTTACGACAAGCTTGCGTTGGTCCATAACGATGATCTCGAACGCACCGTGGCGGTTGATGCCATGGTGGTCAAGGTCATGAGTCGCGATGGTATCGCCCTGGGTCAGCTGACCACGCGTTTGAACGTACTCATCCCCCAGCCGTTGACCGACGAGACCAATCCGTTGGGGCCGACGCTCCTGTGCGACTATTTCCTGCAGGCCGGGCGCAGTCTCGGCGTTGAAATCAAGGTAAAGCTGATCATTCTCAAGCTGTTTGAGAAATACGCCTTGAGCAACGCTGATCAGCTTTATGAGGAAGCCAACCAGTTGCTGATTTCCGCAGGTGTATTGCCGGAACTTAAGGCATTGCCGTCCCGCCGCTCCACCGATCGTATCGCCAGCGTGCCGCCTTCGAGCGAAGCCGTGCGCGCCGACAACGCCGCGATTCTTCAGGCGACGGAAAGCCTCGATAAAAGCGTGCAAGACGTGTTTTCAGCGCTGCAGGAGTTGCTGGTGCATGTGCGTGGAAATCTGACGCCGCGCCCCGATTCGGTGACTGAGGCGCGTCCGATTTCAAGCCAGGACTTGCTGCGTCTGCTGTCCCACTTGCAGCAGTACGTCCCGAAAGTCGAAGACAGCGACGACTTCGACCTCCGCGCCCAGCTTGAGCAGTTGATCAGCCGGGTGAGCGCGAGAAGCGGCAAGTTTCGCGTCGTCGGCACGATGGATGAGGACGTTATCAACCTCATCTCGATGCTCTTCGAATTTATCCTCGACGACCGCAATCTGCCAAGTTCGCTGCGCGCGCTGATCGGCCGTTTGCAGATTCCGATGCTCAAGGTCGCGGTCATCGACAAGAGTTTCTTCAGCCGCGGCAGCCACCCTGCGCGCCGGCTGCTGAACGAAATCGCGTCAGCGGCGCTTGGCTGGGGCGGTCGCGACGACACCCAGCGCGACTCGCTTTATGCCCGCATCGATCAGATCGTCCAGCGTCTGCTCCACGATTTCGTCGATGATCCGGCGATCTTCACGGAATTACTGGTGGATTTTCTGGCGTTCACCAGCGATGAGCGCCGCCGCAGTGAGCTGCTCGAGCAGCGTACCCGTGACGCTGAACAAGGCCGCGCGTTGGCAGAGTTGGCACGTCAGCGTGTGCAGCAGGCGCTCAACGATCGCCTGCTTGGCAAGACGCTGCCGCAGGTGGTTGTTCGCCTGTTGCAGGAGGCGTGGAGCAAGGTGTTGTTACTCACATGCCTGAAGCACGGCGATCAGTCGGCTGAATGGGCGTCAGGCCTTCAGGCAATGGACGATTTGATCTGGAGCGTCGAGCCCCATGACGAGCCGGATGCCCGACAGCGTTTGCTTGAAGTGGTACCTGGGCTGCTGAAATCCCTGCGCGACGGCCTGAGCAGTGCGGCTTTTGATCCGTTTGCCACCAGTGAATTCTTCAGCCAGCTCGAAGTGCTTCACGTCCAGGCGTTCAGCCATGTGCCGCGGACGCCAAAAGGCGACGCGGAAGGCGATCAGCCCCAGGCTGCTGACGGCCCGACGATGATGGCGGTGGTCGAGGAGATCGTGCTCGTTGGGCCCGGCGAGCAAATCCAGAACGAACCGTCGATGCAGCTTCCTGCCGATGACGAAGGCTTGATGCAGGTCGAAAAGCTTCGTCTTGGCAGTTGGGTCGAGATCCACGAGGACGAATCCCACAAGCTGCGCTGCAAGCTGGCGGCGATCGTTGAGCCGAGCGGGCGCTACGTGTTCGTCAATCGCACTGGCATGAAGGTGCTTGAGAAAACCCGGATGGGCCTTGCGGTGGAATTCCGTCGCGGCACGATTCGTGTTCTCGACGACGCTCTGCTGTTCGACCGCGCACTGGAGTCGGTACTGGGCAATCTGCGCAAGCTCAAGGGCTAAGCCCCGATCGGTCCTACGACTTCCGACTGCGAATCTGTGCGCCTTCTGCGTAGATTCGCCATCCACATCCTTTCCTGTCGCGGGCATACTGCGCGCTGTCGTTTTACGCCCTAAGGACTTCCCATGCATCTGGACCCTGCCACCGGCTGGTGCCACGGCGCGCAGCAATGCCCTTCACCCAATTTCAATGCCCGGCCGGAAAACGAAATCTCGTTGCTGGTGATCCACAACATCAGTCTGCCACCCGCGCAGTTCAAGACCGGCAAGGTCCAGGCGTTTTTCCAGAACCGGCTGGACGTCACAGAACACCCCTATTTTGAAGGCATCGCCGAGCTGCGGGTGTCTGCGCACTTTCTGATTGAGCGCGACGGGGAGGTGACGCAATTCGTGTCGTGTCTGGATCGTGCCTGGCATGCAGGTGTGTCAGTCTTTGAGGGTCGCGAGACGTGCAATGATTTTTCCATTGGCGTCGAGCTGGAAGGCACTGATGCTCAACCTTTCACCGACGCGCAATATGAGGCGTTGGTCGACTTGACCCGCCAGCTGCAAGCGGCGTGGCCGACGATCACGACGCAACGCATATGCGGTCACAGCGATATCGCGCCGGGGCGCAAGACCGATCCGGGTCCGTGTTTTGACTGGGCGCGGTTTCGTGCCGCCCTGGACGTTTGAAAATGAGGAACAGCTGATGAGTTTTCTGGTTTTGCTGCTGGCGGTCTGGATCGAGAAGTTCTCGGCCCTGCGCAGACGTATCCAGCACGATGGGCCATGGCTCAATCAATTGAGTCGGCTGGAATCCAACCCGCGCTCGGCCAAACGGCCGTGGTGGATTCTGATGGTGACGGTTGTGCTGCCTTTGGTGGTCCTGGCCCTGATACTGGTCATTGTCGGCTCAGTGGCCTATGGCTGGCTGGCGCTGCCGATCCATTTGCTGGTGCTGATTTATAGCCTGGGCCGTGGCGACGTCAAAGCCACCCTTGGCTCGTTTCGAGACGCTTGCCGTCGCGGCGATCAGGAAGCGGCAGTGCTGGTTGCCGAACGTGATCTGGGCGTTCAGGCCGAGAATGAAGAACAGCTCTTGGGCGGCGCTCAAACGTATTTGCTGTGGCAGATCTATCAGGGCTTTTTCGCGGTGATTTTCTGGTATTTCGTGCTCGGCCCGGTTGCCGCGTTGGCGTACCGCCTGCTGGCGCTTGCCTCGGAGCACGGCAAGACACCAGCGCTGGTTGATCGCGCGACCCAGGCAAGGCATGCCTTTGATTGGGTGCCCGTGCGTTTGCTGGCGGCCAGCTTCGCACTGGTCGGAAACTTCGTTGCGGTTAGCCGCGTTATGCTCAGCGAATTGCTGAACTGGAACATCAGTGCCTCGCGGCTGATCAGCAAAGTCGGCTGCGTCGCTGGCGAGGTTCCGGCGCCCGTGGTGGGCGTCGAGGGCGTCAACAGTCTGGACGTATTGTGGGAATTGCTCATCCGCTCGGCCATCGTTTGGTACGTCGGCTTTGCGCTGATCACGTTATTCGTTTGATCGTCGGGAGCCGGCAACCCGGCTCCTGCATGCCCTTGTTCGCTTGACCCCTTGCCCCTTCCGGAGTACGAGGTGTTGCCGCTCCGCGACCTGGCCGTTGATTGACATAGATCAATACCCCGCCGGTTCTTGACGCTATCCTCTTTTGCCTTCGGCATACGCCGCCATCTCTCTGAACTCACAGTTCTTTTCAATCTTATTAATCCTTCAAAAACATAACTAGCCCGAGCAAGGGTGGCTTGTCGCCAGCAACTAGCGATCGGCTGTTTCTTGATTAACAAGAATCCTTTGCTATAGCTAAACCCTCTCACTTCCTTCAAATAGGGCAAAGGAATGTCAGTCGCTAAGAAAATGAGCGTCGGCCAGCTCACGATGTTGACTGCGGTCAACATGCTGGGGTCCGGCATCGTCTTGCTGCCTACCAAACTGGCCGAGGTTGGCGGTATCTCCATCCTTTCGTGGTTGATCACCGCCACCGGCTCACTGGCTCTGGCCTACGCCTTTGCGCGATGCGGCATGCTCAGTCGCAAGACCGGTGGCATGGGCGGTTACGCTGAATATACCTTCGGTAAATCGGGCAACTACATCACTAACTACACCTACGGTTTGTCGTTGTTGATCGCCAACGTGGCGATCAGCATTACTGCGGTGGGATATATCCAGACGCTGTTCGATATCAAGTTGGGTTCGCTTGAAGTGGGCCTGGCGACCATTGCTCTGTTGTGGATTACCACGTTCGCCAACTTCGGCGGCGCGAGTATTACCGGCAAGATTGGTGCAGTGACCGTGTGGGGCGTTATTGCCCCTGTGGTGCTGGTGTCGACAATCGGCTGGTTCTGGTTCGACAGCAGCACTTACGCTGCAGGATGGAATCCCCATGACAAAACCTGGTACGAAGCCGCGGGCGCTTCGGTGGCGATCACGCTGTGGGCGTTTCTCGGCCTGGAGTCGGCGTGCGCCAACGGCGATGCGGTGGAGAACCCCGAGAAGAACGTGCCCATCGCAGTGCTCGGCGGGACCCTCGGCGCAGCAGTGATTTATATCGTGTCGACCAACGTCATTGCCGGCATCGTCGATAACGCAGAACTGGTTTCTTCCACCGCACCCTTCGGGCTGGTGTTCGCCAAGATGTTCAACCCCATGATCGGCGACATCATCATGGGTCTCATGGTCCTCGCCTGCGTCGGCTCGCTGTTGGGCTGGCAGTTCACGGTGGCTCAGGTATTCAAAAGCTCCGCAGACACCGGTTACTTCCTGCCGATCTTCGCCAAGGCCAACAAGCACGGGGTGCCCATCATCAGCATGCTGATTCTACTGGCGATCCAGACCGCACTGGCGCTGTTGACCATCAGCCCCGACCTGGCCAAGCAGTTCGACACACTGGTGAATCTCGCGGTGGTTACCAACCTGGTGCCGTACATCCTGTCGATGGCGACGTTAATGACGCTGCAAAAGGTCTCCAACGTGCCACCGCAAAAGGCGCTCATCACCAACATCGTGGCCGGCATCGCGACCGCGTACAGCTATCTGGCGCTGTACAGCTCCGGCGCTGAAGCGTTGATGCTCGGCGGGGTAGCAACCATCGTCGGCTACACGCTGTTCGGCTTCGTCAACACTCGCCTGATCAAACTTGAAGCGCTGAACAACAGCGTGCCGACCCAGACCGTCGCGGCGCAGCACATCGTCGGCGAGCCGATCCCCGTCAATAACCTGAACCTGGCCACCCTGGAGACTCGACCATGAGCGACAACAGACACTTGCTCGGCATGCTGGCGCTGCTGGTCAGCAGCCAGCCCGACAAACGCAGCGTGTTCGGCCGGGCGCTGATCCAGTTGATCAGCGACGTCGAAGACCGCGCCATCAGCGTGCTGACCTCCGAAAGCCTGAGCGATGCGAAGTCGATTCTCAGCTCTGATCCGGCGATCCAGTGTGTGTTGCTCAGTTGGGAAATGGACAGCAGTGACGACCACAAGGAATGCATCGATCTGCTCACCACCTTGCGTGAGCGCAACACCCGCGTGCCGGTGTTTCTGATCAGCGATCGCAGCACGGCGTCGAGTGTGCCGCTGATCGTCATGCAGCACGCCGATGACTTCATCTGGTTGCCGGAAGACACCAGCCGTTTCCTCAGCGGACGCATCATGGCGGCCATTGAACGCTACCGTCAGGCGGTGTTGCCACCGATGTTCGGCGCGCTGCTGAAGTTTGCCCGCAGCTACGAATATTCATGGCACACCCCGGGCCATGCCGGCGGCACGGCGTTTCTGAAAAGCACCGCAGGCCGCGCGTTTTACGAGTTTTTTGGCGAGAACCTGCTGCGCTCCGACCTGTCGATTTCGGTCGGTGAACTGGGCTCGTTGCTCGACCACAGCGGCCCGATCGGCCAGGGCGAACGCTATGCGGCGAAGGTGTTTGGCGCCCACCGCACGTATTACGTGACCAATGGTTCATCGATGTCCAACCGGGTGATCCTGATGGCCAGCGTGACTAGGGACCAGATCGCCCTGTGCGACCGCAACTGTCACAAGTCCGCCGAGCACGCGATGACGCTGTCCGGCGCGATCCCGACCTACCTGGTGCCCACCCGCAACCGCTTCGGCATCATCGGCCCGATCCTGCCGCAGACCCTGAGCGCCGAGGCGGTCAAAGCGGCCATCGCCAGCAACCCGCTGGTCAAAAGCCACATCGACCCGACGCCCGTGCATGCCATCGTCACCAACTCCACGTACGACGGCCTGACCTATAACGTCACCCGCGTCGAAGAGCTGCTGGGGCAGAGCGTTGACCGGCTGCATTTTGACGAAGCCTGGTACGGCTATGCGCGGTTCAATCCGCTGTACAAAGACCGCTTCGCCATGCACGGCAGCCCGGACGATCACGATCCGTCCAAGCCCACCGTGTTCGCCACGCAATCGACCCACAAGTTGCTTGCGGCGTTGTCCCAGGCCTCGATGATTCATGTCCGTAACGGCCGCAACCCGATTCCCCACGGGCGGTTCAACGAGTCCTACATGATGCACGCGTCGACCTCGCCCAATTACGCGATCATGGCGTCGTGCGATGTCAGCTCGGCAATGATGGAAGCGCCCAGTGGCCAGATTCTGACCAACGAATCTATCGAAGAAGCGGTGGCGTTCCGGCAGGTTATCTCCCGCATGCAGACTGACATGCAGAGCCGCGACGACTGGTTTTCTCCTGCTGGCAGCCGCCTTCAGTGCAGGTCGGGGCGACGGCGATTCCGTTTCACGAGGTCGATCCCGTCCGGCTCAAGACCGATCCGAATTGCTGGGTCTTGCACCCCAACGAGGTGTGGCACGGCTTCGGCGACATCGAAGACGGCTACTGCATGCTCGACCCGATCAAGGTGTCCATCCTCAGCCCGGGCATGGGCGACGACGGCAACCTCCTGGAATTCGGCATTCCGGCCTGTGTGCTCAGTGCTTATCTGGGGCATCAGGGAATCATCGTCGAGAAAACCACGGACTTCACCATCCTTTTCCTGTTTTCCATCGGCATCACCAAGGGCAAGTGGGGAACGTTGGTCAACGCGTTGCTGGACTTCAAACGCGACTACGACACCAACCTTGAGCTGGAGCTTTGCCTGCCCGATTTGCTCAGCGCGAATCAGCAGCGCTATGCCGGGATGGGGTTGAAGGATCTGGCGGAAGATATCTTCGCCGCGATGAAAGAGACCAAGACCACGGCGGCCATGTCCAAGGCGTTCGGCACATTGCCCAAGGCAGAGTTCAGCCCGGTGGAGGCGTACGAGAAGTTGGTCAAAAACGAAGTGGAGCAGGTCACCCTGGAAGAGGCCGCGGGGCGCATTGCCACGACGGGTATCGTGCCGTATCCGCCGGGCATTCCGCTGTTGATGCCAGGGGAAAACGCAGGGCCTGCGGACGGGCCGTTGCTGGCCTATCTTCGGGCGCTGGAAAGCTTCGATCGGTCGTTCCCCGGCTTCACTCACGACACCCACGGGATTGAAAACGAAGCGGGGATTTATCGGATGCTGGTGCTGAAATAGCTACAGTGCTGAGGGAGGTGAGCCGGGTGGCGCACCTCCGGCTCAGTTACTCTGGGCCTTTTGCAGCGCCTGCTGCGTCAGCGCCACGCACTCACGCCCGCCGTCATCGTTGTGCCGCGCCAAGGCCGCTTCGGCGCGGTGCACGGTCGTGTCGATATCGCTTTTGACCGCGTCACTGAGGTTGGGATTGGCGATTTTTGCGTCACGAACCTTGCTCAGGTTCATCTGGCACTGATTGTTGTCGTCGTTGGCATTTGCCACGAAGGGCAGGGCACATGCAGTCAGGAGCAAGCCGGCGAGCAGGGCGTGTTTCATGTGGGTTTCCGCAGAAGTAGGGATGTGGCTCGTTATCTGTACGAGCTTTGCGCATCAGACCTCAGATTCCGGATTTCCGCCAGTGGGTGCTTGGCGCGAGCTGTCACTTGACCAGCGTGATGATGCCCACCACTTTCTTGTCCTCGTCCAGCACCGGCAGGTATTTGCTGTCATTCCTGGCCAGCATTTTCATTGCGTCAGCCATCGAGTGCTCAAGAGACAGGCTTTGCGTGCTGCGCGACACAATCCGAGCGGCGTCGATATCGGAACGGTTGCGCCGCAGCGCGTGTTCTTCGGTCTTGTGCAGAATCTCCTCGAGGTCCTCGCGAGAGACATCGACGAACTCGCCCATTTCTTCTAGCGCTTTGTCCAGATCTTCAGCATTGAAACCGTCGCTGTTGAGCGGCACTTGCTCGGGCACCGGCAGCTCCCTGGCCTGCGCCTTGGGGTAACGCACCCTGGTCAGATTGTTGTAGATGAGCGCGCCGGCCAGCAGGCATACCGCGTTGAGCATCACCGGGCCAAGCACGTGCAGGCCCATGGGCGACAGCTCGTTGTTCGACGTGACGATGCAGATCGCCACCGCGGCAGCGGGCGGGTGCAGGCAGCGGAACACGCACATCAGCAGGATGGACGAGCAGACCGCCAGGCTGGCGGCGTTAATGGTGTTGCCAAGCAGCCTGATCGACAACAGCGCTACCAGTGCGGCGATCAGGTAACTGCCGAGAATTGACCACGGTTGAGCGAGCGCGCCGGTCGACACCGCAAACAGCAGCACCGCCGATGCGCCCACCGGACCCAGCAGGTGCAGCGTGATATCTATGCCGTACAACTCGCGGCAGAACACAGCGCTGACGAAGATGCCCAGGCACGCGCCAATTGCGGCGCGCCACCACTCGGCAGGATGAGTGTTAGACGAATGGGGGATGAAACTGCGTAAGAGGTTTTTCACGATCAGCAAATTTTATAAGGGGGAAAAGTGCTTGGGATTCTCAATGCATTGGCCAACGAAGGCAAACGTGAACAGAGCCAGATTCACGACGCCGGAGACGCGGGGCAAATGCGGCAAAAAGAAAAGCCACCCATGTCGCCAAGGTCGGGGTTACCTGGCTGCATGGATGGCGTTGTTCAATGCTGCGTTACGCGCTGCGCGACTGAGCTGACTGTCGAGCTCGGCGTGCAGGTCGGGCCTCTTCAACTTCCAGCAAGTGCATGGCCAATACGTCAGTCAAGAACCGGAACTGATCATTGAAACCCACCACCTCATTGCTGAAGTGGTTTTCCGCCGACGGCATCATGAAGCCGCCGAAGCGATTGTCCTCAACGAGACCATGGCTATTTTTGCGGGCGATGACATGTTGTGAGTAATAGTTCTTTCCGAATGTGGGAAAGCTAACGTGCAAAGTGACGTCTCGGGTCATGTCGATTGCTCCGCATTTAACAGCAAGTTTAAAGCGTGAAAGGTGCTGATAAGTGTCAGCTACTTGGCCTTAGTTGGCCGGTGCCACAACACGACTGTCCGCTTCGTCCGCGGTCATCAAGACCGATCCCAGATCGAAGAGTTTGAGGGCGACGACGTAGCTGGTGAGCGCTGCGAGCGTCAAGCAAGTAAGGAGATGAACGATCATTTTCCTGCCCTCGGTCGTGTTTGGGTGTGAGGGCGATGGTACGCCCATCAGTTTTGAGCGGAAGGCATTCGCGGGAATGTTGGTTATCGATGGGAATGATGGATCGGTCGCTGTGGCGCGGCGAACGCAGTTCATGGAGGAGTGAGTTTGCCCACGAATACGGCCTTTCAGACGCTGGCTGTCTAGCGGATACGCAACTGTCTGCGAGGAGGCTTGAGCGACATTACGGTCGCTCCCGCCTTCCAGACTGCGTTCGGCGTTTCGCCTTTATGCCCGAATGGTTTCGCCATAGCGATGGGTCGCCAGGCACGCCAGCAGCAAGCCGCTGATCGCTACCATCCCGCCGACCAGACCGATATTGGCCACGCCGAGCTGGCTGATCACCACACTGCCGAGCAGCGCGCCGCCGCCGATGCCGATGTTGTAGATGCCTGAATGCAGCGCCATTGCCACGTCCGTAGCGTCCGGCGCCATCGCCAGCACCTTGGACTGCATCACCAGACCGAAGCACATGATCGCCATGCCCCAGACCACGCTCAGCACACCCATCGACGATGAGTTGCCGGACAGCGGGAGCAACAGAATCAGACAGGCCGCCAGCGCGCCGATCGCGGTGATTAGCAGGCCGCGCGGGTAACGGTTGTTGTAGCGGCTGAAGATCACCGAACCGACGATGCCGGCGCCGCCGAACAGCAAGAGGATGACGGTGGTCATGTCGCCGGTCATCTTCGCCACGAGCTGTGCGAACGGTTCGATGTAGCTGTAGGCCGTGAACTGCGCGGTAACCACCAGAGCCGTCAACAGATAGAGCGACATCAATGCCGGGCGCTTGAACAGCATCGGCAGGCTTTGCAGCGAGCCCGAGTTCTGGCTTGGCAGCAGCGGCAACGACTTCATCAGCACCAGCACGGTCAGGCCTGAGGCAATGGCAATCGCCAGGAATGTTGCGCGCCAGCCCAGCGCTTCACCCAGCACGCGCCCCAGCGGAATGCCAAGCACCATCGCCAGCGCGGTACCGGTGGCCAGCAGGCCGAGGGCTTGAACCTGCTTGCCTTCCGGTGCGACGCGTACCGCCAGCGATGCCGTGACCGACCAGAACACCGCGTGGGCCACCGCAATACCGACGCGACTGACCAGCAGCATGCCGAAGCTCGATGACAGGCTCGACATCACATGAGCGGCGATGAACGTCAGAAACACAAACAACAGCAACTTGCGTCGCTCGATGTTGCGGGTCAGCAGCATCATCGGCAGCGAGGTCAGCGAGACGATCCACGCGTACACCGTCAGCATCAGGCCGACCTGTGCGGTGGTCATGTCGAAGCTGTGGCCGATGGCGCTCAACAAACCCACCGGCACGAATTCGGTGGTGTTGAAGATGAAGGCTGCCAGGGCCAGCGCGATGACGCTCAGCCAACTTCCGGTGTGTGCGTTAGTGGTATTCATTAAAACGAATGCCCTCCTGAAGAATTCGGTTGGCCGCGTCCCCAACAAAAACGCCGACAAGCAGGAAGACCGCTCGAGGCGTAGGCCTGGGCGGTGCATGCGGTCAGCTGAATATTATGAGTATGGGGAGATGCGACGAGATGTTGCGGATTCTACGCCGTTGTAAACGTTGTCACAACGCAGGTCCGGGTTGAGAGGGGCGTTCATTTGTCGCAGGCTCGCTACCTCTGTGGCTTCTGGCATCAGCAAAAGAAAGAGGGAGCAGTGAGATCCGCGTTCGACGTGAGGCGCCGTTGACGAAACCGCCCGTCTAATCCGCGGCACTTGGAGCGCTCGCGGGCTTCTGATGGTCATGGTGCGGACAACTCGCACGTAAACGAGGAGATCGAATTCATGGCTAATGACACTTCGCTTACAGGGACCAGCGCGCAGACGGATCCGGATAAGGATCTTGGGTTTAATGAAGAATCGCCCGATGTCTCCGATCCGCAGGTTGACCCTACTGAGCCCGCGCGTACCGAGAATGACCCGGTGACCGAAGAGCCAACCACTCGCCGTGGGAATGATGAGCCGTTGCCGGGGAAGGGCGGGGTCTGATCAACTCGCGCTGAACCTAAAAGCCCTGCTGATTCGAGCGGGGCTTTTTTTGTGGATTTGGCGGTGTTCTACGGCAGTGCGGTGTTTTTAGGGTAACGAGCATTCGCGATAGGTCACCGCTCTCAGTGGGACCGGCTTTAGCCGGGAAGGGGCCGGTGTGAGCGCCATCACTTCCTTAATGCTGACCCACGTGTTTTGAGTGTCTTCCTGCCCATCTCGCGCACCTTACCGGCCGGAAGTGAACAAGATGAGTACAAGCGCTGTTCCGATCGGAGTGGCGATCTGATTTCTCGATCCGCACCGAAACGAATGCTGGGTTGGCGCCTGACCTGCGTGCCAAGATCGAGTAACCGTGTAACACCAATTCGAAGTCGATATTTACAAGGAGTCATCGTGCGTAAGACGCTTTGTGTCCTCATTGCCCTGCTGTTGGGAGGCTGCGCTTCGAAAGTGGTGGAGTATGCCGCAGCCCCGATCAACGACGAGCAGGCAAAGTCTGTGATTGAGCAGGTGCTCATGGAGCAGCCCCAAAAGACCAGACCCGAGCAGGTCATCATTACCTCGGAATACATCGCTTACGGCAACGGCGTAGTTTCCGAGACCAATGGATTCGCGAGTGCGATGCCGTTAGGCAACGGCGCTTTCGCTGCGGGCACGTCGAGAACCCATTCGAAATCGCTAGTCACGCGAATTTATTTCAACTCAATTGGCGACGTGAAGCTCTACTCCAAACGAGGACGGTGGGTCGTCATCACCCGCAGTCAGGCGGATTCTGTTTTGAACAATGTGCTGGTGGACAATCAGGCAAAAGCTCAACGATATGTGGATTCGTTGGTGCACTTTAGAAAGGGATTATGACGGCTTGGCTTGCGCCGGCGCGGTGTCCAACACATCAAAATCCAGGCACAAAAAAGACGTCCGAGGACGTCTTCTTTTTGGATTTGGTGGGCCGGGGTAAGTTGAACAGGATAGTTAACTTCTTGATTATCTAGAATAATTTTATTTTTTTGATTTGTGTGGAATACCTTTTGGAATACCACGGGTTTCCGCATGGTTGTGTGGGTCAGAGAAGTCTCTTGCCTATAATCTCATGCTTGAACTAGATGAAATTTAGCAACCTATTGACTTAATAAACACTTTTCCAGATCTCGTCGTGCGTCTGTCTCGTCGCCATCAAAAGGTGGCAGCGTGGTGTGCATGGCCGTTTCTCACAGGGATGAGTCTCGCATCTCCTGGTGGTTCTCGGCGTACGGTGATGGGCGAAGGCGCTGCCATCCCTCAGTCAAAGGGCACTAAGGGCTCTATTTCAGGCGGCTTGTCCAGCGATATCTCTGTCAATAGTCTTGATTGACCTGAAGCGTTTCCACCGTCACAGCGTTTAGGCCGCCGTACCTTCCACTCGCGGGGCCTCCTTTCCAATGAGATCCAGTACACTTGCCCATCTCTAGCCAGCCAAAGGAGCAGGCTACCCGAACAGCTGCTCAAGATTTATTCGAGTGAAAATGACCCTGATTAATTTAAAAGACCTTGAAGCCCACCTATGGCACGCCGCGCACATCATCACCGGTCCCATTGACGCCTCTGACTACAAAACTTACATATTCCCAATCCTGTTCTTCAAGCGGATCTGCGATGTATATGACGAAGAGTTTGAAGAGGTGCTGGCCAAGGTTGGAAGCGAGGACCTGGCGCGCCAGAAGATTTTCCATCGTATTCAGGTTCCCGTTGGCAGCCATTGGGATGACGTGTTCGACAGGCCCCGCGATATCGGCAAGGCACTCAAGGATGCTTTTTTAGGCGTAGAGCAAGCTAACCCCCAGTTGCATGGGATCTTCGGCGACGCCAGCTGGACCAACAAAGAGCGCCTATCAGATGAGCTGCTAGCTACGCTGCTCAACCACTTCAACGAAGTCGACCTAGGGGTTGCCAGCGTTCGTAACGACGATATGGGGCGCGCCTACGAATACCTGATCAAGCGCTTTGCCGACAAAGCTAATAAGAAAGCCGGCGAGTTCTACACCCCGCGTACCATTGTGCGGCTAATGGTCAACATTCTTGACCCCAAAGCGGGTGAGAGCATTTATGACCCGGCTTGCGGCACGGGCGGCATGTTGTTGGAGACCATTCATCACGTTCGAGAAAACGCGGGTGATCCCCGGCTGCTGAAGCTAAAAGGTCAGGAAAAGAATCTGACCACTGAAGCCATTGCCCGCATGAACCTGTTTCTCCATGGTCAGGAAGACTTTGAGATTGTTCGTGGCGATACCCTGCGTGAGCCCAAATTTCTGACCTATGACCGTCTCGAAACCTTTGATTGCGTCATCGCTAATCCACCGTTCAGCCTCAGCGAGTGGGGATATGAACAGTGGGCGGAGGACGCCTATAGCCGCAACACATACGGCCTGGCCCCGAAAACCAACGGTGACTTCGCTTGGGTGCAGCATATGTTCACCTCCCTCAACGCCGATGGACGCATGGCGGTGGTGCTCCCCATGGCGTGCTGTTCCGTGGTTCGGCAGAGGGCAGTATCCGCACCAGCCTGCTACAAGAGAACCGCATCGAAGCCATAATTGGCGTAGCCCCCAACCTGTTTTACGGCACAGCTATCCCGGCTTGCATCCTGTTGCTGCGCAAGCAGCGCCCTGATGTGCATCGTGACCATGTATTGATCATCAATGCCGAGGAGATCTTCACCAAAGGGCGTGCGCAGAACACCCTTAGCAATGTCCAGGCGGATCAGATCTACCGGATCTATCTGGAGCAGTACCAGCAAGGCCCTTCTGCCACAGCATTGGAAGGCGTAGCGCGCTGGGTTTCACTGGGTGAAATCGAAGAAAACGACTTCAATCTGAACATTGCCCGCTATGTACAAAAGCCACTGGAAGAAGAGACCATCACCGTCGAAGAGGCGCTGAAAGACTTCCAGCAGAAACTGGCCGTACTGGAGCAGGCCGAGCAGGAGCTAGAAGAGCTGCTGATCAAGGAAGGGTTTGAGCTATGAACGACCGTGACATTCTCGACAATGTCGGCGAGATCTCCCGAGAAATGTCCAAGCGGTACGCCGAGTCACAGTACGAGCAGTTTCATCAGCAGCGCCAACATGAAGTTGTCGTCGGCGCAGACAAACGCCTCGCCGACCTAAGCCAGCTTGCTCATCAGCTATCAAACAAGACTTGTAAGAATGATTGAGTACCAGAAAAATCAAGCCTCCCAGCTCGGCAAAAAGAAACTCGAAGACCTTCTTTGGGGAGCGGCCGAGTTTCTGCGTGGGCAGATCGACGCTTCCGACTACAAACAGTACATCTTCCCGCTACTATTCTATAAACGCTTGTCCGACGTTTACTTGGAAGAGTATGTCGAGGCCATGGAAGTCAGCGAGGGCGATGTAGACTATGCCGACATGCCCATGTTTCACCGCTTCCATATTCCCCAGGAGGCGCGCTGGGAAAAGGTGCGCCACACGAGCAAGAACATCGGCGAAGCCATCCAGAATGCCCTGCGCCTAATCGAGACCCACAACGAACGCCTGCACGGCGTATTCGGCGATGCCCAGTGGACCAACAAGGAGCGCTTGCCTGACCACCTGCTGGCCGACCTGATTCAGCACTTCAGCAAGATCCCCCTGGGTATCAAGTCGGTGGCCCAGGACGACCTGGGCGAAGCTTACGAATACCTGATCAAGAAGTTCGCCGACGACTCTGGCCACACCGCTGCCGAGTTCTACACCAACCGCACCGTGGTGCACCTGATGACTCGCATCATGGGTCTAAAACCCGGTGAAACCGCCTATGACCCCACCTGTGGCACCGGCGGCATGCTGCTTAATGCAGTGATGGACCTGCGTGCGGCAAGCAAAGGGCTCGCAGCGCAGAACCAAGAGTGGCGCAGCGTCAAACTTTATGGCCAGGAAGTGAACCTACTCACCTCCGCCATCGCCCGTATGAACATGTTCCTGCACGAGATCGAAGAGTTCGAAGTGCTACGCGGCGACACCCTCGCTGAGCCAAAATTTATCGAGGGCGACCAGCTCAAGCAGTTCGACGTGATCTTCGCCAACCCGCCGTACTCAATCAAAAAATGGAACCGCGACAAGTTCGCCGCTGACCCATATGGCCGCAATTTCTATGGCGTGCCACCGCAGGGCTGCGCCGACTATGGCTTCTACACCCATATCATCAAAAGCCTGAAGCCCGACACCGGCCGCGCCGCCATGCTCTGGCCTCACGGCGTGCTGTTCCGCGATTCAGAGCGGGCCATCCGTAAGCAGGTAATCGAGTCGGATATTATCGAAGCAGTGATCGGCCTTGGCCCCAATCTGTTCTATAACTCGCCGATGGAATCCTGCGTAGTCGTGCTCAACTGCAACAAACCCATCGAGCGCAAAGGTAAGATTCTGTTTATCAACGGCATCGAATATGTCACCCGCGAGCGCGCCCACAGCCGACTCTCGGATGATGATTTGGCTGTACTGACCGATGCCTACTTTGCGCCGGCCAAGCAGCCGGCCATTACCGCGCTGGTGGATATAGAGGCGGTTCGCGAGAACCAGCACAATCTATCGATTCCGCTTTATGTGCAGGCCGTCGATGACGAGGAAGTGCATGATGTCGAACATGCCATTGAAGCCTGGAAAGTCAGCCGAATCCAGTTAAAAAAGCAGACCAATAAATTATTTACGATCCTCGCAAATTTAGCTTGTGGGGTGGAGAAGAAATGAGTGGAATTCCTGCAGTCAAGTTTGGTGACATTTGTCGAGAGGTAAAAAGTAGCACTAAAAATCCAATCGCAGATGGATATGAACACTATGTTGGATTGGAGCACCTAAGTACCGGATCCCTAAATGTCGAGCGCTGGGGTTCAATTGTAGATGATAAACCAACATTTACTCGGGTGTTTAAAAAGGGCCAGTTGTTGATTGGTCGTAGGAGAGCTTATTTAAGGAAGGCGGGCATAGCTGGTTTTGACGGAATTTGTTCGGGAGACATAATTGTTGTCGAGGCTAATCGTAGTAATAAGTTTTGGCGCCTGCTTCCATATGTTGTTCAGTCAGATCCATTTTGGGCTTGGGCGGTTAAAACCTCTGCGGGTGGTCTTTCGCCAAGAACAAAATTTAAAGACTTGGCGGATTTTTGTTTTTGTGATTTGGATGAAACGGTAGTTCATGGGCTAGAAAAAGCGCTAGAAAGTTTAGAGCTTGCTCTGAGTGCGTCGCAATCAGCAGGAAATAGTCTTTCGAATCTATGTGGCTCAATAGTAGATAGCGCTACTCGGTTTGGTTTGAGGCACGAGCCGCTTAAGAAAAGTACGCTGGGTATGACTCCGGAATCATGGAGTGTATTGCCTTTTAAAGAGGTTTTTGCAGTTGACTCAAAAAACGGCTTATATAAGCCTCAAAGTTATTATGGCAGCGGCCACAAAATGGTGCATATGGGGGAAATGTTTAGAGGTAGAACTCTCGATGATCACTGTATAGAGAACTCGGTAGAAGTGAGTGAGAGTGAGTTCAGTTCTTTTTCTTTAAAGAGCGGGGACTTACTGTTTGCTCGCCGATCCTTGGTCAAAGAGGGCGCTGGAGTGTGCTGTATTTACAAGGGTAGAGAACTTTGTTCGACTTTTGAGTCTTCTATAATTAGAGTTAGGGTTGATTCGGAAAGAGTCAATCCAGATTACTATAGTTACTTTTTTCGCAGCCGCTTCGGGCGCTGGATTATGGAAAGAATAATTCAAACTGTGGCGGCGTCAGGCATTACAGGTACGGACTTAAAGAACATGCTTGTTCCTGTTCCGTCGAAAAGTGAGCAGGATGAAATTGTTGATTTGTTAAATGCAATAACGTTGTTGGATTCGGTTGCCGCTAATGCCAGCTCGAAAAGAAATAATTTGTTGAGGAGCTTGGTCTCTCAACTAGTTAATACAGTAGAGGTTTAGATGTTTAACGAACAAACCGTCACCGAAAATGGAATTATCGACCGTCTAAAAAAATTAAACGGGGTAAAGTGGACTTACTGCCACGGCGATAGCCTGCCCAAGAAGGCACAGGATATCTTTGTCGATGAGTGGCTAAAAGACGCGTTATGTTCGTTAAACCCCGCTATCAAAAAACAGCCGGATTACGCCGATGAAGTGATCCACAAGCTGCGCGGTGTGCTGTTGGAGGCGTCGCACAGTGGCTTGGTCAGGGCCAACGAAAATTTCCAAGCATGGCTGCTGGCGGAAAAAACCTTGGGCTTTGGCGAGAATGGTGAACACGTCACGATCAATCTGATCGACTTCGACAACCTCGACAACAACCACTTCGTAGTGGCCCAGCAGGTGCACTATGTAGCGGCTGGCGAGGTGTTCTTCGATGTCGTGCTGTATGTAAACGGCATCCCGCTGGTGGTAGGTGAAGTGAAAAGCGCCACTCGACCCAGTGTCAGTTGGCAAGACGGTGCCGCTGACTTTATGGGCGGTAAGAAGCACTATTGGCAGCATGTGCAGGCCTTCTTCGTGCCCAACCTGCTGTGCTTCGCCAGCGAGGGAAAAACCTTTGCCTACGGCGCCATCAATGCTCGGGTCAAGGATTGGGGCCCCTGGTACCATACTGATCAGCGCGAGGAAATTCCTGCCACGCTGGCCTCCGTGCTGGCGAGCGCCGAAGGGCTACTGAACCCGCAAACCCTGCTGCAACTGCTGGCCTCATTCGCGCTGTTCTCTACCCATAAAACCGGTAAAGATACGCCACCCAGGCGCATCAAATTGCTGCCGCGTTACCCGCAGTTCGAGACGGCCAAACTGATTGTCGAGCGGGTTAAACAGGGTTACCCGAAAAAGGCCTGATCTGGCACTTCCAGGGTTCAGGTAAATCTTTGCTGATGCTCTATGCGGCCAAGATGCTGCGTGCCGACAACGACCTGAAAAATCCCACCGTGCTGATCGTGGTCGACCGTCGTGACCTGGACAGCCAGATTAGCGAGACTTTCGGCGGCGCCGATGTGAAAAACCTGATCAAGGTGCAGAGCTGTAAAAAGCTCGGTGAACATATCGAACAGGACAGCCGCGGTATCCTCATCACCACCATTTTCAAGTTCAAAGATGTTGAGATCGATGAGCACAATCTGGCTGGCCTGAACAATCGCGACAATATCATCGTGTTGGTGGATGAAGCTCACCGCACCCAGGAAGGCGGCTTAGGCGAGAAGATGCGCTGGGCACTGCCCAATGCTCACTTCTACGGCCTGACCGGTACGCCGATCTCCGGCATCGAACGCAACACTTTCAAGCTGTTCGGCGCCAACGAAGACCCCGGCCGCTATATGAACCGCTACAGCTACAAACAGTCGATCCGCGACGGTGCCACTAACCCGGTTAAGTTCGAACCCCGCCTGGCCGAATTGCGGGTTGACCGTGAGGCGATCAACGAAGAGTTCGAGCAACTGGTCAAAAACAACAACTTGGACGACGACGAAAAAGCGGCCCTGTCCAAACGCGCCGGTAAGCTGGCCGTTATGCTCAAGGCACCGAAACGCATGGAGGCCATCAGCGCCGACATTGCCGAACACTTCACCAGCCATGTGCAGCCGAAAAAAATGAAGGCCATGGTGGTGGTCTATGACCGCGATGCCTGCGTTCAGATGTATTACCTGCTGGGAGACAAGCTGGGTTTCGACGCAGTGGAGGTGGTCATGAACATCGATCAGGCTCCGGTGAAGGATGAAAACGGCAAGCTCAACAAAGACTGGAGCAGGTGGAAGGAAGAGCTCGATCTACCGATCAAGCACACCGACTTTGAGCGCTGGCAGAAATTCGATGATGACGAGCAGGCGCAGAAAAACCTGCTGGAAGCCTACAAAGACCCGAAACAACCCCTGCAACTGCTGATCGTGACCGCCAAGCTGCTGACCGGTTTCGATGCGCCCATTTGCTATTGCATGTACCTGGATAAACCGCTGCGCGACCACACTTTGCTGCAGGCCATGTGCCGCACCAATCGTCTGTATGAAGCGGACGGGGTGGTCAAGCGTATGGGCCTGATCATCGACTATCTGGGCGTATTCGAAAACCTGCGTACGGCGCTGGCCTATAACCCAGAAGAGATTGACGGGATTGTCGAAGGCATCGAGAAATTCAAGGAGTTGCTGCCAGAGCAGTTGAAACTGTGTCTGGCCTTCTTCCCGAACGTGGACCGCACCCTGACTGGCTTCGACGGCATACTGGCCGCACAGGAATGTTTGCCGGACAATAAAAGCCGCGATGAGTTTGCCGCAGCCTTTGGTGTGCTGGCCAAACTCTGGTCGGCCATCAATCCCGACCCTTTCCTGACGCCCTACCGCCAGGATTACAAATGGCTAGCGCAAATATATGAGTCAGTACGCCCGGTTGGTCAAACGGGGGCGCTAGTCTGGGCCGCGTTAGGGCCTGAGACCATCAAGATGATTCACGAGCACACCGATATCAGTCGCATACGCGATGACATCGATGAGCTAATCATGGATGAACACGCGATCTTCACCTTGACCGAAAAAGAGCAGGAGAAACGTGCCCGCCGGCTGGAAATAGACTTGATGGGGCGTCTGCGCGGCCATGACGAGGCTGTGTTCGTCGAGCTCGGCGAGCGCCTGGAGAAATTACGTCGAGAGTATGAAGCCGGCGTAATCAAGGCCCTCGATTGGCTCAAGGGCCTACTGGATGCTGCCAAAGATACAGTGCAGGCCGAGCGTGAAACCGGTGACCCGGTGGTAACGGAGGCAGACAACAAGCAGGCGCTGACCAAACTTTTCCTGGAAACCCGCCCGGAAACCACACCGAAGCTGATTGGTGACGTGGTCGAGCAGATCGACAAAATTGTCAACGCTACTCGCTTTGAGGGCTGGCAAAAATCCAACAGTGGCCCACGTGAAATCCAGAAAGCACTGATGCTGACCCTGGCGCAATTTGGCCTAAGCAAAGATAAGGACCTGTTTGAGAAGGCATACGCCTATATTGAAGAGCATTACTAAGTCGATGACATACCGCCGTGCGATGAAGGTGACATCGGCATGCAATTTCATGGCAACAGGATTTCGTAACTTTCAACTTAAGTTGCCAGGCAGTCGATCCTATACGTTGCACAGCCACGCATAGGATCGAGTCCACTTTCAACGATGCAGGCGATAGGGGAAGAATGAGCGAGAGAAGCTTGGCATCGGCGAGTTAGGTGGCAGAAGGCAACGCCGGACGTGAAAAACCGCGCTCGGCGGTGGGCCTAACTATCACACTGAAGCGCCGGCTAAATGGTCGACACGACTACCGCAAATTTTCTGCCCGACCCATAGGCATAAAGCAAGCTCAAGGTCAGAAAAAAGCAGTAACTGTTGAGACATGCTTCACGGAGTCCTTGGCAACTACAAGTGCTGCCGTGCTGATAGCAAGCGTCACGAGAAGCAAGGCGCAGGTTAGGAACGCTTCGTCCATCAACACCTTGTAATGCCCCGTTTTCTTCATGTTCGCAATCAGCGTCTTCTCGACAAGCGCAGTGATTATTGCGACTGACGCTATCAAGAAACCAAGGAGTGTTGCACAAACACCTGCCACCACACCTGTGGCGCTATAGATCTGAGCAGCTTCGACGTTAGACCAGCGTTCAAACGAATAGCCGACACCAGCAGATAAAAGCAACCTAGTCAACAGCGCCATCTGGCGGCCCAAAGTAGTCATCTATGGATCCTTGGCATTCTTGCCTCGCAGTGTCTACGGCCTGATACATTGTGCCCGCCGGCGGGTACTTCGCGTTCGTCTCTAGCTCCTGAACTGAGAAAACTCGATCAGCAATCAGGTCAATAGGATGCTCGATACCCTCATCATACACGATAGCCTTGGCCGTCGAAGCGCCTAGGGAGGCCGCCTCTGTCAGCGCGCGTTTCAGTCGCTCCGCTAGGCTTCCGCGTGTATCGCTTCTGCGAGAGTCGATACCCATTTCGATATGAATCGAGTCGGCGTCCGATCCACTCATCATCTCCATCATGCCTCGGGTGAAGTCATTGTCGAAGTACATGTCAGGATTCGAGGGGCGGGGAATTGTCAGTATTATTTTCTTGAGGGAAATCTCATTGCGCATGATTCGTCTGGCTGCGTCCGGCGCGAGTATTGGCCCGGCGATGACTTTCGTGGACCATAGCGCGGATAGGAACTTGGCGAATTGATTCGCTGTGTTACCGTGCGAATTTCTGCACCAGCCGAGGAGGCTTCGAGCAGGGTAGTAGACGAAGAAATTTCGCTCGACCAGCCCCTGATTGGCCTCGAGCTCTAACTCAAGAGCATCCTGCCCGGCAGAACCGATTTCAGGAAGATCGCTGGTGCGAAATTTCCGGAACTGTCCAGCAAACGAGTCAGGCAGTGGTGCCGACCTTCGGAGTGGCTGCCATATTTCTCGCGTGTAGCCGTTAACCTCGAACGACCGGCTCCCAGGTCCTGCCACGATAGCTTCTAGACCAGCAGCGATAGACGCAACGCTTGCTGTCGGCGTGATCGAAAGACTGTAAAAATCAATCACGTATTTTTTGTCCTGCACCGCATCTACCATGAATTTTCCCCATCCAAATCAATCACCTCAGGCCTCTCCGGGCATTAGGTGCAAGTCGAGCAATCGGCAAGGCTACCGGTTACACCAGCTGCCCATTCCACACATACAGCACGCGGGTCTTACGGTGGGCCGTTAAACGATCAAGTTCATCGACACGTAGCGCATCAAGGCGTTGAAATACGGCCTGATATTGACAGACGACCGCAGTACAAACCACTACAAGCGCTATCATAAAACCGGCATTACCGAGCCAAAACGACCCATTTAGGCAAAAAAAGGCACTCGCGGTATTCGCTAAGTGCCTATTCTGTAACGCTTATTTATGGATCTAGCATCAGATCAGCATTTCTCGGTTATTTCCTAATCGTTTCCAGATCAATAAAGCGGTTAGTCGATAATAATATCGCGTAGCGTCGGAATGACTCTTTAGATGGTGAGCCAGGAACCAGCGCACATGCTTGAGCTGCCACGTCCAGGGATTGTCTCGCTGCCATCGCTGTTGAATGGCCGCTTGCATGACTCGGGCTTGCCTTAGGTGACGTTGCTGAGTCGCCTTTGAGCCGCTCAGTACACCGCTCAGGAACAGCGCCATATCAAAGGGCTTGCTCACGCTCGACCTCCAATGTAGGCCGACACTACATCGATCCGGTTATGCCCGAGCTCAAGGCTGATCTGTTGGCGCGCCTGCTGATCAAGGTCGCGGTCAATGCGATAGCAGTGACCACCATTGACCGGTGCGGCGTGCCCAGTGAGCTGCTCGTAACGTTCGCAGGCGTAGGCCGCTCGCAGTTCATGGAAACCCTTTAGCCCTTGTTCATGCAGCACTTCGCGGGCGGGGAGTACGGTCCGTTGCAGGAATGCGGCGTAGCTTTCGTCTCGGTCCAGCAAGTTGCGGCTGCTGGGCGGCGACGCATCTCGGGCGAGCTGTAGCGCCGCCTTCACCTCTTCATTAGCATTGATCCATCGCGGCGCTGATGCCCCTGAGCGGCCGCCTTTGGTGCCGTCCTGGATGTTGATGCGACCGAAGTGCTCGGCTTCGCGGTGGAGACGTGGCAGATCAGCGAGAATCGCTTCGCGCAGGCGCATACCGGTTGATCGGGCCAACAGGACAATCGCGGCCACCCGCTCGTGTTGCTGTTCGCCAAGCGCCTTGAGTACTCGCCGCACCTGTTGATGGTCTTGGCCATCCGGTGCGCGGGTGCGTACGCTCGAGCGCTGCTGTCCTAACGCCTGACTCGGGCTGGCGATCCTCACGTCCTGATCACCGCGCAGCGCCGCGAGGGTGCGGTTGACGCTGCTCAGGCGGTTCTGCGCAGTAGCGATGCAGAGTTCACCTTGCTGGATCTGCTGGCGCAGGTACGCGGTGTAGTCGTGCAGCGTCCGGCGATTGATCTGGCGCGCATCGTTGTAACCGGGGCCGTCCTCTGATCGACACCAACGCACGAACGCTTGCCAGCGATCACTATGCGCTTTGACCGTGGCGAAGTGGCCGCCGGCAAACAGATCCTTGAGCGCTTGCGGGCCGGCGTAGCTCAGCTGGCGGCCATAGCCAAAGTTGCGCCCCTCACGCCGACCGACCAAGGCCATCGTCATCACCGTTTTCGTTTGTTTGCAGAAAAAGCAGCAGGGCTTTCCAGTGGGGGCTGAGCCTGTCCACCTGCTGCCAGTGTGTCGGGCGGACCAGGAGGGTGTTTTCCTGGTGTTGCAGCAGCGCCCCTTCCTCGCGCAGTTGCTCGATCAGCAGGGCGATATTGGCAGGGGAAGGGGTGGTGTGGCGACAGCGGCGACAGTGGCGACAACCCGCGTCGTTTCTGGCCTGGCACGTGGCGACAGGGTGGCGACAGAGGCGGCGACACGCCGCGATTCTGGTTGCGATTGATGTTGCGCTTGGTAGCGGCGCACCGCGTCATTGAGGCGAAACATGGCGGACCTCGAAAGTTTTACCGTCGCGGCTGCTCAGCCAGCGATGAGTGATCAGCACGACCAATAAAGACGCGGTATGGTCAGCGCTCTTGCGGGCAAAACGAGGGCCGTTGCGATTGACGTCGCGAATGGTGAAGTGGGTCCAGCCTTTCTGCATCAGCCAACGCAGCAGCCGATCAGCCTCTTCGCATCGGCTATTGACCGGCTCCTGTTCGGTCAGGCGCTGAATCTCGGCTAAGTAGTAATCCATCAGCGTGGAGGCGCGCTGGATGTGTGCTTCCTCCAATGCACTGGCCTCTTCAACCATGGCCAGCACGCCCGCGATACGCAGTACATTCGCCGCGGCCTTGCTCGCGACAGGCTGGACGCCAGCCAGCTCGCCGAACTCGCCAGACTGGCACTCGATGGTGTCGTGAATATCAATCCAGGCCCGGCGGGCACGGGACGTCAGCTCCAGCGCGGCGGGATTGAGTGAGCCATCCTGGTGAAGCGACCAGGGCTTTTGCAGCAGGGCGGTGATTCGCTGTTGGTAGCGCTGGACTTTGGCATCCCGGCTCAGGTCGATTGCCTTGTAGAGACGCTGGCCGGCCAGGCGCTCGGGCCAACTGATCAGGCAACGGCCCAGGATGCCTTGGCCATTGATCACCGGGTTTTTGAACAACTGGTTGGCGAGGTAGGGTTGCAGCATCAGATGCAGGCTGAGGCGGCGGTCATAGGCACGCAGGCTTTCCCCAGCCACGGAGCGCGCCCGGTCGATGGGGCTGCCATCCCACAGTGCCGACAAGGTGGTGATTGCCTTGAGCAGATTCTCTTTGCTCATGGTGCTGCTGCCCAAGAACTGGCCACCTTCATCATTGAACAAGCCCATGCTGGGCAAACCATGGCACAGACTTTTAACCAGGGCCTCGATAGTGGGCTCGGCAATGATCAGTCTCGGCGGTACCGGCTCGGATACTTCGCTGCCTTCCGCCTCCGAGGGTTTCTTTGAGGTTTTGGATTTGGCCATGATGCTGGTAGCGGCGCGATAGGTTTTGAGCTTTTCCGCATACAGGGTCCACTGCTGTCGTTCCCAGTCGCGCGCCGCCTTCAGTGCCAGGTGATCCACCGCGCTTTTGCGATCACCCGAAGACGCCACCGTCAGTAGGTAGAGGGACAGCGGATAGGTTCGGCCGTCGAGTTGGACATTGGCATGACCCTGGCTCACCAGGGCAGTGCTGGCCAGCACCGATTGCGCAGCCATGGCGCAGGGTACGCCGATCACCTCGGCCAGTCGTTCGACCGCAGGGCCCAACAGATCCCCGAGGGCTTCGACCGGGTAGGGCAGTGGCGCCTGCTGGTATTCCAGTAAAGGTTGTGGTGGCTCGAACGCTTCACACAGTTGCATCGCCATTCTCCTGAGATGATCGACTTCGTCCTCACTCATCCCGCCACGGTTGCTGAGTGTTATCAGGGATCAAGGTCCCTGCGACCTGTGAGGTTTGTCCACTGACGCGGGACTGGCGGCTCCTTACGACCGGGAGCTTGGGCATCTCATGATCTGGCCTCCTGAACACCGATAGCGGTGGGCGGGTGGAGGCTGCACTGGCTGACGAGACCGGTGCCGCGAGATCCTGAGTCAGGTGAAGGCAGTGAGGCGGTGACTGGGGCATGCCTGACTGTCAGTCAGGGGCAGTCCATTCCATGGGCTGCGGCACCGTCATCGGCATCGCTGTGGCGAGTGAGCATTCGGGGTTTGTCACGCCGATTGTCACGAGGAGGAAAGCCGCAAAGCCCCATGCGAGCAGGGCTGCAGCAGTGTGAGATGTGCCCGTCTCTTTAGGAGGCAAAGAGACGGGCAAAAGGTTGGCGCAAGAAATGGCCAAGCGGATAAGTTGCTGCAGAGCAGCCAGGAAGGGGTATGAGTTGCCGCAGTGGGCGCTCTGGAAGAAGTAGGCATCCATCACATGGGTAGTGACCGTGCGAGCTGCCGGACGCTAATCGCACTTGGGGGTGAACCACCACGGAGTGGCGTAGCCTCAAAGGTTCTGGCTACCTGGGTGCTGTCGAGGACAGCGCTGGTACAGTTCTGGTTTAGCGCTCGTTCTGCTCACGGTCAACGGTATTTTGGGGGCGGCTGTTGCGCCAATCGGTAGCGCTGGAAGACCTTGGAGGCCGGTGGCTTTCCATGACCGGGTGGTCGTTCATCGGTTTTTAATGTGAGCCTGCGTAATTGCATGGACTTGACCATTTGCATTGTCACTGACCAGTCAATTGCAGTCGTGCTGATCAACCGTTTGCATTCGACTTGATCAGCACACGCCGTAGTGACGACCAGCGGAGAACGGCCAAAAGCAGCCCCTGGTAGCTGTCCAACCTTCGCCCTCATTATGTCGCTCAACCGTAGCAACATCTCCAACCGGTGCTTAATGGTCGACAACGACTAAAACGACATATCATATGAGATTCGTATTAGGCAGATGTAGCAATGGCTACTGATCAGCGTTGAGATCCCGGTCTCTGATCAAGGGCACGCAACGCGCCGCGACTACCTAAGCGCATCGAATAATCTAGGAGCCGAGATGGCATACGTGGTGGCTTTGCTTGCAACTCGATGGGGAAGTGATTTAGGTGGCCTCAATGTATTCAATAAGGGCCTAGCAGAAGGCTTGATCCAAGCACTACCCAAAGGAAGCCAGACGTACTGCTTTGTAAATCGGTTGCCGGAAATCGGATGCGAGGTAGGGGTGACGCTTATAGAGCATAAAGAGTTCAAAGCTTCCGACATAGCTGCCGAAATTGCCAGCTATTGTAGGATAGTAGATATGGAGGCGTTGCAAGGCGTGTTGGTTGTGGGGCATGACGTCATTACTGGCCAAGCTGCCGTCGACTGCGCCAACCAACTTCGTCAACATCTGAGCGAGACGGATATCAAGTCAGCCGTTATAGGTCATATGGACTATTCGTCGTATGCCTTTATGAAAGGGCAAAGCATGGAGGAGGTGACTGCGCGCTCGATCAAGCAGCGAGAAGTCATTGCTGCTGCAGATTGTGCATTTGCCGTGGGTCCACTTTTACAGCGTAACTTCGCATCGGCACGAAGTGCCAAGCATCGACCAAGATCACCTGTAAGGCCATTGATACCCGGAGTGGAAAAGGTTAAGTGGCAGCACCACGATCCTCGCGTCGACTTACAAGTTTTTATCTCAGGTCGGCTTAATCGTGATGATGATCCGATTAAAAATTCTATACTGGCCATTCATGCACTCGCGGAAGCATATTCGCGAGGTCGACAAATTGATGCTGTGGCCTGGCGAGCGCGCGGGCAGCTTTTTGCTTGGGGAGTAGACCCAAGTTCCGACCAAGTTGTGGTAGAAGAGCTGAAGGAGATCGGCAGCAAGAATGCTGCGTTTACTCTTCATGCAGAGCCTTTTTCCGATGACCAGGTAGCCCTACGCCAACGCTTGGCAAATTGTCATGTAGCGTTGATGCCGTCTTGGCATGAAGGGTTTGGCTTGAGTGGATGGGAGGCTCTTTGCGCCGGTATCCCTCTGGTATGCTCGCGTCAGTCCGGGCTCGCGATGCTAATTGATGATCTAAAGCAGCAGTTCCCAGAAGTTCCATTCGACAGCGTTGAGTTCGTGAATCTTGGCGGCAGCATGACTGCAGGTACGCCGAGCCAGGAGGATATCGGGAAATGTGCTGACGCATTGCTTGCGATTACAGGCAACCTCGAGGTGCGAAAGCAAGCTGCTATCGAGGTTGCATCCCTGCTGAAGCGTGAATATAGCTGGAAACGCTGCGCATCTGATTTGCTAGAAGGTACTGGTTGGTACTTGCCTGGATCGGTGCATTGGGCGAACCGACAAGCTGTCGGTCGAAAGCAGGAGGAGTCTCGTCAAGTATTGGACCGAATACTTGAGACTTTGGGCCAACTAGACCTCGAAGAGGACTGGGCTGATTTGACGACGGCCTTCAATAGTCTTAGCGACGCCGGTAAGAACGCCGATTTACATAATAGGGCCGAACTGCAAGAGAAACTGCGTGATATCGGCAGCGCTATTGGTGATCGTATGGCTGCGGCGAGCTCAGCAAGAGACTCGGGATACATGGACGTGTGTTGGCGATTTATGGCTGCTTGCGCAAACATTTGCCCTAGTTTCAGAGCTTTCTCTGAGTCCTTTCCAGAGCCTATGTTACAGGTCATCTGGAAAGATGCATTTTTGACTAAGGAGTTACTCTACTACTCATCAGCCTTTGCTAATGAAATCTTGAATCAGGCCAGCGAGATTGCTCCTAAGTTCTTCGAGCCAGCTCGTTTATTCGATTTTGGGACCTCGTTCGCTATTCGACTCGCCCGCTTGGCAAGCAAAAACCCAGGGCTCGCACAACTTGTTTCTGGAATTGAAACTGATCCTGCTTTCATAATGGAAAATGAGCGCTGTATTAAAGTAACGCAGCACTCACATGATATTGCGGAAATCATCGCAACCGACCCTATGTTGGCGCCTACAACGCTGGCGTTAATGGCGCATGGCTTGGATCCGACTCGACAGATTTCTGATCAGGCTGTCAGTTTTTTAAATATTTATTATCCTGCTGTTGGCAAAGTTAAGGGGCATTGGCGTGGTGATAAGCGTGTATTCGCAGCGCTTGCTACCGCGAGCTTATCGACGCAGGTGCTTCTCGAGACTTTACGGAGAATGGCTCTTGATGAGGATGAAAGTATTAGATGGGCCTCATTGCACCTAGCCTTCTCACACACATTGCGACGGCGACTAGAAGCTGCCTTCTCCGCGGGGGTTGAGCATAGAGGGCTCCCTAAATGAGGAACTGGGTAGAATTGTGGACTTGGCTATCAGCACCGATGATGGGCATCCATGGCTGCATCGGGAATTTCTGAGTCATTATCTAGAAGAGTGTGTTTCACTATCGGAACCCGGGAAGCCCGCACCTTTAGGTGTATTGGACTTCCCCGTCGCAAGATGGTTGATTGGCCCAGTCGTAGGTGAGACTGCGCCTACACTTCGTGGTTGTATGCATCCAGAAGTTGCCGTTACGCGCGCTGATACTCTCCAAGATGTTAAGCGCATCCTGCTTGTACTACCTCCCATTGAAATCGATGATGCTGCATCCGGAGCATCGCGGACCAGCACACCAGCTTTGGGCCTGGGCCTACTGGCCTCTCATCTCGCGGCTCAGGGGCACGACGTTCAGATCGCGGACTGTCATAGGTTCCCAAGGCTGCGAGCTGAAGTGTTACGCCTGGCACGAACTTTCGACTTAATTGGATTCAATACAGTATTTTCTACAGTTCAATCAACGATGAATATGCTCGTTGGTATTCGCAAGCGAACACATAGTACTACACTGGTAATCGGCGGGCCGGCAGCCAAGCTAAATGCATGGCAGTTCTCTACAGTACATACAGAGGACGCCCAAGCAAGCTGGGACTTTGCAGTTTCAGACAATGCTGTGGAAAATCTATCGTCCTTGGTGGCTAGTTTGAAAACTCCAGGGAAATGGCCCGAAGCACCGGGTATTACCCCCAACTTAAAGAGTTGGAATGTGGTTGGTCGTGGAGTCCAGAAAGGTAACATGCTGCGGGCCTTATCGCTAAAGTCGCCAGCGGCTATCTGGCCGCAAGTCATAATTGATCGTCGCATTTATCGTAACGAGGGTGGCCAGTATGAGCCCACGCGAACCAGGGCAAAATCGAAGACTTTTCATGAGGCTCATGTAGTTATGTCGCAAGGCTGCGACTGGAATTGTGCTTTTTGTACCGAGCGGAGAGAGAAAAGTGGAGGTGAAATTCGCCGAGAGGTCTCGCATGTTCTCATGGAGGTTAACGGCCTGGCTTTGCAACATCCAGAACTCCGAGTTCAGTTTGTAGACGATAACTTGCTGCCGCAGATTGCATCCGATGGAAAACTTCGAGCAGATAAGTACAATGGACTCGCATGGGCTAGCGATTTTCTTGATGGATTGGTCAGAGTCAAAGAGCGGGCTGGCGACTCATTTGGTTGGCGTGGAATCTTCCGTATTGAGGATTTCATTGCTTACGAAGAGAGTATGGATGTTCCTTTCATAGAGCGGTTGCAACAATCAGGATGTCGTATGCTTGCATTCGGCATTGAGCACGGAAGTGAAGAGCGGAGAAAAAGAGTAAAGCAGCAAGTGAGATCGTAACGAATCGTCAAATTTCAGAATTGTTTGCGCGACTTCGATCTGCGGATATTCTCACAAAGGCCTATTTTATGCTTGGCGGTCAGTGGGAGACACCAGAGTCAGCACAGCAGACTATTGATTTTTCGGTTGAATGTGGAGTGACGCTAGCATATTTTGCACTTTATAAAGATTTTTCCAGCGCTTCAAGCGTCCTGAGTAAAGAGCAGCATGCCAATGACCCAAAGTCAGAAAGCTATATACGATATAAACAGCTAACACTTAACTGGGATCGGAAGCTCACTGACGTACGAAGCAATCCTGTGAGCTTGGATTTCGATATGGGCGGCTCTCCTATTACGGAGCAAGAGCTGAAATGCTATCGTGAGCTTTCAACCTTGGGCTTTCAATTTGCAGACTTGGTCAAGTACAACGACTTTCATAGCGAAGAACCTAATGGAGGTAAACTTCTACACTCTGTAACATGGGGGCACCATCGGAGTACTTCAAAATCGTTGAGCAAGCATACCGTAGGTTCTATTTGCGAGATGGATTTGTTAAAGAGTATTGCGCATTGCTGGAGCACGGATATTAAGCCAGCGCCAGTATCCGCTCTTGGCCGATTCTGTTGAAAAAGTCGGCTTCGGTTTCCATGGCAGAAAAGTACGCGTCTGAGATTGAAATCTGTGTTTTGCGCAGAAGGTTCAGGGCTCAGATTTGACGTAGCAGCGTGCAAAAAAGGCGTTTTCACCGCTCAATGCATGGGTACTCAGGCCGCGTCGACTTTTTCAACACAATCGGCCGGTTGCAGTCCTTCAGTGCTTGGCTGACGCACTCGCGCTGAGTGGCACCCGCTGACACCCATCAACTGCAAACGGCTGGTCAGCGCGAATGCAGATGACTGGTCAGTGGTAATGCAATTAGGTGGTCAAGTGAGATGTAATTACGCAGAGCCCATGCGAGTGGGAATGCGGAGCCTTCCCGCTCGCGTGGGCTTGGCCGAGAAAGCCCCAAGAGGGAGGCTTGCAACGGCGACAGTCGCCACTTCTGTCGCCATGCTGCAAACCAGGTATTACGCGGGTTGTCGCCGCTGTCGCCAAATCAACCATCACTCCATCTGGGGAGTCATTCTCGGTTACTGGCGGCGTCCGGTGAGCGCTCACCGTATCGGCACGATGTTGTGGTCCCTGGTTTGATTGATCGCAGATGCCGACAGGTTGCCAGTGGCCGCTTTCTGGATGTGCTCACTCCACCAAGCCATCATCGGACGCCGGCGTTCGATGTAGTCAGCTCGGTTGTAAGCGCTTCGGACTTCATCCTTGTCGACATGCGCCAGCGCGACTTCGATCAGCTCCGGATCCCAGCCATGCTCGTTCAGAATGGTGCTGGCCATGGAGCGCATGCCGTGGCTGACCAAGCGGTCCTGGAAGCCCATGCGTTTCAACGCCATGTTGGCGGTCTGGCTATTGGCGTGGGTGCGCGGATTTCTATCTGCCGGGAACACGTATTCCCTGTGACCACTGTGGGGCTTGAGCGCCTCCAGTAACGCGAGTGCCTGTTCGGTCAGTGGGATGGCATGCGGACGACGCTTTTTCATGCGCTCCGGCGGGATGGTCCAGATGCGTTTGTCGAAGTCGATATCTGCCCATCGGGTGGTCGCCGCTTCGGCAGGACGGGTCATGGTGTGCAGTTGCCATTCGATCAGGCAGCGGGTGATCCGCTTGATGCTGGCATTCGCGATTTCGATCATGAGCTCGGAAAGCTCGTCTGGTCGTAGCGCGGCCATGTTCTCTTTTTTGGGCTTCTTGAATACCGCTCGAATACCACTGAGGGGTTAGAGAGAATCAGCCCGGAGTTTACCCCGTAGGTCATGATCTCGTTGAGTCGTTGGCTCAGTCGCTTCACTGTCTCGAGGCTACCTTTGGCCTCGATTGGGCGAAGCAGTTCGATGACCATCGGTGCGTTAATTTTCGAGAGCGGCGTTGTTTTCAGGTCTGGAAATACATGCAGCGTGAGCGAGCGCCAAATGTCTTCGGCGTAGGCCGGCGTGACGGAGTCCTTCTTCAGCTCAAACCAGGCGGTGGCCACGTTCTCGAACGTGTGTTCCGTCTCCGCTCGTTTGGCTTCGTCCTGTGCTTTGCGTTGCACCTTGGGGTCAATGCCTTGTGCCAGCAGCTCGCGCGCTTCCACCACTTTTTCCTGGCGCTCGCTAGTGAGAGTTCTGGGTACGTGCCCAGCCCCATATTGATACGGTTTTTGGTTACCGGCTCGCGGTAGTTGAAGTTCCACAGCATCGAGCCGTTGCTCCTGACTCGGAGCTGAAGGCCGTCACCATCGCTGAGGACGTAATCCTTGTCTTTTGCCTTGACTGCCTTGAGCTGGCGGTCGGAAAGGCGAAGGGCTGGAGCAGGCATGAGAGCTTCCTCTGACACCGTTTTGGTATTCCAAAAAATAGCACCGGATGGCTTGGAATACCATTTGGAATACCCAAACGGCTGGAACTCAAAAAACCTCTGCGGAGCCCATTAGCCCTTAAACCCTTGATTTCACTGGATTTCAGGCACAAAAAGACGTCCGTGGACGTCTTTAGATGATGAAGTGGTGGAGCCGGGGGGATTTGAACCCCCGTCCGCCAGTACTCCGCTTTCGGGCCTACATGCTTAGCCGTGTCTATTAAGTTAACCCTCAGCGACCCGACGGGCAGGGTGCTTTGGGCGAGCTGTGTAAGTTTTAGCCGATTCGTCCACAGCGTACTGCACGGCGATCCTGTTCTATATGACAATCACTTTGGGTTTACAGGCATCCCCTGGTGATTGCTGGAGCCGAAGCTACCAGAAGGAAGGCTAGCACCGCTTACGCGGCGAGAGCTTGTTCCCCGTAGGTTTCGTCATTGGCAACTATAGAAAGTTGCAACAGTGGATTTACGACTTCTGTTACCAAGTCGGCATGCCCCTAGAGTTTCATCACCGGCGTCGAATCCTAATCGGCCCCAATTCTGCTGCTCTAGCAGTCAGGCGGCGGAGTCTACCCGAATCAATGAGATACGTCGACCGTTCGCCTGACATTCCGCTCGCGACGGCGTTGGGCCAGTCGCGATTCGGTCATTACTTGGCGGCACCGCCGTCGCTGCCGTCACCGCCGGTTTTCAGCTCGGTGATTTTCTTGGTGGTGATCGAGATGCACTCTTTGTCATTGCCGCTTTTTGCGCGGCAGTGGCATCGGCGACGGTTTTTTCAATGTCAGTCTTGCTGTCGCCGGTCAGGTTGGTGGTGGTCGACGCCTCAGCATTTTTCAGTGCCGCGATGTTCGCGCCGCACAGGTCATCAGCAGCGAAGACCGGGGAACCCAACAGTGCAGCGGTAAGAAACAGTCCAGTCAGTGCGGTGCGCTTCATGTGTATCTCCTTGAGCCTGTTGACTCGGTATCGCCGACTGATTCCGCCGGTGCCCGAGATAGAGGAAAAAAGCGCCGAATGGGTTGTGGCGCTTAAAGAGATGGACTGCCGGCCATCGCAGGGGTTCTATTTTTTTCACAGTGCTGTGAAAAAGCCACGTTGCCGGATGTTTCGAGATTATGGGGCGATCTCCGCCCCATTTGTGTGCATCAAGCGGTTCTTGGTTGCGTCACCCTGTCCACGAGATAGACCAGGCCGTGGTAGTCGATACCGCCGTGTTGCGTGAGCCCGATCTCACACGTGCGGCTGGTCGAAATGCCTTCTTCGCAGAACTGAACAGCGTCTTTCAACGAGCGCAGCGCATGGGCATTCAGCTCGGGCGTGGTGAAGCCTTTGTCCCCGCAAACCCGCAGCAATGAATGCCCTCGGGAATGACCACATTCACGCTGCACATCCGCGCGAGGTCGATCAGCGCCTGGCTCTCGCCCAAGTGTTGCGTGCTGCAGGTGACGTGAACAGCGATGGGCGCCTGCTGCGGGGTGAACACCAGTCTATCCAGCAGGTGAGTACGGATGAAACGCACTGGATCGTAAAGGTCGAGTCGGGTTTCCCTGAGGTCCTGAACCAGGCGCAGCGTGCAGGGACTGGTGTCGCAGTAGATCGGATCGAGCCCGCCGCGGCTGGCCTTGGTCAGCGCGGCAAGCAGTTGCTGACGCTTGTCTTCCGCCTGTTCGGCGTAGCCCTTCGAGGCGAAAGGCTGGCCGCAGCACAGGCTGTCCTGGTCTTCCGGAAACACCACCTGATAACCGGCTTTCTCCAGCAGCTTTTGGGTTTTGTCCATCAGCGACATCTGTTCGCGATCACCTGCCGCAGGCCCCATGACACGGGACACGCAGGCCGCCAGATAAACCACACGAGGGCGCTGATCTTCAACCGGCGGGGAGAATCGAATAGCGTTCTCGGGCTGCGGCATGGCGGGCGTCCACTGCGGCACGCGGCCTGAGGACGCCTTGCTCAGCGCGCTGGATATCTTCGCAAGCCTCGGTGCGCCAAGCAGCATGCGGGCGCCATTGGCCGCATGCAGCGTAAATCGAGCGCCCTTCATGGCTGTCGCAAAGTGCTGACCGATCCAGCTGGCGGCCTTGTCATGATGCGCTTGCTGCCCGCGAAGCTTCTTCACCAGCTCGCCGGTATTGATGCCGACCGGGCAACGCTGCGCGCACAAACCGGTGGCGGCGCAGGTGTCGATGCCCAGGTATTGGTAGTCGCGCTCCAGCTGAGTTGTGTCGGTGCCTGCGCGTTTCTTCGCCTGAATGTCGCGCCACATGACGATGCGTTGCCGTGGGCTCAGGGTCAGCCCTTTCGACGGACACACCGGTTCGCAAAAGCCGCACTCGATGCATTTGTCGATGATCGCATCGGCAGCGGGCATGGGTTTCAGGTGCTTGAGGTGCACCTGCGGATCTTCACTGAGCACGACGTCGGGATTGAGGATGCCAGCGGGGTCGAGCAGCCGTTTGAGTTGCCACATCAGCGCGTAAGCCTCGCGGCCCCACTCAAGCTCCACGAAGGGCGCCATGTTGCGGCCGGTGCCGTGTTCGGCTTTCAGTGAGCCATTGAACTCCACGGCCACCAGGTGCGTGACGTCGTCCATGAAGGCTGAATAGCGCGCGATCTCCTTCGGATCGTTGAAGCCCTGAGTGAAGACAAAGTGCAAGTTGCCCTCCAGCGCGTGGCCGAACAGGATCGCTTCGTCGTAGCGGTGCTTTTCGAACAGCTCGATCAATCGCCGAACGCCGATGGCCAGTTGCTCGACGGGGAAGGTCACGTCTTCGATGATCACGGTCGTACCGGTCTCACGCACCGCGCCGACGGCCGGGAAGGTGTCTTTGCGAATGGCCCAGAGCCGGGCGTTTTCGGTCGCGTCTTCGGTGAAATCCACCTGCTTCTCGACCGGGAAATGCGCGATGGACGCCATGACCTGCGCCAGTTGCTCGTGCAGTAACGGTCGGGTCGCGGCGCGGGCTTCGATCAACAGTGCGCAGGCACCCTCCGACAGCTCACGAACGAATGCCGGCATGCCTGGTTTGTTCTGCACCGAGCGTAGGCTGCGTCGATCAAGCAGTTCGACGGCAGCGACCGGCTGGGTTTTCAGAACCGTCACCGCGTTGCAGCAGGTTTCGATGTCGGGAAAGACAATCAGCGCCGTCGCCTTGTTCGGGTGATCGGGGACCGTGTCGTAGGTCACCGCGCTGATGAAACCCAGCGTGCCCTCCGAGCCCACCAGCAGATGGCTGAGGATGTCGAGGGGCTCGTCGAAGTCCACCAGGGCGTTCAGCGACAGGCCGCAGGTGTTCTTCAGGCGGTACTTGTGGCGGATCTTTGCAGCGAGTTCGGTATTCGCGCGGGTCTCGCGACCCAGTTGCGCAAGGCGCTCCAGCAGCTCGGCATGGCTGAGTCGAAAGGCATCGACGCTAGCAGCATCTTCCGTGTCCAGGCGGGCGCCGTCGGCGAGCACCAGCCGAATGCCAGCGAGGGTGTGGTAGGTGTTCTGAGCCGTGCCGCAGCACATTCCGCTGGAGTTGTTGGCGACGATGCCGCCGATCTTTGCCGCATGCATGGACGCCGGGTCCGGACCGATCTTGCGTCCGAATGGCGCCAGCCAGACGTTGGCCTGTGCGCCGATGACGCCGGGTTGCAAACGGATCTGCGCACCTTGCTCACGTATCTCACGACCATTCCAGTTGTCGCCGAGCACGATCAACACCGAGTCGCTGATCGCCTGACCCGAGAGGCTGGTGCCGGCTGCGCGAAAGGTCACCGGGACTTTATCGGCCTGCGCCAGTTTAAGCAGCGTCACGACTTCATCTTCAGATTCGACGCGGATGACCAGCTTGGGGATCAGCCGATAAAAGCTGGCGTCGGTGCCGAACGCCAGGGTCGAGAGCGGGTCGTCGAAGCGTCGACCGGCAGGAATGAGGCTGTTCACACCGGCCAGAAACGCGGCGGGCAAAGTCATGCGGTTTTCCTCATCGGGCATCTCGGTGGGGCTGCGGCCTCTATCGGGCCGCATGCGGGGAATCGGCGCGAGTCAGGCGCCCAGTTCGCGGACCAGCGAATCACGGGTGATCTCGCTGATCGACTTGGCGCCGGTAAGGACCATTGCGACGCGCATTTCCTTCTCGAACAGATCCAGCAGGTTTTTCACCCCAGCCTCGCCGTGGGTGGCCAAGGCGTAGATGAACGCGCGGCCGATCAGCACGGTGTCGGCACCGAGGGCAATCATGCGCACCACATCCAGACCGCTGCGAATGCCGGAGTCCGCGAGAATCTTCAGATCGCCTTTCACTGCGTCGGCAATGGCGGGCAGCGCACGGGCGCTGGACAACACACCATCGAGCTGGCGGCCGCCGTGATTGGACACGACGATGCCGTCGGCGCCGAATTTAACGGCGTCGCGTGCGTCTTCCGGATCGAGGATGCCCTTGATGATCATCGGGCCGTCCCAGGAATCGCGAATCCATTCCAGGTCTTTCCATGAAATCGACGGGTCGAAGTTGTTGCCCAGCCAGGCGATGTAATCGGTAAGCCCCGTGGGATTGCCACGATAGGCCGACACGTTACCCAAATCGTGGGGCCGGCCGTTGATGCCGACGTCCCACGCCCACTGCGGGTGAGTCATGGCTTGCAAGACGCGGCGCATCGGCCCGCTTTTGCCGCTCATGCCGGAGTGCGCATCACGGTAGCGAGCGCCCGGGACAGGCATGTCGACGGTGAACACCAGTGTTTTCACGCCGGCGGCTTTGGCTCGCTCCAGCGCGTTGCGCATGAAACCGCGATCCTTCAGCACATACAGCTGAAACCACATGGGCCGCTTGATCGCCGGGGCGACTTCTTCAATCGGGCACAACGAAACTGTCGACAGCGTGAACGGAATGCCTTTGGCATCTGCAGCGCGGGCGGCCTGGACTTCGCCACGACGGGCATACATGCCGCAGAGGCCAATCGGTGCGAGTGCCATCGGCATGCTCAGGGTTTCACCGAACAGCGTCGTCTCCAGACTCAGCTCGGACATGTTCTTCAGGATGCGCTGGCGCAGCGCAATGCTGGCCAGATCTGAGACGTTGTGGCGCAGGGTGTGCTCGGCGTAGGCGCCGCCGTCGGCGTAGTGAAACAAAAAGGGCGGGAGCTTGCGCTGGGCGGCGGCGCGGTAGTCGGTAGAGGCAGAAATGATCATGGGATCTCGCAGATGAGTGAGCGGGGCCACAGCCGGGCGCTGAAAAGCACCCGGCGCTCGTCTGATTAATGAACCAGCATGCCGGTGAACCAGTACGCCTGTGCGTAGGTGATGCAGCCAACGATGGTGGCAAAGAAAATGCTGTGCTTGAGAGTGAAGCGGAACAGGTCGGATTCTTTACCCACCAGGCCAGTCGCCGCGCAGGCCACCGCGATCGATTGCGGGGAAATCATCTTGCCGGTCACGCCGCCGCTGGAGTTCGCCGCGACCATCAGCACGTCACTGACGCCCAGTTGATGCGCAGTGGTGGCTTGCAAAGAGCCGAACAGCGCATTCGACGAGGTGTCGGAGCCTGTCAGGAACACGCCCAGCCAGCCGAGAAACGGCGAGAAGAACGGGAACGCGCTGCCCGTCCCCGCGAGGACCAGTGCCAGCGTCGAGGACATGCCGGAGTAGTTCATGACGAAGGCGAAGGCCAGCACCATGCCGATGGACACGATGGCCCAGCGCAGTTCGATCAGCGTTTCTTTGAAAGTGACCACACCTGTTTTAGGGGTAATGCGCAGCACGATCATCGCCAGAATGGCCGAGATCAGAATCGCGCTGCCCGAGGCGGCGAGCAGGTCGAACTTGTACACCGCCGGCATGGCCGTCGGGTTGGCGACAATCGGCGCCATCTTCATGACCAGTTGATCCAGATGAGGCACCGGGAAGTTCATGGTCAGTGCCTGCAGCGGACCGCCCGCAGCGAACAGCGCCTTGAACGGCTTCAGCGTCCAGATCGTCACGACAACGGTAAGAATCAGGAAGGGCGACCAGGCTTTGATGATGGTGCCTGCCGAGTACGGCGATTTCTTGGTGGTGCGCGGCTGACCAAAGCCCCCTGGATTGCCTGGGCCTCCGGCCATGACCGCAGCACCGCCGGACGCACCGACGACTTTCGCATCGGCTGAGCGTGCTGGCTGCCAGACTTTCAGGAAGAAGGTCAGGGATACGAGGCTAACCAGTGCGGAGGTAATGTCAGGCAGTTCCGGGCCAATGAAGTTGGAGGTCAGAAACTGCACGATGGCGAAGCTGCCGCCTGCGACCAGCGCTGCGGGCCAGGTCTCTTTGACGCCTTTCACGCCGTCCATCATGAACATCAGCCAGAACGGCACGAATACCGACAATAGCGGCAATTGACGACCGGCCATGGCGCCGATCTTGAACGGGTCGAGGCCGGACACCTGGCCTGCCACGATGATCGGGATTCCCAGTGCGCCAAACGCCACCGGTGCGGTGTTGGCGATCAGGCAGAGGCCGGCGGCGTACAGCGGGTTCAGTCCCAGCCCGACCAGCAATGCGGCGGTGATCGCCACCGGCGCACCGAAGCCCGCCGCCCCTTCCAGAAATGCGCCGAAGCAGAAGCCGATCAGCAAGACCTGAATGCGTTGATCGTCGGTGATCGACATGACCGAGCTGCGGATGATTTCAAACTGGCCGCTTTTGACCGTCAGTTTGTAGAGAAACACCGCCGCAATGATGATCCACGCGATGGGCCACAGGCCATAAAGGAACCCATAACCGGCGGACGCGACGGCCATGTCGGCAGGCATCTGGAACGCGAAGATCGCGATCAAAATGGCGAGCAGCAGCGTGATCGCGCCTGCGATGTGGCCCTTGAGCCGGAATATCGCCAGCGCCAGAAAGAAGAAGACGATCGGAATGACAGCTGCCAGCGCCGAAAGGCCCAGGCCGCCAAGAGGTGTGTAGAGCTGTTGCCAGGTTTGCATGTATGAGGCCCCTAATTGTTTTTGGTTAGGCCCGGTGTCCATGTCTTACGTGCGCGGCTCCTGCAGGCGACAACTGCTTTTCTGTCTTCCTGTCGGCGCTGACGAACGAGTCGCACAGCTCACCAGCTCAAGCGTTCCGCCGTCGGGAAGTGCCTGCGGCGCAGTACGGTGGTAGCCGTCCGGCGCCGGCATTGTAAATTGGTAATACCAATTTACAATGTCTTGGAGCTAGGTTAGAAGCCTTGCTGACGGTGTGTCAATTTATGACGCGTAAACTTTCGTAGTAGCTCGCCCGCATTTCGACTGAGAGGGGATTTCTCCTACACCTGACGGGTGAATGTCTGATCGCGATCGGCGAGAATATGCGCCCCGCATCACGTCAGACGGGGCTGCCGGGTTGTGGAGTGAAGGGTTATGGGCTTTGATCAGGTGCGCCAGCGCCGCTTGTCCGACGAGATTGTCGAGCAGCTGGAAAGGATGATTCTGGAGGGCACGTTGAGCTCCGGCGGTCGTCTGCCAGCTGAGCGAGCGCTTGCCGAGCAGTTTGGGGTGTCACGTCCCTCGCTGCGTGAGGCTATTCAAAAGCTTACGGCCAAAGGGCTGCTGGTCAGTCGGCAGGGCGGCGGCAATTACGTCGTTGACAGTCTCGGGTCCACATTCAGCGATCCGCTGCTTCATCTGTTGGAGAGCAGCCCGGAAGCCCAGCGCGACCTGCTCGAATTCCGCCACACCCTGGAAGCCTCCTGCGCTTATTACGCGGCCATACGTGCAACCGATGTCGACCGGCTAAGGCTGCGTGAAGCGTTTGATGCGCTGCAGGATTGCTACAGCCGTGCGGAAGAAGTGAGCCGTGCGGAGGAGGGCGCTGCAGATGCCAGCTTCCACCTCGCCATCGCCGAAGCCAGCCATAACGCTGTGTTGCTGCACACGATTCGTGGCTTGTTTGATCTGCTGCGGCGCAGCGTGGTCACCAACATCGGCGGCATGTACAAACAGCGCGCAGAAACCCGCGACATGCTGATTGATCAGCATCGTGAGTTGTACATGGCGATTATCGAAGGGCGGGCGGACGATGCCCGAGAGGTGTCGAGCCGTCATTTGCTGTACGTACAGGAGGTGCTGGAGGAAGTGCGCCAGCAGGTTCAGCGCACTGCGCGGGCCGAACGGCGGAACCGGATTTGAAGAGGTTGCACGGCGCCGGAGTGGTTGCGGGCCGTGCGTCATCTACAGGCGCTCCTTTTCGAAGCGACAAGAAAGACTGAATCAGTCTTCCTTGCCCTTGTTCCGCACCGCGCGTTGCAGCTCGCGATTGGAGTCGCGTTCGCGCTCGGTGTCGCGCTTGTCGTATTCCTTCTTGCCTTTGCCCAGAGCAATCTCGCACTTGATCAAGTGCTGCTTCCAGTAAAGGGCAAGGGCCACGCAGGCATAGCCTTTTTGCTGAACAGACGACGTCAGCTTTTCCAGCTCGCGCTTGTTGAGCAACAGTTTACGGGTGCGTGTCGGGTCAGCGATGACGTGGGTACTGGCTGTCGTCAGTGGCGAGATATGGCTACCCATCAGCCAGGCCTCACCGTCTTTGAGCAACACGTAACTGTCAACCAGCTGCACCTTGTTGGCACGCAGGCTTTTTACTTCCCAGCCAGCCAGGACCAGACCGGCCTCGAACTTGTGTTCGATGAAGTAATCGTGACGCGCCTTTTTATTTTGCGCGATGGTCCCTGTGGGATGTTTCTTGAGCTTAGCCATAGGCGACGCATTATAGGGATCAACGGGCGTCTCGGCTATGGGCTCGCGCGCTGAAGCTGCGTGCTTGAGCACGTGGAGTGAATCCCGGACAATGCGCGATCTTTTTTGCGTGTTGGACGTGTCAACGATGTCGACGGACAAGGTTTCGGTTCACGGGAGTTGGGCCAGTCGCTGGGTGTTCATCCTGGCTGCCACCGGCTCTGCCGTGGGGTTGGGAAGCATCTGGAAATTCCCTTACATGGTCGGCGTCTACGGCGGTGGTGCGTTCGTGCTGGTGTTTCTGGCGTGCATCGCCCTGATCGGAATTCCGGTGATGATTGCCGAGACGCTCATCGGTCGCCGCGCACGGCAGAGCCCGGCCAACGCGCTGCGTTCGCTGGCACTCGCCGCCGGGTATTCGTCGAAGTGGTCCTGGGGCGCGTTTGCCGGCATGGTCACCGCGTTGTTGATCCTCTCTTTTTATAGCGTCGTCGGCGGCTGGTCGCTCGAGTACATCATTGATGTCGGCAAAGGCGATTTCAAGGGCGTGACGCCTGACGGTGTCGGTGCCTATTTCGGCGAGATGATCGCCGATCCATGGCGTCTGGTGGGCTGGCACACGCTGTTCATGCTGCTGTCCGCGATCACCATCGCCAAGGGCGTCAACGCCGGGCTTGAGCGCAGTTTGCGCATCCTGATGCCTTTGCTGTTCGTGCTCATCGTGATTTTGCTGGGCTACAGCCTGACCACCGGGCATTTCATGGAAGGCGTGCATTTCATGTTCGACTTCACGCCCGAAAAGCTGCTCGATGGTCTGCTCCCGGCCATGGGCCACGCGTTCTTCTCACTCAGTGTGGGCGTCGGTTCGATCATGATCTATGGCGCCTACATGACCAAAGAGGCCTCGATCAGCGCAACCGTCGTGGGCGTGGCATTGCTCGACACGTTCGTGTCACTGCTGGCGGGCCTTGCATTGTTTCCGATTGTGTTCGCAGCCGGCCTCAACCCAAGCGAAGGGCCGGGCCTGATGTTCGTTACGCTGCCCTACGCGTTTGGTAACGTCGCGTTTGGTACCGTCATGGGCGTGGTGTTCTTTATCTTGGTCGCCGTCGCGGCCTGGAGCTCGGCCATTTCCTTGCTCGAACCCATGGTCGCGTACTTGGTCGAGCGCACAAAGGTTCGCCGCGGCTGGGTGACTTTCTGGCTATCGTTTATCTGCTGGTTCGTCGGGTTGGGGACGGTGTTCTCGTTCAACATCTGGAAGCAGGCCAAATTCTTCGTGAACGAAGGCGCCGGCTTCCATCTCTATCAGTGGGGAGCGTCGTCGGGACTGGATTTCTTCGGCGTGATCGATTTCTTCACCTCGCGGATCATGCTGCCGCTGGGTGGTTTGTGTTTTGTGGTATTCGCAGGTTGGGTGATGGGACGCGGCGCGGTGCGTGACGAATTGTCGGTACGCAGCCCGGTTCTGTTCGCTTTAACGTTCTTTTTGATGCGCTATGTGGCGCCGATCGGCATCGTGATTGTCTTTGCCGCTCAGCTTTGGAAATGACGCTGACATGACTACGCATATTCAACGTTCCGCCCTTTTGCCATATCCCGCCCAGGCGCTGTACGACCTGGTCAATGACGTGAGTCGCTACTCCGAGTTCCTGCCCTGGTGCTCCGGCGCCAGTGTGCTGGAGCAGAGTGATACCTCAATGCGTGCGCGTGTCGAGATCGCCAAAGGCGGTTTGAGCCAGCACTTCGTTACGCGTAATACTCTGACGCCCGGGCAAACCATCGAGATGAATCTGGAGGAGGGGCCCTTCAGCCAGCTTCACGGTGTCTGGACTTTCAAGGCCCTGAATGAAAAGGCCTGCAAGATCAGCCTGGACTTGTCGTTCGACTACAGCGGCTCCATCGTACGCGCGACCTTGGGGCCGCTGTTCAATCAGGCCGCCAACACGTTGGTTGACGCGTTCTGCCAGCGAGCCAAAGAGCTGCATGGCTGAGCCGATGATTCGGGTCGAGGTGGTCTATGCCGCCGTCGACCGTCAGGCACTGCTAGCACTGGACGTGCCCCTCGGAACATCGGTACGTGCCGCAGCCATCGCGTCGGGCATGGCCGAGCGCTTTCCCGAGCTGGATCTTGCACACTGCCCCTTGGGCATTTTCGGCAAGCTTATCGATGGGCCGGAGCAGCACGAATTGGAGGCCGGTGACAGGGTTGAGATTTATCGCCCGTTGCTGGCCGATCCGAAAGAGATACGGCGTCTGCGTGCTTTAAAAGCTGCGGCTTCAAGAAGGGCGCAAAAACCGATTTAATTTTCTCATCGGCTCGATTGAGAGACGTAAAAAAGCCCGGGATGTCCGGGCTTTTTTATGCGGCTGATTCCACAAGGAAACGGTGGCTCAACGCGGATTCGTATCCAATGGTTCCTGGGAAGGAATGGGCACGGTTTCGACTTTGTCGACGTCGTTTTGAATCTGCTCAAGCAACGAGCCAGGCTTCGGTGGCTCTTCCTTCGGCGGCTCTGTCCCTTGGTTTTCCGGGGTGACAGTTGTATCGCTGCCCTTGCCGAGAATGGCTTCGTCGCGGCTGACACCCGGCTTGAAGTCACCTGACAGACTCGCCAACTGGTCGTTGCCGTTGAAGATAAGGCTCACGCGCTCCTGCTGGCGTTCGCCACCACCAGGCTGCAGGCTGTACAGATAGTCCCAGCGTTCAGGGTGGAAAGTGTCGGTCAACAAGGGGTTGCCCATGATAAACCTTACTTGCCGACGGGTCATTCCCGGGCGTAACTGGTCTATCATGTCCTGCGTGACGACATTGCCCTGTTGGATGTCGATTTTATAAACCCCGGGGAATGAACAACCGGCGAGTGCGAGCAGTCCCACAAAGGTGAAACTGGTTAGCAAGAGCTTGGTGTTTTGCATCGGTGGGCGACTTCCACTATCTTGGCTGGGACAACGTAAACCCCGATCATACCTGCATTAAGAGAAGCTGCGAAGCAGCGTCTGCGAGAAAGCTGACCATGGTTGAAAATAGCGAACTACGCAAAGCCGGACTAAAAGTGACCCTGCCACGGGTCAAGATCCTTCAAATGCTCGATTCTGCGCAGCAGCGCCACATGAGCGCAGAGGACGTCTACAAGGCGCTGATGGAGGCCAACGAAGACGTCGGTCTGGCAACGGTTTACCGAGTTCTGACTCAGTTCGAAGCAGCCGGATTGGTGGTTCGCCACAACTTCGATGGCGGCCACGCGGTATTTGAACTGGCTGACGGAGGCCACCACGACCATATGGTCAACGTGGAATCCGGTGAGGTCATCGAGTTCTTCGACGAAGAGATCGAAAAACTGCAAAAAGCCATTGTGAGCAAGCACGGCTTCGAGCTGGTGGATCACAATCTGGTGCTCTACGTACGCAAGCAAAAGGTGTAAGCCTCTTGTGAAGTACGACAAAGGCGACCTTCGGGTCGCCTTTGTCATTTCTGCGCTCCGCAATCGGCGGCGGGGATCGGTATGGGCCGGCCTAGGCCCTTACGGTCATCACGACTTCGAGGTGACCACCATCTTCTTGGCATGGGCGAGCGACTCCTTGGTCAGGTCGATCCCTCCCAGCATTCGTGCCACCTCCTCCACCCGTTCATTCTTGCTGAGCTTGGAAACCGCAGTGCGCGTGACGTCCGCGTCCCGGACCTTGTGCACAAACAGGTGTTGATGTCCTTGAGCTGCGACTTGGGGCAAGTGAGTGACGGTCATGACCTGGCCGCGTTCGCCAAGGCGGCGCAGCAGCTGACCTACGATTTCAGCCGTAGGGCCGCCGATACCGACATCCACTTCGTCAAACACCAGCGTCGGAACCCGGGATGTCTGCGCGGTGATCACCTGAATCGCCAGACTGATCCGCGACAGCTCACCGCCCGACGCCACCTTCGCCAGCGCTTTGAGTGGCTGGCCCGGGTTGGCGCTGACCAGCAGTTCAACTTGCTCCAGCCCATTGGGTGACAGCTCTTTGTCTACGTTCTCGCGCAGCTCGATATTGAAACGGCCGCCCGGCATGCCGAGCCGCTGAATTTCGTGCTCGACCTTGTGGGCCAGTTCCGGCGCAGCGCGGTGACGCAGGTCGCTCAGCTCGCGCGCCTTCTCTTGATAGTGCCGCGCGTAAGAACCTACCTCGTGTTCCAGTCTCTCGATCGCTTCATCATTGGCGTTGAGGGTTTCGATCTCGTCGAGCAACTTCTGGTGCAGCGCTGCAACCTCGGTTGGCTGCACGCGGTGTTTGCGTGCCAGCGTGTAAATAGTGTCGAGGCGTTCTTCGATCTGCTGCAGGCGGGCAGGGTCGGCTTCGAAGCGATCAAGGAAGCGATTGATCTCGCCGACGGCTTCTTCAACCTGGATCTGCGCACTGGAGAGCAGATTGGTTGCTTCATTCAGCGCGTCGGGAGTGTTGTTCACGCTGCTGAGTCGGTTGAGGCTGGCGGTTAGGGCGTTCAGCGCATTGCCGGAATCGCTTTCACTGCACAGTTCGACCACTTGCCGGCAGATGCCCAACAGACTCTCGGCATTGGTCAGCGTGGTGTGTTCCTGCTCCAGCCGCTCGAGCTCATTTTCGCCGAGGCTCAGGCTCTCTAGCTCTTCAAGCTGGTAGCTCAGCAACTGATGCTTGGCACGCTGCTCGTCGCCAGAGTTGGAAAGACGCTCTAGCTCCTGACGGGTTTGCCGCCACCGCTGGGAAGCCAGTTGCACCTGGCGTGCGAGGTCGGTGGCGCCCGCATATTCGTCCAGCAGTCGCCGATGGGTGTCGGTCTTTAGCAGCGATTGATGCTCGTGCTGGCTGTGAATGTCGATGACCAGCTCGCCAAGCGCTTTCAGGTCGCCCTGGGGGCAGGGTGTCCCATTGATATAGGCGCGTGAGCGGCCTTCGGCAGTGATGACGCGACGCAGAATGCAGGGGCCGTCGGTTTCGAGGTCCCGCTCCTTCAGCCAGGCGCTTGCTTCTGGGATATCCGACACGTCGAAGGTCGCCAGTATGTCTGCCTTGTCGGCACCTGGCCTTACAACACCACTGTCGGCGCGATCGCCAAGCGTCAGCCCGAGCGCGTCGAGCATGATCGATTTGCCGGCCCCGGTTTCCCCGGTGATCACACTCATGCCGCGATCAAGTTCGAGATCGAGATGTTCAACGATGGCGTAATTATGTATGGACAGGTGGACCAGCATCAGAGCGGCTCCCAAACAATTTGTCTGGTTATTTATACAGTGTTTTGCTTTGGGCTGACAATGCCCGGCCTTAGCTCGATTTGATAGGTCATAGCAATTTTTTAGCATCAATCCTGAATTTCGCCAGCGCGCATAGCCGCCGATCTCATGTCAGCACATTTGTAGGGTTATTCAGCCGATCCTGCACCCAGGCCCCTTGAACACGGAAATTACGACCCCATATAGCCGGGCAGAGGCGTGAGTTGAGCTCACGGATGTAATTAGAAGGAGAGAATTTATGGCTGACGAACAGAACCCGGACATGCAGGCCCAGGATCAGGCTGCTGACACGGCGACTTCTCAAGATGATCTGGCAACCCGCGTGCAAGTGCTTGAAGAACAGCTGAAGGCGGCGCAGGACCAGTCTCTGCGTGTAGCTGCGGATCTGCAGAACGTCCGCCGCCGTGCTGAGCAGGATGTAGAGAAGGCGCATAAGTTTGCGCTTGAAAAATTTGCCAGCGATCTGCTGCCGATCGTTGACAGCCTTGAGCGTGGCCTGGATTTGTCCAACCCGGATGACGAGAGCATCCGGCCCATGCGTGAAGGCATCGAGCTGACGTTGAAGATGTTCTACGACACGCTCAAGCGCTACCACCTTGAAGCCATTGATCCACACGGCCAGCCATTCAACGCCGAGCACCATCAGGCAATGGCGATGCAGGAAAGCGCTGAAGTGGAGCCGAACAGCGTGCTCAAGGTTTTCCAGAAGGGTTATCAGCTCAATGGCCGTTTGCTTCGCCCGGCCATGGTCGTGGTCAGCAAGGCGCCATCGCCTGTTTCGCCGTCTATTGACGAGCAGGCTTGAAATTAGCTGAGTGGCCCCCATTTACAGGCCAAGCGTTTAAGAATTACCGCAATTTGTAAATGCAGTTGCGGCAACCAAATTTAAGTTTCGGGAGATTCAACATGGGCAAGATTATCGGTATCGACCTGGGGACCACCAACTCCTGCGTCTCGGTTCTGGAAAACGGCGTCGCCAAGGTCATCGAGAACGCTGAAGGCGCTCGTACCACCCCTTCGATCATTGCGTATGCCAATGACGGCGAGATTCTTGTTGGTCAATCGGCCAAGCGTCAGGCTGTTACCAACCCGCACAACACGCTGTACGCAGTGAAGCGCCTGATCGGCCGTAAGTTCGACGAAGAAGTCGTTCAGAAAGACATCAAGATGGTGCCGTACAAAATCGCCAAGGCTGACAACGGCGATGCGTGGGTAGAAGTCAACGGCAAGAAAATGTCCGCTCCTCAGATTTCGGCTGAAATTCTGAAGAAAATGAAGAAGACCGCTGAGGACTACCTCGGCGAGGCAGTGACGGAAGCGGTCATCACCGTTCCGGCTTACTTCAACGACAGCCAGCGTCAGGCCACCAAAGATGCCGGTCGTATTGCCGGTCTGGACGTCAAGCGCATCATCAACGAACCAACCGCAGCCGCACTGGCATACGGTATGGACAAAGCGAAGGGCGACCACACCGTCATCGTTTATGACCTGGGTGGCGGTACGTTCGACGTCTCCGTTATTGAAATCGCTGAAGTCGATGGCGAGCACCAGTTCGAAGTGTTGGCCACCAACGGCGACACCTTCCTGGGTGGTGAAGACTTCGACAACCGCCTGATCGATTACCTGGTCGACGAATTCAAGAAAGAATCCGGCATGAACCTGAAGGGTGATCCGCTGGCGATGCAGCGTCTTAAAGAAGCTGCCGAGAAAGCCAAGATCGAGCTGTCATCGAGCAATTCGACCGACGTTAATCTGCCGTACATCACTGCAGACGCTACCGGTCCAAAGCACTTGAACGTGAAGATCTCCCGCGCCAAGCTGGAATCGCTGGTTGAAGATCTGGTGCAACGTACCATCGAGCCTTGCCGCATTGCGCTGAAAGACTCGGGTATCGAAATCAGCGCGATTAATGACGTGATCCTGGTCGGCGGCCAGACCCGCATGCCACTGGTTCAGCAGAAGGTCACCGAGTTCTTCGGTAAGGAAGCGCGTAAAGACGTTAACCCTGACGAAGCCGTTGCCATGGGTGCAGCGATCCAGGGTGCGGTACTGGCCGGCGACGTGAAAGACGTTTTGCTGCTGGACGTGAGCCCGCTGACGCTGGGTATCGAAACCATGGGCGGCGTGATGACAGCGCTGATCGAGAAAAACACCACGATTCCTACCAAGAAATCGCAAGTGTTCTCGACTGCCGACGACAACCAGAGCGCAGTGACCATTCACGTGCTGCAGGGCGAGCGTAAGCAGGCGACTCAGAACAAATCCCTGGGCAAGTTCGATCTGGCCGAGATTCCACCAGCACCGCGTGGCGTGCCTCAGATCGAAGTGACCTTCGACATCGACGCCAACGGCATTCTGCACGTCGGCGCGAAAGACAAGGCGACAGGCAAGACTCAGTCGATCGTGATCAAGGCCAACTCTGGTCTGTCGGATGAAGAAATCCAGCAGATGATTCGCGATGCTGAAGCGAACTCGGACGAAGACCGCAAGTTCGAAGAGCTGGCCTCTGCCCGCAACCAGGGCGATGCGCTGGTTCACTCGACTCGTAAAATGATCTCCGACGCTGGCGACAAAGTCACCGCTGAAGAAAAGACCGCTATCGAGGCCGCACTGGTTGCACTTGAAGCCGCTGTGAAAGGCGACGACAAGGCTGCCATCGACGCCAGGATCGAAGAGCTGTCGAAAGTCTCCGCCCCGGTCGCTCAGAAGATGTACGCCGAGCAAGCCGAAAAACCTGAAGGCGGTGCCCAGGCCGCTCAGGAAGAAAGCAAGCCGGCTGACGACGTGGTCGACGCTGAGTTTGAAGAAGTAAAAGACCACAAGTAAGCGCAGGCTCACTTGATCGCCGGTTGACTGCCTTCTAATAGTCGCTGGTAGGATGTCGCCGCGCGGGAGCTTGCTCCCGCGTTGGCGTGTCTGGAACACCCAAAATTTTCAAGCACGCGAAGCTGTATCGCGGGCTTTGTGGCAAAGCCGGATGCTCCTGCACTCCGGCTTGTTCTGCCGCTTTTCACGGTCGATCAAAGGCCGCTGAACCAAGACCAGGATCGTTTAATGACGTGAGTTGGGTCCGGGCCTGAAAGGGCTCAACGAGTCCGGCAGACTCAGGAGGGTCATGCCGGACGTCCTCAAGAGTGCGGAAAATTTATGTCAAAGCGTGATTATTACGAAGTATTGGGAGTGGAGCGTGGCTCCAGCGAAGCCGACCTGAAGAAGGCTTATCGCCGTCTCGCAATGAAATTTCACCCTGACCGCAACCCGGGTGACAAGGCTTCGGAAGACGCCTTCAAAGAAGCCAACGAAGCGTACGAAGTGCTTTCCGATGCCAGCAAGCGCGCGGCCTATGACCAATACGGTCATGCCGGTGTGGATCAGGGCATGGGGGTGGGGGTTCGGCGGCGGTGGCGCCAACTTCTCCGACATCTTCGGCGATGTCTTCAGCGACTTCTTCGGTGGCGGCCGTGCTGGCGGCGGTGGTCGTGGCGGTGCCCAGCGTGGCAGCGACCTTCGCTACACCCTCGAATTGAATCTTGAAGAAGCCGTGCGCGGCACCACCGTCAGCATCCGTGTCCCGACACTGGTCAACTGCAAGCCGTGCGACGGCAGCGGCGCCAAAAAGGGCTCCTCCCCGGTGACCTGCCCGACATGCGGCGGCATCGGCCAGGTGCGTATGCAGCAGGGCTTTTTCTCTGTTCAACAGACCTGTCCGCGTTGCCACGGCAACGGCAAGATCATTTCCGACCCTTGCGACTCCTGCCATGGCGAAGGCCGTGTCGAAGAGTCGAAGACGCTGTCGGTCAAGGTGCCGCCAGGCGTCGATACCGGCGATCGTATTCGTCTGTCGGGCGAGGGCGAAGCGGGCACGCAGGGCGGTCCTACGGGCGACCTGTACGTTGTGATCAACGTGCGTGAACATGCCATCTTCCAGCGCGACGGCAAGCACCTGTACTGCGAAGTGCCGATCAGCTTCACCGACGCTGCGCTGGGTGGTGAGCTGGAAGTGCCGACGCTGGACGGTCGCGTCAAGCTGAAGATCCCGGAAGGTACGCAAACCGGTAAGCAGTTCCGTCTGCGCGGGAAAGGCGTTGCCCCTGTGCGTGGCGGTGGCGCGGGCGACTTGATGTGCCGTGTGGCGGTAGAGACCCCGGTCAATCTCGGCCGTCGTCAGCGCGAATTGCTCGAAGAGTTCCGCGCATCCCTCGAAGGTGACAGCTCTCACTCGCCTAAAGCCAGTGGCTGGTTTGAAGGTGTGAAGCGTTTCTTCGGCGATCTCTAAGGGGCAGGGCATGCGACGCATTGCTGTGATGGGCGCCGCCGGGCGCATGGGCAAGAACCTGATCGAGGCGGTGCAGGATCGTGCGCCGCTCACCGGACTGACAGCGGCAATCGTCCGTCCCGGCAGCACGATGATCGGTGCTGACGCCGGCGAACTCGCATCGCTGGGGCGTATCGGTGTCCAGTTGACCGGTAATCTGGAGCAGGTTATGGACGAGTTTGACGTCCTGATCGACTTCACATTGCCCGACGTCATGCTGAAAAACCTGGCGTTCTGCCGTAAGGCGGGCAAGGCGATGGTCATTGGTACCACCGGCTTGAGCGTCGAACAAAAGCATCTGCTGGTGGAGGCGAGCCGGGATATTCCAGTCGTCTTCGCATCCAATTTCAGTGTGGGAGTGAACCTGTCGTTCAAGCTGCTGGATCTGGCGGCGCGAGTGATGGGTGAAGATGCAGACATCGAGATCATCGAGGCTCATCACCGCAACAAGGTCGACGCGCCGTCGGGTACGGCGGTCAGCATGGGTGAGGTTGTTGCCAATGCCCTGGGACGTGATTTGAGCAAGGTCGCCGTTTACGGTCGTGAGGGCTACACAGGTGTTCGTGAGCGGGAGACGATCGGCTTCGCCACGGTCCGTGGCGGTGACGTTGTGGGTGATCACACTGTGTTGTTCGCCGCCGAGGGTGAGCGTCTGGAGATTACGCACAAGGCTTCCAGTCGGATGACCTTTGCCAAGGGCGCAGTGCGTGCCGCGCTGTGGCTTGATGGCAAGGCGCCGGGTCTTTACGACATGCAGGACGTACTCGACCTGCGCTGAGTCTTCCGGCGCTTAAATATCACCAGTAACAATGCGGGCAGGAGAGGGGCTTTCCCTGTATCCTGCCCGCAGTTTCAAGCCATCACACACCCGCTACGCGATGTCCCGTCGCACTCCCCAGCCCTCAAGGCAATTTTAGCGGTGGATTAAAAAGGCCTCTTTCTGTAAGCTACAGCTTTAGTGTGTCCACTAAAAGCGCGCAGATAATTCTATGAAAAAAGCGGGGTGACGTGTCTATACGTCATTCCGCTTTTTACAACCTGCGATCGCCCTTTCAGGCTTTATTACGGGAGGTCTTCTTGACTAAGCCAGCCATACTCGCCCTTGCTGATGGCAGCATTTTTCGCGGCGAAGCCATTGGTGCCGACGGTCAAACCGTTGGTGAAGTGGTGTTCAACACCGCAATGACCGGCTATCAGGAAATTCTTACCGATCCTTCCTATGCCCAGCAAATCGTCACCCTGACTTACCCGCACATCGGCAACACCGGCACTACACCGGAAGATGCTGAGTCCGACCGCGTCTGGGCGGCGGGTCTGGTGATTCGCGACCTGCCACTGGTTGCGAGCAACTGGCGTAACAAGATGCCCCTGGATGAGTATCTGAAAGCCAATAAAACCGTTGCGATTGCGGGCATCGACACGCGCCGTCTGACGCGCATCCTTCGTGAGAAGGGCGCTCAAAATGGCTGCATCATGGCTGGCGACAACATTTCCGAAGAGGCAGCCATCGCGGCAGCAAGAGGTTTCCCAGGTCTGAAGGGCATGGACCTCGCCAAGGAAGTCAGCACCAAAGACACCTACGAGTGGCGCTCCACGGTCTGGAACCTGCAGTCCGACAGCAGCCCCGAAGTCGCCGCAGCCGACTTGAAGTACCACGTGGTCGCCTGGGACTACGGCGTCAAGCTGAACATCCTGCGCATGCTGGTGGAGCGCGGTTGCCGTGTAACGGTCGTACCGGCGCAAACCCCGGCCAGCGAAGTGCTTGCGCTCAAGCCGGACGGTATTTTCCTGTCCAACGGCCCTGGCGATCCGGAACCTTGCGACTACGCCATTCAAGCGATCAAGGATGTGCTGGAGACCGACATTCCGGTGTTCGGTATCTGCCTGGGTCACCAACTGCTGGCGCTCGCCTCCGGCGCTCGGACCATCAAGATGGACCTGGGCCACCACGGCGCCAACCACCCTGTTCAGGACCTCGACACAGGCGTGGTCATGATCACCAGCCAGAACCATGGTTTTGCGGTGGACGAAGCGACCTTGCCGAGCAACGTTCGCGCGATTCACAAGTCGCTGTTTGATGGCAGCCTGCAGGGCATTGAGCGCACCGACAAGGACGCGTTCAGCTTCCAGGGTCACCCTGAAGCGAGCCCGGGCCCGACTGACGTCGCGCCGCTGTTCGATCGCTTCATCACAGCCATGGACAAACGCCGCTGAGGCTGCCTTGCGACTGTAGCGAACAGGTGACCGCGGCGGACCGGACCCGATCCGACAGCCCGCCCGGCACCTGAGATGTTCAAGACGGCTTGCCGACTGACACAGGATTCGAGTGACAACCCATGCCAAAACGTACAGACATTAAAAGCATCCTGATTCTTGGCGCTGGCCCGATCGTGATCGGCCAGGCCTGCGAATTCGACTACTCCGGCGCCCAGGCCTGCAAGGCCCTGCGCGAAGAGGGTTACCGCGTCATTCTGGTCAACTCGAACCCGGCCACCATCATGACCGACCCGGCCATGGCGGATGCGACCTACATCGAGCCGATCAAGTGGGCGACCGTCGCCAAGATTATCGAAAAAGAACGCCCTGACGCGCTGCTGCCAACCATGGGCGGCCAGACCGCACTGAACTGCGCACTGGACCTGGAGCGCGAGGGCGTTCTGGAGAAGTTCGGCGTTGAAATGATCGGCGCCAATGCCGACACCATCGACAAGGCTGAAGACCGCTCGCGTTTCGACAAAGCCATGAAATCCATCGGCCTGGCGTGCCCGCGTTCCGGTATCGCTCACAGCATGGAAGAGGCCAATGCAGTCCTCGAAAAGCTGGGTTTCCCGTGCATCATTCGTCCGTCCTTCACCATGGGCGGCACCGGTGGCGGCATCGCGTACAACCGTGAAGAGTTCGAAGAAATCTGCGCCCGCGGTCTCGATCTGTCGCCGACTAAAGAGCTGCTGATCGACGAGTCGCTGATCGGCTGGAAAGAATACGAAATGGAAGTTGTCCGCGACAAAAAGGACAACTGCATCATCGTCTGCTCCATCGAAAACTTCGATCCGATGGGCGTCCACACTGGCGACTCCATCACCGTTGCGCCAGCACAGACGCTCACCGACAAGGAATACCAGATTCTGCGTAACGCCTCGCTGGCGGTTCTGCGCGAGATCGGCGTCGAAACGGGCGGCTCCAACGTTCAGTTTGGTATCTGCCCTGACACCGGCCGCATGGTTGTGATCGAGATGAACCCACGGGTTTCTCGTTCTTCTGCACTGGCGTCCAAGGCTACCGGCTTCCCGATCGCCCGAGTGGCAGCCAAGCTGGCTGTTGGCTACACGCTGGACGAGTTGCAGAACGAAATCACCGGCGGCAAGACCCCGGCGTCGTTCGAGCCGTCGATCGACTACGTCGTCACCAAGCTGCCGCGCTTTGCGTTCGAGAAGTTCGCGAAAGCTGACGCGCGTCTGACCACTCAAATGAAATCGGTCGGCGAAGTCATGGCCATCGGCCGCACGTTCCAGGAATCCCTGCAGAAAGCCCTGCGCGGCCTTGAAGTGGGCGTCAGCGGTCTCGATCCGAAGCTGGACCTGAGCAATCCGGAAAGCATGAGCATTCTCAAGCGCGAACTGACGGTTCCGGGTGCCGAGCGCATCTGGTACGTAGCCGACGCTTTCCGTGCCGGCATGACGGTTGAACAGATTTTCGGCATGAACATGATTGACCCCTGGTTCCTGGTGCAGATCGAAGATCTGATCAAGGACGAGGAGAAGGTCAAGACTCTCGGTCTGTCGGCGATTGACCGCGACATTATGTATCGCCTCAAGCGCAAGGGCTTCTCGGACGCACGCCTGGCCAAGCTGCTGGGTGTGACCGAGAAAAACCTGCGCACGCACCGTCACAAGCTGGACGTGCTGCCGGTCTACAAGCGCGTTGACACCTGCGCCGCCGAGTTCGCCACCGACACTGCGTACATGTACTCCACGTACGAGGAAGAGTGCGAAGCCAACCCGACGAATCGCGACAAGATCATGATTCTGGGGGCGGTCCGAACCGCATTGGCCAGGGCATCGAGTTCGACTACTGCTGCGTGCACGCTGCGCTGGCGCTGCGGGAGGACGGGTACGAGACCATCATGGTCAACTGCAACCCGGAAACCGTATCGACCGACTACGACACCTCCGACCGGCTGTACTTCGAGCCAGTGACCCTGGAAGACGTGCTGGAAATCGTCCGCGTCGAGAAGCCGAAAGGCGTGATCGTTCAGTACGGCGGGCAGACCCCGTTGAAACTGGCTCGCGCGCTGGAGGCCGCAGGCGTGCCGATCATCGGCACCAGCCCGGACGCCATTGACCGTGCAGAAGACCGCGAGCGCTTCCAGCAAATGGTTGAGCGACTGAACCTGCGTCAACCGCCAAACGCTACGGTGCGCAGCGAAGACGAAGCGATTCGGGCCGCTGCGAAAATCGGCTACCCGCTGGTGGTGCGTCCGTCCTACGTACTGGGCGGCCGTGCGATGGAAATCGTCTACGAAGAAGACGAGCTCAAGCGCTACCTGCGTGAAGCGGTTCAAGTGTCCAACGACAGCCCGGTCCTGCTTGACCACTTCCTCAACTGCGCGATCGAAATGGACGTTGATGCGGTCTGCGACGGTACCGACGTGGTGATCGGCGCAATCATGCAGCACATCGAACAGGCCGGTGTTCACTCCGGTGACTCGGCATGCTCGCTGCCACCGTATTCGCTGCCGGCGCATATCCAGGACGAAATGCGTGAGCAGGTCAAGAAAATGGCCCTGGAGCTCGGCGTTGTCGGCCTGATGAACGTGCAACTGGCATTGCAGGGCGAAGATATCTACGTCATTGAAGTGAACCCGCGCGCCTCGCGTACGGTGCCGTTCGTTTCGAAGTGCATTGGTGTTTCGCTGGCAATGATTGCAGCTCGCGTCATGGCCGGTAAAACGCTGAAAGAACTTGGCTTCACCAAAGAAATCATTCCCAATTTCTACAGCGTGAAAGAGGCGGTATTCCCGTTCGCCAAGTTCCCGGGCGTTGACCCGATCCTCGGCCCTGAGATGAAGTCGACCGGTGAAGTCATGGGCGTCGGTGACACCTTCGGCGAAGCCTTCGCCAAAGCCCAGATGGGCGCCAGTGAAGTGCTGCCGACTGGCGGAACGGCGTTCATCAGTGTGCGTGATGACGACAAGCCCTTGGTGGCAGGTGTTGCAAGCAGCTTGATCGAGCTGGGCTTCGACATCGTTGCAACCGCCGGCACTGCGCGCCTGATCGAAGAGGCCGGTCTGAAAGTTCGCCGCGTCAACAAGGTGACCGAGGGCCGTCCACACGTGGTCGACATGATCAAGAATGACGAAGTCACGCTGATCATCAACACCACCGAAGGTCGTCAGTCCATCGCCGACTCCTACTCCATTCGCCGCAATGCCCTGCAGCACAAGATTTACTGCACTACGACCATTGCTGCGGGCGAGGCCATCTGTGAAGCGCTGAAGTTCGGTCCTGAAAAAACCGTGCGCCGCTTGCAGGATCTACACGCAGGACTCAAAGCATGATCAAGTACCCAATGACCGTTCAGGGCGCTCGCGCCCTGGAAGAAGAACACGCACACCTGACCAAGGTGGTTCGTCCCAAGCTCAGCCAGGACATCGGGACTGCGCGTGAGCTGGGCGATCTCAAGGAAAACGCCGAATACCACGCCGCTCGGGAACAGCAGGGCATGGTCGAAGCGCGCATCCGCGACATCGAAGGCCGGATCCAGAATCAGGTGATCATCGACGTCACTACCATCCCTCACACTGGCAAGGTGATCTTCGGCACGACGGTCGAAATTGCCAACGTAGAGACGGACGAGCGCGTCACCTACCATATCGTGGGCGAGGACGAAGCTGACTTCAAACTGGGCAAGATTTCGGTAGGTTCGCCGCTTGCTCGCGCGTTGATTGGCAAAGAAGAGGGCGATGTCGTCGCTGTGAAAACACCGAGCGGTGTGATCGAGTACGAAATCGTGGAAGTGCGTCACGTTTGATGATCGACACCCGCATTGCGCGGGTGTTGATTCAGGCAGCCGGTTCGAAGGTCATTGGTTGATCTTTCGAGCCGGCAGTCGCAGCTCTGGTATGACCGGGATCTGCCGGGTTGGCGCTCATCTTTGCAGGTGGGCACCGAATCGGAAGGCCAGCGCTCATCGCTCGCTGACCTGACAAGATCAGTTGAAGCGGTGGACGTTGGACAGCTGCTTGTTGACCTTCGGATTCTTGCGGTAGATCAGCGCCATTTTGCCGATGACCTGCACCAGATCGGCCTTGCCGATTTTGCACAATTCAGCGATGGCTGCCAGGCGACTTTCGCGGTCGAGGATGTTGAGCTTGATCTTGATCAACTCGTGATCGCCCAGCGCGCGCTCCAGTTCGGCCAACACACCTTCAGTCAGACCATTGTCCGCCACCATCAACACCGGTTTCAGATGGTGACCAATGGATTTGTATTGTTTCTTCTGCTCTTGAGTGAGCGGCATAATCTGACCTCTGCGTCTGATCTTGTAAAAAGCGGCGGCCAGTTTACCCGAGCGAGTCCGGGACCGCCCGGTTAATCGCGACTCGTCCTAATTTTTTGAGGTGCTCCGTGGCACGTTCCAAAACCAGCCATAACTGGCTTAAAGAACACTTCGACGACAAGTACGTCAAAATGGCGCAGCGGGACGGCTACCGTTCCCGTGCCAGTTACAAGCTTCTCGAGATCCAGGAGAAAGACAAAATCATTCGTCCCGGCATGACGGTCATCGACCTGGGCGCAGCGCCGGGGGCTGGTCCCAAGTGACCAGTCGTCTGATTGGTGGTCAGGGCCGTTTGATTGCATCGGACATTCTGGAAATGGACAGCATCCCCGACGTGACCTTCATCCAGGGGGATTTCACCCAGGATGAAGTGCTCGCCCAGATCCTCGAGGCTGTGGGTAATACGCAGGTAGACCTTGTGATTTCCGACATGGCCCCCAATATGAGTGGATTGAGCGCTGTGGATATGCCGCGCGCGATGTTCCTCTGTGAACTGGCGCTGGATCTGGCCGGCCGTGTACTGCGTCCTGGTGGGGATTTCCTGATCAAGGTCTTCCAGGGTGAGGGCTTTGACGTGTACCACAAGGACATCCGCAAGTTGTTCGACAAGGTGCAGATGCGCAAGCCTTTGTCGTCGCGGGACCGGTCCAGGGAGCAATATTTGTTGGGTCGCGGGTTTCGCGGCATAGAAGGATCGGCAAGCGATGAGCGCCTTTGATCAAGCGATAGCTTTTTTCAAATAGCTTAATCAAGGGAGCGTAACCAACATCGCGTAGTCAAAGTTTCACAAAGGGTTACAGACGCCGCCTGCCACGCCTGTAGGATCTGTAGTACGTTAGGCCGGTAAATATCATGCGAGGCACGCTCCAGCGTGGAGCTTGCTTCAGAGGGTAGCTAATTGAACGATATGGCAAAGAATTTGATCCTGTGGTTGATCATCGCGGCGGTTCTCGTGACCGTGATGAACAACTTCTCCAGTCCTAACGAGCCGCAGACCCTCAACTATTCCGAATTCATCCAGCAGGTGAAGGACGGCAAGGTGGAGAAAGTTGCCGTTGATGGTTACGTCATCACCGGCAAGCGCAGCGATGGCGACTCCTTCAAGACCATCCGACCGGCTATCCAGGATAACGGTCTGATCGGTGATCTGGTCGACAACAACGTTGTGATCGAAGGCAAGCAACCAGAGCAGCAAAGCATCTGGACTCAGCTTCTCGTCGCCAGCTTCCCTATCCTCGTGATTATTGCCGTCTTCATGTTCTTCATGCGCCAGATGCAAGGTGGTGCAGGTGGTAAGGGCGGCCCGATGAGCTTTGGCAAAAGCAAAGCGCGTCTGCTGTCCGAAGATCAGGTGAAGACGACACTGGCTGACGTTGCCGGTTGTGATGAGGCCAAAGAAGAAGTCGGCGAGCTCGTCGAGTTTCTGCGCGACCCGGGCAAGTTCCAGCGCCTGGGCGGTCGCATCCCTCGTGGCGTCTTGATGGTGGGCCCTCCGGGTACTGGTAAAACCTTGCTGGCGAAAGCCATCGCGGGTGAAGCCAAGGTACCGTTCTTCACGATTTCCGGTTCTGACTTCGTAGAAATGTTCGTCGGTGTTGGTGCAAGCCGGGTCCGTGACATGTTCGAGCAGGCCAAGAAGCATGCGCCTTGCATCATCTTCATCGACGAAATCGATGCGGTAGGTCGTCACCGTGGCGCCGGCATGGGCGGCGGTCATGATGAGCGTGAGCAGACGCTCAACCAATTGCTGGTTGAGATGGACGGCTTTGAAATGAATGACGGCATCATTGTGATTGCCGCCACCAACCGTCCAGACGTCCTCGACCCGGCACTGCTGCGTCCAGGCCGTTTCGACCGTCAGGTGGTCGTGGGCTTGCCCGACATCCGCGGTCGTGAACAGATTCTCAAAGTACACATGCGTAAAGTGCCAATGGGTGACGACGTTCAGCCAGGCGTGATTGCTCGTGGTACTCCGGGGTTCTCCGGTGCCGATTTGGCAAACTTGGTCAACGAGGCATCGCTATTCGCCGCTCGTACGGGTAAGCGCATCGTCGAGATGAAAGAGTTCGAGTTGGCGAAAGACAAGATCATGATGGGCGCCGAGCGCAAATCGATGGTCATGTCCGACAAAGAGAAGCGGAACACGGCGTACCACGAGGCAGGTCATGCAATCGTTGGTCGCGTCGTGCCAGAGCATGATCCGGTTTACAAAGTGTCGATCATCCCTCGCGGTCGTGCGTTGGGTGTCACGATGTTCCTCCCCGAAGAGGATCGCTACAGCCTTTCCAAGCGTGCATTAATCAGTCAGATCTGCTCGCTGTACGGTGGGCGTATTGCGGAAGAAATGACACTGGGCTTCGATGGGGTGACCACTGGTGCTTCCAACGACATCATGCGGGCCAGCCAGATCGCTCGGAACATGGTCACCAAGTGGGGTCTTTCCGAGAAGCTGGGTCCGTTGATGTATTCGGACGAAGACGAAGGCGGGTACCTCGGCCGTGGTGGCGGAGGTCAGAATTCCAGCCTCTCCGGTGACACGGCACGTCTTATCGACTCTGAAGTGCGCAGCATCATTGATCAGTGCTATGGCACGGCCAGACAGATCCTCACGGATAATCGTGACAAGCTGGAAGCGATGGCTGACGCGCTGATGAAGTACGAAACCATCGATGCCGAGCAAATCGACGACATCATGGCAGGCCGCACACCACGTGAGCCTCGTGATTGGGAAGGTGGCTCCGGAGATTCCGGTACTCCAATCGCGCCTGTAGGTCCGCGTCCGGAATCGCCGATTGGCGGCCCTGCTGCTGAACACTAAGGTCTGACATGACTTCTGCGCTTCACCCGACCCGGTTGCCTTGCGGCAACCGGGTTCTTGATTTATCCCGCACGCATGTGATGGGAATCCTCAATATCACTCCTGATTCGTTCTCGGACGGCGGGCGCTTTGCGCAGCGCGACCTCGCGTTGCGTCATGCCGAAGCAATGATGCTGGCGGGCGCGACCTTGATCGATGTCGGTGGAGAGTCGACTCGCCCTGGTGCGCGATCTGTTTCTCCTGTTGAAGAGCTGGAGCGTGTGGCCCCTGTCGTCGAGGCGATCAGCGCCGAGCTGGATGTCATTATCTCAGTGGATACCTCAACGCCGGCTGTCATTCGCGAGACGGCGCGACTGGGGGCAGGTCTCATCAACGATGTTCGCTCGCTGCGTCGAGACGGGGCGCTGGACGCCGCTGTGGCGACGGGTCTGCCAGTCTGCCTCATGCACATGCGCGGCGAGCCGACGGACATGCAGAATGATCCTCACTATACTGATCTGGTCGGCGAAGTCAGTTCCTTCCTGCGCGAGCGGATGGAGGAGTGCGTCGCGGCAGGCATTCCGGTTGAGAACATCATCCTCGACCCGGGATTCGGGTTTGCCAAAACTCTCGAGCATAATCTGAGCCTCTTCAAGCATATGGAGGCGCTCCATGCCTTGGGCCGTCCGCTGCTGGTCGGCGTCTCTCGCAAGAGCATGATCGGCAAGGTTCTCGACAAGCCTGTTGATCAGCGTCTAAATGGTGCGCTGGCGCTGGCCGCCATGGCGATGGTCAAAGGCGCAAAAATCCTGCGTGTGCATGACGTCCCGGAGACGGTAGACGTGGTGCGTATGATTGCTGCTGTTGAATCAGCTAAATAAGAAATCTGGAGCACCCATGAGCACAAAAAAATACTTCGGTACCGACGGTATCCGCGGACGTGTAGGCCAATTCCCGATCACCCCTGATTTCATGCTGAAATTGGGATGGGCAGCAGGGATGGCCTTCCGGAAAATGGGCGCATGCCGGATTCTGGTCGGCAAGGACACACGTATTTCGGGCTACATGTTCGAGTCGGCGCTTGAGGCAGGTTTGTCCGCAGCCGGAGCGGATGTGATGCTGCTGGGTCCGATGCCGACGCCTGCAATTGCTTATCTGACGCGTACGTTTCATGCCGAAGCGGGCATCGTGATCAGTGCGTCGCACAACCCGCACTACGACAATGGCATCAAATTTTTCTCCGGGCAGGGCACCAAGCTGCCTGATGAAATCGAACTCATGATCGAAGAGCTCCTCGACTCGCCTATGACGGTCGAGGAGTCAGATAAGCTGGGCAAAGTGTCGCGTATTAACGACGCTGCGGGCCGTTATATCGAATTTTGTAAGAGCAGTGTTCCGACCAGTACTGATTTTGAGGGGCTGAAGCTCGTTGTCGACTGTGCCCACGGTGCAACGTACAAAGTGGCGCCAAACGTGTTCCGTGAGCTTGGCGCCGAGGTGACCGTGCTGTCGGCGGCCCCCAACGGGCTCAACATCAATGACAACTGCGGCTCCACCCACATGGAAGCGCTGCAGGCTGCCGTTGTGGAGCATGGCGCTGACCTGGGCATCGGTTTTGACGGTGATGGCGACCGCGTGCTGATGGTCGACCACACCGGCGCGATCGTCGATGGCGATGAACTGCTTTACATCATCGCGCGTGACCTGCAGGAGCGAGGCCAGTTGCAGGGAGGTGTCGTCGGCACCCTGATGAGCAACCTCGGGCTGGAGCTGGCACTCGCGGATCTGGACATTCCGTTCGTGCGCGCCAACGTGGGCGACCGTTATGTCATCGCCGAGCTGCTGGAGCGTGACTGGCAGGTGGGCGGCGAGAACTCGGGTCATGTCGTGTGCTTCCGGCATACCACGACGGGGGATGCGATCATCGCCGCGCTTCAGGTGCTGCTGTCGATGAAGCGTACCGGTCAGAGCCTGGCGCAGTCGCGTTCAGGTTTGAAGAAATGCCCTCAGGTACTGATTAACGTGCGCTTTGAGGGTGGAGGCGTTGATCCGGTCAAGCACCCTGCTGTCATTGAAGCGTGTGACCGCGTGACCGCCGCCATGGGCGGGCGTGGGCGTGTTCTTCTGCGCAAGTCCGGTACCGAGCCGCTGGTGCGGGTAATGGTCGAGGGCGAGGACGAAATCCTGGTCCGTGGGTATGCCGATGAACTGGCAAAACTGGTTGCTGAAGTTTGCTCCTGATTTCGGCTTGCCAGTGTTGAAACTGTTGGGTAACATCTGCGCCCACTTTGACCGACGAGGTACAGCATGCGTCGCCCTATGGTAGCTGGTAACTGGAAGATGCACGGTACCCGCGCCAGCGTCGCTGAGCTGATCGAGGGTCTTGCAAATCTCGCCCTTCCGGGTGGCGTAGATGTGGCGGTCTTCCCGCCGAGCCTGCACGTGAGTCTTGTGGTTGATTGCCTGGAAGGGCAGTCGGTTTCTGTTGGTGCGCAGAATTGCGCCCATCAAGCCGGGCAAGGCGCGTTGACCGGAGAAGTGTCGTCGACTCAGTTGGCGGATGCAGGCTGCAAGTTTGTGCTTGTTGGGCACTCAGAGCGTCGCCAGGTAATGGGCGAAAGCAATGAAGTACTCAATCGCAAGTTTGAGGCTGCCCAGGCAGCGGGTCTGACTCCGATACTGTGCATCGGCGAGACGCTCGAAGAGCGCAAGGCGGGCAAGACGCTTGAAGTTGTCGGGCAGCAGCTGGACAGCATCATCGAGGAGCTTGGCATCGGTGCTTTCGTTAATGCGGTAGTCGCTTATGAGCCAGTCTGGGCCATCGGTACCGGATTGACTGCTTCGCCGGAACAGGCCCAGGAAGTGCACGCAGCGATTCGTGCGCAGTTGATGAAAGAGAATTCTGAAGTCGCACAAGGTGTGCGTCTTCTATATGGCGGCAGCGTGAAGGCGGCCAATGCGGCCGAACTGTTCGGCATGCCGGATATCGATGGAGGCCTCATTGGTGGTGCCTCCCTGAATGCAGATGAGTTCGGTGCGATCATTCGCGCCGCGGGAAACTGAAAAAATGCTGGAAACAGTCGTAGTCGTTCTTCATCTGCTGGGTGCTCTGGGCGTTGTTGCTCTGGTTTTGCTGCAGCAGGGCAAAGGTGCTGACGCTGGCGCATCTTTTGGGGCAGGTGCATCAAATACTGTGTTTGGTGGGCAAGGTTCCTCTACCTTTCTCAGTAAACTTACTGCTATACTTGCCGCCTGTTTCTTCATGACTAGCTTAGGGTTAGGTTACTTTGCTAAAGAGAAAGCTCACCAGCTGACTCAAGTAGGTTTGCCAAATCCAGCGGTACTGGAAGTGAAGCAAAAGCCGGCAGCAGATGATGTTCCGGTTCTGGAAGGGCAACAGAAACCAGCTGCAGTACCTGCTGATGTTCCTGTCACTCCAGAGCAAAAGTAATAACGGATTCGCAGCTGTTTTTGGGGCTGCAAAAGAGTTGTAATGCCGAGGTGGTGGAATTGGTAGACACGCAACCTTGAGGTGGTTGTGCCCATAGGGTGTAGGGGTTCGAGTCCCCTTCTCGGTACCAATTAACAAGAAAGCCCGCAGTAGCGGGCTTTCTTGTAGGTGGATGTGTCGGATTGACCCAAATTTGGATCGGTCGTATACTTCCGCCCCAGCTTTGTCGCGGGGTGGAGCAGTCTGGTAGCTCGTCGGGCTCATAACCCGAAGGTCGTTGGTTCAAATCCAGCCCCCGCAACCAGTTTTAGCGGAGCCCCTTTTCAGGGGCTTTTTGTTAGCTGGACACTTTATGACGCCGCTTTTCGCCGGCGTTTTCATGATTGGGCTTTTGCCCATTTTTTATTTGCAGCATGCACGAGGGGGTTCAGGTGTCGAGCAAGCTAGAAGAGTTGCAGGCCTTGTTGGCCCCGGTGGTCGTGGCCCTAGGCTATGAATGCTGGGGTATCGAGTATTCGTCTCAAGGGCGTCACTCGATGTTGCGCGTCTATATCGATAAAGAAGGCGGCGTGTTGGTGGACGATTGCGCGATCGTCAGCCGTCAGATCAGCGGTATTCTGGATGTGGAAGATCCGATCAGCTCCGAATACACGCTCGAAGTTTCCTCTCCAGGCATGGAACGCCCACTGTTCACGATTGAGCAGTTTGCCGAGTTTGCCGGGGCACAAGTGAAGATAAAGCTGCGTTCGCCGTTTGAAGGTCGACGCAACTTTCAAGGCCTTCTCCGCGGGGTGGAGGAGCAGGACGTCGTGGTTCAGGTTGAAGATCACGAGTTTCTGTTGCCGATCGATCTGATCGACAAAGCCAACATTATTCCCACGTTTGACTAAGACGTGCCAGATACAGCGGATCCCGCGGATCCAATGGCTTGCGAAAGGCGAGGCGTACGATGAGCAAAGAAGTACTGCTGGTTGTTGAATCGGTATCCAATGAAAAAGGCGTACCGGCCGATGTGATTTTTGAAGCGCTTGAGATAGCTCTGGCCACGGCCACCAAGAAGCGTTTTGAAGATGAAGTAGACCTGCGTGTCGAGATTAATCGTCAAACAGGTGCCTATGAGACTTTCCGTCGCTGGACCGTCGTCGAAGAAGACGACCTCGACGACCCGGCTATCGAAACGTGGCCGAGCAAAGTTGCCCTGACGCACCCGGGCGCCAACGTTGGCGACGTAGTAGAAGAAAAGATCGATTCCATCGAGTTCGGCCGCATCGCTGCGCAAACTGCCAAGCAAGTCATTGTGCAGAAAGTTCGCGAAGCTGAGCGAGCTCAAGTCGTGGACGCCTACCGTGAGCGTCTGGGCGAAATCATTTCCGGCACTGTTAAAAAAGTTACACGTGACAATGTCATCGTCGACCTTGGTAACAATGCCGAAGCCCTGCTGGCGCGTGAAGACATCATTTCGCGGGAGACTTTCCGCGTGGGTGTCCGCGTCCGTGCATTGCTCAAAGAGATCCGCACCGAAAACCGCGGCCCTCAGCTGATCCTGTCGCGTACCGCGCCGGAAATGCTGATCGAGCTGTTCCGGATTGAAGTTCCGGAAATCGCCGAAGGACTCATTGAGGTGATGGCTGCCTCCCGTGATCCTGGTTCGCGTGCAAAGATCGCAGTTCGCTCCAAGGACAAACGCATTGACCCGCAAGGCGCGTGCATCGGCATGCGTGGTTCTCGCGTGCAGGCTGTTTCCGGCGAGTTGGGCGGCGAACGTGTGGATATCGTGCTTTGGGACGATAACCCGGCGCAGTTCGTCATCAACGCCATGTCGCCTGCCGAAGTGGCAGCGATCATCGTTGATGAAGATGCCCACGCCATGGACATCGCTGTAGGCGCAGACAACCTCGCCCAGGCGATTGGCCGTGGTGGCCAGAACGTGCGTCTGGCCAGTCAGCTGACTGGCTGGACCCTTAACGTGATGACCGAATCGGACATCCAGGCCAAGCAGCAAGCGGAAACCGGCGACATCCTGCGCAACTTTATCGACGAGCTGGAAGTCGATGAGGATCTCGCTCAGGTTCTGGTAGACGAAGGCTTCACCAGCCTGGAAGAGATTGCCTACGTACCGTTGGAAGAAATGCTCAACATCGACGGCTTTGACGAAGACACCGTCAACGAGCTTCGCGCTCGTGCCAAGGATCGTTTGTTGACTAAAGCCATCGCTACTGAGGAAAAGCTGGCAGACGCCCATCCGGCCGAAGACCTGCTCTCGCTTGAGGGTATGGACAAGGATTTGGCGATGGAACTGGCGGTGCGCGGCGTAATTACCCGCGAAGACCTGGCCGAGCAGTCTATTGACGATCTGCTCGACATCGACGGCATTGACGATGATCGTGCCGGCAAGTTGATCATGGCCGCCCGAGCCCATTGGTTCGAGTAAGTAGATGCGGCCTGAGGAGAGAAGTGCATGACGCAAGTCACGGTGAAAGAACTGGCCAAGACGGTCGACACACCGGTAGAGCGCCTGTTACAGCAGATGCGTGAGGCAGGTTTGCCGCACAACGCCGCCGAACAAGTTGTGACCGATATCGAAAAGCAAGCCCTGTTGACGCACCTGAAAAGCGGTCACAAGGCCAAGGTGGAAGAGCCGCGCAAGATCACTTTGCAGCGCAAGACCACCAGTACCCTTCGCGTTGCTGGCAGCAAAAGCATCAGCGTTGAAGTACGTAAAAGAAAGTCTTTGTTCAGCGCAGCCCGGAAGAAATCGAAGCCGAACGCAAGCGCGAGCTGGACGAACGTCGTGCGGTAGAAAACGCCGCTCGTCAAAAGGCTGAAGAAGAATCCCGCCAGCGTGCCGAAGAAGAAGCGCGCCGTCAGCCTTCGTCGGGTGCCCCCGCTGCCGAGGCTGTTGCAGCGCCGGCACCGGCTCCGCAAGCTGCCGAGCCAGCCCGGGAGACTCCGGCTGCGGCACCTGCTGCACCTGTCGCCGATCGCAAGAAAGACGAACAGCGTCGCCCTGACAAGCCACGCAACGACGATAACAATCGTCGTAGCGGCGGCGGTGGTGATGGCGATCGCAAGAACGCCCCGCATCGCGCATCGGTTAAGGAAAAGGCGCCAACGCCACGCGTTGCTCCTCGTACTACCGACGAAGAAAGCGATGGCTTCCGTCGCGGCGGTCGTGGCAAGGCCAAGCTGAAGAAGCGCAACGCGCACGGTTTCCAGAGCCCGACCGGCCCTGTCGTTCGTGAAGTGAAGATCGGCGAAACCATCAGCGTGGGCGATCTCGCCCAGCAGATGTCGGTCAAAGCTGCCGAGATCATCAAGTTCATGTTCAAGCTGGGTACTCCGGCCACCATTAACCAGGTTCTGGATCAGGAAACTGCCCAGCTGGTCGCTGAAGAACTGGGCCACAAAGTGACCCTGGTCAGCGACACCGCGCTGGAAGATTCCCTGGCCGAGTCCCTGAAGTTTGAAGGTGAGACGTTCTCCCGTGCGCCGGTTGTAACGGTCATGGGTCACGTTGACCACGGTAAAACTTCGCTGCTCGATTACATCCGACGCGCCAAGGTGGCTGCTGGCGAAGCCGGTGGTATCACCCAGCACATCGGTGCATACCACGTAGAAACCGAGCGTGGCATGGTGACGTTCCTCGATACCCCGGGTCACGCTGCGTTTACCGCAATGCGTGCTCGTGGTGCCAAGGCAACCGACATCGTGATTCTGGTTGTCGCTGCAGACGACGGCGTGATGCCGCAGACCATCGAAGCCGTGCAACACGCCAAGGCTGCCGGTGTTCCGCTGGTCGTTGCCGTTAACAAAATCGACAAGCCGGGCGCCGACCTGGACCGTATCCGCAGTGAGCTGTCCGTTCATGGCGTAACGTCCGAAGAGTGGGGCGGCGAGACACCTTTCGTCTCGGTCTCCGCGAAGATGGGTACCGGCGTGGACGAGCTGCTTGAAGCCGTTCTGCTGCAGGCCGAAGTTCTGGAATTGATGGCAACGCCGTCGGCTCCGGGCCGTGGTGTTGTGGTTGAATCGCGTCTGGACAAGGGCCGTGGCCCGGTTGCCACTGTTCTGGTTCAGGACGGTACGCTGCGTCAGGGCGACATGGTTCTGGTTGGCTCCAACTACGGTCGCGTTCGGGCAATGCTCGACGAGAACGGCAAGCCAATCAAGGAAGCCGGTCCGTCGATCCCTGTCGAGATTCTCGGCCTGGATGGTACGCCGGACGCTGGCGACGAGATGAGCGTTGTTGCCGACGAGAAGAAAGCCCGTGAAGTGGCTCTGTTCCGTCAAGGCAAGTTCCGCGAAGTCAAGCTGGCCCGTGCTCACGCCGGCAAGCTGGAAAACATCTTCGAGAACATGGGTCAGGAAGAGAAGAAGACGCTCAACATCGTCCTCAAATCCGATGTCCGTGGTTCTCTGGAAGCGTTGCAGGGTGCATTGAATGGCCTGGGTAACGACGAAGTGCAAGTGCGCGTAGTGGGCGGCGGTGTCGGTGGTATCACCGAAAGCGACGCCAACCTGGCACTGGCCTCCAACGCTGTACTGTTCGGCTTCAACGTGCGTGCCGATGCTGGCGCGCGCAAGATCGTCGAGCAGGAAGGTCTGGATATGCGTTACTACAACGTCATCTACGACATCATCGAAGACGTCAAGAAGGCCCTCACCGGCATGCTTGGCAGTGACGTTCGGGAGAACATCCTGGGTATCGCTGAAGTCCGCGACGTGTTCCGCTCGCCGAAATTCGGCGCGATCGCAGGTTGCATGGTCATTGAAGGCGTTGTCTTCCGTAACCGTCCAATCCGTGTACTGCGTGAAGACATCGTTATCTTCGAAGGCGAGCTGGAATCCCTGCGCCGCTTCAAGGATGACGCTTCCGAAGTACGTGCCGGCATGGAATGCGGTATCGGCGTCAAGAGCTACAACGACGTCAAGGTCGGTGACAAGATCGAAGTCTTCGAGAAGGTCCAAGTGGCTCGCAGCCTCTAAATCGCGAGCTTCAGGAGTCATGGCTTGCGCCGCATGAAAATGCCAGGCGTCGGTCATGGACTCTAAACGCAACGCCCGGTCCGGCTCTCGCCAGGCCGGGCGTTTGCCGCTTTCAGACCACATGGCTTTTGCCATGGGTCAGCAGTGACAGGTAACAAGACATGGCAAAAGAATACAGCCGTACCCAGCGTATCGGCGATCAGATGCAGCGTGAGCTGGCACAGCTGATCCGTCGTGAAATCAAAGACCCCCGCGTGGGGCTGGTCACCATCACCGCAGTGGACGTCAGCCGTGATGTCGGTCACGCGAAAATCTTCATGACCGTGATGGGTCAGGACAGCGCCGAAGAAATCGCACAGTCCATCAAGGTGCTCAATGCTGCTGCAGGATTCCTGCGTATGCAGCTGGCCCGTGAGATGAAGCTGCGCAGCGTTCCGCAGCTACATTTCCATTACGACGAAAGCGTTGCCCGTGGCGCGCACTTGTCGGCCTTGATCGAGCGTGCCGTGGCTGAAGATGGTCAGCACCAAGCCGCACCCAAGCAAGACGGTCCGGAGGAATAAGGCGTGGCTCAGGTCAAGCGTATTCGCCGTAACGTCAGCGGGATCATCCTGCTCGACAAGCCGCTGGGCTTCACTTCCAACGCCGCGCTACAAAAAGTGCGCTGGTTGCTCAACGCAGAAAAAGCCGGCCACACCGGCAGTCTTGATCCGCTGGCGACCGGCGTTCTGCCGCTGTGCTTCGGTGAGGCGACAAAGTTTTCGCAGTACCTGCTCGACTCCGACAAGGGTTATGAAACCCTGATGCAGCTTGGCAAGACCACCACCACGGCCGATGCCGAGGGTGAGGTCCTGCAGACGCGGCCTGTGACCGTTGGTCGTTCGGATATCGAAGCGGTGCTTCCGGCATTTCGCGGGAATATCAGTCAGATACCGCCCATGTACTCCGCCCTCAAGCGCGACGGTCAGCCGTTATACAAGCTGGCCCGAGCTGGGGAAGTGGTGGAGCGCGAACCGCGTTCTGTTACTATTGCGCGCCTGGAATTATTGACGTGTGAAGGTGAGACCGCTCGTTTGGCTGTCGACTGCACCAAAGGCACCTATATTCGTACCCTTGTGGAAGATATCGGTGAGAAGCTGGGTTGCGGTGCATACGTCGCTCAGTTGCGTCGCACCCAGGCCGGCCCTTTCACGCTGGCCCAGACGGTAACGCTGGAAGAGCTGGAAGCGGTGCATGCCGAAGGTGGTAATGAGGCGGTTGATCGCTTCCTGATGCCATCGGACAGCGGGTTGCTGGATTGGCCGTTGTTGCAGTTCTCGGAGCACAGTTCGTTTTACTGGTTGCATGGTCAACCCGTCAGAGCCCCCGACGCGCCGAAGTTTGGCATGGTGCGGGTGCAGGATCATGAAGGACGCTTCATCGGGATCGGTGAAGTGAGTGAAGACGGGCGCATTGCGCCGCGTCGACTGATTCGGTCAGAGTGACCGGACCCGTCGCGGCAGGGTTTCCTGGCACGGCGGTACGAGGGTGGCTGTTAACAGGCATGGTCACTCCTCACATTTAAATACGAGAGTCAGCTCTCGGCCTGTTGAAGCCGTCTCCCAGGAGCGGTTTCTTGATAAAAGGAATGCCCACATGGCACTCAGCGTTGAAGATAAAGCTCAGATCGTAACCGACTACCAGCAAGCTGTTGGTGATACTGGTTCGCCAGAAGTGCAAGTTGCACTGCTGACCGCCAACATCAACAAACTGCAAGGCCACTTCAAGGCCAACGGTAAGGATCACCACTCCCGTCGTGGTCTGATCCGTATGGTAAACCAGCGTCGCAAGCTGCTGGATTACCTGAAAGGTAAGGACGTTAGCCGTTACAGCGCCCTGATCGGTCGTCTGGGTCTGCGTCGCTAATAACGACTCGGATAGAGGTTGGTTGTTCGTCATGCTCCGCTGGTTTTACCAGTGGGCTGGCGGGCTCCCAGCCTCTAGTTGTATCTGGGCTGCCGAAGGGTCCGATTCCCCTCGCTGCCCAAGAATTCGCAAGAAACCAGTTCCCCAAGAGCCACAAAGAAGGTAGGAAACCGTGAACCCGGTAATCAAGAAATTTCAATTCGGTCAATCGACCGTAACCCTCGAGACTGGCCGCATTGCCCGTCAAGCCTCTGGTGCTGTATTGGTCACCGTTGACGACGACGTCACCGTTCTCGTGACTGTGGTCGGCGCCAAGCATGCAGACGCAAGCAAAGGCTTTTTCCCTCTTTCCGTTCACTACCAGGAAAAGACCTACGCCGCTGGCAAGATCCCTGGTGGTTTCTTCAAGCGTGAAGGCCGTCCTTCCGAAAAAGAAACACTGACCTCGCGTTTGATCGACCGTCCGATCCGCCCACTGTTTCCAGAAGGCTTCATGAACGAAGTGCAGGTTGTCTGCACTGTCGTCTCCACCAGCAAGAAAACCGATCCGGACGTCGCTGCGATGATCGGTACGTCGGCTGCCCTGGCAATCTCCGGCATTCCGTTCGACGGCCCGATCGGTGCCGCGCGCGTTGCTTTCCACGAGAGCACCGGCTACCTGCTGAACCCGACTTACGAGCAACTGAAAGCATCGAGCCTGGACATGGTCGTTGCCGGTACCGAAGAAGCGGTACTGATGGTTGAATCGGAAGCCAAAGAACTGACCGAAGACCAGATGCTGGGCGCTGTGCTGTTCGCCCACGACGAATTCCAGTCGGTCATCAAGGCCGTCAAAGAGCTGGCCGCCGAAGCTGCCAAGCCAACCTGGAACTGGGCGCCGAAAGCCGAAGCCACTGAACTGCTGGGCGCTATCCGCTCCGAGTTCGGCGCAGCAATCTCCGAGGCCTACACCATCACCGTCAAGGCCGATCGTTATGCTCGCCTGGGTGAGCTGAAGGATCAGATCGTTGCCAAGCTGGCTGTTGAAGACGGCAGCCCGTCCGCCAGCGAAGTCAAAGCAGCCTTCGGCGAAATCGAATACCGCACCGTTCGCGAAAACATCGTCAACGGCAAGCCGCGTATCGATGGTCGCGACACCAAGACTGTGCGTCCGCTGAACATCGAAGTCGGCGTTCTGCCGAAGACCCACGGTTCTGCACTGTTCACCCGTGGCGAGACTCAGGCGCTGGTCGTGGCTACCCTGGGTACCGCGCGTGACGCTCAGCTGCTCGACACCCTCGAAGGCGAGAAAAAGACCCGTTCATGCTGCACTACAACTTCCTCCGTTCTCGGTGGGCGAGTGTGGTCGCATGGGTGGCGCAGGTCGTCGTGAAATCGGTCACGGCCGTCTGGCCCGCCGTTCGGTTCAGGCCATGCTGCCTGCTGCCGACGTGTTCCCGTACACCATCCGTGTCGTATCGGAAATCACCGAGTCCAACGGTTCCAGCTCCATGGCTTCGGTCTGTGGTGCTTCGCTGGCCCTGATGGACGCTGGTGTTCCGATGAAGGCGCCGGTTGCCGGTATCGCCATGGGTCTGGTTAAAGAAGGCGAGAAGTTCGCCATCCTGACCGACATCCTGGGTGACGAAGACCACTTGGGCGACATGGACTTCAAAGTGGCCGGTACCGCCAAAGGTGTGACCGCGCTGCAGATGGACATCAAGATCAAGGGCATCACCGAAGAGATCATGGAGATCGCTTTGGGTCAGGCGCTGGAAGCGCGTCTGAACATCCTGGGTCAGATGAACACCATCATCGGTCAGTCGCGCACCGAGCTGTCGGAAAACGCGCCGACCATGATCGCGATGAAGATCGACACCGACAAGATCCGTGACGTGATCGGCAAAGGCGGCGCGACCATCCGTGCCATCTGCGAAGAGACCAAAGCGTCGATCGACATCGAAGACGACGGTTCGATCAAGATCTTCGGCGAAACCAAGGAAGCGGCTGAAGCTGCACGTCAGCGCGTTCTGGGTATTACCGCTGAAGCCGAGATCGGCAAGATCTACGTCGGCAAGGTCGAGCGCATTGTCGACTTCGGCGCGTTCGTCAACATCCTGCCGGGCAAAGACGGTCTGGTGCACATCTCCATGTTGAGCGACGCTCGCGTAGAGAAAGTCACCGACATCTTGAAAGAAGGTCAGGAAGTCGAAGTTCTGGTGCTGGACGTGGACAATCGCGGCCGCATCAAGCTGTCGATCAAAGACGTCGCAGCTGCCAAGGCGTCGGGAGTTTAAACCCTCTCTCCTTAGCTGATAAAAAGAGCCCTTCGGGGCTCTTTTTTTGAGTGCAATTAATGGCTTAGAAGCGAAAACAAGACCGCGGCGGCTCGTCAGAACATGCATCTTGCAAGTGGAACTTTCTTAAAGCGGGCAATCTGCACGACAGCTGCGGATCCATGAAAATATAACTTATTGATTTATAACATATATTTATCAAGCCAAAGGTTGGCACAGCGCTTGCGACATATAGGTAACCCTGCAGCCAACCAGTTTGGCGCAGATTCTGAGAAAAACAGGAGTTACCCGTATGAAGAAGTTCGCTATTGCTGCTGCTACCGCCACTGCTCTGACTCTGACTATGGCTAACGTAGCCATGGCTCAGACCTCTGCTCAAGCTCCAATGACTGTAGCTGCAAACGAAGTCGCCAAAACCAAAGAGGCTACCTCTGACACTTGGATCACCACCAAGGTCAAAGCTGACCTGGTAACCGAGAAAGGCATTCCAGGCTCCGACATCAAGGTTGAGACCAACAAAGGCGTGGTTTCCCTGTCGTCGACTGTTGCTGTAACTGAAGCACAGAAAACTACTGCTGTAGCAATCACCAAGAAAATCAAAGGTGTCAAGGCTGTCTCGGCTGATGGCCTGAAAGCTGAGTAATTCCATTCGGTAGAACCTGCGGAATGATCGGCTGACAGTGGGAAAGTCGTCAGCTGCCTGATTCGCGGTTCATCCGAAGGCCACAGTGATGTGGTCATCAAAAGCCCCGGCGCTCGCGTCGGGGCTTTTTTGTGCGTTGATTTCCGCCTGCTCCGCTAGCTCGGAAGCATATGACGTAGGCTCCACACGCGCGCTGCGTTACGCTCCAGCGCGACTTTCTATCCAAATGAGACGGCGGAATCCATCTGTTCGGGGTGATCGAATGTTGATGAGCACATTACTTGCATATCACGCAGCCCGTTGTGGATTGGGTGAAGAATCTACCCACAGGCTCAATACCTTGATAAGCCGTTATCAACTACAGTCTCGTGCGAAGCATTGTTCACCACAATGGTGATGCCTTGCATCGGCCCAGGCCTGAAACTCTTTTGCTGTGAGAAGTAAATGCCCACGATTCCCTTATTGATTTGCGACGACTCCAATATGGCGCGGAAGCAGCTGATGAAATCCCTGCCGCCTGAGTGGGATGTGTCAGTGACCACGGCGACCAATGGCCGTGAAGGGGTCGAGGCGATTCGTCAGGGCCTGGGCAGCGTGGTGTTGCTGGATCTGACAATGCCGGACATGGACGGCTATCAGACGTTGGCCGCCATTCGCGCGGAAAACCTGCAAACCAGCGTCATTATTGTCTCCGGCGACGTTCAGGAAGAGGCTGTGCGTCGTACCCTCGAACTGGGCGCACTCGCGTTTCTGAAAAAACCGGCCGATCCAGATCAGTTGCAGCAGACCCTTCAGCGGCTGGGCTTGCTGGGGGAGAGCGCCAATCAGTGGGTCGCCCCGGCATTGAGCGTCGACCAGACCCCCATCAGTTTCAATGATGCATTCCGCGAGACCGTGAACGTCGCGATGGGCCGCGCGGCCGCGTTGCTGGCGAGGGTGTTGGGGGTGTTTGTGCAACTGCCGGTGCCCAACGTCAATATGCTGGAAGTGGGCGAGTTGCACATGGCGTTGTCCGATGCCCAAGCCAATGACCGGCTCACGGCGGTGTGTCAGGGCTATATCGGTGGCGGCATCGCCGGCGAAGCGCTGTTGCTGTTCCATGATTCGGAAATCGCCGACATGGCGCAGCTGATGAAGGTCGACGACGCCGACTACTCTGACATGGAGATGTTGCTGGACTTGTCTTCCATCCTGATCGGCGCCTGTCTGAGCGGCATTGCCGAACAGCTCGACGTCGCTTTTTCCCAAAGCCACCCCCAAGTGCTGGGCTTGCACAGCGGCATTGAAGAGCTGATCCGTCTCAACGAGCGGCGCTGGAAGAAGACGCTGGCTGTGGAGATCAGTTACAGCCTGGAAGGCCATAACATCCATTTCGATCTGTTGATGTTGTTCACCGAGGACTCGGTCGAGCTGCTGTCGCGGAAACTCGCCCATTTGATGAGCTGATTCATGAACGATCGTATCGATTTCAAAGAATTGCACTGGCTGCTCACCGTGACGCAGAACATCGACGTCGGCGTGGTGGTGCTGGATCAGGAGTACCGGGTGCAGGTCTGGAACACCTTCATGGAGAACCGTTCCGGAATACTGTCGTATGAAGCGGCGACCCGTTCGTTCTTTTCGTTGTTCCCGGAGATCAACGAGCGCTGGCTGAAGAACAAGATAGACAGCGTGATTACCCTCGGCACGCCAGCGTTCACGATCTGGGAGCAGCGCCCTTATCTGGTTCATTTCAAGAGCTATCAGCCCATCACCGGGCAAGAAGACTTCATGTATCAGAACACCACGATGTATCCGCTGCGGTCGACTACCGGAGTGGTGAGCCATGTGTGTCTGGTGATCTACGACGTCACCGATGTGGCGACGAACCGTCTGCAATTGCAGGCGGCCAACCGCGAGCTGCAGAAGCTGTCGAGCACTGACCGCCTGACCAGTCTGTACAACCGCGGTCACTGGGAAGAAGCGCTGCGTCTGGAGCATGCGCGGCACGTGCGTTACGGCTCATCGGCAGCCTTGGTGATGTTCGACATCGACCACTTCAAGCGCGTGAATGACACCTTTGGCCATCAATGCGGTGATCGGGTCATCCAGCGGGTGGCGGACGTGGTGCGTGAGCACATCCGTGACGCTGACATCGCCGGCCGTTACGGTGGCGAAGAGTTCGCAGTGCTGCTGCCGGACACCGACAAGCAGGGCGGCGCCATGTTTGCCGAGCGTCTGCGCGCCGCCGTCGAGGCGCTGGACGTCATGCAGGAAGGCGAAGCCATTCATTGCACGATCAGCCTGGGTGTCGCTGACATGACTTCGCCCATGGACGACTACAAGATGCTGATCGAACGGGCGGATCAGGCGCTGTACGAATCCAAGAAAAACGGGCGCAATCGCGTGTCGGTGGATGCCGCGGATTGAAAACACAATGAAGGCTGCATCATGAGGTCTGCATAGCAGTCTGCCCCACTGGACCCCCTCACATCTGCGGCGCTTCCTCTTGCAGCCCATGATCCTTCCAGGTGCCGAGTGATCGACGCAGTCGGCTGGCCAGCGAGCTGCTGCCATGTACGTTTTGGTAGTGAAACACCGCCGTGGCGCGCAAGGCGTCTTCGGCCACGGGCATGTTGGTGTGCAGTGAGCGATAGCCCCAGAACAGGTACAGGTGGCCGGGTTGCATGGCGATGCGGGTAAAGGCGCTGTCATCCCTCGCGACTCTGTTCCTGAGACGGCGCTGCATCCAGCCGTTGTCTACCCGGACCTTGTCGAGCAGGTTGGCGAAATAGGTGCGGCGGATCGGCCGCCGGTTCGGCAGCATCAGCAGGTCGCCGCGCTCTCCGCTGGTGGGCATGCAGACCGGCATGATGGTGGTCAGCACAAACGAGTCGTAGTGGAAGATTAGCGATTCGCGACGCCCGCCGCTGCCGGTCAGGCAGCGTAACGTCTGGGTCATGCCGTTTTCGCTGGAGCGATCGCCGGTGACGCCCGCCACAATGCGCCGGCATAAATCAATGAAATCCCGCGACGTGCCCCATTCATGGAGCGGCGTTCCTTGCACGGGCTGTCGGCCCGAGAGGGCCACGTAGTCATTGCCGCACTCGGCAACGGTTCGGGCGACCAATGCTTGCAGCGACTGGAGTTGGGACGGGCTGGCCCAGTCCGGCAAGACAGCGTATCCGTCGCTTTCGATGGCATTGATCAAGCTCTTCACCTGAGCTTCCGAAAAAGTCGTGTAAGGCATCTGGCGCAACCTCCTGACGTAGACAGAGGAACTAAGAAGCCCATCGGACCTACTGCTTGAGATGTACCGTTTCAGCCGGGCGAGGCCAGAGACTAGCAGCTAGCACAGCTTTATCCATGCGCAAGCAGATAATATTTCCAAATGTTTATTTTCATCTAAAAAGTGCTGGTTTCTGTCCGTTTATGAAACATATCGACGCAGAACGCTGCGGTTAGAGAGGTCGCGATGCGTAACGTATTTGTGTCACTGAATATGTCTAAGTCGGTTTCGGCGGTGAAACAGGGGAGGGTGTCTACGCGGACAGTAAACAAAACGCCCTCAGAGTGAGGGCGTTTTTTCAGTGCTTTAGCTCAGCTGATTTACAGCACCACGCTTGGCAGCCACAGCGAGATCGCAGGAATGTACGTCACCGCCATCAGTACCAGGAAAAGTGCGACATAGAAGGGAAGCAGCGCTTTCACTGTGGCCTCAATTGTGACCTTGCCCACCGCAGCGCCGACGAAGAGCACGGCCCCCACAGGCGGCGTGATCAAACCGATGCCCAGGTTGACCAGCATGATCATCCCGAAGTGCACCGGATCGACGCCGATGCCGACGATTACCGGCAGCAGGATCGGGGTGAGGATGAGGATCAGTGGCGCCATGTCCATTACCGTGCCCAGCAGCAACAACATGACGTTGATGCACATCAGGATCACGTAGCGGTTGTCCGACAGCGTCAGAAACGCCGTGGTGATCTTCATCGGGATTTCCATCAGCGTCAGGATGTAACCGAAGCTGGCGGCGAAACCGATCAGGATCATCACGATGGAAACCGTGCGCACGGCCCGATGCATCAGCTTGGGCAAGTCGCGCCATTTGTAATCGCGGTAGATGAACATGGTGACGAAGAACGCCCACAGCACTGCGATCGCTGCGGACTCGGTGGCCGTGAACACGCCCGACAAAATGCCGCCCAGGATGATCACCATCGCCATCATGCCCCACAGGGCTTCACCGGCGATTTTTAGCGCCTTGCGCAGCGGTATCACTTCGCCCTTAGGGTAGTTGCGCTTACGGGCGAAGATCATGCACAGCACCATCAACACAGCGCTGAGCAGCAGGCCCGGCATGATCCCGGCCATGAACAGCGACGCGATTGACACCGTGCCACCGGCGGCCAGCGAGTACAGCACCGAGTTATGGCTGGGCGGTGTCAGCAATGCTTGCACCGAACCACTCACCGTCACCGCCGTAGAGAAGTCCCGCGGATAGCCGTTGCGCTCCATTTCCGGGATCAGCACCGAACCCACGGACGCCGTGTCGGCAACCGACGAGCCGGAGATGGCGCCGAAGAACGTCGAGGCAACGATGTTCACCAGCGACAGGCCGCCGCGCACGAAGCCCACCAGAACACCCGCGAACGCCACGAGCCGACGGGACATCCCGCCCTCGGCCATGATCGCGCCGGCCAGTACGAAGAACGGGATCGCCAGCAACGAGAACTTGTTCACGCCACCCGCGACTTGAATCATCAGCGCGTCGAACGGGATCTCGATCCACCACGCGCCGATCAGTGCAGACAGGCCGAGGGCGAACGCCACCGGCATGCCGACCAGGATCAGCGCGATGAAGCTGCCCAACAGAATAAATGCGTCCATCATGCTGCCTCTTCGCTGGATTCGACCACGTCGTAACTCACCACCCGACGGTGACGCTGGTCACCCAGAAACAGCTTCTCCAGGACGAAGATCAGCGTCAGTACGCCGCCGATGGGAATCGGCAGATAGGAGATGCCAACCCGCAGCGCAGGCATCTCTCCCAGAAACTGGTTCCAGGTGTTCAGGCACAGCTTCATGCCCTTGACCGCCATGAACACGCAGACCACCGCCATCAGAATCTGCACCAGCACTGCGGCAGCATTACGTGCGTTTTCTGGCAGGCGGTCGGTGGCCATGTTGACCGCCATGTGCGCACCGGCCCGATAACTTGCGGCGGCGCCGAAGAAGGTGAACACCACCATCAGCAGAATGGCGGTGGGTTCCGGCCAGCTGGAGCCGGTGCCCAAGACGTAGCGGGCGAAGATGCCCCACGGGATGATCAGCGCCATGGTCAGCATCGACAGGCCCGCGATCCCGATGCAGAGGCGATACAGTGCGTCATTGAAGCGCAGAATCGTGTTTTTCATAGGCTCACCACAACGACGGTGAACGGCCGGGGCCGCCACCGCAGTGCTATCGGGCTGAAGGACTTATTGAACGGCTTCGATTCGCTTCATCAGGTCAGCGTAAGGCGCGCCATGTTTGGCCCGCACCTCGGCTGTTGCGTCATAGAAAGCCTTCTTCTGGTCAGGCGTCAGCGTGATGAACTCGACGCCCGCCGCCTTCAGCTTGGCCTCGCTCTCGGCTGACTTCTTGTCCCACAGCACGCGTTCTTCAGCCTGAGCTTCGACCGCCAGCTTCTTCACCAGCGCCTGTTGCTCCGGGTTCAGCTTTTCCCAGGCGGCTTTGGACATCACCACCGGCTCCGGCAGGATCAGATGCTCGGTGAGGGTGTAGAACTTGGCGTTCTGATAGTGGTTGTGTTCGAGCAGGGTTGGCATGTTGTTTTCAGCGCCATCGATCACGCCGGTCTGCAGCGCGCTGAAAATCTCGCCTGTGGCCATGGCAATGCCGTTGCCGCCCATTGCGTTGATGGTGTCGATGAACACCGGGTTGCCTTGCACGCGGATCTTCATGCCCTTGAGGTCGGCGAGGGTGCGTACCGGTTTCTTGGTGTAGAGGTTGCGTGTGCCGCCGTCCATCCAGGCCAGTGCGACCAGTTTGGCTTCGGAGTTAGTGATCTTGTCGAGCATCTCCTGGCCGATCGGGCCATCAATCACGTGGCGCATGTGGGTGTGATCGCGGAACACGAACGGCAGGTTAAATACGTTCACGTCCGGTACCACCGGCCCGACGATGCCGAGGCTGATGCGGGTCATCTGGACGGCATTGGCCTGGACCTGTTCCACGACTTCCTTCTCGGAGCCGAGTACACCGCCGGCGAACATCTTGAAGCTGATCTCGCCTTTGCTTTGCTCTACCAGCTTTTTGCCCATGTCCTGTTCAGCGACAACGGGCGGATAACCTGCGGGGTGCACTTCAGCGAATTTGATTTTGATGTCCGCCAGCGCTGTGTTCGAGAGGCACAGCGCGAGAGGGAGTGCGGCGAGGAGCAACTTGCGTTTGACGTCCATGGATGTTCTCCGGTGTTGTTATTGTTTTTTCAGATAGAACGTTGGGGCTTTTACTGCGGTGGAGCGACGGACCTGGCCTGAGGCTCAGCCCTTGAACAGGGGTTCTTTGAGTCCCTTGACGCCAGGGTTTAGCGCGAACACGCCACCGGCCAGGGGCTGGTCGCTGAGGTCGCCGCCGGGGCGGATGGACGTGACGTACAGGGTGTCCAGATTCGAGCCGCCAAAGGCGCACATGGCGGGCTTTTTCACCGGCACACTCAGCGAGCGATCCAGCTTGCCCGCAGGCGTAAAACGATGGATCACGCCTTCATCGTTGCCGCAGATCCAGTAGCAGCCATCGGCGTCTACCGCTGCGCCGTCGGGGCGGCCGGCGTATTGGTTCATGTCCACGAACAGGCGGCGGTTGTGCGGCGTGCCGGTGTCGGTGTCGTAATCAAACGCCCAGATTTTCTGCACGGAAGGGTGTGAATCGGAGAGGTACATGACGCGGCCGTCCGGGCTGAAGCCCAGGCCGTTGGGTACGATCATGTCGGTAAGCTGGGCAGTCAGCGGCTCGGTCTGGCCGGCGCTGTAGCGATACAGCGAACCCACGGCCAGTGCCTTCGCCATGTCCATGAACATGGTGCCGGCCCAGAAACGGCCCTGACGGTCGCAGCGACCGTCGTTGAAGCGCATGTTGTCAATCGCGTGCTCGACGCTGCTGAGCAGTTGCGTGGTGACAGTGCCATCGTCCTGGGGATGAAGGCGGAACAGGCCGCTCTCCATGCCGGCCAGCCAGCTGCCGTCGCTATAGCGGGCGATGCAGGCGAGCATCTCCGGCGTTTCCCAACTCGTGGTGAGACCGTCTTGCGGGCTCCAGCGATGGAGGCGACGGGCCGGAATGTCGACCCAGTAGAGCGCCTGTTCCTGGGCGTTCCAGACCGGCGATTCACCGGTCGCATTACGTGCATCGAGAATCAGCTCTGCGTCCATGACGATCATTCCGTGATTTTTATTATAAGAGGCCGACCTCACAGTCGGCCTGGTCGTCGTTGAGTCTTACTCGTCGCCAAACGGCCCGGACGCCACGAACGCACCGCCCTGGTACACCATGGCGGGGTCGTCGGAAGCCGGCATCGACTGCGCCTCGACTTTGGCGCGGAACTGCTCGGAACTGTCTTTCGGCTGATAGCCCAAGTGATTGGCCAGGCGGTTGTCCCACCAGACCGTGCTGTTGTCCGAAGCGCCGTAAACGATGGTGTGGCCGACGTTCGGAGTGAACAGTCCGCGTTCGATCAGCTGGGTCAGGTCGTCGTAACTCAGCCAACTGGCGAGCATGCGGCGGTTCTGTGCTTCAGGGAATGAAGAGCCGATGCGGATGCTGACGGTCTCGATGCCGTAGCGATCAAAGTAGAAGCTGGCCATGTCTTCGCCGTAGGATTTCGACAGACCGTAGTAGCTGTCCGGGCGACGCATAGCGCTGGCGTCGATGACTTCATCCTGACGGTAGAAACCGATGACGTGGTTAGAGCTGGCGAAGATCACCCGCTTCACGCCATGCCGGCGCGCCGCTTCGTAGATGTGGAAGATTCCGCATATGTTCGGACCGAGGATTTCTTCGAAAGGGCGCTCTACCGAGACGCCGCCAAAGTGGACGATGGCGTCCACGCCTTCGACCAACTGGTGGACTGCGTTTTTGTCGGCCAGGTCGCAGATCTGGATTTCTTCGCGCGGGCCGGCCGCCGGTGCCATGTCGGCGATATCGGAGAGACGCAGGATCTTGGCAAACGGACGCAGGCTTTCGCGCAGGACTTTACCGAGGCCGCCAGCGGCGCCCGTCAGCAAAATGCGGTTGAGCGGGGCCTGGGCGTTGAATTCAGTCATCGTGGGAAGCCCTGATTCTGATGTTGTTTTTATGGTGTCATCGGTTGTCGTATGACGCTTGCGGGATTATCAACAGGGCCCGCAAATTTTGTCAACGCGACGAAGGTGTAAGCCATCCGACGCCTGTCTGAAATGTTCGTCCGAACTGCCCAGATGCCGAGAGAATGCCGTGCTTTCACATTGCAGTGTGACGCCCGACCCTTTCCCGGCTAAACCCGGTCCCACCAGGGGAATGCATGCCGATGTGGGACCGGCTTCAGCCGGGAAGAGGTCAGTTCGAGCAGCATCACGTTTGCGGTGTAACGCCCAACGTTTTCTCGATTAAAGCCAGTCCCTCTGACTGCACGCGGGGACGTTTGAGTCTCTTACATCAGCGAGATCGGATAGCTCACAAAGACCCGGTTTTCGTCGAACTCGTTGGTGCTGTAATCACGCCGCATCGACGAGTTGCGCCACCGCACGTTGAGGCTCTTGAACGTGCCGCTCTGGACCGTATAGGCCAGCTCGGACTCGCGTCCCCACTCCTTGCCGTCAGTCACGGTGCCGGTGTGCACGTTATCGCCGCTGATGTAGCGGTTCATCATCGTCAGGCCGGGGATGCCGAATATCGCGAAGTCCAGGTCGTGACGCAGTTGCCAGGAGCGCTCATTGGCATTGTCGTAGCTGGAGTTGTAACTGTCGTTGGCCAAGGTGCCGCCGCTGGTGCCATTGACGCGCATCCACTGGTCATCGCCATAGACCTTCTGCAGGCCGAGGTAGACGGTGTTGCCTTTGTAGTTGGCGGACAGCATCGCGTAGGCGGTCTTGTTATCCAGCTCGCCGGCCAGCTTGTTGCCGTCCTCCTTGCCGAGGAAGTAACCCAGGTTGGCGCCCAGGGTCCAGTCACCGATCGGCTGCTTGTGGATGAGGTTCAGAAACTCCTGCTGATAGACGTCTTCCAGCTGCGCGTACCAGAGCCCGACCTGGGTGCGCTTCTCGTTGAAGGTATATTCGCCGCCGCCGAAGTTAAAGCGGTCCGACTTGAACGCAGCGGATTTACCGTTCATGAACATGTCTTCCATGCTCGCGTCGTTGCGTGGGCTGTTACCGCGGAACTGGCCGCCGTACAGTGTGAGCCCGGCGATTTCCTTGGAGGTGATCTGCCCGCCGCGAAAGGTCTGCGGCAGCGACCGGCCGTCATCGGAACGCAGGATCGGCAACACCGGCATCCATTCGCCAATCTTCAATTCCGTATTGGAAAGCCGCGCCTTTGCTGCCACACCGAGGCGGCCAAAGTTGTCGGCGGGGCGTCCGTCATCATGGATAGGCAACAGCTGAGTACCGCCGGTGCCTTTGCCGCCGTCGAGTTTTTGCGAGTACAGGCCCAGCACATCGAGGCCGAAGCCAACCGTGCCCGGGGTAAAGCCCGATTTCACATCGAGAATGAAGTTTTGCGTCCATTCTTCGGCGTAGTTCTGCGGGTTCGCCGCGTTGGTGAAGTTGCGGTTGAAGTAGGCATTGCGCAGGTTGAGCGTGGCCTTGGTGTCATCGATAAAGCCTTCCGCGAGGCCCATCAACGGCAGGCTGAACGCGACGCTGCCAGCGCCAAGCAACAGCCACGAACGGTTGGTCTGGATCTTCATTTCTTATTGTTCTCCCTTTCTGCTGACAAAACGGTCCCGCACCGAAGGTCGCCGCCGAGGCGCCGCAGGCGTGGACAGGGGTGCTCACGTCACCGGTTTTGAATGAGGCTCACTGCCTGATCGAAACGGCCGTGTTCGATCAATCGCTCGCGGGTATGTGGGCGAACACAGACGCACGTACAGGCACAGGCAAAGTGGGGGAATCAGAAGGAGAGGAGGTGAAGAGGATTACTTGGGGCAGCAGGCGCCGATTGACTGTCATCGTCATGGAAGCATTCCTTTTTATTTTTGTTATCGGTTATGCGTTGTCGTACAACGCGATTTGGAGTATCGGCAGAGATATCTACTCTGTCAACGCGCCAGCTCGGGAAACTCGCCAGCGGTCGTCCTCCCGGGCTTACCAACGGTTACGGGCGGATATTGCGAACCCCCTGTTTCTCTGCTAATTTCAAAAATGTTAACGATGACATTTCCGCTTTAACAATAAAAACAACGGGATTTTTCGCTATGACAACTCGCCTCAAGAAGGGCTTTTCCGCCGCTCTCTGTTCCCTCGCCGTGGCTGTCGCCTGCGGCAGCGCCATCAACGTTCAAGCCGCCGACGCCACCAAGACCGGCCCGCTGAAAATCGGCGCCTCGTTTCAAGAGATCAACAACCCCTATTTCGTGACCATGAAGGACGCCCTTCAGGACGCCACTGCCAGCATCGGTGCCACGCTGCTAGTCACTGACGCGCGTCATGATGTTTCCAAGCAGATCAGCGACATTGAAGACATGCTGCAGAAAGGCATCGATATCCTGATCATCAACCCGACCGATTCGGTCGGCGTTCAGTCTGCGGTCAAGCAGGCCCATGACAAAGGCGTGGTGGTCGTCGCGGTGGACGCTCAGGCCAATGGCCCGCTGGACTCCTTCGTCGGCTCGAAGAACTTCGACGCCGGCGTGCAGGCCTGCGATTACCTGGCCAAGCACATTGGCGAGAAGGGTGACGTCGGAATTCTCGACGGCATCGCGGTGGTGCCGATCCTCGAGCGCGTACGCGGCTGTAAGGAAGCCTTGGGCAAGTACAAGGACATCAAGATTGTCAGCATTCAGAACGGCAAGCAGGAGCGTGATCAAGCGCTGACCGTGACTGAAAACATGCTGCAGGCGCAGCCCAATCTCAAAGGCTTGTTCAGCGTCAACGACAACGGTTCCCTCGGCGCGCTGGCGGCCATCGAGTCCAGCGGCATGGACGTCAAGCTGACCAGCGTCGACGGCGCGCCCGAAGCCATCAAGGAAATCCAGAAGCCCAACAGCAAGTTCATCGCCACTTCTGCTCAATACCCTCGCGACCAGGTGCGTCTGGCGCTGGGGCTGGCGCTCGCCAAGAAGTGGGGCTCGCAAGTCCCGGCGACCATTCCGGTCGACATCCTGCTGGTGGATCAGGCAAAGGCGAAAACCTTCAGCTGGTAACGGGCGTGGCGCTGCTCGCCTGAGAATTTTTCGGCCCAGGCGGGCGCCACGGATTGATGTGAGTTGCGCAGCGATGTTCTGCTGCGACGAGGTGCCCATGAGCTGCCTTCTGCAATTGGAAAACATCTGTAAAAGCTACCCCGGCGTGCAGGCGCTCAAGTCGATCAACCTGCAGGTCGAGCGCGGCGAAATTCACGCGCTGCTCGGTGAAAACGGTGCGGGCAAATCGACCCTGATGAAGATCCTCGCGGGCGTCGAGCATCAGGACAAAGGCAGCATTCTCATTGATGGCGCGGAACAGCATTTCGCGACCTACAACGAAGCCATTGCCGCCGGCATCGGTATTGTCTTTCAGGAATTCAGCCTGATCCCCTACCTCAATGCCGTGGAGAATATTTTCCTCGGTCACGAGATCGTCAACGGCTTCGGCTTGCTGCGCAAAGGCGAGATGCGCGAGAAAGCCATCGCGCTGTTCGATCGCCTCGGCGTGAAGATTAATCTGGATTGCTCGGTGCAGCACTTGAGCGTGGCCGAGCAGCAGTTTGTCGAGATCGCCAAGGCGTTGGCCCTTGAAGCGCGTTTGCTGATTCTCGACGAACCCACCGCCACCCTGACCCCGTCCGAGGCCGAGCTGCTGTTCGACATCATGCGCGAGCTGAAAAGCCAGGGCGTGGCGGTGATCTTCATCTCCCACCACCTGGAGGAAATCTTTCAGGTCTGCGACCGCATCAGCGTGCTGCGTGATGGCGCCAATGTCGGCGCACTGACTGTCGCCAACAGTGACATCGACACGCTGGTGGAGATGATGGTGGGGCGGCGTCTGGAAGCGAACTTTCCGCCCAAGCAGTCTCGCGCCCAGGGCGAAGTGGTGCTGCAAGTGCGTGACATTCAGCTGACCCGTAATGGCCCGCACAACAGCTTCAATCTGCACAAGGGCGAGATTCTCGGCTTCGCCGGGCTGGTGGGGTCCGGGCGCACGGAACTGGCGCTGGGCGTGATCGGCGCGTTGCCGGTGGTCAGCAAGGACGTGCTGTTGCGCGGTCAGCCGGCGCACCTCAATGACCCGGCGCAAGCGCTGGCCAGTGGCATCGGCCTGTTGCCGGAGAGCCGCAAGAGCGAAGGGCTGATCGTGGATTTCACCATTCGCGAGAACATCTCCCTGAACAATCTGGGCAAGTACGAAGGCGCGGCGCACCTGCTTGATCGGCACAAGGAAGACACCACCACCGCCGAGCTGATGAAGCAGCTGTCGATCAAGGCGCCGAGCTGTGAAAGCCGGGTCATCAATCTCAGTGGCGGCAATCAACAGAAGGTGGTGATCGCGCGCTGGATCAATCACCACTGCGACATCCTGATCTTCGACGAGCCGACCCGAGGGATCGACGTCGGCGCGAAAGCGGAGATTTACACCCTGATGCGCACACTCACCGAACAAGGCTTCGCGATCATCATGATCTCCTCGGAACTGCCGGAAATCATCGGCATGTGCGACCGCGTGGCCGTTTTCAACAAGGGCGCTATCGTCAACGTGCTGGAGGCTTCGGCCATCAATCCGCAGGAAGTGATGCGCCACGCCACCGGGAGCCTGAACAGTGAACACCTCCATTAAACCCATGACCGCGCGGCCCAACCGGATGAAGCTCAACTTCGCTCGATTGATTCGCTCGCCAGCCTTCTACCCGTTCGTTGGCCTGGTGGTGGTGACGGTCTTCATGATCTTCGCCAGCGACAAGTTTCTCACCGGCGCGAATCTGGAAAACATCGCCCGCCAAGTGTCTATCAACGCCATCATCGCGGTCGGCATGACCTGCGTGATTCTCACCGGCGGCATAGATTTGTCAGTGGGTCCGGTGATGGCCTTGTCCGGCACGCTGACCACCGGGTTGATGGTCGCAGGCGTCCCGGCGCCGATCGCGATCCTCATCGGTTTGCTGATGGGCGTGGGCTTCGGAGTGGGCAACGGCATCTTCGTCGCGTACCTGAAAATGCCGCCGATCATCGTCACGCTGGCGACCATGGGCATCGCCCGCGGGCTAGGCCTGATGTACACCGATGGCTACCCGATTGCGGGGATGCCGGACTGGTTCGCCTGGTTCGGGCGCGGCACGCTGTTCGGCATTCAGGTGCCGATTCTGATCATGCTGGCGACGTACTTTTTCGCCTGGGTGCTGCTGCAGCACACACGGGTGGGCCGCTACGTTTACGCCATCGGTGGCAACGAAGAAGCCGTGCGTCTGTCCGGCGTGCGCGCCTCGCGGTTCAAGCTGCTGGTCTACTCGATCAGCGGGCTGACGGCGGCGATTGCCGGGCTGGTGTTGTCGTCGCGGCTGATGAGCGGGCAACCGAATGCCGGCGTCGGTTTCGAGCTGGATGCCATCGCAGCCGTGGTACTGGGCGGCGCGTCGATCGCCGGCGGTCGCGGCGTAATCATCGGCACGCTGGTGGGCGCGATGCTCCTGGGCGTGCTGAACAACGGCTTGAACATGCTGGGCGTCTCGCCCTATGTGCAAAGCGTGATCAAGGGCGGAATCATTTTGCTGGCGATTTTCATCAGTCGGCAGCGGCATAAATAATTTTGATGGTGACTGATTTGGCCTCATCGCGAGCAAGCTCACTCCTACAGGGCGACGCGGTCATTGTAGGAGTGAGCTTGCTCGCGGTAGGGCCGGTCCAGTCACTGATGAATTTGAAACGATATCGGCTATCTCAGCCGTCATCCAAACATCAAAACAGGTAACCCGACATGGAACAAAACACAACAAACACCATGCAGGCCGTCGTCTGCCATGCGCCGAAAGACTACCGTCTGGAGCAGATCAGCAAGCCCGTCGCCCGTGCCAATGAACTGGTGATCCGCATCGGTGCCTGCGGGATCTGCGCCAGTGACTGCAAATGCCACTCGGGCGCAGCGATGTTCTGGGGCGGCGAGAGCCCGTGGGTCAAGGCGCCCGTGGTGCCGGGCCACGAGTTCTTTGGCTACGTCGATTCGGTGGGCGAGGGCGCTGAAGAGCACTTCGGCGTGAAGGTGGGTGACAAGGTTATCGCCGAGCAAATCGTCCCTTGCGAGAAGTGCAAGTTCTGCAAATCCGGCAAGTACTGGATGTGCGAGGTGCACAACATTTTCGGCTTCCAGAAGGACGTCGCCGAGGGCGGCATGGCGCAGTACATGCGCATCCCGAAAACCGCCATCGTGCATCACATCCCCGAGTCGGTGTCGCTGGAAGATTCGGCGTTGATCGAGCCAATGGCCTGTTCGATCCACACTGTCAACCGCGGTGATGTTCAGCTCGACGACGTGCTGGTGATCGCCGGTGCCGGCACGCTGGGCCTTTGCATGGTGCAAGTTGCTGCGTTGAAAACGCCGAAGAAGCTGGTGGTCATCGACATGGTCGACGAGCGTCTGGAGCTGGCGAAAAATTCGGCGCTGACGTGGTGATCAACCCGAGCCGCGACAACGCCAAAGAGATCATCAACGGCCTCACTGACGGCTATGGTTGCGACGTTTATATCGAGACCACGGGCGTGCCGATCGGTGTCACTCAAGGTCTTGATCTGATCCGCAAGCTGGGCCGGTTTGTTGAGTTCAGTGTGTTCGGCGCCGAGACCAGCGCTGACTGGTCGATCATCGGCGACCGCAAGGAACTCGACGTACGCGGCGCTCACTTGGGCCCGTATTGCTACCCGATCGCCATCGACCTGTTTGAGCGCGGGCTGGTGACGTCGGAAGGCATCGTCACCCACGACTTCAGTCTGGACGACTACGCCGAAGCGTTCGCCCTGGCGGACTCGACCAAGTCGATCAAGGTGCTGCTCAAACCGGTTAACGGATAACACTGTCTCTTTAGGAGCCATCGGCGTTTACGACAGTCGCGATGCGGTTTACCTGACACAACGCTTTCGCGACCGTCGTGACCTCCGATGGCTCCTGCAAGGGACGGTGGCACACCTCAAGCAACCCCATAACAACAAGAGCGCACCCGGATGGATTACGTCATCGGTGTCGACATTGGCACCCAAAGCACCAAGGCATTGCTGGTCGATGGCCAAGGCCGGATCATCGCGCAGCACAGCCACAGTTATAAGGTCGACACCCCCAAACCGCGCTGGGCCGAACAATGGCCGCAGGTCTGGCTCGACGCCGTGGAAATCTGCGTTGCTGCGTGCATGCGCAAGAGCGCCTTGCCCAGGGACAGCGTCAAAGCCCTGTGTGTCAGCAGCCTGTATGGCGGCTCCGGCATTGCGGTTGATGCGCAGATCAAACCCTTGTATCCGTGCCTGATCTGGATGGACCGCCGCGCCGAAGCACAGGTGGAGTGGGTCAATCAGCACGTGGATCTGGAGCGGCTTTACACGATCACCGGCAACTCGGTAGACAGTTATTACGGCTTCACCAAAATGCTCTGGCTCAAGGACAAACAGCCGCAGGTCTGGGCTGACACGCGCTATCTGCTGCCGCCTAACAGCTACATTAATTACTGCCTGACCGGCGAGGTCGCGGTGGATCACAGCTCTGCCGGCAACATCGGCGGGGTCTATGACGTCCAGACGCGGGGCTGGTCGGCAGAAATGCTCGGTGCGCTGGGCATCCCGATGTCGATGATGCCCGAGCGGCTGGTTCATTCCGGTGATGTGGTCGGCGGCTTGTTGCCCGAATGGGCTGATCGGCTTGGGCTTACCCCTGGCATCCCGCTGCTCGGCGGCGGTGTCGATGCCGCCATGGCGACCTTCGCCGCGGGCGTTACTCAGGCCGGCAACCATGTGGCAATGATCGGCACCAGCATGTGCTGGGGCTATCTCAATCAGCAGGTCGATGCCCGGCACGGTCTGGTCAGTTTCCCCACGTCTTCAACGGCGCCAAAGACCTCTACATCTTCGGCGGCGCGATCACCGCCGGCGCCTCGGTCAGCTGGTTTCGCGAGCAGTTCTGTCAGGCCGAAGAGCAGCAGGGGCGCGAGACCGGCGAAGACAGTCACGTCATTCTCGAACGCGCGGCGATGGAGATCCCGGCAGGCAGCGACGGCGTGCTGTTCCAGCCGTACCTGATGGGCGAGCGCAGCCCGGTGTGGGACGCCAAAGCCAGCGGCAGTTTTGTCGGCCTGAGCCTCTATCACAGCCGGATTCACCTTTACCGCGCGGTGCTCGAAGGCGTCTCTTTTGCGCTTCGCCACAACATCGAAGCGGGCACCAAAGGCGCGCAATCCCTGGACCCTCGGCTGATCGTGGTCGGCGGTGCCAGCCACTCGGACCTGTGGATGCAAATCATCGCCGACGTCACCCACTTCCCGGTTTACACCATCGTTCAGGAGGTCGAGGCGGCGCTCGGTGCAGCGTTGCTGGCGGCCCACGCGGTCGGGCTGGTGGATGAAGCGCAGGTGCACAAAGGCTGGGTCCAACTGGAGCGCCGGGCCGAGCCTCAAGCGGAGAACGTCGAGTTGTATTCGCGACTGTTCGCCGATTACGTGGCGCTGTACCCGGCGCTGAAACCGATCATGCATCGTTTGCAGGGAGCGTGACTGTGAACACGGCTCAATTTGATTTCAGCGGCCAGCGCATTCTGGTCACTGGCGCTAGCAGCGGCATCGGCTGGGAAGTCGCGCAGCAACTGCTGAACAGTGGCGCCGAGGTCTATGCCCTGGGTCGCGACGCATCGGCTCTGGAGAAACTGGCGGGGCAGGGCTGTCAGGTCTTGCGTGTGGACGTGGCCGATCAGCCGTCATTGGCCGCACTGTTGGCGGACTTGCCGACGATGCATGGCCTGGTCAACTGCGCAGGGATTTCCATACTGGAGTCCGCGACGGAGGTGAGCGCTGCGGCGTTCGATCAGGTCATGGCGGTCAACGTGCGGGCGGCGGCGATGATCGCGGGGGCGGTGGCGAAGAAGATGATCGGCGAAGGCGTGGTGGGGAGCATCGTCAATGTGTCGAGCCAGGCCTCGTTGGTGGCACTGGACGACCACTTGAGCTATTGCGCATCAAAGGGGGCGATGGATGCCATGACCCGTGTGCAGTGTGGCGAATGGGGCCGTTACGGGATTCGCGTCAACAGCGTCAATCCCACCGTAACGCTGACGCCCATGGCGCAGATGGCCTGGAGCGAGCCGAGCAAACGCGACCCCGCGCTGGCGGCGATCCCCCTCGGCCGCTTCGCCGAAACCGCAGAAGTCGCAGCGCCGATCCTGTTCCTGCTGAGCAGCGCGGCGTCGATGATCAGTGGCGTGTCGCTGCCGATTGATGGGGGTTACACGAGCCGCTAGGACGCTCGGCTGAAGCCGGTCCCACAGAATGCACGCGCTGCTTTTAGTGGGACCGGCTTTAGCCGGGAAGAGGCCAGCCCAGGCGCCGACAGTATTGCGGATCAGCCACACTTCCTGTGGGAGCGAGCTTGCTCGCGAAGGCGTCATTCCAGGCGAAGGGGATTTAGCGAGTGTACTGCCGCCTTCGTGAGCAAGCTCACTCCCACAAGATCTGCATCTGCCCTGAGAGCTCGTAGGTTCTACAGCGAGGGTTGCGGATGAAATATCACCCGCCAACGCCATTCTCCAGCTCTCCGACAATCACCACCTGCGCTTTCGGCAGATGCCGATCCTCGATCCGCTCCAGCAGCAGTTTTATCGCGCTGCTTCCGGCCAGCGAGGCGTCGTGGGCGATGCAGGCGATGGGGATGCCGAAGATGTCGGCGAACGGTAACCGGTCGATGCCGCAGATGGCCACGCTGTGGTGGGCAATATCTCGGTCGCGCAGGGCTTTCATGGCGCCCAGCGTGATGAGCTGGTTGAAGCCGAAAATCGCGTCCGGCAGCGGCTGATTGCGCAGGTAATCCAGCGTACTTTGGTGCGACGGTTCCAGGGTGTAGTCCCCGGCAAACACATCCAGCTGTACCGGCTTGCCGCTCTCGGCAATCGCGGCCTTAACGCCCTTCAGACGTTCCTCGGAAATCCGCGAATGGGCGGGGCCGGTCAGCACCAGCATGCGTCCCATGGCCGGGCTCTGCGCCAGCAGGTAACGCGCGCCCTTCAGGCCGCTGTGATAGTTGTCGAGCACCACATGACTGAACGGGCTGGCAGGCAATGCGCGGTCCAGTTGCACCACGGGAATGTCGCCGTTACTGAGGCGGCTGAGATAGACCGGCTGGTACGCCGGCTCGTCCGACACCGGCGACAGCACGATGCCAGCCACGCGGTAACTGAGCAGCGTATCCACCGCCTTGGCTTCGAGTTCTTCGGAGCCGTCGGTGTCCACCAGCATGATGGTGTAACCGCGGGTTTTCGCCTCGCGGGAGATCGCCTTGATCATCTCGCTGTAGAAGGGGTTGTCCACCGACGCGGTAATAACACCGATGATCATGCTCTCGCTGCGCTTGAGGCTGCGGGCAAACGCATTGGGAACGTAATCGAGTTCGTGCGCCACTTCCAGGATGCGCGCCAGCGTGGCGGGCTTGACCAGATCGGGTTTGTTCAGCGCCCGGGAAACGGTGACAGGGGTCATGTTCACACGACGGGCGATGTCAGAAATGGTGACGGGGGTTTTCTTGCTCATGGGCGATTGGCTGCCTGAAATCCGGGACAACCTGCGGGGCAGTCGCATCCCTCCAAAGAGTGCCAAGGCTAGCACGATGGAGGGCGCGAAAGGGATGCCCGTGTCGGCGCGGGCATGTAAACCGACGCCTTTATTTTCGGGGGCTGGTTGAGTGTCTGATGACGCTCGGTCGATACCCGGCCGCCAGCGTCAGACGCTGGTTTCCATTGCCTCGGCAACAGCGCGACGTCCGGCTTTGACGGGCATGGAAATCTGCAATTCGGTGAGTTCGTCAAAGCGCGAGAGATCCCGGCGCAGCTCCAGAAAGTAGTCCAGCGCGCCGCCCAGGCAGATGCTGTAGGCCAGCAGTTCGACGCCTTCTTCAACGGTGGTTTTCGCCAGCCGCGCGTAGCCGCCCTGAAGGATGCCATGCCACAGCGAACCCATGCCGAAGAGTCGCGAGAAGATCAGCACCAACAAACCGGCCATGATGAAACCGAACGCCGGACGCAGGGAAAAACGGGCGAGCCCCGAGACCACGTCGCGCCACGCGTTCTTGTAACCCAAGGCCTTATAGACGCAGGTGCCAGCGGTGAGCAGCGCAGGCCACAGCCAGAAACTGTGACTGATCGGGTCGAACAGCCCGTCCAGCTCACGGATCAGCATGCAGGCGAAAAAGCCGCCAATCAGGATGCCGACGCCACGTTGCCCCGGCTGCCGCGCCGAAAGCCAGAACAGACCGGCGATGATTGCCAGCATGACTTCCTGGCTGACCTCGGTGAACGAGGTTTCGAGGATGTCGGTCTTGGCGACGAAGATGTCGATGAACACCATGCCGATACTGAAGAGCGTAAGCGCCAGCATGACGCCAAATCGCGCCAGTGCTGATTTCACAAGTTGTAGATCGTTATTCACACGTTTTTCACTGTTGAGCCGGTATTAAGGGCGCGACTCTAAAGAACTTTCCCGGGTTAGCCAAACAGCGGATTAGTGCACGCTTTTAATTATTCTTCCCTTCAGTAAAAGTCTTTTGTTGTATCGGGTGTTGCAGTTTTTTAAATCTGTCGTATTGGCCTTGATCACCGCCACAGTATGGCTTTGTTGGGGGCTTATCAGGTCGAAGAGGCGAGAGGCGCGTAAAGTCAAAGTGTTTAACATGATGATGAATATGTTCACGCATTCGTCAAACTGCCTGAGCACAAGCCTCCGACGGCGCTCGCAGGTCTACCTTGCCTGATCGGTATCAGCGACACTGCGTGTCTTGTTCGTACAGTGCCCGGAGCGCTCATGTCCCTGCCTGCTTCAACTTCATCGCGCGACTTCATCTTCGCCGCCTGCGCGTTGCTCATCGCCATGGTCGGCACCACGCTGCCTACGCCGCTGTATGCCCTCTATCAACAACGCCTCGGCTTCGACGCAAGCTGGCTGACCATTATTTTCTCAATCTATGCAGCGGGCGTGATCGCAGCGTTGCTGGCGGTCGGGAGTTGGTCCGATCAACTGGGGCGCAAGCCGCTGTTGCTGGCAGGGCTGGCAATGGGGGCGATTAGCGCGGTTATCTTTCTGTTTAGCGATTCGATTGGCGGCCTGCTGATCGGACGGCTTTTCTCTGGTTTCAGCGCGGGCATCATGACCGGCACGGCAACGGTTGCTGTCATCGAACTGGCCCCCAAGACTTGGAAAAATGCCACGCTGGTGGCCACGGCCGCGAATATGTTCGGCCTCGGCATCGGGCCTCTGCTGGCCGGCTTTACCTCGCAGTTTCTGCCGGATGCGCTGCATCTGGTGTTCTACGTGCACCTGGTAATGCTGGTGCTGGCGACTGTCGGTATTGCCCTGATTCGGGAGACCGTGCAGCGCCCGCACACGCTGAAACTGGGTATTCAGAAACCATCGGTTCCGGCGTCCGTGCGCAGCGTGTTTATCTCCGCGTCAATCGCCGGGCTGGCGGGTTTCAGCGTGGCGGGACTGTTCACCAGCATGGTCCCGTCGGTGATGATCCACATCATGCACGAGCAAGGCGGGTTGTTGATCGGGGCCGTGATCGGGTTATTTTTCGTTGCGTCGATCATCGGCCAGGCGTTGCTGCAGGTGCTGCCGAAGGACCGGCACATGACCCTCGGCTGCGTCGGGCTGATTGTCGGGATGATCTGTCTGGGGCTGAGCATTGCTACGTCGCAGTTGGGGCTGTTGATCGCCGCGGGGCTGGTGGCAGGCATCGGCCAAGGCATGATCCTGCGCGCCGGCATGGGCGCGGTCACCGCCAGCAGCCCGGCTGATCAGAAGGCAGCGGTCACGTCTGCCTTCTTCGTGGTGCTTTACGTGTCGATCTCGGTGCCGGTGGTGGCGGTTGGTTTCAGCGTGCGGGTGTTTGGCCTGGAGCATGTGGGCGAGTTCTTCGCCTCGCTGGTGGCCGTCGTCGCGTTGCTGGCGATGATCAGCATGAAACGCGTGCAATCGAAGCAGGCCGCCCTGTCGGCGCCGGGGAGCTGAAGAATGAGCGTAAAAGTCGGCTTGATCTCGGATACCCACGGCCTGCTGCGTCCTCAGGCACTTGAAGCGTTGCAGGGCTGCGATTACCTGATCCACGGCGGCGACATCGGCAAGCCGGAAATCCTCGACGCACTGAAAACCATCGCGCCACTAACGGTAGTGCGTGGCAATAACGATACCGATGATGCCTGGGCTTGCGACGTACCCCATGAAGCGGTTTTGCGTATCGGTGATGTCGCGATTTACACCACGCACATACTGGCCGATGTGCCGGCCCCTTTACCGGACGGGGTGCGAGTAGTGGTCACCGGGCACTCCCATCGGCCTGTGCAGCAGACGCGGGATGGCGTGCTGTTCATTAACCCGGGCAGCGCCGGACCGCGACGGTTCAAATTGCCGATCACGGTGGGCATGCTGCACATCGAGGGTGATGAAGTGCGCGGTGAGTTAATTGAGTTGGTACCTAAATAGCCCCATCTACTGTGCTTGCGATGCAGTCCAGTGTGGGATTGAGCTTGCTCACGAGGACGATCCTTCAACCGCCGACGCTCTAGCGGATGTACGGGCCTCTTCGCGAGCAAGCTCGCTCCCACAAATAGTCTGGCAGCTGATAGGTATGCAGCAAACACGGCCCATGTGGGAGTGAGCTTGCTCACGAAGACGTTCTTCCAATCGCCAAGTTATTTAGCGGATGTACGGGCCTCTTCGCGAGCAAGCTCGCTCCCACAGGTCATCCGCCAACTGAAGGATCTGCGGCATCCTCGTTACTTCGCGATCGGGTCCAGACCGCTGGCTTTGATCGCCGGGGCAGCTGCGGTTGAACTCAGAAACTCCAGAAACTGTTTGGCCTGTTCAGGGTGTTTGCTCTGGGTTACGACGCCCGCCGAGTAAAGCGTCATCTGCTGTGCCTGGTCGGGGATCAGGCCGATGATGTCGATGCCTTCTACTGGCTTTAGCTCGCTCAACTGCTGAAAGCCGATCTCGGCGTCTCCGCCTGCGACGACTTCTCCGACGGGCTGGGCGGGGATCATGCGGCTTTTGCTCTGAATCCGGTCGGCGATGTGCATCTGGCTAAACAGCACGCGAGACAGGTATACGCCGCTGGCGCTGTCCGAATAGGCGATGCTTTTGGCGTCCAGCAGGGTCTGCTTGAAGGCTTCCATGGTGCTGATGTCAGGGTGCGGCGCGCCATGGCGCACGGCCATGGCGATGTAGGATTTGCCCAGATCGACGCGGGTTTTCGGATCGACCTTGCCGTCCTTGATCAACTTGTCCAGCGCTGCACCCACCATCAGCACCACGTCGGCCGGCTCGTGGCGGGCCAGTCGGTTGGGAATCGCCTGGGGCGTCGCGCCCATCGATGGGGCTACCTCGCCTTGCAGCTTTACGCCGGCGCGCTGTTCGTAATCGGGGGTAACAGCCTTGAACGCACCCATGATCCCACCGGAACTCAGGACGATCAGTTGAACGGGGGCAGGTGCCGTGGCGGCGTGGGAAAAAGCGACTGGAACGAGGGAGAGGGCGGCACTGAGGAGGTAAGGCAACATTCTTTTCATGGAGATAAACCCGGCGTTGGAGATGAATATGACGAAATAAAACAGCGCGGGCAGTATGTGGCAATTGTGGGATCAGTAAATCCCTTTCTTGCCGATGCGCTTGCGCTTTTCGTCTTCAAACCCATGCACCGCCTGCGCCGAGCGGCTTTTCGCCCGACGCAGATAAAGCGGGTTTACACCTTGAAGTGACTGACCAGCATTTGCAGCTGATTGCCCAGCCGTGCGAGTTCGACGCTGGACGCGGCGGTTTCTTCGCTGGCGGCGGCCGTCTGTTCAGACACGTCGCGCACGTTCACGATGCTGCGGCTGATCTCTTCGGCCACCGAGCTCTGCTGCTCCGCGGCAGCGGCGATCTGCTGGTTCATGGCCTGAATGTTCGACACTGTCTGGGTAATGCTTTCCAGCGAAGTACCGGCTTTGCGGGTCAGGGCAACGGAGCTGTCCGTCAGGTTGCGGCTGCTGAGCATGATCTCCGAAACCTGGCGTGTGCCGTTCTGCAGCGCGGCGACCAGTCCTTCGATCTCCTCGGTCGATTGCTGAGTGCGTTGCGCCAGGCCACGCACTTCATCGGCGACCACGGCAAAACCGCGACCGGCTTCACCGGCACGGGCGGCCTCGATGGCCGCGTTGAGTGCCAACAGGTTGGTCTGCTCGGCGACGGCCTTGATCACGTCCATGACCTTGCCGATCTTGTCGCTTTCCTGTTCCAGCACGGACATCGCGTCAGTGGAACGAACCACTTCGCTGGCCAGCTTCTCGATCTGTGTGATCGCTTCGCCCACCACTTTGTCGCCTTCCCGTGCCTGCTTGTCAGCGGCAGAGGCGGCGACCGAGGCCTGCTCGGCGTTGCGCGCCACCTCGTGAACGGTGGCTGACATTTCGTGCATCGCGGTGGCGACCTGGTCGGTCTCCACTTTCTGGCTGTTGACCCCGGCGCTGGTCTGTTCGGTCACGGCCGACAGTTCTTCAGCGGCACTGGCGATCTGCGTGACGCTGTCACGGATGCCGCCGATCAGTTCGCGCAGCGTGGCGCCCATGCGCTGGATACCCATTTGCAAGACACCCAGTTCATCTTTGCGAGTCACGACCATGTCGTGGGACAAATCACCGGAGGCAATGCGATCGACGACGGCCAGGGTCTGCTGAAGCGGACGGGTGATCTGACGGGTGATGATGATCGCCGCCAGCGTACCGAGAATCAGCGCAAGCAGCGTGCCGGCCAACTGCAGCGTACGGGCTTGCTGGCTGTCGGCCTGCCCCAGGGTGATCTGCAAGTCATTCAGCTGCTGGGCCAATTTGACAATGGCGCTTCCTTCCTCGGTCATCTCGGCGCGCGTCGTGTTGATCGTGTCCGTGGCGACCTTGAATCCTTGCACCGATTGGCGATAGCCGTTCAGAGCCGCTTCCAGCTGCTTCAGGCGTTCGCCCTGAGTGCCGCCAAACATGGCGTTGAGCGGAGCGAGGCCGTCAATGGCGCTGGTCAGTTGGCGCATGGCCGCGTCTTCGGTTTTGGCCGAGACACTGGCGGTGTAGCCGCGCACTTCATAGCGCACCAGCATCACGTCTTCGCGGGCTTTGATGACGGCCTGGTACTGCTCGAAACGGCGTTCGTCCGTCGGGTCGAGTTTCATTACATCGTCGTTGATCGCGGCGATCAGGTCGGCCGCCTTCATGGCGTCAACGCCCATGTCGGCGCGGACCTTGGCGCTCGCCTGATAAGCGTTGCGCATCTTGCTCAATGAGGTCTCATAAGCGGCGATCTGCTCGCCCAACGCCTTGATGGGCGCGACGTTCAGTGGATTGCTGAATGTTTTCTGCAGATATTGCTGCTGCGCCTTGAAGCCTTCGAGCGCAGTCTGCACGGTCTGCGCTGCGGCTTCGTCGCCATTGCTGAGCATGTACTGCAGCCGCGTAATCCGCAGGTCGGTCAGCTTCTGGCTGAGTGTTGTGATGTCGGCAACGCGGTCGCTGCGGTAGGTCATGTTGCCGAGGCTATTCCAGCCCACCAGTGCCAGCAGGGCGGTCAGTACAAGCACGACGCCGAAACCGAGGGCCAGCTTCATGTTGACGCTGATGTTCGCAAACCAGCTGTTCATTCCATTTCTCCAGAATCCGTAAATATTTGAAATCGTCAGCTGGAGGGTTTTTGTTATGGAAACCAGCACAACATTCATGTGTACGAATGCATCGGCAGGCTGGGGAGAATCTGAAACCGATATCAGAATTGTCCGACAGTCGTGTGAGAGGAGAGGTACAGGTAGTAGAAAAAACGCGTGGCCCAGAAACAATCAAGCCCGGCAATGGCCGGGCTGGGGAAGGAGCGGGGTGTCGATCAGCTCAGGCGGCTGGCACCTACGTGGTCTGCACCGTCAGCGGCAATACGACCCAGTCGGGTGTGCGACGAACCGTTTTCAGCAACACGGTTAGCACCGACGCGATCAGCACCATCAGCAGCAACACGGTTTGCACCGACGCGATCAGCTCCGTCGGCAGCAACGCGATTTGCACCAACGCGATCAGCACCGTCAGCAGCAACACGGTTTGCACCGACGCGATCAGCACCGTCGGCAGCAACACGGTTTGCACCGACGCGATCAGCACCATCAGCAGCAACGCGATTGACGTTGGTGTGGGAAGCACCGTTTTCAGCCACCATCGGCGCGTTTGCAATTGGGCTTGAGTCAGCAGCGGGCAGGGCGAAAGCGCTGGTTGCCAGTACAGAGAAGGCCAGGCCAAGGATCAGTGTGTTGGTTTTCATGAGGGTTGCTCCAGTACGTTTGATGAGTGGGTAACTCGGTATGGAGCTGATGTTACTCGCCGCAAAATTAATCAGAACTCAATACGAGTGGTAGCGAACATCGTCGGCGTTGATAGTTGACCCGCGGGTGGCTCACCCCGCTGCCAGGGCTGTTGACTCCCACTCAGCCCGCTGGCAAAGCTGGCAACAAAACATTGACGTGCGTCGCTCATGCAGCGACCTCTCATTCTCAGCGTGACTCATGGGTCACCTACGCCAAACGCTGGCGTCAAACTTTGCGCCGTCGTTTGTATCGGACATGAAATATTTCAACTGTCGATAACTCGGCCCACCCCCTACCGTGTAAAGGCCGCGAGACTTCGCTGCCGCCGAGGGCGTTTTCTCAATCAGGACGGGACGTTGGGCCATGGGATCAGTTCAGCGATTCACCACGCTAGACAGCTTCAGAGGCGTGTTTGCGCTGCTGGTGGTGTTCTATCACCTGCATGTCGTGGGCGCGTTCATCGAGCTGCCTTTTTTCGCAGAGCGGAGATCCTGCTCAACTTCTTCTTCGTGCTCAGCGGTTTTGTCCTCGCCCACTCTTATGGCATGAAGGCGGGATTCGGCTTCAAGCGCTTTATCGTCTCCCGCGTGTTTCGTCTTTACCCGCTACACGTCGTGATGCTGCTGGTGTTCATCCTCTTTGAACTGGTGCGCTGGGCCGCCTACAAAAGGGCTTCTCCCTGAACAACGTGCCGTTCACAGGGCTGTTCGACCCTTCAGAGATCCTGCCCAACCTGCTGCTGGTGCAAGCCTGGACCACGCTCACCGAAACCATGTCGTTTAACTACCCGTCCTGGAGCATCAGCATCGAGTTCTACATCTACATGCTGTTCGGCGCCCTGTGCCTGCTTTCGTTGAGAAACCGCTTTCTGATGTTTGCCTGCGTGGCCGTCGTCGCGTTCACGATGATCTTCACCGAGAACGAACCGCTGGTCTGGCGCGCGATGCTGGGGCTGTCCTGCTTCTTTGCTGGCAACATCACGTACCTGGCTTACCTGCTGGTTCGCGACAGATTCGTGCCGGTGCGCTGGTTGATGACGGTGTTCGAAGTGGCGCTGACCTACGCCACGTACTGGATGGTGATGAACGACTTCAGCGATCGCTCGCCTATCGCCAGTCTGACGTTCTGCGTACTGGTGCTGGTGTTCGCGTTCGAGGCCGGGCTGGTATCGACTTTCCTGAAAACCGCCGTGTTCAGGCTGCTGGGCAAATTGTCGTACTCCATCTACATGACCCATGCCGGGCTGCTGTTTTGCCTGTCGACGGTGTTCATCGTGGCGCAGAAGCTCACCGGCCGCGATCTGTCGCCGATGATCAACGGCCAGCGTTTCATGGACACCGGGTCGGAGCTGGGCAACAACGCGCTGGTGGTCGCAGTGACGCTCGTGGCGATTGGCCTGGCTGCCCTGGCTCATAAGTACATCGAGCTGAAGGGCGTCGAGTTGGGCAAGTGGGTTACCGGAGCATTGAACGGCAAGGCGCCGGTCAAGCAGGGTATCGGCAGTGGCCTGAAGCCGCAGGTTGATCGCGCGGCGTGAGTCCCCTTTGGTTGCGCTGAGCCTTACTTGCGGCGCAACCAGTCCACCATTCCCAGCCCTGCCGCGCGGCCGCTGGCAAAGCAGGCGGTCAGCAAATACCCGCCGGTGGGCGCTTCCCAGTCGAGCATCTCGCCGGCGCAGAATACGCCGGGCAGCGACGGGATCATCAGGTGCTCGTTCAGTGCTTCGAACGTCACTCCGCCTGCCGTGCTGATGGCCTCATCCAGCGGGCGCGGCTTGATCAGCGTCAGCGGCAAGGCCTTGATTGCAAGCGCGAGCAGGGGCGGATCAGCGAATGTCGCAGCCGGGGTAAGCTCACGTAACAGTGCCGCTTTCACCCCGTCGAGGCCCAACTGGCTGTGCAGATGCTTGGACATCGAGCGTGAACCGCGGGGTTTCCTCAGGGCCTTTTGTACTTCGGCGCTGGTTTTGCCGGGCAGCAGATCAATCTCGACCGTGGCCGAACCCGACTGATTGATCGCCTCACGGATCTGCGCGGACAAAGCGTAAACGAGGCTGCCCTCGACACCGCCCTGCGTGACCACGCATTCCCCTAGCCGCAGGGATTGCCCCTGCAGACCCATCGCGATGTTCTTCAACGGCGCGCCGGCGAATTGCTGCGCAGCAGTTCGCTCCAGGCCGAGACCTCGAACCCGCAATTGGCGGCTTGCAGCGGCGCAACGTTGATCCCACGTTGCTCAAGCAGCGGTACCCACGCACCGTCCGAGCCCAGCCGCGACCAGCTTGCTCCGCCCAACGCCAGCAGCGTGGCGGCAGGGTTCAGGGCGACTTCACCTTCGGAACCGGCGATTCGCAACGTGTTGTCGGCATTCCACCCCAGCCACCGATGACGGGTGTGGATAACGACGCCGGACTCGCGCAGCCGCTTGAGCCAGGCGCGCAGCAGCGGCGCGGCTTTCATGTCAGTGGGAAACACGCGGCCCGAACTGCCGACGAAGGTCTGGATGCCCAGGCCGTGAATCCACTCGCACAGGTCCTGCGCACCGAAGCTGCGCAGCAAGGGCGCGATCACCGGGGCGCGTTCGGCGTAGCGGGCAACGAACGCAGGTGACGGTTCGGAGTGGGTGATGTTCATGCCGCCCACGCCGGCCAGCAAAAACTTTCGCCCGACCGAAGGCATGGCGTCGTAGAGGTCCACCTTGAAGCCCGCCTGACTCAGCACTTCGGCGGCCATCAGGCCGGCAGGGCCGCCGCCGATGATGGCGACTGTCTGGGTGCTTGAGGCGGCGGATGACGTCATGGCTAAGCGGACACCGGTTGGGTAGGGGGCGCGCATTCTACGCGAGCTTCGTGAAACGCGACCAGCCTGTGGAAAACTTATCGATCAAAAAACGTACAGTGCGCGCCGGACCCAGCGTTGTAGGGGGAATGTAGCCTTGCACTCAGGTTATCCACAGGCAGTTCCACAGAGGATGTGAGTAAGTCTGGGGAGCGATCAGGCTAGTGAATGCGTTTCAGCGATCATTCAAAGTCCGCGCTCCACCCATACCCGCTGGGCGCTGTGGTGCAGAATCCCGTGCCGCCGGGCGAGCGCTTCCCGGTCCTTGCTGTAGCCACCGCCAATCACCCCCATCACCGGGATGTCCCGGCCCAGACAGTGGCGCATCACCGCTTCGTCACGGCGGGCAACCCCTGCATCGGTCAGCTGCAAATACCCCAACGCGTCGTCCTTGTGCACATCCACGCCGGCGTCGTACAGCACCAGATCGGGCTGGTACAGCGGCAGCAGGTAATTGAGCGTGTCGTCGACCACCTTCAGATAATCGTCATCGCCCATGCCCATCGGCAGCGGTATGTCCCAGTCACTTTGGGCCTTGCGCGCCGGGAAGTTCTTTTCGCAGTGCAGCGAGACCGTGATCGCGTCATCGGTGTGTTCGAGGATCCGTGCGGTGCCGTCGCCCTGATGCACGTCGCAATCGAAAATCAGCACCCGGTCGACGCGTCCGCTTTGCAGCAGGTACTGACTGATGATCGCCAGGTCGTTGAAGATGCAAAACCCGGCCGGATAATCGAAGTGGGCATGGTGGGTGCCGCCGGCGAGGTGACAGGCCAGTCCGTGTTGCAGCGCGAGTTCCGCTGTCAGCAAAGAGCCACCAACGGCGCGTACCGTACGTCGGGCCAGATCTTCGGTCCAGGGCAGGCCAAGGCGACGTTGATCTTCCCGCGACAGGGCGCCCTCTATATAGCGGCTGATGTAACCGGGGTCATGGGCCAGCGCCAGGATGTCCGTTGGGCAGACCTGCGGGCGAAACAATTGAGCATCTGTGGTCAGGCCGGTGTCGATAAGGTGGTCGCGCAGAAGCCGGAACTTGTCCATCGGGAAACGATGGTCGGGCGGAAAGTCCGGGCTGTAGTCTTCGTGATAAATGAGGGGCAGGGGCATGGTGGGCACGCGTCTGGTTCGAAGGGGAATCTTGCCAGTTCTGACGATCACCGCACAGCGATTTGCCTGGGCGGAGAGATCGCCAGTCGGCGGGCAATGTGAAAGGCCAGGCACAAGGGAGACGATCGATGGAGCCGATTCTTGAGCTCAACAGCGCACGCTTGTTGATGCGTCAATGGCGAGATGATGATTTGCCAGCCTTCGCGCAGATGTGCGCCGATCCACACGTAATGCGCTACTTTCCGCAGCCCTTGAGCCGCTTGGAAAGTGCCAAACTGATCGGCCGAGTGCGTGGGCATTTTGCCGAGTATGGCTTTGGGTTCTGGGCGCTTGAGCGTAAGGATACCGGTGAATTCATCGGCTTCACCGGCCTGGCCGTGGTGGGCTTCGAGGCAGGATTTACGCCTGCGGTGGAGATCGGCTGGCGCCTGGCCCGCGAGCATTGGGGCTTGGGTTATGCCAGCGAAGCTGCCTGGACCGTCCTCGGCTGCGGTTTCGAGCACCTGGATCTGGATGAAATCGTGGCGTTCGCGGCGGTCGACAATCTGCCATCGCAGAAGGTCATGCAAGCCATCGGCATGCGCAACGATCCGGCTGATAACTTCGACCATCCGAAATTACCCAACGGCCATCCGCTCAGGCCCCACGTGTTGTATCGAATCAACAGGGCGGGCTGGCTGGCGACGCTGTGATTCGCTGCGGGAATCGGGCTACAAACCTCTGTATCATTCCGTCCCACTTCCATCCGCGCCGACCTTCGGCGCCCATGGCCTGATTGATGTAATAACGGTCGGCGAGACGACCGTGTAAGGAACCCCGAATGAGCCACGTGCTGGATGATCTGGTGTCGCTGTTGAGCCTGGAGCCCATCGAAGAAAACCTCTTCCGCGGACGCAGCCAGGACCTTGGTTTTCGCCAGCTGTTTGGCGGTCAGGTGCTGGGTCAGTCGCTGTCGGCGGCGAGCAAAACGGTCGAAGACGCTCGCCATGTGCATTCGCTCCATGGTTATTTTTTGCGCCCCGGCGACGCCCACCTGCCCGTGGTGTATCAGGTCGACCGGGTCCGTGACGGCGGCAGTTTCAGCACGCGCCGCGTGACGGCGATCCAGAAAGGTCATCCGATTTTCACCTGCAGCGCCTCGTTTCAGTACGACGAAGAGGGCTTCGAACATCAGACCCAAATGCCGCACGTGGTCGGCCCGGAAAACCTGCCGTCCGAGCTTGAACTGATGCGCCAGCGCGAGCAGCTGATTCCGGAGCACATGAAGGACAAACTGCTGTGCCCCAAGCCGATCGAGTTCAGGCCGGTGACCGAGTCCGACCCCTATAACCCCAAGCCTGCCGACCCGGTTAAATACATCTGGTTTCGCGCCGACGGCACGCTGCCCGACATCCCCGCACTGCACCGCTACATGCTCGCCTACGCCTCGGACTTCAATCTGTTGACCACCTCGCTGCTGCCCCATGGCAAGACGGTTTGGCAAAAAGACATGCAGATCGCCAGCCTTGACCATTCGCTGTGGTTCCACGGTGAACTGCGCGCTGATGACTGGCTGCTTTACGCCATGGACAGTCCATGGGCCGGTAATTCGCGCGGGTTCTCCCGAGGCAGCGTGTTCAACCGCGAGGGCAGGCTTGTGGCGTCGGTCAGTCAGGAAGGTTTGATTCGCCATCGTAAGGATTGGTCATGAGCCTCAATCAAGTACGCCACTGGGTATTCGATATGGATGGCACGCTGACCGTGGCCGCCCATGATTTCCCAGCGATCAAGCGCGCGCTGGATATCCCTCAGGAGGATGACATCCTCGGGCATCTCGCGGCCTTGCCGGCGGATGTTGCGGCGGCCAAATATGCCTGGCTGCTGGAGCACGAGCGCGCGTTGGCGATCGAATCCAAGCCTGCAACGGGTGCTGTCGAGTTGGTGAGGGAGTTGGCAGGGCGGGGTTATCGTCTCGGCATTCTGACCCGTAACGCCCGCGAGCTTGCCCACGTGACGCTGAAGGCCATCGGCATCGCTGACTGCTTTGCGGTAGACGATGTGCTCGGTCGTGACGAAGCTGCGCCAAAACCCGATCCGGGTGGCCTGCTCAAGCTCGCCCAGGCGTGGGACGTGCACCCTTCGGACATGGTGATGGTGGGTGACTATCAGTTCGACCTGGCCTGCGGTCGAGCGGCCGGCGCCCGGACGGTGCTGGTCAATCTCCCGGAAAACCCTTGGCCGGAACTGACTGACTGGCATGCAACCGACTGCGTGGCGTTAAAGAAGATGATTGGCGCGAAGAGCTGATTCCACCCTTCCGGTAGGACCGGCTTCAGCCGGGAAGGCGCCGGCTTTACACCGCAAAGCTCGCGTTGTGCACGCCGGCCTCTTCCCGGCTAAAGTCGGTCCTACTAAACGCACTGATATCAATTCGCCTTGAACAACGCAGTCTGCCCTTCAGGCGAGGTGAAGATCGCGTCGCCGTTGTGGCCGACGTTTTTCACTTCCACCAACCGCTGATTCAAACCTTCCGGATGACGCTTGGTCAGGTAATCGAAATAGTTGTGACCCCGGGCCAGGCGCTGCGGGCCCTGCGCTTCGGCACCGCAATCCTTGTCCAGAGCCGGGTGCTCAGGATCGGTGTCCAGTTCGCCCAACAGATACGTAATGTCCCGCTTCACGTACGCGGCCTCAAGCTCGGCCGGTGTTTCCTTGCCGGCATAGGCAGGCAGCTTGTTCAGCCCGTACTTCCAGGTGTCGAAGGTAGGGCAGCTCGCCGCATCAACCGCCACAGGCCGAGTCGCGTCGAAATAGGCGTAGGAGGACGGGTTAGCGATCACATAACGCAGCTTGATGCCTTCCTTCTTCAGCAACGCATCTTCCTTGCCACCAATCATCGCGTAACGCTGCACCACCTGAGCACCGCCGGAATGGCCGGCGATGACGATCTCCTTCAGGTTGGGGAACAGCTTGCTGTCGCTCAGACGCTTGAGGATGTGATCGATCACCACGAACGAGCTGACCGGCTTGGCCCCCAGTGACTTCTCGCCCGCCATCCAGTCATTGGCGTGCCAGCGCAGCACGGAATCGGGCAGACGGTGTGCTGCGATGTCTTTTTCGTCAAGAAACTGAGGGGCGATCAGCAGGGTTTTCGCGCGCTGCCGTGACTGGTTGGCGGCGCGCTCGACACTGCGCAGGTAGGTTTGCGCGTTGCGCAGCCGGCCGTGAAACACAATGACCACCCGCTGGACCTGCGGACTGGGATGTACCCAATTCTGACTCAGACCGAGGGTGGCCTGGGTCGTCCCGTTGATCTGCAGCCGGTCGGGGCTGATGGACTTGACCGCTTGATCCGCTGCATGAGCATTGAGGCTCATCAGGGTGCCCAACAACAGGATCGAAAGCGGTTTCATCATGTGATCAGAGGCTCTTGGCGGCGAACGTGTCGCATTGGTTGATTTGTCCCTGGGCAAAACCTGTCTTGAACCAACGGACCCGCTGGGCGGAGGTGCCGTGGGTAAACGAGTCTGGCACCACCCGGCCCTGACCCTGTTGCTGCAAGCGGTCGTCGCCAATGGCGTTGGCGGCGTTCAGCGCCTCTTCAATATCACCCGGCTCCAGCCAGTTCAAACGCTTTTGTGCGTTGTTGGCCCAAACACCTGCGAAGCAGTCAGCTTGCAGCTCCTGACGCACCAGCAAGCCGTTGTCGCCTTCCATTTTCATGCCACGTTGGCGGGCGGCGTCAACTTTAGCCGAAACCCCCAGCAAGGTCTGCACATGATGGCCGACTTCGTGAGCAATCACGTACGCCTGAGCGAAATCGCCTGCCGCTTTGAAGCGCTGGCTCATTTCACGGAAAAACTCCATGTCCAGGTACACGCGCTGGTCAGCCGGGCAGTAGAACGGGCCGCTCGCTGAAGACGCCGAGCCGCAGGCCGACTGCACCCGTCCGCTGAACAGAATCAGCGTCGGCGCCTTGTACTGATTCCCCATTTGCTGGAACACCTGCTGCCACGTGTCCTCGGTGTCGCCCAAGACGGCGCGGACGAAATCGGCCTGCTCGTCATTGGCCGGTGGCGCCTGGCGCGTTTGCGGATTGACCGCTGCGGTCTGCTCCGAACCCATCTGGCCGGTGATCTCACCCAGAATCCGCATCGGGTCCTGCCCGGTCAGCAGACCGATCGCGACGATGATCACGATCCCGCCAAGCCCCAGCCCCTTGCCGCCAATGCGCATCCCGCCGCCACCGCCACCCCCGGTATCGCCGCGTGCGTCCACGACGTTGTCACTGCGACGTCCTTTTTTCCATAGCATGGGGGAATCCTCTTTTGGTCATGTGGGAAGTGTAGACGGCGGGCGTACGACGTCTGGTCTGCTGGACTAAGAGAGGAGAGGAGGGGGAATGGTTCAGGCGATGAGATACCGGGAACCTGAGTTTAGACGTCTAGCCACCGTCTATTGTTTTTGTAAGGGTGACGAATCTGCGAAGGGGACGAGCGAATTGGAGCTCGCCCCTGAGATTCAGCGGCTGGTTCAAACCCGGGCAGTCTGCTTTTCCGTCATTTCGACCGGCGAAGCGTCGGCGAAGTGGTTCACCTGGCGCAGGGCCTTGAAGCCCACCATCCAGGCGCCCACAACACCCAGTGTGCACAGGCCACCGATGATTGCGGCGGGCACGGCACCCCAGAGCGCTGCGCTGCTGCCGGCGCGGAATTCGCCCAGTTCGTTGGACGAGCCGATGAACAGCATATTCACCGCGTTGACCCGCCCGCGCATGTCGTCCGGCGTCGAAAACTGCACCAGTGTGGAGCGGATGTAGACGCTGACCATGTCCGCCGCACCGGCAATCATCAAGGCCAGCAGCGACAGCCAGAACAGCGTCGACAGCGCGAACACCAGATTGGCGACTCCGAACACCGCGACGGCGATGAACATGACCAGGCCGACATGTCGATCAAAAGGGCGGAAGCTCAGGTACAGCCCGGTGCTGACCTCGCCCAGGCTCATCGCACTGCGCAGCGCACCCAGGCCTTGCGGCCCCAGATGCAGCACTTCATGGGCATAAATCGGTAACAGCGCCACCACGCCGCCGAGCAGCACGGCGAACAGGTCGAGGGAAATGGTGCCGAGGATGATCGGCCGCGAGCGGATGAAGGCGATGCCTGCGGTAAAGCGCTTCCAGGCCGTGGACTCGAGGATTTGTTTTTGCCGGCGTAGAGCACCGGCACTCGGATCAACAACAGCACACCGGCGATGAAACTGGCCATGCACACCGAGTAGGTCAATCCGCCGCCGCCCGCCGCGTATAAACCGCCGCCGACCAGAGGCCCGGCGATGGTAGCGATGCGCATGATCATGCTGTTCGTCGCAATGGCCGACGCGAGTTTTTCACGCGGGACGACTTGTGGCAGGAGGCTCTGCAACGCAGGCCCGGTAAAGGCGCGGGCGCAGCCGAACAGGGCGAGGGTGGCGTAAATCAGCCGTGTATCCTGATGGTGTGTCACCGAAAACAGCATCAGCATCAGGCTGCACACCGCTTGCACCGACCAACTGATGGTCAGGATCATCTTGCGATCGTAGCGGTCGATCAGGTCGCCGGCCGGCATCAACAGCAGCAACATGGGAATGAACTGCGCCAGACCCACATAGGCCAGGGAGATCGGGCTGCGGGTCATGTCGTAGACCTGCCAGGCGACAACCACTGCCTGAATCTGCATGGCAAAGACGGCAGCGAGGCGCGCGGTCAGGAAGGCAAAAAAGCCGGGTAGTCGCAGGGCGCTTTTAGCGGAGGATTCAGAGGACGGGGCGGGCGATTCGGGACTCAAGGCAAGGCATCCATCGAAGCGAAAGACGGCCGAGAGTTATACACCGGTCTGGCGCCGTTCGCCGCTAGCTGTCAGGAATTTAATGATGGATGGCGCCGGATATGCTGCGTGCGCATGGAGATCAGTTGAAACGTCTGAGGGCCTGTTCCCGGCTGAAGCCGGTCCTAGTGATGATAGTAGGACCGGCTTCAGCCGGGAATGGCCGATGCCGCGCCGTCACCGACGAACCAGCAAAACCCCCGACTCCATGTGATGGGTGTACGGAAACTGATCAAACAGCGCGCACCGCTCGACCCGGTGGGTATCGTGCAGCTGTGCGATGTTCGCGGCCAGGGTCTCCGGGTTGCACGAAATGTACAGAATGCGTTCGAAACGCCGCGTCAGCTCGCAGGTGTCGGGGTCCATGCCGGCGCGGGGTGGGTCGACGAACACGCTGCCGAAGTCGTAGCTCTTCAGGTCGACACCGGCCAGACGCCGGAACGGGCGCACCTCATTCAGGGCTTCAGTCAGCTCTTCAGCGGACAGGCGCACAAGCGACACGTTATCCACAGCGTTGTCCGCCAGGTTACTCAGCGCCGCGTTGACCGACGTCTTGCTGATCTCGGTCGCCAGCACCTTGCGCACGCGGGTCGCCAACGGCAGCGTGAAGTTGCCGTTGCCGCAATACAGCTCCAGCAAATCATCGTCGCGGTCGCCCAGCGCGTCATACGCCCAGCTCAGCATTTTCTGGTTCACCGTGCCGTTGGGCTGGGTGAACGCGCCCTCCGGCTGACGATAGCTGAAGGTCCGGCCAGCGACGTCCAACTGCTCGGTCACATAATCGCGACCGATCACCAGACGCTGCCCCTTCGAACGACCAATCACGCTGACATTCAGGTCGGCGGCCAATTGCTCGGCCTCGACTTGCCAGGCGTCGTCCAGCGGGCGGTGATAGCACAGGGTGATCATGCCGTCACCGGCCAGCGTGGTCAGAAAATCCACCTGGAACAGTTTGTGATTGAGCGTCTTGCTCGCTTCCCAACGATCCCGCAGCACTGGCATCAGCGCGTTGATCTGCTGGCTGGCGATGGGGAAGTCGTTGATCAGGATCGGCGTGTGCTTGTCGCCCGGCGCGAACATGGCGTAGTGACGCTTGCCGTCGTCGCGCCACAGGCGAAACTCGGCGCGCAGGCGGTAATGCTCACGCGGCGAGTCGAAGACCTGAGGCTCGGGCGCCTCGAAAGGCGCCAGCAACTCGCGCAGGCGCGCGGCCTTTTCATCGAGCTGAACGCTGTAGTTTGCAGGGTCGAACGTAGAACTCATGGATAAAAGCCCAGCTTGATCACGAACAGAATCGACAGCACTACCAGCGCCGAATTCAGCTCGCGGCCCCGGCCCGACAACAGCTTGATCACGGTCCAGGAAATGAAGCCAAAGGCGATGCCGTTGGCGATCGAATAGGTGAATGGCATCGCCAGCGCGGTAATGACGACCGGCGCCGCTTCAGTGATGTCATCCCAGTTGATTTCGGCAAGGCCCGAGGTCATCAGCACGGCCACGAACAGCAGGGCAGGGGCGGTGGCGAATGCCGGAACGCTGCCGGCCAGCGGTGCGAAAAACAGCGCCAAAAGAAACAGCACGGCAACCACAATGGCCGTCAGACCGGTTCGGCCACCAGCACTCACGCCCGCAGCCGATTCGATGTAACTGGTGGTGGTCGAGGTGCCCAGCAGAGAGCCGGCCATTGCAGCGGTGCTGTCGGCGATCAGCGCACGGCCCATCTTCGGCATGTGGCCGTCCTTGCCCATCAGGCCCGCACGCTTGGCGACGCCGATCAGGGTGCCGGAGTTGTCGAACAGATCAACAAACAGGAAAGAGAAAATCACGCTGACCAGACCGATGTTCAGTGCGCCGGGAATGTCCAGCTGCAGGAAGGTCGGCGCCAGCGAAGGCGGCATCGACACCACGCCGCCAAACGGCGAGAAGCCCATGACAATAGAGACGATGGTGACGGCCAGAATGCCGATCAGCACGGCGCCGCGCACTTTCAGCGCTTCGAGCGCCACGATCAGCGCGAAGCCCAGGGCGGCGAGGATCGGTGCCGGTTTGGCCAGATCGCCCAGGCCGACCATAGTGGCCGGGTTGGTCACCACGATTTCAGCGTTGTGCAGCGCAATCAGCGCCAGGAACAGGCCGATACCGGCAGCGATGGCCGAGCGCAACGGCAGCGGGATGCTGTTGATGATCCACTCGCGGATGCGGAAGATCGATAGCAGGAAAAACATCACCGCCGAAATGAACACCGCGCCCAGCGCCACTTGCCAGGTGTGGCCCATGTGCAGGACGACGGTGTAGGTGAAGAAAGCGTTCAGGCCCATGCCCGGCGCGAGGGCGATCGGGTAGTTGGCGATCAGGCCCATCACGGTCGAACCAATGGCCGCAGCCAGGCAGGTGGCGACGAAGATCGCGCCCTTGTCCATGCCGGTCTCGCCAAGGATGCTCGGGTTCACGAACAGAATGTAGGCCATGGCCAGAAAGGTCGTGACCCCGGCCAGAATTTCGGTGCGCACATTGGTGTTATGTGCCCTGAGTTGAAACAACCGCTCCAGCATTTAAGGCTCCCCGGTGACGCTCCGCGTCATTTATGTAGTCGACTGAAACAGCAAAGCACAGCTCACCGAAACGGCTTGCACAAATTCTGCCAGTTGCAAAAAGCCGCGCATCATACCAGCAGCTCCGGGCGATGGGGCCTGGCGCTTGTCGTCGGATTGCAAATGTCTGGATCGGCTTGCCCCATGCGGGCGCGCCAACTGCGGCAAAACGCCCGTCACAAAGCCTGAACGTTTCCGAAACCGCACAAGTCGTACCCCTTAAGACGCAGATCACTGCGCTGATCGAGTACCTACCGTGAGGCTTCCCATGAGTGCAACCAATGAACAGGCGTTCGCAGGGCATTCCATCGCTCTGACGTTGAATGGCCAGACCCGACAAGTGGACGTACAGCCCTGGACCACCCTGCTGGATCTGCTGCGCGAGCAGTTGGATCTGGTCGGCACCAAAAAGGCTGCGACCACGGCCAATGCGGTGCATGCACCGTGCTGCGCGACGGCAAACGCATCAATGCGTGCCTGACCCTGGCGATCATGTGTGACGGCGCCGAGCTGACCACGATCGAAGGGCTCGCCAATGGCGACACGCTTCACCCGATGCAGCAAGCGTTCATCAGGCATGATGCGTTTCAGTGCGGCTACTGCACGCCGGGGCAGATCTGCTCGGCGGTGGGCCTGGCCAACGAAGGCCGCGCCAGCACCGATGACGAAGTGAAAGAGCTGATGAGCGGTAACCTCTGCCGTTGCGGCGCCTACAGCAATATCCGCGCGGCGGTGGTGGAAGTCTTGCCATCGATGAATGCTGCACCGGATCAGGGAGGGCGCGGCCAATGAATCCCTTCAGCTATAGCAAGCCATCGGACATCGCTCAGGCGGTAAATCTCGCAGGGCCTGCCAGCCGTTTCATTGCTGGCGGTACGAACCTGCTGGATTTGATGAAAGAAAACATCGCCCGCCCCGAGCACCTGATCGACATCACCGGGCTGCCGCTCAAGGACGTCCGCGGCACTGACAGCGGTGGCGTGATGATTGGCGCGTTGGTGAGCAACGCTGATCTGGCGTGGCACCCGTTGATCGAACGTGACTACCCATTGTTGTCCCAAGCCATTCTGGAGGGCGCATCGCCGCAGTTGCGCAACATGGCGAGCACCGGAGGCAACCTGTTGCAGCGCACCCGCTGCTACTACTTCTACGACTCTACCGTGCCGTGCAACAAGCGCGAGCCAGGCACCGGCTGCCCGGCGAAAGAGGGCCTGAACCGCATCCATGCGATTCTCGGTGCCAGCGATGCCTGTGTCGCGACGCACCCGTCGGACATGTGTGTCGCGCTGGCTGCGCTGGAAGCTCGCGTCCATGTTCAGGGGCGTGCCGGTGCCCGGGTCATCGAGTTTGCTGATTTCCACCGACTGCCCGGCGATGCCCCGCAGCGCGACAACCAGCTCGCCGACGATGAGCTGATCACCGCCGTCGAACTGCCTGCGCCACGTTTCCAGCAGCACAGCCACTACCTGAAAATCCGTGACCGAGCGTCTTACGCCTTTGCCCTGATCTCGGTAGCCGCTGCCGTCGAGCTCGATGGAGACGTCATTCGTGATGTGCGCATCGCCCTGGGTGGTGTTGCCCACAAGCCTTGGCGTGACACGGCGGTGGAGCAGTCGCTCAAGGGTCTGCCGGTCTCGCGGGAAAACTTTGTTGCCGCAGCCGACGCGATGCTGCGCGATGCTCAGCCGCTGGCGCACAACGCTTTCAAGATCAAGCTGGCCCGCCGCGCGATCGTTCGCGCCTTGAGCGATGCCACCTTGGGAGGAACTGTTTAATGAACGCGAACACACCAATCCCGGGAAGCTCCGCGCTGGGCCAACCGATGGATCGCGTCGATGGACGCCTGAAAGTTACCGGCCAGGCCCGCTACGCTGGCGAGTACCCAGAGGCAGGCCTGCTGCACGCCAGCGTGGTTTCCAGCAGCATCGCCTCAGGCCGCGTCGTGCGCATCGATACCTCACAGGCGCTGGCGGTGCCCGGCGTGGTGGCGGTCATCGACCACACCAACCGTCCGCATATCGCCAGTTATGACGAGGATTATCAGGACGCGGATTCTGCTGAAGGCTCGCCGTTCCGCCCGTTCTACAACGACCGCGTGCTCTACAGCGGTCAGCCGCTGGCATTGGTGGTGGCTGACACCCTTGAACTGGCGCGGCACGCCGGCTCCCTGGTGCGTATCGAGTATGAAACCGAGTCGCACCAGACCGACCTCAGCGTCGGCCAGAGCGACGCCCACACTGCGCCAGCGGAAACACCAAAGCCGCGCGGGGATTTCCCGGGCGCCTTCGCCCAGTCAGCGGTCACTGTCGACACTCACTACAGCACCCCCAACGAGCACCACAACCCGATGGAGCCGCACGCCTCCACGGTGTTTTACAAGGCCGACGGCAGCCTGGAGATCCACGATAAAACCCAGGGCACGCAGAACTGCCAGGATTATCTGCACAGCGTGTTTGGCTTGGATAAAGAGAAGATCCGCGTCCTCGCCGCCTTTGTCGGTGGCGCGTTCGGCTCCGGCCTGCGCCCGCAATATCAGCTGCCTCTTGCCGTCATGGCATCGCTGAAACTCCAGCGTTCGGTGCGACTGACGCTGACCCGCCAGCAGATGTTCACCTTCGGCTACCGTCCACAGACGCTGCAGCACATGCGCCTGGGTGCTTCCAAAGACGGCAAGCTGACGGCGATTGCCCACGACGCCATCGGCCAGACCTCGCGTTTCGAAGACTTTGCCGAGCACGTCGTTGAATGGAGCGGCATGCTCTATCAATGCGACAACGTGCAGTTGAGCTACAAGCTGGCGCCGCTGGACGTGTACACACCGCTGGACATGCGTGCTCCGGGCGCCGCCTCCGGCATGGTCGCGCTGGAATGTGCGATGGACGAGCTGGCAATTGCCGCCGGCGTCGATCCCGTGCAGCTGCGGATCGTCAACTTCGCCGACAGCAACGGTAACGAAGGCAAGCCGTACTCCAGCAAAGAACTGCTGGCCTGTTATGAGCAAGGCGCCGAGCGCTTCGGCTGGAGCAAGCGCAATCCTGAACCACGCAGCATGCGCCAGGGCCGGCAACTGGTGGGCTGGGGCATGGCCGGCGGTGTGTGGGAAGCCATGCAAATGCCGGCCAGCGCCAAAGCCAGTATCGACAGCAGCGGCAAGATCACTGTCAGCAGCGCCACCACTGACATCGGCACCGGTACTTATACGGTCATGACCCAGATCGCCGCCGAGGCCGCTGGCGTAAATCCGGAAGACGTCATGTTCGTGCTGGGTGATTCGTCGCTGCCGACGTCGCCGTTGCAGGGCGGCTCGTTCACCGTGTCGTCCGTGGGCACCGCAGTGCAGCAGGCCTGCCGCGCATTGCGCGCCAAGTTGCTCGACGCCGTGCGCATGGCGCATCCGCAATACGCGGTGGTGGACATGGCCGATGTTGGTTATGGCGACGGTTATCTGCTCATCGATGATCAGCGTTTTGCGTACGCCGACATCGTCCGCGAATCGTCCCACGACACGCTGGAGGTGCAGATCGACGCCAAACCTGACGACAAGCGCGAAGGTTATTCGACGGCGACCCACTCGGCGGTATTCGTCGAAGTGCTGGTGGACGAAGACCTGGGCACTATTCGTGTGAATCGGGTGGTGGACGCCGTTGCGGCGGGCCGTGTGGTCAATCCGAAAACGGCGCGCAGCCAGATTCTCGGCGGCGTGGTCTGGGGGATTGGTCAGGCGTTGCAGGAAGAGAGCCAGACGGACCACACCCTCGGGCGCTTCATGAACCACAGCCTGGCGGAGTACCACATCCCGGTGAACGCCGATATCGGCGAGATCGACGTGCTGTTCGTGGAAGAGAACGACAGCATCGTCAACGACCTGGGTTCCAAGGGTGTGGGCGAGATCGGCATCGTCGGCGTGGCCTCTGCCATCGCCAATGCCATCTACCACGCCACGGGCAAGCGCGTTCGGGAATTCCCGATTACGCTGGATAAGGTGCTTTAACCCGCGCCGTACCCGATCGTTCCCACGTCCTGCGTGGGAACGCCTCCCGGACGCTGCGTGTACCTAATGACGCAGAGCGTCATGAACTGCATTACCACGCGGAGCGTGGGAACGATCATCTGCTGAACCCTTCCTCATTCAATGTCGCCCCAGTGCAAGCACAGGTCGCGCTGGTGCGCTTGATGCTCAGGCCTGCTGCGTACTTTGCATCAACGCGGCAGCCACCGAATTGCCGTGGGTCTTCAAGCCTTGAAAAACTGCCGAAAAGAGCTGAATAAAATAACGCGCTGACCCGAGGAGCATCCATGAACTCATTTATTCGTCATATCAGTTGCGCTGCGTTGATGCTGAGCAGCGGCGTCCTGCTGGCTGCGGAACCTGCCAAGTGCCAGAACGTGCGCATGGGCGTGGTCAACTGGACTGACGTCGTTGCCACCAGCGCGGTCGCCGAAGTGCTGTTGCAGAACATGGGATACGAGGTCAAACAGACCAGCGCCGCCCAGCAAATCATTTTTGGCGGCCTGCGTGACGATCGGCTCGACGTGTTTATGGGTTACTGGAAACCGGCCATGGACAAGAACATCGCGCCCTTTGTGGCAGCCAACCAGGTCAAGGTGCTCGACGTGCCCAGCATGAGTGACGCCCAGGCGACGCTCGCGGTGCCGGATTATGTGGCGTCGGGCGGGCTGAAAACCTTCGGCGATATTGCCAAATTCAAGGGCAAACTCGGTGGCAAGATTTACGGCATCGAGCCTGGCACCGGTGCCAACGCCAACATCAAGGGCATGATCGAGAAAAACCAGTTCGGGCTCGGCGGTTTCCAGCTGGTCGAGTCCGGCGAGGCGGGCATGCTCGCAGCGGTGCAGCGTGCGATCAAGCGTAATGAATGGGTGGTATTCGTCGGCTGGACCCCGCACCCGATGAACATCAACATGAAGATCGCCTACCTGACCGGCAGTGAAGACGTGTTCGGCCCGAGTGAAGGCGCGGCGACCGTTTCCGTGGTGACAGCCCCGGATTACGCATCTCGATGCCCGAACGTCAGCAAACTGATGAGCAACCTGAAGTTCACCGCCGCTCAGGAAAGCCAGATGATGGTGCCGATCATGGACCGCAAGGTGCCGAACGACGTTGCTCGCCAGTGGCTCAAGGATCATCCTGAAGACATGAAGCGCTGGCTGGATGGCGTGACAACCTTCGATGGCAAAGATGCAGCGACTGCCGTGCAAGTGGCGGTGAACAAATAAGCAAGCGGGCCTGGCCAAGGGCTCGGGCTGGAGTAGCCAATGCCTACGTCTTACCCGCTGTCCCCCGAGATGTTGGCGTTCGTGACCAAAACGCTGAGTTTCAGCAGCGCCTCCGAGGACATCGACGAGCAGCGTCACGCGTATTCTCGGATGAGTGAAGCGTTCACGCCCACCCGTCCTGCGCACCTTGATGTACGGGATTTCGCCCTCGGCGGCGTGGCGGTGCGCAGTTACCGGCCTCAGCGGCTGTCCCTCGAACATCCGGCGCCGTGTGTCATGTACATCCACGGCGGCGGCTGGGTCGTTGGCGATCTCGATTCCCATGACTTCCTGACCGCAGCATTGGCGGCCGACCTCAATGCCGTGGTCGTCGCCGTGAATTACCGGCTGGCGCCCGAACACCCCTTTCCCGCCGGCTTCGGCGATTGTCTGGCGGTCTGGCACGCTCTGCAGATCCAGGCGCAACGGCTGGACATCGACCCGCACCGCATCGCCATTGCCGGGGACAGCGCCGGTGGCAATCTTGCTGCGGCCGTGTGTCTGGCGCTGCGCGATGCCGGTGAGCGTCAGCCGGTCGGACAGGCGCTGATTTACCCGGAACTGGGCGGCGCCAGTGATCTGCCTTCCCGGCGTGAATGTGCCGACGCACCGCTTCTTTCTGCCGATGAGCTCGGGTATTACCGGCAGCTGTACATGATGGCGGACGAACAGTCGGCGTATGCCCGGCCACTCAACGCCGGGGAGTTTCACAATCTGGCGCCTGCGTTCATCGCCGTCGCGCAGTTCGACCCGTTACGCGATGACGGCGTCTGCTACGAGCGCGCGCTGCGTGAAGCGGGCGTGCGCACTGAGTTCGACCCCGGCCTCGGGCTGCTTCACGGCAGTCTCAGGGCTAAAGGCCAGGTACCGGAAGTGGATGCGCTTTATCAGCGACTGGTCTCTGCGCTGTTGGGCTTTATTCGCGATCCTTTGTAGGTCGGTGTATGCCAGCGTGGTAAGTGCCGTGCTGCAACTCCGCGCACTCTGTTCTGCTTCCCGCCCACTGCACCGCCTTGAAAGGTGAGTCAACTCGCCACGCGACAAAAGACCACGCAGAGCAAGTGCCGAAATGGGACTACTCTTTCCACGTCAGCTGACCTGGATCAATGCTCTGGCCTGTATTGATCGAACTGGCCCCCTGACGCATCCCCCGGTCGCCGACCTGAGCACGAATCAAAGAGAACAAACGCCATACCTCGTACTCAATACACCGTGGGGGCAGTCGCTGCAGGCCCCGAGTCTGAAGCCAGTTCCACCTGATAGAGGAAGACCTATGTTCGGCTTAGAGGCGCTCGATCTCGCCCGAATCCAGTTTGCGTTCACCGTTTCATTTCACATTCTTTTCCCTGCCATCACCATTGGTCTGGCGAGCTTCCTTGCGGTGCTCGAAGGCTTGTGGCTGAAAACCCACGACAACACTTACCGCGACCTTTATCACTTCTGGTCGAAGATCTTTGCCGTCAACTTCGGCATGGGTGTGGTTTCGGGTCTGGTCATGGCGTACGAGTTCGGCACTAACTGGAGCCGCTTTTCCGACTTCGCCGGCGCGGTAACCGGGCCCTTGCTGACCTATGAGGTCCTGACGGCGTTCTTCCTTGAAGCGGGCTTCCTCGGCGTCATGCTGTTCGGCTGGAACCGTGTCGGCCGCGGCCTGCACTTCTTCGCCACGTCGATGGTGGCCGTAGGCACTTTGATTTCGACCTTCTGGATTCTGGCTTCCAACAGCTGGATGCAAACGCCACAGGGCTTCGAGATCGTTGATGGCCGGGTGATTCCGGTGGACTGGTTCGCGGTGATCTTCAACCCGTCGTTCCCGTACCGTCTGACGCACATGGCTATCGCCGCCTTTGTGGCTACGGCTTTCTTCGTCGGCGCCTCGGCGGCCTGGCACCTGTTGCGTGGTCGCGATAACCCGGCGATCCGCAGAATGCTGTCCATGGCCATGTGGATGGCGCTGATCGTTGCGCCGATTCAGGCGATGGTGGGCGATGCCCACGGCTTGAACACCCTCGAGCACCAGCCGGCCAAGATCGCAGCCATCGAAGGTCACTGGGAAAACGTGGGCGACGAGCCGACCCCGCTGATCCTGTTCGGCATCCCGGACATGAAAGAAGAGCGCACCAAGTACGCGGTCGAGATTCCGTATCTGGGCAGCCTGATCCTGACCCACAGCCTGGACAAGCAGATCCCGGCCCTCAAATCCTTTCCACCGGAAGACCGTCCGAATTCACTCATCGTGTTCTGGTCATTCCGCGTGATGGTAGCCCTGGGCATGCTGATGATCGCGGTGGGTCTGTGGAGCGCCTGGCTGCGCTGGCGCGGCGGGCTGTACACCAATCGCTGGTTCCTGCGTCTGGTCATGTGCATGGGGCCGGCGGGTCTGATTGCGATGCTCGCGGGCTGGTTTACCACTGAAATCGGACGTCAGCCGTGGGTGGTCTATGGCTTGATGCGCACCGCGAATGCGGCGTCCCGCCACAGCGTTGAACAGCTGAGCATTACCCTGGTGTTGTTCGTCGTGGTGTATTTCCTGCTGTTCGGTACCGGCTTTGGCTACATGATGCGTCTGGTACGCAAAGGGCCTAAAACCCACGAAGGTGATAACGCGACCTACGGCGGACCAGGGCAGAAACGCACCCCGGCGCGTCCTCTCTCTGCTGCTGATGAAAGCAGCACGGACCACCGCAAAGACAGCCTGACTGAGGGGAACTGAGCCATGGGTATCGATCTTCCACTGATCTGGGCCGTGATCATCATCTTCGGCGTCATGATGTACGTCATCATGGACGGCTTCGATCTGGGCATCGGGATACTGTTCCCGTTCATGAAGGACAAGACCGACCGCGACGTGATGATGAACACCGTCGCGCCGGTCTGGGACGGCAACGAGACCTGGCTGGTGCTGGGCGGGGCCGGCTTGTTCGGCGCCTTCCCGCTGGCCTACTCGGTTGTGCTTGAAGCGCTGTACCTGCCGCTGATTTTCATGCTGTTCGGGCTGATCTTCCGCGGTGTGGCGTTCGAATTCCGCTTCAAGGCCACCGACGTCAAGCGGCACCTGTGGGACAAGGCATTCATCGGTGGTTCGCTGGTGGCGACGTTCTTCCAGGGCGTGGCACTGGGCGCGTACATCGACGGCATTCCCGTGGTCGACCGTGCCTATGCCGGCGGTGGACTGGACTGGCTGACGCCGTTCTCGGTCTTCTGCGGTCTGGCGCTGATCGTGGCCTATGCCTTGCTCGGCTGCACCTGGCTGATCATGAAGACCGAAGGGCCGCTGCAGAAAGCCATGCATGATCTGGCACGACCCTTGGCCCTCGCCACATTGGTGGTCATGGCGATCGTCAGTCTGTGGACACCGCTGGCCCATCAGGCCATCGCCGATCGCTGGTTCAGCCTGCCCAACCTGCTCTGGTTCATGCCAGTGCCGGCGCTGGTCATGCTGACGATGTATGGCCTGTTCAAAGCAGTGGCGCGCAATGCCAACTACGCACCGTTCCTGTTGACGCTGGTGCTGATCTTCCTCGGCTACAGCGGGCTGGGCATCAGCCTGTGGCCGAATATCATCCCGCCGACCGTGTCGATCTGGGCCGCCGCGTCGCCGCCACAGAGTCAGGGGTTCATGCTGGTCGGTACGCTGTTCATCATTCCGCTGATCCTGGGTTACACGTTCTGGAGCTACTACGTATTCCGCGGCAAAGTCACCCACGAACACGGCTATCACTAGCAGGTCGCGGCCCCGGTGTATCGCCGGGGCCTGACTGCGGGAGAGGAGGGTTTAGCGATGTCGGTTAAAGAATCTGTTCAGCACGACGCCCGGAACCAGGATGAGCACAGGCGTGAGGTTGATCCAGCGCAGGGCAAGCCACTGTGGCAGCGCATCGGCTGGCTGGTGGTCATCTGGACTGGTAGCGTGCTGGCGCTGTTCGTGGTCGCCATGCTGCTGCGCATGTTTATGACAGCGGCAGGCATGAAGTCGCACTGAGTGATGCTCGCTCAATAAAAAACCCGCTTCGGCGGGTTTTTTTGCTTCACCTGTGGAGGCTACACGACGAGCCCAGCGAGCTATTTACGCGCCTTGAGAATCACGAACTTCGGCGTCGCTGCCACTTGTTCCACGCCCCTGAACAAACGCGCCAATTTGCTGTGGTAGCCCAGATGACGGTTGCCCACGATGTACAGCGCGCCGCCGGTGACCAGCGCCGAGCGCGCCTGCTGGAACATTCGCCAGGCGAGGAAATCGCCGACCACTTGCTGCTGGTGAAACGGCGGATTGCACAGAACCACGTCCAGCGAGTCAGGCTCCTGCGCCGCCAGCCCGTCACCTGCGTGAATCACCGCCGGCCGCTCGCCGAGGGCCAGTCTCCAGTTTTCCTGAGCCGATTGCACCGCCATGAACGACTCGTCCACCAGCGTGTAGTGCGCGTCGGGGTTGTTCATCGCGCTGGCGATGGCGAGCACGCCATTGCCGCACCCCAGATCGGCGACCCGTGCCGAGCCCAGACCCTTGGGCAAGTACGGCAGGAAGGCCCGCGTGCCGATGTCCAGACCGTCGCGGCAAAACACGTTGGCGTGGTTGATCAACTCGATCTTCGGCTCGTCCAGCGTGTAACGAGTGGGGTAGGGCGAGGGTTGAACGGTTTTGGCTTCAGGGGTGCACAACAGCAGTCGGGCCTTCTTTACGGCAAGCGATGCCTGCACGGGGCCGATGTACTCCTCCATCAGCTCGCCTGCCGAGCGGGGCAGGTGTTTGATCATGCCGGCAGCGACGACTTTGGCGTTCGGGGCCAGTTGGGCCTGTAAACGAATCAGCTGTTCTTCCAGCAAGGCGAGGGTTTTCGGGACGCGAATCAGCACCCAGTCGAAGGGGCCGGTCAGTGGCTCACTGGCGGGGATCACCGGGACGGCATCATAGGTCAGGCCGTTGCGCACCAGGTTTTTTCCCAGTGCTTGAGCACCGAGAAACGAATCCGTGCTGCTGACCACCGTGGCATGGGGGGCGAGGCTGGCGGCGAGCGCGCCGAAACTGTCGTTGAGCACCAGCACCCGTGTTTGCAGCGTCACCCCCTGCTCAGCAACGTGATTGAGCAGGTACTCGTCGGCAGCATCGAAGGCCTGCAAGGGCTCATCCGGCTGCTCCGGTTGGCGGATCAGGTCGAGCTGGGCAAACGGGGTGGTAAGCAGGGGCATGGGCGGAGCGGTTCCAGTCGTAAATGGCGCTACCGGCATGTCGGCGGAAATTACACGTGCGCCGGCGTGTCCAGGTTCGCGAAGCCGGCGATTTTACGTGTTTTTGCCCGTACGCACCGGGCTTTTCACCCTTGCTTTGCCCGTGCCTAGATCACCCCGTCTTTCGTCGCCTGGACCACGGCCGACATCTTGTTGCAAGCGCCGATTTTATGAATGGCTTTGCCAATGTGGAAATTAACGGTGCGCGCTGTCACATCAAGGATCAGCGCGACCTCTGCAGCCGTCTTGCCAGTGGCGCACCACCTCAACACCTCCACCTCTCGGATCGTCAGGCCTTTGTAGCCCAGACTCTCCCCGCAGGCGTCGCAGTTTTCGCCCAGCTTCCGAATATCCATCGTGTGCCTCCATGCTCGGTGTTGATCGTCCTGATCGAAGTCTAGGAAATAATCGCCGCCCTGAACGCGGCAAGCCTCACGGTCGCGCCGCAGTGACACCGAAGTCACTGGGCGGGTAGCTCTGTAAAGCTCAGCGAAATCAGCAGCTTAAGATCCGCTGGCGTCCTGCTTCGGACCGCTTTGCGATAACGCTGATAGCCAAATACTCTAAAAATCGGCGAGACCGCTGTAGATGTCACTACAAACCGGCGGTGTTTATCGCAGCGTGTTTGCGGGACACTGATGACCCTTTTTGTGAGACAGGAGCCAGGAGCGCCCCATGACTGCCAGTGCAGAAAAATTCACCCGGCAAACGCTGCTGGACGTTACGCCGCTGACTCCCAGTCTCTTTACCTTTCGCACAACCCGCGACCCCGGCTTCCGCTTTACGGCAGGACAGTTCGCACGACTGGGCGTGACCAAGCCTGACGGAACGACGGTGTGGCGGGCCTATTCAGTGGTGTCCTCGCCCTTCGATGAGTTTCTCGAGTTCTTCTCCATCGTCGTGCCCAATGGCGAATTCACCAGCGAGTTGAGCCGGCTTCGTCAGGGCGACACGCTGATGGTGGAAAAACAGGCGGTGGGTTACTTGACCCTCGATCGCTTCACTGACGGTCGCGACCTCTGGATGTTGTCCACAGGCACCGGCGTGGCGCCGTTCCTGTCGATCCTGCAGGACTTCGAGGTCTGGGAGAAATTCGAGCGCATCATTCTGGTGTACAGCGTCCGCGAGTCCCGGGAACTGGCCTATCAGCAGCTGATCGCCGAGCTGACCCGGCGCGAGTATCTGGCCGAGTACGCGCACAAGTTCACGTTCATCGCCACCGTCACGCGGGAGCCGCATCCGGGTGCGCTTAACGGGCGCATTACCACGCTGATCGAGAACGGTGAATTGGAGAAAGCGGCCGGCGTCGAGCTGACGCCTGAACATTCACGGGTGATGATTTGCGGCAACCCGCAGATGATCGAGGACACGCGTGCCGTGCTGAAAACCCGCGACATGCGCCTGGCGTTGACGCGCAAGCCGGGACAGATCGCGGTGGAGAATTATTGGTAGGTGTACGCTGCGGTAGCTGCTGAAAAACCTTTGTGGGAGCGAGCTTGCTCGCGAAGGCTTACTTTCATTCACTAGAGAAAGTGGCTGAATGCCCCGGCCCCTTCGTGAGCAAGCTCACTCCCATATGAACTGTGCTAGCTGTTAGACGAACCGATCTGGCGTCACTTGCAGTGGCGCAGCCGGCTTGTTGTTTTGCTCTTTCAGCAGGTCGCGGATTTCGCCCAGCAGCACTTCTTCCTTCGATGGCGTTGGCGGCAGCGTCGGCGCCTTGGCCTCTTCGCGCTTCAGGCGGTTGATCGCCTTGACGCCCATGAAGATGGCGAACGCGACGATGATGAAGTCAATCACGGTCTGGATGAATTTCCCGTAGGCAAGCACCACCGCAGGTGCAGTCCCTTCGGCAGGCCGCAGCATGATGGCCAGATCACTGAAGTCCACGCCGCCGATCAGCAACCCGAGGGGCGGCATGATTACATCGCCGACGAACGACGAAACGATCTTGCCGAATGCCGCGCCGATGATGATACCGACGGCCATGTCGACGACGTTTCCTTTTACGGCAAAGGCTTTGAACTCGCTTAGTACGCTCATGGGTGTATTCCTTTGTTACAGATGAGAGTGGTCAATGCAGTGTAAGTCAGCTAGCTGCATCTCGCTTAATCCATGCAATCGACCGGGTACGTCCTTGTAAGTTTTATTCAATCCTCCAAAAACATGGGTGGCTGGTAGCGCTGCGCCCGACGGTTTGATGCATCGGGTATGATTGCCCCCTTTTTACATCGGGGGTGTCATGGCCAAGGCCAAACGCATGTACGGCTGCACCGAGTGCGGTTCGACGTTTCCCAAGTGGGCCGGCCAGTGCAGCGAATGCGGCGCGTGGAATACCCTCGTTGAAACCGTGATCGACAACAGCACGGCAGCGGCGCCCAGCGGTCGTTCCGGCTGGACCGGCCAACAGGCCCAGATCAAAACCCTGGCCGAAGTCAGTGTCGAAGAAATCCCGCGCTTTTCCACCAACTCCACTGAGCTGGACCGGGTTCTCGGCGGCGGCCTGGTGGATGGCTCGGTGGTGTTGATCGGCGGCGACCCCGGCATCGGCAAATCGACCATTCTGTTGCAGACCCTCTGCGCCATCGCCGAGCGCATGCCGGCGCTGTATGTCACCGGCGAAGAGTCGCAGCAGCAGGTGGCGATGCGTGCCCGTCGGCTTGGCCTGCCCCAGGAAAAACTGCGGGTCATGACCGAGACCTGCATCGAAACCATCATCGCCACGGCGCGCATCGAGCAGCCTAAAGTCATGGTGATCGATTCGATCCAGACCATCTTCACCGAACAGCTGCAGTCAGCACCTGGCGGTGTATCCCAGGTTCGCGAGAGCGCGGCGTTGCTGGTGCGCTACGCCAAGCAGAGCGGCACCGCGATCTTTCTCGTCGGCCACGTCACCAAAGAAGGCGCGCTGGCCGGGCCTCGCGTGCTGGAGCACATGGTCGACACCGTGTTGTATTTCGAAGGCGAATCCGATGGCCGCCTGCGCCTGCTGCGTGCGGTCAAAAACCGTTTTGGTGCCGTTAACGAACTGGGCGTGTTCGGCATGACCGACAAAGGCCTGAAAGAAGTCTCGAATCCCTCGGCGATCTTTCTCACACGCGCGCAGGAAGAGGTCGCGGGCAGTGTGGTCATGGCCACGTGGGAAGGCACCCGACCGATGCTGGTCGAAGTGCAGGCGCTGGTCGATGACAGCCACCTCTCCAATCCGCGACGCGTGACGTTAGGTCTGGATCAAAACCGGCTGGCCATGTTGCTCGCGGTACTGCACCGCCACGGCGGTATCCCTACCCATGACCAGGATGTGTTTCTCAACGTCGTGGGCGGGGTGAAAGTGCTGGAAACCGCGTCCGACCTGGCCTTGATGGCCGCGGTCATGTCCAGCCTGCGTAACCGCGCGCTGCCGGGAGACTTGCTGGTGTTTGGCGAGGTGGGCTTGTCCGGCGAGGTGCGCCCCGTCCCCAGCGGTCAGGAGCGACTCAAGGAAGCGGCCAAGCACGGCTTCAAACGCGCCATCGTGCCCAAGGGCAACGCCCCGAAAGAGTCCCCGCCGGGCCTGACAGTGATTGGCGTGACTCGCCTGGATCAAGCTCTGGATGCGTTATTCGAGGAGTAAGAAGAGCCGGCGCTAGAGCGCCGGCCCTTAAAATATCGGAAACGGAAATTGACGTCATAATGATGGCGCATTAGTATCGCCGCCTCGTTTCCGCTTGCTCACCCTTGATGTGCGGCTGCGGCGACGTTTCCCTGAAAATTCGAATGATCCTGCTGCGGTTCACCTGGACCGGAGTGCGGCCGTTCGCCCGAAATTAAGGATGTTGGTTTGAAACGGATTGCACATGTGCTTTTGCTTGGCGCGTTGTTGTCGCTGACCGGTTGTTTTTCTTTCAATACCTACGGCCCGATCGGCGAGCCGGACAGGGCAGCAGTGGTCACCAGTCCGCGGGTTGCGCAGATGGCGGACGTCGTCGTATCGGTGCCGAAGATCAACGATGAACTGCGCAAGAACGTCAGCCGGCAATTGACGGCGCAAATCAACCACTACATCGAAAGTGCCGGCTACTTCAAAGATGTCTCGGTATTCCCTGCCAGGCTGGGCGATCAGGACGTGATGTTGAAATTCAACCTGACCTCGCTGCACGGCAAGCGCTCGACTCACCCTGCGTACTTCCCCGGTGCATTGCTGACCCTGACGATCTACATCTGGGTCAACGGGCCGATCTACGTCGACACCTACGATCTTGCAGGTGAGCTGACCATTGAAGACCGCACTGGCAAGACGCTGGCCAAATCCATGGAGAAAGTCGACGAGCCCCACAATGTAGGCCTGTATGACGCCGACTACGCCGCGCCCGGCCTGGGCAGTCGACAGCTCCGTGACCTGATCGCCAAGCTGACCGATGCCGCAGTCACACAATTGAATGCCCGTTGAAAGGAATCAGAACACCATGAAATCCATGATTAAAGCGCTGGTGTTGATACTCGGCGTATCGCTGGGCGGCTGCGTGTCCTACTCGCAACATGATTTGCCGGCCGTGGAAAACTGGCCGCTGGCAAGCCAGCAAAAATCGACCAAGCCTACGGCGTATGTGCGCTTTACGGCGCTCCACACATTTAACGGCGAGCAGAGAGCCGGCGGCACCAATGTCAGTGCCTGGGAGAAGGTGTTAATCGACAACTTCAACCAGTCGGGGCGTTTTCAGCGTGTCACGACTGACAAGGTAGAGTCCGACGTTTACGTGTATGCCAGCTTACGCAATGAAGAAACCGGCAACACGGGCAGTGCCATTCTTTCCGGCATCACGTTATTGGTGATCCCGACCGTTGCCCACAATCGGCTGGTGCTGGAAACGGTCTACAAAGACCGCGATGGGAAAGTATTGGGGCGGATCGAGAAAAGCGAAACCGTGACGACCTGGATGCAACTGCTGCTGGTGTTCGCGCTGCCGTTCAACCAGTCGGCCGAGGGCATCATTCAGCACCTGACGCAGAGCACGCTTGAGGAAGCCGTCAGGCAAAAGCTGATTTAACCCATCAGGTGCCGGCACCCGCCAGGCGCCTCTCTCAGAATCAGTCCCCCATCAGCGCGCCCAGTTCGCGCTCCAGTTCATCGTGATCGGCAATATTGAGCTCGATCAGTCGACGCAGGTGCGTCACTGAATCGAGCTCAATGTGCTTGCAGACAAACCCCAGGTGATTGTGGTCATCGTGGGTGAGCTGCACTTCCATCACGACATCAATACCGTCCTGCAACTCGATGTCGACCATGAACCGCTCGTCGGGATCGCCTTCCCAGGGCGAGGGCTTCTCGATCAACAGCCCCTTGAGCGACAGGTCGATCAACTGAACCGCCCAAGTTTTCCCGGCCTGGTGGAGTTTTGTTTTCGCGTCGAATGCAACGCGTTTGAAGCGACGACGTTCTGTGTGGTTATTGGTCATTACGCAACTACTCCTTCAGCGCCTGAAGCGCCCACTTCGTTGACTATAGGACAAATATCGCGCTAGACCATCGTGGGGGTAGCCTTTCGCTCGGGCGACGCTAAACTCCGCTTGCTGAACAACAATAAGTCCACTCAGTTGGAAACAAAAAAAATGAAAAACAATAATGGTCTGCTGCGCCACGTGCCCTGGCTGATTGTTGCGATCCTTGGGGCCTGGGCTCTGGGAGTGGTTGCATTGCGTCGCGGGGAGGCGATCAACGCACTCTGGATTGTGGTGGCCGCAGTGGCCATTTATCTGGTCGCTTATCGCTACTACAGCCTGTTCATCGCAACCAAGGTCATGCAACTCGACCCGACCCGTGCAACCCCAGCGGTGCTCAAGAACGACGGGCTCGACTACGTTCCCACCAATAAACACATTCTCTTCGGTCACCACTTCGCTGCCATCGCCGGCGCAGGTCCGCTGGTCGGTCCGGTGCTCGCCGCGCAAATGGGCTACCTGCCCGGTACGCTGTGGCTGATTGCCGGTGTCGTGCTGGCGGGTGCGGTGCAGGACTTCATGATCCTGTTCCTTTCCACGCGCCGTAACGGTCGCTCACTGGGCGACATGGTCCGCGAAGAAATGGGCCGCATTCCCGGCACCATCGCGTTGTTCGGCTGTTTCCTGATCATGATCATCATCCTTGCGGTGCTGGCGTTGATTGTGGTCAAGGCACTGGCCGAGAGCCCATGGGGCATGTTCACGGTCATGGCGACGATTCCGATCGCGATGTTCATGGGCATCTACATGCGCTTCATCCGCCCGGGCCGTATCGGTGAGATTTCGGTGGTGGGCGTCGTGCTGTTGCTGCTGTCGATCTGGGTCGGCGGTCTGGTCGCAGCGAGTCCTGAGTGGGCGCCGATGTTCACGTTCACCGGCGTGCAGATCACCTGGATGCTGGTCGGTTACGGGTTTGTCGCGGCCATGCTGCCGGTCTGGCTGGTACTGGCGCCTCGCGACTACCTGTCCACGTTCCTGAAAATCGGCACCATCATCGCGCTGGCGATCGGCATCCTGATTCTTGCGCCTGAGCTGAAAATGCCTGCGCTGACACAGTTCACCGACGGCACCGGTCCGGTCTGGAAAGGCACCCTGTTCCCGTTCCTGTTCATCACCATTGCCTGTGGCGCCGTCTCCGGTTTCCACGCGCTGATTTCCTCGGGCACCACGCCGAAGCTGCTGGATAACGAAGTCAACGCCCGTTACATCGGTTACGGCGGCATGCTGATGGAGTCGTTCGTCGCGATCATGGCCATGGTCGCGGCTTCGGTCATCGAGCCAGGCGTGTACTTCGCGATGAACAGCCCTGCGGCGATCGTCGGCTCTGACGTCAACTCGGTCGCGCAGATGGTCAGCAGCTGGGGCTTCCTCATTACGCCGGATCAACTGACCGCTGTGGCGAAAGACATCGGCGAAAACACCGTGCTGGCCCGTGCCGGCGGCGCGCCGACCCTGGCCGTGGGTATTGCGCAAATACTGCACCAGGCGTTCCCGGGTCAGAACACCATGGCGTTCTGGTACCACTTCGCGATTCTGTTCGAAGCGCTGTTCATCCTGACGGCAGTCGATGCCGGTACCCGTGCCGGCCGCTTCATGCTGCAGGACCTGCTGGGCAGTTTCGTGCCTGCGCTGAAACGCACCGAGTCCTGGACCGCCAACGCCATCGGTACCGGTGGTTGCGTCGCGCTGTGGGGGTATCTGCTGTATCAGGGCGTGATCGATCCGCTGGGCGGGATCAACACGTTGTGGCCACTGTTCGGTATCTCCAACCAGATGCTCGCGGGTATCGCGCTGATGCTGGCGACGGTCGTGCTGATCAAAATGAAGCGTCAGCAGTACGTCTGGGTCACCATCCTGCCGGCTTCATGGCTGCTGATCTGCACCGTGACCGCAGGCTTCATCAAGTTGTTCGACCCGAGCCCTGCGGTGGGCTTCCTGGCCCTGGCGAAGAAATACAGCGCCGCGGCGGATGCCGGTCAGGTGCTGGCGCCGGCCAAGACCATGGACCAGATGCAGCACGTGATCTTCAACGCCTACACCAACGCCACCCTGACCACGCTGTTCCTGTTCGTGGTCCTGAGCATTCTCTTCTATGCGCTGAAGGTGGGTCGTGCGGCGTGGGTCAAGAAAGAGCGTACCGACAAGGAATCGCCGTTCCAGGCCTTTCCGGAATCCCACTGAGTGCGCTGTAACGCGAGGAACTGTTTATGTTCAACGATCTGAGTCGCCTGGGTAAGTATCTCGGTCAGGCCGCCCGCCTTATGGTGGGCATGCCGGATTACGACAATTACGTTGAGCATATGCAGAAGACCCACCCGGACAAGCCGGTGATGTCCTACGAAGCGTTCTTCCGGGAGCGCCAGGACGCCCGTTACGGCGGGAAGGGCGGGCCCAAGTGTTGCTAATGAAGTGACCCTTGGTCATGCAGGAGTGAGCTTGCTCGCGATGCGTTAATTCAGTCGCCGCTGTACTGACTGACATTTCGAATTGCCCGCAACCTCACTCCTGTTTTTTTATCAGCGAATCGAGGTCTTTTTTTGTTCACACCTATCCCCGTCAGCATCCTCAGCGGTTTTCTCGGCGCCGGCAAAACCACCTTGCTGCGCCACTTGCTCAAGGAAGAGCACGGCCTGAAGATCGCCGTGATCGAGAACGAATTCAGCGACGCCGGCGTTGACACTCAATTGCTGGGCGACGAGCCGGTGCAGGTGATGACGCTGTCCAACGGCTGCGTCTGCTGCACCATTCACACCGACCTGACCAAAGCGCTGTATCTGCTGCTGGAGCGCCTCGACAGTGGCGAGATCGCGTTTGATCGGCTGGTCATCGAATGCACCGGCCTGGCAGACCCCGCACCGGTTGCGCAGACCTTCTTCATCGACGAGGAGCTGCGCGAGCGCTACATCCTCGACGGCATCATTACGTTGGTCGACGCCGCCCATGCCGACACGCACCTGGAGCAGACCATCGCCCAGGCGCAGATCGGCTTCGCGGATCGTCTGCTGGTCAGCAAGACCGATCTGGTGGATGAAGCAACCTTCAATGCATTAAGCGAGCGCTTGACCCGCATCAACCGTCGCGCGCCGATCCGGGTGGTCGAGCACGGCAAGATCGATCTGGCCGAGCTGCTGGATGTGCGCGGCTTCAACTTGAACGCTGACATCGGCGGCATGACACTGCGCCCGGCAGCCCCGACAGGCCGCTCCATAGACCGGATCAGCAGCCTCGTCCTGCGCAGTGATCAGCCGCTGGACATCGACAAGCTCAGCACCTTCATGAACGACCTGCTGGAAGAGCACGGCAAACAACTGCTGCGCTACAAAGGCGTGCTGAACATCGCCGGCGAGGATCGCAAGCTGGTGTTTCAGGGGGTACTGAAGCTCTACGGATTTGATTTCGATGTGGAGTGGGCAGAAGGCGAGAAACGCGAGAGCGTGATCGTGTTTATTGCTGATGAGCTGCCGGAGGAGAAGATCCGATCGGGGTTTTCGAAGGTGGCGGACTGACATTTTCGGATGTACACAATCCCCTGTGGGCGCGAGCTTGCTCGCGAAAGTGCCAGGTCAGACGAATTCGATGGGACTGAACCGACGCCTTCGCGAGCAAGCTCGCTCCCACAGGTTTGATCTTCACTCGTCAGCTACAAAAAAGCCCGGCTCAAGAGCCGGGCTTTTTTATGCAACTGCTACTGCGTCAGATCAAGCGCCGTAAACCGGCAACTTGGCGCAGATGGCCTGGACCTTCTCACGTACGGCGTTGATCACCGCTTCGTTGTTCAGGTCTGCCAGGATGTCGCAGATCCAGCCGGCCAGTTCCTTGCACTCTGCTTCCTTGAAGCCGCGAGTGGTCACGGCCGGGGTGCCGAAGCGCAGACCGGAGGTGACGAACGGGGAGCGCGGATCGTTGGGTACCGAGTTCTTGTTCACGGTGATGAAGGCTTTGCCCAGTGCGGCGTCGGCGTCTTTACCAGAGATGTCCTGCTTGATCAGCGACAGCAGGAACAGGTGGTTTTCAGTACCGCCGGATACCACGTCGAACCCGCGCTCGATGAAGACGCCGGCCATGGCCTTGGCATTTTTCACCACTTGTTCCTGATAAGTCTTGAACTCAGGCTGCAGTGCTTCCTTGAAGCAGATCGCTTTGGCCGCGATGACGTGCTCCAGAGGGCCGCCCTGGCCACCCGGGAAAACAGCGGAGTTCAGCTTCTTCTCGATCTCGGCGTTGGCGCGGGCCAGGATCAAGCCACCGCGCGGGCCGCGCAGGGTTTTGTGAGTAGTGGTGGTGACGACGTCAGCGAAGGGAACCGGGTTCGGGTAAACGCCTGCAGCGACCAGACCGGCTACGTGAGCCATGTCGACGAACAGGTAGGCGCCAACCTTGTCAGCGATGGCGCGGAAGCGCGGGAAGTCGAGGATCTGCGAGTAGGCGGAGAAACCGGCGACGATCATCTTCGGCTTGTGTTCGACGGCCAGTCGCTCGACTTCGTCGTAATCGATCAGGCCGTTGCCGTCGATGCCGTACTGAACGGCGTTGTACAGCTTGCCCGAGGAAGAAACGCTGGCACCGTGGGTCAAGTGGCCGCCGTGAGCCAGGCTCATGCCCAGGATGGTGTCGCCTGCATTGAGCAGCGCCAGGTACACCGCGCTGTTGGCCTGGGAGCCTGCGTGTGGCTGGACGTTGGCGTAATCGGCGCCGAACAGTTGCTTGGCGCGGTCGATGGCCAGTTGCTCAACGATGTCGACGTATTCGCAGCCACCGTAGTAACGCTTGCCTGGGTAGCCTTCGGCGTATTTGTTGGTGAGGACCGAGCCCTGGGCTTCCATGACCGCCGGGCTGGTGTAGTTCTCCGAGGCGATCAGCTCGATGTGATCTTCCTGACGCTTGGCTTCCTGTTCCATGGCGGCGTACAGGTCGGCGTCGTACTTGGCGATGGTCAAATTGCGGCTGAACATGGCGGTCCTCGGGGATCGGGCAGTAGAAAAGGGGGGCATTCTAACCCATCGGGTTTTATCTGGCATATGAAAGCGGGTCATGTGCGTGATGAGCGCGATGCAAGGCTAAAGCCTGGCTGCAAGCCTCAAGCCTCAAGCTTCAAGCCTTAAGCTGAATGCGGCGCGGCTTCTGCTTGTAGCTCGCCGCTTGCCGCTTGCCGCTTGCCGCTGCTAGTCCAGCATAAACAGCGCATCGTTGCTGAACTGGGCCTCGAACCGCGCCGCCGGCATGGGGCGGCCGAACAGGTAACCCTGAACTTCGTCGCAGCCATGTTCGCGCAGGAACTCCAACTGCTCGTGGGTTTCCACGCCCTCGGCGATCACCGACAGATTAAGGCTGTGGGCCATGGCGATGATTGCCCGGGCGATCTGCGCGTCCTGTTCGCCGGACGGCAGGCCATCGACGAAGGTGCGGTCGATCTTCAGTACGTCGATGGGGAACTGCTTCAGGTAGTTCAGCGACGAGTAGCCGGTGCCGAAGTCATCGACCGCGATGCTCAGGCCCAGCCGCTTGAGTCCGGCCAGGATCTGCATGGCTTCGCTCACCTCGCGCATCAGGATGCTTTCAGTCAGTTCAAGTTCGAGGCAGGCGGGCGGCAGGCCGATTTCCTGCAGAATACCGGCGATGCGCGTGCCCAGCTGACCGTCCGAGAACTGCCGTGCGGAAATGTTCACCGACACCTTCGGCACGCGAACCCGCGCCAGATGCCACGCGCGCAACTGGCGGCAGGCCTCCTTGAGCACCCATTCGCCGACTTCGACCACCAGCCCGAGTTCTTCCAGCACCGGGATGAAGTCCACGGGCGGCACCAGGCCACGACGTGGGTGACGCCAACGCAGCAAGGCCTCGGCGCCGGTCAGGCGCTTGCCGTCGCCACTGAACTGCGGCTGGTAATACAGCGCGAATTCGCCCTGCTCCAGGGCATGGCGCAGGTCGCTTTCCAGCTCAAGACGCTCAAGGGCGCTGGCATTCATGTCGGCCTGGTAAAACTGGAAGTTGTTCTTGCCGCGTTCCTTGGCGTGGTACATCGCCGTGTCGGCGTTCTTCATCAACTGGCTCAGTTCGCTCCCGTCCTGAGGGCTGAGCGCGATACCGATACTGGCTGTGACGAAAAACTCGCGGCCTTCCAGCACGAAGGGTTTCACCAGGCTGGCGAGAATCTGCTCGGCCACATGAATTGCCCGATTCAGGGCCGCCTGCTGGGTGGGGCGGGGTTGCAGCAGCAGCGTGAACTCGTCGCCGCCCATGCGCGCAACGGTGTCGTCTTCGTCAACGCATGCAAGCAGGCGCAAAGCCATTTCCTTCAGCATGCGGTCGCCAGCGGCATGGCCCAGTGAATCGTTGATCGGCTTGAAGCGATCCAGGTCGAGGAACATCAACACCACCCAGGTGTGTTGACGCTCGGCATGTTGCAACGCGCTGTGCAGCCGATCCTGAAACAGCGTGCGGTTGGGAAGATGGGTCAGTGCGTCGTAATAGGCCAGCCGATGAATGCGCTGCTCGCTGGCCTTGCGCTCGCTGATGTCGCTGAAAAAGCAGACATAGCTGGCCAGGTCGCCCTCATCATCGAGCACCGCGGTAATCCCGACCCAAGCCGGGTAGTGCTCGCCGTCGCGGCGCTTGAGCCACAACTCACCCTCCCAACTGCCGCGCTGGCTCAACTGCTTGAGGATGTACCCCAGGTGCGCTGCCTGCTGATTCTCGACGGTCAGCATCATCGGCAGCTGATCCAGCACCTGGGACACGGCGTAGCCACTCACCCGGGTGAAGGCGTCGTTGGCCTGCACGATGTAGCCCGCAGGGTCGGTGATCAGAATGGCCGAGGTCGAGTGTTCAAAGACCGTGGCCGCCATGCGCAGGTCTTTCTCGGCGCGCCGCTGCTGACTGACATCGCGTCCAACGCCGAGAACGCCTTCAAACGTTCCGGAGTCATCCCACACCAGCACCACACGAAGCTCCACGGGAATCTTGCGACCATCGGCGCGCAAGCAATCGAACAGGAATAACTGGGTGGTGATTTCCTGGCGCAGGTCCGCCAGCGCCTCGGGCTTGTTCGACGCTTTACTGATGCGCTGCAGCAGCGCATAAAAGCCGCTGAGCTGCTGAGGATTGGCGATGATCGCCCTCCAGCCGTTCTGCAGAATCCACTCGGCGCTATAACCCAGCACGGTATTGACCGAGGGGCTGAAGTAGTTGGCGTGCAACTGGCGATCGGTGGAGAAAATCACGTCGCTGATGCTTTCCGCCAGCATCCGGTACCGCTGCTCGCTTTCGCGCAGGGACTGGCTGGCTTCCACTTGGTCGGTGATGTCCTTGGCGACGCCCACGATGCGCCGGATCTGCCCGTCAGCGTCCGCCGCAAGTGCCTGTTCGCAGATATCGAAGCGACGCCAGTTGCCCTGTCGCGCGCGGAAACGCAACTGGCACTGGATCAGGTCGCTGCGGCCGTGCTCGGTGCGTGCAAGGCGCAACTGCTCATAAGCACCGATATCGTCCGGATGCAGCAGCGTTTCCCAGAAATGCTCGCCCATCTCGTCCAGCTCGGCCGACTCATAGCCAAGGGCCAGGCCCAGATTATGGTTGCTGTAAATGATCCGCCGCGTGGCCGCATCCAGAACGCAGAGATAGTCCGGCACGGTACGCACGACATCCGACCAGAACTGTTCCCGCTCCTGCAGCGACAGCTCGGCCTGTTTGCGGTTGGTGAAATCGCTGATGCTGAGAATGACGGCGTTGAAATCTTCAGGTTGCTCAGGCAGGCGCATGACCAACCACAGGTGTTGGTCACCGCTTTGCGCGTCGGGGATCAGAATTTCGAGTTCCAGCTGGCGGTGACCCTCGAGGACGGCCTGGAGTATCTGCAGGCCGATACCGTTTCCGGCGCGAGGGCAGCCTTCGATCAACTGTTGCCAGACATGTTGTGCCGAATCGGCGCGCAACAGTTGAGCGGCGACCTGATTGACCTCAGTGATGCGCAATTGCTGAAGCAGGCCGTTGATCAGCTCGGGCTGGCTGCTCAGGCGTGCGCTCAGTTCCTCGCCGCAGTTCACTTGCAACTGCTTGAGGTAAGCCGGCAGGCCGGAGAGGTCCAGTACGCAGAGCGCGACCCCGGAGCCTTCAAAAATGTCTTTATAGCGGCGACGGCTTTGATGCAGCTGCAGTTGGCGGCGGCGCAGGCTGCGCAGCGCGAACAACGGAATAAAGGAACAGAGCAGGGCGAGCAGGCATTCACCGATGAGCGGCAAGAGCTGCGCCTGCCGGGCTTTCTGCGGATCGAACAGTCCACGCACTTGCCAGTCGCTGTGGGGCAGTGGTTGCAGATGGACGGTCTGCAACTCGTTGTCAGCTGACTGGCCGGCGCCTGGCAGGTTTTTGTAGAGGGGGCGTTGACTGCTGATATCTTCCAGCAGCCAGACGGGCTGGTAATCCAGATCGCTCTGGCGGGTCAGGGACTTCAGGATGTCGGGCTTGAGCCGCAGCCCCCAGTAGCGTTCATTGCCGGTGCCCGGCTGACGGATGAACAGATAAAACGTGGAGGCGCCTGGGTCGCTGGCGTAGAAGTACGGATGGCCCTGGATGACCGAATGCATCTGGGTCAGAAAGCCGACATCACGGGTGTCACCCGCGCTGTCGGCAATGACATTACCGTCAATGTCGAGCCAGACCAGACTTTTAACCGCCGGCATCGATTGACCAAGGTTCGCCAGCACGGCCTCTGGATCGTCAACGGGTTGCGAATTGTCCTGGGTTTCGTCAAGCACATTCAGCGCCACCTGAGCGTCCAGCGCCATGTTCAGGCTCAGCCGATCGGCGAGCTGCACGCTGTAGTCGATGCTGCGCTTGTGCTGGCGTTCCTGAGACTGCTGGAACTGCTCGATCATCTGCCATAACAACAGCATCAACATCATCAGAACCAGGACCGCGAGCGCACCCCTGAGCACGCCCCTTAAAGGCACGGCCGTTGCGCTATCGGATGGGCGCAGGGGTGAGATGGGGGTCGGTTTGAGCAAACTGTGATCCTGACTACTGGACTGAATCAGCATGTGCGATACGCACTATAAGCCCGGTGCGCAAAAGGCGGGTAGCATGCCACCGAGCTGTGGCTAAGTGCCAGCGTTAATGGGCCGGGCGGTTTGCCCTGTTGCGTGCATTCGGGTAGCTTTGCGCCACACGCGACGCGCCCGGTTTCTGCACGACTCGCTTGCAGCCTCAAAGGGCATGCAAGCGTTGCTCCAGCTTTAATACCGGTCCTCGGAAGTTTGTCCCTGCCGCGCGGGTTCGGCTTTGATCAATTCAAGGCCCGGAATCGCGCTAAGGCAAGTTGCGGCGCGAAGATAAACGCATTTTTTGCGACGCAGCACTAAGCTCGCGCCTTAATTCACAGTCCCATTCCAGGTTTTCATTCCATGGCTCAATACGTCTTTACCATGCATCGGCTGAGCAAAGTTGTTCCGCCGAAGCGGGAAATCCTGAAAAACATCTCCCTCTCGTTTTTCCCCGGCGCCAAGATCGGCGTCCTCGGCCTCAACGGCTCGGGTAAATCCACGCTGCTGAAAATCATGGCCGGTGTCGACACCGAATTTGACGGTGAAGCGCGCCCGATGCCCGAGCTGAATATCGGCTACCTGCCGCAAGAGCCGCAGCTCGACCCGACCAAGACCGTACGTGAAGTGGTCGAAGAAGCTGTCAGCGTGATCAAGGACGCTCAAGCACGTCTGGACGAAGTCTATGCCGCTTACGCGGAGCCGGACGCCGATTTCGACAAGCTGGCGGCCGAACAGGCCAAGCTCGAGTCGATCCTGCAAGCCAGCGATGGCCACAACCTGGAGCGCCAGCTCGAAGTGGCCGCCGATGCGCTGCGCCTGCCGGCCTGGGACGCCAAGGTTGAACACCTGTCCGGTGGTGAGAAACGTCGCGTGGCCCTGTGCCGTCTGCTGCTGTCCGCCCCTGACATGCTGCTGCTCGACGAACCGACCAACCACCTGGATGCCGATTCCGTCGCCTGGCTCGAGCATTTCCTGCACGATTTCCCGGGCACCGTGGTTGCGATCACCCACGACCGGTACTTCCTCGACAACGTCGCTGGCTGGATTCTGGAACTCGACCGCGGCGCGGGCATTCCGTACGAAGGGAACTATTCCGGCTGGCTTGAAGCCAAGTCTGATCGTCTGGCGGCCGAGTCCAAGCAGCAGTCGGCCCATGAAAAGGCCATGAAAGAAGAGCTCGAGTGGGTCCGTAAAGGTGCCAAGGCGCGCCAGTCGAAATCCAAGGCCCGTCTGCAACGCTTCGAAGAGCTTCAGTCCCAGGAATTCCAGAAGCGCAGCGAGACCAACGAGATCTACATCCCGGCCGGTCCGCGTCTGGGCGACAAGGTCATCGAATTCAAGAACGTCACCAAGGGCTACGGCGATCGCGTGCTGATCGACAACCTGTCGTTCTCCATGCCTAAAGGCGCCATCGTTGGCGTGATCGGCGGTAACGGTGCCGGTAAATCGACGCTGTTCCGCATGCTGATGGGCAAGGAGCAACCGGACTCCGGCTCCATTGAAGTCGGCGAAACCGTGCAGCTGGCGTGTGTCGATCAGAGCCGCGACGACCTGGATGGCAGCAAAACCGTGTTCGCACAGATTTCCGACGGCTCCGATCAAATCAAGATCGGCAACTACGAAATCCCGTCGCGCACCTATGTCGGCCGTTTCAACTTCAAGGGCGGCGATCAGCAGAAGTTCGTGAAGGACCTGTCTGGCGGTGAGCGCGGTCGTCTGCACCTCGCGCTGACGTTGAAGGAGGGTGGCAACGTCCTGCTGCTCGACGAACCGTCAAACGACCTCGACGTTGAAACCCTGCGTTCCCTTGAAGAAGCCCTGCTGGACTTCCCTGGCGCTGCCATTGTGATCTCTCACGATCGGTGGTTCCTTGACCGCGTTGCCACTCACATCCTCGCGTACGAAGACGATTCGCAAGCGGTGTTCTTCGAAGGCAACTACACCGAGTACGAGGCCGATCGCAAGAAACGCCTTGGCGATGCCGCCGCTCAGCCGCACCGCGTGCGTCACAAGAAGCTCGCCTGATACGGTTGGCGTTACGAAAAAACGGAGCCGTTGGGCTCCGTTTTTTGTGTCTGGTCGATTGTTGGTCGACGACCTCAGTCGCCGGCTTCAATACGCACCACCTCGATCACGGCATCGCCCACCGGCCGCTGCCAAGTGACTTCATCCCCAACTTTGGCGCCCAGTAGTGCCTTGCCCAGCGGTGACGCCCAGTTGATCAACTGACTGCCTGCATCGGCCTGATCCTCGCCGACCAGTTGCATGCGCTGTTCAACGTTTTCCTCGTCGGCAAAGGTCACCCAACTGCCGATCTGAACCTTGTCATCCGACGTGCTGCTGACCACTTGTGCGCTTTGCAGGCGCTGGTTGAAGTAACGCAGGTCCCGTTCGATTTCGGCCATGCGCTGTTTGTCGCCTTCATCGCCTTGGGCGTTCTGTTCGCTGTACTGCGCTTGCAGCTGCTCGACCTGATCGTGCAATTGATCAAGGCCGCGCCGGGTGACGTAGTTGGTCTGGACGCTGATCTGCCGTTCAACCGGCGGGTCGATTTGCGCGGCGGCGTTGTCTTCGTTGACGAAGGCGCGACTCATGGCGGGGCTCCTGTTCATGGCTTAGTCACATTGGGCCATGTGCGGTCCCCGATAGTTTCACCCGTTATGCAGCCGCGACCGGCGTTTAATGAGATCGGTAGGCTTTAGCGGCGTCCTGGGTTCTCTGGCGGTCCCAGTCGCGGTCGCGGTCATTCCAGATACTGTCCCGGCCTTGATCCTGAACATTGCTGTTGGCCAGTTGCGCCTGGCACTGGCGAAACCCGTCCGACCAACCTTGCGCATACAGCGTGTCACGCAAATAGCGTGGCACGTCCTTTTTGAATTGACCTTTGATGACATCAATGGATTGCCGCCCGCTCCCGCAGCCATCCTGAAAACCATCAGCGAATGCCGGTGGGTAACCTTCGGCCAGTAACTGGTCGTGGGTAGACTGACATCCGGCGACAACGACAACGCACCACAGTACAGCCCATCGCGCATTCATTTTGATTTCCTCACTGCTTGAGAAAAGCTTAGAAGCGCTTCTGTGAGTTATTGGTAAAAACGTTGTAGGAAATCCATTAACCGATGCTCGGTCGTGCGTAATAAGTTCCACCTTTTTTTGCTCAACGACGTCTTGAAAAAACTTTTGGTAATTTTTCCGTGACCGGGCCGCGTAGATCCAAGGTTGTTAAACTGTCGCGCTGCGCAAAACTGTTTAGGAAGATTGATGAACCTCAGAACGATTCTGATCCTCGGCGCACTCAGCGCCTTTGGCCCGTTGGCCATCGACTTTTACCTGCCAGGTTTCCCGGCCATCGCTTTGGCGTTCGGCACCGACGAGAAACACGTTCAGCTGACCCTGGCCTCTTATTTCCTCGGCCTGAGCATCGGCCAGCTCGCCTACGGCCCGATCGCCGATCGCTTCGGTCGCCGGATCCCGCTGTTATTTGGCGTCGGCTTGTTCACCCTTGCATCGCTGGCGTGCGCCCTGGCGCCTTCGCTTGAATGGCTGATTGCGGCCCGCTTTGTACAAGCGTTGGGCGGATGTGCCGGCATGGTGCTGTCACGGGCGATCGTCAGCGACAAGTGCTCGCCGGTTGACTCGGCCAAAGTGTTCTCGCAGTTGATGCTGGTCATGGGCCTGGCGCCGATCCTGGCCCCGATGCTAGGCGGGCTGTTGGTCAACGTTGTGGGTTGGCAGGCCATCTTCCTGTCGTTGACGGTGTTCAGCGCACTCACCGCAGTGGCAGTTTTCAGGGGCTTGCCAGAAAGCATGCCGGCCGGCCACCCGCGACTGCCGCTCTCGGGCGCGCTCGGGTCGTACTGGAATCTGCTGGGCGACCGGATCTTCCTGGGCCATGCGCTCACCGGCGGGATCGCCATGGCCGGGATGTTCTCCTACATCGCGGGTTCACCTTTCGTTTTCATCAAGCTCTACGGCGTCCCGGCGGAACACTACGGATGGCTGTTCGGCATCAACGCCGCCGGCTTTATCCTCATCGCCCAGGTGAACGCCCGCCTTGTTGGCCGCTATGGGCCGGCGTGGTTGCTGTCGCGGACTGTCTGGATCTATCTCGCTGCTGCCGTCGTGCTGCTGACCATCGCATCCCTGCACACCGAAAAGCTGTGGCCGCTGCTGATTCCGCTGTTTATCTATATCGCCAGCCTGGGCTGCATCATCCCCAACGCTTCCGCGTGCGCGATGGGCGGGCAGGGTAAACGTGCAGGCAGCGCGTCGGCGTTGTTGGGGTGCCTGCAGTTCAGTGTCGCAGCGGGTGCGGCGGCATTGGTCGGCGTGCTGCATGACGGAACGGCGGTGCCGATGGCGACCGTCATTACGCTGTGCGGCGTGCTGGCCGTGACCCTGGCGGTGATCACTCGCCGCGCGCAACTGAAACGAGATGCGCTGACGCCCCACGCGGATGTGCGTATCTGATCGACGTCGGCAACGCGCAGGCGTTGCCGATTTTTCTTATGTTTAACGTGCACCTGTCTAAGCATGTTTAGTCTGTCGAAAATGAGCGGTTTATATACGGCTTTTTACTACTTCTTAATTGGAAACTTCTTACAGAACTAAAAGGGGCCGATCCTGACTGCCGTGCTTGATCGCGACAAGTTCACTCTTGATACGCCTTTGGCACAGATTATTTTCTTGAAGGTTTTCTGCGTTTTCGATGTAGGCAATCGCCTCGACCTCAGACCCACGAGCCGCCATCCTCCGCGCAAGCCCCCGTGATTAAAGGGGTTCGAGCTATCCGGTCGCAATCACGCCATGTATGGGCATACCGATTGTGCTGAACATTTGCCAATACGGCCCACAAACAAAGGGTAAGTCGATGGACAAGTTGATCCACCGACCGAATCCAGGTCTTATACTAAGCGCCGTCATGGATCCGATTTAATTCTCTTTTCTAACTGTATGGCTCAGGCGCAATTATCTGTATGGCGTGCAAGTTCCAGGGTCAGAGTTCGCGTGATGTGATTTAAATCAAAGTCTGTGTTCGGCTTAAACAACGATGATGCTGACCGCAGCAACGGCCTTGCGCTTTACCGGATTACGCCCGTGATTCCACGCAAAGGCATGCCTTGATCTGCGCACCGGCACCGGTCCGCTTAGACAATGTTCAACAGGGAGTGAAGACATGGAATATGTACCTTGCATCAGCCAGATCGCTGCGTTGCTCGCCGACCCCAAACGCAGCGCGATCGTGTGGGCGTTGATGGACGGAACATCCCGGGCTGCTGATGAAGTGGCTTTGCTGGTAGGTCTCTCCACTTCTTCCGCCGGTGCGCATCTGGCGCGTCTCGCCGCAGGCGGGTTGCTGCGCCACGAAGTCCGCGCCCGCAAGCGCTACTTCAGGCTCGCTGCGCCGGAGGTCCGGACCGCCGTCCAGGCGTTGGTCAGTGCATCCATGGTCAGCGCGGAACTGATCAGTCGCAGCATGGCGCAGCCATTGCCGCCCCTGCCGTTATGCAGAGCCAGTGTGTGTGCGGATCATCTGGGTGGCGAGATGGGCGCTGAGCTGTATTTGCGGATGTTGGGGGCAGGGTGGATTGAACAGTCCGAACACCGGCTTGAAGTCACCAGTGTCGGCATCTCCCGCTTTGCCGAACGTGGCATTTTTATTCCCGCGCTGGCCCACAGACGACGCGAAGCTGTGTGCGCCTGCGTTGATCGCCATGAACGCCGACCCCATCTGGGGGGCGCCTTAGGGGCGGGGCTTTTGCAACTGTTCATGCAGTTGGGTTGGCTGCGCACGACGGAAGAGGCCTGCACGTTGCAGGTCTCATCCAACGGCCAGCGGGAAATCAGCAAGATCGCCTCGGCGGCGTGACGGCGCGAAATGGACGCGCGGCGTGTGGAGCAGAACGTCCACACGCTGCTGCTGATCAGGGCTTGATCAGACGGGCGTCGAGGCTGTTTTGCGCGAGGCGACTGGCCTGATCCTGGGTCATGCCCAAGTGGGTGTGCAGCGCGTGGAAGTTCTCGGTCACATAGCCACCGAAGTACGCAGGGTCATCGGAGTTGACGGTCACTTTTACGCCGCGCTCGAGCATATCGAGAATGTTGTGCTGACCCATGTGGTCGAAAACGCAAAGCTTGGTGTTGGACAGCGGGCAGACCGTCAGCGGGATCTGCTCATCGATGATGCGCTGCATCAGGCGCTCGTCCTCGATGGCGCGCACGCCGTGATCGATACGCTGGATTTTCAACAAATCCAGTGCCTCCCAGATGTACTCCGGCGGACCTTCTTCACCTGCGTGGGCAACGGTCAGGAAGCCTTCACCGCGAGCCCGATCAAAGACGCGCTTGAACTTGCTGGGTGGGTGGCCCATTTCCGAGCTGTCCAGGCCGACGGCCACGAAGGTGTCGCGATAGGGCAGCGCCATGTCGAGGGTCTTCTGCGCTTCGTCCTCACTCAAGTGGCGCAGGAAGCTCAGGATCAGGCCGCTGCCGATCCCGAGTTTTTCCTTGCCGTCTTTCAAGGCGCCGGCTATGCCGTTAAGCACGACTTCAAAGGGAATGCCGCGGTCGGTGTGGGTCTGAGGATCGAAGAACGGTTCGGTGTGAATAACGTTCTGCGCTTTGCAGCGCTCCAAGTATGCCCAGGTCAGGTCGTAAAAATCCTGCTCGGTTCGCAGCACGTCGGCGCCGCGGTAATACAGGTCGAGAAACTCCTGAAGATTATTGAATGCGTAGGCCTTGCGCAGGGTTTCGACATCCGCCCAGGGCAGGGCGATCTTGTTGCGCTCAGCCAGAGCGAACAAGAGTTCCGGCTCAAGTGAGCCCTCCAGATGCAGGTGCAGTTCTGCCTTGGGCAGGGCGTTCAACCAGTCGTACATGGGCTTTGTCTCGTAAGGTGCAATGGCGGGCATTCTACAGAGTCAGGCGCGCGGGCCGAATAAAACCTGACCGGACGGTTCACACGCTGCGTGGCTCTCATCGCCACGGGTATCGGCGATCCGGGCCCGCAGTTGTAGGCGTTCCCGGCGTCAGGATGTCCGGACCAGCGTCAGGATGAATGGTAATTTGATGCGGCGGCGCGACGATCTGTCGCGACCCGCTGCTAGGCTGTCTTGAAACCTTTGTTTACATCAACACTCTCAAGCGCTTCAGTAAACTTCACTTCATGGATGTGCGGCCAGGGTCGCAAAGGGCTAAAAGGCAGCGATGGGCACGATTCTCAAGCAGGAAAAGTTTCTTCTACTGGCGGTCATTGCGACCTTTTTCGCCTACTTCTACGAACACCAATTGCTCAGCCACGGTCATACCGTCGCGCTGATCGCGGGCATTGCCCTGGTGGGGTTCATCATCTGCGCGTCGTTGCGGGTGGCTCACCACGCCGAGCTGTTGGCGGAAAAGGTCGGCGATCCGTACGGCACCATGATCCTCACCTTGTCGGCGGTGCTGGTTGAGGTCGTGATTCTGGCGATCATGATGAGCAACGAGCCTTCACCAACGCTGGTGCGCGACACCATCTACTCGGCCGTGATGCTCGACATCAACGGGATCCTGGGTCTTGCCGCGTTGATGGGCGGGCTCAAGCACGGTGAGCAGTCCTACAACGATGACTCCGCGCGGTCTTATAGCGTGATGATTTTGACTGCCATGGCGGTGTCGATGGTGGTGCCCGAATTCATTCCCGAAGGGAAATGGAAACTGTATTCGGCCTTCACCATTGGCGCGATGATCCTGCTGTATGCGCTGTTCCTGCGTATGCAGGTCGGACCACACAGCTACTTCTTCAGCTACAGCTACCCGGACAAGAAGCGCCGCAAGGGTGAGGCCGAAGAAGCACACGAGCCAGTCAACCTGACGCGCTCGATCGCCACGCTGGTTTTCGGCGTAGTGGTGATCGGCGCGTTGGCCGAGGTTATGTCGAAAACCGTGGATCTGGGTTTGGAAGGTAGCGGGGCGCCTCCCGTGATGACGGCGATCCTGGTGGCCGCCATTTCGGCAGCGCCGGAGATCCTGACCGCATTGCGAGCCGCGCTGGCCAACCGCATGCAGTCGGTGGTCAATATCGCCCTCGGTGCTTCGCTGTCGACGGTGATTCTGACCGTGCCGGTCATGGAAGGTATGGCGCTTTACAGCGGCCAGGCCTTCCAGATGGCGATGACGCCGGTGCAGACTGTCATGATCTTCGTCACCTTGCTGGTCTGCGCCATCAACCTCAACGACGGCGAAACCAACGCCATCGAAGGCATGACGCATTTTGTGCTGTTTGCCACGTTCATCATGCTGTCGCTGATGGGGCTATAACTTGGCTTTCGCCTGAACCAGCAGTGGGGGAGTCAGCCGTTTCACTCCCCCGCGGCGCCAGCCAAACCGCGTGTCAGCCCCTGATTAATGCCGCCGCTGCCTGGCGATGGTCTGCAATTAATCCCTTCAGATCGAGCCCTTCGACCTGACCTTCAATCACCCGCCATGTGCCGCCGATCATCACCCGGTCCGCGCGATCAGCGCCGCACAGCAGCAGCGCCGAAATCGGATCGTGGCTGCCGGAGAAGCGCAACTCGTCCAGCTTGAACAAGGCCAGATCAGCCTGTTTCCCCACCGCCAACTCGCCGATGTCACGTCGGCCCAGCAATTGCGCTGAGCCCTTGGTCGCCCAGCCCAATGCCAACTCGGGCGTGATGTTTTCCGCCCCGTAACGCAAGCGCTGCAGGTAAAGCGCCTGCTTGGCTTCAAGCATCATGTTCGAGGCGTCATTTGACGCAGAACCGTCAACGCCCAGACCGATCGGGGCGCCTGCGGCAAGCAGCTCCAGCGTGGGGCAGATGCCTGACGCAAGGCGCATGTTCGAACTCGGGCAATGACAGACCCCGGTGCCGGCCTGGCCGAGGCGAGTGATCTCTTCGCTGTTGAAATGAATGCCGTGGGCCAGCCAGGTGCGAGGGCCGAGCCAGCCGACGCTGTCCAGATAATCCACCGTGCGCAGGCCGAAGCGCTGCAAGCAGAAGTCCTCTTCGTCCAGGGTTTCGGCCAGATGCGTGTGCAGGCGCACATCGTGTTTTTCGGCGAGGGCTGCGCTTTCCGCCATGATCTCGGTCGTCACCGAAAACGGCGAGCACGGCGCCAGCGCAATCTGGATCTGCGCGCCGTCACCCCGCTCGTGGTAGGTCTCGATCAAGCGCACGCTGTCGTCGAGAATTACCTGGCCCTGCTGGACGGTTTGCTGGGGTGGCAGGCCCCCGTCTGCCTCGCCCAGGGTCATCGAACCCCGCGTCAGCATCGCGCGCATACCCAGTTCGCGGACGCTGTTCACCTGAACATCAATGGCGTCTTCCAGACCTTGCGGGAACAGATAATGATGGTCGGCGGCGGTGGTGCAGCCTGACAGCAGCAATTCGGTCAGGGCGACCTTGCTGGCCAGTGCAAGTTTCTCCGGTGTCAGCCGCGCCCACACGGGATACAGAGTTTTCAGCCAGGGGAATAGCGGCTGATTGACCACCGGGCTCCAGGCGCGGGTGAGGGTTTGATAAAAGTGGTGGTGCGTGTTGATCAGGCCGGGCAGCAAGACATGCTCGCGTGCATCGAACACGTGTTCGCAAGGTTGTGCGGGCAGTTGGCCTGGCGGGAGCATCTCAACGATAACCCCGCCTTCGACCACCAGGCCGCCGCGAGCATCGAGATCATTGGCCGTGAAAACGGCAAGGGGATTTTTCAACCAGGTACGGATCGCGGGCATTGGCCGGCTCCTCTGAAAGTGGGTTCAGATCGCCAGCTCAGTGTTGCCCTGTCTGCTGATCCAGGGTCGCCGCAGCAACGAACGCGCTGCGAGGCGAGGGCGGATTCTAGAGGGTTGTGGCGGGCGTCGGCAAGTCGCGACGGCTCAGGCTGCCGCGACGTGCATTTCGATCACCAGGGAATCGTCTCACCCTTGTAGTTCACGAAGTGATGACCGCCTTTGCCCGCAAAGCGCTCAAGCTGCTCGACAATCCCGCGTACGCTGGTTTCGACGTCGATATCGGCGCCTTCACCGCCCATCGCCGTACGGACCCAACCCGGGTGCATCGAGAGCACGGTGGGTTTGTTCTCACCCAATTGCGTCACGAAGGTGTTGGTCATTGAGTTCAGCGCGGCTTTGCTGGCTTTGTACAATGCCATTTCTGGGGCGTCCGGCATGGTGACGCTGCCGAGCACCGAGCTCATGAACGCAATCACACCGGTCCCGGGACGGATCTGGTCGACGAAGCGTTTGGCCAGGCGGATGGGCGCGACGGCGTTGGTGAGAAATAGCTGACCCAGTTCGCCGGACGTCGCGTCGGTCGGGTTGGGATGCATCGGGCCCATCACGCCGGCGTTGACGAACAGCAGGTCATACGTCTGGCCTTTAAGGTTATGAGTCAGCACTTCGAGAGAAGACGGCTCGTCGATGTCCAGTGTCTGTAACTGCACATTCTGCAGTGCTTTCAGCTCGTCGGCCTTCTGAGCGTCGCGGACGGTGGCGGTGACTTCCCAGCCCAGTTCCGTCAGACGTTTCACCAATCCGAGGCCAAGGCCGCGTGACGCTCCGATGATCAGAGCTGTTTTAGGGGTGGACATTGGAATGACTCCTGTACAGACAAACGAAAAATTTCACTCAAACGATGGACATCGCGACGCGGTGAGAATTTGGTTTCTTGAGGTGCTGAGTTGCCGCGAGGCGTATAAGTTAGCGGCAGAGGATGACAGAGGCTTACGACATATGTGAGTGAACGTTTCCGATACGAATGTCAGGCGATCAGGATGGCGGACGATCGACCACCGCCTGATGGTGTGTCTGTATAAAAAACATCCAGCTATGCCCAACGCGTGTCGTACAAGGCACTCTGCGGAGGCTTGCACGGGTTATCCACAGATTGCTCCACAGGTAATGTGGGTAGTTGCGGATTGGGGGTATAACGCGCCTGAAACGAGCGCCGCATCGGCATAAAGGGCGCTAACGTCCTGTTTTCCCGCTCCTTTTATTCACAACGCACGCTTTTGGATGAAAAGTGATCAACCTCCGCAAAGCCATATGGATCAAGGCCTGCGGCGGGGTATGCTCAGCTTGTCCACAGGCGGATGCACAGTAGATGTGGGCAAACGCCATAGCCGGTTACAGCCGTCGCGTTCGCTCGCAGGACCGGCTTTAGCGGGGAAGGCGTCGATCTGTCCTTGGGTTGATTACTGCGGCGGCTGCAACACGATTCGTCCGCGGCTGATGTCGGACAGCTGGCGCTGAAGGGTTTCAATCGGCTCGGGAGCCAGGGCAATCGAGAGCGTGACACCGTTGGCGTTGAAGCGCTCTTCCTCCACAAGACCGTTTAGCTCGGCCACTCGCAGCTTTATCAGCACCAGCTCGCTGAAGCTGCAGTCGAATTGCAGCGACACGCGATTGATCAGCGGCACTCGATCGGCCTGCTGCAGGCATTTGTTGGCGCCTCCGCCATAGGCCCTCGCCAGCCCGCCGGTGCCCAGTTGAATCCCGCCATACCAGCGAATGACGAGCACGACGACCCGATCAAAATCCTGCGCATCAATGGCCGCGAGTATCGGTCGTCCGGCGGTGCCGCCTGGTTCGCCGTCGTCGTTGCTGCGGTACTGCGCGCCCAGCTTCCAGGCCCAGCAATTGTGCGTGGCGTCGAGATCACTGTGTTGCTCGATAAACGCTTGAGCATCGGCAGGCGTGTCGATGGGCGCTGCGAGAGTTATAAAGCGGCTCTTGCGAATCTCTTCTCGAAACTCGCAGGGGCCGGTGAGCGTAGAAGGCATTGAAGTTCCAGACTGCGTTTGGCGTTCAGGGAGTTATAACGTGGGGGTGAGTCCGCACCCTTTGAGAATGATCCGGACCAGGTTATCCCCGGCGACTTCCATGTCTTGCTTGGTCAGCCGCGAACGGCCGGTCACCTGGCAGATTTGCGTGGCGAAGTCAGCGTAATGCTGAGTGCTGCCCCACAGCAGAAAGATCAGATGCACCGGATCGACCGGGTCCATCTTTCCTGCATCGATCCAGGCCCGGAAGACCGCGGCACGCCCCTGAAACCATTCGCGATAGTCCTGACTGAAATACTGGTTCAGGCATTCGCCGCCACTGATGATCTCCATGGCAAAGATGCGCGAGGCTTGTGGCTGGCGCCGCGAGAATTCCATCTTCGCGCGGATGTAGTGCGTCAGCGCCTGTGCCGGGTCGTCCTCTGCGCTCAGGTTGTTAAACGTGCTGTCCCACAACTCGATAATGTTGCTCAGCACCGCGATGTACAGACCCAGCTTGTTGGTGAAGTAATAGTGCAAGTTGGCTTTAGGCAGCCCGGCATTTTGCGCGATCGTGTTCATGCTGGTGCCTTTGAAGCCATGGCGAGCGAACTCGTCTTCGGCCGCCTTCAAGATCGCTTCTTCGTTTTTCTGACGAATACGGCTGGCCGGTTTGGTGGCGCTGGGGCTGTGAGCGGGGACTTCGAGGGTCATGTGCGGTTCCAGACGGATCATTGGGTGCGACGCGGTGAACAGATAGCGCACCCGCGAGGATCCGACAAGCGTTGCCCTCGTAAATCAGTGCTCAAAGGATTCCGTTGTGTGTTTTTTGGCTTCACCCGTTTCATTTGTTTCTTTGGCTTCCGGAAGCATCAGGCTCATCACGATGGCCGTGAGCCCGCCGCTGGTGATCGCCGAGTCGAACAGGCTTTGCACCCATTGCGGCAGATGATGCAGCAGCGTCGGTTGCGCCGCGATGCCCAGTCCTACTCCAAACGAGGTGGCGATGATCAACATGCTGCGGCGATCCAGCGGCGCTTGCGCGAGGATCCGCACGCCTGCCGCTGCAACGCTGCCGAACATCACCAATGTCGCGCCGCCAAGCACCGGCTTAGGAATCTGCTGAAGCATCGCACCGATCACCGGGAAAAGTCCGAGGAGAAACAGGATTGCTCCGATGTACAGACCCACATACCGACAGGCCACACCGGTGAGCTGAATCACGCCGTTGTTCTGGGCGAAGGTCGTATTCGGGAAGGCACTGAATGTCGCCGCGATCATGCAGCTGACGCCGTCGCCCAATACGCCGCCCTTCAGCCGGGCAATGTAGCCTGGGCCCTTGATGGGCTCGCGGGAGAGCATGCAATTAGCGGTAAGGTCGCCAACGGTTTCAATGCTGCTGATCAGGTAAATCAGCGCCACCGGTAAGAATGCTGCCCAGTCGAAGCTGAATCCGAACCGAAAGGGCACGGGAATGCTGACCAGCGCAACATCGGCGATTGAGTGAGGCACGAGCTTGCCGCTGAACCAGGCTGCAAGGCTGCCAATCGCGAGCCCGATAATAATGGCCGACAGCCTCAACCAGGGCGCGCTTGAGCGGTTGAGCACGACGATCACTGCCAGCACGAAAACGCCAAGGGCCAGATTGACCGGCTCGCCGAAGTCCGGCGCATTGAAGCCGCCTCCCAGATCAGTCACGCCGACCTTGATCAAGCTGACGCCGATTAGCGTGATGACGATGCCGGTTACCAGTGGCGTGATCACTCGACGCAGCTGTCCGATGAAACGGCTGAGCACAATCTGCACGATGGCGCCGAAGAAACATACTCCGAACACCATGGCCATGATGTCTTCCGGGCTGCCTCCGCGCTGCTTGACCATGAAGCCTGCCGACAGCACCGCGCCGAGAAACGCGAAACTGGTGCCTTGCAGGCAAATCATGCCGGCGCCGATGCCGAACGGGCGGCGCGCTTGAATGAACGTGCCCACACCCGACACCATCAACGCCATGCTGATCAGATAAGGCATGTATGCGCCAAGCCCGAGCGCCGATCCGATAATCAGCGGCGGCGTAATGATGCCCACGAATGCAGCAAGCACATGCTGGACAGCAGCCAAGGTTGCCGGCCCGATGCCCGGCCGGTCATTGAGGCCGTAAATGAGGTCGTTATTGTCTGGCGCTTCAGGCTGCATGCTGGCTCTCGATTCTGTGTGGACTTCGACATTCAGCCTTACTGCAAAAACCTGTCCAACTGATCAGTTACGTGCTTACCGATTCGCTGTACATGCCCGACTATCAAGGGGCTGGTCGGATATCTCGGCCGTTTGACTGCGCGTCATTGGGAAGCTGACTGAGTAGTGTCGGCTTCATCTTGTGGCGGCCAGGCTCTCCAGAAAACTTTCCAGCACCAAATGGGGGCGGCGGCCTTTGCGCGTGACGGTCACCAGGCTCACATCATAGAACCGCGACTTGGGCTTCAGCGCACGCAGTCGACCCTGCTGCACCCAAAGGCTGGCGTAATGATCGGGCAGATAGCCGATGTAACGCCCGGTCAGAATCAGAAACGCCATGCCTTCCCGGTCCGATGCGCTCGCGGTGCATTTCAGCGCCTGATAATGGGCCTGGATCTCACTCGGCAGGCGAAACGTCGGCGCTATGGTCTCCTGCGCGGACAGTCGATCGTCATCAAGCTGCGCATCATCCACGTAAAACAGCGGATGACCGACGGCGCAATACAGCAGCGAACGTTCGCTATACAGCGGCTGATATTCCAGTCCCGACAGGGCGCTGGCCTGGGGTACGACGCCAACGTGCAAACTGCCGTCGAGCACACCCTGCTCGACTTCATTGGGCGCGATCATGCGGATATTGATGTGCACGTCCGGGCCACGTTCTTTCAGTTGGGAAAGCGCGTGGGTGATGCGCATGTGGGGGAGTGTGACCAGATTGTCCGTCAGCCCGATGTTCAGCTCGCCGCGCAGGTGTCGGTGAAGACCATTCACCTCCGTACGAAAACTTTCGAGGGCGCTCAATAACTGCAGCGATGACTGATAGACCTCGCGGCCTTCCTCCGTCAGGGAAAACCCCGCACGGCCCCGTTGGCAAAGACGCAGTCCCAGGCGCTGCTCGAGATCACTCATTTGCTGACTGATGGCAGAGCGACCAATACCCAGCGCGCTTTCCGCTGCCGAAAATCCACCGGACTCGACCACGCTACGAAAAATGCGCAACAGACGGATATCAAAGTCGCTGACTTGTGCCAGCGGATCATTACGGCGGGTGCTCATAGTTTAGTAGCCGGTCAACTGAAGATCGTAAAAGCAGCATTTTCCAGACTTTATGCCCGTGGCACTTTAGCTGCAACCGGCCCGCACCCGCCCGCACTTCAATAGCGAAGTCAGGCCCCCACGACCAGTGAGGTTAATTCCAATGAATATGCCCGAATCGTCCGACATGTCTCTGGCGAGCCAGCTCAAACTTGATGCCCACTGGATGCCTTACACGGCGAACCGAAACTTTCACCGCGATCCACGGCTGATCGTCGCCGCCGAAGGCAGCTATCTCACGGATGACAAAGGGCGCAAAATTTATGACGGTCTGTCGGGGCTGTGGACGTGTGGGGCAGGGCATACGCGCAAGGAGATTCAGGAGGCGGTTTCCCGCCAGTTGGGCACGCTGGACTACTCGCCAGGATTCCAGTTCGGACACCCGCTGTCGTTCCAGCTGGCTGAAAAGATCACCGATCTGACACCCGGCAAGCTGAATCACGTCTTCTATACCGACTCTGGATCGGAGTGCGCTGATACTGCGGTCAAGATGGTGCGGGCTTACTGGCGTTTGAAAGGCCAGGCGACCAAAACCAAGATGATCGGCCGCGCCCGTGGCTATCACGGCGTGAATATCGCGGGCACCAGCCTGGGTGGCGTCAACGGCAACCGCAAGATGTTCGGGCAATTGATGGACGTCGATCATCTGCCTCATACGCTGCTTGCCAGCAACGCCTATTCACGGGGCATGCCGGAGCAGGGCGGCATTGCGCTGGCCGATGAGATGCTCAAGCTGATCGAACTGCACGACGCTTCGAACATTGCAGCGGTGATCGTTGAGCCCATGGCAGGCTCTGCAGGGGTGATCGTTCCGCCGCAGGGGTATCTCAAGCGGCTGCGTGAAATCTGTGATCAGCACAACATTCTGCTGATTTTCGATGAAGTGATCACGGGATTCGGGCGTACCGGTTCGATGTTCGGCGCCGACAGTTTCGGCGTGACGCCCGACCTGATGTGCATTGCCAAGCAGATCACCAACGGTGCGATCCCGATGGGGGCTGTCATTGCCAGCACCGAGATCTATCAGACGTTCATGAATCAGCCGACGCCCGAGTACGCCGTGGAGTTTCCCCATGGCTACACCTATTCAGCCCATCCGGTCGCCTGCGCCGCCGGCCTCGCCGCGCTGGAAATCATTCAGCGCGAGAACCTGGTGCAGCAGGTCGCTGAAACTGCGCCGCATTTCGAAGGCTATTTGCATGCGTTGAAGGGCAGCAAGAATGTTGTCGATATTCGCAATTACGGTCTCGCCGGCGCCATTCAGATTGCACCGCGCGACGGTGATGCGATCGTGCGCCCGTTTGAGACGGCCATGAAGCTGTGGAAGGCCGGTTT
>NZ_CP068986.1:0-2500 GCF_016925575.1 Pseudomonas sp. 15A4 | reverse complement strand
TGAAGGTTGGGTAACACTAACTGGAGGACCGAACCGACTACCGTTGAAAAGTTAGCGGATGACCTGTGGATCGGAGTGAAAGGCTAATCAAGCTCGGAGATAGCTGGTTCTCCTCGAAAGCTATTTAGGTAGCGCCTCATGTATCACTGTAGGGGGTAGAGCACTGTTTCGGCTAGGGGGTCATCCCGACTTACCAAACCGATGCAAACTCCGAATACCTACAAGTGCCGAGCATGGGAGACACACGGCGGGTGCTAACGTCCGTCGTGAAAAGGGAAACAACCCAGACCGTCAGCTAAGGTCCCAAAGTCATGGTTAAGTGGGAAACGATGTGGGAAGGCTTAGACAGCTAGGAGGTTGGCTTAGAAGCAGCCACCCTTTAAAGAAAGCGTAATAGCTCACTAGTCGAGTCGGCCTGCGCGGAAGATGTAACGGGGCTCAAACCATGCACCGAAGCTACGGGTATCACGCAAGTGATGCGGTAGAGGAGCGTTCTGTAAGCCTGTGAAGGTGAGTTGAGAAGCTTGCTGGAGGTATCAGAAGTGCGAATGCTGACATGAGTAACGACAATGGGTGTGAAAAACACCCACGCCGAAAGACCAAGGTTTCCTGCGCAACGTTAATCGACGCAGGGTTAGTCGGTCCCTAAGGCGAGGCTGAAAAGCGTAGTCGATGGAAAACAGGTTAATATTCCTGTACTTCTGGTTATTGCGATGGAGGGACGGAGAAGGCTAGGCCAGCCTGGCGTTGGTTGTCCAGGTTTAAGGTGGTAGGCTGAAATCTTAGGTAAATCCGGGATTTCAAGGCCGAGAGCTGATGACGAGTGTTCTTTAGAACACGAAGTGGTTGATGCCATGCTTCCAAGAAAAGCTTCTAAGCTTCAGGTAACCAGGAACCGTACCCCAAACCGACACAGGTGGTTGGGTAGAGAATACCAAGGCGCTTGAGAGAACTCGGGTGAAGGAACTAGGCAAAATGGCACCGTAACTTCGGGAGAAGGTGCGCCGGTGAGGGTGAAGGACTTGCTCCGTAAGCTCATGCCGGTCGAAGATACCAGGCCGCTGCGACTGTTTATTAAAAACACAGCACTCTGCAAACACGAAAGTGGACGTATAGGGTGTGACGCCTGCCCGGTGCCGGAAGGTTAATTGATGGGGTTAGCTAACGCGAAGCTCTTGATCGAAGCCCCGGTAAACGGCGGCCGTAACTATAACGGTCCTAAGGTAGCGAAATTCCTTGTCGGGTAAGTTCCGACCTGCACGAATGGCGTAACGATGGCGGCGCTGTCTCCACCCGAGACTCAGTGAAATTGAAATCGCTGTGAAGATGCAGTGTATCCGCGGCTAGACGGAAAGACCCCGTGAACCTTTACTATAGCTTTGCACTGGACTTTGAATTTGCTTGTGTAGGATAGGTGGGAGGCTTTGAAGCGTGGACGCCAGTCTGCGTGGAGCCAACCTTGAAATACCACCCTGGCAACTTTGAGGTTCTAACTCAGGTCCGTTATCCGGATCGAGGACAGTGTATGGTGGGTAGTTTGACTGGGGCGGTCTCCTCCTAAAGAGTAACGGAGGAGTACGAAGGTGCGCTCAGACCGGTCGGAAATCGGTCGTAGAGTATAAAGGCAAAAGCGCGCTTGACTGCGAGACAGACACGTCGAGCAGGTACGAAAGTAGGTCTTAGTGATCCGGTGGTTCTGTATGGAAGGGCCATCGCTCAACGGATAAAAGGTACTCCGGGGATAACAGGCTGATACCGCCCAAGAGTTCATATCGACGGCGGTGTTTGGCACCTCGATGTCGGCTCATCACATCCTGGGGCTGAAGCCGGTCCCAAGGGTATGGCTGTTCGCCATTTAAAGTGGTACGCGAGCTGGGTTTAGAACGTCGTGAGACAGTTCGGTCCCTATCTGCCGTGGACGTTTGAGATTTGAGAGGGGCTGCTCCTAGTACGAGAGGACCGGAGTGGACGAACCTCTGGTGTTCCGGTTGTCACGCCAGTGGCATTGCCGGGTAGCTATGTTCGGAAAAGATAACCGCTGAAAGCATCTAAGCGGGAAACTTGCCTCAAGATGAGATCTCACTGGAACCTTGAGTTCCCTGAAGGGCCGTCGAAGACTACGACGTTGATAGGTTGGGTGTGTAAGCGCTGTGAGGCGTTGAGCTAACCAATACTAATTGCCCGTGAGGCTTGACCATATAACACCCAAGCAATCTGCAGAAAGACAGCAGGTTGCGGTGTGTGAAGACGCATGAAGACGAAAGTTTGCGAACACACAAGCTGCACCTTGATCACATACCCGATTTGCTGAAGCGTTCGAGAGAACGAATCAGTACCCGAATTTCTTGACGACCATAGAGCGTTGGAACCACCTGATCCCATCCCGAACTCAGCAGTGAAACGATGCATCGCCGATGGTAGTGTGGGGTTTCCCCATGTGAGAGTAGGTCATCGTCAAGATTAAATTCCGAAACCCCATTTGCGCAAGCAGATGGGGTTT